>NZ_JACHYN010000074.1 GCF_014192915.1 Azospirillum sp. OGB3 | reverse complement strand
CCCTCCCCTGCGAAGCGGGGGAGGGTCAGGGTGGGGGCAACACGCCGCTGCTCAACAACTCGTCAATGCGCCCCATGGAAGGTGCGGCTGATGACGTCCATCTGCTGCTCGCGGGTCAGCTTGATGAAGTTCACCGCGTAGCCCGACACCCGGATGGTCAGCTGCGGGTACAGCTCCGGATGGTCCATGGCGTGCAGCAGCGTCTCGCGGTCGAAGACGTTCACGTTGATGTGGTGGCCGCCCTGGCCGAAATAGCCGTCCAGCATCCCCACCAGATTGGCCACCCGCTCGCCCTCGCTCGGGCCCAGCGCGCCGGGCACGATGGTGAAGGTGTAGCTGATGCCGTCCTGGGCGTGCGCGTAGGGCAGCTTCGCCACCGACGCCATCGAGGCGACGGCGCCCTTGCGGTCGCGCCCGTGCATCGGGTTGGCCCCCGGCGCGAAGGGCTGGCCCGCCTTGCGCCCGTCCGGCGTGTTGCCCGTCTTCTTGCCGTAGACCACGTTCGAGGTGATCGTCAGCACCGACTGCGTCGGCACCGCGTCGCGGTAGGCCTTCTGCTTGCGCAGCAGACCCATGAAGGTCTCGACCAGCCACACCGCGATCCCGTCGACCCGGTCGTCGTTGTTGCCAAAGGCCGGGTAGTCGCCCTCGATGACGAAGTCGGTGGCGAGCCCGCGCTCGTCGCGGACCACCTTGACCGTGGCGTGCTTGATCGCCGACAGGCTGTCCGCGACGACGCTCAGCCCGGCGATGCCGCAGGCCATGGTGCGCAGCACGTCGCGGTCGTGCAGCGCCATCTCCAGCCGCTCGTACATGTACTTGTCGTGCATGAAGTGGATGGCGTTGAGCGTGTTCATGTAGGCGCGCGCCAGCCATTCCATCATCGGCAGCAGGCGGGCGACCACCGTGTCGTGGTCGAGCACGTCGCCGGTGATCGGCGCGAAGGCCGGGCCGACCTGCTCGCCCGACACCTCGTCGCGGCCGCCGTTGATGGCGTAGAGCAGCGTCTTGGCGAGGTTGGCGCGGGC
>NZ_JACHYN010000073.1 GCF_014192915.1 Azospirillum sp. OGB3 | reverse complement strand
GCTTCAGAAGCAACACTCGCCCTGGATTGCATCATGAAAAACAAGATCTTCCTCGCCACCGTCAGCGCCGCCGCCCTCATTGCCCTGTCGGGGATCGGCGCCGCATCGGCCACCACGCTGTACGCCGAGCCGAAGGTCAAGGAGGCGGCGGTCGACATTGTCCAGGACCCAGCGGCGGTCCCGGCGCCGGAAGCGGCGGGCAAGCGCGCGCCCAAGACCCACAACGTCGTGCTGACCACGACCGAGGTCGAAGCCAGGCTGGATGACGGCACGACCTACACCTATTGGACGTTCAACAACAAGGTTCCCGGCCCGATGGTCCGCGTCCGTGTCGGCGACACGGTGAACGTGTCCATGACGAACGCGCCCGGATCGATCATGAACCATTCCATTGATTTCCACGCGGCCACCGGTTTCCTTGGCGGCGGACAGATCACCCAGGCGGAGCCGGGCCAGACCAAGGAATTCTCGTTCAAGGCGATGGCGCCGGGCGTCTACGTCTATCACTGCGCCACGCCGATGGTCGCCCAGCACATCGCCAAGGGCATGTTCGGCCTGATCGTCGTCGAACCCGAAGGCGGCCTGCCGAAGGTCGACAAGGAATTCTATGTGATGCAGCAGGAGATCTACGCCACCAAGGCGAAGAACCTGCCGGCGGCGGAAGACGATTACGACGGCTTGGTGAACGAGAAGCCCGGCTATCTGGTGTTCAACGGCGCCGTGGGTGGGCTGGTGAAGGACAAACCGCTGAAGGCCAGTGTGGGCGAAACCGTGCGCATCTGGTTCGGTGTCGGGGGCCCGAACTTCACCTCGTCGTTCCATGTCATCGGCGAGATCTTCGATCGCGTCCACAACCTCGGTGCCCTGGACACGCCGCCGCTGAAAAACGTGCAAACGGTCACGGTGGCGCCCGGCGGGGCGACGATGGTGGAGTTCAAAGTCGATTATCCGGGCAAGTACGCCTTGGTCGATCACGCTCTGAGCCGCGCCACCAAGGGGCTCATCGGCATTCTGGAAGTCGATGGCAAGGCGGACGACAGTGTCATC
>NZ_JACHYN010000072.1 GCF_014192915.1 Azospirillum sp. OGB3 | reverse complement strand
ATACCAAGTCCTGCGGAGTACGACTCATGCGGCGATTCCCGCTGAGCCGGGCGGTGTGATTCACGGGAGGGACCACAGCGACGAGGTCCCCCTATGGCCGCTCCGGTCCTGCTGCGCAGCGATTACGATGCCGCCGCCCTGCGCCGGCTTGCTCGTTCCTCTCACGATCCCGGCCAAGTGCGCCGGCTGCTTGCTCTGGCCGCGATTTATGACGGAGAGCCGCGATCGGCTGCGGCGGACATCGGCGGGGTCGGCTTGCAGACGGTGCGCGACTGGGTGCTGCGCTTCAACGACGCGGGACCGGCCGGTCTGCTGACCGGCAAGGCGCCGGGCCCGCAGCCGCGTTTGGCCGGGCACCACCGGTCGGCCTTGCGCCAGGTCGTCGAGGAGGGGCCGATCCCGGCGGTGCATGGGGTGGTGCGTTGGCGGATCGCCGACCTGCTGCACTGGCTGTGGGACGAGTTCCGCCTCTCGGTCTCGAAGCAGACGCTGAGCCGGGAACTGCGCGCTCTGGGGTTCCGCAAGCTGTCGGCCCGCCCCCGCCACCACGCCAAGGAGCCCGAAGCGGCCGAGGCGTTCAAAAAAAGTTCCCCATCCTGCTGGCGCAGATCGCCGCGCACGAGGCCGCCGGCAAGCCTATAGAGATCTGGTGGCAGGACGAGGCCCGCGTCGGCCAGAAGAACAAGATCACCCGCCGCTGGGCACGCCGCGGCACCCGGCCGGCGGCCCCACGTGACCAGCGCACGCGCTCGGCCTATCTATTCGGCGCGATCTGCCCGGCCCACGGCAAGGGCGCGGCCTTGGTGCTGCCGCGCTGCACGAGCGAGGCGATGGCGCTGCACTTGGAGGAGATCGCCCGCGCCGTGGCGCCCGGTGCCCATGCCGTCGTGCTGCTCGATCAAGCCGGCTGGCACACCTCGGCCAAACTGCCGGTGCCCGGCAACATCACCCTGCTGCCGTTGCCGCCGAAATCGCCCGAGCTGAACCCGGTGGAGAACATCTGGCAGTACATGCGTGACAACTGGCTCTCCAACCGCGTCTTCGCCTCCTACCAGGACATCCTCGATCACTGCTGCTTCGCCTGGAACACCATCGTCGCGCAGCCCTGGACCATCATGTCCATCGGGCTGCGCGACTGGGCGCATCGGTCATGATCCACGAGTCTTGGTAT
>NZ_JACHYN010000070.1 GCF_014192915.1 Azospirillum sp. OGB3 | reverse complement strand
TGTCCACTTCGGCATCGACCTATCAACCTTGGCGCGGCTGATCGAGGAGGATGCGATTTGACCCCGGATCAACCCGATTTTCCGGAGAGCCTCAATAAGAAGGCCGCAAAGGTAATCATTGTTAAGAGGATTCCTTTTCTCTTGCAGTATGTGGAATATAGAAGGAAGACGATTGAGGCATTCAACAGGGAGACCGCTCCCGCATTCCCCTCTATAGTAGTCCTGTCCAGATTCCTTGCACTCGAACCATATCGCCCATCTTTCAAAATAATAACCGTTCGGAACGGCAGCTTCTGGGCTGGGGGAGCCAGCAAGCTTCTGGCTTTTCGGCAACGGATGGGCGGCGCTGACCGCGGCGATGGTGGCGATTACCACGCCGACGATCAGGGAGAAGATGGTCACGAAGGACCACCATACCGGGTCCAACAGAATGTCGCTGTCCGGCCCGTTAACGGATTTTAATGCCATGGCGGACATGCAGGCCAAAGCGACAAGAAGCCAGGTGACAACAAACGGCGGCAACGGTAGCCCCTCCCTCGTTCAGACGCCTTCCGGCGCGGTTCCGTTGGTCAATCGGCGCCAAGTGTCGGGAAACTCATGCGGCAGCTGTTCGAGTGCGACAATGGCGTTCCACCAGTCGGCCAGCAGTTGCATGGCCGGGTGCCGCTCGCAGCTGCCGGCCCCGCGGCCGCAACCAAACTCCGCCTGCTCGCCGAAGGGAACCGCACCAGCGAAGCGGACGGCCTCGACGAACAGTGATGCCGGCATTTCAAGACTGGCATTCTCCCGGTGACCGTTCTGCATGCGTTCGGCGCCCCTCACGATGCCACTGTGCGCAGGATGTTGTGCAGGGCGGCTTGCACGCGGGTCGGCGGCAGAGCGGTGTCACGCTCTGTCTCAAGCTTCTTCGCGACGGAGCACGGCAGAACCGCCCAAGGCGCAATGGCTTCGGCCAGCTCCGCGACATCCAGGCACGAAGAGGCGCGGTCCCCAACCCACAGAAGAATGTCAGGGTCATCATCCGGATCGGGCATGACGCGCTCGACCTGGGCGAAAAAGGTCTGCAAGGGATTGTCCCATCCGACAACGCATGCCGTACCTGCGGGGTCGATGGTGGTCACATCGTAGCGGCTCACGGCTCGCTTCCTCTCCTATCTGAGGCAAATATGGGCTCTCCGGAAAATCGGGTTGATGGGCAGCCGCCGTCATGGCATTGTTAAATCGGATTTTTAGGTTGATCCCATAGAGGAGCGCCGCGCCA
>NZ_JACHYN010000069.1 GCF_014192915.1 Azospirillum sp. OGB3 | reverse complement strand
TTCCACCTTCTTGAAACGGTGGCAAGCTGAGGTCGTCGAAGAAACCAGCTCAGAGGGGCCGTCCATGGGAGAGGTGGTGACGATCGGTCTGGACTTGGCGAAGAACGTTTTCCAAGTCCATGGGATTGCCGCGGATTGAAAGGTTCTGGTCTGTCGGCAACTGCGTCGAGGCGAGGTTCTGAAGTTCTTCTAGAGCGTGCCGCCGTGTCTGGTCGGATTGGAGGCCTGCGGCACAGCGCATTACTGGGCGCGGGAAATCGCGGCCCTGGGGCATAGGGTGAAGCTGATGCCGCCCGCCTATGTCAAACCCTATGTGAAGCGGGGCAAGACCGACACCGCCGATGCCGAGGCCATCTGCGAAGCGGTCACCCGCCCGACCATGCGTTTCGTCGCCATCAAGACAGTGGACCAGCAGGCCGCGCTGATGCTGCACAAGACCCGCGATTTGCTGGTACGGCAGCGAACGATGCTGATCAACGGGTTGCGCGGGCACTTAGCGGAATTCGGAATCATCGCGGCCAAAGGGCCAGAAGGCATGAAGGCGGTGACCGCAGCCCTCCATGAAGCACAGGACCATCTGCCCGAACTGGGACGCTTGGCGCTGCACGGCATCGTCGATCAAATTCGGCAGCTTGAGGCCGAAATCGACCGGCTGGAGAAGCGCATCCTCGCTTGGCATCGGGCCAGCGAGGTCAGCCGGCGCTTGGCGACCATTCCCGGCATTGGACCGATCACCGCGAGCGCCATCGCGGCGGCCGTGCCGGACGGCACGCTGTTCCGTTCCGGTCGGCAGTTCGCCGCATGGCTCGGTCTGACACCGAAAGCCCACAGCAGCGGCGGCAAGGAACGCCACGTCGGCATCAGCAAGCAGGGCGACGGCTACCTTCGGCGCTTGCTCGTCGTCGGCGCCACGGCGGTCATGCGGCTGGCCCGCAAGGACAACGCCAGCCGCAGTTGGACGACGAAGCTGCTGGAGCGCAAACCGGCAAAGCTGGCCGCCGTGGCTCTGGCCAACAAGACCGCGCGCATCGCGTGGGTGGTGATGACGCGGGGAGTGACCTACGCGGCGCCGAGCCCGGCGTAGACGGCATTCGCCCTGTCGGCGTCGGATGGCTCGGCGGGGCGGATGGGCAAGGGTGGTGAAACGTGATGACGAACCGGCAGGGCCGGGGATCGGCCAAACCCACGGGTACCAAGCGCCACCGAGCGCGATGAGCTGATTTGGGCGTCGATCCGCGGAATTCATCAAGGCCAGCAGCCAGTGGCTGCGACAACAGGCCGGACACATGGATGCATCCTTCTCGGCCAGTCAGTGCGGATTTCCCTCTTGCGCCGGAGGGGCCGTCCACACATGGTTT
>NZ_JACHYN010000068.1 GCF_014192915.1 Azospirillum sp. OGB3 | reverse complement strand
GGACAGCCCTCCGTCTGTTGAACAGGCTTTGGGAGGTCGCCATGTCCGGTGTCGCGGTCGAGGACCTGCTGGGGCTGTGGTCAGAGGAATTGCGTGGAGCCAAGGCCCGGCTCCGGCCCCTGTTCTTACAGTCCGGGACGGCGGCATCAGCCGGCGCGTTCCTGGACGGGCTGCTTGGGCCGGAGCGGCGCAAGACCGGCTGGATGCGCGCCGAAGCCGCAGGTGATACGGGACCCTGGCGTCAGCAGGCGGTGCTCGGCCGTACTTCCTGGGATGCCGACGCGTTGCGCGACGTGGTCCGCGACTACGCGCTCGATGCTCTGGCCGAGCCCGACGCCACGCTGGTGATCGACGAAACTGGTTTCCTCAAGCAGGGCAAGGCGTCCTGCGGCGTCGGGCGGCAGTACACCGGCTCGGCGGGAAAGATCACCAACTGCCAGATCGGCGTCTTTGCCGCCTACGCTTCATCCAAGGGCCATGCCTTCATCGACCGCCGGCTCTACCTGCCCAAGGACTGGACGGGCAATTCTGACCGCCTCGCCAAGGCCCATGTACCCGAGAACGTGCGCTTCACCACCAAGCCGTCGATCGCCGCGGCCATGGCTCGCCGGGCAATCGACGCCGATGTGCCTTTCGCCTGGGTGGCAGCCGACAGCGTCTACGGCGTTGGCGAACTGGAAATGGCGTTGCGCCGTGCCGGCAAAGGCTACGTGCTTGGCGTCACCGGCAGCCACCAGTTCAATTCCTGGAGCCCGACTTTGTCGGTGTCTGGCACCGCCGAGAAGATCGCCAGGGGATTGCCGGCGGAGAACTGGATGCGCTTGTCGGCGGGCAACGGCACCAAGGGACCGCGGCTCTACGACTGGGCCTACTTGGAATTGGCTGATCTCGATCCTGAGATGGTTGGAGCGCCGCCCGGTCTGGGCCTCTGGACGCGCGGGCTGCTGGTGCGGCGACGCCCCGTTGATGGGGAACTGGCCTTCTTCACCACTTGGTGCCGGCATGGTACGCCGGTGGACACACTGGTCCGCGTCGAGGGGCAACGCTGGTCCATTGAAGATGCTTTCGAGACGGCGAAGACCGAGCTGGGGCTGGATCACAACGAGACACGGAGCTGGCACGGCTGGCACCGGCACGTCTCGCTGGTCATGCTCGCCTTCGCCTTGCTGGCTGTGGTTCGGCACAAGGCCGATAGCCTTGCCACGCCCCAAAAAACGACGAGGAAAGTGCCCCGCCCATGGTCCGTTGGTCGATGCAGGAGATCCGTCATGTTGCCGACCGCCTGACCCAACGGCGGATCGAGCCCGCTGCCGTCATCGCATGGTCAGCTTGGAGACGATGCCATCAGGCCATCGCCAACCAAGCCCACAAGCGTAAGGCGCAACTGTAATG
>NZ_JACHYN010000067.1 GCF_014192915.1 Azospirillum sp. OGB3 | reverse complement strand
GTAATTGCTCAGGGGGCTGGTCAGGCGGCGAAGATCGGCTGACCAGCGAGGGCGCGTGAGATGGCCTGATGGGCGGACAGGCCGTTGAGGCGCCCGGTGCCGATGACGGAGCGGACCAGGGCGTGGACATCGGCGCCCCAGAGCGACCGGAAACCGTTCGTCACCTTGCGGAAGATGACGCTTGGGCGCAGCGCCTGCTCGGAGGCGTTGTTGGTCGGCGGCACGGCGCGGTCCGTGAGGAAGGTGAAGAACTGGGAGCGCCAACGTTTGGTCTGGCGCAGCACCTCGGCGCCGGCCTCGGTAACGGTCGGCAGGGCCAGCAGGTGATCGAGCCGGCGCTCGGCCCTGGCGCGATACTGGGCCAGCGTGCTGTCCTTCAAGTCCGGCCGTCGTCGCCCCACCGCGATCGCCCAGCACAACAGGCGGCGCAGGGCCGGAGCGAAGCCAATCTCACCGGCATCGATGGCGTATTGCACGTCGCGCAAGACATGGGCAAGACAGACTTGGTGGGTGTCGGCATGGCCCTGCTGGGCGCCCCAGCGATCCGACACCCAGCAGCGCGGCCGATGCTCGCCCAGCACCTCGGCAATGACCTCGCGTCCGCGCGAGGGGGAGATGCGGTGTAGGACGGTGGTGTCGCTGACCAGCACCCATTCCCAGCCCATGCGGGTGCCCTGATCCGCCGTGGTCAGCCGCGCCCCGGTTTCGTCGCAGCCGATGACATCCGCTCGGCGCAGCCGCTCCACGATCGCCGTCCCGGCCCCTTGCAACGGGCGGTTGGCCCGGCGCAGCGCGTTGGCGATGGCGCCTTCGCTGATCCGCAGCCCAAACAACTCGGCCATTAGCCGGGAGAGACGATCGTAGCCGACGGCGTGCTGATGATGCAGATAGGCCAGCATCGCCATGATCGACGGGCCGAACGGCGAACCGGGCGGCATCATGTCGGGCGGCGTGGCGCGCACCCGGCGCCGACAGGCCGGACAGCGCTGACCGAACAGCCGCACCCGCGTGATCACCGGCCGGATTGGCGGCAAGTCGATGTGATCGTAGGCATGGCGAAGCCGCTGGGTGTCGGCTGTCACCGCGGTGCCGCAGTGGGCGCAAGCGTGCGCCTGGCAGTCCACGACCTGATCGGGATCGGCGGCCAATGCGCGTGTCACCCCGGGTCCCTTGCGTTTGCGCCGCGGCTTCTTGTGACGGGGCGGCCGGTTCGCCTTCTGGCCCCGCGAGGGTGGCAGGCTGGAGTTTTTCGGCGTCTTGGCGGGCTGGTTCAGTTTCGCCTCGAGCGCCGCGACGCGCTCCAGCAGCGCCAGGATCAGCGCGTCCTTCTCCTCCGGGCTCAGGCGGGACAGGTCGGGGCGAGTCATGAATAGGTTGACTCATATCCTGGTCCCTCAAGCAACGTCCCGTTAGGGGCACCCCCGACTGCCTGGGAGCCCGACCGTGCTCATCACGGGCCAGCCCCCTGAGCAATTAC
>NZ_JACHYN010000066.1 GCF_014192915.1 Azospirillum sp. OGB3 | reverse complement strand
TTCGACTTTGCGCATTTGGGGACACTTGTCCTGTCCTGCGCGGGCGTCGCAATACCGTCGGCGAAAGGTTGTTGGCTGGTCAACGTCCGACGACACCGCAGGTGCCCCATGCCACGCCCAGCCGTCTCTCTTCCCCAAACCTTCGTAGCTTGGCTGTGGCCCTATCTGGATGCATTTTCGGGGCGCACCCGCTCTACGGTGGCGGCGCTCGCGGTCGGTGCGGTGCTGGCGGTTGGTCCCCGCACCGTGGCCAACCTGCTCCGCGCCCTCGGCTTGGCGGACGATCCCGGCTTCGCCGCTTTTCACCGCGTACTCAACCGGAATCGCTGGTCGGGGCTGAAGCTCGCACGCACCCTGCTGAACGCCCTGGTCAACGCCTTCGTCCCGGACGGCCCGATCGTCATCGGTGTCGACCATACTCTTGAACGGCGCAGGGGAGCCCGTGTTCGCCCAGCAAGCCATTGCTTCGACTCCGTCCGGTCCTCGACGGAGCAGACGGTCACCAGCCGCGGATTGCGCTGGATGACCGCCATGCTGCTGGTCGAGGTTCCGTTCGCCGGCCGTATCTGGGGGCTGCCGGTGCTGAGCGCGCTGGTGCCGAGCCGCGCCTGGTGCGAGGCACAGGGCCGGCACTATCGGCCGACCACCGTCTGGGCACGGGGCATCCTGCTGCGTCTCCACCGCTGGCTGCCGGATCGCCTGCTGGTCGCCGTCATGGATGGCGAATTCGCCGCACTGACCCTGCTCGACGCCGTCAGCCCGCACATGGTCGCGATCACTCGGCTGCGCCTGGATGCCCGCCTGTTCGATCCGCCACCAGACCCGCCCTTGACCTTGCGGCAGATAATGAAAGGCGCCCGCCAACCCAGCTTGCGGGCCCGTCTGACCGACAAGGTTACCGTCTGGCACCGGGCGGCTCAACCAAGCCGAACCCGGTGGCGCCCCGGCGGCTGGATCGACTATGCCTCCGGAACGGCGCTGTGGCACCACCAGGGCAAGCCGATCGTGCCCATCCTCTGGGTGATGGTGCGCTATCCCGATGGCCGGCGCGATCCGGAAGCTCTTCTGTGCACCGACCTGTCGGTGTCGCCACGCACCGTCCTGGAATGGTTCAACCGCCGCTGGGCAATGGAGACGACGTATGAGGAGAGCCGTGCTCATCTCGGCATCGAGACCCAGCGACAGTGGGCAGACCCGGCGGTATTCCGAACCGCCCCACTGCTGTTCGGGCTTTACTCGTTGATCACGCTGTACGTCCATCAGAATGCCGGCCGCCTCGCTCTGTCGCCCCGGCGCGCCATCTGGTATCCGAAACCAGCGCCGACTTTCGCCGATGCCTTGGCCCGTCTGCGCCAGCACCTGTGGTTCGAACAGGCCGCCATGTCGCCCGCTGAAGGCGACATGCTCAGATCGCCGCCATCGTTCCTTCGACGGCTCGTCGACGTCGCCTGCTACGCGCCGTAATCCCCGTCACCCCGCACCATTGCTGAACTTGTGAACCGCCTCCTAACCGAGACGGCAGTCCTGAAATGCGCAAAGTCGAA
>NZ_JACHYN010000065.1 GCF_014192915.1 Azospirillum sp. OGB3 | reverse complement strand
GGGTCGCTCAGCCTGAACCCGAACGGCGCCAACCCGGTGTCGGCGACGGCGCGTGACGCCGCCGGCAACACCTCGACGGCCGGCACGCACTCGCTGACCATCGACACCACCCTGCCCAACGCTCCGACCGTCACCAGCGCCGCGCTGACCAACAGCACGACACCGACCATCGCCGGCACGGCGGAAGCCGGAACGACGGTGACCGTCACGGTGGGCGGGGCGACCTACACCACGACGGCGACCAACGGGACCTGGAGCCTCAATCTCGCCACCGAGACGCCGACTTCCGGCTCGCTGAACCTCAACGCCAACGGCGCCAACCCGGTCGCGGCGACGGCACGCGACGCCGCCGGGAACGTCTCGGCGCCGGGCACCCAGACCCTGACCATCGACACCACCGTTCCCAACGCTCCGGCGGTGACCAGCGCGGCGCTGACCAACAGCACGACGCCGACCATCGCCGGCACGGCGGAGGCCGGAACGACGGTGACCGTCACCATCGGCGGCGCCACCTACACCACGACGGCGACCAACGGCACCTGGAGCCTCGACCTCGCCACCGAGACGCCGACCGCCGGTGTGCTCAGCCTGAACCCCAACGGCGCCAACCCGGTGGCGGCGACGGCGCGTGACGCCGCCGGCAACACCTCGACGGCCGGCACCCAGTCGCTGACCATCGACACCACCCTGCCCGACGCCCCGACCGTCACCAGCGCCGCGCTGACCAACAGCGCCACACCGACCATCGCCGGCACGGCGGAAGCGGGCAGCACCGTCACCGTCACGGTGGGCGGCGCCACCTACACCACCACCGCCACGGGCGGAAGCTGGTCGATCGACCTCGCCACCGAGACGCCGACCTCCGGTGTGCTGAACCTCGATGTCAACGGCGCCAACCCCATCTCGGCCACCGCCGCCGACGCTTCGGGCAACGTCTCGGCGCCGGGCAGCCAGACCCTGACCATCGACACCACCACCCCGAACGCCCCGACCGTCACCACGGCGCTGACCAACAGCGCCACCCCGACGCTGACCGGCACGGCCGAGGCCGGCAGCACCGTCACCGTCACCATCGGCGGCGCCACCTACACCACGACGGCGACCAACGGGACCTGGAGCCTCGACCTCGCCACCGAGACGCCGACCAGCGGCTCGCTCAGCCTGAACGCCAACGGCGCCAACCCGGTCACCGCCACCGCCACCGACGCGGCGGGCAACACGTCGAGCCCCGGCAGCCGATCGCTGGTCGTCGACACCACCCCGCCGACCGCCACCGTGCGGTTCGACGACGACAGCATCGACGCCATCGAGCAGTCCGGCGCCGCCTTCACCATCAGCGGCGGCGAGGCCGGGACCGCCTTCACCTGGACGATCACCTCGGCCGGCGGCGGCCAGGTCACCGGCAGCGGCGTGATGAGCGGCCCGACCGCCCAGGTGACCGGGCTGGACCTCTCCGGGCTGGGCGACGGCACGCTGACCCTGACGCTGGGCCTGAGCGACCCGGCGGGCAACGCCGCGGCGCCCGTCACCGCGACGACGCAGAAGCTCACCGCCACCGTGGAGAAGC
>NZ_JACHYN010000063.1 GCF_014192915.1 Azospirillum sp. OGB3 | reverse complement strand
TGCTCAGCCGAACCAGGCGGCGAGGTTTCCGGTCTGTCCGATGATGGTGATGCGGGCTCCGGCGCCGAGGTCGAGGGTGGTGTTGGCGCCCTCCACCCGGGCGGAGCGGATCACCGCGGCGAGGTCGATGGTGGCGTCGTGGAGGGCCAGGCGGTCGACCCCCACCTCGAAGTCCATCACCACCGACCCGCCCGACGCCCACCCGAAGGCGAAGACGTCGGACCCGGCGCCGCCCCACAGCGTGTCCGCCCCGCCGTCGGCGAACAGCACGTCGTTGCCCGCCCCGCCGTGCAGCAGGTCGTTGCCCGCCCCGCCGAACAGCGTGTCGTCGCCCGCCTCGCCGAACAGCGTGTCGTCGCCGTCGCCGCCGTTGCCAAGGTCGTTGCCGTCGCCAAGCCCGATCAGGTCGCGCCCCGCCCCGCCCAGCGCCGTGTCGTTGCCCGACCCGCCGCTGATCGTGTCGTCGCCGTCGTCGCCGACCAGCAGGTCGTGGCCCGCCTCGCCGAACAGCAGGTCGTCGCCCGCCCCGCCGACCACCGTGTCGTCGCCCGCCTCGCCGGTCAGCGTGTCGTCGCCCGCCTCGCCGAACAGCAGGTCGTCCCCCGTCCCGCCGAACAGCCGGTCGTGGCCCGTGCCGCCGCCGATCAGGTCGTGGCCCGACCCGCCGAGCAGCCAGTCGTCGCCCTCGCCGCCGTGCACCACGTCGTCGCCGTCGTCGCCGTACAGCGTGTCGTTGCCGCCGGCGCTGGTGATCGTGTCGTTGCCGCCGCCGCCGTGCAGGATGTCGTCGCCCTCGCCCAGATGCATGTACTGCTCGTGGTCGTCGCCGTAGACGATCTGCTCGCCGTCGCCGCCGACCAGCGTGGCGTTGCCGACCACCGCCGCGAACTCGACGTTGTCGAGCTGGATGGTCACCGGCCCGGCCACCGCCGCGGTGTTGAGCACCACCGCCGTCGGCGCCGTGCTGGCGAGGCCGCTGCCGCCCAGCGTGGTCCCGGTCACCCGGGTCTGCACCGCCTGGCCGGCGGCCACCCCGGGCGCGCTGAAGTCGATGGCGCGCACCAGCAGCTGGGCCTGGGTGGAGAGCACCGAGAGGAAGCCCGAGCCGCCGCCGGTCAGCCCGCTGCGCGAGGCCGTGCCCTCGTCGGTGCGCGCCTCGATGGCGGCGATCAGCCCGCTCAGCCCGCTCAGCGCCTGGGCGGCGGTCTGCCGCTCGGCGCTGCCGCTGGCGGTGACGGCGACGCCGGTGGAGACGCTGACCGTCAGCGTGGTCATGGTGGAGACCTGCCCGGTCTGGCGGTCGACCACCTGCTCGCGCACCACCGGCACGTCGGCGAGGTCGGGGTTGGCGGTGTTGCTGTCCTCGACGCGGGCGCTGTTGCTGGCCGCGATGGTCACCGTGGTGGTGCGGGTGCCGTCGCTGCCGGTGGTGACCGCGCCGCTGACCGTGGCGCCGTCGACCGTGGCGACCGGCGGCGGGGCGACCGGGGCGGGCTTCTCCACGGTGGCGGTGAGCTTCTGCGTCGTCGCGGTGACGGGCGCCGCGGCGTTGCCCGCCGGGTCGCTCAGGCCCAGCGTCAGGGTCAGC
>NZ_JACHYN010000062.1 GCF_014192915.1 Azospirillum sp. OGB3 | reverse complement strand
CCGCAGTCGCCGATCTACGGCATGCCGATCCTCGACGTGGAGAAGGCCAAGACGGTGTTCTTCATCAAGCGCGGCATGGCCGCCGGCTACGCCGGTGTCGAGAACGAGCTGTTCTTCCGCCCCAACACCATGATGCTGTTCGGCGACGCCAAGAAGGTCACCGAAGAGGTCGTGAAGGCCACCGAGTAAAGGTCTGCTGAAAGGAAAAGCCCCTTCCCGGACGAACCGGGAAGGGGCTTTTTTGTTGCCGTATCGGCGATTGGCTCAGAAGCCGACCGCGCCTTCGGCGACATGATCCACGATGATCAGGTGATTCTCCACGCGGGTGACGCCGGGGGTGTTCTCGGCGGCAACGCGAATGGCGTCACGCTGCGCCTCGGTGCGGACGCTGCCCCAGAGATGCACGACGCCGTTGCGCACCACGATGTTCTCGCTGATCTCCGGTGCCCAGGGCTGTGCCCGCAGGGTTTCCAGAAGCCGGTCGCGCACGACGCGGTCGTCCGCGGCGGCTGGGGAGACGTCCGGCGCGATGCTGGCGAGAACGTGCAGCAGGTTGGCGCGGCTGACGATGCCGACCAGCTTGCCGTTGTTCAGCACCGGAACGCGCTTGATGCGGTTGCCCTCCATCAGGCGGACCACCTCGTCGAGCGGGGTCTCCTCCGTGACGGAGATCAGCGACTCGGTCATCGCGTCGCGCACGTGGCGGCCGTGGGACTTGGTGTAGTCGGCGGCTTGGTTCGGTGCGCCCGCGAACATGGCGAGCCACCATGAGGCCCGGCGCACCGTGCCGGTCTCCGCCCGGCGCAGCAGGTCGCCCTCGCTGATGACGCCGAGCAGGCGCCCGTTCGAATCGCAGACGGGCAGGCCGCTGATCCGGTTCTCCAGCATGCGCTTGGCGGCTTCGGTCACCGTGGCGTCGGGACCGATGGTGACCACCTGACGGGTCATGATGTCCGCAGCTTTCATGGCTTTCCTCCGTTTGCCTGATTCGTTGACCCAGCCAACTTACACGCACGCGAAGTGTGGGGAAACTGTCTGGTGTACGGTATACCAATTTGCCGCAGGGTGAAGTCCACGAGCGGGAGAAAAAAAGAAGGCTCCGCTGGCAGAGAGCCGCGGAGCCGTCAGGTGGGGGAATCTACAGGGAGGAATGCGTGTAGTTCCAAGGACGTTTGTACCCCCAGCGATCCGCACCAACCACAGTGGATTCGGTATACCAGTCATGCGGCGTATGTATACCGTATACGGAATGCCAAAAGGCGGCAAGCGGCGCAGAATTCCCGGGCCGCCGCAGCGGAATCACTGCACCGTCGTTCATCGAAGAAACAGTCCGCGATCCGAACATATCCGCTTGTCATGAACTGGCATCTGGTATACCGTATCTCCAATCCAAGCCGCTTCCCTCTCCGGGGCAATGAAAGCGCGGCCCAAACCCCGTCAACCGGGGAAACCCCGGATCATTCCGGGGGCGGAGAGAGAGGGACGGGAACGCCAATGCAGATGATGAGTTTCTCGGTCGCACCCCTGGATCAGGGGATGAGCTTCAAGGCCAAGGCCTACCAGGCGCTGCGCCAAGCCATCACCCAGATGGACATCT
>NZ_JACHYN010000061.1 GCF_014192915.1 Azospirillum sp. OGB3 | reverse complement strand
CGGCAATAGGTTGTCTTGACGCTCTATTTTTCGTAAAAAAGGAGCGCTTTATCCTGCTGCGGCAGATGCTGCGAGAGATACAGGTAGCGCACATAAAATTTTAAAAGAAGGAAAAGCAGTTTGTATAATTATGCAAAAATCAAATTAGACGGCATATCGCCAGGAATAGCGATGATCAGACATTTTGCCGCAACCCTCATCGTTATTCTTGCAGCTGGGTGCAGCTCGCTTCCTTCTGAGAAGGGCTTGATATCCAATCCATTCATCCGTATCCCTGGGCCAGTTCTGCCGGAGAATGTTTCCTATGAGGAAGGTTTGTCGGAGTTTGAGAGCTTAGCAGCAACGCTATTGCTTCTTGATGCCGATCAGGAATTGAGTGCGGAAGCCATTCAGAAGGGCGAAAAAAATAGGCCGCGCTGTGTTGCCCTCACATCAGTTCCTGGCAACGCATCACCAACCGACTGGGGCAAGGACGTACGTTTTCCGTCCTTCGACCTGATAAGACATCTAAATAGAGGTCCAGGTAATAATTTCATTTCAGTCGCCACTTGCTTTCCGCTTCATGGCGCGTATTGGCACATTCCTAATGGCCAGCACGCGCACTACGTTTGGGTTGAAGAGGTACGATGCAAGGAACGGGAAGACAATCGACCCGGCGTGTATTGCTTGGATGTCGGCTGGTACAGCGAGTTCTTGATGGCCGAAGGATATTCCGTCCGTGCCGAACGTCAGGGTAACCGTTTCCGCCTTACAAAGTTAGCGGGTTGGTTGAGCTAAACTGTGCTGATGGCATTCAGAACTGTATCAGAGCCATAGAATGATCGCTACGATGGCGATCATGGCGAGGTAGTTGGCGGCGCGCTTTTCGTATCGGGTGGCAATCCGGCGGAACTGTTTCAATCGATTGATCAGCCGCTCGACGCGATTGCGTTCGCGATAAGCGTCACGGTCGAAGTCCGGGTCAGGCCGCTCATTGCTTCGGGTCGGGATCACCGGCTGGATGCCGCGCCGCCGCAGAGTGGAGCGGATGACGCCGCTGCTGTAGGCCTTGTCGGCGGCCAGCCGGTCCGGCTTGAGACGCGGGCGCCCGCGGCCCAGCCGCTTGATCCAGCCGGTTCCCATCAGCGTGGCCATGGCCTTGCTGTCGTGCACTTCACCGCCGGTCAGGGTGAAGCTCACCGGCTTGCCGAGACCCTCGGCGCGGATGTGGATCTTGGTCGAGAAACCGCCGCGCGAGCGTCCGAGGGCCTCGCCATCGATCCCCTTTTTTCGCCGCTGGCCTTGCGGGCACCAGCCGCGTGTTGATGAGCACGAACAACGGTGCTGTCCACGAAATGCAGGCTCCAATCCACCCGGCCCTGACGGTCGGCGCGGGCCTGCAACGCTTCCAGGATGCCTTGCCATATCCCCGCACGGCGCCAGCGGTAAAACCGGCTCGCCACCGTGCCAAAGGAGCCATACCGGTCCGGCAAATCCCGCCAGGGCGCCCCGCTGCGGGCGATCCACAGCATGCCGTTGATCATGCGCCGATGAGAGTGGTTCGGGCGGCCTGTGCGCGGCTTCTCGGGAGGAAGCAGCGGCTCCAGACGCTTCCATTGTGCGTCGGTCAGTTCATAGCGTCCCATACAGCACAAATAGGGAACGCTTCTTCAACCCGCTACCC
>NZ_JACHYN010000060.1 GCF_014192915.1 Azospirillum sp. OGB3 | reverse complement strand
ACAGCCCGTTTTAAAAGTCAGGGGGATGGCAGTCGTTTCCGGTTCGGGTGAGCCAAGCGGTGGAGCATGAGGCGGATTGTGGCGAGGGTGATCATGGTTTCGGAGACCTCTGGCAATTCCTCGTAGTCTTTGGAGAGCCGCCGGAAGCGGCCCAGCCATCCGAGTGTTCTCTCGACCACCCACCGCCGCGGCAGCACGATGAAGCCGGTCCCGGCGATACGACGCACGATGATCAGCGTCAGGCCGAGCAGGAAGCAGGCGAGCAGCACCGGCAGCCGGTTGTAGATGCTGTCGGCGAAGACCGCCTGGAGCCAGCAGTACAGGGCCTTGATGCGGCTCAGCAGGGTTCACGCGCTGTCGGAGTCCTGGATGTTGGCGGCATGGACAAGAACGCCGAGCAGGAAGCCGGAGGTGTCGACCGCGATGTGGCGCTTGCGCCCCCAGACCTTCTTGGCCGCATCCCAGCCGCGTGGCCCCCTTTTCCGTCGTCTTGACGCTTTGGGTATCGAGGATGGCGGCGGCGGGGCTGGCCTCGCGCCCTTCCTGCTCGCGCAGCATGACCAGCAGGTGGTGGCGCATCGTCTCCCACACGCCCGCCTTCTGAAAGGCGCGCATGTGGCCGTACACTGTCTGCCAGGGTGGAAATGCCGGGGGCGGTGGCAGGTGCCGCCATTGGCAACCGGTACGTACGACGTAGAAAAGCCCGTCGAGCATACGCCGCATGTCGGTAGTCCGTGGCCGACCTCCCGGCTTCGGCGCGGGGATTATCGGCTCAAGCAGGCGGTACTGATCGTCGCTGAGCGCTTGGCCGGACCCATAGTTCCCCACCAGCGCGCGATCCTCGGGCGTCCACATCGGCGACCTCCAGACGGGAAAACTCCCTTCCCGAACAGCCGCCGTCCCTACCCCTCACGCCGCCCACGCCAAACTCTCAAAACGGGCTGTCAGTGAGTCAGCGGTTCCGCTCGCTGATATTAGACTTGGTGCGACACCCGGCGGAATGCTTTCAATTGGTGTTGGTGAGGCGCTGCGTGATGTCCCCGGCAAGGGCCCAGTCATACGCGTCGATGGCTTGTTCGCTTGCCTTCGACCCGAAGTCAATCTTTGTGAGATCGACCCAGTAGAGATTGGGAGAACTGGCGGAGTGGAAGAAATATGTCCTGTTGCTTGAGTCGGCCAGCGTGAACCACAGTGTCGGCCACGCATCCTCGGCAACCCCGCCGGAGGTATCTTTGGCGCCCGGCGGGACTGCTACAGTGCGGGCAATGGATTGAGCGCCGGCGATGGCTTCCGGCACGCTCCTGGCTGGTGGCAAAGTCTTCAGATACGAAGCGGCCCGGACGAACCGGCTTTCCGGATCGATATCCCCCGGCATCGGTTTCGTGCCGCCGAAAAGCTTGTAATTCCTGATGTTCTTGAGCTGCGTCTCCAGCGGCGGCTCGTTGGTCATCACGGTAAACTCTTTGCCCCGATGAACGGTCATCCTGCCGTCGACGAACTCGACGATGGCTGAATCCCCTTCGGCATCCGATATTGCGAGGTGAAGCGGCCATTGCTTCCCATCATGCGCAACAGGAACGATCTGAACGTTCTTCAATCCTTCAACCGCCTCTTTGACGGAAGCGAAGTTGTCGAGCACGTATTGGGCCCATAGCAGATTCGACAGTCC
>NZ_JACHYN010000059.1 GCF_014192915.1 Azospirillum sp. OGB3 | reverse complement strand
GCCATCCCGGCGGTCAGAGCCGACACGCACGACCCGATGTCGCCGACCAGCGGCGCCACGATCGCCACGTTGCTGTCCATCTCGCGCGGCTCGATGTCGATCTGGATGAAGGTCTTCGACCCCGGCTCGCCCCAGGTCTTGCCCTTGCCGTGCGACAGCAGCCAGTTCAGCCGCGCGCCCACCAGGACCACCACGTCGGCGTCCTTCAGCACCATCGAGCGCGCCGCCCCCGCCGACTGCGGGTGGGTGTCGGGCAGCAGGCCCTTGGCCATGCTCATCGGCAGGAACGGGATGCCGCTCTTCTCGACCAGCTCGCGCACCGCCTCGTCGGCCTGCGCGTAAGCCGCGCCCTTGCCGAGGATGATCAGCGGCCGCTTGGCACCCTTCAGCACCTCAAGCGCGCGCGCCACCGAGTCCGGCGAGGGCAGCTGCGCCGGGGCGGCGTCGACCACCTTGACCAGCGAGCGCGCGCCCTCGGCGGCGTCCATCACCTGCGAGAACAGCTTGGCCGGCAGGTCGAGGTAGACGCCGCCCGGACGGCCCGACACCGCGGCGCGGATCGCGCGGGCCACGGCGATGCCGATGTCCTGGGCGTGCAGCACGCGGAAGGCCGCCTTGCACAGCGGCTTGGCGATGGCCAGCTGGTCCATCTCCTCGTAGTCGCCCTGCTGCAGGTCGACGATCTCGCGCTCCGACGAGCCGGAGATCAGGATCATCGGGAAGCAGTTGGTGGTGGCGTTGGCCAGCGCGGTCAGGCCGTTGAGGAAGCCCGGCGCCGAGACGGTCATGCACACGCCCGGCTTCTTGGTGAGGAAGCCGGCGATCGCCGCGGCGTTGCCGGCGTTCTGCTCGTGGCGGAAGGAGATGACCCGCAGCCCCTCGCCCTGGGCCATGCGCAGCAGGTCGGAAATCGGGATGCCCGGCACGACGTAGAGGTTCTCTATGCCGTTGAGCTTGAGGGCATCGATGACGAGCTGGAAACCATCCGTCAGCGCCGGTTCCGCATCGGTGGCGGCCGTGGCTTGGTTGTTGAGGACTGTGACGGCTGACATAAGGGTTACTCCTCCCCGACTCTTATTCGGTTCACGATCGGTCAATCGAGAAAATCGCAGTGCTGTTCGACATGGCGGGCCAGCCCCAGCGTGTGCTCGCGCACCCGCCGCTCGGCCAGGTCGGCGTCGCGCCGGGTCAGGGCGTCGATGATGTCGCGGTGCTCGACGATGGACGTCTCGGCCCGGCCGCCGCGGCGCATGGTGACGCGGCGGATGGCCCGCATGTGGATGAAGAAGCGGTCGGTCAGGTCGGCGATGAGCGTGCAGCCCGAGGCCTGGATGATCGACTGGTGGAAGGCGACGTTGGCATCGGAATACTCCAGCACGTGGTCGGCCAGCTCGCCTTCGGCGAAGCGGTCGAAGGTCTCGTGCAGGTCGGCCATACCGCGCTCGTCGGCGCGCTCGACGAAGAGGCGGGCGGCCATGCCCTCCAGGGCGGCGCAGACGGTGATCATCTCGATGATCTCCGCCTTGGTCTTGCGCACGACGAAGATGCCGCGCCGGGGCATGGAGCGGATGAAGCCCTCCTGCTCCAGCAGCGCCATGGCCTCGCGCACCGGGGTGCGGCTGACGCCCAGCGCCTCGCAGAGCTGGCGCTCGTCGAGGCGGATCTCGCTCGGCCCGCCGTAGATGTCCATCTGGGTGATGGCTTGGCGCAGCGCCTGGTAGGCCTTGGCCTTGAAGCTCATCCCCTGATCCAGGGGTGCGACCGAGAAACTCATC
>NZ_JACHYN010000058.1 GCF_014192915.1 Azospirillum sp. OGB3 | reverse complement strand
GGCTCTCCGGAAAATCGGGTTGATCCGGGGTCAAATCGCATCCTCCTCGATCAGCCGCGCCAAGGTTGATAGGTCGATGCCGAAGTGGACATCCGGCGCCGGTGGGAGCGCCTTCAGGGTGGTGATGAATTCAACGGTGTTGCCCGCTCCCTTCAGCGGCCGTTCAAGGGCGGGGCGGCGCAGGAAGGCCGGCGGGGTAAGGTCGCCCTGCCAGTCGCGCAGCAGCTTCCCTTTCGGCATCGGTCCGATTTTGCTGGCACCGTGGGCGAGCAGCACCTTGGCCCGCAGCACCTCTATGCTGTATCCGCGCCCCATCCGGTTCAGCACCTTCACCAGCCCGTTCAGTGCCTCGACGTAGGCGTTGGTCGGTCCACCCGGCACGTCGAAGTAAGCCCAGATCGGTGCGCTCCAGTTGCCCACCGCCGTGGTCAGCGCGCCGAACCCCGGCCGCAGTTCGGCCGGCAACCGCTCCGCCCAGGACCGATACGCCTCCCTGGCGTCGCCGCTGGTCATTGAGGGGATTTCCCAAATGCCGAAAAAGTCCTCCTTCGCCTCGTAGGCGGCCTTCAGCAAGGGGAACTCGTTCGTCCAGGCTTCCAGCACGATCTGCTGATCCATGCGCAGGTCACGGCGCCTGGTCAGCAGTACGAAGCGGTCATGCATCAACCGGCGACGGCGGGCGGGTGGCAGATCGGCGCGTAGCGCCTTGCGCACGCCCTCCAGGGCCTCATTCGCCATCTTCTGGACGTGCCACTTGTCGATCACCACTACGGCGCGCGGCAGCAGGGCGCGCACCGCATCGTAGTAGGGCCGCCACATATCCATGGTGACGATCTCCACCGTCTCCTTGGCCGGGAGTTTGGTCAGCCACGTCGCCACCGTCTTCTGGCTCCGGTCGGCGGTGATGTCGAGCGCCGTGCGGGCCTCCACATTGGCAAACACACCACGGGCCTTACCGATCAGGTGCACCTCGTCGATGCCCAGCCAGCGGGGTGTGGCGAACTCCAGGCGGCCGATCTCCCGCTCGGACCAGTCTGACCAGACGAGCCGAACGGTCTTCTCATCGACACCAACACCGGCCGCGACCTCGGTGAAGGTGAGGCGCAGCGCCGTGCGGCCGATGTATTCCACCAGCCGCTTGGTCATCCGGCGATCCGGGTCGAACGCCTCGTGCTGGTCGTAGCTGGTCCGGCCGCAGCCACGACACAGGAAGCGCTGCCGCGACCACTCGATCAGCACCCGCTTGCCGTGGACCGGAGTGTCCCTGAGACCCTGCGTCTTGGTGCCGTTGGCGACCATCGGTCCTCCGGCACAGTAGGGGCAGGCGTCGAGCGCGCGGCGGCGGCCTACCCGGATCAGGTAATCGTGCGCGTCCTCCCTGGTCTCGATCACGTCCAGGCCAGGGAGGTTGAGGATGTCGGACATGAAAAGCGCCGCGTCCCGGTTGTCGTTGACCGACAGCCTTCTACCAGCCCTATCCAGGAAGCGGGAGTCCGGCATGCGTCGGCTCGTGATCCGTGGGGACAGCGTTCAGCGCCGGCCTTCCATCTCGGAAACCTGGGCGCCGCTGTACCAGCGATTTGCGTCCTTCAGCAGTTCGCTGTCACCCTGATAGCGACGCGCCATTTCTTCAGCGGTAGTCTTCCCGTCGCGAATTTTCATCGCGAGTTGTTGCGGCAACGAATACTCGTACGACCAGTTACCGCCCTCACCAAGATACTCCTTATAATTCGGCCGCACCTTTCGGTCGAGCCAGCCATCATCCGCCAACTGTTTCAGCAGGCGACGCAGGCGGGCCGCTGCGTTTTGGGTGTCGTCGGTGCGGCCAGGGAACTTCTCGGCAAAAGCAGTAATGAAGTCGAGTTCGTCGTCGTAGATCGTGCCGCACGTCAGGCCACCGTAACTACGGAAGACCATCGGGCCACCATTCCGGGACTCGTTCCCCCAGCTCAGCACGTCATAGAGACGCTGGAAGACGAAGGCACACTGAGCCGTTCTTCGCTTCATGGCGCGGCGCTCCTCTATGGGATCAACCTAAAAATCCGATTTAACAATGCCATGACGGCGGCTGCCCATCAACCCGATTTTCCGGAGAGCC
>NZ_JACHYN010000057.1 GCF_014192915.1 Azospirillum sp. OGB3 | reverse complement strand
AGCCCCAGCAGGTCCTCGACCGCGACACCGGACATGGCGACCTCCCAAAGCCTGTTCAACAGACGGAGGGCTGTCCCATCGCAACTGTAATGCTAAATTGCGTCTGCCCGACGGCCGGCACAGGCGCGGGGGCGATCTCCGACAGCATATGGGAAGGCTTGCGCTTCCAATGCCATCTCGCGCCTTGGCCCCATGCCACGCCAGCCTTAAAGCGCTCGAACAGCGTCGCACTGCGGTGGCGCTTCGATGGACGCGGTCACCCGCCCACCCGGAGGCAGCTCTCGGAGCCGGGTTGCAGAAGTACTATGGCGGCATCCTATGCCTCGGCGACGAGTCGCGGTGGCGGAGCGTGTGCCCACACTCGGTAGCCGATCGGCGTCACCGCCAAGTCGCTTACGTGGGAATCCATCAGCTTCACCCAAGAGCCCTAGGGGCGGGCGAATTGCTGTAGGAACTGCACAAGACCCTCCTGAGGATCACCAGTCTCATCGACGATGGGGATAATCCCTAGCTTCTTAAACACGACCTCCTGAACGGGATTCGGCCGAGCCATAAAAATGAAAGACGGGGGCCTTGCCTCTCCAAGGTTTGCCTTTTCCCAAGTGCGATGGAGACGATAGAATAGGTAACGAAGGTTGATATCAGACATGCTATACCCGATGAAAATCACTGATCGGGAAAGCGCATCAGCGCGCAACTTAATATCTAGAGGCGATTCGAACTGTAGGCGGTCCATATACGTCGACTCGGCGAGGACGATGGTACTATCATCATCGAAATCACCATGATACTTTACGACTTGTGTCTCGCCGTCCTTCAACGCAACAAGGTCATTGACGTTGACAATTTTTCTATGAGGACACCTGTGGTGTTCGAACGCCTTTTCAATCCATCTGTCGTAATTTGTGGTATAGATGATTGGAAACCCGATTTTGACAATCAGTTCGTGAACTCTAGACGTTGCGATATCAATGTCATCCCGATGCCAATTACGGTCCATCCAACTCCGCAAGGGGCCAATGCTCTTCTTGTTAATTAGGTAATACTCGGCCAATGTCAAAGGATCGCCAAACAGCGAAAAAACTTCTTTGTCAAAGCCAAGCTGCACGCCCATTTCCGCGACAAGCTCAGACCAATTGGGGAGTCCAAGGTTCCGCGAAACGCCAGCCCCTACGAAAAGCATGGCGTTCTTTGGGTCAAGACTGGAAATATCGTCCATCATCGGCCCGGCTTCCTTAGGAATTCCGCGAATTCATTGATCGCCTTTCGCCTCATTGATATATCATTTTTCCTACTACCCATTTCGGCAAAGGTTTCGGTCGATCCGATCGGAATGAACACACAGTCCCACTGAAAGTCCCTCGATCCTTTGGGATGCGGCGCAATAATACCTTCAACCGACCCCTCAAAAGTATAAACCTTGCGGGCGTCACAGTATGCGATAACAGTAGTGGCCGTAACCTTGTTGTCAGTCAACGCACCAAATAACTCCGAGAATTTGTCAGCCTTAATGCTGTCCCAGAATATTTGCGTCAACCCGCCTGGAAACCCATTCAGATGGCTAATGCTCAGGCCGGTATGCTCAACAAAGATAGGGTGACCGATCTCTCGGTATGCTTTCACCACCTTGTCGCGCACCAAGCGATCAACGTCCTGAGTTTGCAGTTCCTCAATTTTGGTGTTCACAGCTTTTACGCCAACCCCAATTCCCCTCAAAATGTCTGTGACTTCCTGAATTTTGTGCTCGTTGCTTGAAAGGAAACGTACTTGCACCTTTTCAACTCCAGCTATATACGCCCCCAGATAGCTCAGTATTTTACAAACGCCAAGCCAAGACTTATCACACAAAATGGCTGTTTTTCAATAAAATAATTCGACTTTTTGGCGCACACGCTAGGTTTTTCGCCGAAGAAGCTTGCGCAGGGCGGATCTATGCGCAATTATTACGAGTTCTGGCCAGAACCATGTTGACCGACGCGATGTGGCGTCGGCTGTTGCCCTTGCTTCCGCCCCAGGTAATTGCTCAGGGGGCTGGTCAGGCGGCGAAGATCGGCTGACCAGCGAGGGCGCGTGAGATGGCCTGATGGGCGGACAGGCCGTTGAGGCGCC
>NZ_JACHYN010000056.1 GCF_014192915.1 Azospirillum sp. OGB3 | reverse complement strand
TTGAAGGCCGCGGTGACGCGCTCCTTGGTGGCGCCGCCGCCGACATCGAGGAAGTTGGCCGGCTCGCCGCCGTACAGCTTGATGATGTCCATGGTGCCCATCGCCAAGCCGGCGCCGTTGACCATGCAGCCGATGTTGCCGTCCAGCTTGACGTAGTTCAGGTCGTGCTTGGCGGCTTCGACCTCGGCCGGGTCCTCTTCGGCAACGTCGCGCAGCTCGGCCACGTTCTTGTGGCGGAACAGGGCGTTGTCGTCGAAGGCCATCTTGGCGTCGAGCGCCAGGATCTCCCCGGCGCCGGTAACGATCAGCGGGTTGATCTCGACGATCGCGCAGTCCAGTTCGGTGAAGGCGCGGTACATGGCGGTCAGGAACTTCGCCGCCGCCCCGACCTGCTTGCCTTCGAGGCCCAGCGCGAAGGCGACCTTGCGGGTGTGGTAGCCTTGGATGCCGGTGGCCGGGTCGATGGCGACCTTGACGATCTTCTCCGGCGTGTTGTGGGCGACCTCCTCGATCTCCATGCCGCCTTCGGTGGACGCCATGATGGTGACGCGGCCGGTGGCGCGGTCGACGAGCATGCCGAGATACAGCTCGCGCTTGATGTCGGCGCCTTCCTCGACGTAGAGGCGCTTGACCTCGCGGCCGTCCGCACCGGTCTGCTTGGTGACCAGAACATGGCCCAGCATCTCGGCGGCGTTCTTGCCGACCTCCTCGACGGACTTGACGACGCGGACGCCGCCCTTGCCCTCGGGGTTGTCCTTGAAGCGGCCGGCGCCGCGGCCGCCCGCGTGGATCTGCGACTTCACGACCCACACCGGGCCGCCCAGCTCGCGGGCGACGGTCTCGGCCTCCTCGGGAGAGAACGCGACGCCGCCGCGGGGCACCGCGACGCCGTACGTCTTCAGCAGGCCCTTGGCCTGATACTCATGGATGTTCATGGCTGTCTTCGGGTGTTTAAAATGGAAGGGTGCGGGGCGCAGGCCGGCATCGGCGCTGACGCTTTCCGCGCCGGCACCCTGCGTCCTGTGCTGAATCCGTGGAAGAATAACGGTGTGAGCCTGCGGCTCACCGGATGTGTGCGTCAACGCCCCCGCTCTTCGGGACTGCGTGCGCCTGTTATCCGTGCTGCATGGAGCGGGCGTCCCGACGGGACGCCCCTGCCACGGCTGTCTTTACTCGGCGGCCATGCGGGGAACGACCAGCCCCAGCGCGCCGCTGTCGCGAACCTCGCCGATGCGGCGTTCGTCGAAGCCGAGCACCTCGCGCAGGATCTCGTCGGTGTGTTCGCCCAGCAGCGGCGACCGCGTGACCTCGGTCGGGCTGTCCGACAGCTTGATCGGGTTGCCGACGGTCAGGTACTTGCCGCGCGTCGGGTGATCGACCTCGACGATGGTGCCGGTCTCGCGCAGCGACTGGTCCTCCGCCAGCTCCTTCATCGACAGGATGGGGCCGCAGGGGATGTCGTACTTGTTGAGGATCTCCATGACCTCGAACTTCGTCTTGGTCATGGTCCACTCTTCGACGGTCGCGAAGATGTCCTTCAGGCGCGGCAGGCGGGCGGCGGGCGTCGCGTAGTCCGGATCGGTGACCCACTCCGGCTTGCCGATGACGTCGCAGATCTTCGCCCACACCGGCGCCTGGGTGATGAAGTAGATGTAGGCGTTGGGATCGGTCTCCCAACCCTTGCACTTCAGGATCCAGCCCGGCTGGCCGCCGCCCGAGGCGTTGCCGGCGCGCGGCACGGTGTCGCCGAACTCGCCGTTCGGGTACTGCGGGTACTCTTTCAGCGGGCCGCGCTCCAGCCGCTGCTGGTCGCGCAGCTTGACGCGGCACAGGTTCAGCACGGCGTCCTGCATGGCCGCCAGCACCTTCTGGCCGCGCCCGGTCTGGGTGCGCTGGTAAAGCGCGGTCACGATGCCCAGCGCCAGATGCAGGCCGGTGCCGCTGTCGCCGATCTGGGCGCCGGTGACCATCGGCGGGCCGTCGTCGAAGCCGGTCGTCGAGGCCGAGCCGCCGGCGCACTGCGCGACGTTCTCATAGACCTTGCAGTCCTCGTAGGGGCCGGGGCCGAAGCCCTTGACCGAGGCGACGATGATGCGGGGGTTCAGCTCCTGGATGCGCTCCCAGGTCAGGCCCATGCGGTCGAGCACGCCGGGGGCGAAATTCTCGACCATCACGTCGCAGATGCGCACCAG
>NZ_JACHYN010000055.1 GCF_014192915.1 Azospirillum sp. OGB3 | reverse complement strand
GTAAGCGTTGCGTGACGACACCTCCGACGTGATCCTGGTTCATGAAATATTCCGCTGGTCACAGATCAGCGGGGAAAGAGGATGTCGGGCCAGGATCTGGAGAGTTATTGGCGCAGTCATGCCGAGGCATGGAAGGTCAGCGGGCAGACGCTGAAGGCCTATGCTGAGGCCCATGGAATTGGACGGTGGGCTTTGGGGCGGTGGTCGCGCCGCTTTGCCGCTGTGGAGGAGGTGAGCGCTCCGGGTCATAGGGATAGTCCTGGTGCTGTCCCTATGACGGCGAGCGCTCCCTTGATGATGGAGATCGTCGAGGCGGCTCCCCGTCGGCGGCGCTGGTCGCAGGTGGAAAAAGAGCAACTGGTGGCGGAGACCTGCGAGCCGGGCGTAAGCGTGTCGCTGGTCGCCCGCCGGCGCGGGGTCGATCCCAGCCTGTTGTTCCGCTGGCGCCGCCAGATGCTCACCCCGGCCGAGTCGCCGCCCCTCTTTGCACCGGTGGAGGTGGCGGACGCCACGCCGGTTCTCTCCCTCACGCCACCGGCGCCATCCGGTGCCGGCATGATCGAGATCGAATTGGCCGGTGGACGGCGCCTGCGGGTCGGGCGGGACGTCGATGCCGAAGCGCTGCGCCGGGTGGTGAGCGTGCTGGAGCGTCCATGATGCTGTCGATCCCGGCCGGTGTGCGCATCTACCTGGCGTTGGAACCCTGCGACATGCGCCGCGGCTTCGATGGGCTGGCGCTGCTGGTGCAGCAGTCCCTCGGCAAAGACCCGTTCTGCGGCCACCTTTACATTTTCCGAGGAAAAGGGGCTGGGCGCGTAAAAATCCTCTACGCCGATCAGAACGGCCTGTGCCTGTTCGCCAAGAGGCTGGAGCGGGGCCGTTTCGTCTGGCCGACGACGCGGACCCCGGGCGGCACGGTGGTGCTGACGCCGGCGGAGTTGTCCTTGCTTCTGGAGGGGCTGGAATGGCGCCATACGGTGCCGGTATCCCGGCCGACCGCGGCGGGGTAAACGGGAGGAAAGTTGAGGAAATCCACGGGCTTGGCTGGCCTGGATCGGTGATCTGAGGTATCATCGGCCATGCGCTTCGACCTCGACAACCTGCCCGCCGATCCAGCCCTGCTCCAGCAGCTGGTGCGCGATTTGGCCGAGGTCGTGGAGCGCCAGAAAGCCGATCTGGCGGAGTTGGAGTCCCTGCGCCAGCAACTCCGGCAGATGCAGCGCACTGTTTTCGGGCGGCGCTCCGAACGGCTCGATCCCGACCAACTCGACCTTGGGCTGGACGACCTGGAAGCGGACATCGCCCGGGTCGAGGCCAAACTCGCCGCCGACCGCCCGGACACCGCGCCGGAACCGGCGAACGAGCGGGAGGGGCGCGGCCGCGACTGGCCCGATCACCTGCCGCATCACGACATCATCGTGGAACCGCAAGGGTTGGACGCCGGGGCCGGTGTCTGCCCCTGCTGCGGAGGCGCCCTGCACGCGGCCGGCGAGACCATCGCCCGGATGGTGGACTATGTGCCGGCCCAGGTCCGGGTGCTGCGCATCCGCCGGCCCAAATACGCCTGCCGCGGCTGCGGCACGCTGCACCAGGCGCCGGCCCCGGAAAAGCCGGCCGCCAAGGGCATGGCCACGCCGGCGATGCTGGCGCACATCATCACCAGCCGCTACTGCGATCATCTGCCCTTCTACCGCCAAGCACAGATCCTGGCCCGCAACGGCTTTCCTGTGGATCGCTCGGTTCTCGCGGGGTGGGCGGGACAGGCGTGCTGGTGGCTGGAGACCGTGCAGGAGGAACTCGCGAAGGCGGTGTTCGCCTCGACCAAGCTGTTCGCCGACGACACGCCGATGCCGACGCTGGCGCCGGGAACCGGCCGGGTGAAGACCGGCCGGTTCTGGGCTTATGCCCGCGACGACCGGCCCTGGCAGGGAACAGACCCGCCGGCCGTGGTCTACGCCTACACCAGCGATCGCAAGGGCGAGCGCCCGGCCGGCCATCTCCGGGATTTCCACGGGGTGCTGCAGGTGGACGGCTATGCCGGGTTCGAGCGGCTGGCCGCCGGAAACCGGGTGGTGCTGGCGGCGTGCTGGAGCCATGCCCGCCGCCGCTTTTACGATCTGGCCGAGAACGGCTCGCCGATCGCGGCGGAGGCGCTGCGCCGCATCGCCCGGCTCTACGCGATCGAGGAGCGCATCCGCGGCCGCACGGCCAACGAGCGACGGCAGCTCCGGCAAGCCGAGGCCGCGGCGCAGGTGGCGGAGCTGAAGGCATGGCTGGAGCGGGAACTCCCACGCCTGCCGGGCCGCTCCAAGCTGGCCGAGGCGATCCGCTATGCGCTCGGCCGCTGGAAGGCGCTGTGCGTCTACCTGGACGACGGCCGGGTCGAGATGGACACCAACACGGTCGAACGCTGCATCAGGCCCGTGGCCTTGAGTCGTAAAAACAGCCTGTTCGCCGGTTCCGAAGGCGGCGGCCACCGCTGGGCGGTGATCGCCTCGCTGGTAGAAACCTGCAAGCTCAACGGTGTCGAGCCGTTCGCCTACCTGCGCGACATCTTGGAGCGCATGGTGAACGGCTATCCCGCCAGCCGTGTCGCCGACCTGCTCCCGTGGAACTGGAAGCCGGCCGTCAACGCCTGATCCGGTGCGATCACGCTCCGCTTAC
>NZ_JACHYN010000054.1 GCF_014192915.1 Azospirillum sp. OGB3 | reverse complement strand
TATCCTGGTCCCTCAAGCAACGTCCCGTTAGGGGCACCCCCGACTGCCTGGGAGCCCGACCGTGCTCATCACGGGCCAGCCCCCTGAGCAATTACGCCTGGTTCGGAAGGAAGCGTATGGAGGGATCCGC
This sequence comes from Azospirillum sp. OGB3, assembly GCF_014192915.1. Taxonomy (GTDB): domain Bacteria; phylum Pseudomonadota; class Alphaproteobacteria; order Azospirillales; family Azospirillaceae; genus Azospirillum. The sequence goes on along the minus strand of NZ_JACHYN010000054.1, from coordinate 3,245 downwards.
CCCGCCGCATCGGGCGCCGGGCAATTTTCTGCGCCGTTTGGGTGATGTGGTGGACCGGAGCGACCCGCAGGCAGAGGGGTGGGATCAACGTGGATGGCGACGGTAACGCCGGTATCAGGTGCCGCTACCCGGTAGCGCTACCGCGGTATCACCTCACCATCGGCCGGCTTGGACCATAACCGTCAAGATTCCGTCGCCGCAGCCCTTTCCTGGCATCGCAACTCATCCAGATACTCAGCCGGCCGACGGCGGCCGCCGAAACCGCAGTCCTCGCAGAGGTTCTGGATGTCCTGCTCCCAGCCCACCCATCCCCTGATCACGCACGAGTCCGTCTCGGAAGCGGTCAGCAAGATCGTGTCGAAGGACCACGCCTATCCGTCCTACCGCCGCATTCGCGCCGAGATTGGCGGAGGCTCCCTGCGCGACGTATCGCGCTTCATCCATGACATCAGGAAGACCGCCCCTCACCTGTTCGTTATTCAGAAGGGCGCGGTCAGCGCGTCGCGCGATGCGTTCGCAGGAGGGCCGGTTGACGTCCAGTCCTGCGCCGCGGCCGAGCAGATGCGGCGCGCCATCGACGGCGCCTTGACGGCCTTCATCGCGTCGATGGACGCCCTGCGGCAGGAGGAGAGGCGCCTCGCCGCGGAACAGCACACCACCGCGCTGGCAGCCCTGCAGAGCGAAAGCGCGGCCTGCCGGAGCGAACTGCACGCCCTGATGGCCGAGATCGCTGAACAGGAGCAGGGCTATGAGGATCTGGCGCAGGAACATGACCGGATCACGGAAGACCGCAACCAGCTGGCGGAGACGGTCGCCCAGCAGGGCGCGGCGCTGACCCAAATGACCGCAGAGATCAAGGATTGGCAGCGGCAGGCGGCGGACGCGCAAGCCGCTGTGGAGACCGTGAACCGCCTTCTGTCGGAAGAAAAGGCTGCCCTCCTGCGCTCCTCGCTGCAGCTCGACCAACTGCGTTCGGAACTGACCGCCAAGCATCAGGTGGAGCAGGCGCTGGACGAAGCGCGCCGCGAGAACGCCCGCCTGCGGGGGCGGCTGGAGGTTCTGGAGCCGTTCGCGGCGACACTCGCGGCATCCGCCCATCGTGAAGCCGGTGGCAAGGTGAAGCCCGGCAAGCAGGGCTCGTTGGGGCTGCCGGCCATGGCCGTGCCGCCCGATTCCTGACCGCACCGATGACCGGGTTGGCGACGGCGACGCCGATCTGCCGCTGTGTTTCCGCTCCTGCCGCCATCGGACCATATCGTCATGGCCGCTCCCACCATGGACTTTCCACCCGGGCCCCACACCACCGACTCCACCGCCGCGACGACGGCGCCCGCTGTCCAGCCGCCCCAGCAGGAGCCGCGGACCGTTCCGCTCGAGAAGCTGCTCGGATTGGCCCGCATTCTGGCGCGCCATGAGATGCGCCGGCGGCCGTCCCAGGCCGGCTTCATGACGTTCGCTGCCGGCCTCGCCCTTGTTCTTCTCGCCGCCCTGATCGCGTTCTCCCTGAAGGCCCTGCGATGACCGTCCTCCACCACCCCCGACTCCGTGCCGTGATCTACGCCCGCTACTCGACCGACAAGCAGCGCCAGGAATCGATCGCCGACCAGATCGAGCTGTGCCGGCGTTACGCCGTCCAGCAGGGCTGGGAGGTTGTCGATACCTACACGGACGCGGCGATCAGCGGCGCCTCCCGGCACCGCCCGGGCTTTCTGAAGCTGGTGGATGACGCCGGGCGCCGCCGCTTCGATGTCGTGGTGTCCGAAGCCGTCGACCGTCTGGGTCGACGATTGGCGGACACCTCCGATCTTTACGACCGCCTTAGCTTCTACAATGTGAAGCTGTACACGCCGCACGTCGGCGAGATCACCACGATCCACGTCGCCATCATGGGCATGATGGCACAGGTGCAGCTCAAGGAGATCGGCCAGAAGACCCGACGCAGCCATCTCGGCCTCGCCAAGGAGGGACGTATTCCCGGAGGCAAAGCCTATGGATACGACGTCGTCGACGGCGACAAGGCAGGTGGCGGGTATCGCCGCATCAATGCGGACGAAGCTGCCGTTGTCCGCCGCATCTTCACGTTGTACGCCGACGGCATGAGTCCCCGCGCCATCGCCCGCCTGTTGAACGATGAGAACGTTCCAGGTCCCAGGGGGAGGAAATGGGTCGATACCACGATCCGCGGACAGGTCGCCCGCGGAACCGGTATCCTCAACAACGCCAATTATGCCGGCGTTCTGGAATGGGGACGTTGCGAGTTCGTCAAGGATCCGGGCACCGGCAAGCGCGTCGCCCGCATCAACCCTCGGGAAAAGCGGGAGATTGTTGAAGTCCCCGAGCTGCGCATCATCGACGACGTTCTGTGGAACCGCGTCAAGGTGCGACAGGAGACGGTTGCCACCGAGATCGGTCGGGATGAACAGGGCAACGCTCTGAACCGCGTGCATCGGCGGCGCTTCCTTCTGTCCGGCGTGCTGGTGTGCGGCGTCTGCGGCGGCCGCTACACCATCATGGGCAAGGACCGCTACGGCTGCGCCGGCCACCGGAATTCCGGCACCTGCCCGAACGACCGCACCATCAGCCGACAAGCGATCGAGGGCCGTGTCCTTGCCGGGCTGAAGGAGCGCCTGCTCGGTGCCGACGTGGTCGCCGCCTTCATTGAGGAGATGGTCGTGGCGCAACGGCGTGAACAGGCCGAGGCGCGGAACCGGCGCGGGGATCGGGAGCGCGCCCTCGCCGAGGTTGACCGGAAGATCGCGTCGATCCTGAAGGCGGTGGAGAACGGGATGTACAGCCCGTCCCTGAAGGAGCGGCTGTCCGCCCTGGAGGCCGAGCGTGCCGCGCTCGCCACCGAGATCGGCACCCTGGGGACGGAAGCGCCGGAGATGCTGCTGCCGGCCAACCTGCCGGAGCTGTACCGGCGGAAGATCGCGGAGCTGGAATCCGTGCTCGGCGACGGTGACGAGGGGATGGCCGCGATGGAGATGATCCGGTCCATGGTCGACCGTGTCGTGCTGTCTCCCTGCCCCTCGGGCGCTGGGCTGGAGGCGCAGCTTCATGGCGACCTGCTGGCGATCCTGGAGGCGTGCGCCGAAGCGGACCCGAAACGCCGACAGCCCGCCTCGTGGGAGGCGGGCTGTCAACTGTCGGTGGTTGCGGGGGCAGGATTTGAACCTGCGACCTTCAGGTTATGAGCCTGACGAGCTACCGGGCTGCTCCACCCCGCGGTTGTTCCCTAGGGAAGG
>NZ_JACHYN010000053.1 GCF_014192915.1 Azospirillum sp. OGB3 | reverse complement strand
CATGGCGCGGCGCTCCTCTATGGGATCAACCTAAAAATCCGATTTAACAATGCCATGACGGCGGCTGCCCATCAACCCGATTTTCCGGAGAGCCGTCAGAACCAAGCGCGATTGGCGACCGGCGCTGCCGGAAGCCTTCATTTTGGCCGAGGGGGAAACCACCAATGTCGAGATTGAACGCGCCGATGGAAAGCCCGGTTCGACCATGTTGCGCATCGCGCGGCTGAACGGAACGATTGTCGTCGGGTTTGATCAGGAGGTCTACCCGTTGGTCGGGACCTATCCCCTGGAGATTGATGGGTTGATACGGGGAGCGGCAATCTCCATTGCGCCGGGGTGATCCTGTCCAGGATCAAACGGGGTTGGTGCAGGACATTGAAGGGGCGACGGAGCGAAGGCTGCGTCGCCCTCTTTATTCGTTATGGACGCTGAAGGGCGCGGCGTTGAGGTAAGACGGCAGATGGTTTGCCGTAAGTCTATGATGGACAAGGAAAAATATTGATCGCTGCGTGAGTTTCTTCTTGCTCAACATGCGCCCTGTACGACATGATGCCTGTGCATCGCGTTCCCCAACGCACTTCAAACAGGAAAGTTCATCATGCTTCAGGTGATTGCGTTTTCTAAACTTCGTCGGTCTGACCTGAATGTTCGCAAGACCCATCCCTTGGCTGACGTGGATGCCATGGCGAGCGACATTGCGGCGCGTGGCATCCTCCAGAACCTGATCGTCATTCCCAGCGACGGCGGCACTTTCGCTGTGGTCGGTGGCGGTCGCCGTTACGCCGCTTTGAGTCTTCTCCACTCCAAAGGCATGATCGACGATGACTATGGCGTCCCGTGCCGCGTCGATGATGTGTCTGATGCGGAAGAAAACAGCCTTGCTGAGAACGTTCAGCGCGTTCAGATGCACCCGGTTGACGAATTCCGCGCCTTTGCCGCGCAGATCGATCAGGGCAAGACGGACGAGGAACTCGCCAGCCGCTTCGGCATTTCGGTACGAGCGGTTCGGCAGCGGATGAAACTGGGTCGGCTCAGCCCGCGCCTGCTCGACCTGTTCCGTGACGGCAAAATCGACAAGGATGTGTGCGAAGCGTTCACCCTGTCCGACGATCACGCTATCCAGGAGCGTGTCTACGACGCGCTGCGGCGGTCTCACTCGCTGCACCCCTACCACATCCGGAAAGAGCTGGCGCAGGAGCGGGTGCCGGTGAATTCCAAGCTCGGGACCTTTGTGCGCGCCGAGTACGTGGCGAAGGGCCTACCGGTCACCGAGGACCTGTTCAAGGAAGATGGGTCCTATCTGAACGACCGCACCGCCGTTTTGGAGGTTGCCACCGAGAAGCTGCGGCACGAGTGCGACCGGCTGGTGTCCGAGGAAGGCTGGGCATGGGCAAAGCCGATGCTGGAGTACGACCATGCTGCGTTCGCGGCGATGCGTAACGTTCGCCCGGACGAGGAACGGCAGCTCACGGCGGATCAGGAAGACGAGCGGATGGCCCTGGTCGTTGCGCACAACGAGATCCTCTCCCGCTATCACCCGGAACGAACCGTGGGCAGGCCCGGAGGCCCCGCATCCCTGGAGGATGTTCCGGAGCCGGAGGACGACGAGGACGAGGGTGACGAGCCGGGTGGGTATGTCGGGACGATGGAGTTCGACGACAGCGAGGACGAAGGCGGTTTCGACGACGAGGGCGAAGAGGAGGAGGATGAGCCCACGATCCCGCAGGAGGACCTCGACCGCATGGCCGAACTCAAGCGCCAGATCGCCAAGATTGATGCGTTGAAAGGGCAGACCTACAGCGCCGAACTGAAGGCCAAGGCCGGGGTGTTCGTGCTTATTAGTAACGACGGCGACTTTGATCTGCGCAAGGGCTACATTGCCGTGGACACGGCCAGCGAAGGCGAGGACCCGGCTGCCCCATCCACCGGTAGCCCCGCGCGAACCGGCCTCGACAGCAGCGCCAGCAAGCCAGCGCGAGGCCCATACACGGCGGCTCTGGTCACGGACCTAGAGGCTCACCGGACCCAAGCCTTCCAGTTGGCCCTCGCGCAGGAACCGCAGTACGCGAAAAGCTACCTGCTCTATACGCTGTGGGTGAAGTTCTCCATGCGCAGCAGCATGGCCGCGTCGTCGAACCTCTCCGGTCACTACGAGCGCCTGTCGGCCAGTGTGACGAAGATGGGCGAAACGCCCGCTGGTTTGGCGCTCGCCAGACTGCTCGACGGCTTCGCCGCGACAATCGAGCCGGAAAAGGGTTACGGCAGCCAGAACGCGTTGCGCCTGTTCCAAGCGATCCACGGCCTCTCCGACGAGGATAAGGATGCGCTTCTGGCCGCAATGTTCGCCCAGACGATCAGCATCAGCCTGTCCGAGCATGGCGGCGTTCGGGACGACGTGGTCGAGCACATCGGCAGCCAGATCGCTTGCGACCCCGCTCGCACTTGGCGTCCGACCGGCGCGGAATTCTGGAGCCGCGTGAGCAAAGCCTTCGTGCTGGACAACGTGGCGATAGTCGGCAAAGGCGTGCAGACGCTCGCGCCCATGAAGAAGGCCCCGATGGTCACCATCCTCGACCGCTGGTTCGGGTCGCCCGACACCATCATGCTTTCGGAGCTTGGGCCGGTCGCCGCCGATGCTGATGGCCCGATCCCGCAGGGCATGGTGGCGGGGATCAGGGATTGGCTGCCCCCCGGCATGGCCTTCGGGGCCGAGGCCGAGGAAGGGGCCAACAGCCCGGTGGCCGACGCGGACGATGAAGCCGCTTGATCCAGCTAGGGCGCGTGACTTCGGGTTACGCGCCCTTCCCCGCCAGCCCGAGAGAGTGAGAGAAGACTGCCATAAACCCCCAGCGCACGATGTCCGAGCGGCGTGCCCGCGAAAGGTGACGATAATTGCTGCCTTTCGAATGGGACGGGGCGGCGGGCGAACCGCTACTCTGCCAGCCCGTGAGTAGACGCGGGAGCCACCTATGGCCGCTGGCAGAAATACGACCATCGCCAAGATAAGCGGACGATCAAAGCCCAGTGCAATGGCGTGTCCGTTCTGCGGCAGTACACTCAACGGGGTGACGGAGACCAAGACGCAGGCCGACAATACCATCCGCCGGAAGCGTGTGTGTGCCGGGTGCCGGGAAGCCTGGATGACGGTAGAGCGTGCATCCAGCACAGAGCAGGATGGTGGCCACGCTCGCCTGGGGCAGCGTGCCCTCGGTGGCGACGGGCTCCCTTCGGCTCTGGGTGGGCACACCGCACCGGTGGCGCCATTGGCGTTGTTTCTCCCCTGGTTGGACGATCATGAACGCGAGCTTCTGCTTCTCGCCCGCCAGCTGCGGCCCGAAGAGCGCCGTGTCCTGAGCGAACTGGCCCGGTCGCTGGGAAATGGGGCAGCGGCCGGTGCGCCCCCGAAAACGGAGGGTGTTTCGGTTGACCGCGGCGCGAAGGATGTTGAGGGCGAGATATCACGATAAATGGGCTCTCCGGAAAATCGGGTTGATGGGCAGCCGCCGTCATGGCATTGTTAAATCGGATTTTTAGGTTGATCCCATAGAGGAGCGCCGCGCCATG
>NZ_JACHYN010000052.1 GCF_014192915.1 Azospirillum sp. OGB3 | reverse complement strand
CTGCGCGACATGCTTGCTGTCGCGTAATTCACGCTGTCCGCCTCCGGGGCCCCTGCATCGTCAGATCAGGCGTGGCGCGACACCTGACGGAACCCCATGGCGATGGGGTTGACGATCGAGAACAGCGCCGTGAAGGCGAGAAGGAAGCTGTCGAACATGGAACGGGCCGACCTGTGCCTTGGCGGTTGGCGGGGCGCACCGCCGTGGTACAGGGCGGCCCGTTCCTTGGCAAGGCGCCATGATTTGCGGACCTCACTGTTCAGGCAGGAAACACCGTGCTTGCCGTTCGACCGGCAAGACGGCCACACTCCCCCGGCGGGGAAGGTTTCGTGACGTGATGCCGGAGGAGTTGCGATGGGTCGACGGACACGGCGGTGGGTTCTGGCTTTTCTGATGACCGGGCTGCTTCCGGCGGCCCTGCCTGCGCGGGGGGAAACGCCGGCCCAATTCCGGGCCGCGGTGTCGCAGATCGCCTACGCCGATCCGGGCACGGGCAAGACGGTGCCGATCCTGCTGCTGTACCCGACGCGCGACCAGGTCCAGCCGATCCGCCGGGGACCCTATCACCTGAACGTCGCCCCGGAAGGCGGGCCGGCGCTGGATTCCGCACCGTTGGTGATGATGACCCAGGGACCGTCGCGCAACGGTCTGGCGATGGTCAGCGTTGCCCTGTTCCTGGCGCGCCGCGGGATGATGACCGCCATCGTGACCCATCTCGGCGGCACGGAACCGGGCGCGGACCCGAGGGCCGGCAAGGGCGACCGGATCGGCACCGTCCCGCTGTGGCCGGAATTGCCGCTGCAGCTCCGCGCGGCGCTGGACGCCGTGCTGGACTCCTCGCCCATGGGCTTCCGGGTGGACCGGCAGCGCATCGGCGTGCTCGGCTACGCGGCCGGCGGCCATGCGGCGCTGGCGGCGGCGGGCGGGGTGGCCGATCCGGGGCGGCTCGCTCAGATCTGCGCCACCCATCCCGATGACCGGACCCTCTGCCCGGCGGGCGCCAAGACCGCCGCCGCAGCCTCGCCGAAGCGGCTGGAGGCCGCCACCGATCCGCGCATCCGGTCGCTGCTGCTGATGGACCCGGTCGGTGCGCTGTTCGGGGACGGCGCGCTGTCCCGCGTCACCGTCCCGGTCCGGCTGTACGAGGCGGAGAAGGGCGACGAGGGCGGCGCCCTCCAGGTGGCGCGGGTGCGCGGCCTGTTGCCCCGGCCGCCCGAATACGACCTCGTTCCCGGCGCCGGGCACTACGCCTTCCTCACGCCGGTCCCGGCCAGCGCCGCCGCCCGCTTCGGCGCAATGGTGCAGGACCCGCCGGGCTTCGACCGCGCCGCCTTCCACGCGCGGCTGAACGACGAGGTCCTCGACTACTTCCGGCGCACGCTGAACGCCGCGCCCTGACCCACCCCAACAGCTGCCAACCATCAAGAAAAACGGAAACGCACCATGACGACGATGACCTTGAAGGACGCCCTGGCCGAGATTCTGGACCCACGGGACCGGACCGTGGTGGATGTCGGCTGCGGCGACGGGTCGCTGACCCGCCATTTCGCGGGGCTCGGCGCCCGGGCCATCGGCATCGAGATCAGCGAGGGCCAGCTCGCCCGCGCCCGCAAGGCGGACCCGGTGGCCGGCGCCGACTACCGCGTCGGCAAGGGGGAGGCGCTGCCGCTGGAGGACGCGTCGGCGGACGCCATTGTCTACTCCAACAGCTTCCACCATCTGCCGCTGGCTGTGATGGCCGACGCGATGGCCGAGGCGGCGCGGGTTCTGAAGCCCGGTGGCACGCTGGTGGTGGTGGAGCCGATCGCCGAGGGCGCCTACTTCGAGGTCATCCTGCCCATCGAGGACGAGACGGAGGTGCGCGCCGCCGCCTACGACACGCTGAAGCACCCGCCGCTGCCGCTGCAGGCGGTGGACGAGACGGTCTACGGCACCGTGGTGCGCTACCGCGACGCCGATCATTACCTGACCCACGTCACGGCCGTGGACCCGGCGCGGCGCGAGCGCCTGCCCCCGGTGGAAGCCGAGGTCCGCCGCCGCTTCGCCGCCAGCGGGCGGATCGACGCGGAGGGGATGACCGCCTTCGACCAGCCGATGCGGCGCATGGTCTTCAAGAGGCTGCCTTAAGCAGGACCCGCTTGGCGGCGATACGGCGGCGTGCCAGCATGAGCGCCGCCGTTTGGTCACAGGCGCGCCATCGCGCGTCCGGGGCATAGTGGAGCGGCATCACCCTTTCGAAGGCCGAAGACCATGCCCCGCCCCACCCTGTCCCGCTCCGGCCTCTTCCGCTCCGGCTTGCCCGCCGCCGTCCTGCTCTTCCCGGCCGCCCTGCTTCTGGCCGGTTGCGGCGTTGTGGTCGCCACGGTGGACACCGCGGCCAGTGTTGCCGGGTCCGCGGTCAGCGTCGCCGGCGACGTGGTGTCGGCCACGGCTCATGTGGCGACCGCGCCCTTCCGCGGCGGCGATGAAAAGGAAGACGAATAAAGGTCAGCGCCGGAACAGGCGGCGCCACCAGGGGCGCTGCCGCCGCGCCAGTTCGGTCACCAGAATGCGGCATTGGTCGCGCATCGCCTCGTAGGCGGCGACCTCGGCCTCGCGGTCGCGGCGCAGGCCGTCCAGCGTGCCGGTCAGCCGCTCCAGCCGCTTCTCCAGCTCCGCGCCGGTCCGGCGCTCCTGCTCCAACGCCGCCTGCGCCTCCTCGCTGCGGCGCTCCGCCGCCTCGATGCGCTGGCGGAAGCCGCGCTCCCGCGCCTCCGTGTCGGCGATCAGCCGTTCCACGAGGTCGCCGATGCGCTTGCGCTCGGCCTCGCGGTCGGCCTGGAGACGGTCCAGCGCCACCGCGTGGGACAAGCGCAGGGCGGCGATCTCCGCGTTCACCGCGGACAGACGGTCCTCCGCGTCCTGAAGCGCGCGGGCCATGCCCTGCTCGCGCGTCGAGGTCTCCGTGATCAGCGTCTCGACGAGCTGGTTGATGCGGTCGCGCTCGGCCTCGCGGTCGCCCTGGAGGGTCCCGACCTCCCCGGAGCGCGCCCGCTCGACCTGCCCGATGGCCTCGCGCCAGCGTTCGCGCTCGGAGGCGTGTTCGGCGATGACCCGCAGCCGCTCCGCCCGTTCGCTGTCCGCCGCGGCCTCCGCCTTGGCGATCTGTTCACCGAGCGTGGCGACCTGATCCCCATAGACGCGCAGGAGTTGCGTGGTTTCCTCCGACGGCGCCCCCAGTGATGCCTTTGGCGCGCGCGGACGGGTGGCCCGCTTGGCCGGTGCCGCGGGCGGAGGCGGCGCATCCTCGGCGTTGGTGAGCGGCATCATCTCGGTCATCGCGGCTTATCCTGACAGTCGGGCCTGCGCCGTCACAGTAGCGCGTCCCGCGCCCTGCGCACAGAAACCTTTTTTCCATAGGCCGGGACCGGGAGACGGCTCGGCAAAAGCAGTGCCGAGAATTCGTCTCGTGTTTTCATGGATTTCGTCGGTAAATTTTCCAAAACCAGGTCTATTAACGGGTTTTAAAACAGCTTTAACGCCGACTCCCGGCTCTCGCCAAGGTATTAACACCAACGATTGACAGTACGGATTTCGATTGGTTTTTTGAATGACGTTTGCAGGCGCGAAAAAGACTTTTCCTAAAAAGCAAAATAATCGCCCTCGCCGGTCCGATGTTGCGGAGAACCCCATGCGTGCTGTCCTGGTTGAACCGAACCCCCTGATCGCCGACGCGCTCGGCCGTCAGCTCGGCATGGGGAAGATCCGCTACGACCGCCAGGACTGGGCCGG
>NZ_JACHYN010000051.1 GCF_014192915.1 Azospirillum sp. OGB3 | reverse complement strand
GGCGCTCGACCGTCCGGTGTCTGACGTCGCCAAGCTGCTGAAGGTCTCCCGTCAGACTCTGCACGCCATCCTGCGTGAAGAGGCGCCGGTGACCCCGGCTATGGCGCTGCGCCTGGGCAAGCTGTGCGGCAACGGGCCGGATCTTTGGGTCAACCTCCAGGCCCGCTATGATCTGGCCCGCCTCGCCACCGAGTTGGAGGACGAACTGGCCACCATCCCTACCCTCAACGCGGCCTGACGCGCAAACGAGCCCCCATCGCGACGGCGTGCCGCAATCAGACGTTCTACTTGGTGCAGGTGTAGAGCGCGGTCCAGTGGGTTGCCAGCGTGCCAGGGGGGCCGGGGATTTCCTTGGTGCTGATGATGCTGGCGGAGCTGTCGCTGTCGGCCTTGCAGAAGTAGTTGGCGTACTTGGTGGCGTCCCGCTCGATGCACCCAGGCTGATTGCAGGTGGCGCCTGAGAGATTCCAGAGGACCTTGCCGTCCCTTTCTCCGACAAGGCGTGGGCCGCCGTCGAGGTCGCCGCATGCGGCGAGCCCCACGGAGACGGCGAGAGCGAGGATAATGGTGATGGTGCGCATGCTGGGCCTCCCGTTAGGGTGGTAGCTTAGCCGTTGCCGTAGCTTTGTAGAAGCATTGGCTGGCGCGGGTTGTCGCCATCGCGTCATTGGGCGACCTGTGCCGGAACCGGCGTTTTTGCGACATGTAGTTGCTGACCGCGGCATGCGGGATTGGGCCGTTGCAAAACTTGTCGCGTTATGTTGTCGTGAAAGGGCATGGAGAAATCACGACAGATAGACGCCGCGCCCCACCAGATTGGCTACGCGCGAGTGTCCACCGAAGACCAGAAGTTGGATCTCCAGATGGCGGCCCTGTCCGCCGCTGGGGTGCGGCCCGATGACGTGTGGTCGGACAAGGCCAGTGGGTTGCGGTCGGATCGACCGGGGCTGGCCGGCGCCTTGAAGGCATGCCGGCCGGGTGACGTGTTGGTGGTGTGGCGCCTTGACCGGCTGGCGCGCAGCACAGCCGAGTTGCTGTCCATCGGTGACCGCCTTCAGGCGGCCGGGGTGGGGCTGCGATCTCTTACCGAGCACATCGATACCAGCAATGCGGCTGGTAAGTTGGTCTACACTGTGATCGCGGCCATGGCCGAGTTCGAGAGGAACCTGATCAGCGAGCGGACCAAGGCCGGCATGGCGGTCGCCCGTGAGAAGGGGCGGCGCGGTGGTCGGCCGGCGAAGCTAACCGATAAGCAATTGGCCCTGGCTGATGTACTCATGGCTGATCCTTCCACCACCGGCCAGCAGGTTGCGGACCAGTTTGGTGTTCACCGAGGCACCCTCTATAGGGCACTTCGCGATTTCCAACGGAAACGGACTTTAAAGGCGTGAGAGGGAGGAAATTGAAGTGCTAGTATCTGAGAAAATGGCCTTGATTGATAAAATTGGGCGCGAATTACAGGCAAAATATACCTACTCTGAAATCAATACCTTTTTGTCGGAATACGGAATCAATCATCCTAAAGATGTGACTGTAAATAGCAAATGGGTCTACTCAAAAACAGCTCTTCAAGGAGTGTCTGTGGAGAAATTAGTCAAAATAGCAATTGAATTAGGGATTGATATAAGAGCGGTTGCTCCGTCATATTTTGATAATACTTCATCAAGTAGCGTTAAATCAAAGGCATATTATTCAGTTAGAACGGGCAGAAACCCTATGTCATCTGGTCTAGATCTAAAGTCTATACTTGATATATTCAAGAGTTTTTATTCTGACATGGAATATGAGGGATATTTTCAGGAGTATTTGGGGTTTGAGTGCGTAGATGAAGATTTTGTCCCTGGAAAATTAGGGCGTGATGTTGGGTCAATAATATTAATTGAAGTAAGAAAAAGGAATTTGTTTCCTGTGTTTGATCATATTAATAGTTATTCAGAAGATGATTTATTTGACATAATAGAGTTTCTTTATGATCACTGCTCTAAGCCAGTGGAGCGCACGTATCATAGTTACGGTGATTGCGGATGGCATTGCCAAACTTTTGATCGTGAGCCAGGGAGAAAAGACTTTAGGGAAAAAATTAATAAAATTCTTAATATTTATGATAAGGGTTATGAACTATCTACCGATGGTGAGGTATTAATATTGGCCGACTCTGGCCTTCATGGTCTCTTCGAGGCACCTTTACCAAGTGTGGATCCGGATAACGTTGCTGCTCGTGTAACCGCGGCGCAACTAAAGTTTCGCCGCTCCCGTTCATCCATTGAAGATAGGCGAGATGCGGTAAGAGATCTCGCTGACGTTCTAGAATATTTGAGACCAAAAATAAAAGAGGTTTTAGCGAAAAAAGATGAAGCAGCATTATTTGAAATTGCCAATAAATTTGGTATCAGACATCATGATGATAAGCAACAAACTGATTACGATAAGCCAATATGGTACAGTTGGATATTCTATTATTATTTAGCGACAATTCATGCTTGCGTGCGATTGATTGAGAAAAAAGATCGGTACAGTAAAAAATAACGAAATATTGCTTGGCATGTTCAAGAAATAAGGATACTGAAAGGCATTTAACAAGTGACTACTAGAGAGTTAAGATCTCAATCTTTCGGAAAGCCCTTCGGCAGCGATCAGCAGGATCACTGTTGCGAAATCGGTAAGTTCGCCCGCCCTGGCGCTGTCGCGAAAAGGCGAAAATGGAAACAGAGCATCCGTTGTCGGCTGCTGTTCGTGAGGCGGCAGAGGCTTTCAACAAGGCGGTCATGGAAGCGACCGAAGCCGGGATGGTCGTCCAGGCTGAATTGCGCCAAGAGCGCTGGGTAGGGTTTGAATACCCTCGCCCGAAACTGGTAGCCGTCCCTTGCTGGCCGGTGTCGTGAAAGGGCGTGTAATGATTGATTTTGTCGTCGGTGCTGCCAAACATGTACGCTCAAAATTCCATCTGGCCCTTCCCGTATTTACAGCTTTAGCGCTGTCCGCTTGTGCAGAGCCACCGCGAATAGATCCTGGAATGCCTCTTATCCATCCCAGACCGCCATGGTTCATGGTGGCGGATGAGCCAACCCTCATTGCTCTTCGTCTTAAGACCATGATCACCGTATGCCGGAAAGATTTCTTGGATCAGGGGCCGATGGAGATTCGGGAGCTACCGGACGATACAAAGGATCTCGTTATCGATAGTACCAGCCCCCTGAGAATCGGATATCTAACGATCCGCAATACGCCGCGTGGCAGCGAAGTCAGCGTAGAAGGACAAAGGCTGAAAGCTGACTTTGCCCAGGTCCAGCGCTGGGCAGAAGGTGACAAGACGTGCTGAGCGCTGTCGCGAAAGGGCGAGAAAGGAGTGCTGGAGCGTGGCTGCGTCCACGTACATCCCGCGCTCTCATATCTCGGACAATTTGCGCACTTTCGTGCAGTGCCCCCGGGGTGTCATGGTAGGCAAGTAAACACCCAGTGACTAAACATCTAGATCATTGTGTCGCGGGCACTGACCAGCAGGAATCCCAAAGGAGCCTACGACCAGAGCGGAATGAGCCGATGACCGACACGCCACAAGTAAGCAATGCCTTCCAAACGTTCATGAAAGAAGCACCGGCCCACCAGCAGGCGTGGCTCGAAGCGGTGAAAAAGCTGGGAGTGGCCTCCGCCCTGGACGCCAAAACCGCTGTGCTCGTCTACATCGGAATTCTGGCCGCCGCCCGTCTCGAGAGCGGTCTGCCTTTCCATGTCGCCGACGCCAAGCGTTTGGGCGCCACGCGTGATGAGGTCGTCAGTGCCGTGCTGGCGGGTCTTCCCGCGGCGGCAACGCCGTGATTCAGGCTCTGCCGGTAGCACTAGCAGCTTACGACCGCAGCTAAGGAGACCCGTTGCGGATGGGACTATCTGGCGAGAACATCGGGACGTTG
>NZ_JACHYN010000050.1 GCF_014192915.1 Azospirillum sp. OGB3 | reverse complement strand
GCAAGTACGCCTTGGTCGATCACGCTCTGAGCCGCGCCACCAAGGGGCTCATCGGCATTCTGGAAGTCGATGGCAAGGCGGACGACAGTGTCATCCTCGACAAGAGCGGCGACTCCCGCAAACAGCTCGGCGAGATGAAGCATTGATCCCACCCCGGTGGGATGCGCAGGGGGAGGGTGGGGGGCGAGACCCTGCCTTCCTCTGTTGGGCATTTCCCGCTTGCCACCGGTGCTTGGCCGTGCCGTTTGCGCGAGGACAAAGAGGCCCGCGCATCATCGTGGCATGATCCGGTTATGACCTTTCCATCCTTTTATGATGCGGCGCCGCGGCTCGTCGTGTGCGATCCGCTCAGCGCGTTCCTCGGCGCGGCCGAGGACGGCCTGCTTGAGTATGGCTATGCCGATGCGGTGCGGCTGGCCGGCCATTCCTGCCCGACCGTCGCGGGCGCTTACCTGATGACCGTACGGTCACTGGAGCGTCTGTATCCCGATGAGGTGCCCGAGCGCGGGGCCGTTGCGGTGTCTGTTCGCGAGGCCGCCGCCGAAGGTGTGGCCGGTGTGATGGCAAGCGTCGCCACGCTGCTGACCGGAGCGACGGAGAGCACCGGCTTCAAAGGCATCGCTAAACGCTTCGACCGCCGGAACCTCCTGTCCTTCGGGGTCGGCATTCAAGGGACGATGGCCTTCGTCCGCATGGACACGGGAGCGGGCGTGCAAGCGACGCTCGACAGCGGCGTCGTGCCGGTCGATCCGGCGATGCCCGGCCTTCTGCAGCGCCTGTTGTCCCACGCGGCATCCCCGGACGAAGCGGCACAGTTCCGCATCCTGTGGCAGGAGCGGGTCCGACGCATGCTGGTGGACCACGCCGACGATCCTCGACTGGTCAGGCTTGCCGCTTGGAATGGCCGACCCGACGCGTGACCCCCTTTCAAAAGACTTCGGACATGCACACCGACAGCAAGACCGGCCAACTCCTGCACGATGATCATCACCGGACCATCGACCTTCTGAACGCGTTCGAAGCCTACCTGGAGCGCACCACGGAAGACGACATCCCACATCTGGACGTGGACGGTCGCGTTCTGCTCGCCACCCTTGGCAAGGAGTTGGGCCAGGACCTTGAACGGCATTTCCTCCTGGAAGAGCAGTGGCTCTTCCCGCCCATTGCCGCCGCTGGCGCTTACGAGATGACGGCCGACCTCTCGACCGACCACGAAGCCCTGCGCCCGCTCGTCCGCCGCATCTCCCGGCTGTGTGCCCTGGCTCTGCGTGAGGGGTTCGATGAGGAAAGCTGGCTGGTCTTCCGCCATTTCGGGCAGCAATTGATCGAGGGCCTCGTCCTGCACATTCAAAAGGAAGAGACCGCACTGCTCAGTGCCGTTGACGCCGTGCTCACGCCGGCACAGGACGTCTCCCTTGCACGGGCTTACCGTTGTGGGGAAGAGGCGCTTGGCGGCCCGAATGAACGCGCATCATCGCCGCAGGTTTAGGACGGGCATTCAGCGGCAGGTTCAGCGGCAGATCGGTCGCGGCCAACGTGCGCCGGTGTTCCGAACCGCATCAAGCCGGATTCATCGGCTCGGTGGGCGGGGCGGGGTTGTCCTCGGGTTCCGCCGGCGCGGCAGGCACGTGCTCGTCCGGAAGGCGACCGAGGCAGGACCCGTCGGGGCGTGCGAAGGGTGACAAGGACAGGGGTGCGGACCGCTGGGGCTTCATGGTGATTCCTCCCTTACTGTCAGAACACCGTTCATGCCGCATCATCGGGCTCCGTTGCAAATTTTGACGGCGGATGCGGTGAGCCGCGGTATCGACACCTTCAGGCGGCAACACCGAACAGGCTGGCGATGAAGGTCGCCTGGGCGGGCATGTCGTTGGCGGGCATGGCGGCGACCTGCTCCTTGCGCACCATCGCCAGGATCTCGTAGCCGGCGATGGTTCGGCGCGCGGTGTGGAAGCTCTTGAAGCCGAGCCCCGGCCGCACCAAGCGTTATGCGGCGGTGATCCTGTTCAACGATATTGTTGAGGTACTTGATTGGTCGGAGCTTAGTGAACCGCCACAGCTCACCGTCCTTCTTCATCGCTTTGGCCGCACTCGGATACGTGGCGTTCTTGTCCACAGTGAGGGAGCGCGGGTTCACCGTGGACGCCTGCTTCAGCGCCTTGCGGAAGAAGCGCCGGGCGGCGGGCGCACGCGCTTGGCGCGGATCAGGAACTGGAAGTACCAGCGCACCGCCCACAGGATCACCGCCGTCGTGAACTGTCGCCCCTTGAATGGGCTCTTCCCGCTGCGCATCACCGTGTCACCCCAGCCGCCGATAGCGGCTGGGTTTTACCCGATCTCCGTCCGCCAGCAAACTTTGCAACGGAACCGGGAAGGATGCGGGGCTCGGACGAACGCAGCGAGGGTCTGTTCAGCTACGTGACCTGTGAGGCGCGGGTTCCGCCCGCTCACCCCTTGCGGCCGATGCGGACCATCGTGGACGAGGCACTGAAGGTGATGTCGCCGGCGTTCGAGGGGCTGTGCTCGAAGATCGGGCGGCTGTCGATCCTGAGCTTCCCCCGGAACGATGGACACCGGGTTATGCGGCCTGAAGTTCGGCCTGCTCAGGTGTTCTATAGCCGATTGCCGAGTGGAGGCGTTGGCGATTGTAGTAGCCTTCGATGTAAGCGAACAGGTCGCGCTTGGCATTCTCGCGTGTCGCGTACCGGTGATGGTGGACGAGTTCCGATTTCAGGCTTCCGAAGAAGCTTTCCATTGGTGCGTTGTCCCAGCAGTTCCCCTTACGGCTCATCGACTGGGTGATGTCATGGTTTTTCAAAGCCTTGCGGTAGTCCGCCGAGGCGTATTGGCAACCGCGGTCGGAATGGTGCAGAAGGCCGGGGGCGGGCCGCTGGCGCTGGAGGGCCATGGTGAGCGCCGCCAGCGGCAATTCGGTGCGCAGGTGATCGCGCATGGCCCAGCCGACCGCCTTGCGGCTGAACAGGTCGAGGACCACCGCCACGTACAGCCAGCCCTCGTCGGTCGGCACGTAAGTGATGTCGGTGAGCCAGACCTTGTTCGGAGCGGTTGGAGCGAAGTTGCGGTCCAGGAGGTTGGGGGCGATCGGCAGGGCGTGGCGGCTGTCGGTGGTGCAGACCCGAAAGGCCCGGGGGCGCTGAGCCCGAAGGCCATGACGGTGCATGAGGCGTTCGACGCGCCCCCGGCTGACGGTCCGGCCCTGTGCCCGCAGGGCGGCATGAATGCGCGGGGCTCCGTAGCGCTCGCGGTGATCGGCGTGAAGTCGCCGGATGTCATCGAGCAACTGCCGGTTCGCCGCCTTGAGCGGGCTCTCCGGTCGCGTGCGCCAAGCATAATAGCCAGAAGACGACACGCCGAGGGCGTCGCAGAGCACTCGAACCGGGTATTCGTCGCGGCAGTTCTCAATAATCCGGAACCTCATTTCAGAGGCTTCGAGAAAATGCTCACAGTTTTTTTAGTATGTCTCGTTCCATGCGGACACGATCCAGTTCGCGCTTCAAGCGCGCGATCTCCGCTGACTGATCGCCGGCGGCCAACGGGGCCGGCGCCTGCTTGGTGGGGAACTGCGCCGGCCCCGCTGGCCCGGATACGCGCCGCCGCCAGGTGCGCAGCATCGACGGCTGGATACCCAACTCCTTGGCGACGTGTTCCAGGGGCCGGCCACTGCTTTCCAGCAGGCCCACGGCCTCTCGCTTGAACTCGTCCGTGAAAAAGCGCCGTGTCGTTGTCATGTCCACCTCTCCGCTCCCAACGGGAGCTTAACAAAGGTGTCCACCGATCCGGAGGAGGCTCACAGTCAGCAACTCGAACTCCAAGGACACATAGCGTTGGCGGTAATGCCCATATCCATCATCTCGCGATTGCCGGCATACTTTGCAACAGAGCCGGTCGCGGCGCCAAGGCCGCCCTGCTGCTGGCCGCCATCGCCCACCAGATGTTCTTCTACGCCTCCGGGCGCGGCGAGGGTGCGATGGACGACAGCCAGGTGATCCGCGGCTATCACCTGCTCAACGGCGTCACGCCGGGGTGAGGCGGCCCCGCCGATCCAGCGTCGCGCGGCTTATCGATACCGGCGGCTCGGTCGCCGCCGCGGTCCCAGGAACCAGACGATTAGGGCCGTCAGAGCGATGCTGCCGGCGAGGACGGCCATCATGAGCCCGCCGAAGCCGCCCGTATCGGAGGCGATGCTGCCGACGCCGGCCGACGCCAGCCATCCCGGCGCGAGCATGGCAGGCGCCCATAGGGCGGCGGACGCGACATTGGCGAACTGGAACCGGCGACCGTTCATCCTCATCATCCCGGCCACCAGCGGGACGATCGAGCGCAGGGGACCGAGAAACCGCCCGATGAACACCGCGGCGAAGCCGTACCGGCGGAAGAACAGGCGCGATTTCGCCACCTCCGCCCGGTATCGGGACAGGGGCCGCCGGTACACCACCGTCGGCCCCAGCCAGCGTCCCAGGCTGTAGGACACGGCGTCGCCCGCGATGGCTCCTAGCATTACAGTTGCGATGGGACAGCCCTCCGTCTGTTGAACAGGCTTTGGGAGGTCGCCATGTCCGGTGTCGCGGTCGAGGACCTGCTGGGG
>NZ_JACHYN010000049.1 GCF_014192915.1 Azospirillum sp. OGB3 | reverse complement strand
TGGCGCGGCGCTCCTCTATGGGATCAACCTAAAAATCCGATTTAACAATGCCATGACGGCGGCTGCCCATCAACCCGATTTTCCGGAGAGCCCTTTTTGAAGAGAGGGAACGCCCCGCGCTCCTTGGCCAGATCCACCGACGCCCGGTACGCGGCGTCGCGATGAGCCCGCTTGATGCGGGCAACCATCTTGAGTGCCGGTCGAGAGCCATAGCGGAGACCGAGCATCATCAGGCAGTCGGCGAGACCAGGCGTGCCGATGCCGATGCGGCGCTTGCTCTGCGCCTCCTGCAATTGCTCTGGCCACGGATAGGGCGTGCGGTCAAGCACGTTGTCCAGGATACGGACCATGTAGGCAGTGGCTCGGGCAAAGCCTTCGAAGTCGAAGTGCGCATGGGACGTGAACGGGTTTCGAACAAACATTGAAACCCAGTTCTGCCCAAGAACGCAGGCGCCATTCTTTGGCAGACTTTGTTCGCCACACGGATTACAGGATATGATGCTTTCCGTGTAGGAAAGATTATTAAGGCGATTGATGCGGTCGATAAAGATGACGCCCGGCTCAGCGTACTCATATGTCGCGCGCATGATGCGATCCCATAGGGCACGGGCTTTGACCCGCCGATATACGAACCACGGTTTGCCGTTGCGCTCCTTCACCTCTACAATGCCCCTCTCATCGAAGGGCCGGACCTCGTGCCCGAGCTCCCAATCACCGTCGGCCTTCACCGCGGTCATGAATGCATCCAGAACCAGAACCGACAGGTTGAGCCCGCGGAGCTGACCAGGAACACTCTTGGCGTCGATGAAGTTGAAGATGTCCGGGTGGTCGCACCGCAGCGTGCCCATCTGGGCACCACGGCGCTCCCCCGCACTCTCGACCGTTGCGCCGCTCTGGTTGTAGACCAGCATAAAGCTGACCACACCGCTGGCGGGGCTGTTGGTGCCTTTGACCAGAGCGCCCTTTGGCCGGATCGGGCTGAAGTCCGTGCCCATGCCACCGCCGCGCTGAAGCGTGACGGCCATGCGGAGCAGGCCTGCCCCCATGATGCCCATCATGGAGTCTTCCAGCTCGTCGTTGACGAAGCAGTTGACCCACGTAACGTTTCGGCGGGAGCCGGCACCGGCAAGGATGCGGCCGGCGGGGAGCATTTCAAAGCGGTTCATCGCAGCCAACATCGGCTCCATGAACTCGTCGCGCCGGGGATCGCCTTCCAGAATGGCGTTCAGAGCGCGAAAATGAATGTCGGCAGCCGACTCTTCACCGGGCTGCGCGTACTTGCCTTTGCGGATTTCTCCACTGATTGGCTGGTTTAAGAACGCAGCCAGGGGAAGCCACTCGACATTGCTCGGGCGAATGAACAGACCGTCCATGATGCACCTTTTCCTTTGGGGGATGAATGAGGCGCATCACGGCCCCAGAGGGGCATTGAAGCGCCCCGACTGGGGAAGGCTGGCAAGAGGCATGAGCCCGTCGCCTGACACCTGTCTGATGTCATAGCGGAGACCTAGGCTTGGATGATGGTTGCCTGGAGATCCCAACTAGCAGTTCCAGCCCGAAGGCCGGTTACGGAGAAGCCAACATGGAAACGACCGTCTCAGTGACGGTCACCTGCCATTTGGCTCCGAACCGAGCGGCTTGTTCGTCGGCCTTTCTCTTGGCCACTTGGAGCGCAATCTTCGCGCTGCAGTAGGACCGCCGCTGTCGTTCCTCAATGCGACGGGGTTCGCACCCCTCTACGGCCACAGTTACGAACCAACGAAACTCTCCGTCATAGGGCATGACGCCGTACGTAACGACGACACGCTCGGTGCCGTGCGGGCGCGTCTGCCCCGGAGGAAGCGCGTTGATCCAGATCGCTCGACCGGTGGTCGGTATCCTCTGGTCACCGGCCAGCGCCTTTCCAGCGGCGAGCGCACCATCCATGGTGTCCCACGCATCGTCCTGGGTTTCCCCATAGACGACAAAATGGAGAACTTCACCCGTCGACAGAACTCGGATGACGATGTGCCATGCCGGCAGCCGACAATTGAAGATATCGTAGAATGGCCCAATGACCTTGTGCAGGGTGATGGACTGCTTTTGCACGTGCATGTCCTCGCAACAGAGGCATACGCTCCCCGTGCGGGGCACCGTCTGCCCCATAAGGTGGGAGCGCCGCCCGACTCCCAGCGGAAGTCAGACGGCGCGGATGGTCGATCAGGCGAGCCGCCGGGCCATGCGCGAGAAGGTCGCGACGGCTTGGTCGCGGTTCAGGCGTGGAGTGAACCACTGGCGAACGCCTGTCGTGGTCGGCTTGAGGAAGACCCGGTAGCAGCCGCCAGCCAGCGAGGCTTGGCGTTCGAGCCGGAGGGTCTCACCCGTGTAGACCTTGCGCTCCGCCACCACGACGGGGGCCGGCGGCTTGCTGAACAGCTTGCCGCCCGACACTTCGTAGAGGAACTGCGCGGTCAGTCCGATGAACTTGGTCAGCTTTTTCATGATGCACCTTGTCTAGCGATGAGGCGCACCACTCCCCTTCCAGGGCGAAGCGCGCCCCGGTTGGGGAATTAGCTGAATGGACCGGGCGGAGCCGGTCATAGAGGCGTGTGGTCAGAGCGGCGTGGCAGGCACGTCAGGCTGATTGAACACGCTGTTGAGGTCGATGCCGGGACGTTCGATGGACTGAAGCGCCACGACTGCCTCGGCGGTCGAACCATCAGACTGGTGGACGGACATCAGGTCACTGTCCTCTGCGCCCAAGGTGTCGTAGTCGATGATTGCGACCTCAAGGTCGACAGGGACGTTTTCACCAACGACTGCCTGAACCAGGCCACCGTCGAGCACGACAGCCAGCCGCTGCGGGGAGTTGTCAGCGACAATTGCCTCCAGGGTTTCCAAATCGGCGCGCATGGTGCCGGGATCGCTGTAGGCAAACCCCGCATCGGGATTGTTCGCATAGTCCCGCAGGAGCGCGGTAACGCGATGCAAGACGTCCGCAGGAACGGATTTCGTCTGCTTGCTTTTCATGATGCCACCTTTGACCGTCTGAAAAAGACGACGAGGCGCACCACACCCTGAAGGGCAACGGTGTGCCCCGCCGGGATTGATGATGAAAGCTGCCGGGCGATGCCAGCAGCGATCAGGCAGCGCGCTCGTAACGACGACGAACCTGTTCGGCGAAGTCACGAGCTTCTGAGAGGCTGTGGCAACAGCGGCTCACAGCCTCATTCCGGTCGGTCAGAACGACAGAGACCGTCTCCTTCCAGACCCCAGGCAAGCCGGGGCGGAAGCCCCAATAATGGGTCGTCTTCGTGAGAAGGAAGCAGTCGCTGCGCGGCGGCCGCACGAGTTCGAGATCGATCCGGTTGGCGTAGGCACATGGATCGCTGTAGGTGAGTCCTTGCCAGTGAACGAGAACTCTCTCCTCCATCAGGATCTCCGCAGACGCGCCGTGGATGATGGCTTCGGCTTCCCAACGGGAGATACCCAGGACATCGAGGCGGTTCTGCGCCTTGAGCGTCTCGACCACAAAGCGGTCGGCCTTGGCCTTCGTCTGGATCTCGCCGAGATGCTCGAAAGGCCCGGTGTTCTCGATCGGCTCATAGTCGCCGTAGTCCTCGTCCCAACCGCCGCGGACGTACATCGGGGCTCTGTCGGTGACGCGCTTGGCCGCCTCGACCTCACGAATGAGAGCAAATGCGACCCGGCGGGCTTCAAAATACTCCGCCGTACCGGGGATGAGCGTGAGGTTGGCTTGAGTTTTCATGGTGCACCTTTTTCAGAAAGGAAGGCGCACTACGGCCCCGGTGGGGCACAAGTGCGCCCCGATGGGGAACAGAATGGTGACAGATTTACGACGCGGACCCGTAATACTGGCCGGGTTCAATCGTCGCCCATACGCGCAGCAACTTGCAACGGTCGGTCATGTCCGCGGCGACTGCCGGGACTTTTCCGAGAGGCCCCCGCAGCAACCATTCATAGGCGGCGATAACAAAATCCACGCCGTACCGATACTCGGCGACGCGGTCTTCCTGTTCCGCCAAGCCTAATTGGCGTTCCTCGCCCTGCAGATCACCCACAAGGCTAGCAAGCCTCCGGAACTCGGCCTGCGCCGTCAAGTAGACGCGGCAAAGCAACGCCCAATCGCGCACAAACTCAGAGATTTGGAGAACCATCTTCATCGTCTCACTCCGACATTAGGTTGGAGAGGACGCACGTCCCCCAAGAGGGACGATGCGTCCCTAAGGGGGGGCGAAGCATTGGCTTCGGCCAAGTGCCACCGCACACAGGCGGAAGCTTGGGTGCTGATTGTTTAGAGTGCCCAACTAGCACTTTTAGACAGAGCTTCCGGCGACATGCACGGAAACCACTCAGAACGTCGCATCATGCAGACGAACCAAAGTGCAGCGAGGATATCGCAACAGGCTCTAACCCGAAAGAGGCGAAAGGTGCGGAGTTTTAACGTCTTTCGGCGCCACTACAGCCGACGCGGCACGATCGTCGCACCAGCCTCGATTGCCTGCGCTAACCACGGTTCGATGGATGCTACCGGCCGCAGGCGCAGCCACCGCCGACGCTCAGGATCCCACTTGCACTCACCGTCCAGCTTCATTGCGTCACGAACCTCGACGGCCGGGGCTGCCGGGAACACCAGTTCCAGGCCATGCTCGGTCTGCTCGATCCGGAAATCGGCTCCAGACTCCGTCGTATAGCGAAGCCCCTCGGCGATGGCCCGCTGAATGGCATCGGCCCGCGCTCTGCGGGCAGCTTCTCTGGTCTCACGCTCGACGAGCTGGTCCGCCAGCAGATCAACCAACCATTCTGGCGGCTCCTCCAGTGTGCGGTAGCCTGTGCCGCCGCGAGGGCCAGGTGCCTCCTCCAAAAGCCCATGCTCGACCAAGCTGATCAATGCTCCAGTCCGATCGGCTTTGGCCTGCTGCCGCTCCCGACGGGGCAGATCGCTCTGATCTGCCATTCGACTTTGCGCATTTCAGGACTGCCGTCTCGGTTAGGAGGCGGTTCACAAGTTCAGCAATGGTGCGGGGTGACGGGGATTACGGCGCGTAGCA
>NZ_JACHYN010000048.1 GCF_014192915.1 Azospirillum sp. OGB3 | reverse complement strand
GGCTGCGACAACAGGCCGGACACATGGATGCATCCTTCTCGGCCAGTCAGTGCGGATTTCCCTCTTGCGCCGGAGGGGCCGTCCACACATGGTTTCTTCGACGACCTCAGCTTGCCACCGTTTCAAGAAGGTGGAAGGGCCGTCCACCACATCAGTTCAGGGTTCTCTGTCGCCTGGACCTACCCGCGCCCGATCTCCTGAAGCGCCAATCGCACCGCAGTCTCGGCGCAGACGATTGCCTCGTCCAGGGGAAGGGCAAATTGGAAGCGGTAGTAGTGCCACGTGGTGGCTGACAGGTAGTAGCGGATGTTGGCAGCGGCGATGGTACGGTCCTGCGCGGTGCGATGGGGGGCGTAGGCATCGATGAGGGCACAAACAGCCCGCCAACGACCTAAGGCAACGCTCTCGCGCACGCGGCGCAACAGTTCGGTGTGGAGTGCCGATTGGACGAGGGCGGATTTTTCCTCAAAGCGCGTATAGAGCGGACGGACGTAGCCGGGCAATTCCCCGATGCGGACGGGGGCCGGCGGTGTGGCGATGTGACTCACCACCTCGGCGGCCACGGCGTCGAGGAAGGCGTCACGCGAGGCGTAGTACCGAAACACGGTGCGCTCCGACATGCCGGCCTGCTTCGCCACAGCGCGCACGGTCAGTTCGGGTACGCTGGCCCGCTCCAGCAAATCCAGGGCGGAGGACAGGATCAAGCGCTGGGTCGCGTCGGTGTGGCGTTCGGTCAGGGTGGGGGCGCTTGACATGCTATCTGCCATAGTGTCATTGTGTGCGACATCATAGCATGGAGGGACGCCATGGACAAGCCAGCTGTAACGGTGAAAGACGGTGAAGGCGAAGTTCTGCGGGTGCTGGGGGCTAATGTGCGCTTCCTGCTGGAGGCGGCGGCGACGGGACATCGCTTCTCGGTCATGGACGTGAGCCTACCCAAGGATCAGGGGCCGCCCCCGCACGAGCATCCGTGGGACGAAGCGTATTTCGTGATATCGGGCCGGGTGCGCTTCGTCATCGGTGACGCGGTGCGGGTGTTCGAAGCGGGCGACTTCGTTTACGCACCGGGCGGCGTGGTGCACGGCTTCAAAGGGGTCGAGGAGACTCCGGCGCGGGTGTTGGTGTTCGACGCACCGGCGACGGCGGAGGACTTTTTCCGTGATGTGGACAAAGAGACGAAAGCTGCGCCGGGCGTTGCGCCAAACATTCCGACCATCGCGCAACGCCACGGCTTGCGTTTCCTGCCACCGGGCGCCACCTGACGCCGGGAGTTGAACCGCGCCGGGATTCTCGGAGGCCCCATTTTCTTGAGCGACTGTGTTTTCGGTCAAGCAGTTTTCCATGGCGAGGCTGTCCTGATGATGGCGTTCAGGATGTTGAGGAGATGGCGCATGCAAGCGACGAGGGCGACCTTCTTGGGACGCCCCGCCGCCACGATCCTGGTGTAATGTGCCTTGATGACGGGGTTCCAGCGGACCGCCGAGAGCGTAGCCATGTACAGGGCGTTGCGCACGGCGGTGCGACCGCCGGCGATGGCTCTATACCCACGCATCTGACCGGAATCGCGGTTGACGGGTGCGACGCCGACCAAGGCGGCGATGCGTCGGCGGTCAAGGCGGCCGAGTTCGGGCAGATCGGCGATCAACGTGCGCGCGGTGATGCCGCCGATGCCGGGTACTGAGGTCAGCAGGTCGTCTGCGGCCCGCCAGACGGGGGAGCCGCGTACGGTGTCGTCGATGTCCTTGTCCAACTCGACCAGCTGAGCCTCCAGGGTTTTCCGGGTGGCTTCGATGGTGTGGCGGACCCGTGGATTGCGGGTCTGACGCAGGCGGTTGGCTTCCATGCCGATCATCTCGACCACTTGCCGACGCCGCGCGACCAGTTCGCCCAGCGCCAGGCTCTCGGCGTCAGCGATCGGACGCGGTTCGGGGCGGATGCGTTCGGCGAACAGGGCGATGATCTGGGCATCGAGCGCGTCGGTTTTGGCAAGCCGCCCGGTGGCGCGGGCAAAATCGCGGATCTGACGCGGATTATCTACGGCCAAGGGCAGGCTGGCGCCGGCCAGGACGGCGGCGACGGTCACTTCGAAGCCGCCCGTCGCTTCCAGCACGATCAGGGAAGGGGCACGCATGCGCAACTCGGCGACGAGTTGATCCAGGCCTTCGCCGTTGCACGCAACGGCGAAGGCCTGCCCCGCGGGCAGAATGTGTACGTCGAGACGGTCCTTGGAGACGTCAATGCCGACAAAGCTTGGCGAAGATGAAGGTTGTTCCATGACCCGTCCTTGCGAATGCGGGCTCGCCTTGCGGCCCGAGCGACTGTTCGAGTTCCGGATGGAACCGGCGGACGGGGCACCGTGCTCAAGAACGGGCTCGATCACCCGAGAGATGGGCGGGCTCCCGTCCGCCGGCAGCCTCGCCGGCTTCGTGTCGGCGGGCAAGGGAGAGATACAAGAGGATGGGGCCATCATGACTGTCAATCGGCTTGAGATTGGGACCCTGCGCTTGGTCGCCGGCCGCAGGAAGTCGCGCACTTCATCATGAGCGCGGCAGAAGCGGTGGGCGCTGTTCGGCTGCTGGAAGCCGCGCATCGGCCGTGTGCGCCCTTTCACCCCGCGGTGATCTTGCTCCAAATGGTTGTTCTTGTACTTGAAAGTGCGGTGCTCGACGGCATCCCCGAACACCTCCGCGAGGGCTAGGGGATAGGCGGCGTGCTTGTCGGAGGTGATCGTCTCCGGCATGATGCCCGTCACCGCCATGGCCGAGCGAAAGAACCGTTCAGCGGCAACTTGGTCACGGTGTTCGCTGAGGTAGACGTCGACGAGGTTGCCGTCGCTGTCGCTGGCCCGGTACAAATAGCACCACCGTCCGTCGACCTTGAGGTAGGTCTCGTCCACGTACCAGCTCCGGCCGATCCTGCCCCGACGACGCTGGCGTAGGGCATCGGTAAGCAGGGGAGCGATCTTGGCCTCCCACTCGCGCACCGCCTCATGAGAGAAGACCAAGCCTCGCAGCAGCAGAATCTCGGCCAAGTCCCGCAAGCTCAGCTTCAGGCGCAGCCTCCACAGCACGATCAGGAAGACGATGTCCGTGGGCACCTGCAGCCGGTTCAGCGCCGAGCCCGAGCGTTCGTTGAACTGGCGCCCACATTCCCGGCAACGGAAGCGCCGATAGTCATGCGCCGTTCGGTCCGAACGCTCGGTCGTCGCCATCGAGTGACAGTGCGGGCAGCGTATGCGTCTCCTCCAAGAGGGAGGGGATCCTCTACGGCAGCACCGCCGCAATGATCAAGCCGGCGCGAAAGCTGACGGAACCTCCTTGACCGCGGCGACGGCGCGCTCGGCATCGGCCTGGGTGCTGATCGGGACGCCGGTCACGGCGGAGACGACGGACACCGCGGCCTCGCCGACCTTCTGGGCGGTCTCGCCGGAGCCAAGGGCGGCCTTGGCGACCTCCGGCAGCAGCACCGGGGCCAGGGCGGAGATGATGGGGATGAGCAGTGGCAGCATGATGGGTGCCCCTCCTTCGGGCATGAAAAAAGCCGCCTCGGCGGGGGGCGAGCGGCTGACGAAAGGATGCGATACGGCCCTGTATGGACTTCCCAAACGTATACGCCCAAAAGTCCGCATTTTCTCCAGGGTTTATCCTATTTAATCAGAAGTAAACCAGAGATGCCTAGGCTACGATCTCTTTCACTTGAGAGATGCCAGCGCTATGGTTTCCATCTCAACGCCTTTTGATTATTTCATTCTTGTCATTGAGCCGCATGCACAAGTATGTGAGGCCCTTCGCACTATCCTAGATTATTGGGGATTCCGAGTGCTCGCAGTCAGCACAATTAGAGAGGCTGAACAACAGATGCGATTATGTAATTTCACTCCGGACGCTATATTTATCAATATCCCGCTACCGTACACAAATAATGACATCAGCTTTGTCATGATAGTATCAAAATTTTTGAAGAGCGAAAATCTCTCAATTCCATTGATCGCTACGACAGTAAATGCAGACAACCAGTTCTGCATCATTGTTGAAGGAAAGGGGTGGGGATATTTATTGAAGCCCTTTTCTGCAAGCGCGATGTTCTCTGTTCTGATGAATATTTCTGGCTGGCGCGCGCATTGAATTGACGACCATTCCCGTTCGCATTTTCTCTGGCGCTTTTTGAGAAGGCAATCATGAACACGAAGACCTTGACGCAATTCCAAAGCGTTACGATCCAATTGGCCGGGTGGCGAGGCAGGTTCTGGGGCAGTCGCAGGATGAAAACGAACCGCACACCATCCCCACGCTTATACCGGAGGAGGGCTTATGCCTAAGCTCCAGTACAGTAGCCTAACCGCCGTCCGGGGCTACCTGTCCCAGGACCAAATCCTACTTCTGCTGACGGCTGATCCTGAGACCGGTGATGTCTGTGTGGCGGAGCCGGGCGGTTCCCTGGAATGGCTGATAGCTGAGTGCTGCGATTTGGGACTGATCAATCCCGCCAACGGGCCGGGGAAATGGTGTCTCAGCCGTGACGGGTGGAATGCATTGCTGGATTGAGGATCGAAGGCACTTCGGCGCGAAGCGCGGAAATCGCTGATTCTTTTGACGTTTTGCTATGCAGTTCTGTTCAGTTTGCGGTTTTGCGCAAGTTCGCAACCCCGACTCAATCCAGTTCGTCCGCCGGGATGTCCGGCGAGAGCGCGCAAACTGCTGTCACCTTCACCAGTGCGGCGACCGATAGCCGATGCAGGTCTGAACCTGTATCGCCCCGCCCTCCGCCTAAATTCCCTGGACAGCATCGAAGGAGCATCAGTCGTCACATTTGGGGAGTGAGTGAATAATTTCGCGCCCGCAGTGTTCAATGACGAAATAACTGATGCGGGAGATGCGAGTGACGACAAGTGCCCTGAAGCCCATCCTGGTGGTCGAGGACAATCCGCACGACCTGGAACTGACGCTGGCGGCGCTGAAAAAATGGTAATTGCTCAGGGGGCTGGTCAGGCGGCGAAGATCGGCTGACCAGCGAGGGCGCGTGAGATGGCCTGATGGGCGGACAGGCCGTTGAGGCGCCC
>NZ_JACHYN010000047.1 GCF_014192915.1 Azospirillum sp. OGB3 | reverse complement strand
CGGATGTCCACTTCGGCATCGACCTATCAACCTTGGCGCGGCTGATCGAGGAGGATGCGATTTGACCCCGGATCAACCCGATTTTCCGGAGAGCCCAAATATGTTGGCTCATGCGACAGCTTGAGCGACTCGTCTCTCCAATAGACGGTCTAACGTCAGAGACAGGCGCAGCCGAGCTTCATCATCCGTGACGCGCTGTGCCGGAGCCTGGGCCTTGGCTAAGGCACGTCGAATGTCCATGCCGGACACCCGGAAGCCACGGGCCTGGAACTCGTCGGCAATCTCGAAGAGATGCATGCCCTGCTCGGCAGCGGCCTGGATTTCCGGAAAGGCTTCGGTGATGGCGGCGCGCCCGATCTCACATGCGTTGCCAGGAGCAGCAATGGTAAACCGCTCCTGTATGGGGGTATCGTCGAGAATGACCCAGACGACGGTTGCGAAGGCAACGATGAAGCAAAGGCCGGCGGCCGTTTCGTGTCCCATTCCAGCAAAAAGCGCACCGCTCAGGATCACGGCAGTAGATGCTTCTTTGCGATGGCGATACAGCCAATCAGCAGTCAAGAAGTTGTGGAATTTCGCGGCGC
Organism: Azospirillum sp. OGB3; assembly: GCF_014192915.1. Classification (GTDB taxonomy): domain Bacteria; phylum Pseudomonadota; class Alphaproteobacteria; order Azospirillales; family Azospirillaceae; genus Azospirillum. The sequence goes on along the minus strand of NZ_JACHYN010000047.1, from coordinate 7,879 downwards.
GAATAATGGTTGGTGTACGGCTGCGCATGCGCTCCTCGCGGGGCTCGCCCGCCCACTCAATGGCAATGAGCACAAGGACGAGAGGCACGAAGTACTCCGGATAGGCGAACACGCCCCATTGCAGTAGAAGAACGACAAGGCAGGTCAGCATCAGCAATCCGCCCCAGCCACGTCCACGGATTGCAGCCACCAAACCCAGAATGGCGCCTATCCAGAAGCCCACGCTCAAGACCGTGTGGAGGCTGTCTAAGGAGGCGTAGAGGTGTGCGAATGGCTCGGTCAAGGCGGGCTCCTTTGTTGGTGGGCGAATCGGCTCAGCTCGTTTCAGAAGCCGGGCACGTCAGCCCTGGCGATCAGCGCGCCGGTCGCGTCGATGAGAGTCCAGCGGGTGAGGTCGGGGCCGGGATCAGCGGCGGTAGTCGCCTCAACGATCAGCACGGCGGCGCGCTGCGCATCCTTGATGTCGAAAGCGGGACCGGTAGGGTGCTTTCGCGTCGCGGTCTTGATGAGTGCTTCCGGGTCGGTGATGCGGTCGAATTCATACACGGTCGGCACTTCCTCCCTATTGAGCCGTTTGAACAGGAGATTCGCCTAAGCGGTCGCGATCGGGAGCAAAGGCGATAAGCCGCAACATAACTCGCTCCTATTCGGAAAACTCTTATGGCGGCATTTGGAATGTTGGTTAAACCAATCCTGGCGTTGGGAATCGGGCGCTGACGGTGGTCAACACCCGGTGCCGAACCGCTCGCGGATAGCAGACTTGATCGACCGGGGAAGCGGGATCGGTGCTAGCGTTATAATCGCCGCTCCCAACACGCTGAGGCCCACAATGCCGAGAGCGGTCGTTTGTAGAGCAGCACTCAGCACCAGCAGGATGAGGGCCAACAAACACAGCAAGGCTGGAACTTTCAGCTCGAACACGAGCATCGTCATCCTCTCGGTTGAATTCGGCCAGCCTTGCTAGCGCGATCAGCAATCTACCAGCGCACCCACGACTCTCGCGCCGCCGAAAGACGATGATTATTATCGTCTTTCGGCACTATCCCTGGAGCACTCGGGAGCGCCGCGTTGATGACGGAGGGCTCACGCGACCATGGTGGTAGCCATCGCGGCCATCCTACCGTTGAGGGGCTCGACCCTCAGATACAGCGCCTTCCCTCTGGTTTCAACTGAGGCGGCAGAGAGAGCAGACAATTGAGAGCCCTTGGTCATACCCAGACATTGAAACGAGCGTTAGGTTGGATTCATGCTCATTGTCTTTCTATGACATTAAAGAAAGCCCTCTTCGTGCGTGATAACCGATGCTGAGGGATGTGTGTTTTGAGTAATAGCCTATGGCAAGCGAGATTTATTATTGAACATCGTACAGGGTGCATGTATCGTGGTCTTGTTCGGCGCTGATGGCAGCGCTTCCTGATCGGCCTCCCCACCGACCGGGATCAATCGAGAGGTGCATCATGTCCGATTATATGCCTGCGGCCATTTTCATCGGTGGTCCGCTCCCCCCTTCCCTCCGTGTCTCGCTGGCCCAGGCCATCGCCGAACAGGGCGTCGGCCTCGACTACGGTGAGGGGCCGTTGCTGCAAGAGGAGATCCTGACCCTGATCGATGAGGCGATTCAGTCGGGCGAGACGCTCCGCCTTTGTGACGCTGAGGCGGCGAACGGCCAGTTCGAAACGCTGGAGACGTTCTTACGCTCGCATGGCGCGACCTACAAGCGCACGTCCGACGCCAAGTATGAAGCGGATGGACAGGCGGTCCTGTTCGACGGGTCCAAGATCATCGCGCACAAGGCGGACCAGCGCGGCAAGGTCACTGTCGCCTATCGGGACATCGACCGGGCGATTGCCGAGGGGCGCTTCGAGGCGCTGCTGGCCGAACTCCGACTGGTCGAGGAAGGCCTGCCGCCGCTCACCGATGCTCCCGAGCCCGCCGCGTCCGAAACGAGCGCCCCGGCGATCTCGCTGGCTGCTTAATCGGGAGGATGCGATGAAGACGCTATACGCTCACCACGCCACCACGATCGGCCTTGTCGCGGACGATCCGACTTCGGAAACTGCATGTCTCGCCATTGGCGATGTGTCGGAGGCAGCGTTCAAAGAGCACAGCTGTCCCGGCAGCTTCTTCGCCTTCGTGCCACAGGACGACCGCGCCCGCGTGATGCAGGCCCTTGGCCTGTCCCCTGAAGCTTTGGCCGCGGCCTTCGCTCAAGCTCCGGCCATGCGCGATCTGCTGCTGGAGATGGAGGGCCGGATCGCGGCCTTCTCTGATATGTGCGGCTCGACCCAGCACACGGACATCGCCGCGGTCTGGGAACTTCTGGACGGGTTCCGTAACATGATCGGCGCCACGCTGGGCAAACGTGGGCCGGTGGACGGCGAGGCGCGGCGGCATTGCGTGCTGGCCGAGCCCGATGCTGCTGTTCAGGTGCAAGCAGACCGTCTGACCGTGACCGTCAAGCGCGCCGACGATGGGGTGTCGGTCTATGTGACGGGCCCCGATGGCGGCGACATCACGTCCACTTGAGCGATGTTCTCCGATGCGGCGGATGGCTTCGAGCGGGAGGCGGCGTGATGGCGAAGATCATCGACCTCGACTGTCTCATCCAGGCTGCCCGCGAGCGGGGTGTACCGGGCGTTGAAGAGTGCGTGCGGGTCATCGAGGAAGCGACTTCGGCGCTCGCGGAGGAGGTGGCGCAGCGTCTGGGCATCGTCAGCACCGGGGCGACCATCGACGCGGGCGGCTTGCTGGCGACCTTCTACGCCACCAACGCCTCTCAGCCCTGCCCGGAGTTAATCGACGCGGGAGACGCGGAGGGTGAGTGGCACCCGCTACCCGCTCATCGTTCGGCAGCCGAGGCTCTCGCCCATTGAGCAGCCGGGACGGCGAGCGCGCCTTGCCGTCCCTTCTCCTCCCCTTCTCCCGCGCCAGAAGGACGACGCCATGCGTGGCGAGCATCACCACCTGACGTATCGGGATCGCTTTCGGGGGGCCGACAAGGACATCGAGATCCAGGCAAACCACACGCGCCGGAACCGGATGCCCCAAGGGCACGAACTTTCCCGGCAGTTCATGCGGGGGCAGGCCTTCCGCATGATCGAGGAGGAAGAACGCTCCTGGCGCATCATCTTTGGCCGTGCGTGCGTCGGTGTGATCCGCGAGAATCCGAGCGGCTCCTACTCCTGCGGGATGTTCAACGAGCCTGCGCATCGGTCCCCGAAGAGCGCTCTGCGCCGCTTGGCCTGCCAAGTCCTGCGCATCGACCCGAACGCCGTTCAGGACGACGGCGCGAAGCTCCCAAGGTGAAGCCCACACGGTGACGTTCAGCGGGGCCGACGATCGGGCTTTCCACGACACCCTTCCGCTAACCCAACGGGGCTGCCAGGGAGCGGCCCCCAACGAGGACACTATGAGCGCCAATCTCCCCCCTTTCCTGCCGTCGAAGTCCGACTTAGAGGCCCTGACGCCGCACCTCCTGGCTGGGCTGGTCGTGATCGGCCTGACCAGGACCTCGGTGACCGTCGAGGACTTTGGCGGCGCCGAGTCCAGCTTCCAGATCAGCATCGACGGGCACATCTACGTGCGCCCCTACCTTGGCGAATGCGATGGCGCTCCCGCCGTGCTCTGGGCCGTCGACGCCATCCGCTACACTCCCGCCACCCGACAGGCGCCAGCGGACGCCGAAGTGGCGGTTGTCGAAGACGGACTCCGGGGCGCCTTTCCGGCGCTGCGGCGAGTCCTCCAGGTCGTCACCGACGACATTCTCGAACGGGCGGCCGATACGGTCGCCATCGGCCTAGATCACATCGCTCACCGGCGCCAGACCACGCGGATCGGGGCGCTTGCGGCGTGAGCAAGGTGACCGTCGCAGAGATGGCCGCCCACGTTGCGCAACTCTGCGAGACGCACGGCATTGTGTTCGAGGAGCATTCTCGCGGCGGTCGCGCCTTCCGCAGGGAGCGCCGGATGAAGATCCGCCCGGTGAAGTCGGCGGCCTCCTATGCCGTGGCCCTGCACGAGGTCGGCCACATCCTCGGCCGCCGGCAGTCTCAGACCCGCTTGTGCAGCGAGGCTGGGGCATGGATGTGGGCCAGAGAGCACGCGCTGGTGTGGTCGCCTGTCATGGAGCAGAAGCAGCGCGCGAGCCTTGCCAGCTATTTGCGCTGGGCCACGCGCCGATCCAAACATGTTTCCCTGCCCAAGCCTGAGGACCCATTCTGGACGCTGTTGGGCCAAGCTGCACCGGAGGAGTCGGCGTGACCATCCCTTCCTGCCGCCCAGGCGAGACGACAGCGGCCAACGCCGAGAGCCTCACCACGATCCACAACAAGGCGCGGCTCCTGAAGATCGGCGCCACCCAGGAACCGCTGTCGAAGCATGTCGACGAAGAGAGGGCCTACGGCACGTGGATCGCGGTGCTGCGCGCCGAGGGCGCTTGCCGTGTGACCAGTGTCCGGCTGGGCAGCACCGTCGAAGGGGGTGACGAATCCCCCCTTGAGCGAACTCTCGCCTTCACGTTCACGTTGGCGGAGTTCGGTGTGGCGCTCGGGGGAATTGCGGAGGATGCAAAGGTCTTCCGGCAGCAAATCCACGCATGCGCCGAGTGTGGCCCCGCTGACTTGGAAACCGGGTTCCGCTCGGTCCGTGACGGATGCCCGGCCTATGGCGGCGAGGGGCGCGCGTCACGATCTTCACGCCGGCGTCTGATCCCGACGCCGGATAGGGCGGATCCGTTCTGCCCATTCCTTCTTTGCCGTTGCGGCGCAGCAGCCCCACGGCGCACATATGCCCTCTGCACGCTTCCGCGCCGTGCTCGACGCCTGTAGACCGGCTATATGCCGAGCGCGGCGACGTGCCCATGACCACGACCAAAGCAGTCTGATAGCCGAATGTTCATGCTCTCCGAAGATGACGCGCTTGCCATCCATGCGGCTCACCAGGAGCGAGGTGAATTGGCCGCGGCGGTGGAGCTGCGGCGGCGCTTTCTTGGCATAACCAGGAATGACGAGGCGCTCCGCGTCGTGCGTCTGATCGCGGCGCGCCTGGAGGTGACCGATGCCAATGCATCGGACGGGCGCGGCCTGCCGAAGCAAGGGAGCCCATCCTGATCCGTTGAATCTGCCCTGCTGTTCCTGACTGGGCCGGCACCCGGTCAGGAACAGAGGCGGGGGCCGGGAGTAGAACCGTCATGGTCACACCGTTCAGCGGCTTCTTGAGGTTCATGCGCTCAACTACGCGATGACGCGTGGCATGCAGGACATTGCCCGCACCCGTCCTTGCGGACATAAGCCCGTTCCCCGCATCGGTCGGCGTTGGCGGGATAGCCGTGCTCGTGGGCGCGCGCTTCGACCGGCGGCGCGTCCACTGCTACCAGCGTTTGTGGCCCGCCGTCCAGCGAGAGGATGTAGTCCTCCAGCCGATGTCCGAGCCGGAATTTAAAATAGCCGCGGCGCCGTCGGCATTTGACAATAACACGCGACCGGTGGAGCAAATAAAGAAGCCAAATTCGGGTGTTTTGTGCTTGGCGTAATGCGCCCTGTACGATATCATTGTGCCGTTCCCCCAATGCACAGAGTTTCCGATGATGGTCGAGATGATCTTGGGTCTGCCTCACCTGCGCAAAGGTCCTCTCCTGTCCCGCGCTCGTGAACTCGGCGCTCCGGTGCTGGTCAGCGCCAATGCATTTGCGGTGTACCGGAAGGATGATCTGGGCATTCCGTACTTCAACGGCTTTGACGGAAGCTGCTTTGCCAATGCGACCGGTATCCGCCTTCAGCTTGACAGTGGCGGATACTCGGCCATGAAGCAGTATTCGGGGTGGCCCTGGGGGCCGCAGGAGTATATCGCGTTTGCCAGCTCCTTACCGGTGGAGCGGTTCTACAGCATGGATTATTGCGTAGAGCCGGAAGTGGCTGGCTCGCCTACCGAGGTCCACGACCGTATTTCCCGCACGGTGCGCCTCAATGTGCTCTGCCGGAACCTGGCCATCGAGGCTGGCTCCGTTGCGCGCTTTGCTCCCGTGGTGCAGGGTTGGCTTGCCTCGGATTACGGCCGCTGCATTGAGCGCATGCCGTGGCTGTCTGAGCATTCCGTGGTCGGGATTGGCTCGTTTTGCCGACGGCAGCCGCACGGCCCGAATGGCGTCCTCCAGATCCTCTCGCATCTGGATCGTTGGCTGCCGGCCAACTGTCGCGTTCACCTCTTCGGCTTGCACGGTGAGGCCATGGAGCTGTGCCGCGAGCACCCGAGAGTTGTTTCGGTTGACAGTCAAGCTTGGGGTAAGACGGCCCGCTGGGAAGCCTTCCACATCCGGCGCGGCACTCAGCAGGGCGGACGCAGGACCGATAAGGCTCAGATCCCCCTTCCGCTGCCCGGCATGGAGCCGGACGCTCCCGTCGCGGATCCGGATTTCAAGAAAACGGACGCGTACTGCGCCGAAGTCATGACCGGCTGGATGGTCCGTCAGACCCGGCGCTTGAAGAAGGGCGGGTTCGTGTTCCAAGAGGCCCTTCCAATCCTCGCTCCCGCCACCGCGACGCCGAGGACCCCTTTCGAGGCCTGCATCGAGCGGGCGAAAGAAGAGATCCGCCAGCTCATTGAGGACGGTGAAATGGAGCACGACCAGATCACCGAAAACCTGATCCTGGGATGGGCCGCGGACCTCTTGGACGATACGGACGCTACCGGCCAAGCCCTGGATGCGGCCTGCGCTCTCCCCTTGGCTGCCTGATCGCGCCGCCAGAAGGGCCGCGATCCCAAGTCTGTGCGTGCCTCTCGCCGGGGGCCGCGTCCGTTGACCCGCCGAAAGGCGACGAACATCAGTGTCTTTCGAAGGCGAGAGCAGCGCCCTTAACGGTTTAGTCTCCCCGGAACATGAACAACCCATTCAACAGGTGCATCATGATCCACATCGAACGGCGTCGCCTCCTTCGTGGAGGTCTCGCCTTCGCCCTCACCGGCACCTTCGTCCCGGTGGTATGGCGGCCATTTGCTGCTGACGCCAGCGTGCCCGAACTGCGGGTCTATCGCGATGCTTCCTGTGGCTGCTGCGGAGCCTGGGTGAAGCGCATGGAGGTCGAGGGGTTCTCGGCCGCCGTTATCACAATCGATGATCTTCCGCGCAAGAAGGTTGAACTCGGTCTGCCGGCATCGCTCTGGTCTTGCCATTCCGCGACGGTTGGCGGCTATGTACTTGAAGGGCACGTCCCGCCCAGCTCCGTCAAGCGCCTGCTTTCCGAGCGGCCCAACGTCCGCGGCATTGCGGTGCCCAACATGCCCATTGGCTCGCCGGGCATGGAGATGGGTGGGCGGAAAGAGACTTATGCGGTGATGATATTTGCGGAAGGCGCAAATCCCGCCGTGTGGGAATGGCATTGATGTCCGGCCAGGAGACTTGGACCCTATGAGGCTGATTCAGCTCGCCGCCGTATCCGTCGTCATTCTCGGGCTAGCGGCGTGTGCACGCTACCCGCTTGGCATGTCGGAGGCCGAGTTCAGGGCGCTGACCCCCGAACAACAGCTTCAGGCCCGCACGAAGCAGGCGGATCTGGATGTGGCTGAGGAACGTCGTCAGGCTGAACAGCTTGCTGTACAACGCCAGGAGCGGGCAGCGTATATGGCGCGGTTCTATGCTGGCAGGGCGTTTGCCACACCGATGCAGCCTTGGATGGGTGCGGTTCCCTACCCAGTACCAGGTCCCGGTGTCTCGGTCGCCAGTCCCTACTCGCGCGTCGTCATCATGGGCGGCCAGGTGAACGTGCCAGTTGGGGACGGCCTTGTCAGAACGGCTCTCCGGAAAATCGGGTTGATCCGGGGTCAAATCGCATCCTCCTCGATCAGCCGCGCCAAGGTTGATAGGTCGATGCCGAAGTGGACATCC
>NZ_JACHYN010000046.1 GCF_014192915.1 Azospirillum sp. OGB3 | reverse complement strand
AGATGTCCATCTGGGTGATGGCTTGGCGCAGCGCCTGGTAGGCCTTGGCCTTGAAGCTCATCCCCTGATCCAGGGGTGCGACCGAGAAACTCATCGTCTGCATGGCTGTTCCCGTCCCTGACTCTTCTTTCCCCTTCACGTTGGAAGGGCCCCCGGCTGAAGGGGTTTGGGCCGCGGTTTCGTTGCCCCGGAGAAGGGAAGCGGCTTGGATTGGTGATACGGTATACCAGATACCACTAGCCCGCAAGCGATTATGTTCGCTCAGCGAACTGTTTCACGAACGCACTGGGAGCGTGGGGAGAATGTCGCGCAGGGGTTGTGGGGCGGGCGTGGCGTTTTCCCCCACCCCGGCCCTCCCCCGCTGGGCGGGGGAGGGAGCCTTAGGCGAAGCGGCGTCCATCCCCTCCCCTGCGAGAGCGGGGGAGGGTTAGGGAGGGGGCAACGGCCCACGCCTCACCGCGGCGGCGCGATGACCGCGACCGCGCCCGGCCGCACGCGGAAGCGCGCCGGGGTGTGGGTGGTGATGTCGCCGTCGGTGTTGACCGGGCGGCGATGGCGGGTGGTGATCTCCACCTCCTGCCCGTACCAGGCGTGGACGTTCTTCCAGTGCCCGTGCCGGCCGCGCCGGAAGTCCGGGTACAGCAGGGGCCACTCCCACCAGCCGCGCAGGTCGATGCTGTAGACGTCCAGCTGCCCGTCGTCGGGGGCGGCGTTCTCCTGCACGGTCATGCCACCGCCGTAATGACGCCCGTTGCCGACGCCGATCTGCACCGACTTGACGCGGTGCCGCGCCCCGTTGATGCGGATCTCGGCGCGGAAGGGCGCCATGCGCCGCGCCACGCGGAAGGCCGCCACGGCGTAGCCGAAGACGCCCCAGCGCCGCTTCATCTCGCGCGTCAGTTCGCGGGCCAGTTCGACGCTGAGGCCGATGCTGGCGACGTTGAAGAAGGCCACGCCGTTGACCTCGCCCAGGTCGATCCGGCGAATCGGGCCGCTGACCGCCAGCTTCGCCGCCTCCCGCACATCCAGCGGGATGCCCAGCGTGCGCGCCAGATCGTTCGCCGTGCCCATCGGCAGGATGGCGAGCGGCAGGCCGGTGTCGGCCAGCGCCGGGGCGGCGGCGTTCAGCGTGCCGTCGCCACCCCCGATGATGACCATGTCCACCGAGTCGGCATGGTCGCGGATTGCCTCGGCGATGTCCTCCCGCTCGCGGCATTCGGCGCGGATCAGGGCGACTCCCGCTTTCGCGGCCTCCTCCCGGATGTCGTCGAGCGCGCGCCGCCCCTGGCGGGCCTTCCCGTTGACGATCAGCAGCGCGCGGCGTCGGTCGGCGCTCAGCGTCGGCCTCCCACCTCGTCGAGATGCTCCAGCAGGCTCGCCGGGTCCTCGTAGACGCGGAAGGCGCCGGCCCGCTCCAGCTCGTCCTGCCCATAGCCGCCGGACAGCAGGCCGATGCTGAGCGCGCGGGCGCGGCGCGCCGCCAGGATGTCCCACACGCTGTCGCCGACCACGATGGCCGTTTCGATGGCGACGCCGAGCCGCTCCGCCGCGGCCAGGAACAGGTCGGGGTCGGGCTTGGCGTATTTCACCTGATCGCGCGTCACCACCGGCACCGTGTCCGAATCGACTCCCAGCGCCTCCAGGCCGGAGCGCGCCGTCTCGATCCGCCCGCTGGTGGCGATGGCCCAGGGGATGCCCGCCCCGGTCAGGTGGGACAGCAGCTCCTGCGCGCCGGGCAGCGGGCGGACACGCCCGGCCAGCCCGCGGAACGCCTCGGCGTGGCGGCGGCGCAGCCGTTCCAGAAGCTCCGGGCTGATGGCGAGGCCGGTCTCGCGCAGAAGCATGTTGGCGAACAGACCGCCGCTCATGCCGATCTTGCGGTGGATGCGCCAGACCGACAGCTCGATCCCCTCATGGTCCAGCGCCTCCTGCCAAGCCAGCACATGCTGGTAGACGCTGTCGATCAGCGTGCCGTCGAGGTCGAACAGGAAAGCCGTGTTGATGCGGTCCATGGCGTGAGTCCCCAAGGCTGAATCCCGCTCCGGCGGAGCCGGCCCCAGTGAGTTGGTGGCAGCTCCGCTGCGCCGCAACGTCCCTCCGGTGGCAATTCTGCGCTCCCGCCGGGACCGGGGCGTTGCGGAACTTCGCGGCCGGTTTCGCGTCAAGCTTATGCTGCCCGACCGGCAGCGCGGCGCAACAGCGGGGAGTGGACGGCCTTGGCACAGCGGGAGGACGCGGACGGGAATCGGCGCTGGTCCATCGACCGGCTCGCGCTCGGCCTCTGGCTGCTCGGCCTGCTGGCCGCCCTGGCCGTCCTGTGGGGCCTCGGCGCCGCCTCGCCGGTGCTCATCCCGCTGGCCGGGGCTTTCTTCGTGGCGGTCGCCGTGGCGCCGGTCGGGCGCTGGGTGCGCGACCGGGTGCCGCCGCGGCTGGCCCTGCTCGGCCCGCTGGCCGCGATGCTGACGGTGCTGCTGGTGCTCGCCGTCTTCGCCGGAGGCCTGTGGTTCATCGGCCAGCGCGTGGCCGGCGAGGTACCACGCCACGCCGACGAGCTGCAACGCCTGTGGGGGCAGGCGAACGGCTGGATCGAGGGGCTGCGCGAGCGGTTTCTCGGCGACTCCGGCAGCGACGGGGGCAGCGACGGGGGCGGAGGCGGGGCGGAGGCGTTGTCCGGCCTCGTCGCGTCGGTGCTGACGGCGGCCCGGGAAGCCGTCTCGACGCTGGTCATCGTGCTGTTCCTCGCCCTGCTGATGCTGGTCGAGGCGCCGGTCTGGCGCGAGAAGATCGTGAAGACGCTGGGGCCGGAGCGCTGCGCCACCACCGTCACCGCGGTCACCGCCATCGCCCAGCAGTTCCGCCGCTTCCTGCTGGTCAGCACGACGCTGGGGCTGATCACCGGGGCGCTCTACATCGGCTGGCTGTCGCTGTTCGGGATCGACTTCCTGTTCCTGTGGGGCTTCCTGGCCTTCCTGCTGAACTACATCCCGGTGATCGGGTCGGTGGGAGCGGCCACGCTGCCCGTGCTGATGGCGCTGGCCCAGAGCGGCTCGTCCACCGCCCTGATGGTCGCCGGCGGCCTGCTGGTGATCGAGCAGGTGATGGGCAACTTTATCGGGCCGCGGCTGGAGGGCAAGCAGCTTGCCATCTCGCCCCTGGTGATCGTCAGTTCGCTGCTGCTGTGGAGCTGGCTGTGGGGGGCCGCCGGGACCGTGCTGGCGGTGCCGATGACCGTCCTGATCGCCATCGCGCTCAGCCACATCGACGCGCTGCGCCCCTTCGCCTTCGTGCTCAGCGACAAGAGCGACCGCCGCCGCTTCGAGGCGCGCACCCGGCCGGAGTAACGCAGCGCTGTATTTCCATTATTTTTCCGGCGCCCCCCTCTCTTGACAGGTTTCCTGGCCCTCCCCACGTCTCCGGGACCTGTGATCCGGGCCCCTCTGGCGACTTAGACGTGGTCGCGATGTCGGATCTCTTCACCTGCTCTTGCGCCGACGGGCGTGACCGCACTTGGAGGGACTGAATGCTCCCATGGACCCGCGATCCCCAGACCTCTCCCACACCCTCCACACCTTTCCGGCCCTCTCCGGACGCCGCCGCCCACCCAATGGACGACGCGCCGGGACGCGCCCGGACCATCCCTCAAACCACCGAGAGCACGAGCACCGCCATGGACCAGACCGAACGCCAGATCATTGACGACCTCTTCGCCAAGCTGCGTCAGGCCGAGGCCCAGTCCGGCCCGCGCGACCCGCAGGCCGAAGCCCACATCCGCGACACCATCGCCCGCCAGCCGGGCGCGCCCTACCTGATGGCGCAGGCCATCGTCATGCTGGAGCAGGCGCTGGCCGCCTCGCAGAACCAGAACCAGGAGCTGGAGCGCCAGCTTCAGGAGCGTCCGGCCGCGGCCGCCGGCGGCGGCGGCATCTTCGGCGGCCTGTTCGGCGGCGGCGGCGCCAAGCCCGCCCCGGCCCCGCAGCAGCGCCCCGGCAACTCCCCTTGGGGCCAGGCGCCCGGCGCCGCCCCGGCCTACGGCGACCCGCGCGTCGCCGCCTATGCCCAGCAGCCGCAGCGCGCTGGCGGCGGCTTCATGGCCGGCGCCATGCAGACCGCCATGGGCGTGGCCGGCGGCATGCTGATCGGCAGCGCGCTGTCCAGCGCCTTCTCCGGCGGTGGTGAGGCCATCGCCCAGGAGGCCCAGGGCGCCGTCGATCAGGTGGCCGAGGAGATTCCCAGCGAAGAGGATTCGTGGGGCGGCTTCGGCGGGGACGAGGAGGAATTCTGATCCCCGCGGGGACCGGCCGGGCGGCCTCCTCCCACCGCCCGGCCCGTCCCCGGCCTCCCTCCCCGTCTCGAGGGCAGACCGGAAATGATCGTTCGCGGCCCTGTCCGCGACATTTTTCCGATTCCGGACCGCCCCGGCGCTCATCTCCTTGCTTTTTGCAGGCCGACAAACCGTTCGCCTTGCCAGCAATTTCATGCGCATCTAGTTTCCTTCAAGAGAACGCTCCGTCGCTCCCCCGCCCGATCAAGACAGGGTGAAGCACAGGGCAAGGAAAAGCGGACACGCCGAACCATCGCACGGCGCGCGGAACCCTGTCGCGCGCGACGCCCGAGCTTTGCGTCACGGTGACCTCCGCTTTTTCAAAAAGAAAAAGATCAGGAGGAAACCGTGCCGCTGTTCGACCATCCCGATTTCGACGACCATGAGCAGGTGGTCTTCTGCTCCGACGCCGCGTCCGGCCTGCGCGCCATCGTCGCCGTCCACGACACCGCGCTCGGCCCGGCGCTGGGCGGCTGCCGCATGTGGCCCTACGCCAGCGACGAGGAGGCCCTGCGCGACGCGCTGCGCCTGTCGCGCGGCATGACCTACAAGTCGGCCCTGGCCGGCCTGCCGCTGGGCGGAGGCAAGTCGGTCATCATCGGCAACCCGCGCACCGACAAGAGCGAGGCGCTGCTGCGCGCCATGGGGCGCCACGTCGAGCGGCTGGGCGGACGCTACATCGTCGCCGAGGATTCCGGCACCGGGGTGCCCGACATCAAGACCATGGCGCTGGAAACCGCCCATGTCTCCGGTGTGGTCGAGAAGGCAACCGCGAGCGGCGGCACGCGCAGCGGCGACCCTTCCCCCTCAACCGCCTACGGCGTCTTCGTCGGGCTCCGCGCGGCGGTGCTCCACCGCCTGCACCGCACAGACCTGGAAGGGTTGACCGTCGCCATCCAGGGTGTGGGCAGCGTCGGCGGGCATCTCGCGCGCTATCTGGCCGAGGCCGGGGCGCGGCTGTGGGTCGCCGACATCGACGAGGCGCAGGCCCGCCGCGTGGCCGACCGCGTCGGCGCCACGCCGGTGCCCGCCGACGCCGTCTTCGATCTGGAGGTGGACGTCTTCGCCCCCTGCGCGCTGGGCGCCGTCCTCAACGACGGCACGATCCCGCGGCTGACCTGCCCGGTCGTCGCCGGGGCGGCCAACAACCAGCTCGCCGAGGCCCGGCACGGGCAGGCGCTGGCCGACCGCGGCATCCTCTACGCCCCCGATTACGTCATCAACGCCGGCGGGGTGATCGACGTCTATCACGAACGCGCCGGCTACGACCACGGCCGCGTGATGAGCCACATCGAGCGGATCGCCGACACGCTGACGGAGATCTTCGCCCGCGCCGACATGGAGCGCAAGCCGACCGCCGCCGTCGCCGACCGCATGGCCCGCCAGCGCGTGGGGCGCGCCCGCTGAATCAGGCTCAACGCCCCGAGGCCAGCACGGGGAAGGCGTCCAGAATGCCGGTCAGCAGGATCTGGACGCCGACGCAGAACAGCAGGAAGGCGAACAGCCGTGTCAGCACGCGGGCGCGGGTGTGGCCGAGCAGCGCCACCAGCCGGTCGGCGGAGCGGTAGGACAGCCAGATCAGCAGCGCGATGGCCAGTGCCGCCGCCGACACCCCGACGAAGAATTCGGTGAGCCCCTCGCTGCCCCGGGGGCGGGTGGCGCCCAGCGCGATGGCGACGGAGATGGTGCCGGGGCCGGTTGTGAAGGGGATGGTCAGGGGGAAGAAGGCCGACTCCCCGACATCAGAGTCCCCGGCCTCTTCCGCCGGGGCGGCCTGCTCCTGCTTGCGGGCCTCGTGCGCTTCCGGCGCGCTCAGCAGCGCCCAGGCGCGCTCCGCCACGACGAAGCCGCCGGCGATCCGCAGCGCCGCCAGTGAGATGCCGAAGAAATTCAGCACGTCGTGATCTACCCCCGGAATCATAACAATCCGCCGTCTGCCTCGCGTTGAAATGGTAAGCATACTCGTCCGATATACTGTTGCCATGCACCAACCGCACACAAGCTGGCGGGGCAGGCTACGGCTTGTCGTGGTTGTCTATGAGTGCAATGAGGGCGGAAAGGGCAGGAACGAAGGCGACGGGTGTCACCCGGTTTCCATCAGCATCGTAGATCGCCCCATTTGCCTCAATGTGCCAATGATTGTCATCGAGCCAATCGGCAGAAAGAAATTTGCGCAAGGGAACGAAGTCGATGTCCCTGAAGGACGGACTTGCGGGTGGAAATAGTTCGATGGCGCCTTCTGCTGAGGGGGCGATGGCTGGTTCACGCAGATGCTTGAACGCTTCTTTGAGTCGGTTGATTTCGTCCCGTTGCTTTCGGTTCTCGGCCACCATTATGCGCAGGCGGGTGCGGACATCGAGGTCAGGAATGGCATCGACAGCTTCGTCGAGGGGTGAGCGCGCCTGACGGCCGCGTGATGACAGTGCATCGTCACCATCGACCGCGAACGCGGCAATGAGGTTCCGGAAATCAGCACCAGAAGTGTTGCGAATGGATTGGGTCTTGAGAACGCGAGCGTCTTCGCATGCCTTTCCAACAACCGCAACAGAGAACGACTTCACTCCCTTCGCACGAAGCTCAAGAAGCACGTTCCACAATGCTTCAACAGTTTTCCTTTTTCGCTCGTTCGAGCGAGAAAGGATGTCTTCTTTGATGGCAATGGCCTGCTGCATGGGATGCTCTGATGTTATGCGGATGCCAAAGTGTCAGACACGACCGAAGGGGCTGCAATCGCCAATCGCAGCGATGCTCCTTCCACGGAGCGTAGACTGAGGCGGGACGATATCTCCGCGGCGAGATCGGCCGAGAAGATGCCAAGACGCTCCAGGGAGTGGATGGTCTCCTGGCCGTCGATGAGGCGGAGGGTGTTCTGGCGGCCGATCCTAGACATCAAATGCTTGGTTAGTTCATTGCCCACGTAAAGGGCGGTGTCCTCATCCATATCCAAGAAGGCTGGCTGAAGGCCGTTTCGGCGAAGCATCTGATTGTAGCGGTTGATGCGAAGGCGATTGGCGTCCCTGGGAACGATGGACGGATAGAACACGCTCGACTGGCAAACTCGATCTGCCAGCTCGAAGTCCGTGCTTTCCTCAATGACAGAGAGAACTGTCTCGATGTCTCCGGCAATGAGACTCCGCCCATCGCCATCGGCGCCACGCTCGTGCGCGATGATCTCCTTGATCTGAGCGTCAAGGGCTCCGAGGTTCGCCATTTCGAGGCCAAGCTGGTCCAGGCGGCGCGTCACATCTTCCAGGTCGGCGCTTGATCTGGCCCACTCCCTTTGCGCTGTGAACGGTTCTCCGGCCCGTTCGGCAGCGCGCCGTTGGGCGTCAAGTTCCTCAAATCGTGTCTCGACCTTCTCACGGTGCGACGACAGATCGGACGCCTGGAAAGAGCGTGCGTTGAACTCGGCCTGGACGCCAAACAGGAAAGGCGGGCCGGAGATTACGAAACGGCATCCGGCGCAGTTCCGGCGCAAACCGGGAACCGGCCCGTAGACAGGAGGGTCGCGGTCGCCAACGGGGGCTCCGCCAAGGAGACAAGCCGATCCGCCTGCGGCACACACACCAATCGGGAGGTCGAGTAGGCCATTCCCGGAACCTTCGGCGAAAGCAGCCAAGCCAGCACCATCGTTGTAGGCGACGGTCGCGCTCAGACTGATAAGGCTTTGGCTCCGTTGATGGTTGATCCACTGTTGCTGTTCGCGATTGAGAAGTTCGGCGCTGGCTTCCGTCATCGCGGCCTGGATGTACTCAATGCCCAGCTTGGTGTAGTAGAGTGTCATGACGACGGTCGAGTGCCCGACGATCTTCATGAGGACTTCGGCTGAGACTTTCCCTGTTTCGTAGTAGGCCGTAATGAGTGAAACGCGCAGGGAGTGGAGATCGTACCGAAGGCGAGTCGGCCGTCCGGCCTGATCTCTGTCGTAAAAGAGTTCATAGGGATTGCCGTCGAGTGTGGTTACACCGGCTGCTTTCAGACGGCAGTCCAGCTCATCCACCAGCTTCAGCCAGAGCTTCTGAACCTTGGGTGAGGTGATCGGATCGTAGGGATTTTCGGCTGTAGGATCGCGGAAGAGAAAGCAGGAGCGCAGACCCTCGACTTCGACCTCAGTCTTTTTCTGGCGCACCTCTTCAACCGAGGACCAGTCCGTAGGCTCGGGAAGAGGATTGTTCGCACTCTGCCAGTCTCGGCGGGCGCACAGCTTTTCAATGACGTCTTCTGGCGCGTAGGGGCAATCGTACCCGCGCTGCCAACCTTCTTTGCCGATGTCTGCTGTTTTGTTCGTGTTGATGCGAAGGATCGGCAACCTGTCGGTCTTGCCGTTGACCCCAATCATTTGGACAACGCCCTTCTGGACAGGTTCCCGTGCTGTGCCAGACGCAAGAGGCCCGTTGTTCTTGATCCAGCCGTGCTTGAGATCAAAGATGAAGGTGTCCGCTTCCCCTGAATCGACGAAACGCACTTGGTGCGTCCTGAATGGCATGCGGAGTTTCACATAAAGTGCGGTGGAGCGAACGGGAGACCAGACATCCTCCCACTCGCCTGTGCTGGGATTTTTCCGGTGAATCCAGTCCCCTCCGACCGCCTTGGCTTCGCCAGCCTTGCGAGCCCACTCCCAATCGTTTTCAGTGAGAATTTCGATGAGCCAACGAATCAGTCGAGTTGGGATTGCTTCGCGAATGGACTCCGGTCGCGAACCAGGAACGCTGGCGCGTTTCAAAGGATTGCGTAGGCCCGGAAGCCGGACCTTGGCTCCGTCCTCGTCCTCCTCTGCGAACCTAGCATTACAGTTGCGATGGGACAGCCCTCCGTCTGTTGAACAGGCTTTGGGAGGTCGCCATGTCCGGTGTCGCGGTCGAGGACCTGCTGGGG
>NZ_JACHYN010000045.1 GCF_014192915.1 Azospirillum sp. OGB3 | reverse complement strand
TCGTCTCGTCTTCGGCATTTCTGCCGATCCCTTGCCGCCGTCGCGCTTCTCAGCGGCCCCGGCGTCGTGGGAGCCGGGTTATAGGCGGGTTGGATGAACCCGGCAAGTGCTTTTTTCATCGCTCCGCATTTTTTCTGAAAGCGGCCCTTCGGGTCAGGCGCGGAGGGAAACGGCCCGCCGGCGAGAGGACGGCTGGGGCGCGAAGCCATCGTGCAGGAAGCGTTCGAGTTCGATCTCCTGGGCGCTCTTCGGCACCTGATCGATCGGACGAACATCGCAGCGCCCGTTCGCAGCGACCACGCGAAGAAGCATGGCGGCGGCGTATCGCGGATTCTGGCGGTTGCTCATCCCAATCACTTCCCTTGTCATCAGGGTGCGGACACGCGAAGGGTCGACACCACAATCTTGATTTTAATTGATTGTGATGTTTTTGCCATAGCTTTTCGCTCGTCTGCCAAAAGAAAGTGACGAAGGCACTAAGCAATGGAAATCGTTGGAAAAACCATGCCTCAGGATAAACCTGAGGGGTGTGAGAAAAAGAAGACAGGGCATTTCCAGGCCGCTTGCGGGGGATTTTATTCGAATGCAAACGACCTTTTGCCCGCCCTACCCTTCCCGGAGCGGCATGACGGCAGGCTTGGACGCGCGGCACGAAGCCGCAGGCTGGTGGCAACATCGGCCAAGCCCGTGCACAAGGCCGCACCGGATGCCCCACTGCGGCACATCTCGCTTGTGAAAGGGGGAAGCGCCACCCGAGGCGCTCCCCTCCTCTCAAGAATGAATCAGACCGGGAGCTGGCGCATCGAGGCCACCGCGGTCATTACGCCGCGGATTTCCGCCAAACCGCGCAGGCGGCCGATCGCCGGGTAGCCGGGGTGAGTCTTCTTGCCCACGTCGTCCAGCAGCTCGTGCCCGTGGTCGGGGCGGAAGGGGATGCGCCAGTTCGGGTTGCCGGCGTCCTTGCGGCGCTTCTGCTCCTCCAGAAGCGTGGTGACGACCGACACCATGTCGACGTCGCCACCCAGATGCTCGGCTTCCTGGAAGGAGCCGTCGGGGTCCTTCTTCACGTTGCGCAGATGAGCGAAGGTGACCTTCGGGGCGAAGCGCTTGATCATCGCCGGCACGTCGTTCTTCGCCCCGGCGCCGAGCGAGCCGGTGCAGAAGGTGATGCCGTTGGCCTCGGAATCGATCACGTTGACGATGAAGTCCAGGTCGTCCTCGTTGCTGACGATGCGCGGCAGACCCATCAGCGGGCGCGGCGGGTCGTCGGGGTGGATGCACATGCGGATGCCCACCTCGTCCGCCGTCGGGATCACCTCGCGCAGGAAGCGGGCCAGCGTCTCGCGCAGCGCGCCGTGGCTCATGTCCTTGTAGCGGTCGAGCATCTTGCGCAGGCCCGGGATGTCGTAGCGGTCGAAGGCGCCCGGCAGACCGGCCATGATGTTGGTGAGAAGCTTCTTCTTGTCGGCTTCCGACGCCTTGTCGAACCAGGCGCGGGCGCGGGCCAGCACCTCCGGCGCATGGTCGTCCTCGGCGCCCGGACGCTCCAGCATGAAGACGTCGAAGGCGGCGTGCTCGAAGGCGTTGAAGCGCAGCGAGGTGCCGCCGCCCGGCACCGGCGCGGCGAGGTCGGTGCGGGTCCAGTCGAGGATCGGCATGAAGTTGTAGCAGACCGTCGTCACCCCACAGGCCGCGAGGTTGCGCAGCGACTGGCGGTAGTTGTCGAACAGCGGTGCCAGGTCGCCCTCGCCGATCTTGATGGACTCATGGACCGGCAGGCTTTCCACCACGCTCCAGCGCAGGCCGAGCGAGGGGTCGGCGGCGATCATCGCCTTGCGCTCCTCGATCTCCTCGACCGACCAGACCACGCCGTAGGGGATCTGGTGCAGGGCGGTGACGATGCCGGTGGCGCCGGTCTGACGGATGTGGTTGAGCCGGATCACATCGTCCGGGCCGAACCAACGCCAAGTCTGTTCCATGGTCTGCTCCTTGAAGAAGTCGTGCGTGCCGGGTCCGGCATGTCTCTAGGGGATTCACAAAAAATGGGCGCCTCAGCCCGCCGTCGACTCCACGGCGGACTGCACGACGGCGCGGGCGCCCTCGGCGTAGAGCCGGCGCAGCGCGTCGGTCACGGCGGCGGTGAAGCGCGGATCGCGCGGCAGGTCGTCGCCGAAGACGGCGCTCAGCCCGAACAGGGCGGGTGTCAGACGATCGGCGTCCGGCCCGGCCTGCGCCGCCAGCTCAGCCAGCTTGGCGGACATGGGGTCGCGCACGTCGATGGGGCGGCCGGCCTCGTCGGTACCGGAGACGTAGCGCATCCAGCCCGCCACCCCCAGCGCCAGCCGGTCGATCGGCGCCCCGGCGGCCAGCCGGTCGCGGATGGTGCCGAGCAGCCGCTGCGGCAGCTTCTGCGTGCCGTCCATGGCGATCTGCCAGGTGCGGTGGCGCAGGGCGGGATTGCGAAAGCGCTCGATCAGCGCGTCCTTGTAATGGCCAAGGTCGGCGCCGGGCGGCATGTGCAGCGTCGGTCCGGCCTCTTCGTCCATCAGGCCGCGGATCAGCCGGGCGAAGGCCGGATCGGCCATGGTGTCCGACACCGTCTCGTAGCCGGCGAGGTAGCCGAGATAGGCGAGCGTGGAGTGGCTGCCGTTCAGCAGGCGCAACTTCATCGTCTCATAGGGGTGGACGTCGGGGACCAGCTCCGCCCCCTCCAGCTCCCAGGCCGGGCGCCCGGTGGGGAAGCGGTCCTCGATCACCCACTGGCTGAACGGCTCGGTCACCACCGGCCAGGAGTCGCGCAGGCCCAGCCCATCCGACACGCGGTCGCGGTCGGCGTCGGTGGTGGCCGGCACGATGCGGTCGACCATGCTGTTCGGGCAGGCGACGTTCCCGGCGAACCACGTCCCCAGCGCGGGATCGCGCAGCTCGGCGTAGCGGCGCAGCAGGCCCGCCGCGGTGTCGCCGTTGCTCGGCAGGTTGTCGCAGCTCAGCACCGTGAAGGGCTCCACCCCGGCGGCGCGGCGGCGGATCAGAGCCTCGACCAGGAAGCCGGGCACGCTGCGCGGGCGTTCCGGGTTGGCGAGGTCGTGGACGATGTCCGGATGGGCCTCGTTCAGCGCGCCGGTCGCCGGGTCGTGGCAATAGCCCTTCTCGGTGACGGTCAGGGTGACGATGCGGACGGAGGGGCGGGTCAGGAGGTCCAGCACCGCGGCGGGGTCCTCCGGAGCGACCAGCAGCTGGGTGACCGAGCCGATCACCCGCAGCCGCTCGCCGGCGGCGTCGCGCACCGCGACGGTGTAGAGGCCGCCCTGCGGCTCCAGCGCGTCGCGCGTGTCGGGGCTGCGCAGGCTGACCCCGGCGATGCCCCAGGGACCGAAGGACCGGGCCAGGGCGGCGTCGGTGTAGACGGCCTGATGGGCGCGGTGGAAGGCGCCGATGCCCAGATGGACGATTCCGGTGGTCAGCGCGGCACGGTCATAGCCGGGACGCTGCACGCCGGGGCGCATGGAGGGCAGCGTGTCGGGGCTCAGGCGCATGGAACACTCCGCATAAGGGCTTTACGTCTCGAAGAAATGGCTGTTGGTTCGGGCGATCTCGTCCACCGCCGCGAAGACGGTGCGCAGATGGGCGCGCATGGCCTCCTCCGCCCCGTCGGGGTCGCGGGCGGCGACGCGGTCCACGATGCTCTGGTGCTCGCCGACGATCTTCGCCGCCCAGCCTTCGCTGTGCAGCGACAGGAAGCGCACGCGGTCGAGCTGCGCCTTGACGGCGACCAGCAGGTCCCACACCGCCGGACGCCCGGCGATGCGGGCCAGTTCGGCGTGGGTGGCCTCGTCCAGGGCAAAGAACTCGGAATGACGGTCGGGGGACATCACCGCGCGGTGCGAGTCGAGAAGCCGGGTGAGCGAGGCGACGTCCGCCGCCGCCGCCCGCTCGGCGGCCAGACGCACGGTCCGGCATTCCAGGGTCTCGCGGATGAACTGGCTGTCGGACACCGCGCCGAGCTGGATCGGCGCCACGAAGGTCCCGACCTGCGGCACGATGCGTAGGAATCCCTCGTCGGCCAGCCGGCGGAAGGCCTCGCGCACCGGGGTGCGGCTGACGCCGTAGCGGGCGGCCACGCGGGTTTCCGAAATCCCCTCGCCGGGGCGGATCTCCCCCGACAGCACGGCGGCGCGCAGGGCGTCGTAGACCCCGTGCAGGCGAGGACCGCGGATGTCGGTGGGGGCGGATGAGGTCGGCGAGTCGGTCATGGCGTCCATCGCGGCAACTTGCATACTAGTATGCCATCGCGGACGGAGGCTGGCAAGGGGGCGCGATTGGGGTCACAGTCCGTTTGGAAACGTCGATGACCGGCTGCTCATAGAGCGCGGATCAAGAACTCGTTTCTATGAGCTCAAGCCATTGATTCTTCTAGAAACAGCAGATGTTATAATCTGCGCTCTTAGCCAAGCACATACTCACGAATACAGAATCTCTCAGAATGCATTAAAACCTAACATTTAAGATGGGGGCTATCGGAAACCGCCATATAAAGGCATTTACAGTAATCTTTGAACCTATCAATAACACTCATAACATCAGAAAAACTAAGGTCAAGAGCTTCATCGTTATAATGGACAATTTTATTTCTCTTCTCAACGATTGATGATATAAAATCTTTGTGTGCCTGAGCATCGGAAGATGACAAATCTACTCCGATTTTTTGAAATGCTTTTACTGTTTTCCCATAATTTGGAGATATTATATCAGATATGTCCTTTTTGCCTTTCGCTGACTCGAATGACTTAAAGTCTAAATTTGCTTTTTCGTGTCCAACAGTCCAGACCACAAAATTAAATGGCAGATTAGCCGCATTAATTCTTGCTTGAATATTATCAATATATGCAATTGCTAAATCCTGTATGAATGCCTCTAACATTGAGCAAGCACTAACAAGATAAGACTTTACAAATACATTTTGATTTTCATAGAACAGAGGGTCTGGAGGATCTTCAATTGACCGCGCACTTGACGCTGCAACAACTCTCTTCAGATTGTCGAACTGGTCTATAAATTTTTGAAGAAGACTATCGTTAATCAACTAATTGCCTCCTTTAATTTCTTACCCCAAAGCGCATTACGACGGGCAATTGATGTCTTTCTCTGAAGCCCTCCAGCAGTTAGACGCCTAAACTCTGGAGAGTTGCAAAGCTCGGAAAATGCTTCCCGTATTTTTTCCTTTTTGTCTTTCAGAATATCTTCATTGATATCCCCAAGCGAACCCATGAGAAGATCATAATAGACAATCCCTTGTCTTCTCCGGTTTCTGCTAATGTCACAGAAAATATCGTCATCTGAAAATACCAGATGACAAGAATTCAAGCTGTTTAAAAAATTTGATCGCAAATCATTAATTCTATTCTCATCGAATTTCATTGATTTTTCCATAAATTGGTCAAGAAATCTAGTTAGATTATCACTGTATTCACCTGAAGTTTCCTTAAACGCAAAATAGCGCAACACAAGCTCTTCGCCTTCTCGCGAGTCCTTCTTTGTTTGTCCATTTTTCCCTATTTTAAAATTCTTAATTGCCGGAGCCTGAGAAAGCTCACCAAGCAACTTATCAAAAGGCCCTGCGAAGAGAGCATGCCTGATTTCTTGATCAGATAGCTCTACTGCTCCCTTATTTAGGCGAGAAAAAATCTCAGCAATGAGTTCCCGCGGGTTCTCATTTCGAAGAACAACACATCTAATGGTTGTTGACTCAAAGTCGGCAGCGAGAGAGCCGAGCTCGGAAAATTTTTTCCCGTTAAGCTCAGGAAATGCCGTCATTCCCTCAAGCGCGAACTCATCATCCATGAAACGAATTATGGTCGTTATTCTTTGAACACCATCAATTACTAGATGCGCTCGATCATCGTTTTCTGCGAAGTAACAAGATGGCAATGGAATCCTCATCAGGCAGGACTCAACAAATTTCGATGCCCGCCCCCAGCCATCTTTATCCCATTTGTATTTTCTCTGAAATTCTGGATCGAGAATCAACTTGGGAGGATTAGCTTTCGCCCGTTGAGCTAGTGTCTCAAACGGATAATCAATGGTATGTAAGCTCAACGTTGCAGATTGTGTCATTTTCCGTCCCAATTGCTTACATCCCAACCTGTTTTTGCACCAAATCGCATCGCTCTCACAAGAAAAATCTGACGCGAATGGGCATCTCAAGCCCAAATCTTAGCCTCTGCTTCTCTCACGAAACGGATGGATACACCAACGCCACCCCCTCCCCGCCCCCCACAAAAATGTTCGCCCCTTCCTCAAAATCAGGCTTGCGCGCCACGCTGATATATTAATATGCTCTTCCTCAAGGAACAGCACGGACCGGCCCCGGATGGGGCACGGGCCGGCGCATGGGGAGGACTGCAATGGCTTCGACTTCCAGGCGCGCCCTGGACGCTCAACCGCCCGGAACCGCTCCGGGGACCGTGCCCGGCAAGACGCCCAAAACGGTTTTGGGAACCGCGAAGGAACCGCGTCTGTCCGCCCGCGCCACGGCCACCGCGGAGATCTACCGGTCGTTGCGCGGGGACATCGTGGCCATGCGGCGCAAGCCGGGGGAGCCCATTGTGGAGAAGCACGTCGCGGAGTCCTTCGGCGTCAGCCGCACCCCGGTGCGTGAGGCTCTGCTGCGGCTGGCCGACGACGGGCTGGTCGAAATCTTCCCGCAGTCCGGCACCTTCGTCGCCCGCATCCCGGTCAACGCCCTTCCCGAAGCGGTGGTGATCCGCACCTCGCTGGAATGCACCGCGGTCCGCTACGCCGCCGTCCGCGCCGCGCGCAGCCAGATCGCAGCGCTGCGGGCCAACATCCTGCTCCAGCAGGAGACGATGGCGGCGGGCGATCTCGACGGTTTCCACGAGGCCGACGAGGCGTTCCACAGCCTGATTTCCGAGATCGCCGGCTTCCCCGGCCTGTGGAACATGGCCCAGCAGGTGAAGATGCAGGTGGACCGCTACCGCCGCCTGACCCTGCCGGAGCCCGGCCGCATCCCGCATGTGCTGGCCGAGCACGGCGGCATCGTCGACGCCATCGCGGCGCGCGACCCGGCCGAGGCGGAGCGGCTGATGACGATCCATCTCGGCGCCCTGCTGGAATCCGTTCCGAACACCCAGGGGGCCAACCCCTTCTTCTTCTCCGGCGCGCAGCCGGACGACTCGTCGAAGACCCCGTCCAAGACGAAGACAGAAAGCACCCCGTCATGACCAACCCCTTCGACCTCTCCGGCAAGACCGCCCTGGTCACCGGCGGCAACGGCGGCATCGGGCAGGCCATCGCGGTCGCCCTAGCGCGGGCCGGCGCCGACATCGCCGTGGCCGGGCGCACACCGCCGGACGAGACGCGCGCGCTGGTCGAGGGGCTGGGCCGCCGCTTCGCCGCGATCCCGGCCGACCTGTCGAGCATCGCCCCGATCCCCGCACTGATGGAGGAAACGGTCGGCACGCTCGGCGGGCTGGACATCCTGGTCAACAACGCCGGGTTGATCCGCCGCGACGACCCGCTGGACTTCACCGAGGCCGACTGGGACGCCGTTCTGGACGTGAACCTGAAGTCGGTCTTCTTCCTCTGCCAGGCCTTCGGACGCTACGCGCTGGGCAACGGGCGGAAGGGCAAGATCATCAACATCGCCTCCATGCTGTCCTTCCAGGGCGGCATCCGCGTGCCCTCCTACGCGGCGTCGAAGAGCGGCATCGCCGGGATCACCCGGCTGCTCGCCAACGAATGGGCCGGCAAGGGCATCAACGTGAATGCCATCGCGCCGGGCTACGTCGCGACCAGCGTCACCACCGCGCTGCGCGCCGACGAGCG
The DNA here is from genome assembly GCF_014192915.1 of Azospirillum sp. OGB3. Lineage (GTDB taxonomy): Bacteria > Pseudomonadota > Alphaproteobacteria > Azospirillales > Azospirillaceae > Azospirillum. The sequence goes on along the minus strand of NZ_JACHYN010000045.1, from coordinate 1,970 downwards.
CCGCAACGCCGAAATTCTGGCCCGCATCCCCGCCGGACGCTGGAGCGAGCCCGCCGACATGGGCGGACCCGCGGTGTTCCTGGCCTCCGATGCGTCCGATTACGTCCACGGCACGATCCTGCCGGTGGACGGCGGCTGGCTCGCCCGCTGACCGGGTCAGCGATCAGGGGCCGCCTGCGAAAGTAAGGGGAAGATGAGAATGAGCACGGACGTTTTCGTGATCGACGAGGCGGTGGACTGGCAGGATCTCGGCGCCGGAGTGCGCCGCAAGATCCTCGGCCACAACGACGCCATGATGATGGTGCGCGTGGAGTTCGAGACCGGCGCCATCGGGCCGCAGCACCGCCACCCGCACGTCCAGTGCGCCGTGGTCGAGAAGGGCGCCTTCGACGTCACCATCGAGGGCGTCACCCGGCGGCTGGGCACCGGCGACGGCTACATGGTGCCGTCCAACGCCCTGCACGGTGTCGTGGCGCTGGAGCCGGGCGTCCTGCTCGACATCTTCACGCCCCCGCGCGAGGACTTCCTCGCCTGAACGACATCACCCCTTTGACATCACCCGCTGGCCGGCGCGCGGGAACACGCGCCGGGCGGCTCCCGGACCCAACCGTCCAAACCAAAGAACCAGCCTGAAGCTGCCTTAAGAATCGCCAGGAGGACACGCTATGCATCTTTCGACCCGCGGTATCCGCGCCGCCCTTCTCGCCGCCTGCGCGGCCTGCACCCTGCTCGCCACCCCGGTCGTGGCCCGCGATTTCCGCTCTGCGGACATCCATCCGGCCGACTACCCGACCGTCGAGGCCGTGAAGTACGTCGACAAGCTCCTGAAGGAGCGGACCGGCGGCAAGCTCGGCGTGAAGGTCTACCCGAACGGCGCGCTCGGCACCGAGAAGGACACCATCGAGCAGCTGAAGATCGGCGGGCTCGACATGATGCGCATCAACGTCGCGCCGCTGAACAACGTCGTCCCGGAGACGATGGTCACCGCCCTGCCCTTCATCTTCCGCTCCACCGAGCACATGCGCGCCGTGCTGGACGGCCCGATCGGCGACGAGATCCTCGCCGCCATGGAAAGCCAGGGCATGATCGGCCTGGCCTTCTACGACAGCGGCTCGCGCAGCATGTATTCGGCCGCCAAGCCGTACAAGACGCTGGCCGACATGAAGGGCGCGAAGATCCGCGTGCAGCAGTCCGACCTGTTCGTCGCCATGATCCAGGCGCTCGGCGCCAACGCCACGCCGATGCCCTTCGGCGAGGTCTACACCGCGCTGAAGACCGGCATCGTCGACGCGGCGGAGAACAACTACCCGTCCTACGAGTCCTCGCGCCACTTCGAGGCCGCCAAGTACTTCACCCTGACCGAGCACGCGATGGCGCCGGAAGTGCTGGTCTTCTCGAAGGTCTCGTGGGACCGCCTGTCCAAGGACGACCAGGCCGCCATCCGCAAGGCCGCCAAGGACTCCGTCCCCTACATGCGCAAGCTGTGGGACGAGCGTGAGCAGAAGTCCAAGGACGTGGTCGTGAAGGCCGGCGCCCAGATCGTCGAGGTCACGAACAAGCAGGAGTTCATCGATGCGATGGCTCCCGTCTACAAGCAGTTCGCGAGCACGCCGAAGCTGGACGGCCTCGTGAAGCGCATCCAGGACACGAAGTAAGCACAGTCGAACGCGGCGCTTCCCTTCGGCAGACCGAAGGGCGGCGCCGCGTCATTCGAGGGGAGCCGGCGGCATGGAAATCGAGCTGCAAGCAATGGACCACAGCCCCCCGCAGAGCGCGGGCCTGCTGACGCGGGTGAACGCGCGGCTGGCGCGGTCGGGGATGTGCGTGGCGATGGTCGGCCTGATGGCCATCGTCTGCGTGGTGTTCTATCAGGTTTTCGGCCGCTACGTGCTGAACGACTCGCCGACCTGGGCGGAGAGCCTGGCCATCGTGCTGGTCCTCTACGTCACCCTCATCGGCGCCGCCGTCGG
>NZ_JACHYN010000044.1 GCF_014192915.1 Azospirillum sp. OGB3 | reverse complement strand
CTTCCCTAGGGAACAACCGCGGGGTGGAGCAGCCCGGTAGCTCGTCAGGCTCATAACCTGAAGGTCGCAGGTTCAAATCCTGCCCCCGCAACCAAATCAGCCTGCTAGGCCAATGGCTTAGCGGGCTTTTCCGTGTCCGGCGGATCGGATGCTGAATCCGTGTCCGTCCAATGTCCGTCAGAAGCGTGGCGCCGATTGACGCGAATTGGCGGTGGATGTCGTCTCGGAAGGGGAGGGCGGTGACGTGATCGGCGTCGGGCGAGGCGCGCGGGGTTCGTGCTGCACCCGCTCCCGTTCCGCCTTCCCACCCTTCCCGCCACAGGCCCGTGGGTCCGCCGCGAGCACCGGGATGTCCTTGTGCGTCCCGTCTGGCTGTCGCTCCACACCGTCCTCCACCAGAGCGCCTTCTGCGGCTCCGGCCCTGCAAATTCGTCCCGTCCCCCCGGTACCAACTCCCGTTCTTGATGCGGAAGCCGCTGTCCCCCCGACGCTCAGACGGTCATTCCAGACCGTACGCCTGTGCGTCCGGGCATGCCGCTCTGCTTCCGGGGTTTGGTCGTGTGGACGGTCATGCGGAACAACCGGGGATCATTCTCCTCCGCCTTTCCGTCCAGGCCCATACCACCGAGTTCCACCGGGCGCACGATCACCAACCGCGGTCCCGTTGGCAGGCGCGGTACGTCGTTCAATGCGCCTTTCACGGCCTCCGACATCAGCTGGGACGGCCGCACGCGCGGGCGCTTGTAGCCGATCATGGCGGCGAGTTCGTCGGCGGTGTAGATCTTCGTGACGGTCCTCCTGAACCGGTCCGCCGCAGGGGCGTAGAGGGCCGCCAGATGCAGGACACGCACACCGAACGCCGTTCGGCAGGCCCGTACCGCCCCGAGGTCCAAGCGGACATACGAGCGCGGTGAGACAACCGCCGGGCGCAGCGGCTCGGGGACGGCGTAGTTCAGCCAGCGCTCGCCGTCGTAGCTCGGGTTCTCGATGGCCGGGTACCTGATGGCCTCCGCCATCGAGCGGTCGGCCCCCGTGGCGTTCCAGACGATCTCCGCTGCGGCGATCTCCTTGATCAACGTCATGATCTCGCCCGGGCGCGGCGGGCGCCCGCTGTCGAACACCTTGAGGAACGCGGCGAGGTCGGGGAGCGCGACGCGTACGGTGGATGCGTTCGCCCCGGCGGCGTAGGCGTGCGCAAGCAGCAGGTCGGCCAACTTCATGGCAGCACGCGACAGGATGCCGTCGGGCAGTTGAAGGTCAAGCGTGGCCCGCGCCCTCAGCACGCGGATGCCATTGCCCACAGGGTAGCCGTGGGCGGCCCATGCCGTGAGCGCCTTGGCGATGTCGCGGCGGGCGCGGACATCCACAGGAACGCGGGTCTTCCGCTCGTCCTCAAGAGTGTCCGCCGCCATGCCTGCCCTCGTGCCCGGTGTCCTCGTCCTTCAAGGCTATCCCAGGATTCCCGATCCAGGGAGGGGGAAGGACGAGGGTGAGGGCGCCCCGCTGCATTCCTGACGACACTTCGGCGTAGTGAATGGCGCCGGGGTTTTATGCGGTGACTGTCTTCAAGGCGTTGGGCCGTCTCGCTCGTGGCGGTCATTAACGTAAGAAGATCTGGAAGCCGCCTGCGTCGGGGTGGCGGGTCGGCTCCAGCGGCATGGTGGAGGCGTCCTCCATCGGGGCGCTGTCCCCGCTGTTCCCATAGTGAATGGCGACGGGTTTTTATGCGGTCACCCCCGTGTAGCCATTGATACGCCACTGTTTTGGTGGGCATTAACGTAAGAATATACGGAGGCCGCCTCCGTGGCCCTCTTGGGCCTGTCCCATCGCCGCTGAAGCCGTCGCCCATCCCCACGGAGCGACAGGTCGTCCCCATGGGGTTGGTCGGACCCGTCGTGCTGGACGAAGCTCTATCTTTGTGAATGCCGCCGGACATCGTCGGGGCGGGCGACGACATCTCCGCTCTTTGCCGCCCCGGCAAAGCCGGGGTGGTGTGGGCAGGCTCCGGCTCTTGCGCGAAGCGCAGGCGACGACGAACGCCGCGTTGGGTGGCCGCCCGTCCTCACGATGCGGGCGACGATCCTGGGACAGCCGACCCGGCTAATCAGGGCGCCCGTCATCCGGCCCGGATCGGCGGACGGGGAGGGGACGGTCACCGTGCGCCGTCCTGGGCGCGCAGCGCCGGGCGACGACTGTCCCCGCGCCAGAGCGCCGCCTCCGTGAACCCGTTGGCGACATGAGGGGAGCGCAGCGGCCTCAGCAATGCGAATAGGTCAGCATAGATGACCTAATAGACAGGCGCGCCGGATCGCCGTGACGTTCGCCTCAAGCGCGTCACGGTGCTTGATCCAGACGAAGTACGCGTGACCGTGTCACGCGCGACCGCAAGGCCAAATTCAGAGGTGCGGCAACGCGGCCCCTGGTTCCAAGGCGAGGCCGCTGGCAGGGTGCCGCTCCCTTCCGGACCGCGGACCCAGCATGAGCGACACAAGTTCCCCGCCGCACCTTCCCCGCCTGAGGGCGCTCGGTCAAGCCGTCGAGGAGTACGAAGGCTCCGAAGCCTCGGTCGACATGGCCGCGGACGCGGAGCGCGAGCGCCTGGGCGAGCAGCGGCGAGAGCATGTTCGCGCCCTGGCGCGGCAGCGCCAGAAGCGGCACCGTGCGGGCGTGGCGAAGGCCGGTGGCGCGCTGTCGATCGACTTCGACGCCGTGAGCCATGCCGCGCTCGCGGCTATCGCCGAGCGCTGGGGTATGACGACGAAGGCGGCTGCCCGACACCTGGTCGTCTGGGCCGACGCGCACCGTGACGCCGTCACACCGCCGGAACACATTGCCCCCGAGGACGTCCGACGGCAGCCCAAGACCAAGCGCGTGACGGCGCGCACCTTCCGTCCGCGGTTCGTCTCAATGTTCGCCGGGATCGAGGCGTTCTCGGCGGCCACCAAAGACATGGGCTGGCGGTGTGCCGCGGTCGCCCAGTGGGATCCCTCGGAGCGCAGCCAGTACTCCGCGGCCGTGCTGGCCGAACGCCTCAGCCTGGAGGTCGTCAACCTGGGCGACATCCGCTACGTGCGCGGCAAGCACCTAGGTGGCTTCGACGTCCTGGTCGGCGGCAGCCCGTGCCAGAGCTTCTCGCTGGCCGGGCGCCGCCGAGGCACCCAGGACCCGCGCGGCAAGCTCACAGAGGCGTTCCTGGACATCGCCGTCGGCTCATCGGCGCCGGTCACTTTGTGGGAGAACGTGCGCGGGGTGTTGTCCCAGCGTTATGACCGTGAGGCGGACGCCGGGCACGCGGACGACGACACGGTGGACGTCGATAACGGGCGGGCCAACGCCGCGTACGACGACGCCTGCGATCTGTTCGGCTCGGTGCTCTCCGTCCTGTGCGGCGGCGATGTTCCCATTCCGCGTCCCCGTGCGCCCAAGGGGCGGCTGCTGTCCTGGCCCAAAGCGGGTGTCGTGCGTGGGCCGGAGCGGACGGTGGTCTGGCGCGTGCTGGACGCCAGCCTGTTCGGCTTGCCGCAGGCCCGCAAGCGCCTGTTCGTCGCGGCCACGACGCACGCCAGCGGCATCGACGCGGTGGAGGTCCTGTTCGACAAGCGGCCGACGTTGGGCGAACCAGAGTGGACGGCGGGCGGCATGGCCTACTGGGGGCTGCCCGACGCCCCCGAGGGACCTGCCAAGCCGAAGCGGCTCGGCAATGCTCTGGCCCGGGTGTTCGTCCGTGACCCCACGGAAGAGGAGGGCTACTTGATTACCCCCGAGCACGCCGGGGCCGTCCTGCTGCGCGCCGACAAGTACGTGGAAACCTGCGCCAAGCGCGGCGACAAAGTTGCGCGCCAGCACCTGCCAGCGTGGGTGCGGGCGGCGCTGGAGGTGGCGGCCGAGGGCCGGGCGTCGTTCCCGGTCGCCGACTTGGCGGAGCGGCTGTCCGGCACCCCCGGTGCGTGGAAGGCGTTCGAGGCGATGCTGCCGCCGAACCCCGGCGGGACGGCGGGCGCCCGCAAGGATGCTGTGCTGGTGGACGCCTATGGGCAGAAGGGGCTGGTGACCGTGCGCAAGCGTATCGCCTGCACGATGACGGCGAAATACGGCCAGCACCGCTCGGCGCGGCCGTTCGTCATCCGGCGCGAGGGCGACACGCTCCGGCTGCGCGCCCTGATGCCGCTGGAGGGTGAGCGGCTGATGGGGTTCCCGGACGGCTGGACTGAGGTGAAGCATTGGGATCACCCCAAGTCGCCCGAGAAACTGCGGCTGCGCGGGCTGGGCAACAGCATGGCCGTCCCCGTGATGGCGTGGATCGCCGGGCGCATGGACAAGGCCATCCGCGCCGGGATTACCGCGGGCACCTTCAAGCCGAACCTCGACGGCCGGATCGTGGCGGCGTTCGAACAGGCCAAGGAACCTGCGCTGTGGATCGACCGGGAGAACGCGCTGTTCCTGGGGAATGCCGTGCGGCGGGCGTTTAGGAAGACGCTGGTCGGGATGCTGCGGCGGCACAAGGGCGAACTGCCCAAGGCGGCGGATTGACCGGGAGCGGCGCTTGTCGGTCACCCTTGCCGCTCCCCGGTTCCAGGGCGAGCAAAAAAGACGGGGCAAGGTCGCTGAACCTCTCCCCGTCCGGCGGCGCCTGTCAGGCCGCCTGCTGTACCCGCGCGGAAAACTCACCGATCCATGCGCGCACGCGGCGGACGCTGACGCGGTGCCGCCGGGCGACAGCCAGCAGATCCCCGCCGTCCCAAAGGTCCTGACGGACCAGCAGACGCAGGTGCTTCATGTCAACGGTGGCCGCCACGGCCTTGAGACAGCGGCGCAGCGTGCGATCCGGCTCAGCGTCCGCCCAAACCGCGAGCTCGCGCGCCCGGCCGCTGGCGTAGGGCCGGAGGCGGGGCGGGCGCTCACCGCAGGCTGCTCTGTCGAAGCCTCAGCAACAAGAGTGAGAGATCCCAATGGGTCGAGGGACAACTGCGTTTCCTCTCGCTCCGGCAGCCGAAGGCGGCCAACCCACTGATGCGGTTGCGCTCTTACCCGACGGCTTTCGACAGAGCAAAGCACTCTTAGTCCGCACCATCTTATTCGACAATAGCACGCTTACCCGACGGCTTTCGACAGAGCAAAGCACTCTTAGTCCGCACCATCTTATTCGACAATAGCACGCGTCGGCTCTGTAGAATGTCAGCTGTCCGCCACTGGTTGATAATTTTATAAGTTTGATGTACTCTACCCAGCAATCATGCTGATTGACGCTACCATATGAAAGCATCACAGGTGAATACACAACCTCAATGCAAGGCCCTCCTCTTTCAACATCCATTCTAGGCTCCTGCTTTGGCGCATTATCTGAAGCGAGGTTTGGTGGCCACCATTCGTTGAAGTTTGCAACCCACCTGATGCCTTGGGTGGAGATCAGTAACGATAGCACCGCATTTTCATAGGAGAATCAAAGGATGAGTACCCACACGTCCGAATTACAGTTGGCGGCTAGAAAAAATTTAATCCAAAACCCCACATCCCGCAATGCTGATCCTATGGAATGGTTTGCGTCCTATAAATTACTAACGAACCCAACCGACAGGGATAAAGAGATTTTGAGAGCCGCTCTGACATTCGGTCGGGATAGCATCTACCTTTATTCCCGATATGGGGGCAGTTTTCTGGAGGGCGTAAGCGCCCCAACGTCTCGAAAACTAGCTATTGCGACGCTTAACTATCAATGCTCTATTATTATGGATAAGCAGCAGGCTAAGGTGAAGAAGCTAATAAGGGGCGGCGAGACATCGCTAGATCGGTTGGCATCCACTCCTCTTGGTGGCAACATTCAAAGCCTCTCCGCAGGCGACATGTTTGATAATACCGTGGATGCTGTTGAGCTTTGGTTGAAGAAGAACGCCTACGTTAATGCTAAGAATGATGTCATTTCTAATTATGGAGGGGTCGCTGCGGCAGCATTGATGTATTGCAGCATTGAAAAGGGGTACGCATCGCTTTGGCAGCAAACAATATGGAACGACTGGAAGCTAATTGACGACGATGGGGCTGTGATTCATGCCCCATGCGATATTGATAAGGAGAAGCTGAGGATATCCTGGGGTATCCGGCATGAAAGTAAGTTCAGTCAACACGCTGTGCTAGCAATAAGTGACTGGAAGCATAAAATGTCAAGCGATGAGCGGCAAAAGAAAATAAGCCGCAGAACTGTTACGGCAATCGAGGTTCGGCCTAATGGTAAGAAAGAATTTAGGGTGAATGTTCCCAAACAAAGTGAAAATAAACCAGATTCGCTTTATCTAACAAAGGTGTCAGTGGACAACAGCTACCTGAGCTTGTTTTGGAATGAAAACCTGCCAAGTGTGGGGGTGTCAGTAAGTGTGGCTGTAGAGGCTTTTCTGATAATTTCAGACATCGCGGAAGTGCTTGCACGCGGGCTTGGCAAAAGGGGACTTTCTGGCCGAGAGTGCGTCTCACTGTGGTCGCTGGGAATTTCAGTGGAGAGGCTTAAAGAGATATTCCAGCAGTGCCTTTCAGTATCTGATGAGCAGGCGCGGGTGATAATTGAATTTTTCTCGTGGACGCCGACCTCGTATAAGGGACTCTGGGGAGCGCCGTTGGTCTCCGTTTCTAACGGGAGCAGAGTTTGTATTGCAAGGCCAGTAGTATCAAATCCTAATATGCAGCGCACTATAGAAATAATAATGAAGCGGGGAGGGCTTACGGACGATGAGAACGAGAACTCACGCGGTAAGCCGTTCGAATCTAATGTTCGCCGCGAAATTATATCTGCGATAAAGCGGAATGGCATTCTCTCAAAATCAATTTGTGCCGAACATGCGCTCAAGAGGAAGGGTGCGGGGGAAGAGATTGACCTCTTGTTCACCATTGGAAGAACTCTGTTTGTTGGGGAGGTAAAATGCTGGATGTTCCCGTCAGATCCACTTGAGTATGCAAACCGCAATAGAGCTATAGAGAAGGCAGCCTCTCAGGCTCGGAAGAAAGCCGCATGGGTAAAGGAAAATATCGAAAGGGTTGCTGGCCACCTCGGTGTCGACTCCGATAGGTTAAAAGGATTTAATGTGGTACCTATCGTAGTTCAGAATCAAAGCTATGGGATGTCATTGGAGGTGAATGAAGTAGTTGTGACCGACTTCGATTTTCTGGCTCTTTATATCGGATCGTCGCGATATACCGCAGGAGGTGCTCTGTTGGCGGATGGCAGGGAAAGTTTTCGCTTCGAAAGCTTCTACCATTCAGAGATTGAGGCCGAGGCAAATTTTTGTCGAACAATGAAGGATCCGCCAGTGCTCAAGCGCTTTAAAGACAGACTTCAATGGATGGTAAATGAGTTTCCAACCTCCGGTGACTGTCCACTATACTTTATGAGCGGAGTTCTCGGTGAATTGACAGGCGCAGATAAAGCACTCTCAGACGCGGCTTCGGTAGCAATGGACTAAGGCCTGTTAGTTCTTGAGGCCTCTGCCTACCTGATAGGGATGGCAGTTGAGCATCGAGTTGAGGTTCTGACGGACACGGAATGGGCGATCCTGCGCCCGCTAATCGAGGAATGCCGCCCCCACGGCAAGACGCAGCACCACGACCTGCGCCGGACCATCGAGGCGATCCTCTGGCGGCATCAGAACGGAGCGAAGTGGCGGAGCATCTCGTCGGAGCTGGGGCCGTGGTGGATGGCGGCGCAGACCTTCATCCGCTGGGCTCGGCTGGGCGTGTGGGAGCGTCTGCTCGATCTCGCCCAGCAGCGGGGGGATCGCCCTGGGCATGACCTTCCTGGACGGCACGAACATCCGGGCGCACGCCAAGGCGGCGGGCGCGTCGAAAAAAGGGGATCTGGAGCACAGCGGGACGTGCGTGAAGCGCTTGGGCGCTCTCGTGGCGGCTATGGCACGAAAGCCTGCGTGATCGTGGACGGTGGTGGGCGGGCGCTCGGCTTCGCTCTGGCCCCCGGCCAAGCCCATGAACTGCCGCTCGTCCCCGCTCTGCTGGCGATCCTGCCGGAGGTTCCCGGCTGGGTGGTGGGCGACCGCGGCTACGCTTCGGACGCCTTCCGCCAGCGGGTCTGGGACCTCGGTGCACGACCGGCGATCCCGCACAAGAAGACCGATGCGCCGGTCGCCTGCCCGGCGTGGATCTACAACAACCGCAACCGCGTCGAGCGCTTCTGGGCCAGGATCAAGGAGTGGCGGGCCATCGCTACCCGCTACGAGAAAACCGCTAACTCCTTCACCGGCGTCCTTTGCCTCGCCGCCGCTCTCGATTGGATCAAGAACTAACAGGCCCTAGGTCTCAATACTGACCTTGCGGTACCAACATGTATTCACATGCTGGCTAAACCGAATGATCCCTCATCAGTTGGGTCTTCCTCGATTGGCATTAGGGCTGCGTTAATCTTCCGAATCCTCCGTTTAGTAAGATTAATTGATACATCACCAAATATTGCGTCGTCCAAGAAAGTTACGCCATTGCTCAACAAATCGGACATAAACGGATGATTTTGTATGGCCGCCTCCATTTGCTTATCTTTCGTCCACCTCCTGCGAACGCTTTCGTAGTACATAAGCCAATGTACTCCGTCCACACCTTCTTTTTTTACAGCGGCGCGCCAATTGAATGTAGCAAATTTTTCCTTGAGAAGCCCTTTCTCATTAAGAAGTCCAAGAATGGCGTATACCGCAGAGCAAGTTGAACTGTGGTAGTCAGAAAATTCTGCGCGAGACACTTTAATCTTAAGTGCCCCACAAATTACCAATGCCCATGCCACTTCGAAATCATGGCTGTGGCGAGCGTGTGTCTTGAATACCACATTCAACCACTCGGAAATAAGGTTGATTGCGAGCGGGCCCTGGCACTTCTTCTTGTTATTAATTATAAATGTAGCAACATGACTTATGCATACAGGGAATTCTCTGGAAAGTCGGAGAAGAGTAGATAGTATAAGGCCAAAATTTCCATCATCATACTGGATTGATATCAGTTTCTGGACAACCCACTTAACGGGAAAAGAGTTTCCTAAAGCGTGAGTGTGGTATAGAGCAAGGTCGGTGAGTTTTCTAATGTCATTCGCCTGCGACCTAGCGTTGCCTTGTCGAATCTGTTGCTGCATTAGTTCGTATCGCCAGCGATCCATGAAAATCGCTTGTGAGGGTTTTAAAGCAGTCTTGTCGTCATTTAGTTGCAAATTGTAGTTTGATAATGCATTCCGAAGGGAGGTTAGGGTGATTGCGCACTCAACTTCCGAATTAAATCCAATGAAAAAATCGTCGACGAGCCTAAAGCCAGGTCTGCCGCTTATTGCCTTGGCAACTCCTTCGTCATTGTGAATGCCGCTGAGCAGTACTTCGGCGATTATTCTTGAGGTATCTGGGCCGACGGGTATGCCGAACGTTTCTCTCGACTGGCACGATTGAAGTGCGCGGTCAAGTTCATCGGTCCAATGAAAAGGTTTACCGCCTTTCTTCCCCTTCTTTCCTCCATTCATGAGCTCCTTGACCTTTGCCTTTCCTAGAACAGCCCACGGAATGGAGTGTGTATATATTGTATAGAAAAAACGAGAAATGTCGGCTGATAGCACATAACAAGATCTTCTTGCGATGTCGCTTCTTTTTTTGTCAAGGTTGGCAAAAGAAACCCCCTTAAATGCGCGGTAGTTCTGCAGGTCTGGATTTGGATTATACAGACTAATCTGTGAGTTACCTATTATCGTTCTGATTTCTCTGTGATTTTTAGTAATTATCAGAGACACCCTTGCTTGTGAGGCTGGGTGAACAAGGGCTAAATCTCGCCTAGTCTCGTTTTCCCGAGGAACATTGAACCTGTCGAATCTGGTAGTGATCTTCGAAAGTACAGTCGACTCTTTGGATTTGATTGAATTGTAATTTGATCGGCAATATGCCGCAAAGTGTCTCGCAGTTATAGCTGGAGGCACCTCCGCAGGAAGGTACGCAGAATGCATGAGCGCAGAAAAAATTTCCTGATGTCGAATTCTGGAAGGCGGCATGGTAGCATCCCTTAACGGATAGGGTATCCCTATCCCACTACCACATGGCCTGTAGAGCATCAACTTTTTGCATATTGTGTTCAGGCTGGTGCGCTTTTTCGGCAATCTCCTGGGAATCGTAATCAACCATCGCATTTGGCTGATGCCCAGCGATCATATGGATGCCTACGGTTAGAAGGTCCTGGTAACAGCGCGCAAGCGTGACGCCTGCACGATGAGGCGCTTGAATCGGCGCACATCAATGATGCGCCATCAGCAGAGGCCATTCACCGTAAATCACTGGGCAGACACGACTTTGGTCGGTCAGCGTGGGGATGAGCGGACGCCGATAGAGGGCTAACACTACCTTGCCAACCTGATTGGAAGGGGTGGCCGGCTTGTCTGTTGAGCGTTTCAGGGTTCTTCCTGGGAGGCGGCGATGGGCAAGGCAGCTGAGGCGTGGACGGCGGACCTGGAGCGTTGGCTGGCGCCGTTCCTGGAGCGGCTTGCTTACCCTGCCCAGCGCCGCTGGGCGCCGCTCTACATCGCCGGCTTGCTGGCGCCGGGGGAGCGCAAGAGCCTGGAGCCGATGGCCAGCCGCATCGCGCCGGGTCACCTCCAGCAGCTTCATCACTTTCTCTCCACCTCGCGCTGGGATCCGGCGCCTCTGGCGGAGGAACTGGTCCGCCAGGCCCAAGCCCTGGTCGGTGGCCCGGATGCGGTGCTGGTGGTCGATGACACGGCGCTGGTCAAGAAGGGCGAGCACTCGGTCGGCGTCGCCCACCAGTACTGCGGGCAGCTTGGCAAGCAGGCCAATTGCCAATCCCTGGTCTCGCTGACCTTGGCGCGCGCCGAGGTGCCGGTGTGCGTGGCGTTGCGCCTGTTCCTGCCCGCGGCCTAGCATTACAGTTGCGCCTTACGCTTGTGGGCTTGGTTGGCGATGGCCTGATGGCATCGTCTCCAAGCTGACCATGCGATGACGGCAGCGGGC
>NZ_JACHYN010000043.1 GCF_014192915.1 Azospirillum sp. OGB3 | reverse complement strand
AGCCCGCTGCCGTCATCGCATGGTCAGCTTGGAGACGATGCCATCAGGCCATCGCCAACCAAGCCCACAAGCGTAAGGCGCAACTGTAATGCTAGTCCTGACCCCCCTCGGCACCCGCGAGGAAGCGGGGCGGGCTTACTTTTCCAGAACATAGGTTCCAGGCGCGTCGGCGAGCGCCGGGTGCGTCGCGCTGCCCAGCGTCGGCGGCTTTCCCTTTCGGCCCGACCGTTCGGCCAGCCATGCCGTCCAGTCCGTCCACCAACTGCCGCTGTGCGCGGTGGCCTTCCCGCGCCACGCCTGCGCGGTCGCGCCGGGCTCTCCGGCGCCGTTGGTCCAGTAGGTGCCCTTGCCGCCGGGCGGGTTGATGATGCCGGCGATGTGCCCGCTGGACGCCAGCACGTAGCGCACCTTGCTCTCCTTGAGCAGCTGCGTGACGCGCCACGCGGAGTCCCAGGGCACGATGTGGTCCTTCTCCGCGCCGACCGCGTAAACGTCCTGAGGGATGCGCCCGAGGTCGATGGCCTCGCCCTTGAGCCTGACCTTGCCCGGAGCGATCAGGTTGTTCTCGACATAGGTGTTGCGCAGGTACCAGCTGTGCGCCGCCCGCGCCATGCGGGTGCCGTCGCTGTTCCAATACAGAAGGTCGAAGGCCGGGGGCTTGTTGCCCATCAGGTAGTTGTTGACGACGTTCGACCAGATCAGGTCGTTGGAGCGCAGGAGGTTGAACATGTTGCTCATCTCCCGGCTGTCGAGGTAGCCGCGCTCCATCATCTGCTGTTCGATGAAGTCCACCGCCGGTTCGCCCATGAACACCGCGGTGTCGCCGACATGGGAGAAATCCTGGAGCGACACCATGAAGGTGGCGGCGTTGAACCGGGTGTCACCCTTCGCCGCCAGCCAGGCGAGCGTGATGGCGAGCAGCGTGCCACCGATGCAGTAGCCCATCACATTGATGGAGGTGGCCCCGGTGATGTCGCGCACCACGTCGGCGGCCTCCAGCGGGCCGAGGTCCATGTAGTCGTCGAAGCCGACGCCGTCCATGGAGGCGTCCGGGTTCCTCCACGAAATCATGAACACCGTGAAACCCTGCTCGACCAGATGGCGTACCATCGAGTTCTTCGGCTGGAGGTCCAGGATGTAGTACTTGTTGATCCACGGCGGCAGGATGAGCAGCGGCACAGCATGCACCGCCCCGCCCGCCGGCTGGTACTGGATCAGCTCGATCAGCCGGTTGCGGTGGACGACCTGACCTGGGGTGGTCGCCAGATTGCGCCCCGGTTCGAAGGCGGTGGCGTCCACCATGCTGAGGCGACCCTCCCTCAGGTCCGAGAGTAGGTTGCGCGCACCGTCGGCCAGGCTGACGCCACCGGTTTCCAACACCCGGCGCAAGGCGGCCGGGTTGGAGAACAGCAGAAGCGTCGGGCTCATGGCGTCAACGAACTGGCGGAGATGGAAGGTCAGCCGCCGCCGCTCGGCATCGTCGAGGCCATCGGCACGCTCGCCCTGCTCCAGCAGCCAGTCGGAGGCCAGCAGGTACATCTCCTTGAGCGTGCGGTAGGCCGGGTTGGTGTGCCATTCCGGCGCGGCGAAGCGCTTGTCGCCGTGGGGCGCCGATCCCGACCCGGCGGCGTCCGCCACCTTGCCGCCGGCCATGCCCCACCATCGGCGGCCCGCGTCGTTCCAGGCCTCCATCGCGGATGTCCAGACGGCCGCCTGGACATCGGCGGCCTTGCGGACGGCCTTGTCCGGACGGCTGAGCGACAGCATCCACACGGTCCGGAGCGCGCGGGCGACTTCCGCCCAGTCGACCGGCACGATGCTGCGGAAAGGATTGGCGCTCCATAGGCCGTCGACGGACCGGAGCACCGGGTCGTCGGCCAGGACGTCGTTGAGCCGCCGGGTTCCGGCGTCCCGCAGGGTGCCGGTGAGATCGTTGGGCGAAACCTGCCACCATGGCCTGACGGCTTCGCTCCAATCGCGGACGGCACCGACGTTGGCTTCCATCCAGGATGTCCAGAGCCCCAAGGCCATGTCAGGCCTCAAGGGCCGCCGATCCGGATCGCCATCCATCCCGGCCTGTCGATTTGCGGCTGCATCATCTCCAGCGGCTTGGTGCCGCTGGCGGCGGTGTTCCGTGCCTCTATCGGTGCCCATGGGAGAAGCCCCTCTTTCGTTCGTCCCATCTGGCCGTGGCTGGCCGACCGTGATGGGCGATCAGGATTCGATCGGCTCCGGAGACGGTCGATGAGGACGTACCCCGGCATCAACATCGCGGGTGGTCTTTCGTTCTGTCCAACGCCAGGTGAGACCCATCACGGACTGGAGAGCATCCACGCCACCACGGCGGCGATGCCGACCAGAACGCCGCCCAGCCCAGCCTCGCTGAGACGGCCGCGCCGGTATAGGGCGACGGAAACCGCGATGACCGAGGCGGCGGCGATGAACAGGCCTGCCTGTGATTGGTTCATGGCCTCTCCCCCGCCCCACACGTTTCATCCGTCCGAACCACCTGCCCCCTTTCCCGATGGGGCGACCGTCCAAGAGGCATTCCCATGATCGCGCGTGCGCCCACATCGGTGGTGCTGAACGGGATTCTCGGCGAAGCGCCCGCGGACCATGTGACGCTGGACTGGCTCGCCGGCAGGCTCGGTCATCGTTCCTTCGGCGTCGTCCTGCTCCTGCTGGCGCTCCTCGGCGTGCTTCCGGGCGTATCGGCCATGGCCGGCGTGCTGCTCACCATCGTCGCGTTCCAGATGGTCCTGGATCACCCCGGCCCCGCCTTCCCCCGCCGCATCGCCACCCGTCACGTCGAGACCCGCCGGCTGGCCACGATCATCCGCCGTGCCGTTCCGGTGTTGCGCTACCTGGAACGGTTCATCCGCCCGCGCTGGGCCACCCCGTTCACGGCAACCAAGCGGGCGGTCGGTGGTGTTGTCCTGCTGCTTGGTGCGAGCCTCCTCATCCCCGTCCCCTTGAGCAACCTTCCCCCGGCGCTGCTCATCGTCCTGATCGCCTTCGCCTATCTGGAGGAGGACGGCGCGCTGCTCTGCGTCGCGCTGGTCGGCGCCCTCCTTTTCTCCATGATCGTCGTGGGAGCGGCCTGGCAGGCGATGAGCGCCGCCGGTTGGCTGCCGAGCGCGCTGTAACCGGGCCGCAGGATCATAGCCCGTGGCACCAGCCTATGGGGTGGCCTGTGGGATGGCCGCGTCGGCCTCCTCGGCCCGCTCCAGGTCCAAGGGATCGATCGTGGCGGCCTGGGCGAGGGTCGTGCCGCCGGCGCGCGCCGGCAGCAGGATCACCGTCACGACACGCCGGTAAACCGGAAAGGACAGGCCATCGACCAGTTCCTCATCGGTTTCGACCATGTAGGTTCCCGCCGGCTGCACGCCGTCGATCCCCGATAATTCGAAGGGGTGCGAGAACGTCACCATTCTGCGGCTGGTGCGTGAAAGCAATGGACGTCTCCTGAAGCGTGATCGACATGGTGCGAAGGGGAAGGCGATGCGGGCGGGGGCCAACCGCCTTCCCCTCATTGGATCGGGCCGTCCCGAGGCGCCTGCCCCGTCGTGGAGCAGGCGTTCGCCGGCAATGACAGGCGACTTTTGGGAGACGGCCTGGGTGGGCGGCTTCAGGTCAGCGCTTGGTGCCGGAGCGGTTGCCGGTGGGTTCAACCTTCACATCGGTGCGCCGCGCCGTGGCTTCGACGGTCTTCTCGTGCTCGACCGCTTTTTTGGACAGCACGACCTCCTCGACCACGCGCGCTTCCTTGGTCACCTCCGGCGTTTCGGAGGTGGCCGTCATCTCGACGGTCTTCTCCTCGAAGGCGGCGTCCGTCTCCCTTTCACCGAGAACGCGGTCGGCCCTGCGGCGTTCGACATCCACCGTCTCTTCGCGCAGCCGGACGGTCTCCCGAACCGGCGTCTCGGTGACTTCCGTCGTCACCCGCATCCCGCCCGTGCCGACGCGGCGTTTGCCGATGTCCACATCCTCTTCGACCACGGGAACGGTTTCCTCCCCGACCGTCGCCCCGCGAGCCGCCTTCCCCGGCTGGGAGGCGGCTTCGGGAAGGCCGACGGCACCGTTCTCGTCGAGAATGGCCTCTGCGGCATCCGCGTCCTGATCGGCGATGTCGGCGGCCACCAGGGTATGCCCCTCCTTGACGGCCGCACCGTACCGCTGTGCCACGTCCTTGGTGAAACCGTGACCGAGCAGTTGCTGCGTTGCCTTGTCGGCGTTGCCGGCCCCGTCGAAGGTGTCGATGTCCTTTTCCCGGCACCCCGCCGCGACGAGGGCGTGAAAGGCCTTCTTGGCGGCGCGCGGCTCCTTGTAGAGTCCTACGACGATCGTGCTCATGATGGTCTCCGTTGAATCCAGATGATTGCGGGGGGCGGTCAGACCTCGGTGTCGGGTGGGGACCGCCCCCGTTCGACGATGATTTCCTGGCGGCGCAGCTTGACCGCGTTGTCAACCCTGCGGATTTCGGTGTGGCGGGTGATGCGCACCTCCTCCACCAGCTTCAGCCGCACACTCAACGTCGCGACCTCTTCGACGACCGAGATGATGGTCGTCTCACCCTCTTGGCGGTCGGGGATCGCGTGGTCGACGAACCGGTCGCATGGCACCCGCTCGATGCGGAGCGTCTGCGTCGACAACTCGGCTTCGAGTGGCTGCTCGTGCTCGTGGGTGACAGTGTGGACCTGAAGCGTTTCCGTGACCCGCTGACGCTTGCGGATGGTCACCTGCTCTTCGGCCACCGGAAACGTAGTCCGGTCGTTCGTGGGCGCTTTCACGGAAATCCTCCTGCCACGGCATGGGGTGGCGCCGCCGTCCCCCGAAGAGGCGGCGGATGACCGGCGGATGCCGGCCGGATCAGGCGGCGTGACGGCTCGGCCTGCGATCCGCCTCCTCCGCCGTATGGGCGGAGGCCCGGGCGATGCGGCCGTGGGTGTCGAAGAAGGCCTGCAGCCCGCCAAGCAGGTAGCGGTTTCCGGCGAGCATGACATCGCTCGGGCTGCGTGCACGGAGCATGTCGTTCAGCATGTCGCTCTGGCGCTGGGCCGCTTGATGCATGAAGCGGACGATCTCGGAACACGCCGCCTCATAGTTCGAGGCCATGACGGTGCCGAACGCCATGCCCGCCGTGGGGTTCCGATCGGCATGGCGGGCGACGCCCTGGCCCATGCGGCCGGCTTGCGCCGCCGTTCCATCGGACGGCCGGGCCGAATGGTCGCGGGAATGCGCGGTGACGGGACTGCCGCCCCTCGCCGTCCCTTCGTCGCTGGCGCTCCGGATGGCGTGAGCCTTGGAGTTCTCCGCCTTTGCCGCCGCCTCGTCGCTGGCGCTGCGGATCGTGCGAACCGGGGGCATGCCGTCGGCCATAATCGTCTCCATTGATTGATTGGGTGGCCAGGGAGCGCTGTGCTCGACCTGTGTCGTCTTGCAATTAGATTATGCTGCGCCGCAAAAATACAAGTTCACTATAAATAAAAAAGCCCATCACGCCCAAAAGAGAGCGGTGCGCGTATAGAAAAATGCAGCCTCTTAATTTTTATACGCCCTGATCTATTCAGTGCGATGCTGTCCTTAATAGTATTTTCAAAGAGGCCGTCGGCAATCGTGGCCGCGCTGCCGCTATCGAGCGGCTCGACACCGCGGTCACCGGCTTCAGGCTCCATGCACGCGCGGCCCAGCAGGGCACGCGCCTTTCCCGACCATCCGATGGCAGGACGTCAGGTACCGATGCCGTCGTCCATCAACGCGCCCCTCACGGCCGCCGCGAGGTCATGTGGAGTGATCGGCTTGTGTAGCAGCGAGAAGCCGCTGCGGCTGGCCTCCCGGATTCGCTCCGGCGAGGTGTCTCCGGTCAGGATGATGCCGGGCACGGCGATCCCGAAAGCGGTTCTCAAATTTCTGATGACATCCGCCCCGGTCTCCTCGCCAACGAGACGGTAGTCGGCGATGACCAGATGGGGCGGCCGCTGCGGGGGGATCAGCATCAATGCCGCCTCCCGATCCGCCGCAGCGAACACATCGAAGCGATGCCGTTCGAGATACTGGCGGATGCTGTCGAGCACCACGGGGTCGTCGTCGATCACCAGCACACGCCGTCCGGTTCCGTCGAGATCCGGTTCGGTGGCGGCGTCCTCCAAGGCTTCGGCGTCGTCGGTGACCGGAACGACGATCTCGAAGACCGATCCCCGCCCCGGTCTCGACCGGACACCGATCGGATGGTGGAGCAGCAGGGCGAGACGGTCCACGATCGACAGGCCAAGCCCAAGCCCCTGGCGGCGGTCGCGCGCGAAATTGCCGACCTGATGGAACTCCTCGAAGATCGCCTTGAGTTGCCCTTCGGGAATTCCCAGTCCGGTGTCCCAGACCTGGATGCGCACCGCACCGCGGACATGACGGCATCCGATGAGGATACGGCCGCTGTCGGTGTACTTCACGGCGTTGGCGAGCAGGTTCTGAAGGATGCGGCCCAGCAGCTTCGGGTCGCTGCGGACGGTGACGCCGGTGTCGACCGAGCGCAGGCTCAGGCCCGCGGCGTGGGCGAGGGGGCCGAAATCCTCGACAAGGCGGTCGATGAGCCTGCGCAGCCGGAACGGTTTCATCCGAACGTCGACCACGCCGGCATCGAGACGCGACACGTGCAGGATCTCCTCCAGCATCGAATGGAGCGCGGCCAGCGTGTTGCCCAGACTGGAAAGCAGCTTTGCCGACGCCGGTGGAAGATCCTGGGTGGACAGCAGATGGTGGAACAACACCGCGGCCTGCACGGGTTGGCGCAGATCATGGCTGGCGGCGGCGAGGAAGCGGGTCTTGCCGGTGCTCGCCTGCTCCGCCAACGCCTTGGCGGCGTCCAACGCCTTCCGGGCGCGGTTGCGTTCGGTGACATCCTCGATGCCCAGCAGGATCAGCGGACGGTCCGAACGGCTCAGCGGCCGGGCGTTGATCTGCAGGGCCCGCCGCCCTTCGGCATCCTGCCCGGCGTCGATCTCCAACTCCTCGATGGTGGAGCCGGCGGTGATCATCGCCTCCAAACGTCCGTCCAGGGCGACGTCCCGGAGCATCCCGTCGGCAAGCTCCGCCAGCGGACGCCGGAGCGTCGCCTCCGCCGTGGTGGAGAACATGAGGGCAGCGCGATAGGTGTCAGCTAAACAACGCTAAGGCGGAACGGACAAAGAACTCCGTTCATAGATCACCATCCTCGCTTCCGTTTACGCCAAGAACTGCATAGAGCGCGGTCTTTCCGACCTTGATCCGCGCAGCAGCTTCACGAACCGTGAGGCCTTGGGCGAGGAGCGCCTTTGCCCGGCGCAGCTTGTCTTCGGTCACCACCGGCGTGCGCCCACCCTTCCGGCCACGAGCAACAGCAGCGACCAAACCGGCACGGGTCCGTTCGCGAATGAGGTCGCGCTCGAACTGCCCGAGCGCGCCGAAGATGTGGAACACCAACCGGCCGCCGGGGGTGGTCGTGTCGATCGCTTCGGTCAGCGACCGAAAGCCCACACCGCGCGCCTCCAGCTGGTTCACCGTTTCGATCAAGTGCGGAAGAGATCGGCCAAGACGGTCCAGCTTCCAGACAACCAGACTGTCGCCGGCCCGTGCGAAGGCGATGGCCGCCGCCAGACCAGGCCGATCGGCCTTGGCTCCGGATGCTTGATCCTGGAAGACCCGCTCGCAGTCCGCCTTGGCCAAGGCGTCGAGTTGCAGGGCCGGATCCTGATCAGCGGTCGAGACTCTGGCATAGCCGATGTTCGCCACCGCCCGCTCCGTTTGTCCGGAAACCCGTCCGACAAACTACGTTTCCGGAAAGCCGTCGTCAACGTGGGTTTCCGGACACTTTGGCGGCTGGCCGTCAAACGGCCGATTGGCGGACTCAATGTGAGGTGATGTGGTGGACGGCCCTTTCACCAAATACCGGTGAACAGCGTTGACCGTAGAAGAAACCACCTCATAGGAGCCGACCATGGGCGTGACGACAATCGGTCTGGATCTGGCGAAGATTGTTTTCCAGGTTCATGGCATCGACGGCGACGGGAAGGTTCTGGTCCGGCGGCAGTTACGACGGAGCGAGGTGCTGAAGTTCTTTCAAGGCCTGCCGGCGTGCCTGGTGGGGATGGAGGCGTGTGGCACGGCGCACCACTGGGCGCGGGAAATTGCGGCGCTGGGCCATACGGTGAAGCTGATGCCGCCTGCCTACGTCAAACCCTATGTGAAGCGGGGAAAGACCGACGCCGCCGTCACCCTGGCCAACAAGACCGCGCGCATCGCCTGGGCGGTGCTGACGCGCGGCGGGACCTACGCGGCGCCCACCGCTGCGTAGTTGAGGTTCGGCTCGGCAGCGGACCACGGCCCTGCCGAGGCGGATGGCGTAAGGTGGTGAGACGTGATGACGAACCGGTCAGACCGGGGATCGACCAAACCCACGGGGACCAAGCGCCCAAGAGCGCGCTGAGGTGATTTGGGCGTTGATCCGCGGACTTCATCAAGGCCAGCGATCAGAGGTCGCGACAACAGGCCGGACACATGGATGCACCCGACCAACCGTCAACACGAATTCTCCTCTTGCGCCGAGAGGGCCGTCCACACATGGTTCCCTGTTCTGGAGAACCACCTCGAAAACGCTTCAGATCACGCCGAGACGGGCATGGGGGCTGGACGCCTCCTCGGCTGCCGCTGGCTTGATGCGGAACCATGCCGCGTAGAGAGCGGGGAGGAACAGCAGAATCAGCACCGTGCCGACCGCCGTGCCACCGATCAGCGTGTAGGCCATCGACCCCCAGAAGACGGAGTGCGTGAGCGGGATGAAGGCCAGCACCGCGGCAAGGGCGGTCAGGATCACCGGCCGCGTCCGCTGCACCGTGGCTTCGATGACGGCGTGATAGTCATCGAGCCCGGCCGCTTGGTTCTCCTTGATCTGCTCGGTCAGGATCAATGTGTTGCGCATCAGGATGCCGGCCAGACCGATCAGGCCGAGGATGGCGTTGAAGCCGAAGGGCTGGTTGAAGGCGAGCAGCATGGGCACGACGCCGACGACACCGAGCGGTGCCGTCAGGAGCACCATGGCCATCGTCGAGAAGGACCGCACCTGAAGCATGATGAAGACCAGCATGGCCGCGATCATGACGGGGAAGACCTTGCCGAGCGCCGTGTTGGCCTTGGCGGATTCCTCGATCGATCCGCCCATTTCGATGCGGTAGCCGGCCGGCAGCGAGGCGATCAGCGGCTCCAGGGCCGTCATGATCTGCTTGGAGACTTCCGGAGGCTGGGTCGCCTCGTTGATGTCCGAGCGGATCGTGATGACCGATGTCCGGTCCCGGCGCTTCATCATCGGTTCCTCCAGCCGGATCTCCGCATGGCCGATCTGGTCGAGCGGGATCTGCTGGCCGGTCCGGCTCGTCAGCGAGAAGTCGGCCAGACGCGCCGGGTCCAGGCGCTCGCCGCCGGCGCTGCGCGCCACGATGGGGACGTTGCGGATGTCCTCGCGCACCTGGGTGACGGCGATCCCGGTGAGAAGGAACTGGAGTTGCTGGCCGACCTCGGCCGGTGAGAGGCCGATGAGGTTCAGGCGGTCCTGGTCAGGGGTGAAGCGGAGCACCGGCGTGCGGTTGCCCCAATCCCGGCTTGCCTGCCGGACATCCGGCACGCTGCGCATGATGGCGAGGGCTTTTTCGGAAATGCCGTAGAGCTGTGCCGGATCAGGACCCATCACCCGGAATTCGACCGGGAAGGGCGTGTAGGGTCCGAACACGAGCTGGGTGACGCGCACATAGGCCTCGGGCACCACGCCCTGCGCCACCGCCTGCCGCAGCCGGTGCTTCAAGGCCTCGCGCGCCTCGGCGTCCGGCGTCAGCACGACGATCTTGGCGAAGGCGGGATCGGGCAATTCCGGTGACATGGCGAAGAAGAAGCGGGGAGCGCCCTGGCCGACATAGCTGGTGACGATTTTCGCCTCCGGCTGATCGGCCAGCCAGCGTTCGATCTTCTCGACCGAGGCCGTCGTCGTCTCGATGCTGGTGCCTTCCGGCAGACGGACCTCGACCAGCACCTCGGGACGGTCGGAGGTCGGGAAGAACTGCTGCTTCACGCCGCCCATGCCGACGATGGCGACGGCGAAGGCGAGGCCGACGATGCCGCAGGTCAGGACCTTGTGCCGCACGGCGAAGGTGATGAGCCGCCGCAGGCGTCGGTAGTTCGGGGTGCCGTAGATCGCCGCGTGACCGCCCGCCACCGGTTCGATCGCCGGCAGCATCTTGACGCCCAGATAGGGGGTGAAGACCACTGCGACGACCCAGGAGACGATCAGGGAGAAGCCGACGACCCAGAAGATGTTGCCGGCATACTCACCGGCGCTCGAATGCGCGAACCCCACCGGCAGGAAGCCGGCGATGGTCACCAGCGTTCCGGACAGCATCGGCGCCGCCGTGTGGCTCCAAGCATAGGCCGCCGCCCTGATGCGGTCGACGCCCTCCTCCATCCTCACCACCATCACCTCGATGGCGATGATGGCGTCGTCCACCAGCAGGCCGAGCGACAGGATCAGAGCGCCCAGCGTGATGCGGTCGAAGAAGCGGCCGGTTTCCAGCATGATGAGGAAGACGACGGCGAGCGTCAGCGGCACGGTGGCCGCCACGACGATGCCGACGCGCCAGCCGAGGCTGAGCAGGCTGACCAGCAGCACCACGCCCAGCGCCATCGCGAACTTCATCATGAACTCGTCGACCGCCGAGGTGATGTTGATGGCCTGATCGCTCACCTTGTCGAGCGTCATCCCCAGCGGCAGCGACCGCGCGATGCCCGCGGCGCGTTCCTCCAGCGCCTTGCCGAGCGCGAGCCCGTCCCAGCCCTCCTGCATGACCGTCGCCAGCATGACGGTGGGTTCGCCCTGGTGACGGATGATGTAGGTCGGCGGATCCTCGTAGCCGCGGCGAACCTCCGCGATGTCCGACAGCTTCAGCGTCCGCCCGGCGGCGACGATCGGCGTGTCGGCGATCGCCTGCACCCCGTCATAGGCGCCGTCGATCCGGATGAAGACCTGCGGTCCCTGGGTGTCGATGGAACCCGACGGCGTGACGGTGTTCTGCCGCTGCAAGGCGGCGATGATGTCCTGGGCCGACACGCCGGGTTCCGTCAGGTGTCGCGCCACGCCTGATCTGACGATGCAGGGGCCCCGGAGGCGGACAGCGTGAATTACGCGACAGCAAGCATGTCGCGCAG
>NZ_JACHYN010000042.1 GCF_014192915.1 Azospirillum sp. OGB3 | reverse complement strand
ACGCAATTCCTCTGACCACAGCCCCAGCAGGTCCTCGACCGCGACACCGGACATGGCGACCTCCCAAAGCCTGTTCAACAGACGGAGGGCTGTCCTATCGCAACTGTAATGTTAGGGCTTGTTTCACTCCGCGGCGCTGGATCTCCTTTCGTAGTCGATCGGTGACAACTGCCGCGCTCCGCGCGGGCTGGACCGGGGACTGATGGCCAGGCTGGCCGGCGGGCAGTGGGTGCGCGACGGGCTGAACCTGCTGATCACGCGGCCGACCGGGGCGGGGCAAGACTTGGTTGGCCTGCGCCTTCGGGCACCGGGCCTGCCGCGACAACCTCTCGGTTCTGTACACGCGCACGCCGCGTCTGCTGGAGGATCTGGCGCTCGCCCGCGCCGACGGCCGCTATCCGCGCCTGTTCAAAACGCTGGCGCGCGTGCAACTGCTGGAGGTGATCGACAACCGCACCGGGCGCGCGGCGACGCTGATCACCAGCCAGCTGCCGGTGCCGGAATGGTACGCGGCGATCGGCGGGTTGACGCTGGCCGATGTCATCCTGGATCGCCTGCTGCACAGCGCCCATCGGATCGGGCTGGCCGGCGAGTCCATGCGCAAGCGCAACGCGCTCGCCGCGACAACGGCTTGACCCGGCCGGCGCGCTTCCGCAACCTGCACGTCACCCAGCAGCCAGCCGAGGCTGCCCCCGCGCGGAGCGGACGTCATCCGCCGGAACACCTGGGCGCCATCGGCCGGAATCGGTGGACGCTTTCGCGCCGGAACCACCGCACGCAATCACCGGAATACGCATTTTGACGCGGGCAACCACCGTCCCTCCTGGCGTTCCGCCTCGAAAACGGACACAATTTACTGAGTAAAGAATAGCCACGCTACCGTGCCGACTGAAGCCAGCACGGCGAGCGCTGCGCCGCTTCGCGTCATGACGCCCTGGCGATACAACAGCACAACCATGCCGATCAGCAGCGGCGAGACGATCAGCAGTCCGATTTGGGCTTTATTCATTGGCACTGTCGCTTCCGTCGGATCAGTTGGTGGTTCGGGCCCGATATGGATGCTGCGAGCGTGGAGAACTGGCAGCCTTGATCGTCGTCAATAGCAGCCGAGTCCTGGCCGGACCACCGCTTGGTGCCGATGGCCTGATCATACCACGCACTTTCGCTGGAGCCACCCGATGCGCCGGAGTTGAATGGGCGCCTCCACAGGCAGCTGCTCATGACGAGCGGTTCGCGGCGGGGCGATGGTCAGCGTTGCAGCTCAAGAGGTAGCAATCATGGGGTCATTCATCTGAAAACGCGAACCATGCAGAGTCGTTCGCCACCGTCCTGGTTATCTTGCGCAAAATTTGTTCAACATTGCTTCTACGAGGCTCGGCACGATGGTCGATTTTCCGCCAAGCATAGCGCTCGATGGGTGCCGGACCGCTTACTTATGCCTCCGTCAGGCTCAGTATGCATGCACCGACGAGGCTGCCCAAAAAGAAGGCATTTTGTGTTTTTCCTCTATGGCGAAGAATTACGCCGAGATGGTGCTGCTCCATGGAAATATAATCCAGCGCTGGGAAGCAAAACACTTGCTTAAAAAAGTTTTGCGAGCTTCCGCGAGCGAAGATTTATTTTCATAGGGAGGCGTTCTCCCGGATGAGATGTGGGAAAGCGGTTGAGACGGTTTTTGATGGGACTGAAACTCTTCCTCAAGGCATATGCCGATGCCTATCCTTTGGGGCGGCGGTATTTTTATCTAATCACATACCCACGTATTTTTGTATAATGCTCCAGGGAAGAAAAGGGCGGCCCTTGGAGACAGGAATTGCTGACGTCCCTACAGAAGCGAGCGCCTCGTAAAAAAGCCAACCGCCTGCTGTCATTCCTCCTGCTCATCGCTGCTCCGTTGCTGGCGTTCGAGCTCTTTCCGATCATGCAGCTTCATGCGGCCCGTGAGGCCGAGCTTCGACAGGATGCCAGCCACTTTCTCGACCTTGTGGACGCGGAACAAAGACGGGTCATACAGGACATCCATCACATCCTGTTTGCTCTTACCGAAGCGGGGGTGGGGCGTATGGACGCCACGGCCTGCCAAGAGGTCATGTCCCGGATCAGGGCCAAGTATCCGAGCTACATGGCAATGGAAATCTCCGACGCGAACGGTACCGTATGGTGCTCGACGGACTCCATGACGGTGGGGCGGGTGATTGCAGGTCGGCTCCTCCAGGATGCGGCGAGCACCGATGGCATCGTCACAGGCCAGTCCATGCGATCGCCGATCACGGGACAACCCGCCATTCCCTTCGCCCGTGCCCACCGCCGGGAGGATGGAGATTATCATGGAGTGATTGCGGCACTTCTCGACACCGCTTGGCTGCGGGAGTCCCTCACGCAGGACTCGTTGCCTGACAACACCTGTCTCCTTGTCGCCGACCGTGACGGAACGGTTCTCGCAACCATCCCTGACGCACCGGAACTGGCCGGCCGCTTGTTGCCGGAACCGTTCGGTCCTTTGTTGCGCGAGGCGACCAAAGGTGTGGTTGAATTGGCGGGGATGGACGGTCGGCCACGGGTGTTTGCCTATTCACCGGCAACGTCGGGTGCCCGGGGCCTGTATCTGCACGTCGGGCTCGACAAAGCGACGGCGATGCGTCCCATCCACACCGCAACCTTCTGGACCGTGGCCGTCTTTCTTGGGCTGCTCCTGGCCACGGGCCTCGGCGCCCTGTGGGGTGTGCGCCGTTTCCTGAGAGTGCGCGAAGAGGCCCAACATTCCGCCCGCAAAGTCAGCGTGTTGCTGGCCAACACCGTGGACGGCGTCATCGAGTTCGATCGGGACTGGCGATTCCTCGAACTCAACGACATGGCCAGGACCCTGGTCGCTCAAGGCCGCGACCTCCTCGGCATGCGGCTGTGGGACGCTTTTCCCGAACTCGCCGAAGGCCAACTGGCGGATGAGTTGCGCAGGGCCATGACCGAACGGGTTCCGGTGGACGTCGAATTCCGCGGTCCGCAGACCGGCCGCTGGTTCTGGCTCCGAGCGTTTCCCACCCCGAGGGGCCTGACCGTCCATCTGTTGGACATTTCCCGACGGACGATGGCCGAAGAGGAACTTCGGGCAAGCAACGAACGCCTCAGCTTGGCCCTGCAGTCGGCTCAGGCCGGCAGTTTCGACTGGGATTTGCGCACCGGGCGCGGGCACTGGTCGGAGGGCAGTTATCGCCTGTTCGGCTTGGACCCGGAGAGCGATGCTCCCTGCTTGGAGTCCTGGCTCCGTACAGTGAAACCGGACGATGTCGAAACCATCACGGCCGCGGCTCAGGCGCAGCTCTTCGGTGAGCGGAAGCCCTATCTCGCACTGGAATACCGCATCATGCTCCCGGATGGGACGGTCCGATGGGTGTTATCCACCGGGCGCGTCCATTACGACACGGACGGCACGCCGTTGCGCATGAGCGGCCTGAACATCGACATCACCGAGCGCAAGTCCGTGGAGGCGGCCTTGCAGCGGAGCGAACGGAATCTCGCCATTGCCTTGAACGCCGCAAACGCCGGTCTGTGGGATCTCGATCTCCGCACTGGTGTCGTGACCTGGTCGGACGGCATGTACCGTCTGTTGGGTGTCGATCCGACGACGTTCCACCCCAGTGAACCCGCGTTCTACAACTTGGTTGTTGCGGACGATCACCCGGCGTTGCGGCAGGCCGTGCAGGACGTGCTCGAAGGCCGGCGGCCGGATTACCAAGCGGAGTTTCGCATTTCGCATCCGAGAAAGGGGGTCTGCTGGTTGCTGGGAGTGGGGCGGGCGGAACATGATGGCAGCGGTCGTCCAGTCCGCCTGAGCGGCATGAACATGGACGTCTCCGAGCGTCGGGCAATGGAGCAGGCCCTGCGGGATGCCAAGACCCTGGCCGATGAAGCCAACCAGTCCAAGTCCAGATTCCTGGCCGCCACCAGCCACGATTTGCGGCAACCGCTCCAGTCGGCTTTGCTGTTCGCCGGCGTTTTGCAGTCTCATGCCCTCGAGGACCGGAGCCGCCGGTCGCTGGTGGCCCTGGAGCGTGCCTTGGACACGTTGAAGGCCCTGCTCGACAGCCTGCTCGACGTTTCTCGCTTGGATGTCGGAACGATTGTGCCTCAGGTCCGTGACATGCCTGTTGCGTCGCTGCTGGATGAGATGCGAGCCGCTTATTCACCGATCGCGGCGAGCAAGGGTCTGGAACTCCATGTCACCGACCCCGGACCAACTCTGGCGGTGCGAAGCGATCCGGTGCTGCTCGGTCGCATAGTGCGCAATCTGGTCGAGAATGCTTTGCGCTACACCCCTGAAGGCTATGTGCGGGTCGTCTGCGACATCGCTCCCGACCGCGTGAGCATCCAGGTTCACGACAGTGGAATCGGCATATCCGCCGAGCAGGTGGGTCGGGTGTTCGAAGAGTTCCATCAGGTCAACAACCCGGAACGCGACCGGAGCCAAGGGTTGGGCCTGGGGCTTGCCATCGTGCAGCGGCTCTCCCAACTGCTTGATCACCCGGTGACCGTACGCTCCGAACCGGGGCGTGGATCGACCTTTGCGGTCGATGTCCCCCTTGCGGGCGCCGCGGGGACAAGTCCGTCCCGGCCCAAGCCGGTTGTAACAGCCGACGGGCAACGGCGTTTGGCTGTTCTGATCGATGACGACGTGATCGTGCTCTCCGGGTTGCGGACATTGTTCATGGAGTGGGGCTATGAGGTCGTCATCGCCGGGTCCGCGGCGCAGGCTCTTGAAGGTCTGCGAGACATGCCGCGTGCGCCGGACCTTGTCGTCGCGGATTACCGACTGCGAGGAGGCGAAGTCGGAACGGACGCCGTCGCCTCCATCCGCGCACAGGCTGGCCATCCGATACCCGGCATCATTCTGACCGGGGATATGGGGTCTGCCAGCGAGCGTGACGCCACGGACCTTGGCGTGACATTCCTCCGCAAACCCGTCGCCTCCAATCAACTCCTTGCCGTCGTGCAGGAGCTTCTCGGCAGCTGACCCGCCCTCATTGCCGAGTTGGTTCGATCCGCACCGGGTTCGGCAAAGGCCGTTCCGCTCGTATCACGCCGTTGTGGACACGCCTTCGCTTTGGGCACGGCAAGGGCATGCCCATCGATCATGCCGCCAAGCGCGTTCTGGGAACATCCCAACGGCCTTTCCGCGTGGCCATTTTACTGGAAGCGCGCATCGTCGCGGTCGCGGACATCAGCGCCATTGAGGCCATCCAGCGGCAGTTCCGCGACATCGCCTCAGGATTGCTCATGCCCGGCCGCTGGGGCCGGTCACGGTTCCCCCTCGGGCGAGGGCTCTCGATCACCCGCCTATGGACGATGCGACAGAGCCAGCCAATGGCAGGGCGACGCTGATCGTTGTTCCCGCCCCTGGGCGGGACTCCACCGTGATCGGATAGCCGAGGTGATCCGCCAGCGTCTTCACGATGAACAGGCCAAGGCCCAGGCCAACGACCTCATCTCCGGCCTCGATGCGGTAGAACTCTTCGAAAATGTCGGCCAGGGAACTCTCCGGGATGCCTCGGCCGGTATCGCAGACGTCGACCCATACCTTGCCGTCGGCAGTGCGGCACACAATTCGGATTTCCCCGTGGTCGGTGTACTTGATGGCGTTGTCGACGAGGTTGTGGAGAATGCGCGACGCAAGCAGCCGGTCCGTGCGCACCGTCACCCCTCTGCCACTCCCTTCCATGCGCCAGTCGAGCCCCTTGGCTGCGGCGGCCAGTTGGAACGTCGCCGTGGCGTGGGTCATCAGATCGTCCAACGGGACGTCTTCGATCCGGACGGCGATCGTGCCGTCGTCCATACCCACCAAGTCCTGCACGCCATCCATCAGTCGCTTCACCACGCCCAGGCAGTGCTTCATCGTCGACACGTAGATTTCCCCGCGGGGTGTGACCCGGGACGACAGGGCGTGGGTGGCGAGGGTCAGGGCATGGACCGGTTGGCGCAGGTCATGGTTCAACGTCGCAAGGAGCCGGGTGCGCGCCGTGTTGGCCCGCGCCAGTTCCTTAGCCTGTGTCCGTGCGGCTTCGGCTGCCTCCTGCAACGATTCAAGCAGGCGGACGTTGGACAGCGCCAGGGCCGCCGATCGGGCGATCGCCAGCAGGAGGGTGACGGTGCCCGCGTCGGGCGTGTGCCGCGTCGCCCAGTAGGCACCGATGGCGGCGATGGGCTCGGGCGCGCCGACCGGCACCATCACGAGGCTCCGCACGAAGGTGGGGCGATAGGCTTCGTGTGGAATGCGCGGATCGGCGTAGATGTCCGGAATGACCGCCGGTTGCCCGGTCAGCATGGCCCAGCCCGAGATGCACGTTCCCATGGGAAACCGCTGCCCCTTCCACAGCGGGCTGATCGCGTTCTCCTCAACGTAATGGCACAGGTCGCCGTCGCGCAGCACGATGGTGACGCCGTCCGCGCCGGTCAGGCGGCGTGCGGCCGACCGGAGGATGGAGACCACGGCCGGCAGGTCATGGGCAAAGAACAGGCGTTCGTTGAGATCGACGAGCGCCGTCAGATGGTCGGCATCGCGCAGGGCGGACGGTTGCAGGGCATCGGTGTCGGCAGAGGGCATCAGCCACGGTTCCCAGGCGGTTCGTCACGCCAACAGTCCTTGGCGTGAAGAAGCGGACGAGCGCTTCGTACCCCGAAATATAGCGCATGGAAGCCGCTTCCGCAGCAGGAACTCCAGCGCCGTTGACGACCTATGCCTGGGCAATCGTAACCTTTTGAAGGTCGGTCCGGTTCTGGGGAAACCGCCGGAACCGGTTGAATTGGCGGAGGGTTGAATCGCCATGGCAGCACGGAGACAATTCATGGCGGAGGCTCTCAGCAACCGAACCATCGACATCGTCAAGGCCACGGTTCCCGCCCTGGAGAAAGGCGGCACCGCGGTCACCGACCGCATGTATCAGCGATTGTTCCGCACCCCGGAAATCCGCGACCTGTTCAATCAATCCCATCATGGCGAGACCGGGTCACAGTCCAAGGCGCTGACGGCGGCGATCATCGCCTATGGCCGCAACATCGACAACCTGGGTGTGCTGGCCTCGCGGGTGGAGCGGATCACGCAGAAGCATGTCGGGCTGAACATCCTGCCCGAACATTACCCCTATGTCGCCGATGCCCTGCTGGGCGCAATCAAGGACGTGCTGGGCGACGCCGCGACCGACGAGGTCCTCGACGCCTGGGGCGAGGCCTATTGGTTTCTGGCGGACGTGCTCAAAGCGCGGGAGGCCAGCGTCTACGCCGGGCTCGCCGCGGCGCCGGGCGGATGGAACGGCTGGCGCGACTTCACGGTGGAGAGCGTGACGCCGGAGAGCGACATCATCCGCTCCTTCATCCTGGTTCCGGCAGACGGGCGCGGTGTGATCCGCCACCGCCCCGGTCAGTATCTGACCTTTGCGCTGGATGTGCCGGGAGCCGGTGTGCTGAAGCGCAACTATTCCATCTCCTCCGCTCCGGATTCCCGGTCCTACCGCATCAGCGTCAAGCGGGAGGAGGGCTTGGGCAGGCCGGCGGGGCTGGCATCCAACTGGCTGCACGATCACGCCAAGCCGGGCACGGTGCTGAAGGTGGCGCCCCCGGCCGGCGAATTCTTCCTCGACGAAGCTTCCGCCGGGCCGGTCGTGCTGCTGAGCGGTGGGGTGGGGTTGACCCCGATGATGAGCATGCTGGAGAGCATTGCCGGTTCCGGCGATGGCCGGCCGACCTGGTACATCCACGGCGCCGAAAACGGCCGCGTTCACGCGATGCGCGATCATTCCCGGGCACTGGCCGCTCAGGCTCGCAACATCACGCTGCGCACCTATTACAACGCCCCTGACCCGGCCGACGTTCAGGGGCGCGACTACGATGAGCGAGGTTTCATCAGCATGGATTGGATCGTGGCCAACACCCCGACGCAGGAGGCGGCCTACTATCTGTGTGGCCCTCGACCGTTCCTGCGCGCTATGGTCGGCGGCCTCGCCGGCCGGGGTGTGCCATTGGGCAGCATCCATTACGAGTTCTTTGGCCCAGCGGACGAACTGCTTGCCGTATGAGGTTTCAGGGCGTGCGCCGATTCAGTTCAGGGCGAACGTCAAGGGCGCAGCGCATGCTGCCTTCCAATTGCCACCATGCGCCTTCGCTCTGCAGGGAGTCACTGTAATGCCTCGAAATCCACGGCGCTCCGCTTTCTTGCAGAAGCATAATCTGGTGTCATTCCTATTGACCCATCTGGCGATTGGGGTCGTGGCCGGCGTTGTCGTTTGCCTCGGCCTTCTCGCGCTGGATGTCGCCAGTCTCCGTACACTGCTCCTTGGCTCCGACTACTGGCTGATCGGTTTCATCCTGCTCTTCGGCTCGGTTTGCGGAACGTTCGGCGGTGTGGCGATGGCTGTCGCCGTGATGAATCTGGGCGACTGGTCCGATCACCCAGATCGGGATTACTGACCCACCCCTGGCATCGTCAGGGGACGACCATCGTGAAGCCGACGACCAGCGGGTCTCTTCGGCATCCACCTCGACCTCATGAAACATGAAGTGCATGGCCCTGCGCGTCCAGAACCAGCACTGATTGCCGTGCCCGGTAGCGGAAGGTCACCCGCCTCCGACCATGGTCCACACCGGTTCCCTGTTCATGAACCTGATGGACCATGCCCTTCTTCAGTTCTTCCATGAAGGCGCTCGGTTCGAGGCCGAGGAGCGACCCCACGATCGCAGCGTCAAACACGAGATCCCCGACCCCGTCCACCTCGGCAACCTGGGTTCCGAGCAGCCCTGTAAGCTGTGGTTGCGTTTCCGTCATGTCCGCCTCGCTTGTCCTTGGAATGATGACCGGAGGGATCATGACGTGGGGCGTTGCCGCCGTCCTTGCCCGGGGGCAAACGCACGAAAACTGCCCGGTCACCGGCGGCGCACCGTTCGCCATGGCGGCCGCCGGCCTCAACGGGCCTTGGTCGGATCGCCATACTGGACCGGCTGGCCCGTGGCCGGAGCGCTGATCCCGAAGCGGCCAGCCATCTGCCGAAGGGCGTCGCGGTCCTTCTGGATGGACACCAGACTGGTGATCGTGAAGGTGGCAAGCTCGCGATCCGGCGTGTTCGACGCCTCGGTCTGGTAGAGGTCGACGATGCGGTCATGAATGCGAAGCTGCGCCTCAATGTAGCCCTTGGCGAAGGCATCGCCCGACGCCCCGGACAGCGCCTTGACGGCGTCCGGCGTCATGCCCTCCTGGGCGTTCGCCGGGTTGGTCACCGCCCCGGCGGCACCGAAGGCGTCGGCGCGCTGCGGCTTCAACTGGTCGGCCGGCGGCAGGGGGCGGGCCGAGGAGAGCCGCTTCAGGGACTCACCCAAGGTGGCGTGGGTCTCCGCAATTCCTTTGGCCAGGTTCTTGAACGCGTCGTCCGCCCCCTTCTCCGCCGCGAGACGCCCGAGTTCCGCCTGCCCCTGGCTGGCCGTGGCCGCCTCCTTGAGGAAAAGCGCATCCTCGACGGGCAGGGACTGTCCCGGCTGCGGCGGCAGGCGGGGCGTGGTGTCCGGCCGGATGTTGACCTGCGCCCAGGGAGAGCCGGACACCAGGACGGCTCCGAGGATGGCGGCAAGGATGATCCTGAGCATGATGCCTCCTGTTTCTTGAGCATTCAGCCGGTCAGCTGGCGGTAGATGGCGGGCAGCGCCGCGGGCAGGCGGGCGGCGTGGGGGAAGATGGCGTAGGCGCCGGGTCCGAAGATGTAGGGCAGGTAATCGCGCCCCTTCTCGTCCACCGTGACGCCGAACAGCCGCAGTCCGGCGCGGCGCGCCTCCTGCACCGCCACGCGCGTGTCCTCGATGGCGTAGCGGCCCTCGTAATGGTCCGTGTCGTTCGGTTTGCCGTCCGTCAGCACCAGAAGCAGCCGGTGTGTGTGCGGGCGGTCCTTGAGAAGGGCCGTCGCGTGGCGCAGCGCCGCTCCCATGCGTGTGTAGCTGCCCGGCTTGAGCGCCTGGATGCGGCGCACGATGTGGGCGTCCAACCGCTCCTCGAAGTCCTTCACGGTGCGCATGTCCACCCGGTGGCGCCGGTGCGAGGTGAAGGTGAGGATGGCGTGCTCGTCGCCGCAGGCGGTCAGCCCGTGCGTCAACGCCAGCAGAGCCTCCTTCTCGACGTCGAGCACGCGCCGGTCCTCGATGCAACTGTCGGTGGACAGCGAGACGTCGACCAGCACGCACACCGACAGGTCGCGGGCGACGTTGCGCACCGCCGTGTAGACCCGATCCGATCCGATGCCGCCCGCGCACCGGTCAGCGACCGAGCGGACCAGAGCCGACAGGTCGAGGTCATCACCGTCGGGCTGCCCGGTCATCACCTGGCGGCGTAGCCGCATCGCCTCGAACTGGCGGCGGACCAGGCGGATGCGGCGCAGCGCGTCGTCGTCGGGCCGCCACTCCTCCCCCTCCAGCGCGGCCGGTTCGGCGATCACGCGGCAATGGTCGGGATGATAGAGACGGCGTTTCCAGTCCCACTCGGGATAGGTGATTTCCGCCCGCAATGGCGCGACGTCGGCTTCCTCGGAGGCCAGATCGAGGTCGAGCTTGAGCTTGGTCGACGCCTTGCGCTCGTGCTGACCCACCGAGATCTCGTCCAAGTCCTCCGCGGCCTTGCGCGCGCTTTCCTCGTCGTCATCCTCAACCTTGCGATTGAGATTGACCATCTCCGCCAGCCCGAGAATCTTCTCGAAGCGGTTCAGCATCAGCGGGTCGTCGCGCCGGGTCTGGTCGTTGTCGCGGCGCTTGGCCCTGCGGCGCTTGCCGTCGCCTTCGGCCCCAGCGCCGCCCTCCTCATCCGTCTCGGGGGAAGCGGCGCCCTCCGGTGGTGCGGACACCTCGCCCCACAGCGGCACCGGCAGGAAGGGCCGATAGCCGGAGGCGGCGCGGAAGCGGTCGAGCGGGACCGTCGCGTCGGTGACCGCGGCCAGCAGGTCCGGATCGGCTGGGCCGCCGCTACCGATGAGCGTTCCGACGAGTGCCTCGACGGCGGCCTCCTGTCCGGGCAGCCGCCGTTTGGGCCGGGCCGCGCGCATGGCTTGGCAGAGCCGGACGTGCAGCGGGCGCAGACCCGGCCATTCATCGAGCGCCCGTTGCGTGGCCCGACGGGCCGAACGCAGGCGGACGAGGTCGGCCTGCAGCGGGTCGTCGGGCATCGCCGGAGGCGGTTCGGCCTGGACGAAAAAAATTGCGAGCCATTCGTAGAGCGCCGCGTTGTCCTCGCGGGAGGGGAAGACATCGACGCGGCCGGGAAGCTGGAGGGTGACGCCGTCGTAGCGGGCGCGTTCCAGCTTTTCCGTCCCGAGACCGAGACGCTGCTTCAGGCCGAGACGATGCCCGGACGTTTCGGCGGAGGTGCCGGCGATGCGCACGGCGCCGGGGCCGCCGAGCGCCCGAAACAGCACGCCGAGGCGCGCGCGCACCTCGTCGAGGCGGACCGCGGCGTTGGGATGACGCGGGTAGGACGCGGCGTCACCGACCAGACGGTGCCACAGGGCTCCAACGAACTCCTCGGGTTCCCAAATCGAGGCCATGCGATCATCCCAGCGTGAGTTCGGCGACCCGAAGCAGCGCCTTTTTGACCTCCGGATCGTCGGTGAGCGGTTCGATCATCGACGCCAGGATCGCCTCGTCGCGAGGCATGCCGTCGCGGATCAAGGAGGCGCAATACACCAACAGCCGGGTCGACACTCCTTCCTCAAGGTCCTGCCCCTTGAGCGCGCGCAGGGCGTTGCCCAGCCGCACCAACGGAGCGACCCGGTCGGCGGGTAACCCGCTTTCCTGGGCGACGATCCCGGTTTCGGCATCGGGCTTCGGGAAGCCGAACTCGATGGCGACGAAGCGCTGGCGCGTGCTTGGCTTCAGCGACTTCAGGATGTTCTGGTAGCCGGGGTTGTAGGAGACGACCAGCATGAATGACGGCGGCGCCTCCAGCAGTTCGCCGGTGCGCTCCAGGGGCAACAGGCGGCGGTCGTCGGTCAGGGGGTGCAGCACCACGGTGACGTCCTTGCGCGCCTCGACCACCTCGTCGAGGTAGCAGATCGCGCCCTCACGCACCGAACGGGTCAGCAGGCCGTCGGTCCAGACCGTGTCGCCGCCCTTGAGCAGGTAACGCCCGGTCAGGTCGGCGGCGGTCAGGTCGTCGTGGCAGGACACGGTGTAGAGCGGGCGTCCCAGCCTTGCGGCCATGTGCGCGACGAAGCGGGTCTTGCCGCAGCCGGTCGGCCCCTTGAGCAGCAGCGGCAGCCGGTTGCGGTGGGCGTGCTCGAACAACACCACCTCGTTGCCGGTGGGGGCGTAGAAGGGGACGGCGGCGCCCGCCGTCCCATGCCTGGAGGAGGCCTCCACCGCCGTCACTCGGCCGGCGCGACGGAAGGCTGGGTGCGTGCGGGCACCCGCCCGCGCGCCGGCCCGAACATCGCGTAGACGAACATGAGCACCGAGATGACCACGAAGATGCCGGAACCCAGGCGCATCCAGTAGAACAAGGCCAACTGCTCCTGGACCTCCATGTAGGTCATGCCCAGCACGCGCTGAAGGTGGACCTGCACGACGCCCGCAAAGGTCAGCGTAAAGGTCATGAAGGCCATAGCCGAGGTCATGATCCAGAAGCTCCACATGTTGAGCACCTGGTTGTAGGGTGCGCGGCCGCGCAGGCTCGGCAGGGCGTAGCTGATGATCGCGAGGTTCAGCATCACGTAGGCCCCGAAGAAGGCCAGATGCCCGTGCGCCGCGGTGACCTGGGTGCCGTGGCTGTAGTAGTTGACGAAGGACAGGGTGTGCATGAAGCCCCACACGCCCGCACCGAAGAAGGCCATCACCGGGGTGCCGAGCGTCCACAGGAAGGCGGCCTTGTTCGGATGGTCGCGCCGCCCTTTCCAGGCCATCGTGAAGGCGAACACGACCATGGCGAAGAAGGGGGCGACCTCCAGCGTCGAGAACAGCGAGCCGATCCACTGCCAATAACCTGGAGCACCAATCCAGTAGTAATGGTGGCCGGTGCCCAGCAGGCCGGAGAAGAGGGCAAGGCCGACGATGGCGTAGAGCCACTTCTCCACAACCTCGCGGTCGACGCCGGTCATCTTGATGACCAGGAAGGCGAGGACCGAAGCCATCACCAATTCCCACACGCCCTCGACCCAGAGATGGACGACGTACCACCAGTACATCTTGTCCAGCGCGAGGTTGGTCGGGTTGTAGAAGGCGAACAGGAAGAAGACCGCGATGCCCCACAACCCGAGAAGGAGGACGTTGGTAATCGCCGTCCTGCGGCCTCTGATCACGGTCAGCGAGACGTTGTAGAGGAAGATCAGCGCCGCGACGACGATTCCGATCTTCACCCAGAGCGGCTGTTCGAGGAACTCACGCCCCTCGTGGATGCCCAGCGTGTAGCCGACCACCGCGCCCAGCGCGCCGACCATCAGGATGGCCAGTTGGGCGTAAGCGAGCATCGGGCTCTCGATATCGCGCTCCGCCTCCTCCGGGATCAGGTAGTAGGCCGAGCCGAAGAAGCCGAGCAAGAGCCACACGATCAGCGCGTTGGTGTGGATCATGCGCAGGATGTTGAAGGGCAGGATCTCGGACAGGAAGTTCGGCAGGACGTAGACGGTCCCGGCGAGCGAGCCGACCAGCACCTGGACGACGAACAAGGCCATCGCGCAGGCGAAGTACCAATAGGCGATGCGTTGGGTTGCGTATTTCATGCCATGCCTCCCCCTTCAGCCCGCTTGGTTCGGTGGCCAGCCTTGCGTGTCGATGCGGCTGGTCCATTCGAGGAAGTCGACGAGGTCGTTGAGTTCCGCGTCGGTCAGGTTGAACTGCGGCATCTGGCGCCGCCCCTCAACGCCGCTGGGCTGCGACTGCATCCAGGCGATCAGCGCCGTGCGCGCACCTTCGGCGTCCTCCCGCCCGCCGTAGCGGACCCAGACGTTGCCGAGTTCCGGGGCGAAGTAGGCGCCCTCGCCGAGCAGCGAGTGGCAGTTGATGCAGGCGTTCCTCTCCCATACGTGCTTGCCGCGGGCGACGCTGTCGGACAGCGTGGCCTCGTCCGTGCTGGTCGTTCGGATGTAGTAGTGGCTGTGGATCGTCAGGGCGACGAAGGTGACGAAGAAGAAGAGCGACCCGCCGTAGAAGATGTTGCGCGCCGCTGATTTCGTGAACCGCTCGGCCATCACCTCCCCCTGCTATCGTTACACGGTTAGGTTACGCGTCCAGAACCAGTGGAAGCGCAAACAGGACCGTTGGGCCAGTGCGGAAAAGGATAGGAAGGAGCGACCGAGTGTCCTCGAACGCGGTTCTCGAAGCCGAAGGAAACGACCTTGGGCCGTGGCGGGATGTCGCAGAGTTGCCGAGCCGGTTCCCTGTCTCCGGAGAGACAGATCATCAACCGCTTGGTAGCTCATCAGTGTTCGCATTGCGATTCGTGGTGTTTCTCAGCTCTTTGCAAGCCATGCACCCGCTTCATCTCCTTGCTCTCATAGGCAATTCATTGGAATTGTGATAAAAATGGACCAAAAGCAGAAGCAATCCTGGTGTCGCGCTTGCTTGAGACTCTTGACGGCCGTCAAGTAACGGAGCCGTGAGATCTGGGGCGTTTGCTTCAGAAGCAACACTCGCCCTGGATTGCATCATGAAAAACAAGATCTTCCTCGCCACCGTCAGCGCCGCCGCCCTCATTGCCCTGTCGGGGAT
>NZ_JACHYN010000041.1 GCF_014192915.1 Azospirillum sp. OGB3 | reverse complement strand
CCCAGCAGGTCCTCGACCGCGACACCGGACATGGCGACCTCCCAAAGCCTGTTCAACAGACGGAGGGCTGTCCCATCGCAACTGTAATGCTAGTCAAACCGGAGCCCGAACAGGCCGCCGTCCTCGGCGTCCGATAGTGTCGGCTTCAGGACGGCCTGCGCCCGGTCGATCTCGGGATCAAGCGCCAAGCTGTCGAAGATGTCCGAATTCATGCAGACGATGTACTGCCCGGAATGCGCGTCCGCGGCGTCCTTTCCGAGCTTCATCGCCTGCGTGACCTGGCGCTCGTCTACGCCGTCGAACAGGTTACTGTCGTGGATCAGGAAGCCCGGCCCCCGCCCGCGCTTTGTCCAGATTGAGAACAGCGCGTAGTCGAGGCAGAAGATCTCCATGTTCGAGATCCCCGTCCCCCGGTCCCCTTGGATGGAGATGCGGAACTCCGGCCCGTTGTCGGTGGCCTCCACCTCGAACTTCCCGGCCCTGTCGTCGTACAGGCCCTCGATGGCGCCGCCGATCAGGAGCATCGCCTCCTCGATGTGGGACGTCCGCCCCCTCAGGCTCTCGATCAGCCGGAGCTTGATGTTCGCCCGGTCGATGTCGAGCTGGGTGGTGTCCTTCTCCAGTGCCTCCGCCGCCTTGAGGCGCTCGCGCAGGGACGCCGCCTGGGCTTCCGCCTCAGCGAGCAGCCGCTGCAAGTCCACGAAGTCGTCCAGCGCGCCGCCCGAATGGAGTAGGCCGAGGATGCGGGAACGGTCCGACTCGAGCTTGGCGCTACGCTCGGCCCCGGACTGGAGTTCTGCTTCCGTCCGCCCGATCTCCTCCGCCAGGTAGGCCCTCCGGTTCGCGAGCACCGACTGGTGGAACCGCTCGACGTCCTCAAACCGACGGGTGGCTACGCCAGGAAGCTCGACGCCCACCGACGCGTAGAGCCGCCGCAGGTCTCCGGTTGGCGCCGAGTGCTCCTGCTCGATGGCGCCCCGGAGATGGGCGAGCGTCTCCCGCAGGGAGACGGCGCGCCGAGCGATGGCCTGCATCTCGGCCTTGGCGTTCGCCGCCTCGGCGGCCAGCTCCTTGTAGGACTCGACAACCTCGAACCGCTCCAGGCGGCCCCTGAGCCGAGCCGCGTGGTCCTCCGCGACGACCACAAGCGGCCGGAGTTCCGCGGCGGTCCCGATGAGGTGTCCGAGCGCGCCCCCCTTCGACGCCTTCTTCAGCTCGTCCAGAACCCGCTCACGCTCCCGGACCTTCTGGAGGTCGAACGGGGCTCGCCAGTCCAGGCCAAGGAGGTACGAGAGGTTGACCTGCCAGTCCCAACGCCGCTGCTGCTCGGCCTGACGCTCCGGCGAGATGAAGCTGCCCGAGCCGCTCCGCCTAGCGAAGTAGGAGAACATCGGCCGGAAGCCGGGCGTGAAGGACTCGTCGTACGCGGAGCCCTTCAACCGCGCCGGTAGCCCGAACATCGCGTGCCCGAGGAACTCGTTCCAGTCGGCGTTCGAGGCCGACGCCACCCCCGACGCCTTGTCGACCTTCGTCGCCAGTCCCAAGCGGTCGGCGACGCCCTTGTCCAAGATCACCCGGCCGTGGTTGGAGCCGCCCCGCTCGACGGTCACCTCCTGGCCGCCGATGCGGAATGAGCCCCTGAACGAATGCTGGACCAGCGCCGGGTTCCGGAACAGGGAATCCGGGTCGCATTTGGCGCCGAGGAGGAACTGGATGAGCTCCACGAAGCTGCTCTTCCCGGCGCTGTTGCGCGTGCGGCGGTCCTGCGTGTCTTTCGCCTTCGAGGACAGCAGGACGTTGAGCCCGGGGTGGAAATGGAGCGACTTGAACGTCGGCAGGCTGCTCTCGATGGAGACGATCATAGGCCCGGGTCCCCAGTCACGATGACGCCGTCCGCCATGTGGACGGCCCTGACGGCGTACAGAAAGGTCAGCGCCAGGACGAACCAGTCGAACGGGATGGGTTCGTCCTCCTCGCGGACCACACGGGCGGCCCTGAACCGCTCCCAGAGTTCGGAGACCTCGCGCGGCTGCCCCAGTTGGGCGAGGATCTCGCCGCCGACGCCGATGAGCGACCTGCCCACGGGGAGGTGCTTTCCAGGGAGGATCATCGCGTCGGCTCCATGGGCTTGTCCTCGAAGATATCGCAGGCGTCGAACAGGAACGCGAGCACGGCCTGCGCGGCGACGACCCTGTCGTTCGTCACAGACCCGATCCCGACGATGTCGTCGTAGAGGTTGCCCATAATGGAGTCCGGGGCGAGTCCCTGCCGCTTCAGGGCGAGATAGCGGCCGTTGAAGATGGCGGCTACCCTCGCGCCACGCTCCGGGTCGAGATGGCGCCGGAAGTAGTCCCTCACGTGGTGGATGTTCGGCATCGCCGCCACGACCGTGTGGCACCAGTGCTTGGGCAGCCCGTTGAACGTCAGCTTCCCGAACGGGACTGGCTTGAGAGCGCCGCCGTCCAGCGGGGAAACCTCGACGGCCTCGATGACGGCGTCGACCAGTTCCGCGACGATCTCCAGCTTCATGTTGCGGGTGTCCTCGGCGGACACAGCCGGCCCGATCAGGCTGACGATGTCGGCCTCGTTGAGGCTGAAGACGCGCTGCTCAATGCCCTCTCGCCCGATCACGCCGAAGGAATGTGATGGGTTGGCTACCTCCAGATCCCCGAGCTTGAGCACGGTTGCCTCGGTCGGCGTGCCGTCCAGCATGTTGTGAACGAAGTACCAACCCCGCAGGACAGCCTTCAGATGCTTGCACGCCTTCCCGTAGTCGTCGTCCATCTTCTCGACAAGCGCGGCCACGGACGGACACGCGTCGTCCAGCTTGCCGTAGCAGGCGAAGACCTGCCCGAGGGAACGGAGGAAACCATCGCAGCCCTTGTCCCCTCGCTGCCTATAGGGCCGGGTGCGGATAAAGTCGTCACCATGGGCGCGCTCCATCACGTCGGAGAAGAAGTCTTGGAAGGCGACGCCGTTCACACGTCGGAGCTTCAACTCTAACGCGATTTTCCAGACCCACCGCCGCTCGTATGTTAACCATCCGGACATCGCCCAGTACCGCATTCTCAAATCCGCAATCGGTGCGGGGACAGCATTCAACGGGCCCGGATCATAAGATGTCGGCCCACGATTGTGAGCAGATAGTGGTCAGGACAACTCGACCACGTCAAGCAGCAAGAGTTTAGAGCGGGATCATCAACTTTTCCTGCTGGTACTACAGCCCGCCCCGACTGATGGGGCTGATCACCGATCTGGCCCGTTGAGCTTGTTGGTACACCGAGTTCTGCGCAAGCCTTGTGGCAATCGATGTCGTCGCCGCTGGTGCCTCCGGCAATCCCCTCCAGCGATCCGCGAGTCTGCGCCTGCTCTTCAGAGACGGTCTACCATATGGCGGCCTGCGCGGGCGCTTCCCGGTCGGCCAGGAAGCGGGGCGTGGCGGGACCCGCGCTTGTTGATCCGGTGACAGGTGAACATCAGCATGTGCGATTCGGACGAAACGTGCTGTCACCCATGAGCGTAAATTCCGGTCACTATCGCACCCCACCGGCTCGCGTGGGCGGACGCCTCCCGTCTCCGGCACGCCACAGTTCAACCGGACGGCGGAATCGAAACGCGCGCGCCGTTTCGTTCAACTGACGCAGATGTTCCTGGGCTTTGGTACTGGACAGCCCGTACCTGGCGGTCAGGGTCCGCAGGATGTGAGCATACTCGTTACGCAGATTGGTGGCAAAAATTCCTGGATCGTCGGAGCCGACGCAGACAGCCGGACGGGGGGCATCCGCGCCGAACCTGTCCCCGCACAGGCCAAGCCAACGGAACAGGTGGTGATCCGCGAAATCGTCGTAGAAGCTGATCCGCACGTTGCTGGTGGGCAGCGTCTCGATCGCCACGCCTCGGCGGTTCAACTCGTCGATGGTGGCGTGTTGCAACTCGATCAGCACGTCCATGGGGATGTCATCCGTCGCGACCTCGCTCCACCGGCGGCCGGCCTGACGGACGCTCTGGCTGTGATAAAGCAAATACAGCTCGAAGGCAGCTTGGTCGTCGCGGTGGGCGCGGAACGCGCGGCCAGCCCGATCGCGCCAGCCCGCATCCAGGCTCACGCGTGCAACAGCATCCTCCTGCGCATCCCGGGGCAGGCTGGTGTTGGAGCGCACGAACCGGTGGACTCGCTGGGCCGTCACCGGGTCGAGGTCGCGCATGCGCCATGCCCGGTGCAGCAAGGCGGCGGATGGGGCTGCCGCGCCGCCGTAAATCCGCTGGGCCAGCCGGTCGATCCGGCGGGCGAGGTCGTGCACGAGGTCGGGACGGCGGCCGAGCGAAAGAAGGCGCTCGTGCGCGAACACCAAGTCGTCGAGGTGATCGTGCATCGCCATCGTCAGGCGGGGGCCGACGCGGCGGCGCCACAGCTCTGGGTCGATGCCGATGGAGGTCCCATGGCCGATGCGGTCGCCGCGCTCCATCGCGAGAAATGTGACGGCCTCCCACACAGCGCGGATGCCGGACAGAAGGTGCGTGAAATCCTCGCCCACGTGGAAGGTGGCGTGGTTCATGCCGAACTGGCGGAGCGACCGGAAGATGGCCGCGAACACCTCGGGTGGGGCGTGCATCTCGTTGGCGGCGGCGTCGATGCCGGTCACGTAACGGCGCGCCACCGGAGACGCGGCGAGCAGCGTCGAAAAGGCCCGGCAACGCCTTTCCAGATCCCGGCGCAGCCTGTGGTGGCGGCATGGCGCGTTGCCATCGCCCGCCCGTTCGCGGTCCTTGATGAAATGAACCACGAGGCCGAGGTCGAGCCGGCGTGAGCGCGACACATCCTCGGTGCCGGTGATAGTGCGGAAGCGGGCATCGCTGTCCCCGTGGTAGGACGCATACCCGCGCAGGATCTGGCGCAGCAACTCGGCGTTCTCGCCGACGCTGGCCTTGGGCGCGAACCGGCCTTCGAGGTGGTCAAGGTCGCCGGCGTCGCTGCACGCAAGCTGATGGTAGCGGTTGGCGTAGGC
This sequence comes from Azospirillum sp. OGB3, assembly GCF_014192915.1. GTDB lineage: Bacteria > Pseudomonadota > Alphaproteobacteria > Azospirillales > Azospirillaceae > Azospirillum. Next base: position 9,832 of record NZ_JACHYN010000041.1, on the reverse strand, counting down.
GCGCTCGATGTCCCATCGCACGCCGTTCCAGGTGTATTTCTGGAACTGGTCAAAGCCGAACTGGTCCACCTGCTGCACGGACAGACGGCCGACCAAGCCGAGCACCAGAAGGTAGGCGTGGAATGCGCAGGCGGACGCCTCGTCGTCGCTGGCCTCCAGGTGCTCGAAAACGCCCATGTACCAGGCGGCTTCCGTTTGCAGCGGCAGAAGACCGTGAGTGAGGTCGTGGCGCACGTGCGTCAGAGAATGGTGTGCGCTCTCGACCCATTCGGGTCGTCCATCGTGCGACGCGGGCGCCGCGCCGCGTGCCGCGCGCGCTATGGCATCCATCCCGAACGGGCGCCCGCCGAAGGCGGCGTGCGTCAGAAGCCAGCGCAGGCGGCGCGCCACGCGCACCCGACGGTACACGCCGAACGCATCGATCCGCGGCGAGATCTGCTCGTATTGTTCCCGCACGGCGGAGTTGGCGGGGTCGTTCAGGGCACGGTGGAACGCGTGCGGACGTTCCAACGCATGCAGCCACAGCACATCCAGTTCGGTCGAGCCATTGAGGTGCAGATGCGTCTCGTTGAGTCCTTCCCGGTCCACCAGATCGTCGAGCACCGGGTCGCGGACGGTGAGTAGGGCTGAATGGGCGATGCTGGCGGCGATCAGGCGGCGCACCGGTTCCGACCGATCTCCGGCCGCGCGAAATTCGCCGCGGGCCATGCGGTGCATGGCGAAGGCGGTTACCGAAAGTGGCGATAGGAATGGCAGCAGGTGCTGCCATTCTCCCAACCGGTCCGGGTGCACGAAGATGCGCCCGCCGCGGTCGTGCAGGTAGACGTCGGCCAATCCGGCGAACACCGTGGTCAGCAGGGTGCCGTGCGTTCGCGCTTCGCCAATCCGGTGGTCGCGGTAGTTCTTGTAGAAGTGATCGGGACGACCGGTGTCGGTGCGCCGCTCCAGAATGAACAGGCGGCGCTTGACCGTATCGAGATCGGGCGGACGACCGTCGAGGATGTCGTCCAGCGTTTCCCAGTCTTCGAACACCCGCCGGTAGATGAGCCCGGCCATCGGTTATTCGTCCGTGTCGGAAGATGGAGGCGGCTTCGTGGTATTGGTGGAGGCGGGAGGGGGCGGAATAGGGCGAATCGCCCGACGGACGGGAGGCGAAGGCGAAGGCGGAGGCAGAGGCAGAGGCCGCAGCCGCTCCAGTGGGGCGCCGCCCTGAATGTATACGGAATTCAGCGGGTCGAACAGATTGCCAAATTCAACGCTCCGCTGTTCCGGTTGCCTTCGTCCCGAAGCCGTTCCGCGTCGCTTCGGGGTGTATGTCGCCATGACGATGGTCCCGGGAGCCTCGCTGATTGCTTCCGCGTGGACGCGCCATTGCTCCATCTGATGCTTCAGAATTTGGCTTTCATCGAATCCACCATCGGAAATGGCATCGGGTGCAAGGAAGAATCCCCACAGCGGGCAGGAATACACGGTCCAAAACAGCGCCGTGTCCGGAAGGCCGGCGCCGTCGACGGCGGATTGCGCATGCAGCAGATTTCTGTGGAAGACTTGCGAGGAGGTAACCGGATTGTTGAGGGCCAACTCGCTGACGTCGGCGATGTCGCGGCCGGTCCGCATTCCGGCAGCGGCGACCATGGATTCGGCCAACAGGGCATTGAGGAACGCCACAGCATAACGGTGCATGAGAACGCCCAGGTAGCGCGTCTCGAGATGCTGGAGATTGTCTTCCACGTTGGACGCGCTGTAGGCGAAGCGCTTCCAGGCGCGGGCCAGCGTCGTCGGCGCTTCGGGGCATGTTCCCCGTGTCTCGACGGCAAGGCGCCACCGCACCAGCACCTCGACGAGTTGGCGCGCACCGACCCAGTCTTCCGACAGGATCAAGCCGGCATCGTCCAAGGCGGTATCCTCCTCGGAGGCGATGGCTTCGTCATCCGATTCCTTCGGGGTCCGGCTGCGTCCGGTCGGTTCCTGTTCGACCAGTTTTCCAGCTTCCGCGGCCGCAGGAGTGGGATAGGTGCGTTTGAGGAACGTGCGCTGAAGAATCTCCCAGATGCGCGTGCGGAACGTGGATTCGGCCCGCTCAGGCTCCGGTTCCTCAATGGACAGGATCTCTCCGATGATCGCGATGACCGGGTCGATCGAGTAGTACCCGTATTCGGAGCCGGCTTTGTCCTCGACGACGATATAGGGAATGCTCGCCACCAGCCGCGCGCCACCGGTAAGGTTGTTCGACAGCGTGTAGATGGTGTTCAGGGCATAGTGAAGGTAGCGTGACGCTTTGTCGTCCTCACCGGACCGAAGCCTGTGAATGGCGCTCAAGTATTTCTTGATCGGTCCTTTGAGGGTTTCAACGACTGTGCGGATACGGCCTGTTTCGAATAGGGGGAACCGTTCGAAGGCACCTGTGCGAACATAGCACAGGCCGTAGAGGTCGACCAGGGCGCGGTTGTAGTAATCGTCGATGCGTTCCGCAGGCACAGCCGCGAGCCCGCTGTGCAGACGCCGGTCAATGTACTTGATGCCATAGCTGCGCTCCCAGGCAGCGCTCTTGCGGACGGCCTGGAGCGGTGTTTCGCCGGCGTTGAGCCCGGTGAACTCGACATACTCCTTGATCGTCTTTTTGTTTCCGGTGTTCCGGGAAATCCATTCGTGCGAGCGCGCGATCTTGATGAGGTAGTCGATCATGGCGCCTGGCGAGCGCTTGAACTCCTGCACCAGAGCCGCGGAGACCGCCATGATGGCGAGGTTCAGGTTGTCGTCCCGATGTTCCGGCCGCAGGCGGTAGTCGAGCGTCCATCCCTCGCCGCTCGTCAGCCAATCCGCCAGCACCAGCACCAGCCGGAAGGCATCGGTTTCGCGGATGTCGTCCGGCGACAGGCCCCGCGCCAGCAGATGGGTGGCGAAGGTGTTGCGGAAGGCGTCCTGGATGTCGGAGGAAACCTCGCGCTCCCGCACGCCGTTCGCGTCGCGCCTGCTGACGAAGAACGAGCGTGTGCCGTACAGGAGCTGCAGCACGGTGCGCGTCGGCTGGCGCAGGATGACGTCGCGGAACAGGGCGCGTTCGGTGGTGGAGCGCATGGCGAGCGCCTGCACCGCCAGCTGTTCCAGCATCGGCGCAAGGGGTTCTTCCGGTGTGTCCTTCGATGTCTGTACGAAAACCGACGTCTCGTGCTTTGGATCGGCATAGCGGCGCAGGGGCGCGAGGTCGATCCGGTTCTCCGGCTTGAGCACCTTCAACAGGTACTGCCCCTCCAGCTTGTCGACCATCTTGATGATCGATCCCATGCGGGCATTGACGGCGGGCGCGGCGCTGCCGGGCAGGCTGCCGCCGTACTGCGACAGCCACTGTTCATGCTTGAGCAACGGATCGCCGAAATTGTGCCACTGCTGCCCGCGCACCAACATCGAGTACAGGTCCATGTCGCCGGACAAGATCACGATGAGCTGCGGCGTCGTAAGATACTTGCGGATCGTCTCCAGCACCGGCCAGCCGCGGTCGAATTTGGTATCGATGTCGTCGAAGGCGAGGATGAACGCGGACTTGTTGAGAAATTTCAGGCTTTGCCTGATGAACTCGTGAAACAAGGGTTCGAACGAGGTGCCGCTGGCGGCGTGCGCAAGGCCGCGGTCGAGGACGTATTGGGCGTCCTGCCAGTCCTCGCCGTAAATCTTGTCGCCGCCGATGCCGTCGAGCAGGCTGAGCCCTTCGGCCAGATTGCGCAGTGATTCCTCCCAGCGCTCGTAATCGGTCGGCGTGGAGCGGTGATCGCGATAGTCGGTGCAGCGGTCGCGGCTGCGGTCGACCTCCTGCTTGATGCGGCCGAGCAGTGTAACGACGATGTGCTCCTTGGTCTCAATCAACGTCGGATCGATGAGGCCCAAATTCACGATGTCCCCGGTCGCCACACCGATCCGCCGACAGAAGTCCTCGTTCCTCTCGATGGCCGCCAGGACATTCAGGATGAACGTGGTTTTGCCGCTGCCGCGCTGTCCGTGCAGTGAGATCACGTCGTGGCGGCGGTTGGCCACTTGAGGAACGGCCGAGCGGCGGATTCCAAGTTCCCGGTCGCGGCGCTCGTCCTGTCGGATGTTGTCGATGTTGCGCCGAATCAGGGCCACCACTTTGTCCAACGCGTCCTGCTGAATGATCCGCAAGGGGTTGGAAAACTCGTTGGCATCTCGCGGATCGGTGTTCAGATCGATAACGATTCGACGTGACTGATGAGCTTCCGCCATAATTCCCGTTCTCTTTACATGGATCTAGTGCGGATCACGTGATTCCGGTAGAGGATGGGTGGATATCACAACCTTTGCGAATGCTCAACGGAATCGTGAAGCGCGCCGCGGAGGGGTGAGGTATACCGGCTCCGTCCCTGGTAACCTTCTGCACGCTCTTACTCTGGTGAGAAGGCGATGTCTTCGTCGGTCGCTGCGACACGGACGGGGGGAGTCACGCGGAAGGTCTTGTCCGGCAGGTTAAGGCCGGCCTGGATTGTGGCGGAGCGGAAGGGTGCCCCTACAGTCCATTCTTCGCTCGGAGCCAAGCCGGCTTCGAGCGGCGGATAGACCGACCAAGGGAATTTGTTTCGATTAGGACCGTGGGCGTCACACCGGCACCGGCGGCAGCGTCAATTCTCGGTGGGTGCGTGCCCCCGCAACCAACTTTGTTTGCTCGGCAAGGCCGGCTCCGGAAACGGGGTCGGCCTTTCGCGTCCCGGAGCGCAGCGCCAGGATGCCGGCGAGCGCGCCGTGCAGGTCCACCTGCAGCGTACCGTCCTCCGGCGTCAACACCATGACCTCGATCAACGACTGGATCAGTTCCGTCGCCTCGGTCTGCGTGTCGGGTGTGTTGCCCTGGGCTTTGGCACGAGCCAGGCGGAGTTCCTCCTGCCGGGCTTCCCGCCGGACAAGCTCGTCCTTCGCCGACCAGGCCGGAACCCCCTCCGCGATGGCGTCGACCAGCTTGCTCATGCACCGCTCGACCCACGCCAACTCGGTTTGGGTCTGATCCACGGTCGAACCTCGAAAAATCGTAGCGCTGTCGGCGTTCTGGCGATTCCCTTGGCTTGAGGGCGAAGGAGGACGGGATGTGGGCGGACAGCGCCTACCGCTTGACGGCCAACGACGCGGTCATCGCGGCGGCGGGGCGCCGCAGCATGGTGCATGTCCGCAAGCCGAAGGGGCGGCCCGATGCTGGACCCACCCGCATACCAACCGTGCCCGCTCGGCCGTCGAGCATGTGTTCGCCGCCCAGAAGGCGGGCATGGGGCTGTTCATCCGCACCATCGACCTTGGGCGCGCGACGGTGAAGATCGGCATCGCCAATCTCGCCCACAATTTTCGACGTCTGATCTGGCTCGAGGGGCGAATTGCGCCCGTATAGTGCCGAACCCGCCGCATATTTCTGCCTTTTCAGGCAAAATGAACAATTTAACCCTTAAAAGGACGCTGTTTTCCCGCCCGTGCGGCCCTTAACCGGCCAGAACCCGCGCTCCGGGGCGGTTTATCGAATTGCTCAAGCGACTAAGGCCCGGTTTCCAGCACTCCCCGAGGTTGGCTGCGAGCGTGATCAGGTAAGCGCAGGGCGGCTTCCGTGCCTTTGCCATGGGAGCGGATATGCGCGCGCAGACGGTAGAGCTGGTGGCTGACATCATCGACCGGATCGAGAACCGACATCCCGGTCCGGGGCGTCCACCGATGCCGCCGGCAGAGGTGATTCGGACGCTCGGCTTCTTCGTGCGCGAAGGCGTCCAATGGCGCGAGCTGAAGGCCGCGGATGGGCGCGCGTCGGGCTCCACCCTGCGCCGCCGCCTGGACGAGTGGTACACGACGGCGCTGCTGCACCGGGTCCATGCCGTCCTCGTCCGCATGGCGCGCTCCGGCCCCGACGCCGCCGCATGGGATGTCGTGGTGGACAGCTGCTCGGTGCGGGCCAAGCGGGGCGGCGAGCTGACCGGGGCGAACCCGACCGACTGCGGCAAGTCCGGGACCAAGTACCACGTGGTCGCCTCGATCGACGGCCTGCTGCTGGCGGTCGTCCCTTCGCCCGCCAACGTGCATGACAGCAGGCTCTTTCCGGATCCGCTGCGCCGGGCCCAGGTCGTCTGCGCCGCCATCGGCAGACTGTACGCGGACGCAGGTTGCGACAGCGCCGACAACCGCTGGCTCTGCTTACGCGATGGGGTGCAGCCGCACATCCGTAAGGTCGGCGAGCCCCACGGCTCGGGGCTCGGCACGGTCCGATGCGTCGTCGAGCACGGCTGCGCCTGGCTGTTGGCGAACAAACGCCTGGATCGAAGACACGACAGGTTGGGGCGGATCATACTCGCGCTGCTCACCACGGCGGCCATCTCCATCGTCGCAAACCGCCTCAGCGCGTGCTGAGGACCGCCCCTATTCTCGCTGAACTGGATCACAGGTGCATGCCGTGGTCGGGTCCGAGCCGGCGTGCCCTGCTCTGCGTCCTCGCCTTCGCTGCCCCCGCGTCGGGAGTGACTTTGCGCAGTGTTCACCTGTGTGCAAAATGCGCGTGCAGCCTGCACGGCCCTTTCTGGACAAGACCTGGGACATGAAGAGCAAAGCCTCGTTCATCGCTGACCTGCATCGGCTGGGCGTAAAGCCCGGCGACCTGCTGATGGTGCATGCATCGCTGAAAGCAATAGGTCCCGTAGAGGGTGGGGCGACAGGCATCATCGCTGCGCTGCTTGAGGCTGTGGGCCCGACAGGCACCCTGATGGGATATGCCTCGTGGGACCGCTCCTCCTATGACGCAACCCTGAACGGCGCACGCTTGGACGAGGAGGAGCGCCGCACCTGGCCGCCCTTTGATCCGAACACAGCCGGCACCTATCGCGGCTTCGGCCTGCTCAACCAGTTCCTGGCCGATACTCCCGGTGCCCGGCGCAGCGCACATCCCGACGCCTCCATGGTCGCAGTCGGCGCCCACGCGCAAGAACTCACCGAACATCATCCGCTGGATCAGGCTCTGGGGCGCGGCTCGCCCTTGGAGCGTCTCGTCCATCTCGGTGGAAAGGTCCTGTTGCTGGGTGCTCCGCTCGATTCCGTGACCGTCCTGCACTATGCCGAGGCAATCGCGGACATTCCCGGCAAGCGCCGGGTCACCTACGAGCTGCCACTGCGCGGATCGGGGGGGCAGGCCGTTTGGACAAAAGTCGAAGACTACGATTCGAACGGCATTCTCGACTTCTTCGCCACCGGGGATGGACCCGATGCGGTCGAGGCGATGGCCACAGCCTATGTGGCTTCGGATTGCCACCGCGAGGGCCGGGTGGCAGAGGCGCAATGCTATCTGTTCGAGGCCCGGCAGATCGTCGCCTTCGGCGTGAGCTATCTGGAGCAGCGCTTTGGTCACCCACGAGCCGCGCCAGATCCGCAGAGCCCAGAAAGCGTCAGTTCCTCTCGGGGGATCGAGGATGGCGACGCGGGGAGTGACAGCGGAGGCACCACGTGATCATCTGGCTGAACGGGCCTCTTGGGGCGGGAAAGACAACGCTTGCCGGCAGACTCCGCCTGCGGCGGCCCGACCTGCTGGTGTTCAACCCCGAGGAGATCGGGTTTGTCGTGAAGACGACCGTCCCGCCTGCGGCGAGCGGTGATTATCAGGATCTGCCCTTTTGGAGAGCCATGACCGTTGCCGCGCTGGCGGAACTTCGCAGACATTACCGGCAGGACATTGTCGTACCAATGACACTGGTCCGGCCAGACTATCTGGACGAGCTCCTGGGTGGCGCCCGGCACATCGATGATGAGCTGCTCCATGTCTTTCTCGATATCGACGCAGAGCTTCTCCGCGACCGCATCGAGCGGCAGGTGATGCATCCCGATCCCGCCCGGAACAGCGAGATACGGCAATGGCGCCTGGCGCAGATGGAACGTAGTCTGTCGGTACGGGAACGTCTGCCGGATGGCACCTTGGTTCTCGACAGTGGGGCTCACGGCCCTGATGCACTTGCAGCCTTGGTGATCGGCAGAATTGAAAGTCACAGTTAGGGCCAGGATCTACTACTCTTCATAGCCGGAACATGACGGTTGCGACGAGAGCGATGGCGGAGACAAAGATCTCCAGACATCTGTGGTAACGCGTGGCGATGAAACGCTGGTCTTTCAACTGTGCATCGGCTTGCAACACTGGGCCGGTTTCACAGATGGGAAAAGGGGCTTGTCCATCCATGTGCCGACACAGGAACCCTGCCTGTCCCACATCGATGAATTCATCGCCTGATTTCCTCGCCTTCACGTCATTGCGGTATGAGACGTCAAACACTCAACGCTTCGCCCGGAAAATCCATACCCCGTCCCAGGTACAGCGCTCACGTACAACGGACCTGCGGATTGTCGCGCAGGAAGCCCTCCATCAGATCCGAAGCAGACGCTGCATGGAGCAGGACGTACGGGTTCTGGTGACGTCCCTCCGCCGGCTGCGCCACCCGGCTCGGCCTCCAAGCCGACCGGTGGGCGGCGCCGAACGGGGCGGCGCTCAACCCACCGCCCGTAAAGCAGACTCCGGGAGTTATGAAAACCAGCCCTAAAGACGCTGGAGGACGAGAGCGCCCGCCTGAAAATGCCTGCTGGCGCAGGCGATGCTCGACAACGCGGTGTTCAAGGACCTCGCCACAAAAGATGGTGACCGTCGGCGAGCCGCGCGAGGATCAGGCGCTCGACGACCCGCGTCTGCCGGATGATGGTCCGATTGACGCGCCGATGATTGGTTCGATTTGCCCATAACATTGAAGGTAAAAGACCACCGTCAATCCCCTCATTGTGACGATAAGCGCTTATGTTGTGATGGCCAATCATTTTCAGAAATATTTTCAATCCATAGTTTTATCGTTCATACGAAATTTCAGACGTCTCCCTACATCTTGCGAAATGAAAATTTGTAAAGGTGATTCATCCATAAAGAGAATAATGATAGTTCTGGAGGACAGTTGCGTTTTGTTGTGGTTTTCTAGAACCGATAAGATTGTTATCTTGTGGTGAGTTTTGGTCTTTGCAGAAAAAATTTCTTATAATTCCATTTCGCACTCAATCTTGAGAGGATTTTGCGGATCCTATAATGCCTATTAAGTGCCTGTTTCGAAAGTAGTCGCTGATGGGGTAAGGGTCTGACGTAACTGCTGTTGTCAAGGCACACACACCCTAATCAACAGTCCGCGCGAGGTCTCCTATGAAGATGTCTTGGCCCCTGTACCGCCAAGTGTATTGAAGACGGATGCGCGGCTTCAAGTCCTCCATCAGTGCACACAAGTTCTGCAGAGTCCAAGACGAGAATGCCGCTGCGACGGTCAAGCTTGCACGAAAGATGAAGGAAACCCATATTGGTCCTAGATTCGTATAGTGAGGGCTTTGTTATGGCAAACAAAGTTGCCAGAATTGCGGCGTCTGGTCTTATCGCTGCTTTCTTTGTAGCAACAGTAGACGATGGCGCGTCGGCCTGCTCCCGCATCCTATCAAATACGAATGGTCAAGCCAATGTCGTCGCTCGGACCATGGATCTATACCGTTCGGATGCTGCGAAGATGGTCGTCTATCCGCGCGGATTGGAGAGGGTTTCTAATACCAGGGACGGCAAGTCTTTCAACTGGGCATCGAAATTGGGAAGCGTAGCAGTCACTTCGTTTGGAAGCGCGACGAGCGATGGCATGAACGAACAGGGACTTGTGGCGAACCTGCTCTATCTTGGCGACACCAGATACGAGCCGCGTGACGGTCGGCCTGGACTGTCGAATCTGCTATGGGCCCAATACGTGCTCGACAACTTCGCTTCCGTCAAAGAGGCGGTTGAAGGATTGAAGAACGTTCAGATCGTTCC
>NZ_JACHYN010000040.1 GCF_014192915.1 Azospirillum sp. OGB3 | reverse complement strand
TGCTACGCGCCGTAATCCCCGTCACCCCGCACCATTGCTGAACTTGTGAACCGCCTCCTAACCGAGACGGCAGTCCTGAAATGCGCAAAGTCGAACTGCCACCCAGGAGGCAAGCGTAAACCGCTCGCTGTTTGGGAAGCGGGAGTAGAGGTCGGCCACGATGTCGCGCAGCGCGGTTGCCTTTTCAACGGCCCCGGTCAGCCGCCATTCCATGTACGGGTTGAGCGGCCAATCCGCGCGTCCGGCCATGCCGCAGGTGGCGCAGGCCCAACGTTCAGGCTGGGCGAGCGGCACCTCGGGGCAACATAGATGATTCCGACAGAATGCCTCAGAGCCGGGCTTCGGAACTGCAACGTCCAGCAACTGACGGATTGCGTCGACGGGGGATGGTGCGATCGCAGTGAGGGCCTGCGCGACTTCAGCTGGGAGTCGGACATGGACGGGAGCGAGGCCTTCCTCGACCGCCCGCACGTGCGAGCGGCGCTGCGCCAGACGGTTCTTGAGCGTGCGCCAGACATCAGCAGCGAGCAGATCGGCAATCCGCTCCGCCGCATAGCTCTCATCGAAATCGTCGGTTAGCGCGGCTTCCAGAATGCACAGAGACGCTTCGCCGGCGAGTGCGGCTGCATCCTTGTCCTTGAGAATGCGGCGGGCCTCGTCGAGGATCTCCGCCGCCTCGTCGCGCCGAACGGTCCGCCGTCGCGCCATGGAACGCCTCGGAGAAATGCTGAGTCCTCAGCAAAATGGGCTCGCGATGCCACATCGGCAACGACTTGATCAAACCAAGCCGGGCTCACGCTGGATTGATGGCTTGCCCGCTCTCCGCCGCATTGATCAAATCGGGGCGGTCGTTCCTGACCGAGCCGACGTCTTTGCTGACTTGCCAGACCCGCATGTGCTCACCCGGGTACGAGACCAGCATTGCCCGTAGTTCGTCGGGGCTGGCCTCCTCCTCGCCCAGCCAGGCGCTCCAGCGATCGGGCGGCAGGATGACCGGCATGCGGTCGTGAATGTCTCGGGTCGCGTCATTGGCCTCGGTGGTGATGATGGTGAAGGTGTGCAGCCACTCGTCAGTGGCTGGGTCTTTCCAACCCTCCCAGAGCCCGGCGAAGGCGTCTGGCCCGTTGCTGTCCGTAGCGATGGCGTGCGGGATCTTCGCCCCATCGAGCTTGCGCCACTCATAGTAGGCGTCGAACGGCACCAGACAGCGGCGCTTCTTGAAAGCAGACCGGAACGCGGGCCTCTCAGCCACGCCCTCGGCACGAGCATTGATCATCTTTGCCGCGCCGGTCGGGTCTTTTGACCACACCGGGACCAAGCCCCACCTCAGCGGGCTGAGACGCCGTTCCTTGGCCTCTGGGTTGAACCGGATGACCGGCAGGGTTTGCATCGGTGCGGCATTGTACCGCGGCGCCGGGGCGTCGCCGTGCACCGTGGCGCTGAACCGGTCTACCAAGAGGCTGGCCGGCGAGTGAATGGCAAAGCGTCCGCACATGAGTTGATTGTGGGCACGACCCCGAGGGGTGTCAACGCGTGCGGCGGAAGCACCTCACGGGACCGCACGCCAATGCTTGCGGTCGCCTAGAGCGTCCAAGCTGACGAGGAGTTCGTCGCTTGGGGTCCCGTCCTCCAGGAGCAGACGGGCGTGCGGGAGGTGGCCCGGCCTGTCGACAAGGGCGATGACGACGTAGACCTTAGGCGATCCGACCGCTCGGGTGAAGCGCTCCCCAACTTGAACCGACGCGCGTGCCATCTCCCTTGTCCTCATGGTTAGCCGGCGAGTTCATCGAGCAGCTGCTAATGCTCGCTGAGCGGCAGCGCCCATTTCTCTGCAGCCATGCGGCGCATAGCCTTAATATCCGCCAGCGTGAAAGTCGCATTCAACTACTACGCTCTGTTGTTCACCAATGACAACAGGCCACGAGTGATCATGCTTTGCACCGCCGTGGCAGGCTTGGGCAGGCCCTGACCCGAGCCGCAGTCCGTCTCCATCGGCAACAACATGCAAAGACATGCCGGATGCGCAACATAACCAGGATGCCGGTCAGCGCCGCACAATCGTCCCGCCGCGGCCGTCCGCCCTTCGGCTTCGGAAGCTCCTTGGGCGGAATCAGCGGTTCAACAATGCCCCACAGGCCATCGAGTACGAAGCCGGTGATCCCTCTCTAACAACCGTGAACCGGTTTCGTAAGGCACTTTTAGGCAACAACTTGTGGGTGGTTATTGCATCTTACGAAATGCCCAGCGAGGCTCTGAGGTGCGGCGTGTTCACCTCTGGAGCAAAAGGAACCGCCGCTTCCGGTCGCCTCTGTTCTTCACCTTGCCAGGATCTTGAGTGAGGCAGCCTCTTCTTCATCCAATGTCAACGCTTGAAGCCGGGCCGCCACCCGAGCTGACGCCGCATTCACCGCTGCCACAGGACTGGTCAGGTCGGTTGCCGGTGGACCGGCTGGCGCCCGCCCCTTGGGCAGCGATGGCGGCGCCTGAGGCGGTGGGTCCTCCGGCGGAGGGGCGCCGGCGGGGGTGCCGTCAAGAGCCGCGGTGTCGACCATTCCCATCGCCCGCAGATCCTCCAGGTTGGGCAGATCGGCCAAGCTCTCCAGGCCGAAGTGATCGAGGAACGTCTCGGTGGTGACGAAGGTCAGCGGAGCGCCCGGAAGTGGACTGCGCGGTCCGGGCTCGACCAGTCCCGAGGCGCGCAGACGGCTGACGGCGTCGGCTTCGACCGTGCGGCCGAACAGACGCTCCAGATCCCGCCGGGTTACCGGCTGGTGATAGGCGATGGCGGCGAGCAGCACCTGCTCCGTCTGGCCGAGCGCCGGCAGACTGACGCCACCGGTGGGACGCATCGCCCGCAGCACCGGTGCGAGCTGGGGACGGGTGCGGTGATGCCAACCACCGGCCACCGCCACCAAGTCGTAGGGCCGGTTGCGCAACTCGCCACGGATGTCGGCGATCACCGCGTCGAGCGGGCACTCGTCACCAACCACGCGCGCCAGCACCGCCCGCGGCACCGGGTCCGGCGAGGCGAAGATCACCGCCTCGACGCGGCTCATCCATTCCCGCCAGCGCATTTCCGGCGGCAGGTCGGCCAGATCCCGGTCGAACGGCACGTCGTCGGATCGCTTCGCCATGGAGTGTCCTCAAAGACCATAGAGACGGGCGGTGGACCGGCCGGTCAGTTCGCGCACGCCGCCAAGGTCGGTCAGGCGGTCGAACAGGCGGCGGGCCGCACGCTCGGGGATCAGGTCGCGCACCCCGGCGACTGACAGGGCATCGCGGGCGAGCAGCCGGTCGATCACCGCCCCGGCGGCACGGGCGCGCAGGCGAGCGCGCAGCGCCTGCAGCCCGGAGCTGCGGTAACCGAGCAGGACGAAGCCGTCGAACGCTCGCGTGGCGCCGTGCAGGACGCAACCGGCCAGACGGGGATCGTCGGCCGAGGCCAGCGCATCGAGAGCACCGCCACGCTGACGAAATCCGAGGGTGACCAACGGCAGCCCATGATCCCACCCCAGCCAACGACTCAGCGTCACGTCGGCGGCCCACAAAGCGAGCGCTCCGCGTCCGGGGCGGACGGTCAGCACCGCCTGGACGGCGGCGGCGGTCGCCGCGAGCGGGCAGACGGCGGCGGCGGCGGCGGCGAGCCGCCCGGCCAGCGCGTCCGGCAGGGCGTCGTCGCGGACCCGGAAGCCGGCGATCAGCTCCGGTACGGCGCTCCAACGGTGGCCGGGAGCTCCGGCGACGAGCCACAGATGGGCGCGCACCACCGCCGTCACGGGACCAGCCGGCAACTCCGGGGAGAAGGCGACGAGGTCGCGCAGCGCCGCCTCGTCTTCCAGCCGCCCGTCGCGCGCCACCGCCCCGGCGGCGGCGGCGAGCGCCAAGCGACTGGCCCAGGCGCCGGCGTACGGCGGCGCCGGCGCCACCGCGGCGTCGAGCGCGGCCAGGGCTGCGCCGACCTGGACCGCGGTGGCGCATCCATCCTGCTCCCGTTGGTCCTCCGGGCATGCCCACCGCGGCCAGCGCGGGACTGAGGGCACAAGCACCGGCGGCTCCGTTCCCGACGGCCGTCGACTCATCGTGGCTTGTGTTCCGCAACGCGGTCGATTTTTGACCCGATCCACTGTCTGGCCAACTCCCGCACGATGCCGTGCGCCTCCCACAGGGGCAAAGCAGCCTCGCGGTTCCATTTCTCGTCGATTTTGCCCATGTGGCGTGGACCTTCCGCAAGGTTGCGGGCGAAGTTGATGCTGCCGGTGAACTGACGCAAACCGGGCTTGCCCATCCAATGCTCGAGGTATTTCTGGCCGCCAAGGTCATGCTTGATGGCATCGAGCACCAAGCCGAGTGCGGTCCAGGTGGGAGGCATGGTCAGCACCATCAACACTTTGGCCACCGCTTTATCGGCCAATGCCAACTCCGCCCATTGACGAACGAGGTCTTGCGCCTCCGGTGTCCTGGGAGGACGCGGGGGAAAGGGGCCGGGGTCCCAATCCCAATTCTCATGGATCTCGGTTGGGCCGCCGCCTGCTCCCCTGCAGCGGAACTCACGAATCCGGACCGGATGGTGCCAGGGATCCTGCAAGCGCGCGGCGCCGTTCATGGCGTGGACCCGCGCGGTCATCCAAGCTTTCACCGTGTCCCATTCGTCGCCGGGCTTTTCGAACACTAGTTCACTGGAGCGCAGGGTCCAGTTCTTCGTGCCGTTGCGCTCCTCGGTGAACTGCACCTGGCACCCCGGCTGGTTGAAGCAGTCGGCCAGCAGGGTCAGGGCGCTGTCGGTGCCATCCAGGATGGCCCAGTAGGTGAAGGTCATGACGATGCCGGGGAGGAAGGGATCGAAACGGGAACGGCGCTTTGGACGCCTTATAGCAGGGGTAAGCGCCGGGGTCCAGGGGTGGCCCGCGATGTCCGATAATCTTGCCTTATCGGACGATAAGCGTTGCCCTGCTCGGACGGCGCCGCTATACCTCCTTCGAGGAGGTTCTATGATCCCTGTGACGCTGCCGACGGGCACTTGGCACTACGATCCGGACGCGCCGCTCGGCCGTCCCGGCGGCTTCGGCGCGGTCTTCGCCGGACAGGCTCCGGACGGCCGCCTGGTGGCCGTGAAACGCTTGCACGCCGAGGCGGGCGTCGCCGGAGAGCGCGAACTGGAGATCGTGCAGCGGCTGCGCGGTCGGCCGCACCGCCACGTCGTGCCGGTCCTCGACGCCGGAGCCGACCGCAGCACCGGCTCCCTGTTCGTCGTCATGGCCCGGGCCGAAGGCAGCCTCGCCGATCATCTGCGCCGGCGCGGTTTTCTCGACGAGACCGAGGTGATCGCCATCCTGACGGACATCGCCACCGGCCTGCTGGAAGTTGGCGACCTCGTGCATCGCGACCTGAAGCCGCAAAATGTCCTACACTTGGAAGGGCGGTGGCAGATCGCCGATTTCGGCATCGCTCGCGTGGCCGATGCGACCACCGCTCCCAACACGCTGAAAGGTTGCCTATCGCGGCCGTACGGCGCGCCCGAGCAATGGCGGATGGAGCGGGCCACGCATGAGACCGACGTCTATGCACTCGGCTGCATCGCGGTCGAACTCCTGACCGGGGCTCCACCCTTTGCCGGTCCCGCCCTTGAGGATTACTCTGAGCAGCATTGCTACCGCGACGCTCCGGCAGTGGACCGGGCCTCGGTGCGGTTGGCGGGATTGATCGCGCGCATGCTGCGGAAGGCGCCGGTGATGCGCCCAGGGCTGCCCCGCCTGCTGGACGAGCTGGCCGGGCTGCAGGAGCGGCTGCCATCGAACAGCGCCGCCGCCCGCTTGGCGCAAGCCGGCGCGGCGGTTGCGCGAAGCCAAGCGGCGGCGGAGGTCGCAGCGGAGGCGCGGCAAGCGACGGAGCGCGAGCGCCGGGAGATCGTCGCCGCGGCCCAGGCGCTTCTGCGCTCAGTGGCCGAGATGCTGCAGGCGCGCATCCAGCGGCTGGCGCCCGCCGCCCGTTGTTCCGTCACACGGGTTGCCGGACACAGGCAGTTCGTGGCGCAGCTCGGCGAAGCCCGGCTGACGATGAGCGTCGGCGAGCACGCGTTCATCGCGGACGACCCGTTCGCCGGGAGCCCATGGCGGGTGCTCTGCGGCGATTCCATCACGATCGAGACGCCCCGTTACGGGCGAAGTGCCTCGTTGTGGTACGCGGACCGCGGCGACGGCGGCTTCCGCTGGATCGAGGTGCCCTACTTCCGCGCGTTCGGGGGCGGGCCGGCGCACGAGCCGTGCCGGCTGCCGCCGGGCCGGGAAGCCGTGCAGGCGGCCTCGCCGGTACTCGGGGTGTGGAACTTCGCCGCCCCGCCGCGGCCGATCGACGACGAGGACCTGGACGCCTTTTGCGACCGTTGGATGGATCGGCTGGCGGCTGGCGCGGAGGGCACCCTTGGCCGCCCGTCGCGGTTGCCGGAGGACTGACGGGTGTCGGTCGGTGATCCGGCGGGACCGCTGGGCCGCTCTGGGAGGATGGCGTGGTTCGCCTGGGAGCGCTTCTGGTGCCGCCAGGGCGATGGCTACACGGCGGACGGCGCTTTCCTCAGCGATCCGCGCGGCCGTTACGCGCTGTATCACACGACCGCGGCCTACGCCTTTGCCGAAGTGAGCCAGACTCCGGTGCTGTTCCTGCTCGGCGAACCGGGCATCGGCAAGACCGACGCGCTGCGCGCCGCCGCCGCCGCGGCGCGGCGGGCCGGTCGGCGGGTGATCGAGCTTCCGCTCGGCACCTACGCGCAACTCGACGACCTCGTGGACGACCTGTTCAACGCCCCGGACTACCAAGCCGCGTGTCGCGGCGAGGTCGGCCTGGACCTGTTCCTCGACGGGCTCGACGAGGCCATGCTGGCCATCGACCGGGTGCACCACGGGCTGCTCCGCCGGTTCACCAGAACGCTGGACGACACCGGCCGGGCCAGCGTGCGGGTGCGGATCGGTTGTCGAACCAGCGACCTGCCGGCGACTCTGGCGGAGGATCTGGCCGGACTGTGGGGCGACGACGCGGTCGGCGTCTATGAGCTGCTGCCGCTGCGCCGCCGCGACGTCGAGGACGCCGCCGCCGCATCCGGCCTGCCCGCGTCGCGCTTTCTGGAGGTGCTGCATGAGCGCCAAGCCGAGGCGTTCGCCGCCAAACCGGTCACGCTCGGGTTGCTGCTGCGGCTGTTCGCCGCCGCCGGCACGCTGCCCGAGCGCCTGACCGAGCTGTACACGCAGGGCTGCGATCTCCTCTGCCACGAGGTCAATCCCAACCGGCGCGAGCTGTCCGACACCGTCGGGTTCGATGTCGGACAGCGCCTTGCTGTGGCGAAACGTCTGGCGGCGGTGTCCCTGCTGACCAACCGTCGCCTAGTCACCCTCAGCGCCACTCCGGAGCCGGGCGCGCTGCGTGTGGCCGACGTGGCTGGGGGCGAGGAACGCTATGATGGGGCCGCGTTCATCGTCACCGCAGAGCACGTCCGGGACGTCCTGAACACCGGCCTGTTCACCGGCGAGCGCGCCGGCCGGCTCGCCTGGGCGCACCAAACCTACGCGGAATTCCTGGCGGCGCACCACTTGGCGGACCAGGATCTGGACTGGGAAGCGCTAGCGTCCCTGTTCGGGCTGGCGGACGGCTTTCTGGTGCCCGCGCTTGCGGAAACCGCCGCGTGGCTGGCGGTGTTCCGCGCCGATGTCCGCTCCTGGCTGCTGGAACGGAGCCCCGACGTGCTGCTCCGGAGCGACTGCGTGGCCGGCAACGCCGCGCTCGCCGCCGATCTGACCCGGGCCTTGTTGCGCGACATCGACCAAGGTGATCTGCGGCCCTGGGGCCTGGGCCTGGAGCGGCACTACGGGAAACTCCAGCACCCGGATCTCGTCCGCGCTCTACAACCGTGTCTCGAGGATCCGTCCAGACACTGGAGCGTTCGCCGGACCGCCATACAGATCGCCGAAGCCTGCCGCTGTGTGGATGTTGCCCCGTCGCTGCGGCTCGTCGCCATGCGCCCGGACGACAACATCGACATCCGGGCGGCGGCCATCCACTGTCTGGGCGCGCTCGACGCCGCCGAAGCCCGCCCCCTACGGGCGCTGGTGCTGGGCGGCACCGGCCAGGCGCTTCCTCTTCCCGTGCTGAACGCGACGCTCGCCGCACTCTGGCCAGCGGGGCTGACCGCGGCCGAGCTCTTTGCCATACTGCCGACGCTGGACTCCGACACGTTCGCCGGGATGCGCGCCTTTGAGCTGGGCGATGCGTTCTCGCCGTTGGCGGCGGCGGACGTGCCCGCCGCGTTGGACTGGCTGCGGCGCGGGCTTGCGGGCGGCGCGACGTCCTTCGCGACGGACCGCGTCGCCAAGGCATTGCTCAACCGTGGCTTCGCGTGGCTGCCGGAACCAGCCATCGCCGAGGCCTTGGCGGACACCGCCCTGTCCATGGCCCGCTGCCACATCCGGTTCAGCGGGCGCGACAATCAGCCCTACGAGCCCGACGGGTACGCCGACCCGACCCGCCGCGCCGCGTTTCTAGACGCGGTGTACGAGCGCCTGAAGTCCAACGCCGAGATCTGGTCTCTGAACAGGCTCTGGCACGTGTTTCACGCCGACGACTTCGGTTGGACGCTGGCGCGCTTCGCGGCGTGGGTGGAGCGTCACAGGGCTGGAGACCTCAGCGAGGAGCGCCTTCGTCTGCTGGCGTCCGTAGTCGTCAGCCTTGCCGACTTCGCGGATGAGGCCACGTTCGCGGCGGTGTACGGGCTGGCACAGCACGACCACCACATGGGCGACGCGCTGAAGGAGGTCGTCGGGCCGATCGCCGTGGACAGTGAACGCGCACGGCGGTTGCGGGAGCAACACCGAGACCATGTGCAGTGGGAACGGAGGCGGAAAGAACAGCAGGCTGCGCCGCGCCCCTCGCCCGAAAGCCGGACGCAGGCTCTCGACGCGTCCCTTGCGCGCGTGGACAACGGCGATCTCGACCAGTGGTGGCGCGTCGATTGGGCCATGAATATCGACGATGACCCGGATGCGGATGTCTCGGGCTTCGTGGACATCGCGGCCACGCCGGGCTGGACGCGGGCGGACACCACCATGCGGCAGCGGCTGCAGGTTGGAATGCGGGCCTACCTGCTAGCCGGCGCGCTTGCGACCGCCGAGTGGTGGGACGCCTGGATGACACAATCGCAGACGGACAAGCGCCCGGTCGCCCTGTGCCGGGCCATGCGCCACCTGCGCGCGGAGTGCCCGTCCGCGCTGGAGGCGCTCACCCCGGAGCGTTGGGCGGCTCTGGCTCCAGCAATCGTCGCCGTGTGCCGGTGGGACACGGACATGGACACTCGGAGCGCGCAAACGGCGCTGCTCGACCAGGCTTTGACCCACGCGCCTGCCACGACGCTGGAGGCGATCCAGACGATCGTTCAGAAGGACATCGCCGCCGGCAGCGCGGCGGTTTCGGTCCCGCACCTGCACGCTTTCGGCCATGCGTCCGTGCTGGACCTCTACGCTGGCCTCCTGGAGCAACCCGATCGCTTCCACGCCGCCCACGACTATGAGGCGGTGTTGTCGGTGGTGCATCGATACCGGCCGGACATCATCGCATCCCTGCTGGCCCGGTGGGTCGAGCCGCCCGCTGTGCCGCGCACACCGCGGCTCCGGGTTGCCCATGCCCTGCTCCACGTCGATCCGGCGGCAAGCGCGTCGACGGTGCTGCGGGTGTGCCACGACGGCCCGGACTTCGCGTCGACGCTCTGGCTGTCCCTCGGCCGCGAGGTGGCGTGGGGGCTACGGCCGGTCCTAGAGCACCTCACGGCGGACCAGCGCGCCGACTTATGCGGCATGCTGCACCGGCTGTTCCCTCCCGCGAGCGATCCCCGCCACGACACGGGGTCCTACACGCCGACGCCGCGCGACGACGTGGCGCACCTGCGCAGCGGGCTGCTGTCGTCCTTGGAACGGGAGGCGACCCCCGCCGCCGTCGCGGCCCTTGCCGCATTGGCGGCCGCCTTGCCGCAGGAACACGCCGTCCGCATGAGCTTACGCCAAGCGAAAATCCAGGAGGCGGCGCAGCGTTACCCATGGCCGAGCCCGGAGGAGGTGCGCGGGCTCATCGCCACGCCGCGGGCGCGGCTGGTGCGGTCGAGCGCTGAGCTGCTGCGGGTCGTGCAGCAGGCGCTGCGGCGCTTCGAGGAGCAGCTGCGTGCCGGCGGGCCGGCCGTGCGAAGCCTGTGGAACGAGACGCCGGCGCTCCGGCCGAAGGACGGCGGGGTGCTCGCGGACGCGATCCGTCTGTTCCTACATGCCGACCTTGCCGGGCGTGGGGCGCTGGTCAACCGTGAGGTCGACATCCGATTCCGCGGCGGGATGGACGGGACACCGGGCGAGGGCGCCGCTCTGCTGGTTCAGGTGCGCGGCCGCCACACCCACCAGCTCCACACCGTAGTGATCGCGGTCAAGGAGTCCTGGAATCCCGACCTGCTGACCGCTCTGGAGAGCCAGCTCGTGGACCGCGACCTGCGCGACCACGACGACGCCGCCGGGATCTACGCCGTCGGCTGGTACGCGTGTCCGTCGTGGTCGGACGCGACGGACACGCGCCAGCCGGTGTGCGCCGGGCGGAGGCCGGAGGCGACCATGGCGGCGCTGGCGGCCGAGGCCGCGCGGCTAACCGCGGCCGGCCGCGGCCCGGTGGCGGTCGTCGCACTCAACGCCGCGCTGCGGTGACCAGAGAGAGGCGCCGTGCCGAATGACCACACCCCCACGCCCGTTCCGCGCCCGCCCGCCGTCCGGAAGGCGCAGCCGTCGGAACCGGCGATCACACCAGAGAGGGCCGCCGCCCCGGCCGCTCGCGTGCCGACGTCGGCGAGGATGAACGCTCCCCTCGACCGCTGGAGCGCAGCGCAGGACCGCGCCGAGGCCTACGCGCGCGCGGACAACACCAAGCGCGCCTACAAGGCCGACCACGTCCGTGATGACTTTATTCGGGCGATTGACGCCACCGCTGACAGCAGGGCGGAGGATCACGAGGCCGAGATGCATCTGGCCAACCGGCTGGGGGATTGTCTTTGGAACCGGACCATCGGGGCAGACGACGAGCTTCTTCAGCGTTTCCTGAGCGTGGCCTCCAAAGAGAGCCGCCGGGACTTGCTCCGGTCGTTCGGGATCGGCCTGCCACGCACCGGCCAGAGCAACGCCAGGGCAATTGCAGGCCGACCTGGACCTGAGGCTGACAGCGGTTCACCCCGGCGGCGGTTTCGAGCACGAATGGGAAGGCTTCGGTCCCTGGATCGAGCGTCGCGGCTTCGATCCCGCCTCGATGCTGAGATCCCTCGACGCGGTGCTGACGGCGGGTGCGCTGCCCGAATATCCCACCCGGACACTGGACTGGCCGGGGGCCATTGGACCGTCTCACCCACCGACGGGCTCCAGTGCCTGCAGCGCTTGCTCCAGCGGCTGGAACGCGATCCGGGTCACCAGTACGTCATCGACTATGCCGAAGCATCCATTCGCCCGGTGCCCGCCGCGGCCTTCGCCAATCCGGCTTTGACGGAGACCGCCGGAATTGTGGTCGGCTGGCTGCTCGCTCACGGTCACGGCCGATATGCCGACCTACACACCCCTCACTGATGACGCCCTCGTGTCAACGCCAGGTGCAACGATGACCGACCCTTCGATCCCCACGGTGACCGATGTCTCCGACGAACTTGCCCACCTTGAGGATCTGGCTGACACGGCGCGCGCCTACGCCCGCAACGCCAAGGCCGCGAATACACAGCGCGCCTACGCAGCCGATTGGCGGCACTACACCGCTTGGTGCATGCGCCGCGGCGTCGTCCCGCTGCCGCCCAACCCCCAGGCGATTGGACTGTATCTCGCCGACCTCGCCTCGGAGAAACGGTCCGGCCGTCCGGTCGGGCGCGCTGCCTCCACCATCGAGCGCCGGCTGTCCGGGCTGGCTTGGAACTTCCGGCAGCGTGGCGCTCCCCTCGATAGCAACGACCGGCACATCAAGGAAGTGCTGGCCGGCATTCGCAACAAGCACGCGCGGCCACCGGCGCAGAAGGACGCGCTGCTCGCCGACGATATCGTACAGATGATCGCGCGCTTGGGTCATGACCTGCGCGGCCTGCGCGACCGCGCCATCCTGCTGCTTGGCTTCGCCGGCGGGCTGCGCCGAAGCGAAATTGTCGGCCTCGACCACGGGGCTGCGGAAACCGACGATGGCCGTGGCTGGGCCGAGGTCCTGGAGGATGGGCTGGTCCTCCACATCCGCGGCAAGACCGGCTGGCGCGAGGTCGAGGTCGGACCTGGCTCGACCCCACAGAGTTGTCCGGTGACGGCGCTGAAGCAATGGATGCACCTGGGACGCATTGAGCACGGCCCGCTGTTCCGCCGCGTCGCCGGAGATGGGAAGCATGTCTTGACCGACCGGCTGTCCGACAAGCACGTCGCGCGTCTGGTGCAGGCCACCGCGCTGGCCGCTGGTCTTCGTGGGGATCTGCCGGAGGGCGAGCGCCGCAGCCGCTACGCCGGACACTCCCTACGCGCCGGGCTGGCCACCTCCGCTGAGGTGGAGGAGCGCTTCGTCCAGCGCCATCTCGGTCATGCCACCGTCGAGATGACCCGGCGCTACCAGCGCCACCGCGACCGCTTCCGCGTCAACCTCACACGAGCGGCCGGTTTGTGAGGCTGTTTCAATACAGGTGCAGCCTCCTGCAAACTGACCGGTCACGACGCGGGACCGGCTGGTTCGAAAGCTGATGATTATCAGCGTCTATCGGCGGCGATGAACCGATGGGAAAGACGCTATGCTGCGGCCACCATACCCGCCGTCATTGTCCCAAGCCCATGCCACACTCCAACCGCACGCCGGACTCCTATTTTCTGACGGATGAAGAGCGCGAGATCATCCGCAAGAACTACCCGACCTTGGAGCGGTGCCAGCTCCAAGCGCTGCTACCCAGGCGGAGCTGGAACAGCATCCGATCCGCGGCACGACGGTTGAAGCTGCGACGCAAGGCAGAGCCGGCTCGCCGGTAGAAACCCGATGACGACCACGCGCAGCACGAGTTGCCCGCGGCCACCCGCAGCGGCTGACGGCAATGGTCGAGCGCCCTATGGCGACGGACCGGCACCGGAGGCTACTGCCGGTCTTCCAGGGCCTGCGATCAACGGAAGGCAGGGGCACGACAGCGGCGCCGGGCTGTGCTAAGCCGCTGGCGGCGCTGGCTCGCCTCCGGTCGCAGCATGGCCGTGTGGGCGGCCAGCGTCGGTCCCCGCCCGACTGCAGGAGCCTGCCATGACCGCCCCTCCCCTTCCTGACGCCCAGACGCGGATCCGGCTCGCCATGGCCGCGTCCGGCGCGGCGGTCCTCGACCGACCCGTCCTGTGGGACCAGGGATCTCCGGGTGTGAGGAGGATCTTCGATCTGGTCGGCGTCGGCTCCAGACGGAGCGTGTACCTCGACGTTCCTGTCACCGCCGTCGTCGCGCTCGGCCGCTCCCGCCTGATCAAGCCGGGCGCCACGTGGCGGCGCATCGTTGACGAGCATTTGACCGACGACACGTGGACCGACCGCGTTTTCGACTACATCGAGTCTGAGATCCGCAAGCAACGCTTTCCCGCCAAGGGCGCCGACGGTGTTCTGATGCTGGACGCGTGCGGAGGCGCCGTTGCCTGTTCAAACGGCAACCACCGCCTGGCGGCCGCCATCGCTTGGCTCGCCGCCCGGCACGGCGACGACGCCGTGCTGCGCAAGGTTGTGACCAATGTAGTGTCGCTCGACAACGCGATTGCCGGCCCGCTGCTCGCGGCGCACGCACGTGGGGCGCGGGT
The DNA here is from genome assembly GCF_014192915.1 of Azospirillum sp. OGB3. Classification (GTDB taxonomy): domain Bacteria; phylum Pseudomonadota; class Alphaproteobacteria; order Azospirillales; family Azospirillaceae; genus Azospirillum. The sequence goes on along the minus strand of NZ_JACHYN010000040.1, from coordinate 2,421 downwards.
CGCGCTCGCCTGCCACCCAACCGATGGCGCTCTCCTCTGTCGGGTCCGGACCACCTGGCGCGTGTCGATCACCGTCTTCCGCCGAGATGCCGGGCCGGAGGGACGGTGGGGGGCCGACCGGAGCCAGACTGCTGGCAAGCTGCCTGAGGAATCGTGGGAAACAGTACCGGCAACCGTGCTCGACGCTTGGCGCGACGCGCACTGGCTGTCCACACAGCTCGCCAGCCCGACGCTCGAACCAGTCGAACAAGAAGGACTGTAGAAGGGCCAGACTGCGGCCCGCCGTCGCCAAGGATGAGCCCGCTGTCCCTTGGTCCATCGTTGGGAACGAACGCCCGCGGTAGGGTCAGATGAACCCACCGAGCGGATCGGGCGTTTGCTCACCGCCGCGGCGGAGCGTGACCTGCACCTCGGTGACGCGCCTCAAGCCCTGGATCGCCTCGCGGTCTCGGTCATCCTTGGCGCTGGCGACCGCTCAGAGGCCGCGCGCTTTGCCCCTGATAAGAAGCCGCCCTGGCAATCAGGCGATTTAACAGCAAGCAGCGGGATGCTGTTATCGTGAACGTCATGCAGGCCCCCTTTCGGGTACCGCAACCGGCCCGGTTTGTGTGGGGCGTAACCAGCCTGCAAAGAACCGGTCCACCTCCGCATTGATCAGGTCCTCAGGTGGCCAGTGGTCAGCTCCGGCGTACATCACCAGCTTGACCTGCGTGCCATTTGCCAGCAGGCGGCGGTGAAGCTCGGAAGCGTGCTCAGGCGGGCACACGTCATCCCGGTCACCGTGGACGATGATCGTGGGTGCTTTGATCAGATCCGCAAAGAGCAGAGGCGATCGGGCACGATGCGCCTCTTCTGAAGTGCCGGCTTCCCGCTCGATGTACGGAACAATCCCCGGCTGCGTTTTGCGATAGGCGTCGCGAAAGTCGTATGCGCCGCAGAGCAGCGCCACGGCGCAAAGGTCAGGCTCCATGGTAGCTACCATCGCCGCCGTCACGGCACCGCGGCTTCTGCCCCATAATGCGATTTTCGAAGGATCAACGCACGACAGACTTCGCAGCTTTGCCAACCCGGCGCGCACGGCATCCTGGGTCCGCGGTCCGCAAAAGTCGGGTGGTCCGGACGTGAAACCATAACCTGGCATGGAGATGGATGCGGCGACGTAGCCGGCGGTAACGGCACGATCGAAATAGCCCCTCGTGATCGGCCAGCGCCCGCCAGGGCGAACCAACTCGGTCTGATGTCCATGCACGAACAGCACGGCAGGATGCGGGCCCGGACCAGACGGGGGCTTCACGAAGAACTCGATGACGGCATCACCGCAAGGAAGCATCATGCGGTCAATGTCACCAATGACGGGTTGATCGATCGCCGCCTCATTCATGAGCGCATTCCCTTAAAAACGGTGGTTGCTCACGACATAGGCGACGAAGCGTCGTCGCGGTCGCCTGCCTGTCTGATGCCAAGTTCGTCCAAGACATGCTGATACTCGGTCGGGGGTAGCGCTCTTCGATCCTCGGCCATCTCACGAAGGGCAGCCATGCCGGCTGCGGTAAAGCGCGCCCTCAGCCAATGACCTCCGTCGTCGGGCAACTCCAGCAGGCCGCGGTCGAGCAGCCCTTGGGTGGTCAGGCTCGGCTTGGGTTTGCCCTTGTTCGGACCGGTGACCCAGCGCTTCACCAGGATACCGTCCGCAAGTTTGGGCGGGGGGCCGAAGCGGCTCATGAACTCGTTGCGGATCATGGCTCGTTCCTTGGCCGTCAAAGTGCTGCTACCCATCCGCTCCGCCTCTATTCCTGTCCGCGCGATACGCGATACCAATGCTCGGCGTATTGCCGGCACCGCTCCGCCTCCACTCCATCGCCGGCCCGCACAGCTTCGTCGGCACGAGCAAGCCACTGTGCCTGCTTTTGTGAGGCCGAACCGGTCACATGGGCAGCTGGACGGCTCCCGGCGGTTCCCTGAGTTGAGCGAGGCCGGAAGTTGCTGGACGCCCTCGGCCGTTTACCAGGACTTACATTGGAAGGCGGCATTCATTCTCCGTAGCTCTCGGTTTGTAGCCGATGCAAGCCGCACGAACGGCACGCGAATCTCACAGAACCTGCCTGCGTGCCACTACGGCTCCGACGACGGGCACGGTGATCTCGAAATGATCGGCTTGGGTCACATCCAGGATTTGGCGTGGCCTATAGGTGACGGCGTTGACGCCGCCGCTGTGGCGCAGGCTGTCGTAAGCGATGCCCGCCACCTGCCCTGCCCTTCGCACTGACTCACCGAACGCTTGGGAGGCGCGGTAGTCGCCCGTCGCATACAGTTCGGGCCGCGCGGTGCGCAGGCCGCGGATGTCTAAAAAGTCGCCGGAGAGACGGGCAGTATAAAGGCGGTAGGTCAACCGCATCTCCGAACGCCGACGATAAACAGCCT
>NZ_JACHYN010000039.1 GCF_014192915.1 Azospirillum sp. OGB3 | reverse complement strand
CTTGACCGAGATGCTCAAGCGACCCGCGATGCCAGTCCCACTCCGGAACCGGTCCGCGGCCAACGGTCAAAACCGCCGCCTGCGCATCCCTTCTCGATTTTCACGATCAACAATGTCAAAGATCCATCGCCCGGCGAACCGCAAAACACGACGTCCGGCGAACTGGCCGTGGTCGTCATCGGGTTTTCGAAGGCCGGAGAAGCACAAACGGTCGTTCGTGCCAGCGGAGGGTCAATCTAGCGCTTACGGCAGAGAGCGTCAAGCCCTTTGTTTCGTACTCACCGAACCGCCTAGGCCGCCTGGAGCGGAAAACGGATCGGCCAGCGCCCTGACCTCCACCCCTCCAGTCTTTCGGGGCGCCCCCTCCGAACCGCGTCCGGCGAGGGAGGCGCTGTATAGGGCAGCGTCCGTCGCCGATCCAGAGAAAAGACTCGTTCGGCGACAGATTCGATTCTGAGCGGGGAACGACAAAAGAGCGCGGCGGCTGGACAGGCCCCGGGCCACGCCTTTATGGTTTTATCTCGAAACCGCAGGCACAGAGGAAGCCGGCATGCGCCCAAGCGCGCGCGCGACCGCCGAGGTCATGGCGCAGGTTCTGCGGACGACCGCCAGCCTCGCCTTTACGGATGGGCTGAACCCGGCCCAGTGGGCGGCGCTGCGTTACTTTGCCCAGGCGAACGCGAGCGCCCGCAACGTCGTGGCCTTCGCCCGGCATCACGGGACGACCAAGGGCACGGCCAGCCAGACCATCGCCGCCCTCCTGAAGAAGGACCTGCTGGAGCGCCACCCCAGCGAGACCGACCGCCGCTCCATCCGGTTGACCCTCACGACGCGGGGGCGGACCATGCTCGCCAACGATCCCCTGAACGAACTGGTCGCGGCGATCGACGGCTTGGCGCCAGCCCAGCACGGCGCCCTGGCCTCCGGATTGGACGAGTTGTTGCGCACGCTGCTGTCCCGCCGCACCGAGAGCGGGGGGCGCGACAGCGGCGCGCTCGAGGCATCCGGTCATACCGGCCGTAGCGGCGCTGCGGCGGACTGACCCCCCATCCGCACTTCACGCCATCGCATTGGGAGCGACGGAGCCCATGGCCCGAATTCTGGTGATCGACGACGTTCCGGCCTTCACGGCGCTGCTGCGCATGACGCTGGAGACGCAGGGCCACCAAGTGGCGGAGGCCAATGACGGCCTGTCCGGCCTCTCCATGCTGGAGCGCGAGCCCTTCGATCTCGCCATCGTCGACATGATGATGCCCGGCCTGGACGGGATCGAACTGATCCGCCGCCTGCGCGCCCGCGACGCCTCCCATGCCCCAAGCGTCATCGCCCCGGCCGTCATCGCCATGTCCGGCGGCACGGACGACTTTCCGGCGGCCTTCTCGCTGAACCTGTCGGCCATGCACGGCGCCGACCGCGTGCTCTACAAACCCTTCGACAACAGCGAGTTGGTCACCGCCGTGGGCGAGTTGCTGGCCGCCCGCGCCGCCTGACGCCGCGGCATCGTCGCCACAGCGCGATCTTTTTTCCCCGCTGCGGGACTTTTTTTCGGCGTTCCGATCGTTCGCACACCCGCTGCGCTTGCGGCGGTCCGGTTTGCGCCGCATACAGACGCCGTCCCGGACGGCCGGCGTCCGGCCCGACCCAGCCAGCGCGCGGCCCATGCACGACCCCAAACTGCTTTTCGACGTCCTGTTCCTGCTGCTGGCGGCGGTGGTGATCGTCCCCCTGTTCCAGGCGCTGCGCATCCCGGCGGTGCTCGGCTATCTGGTGGGCGGGGCGCTGCTGGGTCCGCACACGCCGGGGCCGGTGGTGGACATGGAGCTTCCCCAGGTCCTGTCCGAATTCGGGGTGGTCTTCCTCCTCTTCGCGATCGGGCTGGAGCTGCCGCTGTCGCGCCTGCGGGCGATGCGGCGCTACATCTTCGGGCTGGGGCTGATGCAGGTCGTCCTGACCAGCGCCGCCATCGCCGCCGTCGCCTACGCGCTGGGCGAGAACGTGGCCGCCGCGCTGGTGATCGGCGGCATGCTGGCCTTCTCCTCCACCGCCACGGTGCTGAAGCTGTTGGTCGAGCGCGGCGAGACGGTGGCGCGGTTCGGGCGCGTGTCGGTCGCCGTGCTGATCTTCCAGGATCTGGCCGTCGTGCCGCTTCTGACCCTGCTGCCGCTGCTGGCCGGCGGCGGCACCAGCATCCCCTGGGCGCTCGCCCTGGCCGGGGTCAAGGCCGTCGCGGCGATCGGCGCCATCATGCTGCTGGGCCGTTTCGTGGTGCGCCCGGTCTATCACTTCGTCGCCTCGGCCAAGAGCCCGGAGGTCTTCACGGCGACCAACCTGCTGGTCGTGCTGGCGGTCGCCTGGCTGACCGCCGAGGCCGGCATGTCGATGGCGCTGGGCGCTTTCCTGGCTGGGATGCTGATGGCCGACACCGCCTACCGCCATCAGGTGGAGGCCGACATCGAGCCGTTCCGCGGCCTGCTGCTCGGCCTGTTCTTCATGACGGTGGGGATGACGCTGGACCTGCCGGCCATGCTCCAGCGCGCCGACGACATCCTGATGGTGACCGCGGCGCTGCTGGTCGGCAAGAGCATTCTGCTGTTCCTGCTCTGCCGTCTGTCGGGGCTCGGGCTGGCGACCTCGCTGCGCATCGGCCTGCTGCTGTCGCAGGGTGGCGAGTTCGCCTTCGTGCTGATCGGCAAGGCGACGCGGTTGGAGGTGCTGGAGGGCGAGACGGGGCTGCTGCTGTCCTCCTGCGTGGCGCTCAGCATGGCGGTCACGCCGCTGGTCGGCGCCATCGCCCAGCGGCTGGCCCAGAAGGTCGAGGCCCGCTACGGCGCCGAGGCCTTCGGCGTCGAGACCAGCGACATCACCGGCCATGTTCTGATCGCCGGCTACGGCCGGGTCGGGCGCGCCGTGGCGCGGCTGCTGCGCACCCATGACATTCCCTACGTCGCGCTGGACCTCGACCCGCAGCGGGTGGCCGCAGCGCGGGCCGAGGGGCTGCCGGTCTATTACGGCGATTCCAGCCAGATCGGCGTTCTGCGCGCCGCCGGGATCGAGCGGGCGCGGGCCGCGGTCATCACCGTCAACCGCCCGGATATGGCCGAACGCGCCGTGGAGGCCATCCGCCGCGCCGCGCCGCGCCTGGCCATCGCCGCCCGCGCCCACGACCTCGACCGCGGCGCGCGGCTGAAGAAGGCCGGGGCCAGCGCCGTGGTGCCGGAAACACTGGAGGCCAGCCTGCAGCTGGCCAGTCTCGTGCTGCGCACCGCCGGGCTGGACGCCGAGACCATCGACCGGAGCCTGAAGAGCGTCCGCGACCGCGGCTACGATGCCCTCAGCGAACCGGCCGGCGAGAACGACTGACCATAAAGACGGAGCGGCCGCCTCAGCGCTCGACCCGCCACAGGTCGAAGACAGTGCCGCGGTAGACCTCCTCCGCGCCCGCCGGCGGCGTCAGCCCGGCCGCGTGGAAGACGTTGGAGAACATCACCAGCACGTAATCATACTTCTCCCGCCAGTCGACGTAATGCGGGCAGGGCTCGACATGGTCGCGCAGGGTCGCTTCCCCGGGGCGGGAGAGCAGGCGCACGTCCACCGGCACCCCCTCGTAGATCGCCATGCAGCGGTCGCGGTAGGGCTGGGTCACGGTCAGCGGCTGCTTGCCGGGATGGCTGAACAGGGTCGGGACGAAGGCGCGCCGCTCCACGGTGATCAGCGACGGCAGATGGATCAGGCTGGGCAAGGCGACCAGCGCGTGCCGCCAGGGCGGCTGGGTGAGCAGAAATTCGCGCGTGTTGCAGCAGCCGGCCTCCTGCCCCGCCCAGGTGATCAGCACGGAGCGTTCGGGCTCGATCCGCTCCATGGCGCGACGCAGGTCGGCCACGTCGTCCTCGTAGGCCAGCCAGTTGAGCGTCAGCACGCCGGTCCGCACCGTCAGCAGGGAAAGCAGCACGGCGGCGAAGGCCGCCGCGGCGCGGGCCGAGGGAAAACGGATGTCGGCGCCGGCCACCAGCAGGAAAGCCGCGAGAATCCAGAAGCGGATCGACACGAAATAGGTGCCGAAGAAGGGGTCGGGCACGACGAAGAAAGCCAGCGCGAACAACCCCGCCGCCAGCATCATTGCCGGCGAAGCGCGCAGCCAGCCGGCTAGGCGCGCCGCAACCATGCCGCCCAGGATCAGCAGCAGGGTCGCCACGTCCAGCAGCGTGTTGTAGTTCAGGACCGGCGCCAGCATGTCGTGCAGCCGGTAGCGCCACTGCTTCAGCTCGGTCAGTTTCTTCAGCCGCCAATAGAATTCCTTCAGCAGCAGGACCGGCGTGCTGTCACGCGCGCCCACCGCCGCCGCGTCGGATTGCAGGAGGTGCGTCCCCACCGTGCCGGCGAACAGCGCCACGGGAAGGGCCAGCAGCGCGGCGAAGCGCAGGGCGTCGCGCCCGAGATTGGCGAGGGTCAGCGGCTTGCGCCCCTCCCCCACATACGTCACCGCCTCCACCGCGAACAGACAGAGCAGGAAGGAGCCGAGAACGATGGCGTGCGCGAAATAGAGGAACAGGGCGCAGCCCATCCCCACCGGCACCTGCCAGCGCCGCCCCGCGAGCGCGACCCACAGCGACAGCCCGACCAGCAGGAAACCAAGGCCGAGCGAGAAGCTCATGAAGCCGCCGATCAGCGTGGCGTTGTAGATGAACAGCGCACCGCACAGCGGCCACAGGCTCCACCGTCCGAACAGCGTCCGGTTCAGCAGCATCGCCCCGAACAGGGTCAGCAGCCCGGCCAGCGCCATGTAGACACGTCCGGCGACGTACAACGGCAGCACGCTGGCGAGCGGCAGCATCACCGCCTCCATCAGCAGGTTCGGGACCGGCGTCAGGGAGGCCGTGTAATGGTCGGCCAGAAAGGGATCGGTCCGGTAGTGCAGCAGCACGTCCACCCGCGCCAGATGGTTCGGGTAGTCGAGCAGCGGCGGCATCTCCACCAGGATGAGCGGCAGCAGAAGCAGCGCCAGGATCACCGGCAACACGAGCGCCAGCGGCGGCGACCAGGCTCCGGCCACGGCGTCCGTCCGCAGGGCCGCGGCGCCGTGGCCGGGGGCCTGCGACAGTCCTGAATGGTCCACCGGAGCCTCCTGCATTTGGTGCAATGCGGAAGGCTCAACACATCCGCCGTCCGCATCGCCAGAAGGCAATGGCGTTACGAGTCGGCGTTGGACTTAGTCCGCGGCCCGGACGGGGCAGGCTCCATGGCCCGCGGAAACCCCGTTCGCATGAGGCCGGGCGCCCTCCCCGCCCCATTTCGCGGATAGGGCGGGCGCCATCCTCATGCCGTCACGGCTGCGGGAAGACGCGGGCGCGGTCGATGTGGACGGTGCACTGGTCGCCGAGGCGCAGGCCCAGGGCGGACAGGCGTTCGCGGTCCATCTCGGCCTCCAGCGGCAGGCCGGCAAGGTCGATCTCTATCCGCGCGTCCGGCCCCACCACATGGATTCCCGACACCCGGCCCGGCCCGCCGGCGCTGGGGCTCAGACCCAGATCGTGCGGGCGCACATAGGCGATGGCCGGGCCGCGGACCGTGCCGTCGGCGGGGATGGACAGCGCCCCGTTGGCCGTCCGTGCCACCCCGTCCGCCACCACGCAGTCGAAGCGGTTCACCTGCCCGAGGAACTCGTAGACAAAGGCCGAGGCCGGGCGGTCGTAGACCTCCGCCGGGCTGCCCACCTGCTCGATCCGGCCCTGGCTCATCACCACCACGCGGTCGGCCAGCTCCAGCGCCTCCTCCTGGTCGTGGGTGACGAAAACGGAGGTGATGTGGATGTCCTCGTGCAGCTTGCGCAGCCAGCGCCGCAACTCCTTGCGCACCTTGGCGTCGAGCGCGCCGAACGGCTCGTCGAGCAGCAGGACCTTCGGCTCGATGGCCAGCGCGCGGGCCAGCGCCACGCGCTGCCGTTGTCCGCCGGAGAGCTGCGCCGGGTAGCGGTCGGCGAAATGGGCGAGCTGGACCAGTTCCAGCAACTCCATGACCCGCCGCTTGATCTCGCTGGAGGTCGGGCGCTGGCCGCGCGGCCGCACCTTCATCCCGAAGGCCACATTCTCGAAGACGGTCATGTGGCGGAACAGCGCGTAATGCTGGAAGACGAAGCCGACCTGCCGCTCCCGCGGGGTCAGGCTCAGCGCCTCCTCCCCGTTGAGCAGGAGGCTGCCGGAGTCGGCGAACTCCAGCCCCGCCATGATGCGCAGCAGGGTCGTCTTGCCCGACCCCGACGGGCCGAGCAGGGCCAGAAGCTCGCCGGAACGGACTTCGAGGTCAACCGCGTCGAGCGCGCGGAAACTGCCGAATTGCTTGGTGATGCCGGAAACCTGGATCGCCATGACGTGCGTCGCCTCAATGCCGGGTGGCCGCCAGCTCAGCCCCGAAGCGCCATTCCAGCACCGACTTCACGACCAGCGTGACGAGGGCGAGCATGGCCAGCACCGAGGCCACCGCGAAGGCAGCGACCAAGTTGTATTCGTTGTAGAGGATCTCGACATGCAGGGGCATCGTGTTGGTCTCGCCCCGGATGTGGCCGGACACCACCGACACCGCGCCGAACTCGCCCATCGCGCGGGCGTTGCACAGCAGGACGCCGTACAGCAGGCCCCATTTGATGTTGGGCAGGGTGACGCGCCAGAAGGTCTGCCAGCCGGACGCGCCGAGCACCAGCGCCGCCTCCTCCTCCTCGTTGCCCTGCTCCTGCATCAGCGGGATCAGCTCGCGGGCGACGAAGGGGAAGGTGACGAAGACGGTGGCGAGCACCAGCCCCGGCACGGCGAAGATGATCTGGATGCCCTGCGACTTCAGGAACGGCCCCATCAGCCCGTGCAGCCCGAACAGCAGCACGTAGATCAGGCCGGAAATCACCGGCGACACCGAGAAGGGCAGGTCGATCAGGGTGATCAGCACGTCCTTGCCGCGGAAGTCGAACTTGGCGATGCACCAGGACGCCGCCACGCCGAAGAGGAGGTTCATCGGCACGGCGATGGCCGCGACGATCAGCGTCAGCTTGATCGCCGCCACCGCGTCCGGCTCCATCAGGGCCGCCCAGTAGGCGTCCGTGCCGCGGCGCAGCGCCTCGACAAAGACCGCGACCAGCGGCAGCACCAGGAACAGCAGCAGGAAGGCCAGCGCCGTGGCGATCAGAAGCCCCTTCACCCAGCGGCTGTCGGCCAGCGCCGGCGTGAACCCGACGGCTTTCTTAGCGAGCATGGCGCGACCTCATCCAGGCTTGCAGCAGGTTCAGGGCCAGCAGCAGCGCGAAGGACGCCATCAGCATCAGCACGCCGACCGCGGCGGCGCCGGCATAGTCGTACTGCTCCAGCTTGATGACGATCAGCAGCGGAAGGATCTCCGACAGGCCGGGGATGTTGCCGGCGATGAAGATCACCGAGCCGTACTCCCCCACCCCGCGGGCGAAGGCCAGAGCGAAGCCGGTCAGCAGGGCCGGCAGAAGCGCCGGGAACACCACCCGCCGGAACGACTGCCAGCGCGTGGCGCCCAGCGCCGCGGCGGCCTCCTCCTCCTCGGGCGGCAGGTCCTGGAGGATCGGCTGCACGGTGCGCACCACGAAGGGCAGGCCGATGAAGGTCAGGGCGATGGCGATGCCCAGCGGCGTGAAGGCCACCCTCAGCCCGAACCACTCCATCAGCAGGGAGCCGATCCAGCCGTTGGGCGCGTACAGCGCGCTGAGCGCGATGCCGGCCACCGCGGTGGGCAGGGCGAAGGGAAGATCGACCAGCGCGTCGACGATCCGGTCGCCGGGGAAGCGGTAGCGCACCAGCACCCAGGCGACGATGAAGCCGAAGACGGCGTTGATCGCGGCGGCGGCCAGCGACAGCCCGAAGCTGACCTTGAAGGCGGCCAGGACGCGCGGCGTCAGCACCGCGTCCCAGAAGCCCGACCAGCCCAGCCCAGCCGCCTTCAGCGCCAGCGCGGCCAGCGGCAGCAGGACGATCAGGGACAGATAGGTCAGCGTGAATCCCAGGGTCAGCCCGAAGCCGGGCAGGACGCTGGGTTTTCGAAGAACGCTCAACACCGTGCCCCCCGAATTGGGGAGCACGGCGTCGCTGGTGGTTGCCGCGACCACGGGTCAGCGGCCCTTCTGGTAGATCTGGTCGAAGACGCCGCCATCCGCGAAATGCTTCTCCTGCGCCGTGCGCCAGCCCCCGAAGGAACCGTCGATGGTCACAAGCTTAACATTCGGGAAGCGATCCGCATACCGCGCAGCGACCTCGGGCAGACGCGGGCGGTAGAAGTTCTTCGCCGCGATCTCCTGCGCTTCGGGGGTATAGAGGAAGTTCAGGTAGGCCTCCGCCGCCTTGCGCGTGCCCTTGCGGTCGACCACCGAATCGACGACCGCGACCGGCGGTTCCGCCAGGATCGACAGCGACGGCACGACGATGTCGAACTTGTCGGCGCCGAACTCCTGGAGCGACAGGAAGGCCTCGTTCTCCCAGGCCAGCAGCACGTCGCCGAGCTGCCGCTGCGTGAAGGTGACGGTGGAGCCGCGGGCGCCGCTGTCCAGCACCGGCACGTTTTTGAACAGGTCGCCGACGAACTGCTTGGCCTTGGCCTCGTCGTTGCCGTTCTTCTCCAGCGAATAGGCCCAGGCCGCCAGATAGTTCCAGCGCGCGCCGCCCGAGGTCTTCGGGTTCGGGGTGATGACCTGGACGCCCGGCTTCAGCAGGTCGTCCCAATCCTTGATCTGCTTCGGGTTGCCCTTGCGGACCAGGAAGACGATGGTCGAGGTGTAGGGGGAACTGTTGTTGGGCAGTCGCGCCTGCCACGTCTTCGGCAGGGCGCCGGAGTCGGCGATGGCGTCGATGTCGTAGGCCAGCGCCAGCGTCACCACATCGGCGTCGAGCCCGTCGATGACCGAACGCGCCTGCTTCCCCGACCCGCCATGCGACTGCTTGACGGTCACCGTCTGGCCGTTTTCCGCCTGCCATTTCTTGGCGAACGCCTTGTTGAACTCCACATAGAATTCACGGGTGGGGTCGTAGGAGACGTTCAGCAGTGTGGTCTGCGCCTTGGCGGGCGCGATGGCCAGCATGGCGAGGGCGACACCCGCGGCCATTGCGGACAACCGGCCTGCGGAGAGCCGGTTCGCGCGGAGCGCGGAGAGCCGATCACGAAACGACATGGCACACTCCCTCAGTATGGTTCATTGGGGGACGGGCGCCAGCCTTTGAGCCCACGCGCCGCACCACTGTTCACAAACCCGGCGCTCGCGCCGTATCCACACTATTTATAATGTATATGCAATATCCATTTGCCTTCTAGAGTTTGCATGATTCCTCGGATGCCGCAAGGCTGTTTTTTGTCATTTCCCACGACAGGCCGCGTTAATCTCACATTGGACTGTAAAATCGTTTCCTTCCGGATCGCGCTGGAAGCGAAGCGCCGGATCGCTATCATGCGCGCCCTCTCCGCCTCCTGTCCCGAACGGCCATGCCCGAAACCGTCCAGCCCTTCTCACCCGCACTCCTGACCGCCCTTCTGGAGGCCGAACGCGCGCTTGGCCGGCTGGCGGAGGCGATGCAGGACCCGGCACGCCGGCGGCGGCTGTGGGCCGACGCGGCGCGTCGGGAGTCCTGCGCGGCGGCCCGGCTCGACGGCGTGGCGGTGGACCCGGCGGAGTTCCTGGTGGCGACCATCGGCACCGACCTTGTCCCCACCGCCGGGCGGGGGGCGGCGCAGTCGGTCCGCGCGCTGTGGCAGGGCGCCCTGTTCACGCAGGGCGTCATCGCCGCCCCCGCCCGCCGTGTGGAGCATGAGCGGATCCGCGTCCCGTCGAGCGGAGCCGCCGCCGACGCTTGGCGCGCGGTGGCGGAGTTGGAGGCCGGAGCGGACACCCGCTTCGCCTTCCCGGCGGACCACGAGGACGACGAGGACGGCAGCACCCCCCTTACGGACGAGGCGCCCCCGCCCTGGACGCTGGGCTGGACGGAGGCGCTGTGGCGCTGCCTTCAGGCGGAGGTGTCGGGACGCGATCCCGGACGGCTGGCCTTCTCTGCGGACCGCGAAGCGGAGGCCGCCACCCTGCTCAGACGGCTGGACCAGACGGGTGAGCAGCCGGCCCTGCTCGGCGGCGTGGGCATGCTGGCCGAACTGCTGCGCCCGGCGCCCGATCTACGCATTCCCGGTTGGGCGGTGCCCTCGGCCCGGCTGATGGGAGCGCTGGCGGTGGCCCGCTGCTGCCGGGTGCCGAACGTCTGGCTGCCGATGTCCGTCTCGCTGCACGCCGACCGCACCACCGCCGGCCTCGCCGTCCGCGGGCGGGAGGAGGGATGGCGGCTCTGGCTGGCCGACACGGTGGCGGAGACGGCGCGGCGGGAGCGGGAGCGCGCCCTGTCCCTGGACCGCACGGCGGAGGGCTGGCAGCAGCGGGTGGGCGCCAAGCGCCGCAACTCCCGCACCCCGGATCTGCTGGAGCTTCTGTTCGAGGAACCCGCCCTGACGGTGCGGCGGGTGCAGAAGCGGCTGGGCAGCACCTTCCGCGGCGCCCAGCTTCTGGTCGACGAGCTGCTGGAAGCCGGAATCCTGCGCGAGGCGACGAACCGCGCGCTGGACCGCGTGTTCATCGCCGTGGATCTGGTGCCTTGATGCTGCGGGCCCGGATCAGATGTCGAAGTTGACGGGCAGGCCGCCGGTCGCCTGACGATGGCGCAGAGCGTCGGACAGGGTCTGGTTGTCGAGCACCTGGGCGGTGGCGTCGCGCACCTGGACCATCAGCCAGCGCACCGAACAGGTCGGCGGGTCGATGCAGTCCTCGCAGGGGCGGAAGGAATTCTTGCTGGCGCAGGGGATCGGCGCCAGATGCCCGTCGATCAGCCGGATCACCTCGCCGAAGGAAATCTCCTCCGCCGGGCGCGCCAGACGGTAGCCGCCGCTCTTGCCGCGCTTGGCGAACAGCAGGCCATGCTTGCGCAGCTCCACCAGGATGGCTTCCAGGAACTTGCGCGGAATGTTCTCCCGCTCGGCGATTTCGGCGATCAGGACGAGTTCGTCATCCGTCCGTTCGGCCAGCATGATCAGAGCACGCAGGGCGTATTTGGCTTTTTGCGACAGCATTCGGTCCGGCACCGCCCCCCGCGGCGGAATGGGATAAAGATAAAGTGCACTCCATATAGCCGCGTTGCCCAGGAATTGGTACCGGTTCTTGCCCTGGAAAACCGTGGCGCGTAAGGTCGTGAACGAATCGATCCCTGACCATATGATCATTACCGGCGAAGGACGCGGCATGCAGACCATCATCGTTCCCGTCACTCCGTTCCAGCAGAACTGCACGGTGCTCTGGTGTCCGGAGACGATGAAGGGCGCCGCCGTCGATCCCGGCGGCGATCTTCCGCGCATCCTGCGCGCCGCCCAGTCGAAGGGCGTGACGCTGGAGAAGATTCTGGTCACCCACGGTCACATCGACCATGCCGGCGCCGTCGCCGACCTTGCCGACGAGTTGAAGCTGCCCATCGAGGGGCCGCACCGCGAGGACCAGTTCTGGATCGACGGCATGCCGATGCAGAGCCAGATGTTCGGCTTCCCGCCGGTCCGCTCCTTCACGCCGGACCGCTGGCTGGAGGAGGGCGACACGGTCACGGTGGGCAACCTGACGCTGGAGGTCCACCACTGTCCGGGCCACACGCCGGGCCATGTGGTCTTCGTGCACAAGCCCAGCAAGATCGCCATCGTCGGTGACGTGCTGTTCCAGGGCTCCATCGGCCGCACCGACTTCCCCAAGGGCAACCACGGCGACCTGATCGAATCGATCCGCAGCAAGCTGCTCCCGCTGGGCGACGACGTGACCTTCATCCCCGGCCACGGCCCGACCTCGACCATCGGGGAAGAGCGGCTGTACAACCCCTTCCTCAACGACTGACGGCGGGGGAATGACCGATCCGGGCCTGCCGGACCGGCCATTCTTCCATCAGGCCCCCGTCTCGACGGACAGCGCCATCGGCAGCGGGTTGGCCAGCGTCTGGTAAACGACGCAGTAGCGCTCGGTCAGCTTGGTCAGGGAGGCGATGCGCTCCGCCGGTTCGTCGGTGTCCAGCTCGAAGCGCAGGCGGATGGCGCGGAAGCCGACCGGAGCGTCCTTCGCCACGCCCAGCGTGCCGCGGAAATCCAGGTCGCCTTCCGCCGACACCGTGCCGCCGCGCAGCTTGAACTCCAGCGCCGTGGCGACCGCCTTCAGCGTCACGCCCGCGCAGGCCACCAGGGCCTCCAGCAGCATGTCGCCGGAGCAGGCCTGGGTGCCCGGCCCGCCGGTCGCCGGATGCAGGCCGGCCTCGACCAGCGCGCGGCCCGTGTCCACCTTGCAGGCGATGCCGGAATCGTCCAGCGCCCCGCGGGCCTTCAGCGTGACCACCGCCGATTCCGGGGCGTCCTTGTACTTGTCCTTCAGCGGCGCCTGGAGCGCGCGCAGATCCTGTGCATCCATACCCGTGCGTTTCCTCTGTACGGTTCGGTTTCTTGATTTGTGCGATCTCCGGATGATGGACCGCAAACACCATCCCGGCAATGCTCAAAGCAAGGCCCGTTGCCCCATCCCCATGCCCCTTTTTGTTGCTCGTCCGGCGGCGGTGCTCCGGCGTAAGGTTTCGTTAACGAAACACGGGATGCGGGAGTTGGAACCATGCTGCGGCTTGGCGCGAAGGTCCGGCATCATGGGCAGGACGCCATGGTGATCGCCCGGACCCTGGGGGGGCATCCATCCTACGATCTGAGGCTGATCGACGGCACCATCGTCAAATACGCCCTGGAGGCGGACTGCGAGGCGATGCCCGGCGATGGCGGCTTCCCGTTGCCTTCATCCGGCATCGGGACGGAGGGGCGCCCCGGTTGAGCCGTCGTCGCGGGCGGCGGACACAAGAGCGCCGTTGCCCAAACCCCTCCACCCGCGCAATATCGCGCGATGGAACGGCTTGAAGACGATGGCGGCGACCCGCGGCGGCGCTGGCGGGTGATCGAAGGGGGCGGCCCCCCGGTCGAGGCGTCCGCCCCTCCCCAGCACGGCGACGCGCGCCCGGACGGCGTTCCGGACGGTGTTATGGTGGCCGCGGCGCGTCCGGTCCCCGAGGACTACGGGCTGACCCGGGAGGATTTGCGGATCTGGTACGCGCCGGGCCGCGTCGGGGTCGTTCTGGCCCTGGCGGCGACGGTGGGGATGGCGGCGGTGCAGGCCTACGACGCCGGGCGGCTGTCCGATCCCTGGATCCTGGGCGCCCTGCCCGGCCTGCTCACCGGCACTCTGATCGGCGGATTCGCCGGAATGGGGCTGATGGTCCTGGTCCACTGGTGCGACCCGCTGGTCGGCATGGCCTGGCCGACCTACGCGCGGCTGCGCCGCTACCGTGACGCCCTGGCCGCCGCGGTCGCCGCGGAGCGGAGCGTCAACGAACGGATGCCCTGAATCACCGCAAAGGACGTTCCTTCCGCTGCCACCAGCGGTGGAAATGCAGGGCCTATCCCATTCGAACGATGGTGCAGCGGCGCGTCGACCCAATCTGCTTAAGAGCAGACAGGAGAAACGCAGTGAACCGATTCGACGAGAAAGTCTATCGCGTGACGAAGCGCCGGGACGGTCCGAGCCTCCCGGAGCAAAAGAGCCAGCTGCTCCGCCTGAAGCAGGATCTCGAACAGTTCAAGTCCCGTCAGGCGGGCGCCGCGGTCGTCGGCAGCCTGCAGGCGCGCATCCGCGAACTGGAATCCTCGATCTCCCGCTCCGAGGCGGCGCGCGTGACGGACCGCGACTCCCGCCGCCCCCGCGGCGACGAAGAGGACGCGGAGTCCGGCGCCATGCCGATGGCGGACGGCACCATGCGCGCCACCTCCAGCCGCTTCCCGCCGCGCGGACGGCCCGGCCGGACCTTCTAGCCGCAGCGCCTTCCCTCGCGAAATCGACCTCACGGCCCGGACCATCCTCCGGGCCGTTGCTCTGTCCGGTTGCCCCATCTCCCCGCCGATCCAGGGTACGGTTGATCCAGATCAGGGCGGGTCTCAGTCAAAATTCATACCTTTGGCTCGGTTCCGAGACCTTAGTCTGATGCTCTGGTCTGGACCGGACGTCCGAATCGACCGCGCCATCCTCGGCGCCGAAGCGAGACAGACCAGGGGTGCATCTCATGACCTTCTCCATCGCCACCATCGCCGCTGCAAACGTCGCCACGCCGCCGATGCCCGCCCCGCAGCCGCGGACGGCGGGGACGGTGACCGGCCGCTGCGCCGGCTGCTCGGCGCGGAGCAAGGGGCTGTGCGGCGCGCTGGCCGCCGGGGACCTGCCGGACCTGTCGACGACGTCGCGCCCGCTGGACCTGCTGTCGGCGACCCCGGTGGTGATGGAGGGTGAGGAGGCCGACGCCGTCTTCACCGTCATGTCGGGCATGCTGAAGCTTTACAAGACCCTGCCGGACGGACGGCAGCAGATCACCGGATTCGCCACGGCGGGCGACGTGATCGGGCTGACCGTGGGCACCGGCTACGCCTACACCGCGGAGACGGTCACCGCCTCCACCGTCTGCCGCATGCCGCGGACGGCGCTGCGCCGCCTGATGGAGCGGCACCCGGCGGTCCAGGGACGGCTGCTCGCCATGACCTCGGTCGAACTGTTGGCGGCGCAGGACCAGATCCTGCTCCTTGGCTGCAAGACGGCGGTGGAGCGGGTGTCCAGCTTCCTCCTTGCCTTGTCGCGGCGGTCGCGGCCGCTGGCCGACGGCACGCCCAGCGTCTTCCTGCCCATGCCGAAGGTGGACATCGGCGCCTATCTCGGCCTGCGCCCCGAGACGCTGTCGCGCGTGCTGCGCAAGCTGGAAGTCGCCGGGGCGATCACCCGCCTGACCAACGACCGCATCCGCATCGAGGACCCGGTGGCGCTCGAAGCCGCCGCCTGACCCACCTCCCGCTCCGTTTCTTCAGGCCCGTTCTTCAGGCCCGGCCCGCCACCGGATAGCCCTCGCCGCCAAACCCCGCCGCCACGTCCTTCACAAAGGCCTGCCCGACCCGGCGGTAGCCCAGCCGGGTAAACAGGCCAGCGGCGTCGAGCTTCGGCGCGGTCGCCGCGACGACGCAGCCCCGCTCGTCCACCACCACCGTCGAACAGCCCAGCTTGCGTGCCAGCAGGTCGATGCCGTCGGCCTGCGCCGCCGATGTCACCGCCGCGTCGAACAGCCCCACCGCGATGAAGATCGGCACCGTCAGCACGCGGATCATCCCTTCGGCGCTGACGCGGTAGCAGAACAGGCCGCGGATGTGCCCGTCGCTCATCTCGCAGGCCATCACCCCTCCGTCGCCGCCGTCCTGCAGGAAGAGGGAGGCGACCTGCCGCCACTCGTCCAGCGTCATGTCACGGTGCAGGGTCTGGACGACGGGCAGCGCCTGATCGGCCTGGGTCTTGGCAAGCGGAGCGAGGATGAAGCTTCTGGGCATGGGCGGGCGATCCTTTCGCGGGCATTGTCCGCGATGCCCCGGTCCGCCGCTTTGATTTTGGTCATGCGCCGCACCGGTAGAGGAACCGATGGAGCGAAAGCGCGAAAGCGGTGTTTCCTGAAGACGGCCCAATCCCTTCACCGGAGACCGGACATGAGCCCCTACCCGCCGCCCCGGCAGGAACCCGACGTGCCGATCCCCATGCCGCTGCCGCCCGACGCCCCGCCGGACGAGCCGGTGGAGGCCCCGCCGATGCCCGGCGAGCCGCAGGAACCCGTGTAGCGCCCCCCCGGAGGGTCAGGGCTTGCGGCGGTAGAGCGCCATCGCGCGCTCCAGAATGCCCGGCGACGAATAATCGCCGAGGAACAGGTCACCCAGCGCGCGGCGCATCCGCGCCCGGATGCGGGAGCGGATGGCGTTGCGCAGCGCCTCCTCCTGCATGTGGCAGCGGCGGCAGAGGTTCTTCGGGCGAGCCTCCGGGTTGCCGGAGGGGCGCACCGGGCGCACGACGACCTGGACGTCGCGGGTCTCGGCATACTCCACCACGTCGGGCCAGGCCGCCCGCCGCCCGCGCCCGTCGCGCCAAGTCTGGTCGGCGGCGTCGTACCAGCGGCCGTCCGGCAGGCAGCGCACGACGGCGCCGCCGGGCCGTCCGCAGCAGCGGCAGCGGTTCTCCCCGCTGGCGCCCTTGCGCTGGGCCGGATCGAGGTCGGGTCGGAGAATCTTTGCGCGGAGCGGTCTGGTCATGGCTTGATGCCTGCCTCGGGGCCGGAACTGCCCCTGCGGGAGGTGGCTCATGACATGGATGGCCGCGGACCGCCAGTGCGAATTTGTGAAAAGTTCTCCAGAGACCGCGCCCTATGGACATGACCTCCCCTGACATTTCCGGCACCGGCGAGCCCGCCGACCCGCATCTGGTGCACGAGCTGGCCAGCGCCCACCCCGACGTGGTGACCGCCGCCGCCGCGGGCGTGGCGCGGGTGGCCCATGGCGAGGGGCTGGGTCTGGTGCCGCTCGGCCTGCCGCTGCCCAAGGGCAAGCGCGACCTGCTGGTCCCGGCGGAGCGCCGGGAGGCGGTGCTTCTGGAAATCCACGGCACGCTCGACCGCGCGCGGCGGCGCAACGCCCTGCTCGCCCAGGGGCGCCGCGCGCTGGAGGGCTGGTCGACCAGCCTGCACCCGGCGGACGACCGCACACGGGTCCGGGCGGTGCGCGGCGAGGACCTGCCCTGGCCCGGCCTGCCCGCCCCGGTGCGGCTCCAGGTGTCGCGTGTGCTCGACGCCATGGAATTGGCCGACCTGACGGACGACGATCTGGCCCTGCGGCTGGAGGGCGACCCGGCGCTGGCCACAGCACTGGAGGACGCGCTGTCGCGCGCCGCCGCCCGGCTGCACCGCTACGCCGGGGAGGCTGACGGCGCGGACGATGGCTGGACCTTCGCATCGCTGGCTGACCGGCTGTCCCGCGCCGCCCGCAACCGCCACGGGGTGGACGAGCTGCTGGAGCGCTGGGACCGCGAATTCGCCGTCTGGCGGCGCGAGCGGGCGGAGGCGCGCGGCCGCGCCTATGTGGACCGGCATTTCGACCTCGCCCGCTTCGAGAAGCTGTTCCCGGTGGCCCGCGGGCTGGGGCGGCGGCTGGTCCTGGTGGTCGGCCCGACCAACTCCGGCAAGACCCACCACGCCATCGAGGCGCTGAAGGGCGCCTATGACGGCCTCTATCTGGCGCCGCTGCGCCTGCTGGCGCTGGAGGTGATGGAGCGGCTGAACGCCGAGGGCACCCCCGCCTCCCTGCTGACCGGCGAGGAGGCGATTGCGACGCCGGGCGCCCGCCACACCGCCTCGACCATCGAGGTGATGGACCCCGACCGCCCGGTGGAGGTGGCGGTGATCGACGAGATCCAGATGCTCGCCGACCCCGACCGCGGCTGGGCCTGGACGGCGGCGCTGATGGGCGCCCCGGCGGACACCGTCTACATCCTGGGCGCGCCCGAAGCCCGCCCGCTGGTCGAGCGGGTGGCCGCCCATCTCGGCGAGCGGCTGGAGGTGATCGAGCTGGAGCGCAAGGTGCCGCTGACCCTGATCGACCGCCGCCTGAACTGGGAGGAGGTGGAGCCGGGCGACGCGCTGATCGCCTTCTCCCGGCGGGAGATTTATTCCGTGCGCGACACGCTGCGCGCCAAGGGCCTGTCGGTCGCCGCGGTCTACGGCGCGCTGGCCCCGGAGGTGCGGCGGCGCGAGGCGGCACGCTTCCTGTCCGGCGAGGCCGACGTGGTGGTGGCGACCGACGCCATCGGCATGGGGTTGAACCTGCCCTGCCGGCGGGTGCTGTTTACCGCGCTGGAGAAATTCGACGGGACCAGCGTCCGTCCCCTGAGCGCGACGGAGGTCAAGCAGATCGCCGGCCGCGCCGGGCGCTTCGGCAAGTTCGAGTCGGGGGAGTTCGGCGTGGTCGGGCGGGGCACGCCGCAGGCCCTGCGCAGCCTGCTGGAGAAGGCGGACGGGCGGCTGCGCGCCGACGCGCCTCTGACCGTGCGGCCGACCCGCGCCATGCTGGCCCGGCTGGCCGAGCACATCGGGACGGAGGAAACGGTCCTGCTGCTCGACTGCTTCGCCGACGCCCGCACGGCGGGGTCGCCCTACCGGGTGGGCGACCTGTCGGGGATGCGGCGGCTCGCGGTGATGCTGGACGAGCGGCGGCTGAGCCTGCCCGCCAAGCTGGACCTTCTGCTGATCCCCGCCGACCTGGAGGACGAGGCGGAGGCGCGCCTGCTGGCAGCCATCCTCGGCGCGGTGGAGGCCGGGGAGCCGTCCCCTCTCGGGCGCTTCGTCCCGGCGCGGCTCGACGGGTTGGACGGCGCGGCGCTGGAGGGGCTGTCGCGGGCCTGCGACCTCTATTACTGGGCGGCGCGCAAGTTCCCGTCCCTGTTCCCGGAACGGGAGGCGGTGCGCAGCCGCCGCGGCGAGATCAGCCGGCGGCTGGCCGAGCTGCTCGCCACACGCGGGGCGCGGTCCGCCGGGCAGCGGCGCGAGCCGCCGCCCAAGGCCGGTTTCCGCGGCGCCCCGCGCAAGCGCTTCGGCCCGCGTCGATAGAGAGGCGGTAGAGCGGGACCTTACATCCCGCCGGGATAGTTCGGTCCGCCGCCGCCCTCGGGGACGACCCAGTTGATGTTCTGGGTGGGGTCCTTGATGTCGCAGGTCTTGCAGTGCACGCAGTTCTGCGCGTTGATCTGCAACCGCGGGTCGCTGCCGTCCTCCGCCCGCACGATCTCGTACACGCCCGCCGGACAGTAGCGCGTCTCCGGCGCGTCGTAGAGCGCCAGATTGACCG
>NZ_JACHYN010000038.1 GCF_014192915.1 Azospirillum sp. OGB3 | reverse complement strand
TCGGCAATGCTCAGAAAGGTCCGCAGGGCCGGTCCGCTGAGTTGTCGGCGTTTGGTCGGGGCGAACCGGTCAGGCTGGAGGAGCGGAAGCCTTCCAGGGCTTGATGCGGTGATGCGGTGGGTACGAGCAGGCATGGCGGCGTTCCCTCCTTGTCCATATTTGGACTATATAGTCCAAATATGGACATCGTCAAACCATCCGCCGTCACCCACACCGCCAAGTCACCGCACCGGCAAAGCGCCGCATCGTAGGCCGCCCAATGCACGCCCACTCTGTTCCCGTGACAATGCCGTAGAACCGGCTCGACACTGCGCCTAACCCTTCTTTTAACAGGCCTCAATCGCTGGAATAGAAGGCAATCCATATACATCGCGCCAAGATTGTGCGAGAGATCAATTTTTTGATCAATATAACGAGCGCCAAGAGGGCGTCTTTCCGCAGTTCTTTGGCAGATCCGCAACAATTTACAAATATTTACACCAGTTTACATAGGAGAAATTCACCTCCGTGGCATGATCCGACTGGTCATTCACACTGTGGATCAGGATGTCGACAATGACAAAGCGCGCCCTCATCGTCATTGACCTGCAGAACGATTACTTCCCCGGAGGAAAATGGACCCTGAGCGGCGTTGAGGCCGCTGCGGCGAACGCCGCTCGGCTGATTGCCGCAGCCCGTGAAGCCAATGAACCCGTCGTCCATATCCGGCACGAGTTTCCCACGGACGACGCCCCATTCTTCGCACCTGGTTCCAAAGGCGCGGAAATCCATTCCGTCGTCGCCAACCAGCCGGAGGAACCGGTGGTGCTGAAGCATCACATCAACTCCTTTCGCGGCACTGAACTTAAAAGTCTGCTGGATGGTTGGGACGCCGAGGAGGTGGTGATCTGCGGCGCCATGAGCCACATGTGCGTGGACGCCTGCACTCGTGCCGCGGCGGATTTCGGCTATCGGGTCACCGTCGTCCATGATGCCTGCGCATCCCGTGACTTGGCCTTCGGCGGCGTCACGGTGCCGGCAGCCCACGCCCACACCGCTTTCATGGCGGCCCTGGGCTTCGCCTATGCCACGCTGATGTCCACAGACGAATATCTGAGCATGGGCACCGCCGTGCGCTGACCCTGCGCTGACGTTCCATCGGTAGCCCTCCCAGGAGCAGCGCCACTGCCGATGTCGGACAAGTCGGACAATAGGAGCCTGCATCATGAACAGCATCGTGACACGCGCCGTCTCAGGCGCGACCCGCCGCGACGTCCTGGCCGGAGGCATCAGTCTGTCCGCTTTCGGCTTCTTCGCAGCAGCCCTTCTCCCCGTCACGCCGGCCATCGGCGGAACTCACAATGAAGGAGACCATGCCATGGGTACCATCAAGACCAAGGATGGCACCGAAATCCACTACAAGGATTGGGGGCCGCGCGAGGCACAGGCCGTCGTCTTCCATCATGGCTGGCCACTGTCGGCCGATGACTGGGACAACCAGATGCTGTTCTTCCTGTCGAAAGGCTACCGCGTCATCGCCCATGACCGGCGCGGTCATGGCCGCTCCACCCAGACGGCCGCCGGCAACGAGATGGACACCTACGCCGAGGACGTGAAGGCGTTGGTCGCCGCGCTGGACCTGAAGAAGGCGATCCATGTCGGTCATTCCACGGGGGGCGGCGAGGTGGCCCGGTATGTGGCGCGGGCCGAGCCCGGCCGCGTGAGCAAGGCCGTGCTGATCGGCGCCGTGCCGCCCGTGATGGTCAGGTCGGACAAAAATCCCGGCGGCCTGCCGCTGGAACTGTTCGACGGGTTCCGCGCCCAAGTGGCCGCAAACCGTGCCCAGTTCTACCGCGACGTGCCCGCCGGCCCATTCTACGGCTTCAATCGGCCGGGCGCCGCGGTCTCCCAGGGGATCGTCGACAACTGGTGGCGGCAAGGCATGATGGGCGGAATCAAGGCCCAGTATGATTGCATCAAGGCCTTCTCCGAAACCGACTTCACGGAGGATCTCAAGGCGATCACCGTGCCCGTGCTGCTGATGCACGGCGACGACGACCAGATCGTGCCCATCGCGGACTCGGCGATGCTCGGCATCAAGCTGCTGAAGCAGGGCACCCTGAAGGTTTACGAAGGCTTCGACCATGGCATGGCCACCACCCGTGCGGATGTGGTGAATGCCGACCTGCTGGCCTTCTTCCAGGATTGATGCCGTCGGAACCTGTCCACCCCTGCTATGACGGAGGCTGCCATGGTCCACCCGACCGACCGACCGGAACCGTTCGCGATTGCCCGGCGTCCCTTCCTGGCGGGAGCCGCCGCTCTGGCAACCGGCCTGCTGGCCGCCGGGCGGACCTTGGCGGCCCCGCCGCACCGGTTCGGGTGCGGCGGGTTCCAGATCGATGTCTTCAGCGACGGCTTCATCACCCTGCCGGACGAGGTCATCGCACCCGACGCCAGCCCGGCCGAGCGAGCCGACATCATCCGGCGGCTTGGCGGACGGCAGGGAGCGGCCGACATTCCCGTCAACATTCCTCTGATCCGGGCTGGCGAGGCGCTGATCCTTGTCGATACGGGGTCGGGAAACACGTTCCAGCCCTCGGCCGGGCGGCTGTGGGACAATCTGCTGGCCGCCGGCGTCGACCCCGCAGCCATCACCCACGTCGTGCTGACCCATGCCCATCCCGACCATGCCGGCGGCGTCCTCCGGCCGGGCGGCACCCTGTCCTTTCCCAACGCCACCCATCATGTGGCCGCGGCGGAGTGGGATTTCTGGATGGGTCGGGAGCCGCCCGCCCATCATCCGGGATTGCGCGGCCTCGTGCCGGGAGCCCGTCGCGACCTGGGCGCCCTGGCGGAGCGGCTGGTCCGTATGCGGGACGGGGACGAGCTGGTGTCCGGCCTGCGCGTGCTGGCCACGCCGGGGCACACGCCGGGCCACATCTCCCTGGAGCTTATGGGCGGCGACGGTCTTCTGATAACGGGCGACGCCATCACGAACGTGGTCGCATCGTTCGAACATCCGGGCTGGCGCTTCGGCTTCGACACCGACCAGGATCAGGGCATCGCCACACGCACCCGCCTGATCGAGCGGGCGGCGGCGGAAAAGCTGCGGATGCTGGGTTATCACTGGACCAGCCCGGGCCTCGCCGTCGCCGAACGGCACGGCGCCGCCTATCGGCACGTCGCCCTGACCTGAACGGCGTCCTCGAAGACCAGCGGCAGCGCCCGGCAGCGCCGTCGCATCAGCGATCCCCAAGGCTTTGAACACCGGTTCAGCACCCAATCCGCGTGCCGATGGAGTTCCGCGATGCCAACCGAAGATTCCCCCGCTCCGGAACTGGCGGTTTCCCGCTGGTTCAACACGCCCGAGCCTCTGACCCTGGCCGGCCTGCGTGGCCGGCCGGTGTTCATCCATGCATTCCAGATGCTGTGTCCCGGCTGCGTCGTCCACGGCACACCGCAGGCGCAGAAGGCGCACGCGATGTTCCGCAGCAGCGATCTTCAAGTGATCGGTCTGCACACGGTGTTCGAGCATCACGAGGCCATGGGGCCGGTCGCTCTGGAAGCCTACCTTCACGAATTCCGCCTGACCATGCCCATTGCCGTGGACCAGCCGGGCGCGTCCATGGGGACCCCCGAAACCATGCGCCGGCTGGGCCTGCGTGGAACACCGTCGTCGATCCTTGTCGGCCGCGACGGCCGCATCCGCCACCATGGATTCGGGCAGGAAGACGACATGGCCCTGGGCGCCCTGATCGCCGCCGCTCTGGCGGAGGACATGCCCGAGGACATGCCCATCGCGACCGCCTTCGCTGCCACGGCGCCGTCCGATGGCTGTATCGGCGATTTCTGTCGCGCCCCCTGACACACCCCCAGCTCACGGAGCCTGCGCCATGACCAAGCCGACCCTGACCCATGCCAATGGCGCTCCGGTCGCCGACAACCTGAACATCCAGACCGCAGGCCGCCGGGGGCCGGTGCTGCTGCAAGACATCTGGCTGATCGAGAAGCTCGCCCACTTCGACCGGGAGGTCATCCCTGAACGGCGCATGCATGCCAAAGGCTCCGGCGCCCATGGCGTCTTCACGGTGACCGGCGACGTCACCCGCTACAGCAAGGCCAGGATTTTTGCCGGGATCGGGAAGCGGACTCCCGTCTTCGTGCGCTTCTCCACGGTCGCCGGGGAGCGTGGGGCCGCCGACGCCGAGCGCGACATCCGTGGCTTTGCCGTCAAGTTCTACACCGAGGAGGGGAATTGGGACATCGTCGGCAACAACACGCCCGTCTTCTTCTTCCGCGACCCGTTGCGCTTCCCCGATCTGAACCATGCCGTCAAGCGTGATCCGCGCACCGGCATGCGCAACGCGGACAACAACTGGGATTTCTGGACCCTGCTGCCCGAGGCGCTGCACCAGGTGACCATCGTCATGTCCGACCGGGGCATCCCGTCCTCCTACCGCCACATGCACGGTTTCGGCAGCCACACCTTCAGCATGACGAACGCCGCCCATGAGCGGGTGTGGGTGAAGTTCCATTTCCGCAGCCGGCAGGGCATTGAAAACCTGACGGACGCGGAGGCCGAGGCCGCCATCGGCCGAGACCGCGAAACCCACCAGCGCGACCTGTTCGACCGCATCGAGGCGGGTGATTTCCCGCGCTGGACCTTGGCCATCCAGGTGATGACGGAGGCCGAGGCGGCCACCCACCGCCACGACCCGTTCGACCTGACCAAGGTCTGGCCGCACGCCGACCACCCGCTGATCGAGGTCGGCGTGCTGGAACTGAACCGCAATCCGGAAAACGTCTTCGCCGAGGTGGAGCAGGCGGCCTTCTCCCCCGCCAACATCGTCCCCGGCATCGGCTTCTCTCCGGACCGCATGCTGCAGGCGCGGCTCTTCTCCTATGGCGACGCCCAGCGCTACCGGCTGGGTGTGAACTTCGGCCACATCCCCGTCAACGCGCCGAAGTGCCCTTTCCACAGCTACCACCGCGACGGCGCCATGCGCACCGACGGCAATCTGGGCGCCACGCCGGCTTATGCGCCCAACAGCCGGGGTGATTGGCCTGACCGCCCGGATGCCGGGGAACCGCCCCTGCCGCTGGACGGACCGGCGGCCCATTGGGATCACCGCCTCGCCGATGACCATTGGGACCAGCCGGGCAACCTGTTTCGTCTGATGGAACCGGCGCAACGGCAGGCCCTGTTCGAGAACACGGCCCGCTCCCTTGGCAAGGCGGCGCTTCATATCCAGCAGCGGCATGTCGAAAACTGCACGAAGGCCGACCCCGCCTATGGCGCGGGCGTCGCGGCGGCGCTCGGGCTCGCAGCCCGGCAGGCAGCGGAATAGGAGACGGGAATGAAGGAAACGGCGATCGTCACAGGGGCCTCATCCGGCATCGGCGCGGTCTATGCGGAGCGGCTCGCGCGGCGGGGCCACAACCTCGTGGTCGTCGCGCGCGATCAGGCCCGGCTGGAGGCACTCGCGGAACGGCTGTCGGGTCGGTATGGCATCGCGGTCACGGCCTTGTCCGCGGACCTCAGCCGTGACGACGGTCGCGATCGGGTGTCGGCGATGCTGCGCAGCGACGAGGCGCATTCCATCCTCGTCAACTGCGCCGGGGTCGGGGCAAAGGGGCCGGTGCTCCAGTCCGAGCGGACCGGGCTCGAAAGCATGCTCACCCTGAATGTCAACGTTCTGCACACGCTCACCGTCGACGCCGCACAGGCGTTCGCGAGCCGCCGCCGGGGGGCGATCATCAACATCGCGTCGGTCGTTGCCCTGATGCCCGAACGATTCAACGCGACCTACGGCGCCGGCAAAGCCTTCGTTCTCGCTTTCACCCAAGCGATCGCTGCGGAATTGGAGCCCTACGGCGTGCGGGTGCAGGCGGTGCTGCCGGGCTTCACGCGGACCGAGCTTTTCGAACGCGCGGGCGTCGACATCGAGGCGATCCCGCCGGAGATGATCATGGATGCCGGGGACATGGTCGACGCGGCGCTCGCCGGCTTCGACCATGGCGAAGTCGTCACCATTCCGTCGCTGGCGGATGTCCGGCTGTGGTCCGACCTGGAAAAGGCGAGAGCAAGCCTGGCTCCGCATCTGTCGCTGCGCCATCCTGCGGCCAGATACGCGGCTGGGGGAGGTCCCGGCTGATCGGGCCGGGCGTCGTGCCGCGGGCAGGAAGCCATGGATCGGCTGCGGCGAATGATCGGTGTCTTTCGGGATGGTCCATCCGGCGCGGATTTCGCTTGATATATAGGACTCCTATGTATATGTTTTGGTCATGGAGACGCCCAAGACACCGACAGCGATTGAACACCGCATCCGCGAAGGCCTTTCGCGGCTGGTCTCGGTCTTCCGTTCGGAGGATTGGGTGCGCGCCAGGGCCGCAGGCCTCAACCCGACGCAGCATGCGATTCTTGAATGCCTCGCAGGCCGCGCCGCCGGGCTCACCGTCAAGGACATCGCCTTTCAACTCGGCGTCTCGCAGCCGACCACGACGGATTCCATCGCCGCGCTGGAACGCAAGGCCTTGGTCGTCAAGCGCCCCTCGGAGACCGACAGGCGCGCCGTCCATGTCTGCCTGACCGAGGCGGGAAGCGCGGCGCTCGCGCTCGGCGACGCGGTGTCCGGCGAGGTGGAGCATGCGACGGGCATGCTTTCGGACGCGGACAAGGAACATCTTCTGATGACCCTGGTCACGATGATCAAGCGGCTCCAGGACGCCGGCGCGATACCGATCCAGCGCATGTGCGTGAGTTGCCGCCATTTTCGGCCCCACGCCCATGCCGATGCGGCGAATCCGCATCACTGCGCCTTCGTGGATGCGGCCTTCGGCCCGCGGGATATCCGCATCGAATGCCGTGACCATGCGACAGCCGATCCTTCGCTCCAAGCTGCCACTTGGGGCGTGTTTCACAAAGGATAGCTCGACCCTCCAGGCAAGGAAGAAAGAGAGACACATACATGCTCGCAAAGCTCTTAACCGGCGCGATCGTCGCCGGAACGGTGTCGTCCTGGCTCGGCGCGGCCCACGCGCACCCGATCGAAGCCAAGCCGGTCGAGGCCGTGATGGCGTCCTTCGACATCGTCGAGACGGCCATCGTCACGAAGAATGACACCGCCGTCTTCACGACGCGCGTGCGTGGTGCGGCCGGGTCCGACAAGCCCGCCGCCACGGGCAAGTTCGAAGGCTCCGCCGTCTATGCCTATGTCTGGCCGACCTCGCTGAACAGCGACGAAATCGGCTTTGAAAAGGACCAGGGCATCGTCGCCCTCGCCGTCACCTTCCATCCGGATTTCGACGACGCCGCCTATGGCGGACGGAACCGCGACGTCTGGCATCCGCACTGGGTTGTCCTGAACGAGGACAAGGCCTGCAACGGCGGACTGAAGGTCACCGACATTCCGGAGGGCCAGAAGCCCAGGGTTCCGCCGACTTGGCCGAAGGTCCCGCTGCTGATCGACAGTCCGGACTATCCGACGGCGTTCAAGGGGGACGCGGTCGAGGTTGCGATCCCGCTGTCCCTGCTCGGCGGCATCCAGGGCGCGTCGTTCGACGGCGTCACCGCCGGGCTCAAGGTGAACGGCAACCTGCATTCGCCGCTGCTTTGCGTCGACAACGTGTTCAAGGTCGCGTCGGGCAATCTCAGCCTCCCCGGCAAGGTCGTGCCCGGCAAGTGAGATGAGGCGCCGGTCCGCCGACTGCCATCGGCGGACCGGCCTGCTTCTTCCTCCAGGCAAATGGAGAGACGAAGGCAACCCCACTATCCGCATTTCCGTTCCGAGCGCAATCGCGCCGTGGACGGCAGGACGAGGCATGCCATGACAAAGACCGCGCTCGTGCTTCGGCACGTCCATTTCGAGGATCTCGGCTCCTTTGCTTCGCCCATCCGGCAGGCGGGCTACGACATCCGATACGCCGACGTCGGGGACTCGAGCTTTCCCCCAGGTGATCCCCTGGCCCCCGATCTGCTCGTCGTCCTGGGCGGACCCATCGGTGTCTACGAGGAAAAGATCTATCCGTTCCTGGCTCCGGAACGGGCGTTTGTCGCCGCAAGGCTCGAGGCCCGGCGCCCGCTGCTTGGCGTGTGCCTCGGCGCGCAGCTTATCGCCGCCGCTTCCGGCGCGCGCGTCTTCCCGTCGGGGGTCAAGGAAATCGGCTTCAAGGCGGTCTCCCTTACCGCGGCCGGACGCGAGAGCCCGCTGCGTCATCTGGAGGGAGCGTCGCCGCTTCATTGGCACGGCGACACCTATTCGCTTCCTGCCGGAGCGACGAACCTCGCATCGAGCGACCTGATCGAACAGCAGGCCTTCTCATTCGGAAGGGAGGTTCTCGGGTTGCAGTTCCATCCCGAGGCGGATTGCGGCGACCGGTTCGAACGGTGGCTTGTCGGCCATGCGGCCGAGCTGGCAAGCGCCAGAATTGATGTCGCGGCCCTTCGGCAGGGCGCGCGCGTCAATGGACCATTGCTTCACAAGGCATCCGAAAGGATGATCGCGGAGTGGCTGGCCAATCTGGAGGCCCTGACCTGAAGACCACGGTGAGCCAAAGCGCGAGACCGACGCTCGATCATCCAATCCGCAAATCCGCCCGCCGTCGCTCATTGCCCCCATGCCCGTATCGCGACCTCTGGTCAGCGGGCCCGCGTCGGTTGCCGAACCCGTCGAGGGAAGCTCGCGGGCGGGCAGGAGGCCATCCCCACCACCACACCAATGGGCGGCAGCCGGTTGCCGATCGGAAGCGATTCCTCCCGTTCGTGAATGGAGGACGTCAGCCGGGCGGCGCATTTCGCCAGTGGGGCTGGTTCCCTCCGCTCCGTCCTCGAAACCCGGCTGGGAGGGGACAACGCGAGCAGGTCCGCATTCGCGCTACGTTCCCATGCGACGGCGCCATCCCGGCGCGCTTCGGCGAGCGCCCGTCGAAAGCTCCTGTCCGCGCGGTCCCTGGCGCCGGGCAGCTTGTCATCGAGAAGGATCGTGCCTTTCACTCGATGGAGTTCGGCAAGGCACCATCGTTCGCCGGAGGATGCGCAGTGCGCAATCGCGGAGTCGATTGCTTCCAATGCCTCCGCAAGATTCCCCATTTCATGGAGAGCACGCGCGGCGACGGATTGGAAGAACGTCTGAAACAGAATGAAGCCACCTTTGCGGAGGGCCGGCAGGCTTGTGCTCAAAAGCCGCACGCAATCTCCAGGTCGCCCGTTTCGAAGCGCGATTTCAGCCTCGAAGCAGTCCGCATAACAATTCCATACGTCAAGGGACAAGGCTCTCGTATGTTCCTTGAGAAGTGATGTGTAATGTCTGGCAAGGTCATCCCGTCCTGCGAGCAGCGAGAGGGGGCAGGCCGCTTCCGCCAGGGCGCAGGCAAGGGAGATGTCGTGCTGAATTTTGTTGGCGTAAGCCAACGTGTCCTCCACCTCCCGCAGCGCCTCCTCTTCATGTCCAAGCATCCAGGTGGATCGTGCCAAGATGATCCGGGCAGTCACATTCTGATCGAACTGGAAGCGTACGGAATGTCGACCTCCCGGCGGTTCCGCATACTCATCCAGCATCTGCCGAAGTTGATCGCGCGCTTCGGCGTGGCGGCCGAGCCAGTGGAGGGTCGCGCCGTACAGCCTCTTTCCGATGATGGCATCGGCCGGATCGAACGATGATGGGGCCAGGGCACGAAAGCGTTCCGTGATGGTCAATCCGAGGCAGGGCTGCGCGCGGTTGATCGCATCGACCCAAAGCGCCCAAGTGGCTCGGAGTTGATGATCGATGTCATCCATGCCCTCGGCAATCCGCAAGGCCGTCGACCACGCTGCGATGCCATGTTCCGGTGCTTCCGTCGGGCAGATCTGGGGCCAGCCGAGCGCCGCGTAGAGTTTCATGCGGCTGCGCTCGTCCAGGCGGGGCCGGGCGTCCAGGTAAGTGATCGCATGGGTCACCCAAGCCAGGCACTCGTCGAGCAACGAAAGACGATAGAAAAACGGCAACGCAGCGACGGTGAGCCTTACGCCCAGCAGAGGATCACCCTGTTTGGAGAAAGCCCAATCCAGCGCGGCCCGCAAATCGCTCGTGTGCTGAGCATAGTCGCGCGTCCAGTCCGGTACCGGTGCCGAGTAGAGCTCGTCTTCCGCACCTTCGAAGAAGACGAGCAGATGCCCGGCATGCCTCGTCAAGGCAGCGTCGGCATCCCCCATGTCGACGAGCTTTTCGGATGCGTAGAGTCTGGTCGTGTCGAGAAGCCGGTACCGCGTCGGTCCGGATGAGGCGTCAACGGTGACGAGAGACTTTGCGACGAGCGACGCAAGGACATCCTCCACGCGCCCCTCCGACAGGACAGCCGCCGCCGCCCCGTTGCCGAACCAGCCGCGGAAAACCGACAGTTCCGCCAGAGCGGCCTGTTCCGATTTCGGCAGGATCATGTAGCTCCAGTCGAGTGTTGCCCTCAAGGTCTGATGACGGGGCAGCGCGGTGCGGCGGCCACGGGTCAACACTTGGAAGCAATCCGAAAGCGATTGGGCCAGGGTCTGCACTCCAATCGTCTCAAGGCGACCGGCGGCCAACTCGATGGCAAGCGCTATACCGTCGAGCTGTCCACAAATACGGGTAACATAGGGCGTGTCCTGGTCGGTCAGCTCGTAATGTCCGAGACAGGCGTCGGCGCGCTCCACGAAGAGCTGGACCGCGGGTGACGCCATTGCCTCGCGCGCGGACAGCGTCGCGGGCGGAAGCTCCAGTGGTGGTATGCGGTGCACACGTTCGCCGTCGGCCCTCAACGGTTCGCGGCTGGTTGCGAGAATGCGAAGATCGGGGACCTCCGCAAGCAGGCTTTCGACGAACTCCGCGACGCTGCCAACCAGATGCTCGCAGCTGTCCAGGACGATGAGGGCGGGCCGCGTGCGAAGATGCAGGACGATCTCGCGCAGGATGTTGTCGGTTCGTGAAAGGATGCCGAGCGCCGACGCCACCACGGTCGGGACGAGATGCCCACCGGTCACGGACGAAAAGTCTATCCAGAAGACGAGCCCTTCGGACCGATCACGAGCCACGACCGCGCGGGCGACGGTCGTTTTTCCTATGCCGCCCGGCCCGACGATCGTGAGAAGCCGGAAGCGGTCGATCTGGGCGGCGATGGTGTTGACCACGCTCTCCCGTCCGAAAATCCGACCTGTGCCGAGGCCCAATCCGTCAAGACAGCGCGGGGATTCACCGGCCCCCTCCCCGACTTCTCGTTTGGTGACCGGACAGATGAATGAATAGCCCCTGCCGGGAATGTTTGCGATGAAGCGCGGATCGCGCTGCGTATCGCCCAGGGTTCGTCGGATGACCGAGATATGGACCCGAAGATTGGCCTCGTCCACGAAGGTGTCGGGCCAGACATGCTTCACGATTTCACTGTTGGTCCGAATTTCCCCCGCATGGGCGATGAGATGGATCAGGATGTCGACAGCACGGCTGCCGAGCGGCACCGCCCGCCGGTCGCGCAGCAATGTTCGCCGGCTGGGTATGACGGTAAAGGGCCCGAACTCAAGCTCCACAGCCATGCGATTATCCTCATCGGGAGGTACGAAGCATTTTTGCAGGACCTGCCCTTCCGGGTCTTTCGCAAAGCTGCCGGAATTTTTCGCGAGTCTGCCGCATCCGTCTTTCAGGGGAGGCGATGGCGATAGGCTCCGGGTGTGCAGCCCATGACCCGTTTGAAAGCCGTGCTGAACGCCGCCTGGCTGGAGAACCCCGACCGATGGGCCACGGTGACGAGCGGCATGTCCCGATCGCTGAGAAGCCTTCGGGCCAGTTCGAAGCGTTCCGCGCTGACGAAGCCATGGGGCGTCTTGCCCGTTGCACGCTTGAACATGCGCGCGAAGTGGCAGGGGCTCAGGCAGGCCACCGCGGCGAGTTCGGAAACCGAGATGTCACGCTCCAGGTTGTCGCGGAGGAAGTCGATCGCCCGCGCGATCCGCTTGGGGCAGGTGGCCTGGGGCCCGGTTTCCAGGGCTTCCAGACGATCCTGGCCGTAAGCATGAGCCAGACGCGCGATCAGCGCCAGCGCCGCGGATTCGACCATCATCCGGCCGGCGGATGTTTCCTGCAATAGTTCCGCGCGGATCGACAGGCCAATTTGCCAGATGAGCGGATCGCGCAAATCCGCGAGGTAGCGGATCGCATCCGCGCGAATGCGCTTGTCGGCGTAGAGTTCGGCCAGCGCGTCGAAGCGACTGGCCGGCAGATAAATGTGCAGAATTTCTTCGAGCGGTGCGGAAATGCTGATCTCGTCCTCACCGACGCCGACCGGGCATAACCATATGGCGCCTTGCTCGACGGCCGAGCGTTGACGGACTCCGGCCCCCTTCCGCCTCACGAACGCACCGGGACTGCGGCGTGTCGCCAGCGTGATCTCCATCTGGGTCGGGACAATCGCCGGCAACTCGCCAGCCGGGTGCGAGCGCAACTCGGCAGCAACTCCGTTCCAGCCACGGCCGAGCGATGTCGCGCCCAGGCCTGCATTCGGGAATTTGTATGCGCCGTGCCTATGCAGATTCATGGCGGAAATCTGGGTTCGTTTGCGACGTTTCAGTGTGGATGCACGGTGGAAGTCTAGGGTCACCGGTCACGCGCAGCCATTATACAGGCGTATCGTGGACATGGCGGCGGAGCGCTGTTACTGCTTCTCACCTGGAGGCGATTGGGATGCGGCAAGTCTTCACCAGATGGCCAAGCCTAGCGGAAGCATCGGCGGAGGCTGCCCCGGAGTCCGACGTTCTGCCCGCTTGGATGACCGCCAAGGCACCGGGTCAAGGGATGGCCATCGTCCGCGATCTTGCCGTCTCCACCCTGCTGGTCTTCGCACCGGCGATGCTGGCGGTGGTTTCTGCATGGCAGTCGACCGAGCATCGCGAGATCGCACTCCTGACGGGGATGGCCGCGCTCCTGTCCGGCGTTTTCGCCGCCCTGCGCGTGATGAGGCTGAAAAGGGATTTGCTGCGCAGCCGGCAGCAATTCCAAGCGATCTTCGAACGGGCTGGCGTTTCGATGTGGCGCGAGGACTGGACGGCTGCCGGCGAGGCCGTCATGGCGTTGCGCCGGGCCGGAGTCAGCGATCTGGAAAGTCATTTCGCCAAACGCCCCGACGAGCTTCGGGCGCTGAAGGCGCGCGTGATCATCCGCGACGTGAACGCCTTCACACTGGAAGAAACCGGCGCACCGGGAAAGGACGCCTATGTCGGTCCGCTCGACCGATTGCTTCCCGAAACCGACCAGACCTTCGTCCAATGGCTGGTGGCCTTCAGCCGTGGCGACCGCTTTTTCCGCTCCGAAGCACATGTGAAGACGGAGGCGGGAGTCGAGATCGACACGCTCTTCACCGCCATGCTGCCGCAGGACCTCGCCGGCTTTTCGGACATCGTTGTGACCTCCATCGACATCACCGCCTACAAGAAGGCCCAGGCCCGGCTGACCTCCGCCCAGGCGGAGGTCGCCAAAACATCCCGGATATCGACCGCCAACGCCTTCAGCGCGTCGATTGCACACGAAGTCAATTCACCCCTCGCCGCCATATTGGCGAACGCGCAGGCGGCCCAGCGCCTGCTCCGCCTCGCCAAACCCGACATGGAGGAAGCGGCCGCCGCCCTCCGGGACGTTGTCTCCCAGGCCACGCGTGCGCGGGACGTTGTGTTGCGCATCACCTCCTATTTCAGCAAGTCGTCGGAGCCGTTCGCTCCGGTCGATGTCGTCCAGGCGGCCCGCAACGCCAATCTGCTGGTGGAAGCGGAGTTGCGGAGCCTCGGTGCCGTCGTTCATCTCGCGGCGGCGGACGATCTTCCGCTCGCCATGGCTGACCTCGTGCAGATCCAGCAGGTGTTCGTGAACCTCATGTTGAACGCCGCGCAAGCGATGGCGGGCAGGCCCGGTCGGCGGGACATCACAGTGACTCTCCGGGTCGAGCGGACATTGATCGCCGTCGATGTGACCGACACCGGGCCGGGAGTGGCGCCAGACCGGCGGGCGCAAATCTTTGAGCCATTCCATTCGACCAAGCGGAGCGGCATGGGAATGGGGCTGGCCATATGCCGCAACTGCCTCGATGCGCACGGAGGCGACATCTGGGTGGATGAGGCTGCGGGCGGCGGAGCGGCCTTTCACTTCACGTTGCCGCTCAGCAATGGTTGACGGCAACCGGGTGGGACACATCGTGGCAATCGTCGACGACGACCCCTTCATTCGAGCGGCGTTGGGACGACTCGTTCGATCGATCGGATACGAGGCTTTGGCGTTCGAGGGTGCTGAAGCCATGTTGTCGCACGCGACGCTGAAAGGGTTTTGCTGTGTGCTCGCCGATCTCCAGATGCCGGGAGTCAATGGCATCGAACTGATCCAGACCCTGGCCGGGCGCTGTCCCACGCTTCCGGTCGTCGCCATGACCGCATACCCGAGCGAGGCGATCCGGCAGCGGGCGTTAGCGGCGGGCGCTGTGGCCTATCTCACGAAACCGTTCGACGCCACCTTGCTGGAAACTCACCTTTCGCGGTTCAGTTCGCCCTAAAAATCATGATTTAATGCCGGTCATGGAACCGACCGTCCACATCGTCGATGACGATCCGGCCCTGCGGAGAGCGCTGACAAGGCTCTGCAGGGCTGCGGGCTTGACCGCCGTTGAACATTCGGATGCCAATGGACTTGCTGAGAAGACGCTCATCCGCCCCCCAAGCTGCATCCTGCTCGACGTCAGGCTGGCGGATCAGAACGGGCTTGTCGTGCAGGAGGCGCTGCGGGACGCCGGCAGCTCTGTGCCGATTATTTTCCTTACTGGTTACGGCACGATTCCCATGACCGTCCGGGCCATGCGCGGCGGCGCGATTGAGTTCCTGACCAAGCCAGTCGAAGAATCGCTTCTTTTGGATGCGATCAATCGTGCGATCAAGGCCGACACTGAGGCGTTGGACATTGAGCGCGCCCGCCATGATCTTGCCGCACGCCGCGAGTCCCTCACGGACCGCGAGCACGACGTCATGGCATGCGTCATCGGTGGTCTGATGAACAAACAGATCGCCGGGGAACTTGGTATTTCGGAAATAACAGCAAAAGTCCATAAGCGTCATGTTATGGAGAAGATGGGAGCCCGGTCATTGCCCGACCTCGTGCGGATGGCCGAGCAACTCGGGATATCCGCTCGCCGCCGAAGGTGAGGCCATCTCAGAGGTGCTGTCAACTTAGTGAACCGCACCGGGTTTATCGGAGGCTATGAAGGTCGGGACAGACCAAATAAACGTCTCCCGCGGGGTGTGGATGAGCAGCCGGAACTGGTTGGCCGTCGCCTTGCTGCAGGAGGTGCGGTTGGAGGCGAGGTGCAACTTGTGCGCCTTGATCAGGTTCATTTGGCCGCGGGCGCAGCAGATCGTCTCGTACCGCGCCTTGGGCGTGCCGGTCAGGTTGGCGACGATGAAGCGGGTGTCGGTGCCCTAGACCGACGCCTCGATCCGGGCGATGACCCGGCGCTTCACCTTCCAGGAACGGGCGGCATAGCGGAATTCGAAGAGATGCCGAACTTTGTCCGCCTCGCCGGCAAGCCGGCCCATGGCGGCGTCTTTGGCCGAGGCGGTGCCCCACCCGAGCAAGGCCGTGTTGCCGCCCAGGCCGAAGACGTAGCCGACGCGCTTGCGTTCGTACCAGCTCATCGCCTCGTTACGGCCGTAATGGCTGTCGCCGCGCACCAGGATGTCGACGCGCGGCCAGCGGGCGCGGATGGCCCGCACGACATGGCGCAGCACCAGCGTCGCCTCGTGGATGTGCATCGGCAGGAAGCAGCGCCCGTCGTAATGGGCGTGGAACAGCGAGAGCTGCCGGGCGCCGTGGACGCGGTCCTTGGTGTCGTCGATGTCCAGCACGATGCGCCGCGGCGCCGTGGCGAGGCTGTCGCAGAACAGCCACAGCATGGCCGCCATCATGCGCTTGAGCGCCACCGGTCCGGGCAGGTTTTCCAAGCGGCTGATAGTCGGCTGCGAGCACAGGTCGGCGCCGCTCCCGAAAAGCCTGCCGACCGCCATCGTCCACATCGCCTCTCGCCCGTTTCAACACGGAAAACAGGCAAACCCTCTTTCCCAAACGGGCTCTCAGCACACCCTCCGGTCCTCTCTACAGTTTGAGCCATCGCAGCCGCAGCGCGTTTCCAACCACGGACACCGAACTCAGGGCCATTGCGGCCGCGGCGACGATGGGCGACAGTGTCCACCCGAACAGTGGGTAGAATAGACCCGCCGCGACCGGCACGCCGAGCGCGTTGTAGACGAACGCCAGAAACAGGTTCTGCCGGATGTTGCGCATCGTCGCCCGGCTGAGCGTCCGCGCCCGTGCGATGCCCGCAAGATCCCCCTTCACCAGCGTCACTCCGGCACTCTGAATCGCGACCTCGGTGCCGGTGCCCATCGCCACGCCGACGTCGGCCTCGGCCAGCGCCGGTGCGTCGTTCACCCCGTCCCCTGCCATCGCAACCACCCGGCCCTGTGCCTTCAGCCGCTTCACCACCTGGTTCTTGTCCTCCGGCAGCACCTCGGCCTCGACCGCGTCGATGCCCAGGCGGCGCGCCACCGCTTCGGCCGTGGTCCGGTTGTCACCGGTCAGCATGACGATCCGCACGCCGTCGTTCCGGAGCGTCTCCAGCGCGTGCGCCGTGGTCGCCTTGATCGGGTCGGCAACCGCAATCACGCCACCGGGCTGGCCGTCGATGGCGGCAAAGAGAGCGGTGGCACCCTCGCGCCGTAGTTCCTCCGCGCGCGCCTCCACATCGCCCAAGGCAATCCCCTGGTCCCGCATCATCGCGGCGTTGCCGAGGGACACTGTGCGCCCTTTGACCGTCCCGACCACGCCCTTGCCGGTGACGGAGCCGAAATCGGCGACGTCCCGCAGCGGCAGGCCCCGTTCCTTGGCGGAGGCGACGATGGCGGCCGCCAGCGGGTGCTCGCTCGACCGCTCCAGGCTCGCCGCCAGCGTCAGAAGGTCCGCCTCGTCGATGCCCGGCGCCGGAACCACGGCGGTCACCTTTGGCTTGCCCTCGGTCAGGGTGCCGGTCTTGTCCACGACGAGCGTGTCGACCTTCTCGAACCGCTCCAGGGACGCCGCGTCCTTGATCAGGACGCCCGCGGTCGCTCCCTTGCCGACACCGACCATGATCGACATCGGCGTCGCCAGCCCCAGCGCGCAAGGACAGGCGATGATGAGCACCGAGACCGCCGCAATCAGCGCGTAGGCGAAGGCGGGCTGCGGCCCCCAGACCATCCAGGCGACGAAGGCCAGGGCGGCCACGAGGATTACCGCCGGGACGAAGGTGCCGGACACCACGTCGGCCATGCGCTGGATGGGCGCCCGGCTGCGCTGGGCCTCGGCGACCATGGTGACAATGCGCGACAGCATGGTGTCGGACCCAACCTTCTCGGCGCGCATCACCAAGGCACCGGTCTGGTTCACCGTTCCGCCGATCACCTTGGAGCCGGGCTCCTTCCCGACCGGCATGCTCTCGCCGGTGACCATGGACTCGTCGACGGGGCTGCGGCCCTCCAGGACCTCGCCGTCGACCGGCACCCCATCGCCGGGACGGACGCGCAGCCGGTCGCCGACCCGGACCACCTCAAGCGGCACCTCCTCGTCCTCGCCGTCGCCCCGCATGCGCCGCGCCGTCTTGGGCGCGAGGTTGAGCAGCGCGCGGATGGCGCCGCCGGTCTGCTCGCGGGCGCGGAGCTCGAGCACCTGCCCGAGGAGCACCAGCACCGTGATGACGGCGGCCGCCTCGTAGTAGACGGCCACCACGCCATCCATGCCTCGGAAGCTCGGCGGAAAGATGCCCGGCAGGAACGTCGCGACCAGGCTGAACACGTAGGCCACCCCGACGCCCAGCGCGATCAGGTTGAACATGTTCAGGCTGCGGTTCACGAACGACCGCCAGCCGCGCTCCAGCAGCGGCCAGCCCGCCCACAGCACCACCGGCGTCGCCAACAGGAACTGCACCCAGACGGAGATGCGGGGCGGCACCACGTCATGGAGCCCAAGCCCCGGGATGTGGCCGCCCATCTCCAGCACCAGCAGCGGCACGCTCAGGACCAAGCCGATCCAGAACCGCCGCGTCATGTCGACGAGTTCCGGGTTGGGCCCTTCCTCGAGGGTGGCTCCGACCGGCTCCAGGGCCATGCCGCAGATCGGGCAGTTGCCCGGCCCCTCCTGGCGGATCTCCGGGTGCATCGGGCAGGTGTAGATCACGCCCGTCTGCGGCGACGCCTGGGCGGCCTTCTCGGGAGCGACGGGCTTTGCCTCCGGCTTCAGGTACCGCTCCGGGTCGGCGACGAACTTTTCCCGGCAGCGCGCCGAGCAGAAGTGGAAGGTCTGGCCCCCGTGCCCGGCTTGGTGCCCGGTCCGCTCGGGATCGACCATCATGCCGCACACGGGGTCCTTCACCTTTGGCCGGTCGTCGGGACCGCCGTGGTGGTCGTGCCCACCGTGACTGTGGTGGTCAGGATGGTGTGCGTGGCTGCGGTGCTGGTCGTTCATGTTCGCTTCTCCCTTCGCATGCAGGCGTCGGTGCCTCCGCGTTCGTTCGCGCTTCCCGGCACCGGCGTGCGATGGCATCCATGAAACCGAGGCTCCGCCTTCCAATGACTGGAAGGTCAAGCGCGTTGTGCAGACCGCTCGCGTCCGCTCCTTATTTCCTCGCGCGTTCGCTCAGGGCGGCGTGGCGACGACGGATCTCCTCGGGCCAGGAGCTCTTGATGAAGGCCAGGACCGCCCAGATCTCGGCATCGCTCAGCACGCCGCCGAAGGCGGGCATGTCGCTCTCGTAGCCGGGCGGGGCAAATTCAACGACGCCTTGCTTGGTGATTTTGAAGAGGTCGGCGTCGGGGTGGTGCCACGTGTGCCCGGAGGCGTCGTGCGGCGGCGCGGGCAGACGGCCGTCCGGCCTGCGGCTTTGCCACTCCGGCTGGCCTTCGAGCCGCGCGCCGTGGCACGACGCGCACCGCTCCGCGTAGACCGCCTTGCCCTGGGCAACCTGGGCGGCGTCGGTTGGATCGGCGCCTGCCTTGGGTCCAGCGAGCAGGACGACGCCAGCCACCGCGATCGCCGCGCTCATGGCCAAGCCAACGCCAATCTTCATCGCCTTCATCGTAAGCGTTGCGTGACGACACCTCCGACGTGATCCTGGTTCATGAAATATTCCGCTGGTCACAGATCAGCGGGGAAAGAGGATGTCGGGCCAGGA
>NZ_JACHYN010000037.1 GCF_014192915.1 Azospirillum sp. OGB3 | reverse complement strand
ATGAGCAGGCCGGGGGCGGCGGCGGCGAAGGAGCGGCCCAGGATGGCCCAGCCGGGGAAGGTGCCGGCGGGGTAGCCGCGCTTGACCGCGACGTAATAGGCCGCACCCAGGTTGCAGACCATCAGCAGCAGGGCGGGGACGATGCCCGCGGCGATCAGCGCGCCGATGGAGGCTTTGCCGCCGGCGGCCAGCGCGTAGATGATCATGTTGTGGCTGGTCGGCATCAGCGCGCCGACCAGGGCGGCGTGGGTGGTGACGTTGACGGCGTAGTCGGCGTGGTAGCCCTCGCGCTTCATCATCGGGATCATCACGGCGCCCATGGCCGAGACGTCGGCGACGGGGGAGCCGGCGACGCCGCCGAACAGCGTGCAGGCGACGACGTTGGACATGCCCAGGCCGCCGCGGATGTGGCCGACCATGTTCTTGGCGGTGGCGACGATCTTGTCGGCGACACCGCCGTGGAGCATCAGCTCGCCGGAGAAGACGAAGAAGGGGATGGCGAGGAAGGAGAAGACGTTCATGCCGGACATCATCTGCTGGAAGATGACGGCGACGGGGAGGCCCTCGTAGAGGATGGTGCAGAGCGCCGACAGGCCGATGGCGAAGGCGACCGGGATGCCCAGGACGAGGAAGCCGAAGAAGCTGATGGAAAGGATGGTCAGTTCCATGATGGTGCGACCTCCTCGCCGCGGATGATGGCGACGACGTGTTCGATGGCGAAGAGCACGATCAGGACGCCGGAGAGCACGAGCGGGATGTAGCGGACGGCTTCGGAGACGTGCAGGTTGGGGATGTAATAGGAAGCGACGGAGTTGCCGAGGACCCAGCCGTTGTAGGCCATGCAGGCGCCGAAGACGCCGACGAGGGCGTAGATGACGATCTCGACCTTGCGGCGGATGGCGTCGGGCAGCATGACGAGGAAGGATTCCAGGCCGATGTGTCCGGCGTCGCGGACGCCGACGGCGGCGCCGATGAGGGTGACGTAGAGGACCAGCACGATGGCCAGGCTCTCCGCCCAGGTCGGCGAGTCGTTCAGCACGTAGCGGCCGAAGACCTGATAGAACACCACGCAGACGATGGCCATCAGGCCGACCATCGCCACGCACATCCCCGACCACGCCAGACGCGCGTTCACCCGCGTCAACAAGCGTGGGGCGGCGAGGGGGCGGACCTCTTCCAATTCAAGTTCGATGCTCATGATGCCGTCCTTCCCGCGGGGGTGCGGCGCCGGCCGGGAATGGCCGCCGCCGCGACCGCGTGCCTTACTTCGTATCCTGGATGCGTTGGACGAGGCCTTGGAGCTTCGGCGTGTTGGCAAACTTGGCGAACACGGGCTTCATGGCGTCGATGAATTCCTGCTTGTTCTTCACGTCGCTGATCTGCGAGCCGGCCTTCTCGACGATGGCGCGGGAGGCCTCCTCGCGCTCCGCCCACAGCTTGCGCATGTAGGGGACGGAATCCTTGGCGGCCTTGCGGATGGCGGCCTGGTCGTCCTTGGACAGGCGGTCCCAGGTGACCTTGGAGAAGACCAGCACCTCCGGCGCCATCGCGTGCTCGGTGCGGGTGAAGTACTTGGCGGCCTCGAAGTGGCGCGAGGATTCGTAGGACGGGTAGTTGTTCTCCGCCGCGTCGATGATGCCGGTCTTCAGGCCGGTGTAGACCTCGCCCATCGGCATCGGCGTCGGGTTGGCGCCCAGCGCCTCAATCATCGACACGAACAGGTCGGACTGCTGGACGCGGATCTTCATGCCCTTCAGGTCGGCCAGCGACGACACCGGCTTCTTGGAATAGAGCGAGCGCGAGCCGCTGTCGTAGAAGGCGAGGCCGATCAGCCCCTGGCTTTCCATGGCGGCGAGGATCTCGTCGCCGATCGGGCCGTCCAGCACGGCGTGCATGTGGTCGGTGTCGCGGAAGATGAATGGCAGGGCGACGACCATCGACTCCGGCACCACGTTGTTCAGCGGCGCCACGTTGATGCGCATCATGTCGAGGCCGCCGATCTTGATCTGCTCGATCGTGTCGCGCTCGTTGCCCAGCGCGCCGTTCGGGTAGACCTTGACGCCAAGCTTGCCGTTGCTGCGTTCGCTCAGCAGCTTGCCCATGTATTTG
Source organism: Azospirillum sp. OGB3 (assembly GCF_014192915.1). Classification (GTDB taxonomy): domain Bacteria; phylum Pseudomonadota; class Alphaproteobacteria; order Azospirillales; family Azospirillaceae; genus Azospirillum. The sequence goes on along the minus strand of NZ_JACHYN010000037.1, from coordinate 20,444 downwards.
ACCGCCTCGACGGTCGGGTAGTCGCCGGGGTGGATGTCGGCCGACCGGAAGTCGCGGGCCGAGACCGGGGCGGCGAGCAGCGCGCCCGCGGCGCAAGCGGCCAGCAGCGCCATGCCGAGGCGGCGGAAAGTGTTCTTCATGGACCGTACTCCTGCCTTAGGAGAAGTGCCTGTTGGAGCGGAGGCGGGTCGTCGGCCCGCCGAAAATGGACAAACAAAAGGACGCTGCGTTCGGAAGAGGCCCCAGTTTCCAATGGTGCGCTTCAAATAACAGCGCTGCGAAAGCGGGGGAAAAAAAGAACCCCGAAGGGTGCAAGGGCGCAAAATCCCGGCGCCATCGGCGCCTGCCGACGGGGGTGAAGCTGGGCGGTTTCTTGTCCTTTGTTCCGAAGCGGCCGCGGTGTTCTTCCGCGCGGCTGTCCGATGGTTGTCCGATAAGCGGGCGCCGCCGGTTGTTCAAGTCCGCGCGCTGTCCCGTTGGGCTAGTTATATTAATATATCAGCTTTCGAGGCAAGCACAAAACGGGGTCTGGAAAGCGTGACGCCAAAATGTCGCAAGCCGATTGGGGATTAAAGCCGGGCCGGGGTTTGGCGCCCCGCGGCGGTGGGCGCGTCGGTGAAATACAGCGGTGCGGCGGCACGCAAATCGTCGATGGCCAGCCGCAATCCGTCGAGATGGGCGCCGAGCGCCAGGACGCTCGCCTCGCGGTCGTGGGCGGCGATGGCCTCGACGATGGCGTCGTGTTCGGCGATGACCCTGGCCATCTGGCCGGGGACGGGCAGTGTCAGGCGCCGGCAGCGGTCGACCTGCACCTTCACCTGCTCCACCAGCGTCCAGAAACCGGGGAATCCGGCGACCTCGGCGAGCAGGGCGTGGAAGCTCTCGTCGGCCTCGTGGAAGCCGTCGCGGTCGCCGGCGGCGCAGAGGTCGCGCTGAGCCGCCAGCGCCGTGCGGAGCTGCGCGATGTCGCCGGCACTGGCACGGACGGCGGCCATCCGCACCGCGGCCTCCTCCAGCGCCTTGCGGATGACCCCGGCTTCCGGCAGGGCGGCGACCGGGATCAGCGAGACGTAGGTGCCCGACTGCGGAAAGACGTCGATCAGCCCCTCGTCGGCCAGCCGCAGCACCGCCTCGTGTACGGGGGTGCGGCTGACGCCGTAGGCCGCGGCGATGCGGGCCTCGGCGATGGGCTCGCCGGGTCGTCGGCGCATGCCCAGGATGTCGTTCCGCAGGTCGCGGTAGATGAGGGAGGCGGAGCGCGGCGCGGGCCGGGCCGTTGCCAGCCGGCGCTGCCGCGGCGGGGCGGCGGTGAGGGAGTCCGATGGCATGAGCCACCTCGTCGGGAGGGCGGGGCGCGCGGGCGTGGGCCGGAGCCCCGCAGGAAATCACGAAAGCTAATATATTAGTGTTTGCGGCCGGTGCTGAGTGGCAAAGTGTGGGACACCCCAGGCGAAGTGTCGCACGTCTCCGGTCCGGCCCGGCGGCGCGTCTCGCGGATCAGGATCAGCAGGCCGCTGGCAATGACGATGGCGGCCCCGGCCAGCACGTGGGTTCCCGGCCAGTCGCCCCAGAACAGCCAGCCGAACAGGCAGGCCCAGAGGATTCCGGCGTAGTTGAAGGGGCTGATGACCGCCGCCGGGGCCAGGGCGTAGGCGCGGGTGGCAAAGTACTGGGCGCCGCCGCCGACCAGCCCCATCGCCGCCATCAGGGCGAAGCCCCCGGCCGTCGGCATCGTCCAGACGAAGGGCAGGGCGACGGCGCTGAGCAGCGTGGAGAAGGCGGTGAAGTAGAAGACGGTGGTGACCGGCGCCTCCGTCCGCCCCAGCTGCCGCATCGCCATCATGGCGAAGGCGTAGGCGACGGCGGCGCTCAGCCCGACCAGCGCGCCGGTGTTCAGCATGCCGCTCCCCGGCTGCACGATGACCAGCACCCCCGCGAAACCCACCGCCACCGCCCCCCAGCGGTAGGGGCCGACCCGCTCGCCCAGCACCGGCACGGACAGCGCGGTCAGGAACAGCGGGGCGGAGAAGGACAGCGCCACCGCGTCGGCCATCGGCATCAGGTGGTAGGAGAGGAACAGCAGCACCATCGAGGTCAGGCCGATCGCCGCCCGCCAGAAATGGCCGCCGAGATGCTCGGTCCGCAAGCTGCGCCAGCCGCCGGCGCGGGCCAGCATGGCGGTGGCGGGCAGCAGGGCGAAGGCGTTGCGGAAGAAGGTCACCTCGGCCAGTGGGTAGTCCGCCGCGAGATGCTTCGCCAGCGCGTTCAGCACCGCGTAGAGGAACACCGCCAGCAGCATGGAGACGATGCCGCTGCGCGCCTGGAGATGGCTGGGGATGGGCTGGGCCATGGGCGCCCCGGGGGTTGAGGGAATGGTTTGACCTTGCCCCCACCCCGGCCCTCTCCCGCTTCGCAGGAGAGGGAGGTGATCGCGAAGCGGCGGCAGTCCCCTCCCCTGCGAAGCGGGGGAGGGTTAGGGAGGGGGCAAGAGTCGGCGCCTAATGCGCCGTGCGGCGGCTCGGGCGGCGGTAGATGAACCAGTAGACGGCGCCGACCAGCACGGCTCCGCCGAACCAGTTGCCGAGCGTCACCGCGGCGAGGTTCAACAGGAACTGCCCGACCGGAATGACCGGCGCGGCGCGGCCCAGGTCGGCCCAGAAGGAGGCTGGGGCACCCCATTCGATCAGCAGACCCAGCGGCACGAAATACATGTTGGCGACGCAGTGCTCGAAGCCCGCGGCGACAAAGGCGCTGACCGGGAAGACGATCGCCATGATCTTGTCGGTCACGCTGCGCGCGCCGAGCGCCAGCCACACCGCGAGGCAGACCAGCACGTTGCACAGGATGCCCAGGAAGAAGGCCTGTCCGGCGGGCAGCCCCGCCTTGGCCGTGGCGAAGTAGAGCGCCGAGGCGCCCACCGCCCCATGGCCGAAGGCGTATTGCCCGGACAGGAAGACCAGCAGCGCGGTGCCGGCGGCGCCGACGAAGTTGCCGAGCCACACCATGGTCCAGACCTGGAGCATCCGCCCGGTCTTCACCCGGCCGCTGGCCCAGGCCATGACCATCAGCGCGTCGCCGGTGAAGAGCTGGGCGCCGCCGACGATGACCAGGATCAGCCCGAGCGAGAAGACCAGCCCGCCGAGCAGCCGGGTCACCCCGTAGGGCAGCATGCCCTCCGCCCCCGACATGGCGACGGTGGCGAACAGCCCGCCCAGCGCGATGAAGGCGCCGGCCAGGACGGCCAGGGCGAACAGCGTCGCGCCGTCGTAGTTGGCCTTCTTGACACCCAAATTCTCCGCCGCGAGCGCGATGGCGTCGGGCATCAGCGCGTCGAGGGAGGACGCGGGCGGGGTAGAGGGGGAGGCGTGTGGGACGGCCTCCGGAAGGGAATGCGTGTCCATGATGGGGTTGCTCCTCGTCTCACACGACCTTCAGGCCCTGCGTCCGGAAGATGCCGCGCACCCGCTCGGTCAGCTCCGGCGGTGGAGGTTCGGTGTTGGCCAGCGCGTAGGGCAGGCCGAGCTGCTTCCATTTGAACTCGCCCATCTTGTGGAAGGGCAGGACGTCCACCCGCTCGACCACCTCCAGGCCGGCGGCGAACTCCGCCAGGCCCTCGATCTCGTCCAGATGGTCGGTCAGGCCGGGGACCAGCACGTAGCGCAGCCAGATCGGCTTGCGCATCGCGGACAGCCGTTCGGCGAATTCCAGGGTCGGGCGCAGCGGCACGCCGGTCACCGCGCGGTAGGTGGCTTCCTTGAACGCCTTGATGTCCAGCAGCACCAGATCGACGTCGGCCAGCAGATGGTCGTCGGCGTGGCTGCCGAGGAAACCCGAGGTGTCCAGCGCGGTGTGCAGACCGAGCTGTTTGGCGCCGTGGTAGATGGCCGCGCAGAATTCCGGCTGGACCAGCGGCTCGCCGCCGCTGATGGTCAGGCCGCCATGGGCGCGGTGCAGGAAATCGGCGTAGGTGGCGATGTCGGCCAGCACGTCCGAGGACTGGGCGGGCGACCCGTCGTGCATGTGGCGGGTGTCGGGGTTGTGGCAGTACTGGCAGCGCAGCGGGCATCCGGCCAGGAACAGGACGTAGCGCAAACCCGGCCCATCGACCGTTCCGCCCGTTTCCACCGAATGGACCCAGCCGCGGACCGATGCGCCCGTCCCGGCGGCGTGCACGGGCTGGGGGGTAATCGGGCTGAGCATGAGGCACCTCGTGAATGGGCGCCGGTGTCCGCTTCATTGCGGCACCGGCGCTGTGTGCCATCCTATGTCAGGCCCCGGCGTCGGCCATGACCGGGGTCAATTGATCTGACCGCGACTCCTGCGCGTATTGCGTGTAGCCACCCGCCGGAAGGACGGGGCGCTCCACCCAGGCGATGCGCAGGATATTGGTCGAGCCCGGCATGCCGAAGGGCACGCCCGCGGTGATGACCAGCCGCTGCCCGTCCTCCGCCAGACCGTGGGCGTAGGCGATGCGGGTCGCCTTGTGCACCATGTCGGAAAAGTTCTGGATGTCCTCGGTCAGTACGCTGTGCACGCCGTAGGCCAGCACCAGACGGCGCGAGGCGGCGACGGTGGCAGTCAGGCAGAGGATCGGCACCTCCGGCCGCTCGCGGGCGGCGCGGAGCGTGGTGGAGCCGCTGGTGGTGTAGGTGACGATGGCCGCCGCGTGGATGGTGTGGGCGACCTGCCGCGCCGCCGCGGTGATGGCGTCGGCCGCCGTCTCCTGCGGGTCGGCGTGCTGGGCGTCCATCATCGTGCGGTAGAGATCGTCATGCTCTACCCGGCGGGCGATGCGGTCCATCATCGACACCGCCTCGACCGGGTAGGCGCCCGACGCGGTCTCCGCCGACAGCATCACCGCGTCGGCGCCGTCGAAGACGGCGGTGGCGACGTCCGACGCCTCGGCACGGGTCGGGGCGGGGGCGCCGATCATCGATTCGAGCATCTGTGTGGCGACGATCACCGGCTTTCCAGCCTTGCGCGCTTCGCGGATGATCCGCTTCTGGATGCTCGGCACATCCTCCGGCGGCATCTCCACGCCGAGGTCGCCGCGGGCGACCATGACGCCGTCGGACAGTTCGACGATGCGCTCCAGATGCTGGATGGCCAGCGGCTTCTCCAGCTTGGACATCAGCGCGGCGCGCCCGGCGATCAGCTTGCGCGCCTCGGCCACGTCCTCCGGCCGCTGCACGAAGGACAGCGCCACCCAATCCACCTCCTGGTCGAGCGCGAAGACGAGGTCGGCACGGTCCTTGGCGGTCAGCGGCGACAGCGGCAGCAGCACATCGGGCACGTTCACGCCCTTGCGGTCGGACAGCCGGGTGCCGGCCACGACGACGGTGTCGGCGTGGTCCGGGCTGCAGGCGACGATGCGCAGCCGCACCTTGCCGTCGTCGAGCAGCAGGTCGGTGCCGGGGCGCAGGGCGGCGAAGATTTCCGGATGGGGCATGCCGACGCGGGTCGCATCGCCCGGCTCGGCCGAGAGGTCGAGGCGGAAGGGCTGGCCCACCGTCAGCTCCACCGAACCGGTGGCGAAGCGGCCGAGCCGCAGCTTCGGCCCCTGGAGGTCGGCCATGATGGCGATGGGCCGCTCCAGCTCGCGCTCCAGGGCGCGGATGGCGCGCACGCGGGCACCGTGGTCGTCGTGGGAGCCGTGGCTGAAGTTCAGGCGGAAGACGTCCACGCCCGCCTCGAACAGCGAACGGATCATCTCGGGCGAGGAGGAGGACGGACCCAGCGTGGCGACGATCTTCGTCTGCCGGAAGCGGCGGATCGGGGTGGTGGCGGTCATATCGAAACGGGCTCCGCAAAAAAGGGCGGGGACGGTGGGCGCGGCGCGCGGGCGTTCATCGGCAAGACCGCCGCGCCAGGGCCGGCGTGACGGTGCGGCGCGCGGCGGTCGGTGCGGTCCTGGGGGATGCGCTCGCGGCACGGGCGGGCTTGGGCCGGCCAGGCTGCGCGTCTGTCCTTCGCCGAATAAAATACTAGTATATCAGATGGAAAGGCAAGCCTGTTCCGCCGGGCGCAGGGGCCTTGCTGCCAATATGTCGCAGATTTCTCGCTGGCGGAAAGGTGAGGGCGTAGAGCTTTTCGCTAGCACGGGCCGCATTGGAGCAGGTTCGATTTTCGATTATTTTAGGGACACGACGTGCTTTAAGACCGCTTCGGTGTGTTGGCATGGATCAGGCCAAAGGATCGGCAAATCATCAGCCCGTCCGGATGCACGGAACAGATTTGAGGAGCGCCGGAACAATGACGATGGTGACCGAATGACGGGAGCGGTGCGGCAATGATCGGTGGCGTAGACTTGAGCAATTGCGACCGGGAGCCGATCCATCTCGTCGGGTCAATCCAACCGAGCGGATTCCTGATCGCGCTGTCGACGGATTGGATCGTCAAGCACGCGTCGTCCAACATCGGGGCGTGGCTGGGAATGGAGCCCGACGCGCTGCTGGGGCTTCCCCTGACCGAGGTGATGGACGAGGAGGCGCTGCACGCCATCCGCGGACGGCTTCAGCTCTCCCTGATCAACGGATCGGTGGAGCGCGCCTTCCGGGTGAAGCTGTCGGCCAGTGCGCTGCCGTTGGACATCGCGGTCCATCTGTCTGGCCAGTCGATCATCGTGGAGGCGGAGCCGAGCGAGCCGGACAGCGAGCTGGACGTCGGCTCCATGGTCCGCGCGATGATCGGACGGCTCCAGCGCACCCCCGACTTCGACTCCTGCTGCCGGGAGGCGGCGCGGCAACTGCGGTCGCTGACCGGCTTCGACCGGGTGATGATCTACCGCTTCGACCGTGACGGCGCAGGAGAGGTCATCGCGGAATCGGCGGTGCGCGGCGTGCCTTCCTACCTGGGGCTGCGCTATCCGGCATCCGACATTCCGAAGCAGGCCCGCGCGCTGTACGAGCGGAACTGGCTGCGCTGCATCAACGACGTGGACGCCGAGACCGCGGCCATCCTGCCGACCTTCGGACCGGAGGGCGAGCCGCTCGACCTGTCGATGAGCGTCCTGCGCAGCGTGTCGCCCATCCATTGCGAGTATCTGCGCAACATGGGCGTCGCGGCCTCGCTGTCGGTGTCGATCCTGCGCCGCGGCAAGCTGTGGGGCCTGTTCGCCTGTCATAACATGGTGCCGCGGCGCCTGTCGCTGGAGCGGCGCACGGCGGCGGAGCTTTACGGCCAGATGTTCTCCTTCCTTCTCGAAGGTGTGGAGCGCGACCGGGAGGAGGCCTACGAAGCCAAGGCGCGTCTGCTCCACACGCGCATCATGGCGGTGATGGCCGACGGCGCCTCCTCCATGGAGAATCTGGAGCGTCTGCGCGGCGAGGTCGGCCACTACATCCGCAGCGACGGCTTCGCCATCGTGCTGGGCGGTCAGATCCTCGTGGACGGCAGCACCCCGACGCCGGAGGAGCTGCTCGGTCTGGTGCGCATGCTCAACCGCGCCCACGCCAGCCGCGTCTTCGCCACCGGCGAAATCGGGCAGGTCCACCAGCCGGCCCTGGATTTCACCGAGCGCGCTGCCGGCATGCTGGCCATCCCGGTGTCGCGCAAACCGCGCGATTACATCATCTTCTTCCGCAAGGAGTCGGTCCGCACCGTTACCTGGGCCGGCAACCCGGACAAACCCGTGGAACCCGGCCCCAACGGGCAGCGCCTGACCCCGCGCAAGAGCTTCGAGGCCTGGAAGGAGACGGTCCTCGGCCAGTCCGAACCCTGGACGGAGGCCGACCTGCGCATCGCCGATGCCCTGCGGATCACGCTGATGGAGGTGGTGCTGCGGCTGGCCGATCAGGCGGAGGAGGAGCGCCGGACGGCCCGCGAGCGGCAGGAGTTGCTGATCGCCGAATTGAACCACCGGGTCCGCAACATCCTCAGCCTCGTCCGCGCCCTGCTGGCCCAGAGCCGGGCCGGGGTCACCCGTGTGGAGGAGTTCGCAGAGATCGTCGGCGGGCGCATCCAGGCGCTGGCGCGGGCGCACGACCAGTTGACGGCGGAGAATTGGAAGCCTTCTCCTCTGCGGCCCCTGATCGCGGCGGAGGTCGACGCCTATCTGGGCAGCCGCGCGGAGCGGGTCGTCCTGTCGGGTCCGGAGGTGCTGCTGTCGCCGCCGGCCCTGTCCGTGATGGCGCTGATCATGCACGAGCTGGTGACCAATTCCGCCAAATACGGCGCCTTCGCCGACAGCGGCGGTCGGGTGAGGGTCCATTGGAGCCTGGACGATCGGGACGCCCTGGAACTCTGCTGGGAGGAAAGCGGTGGCCCGCCCGTTCAGGCCCCGACGCGCCAGGGCTTCGGGACCACCATCATCGAGCGCTCCGTCCCGCACGAGCTGAAGGGCGAAGCGACGGTGACCTATGCCCTGGCCGGGCTGAAGGCGCGCTTCACCATCCCGGCCATCCACGTCAGCCTCGCGCCGGAGCGCCCGGCGGTGGTCGAAGGGGCGGTGACGCCCTGCGCGGCGGCGGACATCCCGCTGGGTGGGACGGTGCTGCTTCTGGAAGACAACATGATCATCGCCATGAGCGCGGAAGACATGCTGCTCAAGCTGGGCGCCGAGCGGGTGGAGACGGTGGCGAGCGTTCGTCAGGCGCTGGTCGCCATCACCGACGACCCGCCTGGCATGGCGCTTCTCGACGTGAATCTGGGGACCGAGACCTCCTTCCCGGTGGCGGAGCGGCTGCGCGAGCTGGGCATCCCCTTTCTGTTCGCCACCGGCTACGGCGAGTCCGCGATCTTTCCGGAGGAGTTCCGCGACGTCGTGGTCCTGCGCAAGCCCTACGATTCGGAGCAGGTGCGGCGGGGACTCCAGGCGGTGCGGGGGCTGTAGCGCGTCTCGCCGGAGTTCGGGATTCTCGGGGGCAACAGGGTCTTCACGGATTTCACAGATCTGAAGCCGGATGACACGGATTTTCTTTAATGCTTGCCCGGTGTTGGCTTCTCGAGCAGTGCTTCCTGAGCAGGCCGATATTAAACAATCCGTGTTATCCGCGTCTGAATTCGCGAAATCCGTGTAAAATCTGTTGTCATCCAACAGGCAACACCTTCCCCGGTTGCCGCGCCCAGACGGTCAACCGGGTCGAGGACTCACGCGGCGGTGCCGGTCTGGCGGGTCAGGGCTTCCTGGAGCAGGCGGGCGGTGACCGGTTTGAACATCACGCCGATCCCGTGCCGCTCGGCCTCCTGCATCACGTCGGGGCCGGAATCGCCGGTCAGCAGGACGGCGGGCACCGCTTCCCCGGTCAGTTCACGGATCTTCAGGATGGCCTCGGTGCCGACCTTGTGCTCCCGGAGCCGGTAGTCGGCGACCATCACGTCGGGGCGGCGCCCCGCTGCCCGCAGCCGCTCCAGCGCCTCGTCGGTGGAGGAGGCGACGATGGTGTCGTAGCCCCAGTCCTGGAAGATCGAGCGCAGCCCCATCAGGACGATGGCGTCATCGTCGATCAGGACGGCCAGACGCCCGCGCTCTGGCGCGCGGGTCCGGGGTGGCGGGTTCGGGCTTTCCGCAGCCTCGCCGAGCGGTACGGAGATGCGGAACACCGACCCTTTGCCGAGTTCGGAGCGCACTTCTACCGGGTGGCCGAGCAGCGCCGACAGCTTCTGCACGATGGCGAGGCCGAGGCCGAGGCCCTGGTTGCGGTCCCGTTCGGGGTTGCCGACCTGATAGAACTCTTCGAAGATCCAGGACATCTGCTCGCCGGAGATGCCGATCCCGGTGTCGCGGACCTGGATGCCGGCGTGGCCGTCCAGAGGGTGGCATTCCAGGCGGATCACCCCGCGCTCGGTGTAGCGGATGGCGTTCTCCACCAGATTGCGGACCATGCGCCCCAGCAGGTTGCGGTCGCTGCGCACGGTCAGGTCGTGGTGGTTGACCACCTGGAGATCCAGACCCTTGGCGGCGGCGACCGGAGCGTAGGCGGACCCGATGTCGTCGAGCAGCGGCTTGACCGCGATGTCTTCGATCCGCGGCTCGATCACCCCGGCGTCGAGCTGCGAGACGTCCAGCAGGCTGTCGAGCAGGCCCTTCAGAGTCTCCATCCCGCGCTCCAGCATCGCCAGGGCGTCGCGCCCGCGTGGGGAGTGGACGTGGCTGTGCAGTGCCTCGGCGAAGAAGAACATGGACTGCATGGGCTGGCGCAGGTCGTGGCTGGCGGCGGCCAGGAAGCGACTCTTGGAGCGGTCGGCCTGCTCAGCCGCCTCGCGGGCCATGCGGCTGTCGTGCACGTCCACCGCGGTGCCGACCCAGGCGATGATCTGATCGTTCTGGCGCATCGGGTTGATCCGGCAGACGTGCCATCGGTAAACCCCGTCGTGGCGCTGCATGCGAACGTCGAATCCGTAGGGCTCACCCGCGGCGATGCCCCGTTCGCGGCAGTCGAGCAGCCGGGGATAGTCGGCGGGGTGGATGTAGGACCAGCGCTCCCCCTGCTCCAGGCTGCGCCCGGTGTAGGAGCGCCAGGCGGCGTTGTAATATTCCCGCCCGCCGTCCGGCCGGTTGATCCACATCATCACCGGGGTGTTCTCGACCAGTTCGCGGAAGCGGGTCTCGCTCCGCCGCAAGGCTTCCTCGCCGGCCTTGCGCTCGGTGATGTCGGTCAGGGTGACGACGGCCAGCGTGATGCAGTCGTCGGGGTCGCGCACCGGTTCGGCGTCGGCCAGGCAGGTGATGGGACCGGCCGGGGTGTCGCGGCGCAGTTCCTCCTGCCGCACCACCGTGCCGTCGCGCAGGGCGCGAACCAGCGGCAATTCGGAAGAACCGTCCGGGCTGCTCGTGAAGGAACGGGGATAGTCCTCGACGCGCTCGATCCGGCCCAGGGGCTGGCCGATCAGCCGTTCCGCCGCGCTGTTGTGCAGGATCACCCGTCCTGTGGGCGCCTCCGCCACCACGACGCCGGCGCGCAGATGCTCCAGCACCGCCTTCAACAGCGACCGCTCCGTCTCGCGCTGGCGGGTCAGGCGCCCGATGGCCCAGGCGGTCCCGGTCAGGGTGAACAGCAGAATCAGCAGGAAGGGGAACCACGACCACAGGGCGGCCACATCGACGGTGCGCAGCGCGGCGCCCCGGTCGATCCCCACGGCGATGGCGAGGCCGCTGCCGTTGGCGCCGGGCGGGGAGTAGGCGGTGACGCGGGGCACCCCGTCCAGCCCTTCGGTCAGCGCCGTCGCCGTCGCCGCGCCGCTGAGCAGCAGGCCGAGCCGCTCGGGAAGCGGCTGGCCGACGATCCCCTGGAGGTCCGGCACGCGGACGAGGACCGTGCCGGCGCGGTCGGCCAGAAGGACCGTCACGTTCGGCGGCAGGGGCTTGCGCGCCTGATACTGGCGCAGCCAATCGAGGTCGAGCAGGGCGGTGACGACCGCCGGCCGGGATTCGTTGCTTTGGCCGCCGCCCTGGCCGTCGTCCTGGCTGTCGCCCTGGTCTCCGCCCTGGTCTCCACTGCGGGCGTAGGGCAGGGCGAAGGGCAGGACGCGGCGGCGCGGCCCCTCCGTGGCGACATATTCCCCCACCGAGAAGAGGCCGGTCGCCAGGGCCTGATGGACCTGCGGCTGGTCGGCGCTCCCGGTTCCGACGCTCCGCCGGTCGGTGGAGCACAAAACGGCCCCCGACCGGTCGGCGAAACCCAGCGTCAGGTAGCTGGGCAGGCGCAGGCGCAGCCGCTCCATCGTCTGCTGGCAGGTGGGGCCGGCGATGTCCGCCTCCGCCAGCGTGGCCAGGATATGCTCGATGTCGTCGACGATCCGCTGCTGTTCGGTCTGGATCAGGTCGAGCAGGCGCATCGCCTCCTGACCGAGTTCGGCCTCCCGCTCCGCCCGCAGCCGGGCGTGGGAATAGACCTCGAACCCGATCAGCGGGGCCAGAGTGAAGACGAGCAGCAGGAGCCAGCGAACCATGGACACGATCGACCGTCCCGGCCCAAGGGGCCGTTGGGATGAAGGAAGCGATCGTGTGAACCCTAACATACCGCAGTATGTTGCAACGCCTGTCCTTCGGTCCTAACGCTTTCCTGCGCCCGGCCGGGCCCTCCTCAGCCCAAGGTCAGTGCTCCGCAAGGGGGCGGGCGCCTGTCAGGAAGAGGGTGACGGCCTGTCCGACGTAACGCTCCACCTCTTCCCTGGAAAAAGATTGGTCCGGCAGGATCAAGCGGCGCAGCAGGATGTTGCCGGTGATCATGCCGATGAAGCCGCGGGCAGCGGCCTCCGGCTCCGCGACGGACAGGGCGCCGGCGGCGGTCTGCCGCGCCAGATAGTCGGCGAGCCGCCGCTGGGCGGTTTCCGGGCCGATGCGGAAGAAGGCTTCGGCGATGTCGGGGATGCGCCCGCCTTCCGACACCAGCACGCGGATGATGGCCATGGTGCGGTCGTCGAACAGCGCTGCGACGATGTGCAGGGCGAAGCGGGTCAGCCCGTCCTCCGGTGCGGCCCGCTCGTCGGCCTGGATGGCGGCGAGCCCTTCCTGGATGCGGGCGCTGTTCTCCTCCATCATCGCGCGGAACAGCCCCTCCTTGTCGCCGAAATGCTCGTAGAGGGTGGCTCGGGAGCCGCCGGCCCGGCCGATGATGTCGGTCAGCGTGGTCTTCTCGAAGCCCTTCTCGACGAACAGCGCCGCCGCCGCATCGAGCAGGGCCTGCCGGCGCGCCCGACCGCGCGGGCCGACCGTGGATGTGTCCTTGTGGATCAATTCCTTGGCGTTTCCCCGGTCCATCGTTTTTTTCCTTAGGCGCTGGCGGCCCTTGCCCCCACCCCGGCCCTCCCCCGCTATCGCAGGGGAGGGTGCCTTCTGCGAAGCGGCGGCAGTCCCCTCCCCTGCGAAGCGGGGGAGGGTTAGGGTGGGGGCAACGCCGCAGCAAGCGCGCGCATCGTCGCGGGAGCTATGACCCGTGCCGCCCCCACTGGCAAGACGGCAATACGCCGCTCTCCATTGTGGTCAGGGCCGCGTCCCTGCGAGGAACAACCGCACGGACTGGCGGACGTAACGCTCCAACTCCTCCATGGAGACGGGCTCGTCCGGAAGGATCAGCCGCTTGGTCAGCAGGTCCCCGACCACCATGCCGATGAAGGCGTGAGCGGCCCCCTCCGGATCGTCGATGCGCAGACGCCCCGCCTCGGACAATTCGCGGAAGCAGTCGGCGAGCCAGCCGATGGTCTTCTCCGGACCGATTTGGAAGAAGGCCTGGGCGATGTCGGGGATGCGCCCGCCCTCCGACACCAGGATGCGCAGGATGGCGGTGGTTTCCGGCATGGTCAGCGTGCCGGCGATGTGCAGGCCGACGCGGTACAGATTCTCCTCCAGCTCCTCGGCCATCGCCGCCGGGCCGGCGGCGCGCATGGCCGACATCTCCTCCAGCACGCGGTCGCAGTGGCGCTCCATCACCGCGCGGAACAGCCCCTCCTTGTCGCCGAAATGCTCGTAGAGCGTGGTGCGCGACCCGCCGGCCTGCCGCAGGATGTCGGACAGCGAAGTCAGCGCGAATCCCTTCTCCACGAACAGCGCCGCCGCGGCGTCGAGCAGCGCCCGGCAGCGCGCCTGGCCGCGCGGGCCGCAGCCGGGCGTATCGAAGCTGTTGATGCCCAGTCCGCTGGTGCCGATCTCGCGGGTGCCAAATCCGGCGATCCCGTCCTGGAACGGTGTGGATGCCCCCTTGTCGGGCATTGCGGTTCCCCCTTGCGCGAACGGTCGTTCTGAATGTATCGTCCGGTACAGTGTACTGTATGAGACAGTACGAATAAAGGGGTCATTTCGCACCGTCCGCGCGCACCGGCCTTTTCCGCCGGTCCCGAAAGCCGGGCGGAATGTGGAACGCCCCCGGCTCATTAGGACATTTCATCGCCGCATCACGGCGTTTTCACGAGGAACGGATGTTCAACAGGAACGCATTTCTGTCTCTTGCCGTGGCGGCTTCCCTGACCGTGGTGCTGGGCGCCTGCCAGGACAAGAAACACGCCGCCGGGGGCCAGCCGGCGCCCGGTCCGGCGGAGGTCGCGGTGGCGACCATCCAGCCGCAGAGCCTGTCCGTCACCACCGAGCTGCCCGGCCGCACCGCGGCCTTCCGCGTGGCGGAGATCCGCCCGCAGGTCAGCGGCATCGTGCTGAAGCGCTTCTTCACCGAGGGGGGCGACGTCAAGGCGGGCGACCAGCTCTACCAGATCGACCCGGCCACCTACGAGGCCAACCTCGCCGTCGCCCAGGCCGACATCCAGAAGGCGGAGGCCAACCTGCAGGCCGCCCGCAACAAGGCGGCCCGCTACAACGACCTCGTCAAGAACAGCGTCGTCAGCAAGCAGGACTACGACGACGCCATGGCCTCGCTGAAGCAGAACGAGGCGCAGCTCGCCGCCGCCAGGGCCGCCTACAATCTGGCGCGCATCAACCTGGACTACACCAAGGTCTTCGCCCCCATCTCCGGCCGCATCGGCAAGTCCGCCGTGACGGAAGGCGCGCTGGTCACCGCCAACCAGGCGACGGCGCTCGCCACCGTCCAGCAGCTCGACCCGATCTACGTGGACGTGACCCAGACGGCCTCGCAGCTCATGCAGCTCCGCCAGGACATGGAGAGCGGGCGCATCCGCCCGGCCGAGCCCGGCAAGATCCCCGTCTCGCTGTTCCTGCACGCGGCGGAGGCCCCCTATCCCCAGCGCGGCGAGCTTCAGTTCTCCGACGTGTCGGTCGATCCGGGCACCAGCTCGGTCCAGCTCCGCGCGGTGTTCCCGAACCCGAACCAGGAGCTGCTGCCCGGCCTGTTCGTGCGCGCCCGCGTCGAGCAGGGCGTGGCCGAGAACGCGCTGGCCGTGCCGCAGGAGGCGGTGCAGCGTGGTCCGGACGGCTCGGCCCGCGTCTGGGTCGTCGGCGATGACAACAAGGTCAACCCGCGCACCATCAAGACCGAGCGGGCGATCAACAACGCCTGGCTGGTCTCCGACGGTCTGAAGGCGGGCGAGCGCATCGTGGTCGAGGGGCTTCAGAAGGTGAAGCCGGGGGGCGAGGTGAAGCCGGTGCCGGCGCAGGCCGCCGTGGCGGCCCTGCCCGGACCGCAGGCGCGCTGAGACCGAGGACCGATCCATGTCGAAATACTTCATCGACCGGCCCGTCTTCGCCTGGGTCATCGCCATCGTCATCATGCTGGCGGGCGGTCTGGCGATCCTGGGCCTGCCCGTCGAGCAATACCCGAAGATCGCCCCGCCGACGGTGTCCATCACCGCCAGCTACCCCGGCGCGTCCGCGAAGACGCTGGAGGACACGGTCACCCAGGTCATCGAACAGAAGATGACCGGGCTCGACCACTTCCGCTACATGTCCTCGAACAGCGATTCGTCGGGCAACGTCACCATCACCCTGACCTTCGAGCCGGAGGCCAACCCGGACATCGCCCAGGTCCAGGTGCAGAACAAGCTCCAGCTCGCCGTGCCGCTCCTGCCGCAGGAGGTGCAGCAGCGCGGTCTCCAGGTGTCGAAGGCCGGCAACGACTTCCTGATGGTCGCCGGCTTCGTGTCCAGCGACGGGCGGCTGACCCAGGGCGACATCGCCGACTATGTGGCTTCCAACCTCCAGGACACCATCAGCCGCGTCGAGGGCGTGGGCGACATCACCGTGTTCGGCCCGCAGCACGCCATGCGGATCTGGCTGGACCCCGACGCGCTGAACAGCCACCAGCTGACCACCATCGACGTCACCAACGCCATCAAGGCGGAGAACGCGCAGGTCTCGGCCGGCCAGCTCGGCGGCGCCCCGGCGGTGCCCGGCCAGCGCATCAACGCCACCATCATGGCGCAGTCGCGCATGCAGACGCCGGAGGAGTTCGGCGCCATCCTGCTGCGCGTCAATCCCGACGGCGGCCAAGTGCGGCTGCGCGACGTCGCGCGCATCGAGGTCGGGCAGGAAACCTACGAGATCACCGCCCGCTACAACGGCAAGCCGGCGGCCGGCCTGGGCGTCAAGCTGGCGACCGGCGCCAACGCGCTGGACACCGCCGCGGCGGTGAAGGCGCG
Organism: Azospirillum sp. OGB3; assembly: GCF_014192915.1. Taxonomy (GTDB): domain Bacteria; phylum Pseudomonadota; class Alphaproteobacteria; order Azospirillales; family Azospirillaceae; genus Azospirillum. Next base: position 4,463 of record NZ_JACHYN010000037.1, on the reverse strand, counting down.
CATCACCGAGCTGTCGGCCTTCTTCCCCGAGGGGCTGGAGGTCATCTACCCCTACGACACGACGCCCTTCGTCGAGCTGTCGATCCACGAGGTCATCAAGACGCTGGTCGAGGCGATCATCCTCGTCTTCGCCGTGATGTACCTGTTCCTGCAGAACTTCCGGGCGACGCTGATCCCGACCATCGCGGTTCCCGTGGTGCTTCTCGGCACCTTCGGCGTGCTGTCGCTGTTCGGCTTCTCGATCAACACGCTGACCATGTTCGGCATGGTGCTGGCGATCGGCCTGCTGGTCGACGACGCCATCGTGGTGGTGGAGAACGTCGAGCGCGTGATGAGCGAGGACGGGCTGCCCCCGCGCGAGGCGACCCGCAAATCGATGGGCCAGATCACCGGCGCGCTGATCGGCATCGCGCTGGTGCTGTCCGCCGTGTTCGTCCCCATGGCCTTCTTCGGCGGCTCCGCCGGTGCCATCTACCGCCAGTTCTCGCTGACCATCGTGTCGGCCATGGCGCTGTCGGTGCTGGTGGCCCTGGTGCTGACCCCGGCGCTCTGCGCCACCATCCTGAAGCCGGTGGCGAAGGGCCACGGCCACGCCAAGCGCGGCTTCTTCGGCCTGTTCAACCGCGGCTTCGACGCCAGCAGCCGCGTCTATCTGACCGGTGTGCGCGGGGCGGTGTCGCGGCTCGGGCGCTACGGCATCGCCTACGCGCTGATCGTCGCCGGCCTGGCCTACCTGTTCCTCCAGATGCCCTCGTCCTTCCTGCCGCAGGAGGACCGCGGGACCATGTTCGTGCTGTGGTCGGCCCCGCCGAACGCCAGCATCGAGCGCACGCTGGAGACCACCAAGCAGGTCGAGACCTATTTCCTGGAGAAGGAGAAGGACAGCGTCGAGGGCCTGTTCACCATCGCCGGCTTCAACTTCGCGGGCCGCGGCCAGAACGCCGGCATGGCCTTCGTCCGGCTGCGCGACTGGAGCGAGCGCGAGTCCGCCGACCGCAAGCCGACGGCCATCGCCGGACGCGCCATGGGCGCCCTGTCGAAGGCCAAGGACGCGGTGGTCTTCGCCTTCATGCCGCCCTCGGTTCCGGGGCTCGGCAACGCCACCGGCTTCGACCTGCAGCTTGTGGACCGCGGCGGCGTCGGCCACGACCGGCTGATGCAGGCGCGCAACCAGCTTCTGGGCCTCGCGGCGCAGAACGGCAAGCTGGTCGGCGTCCGCCCGAACGGTCTGGAGGACACGCCGCAGTTCAAGCTGACGGTGGACCGGGAGAAGGCCAGCGCGCTCGGCCTGTCGCTGACCGACATCAACACGACGCTGACGGCGGCCTGGGGCTCCTCCTATGTCAACGACTTCATCGACCGGGGGCGCGTGAAGCGCGTCTATCTCCAGGCGGACGCCCCCTACCGCATGCAGCCGAGCGACGTCGACCGCTGGTACGTCCGCAACGCCATGGGGCAGATGGTGCCCTTCTCCGCCTTCACCACGGCGCAATGGACCTACGGTTCGCCGAAGCTGGAGCGGTACAACGGCATGTCGTCGCTCAACATCCAGGGCTCCGCGGCGCCGGGCATCAGCTCCGGCGAGGCGATGCAGGAGATGGAGGCGATGATGGCCAAGCTGCCGCCGGGCGTCGGCTATGAATGGACCGGCCTGTCCTACGAGGAGCGGTTGAGCGGGTCGCAGGCGCCGGCGCTCTACGCCCTGTCCATGCTGATCGTCTTCCTCTGCCTGGCGGCACTCTACGAGAGCTGGTCGGTGCCGGTGTCGGTCATCCTGGTGGTGCCGCTGGGCGTCATCGGCGCCGTGCTCGCCGCCACGTTGCGCGGTCTGCCGAGCGACGTCTACTTCCAGGTGGGCCTGCTGACGACCATCGGCCTGTCGGCGAAGAACGCCATCCTGATCGTGGAGTTCGCCAAGGCGCTCTACGACGAGGGCATGGATCTGAAGGACGCCGCCATCGAGGCGTGCCGCCAGCGCCTGCGCCCGATCATCATGACCTCGCTGGCCTTCGTGCTGGGCGTGCTGCCGCTGGCGACCAGCAGCGGCGCCGGCTCGGAAAGCCAGAACGCCATCGGCGTCGGCGTGATGGGCGGCATGATCTCCGCCACCGTGCTGGCGATTCTCTTCGTCCCGGTCTTCTTCGTCGCGGTCTACCGTCTGTTCGGCAGCAAGCGCGCCGGCGCCCACCCCCTGCAGGGTGCCGAGCCGATGCACGCCGGCGACTGACGGTTCGGCTGCGGCTGGAAGCGGAAGGCCCGGTCCCGGAAACGGGGCCGGGCTTTTTGCTGTGCGGGAGCCATTCCTCCTGGATTCTGCGGCAGAACGGCACAGGCTGCGCGCCATCGCCCGAGACGGCTTGCTCAAAAACTGATATACTAGTATTTATTGCTCCCGGGGGTGGCGGCTGAGCGCCTGTTTGTGGCGTTCCAGCCGTTCCCGCAGGGCGTCGCCTTTGCGCAGCGCCACGGCAATCGACAGTATGTCGCCGAGGACCAGATGGCTGATGCGCGACGTCATGGGCGAGTGGATGTCGAAGTCTTCCGCGACGTCGGCCAGCAGGCTGACCGTGGCGAGCTGCGCCAGCGGCGAGCCGGAGCGGGTGATGGCGACGACCGCGGCCCCGGACGACAGCGCGTTCTGCACGGCCTCCAGCATGTCGCGGGTGCCACCCGAACTGGACACGGCGACCACCGCGTCGCCGGGGGCGAGCGACAGGGCCGACACGAAATAAACGTGGGCGTCGCTGTAGGCGACCGTGGGGATGCCCAGCCGGAAGAAGCGGCGCTGGATGTCCTGCGCCACCGTGCCGGAGTTGCCGGAGCCGTAGAACTCGATCCGCCGCGCCCCGGCCAGCAGATCGGCGGCGCGGTCCACCGCCTCCGCCGACAGGTTGTTGCGCACCTGCATGAGCGTTGCCAGGGTGCGGTCGAACACCTTCCCCGCGATGCCCGCCGCGCGGTCGTCCGGGCTGACCTCCTGGTCGATGAAGGGCATGCCGGCGGCGATGTCCTGGGCCAGCTTGATCTTGAACTCGCGGAAGCCGCTGCAGCCCAGCGCCCCGCAGAAGCGGGCGATGGTCGGCTCGCTGACCCCGGCGCGCTCGGCCATATCGGCCATCGACAGGGTGATGACCTCGCCCGGCTGGGCCAGCACGCAGTCCGCCAGCTTCCGTTCCGAAGGGCGGAGCCCGTCGCGCACCGCCATGATCCTCGCCAGCATCGGCCTGTTCCCTCGTTCCGTCCGTCCATCACTGTAGCACGGATAGTAAAACTACATGACTTGATAGAAGGGCGCTATCGACTGCGCTGTCCCACATACCGGGACCGCCGACGATGCGGCGTTCCGTCACAGTAAGTTCACCGAAACACGTTGGAATTCAACCGCTTTTGCCTTGCGCGCACCGCCGTTCCAGTTTATGTAGCAAAACTACAGAATGACTTCCGACCCTGCCGGCTTCACAGCCCGATGCCGCCTCACCGCCCCCGCCCCGCACTGGGACCGGCGGTCTTCCGACCCCTCCACTGGGGGGCCTCCAGGGTCGATCAGCGACGCGGCGCGTGCCGCCCAGACGCCTTTTCGTGAGGAGACATCATGGACACCCTGCTGAGAGACGGACTCGTCGAGACCCCGGAACAGCAAGCCGAGCGCCCCTGGCGCCGCTTTGTTCCGGGCGTCTGGCAGCAAGAGGTCAACGTCCGCGACTTCATCGTCCGCAACGTCCATCCCTACGCCGGGGATTCGCGTTTCCTGACCGGCCCGACCGGGCGGACCAAGGCCCTGTGGGACAAGGTCACCGCCCTGCTGAAGGAGGAGCGCGCGGCCAAGGGCGGCGTGCTCGACGCCGACACGGAGGTCTTCGGCGCGATCACCGCCCACGCGCCGGGCTACATCGACCGGGAGCTTGAACTCGTCGTCGGCCTGCAGACGGACAAGCCGCTGAAGCGCGCGATCATGCCCTTCGGCGGCTGGCGGATGGTCAAGAACGGGCTGGAGGCCTACGGCTTCACCCCCTCTCCCAAGCTGGAGGAGGTCTTCCCCGGCCTGCGCAAGTCGCACAACGACGGCGTCTTCGACGTCTACACCGAGGAGATGCTGCGCTGCCGCAAGTCGGGCGTCATCACCGGCTTGCCGGACGCCTATGGGCGCGGCCGCATCATCGGCGACTACCGCCGGCTGGCCCTCTACGGCGCGACCTTCCTGATCGCCGACAAGAAGGCCCAGTACAAGAGCCTGGAAGTCGACCGCATCGACGAGAACACGCTGCGCCTGCGCGAGGAGATCACCGAGCAGATCAAGGCGCTGAAGGAGTTGGCCGCCATGGCCAAGTCCTACGGCTTCGACGTGTCGCGCCCGGCGGCCAACGCCCGCGAGGCGGTGCAGTGGACCTATCTGGCCTATCTGGCGGCGGTGAAGGAGGCCAACGGGGCGGCCATGTCGCTCGGCCGCGTGTCGAGCTTCCTCG
>NZ_JACHYN010000036.1 GCF_014192915.1 Azospirillum sp. OGB3 | reverse complement strand
TGTCGTCGGACGTTGACCAGCCAACAACCTTTCGCCGACGGTATTGCGACGCCCGCGCAGGACAGGACAAGTGTCCCCAAATGCGCAAAGTCGAAGATCACTTTCGTGTAGTGACCCCTTCATGGCCGTGTCAGAAATGGAACGGCAAGGCCCGCACCTCCCTGGACCGAACGCCCTCGCCTCCCTGTCCGGGGCGACGGGCGAACGATGTGCTGAGCTTCCCCCGGTGTCCATTCTCCCGGGGGAAGCTCACATCTTGAACGGACCGGTACAGAGGCGACTCGCAAATTCGCCCTTTATGGGATGGCCTTTGCAAGTTGTTATACGTTCCATGCGTTTGTAAAAGATAAAAATATGCAGATAATTTTTCAATAGGTGCAAGTTGGTATGTTCATTTTCCATTAGAGATAATGAAAAATTGCCGTCAATCGATTAATATTATCTTATGACAGCTCTTGCCGTCTGAGGCGCGATCCAGCCATGGACGCCGGAAAGGCATCAGTTCCGTAGGTTTCGCGGGAAGGGGTTCAGGTCATGAGCTTGGCACGAATAGGCGGTTCGATGATGTGCCAACCAAAGAATCGAAGACGGAGTGCAGTGCCATTCATGCATCAATTCAACTCCAGTTCCCGCGGGTTGAGGCTGCATGCGGTCCGCATAGCGCGGCGAACACTTGCTACCGCCCTCCTCGCCGGCGCGCTTGCCGGCTGCGCCTCCTTAGCGCCGCAATCCCCAGCGACGGAACTGGACTTCAAGAGCAGAGCCATGACGCGCATCGACGGCGGTGTGCGGGTGTCGACGGCGGTCCTGTCGACCAACGAGAGTGCGACGGTGTACGGAGTCCCGCTTGCGGCGAAGGCCATTCAGCCCGTCTGGATCGAGGTCGAGAACCGCGAAGAGCAAGCCTACTTCCTGTTGTCGCCGGGGCTGGACCCGAATTTCTTTCCGGCATCCGAAGCGGCCGAAGCGCTGACGTCGGGCGACTCGCGCGAGCAGCAGGCAATGCTCGACGGACGCTTTCGTCAACTCGCTTTCCGCAATCCAGTCCTGCCCGGCGCGACGATATCAGGGTTCGTGCTAACGAACCTCGACGAGGGCGTTAAGCTCGTGCAACTCGATCTCGTCGGGAGCAGGCATGTACGGACATTCTCGATCCTCACGGTCGTGCCGGGCTTCCGCGGCGACTACAAGGCGAGCGAAGTGTTCCGGCGCGAGATCTATTCGCCCAAGCAGATCGTAAACTACACGGATGACGCCGCCTTCCGAACGGCGCTCGAGACCTTGCCATGCTGCGTGACCAACAGCGGCAATACGAGGAACGGGGATCCGCTCAATCTGGTGATCGTGGGTGGCCTGGACGATGCCTTCCCCGCACTCGTGCGGCGCGGCTGGCGTCCGACCGAGGAGAAGTGGTCGGGCTCGATCTGGCGGATGGTGACGTCTGCGCTGTCCCAAGAGCGCTACTCCTATGCGCCGGTGAGCGATCTCTACCTGTTCGGCCGCCCTCAGGATCTCGCGCTGCAGAAGGCTCGCGACAACATTCACCAGCGCAATCACCTGCGGCTCTGGCTAAGCCCGATGCGTTACCACGGCAAGCCTGTGTGGGCGGGCCAGATCAGCCGGGACATTGGCAGCCGTCTCACCATCCATACCCCGACGTTCACCACGCACAAGATCGACCCCGATGTCGACGAAGCACGCGCGGCGCTTTTGGAAGACATGACCTATTCGCAGAACCTCACGAAGTTCGGGGGCGTGATGGGAGTCGGCGCCGCTCCCCAGGGCACCCCGCGCGAAAATCTCACCACCGACCCTTACTACACCGACGGATATCGTGCTGTGCTCGTGTTCGACCGCAAGCCGACGTCGCTGGCGGAGATCGAGCGCTTCCCGTGGGAAGCGCCGCGATGAACGAGTTGCCGCCTCGTGTACTCCGCGCGCTCGTAACGTGCTTGTCGCTCACTCTTGCCGGCTGCGCGACGTGGCAGGCCCCCGCCGACGTCAGCGACATACCGCTCCGCAGCCGAGCGGTGACCGAAGCTCTGCATGATGTGCGCGTGAGCGCGGCGGTGCTGGGTGCTGCGGACACCCGGCGCATGCTTGGCGCCGATCTCGACAAAACCCAAATCCAGCCCGTCTGGATCGAGGTCCAGAATGGAACCTCGCAACCGCTGTGGCTGCTGCGTTCGGGCACCGATCCGGACTACTTCTCGCCACTGGAAGTCGCGTGGTCGCTGCACACGCCACTCGCCGACGACACGAACGCACGCATCAACGATCACCTCGACAGGCTTGCAATCAAGAACCCGATCGCCCCGGGAGCGACGAACGCAGGAATCCTCTTCACCAACCCCCAGCGCCTGACGAAAGTCCTAAACGTTGATCTGCTGGGAAGAAGGACGCTGATTCCCTTCTCGTTGTTCCTGCCTGTGCCCGATGACGGCGCGGGCACGGGTTTGGTGCTCTTCCAGTACCCGAACCCGCAAATCACGGAGTATGCCGACCATGCCGCGCTCCGCGCGGCGCTCGAGCGGCTGCCGTGCTGTGCGTCTGATGAGCGTGGGTCGGTACGGGGCGAGCCGTTGAACGTCGCCCTCGTCGGCGAGCTTGCCGATATCGCGGCCGCGATGGTTCGCCGTAACTATCGTCGCGACGGGCGAGCGGAGGATATGGCGCAGCAGGTCTTTGGGCGCCCGCCCGACTTCGTGCTTCGCAAGCAGGCACAGGCGGGTGCGCCGTCCACGTCGATGCGAGGATGGCTTGCACCCATCCGCTTCCAAGGTCGTTCCGTCTACCTCGTGCAGGCTGGGCGGCCAGTCGGCGGGCGCTTTTCCCCCCGCGACGCGACCGGCATCGCCATGCACGATGACGTGGACGAAGCGCGAAACCTGTTAATCCAAGACATGATGTATTCGGGTGGTCTGGAGAAACTCGGGTTCGTGACCGGCGTCGGAAAAGCCTTCGAGGCGCAACCTCAGACCGTTACAAACGGCGTGCACTACCGCACCGACGGCCTGCGCGCGGTCCTGTTCCTTGCGAAGCGGCCGCTCAGCCTTGGCGATGTGGAGTTTCTCCGTTGGGTTCCATATCTGGAGCGGCGAGAGGGTCCTGCGAGCGGGGAGAACGGCGATGCCCGCCAACAAGCCGGTCGTTGAGTCGCGTGCAGCCGTCGCCTCTGTAGCCATCGCCCCATTGGCGGTGGCGGCGTGCGTCGCACTCGGCGCGTGCGCGGCGCCGCCGCTGATGCCCTACTCGACCGACACGCCTCCGCTCGTGCTCGCACCCGCTTCCGAGGCGGGCGTGCAAGACGGGCGGGCGCGCTTCCGCGAGATCTACTGCGCCGTACTGGAGGCGCGCGGACGCGGGCTTCCCGATTACCGACCTTGCGAGGAAGCGCTGACCCACATCGGCGTCGAGCCCGCGAGCACCGGCAGGCCCGTTGACCTCGGCCCGTCGAAGCGGCGCCTCATCGCAGCGGTGGTGCCCGGCATCGGATACGAATGCTTCGAATCGTGGCTGGACCCGCCCGGCACCGTCGCGCAGCACGTGCGCCAGTTCGGATACGACGCGTTGCGGCTCAAGGTCGATGCCCTGTCGGGCACGGAGAACAACGCACGCCAAATCCGCGATGCGATCATGGCCATGCCTCTGGACGCAGGTGCGCCGCGTCTCGTGCTTATCGGCTATTCCAAGGGTGCTCCCGACATCCTTGAGGCGGTAGTCACCTATCCGGAGATCCGGAGCCGCATCGCGGCGGTGGTCAGCGCCGCCGGTTCGATCGGCGGCTCCGCGCTTGCGAACGACGCCGAGCAGTACCAAGCCGATCTGCTGCGGTACTTTCCCGGAGCGACCTGCGGTTCGGGCGATGGTGGCGCCGTGGCGAGCCTGCGGCCCGCAGCCCGCAAGGCATGGCTCGCGCGAAACCCACTTCCTCGCGAGTTGCGCTACTACTCGCTCGTCACGTTCCCTCAGCCGGAGCGGATCTCTTCGATTCTCTCATCAAGTTACGACAAGCTGTCCCGCATCGACCCGCGCAATGACAGCCAAGTAATCTTTTATGACCAGGTCGTGCCCGGCAGCATCCTCCTGGGCTATCTCAATGCCGACCACTGGGCCGTCGCTGTGCCGGTCAAGCGCACGCAGGCCCTGATCGCCTCAATGTTCGTGACTCAGAACGCTTACCCGCGCGAGGCTCTCCTCGAAGCGCTCCTGCGCATTGTTGATGAGGACTTGGAGACGCGGCCGCGATGAAACGACAGGCAGCGCGCTATTCGGGCGTCGACTGGTCATGCCGAAGTAACTTGGGAAGGAAAATTAGATAATGGACCTTAACCCCCCGCGCTCGGCCACGCTCTATGCTGCGCTTCAAATCGGGCTGGTCGCCTTGCTCGTCTATGCCTGCGGCCGGATCGTATTGCCTGTTGCCGGCATCATGCTCTGGTCCGCTATCCTGGCGGTCTTGCTGTATCCACTGCATCGCCGCATCGCCGTCCGGCTCGGCAATCGCTGGTCGGCGCTGCTGATAGGGCTATTCGGCGTCGCGGTGACATTGGTGCCGCTGGTCATGGTGGCGACGTCGATTGGGACTTCCATATATTCGCTTTTCTCGGATTTACAGAACAACAGCCTGACCGTGCCGCCGCCGCCGCCACGGCTCGCCGACGTCCCCCTGGTCGGCCAGAAACTGACGGAGGCCTGGGCACTCGTCGCCACCAACATTCCGGTAGCGCTTGCCAGGTACGGCGAGATGTTGAGGGGGCCTGCGGCATGGTTGGTATCGTCCACCGGCGGCTTGGCCGGCAGCGTACTCTCGTTCATTCTGTCCTTCGCGATCGCCGCCGTGATCGTCGCTTATGGCGAGGGTGCCGCCGCCTTCGCTCAGCGCCTGCTGCAGACCGTGACCGGCAGTGCGGCACAGGCGGTCCGGTTGGTTGCGTTGACCGCCGCGACAATTCGCGGCGTGGCGCTCGGTGTGGTCGGCGTGGCCATAATCCAGTCGCTGCTCATCGGGGCCGGCTTCTTCGCCATCGGCCTGCCGGCCGCCGGCCTTTTGACGTTCGCGACGCTTTTGCTGGGCATCGTGCAGGTGCCGGCGACGCTGGTGACGCTGCCTGTGGTGGGTTATGTCCTTGCAACCGAAGCAACGACGCCCGGGATCATCTTTATGGTCTGGACTCTCGCCGCCGGGCTCAGCGACAATGTCCTCAAGCCATTGATGCTCGGCCGCGGACTGGAAGTGCCGATGCCGGTGATTCTGATTGGTGTCATCGGCGGTATGCTCGCCGACGGCCTTCTCGGACTGTTCATGGGTCCTGTGTTGCTCGCCGTCGGCTATGTGCTGCTCATCGAATGGCTGCGGCGGCAATCTGGTGAGGGCGGGCCGCAAATTGAACGTCCGACGCCATGACAGGCGCGGCGACGAGGGTGGGGCCGCCCTTCGACGCCTCCCGTAGTTGAGCCCTGATCGCACGCGCCTTCCTCTACGCCTCTTCACACCACAGAACCGCCTGCGGATGGCCGCGATCTGTGCACGAACGGCATGACGAGGCTGACTGCGCCCAACGCGTATAGCCCGGCGGCCACGATTTGAGCGAGCCGCTTCAGAAGCTCCACATCGGCCGACAGCGACGCCGGCGCGAAGGCCAGCCCGAAAAGCACGGTGAACGCCACAAAACCAGGAAGCAGCACGTGAGCGAACGTCGGGACCCGCTCGACCCACCAGGCAATGAGAAGCACGGCAGCGACGACGTTGGTGGCGAGCACCGGAATGGTCGCGTGCAGACTCACCACCTCAACCGCCGCCGCTGCCAGCAGTCCCCCCAGCAGATTGCCCGCGGCGAAGGTCATCGCATAGCGCGCTGCCTGCTCAATCCGCACTTGGCGAAGCATGGTCGCCACGGTGAGCAGCACCACCATCGCGGCCAAACCGTCGGCCGCCAGCAACAGATGCAACGGCAGAATGATAAGGGCCGCCACCATCGCGCGTGAGGTGACTTCAACAAGCGCCCCCGCTTCCGCAGCCGCTGCCACTGCCGCTGCCGCGCCGGCAATCTGCGCACGCTGTGGGAAGATCGCATGGGCGAGAAACACCAAGGCGATGCCGAACGCTACCGAGAGCAACAGCTCGGCGACGAGGACCGCGGCGAGGTCCGTGGAGACGGCCGCCAGGGTGGTGACCACGATGCCCATCGTCAACGTCATCGTCCCCACGGCGGCGGTCTTCGGCTGTACGGCCAGGGCGAACCCCCACAGGTAGATCAGCCCGATGCCCAAGGCATAGGGAAGTATCCGGTCCGCCGTCAGCACCGACACTCCATAGGCGAACAGCGATGCACCGCTGATGACCACGAAAAGCCCCACAACCATCTTCGCGGTGGGCCGCGGTCCAGGCAACGCAAGCAATTGCAGCGCGATCACTGCGGCAAGCGGTGGCACCAGCGCACCGCGCAGGATCTCGAACACCAGCCCCAGCGCCACTGCGAAGGCCAACCGCAGGCCGTGGTTGCGCCGCTCCAGCGAAGCCGGGTCACGAAACATAGGTGAGGACCGCGATCAGTCGCATGCGCAGTCGGCCGATCGCGTCCATCAATGCGTTGTCGCCGGCGTAGATCATCACCGCAGCCCTCGATCCGTAGCGCGCGCCGCGTGGAATGTTCTGAGGGTCGAAGGCGAGCTGCACCGGAAAGTGCTCGGGGTCCGTCAGCCAGCCGGTTCCGGTCGACGATTTCGGCAACCCCGTCGCTGGGTCCACCGAGCCGGAGGCTATGCCCCAGCCGACGCTCGACACCGTTGCCTCGAACACGCGCCCGGGCAGAACGTCGAGCACGACTTCCGCCCGCTGTCCCGGCGTGAGGACCCCCAGGCTGTTCTCACGGATGGGCGCCAGCAGCCACACTTCCGTCACGCTGATGAAGGTCATCGCCGGCTGGCCGGCCGCCACCACCTGACCGCTTGCGAGTTGCAGGTTGGTGACCACGCCGTTGGACGGCGCCATCACCGTGGTTTTCGACAGATCGAAGCGCGCCTTGTCGAGCGCGGCGATGGCCTCCTGGATCTGCGGGTTGTTCTCACCCTCGGGCCCGAGCTCTTCGCGCGTTCGGGCAACGTCCGCCTCGGCGCGGACGACGCGGGCGCGCGCTTCGTCCAGCTCGGCTGTCGCCTGATCCTGGCGCGCCGAGGCGTACACGCCGCGTTTGACGAGTTCGAACATGCGCGCTGTCTGGACACGTACGTGGGTCTCCGTCGCACGCGCCTCGTCCAGGGCGGCCTGCGCCACATCCACTGCCGCCGTCGATGCGCCGATGCTCTGTCCCACCTGGGCGAGCTTCGCCTGTGCCTGCACCACGGCGATTTCGAACGGCGTCGGATCCAGCCGGAAGAGCGTGTCGCCCCGGGCCACGCGCGAGTTGTCGACCGCATCGACGTTCAGGACCTGACCGGGCACCTCTGGTGCCATGCGGACCACAAACGCCTGCACCCGTGCGTCGCCGGTGAACGGCGTCATCCGGTCCGCAACCACGTAGTAGGCGAACACAAACACCGCAAACGCGATCGCGAACAGCGTGATGCGTCTTAGCCCCGTGAGGTCGCGAGCTGTCCCTTGTGCGGCACCCGGTGCGGCAGCCCCGCCGTCATCCGCCGCGATTCGCTGATCGATACGGGTGGTTCGGGTCATGCAGCCCTGGCCTTTCACGTGTCGGTTGGAGCTATGAGGGAAAATGGGTGACGGTCCGATCAGGCGACCCGGATCTGCGGTCCGCGAGAGACCAGCGTCGCAGCACGTTGTGGGTCTCGTCGCTGAGCGCGTTCGCCGACAGAACATTGTGGGTGATCTGCTGATGGACCGTGCCGTGACCCACACGCTCGACGGTGACCGGGATCGCGCAACCATCGACGAGGAGAGCCCCGACCAGCAGAACCGCCCCCGCAACACACGTTCGGAAGGCAGCCCGCATCATCTCGAAGCCTCCAAGCCCGGCACAATACGACCCGCTGACCCTAATAGCCCGGAGGCGGAGCGACGGTGACGTAGGAAACGGTGCCGTTGACGTAGCTTTGGTTGTACCAAGTGCCGCCGCAGCCGTAGTAGCTCACGCCACCCGCTGGCACGACCGTCGGCGTGCAGGGCAGCACCGTCACATAGGCCGGCGCCGCGGTCGCGGCCCCCGCGATGTAGCCGGCCGTTGCCCCGACCGCCGCGCCGGCCAGGGCGTAGCCCCACTCGTCGTCATTGTCGTCATAATGATGGCCGTCCCAGTCCCCCGACCTGTTCTGCACCGCAGTGGCCCGAGATTCCGTGCGCTCGGATTGGCCCTGCTGGCGGGCTTCGGAGCGTTCGGTCTGGCCTTGCTGCCGCTGGCTTTCCCGCTCGGTCCGTTCCTGCTGGCCGGACGTGCGCGTGTCGGCCCGCGATTGGGAGCGGGTCTGCTGCGTCGCCTCGCGCTGCCCCGACCGCTCGGTGGCGCCCGCCTGACGGGAAGCGGTCTGCGCGGTGGCCGCCCGTTGCCCGGAGCGCTCCGTCGCCGCGGCACCCCTCTGGCCCGAGAGGCTGCCGCTCGCCGCGGGGCCGGAACGAGAGAAGTTGCCCCCACCACCGCCATCACCACCGCCGCGGCCTCCTCCGCCGTCACGGGCGTAGGCATCCCCCACCGATCCGGCGACCAGAAGCAGGGACACGGCAATCGAGAGGGCAAACCGTGATGCTTCGGCGGTCATTTCGGCGCTCCTTCGGTGCTGTCGGATATCCCTTGCTTGTTCTGGCCCGGCTTGTTCTGGGACGGGAACTCGGTGGCCGGCGGTTGGTCGGCCACGGCACGCGGCACCCGGATCAGGAAGGGGATGCGCTCCGCCCCGGCCGGCAGCGTGACGGCGAATTGCGCCGGCGCCGTGTCGGGATTCATCGCCCAGTCCGTCAGGTCGGCCCGGTACTGTGGCTCGCCCTCGTCGTTCTTGTAGGTGATGGTGATCCGTTGCGGCAGGGACGCGCCCTCGGTGGGGATCCAGACCTGGAAGTCCGCATCCTCGGTCTGTGCCGCCAGATGGTCGGTCGGCACCGGCGTCAGCGTGTCGCGCTCCACATAGTCCAACGCCTGGATGCGCTGGTCGAGTTCAGCCGGCAACGTCGTGACCAGCAGCAGCGCCAGCGGCAGCCCCACCTGAAGGTCCTGGACCACATAGCGGATGGCGTCGTCGACGCTGCCCGGCTTGTCCACCTGGCCATAGACGTTCCGGTCCGGGTTGAAGACGGTGATCGCCTTGCCGTCGTAGCTCACCAGCGTCGTCTTTCCGTCGCTCTGCTGCGCCTCGACGCGCAACGCGTCGGGACGGTTCAGCGTGACGGTGCGGCGTTCGCCGAACTCGATCTTCTCGCCGGTGTTCTGAACCACGTCATAGCGGGAACTGATGGTCACGCGGAAACCCTTGGCCTGCGCCAGGGTGTCGGCCATCCGCTTCAGCGCGTCCATCGCCCCGCTGTCGATGACCGGCATGTCGTCCCTGGCCTTGGGTGCCGTCGCCTGTTGCGCCGCTGTGGGCGTGTCGCCAGGCGACGGCTGTCCGGCGGCCCAAGCGGGGTTGAACAGCAGCGGAACGCTAAGGACCGGCCATAGCGGTCGTATGAGCCTTCTCATCGATGCGACCTCCTGATCTGGATCGGACGTAAGCTCACCCGTCGTCCGACGGGGGCGTCAGGAGAGAGCCCGTTGGCGGCAAGGCCGGTCACCCGGATCCGACACCGGAGGACCAAGCCTTTCGGGAAAGGCGTCCGACTTGGAAGCGTTCAGCATCATGGCAATATCTGGCGTGATCTGTATCAACATTCCGCCCGCTTTTCCAAAGGAGCTAAACCTCTACTTCCAGAAGCAGGAGGAAGTTGGCGTCGGGTTAAAGCCCGTCCACGAACTTGTTGGGTCGATTGAATCGGTTGTGTACAAAAGTCCTGCTCCCCCACCTTCGCCATATGATCAGGCTATTTCGCAAGTACAATAGAGTAACGTCCGCTTGAGAATGTGCCAAAGGACAACGTGAAACAGAATTCGACTTCATTTAACCTAACGAAGACGGTGACTAGAGCTCAGACGGATTTAGATAATTTACTGAGCCGTGCCTCTGCGGGGAATCTAATGGCCGTCCACGGTCAATCGAACTGCCTCGACTGCACCGAATCTTCCGAATGCGTCTGCGCACTAGTGGGGCACGCATGGGACCCGTAGCCGTGACGCTGATTGATGCGAGCAACCTCTTTCGAGAGGGTATGAGGACGTTGCTCGACGATACGAAGTTCCAGATCACGGACGAGGCCTCGTGCGTTGGCCAGGCGCTCTCCTTCTCGGCACCGGCGACGACCGCGCTGGTCCTCATTGACACGGATAAGGCCAGCGATGTTTCCGCGCTCAAGGCGGTGCGCCCGGTTGCCAGGGTCGTGCTGCTCACAGAACAGATCAACATGCATACCCTGACGAGCGCCATTCAGGCGGGAGCGGACGGCATTCTATTAAAAAATATGTCACCGTGCGCGCTGCTTGAGTCCCTTTGCCTCGTGATGATGGGCGAGATTGTGTTTCCGAGCGCCCTCGGCGCACTTCTGTCGGGGAGCGCGGTGTGGAGCAATATTGCTCCCGACGCCAACATCCCGAGCGTCGCCCTGTCCGTGCGTGAGGTGCAGATCCTGCAGGGCTTGCTGAAGGGCGCCAGCAACAAAGTGATCGCCCTTGCCCTTGGCATCACCGAAGCGACCGTCAAAGTTCACCTCAAACACGTGCTGTGCAAGATCAGCGCCGCCAACCGAACCCAGGCCGCCATTTGGGCGCTAGAGCACCGTCTTGGCTCGGGGCGGACCGCCACAGCGGCGGGATGGCGCTGATGGGCCGCCGCCGAGACGCCCGTCCGGTCACCCCCTCCCCGGTTCAGAGGCACCACAGACTCGGGGACCTTATCAAGCAAAGGGCGACCCGCGAGGCGTCATCGACGCCGCGGTCGGTCAGGGTGGCCGCGACGATCCGCCCGCTGGCCGCGTCCATGCCGGAGGGGATCGCGCGGTAACGTCGGAATTGAGTGGCTTTTTCTGCGTTGTTCCTGCCAGTGCCTTCAAGGCGTGTTTGCGGTCCCCGCACCGGCGCCAAGCCCTGCTTCTGCCGGCCGGAACATGCATACGTGAGCATCAGAAGATCAACTCAGAGCAGCGTTAAAGCGCGACTCCAACAAGTTGTCTCAAGCGAAGCGTTACCGCATGACACCCTGCTCGATTGGCCTTGAGGGTACGCTTGATGCTTAATGGAACCTGAGAAGAGGAGGAGCAGATGCGAATATTATCAACGATCTTGGTGATCCTGTTCGCGCTTCCTGTGAATGCGAGCGAACTCAGAATCATGGTTGACGGCATTCGCTCTCAAAATGGCACTATTTTGATTGGGCTTTATGACAGCCTTTCCACTTTCAATCGTGCCATCGAGATGTCCGATAAGGAAGGTTTCCTCAACGATCCGAGCCGCTTTGCTGCGGTAGCTCTGCGGGCCAACGCGGCACTGAAAAGCTCAGTAGTTTTCACCAACCTCAACCCTGGTCAGTACGCCATCATCCTGTTTCACGACGAGAATGGGAATGGCAAACTTAATAAAGACGGCCTTGGCGTCCCAATGGAGCCCTACGGATTTAGCAATAATGTGCGAGGATTCCTCGGGCCTCCAGCCTTCGAAAAGGCGATCATGCAGATCGGCAACAGCGAAAAAACTGTGCATATTACCCTAATACGCCATAACATTGCCAGACAATCCAGCGATTTTCCTGCATTCGATGACAATAATAACCGCAGATGAGTCGAATAACCGCAGATGAGTCGAATTCTAGAGAGTGTCACGGTAACGATGCATCCCATGAAACCGGTTTCACCGGGAAGGGCCGGCTTGAGAGAGCCGATGTGGGATGTTGTCAACTTCGTGGTCAGTTGATGCACCGAGGGTATGCACAACCCGCTTGTTCGCTGGTTCAGGCGGTCAGGGACGTTGGTGCAAAAAAGGCGGGGCTGGTGGCGGTCGGGAGGGCGAGCGGGTATAGAAGCGGCCCGCTGAAGCCGAGAACCCGATGCCCCACAAGGCCAACGAGCCCCGCCGCCACAAGATCCCGAAGGCCCGGTACCGTGTGGAGAACTGGGCGGCCTACGATGCGGCACTGTGCCGGCGGGGTGACCTGACGATCTGGGTGACGCTGGAGGCGATCGCCGCGTGGACGCCGCCCGCCACGCAGTGGCGCGGCCGGCCAGCGCGCTACTCCGATATCGCCATCGAGACCGGGCTGATGCTGCGCATAGCGTTCGGCCGGCCGTGGCGCCAGACCGAGGGTTTGCTGGGCTCGCTCATGCGCTTGCTCGGCCTGGAGCTGCCGGTTCCCGATCTTACGACGTTTTCCCGGCGCGGCGCCGATCGGGCAGTCGCGTCGGCGCTGGCCAGGACGGACCGGTCACCGTGGTCATCGATTCCACCGGGCTGAAGGTGTTCGGCCGCGGAGAGTGGCACCTGGAAAAGCACGGCGGCACAGCGCGCCGATGCTGGCGCAAGCTGCACCTGGCGGTCGATCCCGCCACCGGCGAGATCCTCACCTCGGCGTTGACGGGCAACGAGGAGGGAGACGCCTCGCTGGTCGGTCCGTTGCTCGACCAGATCACGCGCCCGATCGGCGCGGTCCTGGCGGACGGGGCTTACGACGGCGAACCTGTCTATCGCAGCGTGACCGCCCACAGCCCCAATGCGGAGGTGATCATCCCGCCGCGCGCGACCGCGGTGGTGAGCGACACCGCCGAGAGAGCGCCCACCCGGCGCGACCGCCACATCCAGATGATCAACGAGCGTGGTCGGCTGGGCTGGCAGCGAGCCGTCCAATACGGCAGGAGATCATTGGTCGAGGTGGCGATGCTCAGGTACAAGGTTCTGATCGGACGCAGCCCGCGCGCCCGGACTCTGCCCGCACAAAAAGTCGAGGCCAAGGCCGCCTGCGCCGTCATCAATCGGATGACCAGCCTCGGCATGCCGACCTCCCGGAAGGTCGCCTGATCTTTATCGCCTCTGGGCGAAATCCATCCTCAGGCCGAGTTCTGCACCAAAGTCGGTCTGAATTTCACCGGCTTCAGCATTGTGAGCCTTTAAGAGCCGCCGAATGCGGGTTGGGTTCGACCGATGGAATCACCAGGCCTGCCTTTCCTCGCCATCCGCCGCCCTTCCGAGACGAGGAAGCGCGCGCCGAAGCCGGACAGCCTCCTCGGCAAGCTCGGGCTGGCTGGTCTGGCGGGCGAGTTGCTCCGCGTGGCGCAGCAACGCCGCCGCCTCGTCGCTGCCGGAGCCCGCCTGAACGGCGCTTCGGCCAGCCCGGAAGTAAAGGTCGGCCGCTTCCGATCGCCGCCCTCCCTTCTCCGCTGCCTGCGCCGCCGAGGTCAGCGCGCGGGCAACCCCCGCTTCGTCACCGCTGGCGCGCCGTAACCTCTCCTCGGCCGTGAAGGCGTCGAAGGCCGCGCCGGCATCATCGTCCAACAGCGCTAGCCGCCCGGTCAACGCCAGTCGGTCGGCCGCCAGTTCCGGCTGCTCGGATGCTGGCAATCCCTCGATTGCGGCCCGCAGCGCGGTCCTGTCTCCCCTGTCGGCTGCCAAAAGTCCCATCAGATACGTGGCGCGCGCTGAGACGAGCGGATCCTTGCTGGACTCGATGGCCTCCTGCGCAAGTTGCCAAGCCTTCTGCGACTGACCCAGCCGGTAGCGGGCGGTCGCCTCGACCAGAGCCAGAGCCAGGGCCGGGAGACCGGGATGCCTCCGCCGTGCGAGGTCGGACCGGGTCCGCGCGGCGACCTCTGCCGCACTCTCCGCTTTGCCTCTGCGCAGGTCCGAAATCGCCAATTCCTGCCCTGCCAAGGCGATGGCGGCGGCATCGTCGAGTGCATGAGCGCGGTCCAGCGCGCGGGCGTACCCGGCAGTCGCCTGGTCGTATCGGCCCGCGAGGAAGGCATGGCGTGCGGTCTCCAGGATCGACACGGTGTAGGCGTCGTTAATTCCACCGGTGTCGATCACCGCCGATGGCCGTCCGCCACAGCCGGCAGAAAGCATCGCGTTGAGCACAATCGCCATTAGAGTCGCCACCGCCGCGGAGCCGGTCCGCGGCACCCTCATGGGCGGACCTCCAGCGGCGAAAGGGGCCTGCGTTGGGTTTGGGGAGCGCTGCCGTTGCCGATCAGCCAATGGTTCTGGAGGGTCACCAGCAGCTTTTCCAACTGGGTCATCGTCGCCTGCGCCTGAGCGATGAACATCGGCACCTCCGCCGTGGCGGCATCGGCCCGGCCGACAAGGCTGCGGAGCTGTGGTGTCAGGCGGTGTAGGTTTTGCAACAGGCGGTCGGCCGAGACCAGCAGCGCGTCGGCATGGTCGATCGACGGGGGCACCATCCGGGCCGCCGCCTTCAGCTCACGGAGCAGGTCCGTTGCCGCGATCAGCGCCGCGTCGGCGTGGCCGATGGACTGGGGCGCCATCCGGGCCACTTCCTCAAGCCCACGCACCACCGTGTCATCGGCGATCAGGCGACCGATGGTTCCCTCGCCCCGTTCCAGCCGTTCGGCCAGGGCCGCCAGGGCGGTGACCGCCCGGTCGGTCTTGTCGAGGAGCGGGATCACCCGGGCGCTCAGATCCTGCACCAGTTTCCCAAGATCGTCGGTGGCCGCGCGTTCGGTCGTGGCTTCCAGAACAGCGTAATCCCAGTCCAGCGACGCTCCTGCACCTCGCGAGATGTCCAGAAAGGAGGCCCCGGCGATGCCGAACTGCTTGCGGATCAGGACGCGGGAGTCGCTGCGGATGAAGGGCTGCATGGCATGCTCAATTCGGACGACGGCGTGGAAACGCGCATTGGGATCGATGACGATCTCCTCCACCCGGCCGGCGTCGGTGCCCAGCACCTGCACGCCCGACCCGCGGGTGAGGCCGGCAAGACCGTCGACCGGCAGGACGACGCGGAGCGTCACTGATGGATTCAGCAGCCGCTCCAGCAGGCCCGCCTGGAGCACCCCGGCCACGAACAGGGCGCCGGCCACCAGCACCAGCAGGCCGACGCGCCGGCTGGTCTGCCGGAAGCCGGATTGAACGCCGAATGGGATGGCCGCCTGCCGGTCCGTCGTCATGGCCGGTCCTTCGCCGCTGCGATGACGCCGCCGTGCAGCCGGCAGCGTTGACTGGCTGGAATCGCCTGATCGTGCCACAGCTCCGGGGCGAGGGTAAGCCAGACCACCGAGGTGCCCCGGTCGCGCACCGTGCGGATCCTGTTGACCAGGGCACCGGTCAGATCGCCCGGCGGGCCTTCCAGGATGACCAGTGCCGGCGATCCTATGAAGGCCCGCACCAGATCCGCCCGTGCCAGGTCACCGGGCCCGCAGTCCGCCGGCAGGCCGGTCGGCACGCCGGGCAGTCCGAAGGCCATCGACAGGCGGACGGCTTCGTTGCGGATGTCGGCCTCGGGCTGGGTCGTGTGATGGAGCTGCGCCAGCATGATGTTGTCGAGCACGCTCAGGTAGGAGATCCAGGCGCCCGGCCGGAAGCCGTGCCCGATGCGGCCGCGCAGCGCGTTGGCAAGATCGGGCGGGAGCCGGCGCCAATCCCGGCCAAGCATGCGCACGGCTCCCCGGACCGGAATGGTCAGGCCGCAGGCGGCATCGACCACGGCCCGCTCATGGGACTCGTCGCCAGGATCGATCAGAGCGAGTTCACCCGCGTGCAACGCCAAGTCGACCGTGATGCCGTTTTCCAGCGCCGCGCCGTCGAACTCAATCACCGGCGGATTGGCCATCACCGCACCAGGACGCTGATGGTGCCGCTGAACAGAAACATGAGAAACAAGGACCGGAAGAACCCGACAGCCAGCCGTGCGTCGTCACCGCTGCGGTTCGGGTTGCTTGGCTCGGCCATCGCGGTGACGCAGCAAACGGTTCCGATCGCAAAGCCGATGCCCAGGGACTTTAACGGCAGCACGGCGTACCCTTGGGTACCGATGGTTCCGAGAATGCTGAGCAGGATCGCGCTGAACGACAGGTTGGTCACGCCGAGAACCAGGGCGGTCAGCAGTCCGGCTGCCGGAGCGATCGCCGCGAACAGCATCGTCAGGCAGAACAGGCTCACCGACAGCGCGACGACCCGCGGTACGACGAACAGGACGAAGGGGTCGATGCCCTGGGAATCAAGTGCCCGCAGTCGCCCATCGGCCCGCATCCGGCTCAGTTCACTCACGATGATCAGCCCGCTGTGGCCGATCGACAGCAGTCCGACCGCCAACGGCGCCACCTCGCGCACCAGGACGGTGTGGATGATGTTTCGGACCGGTTGCCCCTGACCGACCTGCTCCAGCCACCAGAGCCCTTGGAACAGCAGCCCCAAACCGGCAAGGATCGCGGCGATCACGACCGTCGGCACGATGTCCACACCGGCGATGCCCATGAAGTGGACGAATTCGCGCCGCACCGACCGGCGCCATGTGACCGGCCGGACCATATGAATGAGCACCGCGGCCCCGACCGCCGCCGTCTCGACAACCCAACCATGCCGCCAGGCTCTGGCCGTTCTGCTGCCCGTTCCATCGCCGGCCTGGGCCGTTCCGGTTGCCGGGGCGGGTGTGTCGGTCATAGCCGGCCCCGCAGGTAGAAGGTCGTCATCTCGCCCAGCCGCTCCAGATAGAAGGCGCCGCGCGCGCGGAAGGCGAATCCGTCGCGCAGCAGTGCATAGGTGGCCTCCGTCGTCTGGATGGCGCCGCCCGGCGCCGCCACAGCCATGGCGCAGGCGACGCGCACCGCCTCACCCCACAGATTGAACGCCACCTGACCGAAACCGATGGCCGAGCCCATCACCGGCCCGCTGTCCAAACCCATGGCGTAGCCCGGCGGTCGTCCCAGCCGCGTGAACAGTCCGGCGCATTCCGCGTCGATCTCCAGCGCCAGCGTGGCAAGCCGGGCGGCCGCGGCGATGGGATTTCCGTCGAAGCCTTCCGCCGCGACGATCTGGTCGGTCAGGATCTTCAGGTAGCGGATGCCGTGCCGTTCCGCCGCCTTCTGACAGGCGGCGACGATCTGTCCAATGGCAACGGTTCCCGCCGCGTCGCCGGTCGCCAAGGCGATGTCGTCGGCCATCCGCAGAACCAGTATGGTCACCTGCGGAAACTGCATGGCCTGGACCTGGTCGCTCTGCAATCCGCGCCTCACGATCTCGCGGAGTTGCAGGCGGTTGCGCTCGGATGCAATCGACGCGCTCCGCAACGTCGACGGAGCGAACGGCAGGCCGCCGGCTTCGGCGGCAAAGGCCATGGGCTGCTCCGCGGTGGCGAGCATATGGTCCCGCGATGCGACGAGCCGGGGGGACAGCAGCATGCCCAGGATCCGGGCAAAGCCTTCACCCGCACCGACGTCGCCGGCCCCGTCTTCGATCCAGAGGCAGCCCAACGTGCGTCCTCCGGCCCGGACCGGCACCGCCAGGAGGGAGCGCCGGCCCGTTGCATCGAGGTACGGGACGAGGCCCGACGTGTGCGGATCCGACGCGGCGTCGGTGGCCGTCACGATCTCGCCGGCCAGTAGATTCTTGCGCAGCAGCGGGCTGCGGTCGAGCGGAATGACCGCTGCCGCGACATGCCCGCCGCTTTCCCGGTCGAACCCGTCGGCGCAGATCAATTTATCCCCGTCGATGCGCCACAGGCTGACGCCGTCCGCCACCGTGGCATCCGCTGCGATTTCCGTCGCCCGCCGGAGCGCCGTCGCATCGCCGGGATCGGCGATCGTTTCCAACCTGCCCAGTTCGGCCAACGCGGCGCCTTGCCGCTCAAGCTCCCGCTGTCGGCGGCGCATGGCGTGTGCGCCGCGGTCGGCGGCATAGGCCTGCCAGGCAAGGAACCCGGCCATGAGCACGGCGAGCAGGACGACCGCCCCGGACAGCAGCAACGTCGTGCGGTTGTTGGCGGCCACGAAACCGACGAAGTCGCTTTCGGCGGCGACCAGCAACAGCCACCAGTTCCGCCCGAGCGTCTCGCGCAGCACGCGGGCCGACACCACATACCGGTCTCCGTCGATGTTCATCACCCCGCGGGTCTCGCCGGTGATGCGGATCCGGTTGAACGCTTCCTGAATCAACGGGTCGCCCAGTTCCTCGATCCGCGCCGGGCGCAGCGTCTCTCCATCCTGCCGCAGCATGGAACCGACATCCGGCACCGCGACCAGACGGCCGCTGCCGTCGACCAGCACCGCCCTGCCGGATGCCCCGACCTTCAGCCCGCTCAGGACGCCACCGATGTCCGTCAGGTCAAGGTCGGCGGCGGCGACCACACCGGAGCCACCAGAAATGGAGCGGGATACGGTGATGCCCGGCGATTGCCGGGTGAAGAAGACGTAGATATCGCTCCAGACGAATCGGTTCTCGGCGAGCGCTGCGCGAAACCAAGGGCGTGACGCCGGATCGAAGAGGTCGCCGGGGTCTTCCTCGACCGCGAGCACCCTGCCGTCCGCGTTGCGGCGCGTCCAGGCGACGGTTCGTCCTTTCGGCCCGACCGTGATGCGCTTCGTATCCAGCGCCCCGGTCGCCGAGCGTTGGACCATCATGAAGCGGCCGTCCTCCGCCCCGACATACAGGGCGGTGAGATGCGGGCGGGTTCGCATCACGGCGAGCGCGAGCGTTTCCGAGGCCGGGGCCTCGGGACCGCCGTCGACGGAGGACAGGATGACAACCGCGTCGGCGGCGATCTCCAGATAAGTCGAAACCTGACTGGCGAGGCGATGGTCCAGCGCCTCGATCAGATTCTGGGTCAGAAGCAGCGCATCCCGCCGGTTCATGGCGTAGGAGTAGAGCGCGGTTCCCACCAGGGCAGCGGCCATCGTCAAGACCCCGAGGATCGGGACGCCCAAGCGGAAGAACCGGCGGCGGCGGCAGCGCCGAACCTCTGCCGGATCAGCATCGACATCAATGATGTCCCACCGTGCCATGCGAGCCTCCGAGCGTCGATCCGTTGCCCCAGGTCACCTTGCGCTCATGCGCCACACGCGCGCCGGATCCAAGCTTGGCCACAGCCTGGGCAGACGGAAGGTGCTCTCGATCCCTTGGGGCAGGGATATCCGAAGGTCAAGACCCGGACCCGCCGCGTCCTTCCGCTGGAGGTGCCTACCGCCCATTTGTGGCCGACACTGTCAGGACGGGGGGCGGCAGCGGTCGGGTGGCCCCAGATCAGAAGGCGACTGCACCCCGCCCCATCGGGTGACGTGAAGGCAAGCTGTATGGGCATAGGATAGAGCCAGCATGAAATGGCCCGGTGAAGCGCCCTCCCTATCGTCAAATCCACGCAACACACGGAAGTGCCGTTTTGTAGGATAATTACAAAGTATTTCTGGGATCGGAGCCAGTCCAGTGGACAAGAGGAGATGCAACGCTCGGCAATGGCCTCAAATAGGAAGCCTGCCGTCTGTCCGGCCCCAACGGGTAAATGAACTTCATTATAGTATAGTATTTACGCCGTAAGAGCTTTATTGTGATGGTATCCGTAGATCATCATAATTGATGGTAAAGAAGATAGGCGTAGACAGATGGCGCAGTCTCCAAAAAGAATGGTCCCTCTAAATCCTCGGCGTTTCTGATGCAGTCGGGTGGCATCAGCGCATTACGAGTGCCTAAACTGCGGCCATGGCGTTGACGCGGAATCTGCTCCATCGGTTGCGGTTGATTTTGAATGTCACTGAGCCCACAGCACCGAAGTGGAGGGATCATGCGCGCAAAGCCGAACAGGATGCGCACCGGATTGCCGGTGCGCATCCTGTTCGGATCGTCGCCGTCGCCTCTGCACTGAGCCGGAGCTGCCTGTCCTTCGTCACCGAGCCTTGCGCTCCGCCGCGGCCGCAAGGATGCGGTCGGCCTTGTCGTTGGCGATCCTGGCCGCGGTGGAGGCCGCCTGCGCCGCGGCAGTGGCCCTGGCGGCCTCGGCCTTGGCATCGCGGGCGTCAGCCTGCGACTGTTGAAGCATGGCCCGGTCCTCAGAACTCAGCTGGGTGGTGCATCCGGCCAGCAAAATGGGGGCGGCGCCGATGGCGAGAATTGTAAGGAAACGACTCATGACGACCTCCTTTTCCAATCCGGCGTTCATGTTTTATGCAAAACGCTGAAGCCGTTCCTCAGCAGGAACGGCAGCCCGTCTAGGACGCGAAAGAGAAGCTACTCAGGATATTTGATCGAATTCTTCTGCTGCTAAGCAGCGCCAGTGTGGTATACGCCTGTTCCTGGTCCCGTCACAGTGGGATGTAATTCGGTGTGGCGCAATGGCTCTTCTGAGGTGCCACCTTGCATGACTTTGTTTGACGATTTGGCCGTATGATCCATACTATGGCGCGAGATCAGAGGCTCTTCCGCTCTTCTGGAGAAACACAGTTAATAGTTGATTGACGCTACGGATGATAACCTCATGCGGAGGCCAGAACCCGGCTTTGCAGCAGGTCGTGTTTGAGAAGCTGTTTGTAGCAGTTATGCGCTGACCTCCTGGGGAACGAGCCGCTTCAGGCGCCATGCGAGGATCGAGATAAAGGCGATTTGGACGAAAGCGACGAGGTGCTCCTTCGTCCGCTCGACGATGGTGTTCAATCGCCGGTAGCGGCTGATCCAGCTAAAGGAGCGTAAGCGGTGTTCTCAGGCCACGGTGTGTTCTGCCTACTGGGCGTAACTCCAGGGCAGCAGTTCATCGAGTCTGGTGATCGGATGCCCGCTGGCGAGTTTGGTCAGCACATCGGCGAACCAAGCCTGCGGATCGACACCGCTGAGCTTGCAGGTTTCCACCAGCGACGCGATGGTCGCCCAGTGTTCGCCGCCGCCGTCGCTGCCGGCGAACAGGGTTCTGTTGCAAAGTTCTGACGGCGACAAAATCGCTGTGGTCTTGTGTTGTTCTCAAGCGGCAACGTCGAAGAGCGCGTTCACGAAGGCGGCCTGGGCGACAATGTCGTTCCCGCCGATCCCCTTTACCTGTCCTTTACTCATCATCGCCAAAGACTCATAGCCAACCAGGGTGCGCCACGCAGTTCGGAACCTCTTGAAGCCGAGCCCTGGCCGCACCAGCCGCTTTATTCGCCGGTGATCTTGCTCCACGATGTTGTTGAGATACTTGACCTGGTGCAGTTTGGCGAAACGCCACAGCCGCTTGTCGTTCTTCATGTCGGCCGCCGCCTTGGGGTAGGCAGCGTTCTTGTCGACCGTGATGGTGCGGGGATTGACCGTGTTCGGCCGGGCCAGCGCCTTTTGGAAGAACCGCTTGGCGGCCTGGGCATCACGCCGGGCGCTGAGCCGGAAGTCGATGGTCTGGCCGCGGCCGTCAACCGCCCGGTACAGGTAAACTCAGCGGCCCTTCACCTTGAGGTACGTCTCGTCCACCCGCCACGAGCCGGTAGTCGGGCGCAGATGCGGCTGCAGCCGCTTCTCCAGTTCCACCGCGTAGGCCTGGATCCAGCGGTACACGGTCGTGTGGTCGACCGACACGCCCCGGTCCCGCAGCATCAGCTCGAGGTCGCGGTACGAGATCGGGAACCGCAGGTACCAGTGCACCGCCCACAGGATCACGTCCGCCGTGAACTGTCGACCCTTGAACGGGCGCTCTCGCCTTGCCATCCCCCGTCTGCTCCGACCAACTCCGATCCGGCACTTCTACCCGAGCCGCCGGCCGCGGCAAACCTTGCAACAGAACCAGAAAAATTCGCTCTTTGGCCGATCAGCGGCAAAGCCGCAAACCCTGGACATGCGAAATCTTCTCCGGTCTACTTGTGGAGGGTGGTGCCATTTGGGTATGAGGCGGGATGCAACGTCTGGCTCGGCTTTTCCTCGTGCTTGCCCTCGTTTGCAGACCAGGGTGGGCGTGGTCTGCGGATTGGATCCACGGGGATTTTTCAGATTGGACCCGTGAAGATAAGGCCTTCTGGCTGAATTTGGGCGTCGGCGCGGTAGCGCTGGGGTGGGGCGCTTGGTCTTGGGACTGGGGAACGTCCGGGCCGCGCTTCCAGGATGAGGGCTGGTTTGGCCGAACGACGACGGAAGGCGGGGCCGACAAGCTGGGGCACGCGTGGTCGGGCTATGCGATCAGCCACCTGTTCGCCAACCGCTACGAGCACTTCGGCTACAGCCGAACCGAGGCGGCGCGCTACGGCGCGTTATCGTCGCTGGGCGTCATGGGGCTGATCGAGGTCGGCGACGCGTTCAGCGACGACTACGGCTTTTCCTATCAGGACATGCTGTTCAACGTGGCGGGGGCGGCGCTGGGCTACGTGCTGTGGGAATATCCGGAGATCAAGCGCAAGGTAGACTTCCGCGCCGAATACGACCCATTCCCGAGCGGCAAGCGCCAGGTGGACATCACCACCGACTACCAGCGCACCAAGTACCTGCTGGCGGTGAAGGCGGACGGCTTCGACGCGATCGAGAACCCTTGGCTGAAGCACCTGGAGTTCCACGTCGGCTACTATGCCCGCAACTACGCCGAATACCAGCCGGGCTCCGCCGATCAGCGGGAACGGCACCTCTACATCGGCCTTGGGCTAAACCTGACCAAGCTGCTGTCGCCGCATGTCAATACGGGAGGCGTGCTGAACTACGTGCAAGTGCCCTACACCTACGTCACCTTGGACCGCAACCTGGACCAGCGATGATCGTATATCGGGCAGTGATCCGGGATGGTATCGATAATGAACGTTATGGAAACGCCCCGAGAGTGACCCCGCCGCTCAACTTCCGGTAGGTGACTGACCGCTTCGGAGCGGGCTTAGCGTACGATTTTGAACACTCGGTGGCGTGGTCGCAATCCAACGGGCTCGACCGGGATGACGTGCTGAATGAGGATCCGCGTGTCGTCGACGACGATGCGGTCGATCACCAGCCGGAGGATCTGCTGCTTGACGGCGAAGGAAGGGTCGACCAAGGCGTCGCGAATGCTGGCGCAGAAGCTCTCCAGCCCTTGCACCAGCCGGAATTCCTGCTCGCGCGCGCGACGCTGTCGCTCAATCTCCTCGACCCGGTCGCACAGAAGCCGGGTGTGCTCCTCGCTGCGGCGTCGGCGGTCCTGCAGTTCGGCCAGTTCGATCGCCCCGCACTGATAGGCGTCGATGAGCCGCTGCACCGCGCGCTCGGCCGCCGCGATCTGCCGCTCCAGGCGCACACGCTCGCGTTCCTCGCGGTTGTCAATGGCCGGATCGCCGCGACTGTCCTCGTAATGGCGCCGCAGCAGTTCGGGGTCCGCCAACAAGGGCCGGATGTAGTCCCACACCTGCTGCTCAACCCGTGACGCCGACAGGCTGCGGCCGTCGCAGGCCCACGCCGCGGTGCGCGGGTAGCGGGCCGAGCAGATGTAGCGGCCACTCCCCGCCGCCGACCACGTGCCGACCAGACGGCGCCCGCAGTGCCCGCAGACCAGCAGACCGCGCAGCAGATAGTCGTGCTTGGTGTTGTGGCGCCGCGCCCGCTCCCGGTTGCGGTCCAGCTGCTCCTGGGCCATGCGCCACAGCTCGGCATCGACGATGGCCGGCACGGCGACGGCGATCCAGTCGTCTTGCGGGCGCGCCGCCCGGCTGCGGCCGTTGCCCGGCCGTAGGCTCTTCATGCCGTTGGCCAGCCGTGGGCGGCGAGCATCCTCCCCGCGTTGGGTCCGGTTGTACCAAGCCGCGCCCTTGTAGAGGGGATTGCGCAGGATCTTGATGACCAAGCTCTGGCACCAGCCCTGACGGGCGGCGCGGGGCGGCACCCCGTGCGCGATCAGGCGGTGCTGAATGGCGTGCGAGCTGAGCTGCTCGTCGACCAGCCAACGGAACATCCGCTGCACCACCGCCGCCTCGGTGTCGTCGACCACCAGTTGCGCCGGCGTAGTCTCGGTCTTGCGGAGGCAGCGGTAGCCGTACGGCGGGTTGCCGCCCCAGTTGACGCGCCCCTGGCGGGCGGCGAACAGGCGTCCCCGCCGCGTCCGTTCCCGGATCAGGGCGCGCTCGTACTCGGCGAACACGCCCTGCACCTGAAGCAGCATCTGCTGCTCCGGGCTGGCGTCGAAGGCGTGGTTGAGGAAGATCACCTCGCAGCCGGCGCGCTGGAACTCCTCGAGCAGGAGAGCTTGGTAGGCGAAATGGCGGGCGAGGCGGTCGGGTGCGCTGACCAGCACGGTGGCGCAGCTGCCCTCGGCGATGGCGTCGCGCAACCGGTCCAGCCCCGGCCGGTCCAGGCGCGCTCCGCTGAAGCCGTCGTCGCGGAAAATGAACTCTTCGGTCAGCCGCAAATGGCGCTCGGCGGCGCCGCGGTGCAGCGCCTCCAACTGGCTGTCGATGGTCTGTTCCTTCTCCTGCTTGTCCGAGGACACCCGGGCATAGGCCGCGGTCAGGCGCAACGGCGCCCCAGACAGGGCGCCGTCACCGGCCGGGGCGGGGCGGCGCTCATCGGCTGGCAGGTCCCTCGAGATTGGTGGGCGAGCAGGTCCAGTGCCTGCCCGATCCGGCGCATTGCGTCCCAGCATGGCATCCTCTCTCCCACACACTCGGTGGTGTCGACCAGAAAGCCGGGTTCGGCGGGCTCGCCCGCCCGTGCGGTTGGTGATGGCATCGGCGGTCTCCTCGCGCCTTCCACCGCATCAACAGCCAGCCGACCGCGACCTTCACCGCACTCATGGCGCCGTCACCGACCGCCGCTGGCCGGGCGGACCACGGTGGTCCCACAGCGGCTGCACCGTCTCGAAAACCATCAGGTTTTCGTTTGTGACCATACCAGCTCCCTACGATGATCCCATGATGCTGGTCAGAAGGCGTGCGGCGGCCTTTGGAGGCCCGCCGAGCTCATTTCCCGGTAGACGGTGGACCTCGCCAACCCCAACTGCTTGGCGGCTTCGGCCGGCGACAGGCCAGCCTCCACCAGCTTCAGTGCCGCTTTGACCTTGTTCATGTCCACCGGCTGGCGACCTGGGCGTTTGCCGCGGGCCCGGGCGGCCGCGATGCCGTCCTTCGTGCGCTCGGCGATCAGCCGCCGTTCGAAATGCGCGATCGCGCCGAAGACATGGAAGACCAGTTCGCCGGCCGCCGAAGTGGTGTCGATCCTCTCCTCCAGGCTGAGCAGGCCGATCCCGCGCTCCTTCAGCATGGCCACCGTCGCCAGCAACTCTACGAGCGACCGGCCAAGCCGGTCGAGGCGGACGATGGCCAGCGTGTCGCCACGGCGCGCATAGGCGAGCAACGCCTCCAACCCTGGCTGGTCCTTCGCCTTGCCGGCCCGAACGAACGAAATGCGCATTCGACTTTGCGCATTTGGGGACACTTGTCCTGTCCTGCGCGGGCGTCGCAATACCGTCGGCGAAAGGTTGTTGGCTGGTCAACGTCCGACGACA
>NZ_JACHYN010000035.1 GCF_014192915.1 Azospirillum sp. OGB3 | reverse complement strand
TCATGGCGCGGCGCTCCTCTATGGGATCAACCTAAAAATCCGATTTAACAATGCCATGACGGCGGCTGCCCATCAACCCGATTTTCCGGAGAGCCCTTATTGAATATCGATGGCCGATTGGATCGGTAGGGCACGCGCCTGTTGTCGATGATGGGATAGATGTAATTCACAATATGGCCATCCAGCATCAGAGCTTTGCTCATTTTCGTGAGTACAGGGGTGGGTATGAGCGCGCGTGGGAAGACAGGCTGTTTTGGTAATAGGGGAGTGACAAGGAGGGCATCCGATATGGCCGATTTCATCCTCTTCCCGCTGCGCGTCATCGACTCCGTAATCGGCCTTTTCGGGCAGTTTGGGGTCGTTGGTACTGCCCATCGCATCCGTAATAGATCGGTGAAGTTTAACCGACAGGGCATGGCCTTCTACCGTGCCGATCTCGACACAATCAAGGCGCCCCAAGCGCAAAAATGAGCGCCTATGGGGCGCAGAAAGACAAAATGCTATGAAGTGGCTTATCATTCATGTCCGCGCGATTTACTGTCGCACTTTCTCCAGCTATGTGCTGCTCGCCCTCTTCTTCGGCAGTGTGGCCTTGCTCCGCCCCGACTTGCTCCCCACGCCTACCCTCGAAGGGATCGGCCTGGGCATGTGGCGCCTGCTGGCAGCCGCTGTTGTCATCGCTTCCATCCGCTATGCCTACCGGCTCATGGTCAGCGCCGACGCCAAACACTGCCTTAACGGTGCCCAGCCCGGCGCATGAACGAACCTTCACCATTCCAGCCCCGCGCGTTTCCGGACGGCGGGGCTTGAGGCGGTAAAAGACATAACCAACCGAAAGAGGTGCACTTGTGGTTCTGGACGTGATCGCCGGCACAGTCGGCGCTGAGTTGGTGGCCGGTGCAATTCGGGGAGGCGCGGCGAAGCCGCACGATCTAAACGAACTTGTAACGGTGACGGTTCGCGTACCTCGTTCCGGCGTGTCGGCGATCGAGGAGCACGCCGAGGAAATGCGGGTCGCCACCGGTTACAAGCCCAGCATCCTCGATCGGGTGGTGAAGGCTTTCACCCGCAAGCCAACCAGGGCTTGAGAACGAGGATTTCCCGATGCTTGCCGAGAGTGTGAACTACAAGACCCTGGCTAAGGATGGCCGCCAGCTACTTGTTAGGCTGTACTCAGCTTATGCCACCTGGGGGATGGTTTTCATTGGATTTTCCGTTCTCATAGGAGTGGCGGTTGGCTTCTCCATCACGGGCATCAGTGCCGGTGTTGCGTTCCGCGGTCTAGGCGCGCTTGCCGTCGGTCTGCTGCTCATCGCCATCGGTCTACGTACTGCACCTGCTATTCGGCGATGGACCACGGGCCATCCGGACCTGATCCTCAGAGTTGGAGTAACCGTCTCCGCGCTCTGTCTGGGGCTGTTGATGCTCGGTTCAATCATCTTCGGATAAGTCGTGAATCTCGACCGGCACCACGAGAGAGAGGAGTGCGCCAGCATCGCAAAGTTCATCATCTACCGTGCCGCTGGCGGCGCCGAGATCCGCGCCCGCGTGCTGACTGCGCGCCGGGACGGCAGCCAGGCCGTGGAGGCGTTGTTATTCCACCAGGTCGGCGCTGGCGTGCCGGACCTCATTGGTGACCGGCAGCGCGTGCCGACGGCCGAGGTGGTCAGCTATGAAGAGGACCCACAACAGTGGCAGACCGGCAAATCCTGATAAGCGATCCCGACCTCGAGGCAGCGCATCGGCACCTCGCCGCCCAGCCCTATAGCAAAGCCGCTAGCATGCCGGAATGCTGGAGCCGCCAGCACGTGCTTAATTTGGTGGCGGGAGCTATCGGCGATGCGCCCAAGCCGGATTGCCTCTATCCGGTCGCAAGCGGGCTGTGGGCACTGGTCAAGCCTGTCGGCATCGACATCGTTGACTGGCCGGCTCACGACAGCAGGCTGCAGGTTTGGCTTCTTGTTCGTCCAGCGAATACAGACCCTGCCAGCCTCACCGAGATCACCAGCGCCTGCCGGGGGTACACATAGGAGAAGACACGCGCCACTGTGGAAAGACTCGCACATCACCGAGCTTCGCACAGCTCTGGACACCTCCCAAGCCCGGTCGCGCGTGCGGATCAACGCCATGCCCAAGGGGCACGGTGCTCGCAAATCCCTCGCGCCGCAGATAGCCCGAGTGAATGCATGAACCATGGGGATCACAGGTGATTGTCATAACGCTAAGTCATAAGTTCCGGAAGGCTCCGGTAAGCGTCCAGGTGCGACGGACCGGCTCCGGAAATCTCAGCTTCGAGTTTGACGGTGTGCGTCACGTGCTGACCAGGGACGGTCGCGTTCTTCAACGTGTGGGCGGGAGTTCAGGCTCGCCATCATGGGACGTCTCGCCGGTTCTGACGTCGCCCCCGCTGAAGTCGTTGTCAGCGTCGCCCGCCAAACCGTTTGCCACCAGGTACCCCAACCACGGAGGCCGGCGGAGCCCGTGAGGATCGCAATGGTCGACGCCCCTGAGATTGAGCTCAGCGACCATGCAGTGCAACGCTTCAAGGGCAATGTCCACGTTCCTATCAAGCCAACCGCGCCGGCGGAGGTCGGGTTTGCACCCGGAAGATGGCAGCCCCGAGCGTCACACCGTGCGCAGTTGGCGCATTCCCTTGTTGATGGCGCCGCGGCTCTCCTCCCTGCGATGGTCTTTCCTTTGGCCAATACCGCGTCTCCGGAGTAGAGTTCGCGGCTATGCCGCTCCTCGCCTTTTCCGCGTCTGGCGTTCGCTTCCCGTCTTGGTCCATGACCAACGCGGAATGGGACGCGCTTAAGGCCGAGTACCGGGAGCTGAGGCTGACCGCGAGCTGCTGCTCCAACGCTGTCGTCCCTGTGGTCTCCTCGCGGGGGTGGAGGTTCTACCGGCACGCTCCCGGTATCGTCTGCGACCATCGGGAGTCGCCCGAACACATAGTGGCGAAGACGCTCGCTGCTCGCGCCGCGGAGAACCTTGGATTGGACGTAACGACGGAAGCCTGCGGACCAGATGGCCGCTGGCGCGCAGATGTGCTGATACGACACCCAGCGCGTGGCTGGAGCGTTGCCCTCGAGATCCAGATGTCACGCTGCCCGTTGGACGAGATCGAGCGCCGGCAAGCGGCCTATGCAGCCGAAGCCGTTCGTGGTGCGTGGCTGGTCGGATTCCGACTGCCCGACTATGAGCCCAATCGCGATCTGCCGCTGTTCCGCTTGGTGTCCTTGCGCGATGGCATCCTGGACCCATGGGTAGACCGCGGCGACGGTGAGCCCACTTCCATCAGCGACTTCGTGACCTCGTTGCTGACCCGGCGCGTGGTTCTTCGCGAACCGCCCTCGCACACGCTATCACTGTCAGTGGTTGGCTCCCCCTCGACGTGCTGGAGATGCTTTCAGCACCAAATCCTGCTCGTGAGCTTTGTGAACGCGCCTGCTGGCGTGCTTGCACCCAAGGGATGGCTGTTGGCCAAGGATCTGGCGAAGGTTCCAAAAATCCATACGGCTTACCGGCAGGTTGTGCCGATGTTGCTGCGGACCGTTCCCGACCTGACCGTGTTGCGGCCGCCGCGGCGCAAGGAGGCACAGCCCGATCTCCAAGCATACTGTCCGACGTGCGATGCGCCGCAATCGCTGCATCGGTTGAGCCAGGACCTGCTGGATCCTCTGCGTCAGCGGTGCTGGACGTTGCAGGAGGGCAGAGAATGGTCACTGCGGGAACGGGTTCGACCGCGTTGGGATTGGCCGGATGGACCGGTGATGGATTGGCCATAGTGGAGCGCTGGGGTCTGATTGTGCCGTCTACTGGTGCATCAGCAGCGTCCGTGTCCGACGAAGGCGCGGGACCAGCAGCGGCGACACTGCCCGGCCATTTTCCTTCCGCCACCAGTCGGGCCTTCATCGCATCGAAGCGAGCGATTTCGGCGGCCCGCTCCACACGCCGGCGCTCCTCCAGGGCGGCGCGTTCCGCATTCGTCAAAGGCCGTGGGGCGGCGAGAAGCGGTGGCATCTCCAGACACCGGCGCAAACGGTCGCGCTGCTGACGGGCTTCGGCAACCAGCTTCTCGCAGATGGCCCGAACCTCACCGGGGTAGGGCGAGCGCCGGTTGGCGGGGGTTCGGCGCCAGATACGGCACGCTTCCTCCACAGCCCAGAGCGGATACTCTTCGATGTCCTGGCCCCATTGCTCTGCAATGTCCTCTTCCAGCTCCGGTGCCCGGTCCGACTGGCGATAGTAGGAGAGCAGCACGGCGATGGCGCGCATGGCCCGGGCGTTGGACTGCCAATCCTGCGGCTGCAGGTATCCGTCGAAGGCCGCCAGAGCCTCTTCAGCGGCTGTGCGATCGGCCGCCGGAATTGGCTTGGCCCGCCAGGGCTTCTCCGCGGTGCCGAGAAACTCCGACCGGTACCGGACAGCGTCCTTCGGATCGGCCGGTTCAGCCGACGTGAGCAAAATCTGCTCGGCGCGCAAGAGCCGCTCGAGCCCAGGCGTCAAAGCGGGCTTGGCCGGCGGACGGTTGAACGCCACCACTTCGCCGCGCCGATCGCCTGCCGGTGTCGTGGCCGGACGCGGAGCGGTGGGAAGCGTGATTGGCGGTACGGTCATGGTGCTTGATCTCCTTCCTGATCCAGGAGCGGAAAATGGAAGAGGGGTCGGGGAGGGGCTGGCTGCGGTAGTGGCGGACAAACTTTCGGACCACGAAGGCCACGTCCTCGGATGAGAGATCGGGGCGGGCCGTGGCGGCAAACGTCAGGTCGATCTGCGAAGGTGCCCAAGTGTCGTCGAGCGGAGCTGGTGGCTCTGCCGCGGCTGGGTTCGGGGTGCCATCGTCGTCCGCATCGGTATCTCTCTGCGGCGCACTGGTGCGCTCAGAAGAGAGAGATTCTTGATGTTGTTCGGGGTGTTCTGTGTCGTCGTCGGCAACAGTGACTGGCGCCTCGTCAACAGCGTCGTGCGGGCTGCCTAACAAGCCATCCAGCAGCGCGCCGTGCCCGGGGAGCTGGTAGGTGCAGACGCGGATCTTCGGATTCGGATGGCGGCCCTTCACGACCAATCCCAGGCCGACGAGCTTCGCGAGCACGGTGTTCACCGTTGAACGGTTGAT
This sequence comes from Azospirillum sp. OGB3, assembly GCF_014192915.1. Lineage (GTDB taxonomy): Bacteria > Pseudomonadota > Alphaproteobacteria > Azospirillales > Azospirillaceae > Azospirillum. The sequence goes on along the minus strand of NZ_JACHYN010000035.1, from coordinate 21,128 downwards.
CTTCAGCTTGGTTGCGATTGTCGTCTGCGATGGCCAGGACAAGCCAGTGCGGTCCGAGTGGATACTCAGGACCGAGAGAACGCTCAGTTCGAGCACTCCAACATCGGGATGCTCGAGGTAATGCGCGGGCAAAAGCCCGACCCTCTGCTTGGAATCTTGTCCCATGCAGTCGCTCCAATTCTGTAGAAGATCGGCAATACGCAAACGTTCCCAAACTCTAAGAGCTTAGGTGAGTGGTATCGTCGGACCTCTTATTCTGTCGTTCATGCACGGCTCCACGTGGGAGCCTAGCGCTACGTCTGGACGATCATCGCGGCGACTTCCTTTCGGACTGAATGGCAGTCTACGATTCACACAGAACGGAGCGTGTCGGATCAGCCATTATGGCCTCCGATCCGTCACCGTGACGCCGCGTGGAGCATAAAGGTGGATGGCCGCTCGCCAGAATATTCCACGGTACGTCACGGTGACGCCGCGTGGAGCATGATGGCCCGATTGACACGGCCCAGTATGCTCCACGCGGCGTCACCCCCTGGCGAATCGCGGCAATTGTCGAGGTGAAGTCGGGTTGTGACGCCATTATACCCCACGCTGCGTCACTCCTGCTCTTATCCGGCCGCTGCGCTCTCGGCCAACGACGAGGTGACGCATAGGGGGCTATGATGGCGAGCTTTCAAGGCATCCAGCCCATTGCCCTGGCAGGGTGACGGATCGGAGGCCGTAACGGCGGCGCCCTGTGCGAACTTGAAATCGCAGTCGAGGCAACGGATTCGAGGCCAAGGCGGCACGTTTGGACGCTTACACTTCCTGCATCTCGTCGTTGGAGTCGTCCGGGGCGTCGCTTTTGAAGGGGGCTAACGGATGGAGCGGCGCAGGAATCTGATCTTGGCAATGGTGCCGGCACCCGAGAAAGACGACGATTTTCAACGTCTTTACCCCGTATCGCGGGGCATTCTTGGCGTGTATCGTCGCGGTCAGACGGCAGCCTTGGAAACCCAAGCCTGGCCCGATGAAATTTGGGACTGATTGAGGAGGTGTCCTGGAGTTGCGCGCAGGGAAGCGCCGCCTGAGGGGTGGCTGCCAGCATCGGCGATCCGTTTGGGAGCCAAGATAGCCTCCAGCGCGTCACTATGACGTGTCGGGGGCCATAATGGCGTGGCGACGTTGCCCGATATGCCTTCATGGCCGCGGACACGACACCGTGACGTCGCGGAGGCTATCTTGGCGCGACTCGTGTTTGCCATCATAGCCCCGAACACGTCACAGCGACGTGCCGGAGGGTATCTTGGCGCGCCAGTCACGGCTCAGCGTGATCGCAGTTGCTGACGGGTCGTGGCCGCTGGGTTGCCGGCTGTGATGGCCCTCTATCGTTCACCGTGACGTACCGGGGGCTATGATGGCGCCGTCCGTCCTTCAGGATCGCCTCCAACCCGTCACTGTGACGGGTTGGAGGCGATCTTGGCTCGCGCTGGACTCACACCTTTATAGCCCCCTCTGCGTCACCATGACGTGCCGGAGGGCATAACGGCTGTTCGAGCGCCGCCATTATGCCCTCTGATGCGTCACCCAAGCCGTATGAGCCGTCGTAAGCCGGTTGCCATTACAGCCTCCGGGGCGTCACTATGGCTGCGCCGGCACGAACAACACTTGAAGGGTCATGGAGCGGGGAACCAAAGCTGTAGCGTCAGCCGCGGGAGCGGAGGGGACTTCGGCTGAGCTGCGTGTCCAGAGGGGCGCGCACACGGTCAACAGCCCGAGGCGGAGTCCGCTGGCTGTTTCCAATTGGCTCCACGGCGATCCCAGCTTCTTGAAAGTCCGCGAGCTGATCGAGGTCTTGGACCCCGATTTGTCGGTGGTGGATCGCAAGCTCCTCGATGCCATGCTGGCCCATGCGTCCGATACGGTGCTGAGCGACGCGGTGACTGGTGTTATGCCGCCTGGAACGCGCATCTATTCCGCCCTGGCGACCGACGTTAAGCGAGCGATGGGGTGGGAAAGCCACAAGAGCAACACCCGAATTCTGACCGCCGCCAAGAACCTTCAGAGCTCGGTCATCACAATCGGGTATTTTGCTCCGGGGGATGCCACTCTTCGTCACCGTAACATCTCCCTGATCACGCTCTCGGAAGTCCCGGAGAGCCAAGGCGTGATATACTGGCGCTTTAGCCCCGAGGTGGAAAAACTCCTCTCCATGAAGGGGGAGAGGTTCCTTGTTCAGCTCAAGGTTCTCGCAAAGCTGACGTCGGGTTACAGTCACCGGCTTTATCAGCTTCTGTGCGCTAACACCGACCGTGAAACCCTCTCTTGGACCGTCTCCGTTGGAGATCTGAGGCAGGTGCTGAACGCTGCCGCCGAGAGCTACGACAAATGGGCGGCCTTTGAACGTCGGGTGTTGAGGGTCGCCGTTGATGAAATCAATGAGCACGCTGCGTTCAACATCCGCTACGAGCTCGTGCTGCAGGAGCGGACCAAGAAGCGCACGCACATCCGCTTTATTTTCGAAGGACCGGCGTCGGCATTGCCGCCGGCTGAAACCGAAACCTTCTTGGAGGAACCCACCGGCCAGTTCGTGTTTAACCTGCCGGCTGCCGACGTGAGTATGCCTCCCCCGGCGACGGTGGCTGGGAAGCTGGGGAATCGGGTGCGGAGCCGCTACCGGGAACAGTTTCCAGGGGCTCCCATTGATGAGCTGATCGACCTGTGGGCCAACTGGTGTGTCCGACATCGGATCAGGACGGAGCGCCCGCCCAGGATATTCGAACGTTGGCTGAACACCGTGTTCGGAGATCTTGCGGCGGAGGCCAGCGAGGGTGACGCCTCGGTGTGGTCAGCAGCGTTCAGCCGGGACCTCGACCAGCCGGTGTACCGTGTCATGTTCGCGTTGGGTGGGATGGTCGCCAGGCAACGCCAACTTTGGCTGACCCTTGCGAAAAGCAAACATGGGGACAAGTACCCAAGCAGGAAAATGCCGACGGTCTCTCTGGACTGCGCTGACTTCTACCTCTGGGTCCCGCTCATCCAGGACGAATTTCTGAAAGCCAATCCGGTCTGACCGGGTGTCGTTGCACAGCGCGCAATCTGCATTTCAAATCCGGTGCTGGGGAGACCGGAGTGGCGGCTCTCCCCGGATTTCGGTGCGGCTGCCTACCCCTCGGCCTTCGTCGTAGTCGAACGACCAGCCGCTGGTATGAAGTCGTTGCGCAGCGCGGCACATCCTCTGCGGCGCGTCTCTTCCAAGGTGTTCGTCGGCGGCCCGCTCGTGTTGTGAATTACGGTCCAGTCCTCGGCGCTCAGGCGACGGCCTTCGCAGAACTTTGTCCACGCGGAGCGTTGCGTGTCGACGGTCCGGCTGGCCGGCGGTTCCGCGCCCGACCGGCCCGCCGAGAGCTTGATCGGCATGGCGGATGGCGCGGGCAGTGCTTCGCGCTGGATGCTCGTCTTAGCGCCGTTCGCCGCGGCCTCGGCCTCGGCCTCCTTCAGCCTCGACAGGACGCTGTTGATGTCCAACTCGGACCCGGTAGAGGGAGCCGTGTTGCTCAGGTTTGCGCCGAGCGGAGCCACCGTGTAGGCCGCATCCATGGCAATGACGTGCTGGTAGCCCTCGCCACGAACGGCCGCTCCTCCTCTGCGCGCTCCGACCCAACCAACGCGAGCCTCATAACGCGGAGGCGTTGTTTCGGCCCCTGCGGAAGGCAGCAAGGGGGCCTGCGCGGTCGTCTCAGCGCAACCCGCAAGCACGGTCCCCACAAGCAGGATGGATGCGTAGATGGTTAGGCGCACTGGAACCTCTCAGTATTGAATCGCCTCGGAAGCAAGCCGGAGAGTAGCGGCTAGCAGCCTGACCGCGCGCCGCCGAAAGGCGACGTTTTTCAGCGTCTTTCGGTGGCGAGAAACAGCGGACGAGTTTGGTAGAGATTCCCCATGAAGAAGTGGATTTCAGACCTATCAGACAAAGCGCGCCGCTGGGCCTTCCCGGGCTACTACGTCCATGCACCGCTCGTGTCGAAGCCGGAAATCGACGTGGATGAGGAGGTGCCGCGCTACCCTCCCTACGAGAAGGGGCTGCCGGTCTACAGCACCGAGCGCCTGATGCGTCGGCAGCCGGAAATGCTCGTCAAGATCAGGCAGACGTTCTCGTTCCCGGATGAGGATTACGACCGGATCATCCTGCCGATGATCGAGCGCTTCGCCGCGTATATTCACCTCCTGCCGTCGTCCGAGCATCATCATCACAAGGGGGCGGGCGGCGCGTTCCGGCATGGGCTGGAGGTGGCGTTTTCAGCGGGGCGGTCGAGCGGCGCGCACATCTTCATGCCGGAGGGCACCCCCCTGGAGCGCAAGCGCGTGGAAATCCGCTGGCAAGCCGCGATCTTCTTTGCCGGCCTGCTCCACGACGTCGGCAAGCCGATCACGGACGTCGAGGTGGTCAATGCCGATGGCTCGCTCATGTGGAGCCCCTATTCTGAGACGATCAGTGAGTGGGCCAACAAGCACGGCATCGAACGTTACTTCCTGCGATGGAAGCGCAACCGTGGCAATGAACACCGCGTTCTGGGAGGCTCCATTGCCCAAAGGCTGATCCCCAAGGAGGTGATTCACTGGCTGAACGAAGGCGGCACCGAGATCAACCAGACCCTGCAGCTCTATCTGTCGGGGTCGGAAAGACTGAAGCACCTCCTGGCCGACCTTGTCACCAAGGCGGACGCGGCCAGTGTCGAGCGTGACCTCATCGCCACCGGCCACGGGAAGGTCCGTGATCCGGGATTCGGCGTCCCGGTCGAGCAATTTGTACTGGATGCCATGCGGCGCCTGCTGGCCGATGGCACATGGAAGATCAACGAACCGGGGGCGCGGGTCTGGGTTGTGTCCGACGGCATTTCGGACGGTGTCTTCGTGGTCTGGAAGCGGGCGGTCGAGGAGATCATCGAGCTGCTGCAGAACGACCGCATCCAGGGCATCCCGAGAAACCCCGATACGTTGGCCGACATCATGGTTGAGCGTGACTTGGCGGTGTCCAAGAAGCTCGGGAACCAGGTGTTCCGGTACTGGCCGGTTTGCCCAGACGTCCTGACCACTAACGGTCAGCCGGTACGCCTCCTGATGCTGCGGCTCCAAGCTCCGTCGCTTCTCTTCTCCGAACCGCCTCCCTATGTCGGGGCGCAGATCGATCCGCCGCCACCGCAGCCCCAACCCCATCCGACAGTCCCGGTGGGGCCGTCCGTCAACTCGAGCACAGGAGCTGCGCCCCCAAGTCCTGCACTGGCGACGCCAGCGGTCCCGCCCCAACACTCGGTCCCCACGCCACCGTCTCCGGTTTCGCCGGCGATCGGCAACGCCACGACGCTCGCTGGTGCCCATCCTTCCGCGGCTGTGCCCGCCGTGTCCGTGGTGCAGCCGATCCAAGGGCACAGCCATATCCCATCCGGTGCGGTGGTGAGCAAGCCTAACCTGGCTGCTGGTGCGCAAAGCGGAAAGCCTAAGGCGCCTGCTGTGACGGTGAGCAAGCCGTCGGCAGGCGGCCTGACCAAAAGCACTCCCATAGCGGCGGCCGGCAAGGAACCGGTACAGTCGGTCAATCGCAATCCGCGTCAGGACGACGAGTTCTGGCACGTGGACGACGACGATCGCGTGGGCAACGATGATGTTGCCCAGCCGACGTCGTCCGCCACAGCGACGGTGGTCGCCGCTGTTGCGCCCCCTCCAGCGTCCACGGAGCCAGCCGCATCCACCCCGAAGGCTCAAGCTGCTGTGACCAAAGCGCGGAACGAACTGGTTGGCCATGGGAAGGCTGGTCGTCTGCTTGTCGCGATGGCCGAGGACATTGCCGCCGGCCGCTCCAATTGGGGAGAGCGCATCGTCCAGGTCGACGGGCACCTGCTGGCTAGGCTGCCCGAGGGATTCATGCCCTATCTGCGGTTTGAACTGTCGGCTGACGAACCTGATGCCCAACCGGTTGAGCTGGCGTGTCTGCTGAGGGACGCCGGATGGGTGGTCAAAGAGCATCCCGACGCTGCGACGTCGATGCGTGTAATCGCCGGCATCAGGGGCGTGGTGATCCGCACGGATATTGCCGCGCTGGTGGAGGTTGTCGCCGGGGATGGGAGTTGTCCTTCGACGACGGAACGAAGGATCGAAGCCCCACCGCGGGCAACTCAGCAAGGTTGCAAGCGGGATCAGAGCGTACCGCGTCCTGCACGGGTGACGGCCGGTCCGACAAATGAAGGAAAGGTCAGGAAATCAGCCAATGATCTGGAAAGGAACAATGAAGTTCCGACTGAGAAAAATACAGGAAGCGAGCCGCGGACACCGGAAGCGGAAGATCAAACAGTATCCGCAGCTTCCTATCTCCTGGCCTGGGCCCGGTCTGATCCTTGCCCAAGTGGTGTAAAAGACCATGGAGCCTTTCGAGAGGTGCCAATGGACGTGGTGAGTGCGGTAGCTCGTAAGCACAACGTGGGGACTTGGCACCTGCACAAAGCCTTAGGGGCGCTCAAAGGGGTCCAGCTCACTGATGATGTTTACATGATCACAGCGCAGGAGACGAACGGTGGTTGAAACCTACGAGATGCCCTGGCGCCCAAATTTCGAACTGGTCGCCGCGACCGGGTGGGGAACGAGCGCAGCACTGTGCTTGACCCTTGGCGCCGCGTCCGGTTTGCCCATGTCTCCCTTCATCTGGATGGCCGCGCTCGGCGGTGGCATGGGGGTGCGCCGTGCTCATCAGGCGTGGCGGCACCACCTTAAGAAGTCCCGTCTCGCGGGAAAGCGCCTCAAGTTTGCCTCGATCAAGGAACTTCAGGCGAACATGAAGGACGGAGCCATCTGGCTTGGGAACGGCTTCGAATGGGATCAGCCGCACACTCAATTGTGCTACGAGATACTCAAGCGCGACAAATCCAAAATCCTGCCAAAAGTCGAACAGATGGGAGCCCCGTGGATTCATGGGGTTTCCATGACCGAAGAAGATTTGCAACTGCCCATCAACGACACGAAGGGCCATCTGCTTATCGTTGGCACGACGGGATCAGGCAAGACGCGCCTGTTCGACTTGCTCGTCACACAAGCCATCCTGCGGGGTGAAGCGGTCATTATCATCGACCCCAAGGGGGACCGGGAACTGCGCGAGAACGCTCGGCGAGCCTGCGCGGCGATGGGGAAACCGGAGCGGTTCGTGTGGTTCCATCCGGGTTTCCCGGAAAAGAGCGCCCGCATCGACCCCATGAAGAATTTTTCACGCGCAACAGAGCTGGCGAGCCGCATCGCCAACCTGCTGCCTGGCGAGGGGCCGGCCGATCCGTTCAAGAGCTACGCGCAGATGGCTCTCAACAACGTCGTGCAGGGCTTGGTTCTGACCGGACGGCAGCCGAACCTTGTCAACATTCGTGCCCACCTTGAGGGTGGACTCGACGATCTCGTCATCCGTGCGATCACGATTTGGTGCGATAAGCATATCGACCTGTGGGAGGACGAAGCGAAGCAGTTCTTGGCCAACCCAAAGGACGGCAGGGCCATGGGCCTCATTCGATATTATCGGGCCAAGGTCCATCATCGGAAGCCGAACACCGACTTGGAAGGGCTGCTCAGCATGTTTGAGCACGACCGCACCCACTTCGGTAAGATGATCGCCTCGCTGCTTCCGCTCCTCGGGCAGCTCACGTCCGGGCACATGGGTGGCTTGCTTTCGCCAAACCGCAGTGACGACTTCGACGAGCGCCCGATCGCCGACATGGCGAGCGTCATCAACCTGGGCCAGGTCTGCTACATCGGCCTGGACAGCCTGACCGATGCGATGGTGGGCTCGGCCATCGGATCGATCCTGCTCGCCGACCTCGCCAGTGTGGCCGGCGACCGTTACAATTACGGCGTCAACAATCGGCCCGTGAACATCTTCGTCGACGAAGCGGCAGAAGTGGTCAACGACCCGCTGATCCAGATCCTGAATAAGGGCCGCGGCGCCGAGCTCCGACTGCTCATCGCAACGCAGACCTTCGCTGATTTCGTAACGCGACTGGGCTCCGAGCCCAAGGCCCGCCAGGTGCTCGGCAACATCAACAACCTGATCTCGCTGCGCGTCACCGACAACGAGACGCAGACCTATATCACTGATGGTCTGCCAACGGTGCGGGTCAAGTACGTCATGACGACGCAAGGATCGTCCATCGGGACCGGTGGTCACGAAACCATGCAGTTTGGAGGCAACGCCGGCGAGCGTCTCATGGAGGAGGAAGCGGAGTTGTTCACCCCGGCGCTACTGGGCCAGCTCCCCAATCTGGAATACGTCGCCAAAGTCTCGGGCGGACGCCTGCTCAAAGGCCGCTTGCCGATCCTCAAGGAGTAGCTGGCGCGATGCTCGCCATGGAAGCCACCATGACGCTCGGGCTGGCACGCCCGTCGTCCGATGATCCCTTCGACATGCTGCGCACCTTCCGCGCTCAGCGCAAACGCATCACAGCTGTCATTCGGCGGCTTGAGATGGACTGGCCGTGCAGTGCGGAGATCCAGTGCCGGCTCGCGGAGTACATCACCGATGCCTTCACCGCGCCGCCCGCAAAGGGGAGGGGAGGGCCGATCCCATTGCTGCACCGTGTTCTGGACAGGGGCTTCGATGCCTACAATGCGGCGCTTCTCCAGAGCGACGATCAGCGCTTTCTGGCCTTCACCGACGCCGCCTTTTCGGAGGTGGGGCGGGTCCTCGCCGGGGTGACCGTAACCGATCGCGACAATCGGACGTGGGCTCCCAGCAGGGGCGCTCCGCTGCTGATCTGGCTGGGCTCGGGAGGCAATCAGGTGGAGCGCTGCACTCTGCAGAGTGGCGATCGCACCCAAACGTCGGCGGCGATCACGTCCGCCGTGGCTGGCTTCGCGTTGACGCAGGCCCACCGTGAAATCTTGATGGAGATCCGACATGGCGGCTGAGTCACAGAACGCCACGTGGGCGCGTTGGGTGCTCTGGTTCATTCTCGGCGAGTTCGTCATGATCGCCATCCTGACCCCGATGCTGGGGCGGGATGCTCTGGACTGGCTGACGCGCGTGGAGCGGCAGTGGTCCCTTGCCGAGCTCGGGCTGAACGCGACGCTGTGGGTCGAAACAAGTGGCTTTCGGGCCTACGCGACGATCTTCCGCGACACTGGAGCCGAGCGGAACGTCTACGAGTTCTTTCTGCCCACCCAGGACCTGATCGTGGAGAGCCGCGGCTTGGAGGCTCTGGGGGCGAACGTCTATTTTCCCATGGTCAAGGCCGGCCTGGATGCCCTGTTCGGCTCGCTCCAGCGTCTGTTCGTGCGGCTTGCCGCTGTGGTGCTGTGGCTTCCCACTGTGCCGCTGTTCCTCGTCCCGGCGGTGCTGGATGGGATGATGAGCTGGCGGCGTAAGCAGTACACGTTCGATTATCCGTCACCGTTGGTCCACGGCTATGCGGCCGCGGCGGTGAAGTGCCTGCTGGTCGGCCTGCCGCTGGCACTCCTCTTGCCTGTGCCGATCCCGCCGTTGCTGGCACCATTCTTTTTCATTGGCGTGAGCCTGCTGATTATGGTGGTCGCGTCCCACACCATGAAGCGGATTTGACCGCGGCCGAAATCTACGGAGCGTGCGTCGAGTTTGAACGGGATGGGGCCGGAGGTCGTCTTCGGCCCTTTGCCATATCGGCCTCAACTCGCCAGCGTCGACGTTGGAAGAGGAGGAAACGTTGGTGCCTCACGAGGCATGTTTGACCGTTCCGCGCAACGGAGAAAAGCGTTGATTTCCGGCGTCTTTCAACGGCGCGAAGCCGGCCCGAAAACGGGCATAACTGTGCCAGACTTGTAAGGGGATTGGCACATGGAGCCGATACAGCTTCCGAGACAAATCGATGAGCCGCCCACAGTTCTACTGTGGAACACCGATGAGTTGGCGCCCATTGTGCTACTCCACGTCATCGGCATCATCACTGGGAATGTTCTGATTCTGACCGCGCTCGGCTTTGCCGCTTCATCTGTCTACAAGAGATTCCGTGACGGGCGGCCGGACGGTTACTTGCAGCATCTCCTGTACTGGATCGGGTTGATGCCAACGAGCGCGCTGACGATCCGCAATCCTTTTGCCGATCATTACAAGCCTTAAGTCGGGATACCCACAGATGCATTTGAAGGAATTCCTGGCTTCCTGGCACGGTGCCAAAGCTGAGAACAAGTTCCAGCGAACAGCCAATCTCGGTCTTCTCGGCGTCACTCTCCTGCTGGCCATCAACGCCATTGTGAAAGACAAGACCGTGGTGATCGCGCCGCCGGAGCTGAGCAAGGCAGTTGAGATCTCTCGCTCGGCCGCCAATCAGGACTATCTGGAAGCCTGGTCCTGGTCCACGTCCATGCTGCTCGGCAACATCACGCCAGCGAATGCGGATTTCGTGCGCAAGGGGTTGGAGCCGCTCCTGTCTCCGGACATCTTTCACGGCGTCATGAAATCCGTCGAGAACACCATCGCGGACATCAAGCACAACCGGATCACCGCGCGCTTCGACCCACGGAAAATCACCTACGAGCGCGAAACGGCCAAGTACTTCGTCACCGGCTATCGCGTCGTGTCGGGCCCCGCCGCCGATGAGAAGCGCGAGGAGGCAACCTACGAGTACACCTGGACGGTGAGGGACTTCCGGCCACAACTCACCTCGGTCACGAACTACCAAGGGCCCGCGCAGACCAAGGAAGAGACAGACCGCCGGCGGCAAATTCAAGAACGAGCCCAGCGGATGGAAGAGCTTAAGGCCCGCAAGAACCAGGAGAGCAAGCCGTGATGCGGCCTCAACGTATCGTCCTCGCGGGCGTGAGCGCGTTCGCCATCCTAATCGGACAGCAGAGCGCATACGGGCAAACCGCCGATGTACCAGTCGTGCCGCTGAGCGAGATCGAAGCTGCCTACGACGGACAGGCCAACGCCTCGACCCCGCAATCCGATCTCGACACTCTGCAGCGGGCCATCCAGGAGGAGATCCAGACACGCGGTGGACAGCCCACTGTCGCGCTCCCCGCGCCCGCGACCAAAGACGCTGCGATTGCGACCACGGGCCCGAACGTGCCACGTTCCGCGGCCGCGGCTTCGTCCGGTTCCACGCAGGCCTCGCTCCGCACCGGCGTCCCGGCCACCTCGAAGGTGGACAGCGCCGTGGAACTGCCGACCGTTCCATCCAACGTGGTGGTTCCTGGTGTGGCACGGGCGCCTGAGGATCTGGAGGCGCTGACACAACCGGCTGTCATCACCATCCGCTCCGGCACGACGGAACTGCTGGCGGTGGCCGAGGGGCACGCCAACCGCATCGTCACACCCTTCGCCGAGCCGGCGGTCATGACGACCAGCGATGCCAAGTTTAAGATTTCCGGGAACGTCGTCTATGTTTCCACCAAATCCCCCGCGACGATCTTTATCACGCCCAAGGGTGACGAGTCGGTAGCGATCCCGCTCGCGCTTGTGCCCCGGCGCATCCCCCCGCGCGAAATCCGCCTGGAGATGCCTCGTGGCGGGGTCTGGAATGCGTCGTTCTCCGCCGCGGCGGCGATGGGCAACAAGAAGGCACAGAGCTGGGAAGAGAGCCAGCCGTACGTCGAGACGCTCCGCGGCATCATGCGCGACATGGCTCTCGGCACTGTGCCCAGCGGCTACCAGATGCGCGACATGGATCCTGGCGAGGCTCCCACCCAGTGCGCGGGTCCGGTGAACCTGACATTCCAGTTCGCCGGCGGACAGGTGATGGAAGGGTCACACCTTCAGGTCGTCGTCGGCGTCGTCACAAACCGATCGGGATCGTCCATCGAGTTGGCCGAGCCTTGGTGCGCCGCCCCCAACGTCGCGGCCGTCGCCTACTGGCCGCACAACGTTCTTGCCCCCGGTCAATCCACGGAGGTCTTCGTGGTCCGTCGTCCAACACTCCCGTCGGACACGGACACACGCAGGCCGTCGCTGTTGACAAAAGCGGGAGCGGTCCGATGAGCCTCCCGAACATCAATGAGATCTGGCACAACACGAATCCGACGATCCGACGTGTCGTGACTGTCGGCGCTATCGCCGTTTGCTTGGTGACGCTCGTCGCCATTTTCCAGCCGTCCGATAAAGCCCGCACCTCGCGGAAGGATCCAACAGCGGTCCAAGAGAATGTCCTGCTCGACAAGAACACCCGGCAGGTGACGCTCGACAGCATGGCCGCAAGGATCGGAAACCTTGAGGACAGCCTGGCCAAGAAGGAGCAGAAGATTGAGCGTCTTGAGGAGGACCTGAAGCGCAAGCAGCGAGAGACGGCGCCTGCCACCGACCCGGAGCGCTCTGCGACGGAGATGCAGCTTCAGGAACTGCAGAAGCGCGTCGGGGATCTTCAGCAGAAGGTGGCGGACCAGGACAAGGCTCCCACACCAGCGCAGGGCGGCCAGTCGGCTAGTGACCGTGCCACCATAGAGCCGGGCAAGCGTCCGGGTTCGACTTCGGGTGCGACACAGGCGGGCTCTCGACCACACGCTGCGCCGCCGACTCCGGCTGAGATGTATGAGAAGGGAGCCCAGCCTTCCGGGCAGGTGCAGCCAACGAGCGGCACAGCAGCAGACCGCACGGACACCGCTGTCTCCGCTCCGCAGGCTGCCGCCGACATTCGCGTGGTGGTCGAGGAGGTGCCGGATACTCCAGCGGATGAAATGCAGGACGAGACTGCGCAGAACTACCTGCCGGCCGGCTCCATCTTCTCCGGAACCCTCATCACGGGCATGGACGCCCCGACGAGCAACAACGCCCGAAGGGAGCCGTTCCCGGCTCTCTTGCGCATCAAGCACGATGCCATTTTGCCGAACCGCTGGAAGGCGGACGTGAAGGAGTGCTTCCTCCTCGCGGCGGGCTTCGGTGATCTGTCCTCCGAGCGCGCGTATCTGCGCGGCGAAGTCATTTCGTGCGTTACCAAGCAGGGAAAGGTACTCGAAGCGAACTTTCCGGCCTATGCTGTCGGCGAGGATGGCAAGGCCGGTGTCCGTGGACGCCTCGTGAGCAAGCAAGGCCAGGTGATCGGCCGCGCGTTGATGGCCGGGTTCCTGGACGGCGTTTCGAAGGCATTCGATGTCAAGCCTGTCCCAGTCCTGGCGACCAGCAACACGGGCAAAACCCAATATGCGGACGTGTTCGCGGGTGAACAGTCGCTCCGCTCCGCGGCATTCGGCGGGGCTTCGAGCGCGCTCGATAAAATTGCGCAATTCTATCTCGACATGGCGAGCAACATCTTCCCAATCATCGAGGTGGATGCAGGTCGCAAGATCGACCTCATCGCGACCCGTGGCATCAGTCTGACCTTCAAGAAGAAGGGCAAGGAGCAGGCGCTCCAAGATATGCGGCTGCCCGGCCAGGGCCAACCCAACTCCGGGGGAGGAGGGGGCTCAGGCCTCCTTGGGTCGATGTTTGGCTTCGGGGGCAACGCCGGCGCCACCGGCACCACCAGCACCGGATCTCGGCAATGATAGAGAACGACGTTGAAAACCGCCGTCTTTCTCTGGCGCGAAAAATCCAAAGACGCGCCAAACTGCGCCCGAACCAAGGTTGCGAGAAATGAGCGTAAAAGCCTCGAAAGTCATGGCCTGTTTGGTGCCGCTCCTCTTGGGCGCGTGCTCCAGTCTCGGCATTGGTGAGAGTGAATTCTCATGCTCCGGGATGCCGCAGGGTGTCGCCTGCAAAAGCGCCCGTGAGGTTTACGATCTGACCAACAGCCGTGACGTGGTGAGCGGCGCCATGCTGAGCCAGGAGGCCCGGCGAAAGACCGAGGCTGCGGCGGAGTCCGAACTGGTCCAAACGATGCGTAAGGCGGCTGCGACCGACCCCGCAGCGCTCGGAGGGGCGCCGGTCGGCTACGGCGCGATGCCCGTGGCCTACACCGATGATGGCCGTGTGCCAATTCGCACTCCTGCCGTTGTCATGCGTGTTTGGGTTGCCCCGTATCAAGACACGAAGGGTGATCTGCATATGCCCGGCCTCGTCTTTAGCGAGGTCGAACCGCGCAAGTGGCAGGTTGGTCTGCCTGACGCGGCATCAGGTTCCCCGTCGGCTTTCCGGCCCCTTGAAGCGACCGCTCCCAAGGCTAAGCCCCCGGCCAACGATAGCGCCCCGGCCCGGCCCGCCAAAGTCGCGGACAAGGCGGAGCAAATTTCCTCCCCAATCCCCGTCAAGCAAGGGAAGTAAGCACACCATGAAGCATCGCATTCATCCCAACGCGCAGGTTGCGCTGGCGCTGGCGCTGATCATCACCTTCACTGCGGGCGATGTGCTCGCGGGTACGGGCGGCACGGCCTTCGACGACATCTGGCTGACGCTGACCGATTGGACCCAGGGAACGCTGGGCCGCATCATCGCCGGCTCCATGGTCGTCGTCGGCTTGGTCGGCGGCGTCGCGCGCCAGAGCCTGATGCCGCTCGGTCTGGGCGTCGGTTCGGGTATGGGCCTCTACAACACGCCGACCGTGATCGACTCCATCATGACCGGCACGCTGCCCGTGCAGGTCGCGGAGATCACGTCGTCGGCAGCTGTGGCGACCGCGGTGATTCCCCTCTGAGCCAATCCAGACGGACGGCTGGCCGGGTGACAAGGGTGCTTCCACGCCGGGAGCGCCCTTTTTCATTACTGACTGGACGCTCAAGCGAACGCTAACGCTGAGGGTTCTCTAGGGGTCCGGACTCATAACCAGTAGGCCACAGTTGCCCCGATGTGAACGGCGGCGGCGAGGATCGAAAGCAGACGGACGCTTCTTGTCTCCCCTGTCGTTGCGTCGGGCCACCGATCCGTCGTTATTGGGCAGCCACCTCCGTCACATCGCGGTAGCGGAGCGGGCGGTAACCGATCAGCGCGCCCAGCCGATACGAGGACTCGCACACGCCACCGCAGGACACCGCCGACTCCATGGTCTTCACGCGGTAGAAGCCATCCGTCCGCAGCGACAGAAAAACGCGGACGTGGCTGCCGGCTAGGTTCAGGATATCTCCCTTCCGGAGATCTTCCCAGCGGGGCACCAGGTTGGAGATTTTGTGCAGGCTCGACGTCTCGTGATACGGGCTCCGCCAGACCTGCGCCACGAAACCGGAGCAATCCAGTCCAGTCGATTGCGGAGTTATGCAGTAATTATGAATCTGAGCACGGCAGGTGCAAATGTCTCCGGCCAATTTCCCATTGCGCAGATCTTCACGAATTTTGAACAGGTCCGAGTGCCCGCCCCACTTGTACGGAATGCTCTGCACGGTCGCGCCGATCTGGCCGTTGAGGCGCGCTGGACGCAGCCACATCCTGTTCTGTGCCGGAGCACAGACGGAAGTATCGTCGCGGCCGTAGTTCGCTCGCGACAGGACGAAGCGTTCGTCGAGCAGACTGCGGGCGATCTGTTCCATTTCGTTGCGGCTCACCGGTCCAGCCGCCCCGCGTTCGACCGGTGCAAGGCTGCGCACATAGGCTTCGAAGGGGGTTTCGCGATCATCCAGCATCGGCTCCGGCACCGCCGAGCCCGCCGTCTCGCCGACGCCGCGGGAGACCGTATAAGTCAGCCGCACCGTCACCGCCTTCTTGTTCACGATTTTGATGAAGGAGGTCGTGCCATCCGCCGCGAACGCCAGGAAGCGGTTCGGGAGGCGGCTCGCGTTGGCCAGCGGCAGTGGTGCGGCATCGAGGTAGGAGCCATCCGGCGCGTAGCGCAGGACGGTCATCCGGATCTCGTAAACTGGCCTGTCCTTCAGCAACTCCTCGATCAGGATGTACAGGCGCTGGCTGCTGTCAACGTGCACCAATTCGGCGGCGGATAGGATGTCGTCGCCTTCCACGGTCATGTCTCGCTGCTTTGGCGCCACCGGCAGATTCGACAGCGAAAGCCGGCCGGTGCGCTCGTTCACCCGGGCGAAACGCCAAGCCACCGGCCCGTGCGGCGTCGCCAGCTTCGCGCCGCCGGGCAGGTCGCCATCCGGGCCTCGCTGAACGGTGAGCGGTGCCTCCGTGCCGTCCGCCAGTTCCAGCCGCACGTCGTCCGCGGCGGGGACGGACAGCTTGGCCTGCTTGAGGTCGATCGTGGCCGGGACCGCCAGAACGTCGACCCGGCGACCACTGCCGTCGAGCTTGACGACGCGCCGCAGCGCGGCATCGAGCACGTAGATGAAGCCCGCTTCCACGACCATGTCGGTCGGCTGCGCCACCCCGGTGAGCTTGATCGGCTGGCGTGGCATGCCGTCCGGACCGAGCACCTGAATGGCCGCCGCGGGAGGATCAAGCACCAGCGACTGACCGCCCTGCCACGGCGCGATTGCGGTGGGCCCTAGCGGTTCGACGTTCGGTGGCACGTCGGGGACCGCGAGGCCAACGGCTTCCGTCTCCCGTGCCGGCTCCGGAGCGCGGGCACTCTCTGATAGTGTGGTCTGGTCGGTGCAGCCAGCAGTGAACGCGAACACGGCACTGCCGAAACCGATGGCGAAGAGGCGGTTACGAGACTTCATGACCACTCCTGTCGACATGGGAAGAGAGACCGGCGCCACGAAGGTCGGGCGACTACTGGCCCGGCTTCACGTCGAGTTCGATCAACCGGACCCACGACCGCTCCACGAGAGGGACTACGCCGCCGCGAACGGACGGTAATGGGAACCCAGCGTTTTCGAACAGCATCGCGATGTCGCGTTCTCCACCGCGCGACCCCCGGCGGACTGGGTCGGAAAGGAACGTTAGGTCGAGGTTCGGCTGGTCGGGTTGCGCTTCGACGGCGATGAGCAGAAGGCGCTCACGCCCTGCCGTACCCGGTGTTCCGTCGCCGCTGGCGGTCACGATCCTGACCGGGGCCGGCCGCAGCATGCCGGTGCCCGGACCGAGGCGGTTGAGCTCTCCCCCCCTGGGAAACATGGCGCCGATGTTGTACCGGGAGTCGAGATACAAGACGGTCAGATCGGCATGTCGGCTGCCCGTGTTCCTAACTGTGATGTCGAATTCGTCTCCATCGCGGACGGCCAGCGGCGGCCCCTCCGTGGCCACCGGTTCCCCTAGGCCAGCGCCGCCTCGCCTCAGCCTTACCTCCAGGTTCAAACCGTCCAGCGGACCGCGCTCAAGTTCGCCAGCGACGCGCAGGACGTTCAACGCCTTGACGGTGCGGCTTAGCACCGCCTGCACCTCGTTGCGCACCCATGCCTCATCCCCTTGGATCGCCACCGACGCGGCCGCCGTCGGCCCCTCCTTGACAAGAGAGACGTCGGTCTGTGTGAACCACAGCCGGCCATCCTCCAAGAGAAGCCGGACATTGACATCGACTTCGCTCGGTCCGGTCCACACGACCTGTGGAGCGTTCATGGCGTCTAGGATCCGTTGTATGCGGCGCTGATCCGCCGAGGGGTTCAGAGGGAGGGATGGCTTACTCACCCGAACCGTCAGCGGCACGGCTGGCGCCACGAGCCGCGCGACGGCGCCGTGCAGCGCCGCCCTTGAGAGCTCCGGCTTGCCCGCCCGCCGCACCGGCTTGACCGTGCTGGTGAACGGCCGGGTGCTGACCACTTGGACGTACCCGACCGCCGCGTCATCCCGCCCCACGGCCGTCGGCAGAATGGCCAGAATACTGCCCTTGCCGATCAGGTGCATGCTGCCGGCGGGCATGGTGATCGAGCCGTCTTCCCGCCGGGCGAGCCGCCATTGCCGCTCGCCCGGCGCGTCGCCGCTCCAGGACTCGTCCAGCCCGGGGCCGGCGAAGGCTGGAGTCGGGCTCGTCCTGCCGCTCTGGGCATACAGCTGAAGGACCTGATCCCCGAGCCGTCGGAAGGCCGCGTCGGGGGCACTGAGGATCGCCTTGGCGAGATGGAAGGTGAAAAGGCCGTGCTGGGTCGCCTTCGGGTCATCACCCGGCAACAAGTATTCCGGCGTGGTCTCGGTGGACTGGGCGGCGAAGAACGCGGCGTAGCCCGCCAGCGAGCCGTTGCCATCCAGTGTCAGCGGGACGGCAGCCGTATCAACCCCTCGCGAGGTGATGCCGCGCGCCTGGGCGGCGGTGATCTCCGTCTGTGGGATGCCAAGCTCGGTTTCCACGACAGACCGCACCGTCACGTCGCCGCGCGCCAGGTATGCCGAGTGGCAGGCGTCGAAAATCGCCCAGACGAACGCTCCTTTCGCGCGGATCGCATCGATGCGCTGCCGGAACTCGTGGCTCACGATGGCATTCTGCACCGCGCGAATCGACCCATCCCAGCGCCCGACGTCCCGCGGCAGAAAAATCGCGTCGAAACCGTCGAACGAGCGCTTGCCGATGTCCTCCGGCTTGGCCGGCTGCCGCGACCCATGACCGGCAAAGTAGAGCAGCACCCGGTCGCCGCTGCCGGCCTGCTCGGTGATCTGGTCAAGATGCGCGAGGATGGCGGCGCGCGTCGGCGGGGCGGCGCCCGTGATGCCGTCGGCCAGCACGGTGACCTCCCGGTTCTCAACGCCGAGCTTTCTCAGGGCCGTGCGCATCAGCTTCACATCGTTCACTGGCCCCCTCAGCTGGCGGTGTTCCGGCAATGACGGGTACGCCGACACGCCGACGAGGAGTGCGATATCCCGAGCCTGAACGGCAGACGCGGCGAGCCCGCACAGACTCACGACGACAACGGCAAAGGCGGCGCGTAAGCGCTGGACCGTGAACAAGCGTTTCGGCACGATCGTGGTCTCCCTCTGACTGGCCGGTCGCATTCACGGCCGGGCATGGGATGGACGTGACGCTACCGGACGGTCTTGACGATCAGAGGCTTTGCCAGCTTCTTCGGCGCGCCCGTCGTGCTGTGTGGATATTGAGCGTGTAGGGTACCAGCGCACTGCCCACAGGATCACCTCCGTCGTGAACTGCCGGCCCCTGATTGGGCTCCTCCCGCTGGGTATCGCCGTGTCACCCCAGCCCTTGAACGGGGGGCACCTGATAGCCACCCGTCGTTAAATGTCGCAACAGAGTTGCATTTTAATCCAAGTAATGGTGGATATTCACAGATTTGTAACTACGCGAATTATGAATATAGTTACAGTATCACATAGGGGATGGAATCGACGATTCTCTCGTAAGGCACAACCCTTTGACTTTTCTTGGTCATTAGGAAGATTTAATTGGTACTCCAAATGACGGATGTGATTTCGCATGGTTATCGGCTATGGTTTTTTCGGTGGTGGCTCTAAATAGATTTGCGTTTTCCGGTTGATCGTCGGTGGCTTTATGCATCGACTAAGAGACGGAGGACACGAGCATGCGTGCATTCATTGCCTTAGCGATTGGATCTGTCCTCCTCGGCGCCGAAGGTACGCTGGCCAGCTCCTCATCCGCTTATCTGAGCTGCCGCGACGCCGCGGCGCTGCCCGTCACCGGTATAGGGGTATCCTGGAGCGACCTGGATGCTGCCGCCGCGGTGAAGCTCTGTGAGGCTGCGCTCGCCGCTGATCCGGAGAATTCACGCCTGCTGGCCTACGTGGCCCGGGCACTGAGGAAGGCTGGGCGGATTGATGAAGCCTTAGAGGCTGCCCGCCGTTCTGCTCTAGCGGGAGATCCAGAGGGACAGACCAATCTCGGCAATATGTTAGACGGCGATCTCGGGGATGAGAAGTTGCGGGATGATGCCGAGGCAGTGCGATGGCTCCGGCTCGCGGCCGAGCACGGCCATACTGTAGCGCAACACAACCTCGGCAAGATGTATGAGCAGGGCCGGGGCGTGTCCCAGGACGATGCGGAGACGGTGCGCTGGTATCGGCTCGCCGCCGAGCAGAGCTATGCTCCGGCGCAGACGAGCCTCGGCTGGATGTACGATCAAGGCAGGGGCGTGCCGCGGGACGACGCGGAGGCGGTGCGCTGGTACCGGCTTGCCGCCGAGCAGGGCGACGCATCGGCGCAGATTAACCTCGGCGTGATGTCCGAGCATGGCCGGAGTGTGCCCCAGGATGATGCGGAGGCGGTGCGCTGGTACGGGCTTGCCGCCGAGCAGGGCGACGCTATCGCGCAGACCAACTTCGGTAGAATGCACGAGCAGGGCCGGGGTGTGCCGCAGAACCATGCGGAGGCGGTGCGCTGGTACCGGCTCGCCGCCGAGCAAGGAAACGCCACCGCACAATTCAACCTTGGCCGGATGTATGCGAAGGGCCGCGGCGTGTCCCAGGACGACGCCGAGGCAGTGCGCTGGTATCGCTTGGCAGCTGAGCAAGGCGATGCCACCGCGCGGGCCAGCCTCGGCTGGATGTACTCGGAGGGTCGGGGCGTGCCCCAGGACGATGCCGAGGCGGTGCGCTGGTACAGACTTGCAGCCGAACAGGGCAGCGCTGAGGCGCAATTCAATCAAGGCGTGATGTACCGGGAGGGCCGGGGGGTGGTCCCGGACTATGCGGAGGCGGTGCGGTGGTTCAGGCTGGCTGCAGAGAAGGGCCTCGCCGCTGCGCAGGCCCGCCTCGGCGCGATGTATGCGCAGGGCCAGGGCGTACCGCAGGACGACGCCGAGGCGGTGCGCTGGTACCGGCTTGCCGCCGAGCAGGGCAACGCTGTGTCACAGACTAACCTCGGCTGGATGTATGGTACGGGTAAAGGTATCGGCCAAGATTTCGTAGAGGCGCTCAGGTGGTACCGAGCGGCGATTAAGACTGACTTCATCAAGGGGACGACAGGGCTTTTCGACTTCCTAATCAGGGCGGAGCTGTTCGAGGCAGCGATGGAGACAATTATCGAGGCTCATAATGATCCTCGAATGCAAACTCTTACTGCCGAGGAGCAACGCATACTACGGTTGCGCCTGAACGAAATTATGGAAAGATGTAGAATTTTCAAGCATTCCGGAGAACGAAGCCTAGCTTCGCTCGAGCGTGTCGCGGAGTTTGGGATATCGCAAGTCGCCTTTATTCTTGGCAACGCGTTCGAAAACGGAGAGGGGATATCTGCTGACCTCGGGGCGGCGGTGCGCTGGTACCGGCTTGCTGCTGAACAGGGCGACGCATCGGCGCAAACCCAGCTCGGCTGGATGTACCAGAAGGGCCGGGGCGTACCGCAGGACGATGCGGAGGCAGTGCGCTGGTATAAGATCGCCGCCGAGCAAGGAAACTCGGCTCTCCGGAAAATCGGGTTGATCCGGGGTCAAATCGCATCCTCCTCGATCAGCCGCGCCAAGGTTGATAGGTCGATGCCGAAGTGGACATC
>NZ_JACHYN010000034.1 GCF_014192915.1 Azospirillum sp. OGB3 | reverse complement strand
CGGCGCGTCGGGGCGCTTTATCTAGAAGATCCGAAGCGGTCTGTCAAGCCTTTGTTTTCACGCCGGCCGACTTTACTTCGTCTCGTCTTCGGCATTTCTGCCGATCCCTTGCCGCCGTCGCGCTTCTCAGCGGCCCCGGCGTCGTGGGAGCCGGGTTATAGGCGGGTTGGATTAGCCCGGCAAGTGCTTTTTTCATCGCTCCGTATTTTTTCTGAAACGCCAGCGTCACAAAGAACCATTGGTCACAGACAGGGCCATTCAGGATTTGAGGGAAATGTGCAATCTTGCCGTCCCGGTCCCCACCGGCTATCCGATCGATCGTCACAACAGGTGGACGGCACTGTGCGTTTCAGAAAATCGCTCCTGACGGCGGCCCTTCTGTCCGGCCTTCTCGCGGCGTGCGCCAGCGATCCGTCATCCTCCTCCCGCGACACCAACATCGACGCCCATATATCGGAGGCTTCGCGCCGCTTCGGAATGCCGGAGCAGTGGATTCGCGAGGTCATCCGCCAGGAGAGCGGCGGGCGCACCATGATGAACGGGCGCCCCATCACCAGCCACGCCGGCGCCATGGGCCTGATGCAGGTGATGCCGGTGACCTATTCGGAGATGCGCCGCAAGCACGGGCTGGGGTCCGACCCCTACCACCCGCGGGACAATATCCTGGCGGGCACCGCCTATCTCAGGGAGATGTACGACCTGTTCGGGTCGCCGGGCTTCCTCGGCGCCTACAATTGCGGGCCGGGCTGCTATGCCGACTATCTGGCCGGCAACCGCCGCCTGCCCGGCGAGACGCGGCGCTACATCGCGTCGGTGTCGCCGCGCCTGGAGGGTGGCGCCACCGGCGGAACGGTGGAGGTCGCCAGCCTGCCCGCCACGCAGCCTCCGCCCATTTCCGCCGCTCCGGCACCGGTTGTGCCGGTGACGCCGGTGCCGGCCCCGCCGGTCGCCCCCCTGCCCCCGCCGGTCATTGCGGCCACGCCGCTGCCGGTAAAGGTCGCCGCGGCGGGCGACTGGACCGTCCAGCTCGGCGCTTTCCGGTCGCCCGACGACAGCGCCCGCATCATCGACCGGGCGCGCCGCTCCATGCCGGGCACGTTGAGCCGGACGGAGCGGGTGGTGCAGACGGTGGATACCCAGAACGGGCCGCTCTACCGCGCCCGGCTCACCGGCCTGACGCAACAGGACGCGGCGCAGAGCTGCGCCGGCCTGACGGGCATGGGCATGGCCTGCTTCGTGGTGCCCCCGGGCGCGTAAGCGTCCGGCGTTGTCATGACAAGCGCGTCAGCGTCCGACGTCACTCCCAGGCGTCACTTTATAGATGCGCGGGCGCACAGCCGCGCATCACTGCGGATCTGCGTGGGATCAGATGTCGAGCGGCAGGGAATCGAGGTCCAGGCCCAAGCGGCGGACGATCTCCGCCGCCGTGTTCAGGTTGGTCTCGAATTTCCAGGTCTGGCCGTTGGGGCGGTATTCGTTGACGTTGGGGCGCCCGTTCGCGAAGCGGTAGGGCTGCACGCTGTACCAGCGGGCGTCGCTCATGCCGATCCCCTGCTCCGCGGCGTAGGATTCGGCAACCTGCGGCCACATGATGCCGCCGGGCTGGGTGGGCTGGTCGCTGTCCAGGAACGCGACGATGCGGACCCCGTTCAGTTCGAAGTCCACGCGCTGTTTCACACCACCGCCAGTGGAATTGTCGGGGACGGGCGCGGCCGAAGTCTGCGGCACTGTTACCTTTTCCATGACCTATAGCTCCGATTTGTCTGACAGCGTATAGGCAGTGGCGCACAGGAACCAGAGGCAAAATGCTCTCACCGGCCCCGCCGGCTTGCAAAAGCGGCGGCCGGGTCCCGCGTAAGGTGCCGGGGCGGCGATGCACACGGCTTTCGTCCTAACCTGCGATCGAAGAATTACCGCGGGCGGGCCATCGTTGGGGATTCCCACGGACCGTGCGATGCGCTAGATTCGGTTTAGGTTTTGTTCGCAGCCACCATCCCTGGTCAGAATGGCCCGCCTCATCGACCGTCCCGCCGAACATCAGGACCGTTCCATTCCCCCCGGCCCGGCCGCTCCGCGGTGCGAGCATTGCGGGCGTCCGCACGGCCATACGTTGCGCTGCCTGCCGGACGGCCGCTGGCTGTCACCCGACGGGATCTGGTTCAGCGACGAAGGCGATCCAGCCCCCTGGCCGGACGTGGTCGAGTATGCCGGGGTCCGGACCTCGCGCAGCATCGTCGGGGCGTACCGCCGCCGCGCCGCGGCGATCGAACGGTCCGCCGAGAAGGCGATGGAACGGCGGTGGCTCTGCCGGCGTTGTCACATGGTCACCGCGCGCGACGAGCATCGGCGCGTCACCCGGACCCGGTCCTTGATGCGCCTCGCGCTCGGCGACCTGTTCGAGGGAACCTACACCATCTGAAGGGCTGCTCGGCCCTTCCGGGGAAAGAAAGCCAGACATTCCATGCAGAACGGACATTCGACGCGCCGCGGGGCCGAGCCGCGGCGCACACTGGGGGACTCCGCCTCGCGCCCCGCGAGGCCGGTCGATCCGGTCGTGATGGCTCTGAACCTGCTGAACGGTCCCCGCACCCGGGCGGCGCTTCTGAAAGCCGTGGAGGAGCGAGTGAAGACGGACGCGGAGGAACGCCGCCGCTTCGCCGCCGCCGCCGGACGGGTGCAGGGCGCCACGGGTGAGCAGGCGCTGACCCTGGCGGTCGGCAATTATCTGCGCGACCTGTCCCGCCTTCCGGAAGCTGGACGCAGCGGGCCCTATCTGTGGCTGGCCGAGACGGTCGCCATCCTGGCCGGCGGCGGGCGTCCGGGGCAGCCGGCCGGCCTCTTCCGTGACCCGCGGGCCGAGGCCGAGGCGCTGTTCCGCCCGCGCGGAGCGGCCACGGCGTAACCGCAGCGCTGGAACACGGGAAAAGCCCGGCACCGGAGATCCTCCGATGCCGGGCGATTCCTCGACGGACCACGTGTGCGATCAGGCGATCGTGCCGTCGAACAAGGCCGGCTCGATGGCGTTCATCTTCGCCGTGTTCACCGCCCAGTCGTCGGTCATGATGCCGCCGGTGTCGCCCGAACCCGGGCTCCAGGCCCAGTAGGTGAAGCTGACGCCCTGGTCACCCGCCGCCAGATCGGACTTGCCGTCGCCGTTGTAGTCGCCGTCCATGTACTTGACCATGGCGTCGAGCCACTGCTTGTCCTGGCTGGTCTCAAGCTTGGTGCCGAACTCGCCGACCAGGACCGGCGCGATGTCCTTCTGGACGATCCAGCCCCAGGCGTCCGTCCAGATGTCCTTCATGTTGTTCGGATAGCTGGGGTCGTTGAACCAGCCGAAGCCGGCCATCGACGGCGGATAGTCGTGGACGGAATAGACCAGCTTGTTGTCGATGTTGAAGTCGACCGGGTCGGTCTTCACGCCGTCCAGATTGCCGCCCCACCAGTAGGTGCCCTCGGACGAGTTCTCGACGCCCTCGACGATCAGCAGCCAGTTCGGGTTGACCGACTGGACGGCGTTGCCGATGCGCTCCGCCGCGGCCTTCCAGTCCGTGGCCTGGTTGCCGTCACCCCAGGTGGCCTGGCCGTGCGGCTCGTTGTGCAGGTCGGCGGCGACGACCGACGGGTTGTCGGCGTAGCGCTGGGCCAGCATCTTCCAGTTCTCGATCATCTTCGATTCCGGATACTGGCTGGTGTACCAGAGCCCGTTCTCGTTGGCCGAGGCGCCGTCGCCGGAGCGGTGGTGGTCGAGGATGATCTTCATGCCGGTCTGATCGGCGTATTCGATGATCTTGTCGAACACCTCGAGGCTGGTCTTGCCCTGAAGCTCCGGGTTCTTCGAATAGTCGATGCCGGTCGGCATGCGGCCGTTGTCCAGCATGGCGTCCGACCAGGGCAGGCGGATGGTGTTGAACCCCTGGTCCTGCATCTGGTTCATGATGTTCTTGTAGCTGTCCTGCCACAGACCCTGCGGGGCGAAGGCGTAGCCCTCCGCGCCGAACCAGTTGACGCCAGTCAGCTTCACGTTGTTGCCGGCGCTGTCGACGATCTGGCTGCCCTCCGTGTGCAGATAGCCGCCGCTGGACCCGGCGCCGCTGTCGGTGGAGGGCGTCGTCACCGGGGCGGTCGGTGTCGTGCTCGGGGTCGTGGAGGGCGCGGAAGCGGAGCCGGAGGTGAACAGGCCCTTGTCGGCCTCCACCACCAGCGTGCCGTTCCACCACAGGTCGGCCTGCCCCTTGATGACGTCCTTGCCGTCGAGCGCGCCCTTGTCGTAGCTGACCGCGGAGTCGGTCGGGACGTATTCGTGGCCGTTGATGGTCACGCTGCCGACATGCAGGTTGCGGTCCTGGCCGTTCACCGTGGCGTCGTTGTCGTACTGGACCTGGATCTTGTGCGCTTGGCCGGCGGCAAGATCGGTCTTGAAGGAGAAGTCCTTCGATTCCGTGCCGGCCGTCCCCTCGCCGATCGCCTTGCCGTCCGCCAGCACCGTGAAGTGCGCGTTCTGGCCCGCCGCGGCAGTACCGCGGGCGTTGATGGTGATGGTCGAGGAGCCGGTGGCGGCGGAGGCGTCGCTGCCGCCCGTGGCGGCGCTGTCGGCCTCCGGCGCGGCGGGGGTGCTGCCGGAGGTGGCCGTGTCGGGCGTGGCGCCGTAGAGCGACGCCGGGGTGGAGAAGCTCAGCGCTCCATTCCACCACAGGCCTTCCTGGCCGGCCATGGTCCCGCCGGAGTCGTCGTGCCGCTCGTAGCTCGCGTCGGTCGGGCTGAGTGTGTGGCCGTTGATGACGATGGACTTGATGCCAAGGTCGCGGTTCGACCCGGCGTTCACATCGTCGTTGTCGTAGACAACCTGGACTTTGTGCGCCTGACCAGAGGAAACGTCAACGTCGAATGTATAGGCTTTCGGCTCGGCCGAGCCCACCGACGCCTGACCAACATCCTTGCCGTCGATCATCAGACGAAAGTGAGGATTCACAGCGTCCGAAGAGGTGCCATAGGCGTTCACGACGATTTTGGACTTGGTCAAACCAGTGGAGGTCGTCGCCATTTGTCTATTCCATTGCGGTTTCGATGGGCAGACGGTGGCTTCAGATAGTTAACGAGATACTAAAAATTCATTTAAAATGAATTAACCATTTGTGGCAAATAGGAGCGGCCGGCCGCGGGCATTGCCTGATGCGGCGGCGCAACAGCAGGCCAGCCCTGGGTTTGCGGGGGACGCGCCGGGGACACCGCCGCCGCCCTCGCGCAGGACCGTTCGGCGCCCGTGCCCCAGTCTGGTCACAGGCGTGAGGCCAACCGGTTCACATCCGGCCGGTTCACATCCGGGATGCTCCCATCGTCCCGGTGTGGACAGCGTGGTGCGAGCCGGCGCGGAGTCCGCCCTTCCGAAGTGTCAACCCGTGGGCGAAGCCGCGCGTGCTACACTGTGCGCCACGACGGATGGTGGATGATGACGGGCATGAGGATGGTGGCGGCGCTTTGGACGGCGGCTCTGGCGACAGCCTCGGCAACCGCGCTTGCCGGCGCGCCGGTTCAGGCGTCTCCGGCCCCCGCCGTGGGGCAGAGCGTGTCACTGGTGACCACCAGCGGATCGGCCACCTTCAAGCTGTGCCGCAATTGGGTCTTCACCCACACCTGCCGCGAGTACGGCAACGTGCCGGTGCCGGCGCGCATCGCGGCGGGCGATTCGTTTGAAATCACCTTCGGCAGCAACCCGAAGACGATGTGGTTCCGGGTCAAGGCCGTCCTGCTTCAGGACGGGCGCTGCCTGCTGATCCCCAAGCACGAGGACATGCCCGCCAAGGGCGAGGACGAGCCGGTGGACATGCTGATCGTGGACCCGTGCCGCGTCCTGCGCTGACGGTCCTGCGGTGAAGGCGCCCCCATCCGGGGCCCGCCTTCCGCAGGACAAGAGGCTCAGCGCAGCGGGATGTTCATCTGGACGCTGAGGCCCGGGGCGGGCGCGTAATAGACCGGCGGGGGTGGTGCGTAGACCACGCGCGGTGCCGGGGCGTAGTAGACGGGCGGCGGACGGCGCATCACCACGACCGGCGGAGGCGGCTCGTAGATCACCACGGGGCCGTGGCCATGGTGGTGGTGCTTGTGCTTGTGCTTGCGCCAATGCTTGTGGTCGTCGGCCAGCGCCGGGGTGGCCAGCGCGACGGTCAGCACCAGGCTTCCCAGCGCCACGCCCCAACCACGCCTGCCAATTCCACCATTGCCTGAATGGCCCGCGCCTGAGTGGACGGACATTCCCTGCATCCTTTTTCTGCGATCGGTTGACCCGATCCTAACAGCAGATCGTGTGCCCAAGCTCTGGCTCCAACCATCCGCGCTGGGACAAATTTCGGGCACCCCTTATTCCCCGAAGGTGGTGCCCCCCGGCGGAAATGGCGGGTCGAAAACCGAACGAACGTCAGAGGTTGCGGCCATTCGATTTGGTGTTCGCAGACGCCGAAACTGTGTCACACTGCCGCATGGTGAATGGCATCGGGAGCGTCCGTATGGAAAGCCGCCGCAACCAGCCGCAACGTCACATCGTTCTCGCCTCGCACCCGACCGGCGGCGCCAAGCCGCGCTACACCCCGGTCCATTGGGGCGCCCCCACCGCCGCGGAGCGCGGTCCGGTCGTCGCATCCCTCTCCGATCCGGCGCAGCGCAACGCCATCGGCGCCCACGCCGGCAGCTACGCCGTCTACCGGGCGCTCGCCGTCGCGGCGGGGCAGCTCAGCGCCCATCACGTGCCGGACCTGACCAACACCGCCCCGGCGGAGCCCATCGGCCCGCACCCGCAATGGGGCGACCCGGAGACGATCGTCTCCATCGACCCCTTCGGCCACATGGTCAGCGAGGCCTTCGGCGATCATCTGGCGCGCGGCGTCGACGTCCGCCCGACCATCGCGGTGACCAAGGCGCGCATCAAGATGCCGGAGCTGGTGGACGCCATGCGGGCCGGGCGGCTGGCGGCGGACGGCCAGATCCTGCTGCCGAGCGGCGACGCCCGCGTGACCAAGGTCGCCATCGAGCCGGTGTGGTTCCTGCCCGGCATCGCCAAGCGCTTCGGCATCACCGAGAGCGCGCTGCGCCGCGGCCTGTTCGAGCACACCGGCAGCATGTTCCCGGAGCTGGTGACCCGCCCCGACCTGAAGGTCTTCCTGCCGCCGATCAACGGGCTGACCGTCTACATCCTGGGCGACGTGGCGGCGCTGACCGACCCGGCGCGCAAGGTCGCCTGCCGGGTCCATGACGAGTGCAACGGGTCGGACGTCTTCGGCTCCGACATCTGCACCTGCCGCCCTTACCTGACCCACGGCGTCGAGGAGTGCATCCGCACCGCCCAGGAGAACGGCGCCGGCCTGGTCATCTACAACCGCAAGGAAGGGCGTGCGCTGGGCGAGGTGACCAAATTCCTGGTCTACAACGCGCGCAAGCGCCAGCCCGGCGGCGACCGGGCCGAGGCCTATTTCGAGCGGACGGAGTGCGTGGCCGGCGTTCAGGACATGCGCTTCCAGGAGCTGATGCCCGACGTCTTCCACTGGCTGGGCGTCACCCGCATCGACCGCATGGTGTCGATGAGCAACATGAAGTCCGACGCCATCCGCCGCGCCGGCATCGAGATCGTCGAGCAGATCCCGATCCCCGAGGAGTTGATCCCCGACGACGCCAAGGTGGAGATGGACGCCAAGAAGGCCGCCGGCTACTTCACCCCCGCCGTGCCGACCGCGGAGGAGCTGACTGTCGCCAAGGGCCGGGGGCTGACCGATTGAGCGGCGTCGGCGACAATGATGTGGGGTGGCTGCTCTCCGCCGATGCGGTGCGCCAGCGCGCCCACGCGATCCTGGCGAAGGCCGAGCGCGGCGATCTCGCCCATTTCGAGTTTCGCCCGGAGCGGATGGGTGAGGCCGCCGCCCTGGTCGCCGCGGTGACGCGGGAGTCCTACCCGGACCTGGACGTCCCCTACCACAGCCGCTGGCGGCATTTCGTCGTGGAGGGCGTGGATCGCTGGAAGGCGCTGGAGGCCCGGCTGGACATCCCGGACGCCGACGAGATCGCACGCATCCGCTTCGACCTCGCGGTGACCAGCGTTCTGCTCGACGCCGGGGCCGGCGACCGCTGGCGCTACCGCGACGCGGCGGGGATCGTGCTGGCGCGCTCCGAAGGACTGGCCATCGCCAGCTTCGACCTGTTCCGCGCGGGCGGCTTCGCCAACGACCCGGTCGGGGCTTACCTGCGCGCCGACGCGGCGGCCCTCTGCGCGATGACCGAGGAAACGCTCACCCGCGGCTTCCAGGCCGGGCCTGACAACCCGCTGGTCGGGCTGGAAGGGCGTGCGGCGCTTCTCCGCCGTCTGGGAAGCGCGCTGGCCGCCGCACCCGACCTGTTCGGACGGCCGGGGCGGGTCGGCAACCTCTACGACGCGCTGAAGGCGCGGGCCGTGGACGGCACGCTTCCCGCCATCGCTATTCTCGACGCGGTGCTGCGCGGGCTGGGGCCGATCTGGCCGGGCCGGATCGAGCGCGGCGGCGTCAATCTCGGCGATACCTGGAGCCATGCGGCGGTCGGCCTCGTCCCTTTCCACAAGCTGTCGCAATGGCTCAGCTACTCGCTGGTCGAGCCGCTGGAGGGGGCGGGAATCGCCGTCACCGGGCTGGACCGGCTGACCGGCCTGCCGGAATACCGCAACGGCGGGCTGCTGGTGGACACGGGTGTGCTGGTGCCGAAGGACCCGCGCCTCCTCGCCGACGAGTTGGAGGTGGGGGACGAGGCGGTGGTGGAATGGCGCGCCCTGACCGTCGCCCTGCTCGACCGCCTCGCC
The DNA here is from genome assembly GCF_014192915.1 of Azospirillum sp. OGB3. GTDB lineage: Bacteria > Pseudomonadota > Alphaproteobacteria > Azospirillales > Azospirillaceae > Azospirillum. Next base: position 18,997 of record NZ_JACHYN010000034.1, on the reverse strand, counting down.
GACGAGGTGCGCGCCCGGCTGGGCGTGCCCGCGCAGAGCTTTCCGCTCGCCAAGGTTCTCCAGGGCGGGACCTGGACCGCCGGCCGCCGGATCGCCCGCGAGCGCCGCCCCGGCGGCGGCCCGCCGATCCGCATCCGCAGCGACGGAACCGTCTTCTGATGTGACGCCAACCACCCGAAGGGTCGCCCATGCCCAACCCGACGCTGCCCATCCCGACGTTGACGGTCATCGACCATCCTCTGGTCCAGCACAAGCTGACCCTTCTGCGGCGGCGGGAGACCCCCACCGCCCGGTTCCACGAGGTGATGCGGGAGGTGTCGCAGCTCATGGGCTACGAGCTGACGCGCGACCTTCCCCTGGAGGACCGCCCGGTGGAGACGCCGCTGGCAACCGTCGACGCGCCGCTGCTGACCGGCAAGAAGCTGTGCCTCGTCTCCATCCTGCGGGCCGGGCAAGGGCTGCTCGACGGCATGCGCACGCTGCTGCCGTCGGCCCGCATCGGGCACATCGGCCTCTACCGCGACCAGGAAACGCTGACCCCCGTCGAGTATTTCTTCAAGGTGCCGGAGGACATCGAGGAGCGGCTGGTCATCCTGGTCGATCCCATGCTCGCCACCGGCCACACGGCGGTCGCGGCGGTGCACCGGCTGAAGGACGCGGGTGCCGCCTCGATCAAGCTGGCGGTGCTGGTGGCCGCCCCGGAGGGCTTGCGCACCTTCCACGACGCGCACCCCGACGTGCCCGTCTTCACCGCCGCGGTGGACGAGCGGCTGGACGAGAACGGCTACATCCTGCCCGGCCTGGGCGACGCGGGCGACCGGCTTTACGGCACCCGCTGAGAATCGTTGCCGCCCTTTTGGTCACATGCCACCCTGCCGACCCGTGAGAGCCGCAGCAGGGCTGACGCGCACGGAATGGCATTGCCGTTGCAACGCCTCTGCTGCATTTCTGAGCTGAAACAGCAAAGCAGACGGAGGGGGTTTTCCATGGGGAATGTGATTGGGGGGAACGTATTCGGCGTGGCGCGGCGCGCCATCCTGTGCGGTGCCGCGGCGGTCGCCGTCGCGGCGATGGCTCTGCCCGCCTGGGCCCAGTCGAAGGTCAAGGTCGCCGGCATCTACACCGTGCCGATCGAACAGCAGTGGGTCAGCCGCATCCACACCGCCCTGAAGGCCGCCGAGGCCCGCGGCGAGATCGAGTATGTCTGGGCCGAGTCGGTCGCCAACACCGATTATGAGCGCGTGATGCGCCAGTACGCCGAGGGCGGCCAGCAGCTCGTCTTCGGCGAAGTCTTCGGCGTCGAGCGCGCGGCCCGCGCCGTCGCGAAGGACTATCCCAAGACCGCCTTCGTCATGGGCTCCAGCTTCAAGCCGCAGGAACCGAACTTCTCGGTCTTCGACAACTACATCCAGGAGCCGGCCTATCTGACCGGCATGATCGCGGGTGCGGTGTCCAAGTCGAACGTCATCGGCATGGTCGGCGGCTACCCGATCCCGGAGGTCAACCGCCTGATGAACGCCTTCATGGAGGGCGCCAAGGAGGTGAACCCGAACGTGAAGTTCATGGTCAGCTTCATCGGCTCCTGGTTCGACCCGCCGAAGGCCAAGGAAGCCGCCTTCGCCATGATCGACCGCGGCGCCGACGTGATGTACGCCGAGCGCTTCGGCGTGTCCGACGCCGCCAAGGAGCGCAAGGTCCTGGCCATCGGAAACGTCATCAACACCCAGCCGCAGTATCCGGAGACCGTGGTCGCCAGCGCGCTCTGGCACATGGAGCCGTCGGTCGACCGCGCCATCGCCGCCGTGAAGGCCGGCAGCTACAAGGCCGAGGATTACGGCCCCTACAGCCAGATGGTCCACAAGGGCTCCAGCCTCGCCCCGCTCGGCACCTTCGAGGGCAAGGTTCCCGCCGAGGTGATGACCAAGGTGAAGGCCCGCGAGCAGGAGATCCTCGACGGCAAGTTCACCGTGAAGGTGAACGACAACGAGCCCAAATCGACGATGTGATCCCCTCTTTCTAATTTCAGTCCCTCTCCCGCCCCGGGAGAGGGAGGGGCCCGCGCAACGCGCGGGAGGGTGAGGGTACCGCCAAGAATCAGCGCTTTGATTCTCGCTCGACCCTCACCCGCCCGCTTCGCAGGCACCCTCTCCCGGGACGGGAGAGGGAACGTCACTTCGCCTCCCCGGCACCCCGCGGACATCCATGACATCACCCCCCATCGTCCTCCGCCTCTCCGGCATCACGAAGCGGTTCGGGCCGCTCGTCGCCAACGATTCCATCTCGCTGACGCTCCACAAGGGCGAGGTGCTGGCCCTGCTGGGCGAGAACGGCGCCGGCAAGACGACCCTGATGAACATCCTGTTCGGTCATTACGTGGCCGATGAAGGAACCATTGAGGCGTTCGGCCAGCCACTTCCCCCCGGCTCCCCACGCGCGGCGCTGGCCGCCGGGATCGGCATGGTCCACCAGCATTTCACGCTGGCCGACAACCTGTCGGTGCTCGACAACATCGCCGTGGGCACGGAGTCGCTGTGGCGCCCGCGCTCCGACCGCGCCGCCGCCAAGGCCAAGCTGCTCGACCTCGCCCGCCGCTTCGGGCTGGAGGTGCGGCCCGACGCGCTGGTCGGCGACCTGTCGGTGGGCGAGCGGCAGCGGGCCGAAATCCTGAAGGCGCTCTACCGCGACGCCCGCGTCCTGATCCTGGACGAGCCGACCGCGGTGCTGACCCCGCAGGAATCGGCCAGCCTGTTCGACACGCTGCGCCTCCTGACCGCCGATGGTCTGGCGGTGGTCTTCATCAGCCACAAGATGAACGAGGTCTTCGCGGCCAGCGACACCGTCGCCGTGCTGCGCGGCGGTCGCCTCGTCGCCACCCGCAGGACCGCCGAGACCGACCGCGAGGAGCTGGCCGAGCTGATGGTCGGCCGCGCCCTGAAGCCGCCCACCCCCACCCCGCTGGAGCCGGGTGAGCCGGTGCTGACGCTCACGGGCGTCACCGTCGCCTCCGGCCACGGGCGCCCGCTGCTCGACGGCGTGGACCTGACCGTGCGCCGCCGCCAGATCGTCGGCATCGCCGGCGTGTCGGGCAACGGCCAGACCGCGCTGGCCGAGCTGGTCAGCGGCCTGATTCACCCCGACTCCGGCACCATGGCGCTGAAGGGCGAAGCCGCCGGCAACGCCAGCCCGGCGGAGATGGTCCGGCGGGGCGTTGCCCGCATCCCGGAGGACCGCCACGCCGCCGGTCTCGTCGGCGCCATGGCGGTGTGGGAGAACCTGATCGCCGAGCGCTACCACGACCCCGCCTTCCAGCGCTTCGGCCTGATCCGTCGGGGGGCCGCCCGCGCCTACGCCGAGGAGGTGATCAAGGCGTTCGACGTGCGCTGCCCGGGACCGGACGCCCGCACGCAGCTGCTGTCCGGCGGCAACATGCAGAAGCTGATCCTGGGCCGCACCCTGGCCCACGGGCCGGACCTGATCCTGGCGAGCCAGCCGACCCGCGGCCTGGACGTGGGCGCGGTGTCCTACGTCCACGGGCGGCTGCTGGAGGCCCGCGCCGCCGGGGCCGGGGTGCTGGTGATCTCCGAGGATCTGGACGAGATCCTGGCGCTGGCCGACGGCATCGCCGTCGCCTATCACGGGCGCCTCACCCCCGTTCTGCCCCACGGCCGCGTGTCGGTCCGCCAGCTCGGCCTGCTGATGGCCGGGCATTGGGAGATTTTGCCGGAGATTGTCGATGCGGCTTGAACCGCGAGAGCATACCCCGCTGGCCGCCCGCCTGCTGGCGCCCGTGGCGGCGGTGGCGGCGGCGCTGGCGCTCTGCGCGCTGCTGGTCGCCTGGACCGGCGCGCCGGTGCTGCGCGCCTACGGCCTGCTGCTGGAGGGGGCCGCCGGCTCCCGCTTCGCCCTGACCGAGACGCTGACCCGCGCCACCCCGCTGATCCTCACCGGCCTCGCCGCCGCCGTCGCCTTCCGCGCCAAGCTGTGGAACATCGGCGCGGAGGGGCAGCTCTACATGGGCGCGCTCGCCGCCGTCGTGCTGGGTGGCGGGATGCTTGACCTGCCGGCCTGGCTGCTGCTGCCGACCGTGATGATCGCCGGGGCTGCCGCCGGGGGCGCCACGCTGCTCGGCCCCGCCGTGCTGAAGGTGCGCTTCGGCGTGGACGAGGTGGTGACGACGCTGCTGCTGAACTTCATCGTCCTGCTGCTCGTCTCCATGCTGCTGGAGGGCGCGTTGAAGGACCCCATGGGCATGGGCTGGCCGCAATCCGCCCCGGTCGTCGAGGCCGCCGAGCTGCCCAAGCTGGTCGAGCGCACGCGGCTGCACACCGGCCTGCTGGTCGCGCTGGGCCTGTCGGCCCTGCTCTGGCTGATCGACACCCGGAGCATCTGGGGCTATGAGAACCGGGCGGTCGGCGCCAACCCGCGCGCCGCGGCCTTCGCCGGCATGCCGGTGACCCGCGTCATGCTGCGCACCGCCCTGCTGTCCGGCGGGCTGGCCGGGCTGGCCGGGGTGATCGAGGTCTGCGGGCTGAAGGGCTACCTGACGCTCGACCTGTCGCCGGGCTTCGGCTACAGCGGCATCGTCGTCGCCATGCTGGCGCAGCTTCACCCCGTGGGCGTGGTCGGTGCGGCGGTCTTCATCGCCGGCATCTTCGTCGGCGCCGACGCCATGAGCCGCGCCATGCCGGTTCCCAACTACATCGCCGACGTGCTCGTCGCCACCAGCCTGCTGTGCATGCTGGTCGCCGGGCTGCTGACGCGCTACCGGCTGCGGCGGGGGTGAGCGCCATGGAGCTGTTTCAAACGATCCTCGACATCCTCGTCTCCGCCGCCTTCTGGACGGCGGTGCTGCGCATCGCCACCCCCTACATCCTCGGCACGCTGGGCGAGCTTCTGTGCGAGCGGGCGGGCGTGCTGAACCTCGGGATCGAGGGCATCATGACGATGGGCGCCATGGCCGGCTGGATGGCCGTCTACCAGGGGGCCGACCTGTGGACCGGCGTGCTGGTGGCCGCACTCTGCGGCGGGCTGATGGGGCTGCTGCACGCCACCCTGACGGTGCCACTGGGCCTGTCGCAGCATGTGGCGGGCATCGGCGTGACGCTGCTCGGCACCAGCCTGTCCTACTTCGTCTACCGCCTCGTCCTGCCGCAGGCGAGCACCCCGCCGACCATCGAGCCGTTCCAGCCGCTGGCCCTGCCCGGCGCGTTGGCCCAGACGCCGATGACCTACATGGCGCTGATCCTCGTCGCCGTGGTCGCCTACGTCCTCTACCGCACGCCGGTCGGGCTGGCGGTGCGGATGGTCGGCGAGAATCCGGCGGCGGCGGAGGCCCAGGGCCTGAGCGTCACCGCGGTGCGCATCGGCGCGGTGGTCGCGGGAAGCGCGCTGATGGCGCTGGCCGGGGCCTTCCTCACCCTGTCGGCCTTCAACGCCTTCTTCTTCAACATGGTCAACGGGCGCGGCTGGATCTGCATCGCGCTGGTCGTCTTCGCCTCCTGGCGGCCCGGCAAGGCGCTGCTGGGCGCGGTGCTGTTCGCCGCCTTCGACGCGCTGCAATTGAGGCTTCAGCAGGTGGCAGGGGGCGTCCTGCCCTACCAGCTGTTCCTGATGATGCCCTACCTGTTGAGCATCCTGGCGCTGGTGCTGGTGGCGCGCCGCGCCTCCTACCCGCGGGCGCTGATGATCCCGTACCGCAAAGGAGAACGCTGATGTTCGATCTGATCCTGCGCCGCGCCACGCTGCCCGACGGCCGCACCGGCATGGACATCGGCGTCCGCGAGGGCCGCATCGCCGCGGTGGAAAAGGATCTGCCCGGTCCCGCCGGGGAGGAGATCGACGCCACCGGCCGGCTGGTCACGCCGCCCTTCGTCGATTCGCACTTCCACATGGATTCCACGCTCAGCTACGGCCTGCCGCGGGTCAACCGCTCCGGCACGCTGCTGGAGGGCATCGCGCTGTGGGGCGAGCTGAAGCCGCAGCTCGTCCAGGACGCCATCGTCGAGCGGGCGCTGGCCTATTGCGACTGGGCGGTGGCGCGCGGCCTGCTGGCGATCCGCAGCCATGTGGACATTTGCGACCCGCGCCTGCTGGCCGTGGAATCGCTGCTGGAGGTCAAGCGGCGGGTCGCCCCCTACCTCGACCTGCAACTCGTCGCCTTCCCTCAGGACGGCGTCCTGCGCTCCCCCGGCGCCGTGGATCTGCTGAAGCGCGCGCTCGACATGGGCGTGGACGTGGTTGGCGGCATCCCGCATTTCGAGCGGACGATGGCCGACGGCGCGGCCTCCGTGAAGCTCCTCTGCGAGATCGCGGCGAAGCGCGGGCTGCTGGTGGACATGCATTGCGACGAGTCGGACGACCCGCTGTCCCGCCATGTCGAGACGCTGGCCTACGAGACGCAGCGGCTGGGGATGCAGGGCCGGGTGACCGGCTCGCACCTCACCTCCATGCATTCCATGGACAACTACTACGTCTCCAAGCTGATCCCGCTGATGGTCGAGGCCGACCTCGGCGTCATCGCCAACCCGCTTATCAACATCACGCTCCAGGGCCGCCACGACACGTATCCCAAGCGTCGCGGCATGACCCGCGTGCCGGAGCTGATGGGCGCCGGCCTGACGGTGGCGCTGGGCCACGACTGCGTGATGGACCCCTGGTACCCGCTCGGCTCCGGCGACATGCTGGAGGTCGCGCACATGGGCCTGCATGTCGGGCAGATGACCGGTTATGACGGGATGCTCGCCTGCTTCCGCGCGGTGACGGAGGCTCCGGCCCGGCTGCTGCACCTCGACGGCTACGGGCTGGAGGTGGGCTGCCACGCCGATCTGGTGGTGCTCCAGGCCGCCGACCCGGTGGAGGCGATCCGAACCCGCGCCACCCGCCTGTTCGTCCTGCGCCGTGGCGCCGTGGTCAGCCGCTGCGCCCCGGTGGAGGCCCAGCTCTCCCTGCCGGGCCGCCCGGAGTCGGTGTCCTTCACCCTGCCCACGGCGCGGGCGACGTAACGTCCGGCGCGCGGCCGCCCCCGCGGATCACGCCTTGTGAACGCCGGCGATGAAGCGGTCGATCTCGCGGGCCAGCTCCTTGGACTGACCGGCCACCCCGGCGGCGGCGGCGAGGAGCTGGTCGGCGGCGGCGCCCGTGTCACCCGCTCCGGCCCGGATCTCGCCCATGCCGCCGCTGACCTCGCGGGCGCCGTCGGCGGCCTGCAGGACGCTGCGGGCGATGTCGCGGGTGGCGGCGGACTGCTGGTCCACCGCCGCCGCGATGCCGGACGCGATGCGGCTGACCTGGGCGATGGTCTGGCTGATGCTCCGCACCGCCTCCACCGCCTCGCCCGTCGCGTCGCGGATGCCCTTGATCTGGCCGACGATGTCCTCGGTCGCGCGGGCGGTCTGGTTCGCCAGGCTCTTGACCTCTCCAGCGACCACGGCGAAGCCCTTTCCGGCCTCGCCCGCGCGGGCCGCCTCGATGGTGGCGTTGAGCGCCAGCAGGTTGGTCTGGCCGGCGATGTCGTTGATCAGCCCAACGACGGCGCCGATCCGCTCCGCGCTGTCGGCCAGCACGACGACCGCCGAGTCGGCGCGCTTCACGTCGGCCACCGCCGCCTCGGCGATGCGGGCGGACTCGCCCACCTGCTGCCCGATCTCCTCCACCGAGGCCGACAGCTCCTCGGTCGCGGCGGCGGCGGTCTGCACGTTGTCCGCGGCGGAATGGGCGGAGAGCGTCATCTGTTCCGACCGCCCATGGGTCTGCTCGGCGATGCCGGTGAGCGCGCGCGCGGTGGATTCGAGCTGCTGCGCAGCCGAGGCCAACGCCCCGGTCAGGCCGCCCGCCCGCTCCTCGAACCCGTTTTGCAGGTCGAGCAGGGCGGCGGTCCGCGCTTCCTTGGCGCGCCATTCCGCCTCCTGCTGGCGTCCCAGATCGCGGGCCTGCACCAGCCCCTGCTTGAACACCCCGACCGCGCGGGCCATGGCGCCCGCCTCGTCCTTGCGGTCGGCGCCGGGGATGGCCGCGTCCAGATCGCCCGTGGCCAGCCGGTCCATGGTGACGGTCAGCCCGGCGATCGGCCGGGCGATGCCGTCGCCCACCCGCCACGCCACCAGCCCGCCGAGCAGGATGCAGCCCGCCCCGACCAGAACGGTCAGCAGGGTCAGCCGGTTGGCGTCGGCCATCACGCTGGCCTGCGGTGCCGCGACCAGGAATGACCACGCCCCGTCCGCCCCGCTGAAGCGCACCGGCGACAAGCGCAGGTAATGGGGGGCGCCGCCGAGCGTGACAACGCCGTCGTACGACCGCCCCTCGGCGATGGCGCGCCGCGCCTCCTCCGGCAGATCGTCGGCGGGATGGGACAGGCGGCCGGCGTCGGGATGGGCCACATAGACCCCGGTGCCGGTGAGCACCGCCGCGTGGCCGTCGCCATAGGGCTTTACCCGACGGACCAGATCGGTCAGCCCGCTCAGCGTCAGGTCGACGCCGGCGACGCCGATCACCCGGTCGCCGTCCTTCACCGGTGCGGCGGCGCTGGTCATCAGCGCCTTGGTCAGGTCGTCCAGATAGGGTTCGGTCAGCACCGGCTTCCCGGCCGCGGCGGCGGCCCGATAATATTCCTTCTCCTTCACGTCGGAGAAGGGATAGCCCTCGCTGTCGTCGGCCTTGGGGCCGGGCAGCCACAGCAGGCTCATCCGCCCCGTGCCGGGCAGCCCCAGAATCTCGCCGGCGCGTTCCATCCCGGCGACTTCGCGGTCGCGCCCGTCGAACCCGTCGTCGGCCATGTCCACCCACACCCCGGCGTAGAGCGGGCCGACCGCCATCAGGCGGTTGAGGTAGCGGTTGACGGTCTCCCGGCGCGGAGCGCCGGTGGAGCGCTCCACCTCCACCAGCGCGGCGGCGGAACGGGCGTCGGCAAGGGCGGCGGAAATGTCGGCGGCGACCCGCGCGCCGTGGTGGTCGGCTGTTTCGGCCACCAGGGACGTGACCGCCCGCTCCGCGGCGTCGCGCGACAGGAACAGGGAAACGGAGGTGACCGCCGCCGCTCCCACGGCCAGGACAGCGGTCATGCCGATGATGATCTTGGTTCTGAAACGCCCCGTCATGCCCCTACCCTGTTCGAGCCGCCGCCCCGAATCAGGGACGGTCGGTCATCTTGGCACACCGAAAACCGGACGGCCACTTTTGACATACACCCCGCACACCGGTTCAACGGGGACGAGCGTGCGCCCGGCGCCCCATCCGTGCCGACCGAAACGCGCACAGCGAGGCGCCCCCTCCACTCTCCGGTTCCACTCTGCGGCATTTGCCGCGAAAGGTCCGGAGCGCGATTAGTTCGCCTAACGCACAAAAGGGCTTGCCAGGCATTTCGCATCTGGTATACGGTATCTCACATCCCATCGCGCTTCGGAAACGAAGTGCAAAACCAACGGCGCGGGCGTGTTTTGAAGAAAACATGACGGTGCCGGAAGGTTTCGGGTCCGGTGTCGGAGCGAATGCTTTCATGAGCGCAACAGTCGATTTCGCACAGCTGGTCATGGCCGCCGGGGACGCGATCGTCGTGTCCGACGCGCAGGGCGCCATCACTCTGTGGAATCCGGCGGCCGAGCGGATGTTCGGCTTCGCGGAAGGCGAAGCGCTGGGGCAATCGCTCGACATCATCATCCCGGAACGCCAGCGCCAGCGCCATTGGGACGGCTACGCCAACACCATGCGCACGGGCCAGACGCGCTACGGCAGCGACGTGCTGCGCGTCCCGGCCCTGCACAAGGACGGGCACGCCCTGTCCATCGCCTTCACGGTCGCCCTGCTGACCGCGCCGGACGGCACGGTGACCGGAATCGTCGCCATCATCCGCGACGAGAGCAGCCGCTGGGCCGAGGAGCGCAAGCTCCGCCGACGCCTGTCGGAGTTGGAGTCCGCAAGCCAGTAACCCACAACCCATCCCGCCAGTTTGTCCGTGTTGTCCAGTGCTCAACAACGGCATCGCAATAAGTGAGAGGGAGTAAACGAGCCATGAGCAAGCCGCTCGAAGGAATCAAGATCATCGACTTCACCCACGTTCAGGCTGGCCCGGCCTGCACGCAGCTCCTCGCCTGGTACGGCGCGGACGTCATCAAGGTGGAGCGGCCGGGTTCCGGCGACGTCACCCGCAACCAGCTCCGTGACATTCCCGAAGCGGACGCGCTCTACTTCACGATGCTGAACAGCAACAAGCGCTCGCTGACGCTGGACACCAAGACCCCGCAGGGCAAGGAAATCCTTGAGAAGCTGATCAAGGAGTCCGACGTCCTCGTGGAGAACTTCGGGCCGGGCGCGCTCGACCGCATGGGCTTCACCTGGGAGCGCATCAACGAGCTGAACCCGGGCATGATCGTCGCCTCGGTGAAGGGCTTCAGCGACGGTCACCATTACGAGGACCTGAAGGTCTACGAGAACGTCGCCCAGTGCGCCGGCGGTGCGGCTTCGACCACCGGTTTCTGGGATGGCCCGCCGACCGTCAGCGCCGCCGCTCTCGGCGACAGCAACACCGGCATGCACCTCGCCATCGGCATCCTGACCGCCCTCATGGGCCGTTCGAAGACCGGCAAGGGCCAGAAGGTCGCCGTGTCGATGCAGGACTCGGTGATCAACCTCTGCCGCGTCAAGCTGCGCGACCAGCAGCGCCTCGACCGCGTCGGCTACCTGGAAGAGTACCCGCAGTATCCGCACGGCGAGTTCTCCGACGTGGTTCCGCGTGGCGGCAACGCCGGTGGTGGCGGCCAGCCGGGCTGGGTGCTGAAGTGCAAGGGCGCCGAGACCGATCCGAACGCCTACATCTACTTCACCATCCAGGGCCATGCCTGGGCGCCGATTTGTAAGGCTCTCGGCAAGCCGGAGTGGATCGACGATCCGGCCTACAACACCGCTCAGGCGCGTCAGGACAAGATCTTCGACATCTTCGCCTTCATCGAAGGCTGGCTGGCCGATAAGACGAAGTACGAGGCGGTCGACATCCTGCGCAAGTTCGACATCCCGTGCGCCCCGGTGCTGACCATGAAGGAAATCGCCGAATGCCCGTCGCTCCGCAAGAGCGGCACGATCGTCGAGGTCGATCATAAGGCGCGCGGCAAGTACCTGACCGTCGGCAGCCCGATCAAGTTCTCCGACATGACCGTCGAAGTGACGGGATCGCCGCTGCTCGGCGAGCACTCCGACGAGGTTCTGGCCAGCCTCGGCTACACCCCGCAGCAGATCGCCGAGCTGCACGCCAACAAGGTTGTCTGATCGCTTCCCGACAGTCTGACGGCACACCTCGCGAAGACGGCGCCCCCAAAAGGGGCGCCGTTCCTTTTTGTGCGCCCGGCGCCCCGCTCTCTCCAGGGTCCGCTCTCTCCAGGGAGAGAGGGCGCTTTCAGCGCAGCCACTCCCTCACTTCACGGATGCGCTGGTTGCCCTCCGGCGTGCGGGCGTAGGCCTTGCCGTACTGGGTCTCGTACTCGCGCACGAAGCCCTGGCGCAGCAGCCCGTCCAGCACCGGGCGGACGATGGCCGGCTTCAGGTTCGCCGCCTTGGTGATCGTCAGGAACGAGGCCGGCAGAGCCGTCACCTCCGGCCCCGGCGTGGCGCGCAGGGTGTTGAGCGAAGTCCAGTCGACGGAGGTTGGTGAAATCATCGGCTACCCTCGATGCGGCGCGCTGTTGACTCTCTCTCGATATGACCTCAACTTCACTTGAGGTCAGGAGGTTCCGAACCCCAGGGGAGGCCCGGCGATGGCGATTATCGATCCCGCCGACATGGACAAGGACCTTTCCGTGGGCGAGGTCGCGGAACGCTCCGGTGTGGCAGTGTCCACCATCCACTTCTACGAATCAAAGGGGCTGATCGCGAGCTGGCGGAGCAGTGGCAACCAGCGCCGCTTCCCCCGCGACGTGCTCCGGCGCATCGCCATCATCAAGGTTGCCCAGCGCTTGGGCGTTCCCCTGGCGACCATCGCGCAGGCGCTGAAGACCCTGCCGGATGGCCGCACCCCCACCGCAGAGGATTGGAAACGCTTGTCCGCGGCCTGGAAAGCGGACCTGGACGAGCGCATCGCTGTGCTCACCAAGCTGCGCGACGGGCTGGAGGGGTGCATCGGCTGCGGCTGCCTGTCGCTCGGCGAATGCCCGCTGCGCAACCCCTGGGACGAACTGTCGGAGGACGGTCCCGGCCCGCGCCTGCTCGATCCGCGGTGACATCCGCGCTGTTTTGCCGCACTGCAGCATGGCCTCCCCGTCCGGCGCCGTCCCGGCAATAAAAAGGCCGTGCTGTTTCCAGCACGGCCAGTATCCGAGAGGCTCGCATAAAATGCGGAGCAACAACCCGCCCGATACAAAGGGTGATGAACCCTGTGTAAGAAGAATGATGCCCGAGTCTCCGCCATCGCGCAACAAGGAATCGTATGTTTCCACATTGCGGAAACAAAGTATTTTGCCGAAAAAAGACCGCGCCGTTGCGGGCGCGGTCAGTTTCTTCAGGGCAGCACTACGTGACAGGAAGGAAAACCGGGGTAACAGCCGCCTCGACCCAATCCGAAGGATTTGCGGATCAGGGCGGATCGCGCCTCCCGGCCGGCGCGAATTCGAATTCCGTAAGGGTGTTCCGGATCAGGCCCAGGGATCAGGCCCAGGGATCAGGTGGGGAAACGCCCGCCGATCTCGGCGGTCACCGCCGCGGCGGTGCGCTTGACCATCTCGCCGAAGGCCACGACGCGGGCGTCGTCCAGGCGCCGGTTGGTGCTCGACAGAGACAGGGCGCCGATGACACGGGCCTGCTCGTCGTAGATCGCCGCGGCGACGCAGTGCAGGCCGCTGACCCGTTCCTCCTGGTCCACGGCGTAGCCGCGGTCGCGGGTCAGGATCAGCTCCCGGTGCAGCGCCGGGATCGACGACACGGTGGTCCGGGTGAACTGGCGCATGCCGCGCTGGGTCACGATGCTCTGCACCCGCGTGTCGGGCATGCCGGCGAGCAGCGCCTTGCCCACCGCGGAACAGTGCAGCAGCGTCCGGTCGGTAACGGGCAGCGCCGCCTGGGCGACGCGCGGACCGCCGACGCGGTGCAGATAGATCGCCTCGCCGTTCTCCTCGATCGCCAGATTCACGACCTCGCTGGTCTCCTCCATCAGCCGGCGCATGCGCGGACGGGCGACGTCGAGCAGGCTGCGCGTCTTCAGGAAGCCGGTGCCGGTCATGTAGGCCTGCACCCCGACCGCCCAGCCGCGCTTGCCCTGGTCGAAGCGCACGTAACGCTCCTCCTGCAGGGTGGTCAGCAGACGGTGCGCCGTGGACGGCGAGAGATGCGCCGCTTCGGCCACCGCGGTCAGGCTCATCGGGCTGTCCGACTGGCCGAGGATGGTCATGATGCTCAGCGCCCGCGACAGCGACTGAACGAGATTGCCCTTCGCCGCACGGTCCACGGTTTCCGCGCGGCCTTCGGCCCGCGGGGCCGGGGGTGCCATCATCAGCGCTTGCGTCTTCATCGCTCCATCCCTCTCGAAATCGTCCGGCGCTGTTGCATCGCGCCGTTGCCGTCCTCGGGTGTGGCGGCCCCCGGGTTCTCCCTTGCGGGGAGCGGGGGCCGCCGGTTGGCTATGCCGCCGGCTCGATGCGGGCCGCGGCGAACTTGAACTCGGGAATCTTCCCGTAGGGGTCCAGCTTCGGGTTGGTCAGCACGTTGGCCGCCGCCTCGGCGTAGCAGAAGGGCACGAACACCAGCCCGGACGGGACGTTGTAGTCCGACCGCGCCTTCAGCTCGATGGTGCCGCGCCGGGTGGTGACCTTCATGCGGTCGCCGCCCTTGGCGCCCATCCGCCGCAGGTCCGCCGGGCTCATGTAGGCCACGGCCTCCGGCTCCAGATCATCCAGAACCTGGGCGCGCCGGGTCATCGACCCGGTGTGCCAATGCTCCAGCTGGCGCCCGGTGGTCAGGACCATCGGGAACTCGGCGTCCGGCTCCTCGGCCGGCGGGATCACGTCGGCGGGGACCAGACGCCCGCGGCCGGTGGCCGTGGGGAAGCCGTCGCCGAAGACGATCTCCTGGCCCGGATCGTCCGCGGACAGGCTGGGGTAGGTGACCGAACGCTCGCGCTCCAGCCGCTCCCAGGTGATGTTGTCGAGCGACGGCATCGCCCCCTTCATCTCCCGGAACACGTCGCGCGGATGCTCGTAGGTCCAGTCCAGACCCAGGCCGCGGGCCATGGCGTTGACGATCCACAGGTCCTGCCGGGCATCGCCCGGAGGCGGCAGGGCTTGGCGGCCGAGCTGGACCTGGCGGTTGGTGTTGGTCACCGTCCCGGTCTTCTCCGGCCAGGCCGAGGCGGGCAGAACCACGTCGGCGTATTTGGCCGTCTCGGTCAGGAACAGGTCCTGCACCACCAGATGGTCGAGCTTGGCGAGCGCGTCGCGGGCGTGCTCCACATCCGGGTCGGACATGGCCGGGTTCTCGCCCATCACGTACATGCCGTGCAGCGAGCCGGCATGGATCGCGTCCATGATCTCCACGACGGTCAGGCCACGCTTGGAGTCCAGCTTGGTGTCCCAGAAATCCTCGTAGAAGGCGTGGACCTCGGGATCGTCCACCGGGCGATAGTCCGGGAACATCATCGGGATCAGGCCGGCGTCGGAGGCGCCCTGGACGTTGTTCTGGCCGCGCAGCGGGTGCAGGCCGGTGCCGGGGCGCCCGATCTGGCCGGTGACCAGCGACAGGGCGATCAGGCAGCGCACGTTGTCGGTGCCGTGGATGTGCTGCGACACGCCCATGCCCCAGAAGATGATCGAGCCCTTGGAGGTGGCGTAGAGGCGGGCGACCTCGCGGAGCTGCTCCGCCGGGATGCCGCAGACCGGCTCCATGGCCTCCGGGGTGAACTTGGCGATGTGGGCGCGCAGTTCCTCGAAGTCCTGGGTGTGCTCCGCCACATACCGCTCGTCGTACAGCCCCTCGCTGATGATGACGTTCAGCATGGCGTTCAGCATGGGCACGTCGCGGCCGGGCTTGAACTGCATCATATGGGTGGCGTGACGCCGCAGCGTCTGGCCGCGCGGGTCCATGATGACCAGCTTGGCGCCGCGCTTGGCCGCGTTCTTGAAGAAGGTCGCGGCGACCGGGTGGTTCTCCGTCGGGTTGGAGCCGATGACGACGATCACCTCGGCGTCCTTGGCCGCCATGAAGGGAGCCGTCACCGCGCCCGACCCGATGCCTTCGATCAGCGCCGCCACCGAGGAGGCGTGGCACAGGCGGGTGCAATGGTCGACGTTGTTGGTGCCGAAGCCGACGCGCACCAGCTTCTGGAACAGGTAGGCCTCCTCGTTGGAGCCCTTGGCCGAGCCGAAGCCGGCCAGAGCCGAGCCGCCCCGCTCGTCGCGGATCTTGCGCAGGCCGGCGGTGGCGACCTCCAGGGCCTCCTCCCAGCTCGCCTCGCGGAAATGGGTCAGCGGGTTCAGCGGGTCGATGTCCACGTCGTGCTTGGACACGCCCTCCTTGCGGATCAGCGGCTTGGTCAGGCGGTGCGGGTGGTGGATGTAATCGAAGCCGAAGCGGCCCTTCACGCACAGCCGGTTCTTGTTGGCGGGACCGTCACGGCCCGTCACCGACAGCAGCTTCTCGTCCTTGATGTTGTAGGTCAGCTGGCAGCCGACGCCGCAATAGGGGCAGACACTGTCCACCTGGCGGTCCGGCGCGGCGGCGAAGACGCCGCTGTTCAGGTCCACCTGGGTCTTCGGCATCAGCGCGCCGGTCGGGCAGGCCTGGACGCACTCGCCGCAGGCGACGCAGGTGCTGTCGCCCATCGGGTCGGCGAAGTCGAAGACGATCGTCTCCTTGTGGCCGCGCAACGCCATGCCGATCACGTCGTTGACCTGGACCTCGCGGCAGGCGCGGACGCACAGGTTGCACTGGATGCAGGCGTCGAGCTGCACCGCCATGGCCGGGTGGCTGAAGTCGGGCTTCGGCGCGCATTCCCGGCTGGGGAACCGGCTGTCCGAGACCTCCAGACGGTCGGCCCAGCGCCAGAACTTGCTGTCGGGGTCGTGGGCCTCCTCCCGCTTCGGCTGGTCGGCGACCAGCATCTCGATGACCATCTTGCGGGCGAACTTGGCGTTCTCGCTGGCCGAGCGGACGCGCATGCCCGGCGTCGGGTGGCGCACGCAGGAGGCCGACATGGCGCGCTCGCCGTCGATCTCGACCATGCAGGCCCGGCAGTTGCCGTCCGCGCGGTAGCCCGGCTCGTCGGCGTAGCAGAGATGCGGGATCTCGGTGCCCAGGCGGTTGGCGACCTGCCAGATCGTCTCGCCGGCGTGGGCTTCGACGAGCTCGTCGTCGAGGTGGAACAGGATGCGGTCGCTCATATCACCGGACCTCCCCGCGCAGATCGTCGCGGAAGTGCTTCAGCGCACTCTTGAGTGGGTTCATCGCGGCCTGACCCAGGCCGCAGATCGACGCCGTGCTCATCAGCCGGGCGAGTTCCGTCAAAAGCGGCTCGTCCCACACCGGCTGCTTGATGAGCGCCACCGCCTTCTCCGTGCCGACGCGGCAGGGCGTGCACTGGCCGCAGCTCTCGTCCTCGAAGAAGTCCAGCAGGTTGCGCACGACCTTGCGCATGTCGTCCTGGTCCGACAGCACGACCACCGCGGCGGAGCCGATGAAGCAGCCGTGCTGCTCCAGCGTGCCGAAGTCCAGCGGGATGTCGTCCATGCTGGCGGGCAGGATGCCGCCCGACGCGCCGCCGGGCAGGTAGCCCTTCAGCGTGTGGCCGTCGGCCATGCCGCCGCAATACTCGTCGATCAGCTCGCGGATGGTGACGCCGGCGGGGGCCAGCTTCACGCCCGGCTCCTTGACGTGGCCGGAGACGGAGTAGCTGCGCAGGCCCTTGCGGCCGTTGCGCCCGTGGCTGCCCCACCAGTCGGCGCCCTTTTCAAGGATGTCCCTGATCCAGAACAGCGTCTCGACGTTGTTGATGAGGGTCGGACGGCCGAACAGGCCGACGACCGACGGGAAGGGCGGTTTGTGGCGCGGCAGGCCGCGCTTGCCCTCGATGCTCTCCAGCATCGCGGACTCCTCGCCGCAGATGTAGGCCCCGGCGCCGCGCCGCAGATGGATGCGGGTGTGCCCGGCGAGGCCCGCCTTCTCCACGGCGGCGATCTCATGCTCCAGCACCTCGCGGATGTGCGGGTACTCGTCGCGCAGGTAGATGTAGACATCGGTCGCCTCGACCACCCAGGCGCCGATCAGCATCCCTTCCAGGAAGCGGTGCGGATCGTTCTCCAGATAGTAGCGGTCCTTGAAGGTGCCCGGCTCGCCCTCGTCCCCGTTCACCGCCATCAGGCGGGGGCCGGGCTCGTGGCGGACGAAGCGCCACTTGCGGCCGGTGGGGAAGCCGGCGCCGCCGAGACCGCGCAGGTTGGCCCCTTCCAGCTTGCCGAGGATGTCGTCCACCGGGACGTTGCCCGTCAGACAGTCGGCGAGCAGGCGGTAGCCGCCCTCCGCCTTGTACTGCTCCAGGCTGACATAGGTGGGGAGCTGCGGGTGCGTCTCGCCGTTCTTCACGGCGGTGACCACGCTTTCGACCGTGGCGTTCTCGTGCAGGGCGTGGCCGATGGCCACCGCCGGGGCGTTGTGGCAGGCGCCCATGCAGGGGGCGCGCACCACCCGGACGTCCGGCCCCATGTCGGCGGCCTTCAGCTCGTCGAGCAGCTTCTCGCCGCCGGCCATGCAGCAGGACAAGCTGTCGCAGACCCGGACGGTCACGGGCGGAGGGGCTTCCTCCCCGTCCATCACGATGTCGAAGTGTGCGTAGAAGGACGCCACCTCGTATACCTCCACCAGGGCAAGCCGCATCTCCTGGGCGAGCGCCGCGAGGTGACGGGCATGAAGGCCATGGTAGGTGTCCTGCAACAGATGCAGATGCTCGATCAGCAGGTCCCGCTGCCGGGACCGGTCGCCGAGAAGCTCCTGCACCTCCTCCAGGGCCGCCGGATCGACTTGCCGGCCCTTCGGCTGGGGCCGGGTGTTCCGGCGCCCCGCGCCGGGATGGATGGCGCGCCGTTTTGTGTCGTCTTTGGCGACGATGGCCGTGTCCATGTCCGCCCTCCCCTCTCGTCTCAGGCTGATTCTTCGTAACGTTGGGATGTCGTGCAGTCGTTTTGGAACCGCCCCCCGATTTTTCCGGGGGGCTTTGTTTTTATAACTTAGGAAGGCGTCAGGTCTTGGGACCCTTGCGGACGGTGCTGGTGGGGTTGAGGCTGCCGATGTTGCCGCTCTCCGACCCGGCGTTGGGGTCGATCACCGCGTTGATCAGCGTCGGCCGGCCGCTGTCCATCGCCGCGCTGACCGCGCGGTACAGCTCGTCCGGCGTCGTCACGTTGACGCCCGCACCGCCGAAGGCCTCCATCATCTTGTCGTAGCGCGAGTCCGGAACGAAGACCATCGGCGACGGGTCCGACCCGCCCGTCGGGTTCACGTCCGTCCCCTTGTAGATGCCGTTGTTGTTGAACACCACGATGCACACCGGCAGGTTGTAGCGGCAGATCGTCTCCACCTCCATGCCCGAGAAGCCGAAGGCGCTGTCGCCTTCCACCGCCAGCACCGGCTTGCCTGACTCCACGGCCGCCGCCACCGCGAAGCCCATGCCGATGCCCATCACGCCCCAGGTCCCGACGTCCAGGCGCTTGCGCGGCTGGTGCATGTCGATGATCCCGCGCGCCAGGTCCAGCGTGTTGGCCCCCTCGTTCACCAGCAGAGCGTCGGGCCGCTCCTGCACCACCCGGCGCAGAGCGCCCAGAGCGCCGTGGAAGTTCATCGGCGAGGCGTTGCTCATCAGCTTGGGCGCCATCTTGGCGATGTTCGCCTCCTTGCGCGCCGACACCGCCCCCGTCCACTCCGCCGGCGGCGGCGTCCAGCCCTTGGCCATCCCGGCGGTCAGAGCCGACACGCACGACCCGATGTCGCCGACCAGCGGCGCCACGATCGCCACGTTGCTGTCCATCTCGCGCGGCTCGAT
>NZ_JACHYN010000033.1 GCF_014192915.1 Azospirillum sp. OGB3 | reverse complement strand
TCCGGCGCCGACCCGCTCGACAAGGTCATCGACGTCTACATCTGCAAGCTCCGCAAGAAGATCGCCGAGGCCACCGGCGGCGCCCGCTACATCGAGACCGTCTACGGCCGCGGCTACAAGTTCGAGGCCCCGCCCGAGCATGAGGAGGCCGCTCCGGCCGCCGCACCCGCCACCGCCGCCCACCGCTTTCCCGCCATCCCCTTCGCCGCGTCCGGCCTGCACCCCGGCTGTCTCGTCGCCGCCGAGTGACGGCGCCCTGTTTCAAAGTCCCGCCTTACGTTCTGCTTCCGACATTTTGAAAGACGCCATGGCCGCGGCCCTTCGGGGCACGGCGGCTGAGCCGCTTTGCGCGGGTGTCACATTTTTATAAAATGCACGATTACTTTTAAAAGACATCCATCTTTGAAAGACGAATTCGTCGCCCTGGAAAAGCTGCGGTTTTTTACTCCGGTTTAAACCGGGTCGGTCACAGTCGAATGGTCGGTTGCGCGCCCATAAAACCAAGTGGGAAGGCCCGCGCACCCGGCCCCAGCGTCAGAAAGGCGCTCTGCATCTCGCGAATGGAGATACACATGGCCTCGATCATGACCAACACCTCGGCGATGACCGCGCTGCAGACGCTGCGCCGGGTGACCGACGATCTGGCGACCACCCAGGATCGCATCTCGACCGGTCTCAAGGTCAACAACGCCAAGGACAACGCCGCCTACTGGTCCATCGCCACGACCATGCGCGCCGACGTCGCCGGCTTCAAGGCGGTGAAGGAATCGCTGGAACTGGGTTCGGGCACGACCAACACCGCGTCGGTGGCGTCCAAGAACATCGTCGAGAACCTGCAGACGCTGAAGGCTCGCGTCATCGCCGGCCAGACCAACGGCGTCGACAAGTCGCTGATCCAGAACGACATCGACCAGCTCGTCAAGCTGGTGAAGGGTGCTGCCGCCGACGCCTCCTTCAACGGCGACAACCTGCTGCGCATCACCTACTCCAACGACGGCACGGCCAAGGACCAAAACGTCGACATCCTGGCGTCGCTGAGCCGCAGCGCCGGCACGGTCGATCCGAGCTACATCAGCTTCCAGCGCCAGGACATGCAGGTCACCTCGATCGTCGGCAAGGCCACGATCGAGCAGCAGGTGGACTCCACCAACGACCTGAAGGCCAGCGTCGGCATCGCCATCGGCGCGCCGGACACCACCTTCATCGACGGCCAGAACCTGGGCCTGGGCAACCTGACCCTGAACGTCACCAACGAGGCGGGCACCAAGACCGCCGTGACGGTGGACCTGTCGGGCATCGACTACACCACGGACCTGGCGACCACCCAGGGCCTGATCGAGACCGCGGTCAACGCGGCCCTGACCACGGCCGGCGGCGACTTCCAGGTGGCCTTCAACGGCGACAAGCTGGAGTTCACCGACCAGGACCTGAACACCGACGGCAACTTCACTGCCAAGGTGGACAGCCTGTGGGTCGGCTCGAAGGAAAGCGACGCCTTCGGCGGCCTGGCTGACCTGACGCAGATCGACGTGACCTCCAACGCCACCAAGTCGCTCGAAGTCATCAACGGCCTACTCGACAAGGCCATCGGCAAGGCCGCGGTGATCGGCTCCATCGAGAACCGCGTGTCGGTGCAGAACGACTTCGTGTCGAAGCTGACCGACTCGATGAACAAGGGCATCGGCTCGCTGGTGGACGCCGACATGAACGAGGAATCGAGCCGCCTGCAGGCCCTTCAGGTCCAGCAGCAGCTCGCCACCCAGGCGCTGTCGATCGCCAACCAGGGTCCGCAGAACATTCTCTCGCTGTTCCGCTAACCCGGTCCGGCCGGCGCCCCGCTCCCGAGGGGGCGCCGGCCATTTTTTCGTCTCACATCCAGTCCCAGCCCCCTTCCGGCGCCCCCGTGCGCGTTGCATAAGGTGCGACCATGAGCATCGCCGCCTACCAGCAGACGATGGCCGAGTGCGAAGACCCGCGCCGCATCGAATATCTGGTCTTCCTCCGCATCACCCTGGATCTGGAGGCCAACCGCGACGCCGGCTGGCGGTCGGCGGCGCTGAAGGACGCGCTGTGGCGCAACCTGGAACTCTGGAACACGCTGCGCGCCGACCTTCTGGAGGACGGCAACGCGCTGCCCGAGGCGCTGCGCGCCGGGCTGGTCTCGCTGTCCTTCTCGGTGGCGCGCCAGACGACCCAGGTGCTGCGCGGCGAGGCCGACGCGGGCGTGCTGATCGACATCAACCGGTCGGTCATGCGCGGCCTGCAGGGCGTGGCCCGGACGGAGGCCCCCGCTTCGATGGAGGCCGTCCATGGCGCTTAAGCTCCGCCTCAAGCCCTGCGAGCGCGTGGTCATCAACGGCTGCGTCGTGCAGAACGAGAACCGCCGCTACACGCTGACCGTCAGCAACTTCGCCCAGATCATCCGCGGCAGCGACATCATGCAGGAGGACGAGGCCGACACGCCGGTCCGCCGCGCCTATTTCCTGATCCAGAGCATGCTTCTGGACCCCCAGGCCGCGGAGCAGTACGGCAGCGTCGTCGCCGGCATGATGGCCAAGCTCTACACCGCCTTCATGCACCCGGACATGCAGGACCGCATCATGCAGGCGATGCGCAACGTCAGCGACCGCGACTACTACAAGGCGCTGGCCTGTCTGCGGCCCGTGATGGCCTACGAGGACGGGCTGCTGAACGCGCAGCGCGCCCCGCGGGACGAGCGCATTCCCGAGACTCGCGTGGAGGCCTGACCGCCATGCCCGCACCCATCCAGGGACTGACCGGCGGCGTGTCCGGCGTCAACGGCGAGCGCGGCACTGCCAGCGCCGACCTGATCGCCGAGGCCCGCCAGCGCCAGGCCGACCGTCTGCGCGCCGCCCAGGCCGAGGCCGCCAAGGCCACCGAGGTCGTGGAGGAGGCCAAGGCCCCGTCGGAATCCGACGGCCGGACGCGCCCCGACCCCATTCCGCCCTATCGCGTCAACCTCGACCCCGGCACGGGCCGCCTGTCCACTGAGGTGCTCGACACCCACACCGGCGAGGTGATCCTGCGGATCCCGCCCTCCTACGCCGATCCGGCGGAGGATGCAGCGGCGGAGAGCGGCCGGCCGGCGACCTCGGAGGTGAAGGCATGAGCACGCTCCAGGACTACCGCCAGATCGTCCGCAACCAGGACCGCTACGACGCGATGATCCGCTCGCGGCCCGACGTGAAGCGAAACATCGCCTATTTCGAGGCCAACATCGGCAAGATCTCCAGCGCCGAGGAGCTGCTGAAGGACGACAAGCTCTACCGCTTCGTCATGGTGGCCTTCGACCTGGAAAGCCAGACCTACGCCCGCGCCCTCATCCGCAAGGTGCTGGACCAGGGGGTGAAGGACCCGGAGGCGCTGGCCAACCGCATGAACGACGCCAAGTTCAAGGAGATGGCCACCGTCCTGTCCTTCAAGGAGACGGGCGGCGCCACGCTGCAGGAGCCGGCGATCGTCAAGGCCATCGTCGACCGCTACGTCGACGTGTCGCTGGAGGTGAAGGCGGAGGAGAGCAACCCCGCCGTCCGTCTGGCGCTCTATTTCGACCGCAAGGCGCCGCGCATCACCAACTGGTACCAGGTGATGGCCGACCGCGCGCTCCAGAAGGTGGTCTTCACCGCGCTCGACATTCCCGAGCAGTCGGCGCTGGGCGACCTCGACCGGCTGGTCGACAAGCTGAAGAAGCGCTTCGACATCGCCGACTTCAAGGACCCGGCCAAGCTCGGGAAGTTCCTGGACCGCTTTTCGGCCATGTACGACCTGAAGAACGGCGGCCCCACCGGGGCCTCCGCCACTCTGCCCTACATCGGGCCGATCAACAGCCGCGGGCGCTCCTCGATCATCGCCATCGACCCGTCCATCACCATGTCGCTTCTGAACTTCCCGCGCTTCTGAGCGGCGGGATTTCGGCAGGCCGAATTCCGGGAGACTGGCTGTGCAGCCGAGCCGACAGGCCAGGCCGCCGGGCGCCTGGCCGCACGTCGTGGCCCTGCTGCCCGGCCCGGACGACCGGGACGAGGACACGGCCCGCGACTCCCTCCACATTTTGCCGATGACGATCCTGCCACTGGAGACTCCGGGCCTGCGCCGGGCGCGGCTGATCAAGAACGTCCGGCTCCAGACGGTGGTGGAGCTGTTCAACGACGTCCACGCCGGCAGCGGTCAGGTCATGCCCAGCCAGTTGCCGCTGCATTTCGGCAACCGCTCGCCCGAGCTGGACCGCGACCTGCTGATGATCGGCCAGATCGCCCAGGCCGCCAGCTTCGACGTCTATTCCCTGCGCATCGAGCTGCGCCGCCTGAAGATCGCGGTGGACGAGCACGCCGCCCTGCGCCTGTCCCAGCGCCGACGGGAGCAGCTCACCCGCTACATGCGCGTCTTCACCCGGCCGCTGATCGAAAGCGTCTACGGCAGTGACGACGTGCAGGTGCAGAATGTCGAGGACCTGATCCGCCTGTTCGCCGAGCCCGATCTGGCGGAGGTGCGGCGCCGGCTGACCATGATGGCCGACCGGCTGGACATCGCCATGGCCGACATCCCGGCCTTCCTGGAGGAATATGGCGACATCTTCCTGTCGCTGGCCTATTTCAAGCAGTGCCTGGACGAGATCGTCCCCGACGTGCAGGCCTTCCTGGCCTGGATGGACGCGGTGCGCGGCTTCAGCGAGGTCCGCCGCGACGCCCGCCACGCCCGGATGCTCGACGAGGTGGGCCGCGATCTGACGGAGATCGCCGCCTCGATCACCGGGCGGTTCGAGAGCTTCGACAACCGCTCCAAGGATTTCTGGCGCAACATCAACGCCCAGAGCTTCCGCAGCATCCGCGACCTGATCACCAACCATCACGTCACCATCGGCGGGGTGCTGTGCGGGCTGGCGGTGAAGATGGCGCTGTGGAAGGCCCGCTTCTCCAGTGGCGGCGGCCCGGTCCGCCGCTTGGAGTTCATCCGCTCCGAGATCCTGCCGGGCCTGTCCCACATCCGCTCCCTGGAACGCTCGGCGCGGAGCGGGGGGCGCTAAGGCCCACAATCCTCTTTACCGGCGCCGCGCGGCGAGCTGGAGGGCGGTGGCCGCCGCGGCGACGGCGATGCCCAGACCGGTCACCGCGGTCCAGCCCCCGGCGTTCCAGGCCAGCGTCGCCGCACTCGACCCCAGCGCGCCGCCCAGGAACATGCCGCCCATGAAGATGGTGTTCAGCCGGGCGCGGGCTTCGGGGCGCAGGGCGTAGACGATGTGCTGGTTCGACACCAGCGCCGCCTGGACCGCGAAGTCGAGCAGAATCACCCCGGCGACCAGACCGGCGACCGACGTCCACAGCCCGAACAGCAGCCAGGAGGCGAGCGTCAGCAGCGTGCCCAGCAGGATCACCCGGTGCGGCCCGCTGCGGTCGGCGATCCGCCCGGCCATCGGGGCGGCCAGGATGCCGACCGCGCCGACAATGCCGAACAGCCCCGCCGCGTCGGCTCCCAGGCCGAAGCGCGGCTCGGCCAGACGCAGCGCCAGGATGGTCCAGAAGGTGGTGAAGGCGGCGAACAGCAGCCCCTGGGTGACCGCGGCCAGCCGCAGGGCCGGGAACTCCCGCCACAGATGGACCAGGGAGCGCATCAGCGCCGGGTAGCGCAGGGTGGCGTTCGGGTGGCTGCGCGGCAGCATGAGGGCCATCAGGGCGGCGGCCCCGAGCGCCAGCGGCACGGCCAGCCAGAACATGGCGCGCCAGCCCTCGTGCGTGCCGACGAAGCCGGCCAGCGTGCGGCTGAGCAGGATGCCGGTCAGCACCCCCGACATGACGGTTCCCACCGCCGCACCGCGCCGCTGCGGCGAGGCGAGATGCGCGGCGAAGGGAACGATCTGCTGCGCCACCGTCGCCGAGACGCCGAGCAGAAGCGAGGCGGCGACCAGCAGGGCGGGACCCTGCGCCAGCGCCGTCGCGACCAGCGCCGCGGCGAGCAGCAGGAACTGCCCGACGATCAGCCGCCGCCGCTCCACCAGATCGCCCAGCGGCACCAGCAGCAGCAGGCCGGCGGCGTAGCCCAACTGCGTGGCGGTCGGGATCATGCCGGTCAGCGGGCCGGGCAGGTCGCCTTCGATCAGGCCCAGCATGGGCTGGTTGTAGTAGATGTTCGCGACGGCCAGCCCCGCGGCGGTCGCCATGGCGAAGGTCAGCCCGCAGCCGAGCCGGGTCTGGTCGGGTGTCTGGGCGGATGTCTGGGGCATTGTGTCGGTGATGCTCATGACAGGGGTCCTTTTGCAACATTCCCTCTCCCCAGAGGGGAGAGGGCTATGTGAAGCCCAAGGCGATGATTTCTGAACCGGACCCTATCGCACTTTCACAATCCGCATCAGTCATGCAGAATGAACGGCCTGTGCATCGGAATGTGAAGCAATGGACCTCGCCGGACTCGCCGTTTTGGTGGAAGCCGCCCAGGCCGGCAGCCTTGCCGGTGCGGCGCGGCGGCTGGGCATCTCGCCGTTGATGGCGACGCGGCGGCTGGCCGCGCTGGAGGAGGCCATGGGCGCGCGGCTGATGCAGCGGACCACCCGCTCCCTCGCCCTGACGCCGGAGGGGGAGGCGATGCTGCCCTTCGCCCAGGCGATGCTGGAGAACGAGGCGGAGGCGCGGGCCAGCGTCCGCCCGTCCTCCGCCGGCGCGTCGGGGCTGCTGCGGCTGACCGCCTCCGCCGCCTTCGGGCGCAAGGTGGTGGTGCCGGTGGTCGCGGACTTCCTGAAGGACAACCCGCAGGTCTCGGTCGATCTGCTGCTGACCGACACGGTGGTGGACATCGTCGGGCAGGGCATCGACCTCGCCATCCGCATCGCCCAACTGAAGGACAGCGCGCTGATCGCGCGGCGGCTGGCCGACAACCCGCGGGGCCTCTACGCCACGCCCGGCTATCTGGCGGCCCGCGGCGCCCCCGCCGCCGTTGCCGATCTGACGGAGCACGAGTGCCTGTGCCTGTCCGGTACGACCCATTGGAGCTTCAGGGGCGACGGGCGGGAGCGGCGCATCCGGGTGCGTGGGCGGTTCACCGCCAACTCGATCGAGGGGTTGCGCGACATCTGCCTCGCCGGGCTCGGCATCGCCGTCCTGTCCGAGTGGGACGTGCGCGACGAGGTGGCGCGCGGCGCACTGGTCCCGCTTCGCCTGTCCGACGGGGCGTTGGAACCGCTGGCAGTGTGGGGCGTCCACCCCTCGGCGCGCTTCGTGCCGCCGAAGGTGCGGCTGTTCATGGACGCGCTGGCGAAGGCGCTGCGCTGAACCGGGTCAGAGCCGGACGGCAGCGCGGTCCGCCGGCTGGGTGGCGTGCAGTTCGTAGAGCTTCGCCAGGATTTGCGGGGCGGGCTGCTCCGCCTTGGGCGCCGGCGCGTCCGCCGTGGCGTCGGTGCTTGGCGTCTTGCGGGCGAGCGCCTCAGCCAGCACGGCGGGGGACGGGCGATGGTCCGGCGGCGGCTCCGTCTGCGGCTCCTGCGCCGGGCCGGCGAGGAAGGGCAGGGGCGGGGCGTTGGGCGGCGCGTCCTTCGCCGGGGTTGTCGTCTCCGCCGCGCCGCCCTCCGCCAGCGTGACGAGGTGGCCCAGCGGGTCGTCGCCGGTCACCGCCTCGAAGGCGGCCATGGCGGCGCTCCCCAGCAGGCCGATGGGGCCGCCGAACAGGAAGCCGCCGGCCAGCCGCGCCGGCAGGCCAATGTCGTCGCCGGTGGCGTGGCGGTAGACCTGCGACACCCCCGGCAGATGTTGCAGCGGATTCACCGCGTCCAGCAGGTCTCCGAAATCCAGGCCGAGGTGCGCCGTCTCCTGCTTGGTCGGGGCCTTCACGGCGTCCCGGGCGGCGGTCGTCGGGGCAAGCGCGCGGGTGGCGAGCGCGGTGGCGTTGGTCATGGGACAACTCCGGCGGGAACGGCGAGGATGCGGTCGAGGATTCGGAAGGACTCGGGGGAGGGCGTGGCGTCGTCCTTGCCCTGGCGCAGGAAGTCCTCCAGCGCTGGGTTCAGCGCGACAGCGCCGTCCACCTCCGCGTCGGTGCCCTGCTTGTAGGCGCCGATGCGCACCAGCTCCCGCATGTTGTCGTAAGTGGCGGCGAGGCTCCGCGCGCGGCGCAGCAGGGCGTTCTGCTCCGCCGTGTGGCAGCCGGGCAGCAGACGCGACACACTGCGCAGCACGTTGACGGCGGGGTAGCGCCCCTGCTCGGCGATGCGGCGGTCCAGCACGACGTGGCCGTCCAGGATGCCGCGCACCGCGTCGGCGATGGGCTCGTCGTGGTCGTCGCCGTCCACCAGCACGGTGAAGATGCCGGTGATGTCGCCCTGGCCCTCCCGGCCCGGCCCGGCGCGCTCCATCAGCTTGGGCAACTCGGCGAAGACGCTGGGCGGGTAGCTTTTGGCGGTCGGCGGCTCCCCGGCGGCCAGCCCGATCTCGCGCTGGGCCATGGCGAAGCGCGTCACGCTGTCGATCAGGCAGAGGACGTGCAGGCCGCGGTCGCGCAGTTCCTCCGCCACGGTCAGGCAGAGGTAGGCGGCCTGCCGGCGCATCAGCGGCGGCTCGTCCGAGGTGGCGACGACGACGACGGAGCGGGCGAGGCCGTCCGCCCCCAGATCGTCCTGGATGAACTCCTGCACCTCGCGCCCTCGCTCCCCGACCAACCCGATCACGATGGCGTCGGCCCCGGCGTGGCGGGCGACCATCGACAGCAGGGTGGATTTGCCGACGCCGGACCCGGCGAAGACGCCCATGCGCTGGCCGCGGCAAATGGGTGTGAAGACGTCGATGGCGCGCACACCGGTGTCCATCTTCGCCCCCACCCGGCGGCGTGCGTAGGCCGGCGGCGGGGCGGCGCGCAGCGGGCGGGCGTGGTGGCCGTTGCGCAAGGGGCCGCGCCCGTCGATCGGTTCGCCCAGCGCGTTGACGACGCGGCTCAGCCAGCCGGGGCCGGGGCGCAGCGTGAAGGCGGTGTCGTCGGTGACGGCGGCGCATCCCTCCGCCACGCCGTCGAGATTGTCGAAGGCCATCAGCAGGGTGCGGCCCTGGCGGAAGCCGATGGTCTCGCACAGCAGGCGCTGGCCGCGCGCCGTCTCCGCCCAGCATTTGTCGCCGACCGCCAGGACGCGGCGCAGCCCCTCCACCTCCAGCGTCATGCCGGTGGCGCTGCGGATCTCGCCGCGCCAGGATCGGGTCGGCATCCGCTCGATCTCGGACAGAAGGTTGGAAAGCACGCGCATCGCCGGGACGTCTCCGTCGTGTCGGAACGGGTCGATCCTGCCACGAGGATTTTAAATCCGGTTTTAAACGGCGGGCGTCATCTTGGCCCTGCCTTGCTTTCCGGCTTTGCGATAGGGCCGTTCCAATGGATTTTAGCAATATTTCGGTGTTTCGGCTGACCGGCGCGCGCCTCGATTACTTGGCGGAGCGGCAGAAGCTGATCGCCGCCAACGTCGTGAACGCCAACACGCCCGGTTATCAGCCGAAGGACCTGAAGCCTTTCGCGGCGCTGATGGACGGCCCACAGACGGTGGCGCCCGCGCTCACCTCGCCCATGCACCTGACGGGCTTCAACCCGTCCGGCGCGGTGCAGGAGGCGCGCAAGCCCGAGCAGTGGGAGACCACGCCGGACGGCAATGGCGTGTCGCTGGAGCAGGAGATGACCAAGGGCAGCGAGACGCGCGACGCCTTCGCCCTGACCGCCGGCCTGTTCCAGCGCAACCTGCAGATCCTGCGCGCCGCCTGGCGCGCCGGCTGACGACTTCGGAGTCCCCTCCCATGCTCACCGATCCCCTGGCCGCGACGATGCGGATCGCCAGTTCGGGCCTGCAGGCGCAGGGCACCCGGCTGCGCGTGGTCGCCGAGAACATCGCCAACGCCGATTCCACCGCCATGACCGCGGGCGGCGATCCCTACCGCCGCAAGACCGTCTCCTTCGCCACCACGATGGACCGCGCCGCCGGCTCGGAGCTTGTGAAGGTCAAGCAGATCGGGCGCGACCGCAGCGACTTCCAGCTCGTCTACGAGCCCTCGCACCCGGCTGCCGACGAGAAGGGCTACGTCAAGCGCCCGAACGTCCAGCCGCTGATCGAGATGATGGACATGCGCGAGGCCAGCCGGTCCTTCGAGGCGAGCGTCAACGTCATCGAGCAGTCGCGCAGCATGATGAGCCGCATGATCGACCTTCTGCGCGGCTGAGGAGGCCCAAAAGCATGATCGAACCCATCGGCCGCGCCGCCGCCGCCTACGGCCTCCACCGCGCGCCCCTGGCCCAGCCGGCGCCCGCCGCGTCGCTCGCCACCCCGCCCGCCGCGGCGGCTTCCGCGTCCTCGCCGTCCGCCGAGACGGCGGCGGCGTCGGAGAGCAGCTTCGGCGCCTTCCTCGACCGTCAGGTGTCGCAGGCGGTGGAGACGCTGAACGAGGGCGAGCGCATGTCCGTCGCCGCCGTCGCCGGCAAGGCCGGCACGCACGAGGTCGTGCGCTCCGTGCTGGCCGCCGAGATGACCGTGCAGACGGTCGTGTCGATCCGCGACCGCATGGTGCAGGCCTATCAGGATGTCATGCGGATGGCGATTTGAGCTGTACGGTGATTGGAACGTTATTGCCCCCTCCCTGACCCTCCCCCGCTGACGCAGGGGAGGGGATTGATCTCCCTCTCCTGCGAAGCGGGGGAGGGAAGGGGCCCGCGGCGAAGCCGTGGGAAGGGTGGGGGCAAACGCTCCCCAGGAGAACCCCCATGAACGAAGCCGACGTGCTGGAAGTTCTGCGCACGGGCATCTGGACGATGCTGCTGATCGCCGCCCCGCCGCTGGTCATCGCGGTCCTGGTGGGCGTGGCGATCTCGCTCGTCCAGGCGCTGACCCAGGTGCAGGAAATGACGTTGACCTTCGTCCCGAAGATCGTCGCCATCCTGGTCACCACCGTGCTGGCGCTGCCCTTCATGTACGGCGCGCTCACCACCTACGCCGACCGGCTGGGCAGCCTGATCGTCTCGGTGCGGTGACATGCGCCGGCTGGCCGGACTGGCGGCGCTGCTCCTGGCCGGAACCGCGACCGCCCCTGCAACCGCTGCGGACGTGAAGCCGCCGGCCGCGCAGATCGGCACATGGTCCACCGCACTCTACGCGCCGCGTGCCCTCCCTGCTCGCAGCCTGCCGCCGGAGGCCGCCTGCATCGACGCCATCCTGGCGGCGGAGCGCGAGGCGGGGGTGACCGACCACATGCTGCTCGCCATGGGATTCACCGAGGCCGGCCGGATGACCGCCGACCGGCTGTTCACCGTCTGGCCCTGGACCGTCAACACCGAGGGCGCCTCCCACTACTTCCCAACGCGCGAGGAGGCCATCGCCTTCGTGCGCGCCGCACAGGCGCGGGGCACGCGCTCCATCGACGTGGGGTGCCTCCAGGTCAATCTGAAATGGCACCCCGACGCTTTCCCCGACCTGGAGACCGCCTTCGACCCGCGCGCCAACGCCCGTTACGCCGCGCGCTTCCTCGGCGACCTGCACCGCGCGCAGGGATCGCTGGACGCCGCCATCGCCCGCTACCACTCCGCCCAGTCGGAGCGCGGGGCGGCCTACCGCGAGCGGGTCGGCGGCAACCGGCGCTGGGTGGCCGGCGCCATGGATTACCTGAAGACGCTGGCCGCCGGTCCCCAGGCAGCCACTGCCCAATCCGCCCCCGGCGCGTTGCCATCCTGGGGCCGGGCGGAGCTTGGCCGCCTGTCCTTCCTGTCCAGCCTCTACGCCAACGCGGCGGTGAAACCCCTCCTGCCCGGCGTGGACTGACCCCGACGTAAAAGCCGGTTTTACCGCGTGGCGCTAGCGTACCAACGGTGCCGCACCCTGGAGTTCCCGCATGGCTTTCACGGACACCCTTCGGAACCGGATGACCAGCCTCGGCGATGCCGGGCTGGCGAACCGCGACGTGCTGTTCGCGCTGGGCATCCTGCTGGTGCTGGCCGTGCTGTTCCTGCCGGTGCCGACCTGGTTCCTCGACCTCGGGCTGACGCTGTCGCTGGCGGTCAGCGTGCTGATCCTGATGGTCTCGCTGTGGATCAGCAAGCCGCTGGACTTCTCCTCCTTCCCGACCGTGCTGCTCGTCGTCACGGTGCTGCGGCTGGCGCTGAACATCGCGTCCACCCGCCTGATCCTCAGCCACGGGCACACCGGCCCGTCCGCCGCCGGCCACGTGATCGAGGGCTTCAGCCAGTTCATCATGGGCGGCAACTTCGTGATCGGCGTGGTGATCTTCGCCATCCTGATCGTCATCAACTTCGTGGTCATCACCAAGGGCGCCACCCGCATCGCGGAGGTCGGCGCGCGCTTCACGCTGGACGCCATCCCCGGCAAGCAGATGGCCATCGACGCCGACCTGTCCGCCGGCATGATCGACGACGTCGAGGCCCGCCGCCGCCGCAAGGAGCTGGAGGACGAGAGCACCTTCTTCGGCGCCATGGACGGTGCCTCGAAGTTCGTGCGCGGCGACGCGGTGGCCGGGCTGGTCATCACCGCCATCAACGTGCTGGGCGGCATGGCCATCGGCATGGCCCAGCAGGGCATGTCCTTCGAATCCGCGGCGTCGGTCTACACCATCCTGACGGTGGGCGACGGTCTGGCGACGCAGATCCCGGCGCTGGTCGTCTCGCTGGCCGCCGGCCTGCTGGTGACCAAGGGCGGCAACGTCGGCTCCGCCGATCAGGCGGTGCTCGCCCAGCTCGGCGGCTATCCCAAGGCGCTGATGGTGGCGGGCGGTCTGCTCTGCACGCTGGGCGTGACGCCGGGCCTGCCGGCCGCCCCCTTCGTCCTGCTGGGCGGCGGCTTCGGCGCGGCGGGCTGGTACGCGATGCGCGGCAAGATGCGCCGCGCCGCACTCGCCCGGCTGGAGGAAAGCCGCAAGGCCCCGACCGCCCCCGCCGAGGAATCGGTGGAGGACATGCTGAAGGTGGACGAGGTGAAGGTCGAGGTCGGCAACCACCTCGTCCCGCTGATCCTCAACAAGAACGGCCCGCTGACCGGCAAGGTGAAGACGCTGCGCAAGCGCTTCGCCAAGGAGTTCGGCTTCATTCTGCCCTCGGTGCGCATCAAGGACAGCAGCTTCCTGCCGCCCAAGGGTTACGTCGTCAGCGTCATGGGCGTCGAGGTGGCGAGCGGCGAGGTGCGGCCCAAGCAGCTTCTCGCCATCGACCCGTCCGGCGGGGCCGCCCCCGACCTGCCCGGCGAGGCGACGCGGGAGCCGACCTTCAACCTCCAGGCCCGCTGGATCGATCCGGCGCGGCACGAGGAGGCCATCGCCAAGGGCTACACGGTGGTCGACCCGGAAAGCGTCATCACCACCCACCTGACCGAGGTCATCAAGGACCATCTCTCGACCCTGCTGACCTTCGCCGCCATGCAGAAGCTGATCGACGGGCTGGGCCGGGAGTACCAGAAGCTGATCGCCGACATGGTGCCGTCGCGCATCACGCTGGTGGTGGTGCAGCGCGTGCTCCAGGCGCTGCTGGCGGAGCGGGTGTCGATCCGCAACCTGCCGGCCATCGTCGAGGCCATCGCCGAGGCGGTGAACTGGACGCGCAACATCACGTTGGTCACCGAGCATGTGCGGGCGCGGCTGGGCCAGCAGATCTGCCAGTCGCTGACGGCGCCGGACGGCTTCGTCCCGGTCA
The DNA here is from genome assembly GCF_014192915.1 of Azospirillum sp. OGB3. Classification (GTDB taxonomy): domain Bacteria; phylum Pseudomonadota; class Alphaproteobacteria; order Azospirillales; family Azospirillaceae; genus Azospirillum. The sequence continues at coordinate 16,065 of NZ_JACHYN010000033.1, read as the reverse complement.
TCGTCCTGACCCCGCGCTGGGAGCAGGCGCTCCAGCAGAGCATCGTCGCCGACGGCGAGGATCGCCGCTTCGCCATGCCGCCGACCCAGGTGCAGGAGTTCCTGACCGCGCTGCGCATCACCATCCAGAAGCACGCCACACCACAGGTCTGGCCGGCGCTGCTGGTCGGGGCGGAGGTGCGGCCCTTCGTGCGCTCCCTGCTGGAGCGGGTCAGCCCGATGACCCCGGTCATCAGCCACGCCGAGCTGCACCGCAAGGTGTCCGTCAAGACGATCGACCAGGTGTGACGGGCCGGGAAGGAAAAGAACAGTGATGGACACGCTCGCCGACCTGCTCAGCCTGGAGGTCTACCGCGCCTTCCTGGTCTTCGCCCGCGTCGCCGCGGCGGTCAGCCTGCTGCCCGGCTTCGGCGAGCTGGCAGTGCCGCCGCGCGTGCGGCTGTGCATCGCGATTCCCGTTGCGCTGGCGCTGACTCCGACCGTGCCCGGCCTGCCCGACCGGCTGCCCCCCGACGCCGCGGTGATGCTGGAGCAGATCTTCGCGGAGACGATGGCGGGCGCCTTCCTCGGGCTGGGGGCCAAGCTGTTCCTGGCCTCGCTCCAGGTCGCGGGCAACATCGCCGCGCAGGCGATGGGCCTCGCCAACCCCTTCGGCACCGACGCGGCGGGGTTCGAGAGCGGGTCGATCCTGTCGGGCACGCTGGTCATCGCCGGGCTGGCGCTGCTGTTCGCGCTCGACCTGCATTACCTGATGATCGACGCGCTGGTGCGCTCCTACGGAAGCTGGCCGGCGGCGACGCTGCCCGATCCCGGCATGGTGGCGGGGCGCTACGCCCAGCTCGTCAGCGTCACCTTCCGGCTGGGCGTGCAGATGGCCGCTCCCTTCCTGGTCTTCGGCATGATCGCCAACATGGCGCTGGCCCTGGTCAACCGCGTGATGCCCTCCATGCCCGTCTATTTCGTTGCCACCCCGGCGATGGTCGGCGGCGGGATGCTGGTCTTCCTGGTGACGGCGGGGGCGATGGTCACCGCCACGCTGGCGGCGCTGGCCGGCTGGCTCGGCGGGCGATGAGAAGGGGGCGGCGATGTCCGACAACACCCAGGACGAGGAACAGAAAACCGAGGAGCCGACCGAGAAGCGGCTGCGCGAGGCGATGGACAAGGGCGACGTCCCCCGCGCCCGCGATGTCGGTCTGGCCGCCACCATGGCGGCGGCCTGGCTGATCGCCGCGGCCGGCGGGCCGCTCGCCGCCTCCCGCATCGCCGAGGTGCTGCTGCCGTTGATCGAGAATCCGAACGACATCCGGCTCGACGGCGGTCCCTACGACGTGATGAACAGCCTGCGCTGGCTGATCGGCGGGGTCGCGGTGGCGATGCTGCCGGTGCTGGGCTTGCTGGTCGGCGGGGCGGTGGTGTCGGCGGTGGGGCAGGGGCCGCTGCTGGCGGCGAGCGACCGCATCCGGCCCAAGCTGTCGCACCTGTCGCCGTTCAGCGGCTGGCGGCGCATCTTCGCGCGCCACGCGCTGGTCGAATTCGTGAAGAGTCTCGTGAAACTGGCGATCATCGCCTGCGCCGTCTGGTTCGCCGTGGCGCCCTACATCGATTGGACGGAGGGGATCGTGGGCATGGACGTTGCGGCGCTGCCCGACCTGCTGCGGGACCTGACCCTGCGGCTGCTGTTGGCCGTCCTCCTGGCGACGGTGGTGATGGCCGCCGTGGACGTGCTGTGGAACCGGCTGGAATGGCGGCGCCGCCTGCGCATGACCTTCCAGGAGCTGAAGGACGAGTTCAAGCAGACCGAGGGCGACCCGCACCTGAAGGCGAAGCTGCGCGAGATCCGGCGCGACCGCTCGAAGCGCCGCATGATGGCGAACGTGCCGCGCGCCACGGTGGTCATCGCCAACCCGACCCACTTCGCGGTGGCGCTGGAGTACGACCGTGCCAAGATGCCGGCGCCGGTCTGTCTCGCCAAGGGGGCCGACCTCGTGGCGCTGCGCATCCGCGCGGTGGCGGAGGAGAACGGCGTGCCGGTGATCGAGAACCCGCCGCTCGCCCGTGCCCTCTATGCCGCGTCGGAGGTCGATGCGGTGATCCCGCTCCAGCATTACCAGGCGGTGGCCGAGGTGATGATGTATGTGCTGCGCCTGAAGAACGGAGGGACCGCGCAACCGGCACAACGGGCGTGACGGGGCGGGCCTGATCGGGCGAACACCGGATGGATTGGAAGTCCGCTTAATGTCTTCTCAACGGGTTTGGCGGTAGACGAAGGAACTCCTCCCCTTCCGCGGCGCATCACGGCCATGAGTGACAGCGACGACCTGTTCGAGATGTACCGCTCTGACCGTGCCGCCTCCGGCGCGCTGAAGGGGGAGGCGCTGGCCACCGCGCTGGCCGACAACGTGCGGCGCAGCTTCGCCGAGATGGACCGGCTGATCGCGGAGGTGACCCAGGCGCTGGCCCAGGCCCGCTACGCGCTGCGCCTCGCCCCGGCGGTGGTGGACCGAGGCAGCTACGTTCAGCACGACCGCTCCTCCGAGAGCTTCCGCGATTACCTGCGCCTGTGGAGCCATCGCCGCGCCGAGGCGGGCAGCGGCGGGATGCATTGGGAAGCGAAGATCCTGGTCACCGACAGCCGCCGTCGCACGGCGGAGATCGGGCTGGGCGTGGCCGTCGAATGGCCGACCGCGGACCGCGCGGCCGATTGCGCCTTTGTGGAATTCTGGACGACCGGCCAGGGCGTCAACCTGCCCTCCGAGGGCCGCAACTTCCAGCGCGCCCTGGTCGCCTGCCTGCGCCGGCTGGAGGAGGCGGGGGAGATCACGCCCGCCGTGAAGCGCTGAAGGTTTGAAGCGCTGACCTGAGGGAACTCCCCTCTCCCCGGAGGGGAGAGAGCTAAAATGGCCGAAAGCAACAACCGTTCGTCACGAACGGACCAGTGTCTCGACCTCTTTGATCGCCGCACCGACGGGAATGCGTTCCATCTCGCGGCCGCCGAAGGCGGAGGCCGTCAGCACGGCGCCCCGCGTCACCTTGGGGCGCAGCTTCTCCGCGGTGGTCGGGCCGTAGAGGGTCAGCAGCGGCACGTCGGCGAGGCCGAACAGGTGGCTGGTCCCGCTGTCGTTGGCGACCGCCGCCGCGCAGCGCCGGGTCAGCGCGATGGTGCGGATCGGGGAATAGCGCGGTTCGGCCAGCTCGGCGTCCTGGAGCGGGAACAGCGCCTGCGGCACGGCGGCGCGCAGTTCGGGCAGCCAGTCCAGTTCCGCCGGGCCGAGGATGAAGACCGGCACCCGCCCATCGGCGACCTGGGCGCGGGCCAGCTCCACGAAGTGGTCCAGCGGCCAGCATTTCACCCGCTTGCCCGCCCCCGGCGCGATGGCGACATAGCCCGGCCCGTCGGGCAGGACGGCGCGCGCCTCGGCCTCGGCCTCGGCCGGGATGGGCACGGCCATGTCCAGCGGGGGGCGGCGCCCGCCGGCGACCTCCAGCAGGTCGAACAGGCGGTCCAGCACATGCCGCGGCTCCTTGTAGCCAGGGGGTGGACGGCGGTCCGACAGGCGGTAGCCGGCGCAGGCCGAGACGAACAGGTCGTGCTTCAGCCGCCGCGCCAGTAGCGTCCGCCAAGGCAGCGCCTGGGTGTCCAGCACCAGGGAGAAGCGATCCTTGATGGGCATGGGCTTCAGCAGGCCGAGCGGGCTGCGCCCGATGCCGGTGTCGGGGCGGAACTCGTCGATCAGCCCGTCCATCATCGGGCGCAGCGTGGTCGCCAGATGGGTGCCCTCGGTGGTGATCCAGGTGATCCGGTGGTCCGGGAACAGCCCCCGCAGGGCGCGCACGAAAGGAATTTTGATGAGCGCGTCGCCGATCAGCTCGCCATGGGTGAAGACGGCGAGCGACGGGGAGCCGGCGCGGTCGGTTGCGGGCATGCGGGAGCCTCGGGAGGGTGCGGACGCTGGACTATAGCGGCCCGCATCCGGCGGCGGAACCCTCAGCAAAGCCGTCGCCTTTCATTCCCCTCTCCCGCCCCGGGAGAGGGAAGGGGCCCGCGCGAAGCGTGGGAAGGGTGAGGGTACTGCCGAGAATCGGCCCCTTGATCCTTGGACTACCCTCACCCGGCGCCTGCGGCGCCACCCTCTCCCGGGGCGGGAGAGGGAACGTTGCGTCGGCCGACCTAAAGCTCGGCGTTCAGGCCCGACGCCGACAGCTCGACCGGGCGCACGGCGTGGCCGGAAGGGGCGTAGAGGCCGTCGCTGGCCGCCTTCTCCAGCGCCACCAGAAGGCTGCGGTTGATCGATAGCACGGCCTTGCGCATGGCGACCAGCCCCGCCGCGTTGTCGTTGATGGCGCGGTCCAGCCGCTCCACCCGCTCCAGGATCATCGCGCGCAGGTCGTCGTTCAGCCGCAGCGTGCCCGACTGCGCCTGGGTCATGATGCCGCCCAGCCGGTCGGCCATCGCCTGCTTGCGCCGGGCGTAGACCTCCAGCCCCTCCAACTCGCCGGCGGCGAGCGCCGCCGTCTCCTCGTCGAGCAGGACGCTCAGCTCCGCCACCGTGTCGAGGAACTCCGTCATGACGACGGCGGTCGGCCCGTCGGCCAGCGCGGGGATCTCGGGCTCCGGGGCGTCGATGGGGGCGGCGTCCTCGACCGGCTTGGCGTCGGGGGCAAATTCGCGGATCAGATCCTTGAAACGGCGGCTCATCCCTTGGTTCCTTCGCTCGTCTGGCCGTAGAGGCGGGCCACGTCGGCCTCGACCATGCGGCCGATGCCCAGAGTGCCGGCCTCGGCGATGGCCTTGCCGTATTCCTGGAGCATGAAGCTGCGCCACGTCCGCTCGCCCTGGCCGCCGCCGAAGGCGCTGCCGGTCTCCACGCCGGCGAACATGGATTCCAGCATCTGCCCGACCATCAGCGCCTCGAACTCCTGCCCGGCCTTCTCGGCGGCGGCGAGGTCGATGGCGGCGGGTTTCGCGGCGTGGGCCGCCTTGGAAAGGGGGGAGATGTCCATCGCGTCGTCGTCCAGCCGGAGGGGATCAGATGATTTCCAGATCGGCGTGCAGGGCGCCCGCCGCCTTGATCGCCTGGAGGATGGCGACCATGTCGCGCGGCCCGACGCCCAGCGCGTTCAGCCCGTTGACGAGCTGCTGCAGGCTGACGTTGCCGCCGATGGTCACGAACTGGCGCCCGTTGCCCTCCTGCACCTGCACGTCGGTGCGCGGCACCACCACCGTCTGCCCGTCGGAGAAGGGCTGCGGTTGCGACACCTGGGGCGTCTCCACGACGCGGACGGTCAGGTTGCCCTGGGTGATGGCGACGCGGCTGATGCGCACGTCGTCGCCGATGACCACGGTGCCGCTGCGCTCGTCCACCACCACCCGCGCGATGCCGTCCGGGCGGACGGTGAGCTGCTCGATGTCGCCGATCAGCCGGGCCACCGCGCCTGTGTAGCGGGGCGGGATGCGCACATCGACGGTGGTCGCGTCCAGCACATGGACCGCGCTGCTGCCCAGCCGCACCGCCACCGCGTCGGCGATGCGGTTGGCGGTGGTGAAGTCGGGGTTGCGCAACGCCATGCGGACCGCGGTCGTCTCGTCCAGCGCGAATTTCAGCTCGCGCTCGACGATGGCGCCGTTGGCGATGCGGGCGCTGGTCGGCACGCCCTTGGTCACGTTGGCCGCCACCCCGCCCGCCGAGAAGCCGCTGACCGACAGCGACCCCTGGGCCACGGCGTAGGCCTGCCCGTCGGCGCCCAGCAGCGGCGTGACCAGCAGCGTTCCGCCGAGCAGGCTGGTGGCGTCGCCGAGAGCCGACACGGTGATGTCGATGGTCGTTCCCTGGCGGGCGAAGGGCGGCAGCGAGGCCGTGACCATCACCGCCGCGGCGTTGCGGGTGCGCAGCACCTCGTCGCGGGTGTTGATGCCCAGCCGCTCCAGCATGCCCTTCAGGCTCTGCTCGGTGAAGGGCGTGTTGATCAGCCGGTCGCCCGAGCCGTTCAGCCCGACCACAAGGCCGTAGCCGATGAGCTGGTTGCGGCGCACCCCGTCGAAGGTGACGAGGTCCTTCACCCGCGTCTGGGCCAGCCCCTCGCCCGCCAGGGCGGCGGCGCCCAGCAGGCAGGCCGCGGCCAGCGCGGCCACACGGAGGGCTCGGCGGATCGGACCATGCTTCATCAGACCGTCTTTCATCATCCCGCAGGAAAGCTGTGCCGTCCTACAGGTAATTGGCGAGGCTCATCCGGGCGATGCGGGCGGTGGCCGCCGCGGTCGCCTCGATCTGCACTTCGAGCTGGTTCATGCGCAGGCTGGCCTCCGCCGGATCGACGCTTTCCATCGCGTCGAGCTGGTCGTTGAGGACGCGCAGCTGCGTCGTGTTCATCGCTGCGATGTCGTCGAGCTGCGCGCGGTGGATGCCGAGCTGCGCCGTGGCGTCGCGCACCCCCTCGATGCCGCCCGACACCTTGGCGACCGCCGCCTCCATGTAGGGCTTGTAGGCGTCCAGCGGCAGCTGGCTGGTGTCGACGCTGGCCAGCATGTAAAGGCCCTGGAGCAGGTCCCGCATGGCCGGGTCGTTGCCCTGGATGCCGTAGGGGATCTCGGTCGTGCGGTCGAGCCGGGCGCTGAGGCGCGGCGCGGTCGAAGGCGCCCCCTGGTAGAACCCGCCCTCGAAGCCGAGCGGCGAGGCCGACGGCGCGGCGAACAGGTCGTTCAGCGCCGCCACGGCGGCGGCGGTCTCGGCCGGGGTCTGCGGCGACGCGGTGCCTCCGGTGGCCGCGGCGATGGTGTCCTGGACGATCTGGATGGGGGAGGGCAGGCCGGACTCGTCGCCCTGCACGGCGCGCATGGGGGCGGTCTTCACCTCCACCCCGCCGAACAGGTAGCCGTTGCCGGAGGAGGCGTTGAGCATGCCCACCACCTGCTCCAGCATGGCGCGGGCCCGCACCTGGAGCGAGCTTCCGGTGGGCGAGGGCTGGCCCAGCCCGACCGAGGCGGCGGCCAAAACATCCTGCCCGGCGGACAGGATGTTGGTCAGCGCGCTGTCCATGGTGCCCAGCCGCCCCTGCAGCAGAGCGGTGGATTTCAGGGTCTGGTCGGTCTCGTCATACAGGTTGCGCAGCGCGATGGCTTGGCCGGTGCGCGCACCGAGCGCCTTGGCGACATCGAAATGCTTGCCGCTGGCGATTTCGTCGTTGTTGCGCAGCCGCTCGAGCTGAAGCTCGGTGTTGGCGGTCTGCAGGCGCTTGGAAAGGCCGAGGGTGGAGACGGCGTTGTAGAGCATGGCGTCAGTTCCGGATCTGGAGCAGCGTGTCGAGCATCCGCCCGGCGGCCTGGAGCACCTGGGCGCTGGCGCCGTAGCTCTGCTCGATCAGCAGCAGCTTCTGCATTTCGTCGTCGACGTTCACGCCGTCGCGGTTGAGACGCGCCGATTGCAGCGCGTCGGCGCTGATCTTGCGGGTCTTCATCTCGGACTCGGCGGTGGTGCGGTAGCCCTGCTGGGTGGAGACCATGCCGGTGGCGTAGTCGCCGAGCGTGGCCGAGGAGGGCAGGTCCGACGCGGCAAAGCTGCGGGTGGCCGAGAAGGCGTTGAGGAAGCGGTCGATCTGCGTGGTGTCGCCCGACGCCAGCGGCGCCCCCGCCTGGACGCCGCTCTGCACCATCCAGGGGTTGCTTCGCACGCTGCCGTTGACAGCGATGCGCGAGGCCAGGCCGTCCGTCGTGCCGTAGGCGGCGCCGGCGTCGGTGAACAGGCCGGGCTGGGTGGGGTCGGCCTCCGCCGCCTGGAACTGCTGCACGATGCCCGCCGCCAGCTCGTCGAGCTGGGTCAGAGCCCGCGGCATGTCCTGGTGGGCGGTCTGGACATAGCCCATGATGCGCCCGCTCTGGATGTCCTGGTCGGGGTTGTCGGAGATGATCTTGCCGCCGGCCACCAGATCGCCACCGACAAGCTGCAGCGGCTGGGCGCCCGCCGGCAGCTCGCGGTCGAGGAGCGTCTGGCCGTTGCGGGTCATCACCACCACCTCGCCGCTCTCGCGGGTGTGGGTGCGGATGCCGATCTCCCCCGACACCTGATCGAGCAGCCGGTCGCGCTCGTCCATCAGGTCGCCGGTCTCGGCGCCTTTGGCCTTCTGGGTGGCGATGGCGCTGTTCAACTCGCCGATCCGGACCAGCGAACGGTTGACCTCGTCGACCGAGGACTGGAGCCGCGCCTTGGCGTCGTTCTGCACGGTGATCGCGGCGGCGGCGGTGTCGTGCAGGCGGCGCACCAGCGATTCCGCGGAGTCGACCACGGCGGTGCGCGCCGCCTCGTTGTCCGCCTGGTTGCGGAGCTGGCTGAAGGACTGCTGGAGCTTCGCCAGCGCGGTGGAGACGGACCGCTCGTCCTGTGGCTGGCCCAGCGCCGTGGCGTAGTCGGCCAGCGCCGAGGCGCGGGTCTGCTGCGCGGTGTAGCGGCTCTGCTCGAACCGGGCGTCGCGGATCAGGAACTCGTCCACGCTGCGCAGCACGCCGTCGACGCGCACGCCCTGGCCGCGGCCGCCGCTGATCGCGGTGGAGACGGCCAGATCCTTGCGGACGAAGCCCGCGGTGGTGGCGTTGGTGATGTTGTGCGAGACCAGCGCGGCTTGCTGCTGGGTCGCGCGCAGCCCGGACAGGGCGGCGCTGAGGGCCAGTTGGAGGCTCATGGCGGGCGATCCCCTTTCCCGTCCGTCAGCGCTTCAGGCGGGTGGTCTCGTCGACCATCTCGTCGGCGGTGCGCACCAGCGTGGCGTTGGAAGAGTAGGCGCGCTGCGTCTCGATCAGCGACACCAGTTCCTCCGCGATGTCGACGTTCGACTGTTCCAGCGCGTAGCCGGCGACCGAGCCGGCGGTGCCGCTGTTGCCGTTGCTCAGCGTCATCGTGCCGGCGTCGATGCCCAGCGTGTAGGTGTTGCCGTCCTGCGGGACCAGACCGCCGGGGTTGACCACGTCGGCGACCGGCACCTGGTAGAGCGGCTGGCGGGCGCCGTTGTCGTAGACGGCCCACAGCGTGCCCGCCTTGTCGACGTCCACCGTGCTGACGCGGCCGGCGCGGGCGCCGTCGCCCATGAATTGCGGCACGTAATCGCCGTTGAGCTGAGTCAGGTTGCCGACCGAGACGTTGACGGTGTCCGGCGTCGGGTTGGCCGGCGAGGTCAGCGTGATCTGCGGTAGGGCGCCCGCCGGCAGGCCGGCGTTGGCACCCGTGGTGTTGAAGGTGACGGTGTTGGTGGACAGGGTGGCGGTGTAGCCGGCGGGCGGCGTGACCGACAGCGTCCATTCGTTCGGGTTGGCCGTCTTCGTCCAGGTCATCGTGACGTCGAGCGGGTTGCCGAGTCCGTCATAGAGGCTGGTGGAGGTGTCGAAGCTGGTGCCGTCCGTGGCCTGGGCCGGCAGGTTGCCGGCGAAGCTCATCTGCGACGTCTTGCTGCCGCCATAGGCCAGCCCGGCGATGGAGACGGCGCTCAGCCCGTCGAAGCTGCTGCGGTTCACCGCGGGCAGGCTGCCGTCCGGTCCCAGCTTCCAGGCCTGGAGATACTGGCCGGCGCTGTTGCGCAGGAAGCCCTGGTCGTCGGGCAGGAAGCTGCCGGCGCGGGTCAGCGCGTAACCGGGCGAGGTTCCGGTGGTGCCGGCGTTGTCGGCGACGACGAAGAAGCCGCGCCCCTCGATGGCCATGTCGGTGGCGGACTGGGTGCCCTGGATGGTCCCGTCCTTCAACACCTGATAATGCACGTTGGAGCGCACGCCGCCCGCGGCGTAGTTGCTCGTCGAGCCGGAGGAGGTCATCAGCGTCGAGAAGTCGACCGCGGCGCGCTTGTAGCCGATGGTGGCGGAGTTGCTGATGTTGTCCGAAATGGCGGCCATCCGCGAGCTTTGCGCGGACATGCCGCTCACACCGGACCGCATGGCGCTGAACAGGCTCATCGGGAGATCCTCATCCTAAATCGGTTGGGCCGGAAGCGAGCCACGGGATTCTCCGCGATGGACTTCGGAAGGGAGAGTACAGGGCGGCTTTTAAAGCGGATTTAAAGAGCGTTTTTGTGCGTTTACTTAAAATTTTCCGCTCTTTTGCTGCGGCGGTCCGTTGGGCCGGCGGCCGGTGGCGCCTCTTTCCCGTGGGAAAGGGTGAAACCGAAGTGCGATTGCGGGGGCGGCGAATGGATGCCGCATTGCGCGGATCGACAAATCCGGTCACTGTTGGACCGGTTGTCCTCCATGCATCGAGTGTCCAGAGTGAGCGAAGAGCAAAAGCAGCAGGTTACGGCGGTCGTCAAATGGTACAAGGCCGACAAGGGCTTCGGCTTCGTCCGCTTCGCCGACGGAAGCGGTGAGGCGTTTCTGCATTCCCGGGTTCTCGCCTCGCTGGGCGAGGTGTCGCTGACCGAGGGCACCGGCCTCGTCTGCGACATCGCCGAGACCCCGAAGGGGCCGCAGGTCGTGGCCATCCATTCCATCACCCCCGCCGACCCGGCGGAGGCCAAGCCGGCCCGCGCGCCGAAGCAGCGCCGCCAGCGCCAGCCGGAGGGCGGCGATCCCCAGGCCGTGCGCCCCGCCGCTCCGGCGGCCATCCGCGAGCCCAAGCCGCGGCGCGAGCGGTCGGCCCCGGCCCTGATGCCGGTGCCCACCGGTGAGATGATCTACGGCACCGTGCGCTGGTACAATCTGGACAGCCAGTCCGGCCTGATCGACCCGTGGGACGACGAGACGGGCATCGGCGTCTATTTCGACCGCGCGATCCTGCGCCAGTCCGGGCTGGAAGTGGTGGCCGACGGCGAGGACGTGCGTTTCGTCGCCGTGCCGGGCGACGGCGGTCCGACGGCGCTGCGCGTGGAACTGGTGTGAGCCGACAGGACTCGGGCGCCGTCGGGGTCTCTGCCCGGCGGCGCCTGATTCAGAGCGGAACCTTGGCTGGCGCGATCAGCGGGGGGTGAAGGACCGCGAGGGTCGGCGCTCCACCACCACCGGCGGGCGCTGGTCCATGCCACCGGAGGGGCGGGACGGGTAATGGCCGCGGGATTCGGAGGAGTCCATCCGCCCGGCGGCCTCGCGCACCTCGAAGATGCGGCGTTCGACCGGCAGGCTCTCCGCCAGGACGATGACGGTGTTGAGGGAGATCCGGTCGATCGCCGGCTCCATCCGGTCGGCGCGCAGCCGGCCCGCCTGCACAAGTTCCTCCACCTCGGCTTCCGAGCACTTCAGCCAGGCCGCCGCCTCGGCGATGGAGAGTGACTGGTCGCGCATCGAAGAAGCTCCAAGACTGGGGTGGGGACGGGAAACCGGGTTGCCAATAGGGGTGTACCCGATTTCCGCGCCGAACAACAGGGTGGCGAAGGGGCGTCCCGTCACAAGACGCCCGGGAACCGCCTCTTTTTACTCCTTGGTCACGCTCCGGCAGCGCTGCTGGAGCAGGGTGACGGCCTGGGCGGCCTCGTCGCCCTGCAGGGTAAAGGCCCGCTCGTCCAGCAGCCGCCCGTCGGCGTTGAAGGCGCGGACGAACAGGCCGTGCGCGGTGCTGGTCACCACGGCGTCCACCACGGCGTCCGCCGTCTCGTCGCTCGCCACGTCGATGAAGGAGGCCAGTTCCGCCAGTTCGCCATTGTCCGTCCAATCGGCCTCGGCGATCAGGTCGAGCAGGTCGTTCAGCCCACCGGCCGGCTCGCAGCGCTGGACGCGCGGGTCGGCGCCCTGGATGGCCGCCGTGAAACGGGTCAGCGCCTCGCGGATGCGGGTTTCCTCCGCGGGGTCGAGTTCGGGTTCGCCATCCTCGCCGATGCGGGCCAGCCCGAGAAAATCGGGAACCGCATCCTCGCCGGCGGCTTCGACGGCTTCCGCCTCCTCCTCGATCAGGCCGACGACGCCGACCAGCCGGGTGCCGGCGTCCGCCGGATCGGCCAGCAGGTCGCCCTCGCGGACGAAGCGCAGCGCCGCGTCGGTCGAGTCCAGCATGCGCAGCAGCAGGGTGCGGCGGTCGGCGGCCTCCAGATAGACCAGCGCTTCCGGCTCCAGCCAGACCGGCAGCAGGCGGGTGTCGGCGGCGGTTTCCAGCAGGCCGGTGGAATCCAGCGCCTCTTCGATGGTTTCCACGGCGGGCGGCTGCGACAGGTCGCCGGACACCTCCACCGCCAGCCAGAAGAGGGTGGCGATCATGTCGTCGCCCTGGGCATCGGTGCGGCGGACGGATTCGGCGATGGTCTCCACCTCGTCGAGGAACTCCGGCTGTTCCTCCTCGCGCAGCTTGTCCAGCGCGGCTTCCAGCACCGCCTGGCGGCCGGCGTCCAGCGTCTCGTCGAGCAGCTCGTCGAAGCGGCGGTCGCTGTTGCGCCAATAGCGGACCAGGCGCTCCGCCGGCGTGCCCGTGAAGGTTCCGGAGGCCGGCTTGTCCGCGCCGTTCCGCCCGTTGCCTGTCTTTGCCATGCTGCCTCTCCTGACTGGTCCGCCGGCGCCATCGGGCGCGGGGGTGACGATACGGGCAGTGACCGTAGTGGCCGAAGGGCGCGCTGGCAAGCCGCCTGTCAAGCCGTTGACTTGCGCTTTCAGCCCCCTCGTCTAAGGGCACTCGACAGCGGCGCCCGTCCTGCGGCAGGCTGGGGTCCGCATTCAAAAGCCGGAGGGCAGGGCCCGTGACGACGCGCGATGAGACCGAGGTCCTGCTGGCGGAGCTTCGCCAGGGCTTCGGCGTGGCTTCGAACAGTGAGCTTCTGCACCTGCTCGCCGCGCTGGGGCGGGTCGTGCTGGACGAATCCAGCCGCGACGAGCGCGGGCGCCGCGTGCTGAAGATCGTAGGCAAGGGCGGGCGCGAACGCCAGATCGTGATCTCGGAGTAAGGGAAAAACGCCCTTCCCCGCGCACCGTCGCGGGGAAGGGCGTCTTCATCAGCTCGCGCGGACGCGCTGAAGGAAGCCGGACAGCTCGCGGTTGAGCGCGTTGGCGCCGTCGGCGAGATCGTGGGCCTTGTCGAGGAGCGTGCGGGCGGCGGTGCCGCTGCGGTCGGCGGCGGCGTTGACTCCGGCGATGGTCTGCGTCACCTCGGTCGTGCCCAGCGCCGCCTGATGGACGTTGCGGGCGATCTCCTTGGTGGCCGCGCTCTGTTCCTCCACCGCCGCGGCGACGGTGGCGCCGATGGCGCCGACGCGGGTGACCACCTGGACGACCGCCTGGATCTCCTGCACGGCCTCGCCGGTCGCGCTCTGGATGCCGGCGGCCTGGGCGGCGATCTCGCCGGTGGCGCGGGCGGTCTGGGCGGCCAGCGCCTTCACCTCGTTGGCGACGACGGCGAAGCCCTTGCCGGCCTCCCCGGCGCGGGCCGCCTCGATGGTGGCGTTGAGCGCCAGCAGGTTGGTCTGGCTGGCGATGTCGTTGATGAGATCGACGACCCGCCCGATGCTCTGCACCGAATCCGCCAAGCCGCCGATCTGCCCGTTGGCGCGCTCTGCCAGCGTCATCGCCTCGCGGACGATGTTGGTGGACTCGGTGATCTGGCGGGTGATCTCCTCGATGGAGCTGGTGAGCTGCTCCGACGCGGCGGCGACCGTCTCCACATTGGCCGAGGTCTGCTCGGTCGCGGCGGCGACGCTGGTGGCGAGGCGGTTGGTCTCCTCAGCCGTGGCCGACATGCTGCGGGCGCTCTCCTCCATTTTGGTGGATTCCGCCACGAAGCGGCTGACCACGCTGCCGACGGCTCCCTCGAAGCTGCTGGCGATCTCCTCCAGCGAGCGCTTGCGGTCCTCCTCGGCGCGGCGGGCGGATTCGATCTGCTCGGCCTCCAGCCGGCGCTTGGCGAGGGCGTTCTCGCGGAAGACCTCCACCGTGCGGGCCATGGCGGAGATCTCGTCGCGGCCGCCGGCGAGAACCGTCACGTCGAGGTCGCCGGCGGCGATCTTCTCCATCCCGCCCTGAAGGGTGAGCAGGCGGCGCACCACCATCCGGCGCACGAAGACCAGAACGACCAGCGCCGACAGCAGCAGGCTGACCACGCCGACCCCGATCTGCAGGAGCGTACCGTTGGACAGCGCCTTCTCACTGTCCTCGGCGGCGGTGGTGATGGCGCCCTCCTGCGTGTGCACGAGGTTGACCACCGCCATGGACAGCGCTTCGGACAGGCTCAGGTTGTTGGTCAGCAGGTCCCGCTGCGCCTTCAGGATCTCCAGCTCGGCCAGACGGGTGGGGATCAGCCCGTTCGGCTCGATCGAGAGGGTTTCAATCGCCTTCAGCGGTTCGGCCATCGCCTCGCGCGAGGCTTCGGGCAGCTGTCCGGAATTGGCGGTCATCGTGGTGACGAGGATGCGCGTCTGCGCCTCGATGATCGACAGCCGGTTTTCGTCGGAGCTGGCGGCGGCTTCGGTCAGCAGGCCGCGGACGGTGGTGGCGCCGTCGTCAATACCACGGACGATGGCGAGCTGCTCCTCGGTCTGGAGATACTCCTCGCCGGCCTTCAGCCGTTCCTCCGCCGGGCGGGTGTCGTCCCGGAAGGCGGCGCGCTGCATGTCCACGCCGCTGCCGTGGATCGACTTCCAGGGCGCCACGAGCTGGGACAGGCGCCGCGTGGCGATGACCACCTGATCCAGCAGTTCGGAGCGGCGGTCGCTCAGCCCGATCCGCTTGTCCGCCGCCTGATCGAGCAGCGTGACGTTGGCGAGCAGGGCCTGGGCGGCGTTGCTGGCGGCGGCGGTTTCCGACGGACCGCCGGCGTGGGACGCGGCGTTGGTGCTGTTCTGCTCCAGCTCGGTCAGATCGCGCAGCTCGCGTTCGAAGTCGTGCCGTTCCATGGCGATGCGCGCCGCGAGATCCGCCTTCTCCTCCTTGCTGGTGACGGAGCGGAAGGCCGGAGCCAGCGCGTCGATGCGGCCCGCGTGCTGGGCCGCCCGCAGGGCGCCGAGCGCGGACGGCACGGCCTCCGCGGTGATGACCTGCAGCGTCCGGCCGAAGCCGGCGTATCCGGTCAGCGCCACCCCGATGGCGACCAGCGTGCAGCACATCACGGCGCCGACACCGGTGAACAGGCGCCCCTGAACGCCTCCCAGCCGGCTTGGGCGCACCACCTTATCCTGGGCAATTCCTAACGGTTTGGACATGTCATCTCTTCCCCAACGGCGGTCTTGCTTCTCGTTGGCGCCGCCGCACGCCGTCCGCGGCAGGCCTTATCCCTGTCTTCCCGTCAGCCGAGCCAGGCCGTGTGGGCCAGAACCTCGTTCGAGCCCCGCCAGACCATGTCGAGCGCAACATAAGTGATGATCGCAAGACCGATCCAACCAATCCAGCGATGTTTGTGCAGAACACGTGCAATTACGTTCGCGGCGGCGCCCATCAACGCCACCGAGAGCAGCAGGCCGAGCACAAGCACGGTCGGATGCTCCTTGGCAGCACCCGCCACCGCCAGCACATTGTCAAGAGACATCGACACGTCGGCCACCACGATCTGCCAGACGGCGGCGCCCACGGAGACGCTGCCGGCGGCGGCCACCGCCGCGTTGCTGCTGAAGGAGGCTGTTGCGGGCAGGACGTCGGGGGCGTCCAGCGCCTCCTCCGGCGTGATCTCGTCGGCGCCCTGGGAGCGCAGCTCGCGGAACATCTTCCAGCAGACCCAGAGCAGCAGGACGCCGCCGGCCAGGGTGAGTCCGATGATGGCGAGAAGCTGCGTGGTCATCAGCGCGAAGATGATGCGCAGCACGATGGCGGCGCTGATGCCCCACAGGATGACTCGGCGCCGCTGCTCCGCCGGGACGGCGGCGGCGGCCATGCCGACCACGATGGCGTTGTCGCCGGCCAGAACGAGGTCGATGGCGACCACCTGCCCGAAGGCGACGAGCTGCGGCCAGAGTTCGGCGGTCATCATGAGTCGTCTCCATTGCAGCGGGGCGCCCAGTGATCGGAGCGCCCCGCGGTATCCCTAGTGTGTGTTGGGGTGTGTGCGGTCGGGGCGCCCGGTCAGCGCATGAGCATGTGGGGCAACCAGAGGGAGAAGGTGGGAACGTAGGTGACGAGGAGGAGGGTGATGAAGAGGGCGCCGTAGAAGGGTGTGATGGAGCGCATGACCTGCCCGACCGAGACCTCGCCGATGGCGCA
>NZ_JACHYN010000032.1 GCF_014192915.1 Azospirillum sp. OGB3 | reverse complement strand
AGTCCAGACCGATCGTCACCACCTCTCCCATGGACGGCCCCTCTGAGCTGGTTTCTTCGACGACCTCAGCTTGCCACCGTTTCAAGAAGGTGGAAGGGCCGTCCACCACATCAGCTCAGCTCACACCGCCTGCGAGGCGGAGGACCGGGCTGGGGCCGGGCTACGCTGTGTGAGGGCTTCGCCCGGCCCCAGCCCGGTCCTTCATGGGCGTTTTTCCACCACGCCCATGGACGTTACCTGGCTCAGGGGGGCGAGCCCGGATCACGCCTGGCGAGTCGCCTCGCCATGCCAGTCAGCGGCGAGACGCTGCTGCGCATGATCCGCGCGGCCCCGATCACGGCATATCCGCCGCCGCGCGTGGTCGGCGTGGATGAATGGGCCTGGCGGCGCGGCCTGCGCTACGGCACGATCCTCCTCGATCTGGAACGCAACCGGGTACTCGACCTGCTGCCGGACCGTCAGGCGGACAGCGTGGCCGCGTGGCTGCGCCGCCGTCCCGGTGTCGAGGTGTCGCCCGCGATCGGGCCGGCGTCTTCGCCGACGGCATCCGCCAGGGCGCTGCGCAGGCGCGGCAGGTCTGTGACCGGTGGCATTTGCTGCGCAACCTCGGCGATGCTCTGCGGACCGTTGCCGGTCGGCATCGCCGCGCGATCCGGCACGCCGCCCGCAGCGTCGCCGGGACGGTCCAGAGGGCCGCACCGCCGGTCGAGCCAACCTTTCCGGGGACCAAACTGGAGCGGACCCGGCAGGCCAACCGGCACCACCTGTCAGTGCCGGCTGGATACTGGTTCTCCCGTACTTTGCGTGAAGGCAGCGCTCACGTTGCATGGTGCGCTTGATGGGCTTCAGTCGGTTGATCCGCCCCTCGACCGGGCCGGTCGACCAGGGCATCTCCAGGGCTGCCCGAACGGCCGCCGAGTCCTTCCGAAGCCCTGACGCGAAGCCCTCCAGCGATGTCCCGGCGGTGGCCGCCATCCAATCATCGAGGGTGCCCGTCCCCTGCTTGCGCACCAGCGCGGCGAAGCGGTGCGCGAGATCATGCACGTCGCTGAGCGCGGGGATATCGGCCAGCAGCGTGTCAACGAACATCCGGTCGGCCTCCGCCAGATCCTTCCGGTCGGCCTGCATAAGGCGCGCTACGCCCCGGATGGACGGAGGTTTCCATGTGTCGGCCTTCGAGGGTCCGGCATCCAGCGTATCCGGAGACGTCCGGCGCCGGTTCGTGGCCCACGCCCGCACCGTTGATCGGCCGCCGGTGAAACCACGGCCGCCGATCTCGCGCCACAGCGCGGTGGCGTTTCGCTGACCTTCGGCCCAGCAGTGCTCCAAGTGCTCGAGGTACGGCGCGAGGATCCCCCCGCCACCTGACGGGCGAGCCCAGGTGCCGGGTCCACCGTCGCGCAGCCACGTCCGTACCGTCTTGCGATCCAGGGCGCAGCTCCGGGCGATCGCGCTGACTGTAGCGCCGGCGTCCGCCAACCGTCGGGCCTCCGCGTGGCGGGCGTGACGGGGAGCGTGCGTAGCCGCCTTCCTCACGTTCCGTGCCGACGGCTTCGTGGGCGTCAGGGCGACCGGAGCTGCGCCTGCCGATGCGCAAGCAGTCGCGGCGCGTCGGACGGCAGCGTGGTGCGCGCCGACCGCCGCGCGCACAGCATCACCGAGGTTGCGCAGGAGATGCCAGCGGTCGGTGACATGGACCGCGCTCGCTGCACCCTGGCGGGCGCCGTCGGCATAAACGTCGGCCCAGTCGCGAACAATCACCTCCACCCCAGGGTGCGCACGCAGCCATGCGGCGAAACTGGAGGCGTCCCGATCCGGCAGCAGGTCCACCACGTTGCCGCGCTCGAGGTCGACCAGGATGGTCCCGTAGCGATGGCCCTTGCGCCAAGCCCACTCGTCCACCCCCAGCACCCGAGGCGCCGGGGCGTCGATGCGCGGCGCTGTGGTGGCGAGCCGCAGGAGGGTGTCGGCGGAAACCGGCATGGCGAGGCGCTCGACGAGCCGCCCGCCGGCTTCGCCGCCCAGGGCGAGGGCAATGTGGCCTTGAATGTCGACGAGGCGCTCGGAGGCAAGCGTCTTCTGGCGACTGCGGCGGAGTTGGGTTGACGGCTCCGGCTCCGTTCACCCGTGGTCCGGAATCGTGATGTTCCAGGGCAGGAGATCGGCGATGCGGTTGATCGGATGATCAGCGATTCGGTCGAGCACATGGCGCAGGTAATCCTGCGGATCGAGGCCGTTGAGTTTGGCGGATTCCACGATGGTGTAGATTGCCGCGGCGCGCTCCCCACCAGCGTCGGAGCCGGCGAACATCCAGTTGCGTCTTCCGATCGCCATCGGGAGGAAGGCGTGGCTCTTTTGCGGCTCCGATCGCGGCGGCCAGCGGGCGGCGATCATGTACGGCCTGATCACCACGGCAAAGCTCAACGACGTCGATCCCCAGGCGTGGCTCGCCGACGTGCTGGCCCGCATCAACGACATGCCCCAAACCCGCTTGCGCGAACTCCTGCCCTGGGAATGGAAGGCAATCCGCGAGCAGATGAAAGCTGCCTGACCGCGGCACTCAGCGAATTCTTACGATGCTTACAGTGAACGGCACAGGCAATCCATTCATGCCGCAGTCGCCAGACGACGCTTACGCAACTCCTGTCAGCGCCGACGAAACAAAACTGCCTTCTTCCTAACCGACGTTCTGAGCGGATAGTTCCCTGCCATGCCCTAGGAGCGGGCGACGACTTCGGATTGAGGGTAGGTCTTGGTTTCATTGTAAAGTATCACGTACCCTAGCAACTTCGTGGCCTGCCATCCCGGGGGCAACGCGGTCGTCGCCGCAACGAGCGCTTGACGAACGGTCAATTCCCTAGCGGTCGGTGGCATTGGCGTAGCCACGAGGTCGGCGTGCGCCCGCCGTCCGGCGCCGGCCCGTTCCGCACGGAGCGTGTATGGCAGCTGGTCCCGTAGACGCGCGAGATAGTCGGCGACGCTGTCCGATGGCGAAGCGTGGATCTGGACGGACCGATCAATGTCAATCGGATACTGGTAGTCAAAGTTCTCGGGCTTGTTATTGGTCGTGTCCCGCTCGCGTCCCGGGTCGTTCGACCCGAATCCACTACCGTTCCATGCAAGCCCTTTCGTTCCACCATAGTGGCGAATGAGGTCGGTTTCCAGGTCGACGGCGGTGAAGACAAAGATACGCGCCGCCTTGAAGGAAACGCGGCGGGGATCCAGGTTGCAACGATGCTGGATCTTGAGACTGTGGCGGGTCAGGCGCTTGTTCAGGCCAGCCTCCGCGTCGGTCTTCCCAACATAGACAAGCGTGTCGTCGAGGAACAGCTGGTAGATGCCTTGTTCCTCGGGCACTGGCTTGACGTGACCGGCGTGGAGCGGCGCCGGGCGCATCGCGTCCAGGATGGTCACGAGATTCCGAAGCAGGGCGCTGGGAAGATCAAACTCGAATTCCGAATAGCCAGGAACTCCAGTCGTCATGCTCGCCCCCCGGCATGGTTGGCCGCCAATAGATGCGCCCGCACGTCGCGGGCCAGCAGCGTCGCCAGCTCTACTGGAACCGCGTTGCCAAGCTGGCGCATGGTCTCGCTCCACGAGCCGTGGAACGCGTAGTTGTCGGGAAACGTCTGCAGGCGCGCGCTTTCCCGTACCGTGAAGTACCGGACGCCACCATTGGGACGGACCAGCATGTTTTCTCCCCCGGGGACACCGTGAACGCCAGCCTTGAGGGTCTTCGCCGGCTCGTCGAGCGGACTGCCGGTATGCCCCGGATAGGAGCGCGCTCCGGGTTGGAAGCGATGATTGAGGTGCGTTGCCGCCAGATCGGGATGGAGCTCCGGATCGGGCAGGTCGCCGATGGCGTCCCGCGTGGTGCGCCAAGCACCGAGCTCGGGCTTCTCCCTCAATGCCTTGCCCCGGGCCAAAAGGCGGGAATCCATGGCCCGGTCCCGCTTGGCGATGCCATGCCGCTCCCAGTAGTCGCCATTGACCTGGTCCCAAATTAGAGCATCCAACGAGTAGGTGGGCGGGGGGAAGTTCCACTCGATACCAAGATCCTCGCGAAAGCCGACGAAAATCACTCGCTCGCGTCGCTGGGGAATGCCGAAGTTGGCCGCGTTCAGGACACGGTAGACGACCCGATAGGCCAGTCCTCTGGCGGCATGGCCCGTGTGATGACGTTCCAGGCGCGACAGGTGATCGGTCCAGGCCTCGTCGTCCGTGCGGACCAACTCGGGATAGGTCAGCTGATGGACGATGTAAGCGAGGTAGCTGGCGAACGACTCCCGGGTCAAACCTTTGACGTTCTCGAAGATGAAGGCCTTGGGGCGAATCTCCCGGACGGCGCGGACGGCAGCTGGCCACATGTCCCGAGCATCGTTATGGGCCGCGTGCTTGCCTCCCAACGAGAACGGCTGGCAGGGCGGACCACCGGAAACGAGTTCGACCTTGCCTTCGTGTGTCGTGAAACTCGTCTTCGTCACGTCGCGGGGTTCGGCGGCCGGCCATTTGGCGACGGGAGCGACGCCATTCCTGCGATTCTCCGAGATGGTGTCGCAGCACCAGCGATCCCGCTCGACGATCTCCACTGGCGTGAAGCCCGCCTGGCTTATGCCGATGCCGAGCCCTCCGGCGCCGGCGAAAAGCTCGACCGATTGCATGCCCCAGGTCCCCCTAAGAACGCTCTGATCCTCTCCGCGAGCGCCGCTAAATCGCGCAGCTCGCACTCCCACAGAACGAGCACGCGCCACCCCTCGGCCTCGAGGCGCCCCAAATTTAGCCTATCCCTTACCTTATTTGCCTCAAGCTTTGGTATCCAAAATTCCGGACGCGATTTTGGCAGCCGTCCCATCTTGCAATCGTGCCGGTGCCAAAAGCAGCCATGCACGAAGATAACGGCGCGGCGTCCGGGAAACACCAAGTCGGGGCTGCCCGGCAAGTCTCGCCGGTGCAGACGATAGCGATAGCCCATGCCATGGACGAGTTGGCGCACCACAAGTTCGGGTTTCGTGTGGCGCGACCGAACCCGGCCCATTCGTTCGCTCCGCTCCGCCGGCGTGAGGGTATCCACCATGTGTCAGCTCCCGCTCTCCACGCGAGGGTATGACAAGCACCCGATCTGGTTCGTTCCGCCAAGCGGGGTTCGCCGCTCCTGGTCGATTGGCTTCCGGGATCACGTCCGCTCGCCCCAAAACACGGTCTACTCGCCAAAAATCCCAAGATCGGCTCGGATGAGCCGCATGAAGGGCTCGATACGAGGGTCTGGGGGCTGCAGCACATGCCGCACTTGGTCCTCCACGCGTTGTTGGATTTCGACTAGCGCCGCTTGGACCGCCCCGGGGTCCGCGTTCGCGCCCGAGAGCGAATGAGCCACCTTGAAAGCGTTTGGCGCCCTAAAGCCGGGACGGCCAATTCCCGGGGGGTTGCTGCCGAATCCGAGCCCATTCCAAGGTGGCCGGAAGAAGCTGATGAGCGCCGCTTCGCCCGAGCCAACGTGCGTGTCGTGTAGCGGCAGGCACCGGAACATGAAGTCTCCGATACGTAGTGGCTCTGGAACTCTAGGGTCCCCTATTCCCTCGATCTTCCTGCGGTGCCTGTCCAGGCGTCCCCATAGGGCGCGCGCGCCCCCTTCCGGGTCGCCAAGGTCCTGCATGCCTCGTTGAGTTCCAACAGCGAACGACGATCCCACGTAGATCGGTAGGCGAGCCTGCGGCGCGCCATTCTCCATGTTGAACTGTCTATAGCGGGCATAGAGGGGAGAGGTCCCCGCGTAGTAGATGCCATAGATCCCACCACCAGCGCCCTGAATCTCACGCAATTCATTGAAGGGGCGCGGAAGCTGGCGGATGAAAGCCAGAGCAATATTCTCTCCAATATTGATGGGGTCGAGAGGATTATACATTATTTATTCAGTCTCCGAGTTATTTTGGCAGATATGAGCGCTGATCCACTTGGTGGCCGGACGTCGAAACTCCTCATTGGGCGCAAGCGTTGGAAATGACCGGGAAGGGACGACGGGCCAAGTCGAAGCTATCGATCCAGCGAAGCCTCGAGCCCATCGCTACGGCCATATCCAGCATTATGGGCGGAGGATTGATCTCGTTCCAAAGGGGGTGCCGCGCCGCGATGATCAGTGGCCCGCCCGTCCGCTCAACCCGGATTGCTGGAAGCGGCGCGCCGTCTACATATTCGATTTGCTGGCTTCCATGAGCCACTCGGCGGAAGCCCTCCTCGACGATGCCTCGCCAATCCTCCATCTCCGGCGCATCGAAGCGTCCATCTCCGCCGACGCCATGAAGGGGATCGAGCAGGGCGCGCGCGAAACTAAGGCCCAAGCGCCAGTCGAGAAGCCCATGATAGGCGCGGTTCCCATACCGAAGCATGCACTCGTAGCACGCTTGGTCGCACTTCCCTCGGTGAGCAGCCCTTCCGAACTCCCGAAGCGGCCAAGCCGTCGGCTCGCCGACAATCGACTCGAGAAGCTCCAAGGCACGAGGGCGCTCCATGGGGCCGGCGAGCCATCGCGACAAACCCGAGCCGTTCACCAGCGTATCGGCGATCTGCAGGACTGGCCAGGACTGGCCATCCAGAGTCGCGATCCGTGGCGGGAGAACCTCGAACTCCGCCGGATCGACGTCGAGCTCGAGGGCGGCGCGGTCAACAAGGAGAAAGGTCGCGGTCAGGGCGGCGGCCCGCACAGCGACGGACTCGTTTCCGCCCGCAACCCGTGTCAGGTCGAGGTGGGGGTTCCTCTCGCGCATGGTGAGGAAGAGGCTGTCGGTGACCTTCCTCGACGCAAGCCACGTCTGAATGGCTTGGACTTCGGAGAAGCGTCCCGGCCTTGGGTGATTGGTCAGGACGACCTGATTATGCAGGTCGAGATGGACTCCGCTGAGTTTCACCTTCTCGTGTCCTTCCACGAGGTCGAAGCCGGGGGACTGCAGGGGATCGCCACCAAAGGATCCGGGATTGAGGCGAAGGACTCCGGATGACCGCTCCAGCGTGAGCGCTAGATTGGACTCGGGAATTGGCGCCGGGACAACCGGCCTAGCCTCGGCGCAGACCAGGCGGTGGCGGACGAGTCTCAGCTCCTCCTCGTCGACTTTCGAAGGCTCGAAGTCGGTCCGGTAGGCCGCCGGGGACACGCAACTCCGGAACAACGCGAGAGGCAGCGGAGCCCCACAGGCGGCGCACTCCGCATCTCCTGGCGCCTCGCGTACCGTCCACCCGCCACAGCCTTGGCAGTTCGCGACGGCCCATCGCTCCGTGATATTCGAACGATCCTCCTGATTTGGAAGAACCCACTTGCCCCGTTTTTGTGGCGTCGGCAGTTGCGACGTGAAGCCGACAACGCAATGAACCCGCTTGTCACGCACCAGAGTGGCTCCGGGGGCAAACTCGTAAATGGCGAGGTCGGAGTCGCGATCTGCAGTGTCCCACTCGTACTGGTCGGGTTCGGTCCGCTCGAGACCGAGATACAAGGGCCGCACCCGCGTGGGCATGCCGTACATCGGCAGAAAGCCACCCTCCGCCAGGGCCTGGGCGACTCCGATTCCGAAGCGTGGCTCTCGGTCGATCACAGTGCCGAGATCCTCCATGAAGGCGCCGACCTCGAGCTTCGCCCGAACCTTGTCGATCAGGTCGGGAGCGGCGCCGGCCAGAAGGAGGGCGACCGCCGTGTCGCGGTTGGCGGTTGTCGCGGCGAGAGCCTGTGCCAAGCGACCGGGCCATGGCGAGTCCGCGCGGCCATATTCGTCGACCGAGACAAACTCGCCATGGATGTCCGGTGGCATTAGGTCGTATCCGGGATAGGCGGCGCCATCCTCGTCGCGAAGCCGGCGAACCGCAGACTGGAGCCAGGCCTTGCGCGCCAGTCGCAGGGGGATGTCCTCGTAGCCCGAAGCGAGGAATGGAGGAGGCGGAGGGTCGCCGGTGATGCGATGAGGATGCTTGAAGTAGTAGAGATCGTGGCTCCGGCTGCGGCAGACCGTGAGCACCAGCGAGAAGGCTTGACCGCGGCGGCCCGCTCGGCCCACGCGCTGCTGGTAGTTGAACCGCTGGGGAGGCATGTTGGCCTGGTACACGGCCTGCAACGGTCCGATGTCGATACCGACCTCCATTGTGGTCGTCACGCTGAGTAAGTCGATCTCCCGTGCCAGCTTGGCGAGGGCGTCGTCGTGTCCGTCGCCATCGACCAGAATTCCACGAAAGCGACGGAGACGCTCGGCGCCATTTCGGGTTTGGCCGGTGAGTTCCTCGCTGCGTAGGCGGAAGGCGCCCGCATTGGCATCGCTGCGGGTGATTCGGCGCGCCAGGAAATTGATTTTCCATAGATCCGAAACCTGGCCCGTCGCGGTGGTCGGCAGGGGAACGAGGCACCGGGTGCAGATGCCAGCTCCCCGGTGCAAATGCGCGCGATCGCAGTTGGGACAGCGCCAATAAGGATCTTCCGCGCGGCTAAGCCTGAGCCCGAGCTGGAAGATGTCCACGACGCCATGCGGGTGGCCAAAAGTGTTCAGCCTGGCGAGAAATCCGTCGAGGGCGGCGTCACCGCGCCCCGGCACCGCCGCCTCGGCGTAGCGGCGGGCCCTGTTGCCGACTGGAATGTCAGTGGCGGCCGCGTCCCAGTGCTTGATCTGCTGGGGATCGACGTACTGGGAGGCGCTGACGCGATAGGCGTCGGCGAAGACGCGCAGCATGGCGTCGTCGCTATCCCGCTCGCCGTCGTAATGGCCCCGGGGATACAGGCTTGGGTATCCAAGGCCCGCTTCCTCGAAAGAAAAATAAGACTTGTTGAACAGCGCGTCGTGTAGCGCCGCCTCCTGAGCGCTAACGATCTCGCGTCGCGCGCTCGCCGTGGCGTCGGCCTCGAGCGCCGTTCCAGGCGGCGCCCACCGCGCCTCGCCATCGACCAGCCGAAATAGCCGACGCCACCCATCCTCCGAGACGTTCGCCTCGCCCGGGTGAAGTCCGAGCTTCACCAGTTCCCCCACGAGCGGCGCCAGCGGTGGGGTGGCGCCATGGGCGGTGTTCATGTAGTCGGTCGCCTTGGGATCGTGGGCGATGGAGGTCAGGGGCTCGCATGCCTCCCCACTGTCGGCGAGCGCCTGTATTTTCTGCTGGATATTCGCTGCTTCGGCGAAGCGCCTCGCGGCGGCGGCCTCGTCCAGCGCGCGTTCGAGCGCGGCGAGTTCGTCCGCGCGCGCGACGCTGTCGACGCGGCGTCGTGCCGTCCTCGCGACAACCTCGCGAACGAGATCTCTGTAATGATTGGCTTCGAGGTCGACGGCCGCCCGCGCCGCGTCCTGACGACTGTCGGAGAAGGCGATTGCTTTCGGGGGCTGGCCGAGCCCACCGGCATGGAGCAGCTCGAACAGCTCGGTCGCGAGCAATTGGGAGGTTTTGGCGAAACCGGTGCGGAAGTTGCGGATCGGCGAGGATCGGCCTTTGCGCCTCAGGGCGTAGGAGGTGCCGCAGGCTGGGCAAGCGGCGGGCGCCGCCGATCCTGCATCGCAACTCCGTCTTCCCCTGTGGTCTTGATTCGTCCCGCCGTTGCGGCGAAACAGCATGCCGGGCAGCGCATGCTCGCTGGTGCGGGTAGGAGAAATCCGGGCGCTGTGAGGGTCGATCCAAGCCGGCTCCCACCGCGGGGCCGAGCTATCACCGCCTCGCGGCGTGACCTCGGGAAGCGTCGCTTCCGCTCGTCGCGTGGGCCAGAAGACGGCATAATCGTCGTGGGTCAGTTCCTCGAACTCCGTCCCCGCCGCAGCGAAGGGCAGCGCCTCGAGCCGTGCGGACGACGGGAGGAGCTCGAAGGGTCGTCCGCCGTCTGATACCGAGCGGTTTCCACCAACGAACAGTTCGCCACAGGCCTCGCAGTAGACGAGCTCGAGGAGCCGCCGGCTCAGCCGATCCCCGGCGGCGGGTGGCGCTAGGTTCGCGCCGCGCTCGATGCTTAGATGCTCGAACCGGGCCCCCCCATGCTCGTTGCGGTCCAGGGCGGCGAAGAGGCCCTCCAGAGCCCGGAAGAACAGATGGATCCGGAAGGATGGGGTGGTTGGCCTCACCCTTGCCGCCTCCGGGAATAGAACCGGGACGAGGTCCCCCAATGCCCGAGTGACGAGAAGGCCTCGCAGGGCCATCGCGTCGCCTCCAAACAACCGGCCCGCCAATTCGCTCGCTGGGCGCGCGCGAAGACCGTCGGCCCCCGCGCATGCGGCGAGGAGCGTGGCGGCGGCGCGTTCCGCGACCAACCTAAGCCCTGACGCCAAGTCGCGGGGCGCGTCGGGGAGTAGAAGGGGCGTTATTGCCGTTGCGAGCGCCTCGGGTGTGGGCGGGGCGAGGATGGCCGTCCCATCGCCGCCTCCCAGGACCTTGACCAAGGTGGCGTAGGCGGAGGCCGGCGGAACATTCTCCTGAGCCGTGGGCACCTCGGGCAAGCCCGGGATGACGCACCCCCGCCAGAACTCCCGGTCGGCCGCGCCGGCGCCTCCCGCCTGAAAGGTGCCCAATTGGCCGAAGAAGTCCCAGAGGTATCGTAGAGAGGCTTCCGCGCCGTTCCCCTCCACGGGCAGAGACGCGCTCGACGCGAGGACCCTTAGCTTGTGACGATGGGCGGGATGGTCCAATCCAAGCCGATTGACGAGCATTCGCAACAGCCCGGCGACCTCGGAGCCCGCCGAGCCTCGAACCAAGTGCAGCTCGTCAATGACGAGATAGAAGTACGCGTCGTCGTGGGTTTCCAGCCACGCGCGCGTCTTGTCGAAGATGGGATCCTCCACCTGCCGCGCCAGCATGGCGTTCAACATGGAGGAGTTCGTGACAAGAATGTCCGGTGGAGTTTCCTGAATATCCCACCGGGTGTTGAGCTCGGCGCCATCTGTCGACGGAAAGAGAAAGCGCGTCTCCTCCGCCAGGTGCCGGTCAGCGTCGTGCTGGCGAGCCAGACGTTGATTTTCCTCAATGCGAACCAGGTGCCTCCGGGTGTCGTCGATGCGCTTCGCCCGACGCTTCATTTCTTCCTTGGCTCCCGCCCGGTGGGGGTGCCGATTGAACCCCGTGGCCGGCGTTGCACTATTGTAGCGGCCGAAGTATATGAGATTGCCGTTGAATCGCTCTCTGCAGGTTCGCCTGGCCTCCTCGGAGTCCAGGGTCTTGCGGAGACGGGTAAGCTGGTCCTCCACCAGGGCGTTCATCGGGTAGAGAATGAGGGCCCGCATCGCCTTCGGTCGTCCGGCGGCCTCCACTCGGCGCGCTGGCACGAAGTCGGCCTTCTCGTCCCGCCACCAGTCCTCGAGCCCGAGCTCCTCCGAGGGCCAAGGCCAGTTGACGGCCTCGGCCGAGATTTGGGCGAGCACAGGCAGCAGGAAGGACTCCGTCTTGCCCGAACCCGTGCCGGAGGTGACGATGCCTGGTTGGCCCGCGCGAACACACCGCGCAAGCATTTCATACTGATGCTGGTAGGGTGGGTGAATGGGAATAATTCTAGGCCCTGGCTTGGCCGCCGGAATCCCGTCGAAGAGGCCGGACGCCGCGAGCTCCACGAACGCCTCGCGCGCGGCTTGGGAAAAGTGCGACAGGCACTCGTTGCCCGCAACCAGCTTCTCGAGACGCTTCTCAGCGGCTCGATACCTAAGCACCGGCTCGATCATCGGCTCGGCGCACATCTGGCCAGCGGTCGATAGAAGCCTCCGGCGCTCCTCCGCGACGTCGGGCGACCGGATCTTGAAGGCGGTGTCCAAGTACGAGACGAAGAAATCCCGCACGCGATCGAACGAGCCAATGGGGTCGAGCATCTATCTTCCCGTCGAGTTTTCTTGGAGGAGCCGTAACGCCGCGCCCAGATAGGCAAGTGGCTGGTTGTTAGTAGATGGCGCGGGGGCGCCATCAATCGTGTCTAGGTATCCTTGCAAGGCAGACGCGACGATGTCGGCGTCCTGCTGGCTCATCGTGAGCGATCCCGCGCGCCTCACCGCGTTCACCCGGGCGGCTCGCCCCACGCTTAGCGGTTCAATCACCATGGGCAGAGGCAACTCTCCCACCACCGGCTTCCTCGGTGTCGCACGTTTGCAGCCCGGAAGCGCCATGGGAAACAATTCGCCCAGGCGCTGGCTTGCGAGCGGCAGTTGGCCGGGCGGCGAGTCCATTACGGCGATTGCCAATAGGTTTGATGGTAGCCCATAGGCGCTCGGACGCCGTAGCGCCCGGGCGAGCTCAGGAAGCCAAAAACCAGCGGAGGGAGGATCAAGATCGTCGAAGAGCGCGATGGAGATTCGGTCGGGCTCCGCCAAGGCGCGCGCCACGGCAGGGGCGAGGGGCGCCCGCTGTCCTCGGCTGCCGCGGGGAAAAAGCTCCTCGAAGGCGAGGAGCGTCGGATCGAGCGTCACTAGGCTTGTCCGACGGGAGCCGACAACCTGTATCCAGGACTCTGCCAACTCCCGGGCGAGGGAGCCAAGCAAGAGCGGAAGCTCCCGCCCACGAAGGGCGGCGTCGAGGACCAGCAGTGGATTGAGGCTCGTGGCGCTGATGGCGGATGCGTTAAAGAGAAGAGCACCCAAGCCTTTGGGATCAAGCATCGGAATCTTGTCGGCGCTCGTCGCCGGCACCGGCGCCGGCGGATCGCCCATGAGCACGCCAACCAGAGCCTCCAGGCGGTTAAGCCGTGCGATCGCCTGCCCGCCAGTCAGCTCGTCACGCAGCCGACGCGCCGTTTCCTCGAGTTCGGCGAGACGAACGCCAACGTCGCCAGCCGTGGCCTCGGATCGATCCAAGCGCTCCCCGAGCTCGCGAAACTCGTTCGTCGACGCTTTTTCGCTCGCCTTGAGCCTCGAAAGAAGATCGGCCACCTGACCGGCGATGGCATCCATACGACCGATGGCCGCTTGCGTCTCCCTCTCGCCGTCGACCAATCGAGAACTTAGTTGGGCGACCTCGTCGGCCGACGCCGAGCGTCGGCGCAGCTCGGCGGTGGTGGTCTCGAGCTCCGAGAGACGCTTTTCGGCCTCCGCTTGGTCCGCGCGGGTCTTCTCGAGATCGGCGCGCAGCTGGTCCAGTTCGGCCGGTATCTTTTTGTAAAGGTTCTTGACCTCGAGCTCTTCCCTGGTGCCTAGCGAGCGCACCAGCACGTTCATCTCGTCGGTGCCGGCAAAGGGCGAGAACAGGATGAGTGTCTCGGCGTCCTCCCGACAAAGTCGATCGCCGGCTTCCGTCATAAGGAATCGGCAAAAGGCGAAGCCGGGGGTATCCTCCTCGCGCGCTCCGGCGGCCACATCCAGGGCGGAACCGAATGTCCCGCCGAGTAGCTGCTCTCCATACGACCGCCAGAGTTTGCCCAGCACCCTCCACTCCGGAGCCTCGGGCTTGGTCCGGGCGGCGCCGCGAATATGCGTGACGAAGAGCTTCTGCCTGACCTTGGTCGTGACTTGCTTGTTGTCGCGGAAGCCGCCTCGAAGTGGTATCGGAGCGTAGGCAGAAGCTCTCTTCTTGACCGGGAGATGGTCGAGGAAATTCTCGATCGTCGACGGCGGCAACGTCGCGACCCGATTCCGCGCCTCTTCCTCGTACCTTGGCAACACGTCCACTGGCATTCCGTACTCTTTCCCCTAATCGAATTTGGTCCCCGGCGATTTCGGGTCGTTCATGGTCGCCGTTCGGATCGTGCCCAGAGCAGCGGATCCCAAAGCTCGACGCCATCGAGGCCAGGTCGCGCTATGAGGGCACCCACGCCCCCCGGCCGGCGAAGCGGGCGCGAGACAGTCTCCTCTTCCACCCCGATTAGACGACGCCCCAGGACCTCGCCAAGCTTCCCAAGAATGTGCCTGGTCGTTCCATAGACGTAGCCGCCCTCCCGGGTTGGCCCCGAGGCGACGCCATGGTACCAGCGCAACCAGCGCGCCAGTGCCAGGGGCAGGTACGCGCCTTGGATTTCGACTCGCAGTCGCGCTTCGTCTGGTCGAAACGCCGGCATGCGCGCGCGCCGACACGCCTCCAGCAGCGCCAGATGCCTTTCGCTCCAGTAGAGATCCCCGCTAGCGTTGGACACGAGCCATAAGCCTGGCGCGTCGCCCCGTTCCCGCTCGCAATAAGTCAACGTGGGGCGAGCAAGTGGCCAGGGGGCTGGAGGAAGCTCGACTGAGCGTCTGACAGTATGGTTGGCACCATCGGCGGACGTCCAGCTGGGACCGAGGGGTGGTAAGCTCGTCAAGGGGAGGAGTGTCCCCTTTATGGGATAGCCCAGTTCCGCCGAGAACCTATTCAGCGCGTCGCGATCGGGGGAAAGGATCCTGATTGTCTCCGGAGCCCACGGAGAGGCCGCCGACACCACCTCGTGTGCGAGCACCGCAGCCTCCGCTGCCCGCATAATGCGCTCGCGGGCGGTCTCGTGAACGAGACCATCCGAGACCAGCATCCACCCATCCCTCGGCCCCCTGGCCAGAATGAACCCTGGAGGGATCGCGACGGCGAGCTTGCCGCGCCACCCTCGAACCCGAAGGGGAGCGAGGAGACCGCCTTCGTAAAGGGACCGAAGCAGATCCCAATGGCGAGGCCCCTTCGAGGGAAGCAGCTCCCTGAGAAGCTCGAGGATCGAGCCTAACCCGTGGGGTCCCGGTCGAGCGGCTAGATACTCGACCAAATCCCCAAACTCCGACTCCTGCGTCAGCCCCTGTTCCGGAAGGCTGGCTACGGCTTCGGCAGTGGTGCATTCCGCCCCAAGGCCCGAGCAGCTCATTGGAACCCGCTCGTCGTCAACCAAACGCGCGGGTAGGGCGCGATCCAGCTTGGGTGCCACCGCAGCTCGTCTCAGGTGCACGCGGCTTGAGATACCGCCCACCTTTCCGGCTTCCGCATGAAGCGTCACCTCGCCGTCGGCGGGTGTCCTGGGCTGCAACATCCATTGATTGGGTCCCACGCGAAGGATCGATAAGTTGGGAACGGCGTCTCCGGATACGTGGAGCGCGGCGCGCGGCCCCGAAACCGTTACCTTGAGTGGGAAGGAGGGGCGAGCAAGGCGCCCTCCCTCGATCCTTGGCGCTCCCTCAACCGTCAGCGAGAGAAGAAGCTCGGAGCGCTGAAAGCTCGCGGACGCAACGCTTTCCAGGTCTCGCCGATCAAGCATCCAACCCGGCGCGCCACGGACAATATGCGTGTTCGGTTCGCGTCGGTCGCCACGAGGCATAATCGTGAATGCCAAGGCAGCCTGAGCGCTCGCGCCGCTCTCGCCGGCCCAGCGCCACTCTCCCCACCCACTCTCCACGAGTGGCGCCCGCCGTTTGGAGGAAAGCAACGCGAGGAGCGCTTGGGGAAGGTCGCTGGCCGCGAGGACGGTGGTCAGATCGACCGGAACCTCGTCACGAGCATCGATGAGTTCGGCATCTCCCCACTCATCCAGGCGGACCTTCAACCAGCACTCCCGACCGGGCGCGGCCTTTTCCCGGGCCACTTGGCGCCACCCCGACCAAAATCGGTGCTGCGCCAGTGCGCGCTCCCCACGCCGCCAAGCCCGCTCGAAACCCCTGAACGCGTTCACGAACGAGCGCGTGAAGCTGCGGGTTTCGACGAGCGGCAACAACCATCGAATCACCTCGCGGGGGTTCTCGCGATCGAACGCGGCCGTCCTGGCGAGCTCGCTGCGAAGCCGCCGCGCGTCCGGACGACAGGGAAAGGTCAATTCAATGGCATGTCCGATCTGGGTCCGGAAGCCTGGGTCGGGCAGGCACAACGGCCTCAGCCCCTTGGTGGCGGCAATCTTCGCCAGCCCGGTCGACAAGCAGCGCCACAGACGCGGCAGGCCGGAGCAGTCGATGATCGGCTCCCGCCAACCCATGATCTCCTTGAGGCGGTGCCTATAATCGTTGCTGTCGCTTTCCGCTGTGTCGCTGGCGGCGTAGCAGCAGAGAATGAGTAGGGCCGGCAGCGCTTCCTTGCTGATGTCTTGCCCCCGAAACCAAGCCAGCATCAGGTTGCGCGGCGGAAAGCAGGAAAGGAAAGCCTCTCGCGCCTCCATCTCCGAGAGGTGCAATCCTCCCAACTCGGCCGCTCGAACGAGCAGGGTGTCGTCCGCCATGATGGTGGAAAGGGGCTGTCCGAGGCCCTCCTCGTCAGCGAAGACCTCGCGAAGCAGCCATCGGCTCCACTCTCCTACCACGGGGGCCTTTTCCACCCTCGCCGCCTCCCTGTTCCCGCTCTGCGCAGACCTCTCGCGTCACTCCCCTAATGGAGCGAGAGCTCGGCTGATGTTAGCACTAAAGTTGCAATGATGTCACCTCCTGCGTGCTGAGCGGAGGGCAGGGACGCTTGGCCGACTATCTGTGTCCGATGAACTTCATCATCTTTGACGAGTGGGAGGCACTGAACCGCTCCGGATTTCCCGAGACCATTTCACTGGAGTCATGCCGCCCTGGCGATGTCCTCGGTTTGAGCATAATTGCGCGCTTCGGCCTCGGCGGGAGGAATGTTGCCGATGGGTTTGAGCAAGCGCCGGTGGTTGAAGCAGTTCACCCATTTCAGGGTGTCGAACTCGACGGCTTCCAGGGTGTGCCTGGGCCCCCGGTGCCGGATCACCTCGATCTTGTAGAGGCCGCTGATCGTCTTAGCCAAGGCATTGTCGTACGAATCGCCACATCGACCAACATACGACGTGTTGAGCAACGCTCAGGTTCAATGGATTCAGGTGACCGCGCCGCATCATCCGTGACTAGGACGGGTTGTTCGAATGTTGCGGCGGCTGCGAAGCGACAGAGGCGCAGATCTGCTCGTTGAAGGGGAGGCTGGACGGCGCGATGCTCGTCGATGAAGGCGATCAATTCTCGAAACGGCGGTCGAGCTCCGCCTGAGCAAAATACGCCGACGACTTGCGCAGAATCTCGTTTGATTGGCAAAGTTCCCGGACTTCGCGTTCCACTACCTTGATCCTATTCTGCTCGTCCATCGTCGGCCCCGGCTGCTTGCCTTGCTCGCGTTCGGCCTGCCGGACCCAGCCCCGCAACGTCTCCGGATTGCAGCGTATCTTCGTCGCGATCGAGCCGATCGCCGCCCTCCGCGAGGCGTGCTCCCCAGCGTGCTCGAACATCATCCGCACCGCGCTATCGCGGATTTCGGGGGCGTATTTAGGTGATGCAGGTTTCGTCATAATGACCCCATCCTCTCAGGAAACGGGGCCTCTAGGAAACCCGGCGCTGTTCACTTGAATCTACTAAACTGTTTGATGGCGGAACGTTGTTGGGACCCGGTCTGTTGGGCCATTCAGGAGTACAGCTGCTGGATCAAAGGGCGTCTGGCCGCGGTCCGGCCGTGAGGCGGGTCCCGGCGCAGTGTCCTCCGTCGTCGCCATGACGAGCCCCAAGCGCCCGCCGCGCGGCGGGCGGTCAACCCCGAAGCCGCCTCCGGCGGTGGCCTGCCAGGACCAGGGTTGACGGGCCGACCGCAGCGGGCATCATCTCTTGTGACGGCGACGGGGAGCCCTTCGGTGCCAGCCGGAAGGGGGCCGCCATGTTCCAGATCCACCCCAACGCCCGCACCACACCGGCCGTGCGCGCTGCCATCGCCGCCTCCGCGGAGCCCTCGGGGGTGCTGGCCAAGCGCTACGGGGTGAGCACCGAAACCATCCGCAAATGGCGCAAGCGCGGTCCGGACGACGTCCAAGACCATCCCTCGCGGCCCCAACATCTGCGCTGGAGAGCCTCCGACGAAGAACGGGCCATCGTCTGCGAGCTGCGCCGGAGCACCGGCTTTGCTCTGGACGACCTCACCTTTACGCTCCGCCACTTCCTGCCGCACCTCAACCGCGACTCCATCTACCGCATCCTGAAAATTGAAGGCCTGGGCCGGCTGCCGGCCCCATCGGTCACGGTGCCCAAGAAGGGCACCAAACGGTTCAAGGAGTACGACCTCGGCTTCCTGCACATCGACATCAAGCACCTGCCCAAACTGCATGTGATCGGCTCCGGGCCCCGCAAACGCTACCTCTACGTCGCCATCGACCGCGCTTCGCGGATGGTCCACTTGGCGGTCAAGGACGAGGAGACGGAAGCCGCCGCCTCCGCCTTCCTCAAAGAGGCCGTCGCCGCCTTTCCCTTCCAGGTCACCTACGTCCTGACCGACCGCGGCAGCTGCTTCACCGCCGACGGCTTCGAGGCCGCCTGCCGGGCGCTGGGCGTGCAGCACCGCACGACTAAGCCCTACACGCCGCAAACCAACGGCATGGTCGAACGCTTCAACGGTCGCATCGGGCGGGAGGTGCTGGTCATGTGCATCGGCAATCACGACGCCCTGGAGCGCCTGCTGAACGGTTACCGGCTCGCCTACAACGCCCGCCGACAGCGGGTCCTCACCGGCCGCTCCCCCAACGACGTCGTCCGTGAACGCCTCGCCGACAAACCTGAACTGGCCAACCCGGCCTATCGGCCGCCCAGTCCGTGCGACCTCACGAAAACCAAACTGGCCGCCCAGCTCACGG
The DNA here is from genome assembly GCF_014192915.1 of Azospirillum sp. OGB3. GTDB lineage: Bacteria > Pseudomonadota > Alphaproteobacteria > Azospirillales > Azospirillaceae > Azospirillum. Next base: position 11,423 of record NZ_JACHYN010000032.1, on the reverse strand, counting down.
TGTATGCCGCCAAGGACGTGTCACCACCGGACAGCTAAACGCCTTCCTTGAATGTGCCATCCGACTGTGCCATCTCTGTGCCGTCGGTCGGTGTCGAAACCGTTGCGGCCCAAGGCTGGCAAGGGTTTCAGGAGATGTCAGTTGGGGGTCCTAGTCCCCCAACCAACTCCAAAGCCTTGAAAAAAAGATCACAGAGGGCCGCCGTACCGGTGGGCTTTCCTGTTTCTGCGTGTTGCGACACGCTCCGACCAAGCTAAAAATTCCGTGCGACACACACGCAACACGGCGCCGGGGAAGCTTGTTCGCTGCTGTTCTCGCGCTGGCTCCCCTCCCCCGCCTCCAGTGATTCTACCCGACGATCTGGCTGCCCTCCACAGGGAGCGGTCAAGCGGGTAACGGTGTGTTTCAGCACTGCCGATGCCCGCGGCGGCGAGATCGAGTTGGAGGGTGATTTGGCGGCGTTGCTCAGCCTCGGGATGAGCCCAAACGCACCGAAGGCCGGCGCTGCGAGAGCGGCCGGCTTTCGGGGACAGGTGCGTTCGGTAATGGTGGTTGCGGGGGGCACGCAACCGCCTTTGTTTGCTCCTGTTGGCCACTCACCTCCCTCTCAAACGGTGCAGGTCGTTGAGCGCGCTACGGCAACGCCTCGGAGGAATTACGGTCCAGCCTTTCGCGGCTGGCCGCGAGTGTGGCGGGGTTGAGGTCACCGCGCTTCGCCGCGTCCATGGCGCAGGCCATGGCCCGATAGAATTGCGCGCCGTCGAACGCCATAAGCAGCAGATCGACCCCGGCGTTGAGCGCCTCCTCCACCGCCCGGCACAGGCCGTATTGATAGACGGGCGTCATGACCAGATCGTCCGTGACGACCAAACCGTCGTACCCCCAGTCCCGGCGGATCACCCCATCCACCACACGGCGCGAATGGGACGCCAGGCGGTCGGGATCGACAGCGCTCAGGATCACATGGCCGACCATCAGCAGCGCCTGCGGGTTGCCCGCCAGAACATGGCGGAACGGTCTCCAGTCCGTGGATTCCAGCGTTTCACGGCTGTCCCCGATGGCGGCCCGGAAATGGTGGGTGTCCGTACCGACGCGGCCCAGGCCGGGGAAATGCTTGACGGTCGGCTGGACGCCGGTCTCGGCCAGCCCGTCGGCGTAGGCGGCGGCAACGTCCCCGACGACCGCCGGGTCCCCTGAGATCGCCCGCCGCGCGATAAGGCTGTTGAAATCCAGCGGGTCGGGCGCCCTATCGGTTCGGAGGTCGAGCACCGGCGCGAAGTTGATCGTGACGCCGAGCGACCGCAGGTCCCGGCCATGGTCGCGGCCCAAGGCGCGCGCGGCGGCGCGCCGCTCTCCAGGCGGCATGCCGGCCAGCGCGGAGGGGGGCGGGCGGTTGGGAAGCCACGGCGACAGCTTCGACACGATCCCGCCCTCCTGGTCGGCGGCCACCCGCAACGGGGGGAGCCCGGCGTGCCGGCGGATGTCCTGCAACCGGCGGATCTCGTCGCGCAACTCCTCCACCGTCCGCCCGGCCAGATTGCGCCGCGAGACGAAGATGCCGCCGATCAAGCCGCGCGCGGCAAGCCCTTCGACCTCCTCAACCCGTTCGTAACCGACCATGAAATGCCGGCCCAGTTCGGACGCCACCGCCTCCGGCGCCGACAGGACGGAGGCCTTGCGCAACTGGAAAGCACCCTCCGCCCCCAGCACCGCCAGGGGAACCGCGGCCCAGAGCGCCAGCATCGCCACCCGTCGCCTGACTCCGCGCCTCAGCACGATCAGCAAACCGCAGAGCCCGGCCGCCGCGATGACCGGACCCGACCAGCCGCGCACCGCCATCAGGTAAGGGTCGTGGATGTTGGCCCCGGCGGCTGCCAGCAGCAGGCCGAGGCACCAGCCGATCACGCGGCTCATCCCTCCCCCGCCCGCCAGTCCACACGCTGGGTCACCGCCATCACCGCGGACAGGACCAGGAACAGCGCGACCGATCCCACCAGCAGCGAATAAGTCTCCAGACTGAGGAGCACATACAGGAACCCGAACAGGCCGCCCAGCGCCGCTGCGAAGATTGCTGCCGGGACCATGCGCCGGGTGACCGCTGCGGTGTAGAGCGACGCCTGGGTCAGGACGAAGGCGGCACCGATCCAATAGCCGGCGGCATAGCCCAACGGCTCGGCGAAGGACACCAGCAGAAGGGGGAACAGCGTCACCGACACCCCCAGCAGTCCGTATTGGATCGTGTGGATGCGCGCCACCGACAGAAGCTCGATCAGCCCATAGACGGTGAAGGACAACACGACGAAGAGGATGCCGTACTTCGACGCGCGATGGATCATCCGGTAGGTGGGAACCGCCTCCAGCAGGTCGACACCGACGGAGGGTCCGCGCATTTCCGTTGATGTCTCGGACAACCGGGACGAGGTCCAGAGCGGCGGCTGGGCATAATCCACGCTTCGCCAGCGCGCCTCGAACCCCGCGTCGGTGACGGTCGAGTCCGTCGGTAGCGCCGTGCCGGCAAAGCTCGGCGTCGGCCAGGGCGCCGTGACGACTGCTTCGGCCTTCCGCCCCATCAGGACGTGCCGGAAGGAGCCGGTTCCGCGGAGTGTCACGGTCGCCTGGAACGGCATCTTGCCGGCTGTGGCGGGAAGCACCCCCGTTGGTGGCTTGGCCACCAGCAGAGCGCCCCGGCATTCCTCGGCAAGGATGTCGAGTTCGCCACAGTTGCGCCACGCAACCGCCGCCCCGTCCCAGGCCGCATGGTCGCCGGCCGTCATGCCGGCCAGATCCGACGCTTGCAGCAACAGCAGGCTGTCCTTCCAGAGAATCGTGGCGCCCCGCCCGACCCGCGCCTCCACGCTGGATTGCGACGGCATGGGAAAGGTCCCGGCCATCTCGACCGATGCCGTGTAGACGATGGCGGAGAACAGGCCGCGCGCCTTCCGTTCGGGGACCAGTTCGACCTTCGTTGAGAGGGCTTCGGGCGCGATCTTCAGATAGTGGCGCGAGAGTCCGCCGGCATCGACGTAGGGCACCACCAGGACCGGCGCCGGCACGGTCTGGTCCGGCCCCCAGCTTTTCATGAAGTCCGCCCGCAGGACGCCCTGACGCGCTTCGCGCTCCCCGATGATCGCCGCGATCGGCCACCCTGCGGCCAGCGTTGCCAGCAGAAGCAGGGCGATCTGACCGACCTTGAGGGAGCGGCGGTCAGGCGGCCGCCGCAGCAGCGCGGCGGGATTTGGCATCGGCGGTTCGGATGGGGTGCTCAAGCGGACTCTCCTGGAAGCGGGGCCACGAAGCGGCAGTGGGCGATTGGCGATGGACGGCGGGCGGCGAGCAGCCGCCCCGGCCGGGTTGTGCCGTCACCATGACGGGGTGCCGTGCCGCGGCGATGACGCCGCCGTGCAACCAGGAAGGAAACTGTGTGCAGAACCCGTGCAGCTTTTCGGATAAGGTGGCGCCGCCCCTGCCCAAGACCGCCATGCCCAAGATCCTGCTGATCGACGACGATCCCCACATCCGCGACATCGTCCGCTTCGCCCTGGCGCGGGAAGGATTCGCCGTCATGGAGGCGGGGGACGGCGCGCGCGGGCTCCATCTGGCGCGGGAGGACGCACCCGACCTCGTCCTCCTGGACATCGCCATGCCGGAGATGGACGGCACGGAGGTCTGCCGCCGGCTGCGCCGCGACAGCCGGGTACCGATCATCTTCCTGTCGTCGCGCGACGACGAAATCGACCGGATTCTAGGGTTGGAGCTCGGTGGCGACGACTATGTCACAAAGCCTTTCTCCCCGCGTGAGCTGGTGGCGCGCGTCAAGGCGGTGCTGCGGCGCGCGCTCCCATCGGAGCCGTCGCCTCCCCCACCGCCGCCGCCACCGGAGCTTCGGCACAACCACCTGCGGCTGGACCTGGAGGGCGTCCGCGCCTTCTGGGACGAGGCGGAGGTGGTCCTGACGGCGACCGAGTTCGGCCTCCTGCGCACCCTGGCCGAACGTCCAGGCAAGGTGTTCAGCCGCGACGCCCTGATGGACGGCGCCTACGCCACCGAGCGCTACGTCGCCGATCGCACGGTGGACAGCCACATCCGGCGGGTCCGGGCCAAGTTCCTGGCTGTGGGCGGTGCCCCCGTCGAAACCGTGCACGGGCTGGGCTACAAGCTGGCGGAATGCCGATGAGGCGGTTCCGGCCAATCTTGAACCGGCCGGCCTTACGCCAGCCCATGGGGCGCCTGTCCATCGGAACAGTGCTGCTGGTGATGGCGCTCGCGGCCCTGACCCTGCCCTTGAGCGGGCTGTGGTTCCTGCGCCTCTATGAAAGCGCCCTGCTCCGCCAGACGGAATCGGAACTGATCACCCAGGCCGGTGTAGTCGCCGCCGTCTACCGCGATGCGTGGCGCCGGGCCGGAGGGCGAACGGAGGAACTGGGCCCGCCCGTCGATCCACCCTGGACACACCCGCCGGGGTTCGACGCGCCCTGGACGCCCCGCTTCGCCGGGCTGGATCTGGCGGAGGACCCGATCCTGCCCGCCGCCCCCGATCCCACCCCGACGGCCGCAGCGCCCGATGCCGCCACCCGGACGGCGGGGGCCTCGCTGGGGCCGATCCTGCGCGAGGCGCAACGCGTCACGCTCGCCGGCATGCGGGTCACCGATCCCCAGGGCATCGTCGTCGCCAGCACCGGAGAGGATCTTGGCCTGTCCCTGGCCGCGCAGGAGGAGGTCCGCCACGCCCTGACGGGCAACGCGACCAGCGTGCTGCGCGAACGCAACAGCCGCTACCAGGGACGGGCGGAGGGAAGCACCGCGCCGGAACGCAGCCGCTCGTTGCGCATTTTCACGGCCCATCCGGTGCTCGACGAAGGTCGCGTGGTCGGGGTCGTGGTGCTGTCGCGCACGCCGCGCAGCCTCGCCGACACCCTGTACGGCAAGCGCTGGCACCTCGCCGGATTGGCGGTGGTCCTGCTTGCGTCGGTGGGGGTGCTCGCGCGTCTGGGGACCGTCGCCATCAGCCGCCCGCTGCGCGCCGTGACCGCGCTGGCGAAGCGCACGGCGGACGGCGAGCGCGGCGTGATGGCCCCCGTGCAGCGCCCGATCGTGCGCGAGGTGGCCGAACTGTCGGACGCGCTGACCCGCATGGCCGCGACGCTGGAGCAGCGGGCGGACTACATCCGCGACTTCGCCGCCCATGTGTCGCACGAGTTCAAGACCCCGCTCACCACAATCCGCGGCACGGTGGAGCTGCTGCGCGACCATCTGGACACGATGTCGGCGGAGGAGCGGGACCGCTTCCTGGCCAACATGGACGCCGAGGCCGAGCGGCTGTCGCGCCTCGTCCGCCGTCTCCTGGAATTGGCGCGGGCCGACGTGATGCGGTTGACCGAGGAGGTGGCGACCGACGCCGTGCCGGTCGCGGCCCGTCTTGCCGCCCGCCACGGCGCCACGGCCTCCCTTCCCCCGTCGCTTCCGGTCGCCATGGGAGCGGAGGCGCTGGAAAGCGTCCTGGCGAACCTGATCGAGAACGCCCGCCGCCATGCCGGGCCGGAGGCACGGGTGGAGGTTGCGCTGACGCCGGAGGGCGACGGCGCGGTTCTGCGGGTGTCCGACGACGGGCCGGGCGTGTCGCCCGCCAACGCCGGACGCATCTTCACGCCCTTCTTCACGACCGCAAGGCAGAGCGGCGGCACCGGTCTCGGCCTCGCCATCGCGCGTGGGATCGTCGAGGCGCATGGCGGGTCCATCGCCCTTCGGCCTGCGGAGCGCGGCGCCCTGTTCGAGGTCAGGCTTGCCCGGCCGGACGACGACGCCTGAACCGCCAAATTTGCCAAGGGTTACGGAGCGGACCGCCGCAGCCCCAGCCGGGTCATCATCTTCAGCAACCCCACCCGCGACAGGCCGAGCCGGCGCGCGGCGGCGCTGTGGTTGTTCCCGGTGGAGGCCAGTGCGGTGGTGATCATCCGGCGCTCCAGCGCCGCCACGGCCTCGGCCAGGGTGGCTGGCGGCGCCGGGGCGAGAGCCGACGGATCGCCGCTGCGGGCAAAGGCAAGGTCGGCCACCGTCACGATGTCCCCCTCGGCCAGCGCGGCGGCGGTCGTGACCACCGCGCGCAATTCGCGGACGTTGCCCGGCCACTCCTGCTCCGATAGCCACGCCAGCGCGTCCGGCGCCAAGCGCAGCCGCCGGGGAGAGGCGTCCGTCAGGAAGCGGACCGCCAGAAGCGCCACGTCCTCGCGGCGCTCCGCCAGGGCCGGCGTGCGCAGGATCAGCCCCTTGAGGCGGTAATAGAAATCCTCACGCAACGATCCCTGCGCCACCATGGTTTCCAGGTCGCGGTGGGTCGCCGAGATCACCCGGACATCCGCCATCCGGGGCTGGCGCCCGCCAACGGGCGTGTAGGTGCCCTCCTGAAGGAAGCGCAGCAGCTTGACCTGCATGGCCGGCGGCATCTCGCCGACCTCGTCGAGGAACAGGGTTCCGCCATGGGCGGCGGCCACCAGCCCCTGACGGTCCTGGTGGGCTCCGGTGAAGCTGCCCTTCAGATGCCCGAACAGCTCGCTTTCCAGAAGCTCTGCCGGGATGGCGCCGCAATGGACGGGCACGAAGGGGCTGGCGTAGCGCGGGCTCGCCGCGTGCAGGGCGCGCGCCACCAGCTCCTTGCCGCTGCCGCTGGGTCCCAGCACCATCACCGGCACCTCCGCCGGGCCGATGCGGCGGATCATCTCCTTCAGGCGCAGGATCGCCGGGCTGGCGCCGACCATCCCGTCCTCCTCCATCCGGGCGGCGCGCAGCGTGGCGAGTTCCCGCTCCAGCCCGCGCTTGGCGAGGGCGCGGGTGACGACGAAGCGCAACAGCTCCGGCTCCACCGGCTTCGCCAGGAAATCCCAGGCGCCCTCGGCCACCGCCCGCAGGGCCAGTTCATGCTCCGCGTGCGCGGTCAGCACGACCACCGGCACCGCGGCGAAAGCGGGCACCAGGGCCAGCCCGGCCTCCGGCGTTCGCTCGGGCGGCATGACGAGGTCGAGCAGCACCAGATCGGGGCGCTCCCGCTGGAAGAGGTCGCGCGCCTGCGCCCCGTCCGCGGCGGTGACCACCCGGTGCCCCTGCTTTTCCAGCCACGCCGCGGCGAGCCGGAGGAAGGCGGGTTCGTCATCGACGAGAAGCAGCGTGCTCATGATGGAAACCTCAGGCGGACGCAGGTGGACCATCCCGGCCGTTCGGCCAGCGCGACCGAGCCGCCATGGGCGGCCATGACCTTGGCGACGATGGCGAGCCCCAGCCCGGTGCCTCCCTGGCTGCGCGACACGAAGGGCTGGAACAGCGAAGCGCGGATCTCCTCCGGAACGCCGGGACCGTCGTCGCACACCTCGACCGTCACGCCCCTGGGGTCGCGCTCCGCACACACCAGCGCACGCCCGCCGGCCGCCCCGGCGTTGTCCAGCAGGTTCGCCAAGGCCTGCCGCAAGCGCGCGGGATCGGCGCGCAACGTGAGGCCCGGCGGGATGTCGGCCGTCACGTTTCCGCCGAGCGCAGCGAGCGCATCCGCGAGATCGACCTCGGCCAGGTCCACCCGCCACGGCTTGGCGTAGTCGAGCAGATCGCGCACCAGGGCATCCATGCGGGCGAGTTGGGTCCGAACCTCGCCCCGCGTCTCCGGCGGGGCGTCGGCCACCGCCATCGCGACGATGTTCATGGGATTGCGCAGGTCGTGGGCCACGGTGGCGGCCAGCGCCCCCAGTTCCGCCAGCCGCTGGCGTTCGGCGAAGGAGCGGCGCCGCGCGAGGTCGTCACGGGCCTGCGCGACGAGGTCCGCCAGCACCCCGGCCACTCGGCGCGGACCGGGCGGGGCGTGGTCCAGTTCGACCGGATCGAAGGCCGGCGGCGTGTCGCCATCGGCGAGCGAAAGTCGCTCGCGCAACAGCCGGTCCGCCGTGGCCGTCAGCGCGGCCTCGTCGCCCGCATCCTGCAACTCCTGGCGCCAGCGGGCCAGATCGGCGGCGGTCACCTCGCCGCCGGGATAGACGATGCGGTCGGCAAGCCGGCGGAGCGGCCCGGCTAGCCCAAGCCCCCCGAGCAACGCGACGGCGGTCAACAGGAACGGCGCGCCAGCCCGCTCCGCGGCGAATCCCGCGCTCAGGGCCGACACGAGAGCCGCCAGCGCGATCATCAGGCCCCAGCATACCGCCCGCACGGCCCAGCGGTTCACCGCCATCAGCCGGTAACGCAGCACAGCGTAGGCCAACACGATCAGGTACAGGGGAAGCAGCAGCAACGGCCACGGGTAGGCGTCGACACCAAGCACCGGAAAGGCCAGCCCGCCGACCGACAGCAGGCCGAGGCCGGAGGACAGCAGAACCAGCGTCAATTGCCGGCGGCGCACACCGCCGGCCCCGCGCCATTCGTTCAGCAGCAGCCAATGCCCCGCCGCCGCCAGCCCCACCGTGGCCGCGACCGCGGCCAGCCCGGCCCCTTCATACCGGAACAGAGCGCCCACTCCCGACCAAGGAACGAAGCGTCCGGCCCCACCGATCAGCGCAGCGAGCGTCGCGGCGATCCCTGTCGCATAGGCCCAGCGTATCCCCGAAGCGGCACGCCCCGTCAGGGCGGCGGCGACATGGACGAACACCGCGCCGCCCAGCGGCGCCAGAGCCATCAGCGCCGCACCGAACGGGCCGGGAAACAGCAATCCGACCGACCAGCCGCCAACCAGGAGCAGGAACGCCGCCAGCGGCTTGGTTCCGGCAAGCGCCCCTCCATGCCGCCACAGCAAGGCAGCCAGCCCGGCGCCCCCCAGCGCGCAAAGCCCCATGGCCGCGACCAGCGCCGCCGATGCCGTCACCCCGACCACTCCCCCATCCGATACAGGTGTATCCAACGTTGACAGGGACCCTAGCGCATTTCGCAACCCCGGTTAACAACCGACACGCTTCAAACCCCGGAACCCGCGCATTCCGGCTTTGGCACAGCCTTTGCCATTCGCTGGTGGAAACAGAATGAAACTGGGGGTTTATCGGTGTCCACAGACTCTCCGTCCAGCCCGCGGGCGGTGACGATCATCGGCGGCGGCGGCTTCATTGGCCGGCATCTGCGCGCCGCCCTCGACGCCGCCGGTCATCGCGTGACCGCGCCCGGACGCGCGGATTTCGATCTGGTCCGCGATGAGACCGCTACCCTCACCGCCGCGCTGGCCGGGCAGGAGGTGGTCATCAACGCCGCCGGTTTGGTGCGAGGCCGCGTTGGCAACAGCCTGGAGGCCGTCCACGCCGTTGGCACGGAACGGTTGATCCGCGCCTGCCGGGCGGCCGGCGTGCCGAGGCTGATCCATCTGTCGGCGCTGGGCGCGGCGCTGGATGGGCCGACTCTCTACCAGCGCACGAAGGGCCATGGCGAAGCGCTGCTGGCGAACAGCCACGACCTGGATTGCTGCGTGTTGCGGCCCTCGGTCGTCATCGGCCGCGGCGGGGCCAGCACGGCGCTGTTTTCCGCCCTGGCGGTCCTGCCGCTTGCGCCGCGCATCGGTCCGGGCTGCTGGACCGTCCAGCCCGTGCATGTGGACGACCTCGCCGCGCTGGTGGTCCGGCTGGTCTCCATGGACAGCCCCCTGCCCCGCCGCATCGACGTGGTGGGACCGGAACCGATGACCACCGACGGCCTGACCATGACGCTGCGGGCCTGGATGGGCCTGCCGCCGCGGCGCCATCTTCCGGTTCCCGAACCGCTTCTCCACGCCGCTGCGGCCATCGGCGACCGGCTGCGCACCGGCCCGGTCAACCACGAAACCCTCGCCATGCTGAAGGCCGGCAACACCGCCGACCCGGCGCCCTTCACCGCCATTCTCCGGCGGGCGCCCCTTGCCCTGCCGCTGGCGCTGGCTCGCCACCCGGCATCCGATGCCGACCGCCTGCACGCGCGCTTGTATGTCCTGCGCCCGGTGTTGCGCTGGAGCCTTGCCCTGCTGTGGATCGCCACCAGTCTGCTGTCCTTCGGCCTGCATCCGCTGGAGGACTCCCACCGCCTGCTCGCGTCGGTGGGCTTGCAGGGTCCGCTGGCCGACCTGGCCCTCTTCGGCGGTGCCGGCCTCGACCTGATCCTCGGGCTTCTCCTGCTCGCCCGCTGGCGCCCGGTGGCGGTCGGCGGCGCCATGCTCGCCAGCATGGCGGCCTTCACCATCATTGCCTCCGGCTTGCCCCTGGACCACTGGACGCACCCCTTCGCCCCTCTGCTCAAGAACCTGCCCATCGCCGCGGCGACGCTGACGATGATGGCGATGGAGGCCTGATATGGACGCGACCACGCTCAAACTCATCCACATCCTGTCGGCCATCCTGCTGTTCGGAACGGGGCTGGGAACCGCCTTCCACGGCATGGCCAGCAACCTGTCGAAGGACGTGCGCGCCATCGCCGTCGCCAACCGCAACGTCATGCTGGCGGATTGGCTGTTCACCACGCCCACCGTGGTGATCCAGCCGGTCAGCGGCCTGTGGCTCGCGCTGGAACAGGGATGGCCTCTCAGCTCGGGCTGGATCGTGCTGACGCTGGTGCTCTACGCCATTGCCGGCGCGTGCTGGCTGCCGGTGGTGTGGCTGCAAATCCGCATGCGGCGCATGGCGGAGGACGCCGTCGCCGCGGGAACCCCGCTGCCCCCGCTGTACCGCCGCTATTTCCGCATCTGGTTCGCGCTCGGCTGGCCCGCTTTCGCGGCAATGGTCGCGATCGTCGGGCTGATGGTGTTCAAGCCTGATTTCTAAAGGAGAAAGTCGCCATGACCCTGTTTCAGCGCATCCTCGGCGCCGCGTTCGACGACCTGCCCGGCCCTGTGCGCGCCCTGCACGCGCTCACCACCAGCGTCCACACCGCCGGCTTGGCCGACATCCGAGCCGCCGCCAACCCCGGAGCCTGGCTGCTGTGCAAGGTCGCCGGCTTGCCCAAGCCCGGACAGAGCGTTCCGGTCAGCGTCTCCTTCCATCCCGATGGGCGAGGTCGCGAATTCTGGAACCGCCGCTTCGCCGGGCGCCGGTACGCCAGCACGATGGAGGCCGGACGCGAGCGTGACGACGGGCTGCTGATCGAGCGCTTCGGCCCCTTCGATCTGCTGTTCCGGCTGGAGCCGACGCAGGGCAGGCTTGCTTGGTCGCTGGTGGGCTGGAGAGTGCTCGGCATGTCCCTGCCGGCCTGGAGTCGCCCGATCATCGAGTGCAGCGAATCCGGCGATGGCACACGCTTTCTGTTCGACATCGAGGTCGCGTTTCCGCTGGTCGGCCATGTGGTGCACTACCGGGGATGGCTCGATGTGATTGATCAGGTTCATACCGGTGATCGGGGATCACAGAACTCAGACTAGCATTACAGTTGCGATGGGACAGCCCTCCGTCTGTTGAACAGGCTTTGGGAGGTCGCCATGTCCGGTGTCGCGGTCGAGGACCTGCTGGGGC
>NZ_JACHYN010000031.1 GCF_014192915.1 Azospirillum sp. OGB3 | reverse complement strand
GCCTCGTTGGCGAGCTGTTTCAGGCGGATGGCCGCGCTCAGGCCCGACGGGCCGGCTCCGACGACAAGGACGTCGTACTCCATCACCTCGCGCGGATCGCGATCCATGGTCCCCATGCCTCCCGCTTGATTGAAGCGCCGGGGCCATTTCCGCAGGGTCCGGCGGCTTTCGGAACGGCGTATGCCTTTCGCACCCGCCAAAAAGGATATCTAAGCCCATGTAAGACCACAGGAGCCGTGGTAAGGTCAAACGATGATTGACCAATCCGACATCCTCGCCGCCCTGCGCTGGCACGCCGACATCGGGTGCGACGAGGCCATCGGGGACGAGCCCCTGGACTGGGCGACGCTGGCCGCCCGGCCGGCGGTGGCGCGTGCGCCGGCCGGCGCGTCGGCGCTGCCGCCTGCCGCGGCGCGCCCCGCCCCGGCGACGACGCCGCGGTCGGCGTTCGGGGGTCCGTCCGGCGCGTCGATGTTCGGCGTGGCGACCGGGTCGGATTTGCCGCTGGGCGCCAGCGAGGCCGGGGCGAGCGCCCGCGCCCGCGCCGCCGAGGCGCGCAGCCTGGAGGAACTGGAGTCGGCGCTGCGCGCCTTCGACGGCTGCCCGCTGAAGGCGACGGCGATGAACACGGTCTTCGCCGACGGCAACCCCGCCGCGGACATCATGCTGATCGGCGAGGCGCCGGGCGAGGACGAGGACCGGCAGGGCAAGCCCTTCGTCGGGGTCAGCGGCAAGCTGCTCGACCGCATGCTGGCCCAGGTGGGACTCGACCGCAGCAAAGTCTACATCAGCAACATCCTGCCCTGGCGCCCGCCCGGCAACCGCTCGCCGACCCAGGCGGAAATCGCCGCCTGCCTGCCCTTCCTGGAACGGCACGTCGAACTGATCGGGCCGAAGGTGCTGGTGCCGCTGGGCGGAACCTCGGCCAAGACGCTGCTCAACCGGGCCGAAGGCATCACCCGCCTGCGCGGCCGCTGGTTCGACTACGCCTCCCCCGGCCTGTCCGGCCCGGTGCCGGTCCTGCCGATGCTGCACCCGGCCTATCTGCTGCGCAACCCCATCGCCAAGCGCGAGGCGTGGCGCGACCTGCTGACCCTGCGCCAGCGCTTTCCGGGCTGAGTCACCGCAAGAGTCGTTTTGCCCCCACCCCAGCCCTCCCCCGTTGACGCAGGGGAGGGGGCAAACCCGCCACGCCGATGGTTAACGGCGCTGATCTCTAAAATGTTTCCCTTATTGCATTTATTCTTACACGGTCATTCGAACATTCGAGATCCATAGACATTCCAAACATTGCCCAAGTACTTCGAAAGATCGGAGTGGTTTACCAAGTCGCCGCTATGCCGTTGCGCCAAACGGCACAGAAAGACCCATGACCTTGCGCCAAAAGGGTCTTCCCACTGGGCTAGAGCCATTTTCCCACGCCCACTAAGTTGCTGAAAACCCTTACGAACAGACAGCCTTGACCGCTGTTGGGGAATCATCTTCTTGCGATTTCCGTCCACTGCGGTTATTCGAATACCATGTTCCGGATATTGTGCAGTGCAGCAAACACCGTCTCGCTGCGGCGGAAGGTCCTGGGAATGGCGGGGGTGGCGCTGGCGCTGTGCGCGGCACCCGACCCGACGGGCGGTTATCGTCCAGCCCAGGCCGGCCTTGTGATCCACGCGCCGGATGGACGCCCCGTCGTCCCGCCGGGATTTGATCGTGCCGAGCAGACCCTGCTGCTGGCGACGGACGCCGACGCGCGCGCCATCCAGCTGACGGAAGAGGACGCCCGCCACTACCGGCGCATCTTCGCCCTTCAGGAACGGGGGGAGTGGGAAGGCGCCGACTGGGAAATCCGCCTGCTGCGCGACCGCCGCCTGATGGGCCATGTGCTGCGCCAGCGTTATCTGCACCCCGATCGCAAGGCGAGCTACGACGAGCTGGCGGGATGGCTCCAGCGCTACGGTGACCTGCCGGACGCCGAGCGCATCCATGCCCTGGCCCAGCGCCGCGCCCCCGCCGGCCAGCAGCGCGCCCTGAAGCCGCCGCGCGGCGGCGACGGGGAGCGGCTGACCGGGTCGCTGGAGCGGCTGGGCGGCCTGCGCCCCGAACCGCTGCCGGAGGCTGTTTCCGACGACGACACGCCCGACCCGGACAAGAGCGCCGAGGTGGCCGAGGACAAGGCCAAGCTCACCGTCGCCCCGCGCAGCCGCACCGCCGGCCGCACCGACCGCGCCGCCCCGTCCCGGGTGACCGACTTGCTGCGCGCCGGCAAGCCGGGGGCGGCGCTGGCCCTGCTCAACCAGGACGAGTTCGGGCGCAGCCTCGATTCGGTGCAATATGACCGGGCGCGGGCGCGGATCGCCGCCGCGCTCTATTATTCCGGCGACGTGACGCAGGCGCTGTCGCTGGCCTCGGCCAGCGCCGCCCGCTCCGGCCCGTCGGTGATCGAGGCGCATTGGATCGCCGGCCTCGCCGCTTGGCGGCTGAAGCAATACGACCGTGCCGCCCGCCATTTCACCAATCTGGCCGAGGCCGGTCCGCAATCGCCCTGGCTGGCCTCCGCCGCCGGCTTCTGGGCGGCCCGCGCCCATTCTCGCCGGGGCCGCGAGGAGCAGGCCCGCAGCCATCTGGCCGCCGCGGCGCGCTACCCCCATACCTTCTACGGCCTGCTTGCCCATCGCAAGCTGGGCGGTTCGGGCGACCTCAACTGGCGCACGCCGGAACTGACCGGGGAGCATCTGAAGGCGCTGTCCGCCCTGCCCGGCGGCACCCGCGCCATCGCCCTGATCCAGGCTGGCCAGCGCGAGGCGGCGGAGATTGAGCTGCGCCGCATCCACCCGCGCGGCGACGCGCTGGCCGAGCAGGCGCTGGTGGCGCTGGCCGATCGCGCGGAACTGCCGGGGCTGGCGCTCCAGGTCGGCAACGCGGTGGCCGGTCCCGACGGCGCGCCCTACACGGCGGCCCTCTATCCGGTGCCGCATTGGAAGCCGCGCGACGGCTTCGCCGTGGACCGCGCGCTGGTCTTCGCGGTGATGCGGCAGGAATCGCGCTTCGACCCCAAGCTGGTCAGCTCCGCGGGGGCCACCGGCCTGATGCAGATCATGCCCGCCACCGCCCAGCATGTGCAGGAGCGCAACGCCGACATCGGTCAGGCCGACGCCGCCCGCACAGGCCTGTTCGACCCCTCCACCAACATGGAGCTTGGGCAGCGCTACATGGCGGAGCTGCTGAACAGCCAGGACATCGGCAACAACCTGTTCCTGCTGGCCGCCGCCTACAACGCCGGCCCCGGCACGCTGGCGCGCTGGCGCCGCGAGCTGTCGGACATTGGCGACGACCCGCTGCTCTTCATCGAGAGCCTGCCCTACGCCGAGACGCGGAACTACGTCGAGAAGGTCGTCGCCAACTTCTGGATCTACCGGCTGCGGCTGGGGCAGGAGATCGAATCGCTGGACGCCGTTGCGGCGGGCGGCTGGCCGGTCTATATGCCGGTGGATGTCTTCCCGGCGGCCCGGTCCACCCAGGTCGCGCAACACGCCGAATCCGCCGATGCCGAAAATTGACGAATCCCGTCCGTTCCTGCCCGTCAACATCGCCGTCATGACCGTGTCCGACACGCGCACGCTGGGCGACGACCGCTCGGGCGACGCGCTGGTCGAACGGCTGACCGGCGCCGGCCACCGGCTGGGCGCCCGCGCCATCGTGAAGGACGACGTCGCCGCCATTCGCGCGCAGGTCCAGTCCTGGATCGCCGATCCGGAGATCGACGTCGTGCTGACCACCGGCGGCACCGGGGTCACCGGCCGCGACGTGACCCCGGAGGCGGTGGAGGCGCTGTTCGACAAGCCGATCCCCGGCTTCGGAGAGCTGTTCCGCCAGCTCAGCTACGCCAAGGTCGGCACCTCGACGATCCAGAGCCGCGCGACCGGCGGGGTGGCCAACGGCACCTACATCTTCGCCCTCCCCGGCTCGCCCAGCGCCTGCCGCGACGCCTGGGACGACATCCTGGTCTTCCAGCTCGACAACCGGCACCGTCCCTGCAACCTCGTCGAACTGATGCCGCGCCTGCGCGAGCATCAGGTGTGACCGGCACCGCCGGACTGCACGGCGCCCTGACGCGGCTGCCGGCTTTCACCGGCCTGCCCTCCGGCGCGCTGGAACCGATGCCGCGCCGTGGCGTGGCGCACGACCATGTGCGGCTGGCTGGGCGCGGCCTGGTCGCCCGTGTGCCGCGGTGGAGCCAGCTCGGGCTCGACCCCTTCGCCAATCTGGAGCAGCAGGCCACCGCCTTCCGCCGCGCCGCCCCCAGCGGCCACACGCCGGAACTGGCCGCCGTCCTGCCGCCGGAGCCGGAGCTGCCCATGGGCGCGCTGGTGGTGACGGAGATCGTCGGCCGCCCGCCGCGCCTGCCGGACGACATGCCGGCCATCGCGCGGGCGCTCGCCGCCCTGCACGCCCTGCCCCTGCCGCCGGACGGCGAGCGTGCCCCCCTGCCCGCCCCTGCCGACCCGGTGGCGGCGACCCTGGCCCAGGTGGAGCGGCAGGCGGTGTGGTTCGAGCGTGCCGGGCTGACCCCGGACGCCCTGGCCCGGCTTGCGACGGAGCTGGAGGCCGCCCGCGCCTTCCGCTGCGCAGCGCCCCCGCCCATCACGCTGGTCGGCAGCGACGTCCACCCCGGCAATTTCCTGATCGACGCCGCCGGCAAGGCGTGGTTCACCGATCTGGAGAAGGCCCAGTACGGCCACCCGGCCATCGATCTCGCCCACGCCAGCCTCTACACCTCCACCAAATGGGAGCGGGAGGTCGCGGCTGTGCTGGCCCCCGACGAGGTCGCGGCGTTCCATGCGGCCTGGGAGGCGGCGGTGCCGCCCGCGCTGGCCGAGGCGGTGCGCCCGTGGCGCCGGCCCTTGCGCCGGCTGACCTGGCTGCGCACCTTGTCCTGGATGGCCCGCTGGCAGGTCGAGGGCGCCGCCCTGTCGCCGGACATGCCGGAGTCGCTGGAGGCCCACATGGACGCCCACGCGGTCGACGTCCTGCGTCCGGAGATCATCGGGCGGGTCGCCGCCGAGTGGCGTTAGGGCAGAGCGGGAGCCGAGACATGCGATGGTTCGGGACGCAGCGCGGTTAACCCTTGCCCGCGGTTGGTGTTAGACTGAGGACTCGAGTTTCAGGCTTTCCTGATCCGGACTCCGTAGGCGTGCAGGTGGACGCGGCATGATGACATTCCGATTTGGGCGGACCCGGTTGGGTCGGACGGCGCTCGGTGCCTTGCTCCTTTCCACGGCGGGCCTCCTGCCGTCTGGCCATGCCTCCGCCGCCGCCCCGGCGGCGACGGAGCGCCTGTCGCTGACCTCGGCGACCGGCAGCTATTTGGCCGGGCGTTTCGCCCAGCGCCAGGACGACTGGGCGGCGGCCGCCCTGTTCATGGCGCACGCCCTGTCCGCCGACCCTGGCGACCTGACGCTGCTGCGCCGCACCTACCTGCTGAAGCTGGGCGAAGGGCAGTTCGACGCCGCCATCGACCTCGCCAAGCGGCTGCTGGAGCAGGACAACGACCCGCAGATGGCCATCGCCCTGCTGGCTTCGGACAATCTGGCCCGCGGCAAGCTGAAGGAAGCCAAGGCCATGGCCGCGCGCATGCCCAAGGAGGGCATGGCGAAATACATCGGCCCGTTGATCGACGCTTGGCTGGCCGCCGCGGAGGGCAAGACCGACGCGGCGCTGAAGGCGCTGGAGCCGCTCTCCACCGCCAGCGGCTTCGCCGCCCTCCACGACCTGCACGCCGGCCTGGTGCTGGAGCTGGGAGGGCGCAAGGACGCCGCCGCGGAGCGCTTCGCCCGCGTGCTCGACAAGGAAACGCCGCTGCGCGTCATCCAGATCGTCGGCAGCTTCTACGAGCGCACCGGCCGCAAGGACGAGGCGCGCAAGCTTTACGACGCCTTCCGCGCCGACAACCCCGACAGCCTGATGGTCGAGCCGGCCCTGAAGGCGCTGGACGAGGGCAAGACCGCCGCCCCGGTGGTGTCCGACGCCAAGCAGGGGCTGGCGGAGGCCCTGTTCGACCTGGGCAGCGCCATCCATCACGAGGGGGCGGAGGAAACCGCCCTGCTCTTTGGGCGGATCGCCCTTCACCTGCGCCCCGACCTGTCGCTGGCGCGGCTGATGATCGGCGACATCATGGAGAACCGCGACCACCACGCCGACGCGCTGGTCGAGTTCCAGGCTCTGGAGAAGGACCCGGTGCTGGGCTGGACCGCCCGTCTGCGCGCTGCCGAAAGCTTCGCCCGGCTGGAGCGCACCGACGAGGCCATCACCGCCTTCTCCTCCCTGTCCGCCGAACGTCCCGAACGGACGGACGCGCTGATCCGGCTGGGCGACCTGTACCGCGTCGCCAAGCGCTACGGCGAGGCCGCCGACAGCTACAGCAAGGCGCTGGAGCGCATCGGCACGCCGGAGGAGCGGCATTGGGCGGTGCTCTACGCCCGCGCCATGTCCTACGACAAGATCGACCGCTGGCCGGACGCCGAGCGCGACCTACGGGCGGCGTTGGCGCTGAAGCCGGACGAGGCCTTCCTGCTGAATTATCTGGGCTACAGCTACGTCGACCGCGGGCTGAACCTGGAGGAGGCCAAGACGATGATCGAGAAGGCCGTCGCCTTGCGTCCCAAGGACGGCTACATCGTCGACAGCCTGGGCTGGGCGCTCTACCGCACCGGCGATTTCGAAGGGGCGGTGGAGAAGCTGGAGCGCGCGGTGGAGTTGAAGCCGACCGACGCCACCATCAACGACCATCTGGGCGACGCCTACTGGCGCGTCGGGCGCCGCAACGAGGCCCGCTTCCAATGGACCCGCGCGCTCCGCACCGCGGAGGAGGAGCCGCAGAAGGAGGACATCCGGGCCAAGCTGGACAAGGGACTGGTGGACCCCAAGGCGGCCGAGGCCGTTGCGCCGAAGGTCCAGTAACCCCCACGTACCCTCCCCGCCCGCCCTGTCGCCGTGAGGGGATCGGGGCGGGCAGGGGAATGTTCACTTTACGTTCTGGCTTTCCGCGGCTATCCTGTCCCCATGGACGAGATTCCGCGGCAGGCCCTGAAAGGACGGGGCGCGATCGGCAACCTGACCTCCCGCTACGAGCGGGAGACGCGGGTGCTGGCCGACGACGGTTGGGGCGCGAACGAAGCGGTCACGGAAGCCGTCCCGACCCAGGTCTTCGACGACACCGCCCGCTCGATCCTGTCGAAGAACACATCGCCCGACGTGATCTTCGAGCGGTCGGTGAATCCCTACCGGGGGTGCGAGCACGCCTGCATCTACTGCTTCGCCCGTCCGACCCACGCCTATCTCGGCCTGTCGCCGGGGTTGGATTTCGAGACGAAGATCTTCCGCAAGGCCCGGGCGGCGGAGCTTCTGGCGGCGGAGCTTCGCGCCAAGTCCTACCGCTGCCGGCCGCTGGCGCTCGGCGCCAACACCGATCCCTACCAGCCCATCGAGCGGGAGCAGCGCATCACCCGCGCCGTGCTGGAGGTCTGCCGCGACTTCAACCAGCCGGTGATGATCATCACCAAGTCGGCGCTGGTCCTGCGCGACCTCGACATCCTGGCGCCGATGGCGGCGAAGGGGCTGGTCAACGTCGCGCTGTCGGTCACCACGCTCGACCGCGACCTCGCCCGCCGGATGGAGCCGCGGGCCAGCACACCGCAGCGGCGCCTCGCCGCCATGCGCGACCTGACGGCCGCCGGCGTGCCGGTGGCGGTGCTGGCCAGCCCGATGATCCCGGGGCTCAGCGACCATGAGCTGGAAGCCATCCTGACGGCGGCGGCGGAAGCCGGGGCGACGCAGGCCAACTACATCCTCCTGCGCCTGCCGCTGGAGATCGCCGATCTGTTCGAGGAATGGCTGCGCGAGCACGCGCCCAACCGCGCCGAACGGGTGCTCAGCCTGATCCGCCAGTGCCGCGAGGGGGACTTGTACCAGTCTCAGTTCGGCAGCCGCATGAAGGGCTCCGGCCCGGTGGCGGAGCTGCTGGCGAAGCGCTTCAAACTGGCCTGCAAGCGCCTCGGCCTCAACGCCCGCGACGCCGCCCTCAACTGCGCCGACTTCAAGCCCCCTCCGGCCCGTGGCGATCAACTGACGATGTTTTGACCGTTCCCTTTTGCACAGGGGCGATCCCTCCCCCTCCGAGTTGATCGGGCGGCCGCCGCTAAGCTACCTTCGGCCGCCTGAACACGCCCGCACGGGTGACGATAATCCGGGCTGCGGTTCGACGATTGAGGGAGAGGGTAATGGCCACGATCGGTGAAATCCTGGCCGTTGCCTTCGCCGATCATCGCGCGGGCCGCGTTTCCGAGGCGGCCGTTCTCTATCGCCGCATCATGGAAGCCGACCCGGCGAACCCCAACGCCTTGTATCTGCTCGGCATGGTCGCATGGCAGACCGGCCGGCCGACCGCGGGCCTGGCCCTGATCGGGCGGGCGCTCCGGCTCAGTCCCGGCTGGATCGAGGCGCGCGCCAACCGGGCCATCATCCTGGACAAGGCCGGCCATCCCGCGGAGGCCACCGCCGACTGGCGGCGGCTGACCCTCTTCGATCCGGGCCACCCGCAGGCTTGGCGCAACCTCGGCGACGCCTTCCAGTCCCAGGGCGATGCCGGGACGCCGCAAGCCGTTCAGGCGCTGCGCCGTGCCGCCCGCCTTGATCCCGGTTCGGCTGAGGTTCATCACGATCTGGGGGTGGTCCTCCGCCGCGCCGGCCAGCTCGACGAGGCGGTGGACAGCCTGCTCCACGCCATCGCGGTCAAGGCCGATCTGGCGCCCGCCCACATGAACCTGGGCAACACCCTGCTCGAACGCGGCGATGACGCCGCGGCGCGGGCCAGCCTGCGGCGCGCGCTGGCGCTCACCCCGGCCAGTCCGGAACACTGGTACAATTTCGGCAACGCCCTGTACGCCCACGGCGATCCCCTGCGGGCTTTGCACGCCTACCGGCGGTCGGCGCGGCTGGGGCTGGCGCTCGCCCGTCTGCGGGTGGCGACGGTGCTGAGCGAACTGGGTCGCTTGGCCGAGGCCGAAGGCGAACTGATCCAAAGCCTGCCGATCCCCGGAGCCGACGTGCCCCTCAGCATCGAGTTGCTGACCAACGTCTTCCTGCGGGGCGGCCGGCTGGCCGAGGGGCGGGCGTTCTTCACCCGGCTGGCCTCGACGCCGCTTGGCGGCGTGGTCCATCGCGGGGAATGCCTGACCGCTCTGGCCGCGCTCGACCTGAGGGACGGCACCCCCCGGGCGGCCCGCGACCGGCTGGCGGCGGTCCGCGGGGACAATGGCTGGTTCTTCACCGTAAAGTCGCTCGCCGCCTTGCGCGCGACCCTGGCCGATCAAGGGCTCCAGCTCGTCCGCCCCGCTCCCGTCGGGGCGGACGGCCGACGCCGGCCCCCGCGCGTCACCTCGTCGTCGCTGGCCACCCGGGGCCGCTTCGCCCACACCGTTCTGGAATATGTCCTGGTCCGGCTCTACGCCGAAAAGTTCGGCTTCGTCCTGGAGACGCCCGACTGGGTGGGCGGCGCCTTTTTCGAGCTGAACGATCCGCCGCAGAGCGGTCCGCTGCCGCCGCTGCTGTTTTCCCGCCGCATCCTCAACGATCTGGTGAGCGGCACCACGGGGCGGGCGCCGATCGCCGACCGCGACATGCTCTCGCCCCTGTTCCTGTTCGAGCACAAACAGGAGTACCGGCAGCGCGTCCAGTCCTGGCTGAGACCGCGCCGGGTCTGGGACCCGCAGCTCGCCCCGGCGATCGAGCGGTTGCGGGCGGCGGGGAACACGGTGGTCGCGCTCCACATCCGGCGCGGCGACTTCGTGACCTACAACTACCCCATCACCGAGACCGCTTGGTACGTCGACTGGCTGCGGGAATGGTGGCCGCGCCTCGACCGGCCGGTCCTCTATCTGGCGAGCGACGACGTCGCGGCGGTCCGGCACGCCTTTGCGGAGTTCCATCCCCTGACCCGGGCCGACGTCGTGGAGGAGTGGGTTGGGTTGGATTTCCTTCAGGACTTCCACGTGCTGATGAACGCCGACGTGGTCGGCACCAGCGCCGCCAGCGGCTTCAGCGCGCTGGCCGCCCGCCTCAACACCCGCGCCCGCCTGTTCGTCGAGCCGGACGTCGCCGCCCGCCGCATCCGGCCCTTCGAACCCTGGACGCCCTGACGTTTATGCCCTGAAGCCCTGCGCTTTGGGTCACGGGCGGGACCGGGCGAGGGCCTGGAGAGCGGCGCGGACACGGCCGACGACGGGCGCCCACTCGCCGCGCCGGTCCTGGCGGAACAGGCGCATGGTCGGATACCACGGCGTGCACATCCCCTGGTCCAGCCAGCGCCAGTCGGGGGCGAAGGGCAGCACCGTCCAGACCGGGCGTCCGAGCGCCCCGGCCAGATGGGCCGGCGCCGTGCAGGAGCTGATGACGAGGTCGAGGGACTCCATGATCGCCGCGGTGTCGGCGAAGTCGGCGATCTCCGCGGCGAGGTCGATGAAGGACGGCGGCAGCGGCCCGCAGGTCTCCAGATCCTGCCGCCCCGCCCCCTTTTGCAGGCCGAAGACCGTGACGCCCGGAACGTCCAGAAGCGGAAGGAACGCCTTCAGTCGCGGCGAACGGATGTGGTCCGCCTTGAAGCCGGGGTTTCCCGCCCACACCAGTCCCACCCGCAGCCCCGCCCGCGGCCCGATCCGCGTCGCCCAGCGTGTCACCAGTTCCGGCTCGGCGCGCAGATAGGGGGTGTCGGCGGGGATCGTGTAGAGCATGGTGCCGAGCCGGTGCGGCAGGCTGGCCAGGGCGTCGTGCGCGTCGTGCGGAGGCGGCGGGTCGAACCGGCTGACCACGCCTTCGATGCCCGGCATGGCGGAGAGCAGGCGGACGAGCTGGCTGTTGCACTCGATGACGACGCGCACACCCCGCGCCTGAAGCTGCGGGGCGAAGCGGGCGAACATGATGGTGTCGCCCACCCCCTGCTCGTCATGGACCAGAAGGGTCCGGCCGGTGAGGTCGGAGCCGTCCCAGGGGGGTGAGGCGAAGCTGCGCCGGGGCGACGGGAAGTCGGCCATGCGCGAGCGCCATTCGTACTCGGCGAACCCCTCCTCCAACGCGCCCTTGAGCAGCAGCCCGAAGCTCAGCGCGGTGTGCGCCTCCGCCAGGGACGGGTCGAGACGGACCGCGGTCCGCGACAAGGCAATCAGTTCGTCGACCCGCATCAGGTCGCGGGCCGCCAGCCCGAGGTTGAGGTGCGTGTACGCGGCACCCGGCTGCATCGCGATGGATTGCCGGAAGCAGGCCACCGCCTCGTCGAGCCGCCCGAGATCCTGAAGCGTGACGCCCAGATTGTTGAGGACGCCGGGATCGCCCGGCGCGAAGCCCAGCGCGCAGCGGTAGTAGCGGACCGCCTCCTCGGCCCGACCGAGACGGCGGTGGGCCATGCCCAGGTTGGCGTAGGCGGCGACCGACGACGGCGCCATGCCGAGGAGCAGCATCAGCTCCTCGATCGCCTCCTCGGCGCGGCCGTCCAGGATGAGCGCCTGCGCGAGCAGCAGCCGCTGGTCGGTCAGCCGCGGCTTGAGGCGCAGCAGCCGGCGCAGCGCGGTCGCGGCGTCACCGTGCCGGCCTTGGTCCGACAGCACGTTCGCGAAGTTGTTGAGCGCGTCGGCGGAGCCGGCGTCCAGCGCCAGGGCGCGCCGGCAGCAGGCTGCAGCCTCGTCACGCCGGCCGAGCCGCCGCAGCGCGCTGGCGAGGTTGGAGAAGCAGGCCGCGTTGTCGGGGGCGGAGCGGATGGACTGCCTCATCCAGTCCACGGCCTCGGCCGGCTTGCCGCCCTGAAGGGCCAGCGCGCCCAGCAGATGCAGGGCGTCGGGGTGACGGGGGTGATCGGCAAGGACGCGCCGGTACGCGCTTTCCGCTTCGGCCAGCCGGCCGGCTCCGTGATGGGCGAGGCCGGCCGCGACGAGCGCGGCGGGGTCGGGGCGATCAAGGGTGGCTTTGGTGGGGAAGGCCATGCGTTGCGTGCTTTGTCCGCGCTTTCGAAACGTTGATCAGATCAGCACCGGGGCTGCCCAGGGATCGTAGGGGACCAGGGCCCGGCGGGCCGAATCCGGCCGAAGGAATTCACTGGCGTTGCGGTTCAGCATGGTGGCGACGAAGGAGAAGGAGCTGTTGGAAATGGCGACCCGGCCGGCGTGGCAGAGGACGTGGAAGTCGGTGAAGAACTCCGCGCCCGCGATCGGCTCGGCCAGATCGCCGGCGGTGACGGGGCGGTAGGCGGCGAACTCCTGCAACTGGGAGGGATCGTCGGTCGCGATGAACAGGACAGGCCGGTCGAGCGTCGGCCAGACCGTTTCCAGCCAGTGCCGATACCAGGACGACGGGGCGATCCAGAACCGCCCCCAGCCGAAATCCCCGCGCCGGAGGTGCAGCGCCACGACGGTCCGCCCGGCATCGCGCAAACGGCCTAGCACCGCGTCCGCGTGGGGCCGGAGGTGGCGGCCCGGCGTGAACAGCGCGCGGAATTCCTCCTTGAACGGCGCCAGGGGTGTGGTGTCGCCGCAGAAGTAGCCGGACACGTCGCGGTCCGCCAGAATCGTGGCACGCTCGCCGCGTAGGGAGGCGGTCACGGCGGCCTCCCCCGCCGCCTCCGCCACGCGCGGCAGCGCCGGACCGGGCAGAGGATCGTCGTGGTCGTACAGGTGGCGGCCGAGCCAGGGGGGAACCTCCAGGGTGAGGCCGTGCCGGGCGGCGTAGAGGCGCAGGGCGCCGTACTGGAGAAGCTGGTTGCCGAACCGACCGTTGCGCCCGAGGGACGTCGCGGCGAGGCGGCGCTGGGGGCCGCCCGCCGGGGCGGGTGCCGGAGGCGGCCCCCAGCGGCGCGCCAGCAGGGACAGCGCGCGGCGGGTGAAGGCCTCGCCAAACCCGGGGTTGCAGCGGATCGCCCGCTCCCAGGCCGCCAGCGCCCCGTCGGGGCGACCCAGCGCCTCCAGGGCTCCGGCCAGCGCCACATGGCCACCGTACAGCTCCGGGCCGAGCCGCAGCGCCCGCCGGGCATGCTCCGCCGCGCCCGCCGCGTCGCCGAGGGCCAGGGCGGCGTCCGCACAGTCCGCGTTGAGGTCGGGCCGCAGCGGGTCCAGCCGAAGCGCACGCTCCAGCTCCCGCGCGCCCTGCCTGTCCTGCCCGAGCCGCCGGTTCGCACGGCCCAGCAAGCATTGGGCGTTGGTGAGGCCCGGCTGGAGGGCCAGGGCGCGGCGCAGCCGGGGGGCGGCCTGGGCATGGGCGTCGGCGTCGACCAGCATGGAGCCGAGATTGCACCACGCGGCCGCCGCGCCGGGATGAAGGCACGTCACCGCCCGGAAGGCCGTCAACGCAAGCCGGTCGCGCCGAAGCCGGTGCGCGAGCAAGCCCAACTCGAACCAGGCCTCGGTGCGGCCGGGGTCCTCGGCGGCGGCGCGGGTCAGCGCGGCGACGGCGCGGTCGAACTGCCCGGCCTGGATGGCCTCCTTCGCCGCCGCGAGGAGGTCGATGGCACGCGGGGCGTCCCGCTTTTCCGAAGGGACCGTTGCCGGGACCGGGAGCGGACCCTCGGGTTCGGCCCTCAGGAACGGCGGTCCGGTCCAGCCGCCGTCGCGCAGAAGCGAGTCTCTCCTGGCTTTGAGCGCGTGGAGACGGCGCTGAGTCAGGATCTCGATCGCGACGAAGCGGGGGGCGGACGAGACCTGCTCCGTCGGCTTGGCGCCGCTGGTCATCGTCTGGCGCTGCCGCGCCAGGGCGTTGTCCGCCCGCATCGTGTAATGGACCGTCTTCTCCGCGATCCGGACTCCGCCGAACAGGCTGTGGAGCGCCCGGCCGTAGGCCACGTCGTCGGCCACGGCCGGGTGGAACGGCGCTTCCTCCGGGAAGCCGCCGATCAGCTCGTGGCAGGCGCGCCGGACGCAGAGGTTGCAGGGGTAGCTCAGCTCCGACGCCTCGCGCCACGCGGGGGTGATCTCATCGTCGATGCTGTCGAACTGCATCCCCGTGCGGACGAAGCCGGCATCGGGGGTGTGGTCCAGCGCCGTCGCCGTCAGCACGAAATGCCGCTCGAAGAAGTAATCGTCGGCGTCGAGGAACCAGAGGTAACGGCCAAGCCCCGCGGCAGCGCCGATGTTGCGCGACCGCCCCGCCCCCTGGTTGCGGTTGTTCGCGATCAGCGCGACGCTCTGGTCCGGATGCTCGCGCGCCCAGCGCAGGACCCGCGACGCCGTCCCGTCGGGGGAGGCGTCGTCCACCACGCAGACATGGACCTGCGCCCGCGGGTCCCGCACCGTCTCGCGGTAGACGCGGGCCGCCGCCGCGACGCTGTCCAGCGCCCGCTCGATGGTGTCCTCCATCCGGTGCGCGGGGATCACCACGGTGCCGAGAACGTCGGTGTCGGCCTTGTGGCGCGCGATCCCCCGCAGGGCCACTCCCAGCCCGCAATCCTCGGAGCCCGCGGCCGCGTGAAGCCGCTCGGCCTCCGCGTCGCGTCCCTGGACCAGCCGCACGACGCCCAGCGCGCGGGCGAAGTCGCCCTGCGGCGGGACGAGGCGCGCCAAGGGCTCCAGCACCGCCGCCGCTTCGTCGGCCGCCCCGTCCTGCACGCGCCGCAAGGCTTGGCCGGCAGCCATGCTCAGGGGCGCCCCGATCTGTCGGCCGAGCGCCTCAAGGTCGCCGTGCAGGCGGGCGGCCCGGACGAACAGGGCGACCGCCCGCAGGCCGTCGCCCGCCTTGCGGGCCGCGTGCGCGGCGTGCTGCCACGTCACCGCGTCCGCCGGATCGTCCGCGAGCGCCCGCCGGTGGGACGGGGTGCCGCCGGGGCCCGTCGCGTCCTGCGTCATCGCTGGGCCACCGCCGCCACGAAGGTTTCGGCGAAGGCGCGCCACGTCCGCTCGCCGCACAGGAAGGCCCGCGCCGTGTCGGCGCGGGCGCGGGCGGCGGCGCGGTCGGTGTAGAGGGTTTCGAGGTGGGCGACGGCCTCCTCGACGGAGGACTCCCCCCAGCCACGGCGCCGGCCATCGGGATCGGTGACGGGGGCCTGCCGGAGCAGCGGCAGGCAATTGCCGTCGCGGATCAGGTCGAGGTGGCCGGTGTTGGCCGACAGGATGACCGGCACGCCGCAGGCCATCGCCTCCATGGCGACGAGGTTGGTGGCGCCTTCGCAGCGGTTGGGAAAGAGGGCGGCATGGCATTCCGCCAGGATGGCGGGGAGCTGGCCGCGCCCGAGAAAGCCCATGTCGACGAAGCCCTCCGGCGGCAGGCCGCAGTCCATCGCCCATTCCACGATGCGCAGCTTGCCGTTGTCTCCCACGGCGGGGGCGGAGGGCACCAGCGGGGACTCCGCGATGTCGGCGGACGTGTGCGGCCAGGGGTTGTGCCACGCGGTGACCAGCAGCGCGTCGGGATGGCGCTCGTGGAACCGGCGGAAGGCGGCCAGCACGATGTCCTGCCCCTTGCGGAACTCGATCTTCCCGCCCGCGAAGACGACGAAGCGGTCGCCGAAGCGCCCGGCCGCTGGCACCGGTGCCAGCTCGTCCGGGTCCACGCCTTGAAAGGCGCAGCCGACGTCGGTGACCCCCTGTTCGGCCAGCAGGGCGCGGTTGTACTCGGAATGGACCACGATCCGGTCGTAGCTGCGGGCGCGGCGCAGCGTGTCCTCGTCGAGCAAGGTGTCCTCGAAGGCGATGACCCCGACGTTTCGGCTGCCGCGGAACCGGGCGGAGAGCGATCCCGCGACGAAGCCGTTGCCGAGCGCGTGCAGGACGGTGCAGTCGTTGAGGCCGAGCATCCGGTCGCCCGACCGGGCGGCGATGGCGGTGATCTGCTGGTGGCCGTCGACCAGGCTTTGCAGCTTTTCCCGGTTGCCCGGCCGCATTGTGGAGAGAAGCGGCTTTTCCAGCAGGAGGGGCGGCCGCCCCCGGTCGACCAGATGCAGCGCCGTGTGGACGCCGACCAGACCCCAGCCGTGAATCTCCGAGAGCTGCCACGTCAGCGCAAGGTTCTGCTCCACGCACGGCATCCCGACGTCCACCGCTGCCAACTCCGTCACGCGCCGCACATCCCTTGATATCCCTGGCCTTCATGACCGGGACCTTGGATGGTAGGATAGCAGAACGCGGACGCCGATCCACAGCATGAGCCGCTGTTCAGCGCGAGCCATCCAGCCCGAGCTAGCATGACCGTCAAGATCGCCTTTCTCGACCCGGCGGGTGGGGACTACACGCCGGACACGCCGCGCCTGCGCCCGCTCGGCGGTTCGCAGTCGGCGCTGTGCTACCTCGCGGAGGCGCTGGCCGCCGCCGGGCTGGAGGTCACGCTGGTCAACGGCACCCGGACGCCCGGCCCGGTGCGCGGGGTGCGCTGCCTGCCCGCCGGCGCGGTGTCCTGGGAGGGCATGCGCGCCTTCGACGTCGTGGTGCTGCTCAACGGCTGCCCGACGGAGGCGCTGATCCGGCTGCGCGCAGCCCTCGACGGCGGGCAGAAGCTGATCCTGTGGATGCAGCACGCCATTGACCAGCCCGCCGCGCAATGCGTCGCGGAGCCGGAGGCGCGCGCCTGCTGGGACGGCTACGCCTTCGTCAGCCGCTGGCAGATGGACGGCTATCGCGCGGCGTTCGGCCTCGACCGCCGGCTCTGCCGCATCCTGCGCAACGGCATCGCCCCGTCTTTCTCCGGCCTGTTCCCGCCGGGGGCCGACATCCGGGCGGCGAAGCCCTGGCCGCCGGTTCTGGCCTACACCAGCACGCCCTTCCGCGGCCTCGACGTGCTGCTCGACAGCGTTCCACGCCTGCGGGCGGCGATCCCCGGAACCACCGTCCGGGTTTACTCCAGCCTGGACGGCTATCAGGTCCCAGCCGACCGGGACCCCTACGGCGCCCTCTACCAGCGCTGCCGCGAGACCGAGGGGGTGGACTATGTGGGAGCGGTCTCCCAAGATGCCCTGGCCGAGGCGTTGCGCGGCGCGACCGGCCTCGCCTACCCCAACCGCTTCGCCGAGACTTCCTGCATCGCCGTCATGGAGGCGCTGGCCGCCGGCTGCCTCGTCGTGTCCAGCGCGCTGGGGGCGCTGCCGGAGACCACGGCGGGCTTCGCCCGGCTGATCCCGGTTCCCGAGGACCCGGCGGAGCATGCCGTCCGATTCGCCGAGACCGCCCAGACGGCCCTGCTCCAGTGGCGCGACGATGGCCCGACCACCGGCCGCCGGCTTCGCGAACAGGTCGACCACGTCACCACCGGGATGGGATGGGCCGGACGGGCCGGGGACTGGCTGGCGTGGTTCGACGAGCTGAGAGGCAAGCGGAAGGACGCCGCCGCAGCGGACACGGCGGGGGCGGCGGTCACCGCCAGTCTCGCCGATGCGCAGCGGCGCCTGCTCGACGCGCTGGGCGCCCACCTGAACGCCCGCCCCCCGGCCGAGGAGGAGCCCGCCTGGCGGGCGGAGGCGCGGGCGCTGATCGCGCTCGTCGAGCAGTCCCTGCGGCTCGACCACAACACGGAGGAGAACCGCTCGGCCGTCTGGACGACGCTGCGCGGGTTCGACGCCTGGTTCGCCTACGTCACCACGCTGACCGACACGCCGCCGCCCGCGGCCCCGCCACCCGGCGGGCGGCGGATCTACGACTGCTTCCAGTTCTACAACGAGCTGGATCTCCTGGAGGTGCGGCTGGCCGAGCTGGACGCGGTGGTCGACCGCTTCGTCCTGGTCGAGGCGACCTTCACCCACGCCGGCGATCCCAAGCCCCTCCACTACGCGGAGAACCGCGCGCGCTTCGCGGCCTACGCCGACAAGATCATCCATGTCGTCGTCGACGACGATCCCGGCGGATTCGCGTGGCAGCGCGAGGCCCACCAGCGCAACGCGATCACCCGCGGCCTCGACGGCTGCGACCCGACGGACATGATCGTCGTCTCGGACGCCGACGAGATCCTCCGCCCCTGGGTGATGGAGCGGCTGCGCCGGGAGCCGGACGACGGCCGCTCGCTGTTCGCGCCGCACCTCGACATCTTCCTCTATTTCCTCGACCTCAAGTCGCCCGAACCCTGGGTGTCGGTGGCCGCCGCCCCCTGGGAGCTGATCCGCCGGATCGGCGCCAACCGCGCCCGCTACCTGACCAAGCTGGGGCATGGGCGGGTCGTCCCGGACGCCGGCTGGCACTTCACCTGGATGGGCGGGGTGGAGCGCTTCCGCGCCAAGCTGCACGCCTTCGCGCATCGCGAGATGATCGCGGCCTTCGATCAGGACCCGGCGGCGAACCGGGAACGGCTGAACCGCTTCTACGCCACCGGTCGCTTCGACGGCGGCGCCGTTCCCGGCATGTGGACGACCCTCGCGCCCGTCCCCATAGACGCCGGCTTTCCCTGCCTGATCCGCGAGCGGATCGACCATTTCCGCGCGCTCGGCTGGATCTCGCCGGACGCCGGCCCGCCGGTCCCGAAGGAACCGATTGCGGCCTCCGGGCCGGAGCACCGCCGCGCCCTGGTCCTCGACCCCGCCTCCATCGACGCCTTCCACGCCCTGGCGATGGAGCGGCTCGGCCGCAACGCGCCGGAGGAGGCGGTCGGGCCGCTGCGCCGCTGCGTCGTCCTCGATCCCTTCGGGACCTTCCACCGCTTCCATCTCGCCCACACGCTGCTGATGCGCCAACGCTACGGCGAGGCGGAGGGCGTGCTGCGGGAGCTGGTCCGCCTCGCCCCCGACGACCATCGCGCCCACGCCAACCTGGGCACCGCGCTCAAGAACCTGAACCGCCACGACGCGGCCGCCGCCGCCGGGCGCCGGGCGCTGGCGCTGGCCCCCGCCGAGCCTGGCGTGCTCAGCAACCTGGGGCTCGCCCTCTCCCTGCAAAGCGGCGGGGACGAGCAAGCGGCGCGTGTCCTGCGCCGGGCGGCGGCCATCGACCCGGACTTCACGTCGGCCCGGCTGAATCTCGGTCTGGTGCTCGGCAAGCTGCGGCGCGTCGATGAGGCGGAGGCCCAGTGCCGCCGCGTCCTCGACCGCGATCCCGACCACGCCGAGGCGCATACCCTGCTCGGCACCTGCCTGCTGCTCCGCGGCGAGCTGGAGGCCGGGTTCCGGGAGTACGAGTGGCGCACCCGTCTGGCCGACCGCCAGGTCACGCCGCGCGGCCTGCCGACCCCGGTCTGGCAGGGCGGCGACCCGGAGGGGCTGACGATCCTGCTGCACGACGAGCAGGGGCTCGGCGACGGCATCCAGTTCGTCCGCTACGCGCCGTTGCTGCGCCGCCGGGGCGCCCGCGTGATCGTCGAATGCAACGATCGTCTCGTCCGCCTGTTCGCCACGCTCCCCGGCGTGGACGGGGTCGTCGGCCGGTCCGACGCGACGCCGCCGCACGACGCCCACGCCGCGCTGCTCAGCCTGCCGCACCGCTTCGGCACCACGCTGGCGACCGTTCCGGCCGAGGTCCCCTACCTGCACGCCGAACCGGCGCTGGCGGCGGCCTGGGCGATGCGCCTGGGTCCGCGGGAGAGGCTGCGGGTCGGGCTGGTCTGGGCGGGCAACCCCAAGTTCAAGGACGACCGCCGGCGCTCGCCGGGGCTGGGCGCCCTGCGGCCGCTGCTCGACGTTCCGGGCGTCACGGTCTTCGGCCTTCAGAAGGGGGCGGGACGGCGGGATCTGGAGACCTGCGGGCCGCTGCCGCCGTCCTTCACCGACCTCGGCGCGGAGATCGCCGACTTCGCCGACACCGCGGCGATCATGACGAACCTCGACCTCGTCATCAGCTCCTGCACCGCGCCGGCCCATCTGGCCGGGGCGCTCGGACGCCCGGTCTGGACGCTGCTGCCGGACAATGCCGACTGGCGCTGGCTGGAACGCGGCGACACCTCCCCCTGGTACCCGACGATGCGCCTGTTCCGGCAGACGACGCCGGGCGGCTGGACGTCCGTCGTCGCCGATGTGCGGGCGGCATTGGCGCAGGCTGCTACAGGGGCGGCACCGTGAAGGACGCGGGCGGCAGGCCGGCGGCGTGGCGGCCCCACATCGTCCGGTAGGCGCTTTCCAGGTGGTGGGTGAAGCGGGGGGTGTCGAACAGCGGGGCTGTCGCCCGCGCGGTGGTGAGTCGGCGACGGTAGCCGTCGAGAGTCGCCGGATCGCCGGCCAGCCGGACGGCCAGCGCCTCGTAGCCGTCGAAGCTGGTGGTGACCGTCTCGGGCAGGCCGGCGGCGTTCAGCAGGCCGGCGGCGACGCGCGACGCGAAGGTGTCGCCGATCCGCGTCACCACCGGCAGGCCCATCCACAGGGCGTCCGAAACGGTGGTGTGGCCGGTGTAGGGAAAGCTGTCGAGGAACAGGTCGGCCAGACGGTAGCGGGCGAGGTGTTCGGCCTGCGGCTTGTGCGGCGCAAAGACCAGGCGGTCGGGATCGACCCCGCGCCGCGCCGCCTCGCGCCGCAGATTGTCCGCGCCGGCCCGGCCTGGGTGCTGCAGCCACAGCACGCTTCCCGGCACCCGCCCCAGCACGCGCATCCACAGCGCGAACAGCGACGGGGTGATCTTGAACGGCGCGTTGAACGCGCAGAAGACGAAACCGTCCGGCGGCAGGCCGCAGGCGGCGCGGTCCGGCACGGGACCGTCCAGCGGCCGGCGCCGGTCGTTGACCTGATAGGAGTCCGGCATGATGACCAGCCGCTCCCGATAGTGCGGCTGATGCTCCGGCGGCGTGACGAAGCGATCACCGATCACGTAGTCGAAGGCATCGCCGCCCATCGTCCCGGGATAGCCGAGATAGGCGACCTGGACCGGTGCCAGCCGGCGCGCCAGGAGGTCGAAGCGGGCATGCCGCGTGTAGCCCTTCAAGTCCACCAGGATGTGGACGCCCTCGGCCGCGAGCGACGCCTGCACCGCATCCGCATCGCAGCCGCGGACGTCGTGGAAGGCGTCGAAGGCGGCCTCCAGCCGGCGGCGCATTGGACTGCCATCGTCGGGACCGTAGGAGCAGGCGACGACGCGGAAGCTCTCGCGGTCGTGCCGTTCGAACAGCTCGGCCGCCAGATAGGCGGTGGCGTGCTCGTGGAAATCGGCGGAGAGGTAGGCGACGGTGAGCCGGCCACCATCACCTGAGGGGGCGTTAAGGGAGGGCGTCGCTGGAACGGTGGCGGCCTGCGGAGGCGCCGCCGGTTGCACCACCGCGCGGTGGAAGTGGCGGGCGGCGCGGTCCTGCTGCGCCGCGCTGCTGTCGATCAGCAGGGTGAGCAGCGGCAGGGCGATTCCCCGGCCGCTGTCGATGACCGCCAGAACCTGCCGGCACAAAGCGTCGTACGCGCTCCAGTCGCAATGCGAGAGGGCGGCGTGGAGCTGGTCGCCGAGGGATTCGGTGCGGCTGGGGTCGAGCCGGTACGCTCGTCCGTAGGCCGTGGCGGCAGCCGCCAGCTCGCCCCCATCACGCAGGCCGTGGCCGGACTCGCGCC
Source organism: Azospirillum sp. OGB3 (assembly GCF_014192915.1). Taxonomy (GTDB): domain Bacteria; phylum Pseudomonadota; class Alphaproteobacteria; order Azospirillales; family Azospirillaceae; genus Azospirillum. The sequence goes on along the minus strand of NZ_JACHYN010000031.1, from coordinate 9,796 downwards.
ACGCCTCGGCGTCGTCCGGCGCCAGCGCGACCGCCCGGCGAAGAACGGCGCGGGTCGCCGCGGTTCGGCCCAGCTCGCGCAGCATCGCGCCCAGAACGATGACCGGCCCGGCGTCGGCCTGTCCGGAGGCCAGCCGGAGCGCCCGCGCCTGAAGCGCCGCCGCCTCGGCAAGGCGGCCCCGGCGCCGCAGCAGAAGCGCCAGATTGAGGCAGGCGTCGGCGAGGTCGGGCTTCAGGGCGATGGTAACGGCGAGGCATCGCCGCGACTCCTCGACCCGGCCCAGCGCGAAGGCGGCGACGCCCAGAAGGAAGGAGGCGCCGTGGTGGTCGGGCTGGACGGCCAGGATCGCACGGCACACCGCGCCGCACTCGGCGAGCCGTCCGCTCTGATGCAGCGTCAAGGCGTAGCCCAGCGCTTCGGCGGGGGACGCGAAATGCCGGGCCGTGCTCATGGCTCCCCCTCGGTGCCGCCGCCCCCTGGACCGTCGTGGAGGCGTGCGGAACGTGAATTCGTCGGGAAAAGGGTTACCATCGGGCGCGGCATTTCCAAACCCATTTGCCGGGTCGACCATTGTATGGAGAGGGCGGGTGATCGAGCGGGCGTTCGAAGGGTCCGGCGAGGCGTTCGGCCGGTGCTTCGGCTCCGGCCTGCGTCATGTCGAGGCCGAATCGCTGGAGGCGGCGGCGCGTTCCTTCCAGACGGCGGTCGCGATCCGCCCGGAGCATCCGGTGGCCTGGTACGTCCTGGGGCTGGTCCGGCGCGGCCTGGGGCGCCGGGACGGCGCGGCGGCGGCGCTGCGGGCCGCCCTCCGCCTCCGGCCGGACGACGCCGACACGCTGTTCCAGTGGGCGTCTCTGCTGATCGAGCGCCATCGGCCCGGCGAGGCGGTGGCGCCGCTCCGCCGTCTCATGGCGCTGCGGCCCGGTTACCCGGACGCGGCGTTCCACCTCGGCAACGCGTTAATGGCCGCCGACGAGCCCGAACGGGCCGAAACCGCCTACCGCTTGGCCGCGCTGCTGGAACCGGGGTCGGCGGCGGCCAACAACAACCTCGGCGCGGCGCTCCTGTCGCAAGGCCGGCCGGAGGAGGCGACCGTAAGCTACCGGCGGGCCGTCCGGCTGGAGCCGGGCTCCGCCGAGCATCACAAGAATCTCGGCGTCAGCCTGCTCACCACCGGAAACTTCGTGGAGGGCACGGCCGAATACGAATGGCGCAGCCGGCAGGCCGTCTGGCGGTGGAACCGCGACTGTCCCGGCACGCCGCCGTGGGACGGCGGTCCGCTGGACGGCAAGACCATCCTGGTCCATTTCGAGCAAGGGCTCGGCGACACCGTGCAGTTCATCCGCTACATGGCCGTGCTCAAGGCGATGGGGGCCCGCACCGTCTTCGAGTGCCAGCCTGCGCTCAAGCGCCTCCTCGCCGGCGTTCCGGGCATCGACAGGCTGGTGGCGCGCGGCGAGCCGCTCCCCGAAGCCGACTGCCTGCTGCCCCTGATGAGCTTGCCCCATCGCTGCCGGACGACGGTGGCGACGATTCCCGGCGGCGTTCCTTACCTGCGGGCCGATCCGGAGCGGGCGGCGTTCTGGCGCCGGCGGATCGCCGAGGCGGGGCGGCTGGGCGACGTCCGGGTGGGCATCCAGTGGCGCGCCGCGGGGGCCGAGCGCTCGATTCCGCTGGAAGGCTTCGCGCGCTTGTCGCACCTTTCCGGGGTGCGGCTGTACAGCCTGCAGAAGGCGGAGGCCCCCGGTGAATGGGAGCGGCCCGATGACCGGCTGGGGATCGTTTCGCTGCCGGACAGGGATGGGAAAGGCGAGGAGGAGGGGTTTGTCGACACCGCCGCAATCATCGAGGCCATGGACCTGATCGTGGCCTGCGATTCCGTGGTCGGCCACATCGCCGGGGCCATGGGGCGTCCGGTGCTCCTGGCCCTGCCGTGGCTGGGGGACTGGCGCTGGATGCGCCATCCCGACCGTACGCCCTGGTACCCGCAGACCCGCCTGTTCCGCATGACGCGCCGCAACGATTGGGACGGGGTGATGACCCGGATTGCCGACGAGGTTGCCGCCGCGGTCGCCCGCCGCGCCGCGGGGGTGTCATGACGGACGCCATGACGGGCGGAATCGAAGTGGCGTCCCGGCACTACGGCGCCGGGCGGCTGACCGAGGCCATCGACGCCTGCCGGGCCGTGCTGGCGGTCGAGCCGGGGCGTTTCGATGCGCTCAACCTGCTCGGCGCCGCGCTGTTCTCGACCGGCCAGGACGGCCCGGCGCGGGAGGCGCTGCGCGAGGCCGTCCGCGCCGATCCGGGCAACGCCGCCGCGCTGACCAATTTCAGCATCGTCCTGCAACACCGTCAGGAGTGGCCGGCCGCCGCATGCGCCTTGCGCGCGCTGGCGGCGGTGCAGCCGGAGACCGCGCCCCTCTACAGCCGGTTGGGCACGGTGTTTCAGGAAATGGGCGATCTGGATGGGGCCGTCCGGTTCCTGGTGCGCGCCGCCCGGCTCGATCCCCGCCCGAGCGTGCAATGGTACAATCTCGGCCTGATCGGGATTCTCGCCGGCGACTTCGTGGCTGCGGTGCACAGCCTGCACCGGGCGATCGCGATCACGCCCGAGGGGGGCCTCGCTTATGTCCAGCTCGGCGAGACGTTGCTGCGGCTCGGCCGGGTGGACGAAGCCGCCGGAGTTTTCGGCCGCACGCTCCGGCTCGACCCGACCGTCTCCGACGCGGTCAACGGCTTAGCGCGCTGCGCCCGGTACCGGGCCGCCGCGCACGCCGCCGCGCATGCCGTCGGGTCGGAGCCGGGAGCGCGCAAGGGATTGGCCGTCCGCGGCGCCCTGACAAGCGCCACGGGCTACGGCTATTTCTGCCAGCGCTTCGTCCGGACGCTGCGCAAGCGGGCCGTGCCCCTCCAGGCGATCGGAATCGCCGGTCCCGAATCCTGGCGGGAAGAAAATCTCGACCCGCCGGTCCCCGCCAGGGCCCTGGTGAACTTCCTCATCCCCCTGGCGGTCGAGCGGGTGCCCGGTCTGGCCACGGTGACCTTCTCGATGTTCGAGGGGACCCGCATACCGCCGGCTTGGCGGCGCCAGTGCGAGAACAGCGACCTCGTCATCGTGCCCACGGAATCGTCCCGCATGGCCTGGGCGGCGCAGGGCTATCCGGAGGATCGCCTGCGGGTCTGCCCCCTGGGCGTCGATCCGGAGGCTTCCGACGGCGTCGCCTCCGCACCGACCATGGTCGATCCGCGCGGCCGTCTGGTCTCCAGCTACCGGCACCGCTTTATCAACGTCTCGGACTTCATTCCCCGCAAGAACATCGACGGGCTGCTGCGGGTCTGGCTGCGCAGCACGGCGCGCACCGACGACGCGGTGCTCATCCTCAAGCTGGGCAAAGGCAGCAACCCGGCTTTCAATGCGGAACTCGGCAATCTGGTGCGGCGGACGGAGGATGCCGTCGGGAAACGGATGGCCGACGCGGCGCCGGTGGTGCTGATCAACCAGCTCCTGTCGGACGCCGACATGACGGGGCTGCTGCGGTCGGCGACCCATTACTGGAGCATGTCGCACGGCGAGGGCTGGGACCTTCCCCTGTCCAAGGCCGGCGCCCTGGGGTTGAGCCTGATCGCACCGCGCCACTCGTCCTATGTGGATTATCTCGACGACCGGGTGGCCCGGCTGATCCCGGCGGCTGTCCGCCCCGCGCGCCTGCCCTACAGCGAACAGGCCTACCCGCCATTCCACGGGCTCGACTGGTGGGACCCGGACGAGGGCGCCGCGGCCGACATCCTGACCGCCATCATCCGCGGCGGCGACACCGGCCCCCCGTCGGCCCGCGATCATCTGGTGCAAGGCTTCTCCTGGACCCGCGCGGCGGACCGGCTGCTCGCCATCCTCGACGACGCGGGGCTGCGCTGATGGGGGACCCGGCCGACACGGCGGCGGTGCGGAGCTTCGCCGCGGCCTTGGAGCATCATCGTGCGGGCCGGCCCGCCGCCGCCGAAGCCGGCTACCGGGCGATCCTGCGCGACGATCCCGGACACGCCCACGCCAACAACAATCTGGCCATCCTGCTGCGCGGCATGGGGCGGCGGGAGGAAGCCGTCGCCTGCTACCGCCAGGCGGTCGCGGCGCTGCCAGACGACGCGCCGATCCGCAGCAACCTCTCCTGCGCGCTGGCCGACCTCGACCGACCGGCGGAGGCCCTGGCGGCGGTGCGCGTGGCGCTGTCCTTGTCCCCGGACCACGCCGACGCCTGGTTCAACGCCGGCAACCTTCTGAAGGCTCAGCGGCAGCCCGACCCTGCGCTCGCCGCCTACCGCCGGGCGCTGCGGCTGAAGCCCGGCATGGGCGGGGCCCACAGCAACATGGGCGACGTGTACCGCGACCTTGGGGATTCGAGCCGTGCCGTGGATTGCTACCGGGCGGCGATCCAGGCGCAGCCCGACCTGCCGGAGCCCGTCGTCAACCTTGGCGAGACGCTGAAGGAACAAGGGCGGATCACCGAGGCCATCGCGGTCTTCCAAAACGGGACGGAGCGCCATCCCGATCTGGCACTGCTGCACTCCAACCTGCTGTTCGCCCTGCATTACACGCCCTGGGTGCCGCCCGAGATCATCGCCCGCGCCCACGCGCACTGGAACGAACGGCACGCCCGGCCGCTGCTGCCGTGGAATCGGCGATTCTCAAATGACCGGACCCCCGGCCGGCGGCTGCGGGTGGGCTATGTCTCGCCCGACTTCCGCGCCCACGCCTGCGCCCATTTCATCGAGCCCCTGCTGCGCGAGCACGACCGCGGCGCGGTCGAGGTGTTCTGCTACGCCACCTCCGACCATCAGGACGCGATCACCGAACGCATGAGAAACCTGGCCGACGGATGGCGGTCGCTGGTCGCGCTCGACGACGCGGCCGCCGCCGCGCTGGTCGAGCGCGACCGCATCGACATCCTGGTCGATCTGGCCGGCCACACGGCGCACAGCCGGCCGCTGCTGTTCGCCCGCAAGCCGGCTCCGGTCCAGGTCGCCTGGCTGGGCTATCCCGACACCACCGGCATGACGGCGATCGACCACCGCCTGACCGACGCGGTCGCCGACCCGCCGGGCCTCACCGACGCCTGGCACGCCGAGCGGCTGATCCGTCTCCCCAAGGGGTTTCTCGCCTTCCAGCCGTTGCGCTTCGTCACGGCGCGCGACGAACCGCCGGCGCTGGCCAACGGCTTCGTGACCTTCGGATCCTTCAACAACGCCGCCAAGGTGACGCCGGAGGTGGTGCGGGTGTGGTCGGCCATCCTGGTCCGCGTGCCGTCCGCCCGCCTGATCCTCAAGAGCCGAGCCTTCGCCGACGCGCCGACGCGGGCGCGCTATCTCCAACAGTTCATCGGCAACGGCGTGGACTCCGGCCGTGTCGATCTGCTTCCCCCGATGGATGTGATCGATCACCATCTGCGGGTCTATGACCGGATCGACATCGGCCTCGACCCTTTCCCCTACAACGGCACCACCACCACCTGCGAAGCGCTGTGGATGGGCGTGCCGGTGATCACGCTCGCCGGCCGTCACCACGTCGCGCGGGTGGGCGCCAGCCTGCTGACGCACTGCGGGCTGGCCGAGTTCATCGCGACCGACGAGGCCGGATACGTCGAAGCAGCCGTCGCCCTGGCCGGGGACGTGGGGCGCCTGGCCGCGTTGCGCCGCGGCATGACGGAACGGATGGAGCGCTCGGCCCTCAACGACCATCGCGGCTTCGCGGCGGCGGTCGAGGCGGCCTACCGCGCCATGTGGCGGTCCTGGCTCGGGCGCGGAAAGGAAGCCGCGGCGGCGCGCTGAGCGCAGGGCGTTTCAGCGGCTGGCGACGCGGCGACCAGTGACGCTGCGGACCTCGTCGCGCAGGGCGTCCGCCGCCCGGCCGAACACCGGTTCCCAATCCTGGTCGGGACCTTGGCGGAACAGCCGCATCGTCGGATACCACGGCGTGCGGTCACCGGAAAAGCCGTAGATCCAATAAGGGACGTACTGCACGAGGTTCCAGACCGGCGTGCCGAGGGACCCGGCAAGGTGCGCCACGGAACTGTCGGTCATGATGACGAGGTCGAGCTGTTCCAGCATCGCCGCCGTGTCGGCGAAGTCGTCCAACTCGGGGCCGAGCGGCGTCACCAGATGGCCGGCAACGCCGCTGTCCGCGAGTTCGGCCTCGGGCGGTCCCTTCTGAAGGCTGTAGAGCCGCACACCCGGCACCTCGGCAAAGCGCAGGAACCGGGCGAGGCTGGTGGCGCGCCGGCCGTTGTCGGCGAAGGTCACCCGCCCCGACCAGACGATCCCGACGCGCAGCGTGCCCGGCTCCCGCGCGCCGAGGCGATGGGCGGCCTTCTCGCGGGACGAGTCCGGAACGGTCAGGGTCACCGGTGGCGGGATCGAGGCCGGCGTGGTGCCGAACAGGCCCGGCAGGCTCATCTGCGACGCCTCGACGTCGAAGGCCGGCGGCGGGCTCCCCGGTTGCAGGACAGAGTCGACGCCCACCCCCGACAGCACCCGGCGCAGCTCCGGATGGCATTCGTACAGCACCCGGCCGCCCCGCTCCCTGACCAGCGGCATGTAGCGCGCCGCCAGGATGGCATCGCCAAATCCCTGTTCGGTGAACAGGAAAAGACTGCGCCCGTCGAGCGAGCCGCCATTCCAGGCGCGCTCCGACGGTGGGCGGCCATGGTAGGAGGCGAGCCCGCGCCGTGCCTCGTAATCCGTGAAGCCGTGGACGTAGTCGCCGATCTGAAGCCGCGCGAGAGCCCGCTCCCATCGCAACTCAGGAGTGGCGGTTCCGCCCGCCGCCGCCCGCTCGATCATCGCGAGCGTGTCCTTGAAGCGTCCCGCCTTGCGCAGGGCCACGGCGCTGTTGAAGAGAAAGGCCGGGGCGAGCGGTTCGAGCCGCAGCGCCTCCGCATGCGCGGCCAAGGCCTCATCGAACCGGCCGGCCTCCACCAGGGCGTTTCCCAGATTGCTCCAGATGCTGGGGTTCTCCGGCGCAAATTCCAAGCCCCGCCGATGGCAGGCGATGGCACCGTCCAGCTTTCCCACACGACGCAGAAGATGGCCGAGCATGCTCCAGGCGCCGCCATCACGCGGATTGGCCGCGAGAACGGCTTCCAGCCTGGTCATTGCCTGTGCGTGGTCCATCCTTGTCCCCTCGGCTCACCGTGGCCGAACCGCAGGACCACGCTGCGACCATAGGCTCGTTTGATTGCGCGGCTGTCAACCACCCGCCCCTGGGAAGCGTGACGTGATCGCACGTCCACGCGGAGCGAAGCGACCACTTGGCAATTTATACAACCTTTTGTCCATCTCAGCTTATCTTGCCATGCCCTCCCCATGAAGTAATCCGTCACAATTCGTGACGACTAGCAACCGATGCGCGATGAGGTGAGAGATTTTGAAACGACCAGCCACCACCCCCACAACTCTATTTCGCAAATCCGACTTGGCATAACCCATGACTCGCTTCGATTTCTTGTCGCAGTGCGCATCTGCCCATGCGGTTCGAGTGATGAGCAAGTAAGCGTAGATGATTTCTTAACCTCAATTACCCGATATTGCGCGGTAATGGCCGATCGTACGAGAGCCATGACGCTCCGGCCGCCGTGGCGGCAGAGCCTAAAAAACACCGATGCAAGAGGGTTGAGATGGCTGCTGGTGGAACACTGACGCTCACGCCTGGCGCTGACTACGTCTTCTCCTCGACGGAAGCTTGGTCGGGGATCGTTGGCAACGGCAGCACCCAGGGCGTCAGGCTCAACACCCAGGGTCAGACCCTGACCGTGTCCAACCTCGATCGCCTCATCGGCGGCACATCGAGCCAGAGGAAGGATGTCGTGACGCTGGCCGGCACGGGCGGCAACACGATCACGGTCCAAGCTCTCGAGACGATCATCGGCGGTTCCGGCAACGACCGGGTCCTGCTGACCTCCACCGGTGCCACCATGGTGGTGGAATCGCTTGAGACGATCCTCGGCGTGAACACCGGCACCGCCCTCATCACGCTCGCTGGCACCACCGGCAACACCATGTCGGTGGGCTATCTGAAATCGATAATCGGCAGCGCCGGCAAGGACGTCATCAACATCAACGCCGCAGGCTCCGTCGGCAGCACCATGGCGGTGGCCCTGATGGAGACAATGATCGGGACTGATGGCTTGGACCTCATCGCCACCATAGGCGGCACCGGCGGCAACACGATGTTCCTGGAAGGCATCGAGGTCGTCCTAGGGAACAGCAACACTTCCGTTAATGATGTTGTCCATCTGGCCAGCGGCGGCAACACGATCGGCGTCGCCTTCCTTGAGACCCTCATGGGCGGCAGCGGCAACGATGTCGTGACGATGTCCTTCAAGACCGGCTCGGCCAATCTCCAGAGCACTGCCGGCACACTTGCCGTGTCGTCGATCGAAACGATCGTTGGCGGAACCGGCGGCCGAAACACCGCGATTCTCCTCGACGTCGGCAACACCATCACCGTGGCAAGTCTCAACACCCTGATCGGTGGCGGCGGCAAGGATGTCGTCAACGTCACGCTCCGGGACGGGACGGCGGTCGTCGGCGACGGGGGCATCCCCTGGAGCACCACCGGCAGCACGATGCTGGTGTCGCTGATCGAGACGATAATCGGCAGCGCCGGCGACGATCTGGTCGTCGCGCTCAACAGCGACGGCATGACCCTATCGGTTTCGTCGATCGAATCCGTCGTCGGCAGGGCCGGCAACGACGTCGTCGTCCTCGGCACCGGCGGAAACACCATCCAGGTGGAGGCGCTGGAATCCCTGATCGGCAGCGCCGGCAACGACGTGGTGACGGTGCGCACCCCCCAGGGCGCCACCATGACGGTGTCGGCCGTCGAAACCATCGTCGGCAACGCAGGAACCGACGTCGTCTATCTCGGCGCCGGCGGCAACACGGTCCAGGTCGAGGGGCTGGAAATCGTGATCGGCGGTACCGGCAACGATGTGGTGACCATCACCGACACCGCCGGCACCGTCTTCGTGTCCGGTGTCGAGACCATCTACACCCCCTACCAGACGCTGACGCTCAGCGGTACGGACACCTACGTCTCCTTGCCGCCGGTCGTTGCCGACACGACGCCGCCGTCGATCACGGCGGTGTCGATCCCGGACGCCGTGATGAAGATCGGCGACGTGGTGACTGTGACGATCACCGTGGCGTCGGACAGCGACACCTACACGCTGGGCGCCGGCAGCACCGTCGGCGGATTCGCGCTCGGCAACCTGAGCAAGGTCGACGCGACCACCTACACCGCCACCTTCACCGTGACCAGCGGCGGCACCGACGTCGCGGCGGGCGCGGACGTGCCGGTCAACATCGTGCTGACCGACAGCGCCAGCAACTCCAACACCCCCTACACCACGGCGATCGGCCAAAGCGCCGACCGCATCGACGCGAACCGGCCGACCATCGCCTCGGCGGAGGTGAACGGCATGACACTGACGGTCACCTTCGCCGAAGCCATGTCCGCGACCAGCGCCGCCGGCCTGACCGTCACGGTCGCCGGCCAGAACCGCACCGCGACCTACGCCAGCGGCTCGGGCACCACCACGCTGACCTTCACGCTGGCCTCGGCGGTCACCCAGGGCCAGACGGTGACGCTCGACTACAACCCGGGCACCGGCACCCTGACCGACACCGCGAGCAACGCCCCGGGTCTCGTCACCAACCAGTCGGTGACGAACAGCACGGCCGACACGACGCCGCCGTCGATCACCAACGTCACGATCCCCAACCAGCCGGCCAAGGTCGGCGA
>NZ_JACHYN010000030.1 GCF_014192915.1 Azospirillum sp. OGB3 | reverse complement strand
AGTCCAGACCGATCGTCACCACCTCTCCCATGGACGGCCCCTCTGAGCTGGTTTCTTCGACGACCTCAGCTTGCCACCGTTTCAAGAAGGTGGAACGGCCGTCCACCACATCAGCTCAGTTCCTCAGCATCAATCTGATCCTGTCAGCAACCGACCCCAGCAATCTTAGGCCACCACCTCCATAACGGTCGGGGCGACCGCACCTGTACAGCCAAAGGCTCATAATCCGCGGCGGGCTTACGGTCGTCTCCTCGGATCGGTGAAGAAAGGTGGCTAGGCTGGCGATGAAGCCTGGCCGCAGTCGGCTATACGGGGCGGATCATCCTCGCGTAAGCTGAGTGACTTTCCGTCTCCTTAGGCCACGGGGATACATGTAGGGGCTCAGCACATGTCGCACCAATTCGGCTGGATGCGTTGGTTGCCAGGGCTGCTGACGCTCCGTCACTATCAGCCAAGCTGGCTTGTGCATGACGTCGTCGCCGGACTCGTCCTGACAACGATGCTGGTGCCTGTCGGTATTGCGTATGCCGTTGCGTCGGGCGTGCCGGGCATCTACGGGCTCTATGCGACAATCGTGCCCCTGGTGGCTTATGCATTGTTCGGGCCCAGCCGCATCCTGGTCCTGGGGCCGGACTCCTCGCTCGCCGCAATCATCCTTGGCATCGTCCTTCCGCTGTCGGTCGGAGATCCGCAACGCGCTATTGCCCTGGCCAGCATGATGGCCGTTGTTTCGGGACTCCTGTGCATCCTGGCGGGGCTGGCCAAGCTGGGCTTCATAACCGAACTGCTGTCCAAGCCGATTCGCTATGGCTACATGAACGGGATCGCGTTGACCGTGCTGATCAGTCAATTGCCCAAGCTGTTCGGATTCTCCATCGAGAGCGATGGACCGCTGCGTAACTTGACGGCCATTGCCGAAGCGATCCTGAATGGGAAGACCAACTGGACTGCCTTCGCGATCGGCGGTGGCACGCTGGCGGTGATCCTGCTGCTTAAGAACTACAAACGCGTTCCCGGCATCCTGCTGGCCGTAGTTGGCGCCACCGTGGTCGCGGGTTTCCTGGACCTGGGCACGCGCGCTGGCATCTCGGTCCTGGGTCCGCTACCCCAGGGGCTGCCGGCGTTCACAATTCCCTGGATCGGCTTCGATGATATCGTGGTCGTCATGATCGGCGGTGCTGCCGTCGCCTTGGTGTCGTTCGCCGACACCAGCGTCCTGTCCCGCACCTATGCTGCGCGAACGCGCATGCCGGTCGATCCCAACCAGGAGATGATCGGGCTGGGCGCAGCCAATCTGGCGGCTGGGTTCTTTCAGGGCTTTCCGATCAGCAGCAGTTCGTCGCGCACGCCAGTGGCGGAGGCGGCAGGCGCCCGCACCCAGCTGACCGGTGTTGTTGGCGCGCTTACCGTCGCTCTGCTGCTGCTGGCGGCGCCAAATCTGCTCCAGCACTTACCGTCCGCTGCCCTCGCTGCAGTCGTCATTGCCTCGGCCATTGGCCTGATCGAGGTCAATGATCTGCTCCGCATCTACCGCATCCAGCGCTGGGAGTTTTGGCTGTCCATCGCGTGTTTCGTGGGCGTTGCCGTGTTCGGCGCCATCCCCGGCATCGGACTGGCGATCGTGATAGCCGTCATCGAGTTCCTGTGGGATGGCTGGCGTCCGTACTCTGCGGTGCTTGGGCGTGCCGAGGGAATCAACGGCTATCACGATATCACGCGCTATCCGGATGCCCGCCGGATCCCGGGGCTCGTTCTCTTCCGCTGGGATGCGCCGCTGTTCTTTGCCAATGCCGAACTGTTCAAGGAGCGTGCTCTGGGCGCGGTGAAGAATGCGCCGACGCCAACGCGCTGGCTCGCCGTCTCCGCGGAACCGGTCACCAGCGTGGACGTGACTGCCGCCGGCACGCTCGAAGAACTGCACAAGATTCTGAAGGAAATGGGTGTCGATCTGAAGTTCGCTGAACTCAAGGATCCTGTGAAGGACAAGCTGAAGAAATTTGGGCTCTTTGCGCAGATCGGAGAGGAGGCTTTCTTCCCGACGCTCGATGACGCGGTCGCCAACTACCTCAAGTGGCACTCCGTAGAGCGGGTGGATTGGGAAGACCGCAGCATAGAAAAGTGAGGTGCTCCCCGTTCCCCGGACAGATTTGCGGCTTTGCTAAGCTTGGTTCAGGTCCATGTCATGCCGCCAATCTGATCCCAACCGGGGCGCCCTGGTGGGCTTCGGCCGGGGTTCGGCCGCCGAGCGGGGAGTGCGGTCGGTCGGCGTTGTAATACTCAATCCACTGGCCGATTCCGGCCCGCGCCTCGCTGCCGAACTCGAAGGCATGCAGGTAGACGCATTCGTATTTCAGCGATCGCCAGAGCCGTTCGATGAACACGTTGTCCCTCCAGCGGCCCCGCCCGTCCATCGACACCCGAATGCCGGCCGCGGTCAAGAGGCCGGTGAAGCGCGGGCTGGTGAACTGGCTGCCCTGATCGGTGTTGAAGATCTCCGGGCGGCCGTGCCGCGCCATCGCCTCCTCCACCGCCTCCAGGCAGAACTCGACGTCCATGGTGTTCGACAGTCGCCACGCCAGCACCCGACGTGTCGCCCAGTCCATCACGGCGACCAAGTACAGGAAGCCACGGCGCATGGGAATGTACGTGATATCAGCGCACCACACCTGGTTCGGACGGTCGATGACCATGTCCCGCAGCAGGTACGGCCAGATTTTGTGCTCCGGATGAGGCACCGTCGTCTTTGGACGCTGGTAGACCGCCTGCAAGCCTATCCGCAGCATCAGACGGCGGCCCCGCCTGCGGTTGACCTCCTGCCCCTGGCGCCGGAGATGACGGGTCATCTGCCGGCTGCCGTACCAGGGCGTCTCCAAAAACTGCGCGTCGATCCGCCGCATCAGCTCCAGGTTCTCGGCCGGCTCGCCCTTCACCAGCTCGTAATAGCTGGAGTGGCTGAGCGACACCAGCGCGCACTGTCGCGTGATCGACAGGCGCGGATGCTCCGGCTCGAACATCTCCCGCCTCCGGCCGACGCTCATCGACCAGAGGCCTTGCGCAAAAAATCGCGTTCCACGACCAGTTGCCCGATCATGGCGTGCAGCTTTTCCACCTCACCCTGATGGCTGGCCTCAGCAGCCTCCGCCTTGCCGGAGAACACCCCGGCCATCCCCTCGACGGCCTGCTTCTTCCAGGCGTTGATCAGCGTCTGGTGCACCCCGTGCTTGGCCACGAGCTGCGACACCGTCAGCTCGCCCCGGATCGCCTCCAGCGCCACCTTCGCCTTGAACTCCGCCGAATACCGCTTCCGTTTCCCCGTCATCGGGTCCGTCCTTCCTGATGGGCGAACCAAGCTTATCCGACTGTCCAGGGAACGGGGACCACCTCAGACCAGGATGGTCCCGTAGCGATGGCCCTTGCGCCAAGCCCACTCGTCCACCCCCAGCACCCGAGGCGCCGGGGCGTCGATGCGCGGCGCCGTGGTGGCGAGCCGCAGGAGGGTGTCGGCGGAGACCGGCATGGCGAGGCGCTCGACGAGCCGCCCACCGGCTTCGCCGCCCAGGGCGAGGGCAATGTGGCGCTGAATGTCGACGAGGCGCTCGGAGCGGCGGGCGGAGGGTTGCACAATCCCGGGCAGGCGTTCGGCAAAGGTGCGCTTCAGGCAGCCGGCCTCTCGGCACAGGAACCGGCGTGCCTGGAGGCGAAGGATCACCGGCCGGCCTTGCCATGGCAGGTCGGCCAACCGGCGCTCATGCCGGCTGTGCACGCGGGACGAAGGCGTGTGGCAACGCGGGCACGGGACTGACCGGCGCTGAGGACGGACGAAGTTGGTGATGCGGTCCGGCTCCGGCAGAACATGCTCGACGCAGAGACCGTCGGGGATCACGGGGAGGAGGCGCTTGGTCACGGTGAACTGAAGTTGTTGCGATGTTCACTTCATGTGCTCATCCCTGGCGTCCGTTATCACCGGCATCACGCAAAGTGCGGGAGAACCAAATTTCATCCGGCCTTTACAAGGGGGCGGTGGCGACGCACCGCCCGGCGGGGGCCAGGCATCCGGCGACTGTTGCCGCAGGCGGTCGCATGGTGTTGCAAGCGATGTTCGGCTACCACCTGCGCACGCTAGTGGAGGCCTGCTTCAGACGCTACAAACACGTCATCGGGGTCTTCCAGGGTTCCGCACCAACGACCGCCAGCAGTCTGGGATTGATGGCGCCGTCCTGTTCCAGAACCGCATGCTCGACCTCGTCGGTCTCCAAGGTTTGGGTACGCCGCACTGTCGGCATCAGCTCTCGTGACCTCAGTGCAACAGCGTCATGGCGCATTCTTGCTAACCGGAGCGAGGTTCGCATCATGGTTGAGGCCCCAATCCGAACGGAGGCTGCTGCCGGACCTGTGATCACGTTCGGTGCTTTTCGCCTTCATCCAGACCGGCATCTCCTGTTCAAGGACAACAAGCCGGTCGCTCTGGGTTCGCGCGCACTCGACATTTTGATTGCCCTGGCCGATCGGGCCGGGGAGCTGGTTACGAAGGACGAGCTGGTCACGCGCGCGTGGCCGAACACCGTCGTCGAAGAGTCGAATCTCAGGGGGCAGATCGCTTTGCTTCGCAAGGCTCTTGGCGACTCCGGGGGAGCAGCCCATTTCATCGTGGCCGTTCCGGGTCGCGGATACCGCTTCGTGGCGCCGATCTCATCCTCTGTCGTCGCAGACGGAACCGAGGCGGCGAGCGCCCAGACCAATCTTCCACGGCTCCTGAGATCGCCAATCGGGCGGGAAGAGGCCATCAAGGCCGTGCGAGGCCGCTTTCAACGATACCGCCTTACAACCATCGTGGGACCCGGCGGTATTGGCAAGACCACACTCGGTGTCGCCGTCGCTGAACAACTTCTGCCCTCGTATAAGCACGGCGTGTGCTTTCTCGATCTGGCCCCGCTGGCGAACGACCAACTCGTTTCAGGCGTGCTGGCCGCCGCGCTCGGCCTAGCCGACAGTTCCAAAGACCCTCTTGCCGGCGTCATCGCGCATCTGCGTGAGCGGCGGATGCTGCTTGTTTTCGACAGCTGCGAGTTGGTTGTCGACGCGACGGCGCGGCTGGCGGAAGCGCTGCTCCGACAGACATCGGAGATCCATATTCTCGCGACGAGCCGGGAAGGCTTGCGGGCGGAGGGCGAGAGCGTCTATCGGCTGGCGCCCCTGGAGCTGCCTCGGATGTCGGCCGGATTGACCGCCGGGGAGGCCCTGACCTCTCCGGCGGTCCAACTCTTCGTTGATCACGCGATTTCCCGCGGCAGCGGATTTGAATTTGACGACGGTGAGGCGCCTCTCGTTGCCGATATCTGCCGCCAACTCGATGGCATCCCCTTGGCCATCGAACTGGCGGCGGGACGGGTTGGGGCCTTTGGCACGCGCGGCGTGGCAAAACTTCTGAACGATCGTTTCCGGCTGCTCGCCGGCGGCAGACGCACCGCTCTTCCCAGGCATCAAACCCTGGAGGCCACGATCGATTGGAGTTACGAAGCGCTGTCGGCCCCGGAGCAGACGCTTCTGCGCCGTCTGGGCGTGTTCGCGGGTGAGTTTACGCTGGAGGCCATTGTCGCCGTCATGACTGGGGACAGTGATCTCGACACCACTCTTCCTCTTCATCTGTCTAATCTGATCTCGAAGTCTCTTGTCGTTGTCGACGTTCACCAGAAGATCGCACAGTACCGACTGCTCGACACAACCCGCGCTTACGCGTTGGCCAAACTTTTGCTACGCGGCGAATTCAATGGCATCATACTGCGTCTGGCCAACCATCTGTGTCGTGTTCTCGAACACTCGCACGGCGAAATCGAATTGTTTCCCGCTGACGAGTGGCTGGCGCGGTACAGCCGCCATATCAACAACGTGCGCGTGGTGCTGGATTGGGCCTACTCAGCCAAGGGCGATCCTGCGGTCGGACTTGCCGTAACCGTAGCCGCCATCCCACTGTGGTATCAGCTCTCAGCGGTCGACGAATGTCTGAAATGCGTTAAGCGCGCGTTGCTGAGCATCGGCCCGGGACCAGAACGAGATGCGCAGGCCCGCCAGGTCATGCAGCTCTACAGAGCCCTCGGCCTGTCACAAGCTTTCAAGGTGGGGTTCGCGCTGCAAGCGCCGGCCGCATTCGCCAAAGCCCTGGAAATGGCCGAGGATCTCCACGATGTCGACGCTCAATCGGAAGCGCTCTGGGGTCTGTGGCTTTGCCGGGTCGGGATGGGTGAGTACCGGAACGCACTTGGCGTCGCCCAGCAATTCATGAAACTGGCGAACAATGGGCTCGACCGCTTCATTGGCGATCGCATGATGAGCATGACGCTCTTTTGCATGGGAGATTGCAAGGGCGCTCGCACCCACGCGGATCGCATGCTTGCTCACGATGTTTCCGCTCCGGAAGCCATCGCAACCAGTGCGGTTCGCTTCCGGTTTGGGCAATCAGTGACCGCCCGCGTTCAGCCTGCCCAACTCCTTTGGATACAGGGCTTCCCGGATCAAGCGGTCCAGGCCGCGAAGAATGCTGTCGACGCCGCCCGCGCATCGGGCCATGCGATTTCGCTGTGCGAGGCACTGGCGCGATGGGCTTGTCCTGTCTGGGTTCACGTTGGCGATATGGCGGCTGCGGACCTCGCAATCACAACCATGATCGACTTGGCGGCCACGAACGCGCTCGGACCTTGGGAAGTGTTTGGTCGCTGCTGGAAAGGCGCGCTTCTGATCAAGCAGGGTCATGGGAATCGAGGCATTCCACTTCTGCGCACGGCGCTGGACGATCTCCAAAAGGGAAGATTGTTCACGCTCTACAATGTCCGGTTCCTTGGGTATCTGGCCAAAGGTTTGGCGTCCACAGGACAGAGGGCGGAAGGATTCGCCCTTGTCGACGCCGCCATTCGGCAGAGCGAGGAAAAAGAAGAGCTTTGGTGCGTTGCGGAACTCTTGCGCGTGAAAGGTGAGATCCTGCTGCAAGACGGCACTGGTTCCGGCTTGGCCGAGCAGTGTTTTCTACAGTCCGTCAAATTCGCACGGCAGCAGGATGCGTTGTCGTGGGAACTTCGAGCGAGCATGAGCATGTCCCGTTTGCTGCGTGAACGTGGGGAGGTCGCGAAGGCGCACCGCTCTTTGCTGAAGGTATACCGCCGTTTCACTGAAGGCTTTGAGACGGCCGATCTGAGAGTTGCGAAGGCACTTCTCGCCGAATTTTCATAACAATCTGCTGAAATTTCGCTTCATCATCTCTTAACGTGACGCACGGGAATTCACGACGATTCACTGGATGCTCTTCGGCTTCTTCGGTCATCGTCTTTGCGTGCCGATCATTCGGCAACGAACGACAGAAGCGCGGCTGAGGGGGATCGAACATGACCACCGCTGTAATGGATGCGCTCGTCCTGCGTGGGCCCAACGCACCCTTCACTCGGGCCAGCATCGCTCGCCCACAGCCCCTGGCCGGCGAAGTCTTGGTTCGGATCAAGGCGAGCAGCGTCAACCCGCTGGATCTCAAGATCCGAAGCGGCAACGCGGCGCACGCGAAACATCCTTTTCCCGCCATTCTGGGAATGGACCTTGCCGGGACCATCGAGGCCGTCGGTGCCGGCGAGAGCCGGTTTGCCGTCGGAGATGACGTGTATGGATTGGCCGGAGGTGTGGGCGGCCATCAAGGCTCGCTGGCGCAGTTTGCTACGGTTGATGCCGATCTTCTCGCACCGAAGCCATCCAATCTCACCATGCGCGAGGCGGCCGCGCTCCCCCTTGTTTTCATCACGGCTTGGGAAGGTTTGGTCGACCGGGCCCAGGTCCAAGCCCGCCAAAAGGTGCTTGTTCTGGGGGCTGGTGGGGTCGGGGAGATGGCAATCCAGATCGCTTCGGCTTTTGGAGCCGAGGTCTTTGCGGTCGACAAAGCTGCGAAGGGGGACACCATCGAGCGTCTCGGCGCAACGGCAATCGACCGTGAGCAGACAACTCCTCAGGAGTATGTTGGCGATCACACCAGCGGCCAAGGTTTCGATATTGTCTATGACACGGTGGGCGGTGTCGCGCTTGATACCGCGTTCAACGTTGTCCGGCGTTTTGGCCATGTGGTGAGCTGCCTCGGATGGGGCACGCATTCACTTGCTCCCCTGTCGTTCCGCGCGGCGAGCTATTCGGGTGTCTTCACGCTGTTGCCGATGCTGACCGGCGAAGGCCGAGCCCATCACGGGGCGATCCTGCGAGAGGCCAAGCGGCTTGCCGAAGCCGGGAAGATCACCCCTCTCGTCGACCCCCGCCGCTTCAGTTTCGAGACTGTCGCGGAAGCGTACGGCGAAATCGAAAAGCGCACCGCCAACGGCAAGATCGTTATCGACGTCGCCGAATAGAGCAGCACCCTCACTCCTTCAAGAAAGGGAAAATGTCATGCCATTCGTCAACGTGAAACTGGTCGACGGCGTGTTCACGCCGGAAGAGAAGCACGCCATGGCCAAGGCTTTGACCGATGTCATGGTGAAGTTCGAGGGCTCGGAGGCCTTTCGCGAGGTGGTATGGGTCCTCATCGAGGAACTTCATACCGACGGCTGGCATATCGGCGGCAGGCCGTTCGAGGGGCCGAAGTCGCTGATGACGACGCTTTCGAAATCCAAAGACGTCGTCGAAATGATCGACGGCACGCCCACAACGCGGAAAGAGTGGGCGGCGGCGGCTCCAGTCTTGGGCTGACCACCTCGCACTCTCCGGCAGGGCGGCCAAAGCGCGCGGTCTGACTTAAGCCCGGCGGCTGCCGGTGGAACCGTGTCCGCCCGACGGAGGGAAGAGACATGAATGCGAAAGAAGCGATTTCAACACCCGGCGCGACCAGACGGGACGTGTTGATCGGCACGGCCGCCGTCCTCGTCACGACGCGGCCCCTGGAGTCCTTGGCCACCACGGCGTCGCCAAATTCAACCAGCGCAACCAGTGCAGATGGGAATGAGACCATGAGCAGCATCAAGACGAAAGACGGCGCCCAGATTTTCTACAAGGACTGGGGCGCCGGGCAGCCGATCGTGTTCCACCATGGGTGGCCGCTGAGCAGCGACGACTGGGACAACCAGATGCTGTACTTCATCGGAAAAGGTTTCCGGGTCATCGCCCATGACCGCAGGGGCCACGGCCGCTCCAGCCAGACCTCGGGCGGCAACGACATGGACACGTACGCGGCCGACGTCGCCGCACTCGCCGACGCGCTCGACCTCCGCGACGCGATCCACATCGGCCATTCCACGGGCGGCGGAGAGGTTACCAGATATGTCGCCCGGCATGGCAAAGGCCGGGTCGCCAAAGCGGTCCTCATCTCCGCCATTCCGCCCGTGATGGTCAAGTCCGCAACGAATCCCGGAGGACTTCCCATCGACGTCTTCGACGGCTACCGCGCGGCTCTGGCAGCCAACCGGGCGCAGCTCTACCTCGACATCGCGAGCGGCCCGTTCTACGGCTTCAACCGCCCCGGCGCGGTCATCTCCGAAGGCACGGTCCGCAATTGGTGGCGTCAGGGCATGATGGGCGGAGCGAACGCGCACTATGAGTGCATCAAGGTCTTCTCGGAGACCGATTTTACCGATGACCTGCGGGTCATCGACGTTCCGGTCTTGGTGATGCATGGCAGCGACGACCAGGTGGTGCCCATCGCGGACTCCGCCGAACTCTCTGTCAAGCTGCTCAAGAACGGGACGCTCAAGGTCTACGACGGTTATCCGCACGGGATGTTCACCACCCACGCTGACGTGATCAACGCCGACCTTCTGGCTTTCATCCGATCGTGACGGCCCGGGCAGGCCGAGATGCCTGCCCTCAACCTTTCAAATCAGCTTCGACAGCTGTCGGCTCACCGCTGCCGGCTGCGGAAAGGTATGTCATGACGTCCGAACACATGCTCTCCCGCCGTGGATTTTGCCTTTGCTGCATGGGCGCAGCGAGTTTCGCCGCCACAGGAGGCTGGATGAGCCCACGCGCGGCCTATGCCGAGGCACGCGGCCTGGTGAGCCTCATCAAGGACAGCGCCGCCAAGTCCGTGATCGCCACCCACAAACTGAGAAACGACATCACCATCCTCGAAGGCTCCGGCGGCAACGTCGCGGTCCTGGCCGGCAAGGACGGCCTCGTCATGATCGACGCGGGCATCGGCGTCTCCCGCCCCCAGATGACGCAGGCGCTCTCCGCGCTGTCATCCGAACCAGTGACCCATCTCATCAACACCCACTGGCATTTCGATCACGCGGACGGCAACGCCTGGATCGGCGAGGGTGGAGCCAAGATCATCGCGCATGAGAACACCCGAAAATACCTGTCGCAGGTGCAGCGGGTGGAGGACTGGGATTACAATTTCGTTCCGCTGGAGCACAGCGGCGTGCCGACGCAGGTCTTTTCCAAAGAGCATTCGCTCAAGCTGAACGGGCAGTCGCTCGCCATGAAACACTACGGTCCGGCGCATACCGACGGCGACATCTCGGTGATGTTCGGCGAGGCAGACGTTCTCCATGTCGGCGACACCTACTGGAACGGGATCTATCCGTTCATCGATTATTCGACGGGCGGCAGCATCGACGGGATGATCGCCGCCTCGGATGCCAACTTGGCCGCGTCGACCAGCAAGACGATTATCATTCCGGGCCACGGAAATCCGGTGAGCAACCGCGCTGAACTGCAGGAATTCCGCGACATGCTCGTCACCATCCGCGAGAACGTCGCCGCGCTGAAGCGCCAGGGACACTCGCGGGACGAAGCGGTCGCGGCCAAGCCGACGGCATCCTTTGATGCCAAGTGGGGCAATTTCGTCATCGACCCGGGCTTCTTTACCCGGCTTGTCTACGCGGGCGTCTAACAGGAACCACCGGCCATCCACCAATCCCATACTGGCGCGTTCCTCGCACGGGCCTCCCGCGCCTCCAGAACCCGGGTCCGCCGATAATCCAACGGATTAAGGAGACGGCAATGTCAGAAACAAAAAGCGCTCTGTTCATCGATATTCCGGTCGAACTGAAGGAAGTGAGGTCAGTCCACAGCATCGGGGGCCTTGAGTTCGAAGGCGACCTGCCGGCGGCGCTGTTCCATCTTCAGTTGATCACCATGGATATCACAAACTGGAAAGCGGCGTCGGATGTGATCGTTGTCTTCCACACAAACGCGGGCCACGTCACGTTGAACGACGCAGCCTACAATGCGTCGCGCAACATCGCCACTGGCAACCCATACAAAAAGCTGGTGGCCGACCTGATTGACGTCGGCGTCAAGGTCGAACTCTGCGGCGCGACCGCGAAAGTGAACGGCTGGGGCAATGCTGATCTTCTTCCCCGCATAAAGATCAATCTCGATGCCATGGCTCGGACGATCCAGCTCGTGCAGCAGGGCTTCGTCAAGATCACGGAATAACCATCGATTTCGTGATCCCGTTACGACATCAGCGTCCAACGAGGCTGCCATGCTCCAATCGTCATTCGGATTCCATTCGACCGCTTCTGAAGTTCTGAGAGGCATCGATCTCCGGGGGAAGACGATGATCGTCACGGGTGGTGCAAGCGGTATCGGCATCGAGACGACCTCGGCACTCGCCGCGGCCGGAGCCGCCGTCGTCATCGCCGCCCGCCGTCCGGACGCAGCGGACGAGGTCGCGGCGGACATTCGGGTCAGGAGCGCCAATCACGACGTCCGGGTCCGTCAACTGGACCTCGCAGACCTCCGATCAGTCGGGCGTTTCGTCGACAACTGGGAAGGCCCCGTCCACGCGCTCATCAACAACGCGGGCATCATGGCCTTGCCGGATCTGCAGCACTCTCCCCAAGGATGGGAGATGCAGTTCGCGACCAACTTTCTGGGGCATTTCGCCCTAACACTCGGCCTCCGCCGCTCTCTTGCCCAAGCCCAGGGCGCACGCGTCGTGTCCGTGAGTTCCAGTGGGAGTCTGTTCGGCCCGGTTTTCTGGGACGACCCGCACTTCCGCTTCATCCCCTACGATCCGCTCCTCGCGTACGCGCAGTCGAAGACGGCATGCACCCTTCTGTCGGTGGGCATCAAAGATCGATGGGCCGAAGATGGGATCGTATCGAACGCGCTCAATCCGGGAGCCATCGCAACCAACCTCCAGCGTCACACAGGCGGGCTCCGCACGCCCGAGCACCTTCGCAAGACCTCTGAGGAAGGCGCGGCGACATCGGTGCTCCTCGCGGCTTCGCCGTTGGTCGAGGGAATGAATGGACGCTATTTCGAAAATTGCGTCGAGGCTCCCGTCGTGCCGAGTCGCCCCCAGTCGAGATTGGAGGGCGTGGCCGCATATGCGCTCGACAGCGCCAACGCTCAAAAGCTCTGGGAGATGGGCCTCGGACTTCTGGGAGAATGCAAATGACACGATCCTGGAAGTAGGTCTCATCGGTTTCGGCGCCCAAGATCACCTGCGTTCGATGCGAGGACGTCATCTGCACCATAACGCCGAAATGGACCGAGTGTCCGAGAGCAGGATGAACGTGACACGGCCAATGGAGGACCATCTCGTCTTCCCGCCCACCGACGACACACGTCCGGCCAACATGCACAGCTTCGGGCACCACCACGAAGCCCGGGAATTCAAGGATGGTCCGGGGCGGATCGCCAAGCTTGAACTCCGCCAAGTCATTCTGGAAATCACGTCAAGGAGCGCGCCCAATGACCCATGCACCGATCAGGGTTGGCATCATCGGCGTTCACCCCGACCGTGGTTGGGCCTCGACCGCCCATGTGCCTGCGTTGAGGGACTTGCCGCAGTTCCGACTTTCTGCCCTGAACCACAGCCGGATCGAAACCGCGAGGGCGTCGGCTGAGAAGTTCGGTTTCGAGCACGCGGTGTCATCGACCGACGAGCTTGTGAACCATCCCGATGTCGATCTGGTGGTCGTGACCGTGAGGGTGCCGGAACACCTTCATCTCGTGACCGCAGCGCTCCAGGCAGGGAAGTCGGTGTTTTCCGAATGGCCGCTTGGTATGAACCTTCGGGACGCTGAGACAATGAACGCGCTTGCCGCCGAAAAAGGCGTCTCGGCCGTGATCGGCCTCCAAACACGCGCGAACCCGACCCTCCGGCACATGCGCAAGCTGATAAAACAAGGCTATCTCGGCGAGGTGCTCTCGGTGTCGGTCATCGGTTCAGGAATCACGTGGGGGGAGGAACTCGAAGAGGCTTTTCGATACACCCTGGACCCGTCCAAGGGCGCGAGCATGCTGCACGTGCCGTTCGCCCATACAATCGACGCCCTGCTGTTCGCGCTCGGCGAAGACTTCCTGAGCGTGTCGGGGACATTGGTTCGTCGCCGTCAGACGATAAGGATTACAGGAAGCACGGAAGTTGTCCCGCTCGACGTCGCGGATCAAATAGCTTTCTCTGGCAGGCTCACGTCTGGCGGCCTCGTGACATGCCATTTCCGCGGCGGACTGTCGCGCGCAACCAATTTCCATATCGAGATCAACGGCACCAGGGGCGACCTGTTGCTTACGAGTCCTGTCGGCTACGTAGGTCTGGGCGGATTCAAGCTGATGGGCGCGCAAGCAGACGAGACCCTTCATCCGATCTCCGTACCCGAGGGCTTCAGTGCCGACGACAACGTCCTGGCGGGCAACGTGAGGAAGCTCTACGAACTGATTGCGTCCGACATGACGTCCGGCACCCTTCAAAGTCCGACGTTCGGAGACGCCGTCAAACTGCATCGGCTGATCAACGCGATCGAGCAAAGCGGCGGGGTGGCGCGCGATGTCTGATGCCAACAACGTTTGAACAGTTCCGGCTGTCCGGATGCGACAGGTTCTTGGCAGCATCAACCCCTGACCTGAGCGGCAACCTTGATATTGCTAAGGTCGCGAGCACGGAAGACCGATGCGTCGACTCGACCACCTCGGGCTTGACCCGCCGGTGGTCCCCGGCGACTTGGCTGGGCGAGGTCTTTTCGCCAACGCCCTGCGGATACATCAGCGGAGGGCGCCGGCGCGCCTCGTTGGTTCACGGCGCGGCGAGCCTTCCATGGTATAGCCGACCGGGCAGAACATGGTGTCAATCTTTCGAAAGATGCTCGATCGTCAGATCGAGGAAGGCGCGCAGCCGCGCCAAACGGCGAAGATCCTGATGATAGCCGATCCAAACATCGCGTCCTGGTGGCGGCTCGCCAAGATCGATGACTTGCAGGCCGTCCAACGCATCCCCAATAGGGCGTGGGAGAACAGCCAATCCGACGCCCAAGGCAGACATGTAAGCTTGGGCATCGCGGTTGTTGCTTCGAAACGCAATGCGGGCGTTGGGGAGCATTCGCTGGAGCCACGCGACATCCGGCATGCCGCCGAAGGTGGAGTTCATTGTGACCAGTGCGCAGCCTGTGCCATCACCAGCCTTCGGCGTTGGGCTCCCGGCGACACCGTAAAGAGCGTATTCGATACGGGTCAGCTTACGCTGCACCACTTCCGGCTCGTCGAACGGACGGATGCGGTACACGAGGTCCGCCTCCCGCCTTGACAGGCTTAACAACCGCGCATCGGTCAGCAGTTCCACAGTGACGCCCGGATGACGCCGTGTGAACTCATAAATAAGTGGTGTCAGTATGTGAAGGCCGAACCAGTCGGAGGACGACACCCGCAAGTTGCCCTCCAAACGCCCTCCCTGTCCGGCCAGCACACGCTCCAAGGCAAGGCTTTCCTCCTCCATGCGCTCGGCATGGCGCAGCACAGCGGTCCCTTCGTCCGTCAGCACGAGGCCATCGCTTGTTCGCTGGAACAGCGTGTGGCCGACCGCCTTCTCCAGCGCGCGCAAACGTCGCCCCATGGTCGGCTGGGTCTGTCCGATGCGCCGGGCCGCCGCACCGAGCGTGCCCTCGCGGGCAATCGCCAGAAAGACTCGAAGGTCGCTCCACTCCATGTCGCATCATACAGAAATGCATGCTCTGCGAACAAGAATGTTAATTTTCAAACATCTGTGTTTGGCCGAACTTCAGACCCAGTCGCGTCAACGCACAATTCCCAGAAAGGGTCACGATCATGTCCCATGAACTGAACAACTCAATGCGCGCTTTGGTGCTGGACGCGTACGACGCCCCGTTTCGTCTGACCGATGTTCCACGGCCAGCGGCCGGGCCCGGTCAGGTGCTGGTGCGCATCGCCGCCAGCGGCGTCAATCCGCTGGACACCAAGATCCGTGCCGGCGCAGCGGCGCACGCCAAGCACCCGCTGCCGGCCATACTCGGCATCGACCTGGCGGGCGAGGTCGTTGCCGTCGGTTCCGGAGTCACCTCCTTCAAGGCGGGCGATCAGGTCTATGGGATGACCGGCGGCGTCGGCGGCCGGCAGGGCTCGCTGGCGGAATATGCCGCGGTCGAGGCCGACTTGCTCGCGCACAAGCCGGCCAATCTGACAATGCGTGAGGCGGCTGCACTGCCGCTGATCACCATCACGGCCTGGGAGGGATTGGTCGATCGCGCCGGCATCCGAGCCGGCCAAACGGTTCTGGTGCAGGGGGGCGCCGGCGGTGTGGGTCATGTGGCCGTACAAGTTGCCCGTGCATTTGGAGCGGCCGTCTGGGCGACGGACTCTGCGGATAAGAAGACAACTGTCGAGCAGTTGGGCGCCACCGCCATCGATTACCGCGCCGAGACGGTTGAAGCGTACGTTGCCCGTCACACGCAGGGCCGCGGCTTCGACTTGGTTTATGACACCGCTGGTGGGCCGGTGCTCGACGCCTCCTTCCAAGCGGTCCGGCGCTTCGGGCATGTGGTCAGCTGCCTGGGCTGGGGGACGCACGCGCTGTCGCCGCTGTCATTCCGTGCCGCGACCTATTCGGGCGTCTTCACCTTGCTTCCTATGCTGACGGGAGAAGGGATGCGGCATCACGGTGATATTTTGCGCCAAGCCGCCTCCCTGGTCGAAGCTGGCAAGCTCCTGCCTCGGCTCGATCCGCGCCGCTTCTCCCTGGAACAGGCTGACGAGGCGCATGTCGCGATCAAGGATGGAAGTGCCATTGGCAAGATCGTCGTCGACATTGCCGCGTGACTTCGGCCATGGTGCAGGCTGCCAATCGGCTTGAGCACTACGGCTTTCTTCTGCTTCGAGACGCTTCAGCCTGCGCCACGGCGCTGCGCTCGGTGAGCAGGCGGTCCCCGTAGCGCAGCACCATCTTGATGTCTTTCCAGCCGCCGGCCTGGGCGATGGCGGCCACCTCGTGGCCGTTGGCGAGCAGGTCCTGCGTGGTGCCGACGCGCACGCTGTGCCCGGAAAAGCGCTGCAGCACACCAGCGTCGGCGGCGCGGTCGTTGAGCACGCGGACGGCTGCGGTGTCGGACAATGGCGTGATGCCGGCGCGGTGCACGCCGACGAAGACGAAGTCGCGCGCCGCCGCGAGGGCGGCCCAGCGCGTCCGCCTCTGCGCAGCCTCCACGTGGCCCGCTGACGGTTCCGGTATGGCGGCGAGCGCCTGGTCGATGGCCTCGGCGTGGGCGTCGCGCCACACGTCCAGGGCCGCCACCGCCTCGGCGGTCAGGTGGCGCATGTGGCCCTGGCCCTTCTGGTCGGTCTTGCTGCGGCGGATGCGGACCGAACCGCTGGCTTTGACCGGGTGACGCTCGAAGTCGTCCCAGCGCAGCCGCACCACCTCGCCGACCCGGGCCAGCGTGTCGCGCCAAACGAGGAGCAGCGCCCGGTCACGCAGATCATAGAGCGAGGCTGGTTTGCCGTCCTCGCGGGCGTCGCCGAGGCGCCGCTCGATCTCGGCGACCATGCGGTCGCTGGCCTCACGGGTGAGCGCCGGCGCTTGCCGCTGCCACACCCCAACGTCGCGCTCGAAGGCGTCGACGGCGAAACCGACCTTGCCGGTCTTGGTCGAGTCCGGCAGATCAGCGGAGCGGTGCAGCAGGCCGATGGCCCACAGGTACTGCTTCATGGTGGCCGCCGCGACCGGACCGGTGGTGATCGCGGTGGGCTTGCCACGCTTGGTGACGATCCGCCGGAACGGCTGCTTGGCAATGGACGCGACAAAGGCCGCCACCGTGGCCGGAGACGCGGGAAACCATCCATGGCCGCTGCTTTCGCACCACGCACGGAACAGCCGAACGTTTCCGCTCAGCCTGCGCATGGTCGAGGAGATGCTGGCGCTGCGGGGCATCGTCGTCAGCCACGAGACGGTCCGGCAATGGGCCCGGAAGTTCGGTCAGGTGATCGCCAACCGCATCCGCCAGCGTCGACTGGCGCAGGGCGACAAGTGGCATTTGGACGAAGTCGTGATCAGCATCGCGGGCGCAAAGCACTACCTGTGGCGGGCGGTCGATCAGGATGGCTTCGTCCTCGACGTGCTCGTCCAGCGCCGGCGCAACAAGCGGGCGGCCAAGCGTCTGTTGCGCAAGCTGCTGAAGAAGCAGGGCCGAGCCCCGCGTGTGCTGATAACCGACCAGCTGAAGTCTTATGCAGCGGCCAAGAAGGACCTGACGCTGCGCTGCGAGCATCGCCAGCACAAAGGGCTGAACAACCGCGCTGAGAATTCCCATCAGCCGACCCGACGCCGCGAGCGCCAGATGAAGCGCTACAAGTCACCGCAACAGGTGCAGCGCTTTCTCGCCATTCACGATCCGATCGCCAACCTCTTCCATCTCCGCCGCGACCACCGCACCGCCGCCGAATACCGCGCCGCCCGGGCCCAAGCCTTTCAGGCCTGGGCGGACGTGGCTGGCGCCCGCTTGGCCGCGTGATCGGGCAGCACCTCGGCGTCTGCACCATCACTCCGCGCCGGCTCGACAAACCGCCATCAAGTTGACGGTGCCCGCCTCCGCGCCGGTCACGCACAGGACGACGGCGCCGAAGACCAGCAAGCCCGTCCAGCCCTGTTCGGCCAGGAACAGGATCGCATGGTGCGGCGAGACGGCCGACAGAACCCCCGGAGTGGCGACGATCTGCGCGGCACCGAGCACGGCCAACGTCAGGAACCGGACGAGCATCACCGGGCCGAACATCCGGCCGACCCCGGCCGTCCCGAAACGCTGGACGGCGAAGAGAGCGGCCAGGACCCCCAGTGTCAGGGGCAGCACCCAGGTCATGAGGGCCGGCGAAGCCACCTTCAGGCCTTCGATGGCGCCGAGAACCGAAATGGCCGGGGTGATGACGGCGTCTCCGTAGAACAGGGCGGTGCCCAGGATGCCGAGGGTCAGAATGGCGACGGATCGCATTCCTCCCTGGCGGCGGCGGAGCGCCAGGGCGGTGAGGGCGAGCACGCCGCCCTCTCCCTTGTTGTCGGCACGCATCACGAAGACAACGTACTTGACGGTGACGACCAGCAGGATCGCCCAGAAGATCAGGGACAGGGCACCGAGCACATGGGTGTGGTCCGGCGTGATTCCGCCCTGTATGAAGATCTCGCGCAACGTGTAAAGCGGACTGGTCCCGATGTCGCCGTACACGATGCCCAGCGCTCCCAGAAGGAGAGCGGCGCGCGGAGAACTCTGATCGACGCCTGTACGGTCATGAAGCTGTTCACCGATCACCGCGTTCTCGGTTTTCGCTGTAGGAGTGCTGCGCATGCTTTCGTCTCGCCAGCCATTGCCAATGGACGTTCCTGATCGCTCCCGAACGCCGCCGCGTGATCAACAGAGTATATGGCATGCCGTCTATCGCGACGGAGCGGCTTCCGTTCCATTCTTTCCGCCAAATGGGGCACGCGGTGCCGCTCCCCTGCAGCGACGATTCCGCCGCCGGCCAGCATCATCCCGAGCGGAAAAACCGGGACGCCGCCGCCGCGTAGTCGAACAGATCGAGCAGACGGGCGACATAATGGTCCTTCACCACCAGGCTTTCCCGAGCCGGGCCGCGCAGATTTGCTTCGAGAACGTCCAGCATGCGGTGCAAGCGCCTCTGATGGACCCCGAGACTCCGCTGGACGGGACCGGCCACCACCCCCGCAAACGCGGCCAGGCTGGCGCTGAGCAGCACCAGGGCGATGATGGTGACGATCAGCAGGTTCGCCGGCACCGTGACGGGGACTATCGCGTACCACAGTCCCCCGAGAGTGGCGCCAAGCGGAAAGCCGGCCACCGCGGTCTGGTGCGCAAGCACCGCGGCGACGCTCGGCCCCAGCGTCATCATCCCTGGCGTCATCGCGCCGAAGGCCAACGCACCGACGCCCAGGCTGACGAAAGCGCTTGAGACCTCGCCGGCCGCGGTGCGGGTCCCACGGTACGTGGCGAGGATCGCGGAAAGTCCCGCGTCCGATACGCCACCCGCAGGCAACGACCTCAGCAGCCTGTGGGACACGCGTGGGTCGTCGAGCATGGCTGCGAACAGCGCGTCGTCGGACGGTTTCCCTTCCTGCGCCTGGTTCACCGAGAGGCCAAGCAGCTCCGTCCGGATCAGGTGCTCGATCCGGCGTGCGACGGCCGTGTTCAGGAAGAGGTCGCGGGTGTCCAGCCAATACGCCAGCGATGCGGCACCGAGTCGGCGGCTGACGACGGCGCCCACCTTCAGGGCCGCGGCGGGCACGGTCAGCAGCAGATTGACCAGCACGCGGAGCAGATCCCAACCCAGCGCCTCCCGGTGCAGCGCCAAGCTGCCGCCGACCGTGAAGTGACGGGCGACGAAGCGGTCCACGCGGGCATGCCGCTCGGCGAAGTAGCGGGTCAAGGCCGCCGTGAAGACGTCTCCGGCTTCATACGCCAGATCGGCCTGACGATCGGGTCCGTCATCGGGAATCTGTGACACGGACGTCTCCCGTTCCCCGCTCCGATGCGGCGATTCCGCTCCCTGTCGGCGCTCCCTCGCCGCCCGCGGGTCGGTGAAAAACCTTCAGGCTTCGGTTCCCGAACGCCTGCCGCCCTCCGGCGGCGGTGCCGCGACCCCACGGGCGGTGTTGTCGGCGGCCGTTCCCGGCGCATCGTCCTCGCTCCACCCGGCCTTGAAGGCGCGGACGCTCTTGCCGAGATCGCCCATGACCTGGGGCAGCTTGCCGGCCCCGAAGAGGATCGCGGCGATCAGCAGCAGGATCAGGATTTCCCAAACGCTCAGTCCCATCGACGCCTCCCATTCCCGATGCGCGAAGCGGATTCTTCAACCTTGGCCGTCATTCGGCCGATTGGTTCCGCGGCTTGCCCGGCGCCGGATGCTCACGTTTCCGTCTGGCCCGCCGGGACAGCAGGTTAAGCCCTTCGATCAAAGCGGAGAAGGCCATCGCGGCATAGATGTAGCCCTTGGGCACATGCGCCCCGAAGCCCTCGGCGATGAGCGTGGTGCCGATCAGCAGCAGGAAGCCCAGCGCCAGCATCACCACGGTCGGGTTGGCGTTGATGAAGTTCGCCAGTGGCGTGGCCGCCAACAGCATGACGGCGACGGTGAACACGACGGCGATCACCATGATGGCGACGTGCTCGGTCATTCCTACGGCGGTGATGATGCTGTCGATGGAGAACACGAGGTCGAGGACCAGGATCTGGCCGATGACCGCCGCGAAGCCCACCGTCGGCGCCCGGGTGTCGAACAGGTCGGGGTTGGGGTCGGGGTCGACGTTGTGGTGGATCTCCTTGGTCGCCTTCCAGACCAGGAAGAGGCCACCGGCGATCAGGATCAGGTCGCGCCAGGACAGGCCCTTGCCGGAGAGGTCGATGACCGGTTCGGTCAACTGTACGATGACGGCGACAAGGCCGAGCAGGCCAAGGCGCAGCAGCATGGCCGCGCCGATGCCGATCCGCCGGGCCCGCTCGCGCTGATGCTCGGGCAGCTTGTTGGTCAGGATCGAGATGAAGATCAGGTTGTCGATGCCGAGCACGACCTCCATCGCGATCAGCGTCGCGAGCGCGGCCCAGGCGGCGGGTTCGGCGGCCAGAGCCAGCAAGCCGTCCATCAGCGGATATCCTTCGGTCGGGGTGATTGAATCGGTTGGCGTGGCCCGCGGCGGCCGGTGGGCGGGGTTTCGCGCATCACCCCATTGGCGACGCGCGATCCGTCCGGTTGGTCCCCATATGCCTGAGACTTCCAGCCAGGAACCGGCGATGGACCGTCAGGACGCATTCGGCCCCCTCATCGAACAGGTCGGCGCGCTCACCGGCGCGGTCGCCAACCCGGTTACGGGCTTGGCGGTCGCCGTGCTGGCGGTGCTTGTCACCCGACGGCAACGCCTCCTGCTCGCCGCCGTGGCGGTCGGCGCGGCGGAGGGGGCGGTCATGGCGTTGCTGGGGGTTGTGCATGCCGGCGTCCTGGCCGGCTGCACCACGGGTGCGGCGGGCTCGGTCCTGCAGGCCCTGGTCATCTGGCCGTTCGCCCGGCGTGCAAAGCGCATCGGGCGACGCTTTTCCCGGTCGCCGAAGGGTTGAAGGCCGGGAACCGGCGCGGCCGAGAGCCGGTTCCCGGCCATGGCTCAGAATTCCTCATCCTCGCCGAAACCGGGATCCTCATCCCAGGCCGACGCTTCGGGTTCCGCGGCCGGTTCCGGTTCCGCGGCGTTCGCCTCCCCGCCGGAAAAGGCGCTGGACAGCGCGCTGCCGATCAGCATGCCGCCGGCCACGCCCATGGCGGTCTGCATGGCGCCGGCCATGAAGCCGCCGCCGGCCCGCTGCGGCTGCTGGGCGTAGGCGGCCACGCGCGGGTCGCCGTAGGCCGGGGCGGCGCCCGGCACTTGGCCCCAGGGCGAGCCGCCGGGGCGCTGCGGCGCCGGGGCCGGCGTGGCGCCGCCGCCGAACAGACCGCCGAACAGGCCACCACCACCAGCCGCCGGGCGCTCCTGAAGCTGGCGCTCCAACTCCTGGTTCTGGTTCTGCGAGGCGGCGAGCGCCTGCTCCAGCATCACGATGGCCTGGGCCATCAGGTAGGGCGCGCCCGGCTGGCGGGCGATGGTGTCGCGGATGTGGGCTTCGGCCTGCGGGTCGCGCGGGCCGGATTGGGCCTCGGCCTGGCGCAGCTTGGCGAACAGGTCGTCAATGATCTGGCGTTCGGTCTGGTCCATGATTGCGGTTGTGCTCTCGTTGGTTGGAGAAAGGTTGGGAAACCGGAGCCTCGTGGTGGCGCCGTCTACTCGTTGCGGCTGCCCATGAGCTGCATCAGCATTTGGAAGAGGTTGATGAAGTTGAGGTAGAGCGAGAGGGCGCCCATGACGGCGAGCTTGGTGTTGCCCTCGTGGCCGTAACCCTCGGCGTACTCTTCCTTGATGCGCTGGGTGTCGTAGGCGGTCAGGCCGGTGAAGATGACCACGCCGATGACCGAGACGGCGAACTGCAGCGCGCTGGAGCCGACGAAGATGTTGACCAGGCTGGCAATCACGATGCCGATCAGGCCCATCATCAGGAACGAGCCCATCTTCGACAGGTCGGCCTTGGTGGTATAGCCCCACAGGCTCATCGCCGCGAACATCGCCGCGGTGATGAAGAACACCCGCGCCACGCTGGCCCCGGTGAAGACCAGGAAGATCGACGCCATCGACACGCCCATCACCGCGCAGAAGGCCCAGAACAGCCCCTGCAGCGCGGTCGCCGACATCGCGTGGAAGCGGAAGGACAGCACCATGATGAAGGCCAGCGGCGCCAGCATCACCACCCACTTCAGCGGGGTCGTGAAGATCGGCACGTACAGCGCCGGCGTGCTCGCCACGAGCAGCGCCACCAGCCCCGTCACGCCAAGGCCGAGCATCATGAAGTTGTAGACCCGCAGCATGTGCTTGCGCAGGCCCTCGTCGAACGCCGCGCGGTCCATCCCCGCGGCGGCGCCCCATTGGCTTTGGTTGGGGCTTTGGTTGGGATATTGGTTGAACATGAACGCCTCTTTCTGTCGTGGATGACGTGGCGTCTTCAGAACCAGGACGTCTGCGTGGTGTTCGCCACGTCGAGCAGCTGGTCGGCCGGGATGCTCGCGCACAGCGCGTAGACGTGGGTCCCCTGCTGCCAGTAGACGACCGACAGGCCCTGGACGTCGGCCATCGTCGGAGCGGTGACGGCGAATTCCTTGCCTTCGGCGGCGAAAAGCGTCACGCGCTCGAAATCCTGCGTCATGTAGACGACCTGCACCGCGCTGCCTTCATCCCAGGGGACGATGCGCGACGCCAAGGGCATCAGCTGGCCCGGAAAGCTCGGCAGGGGCAGCTGTGAACCGACCAGGCGCGAGACGACCTGGGCGAGCCGGGGTGCCTCCTCCGGTGGCAGCCCGTTGAAGGACGGGCCGGTGTCCATCGCCGCGCGGTGGGCTTCGACCGCTTCGTCGGCGAACACCGGAATGGGGTGCGCGGCGGCGACCGGATCGACCAGCGTGTGCGCCGTCCAGCCGACACCGATCAGGATGAGCGCCGCCGCCGCCCTGCGGAGCATCAGCATCCGGCGGGTGGCTGAACGGCGGAGGCTGGGCGGCGGGTGTTCCGTGTCGAGGGGGACGACCGCCGACGCTTCCGGCGCCGCGCCGCTGTCCGGCTCGGTCATGAGGTAGAGGCGGAGCTTGTCGCGTTGCCGGAGATCCTGCATGACGCGGCTGGCCAGGGCCGGGTTCCCCTGGAGATAGGCCTCGACCTCGATGCGCCGCTCGGGAGGAAGCTCATCGTCCACGAAGGCAAGCAGGTCGTCTTCGGTCACGGGCGTCGCCATGAATCACCTTACCAGTCGCAAATGTGGAGCCGGCGCGTCCTGGTCGGCCGCCGCACGCAACGCCGCGCGCCCGCGGCTGAGCCGGGACATCAGCGTGCCCAGCGGGATGCCGATGCATTCGGCGGCATCCCGGTAGCTCATCCCTTCGACCGCGACGAGCATCAGCACCTCGCGCTGCTCCTCGGGAAGCGTCATCAGCGCCGCCACCGTCTCGCCGAGCGACACCCGATCGGTCTGGTTGGGCGCCTGTGCCCGGATCGCCTGCGCCGCAATGGCCGCCTCGGCGGCGCTTTCCGTGTGCTTGCGGCGGCAGCGGGAGGCATGGGTGTTGTGCACGATGGCCAGCAGCCATTTCCGCAGGTCGTTGCCATCCTGCCAGGTGTGCGCACCCTCCAACGCACGCAGGGCCGCCTCCTGCACCAGATCTTCGGCGCGTTCGGAATTGCGCGTCAATACCAGCGCGTAGCGACGCAGCACCCCGAGGTGGCGAGA
This sequence comes from Azospirillum sp. OGB3, assembly GCF_014192915.1. Lineage (GTDB taxonomy): Bacteria > Pseudomonadota > Alphaproteobacteria > Azospirillales > Azospirillaceae > Azospirillum. The sequence goes on along the minus strand of NZ_JACHYN010000030.1, from coordinate 7,338 downwards.
GATGTCCATGCTCCCCAACAGGTCAGTTTCGACCGCTGCATACCAACACCCCCCAACCTTTCATCCCACCGGTTCGCAAATTTTTTTCCGGCCGGCAGAATGTGAAAAATCCGGCGCGCCGCGGGAATAAGAAGACTTCTTCGTGAGTATGCTAAGCTTTTTTCAGAGAAAGGCGCCGATGCTTCGGTAATAATTTTCTGACTTCCAGCAACATCAGCCAATAATATCATTGGCAATTTGCTGGGCCACTGCCATATGCCCGCGCTGACGCCACATCGCCGCATGCGTCCGGGCGTCTTAAAGGCAATTATCGAGGTGAATGCTACGACTTGTGCCAAGCGCATCCTGATCGCCGGCCTGTTCGCCCTTGGTCTGGCGGCCTGTGGGGAGCAGAACAGCGGAAGCCAGTCCTCTCCTCCTGCAGCGCAGCCGTCCTCCACACCGGGACAAACGCAGTCGACGCAGTAACAGCGACGGAACGGGCGCCTCGCACCCAGCGCGGCCGGGCGCCCGTTTGCCGTCACGGCAGGACCGGCATCGGGTCCACCGGAAACCGCCGAGCGCACGGCGCGCCCTTGCGGTTACCGACGCCCCGGTTATTCATCGGCCACGGCAGAAGAATCGAGCCGGGGAACGACCAACACCTTGTCGATCCGGCGGCCGTCCATGTCCACGACCTCCACCCGGACGCCCTCCCATTCGAACGCTTCGCCGGCCACCGGGACGTGGCCCAGGTGATGGAGCACCAGACCGGCCACCGTGTGGAAGTCACCGGTGCCGCGCACCCCGCGCAGCCCGACGGTGTCCTCGAACTCGTCCACCGGCATCCAACCTTCCACCAGCCAGGACCCGTCCTCCCGGCGCACCGCCGCGGTTTCCATGGCCTCGCCGGCCTCCGGAAGATCGCCGGCGATGGTCTCCAGGATGTCGGTCAGCGTGACGATGCCCTCGATGCTGCCATACTCGTCGACGACCACCGCCAGATGGTGGCCGGAGGTCTTCATCAGCTCCAGCAGCTTCAGGATCGGCGTGCCGTCATGCACGACCAGGGGCCGGGCAGCCTGGGCCTCCAGGTCGAACGGGCGGCCCTCGACGAGGGCGTTGACGAGATCGCGGGTGTGGATGACGCCGACCAGCTCGTCGAGCTCACCGCGGCACACCGGGTAGCGGGAATGGCCCCCAGCGCGGATCGCTGCCAGCTGTTCGGCCTGCGTCTTGCCCAGATCGAGCCACGCGACGTCGGGGCGCGGGATCATGATGGTGCGCACCGTCCGGTCGGCCAGCCGCAGCACGCCGTCGATCATCTCCTTCTCGGCCGGAGCGAACACGCCGGCTTGCGTGCCTTCGGAGATCATCGACCGGACCTCCTCCTCGGTGACCGATTCCTCCCGCGCCCCGTGCAGACCAAGCAGGCGCAGCAGCAGGTCGGTCGACGCCCCGAGCAGCCAGACGAAGGGGGCGGCGATGCGCGACAGCAGGCGCATCGGCGGGGCGATCAGCGAGGCCACGCGCTCCGGGCTCTTCAGCGCGATCCGCTTGGGAATCAGCTCGCCCAGGACGATCGACGAATAGGTGATGACGACCAGCACGCCGCCGACGCCGAGCAGTTCGCCGCGTCCGGCCAGGGCGGGAAAACTGTCGAGCCATTGGCCGAGCCGGTCGCCCAGCGTCGCGCCGCCATACGCGCCGGCGACGACGCCGACCATCGTGATGCCGATCTGCACCGTGCTGAGAAAGCGGCTCGGGTCATCGATCAGCCGCAGCGCCATCCGGGCGCCGCCGTTGCCCTGATCGGCCATGCTCTGCAGCCGGGCCTTCCGCGACGAGACGACGGCCAGCTCGGACATGGCGAACACCCCGTTCAACAGGGTCAGCGCGACGATGATGGCGATTTCAAAAGACAGCATGACGGGCGATTCCGGACGTGAGAAGAGACGGCGGGCTCCAACGGCTCAGGGGCGGTTGGGCTGCTGACCACGGGCGTGGGCCGGGCGGGGCGAGGGGCGCCCTGGCCTGGTTCCAGCACCGGCTCTCGACGCCCGGCTTGGCTGCCAGGGCGTGTCGGGCCGCGGGTCTGCGTCTTGGGAATCGCCCGAATCGGGCTGCGGGGGAACGCCGCAGGACATCCGGTCGGGCCGGATACCCTGCGGCCCACAAGGGCCGCTTGAAACGTTCATGGTGTCCCCGGCCGGTCGCCGGGGGCGCTCCGTCTTTGTTGCACCTGCCCCGATCATGTGGTTTCGGCACGCCTTCGCGCAACCGTGAAGTCGGGGTGGCGGCCCGAAACCGTTGGTGGCACCCCCGGACGATCCGGACGCGCCCGTCCCGTTCCGCCTGCGGAAACCGTCAGATTCGTATCTGTTCCTCCACTGGCTTTTCCGCCGGTGCCGACTGGGCGACGCCGTCCAGAGCCCGCTTCAGCGCCTCCAGGCCGGCCGCCGTCGAGCCCTTCGCCGATTCGACCGCCCCGCTGATCGCCATGCACAAATCCAGACGCTGCTGCGGATCCTGCCGGCTCGATTCGAGCAGACGGCCGATGGCGCCGGTCCCATCCTCGACGCCGGGCGGAGACTCCGCCGGATCAATGCCGAGCAACGGTAGGATGTACTCCCGTCCCTTCTCCCTCGCCAGGGCGACGGCGCGGTCGCCGAACTTCCCGGCGGCCTGCAGCCCCATGTCCCAACTGGTGAGGGCGGCGGACACCGTTGGCGAGCAGAGCGGCCCGGTGCCGGCCGCCGGTTCGGCCGCGGCGGCGGGAGTGGCGACGCACAGGCCGGCGGCGATGACGAAGGCTGCGGAGCGCGCGGTGATCGGCATGGATTCAGGGTTCCCCAAGTGGCGTCCGCCTATTTGGGGGCACGACCATCGCGCGTCCAGTCAGGTCTTGTGCGCCTTGCGGTGAGACCGGGCCTTGGACGCGACCGGTGTCCATGACGGGAATTTTGTGCGTTGCAGCGGACCATCTTGGAAAGCGGAAGCGCGGGGCCACATGCGGGGCATGCACAATCACGATCCCCCGCCGGCGACCGTTTCCCTGCCCGAACGTCGCACGAGCGTTCACCGATCCGCTCCTCGCTTCCAGCGACCGCCGTCGACGCGAACCGCGCAAGGGGCGATCCGGCGCGTGGGGGTGGAGATCGAGTTTCTGGGCATCAGCGCCCGGGCCGCCGCTCAGGCGCTGGCGCGCGCGTTCGGCGGGACCTGCGTTGAGGAGGACCCCCACGCCTTTCATGTTCTGGACACGGCGCTCGGGCGCCTGAGCGTCGAACTCGACGTGCGCCACGCCCACCCGCGGCGAACGGCGGCGGCCCAGCGCCTTCGCCTGAATCCGGTGCTGGCCGCATGGCTCGGCGCGGCTTTGAGCGGTGTCGTGCCACGCGAACTGATCACCGCGCCGCTCCCCGTCGGCGAGTTGCACCACGTGGACGACGCCTTGCGGGTGCTGCGCGACGCGGGCGCCCGTGGCGCTGGGACGACGTGGTTCGGGTCGCTGGGGCTGCATTTCAACATCGATCCGCCCAGCCTCGACGCCGACACGATCACCGCCGTGCTGAAGGCGTTCCTTCTGCGAAACGCCCGGCTGCGCCGCGAGACGGTCGGTCGCGGCCTGACGCCGGCCTTCCTCCCCGCGCCCTATCCGGACGACTATGTCCGCCGCGTCGTCGCCCCGGACTACTGGCCGGACCTGCCGACCCTGGCCGAGGACTACCTCGCCGCCAACCCGACGCGGAACCGCGACCTCGACCTGCTGCCCCTGTTCCTCCACCTCTTCCCGGACCGGGTGAGGGCGGCGCTTCCCCATGAGAAGATCGGAAGCCGGGCCGTCTTTCATTACCGCCTGCCCCAGGCCCATGTCAGCGATCCGGCGTGGAGCATCGCCGGCGCCTGGAACGGCTGGGCCGGCGTGGAAACGTTGGCCGGCGACCGCGACGACCTCCTGCGGCGTTGGCGGTCCCTGCAGGAACGAGCGGCCTGATGCCGGCGAGGACGACGTGAGACTGCTGCTGGTGGAGGACCATCGGGCCCTGTCGGAGATGGTCGCCGGTCATCTGGCGAAGGTCGGCTTCGTGGTGGATTCCGGGGGGTCCGCCGAGGACGCGAGCACGGCGCTCGGGATCACCCGCTACGACGGCATCGTGCTCGACCTCGGCCTGCCCGGGGCGAGCGGCATGGCCGTCCTGGAGCATGTCCGGCGGCGGGCGTCGCACGGCGTGCCGGTGCTCATCCTCACGGCCCGGGACTCTCTGGAAAGCCGTCTCGCCGGGCTGAACGCCGGAGCCGACGATTATCTGGTCAAGCCCTTCGACCTGAGGGAGCTGGAGGCCCGGCTGCGCGCCGTCCTCCGCCGACCGGGGCCGCGCCAGACGGAGTCCTTCGAACTCGGCAACCTCACCTTCGACGTCTCGTCCTGGGACGCGCGGGTGGACGCACAGTCGCTCGACCTCGGGCGCAAGGAGTTCGCGCTGCTGGAGGAGCTGATGCGGTCGGCGCCGCGCATCGTCATCAAGGACCAGCTCGAGGACCGGCTGTACGCCATCCATGAGGCCGTCACGCCGAACGCGATCGAGGCGATCGTCTCCCGCCTGCGCAAGAAGCTCCAGGCGGCGGGCGCCCGTGTCCAGATCGCGACGGTCCGCGGCGTCGGCTACAAGATGACGGCGGAGGCGCGGGCGCTTGCGGATGAATAGCCTGCGCTCCCGCCTGCTCCTGGTCATGGCGCTCGTCTTCGCGCTGGGGGCGGGGAACGTCGTGATCTACCTGCTCGACCTGGACGAGGACATCCGCGCGCACGTCCTGAACGAGCAGGTCGACACCCTTCTCGCCACGGTGACGCCCGCCCCGGACGGTTCGAACCTCGGCGCGTTCCCCATGCAGTTCTCCGCTTCGGACTGGCGCTACGCGCTCTACACGCGCACCGGCGATCTCGTCGCGAGCGCTCCGGCGGGTGCCGCGCCGCTGCCGTTCCGCAATCCGGAGGCGCTTCCCGAAAGCGCGCGGGCCGCCGTCACGGCGCGCCTGATCGGCGACAACCGCGTGCTTGTCGCAAGCCGCAACGACTGGGAGGACTGCGAGGAGCTGTGCCAGCTGTTCCGCGAGCGCATGGCCGGATCGTCCGTGGTCATCGCGATCCTGGCGGCCATCTCGCTGGTCTCGATCGTCTTCCTGGCGCGCTGGATGCTGGGCTCGGTCCGCCGCGCGGCCGACCTCGCCTCGACCATCGGCGTCGCCCACCCCGAACGGCGCATCCCGCTGCGCGAACTGCCGGAAGAGATCGTTCCGCTGGCAATCTCCGCCAACCAGGCGCTGGACCGCCTGTCGTCGGCCTATGAGATCGAACGGCGCTTCACCGCCGACGCCGCCCACGAGCTGAGGACGCCGCTCGCCGTGCTCGATCTGCGGCTGCAGAAGGCGCGCACCGAGCCAAGCCCCGACTGGAGCGCCATCGCGCGGGACATGGAGCAGATGCGCCACCTCATCGACCAGCTCCTGGTCCTGGCCCGCGCCGACCAGGGCGGCGAGCGGGCTCCCGATGAACCAAGCGTCCCCATCGAGCTCGCCAGGATCGTCCGGGAGGCGGTCGCCGACATGCTCCCGGCCTATGAGGCGGCGTCCCGCACGATCGACGTCGCCGTCGCCGAGGGTCTGGTGGTCGAAGACGCGCACCGGCAGCTTCGCCAAGCCCTGAGGAACCTGCTCGACAACGCCTTCCGCCACGGGCGGGGGCAGGTCTCGGTGTCCCTCGCCAGCCGGGACGAGCGCACGGCGGTCCTGCGCGTGTCCGACGAGGGGCCGGCGGTCCCCCGCGGCGAGGGCGGCGTGCTGTTCGAGCGCTTCCACAAGGGCGCGCGGAACACGCCGGGGTCCGGGCTCGGCCTGGCCATTGTCCGGCGCATCCTGCGCAATCTGGGGGGGGACGCCCGCATCGGAGCCGGCCCCACCTTCGCCATCGAGCTGATCGTGCCGCTCGCCCCGCTCGCCCCACCCCGCCCGACACCCGTCAGGGCGTGATCACGCCGAGTTGCAACAGCGCCAGCAGCGCGAGCCCCAGCACCGTCCGGTAGATCACGAACGGCATGAAGGACGCCCGCGAGACGAGTTTCAGGAACGCCACGATCACGATGTAGCCGACGAGGAAGGCGACGGCGGTCGCCACGATCGTCGGGGCGAGGGCGACGTGCTGCGGCTCCCCCCAGGATTTGGCGAGCTGGTAGAAGCCCGACCCGAACACCGCCGGAACGGCGAGGAGGAAGGAGTAGCGCGCCGCCGCCTCCCGCGTGAAGCCGAGCATCAGGGCCGCGGTGATGGTGCCTCCCGACCGGGACACGCCGGGGATGAGCGCCATCGCCTGGGCGAAACCGAGCAGAAGGCCGTCGCGCCACGACAGCTCGGCCAGCACCTTGCGCCGGCGGCCGTAGCGGTCCGCGACGCCCAGGATGATGCCGAACACGATGAGCGTGGAGGCGACGATGTAGAGGCTTCGCAGGCTCGTTTCGATGGCTCCGCTGAACAGCAGGCCGAGGACGACGATGGGCACGCTGCCGACCACGATGAGCCATCCGAGGCGCGCGTCCTCCGGGACATGGCCGCCGACCCCCGATGTCTGGCGGATCATCGCCGTCGCGATCCGCATCAGGTCCTCCCGGAAATAGATGAGGACGGCCAGCTCCGTGCCGATCTGCGTGATGGCGGTGAAGGCCGCCCCGGGATCGGCGCCGGACGGCAGGAACTCCCCCGCGATCCTGAGATGCGCGCTCGACGAGATCGGCAGGAACTCGGTCAGGCCCTGCAAGAGCCCCAGAACAGCCGCTTCCCATATCTGCATCGTCCCGTCTCCGTTTCTTCTTGGTGTCGTGTACGGCGGCAGCCTGCCGTCGCGAGCTGACACGCACCTGATGCGGACCGGCGATTCCGCGGCGCAATTGGGAGGCCGTCAGGATCGTGTCAGCCGCCGTGGCTAGGACTGGTCGGGACGGTTGGAAGAGGTCCGCGACGACGGCGCCGTCTCTCCGCTTCCCTGAAACGGCCGAAGGTGGATCACATCATGGATGCAGCCGTCGAGATGGTCATGCATTTCCTGGAACGCCATCACGACTGGGCCGGTCCGATCGTGGCGGTCCTGGCGTTCTGCGAATCGGTGGTCCTGGTCGGCCTCGCCGTACCGGCAACGGCCCTCATGATCATGTTCGGCACGCTTCTGGGGCTGGGCATCATCGACCCGGTTCCGGTGGTCGCCGGAGCGGTCCTAGCATTACAGTTGCGCCTTACGCTTGTGGGCTTGGTTGGCGATGGCCTGATGGCATCGTCTCCAAGCTGACCATGCGATGACGGCAGCGGGCT
>NZ_JACHYN010000029.1 GCF_014192915.1 Azospirillum sp. OGB3 | reverse complement strand
CCCGCGCCCAACCCCTTCGAGGAGTGGGCCGCCAGGGCCAGACTGTCTTTTGTGTTCCCGACCCGTCGGCGCCTCGTTGGCGGCCACCGCGTCGGTGGAGGGGGTTATAGGCGCCTCCCCCACGAACACGCAAGCGCTTTTTTGACAAGGAGATGAAAATTCTGCCCGATTGAGAAAAATCAACGGGTTGGCGGGCCGCAGCCGGGCAAACCGATTACAGCAGGCCGAGCGAGCGCAATTCGGCGGCCAGATGGGCGGGCAATTCGTCGCCCTGCCCGCCCGCGTCGGACAAGTCCCTGGGCGCCGTTTCCGGATCGAGATAGCGCCACCCCTGGAAGGGCCGGTGGGGCGTCGGCACGGTGGCAACGAGCTGCGGGTCCATGCCGAGGATGCAGCAGGACTCCCCTTCCTCGTCCACGGTGGTGTCGATGGCGATCACCCGCTGGCGGGCGGCGACGGAGCCGCGGACCACCCAGTAGATCGACCCGCCAGCGAGGATTTCCTCCCCGCGCTTCGGCACGCGGCGCGTGAACACGGGGATCATCGACCGGCCGTCGACGGTCCGCGTGCGACGCGCCTGCACCGCGGCCAGATGGTCGAGGTCATCGATCCCGACGGCGAGCTTGATGAGATGCAACGGCATGAACGGCTCAGGGAGAAGGGTTGGCGGGACGGGTCCGCTGCCGCAGATGGGATTCCGTTGCGGCGTTTCCAGCCATACACTGTTGAGAATGGAGCCCGCGGGTCAGGCCGGCACGTTGTTGAGCGAACGGCAGCGCTCTTCGAACGGCGGAGTGACGAAGTCCGGCTTCTTGAAGAGGCCGCGCATCCAGGCCGTCAGCGTGCAGAGGTCTTCCAGCCGGACGGTTTCGTTCAGGGTGTTCTCGGGGAAGGTCAATTCGAAGGTCTCGGCGATGTGGTCCAGGACCTGTTCGAGCTGTTCGGCGGTGAGGCCGATTCCCCCGTCCAGCACGGCGTTGCGGGTCAGGACCTTTTCATCCACGCCGTACTCGTCACGGATCAGCTTCACGATCCAGCGGAACAAATGCATCCAGTTGGTGATCCCGAGGATCGGCTCCGACATACCCCGCCCCTTGTGTACCGCGACCTTGGCGCGAAGAATGGCACGCATTCTTTGCAAATTCATTGCGTGAAAATGCCGCTTCCGTAAGACGGCGGCGGCGCCCATAGAATGCGGCCCATGCGCGCCGCTTATCTCAACCTCGCCCTGTCGATGACCCTGGTCGGGCTGTCCGTTCCGGCCTCCAAGGCGATCGTATCCCATATCCCGCCACTTGTGGCGGCGGAAATGCGCTTCGCGCTGGTCGCTGTGCTGCTGGCGCCCTTTGCCCTCAGGGGTGGAGCGGCGGCGATTCCGCGCAATGGTCAGGACTGGACAAGCCTTGCCCTGCTCTCCCTGTTCGGTATGGTGCTGTTCAACCTGTTCCTTCTCTATGGGCTGCGCGAGACCAGCGCGGTGGCCGCCGGAATCATCACCAGCACCATCCCGGCCATGACGGCGCTGGGGGCGGCGCTGATCCTGCGCGAGCGGATCGGGGCCGGCAGCGCCACGGCCATCGCCTTGGCGGTCCTGGGCATGGTCGCGTTGAACCTGCGGCCAGGAGGCAACAGCGGACCCGACGATTCCGTCGTTGGCAACGCGCTGGTGTTCGGCGCGGTGGTGTCCGAGGGGCTGTACGGCGTCTTCGCGCGGCAGCTTGGCGGGCGGATTCCGCCGTTGACGCTGACCTGTCTGGCGAATGTCCTGGCCGCGGCGATGATGGCGCCGGGTGCCCTGGCGACGCTGGGCGGCTTCGATCCGATCGCGGTGCCCGGTTGGGTCTGGCTGCTGTTCGTGGCGTCCGGCCTGACCGGCGGGTTGCTGGCGGTGGTGCTGTGGATGCGCGGGATCGCCCATGTGCCGGCCAACCGGGCCGGGCTGTTCACCGGGCTGATCCCGGCGGCAGGCGTGCTGGCCGCCGTGCTGTTCCTCGGCGAGGCCTTTACGCTGGCCCACGCCGCCGGACTGCTGTGCGTCCTGTTCGGAATCGCGATGGGGACGGGGGCGCTGCGCCGGCCCAAACGCATCACCCCGGGGTGACGCGCAGCGCCCCCACCCGAATCACAGCGATTCCTGGACCAGGGCGACGCCCTTGACCTGGGCGTAGACCGGCTGGCCCGGCGACAGGCCAAGGGCGTCCCAGCTCTTGCGGGTGACGCGGGCGAGCATGCGCGCTCCCCTGCCCTCCTCGCCCAAGGCGACGACCGCCATCATCTGGACCTCGTCCTGGCGCTCCGCCGCGACGATGCGGGCGGGCAGCGCATTCAGGATGGTGCTGCCCTCCGGCGGGTTGCGGGCGAGGCTGACGTCGGACGCCGCGATGCGGGCCCGCCGCGCTGTGCCCTGCGGCCCAAGGTCGCCCGGAACGAGCAGATGGCCGCCGTCCAGCCGCAGCAGGGTCAGGCCGTAGGCGTCCTCCCGCCCCGCCACCACCGCGGGCAGGGTCACCCCGGCTTCGGGCATGCGGGCGATGGGCAGGGTGGGATCGGCCTGAAGCTCCTGCATCGGGCCGGCGGCGACGACGCGCCCTTGGCGCAGCAGCACCAGATGGTCGGCCAGCCGTTCGACCTCCGCGATGTCGTGGCTGACATAGAGGACGGGGACGGACAGGACACCGTGTAACCGCTCCAGATAGGGAAGGATCTCCTCCTTGCTGAAGCGGTCGAGCGCCGCCAGGGGCTCGTCCATCAGCAGCAGGCGCGGCTGCGAGAGCAGCGCGCGGCCGACGCCGACCCGCTGGCGCTCGCCGCCGGACAGATGCTCCGGCGAGCGGTCGAGCAGGTGCCCCAGCCCCAGCAGATCGACCACGTCGTTCAGGCGGATGTGCTCCGGCACGCCGCGCCCCACCGTCCGGCGATGGCCGAACAGCAGGTTGGTGCGCACCGACAGATGGGGGAACAGGCTGGCTTCCTGGAAGACGTAGCCGATGGGCCGCTTGTGCGTCGGCCGGAAGGTCCGCCCCTCCTGCCAGACATCGCCGTCCAAGGCAAAACGCCCGTTCAGCCGCTGCAACCCCGCCGCGCAACGCAGCACCGAGGTCTTGCCGCAGCCGGACGGGCCGAACAGTGCGGTGATGCCGCGGCCCGGCGCCTCGAACGCCACGTCCAGGGCGAACTGGCCGAGCGTCCCGTGGAAATGCACCGACAGGCTCATCGCCCGCCCCGCCCGATGCGCTTCTCCAGCATCATCATCGTCAGGATCACCGTGAAGGAGAAGACCAGCATGCCACCGGCCAGCAGATGGGCCTCGTCCCATTGCAGCGTCTCGACATAGTCGTAGATGGCCACCGAGAGGACCTTGGTCTGGCCGGGGATGTTGCCGCCGATCATCAGGACGACGCCGAACTCGCCCATGGTGTGGGCGAAGCCCAGCACGGCGCCGGTCAGGAAGCCACGGCGGGCCAGCGGCACCGCCACGGTGAAGAAGGTGTCGAGCGGCGAGGCGCGCAGCGTCGCCGCCGCCTCCAGCGGGCGGTCGCCGAACGCCTCGAAGGCGTTGCGGATCGGCTGCACGACGAAGGGCATGGAGTAGAGCACCGACCCGATGACCAGCCCTTCGAAGGTGAAGGCCATGGAGCGGGCGCCCCACAGCGAGGCCAGCCACCCGCCGGGGCCGTTCGGCCCCAGCAGCATCAGCAGGTAGAAGCCGAGAACCGTCGGCGGCAGGACCAGGGGCAGCGCCACCACCGTGGCGACCGCCTCCTTCCACCAGGCTCCGGACCGCGCCAGCCACCAAGCCAGGGGGGTGCCGACGATCAGCAGGATGACCGTCGTCAGCGCCGCCAGCTCCAGGGTCAGGATGATCGGCTGCCAGCTCATCGGCGGGCGGTCCTTCCCAGGGAGGCCGGCACGGTCAGTTCGGCGCCTTCGTGCCGTAGCCGTACTTGGAGATCACCGCGGCGGCCTCCGGTCCCTTCAGGAAGGCGAGGAAGGCCGTGGCGGCCTCGTTGCCGGCGCCCTTCTTCAGCAGGACGGCGTCCTGGAGGATCGGGTCGTGCAGCGATTCCGGAACCGGCCAGCGGGTGCCCTCCGGCTTGGCGATCACCTGGGACAGGGCGACGAAGGCCAGCTCGGCGGCGCCGGTGTCGGCGAATTGGAAGGCCTGGGCAATGCTGTTGCCCTGGACGATCTTCGGCTGGATCGCCTCGTAGACGCCCATCTTCTTCATGGCCTGCACCGCGGCGGAGCCATAGGGCGCGGTCGCCGGGTTGGCGATGGACAGCTTCTCGAAGGCGCCCTTGCGCAGCGTGTCCTCGCCCAGCGGCGCGTCGCCGGCCTTGGTCCACAGCACCAGACGGCCGACGGCGTAGGTGAAGCGGGAATCTGGAACGGCCAAGCCCTCCTCCACCGCCTTCTTCGGGGTCTCGTCGTCGGCGGCGAGGAAGACGACGAAGGGGGCGTCCTGCTTGATCTGGGCATAGAACTGGCCGGTCGCGCCGAAGCTCAGGACGGCCTTGTGGCCGGTCTTCTGCTCGAAGGCGGTGGCGATCTCCTTCGCCGGGGCGGTGAAATTGGCCGCGACCGCGACGTTGAATTCGTCGGCCCGGGCCGTCGCCGAGACGGACAGCAGCGCGACGGCGGCAAGCAGGAAACGCGTCATTTGAAAACTCCTTCCGATCCTATCGTCAATCCACCGCAAGAATGATGTGCGATGCGTCGATCAGCGCGCAGGCCGGATCGCCGGCCTTCAGGCCGATGTCGTCGGCGCTGCGCAGCGTGATGATGGCGGTCAGCGTCTTGCCGCCGCCGATGTCCAGGGTGATCTCGCTGTTGACCGCACCGTCCTCGCGGCGGGCCACCACGCCTTCGATGCGGTTGCGCATCGAGGTGCGCTTCGCCTCGTCCGCCGGGGCGAGGATCACGAAGGGCGCCTTGATCAGCGCCGTCGCGGCGCGCCCCGGGAACAGACCCAGGTCGCGCACGCTGTCGCGGGTGATGATCGCGACGATCGCGGTCTGGTCCGACACGGCCAGGGTGACTTCGGCGTTCACCGCCCCGTCGGTGATGGCGGTGACGGTGCCGCGGAGGGCGTTGCGGGCACTGGTGCGCATGAAGAATCCCCACATCAGGCTGGCGGCCGAGAGGCCGGTGCCGTTCAGTTCCGGTTCCAGCACCTGGAAGGCGCGGACCATCTCGCTCTGCAGGCGGTGGAAGGTGGCGACCAGCCGCACGCCGTCCGGCGTCAGGGCGGTCCCGCCGCCGCGCTTCCCACCGGCCTGCGCCTCGACCAAGGGGCGGCCGAACAGGTTGTTCATGGCGTCGATGGCGTCCCAGGCCGCCTTGTAGGTGATGCCGACCGACCGCGCCGCGCCGGAGATGCTGCCCTCGCGCCCCACCGCCTCCAGCAGCCTGATGCGCTCCGCGCCGATCGGCGACGCGTGCGGCCCTGAGAACGACACCTGCGGTTGGACGGACATCAGCGGGCACCTCAAATTCGCTATATACGCTGTCTATATAACCATGCTCCGCGCAGGTGAACTAGCGCTTTCTGCCAGAATCGCCGTTTTTCGAGGAATATCGGTGCAAGAGTGCAGGATGCCGGTCTTAACACCCGCTCAATCCACGAAATGCATCGAGCAAACGATGCACGGCATCTGCCCAATCTGCCGATTTCCTGGGCGTATTTTGGTGCCGGACGAAGGTTTATTGTTCGCTTGGCGGCACAATCAACGGATTACGGAAGCAGGATTGTCGGTTTCCGCATCATCATGTCCCATGAGTCGTTCGCAGGCCGCGCCGCCCGCCGCTTTCTGGGCAGGAGACGGCCGGATGCGGCGAATCCAATATGTAGATGATCTATACAACGAGGGGACGGTTGGAGCGCTGCCGCCCCGTCAATCCACCAGTTCCCAGTCGAGCGTAGACACGACGCGGACGATCTTGTCGATCTGCCGGCTTTCCATGATGCCGGGCGCCTCGTCGCGGGCGAGAATCTGGAACAGACCCTGGTTGGCGCGGCGGATGCCGCCCAGAGTGGCGCCGCTGTCGGTCGCGAACTGGGTTGCCGCCTCGCGCGCCTTGGCCGTCGCCTCGGCGATCATCTCGGTCTTCACGTCGTTCAGCCGCGTGAACAGGTAGTTGGGGCCGGAGCCCATGCCCGGCTCCCCGCCCAGGGTGACGCCCTGGTCGAGCAACTCCGCCAGATTCTGGCTGGCGCGGTCGACCCGCTCCACGTCGGGGCTGCGGATCATCAGGGTGCGGGTGAGGATGTAGCGCTGGTCTGCCGGCCCCTGGCGGTAGGCCTGGGCGAGCAGGTCCACGAGATCGAGCGAGCGCGAGACGACGGCGTCGGCGCCCAGCCCGTAGCGTTCCAGAAAGGCCAGCACGGCCTTCTCGTCCGCCGCCGTCTTCGCCTGGACGGCGGACAGGTCGTCGCCGGTGGCGACGAAGCGCACGGGCCAGAGCGCAAGGTTCGCCTTGACCTCACGCTCGGCGGAGCCCTTCACGGTGACAAAGCGGTCGGCCAGCCGGACCTGGGCGACCTCGCGCCCCGCCGACCAGCCCGCCACCGCAATCCCGATGGCGAGAAACGCCGCCGCGGCCAGCGCCGTCCGGTTTCCGATCATCCCACTCTCCCTCGTCGCTCCCTGCGGAGCATGACGAAGGATTGTGGCGAAGCTCAGGCCGGAGCGGCGCCCCGCAGCGGTGTCAGATCACCCGCGTCACACCGTCGTCAGCCAGACGCACAGCAGAGCGTAGGCGACAGGGAAGACCACCAGGGACCAGCGGTCCAGGAGCAGGGACTTCGCCGCGTTCCGCTCGTAGATCATCAGCGACACCGCGCTCTGCATCAGGCTGAGAAAGATCATGCCCATGGAGGCGAGGTTGACCCGGTCCGACAGGGTGAAGCCGCTGCTGCGCGGCAGGTCGCTGGCAATGACGAAGTAGCAGGCGACCACGGCGAACAGCGCGCCGATGCCCAGGCCGAAGCGGGGGTCGAGGTCCACCGGCTTCACCAGGAAGGCCAGGAAGGCCACAACCGAGGAGATGAAGATGGTCGAGAAGGTCTTGATGTAATAGACCGAGTCCGGCCGCTCCAACGTGATCGCGTGGGTGTAGCGGGAATAGACGGACTCGTGGTTCTTCGGAAGGGTGATGTCGCCGTAGTTGGTGCGGTAGCGGTGCGCCGAGATGGTGGCACCATTGTTGATCAGCGAGTAGCCGGAGACGTCGACGTCTGGATCGACGGTGCTGTTGTCGGTGTCCGGCACATAGACGACGTATTCCGCCGTCTGGTCGCTGTCCTCGATCACCAGACGGATGGTCTGAGTGTCCAGGGGGAAGCGGCTGACGTCCCAGGGCTGGTTCAGAACGGCCTGGACGCGCGCCTGCCCATAGTTGGTGTCCTTCAGCTTGCGGACCGGGGTGGGCGTCCGGGACTCGATCCGCCCGTTCATCAGCTCGAACGTCTCCAGCGGGTTCAAGGAGTCGTCGTCCCAGCGGAACCAGACGTAGAAGTCCACGTTGACCTGATTGTCGCGGAGATTCACCCCGGTGATCTGGTTGACGTAGGTGCCGACCACCACCTTCGCCGGCTCCGCCCTCGACGCTCCGGGCAGGCCGGTCAGAAGGATGGCGAGGAACGCCAGCGCGTACCGAATCATGATGCCTTCTCCTTTCCTGCCGGATGTCAGTGCGCGTGGCTCTTCTTGACCAGCACGTCCATGGTCGCCAGCAGCACGCCGGAGACGATGAAGGTGACGTGGATGGCGACCAGCCACATCAGGTCACGGTCGGACACCTCCGACACGTTCATGAAGGTCTTCAGGATCTGGATGGAGGAGATCGCCACGATGCTGGCGATCAGCTTCACCTTCAGCGCGCTGAAATCCAGCTTGCCCATCCATTCCGGACGGTCGGCGTGGCCGGCGACGTCGATCTTCGAGACGAAGTTCTCGTAGCCGCTGAAGATCACCATCAGCACGAGGTTGCCGACCATCGTCAGGTCGACCAAACCGAGCACGATCAGAATGATGTCGTTTTCCGTGCCGTGAATCAGAAGCGGCAGCGCGTGAACCAGTTCCAGCGCGAAACGCCAGCCGATCATCAGCAGCGCGCCCACCAAGCCGACATAGAGCGGCGCCAGGAGCCAGCGGCTCTGGAACATCACCTGCTCCAGGAAATGCTCGGCCCGGCGCGCCGGACCGCGGCGCCCCTCGCCGTTGCGGGACAGGAGGGTGGTGTCGCCGGTCAGGGCCGACGGGTTCGACTGGGTCATGACTTGCTCGCCAAAGTGATATCGCCACGGATTTGGCCGATTTTCCGGCCGTCGATCTGGTGCTGGTAGGTCATCTGCAGCTGGTCGAAGGCCAGCGAGATAGTCTCGGTGCCGTTGCTGCTGTCATCGTCGTCGATCGACAGCACGTATTCGGTAATCTGCGTGTTCTTCAGGATGATGGTCAGGTACGGCTCGGCGAAGATGTCGCTCTCGCCGAAATACTCGCCACCCTGAAGCTGCGCGAAGGTGCGGAAGAAGTGGATCGTCGCGGTGACGTCCTTCTTCTGCGGATCGAAGGCTGCCTGCATCAGCTTGGGCGAGGCGAGGTCGAAGTGGCGCTCCAGCTTCAGGCTGTCAACGCCGAGCTTGTCCTGCTTCTGCGCCTTGCGGCTGCCGACGTAGGAGTTGTCCTCGATCGGGTCGTCGTAATTGAAGCCGCCGACCTCGCGCTTGCCCGACGACAGGTCGAAGCTGACGCAGTCGGCCAAATTCTTGTAATTGCGGATCAGCGACTCGCCCTTGATGCCGGGGTAGTCGAGCAGGATGCGGGGCATGGCTCAGCGCTCCTCAAGCCGCAGAAGACCGAAGATCCGTCCGACCTCGCCGCGATCGCCCAGCAGTTCGGCGTACAGCTCCGGCAGGGACAGGTTCCCCCAGGCGGCGGCGCGGCGAACGAGGTAGGAGGTCGGGCTGTGCGGCTCCTCCCGCGCCAGGAAATCGGCGATCTGGTGCAGCATCGCGTAGGCTTCCTGCCGGGTCCGCGGCCCGCCGGGGCGGGCGAAGGCGGCGGCGGGGATGATCTCGGCGGACGCGTCGATGGTGGCCCCCTCCTCGCCTTCGGCCTCCTCCGCCGCGGCGGAGGCGCCGTCCGGATCGATGCCGCGCTTGGCGAGCGCTTCGCGGTGGAACTGGATCAGGCTTTCCAGAGTTTTCAAAAGCTGGCTGAAGCCGGGGGCGGCGCGCCCGGCCACGGCGTCCAGTTCCGCCGCCAGGGTGCGCACCGCCGTTACCGTGTCGCGCAGATGACCGTGCTGGGTCTGGTAGAAGTCCGGCGGCGTGCGGTCCTGCGCGGCGAGGATCTGCTCGACCGTCACCTCCCCGTCATCGACCGCCGCGTGGAAGGCGCGCGGGTCGCGGGTGGCGAGCTTGCGCAGGCGCTGCGCGTTCTGCCAGTCCTGGAAGCGGTGAGTTTCGTCGGTGTGCGGCCCCGGCTGGGTGATGGCGGTCGCCATCAGATCGCGCGACAGCTGGCTGTCCAGCCAGACCAGCGGCGCCAGCCGCGGCTCCGGGTCGCCGTCGTCCAGGCGCGGGTAGAGGCCGTCCCAGAAATCCTCGACCAGCCCGTGGACCAGCAGGAGTCCCGGCGCCAACCCCGCCGGACCATGCAGGTGGCCCAGCGCCTGGACCAGCCACGCCGCGACCTGGAGGTCCTTGGTGCGGGTCGTCAACAGGTCCGAAGACTGCTGGACGACGCCCTTCCAGTCGGCCTTCTTGACGGTGGTCTGCCAGATGCCCTGGTCGAGATCGTCGTCCATCCGGCGCGCCTCGGTCAGCGCGTCGAATTCCGGGCCATGGCGCAGGTCGTCGCCCGCCGGGTCGTCGCCGGGGATGGGCTGGAGCAGGGCGCCGATGTCGATCAGCGGGTGGGATGCGGTCATTTGGCTGCTCACGGGAAGCGTTGGGCCGCGGGGCGGAGCATCGGGGGCTGGGACGGCGGAGTTCCCAGATCGAAGAAGGCGCGGTCCGCAGGAGCCACCGCCCCGGAGGGCGCCGGCCATCCGGCCAAGCCCGGCATCCGCCGCATGCTGCCGACCGGGGCCAGCGGCGGCGCCTGCGCGGGCAGCGCCGGCACGGCCACCTTCTCCTCGCGCGGCGGCTTGCCGTCGGACAGGACGGTGCGCTTGACCGCCAGCGTCATGAACACCCGCACGTTGGGCTTCACCACGGGTTGCGGCGCCGCCTGCACGGCCGGAGCGATCGGCAGCGGGGCAGCAACGGCGGCGTCCTTGACCGGGCCGCTGGCCGTGGCTTCGAACAGCAGCAGCGGATCGGTGTCCGGGCCGGGGCGGCGGTCACGCTGCGGCGCAGCCTGCCGGGCGGCCAGTGCGAACAGCGCCCAGGGGCCGTCATAGTCGAAGCGCAGCGAGGGGCCGTCCACCGACGCCCCGGCACCGACGCCGGAGACCGGCAGCACCGTGCCGTCCTTGGCCCAGCGCAGCGTCACGCTCAGCTTGTCGCCCGGATACCAGCGCAGCGGCGTGCGCGGCAGCACGCTGGACAGGGCGCCGTTCGGCGTGGCGAGCTTCCATTCGATGATGTCGCTGCCCCCGGCCTCACGCCCGCGGTTGACGCGGAAGGCGGGGTCGAGCGCCAAGCCGCCGCTCTGGTCCGGGGTCACCGCGGCGATCAGCAGCGGGCGGGCCCGCTCCATCGTCTCCACGAAGCGGAGCGCCTCGCGCCCGGCGGTGCCGAAACGCTCGCCGCGGCGCAGCCCCTCCAGCACGAAGGCCGACCGCGCGTCGAACCGCTCGTAGAAGGCGCGGACCGCCGCCGGGTCGGCGTCCTCGCCCGGTACGGCGGCGGCGGCGAAGGGGAAGCGTCCGGCCAGCATCTCGTTGAAGGACGCGGCCATGTCGACGTAGGCGTCGTAGACGCGGGCGTCGGCGGCCAGCACGCAGCGCGTGGCGATCCACTGCTTCAGCTCGGCCAAACGGCTGCGGAAGAAGTCGTCCGGCACCCCGTCGATGGCGCCGAGATTCTGGCAGCCGGCGGCGTCCACCGCGGCGCTCTCCACCGTCACGAACTTTTCCAGCTGCGCCAGGGAGCTGTTCGGGCGCCCGCCGTCGTACTTGTCCAGCTCGGTGATGATGCGCGCCCATTTGGCGGCGGCGCCCGACCCGGTCCCGGCGCCCATCACCGGACGCTCCAGGATCTCCACCACCGGGGCGGCAATGTCGCGGGCGAGCACCGTCACCTCCTGCCGGGCGTTGCCGAGATAGAGCGCCAGCCCGGCCGGCGTGGTTTGCCCGAACAGCAGGTGCGGCACCAGCGGCCCGTCCACCCAGACGTCCAAGGCGTGGGCGTCGGGCCGGTAGAGCTGGTCGCCCTCCAGCAGCCGGTCGGCCTGGGCCAGCACGGCGTTGGCCTGCCGGGCCACCGTGTCGCGGATGGTGTCGGCGGAGGTGGTCAGCCCGATCTGGCGGAAGGACTGCATGGTCTCGGCCAGCACCGGGAAGGCGGTGCGCAGCGCGTGCGCCGAGGCGCGGAGCTGCGCCAGCCCACCCGCCCGGTCCACCCCGCCGCCCGCCGGGCTGCCGGCCAGCGCGCGGGCGAGGATGCGCTCCACCCCCTGGCGGAGCTGGTGCTGCGCCGCCGCCCGCATGGAGGTGCGGAGCATGGCCGGCGCCTGCGGCAGGTCCTTGGCGTCGAACAGCAGATAGTCCTCGACCAGCGGCGGGATGCTGTCCAGGGCGGCGCGGTCCCAGCCGGCGCCCATGGCGGGCATTGTCAGGGCGCCGCTGTCGTCCGTCTTCATGAAGCGGCGGGCCATCCACACCGATAGGGTGCGGCGAAGCTGCTCCGCCGCCGGGGCCAGCCGGGCGCCGCCATTCGGCGCCTGTTCCAGCAGACGGCCGATCACGGAATCCAGGCTGCGGGCACCGACGCCCGCCTCGTCGTAGCGGCGCTGCGCCAGATCCAGGATGTCGGCACGCAGGTTGGGGCCGAGCAGGTCGGACTTCTCCAGCCGGCCAAGCAACGCCTCGAACTCCGGCGGCAGGACGGGGCCGTTGGCGCCGATCCAGGCGCCGCGCTCCGCCCCCAGGCCGCGGGCGGCGTCCTCCAGGCTCGACAGCACCTCGACGTAGGCCGCCGCCGCGTCGGCGCCGGAACGCGCCCCGCCGGCCAGCAGCTCCAGTTCGCTGGCGGCGACCGACAGCCGCGCGGCGGCGAGGCCGCCCATGGCGAGGTCGCGCAGATAGGCGTCGGCGTATTGCCGGAAGCGGCGGCTGACCTCGGCCCGGTGGGCGGTCAGGTCGATGGGGCGTTGCGCCCCCGGTCCCGGCGCCGGGATGGCGGTGCCGCCCGGCGGCTGGTCGATCTCCCAGCCGTGCAGCCGCGCCGAGAAGCCGCGCGCCACGCCGGAGCCCAGCGCGAAGTCGAGCACCTCGTCCAGCGGCAGCGCCGGGTCGCGGGCGTCCACGTTGTTGTAGGCGCGGGCCAGCCCCTCGGCGATGCCGACCTCGCCCGCGAAGGCGCGCAGCCGCTCGAAGGCGCCAGCCCCCGCCGGCCCCACCCCGCCGTCGCGGGTCAGGCGGCGCAGCCGGTCCTCGGCGACGTCGCGCACGGTGGACAGGGCCAGCCGGCGGTAACCGACGGCCAGCGCGCCCGACACCGAATCCGGAACACCGCTGATCCAGGAGGCCGGCAGCGGGTTGAAGGTCCAGTCGGTGGGCAGCATCGTCACGCCCTGAACGAAGCGGGCGGCGGGATCGCCGTAGGCGGCGGTCATCGGCGCCCCGGCCTCGACCGCCGGGCGCTGGTCGGCGAGCTGCTGGAGCCCGCCCGGAATGTCGGCCAGGACCGGAACCAGCCGGTCCGACAGGGTGGAGGCGCGCTGCACCCCCACCCACAGCAGCAGGACCGCGGCCAGCGCGGCGACCCCCGTCCCCACCGGCCAGGAGTAGCGGCGCCACGCGCGGGACGCGGCCAGCGCTCGGGTCGGCTTGGGCAGGCCGGCCTCGGGGAAGATCTTGCGGTTCAGCAGGTCGCGCCCGAACAGCGCCGCCGCGTCGGGATCGGGGCGGCCGGTGAAGTAGAGGCCACGGACGTAGAGCGTTTCCTGATAGGCGGTGCGTTTGAAGGCGGTGCCGAGCAGGGCGCGCAAAGCCGCTTCCGTCCCGGTCAGCCGCTCGGTCAGGGCGAACAGCGGGGCGCCGTCCGGCGTGGCCGTCGCGCCGAACACCTCCAGCTCCACCGCCAGCAGGCCATCCGCCAGCGACTGCAGCGCCTCGCTTACGAAGTCGGGGGAAAAGGCGGTCTCCAGCGCGTAGGGGCTCGACCAGCCGAGCATCCCGCCGGTCAGGGTCGGGGGCAGCGCTTCGGCCAGCGCCGCGAAGCCGGGGGCATCCTCGCAGCCCGTCACCACCACATAGACCGGCAGGGCGAAGCCCAGCGTGCGCTGGATCTCCCACAGCCGGGCGTACAGCTCCGTCCCGCGCGCGGTGGCGCGGCGCACGTCGTCCAGCTCGGCCAGCGGGACGGTCAGGATCAGCCCGTCGGCGGGCAGCATCGGGCGGCGGCGGCCCAGCAGGTCCAGCACGCCGGCCCAGGCGGCGCGGGGATCATCGACGTCGATGACCACCGCCCGGTCGTAGAAGCGCCAGGAGAAGCCGGCGTGCCGCTCGGCGGTCACCGGGGGGCGCACCTCCTCCGCGCAGGACAGCAGGCCGGCGTCGTCCGACGCGGCGACCCCGGTGCGCAGGTACCAGGGCACCAGATAGACGTTGCGCGACAGCGTCTCGCGATAGGCCGCCAAGCCGTCGCGGAACAGGCGCCGGATGTCGCGGATGGTGACGTCGGGCGCCGTGCCGGCCAGCGCCGGGACCGCCCCGCCCTCCTCCACCGCGGCGTCGGGCGGCGGCAGGGCGGCGGGCTCCGCCGGGGCGGGCGGTGCGGCGTTGCGGGCGCGCAGCAGGATCGCCACCATCACCGCGATGATCAGCAGCACGAGGACGAGAAGCCCCGCGAAGACCCAGATCTGGTTGCCGGCGATGCCGGACAGGACCGCTGCCAGGAGTTCCATGACCGTCCTCTCCCGTCAGCGGGTCACGCGGACCGATGCCTGAAGCACCGCATCCGCCGCGTTGGAAAGCTGTGCGGTGGACATCCACCAGAGCGCCTGACCCAGCACCAGCCACAGGCCGGCGATGGCCCCCAGCACCAGCGGCCAGCGGGGCCCGCGCGCCAGCGTGCGCGCCTTGCCGTCGGTCAGCGTGTAGGCGTAGGCGGCGGGGATCAGCGTCCGCCCGCCGGGCAGCACCCCGGCGCCCAGCTCGGACTCGCGGCCGGCGATGAATTCAAACAGGCGGGCGCTGTAGTCGCGCAGGGTGGACTCGCCGCCCGGCACCCGGCAGCGCCCCTTGAAGCCCATGCCGAGCACGCAGAGATAGACCGCCGCCAGTTGGACCAGCCGCCGGTCGTTGCTGGCGAGCAGCGCCTCCATCCGGTCGAACACCCGCTCGCCGGCCAGCCGGGTGCGGAACACCGCCTGCTCCAGCAGCACGCTGCGCCACAGCTCCCGCCCGTTCCACTCCACATCGTGGATGAACAGGTCGTCGGCCAGCGCCGCCATGGCGTACTGCGCCTCGCGGTGCTGGCTGATCATCAGGTCGGTGCCGGTGCGCCCGACCTGCACCGCCTGAGCCTCCAGGAAATCCTGAAGGCGGCGGATGATGATCTCGGCGTCGGGCTCCAGCGCCAGGGCCGGCACCGTCGCGGCGGCACCGCGGGGCGCCGGGATGGCGAGGGCGTCCTCGGTCAGGAAGGCCGGCAGGCTGTCCGCCGTCTCCCCCGCGGCGCCTTCTGGCTTCGCCACCGTGGCGGCGGGACGACCCGCCCCGACCGCGGCGCGGTGCTTCTGGAGTTCCCGCGCGAAGGCGAGGAAGTGATCGACCAAGTCCCGGCGGTGCAGCATGGCGGTCATTCCCGGCCTCAGGCGCTGACGAAGAGGGTGATCTCGACGGGGCGGAAGCGGCTGCCCAGCGAGTCCGGATTCCAGATCTCCAGCCGCTCGCCGGGGACGATGTAGCGGGGATCGACCTTGATCTCGAACGGCACCACGCCGCGCGGGGCGGCCACACCACCCTCGCCGCTGTCGTCCAGCGCGACGCGCTCTGCCCCCTTCACGCGAAGGCCGGACAACGTTTCCAGCCGCGAGCGCGAGGCGACGATGCAGTTCTCCATCCAGGCGGCGACCTCGCTGACCGGAGCGGAGGCCGGGCCGCGCACGCCGACGACCAACCGGCCCTTCAGCCAGGCCTCGTCCATCGGCAGCCCGAACATGCCGTCCTCGAAGGTGAAGGGGATGCGGGCGACGCCTTCCTTCACGCGATCGATCATGCGCAGGATGAAGTCGCGCACCTCGCCGAAGCTCGCCATCGGATCGTCATGGTCGTAGCGCGACAGCTTGGCCGGCACGGCGCCGCTGGCGAAGGCCGACAGATGCCCGGCCAGCGTGCACAGCGACAGGTAGACGTCGAACGGATGGCAGATACCGACGCCGAGCTGCGCCTCCAGCGGCGGCAGGCCGGTGACGAGGCTGCGGATCTCCGCACGCGCCGCCTCGGCCAGCTCGGTCGCCGGGTTGCCGTTGCCGACGCCGGAACGCTCGGCCAGGAACAGCGCCTTCTCGCGCACGCGCCGCACCACCTCCGCCCCCAGCCGGCCGAGCGGCGCGTTGGCGGCCACGGTCAGCGCCGGCGGCACGAAGTCGGTCAGCACGAAGGCGTCGTTGCGGAAGGTCGCCTGCGCGATCGGCATGGAGACGAACTTCTGCGGCGGCTTCTGCGTCGGGCCGGTGGTGGCGAACAGGGCCAGCCGTGGGCGCAGCCGGGCGATGGACAGCTCCTCCCCGCCGTGCTGGTCGGCGACCGGCGCGCCCTCGACCGAGACGTAGCGCGGCGTCTCCCCCGGTCCCGGCGCGCGGTCGCCGCGGGCGGCGGGAACGATCAGGTGGATGGTGATCTGCGTCTGCCCCACCGGGTCGGCGTAGGCGGAGATGTCCACCTCCAGCGGCTCGTCGGTCCCGGCGCGGTAGTCCACGACGAGGCCGTCGGGCAGGATCGCCTCCAGCTCGCGCACCTGGACCAGCCCGGAGACGAGCTGCACCCGGTCGACCTGGAGATGGACGACGCCCCAATGGAAGGGCCGCGCCTGCCGGACATGGTAGGTCAGCTGCCGCTCGTGCCGCAGCGCCTGCTGCTGGAAATGCTGCGGGGCCAGCAGCATCCCGTCGTGCCAGTCGATGGCGTCGGGAATGTCGCGCGCCTCGGTCATGCGATCCTCACGGCAAAGGGAAGAACATCACGGAACCAGTTCGACATCCTTGTCCCCGGCGGTGAGGGTCAGCGTTCGTGTGTCCGGCACGCGCAGGCGGTGCGGCCCCGGCGTGGAATAGTTGGCGAAGACCAGCAGGGCCCAGGCCGGCTCGCCCGGCGGCAGGTCCGTCTTCAGCGTCTGGCCGGGGACCAGCTCCCAGCTCGTCACGCCGAGCGTGGTCGGATGGTCGCGCATGGACTGCTCGCGCTGGGCGAACCACTCCGCGGCGGTCAGCGCCCCCAGCTTGTCCACCAGCGCCTTGTCGCGGACGGACACGAGGTCGATGGCGACCGGCGTGGTGTCGTTGGCGGCGGGGGCGACCGTGAAGGACACGCTGTCCAGCGCGGCGCGCGGCTTGTCCGCGCATCCCGCGACCAGCAGCGCCAGCGCCAGCGCGCCGGCAAATCCCACTCGTTTTCCGTTCACCGGACTCATGGCGTTCAGCGCTCTCCCGCTTCGGCAAGGGTGACGACGGTTCCGGACACCCCGTTCGCCCGCGTCAGCGCGTCCAGCGCGCGGGCGGCCTCGTCGGCGGCGGCGTAGCGCCCGGTGCGCACGGCGTAGGGAGCGTTGCCGCCCGGCAATGGCGCGAAATCGACCGTGCCGCGCACACCGCGCTGGGCGGCGGCGGCGGCGAAGGACTCCGCGTTGGCCGGGGTGGCGAAACGCCCGAGTTCGATGGCGTAATGGCGGACCGGCACCGCACCGTCTTCCTTCATTGAGTCCAGCCGGTCGTTCAGCGTGTCCTCGACGATGCCTTCCACGCTGTTGCCGGCGAATTCGGTGACGCGGTAGCCGGTCTTCTCGATGACGTGGGCGGCGGTACCGGCCATCCAGCCGGGCAGGAAGCGGCGGGCCGCGTCCGCGGCGCCGCGGGTCACCGGCTCGGTGGCCGAAATCGCCCGTCCGCGCGCCTCGTCGCTGAAAATGTCCGCTGTCTCGATCACGCCCTGGCGGGCCTCGAAGCTGTCGGCGATGTTGCTCCGAGCCATCGCGCCCAGTCCGCCGCCAGCGGGGGGCGTGGTGGCGGACGCGGTGGCAGGAGCGGAGGCCGACGCCATCGGCGTGTCTCCACCGCCCGTCAGGATCAGCGCCGCCATCACCGCGCCGAGCAGCAGGGCCACGACGGTCAGCACGGCGACGCCGGCGGCCAGAGCCGCCACCTGCCATCGTCCGAGCGTGATCGTGGTCATCGCGGGAAATCCTGGGGAAGAAGAACCGTCGGATGGACCGCCCGCCCCACAGGACGGCGGCCCAGCCTGATAGAAGCATCCCGGCGGCCCAAATCCGCGCGCTGTCTGGTTCGTTCTGGCGTAGTCCGGCGGGGGTTTCGCGGCGATGGCCCGGAGGCCGCCCCCGTCCTGCGGAGAAGCCCGCGAATCCGGCGGGTTACCCCCTTGGTCCGAACTGGATCATTCGCCGCCGCGGGCCTTCGCGGGCTGGACGGCGGGAAGCGGCTCCTCGACCACCACCCCGCCGAGCCCGGCGATCCGCTCAAAGGATGGGCGGCGCGCCTCGGCTTGCCAGCGGTCGGCGAAGGCGCCGGCGCGCACCCGGTGCCACTGCCCGCCGGCGGCGTCCATGGTCTCGACGATTTCCACCGGAAGGCCCCGCCCGGCCAGCGCCGCCGCGAAATCCTGGGCGTTCCCGGCGGAGCGGAACACGCCGAGCTCGATGGAGAAGCGCGCCGTCGCCGCCTTCACGGCGGCAGCCGGCCGGACCGGGACGGCGGCCGGGGCGGCCTTCTCCGGCTCCGCCTTCGCCGCCTCCTGCGGCGCGGCGGCGGGCGCGGCCTTCGCCTCGGCGGGCGCAGGGTCGTCCGCGGCGCCCGGCAAGCCCCCGCCCGCCAGGAAATAGCCGCCTGCGAAGGCCACCAGGAGGAGGAGCAGCGCCAGCACGCCGACCAGGAGCTTCTTCATGGCGCCACGCTCACGATTCCGGGCCGCCGCACAGCCGGCGCATCTCCGCCGTCTCGCGCTGGTAGCCGAGCCGCACCCGCCGGTCGAGCACGAGGCAGAGATAGGTGTCCTGCGCCGTCGGATCGCTGGCGTGGTAGCGGCGCACCGCCTCCGTCCAGGAGCCGTGGCGGTCGTACAGCTCGCGCAGGAAGCGCGCGGCGTAGGCGACGTTGACCGCGGGGTCCAGCATGTCCTCACCCCCAGCGAAGGACCCGGCGTGCCAGCGCGTGTGGATCTGCATGCAGCCGACCGCCACGTCGCCGCGCAGGCCGCCCTCGCCGTCCTGCATCAGCCGCAGGGCCTCGCGCCGCGTCGCCGGATAGTGCGGGCGCCCCGAGACGTTCAGCGCCCAGGGCCAGGGCATCCCGGCCCGCCCGGATTCCACGACGCTCATGGCGTGTAGGATGCCCGGCGGGATGCCGTAGAGCGCCTCCCCGTTGCGCAGGTAGCGGCTGCACTGGAACAGCGCCGGCCCACCGTCCGACGCCGGGGCCACCTCCGCTGCCGCCGGCCCGGCCAGCAAGGCGCCCATCAGCGCGAGCGCGCCGGCCAGAATGCGCCCCGCCCTCATGCCCGCACCCGCAAAGCGACGCACAGCCGGTCCACCGCCATCGCGGCGCCGCCGCCATGCTCGGCCAGACCGGCGGACACCGCCGCGGTGACGCTGGCCGAGGACAGGTCGTCGAGGTTGCCGAGGATGCCGGTCAGCCGCGCCCGCCCGAAGGCGACGCCGAAGCGGTTCTCGCCATCCAGCAGCCCGCCGTTGCACAGCACCAGCGTCGTCGGCACCGGCAGGTCGAGCGCGGTCTCCACCGCCGTCATCGCCGGATCAAGGCCGAGCCGCGGGTTGGCCGCCACCGGCAGGTCCACCACGTCGCCGAAGCGCCGCAGCAGGAAGGGCTCCGGCACGCCCGCCGCGGCGAAGACCAGCCGGCGCGAGCGCGGCGACACGACGCCCATGGCGAGCCCGATCGACAGGCCCGCGGCGTTGTCCGCCGCCAGCAGCCGGTTGGCACCGGTCAGGCAGGCCGCCGGCCCGAGCCCGGCCGCCGCCAGCGTCCGCAGCGCGGCGCGCGCCGTCACCGTCATGAAGCCCGCCGCCAGCCCGCCGCCCGACACCTGCCCGATCAGGACCGCCAGCGAGCCGTCCGCCGTCAGGAAGAAATCGTAGAAGCTGCCGTCGAACTCCGCCGCCGGGCGCATCAGGCCCGACGCTTCCAGGTCGGGGGCCGTGGTCAGGTCGGGGGGCAGGATGGCCGCCTGCATGCGCCGGGCGATCTCGAACTGCTTCTGCAACTCCACAAGCTCGGTGCGGGTGTCCAGCGCGGACTGAAGCTGGCGGACCATGCCGTCGAGCGCGGTGTGCTGGTCGCGCACGCGTTCCGCCATCACCTCGAAGGCGACTGCGAGCGCGCCGGGATCGTCGGTGCGCGCGCAGGGCGTCCGGCCCTCCGACGCCGCCTCGATGCGGGCAAGGTCGGCGAGGAGTTCCCGCCGCCCCTGCTCCGGTAGGGTTTCGGACAGGCGGAGCATCTGGCGGCGGATGAAGGACTGCTGACGCAGCCAGTGGCGGGCGCGCCGCTCCTCGGCGTCGCGCAGCGCACGGCTGCGGCTGCGGAAGACCTCGACGGTGCGGGCGAGCTGCCCGGCCTCGTCGGCGCGCTCCGCCCCCAGCACGGCGACGCCGGTGTCCCCCGCCGCCAGAGCGGACAGGGCGGACATCGAGGCGTAGACCGGCGTGAAGACGCGCCGGAAATACCAGTCCAGCCCCAGCGTCCCCGCCACCAGCACCATCAGCACGACGAGAATGGCGGAACTGTCCAGCAGGCTGTCGGCCATGGCGGCCAGCGTGGTCTCGCGCACGGTGACGAGGTACAGCGTGCCGTCCCCCTCCGTCCCCGCCACCTTGGGCAGACGCAGCTTGCGCACGCCGTAACCGCGGGCGCCGATGGTCGCCTGCACCTCCTCGCCGCGTTCCGCGGCGGGACGCACGTCGGCCCAGGCCAGCGGTCCGGCGTGGCCGTACAAGGTGCCGTCGCTGCCGACCAGGAAGGCCGAGCCGCCGAGGACGCCGGCCAGCGCCTCCAGGCTGCCCGTCAGCGGACGGATGGCAACCAGCGCCCGGTCGGCCGGACGCTGCGCGCCGAGGGGGCGGGCGAGCAGAAGCTGCGCGGCACCGCCGGTCAGCACCAGACCGTCCTGCGTGTCGTTGCGGGCCAGCACCTGCCCGATGCGCCGCTCGTCGAGAAGGCGGATCGGCTGGTCGGCCGGGACGGTGAGCAAGGTCTGTCCCGCCCCGTTGACCACCGTCGCCGCCGTGAAGCCCAAAGCGCCGAGCCGCTCCGCCACCGCCGTCGCGTTGCCGCGCTCCAGGGCATCGGTGAGGCGGGGATCGCCCACCGCCACCCGAGCGGCCGCGGCGGACTGGTCGAGCAGCCCTTCCCACAGCCGCAGGGTCATCCGCCCTTCGTCCTCGGCGTGGCGGGTGGCCCCGCTCTCGATGCGCAGCAGGGCGAAAACCGCGGCGGTGACGAGCACGGCAAGGACCACCGCGGCCGCGGCCACCGTCATGCGCTGGCGAAGACCGGTCATCGCGCGGCCTCCTCTTCGACCGGAACGCGCCGGCGTGGCATGGCGTGACGCCACAGGGCCAGCGCCAGCGGCGGCAGCGCGGCGATCCCGGCGAGCAAGGCCAGGGAGGGGAGCGTTCCGGCGGCCACCACCGCATTGCTTCCGCCCGACAGCCACAGCACGCCGAGCGTTCCGGCCAGGGTCAGCGCGGCGCGGGCCGCGGTCAGCCCCCCCCAGTTCCCCGACGCCGCGAATCCCGCATGGCCGGCGCCAAGCGTTGCGGCGGCGCCCAGCGCGACGGCCGTTCCCGGCTCCACCGGGCCGAGCGCCAGGAGAAGCCCGACCCCCGCCGTCGCGCCCAGACTCAACAGCGCGGCAGCCCCCCGCGGCACCAGCACCGCGACCAGCGCGGCCGCCAGCCAAGCCGGGGTGGCGTGCAGCCAGAGGAGTTCCGCGACCCGGCGGGCGTCCATCGCTCCGCCGTCGTCGGCCCGGCTCAACACCGCCAAGGCCAGCGCTGTGACCAGCCACAACCCCCAACCTTTGGAACGCAGCGTCCCGTCCGCCCACCAACGGTCCACCGCCAGCAGAGCGCGGAGGGTCATGCGCGGCAGCGTCAGGCCGCTCCGCCGCTCCAGCCGGACGGCGGCCAGCAGACCGGCCAATCCGGACAGCACCGCGCCGGCCATGAGAACGCCCGGCACGCCACCACCGATGCACAGAACCGACAGCCCCGTTCCGGCCACCAGACCGCCCGCGGCGGACACCGCGGGCCCGGCGCGCAGGCTTTCCGCGGCGGGCCGCACCGCCTGGAAGGGAAGCGCCGCGGAAAGGCCGCCCAGCACCGCGCCGGCCAACCACAGTGCAGCCCCGTCACCCAGCCCGTTCAGCAGCGCCCAAGCGCCCAGCGCCAGCGCTCCCGCGATGGGCGCGCGGCGGACGAGCGCCAGGGCGAGCGGCACCGCCGCGGCCATGCCCAGAACCACCCCGCCGAGCGCCACAGCCGGCGGCAGGTGCCGCGCCGCGACCGCCGTGGCGACGGCCGCCCCCACACCGGCGCAAAAGGCGGTGGCGTAGGGCAACGACCCGGCGTCCGGCGGGGCCAGCGCGGTCAGCCGGTCGGGCGAGAAGCGGCCCAGCCGCTCGATCCGTTCGATCAGCGGCGCCACCTCCGCCGCGGCGTCCTTGTTGAAGCTGAGATCGCGCACCTCGGCCAGATAGCTGCGCAGGCGGGCGAAGCGGTCGTTCACGCCGGTCACCACCCGGTTCATCTCGGCCAGCAGCGTGCCGATCAGGCTCTGCTCCACCGGCGGGGCGATGCGGTCGTAGGCGGAGCGCGCGAGGTTAGCCTCCAAGGACGCCGCCAGCCGCAGCGGCGCCATCACCTGGGCGTTCAGCATGGTGCGCAGCGCCAGCCCGCCAAGCGCCAGCGCGATGCTCAGCGCCACCGCGAAGTCGATCAGGATGCGCGGTGCGTTGGCCGGCTGCGCCACGGCGCTGCGGCCCAGCAGGACCTCACCCGCCGTCGCGGCGCCCTGACGAATGGGAAAGCGTTGAAGGACCAGCCCCAGCGCGGACCAGTCTGTTTCCGCCGGCACCAGCCGCACCGACAGGTCGGGCCGCGCGGCGTCGGATTTCTGGAACAAGGGACGGCCGGCGCCGTCCACCACCAGGATCAGCTTGATCTCCGGGAAGACCGCGCCGGCCTCGCCCAGGTAGTCGTCCATCCCGGCCATGCGGTCGAGCGGCAGGCCGAGGGCCAGCGCCTTCTCCAGGTCATGGGCGATCCCCGTCCCGACGATCTCGGCGCGGGAGGCGGCTCCCCGGTCGGCCAGGCCCGCCGCGGCGATCAGCGCCGCCGCCAACGTGGCGAGCCAGGGCACGACGACCACCACCGCCATCAGCGGGATGAAGCGCCGCAACACGCTGCGCTGGGGGAACAGCGTCATCGGGCGGGTCATCGCAGCACCTCCCCGTCGATGCGGGCGGCCTCGGTCTCCGCCGCGCGCAGCCCGGCCAGGACGGCGGACAGCGCCGGATCGCCCACCGCGACGGCGGCGGACCCATCGGCCTGAAGCTGCCGCGCCTCGGCGGCGTAGAAAGCCGTCCGCTCCAGAACCGACCGGCAGACCCCGGACAGCAGCAGCCGCGTGCCCAGAACGGCGAGAATCCCGATGGCGGCCAGGAAGACGGCGGTGACCGTCGCCGTCTCGCGCAACGCGGCCAGAACCTCCACCCGCGCGTCCTGCTGCGGGGCGAGGCCCAGCACGGCGCCGGCGGGCTTGCCCAGGGCGTCGGCCACCGGCACGCCGACCAGCACGCCGTCACGGTCCGCGAGGTCCCACGGCTCCGCCGGCAGCCCCGCGGCGGCGCCCATCCAGGAGGCCGGCACCGGCGTCCCCGCCGCCTGGGCGGTGGCGAACAGCACGGTCCCGCGCGGGTCCACCACATAGAGCCGCACGCCCCCGCCACCGGTGGAGGCCACTTCAATCAGCCGTTGCAGGTCATTCTGGTCGGCGAGCGGAAAGCCGATGGCGGCGCGCTCCGCCGCGCTGGCCGCCACGCGGCTCGCCAGCGCCGACGCGCGCGCGGCGATTTCCGCCGTGTGCGCCTCCGCCACCGCGTTGTGAAAGGCGAACAGCGTGAACGCCTGTCCACCCACGGCGCACAGCCACAACACAAGCGCCAGACGCCCGAAACCGTAGAGCATGGCCAGCCTCCCAAGGGTCCGGCTATAGCGGCTTTCCGCGGGTGCATCCCGTTCAGATTGGCCCAACTTGGTCTGATCTGCTTTTGCCGCTCCCCAGCCCCTGCGATACTCCCCGGCCAACCACAAAGGACACGCTCCATCATGAAGCGGCCATCATGAACCGGGATGCCCGCCTGCACGCAATCCTCGCCCGGCTGCGCAGCGACAGCTCCGGCGAGCGGCTGGCCGCCCTCTCCGCGCTGGAGCGGCTGATGCCCGCCGGAACCACCCTCTACGAAGTCATCCAGGTCGGGCTGTTCTACACCGACCGCGGCACCGTCGCCCCCTCGCTGGTCGAGGAGGTGGACCGCCTGCGCGGCGAGGCGCAGGAGGCCACGCGGCGGGAGGAGCGGCAGCGCCGCCGTGTCCGGGCGCTGGAAACCGGTATCCGCGCCGTGATGGAGGAATTCCGCGGCGGCAAGGACGCCTGACCGCCTTCGCTCCGCAACGGACGCAGTTCCGGCGGCGTGACTCCGGGAGTGGACCAACAAGGCGTTCCGCGGCG
The DNA here is from genome assembly GCF_014192915.1 of Azospirillum sp. OGB3. GTDB lineage: Bacteria > Pseudomonadota > Alphaproteobacteria > Azospirillales > Azospirillaceae > Azospirillum. The sequence goes on along the minus strand of NZ_JACHYN010000029.1, from coordinate 17,330 downwards.
GCCCGTCATCGCACACCTTGCGGGGCATTACCGCCGTGCGTACCCGGAGGCCCTTTGCCCACCATCACCGCACCCTGTCAGCATGCCCTTTTCGCCGCCGTGGACTCCGCGGCGACGGCGCGCGGCATGACGGTGCCCGCCCTGATCCGCTCCTGCCTGACGCTGGTCGGGCCGGAGGCGCTGACCCATCTGCCCGATCCCGGCAGCCCCGAGCCGGTGGACGTCTCCCACCGCACCGTGACGCTGAAGAACGGCGGCACCCGCCGCGTGCGGGTGGTGCCGAAGCTGCGGGTGCGCCACGCCACGCCGCTGGACGCGGCGACCGTGCGCAAGGCCGCCTGGGTCGCCGCCACCATCGGCAATGACGACGGCGCGCATCTCATCACCGCGGGCGAGCTGAACGCCGTGGAAAGCGAGATGAGCCGCTGCCGCCTGCGGCTGGAACAGTTGACCGCGGCGCTGGAGACGCTGGCCTTCCGCCCGCTGCGCCAGCCGATCCGCAAGCCCTGGCAAGCCACCTACGTGCTGGGCTTCACCCATGAATGGGGCCTCGACCCGCAGGTGGTGAACAGCCGCTTCCGCACGCTGGCCCCGATCTTCCACCCCGACACCGGCCTGCTCTCCAGTGCCGAGCGGATGAGTCAACTATTGGAGGCCCGCAACTTCCTCTTGCAGCACCTTCGAAGCTGAGCGGGCGATGCTTCGTACGCCGGGCATTCCCTCCGAAACGGAGGTGTTCCGGGGCGATGTCGTCCAATTGGGGTCCATCTCGGCTGGCCTCCACGGGGGTGCCTTTCGAATGATGGCGAAGCTCGACAGCCGGCGCGCGACGCGCACAACCCTATGAGGTCGTCAGATATGAGCGAGAGCAGTCAGAAGAAGTTGGAGCGCGTCCGCCCGCCGCGGGTGAAGCTCACCTACGAGGTCCACACCGGCGGCGCCCAGGAGATGAAGGAGCTGCCCTTCCTGGTCGGCATCCTGGCCGATCTCAGCGGCAAGCCGGAGAAGCCCCTTCCCAAGCTGAAGGAGCGCAAGTTCGTCGAGATCGACCGCGACAACTTCAACGACGTGATGGCCTCCGTCGGCCCGCGCCTCGCCTTCCAGGTGGACAACAAGCTTCAGGAGGACGGCGGCAAGCTGAACATCCTGCTGAACATGCGCCACATGGACGATTTCCAGCCGGTCGAGGTGCTGAAGCAGGTGCCGACGCTGAGCCGCCTGTTCGAAGCCCGTCAAAAGCTGTCGGATCTGCTGGCCAAGCTGGACGGCAACGACGAGCTGAACGGCCTGCTGAACGACGTCATCACCAGCACCGAGCAGCAGGACGAGTTGAAGAAGCTCCTCGGCCCGGTGGCCGGTGCCCCGGCCGGCGAGCCCGCGGGCGAGCCCGCCTGATTGCCCGTCCCGTCAAGCCCAATCAGAACCCCCTTCACGGAGCGAACAGGTGAGCACGGAAACGTCCGTTGAGAGCGCCGCCAGTCTGTCCCTGCTCGACCGCATGATGGTCGAAGGCAAGATGGCGCGCGAAGAGGGCCAGCGGCCCTACGCCCGCGACCTTCTGACCGAATTCGTCGACCAGGTCCTCGCCGAGACCGGCGACGCCTCCGCCATCGACGTGGTCGAGGCGATCAACCAGCGCATCGCGCAGATCGACGAGCTGATCAGCGACCAGCTGAACGAGGTCATGCACCACCCCGACTTCCAGAAGTTGGAAGGCACGTGGCGCGGCCTCAACTACCTCGTCATGAACACCGAGACCTCGACGACGCTGAAGCTGCGCGTCCTCAACGTCTCGCGCAAGGACCTCCAGAAGGATCTGGACAGCGCGGTCGAGTTCGACCAGAGCGCCATGTTCAAGATGGTCTACGAGGCCGAGTACGGCACGCTGGGCGGCACGCCCTACAGCATGCTGGTCGGCGACTACGAGTTCGGCCGCCACCCGCAGGACATCTCCCTGCTGGAGAAGATGTCGAACCTCGCCGCCGCCGCCCACGCGCCGTTCATCAGCGCCGTGTCGCCGGCGATGTTCGACATGGAGAACTTCGGCGAGCTGGGCGCCCCGCGCGACCTGTCGAAGATCTTCGAGACGGCCGAGATGGTGAAGTGGCGCTCCTTCCGCGCGTCGGAAGACTCCCGCTACGTCTCGCTGACCATGCCGCACGTCCTGATGCGCCTGCCCTACGGCCCGAACACCGTTCCGGTCGAAGGCATGAACTTCGTCGAGGACACCGACGGCCGCGATCACTCCAAGTACCTGTGGGGCAACGCCTCCTGGGCGCTGGCCGCGCGCATCACCGACAGCTTCGCCAAGCATGGCTGGACCGCGGCCATCCGCGGCGTGGAAGGCGGCGGCAAGGTCGAGGGTCTGCCCAGCCACACCTTCAAGACCGACGAGGGCGACATCGCCCTGAAGTGCCCGACGGAAATCGCCATCACCGATCGCCGTGAGAAGGAGCTGAACGACCTCGGCTTCATCTCGCTGGTCCACTGCAAGAACACCGATTACGCGGCGTTCTTCAGCGGCCAGACCACCAACAAGCCGAAGGTCTACAACACCGACGAGGCCAACGCGAACGCCCGCATCTCCGCGATGCTGCCGTACATGCTGGTGTCGTCGCGCTTCGCCCATTACCTGAAGGTGATGCTGCGCGACAAGATCGGCGCCTTCCTGACGCGCAACAACATCACGGATCACCTGAACACCTGGATCGCCAACTACGTCCTTCTGGACGACGAGGCGTCGCAGGGCACGAAGGCCCGTTTCCCGCTGCGCGAGGCCCGCATCGACGTCTACGACGTGCCGGGCCGTCCGGGCGTCTACCGCGCCAACATCTTCCTTCGTCCGCATTTCCAGCTCGAAGAGCTGTCGGCCTCCATCCGCATGGTCGCCGAACTGCCGGCGCCGGAAGCCTGATCCCCTCCCCCCGAACGCATCGTCCGGAGTAAATCCGCATGTCTATGATCATTCTCGATATCCCCAACGTCCAGGGGGAGTCCGCGGTCGAGATCGCCGGGGGCGTGGTGTTCAAGGACATGATCCTGTGCGAATCCCTGTCGCAGGACATGACCGTCGAAATGGAAGTGTCGACCAACGCCCGCCGCACGGTCCACACCCCGAAGGTCGAGAACATCACGCTTGAGCGCAAGTGGGACCGGGCCTCGCCCAAGCTGATCTCGCTGCTGCTGCGCTCGGCCAACTCCGACACGGCGAAGAAGCAGTGGACCATCCACTGCCTGAAGCCGATCGGCGACACCCACCAGTGGGGCGAGTTCCTGACGATCGAGCTGACCAACCCGCTGATCGCCAAGCACAGCCTGAGCGTCAACGAAGGCGACACGACCGAGACCATCGAGATCAACGCCACCGAGATCTACTGGACCTACAAGCGCTACACCGAGGAGCAGAAGCACGAAGGCGGTGGCGGCGTGAAGTTCAACCTGCTGAAGGGCACCGTCTCCGACAGCTAAACTTGTGAACAACCCTCTCCCGCCCCGGGAGAGGGTGCTCGCGAAGCGGGCGGGTGAGGGTCGTGCAAGGATCAGGTACTGTTCCTTTGCACGACCCTCACCCTTCCCACGCTTCCGCGCGGGCCCCTTCCCTCTCCCGGGGCGGGAGAGGGATATCACCCCCAACGGACACGGCGATGACCCAGCCCAAGACGATGACCGGCGGACGGTCGCTGCTGTTCGAACGGCTGATCGACTTCGAACCGGACCACCCGACGGGCGACGAGCCGTCGGCCACGGTGCTGTCCATGCCCGACCTCAAGGCGTCGATCCGGCGCGAGGTCGCGCGCATCCTCGACAGCCGCAGCACCGGCACGCGCCGCCCCGACCTCGGCGGAACGGCGCTGGACTATGGGATTTCCGACATCACGCATCTGGACGCCGCCTCCGACGCCGACCGCCGTCAGGTGGAGCGGATGGTGCGACAGGCCATCATCGACTTCGAGCCGCGGCTAAAGCGCCCGCGGGTGACCGTCAGCGCCGGAACCGGGCGCGGCACCATGGTCACCAGCATCTCCGGCGAGGTCGTGGCGGGCACCGTCACCGAACGGCTGGAGTTCGACGTGGGCCTGCGCGGCCACGCCGAATCCGGCTGAAAGGACGCACCAGGATGCGGCGCGAGGACCTCCTCGACCATTACGAACGCGAGCTTCTCTACGTCCGCCGGGCGGGCGAAGCCTTCGCGCGCAGCTATCCCAAGATCGCGCGCCGGCTGGCGCTGGGACCGGATCAGGCCGCCGACCCCAACGTCGAGCGGCTGATCGAGTCCTTCGCCTTCCTGTCCGGGCGCCTGCAACTGAATCTGGAGCGCGAGTTCCCGCGCTTCTCCGAGGCGTTGCTCGGCATCCTGCACCCGCAGATGATCGCGCCGATCCCGGCCATGGGCATCGCGCGGATGGAGCCGACCCCCGGCGAGGGGCGGCTGACCGGCGGCTTCCGCGTGCCGCGCGGCACGCCGCTGCACGCCGTGGCCGAGGACAACATCCGCTGCCGCTTCCGCACCGCCTACGACGTGACGCTGTGGCCGGTCGCGGTGACCGACGCCGCGGTTGAACCGGCGGACCGCTACGACTTCCTCGACGGCGCCGCCACCGCCTCGGTGCTGCGGCTGCGGCTGGAGACGCGCAACCAGTCCTTCGAGAATCTGCCGATCGACAAGCTGCGGCTGTTCATCGACGGCGAGACGATCCTCACCTCCGCCTTGCACGAGCTGTTCCTGTGCGGCGTCGTCGAGATCGCCTACGTCCAGCCCGGCAAGCCGCCGGTTCGGCTGCGCGGCGAGACCCTGATCGCCCCGGTGGGCTTCGGCCCGGACGAGACGGTGCTGCCCCACCCCAAGCACGCCCAGCCCGCCTACGGCCTGCTCCAGGAATACTTCGAGTTTCCGCAGAAGTTCGACTTCTACGACCTGCCGATTCCCCAGGGCCGGCTGTCGGGGGAGGTGGTGGACATCCTGATCGCCATGTCGCGCCCGCTGCCCAACCGGCTGACCCTGCGCAAGGACAGCTTCGTCCTCGGCTGCACGCCCATTGTCAACCTGTTCAACCGCACGGCGGAACCGATCCGGTTGAACCACCGGCGCACCGCCTACCGCGTCGTCCCCGACGCCCTGCGCGAGCGTACGACCGAGGTCCATTCGATCCTGGAGGTCAGCGGCCTGCGCGACGGCGACGGCATGCACCACCGCTACGTCCCCCTCTTCTCGCACCAGCACGCCGAGGCCGAAACGGAGCCGCGCGGCTTCTGGCTGGCCGCGCGTGAGCCGACCCAGCGGGAGGACGTGCCGGGCACCGACATCCATCTCAGCCTGCACCATCTCGACCTGACGCCGACCGACCCGGCGGACGAGACGCTTCTGGTGCGCACGCTCTGCACCAACCGCGCGCTGGCCGAGCAGGTGCCGGCAGGGGCGGCGCTGATGATCGAGGAATCCGCCCCCATCGCGACCATCCGCTGTCTGCACAAGCCGACGCCCGGCCGCCCGGCCCCGGCGGGCGGCTCCTCGGCCTGGAAGCTGATCTCGCACCTGTCGGTCAACCATCTCAGCCTCACCGGCGACGCCGAGGGGCTGCGCGCCCTGCAATCGATCCTGCTGCTGCACGCGCCCGACGATCCGTCGGCCCAGCACCAGATCCGCGGCGTGCAGGGCCTGTCCTCCCGCCCGGTGCTGCACCGCATGGGGCAGGACGCCTGGCGCGGCTTCGTGCGCGGGCTGGAGGTGACGGTGGCCCTGGACGAGCGGAACTTCGTCGGCGCCAGCCCGCTGGTCTTCGGCGGCGTGCTCAGCCGCTTCCTCGGGCTCTACATCAACGTCAACGCCTTCGCCCAGCTTCGGCTGCGCTCGGTGCAACGGGAAGGGGTCTGGAAGGCATGGTCGCGCCTCGCCGGCAGCCAGCCGGTCCTGTGACGGACCGCCCTTTCCACCCCTCGGGCCAACCTCCCGCCCTGATCGACCGGCTGGAGGCCGAGCCCTGGGGTTTCGACCTGCTGCAGGCCATCGCCCTGCTGGAGCGCGCCGCCCCCGGCTACGCGCCGCTCGGCACCGGCATCGACCCGGAGCAGGAGGCCGTCCGCATCGAGCACGACCCGAGCTTCGTCTTCCCCGCCAGCGACGTCGTCGAGGCGCGGCGGACCGAGGACGGGCGCGGCGTGGTGCGCTCCCCCGTGCTGGGCGTGGCCGGCATCAACGGCCCCCTGCCCTACGTCGCTACCGAACTGCTGGTGGAGCGGGCGGCGCGGCGCGACACGGCGGGCTCTGCCTTCTACGACATCTTCAACCACCGCCTGATGTCGATCTTCTACCGGACGCGCCAGGGCAGCCTGCCCCTGCTGGAGCGCGACCCAGAACGCACCCTGATGGCCCGCGTGCTGCGCGCGCTGGCCGGCATCGGCACGCCCGGCCTGGAGCAGCGCCTGCCCGGCACGCCCGACCGCATGCTGCTGGCCTTCTCCGGCATCCTCGGCAACCGCCGCCGGTCGTCGGCCGGGCTGGAGGCGATCCTCGGCGCCGTCTTCCGGGTGAAGGTGCGGGTGGAGAGCTTCGTCGGGCGCTGGCTGCCGTTAGACGAGGAGAGCCGGACCCGTATCGGCGGCGGCTTCGGCGCGCGCAACAACAGCCTCGGCCGCACGGTCGTGCTGGGCCGCCGCGTCTGGGACCAGCAGAGCTGCTACGCCATCGAACTGACGCTCGACAGCCTGGAGCGCTTCCGCGAGTTCCTGCCCGACGGGCGGCACCACCAGACGCTCTGCGCGCTTGCCCGCTTCCACACCGGGGACGGCATGGATTTCCGCATCGTGCTGGTGCTGGAGGCCACGAAGGTGCCGCCGACCCGCCTGTCCACCAAGCCGCCAGAGGGCAGCCGCCTCGGCTGGACCTCCTGGCTGCGGGCGCCGGGCCGCCCGAACCTGAAGGACGGGCGCCTGACCCTCGACCCCGCCCCGCCCGCAACGTCATCCCAGGGAGCCGTCCCGTGACCGCCGACATCAAGTCCCTCATCGGAAAGCTCGACCGCGACGGGCGCAAGGTTCTCGAACGCTCCGCCGCGCTGTGCGTCTCGCAGACCCATTACGACGTCGAGGCGGAGCATGTGCTGCTGGCCCTGCTGCGGCTGAAGGACGCCACCGTCGCCGGCATCCTGCGCCATTACGGCGTCGAGACAAGCCGGCTGGAGACGGAACTCGACGCCGCGCTGGACCGCATCCGCCGCGGCAACAGCCGCACCCCGGCCTTCTCACCCCGCGTGCCGGAGATGCTGGAGACGGCGCTGCTGATCTCCGTCACCCATCTGGACAGCCCGCAGATCCTCCTCCCGGCCATCCTCTGGGCCGCGGTCGCCTGCGATTCCGTGCGCGCGGTGGTGACGGAGTCCGCCCCCTCCCTGCTCACCCTGCCGCGCGAGCGCACCGCATCGGACCTGCCGGAGCTGGTCCGCGCCCTGAAGGCGGGCGGGCCGTCCGCCGCCGCATCCGACTCCTCTCCCGCCGCCGTTCCGGTCTCCACCGCCTCGGACGGGCGGGCCATGCTCGACCAGTACAGCCAGGACCTGACCGCCCAGGCCAAGGCCGGGAAGATCGACCCGGTGATCGGGCGTGACCGCGAGATCCGGCAGGTCGTCGACGTGATGATGCGCCGCCGCCAGAACAACCCGATCCTGGTCGGCGACCCCGGCGTCGGCAAGACCGCCATCGTCGAGGGGCTGGCCCTGCGCATCGCCGAGGGCGACGTACCGCCGCCGCTGCGCGGCATGGTCATCCGCACGCTGGACCTCGGGCTGCTCCAGGCCGGAGCCGGGGTGAAGGGCGAGTTCGAGAACCGGTTGAAGTCGATCATCAAGGAGGTCTCGGCCTCTCCCGTGCCGATGGTCGTCTTCATCGACGAGGCGCACGCGCTGATCGGTGCCGGCGGGGCCGCCGGCCAGGGCGACGCCGCCAACCTGCTGAAGCCCGCCCTGGCGCGCGGCGAGTTCCGCACCATCGCCGCCACCACCTGGGCCGAGTACAAGAAGTATTTCGAGAAGGACCCGGCGCTGGCCCGCCGCTTCCAGCCCGTCGCGGTGCCGGAGCCGGACGAGACGGCGGCGGCGGCGATGCTGCGCGGCCTCGTCCGCCGCTTCGAGGAGCATCACGGGGTCCGCGTGCTCGACGACGGCATCGCCGCCGCCGTGGCCCTGTCCGCCCGCTACATCCCCGCCCGCCAGTTGCCCGACAAGGCGATCAGCGTGCTCGACACCGCCTGCGCCCGCGTCGCCATCGCCCGCAGCTCCAAGCCCGAAGCGATCGAGGCGATGGAGCGCGAGGACGCCATCCTGGCCCGCGAGGCGGAGCGGCTGGAGGCCGAACCCGGCACCGCCCACCACGCCCGCCTGTCGCAGATTTCGCAACGCCGCGGCGCGCTGGCCCTGGAGAAGGCCGCTCTGGACGAGCGCTGGACGCGCGAGCGCGATCTGGTCGATGCGGTGGAGGCCGCCCTGAAGGCCGGCCACGCCGTCGAGGCCGCTGCGGCCACGGAAAAGCTGAAGGCGATCCAGGGCGACAGCCCGCTGGTCCCGCACCGGGTGGACGGCGCGGTGGTCGCCGCCGTGGTGTCGAACTGGACCGGCATCCCGGTCGGTTCGATGTCCAAGGACGACCTGGAGGTGGTCGCCACGCTGGAGGACCGCATGGCCGCCCGCGTCGTCGGCCAGCCGCAGGCGCTCCAGGCCATCGCGCGGGCCGTGCGCGGCTACCGCGCCGGACTGGGCGAGCCGCAACGCCCCATCGGCGTCTTCCTGCTGAGCGGCCCGAGCGGCGTCGGCAAGACCGAAACCGCTCTGGCGCTCGCCGAGCTGCTGAACGGCGGCGAGGACAGCCTGATCACCATCAACATGTCCGAGTATCAGGAGGCCCACGCGGTGGCGACCCTGCGCGGCGCCCCGCCGGGCTATGTCGGCTACGGCAGCGGCGGCGTCCTGACCGAGGCGGTGCGCCGCCGCCCCCACGCCGTGGTGCTGATGGACGAGGTCGAGAAGGCCCACCCCGACGTGCTGGACATGTTCTATCAGGTCTTCGACAAGGGCGTGCTGGAGGACGGCGAGGGCGTGGAGGTGGACTTCCGCAACACGCTGATTCTGCTGACCAGCAACCTCGGCGACACGGAGCTGTTCGCGCTCGGCCGCGACGCGCTCGACGCCGGGCGCATCGGTGAGGCGCGCGAGGAGGGGCTGGCGGCCATTTCCGACGTGCTGCGCCGCCGCTTCCGTCCGGCCTTCCTCGGGCGCCTGTCGGTCGTGCCCTACTACCCGCTGAGCGAGGCGCAGATCCGCCGCATCGTGACGATGAAGCTGGACAAGCTGCAACGCCGCACCGCCGGCAACCGCGGCGCCGAGTTGGCCGTCACCGACGCGGCGGTGGAGGCGCTGGTCCTGCGGGCGCTGAACTCCGACGCCGGGGCGCGCATGATCGACACGCTGCTGTCGGAGTTCGTGGTGCCGGAGGTGGCGATCCGCATCCTCGACCGCGTCGCCGCCGGCCAGCCGGTGGGCCGCATCACCGTGGACCATGGCGCGGACGGCCGCTTCACCGTCAGCGTGGACGGCACGGCGGCCTGACCGGGGAGCGGCGAGGATGGCGAAGCGCTTTTCCCAAGACGGCCAGTATCTGTCCATCACCACCCCGCTGGGGGCGGACGCGCTGGCCCTGCGCACCATCGTGGGGGAGGAGCGGCTGTCGTCGCTGTTCACCTACCGCGTCACCATGATCTCGTCGGACGAGGACATCGCCTTCGACCGCGTCGTCGGCAAGGCGGTGACCGTCGCCATCACGCTCGGCGACCAGGAGACGGTGCGCTACATCAACGCCATCGTCGGCCGGATCGAGCTGACCCACGTCGACGACCGCGGCCAGGTCGCCCATTACGAGGCGGAGCTTCACCCCTGGCTGTGGATGCTGACCCACTCCGGCGACTGCCGTATCTTCCAGGAGAAGACGGTCCCGGAGATCGTTGAGGAGGTCTGCAAGGGCGCCGGCTACACCGACCTCAAGAAGTCGCTTACCGGCACCTACGCCAAGCGCGAATATTGCGTGCAGTACCGCGAGACCGACTACAACTTCGTCGCCCGTCTGCTCGAAGAGGAAGGCATCTTCTACTACTTCGCGCATGAGGACGGGAAGCACACGCTGGTGCTGGGCGACGGGGCCAACGCCTTCGCCAAAAGCACGCTGCTCGACGCCTTCGAATACCGCACCACCGAAGGGCACGACGACGAGGACCATGTGCTGAACGGGCTCAGCGTCGAGCGGCGCGTGACGACCAAGAGCTACGGCATCGACGGCTACCATTTCGAAACGCCCTCGACAGACCTCTACGCCACGGCGGAAGGCGCGTCGGGCTTCGGCACGGTCAGCGACTACATGGGCCGCCACACCACCTCGTCGGATGGCGAGGCGATGGCCAAGCTGCGCCAGCAGGCCCTGGCCTTCCCCGGACGCCGGGTGCGCGGCAGCGGCGAATGCCGGTCGCTGGAGGCCGGGACGCGCATCACCGTGTCCGGCCACAGCAAGAGCGACCTGAACGCCGAGTATGTCCTGTACTCCGTGCGCATCGACGGGGCGAGCGGCCATTTCAACGCCCATTTCACCGCCTTCCCGCCCGACCTGCCCTTCCGCCCGCTCGATACGGCGGTGAAGCCGCGCATCCACTCCACCCAGACCGCCATCGTCGTTGGCAAGAGCGGAGAGGAGATCTGGCTCGACAAGTACGGGCGCATCAAAGTGCAGTTCCACTGGGACCGGTTGGGCAAGAAGGACGAGAAAAGCTCCTGCTGGGTCCGCGTCGCGCAGAACTGGGCGGGCAAGAACTACGGCATCATGTTCTTCCCGCGCGTCGGGCAGGAGGTGGTGGTGACCTTCCTCGACGGCGATCCCGATCGTCCGCTGGTCACCGGCTCCGTCTACAACGCCGAGCAGACCGTGCCCTACACCCTGCCCGACGACTCGACCAAGAGCACCATCAAGACCCAGACATCGAAGAACGGCACCGGCAAATTCAACGAGATCCGCTTCGAGGACAAGGCCGACGCCGAGGAGATTTTCGTTCACGCCCAGAAGGACATGAACGTCGAGGTGTTGAACGACGTGACCCGCCTCGTGAAGCACGACGAGGTGGAGACGGTCGAGAACGACAGCACCATCGACATCCAGCACGACCGCAAGCTGACCGTGAAGAACGATCACAGCATCACCGTGTCGGACGGCAACGAGACTCACGAGGTCGCGAAGGGCACGCGCGCCGTGACGGTGAAGGGCAACGAGACCCACACCAACAAGGCCGACTTCACCCACAAGGCCGACGGCGACTACACTTTGACGGTGAAGGGCAACCTGACCATCGACGTGACCGGCGACGTGGTCATCAAGGGCAAGTCGGTGAAGGTGACCGCCACCTCTGGCGAGGTCGGCGTCAAGTCCGGGACGGACATGAAGCTCGACGCCGGCGGCGCCTTCAACGCCAAGTCCGGCATGGCGATGGAGATCAAGTCGGGCATGGGCATGGACGTCAAGGCGAGCATGGCGATGAACCTGAAGGCCGGCCTCGGCCTGACCGCCGAGGGGCTGTCGGCGACGCTGAAGGCCCAGACCATGGGCGAGGTCAGCGCCGGCGCCATCATGACCGTCAAAGGCACCCTGGTGAAGGTGAACTGAGATGGCCGACGCGACCGCTGACGACGCCGCATCCGATCCCCAACCCGTCGAGGAGCGCGATGAGCTGGGCCGCATCGTCCGCAGCGGCGAGATGCGCGACGAGCAGTTCCACGGCCTCTACACCGCCTATGGCGAGGACGGCCACCCGATTCTGCGCGCCCGGCTGCGCGCCGGGACGCTGCACGGGGAGGTGCGCAACTACGCCCCCGGCGGCGCCCTGGTTCAGGTCGCCGAGTATGCGGACGGCGTGCAGCACGGCCAGACCACCTTCTACGCCAACGCCCGCCCGACCTGCCGCATGACCTACCGAGGCGGCCTTCTCAACGGACCTTCGGTCTTCTTCCACGAGAGCGGCACAGTGGCCGCCGTCTTCCAGTATTGCGACGGCAAGCGCGAGGGCGAGGCCCTGTTCCACAGCCCGCAGGGCCGCCCGATGCGGCGCGAGAGTTACGCCAACGACCGCCTGCACGGCCCGGTGCTAGGCTATTACGACGACGGCACGGTGAGCGAGCGCGCGGCCTTCCTGGACGGACTCCAGGACGGGGTGCTGCGCCGTTTCTTCCCCTCCGGCGCGCTGATGCAGCACGGCGTCTACCGCCGCGGCCTGCTGATCGAACCGCTGCGGACCTATTCGGAGGACGGCAAGGAAATTGCCGTGTTGCAGCCTCCGGCGGGGTGAGGGAAACCCTGGAGTGACGATGTTGCCCCACCCCGGCCCTCCCCCGCTTCGCAGGGGAGGGTGCCTTCTGCGAAGCGGCGGTAGTCCCCTCCCCTGCGATAGCGGGGGAGGGTTAGGGTGGGGGCAATCCCCCCTACACCTCACCCCAACACACTCCCTACGGCGTCTGCACGGTGAACTGCCCCGGCACCACGATCTGGATCACCCCGCCCCAGTTGCACATCAGCTTGCTGGTGGAGGTCAAAGCCGGCATGTTGCCGACCATTACGGTCGGGGCGCCGGGCACCCAGGGGGCGACGGTGCAGGGAACGCAGGGCTGCGGCTTGATCACGCCCGGCGGCGGCACGGGAATCATTGAGGCCACCACCGGGTTCGCAGGGCTGGTGCACACGCCGAAGGGCGGGATGTTCATGATCGGCTTGTTGTCCATGATGTTCGCCATCGGCGGCCCGCCGGCCATCGTCCGGTTCAGCGGCAGCACCACCAGGGCGGACGGCGCCGCCCCGAAGCTGCAGGTCATCATGGCGCCCGCGCACACCGCCTGACTCATCCCGTTCCTCCATCCCGAAACGTCTTGGAGAAGAGTGGGCGCCGCCACCGCCCTTCGGCAAGCGGGCCCTGGACCGGATTGGTCCGAATTCGCTTCAACCCGGCGGAGACGGACCGAAACCGTCGAACAGGCCCGGCTCCGCCTCGGTCTCCGGGTCGAGCAGATCGGTGCAGCCGACGCCGATCAGGCGGATCGAACGCCCGTCCGGCTCGGCGTCCAGCATCTCGCAGCCGGTCTGCCAGATCAGCCCCGCCGACCGAGCCGGCGGATCGACGCGGCGGGAGCGGGTGATGGTCTGGAAATCGGCGGACTTCATCTTCAGCACCACGCTTCGCCCCCGCAGGCCCGCAGCCGACAGGCGGCGCGCCACCGTCTCGGCCAGGGGCCGTAGCGCGTCCTTCAGCGCGGCTTTGTCGGCGGTCTCCCAATCGAAGGTCGTCTCGGCGGAAATGCTCTTGCTCGGCGACTCCGGCTCCACCCGTCGGTCGTCCTGGCCGCGGGCGAAGCGGTGCAGCAGGCGGCCCATCTTGCCGTGGCGGCGCACGAGGTCGATCTCCGACCAGCCGCGCAGGTCGCCGACCGTGCGGATGCCGTCCGATTGCAGCTTGCGCTGGAGCACCGGCCCGACGCCCCACAGGATCGACACCGGCTTGGGCGCCAGGAAGTCCAGCGCCTGCCCCCGTCCGATCACCGAGAAACCGCGCGGCTTCTCCAGGTCGGAGGCGATCTTGGCGAACAGCTTGTTGTAGCTGAGCCCGACCGAGGCGGTGATGCCCAACTGGTTCTCGAAGCGGCGGACCAGTTCGGCCAGCGCCTGGGCCGGGCTGATGCTCAGCCGCTCCGCCACGCCGGACAGGTCGAGGAAAGCCTCGTCGATGGACAGCGGCTCGACCAACGGCGTGAAGGCGTGCATCAGCTCCCGCGCCTGCCGGCCCACCGCCTTGTACTTCGCCATGTCGGGCCGCAGCACCACGGCGTCCGGGCAGGCCTCCAGCGCCTGCCACATCGGCATGGCCGAGCGCACCCCGGCCATCCGCGCGATGTAGCAGCAGGCGGCGACCACCCCGCGCCGGTCGCCGCCGATGATCAGCGGGCGGCTGACCAGCTCGGGCCGGTCGCGCTTCTCCACCGTGGCGTAGAAGGCGTCGCAGTCGATGTGTCCGATGGCGAGGCCGTGCAGCTCCTCATGCCGGACCAGCCGCCGGCCGCCGCATTTCGGGCAGCGCGGCTCGCTCCCACGGAGGGCCGCCGCGCAGTCGCGGCAAAGGACCTTGCAATCGTCGAACACAGCCATGGCCGCAGTCTAGCAGCAGAGGGCCCGCGGCGGGGAAGGAATGTTCCTGTCCCGTTCCAGTTTTCCGCTCAGAAGCGGAAACCGCGGTTGAGCAGCCAGCCGAGCGGGCCGGTGAACACCAGCGGCTGGTCCTGCACCAGCAGGCACAGGCATTCCCCGTCCGCGTCGGCCACAGCATGGTGCGGCGTGCCGGTGTCGTAGGACGCCACGTCGCCAACCCGGTAGCCCCCGAACTCATCGGAGAAGCCGCCTTTCAGCACCAGCAGCATCTCGCTGTCGGTGTGGCGGTGGGCCGGCACCCGCGACCCCGGCGCCATGCGCAGCAGACAGGCCGAGGCCGTCCCGGCGCCGAGCCCCCAGGCGGACAGATGGACACCCGGAACGACTCGCACCCACTCCAGCGCCTCCGGCTCCGCCCCGATGGCTCGGCGCAGCGGGCCGGGAAACAGGCTCTTGCCAACCGGCGCGGGAACGGGCGGGGGGGCGGCGGTCTCGCCCAGCCGGGTCATGAGCGTGCCGAACAGGGTGTCGGACACCGGTTCGGGCGGCAGGTCGGCCATCAGGACGCCGCCGCAGGCTTCCAGCTCCGCGACCTGGGCCCGGCAGTCCGGGCAATAGGCGAGATGCGCGGCGACCAGCAGCGACTGCACCTCGCGCAGGCTGCCGGCGGCGTAGTCGAGAAGAAGTTCAGGGGCGGGATGATGGGCCGGCACGGTCACACCCCCTCCCCGAAGGATCGGCGCAGGCGGACGAGGGCCAGCCGCAGGCGAGTCTTCACAGTACCCAGCGGGATGCCGCGTTCGGCGGAGATTTCCGCATGAACCTTGTCCTCGTAATAGGCGAGCCGCAGCACGTCGGCCTGCTCCGGCGGCAGGCTGCCGATCACCGCGCGCAGACGGAAGGCCGTCTCGGCCGCTTCGAACTGGTGGTCGGGCGTCGGCTCCTCCCCACCGTCCGATATCAGGTCATCGGGCTGAAGCTCGGGCCGCCGCTCCTGCCGGACGCGGTCGATCCGGCGGTTGCGGGCGATGGTGTAGATCCAGGTGGAAGCGCTGGCCAGCGCCGGGTCGAAGCGGTCCGCCCGCAGCCACACCGCCATCATGACGTCCTGGACCAACTCCTCAGCCGCGCTGCTGTCGGCGCCGAGCCGGCGCATGTAGGCCTTGATCCGCGGCGCGAAATGATCGAACAGCGCGCGGAAGGCGGTGGAATCACGGTTGCGGGCGACGGCCAGCAGAAGCTGCTCGTGGTCGGGCATGGTCGGGTCGTTCGAATCGGCCTTCGGCAGCATGCCAGGGACAGGTCTTCGGTCGGTCAGCGTCGTTCCGCACCATACAACAGCGTGTCCCATGGCACACGGCGTAATTCGGCATAGGATTTCCGTCGTGCGTGCGGGCCGGGCCATCCCCCAACTGGATTCCCTGGTATGGTGCCCCCACCTGATGCTAGGTCCGCGACGCCCCCCACCGGGCGCCCCACCAAGCCCCCCACCAAGAAGGAAGAAGGCATGAGCCTCGAACCAAACTTCGAACATCTGCGGGCCAGGGCGGTGGAGTCGCTGTTCCACCATCTGGCGGATGCCTGCGTTGGGCTGATCGTGGTCGACCAGCACGCGCGGATCGCCTGGATCGGCGACCGCTATCTGGAACTGCTCGGCTATTCCGGCAACCCGGACGATGCGCTGGGCCGCCCGGTGGAGGAGGTCATTCCCAACAGCCAGATGCGCCATGTGGTGGAGAGCGGGCAGACCATGCTGCTCGACCTTATGGACATCGGGGAGCGGACGATCGTGGTGACCCGCCTGCCGCTGCGCGAGGAGGACGGGACGCTGATCGGCGCCATCGGCTTCGCCCTGTTCGACCGGGCCGACCGGCTGCGCCCGCTGATGTCGAAATACCAGAAGCTCCAAGAGGAGCTGACCCGTGCCCGGCAGGAGCTGGCGCAGGAGCGGCGCGCGAAATACTCCCTGTCTCAGATGATCGGCAACAGCGATTCCATGCGCGAGGTGAAGCGTTTGGCCCGCCGCGCCGCCCAGCTCGACAGCACCGTCCTGCTGCTGGGCGAGACCGGCACCGGCAAGGAGTTGCTGGCCCACGGCATCCACGCCGCCAGCCCGCGCGCCAACGCGCCCTTCGTCGGGGTGAACGTCGCGGCGATCCCGGAGAACCTTCTGGAATCGGAACTGTTCGGCGTTGCCCCCGGCGCTTACACCGGTGCCGACCGCAAGATGCGCGAGGGCAAGTTCCAGCTGGCCGACGGCGGCACTCTGTTCCTCGACGAGATCGGCGACATGCCGCTGCCGCTCCAGGCCAAGCTGCTGCGTGTGCTGCAGGAGCGGGAGTTCGAGGCGGTCGGTTCCAACAAGGTGGTGCGCGTCGATCTGCGCGTGATCGCGGCGACCAGCCGTGACCTCGACGCCCTGGTCCGCGAGCGGCAGTTCCGCGCCGACCTCTATTACCGCTTGAACGTGGTTCCGATCACCCTGCCGCCGCTGCGCGACCGGACGGAGGACATCGGCAGCATCGCCGACCGCATTCTCGACGAGCTGGCCTTCACCACCGCCGCCCCGTCGCGGGAGCTGACCGCCGGGGCCATCGCCGTGCTGGAGGATTACGACTGGCCGGGCAACGTGCGGGAGTTGCGCAACGTGCTGGAGCGGGTGTCGGCGATGACCGACGACGCGTCCCTGACCGCCGACCACATTCGTGGCGCCCTGCCGCGCGCGGCGGGTCCTGCCGGTTCGGGCGACCGCCTGACGGAGGCGGGCGACCGTCCCTTGAGCGACGTGCTGAAGGACACGGAACGCGCGGCCATCGTCGGTGCCCTGTCGCGCACCGGCGGGGTAAAGGCCAAGGCCGCCAAGCTGTTGGGAATTTCGCGCGCCTCGCTCTACGAGCGGATGCAGGCGCTGGGGATCAAGGAGGACACGCAGGGGACGGTGTGAGGAGGCGGCGTGTTGCCCCCACCCTTCCCACGGCTCCGCCGCGGGCTCCTTCCCTCCCCCGCTTCGCAGGGGAGGGAGTTGTCCCCTCCCCTGCGAAGCGGGGGAGGGTCAGGGTGGGGGCAACACGCCGCTGCTCAACAACTCGTCAATGCGCCCCATGGAAGGTGCGGCTGATGAC
>NZ_JACHYN010000028.1 GCF_014192915.1 Azospirillum sp. OGB3 | reverse complement strand
GCAAGTACGCCTTGGTCGATCACGCTCTGAGCCGCGCCACCAAGGGGCTCATCGGCATTCTGGAAGTCGATGGCAAGGCGGACGACAGTGTCATCGTCGACAAGAGCGGCGACTCCCGCAAACAGCTCGGCGAGATGAAGCATTGACCCCACCCCGGTGGGATGCGGACGGGGAAGGTGGGGGATGGGGCCCTGCCTTCCTCCCGGCACCGGGGCGAGGCCACCTCCACGGCGACGACCGAAAGCACGATCCAGCCCTGCTGCATCAAGGACGTGGAGGCGCCGATCTTCCAGGCCGCCGATTGCGGCTTCGTCGCCGACCTGTTCAAGGCGGTGCCAGAGTTGCAGCGGGCGCTGTGACACCGGCGCCGCAAAGCGCCGCCAACGCCTGGAACCCTGCGGCGAACGTGTTCCGGCCGACCTGCTCGCGCAGCGTGGGCAGGTCCTCGGGCTGGCACTCGAAATCGGCCCACCATTCGCCGAAGGTACGGTTTCCCTCCGTCACCTCGCGCAGGCGGAAGGTCGCGACGTAGTCGGTGAGCGGCAGCGGGGATTCGAGGATCGTGTAGGTGTAGGAGCGCTCGCGGTCGCTGAAGGACACCAGCTGTTCGCGCAGCCGCCCGCCAGGCTTGAGACCGAAGTTGCGGACGCACCCGACCGTGTCGCTGCGCAGCCCGTCCTCGATGTGGCTGTCCGCGATGATGGGATGCCAGATGTGGTGACCGTTGAAATCCCGCGCCTTGTCCCAGACCTGCCCGACGGGCGCGTCGATGACGGCGCTGACATAGACCCGTGCCATGCGTTCCCCCTTCAGCGTTGCTTGGTGATGGCCTTGAAGCGGCGCGTCTGCTCGGTCAGCGCGGTTTCCGTGGGCAGGCGCTCCATGCTGGATGCCCCGTAGAAGCCGTGGCAGACGGCGCATGCGCCGAGGACGAAGGAGGCGTCCTCCGGCGTGGCGATCGGGCCGCCGTGGCACAGCACGATCACGTCCTTGCGCACCCGCAGGGCCGCCTCCGCCCAGGCGTCGATCTTCGGCACGCAGTCCTTCAGCGACAGCGCCGTCTCCGCCCCGATGTTGCCGCCGGTGGTCAGGCCGAGGTGGCAGACGATGATGTCGGCCCCGGCCTCGGTCATCGCGACGGCCTCCCCTTCCGAGAAGACGTAGGGCGTGGTCAGCAGGTCCAGTTCATGGGCGGCGCGGATCATGTCCACCTCCAGCCCGTAGCCCATGCCCGTCTCCTCCAGGTTCGCCCGGAAAACACCGTCGATCAGCCCGACGGTCGGGAAGTTCTGCACGCCGGAGAAGCCCAGATCGGCCAGCCGCCGCAGGAACTGGTCGCGGATCATGAAGGGATCGGTGCCGTTGACGCCGGCCAGCACGGGGGTGTTCCGGACCACCGGCAAGACCTCGCGCGCCATGTCGACGACAATCTCGTTGGCGTTGCCGTAGGCGAGCAGCCCGGCCAGCGAGCCGCGCCCGGCCATGCGGTAGCGGCCGGAGTTGTAGATGACGATCAGGTCGATCCCGCCCGCCTCCTCGCATTTGGCGGACAGCCCGGTTCCGGCGCCGCCGCCGACGATGGGTTCGCCGCGGGCCATCATGCCACGGAACCGGTCGAGGATTTGTTGACGGGGAATGCGGGGCATCGTCGAAGGCTCCTTATCGCGTCGTGCCGTGGCCGGCCGCGGCGATGTCCCGGAAGGCCCGG
The DNA here is from genome assembly GCF_014192915.1 of Azospirillum sp. OGB3. GTDB lineage: Bacteria > Pseudomonadota > Alphaproteobacteria > Azospirillales > Azospirillaceae > Azospirillum. The sequence goes on along the minus strand of NZ_JACHYN010000028.1, from coordinate 43,678 downwards.
ACGAGCGCGGCGGCGAAGGCGGGGTCGTTGATGTTGTGGGGAAGGCGGATCAGCCGGCGCGCGTCCGTCTGCTCGACGGTGCGCTCCAGCGCATCGAACAGCGCGGCGTCCGCCTCGGGATCGTGGAAGGGCTGGCCCGGCGCGTCGAGAACCGACACGCCCCCTTCGGGGATGAGGAAGCGCACCGGCCCGGTGAAGGCGTTCAGCTTGCGGCCGATCCAGGCGCCCATCGCCCGGTTCTCCTCCGCCGTGGTGCGCATCAGCGTGACCTGCGGGTTGTGCACGTAGAACAACCGCTCGCGGTAGCGCTCGGGCACGCTGTCGCGCGGACCGAAATTCACCATGTCCAGCGCCCCGCAGGACCCCACATAGGGGATGCCGGCCCGCGCGATGGCGTCCAGCCGCTCCTCCCCGGCGCTGAAGACGCCACCCATCAGCAGGTCGCAGACCTCGGTGGTCGTCACGTCCAGCACGCCCGCCAGCAGGCCCGAGGCGACGAGCTTCTCCATCGCCCGCCCACCGGTGCCGGTGGCGTGGAAGACCAGGCAGTCGTAGGAGGGATCGAGCGCTTGGGACAGCTGCGTGACGCAAGGGGTCGTCACGCCGAACATGGTGAGGCCCAGCGCCGGCTTGGTGTCCGTCTCGGGGATCGTGCGCGCCACCATGCCCGCCACCGCGTGGGCGGCGTTGCCCAGCACGCGGCGCGAAATCCGGTTCAGTCCGGCGACGTCGGTGACCGAGGCCATCATGCAGAGGTCCGTCTCGCCGACGTAGGACGCGACGTTGCCCGACGCGACGGTGGAGACGATCAGCTTGGGCGTTCCCACGGGAAGCGTCCGCATGCCCGGCGCGATGATCGCCGTGCCGCCGGAACCGCCCAGCCCGATCATGCCCGCGACGTCGGTTCGCCGCTCGACGAAGCGCCGGAACGCGTCGGCCATGCGCGACACGGCCAGCCCGCGGTCGTCGGTGCCCAGCACCGCTTCCGCCCCGCCGGGGTGGCAGGAGGCGACGTCCCGCGCCGGGACGTCGGCCGGGACGGCGGGCGGACGGGTGCCCACATCGACCGTCACCGTGCGCAGCCCCTCCGCAGCGATCAGCCCCCGCACATAGTCCAACTCGATTCCTTTGGTGTCGTGGCAACCGACGACATAGACCGTCGCTGCGCCTCGCTCCGCATCCGCCATGGCCGGCCTCCTCCCTTCGTCTTTTCCGGAAGTGTAGGCCGCCCGCCGGGGGTGCCAACCGGAGCGTTGCGGCGGCGCGGGTAATATTGGGTATAGTGGTTGGCATGACCCATGACCGGACTCAGTTGTTGGACGATCTGCGGCGGGCCTGCGCGGGCCGGCACACGCTGCTGGTCGGCGCCGCCATCGGCACCGGCCTCGCCGCCCGCGCGGCGGCGCGCGGCGGCGCCGACTTCCTGCTGGCGCTGGCCGCGGGCCGCTTCCGCACCATGGGGGCGTCGTCCATCGCCACCATGCTGGCGCTGCGCGACAGCAACGCCTTCGTCGCCGACTTCGCCTGCTCGGAGATCGTCGACGCGACACCGATCCCGGCCTTCTTCGGCGCCTGCGCCTGGGGTCTCGCGGAGGAGGAGTTCCCCGCCTTCATGGACAAGCTGCGCGGCTGGGGCTTCGCCGGGGTGGTGAATTTCCCGACCGTGTCACACGTCGACGGGCGCTTCCGCGAGGCGCTGGAGCGCACCGGCCTGGGCTTCGCGCGGGAGGTCCGCCTGCTGGAGGCGGCGCGGGCGGCCGGGCTGGCAACCGTCGGCTATTTCCGCCGCCGGGAGGAGGCGCTGGCGCTCGCGCGGGCGGGGGTTGACCTCTACTGCTTCAACATCGGCTGGAACGCCGGCGGCGCCGTCGGCGTGCCCAGCGGGGAGTCGGTGCTGCAGGTCGGCAACCGCGCCCGCGGCCACATCAAGGCGATCCGCACCGCCAACCCCGGCGCGCTGTGCGTGATCGAGGGCGGGCCGATCACCACCCCGCAGGAGATGCACGAGGCCTGCCGCGAGGCGCGGGCCGACGGCTACATCGGCGGCTCGACCATCGACCGCCTCCCCTCGGAAAGCTCGATGGAGGAGATGACCGCCGCCTTCAAGCTGGTCTCCACCCTGCAACGGCGCATCGACCGGCTGGAACGGCGCCTCGACCAGACCGGCCAGGGGATGGGGCTGGTGGGCCGCACCGACGCGCTGGTGGAGGCGCGGGCGCGGCTGGAGCATCTCGGCGCCGACGGCGGGCCGGTGTGGGTCGCCGGGCCGGACGGCAGCGGGCGGTCGCTGGTGGCCAATCTGCTGCACGGGCGCGGTCCGCAGCGCCAACGTCCGCCGATGACCGTCGATGCCCGCCATCTGGACGGCGGGTGGCTGTTCGGGGCGGAGCCGGCAGACGGTGGACGCCGCCGCCTCGGCTGGGTCGAGGCCGCCAACGGGACGACGTTGGTGATCGAGAACGCCGAAGGACTGGAGCCCGGCACGCAGGCCGAGCTTGCCGCCTTCCTGGAGCGCGGCAGCTTCCGCCGCCAAGGCGGCCAGGACAGCCTGCGCTCCAACGCGCGGATCATCCTGATCGGAACGGAGAGCCTGGAAGCCGCGGCCGGCGCCGGGACGCTCGTGCCGGACTTGGCCCGCCGCCTCGCCCGGCGGGACATCGACCTGCCGCCGCTGAGCGAACGGCTGGACGACATTCCGCTGCTGGTCGAGCATTTCGCGGCGGCGCTGCGCCCAGCGGCGGGGGCCGTGCGCCTGTCGCCGCGGGCGTTCCGGCTGCTCATCGCCCATGACTGGCCGGGCAACCTCCGCGAACTGCGCGCCGTGGTCGCGCAGGCGCTGGACGGCAGCGGCGACGTCATCGAGGCGGAGGCCCTGCCCTCCCTGGACGGCAAGCGCGCGGGCCGCCCACGCCCGGACACATCCGGAGACCGGTCGCCCAAACAGTCGGAACGGGACTGGATTCTCGACGGCCTGCGGCGGCACCGCTTTCGCCGGGGGGAGACGGCCCGCTTCCTCGGCCTGTCGCGCAAGACGCTCTACAACAAGATGCGCCACTACGGCTTGTTGGAGTGACCGGCGCCGGGCGGAAGCACCAACCCGTCGGCCGCCCGCCTCATGAGGTCATGATGGTCCTCGAAGCCGGCCGGTCGATAGAGGAGGACGGGGCCACCGCCCTCTCCACGCAGTTCGGCGGCGACCGCGGCGGCGCTCGCGACCGCCTCGGCATCGCGCGACGGATTGCCGGTCGCGGCACCCGGATGCACGACGAGGCGCCCCGCACCCGCTGCCCGCAGGCGACGGCCGATGTCCGCGTCGGCGGCGAAGCCGGTGATGGCGAATCCCGCCCGGGCGGCCTGCTCCAGGAACGACACCTCGCGCTCCGCACCGAGCCCGACGCCGCACAGCGTTTCGCCGGTTTCCCCGTCGAACAGCGCGGTCGTGGGGAAATTGGCGACCGCCCGCACTCCGAACCGGCTCAGGGCCTTCAGAAACGGACCCACCGGCCGGAAGGGGTCCACGGCCAGCACGCCGACGCACACACCCTCCGGCGCGCCATCTGGCATTTCGGCCAAGGCGGCGAGCAGCCGCCCGTTGCTGTCCTGGACGGGAAGCAGGGCCAGATACTCGGCGCGGTCCACCGGATGCCCGCCGAAAGCTGGACAGAACAGCCGTTCCCCTGTCCCGTCCGCCTGTTCGGCGGGGGAATGAAGCGCGGCGGTGATTTGTACGTCGAACCGACCGTTTTTCCCCATTTTACCCATGCCCCGGATCGCGCGCCGTTGTGGAATCGACCACGGGGCGAGACGGTATGGCAACGGGTTTCGGTGAAGGCTCGCCGGGACGGCGCAAAACAGGGAGGAAACGATGAAGCGTCAGTTGGGCACCGCGCTGCTGTCCGGGACCGCGCTGCTGCTGGCCGCCATGCTGCCGGCGGCGGCGCAGCAGGGTGCGAAGATCTCGAACGACGTGGTTCGGATCGGGGTGATCACCGACCTGTCCGGGGCCTTCTCCGACCAGAGCGGCCGCGGCTCCATCGCCGCCGCGCAGATGGCGGTGGAGGACTTCGGCGGCAAGGTGCTGGGCAAGCCCGTCGAGGTGCTGACGGCCGACCACCAAAACAAGGTGGATGTGGGCTCGGCCATCGTGCGCGAGTGGATCGACGCGCAGAACGTCGACCTCATCCAGGACGTGGCGAACTCCGGTCTGGCGCTGGCGGTGGCGGACATCGTCCGCGACAAGAACCGCGTCGCCATCTTCAACGGCCCGTCCGTCACCCGACTGACCGGCGACAAATGCACGCCCAACACCATCCACTACGCCTACGACGCCTATGCGCTGGCCAAGGGCACCGGGGCGCAGACGATCAAGCAGGGCGGCGACACCTGGTATTTCCTCACGGTCGATTTCGCCTTCGGCCACGGGCTGGAGGAGAACACGGCGAAGATCGTCCAGGACAACGGCGGCAAGGTCCTGGGCGCGGTGCGCTTCCCGCTGAACAACCTCGATTTCGCATCCTACGTGACGCAGGCGCAGGCGTCCGGGGCCAAGATCGTCGGCCTCGCCACCACCGGGATGGACGCGCGCAACGCCATCAAGGCCGCCGCCGAGTTCGGCCTGACCCAGAGCGGGCAGCAGCTCGCCGGCCTCCTGCTGTTCGACACCGACGTCCACGCCCTGGGGCTGGAGGCGACGCAGGGGATGTACCTGACCACCGCCTTCTACTGGGACCGCGACGACGAGACCCGCGCTTTCTCCCGGCGCTTCCACGAGCGGGTGAAGATCATGCCGAACATGGGGCAGGCCGGCGTCTATTCCTCGACGCTCGCCTACCTGAAGGCCATCGAGGCCGCCGGCACCGACGAAGCCGGCCCGGTCATGGAAAAGCTGAAGAGCACGCGGATCAACGACGCGTTCGTAAAGGACGGCTGGGTGCGCGAGGACGGCCGCTTCATGCGCGAGATGTATCTGATGCAGGTGAAGAAGCCCTCGGAGTCCAAATACCCCTGGGACTACTACACCCTGCGCGCCACGATCCCGGCGGAGGAGGCCTTTCGGCCGCTCTCGCAAAGCGATTGCCCCCTCGTGAAGAAATGATGGCGGTGGCATAGGCACTTGCCCCGGTTCTGTTGCGAGGTTGGATGAAAGTTGCTCCAGCTTGAGCAACTTCAGGCGGCAACGCCGCAAAGGCGTGGCGATGACGGCGGCCTGGCTGTACTTCCGCTTTCCGCTCAGCCTGCGGATGGTCGAGGAGATGCTGGCATCGCGCGGCATCCTTGTCAGCCATGAGACGGTGCGGCAGCGGGGCCTGACGTTCGGCCGCGGCATCGCCGACCAACCGCGCCGGCGTGCTCCCCAGCGTGGCGACAATTGGCACCTCGGTGAGGTCGTCCTGAACATCGCTGGCAAGAGACAGTATCTCCGGCGGACCGTCGACCGCGTTGGGTTCGTGCCCAATGTGCTGTGCAGAGCCGGCGCGATGCCAAGGCGGCCAAGCGCCTGCTCCGCAAATTGCTGAAAAAGCAGGGCCGCGCGCCGCAGGTTCTGGTGACCTTCACTCGGAACGAGGCCGGCGAACCGGCGCCCCTGCCGCCGGAGGAACGCAGCGACCCGGCAATGGCGCCCGTGATCCACCATCACATCACGCAGGCCGTCCAGTTCGCCTTGGACGCCCATGGCCCCTTGCCGACCGGAAAGCTCCGAGCGCGCCAACCTCATGCGGTGCTGCGCGAGCGGTCGGCGGCGGCGGTGTGACGCTTGAATCAAGAGGCGTGGCACGACATGGCTGATGCCGCTCCTCACCGCGTTCCCACTCCGTCCCGGAAAACACGTTGAAGCCAGCCAGGCTGGGTGTTGACCAGCATGATCAGGGCGGACGTGCTGATCATCGGCGAAACGATCCAGGCGTTGACCGTGGTGGCGCCGTTCTCCGTCTTCATGCTGCTGGAGGAGGTGGCCACGGGCATCGCAGATCGGCAACCGCCACATTGAGCAGATTGGCCTGAGAGCGAGGGGTGATGCACGGAAAAGCAAACCGCTTGCCTGACATCGATATTTTGATCATCATAGAAATATGGAAACGAAGAACGCCATCGATGCCTTCGCCGCCCTGGCCCAGGACACCCGCTTGGCCGTGTTCCGCCTGCTCATCCAGGCCGGACCCAACGGGCTGACCGCCGGGGACGTCGCCCAGCAGGTCGGTGTGCCCGGCTCGACCCTGTCGCACCATCTGGCGACGCTGGAGCGCGCCGGGCTGCTGCGCTCCTGGCGGGTCCAGCGGCAAATCTTCTACGCATGCGACTATGAGGGCACCCGGCAGTTGATCGCCTTCCTGATGGAGGACTGCTGCCAGGGCCGTCCCGAGCTGTGTTCCACCGACCTCCTCCAGGCAGGAGCCTGCGGCCCGGCAGGCTGCGGCCCCGACACCTGACAGGACCACCAACATGACGGCTGACATCCACACCGCCCCGGCGGAACGCCCTGCCATGGGTCTCTTCGAGCGCTACCTCAGCGTCTGGGTGGCGCTGTGCATCGTCGCGGGCATCGCCTTCGGCCATCTGGCGCCTGGGCTGTTCCAGGCCATCGCGGCAGCGGAGCTGGCCCAGGTCAACCTGCCGGTGGCGGTGCTGATCTGGCTGATGATCGTGCCGATGCTGCTGAAGGTCGACCTCGGCGCGTTGGGCCAGGTCAAAGAGCACTGGCGCGGCGTCGGCGTGACGCTGATCATCAACTGGGCGGTCAAGCCCTTCTCGATGGCGCTGCTCGGCTCCCTGTTCATCGGCCACCTGTTCGCTCCGCTGCTGCCGGCGGAGCAGATTTCCTCCTACATCGGCGGGCTGATCCTGCTGGCGGCGGCTCCCTGCACGGCCATGGTCTTCGTCTGGTCCAACCTGTGCGAGGGCGAGCCGCACTACACGCTGAGCCAGGTGGCGCTGAACGACCTGATCATGGTCTTCGCCTTCGCGCCGCTGGTCGGCCTGCTGCTCGGCGTCTCGTCGATCACCGTGCCCTGGGGGACACTGCTGCTGTCGGTGGCGCTCTACATCGTGCTGCCGGTGGTCGCGGCCCAGCTCTGGCGCCGCGCGCTGCTGGCGTCGGGAGGCGAGCCGGCCCTGGCCCGCACCCTGTCGGTGCTGCAGCCGGTGTCGCTGGTGGCGCTGCTGACCACGCTGGTGCTGCTGTTCGGCTTCCAGGGCGAGCAGATCCTGGCGCAGCCGCTGGTCATCCTGCTGCTGGCGGTGCCGATCCTGATCCAGGTCTACCTCAACGCCGGGCTGGCCTACTGGCTGTCCCGCCGGTTCGGCGTGGCCTGGTGCGTCGCCGCTCCGGCGGCGCTGATCGGCGCCTCGAACTTCTTCGAACTGGCTGTGGCGGCGGCCATCAGCCTGTTCGGGCTGGGGTCTGGGGCGGCGCTCGCGACTGTCGTCGGCGTGCTGGTCGAGGTGCCGGTGATGCTGTCGGTGGTGAAGATCGTCAAAGCAACCAGGCCCTGGTATGAGGGGCGGGCCGGCGCCTGATGATCCGGCTCCGCTATCGAACCATCACCGGCGTCCTGAAGTGCCAGATCGACTGGCTGCCGCTTGAGAGCGGAGGCGTCCGGCCGACGCATGTTGGCGCCATCCTGCGCCGTGAAGGGCTGTCCTCGTTCAATGTCGGGCGATGGCGCCGGCATGCTGCGTGGACTGGTGCCGGTCAAGCCCGGCCCGAAGAGCCCGCTGGCCAATCCGCTGAAAAGCGACGTGGAGCGCCTGGAGCGGGAGAATGCACGCTTGCGTGAGCGCCTCACCCGCGCCGGGGCGATCATTGATCTCCAAAGAAAGTTTCAGATTTGCTGGGCATGCCGCCGGTCTCGACGGACCGCGGCGAGAGCCGGTGATGGGCGTCAATGAACAGGCGGTTCCGGCGGTGGACGTCGCCACCGCCTGCCGGGTGCTTGGCATGCCGTGCGCCAGCGTCGCGTCGGGCCGCCATGACCACCACCGCGGCGCTCCGCGCCGCCTTGGGCCCGATCATACGGTGGGGCCGCCGTTGGGATGGCCGACGTTGCAGTGCCGCCGCAGTTGCTCGACCGACCGCACCCGGACGGTGTTGCCGGTGACGTGGAGCTGGTGCGGGGTCAGCTTGGTGAAGGTGCGCGACAGCTGTTCGGGCGTCATGCCGAGGCGGCTGGCGAGCACGCGCTTGCTGACCGGCAGTTCCACGGTCGCGCCGTCCTCCGGCTCGTCCTGAGGCGATGGATCGACCTGCGACAGGATGAAGGCGGCGAGCCGCTGGGTCGTCGTGCGCAGCTTCAGGTTCTTGACCTCGCGCACCAGACCGCGGCACTGCCCGACCAGCGTGCTCATCACACGCAGCGCCAGCGCGTGATCCCGCGCAACCTGCGCGCGCAGGACGGGAGCGGCCAGCATGAGAATCCGCGACGATTCCAGCGTCCGCGCCGACATCAGGTACGGCGCGTCGGCCAGCACCGCCGCCGGCACGAAGCAATCGCCGGGGCGCACGATGTCGATCACCGTCTCCTGCCCCGCCTCGTCGCAGCCGGCCAGCATGGCCGTGCCTTCGACGAGGATGTGCAGGAAGTCGGGGATCTCGCCCTCCGCGAACAGCCGTGTCTCGCGCGGAAACCACTGGAGAAGCGCCCCGTAGGTCAGCGCCTCCAAGGTTTCGTCGGCGACTCCCTCGAACAGCGGGAGGTCGCGCATCAGCGTCAGGGCGCCCTGTTTCATCATCCCGGCTCTGCTGTCGCGGTCAGGCTTCGGAGGCGGGCTTGCGCGACGCCTCAACCAGGACAGGGGCGGCATCGGACTCGTCGTCCTTCAGGCCGGCCTTGAAGGACTTCACGCCCTTGGCGAGGTCGCCCATGACCTTGGGCAGCTTGCCCGCGCCGAACAGCAACAGGACGAGCAGCAGGACGATGGCCCAGTGCATCAGGCTGAAACTTCCCATGACGAAGGTCTCCTGGGTGAAGGACGGTCAGGCGCGCAGCGCGAGGACGCTGCCGTCGCGGCGGGTGAGACGGGCGGCGGTGCCCGGAAAACGGTCGAGGAGGACGGCGGCCCGCGCTTCCGGCGCGACCGACAGGGCGGTGGACAGGGCGTCGGCGGTGGTGGCGTCGGGGGCGAGCACCGTGACCGCCAGCCACTCCCGCGCGCAGCCGCCCGTCGCCGGGTCGAACAGGTGGGTGAAGCGCCCGGCGGGATCGAAGGGCGTGCCGTAGCCGCCCGACGTCGCCACCGCCCGGTCCGCGATCTCCAGCGTGCCGGCGTTGCGTCCCTCCACGAGCGGATCGGCGAGGCCGACCGACCAGGGGCGGCCCGAGGGGTGATGGCCGAGCGCGCGGATTTCGCCCAGATCGACCAGCACGTCGGTCATGCCCTCCGCCCGCAGCCGTTCGGACACGCGGTCGGTGACGTAGCCCTGGGCGATGCCGTTCAGCGTCACCGCCATGCCGCGCCCGGCGAAGGCGACGCGGCCCGGCTCGACGCGGAGCTTGCGGTGATCGACCAGTTCCCTGGCGGCGCGGACGGCGGCCTCCGGCGGGCCGGCGGGATCGGCGCCGGGGCGAGCGAAATGGCCGGCGTAGAGCTGCCACAGCGGCTGCACGGTCGGGTCGAAGGCGCCGTCGGTGCGGCGGCTGAAGGCCGCGGCTTCGGACAGCAGCCGCACGAGATCGGCGGGCGGCGCCTCCAGAACGCCGTCGCGGTTCAGGCGGGCCAGCGCCGAATCCGCCCGGTAGAGGCTGAAGACCCACTCCAGCCGCGCGACCTCCTCCAGGCAGAGCGCGATCAGCCGGTCGGCCTCGGCGGGGTCCGGGTGCGCCAGCTGGATCATCGAATCCGCGCCCAGCGCGACGCCGCGCCACGTCCGCACCGGCACGCCGGCCGCCCGGAGGCCGCCGGGCAGCAGCGCCAGTCCGGCGGCCACCGCGGCGATGCCGAGAAAGCGGCGGCGGGTGGTCATGGCGTGCCTCCATGCCCGGCGCCGTGGCCGCCACCATGCTTGCCGCCCTGCTCCGCCGGTTCATCGGCGGCGGTCTGCTCGGAGGGAAGCGTGGGATGAAGGATCTCGTCCTCGGTCACCTCGGCGAAGCGCTTGATCCTGCCGCCGTTTTCGGCGGCGAAGCGGCGAGCGGCGGCCTCGTCGCCGAAAGGGAAGGGCTCGGCCTCACCCATGCCGCCGCGCTGGCGGCTGCCCACCACGTACCAAGCCTTGCGCGCCTCGATCCAGACGGTCAGATCGGGCTTGCGCGGATCGGCGGACGGACCGACGTCGGTCACGTAGATGGCGCGGACGTCCTTCTCCTCCTCCGGCAGCATGGTGAAGGCAAAGGTGTCGCGGACCGAGGACAGCCAGACCGGGCGGTCCCGCCCGCCGACCAGGATCTGCCCCTTCGGGCCGGGGTGGTCGGCGAGGTTCATCCCGCAGTAATGGCCGATCGCGTCGGCGGTGATGGCGACGGGCGGCGGCGGGGCGGTCTCCGCCTTCTGCTGCTGGCAGGCGGACAGCGGCAGCAGCAGGCAGGCCGCCAGCAGCGCGGCTCTCAGGGAGGTGTTCATCAGATTTGCCTTCTGGAAAAGAGGACGGCGGCCAGCGCCAGCGGTGCGGCGACCCAGCCGGCCAGAACGGCCAGCAGGACGGAGGCCGACACCTGCACCTGCGCGGCCAGCCCGGCGGTGCCGGCGAACTGGCTGACGCTCTTGAAGCCGGTCAGGTTGAAGAGGCGGAAGGCGTCCGCCGGGTTGGCGAGCAGCAGCCCGTTCAGCAGGCCGGCGTTCACCGTCTTGCCGCCGTCGGCCACCAGCAGCCCCAGCAGCGCCATGTCGTAGAGCAGGACCAGCACCAGCCAAATCGCCACGGCGATGCCCGCCGCCGTGCCGCGGTCGCGGACCAGCGTGGAGGCGAGATAGCCCATGGCCGTGAAGGCGGCACCCAGCAGGACGCTCGATCCGATCATGGCGGCGAAGGCGCGCCAGCTCTCCGGCCCGATCTCGGTTCCGCTCATCGCCAGCGCCACCCCGGCGGCGCCGTAGCCCAGCACGGTGGCGAAGGCGATGATCGCGGCGTGGCCCAGGAACTTGCCGATCAGCACCTGCCAGCGCGCCACCGGGTAGGACAGCAGCAGGGTCATGGTGCCGCGGTCGATCTCGCCCACCACCGCGTCGAAGGACAGCAGCAGCGCGATCAGCGGCAGAAGGAAGATGGTCAGGCTGGACAGGCTGACGATGGTCACCTCCACCCGGCCGACGCCGACCGTGCCGGTCGGGGCGGCCCCCAGGAAGCTCAGCGTCAGCGCCAGCGCCGCCATCAGCAGCGTGGTGGCGACGACCCAGCGGTTGCGCAGGCCGTCGCGCACCTCCTTGGCGGCGATCGTCAGAAGCGTGTTCATTCCGCAGCCTCCCGGCGCAGGAAGTGGGCGTACATCTCGTCCAGGCTCGGCTGGACGACCTCGATGTCGGCGAGCTCCGGGCCTTCGCAGGCGATCTGGCGGAGCGTCGCCACCTTGTCGTCGTTGGCGCAGGCCGTCTCCACGACCTCCCCGGACGGCAGGGTTAGGCGGATGCGCACCGGCAGCTGGGCCAGCCCGCGCAGCGTGGCGAGCGAGCCGTCGGCGACCTTGCGGCCGCGGTTCATCACCACGACGCGGTCGGCCTGCCCCTCCAGCTCGGTCAGGGCGTGGCTGCACAGCAGGACGGTGGTTCCGGCGTCGCGCAGGTCCCGCACGATCTCGTAGAAGCTCTGGCGCAGCGCCGGGTCGAGGCCGGTCGTCGGCTCGTCGAGGAACAGCACTTTCGGCCCGCCGAGCAGCGCCTGGGCCAGCGCCAGCCGCTGCCGCATGCCCTTCGAATAGGTGCCGACGCGGCGCTTCACCGCGTCGGGCTCCAGACCCACCCGCTCGAACAGCGCGTCGTTGCCGTCGCGCGGCACGCGCTTCAGCCGGGCGTAGAAGTCCAGCGTCTCCCGCCCCGTCATGCTGGGGTGGAAGGCGACGCTTTCCGGCAGGAAGCCGACCTGCCGGCGGATGTGCGAGGCGGCCGCACTCGCCGGGTCGCCGCCCAGCACGCGGATGCCGCCGGCGGTCGGCGTGGTCAACCCGAGCATCAGCTTGATCAGCGAGCTCTTGCCGGCGCCGTTGTGGCCGACCATGGCCACGCATTCTCCGGCGGCGAGGTCCAGATCCACCTCGCGCACGGCGAAGGCGTCGCCGTAGCGTTTGGAGACTCCCTCCACGCGGATGGTCGGTGTGTCGGTCATTGGGCGTTCCTTTCCGCCGTTTGGCGCAGCGCCGGAGGCGGCGGCGGGCTCATCAGAGGGGCGCTGTCGATCACGCCGCCGGGGTGCAGCGCCGGGAACTGCTTCTGCGCCCAGCGGATCACCTGCACGCCGGGGCTGTTCATCAGCAGCTTCGCCGCCGGATAGGCCCACATCACGCGGTCGACGACGTCGTTGGGGCGGTAGGCCTCGTCGGCGACGCCGTCGCCGTTCAGGTCGAACGCCGCGTTGTCGGACCAGTAGTTGCCGCGCCCCTTCTCCGACCAGTCGAGGTGGCGCGTGCCGACATACTTGACCTGGGTGCGGTTGCCGATGAAGGCGTTGCCGGTCAGCGTGTTGCGCTCGGACCCGGCGGTGAAGTGCACGCCGATCTCGCAGCCCTCGAACCGGTTGCCGGTGAAGCGGTTCTTGTTGGCGTTGTAGATGAAGACGCATTTCCAGGTGCCGGTGCGCTGGCCCTCCACGGGGCCGTCGGTCGCCACCGGCATGTCCTTGTCGGCCACCACTTCCACCGGCGCCGCCTGCTCGGGCGACAGGTGGCCGTCGATCACGTTGCCCTCGATGAGCGCGCTGTTGGCGTAGTTCAGCAGCAGCCCGTGCTCCCGGTCGCCCTGCGAGCGGTTGTTCCGGATCACGAGGTTGTTGGAATACATGATCGCGTAGCCGACATGGTTGCCGACCGACAGGTTGTCCGACACCTCGGAATCATTCGTGTACATGTAATGGACGGCGAAGCGCACCCGCTCGAACCGGTTGCGAGCGAACAGGTTCTTCTTCGACGTCGTGGTGAAGATGCCGTCCCGCCCGTCCTGGACGTGGTTGTCCACCACCTGCGTGCCCGGCGCGTTCCACAGCTGGATGCCGTTGCCGCGTTCGGACAGGCGCAGGTCCGTGCGCCCGATGACGTCGTTGCGCTGGACCATCACATCGTGGGCGCCCCAGACATAGACGCCGATCAGGTTGTCGCGCAGCCGGTTGCCCTCGATCACCCCGCGGTGCGCCTCCTTGCCCAGGAAGATTCCGGTGTTCTGCTCGGACAGGCTGAGGCCGGAATTGCGGACCTCGATGCCGCGCACGGTCACGTCGGAAGCGAAGACCGTCACGGCGTTCCCCTCCCCGCCCCCGTCGATGACGGCGCCCGGCTCGCCGAGCAGCGTGACCGGCTTGCGGACCACGACCGGACCGGGGTGCGTGCCGGGGGCAAGGACGAGCGTGTCGCCGGGCGCCGCCGCGGCGAGCGCGCCGTCCAGCCCCCCCGGCGCCACCGTCACCGTGGCGGCGCAGGCCGTCCCGGCGGCGAGGACGAACGCCGCGGCGAAGAGGGGGAATGGGGAGTGATGGGGCATCGGATAAGTCCTGGTCCAGGGCTGTTGCCCCCACCCTCCCGCTTCGCGGGTCCCTCCCTCCCCCGCTTCGCAGGGGAGGGCCAGATTCCCCTCCCCTGCGTCAGCGGGGGAGGGTCAGGGTGGGGGCAATCGGTGCCTCAGGTGGCGCGCGGCTCGACGATCATGCGGCCGCCCATCTCCATGTGCAGGGCGTGGCAGAACCACTGGCAATAGTACCAGTGCACGCCCGGACGCTCGGCGATGAAGGTGACCGAGCTGGTCTGCTGCGGCCCGATCTCCATGGCGATGCCGTGGTTGGACAGGGTGAAGCCGTGGGTCAGATCGTCCACATCGTCCATGTTGGAGATGTAGAGCGTCACCTCGTCGCCCTGCTTGACCGTGAACTCCTCAAGCCCGTAGGCCGGAGCGCGCTGCCACATGTAGACGCGGACCTTGTTGCCCTCGCGAATGACCTTGGCGTCGTCGTCCAGGTTGACGCCGTCCTTCTTCGCCTGCTGGCGGGCCTCCTCCCACATCGGGTCGTCGCGGGTGAAGACGCTCTTCGGGTTCAGCTTGGAACGGTGGACGATCAGCGTGTCGTGCGGCTCGGCGTAGGTCGGGCCGTCGTGCACCAGCTTCATCTCGTCGCCCGAGATGTCGATGAGCTGGTCGTTCTCCGGCTTGCTCGGACCGACGTTGAGGAAGCGGTCCTTGGAGAACTTGTTCAGGACCATCAGCCACTTGCCATCGGCGTCCTTGGTCTGGCCCATGGAGGAGTGGGTGTGGCCCGGCTGGTAGTGCACGTCCAGCTTCTGGATGATTGGATCGACCTTCTCGCCCTTGTAGGCGCGCTTGGCCTTGTCGATGTTCCACTTCACGATCTGGCTGTCGAGGAACAGCGTGGTGTAGCCGTTGCCGCGCCCGTCATAGGCGGTGTGCAGAGGCCCGAGGCCCAGCTGCGGCTCTGCCACGATGACGTCCCGCGGCTTGATCTTGTCCTCGAACAGGTCGTCGAGCAGGCGGACGTCCATCACCGACACCGTCGGCGACAGCTTGCCGTTGATGGTGACGTGGATGCCGTCGGGGGCGGCGTTGACGCCGTGCGGGCTGTTGGGAATCGGGATGTACCGGGTAAAGGGCGAGCCGTGACGGCCATCCACCACCGGGACGCCGTGCATCACCTCGACCTTGCCGGCCTTCACCGCCTCTTCGATGCGCTTGATGTTGAAGACGACGATCCAATCCTGCTCGTTCGCCGTCATCTCCGCGGTGGTCACGCCGCCTTCGGAGTTGTAGCAGGTCGAGAAGGCGTATTTGCCCTGGTAGTCCGCCTCGGTGTTGTCGAGGTTGCCGTCCACCCGGACCTGCCACGATACCGTCATGCTGTCGCCGTCGATGGCCGAGAAGTGCGTCCGGTAGTTCTTCGGGTCGAGGTTCTTGCCGTCGTTCGGCATCGGCACGAGCTGCTCGGCGTTCGCGAAGACGTAGCCGGTGCGGGGGTACTTCTGCAGGCGCAGGCCGTGGATCGCCGAGACGTTCGGAATGTCGATGATCTTATCGACCTTCATGATGTCGCAGCGGATGCGGGCGACGCGGGTGTTCGCCTTGTCGTTCACGAAGATGTAGCGCCCGTCGTAGGTGCCATCGGTGAAGGACATGTGCGGGTGGTGCAGATCGCCGTTCAGCCAGGTGCCGCCGTGGTTCGCCAGATACTTCCGGTTCTCCTCGGTCAGACCCTCGGTCAGGATCTTCCGGCTCTCGTTGGTCAGGCCCCAGCCGGAGGCGCTGCAACGGTTGAACACCGGGATGCGGTGCAGCTCGCGCATGCTGGGCAGGCCGAGGATGCGCAGCTCGCCCGACTGGCCGCCGGAATGGAAGACGTAATATTCGTCGAGATCGCCCGGCTTGACCTCGTACTTCTGGTTGCCCGACCCCGCGGCTGCGGCCGGTCCGGCGCCGAACAGCGCACCGCCCGCCGTGCCGCCGGCCACCGCGCCGGCGATTCCGGCCAGCGCCGCCGCCTTGGCGGTGCCACCGAGAAGATCGCGGCGGTTCACGCCCGTCCGCTCAACCTTGATGTTCGACGCTTTTGTGTCCGACATGGATGAACTCCTTCGATGTCCCCTTACGGGGCTCTTGTTTCGACCTGGTGGGTCAAAGTCCTTCCGGCCGGGCGGACAGGTGCCCGGTGGCGGGATCGGTGGTCAGCACGGCGGCGCGGGGCTTGGCCTCGGCAACCGTGCCGGTGGATTGGCCGGTGGATTGGGAAGCGTCGCGGCGCTCCCGCTTCAGGCGCTTCTGGATCATGACCGGGCATTTGCGGTCGTGGTGGTAGAGCACCTGGCAGTGGAGGCACTGGATGCATTCGTTGGGGTTGATCGAGCCGTCGGGATGGATTGCCTGGACCGGGCACTCGTTGGCGCAGCGCCGGCACGGGTTGCCGCATTCCTTGTAGCGGCGCAGCCAGTCGAACATCCGCATCCGGCCGGGGATGGCGAGCGCAGCACCCAGCGGGCACAGGTAGCGGCAGAAGAAGCGCTCGATGAACAGGCCGGCGGCGATCAGGGCCACGGCGAACAGGACGAACCACCAGTCGCGGACGAAATGCAGGATGATCGCGGTCTTGAAGGGTTCGACCTCCGCCGCCTTCTCCGCCGTCGCCAGCGAGGTCAGCGACAGGCCGAACAGCAGCAGGAAGATCATGTACTTGATCGGCCACAGCCGCTGGTGCAGCCCGAAGGGAACGGCGATCTGGCGGACGCCCAGCTTCTTGGCCGCCTTGGACGCCAGCTCCTGCAGCGCGCCGAACGGGCACAGCCAGCCGCAGAAGGCGCCCCGCCCCCAGAACAGCAGCGACGCGGCGACCGAGAACCACAGGATGAACACCAGCGGGTCCATCAGGAAATAGTCCCAGCGGAAGTCGGTGCGCAGCGCGTTGGCGAAGGTCAGCACGTTGACCACCGACAGCTGCGCCGTCGCGTACCAGCCGAGCCAGACCAGCGTGAAGACCAGGAACCCGGTGCGCACCCGCTCGTAGAGGGCTGGGCGCTTCACGAGCTGGTCCTGGAAGAAGAAGATGCCGGTCAGCAGCAGGATCGCGCTTGCCAGAATTGCGACGTCGAACAGCCGGTTCTCCCAGATGCGCCGCCACAGCGGGATCTCCTCGGCGGCGTCCTGTTCCGCCAGGGCGGCGGGAACCGGCGCCACGGTCGCGGCGGCGGCGGCGGGAGCGGCGGCCACCGGCTCGACCTTCAGGAACTTCTCCGGCGGCTGGTAGCCGAGGTCGAAGGTGACGAAGGCCTTGTCGAGCGCCGCGGTCGCGCGCTGGACCAGCAGCTGCAGGCGCCACGGATCGGCGGGGTTGAAGCCGACCTCTTCGGGGATGACGAACAGGCCGATCTCGGGGAAATTCGGCGCGCCCGCCGCGGCCAGGGAGCCCAGGCGCTTGTGCAGACGGTCGCGGAAGCGGATGGCGCCCTCGTGCTGGACCAGCTCGAACCGGTCGAAGATGCCGCCGCGCACATAGCCCGAGCCCTTGAAGGAATAGCGCCCCTGCCCCGCCACGACGATGGCGTGCTGGCCCGGCTTCAGCCGCTGCACCAGCGCCTCGTACTCCGCGTCGCCCAGCAGGGAGCGGCCGACGGCGGGAATGGTGGCGAGGGCGGCGTAGAGGTCGATGAAGCTGTCGTTCGGGTCGCCGGCCTCGGGACGGGCGGCGGCCTCGGCCTTGCCGGTGCGCTCGAAGGCGGCGTTCACCTCGCCCACCGTCAGCGTCAGGCGGCGCACGGAACCGTCGCCGACCAGCGTGGCCCAATCTTCCCGATCCTTGGCCTCAACTCCGGTCTTGGACAGGTCGAGGCTGCGGGTCACCGTCGGCGCGGCCTCCGCCGCCCCCGGCGCGCCCAGCGCCTGCAACACCTTCTTGCCGGAACGGATGATCGAATCGCCGATCACCATCACCGTCACGGTGGCGCCGGACACGATGTCCACCGGCGGGCTGGACGCGCTCTGCGAGGCCAGGGTCAACACGTTCTTGCCGACGTAGCCGTCGATGAAGGCGTTGACCTTGGCGGGCGGGATGCCGATCAGGACGATGGGCTCGTGATGGTCCACCAGCTTCGCCCCGGTCACCGTGCCGTCCGGCGCCAGCCCGACCATCACATGGATCGGACGGCCCGAATAGCCGGTCGTGTTCACGAAGTCGGAGGTCAGGAAGGCGTGGCCGACCAGCGTGTCGCCCTTGTAGACGGGAACCAGCGGCGCGTTCGGCAGGGGGGCGCCGAAGCGGTCCGCCCCGGCGGCGAGATCGCCCGGCTGCACCGCGCCGAGATACCGCGCCAGCAGCGTCTCGGCGGCGTCCGCCGTGCCGAACCCGGCCAGCAGGATCAGCAGCCCCACCACCAGCGCGCGTGTTCTCCGCAAGAAGTCCGCAACCATCGCCCTTGCCTTGAAGTCTTGATCTTGATCAAGGGGCCGCATGGCCCGGTGACGCGCCCATGAGACCGCAGGTTCGGGCCGCTGTTCTTGACCATCGTCAAGTCGCGGAAAAATGAAGCGGGGTTATCCTCCTCCCCAGGGTCCGTACGATTGCTGATCGGGCGGGAATATCGATTGCATTTTAGGCGAAGTTCACTCGCGACCGGGGGTTTCCATGCCGTTGCTGCGCCACGAACCACAGGGTGGGGTCCGCTCGCTGGACGAGCTTCTGGGCATCGCGCTGGCGCTGGAGCAGGAGGCGGTGCGCCGCTACACCCAGTTGGCGGCCCTGATGGACCGGCGCAGAGAGACCGACACCGCCCTCACCTTCCGCGCCCTGATCGCGGAGGAGCAGGACCATGTCCAGGCGGTGGACGGCTGGGCGCACCGCCTCGGCCGCCCCGCCCCCGACGCGCCGGCCTTCCTCTGGCGCCTGCCGCCGGAACTTGCCGCCTCCTGGGAGGAGCTGACCGAGCGCACGCGGCTGACGCCCTATCAGGCGCTGTCGCTGGCGGTGGTCAACGAGCAGCGCGCCTTCGCCTTCTACAGCTACATCGCCGCCAGCGCCCCGGACGAGCCGATCCGCACCCACGCCGAGGCGCTGGCCCGCGAGGAGCTGCGCCACGCCGCCCTGCTCCGCCGCGAGCGCCGCAAGGCCTATCGCCGCGAACGGGGCCGGGCGGAGCACAAACCGACCCGCGCGGACACGCCCGCGGAGCTGGAACGGCTGGCCGTCGCCCTGCTGTCCGCCACCGCCGCCGAGCACGGCGCGCTGGCGGGGCGCCTGCTGGCCCTGGGCGACGGGGACGGTGCCGCGCTGCTGACCCGCATTGCCGGAGAGGAGCGGTCGCTGATCCCCTCCGGCTCCGACGCGGCGGCGTCGCAGGCCGCCCATCCCGACACTGCAGCCGCCTGCCTGCGCGCGGCGGTCGCCGCCTCCGAACGGCTCGCCGAAGCCTTCGGCGACGTGGCGGCCCAGGCGACCGACGAGCTGGTCCTGACCGAATCCCTGCGTTTTCAGGAGGCCGTGGTCGGACACCTCGCGCTGCTGGCGGAGCGGATCGACGCCGCCGGCTGAGGGTCTATCCGAAGCCGCCGACGCCACCGCACCCAACAGCGCGTCAGGCATCTGGTGGGTACGGCGGCAATTGCCGTCAGTTGTGGCGGAACATCAGCGTTCCCCCTTCCCCGGCAGGCGGTGCAGCAGTTCCCCCACGATGCCGCGACGGAAGACGAGCACGCAGACCACGAAGATCGCACCGTTCACCACCGGCACCGGCAGGCTGGTCGAGGCGAGGTGGCTTTCCAGCGTCACCACCAGCGCCGCTCCCACCACCGGGCCGAGCAGCGTGCCCATGCCGCCGAGCAGGGTCATCAGCACCACCTCGCCGGACATTTGCCACGTCACCTCGGTCAGCGAAGCGAGTTGGAAGACCAGCGCCTTGGTCCCGCCGTCCAGACCGGCGAGGCTCGCCGACAGCACGAAGGCCAGCAGCTTGTAGCGCTCCGTCCGGTAGCCGAGCGACACGGCGCGCGGCTCGTTCTCGCGGATCGCCTTCAGCACCTGGCCGAAGGGCGAATGCACCGCGCCAGACCACCGCGAAGCCGACCAGGAACACCGCCAGCACGAAGTGGCGGTTGCTGCGGGACGGCGCTCGTGACCACGTCGTTGATCTCCACCGTGTAGGGGATCGAGACCAGCGGACCGGAGCGGGTGCGGATGGGCACCGGCTGCTTGTCGAGGACCCGGTCCGCCACGTGCTCGATGCCGGTCTCCGCGAGCAGGTCGACCGCCTGCCGCAGCCCGGCATGCCATAGAAGGTTTTTGCCGGCGGCCGTTACAGCGCGGACCGAGGACGCCGCGGGTTGGCGAGGAAGAAGCGCAGCATCTCCCGTGAGGCGTCCGGCCCCCGCGGGTCGGTATAGGAACCGGCTGGGCTGCCTCCCGCCCAGGCGTGCCCTGCGCCTTGGATCGTCCACTGCTCGCACAGCACATGACCGGAGGCATCAATGTGGATGCGGCGGCTGTAACCGTGCCCGCCTGGCACTTGGCCGTCTTCCACCGCCGCCCGCAGGCCCACCGCTCCCATCTTGGATTGCGCGGCGACGTCATCGCCGTTGCGTGGGTGAACCGTGGTATCCCGGTCGCCGTGAAAGACGATCGTCGGCACGGCCGGGCCGGATTGCGCTTCCACCGGTCCCCCGCCCTGGCGCATGGCGATGAATGCGGAGGGAAGGTCAGAGGCTGCACCTCGGGGAAGGCCGGAATGCACCCCGACGGCGGCGTAGAGATCGGGATACGCGGCCCCCATGATGGCCGCCGCCGCCCCGCCGGCCGAGAGGCCCGCGACAAAGACGCGGTCCGCGTCGACAGCGTGGTCGCGCATGACCTGCCGGGTGATTCCCGCGATCAGCGAGGGCTCTCCCTCGCCGCGCCGCTGGTCGACCGGGTTGAACCAGTTCCAGCACTTCTGGGCGTTGGCCGAGGAAGGCTGTGCCGGGTAGACGACCAGACAGCCATGCTCCTCCGCCAGCGCGTTCATGCGGGTGCCGGCGGCAAAATCGTCCGGCGACTGGGTGCAGCCGTGCAGCATTACCAGCAGGGGACGCGGCTGGCCATCATGGTGGCTGGCGGGAACATAGAGCTTGTAGGAGCGCGTGCCGGCCTTGTTCCTGAAGGACGCCGTCGTGAACGCAGCGCCGTCCGGCAATGGGTCGGCGGCGGGACGGGCGGCCCTGTTCACCCCAAAACCGGTGCCAGCCGGCATGGCACGGGCGGCAAGGCCGCGCAGGGTCTCGCCCAGGCCCGCCCGCGGTCCGGGATGGAAGCGGCCGACAAACGCGCCGGCGGGTTTGAACGCCGTGCTACGGTGCGCCGGCGCCGGGTCCGGCGTGTCCGGTGCGGCGTTCACCGTGACCGGCTCGACATCGATGATGGTTGGGTCGGCGCCGGGCGGCACCGGCGCGGCACCCCGCAGGAGGCGTTGGATGTGAGCGGTCGCCCCGGTGAGGTCGCCGGCCTGGGTGAGGCGCAACGCCTCGGCCATTCCGGCGGGGACACGGTTGTTCATGTCGGGAGCTTTCTGGGTTCGGACAGGGCATGCAGAAAAGCCCGGTCCGTCGTCTTTCAGGAATGCGCCCTTAGCGCATGCGGTCCGCGAGAGCCGCCTTGACGGCGCTGCTGGCATGCAGCGCCCCCAGCACGGCGACCGAGGCGATGGTGGCGCGGGCGAGTTCGGGGGTGACGTCCTGGGCGATGGTGGCCAGCCCGAGGACGCGGATATCGAGCATCTGCCCGGCCTCCCGAGCCGCTTCAAGGTCGTCGCGGGTGTAGTGACGCAGGCCGAGGTCAACGCTCTTGCGCGTCACCGCCTGCCGCAAGGCGTCTCCATGGCGGTCGATCTGGTTGCGGATGGCGGTGCGGATGAGGTCCGTGCGATTCGCGTAGAATCCTTCCTGCACCAGCAGATCGATGTGACCGAGGTCGATGTAGCCCAGGTTGATTGTGATCTTTTCGCTGTCGCCGGACTTCGGCTTCGGATCGAGTGCGTTGTTGGACATCCCTGCGCCATCCCATTACCATCCAGTGAGATGGTATATGGGAGGGGCGGTGAACCGATCAAGGGGACATGGCGTCGTGAGAACAGGGACTATCTGCTCAGTTCATTACGCCACACGGCCGGTGGTCTGGCAAATGTGCTTGAGTTCGGTGAAATCGGAAAAAGCGTCATAGCCATGCAGCCGCCCCAGTCCGCTCTGGCGGTAGCCGCCGGTCTCCGCTTCGGCGAACAGCCGATTGTGGTCATTGATCCAGACGGTGCCGTTGCGCAGCGCGCGGGCGATGCGCAACGCGCGGGCGCCATCCCTCGTCCAGACGCTGGCCGACAGCCCGAACACCGTGTGGTTCGCCTTCGCCACCGCCTCAGCCTCGGACTCGAAACGTTCCAGCACCAGGAACGGGCCGAAGATTTCCTCCTGGCAGAAGAAGGCGGAGGCGTCGCCATGCGCGACCAGCGATGGGGTGAAGAAGGCGCCCGCCGCCGGCAGGTCGTCCGGGACTCCGCCGCGCAGGATCACCTCGTCGCACAGGTCGAAGGCGCGCTCCGCCTGTCCCTGAACCTGGGCGCGCGCCGCTGTGTCGATCAGCGGACCCATGCCGATGGCCGGGTTCATGCCGTCGCCGACGGCGATGGCGGCCAGCGCTGCGCGCAGCCGCTCCTTCATGGCGTCATGGATGGAGCCGTGGACCAGCACCCGGCGCGCGGCGGTGCATTGCTGGCCGGAGATGATGGTGGCGGCGGCGGCGATGCGCCCCGCCGTGTCGGCGATGTCGGCGTCGGGGAAGACCACGCAGCAGCTCTTTCCGCCCAACTCCAGCGACAGCTTCTTCATGGTCTCGGCGGCGGTGGCCATGATCCGCTTGCCGGTCGCGGTCGATCCGGTGAAGCTCAGCACGTCCACCAGGGGAGACTCGACCAGCCGGGCGGACGCGGCATGGCCGGTTTCGCTGACCATGTTGCACACGCCGGGCGGCAGCCCCGGCACCTCGGACAGGGCGCGCAGGAAGGCGGCGGTCAACAGCGTCGTTTGCGCCGCCGGCTTGACCACGACGGTGCAGCCGCAGGCGAGCGCCGGCCCGATGGCGCGGGCGAGCAGGACGGCCGGCGCGTTCCAGGGAATGATCAGCGCGGCCACGCCGGCGGGTTCGCGCAGCATGGTGGAGAACACGCCGGGCTCGACCTCCAGCACATGGCCGGGGATGTGCCGGGCGAGGCCGCCGTAGTAGCGGATCTCCGAAATGGCCCCGGCGATCTCGCCGCGCGACTGGGCCAGGACCTTGCCGTTCTCCAGGGTCAGCAGGCGGGCGAGACCCTCGGCCTGCGCCTCCAGATTGCGCGCCCAGTCCAGCAGGACGGTCTGGCGCAGGCGCGGACTCTGCGCCCACTCCGTCCGCTCGAAGGCGGTGCTGGCCGCGGCGATGGCGGCGTCCGCCTCGTCCCGTCCACCGTCGGCGAAGGTCCCGACGGCGCTGCCGTCCATGGGATTGAGGCTGGCCGCCTGCCGCTGGCCGGGAATCCACACGCCGCCGATCCATTGTCCGGTCACGAGGCGGCCGGTCGATCGATGGCTGTCGGGAATGGTCATGTCTGTTTCCTCCATTGTCGTTGGGCGGCCGTGGCGCGGCACCGGGCGGGCGTGGCCGCCAGCTAATCCCGGGGCTGGTCAGGCAGGCAAATAGTCTATTCTAATCAAAGGGATCATTTGGCGTGATGGTCCGCCGTCACCGATGAGGTCGATCGCGCGGCCTCCAGAAGCCGCTCATTCATGATCTCCATGAAGCGAACGGCGGCGAGGCTGAGCGGGCGCCGCGGATTGTGTATCCAGGCGAGCGTGCGCGCGATGGCCGGGTCGACGATCCGGTGCGCCCGCAGGGTGCCGTCAGCCAAGCCGCGATGGACGCCGATGCTGGGCAGAACGGTCACCCAGTCCGTGCGCGCGACCAGTTCGGCGATGGAAATCAGCGAATCGATCTCCAGCTTCGGCTTCAGATCGATGCCCTGGGCTTCCATCTCCTGCTCCAGCACGGCACGCAGGCCGTGGCGCTTGGACGGGATCACGAGGCGGTAGCGGGACAGGTCGGCCAGCCGCACCGGCTCGACGATCGGTGGGCCCTGGGCGGTGCCGCTGACCAGCACCATCTCCTCGTTCAGGATGTCCTCGGTGACGAGCGCCAGCTTCTTGCGGGAACGGTTGATCAGCGCGATGTCCAACTGCCCGGTGGTGACCTGCTCCACGAAGTTGGCGGTGTAGCCTTCGGTCACGTTCAGCTCTACGCTGGGGTACTGGCTTGTGAACCGCTCGACCGTCTGCGACAGCGCCGACTGGGTGACCGACGCGATCAGCCCGATGGCGACCTGACCGGAAATCCGGCCCGAAAGGTTGCTGATCTCCTGCTTCGCCGCGGCGATGTCTCGCAGGATCGGCAGGAACAGGCGGTACATGGTCCGCCCGGCGGCGGTCGGGATCATGCCCTGCGAACTGCGTTCGAACAGCTTTTCGCTCAGCTCCGCCTCCAGCTTGGCGATTTGCATGCTGAGCGCCGGCTGCACCACGTTCAATCGCCGGGCGGCGCGCGTCACGTTCCCCTCCTCGAACAGGCAGACGAAATACTGGAGTTGCCGCAGGTCCATGGCGATCTCGCAAGGTCGAAGGGCGCCGAGGCGGCACCGCGCCGTGATTCCGTCAGGTTTCTACCATGGAATTGTCGGACGGCTCGGGGGCCCGCTCCGGCGAGCGATCAGAGGGGGAGCGGCCGGAGCGCCGGGCCGTTTCGCCCCAGCGGCGAACCTTCCCGCTGTCCAAGTCGAAGAGGTCCAGCACCCGGCCGACCGTGTGGTCGATCATGTCGTCCAGATCCGCCGGCTTGGCGTAGAAGGCCGGGACCGGCGGGGCCAGGATCGCCCCCATCTCGGACAGGGTGGTCATTGTGCGCAGATGTCCCAGATGCAGCGGCGTCTCACGCACCATCAGGACCAGCCGCCGCCGTTCCTTCAGCACGACGTCGGCGGCCCGGCTCAGCAGGCTCGTCGTGGTGCCGCAAGCGATTTCCGACATGCTGCGCATGGAGCAGGGAGCCACCACCATGCCCATGGTGCGGAAAGACCCCGAGGAGATCGACGCCGCGATGTCGTCGATCGGGTGGGCGACGGACGCCAGCGCCCGGATGTCGGCGATCTTCCAGCCCGTCTCCATCGCCGCGGTGATCTCCGCCGACCGCGACATCACGAGATGGGTCTCCACTTCCAGCAGCCGTAGGGTCTGCAGCATGCGTATTCCGTAGATCACGCCCGAAGCGCCGGAAATTCCGACGATCAGACGTTGCCGAGCGGCGGCCCGCCGCTCGCTGTCCCCATCACCGGCTTCCCTCCAGGCGGAGGCGTTCGGAGCCCTATCCATCAGTCACTTTCCTCACGACGCAAACCACTCGTAGACCCATTATGGAAGCTCCGCGCAATGATCACTAATAGTGATTGCTAATGCC
The DNA here is from genome assembly GCF_014192915.1 of Azospirillum sp. OGB3. Lineage (GTDB taxonomy): Bacteria > Pseudomonadota > Alphaproteobacteria > Azospirillales > Azospirillaceae > Azospirillum. Next base: position 18,567 of record NZ_JACHYN010000028.1, on the reverse strand, counting down.
CGCAATCACCATCACTGATGGCTGGCTTCACCTCCATAACTGATCTTCACACCGGGCGGCCGGTGGGCGGACCGGTCATGAGGCTGGCATGCGCATCCCAAGGCTCTTCCATCAATTTCCATGATCGTTCCGATGACTCGAAGTTATTTGATTAATTGGCGCCACCAAGCGTTTTATGAACGAACTAAGCCAAGCCGGTCGATGAACCACGGCAGTCGAGGGAGTGACGACGTTGATCGAACAGAAGCAGACGACCGAAGCACAAGAACGTCATGACGAGTCCGCTTCGGACCTATTCCTGCGTCAACTGTCCGCCTGTGGGGTCGACTACTTTTTCGCGAATGGCGGAACCGATTTTCCGCCGATCGCCGAGGCCTTTGCCCGCGCGGCGGAGCACGGCGCGGAGGTTCCCCGCCCCATGGTGATCCCGCACGAGAACGTCGCCGTTTCAATGGCCCACGGCGTCTACATGACGACAGGCCGGCCGCAGGCGGTGATGGTGCACGTGAATGTCGGGACGGCCAACACGGTCAACGCGGTGCTCAACGCCAGCCGCGACGAGACGCCGGTCCTGCTGTTCGCCGGCCGCTCCCCCTACAGCGAGACCGGCCGGCACGGCACGCGCACCCGCTACATCCACTGGGCGCAGGAGATGTTCGACCAGGGCGGCATGCTGCGCGAAGCGGTGAAGTGGGATTACGAGCTGCATCTGCCGGAGCAGGCCGCCGATCTGGTCGCGCGGGCCTATCAGGTGGCGATGACCTCGCCGCGCGGCCCCGTCTACGCCACCCTGCCGCGCGATGTGCTGGCCGACCCCATCCGCGTCTCCCGTCCTGACAGCGGCCGCCGGCCGGCGCCGGCGGTGCCCCACCCGCAGCCGGACGACATCCGCCGACTGGCCGACTGGATCGCCACGGCCGAACGCCCGCTCATCATCACCCAGGGCGCCGGGCGCACCAAGGCGGGCTTCGACGCGCTGGCCCGCGTGGCGGAGCGCTTCGCGATCCCGGTGGTGTCCTTCCATCCGCGCTTCCTGAACATCGCGGCCGACCACCCGATGAACCTTGGCTTCCAGCCGGGCGAACTGCTCGCCAGGGCCGATCTCGTCATCGCACTGGAGGCCGACGTTCCCTGGATACCGAACCTCGAATCGCCGCCGGACGGCTGCCGCATCGTGCAGATCGGCGAAGACCCGTCCTTCACCCGCTACCCGATGCGCAGCTTCCCGACGGATCTCGGCATCACCGGCGACGCCGCAACGGTCCTCGACGCGGTCGAACGGCGCCTGACCGGCCATGACGCCCTCGACGAGGGGCGGATCGCCGCCCGCGGGGCCGTCCTGCGTACCCAGTCGCGCGCTCTGGCCGCCAAGCGTCTGACGCCGGACGCCGTTCCGCCGGGCTCCGCCATCGGCCCGGAATGGCTGAGCGCCTGCATCGCCGAGGCGGTCGGTCCCGGCGCGCTGATCGTCAACGAATACCCCCTGCGACTGGAGCATTGCCCGCAGACCATGAGCGGCAGCTATTTCGGGCTGAGTGCCGCCGGCGGCCTCGGCTGGGGCCTGGGGGCGGCGTTGGGCGCGAAGCTCGCGAACCCGGACCGGCTGGTCGTCGCGACGCTCGGCGACGGTGCCTACATGTTCGCCAATCCCACCGCCTCCCACTGGGTCGCGGAGGCGCACGACCTGCCGGTCCTGACCATCATCTTCAACAACCAGCTCTACGGCGCGGTGCGCAACGCCACCATGGCGATGTACAAGACCGGCGTCGCCGCGCGCAACGGCGGCCGCATGCTGGCAGACCTCAGCCCGGCGCCCGCCTACGAAAAGCTGGTGGAGGCGAGCGGCGGCGCCGGCTTCCGCGTCGAGCGGCCGGAGGACCTGCGCGAGACGCTGCGCCGCGCGGTCGCGGTGGTGACCGGCGAGCGTCGCCAGGCGCTGGTCAACGTTCTGTGCGACTACTGATGTCGGCCCGGGACCAGGCTATGGTCGCCGCCGCCCCGGCAAGCCCCGCAACCCCGGCAGGCGCCGCGAAGCCGGCGGGCGGCTGGGGGACCGGCGGGCTGTCGACGGAGGCCGCGCGCCTGCGCCGCCGCTTCCCGACGGTCGCCGACCTCGCGGCGCAGGCCCGGCGGCGGACGCCGCGCTTCGCCTATGATTTCGTGGCCGGCGGGGTGAACGACGACCTCGGGCTGGCGCGCAACCGCCGGGCGCTGGACGCCATCGAGATCGTGCCGCGCTACGGGCTGGACGTCCGCCCGGTGACGACGGAAACGGCGCTGTTCGGCCGCAGCTACGCGCTGCCGGTCGGGGTGGCCCCGATGGGGCTGGCCGGCCTGCTGTGGCCGGACGCCGACGAGTCCATCGCGCGGGCGGCGCAGCGGGCGCGCATCCCCTACGTGATGTCCACGGTCGCCAACACCTCCATCGAGCGCATCGCGGCGATCGCTCCGGACGTCTTCTGGTACCAGCTCTACAACGTGCCGGAGAACGACCACGCGGTGTCGCTGGACCTGATCCGGCGCGCCCAGGCCGCGGGCGCCCACGCGCTGGTCCTGACCATGGACGTGCCGGTGCGCTCCAAGCGGGTGCGCGACGTGCGCAACGGCCTGGTCGTGCCCTTCCGCCCCACCCTGCGCACCGCGTGGGACGTGGCGCGGGCGCCCGGCTGGGCGCTGGCGATGCTGCGGAAGGGCCAGCCGCGCTTCCGCAACTTCGAAGCCTATCTGGGGCCGGACGCGAGCACCGCCGATCTGGCGAGCTTCGTCTTCCAGAAGATGACCGGCCCGCTGACCTGGGAGTCGGTGGCCCGCTTCCGCGACGCCTGGAGCGGCCCGCTGATCGTCAAGGGCATCCTGCATCCCGACGACGCCGAGACGGCCGTCGCGCTGGGCGTCGACGGAATCCTGGTGTCGAACCATGGCGGACGCCAGTTCGACGCCGCCCCGGCCACCGCCAGCGCCTTGCCCGCGATCGTCGAGCGGGTCGGCGGACGGGCCACGGTTCTCGTCGACGGCTCCATCTCCTCGGGCCTCGACCTGCTGCGCGTCCTTGGCCGGGGCGCCGTCTCCGCCTTCGCGGGACGCGCCTTCCTGATGGCCTACGCCGCGGCCGGGGAGGATGGCGTCGACCATGTCGTGCGCCTCTTCACCGAGGAACTGCGGGTGGCGCTCGCCCAGAGCGGCGGCGCCGCACTGGGTGTCACCCTGGGCGCCGCTGCCTTGGACGCTGCTCCGGGCGCCGCCGGGGGACCGGCCGCACCCCATCATCACCCATAACCAACCGACGCCCTGAACAAGAGCCTCACCAACGGGCCTGGCGTCATCAAACTCCGGGAGGGTATCCGCATGGAAGCCAATTGGACGGCCATGTCCCTGGCTGTCGTCTACATCGTGGCGATGGGCGTGGTCAGCTACGCCGCGCGCCGCTTCTCCAACACTGCCCAGAACTTCACGTCCGGCGGCACCACCTATCCCGCCATCCTGGTGGGATTCCTGCTGATGTCGGAATTCATCGGGACCACCGCCAGCGTCGGCACCGCGCAGGCCAGCTACAAATGGGGGATCTCGGCGGCGTGGAACCTCGTGGCACTGGGCATCGGCTTCGTGCTCTACGCCTTCCTGTTCGCCCGGAAGTTCAAGGACCTGGGGGAGAACACTATCTCCGGCGCGCTGTCCCGGACCTACGGCGCGCCCACCAAGATCGCCACCAGCATCATCATGATCTTCGCGCTGCAGATCGTGGCCGTGTCGGTCTACGCCAGCGGCGGCGCGGTACTCGCCGGGCTGCTGAAGATCGACCGGTCGCTGGCCATCGTCTTCACCGGTATGTTCGCCGCGCTCTATGTCGGCATGGGCGGGATGCGCTCGGTCATCTACACGAACGTGATGCACGCGGTCGTGAAGTACATCGGCATCATCGTCGCCACCGCCTTCGCGCTGAACCAGGTCGGCGGCTGGTCGGAGCTTCGGGCCCAGTTGCCGCCGGCCATGTTCACCGTGGACAACGCCGGCTGGCCGCAGATCCTGGCCTGGGTCCTGGCCGGAACGGGCGCCGTCTTCTCCACCCAGTACGTCCTCCAGGCGATCAGCACGGTCGGCGATTCCGGCAAGGCCCAGAGGGCCAGCTTCTACACCTCGATCCTGCTTATCCCCTTCGGCATCGCCGCGGCCATCTGCGGCATGTGCGCGGCCGTGCTGTTCCCGAAGATCAACTCGCTGCAAGCCTTCCCGATGATCGTGTCGCAGATGGACAGCATGATGGCGGCGATCGTCGTCGCCGGCCTCGCCGCCTCGCTGTTCGGCACGATCTCCGCAATCAGCATCGGCACGGCGACGCTGCTCTACAAGGACTTCTACCTGCCGATCACCGGCAAGGACACGGGCGACAGCCAGTCCCTGCGGTTCGTTCGGATCGCCGCGATCGTCGTGGGCCTGCTGCCGATCCCGCTGGCCATCTTCGCGCCGGACGTCCTGAAGGTGACCTTCCTGGCCAAGTCGCTGCGCCTGACCCTGGCGGTGCTGGTCCTCTTCATCTTCTACGCGCCGACCTTCGGCAGCCCCAAGGGAGCGGTGACCAGCATCGTGCTGTCGCTGTTCCTGACCATCGGCTGGTACATGGCCGGTGATCCCTACGGCATCGACAACGCCTACATCGCACTGGTCATCCCGCTGATCGTGATGAGCATCAGCCACCTGCCGCGCCTGATGACCTCGGGCCGGGCCATGCGGGACACCGCCTGACGGTGCGGGCCGGGGAAAACATACGGTCCCCGGCCCCCCGCGTGGCCCCGCCGCGTCCTTGAAACTCTTCCAGCAGGGCACAAACGCCATGAGCGCGCACATCATCGAACGCATCCATTCCCAGGAGCCGCGCAGCAAGGCCTTCGGCCTGCGCGGCTGGCTCGACCGGCTGGCGGAGACCAACCGCCTGACGGTGATGCGCCCCGGTGTCGGGCTGGTCCATGAGCTGGCCGCCGCCGCCAAACGCCTGGACGGCTCCACCGCCACCATGTTCCCCCATCCGGACGGTCATCCGGGGGCGGTCGTGTCCGGCCTCGTGTCCGACCGCGCCTGGATGGCCGAGGCACTGGGCGTCTCCGGGGACGCGCTGATCGCCCACGTCCGCAAGGCCGCCGACGCGCCGCTCCCCTGGCGCGAGATCACGAACGCCCCGGCGCAGGAGGTCGTCCATCGCGGCCCCATCGACCTGACCCGGCTGCTGCCCATCCCGACCCACAACGAGCACGACAGCGGCCCCTACATCTCCGCCGGCCTGACCATCGCACGCGATCCGGAGACCGGCGTCCAGAACGTCTCGATCCACCGCTGTCAGATCAACGGGCCGGACCGCATCGGCATCCTGCTGCTGCCGCGCCACACCGACCATTTCTACCGCAAGGCCGAGGCCAAGGGGGAGGCGTTGGAGATCGCGCTGGTCATCGGCGTCGATCCGGCCACGCTGCTGGCCTCCCAGGCGATCGTGCCGGTCGGCCAGGACGAGCTGGAGATCGCCGGCGCGCTGCGCGGCGAGCCGCTGGAGGTCGTGCGCTGCCTGACCAACGGAGTTCGCGTGCCGGCCCAGGCGGAGATCGTGATCGAGGGCCGCCTGCTGCCCCGCGTCCGCGAGGCCGAGGGGCCGTTCGGCGAGTTTCCGCAGTATTACGGCGAGCGTGCCGACCGCCATGTGATCCAGGTGGACGCGGTGACCCACCGGGTTCGTCCGATCTTCCACACCATCGTCGGCGGCGGGCTGGAGCATCTTCTGCTGGGCGCCATCCCGCGCGAGGCGACCATCCTCGCCTCCCTCCAGCGCAACTTCCCCGGCGTGCAGGACGTGCACCTGTCGCTGGGCGGCGTCGGACGCTACCATCTGGTGGTGAAGCTGAGGAAAACGCAGGACGGCGAAGCCAAAAACGTGCTGCTCGGCGCCTTCGCCGCCCATTACGACATCAAGCATGTGGTCGTCGTCGACACCGACGTGGACATCCACAACACGCGCGAAGTCGAATGGGCCGTTGCCACGCGCTTCCAGGCCGACCGGGACCTCGTGGTCATCGGCGACAGCCAGTGCTCCAAGCTCGACCCGTCCACGGCGGACGGGCTGGGCGCCAAATGGGGCATCGACGCGACCATCCCGGTCGACGCGCCGGAGATGAAGTTCAAGCGCATCCGCGTGCCCGGCGAGGACAGCGTGGATCTGGACCGGCTGGTCGATCCCGGCGCGTCCTGGCGCACCGCGATCGGCTAGCTCCGGCCGGCCACACCGAGTCACGTCCCAACTCGTGCCGATCCGGAGTCCCAGAAGGCCGGATCGGCCGCTTTTTTTGCCGGGCCCCCGCCCGTCACACTGTTTCCATCGGCAGACGTTCCCGCACCATGGGGGACGAACAGAACGAGGATCGCGCATCATGTCGAAGGCCATGCGGATTCACCAGGGCGCCTTCGGTCGCGTCGCGCTGCTGGACATGGACCACGCGCTGATCCACCACGCGCACCCCCATTGCCATGTGCTGATCAAGGCGTCGGGCGCCGACACGCAGTTCGCGGTGCGCGAGCGATGCCACCCCTTGCGCGACGACACGGCCGTCCTGGTCAACAGCTGGGAGGCGCATTCCTACGCCCACCAGCCGGGAGCGCCGGGCACCGTGATCCTGGCGCTCTACATCGAACCCGGCTGGCTCGGAGCCATGCAGCGGGAGTTTACGGCCAGCGGCAACCCCGGCTTCTTCGCTCATCCCTGTGGTGCGCTGACGCCGCACATCCGGCTCCTCGCCGACCGCATGACCGCGGAGCTGCTGTACGGCGATCCCTCGGCCGAGCGGATGGAGGAGGCGCTGTTCGACCTGATGGTCGCCATCGTCGACCGCTTCTCCGATTGGCGGAGCCTGCGCGGGACCGCCCTGCCGGCCGCCACGGCCGCTCCGGACTTCCGCGTCCGGCAGGCCGTCCGCTTCATGAGCGGCAATCTGGGGGAGGAGTTCGACGCCGCGCGCGTCGCCGCGGCCGCCGGCCTGTCGCGGGCACACATGTTCCGGCTGTTCCGGCAAGCTTTGTCGATCACCCCCGCAATGTATTTCAACGTGCTGCGGATGGAGGCGGCCATCGGCGCCATGGCCGCCGGGCGGGAGAGCGCCACGGAGATCGCCGCCCGGCTCGGCTTCGCGGCCCCCAGCCATTTCAGCCGCTTCTTCCGGAGCCACCAGGGCGTGACGCCGACCGAGTACCGCCGCGTCGTCACCCTTTACAACCAGCCCGCCGCCGCGGGGGCGTGACCCGCCGCGCGACGGCGAGGACGGCACAGGGACGGCAACAGGGACGGCGGGGCGTCAGGCGGCGCGGATGCCGGCGAGGAAGCTTTCGATCTCCCGGCGCAGCTCCGTGGCCTGACCGGCCAGCGCGCTCGACGCCCCGCTCACCTCGGCGGCCGCGCTGCTGGTGCGCGCGACCGTCTGGTTCATGCCGGCGATGCTGCGGCTGACCTCGGTGGTGCTGTGGGCCGCCTGCTGGACGTTGCGGGTGATCTCGCCGGTGGTGGCGCTCTGCTCCTCCACCGCCGCGGCGATCGCCGCGCTGATCTCGTTGATGCTGGCGATCGTCCGGCCGATCCCGTCGATGGCGGCGCTGGTGCCCTGAGTCGCCTCCTGCACTGCGGCGATCTGCGCGGCGATGTCCTCGGTGGCCTTGGCGGTCTGGGTGGCCAGCTGCTTGACCTCGCTGGCGACCACGGCGAAGCCCTTGCCGGCCTCGCCGGCCCGCGCCGCCTCGATGGTGGCGTTCAACGCCAGCAGGTTGGTCTGGCTGGCGATGTCCTGGATCAGCTTCACCACCTCGCCGATCCGCATCGCCGCCCCGGTGAGGTGGGACACCGAGCCGGTGGTGTCCCGGGCCTGCGCCTGGGCCTGGGCGGCGACCGCGTTGGAGCTGGCGACCTGCCGGCCGATCTCCTGGATCGAACTGGTCATCTCCTCGGTCGCCGCGGCGATCGTCTGCACCGTCACCGCCGTCTCCTCGGCGGCCGCGGCCGTCGTGGTCGCCTGCCGGCTCGCCTCGCCGGCGACCGCCGTCATGCCGCGCGCCGTACCGTCAAGCTCGCCCGCGGCGCCGTTGACCGTGGACAGGATGCGGGTGATCGAACGGTCGAAGCCGGCGACCGCAGCCTCCACCACGCGGGCGCGCTCCTGGCGCCGGACGTGCCCGGCGGCCTGTTCGGCGGCCAGCCGGTCAGCCTCCTTGGCGGTGACGCGCAGCGCCTCGACCGCGGCGGCGATCTCGCCGATCTCGTCGGCGCGCCCGCGCGCCGGCACCGCCACGTCGCGCTCGCCGCGCGCCAGCTCGGTCAGCACCGCCGTCATGCCAACCAGCGGATCGACGATGCGCCGGCCGATCAGCATGGCCACGCCGACCACGGTGAGCGTCACGAGCGCCAGCGCGCCGACGGCGAGCATCAGGCGGAGGAAGGCCGCGCCGCGGGCCACATCGGCCTGAGTCAGTGCCTCGGCGACGGCGGCGTCGCGCACCGCGAGCGCCGACTGCACGCCGCCGACCAGACGGGACCAGGCGTCCTGGAAGGAGATCGCGTAGTCACCGCCGGCGCGTCCCCTGATGGTCAGCTCGGCGATGAGGGCGTCGGTGGCGCCGAAGAAGGTCGCCTCGGTGCCGCGCAGCGCCGCAGCGAGGGCCGGGGCGTCGCCGAGTTGGGCAGCGGTTGCCTGCAGGCGCGCCCAGGCGTGACGCGTCTCGCCGGCCAGGAAGGCGGCCAGTTCGATCTCGCCGACGGTCAGCGGGCGCTTGGCGCCGACCACGGTGGTGAAGATGGCGACACGGCGTCCGCCGGCTTCGCGCATGTCCCAGGACAGGCGGGCGATGCCGGCGAGCCGGGCGACGTTGGGGTCAGCGAGCGCCACGGCGCGCTCAAGCCCGTTGGCGACGCCGCCCAGATCCTTGACACGGGCCACGATGCGCTCACCGAAACCCTTGATGAAGGCTTGGTCCCGCTCTGGCTTGGGCCGGGCGATGGCCGCATCGACCTCGGCGTGGAGAGTCTCCAGGGTCTGCCCGAGCGCGCCGAGCGTCTCGAGAGCCGCCGGCTGGCCGGCGTAGCGGGCGGCCTGCACCTTGCGTTCGGCCTCGACCAGCGCATCGGCGATGTCGCGCCGGGCGGCGGCGATCTTGGCGCGCGCCTCCTCACCGGCCGGGGCGTCCGCCAGCAGGGCGCCGTTCTGCACACCGCGGCTCAACACGATCGTCTCGGTGACACGCAGCACCGCGCCCATCGCCTTGGAAAGCAGGCGGGCGTCAACGGCGCGGCGGTAGTTGCCCCATTCACCGGCCACGAAGGTGACCGACACCGCCCCGGCCACCGTCGCCATGGCCAGGACGCACGACAGGAAAACCGCCCGGATTCTCATCCAACGCTCCTCGACACGGGCTTCGCGCCACGCTGTACGGGTTGAAAAAACCACCCTGGTCCAACGCCGCCCGCTACGGGTCTCACCCTCCCCCGGCGGAGCCGGAGGAAGGTGAGGATGCCCGACCGGCGGTCTGCGGCCGCCGGCGTTCAGAGGCCCTTGAAGACCGGCTTGCGCTTCTCGTGGAAGGAGGCGACGCCTTCCGCGAAGTCCTCGGAGCCGCGCAGGCGACCGTAGGCTTGGCCCTCGATCTCGATGGCGCCGTTGACCGACACGTTGTTACCGCTGTTCAGCACGCCCTTGATGGTGCGCTGGGCCAGCGGGGAGAAGCCGCGCAGCTCGTCCACCAGCGCGGCGACGGTCGCCTCCAGCTCGGCGTCGGCGACGCATTCGGTGACGAAACCCCAGTCGGCGGCCTGACGCCCCGGAACGCGCTTGGCGCGCATCACCATGTCCTTGGTGCGGGCGATGCCGATCATGTGCAGCAGGCGGGCCGAGCCGCCCGAACCGGGGATCATGCCGATGCGCATTTCCGGCAGGGCGAACTGCGCGGTCTCCGACGCGATGCGGAAATCGCAGGCCAGCGACAGCTCGAAGCCGACACCGAAACAATAGCCGCGGACCTGGGCGATCACCGGCTTGCGGCAGCGTTCCGGGGCGGCGACGTTGATCGCCAGCTCGGACACATGCTCCGGGGTCTGTTCCAGGAAGCCGGCGATCTTGCCGCCGGAGGAGAAGTTCTCGCCCTCCGCCCGCAGGACGATGACGCGTACCTTCGGATCGCGGTCGAGCGCCGCGAAGACCGCGCCGAACTGGTCACGCTGGAGCATGCTGATGATGTTGAAGGGTGGGCGGTGCAGGACGATGTCGGCGCGCTCCTTGGCTTCGTCGATCTCGACGCGGAAGCCGTCGAGATCGGCAAGGAGGCGGTTGCTGCTGTCGAACGAATAGGGCTTCACGGGTTCTCTCCAGAAAAGTCGGGTGTTCAGAGCGTGGTGGGGCTGTGTTCGAGCTGGTATTCGCCAGCCTGGAGCTTGCGCCGCAGGATCTTGCCGACCGGCGACTTGGGGATTTCGTCCAGGAAGACGTACTCGCGCGGGCGCTTGAAGTTGGCGAGGCCGGAGGTGCGGCAATGCGCGTCCAGGTCGGCGGCCTCCACTCCGGGCACTCGCCTGATGAAGGCGACCACGCGCTGGCCCCAGCGCTCGTCGGGCAGGCCGGCAATGGCGACCTCCAGCACGCCGTCGTGCAGGGACAGCACGCTTTCGATCTCCACGGGCGAGACGTTCTCGCCGCCGGTGATGATCATGTCGTCCACCCGCCCGGTGACGAACAGGTCGCCGTCCGCGTCGAAGAAGCCGATGTCGCCGGTGAAGTACCAGCCGGCGTGCAGCGCCTTGGCGTCGGCGTCGGGGCGCTTCCAATAGCCTTCAAAGGCCTCGTCACCCGACAGGTCGGCGATGATCTGCCCCTCCTCGCCCGCCGGAGCCACGTCGTCGGGGTCGTAGGAGCCGAGCGTCACGACGCGGATGCGCTGGTTCAGCGCCGCCTTGCCGGCGGAACCGGGCTTGGCCGGCGCGTTCTGGTCGAGCGTGAAGGTGTAAATCTCCGACGAACCATAGTGGTTCACGAACAGCTCCGGCCGGAAGGCGGCGTCCAGCCGCTTCAGCAAGCCGTCGGTCATCGACGCGCCGGCGAAGCCCAGCTTGCGCACCGACGACACGTCGGTGGCGGGAAAGCCCGGGTCGGCCAGCAGGTCGTGATAGAGCGTCGGCACGAGGTAGAGGCAGGTCAGCCGCTCCGCCGCGATCAGTTCCAGCGCGCGGGCGGTGTCGAAGCGGGGCAGGCAGACGAAGGTCCCATCCACCAGCGCCATCGCCAGCAGGGAGCGCACGCCCATGGTGTGGTAGAGCGGCATGACGCCCAGCGTGCGCTCGCCGCGGCGGTAGCAGTTCTGGGCGACATGGGCCACGGCGGCGGCGCGCTCCGCCCGGTGCCGGCGCGGCACGCCCTTCGGCTTGCCGGTGGTGCCGGAGGTATAGAGGAACAGCGAGACGTGTTCCGGCGAGGCGCACGGAACCGCCGCCACCGGATCAGCGTCGAGCAGCGCGGCGAAGCGGTGGGTGCCGCCGTCAACGTCCGAACCGACGGCGATCCGCGGCAGCGCTTGCGCGACGGCGGATTGGGCCGTGGCCTCCGCCGAGACATCCTGGAAGAACAGGACGCGCACCTCGGCGTTGGGCAGGCAGTAATCCAGCTCGTCCGCCTTCACCCGCCAGTTCAGCGGCACCACGGCGATGCCCGCCAGTTGGCAGGCCCAGTGGATGGTTGCCATCTCCCAGCTGTTCTGCAGGGCGGTGGCGATGCGGTCGCCGGGGCACAGGCCGAAGCGGTCGAAGGCGCCGACCAGCCGGCGGATGCGGTCCAGCCATTCCGCGTAGGTCAGGCGCAGATCGCCGTCGACGATGGCCAGGGCGCGGGGGCTGCGCTCCGCGCTGGCCAGAATGCTGCGGCCGAGGTCAAACATGGGCGGCCTCGCCCATGGCCCCCGGCTCCGGGGTCTGTCCGGTCACGTCCATCACGGCGCGGACGATCCCGGCATAGCCGGTGCAGCGGCAAAGATGGCCGCTCAACATGTCGCGTAGCTCCTCCTCGGTGGGTTTCGGGTTGCGGCCCAGGTAATCGGACAGCGACATCAGGATGCCGGCCGTGCAGAAGCCGCATTGCAGGGCGTGGTGCCGGCGGAAGGCCTCCTGGAGCGCGGTCATGCGCCCCTCGTTGGGCCCCTGGTTGGGCCCCTCGTTGGATTGGGACAGCCCCTCGACCGTGTCGATGCGCCGCCCGTCGGCCTGCACGGCCAGGGTCAGGCAGGCGCGCTGCGCCACGCCGTCGATGCGCACCGTGCAGGCGCCGCACACCCCGTGCTCGCAGCCGACGCGGGTGCCGTGGGCGCCCAGCTCGTGGCGCAGGAAGTCGCTGAGCAGCAGGCGGGGATGGGCCTGGCCGGTGCGGGGGGCGCCGTTCAGGACGATGGTGACGGTGTGGCGCGCGTCGGCGGCTAAGGTGACAGCGCTCTTCAGCGGCGGCATGACAGGGCCTCCTCGAGGACGGTGCGGCCGATGCGACGCACGAGGTCGCGGCGGTAGCGGGCGGTGGCGTGCTGGTCGTCGTCGCCCCCGAGGTCCCAGGCGAAGGCGTTCAGCGCCGCATCGAGGTCCGGCGGCAGCGCGCCGCCGGCGAGCGGCCAGGAGCGCAGCGTCGGCCGGTCGGCCACACCGCCGACGGCGAGGCTCGCCTGCGTCCCGTCCACCGTCGCGGCGCAGGCGGCGATGGCGAAGTCGCCGTGCCGCATGGAGACCTCGCGGAAGGCGTGGCCGCTGCCGGCGGCGGCGAGCGGGAAGCGCACGCTCTCGACGATCTCGTCCGCCGCCTTCACCGTGGTCAGCGGGCCGAGGAAGAAGTCCGCGGCCTTCACGGTGCGGCGGCGCCGGACGTTGCGCAGCACCACCTCGCCTCCAGTGGCGACGAGGCAGAGCGGCGCCTCGGCGCTGGGGTCGGCGTGGGCGACGGAGCCGCAGACGGTGCCGCGGTTGCGGGTCTGGAAATGACCGACCCAGGGAAGCGCGGATGCCAGCAGCGGAACCTCGTCCCGCAGGGTCGGGCGGGACAGAAGCTCCGTCTGGGTCACCGCCGCCCCCACGCTCAGCCAGCCGGAGTCGGCCTTGAGCGTGCGCAGCTCCTCCAGGCGGCTGAGGTCGATCAGCAGGCGCGGCTGCACCAGCCGCATGTTCAGCATCGGCATCAGCGACTGGCCGCCGGCGATCACGCGGGCGTCGTCGCCCCCCGCGGCCAGCGCCGCCAGGGCGTCGGCGACCGTGGCCGGCCGCAGGTAATCGAAGGACGCGGGTTTCATCGGTTCAGCCCCAGAAAGCGCAGCAGGCGGGTGAGAAGGCCCGGCCGTTCGGCCGGCGCGGGCGCCCCCCCGGCGCGGGCAACCAGCTTCTCGAAGAACTGGCCGATCAGCAGGCGCGATGCGCTGTCGAGCATGCGCCCGCCGACCGCCGCGACCTTGCCGCCGACCTCGGCGGAATAGCGGTAGGTGACGCGGGTGCCCCCGGCCGTGCGCTCCAGCGTGACGTGGCCGGTGCCCCGCCCGGTGCCGAGCGCGCTCGCCCCGCTGCCGGTCAGGGTCAGCGAGCGGGGCGGGTCGAGGTCGGACAGGGCGACCTCCGCAGTGTAGCGACCGCGCACCGGCCCGATGCCGACCACCACCTCCGCCCGATAGGCGTCTGGACCGGCGTGGTCCAGCGCCTCGCAGCCCGGCAGCAGGGCGGCCAGCTCCTTGGGATCGAGCAGGATCGCCCAGACCTGTTCCGGCGGCGCCGGAACCTCGCGGCTGCCCTCCCCGGTCAAGCCGCGCCCGCCGGAGGCCGACGGCGCCGGTGCGCCCACTGCCCCTGCCGCCCCTGCCGCCGCCGGGCGCGGCGGCTCCGGCGGATGGATCAGCGCGGCGATCTTGGCCGGGGTCAGGGGCAGCGACGGCACCGGCCCGCCGAGCGCGTCGGCCACGGCGTTGGCGAGGCAGGCGGGCGTGCTCATGCAATTGCCCTCCCCCACCCCCTTGGCGCCCAGCGGCGTGACCGGCGACGGGCTCTCGCGGTGGAGGATGACCGGCACCGGCACCTCGCAGGCGGTCGGCACCAGATAGTCGGCGAAGGTGCCCGACAGGAAGCGACCGTCGTCGCCGTAGGCGTATTCCTCGTAGAGCGCCGCCCCCACCGCGTGGGCGAAGCCCCCCAGGATCTGGCCCTCCACCAGCAGCGGATTCAGCAGCCGGCCGGCGTCGTGCATGGTGACGTAGCGGTCGATCCGCACCGCCCCGGTGTCGCGGTCGATCTCCACCCCGCAGAAGTCGACGATGAAGCCGTAGCAGGCCGAGCTGTTGATGTGGTCGGCGTCGGTCGGCGCCTTCAGCGGCTCCGGCGTCCAGAAGGCGGTTTCGCGCAGCGCCGCCTCCCGCCCGTCCGGCAGCGTGCCCGGCGCCCAATGGCCGGCGGCGGCGACGCGGGAGAAGGACAGGGCGTTGTCCGGGTTCCCCGCCGCGAAGACCTTGCCCCCGGCGAAGCGCACCTCCTCCGGCCGGCTGTTGAGCGATCCGGCGACCAGCGCCGCCATGCGGTCGCGCAACCGCGTCGCGGCCACCTGCGCCGCCCCGGCCACCGCCCCGGCGAAGCGGCTGGAGTAGTTGCCCGACGCGATCGACCAGGCGTCCTTGCCGGTATCGAGGTCGGTGTTGACACGGATGTCCTCGACGCCCAGGCCGAACACGTCGGCCACCACCTGGGCCAGCACTGTGCGGTGTCCCTGCCCCTGCGGCGCGGAGGAGACGTGAACCGAGACGCCGCCGGTGGGGTCCACCGCGACGCTGGCCGTCGCCTGCGCGCCGTTCTTCGGCCCGGCCTTGCGCCGTTCCTCGGCGGTCAGGACGGTGGTGATGTAGCCCATATTGGAGATGGACGGCTCGACCACCGCGGCGTAGCCGATGCCGTAGAGCCGCCCCTGGGCGCGCAGCGCGTCGCGCCGGGCCTTCAGCGCGTCCAGCGCGCCGTCGCGCACCGCCTCATCCAGCGTGGCATGATAGTCGCCGGAGTCCAGCGACCCGCCCGACGCCGTGCGGTAGGGCATGGCGTCGGCCGCCACGAGATTGCGGCGGATCACGTCGAGCGGGTCGAGCCCAAGCTCCGCCGCGACGCGGTTCATCAGCCGCTCCAGCCCGTAATAGAGCTGCCCGCCGCCGAAGCCCCGGTTGAGGCCGGTTGGCGTCTTGCTGGTGACGACGATGCGGTTGGTCACCGCAAGGTGCGGGATGTCGTAGGCGCCGGTCAGGTTGCCGTGGTTGCGGTAGAGGGAGGCCGGCTCCGGCGCGCGCAGATAGGCGCCACAATCCTCCGTCTGCTCCATGCGGAGCGCCAGGACCTTGCCGTCCGGCTCCACCGCCGCATCGATGCGCATTCGCCGCGCCGTGGCCGAGGTGGCGGCCATCAGATGCTCCAGCCGGTCCTCCACCCATTTCACCGGCCGGCCGGAGACGCGGGCGCACAGCCCCATCAGCACGATGTAGGGAAAGACCGCCTGCTTGTTGCCGAAGCTGCCGCCGGAATGGGGCGGCGTCTTCAGCCGCAGGCGCGATCCCGGGACGTTCAGCGCCTTGGCCATCACCGGATGGACCGCGAAGGGGCCGGAGAAGTTCGACAGGATCTCGTAGGCGTCCTCGGCCGCGTCGTGTTCGGCCAGCACGACGAAGCACTCCATCGGCGTGCAGGAATTGCGCGGGAACTCCACCTCGATGGACACCGTGCGCGCGGCGCGCGCGAAGGCGCCTTCCGGGTCGCCATAGCGGAAGCTGCGGCTGTTGACGAGGTTGGAGGCGAGCCCCGGATGCAGCGGAGTCGACGCCGGGTCCAGCGCCTGTCCGATCGACGTGACCGGCGGCAAAGGACGGTATCGCACCTCGATGCGGTCGAGCGCGTCCTCCGCGTGGTAGCGGCTGTCCGCCAGCACCACCGCGATGGGTTCCCCGACATGACGGACACGGTCGACGGCCAGGCACCAATGCTCCATCGGCGCCCGCACGCCGACGAGAAACGGGCTGGCGACGCGTTTGGCGTCGGCCCCGGTCACCACCGCGGCCACGCCGGAGGTCGCCAGGGCAGCGGCGGTGTCGATCCCGAGGATCTCGGCGTGGGCGTGGGGGGAGCGGAGGATCGCCGCATGAAGCGTGCCGGGCTTGGCCGGCAGATCGTCGGCGTAGCGGGCCACGCCGGTCAACAGGGCGGCATCCTCCACCCGCGGCATGGGACGGCCGACGAAAGGCTGCGCCGCGGGCTCAGCGTCCGTTACCGCCACGCCCGGCCGATGGTCGACCGCCGCCCGACCGCCAGCCCCACTTTCAACAGTTCGCATCGCCGTCATTCCCGACCTCCTATTGCGGGAAGCCTAGAAGGTTTGGCGGGGAAACCCTTTACCGTGGAGTATCGCGATTTACCCTAGCGTCTGATTTTTGCACATCAGGCGTCTGTGCCTCTCCCGTTCGTCCGTCTGAAGGCGCGGATGCGGGGCGATGGTCCCGGTTAGTTATCATGCGGGGGTCGTGCAGCGACCCATGCTGCGCGGCGGCGGCTCGCCCTGCCCGTTTTAGGTGTGGGCGGTGCGCCGCCCGTCTGCTAGGAAGGGGGGCGCGGCCGCCGGTCGCGCGTGACGGGAATACCAAGGGCGAGGAGCGCGTGTCCGCTGGCAACCTCATGAAAAACCGACGTCTTTCTTGCGTTGATGTGCGGCCTGTCCATGGCTGGCTGGTGCAGGCAGAGGAATGATGAAGGAATCGTCGCCCACCAGGGCACGCGTCGGCCGCCCAGCCGAGGAGGAGGACGCCGAAACCTCCGACGAAACCTCCAACCGGATCATCGACGTCGCGGCGCAGCTTTTCACGGCCCAGGGCTTCGCGGCGACCGTGATCGAGCAGGTCGCGTCCGCCTGCGGTGCGGGGAAGGACACGATCTGTCGGCGCTTTCCGTCGAAGGCCGCGCTCTTCGCCGCGGTGGTTGAGCGGATGCGCACGCGGACCTTGAACGGCCTCCAAGCCGAGATCGACGCCGCCGGCGGCAGCGGCGGCGATGCGCTGTCGCGGTTGAAGCGCATTGCCCGCTGGTTTCTCGACGTCAACCTGGAACCGGACATGATCGCGCTGAACCGGATCGCCTTGAGCGAGGCGCCCCTCCTCGGCGAAGACCAGCGCGACCAGTGGGAAAGCGACCCGATCACCGACCGGTTGGTCGCCTTGGTCGCCGCCGCGCAGTGGGACGGCAGGCTGGGCGGCGACGACCCCCGCATGATTGCCGCCCACCTGCTGCACTCCATCGTGTTCGGACCGTCGAACGATGCCATGCTGGGCCGCATGACCTACACGTCCTCAGAGGCCCGGGACCGGTTTTTCGATCAGGCCTGGGCCTTGTTCCTGCACGGGGCGGGACGATCGCTGCCGGCCACCGCCCGCTGAGCCGGCTCCCGGGCCGGCTCTTACCGCTACCGCACCGACGTTCCTCGCAGCCTGGGCGGTGTTCCCATGAGCGACGGATTGTTAGCGACGGATTGTTTTCGTCATCGGTGGCCGGTCGCGGTGTTCGCTGATAGGGACGTCGACCTGGGCACCATCACTGTCGATGCCCCGGTACGGCCAACACCACCGTTCGCCGACCTTCGGGTAGGTCTCGTCCACACACCATCTCCAGTCGACACGCCGCCGCGTTCCCCCACGATTGCCCGCACGTCCAGCCGTCAGCGCACCAGCGTAAGCGATCACCGCGGACAGCAGGGCGTTCTCGGCATTTCTGAGGTCCGCTTCGAAGCTCAGCATCTGGAAGTTCGACAAACGGCCCACCTTCAGTTTCTGATTCTCCACGTCGATCTTCCGGCGCGCCAGATCACGGGACCGGCGCGCCAGTTCGAGCTGCCGCCAGCGGGTCTGGGCGTTGCGGACGGCGTCCCGGACCTCCTTCTCGATCCGATGGCGAAGCGCCTCCAACCGCAGTTCGGCCTCGCACCATGCCACGTTGGCCCCGACCTCCGCCTGCTCCAGCGACAGGTCGCCCGGCGGCACGACGAATTGCAGCCCGCCATAGACGCCGCTGTCCCGCGCCCGGCCCAGCGGAGCGCGTGTCCGTTCCAGACTGGCCCCCCGACGGCCGCGAGGTCCCATTGGCGCTGGTTCCGCGCGACCGCCAGGGCGATTTTGCTCCGTTCAATGGCAAGGATTTGGGCCAGATGCTCCGGCTGGTTGTCGAAGGCGATGGCCAGGGCCTTTTCCACGTCCACCCGCATCGCTCGGGACTCCAGCGTGTCCATCGGGTTCCGTTGCAAAGTTTGCCGGCGGGCGGAGATCGGGTAAAACCCAGCTCTTTCGGTGGCCGGGGTGACACGGTGATGCGCAGCGGGAAGAGCCCGTTCAAGGGCCGACAGTTCACGGCTGAGGTGATCCTGTGGGCGGTGCGCTGGTACTTGCAGTTCCCGATCAGCTACCGCGATCTGGAACGGATGCTGGCCGACCGCGGCGTGGCGGTCGATCACACGACGCTCTACCGCTGGATCCAGGCCTACGCCCCGG
>NZ_JACHYN010000027.1 GCF_014192915.1 Azospirillum sp. OGB3 | reverse complement strand
GAACGGCTATCCCGCCAGCCGTGTCGCCGACCTGCTCCCGTGGAACTGGAAGCCGGCCGTCAACGCCTGATCCGGTGCGATCACGCTCCGCTTACTTTAATGGAGCCCCACCATGGGACGCGGACGCCCGATCATCGGCACCCCGGAGGAAGCTGCGGAGCGTCGACGCCGGCAGACGGCCGACAGGGTTCGGCGTCTCCGGGAGCGTCGCCGGGCTGAAACCATCACCGCGGCTCCAGCGACGGCACCGATCCCAGCCGCACCACCGGCCAGCCCAGCCCGTGACATGGTCGGGGAGCGCCTGCAGCAGCTGGTCGAGAGCATCGAGCAGTTGGAGCGGGAGTTGGCCGGATTGCGGACGCGCAATCCCGCGCTCAAGGATGCCTACGCCGCTGAGCGGCGGTCGGTCCAAGAGGATCTACGGCGGGTGTGGGGAGAGGCGGAGACGGCGGGCTTCAGCGTCGAGGCGCTACGCGAGGTCATCCGGCTCCGCGCCATCCCGCCAGCCCGGCGGGCCGAACTGGAGGCCTCCGTCAGCGTCTACCGGCAGGCGCTTGGGATGTGATCCGGGCGGACAGCACGCTCAATTTCTCACCTATAGCCGGCAACGGCGTTCTCACTTATGCCGGAAACGGACACTTACTCGTCCTTGCCGCGCTTGGCCAAGCTCTGATTCAGGGCGTTGATTCCCAACGAAAGCTGGTTGAGGGAGTCGATCATGCGTGTCTGCTGCACCTGCTCACGCACCCCGCCGCTTCCGAACGTGTTGGCCAGAGACTGCGCGGCCCCGCCCAAACCGGTTCGGCCGAAAGCCAGGCCGGCGACCCGGCCGGCGGTTCCGGCCATCCAGCTGGCGCTGTTGCGCCCCCACCCCATCATCTTGGCGGCGGCGAACTGCCCGGCTCCGACTACCGCCGCCGCGGTCGCCGCGCTGTCCGAGGCGCCGGACAGGTTCGCCGCGATCTTCGGCGCCAGCAGGTGCAGCAGCACCGACATCAGCCCGATCAGGAAAGCGGCCCAATAGGACTTGGTGCACACGAAATGGTCGGCAAAGCAGAGCTTGTCCGCCGCCATGTCGGCCGCTGACTGCGCCTGCGCCGCGGCATTTTCCGCCGTCTTCTTGTCGCAGTTGGCCTCGATTTGCTTCAGCGTTCCGCTCCACAGGGAAAAGGGGTTCCGACCGCTCGCCTGCTCCTTAGCAACGGCATCGGCGACGCAGGTGCTGCTGCTCACGCCGATCGCGTATGCCTGGTAAGCGGCGACGTTGCCGGCGTACTTGCTCAAGACAGAGCCGGTGAATCCCATTGCCATGCCGGCGAAGATGATCGTCAGCGCACCGGTCAGCAGAAGCTTCAGACCGGACCATAGGATGCCGCGGGTGGCGTCGAAGACCAGGAAGAGCAGGATGACCGGTGCGGTGCCGCTGAGCGCCAGGAAGTAGAACATCGCCTGGAGCAGGAAGGCGCCGAACACGCCCAGCACGAAAAGATAGGGAAGCGCGAGAAGCCCCCACGCCGCCATGTCGGCCAGACCGGCGATCGCGTCGAGGCCGGAGAGCCGCGCCCAGTTTTCGGCGGCCGTGCGGATCGGGCTGAAGCCGACGCACTCCACCCCGTACCACAATGCGGCGTAGGTGCCGCCGCCGCCGGCCGAGGGGGCGCCGCCGCACAGCTCCACGCCCTTTCCGATGATCGTCTGGGCGACGCTGAGGGCGGTCGTCTGCATGCCCACGATGACGGTTTCGAACATCCAGGTCGCCCCGCCCCGGCTGAGGAAAAAGCCGATGCCGATCAGAACGGCGATGAGCTTGAGCGACCGTTTCAGAAACTCCCGCGTCGCCTCCTCGTAGAGCATGAACTGGAGCATGGTCCACACCACCAGATAGGTGGCGAGCAGGCGCGCGAACGCGTTGGCCGGGCCGACGAGCGCATCGAAGGAGGTGCGGGCAAAGCCCCCCGTGCCGGTGCCGAACCCCAGGGTGTAGAGCTCGGTGAACATACCGCAGAACAAGCAGGCTTCCGGATTCACGGCAGCTCCTCCGCCGGCTGGGGGCACAGGGCGCGCACCTGATCGAAAGGATCGGCGGCGGTCGCTGTCGGCGCGTCTGGAGCCACCGCCACCACCGGCGCCCGGGCGGGAGCCGGGCTCGGCTCCGCCGCCGCCGGCCGCCGCGGCTCCGTCGCTTCATCTCCAGGGTGCGGACCGGCGCCAAGGGTTTCATGCACGAACCGGCTCGGGCGGCCGCGGAAGCACACGACGGCGCGGCGGCGCGCGCGCGTGAGCATGACGAAGCAGACGCGCCGCTCATCCTCGACCTGCGCCTCCGTGGCGTTGTCTCCTGGGAAGGCGCCGTCGCTGACGTCGAACAGGTAGGCCTCATCCTCCTCCAGCCCCTTGGAGGCATGACCGGTCATGATGCGGACGCCTCCGTCGCGCGGCTCGAGAGCGGCCTCGACGGCGTCAATCCACGCGCCGAGCGATGCCCAGCCGCGGGCGCCGGAGAGCACCGCCCGGCCGTCCGGCGAGCGGGCGACGGGCGCTTGACGCAGACGCATGCCGAGGCGCTCCCAGAACGCGGCCAGGCGCTGCGCCACGTCGCCCCCCGCCGCGTCGTCGCGCAACGCCGCGAACGCGAGGCGCACGTCGGCCAGCGAGCGCCGCGCCGCCGTGTCGTCGCCGGCAGCGTCCGCCAGGCGATCCAACGCATCTCCGGAACCACGCGCTTGGCGGGCGCGGTCAACGATCGCCGCCGCGAACCCGGGCAGTCGTTGCGCAAGCCGCGCCGCGTCAGCGAAGGCTTCAGGATCGAGGGCGGCTCCCGCCGCGGCCAATGCGAGGTCGAGCGCGTCGCTCACCAGGGGCGCGGTGTTGGCCACAGCGATGCCATGGGCCGCCAGGACGCCGGCGGCGAGGGCTCCGGCGCGGTTGGAGCGGGCCAGCAGCAGACGGCGGGCGGGGCCGCGCGCCTGGATGTCGCGCGCAATCTGCGTCGCCAACCCCGGCAGCGTCTCCGCCGACAGCGTCGCGACCTCGCCGGCGCCGTTGCGCTCCGTCGCCTGGAGCGTCTTTGCGCGGCGCAGCCGGTTGTGCGCGATGAGCCGCGATGCCGCGTCGACGATGGCGCCGCCGCTGCGGTAGTTGACGTCGAGCTCGACGACGGTGACCGTGGGATACCAGTCTTCAAAGCGCGTGATGTGCGCGGGATCGGCGAGGCGCCAGGGGTACAGTGTCTGGTCATCGTCGCCGATGCAGCACAGGTTGGCACCGCTCCCCTCGCCGGCGAGCAGGCGGATCAACGCCCACTGCGCCGGATCGCTGTCCTGAAACTCATCCACCATGACCAGACGGAAGCGGTCGCGCCAGTAGGCGCGCAGGTCGGCGTGTTCGCTCAACAGGCGGACAGCGAGCGTGCACTGGTCGGCGTAATCGACCGCGTCCTCGTCCCGCATGGCGCTGACGTACCGGCCGTAAACGGCCGCGGCGATTCGCCAAGCGAGCGCGTCGGCGTCGGCGGCTTCCTCCTCGTTCGCGCCCGGTGCCGCGCCGGCGTTTCCGGCCATGCGCGCGGCCACCTCCGGCCAAGCGTCCAACGCCGCGTCGCTGGCCACGCCGAGCACCTTGAACGCGGCGATCCGTTCGAGCAGGGCCTCGGCGTCGACCTCCCCGGCCGCGTCGTCCAGATCCATCGCCCCGACGAGTTCGGCGACGATCTCGCGGGCCAGTGCCGGTGCGACGCGGGCGTTGATGAAGCCCAGCCGGTCCTGGTCGCGGCGCACGATCATCCAACCGAGGCTGTTGAGGGTGGTGACGGTGATCGCCTCGGCGGCGCGACGGCCGACCAGGGCGGCGACGCGCTCGCGCATTTCGCCGGCGGCGTCGACGGTGAAGGTCGTGGCGAGGATGGCGTGCGCCGGCGTGTGGCCCGACGCGACGGCCCAGGCCATGCGGGTGACGATCGTCCGCGTCTTGCCGGTGCCAGGCCCGGCGAGCGCCAGCACCGGGCCATCCAGCGTGCGGGCGAGGCGCATCTGGGCGTCGTTGAGGCCCACCAGCGCGGGGGGCACCCACCGTCGGCTGCGGCGGCCCAGCAGGCTCACCGGTTCGCGGCGGCGGCGGCTGGGGTAGAGATCGGCAAGCGCATAGCGACGACGGCTGTGGCTCATCAGGGTCTTCCGCGCACGGGGTCAGGATCGGCCGCCGCCTCGCCCGACGCGACCGGCGCGGATCGCGCGCGCGCCGCGGCGGTGAGCGTCTTCACGGTGAGCGGGTCGAGCCATCCGGTCGCCGTCAAGCCGCGATCGCGCTGGAAACGCTTGACGCTGCCGCGCGTGATCACGCCAAGACCGGCCACGTCCACGGGATAGCCGAGGGTCTCCAGGTCGGCGACCGCGGCGGCTTCCGTGTAGCGGTCGTTGACCGGCGGCAACAGGCGGTAACCGAGCCGCCGGATCGTCGCGGCGAAGCGCGCCAACAGCGGACTGTCGATCCACCCTCGCTCTGCGGCGACCGCGGTGGCCACCGCGAAACCGACCACCAGGCCGACGAGCATGAGGACGTTGAGGACCGTCGTCACGGTGCCGCTCCACCGGAGAAGCACGCCTTCGACCGCCGCGTCGCCATTCATCAGCGCGAGCCCGGCGGCGGCGGCGAGAGCGAAGACGATCAGCCGCAACAGGATCATGCGGGAGTCGCAGCCGGAGCGGCCAGCAGGGAGCGGACGTCGATGCGCCGCTCACGCAGCCTCACCAGCAGCTCCACGACGTCGGGGCCGCGCAGGCCGGCCGCGGTGATCGCGGCCACGGCGCTCTCGTCGAAGCCGGCGGTCGCGGCCGCGACCCCGAGCGCCGCGGCGGGATGGCCCTGGCCGCCCGCCGTCAGGCGATCGACAATGGCGTCGCCGTGCAGGCCCAGAGCGCGAATGGCTTCGAGGCGCCCGCTGGTGAGCCCGAGTTGCATCGCCTCCTCGCCCAGCGCCTCGTATTCGCGACGCAACAGCGCCTTGACGGCGGTGTGCTGCGCCCGCCGCGCGCTGTCGATGCTCCGTTTGACCGCTTTGGCCTGCTCCGCAATCTTCGCGCTTTCCGCGGCGAGGGCGCGCCGGTCGGCGATGATCTTGGCGAAGGCCGCCTCCTCGTCCGTCGCGTTGCGGCCGGGCTTGTAGTCGGCGTCGAGAAGGTGATGGTAGCGCGCCGGCAGCGCCGCACGGAGCTCGGCTTCGCCGGAAAAGCTCTCCGATGGATCGTCCAGCGCAGCCTCGTTCTCGGTCATCTCAACGTCTCAACGGTTGTGGGTTCGCAAGCCCCGGCGGCACAAGACCTCCACGGCACCCCCTATCAATAGCAACAGACCGCAATCACCTCAACCGGCACATTTTCTCATGCGGCGGTGAGCAGTGCGATACTCAATCAAATCCGTATGAATGCAACAAATTCACCGCAGGCCGCCGCGCCGATCTCTGAAAGGGGATATTAGCTCAGAAAGATTCAAAAGGCGCAATTATCCATTTGCAGGCGCACCCGCTCAGGTTAAGGATAATGGCGCGAGGTATCCAGCACCGCGCCATTGGTCGCACGAGCGGCGGGGTGGTGAAGGCTTGAGGCGGTCATGGTCGCCTCCACCCGGCAGGCAGGGCGACGGAAACGGAGCGGCGTCGATGCGCACGGAGCGCGTGAACGAATGGGACGAGGACTGGCGCCTCGGGCGCCTCGCCGAAGACAACGACGGTGAGGTGCTGAAGGCGTTGAAGGGGCGGATGTTCGCGTCCATCCCACGGCGTGGCTACGCCGCGTCGGCGCACCGGTCGTCACGTCCGGTTTCCGGCGACGGCCGCACGGTCTGCTACGTCCGTGTCGAGAGCCGACGCAAGGGCGTTCGTGGCGACCGCGAGGCGGCGCTTCAGGCCGCGCGAGCGCAGCACGCCGGTCATCGCGTTTATGTGTTCCCGCCGCGGGGCGAGGGGGCGGCGGCGCGCGGCGCCGGCGCGATCTGGGACCGCCGGGTCGGCGCGCATTACATGCGGCCGGGGACCGCCCCGGACGCGTGGGTGTCCGACGGCGCCGAGCGGGCCTGGACCGCCCGCGAACGGTCAGCCCGTGGGCGCTCCGGGGATGGACTTGCCATGGCTCATCTCCGCTACGTCGAGCGCGGCGGGGACGACGAAGCCGAGGACCTCGTGTCCGACGAGGAGGGCGTTCTCGTCGTTTCCAACGTCGGCGCGTCGCTCGGGGAGCGGGCGGCCTTTTGGGAGAGTTACGAGCGGGATTTGGTCCGCCAGGGTCAGATCAGCCACCTGCGCGTGGTGGCGGAATTGCCGCATCGTCTCGACGCGCCGGCCTTGCGGCGGACCGTCGAGCGCATGGCGGCGGAGTTCACCCGCCGCGGCCTGCCCCACGTCGGGGTCGTGCATCGGGCATCCGGGCACGGCGACGCGCGCAACGTTCACGTCCATTGGCTTCTTGCCGACCGGGCGGGGACGGTCGGGCCGGACGGCTGGCGGTTTCCGGAACGCAAGGATCGCGCGCTGCGCGGTCCCGCCTTCGTGGCGTGGCTGCGCGAATTGCACGCCGACGCCGTGAACGGTGAGCTGTCCGCGCTGGACGCGGTTCGGTCCCGGCCGGAGCGCGGTTCAGCGCCCCCGGAGGAGGAGGTTGCCTGGCGGCGGTGGTACGCCGGCGCTTACGTCGATCTCGGCATCGACCGCACCAGCCAGATCCACCTTGGCCCCCATGACGCCGCCCTGGAGCGGGCGGGCGTGCCGACCTGGAAAGGCGTGTGGAACGGCGCTCTTGAGGCGCGCTACGAGGCGTTGCGCGCGGCCTCTGAGGACTTGGTGCTGGTGCGAGACCGGGAATACGCCGCCGATGCGGCGGCCCGCGCACTGGCCGCATCGCTCGGCCAGGGGCCGCTGGAACGCGAAGCGGCCTGGGAGGTGCTGGGCGCCGCCTCGGCCGCAGCGGAGGACGCGCAGGCGCTGCATCGCGCCGTGGCGGCGCAACGCGACGCCGAGGCCGCGTGGCGTCGTGGCGAGCGCGCGCGCCGCCGCTTGGCTTGGGCGGAGCGGACGTTGGCCGACGAAAGAGACCCGGTCAAAGCCCGCGCGCTGCGCGCCGCGGCGGCGGAAGCTCGCAGTGCGCTGAACGCCCTGGTTCCCGCCGGCGCGGCGGCGGCGCGGGACGCCGCCCGCGTCCACCGGACCGTGCTGGCCGCGCGCACCGGAACCTCACGCGGCCTTCTCGACCGGTCCATCGCCCGGCACGCGCGCGAGCGCCTGCTTGGCGCCTACCAACGGGCGGAGGAGCGCGAGCGGCGCCTCCGGCGCCTCCCCGCGGTGCGCGACCGCCTCGCGGCCGCCGTCACGCGAGTCACCGCCCTTGGTTTGCAGGCCGACCGGGTGTCCTGGCTCGGAGCCGACGGCGACGCCATCGTCCGCGCGGCAGCGCCTCATGCGGCCGCGGACGCGGTGGCGTGGGCGGGTGACCGCCTGCGCGCGGCCGGAGTGCTCGTCGGTGACACCGCCACGGTCGCCGACGCGGTGCGGGCGGTCGGTGACGTCCTCCGCTTGGAGCGTCTGCTCGCGTCCCTGGAGCTCGAGCGGCAGCGCGCGCGGCGGCGCGATCCGGCGTCCGAGCGACGGCGGGCGGAAGAGGCGATCCGTGCCGACGCCGAAGCGCTCAGCCTCGCCGTCCAACGCGGGTTGATCGGCATCGACACGCGCGGCCACGGGCCGGACCAGGGGGCTGAGGGTGCGTTCATCCCTCCCCGCCCTCGCGGCGGGGTCGAACGCTGACATGGCTGACGTACGCAGTAACGTGTTTCTAAGAGCGATGCAAAACGGCAGTGGTGCGTGGTGTTGCACATCACCGCATTGTCGCTTTACGCTGCGCCTACCTTCGCGAAGGTTGCGGAAGAATTGGCGATCGTTCAGTGTAAGTGGGGCATAGCTGGTCGAAGGCCGCCAGGCACAGGAGAGCGCTGACGATTTGCCACTGAGTGGTGGCGTGGCGCTGCGCGAGATCGGTCACCCGACGGTTCAGATCAGCGGTCACGCTCAAGCTTTTCGGCTTGCGTCCGCCGGCGTCAATCACGGCGCCGATCTCCCGCAAGGCGGCGTCGATGGCTGCGGGCTGCAGATGATAGCGGCGGTGTGCGAGGTCGAGATCGGAGGCGTGGGGGTGCAGAAGGACCGGCAGGTCGAGCACCTTCTTGTAGCGCAGATCGGGCATGGCTTCCGCCGCTGATGTGGGGTCAAACGCTTAAGGGCCGGACGGCCTGGGGAACGGAGTGGCGACGGATGATCACGATCCGAGGCAATGGGGTCAAGTCGGTGTGCACGAGGCAACGCGAGGTCGGTGTGCTTGGTGGGAGTTCCGTGGCGCGCTTGGCCGTCGCGGCGGTGCTCAGCGTGGCGGTGTACCTGGCGCTGCTCGGCAGCATCGACGTGGCCGGCCTGGGCGCGGCCTGGGCCGCCGCGCAGGACCCGTTCACCTACGCCGCGGAGAAGGGCAAATCGGCGGGCGCCGGTTTCATGATGCTCATTCGCATCCTCATGGTCCTCGCCGTCATCGGCATCTGCGTCTACGCGGCGTGGAAGGGCGGCAAGGTGTCTCCGGTGTGGGTTATCGCCATCCTGCTGGCCGGCGTCATCGCGGTGAAGGCCGACGTCGTCGTGAAGTGGTTCGGCGACAACAACCCCTTTGAACAGCTGTAGCCGCCGGAGGGGCCGTGAACGACCGCCACCTGATCCTTCCGCTCATCGCCTACCCGCGCCAGGTTCTGGGCGTGCCGCCCAATCTGGCGTTCTGGGCCGTCATCGCGTTGACCACCTTGGCGGTGCTCGTCGGCCTGTGGACGGGCGACGTGCTGCAGATCGAAGTCTACCTCCTCTACCTGCCAACGCATTTCTGGCTGCGCCGCGCGTACCGCGCCGACCCTTTCGTGGCGAGCGTGTGGCGCGCCCGTGTGTGGACGCGCCACCCTTGGGGCGTCGGCGCGTCGCTGCGGCGCACCCAGAACCGGGTGGCCCTCTCGGCGGGCGTGAGCCGCTTTTCCTGACGGCGGTGGCACCGGCGCAGACGCAGACAGGTGATGGATGACCGGGTGGGATGAGGTGAATCCGGCCGCACTGGCGGACATGCCCTGGCGTGACTACGCGTCGCTCGTGGGTGGAGCGGCGCATTGGTGGTCCGCCGCGGCCGCCACGGGCCTGTCGGTGGCGAGCGCGGCGCTGCTCGCCGGGTTCGGCGTGCCGGCGCTGAACCGCGTGCTGCTGAAGCGCATCGACGAAACACGGCTCGGCGATCTGCTTCCCTTCGACGAGCCGATGCACGGCGGCCTGCGCATGCGCGACGGCGCGCTGACCGTCGCGATCCGCGTGGCCGGCCTCGACCTCACCGCGGCTGGGCTTGAAGAGATCGAAGCCAAGAGGGCGCGGCGGCGGCAATGGTTTGCCGAACTCGACCCCGGCATCACCTACCGCGTGTTCCAGATCCGCCGGCGCATCGCGTGGCGGCGTCCGGAGGGCGAGGCGCCGACCCGGCGGGCGCGCCGCCTCGTCGAAACCTGGTTCGCCCAGTTCGAAGAGAGCTTCGTGCTCGACTCCACGGTCGTCCTGGAGGTGGCCGGGGCGACGCAACGCGCCCGCGAGCGCTTGGAACGGGCCGTCGACCAGACCCTGAGCATCCTGGAGCCGTTCGGGCCGGTGCGCCTCGACCTTGACGGCGAAAGCGATCCCCTTCTCGAGTTTTGGGGACAGCGCATCAACCCGGCGAACGTCGGTCGCCTCGTCGTCGGGCAGCGCCGCTCCGACCGCATCACCCGCACCGACGCCGCCCGTCTCGGCTACAGCGACACGCAGATCGCCGACCTGGCCCGCGCCGGGGCCTTCGGCAGCGGTCTGGCCAGCCGGCTCGCCGGGGGCTGGGTCGAAACCTATCCCGACGGGCTGATCCGGTTCGGCGCCGGAGCCGGTGACGAGGTGTACGCCTTCGTGGTCGCCGTGCCGATGTGGGGCGACGGCACCGCTGAGGCGATGAACCGCGACCTCCTGAGGGTGCGCGGCGAGCTGACGGTGATGCACCGCATCCAGCCCATCCCGGCCGACGACGCGCAGTCCATGGTGAAGATGGCCGCGAACAACGCCCGCTCCAACGAGGACGACGAGCTCACCGTGGTCGAGCAGAAGGCGATCGCCGACGAGCGCCTGTCGCCGATCTCGGTGAACAAGGAAGGCATCGCCGCCTACGAGACCTGGATACTCTGCTACGGGCGCTCGCGCTCGGAAGCGATGACCACGGTCCGCCAGGTCACGCAGATCATGCGCGACTACCAGATGCGGCCGCTGGTGTGTTCGAAGGACGAAGCCGAGCACCTCTACTTCAGCCAGTTTCCCACCTACAACCAGGCGCTGCGCCCCTGCCACTTCTTCACCGGCAACCTCAGCGACCTCATTCTGTTCGAGAACGTCTCGGAAGGCCACGCGCGCTGCGACTGGGGGGCACAGCCGGTGTTGCCCCTGCGCACCCAGTTCGGGACGACCTTCGGGTTCGTCCCCCACGCCAGCGAGGCCAAGGAAGCGCTTGGCCACATGCTGGTCATCGGCCAGCCGGGGTCGGGCAAGACCAAGTTCCTGCAACTGCTGGCCGCGGCCGCCCTGCGCTACGCCGGCATGCAGGTGATGTGGTTCGACCGCGACTTCGCCTCGGCCGCCTGGGCGCTCGCCGTCGACGCCGACTATTTCGACTTCGTCGACGCCCACGGCGGGCTGAAGACGGCCAAGCTCAACCCCCTGTCCGACCTCGACGCCTCGGACCCGGCGGACCAGCAGCACCTGCGGGTGTGGCTGTCGCTGCTCTGCGAGGCCGATGACGACGAGGCGATGGCCGCCTTCGGCTCCTTCGTCCGCTACAACGAAATGACCCCGGTGCAGGCACGCACGCTGGAGGCCATCGGTTCGATCGCCTTCCCGCCGCAGTCCGCCGTCCGGCAGGCCCTCCAGCGCTGGATCGACCCCAAGCAGCTCGGCGGCATCTGGCAGACGTCGCGCGACGGCTTGGCGATGACCAAGCGCGTCAACGTCTTCAACATGACCAGCATCCTGGAGGACGCGCGCCTGGCCGCGCCGGTCGTCGCCTACCTGTGGTACCGGCATCGCCGGTCCGTGCGCGCCGCCGGCGGCGCGCCGAGCATGGTGGTGGTGGACGAATCGCGGCCGCTGATCACCTCCTCGGCGGTCATGCGCAAGGAGCTCATGCGCGAGCTGCGGGAAGGGCGGCGCCGGCGGGAGTCGGTCTGCATGGTCTTCCAGGAGCCGACGGCCATCGCGGCGATCGGCGACGCCGACTTCACCGCGGCGATGCGCGGCAGCTTCGGCACCCAGATCATCTTCCCGATCAGCGGCTCCAAGGAGATCGACTGGGCCGCGTTCGACCTGACGCCGACCGAGCGCGCCTTCGCGATGGGCCTCACCCGCCCCGACTGCCGCTATCCGGCGCTGGTGCGCAAGCCGGCCTCAGGCATTTCCGTCATCGTCGACCTCGACCAGTCGGGGCTCGGCGAGGACGAACTGTTTCTCCGCGGCGGCCAGGATTTCGCTTTGGCCGCGCATGAGGCGCGCCGCGTGGCGCCGGCCGACCCGGCGTCCGAGTATCTGATGCGGGCCCATCGCGTCGCGGCCAAGGTTCAACGAGTGGAGGCGGAGCATGTCTGAGCGGCGACCACGGGGCTACACCTCGATCAGCTACGGCTTCCGCCCGCCGATGGCCGCTCCGCCGCGGGCAAGCCTGTCGCGGCGGGTCCTGACGGTCGCCGCGGCGGCGTGGCTGGCCATCGTGCCGATCGGGCTGATGACGAGCCAGCCGGCGCGCGCCCTGTTTGGGGTCGGCGACGTGGTCTTCGATCCGGCGAACTTCGCGGAATCGGTCAAGGGCGTGGTTCAGGCGGCGCAGACGGTGGCGCAGGTCACCCAGCTCGTGACCGTCGCGACGCGCATCGTCAACGCCTTCGGCGAAGGCGGACCGATCGCGGGCCTGCTGGCCCTGGGCGGCGTGGCCAGCGACTACGGCCTGCTCGACGGCGTTTCCATGGGCCAGGAAACCAAGGATGCGCTAAACGCCGCGGGGAGCGCCTTGAAAGCGGGTGGCAATCTCTACAACGAGATCGGCAAGCTCTCCAAAGCGACCGACCGTCTCGATCGGGCACTAGGCCAGGCCGGCTCCTGGTCGGACTCGCGCCCGCGCTTTCCCGGCTGGGACATCATCCCGACGCTCGGGCACTACTCGACGACCACGGCATCGCGCGGTTTCACCTACGAGTTCCTCTCCGCCTGGGCGGCGCACGATCCCGCCACCGCGCGCATCGTCGAAAGCCGCGGCCGCATCGAGCGGGAGGTCGGCGCGCTCGAGCTGCACTCGACGTCGATCTTCAACGGCTTCGCCGCCTCCAAGGCGGCGGACCGGAACCGCGAGCTGCTCCAGCAGGCGCAGAGCGCGAAGAACGGGCGCGAGCAGGGGGCGGCGCAACTGGCCGCGACCATGGCGTTGCTGGAGGAAACCCAGCGGCTGAACGCCCAGATGGCGGTGATCGGCCGCTTCCAGGCGGCCCAGTACCTGGGCGGCCGCAACCTGAGCAAGCGCCCCGGCGGCGGCGAGGACGCGCTGTGGATGGCTCCGGGGACGGCGCCTACCACGGGCGATGGCTTGGCCCAAGCCATTCTGCCCCCCACCGACACCGCGGGGGCCACGCCATGAGGCGGCCGCGGTTGGGCCGTCGGCACGTGGCGCGGCACGCTGCCCCCGTCGTGGCGGTCGCCACCGCCCTTCTGCTGTCCGGCTGCGGGTCGAGTGAGCTCCCCGCCCCGCGCGGGATCGGCCGGCACCCCAACGACCTGAAGGCAGCCCCCTGCGCCTGCGCCGAGCTGCCGCTTCCCGGCGACGACGCGGCGTCACGCCGACGGTTTCTCGACACCCTGCACCGTGCCCTGGAGGCTTGACCATGCTGCGGCTGTTTAACCGCGCCCGGGTCGCCCCGATCGAGGTCGAGGCGGTGGCCCGTCCAATGGGCGGCACCTATCCGGGCGCCTACGACAGCGGGCATTCCTGGCGCAACTGGCATCCAACGGCGCGCCTGATCGCCGTCGTCGCCGGCGTCGAAGCCGGCGTGATCGTGGCGCTCGCCGCGGCGATCGTCGCGATCCTCCCGCTCAAGACCATCGAACCGTTCCTCGTGACGATTCACCCCGAGACCAAGTTCGCCGTGGAGGTCGCCCGCTTGCACGAGCGCGCCGACGCCCTGGTCGAAATGCAGGCGGCGTGGGTGCGGCGCTGGATCGACTACCGCTTTGCCGTGATTCCGGACAACGCGAGCATGGGCCCCCGCGTCCTCTGGCTGCGCGAGCGTTCGGCCAAGGGCGTCTACGAGGAATTCGAGAACGATCGTGCCAAGGTGAAGGCCGCCATCGACGCCGGCATCCAGCGCGATGTCGTCGGGCTCAGCGTCTCGCAGACCAGCAGCGATTACTGGGTGGCCGAGTTCACCCTCCAGGACACGGAAAAGGGCATCACGGTGCCGCGTGGTCGGTGGCGCATGCTGCTGCGCACCACGCTCGCGGCACCCCAGAGCGCCACGTTGTCGGACGCGTCGCGGCAGATCGACGCCGGGGCCTTCCTCCTCGGTTTCTCGGTCGTGTCGGCGTCGTTGAGCGAGGTGCGATGATGACCCGGATGATAGGCCGGCGACAGGATCGCCAACGCCGTCTGGCCGTGCTGCTCGGCGGCATCCTCGCCCTGTTCGCTCCGGTCGTCCAGCACGCCGGCGCGGCACCGATCCAGGATGAGCTCGAGCACGGCGCGCCGGGCGGTTCGACGGGGGCCGGCGTCCGCACCGCCGCGCCGCTGTACACCCCGCAAGGGGCCACCCTGCCGGGCGGCGGCGGACGGACCGGCAGCACGGCGGCGGGCGCCGCGCCGGTGACGCGGTCGACCGCCGCAGGCGCCAGCCCCTCGGAAGCCGCCGCGCCGCCCGAGCTCAATCCCTATGAATCGCTCGACGACACCCACGAGGCGTGGCGCCAGCCGGTCGCCGCGCCGGGGCAGGTCGCGCCGGGGGTGCGCGTGCTGCGCATGCGCGACAACAAGATCGGCGTCATTCACATCCGCGCGTTCAAGCAGACCCTGATCCGGCTGCCGCCCTGCGAGGAGATCACGCTGGCCAGCGTCGGTGAGTCGCGCGGCTTCACCACCCAGGTGCAGGCGATCGCCGCCGGCAGTCCGGCGCAGGCCCGGGCAAGCGGCATTCCGCTCAACGAGGCCGAGCTCTCGACCATCGTGTCGGGCTCCGACACCAGCCTGCACATCCGCACCCGTAGCGGGCGGCTGTACGCCTTCCAGGTCTTCGCCGAGAAGCTGGATTACGCGAACGTTTCCGATTTGACGGTCATCGTCGAGCACGACGCGGCCTGCCAGCCGGATGGCGCCGCGGCCGCGGCGAACGACGCAGCGCCAGGGGATTTCGTGCGGCGCATTCCGTTCAACGCGGCCGCGATGCGCTTCGACGCCTATCGGGCCTTCGGTCCCGATCCGTCGGTGGCGTGGCTGGCCCCGGAGCACATCGCCTTCGACGGCGCGTGGCTGTTCATCGATTACGGCCGGCGCGCCGACCAGATGTCCAAACCGATCGCGCTCAACGTCGTGGACGGGGTCCCCTCCCCCGCCCAGCAGGAGTGGATCGGTCCCGACTCCTCCATGCTGGTCGTGAAGTCGCCGGCCGACACGGTGATGCTGCAGTCCGGTGCGACCTGGTTGTGCGTGCGGCGCATCGCCGAGGACAGCCCGCCGCCGCCGCCAAGCGTGTTCGTCGTCGACCCGGCGCTCGACAAACGGTGACGGAGGCCCCATGCCCGTGAACGCGAAAGGCGTGTTGTGGATCGGCGGGGGCGCGCTCGTCCTTCTGGGGATCGGCGCGTCCCTGTTCCTGGACGACGCCCCCCCGCCCTCCCCGCCCCCGCCGCCGCCGATGCTGGCCACCGGCCCGGCGAGCGCGCCCGGCTTCCAGACGAGCGTGCCGGCGCCCTCTCCGTCCGTCCCGGCGCCGGCGCCGGCTCCGCCGCCGGCGAGCGAACCGGGGCGTCTCCAGGTTGTCCCTGATGCCGTTCATTTTGAGGCGGTTGTGGGCGGCGCGGCGCGCGCGACGGTGCGCGTGACGAACACCGGCGGATCGCGGCTGGCGCTGACGGTCGGCTTGAACGGCGATGGCGCCTACGCGATCGACGGAGGCTGCCCGGAGGCGCTCGACCCGGCGCAGAGCTGTCTGCTCGGCTTGGTGTACCGGCCGGCGGCCGGCGGGGCGGCGGCGGGGCAGCTGCTCGTGCAGCCGGCCACCGGCGACCCTCTCGCCGTGCCCCTGGAGGGGCTGGCCACGCCCCCTGCCCCGCCGCCCGCGGTGTCGGCGCCGCCCGACACCAGCCTGCGCGACCGGATGCGCGAGCAGCGGATCGCCGGCGTTCCGCAGCTCGGGCCGGCGCCGGCCCGCGACGCACCGCGGGCGGCGCAGGAGGCGTACGAGACCCGCCAGCAGCGGTTCCGCACGGTCAACACCGCGCCCGAGCCGGCCGTCAGCCAGCCGACCTACGCGGGCTACCCGTCCTACACCTCGAGCCTGCCGGTGGACAGTTGCCGGGTGGTCGGAGCCGACAGCGTCATCGAGGCGCATCTGCTGACCTACATCGACGCCTCGCAATGCGGCGAGGTGCGCGCCGTCGTCGACCGCCACGTCTACAACTCCGGGGGCAACGGGAGCTGCCGCACGGTGCTGATCCCGGCGGGCAGCTCGCTCATCGGCGAATGCACCGCGGTGGGCGGCAGCCAGGAGCGCGTCGATCTGCGGTGGCGTCGCATCATCCGCGCCGGGGACCGCGCCCACATTCTGATCGAGGAGGCGGCCAGCGACGCGCTCGGGCGCAAGGGTCTGCCCGGCCACGTCGACCGCGGCACCGACCGGGCCTTGCTGGCCACCGTGCTCGGCGCCGCGGTGAACGCGGCCACCGGCGGGCTGATCGGCGCGCTCGACCGTTCAACCATCACCTCGGCGATCGACATCACCACCGGGCTGGCCACCAGCACGCAATCCAACCGCAGCGCCGCCGGCGAAGCGGCGGTGGCGTTCGGACGCTCCATGGCCGACGGCGTCAACGAGTTGGTCGGGCGTGAGCTGGAGCGCCTGCGGGCGCAGAACCAGGTCGTCGTCCCGCCGGGAACCAAGGTGCTGATCATCCCGACCACCGACCTGTGGATTCGCTCACCAGAGGAAGGGCCGTTGGTGATGGGCGAAACGGGGCGCGGTGGTGTCGGCGAACGCCTCAACCCACAGTTCCAGCCCGCCGCTCAGCCGACGGGGGGCCAGCGGATGCCCCCCCCGCCCTCCTACGCCCCGTCCGCCTACCCGCCGTCCGCCGGTGGTGCCTACGGCGCGGCCTCCGGGTACGAGGCGTCGCGCGGGGGC
This sequence comes from Azospirillum sp. OGB3, assembly GCF_014192915.1. Classification (GTDB taxonomy): domain Bacteria; phylum Pseudomonadota; class Alphaproteobacteria; order Azospirillales; family Azospirillaceae; genus Azospirillum. The sequence goes on along the minus strand of NZ_JACHYN010000027.1, from coordinate 37,923 downwards.
GTCGTGCAACAGACCAACGGCGCTCTGCAGCCGGGCCAGACCAGCCCCCTCGGAAGCCCGCACTCCGGCGTGGCGGTGCAGCGGGTGGCCCCCGGAAGGACCTGGTAAGTGGAGCATTGGACCCTCGACAACCACCCGTCGATCCGGGAGCTGGTGCGCCCGTTGACGCCGCTGATCCGCGACCAGAAGGTCACTGAGATCAGCATCAACGGCTTCGGCGAGATCTGGATCGAGCGGGTTGGCCTGGGCTACGCCGCCGAGACGGCGCCCTGGTGCACCGCCGATTGGGCCTGGATGTTCTGCCTCGGGCTGGCCAACGTGTCCGGCCACTCCTTCCCGACCAACCGGGACGACGTCCGCGCCAAACCGATCCTCTCGCTCGTGCTGCCGGGCCGCCATCGGCTGCACGCCATCCTCGGCCATACCGTGCCGTCCGGGATCGCCTTGTCGATCCGACTCTACCGCGTCGACGAGAAGCGCACTCTCGCCGACTTCGGCTTGGCCGACGGCGTGGCCACCCGCCTGTGCCGGACGATCGCGGCGGGGGCCACCGTCCTGGTGTCGGGCGCGGTCGGGTCGGGAAAGTCGTCTTTGCTGCGCCTTTTGGCTCGGGAGATCCCGCGGCATCGCCGTGTCGTCGTCATCGGCGACCTCGACGAGCTGGAGCTGCCGCACCCCAACCAGATCGCTCTGATGCGCAGCCGGTTCGCCCAGTCGGTGATGGCTCCGGATTTCGGCGACTTGATCGACAGCGTTCTGCGGCTCAACGGTTCGGTCACCGTGCTCAACGAGCTGAGCTACGACAACGCCGTGCCGGCGATGCGACTGCTCAACACGGGGGCCTTGGGCGGTTTCCTGACCACGCTGCATTCGAACTCGCCGCTGGACGCCCTGGAGGCGTGGCGGCGCAACATCGCGATGCGCGAGGGCAGCCAAGGCAGCGCGGAGATCGTCGCGTTTCTGGCGCGGACTGTGGATGTCGTGGTGCACGTCGCCAAGACCGGCGTTGACCGCCGCGAGGTGACCGGCATCGCCTGGAAGGACCCGGCGACCGGCGAGTTGGATGTGCCGTGGCGGCGGGTCACCGCCGGCGCGATGTGAGAGGCGCCGCAGGGTTTCGGCCCGGCAGGACGGTAGGAGGAGCGGCGCGATGCGGGAATGGCTCGATGAGGAACCCGGGCGGCGGAAATGGGTGTGGTGGCAGGTCGGGGCGCTGTGCGCCGGCTTCGCCGTCGGCGCTCTCCTCATGGTGCTGAGCTGGCCGCTGGCCCAGCTCTACGACCCTTGGATCGCCACGCCGGACGGCTGGATGCGCGACTGGCGCCACTGGGCGCCGGGCTTCGGCATCCGTTGGGTGGAAGCGGCCTTTTCCTTCGTGGTCGGCGTCTGGGGCTCGCTGGACGGCTGGTGGCCGCATCTGGTCGAGCGGTTCTGGAATCAACCCATGGAGGGACGCGGCGCGTGGCCGTGGCTTTATCACCGGTGGACCGGAGAGGTGTGGGCCGGCCCGGCGCCCGAGTGGCTGGTCAGCTGGGCGGCCGGGGTGGCGACGTTTCTGGTGCTGGCGCGGGTTTGCCCGCACGACCCGCGCTACGTCTCCAAGGGCGCCGCGAAATGGGCGACGCTGCGGGATCTCCGGCTGGACCGGCTGTTTTGCCGCACCGGTCTGGTGCTGACGCTGTACGCCGGCTCGCCGGTCAGCACGACGATGCGGGGTGCCGCCGTGCGGAACTGGGAGTGGTTGTCCGCGCTGGTCGTGGCGCCGCCCGGAACGGGCAAGAGCGTTCTGCTCACCACGAACCTTCTGGCCGATTGGCCGGACGACGCCGAGCTGCCGGGCCCGTCGATCGTCGTCAACGACCCCAAGGGCGAGCTGTTCGAGACGACGGGCGCTTGGCGTTCGCAGCTCGGCCCGGTGTTCCGTCTGGCCTGGGGCGACAACCAGGGCCACCGCTACAATTTCCTGTCGGTCCGCGCCATGCCGTTCGGCATGACCCTGGCCCGGCTGCGCCGGGATCTGCTGACCGCGCTTGATGAGCATTACGACGACGCACGCACGGTGTTCAACCGGGTGCTGCGCGAGGTCGAGCGCGGCGACGGCTGGCAGGAGCGCCTCGTCGTCGAGCCCGGGCGTGTCGGCGCGCTGCGCGTCGGCGCGGCCGCGGCGGCCGGCCGTCTCTTCGCCGTCCGTGTCGCCGATTTCGAGGAGGCGCAGGGGCTGGTCGGCAAGCTGGAAACCTTCGTCGACCGCACCTGCGCCACGCTGATTCCGGAAACCATCGAGGCGCACTGGCGCAACACCGGCCGCGCCGCGCTCACCGGCTTCATCCTGTACGAGCTGCACCGCGCCGAGCTGGAGGCGCGCGAGGCGACCTTCAGCGACCTGCTCTTCTGGCTCGAGGGGGCCCTGGAGGTCGACAAGGACGGGTTCAGCGACCTGCAGCAGACCCGACCGGTCACCGATGGCGACGGCGTGCACCACCCCGGCGCGGTGGCTCTGCCCGACAACATCGGGTCGCAGCAGAACCCGACCGGCGGCGACGCCGCCGACGGCGACCGCACGGCCAAGCTGCTCGAGGACGCCATCGCGTTCGGCCGCAGCAACGGGTTCAGCCCGCGCTGCCTGCAGGAACTGAACGGCCTGCTTATGAAGCCCGACCGCGAGCGCGGTTCGGTCATCTCCACGGCCGGAAGCGCCATCGCGGTCTTCAAGAACGCGGTGGTGCGCTCGCGCACGCGGACCTCCGACTTCGGCCTGTCGGATCTGCGCGGCATGCTGCGCACGCGCTCCGACACCCTCGGCAAGCCGATCACCGTCTACATCACCGTGTCCATCGAGGACGCCGAATACTACGGGCGTCTGACCGGCCTGTTCTTCGACCAGGCCGCCGACTTCCTGCTCTCCACCCCGGTCAAGGAGGTGAAGGAGCGGCGTCCGGTGCTGTTTCTTGCCGACGAGTTCTGGACGATGCCGCCGCTCGCGAGCCTGCCGAAGATCCCGGCTTTCGGCCGCGGGCAGCGGGTCGCCCTGGTTCTGGTCGGGCAGAACACCGCCCAGATCGTCACGCGCTACGGCAGCGGCGGCGAAAGCATCAAGCGCTCGCTGACCGGTTCGATGTCTTACTTCGTCTGGTTCACCCAGACCGACCGGCAAGCCGCCGACGAGGTTCAGAAGTCGATCGGCGACACCACCTTCGTGGAGGATTCGGGTTCCCAGCAGGTGGGCTTCGGCCAGGGCGTGAACCTGTTTGCCTACAACCGGCAGCGCAAGCTGGCCGGCAAGCCGCTGTTCCGCGCCGACGACATCATGTCGATGCAGAAGCTCGACCCGCAGAAGAAGCGGTGGGGGAGGATGATGGTGCAGTTCTCCGGCGCCATGAATCGGCCGGTTTACGGCCGGCCTCCGGTGTGGTTCCGGGACCGCAAGCTCGCGAAGCGTGCGGCGATGGCCAAGCAGATCAAGAGCGTGCTGTACGCGCCCCGCGCGCAGACGCCGCCGACGCCCGCCCCTGCCCCGCAGACGCGAGGCTTGCGAGCGGTGCCGCGCCGCCTCGCGGGCTTGCTGAGCCGCTTCCGCTGAAGGCTCCAAGGCGCCGGGACGCGGGTTCACCAGCGCGCCGAACCCGAAGCGTCATCACGGAAGTTCTGACGTCAGAACTTCGCGGTCACCCCGGCCTGGACGATGCCGGTGTGGCAACGTGGAGCACGGCCACCGCCGGATCTTCAGCGCGGTAGGGAAAAAGTTCTGACGTCAGAACTTGAAGGCCCGGCGTACAGCGTGGATGGCCTCTTACGCCAAAGCGATTGCCCGAGGCCGGTCGCACCCGTCCGATCTGAGACTTAGGCGTTCGCCTGGGCGGCATCGGGCGTGCGGGCCTCCAGGGAGACGACCGGACGAGACATGAGCCGAAAGGCAATGCCGATCAGCGCGACGGGAACCGCGAAGAACAGCCGACTGTGCGCCAACGTGCGTGCAAGTTCCAAACGACCAGCCGGGTCTGAGGGCAGGTTAGCAACGACACGGGGATAATTTTCAAGAGCGCTGAGCACGCCGGCGAAGACGGAAGCTATCAGAAAGAGGGCAGCGGCGTAGTTCACTCTGGTCAGGATACGGGCGGTGGGCTTCGCCCTACAAATTGATTGGGCGCACTATCTGGATCTCAGCAGCTTTGTAGCGCGCAGTTGGATTCAGGATTATATCCGGAACCTTCCTTTGCTCCTTACGGAGCCGGCAGTCTTCGCTGCTGGTGATCGTGATCATCGGCCATTGGGCCAAGCGTTTGGCGACCATCTCATACGTAAGGCTATCCCACCTCGCCGCTTCTTTCATCCACGTCCAAACAACCTTTAAAGGTTCCATATGGTCGTTGACAGTCTCGCCCATCCACGTGTCCAGGGCCTCGTCCGGCGGCATCTCAGCGGATCGCTGGTGAAGCAGGTTGATTGCTCCGTTGCTCACGCGTCCTTTTCTTAGGTTATACAATTTTATGGCGCGCGAGTCGAGGTCCGCATCTACGGTGAAGTGGTTGGATAATGTGCGCAGGGTGAAAGTCACCGCCATATCGCGCGAGCGCTTTCCCTCGGCGGCTTCGGACATCAGGAACGCCACACGCCGCTGCAGATGTCGAGTATGCTCGTCCGCATCCGAAGGCGCGCGAAGCGGTGCGATCTGCCGCCCGATATCCAGAAGTTCCGCGACCCCTTCCGGGATACCATGGAGTTCACCGGTGAAGAACCAAGCGCGATCGACCGATCGCCACTCCCCAATGATCCAACCTCTGCCGTCCCGGCGAACCCAGTAGAAGCCATTCGACCGCATCGCCAATATCCTCGTTACTCGACCACCGAAAAAGCTGGATGGGCGTTGCGGGTGAAATCGGTCGGTGCGGGATCACCACCACGAAGCGTGCCCGCGCTATAGGGGCCGAACCAACCAGCTATGAGTGAGTGTGCTTCATCGTGGGTGATGGTCAGCGTCTGATTGCCCTTCAGAAGCTCGATCCCAGTCGGCGTTGGACGATAGGCGAGGTGGGCCACTGCGGTGCTCCTGCTGCTGGTCGCTCTGCCGCCTTAAGCCCCGCCGTCGGTTGACGTGCGGTGCCGGCTGGCCGCTGAAGGCTCCCTATCGAGCCCCAGCGTGGGGCTTGGATCGGCTGAAGCGTGAGGTTGATCAGGTGGCGGGTCATGGCATCGCCGGTGGCGCTGTAGGCCAAAGCGTGCCCGCCCCTCGTTTCAGCGGGGCGGTCGGCAAAGGTCAAAGTGGTTCCGGTCGCCGTATTGAGCGGGCAAACGGGTTCCGTGTTCCAATCGGCGGGATTCGCCATGCTTTGCTCTCCTGTTGCTCCTACCGCCTCAAGCCCCGTCGCGTGGCCGCGATCGAGGCTGAGCTGGTAAGCGGGGCCGCTCGTCTATGCGCCGACCGTGCGCGACGGGTGTCCCGGCAGCAATCAGCCCCTTGGTCGGCTGCTTTCTATGACGGAGCGGATGAGCGCCGAAACCAGCATCACGATGCTAATGGCAAGACAGAAGCTGTAGATGGTCCACGAACCGAATAGCTGCGGGCCAGCCGGCAACAGGAATGGCAGGGCGGGGTCTTGAGGATAGCGTGCACGGTCAAAGGCGTGGACTTTCTCGTCCAGTTCGGAACCAATCGCAACGCCAACCAGGGCGAGCAGCGCAAGCAGGCTCGCGATGCCCATGATGACGGTCGAACGGCGAAGCTGATTGGTCAAGATGGCAAGCCTCTGGCTGTGACGCATGGAGCGTTGTTCCTCCTACTTGAGACTGGGGGCTATTTGTCATCACGGAACCGCCCCCTGTATCACATCTTGGAGCATACCTCATCAGAAGCGCCTCACCAAACGTTGTTACCCGTTCAAGATGAATACACGAACGTGCGGAATGCTCCTTCGTAAGTATGGGCTGAGCGACCAACTCGTCTCGGTCGATCTCCCTTGATGACGGCGGCCCTTCCACCGGGCAGATAGCGGAGAGGCGTCGCCTTGGATACGGAGGATTATGTTGCGGAGGGAGTACCCGCGGACTGCGAATGCCTCCTCCTCCGCGGGTGTGGCAGCACTGCTCACACCATCAAGCACATCCACATGACCGCCGCTGGCCCTGTCGAGCAGCCGGTCAGCTAACGAAAGGAACCCGGCCCATGGCGGTCCAGGAACGATGCAGCAGCAACACCGCAGGCATCAACCGTCAACTTGGCAGTTGACGGGTTGATGGATGGTGTGAGAAGGTACCCTCACAACAACAACCCAGAGACCTCCACATGGACGGCGAACGGATGCGCGAGTTGCGTCAGCAACTCCGGCTGAGCCAGGCTGACCTCAAGGATCGGCTGAACGAGCGGCTCGGCCGCAGCTACGACAAGCACAAGGTGTCGCGCTGGGAAAACGGTCGGGAGCCCATTCCGGACGACGTCGCCGGCACTCTCACAGCCATGGTGTCCGATCACCCGCGTGACGCCCGCGCGATCGTCGTCGCCAACCAGAAAGGCGGGGTCGGCAAAACCACGAGTGCTCTCAACCTGGCCTGCGCGCTCGCGCAGAAGGGACGGCGCGTGCTCCTGGTCGATATGGACCCCCAGGCCACCGCGACGGTGGCGCTCCTCGCCGAGCATCACGTGACGGCCTACAAAATGGACCGCACGATGGCGACCGTCATACTGCGCGACCAGCCCATCGCGGACATCATCATCGGCCAGGGGAGTGACGATTTTCCCTCCTACCATGCTCCCTTCGACCTCGCGGGCAGCCACATCGCGCTTTCCGAAACCGACCAGAGACGGGAGGCTGGGTTCGACGTCGCGCTTCGCGAAGCGCTCGAGGCGGTCCGTAGCGTCTATGACGACATCATCATCGATGCTCCACCCAACCTCGGCACGCTGACCGTTATGGCGCTGACCGCGGCGCAGGAGGTGATCATTCCGGTGCGGACGGAGCCCTACGACACGATGGGCGTCGGCTTGATCCTGGGAACCATCAACAAAGTTCAGCGCCGCCTGAATCCGGGTCTTCGGCTTGCCGGCGTGCTGCCCACACAATTCAACCGCCGCAAGTCCGTGGATCAGGAGGTTGTTGCCCACCTCGTTCAAGCCATGGACGACAAGGTTCCGGTTCTGGAGCCGGTCACGAACAGCGCGGCCTTCGGGCACGCCGCGCGCAACGGTCGCATCGCGATCGAGATGACGCCGACGGCGAGCGGGGTTGTCGCGTACCGGCGTCTGGCCGACGCGCTCGCGAGCGGCGCACCGCTCCCACGCGCCGACATCAGCGCCGTGATGATGGGCGAGGGGGCCTGAACGGATGTCGCCGCGAAAAGGCAAAGGGCTGTCGCCCATTCTTGGCGCCGCGAGCAGCATGATCGGGGACGCCGCCAGCAGCCTGGTCACCGACGGCACGGGCTTCCGGCACTCGTTTGAAGTGCCCGTTTCCGCGGTGAAGCCGGACCCCAACCAGCCGCGCAAGACCTTCCATCCCGACAGCATCGCCGAACTGGCGACGACGATGGCCGAGCAGGGGCAGTTGTCGCCGATCCTGGTGCAACGTGACCCGGACGCGCGCGGCCGGTGGATCATCGTCGCCGGCGAGCGTCGGTGGCGGGCTGCCCAGCACAACGGTTGGACCACCATTCTCGCCAGCGAAAGCCCAGGCGACGCCGCTGTGGTGAGCCTGATCGAGAACCTGCAACGGGTGGATCTGTCGCCCGTTGAGGAGGCGCGCGGCGTCAAGCGCCTCATGGACGATATGTCCTGGTCGCAGAAGCAGGCGGCGGAAAAGCTCGGCAAGCGCACGAGTGAGATCAGTGCGGTCCTGCGCATACTGTCGCTGCCAGAAAGCCTGCTCGACAAAGTTCTGACGTCAGAACTGAGCATAGCCAAGAACGTCCTGGTCGAGCTTGCCCGCGTCGAGGACGACGCTCTGCGGCAAAGGCTGATCGGGCTTGCTTGGTCCGGCGGCCTCACCGTGAAGGCGATCCGGAGTGCGCTCCAGCCTGGAGGCGAGGGGCAGGGGCGGGAGGAAGAGCCCTCGGACGACGGCGTGCCCTCCGACCGCGGCGCGTCCGAGGCTGTGGCGGCAAGGTCGTTCAACTTCAAAAGCCTGGACCGTCTGGTCCGCGGATTGAGGCAGTCTCGGGAAAGCGGACGCCGCCTGGAGGATGAGGATCGCGACCGCCTGCGACGTCTTCGTCAGGAGATCGACGACATTCTGGGCGGCCCGTAAGGGCGAGCGAGCGATCGAACGACGGCAGGGCAGGGCAGGAGATGAGAGCACGTCCGGCGCCTCTGCTGCCCGGCGTGCCTCCTGCCATATGCTACCTCCGTCATAATGTCTGCGGCATACCGCGATTCAGGCGCGGTGCGCCCGTTGACAGCCTTGGGGTCTGCCGACCAGAGCCGTGCCAGCCTTGTCATCACGTTGACCTGCTGTTGAGAGACGCAAGCGGCCGTGTGTTTCAGGCAACTGTCTGGGCATCGGGGTTGTCTGGCCTCGGACGGAACTCAATCACCAGATCAACCCCGGCGGCATCGGCGTAGGCGCGGAGCATGGACAGCTTGGGGTCTTGTCTGCCGCTCTCCAGGCGGGCGACGGCGGATTGGGTCGTGCGCAGGCGTTCGGCCATCTGTTCCTGAGTGAGGCGGCCGTACTTACGCATCGAAATCAGCATTTCGGACAACTCGAACTCCGGGGCCAAAGCCTCGTATTCCTTGCGAAACTCGGGATCTTCCATCAATTTCGTTTTCAGGTCAGATAGCTTCGTCATGTCGTCACCTGTTATGCACGCTGGCGGGCAATTTCCGGAGCCGCGGCAGGGGCTGCGTCTTCTTTACGAAAGCGCGCGGGATGACCACGCAACGGCCGGTCACTGCAATTTATAGCGTACACGCTATGTTGTCAGCCCCTCGCGTGGAGGTTTTGCAGGTTGCCTTCCAAGCACTTCATGTACTGCGCACCGACGCAACGTGTCCGATGACAGTTTTGGAGCCTGCGGACGGCTTGACGGGCATTGTTTCGGCCCCCCGTTAACTCCGACCACCTTGACCAATCCATGGCTGGGAGGAGTTTGGTGGGGTTAGTCAATGCGACAGCGTCTGGTCCTATCATCGCGTGGCACGTAGGGGTGGAGGTTCTGACGTCAGAACTTAGGCGAGCGCGGTTCGGCTCCGGGCGATGGCTCGATCGATCTCCGTCATCAGCGCCGCCCAGATGGCGGCGGGAACGGTCACCTCCAGTTCGGGCAGCGCGTCGTCGACGGCAGGGAAGGGGAGGGGAGGGGGCCACGTAATCTTCCGACCGACGTAGGGTGAGGAACAAGCCGGAGCTGTTTGCGTCGGTAGGAGGAACGCGGTGCGTTCGGTCGCAAAAGTACGGGTTTCTGACGGTGATGGCGCCACTCTTGGTGTTGGCGTTGACCGCACGGTCATGATGACCCACGGGCGTCGCGTGGGGACAGGCTTGCCGCGCCCTTCGCGTTGGGCGCTGAGTTGTCGGACAGTCTCGGTCGCGAAAGTACGGGTTAGGAAGGGCCAAGGCGGCTGGCAGGTCCTGATGAGCGTGGTCGCGAAAGTACGGTGGGCGGTTTGCCGTACTTTCGCGACCACGCATGTGCGGCGTAGCTTGGAGTTCACTGCAAGCGCCGTCCGATGGAGCGCGGTTTCCAATCGAACTGGGGGCCGCAAGGCGCCCGACCGTACTTTCGCGACCGGTTGGTCTCGCAGCTTGGTCTGGTGAAGAGTCCGGAATTGGTTCAGCGGCCGACGAGCATTTTCCGCTCGGGTATCGGCGGCGCTGAGGGATACAGCGTCACTCCCTGGTCGGTCATGTCGACCTTCGCCTCGGGATACACCGCCATTGCAATGGTCAAAGCTTCGACCAGTCGCGGTTTGAAGTGTTTGAGGTTTCGGTATGAGAAGCCGAACTGTTGGAACAGCGCGGCCCAGCTGATAGGCGTCGGGCCTGTGAGTACGTGGAGGCGGTAGGCAAGCCAGATATAGAGGTCAATGGCCATGCTCTTGTTGGCGATGAGCTTGATCGCCGGCTCCCAGACAGGCACGGGATGCTCGCGCAGAGCTTTGTAGAAGGTGTCGGAAAGACGGACCTTCTCGGTCCAAAGCGCGAGCTGCTTGCTGTTGCGTTCAGCATCAGCAAAGGTAATCCCGCCTTTGATGATGCTGTCCTTCGCGTAAGTCGCCTTCCGGCCGTCGTCGTCCCAGACGAACGTCAAATTGCAGGCCGAAATCCGGTTGGCTTGTTCGCGAACGTCTCGATACTGCTTTCCGCCGTCGGAAATCCCCATGCGGGTCAGCCATTGATACATGGAGTTTCCGAGTTCGATCTCGGGTGACCCGGTCTGCACAGCCTGGGTCTGGAGGTAGAGCATGATCATACGTGCTCGCGCGCCGTACGGAACTCCGTAGAGCTTATCACCGCCGCCAGGCGTCGGCAGGCGACCAGGCTCGATGATCAGCCGTACACCGTGGCCTTGGCGTCGCCAGACTTCGTTATCGGCGAGCGCCCCGTGGGGCAGTGAAGTCAAGCAGAAGCCGGCGTAGGTGATGCCCATGGCGCGGCTTTCGGTCGCCAGGGCAGCTGCCGCAGTGTCGATCACCTTACGATCGGTCGTTGGAAGCATTTCGCGGGCGCGATCCACTCCAAACCGGGCGATCAAGTTGTGAACGTCGGCCATAGCTGCTGTCCTTGCTGAGCGTTGGAGTGATGATTGCTGCCGGCGCTCGGCTGGTCAACCCGTACTTTTGCGGCTAGGCTATTTGTAGAATGTTTTGTTTATCTATTAGTTGCTTGGTCGCGAAAGTACGGTTGAAAACCCGAGTCGGCCGCTTCGTTGGTCGCAAAAATACGGTGGATGGACGCTAAGGTACGGGTGACGCTGGGGATAACTCGCCGTGGGTGGAGGTCGTCGTCGCGAAAGTACGGGAGGAAGAGTTGGGTCTCGGGTGCGAATCGGGGCGACAGGTCGGGCAGCAGCGTGCGTGGTGGTTCGGCTCGCTGCTGCAGGTTTGTGGTCGCAAAAGTACGGAGATCGCTTCCCGTACTTTTGCGACCTGCAGGTTGGTTGAGGAAAGCTGGCTGGCGGGCTATGGCCGCCGGCTGCGAACAGAAGACGCTCGTCGCCCTGACCGGTCACGACAAGTCGGTGATCTCCCGACAGTTGCGCGGCTATTGGGAGTCCGGCATTTGGGAGTCCGGCATTCCCAAGCACGTCCGCGCGACGATCATCGCTTGGGAGTTGATGACGCCAGAGCAGCGGGCCGAGTGGCTGCGACGCGTCGAGGAAGACGGTGACGGATCTGCTGGACCTGTCGGGGCAGACGGTTGAGCCGAACGTCGAGAACGAGCACCAGTACAGCATCAAGGCCGGCCGTCGGCGGGAGCGGACCCACTGCCCGCATTGAGGATTGGTCGCCCTGCGTCCCAACGGGTTACGCGAGGTCCGCATCCACGACCTGCCCATGCACGGCAAGCGCGACGGCATCTGGTTCGACCGGCAGCGCTCCAAAACGATGAAGAGCGTTGATCATTCTGTCGCCGTCGGAGTGTCCGATGGGTGTGGTCACGTCGTCCTCATTGCCTTGAGCAGGGCCTGGCTCCGGGCGATGGCCTGATCCGTCTCCGTCATCAGCGCTGCCCACTCGGCGGCGCTGATGGCCACCTCCAGTTCGGGAAGATGTGTCGGTGGCGGCAGGGGAGGGCGGGGCGCACTCCCGTCATCGCTTCCGTCGTGGGCCAGTACGTCGTCAAGCGCTTGCCGATGCCGCCCGACGGGGCGAGGACCGGCGGTGTGGAGCCGGACGGGGGCGAGCGTCGTCAGGCCGTAGAGGCGGCGGCTGCGCCGCCCGGTCAGTTCGGCGACGGCGCCGAGGCTGGTCAGCTCCTGGCAGATGACTCCGGTCTGGTGCAGCGACAGCCCGAGCAGGCCGGCGAGTCGGGCGGGGCCCGTCAATGGCTGAGCGGCGATGAGGTCGAGAGCGCGGGCGATCCCGGCGCCGGTGCGCACGGCGCGTCGGCCGGGTTGGTCGGCGCGGTCGGCCAGGGCTTCGCGCGCCGACCGCCAAGCCCGCTCCAATCGGTGCAGCAGTTCCAGCCCGTCATCGGCTTCCCGACCGAGGGCCTCGACGAAGGCGGCCAGCCAGGCCGATCCGCGGCGTTCCGCGTGGAGAACGCCGAGCGCGGCCGCCCCGGTGAGGCCGGCGAGCGGTCGCCGGGTGAGCCCGCGGCTGGCCAGCAGGTGAGGAATGGCGGCGCGCGCCGGGCCGCGCGCGCCGCCGGCCTCCAACCAGCGCCACAGCCCGCTGCCGGCGGCGATCACGGCGGGAACCCCGCCCTCCCTGGACAGCGCCCCGAGCGCCTCGCGGACCGCACCGCCCGCGCTGTCCTTGCCGCCGTCCAGCGGGGCCGCGTGCCAGGCGTGGAGGTCCAGCGCGTGCGCGAGAGCCAGCACCTGGGCGGCGCGCTCGGCCGGGCGCAGGCCGGCGGCGAAGGCGACGGGGCGCAGGCCGGCGCCGAGCGCGGCCAGGCGGTGCGGGTCGACGAGATGGCCGTCGACGCGGGATTCGCGGACCACGGCGGCGAGCCGCTGGTGCAGCGTCCAGGCGGGGGCCAGCGGGTGCCCGTGCAGCGCCTGGTCGAGGGCGCCGACGCGGCGGGCGGTGTCCTCGACGGCGCGCAGCAGGCCCCAGCCGAGCGCCCCGAAACCGGGTGGCGCCGACGACCGCCGGCGGGACGGTTGGTGGAGGGGGCGGTGGCTGGGCAGGGGCATCGCGCGGTCCGTGATCGACGAGCAAACGAGGGGATAATAGCCCTATTCATCAGTGTCGAAAAATGCCGTTTGCGCGCGACATGGTAACGTCGGATAAGGGCACTTATGCGACGTTTCTTGACGCGACCTTGTCGTTGTCGGGTGGATCAGTTTAGAAGCCGGCTTTCCGCGGATTCCGCCCTGTCCTGGCCGGCGTTTTGCAGACCAGATCCGTTTAGAAGAGAGTGGATCGGTTTAGAACCGGACCGCCGCCGCCGAGATCGGCCACTCCAAGCGCGTCAGGGGCTCAGTTCTGGCGGGATCGCCAAGCCATTCCGCCAATATCCGCAGCCCGGTTTTGCGGCCCGCGGTCCGGCGCCCTGATCCACGTCGCAGATCTCCTTTGGGACGCTCCCGATCACGGGCGACCAGCCGCCCGGTCGCTGTAAAGGAATTGGCGCGCCCTGAAACGGTCGTTTACTCTCATTCTCCCAGACTTTACAAAGGGGGCCTCCGGAGGTCTTTTTCCGGCTTGGGAGAAGGGAATGGCCCTCATCGGCTACGCGCGCGTCTCGACCGACGAGCAGACCACGGCCGGTCAGCTGGACGCGCTGCGCGCCGCCGGCTGCACGGAGATTTTCGAGGAGAAGGCATCGGGCGCGTCCCGGGCCCGGCCGGAGCTGGCGCGGGCGCTTGCCCGCATCGCCCGCGGCGACACGCTGGTCATCTGGAAACTCGACCGGCTCGGCCGCTCGCTGGCCCACCTGCTGGAGGTGATCGAGGATCTGCGCGGTCGCGGCTGCCACTTCCGTTGCTTGACCAGCCCGATCGACACCGCCAGCCCGCACGGCACGCTGGTGCTGCAGATGCTCGGCGCCGTGGCCGAGTACGAGCGCTCGCTGATCCGCGAACGCACGCGGTCCGGGCTGGCGGCGGCCAAGGCACGCGGCCGGGTCGGCGGCAATCCCAAGCTGAAGCAGGGCGACACAGCGACCGCGCAGCGCCTCGCCGACCGGCAGCGCCAGCTCTACCTGCTGGAGCTGACCCGCACGGCGGAGGAGTGGCTGCCCGTCGTGCGGCGCCTCCGGCCGTCCCGCTCCTGGGCGGCGGTGACCCGCGCCGTCAATGCCAAACTGCCGCCGGCCCGGCACTGGACGGCCGAACGGCTGCGCCGTGCCATCCGCGCCTTCGTCGCCGAGGGGCTGGCCGACCGGGCGCTATTGGACAAGGTGCCGTCGGTGCGCGGGGATGACCGGCTCATGGTGCTGGTCGCCGGCATCGCCCGCGCGAACCCCAAACTGTCGCTGCGGGCCATCGGCGCCCAACTGGAGGCGATGCGGGAGACCACGCCGCGGGGTGGGCGCACCTGGGCGGCGGCCTCGGTCAAGAGCCTGCTGGACCGCGCGCGGGCGCAAGGGTTGCTGGAGCGCGAGCATCGCGTGGCGGTGAAATAGCCCACGCATCGGATCATGATCCCGACCGGGAGTGCGTCCGTGCCTTGTTTGTGGTGCGCAGCATCGTGCGACGGCCCCCGTGATCCCGCCGGACTGAGTGAGCAAGACATCGCGCCGACCCGCCAGGTTGCCGCCACGCCAGTGTGATCCGGCCAGACCAGCTTCCGACGAACCGGGCGCGTTTCACCTTGAAGCGGCTCATGGCCGCGTCATTTCCTGAACGACCGTTTGAATTGGAGCGCGCCTTTCGGCGCGGGTGGATGGCAATGCCACCACCGTCACCTCAACCGCCAGACCAGCGGAATGAGAACGGACCCGACGACGACGACGATCACCGAGAGCGGCAGGCCGAGCCGCCAGTAATCACCGAAGCGGTAGCCGCCGGGACCCATGACCAGCGTGTTGCATTGGTGCCCGATCGGGGTAAGGAAGTCACAGGCGGCACCGACGGCCACGGCCATCAGCAGGGGATCGGGATTCATGCCGAGCCTCTGCGCCAGGCTCACCGCTATCGGTGCCATGATCAGTGCCGTCGCCGCGTTGTTGAGGAAAGGCGTCAGTGTCATCGCCGTCACCAGGACGAGCGTGACCACCCCGGCCGGAGGCAAGGCCCCGGCGATCACGGCGAGTCCTTCGGCAACCAGATCCGCCGTGCCCGTGCGGTCGAACGCGTCGCTGATCGGGATCAGACAGGCGAGCAGGACCAGGATCGGCAGTTCGATCGCCTGATAGGCCTCCCGCAAAGTCAGGACACCGAACAGCACGATCAGCACCGCGGCCCCAAAGAAGGCCGCCATCACCGGAATCAGGTCGAGCGCAACCGTCCCCACGGCGAGCGCGAGCAGCACGAGCGGCAGGTACTCCTGGCGCCGCCGCTCCAGCCCTGTCGCCCGGTCGACGAGCGGCAGGCAGCCAAGACCGCGCAAGGTCTCCGGCATGGCGTCCACGCTTCCCGCCAGGACGAGGACGTCGCCGGCCTGGAAGCGGAGATTGCGGAGGCGCGTGGCGATCAGGTCGCCGTGGCGGCTGATGCCGAGAAGGTTCACGCCGTGCCTCTGGCGCAACCCCAACTCCGCCGGCGAGTGGGCGATCAGAGGCGAGTTCGTCATCACGACGGCCTCGACCACGCCGATGTCGCTGGCCGGCAGTCCTTTGGACAACCCCTTGCCGGCCCCTTCGAGACGCAGGCCCGCGTCGCTCATGATCGCCTTCAGAGTGTGTGGGTCGCTTTGCAGGACAAGAATATCGTCGGCGAACAGCGTCCAATGCCCCGCGGGGACGTAACGCCTTTCCAATTCGCGAATGATGGCGATCACGCTGACGCCACCCTCGCCGAGGGCCTCCAGATCGGCCACCGTTTTCCCAACCAGAGGCGACGTGACCGGCAGGCGCACCTCCGAAAGATAGGGATCGACGTTGAAGGCCGCCGCCGCCGGCTTCGCCCCCTGGCGTCCGCCCGGCAACAGCCGCCAGCCGATCACCAGGAAGGCAAAGCCCATCATCACGATGCCGAGGCCGACCGGCGCGAAATCGAACATGGCGAATGGCGTGCCGGTAAGTTCGGCGCGCACGCGCGAGACGAGGATGTTGGGGGATGTGCCGATCAGCGTCACGAGGCCCCCGATCAGCGATCCGAACGCCATCGGCATAAGGAGCTTGGAGGCCGGGGTGCCGCTGCGCCGGGCGATCTGCATGGCGATCGGCAGAAAGATCGCCAAGGCACCGATGTTCTTCATGAAGGCGGATAGGACGGCGACACTGCCCGTCAGAACCGCCACCTGCATTCCGGTCGTCCGCATGTGGGGCTCCAGATTCCTGACGGCCCGTCCGATCACGCCCGACTTGCCGACCCCTGCACTGACGACGAGCGCCGACGCGACGATCACCACCACCGGATCGCTGAACCCGGCGAAGGCCCGGTCCGGCGGGACAACGCCGCCCGCCATCGCGACGAGAAGTCCGAGCAGCGCCGCCAGATCGTAGCGCAGCCGGTTCCAGACGAACAACGTCACCAGCCCGATGAGGATCGTGACGGCCAGAACCTGATCAAGGGTCAAAGGCGGCCTCGCTTCGCTGGAACCGGTTTCGGGCGACGGCCCCGTCCGCCGGCGGCGCTTGCGATGCAGCCGGTGGCCGTGCCAGGAATGTGACCAAGGGAGATGGTCATGCCACAACAGTCCACGGCGGATTGCGTACCATATAAAGGCGGCGGGCGCGTCACCGTATCGGTTGGGAGCAACGGCGGCATGCCAAGTGTCCATCGAGGCCAGGGCCGATGATCGCCCTTCCGGTTCGGGTAAAAAACGTCACGTCGGTGCGGGACGCTCCCGTGGAAATCTTGCCAACCATTGGACGTCTCGCCAATGCTTCATGGATCGAGAAATAATTCCCAAGAAAGTCGACCGATGCCTCGGAAATACGACGTACGCTTGTTGACTTTCCTAGCGAAGACGCGCTGAATTCTAATATCTCTGCGATGCTGGCTCTTTAACCCGTTTGTCGACGGCTCCCGCCGGCTTGGATACCGACAGCCGATCGATGCGTCGTTCGAATCGCAAGCTGGAAACGCACAATGCCGAGGTCTTGGGGCGCGGGTCCCGTTCGGCGGACTTGAGGGCATGATGACCGCTCCCAACGACCTCACCGGGCAGGACGACGCGCAAACCGGTCCTGGGATAACCACGCCGGTCAAGCGTTCGGGCGGACCGGTCGCCGTCGTCGGGATCGGCGCGTCGGCGGGCGGGTTGAAAGCCATCACCGCCCTGCTGCAGGCCGTCCCGGAGGCGAGCGGGCTTGCCCTTGTCGTCCTTCAGCACCGCACGCCGAACAACGAACGGCTGATGGTCGATCTGCTGGAGAAGGCCACGCCGTTGCCGGTCCGCACGGCCGAAGACGGAATGCCGGTCGAGGCGGACCACATCTACGTCGCCCCGGCGGGCCGCATGCTGTCCATGACACGGGGACGCTTCGCCCTCGGCACGGCGGCGAACGAAGCGGCCGCGCTGCCGATCGACGTCTTCTTCCGGTCCCTGGCCGCCGAATGGGCGCAGGGCGCCATCTGCGTCGTGCTGTCCGGGTCGGGGGCTGACGGCACGACCGGGTTGAAGGCGATCAAGGAGTGCGGCGGTCTGGTCGTCGTCCAGGACCCCGCGACGGCGGCGTTCGAGGGCATGCCGAGCAGCGCGATCGCGACCGGTCTGGCCGATTACGTGCTGCCTCCGGAGCGGATGGCCGAGGCGCTGCTCCGCTACGTCCGCCAGCCCTACGTCCGCGACGGCGGCGGGGACGACGACGATTCCCGATCCGAAATCCCCCAATCCGACGGGGAGGACTTCGACCACATTCTCGAACTGATGCGGGCGCGGAGCCGCCACGACTACCGGGCCTACAAGACGCGCACGCTGGTGCGCCGCATCGAACGGCGCATGGGCATCCACCAGATCGACAGCATGCGCCACTACCGCGAGTTCCTGGGAACCCATCCCGGCGAGGTCGAGCAGCTGTCGCGCGACATCCTGATCAGCGTGACCCGCTTCTTCCGCGATCCGGAAGCCTTCGACGTCCTCAACGAGGTCATTCTCGGCCCGCTGGTGCGAAGCCGCAGCTCCGACCGGCCGATCCGGGTCTGGGTCCCCGGCTGCGCTACCGGCGAGGAGGTCTACTCCATCGCCATGCTTCTGATGGAAGCCTGCGCGGCGGCGAACCGATCCTGCGACGTCAAGGTGTTCGGCACCGACATCGACGTGCACGCGCTGGACGTCGCACGAACCGGCGTCTACCCGGAAACCATCGCGGTCGATGTCTCGGCGGAACGGCTGGCCCGCTTCTTCACCCGCGTCGATGCCGGTTACAAGGTCAACCGGACGCTGCGGGAAACGGTCACCTTCGCCGTTCAGAACATGATCAGCGATCCGCCCTTTTCCAATCTCGACCTGATCAGTTGCCGCAACGTCCTGATCTACATCGACCCGAAGGTCCAGCGGTCGATCCTCGACCTGTTTCATTTCGGCCTGGACGACGGCGGCGGCCTCTTCCTGGGATCGGCCGAGACCATCGGTCACCGCACCGACCTGTTCGCGCCGCTGTCCAAGAAATGGCGCCTGTACCGCAAGCTCGGCAACGGCCGCCGGTACAGCCCAGCCCTGCCGCGGACCGTCGGCGTGCCGGTGGGGACGATCCCGGTGCCGCCCGTCACGGCGCGGGTCAGCCCGGCCGAGATCACCCGGCACGCGCTGCTGCTCGCCTATGCGCCCGCGGCCGTGCTGATCGACCAGCAGCACCGCATCCTCTACCTGTACGGCCCGACCAGCGATTTCCTCGACCTGCCGACCGGGGAGATGCCGCAGGACCTGATGGCCATGATGCGCGGCGACCTGCGCCTGAAGGTGCGCGGCGCCGTGAAGCGCGCCCTGGAGTCGGGGCAGCGGGTGACCGTCAGCAGGGTCCGGCAGACGCGGGGCGGCGTGCTGTCCCTGCTCACCGTCACCGTGGCCCCGGTCCGCCCGCCGCAGGCGCGGGAGGACCTGCTGCTGGTCACCTTCGTCCGGGACGCGGTGATGGAGCCGGCATCCCCGGCCGGCGGCGGGGGCGCCGACGACCTGCAGGCGTCCGTCGAAGCCTCCGTCGTCGAGCAGCTCGAACACGAGCTGAGGGTGACCCGCGAGGACCTGAGCGCCACCATTCTGGAGTTGGAGGCGTCGAACGAGGCCCTGCGCGTGGCCAACGAGGAGATCCTGTCGATCAACGAGGAGCTGCAATCCTCCAACGAGGAGATGGAAACCTCGAAGGAGGAGCTGCAGTCGCTGAACGAGGAACTCGGCACGCTCAACAGCCAGCTCCACGAGAAGGTCGACGAGCTGGAATCGGCGACCAACGACCTGACCAACCTGCTGACCAGCACCGACATCGCCACGCTGTTCCTGTCGCCCGATCTGCGGATCAAGCGCTTCACGGCCCCGGCGACGCGCCTGTTCTCGCTCATCCCGACGGACATCGGGCGGCCGATCACCGACGTGTCGCGCCATTTCAACGATCCGGAACTGATGGACGATGTCCGCAAGGTCCTCGACACCCTGTCGCCCCTGGAACGCGAGGTGCGGACCGAGAGCGGCAACACGCTGCTGCGCCGGGTCCATCCCTACCGCACGCAGGACAACCGGATCGAGGGGACGGTCATCACCTTCAGCGACGTCACGGCGCTGAAGCGCACCGCCGCCATCCTCGCCGGGCGGGTCCGGCAGCAGAAGCTGGTCGCCGACCTGGGCCGCAAGGCGTTGGGCGACGAGGCCATAGGCGCCCTGCTGCAGGCCGCCTCCAGCCTGATCGCCGAAACGTTCGGCGCCGACAGCGTCGGCATCTTCGTCACCTCGGGGGGTGGCGGGACGTTGAGGATGCTGGAGGGCTGCGGCTGGGACCAGTCCGGGACCGCGCCCCGCGGGGAGGTGCCGGGCGATCCCTCGTCGCACCTCGGCCAGATCCTGCGGTCCGGCCAGCCTTTCGTCGTCGGCGATTTCGCCACCGACCGGCGGGTGTCCGGCGGTCCACCCGCCCCCGGAATCGCCAGCGGCGTCGGCGTCGCCTTCGGCGGCGACGGCACGACGGCGCCGGCCGTCCTGGCGCTGTACAGCCGTCAGCCGAACCGGTTCGACGAAGACGACGTGGAGTTCGTGCAGGCCGTCGCCACCATCCTGGGCCTCGCCATGGAGCGGGCGGCCATCCAGGATACGGTGCGGACCGCCCGCGACTTCGCCGAATCCATCGTCGACACCGTGCGCGAGGCCCTGCTGGTGCTCGACGCCGGCCTGACGGTGGCGGCCGCCAGCCAGGCTTACTACCGC
The DNA here is from genome assembly GCF_014192915.1 of Azospirillum sp. OGB3. Taxonomy (GTDB): domain Bacteria; phylum Pseudomonadota; class Alphaproteobacteria; order Azospirillales; family Azospirillaceae; genus Azospirillum. The sequence continues at coordinate 17,864 of NZ_JACHYN010000027.1, read as the reverse complement.
ATGTTCGCCACCACGCCGGAGGCGACGCTGGGGCATCCGATGGGTGCGTTGGCCGACGGGCTGTTCCGGGACGCCGCGCTGGAAAGACGCCTGAAGGCGATGATCGCCGACGGCTCCACCATCGAGGCGCTGGAGATCACCGCCGGACACGACACCGAGGGGCCGCGCGCGCTGGAGATCAACGCCCGCCCGCTGAGCCGTTCGGAGCGCCCGCTCATCCTGCTGGGCATCGAGGACGTGACCGGACGCAACCGCGCCCGGCAGGCGCTGGACGCCGCCAAGGCGGTGGCGGAGCAGGCGAGCGCCGGCAAGACCCGTTTCCTGGCCGCCGCCAGCCACGACCTGCGCCAGCCCGTGCAGGCCGCGGTGCTGTTCCACCACCTGCTGTCCGGCCAGGATCTCCCGCCGGCCTCGGCGCGGCTGCTGACCAGCCTGGGCAACACCCTGACCGCCCTTCACCTGATGCTGGAGGAGATCCTGCACGTGTCGCGTCTGGACGCCGGCGTGGTCGACGTCCAGGCGAAGCCGTTCCGGCTGCGCACGCTGATCGGCCGCCTGGTCGAGGAGTTCGGGCCGCTCGCCGACGCCGCGGGACTGACGCTGCGTTCGGTCGACACCGGCGTCACCGTCCGCAGCGACCCGAAGCTGCTGGGCCGCATCCTCCAGAACCTCCTCGCCAACGCCGTGAAGTACACGGACCGCGGGCGCATCCTCATCGGATGCCGCCGTGCCGGCGGCGCGGTGCGCGTCCAGGTCTGGGACACCGGGCGGGGAATCCCCGAAGGGCAGCTCAAGGCGATCTTCGAGGAGTTCCATCAGGTCGGCAATCTCGGCCGCGACCGCCGCCAGGGGCTTGGCCTCGGCCTGTCGATCGTGGACCGTCTCGCCCTTCTGCTCCACCACCCGATCGGCGTGCGATCGGATCCGGGCCGGGGATCGGTCTTCGAAATCGTCGTTCCCCTCGCCGACGACGCCGAAGCGATGGAGGAGGCCGCCACCGAACCGCCGCTCGACGGCGCCGGGCGGCGTGTGCTGGTGATCGACGACGACCCCGTGGTGCTCGACAGCATCCGGCAGTATCTCGAACGGTATGAGTTCGACGTGTTCGGCGCGGTGGACCGGGCGGCGGCATTGGTGCTGTTCACCCGGCAGCGCCCGCCCGATCTGGTCATCGCCGACTACCGTCTCGCCGGTGCGGAAACCGGGGCGGATGCCATCAGGCATCTGAGGGACGCTTTCGGACTCGCCGTGCCGGGGATCATCCTGACCGGCGACACCTCGCCGGAACGCATCCGGGAGGCCAGCCGCAGCGGCTTCTCCCTGCTGCACAAGCCGATCGCCCCGCCGGATCTCGCGGCGGCCGTGCGGAATGCGTTGGCGGACGACGCAGCGGACGGCGACGCCACCCCCTGACGGCCCCGGAAGCTCAAGCCCGAAGACGTTCAGGCCGGACGCGTGTCGGGGGCGTCGTCGGCCAGGGCGCCGTCGGCCAGGGCGATGTCCAGATGCACGGGGTTGTGCAGGGTGTTGGCGACCGGCGACCACAGCGTCGCGTGCCTGACCAGAGCGGCCAGCACGTCGCGCGGGGCATCGGCGTCCAGGTGGACGGTCACGCGGATCGCCTCGAAGCCGATCGGCCCCGGTTCGGCGTTGCCAAGGGTCCATCCGGCCGTGCTGTCGATCTCCGCCTCGACCACCAGCTCCAGCCGGTGCACCGGGATGTGGCGCGCGACGGCGTCGGCGTGAATGCCGGCGGACAGACAGGAGCCGAGGGCGGCCAACAGCGCCTCCGACGGGGTCGGGGTGCCGCCGCCCCCGACCGGCGGGCCATCCGGAAGATCGCGGATGTGGTTCCGTTGCTGGAAGCGATCCTCGGCGACGGTCCGGCACCGCAGCGTCCGAACGGCGTCCGGATGTCTCTTTTCCCCGTCGGTCCGGGAGGGGGGCTTGGGCATCGCAGCGTCCTTTCTTCTCGTCGCGCCGGGTTTCCCGCCGCGCCGGGTGCCGGATTGGCCCGTTGAGCGGTTGATGCGGTTGTGCGGTGAGACCATCTCGGCCGGCACCGGCGGGCGGGACGGCGAACACGCCTGGCGGTGGGTCCATGCTCGATTGGGACGACCTGAGATTCTTTCTGGCCCTGGCGCGCACCGGCAGCCTTTCGGCGGCGGCACGGGACCTGCGGGTCGCCCAATCGACGGTCGGCCGCCGGCTGGCCTCGCTGGAGGCGAGCCTCGGCGTCCGTCTGCTGAACCGCACGCCGGACGGGTATCTGCCGACGCTGGCCGGCGAGGAGGTCCGTGTCCAGGCGGAGCGGCTCGAAGCGGAGGCGCTCACCCTGGAACGCAACGTCGGGGGACGCGACACCCGTCTGGCCGGTCTGGTCCGCGTCACCTGCGCCGAAACCGTCGCCACCCAGATCCTGGCGCCCTGCGTCGCGGCGCTGCACGCGGACCATCCGGAGATGATGGTCGAGCTGATCTCCAGCCCCCGCGAACTCAGCCTCGCCATGCGCGAAGCGGACATCGCCGTCCGCCTGACCCGCTCGGAACTGCACGACCTGATCGTCCGGAAGATCGGCAGCCTGGACTTCGGCCTCTACGCGGGGCCGGCCTACCTGGATCGCCAGGGTGAGCCGGACTATCAGGCCGGTTGTCCGGGGCATCACCTGATCACCCAGACCGACGACATCCAGGAGGCGGCGCAGACCAGCTGGCTGGCCGATCTCGCCCCCCGCGCCCGTGTCGCGATGCTGACCAACAGCCACGAGGCCGCAGTGCTGGCTGCCGCGCAGGGCGGTGGGCTGGCCTGTCTGGCGCGGTTCCGCGCCGATCGGGAAAACGGCCTGAGGCGCCTGACGCCGCCATCGCCGCCTCCAGGCGTCGCGATCTGGCTCGTCGTGCACCGCGACAACCGCCATACGCCCCGGATCAGAACCGTCCTGACGCACATCAGCGGTCACATTCAAAAACTTGCCCAGACATTGTCTCCGGATGTGGTGGATAAGTCATCGAGTGAGAAGGCGAGCCGGTAGTACAAGAAGCAACCTGTTTGCCCCGGTGTCGGCACCAATGCGGATCTGCATAGTCGGTCACCGGAATTGGATGCACCTGAGAGAACAACTTCTCAGATCGGAAGCTGTTTCTTCTCATACGGCTGTCGACCGGTCCGTCGTTGAGTGAATGGGCTCCGGCGTCAAGGCTGTACCAGCCTCCGCGAGACACCCTCATCATCGCTTTACAGGGCCTTTGCATGTCGTCCGCCCCAACCCCGCCCCGCGACCCGGTGGTGCCTCTGCACGCCGAGGACGTGGTGGTCACACGCCGCGACACCGTTGGCGATACGGTTCAGGTCGCCGTCACCACCCGCGAAAACGAGCGGCTGGTGGAGGAGGAGCTGACCCATGAGCGGGTCGCCATCGAGCGCGTGGCCATAGGCCGCGTGGTCGATCGCGTGCCGCCCATCCGCAAGGACGGTGACCTCACGATCATTCCGGTCGTGGAGGAGGAGGCCGTCATCGTCATCGAACGCCGGCTCGTCCTCCGCGAGGAAATCCACATGCGGCGGGTCCGCGTCACCGAGCGTCACCGGGAAACGGTGACTCTGCGCCGCCAGGACGCCGACATCAGCCGCATTCCGCCGGATCGGCGCGACGACTCCGGCTGATGGGCGACGGCTCAGAGAACAAGCCCACTCACCCCCCCCCCCAGGAGAGACAGACATGACGGACGAAACCATCGTCGCCATTTTCGACACGGACGCCCAGGCTGATGCCGCCGTGCGTGACCTCAAGGCGGCCAACGTTCCGGCGGATGCGATCAGCCGGCACGCCCGCAAGGCACCGGGAACCGCCGCGGCGATTCCCGCCCAGGAGACGGGCTTCTGGGCCAGCCTGTTCGGCGGCGACCCGGATCATGACAACGCCGTCTATGACCGCAGCCTGGACAGCGGTTCGACCGTCGTGACCGTCAGGACTCCGGCGCAGCACGCCACGATGGTGAGCGAAATCCTGGAGAGGCACGGCCCGGCCGACATCGACGAGCGGGCGTCCGCCTACGGACTGTCGGGAACGACGACGAGCACCGCAACGTCACCGGTCACGGCCGCACCGGTGACCCCCACACGGGAAGGCGCCGCCGGAATGGCCGCGGTCAATGAGGGCAGCAACGCGGTCGGCAGTGGGAGCGGCAGCATCCAACTGTCCGAGGAGCAGTTGCAGGTCGGCAAGCGCGCGGTGAACCGCGGCACGACCCGCGTCCGCCGCTTCGTGGTCGAAACGCCGGTCGAGGAGCAGGTCAGCCTGCGCGACGAGACGGTGACGGTCGAGCGCCGCGCGGTGACCGGCGACCATCCGGTCGGGGAGGCGGACTTCACCGAGAAGACGATCGAGATGACCGAGACGGACGAGGAGGCCGTTGTCGGCAAGACCGCCCGGGTCACCGAAGAGGTGGTGCTGCGCAAGGACGCGACGGAGCGCGTCGAGACGGTGAGGGACACCGTGCGCCGCGAGGATGTCGAAATCGAGAAAATTTCGACCGCTCCGCCCGTCGCCAAAACTTGATCCGAACCCTGCTCCCCCTGCCAACCTGCGTTCGGGGTCCTGTGAGGGGCTTCGAACGCCCTCTTCCGGAGCGACCACAATGTCAACGGACACCTATGCCGCCCCGCCGCTTCGCGGTTCGGGCGTGCTCGAGACCACCACCACGACGGAGGGGCACTCGCACATCCACCGCCGCATCTCATGGGCGGCGATCTTCGGGGGCGTGATCCTGGCCCTCGCCATCCAGCTCGTGCTCAGCCTGCTGGGCGCCGGCATCGGCCTGGGCACGGTCGAAACCAACGCGGGAAGCACCCCGAGCGCCAGCAGCCTTGGCATCGGAGCGGGCATCTGGTGGGTCATCAGCAGTTGCCTCGCCATTGCCGCGGGCGGGTATGTCGCGGCCTGGCTGGCCGGTGTCGAGATCCGGTTCGACGGGATGCTGCACGGCTTGGTCACCTGGGGGATCACCACCCTCGTGACGTTCTGGCTGCTGACCTCGGCCATCGGCGGGATCATCGGTGGCGGCTTCTCGGCCCTGGGCAGCGTGACCTCGGCGGCGGGCAGCGGACTCGGTGACGCGGCCAAGCCGCTTGCCCAGGCGGCGGGAGTATCCCCCGACATGGTTCGGCAACAGGCCGAAGCGTATCTGCAGCCGGCGAACCCCGATCCGGCCACGATGAGCCCGCAGGACGCCCAGAAGGTGATCGCGACCGAACTGGTCACCTATGCGGGCGGCGGCGGCGAGGCGGCGGCGGCCAAGGAGCGGATCATCACCATCATGGCGGCCCAGATGAAGGTCAGCCACGACGAAGCCGCCCAGCGTTTCGAAGACGGTCAAGCCAAGCTGCAGCAGGCCCGCGACAAGGCCGTGCAGACCGCCAAGGACACGGCGGACGCCAGTGCGTCGGCGGCGTCCCGGACCTCCTTCGCCGGCTTTGCCGTCCTGCTGCTCGGCGCCGTTGCCGCGGCGGTCGGCGGCTCCCTGGCCGTGCAGCGCCGGCTGCGGGTGACCCAGCGCGTCGTTCGATAAAACCGACCGGCAATGATGACCGGCCACCGCCGTTAACGGCGGCGTGGAGCCCGAAATCGCGGCGCGTGGCGGGCTCCCTTCTTTCTTGACCGGCTTCGTCCCGCTCGGACCAGAAAAAGGATCAACGTATTTTCCCAGGTCCGTCGCAGTCATGAGAAAATGAAAAATTCAGGTTGCGTGCGCCTTGTAATTATCAGAAATCCTGTCAATGCACATTCTCTTAATATCGATAATTCTGGTTCCAATTGGTATATTCCTTTTCAAGATCCTTGTTATTGTGCGATGCGTCATAATATAGATGCAGGACACAACAGGTCGAGCCCACCTGCTCCCTGGCCCCCAATCAATCATTGATCAGTTATTGGAGTTCAACATGGCCGACGGCACGTCCCCCGTTCACACGATCCGCAGCGCCAGCGACGAGGCAGCCGCGAAGACGGAAAGCCCCAAAACCCACAGCATCCGCAGCGCCAGCGACGAGGGGGCGACGAGGTCCGGCAAGCCCGAGGCCAGGCAGCCCCACGACCAGTCGGCCCGCTCTTTCGAAGGCCGGAAGGCACAAGCCGGCGGCGGCTCCGCCGAACGGGCGACCGAGCGGGCGGCCCAGCAATTCGCCGCCGGTGGCGAACTGGCTGGCCGCATGGTTCAGGACGCGGCCCATCCTGCCGAACAGAACCTCACGGCCGCCATGGGGTTCGGCAACGCCATGACCTCGCGCTATGAGGCGGCGTGCTCCGAGATCGTCCGGTACATGCAGCAAGCGGCCCAGCGCCAGAGCGAGATGATGACCGACATGCTCCGGGCGCGCAGCCCGAGCGACATCCTGCTCGCCGGGAACCGCTACATGCTTGGCGGGCTGCAAGCCTTCCTCGACGCCAACGGCCGCATCGCCCGGGCTTCGGCCCATACGGCAGACGAGGCGGATCGCAAGCGGAACCGGCACCCGGTCTGACGCGCCCGGCAGCCGTCCAACCATCCGCCGATCGTTCGGGGGACGGTGATGCCACCCCATCCAGCGGCAGGAGGACCCCCGTGAAGGCGCCCATCAACGAACAGAACACGCTTCCGGTGGTCGAGGAGCAGGTGAGCATCCGCAAGCGTGAGCGGGTCACGGAAACGCTCCAGGCCCACACCGTCACCCACGAGCATGAGCAGCCGGTCGAAGCCGACCTGTCGGTGCAGACCATCCGGATCGAGCGGGTGCCGTGCGACCGGTTCGTCGATCACCCGATCGCCGACCGCCAGGAGGGCGACACGACCATCATCTCGGTCGTCGAGGAGGTCGCGACCGTGACCTTGCGGCTGAAGCTGGTGGAGGAGGTGCGCATCACCCGCGACACCGCCACCCGCCGGTTCGACGACACGGTCACGGTTCGCCGCCAAGACATCATCATCGAACGGATGCACCCCCCGCCCGACACCGAGGTCTGACCGGCCTCGCCATCATCTGACTTCAACGGAGACCATCATGAGCACCATCGTCGTAGGACTGTACAAGGAGCCGCGCGCCGCCCAGAAGGCCTTCCAGGCCCTCATTGCGGCCGGTTGCCGGGAGAAGGACATCGACACCTTCGACGGAGCCGGCAACGCCGACAAGGCGACACAGGAGTTGCTGGGCCACGGCTTCACCAAGGACATCGCGCAGCGGTACGCCGCCGCGATCAAGCAGGGCCACACCCTGGTGGCGGCCGACATCGCCGATCAGGACGCGGATGCCGCGGAGGCCATTCTTGACGAGAACGGCGCCATCGACCTGCCCGACGCCTCCTCGCATCAGTCGAAAAAAACGGCGAAGGCGGACAGCGGAAAGACGGATAAAGGAACGGTGGGCAGCGGCACGGACATGGAGGAGGAGACCGTTCCCGTGGTCGAAGAGCAGGTGGAGATCGGCAAGCGCCGTGTCAGCAAAGGCGGGGTGCAGGTCACGACGGAGGTGACCGAGACGCCGGTTCGGGAGACCGTCCGGCTGCGCGAGGAAAAGGTGGATGTCGAACGTCACAAGGCCGACCGGGCTCTCGGCGCCCGTGAGGCGGACGCCGCCTTCGAGGAGAAGACCGTCGAGATGACGGCCACCTCCGAGACGCCGGAGGTGACCAAGGAGGCGCGCGTGGTCGAGGAAGTCGTGCTGTCCAAGAAGGCGACCGAGCACGACAAGACCGTGGAAGCCTCGGCGCGGCGCACCGATGTGAAGGTCAAGCCCACCGGCGACCGCCCCGCCACCAAGCGCTGACCCCAAGCGCCAATTGTTGCCAGCGAACGCCTGCTCCCCGAAGGAGCAGGCGCCTTGGGCCGGCTCAATCCGGTGGGGTGAAGCCGACTGGCCCCAGCTGCGGTCACCGCTCCCGTCGCCGAATTTCAGAAAAATTGCCGCGTTTCCGAGTCTGTCTGCAGAAACAAAGTGGCATGTCCCGAATTTTCGTCCGCAATCTCACCAAAGCTTCGCGGCATTGCTTATATGAAAATACCGAAGCGGCGACTTAGGAAAATTTCATCGCTGCGGATCGGAGGACATGATGATTGACGATCTCATTAATAATATTTTGCATGAAGACCAGAAATCGGTCGCGATTCCGGACGGCGCTGCGAGGGGCGAGGGCCGTCCGGCGGTTCCCTCCATCGAACGGCGGTCCAGGGCGGACGACAACGGGTCTTGGAACGCCGCCATGTCGGAAGGTTGGCCCTCGTCGCCTCCCGCATCTCCTCCCCCTTCGCACCACGCCGATCAAGCCCCAGGAGACGTCCGATGCTCACACGCACCAGCCGCAGAACGGTGACCTTCTCGCACCCCTTCCTATTGGAGGGGATCGACGGCGTGCAGCCGGCGGGAGCCTACATTGTTGAAACCGACGAGGAGCTGGTCGACGGCTTGTCCTTCCCAGCCTATCGGCGTGTCGCGACGGTGATCCTGCTTCCGGTGCGCGCCGGCGGAATGACCCTCGCCCAGGCCATCACGGTCGCCCCCCTGGACTTGGAACGAGCCGAGCAGGCCGACGCGGCCATGGCTGAGACGACCGCATAGGGGACGCCGCGGGCATGATGCGCGGGATGATCCTTCGGCCCGGTCGGGAGCGGGGATCTCCTACAGCACGCTCGGCAGCCAACCGGCCGCGCTCATCGCCTGCCAGGCCGCTCCCGCGGCGATCACGGACAGAAGGAGCGTGCCGACCAGCGCGACGCAGAGCAGCGCGCCGTCCTCCTCCAGATAGGCGAAGGCGATCAGAACGATGAGCAGCGCCGGGGGAAGGTTGCTCAAGGGGACAGGGATGAGGAGGCTCGCGCCGAGCAGCAGGACGACACCGCCGACCACCCGCTTGGTTGCCGTGAACGGGGTGGCCCAGCGCGGGCGGATGAAGCGTTCCAGGTAGCGCAACACCGGGACGGTCCGGCCGATGATCGCGGCCAGCCGGCGGGTCTCGACATGGCGGCTGGCGATGCGGCGGGGAAAGGCGGGACCGGGACGATCCAGGATCATCTGGAACGCGACGATGGTGAGCAGCACGCCGGCCATGGCCGACACGCCCGGAAGCACGCCGACGAGCGCGAGGAGAAGGAGGATGACACCGAAGGAACGGAGGCCGAGCCTTCCGATGAGCCAGTCCAGCGTCACATGCTCCGCGGGCGCTTCGCCGAGAACCCCGTTCAGCACCACGGATGTGGGCGCACGCGCGATCATGAGAATGCCCCTTGGACGGTCGACCCCTCGGGAGATGGGGACGGGCAAGCGGCTCGGAAGGGTGAAACGTGCGGGGTGGGGGGAGAGGCCATGAACCAATCACAGGCGGGCCTGTTCATCGCCGCCGCCTCGGTCATCGCGGTTTCCGTCGCCCTGTACCGGCGCGGCCGCCTCAGCGAGGCCGGGTTGGGCGGCGTGCTGATCGGCATCGCCGCCGTGGTGGCGTGGATGCTCGCCAGTCCGTGACGGGTTCCCCGGGCGTTGGACCGGGCGTTGGGCCAAACGAACGAAAGGCTTTTCCCATGGGCACTGACAGAGGAACGGAACATCGCCGCCGACGCGACCAATCCCGTGGAGACGGCGAAGCCACAAAGCGGAAGACCGGCACGGACGACAATCACGACCGGCTGTCCATGAGACCCGACATGGCGCTGGGACTCTGGACATCCTGGCTGGAGGCCAACGTCGGGGCCGTCCGCGATTGGAGCGGAGCCGTCAGGCCATGGTGGCAGGTTTCGCCCAACGATCTCACCGGCACCCTGCTGGACGCCGGAACCCGGCGGCTCAACGACGTCCTCGCCAACGACCCGGTGCTTCGGTCCATCGATGGCCTGTGGAACGCCAATCCCTTCCGCACCATCGTGCCGGTCGACTGGGCGGAGGTCGCCCACGCGCTCCGGACCGTGTGGATGCAGTCGCTCAGCCGCCCGGACAGGACCTTCCGCAGGGCCGCCGATGCCCAGGCGGGCGTCTGGACGTCCGCGATGGAGGCCTGGAACGACGCAGGCCGCCGCTGGTGGGGGCTGGCCGACGGCAAAGGGACGGACACCGCCGGATCGGGTTCGGCGCCCCACGGCGACAAGCGCTTCGCCGCACCGGAATGGCACACCAACCCGGCCTACCGGACGCTCAAGGAGGTGTACCTGCTGGCCTCCGACTGGCTGCTGGAGCAGGGCGAGCAGGCCGACGGCCTCGACGACGCCGAACGGCGGCGGCTGACCTTCCATCTCCGCCAGTTCGTCGACGCCATGAGCCCGACGCTTTTGCTGTTCTCCAACCCGGCCGCCTTGCGCCGGGTGTTGGAAACCGGTGGCGTCAGCCTGGCCGACGGCGCGCGCAACCTGCTCTCGGACCTGCGGGAGGGCCGCCTCAGCATGGTGGACGCCACCGCCTTCGAACCGGGGCGCAATCTGGCGACGACCCCCGGCAAGATCGTCCACCGCAACCGGCTGATCGAGCTGATCCAGTATCAGCCGGCGGGCGGGGCGGTGCATGCGGTGCCGCTCCTCATCCTGCCGCCGTGGATCAACAAGTACTACATCCTCGACCTCCAGCCGAAGAACTCGATGGTGCGCCATCTGGTCGAGCAAGGTTTCACGGTGTTCGTGGTCTCGTGGAAGAACCCGGACGCCTCGATGGACGGTGTCGGCTTCGAGGACTACATGGACCTCGGCCCGCTGGAGGCCGCCGACGTGGTGCGCGACATCACCGGGGCCACCTCCATCAATGTGATGGGCTACTGCATCGGCGGCACGCTGCTCGCCATTACGCTCGCCTGGCTGGCGGCGAAGCGCGACACCCGGTTTAACGCCGCCACCTTCATGGTGTCGCTCCAGGATTTCTCCCATGTCGGCGACACCGCGGTGTTCATGGGCGAACCGGCGGTGGACTTCATCGAACAGCAGATGATGGAGCGCGGCTACCTCGACAGCCGGGAGATGAGCAACATGTTCAACCTCCTGCGCTCCAACGACCTGATCTGGTCGAACGTCGTCAACAACTACCTGATGGGCAACAAGCCCCCGGCCTTCGATCTTCTGTATTGGAACAGCGACGGCACCCGCATGGCGCGGGCGGCGCACAGCTGGTACCTGCGCAACACCTATGTCGAGAACAACCTGATCGCTCCGGGCAAGGTCAGGCTCAAGGGCGAGGCCATCGACCTCGGGCGCATCCCTCAGGACGTCTACGCGGTCGGCGCGGAGAAGGACCACATCGTGCCCTGGGACTCCGCGTGGCGCGTCACGCAGCTGCTCAAGGGGAGCAAGGTGCGCTACGTGCTGGCGTCCAGCGGGCACATCGCCGGCATCATCAACCCGCCCGGCGGCAAGGGCACCTACTGGACCAACGATGCCGGAGAGCCCGGCGCGACCGCACAGGCGTGGCGCGGGAAGGCCACCGCGCACAGCGGCAGCTGGTGGACGGACTGGACGTCATGGTTGGCTGAACGGTCGGGTCGAAAGGGAAAGCCGCCGGCGCTGGGCAGCGCGACGCACCCGGCGCTCGCCGACGCGCCCGGAACCTATGTCCTGGAAAAGTAAGCCCGCCCCGCTTCCCCGCGGGCGCGGACGGGTGGTCAGGACCAGAAGCTCATCATCCCCCAGGCGACGAGCGCCGCCGTGAGCAGAAGCAAAAACCAGGGGGTGGCGATGCCCGTGCGGCGGTTCCGGTCGACGACCTCGCCGTTCGGGGCCGTGGCCGACCCCCCTTCCGGCAGTAGCCTCACCAAGCGATCCGCCGTCGCGACGGCGTCCGGGGCTTCGGGTTGTTGGGCCGGAAGTCGGCGGAGGATGACGGCCAACGCCGATGCCGCGGCGTCCCTCGGCAGCGCCGCCAGGCGGGCCGCCTCGGCCCAAGGATCAATGCCGAGCCGCGCGAGCGCGGACAGAACGCTGAGGCGGCTTCCGTTCTCCTCGTCCCACAGCGGGGCGGACAGGAACTCGTTCAGATCGGATTGGTGCAGGGTGTATTCAGGGCGCAACGGCATATCAACCTCCCATTAATTTTATGTTCTGCTCCTGTATATGGCGGCCACTTGGGAAAAATCAGCGGCGCACTGATGAGATTTGTTGAATGATAGGTTTTTAAAGAAATCTCATGGCAGGGATTTTTATAAGGTTCGTCTTCTTGAATGAGGGGCATGGCGTTTATTTTCTCAGCGGTGGATTCGCTCAAAACTCCAAATTTCCCTCCGCTTCGATGTCTGTCAATCGGGTGGCGGGGCCTCGTCGCGGTGCTGGCGCAGTTCCGGCGCCTCGCGCCAAGGCTCGCCGTGCCGCCGCTCGTAGACGCCGCCCTCGCCCGCGACCCGAACCCCCTGGACCACGGCCCGCGCCTTGTCGTCCGAGGAACCGAAACTGCGCAGGGCGTAGTCCATCAGCCCGAAGGCGAGTTCACGCTCCCCCATGATCGCCAGACCCACGCCTTGCCTTTCCAGGTGGGCGACCTCCGCCTCGCTGTGGGTCCGCACCGCCGTGTCGATGGAGGGGTTGATCCGGCGCGCGAGATCGAGGACGCGCCGTGTCTGGTAGCCCTGGGGTGTGGCGACGACGATGAGCCGCGCCCGTCGGGTGCCGGCGGCCTCCAGGACGCCCGGCGTCGTCGCGTCCCCATAGACCGCCGGCACGCCGCGTTTGCGCAACGCCTCGACCCGCCGGCGGCTCTGGTCGATGACCACGATCGGCAGGTTCTGGCTTTTCAAGCCCTTGCCGACGACGCTGCCGACCCGTCCGTAACCGACGATGACCGCATGGTCCCGCGGGCCTTCGTGGGCCGGAGGCAGCACGGACAGTCTGTCGTTTCTCTGGCGTTCGAGACGGCCCAGCATGCCCGGCCTCCGGCGCAGCCAGCCGGAGAGACGGTCGAGGCCGGCGAACACCAACGGGTTGAGCGTGATCGAGAGCAGTGCGCCCGCGAGGATCAGGTCGCGCCCCTCCGGCGGCAGCAGCCCGAGCGTCACCCCGAGGCCGGCCAGGATGAACGAGAACTCGCCGACCTGCGCCAGACTGGCCGACACGGTGAGCGCGGTCGAGGCCGGATAGCCGAACGCCATCACGATGCCGAACGCCACCAGCGTCTTGCCGAGGACGATGACCAGGATGACGGCGAGCACGGCCAACGGCTCATGGACCAGGATCATCGGGTCGAACAGCATGCCGACCGAGACGAAGAACAGCACCGCGAAGGCGTCCTGAAGCGGCAACGCGTCGGCCGCGGCCTGATGGCTGAAATCGCTTTCGCTCAGGACGACGCCGGCGAAGAAGGCTCCCAGCGCGAAGGAGACGCCGAACAGCTCGGACGAGCCGAAGGCGATGCCGAGCGCGGTCGCCAGCACCGAGAGCGTGAACAGCTCGCGCGAGCCGGTCCGGGCGACCTGCATCAGAAGCCACGGGATGGCGCGCGTACCGACCACCAGCACGAGGGCCAGGAACACCGCGACCTTGCCCAGCGTCAGCGCCAGGGTCGCGGCCAGGACGCCGCCGCCGGCTTCGTCCGCCGCGCCGCGCGGCGTACCGCCGAGCACGCCCGCCAGAGCCGGCAACAGCACCAGCGCCAGCACCATGGCGAGATCCTCGACGATGAGCCAGCCGACGGCGATCCGTCCGTTCGGCGAATCCAGGATGTTGCGCTCCTCAAGGGCGCGCAGCAGCACCACGGTGCTGGCGACCGACAGCGCCAACCCGAACACCAGGCCCGCGCCGAACGGCCAGCCCCAGATGTGCGCGACGCCGATGCCGAGCGCCGTCGCCATCACGATCTGGCCGAGGGCGCCGGGGATCGCGATGGCGCGGACGGCGAGCAGATCCTTGATCGAGAAATGGAGGCCGACCCCGAACATCAGGAGGATGACGCCGATCTCGGCAAGCTGGGATGCCAGCCCCTCGTCGGCAACGAAGCCGGGCGTGAAGGGGCCGGCCGCGACACCGGCCAGCAGATAGCCGACAAGGGGAGGCAACCGGAGCTTGCTGGCGAGAAGGCCGCCCAGGAAGGCGAGAACCAAGCCCACGACGATGGTGGCGATGAATGTCGTCTCGTGCGGCATGGCGATCCTTGTCCGGCCCCGGGCGGTGCGATGCATGGCCGTACGGACGGCAGGTGTTCGTCTGCGCCGTCGCCTGTGCCCTCGCGCGTCTCCATGTCCATTGGATGATGATAGAATATGGGCTTCGCTTTGATTTCGATGGCTGGATGGTCATCGACACCACGGTGGTGAACGGCGAACTGGTCTGTGAGGCGGTTCAGCGTGGTTTGTCCTTCGCCGAGGCGGAGTATCTGGCGGAGTGTCTGATGCGGTACGTGACCGATCTTCACGCCAATCGGAACTGAAGACGCCGGGCGGCTGACAAAATGCGCGGGGTCCGGTGCGCACCCTCGCAAGATGGAGGGCGGAGCGCCACATAAGGGAGGGCCGCGGCTCGAACGTTGCCCTTGAGGACACCATGAAGCCCGCCGTCATAGCCCTTTTTCTTTCCTTCGCCATTGGCGTCGTCTCCGCCGCGGCCGGTGAGCGCACCCCCACGCACCTCTTCGCCCCCGGGGATCACGTCGATGCCGCCGGCGTCGTCCGCGACCGGGGAAACCGGCCCATCGGGCGTATCGAGGCGGACATTGATGGAAGCCATGTGCTGCGCGACAACGCCGGACGCCACATCGGCAGCGTCGAGCGCGGCTTCTCCGATGGTGAGCTGGTCATCCGAGACGGCGAGGGACGCCGCCAGGGCACGCTCGAACGCCGGCGGTGACACGGGCCACCTCACGGCCTGCACCGGTTGATCGCCGGATCAGTAGAACACCCCGTCGTCCAGATCCTTTCTGAACGGTCCGCACCAGGCGGAGGGGAGCGACGAATAGTAGACCCGGCAGGTTCGGGTCGGCGCATAGGTCACCGTGATGGTGTGGAACTGGACCGTGCCGCCCCTGACGACCTGGGCCTCGACGCGGTCCTTCATTCTGAAATCGTCCGGGCGGAGCGTGACGTGGGCAACGCACCGTTCGAAGGCTTCCCTCTCGACATTCCTGAGCATGGCGATTCCTCCGGTTCAGGCCACGGGCGGTTCAGGCCACGGGCCCATGAATCAAGACGAAGAGAACGACCGCCAGCACGACGGCGACCGGGATCACCAGCGGCGGCACAAAATACCCCATTGCAGCGCTCCAAAAGGTTGTAGAGCCGGGGGGTGTGGGCGTTTGAAGGATCATGGTCATGCTCCGTATGGTCGGCAGACCGCATCGGGTATGCCCTGGCGGCGTCCTCATCGCCATTGCACCTCCAAACGAGGCTGATCAAGGGACTGCGATGGGCTTCATGGAAGACGTGGTGCTGAAATGAGCTTCGCACCGTGGCAATTCCGGCATATGAACCCATGAGCCACGGAAGAAGGATGAGGGGTGGATAGCGCCCTGTTAAAGAGTAAATCCTATCGGCCGCTGCGACAGTTGTATTCTATATCGTTTGCGGACGAGTTTCTCACCCGTGTCCAAGTTTGGCTTCTGCCGAAGATCGGCAGGCCGATATAGGCGTGAACTTTCAATGTCTGATCCGACAAAGCGGTGATGGTGCCGCGGTAGGTCCGGCCATCCTGCGGGTTGTAGACTGACCCGTCCCACGTATCGGCGCCGGTGGATCTGAGGCCGGTTATGACAACAAGCCCACATATCCGTTGTGCATGCCTGGCAGGATCGGGATTGTTCCGGTCCAGTCGAAGCGATCCACCCGGTTCCGTCGAACTCTCCAACCAGACAATTCGGCCGCAAAGCTGACCAGCGCATTCAGAAATTTTGAGGGCGGCGTCCTTGTCCTCCGTCAGCCAGACACCGTGCAGGTCTGTGGCCGAAACCGCCCCCGACATCGTGGCAAGCACCAGAAATCCTGCCTGCAACGTCACTGAGGACGAAAGAAGCAGAATGCTCAACGCATGGTTCAATGTGCCGATCACCTTCAGCGCCTCTCAGGAACTGGTTGCGCGACGTTGCAGGTTGATGGCGCCTGGATTGCGTTCGGGAGTCTTGCCCCAGTACGGGCCGGGCAACGACGGCATCCATCCAGCAGGCCGCCCGCATCAATCGTTCAAGGCTGATTGCCGCCCTTTTGTACCGGGAATGAGCGGTCGGATGCTCCCGCTTGCTCCATAGTGAGCGCTTGTGCATCACCAATGTTGCCAACAGTCGCATTGGCATCACATCTCGGTTCGAGACAAAGATCCGAGAGCCATTCCAAGCGGGGCTGCACCCTGGACTTCGGACAACTTTGGGAACGGCGGAGCGGGTATGTATTCATAAGCCTGACTCGTTGGAAACGCCGCCTTTTTCAAATTCACAGTGGTCACAGCATCGACGCCGTCGCCCCATGCCGGGGTGAATGGTATTGCGCCGCGTTACAATGCAATAAAGTCATTTGGACTATACTTTGGAGAAGACCCCTGTATTTTTCCTGGAAATTTGGTTGAAGCACCCCATATCGTTTTTAACTATTTCAGAAGCGCCAAGAAATTGCTGGTGGTTTCCGCCGGAACAGGCCCGCTCGTCCGAAATCCGATGGTCCTGTGAGGCCCCATGGCCGCTATGCCTGTCCATTGAACCCTGCCCATCAAACGCCGTGGAGAAGTCCCGCCATGCCGCGCCGAATCTTCGAAGCGATGCCCGCCACTGACGCGGTGATCCTGCCTCCCTCGGCCACGGTCCACGCCGCGGCGGTGGCGATGAAGGAGCGGCGGCAGTGCGTGGTGCTCGCCATGACCGCCGGCCGGCTGGACGGCATCCTCACCGAGCAGGACGTGGTTCGCCGCGTCGTCGCCGAGCGGCGGGATGCGGAGCGCGTCACCGTAGCCGAAGTCATGACCCGGCATCCGGACACGATCCCCGCCACGGACCTCGCGCTCGCGGGCCTTCAGATGATGGAGGACGGAGGGTACCGGCATTTGCCGGTCGTCCATGACGGGCAGGTCGTCGGGTTGATTTCCTGCGTCGATTTCGTCGGGTCGGAGAAGAGTGAGTTGGAGGCCGAACGCCGATGCTGGGAACGGCTCGGGTGATGGCTCCCGGTCGGACCCGTGCGATGCAGGGTGCTTCCGCATCGAAGGAGGGTGATCATGGATTCGCGCTTCATGGTTTTCGCGGGACCTGCACCCGAGGGTGCCGATGTTCTGCGTGAGCGCCTGCCTTGGACGGTCGCCGAACGACGCTGGCAGGAGCATCGTCGTGTTTTCCGGGACGCCACAACTTTGTTGCCTTCCGGCCAGGCAGCCCTGCGGTGCGGCGCTCAACCGACCCGGTTCAAGGATCCGGCTAGCGGAGGAACCGGAAACCTAGGCACCCCCTTGGGTGTCCAGGTCGGGTCTGCATCGGCCCTGGTGGAAGTGAACGCAACAGAGAAAGATTGCCGATGCAGTTCCAACAACTCCGGGAAAAATCCATCCGCCTTCAGGCAATGGCTTGCCGGGCCAGGATCAGATCTGAAGAACTCCTGAGCGCGGCTGTAGAGGCTCGCATCCGTGCCGATGAAGCAATGGCCAATGGGCGGCAAGCTCGCGACGCCGCACATGAAATCCGCCGAATGAGAGCGGATGCCGCAGGCCGGCCATCGTCGTGAAAAGTCTACCGAAACGGACGCCCAGGAAAAAGCGGCGGATTTTCTGAAGTTGGCCCTTCGCTGAGCTTCCGGTTCCGCTGCGACTCGGCCCCCGTTCACCGAGCCCCCTCGGGCAGGTGCATCCTGGTCCCGACCACACCCGCAGAGAGGACAACATCATGGTAAGCGTTGCGTGACGACACCTCCGACGTGATCCTGGTTCATGAAATATTCCGCTGGTCACAGATCAGCGGGGAAAGAGGATGTCGGGCCAGGA
>NZ_JACHYN010000026.1 GCF_014192915.1 Azospirillum sp. OGB3 | reverse complement strand
TCATGGCGCGGCGCTCCTCTATGGGATCAACCTAAAAATCCGATTTAACAATGCCATGACGGCGGCTGCCCATCAACCCGATTTTCCGGAGAGCCGGAAACTCTACCGCGCAGAACCAGCTGGGCTGGATGTACCAGAAGGGCCGGGGCGTGCCGCAAGACGATGCGGAGGCGGTGCGCCGGTTCCGGCTCGCCGCTGAGAAGGGCAATGCTCAGGCGCAGAACAATCTCGGCTGGATGTACGAGAAGGGCCGTGGCGTGCCGCAAGACGATGCGGAGGCGGTGCGCCGGTACCGGCTCGCCGCCGACCAAGGAAACGCCACCGCACAGTCCAATCTCGGCTGGATGTATGAGCGTGGCCGGGGCGTGCCGCAGCATGATGCGGAGACGGTGCGCTGGCATCGGCTCGCCGCTGAACAGGGCGACGCATCGGCGCAGAACAGTCTCGGCTGGATGTACGAGAAGGGCCGGGGGGTACCGCAGGACGATGCGGAGGCAGTGCGCTGGTATCAGCTCGCCGCCGAGCAAGGAAGCGCAATAGCGCAGACCAATCTCGGCTGGATGTATGAGCGTGGCCGGGGCGTGCCACAGGACGATGCGGAGGCGGTGCGCTGGTACCGGCTCGCCGCCGAGCAGGGCTATGCTCGGGCGCAGAACAATCTCGGCGTGATGTATGAAGATGGCCGGGGCGTGCCGCAGGACGATGCAGAAGCGGTGCGCTGGTACCGGCTCGCCGCCGAGCAGGGCTATGCTCGGGCGCAGAACAATCTCGGCTTTATGCACGAGCATGGTCGGGGCGTGCCGCAGGACGATACAGAAGCGTTGCGCTGGTACCGGCTCGCCGCCGAGCAGGATAAGGCCGCGGGGAGAGCCCACCTGGGTGTGGCTCTCGTTCGCGGTATCGGAACTGACACGAATCGCGAGGAGGGTTGGCGCCTGATCGGGCTAGCGGCAAAGGAGGAAGGTGTTTCCGCGTTGTTGGCCTTGGCCGCACGCTACCGCCTCGGTCTAGACACCGTACCCGATCACACTGCCGCACGGGCGTTCTATCAACGTGCCATTGAGGCGGGCGGAGCCGCCGACGGTCATCTTGGCCTGCTCGCTCTGGATTTCTCCGGCCCGCCCGAGGCGGTGCGCGAGGCGCTGCTCCGGGTCGCCCGCGAGTTCCCGGAGGGCGGCAGCTTCATAGGAGGCCAAGCGCGGGACGCCGCCATACGGCTACTGGAGGCGGCTCGCGCCAGTTCGCTCGAGGGCGCGGCCGAGGCGGTGGCCCTGCTCGACCGCCACGACCCGCTGAAGGCAGCGGTCGATCCGGTGAGGTGGCGCACAGCCGTTGCGCCTGTACTCTCGTCCGTGGCGGCTGCGACCAACAATGCCAGTGCCGCGACTCCCACACGCGCCACCGTCACGTCTGTACCCTCTTCCATGGTGACCCCGCCGACCGGCAGCGCCGGTGCCGGGGCTGCCGCGAGCCCCTTCGCCGCGCTGGTCGGGGCGGAGCTGACCGCCGAGCGCGGGCAAATCGCAGCGCTGATCACCGCCGGGACCTTTAACGACGAACTGGTGCGGCGGCAGGAGCGCGTGGTTGAGTTGGTCCGCCTGACGGGGGACACCGACGGCGCGCTCGCCGAGAAGCTCACCGCCCTGCGCTATCGGGAGGTGCGGGCTTCACTAGACTGGGGCTCCACCGACAATTACTTCGTCCTGCTCGACGCGTCGTGCCGGTGGAGTGAGGCCAGCCGCTGGGCGCGGCAGCTGGAGCGGCCTGGAGCGGCCCTCTTCATGGCAAAGCAGGCGGTCAACCGGCTCCAAGACGCCCGCCGTCGTCTGGTCGACCTTAACGAGAACCTGCGCGAGTGCTTCCTCAAGGCGCAAGAGGACCGCTACCGCCGTCTGGCCGACCTGTTTGTCGAGCTCGGCCGGCTTGGCGAGGCCGAGACGGTCATCCGCATGCTCAAGGACTTCGAAACCTACGAGTACGTCCGCCGCGATCCGGGCAGCGCGGGGAAAGCCTACGACCATTTGCCACTCGACCAGCCCGAGGGGGCGCTCGGCACCGCCTTGGGGGGCGCAGGCCTCGTCCAGGCGGCGCTCGCTCTCGAACGACGCGACCTGCTCAAACAGAAGATCCGGGGCGAACCGGACTCGGCGGTCGCCGCGCGGCTCACCGAGGTGCAGCGCTTGCTGGAGGAGGCCGAGCGGACCGCCCGCGCCGACTTCGACAGGGTGCGCGTCGCGCTCGTCGCGCTCGAGCGATCAGGCGATGAGCGGTCGATCGCGTCCCGCGACCTGCTTGCCAGCGGGTCGGTGCAAGGGCTGCTGAAGAGCCAGTTCCGCGGCGAGGCGGCGGCGCTGCACATGGTGGTGCTGCCCGACCGTGTGCATGTGATCGTGACGACGGCGGATACCCAAATCGTGCGCACGACGTCCGTCGAGGCGGCCGAGCTCGGCCGGTTGGTGCTGGCCCTGCGCGAGGCGGTCCAGAGCCCAGGGCGGGATCCGCGGCCGGCGGCGCAGCGTCTCTATGATCTGCTGCTGCGCCCGGTGGCGGCGGAGCTGGCGGCGTCGCAGGCCAAGCTGCTGCTGCTTTCGCTGGACCACTTGCTCCGCTACGTGCCCTTCGCGGCGCTGCACGACGGCGAACGCTACTTGGCAGAGCGCTACGCACTGACCTTGTTCACAGAAGCGGCGCGGACCAACCTGGCGCGGCAGAACGCGGTGAGTTGGGAAGCGGCCGGCTTCGGGGTGACGGCGGCGCCCGGCTTCACGCCACTGCCGGCGGTGGCCGAGGAGTTGCGGGCGATTGTGCGGGCTGGCAACGACGGCGAAGGGCTGCTGCCGGGCCGGGTCTATCTAGACCAGAGCTTTACGGGGGCACGCTTCCGCGACGCGGCGCAGGCCGGCTTTCCGGTCGTGCACGTGGCCAGCCACTTCGTGCTGCGACCGGGCGACGCGCGGGACGGCTTTCTGCTGCTCGGGGATGGCGGGCGGCTGACGGTGGAGGAACTGCGGCGCATTCCGCTGGCCGGGGTCGACCTATTGGCGCTGTCGGCGTGTGAGACGGCGGTAGGGCGGCGCGACGGCGACGGGCGGGAACTGGAGAGCCTGGGGGTGCTGGCGCAGGAGCGGGGCGCCGGGGCGGTTATGGCAACGCTGTGGCCGGTGGCGGACGCGTCGACGGCACGATTCATGCGCCTGTTCTACCAAGCGCGCGTCGAAACCGGGCTGAGCAAGGCGGCGGCGCTGCAGGCGGCAATGCGGGCGTTTCTGGCTCATAGCGGCGAGGCGCAACAGGCGGCTGCGGATCCAGGGCGCGGGGCGGAGGTCGTCGGCAGTCCGCGTCCGACCGTCCCGGCGGGAACCGCACATCCGTATCACTGGGCACCGTTCGTCCTCATTGGAAGCCCGTGGTAGCCTGCTCGAACGACGATCAGGAGCAATGTGGTTGCCTGGGCGGTTCTGTTGCAAAATCTGACGGTGGCCGCGGAAAGTCGCGGCATCAGCACTGTCAGGCGGCGACTCCGAACAGGCAGGGGATGAATGTGGCCTGGTCCGGCATGTCATTGGCGGGAATGGTGGCGGCCTGCCCATTGCGCACCATGGCCAGGATCTCGTAGCCGGCGATCACCCGCCGTGCCGTGTGGTAGCTTTTGAACCCAATCCCCAGCGGACCAGCTGCATAATCCGGCGCTGATCCTGTTCAACAATGTTGTTCAGGTACTTGCTTTGCCGTGGCTTGGTGAGGGGCCGGATTTTACGCGATCTCGGACCCTTCGAAAACACTGCAGCAGAACCGCGCTGAGCGCAGTGGCACCGTCGAAAGACGATGGTTTTAAGTGCCTTTCAGCGGCGCGAACAGAGGGTGTCTTGTGGAAATCTCCATGCTGCCCGCAACCGCCTTTGGCTGGCGGGTTCGGGCCGTGCTGGAGAGGGTTTATGAGGAAATTGATCCCCGTCGTTCTGAGCTTGATCATGGCTTCGCCACTGACCGCCTTGGCGCAAAGCGGGCCCTCGATTGAGCTTCGGGTGAAGAATGCGGGCGAGGCACCAGGGCCGAGCGGCACGACGTATCCGAGCGTCGTAAACTCCGCCGCACCGCGCCCAGATGCGCTGGTCACCGGCAGTCATGTCACGATCACCGACTTCCGCGATATCGTGATTTCCGTAGACGGTGCTCCGTCGGCATCGACCAGCATCACACTCCAGGACGGCGAAGGCACCCCTGCTGGAACCCAGGACGTCATCCCGCTCTTCATGGATAAACCGCTGTCAGCGGCAATCACGTCCGGTGGCGAGCACTTCCGCATCATCGACGACAAGTGCACCGGCAAGCTGTTGGGGGCGCCGAACACCAGCTACAGCACCTGCGAGGTGATGATTGAGCCAAGGGCGACCTGGTGGGGGCCGCTCTCCGGCAATCTGCGCCTCTCGTCCGGGTCCTACAGCATGGACTTGCCGCTTTCCGGCACCGCCCACCATTTCGACCCTCTGCGCTTGGCGTTGAGCGTCATCTCTGGTGATCCGGCCAACTTCGACGTCAACGGGGCCTTTTCCAGGGGAAATCTCTTCGCTGGAACGCCGGCGTATTCAACGGAAAACGTCACCTTCCGGGTGGCGAACCTCTCGAGTGAATATGCGACGCCGCGGTTGGCCACGATCCTTTCCAACACTCTGAATTTCGAGTTCGTCACCGACGGCTGTTCGGGCGCCTCACTCCCTCCAAACGGCGCTTGCGACATGGTGGTCCGTGGCAAATCCACTTGGTGGGGAAACTGGTCCGGCACGCTGCAGGTGGCTTCTGTCGGGAATCCGGAGGGCGATCCCGACATCACTCTCACGACGAACCTCGCTGGCCGTGCACACCATTTCGATCCGCCTCGGCTTGCGATCGCCACGGTATCCGGCGACCCTACCCACCTGGACGTTCTCGGCCCGGCGCAGCCGAGCTATTCGCAGCCTTTGGTCCTTCGGGTCAGAAACCTCTCGACCGAGTTCCCGACCTACCCCCTGGACTCTTCCCTCGCCGCGACCAGCGGGCCCGGCTCGTTTGAATTCCTGACCAATGGCTGCGCCGGTGCGGCGCTGGCCGTTATGGGAACCTGCGATGTCAGCTTGCGAGCGAGGGCTTCTTGGTGGGGCCCTATAGCGTCCGCCTATTCCGCCCATGGCAATAGCGAGGCCGGTACCATCGGGGCCACCCAGGAACTTCTAGGAAGAGCGCACAGGTTTGATCCCCTGACGCTGGAGATCAACGCGGTCACCGGCAACCCGACCGGGATGGACGTTTTTGGCCCTGGCACAGCGATGCTGACGTACTCCAGCCCCGTGACTCTGCGCGTGCGCAACCGGAGCACAGAGTACGCCACCACGGCCTTGGCTACGATCCTATCCAACTCCAACGATTTTGAGTTCGTCGCCGGCGCCAACGGCTGCTCCGGCGCCGTACTGCCGCCGGGCGCCACCTGCGACGCGCAGGTTCGAGCGAAGGCTGCGTGGTTTGCGGATCTCTCCAGTGTCTTGACGGTGACAACGTCCGGACTCCCGGACGCTCAGGATGATGCCGTGGCTCAACAGGCCTTGGCCGCCCGTGCCCACCATTTTGATCCGGTGACGCTGAGCGTAACTGCGGTGACGGGTGATCCAGCGTCCATGGATGTTGCCGGCACCGGCGACGGGACGTTGGCCTTCTCGGCGCCAGTCACCCTTCGGGTGCGGAATCACAGCAGCGAGTACACAACGACCAGCCTGACCACAGCCCTGTCGAACCCTGACAATTTCGTGTTCATCTCCGACGATTGCAGTGCGGGAACCTTGGCGCCCACGGCGGCCTGCGAAGTTACCATTCGCGCCAAGTCGGACTGGTGGGGCAGCTTGGCGGGCCATTTCGCGGTGACCGCGGTCAACCTCCCTGATGGACAGGGCACTGCCGATGCCCAGCTCGATATGACGGGCCGAGGGTATCATTTCGATGCCCCCCGTCCGACGTTGACCCTGGTCAGCGGAGATCCGGCCCTCATGGACATCACGGGATGGGCCAAGAACATCGTCGCCTATTCGAGCGCCGTGTCATATCGGGTGACAAACGAAAGCACCGAAGAATCCACGGACCCTCTATCGCTGGGGTTCAACAACAGCGGCAATTTCGAGTTCACGTCCGATGGCTGCGCTGGCGCCCAACTAACTCCTGGCGCTTCATGCAGCGTGACGTTCCGGGCTAAGGCAGTCCAGAACGGCAGCTTCACCGGTACTCTGACCGTCGACAATCACAAGCGACCGTCCGTCAGCCTAGCTGGCACTGGGAAGCAGTTCTTCACCTACAGCTGGGTAACTGGGGGCTGGGCGGGCTGCACCGCAAACCCGACATGGGGAGGGTGGGGAACCTGCAGTAGCAGCTGTGGTTCCGGCACGCAGTCTAGGGGCTGCAATGGAACCTCCGGGACTGAGACACGGGCCGTATCCTGTCAACGCGATGACGGCACCGATCTGGGTGCCGTGGCCGACACCTATCCAGGATGCGACACCAGCAACCGCCCGTCAGCCAGCCAAGGCTGCACGCGCAGCTGCGCGGGCTCTAACGAGCAAGCCTGCTACGATATCTCCACCTGCACCTACAGCTGGGCTGACTGGACCGGTTGGGGCGCATGCAGCGCCTCATGCGGAGGAGGCTCTACAAGTGGTTCGCAGAATTGCAAACGATCGGACGGCGCTTACGTCGACTGGTCGAACTGCAATCCGGCCTGGGCTGGAACGTGGGAAGTATCAAAATCGGGCTCAACATACACTTGGGGAACAAGCTGCAATACACATGACTGCTGCACGCCGAGCAATCATGTGACTGCATATGGTAGTTGGTCTGCTTCCTGTGGCACGGCGTCGCGCACAGTCTATTGGTCCAATGGCTGTGGCAGTGACTGGACTGAAACAGAAACAGCCAACCGCGGTAGTTGTGAAAACTGCGGCCAAGCACAAAATGGATGGATCATTAATACAAGCAACGAGATCCGGCATTGGGGGCAATGGATAATAGCAACGAATGTCTCCCCTGAGAGATGTAAGGAGCTATGTAATGGAAGGGGCTCGGGTGCGTGCAATCGTCTTTATGACAATGCGTGTTACTTCGCTCCAGGCCATACTCTCAAGTACTTTGGGCAAGAAGAGATGATCGGAAATAAAATTGTATCTTACCAGTGTAATTGATGGTGATGATAATGAGATCGGAACGTGGCCATAGCAAATTCAAGCCTGTTGGAGTTGTCCCCGGTCAGATGTCGCGGATAATGAGAAAACTAACGGCGGCATCGGTGGTTCTCGGTGCGATGCTGAACCCTTCGACGGCTTCAGCTGTGTCGCCAACGGAAGGCGGCACCGCGCCGCACATCACGCTGCGTGTCGGCGAACCCTCGGCGTTCGAAGTGAAGGCCGAGGGACTTTCGCCGACGACGACGGAGGTGACCGGTCCACCATTGAAGATGATCCTGCGCAACAATGCGGAGGGGTATCGGCTCATCACCAACAACCCGCTGCCCTCATCGTGGATTGGCGACTACCGGCTTTCGATCACGACAACCGATGGGAAGGGTGTGCCGGCCTCGCGCGAGGTGATGATCACTTACCTGCCGGGGGTGGTCGGGGTGGTCACCGCGCCGGGAGGTGAACTGTGGATTCCAGCAGTCCAACACAGCTTCCGGAACGGCGCGCGGCTGAACCCGCTCACGACCGACGCTTGGAAGCTTCCTGATGGCACGACGCTGGGCGGCACACACGAGCTGCGGGTTTCGATGCACAAGGATTCGACGGTGCCGCTGGTCATTGCCGGCTACCGGATCAATCCGGGTGATGTGGGTGTTTCGGTGGGCTCCTACGACTTCACCACCGCGGCGGGCAAGTTGTCACTGCCGATGATGGCGGCGGTTCAGGGACGCGAGGGGCAGGCGCGCATCTGGGTGACCAGCACGGCGCCGAACAGCCCAGGTTTCGATCTCAAGGTGAACACCTGGACTCCTCACGTGGCGATGGTCGCCGATTCCTGGACGGTCCGCCAAGCGTTCGATGCCGTGAGCATCAAGGTGCAGTCTGCGACGGGAAGCCGGTGCGATCTTACGACCAGCAGACAGGTTGCCAAAACAAGCGACGTGCTGGCGGGGCCGAAGTGCCTAGTCGAGTGGGATCCGCTGCCAACCGATATCACGCCGGCCGCTGCGTTGACCCCGTTGGCCCAGGGACGCATGTGGGTTAACGGCGACTACACCGTTGGCTACAAAATCAGCTTGGTCGACCCCAACGACGTCCAGGTGCCCATCGCCTCGGGCACGTCGACGCTCAGCGTTTCGCCGATCGCCAACTTGCTGGCCTATCAACCGCGGCGCTCGTCAGATCTCGCCTACCGCAAGGTGCAGCCGGTCCAGGCAGTCATGGACCAATCGGGTGGCCCGACGTGCGACACATACTGGAGTTTCGAAGGAGCTGAATACCGATCCTCCAATTCCCAGGTGCGCTGCGCTCTGACTTGGATGGCGCTCCCGGATGCCCTGGCTCAGAACCAATACTGGGTTCGCCCGTATCTGGAGGGTTCGATGCCGACCGCAGGAGTTCAGGAGGTGCGATGGAGGGTTGATGTCGTCACGCCGCTCGGGTCGAAAATCCCGGCCGGTGAGGGGGGCTTTACCTACAACGTTGTCGAGCCACCACTCCCCACCATTACGGAGGACATGCTTACGGTCGTGAAGGACGGTCTGTATGCCGTGCCGCGCGAGGGGGGCTATGCAGGCAACGCCGTGATCAACGGCGCTAACGCCTCGTATCAGGTGAAGGTCACTCGGGGAGGTACGGTGATTGAAGATGGGGAATTCGATGCGGCCCCGTGGGGCGAGGAACGCGAAATTCAGCGCCGTCTAAACGCTGCAGAGTCCGAATTGTGGAGCCGCACACCCTGGACAGTCAACGCACGTTACTCCGAAATGCCGGAGAACATGGCGGAGAGATCGTTCGAGATGTTGGCGGTCCCGAGCCCGAATATCAAACCTGTGATCACCCTGGACAACTCCACGGCCATTCTGGACACCAGCGAACTCGCTGTCTCCGTGGGGATTCGGGACGTTTACAGGGTTGAGGCAGGTTACGACGCGGGCACCATGGGTCAGTGGGAGGTGCGGCTGGTCAAGTACATCGACTACCGCACCACGCAGCCGCTAACCGGTTACGTTGACGCAGCAAACGGCGATGCAGCATTCACGCTGCCGGCCAACACCTTTGACACAGGCACGGTCCGCCTGACCGCGGAAGCACGTGTGAAATCGCCTGTTCCCGAATATCAGCGGAACGAGTTCGCATCGCGGCCTCTCACCCTGACGATTGTGAAGGGCGGTCCGATCGGAGCCGATCTGGCCGCGCGCCGGGTGACTGGCGAAGCGCCGCTCACCACCGTAGTCAGTGTTGAGCTCGATCAGCGTCTGGACGCCACGGCGCTCGGAGATGTGGTTTGGCAGATCAGCGCCGATGGCGGTGCCACCTGGGCCGATGCTCCATCGATGCGAAATAATAAAATGCGCCTATCTTACACTTTTCCAAAGGGAGAATACGATGTACGCGCCACTCTGAGAAACAAATTTTCCGGAGCTGAGTATACTCCTGAAACCGTCCACGTTATTGCTTACGATGTTCCACAAGCCAAACTTGATGGACCGGAGAACATTTTCATTGGCGGCAACGGGCACTACCGTCTGAAACTCAGCCATAAGGGCGAGTCGGTTTCGGATGACAAAGTGGCTGTGGAATGGTCCCTGGACGGAGGAGACAGCTTCACCCCGGGCACTCCAGAGTTCGACCTCACCCGTGATGCACCGGCCCGTTTGCTCATGGTCGCCCGCGCCCGTATGCGTGATGCGCCGCCGGAAGACCACTTTGCTTGGCGCGAGGTGCGCCGCCGTGTGAACTTCGTCCCGGTGCGTCCGCCCATGATCCGCATCGTCGGCCCGGCGCGCGTCGAGTATCCCCAAAGCGCCAACTTCCGGGGTGTGATGGGCCTGCCTTACCGGAACATGGACGTCGAGTTGCGTGGATGGTGGACATTTCCCGATGGAAAGCGTGTCGATGGTCCGCTGATCTCGTGGGGGCCGACGTCGGAGGATCTGGCGGCCGACACCGTGACGCTTACCTATCACGCGGAGATCGTGGGCTTTGAGGGGGCTACGGGCAGCCAAGACAAGCGCGTGCGGGTCTGGGAGTACCTCTGGCCGGAGTTCAGCCTGGAACCGATCAGAAGCTCTCAGTACGCTCCGGCGGATGTGACGGTGCGGCTCCGCCAGATCGGCCGGCCCATGCAGCTCGACAGCCCGTCCTACAGCTGGACGCTGCCGCCGGCCGCCACTCTCCTCGAAGATGCGAACCAGACGCTGCGAATTGTGCGCACTGAGACGCCAGGAGCCTATCCGTTTTCCGCGTCCGTTTCCGACGCCCGCGGCAACTCCTCGACGGTGAACAACACGGTCAACATGCTGACGGCTCCGAACTACGGGATGACGCTCGCCATTTCACCGTCCAACGCCTACAGCCGGGCGCCTTTGGATGTTACGGTGAAGCCCTCGATCTCCGGCGGCCATCCCCATGACCGCATCCTGTCGCTCACCTACTTTTTGAACGGCGCTCCGACCGGAGCGGCGGGCTCCTATTCGAAGCTGACCTTGGGCGTGGGCACGCACACGCTTGAAGCGCGGGCGACGACACAGATGGGGTGGAGTTTCGGGGCGACACAGACCATCAATGTCGTGCCGAACACTCCGCCGACCTGCACGGCGACGATGCGTGAATGGACCAGCGGCTGGATCTATTATGCCGACTGCCGCGACGACGACGGTCGGATTGTAGGCTACCGTTGGACACTCGACGGGGAGCGGGTCGCAGCCAATTCGAACCGCATTTCGGTGTCGAAATTTGCTCGCTCCAGTCCCCCGGTTGTGACGCTTAAGGGCGTGGACGATGCGGGGGCTGAATCGGAACCGGTGACGGCTGACACGGAGGCAGAGCTGGAACCCGGCGTGCCTGTGACCCAGTGACAGTACGCCCAAGCGGAAGGGGCGCCAGTACAGAGCAGGGGCTCGGCGATGCGCCGGGCCTTTTGCATTTCGGCCTGCCGATGTTTGGTGATGTCAAGTGAGGTGGTAAGCGAGAAAGGCGTTGATTTCCAGCGTCTTTCGACGGCGCGAAGAAACGGTCGAAATGGGTAGCCTTCAAGCCTGAATTTTTCGCACTTGGAGGACCATCGTGCGCGTCGCACTCGGACTTTCGGCCGCTCTACTGGCCCTGTCCTGCAGCTTGGGACCGGCCTCGGCCCAGACCGAGGCACAGATGAACCGCAATGCCCTGACGTCCGGGATCACGGCCATGGAGAAGCTGCCGGCCGGTGGCTTCACCGCCGTTGAGGGCGAAGGCTTCTCGGGCATGGCGTTCCTGTCGGACAACGGCCGCTACGTGATCCGGGGCGAGCTGTGGGACACATGGACCGGAAAACGGGTGAGCACTCTCGCCGATCTCCGTGACAACGCGAGCCGCGTCCAGCTCTCCAAGTTGGGCGTAACAGCCGCAGACCTCGGTGCTTTCCGCTACGGCTCCGGTCCGAAGGAAGTGACGATCTTCGTCGATCCCAAGTGCCCCTACTGCCATGGCATCTTGCAGCAAATGCCGTCGTTGGCGGGCAAGTACACGTTCCAGATCGTCGTCATTCCGGTCCTTGGTCAGGAAAGCGAACGGCTGACCAGGATGGTCTCGTGTGCGACCGACCGGGCCGCGGCGCTGGCGGCGCTGATGGCTGGCCCCATACGCGACAGCCTGCCGCAAGACGACAACTGCAATCTTCTGCCCATCCAGAAGCGTCTCGTGACGGCACAACTGGTCGGCGTGAGGGGAGTTCCCTTCATGATCGCGCCGGATGGTCGGACAAAGGGTGGGCTTCCCCAGGATCTCGACAGCTGGCTGGAGGGCCGGATCTGATGCCCCTGCGTCGAAACTACAGAGCGGACCGCTGTGGCTCACTGCTGATGCCGCTCGCCTACGAGCCTGACAGCCAAATCTTCTACTGTGCGGACAAGACCATCGGCTTCGGCTTCCTGTGCCGGCCGCTCTATGCCGCAGATCCAAAGGCAGCCGAGCGCCTCAACGTGCTGCTCAAGGACGCTTGGCCGACCGACACCATCATCCAATTCATCCTGATCGGGTCGCAGAACATCCAGCCGGCGCTGTACCACATGCGCCAACTGCGGGCAGGCCAGGAAGATCCGTTGCTGCTCGAAACCGTCGAACAGCGCGCGAAGTTTCTGACGGCGGGAGTCAACGAACCGGTCGAGCAACGCAGTGGCCTGCGCGTCCGCGACATCCAGCTCGTCGTCACGGTCAAACTCCCGCTGTCCGGCCATGAGCCCACCCAAGCCGAGATGGACCGCGCCAATGATCTGAAGGTGACGGCGCAGAAGAGCCTGGAGAATGTGCAACTCGCACCGAAGCCTCTCACGTCGCAGGACTGGCTGGACGTGATGGTGCCGCTCATCAATCAGGGCAAGGATGCCTCCTGGCGGTTGGACGGAACTTCCGAGATCGAAACGGACAAGCTCCTGCGCGATCAGGTGTTTGACTATCAGACCGATCTGAAGGTCCATGCGAAGGGGCTGTCGCTTGGCGAAACGCGCGTCCGCACGCTGTCGATCAAGCGCCTGCCGCAGCGCATCTACTTTGGCCAGGCGGTCAACTACATCGGCGATATGTGGGAGGGGATTCGCGGTATCCGCATTCCCTTCATGATCAGCGCCAGCATCCACTATCCAGACCCGCAGAAGGCCAAGGCAGCTCTTTCGACCAAACGGCAGTGGGCGACAAACCAGGCCATTGGCCGCATGCGCATCTTCGTGCCGAAGCTGGCGCAGCGGAAGGAAGACTTCGACGTTCTGTTCGAGGCTCTGGATGACGGTGACCGGACCTGCCGTCTCAGCCTTTCCATGATCCTGTTCGCCGATGACGATGACGCCGCCACGGGTGCTGTCTCGACCGCTCAGGCCTACTGGGGCGAGATGGGGTACAATCTGCTGCCTGACCGGTTCTTCTCCCTTCCGATTTTCCTGAACGCTCTGCCATTCGGGGCGGAGAAGAAGGCGATCAAGGAGCTGTTCCGTTACAAAACCATGGCGACGCGGCAGGCCGTGCCGCTTTTGCCGGCGTTCGGCGACTGGCGGGGCACGGGCACGCCGGTCCTCAATCTGATCAGCCGCAACGGCCAGCTGATGTCGCTGTCCTTGTACGACAGCACCTCGAACTACAACACAACCATCGCGGCGCAGAGTGGCTCCGGCAAATCGTTCCTGACCAATGAACTCATTTCGTCGACGCTCTCGATGGGCGGCCGTGTGTGGGTGATCGATGTTGGTCGGTCTTACGAGAAACTATGCGAACTTCTTGACGGCGACTTTATCCACTTTGGGAAAGGCACCACGATCTGCTTGAATCCGTTCGAGTTGATTCAGGAGATTGAAGACGGTGAAGATTTTGAAGACCAGGAGGACGTTCTTGTCGGTCTTCTTGCCGCTATGGCGGCTCCGACTGAGGGCCTGACCGATCTGCAGACCCAGGAAATGAAGCGGGCGCTGCACGAGACGTGGCAGGCTAAAGGGAACGAGATGGTCGTGGACGACATGATCGAATGGTTCCTGCGCGAAGGAGAAGCCCGCGAGGACACACGCATCAGCGATCTTGGCCGCCAGCTCTACAGCTTCTCGAAAAGCGGTCAGTACGGGAAATATTTCAACGGAAAGAACAACGTTTCCTTCAATAACCGCTTCACCGTGTTGGAGCTCGAAGAGCTGAAGGGGCGAAAGCACCTTCAGCAAGTTGTCCTGTTGCAGTTGATCTACCAAATTCAGCAGGAAATGTACCTGGGCGAGCGCGATCGTCCGAAGCTGGTCATCATCGACGAGGCTTGGGATTTGCTCATGCAGGGCGACGTCGCCAAGTTCATCGAGCATGGCTATCGCCGCTTCCGCAAGTACGGCGGCGCCGCCATCACCATCACGCAAGGCGTTGGAGACCTCTACGCGGCGCCAACCGGCCGCGCCATCGTCGAGAACAGCGCGAATATGTACCTGCTGGGCCAGAAGCCCGAGGCCATCGAGGCGCTGAAGAAGGAAAACCGGCTGCCGCTCACCGAGGGTGGCTATGAGCTGCTCAAGACCGTCCAGACGGTTCCAGGTGAGTATTCGGAGATCTTCGCGATCACCTCGCATGGTGCCGGTATCGGGCGTCTCATCGTCGATCCGTTCCGTCAGCTCATCTACTCGACAAAGGCCGAGGAAGTGAACGCCATCAAGAGCCTGACGGCGCAAGGCGTCCCTGTGCGGGATGCCGTTTACACACTCATTAAGGAGAGAAATGGTGGAAACCGTCGTCTCGCCGCCTGACGCTCAGCCGAAATCCATTACCGCACTTGGCGAGGTGCCGGCTCAGGCCCCAGTGGGCGACCAGCCTCCGCGCCGCAAGCCGGATCTTCTCGACGGCGTGCTGCGCTTCGTGCTGACCGTGGCCGCCAGTGTGGCCGTGGCCTATGTCGGAATGGGGCATCGGGTGGCTCAGCTGGAAGCGGAGCTGGCGGCCCGTCCGCCCGTCATCGTCGTAGATTTCACGAAAATGGCGGCAGCGTTGCAGGGACAAGCTCCTGACATCATTGACACGGCGATGGGCCGGGTCCGCGGTGACATCCGCCGGCTTCAGGAGGAGGGCTATGTCGTTCTGGACGGTCAATCGGTGCTGGCCGCCCCGGACGATTCCATGATGATGCCAGCCTCCATCAAGCCGGCCACGCAAACGGTACCGCAGACTCCCAGCCAGGAGAAGAAAGGGTGAGCGTCACCACGGTGCGCCAACGGGAGCCGTGGGGCCGGTTCGCTCTGAAGGCGGGAGCACTGTTGGCGGCGCTCTTTGCGGGCGGTAGCTACATCACAGACCGCTATCGCATCGGCATAGACCCGCAAATTTCCCGGTGCCTGCCGGACACGCGGGTGGTGCTGATCGATCGCTGGGACCAGGGTGTCGAGCGCGGACAACTCGTCGCCTTCGCGGCGCGCGGGCTCACCCCCTACTTCAAGGATGGCACGACCATGGTGAAGGTGGTTGACGGCGTACCCGGTGATCATGTCGCCGTCGGTGAGGCGTCGATCACCGTCAATGGGAGTGAGGTGGGCGAAGGATTAGCTCTTGCGCGCACCCTCGGCCGTCCTGCAGGCGACTTCGTGCGTGAGCTGGTGGTGTCGCCGGGGGCGGTCTGGGTGATGGGGCGAACCATCGATTCCTATGACAGCCGGTACTGGGGTGAGTTGCCGGCTGCACAGATCGTCGGACGGGCGTACCGCCTGTTTTGACGAACCGCGCAATGGGCTCCATCCCCGTGGTGATCGAACCCAGAGAGTCAGCACCGACATTACCGACACGGCTGAACCGACACGGCTGAAAGGCGACGATTTCCAGCGTCTTTCAGCGGCGCGGAGCGTTGTTGGAAAGCGGTAGTCTTGGCGGCATTGGACGGGAAGCCGTTCCTGATGCTGTCGAGAGTTCGATGCTCGGAAAATTCACCACGCTGCTTCGCCCCGCCCTTAGCTTTGTCGGCGCCTTGATTTGTGCCGCCATGGTCTTGTCCGGCCTAAGATTCTGGTTCGACCTAATCTGGAGCGGCATGGTGAGCACCGAGTTCCCGGCCGCCCTCGCGTCCGTGTCGCCGATAGGCAACGTGGCCCTGATCGCCGTGCTGGGGATACTCATTTTCCTGGGCGTAAGCGACGGCACACCGCCCACCATGCGTAAGCACTGATGCGCTGGTACCGACGTTGACAGAACCCGACAGCACCGGGTTGTTCACCAAATCCATACAGGACCATGCATGCGCAGCCTCGCCCTGGTGATCCTCGGCGCGACCATCCTGGCCATGCCAGCGGTCGCAAGTGACGACGACATTCGTGCCATTGTGGATCGAGCACAGCGGATCAAGCAGCAGGCGACCACGCAGCCGCCGCCGGCCTGGCTCTACGGTAAGGATGCAGCCAATCGACCGATGTCCGTGCCCGAGGCCGGGTCAGGCGCCGCCGAGCCGCCGCCGCCGGAAGAAGGGCGCCGGGTGCAGATCCTCGCATCCTGGGCGCTGGGGGAGTCGGCGCTCAAGGACCTCTTTCGAAGCGTTGCTGGCCGCGATGACGTGCAGGTGCTCTTCCGCGGCGTGCTGCCGGGCGAGACGTTCGGGCAGGGCGTCCGGAGGCTGCACGCCATGCTGCGCACCATCGACCCGCTTCCGAACGTCAGCATCGACCCAATGGTCTTCCGGCAGCTGTCTGTCTCTGCGGCGCCGGTTGTTGCCTTCAACGACGGCACAAAAATCGTTGCCCACGCCACTGGCCTCATTTCTCCCGAGTTCATCAGGGGCAAAGTTCAGGAAGGCGCGACTGGTGATCTTGGGGTCCTGGGCCCCACTGTCACGGTGGTCGAGCCGGACCTGATCGACGTTCTGCAAGCGAACGCCAAGGATTTCGACTTGGAGGGCTACAAGCGCCGAGCTCTGGAAGAGTTCTGGCGCAAAGCCCGTTTCGAGGAGCTGCCCGAGGTGACGGATCGGCGGGAACGCGTGATCGACCCAACGGTCGTTGTCACCAAGCCGATCACCGATGCCGAAGGGCGCGTCCTCGTCGAAGCAGGACGCCGGATCAATCCCTTGGACAAGCTGCCCTTCACGCAGCGCCTGGTAGTTTTTGACGCTCGCTCCCCCGGCCAAGTGGCGGTTGCCGCCAAACTAGCCGCCGAGGTGCAGGGCAGGCGCCGTGTGACGCTGGTGATGACCGCCATGGACCGCGACGGCGGCTGGGAAGGCTTGGACAAGATCGAGGAGAGGGTCGATGGCCCGGTCTATCTGCTGACCCCGGATATCAAGTCCCGCTTCAAGGTGGAGCGGGTGCCGACCCTGATCGAGGCCAACGGTCGCGCCTTTGTCGTTACCGAGATCCCGCCAGAGAAGGACAACCCCTGATGCGCAGCCTCTTTGCCGCCGCCGCGTTGGCCGTTGCTCTGTTCGCGAGCCCCTTGTCGCCTGCGCAAGCCGACCCTGCCTGCCCGAACTCCCAGCTTTTTTCTGGAAAGTTGCTCACCGACATCTGCTGGTCCTGCATCTTCCCGGTGAAGGTCGCTGGCATTCCCTTGGGTGGTGGAAACGGTCGAGTGCCGGAAGGCGCCACCAGCAAATCTGCGTGCTTATGCAGTGATCGGCTGGGAATGCCGAAGCCTGGCCTGACCATTGCCATGTGGCAGCCGGCTCGTATCGTGGAGCTTGTGCGCAAGCCTGGCTGCTCAATGGCGCTGGGCGGCATCACCTTACCGATCGCGCGGCGCATGCAGGGCACGACCGGCGTCTCGGAAGACGACATGGGGGACAGTGCGTTTTACCATTATCACACTTATGCCTTCCCGTTGTTGATCATGTTGGATCTGTTCGTCGACAATAACTGCGTTGCCGACGGCTTCTTCGACTTTGACCTCATGATGATTTCTGAGTTGGACCCGACGTGGAACAATTCGGAGCTCGCCTTCTTCACCCAGCCAGAGGCGGCGGTCGTTGCCAACCCCATCGCGCAGTCGGCGTGCGTGGCGGACGCTGTCGCGGCGACGGCGGGCCGACCCATCACCAAGCTGTTTTGGTGCCTTGGTACGTGGTCCACGTCGATCTACCCGTTCAGCGGCTGGGATGAAGCATTCGGCGGGCTGGCGGAGAACACCAATGTTCTGGCCGCGCGCTCTATCGCCGCCGCTCACCGCCGCGGTCTGTCGTGGCGCACCATGGGAGACGATGCGCTGTGCGGCGGGCGCATTGATCCTATGTTTCCGAAGTCTCAGTACCGTTGGAGCATGTTCTTTCCGCTACCAGAGGCAAATGGTGACCATGTCACCGGCGAATCTGATTGGAAATGGGGAATGGGTAAGCAAATACCCGGCGTTGGAGAGGACAGCATGTTTATTCTCTGGCGCTGGGTGGATTGCTGTTCATCCTTCATGTAAATAGCGTCGCAAGTGTAGCTGCAATTCGCGCAACCATGCGTGAAATGAAAGCGATCTGAAACTCGCGTCGCGACCAACTGACCACTCGGTCCTCTCTTCGCCCACTGCTCGCATGAGACGCCCATGAAGTCCTTACGCTCGTCGTGGCTGGCTCAGCCGATCACGGCCATCATCGTATCGGCGATGCTGACGGTCCAGTTCGCATCTGTGGCTTTGGCTGACCCCATCGCAGTGGGTGCGGCCGCCGGCCGGGCAACCGGTTCATCGCTGCCAAACGTCAACGACCTGTTCTCCGCTCAGCCGGACGGCCAGGTCACCCTTTGGCCGAACGCCAGCAAACCGCTGTCTTTATCGTCCGGAGAAGTGTTCCCAGGCTCAGCGGGCCAGAACACCGAGATCATACAGGGCTTATATGGAAACGAAACTTCCATGCGGCAGGCAGGCACGGCTGCCCATATGCGGTTGCAGATGGAACAGAGCAGGACTGGTGACGCCTACCGCACCGTAGTTGGTTCCACAGGGGCGTCCAGGCCAGACCTCGCGAATGACCCGGTGTGGAATCAATCGGATTTTACTTGGAACAATCTACCGGCAGACTTCCAAGACTGTTCCACGGAGACGACCTTTTCGAAGGGTTCGTTCGCTGCGCACGTTCCCGACTACAAGACTTGCGAACGGGTTGCCGACGAGACGCGCCAGTGCACGCTTATTCATACCTATAAAACAGGAATCATCGATCACAAGTCAGGCCCACTTAACCTGTCGTCGTGCGGTCCAGGCTGTCTTCACGTTTGGATCGGGACCGTTGGTGATAACTACTGGGCAGGCAACTGCTCTATTTTTGAAGAGGCGATTTCGGTCGACGTATTCAATCCAGATGCCCTGCTTTCCGCGACCATTGAGTATGCGAAGTGGGATGATTACATGCAAATTCTAATCAACAAACAGAAGGTCTGGTCTGGACCCAACAACAATTTTCCTCCTGAAACTGCCGGGCAATGCGAGCTGGCCAACAGCTGGGCGCTCAATCCCAATGTCGACGTCACCAGCTACTTCAAAACAAAAGGGCCGTTGGAGTTTCGCACCCGCACCTCTGTCACCGGCAAAGGTGAGGGGTACGCACGCATCAAGGTCATGTACGACCCGAGCAAGATCCTCGCTGTGGACGAATACTCGCCACCTGACTGCGAGCGTTCCGTGAAGGGCATGGCCGACAAATTCTGCACTGGTACCTACCAATGCTTGGACATGCCATCGATTTCAAACTGGGGCCAGACCTGCACCACGGACTCTGAGGGCATCGAAACCTGTACGCCTGATGACGAGCCTGCGGACAAGTGCGCGATCATTGACGGCATCGAGATGTGCGAGTCAAGGATGCCATCGATCCATCCTGGCCTTTCGCCGCTTTGCCGCAAGGCATCGGTCAGCGCGAAGTGTGAGTTCTGGAAGGGACCGATGGACTGCTGGACGGACGCGCAGGGCAATCAGCAATGCCCTACCAACGCCGGCACGGAGACCAACAGCTGCGCGGCATTGGAAGGCAATCCAGGCTGCGGCTTCATCAAGTCAGGATGTGTGGGCAACGCGCAGGGCGCGTCGGGGCAGTGCTATGTCCGGGAGGAAACCTGGGACTGTGGCTATGATCGTCAAGTTCCGACGGTCACTCGTTCAAGCCAAACGAGTTGCCCTGGACCAATCCGCTGCATGGGAACCGACTGCGTGAACCCGCAGGCGGATCAAAGCGGTGATTTTGCTCGTGCCGCGGCAACCCTTCAAGCCGCACGCTTTATGGCGATGGATGCAGATTGCGGCGAGGACACAATCGAGGCCAACCGGACGTGTGAGGTGTTCAAGGGCGAGGCCAAATCATGCAAGAAGGCGGTGGGGGGCATCGTTGATTGTTGCTCCTCGCCGTCTACCACGTCGCTCGGCGACTACATCTCCCTGGTGCTGGCGGTTGGCAAATTGGACAGCGCCGTATCCGCGCTCGACAAGAGCAATGCGTTGCGGGGAGCTTGGCAGTCGCTCTCGGAGCCGATCAGCAATGCCTGGACGGAAATCAACAAGCCGTTCGTGCAGGGCTGGGAGAACATCTGGGGTGGGACGGAGTCGGTGGCATCGGACGCCGCTTCGCAAACACTCCTGAGCACGGTGCAGCAGGAGATCCTCAATCAAGTCGGGGAGTGGACGGCCCAGATTTTCGGTGACGCCGCGGCGAACAGCCTCTTTTCTGTTGCCGAAACTGGGGCCTCGGCATTTGCCGGCGGCACGGCGCAGGGATCTCTGCAACTGGGCGGTGGCCAAGCAATCATCGGGACGGCGCTCGGCTGGATCATGTGGGCGTACATGATCTATCAGATCACGATGATTCTGATCCAAATCATTTGGGCGTGCGAGGAATCTGAGTTCGAGCTTAATGCAATGAAACAGCTTAAAAACTGCCACCATGTGGGCAGCTATTGCCATACAAGTGCGGCGGGCGCATGCATCGAGAAGCGGGAAAGCTACTGCTGCTTCAACTCTCCTTTGAGTCGGATCATTCAAGAACAGGCAAGGCCTCAGCTGAATCTTCCCTGGGGAGAGCCAAAGAGCCCCAACTGCCGAGGCATCTCCACCGAGGAGATACAGGCTATTGACTGGTCGCGGGTGAACTTGGACGAATGGCTGGGAATTTTGGCCGAGACCGGCCATCTTCCGACCGAGTCCAACGTCAACATCGAAAGGCTCACCGGCGCGGGCAGCCAGCTCAACCTCGGAACTCGTATCGATGCGTCCGAGCGCGCGAAGGAGCGCGTGGGAACCGTCAATGTCGACAAGGCTCGCCAGGACGCGACGACCAACCTGAAAGCCCAGCCGTTGCCAGGTCGTGCTTTTTAGGGCAGATCAAGCCAGCTCGGAGAAGCTGACAACGCCGTTGAAGGTGGGGCTGCCTAGCGCTGGCCGTCCCACCGAGTGGCGGCATCCTCGTAGTCCCCGACAGATCAGGTTGATCTCCACGGTTGGCCAACTGGTAAGTGCTGACCTCAGGCGCCGCTGCAGCGATCGACACTGCATCCAAGCTCTGCAGCTGGCACACTGCTGGTCCAGGTCCTCCGGCTGGTGGACGTCGTCGGCGCCGACGTGATGCTGGTCGAGACGGCACCTTCGGCTGCGGTCGACGCGTTGATCGGCGCCGTACTCGATGGTGCCGGCTTTCCGGCCGGTCCGCCAGAGCTGGCCGCTTCCAACGCCAAGAGCAGTCACCAGCTCGTCCAGGCCCTCAAACCCGCCGACAAGATCGAAAGGTGGCAATCTTGTCGCGACTGAGCCCGTTCGGCACTTGGCTGGGGTCCACCGGGCGATGCGAAAGTCCGCCACTTCAGGCTATTCCTGCGAACACCGTTCCGGATAGAATGCCTTGGTGTTCAGGTGGGCTGCCGAAACCACTTGGTCATGCGGACGCGGCGGCCCTTTCCCTGTCCCTAAGGGCCGCCGTTCATCCCGCGAAGTCTGCGAATTCTGGATATTCGCATTTCGCGGTTGATTTGACCTTCAACGAAGCAGGGCCTCGACGGCCGCCTGTGGTTGATCGGTGCCTCGCTCGATGGCGTCGATCAGGTCCGCCAGCTTCTCCAGGTCCAGCTGCTTCACCGCCGACGCCTTTGAGAAAACGTGTCGCGACCTCGGCATCGCACACCGCCGCACCAAGCCCTACACGCCCAAAACCAACGGTATGGTGGAGCGCTTCAACGGACGCGTCGGCCACGACGTGCTCGTCATCACCGTCGGCACCCACCGCTCGCTGGAGCGCCTGCTGCAGGGCTACAACGTCACTTACAACACCCGCCGGCAGCGCGTGCTCGAGGGCAAAGCGCCCAACGACATCGTCAAGGCGCGCCTACGCCGCAAGCCCGAACTGGCCAATCCTCATCACCGACCGCCTGACGATCCCTGTCGCCTCCCCAAAGCGATGGTAGTGGTCGAACGCGCCAAGAAGGTGTCGCATCCGGACAGCTAGGCGACCAGCTCACCGCCGGACC
This sequence comes from Azospirillum sp. OGB3, assembly GCF_014192915.1. Taxonomy (GTDB): domain Bacteria; phylum Pseudomonadota; class Alphaproteobacteria; order Azospirillales; family Azospirillaceae; genus Azospirillum. The sequence goes on along the minus strand of NZ_JACHYN010000026.1, from coordinate 32,664 downwards.
GGCGGCGATCTGGTTGTGGCCAGCAGGGCAGGGGCGGCACCCGTCTCATAATGGGACGGCGCCGCCGATAAGAAGGATGGCCAGCACCAACCCAACCCGACGGCCGCTACTCCCTCCAGGTCCTGCTCCTCGGTGCCGTCGACGCCGGACTGGGTAACCATCTCGCTGGCGGACCGGCGGCGCCGACCTGGTTCTGGCTGGCCTCGTGAACAGACGCCCGGATGCCGACGCGATCCGCAATCGCTGCTCCGCGGCCGCGTACCGCAAACCTTTCCTCCTCGGTCAGACACACCTTTCGAGTAACGTCATGCAAACCTGTTCGGGATGTTGATCAAAAACTGGCGACTGGAAAGGACGCCCCCGTCGGTCCGATGTAGATCTCGTTCGTCGCCACGAGCGACGGAACGAAGGAGACAGAGATGGCGGAACATCCGAATGAGGACGAGGGAGGCATGGAGCCGGGGCGTCGGAACACGGGCGAGGGCGACACGGACGGTGCGTGGGCGGGGCAAGGCGCGCGAAAGGACCGGGTGGACCAAGCCAGACTGGACGCCGAGACGGAGCGGAGGGCGGACCATGTGCGGCGGACGCTGAGGGGACTGTGCAAGCTGCCTCGCGAGGCGGCCGTGCAGATGGCCCGGAATATGGATCCTATGATCGGGGCGGTGAAGAAGGTCCGCAAGAACGGCTTCACACTCGGCGATCTTGTCGTCCGGTCCGGGATCGGCAAGAGCGGCGACGAGACCCGCTTGGGCAAGTTCCGGCTGTCGAGCCGTTCAAAGAAGGAGGCCGAGGGCAACATCAGCGTCAACCCTAGTCACTACCTCAACCTTGCCGAGGAGTGCGCGAAGATGACGGATGGGTCATTGGACGAAGCCGTCCTGGCCCTGGTCGACGGCACCTCCTTCCATCCCGCCGTGTCCGGCGTGTCGGTCGAAGGCTTCAACCGGGCTCACGAGCTGCTGGGACACATGGTCGCCTCGATCGCGCAGCGACATGACCTCGACTGGTACTTCGACGAGACCGCGCGCCGCGACGCCTTCCGGACGGGCAACAGTGAGTCGCTGGACGAAGGCTGGGTCCTGGACGGCGCCATCGGCATGCCGGTGTTCAACTCACCGGGTGTCAGCCTGCTGCACAACGTCGTCAGCCGGACACCGGGCGAGATGCTCGGGACCGACGGGCACTGGTACCCGGTGGACGTCCTCGTCCTGGAGCGGGTCCGCTTCGGGATCGCTAAGCTGCGGGGGGACCTGAAACCGACCGGCTACTTTTTCCTGTCCCCGTGGCTTGGCTTGACCGAGCGCGGCGGCAGCATACTGGAATTCCTCTCCTTCGGCGTGCCACCGGCCGTCCAAGGCGAGTTCTCGGCGCATTTCATGCCGGTCCTCAAGGAAGGCCACGCCAAGTCGGTCGCGCTCCGCTTGCCACCCCGACGCAGCATGTCCCTGGGGCCGTACCATCAGTTCTTCCCTTGGGAGGGCGAAGACCTAGATGTCGGCCTGACTGAACGCCTGTCCCTGAGCGGGGTCGAACGGGTGCTGGGGGGATCGGAGTTCCTCGTGGTGCAGGGCTGGGGCGATCTGGCGGAGGAGGCGGCTCCCGGCATCACTGAAGCGCCGCCGGACACCGCCGCCGCCCGCGTCGAAGCGCTCATCCTCTTCAGCTACGCGTCGGTCTCCATGAAGCGGGCGCGTGGTGGCGACACCATCCGCAAGGCGCTGGAGGACGACGCGCGGGAACACGTCGAGACTTTCAAGGCATTCCTCGCCCGCCAGCGTGAGGAGGCGCGGGAGCGCGCAGCCCGGGTGGTGGACGAGATGTACGAGCGACCGGACCCCGGAATCCGTAGCATTTTCGACGTCGTCGCGGTCTCTGCGAAGGACTGCGATCCAGCCGTGGCCGACGCGGACAAACACTAAGACACAAGGACAAGCACATGCCACGCATCGCAATCGAGGTTGGGTCGCTCCTGTTCCCGACGAAGTCGGCCGCTGTCGCGCACTTCAAGGTTATCCTGCACGCGCACCCCGTCGGCGAACGCATCCCTGAGCCGTACGCCACCGAACTCGACTGGTTGCTCGACCGCCATCCAGAAGTCGAGCAGAAGCGCGGAGCCGGAGTCGTCGGTTTCCGCACTATGACCGGGCTGTACGGGACGAAGTGCTTCGTCATCGACCGGGTAGACGAGAGCTCGACCGACTTCTCCTATCTCTCGTGCGTCGACGGCAAGGCGCCCACGCCGCAGCAAGAGATTATCCAGGCCATGCGGGCCGAGGTTCGAGGCGACATCCAGGACGCCAAGCGCCGCCATTTCGCCGCGCATGCGGACGCTGAGGGACGGGTGGCCTGCGCGATCACCGGCGACCGCGTCGCGATCGAGGAGTGCCACGCCGACCATGCGCCGCCGAGGACGTTCTCGACGCTGGCCCTGGCTTTCCTGAAGGCGCGGCGGATCGTGCCGGATCGCTCGCAGGTGACGGCTCCCGCCGACAACCAGATGGAGCCGCGCCTGCTTGATCGTGCTTTGGCCTCGGACTGGCGCGAGTTCCACCGGGAGATGGCCGCCATCCGCATCGTCACCCGGCGCGCCAACATGGAGCGGAACGCCGAAGCCAAGGTCCGCAAGAAGGACAGGCAGTTGATCTTGGGATGAGGCGCCCTGCGGCACCCCGGCAAAAAACGTTCGGACTTGCGACGCCTCGCATAACTAGGTTGACGAGAGGCCCCTTTAAGACACATAAATTCGTGTAGTGTGTCTTAAAGGGGTCTTCAATGAAGAGGCCGGTGCTTCTGAGTTCACCCGAGGCGGATGCCTTGGAGCGCCTGGGCAGGCGAGTCAGGTTGGCCCGCCTGAGGCGGAACCTGTCGCAGGATGAAATGTCCGTGCGGACCGGCGTGACGAAGAAGACCTACATCGCACTGGAGAAGGGTAAGGAGACGGTGAACGTCGGCCTGCTGGTCAAGGTCATGTCGGTCCTCGGCTACGTCGACCGGCTGCCCGACATGCTGGCGTCGGATCCGCTGGGCGAAGAATTGGAGGAGATCCATGGGAGGAAGCGGGGCGGGTATGTGGAAGGTTGACGCGGACGGCCGTCTGATGGAGATGGTTGTCTTCGCCGACGTGGACGGGGCCCCTGTCCCGGCGGGCGTCCTGTCGTTCAAGGGCGTTCCGGGACGGATGCGGCAGGGCGTCTTCCGCTACCACGAGGCGTGGCGCTGCCGTCCGGGGGCGAAGCCGCTGGCTGCGACCGGACTGCCTTTCCGGCGTTCGTTCCAGAGCCTGCCGCCCCACGAAATACCGTTGCCCTTCTACGATGCATCCCCGGATGGCTGGGGGAAAGCGATCCTCTCCATGGCCTATCCGGACGTCCAGATGGCGGCGCCGGAGTACATAGCGGCCGCCGGTGGGGATCGCATCGGCCATCTTCGCTTCGGTCCGGACGACCGGACACCAGAGATTTGGGTCCCGGCCAAAGCCATGATCGACGTGCCGCGGGACGAGGACGACCTTGAGGGGCTGGCCGACGCCGCCGACGCGGTCGAGAACGGCGTCGCGACCAGGTCGCACCTCGCCAAGCTGCTCGACAGCGGCGCCGATATAGGAGGAGCGCGGCCGAAGGCCAGGATCTTCGCCGACGGTGAGCGGTGGATCGTCAAAATGCGGGCGAGGGACGACGCATTCGACCACCAGCGCGTGGAAGCGGCCTGCCTATCCGTCGCGCGGGAGGCGGGCATCGAGACCCCCGACCACAGGGTGATGGAGGTTGCGGGACGCTCCGTCCTTCTGGTGAAGCGATTCGACCGCACGGGAGTCGTGCGTCACGCTTACACCAGCGCGGCCACCGTCCTCGGCCAGCCGCCCGGAACCTACGGAGCATCTGGCGCGTCCTACGCCGACCTCGCCATCGCTGCCCGTCGCGCGGGCATCGCCGACTGCTCAAAAGCGCTGTTCGAGCGCCTGTTGCTCAACTGCTTCCTCAACAACACGGACGACCACCTGCACAACCACGGCTTCATCGACGACGGCGGAGGCTGGCACCTGTCGCCAGTGTTCGACGTGGTGCCGCAGGCAGGACGCGCCTTGGTCTTGCGCCCCGCCCGCGGCCGGTCAGCCGAGGCGGATCCGTCGAAGGCGCTGGAGGCGCACGAGGCGTTTGGGCTGCCCAGCGAAGAGGCTGAAGAGTGCTACGAACGCATCCGAGCGGCCGCTGTGAGCTTCCCCGAGTGGCTCGACCGCCACGAGGTGTCCGCGACGGACCGCGAGGTCGTCTTGCGCAGGATCCCACACCTGCCGTAGACGGGGTTCCCCGTCCACGCACTGGACCGCTGACGGCTGGCACGCAAGCGAAAACGACCTGTCTCATAATCGGAGGGCGCTGCGGTATCAAACATCACTTCCCATCGGCGACTGGCGGGACGGCGATGGCGGCGTTGCTCTGCTCCCCTGAAACTCCTCCACCCTAAGTTAGTGTCCGTCGAGCAAGGAAACGGACATGAAGAAGAGCCGGTTCAGCGAGGAATAGATCATCGGAATCGTGCTCGAGCAGGAAGCCGGCAGGCCAACGGCGGAGGTCTGCCGCACGCACGGGATCAGCGAGGCGACGTTCTTCCGGTGGAAGGCGAAGTACGGCGGTCTGGAGGTGTCGGAGGCCAAGCGGCTGAAGAGGCTGTTCACCTCGCTCGTCCCTGCCCGTGCCGTCCTGGCGGTGTGGCACAGCGATGACAACCACGTCCGACCGCATTCCGGCCTCGGCAGCGCCACGCCGTTCAAGGTCGCCACGCGGGTGTTGCCGAAAGCGGGGCCGGGGCATGCCTCGGTTGCCTTCAACGCCCGTTCAGGACATCACATGAGGGGACTCCCACTCTGAGCGGAGGAAACTTGAGGAGCAGGTCAGCGGGATTTTCACCAGTTCGTATGGCAATTGCGAGCCCATGTCTGTCTGGAACTCGCACAAAGCCATGATCGCAATGGCCAGTTCGTCGACGTTCCACCGGAACATCAAACCAGAAGGGCGTGGCCCGAAGACCACGCCCTCCTTAGGTGCATCATGAAAAGTGTGTTCCCCAACACACTACCCCGTGAAGGGGTGTGAGCAAGATATTGAGGCTTTGCGCCTCGCGCAAGGCCCAAATATCTTCAGCGCCTCGCCTTTCAGATTTATTCTCTTATCGTCCGACTTGGACGCTGGGCCGGAATGATGAGGATTGCTGTGGCTCGAGGGCTTCCACGAGAAAAGGGAGCCTCACGCAGGGCTCCCTTCTTGTGAAGCGGCGGATAGTCGAGCGAGGGTCACTCAGCGGCGGTCGCCATCGTGGTGTCCGGAGCGGTATCCGCGCTGCTCGGGTCGGCTGCAGCAACGGCGGCCATAGCGACTGCCACCGGAGCGGGACCGGCATTCACTTCTTCCGTTTGGGTCGCCGGCGCCTTGCCCTTGGCGGACCGCTTGGTTTGGCTGCCTTCCCCATCGGCCTCCGCTACCGTGGCTGTCTCCGTGTCGCCGACGATGTTGCGGACCTCCTCGCCCTTGTTTTTGCGGACGGCCGCGGCGCGAGCCCGACGTTCCAGCGCGATGACGGCGTTGCCCAAGCGCACGAGGCGGCGCTGCCATTCCCAGGTGGCCGTGGCCTTCTGCTTTCCATCCATCAGGCCGGCGAACCAGAGGCTGTCCACCAGCCGGATAAGCTTGTCGTAGCCTTCCAGGAGAAGCAGAAAGCGCATGGCCTGTGGCGAACTGACGTCGAGTGGCTTGGAGATCGGCTTCGAGTACTCGGGCGCGATTTCGACCATCCCCGATGTGTGCACCGCTTCGAGCCGGGCGATGGCGGCGCGGAGCTCTTCCTCCTCGGTCTTCAGGTAGGTGTTGATGATCTCGGAGACGGCCTCGGCTTCTTTTGCATCGCCGATGATGCGCAGAACCACCTCGGTGATGTACATCGAGGACATGGTAGTCGCAAGGATACGTGACTCCACCTGCTGGGCCTGATGGGTCTTCAGCTCGAGAGTTTTGTGCACGACCGGCGTGGAGTAGTCGTTATGGGTTCTCGGGGGGCGGGCCGTGGAACGGCCTTTCGGCGTCTGCCGGCCCGCACCGGCGGAACGTTGCGTAGCCTGGCCGTTCTGGGCGGTTTTCGAGTTCGTGGCCGGACGGGGCTGGGTCGGCGCAACCGACTGTGCCGGCTGCTGGTCGGCGTTATCCATGGTGGAAAATACTCCGGGGAGTGGTGGACCTGTACTCCACAGCCTAATCAACCGAAGGACTTTCTCGCGCCGTTGAAAGACGCGCAAAATCGGCGTCTTTCGGGCCTATCGTTCTCCGCGTCGGGGCGCTACATTGACCGCACTTAGCTCCGCTTGCTTGATGCAGCGATGCCAAAGTGTCCGGCTTTAGCTGGGGACCTAGTTGGGGTCCTTAAACAACCAGCATGTAGCTCGCCGGTTCGCCGCCGAGATGCGATCCTAAAGGATCTCGCACCGTGACCGGGCATCCGGTCTTGGTTAAGGTCCACTCATAACTCTAAGCTTGAACTTCCCCAACCAGCACGGACACGTCTCCACCCTGGCGGGGGAGAAGTTCCGTGCATCGAAACCTGCATAGGGTGAGGTGCATCATGAACATCTGGCATTTTAATGGTCGTTTGGGCCGCGACGCCGAACTGCGCACCACGCAGAGCGGCGACAAGGTTCTCAGTTTTGCCGTCGCCAACGACGTTGGCTACGGCGACAGTAAGACGACACAGTGGGTCGATTGCTCCATCTGGGGCCGTCGCGCGGAGGCTTTGGCTCCCGTCCTCAAGAAGGGCAGGGAGGTCTCGGTCGCCGGCGAGGTGACGCTCAGGGAGTTCGAACGACGTGATGGGACCACAGACAAGGCCCTCACGGTCCGGGTGCTCGAGCTGGATCTGCACGGCGGGCAGAGTCAGGGTCGGGAAGCCGACAACGGCGCTGGCAACGGTCGCAGCAATGGTTCGACCAACACTGGACGCAACTCCGGCGATTCAGGTCCCCAGGGTGGTTCCAACCGCCAGGGTGCCCGCGATCGTCAGAGCGGACAGGCTCGCTCGGGTTCCCAGAACCCGCCGCCTCGCGGTCAGGGCGATGCCGCTACCGGTGAGGGATGGAGCGATATTCCGTTCTGATCTGGACTGAGAATAGACGTTATCACAACCCCAAGGGGGCGCTTCATGCCCCTCAGGGGGAAGTAGCGCCCTCTCATGCTTTTGAGAGGGATATCAGATGGGCGAAGTTATTTCGCTACAGCCTCGGATCGCGTATCCGGCGGAAGCAAAGAATTACGGGGTCAATGAGGCGACCTGGCGGGTGCTGGTGGAATCCACCTTCCCGTCGGCCAAGTCCGCCGAAGGCATTTTGCTCGCGGTGGCCTACTGCCAAGCCCGTAAGCTCGACATCATGAAACGCCCAGTGTCGATCGTGCCGATGTGGAGTTCCGCATTGAACCGGTACGTGGAGACAGTGTGGCCTGGCATCAACGAGCTGCAGACCACGGCCGCCCGGACGGGTGAGTTTGCCGGCATCGACGCCCCGATCTACGGGACAGAGATGACGGAGACGTTCACCGGTCTGGTGAAGGACAAGACCGAGACGGTCACCCTCAAGTTCCCTGAATGGTGCGAGGTCACCGTGTATCGCCTTGTCGGCGGTGTCCGGTGCCCATTCACCGCGAGGATCTACTGGATGGAGACCTACTCGAGGAAAGGCTCTCGAAGTGTTCTTCCCACGGAAATGTGGGTGAAACGACCGAAGGGGCAACTCGCAAAGTGCGCGAAGGCCGACGCTCTGCGCGCCGCATTCCCCGAGGAATGTGGCGGCTACAGTGCGGAGGAAATGGATGGCAAGGTGATCGAAGCCGATGAGGCTGACATCTCGCGTCGCCGCAAGCAGGAAGCCTCGCAGTCAGCGTCCGTCACGGACATCGACCCGGAAACGGGCGAGGTTCTCGACGGCAAGCCGGTTACCGATGAGAAGCCCGATCTGTCTCAGGTCGGCGCCGATGTGAAGGAACTGGTTGGAAAGCTGGTCCGCCGGGCGCTTCCCAACGGTGCTTGGGAAACCGCGATCGGGTATGCCACAGAGAAGCTGCAGGGCAATGACTTGGTCTATGCCAAGTACGCTTTGCGGCAGGCCGAGCGGTCCGAGGCCGTCCCCGCTACGGTGCGGTCCAACACGATGGAGTTGATCCAGCGTGCCGGTGTTGCCGGCGCCTGGAGGGGAGCGAAGGAATATCTGTCCAAGCTCCACAAGGACGGTAAGCTCAACGGGCTCGAATTCGAGTACGCGCAGACCGCCCTCGAACTGGCCGAGGCGGAGGCCGCTGCCACCGCCGCCGCCATGCAGGAAGCTGTGTAGGCGTTTTCCATGTCCAATCCCGACCGGGGTGCTCATGTGCCCCAGCTGGGGCCATGACGCCTTGGCGGGGTTTCCCCGAGGAGGCGAACATGCGTCCCGTCGTACGAAGCGGCACCGTAAGGCTGCTGCGTAAAGGAGGCATTCATGAGTATGGACAGTTCTAACTCGGTTGCATTGAAGGGAAGAGCTGCAGGCCGCGAGGCCACCACGCGGATCTTCACCTTTGACGACATCACCGAGATGAGCGCGGCTGCGCTGCGATCGGCTGGCGTAACCGCGATCCGGCAACTGCCGGACGCGCATTACGCTCGCTACTACCCGTCCTTCCGTCTCCGTGACAACGGCGCCGGCGGCATCGCGTAGCATCACGACGACATCCCCGCTGGGGCGCACGACGCCCCATTCAGGGGAGCGTGCGCCTCCGCCCTTGCAGAGGTGCATCATGAAGATCGTCAACCTTCGCCAGGGCTCAGCCAAATGGCTGGCATGGCGTGACCAAGGCGTGTCGGCTTCCGACATTGCCGTCGTCCTCGGCATCAGCCCCTACAAATCGCCATGGCGACTGTATGCGGAGAAGGCCGGCAAGGTTCCTCCGGAGGATTTGAGCGGCAACATGTTCGTCGCTCATGGCAAGCGTTGCGAGCCCGCGCTTCGTGCGTGGTTCGAGGTCAAGCATGACACATTGCTTTTCCCGGCCTGCGGCGAAGCCGACCATCCATACATCCGCGCCAGCTTCGACGGCCTGACCGACGACGGTGTCCCCGTCGAGCTCAAGGCCCCGAGCGACGCGGTTTTCGATGAGGTGGTTGCTCTGCGCGAGGACGCGACAGCCTACCGTCTCTATTCCTGCCAGGTGCAGGCCCAGATCTTCGTGTCCGGCAAGGATCACGGCTATCTGGTGTTTGGCCGGGTGGTCGAGAAGGAAAACGGCAGCCTCGTCGTTGACGAAGCCGTCGAATTTCGCATCGACCGGGACGAAGCGTTCATCGCCGAGATGCTCCAGAAGGCCGATGCCTTCATGGACTCGGTAAAGACCGGCAAGGAGCCGAGAAAGGACCCGGCCCGCGACGTCTACTCTCCAGTGTCCGACGAGGACATGCAGGAGTGGGAGGCTGCCGCGACCGAGTACCGCGATGCCGAAGCGAAGATCGAATCCCTCAAGGCGCAGATGGCTGCGCTGACCCAGACGCAAGACAACGCCAAAAAGCGGATGCTCAAGCAGATGGGGCAGTTCGCCCAAGCTGACGCCCTCGGCATTCAGATCACGCGCTTCGTCTCGAAGGGCCGCGTCAACTACCCGGCGCTTCTCGAGCATCACAAGGTCAAGGTCAGCGACGCCGATGTGGACAAGTTCCGTGGCACCTCTTCGGAGAGCGTCAAGGTAACGGTCAAGAAGGCGAAGCCGGCAGAGGTCAAAACTGTGTCCGCGGTGGCCGCCGCCGCGTAATTCCCAGTCAAGCTCATCCCCACTTGGGGCGCAGACATGCTCCCCTCAGGGGCATGGTGCGCCCCGACTTCCCCAAGAAAGGGTGCATCATGTTTAAGAACTTCAGCGTTCGTAACACGTTCGATCAGCCGAAAGCCCCCGAGCAGTTTACCGTCGAGGGCTTTGCCGACGACACGAACCCTCTCATCCCGAAGCGGGACGACCTTTATGTGTTCGACCGCATCAAGCTGCGAGACATTCTTGCCTTTACCTCTGATCCCATGGGGGATGCCATGTGGATCGGCGGCCCGTACGGGGCAGGCAAGACGTCCATCGTCACCCAGACGCTCGCGCGGCTGAATTGGCCGACGATGTGCTTCTCCTGGCACAAGCGCCGCGAGTTCGCCGACCTGGTTGGGCACCAAGCTATCGTCGGTGGGCAGACGAAGTTCGTTCACGGGCCGCTGCCCGTCTGCATGACCCACGGCTACGCTCTCGTCATCAACGAGGCGGACCGTGGCGACGCCGGCGAGTTGGTGGGACTGAACGATATCTTGGAAGGGTCACCTCTGGTGATCCCCGAGACCAACGAGGTGATCCACGCGCACCCGAAGTTCCGGCTTTTCGTCACGGCGAACAGCATGGGGTCGGGCGATGCCACGGGTCTGTATGCCACCAGCATCCAAGTCCTCGATCCGGCCTTTCTGGACCGCTTCCGCTTCATCAGCGTGGATTATCTCGAGCCGGACATTGAGGAATCGATCCTGGGGCGCGTGGCGCCGAAGGTGCCGCAGGCAATCCGGGAGAACATGATCAAGGTCGCCAACGAAATCCGTCGCCTTTTCCTGGGCGGCGATGACGGTGGCTCCGAATTGTCGCTCACCATGTCCACCCGCTCTCTCGTGCGGTGGGCGCGGTTGACGGTGGCCTTCAAAGGGGCACCCAATGCGGTCGGCTTCGCTTTGGAGCGTGCCTTCAGCAACCGGGCAGAACCCGAGCAACAGCAGGCGATCCACCGGATCGCGGCTGATGTCTTTGGTGATCTCTGGGAAGCCAACTGATGGCGAGCGAACGTTGGCTGTTGGCGCGGTTCAACCGCTCCGACGGCACCTCCAAGGATTGGGCGATTGCCGTAATCGGCGGAGAACTGTTCGTGCGCTTTGGCACGACCGGACAGGCCATGCAGAAAAAGGCCATCGCTAAGTCGTCCTGGAAATCCAGTGGCGCGGCGGCGGAGGGGCGGCGGCGTCTGTGGGAGCAGTCAGAACAGGGCTATGAAGTCCTGGGAACCTGCACCTTCGGAACCGACGGCAAGGCCACCGATCTGCACAGCAGCCCGGCTGCGGAGATTCCTGTAGCCGAAGAGGCGACGTCTGGGCCGACCCCCATGAAGGACGCCGACATCTTCTTCGAAATCACCGCGGTCTCCTGGCAGCGGCTTTTCGAAGTGATGGAGGAGGCCGTTGAGCGGCTCTCCGACCACTACGAATGCCGGTGGAGCACCCGTGAGGGGCTTCCGACCGGGGTTCCAGTGATCGAGGGTTGGACGCCGGCATTCGACGGCCACACTGGCGTCGGGAAGGTGCGACACGCTGGTTCGCTGCGGCGGGCTAACGGGGTCGCCGCACTTCTTTTCCTCCTGACCATGCGGCTGCTCACGTCTTCGGATGTGACTGTCAACGTGGTCAAGGCGGACGGTGGAGACATCGGCAAGGACCTGCGCAAGGAGGCGGCTCTGCTCGCCACCTTCGAATCCTCGGTCGATCTCATCACTCCGGCCGCAGAAGAGGCGGGGCTGATCCCGAAACGGATCAGGCTTTCGCAAATCGACACCGGCCAAGCCGACTATTGGTTCTGAGCGGGCTCCCCACCCGTTCTACCACCCAAATCATCCTTTCCCCAATGGGGCGCGGTTCACTTCGCCCCACTAGGGGAGGAGTGGGTTTGCGCCTCGTTTTTTTTCGAGGCTGCATCATGAAGACCCTTGATAAAGTTGACATCCTCTCGCTGGGCGTGACGATCTGGACCGGGCGCAAGAAGCTTCGGGCTGAAGATTTGAACCTCGGCGTGGGTGGTGAACTGCCCTCCGAAGACGTTGCGAGCCTGGGTTCCAAGAAAGTCATGAACCCTGAACGGCTCAACGTCTTCCACAAGCTGAAGAAGCAGATGGAGCGCCTCTTGGAGAGCGCCGGCATCCGCTTCCTCAGCGGCTACGCGATCCCCCGTGAGAAAACTGAAGCGGTCACCCAGGCTCTGGATAAGATCATTCAGGAATTTCTCGAGGAGAAGAACACCTTCCTGGCCGAATACGACAAGGAGGTGGAAGAGTGGGTCGCCAAGCATCCCAATTTCGAGGACGCGCTGCGTCGGGCCATTGAGCCCGCCTCGGCGGTCGGTCACCGGCTTTGGGCCGATTACAGCACCTTCCGGATCTCGCCGGCCGACAAGAGCGGCTCGCTGAACCGCGAGGTGGCGCGCATGGGCAATCAGCTGCTGGCTGAGGTCGCCCAGGAGGCCAATGAACTCTATGAGAAGTCGGTGGCTTCCCGGACGGAAAAAAGCCTGTCCCGGCGTATCGCAGGTCCGCTCAAGCGGATGCGCGACAAGCTCGACGGGCTGTCCTTTCTTGATGGCGCCGTGGCTCCAATGGTGGCTGGCATCGACGAGTTGATCGCCAGCTTCCCGGAGAAAGGCCACATTGAGGATGGCGTCTATCACGAGGTTGTTGCGAAGATCCTGATCCTGTCGGACCCCGACAAGATCCGCTCCTACGCGGCAAGCCGCCCGGCCACGCGTGGCATCGGCGATCTCTTTGCCTCAATGGAGGACGGGGACATCGGCGATCCCGATGATGATTTCCCGGACGAGGAGGATGAGGACGAGCCGGAGGCTGTCGTCCAAGTCACAGCCGCGCCAGTGGAGGAGACGAAGGCCGAAGGGCCGACGGATTTCTCCATCTTCGATGGCTTGTTTGGTGAGGGCAGTGATGCCGCTTCCCCGGACGACGCCGATGCTGCTGCCGAGGAGCCAAGCTCCGAAGCTGCCGCGCCGGTCGAGACCGAGGAGACAGTCCAGTCCGATCCCGTCGATAAAGCCGTTCCGGCCGCTACGGTCGAAGCGGAGACGGTGGCGGATGAGAATGGACCGGTCGCCAAACCGGAACCGGTTCAGCCTGAAGCCGCAGAGGCGTCGGACAAGGATGACACCGTTGCTGCTCCCGAGCAGCCGGCCGACACCGAAGCTCAGCCCGACGCCGATGAGGCGTCGGGCGAGGCCACGGTGGACGATGCCGACGACACCTTCGAGGCGGACGAGGAGGATGATAGCGGGGACCTCCCCGACATGATCCCGCCGCAGGCCGCGCCGGTCGAGGCTGTCGAATCCTACTTCTTCTAAAGAACCCAAGGCGGGGGAGTATTTCTCCCCCGCCAAGGGGGGCTCCCTTCGCCCCCCAAGGCGAAAGGCAAAACAATGACGGTCCAACAGACCAATCAAGGGACGAACCAGGCTGCCAAACCGGCCAGGCTCTCCCGCAAGGCTCGCACGCTCTACAACTCGCTGCCCATCGTGGCGGCGGCGCTGGGAAAGAAGTTTGGGGTTCAGGTCATCGTCTCCGGCAACGAGATGAAGACCGACGGCCACCGGATTTATGTGCCGGCGTTCGACCCCGACGAGCCGGACCTGTGCGATCTCGCCTATGGCGTCATCGCTCACGAGGCCGGCGGGCACATCCAGTTCACGGACTGGAATGTGGTCGATCGTGCCTACAACCAGCCGCTCCGCCGGGAGATGCTGAACATTATCGAAGATGTCCGGATCGAAGCCGCGCTCGCCGTGGACTATCCAGGCACTCGCAAAACCATCGCCAAGGTGTTCGACTACCTGATCCGCCGTGGCGAGATAAGGGCAGCCAACAACCAGGAGCATCCGGCCGAAATTTTGTCCCGCTACTGCCTTTTCCGACTGCGAAGCGACATCCTGGGCCAGAAGGCTCTGGAGCCCTTCGCGGACCAGAGCGAGGCTGTAGCAGCACAGACATTCCCGGCCGGTGCGATGGTCAGGCTCCACGCCTTGCTTTCGGAGGTGAAGAACCTGGAAAGTACGGCGGACGCCCTCGAACTCGTTGATCTCGTCCTCACTATGCTCAAGCAGGAGGAAGAGAAAGCCCGCCAGCAGCCCCCGCAGCCGCCGCAGGGGAACGAGCAGGATGAGAACGACCAGCAGGATCAGGGTGCCCCGCAGCAGCAGGGTGGATCTGGGTCTGGCAATGAGCAGGACAGCCAAGGCGACGACGACGGCAACGATGCCGACGACGGCTCGGGCAGTACAAAGAAGTCCTCGGACAACACGTCCAAGGATGATGACGCCTCCGACGATGACGGCAGCAGTGCCGGCGGCACCGGTGGCGACGGTGGTGAGGATCAGGACGACAGCGGGCAGTCCGGATCGGGTTCAGGCACTGACGACGACCACTCCGGCGACGGAGAGGAAGGCGATGACAGTGATCAGGATTCCGGAGAGGGCGACGATGCCGACGACACCGACGCGGCCAACCAATCCGGCGACGGAGAGAGTGACGACGACGGTGATGATGGCTCACGGTCGGGTTCGGACGCTGACGACGATGCCGATGACGACGGCCAATCCGGTGACGGAGAGGACAGCGACGACGGTGCCGACGGGCAGGGCTCCGACAAAGGCGACGAGCAGGACGGCAATCAGGGTTCCAAATCGCCCGGCAGCGATGCCGGTGACGCAGGAAACTCTGGCTCCGACGTGGGCGGCGATTACGATCCCAACGGTGCCGACGCAATAGCGAAGGCCCTGTCGGCTTCGGCCAACGATGTGAAGTCCACAGACCTCTTCCAGAAGGCGGCCGCGGATCTGTCCAACAGCGCTGCCAAAGCGCCTGTCCAGAGTCGCGTTCCGGCTATGGCTCAGCCGCAGGCGATGGAGGCTAATCCGCTCATCGGGCAGGGAATCGTTTCCCGCGTCCGCAGCACGAGCGGTCGGGTGCGTGCGCAACTGCTGGGGCTGGTGCAAGCCAGTCAACGGGAGGACGAGGTCACTCGGCGGCGTGGCCGTGCGGTGAACGGGCGGAAGATCTCCCGGATCATAACGGGGGACACTCGGGTCTTCACGCAGCGCACGGACACCCGTGCCCCCAACTCCGCGATCCACATTCTCGTGGACCGCTCCGGCTCGATGGCGGCTCGCACCGCACACGTCGCTGGAGGGGCCAGCCGAAACAGGCTGGACGTGGCGATCGACAGTGCGGTTGCCCTCACAACGGCTCTCGAAGCCATCCCGGGGGTCAATCCCGCGATCACGGCCTTTCCGGCGTCCCGGACAGACTATGAGCAAGATTACCAGCGCGCTATCGGCGTCCTGCCTCTTCTGAAGCATGGACAGAAGGTGCGTCAGGTGATCGGCAACTTCGCGGTGGCACCGGCTGGCGGCACTCCTCTGGGTGAAGCCATGTGGTACGCCGCCGCGCAGCTGGTCAACACGACCAAGGAAGAGCGCAAGCTCCTCCTCATCGTCACTGACGGCGAGCCGAACAACCCGGATCAGGTCATCGACATGGTTCGGCGTTGTCAGGCCTCGAACATCGAGGTGATCGGCATCGGCATCCAGATCGACCGCGTTCGTCAACTTTTCCCGACCGCGGTGGTGATCCAAGACATCGCCGAGCTGCGAAGCGCGTTGTTCGAGATCACGCGCAAGGCCCTCACGGCAGCGGCTGCCTAGCAGCCCTGCCTTATTCTCAGCAACCCCGAGGGGGAGCACCGCTCCCCCTCGGGGGGCGATCTCCCCCTTCTCTTTCCCCAAGAACGAGAGGTGCATCATGGAGATCATCGAGAAGATGCTGCTCTCCGCTGTGGCCTTTGCCGGGATCGTTGTCTTGCGACTCTTCTTCAAGGAGTTTCGCGACCACAAAGACCCGACGACAGCTATGGAGGAGGTCCTCCGCCGGCTGTTCCGGCGGCGGAACAAGGGTGTGGTCCTGCGGCCGCCGATCGAACCAACTTTGGATCGGCGGAGCAAACGGGGCCGGCTGGTCACTGTGTTTGCGGAAGCGGCATTCGACGCTGCCCACAAGCTCGGTGCCTGGTCGGTCTACGCGCGGGATGGTTCCAAGAAAGTCCAAAAGCGGGGCGTCTGGGACAAGCACATCCACACGCGTGACCACGCCTCGGTCGAAGCCCTGTCCAGGGGCATCCATCTCGCGGTGGAGGAGTTTGGACTGACGCGCGGTGACATGATCGTGGCGCAGTCCGCAAGCGAGCACGCGGTCGATGTCCTGGCTGGACACAAGACCCTGCGCGACAACCGCAAGGATGAGGCCGCCGCGTTGGAGGACGTGAAGACGATGTTGGTCGTGAAGGGGGTTATCCTGGCTGCCAAGCACGTCCACGACCCCGGCGGCGATATCACCAAGCGGGACCGTGCCAGCACGTTGGCCGAACACCACGCGCAGCGTGCTCTCACCGCCTTCCTCGTCGAACTCGAGGCTGGCCAGAGCAACGTCAAGCGGGCCTGAGCACGGGGTAGACCCGAGCAAGGCCTGACAACCTGACCCTGAGGGGAGCCATCCCCACAGGGGCGGCTTCCCTCTTCGATCCCAGGAGGATGGAAGCTATGAAGATCACGACCCAGGCCGTGATTCCGGATGAACAACTCGCGACGCCTGCTCTTCCTCACTTGGCTCCGGTGGACCTGACCGGCCCGGTGGACGAGGTATGGACGCTGCGCGAGACTGACGTCTTGAAAATGGGTTTCCAGGAGTACGTGGAAGCCGTGGATGTGGCGATGCTGGAGCGCTGGCTGATCGACACGTTCGACGCCCAAGTCGATCCGGACGCCTTGTCCGACGCCCTTGACCAAGGGGTTGCTCCATCGGAGTTCGCGCTTCGCTGGGGCGCCAACAATGGGCTCATCGCTCATTGAAACAGGGCCGGCGCTTCGGCGCCGGCCCCTCGATCAACCCAATCCCGAGCGGGGAATCCTCTCCCCGCCGGGGGAGGGCGTCTCCCTACGCAAACAGGTGCATTATGGAGAGACGAACGAAACGAGTGACCGTCATTGCCGACGCAAGCTTCGATGGGAAGCGGCTGCGGGCAGGCTGGGCGGTGTGGATACGGTCGGGACGGAGGGTCTTCCGCTACAGCGGTCATGGACCCGCCGGCGATTCCTGCGAGGCTGAGCTAACGGCACTGAGCAATGGCGTTATCGCTGCTGTTCATGACCTGAGGCTCGGTCACGGGGATATCGTAACGGTTCAGTCGGACAACCAGCACGCTCTCGGCGTGCTCGGTGGTTCGCAGCGGCTCCGCGAGGACCGCGCCGCCGATCAGGAGATACACGGTGAGGTCATGGATCTGGTCCGCAAGAGCGGCATCAAGCTCCGGACCGCATTCGTAAGGGGCCACCAAGGGGACGTTGACGTTCGCGCAGCGATCCAGGGGTGGTGTGATGCGACTGCACGCGCCGCATTGTCGATGGCGGCGGTCGAGGATCTGCTTTTCCAGCGGGATCAGTCCTGCATGGTCATGCCGATCCTTGCGTGAACGTGAAGGGGGAATGCTATGTGGCATTCCCCCTTTTTCATTTCAGCTTCCGGCGATATGGGCGTGCGCCACGCGCCACTGCGTCGAAAGATGACGATCTCCCGTGTTTTTTGCCTCTATCGCTCTGCCTTGGTCCTGGCTATTATGAGTTCACTTATCGCTGCCTGCTTGATGCGGTTGCGTGAGTTCCAGCATGGTCTGGCGAGCTAGTTGGGCTCGATAAACAAGCAGCACTCAAGCCGCCGCTTAACGGTTGGCATTCGCGCCGGGCCTTATGGCTTCGGCACAATCCCCACAGGGAGCGCTGCCTCCCGCAGGGGTCGGCTGCTTTCCTCCGCCTTCGGCAGAGAGGTCTTCATGCGCAATGTGATCCTACTGGTCGCCCTCGCGGCGACGCTTGCGGGCTGCACTCCGGCCATCGTCTTCATGACGCCAGCCGTGCCGCCCACCGTCAAAGGCATGCCCAACATGCCTTCCAAGCCGTAAGCTGCCAGGGGCCAGTAGTCACCACGACCACCCTCCCGGGGAGAGTTCTCCGGACATGGGCTTTTCTCCCCCTGGCTTTCTCATCGAAACCAGTTTTGGAGAGTCCCATGAAAAAGTGGTCTTATGTAATCGTGGATGATCAGGAAAATCCTTTATCCCTTACGGAAGTGCTGACCAGCGAGGCCCTGCGCCTTTCCTTGATCCGGCGTTTCGAAAAAGGAAACGCGGTGTCCAGCCGTGCCGTCACTCACTTTGATGTGAGCGACTACCCGGGAGCTGCTCTGCGCAACGTTGAGTGCTTCCATCTGTGTGTCCGCGTTATGGGCCACGATGGCGCGATTCAGACGGCTATGAGCCTGCTGAACATTCTCAGCACCCTGCACGAAACCTCCATCAAGGATCCGGCGAGTGCGCTCGCCACGCTCCGCGAAGGAGACATCAAGACGATCCTGGCCGTCTCGGACGCCCGGCTTCGGTCGACGATCACCGCCGCCGCCGCCTGACAACCATTCCGCCGCCCCGAGGGGAGTTCAACTCCCTCCCGGGAGAGAAGTCCCTTCCGTCTGATGAGGACACGTATGGAACCTGTCACGACGCAAGTCCGCGGCCTGGCGAGCGGAACACTTGCTCATCTGTCCGGCCAGTCACGGCATGAACAGATCAACACAATCCGCACCGCCTTCATCCGCTTCGTGGATGAAACCGAGCTGCAGGCGCCCGGTACCCTGAAGGGGTGGCCGGCTGCCTGGGCCGCTTTCACAAGCAGCACGGCCTATCCTCTTCACTAGGCGTGACTGACCCAATCCGACCCAACCGGGGAGACTGACCCCCGGCGGGGCGCAGGTCTCTCCGGCTCACCGCAAGGAGAGACACCATGCTGACCAACGAGCGTGTGCCGCCTCCGGCGTCGCCCGCCCTGCTGCTCGACACCACCTGGACCGATCAGGATCTGCTGGCGCTCTGCGAGACGATCCTGGTGGAAACGATGATGTCGGCCGTCGATGGTCGCAGTTGCGATCGCACTCGGGCTGAAGCCTGGAAGTGGATCGACAGCGACGACGAGCAGCCTTTCGGCTTTCGCATCTGCGCGACGGCTCTGGGCGCCGACCCGGATGAACTCCGGTCAATGTTCCGTCAACAAGCGACCAGGCTCGGCCTGATCGCCTCCCACAACTGAATGAAACCCCGGTGGGGACGCCCTGCGCCCCATCCAGGGGAGAGGCGCGTCCTTGCCGAATGTCGTAGAGGAACAATCATGAGCACGCTGAAAGCTGATGACGTCAGGAAGGCTGCGCAAAAGCACGGCTGGATGGACATTCACGCGCGACTGATCGGAAACCGGCTGGACGGTCGAATTTTTCAGAAAGCGCCGGGAAAGGGGCGGTCCACCTGCCCAATCCATGGCACCAGTCAAAAGAACGGTAGAGGTGACGGTTTTCGGTTTTTCAGGGACGCCGACACCTCGGGCGGTGGTGTGTGCAACACCTGCGGCAAGTTCGCGGATGGCTTTCGGCTGCTCATGGAGGTCGAAGGCTGGACGTTCCCGGAGGCTTTGGAAGAGGTTGCCAGGATCGTCGGCATCGACGTCGAAAGCGGTCGGGTCCGCAAGGACGCACCGCCCCCGCGCGTCCGGCCAAAGGTCGAGGCCAAACCACCGAACGACACCTTCATCCGCAACCTGCTCCGGCGGGCGTGGGCGGAGGCCGTTCCGGTGACCGATCCGCTGGCGGCGCCCCTGATGCGCTACCTGATGCGACGCAAGCTTTCCATCGAGCCCATCGCCGAACTGCAGAACTTCCGCTTCCACCCGTCGCTCGACTACATCGACGACGACGGCGTGGTGGTTGGCCAGTTCCCGGCCTTGCTGATGGGTGTGTCGGACGCCCTTGGGCGGCCCGCCACCATTCACCGGACGTATCTCACCGAGAATGGCGAGAAAGCTCCAGTGGATGAGCCGAAGAAAGTGTTTCCGCTGCCCAACGACCGTTCTCTGGTCATGCCGGTCGAGCATCCGCGCTTTGGCGGCATGATGGTGGACGGTGGAGCCTTCATCCGCATGGGTGAGCCGCAGAACGGAGTGCTGGGTGTTGCCGAGGGCTTTGAAACGGCTCTGGCGGTGCATCTGGCAACGGGTATGACGGTGTGGCCGTGCGTCTGCGCTGACCTGATGGAGCGGTTCATCCCGCCCGAAGGGGTCGAGCAGGTTGTGATCTGGGGCGACCTGGATCGTAGCGGCCGCGGGCGTGAGGCCGCGCAGCGGCTGAAGGCGAATGCATGGGACATGGGCCGGAAGGCCCTCGTCTTCATGCCATCGCTGTCCATCCCCGACGATGAGAAAGGGGTGGATTGGCATGATGTCTGGGTCATGCACGGTCAAGCTGGTTTCCCTCGGTTCCGCAAGGAACACAAGGAACAGCAGGCGGTCATGCCGATGGCCGTCGGCGACGTGGGGCTGCGGTACGCAGGGCAGGGAGAGGAGAACCTCGAACCGGCTTGCGTGCAAACTCCGTGTCCGACGGTGGAGAACGAGGGCGTTCGCGGCCTCGTTGCGGAACGGTCCATGCGAGCGCCGGCCTCGCGGCCCAGCTTCCTGGATCGGCTTCGCAGCTTTGTCAAATTTTGATGGAGCTGCGACATGATCCTGGACCTGAACGTGATCCAGACCGAGCCGGGGGCAGGGGAGGCTCATCCCTTCGCCCCGCCGGCCGGCTTCGGTGGCTCTTCCGAGGATTATCTGAAGCTGATGCGTCGGAGGTACAAGGAGGAGTTCCATCCGTTTGGACAGAGAATGGTGACGGCGGCGCGGTTTGCCGCAGCGCACAGCCAGAGGTTCACCGGTCCGTTCGCCAGGGAGGCGCAACGGGTAATCGATGGCCTGAAAGCGAACCTCGACAAAGGGGGACGCGGGGCATGAGTGACCGGAGGAGGGTGGGCTTTGGCCCACCCCCTCCGGCACCAGCCTCGACGGGCTCGCAAGCCGGCTGGTCTCGTACCGTCCGCCTCGCCGGCACGTCGGGGAAGCGGGCGCTGGCGCCTGTCGCGCACCAGCTCAGCGATAACGGCCGCTAATGAGAGCGGATACGCGATCCTGGATGGGGGGATGTGTGGCGAACAGCTTCCCGGCCAAGCCCGCGAACAAGATCGTGTCCTTGATTCCGAATCCGCTCAGGGCAGGGGCATGCAGGGGGTTGGTCACGATGCGCTTGCCTGGACCGTCTCCGGCAATCTTAGAAAGCGCCGTGGCCATGGTCTGCGACGAGGTTAGCGCGGCGCCGACCGCATCGGCATGGTATTCGCGCCAACGGTCGAGCTGGGCAATCAAAGCCCGGGAGGTTAGGAGGACGAGGCGCGCGACCTGGGGCAAAAGCAAGGCCACGCCGCACGGCACGGCGAGATCGTAATTACCCTCCCAGACGGCGTAGAGGAAACCAGCGGTCACCAGCATCAGCAGGGCATTGGAAGCGCTCAAGACCCCATGGGCGAACGCCAACGGAGCGATCAAGAACGTCGCGATGCTGTCATGGACCGCTAGAGCCAAGGTCTTGATGACAGTATCCCCGTGAGCTACGTGCCCGACTTCATGTCCGATCACCGCGGCGAGCTCCGCGGTCGACAGCCGGTTGATCGTCCCGGCGTTGACCGCGATGAGATAGCTGCCCCGACGTCCCACCGCGAAAGCATTGATCTCGTCGCTGGGAACGATGGCAACCTTAGGCGCAGCCCGCAGGCCTGCGCGCTCGGCGACGGCCTTGACCATGGCGTAGAGGGTGGACTCTTCCGGTGTTACGAATTTGCCGCGCTTCACCATGCGTGGGGTGATCACTCGGGCCCCGAGCTCCTTGGCGGCTTGCTGCGGAGCCAAGAAGAAGCACCAAAGAAACCGCTGGCACCAGCCGATGAAGGGAAGGCCGATAAGCCCGAACACCAGCGCGGGCGCAAGTTGGTCTGTGCCTCGCTCTACGAGGAGCGTAAAGCTCTTGACGGTCAGCAGTGCAAAGGGTCCCGCCGCCGCTGTGGTGAGCCCGAGGAGGGCTACGGCGGTTGCGGCGGATCGAATGCGACCGGGAATCCGGATCGTCATGGTTTCTTCCGTAGTTGGCTGCCGCGAGTTGGCGGTCTTGCCGGCTATGCTAGACGCTGGGGTGGAACGGCCGCGCCAGAGAAAGGCGTCGTAATTCAGCGTCTTTCAGCGGCGCGAAGCGCGGCGACGACCCAGTACGATGCAGGTCGATCGACGACGGGAGATGATCTGCATGAAGAGAACCGCGGCCGTCCTGGGGCTGGGGGCAGCGCTCGTTGCTACAGGCGCTTTCGCCTACACCCGACACAATGAGATGGAGCGTCTCCGGTCGGAACTGGGGAGAGTTCAGCACCATGTAGAGGTGCTTGAGGAGAAGGCTGTCCCGATCCTCATGGCTGCCCACCGAAATGCAGCCTACGCTTACCTGGCCGCGAACCGGGCAACTTTCGCCGCGATGAAGGGCGAAGGGGTCTTCATCGGTCTGGATGCGCTCAAGGCCACCGGCCTGGTGGCTCCAGCCATGGATGGCAAGGTGGCGGGCCGAAGCATCTGCTTATGGCTGACCCGCACGCACGAAAATCAATGGGCGCTGGTCACCTTCACCAATGAACCCAGCCTTCCGTTCTCCGAGGAGCAGATTGAGGACATCGCTAAGCACCTCGGCGCCAATACCACTGCTTTGAGGAATGCGAATTGGAAGCTGAGGGTGAATGAGCAGACCGAAATCGACATGAACAAGCCCCTCTCGAATGACTGCCGTGCGCTTCCGGCGCAGCCGATCAACGTCATCCTCCTCGATCTTCGTCACGCTGATTTGCGCCTGCAATAGAAGCAGATCCTCAGAAGACCTGCTCCCAGACATCCAGGTCACAGCTCGCGCCGAGTGCGACCCAAAATGGAAACGGCTGAAGAGTTCGTCACCGGGGCACTTAAACGGAAGCATGCACCATGTCCATACTGCCTGAAATCGTTATCATTTCTCTAATTGCCCTCTTGGCAACTGCTGGTTTTGCAATCTTCGTGTTGACCGCCCGCCTGAAGAGTATCCGACGTTGGCATGATTCCTATGTCCGGGAAGCGTGGAATGAGGTGAGAAGCCGGGACGCGCGAATCGAAACCATACGGGCTATGCGTTGGGTTTACCGGGACATCTGGGATCATCTGACCGACCATCTGCCGATGTCAGAAGACCGCGCCAATCTTGCTTGGACGCTTGGGACGAGCGTGGTCCATATCGAGCCGCTTGGGGCCGGGCCGCGCACTCCCCTGACTCATCTCGAATGGCGGCACCTGCACGACGCAGAAATCAGCCAGCTCGTTGCACGGGTCAATGATCCAGTGCTGACTGCCCTATGGGCGGAACAGAGTTTTTGGTCAGTGCACGAAATGCTGCGGGTGCTCTTATTCCAATGCTGGGACCCAGCGTATGACGGTCACAAGGGCTGGGGCGGAACATCCACAAAATATGGCCTGCCATGTCCTCATCGTGAGGTCCCGGTCGGCACTCCTTCGGGCTCAAACGGGAATGGCACTAACCTCCCTGAGCAGCCGCCGGCCACCAGCTCGGCTCTGGTCAACGATCCCCTGGAGCCCACGGGGAATTGTCAACCGATCGGTCATCTCGGAACCTGAAGGCGGAGATCTCCATGGGAAGCTTGATCCTGCGGACCTTCCTGTTCGCGTTTTTCCTCCAAGTGGTGCGGTCGCCGATTGTGATGATGGTCATCGGCATTGGCGTCGGCATGTATTTCGAGCACACACGCCCCGGCACCACCGCCGTTGCTGTGCATTGGGCGAGCGGCCAAGTGGGCGGCGCGCTTGACGCAGTGAACCCATTGGCGGGGTGGTTCGGTGTTAGCCAGGAACCCACTCCTTCGTCGGCGTGGGACACCGGAGTTTACACGCTGCGCTGAAACGCGAGCGGCCGGGGATGTCTCCACCGGCCGCTCGGTTCTCGCTTGGCTGATTGCCGCTACGGGCGCCCCATCGCCTTGTCATAGCGTGCTTGGTCCTCCGGGACTGCCGGGTAGTACCGTTTCCGGCAAAGGTCGATCACCTCTTTGACCGGCATCGGTTCGCAGACGCAGGCCGGTGGGTCATTGGTCGCGGCCATGTACGCCAGGTAAGACGCCAGCTTTCCCACGACCTTGTTGTTGTAGAACTCGGGAGGCAACGCCTCCTGGACGATCTGGCCGGCGATCGGAGCGAAGTAGGGGTTCGCGGCGAACGGTGTGTTGGTCACCTCTTCGTAAAAGAGGCATTCCTGCGAGCGATACCGCGCCTTCACTTCGGCGGTCAGCGGCATCATCGCCACGGTGAACTCTGTGGAACTGACGCTGCTGGCGAGCACCCGCAGGATGATGGTCATGTCGCGCTTGGCGACGGCCACCTCCTGGGTGGCCGCCTCAATGCTCTTCCAGGGGTTCTGCGAGGTCGACGCTGCCGCGGAACCCGCCGCTGCCAGCAGGATGCCGGCGGCGAGCGTGCGGAAGAACATCATCCGCGTCATCCCTTCTTGCCCCGCGCCTGCTCGATCACCTTCTGCAACTCGGCGGCCGGGACCGCGCCGGGGAAGGTTCGGCTTCCTCCGTCGATGTAGAAGAACGGCGTTCCGCCGATGCGCAGGCTCTGGCCGAGGT
The DNA here is from genome assembly GCF_014192915.1 of Azospirillum sp. OGB3. GTDB lineage: Bacteria > Pseudomonadota > Alphaproteobacteria > Azospirillales > Azospirillaceae > Azospirillum. The sequence continues at coordinate 8,153 of NZ_JACHYN010000026.1, read as the reverse complement.
TGAAGTCGTTCGTGACCAGCGACGCGACGTCCGCGGATGCCATATCCTTCCTCAGTTTTGCCACGTCGAGATTGAGCCGCGCGGCGAGATCGAGGATCGCGTTCTCGTCGATTTGCGGCAGCTTGTAGAGCCCCTTGTGGAACTCGACGTACTTGCCCTGGCCGTCAGCGGCACGGGCTGCCTGAGCTGCGAGCCGAGACGTCGGCGAGAGAATGGGCAGATCCCGGTAGACGACCTGGAGGTCGGGATTCTTGGCGATCAGATCCTCGACAACGGGCTGCATCTCCTTGCAGTAGCGGCAGTTGTAGTCGGCGAACATGACGAGCCGGACCTTGGCGGCTTCGTCGGGGGCGCCGGCCTTCACGGCGTCCTTCACGAACAGCTCATCGCGCCGCGCCGCAAAGTCGGCGGGTTTGGGCATCGATGCCTGTTGCTGCTCGGACAGGTGCTTGTTCACGCTGTCGTAGATGTAACCTGCGTTCGCCTGGACCCACTGACGAAACAGGGGGTCGAGTAGTTTCGCGTCGATCGCGGCTTCCGGCAGGAGGGGCATGTCACCGCCAATCTTGGGCGGTGCTTGACCGGCGGACACCTCGGGAACTCGAAGATACTCACCGGGGCGCAGTGTGCCGCGGGCCTGGGAGTCGCCCTGAGCCGCTCTCTCGGCCAACAGCCGCTCATTCTCAACGGTGAGCTTCGTATTCCGCTCAGTGAGCCCCTCGATGCGGCTCAAGAGGGCATTGATGATGCTGTCCGTATTGTCCGCCGCATACGCAGGAGCGGCGACGGAGACTGCCAGGAGCAAGGGCAAGGTCAGGAGGGAGCGCTTCACAGTTCATCTCCGGGATAATCGTGCGTCCGGGAGACTAGCGCCATCGAGCAATTCAGCGCGCTGCCGAAAGACAACGAAAACCGACGTCTTTCTCTGTAGAGAAACGGCTTTTGAAGCTGCTAGGCGATAAATTTGGAATTGCCCTGGGGATTCACGACATGAAACGCTCGCTTGCGGTCGCAGCCGTTGCCCTGCTCGCTACCCCTGACGCCGCGAGGGCCGCAAGCTTACCTCCGTTGGATGTTTCTCTTGTGAGTCTGTGCGACGAACAGACCGGTGATGATATTCGGGATCTGGCATCCGATGCCTCAGCGTCCCTCGTTGTTGAAGTGACTCTGTTCGACGGGGCCAACCGGGTGATTGAGCAGGTGCCGTTCATCACGAAGGCAAACACGGTGGTGTCCGCGCATTCCGTTCGGAAGCGGACGTTCACGCTGGCCGCGAAGGACGGCGTGTTTCCGGGGTCTGTTTGCACTGGGCATGTCACGGCAGTCCGGGTGACCCCGCACGATGGCGAAGATGCCCTGGTCGAGCTGGTGGTTGAGGCCTCCGCACTGCGGCGGGCGGACGTGATGGCGGATCAACGAAAACTAACCAAGGCGCCGGAGCCGGATCATGTCCGCATCGAAGAGAAGCTGCGCATGCAAAATGGCAAACGCTTGGAACTGAAGGTCGGAAATGGGCCAGTGCGACGGGTGGCCATCGTTTTCGGCTACACTCGCTGACGACTCCCTGCATTTCTGCACACGGTGGGTCGCTTTGCCAAGTCGTCTGCTCTCCCGCTTGTCCTCCAAGCTCGGTGCCGACCGGCCCCGGCCAGCCGAGCGGTCCATGATGGTTCGCACGGCAGAGCCCTTCCGGATTGCTCGTCCGTCCCCGGTGGAGGAGGCGATTTTCCTACTGTCCGACCAGGACAGCCGGACGGTGAAGCGGGTCGTCCGTGACATAGAAATGCAGCGAGTTCTTGCGTGGGAAGCGGACACGCTGATCACCACGAACCTGGACACGATGCTGGGAGCGCTGCGACCTCTGCTCCAAGAGGATCGGCTTCCGCGCCTTGACACGCTGTCTCGTCTGGCCTTTGCCCCAGTGGAAAAGCTGTTCGATGGCTCCGACGATGTGCGTGCGTGGTCGGTGCCGAGGCCCTGGCTTAGGGCTATCTGGGTCCTAGCCCGACGCCGAGAACCTTCCCGGCTGGATGGGCTTGCCAACCTCTACGCGAAGTTGGTGGTCAACGCAGAAGGCTCACCGGATACCGACGCCGTCGCGCAAATCGCCGTTCAGTCACAGCGTGTCCTTGCTGACGTACTGGGCGACATGGCCGCTGATCCTGAGTTCCTGGCCAGCCATGCCGACGTTATGGGGTGGGCTACAGCGATCGGGTACGAGGATCCAGCCGCACATCTGGCCGATCTGCTCACTCGTCTACACAGCGCCTATGTGGCCCACAGAACGGTTGGCGACGCGATGGGCGATACGCTCATTCATCTCCGCAACGCGATGCGGCGGCGTTACTGGCGCGAGGCACCGGAGCTTGATTCGGCGCTGTTCGAGATCGGTCAGGCGGTGTCTGCCCTGAAGCGCGACATGCCGGCTGGTCCTCTTTCGCGCTCCCCCGCTGCCGCCTACTTCGTCCTGCTTGGGCGCTCGTGTCCTCAGCCTTGGTCGCTGCTCGATGTCGTCCGTCGTCGAACGCGCATCGAACTTTGTGCGGAGAAGCCCATCGACAGCTGTGCCTCGGCCGACATGGTGGCGCTTGTCGATGATCTTGTTGGCGATGCGGAAACCCGCGCCGCCCGCATCATTCGCTTGCTTCATGTCGCTCGGACGGGTGGCGGTGATTGCACGACCGCCCTTTTCGCCGCTGCGGAGGCAGCGGTGGGCCTATCCAAGCGCGTTCGGGGCATCGAAGGTTCTGGCTTTCTTGACCCAAGAGGTGTCATCCAGCGGCGCATGAATGCCGTCCGTGACAGGGTGGCTCCTCAGGTGAGAAGCGTGGTCCTGCCTTGGTTGGGCACCTTGGCGAAGTCGCCGCTGATGTGCGAAGGCGACCTGTCGGGCCTAACCTCCGCGGTTCACGCCTCCGCAGCGCTGCGCGCGTTTGTCGACGAAATGGATGGGCTGCAATGTCGGGCCGCCGCGCGACGCGTGATCAACATAATCCTGGACACGACGCGCTCTGAAATTGAGGCCACTGCCGCAGCGGTACGAAGGGGCGGCATGTCGAGCAGTTCGCGTGGGGATGCGGCGTTGGTCGTGGCTGAGACCTTGGCGCCTGAAACTGGCTCTGAACTGCGAAAACGGCTGCTGGCGGCGAAACGCGCCAGTGACCGGCTGCTGCGGAACATCCCCTCGGCATCCGAGCTTGAAGGTAAGCACCGGTGCCCCATGGCCAGTCCGCTACGAAGCCACCATTCGCGTTATTGAAATCGGTCGGCAGCAGCTCGTTGGCAGCTAACCAAGGTTTGCGGGCAGCTGGGTAATACCCGATGTCGGGTAAGGGGCAGGCCGACGATAGTGGATCGCTGTTGGGCAGTATCTGGATGATCAGGTGTCTTCCCTCGTGGCACTGAAACGGTCCAAGGGGACGCGCACGCTGTGGCCGGGACGGGGAGAAATGATTTTCTCAGACACTGGGCGATCCTGTCGAATAGGCCAGGGATTGATCGGAGTCAGGCGGCTCTACTCGGAGGTGCGCGGTGGGCGGCGGCACGTGTCAGCAGATGTCGATGGCGTGACCAGGGAGTCCAATCGTATTGCTGACCGTTCCAATCCCGGCCGGCACGCTCCTTCGTCCCGCGGTGAACGCCGGCCACGTCAAACACGCCCCATTGCTTGAAGTGCGTCCGCTGCGGGTAGGCTTCGAGGATCTCCGCGACGTGCACGGGATTGGGCACCCAGGCCAAGTCGTCTGTATTGGAGGCGCCGCCCACAATGATGCAGCAGGCCGGTGAAAGGTCCACCGTGGCCAGCGACCCGGCGATCGGCTCGACCGACACCCACATCCTTCCGGTGTCGCCCCACAACTCGGCGAGTTGGTCGAGGCGGAAGCCGTGCGCGGCGTGCTCGACGGTGACGCCCGGCCAGACATGCGGCGGAAGCGTGTTCCGCCAGCTCGCCGGCGCGAGCTTGCGAGCCAAGTGCGGCCGATGGCTGAGCAACAGCCAATCCAAGTTGGTGCATTCCTCGACGACAGTGGTGAACTCAGAGCGCCAACTCGGATCCACCTCGGCATCCAACCAGTCCGCCAAGGAGAATGCGAACACGGCGAACCGCAGCCCGGTTTCGCGCGCCATGCGGTCGAGGCGCCGCGCACGCGCCTTCCAACCGGAGAACTGGTGCCGCGGCTGCCCGGCGCCCCATCGCGCCCAGCCCTTCCTCTCTGAAAAAGTCCTGGCGTAGCAGATCACACAGCCGCTGCGGCCCCCCGAGGACGCGGGGACCTCCGTGCAACCGTTCCAAGCGTTGATTGTGAAGCTGCTCCAAGAAATTCCGGTCAGCAGACTGGCCAGTGATCTCGGGATCAGGTTCAGCGAGATGGGCCGCCGCTCCGGGCAGCACGAGACCGTCCCCGCCGGCGGCGGGCCGATATGGCAGCACGCAGTGCAGATGACGGCATCGGTAGTTTCCATGTCTCAAGCCTCGCAAGCTTTGATGGATGGTTCAGGCGCCGCGATGTTGATAGATCAGACTTGGCGCTCTGGCCGCTCGTCAGGTGGATGCAGACGGCTTAGCGATGGCCGTCGACCTCATCGTCGTACGCCTCGCCCAGGTCAGCAAGGTGGGCGCGGTAGCCTTCGTCCCAGGCGCGGCCACAGTCGCCAGCGTCGCGACCACCATAGGGGTTGGAGCGCTGACCATCGCCGCGTTTGGCGGCCATCCGGCCCTCGGCACGGCACTGGATCAGGACAAAATTCGTCGCGGACATAGACGGCTCCATGCGGGTGACGGGAGGATTGGTGGTCAGGCCGGCGGGCATCCGCGGCGGATGATATCCCACCGTGCATCGGCGTAATTCCCCGACCATCCCGTGCGGCGGCGGTCAGGTGCGCCCGAGTTCGTAGCCGGGGTGAGGGTGATCCATGGGGTACCTTTGGTGTCCTCAATGAGGAATCTGGAGCCGGCCGGGTGTTGACCGGCTACCATCCGCACGAAATCGCCGGGGCGAAGTTCAGAAGTGGCGAAACTGTTGGTGGGCATGGTCAAGCGTTCGCTGAGCGGAGGGCTGGGTTCAGGGTTCAATTGTAGAGGTCGGGAGAGCGGCCCAGTCGGATCTCGACATCCCGTGAACGCGCAGCGAGGTTAGCGGGCGCGCAGCGCGAGACGTCGGCCAGCAATCGGTGCAGATCGGCGATCACATCGGCGTCGTCAGCCTCTTTCTCCTTTACGCGCCGCTTCCACCACCTGACCACCTCGCGCAGGTCCTCCAGGGCGCTGCGCACCCGCTCCAGCCGCGCGATGGCGTTCACCTCATCAATCTCTCGTCTGCCACGGATGCCAGAGGCCTATTGCTCGTTTTGGCTGGAATCCCCGAGGGTCTTCGTCATCTGAAACAACTGCTTGCGCACCGAGGGATCGTTGATGCGGTAGTAGGCGCGCACCAGTTCCAGCGTCTCACGTTTCGCCATCGGGTCCGGTTCGCAGGTGACCGACCTTTCCTCGAAGCCTCCGCCACCTGCCTCGTCGTCGTCAACCGCAGCCGCCGCGGCTTCTGCCGGCATGTCGTCGAAGAAGAAGGATACCGGCACGTCCAGGACCTGAGAAAGTTTGAACAGACGCGATGCACCGATGCGGTTGGCGCCGCGCTCGTATTTCTGCACCTGTTGGAAGGTCAAGCCAATGGCGTCTCCGAGCTTTTCCTGGCTCATTCCCAGGAGGGTTCGACGCAACCGGACACGGGAACCGACGTGTGCGTCGATCGGGTTCGGCTTGTCCGACTTGGTGCGGCCGGCGGAGCGGCGGGAAACGTCGCGCATACTGAAACCTCTTAATGTTGGATGTGTCAGACAGTGGGGGAGTTGAGGGTGTTGTTCCGCCCGGTCTTGGCGTCGGTACGAATCACAGCGTCCAGGGCCAGGGCGGCAATTCCAAGCAACTGCTCGCGGTAATCCGGCAAGGGCTGGCCGGCGCAGTCGATCAGGCATTCCACAGCGCGTGACAGCTCGCGGTAGCGGCCGATTTCCGGATAGACCGGATCAGGCTCCGGCCGGGTCGCGAGCGCGCGACGACGGTGCAGGATCTCACTCGACAGGCGCATGAGCTGCTGTGTGACCTCCTCCGGCTCGTCCGCCGGATAGTGGGTCGCCTCGACGTCATAATCGAGTTCGGCGGGCTCGGTCATTGAGCGTTTCTCGTCGTCAAGCTAGCGAATCATTGTGCGGCAATACCGCTTTCTTATCGCTTGTAGCGTGCATCACATATGATAGATTGTCAATCGCATTTGACATTCTGTGGGCGGAAGTCGATGGAAAAACTTGAAGGGGCTTGGGAGCCCGTGCATACCCCGATCATGTTGACCGGGAACCAGATACGGGCAGCGCGCCAACTCGCTGGCATGCGGCGTCAGGATCAGCTTGGCAAAGCAGCGAAGCTGGGCGTGGCGACTATCCAGCGCGCTGAAAAGGCCGGTGACGAAATCCCTTCGATCGCGGCAAACAATATGGCCGACATCGTTCGAGCGCTTGAGGTAGCAGGCATCGTGTTCGAGCTTTCCGGAGGATCGCTTGCTGGCGGAGTGACTTTCCGGAAGCGGTGAGTTGCTGTAATGCTTTAAACATCGCGCGCCGATAGGGAACCATGATGCCGCTGATGATCGCCGCCGGTGCGCAAGGGGTGCTTGCCCCCAACCAGTTAATCGCCCTTGACATCATTGCGAAGGCCCACGGTGACGCCGTGCCGATGGAGCGGCTCCATCCAAGCCGTCGAACCAGCCGCTTCGATGGCATGATCGTCGCCCGGGAAGACAGCACGCACTGGCTGGTCGACGACCCTGGCTTCCCGCTCGACGGCGTTTGGCTCCGCCGGATCAAGGTCACGCACCGCAATGTCCGGCGCGGGCTTCTGCGCCGAAATGTCCGCGAATCATACTGGATCTTCGCCGGCGAGAGTTGGGCAGCAACTGGGGACCCCGCAGTGGTGGCTGACGGACGGGGCGGGTTCGCCTTGAACGGCTTCGGGTCGTTTCGCTGGGTCGATCCCATGCAGGCGCTGCAGTGCGTCGTTGGTTGCTCCGCGGCCACTCCGACGGCTGCGAACCAGGCAGCTGGAAATGGTTCGTGCCGGCGATGACCAGCGGCAGGGTTACCGCTCCGGCCGGTCGGCCGCCGCGGTGGAACTGACCAAGCGCCCGGCGCAGGCTGAAGGTCTTGGGCGCCGATAGGGCTGGCCAGCCGCAAATTTGTGACGTTTGGCAGGCGCGCGCGAGGTAAAATCCGCCAGCAGAGCGGCATCAATGCGAGGACCGAGGAGCACAGGCATGGCCCACCCCTCGAAGGTTTCGGCGGAGCAGTCCGCCGCGTTCCGTGAGATCGCGCGTGAACTGGTGCAGACCGATCGTTGGAATCGTAAGAACGGGAAAAACCAGGATTTTGCCGGTGCCATCCGCCGAGCTCTGGAGAAGGCCTACTTGCTTGGGCGCCAGGACAGCTTGGATGGATCACCGCACCCGGTGCCGGAGCCGAACGCGAACGCCCCAAATGCCCCCATGAACTGGCTGCTGATCCCGCCGCGCCCGCGTGAAGCTTTCGCCTGCATCTGCCGCTGGTCACTTGGGGGAGAAGTGCGCTTCCCCGACGAACCGTGGCCGTTTTTGGAGAAGCGCGACGCGCTGCATCGCAATCCCTACTGGGTCGTGTTCACTGTAGATACGGGGAAGAACATCAAGCCGCTGTTCCCCGACGGACAGTACTATGGCGACCGAACCATCCAGCCACTTTTGAAGCTCGGGCTCCTCGCTGAGATCGACGACGCGAAGACGCCTTCGCTGATGCTCACTGGCAAGGGTGCCGCAACCTGGTGGCAGAAGGTGGCTGAAAGCGGAGATTTCTAACTCGGATTCTTTATACAAGGAGGGCGTACGCCCAGTCTCCGCGGCGTCGGCAAGATGGCGTAGGGTAACCGCCGGACGGCTTGACGGCGTCCATATCTGGACTATATGGTTCAAATATGGACAAGGAGGAAGCGCCGCCATGCCTGCTCGTACCCACCGCATCACCGCATCAAGCCCCGGAAGGCTTCCGCTCCTCCAGCCTGACCGGTTCGCCCCGACCAAACGCCGACAACTCAGCGGACCGGCCCTGCGGACCTTTCTGAGCATTGCCGA
>NZ_JACHYN010000025.1 GCF_014192915.1 Azospirillum sp. OGB3 | reverse complement strand
GAACGGCTATCCCGCCAGCCGTGTCGCCGACCTGCTCCCGTGGAACTGGAAGCCGGCCGTCAACGCCTGATCCGGTGCGATCACGCTCCGCTTACCCTTCATCACCACATCCCCCGGCACATCACGGCCGGAACGGTTTCCAGGTCTTGCCGCCGTCCTGGCTGGTCAGGATGGCGCTCTTGTCGGTCACGGCGTAGAGCTGGTCCGGGTTGGTCGGGTCGACCGCAAGGTGCAGCAGGACGGCGTCACCGAAGCCGTTGCTGACCGGTTGCCACGCGAGGCTCGGCTCGGTCGTCTTGAGCAGGCCGGTGCCGACTTGGTAGGCGTAGGCGGCGCCGTCCTTCGTGGTGGCGACCATGGTCGCCGGGCGCCGCACGATGTGGGCGGCCTGCCACGTCTTGCCTGCGTCGCGGCTCACCATCAGTCCGGCGCGCGTGGCGCCGTACACGGTGTTCGGCTCCTTCGAGGAGGCCGCCAGGTCGAACATGTCGGCGGGCGGCTTGCCGGTCACCTCCCAGGTCTTCCCGGCGTCGCGGCTGATCTGGACGCTGCCGTAGTGCCCGTACAGCACCGTCGGGTCGGCCGGGCTGACGTCCATGGCGTGGAAGTCCACGGGCCCGTTCACACCCGCCGAGACCCGCTTCCAGGTCTTCGCGCCATCGGTCGAGACGAGGACGCCGAGGTTCCCGCCCCTCTCCGGGTGACCGCTGGCGAAGAAGGCGTCGGGCTGCGCCGGATTCGGTGTGAACCCCATGTAGTCCCAACGGTTGTCGGATACCCGCGTGGCCGTGCCGTCGGGGTTGGTCAGCCACACGCCGTGATGCGAGGCGAGATACAGGCGCGACGGGTCTGCGGGGTCGACGGCAATCCCGTGGAGGTGCGAGACCTCGTTCAGCTTGAGGGTCTCGGCCGCCCGGACCGGTCCGGCGATCACGGCACCGACCAGCAGGGCGGCAGCCATCGTGGCGAGTTTCTTCTTGGCGCTCATCGCGCATCTCCTTGCTTGCGGGGCGGCATGGGGCGGGGAGCCTCATGCCGCCCATGCCGATCTCATGCCGACGGCACCTGAAGGCGCCGTCGGCATGACCTCTCGATCAATTCTAAAGCATTGATTTGCCTGGTTTCACGGTTGGAGAATGATGAAAGCGATCATCTTCCAACCGTATCAGTGACCCGCGTGGCCCATCTCGAAGCGGGCCTGCACCGGCTTCTGGCCGGGCATGGTCAGCGCGGTGACCACCTTGACGCTGTCATGCGCGCCGCCGAGGTTCGCCTGCCCCTTGAGGGCGTTGCCGCCCGCGGGCTCGAGCGCGACCTTCTGGGTCTGCTTGTTCGCCAGGACGGTCGCCTCGGCCTTGGCGCCGGTCACATCCACCGGCTTGTCGGCACCATCGGTCACGTACAGGACGACGTCGTTGCCCTTGAGCACGACTTCGACGTGGTAGGGGCCCGCGTCGGCGCGCTGGCCACCGTTCGGACCAATCTTCGGGCCGTCGGCGAAGGCCGTGGCCGGGGCGGTGAACAGGGCGGCGGCGAGGAGGAGGGTCGAGAACTTCACGGTGTGGTTTCCTTCCGGATGGACGGGGTGAGGGGATCAGTAGGCCTCGGCCGGGCGCAGCGAACCGGCCTGGGCGGCGACCAGACGGTTCAGCGGCGTCTCGCCGAGCTTGAGGAAGAGGACTGGGGTCAGGACGGTGTCGAGCAGGGTGGCGCTCACCAGCCCGCCGAAGATGGTGACGGCAACCGGGTGCAGGATCTCCTTGCCTGGCGCGTCGGCGCCGATCAGCAGCGGCACCAGCGCCACGCCCGCCGACAGCGCGGTCATCAGCACCGGCGTCAGGCGCTCCTGGCTGCCCCGGATCACCATGGCCTTGCCGAAGGTCTCGCCCTCGTGCAGGACCAGGTTGATGTAATGGCTGATCTTCAGGATGCCGTTGCGCGTGCTGATGCCGGTCAACGTGATGAAGCCGATCATCGAGGCGACCGACAGCGGCTGCCCGGCGATCCACAGCGCCGCGACGCTGCCGATCAGGGCCAGCGGCACGTTGCCCATGATGATCAGCGCCAGCACCGCCGAGCGGTACCGGCTGTACAGCACCAGGAAAATCATCGCCAGCGACACCAGCGACAGCGCGGCGATGGTCTTGGACGCCTCCTCCTGGGCCTGGAAGGTGCCTTCCAAGCTGGTGAAGTAGCCCGGCGGCAGCGGCGACCGGGCGACCACGTCGCGGATGCCCGCGACGATCCGGGCCATGTCCGTCTGGCCGTCGGAGTTGCCGAGGATGACGATGCGGCGCTTGCCGTTCTCCCTCAGGATCTGGTTAGGGCCGTCCGTCTCCTCGACCGAGGCGAACAGGCTGAGCGGCACCCGGCCCGCCGGGGTCTCGACCAGCAGGTTGGCGAGGCCGCTGGTGGTGCGGTCCTCGTCCGACAGGCGCAGCACGACGTCGAAACGCCGGGTGCCGTCGACGATCTCCGACACCACGCGGCCGTTGGACAGGCTCTCCAGCGCCTCCGTCGCCATGGACGGGGTGACGCCGTAGAGCGCCGCCCGCTCGTAGTCCACGACCACCTGGACCTGCGGGATGCGCACCTGCTTCTCGATCTGGAGGTCGACCAGCCCGGGTACGCCCGCGAGCTTCTGCTGAAGCTGCCCGGCGAGGCTGCGCAAGGTGTCGAGATCCTCGCCGTAGACCTTCAGCGCGATCTGCGCCCGCACCCCGGAGAGCATGTGGTCGAGCCGGTGGGAGATCGGCTGGCCGATGTTCACCGACACCGGCAGGGCGGCCAGCCGGGCGCGCACGTCGGCCAGCACCTCGGCCCGGTTGCGTTCGGACGGCTTCAGGTCGACGTCGATCTCGCTGGAGTGGACGCCCTCGGCGTGCTCGTCGAGTTCGGCGCGCCCGGTGCGGCGCCCGACGGAGGCCACCTCGGGCACCTGCATGATCAGCCTCTCCGCCGCCAGCCCGACCCGGTTGGATTCGGCCAACGAGATGCCGGGGTTCAGCACCATGGAGATGGTCAGTGTGCCCTCGTTGAACGGCGGCAGGAAGGCGCGTGGCAGGCTCGGCACCGTCGCCGCGGCGATCAGGACGGCGGCCCCCACCGTGGCGAACAGCGTCCCCGGGTTGGCGAAGGCCCAGCCCAGGAGCCGGGCGTTCCCGGCCTTCAGCTTGCGGACCAACCAGCTGTCGTGCTCCTCCAGCCGCTTCAGGCGTGGCAACAGGTAGTAAGACAGCACCGGCGTGACGGTGATCGCCGTAATGAGACTGGCCAGGATGGAGACGATGTAGGCCACGCCCAGGGGCGCGAACAGCCGCCCCTCGATGCCCGACAGGGCGAACAGCGGCACGAACACCAGGATGATGATGACCGTGGCGTAGACGATGCCCGAGCGCACCTCCTGCGAGGCCGAGGCGACCACCTCCAGGACGGGCCGCGGGTTGCCCGCCCGCCGGTTCTCGCCGAGGCGCCGGTAGATGTTCTCAACGTCCACCACGGCGTCGTCGACGAGTTCGCCGATGGCGATGGCGAGGCCGCCCAGCGTCATGGTGTTGATCGACATGCCGAACGCCTTGAACACCAGCACGGTGATCAGGATCGAGATCGGGATGGCGGTCAGCGAGATGAACGTCGTCCGCACGTTCAGCAGGAACAGGAAAAGGATCACCGCCACGACGGCGACCGCCTCCAGCAGGACCTTCTCCACGTTGCCGATGGAGGTCTGGATGAAGTTGGCCTGCTTGAACAGGATCTCATCGGCGTGGACGCCCTTCGGCAGGAACTTCGCCAAGTCGCCTAGGGCGGCTTCCACCTCGGCGGTCAATGTCGTGGTGTCGGCGCCGGGTTGCTTCTGGACGGACAGGATCACGGCGGGCTTGCCGTTGACGCCCGCGTCGCCGCGCTTCACGCGGGCGGCGAAATCCACGGCGGCGATCTGGTGGAGCAGGATGGGCTGCCCCGTCTTGTAGGCGACGACGAGGTTGCGCAGGTCCTCCAGCCGGGTCGTCCAGCCGATGTTGCGGATCAGGTACTCCTGGGAATGCTGGTCGATGAAGCCGCCACCGGTGTTCGCCGAGAATTGCTGGAGCGCCTTCACCAACTCGTCCGTGGTGATCTCCAGGTCGTGCAGCCGCGCCGGGTCGGGCGCGACGCGGTACTGCCGGATTTCCCCGCCGATCGGGATGACCTGACTGACGCCGGGAATGGCGAGCAGGCGCGGCCGCACCACCCAGTCGGCGAGTTCACGGACCTCCATCGGGCCGACGCCGTCGCCGGACATGGCGATCAGCATGATCTCGCCCATGATGGAGGAGATCGGCCCCATCTGCGGCCGAACGTTGGGCGGAAGCTGCCCCTGGACGATGGCGAGGCGTTCCGCGACCTGCTGGCGGTTGCGATAGATGTCCGTGCCCCAGTCGAACTCGACGAAGACGATGCTGAGCCCGACGCCGGACACCGAGCGCACGCGGGTGATGCCCGGCATGCCGTTCATCGAGGTCTCCAGCGGGAAGGAGACCAGCTGCTCGACCTCCTCCGGCGCCAGCCCCTCGGCCTCCGTCATCAGGGTGACCGTGGGCTTGTTCAGGTCGGGGAAGACGTCGATCGGCAGGTCTTTGAGGACGAACGAGCCGTAGACGACGAGGATCGCCGCGGCGGCCAGGACGAAGAGCCGGTTGCGCAGGCTGGTGTTGACGAGGACGTTGAACATGGCGGGGCGCTCCTCACCGGACCTGGTTGAGGAGACCGGCGCCGTCGGTGACGATGCGCGCCCCCGGCTCGACGCCCGCCAGGATCAGCACCGTGTTCCCGTCAACCGGCTGCGTGCGCACCGGGCGGGCGACGAAGCGTTGCGGGGTGTCGTGCTGCCAGACGATGGGCTGGCCGCTGGCGTTGCGCACCACGCTCTGCCGCGGCAGGACGATGCCCGACGCGGTGCCCTGCACCTGGGCGACGAGCCGGACCGGCTGGCCGACGCCGAGCCCCGACGGCGGATTGCCGATCCGGAAGAGCAGCGGGATCGCCTGTTGGCGCAGCGCGAGACTGGAGCCGAGGAGTTCCAGGGACAGGCTGGTGCCGTCGGCCGTCATCGCCGTGGCCGCCTTGATGGCGTTCGCCACCCGGGGATCGAAGGCGACCGCCTCGACCATCAGCCGCGACGGGTCGACGATCTCGAACAGCACCTGGTCGCGCCCCTCGACCACCTGTCCGGCCTTGATGTTGTTGGCCGTGACCACCCCGGAGATGGGCGCCCGCAGGGCTTCCTTGGTCGTCAGCGCGGGGGACAGAGCGGCCCGGCGCTTGCGCAGACCGTTGAGGTTGGCTTCCGCTTCTTCGATGTCGCGCTGTGGCACGCTGCCTTCCAGCTTCCGCAAACGCTGAAGGCGGGATTCGGCGATGACGAGTTCCTGCTCGACCGTCGCGATCTGCTGCTGGATGCCGCTGCGGTCCACAAAGGTCACGGCGGGGGCGATGTAGGCGAGGATCTGCCCGGCCTCGACCCGCTGGCCGACGTAGGGCAGCCCCTTGTCCCCCGGCTCGATGCGACCGCTCTGCGTGGCCTGGACGTGGCCGCCGCCGTTTGGGTCGGCGATCACCTGGCCGATCAGCTGCACCGTCTGCGCCGCCTCCTGCGGCTTGGCGACAATGGTGCGGACCGACAGCAGGCGCTGTGACGGCTTGGGCACGTACAGGCTGCCGTCCGGCAGGCGTCGCGGGCTCTCCGAAGCGCCGGTCGCCCCCGTCGGGACGGCCGCCGCCTTGCCCTTGTCCTCGTCGCCGTGGCTGTGGTCCTCGCCGCCGTGGGCGAAGGCGGCGCCGCTCGCCAACAGCAGGCCGATGCCGACCAGCGCGGCGCCCGCGACCGTCCGTGTGCGTCCACGCTGGGTCAGGGCAACGGTGGTCAGGACCCCGAGCAGGAAGACCATGACCGCCCCCAGCATCAGGCCGGAATCGTTCCGGACCTGCCCGAGGACGGCGGAAACACCCTGCGCACCGCCGGTCTGCCCCTCTGCCGCGGACGCCGGAACCTCCAGGGTACCGATCAGCAGGTCGGCCGCGTCGGCTGCGGTGACGGAAACGGTCACTTCATGGGATCCCGGCTTGGAGAGCCAGGACGGGTCGAGGCGGTAAACGCCCTCCTCGCCGGAGACGGGCGAGGCCGTCGCGGCCTCACCATCGGCGCTCACCTCGACGGTGGCGCCGTTCACGGGCTCGTTGGTGGCGAAGCGGTCCAGATGGACGAGCAAGGTCCTTCCCTGGGCGACCGCCACGAGTTCGAAGTCGGACGAGGACGTCTCCAGGGTGGGGGCGGCCGTCGTGACGACCGGCTTGGGCTCCTCGCCGCCATGGGCGTGGCCCTCGTGGGCGGGAGCGGCGACCGGCGCGGCAAGGCTCGCGGCGACGGCGGTCGCGGCAAGAAGGCGTCGGGTGGTCATGGGAGAACTCCGAGGGACTGGTTCATACGGGCGCGGGCGGCGCCGAGCTGGACTTCGGCGGTGGCGCGGGCGAGGTCGGCCTCGAAGGCCGCCTCTTGGGCGCGCACGTGCTCGACGAGGCTGATCTCGCCCACCCTCCGGGCGCGCTCAATGTTCGACAGGCGTGCCCTGAGGGCAGCAGCGCGGTCGCGGGCGATCGACAAGCGCTCGCTCGCCGCCTGGTGGGCGAGGCGGGCTTGCCGGATGTCCGACTCGACCGTGCGGGTCGCGTTGGCCTGCTCGGCCTCGGAGCGGACGACCTCGCTCAGCGCCTCGGCCCGCTTGGGCGCGTTCACGGCCTCGACCGCGAACGGGATGCGGACGGAGACGCCGAACACGGTGTCGTAGCGTTCCTCGCGGCTGTCGCGCTCGCGGCGGGCCATCAGCCCGACCTCCGGGTTGTCGCGCGTCGTCAGGTCCACCAGTTGGCGCTGGGCTTGCGCGGCCCGCACGCCCAGCTGCGCCGCCAGAAGCGACGGGTGCTGCTCAAGCGGCGGCTCGCCGATGTCCGGCTCCGGTGCCGCCTTCGGGGGCGCCATCCCTGTGAGCGTCCGGAACGCCTGACGGGCCTCCTCCAGGGCCAGTTCCTCGTCGCGGAGGTCCGTGGCGACGGAGAGGGCTTCGGCGCGGGCCAGCTGGTGATCGGCCTCCGAGGTCTCCCCGGCCCGGGCGGTCCGCTGGGTGTCGGCCTCCAATTGGCGGGCGACCTTGAGGCGCTGCCGGGCGAGCTCGGCGCGGCGCTCGGCCAGCGCGACCTGCCACTGGGCCGTCCGGACCTCCCCGGCGACCGCCAGCTGGCGCACGGCGATCTCGGCGTCGGTGCGCGCCTGCAGCGCGTCGGCGGCCCGGACGGTCGCCGCTCCCTGGCCGGGCAGCCAGAGCGGGACGCCGAGTTCGGCCTCGTACTCGCGCCGTCCGATGTTCCGGTTCAAGTAGTCGCTCGTGTGCCGCAGCGTGACCGCCGGAGCGGCCGGGACCAGCGCCTCCCCGGCGCCGCGCCGGGCGGTGGCCACGGCCCTCTGGGCCTCCAGGCTCCTGACTTCGGGATTGAGCCTCCAGGCGCCCTCGACCGCGTCCCGAAGCGTCTGCGCTCCGGCCGGGAGCGCCAGCAGGCACACGGCGACGGTCGTTGCCGCCGCTTGCTTCATGAGCGTCCACCCAGAATCACGCACCGAACGACCCTCCCACTCTGGGGTGGTTCGGCCCACGGGAGGAGAGACGCGGAAGCCAACCCGGCGTGACCGCGGCGTAACGCTCGTACTCGGCGCCGAACACCCGGAGGGCTTCCCGCTCCTCGGACTGGGCCAGACGGACGTACATCAGGACCAGCAGCGGGAACATCGCCAGCGTCAGGATGGTCGGCCACTGGAGCAGGAAGCCGAACAGGATGCCGATGAAGGCGATGTACTGCGGGTGCCGGACATGGGCGTACACGCCCGTCGTGGCGAGCCGGTCTTGCTTCTGCGCCGCGTGGAGCACTTTCCAGGCCGCCGAGAGCAGGACAAAGCCCGCGAGGATCAGCACGTTGCTGAGGATGTGCAGCACGTTGAAGTGCGGGTTGCCCTCCAGGCCGAAGACGGTCGACCAGAGGTGCCCGGCGTCGTGCGACAGCAGGTCGAGGCCCGGATGGCGGGTCTGGAGCCAGCCCGAGAGCAGGTAGATGGTCAGCGGGAAGCCGTACATCTCGGTGAACAGGGCCACGATGAAGGCGCTGAACGCCCCGAAGGACCGCCAGTCCCAGGGCGACTGCGGCTTGCCGAAGCTGAAGGCGAAGATGATGAAGATGGCCGAGTTGAGGGCGACCAGCATCCACAGACCATAGGCCGAGGCTTCGTGCATCATGGCGTGCCCCGCTTGTTCGGCCGGTCGGCGTCACCATTCCCGCCGTGGCCGCCATGCCCGTGACCGCCATGCATGAACAGGTGCATCAGCGGGCACAGGAGCAGGACGAGAAGCGGAAGCGCGTCGAGTGCATGGTCGACGTGGAAGAGCGACAGGTACACCGCCGCCAGGGCGGCCGCGCCGAGTCCGGCCAAGCCGGTCCAGGTCCGGTACCAGGGCGTGCGCGCCTGCGGCTCGGGAGCGTGATGGGTGTGTTCGTGGTGCGTCATGGCCGCCTCCTCACATCATGCCCATGGGGCCGGGAAGCAGCCGGTCCGCGAGCGTCCTCTGCTCGTCGGTCAGCACGGCGTAGAGCGGCTTGGCGGCGGACTCCAGGGCCTTCAGGGCGTCGAGCCGGGTGGCGAGCGCCTTCTGCTGGAAAGCGAGCCGGTCGGGCCAGGAGGTGGGCATGCCGCCTTTGGTCATCTGCTCGTGCATGGCTTGATGGGCCTTGGCGTTCGCCCGCAGGCTGTCGGCGAAGGCGTTCCACTGCGGTGCTTGGGCGTCGGCGATCTTGAGTTCGGCCTTCAGGAACGCGATGCGGCCCTCGACGTGCTCGAAGGGCAAGCCCATTCCACCCTGCTGGCCCATCATCATCTGTCGCATCATGGACATCATGCCGGGCCCCATCATCCCGGACCCCATCATCCCGGCTTGGCCGTCCTGCTGGCCCGACATGCCGCCCATCATCGAGCGCATTCTGAACATCGGGTTCGAGCCATCCCGGACGGACTCCACGCGGGAGCGCCGGGGACGCAAAAGCCAAGCGCACGAGGGCCGGGACCGGCGTCCTTCGCCGAGCCGAGGCTCAGGTCGGGCGCGGGCGGACTCGTGGCGTCAGATGGTCAGAGCGGGGGGCGGATAGCCGGGTCGATGCCGATGCCGTCCGGCGTGGCCAGGGCAGGCAGATGCTGGGACGCGTTCAGGCGCGGGGTGAACGCCTCGACCATCGCAGCGGGGAGGCCTCCGTGCATGGTGACGCACTGAGCGACGCTGCAGCAGGCCCCTTCGTCGAGCAGGCCAAGGTCCCCACACGGAGACTCCTCGTGCTCGTGGTCCGGGACGGTCGCGATGGCATCGCCGTGGTCGTCGATCAGAGCGTGCTCGTGAGGAGTCTGGGACGCATGGTGAGGCCCCAGGTTGGCGTGGCTCGGCGCGGCATAGACGAGCAGCGTGGCCAGCATCAGCAGGCTCACCACCACCCTCCTCACCGACGACCGCGTCACACGCCACATGGCGTTTGCCTCATCTTGTGGGAACCGCGCGGCACCGCAGTGCCCACCGCACCCTTATGGAAACCTACGACCGTTTCCAGGCCCCTGCAACAACAGATGGCTTCGGCAACGATCCCGACCAAGCGTCGGAGAAGGAGTGCGTCGGAATGCCACCCGCACCTTCGAACAGACCGGAGATGCCACAAGACGAACCCTGCACCTTCCAGCCGCTGGAAGGTCAAGGGCAAAATCGAACGCGTCTCCTGTCCGGTCATCGGCGCCGGGTTGATGCCGGTCAATTCCCGGACCTGTGATAGGGGCTACGCTTGGCATGGCCTGGGAGGTCCCAGGTCGTTGGTGACGATGGCAGACATGACGCGGTTGGGCCACATCTTCGCCGTTCTGGCGTTCGCCTTCGCGCTCCTGGTGGGCGCGGCGGGCGGAGCCATGGCGCATGTGGAGGCCCATGGCGGGCCGATCGACCACCGTTCCCATCACACGCCATCGCCTTCGGCCCCGTCGCACGGCGACTCCCACAAGGCCGCCCTCGTGGTCATGGCTCCGTGTTGCCCGGCGGCCGAAGCCCCGGCGGACCATGTCGCCGCCGTCGCGGTGACGATGGTGGAGACGTCCTGGCACCCGCGGCCCGACTACGCCCCGAACGCCCGGGACATCGCACCGGACACGCCCCCTCCGAAGACCGTCCTCTGATCGGCCGAGCGCCCTGACGCCGCCTGCGTCGGACGCCCGGCCACGCGCCGCCCGACCGTCGGCGTTCGCGAGCGATTCCGACCACGCGACCAGAGGACTCTCACGATGTCTGAGAGGCATTTCACGACCCGTCGCGGCTTCATCGCCGGACTGGGATTCGGCGCCGTCTCCCTGTACGGCGCCTGGGCGGCATTCGGGGCCGCGCCGCTCCCCTTCGGCGGCAAAACGGCCGCTGCCCCCGAACCCGACGCTCACGGCGGCGGTCATGGCGGCCATGGTGCCGCCGAAGCACCCGCCGAGGCCGGTAGCCACGGTGGTCACGGGGCTTCGGCGGGCATGGCGCCCGAGGAGTTCCGCTTCGAGCACGACTACTTCATCCAGCGGCACACGCAGGAGGACGGCAGCGTGAACCCGCACGTCAGCGAGGCCACGCACAGCCACGCCGCCGAGGGGCACGATCACGGCCATGACGCCGGTGGCGAGCCGGTGGACGTCTACCTGATGGCCCAGAAGTTCGCCTACAGCCCGGACGTGCTGCGGCTGAAGGCCAGGCAGGCGTACCGGTTCCGCATGATGGCGGACGACATCACGCACGGCGCGTCGATCCAGCTGGGTTCCGCCAGCCGCATCATCCGCCTGCGGCCGAACACCGTCGCCGAGCAGGTCATCACCTTCACCAAGCCGGGCGAGTACCTCGTGTACTGCACCGTCTACTGCGGCCAGGCGCACGACGCCATGCAGGGCCGCATCGTCGTCGCGTGACCCGGGGAGGACCCACCATGGATACCATCTCAACGAACGTCGCCCCGGTCGGCTCCAAGCCCGCCCTGGCGGCGCGCATCAAAGCCCTGCCGACGCCCGACAAGGCGCTCCTCAAGCTGCTGTTCGGTGCCGCCCTGCTGGCGCTGGTGCTGGGCTTGATCGGAGGCTTTGTGACCGCACTGGCCCGTGCCGGTGCGCTGACCTTCTTCCCGGACGATGCCTACCGCCTGCTCACCCTGCACGGCGTGTCGGTGTTCTTCTACTGGCTGTACCTGATCCAAGCGGCCCTCCTGCTCGTGCTCGCCGCTGCCGAGAACGGACGCGGGCTGGCGTTGCGCCCGTTCGCCTGGTTGGGTGCTGCGCTGATGCTGGCGGGCTTCGGTGTCAGCGAATGGATCTCCTACACCGGCACGCCGCTGCTCTACGACGGCAGCCCGGAGCTCGCCACGGACGATCCGCGCTCGGTCGGGTTCTTCGCGCTGGGCTACCTGCTGCTCTCCGGCGGCCTGGTCGCCTTGGCCGTGAGCGGCATCGCGACGGTGCTCCAGCCCCGGCTGCGTGGCGAGGCGGACGCATTCACCTCCATCGGCTTCGCGCTGTTCGCCTGGGCGGGGTTCCTGGTGGTCAGCGCCATCGCAGCGACGAACGCCTTCCGGGCGTGCTGTGGTCGCTGGGCGCCGGGCCCTTCCCGGCCGACCACGGCACCGAGTGGCACATCCTGTTCCACAACCTGCACTATCTGCCGCTGATGGCGACGGTGCTGATGTGGTACGTGCTGACCGAGCACCTGACCGGCGTGAAGTCCATCCACGGCGCGCGCATGTCCAAGATTGTCTTCGCGGCGTATCTGGTCTTCGTGCCGCCGACCAGCCTCTACCACATGTTCCTGGAGCCGAACTTGTCCGAAGGCGTGCGGGTCGTCGGCTCGCTGCTGTCGCTGTTCGTCTCGGTCCCGACGCTGGCGGCCTTCGCCATCATCGTCTCCTCGCTGGAGGCCAGCGCCCGGGCGCGTGGCGCAACCGGTTTCTTCGGCTGGATGCGCGGGCTGCCGTGGGACAACCCGGCCATGACGAACATGGGCTGGGCGGTGGTGAACATGATGGTCGGCATCACCTTCGCCTTTGTCCTGATCCAGGGCGAACTGGCGCCGATGCTGTCGGACACCTTCTTCGTGCCCGGCTACTTCCACTTCTTCGCGGTCGGCGTGCTGACCCAGACCTTCCTGGCCGCCATGATGGTGATGCTCCCGGCGTTGAGCGGCGGCAGCCTGTGGCGCCCGGCTGTGCTGAGGCGCATGCCGGTGGTCGTGACCATCGGACTGCTCATCTTCGGCGCCGCGGGCATCACGGCCGGGTTCATGGGCGTGCCGCGCCGGGTGTTCGACGTGAGCTACGGCGGCATGGCTCCGGCCGCCTGGCCGGTGTTGATGGCGCTGGTCGGCATCGGCGCCACCGTCTTCGCGGTCGCCATCTCGGTCACGGTCTACGGCGTCGTCCGCACGCTGCTGTCGCGGCGCGCGCCAGTCGCGACCAAGGTGCCGGTGGTCGACTGGCGGGCTGGGGCACGCGGCGTCGGCGCGGCACCCGCGTGGACCGGCCCCGTGTCGGTCGCGGCGCTGGTCGCGGCCATGTACGTCTTCACCATCATCGCGTTCAAGTTGATCCAGTCCCTGCCGATCGTCGCGCTCGGCGGCGGGCATGGGCACTGAACGCGGGAGACCCGTCATGAAGAACGATGAACTCTGGCTGGCCCTGGCCATCGTCGCGGTGTGGGCAGTGCTGGCAGCCGTATACGCCTTCGTCCCCAGTCTTGGCATGCCCGGCTACGTCCGGGTCTGGGGCGGCGGCGCCGTCGTGTTCCTGATGCTCGCCAGTGTGCTGTTTGCCTTCGGCCGCAGGTCCCGCAAGGACTGAGCCGCTTCGCGACGGGGCCACGGGGGCCGAAGCATCGCTCCCCCCCGTGGCCCCGGTCTCACTTCTTCACATGGGTCCGCCCAGCGCTTCGTCTCCATGCACGCCGCCGCTTGCAACAGCTTCAACCTCCAGCGCCATCTGATCTCCCGCCGCGCCCTGCGCACCTTTCGGGAGCGGGTGATGGCCGATCGGCGGGCCCCGACCTCCACGGCGTGAACCCGTCGGGGGCTCCGGGCTTCCTGCGCGTCGGTCCAGTTCGCATGCCCTCCGACCAGGGGTTCCGGTGACGCCGCTACCGTGGGTAGCCGGCGAATTTGTTGACGGAGATGGAGGTCGCCGCCACCTGCACATGCCGGGCGAGTTCCTGCTCGGCCGACTCCGGTGTCCAGCGGGTGGTGGGGACGGAAATGTTCAGGCCGGCGACCGCGTGCCCATGCTCGTCGGTAATGGCGGCGGCGACCGAGATGTCGCCCATCACCGTCTCGTTGGTCACCACGGCGTAGCCTTTTTCCGCCGCCTCCTGGACACGGGCGCGCAGACGGCCGGGGTCGTTCACGGTGAAGGGGGTGAGCGGGCGGAGGTCGGTGCGAGCCAGGATTTCCTCCTGCTCCGCCGCCGACAGTCGCGACAGGATGGCGGTGCCCGACGCGGTGAAGTAGGCGGGCAGCCGGCTGCCGACCATGATGTCGATGTTCACCAGATGGCGGCCGGGGAAGCGGGCGACGAAGACGATCTCGTGGCCGTCCAACTCCTGCAGATTGGCGGTCTCGCCGACGCTGCGGCTGATGTCCAGCAGGTAGGGCGACGCCTTCTCGATCAGATCGTTCGCCCGCAGGTAGTTGTAGGAGAACTGAAGCAGCTTGGGGCTGAGCGCGTAATTACGCGTGCCGTGGACGCGCCGCAGATAGCCCAGCGTCTCCAGCGTGTAGACCAGCCGCTGGGCGGCGCTGCGGTCCAGCCCCGCCGCCTTGGCGATCTCGGACAAAGGCATCTGCCGATGCGGGCCGTCGAAGGCGTGCAGGATCTGGAACGTCTTTTCGGTCGAACCGACAAACAGCGACGACTCGCGCGGGTCGGCTTTCGGTTTCACGGCCGGTGCGGTGTCGGTCTGTTGGGCGTCGCCGTCCGCCATGCCGCCCGTTCTGGTGGTCTTTCCGGCCTTCATCGGTGCTCGTCCTCGCGTCGTCGGCATGGTTCGCCTACGCATAGCATCCGGCGCGCCGGATGCCACGCGCAAGCGTTGCCACCGGTCAGGCCACCGCGGCCGCCGGCAACCCTTCATAGGTGGTCAGAAGGCGCGCCAGTTCGCTTTTCAGCGCCTCGCGCAGCTCCGCCCGCGGCTCGCGCAGCGGCGCCAGCATCGCCGGGGCGTTCACGCCGATGAGGTCCATCACCGACTTCATCGGGCCGGGGTTGGTCTCGGCGAAGGCGAGATTCATCATCGGGATGAGGGTGCGGTGGACCTCCAGCGCCTCGGCGGTCTTGCCGGACGAGGCGAGGTCGAAGACCATGCGCCAGGCGCGCGGCAGGAGGTTCGCCGTCACCACGATGCCGCCCTTGGCGCCCGCGGCCACATGCAGCGGGAACAGCGTGTCCTCGCCGCTCAGCATGGCGAAGGACGGGTCCAGCCCGGCCATCGTGCGCAGGAAATGGTACATGTCGGTGTTGCAGGCCTTCATGCCGACGATCCGCTCGTGGCGCGACAGCTCGTGCAGCACCTCCGGATCGACGGCGATGCGGGTGCGGTAGGGGATCTCGTAGATCAGGATCGGCACCGGCGACTCGTCGGCGTAGCGCAGGAAGTAGTCGCGGATGCCGGCCTGGGTCGGGTTGGTGTAGTAGGGCGTCAGGACCAGCAGGCCGTCCACGCCGGCCGCCGCGAAGTCGCGGCCCGCGGCCAGGGCGTCGTGGTAACCGGTGTCGAGCACGCCGGCGATGACCGGCTTCCTGCCGGCCATCGCCTCGACCGTCAGCGCGGCGAAGCGGTTGCGCTCGGCGCGCGCCAGCGCGCCGTACTCGCCGGTGCCGCCCAGCGGAACCACCCCGTCGATCCCCTGGCGGTTCAGCCAGGAGAACAGCGCCTTCGACGCCGCGACGTCGATGGTGCCGTCGGCGGTCACCGGCGTCGGGGTGGCGGGCAGAATGCCGCGGAGTTTGGTGGCATCGAGCATGATGTATCCTTGGAAGTGCGAAGAGGTGGAGCGTCGGTTCCGGTGCGGATCAGGAGGCCAGGCTGCGCCGGCGCAGCCGATCCGCGGCGTAGATCAGCACCGCGACGAAGACGAGAAGACCAGTCGACACCGCCGCAATGACGGGGGAGACCTGCAGCGTCACCTCGTCCCAGAACTGCTTGGGCAGGGTGGCGCTGAGACCGCCCGACGAGAACAGCGAGATGGTCAGCTCGTCGAAGGAGGTGGCGAAGGCGAACAGGAAGGACGACAGCATGCCGGCGCCCAGGATCGGGAAGGTGACGTGGCGCAGCGCGGCCAGCGGACGGGCGCCCAGGCTCTGCGCCGCGAGGTCGAGCCGGGTGTCGTAGTTGCGCAGCACCGCCGTCATCGTCATCACCACATAGGGGACGGCGACGACCGTGTGGCCGATCACCAGGCCCAGGATGGTGCCGACCAGCCCCATCTGGGCGAACAGGTAGAACATGCCGACGGCGATGATCATGCGCGGCACGATCACCGGCGACAGGATGAAGGCCAGCATGGCGCCCTTGCCCCGCATCCGGGTGCGCACCATCAGGAAGGCCGCCGGCACGCCGATCGCCATCGACAGCAGGCCGGTGCCGAAGGCCACCACCAGCGAGCGGGTCAGAGCCTGCATCCACAGCGGCGACTGGAAGAGCTGCTCGTACCATTGCAGGGAGAAGCCGGTGGGCGGCCAGGCCAGACCGGCCTCGCCGAAGGACAGCGGGACCATCAGGAAGGCCGGCAGGCTGATCAGCACCAGCATCGTCCACACCAGCGTCCGCAGGCCGGCGGACGGCATCTCGCCGGTGCCGCGCGGGCGGCGGCGCGGGAACAGGCCGATGAGCGCGTCGCTCGCCGCACCCAGCAGCCCGAGCACCCGGCCGCCCAGCCGCCGCATGGCGGTGTCGCGGTTGTGCGCGGCCCCGGCGGTCTCGCCGGTCAGCGTCGCGAAGCCGAAGACGCGGTCGTAGAGGACGAACACCGCCAGCACCACCGTCAGCAGCAGCACCGAGATGGCGCCCGCCAAGCCCCAGTTCAGCGTTTGCTGGATCTGGTCGATGATGAGCTGGGTGATCATCGTCTCGCGCCGCCCGCCGAGCAGGGCCGGCACGATGAAGAAGCCGATGGCCGTCACGAAGACCATGATCGCCGCGGCGGCGACGCCGGGCAGCGACAGCGGGAAATAAACGGTCCAGAAAGCGGTGCCGGGACGCGCGCCGAGCGTGCTGGCGGCACGGGGCAGCGTGCGGTCGATGTTCTCCATCACCGCCAGCATGGTCATCACCGCCAGCGGTAGCATGGCATGCACCATGCCGACCAGCACCGAGCCGAAGCCATAGAGCAGGTCGATGGGCCGGTCGATGATGCCCAGCGACATCAGCGTGCCGTTGATGACGCCGTTGCGGCCGAGGATGATCACCCAGGCAAAGGCGCGCACCAGGAAGCTGGTCCAGAAGGCCAGCAGCACCCAGAAGATCAGGCGGCTCTTCGCCGGCCCCTTGGTGACCGAGATCAGGTAGGCGATGGGGTAGGCCCCGGCCACCGCGACCAGCGTCGTCGCCAGCGAGATCTTCAGCGTGATCCACAGCACGGTGACGTAAAGGCTGGACGAGAAAAGCTGCTGGTAGGGCGCCAGCGAGAAGCCCTGGCCGTTGTAGACGCTGAGCGCCAGGAGTTGCCCGACCGGGAAGACCAGGAAGACGGTGAGGAGCAGGACGATGGGGGCGCCCATCAGCACCGGCTTGCGCCAGGCCGGCGGGGCGCCGCGCCGTGGGGCGGCGTGGGGCATGGTCATGATCTGGTCGCTCATGTCAGGCCGCCTTGGCCGTGGTTGCGGGCATCGCCGCCGGGCCGCTGTCCGCGATCACCACGGCGTCGCGGCTGTCCCAGGACAGCGCCATGACGTCATCGATGCGGATGGCCTCGGCCTCGTTGCGGGTGGCGAAAGCGGCGACCAGCGGCGGCAGGGCGGCGTCGAGCGGCTGCATGTAGATCTTGGTCAGGCTGCCGGTGACCATCACGTCGGACACCCGGCCCATCACGGCCGTTTCATCGCCGGAAGGACGGGCGATGTTCAGGTTCTGCGGCCGCACCATCACCCGCACCGGGGAGCCCGGCGGCAGGTCCTGGCCGTTGGCGAGCGCGCGGCCCGGAATGCCGGCGCTGCCCAGCCGGATCTCCGCCTCGTCACCCAGCCGCGGCCCCAGCGAGGCCGGCAGCAGGTTGGACTCGCCGAGGAAGTCGGCGACGAACAGGGTGCGTGGACGGAAATAGAGGTCGGCCGGCGTGCCGAGCTGCTCGATGCGGCCGGAATTCATCAGGCAGATGCGATCGGACATCGTCATCGCCTCTTCCTGGTCGTGGGTGACGTAGACGACCGTCGTTCCCAGCTCGCGGTGCAGATGCTTGATCTCAAGCTGCATGTGCTCGCGCAGCTTCTTGTCCAGGGCGCCCAGCGGCTCGTCCATCAGGATGATCGACGGCTTGTAGACCATGCAGCGGGCCAGGGCGACGCGCTGCTGCTGGCCGCCCGACAGCTCGCGCGGATAACGCCCGGCGATGTGCGGCAGATGGACCATCTCCAGCGCTTCCTGGGCGCGCTTCTTCGCCTCGGCCTCCGGGATCTTCCGCATCTTCAGCGGGAAGGCGATGTTCTCGGCGATGGTCATGTGCGGGAACAGGGCGTAGTTCTGGAAGACCACGCCGATGTCGCGCTCGTAGGGCGGAGCGTAGGTCACGTCCTGCGCGCCGATGCGCACGACTCCTTCATCGGGCGGAACCAGCCCGGCGAGCAGACTGAGCAACGTCGTCTTGCCCGACCCCGACGGGCCGAGCAGGGTCAGGAATTCACCGTCGGCGACCACGAGATCCGTGGGGGCGAGCGCCACGAAATCGCCATAGCGCTTGGCGAGGCCCTGGACGGTTAGGCTGGACGACGACATGGCAGGTCTCCTCGCGTCGAAAGGGGAATTGGGAAAATGCGGGAGTCCCGCGACCGGCTCCGCCATGCGGGCGGGTCCGGTCACAGGTCCTCAGTCGGGACGGAGCGTCCCGTCGCCTCAGCTCAGCAGCCAGGCGTTGTAGCGCTCGAGCACCTTCTGCTGGTTGTCCAGCCAGAACTGCGCGTTGATCTTGACGCCCTTCTCGATGTTCGCCGGGAAGGTCGGGCAGTTGGGGGCGATCGCCGGATCGATGTGCTTGAAGGCGTCGGGCAGGGTGACGCCGGCCGGGAAGTACTTCACCAACTCCGCCTGCCGCTTCGGATCGCAGGTGAACTTGATGAACTGGCGGCAGGCGTCGGCGTTCGGGGTGCCGGCCAGGATGGCCCAGTTGTCGAGGCCCCAGATGTTCTGGTCCCAGACGATGCCGACCGGAGCGCCGGCGGCGATCGCCGCCTGCGGGCGCGACACCCAGGTCGGAACGAGATCGACCTCGCCGGAGATCAGCATCTGCTCGACCTGCGCGCCGCTGGTCCAGAAGATGGGGATGTCCTTCTTGATGCGGTCCAGCGTCTTGAAGGCGCGGTCGAAGTCGCAGGGATAGACCTCGCCGGTGGGCACGCCGTCGGCCATCAGGGCCTGCTCGATGGTGTCGAAGGGATGCTTGCGCAGGGCGCGACGGCCGGGAACGCCGGCGACGTCGTAGAAGTCCTTCCAGGAGGCCGGCGCCTTGCGGCCCTTGAAGGCGTCGGTGCGGTAGGCCAGCACGGTGGTGTAGACGTTGGTGCCGACGCCGTATTCCGACATGTACTGCTTGGGAATGGCGGCGACCGCCGGATCGTTCTCCAGCCCGTGCTTCTCCAGCATCGGCTTGTCGCCGCTGGTCAGCATGAGAATGGCCGGCTCGCTGATCTTGGCCATGTCCCAGGTGTAGGACTTCGCCTCGACCATCGAGCGGATCTGCGCCGTCGGCTCGGCGTTGGCCTGGACGCCGACGACCTCGATGCCGGTGACCGCGGTGAAGGGCTTGTAGAAGACCTCGCCATAGGCCTTGGTGTAGATGCCGCCGTCGTCGCGCACGACGATGCGCTTGTTCTGCGCGCGGGCCGGGCTCCAGATCGCCGGCATGGCGAGCGCCGCGGTGCCGGCGGCGCCGGCTTTCAGCAGGGTGCGGCGGGACCAGCCGGTTTGACGTGTGCTCATGTCGGAACTCCTCAGGATGGGCCGGGACGGCGGATGGGCGGGGAAAGGAAGGCGAGAATCAGCCGGGCGGCAGCAGCCGTCCGGGATTGAGAATGTTCTGCGGGTCGAGCGCTTGCTTGACGGTGCGCATCAGCGCCAGCTCGGCCGGCGGCTTGTAGCGGGCCATCTCGGCGAGTTGGACGCGGCCGACCCCGTGCTCGGCGCTGAAGGTGCCCTTGAGCCGAGCGGCCTCGTCGTTGACGGCGTGGCGGAGCGCGGCGGCGAGCGCGTCGCGGTCGCCCGATGCGGCGGCCTCCCAGGCGTCGAAGGTGAAGAAGGGGATGAAGTGGACGTTGCCGTCGCCGAGATGGGCGACGACGATCACTGGCAGGTCGGGCACCAGCGCGCGCACCGCCGCGGTTGCCCCGGCGATGAAGGCGGGCGCCGCCGACAGCGGCACTGCGCAATCGGTGGTCAGGCCGACGCCGGCCTTCTTGTTGGCCTCCGACACGCTGTGTCGGACCTCCCACATGGCGTGGCGCTGCGCCTCGCTGGACGCCAGCGCCGCGTCGCTCAGCAGCCCGTCGGCGAAGGCGTCCTCCAGGATCGCTTGCAGTTCGGCGTCGAGCGCCTCGCCGGACCCGTTGTCCGACAGCTCGATCAGCACATGCCAGTCGGCCTCGCTCTCGATCGGGCTGCGGCGGCCGGGGACATGGCCGACCACCAGATTGAGCTGCAGACAGTTGATCATCTCGAAGGCGGACAGCCGGGCCGCGCTGCGCTCCTGAACGCGGGTCAGCAGGGTCAGCGCATCCTCCGGCGACGCCATCCCGACCCAGGCCACCGCGTGACGCGTCGGCAGCGGGTGCAACTTCAGCGTCGCCGCGGTGATGATGCCGAGCGTGCCTTCCGAGCCGATGAACAGATGCTTCAGGTCGTAGCCGGTGTTGTTCTTGCGCAGGCCGTACAGGCCCGACCAGATGGTGCCGTCGGCCAGCACGACCTCCAGTCCCAGCACGTTCTCGCGGGTGTTGCCGTAACGCAGGACCGAGGTGCCACCGGCGTTGGTGGCAATGGTGCCGCCGATCTGGCAGGAGCCCTCGGCGCCCAGGCTGACCGGGTAGAGCCGCCCGGCCGCCGCCGCGGCCTCCTGCACGGTGGCGAGGACGCAGCCGGCCTCGACCTCCATGGTGTTGTTCACCGGGTCGATGGCGCGGACCGCGCGCATCCGGGTCAGGCTGAGAATGACCGGGGCGGGTCCCGTCTCCGACGGAACGGCGCCACCGCACAGGCTGGTGTTGCCGCCTTGCGGCAGGACCGGCACGCCATGCTTGGCGCAGCAGCGTACCACGTCGGCCACCTGTCCGGCGTTGGCGGGACGCGCGAGGCAAAGCGCCGGTCCGCGATAACGCCCGCGCCAGTCTTCGGTGACGGCATCCAGATCGGAGGGGGCGGTCAGGACGGCGTCGGCGCCGATCAGGCTCGTCAGTTCAGCGATCACGTCCACCCGCGATCTCCTTGATCTATCCAATTTTTCAATCGCTATGCGATTGCATCAACCGAAATATGATAACTTGAGTTTTGTACTCCAACAAACCTCTTTTTGCGGAACGTGTGAATTTTCGGTGCGCGGAAGCGTCGGTCCGCGCACTGCCTGGGGATGGGGTTGATGCATGGTCGGTCCTTCCGCCGTTTTAAAAAGGCGAAGAACGGCTACCCGGTGCTCAGGCGCACGGAGGCGTGAGGGAGGAGCGCTGGCTTGGTTCCTTGATCGTCAGGCGGCGCGGACGGACTCCAGGCATCCAAGGGCGAGCATGCGGCTGAGGACGTGGACAGCAATCTGGGTTTCGACCCGCTGCGCCGGGCGGGAGTGGGCCTGCAAGGCGTCGCCGATGATCCGCTTGCAGCGACTCATCGCGCCCTCTGCCCCGGCCCTGACATTGTAACCCGAGCTTGTCTGCCAGCTCACGCGCCCGCGCTCGGCGATGACCGCGGCAACCGGCTCCGCGACTTGGTCGAGCGAGGGCCGGAGTTCGGCGGCATCATCGACCTTCTTTCCGGTCAAGGCAGCGGCAATGATCGTGCCGCTCCCGACGTCGACGCCCAGGCGCAGCTTCCGCCAAGCCCGCCCGCTCAGCGTGGAGTGATCCAGCACCGGCAGGTCCAACCCCATCAACGCGAACAACGAGCTGACCAGCCCTTCGGTCTGCCGCAGCGGTTGGCGAAACACCGCCCTCAGGATCAACGCCGTCTCGATCGCAAGGTCCGAGTAGCGCGCCTGGCCACCCGGCATGGTGGTTGTGGACGAAGTGTGGCACGCCATCGTGACCGAAGCCGGTGTGAACGACATGTTCGCGCTCAAGGCCGCTCGCGACACAATCAACACAGGCGAGGACGGCACCGACGAACCTCGTGCTGGTACTCACCGGCTCCCGCCGCGACAAGTTAAGCCGTTTGAACACCTCGATAATCCGCATTTCAGCCTCGGTTGATGGTGAGACTGAGGGCGTCCGGGCGTGAGAGCTTTGCCTTTTGAGGGCTGAAGCGCGATTTCTGGCTAAAAATGCGGGAATATGCAGCGGTTTTGGCACTATACGGGCGCAGTTCGCCCCTCGAGCCAGATCAGGCGTCGGAAATTGTGGGCGAGATTGGCGATGCCGATCTTCACCGTCGCGCGCCCAAGACCGATGGTGCGGATGAACAGCCCCATGCGCTCCTTCTGTTCGGCGAACACATGCTCGACGGCGGATCGTACCGCCGAACGGGCGCGGTTGGCGCGTTGGTGCGGCCCCGGCATCGGCCTTCCCTTCGGCTTGCGGACATGCACCATGCTGCGGCAGCGCGCCGCCGCGATGGTCGCTTCGTTGGCCGTCGAGCGGTAGGCGCTGTCCGCCCATGCGCGCCGTCGTGCCGTGCGGCGTCGGTGACGATGAAGCGCCGGATCAGACGGAACCGGCGGTCACTGGTGATGTGCAACTTGTCGCCGAAGGACGGGATCAGAACGCTAACCGCGCCACCGTCTTTCGAGGCGTCCAGTCGCTATAAGATCGCGCCTGCAGCAAGAGTTTGCAACGAAGCCTGCTGCACAGTGGACAACGCAGACATACTCAAGTATTTCACACACCCGTGAAGGTTCCAAGACCATACAATAGTATGGCAAGTTCGAAATCTAATGTTCTGTTGTTCTGATCATTGATTGTTGAAGTTGTAATATTGAGTTGCGCTGACCCGCTCCGCTTTGCTATAGAACTCCACCAATGTGGTGGCGTTGCTTTTTGCTGAAAGCATGAAAGATGCCTACCGATGAAGGCAATGCGCATGTTTTGCGAACCGGGGCGACAAAGTATCGGCAAAAAATGCCGAACGCATGGGAAGCCTGATGCTCTCAATTAACAGAATTCTAATGCATTCTAATGGCGCCGAAATTAACTATGTAATTATCGCATGTGTCGAGCATTTTTTTCTGTTAAAACAACGAGACTGTAATAATGGCTTGCAGCTGTATGATTGATACAAGAGTATTGAAATTTTGCGCTTTTCGAAATCGCTGCGCACCCACTTAGAGCGCGGATCGATAACTCGCTTCTACAGGGCCACTTAATTGATTTTGTTTGGCCTGAACGAGGTCTTGATCAGGGCCCTTCATTTAGAGGCAGAAGAATGAAAAGTACGCTTTTGAACGACTACATCGTTGCTTCAGTGGGCGGCATGCGTGAAGCGTTAATGGTCAAGTCAGATGCCCTAAAAAATGCGGCCTATGAGCAAAAGATATCAGCATTGTGTCTCACCGCACTTTACGCCACCGGGAAAGATGAAGTCATCGTCTTGGTTGACGAGACGTTAACACCCGGTGCCACGCCGGTAGAACGCAGGATTATTGTTCAGTACTCCCAGCGTTCTCGAGTGCATGATCTCGTTGCGCTCATCAGGGGACAGTTGATGAGCCAAGGAGAGCAAGACCCTGGGTGCGCGAATTTTGAGGAAACCGACTTCCGGGGTGTAAGATCGATTGATCACGCCAACGGAATCCGGCGAGATCCATCCTATGAAGGCATTATCTTTGCATTTGGAGACGATGGCCATATATTGATCGACTTTCCGGAAGCTCGCTTCAGCAAAGAGACGATCAATCTCATTGCGGGTCAGCTTGTCAGAATTGCCGAAGAGATTACAAGCTGCGATGCCGAGCGCCTTGTTTCCGACGTGGTGGAGGCACAGAGCACTGATGTTGAACTCATCAAAAGGATTAACAACACAGATACCTCGTTTGAATTTGTACCAGTTCATAAATATCTCTCAATCAACGCGCACTATCGGCCGAGAGATATTGCCTGCATTTCCTCCGATGGACAGCACACCTATGAAGATCTGAACAGATACGCGAATTCCATTGCGCAGGCGCTCCATCATTGCTTAATTCGCAAAGGTGACGTTGTCGCCGTGCATATGGGCCGCCATTCGGCTGCATCGCTGGCCGCAATCTATGGCATACTCAAGCTCGGGGCTGTTTATCTCCCGATCGATCCAGCTTGGCCCGACGCTCGCAAGAACCAGATCCTCAGCACGGCTCGGGCGAAAGCCGCCGTAACAACGACGCTGACAAAATCCTCCTTGTTTGACGCTCTGGACATTCCGACCGTGTGCGCCGAGCAAGCCGCAGCAATGAATGTCCTAGAAGACATCAGCTGTAATGTCGCTCCAAATGATCTCTGCTACATTATATTTACGTCGGGTTCCACAGGAACGCCCAAAGGGGTTATGATCGATCATGGCGGAATCTCAAATCGCATAGTTTGGATGAAGGACGCTCTCGACGTTACTGATCGAGAGATCATTCTGCACAAGACTCCCCTCGTGTTCGATGTATCAGTCTGGGAAGTGTTTCTCTGGGCCGCCGCGGGAGCTAAGGTTGTAGTGCTCAACCACGGGCTGGAGCGCGACCCGGACCAGATCCTCGACGCGATCGAAACGCATCGTGTGACGTTGCTGCACTTCGTGCCGTCGATGCTGGACGCGTTCCTGAGCTTCATAACCGCCATTGAGGCGACAGGTGGGCTCCAAACCCTGAGAATGATCTGCTGCAGCGGTGAAGCTCTGCAGGGCTATCATGTCACGGCGTTCAAGGGCCTTAATCTCGCGGCAACTCTGGTCAATCTGTATGGACCGACTGAGGCGAGCGTCGATGTGACCTGCCTGCTCGAGTCACAGATGGACATGCGCCGCCAGATTACTATCGGCTATCCGATAGCCAATACGAAGCTTTACGTCCTGAACGAACGCGGCAACTTCTGCCCGACTAATGTTCCCGGAGAACTCTACATCGAAGGCATTCAGGTGGCGCACGGCTACGTGGGCGCCCCGGATCTGACTGCCAAGAGCTTCTCGGAAGCGACGCTGGCTTCGGGAAGAAGCCGATACAGAACAGGTGACCTCGCTCGAATCAGGCCGGACGGGCAAATAGAATTCTTGGGGCGAATAGATCATCAGGTGAAGATCAACGGTCACCGGATCGAGCTGGGGGAGATCGAGCATTGCATCCGGGCAGTTCCC
Source organism: Azospirillum sp. OGB3 (assembly GCF_014192915.1). Lineage (GTDB taxonomy): Bacteria > Pseudomonadota > Alphaproteobacteria > Azospirillales > Azospirillaceae > Azospirillum. The sequence continues at coordinate 39,488 of NZ_JACHYN010000025.1, read as the reverse complement.
GGTGTGATTGAATGCTCAGCTTTCTTGGCTAAGAGCGGCCGGTTTGCGGGCTCGCTATGCGCAACCTACACTGCGAAAGCGGAAATTGCTCCGGCCGATGTCCGGGCGGCGCTGTCCCAACAGCTCCCAAGCTACATGATTCCGTCACAAGTCTTGCTTGTTGCCGCGATACCAACAACGGCAAACGGCAAAAGAGATACAAAGCAACTGGAGAAGCTCCTGTGAACCAGCCAACCGCACAGACGATCGAGCGCACCGTTGCAACGGTCATTCAAGACACGTTCCGGTTGGCCGTCCCCATATCCCGACAGAACTCATTCTCAGAGTTGGGTCTTGACTCGATCAAACAGGTCCGTCTTCTCGGGGAGTTGCGGAAACTCTGGCCTCACATTCGCATGAGGGACCTGTACAAACACAGCACGATTGCGTTGCTGGCGCGCTTTCTAGCCGAAAATGAGACGGGGTCGTCCACCGAGAGAGCCGGTACGCTACCGCTGCCTTTATCGGTCTCTAGGGCGGTTTTCGAGCACGCGGCAAGAAATCCGAAGGCTTGGGCTGTCGAAGACAGTCGTGGAGCGCTCAGCTACGAGACGTTGTGGCGAGCGGCGCACACCCTCTCGGAACGGCTGAACTCGACCTCGCGCAGGTCCGGCCGCGTCGCAATAACCGTTGGAAAGTCAAGGGAACTCGTCGTCGCCTATCTGGCCTGCCTGATCGCTGGTCGGGCGTTTTGTCCGATCGACCCCGCCGAGCCATCCGCCCGGTTGGAGCGCGCGCTGACTATTCTCGATCCCGACGCAATCATCGGGCCGGCGGTCCCCGGCGGCAACCCGCAACTGTGGATCACCAATGCCGATCTCCAAGCGGCCGAACGCGGGAACGGCAAACTGGCAGAACCGCCGCCGGAATGGCCTGGCGAGGAATGCTACGTGTTCTTCACGTCCGGCTCGACAGGCATCCCCAAAGCCGTCCTGGGCCGCAGGTCGAGCCTCTCGCATTTTCTCGCCTGGGAGTTGGAACTCCTGAAGCTGGATAGAACCGCCCGCGTGTCGTTCCTCTCCGCCAAGACCTTCGACCCGAGTCTGAGAGACATTTTTGCGGCTCTGCTTGCGGGCGGGACGTGCTGCATCCCCGATGACGAAGATCTTCTTGATCCTTGCTCCCTCGCACAGTGGTTGGAGACCTCCCGCATCACCACCATCCATATCGTGCCGACGCTGTTTCGGACCATCGCGCCGTTTTTCGAGACGCAACCGTTTAGCGCGCTCCGGCATGTTCTCTTTGCCGGTGAAGTCCTGCGCGGAAGCGACGTCCAGGCGATTGCATCACCAATCCAGGCCGGAATGACCGTTTTCAACCTCTATGGTCCCACCGAAACGACTCTGGCGAAGTTCTTCCATAGGGTATCGGCCGGCGATATGGGAAAAGCCGTCATCCCGGTCGGGCGCCCGCTGCCGGACACGTGGGTACAGATACTTGATGATGGCGGCTTGCCCCCATCGCCCGGCGCATTGGGGCGCTTGGTAATCGAGACGCGTTACCCCTCGCTCGGCTACATCGCAGATCTCGGTGTCGACACCCACCATTTCCGCGAGGGGAAATCCTCCGATGTCGTGCAGTACGACACGGGTGACCTTGCCAGGATGACCGATGATGGGCTCGTCGAAGTCGTGGGACGCAACGACGGCCAGGTGAAGATCAACGGCAGACGCGTGGAATTGGCTGAAATCGACGGCGCCCTCCTGAGCATGCACGGCGTTGCCAACGCCATCAGCGTCGTCGTGCAGATTGCGCCGGAGCGCATCCTGCTGATCGCCGTCATTCAGGCACAGGGTGCGTTCAACGAAAGCGATGTCAAGGAAAGGCTGCGCTCGCTCCTTCCGGAGTACATGCTCCCGAACCGGATACTCTCGGTGCCTCAACTTCCCACCAACAAGCATGGGAAGATTGATCGGAGCGCGATCAAAGCGTGGGTGGAGCAGTCGGTGCGACCTGCGGCACCCGGCATAACCTCCGTGGTCGGCAAGGACTTGCAGCGCGCCCTGACTATTGTTGCCGACGTGCTCGGCGTGGATGCCGGAACGCTGGATGGCGAGACGTCGCTGGCCGCCAACGGGGCGAACTCTCTGCTGATCGGCCGGCTTCGCGCGAGGCTTAACAAGGAGTTTGGGTGCAGGATCTCGCTTGCGGACCTCTTCAAGCTTAAGTCCTTGAACGCCATTCTGCCGCTTACCCAAGCCGCCGGCACACAGGCTGTGGCAGGGCTGGAGGCGGCCGTGGAAGCCCCGCGCGGTGAAGCGGTCAGTTCCATCGAGCGCCGCCTCATCGTCGCCGAGCTAATTTCCAAGGTCCGGGGAAGCTACAACGTTCCCAACGCCCTGGAGTTGCAGGGTCCGCTCGACGTGGAGACGTTCACCCGGGCGATCATTCGGGTTGTCGCGTCCAACCCAGTCCTGGCATCGCGATACACGAACAGCGGCGGCCAGTATTTCGCTGTGCGATCGAAGGATCCCATATGCGTCCCGTTCACGGACGTGACGCAGGGTACGGATGATTTCGATCTGGATCGGGCATTGCAGGATCTCGCCTTCGAGCCTTTCGACTTGGAGCGGACGTGCGCGAGATTTCACCTGTACAAGACGGCGGAAAAGAGATTCGTCTTCGTGTACGTCTTTCATCACGTGGCCTGCGATGCGCGAGCGCTGGACGTGTTCCTCGACGCCCTATTCGCCTGCTACAACGCTGGGCGAGACGGGCAATGGCCCGAACTGCAGCCGAGACCCTACTCGGATTATCGCCTCTATGAACGGAGCGCAGCGTTCGCGCGCCAAGCGGATCTGAACGCCGAATACTGGCGGCAGGCGCTGGACGGCTTCGAACTCAGGAGGTTCCCTTCCGACAACGTCCCGGCCGAACAGGCCCAAGGCCTGTACGCGTTCCGGCGGGACACGATCCTGAACGCAACCGCCAAGGGCAGCATTGAGCGGACGGCCCGGTCACTGGGCGTTACGCCCTTCACGCTTTTCGCCACCGCGATCCAGGTGCTTCGCCATAAGTACGGTTGCGGTCTCGATACGGTGATCGGCATAACCGCGCTGAATCGAGAGGAGGAGTTCGGCGACGTCATCGGCTGCTTCGTCAACACACTGCCGGTGAGGCTGACGAGCAACGGGCAGTCCGGATCCTGCGGGGAACTCATCGCCGAGAACCAGGGTCTTATCGCGCAGGCGCTGTCCCACCAGTACCTGCCTGTGGAAAAGCTGGGGATTGCAGGCTCCTACAGCGGCACGGGCGATGCCCTGTTCGATACCATCCTCACCTATCACTCGCGACGGGAAAGCCCAAGCATTCAGTTCGAGAAAGCCCATCATCCCGATCTGATTAGTCAGCCCTTGGAAATTGGCCGCACGTTCGCCAAGGCGGATCTGGTCTTTTCCATTGTTGAGCGGGAAGACAATTTTTCCTTGAGCATCGATTTCGATGAGGCGCTCTACACACCCGCATTGGCGGATCAGGTCCTGGCGCACTACGTCCGATGCGTGGAATCGCTTGCCGGCCAACCGGCCCTTACACCCAACGATCTGACGCTGCTGTCCGCCGACGAGGTCGGTGAGCAGCTTGCTATCCTAAACAATCTTCACTCCGCCTTCCCGGAACGCGATACGCTCCTTTCCATCTTTCTGAGGGTGGCCGAGGGCCACGCAGACTCCGTGGCGATCTCCGCCGGAGCAGCAAGATGCACATACGAGACCCTGTCCGCCCGGGCCGAAGCGATACGGCGTGAGATCACGGCCAAGCAACTGGATGCTGTGGCGGCACACTTCGTCGCCATCATCGCCGATCCAGGCGTGGACATGATCGCATCCGTGTTCGGCATCTTCGCGGCCAACCGAGGCTACCTGCCGATCGACCCGACCTCACCGCTCGAACGGATCAGGTTCATTCTCAACGACAGCGAAACCCAGACGGTTTTGACCACCAGGAAGTATGCCCATTTGGTGCCGTCCAATCGGATGGCCGTGTACTTCGAGGACATCGGCGAGTGCACGGCCCCGCTGCAACCGCAACAGAGCGGTTCCGCCCTTGACGCCGCGTATATGATCTATACTTCCGGCACCACTGGGCGGCCAAAAGGCGTCGTTATCAGCCACCGGAACGTGGTCCGTCTGCTGTTCCCCGAGAACGCTCTGTTCGACTTCGGCTCTGCCGACGTGTGGCTCCTCTTCCACTCGTTTGCTTTCGACTTCTCCGTATGGGAAATCTTCGGCGCCCTGCTGTTCGGCGGCCGTCTCGTTGTGCCAGCGCGTGAGGATTGTCGGGATCCCGTACGGGTCATCCACATGCTGGTCGATGAGAAGGTCACAATTCTCAATCAGACGCCATCGGCCTTCTACAGCCTGCTGGGCGTACTGGCGGGGCACGACGATTTGCGGCGGAAGATCGGGCGCAGCCACATTAGGAAGGTGATTTTTGGTGGAGAAGCCCTAAGCCCAGTGCGCATCACCCCGTGGACCCAGATGCTGCCCGATTGTGAACTGATCAATATGTATGGCATCACCGAAACCACGGTTCACGTGACCTACCGCAAACTTGATGCCGATGCCCTGCAATCCCCGCGCAGTTCGATCGGCCGGCCCATCCCGACGCTGGCGCTCGCGATTGTCGACGAGGAGCTCAACTTTGCTCCTCGGGGGGTGGCGGGCGAGATCGTCGTCGTCGGTGACGGCGTGAGCGAGGGATATTGGAAACGGCCCGACCTGAACGCGGAGCGGTTCGTTACTCTTCCGTTCTATCCAGGCCGCCGTGGCTACCGGTCCGGCGATCTGGCGCGTCTCCACTTCAATGGAGAACTGGAATTCCTCGGCCGCAAGGATCATCAGATCCAGCTGCGCGGCTTCCGGATTGAACTGCAGGAGATCGAATCCGTTGTTCTCTCGCATCCGGACATACGGGAGGCGCGGGTTATCTGCCGTGGTCAAGGTGAGCACGCGAATCTCGTATGCTGTTACACGTCCGATCGGCAGCTTGGTGCCGCTGCGCTGCGCGATCACATTGCGCAGCAGTTGCCCTATTACATGCTGCCTGGAGCGCTCGTGCAGGTGCCGGCGATGCCGCTGACCACCAACGGCAAGATCGACGCCGCACAGTTGGATCGGATTGTTGCCTCGAACCGCCTTGCTCCGCGGCAGGGGGCTGTGTGGACGCCGACGGCACCGCAGGAACGTGTGCTCCACGACGCGCTCGCCGCATCCCTGGGCGTCCCGGAACTCTACGTCGACGACAACTACTTTGATCTCGGCGGGGATTCGATAAAGGCTCTGACCGCCGTATCCAAGGCGAACGGCCTTCTTTCGATTGCCGACATCTACCGGAACCCAGTGATGAGCGGTCTGATGGCAGGCATTTCATCGGCTTCGAAAACATGCCGATCGGTCACCTCTTTCCATGACCGGCCCGCAAGACCAAAATTCTCGGTAATATGCGTGCCTTATGCAGGCGGCGAAAGTTCTGATTACTTTGCGTTGTCGCAAGCGTTGGAAAGCCGGTGCCCGGACGCTTTCCTGTGTGTGGGAAACTTGCAAGGGAACGGGCACAGCCGCCTGCCCATCAGCGACGACATCGAAGCGCTATACCGGGAGTGGGAAAGCGCAAACGCTCTACAAAAGGATGTTCCGACCATTGTTTATGGACATTGCGCCGGAGCGGGGCTTGCTTGTGGCTTTGCCCACCATCTGGTCACGCGCGGATACACGGTTACCGCCACCGTCGTCGGCGCTACGCTTCCGCCCGCCTTCGCCGGCGCCGACCACCCCGGGAATCCCTGGGACACCGCGTCCGCCGATGACATCTGCACATACCTGGAGAGCATTGGCGGAATCAAAGGTCTTGAAGACGCCAATCTGCGTGCGGCCGTCGTCGGTAACTTCACTCGGGACGTCGCTGTCTACCGCCGAGTGTTCTTCGATCTGAGGGGCGGTACCAAGCTGCCTGTTCCGATGCTTGTGATCTTGGGTGGCTGCGACCCTTCAATAGATGCGACGGTCGATCCTGACCAAGCGTGGCGGCAATACGCGGCCAACATCACCGTCACTCTGTTGGAAAAGGCCGGCCATTATTTCAACCGAGACTGCGCTGAGGAGTTGGCTGAGTTGATACTGGGTATCGGCACCGGCCATCCCCCCGCCGCAGACACAGGCCAACCACGCGTCGCCTGTGCTCCGTGCGTGGCCGAGGCGGCTCTCTGAAGCTCGCGCCTTCTAACCATGGCTGTCCGGCCCGACTCCACGCGAGGCGGGCTGGGCACCGGTGCGGCGGGTGAACCGATGCATCAAGACAAACCACAGCGCATTGACACGGAGGGATGCAAGTGTCCAGGTCAAAGGCGTCGCGCGCGCAAGAAAACATGTATTTCGTCCCCGCCGCGTCGGGCCGGGCCCGTGGGCAGTACAACACCTGTGTCGCGTGCCGGATCGATCGCCCAGTGTCGCGCGCTGATCTGGTTCGCCGGGTGTCGGAGGTCGTAAGCGCCCACCCGATGCTTGGATCCGGCTTCTTTCTGGAAGAGGACGGTTTGCATACCGCATCACTCGGCATCGATTATGAAGATTGTGTGCAGATTATTTCAGATTGGCGGGAGGTGAAGTGGGACTGCGAGTTTGATCCTGAAACTCCTCCTCTTTTCAGGATTTACATTATTGATGAACTGGTCGTTGGCGAAGGTGTATATTTAATATTCGTTGTCGACCATATTCTGGTTGATGCGATCGCCGCCACAATGTTCATGCAGTCCATTGTCTCTGGGCTGCCGGGCATGACGAAAGGTCCGGGGCCATTGTATACGCCCTACGGCGAGTACGTGGCCGAGGAGATGGGATACCTCGGCAGCGACGAATACGCACAGGACGCGGAATACTGGCGCGGCCCGCTCACGACGTACAACAAACTCGATCTGCCGGTGCTTCGGTCAGATAACGGAGCCCCCGACGCTTCCGATTGCGCGGTGTGGATGTTGTCGGAAGAAGAGGATCAAGGACTGCATCGTTACGCTCGGCGCCTTTCGATCCCACCGGCGGTCTGTTATCTGGGCGTGATCTTCAAGGCGTTAGCTGAAAGCCTCAAAGCAAAGGATGTTGCGGTTCTCCTGGCCTATGCAAATCGCCCCTCCCTGGTAAGCGCCTCCGCTTTGGGAATCACGCTCAATTCCCTGCTGCTCCCCGTTGAGGATGTCGGCGCGCGCAGTCTGGACGAGGTCGTGGAGTCCTTGGAAGTGGCATTCTTCTCAGCGATGGAACGGGGACGTTTTCCGATCAGTGACGCCAAGCAAATGGCGGCACGGCCACTGCCCGACATCGTCGTGAACATACTTCCCTCCAACACCACGGACCTGAAGGATTTTGCCGGTGACTACAAGGAATTTCCGTTTTTCGACGACAAGCCCAAGAATGCAATGACAATATATGTTTACCCGGAGCCCTGCGCTTCCATCCGAGTGGTTGCCTCAGGGCTGGATGATTTTTCGATTATTCAGAGTTTGCTGGATTCTGTGAAGAAATTTGTCCATCAACTTGGAGCTGAAAGGATTCCGTCATGAGGGGCGGTTGGGTGCGGGATTACTGGGTGTTCTTTGCGGCATCGTTGCTGGCATTGCTGTCAGTGAACTTCATAGTGTACTCATCTGGGTGGTATCTGCTGCATCTTGGCAGTTCCCCTATGTCTGTGGGAGTGTCGTTCTTCCTGTTCTTTGCGCCGGGTGTGCTCATCCTTCCGATCATGAGCACCGCTCTCGCCAGAAAGGGCGTCGCTCGGTCATTGGTAAAGCTGCAGGTGGGCAGCGCGAGCACGGTTGCCGCGATCGGCGTATGGCTGCTCTTCAGCCCGTCGCCCGCCGCGGCGTATATACTGATCGCCACTCTTGGGATGTTCTTTGGCTATTATTTTCCCTCTTTGTACGTGCTGGTAAAGCGGATTGTGCCGATGGAGCATGTCCCCCAACGCGTGGCGCAATTGGAAGTCGCCGTCCAACTTGGAAGCATCTTGGGGGTGGTGGCCGCGGGGTTTCTGTTCGCACACCTGGGGTTCGTTTTTCTGGTGTTCTCGTCGGCGGCCATGGCGTTGTTGGCAGGATTTTCATACGCATGCATCACACCCGGCATCGTGGATGGGGATGAGCATCCCCGGGATTCTCAGAAAGGATGGGCGTTCGGCAGCACGGTCAAATGCCTGGGGAACCTCGTGTCGCGCCAAGAGGCACGCTCGAGAGGGTGGTTTCTCGTCTGTCATGGGTTGCCGCAGGTAGTGGTTCTTTCCCTGAACATTCCAATTCTTCTGTATGTTCAGGATTCAATGAAGGCGGGCTCTGACATCTATGGAATATTTGATGGTATCTTCGGCGTGGGCTCAATGCTCGCCGGATTTGCATGCATGAGGTTTTCAGCACTTTTTGGAAAAAAAGCGTTTGCCATCGCGCTTCCGGTTGGGACGATGATAGTCATCGCGATCGCACGCTACGTTCCGACGGATGGCATAGCGCCATTTGCCTGGATTTTCATGGCGTCGTTTGTCCTGGGGATCACGAAAGTCCAGGGGCGCACGCTTGCGATCCAATTGTTCTCGGCGTCACAGGCAAGTGGCGAGATTGTTGCCACTCAAATGCTCAATACCATCATTTTGCTGCTATCCTGTTGGGTGTTCACCATCCTTTCTGCGGACGTGTCGGCAGAGGACATCTTTGCAATCTCTGCATTTATATTGGTTCCGTACGTGATAACTTTGCTGATCACTACTGGACTGGCTCGCGATGAACACGCCAATACTCAACAAGGCGCTGTGCGATCTCGCTGAATCTTGAGGTGGCCTGCCCTTCTCCCGACGTTAAGGGGAGAGCAGGTTGAGGGTGGTGAGCCGCGGCGATGGATCAAAACATCTTCGTATGGATTCTCGATCTTGGCGGGGAATCGCTTGGTGGCGGACTTGAGCGTGCCGCGTGTGTTCTGAGCGATGCCGAAAGAATGAAAGCGGCGCAATATGTGAATGAACTGGCGCGGGCGCAATTCCTGGCAGGACGATTGCTGCTGCGGTTTGCGGTTTTCTCGGAATTTTGCGATCCGACAGCCGCTCTAGGTGTCAACCCATGGCGGTGGACCACGGGCGCTCGGGCGGATGGAAAGCCTGTGATATCGGGCACGGACGTTCCCGTCGGCCTCACGTTCAACCTGTCCCACAGCCGGCACATTGTGGCATGCGCCGTGGCCAGAGGTCGCGAGGTGGGAATAGACGTCGAGCATGAGAAGTGCCTTGATTTCGAGGAACTTGTAGAGGTGTGGTGCTCCCCTGCCGAGGCCGCGATCATCAGCACGCGCCACGGAAAAGCGCGGATGGAGATGTTTTACACGCTATGGACGTTGAAGGAGGCCTATCTGAAGGCTCGCGGCGTAGGCCTGATCTATCCGATAAAGGACGTGAGCTTCAAGCAGCCCACCAAAGGATCCATGATCCGAGTTTCTGATTCTAATGACCCCAGTGCCACGCATCAATGGCGGTGCATGCCGCTTACTATGCCCCTAGGGTACCGTGGAGCCCTCTGCTGGGAAATACGACACTCGCGAGAAGCTCTTGAACTTGCCTGCCGGACCGTGGATTTGGCGTCTCTGCTGCATTATCTTAAGGATATTGGCAATCAAGGGCGTATGCAGCAGCATGAATAACAAGGGAGGCACCGTCAAGTTCCGGGTGCCTTCGGCGGGTTGTGTCGGTATGAGTTTGCTCTTTGATGGCGGAATGTTGTTGGGACCCGGTCTGGCGGGCCGTTCAGGAATATGGCTGGAGGATCGAAAGACGCCTGGGTCCTGCGCCACGGTAGGAAGGCTGTTGGCGCAGCCCCATCCGTTGTCGCCATGACGAGCCCAAAGCGCCCCCCGCGCGGCGGCCGGTCAACCCCACAGCCGCCTCCGGCCGTGGCCGCCCTTCCCTTCCGGGTCACCCACATGCTGACCGACCGCGGCAGGCGCTTCACCGCCGCCGGCTTCAAGGCCGCCTGCCACGCCCTGGGCGCGCAGCACCGCACAACCAATCCCTACACGCCGCAGACCAACGGCATGGTCGAACGCTTCAACGGGCGCATCGGACGGGAGGTGCTGATCATGTGCATCGGCACGTACAACGCCCTGGAGCGCCCGCTGCACGGCTACAAGCTTGCCCACAACGCGCCCGCCGGCAACGCGTCCTCAAGGGCCACTCACCCGACGAGATCGTCCGCGTGCGCCTGAACGTAAAACCCGAGCTGACCAACCCCGTCTACTGACCTCCCAGTCCGGGCGACCTCACCAAAACCAAGGTTGCCGCTCAGCACACGGTGTACGTCGCCAAGACCGTATCGCATCCAGGCAGAGCTGGAAATGCGCAACATCGCCCTCGCGATCATCAACCGCATCGTCGATGGCCTGCAGAACGCCGACCTTGCTGGCGCCCCATGCCAAGTCTCCGGCCCGGAGCGGTAAAAGCCCTGTTTAATACAGTGTGACGTTACCGTAGCACGGGCTCTCGCACCCCAGTTGCTACTTTCGAAACCGCCTCCAGCTGCGGCTCAATCATCCCAGGACCCGACATCCTCGGTCCATTCTCCGGGAGCACGCCGGGAGCACGCAATGAAAGGTCGACTTAGTTTCGTTCTCGCGGCTGCCATGGGCATGATGGCGGCGGTGGCTTTGGGCGCAGAGACCGTCCCGATGCCGTCGGAGACCAATTTCCAGGTCGAGACGACCGGGGACCTCGTGCGGCTGTGCGAGGCGCAGCCCACCAACACCACCGGCATCGCCGCGCTGCACTTCTGCCACGGCTTCGCGGTGGGCGCCTACCAATACCACCAGATCGTAACCGTGGCAGAGGGCAGGAAACGGCCGTTGTTCTGCGCGCCCGACCCGCAGCCGTCGCGCAACGAGGCCATCGCCGGCTTCGTCTCCTGGGCGACGCGGAACCAGCAGCAGATGGGCGCGCCGCCGGTCGAAGGGATGTTCCGCTATCTGGTCCAGCGTTACCCGTGTCGCGCCTTGACCTCCACTTTCTGATCTACGAACAGCCTCAGATATCAGCCGGGGTGGGCACGGACATGACACTCGGACATTTTCTCGCCGTCGCGGCCGTGGCGCTTCCGGTTGCCGCCTGCAGCGACATGACCCCGACACAGCAGCGCGCGCTGACCGGCACCACCGGCGGGGCCGCGGGCGGCGCCATCATTGGCGCCATCGCCGGCAATGCCGGCATGGGAGCCGCCATTGGCGCCGGCGCCGGTTTGGCCGGCGGCCTGCTCTACGACCATCACAAGCAGGCCGAGGAATCGGCCTACCAACGCGGCGTGCAGGCGGGATCGCAGGGCCGATAATGGTTCCCGACGCACTCCGCATCCCCAAAAGGGAGACATCCGCCATGCCCTTGATCTCGCTTGCCGGCAAGCGCGGCCTCGTGGCCGGCATCGCCAACGACCAGAGCATCGCCTATGGCTGCGCCAAGGCGTTCCGCGAACTCGGGGCCGACCTCGCCATCACCTACCTCAACGAAAAGGCGGAGCCGCATGTCCGGCCGCTGGCCGAACGGCTGGGCGCCGACCTCATCCTGCCACTCGACATGCGCCGCGAGGGCGATCTGGAGCGCGTGTTCAAGGCCATCCGCGACCGCTGGGGCCGGCTGGACTTTCTGCTGCACTCCATCGCCTTCGCGCCGCGCGAGGATCTGCACGCGCGCGTCGTGGATTGCTCCAAGGAGGGGTTCACGCTCGCCATGGACGTGTCCTGCCACTCCTTCATCCGCATGGCGAAGCTGGCGGAACCGCTGATGACCAACGGCGGCTGCCTGCAAACCGTGAGCTTCTACGGGTCGGAGCATGTGGTCGAGCACTATAACATGATGGGACCGGTCAAGGCCGCGCTGGAGAGCGCCGTCCGCTATCTGGCGGCCGAACTGGGCAGCAGGAAGATCCGCGTCAATGTCCTGTCGCCCGGCGCGCTCGCCACGCGCGCGGCCTCTGGCATCGACCGCTTCGACGAGTTGTTGCAGCGGACCGCGGAGCGCGCGCCGTCGCACAGGCTGGTCACCGTGGACGACATCGGGCCGACCGCCGCCTTCCTCGCCAGCGACGCCGCGAGCCAGCTCTCCGGCCTCGTCGTCTACATCGACGGCGGCTATCACGTCATTGACTGACCGGCAGACCCCCATGAACGCGGTCAACGCACCCGTGCGGCTGGAAAAGATCGACGGCCAGACCCTTGCGGTCATCTGCGCCGGGGACTGGACCGTGCGACACGGCATGCCGTCGGTCGAGGAGGTCGCCCGCCAAGTGGCGAGCCCGCCAGCGCCGGGCCGGGTGACCGTTCGCGCGACCGGCCTGGGGCACTGGGATTCTTCCCTGGTGTCCTACATCGCCGGGCTGGAGGCGGCGTGCCGGGCGCGGACCATCGCCTTCGACAAGACCGACCTGCCGCCCGGCGTCCGGCGACTGGTCGACCTGGCGCTGGCCGTGCCGGAAAAGACGGGGACGGGCCGCGGCGACGGCGGCAAGCCGACGCTCGCCCAGGTCGGGGAGTGGGCACTACGCGGCTGGAAGGGATTCCAGGAAACGCTCGCCTTCCTCGGCGAGGCCACCCTGTCCTTCCTGCGCCTGTCCGCGGGAAGGGCCCGCTTCCGCCGTTCCGACCTGTTGCGGACAGTGGAGGACTGCGGAGCACAGGCGCTGGGCATCGCCTTCGTCATCTCGCTGCTGGTCGGGCTGATCCTCGCCTTCGTCGGGGCAGTGCAGTTGCGCACCTTCGGGGCGGAGATCTACGTCGCCAACCTCGTCACCGTAGCGATGACGCGGGAGATGGCGGCAATCATGACGGCCATCGTGCTGGCCGGACGAACCGGGGCGGCCTTCGCCGCCCAGCTCGGCACCATGCAGTCCAACGAGGAGATCGACGCGCTGACCACGCTGGGCGTCTCGCCCATCGATTTCCTGGTGTTGCCGCGCATGTTGGCGCTGATGCTGATGATGCCGCTGCTCTACCTCTATTCGGCCTTCGCCGGGATGCTCGGCGGCTGGCTGGTCGGCGTCGGCATGCTCGACCTGACCGGCACCACCTATCTGGCGCAGACGCAGGCGAGCTTCTCCTTCACGGACTTCTTCGTCGGGTGGGGCAAGAGCGTGCTGTTCGGCGCGCTGGTCGCCATCGCCGGCTGCATGCGCGGCATCCAGTCGGGCCGCAGCGCCGCCGCCGTCGGCAACGCCGCGACCTCCGCCGTGGTCACCGCGCTGGTTTACATCATCATCAGCGACGCGATCCTGGCGGTCCTGCTGAACATCGTCGGGCTGTAGGGAGGGCGGATTGGCGTCGTCACCCCGCATCCCCGAAGCCGGCACCGCACCGCGCATCGCCGTCCGGAACCTCGACATGGCGTTCGGCAGCTACGTTGTGCAGCGCAATGTCAGCTTCACCATCCCCGCTGGTGAGATCTTCGTCATCATGGGCGACAGCGGCTGCGGCAAGAGCACCATGCTCAGGCACATGATCGGCCTGATCCGGCCAACCCGCGGCGACGTGTTCTACGACGGGGAAAGCTTCTGGCACGGCGACGATCCCGGCCGGCGCATGGCCATCAGCCGACGCTTCGGCGTGCTGTTCCAGAGCGGTGCCCTGTGGAGTTCCATGACGCTGGCCGAGAACGTCGCGCTGCCGCTGACGCTCTACACCAGGCTCGACGCGCGCGAGGTGGCGGAAATGGTGGCACTGAAGCTGGCGCTGGTTGGCCTGCGCGGCTTCGAAGAGTTCTACCCGTCGGAGATCAGCGGAGGCATGCGCAAGCGCGCCGGGCTGGCGCGCGCCATGGCGCTCGACCCCGACATCCTGTTCCTGGACGAACCGTCGGCCGGCCTCGACCCGCTCAGCTCGCGCCGGCTCGACGACCTGATCCTGGAACTGCGCGACAATCTCGGCAGCACGGTGGTCATCGTCACCCACGAACTCGCCAGCATTTTCGCGATCGCCGACAACGCGGTGTTCCTCGACGCCGAGACCCGCACGGCCATCGCGCACGGCAACCCGCGCGACTTGATCGACCACGCGGACAGCCCAAAAGTGCGGAAGTTCCTGCGCCGCGGCGAGGCCGCCCCAGCCGCCATCTGAGCGGCCGCCTGACGGTCCGGCAAAGAGGAGGAAGTGCCATGGCCGCAAACGCTAACCCAAAAGTTGTCGGCGGCTTCGTCGTCGGCGCCATCGCGCTTCTGGTCCTGGCGGTCGCCCTGTTCGGCGGCGGCAATCTGTTCGTCACGCGCCCGCGCGCGGGCACCTATTTCCAAGGCTCGGTCGCCGGTCTGGAGGTGGGCGCGCCGGTGACCTACCAGGGTGTACGGGTGGGCGAAGTGAAGTCGATCCGCCTGGAGGTGGACAACGCGACCTTGACCCCGCGTATGCCGGTCGAGTTCGACTTCATTCCCGGCGCGGTCAAATGGAGCGACCGGCCGCTGCACCCAGGCGAGTTCCAGCGGCTGATCGAGCGGGGTTTGCGGGCCAAGCTGGTGTCGCAAAGTCTGGTTACGGGCCTGCTGGCCATCGAACTTGGCTACTACCCGGACACGACGGCCAAGCTGGTGGGGGGGCTGCCGCCACCGGTGATCGAGATCCCCTCCGTGCAGTCCGACCTGGAATCGCTGAAGAAGACGCTCGGCAGCCTGCCGCTGGACCAGATTGCCAACTCCCTGGTCGAGGTCTTGGCGCGCGCAGACACGCTGCTCGCCGATCCGGAATGGCGGAGCGCCGTCACCGCGCTCGCCGGCGGGATGCAGGCGTTCAAAGCGCTCATGACGACGGCGAACGATCGGTCGCGGCCCTTGCTGGACGATGTCGGGGACATCGCGAAGGAGACCGAAACCGCCGTCAAGGCGCTCCAGGCCGACCTGCAGGCGGCCATCGCCGACCTGCGTGGCTTGGTCGGCAAGGTCGATGGCGAAGTGAAACCGCTCAGCGCCCGCGTGCAGGCCGCCACCAGCGCAGCGGAAAAGGCCTTCCAGCAGGCGGACGGCACCTTGCGGACGGTCAACGCCGCCTTGGACCCGCGCTCGCCGCTGCGCAACAACCTGGAACAGACGCTCGCCAACCTGTCCGTCGCCTCGAAATCCCTGCGCTCCTTCGCCGACCAGCTCGACCGCAGCCCGAATGTCCTGATAACTGGACGGTGACCAGCATGCGCTCATCCGTGATCCGGCGTCGACGTGTCCTGTCGGGCCTGATGGCCGTCGCGGCCATGGCGGGCTGCTCCAGCACGCCGGCGCGCCTCTATGTCCTGACTCCAATGGCGGGGGAGGACCGCGATACCAAAAGGCGCACGGGTCGGTCGGTCGGCGTTCAGCTCGTCTCGGTGCCGGAATACCTCGACCGCCCGGAAATCATCGCCTACACCAGCGCGCACGAGCTGTCCGCCAACCGCGACGACCGCTGGGCCGAGCGGCTGCCGGTCAACGCCACGCGTGTCTTGGTGGAGAACCTGTCCATCCTGCTGGGGACGGACCGCGTTTACGCCGTACCGTCCCGCACCAACGGACCACCTGATTACGAAGTGTCGGTTGAGTTCGACCGCTTCGAGCGGACCGCCTCGGACGACAGCGTCCTCGACGCGCATTGGGCGATCCACGACGGAGCCACGCAGAAGGTGCTCGTCCGCGAAGAGACCCGCCTCGCCACCCGCGTTGTCGACAACGGCTATCCCGCGCTGGTGGCGGCGATGAACGACAACCTGACGGCGCTGAGCCGCGACATCGCGAAGGCCATCGCCAAGCTGCCGAACAAGGGTGGCAGCCGCGCGCGGACCTAAACGGGGGTGCCGGGTGGAGGGTCCTGGGTTCGATCCGGATCAAGAGGTGACATCGATGGGAAGGCTTGTGTGCCTATCTCTGAAATGGCTGTCAGGACCGATGCTGTGCCTTGCCATGCTGCACGGTCCCACGATGGGTGCGGAGACGCGCAGGCGATGGACGGCGGCCATCCGCACACCGGGGACATCGGCTTTCTCGACGGCGACGGCTACCTGCACATCGTGGACCGTCTGAAGGACCTGCTCGTCACCGGTGGGCAGCATATCTACCCGCGCGCCGTCGAAGCGGTCATCACGCAGCACCCGCAGATTGCCGACGCCGCGGCGGTGGGCGAGCCCGATCCGGTGCGCAGGCAGGCGATCCGGGCCTTCGTCGTGCCGCAACCCGGGCCCACGCTGTCGGAAGCGGAGTTGCGCGCCTTCCTCGCCCCTCGCCTGTCACGCTTCGAGCAGCCGCAGCGGATCGAGTTCCGCACGGCCTTGCCGATCTCGACGATCAGCAAGATTCTGAAACGCGCCCTCATCCCCGAACGGCCAGGGAACGATGACCGGGACGTCAATCGGTCATCAGGTCACTGACCGACCCGCCACTGTGGATACGGGCGATGGCCTCCGCGAGCAGCGGGGCCGTGGCCAGCACCGTCACGCGGCGGGACACCAACTTCTCTGGCAGGCGGAACGGCGGCAGCGTGTCGGTGACGACGACATGGTCGAACAGCGGCGAGGCGACGACCGTCGGGGCGCCGCCGACGAACAGCCCGTGCGTGGCGAGGGCGAAGACCGGGCCTCCACCCGCGGCGCGGCAGGCCGAGGCGGCGCGCATCATCGTGGTGCCGGTGCTGATCAGGTCGTCGAGGATCGCCACCGTCCGCCCCTGGACGTCGCCGACCAGCGTCCCGCCCCTTACCACGCCGCCGCTGCGCGTCTTTTCCATGAAGGCAAGCCCGACGTCGCGTCCCAAGGCGCGCTCCAGAGACTCCCGGAGCCGCTCGGCCCGCTTCACCCCGCCGATGTCCGGAGACACCACGGACACGCCCCCCTGCCCGACCAGCGGCGCCAGATGCGCCGCGAACAGCCTGCGCGCCTCCAGATGCTCCGTCCGGCAGCGAAAGGCGTTCTCGAACGCCGCCTCGTTGTGGACATCGACCACGACGACCCGGTCCACGCCGACCGCCTCCATCATGCCGGCCAGATAGCGCAGGGTCACGGGATCGCGCGGCTTGGTCCGCCGGTCCTTGCGCGCGTAGGCCAGATAGGGGGCGACGACGGTCACGCTCGCGGCGGACGCGTCCTTCACCGCGCCGACGAAGAACAGCAGCCGACACAGCTTGTCGTGCACGCTCCGCTCCGCATCGCCGTGCAGGGACTGCACCACGTAGACGTCCCTGTTGCGCACCCCCACCAATGGGCGGACCTTGAGTTCCCCGTCCTCAAAGCCTCGTTCCTCGTGAAGGCTCACCGGCACCTCCAGATGCCGGGCGATCCGCGCCCCATGGCCCCAGTCCGGGTCCAGATCGAACAGCGGGATGCCATCGTTTCCCATGGGAGTCTCCTCTGGCTGGGCATGGCTCAAGGCCGGGAAGCGGGGCGGGCCGCAATTCGTTTCAGGCTGCCGTCCACACGCTTGGCGTACACGTCCACATGGTGGCCGAGATTGCACACCCGCTCCGCATCCCCGAGTGCCGCCTTGAGGGCATCACGCCGGGACGGAAAGAAGCCGGCGCAGTCGCCGCCCTGCATGCGCACGGTCCACGCCTTCCGTTGCCGTTCCACGATGTATTTCAGATGCAGACAGGAATCCATGACACCACCCATCCGTTCCGCCCCGACCGTTTGGCCGTGGCTCTGTTTCACGCGGTGTCGACCCGCCGATCCTCCTCCCGGGCCAAGCGTTCCAGGGTCGGGGCGATCTCCACGTGGAGAGGAGGCCCGGACGTCCGATGGGACAGGGCTTCCGGAAGGGACGCCAGCTCCGCCGCCGCATGGGCCCGGATCGCCTGAAGGCCCGGCAGCGCCACCACCCGCCGGCCGCCGCGCATCACCGGCACCAGCAGGGGCTGGCCCTCCTCATCGCTGTCCAGGGTCGAAAGCCGGTCGGCCTCGATCCGCCCCTCCGGTCCGTGGCGCCGGAAGACCTGCTTGCGTCCGGGCACCGGCCCCTTGCCGGCCAACTCCTCCTCCGAGAGGACCGGGTTGAAGCCTATGGTGTAGAGGTCGCGCACCTCGACCGTGTGTCCGTACTGTTCCAACTCGTCCACATAGGCCCCCGCAGCCTGCCGGATGAAGCTGCCGGAACGCGGGTGTGCGAAGACGACGACGGGCTTCATGATGGATCTCCCATCTCAGGGTCGCGCGGGGCGCGGCCGAGCCCTCGTTCCAGATCCACCACGGCGCGCAACGTCCTCAGCACGCTGTCGGGCGTCAGGCTGATGGAGTCGATGCCGAGCCGCACCAGGAACTCGGCGATCTCCGGATAGTCCGAGGGCGCCTGGCCGCAGATTCCGCACGGCCGGCCATTGCGCCGCGCGCCTTCCACGGCTTGGCGCAGCAAGGCCAACACGCCGGGATCGCGCTCGTCGAAGTCGAAGGCGACCAGCGGGCTGTCGCGGTCCACGCCGAGCGTGAGTTGGGTCAGGTCGTTCGACCCTATGGAAAAGCCGTCGAAGCGTCGGGCGAACTCGTCCACCAGCAGGACGTTGTTGGGGATCTCGCACATCACGTAGATCTCCAGGCCGTTATGCCCACGCTCCAGCCCATGGCGGGCCATGGCGGCGATCACCCGGTCCGCCTCCTCCAGGCGGCGGCAGAAGGGCACCATGACCTTCACGTTGGTCAGCCCCATCTCGGCACGCACACGATCCAGCGCCCGACATTCCAGCGCGAAGCCCTCCTCGTAGGCGGGATGGGCATAGCGCGCCGCCCCCCGGAAGCCGAGCATGGGATTCTCCTCGACCGGCTCGAACCACCACCCGCCGATCAGGGAAGCGTATTCGTTGGTCTTGAAGTCCGATAGGCGAACGATGACCGGACGCGGAAAGAAGGCGGCCGCGATGGTGCCGATCCCTTCCGACAGACGCTCCACGAAGTAGGCACCGCCGGTGGGGTGGCTGCAAGTCAGTTGGGCGATGTGGGCGCGGATGTCGGAATCCTCGACGCGCTCCGGATGGACGAGCGCCATCGGATGCACCTTGATGGCCTCGCTGATGATGAATTCCATGCGCGCCAGGCCAACCCCGTCCACCGGAAGCTGGCCGGTCTGGAAGGCCTGGTCGGGATTGCCGAGGTTCACCATGATGCGCGTCTGTGGGCGCGGCAGCCGACCGAGGTCGATGCGCTCCACATGGAACGGCACAGCGCCGTCATAGACCTTGCCGGTATCGCCCTCGGCGCAGGAGATGGTCACTGTTTGACCGTCGCGCAGAACCTCCGTTGCGCGTTCGGCCCCGACCACGGCGGGAATGCCCAGCTCGCGGGCGACGATGGCGGCGTGGCAGGTGCGTCCGCCCCGGTTGGTGACGATGGCAGCAGCCGTCTTCATCACCGGCTCCCAATCGGGCGTCGTGGTGTCGGCCACCAGCACCTCGCCCGGACGGAAGTCGGACAGCTGGTGGGCGCCGGTCACCACACGAACGGCCCCGGCGGCCATACGCCCGCCGACCGCGCGCCCGGAAACGAGTACGGTGCCCTTCCCTTCCGGAACAACCGTCTCCAGCTCCAAGGCCGAGCGCCGGGAGGCGACCGTCTCCGGGCGCGCCTGGACGATGTAGAGACCGCCGTCCTGCCCGTCCTTGGCCCATTCGATGTCCATGGGCTGGCCGTAATGGTCCTCGATCCGGATGGCCTGCTCGGCGAGCCGCAGCACCTCCCCGTCGGTCAGGCAGAAGCGCTGCCGGTCGGCGCCGGGTGTGGGGACGGTGCGCGTCGGCTCACGCGTGCGGCCCGAGCGATAGACCATCTTCACCAGCTTCTCGCCCAGGCGCCGCCGCAGCACCGCGCGATGGCCCTGCCGGAAGGTCGGCTTGTGCACATAGAACTCGTCGGGATCGACCGTCCCCTGGACGACCGTTTCCCCCAGCCCATAGGCGCCGGTGATGAACACGGCATCCCGGAATCCCGACTCCGTGTCGAGCGTGAACATTACCCCGGCCGAGGCAAGGTCGGAGCGCACCATCTTCTGCACGCCGACCGACAGCGCGACCTTGAAGTGGTCGAAGCCCTGGTCGATCCGATAGGAGATGGCGCGGTCGGTGAACAGCGAGGCGTGGCAGCGCCGCACGGCGTCGAGGAGCATCGCCTCGCCCGCCACATTCAGATAGGTCTCGTGTTGCCCGGCAAAGCTGGCCGTGGGCAAGTCCTCGGCGGTGGCGGAGCTGCGCACCGCCACGGTCATGCCCTCCCCATATTCGGCCAGCAAGGCACGCAAGGCCGTGCGCAATTGCTCCTCCATGTCCGGCGTCAGGCCGGCGGCGTAGACGATCTCCCGGGCGCGGGCCCCGGCGCGGGCCAGACGCTCCACGTCCGCCTTGTCCAGGCCGTCCAGCAGCGCGTGCAGGCCATCCCAGGCGCCGGCGGCGGTCAGCGCGTTGCGGAAGGCGGCCGCGGTCAGGGCGAAGCCATCCGGCACCTCCACCCCCAGCGGCTTCAGGCGTCGGTAAAGTTCGCCGAGCGAGGCGTTCTTGCCGCCCACCAGGGCGACGTCGTCGCGGCCAAGGTCGGAAAACCAGCGGATGTATGGGGTGTCCGGCATGGACGGCCTCCCAACGTGGTGACGCCGGGATCATCATCGGGGTGCAAGGGCGACGGAGCCTTAACCCAGGTAAAGGGCCGCCGACGGAATCAGGCGCCGACCTTCACGCCGCGCGCGCCGGAACGGATGCAGCCGTCACTCGTGGCGCAGCGCCTGGATCGGATCGAGACGGGCCGCGCGGTGGGCCGGGATGTAGCCGAAGACGATTCCAACCAAGGCGGAGAAGCCGAACGCCACGAGAATGATGAAGGGATCGACGAGAAACGGGACGTTCAGCACGGTGGTCGTCACAACCGCCAGCCCAAGCCCCAAAGCGATTCCGAAGATGCCGCCGAACAGGGAAAGCACCACCGCCTCCACCAGGAACTGCATCAGCACCTGTCCCTCCAAAGCGCCGATGGCGAGACGTATTCCGATTTCCCGAGTCCTTTCGGTCACGGACACCAGCATGATGTTCATGATGCCGATCCCGCCGACCAGCAGGCTGACCGCCGCCACCGCGCCCAGAAGGCCGGTGAGCACCGCCGTCGCTCCGGCGGTGGCCTGCACGACCTGCTTCATGTCGCGGACGGAGAAATCGTCCTCCTTGCCGGCGGTGATGTTGCGCCGCTCCCGCAACAGGCGCTCGATGCCGGTCTGCACCTTGGCCGTATCAACCCCGTTCCGGGCCGAGACGTAGACGCGCGCAATGTCCATGTTTCCGGCGATCCGCCGCTGGAAGGCGCGCAGAGGCATCAGCACCGTGTCGTCCAGGTCGGTTCCGAAGCTCGACTGCCCCTTCGCCTCGAGAAGGCCGATCACCTCGCACGAGACGTTGTGGACGCGGATGGTCTCGCCGATGGGGTCGGCACGGCCGAACAACGTCTCCCGGACGGTCTGGCCGATGATGCAGGCGGCACGTCCGGCGCGCTCCTCGCCCTCGAAGAAGCCGCGCCCCCGTGCCAGCGCCCAGTTCTGTACGACGAAATAGCCGCTGTCGGTGCCCGTCACCACCGTGTTGCGGTTTTCCGTGCCGTAGATCACCGGCACCGATTTCTGAGCCACCGGCGCGACCGCCTGCACGCCGGCCAGTTGCGCCCGCATCGCCTCGATGTCGCGGCTGTTGAAGGGCTTGGCGTCGGAGCTGGCGCGTCCGGGGCCGACCTGTCCGGGCAGCACGAACAGCAGGTTGGTGCCGAGCTTGGCGAGGTCGGCGGTGATCCGGGCGGTGGTGCCGTTGCCGATGGTCACCATGCCGATGACGGCGCCGACGCCGATGATGATGCCGAGCACGGTGAGAAAGGAGCGCAGCGCGTTGCGGCGGATCGCCTGGAGCGCGAGCTTGACGGCTTCAACGAGCATCACGCGGTCCTTTCGCTGGAGGCGTCGCTGTCGATGCGGCCATCGACGAACCGGATGATGCGCCGTGCGTGGGCGGCCATGTCCGGCTCATGCGTGACCATGATTACGGTGATGCCTTGTTCGCGGTTCAACCGCACCAGAAGGTTCATGATCTCCAGGCTCATCCGGCTGTCGAGATTGCCGGTCGGCTCGTCGGCCAGCAGAACGGCGGGGTCGGTGACGATGGCGCGGGCGATGGCGACACGCTGTTGCTGGCCGCCGGACAGTTCGCCCGGCGTATGGTCTTCGCGCCCTTCCAGCCCGACACGGGCCAGAACCTGCCGCGCGAGCCGGCGGCGGACGGTCATGGAAAGCCCTCGGTAGACCAGAGGAAGCTCCACATTCTCCACGGCGCTGGTGCGCGCCAGCAGGTTGAAGCCCTGGAAGACGAAGCCCAGGTAGCGGCGGCGGAGCAGAGCGCGCTGATGGCGGGTCAGGCGGCCGACATCGACGCCCATGAAGCGATAGGTGCCGGAGGTCGGGGCGTCGAGGCAGCCGAGGATGTTCATCGCCGTCGACTTGCCGGACCCCGACGGTCCCATGATCGCCACGAATTCCCCCCGGTCGATGCTCAGATCGACCGCGTTCAGCGCCGGGACGGCGGCGGGGCCGCTGCCGAAAACCTTGCTCACACCTTCGAACTCGATGAGCGGTGCCCCGCCGTCTCTGGGCATGCGGCCCTCCTCAGGGGGGCGGTGCCGTGTCCACGATCACCACCGCACCCTCCGTCAGGTTTCCCCGAAGAATCGCGGTTCTCCGGCCGTCGCTCGCTCCGGTGACGACCGGCACCTCCACCGCTGCGCCGTCGCGCAGTGTCCACACGGCGCGCGACGGGCCACTGGGCTCCTGCGGACTGGGGGGACGGAACTGCGGCATGCCGGGCATCATCCGTTTCAGCAGGTCGCCTTGGCCCGCCGCCTCCACCGGCGGCGCAAAGCGCAGGGCGGCGTTGGGCACCAGAAGCGCGTCCGCCACATCCTGCACACCGATCTCCGCCGTCGCGGTCATGCCCGGACGCAACAGCATGGCGCTGTTGTCCACGGTGAGAACGGCCTTGTAGGTCACGACGCCCTGCACCGTCTCCGGGGCGTAGCGCAACTCGCGGATCACGGCGGGAAAATGGTGATCGGGGTGGGCATCGACGGAAAAGCGGGCCGATTGTCCTTCCCGCACCTTGCCGACGTCGGCCTCGTCCACGTCGACCTGCACCTCCATCCGGCGCAGATCTTCGGCGATGGAGAACAACACCGGCGCCTGAAGGGTGGCGGCGACCGTTTGGCCGGGATCGATGCTGCGCTTCAGAACGATGCCGTCGATGGGCGAAACGATGCCCGTCTTGTGCAGGTTCGATTCGTTCAGCGTCAGCTCGGCCTCGGCCACCCCGACATCGGCTCGTGCGCTTTCCAGCGCCGCCACGGCCCGGTCGTGGAGCGCTCTCGCCACGTCCAGGTTCTGAAGCGTGCCGACGCGGGTACGAGCCAACACCCGCTTGCGGTCGAGGTCGCGCGCGGTTTCGACGACGGTGACCTCCGCCTGGGCTACCTTCGCCTTGGCGGCGGCCAGTTTGGCGCGGGAACTGTCGACGCTGGCCTTGAACCTGTCGGTGTCCAATTGCGCCAGCATCTGGCCGGCGGCGACCACGCTGTTGTAATCGACGAGAACCCGGCGCACGGTGCCGGACAGCTCGCTTGAAACCTCGACCTGGCTTGTGGGCTGGACGCTGCCGGTCGCGGTGACGATCACGTGCAGGTCGCCGCGGACCGTCGCTTCGGTTACGTAGCGGATGTTGTCGGCGGAGGAGCGAAGCAGAACGTAGGCGACCACGGCCAGCAGAGCGATCAGAACGGTGGCGAGCAGCCATTTTCGTCCGATGCGCACCCCACCCGAAGCGTCCTGGGGAGAACGGTCCGGCCCCAGCAGCGCATCGATGTCCGCCGCCGTTTCACGCGGCAAGAGTCCAGTCATCGCGACCTCTTCCGCCAGTGCGTTCGACAAAGGTCGTTCAAGGATGCAGACGTGTGCACCATTGTCCTGCCGTCCGGCTCGTTGCGCAAGCGCTCCTGCGGCCAACTCCGCACTGAGGCGGCGGTTCGATCTCCCAGCCGTAGACTCAGGTCCGATGGCGCGCCCTAGATCGCCTCCTCCAGCATGTCGATCGCCCCGCAGGGGCATTCGGCGGCGCACAGGCCGCAACCTTTGCAGAAGTCGTAGTTGAACCGGAAGCGGTCGCCAGGGCCGAGTTTCACCACG
The DNA here is from genome assembly GCF_014192915.1 of Azospirillum sp. OGB3. Taxonomy (GTDB): domain Bacteria; phylum Pseudomonadota; class Alphaproteobacteria; order Azospirillales; family Azospirillaceae; genus Azospirillum. The sequence goes on along the minus strand of NZ_JACHYN010000025.1, from coordinate 15,277 downwards.
GCGTTGTCGGGACACACGCCGAAGCAGTTGTCGCATTCGAAGCAGTTGCCGCAGCTGAGGCAGCGGCGCGCCTCGAACAGCGCGTTGGTTTCGTCGAGGCCACCCGTGACCTCGCCGAAGGTGGTGCGGCGACGCAGGTCGTCGAGCACGGGCTGCACGGTTCGTGGCGCGTCCGTGTAGTACCAGGTGTTCAGACGTTCGAAGGTCGCCAGCGCGTGCTTGGACGCGGGTTCGTACCGGCTGCCGCGCAGATAGGCGTCGATGTGGAGGGCGGCTTTCTTACCGTGGCCGACGGCCACCGTCACCGTGCGCTCGGCGGGCACCATGTCGCCACCGCAGAACAGGCCGGGATAGCCGGTCTGGAAATCGAGCCCGACGGCAATGGTGTGGTCCTTGGTGATGGAAACCCCGGGAACGCCCGTGATCACCGAGGTGTCGACCTCCTGCCCCAAGGCAAGGATCAGCGTGTCACCCTCGATGGTCTCGAACTCGCCGGTCGGCTGCGGCCAGCCATCCGGGCCGAGGACCATCCTCTCCACGGTCAGCGTGCCCTCGTCCATGGTCCTGATGGTGGAGAGCCAGCGCATGACAACGCCTTCCTCAAGCGCCTCCTCGACTTCGAAGTCGTGGGCGGGCATCCTCTCGCGCGTGCGGCGGTAGACGACCAGCGCCTCTTCGGCGCCCAGGCGCTTGGCGGTGCGGGCCACGTCGATGGCGGTGTTGCCGCCGCCGTAGACCACCACGCGGCGCCCCAGCTTCGGCGGCTCGTCGGCCGTCTCCATCGAGCGCAGGAGCGAGACGGCGTCCATGATGCGCCCGGCCGAGACGGCGGGGATGTCCACCCGCTTGGCCAGATGCGCGCCGATGGCAGCGAAGCAGGCGTCGTAACCCCCGTCCTCCATCGCCTTGGGAATGTCCTCGACCTTGGTGCCGAGGGTCAGCGTCACGCCCAGGTCGAGGATGCGCTGCACCTCGGCGTCCAGCACCTCGCGCGGAAGGCGGTACTTGGGAATGCCGAAGCGCATCATGCCGCCGGGCTTGGGGCCCGCATCCACCAAATCCACCGTGTGACCCAGGCGCGTGAGGTGATAGGCGGCGGACAGGCCCGACGGGCCCGCGCCGATCACCAGCACCTTCTTGCCGGACCGGACCGCGCCGACCGGCACCCGCCACCCTTCGCGGATGGCAAGGTCACCGAGGAAGCGCTCGACCGCATGGATGCTGACCGGCTGGTCAAGGCGGGCACGGTTGCAGACGCTTTCGCAGCTGTGGTAGCAGGCGCGCCCCATGAGGGCAGGCAGCGGGTTCTCCTCCATCAGCTTTTCCCAGGCGGTGCGGTAATCACCGCTTTCGGCGTGGAAGAGCCAGCCCTGGATGTCCTCCCCAGCCGGGCACTGGTTGTTGCAGGGCGGCAGATGTTCGGCGTAGACCGGCCGCATGGTCCGCCAGGAACCGGTACGGTTGGCGAGCGAGGAGCCGACATCGAGTGTGATGGCGAAGGGAGGTTTCCTCATCACACCGCCTCCTCGTCACGGAGCAAATTGTAACGACGCATGTTGGCGTCGGCCATGGCTTGGAGCCGGGCGATCGCCTCGCTCCCATGCGGGTTGGCGGGGTCGAAGAGATGGGCGAACCGCTTCTGTGGCTTCAGGTAGTCGGTCACCGGCACCTTGCGCCGGATGGGCCGAGAGGCGGTGACCTCGCCGTGCTCCGCCTCGAACAGCGGAAACAGGCCGCACTCGATGGCCAGGCGCGCCAGCCGCACGGTGTCGTCGCTGGCCGAACCCCAGCCGAGCGGACACGGGACCATGATGTGGATGTAGCGCGCGCCGCGTATGCCCATGGCCTTGGTCACCTTGGTTTCGAGGTCGTGGAGGTCGGCGACCGAGGCGGTGGCGACATAGGGAATGTTGTGCGCCATGGCGATCCGCGGAACGTTCTTGCCGGTGCCGAAGAGGTTGCCCGGCGCCTCGCCCACCGCGGGTGTGGTGGCGGTGCGCGCCGCCGGAGGCGTGGCGGAGGAGCGCTGCACGCCCGTGTTCATGTAACCTTCGTTGTCGTAGCAGATGTACAGCACGTCGTCGTTGCGCTCGAACATGCCGGACAGGCAGCCGAAACCGATGTCGGTGGTGCCGCCATCGCCGCCTTGGGCGACCACACGGACGTTGCTCTTGCCTTTGACGCGCATCGCCGCGGCTACCCCGGCGGCCACCGCGGCGACGTTGCCGAACAGCGAGTGCATCCAGGCGACCTGCCAGGACGTTTCCGGATAGGGCGTGGTGAACACCTCCAGGCAGCCGGTCGCGTTGACGCAGACAAGATTGCCCTGGGTGGCGCGCATCGCCGCGTCGATGGCGTAGCGTGCCCCCAGCGCCTCGCCGCAGCCCTGGCAGGCGCGGTGGCCACTGGTCAGCGCGTTGGAGCGGTCGATCGAGGATTGGACGGTGCGCCTGGCCTCGTCCAACAGCCGGTTGCCGACGGTCAGCGTGCCGGTCTGGTAGAACTTGACGGTCTGGGTCATCGCGTCCTCCCCTACAGCACGCCGCCGGGGATGACCCGGCGCAGCACGTTCTCGGCGATGGGACCGGCGCGGCGCGTCTCGGCGGCGCGGGCCAGTTCGGCTTCGATCACATCATGCTTGAGGTCGAGGAAATGGACGTCCGCATGCGGTTCTCCCTCGACCATCTCCATGAAGCGGGTGAGCGACGCCTGGGTGATGGGCCGCCCGCCCAGACCGGCGATGAGCGTGTAGACGCGCATGCGATGCCCACGCAGCGCCATGCGGACGTGGCTGGCGAGGATGCCGCCCATGCCCACGGCCAAAGCCTTCTCCAGCACCACGACGCGGTGGGCTTCGTACAGGGCCGCCCGAACCGCCTCCAGCGGGAAGGGACGGAAGGAGCAGATCGACAGAGCTCCCACCTCGTGGCCATCGGCGCGCATCGCGTCCACCATGTCCTTGACCGTGCCGATCACCGAGCCCATGGCGACGACGATCGTCTCGGCGCCCTCGGTGCGGTAAGGGCGCACGAGCCCACCGGACTCGCGCCCGAACACCTGCTTGAACTCGGCCGCCAGCGCGGGGATGAGGTCGAGGGCCCGCATCTGCTTGTGGTGAGCGAGGTAGCGCACCTCCATGAAAGCGTCCGGCCCGACCATCGCACCGATGGAAATGGGGTCAGTGGGGTCGATCACCTGCACCGGGTCGAAGGGCGGCAGAAAGGCGTCCACCCACTCCTGACCCGGAACGTCGACGCGCTCGACGGCGTGGGTCAGGATGAAGCCATCGACGTTGACCATCACCGGACAGGACAGCTCCTCCGCCAGCCTGAACGCCTGGATGTGCAGGTCCACGGCCTCTTGGTTGGTCTCTGCGAACAGCATGATCCAACCGGCGTCGCGCACCGACATGGCGTCGGAATGGTCGTTCCAGATGTTGATCGGCGCGCCGATGGCCCGGTTGCCCAGTGTCATCACGATCGGCAGACCCAATCCGGAGGCGTTGTAGACCGCCTCCATCATGAACAACAGACCCTGGCTGGAGGTGGCGGTGTAGGCGCGCGCGCCCGCCGCGGAGGCGCCGATGGCGACCGACAGCGCCGCGAATTCAGATTCGACATTGATGAACTCGCAATCGGTCAGATGCCCATCGCGTACCATCTCGCTCAGCCCCTCGACGATGTGGGTTTGCGGCGTGATGGGGTAAGCGCAGATGACTTCGGGACGGCAGAGCCCGATTGCCTCGGCCATCGCCCGACTGCCTTCAATCTGCTTCAGCATGGCAAGTCCTCCCGGATCAGGCGAGGCAGTGTTGGTAGGCGGCGACGGCCGCCTTGGCGTTTGCCTCTCCGACGGCACCGGAAAAGGTGTCGCGGATGGCGGCCAGCACAGATTCGATGCGGATTTGGCCAGTGATGGCGCCGAAGCCGCCCAGGAGGGCGGCGTTGGGCACCGGGCGGCCAACATGCTGGCGGGCCAAGTCGGTCGCCGGAACGCAACGCGCATGACCGGATGGAAAGCGCTTCATGAAATCGGCGATGTGCAACTCCTCAAAGCTGCGTGAGGAGTTGATCAGCACGTAGCCCGTTTCCGGTAGCCCCTGAAAGACGTCCATGGAATGGAAAAGCGTGGGGTCCAGCACGATCAGCGCGTCTGGCGAGGAGATCGGCTCGCGGGTGCGGATCTCCGCATCGGCGATTCGACAGAAGGAAACAACCGGGGCGCCCGTCCGCTCAGACCCGAAGCTGGGGAAGGCCTGGGCGTGACGCCCTTCCTTGAACGCGGCGACGGCGAGCATTTCGGCGGCCGTTACCGCACCCTGTCCACCACGACCGTGTATGCGCACCTGGAACATGTGGCGCCCCCCATGCTGTGCAGTTCTTATTCTCTTTGTTGAAAGCGTAGAAAAGACCAGAGGCGCGATCATTGATTCAGAGCAAATCTTCAAAAGAAATTTGGCGCTTCCTTATTTTGTCGAATATCAAGAAAATATTTTATAAATGTTAGAGCAAAAGATAGCGAAACTATGGAAACACTCTCGGCTCTGACGCAAAGCAGCATCTTCTCGGAAGCGCCGAGATGAGGTTCCGTTTCGTCGAGGACCACCGGGACGAGTTCCCCGTCCGGCTCATGTGCACGGTGCTCGGGGTGTCCGCCAGTGGGTACTACGCGTGGCGTAGGCGGCCGGAAAGCGGCCGGGCCGCTGCCAACCGGCAGCTTCCAGCCGAGGTCCGGTGCGGCCATGGGCGCCACCAGGCTGCCCCCGCCTCCATGACCGCCCAACCCTGTCCGGACATCATGCGGAATTCCGCCCATAGACCAGCGCGAACATCAGGAAAGCGGCGATCCACAAGGCACCCGCCAGCGGAATCAGCAACATCGTGTGCTGCGGGTCGAGTGAGGCCGCGATCCGTGCGCAGGCTGCCGCAGCCACGGCGAGGTGGATGCCGGTCGTCAGCCGGGAGGCGGTGAGCGCATGCCTGGTATGGGCCGGAGCGGACAGAGTTATCATCACCGCCAGCGTCATGCTGCCGACGGCGCCCGTGGTCCAGGCATGGAGTGCCGCAGTGTTGAAGGCGGTGTCGCCGCCCAGGGAGGCCCAGGCCGCCAGCAAAAACCCGGCCGGGATGAAGGTGTGAGCAACGTGCAGGACGAACACGGACAGCCCGGACGGCGCACGGTGCGGCCGCCACCGTGCGAGCCGCACCGCCTGCGTGAGACCGGCGGCCAGCAGCAAGGCGCCGGTGAGACGTTCGTCCAATACACCATCTTCCCGCAAGATCCAGGTTGCCAGGGCCAGCAGGCCGAGCCCCATCGCCACCCTGTTGATAAGGGTGGAGCGTACGTGCCGAGGGGAAGCGACACACGCCTTCCGCCAGTTTCCGGCGAGGCGCGGAATGATCCCGCCCCCCAACATGGTCCAGGTCAGGAGCACTGCCACCGCGAGGCTCGTGCCGTGGACGCTTCGCCCGAAGCGCCACTGCTCCCAATGGAACAGGCTCTGCGCGCCGACCAGGACGGCAAGGACGGTGAGGATCGTCAGGTTGCGGCCGTTTTCCGTCGGAACGCATTTCCGTCCGGCCACCGCTAAAAGGGTCACAGGGAACAGCAAGGCAAGCAGTGCAACGGCCAGCGGCTCCAGCGCCGCCGATCCGGCCATGCCCAGCCGCCCGACGAACCAGATGGCGATCAGCGCGGCCAGCGGCCAAGCGGCCAAGGGTCGACGCCCGGTCCGGTTCCCCGCTGCCGTCAACAGGAGGCCTCCGACAATGACCGGCATGAAACCGAACAGCAGTTCGTGTGCGTGCCAGGAGGAGGGGGAGAACGCCATTTCCAGGCCGATGAGGCCAAGGAACCATGGCACCCACACGGCGACCAGCGTCGCGGCACAGAATGCCGTGAACAGGAGGAAGGAGTCGCAGCCGGAACCGGTATGGAGCATGGGTTTCATCGGGAGGCGCCAGTGGGGTTTGCCAGTCTTGCCGCAGATCAACACACCTCCGCCTCCTCCGCGCGGGGCCGCGACAGGAAGGGCCAATAGACCTTGAGCCAGAGCAGGAAGGCTGCTGCCCAGAGCAGCGCCGCCAGAGCGTGGGGTGGTCCGGGCGGCACCGGCAGGACGCCCAGTTCCGGCAGGACCCGCAGGGCCACCGCGCCCGCCAGCAATGGAAACGCCAGCCGCGCCGTCGCAGGAAGAGGAAAGGTCCGGCCGGTGTGGAACAGCCCGGCGATGGCGAAGACCGCCAGCACGCCGAGGCCCAGCCCGCCCATCAGCGCCATGTGCAGCGCCGATGTTTCAGGAAAGCCCGCCCCAAGCCGGGAGGCGCCGATCAGCAGCAGACCGGCGCCCGCCATCAGGCTCGACCCGGCCAGGGCCAGGATCTCCGCGCGGAAGACGGGGCGACCGATGAAGGATTCGGCGACCCGGTCGAGGAAGGCCGCCCCGGCGGCGATGAAGAGATAGGCGCTCACCGCGGGCGACAGCCCGGCGACCTCCTCGGCCAGGGCGATGGCGACCAGACCGGGCGCCAAGTTGAGGCGTCCCGGATGGGGCCGGTAGGGCGAACTGCCCTGGCTGGGGTCGAGCACGAGATTCGTGACGGGCACCGAAATGCGCGCCAGAACGAGTCCGAGCAGCCCGAGCAGCACCAGCCCGGCGGCGTGCAGCCCGGCCTGCGCCCGCTCCACATCGCCGATGACAAACGCGGCGTGGACCGCGGCACCCGACACCGCCAGCGCGCTCAGCCAGAGCAGGACGCCGATCAGCCGGCTCGTGCGCTTGCGCCAGGACACCGCCGCGACGTAGACGGGCAGGACGGCAAGCCACGCCGTGTCGGCCAGCGCGGCGATGATGGCCGCCCCGTCGGCGCCGGACAACCCGGCGACCCGCCCGATTCCCCACAGCGCCGCCAGCGCGAAGAGGGCGCGTCCCTGAAGCCGCCGGCTGTCGGTCCATTCCGGGATCGCCGTGGTGATAAAGCCGATCACCGCCGCGCCGAAGGAGCCGAACAGCATCTCGTGCGCGTGCCACAGCCCCGGCGGGATCGCGCCGTCGAACGGCAGGGCGAAGCCGTTGACCACCGCCCACAGCAGCGGCCACAGCGCGGCGTGCAGGGCCGACAACGGAAAGAACAGCCGCAGCCCCTCGTCGCCGAGGATGCCGGCGAGGGTCGGCGCGCGGCCGGCTCGGGTCGCGTCCGTCATTGCGTCCGCCTTTCGTCGATGTCGTGGATGTGGCGGAACAGCGGGTCGTCGGACAGGAACCCGGCGACCAGCCGGTAGACGGTGCCGTCGTCGCGCGCGCCCGGTTCGCTGGGAACGGCGCGCGTGCCGGCGATGCCGCGCCCCTGCGCGTCCATGACCACGACCCGGTGGGCGATGCGCACCGCCTCCATCAGGTCATGGGTGATGAACAGGGCGCCGAACCGCGCCCCACGCGCGGCCTCGATCACCAAATCCTGCATGCGGCGCTTCAGGGCGACGTCGAGCGCGGTGAAAGGCTCGTCGAAATAGACGAAGTCGGGGTCGATCGCCAGCGCCCGCGCGATGGCGGCACGCTGGCGCATGCCGCCCGACAGCTCGACGGGGAACTTGTCGAGGTCGGCGCGGTCGAGCGCCACACGACGCGCGGCCTCCTCCGCTCGCTCCCGCCGTTCGCGGCGGGGCAGACCGAGCAGGCGCAACGGGTAGGCGATGTTGGCCCGCGCCGTCGCCCAGGGCAGCAGGCGCGGGTCCTGGAACACCATGCCGTGGCGGCGGTAGCGCCGCGCGACGCGGCCCCGTGACGGCTCGACCACCCCGGCGGCGATGTGCGCCAGCGTGCTTTTGCCGCAGCCCGAGGGGCCGACGAGCGCCGCCACCTCGCCCGCGGCCAGCGACAGGTCCACGGCGTCGAGGACCGTGCGGCCGAGATAGGCGTGGCCGATGCCGGACAGCGTCAGAGAGGGGGCGGTGCCCGTCGTTTCGCGGGTCATGGCAGGATGCCTTTCAGATGTCGGATGTCAGAAGCTGACCTTCAGGCCGGCGTAGAAGGCTCGCCCGTCGCCCGGCAGATAGACCGCCTGGGTGGGCGACGCCTGATCGACGATCAGGGTCGAGGAGGCGTAGGTCGCGTCGAAGATGTTGCGCGCCTCGCCATAGACGCTGACACGCTCGTTGATGGCGTAGGTGCTGCGCAGGTCGACGGTGGCGTAGCTGTCCGTGTAGACGCTGTTCATGTTGTCCACTGGGGTCCTGCCGGGATACCAGTCCACCTCGGCCCCCACCGACAGCGCCGTCGTGATGTCGTAGCGCGCCGAGGCGTTGATGACGTGGCGCGGCGCGCCGGCCAGCCGGTTGTCGCCGCGCACTGGGTCGTCCTGGAACCGGAAATCCTGGAAGGTGTAGGCGATCCGCCCGCTCAGCCGGTCGGTGAGGAAGGCCGACAGCCCCAGATCGACGCCGAAATGCCGCGTCCGGTCGGCGTTCACTGCGCCGAGCGAGGCCCCGGTGGCGTCGCGCAGGCTCAACAGCTCGTTCCTGACCCAGGAGTAATAGGTCCCGGCATCGACCGCGACGACCCCGAAGTGGCCGCGCCAGCCCGCCTCGACGGTGGTCGCCGTCTGCGCCTTGAGGTCCGGCGTGCGGTAGGCAGTGGAGACGAGGCCGGGCTGGGCCGGGTTCGGGCGCCCGGCGCTACTGTTTGGCGTGCCGTTGACGGTGGCGATCAGGTCGTCGTGGGTGGGCGGTTCGAAGCTCCGGCTGACGGCGGCGTAGAGGGTGTGGTCCTCCAGCGGCTTCCAGGTCAGGCCGAGGCTCGGGCTGAATCCGGTGTAGCTGCGGTCGTAGCTGGTGTCGCCGGCGGGGATCGAGCCGGCGGGCAGCGCCACCCGCGGGTTGGCCGGGTTGAAGGCGATGGTCGGCCGCCGCGCCGCGCCGAAGGTGTCGTCGTTCTCGCGCGTGGCGTGGGTGACGGTGACCGCCGGGGACAGGGTGACCGCGTTGCCGAGCGGCAGGTTCAGGCCGCCGTGGAGCGCCAGGGTGGAGGCGTCCAGTGTGCTGCGTCCGAACAGGGCGCCCTGGCTGCCGGCGTTGTTCAGGTAGTCCTCGCGGTCCGCCGAGCCGACGACGTAGCGCAGGGTCGTCTCGAACAGCGGCAGGGGCTGGCTCGCGTCGGGGCTGTAGGCGTAGCGCGCGACGGCGGTGACGTCGCCGCCCTCCGTCTTGCGGACGCCCGAGGAGATCGGGAAGCGGAACGTGTCGTCCGTGTGGGTGTAGCCCAGCGCCACGTCCAGCAGGTGCGCCCCGAAGGTCGCCGTCGTCCGGTTGCCGGCGCGGAACTGCTTGGCCTCGCGCTCGGGCCGGTCGCGGACGACGTTCGGTCCCGGATTGGTGGCGACGCCGTTGACCACGCGGGGGCCGGTGTAGACCGCCTTGGGGTTCGATTCCAGAAGCTGGCGGGTCAGCGGGCCGGCCACGTCGAAGGACAGGTCGGTGTAGCCAGCGAAGAAGCGGGTGGTGACATTGTCGGACAGCACGGCGCCCACATTGGCGTCGAAGCCGGTGCGCTCGGAGCTGTTGTAGTCGCGATAGCCGTCGCGCTGGCTGCGCTGGACCTGGACCAGCCCGTCGAGATTTCCGGCGCTGCCGCCGGCCTGCAGGCTCGTGTTGAACTGGCCGAAGCTGCCGCCCTCGACGCCCAGCCGGTAGCCCGGCGCGGAGGAGCCGGTGGGGGAGATGAAGTTGATCGCCCCGCCCAGCATGCTGGCGCCCAGCCGGTTGGCGGTGTAGCCGCGGTAGATCTCGGTGAATTCCGCCTGCCGCGGGTTGGCCAGCCCGACGATGTAGGAACCGTCGGCCCGGTTCAGCGGCAGGCCGTTCTGCAGGGCCAGGATGCCGCGCTCCACCGGATTCTGCTGGAGCCCGGAACCGCGGATCTGGATGCGCGGCTGGTCGTTGCCGCCGAAGAAGTTCTGCACCACCACGCCCGGCACCCCGGACAGCGCGTCGGACACGGTGACGTTCGCCTTGCCGGCCAGATCCTCCTCCGCCACCAGGGCGGTGCCGCCGGGGATCGCCTCCAGACGGCGGCGGGCGGTCGCCTCGGCGCTGTCGGCCTGCCCCTCGACCATGACGGGTGCGAGGACGACGGCGGCTCCCGGCGCCGCCGACTGCGCGTGGGCCGGCGGCGAGGCCGCGGCGCCCAGAGAGGCCAGGGCCAGTCCGGCCAGAAGGATGGGCGCGCGGTTGGCGGTGTCCGCTCGCGCTGTTCGGAACGCCGCTTGGCCGGCCTGTCCCCGTGTCGTCATGGTGCTCGTTTCCCCGGAAAAGCCGATGTCTCGGGCTTAAATGCAAATGATTGTCGTTCGCATTTTATCGGCCTTTCGGGCGGGCTGTTTGTCCGCGGTCAAGTTCGAGGCGGAAAAGCAGCGTGCACGATCGATTTTTCCCGCTGGCGCCGCCTTGGCGGTCAGCGCTTGACACCCCAGGGGCGCGCGGCGTTGCGCCAGCGTTCGAACTCGGACCGGATGGGGTGGACCAGCGTGTACTCGACCACGATCAGCCCGGTCACCGCGATCAGCACCCAGGCCAGCGCCTCGGCCACGTCGAGGTTGGCGCGGGCGGCGGCCAGCGCGCCGCCGATGCCCCCGGTGTTGGCGAGAAGCTCGGCCATCACCGCCACCTTGAAGGCCGACCCCAGCGCCACGGTCAGCGCCGGGAACAGGAAGGCGGCGACGTGGCGCAGCCCGAGCGTGGTCAGCCGGGCGAGCGGTCCGGCGCCGAAGGCGCGGGCCATGTCGTCCAGCCCGCGGTCGCGGGTGACGGCGCCCTCGGCGACGCCGACGAAGACCACCGGGGTCGCGGCGACCAGCACCGTTGTGATGATCGTGCCGTCGGTGGAGCCGAACCAGATCATCGCCAGCACGATCCAGGCGATGGGCGGGACCCCCAGCAGGACAGTCAGGATCGGGCGGGCCAGCCGCATCGTCGCCGGCGAATAGCCGGCGGCCAGCCCGCCCGCCGCCCCGGCGAAGGCGGCCAGCGCGAAGCCCTCGACCGCGCGCAGCGTGGTCTGTCCGGCCAGCTCCCAGGCGGCGGGATCGGCAGCGATGGTCAGTCCGGCGGCCAGGGTCGCCAGCGGGGCCGGCAGGATGAAGTCACCGTAGCGCTCATGCCCCGCCTGCCAAAGCGCCGCGAACAGGGCCAGCCCGGCCAGCCCGGCCCAGCCCGACCACAGGAATTGCCCGACCCGGCCCAGCCGGTCGAGAACCGCGTCGGCGCGCGCCGTCGTCATGCCGCACCTCACAGATAAAAGTCCGCCGACGGCAGCGCCCCGCCGATGATCTTCGGGTCGAACTCCGCCAGGGCGCGGAAGACGGCCTCCATTGGTTCGCGGACGGCGCTGGCGCGTTGGGCGACCAGATTGGAATGGGGAATCGCCTGCTCGATGACCGGCCAGGGCAGGCCGAGCGGCGCTGCCGCGTCGTTGGCGGCCCGTGCCGGGTCGGCGTTGACCGAAGCGGTCGCCTTGGCCAGCGCGTCGTGCAGCGTCTCGACGGTAGCGGGGTGCTCCGCCAGAAAGGCGCCGGAAACGCCGAGGCCGGCCTGCGGGAGCACGGTCGCCAACCCGGTGGCGGTGCCCCAGGCTTGCTGGATGTCGAGGACGCGAGTCACCGTCTTTCCGGCCATCCCGGCGCGCAGGATGGCGGCGGAGGCTGCCGGCTCGGGCAGCAGGGCGGTGTCGGCCCGTCCGGTCACGAGAAGCTGGATCGCTTCCATCGGCGTGCCCGTGAATTGAAGGGCGACATCGCCGTCGACGGTCAGCCGCTCCGCCGCCAGGAGGCGCCGGAACACGTATTCCGGCGTGTCGTTGCGGAAGGGGATCGCGACGCTCCGGCCTTTCAGCGCGGCCACCGCAGTCAGCGATGGATCGGCGGACAGCAGATAGAGCAGACCGTTGGTCATCACGTTGACCAGCCGGACGCCGAGCCCCTTGTTGAACAGGTTGGCGGCGGACTGGGTCGGCAGCACGAAGGTCTGCATGGTGCCGGAGGTCAGTCCGGCGCGCAACTCGTCGGGCGTGCGCCACGCCTTGAACACCACCTTGTCGGCAACCGGGCGGAGAAGGCCGGAGGCGATGGCATGGACCAGCGTGATCGACGGTCCCGCCGGTGGCCCCCACAGAGTCAGTTGCCGGAGGGGGGCCGTGGCAGCTGCGGCGGGGCGGCGGAGAACGGGAAGGGCCAGCAGGGTGGCGAGCCCCGCCAGCGCGGCGCGGCGGTTCGTGTGGATCATGGGAGATGCCATCAATGGATTGCCGTCTTGGCGGCGCGACCTGCGTCGTCGTGCCGGTCCAGCGTCATGTGGGCGATGCTCCGCATCAGCGCGGTGGTGGCCTTTCGAGTCTCGTGGATGAAGGCTTGCAGATCTTTGGGCATGATGGTGTCTCCAACCGAGGCCGCATGCTCATGAGCGGTGTCGGAGTCGACAGTGCCGGCCGGCCGGCCGGGAATCGTTGCGCAAGAACAAGCAGGATTACCGGGGGCTTCGAATTTCGTGGTCAAGCTGGCGAGCCCAAGGACCGTAGCCATCAGCCGCCTCGTTCATCTCCTTGTACGCGCGGCGAACTCGGCAGCCACATCGGCGGGGCATGCGGTGATGACGGCGCTGCGCTCGGCCTCGACGGTGTGCTCCTCTTGCGCCTGCGACGCGGAGTCGAGTGATTCTGCCGCTACAGGTCCACCGATGAGGTTCACCAGCGCCGATATGTCCCCTCAAACAGATCCCCAATCGCCTTCCGCTGGAGGATCGTAAGCCGGAACCGACGGCGGTGATGCTCCCGGTCATTGCGGATGTGGCACCGCTGGCACCATGCCGCCAAATTCTTGTGCTTGGAGATCAGCGGCCGGTCGATCGGGTCCGGCGCCTTCAAATTCGTCTGGTCAGAGCTTCGAAGGGGCGGGACGGGGCGCCTCATCCGCGCGTCTGTCGCCCGTCCGCGCTACGGATTTCCGGCTTACGGGAGAGTATCTTAGCGCGGTTGGGTCGACTCATTCTCAAGGGGTGTGCCATGGCGGCATCCGCAACCGAGTCCTTCAAATTCGATGACCTGAAACAGGCCCTTGAACACAGTGACGCCGCCACCCTGGCGGGTCTGTACGCTGATGATGCCGAAATGGTCATCGTCGATCGCAGCCGCCCGCCCAGTTCACCGATGACGTTGTCGGGCAAGGAGGCGATTGCGGCGTTCTGGCGTGATGTCTGCTCACGGAACATGACGCATCGCGTCGGTCGAGAGGTGGTTGGGGCGGACCGCGCCGCCTTCGTTGAGGAGTGCGCCTATCCTGACGGGTGCCATGTGATGGCGTCGATGACCCTTGATTTGCGGGATGGTCGGATCGCCAAGCACCTCACCGTCCAAGCATGGGATGAGGTCACCCGGCCTACGGGGAGATCAGATACCGACTAGCGTGCTGTTGCGAGGACGGACTTTCCTGGCTCGGTGAGGCCTTGTCGCAGTGAGGCGGCCGGTTGTGGGACTCGGGGCGTCACGGCAGAAGGCCTACCTTTTTCTGCCGTCGCGGTCTGATCATGCCATTCGGATCGTGCCGCCGGCCGCCGCCGACGCGTTCAGCGGCACCGCCGAAACCGACCCCACGCAGCGCACGGAAATCTCGGTCGCCGTCGAGATCCTTAACCGCATGCTTGATCTTGGACGCCCGAAGCCCGCCCGCGTCGCGTGAGCAGCGACCTGAAAAGGGATGTCTTCGGCTTGCGGAACCTCGCTGCAACATGCTGTCCAGAGCGCCAAGACCGGAGGCACCAGACGCATCCGCCCCCCTGGCCCCGGTTCGTTCGCCGCATGTCGGCGATGAGGAATACCGCGCTCTTATTTTTCCACCTCCAGCACGGTCAGCGTCTTGGCCTCCCCCGAACGCGTGTACCAGCAGATCGAGTGCCCTTCGGCGACACCGATGAGCGCGGCGCCGATCGGCGTCAGGACCGACACCCTTCCCGCGGCCAAGTCGGCCTCCGATGGATAGACGAGGGTAACGGTCCGGACCCGTCCGGTCGCCTCGTTGCGAAAGGTGACACGCGCGTTCATCGCAACCACGGTCGGCATGACCTCGCCTGACCGTACCACCATCGCTCGCTCGAGTTCCGCGCCCAGATAGTCGGAGACATCAGGTTCCGATGCCGCGGAAGCGGCTGCAAGAACGAGCAGGCGGGCGTAGTCGTCGGATGACAGCGTGACAGCCGGAAACAGGTCTGGAGAGGGCATGGTTCTATCCTTTCGTGCGTGGATCCGGAAATTCGATGGCGAGGCTGGGAAGCGGTCGGCCGCGGCGGCGGCCAACAGAACAAGCCAGAGGGATTGCCCGCATGACACGCGGATCTTCCTCAACTGCGGCGATGTCGGGAATGTGGAGCCCCAGTTCTGGACCGGGGCGCTGCCTAGCGGTCCAGATCCGGGGCGGACGTGCCTGCATGCACGCAACCGGCGCGCAAGAGAGGACGGTTCTGGAGGGCGACGATCATCATGGCGCGCCAATCATGGCCGATGCCGGGCCCGGTAGCAAGCTGGTGTGGCCGGGCTTCCCCGTAAGCGTCGGCCTCCATCGCACAAAGCGCCCTCCCCGGCTGGAAACGAGGTCCGCATCCGAGCCGTCGGCGCCAGTCGTCCCGGGCGCGCCAGTATCGGTCTGACGACCCTGGCCGAGGCGGCGGGCTGACCGCACGGCCGATTACGGATTGCTGCACCATTGATCGGCAGCTCAGCGCGCCTGCACTTGGCCGAGGAATCCTGGGATGACCTGCTGTGGTTGGCCACATCCGTGCGCACCGGGACCGCAGCACCGTCCGCCCTCTTGCGCCGCCTCGCAGCCTGCCCACGGCAGAACCAGCTCGCCTGTCGGCACATGTGGCGCCACTCGGCCGGGTGTGAACCGGCGTGGGGTTTCGATGCCGATTGGCACGGGAACGCGTTGACAATAATGGAAACTGCGGGGTTCCGTCCGTGCGCTGCTTCACAGTGAAGTTTCGCAACTCTTTGCAAGCCACACACCCTCGCCGCATCCTCACTCTCACGGGCAATCTATCGGAATTATGATAAAAATAAGCAAGATATGGAAAATCAGAACGTTGTTCTTTCTTCAAATTCTTGACGGCCGTCAAGTAATTGGGGCGTGAAATCTGGGACGCTGGCTTCAGAAGCAACACTCGCCCTGGATTGCATCATGAAAAACAAGATCTTCCTCGCCACCGTCAGCGCCGCCGCCCTCATTGCCCTGTCGGGGAT
>NZ_JACHYN010000024.1 GCF_014192915.1 Azospirillum sp. OGB3 | reverse complement strand
GGAACGATCTGAACGTTCTTCAATCCTTCAACCGCCTCTTTGACGGAAGCGAAGTTGTCGAGCACGTATTGGGCCCATAGCAGATTCGACAGTCCGGGCCGACCGTCACGCGGCTCGTATCTGGTGTCGCCAAGATAGAGCAGGTTCGCCACGAGTCCCTTTTCGTTCATGCCGTCGCTCGTCGCGCTTCCAAACGAGGTGATTGCCACGCTTTCCAGTTTCGATGCCCAGTTGAAAGACTTGCCGTCCCCGGTATTAGAAACCCTCTCCAATCCGCGCGGATAGACGACCATCTTCGCAGCATCCGAGCGGTATAGATCCATGGTCCGAGCGACGACATTGGCTTTACCATTCGTATTTGACAGGATGCGGGAGCAGGCCGACGCACCATCGGCTACTGTTGCTACAAAGAAAGCAGCGATAAGACCAGACGCCGCAAATCTGGCCACTTTGTTTGCCATAATAAAGTCCTCACCCTGTGAATCCAAGGCCAATATGGGTTTCCTTCATCTTTCGCGCAAGCTTGACCGTCGCGGCGGTATTCTCGTATTGGGCTCTGCAGAACCGGTGTGCACTGATGGAGGACTTGAAGCCGCGCATCCGTCTTCAGTACGCTTGGCGGAACAGGGGCCAAGACATCTTCATAGGAGACCTCGTGCGGACTGTTGATCAGGGTGTGTGTGCCTTGACAACAGCAGTTACGTCAGACCCTTACCCCATCAGCGACTACTTTCGAAACAGGCACTTAGAGAGACATACGGGCGGCACTTTCAGACCTCCGCTCTCATTGTAGTTGGTTCTGTAACGGGTGACGTACGGACGCGCTGACGCTGGCCTCAAACAGGCCAGACACAACAATTGAATGGGGCACCGGTTGACTTCCAAACTGCCTTTGTATTGTTCCTTCCTATTCTAAGGCAGAATAACTTCGCTGAGCATGACGCTAATCAGTCTTACAACCGGACCGATCTCGAAGTGCATTTTGTTCAACGTGGGAGATTGTTCAGCCGACAGGAAGCAGTCCATGGTCCCACGTCACGCCAGTCCGAACGACGCGGGCCGGTACTCCGACTGCAACACACTGCTCTGGGATTTCACTGGACACCACAGATCGAGCGCCGATTACCGAGTCTCGACCGACAGACGATCCTTTTAGAATCCACGCATCAAGGCCGAGCCACACATGGTCTGCTATTGCGATGTCCGCTGGCCCATTGATGCGATGCCCAGTGGAGACATCGATCACGGAATGCATGTCACTTGCAGTGATAAGCACGCCGGAAGCAAAAAGACAATTATTCCCAATGGTTATGGATTGCCCTTCGTGAGACATGATGCGTGTATGATAAGTAAATGTTGCATTGTCTCCAATCTGTAATTTGAGCCCATTAAGTCCAAAAATCTCAAGAGCAGAAAGGCTCCCGTTTTTCCCGATCTTCAAGGTACAATCAGAGCCAAATGTCAGGCCAAAACCACGAAGTATACATCCTTCACCAATTTCAACAAAATTGTTGTCCCCATTCAGAGTAATTGTCCAAAGACCATTCAGCCTGACAGAGTCAGGAATGACGACCCGATTTCCCTTACCGTTGTCAATGACCGCGATACTCATCAAGTCCCCCTTCTTATTTTTTGATAAATTCCGCTTTATAGACCGCCAAACGTCGAGAAGAGATGATTAGATGAGCGCAGAACTGTTAAATCGCTCGTATTCCAGAAGAAGTCTTTTCATGAAGACTCAGCCCACCCCAATTCCCCGATATAGTCTGGGGAGAAGGCGGCCACCTTAAAGTTCTGGCGGGTGATCGTCTCGGGAACGGCGCCATTCGGCACAGCAATCCAAAAGCCAAGTTCCTTTGGAGATTCCGGAATTCCAAGGGATTGATGGACATCATTGCGCACCACGTTGACCGGCGCGCTCGCCATAGGCTTTCCTTGATGGAGAAGAACGACGTATTTCGGCGCCCGTTTTAAAAGCGGATCGAAAGCCCAGCCGGACACGATCCGATGTCCCGCCTCGCCATTGCGGACGGAGTCGATGTACCCGCGCACACGCAGATTAGGAAGGTCGCCGGCCAAGTCGGCAGCGACCCGTGCCGACAAATCCTGAAGTTGCTGGTTGACCTGATGTTCGGCACGGACCAACGTCGACAGGCTGTCCAGCGACGCCTGCACCTCAACCCGTGCGGAGATGATCTGGGTCAGAAGCAACGTGCGTATGGCATCACCGTCCTGCCCCATCAGCCGTTGCAACGCGACTTCCCGTTCGATGAGACCGTCAACGATGTTCGGTCCGCAGTCGGGGAGAAGCGTTGTCAGCACCGACCGGGTGACGTCGATGATCCTCGATCCCGCGACGTCGCCCCAATAGGTCAGGGAGCCGATCGAACTCAACGCCCAGTGAAGCCCCCGGAACATCACATGGGAAAGGGGCGGCTTGCCCGGAAGCTCCCATTCCCGGTCGAAGAAGCGCAGCCCTTCGGCGCTCTGGACGATGTTGAGGGGATTGCAGTCGATGAACTCCCCGGGAAGCACGCGATCGTCGCCGGAGACGACGGCGTTCTCCTCAAGATAGCCGATCCAGGGCCTGCACCATTCGGCGATGGCCGCCACGTCACACACCGGCCTTTTGGCAAGCTCCAGCAGGCCGCCCATGTACCAGCGCCCCGCGAAGAAGGGTTCGCTCTCCAGCTTCCAGACGATGCCCGGCGGGCCGCCGCCGTCATCCTCGCCGCCGTCCCCGTCGCCGTACAGCGGCGCGCGCCGGACACCCAGATGCCCGCCGTCGTTCCGTGAAATGATTGTTTCCTTGCTGAACGCCTTGCCGTTCCGGGCCGTGTAGTAGAAGACGAGATCCGTCCCGCTCCCGGCGGGCAGGGGCTCGGGGGCGGCGACGACCAGGAAGGAGTTGGCCAGATCGGCGGCGAGGCCGTTCTTGGCGAGGTTCGGCCAGACGAACTGTTCGGTGGCGAGCCGCTGGTAGGACCGGCTTTGCGTCGGGGCCGCGGCCCGCAGCAGGAGCGCCTGGAGATCGATCTCCGGGTGGTCGGGCGCTGTCTGGTGAAGGACGACCTGCGGCAGCTTGTAGTCCGGAAAGGGCAGAAGCAGGTCGGTGTGTCCGAGCCCGGCCCGGTCGAGCAGGTCCAGCAGTTCGCGCCGCCCGAAGGTCTTGAACTGGTTCGGCCGGTACCGGTCCTCGATGCCGTAGAACTGGACCATCTCGTGGTCTTCCGGCGCCCCGCAGAAATACTTCAGGCCGAACCGGTTCTCGATCGCGATGATCGCCCGCCCGCCCGGCGCCAGATGCGTGCGGACCTTGGCGAGGAAGGCGTCGAACGGATCCCGCTCCCCATCCTTGAAGAAGGAGGGGCTGTATTCGAGGACGCCGATCACCAGGACGGTGTCGAACGTCTCCGTTTCCGGAAGGCAGGAGAAGTTGGTGGCCCACACCTGCGTGTTGGCCAGCCCGCGGCAACGGGTGGCGCAGATGCGCGCGCGGCGCACCGCCCCCTCCACGACGATCAGCTCGTCGGCCTGTTCGGCGATGTAGGGGGACAGCGCCCCGCACCCGCCGCCGACCTCCAGAACGCGGCCCCGCAGAAGATGCCTTACCGGCCGCAGCAGGTTGAGGCGCAAGGGGCTGAAATGATACTCGGTCGGCCAGTCCTTGATGTGGCGGCTCAGGCCGGGCGATCCGGGGCCGAGGTCGGGCTCGGATTCAACGATCGCCAGGATGGCGTTTTCCGTCGCATCGCCGTCGGTGTAGGCGATCTGCGCGGCCGGATCGGTGTCGATGAGCAGATTGTGGAGATCGGCTTGCCGTTCGAGTTGCATCGTCTTTCCGCCCTGCTCCTAGACCTATGATCCGTGCCGCGCACCGGGATTCCGGCCGCGTCAGGCGCTCAGCGGAACCGGTTGGATCGCCGGGCTGTGCGGCAGGCCCTTTCCGGCGGGCCGGCGGGGGCCCAGGAAGAAGCGCCGCAACCCATCCTCGACCAGAAGCCGGGAGCAGCCCGCCTCCACGGACATCGTGGTCGCCAGTTCGACATAGGGCGCCCATTGGCGGCGCCAGTCCTCGATCGAGACGTCGCCGGCGGGACCGCTGTCCTTCAGCTCGTTCCGGCTGAGGCAGGACTGGCACGCCGCGTCGTTCCGCAGACCGCAGAAGGAGCCGCTGTGATCGATCAGCGTGCGGGTCGGGCAGAAGAGGGCGTAATCGCCCAGGCGCACATGCAGCTTCACCCGCTCCTCGGCGGGCCGGCCGGCCAGCAGCCGCAGTGCCTCGGCCAGAACGCCGTTGGGGATCAGGCTGTAGACGCCCATCTCCCGGATGTCCAGGAGGCGGAACAGCGCGAGCAGGGCCTCGGCCGAGCTGGTGTGGAAGGAGGCGGCGGTTTCCTCCACAAAGACGGAGACCTGCAGGCTGTGCTCGCCGCTGGGGGTGATCCACACGCAGGCGCCGCCCTGCTCGCACAGCTCGATCTTCTCGCGCTGGGCGGCTTTGGCCGAAGGGGCGGCCAGATCGGCGACGATGGCCCGCGCCGGCGCCTTCAGCTGGGTGGAGACGAGGCGCGCGGCGATGATCGTGCGCAGCCCGAACAGCTCGTCCTTGCTGAAGTAGGAGTGCACCATCCCCTCATACTCGGGGTAGCGCGCGTTGATGGTGCGCAGGTTGCGGGCGATCAGCTCGCGCTTCTCCTCCGCCAGATACACGCCGCCGTGCTTGTGCCACACATGCATGTTGGGCAGCAGGATGTTGCGGTAGCCCAGGCGATGGGCCTTCAGGCACCAGTCGTTCTCCTCGCCGTAGCCGAAGCCGAAGGCCTCCGCGTCGTAATAGCCGATCTTCTCCAGGGCGGCCTTGTTGTGGGCCATGCAGAAGCCGACGCCCGACGGCAGGGTGAGGCCCCCGCCCTCCCAGCCGATGTCCTGGAAGGCGCGGTCGATCACGTCCACCGGCAGGTCGCGGAAACGGAGGTTGTCCTCGCCGACGATGGGGAAGCTGCAGGAGGCGCCGGCGTTGGTGAAGGGGGTCACCGTCGCGACGTCGTCGTTCTCCAGGATCGGCTGCATCAGCCGTTCGAGCCAACGCGGCGGCAGGACGAGGTCGGTGTTCAGAACGACCACGTGGCGGCCGGGCGTGGCCGCCTCGTAGGCGGCGCTGATGCCCTTGATGTAGCCCTCGTTCTTCTCGACCCGGACCAGACGCATCTGGGGCCTGTGCCGCTTCCAGACCTCGGCCAGCAGGCCGATCACCGCCGGGTCGTCGTTTCCGTTGTCGACGACCGTCAGCTCGAACGGGAAACCCGGATCGGCGAAGATGGATTCGAAGAAGGGGGCCAGGAAATGCAGGCCCTTGTAGACGGATACCAGGACGTTGACGGGCTCCGCCGCCGCGCCCGCGCCGCTGGGCGGGCGGGCGGCGCCGAAGCGGCCGACCACATCGGCAAGATCATGGCCGCCGGCGCGGCCGACGCTGAGCCCGGAGGTGATCACCGGGGCCAGCGGCGTGAGCGAGAACGCCTTGTCCGGATGGGTCGCGGTTTCGTCGTGGGTGAACAGGGCGAGCGGCAGTTCGGTCGCCGTGCCGTCCTCGAAGATCACACGCAGGTCGATCTGCGCCTGTGTTCCCACCTGGAGCCCGAGCACGTGCAGGCCCGATTTCAGGGCGGCCTCGCAACGGCCGTTGCCCTCGAAGACGTCGTTCCGCACGAACCCCCAGGTCGCGGCGCGGACGTCGCTCCCCAACGGTCCGGTCGAACAGACCTCGATGCGGGCGATCGGGCGCTCAGGGTCGAACAGCCAGCCGCGAAGGTTCAGCAGGCCGTCATAGCCGACATTCTCGATGTAGCATTTCATTGGGCTGCCCTCGCATGCGACCGCTCGCACAGATCGATGAGTGTGAGATACGCGTCCGTGTACTGGGCCGGAGACAGGCCGATGTCGATGGAGACCGGGGCGGCCAGAGTGGACCGCCAGGCGTAGGTCTCCATGAGGGCGCGCACGATGATCTCCGGCGTGGAGGGGAAGGGAATGTGCGTGCCGACGCCCAGGGCGCGCAGACGCTCGCCCACCGCCCCCAGGTCATAGCTTACCGGCGTCAACCCCGCGGCGAGGGCCTCCGACAGGGTGTAGCAGTAGGTTTCCGGCCAGACGCTGAGGAACAGGGCGAGTTGGCAGTCCAGCGCGGCCAGCCGTTCCGGAAGCTCCGCCTGCTTGTAGCCGCCGGTGAAGGTGATGTTGCCCAGCCCATCGAACTTCGACGTGTCGGGAACCGTGCCGACGACATAGAAGTGAAGATTGAGGTTGCGCCGGTCGGACCAACGAGCAAGCCGGATCAGGTGCTCGAACCCCTTGTGCGGGCCGATGCCGCCGATAACCGCGACGCCGATCCGGCTGGACGCGGCGCCCCGGCGGACGTGGACGGTGGACGGAACGGCTTCCGCATGGGTCAGGACGTGGAGATTTGCTTCCGGAACGTACCGCTTCATCCGTTCCAGGACGTCGCCGGACGGCACGAGGACCGTCCGCGCCCCCGCGAGCAGAGCGCCATGGTGCCGGCGCCACGCCGATACGGTTCCGCCCAGTTCATCGTAGCTGTCCTGAACGTTGTCATAGCAGCCGGACATCGCGACGCACCGGTTGCACGAGGAGGCCGACGGCTCGCCGCAATATTGCCCGCTGTCGTCGATCAGGGTCACGCGCGGGCAGACCCAGTAATAGTCGTGAATCGTCACATCGTAGGGGACGCCCAGCCGTTCCGCGATCTTCCACACTGCGTCCACATGATTGATGACATGGTGGATGTGGACGGAACGGATGTTCAGGTTCCGGGCGACCTCGGTCAGGCCATCCTCGGTTTCGCTGAAGGCGACGCGGCGGCCAAGCCCGGACACCGGATCGTACAGATCGGCCAGCCCGCCATGGACGGGCCTGAAGAACAGGGAGCGCACCCCCGCCTCCTCCAGCATCTCGGCCACGTCCCTGCAATGCCGCAGAATCCCCCCGTCGAGGTTGTGCATCACATGAAGGACGGTGGGACGCCCATCCCGCAACAGCAGATCAACGGCGACCGCTTCAGCCATCGACCGGCAAAGCGCATGATCCTTGGAGGAGAGGAAATCCGTCTTCCGCAGGGCCGGGACGCCGCTCGGCACGCAGACGGCGTCGCTCAGCCCGTGCAGGTTCTCGCTGTCGGACAGGGTGCCGAGCCAGAGATCGAGGAAATCGGCAAGGGAGAGTTCGTCCTCATCCTCCGCCGGGGCCGCGTCGAGAAGGGGAGCCGACCGCAACAAGGTGAATGCGGTTCGGGGCGCCTTCAGGAAGGCCAGCCTCGGCTGCGCCGCCGCGGTCACCGCCGGGCCGGCTTCCAGGTCAATCCCCAGGTTCCGGCGGATCGCCGCGGCCGCCTTCGGACCCCGGCCCTTCGGCGCAAACGCCTGGGCGTCGGACAGGGTCAGCAACGACAGGGAAGTCAAGGCCGGATGGGCTTCGAACTGCCGGCACCACACGCGAACGGCCTCGGGCGAGGGAACACTGTCGGCGGGGACGATCATCAAGCCCCGCAGGCTCTTTTCCCCACGCCCCTCGACGAACGCGGCGGGGGCCTGCATGAACAGGCGGACGAAGGCGGATTCCGCAAGGCACGGGACACCGGCCTCGTACAGCCGCTTGATGAAGTCGTTGATTTCCGTGCCCACCGTTCCCGTTCTGACAACCGCGACATCGAGCCCCGGAAGCGTGAAGGCCTTCAGGGAGGCCAGGAACGCGCCGAAGTCGATTGCATCGGCCGTTTTCTCGTCGACGAGCACCGCCATGGTGACCGGCATCCCGCGGGTCGGCGAATGGACGGTCTCCAGGACATGGAGCTGACGCTCCGGGCCGTAGATCGTCTGATCGTCGTTCCAGTAGCTCTCCCGCGGAACCCCCAATATGGCCGGGAGATTGTGCAGCGAGGAGTGGAGGATGGAGAGATCGACGCCGCCGCTCCCCGGCACCGAGGGGCACGTCCCCATGATGGCATCGATGAAGCGGGCCTTCATGCTGTCCAGGCCCCGCGCCGAGTAGAACGTCAGCGGCGCTTTGGTCAGCGGGACATCCACGCCATGCAGCTTGACCGCGATGCTCAGGACATCGCTTCCCAGATTCTCCCTTGAGATGTCCAGGTGGAAGCCGTGGCGGGTGCTGCCGTACTCGTCGAAAAGATCGGTCCTGACGCCATCGGCCAGAACCGTGAAGGTCTTCTCGTTGGCGGAGACATCAAGCTTCACCGGCCCGGACCCAGGGGTCTTGTTGATGATCCAGCCGGAAATCTTATGGAAGTCCACGGAATCGATGAATCCGCGGTAGTCCGCCTGGTAGGTCCTCGGCGAACCGTGAAGCGGGACCCCGTTGCAGCGCACCTCGATCGTGTGCGGACGGCCGTCGACGCAGATCGGGGGCAGCGGAATCGAGTAGGCGGAATTCCTGATGTGGATGCCCGTCGAGGCGAGGTCGGCGCGGGGATGGTCCGCCGTCGCGCTGCCGCTCGGCACGCCATCCACGTACAAGTCGACGCGGCACGGGTCCGTGAAGGAGCGCGGGCAGCACCAGCCCTCTGCCGCCCCATCCTTGATGTAGTCGAAGAATCCGTCGAACTGGTCCTTGCCCAGGAAATAGGGGCCTCCCGGCAACGGGGCCAGCACGCCGTCTTCCTGGACGGCGAACACCTCGACCTTGTGCGCGGCGCCGCTGAAGAACCGGCCGGGCAGCGGGATGCGGAAGCCCGTGTGGGCTTCCGGGCCGTTGCCGAGATACGGGAAGTGGCAGTTGGCGATGCTCTGGGCGATCGTCTGCCCGTCTATATGGACGACCACCCTCGCATGGTCTTCGCAGCCCTCTCCCCAGCTTGCCCAACCAGTGGCGAAGACACCGGAGAAACCTTCAAAGCGTCCCCTCAGATCGACTTCATTCGACGTGGCTTGCATCATTCGGAGACTCTTTGTTGCGTCCATAGGGGCGATCCAACTTTCTAAAGCCGCTCTTCCGGCCGAGCAAACACGACACGTCCCAAAGGCCGGAAAACCGCCCCAGGCGCAAAGTAGTAAGAGGAACGACCGAATGGATTACGTGGTCCGGCCCGTTCTGACAAGTCCAGAATCGGAGACATTATTTTTTCTCCGCTCCTGTCTCCTTGCCGTCGGGTGACCGGCACCGGACCGCTTCCTGACTGACTGTGTACTCCCGTTGTCGCCACCGCCACGCATCGGCGATTTGCACGTCGAGGTCATCGCGCTGCGGTCGCCATTTCAGCAAGGCGCGGGCTTTCCTGGCATCGCCCACCAGAACCGGCGGATCACCCGGCCGCCGCGGCCCCACCGTCAACGGCACCCGCCGGCCGGTGACACGCTCGGCCGCATCGGCCACCTGTCGGATCGAGAACCCCTGGCCGTTGCCCAGGTTCAGCGCCACGCTGTCGCCGCCGTCGAGCAGATGGCGCAGCGCCCGGACATGGGCGTCCGCCAGATCGGAAACGTGGATGTAGTCGCGCACGCAGGTGCCGTCCGGGGTGTCGTAGTCGTCGCCGTTGACCGTCAGATGCGGAATGCGGCCCAGCGCGGCATCCAGGGCCAGGGGAATCAGATGGGTTTCCGGATCGTGGTTCTCTCCGATCTCACCCTCCGGATCGGCGCCGGCGGCGTTGAAGTAGCGCAGGATCACGGCACGCAGGCCGGAGGCGGCACCGACGTCCATGATCATCCGCTCCACCATCAGCTTGCTGGCCCCGTACGGATTCACCGGCTGCTGAGGGTGATCCTCCGGAATGGGGGTCACCCGAGGCGCGCCATAAGTGGCGCAGGTGCTGGAGAAGACCAGCATCCCGACCTCCGCCGCGGCCATGGCTTCAAGCAGCGTCAGCGTCCCCGCCACGTTGTTCCGGTAATAGCGCAACGGCTTGGCCACCGACTCCCCGACATAAGCGTATGCGGCGAAATGAAGCACAGCCACGGGTTGATGTTCGGCAAAGGCCCGGTCGAGCGCGGCGCGGTCGGCGAGATCGCCCTGCAGCAGCGGCCCCCAGCGAACCGCGTCGCGACGGCCATGCTCCAGGCTGTCGAAGGTCACCGGCAGGAAGCCGGCCGCCGCCAGGGCCTTGCAGGCGTGGCTGCCGACATAGCCGGCGCCGCCCGTCACCAGCACGGCCGTCATGGAGCACCTTTTCCGGTCCCGGCATCCCCGCGTTCGGGATCGCCACGGTCCACTGCCCGCATCCAGCGCGCACGCTTCATCTTCGCCGTCCTCAGACCGTAAGAAGCATGACGAGCTTCTTGTTCTTCCGCAATGTCTCTTCCATGATCCGCAAGTATTCACCCGCCACACGACTTGCATCGAACAGCTTGTCGAACACATAGCGCGCGTTGGCTTTGTGTTCGGCGTAGAGACCGGGTTCCGTCATGTAGCGCAGCATCAATCCCGCGAGATCGCCGGCCTGGAACGACAGCACCCCGCGCAACGGCAGCACCAGGGCGGCGGCGCGCCCATCGGCCGACACCATCTCCGCGATCGAGCCGTTGTCCGTCGTGACCGCAGGAATGCCGCAGGCGAAATACTCGATGATGGTGGACGGCAGGGATTCCGACAGGAAGCGGCTGGGCAGCAGCCCGGCGTCGCACTGCGCCACCACCTCCACCACGCGGGGCATCTGGCCGAGGAAATCGACGGCGTCCAGCCCGGCGAAGCGCTCGGCCAGCTCGTCGGCGTACGGGCCGCCGCCGACCAGCACGAGACGGGCGCGCTTCCCGCCGCGTTGCGCGGGCGGCAGGGCGTTGATGCCGGCCACGGCCTCGATCGCCTCCTCCCAGCCCTTTTCCGGAATGGCGCGCGAGCAGAGGCAGAACACGAACTCGTCCGCGGCCCGCCGCAGCCGGGTCCGGGGCGCCTTGGGCACTTCCGCCGGATCGAAGCCGTTGAAGAGCTGCACGGTCGCCTTTGGCACCGGCAGGCCGTATTGGCTGAAAACCTGGAGGTTGCGCGTCGTGGAGTAGATGATTCCGGAAGCCGATTGCAGCAGAGACGGCACCAGGCCGTGGAACTCCGGGTCCCAGTCCGGATGGGTCATCAGCCCCTCGTAGCAGCCGTGCATCCGCAGGAACCAGGGGACGCCGAGGCCACGGGTGACGGCATGGGCCAAGCGGTCGGCCCACCAGACATGGGACAGCACGACGTCGATCCGATGGAACGCGATCAGGTCGCGCAGCAGGCGGATGCGGTCGGGCCCCTCGGCCAGTTGGTTGGGATTGTGGCCATGGTCGTGCCGGGCGGCCCACTCCGTCATCCCCAGCGTGCCTTCCAATGGCAGGACGCGGTCGCTCACCAGCCCGGTGACATCGGGGTCGCAGAGCGCCGGGCGGGCGTTGACGATGAAGCTGTCGTGCGCTCCGGCCAGGGCGTTGGCCAAGCGGATCGCGGCGGTCTGCCCGCCCCCCACCTCGGCGTCGGGAAGCACGGTCAGAATGCGCAGCCGCCGCGCGGAACCGTCCGGGTGGATGCTGCGGTGGAGGTCCGACAGGACGGACGCGAAGGCGGGGTTCTCGAACATCCCCGGCCGCCGGAGGTCATGCTGCCGGGTCAGCCGGTCGTACTCGTAGGCCGACCAGGCGACGCTGCGGCACTTGGCCTGCGCCGGCACCCGGAAGGTGTGGAACAGCTCCCGCTTGACGGCCAGGGCCTCGCCGATCGCCCGGTCTTCCTTTTCGATGTTGTGCGTGACCGTCTTCGGATGGCGGCGGTGATGGTTCAGGACCTGCGGGACGAAGGCGATCCGGCCGCCCTGGATGGTGTGCGCGTAGAACCACCAATCCCCGCACAGGCGGTATTCCAGGAGCTTCGCCTCCACCGCGCCGGGATCGGGCCGGCGGAAGACGACCGCACTGGCGTTGGGAATGCTGTTCTTCTGGCTCAGCGCCAGAGCCACCTCCTCCTCCGCCGGCACGCAGTACCAGCCGCGCCAGTGCGTCGGGGAAAGCTCGTCCGTGTAGCCGTGATAGTCCGGGGCGTAGATCTCCCCGTTCGGGCCGGCGATGTCCGACTGCGCAAAGGCCAGCTTCACCGCGTCGTCGTAGAATTCCGGAACCACGCGCTCCAGAAAATCCGGCTCGCACCAATCGTCGGATTCCGCAATCCACACGAGGTCTCCGGACACCAGGGAGAAACCGCGCAGCCATTGCCGGAAGGTGCTGCCGTTGTTCTGTTCGTTGACGACGACGCGGAACGGCACCGGAGAGACGGCGGCGTAGCGGCGCGCGATCGCCACGCTGTCGTCCTCGGACCGGTTGTCGATGAAGACGATCTCGTCGGGAAGCCGGGTCTGCTTCAGGATGCTTTCGATCCGCTGCGGCAGATAGGCGGCGTAATTGTAGTTCGGGATGATGACGGAAACCGTCAGCGTCCGCTGTTGGCGGTAATGGAAGGCCTGCGCCAGCAGCTCCTCGAAACGGGCGGCGTACCGGTCCCAGCCGCAGTCACGGGCGATCCGCGCCGCCGTGATCTCCCCCCGGCGCCGCGTGGCCGCCGGATCGGCGAGGAGCCGGCCCAGGGCCACGGCCATCGCGCGCGCGTCCGCGTAGGGGACGACGACGCCCTGCCCGTCGCCCAGCATCTCCACGGCCCCGCCGGCTCCCTCGAAGGCAACGACCGGAAGCCCGTGCGACAGGGCCTCCATGTTCACCATGGGGAACGGGTCCTCCCGCGAGGTGAGCGCGAACGCATCGGCGGCGGCGAAGTAAGGTGCCGGCTCGGCCCGCGGCCCGGCCAGGATGACGCGGTCGGCAACGCCCAGGCGGACCGCGTCATGCTCCAGCCAGCGGCGGAAGCGCCCGTCGTAGCCGTCGCCGACCCAGACGAACCAGGTGTCCGACGCGCGCCCGGCGTCGGCCGACAGCAGGGAATGGGCGGCAAGGACGAACAGGTCCGCGCCCTTGCGCATGTCCACCGTGCCGCAGCCCAGGACGATCCGGGCGTCGGGTGGAAGCCGGAACTCCTCCCTCACCCGCCGGCGGGCGGCGGTGCGGTCGAGACCGGCCGGCGGACGCTCGGTGCCGTTGCGGATCGCCACGACCTTGCCGGGATCGAGCGCGTAATGGGAGACCAGCGCGTCGCGCACGCACTCGGAGGGGCATAGGATTCGGCTCGCCGCCCGGTCGATCCGCGCCACGGTCGCAGCCCCGTCCAGGAAGGCTTCGATCGAGGTCGGCAGTTCGTGCAGCCACGCCAGAACCGGCACGCCCCAGCGTCCGAACATCTCGGCGTACTCCGCGCAGGCCGCCGTGTTGACGACGACCAGACAACGGGTCGAATCCTCGCGGAACAGCCGGGCCACACGATCGATGGCCGCCGCCCGCGCGCCGCCGCCGCCGCCGCCGCCGGCCGCGACGTCCGCGATCCGCAAGGTCGGAACCAGCGCGGCGAACTGCGGCGTCAGATCGCCGTCCTCGTTCACCAGGACCCGGCAGTCCAGGTCCGGCCGCGTGGCAAGCTGTTCGAGCAGGCGCAGGATGCACAGCGGCGCGCCGGTCCGGTTGGCGATGTGGGTGACGAACAGGACCCGGAAAGGCTTCCGCCCGAGCCCGGCCGCCGTCCCTGCCGGACCATCGTGACACCATGGCAGATCCGCGAAGCCTTCCGTCCCGGCGGTTCCGCCGGAACGCCCGCGGTGGCGCAGGAAATGGAGGAAGGGCGGTTCGGCGGAGCCGCGCAGCTCCGGGTGCAGGTTGCGGTAAGCCCCGGGGTCGAAACCGGCGTTCGGGCGGCGGTCTTCGAACACGCCATAGTCCAGGAAATGCGCCAGCGGATCGCATCCCCCCTCGCGCACGTCCGCGTTGGCGTCCAGATAGTAGGCCGGATCGAAGTCGGCGTGCGGCCGGAGCCGCTCCCCCGCGCCGCGCCGCATGTAATGGTCGAGCGGATCGGTCCCGGGCGGCAGGTCGGCCGATGCCGAGGACCGGTAGAAGGCCGGGTCGAACAGCGGATTGGGCGACCGGCCCTCGGCCCGTCCGTTCGTCAGGAAATGCGCCAGCGGATTCACGCCGGCATCGCCGACATCCCGATGGGCGTCGAGGTAGAAGGCCGTGTCGAAATAGGGATGCGGCTTGCAGCCCTTGGCGGTTCCGATCTCGACGTAATGCTCGACCGGATTGAGGCCGGACGCACGGGCGTCGGCGTGGCGTTCCAGATAATAGCGAACGTCGAACAGCGGGTTGGGCTGGCATCCCTGCGCAAGGCCGACCGCCAGGAAATGAGCGAGCGGGTTCACGCCCGGGGCTGCGTCCGGATAGCTGTCCGTGTAGAAGCGGCCGTCGAAATAGGGCGAGGGCGCGCGGCCCTCGGCCGCGCCCTCGCGAACGTAATGGATGAGAGGGTTGTACCGCCGGGCCACGGCCTCGCTTTGCAGAACGCAGGCGGCCTGGGGAAACAGCGGATTCGCGCGCTCCGCCAATCCGGGATCCATTCCCAGATAAAAGCGCACGTCGAACATCGGGTTGGGGTCCCGCCCCTCGAACCCGCCGACGGCCAGGAAATGCACGAAAGCCGGACAGGCCGAAAGGTCCACGTCCGGGTTCCGGCGGATGTAGAAGGCCGTGTCGAACAACGGCGACGGATCGAGCCCCAGGGCGAGCCCGAACCGCACGAAATGGAGAAGCGCGTCGTTCGGCGGCGGCAGGCCATGCTGCCGGAAGAGGCCGCCGTAATGGGCCTCGTCGAACAGGCCCGACACGGCGATCCAGTCCATCAGGGCCGCCTCTCCCGCCGACGGCGGGGCCGGCGGAGCCGCCAGGGTGAAGCGAAGCGCTGCCGCCGCCTGCACCGAACGAACGGCCGCCGCCTCCCGCCGCGCGCGGCCGGTGGTCTCGGCGACCATGTCCATGGCCCGGCGGCGCTCGTCGGCCAGCCGGCTCTCAGACGCCGTGCGCTGGGCCTTCGCCTCGTCCAGTTCGGCCTGAAGCGCCGCGATGCGCGATGCCGCCGCATCCGCGGCTATGACCGGCTTGACGAGTTTCATGAACGTCCGCGACCCCAGCGTCTGTCATGATGGTGTTCGGCGAAGAACAGCCTCAGATACCCTGCGAAAGGCAAGCATCGAGCGCATGTTCAAGCCAGCAGGCCAAACTCCCGGCAATAAGCCGCGATGGCGTCCCAGGCGTCCCTCTCCGACCAGCCGAGCGCCGCGGCGTCCACCCGGTCGGTGTTGATCCGGACCATCGGCTCGCTGAAGTCGGTCTGTTCCATCAACTCCACCCGGCAATCGAGACCGACGCGCGGCCGCAACTCCGCGGCGTAGCGCACCGCGAAGGCTCCCTGGCTCTCGACATAGCCGCTGACGTTCCTGCGGTAGAAGCCCGGAGACTCCGGCAGCTCCGCGCAGAAGGCCGCATAGGACAAGGCGAGCAGATCGACGTGGATGTTGTCCCGGGCGTAGAGAGGCGTCTTCACCGAAGCCGTTTCGCCCTTGCTCCAGCACTTCAGCAGATAGGCGCAGAAGCGCGGCTCCTCGAACGGGCCGAAGGGGTTCGGAATGACGAACTTTCCCATCGGCATGCCGACGGCCGCCGTCCAGTACCGGAAGGTCTGGTCGGTCAGGCCCTTGGACAGGCCGTAGGGGGAGAAGGCGTGCAGGGGCTGCGTGCCGGCTCCTTCGTCCTGCTCGAACACGCTTCCCGTCAGGACGACTCCGCGGGACCCCTGGTCGGCCAGCCGGCGCAGGAGGACCGGCAGGTTGCGGGTGTTCTCGGCAAGGGCACCGGCCGCGTCGAAATCCGGGCTGCGGTAGTTGGTGACGTTGGCCGCGTGATGGCACAGCAGATCCCATCCGCCGGCCTGCACGAGATCAAGGAACCGCGCTTCGCCGAACACGCAGTCGGGCACGATCTCCGCGACCCCGCCCAGGCGGCGCACCCGCTCGCCGCGCACGCCGTCGTACCCCTCCGGCGCGCCGCGGAGGGTGGCGACAACATGGTGGCCGGCCTGATGCAGCGCCCGGGCGATCCAATAGCCCGTAAAGGAGCTGGCGCCCGTCAGGAGGATCTTCATACCAGCCCCCGCAGGCGCTCCACGCCGTGCCATTCCGGATCAAAATCGCGCCAGTTGCGATCCTTGTCCGAAATCTCGGTCGGCGCGATCGGCCATTCCACGCCGAAGCGCGGGTCGTTGTACCGCACGCCCCGCTCGTTGTCCGGACCGTAGAAGGCGCTGACCAGATAGAGCGCCTCGGTGTTGTCGGTCAGCGTGATGAAGCCGTGCGCGAAGCCCTGCGGCACGTACATCATCAGCCGGTTCTCCTCGTTCAGCTCGGCCCCGAACCACTTGCCGTAGGTCGGGGAGTCGGGCCGCAGGTCGAGGAGCACGTCGTAGAGCGCGCCCTTCAGGCAGCGCACCACCTTCACCTCCGCGTCGGGGGTGAGCTGGTAGTGCAGGCCGCGCAGCGTGCCCGCCTTGGCGCTGAGCGAGTTGTTGATCTGCACGAAGCGGGTGCACAGCCCGGCTTCGGCGAACTCGCGCTCGCAGAAGAAGCGGGCGAAGAAGCCACGGTCGTCGCCGCGCTTCTCCAGCTCGATCAGGTGGGCGCCGTGCAGGGGGGTCTTGTGGAACTTCATCGCGTCGGCTCCCGTGGCTCAGCGGATCCAGTGGAGGTCTTCGCCGAGGCGGCCCTCCTCCATGTGGCGCTCCAGCACCTTCAGGCGCATGAACTGCGAGTTGCGGAAGGACGCGTCGCGGAAGTTCATGCCCTCCAGCCCGTTCTTCAGGCCGAGGATGGCCTCGGCAAGCGACACCTGCGGCTGGTGGCCGGGCGCCAGCTCCCGGTACAGCGAGAAGTCGACGCTGTAGGAGCGCTTGTCCGGCGGAGCATCGGTGTTGATGCTGACGCGGGTGCCCGGAATCGCCTCGGCGACGGCGCCGGCCAGATCGCGGACCTGATAGTTCCACTCGTTGCAGCCGGTGTTGACGGCCAGGAACTGGCCCCCGTTGCCGGCCTCGCGATGGATCGCCCAGTCGATCGCGCGCGCCATGTCCTCGACATGGATCAGCGGGCGCCAGGGGGTACCGTCGCTCAGCACGGTGATCTCGCCGGCCGCCAGGGCGCAGGCCACGAAGTCGTTCAGCACGAGGTCGAGGCGGGTGCGCGGCGACATGCCGCAGGCGGTGGCGAAGCGCAGGGCCGTGGACACCATGCCGCCGAGATCAATGGTCTGCAGCCCCCGCTCGGTCGCCACCTTGGAGCGCGCGTAGGCGGTCAGCGGGTTGAGCTGGTCCGTCTCGCGGCGCGGGCCGCCCTCGGCCGCGCCGTACATGCTGCAGCTCGACGCGAAGACGTAGTTCTTCACGCCGGCGTCGCGCGCCAGTTCGGCCGTGCGCACGGCGGCCCGGTGATTGATGTCGTCGGTCACCGCTTCGTAGCGGTTGCCCATCGGGTCGTTCGACACGGCCGCCAGCTGCACGACCGCGTCGACGCCCTCCAGCAGCGACTTCGGCAGGAGACGGGCATCACCGAAATGCTGAACGTCGGCCTGCGCCTCCGGGAGAAGGCCCGCGCCGGTCAGGCAATGGCCGAAGAAGCCGGAATCGTAGCCGATGATGACGGCGTGGGGATACCGGGCGCGCAGGTAACGGGTCAGCACCGGGCCGACGTAGCCCATGTTGCCGGTGATCAGGATCTTCATCGTGCGTCTCTACAGTCGAAGGCGGGGCGTGGGGCTGATCGGGCGGGAAGCGGATGGCTTACCAGCTTTTCCAGGGAGGATTGCCGCCGTTCCAGAGATCTTCCAGGTACCGCTTGTCGCGCAGCGTGTCCATCGGCTGCCAGAAGCCGTGGTGGAAGTAGACGCTGAGCTCGTTGTCCTTGGCGAGGTGTTCCAGCGGCTCGCGCTCCCAGACGGTCGCGTCGCCGTCGATGTAGCGGCCGACCTGCGGCGACAGGACGAAGAAGCCGCCGTTGATCCAGCCGCCGTCGCCCAGGGGCTTCTCCTCGAAGGCGATGACCCGCGTCCCCTCGTAGCGCAGCGAGCCGAAGCGGCCGGGAGGCTGCACGGCCGTGACCGTGGCCAGGCGCCCTTCGCGCTTGTGCAGGTCGATGCCGGCCCGGATGTCGACGTCGCCCACGCCGTCGCCGTAGGTCAGGCAAAACGCCTCGTCGGCCTCGACGTAGGGCAGGATGCGCTTGATGCGCCCGCCGATCATCGTCTCCTCGCCCGTGTCGACCAGCGTGACGCGCCACGGCTCGGCGTAGTTCTGATGAATCTCCATGCCGTTCGCGCGCATGTCGAAGGTCACGTCAGACATGTGCAGAAAATAGTTCGCAAAATACTCTTTAATGAAATATCCTTTGTATCCCAGACAGACAACAAACTCGTTGATGCCATGGGATGAGTACATCTTCATAATGTGCCAAAGTATAGGGCGGCCACCAATCTCGACCATAGGCTTCGGCCGGGTTGCCGTTTCTTCAGATATTCTCGTACCCAGACCGCCCGCCAATATAACCGCTTTCATAGCACACTCTCCTTAAATTTTCCCGCCTCGACTCTTGGCTCTCGTGCTTTTCAATTTTCAGCCATACATGGCCTTATTTGGAAATGAAGAACTTCTTCCAATATACTTTCTGTATTTTTGAATTTCTCAAAGCCCACAATCGGGCCTACCAAAAGTTATTACAGCAGCCCGCCGTTTTCGGTCGGGGCTCCGGCGTTTCGGAAGCATGCGAAGGATGTGTGGACGCCTGGGGATGGTGACGAAGGGGGATTGGCTTCCTTCACCGCGAACATGCGAAGAAGCGTTCTTGCACGCCCCGTCTCCGGCTTCCCCAGTCATAATAGCCTTTGTCATAACCTAGTTACGCCAAGTGCCCTAGGCACCGGCACCATCCGGCATAAAGGTAAAAAATTCAATAAAACAGTTCATGAGTATTGTTAAAATCCAGAAACATTCCCGGCGGATGAGCGGAGAAGCGGCATGATGCCGGCAAGTCATGGCATCGGCCTGCAAAAGGTCACCGCAGGCCTTTCACGCGCAGCAAGGCGGACAGGGCCGCCTCCGGTGCGATCGGCGACACGATGAAACCGTTCGGCCAATGGCGCAGCCGCTCGGCCGGTGCGCCGATGTCGAAGGCGCCGACCGGCAGGCCCAGCCCGACCATCTCATCCAGCACGTAGCAGTAGGTTTCCGGCCAGATCGACGGCAGGAAGACCGCGTGGCAGCCCCGTTCGGCCAGAAGCCTGGGAAGCTGCTCCGGCTCGTAGCGGCCGTTGTCGTGGAAATGCGCCGAATCCAGCCGCCGGTCGATGTTGCCGAACAGCTCGAACTGGACCGGCAGCCGGTGCGCCTCCGCCAGCCGCACCATCCCGGCCAGCATCGCGGCGCCCTTGGCGACGTTGAGGCCGCCGACAACGGCGACGCGGACGACCGGCCCCGGAACCGGCGGAGGCAGGGGCTTCACGGCCACATGGTCGGCCAAGTGAGGGATAATCCGTACCCGCTCGTCCGGCAGCGTGAAGGCCCGGCGCAGAACGGCAAGCGCGCTCCGCGAGAAGACGATGTGGCGGTCGGCCAGATCGAACAGCTCCTGCCACGCCCGGCGGCGGGCGGCCATGTCGAAGTCCGTGCCGGGGATGGCGGCGGCCCCAGGATCGGCCCCAGGATCGGCCCCGGAATCGGATCCGGGATCGACGGCGCTTCCCTCCCGCCAGCGGGTGTGCGCGTTCGCCGGGGCGCAGGTCCGGCAGCGCTCCAGCGTCGGCACGCCGCAGTAGCGGTCCTCGGAATCGATCAGGTTCAACGAGGGGCAGACCGGGAAATAGTCGTGATGCAGCAGCCTCAGCGGCACGACCCGCCCATCGCCGCCCTGCCGGAGCGTCCGGACGAAAGCCATGGCCCTGTCCACGTCCGCGTAGCCGACCAGGGAATTGACCACGATCTCCGAGAGCGGCAGCGCGGAGGCCAGGGCGGCCAGGTCGGCAAGGTCGTTCGCGGGGAAGCGGAAGGCGGTGCCCCCGTGCAGCAGCTCGATGTCCAGCGCGCCTTCGGGCATGCCGAGAACCGGCTCGGCGGTTGGCCGCACCAGCAGGACCGACTGACCCTGCGCCTGCAGGCGCGCGACCTCCTTGGCGCGGAAGGTGGCGGCCCCGCCCGTGCCCGGATGGTCGAACAGCAGCACCGTCCGCGGGCGCCCGGGCGCGCCCCGCATCGCCAGGACACAGGCGGCCGCCGCGGCCCGGATGGGGCGCAGCGGGTCGGCGCGGATGAAGTCCTGCACCTCCGCGTCGAACTCCGGGTAGCGATGCCGGATCACCGCCCCGGACGCCTCGACCAAAGCCGCCTTCTCCGCGCTGGGGAAGCTGCCACCGTGGCGATGGTGGACGTAGAGGCCGGGCACGATCACGTTGGTGAAGCCGTGTCTCATGGCGCGCCGGCACCAGTCCACCTCCTCGCCGTAGCCGCGCCCGAAGGCCGCCCCGTCGAAAAAGCCGATTTCCCGCAGCGCTCGACGGTTCAGGGCCATGCAGAAACCGACGCCGGTCGGCGCCTCGACCGGCGGCAGCCCGGCCATGGCCGCGAAGGCGGCATCGATCTCCCCGATCGGGGCGTCGAGAAACGGCGGGTTGTCCTCCGGCATGGTGGGGAAGCCGCAGATGGTGCCGGCGTTCGTGAACGGGGTGGTGCTGGCGATCGACGGACTCGCCTCGATCGGGCCGACCAGCCGCTCCAGCCAGCCGGCAGGCACCTCCACGTCGGTGTTCAGCAGGACAATGTGGCCGTCCGGGTTGAGGCGGGTCGCCACCTCCATCCCATCGGTCACCGCCTTCAGGTAGCCTTCGTTGCGCGGCTTGACCACGACCGTCACATGGTCGAGCGAGACGCCGAGCGCCACCAGGAAAGCCGTAATGCTGCGGTCCGGGTTGCCGTCGTCGACGAACACGATGCGGTGCCGCGGCTCCACCGTCTCCACCAGCGCGTGGACGAGCGGGGTCAGGAAGGCCTTGCCGCCGTAGACCGGCACGACGATGGACACGGGGGCGGCCAGCGGCGCGGGGAGCGGGGCGGCGGCCGGCGCACCGGCCCCCGGAGCGCCGCCGAACAGGCCGAGCGCCGCGCGCGCGCGGGTCAGCGGCGCCGGCAGGGCAGCGGCGTAGCGCAGGCCGCGCTCGGTCAGGAAGCGGTGCTCCACCGCCGGCACCGCGCGCTCGCAACCCACCTCCCAGCTGCGCAGCGACAGGCCCGTGCGCAGCATCAACGGGACGGCCTCCCGCTCCGCCCCGGCGCTGAGCCGCAAGGCGACGGCGGAGGTGCCCGGCGGCAGCGCCGCCACCACCACGAAGCCCGAACGCTCCGCCATCGGCTCGCCGAGGGCCAGGGCGACGTCCCGCCGGCCGATCCCCCGCTGGACGTGGAGGGCGGGCGGGCGGTTGCCATGGTCGACGACCACGTCGAAGCCGCAGAGGCCGTGCCGGTCGTGGAAGGCCCACCCTTCGACCCGCAGCTCGGTCCCGACCTCGATGCGTTCGATGAAGAACGCGAACGCCCCGTGCGTGGTCATCGCATCATGCTCCCGCTTCAATCCGCGAAAATCCGCTCCCGGTCCCTGGCGGACAGGACCAGGTCGGTGTCCCAGGGCATGACGCCCAGGACGGGGCCGCTCTGCGGGCAGCGAACCTCGGCGTAGTCGAGGCCGCGCAGCGTCGCGATGAACCAGAAGAAGGTGTCGGGCATGCCGGCGGGCGTCAGGGTCACGACCCGCGCGCCGGGCGGGGCGAAGGCGATGTTGGTCATCGCCGCCCCCATGACGCCGACGATCCGCCTGGCCCCCTTGAACAGGGACACCTGCTGGGGCAGCGTCAGGGCGCCCGGGTCGACCGGCGCGTAGCCCCGGGACTGGGCGTGGGCAATCAGATCGTCCTCGCCGACGACGCGACGGAAGCCGGTCGACCGGCGGGTGACGAACAGCCGCTCCGCCCCCGCCGGCGGGACGCGGGCGGCCAGGGCCTCCACGCTGTCGAGGACGAGCGGCGACATGTAGCCGCCATGCTCACTGAGCCCGTCCACCAGCAGCAGGTCGGCGAAGCGCCGGGGCGTGTCGTCGGCGACGATGGTCCGGGCCAGGTCGACGCCCAGCATGGACAGGGAGAAGGCCATTGTGTCGTTCAACTGGCCCGGCGCGTGGGCGACGAGGAAGCGCGCCTCCAGCTCCGGCAGGTGATGGTGGACGAGCTGCGCCTTGGGCAGCATCTCCATCAGCCAATGCCCGTAGTTGCCGATGCCGCGCTTCTTGCACAGCAGGACCGGGCCGCCGGCGTCCGGCTCGGCCGCCGGGCCGCCCCGCCCGATCGCCTCCAGCACCGCGGCCTGGGCCTGCTCGATCTCCCCCATGGAATGCTGGGTGATGGTCTCGCGGTAGAGGGTCCCGTCACGGTCGAACACCAGCCCTTCCTTGGCCACCCACACGTCGGTCAGGCGCAGGACGCGGACCGGGCGCTCCGGGAAACGCCGCGTGGTCCACGCCCATTCCATCGGCTGCAGGACGTCGGGGGGGATCAGCTCCTTGTTGACCACCCGCGGGTAGGCGGCGTCGAATCCCGGCGACATCAGGGACAGGATGACGGCGCCGTCGGGCAGGCTGATCGGTGTCGGGGGCATGCGGCGGGCTTCTTGACGGATTTTCCGTGGCGGAGGCCCATCCTATGGCGTCCCGACGTCAAAAAATCGATGCAAAATTTGAGCGCGGCGCGAACCGCGGCAACCACCTCCTCACAGCCCTGCCCTCACGGCCCCCCGTCACGGCCCCCCCGTCACGGGCGGCCGTAATGATCGTCGACACGGACGATGTCGTCCTCGCCCAGATAGGCGCCGGACTGCACCTCGATCAGGTTCAGCGGCACCTTGCCCGGATTTTCCAGCCGGTGCATCGTGCCCAGCGGAATGTAGACGGACTCGTTCTCGCGCAGCAGGATCTGCTCCTCGCCACGGGTGACCAGGGCCGTGCCGTTCACCACGACCCAATGCTCGGCGCGGTGATAGTGCTTCTGGAGCGACAGGCGGGCGCCGGGGGCCACCGTCAGCCGCTTCACCTGGAAGCGGTCGCCGGCGTGCAGCGACTGGTAATAGCCCCAGGGCCGATGGACGCGGCGATGCTGGCGCGGTTCGTCGCGGCCCTGCGCCTTCAGATGCTCGACCAGCGGCTTGATGTCCTGCGCCCGGTCCTTCGCAGCAACCAGGACAGCGTCCTCGGTGGCGACAACCACGGCGTCCTCCATGCCGAGCAGGGCGACGAGCGCGCCGTCTTCGCTGCGGACATAGCAGCCGCGGCTGTCCCAAGCGATCGCATCGCCGTGGCAAACGTTGCCGTCCTCGTCCTTGGCGCCGATGTCCCACAGCGCCGACCAGGCGCCGACGTCGGTCCAGCCAATGGCGCAGGGCACCACGGCGGCCGCGTCGGTGCGCTCCATCACGGCATGGTCGATGGAGATGGACGGGGCGGCGGCGAAGGATTCCTCCTCCAGCCGGAAGAAGTCGAGATCGGCGCGCCCCGCGGCGAGCGCGGCGCGGCAGGCGGCGAGCACGGCCGGCTCCCAGTGCTCCAGCTCCTCCAGATAGCGGCGCGCGGGCAGCAGGAACATGCCGCTGTTCCAGAAGACGTCCCCCTCGGCCAGGTACCGCTCGGCCTCCGCCCGCGGCGGCTTCTCGACGAAGGCCGCGACGCGGTAGGCATCCTTGTGCCCGTCCAGGGGGAGCCCCCGGCGGATGTAGCCGTAGCCGGTCTCCGGCGCGGTCGGCACGATGCCGAAGGTGGCGAGCCGGCCGGCGTCCGCCGCCCGCGCGGCGACGCCCACCGCCTCCAGGAAGGCCGCCTGGTCCTGGATGACATGGTCGGCCGGCAGCAGCAGCAGGCGTCCGTCGGGGTCCTGCTCCGCGACGATCAGGGCCGCGACGGCGGCGGCGGCGGCGGTGTTCCGGCCGA
Source organism: Azospirillum sp. OGB3 (assembly GCF_014192915.1). Taxonomy (GTDB): domain Bacteria; phylum Pseudomonadota; class Alphaproteobacteria; order Azospirillales; family Azospirillaceae; genus Azospirillum. Next base: position 41,787 of record NZ_JACHYN010000024.1, on the reverse strand, counting down.
CCGGCTCCAGCACGATCCGCGCCCCGCCCGGCACGCCTTCCTGGCCCTGGCCGCGCATCGGCCCGACCTGCCGCATCTGTTCGGCGATGACGAAGCGGTGCTCCTGGTTGCAGACGACCAGCGGCGGCGCGAAAAGCGCCGGGTCGGCGACCCGCAAGGCGGTTTCCTGCAGCATGGAGCGCTCCGAGCACAGCGGCAGGAACTGCTTGGGATATTGTTCCCGCGACATTGGCCAGAGCCTGACCCCGGAACCGCCGGACAGGATGACGGGGAAGATGCGGGCGTTATGCGAAGTGTTGGTCATGATCGCCGATCGTGTGCGTCGCAAGGGACCACCGCCCGACGTGCCGTGCGGCAGCAACCCATTGTGACTACGAGAGGTCTCTGATTCCTGTCAACTTGGCCAAAGTGGGTTCTCCTTTCAGCGCCCCGCTTGGCGTCGGCACCGCGTCAAACGCTGCGGTTCTTCAGAGACATCTCCAGATGGCGCAGGATGAGGTCGGTGTCGTAATCGGTGGAACTGCGGACCACCCGTTCCCAATAGTTCAGCAGCGGGATGTGCGCCGGGTTCTTCTGCAGCAGGTCGCGCTTGATGAATGGGAACTCCATGCGGGCGATCAGGTAATCCCAGAAGAAGTGCGTCCCGTTCAGCGGAACGCCGGCGTTGATCGTGTGGAAGACCTGCTGGATGAACCGCTTGCGCACCGGGTCCTGCAACGCGTCGCCGGTGACGTTGCCCTCCACCACCGCCTCGATCAGGGCGGCGGCGGCCTGCCGGTACGGGAAGGCGGCCCGGCAATGCAGTCCGGACCGGCGCAGCGCGCGGGTCAGCCCGATCTCGTACTTGCGCACGATCCACGTCTTGGACTGGACGTAGCGCAGCTGCCGCCAGAAGGCGGCGAAGGCCGGCGCGGTCAGGGCCGCCTTGTGGAACAGCAGGAAATAGCTCTGCAGATGGAAGGAGCGCTCCCAGCTGTCGGACGCCCCCCAGACATCGGCCTCCTCCGGGCCCATCCGGTCCAGCAGGCTGCCCAGATGGTACAAGGGGCCGTAGACGCTGTCGTTGGCGAGCAGCAGCATGTCCAGAGCGCCCAGATCCGGAACGGCCGCGATGCCTTCCTTGTAGGCGCCGAAGTCGTAGCCGACGTTGTCGCGCCGGATGACCAGGGCACAGATCTCCTGCAAGGCCTCCACCTGCATCAGGCGCGGCGCGTTGCTCACGAAGACGATGGCGAAGCCGATGTCGTGGAGCTGGCGCAGGTAATGCCGTACGAAGTCGTGGACCACGCCCTGCCGGTCGTAATGGACGAACACCACCACCCGGCGCGCGCCAGCCAAAGGCCGGTGCCCGTCCCAACGTTCGTGCACATAGCTTTCCTTGCGGAAGAAACTGGCGCCGTAAGAGAAATAGCCCCCCAGCAGCTTGATCTGGGCGATCATCCAGAAAAAGCCGATGCGCACGCGCGTAAGAAGACGGGCCAGAATGCTTGTCATCGGGACGGTGCCATCCTTGGCGCGGTCAAAAACGGGAGCGCGGTCAAACGGGAAGCCGCTGGGAGCGGGCCAACGCCCCGGCACGGTCGCGCAGATCGTCCGGCACCGCCGGCAGGCCCGGGGCGGGGGAGAGGAGGCCACGCAGCGCCTCGGCCGCCTGGGGCTTCTGCCCGGCGGCGGCCAGGGCCTCGGCCTGATGGTAGAGCGCCGGCCACAGCAGCGGGGTAGCCGGCTCGCGGCTCGCCTCGGCCGCCTTGGCGAACCATCCGGCGGCCGTCTTGAGCGCCTTGCGATGGTTGAGGGACAGAATGGCAAGCGCAAAGGCCGCCGAGGCCGTCTCCGCCGCTCCCCACTGCGAAAGGTCGTCCTCGACGTCCCGGGCGAGGCGGTCGGCGGCGGCGTAATGGCCCAGGTTGACCAGATCGATGAAGGTCTGCCGGCGCAGGCCGGTCAGGATGGCGGGCGGCATGCGCTCGCCCAGGATCGAGCTGGGCTCACGCGACAGGCGTTCGATGCCGGTGGCGGCGGCAAGCGGGTTGCTCCAGGCCAGGATGCCGGCGGCGTGGCCGCGGGCGCGCCAGGCGAGGTCGTCGGTCTCGCCGTCGTCGGCGCCGGCCGCCTGCAGGGCGGCGCGCGCCCGCTCGCCGGCCTCGCCCGCCGCCTGGAAGCAGAGGCGCGCCCGCTCGCGGTCGTCGTCGTGCAGCCAGGCCGCCATGCCCAGGCAGTAGAGGATGCCGCACAGGCTGAAGGGAGCGCGGTCGTGGAAGCCCGCGATGTCGGCCGGCCAGTCGGCCATCGACGGCAGGGCGTCCGGCTTGTCCAGTTCCAGGCCCCAGCGCGCCCGGCAGGCCTCGAGCACCGGAACCGCCGCCTCGCGCGCCTCGGCGAAGCGGCCGGCGTGGGTCAGCTCCTTGAAGCGGCGGTAGCGCAGGCCGAGGCCGAGCGGGGTGTCGGCGGCGACGGTCCTCGACCGTTCGGCGAGATAGTCGAGGTAGCGCGCCCGGTCGAACCGGCGCGACAGGTCGGCCGTTCCCTCCGTCATCGCGGCGGTGGCGCGCAGCGTCGGCCCGTGCTCGGACACCGAGACGGCGGTGAAGCCGGCGCGGCGCAGCAGCGCCGCGAAGCCCTCGCGGCTGTAGAGCGTGACGTGGTAGCCGGGGCTGAGCAGCGGCACCAGGACGCCAGCGGGGGTGTCGGGTGCGATTGCGCCGGCGTTGGGCGTGGTCAGCAGCAGCGTGCCGCCCGGCGCCAGCACGCCGCGCAGGATGGACAGGAAGCCCAGCGGCTCGAAGATGTGCTCGACCACCTCGGAGCAGAGGACAAGGTCGAAGGGGTCGGGCCCGGCGTCGGCCGGCGTGCGCAGGTAGATGGACGAGATGTCCAGCCCCAGCAGGTCGCGCCCGGCGCGGGCGGCGAAACCGGGGTCGATGCCCTGGACCGACCAGCCGAAGACGGTCCGCGCGACGTCGAGCGAGAAGCCGAAGCCGCAGCCAATCTCCAGGTAGCGGCGGACCTTGGACGGGTCGATGGCGGCCAGCGGCTCGGCCATCACGTCGATGCCGGCCCCCTGCTCCAGGTAGAAGGCGAGCGCGGCGTCGGTCGCCTGCGCGGTCTCATATTCCGGTTGCTGGAGCGTCGGGAAGAAGGCGGTGCCGCAGTGGCCGCACAGGGCCAGGGGCAGCAGCGGGTTGGGCGGGACGGCCGACTGGACGGTCAGGCGGACGGACTTCGGGCTGGCGTCGGCACAGGCCGGGCAAACCGCGTCGATGGGCGCGGCGCTGCTGGTGTTCCAGTCGATGTGCATCTGCTCACAACCTGCAAGGGGCCCGGATCGACCGGGAGAGGGAGTAAAGCCGCAATAGCAGAATACGCAACGGACAGGCAACCACGCTGACGCCGCGCTCCATCGCAGGCCACCCGTTTCCCGCCGCCCTTCCGATGGCCCACGGCCGTCGGGCGCGCCTCAGCCTCCGCAACAGACGCCGACGGGCCAGAGACTCCGCCAAACGTCCAGAACCTCCATGAGCACGGCCCCACCCAGGGCGAGGGCGGCGGCGAAGAGGGCGAGGCGCAAGCCCCCGCGCGCCCCGGCCGGACTCCAGGCGCCGGCCGCCGCGGCCAGTCCCAGCAGGACCAGCGCGTGCATGGGCAGGAAGTAGCGCCCCTGGACACCATCCACGGTGGCGGCGCCGACCGGCGTGTAGCCGACCCAGAAGGCCACCAGAAGGAGCAGCGCGTAGCCCGGCGCCGGAATCAGGCAGCCGGCCGCGAAGCCGAGGTCGCGCCGCCGCGCGCCGTCGCACAGGGACAGGGCCAGCAGAACCCAGAAGGCCGGCAGCACCCAACGGTCGGACGCGTAGCCGTGCCAGGGCTGGGGATGGCCGCCGTAGCGCCCGTAGCCGTCGCGCCACCACATCACCGCCCAGTCGCGCACCGTGGTGGCGAACACCCGCAGGCTGTCCAGAGGGTCGGCGCGCAGGCCGGCGAGTTGCGCCGCCGGATCGGCGGCGGTGCCCCAGTAGGGGCCCGGGACAAAGGGATAGGCGGCGTTCCACAGCACGGCGACGCCCAGCGCGACGGCGAGGCACAGGCCGCCCAGCCCAAGGCGCGACCGCCAGGAGCCCCCGGCGACCGCCGTGGGCAGGTAGAGAACCGCTCCGGCGAAGGGCGCCATGGTGAGCTTGAGCAGGCCCAACGCCGCCGACAGGGCGACCAGCCCGGCCCAGCCCCCCCAGCCGAGCGGCGCGCCGCGCTCGCGCAGGCGCCAGACCAGGGCCAGCATCAGGATGGGCAAGGTCAGGTTCAGGGGATCGGCGCTCAGCGAGCAGGCGCTTTGCAGGGCCACCGGCGACAGGGCGAGGGCCAGGACGGCAACCCGCCCCCCCGGAAGCGCCCGCAGTATCGTGGCGACCATCAGGGCGTAGACGGCGACATTGCTGACGCGCCCCGCCTGCATCTGGCCGAGCGGGCCCAGCCCGGCGGCGCGCCCCGCGGCGACGCCTGCGGCCTGCGGCAGGTAGGCGAGCGGCGCGAAGCTGGCCGAGCTGGGGAAGGCCACCATCTCCAGGGACCGCGGCTGGGCGGCGAGATGGTCGGACAGGGCCTGGGCCTCCGCGGGATCGACCGGTCCGCGCTTCTGTATCCGGTCGATGTGGTAGAGCATCTGGAGATAGCCGGCCCGGTCGATCGGCCCGCCCCAGGCGTTGGGACCCAGCGTTTCCGCCAGGAGATGCCCATCGGCGATCTGCAGCACGCGCTGCCAGTGGAAGGCCTCGTCCTGGCCGGCGAAGGGCGGCGTCCGTGCCAGAAGCAGCCCGCCGAACAGCAGGCCGTAGGCGATGGCCAGGACCGTGATCAGAAGGGGCTCCAGCCGGACGGCGACCCCCGCCCGCGCGGGGAGCCGGCGGCCGATGGACGTGCCGCTGGACATCTGCCTTATCCTCTTCCGTGATCCCTCGGGCCGGGCCCGGCTGGACAGAAGCACAACGCAGGCTTTCTTGGGAATCGCGAAGCGTCCTCGCCTCGCCACCGGAGGGCTGTTAGAGTGCGCGCCCCCACCCACCCCGACACCACCGCACCGGTTCCGCCGAAGGCCGAGGCCGGTTCCGCCGAAGGCCGAGGAATGTCCGCCACCCTCCTGCATCTCGATCCCGGCCTGCCTCCCCGCGTTCCGCCGCACCGCGACTTGGTCTGGGGCTTTTCCGGATGGGCTCGCCGCCCGGGCGCCCGCTTGCGCGCCGCCGCGGTGGTGGTCGGCACGGCGCGCTTCCCGGCCGCGGAACTGAACACGCTCCGTTTCGACGCCGAGGCCGCGCAACGCCGCCACGGCGTCGAGCCGGATCTGGCCTGCGGATTCTGGGGGCTGGCCACGCTGCCGGCGACCGCAGAAGGCGGGACGCAGAGCGCCATCCTGGCGCTGGAATGGACGGACGGCACGCGGGAGGAATGGCCGGCAGGCCCAGTCGCCGTGGAAGATGCGGCGCCCCCGCCGCCGGCCGGGTCACAGGAGAACGGGACACAACAGGACCGGCCGCCCGAAGGCGGGCCGCTCGTCGCCATCGCCATGGCCACCTACAACCCCGACCCGGCCCTGTTCCGGGCGCAAGTCGATTCCATCCGTTCCCAGACGCACGAACGCTGGGTGTGCCTGATCGAGGACGACGGTTCCGACGATGCCCACTGGCGGGACATCCTGGAGGCGACCGCCGGGGACGATCGCTTCCGCCCGGTGCGCAACGGCGTCAACCTCGGCTTCTACCGCAACTTCGAACGTGCTCTGGGCCGCGTCCCGGCCGAGGCGGACTTCGTCGCCCTGGCCGACCAGGACGACCGCTGGGCTCCCGGCCGGCTGGCCGCCCTGGTGAGCGCCCTGGCGGATGGCCGGGCGGGCGGGACCGTCCTCGCCTTCGGCAACATGAGGGTGGTGGACAGCGCCGGCCGGGTCGTGTCGGAGACCTTCTGGCCCGGCTTGGACAGCCGCCACGACAGCCTCGACGCGCTGCTGATGGCCAACGCCGTCACCGGCTGCGCCTGCCTGTTCCGGACCTCGCTTCTGCGGCTCGCCCTGCCCTTCCCGGCGCTCGGCCGGGGCGCCTACCACGACCACTGGATCGCCTGCTGCGCCGCGGCGGAGGGCACGATCGCCTATCTGCCGCAGTCGCTGGGCGACTATGTCCAGCACGGGGCCAACAGCCTGGGCTACCGGCGCCGCCCCGGCCTGCGGCTGGCCGCCAAGCTGGCCGCCGCCCTCGCCCTCGCCCCGGCCCTGGCACTCGCAGCCCAGTCGGCGACGGCCCGCCGGCGGCTGGCCAAGCCGCTGCACCTGCTGATCGGCCTGCCGGATGCCGAGCTGGTCTGCCGGGCCGCCTTCGCCGAAACGCTGCGCCGGCGCGTCGGTCCGACGGAGACGCCGGGGGCCGGACCGGAGAGCGCGGCGCAGCGGACAGCGGTGGACACCTTCCTGCCCGGGCCGCGGCCGGGCCGCCGCCTGCTGGCCGCCCTGCTGCGCCGCGCGCCGCGCGGGCGGGCCTTCCGCGGGGTGGCGGCACGCCTCCTCACGGGGCTGGCCATCGGTCGGCTGGCGGGCCTGCTGGCGCGGCTGCGCCCTCCCTCCGGAGTGGGACGGTAACAAAACTGGGCGAACCCGCCAAAGTTCTTGGCACACTGGCTCACGTTGCGGTAAGCCCGGCAACAGCCCGTCTTGGTTGTTCATCCGGCCTCTCCATCCGCCTGTTCGGACCGTCCGTCTGTTCGGTTCGTCTGCTTTCAGGCCACATGTTTGTTTAGGAATCCAATGCCGAACCTGCCGGATGACTTGCGACTGCTCGAAGCGGAATCGATCGCCATCCTGCGCGAGGTCGCGGCGGCCTTCGCCCGGCCGGTCCTGCTCTATTCCATCGGCAAGGACAGCGGCGTCCTGCTGCATCTGGCGCGCAAGGCCTTCCATCCCGGACGAGTGCCCTTTCCGCTGCTCCACGTCGACACCGGCTGGAAGTTCCGCGACATGATCGCCTTCCGCAACGAGACGGCACGCCGGCTGGAACTGGACCTGATCGTCCACATGAACCGGGAGGGCGTCGCGCGGGGGATCGACCCGATCCGCTCCGGCTCCGCCGTCCACACCCGCGTCATGAAGACGGAGGCGCTGCGCCAAGCGCTCGACCAGCATGGTTTCGACGCCGCCATCGGCGGCGCGCGGCGCGACGAGGAGAAGAGCCGCGCCAAGGAGCGCGTCTTCTCCGTCCGCACCGCCAGCCACAGCTGGGACCCGCGCGACCAGCGGCCGGAGCCGTGGCGTCTCTGGAACACGCGCATCCGGCCGGGGGAGTCGGTCCGCGTCTTTCCGCTGTCCAACTGGACCGAGATGGACGTCTGGCGCTACGTCGCGGCGGAGGGGCTGCCGGTGGTGCCGCTCTACTTCGCGGCGGAGCGCCCGGTCGTCCATCGTGCCGGCACCCTGATCATGGTGGACGACGACCGCCTGCCGCTGAACCCCGGCGAAACGCCGGAGATGCGCCGGGTCCGCTTCCGCACGCTCGGCTGCTACCCGCTGAGCGGGGCCATCGAGTCCAGCGCCGAAACGGTGGAGGACATCATCGCGGAGATGCGGGCGTCGCGAACCTCCGAACGGCAGGGTCGCCTGATCGACGGCGATGAGCCCGCCTCCATGGAGCGCAAGAAGCGCGAGGGCTATTTCTGATGAGCGCCGGCACCGGACACAATCCCGCATCCACGTCCACTCCCTCGCGGGGACTTCTGCGCTTCCTGACCTGCGGGTCGGTGGACGACGGCAAGTCCACGCTGATCGGCCGGCTGCTGCACGACGCCGGGCTGGTGCCCGACGACCAGCTGGCGCAGGTGCTGCGCGACAGCCGCGGCCGCACCGACGAGGAGGGCGGGATCGACTTCTCGCTGCTGGTGGACGGGCTGGAGGCCGAGCGCGAGCAGGGGATCACCATCGACGTCGCCCACCGCTTCTTCGCCACCGACCGGCGCAGCTTCATTGTCGCCGACGCGCCGGGGCACGAGCAGTACACCCGCAACATGGCCACCGCCGCCTCCACCGCCGCCCTCGCGGTGCTGCTGGTCGATGCGCGCAAGGGCCTGCTGACGCAGACGCGCCGCCACGCCGTCGTCTGCTCCCTGATGGGCATCCGCCACGTCGTGCTGGCGATCAACAAGATGGATCTGGCCGGCTGCGAGGAGGCGGTCTTCACCGCCATCGCGCAGGACTTTGCGGATTTCGCCGCCCCGCTCGGCTTCGCCACGGTGACGGCGATCCCGCTGTCGGCGCGACGCGGCGACAACGTCGTCCACCGCTCCGCCGCCATGGACTGGTATCGGGGCCCCGCCCTGCTGGAGCATCTGGAAACGGCGGCGGTCGAGGATGGGGACGCGCTCGCCGGGCCGTTGCGCTTCCTGGTGGAATGGGTGAACCGTCCGAATGCGGACTTCCGCGGCCTGTCCGGGACTCTGCTGTCAGGCCGGCTGGCGCCGGGTGACGCGGTGACGGTGTGGCCGTCGGGGCGGCGCGCGCGGGTCGCCCGCGTCGTCACCTTCGACGGCGACCGGCCGCTGGCGCGGGCTGGCGACGCGGTGACCGTGACGCTGGAGGAGGCGGTGGACGCTGCGCGCGGCGACCTGCTGGCCGGCGCGGAGGACGACGCGGGCGCGTCGCCGGAGGTGGCCGACCAGTTCGCCGCGCACCTGCTGTGGATGGCCGAGGAGCCGCTGATCCCCGGCCGCTCCTACCTGATGCGGGTCGGCGCGCGCTGGATGCCGGCGACCGTCACCGCGCTGCGCCACGCGGTGAATGTGGAAACGCTGGAGCACACCGCCGCCGCGACGCTGGTCATGAACGCGGTCGGCCTGTGCAACCTGTCCACGGCGGCGCCCATAGCCTTCGACGCCTACGCGGCCAACCGTCACACCGGCTCCTTCATCCTGGTGGACCGCTTCTCCAACCGGACCGTCGGCGCCGGGATGATCCTGCACCCGCTGCGCCGCGCCGCCAACCTGCACCGCCAGGAGTTGGCCGTCTCGGCGGCGGAGCGTGCCGCGGCCAAGGGGCAGCGCCCGGCGGTCCTGTGGTTCACCGGCCTGTCAGGGGCCGGCAAGTCCACCGTCGCCAACCGGCTGGAGCGGCAGCTGCACGCACTCGGCCACCACACCATGATGCTGGACGGAGACAACGTCCGGCTGGGGCTCAACCGCGACCTCGGCTTCACCGACGCCGACCGGGTCGAGAACATCCGGCGCGTGGGGGAGGTGGCGAAGCTGATGGCGGAGGCCGGGCTGATCGTGCTCTGCGCCTTCATTGCTCCCTTCCGGGCCGAGCGGGAGGCCCTGCGGGCCCTGTTCCCGGAAGGGCAGTTCCTAGAAGTGTTCGTGGACACGCCGTTGGAAGAGTGCGTGAGGCGCGACCCCAAGGGGCTCTACGCCAAGGCCCAGGCCGGGAGCCTGCGCAACTTCACCGGCGTCGATTCCCCTTACGAACGGCCGGAGACGCCGGACCTGCGGCTCGACACCACGACGGAGGACGCCGACGCGCTCGCCGCACGGGTGGTGGAGGACCTGCGCGCGCGGGGCGTTCTCGGCATCTGATCGGCAGCGCGCACGCGCCCCCAAATCTCTGGACATCCAGCCACCGGCGCGCGCATTCCTCCCCCAGGGGCCGAACCGCCCGGAAAAGCATTGCCAGAGAACCGTCGCCCAGGAGGACAGCATGGCCGGAATCCGCAGCTACAATCGACGCGTCCTGGTGACCGGTGGCGCCGGCTTCCTCGGCTCGCACCTGTGCGAGCGCCTCCTCGCGCGCGGCGACGAGGTGGTGTGCGTGGACAACTACTTCACCGGCTCGCGCACGAACATCGCCCATCTGCTGAACAAGCCGAACTTCGAGGCGATCCGGCACGACGTCACCTTTCCACTCTATGTCGAGGTGGACGAGATCTACAACCTCGCCTGCCCGGCCTCGCCGGTCCATTACCAGCACGACCCCGTGCAGACGACAAAGACCAGCGTGCACGGCGCCATCAACATGCTGGGGCTGGCCAAGCGGCTGAACGCCCGCATCCTCCAGGCCTCGACCAGCGAGGTCTACGGCGACCCCGCCGTCCACCCCCAGCCGGAGGAGTATTGGGGCAACGTCAACCCCATCGGCCCGCGGTCCTGCTACGACGAGGGCAAGCGCTGCGCCGAGACGCTGTTCTTCGACTACCATCGCCAGCATCGGCTGGCGATCAAGGTGATGCGCATCTTCAACACCTACGGGCCACGGATGCACCCCAACGACGGCCGCGTCGTTTCCAACTTCATCATGCAGGCGCTGCGGGGCGAGCCGATCACCGTCTACGGCGACGGCGCGCAGACGCGGTCCTTCTGCTACGTCGACGACCTGATCGACGGCATGCTGCGGCTGATGGACTCCGACGCCGCCATCACCGGCCCGATCAACATCGGCAACCCCGGCGAATTCACCATGCTGGAACTCGCCGAGCAGGTGATCGCGCTGACCGGCTCGCGCTCGGCCATCGAACACCGCCCGCTGCCCCAGGACGATCCCCGGCAGCGCCGCCCCGACATCGCCAAGGCCAAGGCCCTGCTCGGCTGGGAACCGGCGGTGCCGCTGCGCGACGGGCTGGCGCGCACGATCGACGATTTCCGCCGCCGCTTCTTCACCTGACACCGGGCACGGGCGGGCTCCGCGAGGTTGGAGTCTTGTCGCGCCCCCATCCGATCCGTCGCGCCCGGCCGGCTCCCCTCCATCCCTCCGACCGCGTCGCCGCATGGGAAACGCCCCCCGCCACGTCCAAGCCAGGGCCTGGCAATGGCGGAATCATGGCCGGGACGAGTCGCCCGGCGACTCGCGTCATCCCCGATTCGCTGCAAACCCACGATTCGCAAGGCGAAATCTGGAGTTTTGTCGCGTCACCCCAAGCTTCCACAGGTGGAACGGGTTATCCACTGGAATGTTGTCGCGGGATTCCTGGACTCTTGTCGCGCGACTCGCGATTCTCTACTGGAGTCTTGTCGCTCAAACAAATAGGTAAATCTAGTAACCTTACAAATAGTCTGCGCGACAAGATTCCAAATTGCCGCCATCAACCTGCCGTGTTATGGATCGAAACCTAAGTTGACCTGGAACAAACGGCGAGAACAGCGCGCTATGGGCCAGTTGCATCGCCTGATCAGTCAGGTGGGCCGCGAGCAGGCGAAAGCACTCCAGAGCGATCCGGAGCAGCGCTCGCTGGTCGACATCGCTGCGGCGGTCTTGGAAGAGGAACGGCAGGAGCTTGGCATTACCTATTCAGGTTTTGCCTTGACCGCCCTTCCCCATCGCCGTTTGCCCGACGACCAACCCTGGGAGCGGCGCGGTCACCGGATTCGTCTGCTGATCGAGCCCGGTCGACTGCCGGTGCGCGGCGGTGGTTTCAAGCTCTACGGCGTTCCGTACGGAAGCCGGGCGCGGATGATCCTGCTCTATCTGCAAACCCGTGCCCTCCAGACCGACAGCCGCGAGGTCGAGCTGGGGCGCAGCATGCACGATTGGCTGGACCGCATGGGGTTGTCGGTGGGCGGGCAAACCTATCGCGACATCCGAGAACAGGCGTCGCGCATCGCCGCCTGCAATCTGACCTTCGCCTGGGAGGACGCCAACAGCCTGGGCTTCGAGAAGGACTCGATCGTCAAGGGCGGCATCCATTTCTCGTCGGAACACAATTCGCCGCAAGGCACGCTGTGGGAAGACCGCGTCCTCCTCTCCGAAGCCTTTTTCCGCGAACTGAAGGCCCATCCGGTGCCCATTTGGGAGCCGGCGCTGCGGCACATCCAGAACAACAGCACGAGCATCGACATCTACATCTGGCTGGCCTACCGGCTGCACAGCCTGAACAAGGCCACGACCATCACCTGGCCGGCGGTGTTCGAGCAGTTCGGCGCCGGCTACGCCCGGCTGCGCGATTTCCGGAAGCGCTTCATCGAGGCGCTGCAACTGGCGCTCGCGGTCTATCCCGATGCACGGGTCGAGGTGGAGGAGCATGGGCTTCTCCTGCACCCCTCGCCTCCGCCGATTCCGGAACGCAAGATGACGCAGCTCATGCGCTGACCCCACTGCGGAGGGACGCGACAAGACTCCAAGCGTCCTTCCTGTCCGCCCGGTCACGACGAGCCTTCCACCGTCGGCTTTCACCGGGCTTTCCGGCCGCCTCCCAACAGGCCGAACCAGATGACGGCAAAGCGTTGCGCCCAACGGAACGGACGACACCCGGGTCGGTCGCGGTGACCGGTCCCTCGGTTCTGATGCTCACCCGCTACGGCCGGTTGGGCGCGAGCAGCCGTCTGCGCTTCCTCGCTTATCTGCCGGCCCTGCGCGACGCGGGCCTCCAGGTGGCCGAAGCCCCATTGCTCGACGACGATTACCTGCGCAGGCTTTATGGTGGCGAGCCTGCCGACCGGGCGCGCATCGCCGCGGCCTATGCCCGGCGCTTGGCGGTTCTCCGGGGTGTGCGGCGCCACGACGTGGTGTGGCTGGAAAAGGAAGCCTTGCCCTGGTTGCCCTTCAAGGCGGAGGCCGCGGCGGGGCTTGGCCGCATCCCTTACGTCATGGACATCGACGACGCTTGGTTCGAGCGCTACGCCGGCCACCGGCTGGCACCGGTGCGGGCTCTGCTCGGCGGCAAGTTCGCGACGCTCGCCCGCAACGCGCGGATCGTTCTGGCCGGCAACCCCTACCTCGCCGATTGGGCGCGCGGTGCCGGCTGTCGCGATGTCCGCCTCCTGCCGACGGTGGTGGAGCCCGAGCGCTATCCGCTGCTTCCCTTCCCCGGCGAAGCCGGCCTGACGACCGTGGGATGGATCGGCTCGCCATCCACAGCGCGCTATCTCGGCATGGTCGGCGGAGCGCTCGCCCGTCTCGGGCCGGCCCTGCGGCTGCGGGTTATCGGGGCCTCGGACCTCGTCCTGCCGGTGCCGGCGGACTGCGTGCCCTGGCGCGAGGACAGCGAAACCAGCGAATTGGGGCGTTTCGACATCGGCATCATGCCCCTGCCGGACAGCCCCTGGGAACGCGGCAAGTGCGGCTACAAGCTGATCCAGTACATGGCGGCCGGCCGGCCGGTCGTCGCCTCCCCGGTCGGCGTCAACACCATCCTCGTGCGGCATGGGGTGAACGGCTTTCTCGCCGACGGCGAAGACGCCTGGGCCGACGCCCTCGGCCGGCTGGCCGCCGACCCGGACTTGCGCACCCGCATGGGGGCGGCGGGCCGGCGGCTGGTCGAAGAGCGCTACGCGCTGTCCGTCACCGCGCCACAACTGGTCGGGGCTCTGCGGGACGCGGCCGGAGGCTGAAGGCCGTCCGTGGAACGTGGCCGGGCCCGTTTTGGAACATGATTGAACAGGATGGCGGCGACCGCTATGGTCCCCTCACCGAAGCAAGGGAATTTTGAAACTTGTTGAGCACGCCCTCTGCGAATCCTCTGGGCGCGGGGTTCGGCGCCGGTCCATCCGCCATGTTCCGCACCATCTGGCATCACCGGCGCTTGATTGCGCGTTTGGCCAAGCGGGAACTGACGGCACGCTACCGGGGGTCCTTGCTGGGGATGCTGTGGGCGGTCATCAACCCCTTGCTCATGCTGGGCGTCTATACCTTCGTCTTCACGACGGTCTTCCAGGCCCGCTGGGGAACCGGCGACAGCGGCAGCCCGCAATTCGCTCTGCTTCTCTTCTCCGGCCTCATTCTGTTCACGATCCTGTCCGATTGCGTCAGCCGCGCGCCCGGGTTGTTGCTGGAGAACGCCAGCTATATCAAGAAGGTGGTCTTTCCGTTGGAGATTCTACCCGTCACCGTTCTGGCGGTGGCGCTCGTCAACGCCGCGATCGGGCTGGTCATCCTGCTGCTGTTCCACCTGCTGTTCCTGGGCCTGCCCCCGGCAACCGTGTTGCTGCTGCCGCTGGTCATCGCGCCGTTGTCCCTGACAGCCCTGGGGTTGTCCTGGTTCCTGGCTTCGGCCGGCGTGTTCCTGCGCGACATTCGGCAGGTGGTGGGCGTCTGCATCACGATGCTGATGTTTCTCAGCCCAATCTTCTATCCGGTGTCGGCGGTGCCGGAGCGGTTCCGCGTCTTCATCCATCTCAATCCGTTGACCCCGATCCTGGAACAGTCGAAAGACCTTCTGTTCTGGGGCCGCATCCCCTCCCCGGTTGATTGGGGCTTGTCCATGCTGGCCGCCTGGGTCATCGCCTGGCTGGGCTACGTCTGGTTCACGAAGACCCGCAGGGGGTTTGCCGACGTCGTCTGATGCGGCCGGATGAGGCGTACCGTCGGCGCATTGTCGGCATGGCGTCTCGAACAACAGTGCTTTCGAAAAGGTGGGAACGCCCACTGGGACAAGCTATACACGGGAAACGCGGGGTGGCCGCGGAGCCCATGACAGCAACGGAGGGAACCGCAATCCGTCCCCGTTGCTGCGCGGCAGCGATGAGGATGTTCAACCGATGAAGGTTCCCTTCAATCTGCCCGTTGCCGCAGGCCGCGAGCTCGAGCGGATACGGGATGCCATTGACCGCGGCCAGTTGGCCGGGGATGGGCATTACACACGCCTGTGCCATGGTTGGCTGTCGGAGTTCACCGGCGCTCAGGCCGCCTTGCTGACTCATTCCTGCACGGCTGCGTTGGAAATGGCCGCGATCCTCCTCGACGTCAGGCCGGGCGACGAGGTCATCATGCCGTCCTTCACCTTCGTCTCGACCGCGAACGCCGTCGTGCTGCGGGGGGGCGTGCCGGTGTTCGTGGACATCCGTCCCGACACCCTGAACATCGACGAGGCCTTGATCGACGCCGCCATCACCCCCCGCACCAAGGCCATTTGCGTGGTCCACTACGCCGGCGTGGTGGCCGAGATGGACGCGATCTGCGCCATTGCCCGCCGTCACGGCCTGGCCGTGGTCGAGGACGCGGCGCACGCCTTCGGCTCCAGATACCGGGGGCAATCGGCCGGAGCCATCGGCGACCTGGCGACCTTCAGTTTCCACGAGACCAAGAACATCATTTCGGGAGAGGGCGGCGCCCTGCTTCTGCGGGATCGCACCTACGCCGACCGGGCCGAGATCATCCGTGACAAGGGCACCAACCGGAAACAGTTCTTCCGTGGGCAGGTCGACAAATACACCTGGGTCGATGTGGGCTCCTCCTACTTGCCGGGCGAACTGATCGCGTCGTTCCTTTACGGCCAGTTGGAGCGCTCCGACGTCATCCAGGCCGAGCGCATGGCAAACTGGACGCGCTACGATGCTGCTTTCGCCGGCTACCGGCGTCGTGGTGTGGGGCTTCCCTTCGTGCCGCCGCACTGCACGCACAACGCCCATCTTTATTACCTCCTGATGCCGAGCCTGGAGGCGCGCCAAGAGATGATCGCCCGCCTTCTGAAGGACGAGATCCACGCGCCCTTCCATTATGTCCCGCTTCATTCCGCCCCTGCCGGAGAGCGCTTCGGCAGGGCGTGCGGGGACCTGCCGGTAACGCAGGACATCAGCGCGCGGCTGTTCCGGCTGCCGCTCTACCCGAAGATGGGCAACGCCTTGGACCGCGTCATCGAGCGCGTCAGCCACCACATCGAGGCCATCCTCTGACGGCCGGATGGCTGCGGCATCCGCTCAAGGGCGCTTACGGGCAACCACCACGCGGCTTCCGCCGGCGGGCCAGCGGGCACCGCGCAGCGACAGCGCCACCTCGGCATCGGTGACGGCGCCCAGCAGACGGTTTGCCGCTGGAGAAATCGCGAATTCCGCCGTATGGGTGGCGCGCCCGGCCGGGCGCAGGCCGGACAGCAGGCGGGATGCGAGAAGAAGCGGCAGAAGCAAGGCGACGAAGGAGGTCGAGAAGACGATCTCGAAGCCGGCCGCGCCCAGCTTCCTCTCAAGCTCGCCGCGCCGGTAGCGGCGCACGTGATGCGCAATCCGGTCGGTCTCGCTCCACAGGAACGGATGCTGGGGAACCGTGACGATCGCGCCGCCACCCGGCGTGGCGGCACCGGCCAACTCGGCCAGAACGGCCTCATCCTCCTCCACATGCTCGATCACGTCGAAGGCCCCCACCAGATCGAAGGCGTGCCGAACCGGTATCCGGCGCGCGTCCATCTGCAGGAACTCGGTCGTGGCGCCGAGGCGTGCGCGGGCATGCATCAGTCCGGACGGATGCAGTTCGCTTCCCACCAGCCGGTCCCAGGAACGCAGCCGGCCCACGGCCTCCAGAACGGCTCCGTTGCCGCAGCCGACCTCCAGGAAGCTCCGCGCCTGCGGGAAGAAACGGTCGATGAGCCCGGCGAGAAGACGGTTGCGGGTGCGGAACCAGAAGTGCCTGTCCTCTTGAACCCGGAGCGCCTCGAAGCCGGCCGGGTCGATTCCCGACACCGTGTCGGCCAGTTCCGGTGCGAACAACGGGATGCCGTCGGTCACCGCAACGCCGTGGCCGCAGGCGGGGCAACGCCAATCCGCCGGCCACAGGGGCTCTCCGTGCAGGATGGGATGCGACATGGCGCAGGCCGGACACAAACGGCGGCCCAGAGCGGCCCCTCCTCCCGGCATGACGCGCGCGGTCAACGGAACACCGCGTTGATGGCCACCCCGAGGACAACCAGGACCAAACCGACCATCTGCATCGCGTTGATCGTCTCGCCCAGGAACAGAACGGCCCCGCCTGGCACCAGAACGAAGCTCAGAGCCATGAAAGGATAGGCATAGGCGACGGGGAGCGAGCGCACGGCCAGCATCCAGCACAGGGCCGCCAAGCCGGCGGCGGCAAAGCCGCTGATGACCAGCGGATCGAGCAGCATGCGCAGGAGGTAGGAACCGGCGTTTCCGCTCTCGTTGCTTGCCAGCACCCCTGCCCGGGCTTTAATGATCAGTTGGCCGTACAGGGTAAGGAACAACGTGCCGGCGATGAAGAAGTAATGGGGCATGGAGTTGACCTGGGAGGGAAACTGGGAGATGGCCTGGAGGATGGCCAGGGATTTGCCGACGGACGGGTTGCCCACCCGCCCGGAACCGTTGGCTTCATACCATCGGAGCCGCTGGTACCGCCAGAGCGACGCCGCGCGCCGATCAACGGGGAGCCGATGAAGGTTTCAATCATCCAGTCCTGCTATATCCCATGGAAGGGCTTCTTCGATCTGGTCGGGCGGACCGATCTTCACGTCATCCTGGACGGCGCCCAGTACGCCAAAAGGCACTGGCACAACCGCAACCGCATCATGACGCCGGATGGGCCGATCTGGTTGACCATCCCGGTCGTGACGAAGTCGCGCTTCGAGCAGCCGATCGAGGAGGTCGGCTTCGCCGAGCCCTGGGCTGAAAAGCATTGGCGCTCCATCGAACTCGCCTACCGGCGCGCGCCCTTCTTCGCCGATGAGGCGCCCGCTCTCAAGGCCTTGTACGAGCAGGCGGACCGCCTCACGCTCCTGACGGAGGTGAACGAGCTGTTCCTCACCGCGCTGATGCGCCGGCTCGGCCTTGCGACGAGGATCGTCCGCGACCGGGCGCTCGACGCGCAGGGCCGGCGCGGGGACCGGCTCCTGGATATCTGCCGCAAGGTCGGCGCCACCCGCTACCTGTCAGGACCGTCGGCGCGGGATTACCTGGATGAGGCCCCTTTCGAGGAAATGGGGGTTGCGGTGGACTGGATGGACTATGGACCCTATCCGGTCTATTCGCAGCGCGGCCCCGCCTTCGACCACGCGGTTTCGGTGATCGACGTCCTGTTCGCGCTCGGCCCCGATGCTGCCGCCCACTGCCGCCCCCTTGCCGAGGTCGCATCTCCGTGAAACTTTCCTTTGTCACGACCATCTATCGCACCGCTGGCGACATCGAGCCCTTTGCCGAACGGGCTGCGGAAGCCGCCCACCGGCTGGGCTTCGAGCATGAGGTCGTGTTCGTCAACGACGGGTCTCCCGACGACGGGCTCGACGTCGCGCTCGCTCTGGCCGAGCGCGACCCCCACATCGTCGTCGTCGATCTGTCGCGGAACTTCGGGCAGCACAAGGCCTTGTGGACGGGACTCGGCATCGCCACGGGCGACCTCGTCATGGTCATGGACGGCGACCTCGAGGAAGACCCGCTCTGGGCCGTGGAGTTCCACCAAGTGCTGGTCGGGAAGCGGGCGGAGGTGGTCTACGGGGTGCAGAGCCGGCCGAAGGGCAACCCGCTCTACCAGGCCTGCCGCAACGGCTTCTACCGCCTGCTCGACATCCTCAGCGACCTCGATTTCCCGCGCGACGTCGCGACGGCCCGGCTGATGACGCGGCGCTATGTCGATGCGCTGCTCTCCTTCGAGGAGCGGGAGATCTTTCTGGTCGGCATCATGCACGTGGCCGGATTCCGCCAAGTCCCGTTTCCGATCCACAAGGACTCGCGCTCGCCGACCTCCTACACGGTCAAGAAGCTGCTGCGCCTGTTCCTGATGGCGATCACGTCCTTCTCCATCGCACCGCTCATCGGGGTGTTCCTGGCGGGCATCCTGGTCAGCGTCGGCGCCCTGGTCGCCATCTTCGCCCTGCTCGCGCGCTACTTCATCACCGGGATCGGGGTGCCGGGCTGGACGTCGGTGATGGTGGCGCTGGTCCTGTTCTGCGGCTTCCTGACCTTCGTCAACGGCCTGCTGGCCATTTACATCGGGACGATCTTCCTGGAGGTGAAACGGCGGCCGCGCGCCATCGTGGCCTCGGTCCATCGGGTCAGCCCCGCCCTGGAGGAGATCCGGCCATGACGCGCTCCCCTCTGCTCCACCGCATCGCGGACTATTACGACGGCAAGCTGGCGGCGCACGGCGCCACGGCCCGGGGCGTGGACTGGCGGGACGAGCGCAGCCAGGAACTGCGCTTCGCCCGCCTCCTGGATCTGGTCGGCGACGACCCTTCGGGGACCATCGCGGAGCTTGGATGCGGCTACGGTGCCCTGGCCGCCCACCTGAGGCGCACCGGGCGGGCGAATCCGTACCATGGCTACGACATTTCCGCCGAGATGGTCCGGACGGCGCGCACCGTCCAGGCCGGCCTGGACGACGTGCAATTCGACGAGGGCGACGCTCCAGCTGAGGCCGACTACATCGTCGCCAGCGGCATCTTCAACGTCCGCTTCGACGTTCCGGACGACGATTGGCGCCCGTTCGTCCGCGGCACCATCGAGACCATGGCGGGACGGGCCCGGCGTGGCATCGCCTTCAACCTTCTGACCGCCTATTCGGACCGCGACCGCATGGACCCGAGGCTCTACTACGCCTCGCCGTCGAAGATGCTCGACTGGTGCATCGGGCGGTTCGGGCGCCATGTGGCTTTGAGGCACGACTACGGCCTGTACGAGTTCACGGTTCTGGTCCGCACCGCACCGAAGGAAACCCCATGAGGCCCATCGTCGTCTTCGGTGCCGGCGACATCGCCGAACTCGCCGACTTCTACTTCGCGCGGGAAGCCGACCGGGAGGTCGTGGCCTTCGTCGTGGACGCCGCCTACCGCGACGGGGACGAACGGTTCGGCCGTCCCCTCGTCGCCCTGGAGGAGGTGGCGGCGCGCTTTCCGCCCGACCGCCACGACGCCTTCGTGGCGCTGTCCTATCAGTCGATGAACCGGCTGCGGGCCGCCAAATGCGCGGCGCTGAAGGCGCTCGGCTACCGGCTCGCCAGCTACGTCAGCCCACGGGCGACGGTCTACACCGACCGCATCGGGGAGAACGCCTTCATCCTGGAGGACAACACCATCCAGCCCTTCGTGACGATCGGCGACAACGTCACGCTGTGGAGCGGCAACCACATCGGGCACCACAGCAGCATCGGCGACAACGCATTCATCACGTCCCACGTGGTGGTGTCCGGCGGCGTGCGGGTCGGCGCGAACTGCTTCGTTGGGGTGAACGCGACGATTCGGGACCACGTCGCGCTGGGAGACTTCACGCTGGTCGGCGCCGGCGGGCTGATCATCAAGGACACCGCCCCCGAAAGCGTCCACATGGTGGCCGACCACACGCAGGAACGGCGGGTCAAAAGCACGCGTCTCAAGTCCATCTGACGCCGCGTCCAGGCCGGGAGCACTGAGCAGCATGGCGAATCTTCCCTTTCGGAACGTCTGGCGGCCGCTGGGGCGCGTGCAGAGCGGGCCTGCCGCCGGCTCCCACGGCATCGGGGCCTGGGCCGCCAGCCACGCCAGCTATCCAACGGTGCTGCCGCTGTCCGGTCACCGGATACGGGTCTTCTTTTCCGTGCGCGACGCGCACAACCGCTCCTCCGTCGCAGCGGTCGACATCGGTCTGGACGGCGACCGCTTCGAGACGCTCGGCCCGCCGCGCGGTCCGCTGCTGTCGCCGGGAGCGCGGGGCGCCTTCGACGCGGACGGCGTCACCATGGGTTGCGTCGTTCCGTGGGACGGGCGGCTGTACGGCTTCTACCTCGGCTGGACGGTCCTCCGAACCGTGCCGTTCACCAACTTCATCGGTCTGGCCGTCGGCGGTGCCGCCGTGGGAGACTCGGAAGGAGGCGGCGCTTTCGAGTGCGCCTCGCCGGTCCCGGTCGTTGGACGCAGCCGGGAGAACCCGCTCACCGTCGGCTATCCCTGGGTGATCCGCGACGGCGACGGCTGGCGCATGTGGTTCGGTTCGCACCTCTCCTGGGGGGCGGAGGGGCTGCAGATGGTCCATGTGGTGAAGGAGGCGCGCTCCGCCAACCTGATGACCTGGACGCCGTCCGACCGGGTGGTCGTCGGCCTCGCCGGCTCCGCCGATCCCCAGGAATTCGCGGTGTCCCGCCCCTGTGTATTGCGGGAGCCGGACGGCACGCTGTCGATGTGGTACGCACGGCGCCGGCCCGGCTATGCGCTCGGCTTCGCCCGCTCCACCGACGGGGAGACCTGGGAGCGGCACGACGACCTGCGTTTCGTCGGCACGCCCGAATCCTGGGAGGATTCGGAACGGACCTATCCCTGCGTCTTCGACCACGCGGGCCGCCGCTACATGCTGTACAACGGCAACGGCTACGGGCGCGAGGGCTTCGGCCTGGCGATCCTGGAGGAGTGACGGCGGGCGCAGCGCCCGCCGATGCCATGGGTGATCACCCCTGGAGCTTCCGGCGCCGTTCCGCAAAATACTCGGCGTCGGAGCGTGGCGTCGCCACCTCGTAGCCGAGCAGGCGGCGCAGATCGGGATCGTCCGTAAAATGTTCCCCGAGGAAGGCCGGCAAATCGATCTGCTGGCGAAGGATGGGGGAAACATAGACGTTGTTGACGGCGCGCCGTGGAACCGGCGTGCGGTTGGTGGCGCCGGTGTGGAAGATCATCGAATCAAGGACGATGTAGCATCCCCGCGGCGCCGTCACCTGGATGGCGCACCGTCCGACAAACTGTTCCGACGGGAATTCCTCCTGCTTGTGGGTGGCCGGCAGGACCAACGTCGCCCCATTGTCGGTCGTGAATTCGTCCAGGCAGAACAGGGCGTTGATCGCCAATGGACGTGAGAAGACAACGTGCTGGTACGGAAGGTCCCGGTGCCAGGCCGCCTGGTTGTAGGTCTGGAAATCGGGCGGGTTGATGACGCCGTTCTGCTGCGAGAGGACCTGATAGCCGCCGATGAGCCGAGCAGCGATTTCCCTGATCCGCGGGTTGAGCGCGAGGGCGAGCAGGCGGCGGTCGTAAGCGAAGGGGACGCGAACCGTGTTGTGCTCGTCGATGGGCTCGAGCGTCTCGCGGCCGCCGGCCGCTGCATGAGCGGCGGCATGGGCGGCGTCGAAGGCTTGGGAAAAAGCGGCAAGCTCCGTCTCGTCGTACCCGCCGTCGATGAGGGCATAGCCGAGCGTCCGCAGGGATTCGATCGCGGCATCGACCGGGTTTTCCACCGGGACGCGTTCCCGGATCCCGTAGCTCTGGGTGATGTGTCCGGTCATATCGTCTCCTGGATCAATGGCGGATCGACGGGGGCAGGGTCAAAGGCAGGCCGCCATCGGCGAGTATCCTGGCGGCGACGGCGCCCTGGGCCGCCGGATGCACGGCGACAAGCGTGGCCCAGCCGGATGCGTGGTCGTCGACGGCGTACGGGGCGACCACCCGGTCGAGCGGCCAGGCTTCCGAGGGGCGGTCGAGCACGAGCCGCTCGACGCATGCCCAACTGCGTGGTGCGTAAGCGCGCAGGAGCGCGGCCATCTGTCCCGCACCAAACATCTGAACCGGCCGCCCAAGCCGCAGGATGTCGTGGGTGAAACGGTCATCGAGAGTGCGCCAAGCCTGGAGATAGGCTGCCGCATCGCCAGCCGTCCCATTGTCTGACGTCCCGTTGTCCGGCATGGCTGCATCCCGGCCGGCGTTGGTCGGCCCGGTCTCGCGAATGGTGGCGTCGGCGGCCAGGACGAACAACTGAAAACCCGCAAGCGATCCGCTCAAAGGGCGATGGGCCTGGAGCCGCAAGCCGGCCTTGGCCGTGAAGCATGCCATGGCCGCGGGCGTGATGGTCCACAGGTGATCGAAAAAGAGGAGTTCGTTGCCGGCTGGCGTAGCTGCCGGACAGATCACCGCGACGCTGCTGGAAGGGCTTCGGTCGGTCGACCGCAGAAGACGCCTGAGGGTCGCCAGGAACGCAACCGGATCGGCCGCGTGCTCGATGGTGTTGATGGATACGACGGCATCGAAGGTTTCGCGGCCGTCCAGAAGCTGTTCCGGAAAGCCGCGCCGCAGCCGCAGCCTGCCACCCGCGCCGGTGCGGGGCTGTGGTTGAGCGGGATCAATGCCGACGGCGTGGATGAACGTGTTTTCGGCAAGCAGGGCCGAGAGCATGGCGCCAGATCCGCAGCCGACGTCGAGCAGGCGTGCGCCGGGTCCGAGGGGGATGATGGCGTTGGCAATCACGTCGGCGTAAGCCCGCCCGCGTGCGTCCTCCGCGGTGCCGGTCATCGCAGGCAGGCTGTAATCGTGGTCATAAATGGCGGCGACCCCCTCGGGGCTCAGGCGGTGCCTGTGACGGATGAGGCCGCAAGCGGTGCAGCGCAGCTTGTCGAGGGGACAGGAATGGATGCGCCCATCGCTCAGCATGGCGCGATCCGCGATAGGGATCGGCAGCGCGTCAACTTGCGTCGAACCACAGGCCGGGCAAGGCTCTGGTGTGCCGGCCCCCGTCGTCATGCGGATGTGCGCATGGTGCGAAAGGCCCATTGCCTACAGAAGTTGCGCATAGCGACGTTCATCCAAGTCTGACGGCCGGATACTATACGGGCATCGGCAACAGTCGATCAACCAAGGCATCGGGCAAGGCATCGGGCATCCGGAGCGTGGAACATGGACCGGATACGGAGGCCGTTTCAGCCCGTCTCGACGCAGAAGCCACGGTTGAAGGGCGCCTGAAAGAAAGGTAGAACCCCCCGATCGGAGCGTGAGCCGATCCTGGTTCTTTTCTGCACCGCCGATGTATGACGGGCGTCGATTATCCCAATTTTCAGATAAGTCCCAACAGAGTTGGCAAGCATCTTCTGGCGTTTTTTCAGGGTGAGCCATGATCAAGGCCGTATCGTTTCGTGATTCTGCATTTATTAACAAGATGAAAATTCTAATTTCCTTGTTAATTGTAGCCGCTGCGTCGGCTTTGGTGTTTGGGTTGTCCTTCAATTATGGATTTGAATGGGGCGATGTCGGCTCCTACGCGCAAACCGTCTACGAAATCCATCGTGGTGCGGTTCCCGGCGACTTCGTCGGCTATGGGGTGCTCTGGTACGCGATCGGCGTGGCCGTGTTCAAGGTCACCGGGGTCAATTACACGGCGATTCTGCTGACGCTCCACGCTGTCATAGGCCTGGTTGCGTGCCTTCTGTTTCTTGGCACCTGGCTCGCGACCCGGCGGGTCTGGGTGTCCCTGCTGGTGGCGGTCATCTTCATCCTGGTGCCGCCCTTCACCGCATCGGCGGTGCGTTCCCTGTCCCTCGGCCTCAATCTGGTCGCCTTGGTGTTGCTGGCGCGGGCTCCGGTCGGGCGTGGCGGGCCGGAGTTGCTGGCAGCATCGGCGGCGGTCGGCATCACCTTCATGCTCCGGCCGGATTTCGGGTATTTCTTCGTGCTCTGCCTCTGGGGGCTTCTGGTCCTGCGCTGCTGGTATGCCGACGGCACGGGGGTGGGGCGCCTGCTCGGCCTTCTGCGCTCCAGCCTCCTGATGGCGGCGGCCATCGCCGCGACGATGGCGCCCCTTTTCATTCACGCCTCCCTGCGTGGGTATCTGCCGGCTATCCTCGACGATTACCTGACCTATCCGCGGCGCATCGCCTACTTCATCCTGGAATCGCCGAGCCTGTCGAACATGGCCGGGGGCACGACCTCCGACGCGGGCTTCCTGCGCATCCTGCCGGTTTCCGCGCTGTTCGGGAGCGACAACGGCGACCGCGTCTTCGCGTTCCTGATCTATTCGACCATGCTCGCCCTCGCCGCTTTCGCGGCCTATGTCGCATGGCGCTGGATTCGGCGTCCGGGCGACGCGCGGGAAAACCTCCTGAACGTGGCGGTCCTGTTGATCGCCGGCAGTCAATGGCCGATCTTCGCCCTCTTCCGGCCGGGTTGGATTCACTTCGCGACCTTCATGCACGCCTATCTGCTGCTGGCCGCGGTCGCCGCCGTCCGGTTGATGTCCGTGCTGTCGCTCCGCACGAACGCCGCCGCGCGGGCGGCCTCCTGGGCCGCCTTGTTCGTTCTGGCGGCACAGGCCGGGCTTTTCGTCCTGCATGGCGTCCAGGTGCCGGGGGTCGGCGTCCTGGCCCAGCGGCAAGGTCGCGACGCGCGGATGAGCATCGACCCCGGCATCGATGTCATGGTGTCCACGGCGGAAAAGCAGCAGTACGAGACGATCAACCGCATCATCCGCGCCAATTCGGGACCGGATGACCGCATCGTCTGCGTTCCCTACTGCCCTGGCTACGCCTTCATGGCGGAGCGGCGGATGCTGTTCAAGGAGCACTATGTCGACGACAACACGCCGAACATCCGTCCGGGCTGGATCGACCAAGCGATCGGGTTGACGGACTCCGTACGGCCGCCGGTCATCATCGTCCAGGACTGGGCGCCCAACGAGACGGAAGCTTCGCGCTTCGTCGTCTGGGCGGCGCGCTATATGGACGTCGTGCGCGAGCGCTACCGCACCGTCGTCCCGATCCCCGGGGGTTCAGCCTATATCCTGGAGCAGGCTGCGGGGCAGGGTCGGACCGCCAAGGTCAAAGCCTATGGCCCGACCGCGACCCCGGTCAACGTGCCGTTCAACCAGCAGCCCGACGGCAGTTCGGCGCTCTGGCTGTCGGTTCCTGGCCTCAGCGGCGCAGCCCAAGTGCGGCTCGACGGAGTGCCGCTGGCGAGCGCGGTGGCCGGCGACGTGGTCTCGGCCCTGGTTCCGGCCGATCGGATCGCCGCACCGGGACGGCACTGGCTGGAGGTGGTGGATCCGGCGGCTGGTCTGCGGACGGAGCCCGTTCCCTTCGACGTGACCAGTCCCTGAGAAGCCCCGCGTCCATGGCGACGGCCCACGGCATAGGGTCGCCGCCATGGACGCGGGCGGCCACCTTGCATTTTGAAGTGTGCCAGCGTAACTCTGCCGCCGGTCGCTGAGCCAGTGGGGGCGGCCCGGAGGCGATCGGGTTTGACAGCCCGCCTCTTCTTAAAGGATACCTGTTCGTCATTTCCAGACAAGCCCAGGAGTTCCGGCTGCAGTGTCGGGCGAGGCAAGACAAGAGGCGACTGTGGATTTGTGCATGAAGGTTCCGGGATATGATAATCCGGGCCGCCTGTTCCGACCGATCAGCCTGCTTGATCCTGATCTCGTCACAGCCCCGTCGCCTTGGCTTGGTCATACGCCTTTCGCCTTCTGGATCATCGACGCGTTGCGACCGGCGCGTTTTGTCGAGCTTGGGACCCACAGCGGCAATTCTTACGCCGCCTTTTGCCAAGCGGTGCACTGTCTCGGGGTGTCGACGGCCTGCGCCGCCGTCGACACCTGGATTGGCGACCCGCAGGCCGGTCATTACGGCGAGGAGGTTTACCGGACCTTCGCGGCGTACCATGACCCCCGTTACAGCGCCTTTTCGCGCCTGATGCGCATGACTTTCGACGAGGCGGTCCCGCACTTCGCGGACGGCTCGATCGACCTCCTGCACATTGACGGCTTGCACAGCTACGAGGCGGTGCGCCACGACTTCGAGACTTGGCGGCCGAAGATGAGCCGCCGTGGCGTGGTTCTGTTCCACGACGTCGCCGAGCGCCGCGACGGCTTCGGTGTGTGGCGGCTGTGGGAGGAGCTGTCGGCGGCGCACCCTTCCTTCACCTTCCCGCACAGCCACGGGCTCGGCGTGCTCGGCGTCGGGGACGACCTCCCCGAGGCGGTGCGCGCGCTGTTCGCCGCGCAGGCGGAGGGCGGCGACGCCCTGGACACGACCCGGCGGCTGTTCCAGAGGCTGGGGGAGCGGGTGGTGCGGGGCGAGGCCATCCAGGAGATGGAGGAGCGGGAACGGCGTCTGCGGGTTGCCGCCGCCGACGACCGCAAGGCGGCCCAGGACGAGCTTGCGGCGCTGCGCGCCACCGTCGCGTCGCTGCGACAGGAGGTCGCGGACCGCGACCGGGCCGTCGCCGACGCCGAGGGCCGCCTGCGCAAGCGGGAGCTGGACATCGCTGCGCAGAAAAGGACGGCCGACGAGCTGCGCGATCTCCTGGCCCAGCGGGAGCAGCAGATCGGGACCATCCTGGCCTCGACCTCCTGGAAAATGTCGGCCCCCGTGCGCCAGTGCGGCCGCATCTACCACGAGCTGAACCGCGCCTACCATCGCTGCGTCCACCGGATGACGCTGGTGCCGCACAGCGACCTGAAGCCCACCGACGGCGGCGGCTACGAGAGCACCGGAAGCGATCCCGCCTTCCTGCTGCGGTCCAGCCTCGGGCGGCTGCCCAGCCGCTGGTGCGTCGTTTCCTACAAGGTGCTGCGGGCCTCCGCCCCGCTCACCCCCCTCCTCTACGCGGACGGCGGGCAGGGATTCGACGAGCGGACGGCGATCCGCCTGCCGGTGGACACCATCGGCGAGACCTCCCAGCTCGCCCTGCTGCCGCCAAAGACCCAGGCCCTGCGCTTCGACCCGGCCACCCGGCCGCTGTCCTTCGAGATCGCCGACTTCACGATCCGCGAAATCGGGCGGGCCCACCTGCTGCTGGACTACGCGCGGCGCAACCCGCGGCGCCTGCTGGCGCAGTTCGTGCGGCACGGCTGGCAGGCGACCAAGCAGCAGGTCGCCCAGGACCTGCTGCCGGGGGACCGGGCCGCCGATTACGCGACCTGGGTGCGGCTGTACGATACGCTGGACTCCGAGGAGCTTGCCGCCATCCGGGCCGACATGGAGCGGCTGGCGCGGCGCCCGCTGATCTCGGTGGTCATGCCGGTCTACAACACGCCGGAGCCCTATCTGCGCGAGGCCCTGGACTCCGTCTTGGCCCAGATCTACCCGGACTGGGAGCTGTGCATCGCCGACGACGCCTCCACGGCGCCGCATGTCGCCCCGCTGCTCGCCGAGTACCAGGCCCGCGACCGCCGCATCAAGGTGGTCCGGCGGGCGGCGAACGGCCACATTTCGGCCGCCAGCAACAGCGCTCTGGAACTGGCGTCCGGCGAGTTCGTCGCCCTGATGGACCATGACGACCGGCTGACTCCGCACGCGCTCTACATGGTCGCGGCCGAACTGAACCGTCATCCCGACGCCGACATCCTCTATTCCGACGAGGACAAGATCGACGCCGCGGGCCGGCGGTACGACCCGCATTTCAAGTCGGGCTTCAACCTCGACCTGCTCCACGGCCAGAACATGGTCAACCACCTCGGCGTGTTCCGTCGCGCGCTGATCGAGCGTGCCGGCGGTTTCCGCGAGGGGTTCGAGGGCAGCCAGGACTACGACCTCACCCTGCGCGTGGTCGAGGCCACCACACCGGAGCGCATCCGCCACATCCCGGCGGTGCTCTACCACTGGCGGGTCTTTGCGGAGTCCGCCGCCTTCTCCACGGTCGATCTGCCGAGGGCCACGGCGGCGGCCCATCGGGCTCTGACCGAGCATTTCCAGCGGCGCGGCATCCAGGCCACGGTGGAAATCTCCCCCTCCACCCACCGCTTCACCCGCATCCGCTACGCCCTGCCCGACCCGCTGCCCCGCGTGTCGCTGATCGTGCCGACGCGCGACAAGGTCGACCTGCTGAAGGGCTGCGTGGACGGGCTGCTTCAGCGCACCGACTATCCCGACCTCGAAGTCGTCATCGTGGACAACAACAGCGAGGAGGCGAAGACCTTCGCCTACTTCGACACGCTGAAGGACGACCCGCGGGTGCGCATCCTGCGTTACGAGGCGCCCTTCAACTACTCCTCCATCAACAATTTCGCCGTCGCGCAGGCGACCGGCTCGGTGATCGGCCTGATCAACAACGACATCGAGGTGATGGGGGCGGACTGGCTGAAGGAGATGGTCAGCCACGCGCTGCGCCCCGAGGTTGGGGCGGTCGGCGCCAAGCTCTACTACGCCGACGGGACCGTCCAGCACGCCGGCGTCATCACCGGCATCTGCGGCGTGGCCGGCCACGGGCACAAGGGGCTGCCCCGCGACGCCCACGGCTATTTCAGCCGTGCCCAGCTGACGCAGGACCTGTCCTGCGTCACCGCGGCCTGCCTGATCATGCGCCGGTCGGTGTTCGACGAGGTCGGCGGCCTGGACGAGGTGAACCTGGCCGTGGCCTTCAACGATGTGGACTTCTGCCTGCGCATCCGCGACCAGGGCTATCTGGTCGTATGGACGCCCTTCGCCGAGCTGTACCACCTGGAGTCCGCGTCGCGCGGCCCCGACACGGCGCCCGACAAGGTCCAGCGGTTCCTGAGCGAGGTCAATTACATGCGCCGCCGCTGGGGCGATCGTCTGGCGCAGGACCCCTACTACAACCCAAATTTGTCCCTGGACGCCGAGGACTTCGGACTGGCCTTCCCTCCGCGCGTCACGAAGCCCTGGCTCGACAAGGAAAGCACCTGACCCATGGACGTCATCGCTCTCGACATTCCCGACGTGAAGATCATCCGTCCGAAGAAGTTCGGTGATCACCGTGGCTTCTTCTCGGAAACCTACAGCAAGAAGGCGTTCGAGGCGGCGGGGCTGCGTTACGACTTCGTGCAGGACAACCAATCCCTGTCGGCCGAGGTGGGCACGGTGCGGGGCCTGCACTTCCAACTCCCGCCCTTCGCCCAGGACAAGCTGGTGCGCGTGGTCCGCGGCGCCATCCTCGACGTCGCGGTCGACATCCGCAAGGATTCGCCCACCTACGGCCGCCATGTCAGCGCGGTGATCAGCGCCGCGGAGTGGAACCAGATCTTGGTTCCCATCGGCTTTGCGCACGGATTCTGCACGCTGGAACCCAATACCGAAGTGGTATACAAGGTCACGAACTTCTATTCGGCCGCGCATGACCGCGGTCTGTTGTGGAACGATCCGGATTTGGGGATCGACTGGCCGGTCGCGGCGGACAAGGCCTTGCTGTCGGACAAGGATCTCAAGAACCCGCGGCTTGCCGAACTGGGCGAGTGTTTCTGAGAAGGGGCAGGTGTCTTGATGAAGCGTATTCTCGTCACGGGCGGAGCTGGTTTCATCGGCTCGGCCGTCGTCCGTCAACTCCTCGCCGAGACCGACGCCTTCGTTGTCAACCTCGACAAGCTGACCTACGCCGCCAACCTGTCCTCGCTGCCCGGGGCCGCGGGCAACCCCCGCTACGCGTTCGAGAAGGTCGACATCTGCGACGGCGACGAACTGCGCCGCGTCTTCGCGGAGCACCGGCCGGACGCCGTCATGCATCTGGCCGCGGAGTCCCACGTGGACCGCTCCATCGACGGGCCGGGCGAGTTCATCCAGACCAACGTCGTGGGCACCTTCCGCCTGCTGGAGGCGGCGCGCGGCTACTGGATGGGGCTGCCGGCCGACGAGCGCGCGTCCTTCCGCTTCCACCACATCTCCACCGACGAGGTGTTCGGCACGCTGGGCGACGACGGCTTCTTCACCGAGACGACCGCCTACAGCCCGAACTCGCCCTATTCGGCCAGCAAGGCGTCGAGCGACCATCTGGTGCGGGCGTGGCACGAGACCTACGGCCTGCCGGTGGTCCTGACCAACTGCTCGAACAACTACGGCCCCTACCATTTTCCGGAGAAGCTGATCCCGCTGATGATCCTGAAGGGTCTGAAGGGGGAGCCGCTGCCGGTCTACGGCAAGGGCGACAACGTCCGCGACTGGCTCTACGTCGAGGACCACGCCCGCGCCCTGCGGCTGGTGCTGGAGAAGGGCGTGATCGGCGAAAGCTACAACATCGGCGGCTACAACGAGCGCACCAACCTGGACGTGGTGCGGACGCTGTGCGCGTTGCTGGACGAGCTGGCCCCGGCCGGCGCGCCGCACGACCGGCTGATCACCTTCGTCGCCGACCGGCCGGGCCACGACAAGCGCTATGCCATCGACGCCTCCAAGATCACCCGCGAACTGGGCTGGACCCCGCAGGAGACCTTCGAGACCGGCCTGCGCAAGACGGTCGAGTGGTACCTGGAGAACCGCTCCTGGTGGGAAGCCATCCTGAACGGCTCCTACCGCGGCGAGCGGCTGGGGCTGGACGCGGCATGAAGATCCTCATCCTCGGCACCAGCGGGCAGGTCGGCACCGAACTGATGCGGGCCGCCTGGCCGCCGGGCACGGAGCTGGTCGGGCTGGCCCGGCCGGAGGTCGACATGGCCCGGCCGGAGACGGTGGCGGCGGCGGTGGCGGAGCACGCCCCCGCCCTCGTCGTCAACGCCACCGCCTACACCGCCGTGGACAAGGCCGAGGGCGACCGGGAGGCCGCTTTCGCCGTCAACCGCGATGGCCCGGCCCGCCTCGCCGCGGCCTGCGCGGCGCGCGGCGCGGCGCTCATCCACATCTCCACCGACTATGTCTTCGACGGCACCAAGCCGGCGCCCTACACGGAGGACGACCCGGTCGCCCCGCTCGGCGCCTACGGCGCCAGCAAGGAGGCCGGCGAGGCGGCGGTGCGCGCTGCGTTGCCGCGGCACGTCATCCTGCGCACCTCCTGGGTCTACGCCGCGCACGGCGCCAACTTCGTCAAGACCATGCTGCGCTTCGGGCGCGAGCGCGAGGAGATGCGCGTGGTCGCCGACCAGCACGGCGCGCCGACGGCGGCGTCCGACATCGCCGCCGCGATCGTGACCATCGCCGGGCGGATTTCCGCCGGCAATGACGTCCCCTGGGGCACCTACCACTTCACCGGAACGGGCGAGACGACCTGGCACGGCTTCGCCGAGCGCGTCTTCCAGCGGCTGGAGGCGGCCACCGGCCGGCGCCCGCGGCTGCTGGCCATCGCGACGGCCGACTACCCCACCCCGGCCCGCCGGCCGGCCAACTCCCGGCTGGACTGCACCCGCATCCGCACCGCGTTCGGCATCGCGGCACCGCTCTGGGAGGACAGCCTGGAGCGTGTGCTGGACGAGCTGCTTTCCTCCCCCGCATCCTAAGACGATTCCACGACAGGCGGCGCGATCATGAAGGGCATCATCCTGGCCGGCGGGTCCGGCACCCGGCTTTATCCGGTGACGCGGGCGATCAGCAAGCAGCTCCTGCCGATCTACGACAAGCCGATGATCTATTTCCCGCTCAGCACGCTGATGCTGGCGGGGATTCAGGACATCCTGATCATCACCACGCCGCACGACCAGGCGCTGTTCCAGACCGTGCTCGGCGACGGGTCGCAGTGGGGCATCAACCTGACCTACGCGGTGCAGCCCTCGCCCGACGGCCTCGCCCAGGCCTTCATCATCGGCCGCGAGTTCGTCGGCAACGACAGCTGCGCGCTGGTGCTGGGCGACAACATCTTCTACGGACATGGCCTGACCAGCCTGCTGCGCGCGGCCGGCGAGAACACCCAGGGCGCCCGCGTCTTCGCCTACGGCGTCCGCGATCCGGAGCGCTACGGCGTGGTCGAGTTCGACGCGCAGGGCCGGGCGCTCAGCATCGAGGAGAAGCCGGTCAACCCGCGCTCCAAATGGGCGGTCACCGGGCTGTACTTCTACGACAACGACGTTCTGGACATCGCCGCGGCGGTGAAGCCCTCGGCACGCGGCGAGCTGGAGATCACCTCGGTCAACGCCGCCTACCTGGAGGCGGGCCGCCTGTCGGTCGAGCAGATGGGCCGCGGCTACGGCTGGTTCGACACCGGCACCCACGACAGCCTGCTGGAGGCGGCGGAGTTCGTCCGCACCATCCAGCACCGGCAGGGCCTGCAGATCGCCTGCCCGGAGGAGATCGCCTTCATCTCCGGCTGGATCGACGCCGAGCAGGTGCGCCGCCTCGCCGAGCCGCTGAAGAAGAACGAGTATGGCCGCTACCTGCTGAGCCTGACCGAGTAGGGCGGATACAGACGACGCCTTTGCTCCCCTCACAATTCTCCGGCAGGGTCCGAAGCGGTTGAAGGATGGCGCCTCCGAGCGTTGTCCGGATTTTTCGCTGGCCGCCCCTGCTGTACAGCAGGACGTGTTCGGCTTGAACCGTCGCAACAGAACGGAACGTTGACCCAATGCGCGCTTTGCTTCTTTCTCGGCTGGCCCGGTTCGTGGCCATCCCGCCCGCCGGCAGAACGGACAAAGCCGCGTCGACATCCCGGATCGAGGCGCTGTTCGACCCTGTCTTCTACCAGGAAACCAACCCCGACGTGGCGGCAGAGGGGGGCGACCCGCTGGAACACTACCGGCTGTTCGGCTGGAAGGAGGGCCGCGACCCGCACCCGCTGTTCTGCGTCCGCTTCTACCTGGAGACCAACCCCGACATTGCGGCGGCGGGGGTCGAGCCGCTGGAGCATTATCTGAACTTCGGCTGGCAGGAGGGTCGAGACCCGCATCCGCTGTTCGACGTGGCGTTCTACCGGGGCAGCAGCCCGGACGTCGCGGCGGCGGGGATCGAGCCGCTAGAGCATTATCTGGACTTCGGCTGGCAGGAGGGCCGAAACCCGCACCCGCTGTTCGACGTGGCGTTCTACCGGAACAGCAACCCGGACGTTGCGGCGACGGGGATCGAGCCGCTCGGTCATTACCTGCGCAACGGCTGGAAGGAGGGCCGCGACCCGCACCCGCTGTTCGACGTGACGTTCTACCAGGACAGCAACCCCGACATCGCGGCGGCGGGGATCGAGCCGCTGGAGCATTATCTGCGCAGCGGCTGGATGGAAGGGCGCGACCCCCAGCCGTTGTTCGAGACGGACGTCTACCGGCGGGAAAACCCGGACATCATTGCGGAAGGCATCAACCCGCTCGTCCACTACGCTGTCTTCGGCCGTCACGAGGAGCGGAGAGCGACCCGCATCGCCCCGGTTGCCGGCTTCTCCGACCGGGAAACCGCCGCCGACCTGCTGCCCTTCGCGCTGCCGCGCCCGGCGGCGCCCGAGGTGTCGGTCATCGTGCCCGTCCACGGGAAGCTGGACCTGACCGTGCGCTGCCTGCACGCGCTGAGCCGCCACCGATCGCGCCACGGCTTCGAGGTGGTGGTGGTCGACGACGGCTCGGACGCGGAAACCCGGGACGGGCTGGCACGCATCGATGGTCTCGTCCTGCACCGGAACGAGCGGGCTGGCGGTTTCATCGAAGCCTGCAACCGCGGAGCGGAACTGGCCTCCGGGCGCCATCTGCTGTTCCTGAACAACGACACGGTGGTGCTGGATGGTTGGCTGGACGAGCTGGTCGACGCCTTCGCAGTCCTTCCCCAGGCCGGCGCCGTCGGGTCGGCGCTGATTTATCCCTCCGGCCGCCTGCAGGAGGCCGGCGCCGTCGTCTGGCGCGACGGCACCGCCGCCAACCTCGGGCGGAACCGGGACCCGCAGAACCCGGCCTTCTCCCACGCGCGGGAGGTCGACTACTGCTCGGGCGCCAGCCTCATGGTCCCCGCCGCCCTCTTCCGGCGGCTCGGCGGCTTCGACCGGCGCTATGCCCCGGCCTATTACGAGGACAGCGACCTCTGCCTGCGCATCCGCGAGGCCGGCTTTCGCGTCTACTGCCAGCCGCTGTCGGCCGTTGTTCACATCGAGGGCGGCACCGCCGGCACCGACCCCTCGCAGGGGATGAAGCGGTTCCAGGCCGTCAACCGCGCAACCTTCGCCGAGCGGTGGGCCTCCCTGCTGGCTGCGCAGCCGGCTCCGCACCCCGTCGACGCCCACCGCCTGAAGCGCTCCGGGCAGCGCCGTGTGCTGGTGGTCGACCACGATCTGCCCCATCCCAACGCCGATGCCGGCTCCGTGGTCACCATGGAGATGATCCGGCTGTTCCAACGTCTTGGTTATGAGGTGGTCTTCGCCGCGGTCCGCATACCGCAAGGCCGCGGCGAAGACATCCGTGCGCTGGAACGCATGGGCGTGGAGGTGGTGCGTGCGCCCTACTTCACGTCCGCGGCCGACTATGTCGAAGCCTACGGGGACTCGTGCGATCTGGTCTTCATGGTGCGCTATGTGGTCGCGGCCATGATC
Source organism: Azospirillum sp. OGB3 (assembly GCF_014192915.1). Lineage (GTDB taxonomy): Bacteria > Pseudomonadota > Alphaproteobacteria > Azospirillales > Azospirillaceae > Azospirillum. The sequence goes on along the minus strand of NZ_JACHYN010000024.1, from coordinate 7,255 downwards.
CTGCCGCACATCGGCCGGCTCGCCGTCCGGCCGAAAACCATTCTCTTGAACGCCGATCTGCATTACTTGCGGGCTGAGCGTCAGGCAGCACTCTACGATGATTCCGCTCTCGCCGCGGCAGCCGTGCAGGAGAAGGTGGCCGAGTTGGCGATCCTGCGCGCCGTGGATGCGACCATCACCCACAGCGCCGTGGAGCGCGAGATCCTGCGCGTCGAGGCGCCGGGTACGCTGGTCGAGGTGCTGCCCTGGATCGCCAGCCCGGTCAATGACTCCCCTGGTCCGGCCGGCCGCCGGGATATCCTGTTCGTGGGCGGCTTTGGCCACGCTCCGAACGTGGATGCGATGGTCGCCTTCGTGGTCAACCTGTGGCCGCGCCTGCGCGCCCGGCTGCCCGGAGCCCGGCTGCGCATCGCCGGCAGCCACGCCGGGGCGGCGGTCCACGCGCTGAAGCAGGAGGACGTCCTTGTGCTGGGCCATGTCGAGGATCTGCGGGCGGAGATGAACCAAGCGCGCGTCTCCATCGCGCCGCTGCGCTGGGGCGCCGGTCTGAAGGGCAAGGTGGCGACGGCCATGGCCTTCGGCTTGCCTTCCGTCGTCAGTCCGATCGCCGCGGAAAGCATGGGCCTGACCAATGGACGCGACGCTCTGATCGCGGAGCTGGACGATGCCTTCGTGGAGGCCGTCGCCCGTCTCTACGAGGACGACGCGTTGTGGACGGACGTGGCGCGCAATGGCCTGGACTTCGTGGCCCGCCACTGGTCGCCGGAGCGGGGCCTCGCGACGCTGCGTCACCTCATGACGCGCGCCAAGATTCCACCCACCCATGAGATCAGCGACCAGGTCGAAGCCCTGGTCCGTCAGCGCGCCGGGGCCGCAAGATGAAATCCAGCCCGATGCATCCGTACGACGTCTTCGTGTTTCCGGTCATCGACTGGACCTTCCGGCACCAGCGGCCGCAGCAGCTCGCCCTGGAGCTGGCCCGCCGCGGCCACCGCATCTTCTACCTGACGGTGGACTTCGCGCCGGCCGACACCGCGCGCCCCTATCTCTTCTGGGACCAGCCGGAGGAGAACGTGTTCGTCGTGCAGCTCCGCTGCCCCGGCGAGGCGCCGTCGATCTACAAGCAGATGCCGACGCCGGAACAGACGGCGGCCTTGCTCGACGCCATCGACGCGCTGCGCCGCAACTGCGCGGTCGGCACGACGGTGTCCATCGTGGACCTGCCCTTCTGGCGGCCGATCGCCACGGCGATGCAGGGCAACCTCACCGTCTACGACTGCATGGACTACCATCCGGGCTTCCTCAACAACGAGTCCTCCATGCTGGTCGAGGAGGATCGGCTGATCCACGAGGCGGACCTCGTGCTGACCACCGCGGCGGGGCTGTCGGAGATCGTCGGGCGTCTGCGCGAGAACACGCTGATCCGCAACGCCTGCGACGTGACTCATTTCCTGCGCAGGCCGGACCGTCCCGTGCGCCGATTGAGCGAGCGGCCGGTCGTCGGCTATTTCGGGGCGATCGACCACTGGTTCGACGTGGACCTGCTGGTGGCTTCCGCCCAGGCCTACCCGGACTGGGACTTTGTGCTGATCGGCAATTCGCACGGCTCCGACATCTCCCCGGCGCGGAATCTCCCCAACGTCCGGTTTCTGGGGGAGATCCCCTACGCCATCCTGCCGGAATACGCGCACGGCTTCGACGTCTGCATCATTCCCTTCCTGATCACCGAGCTGACGCTGAACACCAACCCGGTGAAGATGTACGAGTATCTCGCCACCGGCCGGCCGATGGTCGGGACGGCGATGCCGGAGATCCGGATCGGCCGCGACGGGCTGGTCTTCGTCGGCGAGGACCATCAGGACTTCATCGCCAAGCTGGGTCAGGCCATGGCGGTGCACGACGACCCTCGGCTGGTCGAGGAGCGCATCGCCTACGCCAAGGCGCAGACCTGGTCGGCCCGCATCGCCCAGTTCGACGAGGCGCTTGCTCCCTTCTTCCCGAAGGTCAGCGTCGTCGTCCTGGTCTACAACGGGCTGGAGCTGACCCGGCGCTGCCTGGACAGCATCGCGGCCAACAGCCACTACCCCAACCTGGAGCTGATCCTGGTCGACAACGCCTCGCCCGAGACCGCGGTGCGCGACCTTCTCGTCGATTTCGCCAAGGACCGGCCTTGGGTGAAGCTGGTGCTGAACGACCGCAACCTCGGCTTCTCCGGCGGCAACAACGCGGGGCTGCGCGTCGCCACCGGCGATTACCTGGTCCTGCTCAACAACGACACCCAGGTCACGCGTGGCTGGATCTTCGACCTGCTGCGCCACTTCCGCCGCGACCCGGCGATCGGCCCAAGGATCGGCATGGTCGGGCCGGTGACGAACAACATCGGCAACGAGGCCCGGATCGAGATCGCCTACGACGGGCACGAAGCGATGTGCGCCGCGTCCCGCCCCTATGTGGAGGCGCGCCGCGGCCGGAGGCTGCCGTCCGACACGGTGGCCTTCTTCTGCGTGATGTTCAGCCGCGCGGTGTTCGAGGCGGTCGGTGAGCTTGACGAGATCTTCGGCATTGGCATGTTCGAGGACGACGACTATTGCCGTCGGACGCGCGACGCCGGATTCACGGTGGTGATCGCGGACGACGTCTTCGTCCACCATGAGCTGTCGGCCAGCCTCAACGCCCTGGGGCTGGAACGGCGGCAGAAGCTGTTCGAGGAGAACAAGCGTCTTTATGAGCAGAAGTGGGGAGCCTGGACACCGCACAAGTACCGCGAAGCCGAAGCCCCGCAGTCCGTCTGAACCGCCCCAGCCTTTGCCCCAGCTTTCCCGGATCGAAGCGACCCCATGACCAAGACCATCCTCTGCATCGTCGGCACCCGGCCGGAAGCCATCAAGATGGCGCCCGTGATCCTCGCGCTGCGCCGGGAACCCTGGGCCAGGGTGGTGGTGGTGGCGACCGCCCAGCACCGGGAACTGGCCGACGAGGTGCTGAGCCTGTTCGGGATCGCGCCCGACGTCGACCTCGACCTGATGCAGCCCAACCAGAAGCTGGCCGACCTGACGGCCCGCGCCCTGGTGGGGCTGGACCGGGTGATCGGCGACACGTCCCCGGACATGGTGATCGCCCAGGGCGACACGACGTCGGTGATGGCTGCGGCGACCGCCTGCTTCTACCGCCAGGTGCCCTTCCTGCATGTCGAAGCGGGGCTGCGCAGTTTCGACATGCAGAATCCCTTCCCGGAGGAGTTCAACCGGATCGTCGCCAGCCGGATCGCCACGCTGCACTTCGCCCCGACGGCGAGCGCGCGCCGGCATCTTCTGGACGAGAAGGTCCCCGACGGCGACATCGTCGTCACCGGCAACACGGTGATCGACGCGCTGCACATGGTGGCAGCCCAGGATCTGCCTCTACCCGTCGCCATCGCCCCCGACCGGCGGCTGGTGCTGGTGACGGTCCACCGCCGCGAGAATTTCGGGGAGCCGATCCAGGACATCTGCCGGGCAATCCGCACGCTGGTCGAGGAACACGACGACATCGAGGTGCTGTGGCCGGTCCACCCCAACCCGAACGTCACGGGCGTCGCCCATGAGACGCTCGGCTCCAACCCGCGCATCCACCTTGTCAAGCCGCAGCCCTACGGCGGATTCGTCGCAGCCATGAAGCGGGCCCACCTCATCCTCAGCGATTCCGGCGGCGTGCAGGAGGAGGCGCCGGCCCTGGCGCGTCCGGTCCTGGTCCTGCGGCGCGAGACGGAGCGGCCGGAGGCGATCGAGGCCGGCGTGGTCCGGCTGATCGGCACCGACGCCGACGTCATCCTCCGGCACGGCCGGGAGCTGCTGCGCGACGCCGAGGCCTATCGTCGCATGGCGCGGGGCGAGTCCCCATATGGAGACGGGCACGCCAGCGGGCGCATCGTGGACGCCATCAAGGCCCGCTTCCTGGCGCCCTGAGCGGCCCGTCTTTCGAGGAACAGCATGTCTCACCCCGTTTCCAGTGCCGTCGCGGACCTGCTCGGCCGGCCGTCGATCTTCCGGACGCCCGGCTGGTTGCCGGAAAGCACATGGCACATGCACATCCCCTTCGCCTTCCTGCTGATGGACCTGCTGCGTCCCGGCCGGCTGGTCGAGCTGGGGACGCAGAAGGGCGCCTCCTACTGCGCCTTCTGCGAGGGGGCGGCGGCCTTCGGCACCGGCACCCGCCTGTCCGCGGTCGACCACTGGGACGGAGACCACCAGACCGGTGCCTACGCCCGCGACACCTACGACGTCCTGCGGGCGCATCACGACCCGCTCTACGGCGGCTTCTCGACCCTGCTCCGGGAGTCCTTCGACGACGCGCGTCCGCGCTTCGAGGACGGTTCGATCGACCTGCTGCACATCGACGGCCTGCACACCTACGAGGCGGTGCGCCACGATTTCGAGACTTGGTTGCCGAAGATGAGCCGGTCCGGCGTCATCCTGATGCACGACACCGAGGTGCGCACCGGCGACTTCGGCGTCTGGCGCTTCTGGGAGGAGATCCGGGAACGCTACCCCACCCTGAACTTCCCCTTTGGCTACGGTCTGGGCGTCGTCGCGGTCGGCGAGGCGGTGCCGGACTTCCTGCTCGAGCTCTGCCGCTTGCCCGAGGCGGAGAAGGCGGCGCTCTACGCGCTGTTCGAGGCGCTCGGCGACCGCGTCCGGCTCCTCAACGAACATCAGGAAGCCAGCCGCAACGCCGCGACCTATCTGGAGCAGGGACTCCAGATGCAGAAGGTCTACACCGAATTCAAGGCCACGGCCGAAGCGCAGATCGAAACGGCCATGGCCCAGTACCAAGCCATGTTCGCCCAGGCGACCGCCCTGCAGACCGAGGTGGTCGCCCTCATCACGGAACGGGACGCGCTGATGGCGGGGCGTCCGGCACCTTCACCTCTGGCCGAGAACACGACGATGGAAACGCAAGCCGCCTTGGCCAGCGATGCCGGGCCCAGCAACAAGGACGCCGTCGCGACGCGCGCCGCCGGCGTGGAGGCCGGTGAGACGGCCGCCCCGCGCGGTGAGATTTTCCGGCCGGATCCCGCCCGGCGGGTCGAGTTCCAGTGCAACGTTTGCGGCACCCGGATCGTCTGCACCGGCGACAAGATCGGCCGGGAGACCGCGTCCTGCGAAGGCTGCGGCTCGACCGTCCGCATGCGGTCGATCATCCACCTGCTGAGCACCGCTCTGTATGGCCGCTCAATCCCTCTGCCGGAGTTCCCGCAGGATCCGGCGGTGGTCGGCAAGGGCCTGAGCGACTGGGTCGGCTATGCCGAGCCCCTTCGGGAAAAATTCAGCTACACCAACACCTTCTACCACCAGGAGCCGCTTCTCGACATCGAGAACGTCCCGGCCGCCCTTCAAGGATCCAGCAATTTCCTGATCTCCACCGACGTGTTCGAGCACACGCTTGGCCCTGCCCTGAAGGCGTTCGCCGGTGCCTTCGACCTGCTGAAGCCCGGCGGGTGGCTGATTCTGACGGTTCCGTTCACCCTGGACGACCAGACGGTCGAGCATTACCCCCAGCTGAGCGATTTCACGGTTGCCAAGCTGGGCGAGACCTACCTCGTGGTCGGGCAGACCGCCGACGGCGAGTACGAGCTGTACCGGGATCCCGTTTTCCACGGCGGTCCGGGACAGACCCTGGAGATGCGGGTCTTCTGCCGCAAGGACGTGGAGGCCAACCTCCGGGCGGCCGGCTTCACGGACATCCGCTTCCTTGAGGAGTCGGTGCCGGAGTACGGCATTCTCCTCACCGAGAATTGGAGCCTGCCGGTTCTCGCCCGCAAGCCGCTGTAACGAGCGACCGGAGGGGCGCGCACCGGTCCCCGCCGACGCGCGCCCGGAAGATTGCTGCCGTCAGGGTCGTTTTGGAAGAGTGATTGGCATGACGATTTCTCAGATACTTATGCTTGCGGCCTTTTCTGCCCTGCTTTCCGCCGGGCAGATCCTGTTCAAGTTTACCGCCATCCGGATCAACGGGCTTGATGGGACAGCGTTGATCCGGCATCTCATAAGCGATTACTATTTCATTTCCGCTCTGGCGACGTACGGTCTTTCGACCTTGGTCTGGGTTCTGATCCTTCGTCAAGTTCCGTTGAGCCGCGCCTATCCGTTCGCGTCGCTGGCGCTGATCATTGTTCCGGTCGCGAGCGTGTTCTTTTTCAATGAAACGCTGGGCATCAAGTATTTCATCGGCTTGGCCCTCGTCATCCTTGGAATGCTGGTGCTGTCGTCATAACGAAAGGGGCCGGGCCTGCCCGCGCCGGTTGCCGCTCCATCCCTGGAACGGGGTGGCGGCACGGTCGATCCACCCAGAGGCCCGCCCGGACGCCATCCGGGCCTTGAGCTGGCGCATCTTCACCGTCGCCTGACCGCCATTACGCAAGCAATCACTCATGCGTTGCGACCTTTAACGGTCCAGAGGGATTGAATTGCTCTCCGTCCAGTTGCCGTGTTATTGGATAATACAAATAAGTTTTTCGCAAACTTTGCGGATTTAGCAAATGGGCTTCTTGCGGCTTTACTTGTCTTTGGTTGTGGTTGTGTCTCATCTTGGGAGTGTGCCGTTTTTCCCAGCATTTGATCCGGGAATGGCGGTGTTTTGCTTTTTCATCATATCTGGATATTATGCGGCATATGCCCTGAACGAGGTGTATGTTGGGAATGGCAGCGTTAAAAGATACTATCTGAACCGTGTTATCAGGTTATGGCCAATTTACGCTGTTAGCATATTGATTTTGTGGCCAACCGGTCTGGTCCATCAAGTGTTTTCCCGAGCAATGGAGCTGCCTACAGCGTCGACTGTCGCTGTCGTTGTAAGTAATGTATTGATAGTAGGCATAGATGTATTTAGCCATATTAGTCTAGCGCCATCAGATGTTTTTATCGCTCCATTTGGAACGGCAAGCCATAATGGATCGACATATATTCTTAACCTTCCAGCTTGGTCCTTGTCGATAGAGCTGCTGTTTTATGCTGTGGCGCCTTTCGTTGTGCGCGATGTGAAGCGCTCTGTGGTGTTTACTATCTGTGGCTTGCTCTTCTGTGTGTTTTGGAAATACAATCAAGGAATGTTTTCTGGACTTCGTCCGGATTTGTTTTATACGCACTTCATGGTCTATTTTGGGCTGGGCTCGTCGAGCTATTGGCTTATACCAAGTCCTGCGGAGTACGACTCATGCGGCGATTCCCGCTGAGCCGGGCGGTGTGATTCACGGGAGGGACCACAGCGACGAGGTCCC
>NZ_JACHYN010000023.1 GCF_014192915.1 Azospirillum sp. OGB3 | reverse complement strand
GCGTCACCCGCCACACCACGTAGTAGCCGACGAAGCAGGCCAGCACGAACACCGTCAGGCCGGTGATGAAGAAGTTGCCGTGGCTCGCCGCGTCCAGGACGGGCGCCGGGATCGGCATCGCGTGGGTCATCTGGGCAACCTGGACCTGAAGCTCCGCCGTCTGGTTGGTCAGGGTGAGGAGCGAGTGGCGGAAGGCCTCAATCTGGCTCGCGGGATCGGGATGTTCCATGGAAGCCGCCTCCTCAGACGGTCTGGACTTCGCGGACCGTGTCCGCGAAGGCGGGATGGACGACCTGCCCATCGCGGGTGAGCGCGATGGCCTTCACGATCTCGTCGTCCCAGTTGAGCGTGACGCGACCCTTTTTGCTGTCCTCGGGGTCCTTGTCGTGCAGCGACTGCAGCAGAGCGAGCAGGTTCTTGGCGTACAAGAGCGAAGCGCTCTCGGCGATGCGGCTGGGATAGTTGGCGTGGCCGACGATCTTCACCCCGTTCTCCGTGGTGACGACCTTGCCCAATTCCGAGCACTCGACGTTGCCGCCCTGCTCCACCGCCAGATCGATCAGCACCGAGCCCGGCTTCATCGACGCGACATGCTCGCGCGTCACCAGGATCGGCGCCTTGCGCCCGGGGATCAGCGCCGTGGTGATGACGATGTCCTGCTTCTTGATGTGCTCGGCCACCAGCGCCGCCTGCTGGCGCTTGTAGTCGTCCGACATCTCCTTGGCGTAGCCGCCCGCGGTCTCGGCCTGCTTGAACTCGTCGTTCTCCACCGCGACGAAGCTGCCGCCGAGGCTCTGCACCTGCTCCTTGACCGCCGGGCGCACGTCGGTCGCCGAGACGATGGCGCCCAGCCGCTTGGCCGTGGCGATGGCCTGCAGGCCGGCGACGCCGACGCCCATGATGAAGGCGCGCGCCGGCGGCACCGTGCCCGCCGCGGTCATCATCATCGGGTAGGCGCGGCCGTACTCGCTGGCCGCGTCCACCACCGCCTTGTAGCCGGCGAGGTTGGCCTGCGAGGACAGCACGTCCATGACCTGGGCCCGGGTGATGCGCGGCATGAACTCCATGGCGAAGGCGTTCACCCCGGCCGCGGCGTAGGCGGCCACGTGGTCGCGGCTGTTGTAGGGGTTGAGGATGGCGAACAGCAGCGCGCCGCGCTTGATCAGCGCCAGCTCGTCGAGGTCCCCTTCCCCGGCCAGCAGCGGGCGCTGCACCTTCAGCACGATGTCGGCATCGGCCAGCGCCGACGCGGCGTCCGGCGCGATCTCCGCGCCGGCGTCCTGATACACCCGGTCCGGCAGGTTCGAGCCCAGACCGGCCCCGGTCTCCACGACCACGTCCAGGCTGAGGGCTTTGAGTTTCTTGACCGTCTCCGGAGACGCCGCGACGCGATTCTCGCCCGCGCGCCGCTCCCTGGGTATGGCGATTTTCATGGTTGTTGATTGCCTCCCAAAGCAATCGGCAGGACGAGGCGTCAGCGCTCCGGCCTCGACGGCGGGCGGCCTCGGCGGGCGGCCCGCCGGTCAAATTCTCGAATGATGTCGGTGCCGGCCAGCGACGAGGCGGTGTCCGGCGTCAGGCCCACAAGGCGGCGGAGCGGTCACCCGGGATGGATGCGGGCGACCGCCTCCGGATCACCACCGCCGTCATGGGAAGGCTGCCCCGGGGCAACAGCCCGGGACGCCGTCGTCGGTCACTGGGCCGCGGCGACGGGATAGCTGACGACCTCGCCCGGCTCGGCGTCCGGCGGAGCGGCGTCGAGTTGCGCCTTGATGAGATCGCGGACGCTGACCACGCCAATCAGCGAGGCGCCGTCCAGAACGGGGATGTGGCGAATGGTATGCTCATCCATCAGCTGGAGCACGTGACGGACGGAATCGCCGGGCGTGCAGCAGACGGGATGGTGGCTCATCACCGCCGTGACCGGCAGGGACAGGATGCCCGGTCCGCGGTCGGTCAGGCTGCGCACGATGTCGCGTTCGGAAATCACGCCGACGACCGTGTTGCCCTCGGTCCGGCAGACGTCCTTGACCACCAGCGCGCCGGTGTTTTCGGCCTTCAGAAGACGCAACGCCGTTTCCACGGTTTCGTTGATGCGCACCGTGCCGATGCGCGTCCCCTTCCGGCGGAGAATGTCTTCAACCCTCATGACGCTCCTCCTGTGAAGCGATTGTCCGGCCCCTTGGCGTTGCTTCGCTGCGTCGTTGGGGGCGTTGGTTTCTGTGCGTGGGGCCGGACGGTGTCCGCCCTACTGGGCGGCGACCGCGGGTGCGGTCTCGGACGCCCGCTGCGGGCGGCTGTAGCAGTCGGCGATCTCGCCGCGCTGGCGGACGAGCGCCAGGACCACGTCGATGGTCGGCGTCGCCACGCCGACCATGCGGCCCATCTCCTGGACCACCGACAGCAGAGCGTCGATTTCCATCGGACGGCCGCGCTCCAGATCCTGGAGCATCGAGGTCTTGTGCGCGCCGACCGCGCCGGCGCCGTTGATGCGGCGCTCCACATCCACCCGGAAATGCACGCCCAGACGGTCGCCGATCTCCTTGGCCTCCAGCATCATCGACTTGGCGACGGCGCGGGTTTCCGGATCGGAGCAGATGACGTCCAGCGTGGCGTGGGTGAGCGCGCTGATTGGGTTGAAGCAGAGGTTGCCCCACAGCTTCAGCCAGATCTCGTCGCGGATGCGGTCGAGCACCGGGGCGCGCAGGCCGCCGGCCTCCATCGCGGCGCTGAGCTTCTTCACGCGGTCGGACTGGCTGCCGTCGGGCTCGCCCAACGAGAACTTGTCGCCGTAGATGTGCTGAATGACGCCGGGTTCGACGACTTCGGTCGCGGGGTAGACGACGCAGCCGATGGCGCGCTCCGGCCCCAGCCCGTTCCACTGGATGCCGCCCGGATCGACGGTGTCGAGCACGCGGCCTTCGAACTCGCCGCCGTTCTTGTAGAAGTACCAGTAGGGGATGCCGTTGACCGCGGTGACCACGGCGGTGTCCTTGCCGAGCAGCGGCTGGATGGCGTTGACGACGCTGGGAACGGAGTGGGCCTTGAGACCGATGATGACGTAGTCCTGCGGGCCGAGTTCCGCCGCATTGTCGGTGCAGCGGGGGTGGACGACCGTTTCTTCCTCTCCGACGATCAGCTTCACGCCGTTCTCACGCATGGCCGTGAGATGGGCGCCGCGCGCCACGAGGCTGACATCCGCGCCGGCCTGGTGGAGACGCACACCCAGATACCCGCCGATGGCCCCGGACCCAAAGATGCAGATCTTCATAACCCGTTTCCTCTCCCCCAATTATCGGCCACGCGCCGCGCGGCCTTTGCAGTAACCCCAATCAATCAGCACACCGAACAAATACGGAGTTTGGTATACCAGATACCAGATGTCAACTGGCAAAATAGACCCTGTCGAGGGAGGGAGATGATCCGGAATCGGGCGAGAATCCTGGGTTTTCCAACGAAAGTTCGAGCATGGAAAACCGGACGCCCGGCCCGTCCGGACGCCCGGCTCGTGGGTCCATCCGGTGCGCTGGATCAGGTGAGCGGCAGGACGAGCTGGAAGGCCTTAACCGTCATGCGCTTGCGGTGATAGAAGCGGTGCGCGTCGCCGCGCTGGACACCGGAGATGATTTCCATCTGGGCGCAGCCCTTTTCGCGGGCCTGGGCGGCCAGCCAATCGAACAGCTTGTCGCCCAGACCGAAGGAGCGGTGCTTCGGCGAGGTGACGAGGTCCTCAACATACATATAGCGACCGCGCGACAGCGTCTCGTGAACGCGGAAACCGCCGCAGCCGGCCACCTCGCCGTCGATGCGCAGGAGCGCCATGGTGTAGCCGTCCTCCATCTGGCGGCGGATCTGGGCGGCGTAGGCGTCGGGGTCGGTCATATGGGTGCGCAGTTCCTTCACCACCGCGTAGCTGTCGGCGATGTCGGCGTCGGTCTTCGCCAGAGTGATCTCGATGGTGTGCTGGTCGGCAGCGTTCTGTTCGGCGATCCGCTGGTCCATCGTGCGTAACTCCCGTTTTTTTGTGTGTTCGAGGGACTCTGTTCGTCTCTCTGGTATTTGGTATACCAGATAATCCGTGTAGGAAGCAACCGACCTTATGGTGCGGCTGCGCAAAGTCCCTCGAAATCACCCGGGCTTCGTCGTCCGAGCCCCGGTCAGGCGCGCATCAGGGCCTGGAGATGGGCGGCGCACCCCTCGGCGAGCCCCACCATGTCGTAGCCACCTTCCAGCACCGTCACGACGCGGCCGCCGCACAACCGGTCCGCCGCCTCGACCAACTTGCGCGTCGCCCACTCGAAATCCGGGCCGGTGAAGTTCAGCGACGCCAGCGGGTCGCGGGCGTGGGCGTCGAATCCGGCGGAGATCAGGATCAGTTCCGGCTGGAACTCCTCCAACGCGGGAAGGATGCGGCGCTCCATGGCCTGACGGAACTCCACCGTTCCGGAGTGGGGCGGCAGCGGCGCGTTGACGATGTTGTCGGCGACTCCGGTCTCGCTCATCGAGCCGGTACCAGGATAAAGCGGCGACTGGTGGGTCGAGGCGAAGAACAGGTCGGCGTCGTCCCAGAACATCGCCTGGGTGCCGTTGCCGTGGTGCACGTCGTAATCGACCACGGCCACGCGGGTCAGGCCGCGCCGCTTGCGGGCGTGCTCGGCGCCGACCGCCACATTGTTGAAGACGCAGAACCCCATGGCGCGGGCCGGTTCGGCGTGGTGGCCGCAGGGGCGGACGGCGCAGAAGGCGTTCTTCGCCGTCCCGTCCAGCACCGCGTCCACCGCCGCGCAAACCGCACCGGCGGCCCGCAGGATCGCCGAGCGGGAGGTGGGCGACAGCACGGTGTCGGCGTCCAGCCGGGCATGGCCGCTGTCCGGGACCGCGTTCAGCACGGCGTCCACATAGGCCGGGTCGTGCACCCAGCGCAGCTGCTCGACCTCCGCCTCCGGGGCCTCGAAGCGGGGCAGATCGCGGAACTCGTCGCGGTCCAACACCTCCCACACCACGGCGATACGCTCGGGACGCTCCGGGTGACCCGGGCCGGTGTCGTGCGCCAGGAAGTCCGGATGGGTGAAAATGGCAGTGGTCATCGAGTCGTCTCCTTCCCCTGTTCCAATGATTTGACGCTGGGCAGTCGCGCGGCAGCGCGGGAGCGCATGCACACCGAGTCGATACGCCCCTGCTCAATATGTATACCAGATACCAGAATGGGCCAATTCGCATTGCCGACGAACCGTCAGCGACGCCCACAGCCACGCGGCCGGAATCCCCATCCAGGCAAGGGACATCAGCACTTCCGAAGGTGGTGGGAAGGCGCTCTCGTCCCGCTCTGTTTGTTACGCTGACAAACAGCTTGCGCCGGAAACTGTATCTGGCATACCATATCTCTAATGCCAAAAACGCTCATCCCGTGAGCTCAAGCCGCCCACACCAAGCGGCCGGTTCCACGGTCAGGCCAAGGCGATGGAGACGACCCGGCACACCACGGGGACGCCTCCGGTCAAAAAACAAAAACAACCCGACTCAAAAAAGCAAAAGACCGCTTCGCAAAGAGATCGCTTCTAGGAGGAGAGAAATGCACCAAGCCCTCACGGAGGCCCCGAAGGGGCCCCTCGGTGGCCGCTGGTTCCAGCTCGTCATCGGCGTCATCTGCATGTCGATGATCGCGAACCTGCAGTATGGCTGGACGCTGTTCGTCGAGCCCATCGACCAGAAGCATGGCTGGGGCCGTGCGGCCATCCAGGTGGCCTTCACCATCTTCGTCGTCATGGAAACCTGGCTGGTTCCCGTCGAAGGCTGGTTCGTCGACAAGTTCGGCCCGCGCATCGTCGTCCTGATCGGCGGCGTGTTCTGCGCCGCGGCCTGGGCGGTGAATTCGGTGGCCGACTCGCTCGCCATGCTCTATCTGGGCGCGGCGCTGGGCGGCATCGGTGCCGGCGGCGTCTATGGCACCTGCGTCGGCAACGCGCTGAAGTGGTTCCCCGACCGCCGCGGCCTCGCCGCCGGCCTGACCGCCGCCGGTTTCGGCGCCGGCTCGGCGCTCACGGTCGTTCCCATCGCCAACATGATCCACTCCTCGGGCTATGAAGCCACCTTCATGACCTTCGGCATCGGCCAGGGCGCGGTGATCCTCGCGCTGGCGTGGTTCCTGGCGGCGCCGAAGAAGGGGCAGGTTCCGGAGGTCTCCCGCTCGTCGGTGTCGCAGACCCGCGAGAGCTACACCCCGGTCCAGATGCTGAAGACCCCGGTCTTCTGGGTGATGTACGCCATGTTCGTGATGGTGGCGGCGGGCGGCCTGATGGCGACCGCGCAGCTCGGCCCGATCGCCAAGGACTTCCACCTGGACGGCGTGCCCGTCAGCATCATGGGCCTGACCCTGCCGGCGCTGACCTTCGCCCTGTCGATCGACCGCGTGCTGAACGGCGTCACCCGCCCCTTCTTCGGCTGGGTGTCGGACCACATCGGCCGCGAGAACACCATGTTCATCGCCTTCTCCCTGGAGTGCGTCGGCATCCTGGCGCTGAACCAGTGGGGCCACAACCCCGTCGCCTTCGTGATCCTGACGGGCCTGGTGTTCTTCGCCTGGGGTGAGATCTACAGCCTGTTCCCGGCGCTGTGCGGCGACTCCTTCGGCTCGAAGTTCGCCACCACCAACGCCGGCCTGCTGTACACCGCAAAGGGCACCGCGTCGCTGGTCGTTCCCTTCGCCAATGTGGCGGTCGCCTCGACCGGCAGCTGGCAGGCGGTGTTCTTCTTCGCCGCCGCGGTCAACGGCATCGCCGCCCTGCTGGCCATCTTCGTCCTGAAGCCGATGCGCGCCCGCCAGATCACCGAGAGCCTGCCGGCCTCGAAGCTGGCGGCGGAGCCGGCCCAGTAAGGCACCGGACGCACCATCAGCACCCGAACGCAATCGGGCCGGGAGATTTCCCGGCCCGATTTGCTTGTGGGGAAGTTTCTTTGGGAAAAGATCAGAGCCCACGCGGGAAGGACGCCCAGGACGGGCCGCCCTCGATCTCCTCCTGCGCCTTGCGCGCCTTCTTCACCCGGCGGAGATGCCGGGGCGACCAGGGATCGCGGACCGGCATGCCGGCGGTGGCGACCTCGGCGGTCAGAATCCGCGCCACGACGATGGCGAAGCCCGACAGCAGCATGGACAGAAGAACGATGGCGAGCATGCTTCGATTCCCGGATGAGCCGCACGCGGACTCAGGCACGCCCGATTCCGCAATGCAGCATACATAGGCCGTTCGGCCAGGGAAATCGAGTCCGCCACCGCAAGCGCGGCGCTTCGCCGCGCTACAGCATCTCCAGCGGGCGCGGCCCGCGGGGCGGCGGGAAGGCCCGGTCGAGGTCCGCGAGGTCCTGCTCGTCGAGCCGCAGGTCGGCGGCGGCCCGGTTGTCGCGGACATGGGCGGGGTCCGACGCCTTGGGAATGGCGATCACCCCGTCCTGGCGCATCAGCCAGGCCAACCCCACCTGGGCCGGCGTCGCGCCGTGCCGGTCGGCGACGCGGCGAAGCTCCGGATGGCGCAGCATCCGCCCCTGCTCGATCGGCGAATAGGCCATGATTGGGATGCCCCGCCCACGGCACCAGGGCTGCAGGTCGTACTCGATTCCGCGGCGCGTCAGGTTGTAGAGGAGTTGATTGGTCTGCACCCCCTCCCCGCCCGGCATGCCGACCAGTTCCTCCATGTCCTGGAGATCCAGGTTGCTGACGCCCCATTGGCCGATCTTGCCGTCGCGCATCAGCGTGTCGAAAGCCGCGATCGTCTCGGAGAAATCGTGGCTGCCGCGCCAGTGCAGCAGGTAGAGGTCGATGCGGTCGGTGAGCAGGCGCTTCAGGCTGCGTTCGCAGGCGGCGATGGTGCCGCGGCGGCTGGCGTTCATCGGCAGCACCTTGCTGACCAGGAACACCTCGTCGCGGCGCCCGGCGATGGCCTCGCCGACCACCTCCTCCGCCCCGCCGTCGGCGTACATCTCCGCCGTGTCGATCAGCGTCATGCCGAGGTCGAGGCCGAGCCGCAGCGCCGCCGCCTCCCGCACGCGGTCGCGGCTGTCCTCGCCCATGTACCAAGTGCCCTGACCGAGCACCGGAACGGCGGTTCCCGAAGGAAGGCGTGTCGTCGGAATGGTCATGGATGTCTCCCGTTCCCTTGGCCCCGTCGAAGGGCGTGAGGAACGTTAGTCCACGGCGCCACCCCTGGAAACCGCCCCTTGGCGCTATTTCGGCGGGTGGGAGAAGCCGGCGACCGCGGCGCGGCGAAGGGGTCACCCGCAGCCGGCCAAGGCGCCGAACAAATGACACCTGAAACGACAAAAGCTCAGCCAAAGGCTGAGCTTTCGAAACCGGTGCCAACCTGTGAGAAGGTGGCGTCCCCAAGGGGATTCGAACCCCTGTCGCCGCCGTGAAAGGGCGGTGTCCTAGGCCTCTAGACGATGGGGACGTCGTTGGCGTGGCGGGATTACTAATGGGATGACGGGCCGAGCGCAAGCGTTTTTTCCAACGCCTTTCTACCTCGTTCGCGTATGCCCCCTATGCATGGTCTCCGCTCCGAATTTGTTTGCATTCACATGGTTTGCGCGGGTGCGGCGTCGTCGATCAGAAGCTGGACTCCCTCAGCCCCGTTCCAGCGATCGATGCGCAGGACGCCGGCGAGGTGGAAGGGCGATCCGCGGCCCATCAGCAGGGCTTTTCCCATCTCGCTCTCCAGCGCGCGGAACGCGATGGCCTTCAACCGGGCGCCGTCGCCGCCCTGGAGAATGCAGCGGACGTGATTCGCCCCGACCACGTCCGCCCGCACCACGCGGGCGTCGGTCACGGCGAAGCGCGGCTCCGCGTTGCCGGTGCCGAACGGGCCGAGCTGGTTCAGGCGGTCCACCAGGGACGTGTTCGCCGCGCCCACGGACAGCGCGCCGTCCAGTTCCAGCGTCGGCACCAGCGGGGCCGCGGCGACCTGCTCGGCGACGCGGCCGGTCAGGAAGGCCTGCAAATCAGCCAGCTTGTTCCCGGCCACGGTGAAGCCGGCCGCCATGCGGTGCCCGCCGCCGGCCATCAGCAGCCCCTCCTGCCGCGCGGCGATCACCGCCGCCCCGAGATCGACCCCGCGCACCGAACGGCCCGAGGCCTTGCCGATCACCGTGCCGTCCGCCCCCTCCTCCAGGGCGATGACGCAGGCGGGGCGGCTGTAGCGCTCCTTCAGGCGGCTGGCGACGATGCCGATCACGCCGGGGTGCCAGCCCTCCCCCGCCACGAAGACCAGTTCGGCCAGTTCCTCGGCGTGCTCCTCCAGCCGGGCCATGGCGTCGGCCAGCACGCCCTGCTCCACCGCGCGGCGTTCGGCGTTGTGGGCCTCCAGCTTCTGGGCCAGCTCCATCGCCTCCATGGGATCGTCGGTGGAGAGCAGCCGCGCCCCGAGGTCCGAGGCGCCGACACGCCCGCCCGCGTTGACCCGCGGGCCGAGCACGAAGCCGGCGTGGTAGGCGTCCGGCTTCTCCTTGACCCCGGCGACGTCGGACAGGGCGGACAGGCCGGGGTTGGCGCGCCGCGCCATCACCTTCAGCCCCTGCGCCACCAGCGCCCGGTTCAGCCCGGTCAGGGGCACCACGTCACACACCGTGCCCAGCGCCACGAGGTCGAGCCACTCCATCAGGTTCGGCTCGTTGCGGCCCGCGTAGAACCCGGCGCTGCGCAGCGCGCGGTTCACCGCCACCACGGCCAGGAAGGTCACCCCCGCCGCGCACAGCGTGCGATAGGCGCCGTCCTCGTCCAGCCGGTTCGGGTTGACCAGGGCGACGGCGGGCGGGAGACGCGGTTCCGCCGCGTGATGGTCGAGCACCACCACCTCCAGCCCAGCCTCCGCCGCCGCCTCCAGGGCCGCGAAGGCGGAGATTCCGCAATCCACCGTCACCACCAGCCGCACGCCCTCGGCCTTCAGCCGCAGCAGCGCCGGGCCGTTGGGCCCATAGCCCTCCTTCATGCGGTCGGGCACGTAGATGCGCAGATCCGCCCCCACCGCCCGGAAAAAGCGCCGCAGCAGCGCGGAGGAGGTGGCGCCGTCCACGTCATAGTCGCCGAAGACGGCCACCGGCTCGCCGTCCATGACGGCGCGGGCGATGCGCTCGGCCGCGACGTCCATGTCCTTGAAGCGGGAGGGGTCGGGAAGCAGCGCCTTCAGCGTCGGGTTCAGGAAGCCGTCACAGGCCTCCTCGGTCACCCCACGGGCGGCGAGCACACGCCCGACGATCTCCGGCAGCCCCCGCCCCTGCGCCAGCCCCCAGGCCAGCCGCTCGTCGTAGGGCCGCGCCTGCCAGCGCTTGCCGGACAGGGAATGGGCGACGTTCAGGAAGGGGGGAACGGTGTCGGTCATGCTGCCCAGGATGCCACGGATCGGAAAGGCCGAAGCCATAGCAGATGGGGGACAGGCGGGCCAGCGGATGGGGCTCTCCCGGTGGGGCACGCGCCGCCGCGCCTGTACGCAAAGGTGGCAGGCGCCCTTGCCGCACCGCAACTTGAGGCAGGTCATTGCGGGTGGAGAGCCGTCCTGCTCCACTGCGGTCATCATCACGCGGAGGAGGGAACCATGATCACCACGGCGATCTTTCCGGCCCGCTACGTCCAGGGCAACGGCGCCCTCGACAGCCTTGGCGAGGACTTGGCCCGGCTGGGCAAGGCAGTCCTGGCCGTCACCGACAGCTTCGTCCTGAAGACGCTGAAAGGCCGGCTGGTCGACGCCGCCGCCGGGCGCGTCGAGCTGAACATTCAGGAATTCCGCGGCGAGTGCTCCGACGAGGAGATCGAGCGGCTGACCGGCCTCGCCCGCGCCATGGGGGCGGACGTCGTGGCCGGCATCGGCGGCGGCAAGGCGCTCGACACCGCCAAGGCGGTCGCCCACGCGCTGGACGCGCGCACCGCCATCGTCCCGACGCTCGCCTCCACCGACGCGCCGTGCAGCGCGCTGTCGGTGATCTACACGCCGGAGGGAGCGTTCAAGCGCTACCTCGTGCTGCCGCGCAACCCCGACCTCGTGCTGGTCGACACCGGCGTGGTGGCGGGCGCCCCGGTGCGCTTCCTGGTCTCCGGCATGGGCGACGCCTTGTCCACCTGGTTCGAGGCGGAGGACTGCCGCATCAAGCGTGGCGGCAACATGACCGGGCGCGTCGGCCCGATGACCGCCTTCGCGCTGGCCCGGCTGTGCTACGACACTCTGCTGGAGTATGGCGTGCTCGCCAAATCGGCCTGCGAGCAGGGCGTGGTCACCCCGGCGCTGGAGCGCATCGTCGAGGCCAACACGCTGCTGAGCGGGCTGGGCTTCGAGAGCGGCGGGCTGGCGGCGGCGCACGCCGTCCACAACGGCCTGACCGTGCTGGAGGAAACGCACCATTACTGGCATGGCGAGAAGGTCGCCTTTGGCACGCTGACGCTGCTGATCCTGACCGACCGGCCGCCGGCGGTGCTGGACGAGGTCTACGGCTTCTGCAAGGCGGTCGGGCTGCCGACGACGCTCGCCGAGATCGGCCTTGGCGAGGTATCGGACGAGCGGCTCCTGCTGGCGGCGGAACGGGCCTGCGCGGAGGGCGAGACCATCCACAACGAGCCGCACGAGATCACCCCGCAGCGCGTTCTGGCCGCCATGAAGGCCGCCGACGCCGAGGGACGGCGGCGGAAGGGACTGTAATCTTCAAAAAACAAAGGGGCGCGCGGTGGAATGCCGCGCGCCCCTTTTCCTTGTGGCCGTGGCTTTACGCCATGCTCGGCTTGCGCTGCAGGTTGTGGTGCGCCTCGACGTAGCGCACGGTGCCCGACTTGGAGCGCATGATCACCGAGTGGGTGGTCGCGCCGCCGGGGAAGCGGCGGACGCCGCGCAGCATGGCGCCGTCGGTCACGCCGGTCGCGGCGAACATGACGTTGCCGCTGGCCAGCTCGGTCAGGCTGTACTTCTTGTTCAGGTCCTTGACGCCCCAACGGGCGGCGCGGGCCTTCTCGTCGTCGTTGCGGAACAGCAGACGGCCCTGGAACTGACCGCCGATGCAGCGCAGCGCCGCCGCGGCCAGAACGCCTTCCGGCGCGCCGCCGGAGCCGACATACATGTCGACGCCGGTGCCGGCCTGGCTGGTGGCGATCACGCCCGACACGTCGCCGTCGTTGATCAGCATGATGCGCGCGCCGGCCTCGCGGACGCGGGCGATCAGCTCGGCGTGGCGCGGACGGTTCAGGATGCAGACCAGCAGCTCCTGCACCTCGGTGCCCTTGGCCTTGGCCAGGGACTTGAGGTTGTTGGCCGGCGTCTCGTCGAGATCGACCACGCCTTCCGGCAGGCCGGAGCCGACGGCGATCTTGTCCATGTAGACGTCGGGCGCGTTCAGGAAGCCGCCCTCGTCCGCCATGGCGATGACGGCCAGCGAGTTCGGGCCGCCGGTGGCGCAGATGGTGGTGCCTTCCAGCGGGTCGAGCGCGATGTCGACCTTCGGCCCGCGGCCGATGCCGGCGCCGACCTTCTCGCCGATGTAGAGCATGGGCGCCTCGTCGCGCTCGCCCTCGCCGATCACGACGGTGCCGTCGATGTAGAGGGTGTTGAGCGCCTGGCGCATGGCGTCGACCGCGGCCTGGTCGGCAAGCTTCTCGTCACCGCGGCCCATCAGCAGCGACGCGGACAGCGCGGCGGCCTCGGTGACGCGGACGGCTTCCAGAGCCAGGTTCCGGTCCATACCGGACAGGTCGACATGAACGGACATGGTGTTCTCCCCCGAATCGATGCTCGGTTCTTCTATGGTTCGGTCAAAACTGTTCGATGCGGATCATGCGCGGCGGCTCGACCACCGACTCCTTGTCGGCGATGGTGGCAAGCGCGCGCTGCATGGCCGCCTCTTCGGTGTCATGGGTGGTCAGGACCACCGGCACCGCTTCACCGGGGGCGCGCCCGCGCTGCAGGAACTGCTCCATGGAGACGTTCTGGTCGCGCATGGCCGCCGCAACATCCGCTATCACGCCGGGACGGTCCACGACCATCAGGCGTACGTAGTACGACCCCCGGCGGGCCTCCATCGGCGACGGCTGGGCCTCGGAAAGCTGGGCCGCCGGCACGCCGAAGGTGGGGGTGGAACGCCCGCGGGCGATGTCGATCAGGTCGGCCACCACCGCCGAGGCCGTCGGCCCCTCGCCGGCGCCGCGGCCGACGAACAGCACGCGGTCCACGAAGTCGCCCTGGGCGATCACGGCGTTGAACACGCCGTCCACCGCCGCGATGGGCGCCGCCTTCGGCACCATGCAGGGGTGCACGCGCTGCTCGATCCCGTGGTCGGTGCGCCGGGCGATGCCCAGCAGCTTGATCCGGTAGCCGAGCGCGTCGGCGTAGTCGAAGTCCACCGCCGAGACGTGGCGGATGCCCTCGACATGGACGCTCTTGAAGTCCACCGGCGTGCCGAAGGCCACCGAGGTCAGGATCGCCAGCTTGTGCGCCGCGTCCACGCCATCAATGTCGAAGCTCGGGTCGGCTTCCGCGTAGCCCAGCTTCTGCGCGTCGGCCAGCACGTCCGCGAAATCGCGGCCGGTGGTGCGCATCTCGGTGAGGATGTAGTTGCAGGTGCCGTTGAGGATGCCGTGCACCTCCGACACCCGGTTGCCCGCCAGCCCCTCGCGCAGCCCCTTGATGATCGGGATGCCGCCGGCCACCGCCGCCTCGAAGCCGATGGCGAGGCCGGCGGCCTCCGCCTTGGCCGCCAGAGCGGTACCGTGATGGGCGAGCAGCGCCTTGTTGGCGGTGACGACGTGGCGTCCCCGCTCCAGCGCCAGCTCGACGGTCTCCTTCGCGGCCCCTTCGGACCCGCCGATCAGCTCGACCACCACATCCACGCCGGGATGAGCGGCGAGCGCCACCGGGTCGTCGTACCATTCGGCCTTCGACAGGTCGACACCGCGGTCTTTGCCGCGCGAGCGGGCGCTGACCGCCACCACCTCGATGCGGCGGCCGCAGCGCTGCTCAATCAGGTCGGCCTGCCGCTCCAGAAGCTTCAGAACGCCCGCGCCGACCGTGCCCAGGCCCGCGACGGCGATTTTCAGGGGGCCTGTTTTGTGGGAGTCGGACATCAGACTTTCGCTTTCTCCGGGTCGAGGAGGGCGGCGCGCGCCGCCGGGTCCTTGCTCGCCGCCGCACCGGCGGCGTTGGAGCGGAAGAACTCCTTGATGTTGCGGGTCGCCTGGCGGATGCGGTGGACGTTCTCCACCAGCGCCAGACGGACATGGCCGTCGCCGTACTCGCCGAAGCCGATGCCCGGCGCCACGGCGACCTTGGCTTCCTGCAGCAGCAGCTTGGAGAACTCCAGCGAGCCGAGATGGGCGAAGGGCTCCGGGATCGGCGCCCAGGCAAACATCGAGGCTGACGGGCTCGGCACCGTCCAGCCGGCCGAGGCCAGACCCTCGATCATCACGTCGCGGCGCTGACGGTACATGGTGCGCACCTGCTCCACGCACTCCTGCGGGCCGTTCAGCGCGGCGGTCGCGGCGACCTGGATCGGCGTGAAGGCGCCGTAGTCCAGATACGACTTGATGCGGGCCAGCGCGGTGATGAGCGTCTTGTTGCCGGTGGCGAAGCCGATGCGCCAGCCGGCCATCGAATAGGTCTTCGACATCGAGGTGAACTCGACGGCCACCTCGCGCGCCTCCGGGATCTCCAGGATCGAGGGCGGCGGCTCACCGTCGAAGAAGACCTCGGCGTAGGCCAGATCCGACAGGATGTAGATGCCGTGCTTGCGGCAGAACTCGACGATCGGGCGGTAGAAGTCGAGGCCGACCACCTCCGCCGTCGGGTTGGACGGGTAGTTCAGCACCAGCGCCAGCGGCTTCGGCACGCTGTGGCGCACGGCGCGCTCCAGCATGATCATGAAGCTGTCGATGTCGGTAGAGGTGCCGTTGGCCTGCCCCACCGGCAGATGGCGCACCGAGGCGCCGGCCAGGATGAAGCCGAAGGGATGGATCGGGTAGCTGGGGTTCGGCACCAGGATGATATCGCCGGGGCTGGTGATCGCCTGGGCGAGGTTGGCGAGGCCTTCCTTCGAGCCGATGGTGACGATGCACTCCGACTCCGGATCGACGTCCACGTTGAAGCGGCGCTTGTAATAGGCCGCGTGCGCCTTGCGCAGGCCGGGGATGCCGCGGGAGTTCGAGTAGCGGTGCGTCTTGGGGTCGCGCACGGCCTCGATCAGCTTGTCGACGATGTGCTGGGGCGTCGGCTGGTCCGGGTTGCCCATGCCGAGGTCGATGATGTCCTCGCCGGCAGCTCGGGCTCGCGCCTTCATGGCGTTCACTTCGGCGAAGACGTAGGGCGGAAGCCGCTTGATCCGGTGGAATTCTGAATCGCTCATGGACGCTCCGAAGCCTTGTCCGGCCACGCCACGAACCCATATTTGCGGACCGGGACCACTTATCTACCGCCCCGCATCTTCAGAAGCGAGGTAAAATTCGCGTCCGGGCGCATTCCTGCGCTGCCCATGGCATCCCGGACGCCGAAGCCCGTCTTCAGCCTCCCTTACGGCCGGAGGCGCGGCGCTGGTGCAACGCTTCCTCGATCTCCTCGCCACCGGCGCCGACCAGGGCGACCGGGTCCACGGCGACCTCCAGATCCTCCGGCCGGGCGGGCTCGGTCGGCTGGCTGCGACGGGACTTCGGCACGCGCAGCAGCGCGTAGGACAGCAGCGACAGCAAAGCGAGGCCCGGCATGATGGCCGTCGTCGCCGTGTAGGGATCGGCGAACAGCGCGGCCACCGCCGTGCCGGCCAGCCCACCGCCGATCTGCATGAAGCCGATCAGCGCCGACGCCGCCCCGGCCATGCGGGGAAAGCCGGCCAGGGCGTCGCTGGTGGCGCCGGGCATGACCAGGGCGATGCCGAAGGCCCAGACGGCGGTCGGCGCCATCACGCTCGCCACGGTCGGGTCGCCGGTCAGCGGCGCCAGGGCGAAGCCGAGCCCGCCCAGCGCCACGCAGGCCAGCCCGTAAGGGATCAGCCGCATCGCGTCCACCCGGCGCAGCAGCCGCCCGGCCAGGGTCGCCCCCAGCGTGTAGGAGCCGGTCTGCAGCAGCATGGCGAAGCCGAAGACGGTCGGGCTCAGCCCCACCCGCTCGATCATCACGAAGGGCAGCAGCGCCGCCATGGTGTAGAGGCCGCCCAGCGTCGTGCCGAGCACCAGCCCCGCCCGCATGAAGCGCCGGTCGGTCAGCAGGGTCCGGTAGTTGCGGATCACCGGGCCGGGCCGCGCCGCCGAGCGGTCGCGCGTCCGGTTGGTTTCCGCCGTGCCCAGCGCGAAGACCGTCAGCACGGCGATGCCGTAGAGCGTCATCACCACGAAGATGGCGTGCCAGCCCACCGTGCCCAGGATCACACCGCCGAGCGTCGGCGCCACCGCCGGCACGATGGCCAGCATCAACCCGATCAGGTTCAGGATGCGCGCCGACCGCTGGCCGGTGAACTGGTCGCGCACGATGGCGCGGGAAATGGCGATGCCCGCCGCCGCACCGATGCCCTGCAACGCCCGCCCGACCAGCAGCCATTCGATGCTGCCCGACAGCGCCGCCACGACGCTGCCCAGGACGTAGGTGACGAAGAAGCCCAGGGCGACCGGCCGCCGCCCGTAGGCGTCGGACAGCGGCCCGCAGGCAAGCTGGGAAAAGGCGAAGCCGAAGAAATAGACGGAGAGCGTCAGCTTCAGCGCCGCCGGTGTGGTCTGGAACGCCTCCACCAGCATCGGCAGGGCCGGCGTGTAGAGGGCGAGGCTGAGCGGCCCCAGCGTGACGATCAGCGTTCCGATGACGGCGGTACGCGTCTCCGTCATGGCGGGCGCGTCGGTCTGCACGGGGGAATGGCTCATTGGCCGGCCCCGCCGCGGTTGTCGGCGATCATGTCGTCGGCGATCATGCGGTTGCGCAGGCGGTCCAGCATGTCTTTGAGCAGAACGATCTCTTCCGCCGAAAGGTCGGCCATGGCCGACTCGCGCTCGGTGCGGAAGGCCTCCAGAACCTGGAGCGCCAGCGGCTCGGCCTGCGGGGTCGGCTGGACGATCTTGGCGCGGCGGTCCGCCGGGTCCGGCTCGCGGACCACCAGCCCGCGCGCCTCCAGCCGGTCGAGGAAGCCGACCAGGGTCATCGGCTCCACCCACATGTGGGTCGCCAGCACCGACTGGCGCGAGCCGGGGTGGCGGCAGACATAGACCAGCGCCCGCGCCTCCCCCGCCGTGAGGTCGAGCCGGGCGTCGTCCAGGGCACGGTCGAACCGCGCGCGCAGAAGCCGCGCGCAGTCGATCAGGATCATTCCGAAGGGGGATTCATCAAGCATCCCTTATTGTAAGGGCGCCTTATAATTTCCAACAACCGCGGGCGGCGCAGGGCGGTCATGCCGCGGCGCCATGGCCGTGCACCGGCAATCCAGCCGGTATGAAACCAACCCGAGCTGAAGCGAAGCCGACGCGCCAAATAGTCGCAGCATGAAAATCTGTTGCGGACCCGCCGCCGCAAGACGTAGTTTTTCCACCTTGGCAGCAGCAATGGGTGCTCCGTGGTCCGCGCCACCGCCATCGGAACTGCGCATCGACCGGACGAAGAACGGCGCGTCCCTTTGCTTCAAAGGAACGCCATCAAAGGCCGAAGGACGCTCCGCATAGGTATACTTACGGATTACTGGCAGCGTCCGCCTTTTGCTACACCCCTGCCCTCATTTGGGCTTTCCGGGGGCGGGTTTCCCGGCGCTTGGCTGTCCAGGCGTGATGTCCGGCGGCGGGGGAACGTCCATGGGGGTCGGCAGCATGCTCTTGGCGGCCTCGCGGTCCTGGGCCAGACGGTCCAGATCCTCCTGGCGCTGCGCTTCCGTCCGCAGGTCGGTGGGGCGCGGCGGAACCGTGCCGAGGTTGGGGTATTCCCGGTTCTGGCCGGACATGCTGCGCACCGGCGCCTCCTGGCTGGGCACGTCGCGACCGGTCACGGCGCCGACCAGACCGGTGTCGAGCACGCGGTCGCTGCAGGCCGGCAGGGCGAGAACAACCAGGACGGACAGTGCCGGACCCAACCGACCCGCCTTCGCAATCACGTCGCGTCGGATACCCGTTTCCATTCTGCGAACCTCACATCCGAACCCATCCGGCCGCTTGAACGGTGGTGGGCGAAATGAAATCTTCATACGAGAGGTGTATGACGGACCCCGGCTCGAACGGACATGGCAGAAGCTGTCCGGGATGCCAGGACCGGCACGCACTCCGACCGAACAGACTTCCGGCAGGCACTGTATAAACCGCACAACGTCCCTCCTGAAGCCTAAAACTCGCCTAAAGAAGAAGGACCGCACCAATGGCCGAAAACCAGGCCCCTGACGTCAAGCTTCCCGACCCGGTGGAGATGTCGCGGGCGATGACCCGCATCGCCGAGCAGAGCCAGCGGCTGGTCACCGAATTCCTGTCCCGTCAGGCCTCGGACGGCGTCGGCGCGAAGAATCCCGACCCCATGGGCGTCGGCCATGCGTTCCTGGAAATGACCACGCGCATGATGGCCGATCCGGCGAAGCTGATGAAGGCGCAGATGACGCTGTGGCAGGACTACCTGACCCTGTGGCAGCGCACCACCCAGCGCTTCTTCGGCCAGGAGGCCCAGCCGGTCATCGCCCCGGCGAAGGACGACCGCCGCTTCAAGGATTCGGCCTGGGACGAGAACACCCTGTTCGACTTCATCAAGCAGTCCTACCTGCTGTCGGCCCGGTGGATGCAGTCCACGGTCAACGGCGTGGACGGGCTCGACGACCACACGGCCAAGAAGGTCGACTTCTACACCCGCCAGTTCGTCGATGCGATGGCTCCCTCCAACTTCGTCATGACGAACCCGGAGGTGCTGCGTACGACCATCGAGACGGGCGGCGAGAACCTCGTCAAGGGGCTTGAGCACCTGCTGAAGGATCTGGAGCGCGGCAAGGGCGAGTTGCGCATCTCCATGACCGACTACGACGCCTTCCAGGTCGGCAAGAACATCGCCGTCACTCCGGGCAAGGTCGTCTTCCAGACCGATCTGATGCAGCTCATCCAGTACACCCCGACCACGCCGGAGGTGAACAAGCGGCCGCTGATGATCGTGCCGCCCTGGATCAACAAGTACTACATCCTGGATCTGCGCGAGAAGAACAGCTTCATCAAGTGGGCGGTCGACCAGGGCCACAGCGTCTTCGTCCTGTCCTGGGTGAACCCGGATGAAAAGCTGGCCCAGAAGGGCTTCGAAGACTACATGTTCGAAGGCGTCCTGGCCGCGCTGGACGCCATCGAGAAGGTGACCGGCGAGAAGGACGTGAACGCCATCGGCTACTGCCTGGGCGGCACGCTGCTGGCCTCCACCCTGTCCTACATGGCGGCCAAGAAGGACGACCGCATCAAGTCGGCCACCTTCTTCACCACCATGCTGGACTTCACCGAAGCCGGAGAGCTGTCGGTCTTCATCGACGAGGAGCAGCTCACCATGATCGAGAGCCAGATGGCCCAGCAGGGCTACCTGGACGGCTCGAAGATGGCGACCACCTTCAACATGCTGCGCGCCAACGACCTGATCTGGTCGTTCGTGGTGAACAACTACCTGCTCGGCAAGGACCCGTTCCCGTTCGACCTGCTCTACTGGAACAGCGATTCGACCCGCATGCCGGCGGCGATGCACAGCTTCTACCTGCGCAACATGTACCAGAAGAACCTGCTGGCGAAGCCGGGCGCGGTGTCGCTGGGTGGCGTGCCGATCGACCTGCGCAACGTGAAGACCCCGTCCTTCTTCCTGTCGGCCCGCGAGGACCACATCGCGCCGTGGAAGTCCACCTACATGGGCGCCCACCTCTTCTCCGGCCCGGTGAAGTTCGTGCTGGCGGCCTCCGGCCACATCGCCGGCGTGGTGAATCCGCCGGCCGCCGGCAAGTACTGCTACTGGACCAACGCCAAGCTGCCGAAGGCATCGGATGACTGGCTGGCGTCGTCGGAGCAGACCCCCGGCTCCTGGTGGCCGGAGTGGAACAACTGGGTCTCCACCTTCTCCGAAGGCAAGGTCCCGGCGCGCAATCCGGAAAAGGGCGGCCTGCCCGTTCTGGAGGACGCCCCCGGCTCCTACGCCAAGGTGCGCATCGTCTGATGCCCCAAATCCGGAGGGCGGTCCGCCGCCCTCCGGATGCCCGGAGCAGTTGTCGAGCCGTCGACGCGGCGGACCACAAGAGTGGCCCATAAGAAAAGGCCCCGGACCATGGTCCGGGGCCTTTTCCTTTGTCAGCGAAAACCCCGGACCGAGGTCCGGGGCTCCGTGTCCCGAATGGGAACCTGCGCCTTACGACGACGGGGCGTTCGCACCGCGCGGCAGGATCTGCGCACGACGGTTGGACGGCTCGCGGACGTTCGGGCCGGTCTGCACCAGGAGCTGGCTCTCGCCCTTGCCCTCGGTGGTGATGGCGCCGGCGGCGATGCCCTTGGAGACGAGGGCCTGCTTCACCGCCTCGGCGCGACGCACCGACAGACGCTGGTTGTAGGCCGGCGAACCCGAGGTGTCGGTGTGGCCGACGACATGGACGCGGGCGTTGGCGCCCTTGCCGATGGCGGCGGCCGCATCGCCGATCACGCGATCGGCGGCCGGGGTGACGTTGGCCTTATCCCAGTCGAAGAACACGAGGTATTCGGTCTGGGCGCGGGCGGCCGGGGCCGGAGCAACCGCCGGAGCGGCGGCCGGCGGGCACTTGAAGCTGCCCTGGTGGGTGGCGTAGCCGCCATCCGCCGTGCGGACCGGGGTGTCGTTCCAGCCGATGACCGGATTGCACCACTCGGCGGTGTCGGCGCTCTGGGCCTGAGCCCCGGCGGTCAGGCCGAAAGCGACGACGGCGGCCGGCACGACGGCCATGGTAGCGCGGAAGAAGCTGTTCATTTCTCCACTCCCTTAGAGACACACTCCCTACCGCTTGGTTCGCGGAGGACGAATCGCACAAACGATAGGACTTATCGCGTGCATGTAACGTGACAAAACGCGAAACATGTGGGGTTTGTCCACGTACAAACATACCCTTCGGAAGTCCTACACGTTTCGTGCCGGTGTCACTGTTGCTAGTATGCCACAGTGCTGCGACGCACTAAAGAGGTATTAGCCCTCTCTGTAGATTTGAGCAAGCCGCACGTAGTTCCTGACGTTTACCGGGAAGAAGGAAAGGTCCTTTTCCGTTAGTGCACGCACGGGTCTTGCGGGACTTCCGGCCCAAAGTTGCCCCGTTGCCACACGCTTCCCGGGGGTCACCAGAGCCCCGGCGGCCACCATGGCCCCCGACTCGACGTAGGCACCGTCCATGACGCAGGCCTGCATGCCGATGAAGCAGCCGCTCTCCAGCGTGCAGGCGTGCAACAGGGCCATATGGCCGATCGACACGTCGTCGCCGATGTAGGTCCCCTGCCCCGCAGACGCGACGTGAATCACGGTACCGTCCTGGATGTTGGTGCGCGCACCGATTCGGATCTCGTTCACGTCGCCGCGGATCGTGCAGCCGAACCAGACGCTGCTGCCCGGCCCGATCTCCACGTCGCCGATGACCGAGGCCGTCGGCGCCACATAGACGCTGGGGTCGATCTTCGGATGCGTGCCCTGGAAGGGCAAGATCAGGCCGGACATCGCAGGCGATTTTTCCTCAGGCTGTTTCTCTTCGGTCACGGGAACAGCGGGGCCTGCTCCAGGCCGGTCGTCTCGCCCAGGCCGAACATGACGTTCATGTTCTGGATGGCCTGGCCGGAGGCACCCTTCACCAGATTGTCGATGACCGAGACGATGATGGCGCCGCGCGGGGTGCGGTCGGGGAAGACGCCGATCAGCGCCTGGTTGGAAGCGCGGACGTGGCGGGTCGCCGGGGCGATGCCCGCCGCCGTGACGTTCACGAAGGGCTCCGATTCGTAGCGCGCGGTCAGGGTGGCGCGCAGGTCGTCGGCGGTGACCCCGTCGGCCATGCGGACGTAGATCGTCGCCATCATGCCGCGGTTCATCGGGACGAGGTGCGGGGTGAAGCTGACCGTCACCGGGCGCCCGGCGGCCAGCCGCAATTCCTGCTCGATCTCCGGCATGTGGCGGTGATGGCCGACGCCGTAGGCGTTGAAGCCCTCCGACACCTCGGTGAAGAGGTTCTGCTGCTTGGCGTCGCGCCCGGCGCCGGACACACCCGACTTGGCGTCGATCACGATGCCGCCCGGCTCGATCATCTCGTCCATCAGCAGCGGCAGCAGCGGCAGCAGCGAGCAGGTCGGGTAGCAGCCGGGGTTGGCGACCACGCGCGCCTTGCGCACGCCCTGCCGGTTGAACTCGGTCAGGCCGTAGGCGACCTCCTTCTGGAGGTCCACGGCGCGGTGCTCATGCCCGTACCAGGTGGCGTATTCGGCGGGGTCGGACAGGCGGAAGTCGGCGGACAGGTCCACCACCTTGATATGGCGCGGCAGGCCGGCGATGACCTCCTGCGTGGTGCCGTGCGGCAGGGCGCAGAAGACGGCGTCCAGCTTGTCCCAGGCGACCTCCTCGATCTTCACGAGGCCGGGCAGGTTGAACTGGCCCAGATGCGGGAACACCTCCGCCATGGGCTTCCCCGCCTGTCGCTCGGCCGTCAGCGCGCAGATCTCAACGCCGGGATGGCGGAGAAGCATGCGCACCAGCTCGGCGCCGGTGTAACCGGACGCACCGAGAATGCCGACGCGGATGGGGGAAGTGCTGTTGGCCATGGACGCTGTTCCTTTTGACGCACGGGGATGGGCACGGAACGGTGAAGACGAGTGAAACAGACCTGAATCAAGAAAGGGGCGCCCCGTCGGGACGCCCCTCGCTTGTACAGCAGTAACGCGGGTCCGCGGTAGGCTTTAGCGCTTCGAGAACTGGAAGCTGCGGCGGGCCTTGGCCTTGCCGTACTTCTTACGCTCGACGACGCGGGCATCGCGGGTCAGGAAGCCGGCGGCCTTCAGCGGCGGACGGAGCGCCGGCTCGAAGTAGGTCAGCGCCTTGGAGATGCCGTGACGGACCGCGCCGGCCTGGCCGGACAGACCACCGCCGGCCACCGTGACCATCACGTCGAACTGGTCGGCGCGGTCGGTGATGCCGAACGGCTGGGCGATCATCATGCGCAGCACGGGGCGGGCGAAATAGACTTCCTGGTCGCGGCCGTTGATGACGATCTTGCCGGAGCCCGGCTTGATCCACACGCGGGCGACGGCGTCCTTGCGCTTGCCGGTGGCATAGGCGCGGCCCTGGGCGTCCAGCTTCGGGGCGACCACTTCGGCGGAGGCGGCGGCCGGAGCGGCAGCGATGTCCTTCAGGCCGGAAAGGGTGGTGGTAACCTGAGCCATTGGATTACGCGCTCCGCTTATTCTTCGGGTTCATGGCCGCAACGTCGAGAGCGACCGGCTGCTGCGCCTCGTGCGGGTGGGCGGCGCCCTTGTAGACCTTCAGGTGGGTCATCACCTTGCGGCCGAGCGGGCCGCGCGGAACCATGCGCTCCACGGCCTTCTCGATCACGCGCTCCGGGTACTTGCCGTCCAGGATCTGGCCCTTGGAACGGCCCTTGATGCCGCCCGGATAACCGGTGTGCCAGTAGAAGATGTCGTCCTGGCGCTTGTTGCCGGTCAGCTTGACCTTCTCCGCGTTGATCACGACGACATGGTCGCCGCAATCCATGTGCGGGGTGAAGGTCGGCTTGTTCTTGCCGCGCAGGATGTTCGCCAGGATGCTGGCAAGCCGGCCGAGAACGAGGCCGTCGGCATCGACGACGTACCACTTCTTCTCGATGTCGGTCGGCTTCAGATTGAAGGTCTTCATCGCCACACTCGTTGACTAAACGTGGATCGGCGGGCCACCGAAACTGGACGTTCAATCCCCGGGGCGCCGAAGCGGCCGGTTTTGTACGCAGCGCAGGGGTGCTCTGTCAACGGAAAAATATCCGTTATATATCAATGCTCTACGCGCACGGTATCATTTTACCGTTAAAGCAAAACCATTGATATCATTGACGTTTTCAAGACATCTCCTGATCGTGGTATCCTGATACCGCGAGGGTCACCGGGTCGTGCGGCGGAATCGAGTAGGTGCCGGTGGCGTGGGCGACGGGCTCCGGATCGCCCTCGGAGAACAGCAGGACTTCGCCATAGGCCAGCCGCTTGCCCATCTTCAGGATGCGGCAATCCGCGGTGATGGCGACCGGCGCCGGGCGGCGCAGGAAGTTGATGGTCATGCTGGTGGTCACCGCCAGTTCCACCCGCCCGATCAGACTGAGCACGGCGGCGTAGAGCGCGACATCGGCCAGCCCGAACATCGCCGGCCCGGTCACCGTGCCGCCGGGACGGACGAAGCTGTCGTTGTAGGGCAGCTTCATGCGCACGGTCCCGGCGCCGAGCTGCTCGATGGTGATTCCGTAATTGCCGACCAGCGGCACGCCCTCGCGAATCAGGGCTTCCAGTTCTTCGGCGGACACGACCGGCGCGCTCATTCCCTCACCCATGGCTTTTCTTATGGAGACCCGATCATGGCGGACATCGCCCGGGCCGCCAAGCGCGTCGCGTCGAAGCCTATTTCACATCACCACCCCCTCACATCAACGTCATAAATCTACAAATTTGATCAACAAATAGGTTGAGTTGTCCGCCGTGGCATCGTTAGATGATCGGACCACACGCCCGGTTCCGTGGCGGGAGCGGTCGGGGTACTGTTCCCGCCAACGATCAAAACATCCGGGAGGAATGGACAGCGATGAACGACACCCCGCCCCTCATCGGCGACGACACGCCGCTGGTTCTCCGCGAGAACCGCGACGGAGTCGCAACCCTGACGCTGAACCGCCCGCAGGCGCGCAACGCCCTGTCCGTCGGGCTGATGGCGGCGCTTCAGGCGGAGATGGACGCCATTCACCAGGATTCCTCGATCCGCGTCGTGGTTCTGGCCGGAGCGGGGCCGGCCTTCTGCGCCGGGCACGACCTCAAGGAGATGCGCGCCAACCCGGACCGCGAGGCGTACGAGGCGCTGTTCGTCCAGTGCTCCAGACTGATGCTGACGGTCAGCCGACTCCGCCAGCCGGTGATTGCCAAGGTGCACGGCATCGCCACGGCGGCGGGTTGCCAGCTCGTCGCCACCTGCGACCTCGCCTACTGCGCCGACACCGCGCGATTCGCCACGCCGGGCGTGAACATCGGCCTGTTCTGCTCCACCCCCATGGTGGCGCTGAGCCGCGCCGTGGGGCGCAAGGCGGCCATGGAAATGCTTTTGCTCGGCGACCTGATCGGCGCCGAGGACGCAACGCGCATCGGCCTCGTCAACCGCGCGGTGCCGGCCGACCGGCTCGACGCCGTGGTGGCGGAGGCGGCGGGCAAGATCGCCGCGAAGTCGCCGCTGACTCTCGCCATCGGCAAGGAGGCCTTCCACCGCCAGATCGAGCTGGGCGTGGAGGAGGCCTACGCCTACGCCGCCCGCGTGATGACCGAGAACATGCTGGCCCGCGACGCCGAGGAGGGCATCGACGCCTTCCTGCAAAAGCGCCCTCCGGTGTGGTGCGGCCGATGAGCGGCCCCGCCCCCTCGCATGACGGCTACAGCGACGAGTTCATCCGCCAAGTCCTGGACCGGGTGAAGACCATCGCCCTGGTCGGCGCGTCGAACGACCCGGTGAAAGCCAGCTTCATCGTGCTGAAATACCTGCGCGACAAGGGCTACCGCGTCATCCCGGTCAACCCGAAGCTGGCCGGCCAGACCATCCTCGGCGAGCGGGTCCACGCCAGCCTGTCGGAGTTGCCGGAGCCGCCGGACATGGTGGACGTCTTCCGCAACGCCACCGCTGCCGGAAGCGTGACCGACGAGGCCGTCGCCATCGGCGCCAAGGTGGTGTGGATGCAGCTCGGCGTGCGCAACGACGAGGCGGCGGCGCGGGCCGAGGCGGCGGGGCTGACCGTGGTCATGAACCGCTGTCCCAAGATCGAGCTTCAGCGTCTGTTCCACGAGATCGGGCGCATCGGCGTCAACTCCAACATTCTGACGTCCAAGAAGGCCGCACCGGCCAAATCCTTCAAAAAACTGATGTAAAAAGCAGAGGAAGCCATCATGAGCGAGCAGAAGTCCTTCGGTTTCGAGACCCGCGCCATCCACGCCGGCGCCGCCCCCGATCCCGCCACCGGGGCGCGCCAGACGCCGATCTACCAGACCACCAGCTTCGTCTTCGACGACGTGGACGACGCGGCCTCGCTGTTCAACCTCCAGAAGGTCGGCTTCATCTACTCCCGCCTGACCAACCCGACGGTGTCGGTGCTGGAGGAGCGGCTCGCCAACCTGGAAGGCGGCGCCGGCGCCACGGCCACCTCCTCCGGCCACGCCGCGCAGCTGCTCGCCCTGTTCCCGCTGATGGAGCCGGGCGACGAGATCGTTGCGTCGCGCAAGCTCTACGGCGGCACGCTCAACCAGCTCGGCACCAGCTTCCCGCGCGCCTTCGGCTGGAAGTCCGTCTTCGTGGACACCGACCAGCCGGAGAACGTCCGCGCCGCCATCACGGCGAAGACCAAGGCCATTTTCGTGGAAAGCCTCGCCAACCCCGGCGGCGTGGTCACCGACCTGGAGGCCATCGCGAAGATCGCCGACGAGGCCGGTGTTCCGCTGATCGTCGACAACACGCTGGCGACCCCGTACCTGATCAACCCGATCCAGTGGGGCGCCACGCTGGTCGTGCATTCGACCACGAAGTTCCTGTCGGGCAATGGCACCTCGGTCGGCGGTGTGGTCATCGACAGCGGCACCTTCGACTGGGGCAAGTCGGGCAAGTTCCCCGCTTTGTCGGAGCCGGACGCCGGCTATCACGGGCTGAAGTTCCAGGAGACCTTCGGCCATCTGGCCTTCACCATCCACGGCCACGCCGTCGGCCTGCGCGACCTCGGGCCGAGCCAGGCGCCGCTGAACGCCTTCCTGACGCTGAACGGCATCGAGACGCTGCCGCTGCGCATGCAGCGCCACAGCGACAGCGCCCTGAAGATCGCGCAGTTCCTGGAGAGCCATCCGGCGGTGGGCTGGGTCAGCTACGCCGGGCTGGAGTCGTCCAAGTACCACGCGCTGGCCAAGAAGTACCTGCCCAAGGGTGCCGGCGCCGTGCTGACCTTCGGCGTCAAGGGCGGCTTCGACGCCGGTGTGAAGGTGGTGGAGAACGTCCAGCTCCTCAGCCATCTCGCCAACATCGGCGACAGCCGGTCGCTGATCATCCACCCCTCCTCGACCACGCACCGCCAGCTGTCGCCGGAAGGTCAGGCCCAGGCGGGCGCCGGTCCGGACGTGCTGCGCCTGTCGATCGGGCTGGAGAGCGTGGAGGACATCATCGCCGACCTCGACCGGGCGCTGTCCGCAGCCTGATGCTGGTTCCCCCTGCCCGCTCCGGCGTCCGGCCCCGGCGGGCGGGGGCTACCTCGCAAGAGGTAGGCGTGGCGCGAAGGGCTGAGCACTGGCCGTTCCATTGACCGCCGCAGGTCATAGCACCGACCCTGACCCGAACAGGGTGGGGAAGCGGGGCATGAGCGGACGGCTCAGGCGGGGAGTGGCGACGGTCGCGTTGCTGGGGCTGGGCGGCTGCGCGGGGGCGCCGGTGGCGATGACCGCCGCGTCCTTCGCGGTGGACGGGATGCTGTATGTCGGAACCAACAAGAGCAGCACCGACCACATGCTCTCGGCGATGCTGCAGCAGGATTGCGCGACCTTCCGTGTCCTGAGCCAGGGCTATGTCTGCAAGCCGGTGATCGTGCCGGTGGTCCGCAGCGCGGAAAGCGTGCCGGTCCCCCTTCCGGAAACGGAACCGTCGCCCGCCCCCGCCCCGCCACCGCCAGCACCGCTTCCCGTGACGGCGGAGGTGGAGATTGCCGCGATTCCGCGCCTCGCCGAACAGCGCTTTCTCGTGGTTGCGGGCAGCTTCTCCAAGCGTGGACAGGCCGAAGCCCAGCGCGCGCGGCTGGGCCATCCGGAGGCCGACATCGTGGCCGCCGACGTGCGGGGCCGGCGCATCCACCGCCTCGTCCTGCCGCCCGAGGACCGCCCGACCGCCCTGCGCCGGCTGGCCGAGATCCGCGCCGCCGGGGTCGGCGACGCGTGGCTCCTGACCTGGACCGGGTGGACGGTGGTCGCCGACCTGCCCGGCGCCGCGCCCTACCCCAGCCTGCCGGACAAAATGTGAGCCGTCACTCCGCCGCCGCCATCGGGGCCGCGGCGGGCTTGACCGGAGCGTCGCGGTCGCGCGGCAGCAGCAGCGCCGCCGCGAAGGCGACCAGCGCCAGCACCGACAGCGTGATGTAGAGCATCACGAATTCGCCCGTCCGCTCGTAGACCAGGGCGACGAGTTGCACGGCCAGTGGGCCGGCGCCGAAGGACAGGATGAACTTGGCGCCATAGGCCAGCCCGCGGTGCTTCTCCGGCGTGTAGCGGGCGAGCAGGAGGTTCTCCGCCGGAATCTGCACCTGGGATGCGACGACGACCAGCGCCGCGGCGCCGACCAGCGGAAGGTCGGCCAGGACCGCCACCGCCGCCATCATCGGCACCTGGACCAGCAGGCAGAGGGTGTAGATGCGCTTCAGCGGGTACTTGTCGGCCAGATGCCCACCGATGAGCTGCGGCAGGGCGGCGAACAGATAGACCGCCGTCACCACGCCGCCGACGCCCAACGTGCTGCCGCCCAGCAGGTCGCTCAGCCGCGCCTCGAACAGCTTGGGCAGCACCACCTGCATGGCGTTGAACATCAGGCCGGCGCAGACCATCGTCACCGACAGCACGAAGAAGGCGCGGATCACGTCGCCGCGCGAGGCCTTGGGGATCGGCTTCACGTCGCCCTGGCGATCCTCGACCTTGCCCAGCGCGATCAGCAGGGCCAGCACGACGCCCAGCCCCAGGCAGACCGCGCCCGGAATCAGAAAGGCCGAACGCCAACCCAGCCATTCGGTCAGGCCGCCGGCCACCACCGCCGCCGAGGCGATGCCGATGGTGCCGAAAATGCCCTGATAGCCCAGCGCCTTGCCGCGGTTGGTGGCGTTCTTGACCATCCAGGCCATGCCCACCGGGTGGTAGATGGAGGCGCCGAGGCCGAGCACCGCCAGCGCCCACAGCAGCGCCTCCGGACCGTCGGTCAGGCCGCAGGCGATGGTCCCTGCCCCGGTCAGCAGGAAGAAGACCGCCATCATCCGGCATTCGCTCCAGCGGTCGCCCAGCCAGCCGGCCAGCGGCGCGCCGACACCGATCATCAGAGCGCCGAGCGTCCACAGCCGGATCAACTCGTCGTAGGGCAGCTTCCATTCCCGCTCCAGCGCCAGGACGACCGTCAGGAACAGGGCCGACACGATGTGCATCAGCGCGTGGCCGATCCAGGAAAAGCCGATCGACAGCCGCGCCGATGTGTCGGTCATGGAAATTCTCCGCATCCGGATGATTTGCGCTTGAAAGCAACCATCGCGAAACTGGCATGCGGGTCGGAGGCGGTCCAATGCGCCGCCGTCATGGCGGGCATGCGACGACCCGCATCAGGACTCAGATAGTGGCGTCGCGCAGCCAGTCCAGATAGGCCGGGTTGCCGCGTCCCACCCTCAGCTCGACCACGCAGGGCACCTCGTAGCCGTGCAGTTCCCGCACCCGCGCGGCCAGCCGGTCGAACAGCTCCGCCCGCGTCTTGGCGATCAGCACCGTCTCCGTGGCCTCCTCGATGGCCCCCTGCCAGCGGTAGATCGAGGTCATGCCGTCCAGGATGTTGGCGCAGGCGGCCAGCCGTTCCTCGACCAGGGCACGGCCGATGCGCCGGGCTTCGTCGCGCGATCCGGCGGTGATGTAGGCGAAGACGAATTCCATGACCGAACCCTTTCGATGTAGAGTGCCCGAATCTTGCCACAGGCCGCCAGAGCGCGACAGCCAGGCCGCAACATTTTCCGAGGCGACGAACCATGGCCGCACCCCGACGCACCATGTCCCGACGCCGCCCCACCGAGGCGCAGGCGGCGTGGCTGCGCAGCGGCCTGGACCAGCCTGGCGGCAAGCTCCCCCTGTTCGACGGCGACGGCCAGCGCGTCAAGCGCCAGACCATCGAAAGCTGCCTGAAGTCCGGCTGGGCGGAGCGCTGGTTCCACAACCCGCTGAAGCCCGACTGGCTGGTCTGCCGCCTGACCGACACCGGCCGCGCCGCCCTTGCCCCCCGCCCCGCCGCGAAGGAACTCGCCCAGGCGGAATGACCGCCAAGCGGGTGACCGATCCACCCTCTGCGCACCATGTTGCGGTCCGCGAACGCTCGCGGCCCGAACGGGCTTCTGCCTTATCGTGACGGTATCAATCCATGCAGCTTTCCGACCTCGGCCAACGCATTTGCATCCTCGGGCCGTCCAACAGCGGGAAATCCACCCTTGCCGAAGCCATCGCGCGGCAGCGTGGCTTTCCCGTCGTCCATCTCGACCGGCTGTACCATGCCCCCAACACGGACTGGCAGCCGCGACCGACCGAGGAGTTCATTGCCCTGCATGACGCGGCCATCGCCGGGGAGCGCTGGATCATGGAGGGAAACTACTCACGCTGTATCCCGCAGCGTTTCCAGCGGGCGACCGGCCTGATCTACCTGGACGTGCCCATGCCCCTGAGCCTGCTGCGCTACGTCCGCCGGACCCTGTTCGAGCGGGAACGGCGAGGCGCTCTGGAGGGCCGCCGTGACAGCATCAAGTGGGAGATGATCCGCCACATCGCCGTCGCCACCCCGAGAAACCGGGAGCGCAACCTGCGCACCTTCGATCAGGCCGACCTGCCGAAGATACGGATCGACTCCGCGCGGGACCTGAACGCCTGGTATCGCCGCTGGAACCTGACGCGATGACGCCCCGGCGCGCGCCTCACACCGGCACGGCCTTGAGCTGCTGGTCCACCGCCGCCGCCAGTTCGCGCGGGGTGACCGGCTTGTGGATCACCGTCAGCCCGTGGGCGGTGGCGTCCAGCAGGCAGTCCGGCCCGGTTTCCCCGGTCAGGATCACCCCCGGCACCCCGGCACCGTACCGCTCGCGGACACGCAGGATCACCTCGGTCCCGATCCGCCCCTCGCGCAGCCGGTAATCGGCGATCACGACGTCGGGGACGCGCGTCTGAGCGGACAGCCGCTCCATCGCCTGATCGGCGCTGCCCGCCGCCAGCACGGCATACCCCCATTCCGTCAGGATCAGCTGAAGACCCATCAGCACGATGGCGTCGTCGTCCACCAGGACGGCAAAACGGCCCTGTCCCATCCCCGGCGCCGCGCTCCCGTTGCCCACGGGCTCCGCCACCGCCGCATCGCCCATCGGCACCAGCACCCGGAAGGCCGAGCCCTTGCCCACCGCGGAGCGCACCTCCACCGGGTGGTCGAGCAGCCGCGACAGGCGCCGCACGATGGCGAGGCCGAGCCCGAGCCCCTGGTTGCGGTCCCGCTCTGGGTTGCCGACCTGATGAAACTCCTCGAAGATGCGCTCCAGATGATCGTCGGGAATGCCCATGCCGGTGTCCTGGACGACGAGGGACAGGAACCGCCCGTCGGGCCGGCACTGCACCCGCACCAGCCCGCTGTCGGTGTAGCGGATGGCGTTCTCGACCAGATTGCGCAGCAGCCGGCTCAGCAGCGTGCGGTCGCTGCGCACCCGCCCGGCGGCGACCTCCACCTGCCAGCCGATGCCCTTGCCCGCAGCGACCGGCGCGTAGGCGGCGCGGATCGGGTCCAGCACCTCCGCCACATCGAAATCCTCGAACACCGGCGTCACCACCCCGGCGTCGAGGCGCGACACGTCGAGAAGACTGTCCAGCAGCCCTTTGAGCGCGTCCAGCCCCTGCTCCAGATGGGCCAGGATCTTCGCACCGGCGGCGGACCCGACATGGGCCGACAGGGCGGCGGCGAAGAAGAACAGCGACTGGAGCGGCTGGCGCAGGTCGTGGCTGGCCGCCGCCAGAAACTTCGACTTGGCGAGGTCGGCGCGCTCCGCCTCGTCGCGGGCGGAGCGCAGCGCGGCCTCCATCGCCTTGCGCTCGGTGATGTCCTCGGCGACGGTGATGCGGTAGGCCGGCTCCGTGCCGGTGATCCGGGCAAGCGAGGAGGTCACCCGCACCCACACCGCACCGCCGTCCTTGCGACGGTAGCGCTTCTCCAGGGCGTAGCTGGCCAGCTCGCCGGACAGCAGCCGCTCGATCAGCTCTTCTTCCGCCGCCAGATCCGCCGGGTCGGTGATGTCGCGGTAGGTCCGCCGCAGCAGCTCCTCCCGCGGGTAGCCGACGATGTCGCAGATCTTGGCGTTGACGTCGAGAATGCGGCCGTCCAACCCCAACCGCTCGATGCCCACCGCGGCCAGTTCGAAGACCGATCGGAACCGCTCCTCGCTTTGGCGGCGCGCCGTCTCGGCCCGGCGCAGGTCGGTGACCTCCATCACGACGGCGCCGACCGCCGCGACCTCGCTCCCTTCATGCACGGGGAACAGGGCGATCAGCCAATGGCGCGTCACGCCCGGTTCCTTAGGCGTTTCGCCCATCACCTCCCGGTAGGGGATCGGCTCGCCGGTGTCGAACACCCGGTCGATCAGCGGTTCGACGCTGGCGCCCACGACGGGAAGCAGGTCCGCCAGAGTGCGCCCCATATGGGCCTCGGCCAGAATGCCGTTGGAGTCGGCCAACTGCTCGTTGATGCGGATGTAACGGCGCTCGCGGTCGAAAAAGGCGAATCCAACCGGCGCGTTCTGCAGCAGGCTGTTCAACTGCGCCAGCAGCGCGTTCTTTTCCCGATTGGCCGAGACCAGCGCCGCTTCCCCCCACTTGCGGGCGGTGGTGTCCTGGAAGAAGACGGCCAGTCCATCCGGCGACGGGAAGGCGCGCACGGCGAACCAGGATTCGAAGTCCGTGCAGTACTCCTCGAACTCGACGGGCGTCTGGTCCTGCATGGCGCGGCGGTAGCTCTCGCCGAACGCGCTGCCGGCAACCTCCGGAAAAACGTCCCACAGGTCCTGGCCGACCAGATCGCGCCCCCCGGCGATCAGCACCCGGGCGCGCTCGTTCATGAAGGTGATGCGCCAGCGGCGGTCCACCTCGAACACACCGTCGGTGATGCTGCCCAGAACGGCGGCCGTCTTGTGGGCCAACGCGTTGGCCTGCTCCCGGACCTGCTGCTGACGAGCCAGTTCCTCGGCCATGCCGTCGAAGGCGCGGGCGAGCATGCCGAGTTCGGACGACTGGTCGGCCACGCCGCTGCGCGCCGTCAGATCGCCGTCCTTCCAACGCTCCGCGGTGGCGACCAGCGCCGCCACCGGCCGCCGCAGAAACCGGCTGGCGCCCCACCAGACGGTGAGCAGTGTCAGGAGCAGCACCGTGGCGATGCCCATCATCGCCCGAATCATCGCGCCGCGGATCGGCCCCAGCGCCTCGCCCTTGTCCAGGCAGACCACGACACCGATGCCATCCAAGCTTTGGCCGGTCGGCTGAAAGGCGACGATCCGTGGCCGCCCGTCCGGTCCGGTCACCTCGGCGACGCCGGGGGTGTCGCGGGAGAGCAGCGCGATGACAGGGGGCGACAGCGCACCGCCTTCGCCCGTCTGATTGGGCCCCGTCTGGTTTGGCAAAGGCGGCACCTGGGCGACCACCCGGCCGCGGCGGTCCACCAGCGTGATCCGCGCGTTGTCGGACAACGGCCGTTTCGACAGAAAGTCGGCGATCCAGGAGATGTCGGTCATCGCCGTCACCACGCCGGCCGCCCTGCCCTCCGCGTCCCGGAAGGCCAGCGCGACGGGCATGGCGGCGCGCCCGTCGGTCCGGCGGAAGACATGCTCGCCCAGCGTCATCCGGCCGCTGTCCAGCGCGTCGCGGAAATAGTCGCGGTCGGCGATGGAAATCCCCAGCGAAGCGCGATCGGTTCCGCAACGCACCATCCCGTCCAGCCCGGCAACCACGATGCCGAGGTGGCCGGGATAGGACGCCCGCAGGCCGTCCATCAGCGCCTGACAGGCCGGGGATTCGGGCGCATGCACCGGATCGGCCCTC
The DNA here is from genome assembly GCF_014192915.1 of Azospirillum sp. OGB3. Classification (GTDB taxonomy): domain Bacteria; phylum Pseudomonadota; class Alphaproteobacteria; order Azospirillales; family Azospirillaceae; genus Azospirillum. Next base: position 42,075 of record NZ_JACHYN010000023.1, on the reverse strand, counting down.
ACCAGCGTGTTCAGCACCTGCCGCAGCCCGTCGATCATGCGGTGCTGTTCCGCCTCGAACAGCGCGGCGAGGTGCAGGGCGTCCCGCCCCACCTCCGCCTCCCGCGCGGCGCGCAGGGCCAACTCGTTCTTCACCTCGATGACGGCCGCCGGGATCATCGCCACGAGAACAAGAAGCAGCAGGCGGTGAAGAAGGCTCATACAGGGCGGCTTTCGGAAAATGGTGCCGTGTGACCGTGCGCGATGCTCGGCTGTCCCGTCAACGGATACGCGTGGCCTTCCAGGCACCGGAGCGTTCGGCGCCGGCGGCGATGCGGCGATCGGCGATCTCCGATTCCTCGACCTCGGCGATCCCGGCGTGTTTCAGGGCGCGCAACAGGACGCTGCGGACGGTCGTCCCCTCCTCCTCGGCGCGGCGGCGGACCGCGCGCTTGACACTCTGCGGCACCATGGCGGCCAGTTGCACGTCAGGTTCGCGGCGGTCCGATGGCGCTGGACCGGCAATGGCTGGAATGGTCGGGGTGGGACGGAGGGGGTGGTCGGGCATCGGTCCTGCCGTATATGGTTCGAAGGTGCGAAACCATCCCCGCTTATAGTTAATTTCTTGTTAACCACAAAGCCCATGGCGGTGCCAGGGGTTTGCCCTACACCGGAATAGCGGTTGACCTGCCCAACCCTGCACCGAAGAGTGGCCGGCTGGGCCATCCGGCGCTTCAGCGCCGGATCACCACCCTCTTCGCACGGCCAGAGCAGAGGAGCGACGACGTTGTCAGCACGCCCTTCGAAACGCCGCATCGCCATCATCGGGGCCGGCTTCACCGGCAGCGTCCTCGCCGCGCACCTGATGCGCTGCGCCGATGAGCCGACCAGCCTGCACCTGATCGAACGCATGCCCAGCGTCGGCGCCGGGCTCGCCTACTCCACGCCCAACGCCGCGCACCTGCTGAACGTGCGCGCCTACAACATGAGCGCTTATCCCGACGACCCGCGGCACTTCCTGCGCTGGCTGTGGGCGCAGGACGACGGGGCCGGCGCAGCGCCGCCCAGCGGCCACGCCTTCGTTTCCCGCGCCCGTTACGGAGCTTACATCCAGGACGTGTTGCGCGAAGCGATGACCGCCGCTCCGTCCCACGTCTCGCTCACCGTGTCGCAGGCGGAGGCGGTGGACATCGCGTCGGACGCCCGGGGCACCCGGCTGCGGCTGGGCAACGGAACCAGCCTGCCGGTGGACACGGCGGTCCTGTGCGTCGGGAACTTTGCCCCCTCGCCGCCGCCCGTCACGGCGCCGGAGGTCTATGCCTCCAGCCGCTACGTGGCCTCGCCCTGGGACTGGCCGGCGCTGGCGACCATCGCCCCCGACGCCCCCGTGCTGATCCTGGGAACCGGCCTGACCATGGTGGACACCGTCCTGTCGCTGGAGGAGCAGGGACACCGCGGCCCGATCGTCGCTTTGTCGCGCCGCGGCCTGCTGCCCCAGACGCACGAGGAGACGCGGCCTTTCAAGAGCTTCATCCACCCGCAGGTGATGCCGCGCACCGTGCTGGACGTGATGATCGCCCTGAAGGCCGACGTCCGCCGCGCACGGGAGACCGGGTTCGACTGGCGGTCGGCCTTCGATGCGCTGCGGCCCTACCATCACCTGATCTGGAGCCACCTGCCGCTGGAGGAGCGGCGGCGCTTCCTCCGCCATGCCCGCCCCTATTGGGAGGTCCATCGCCACCGCATCGCGCCGGAGGTGGCCGCCCGCATCGCCGCCCTGTGCGCGAACGGACGGCTGACCATCCGCGCCGGCCGCCTTCAGACGCTGCACCTCGTTCCGAACGGTGTGGAAGCGACCGTCCGTGCCCGCGGGGCGGAAGGAACCGTCTGGACCCGGACGGTGGGCTCCATCGTCAATGCCACCGGCACCGAGTGCGACTTCAGCCGCATCGCCCATCCGCTGGTCAAGGCGCTGCTGACGCGCGGCCTGGCCCGGCCCGATCCGCTGCGGCTGGGGCTGGACGTCACCATGGACGGCGCCCTGATCGGCGAGGACGGGCAGGTGTCGGACCGGCTGTTCGCGCTCGGCCCGATCAGCCGTCCACCCTTCTGGGAGATGACCGCGGTTCCCGAACTGCGCAGCCAATGCGCCCGGGCCGCCCGGCACATCGCCCGGCTGCCGCGGTCCGCCACCCCTCTGCCGGAGTCGGCGCTTGCGGGCGCGCGGGCGATTTCGTGATGGGACCGCTGCCCCGCTTTTCTCACCAGGGGGTGCCGTCGCGGTGCGTGAAGAGGTCCGTCGCGCTGTCGTAGCGCAGATCCTCGTCCGGGTAATGCGCCTCGTCCCCCGCGCTGCGGTCGCCGACCTCCAGATAGGTCGCCGGCTCGTCGGAGCGGTTGACGAGCTGGTGCCCGTCGGGCTTTCCGGCCGGGAAGCCGGCGCACATGCCGGGACGCAGGACCGTCTCGCCGGCGTCGGCGACCAGGGTCAGCTCGCCCTCCAGCACATAGACGAATTCGTCCTGGCGGGTGTGCCAATGCCGCAGGGCGGAGGCGGCGCCCGGCTCCAGCCGGGTCAGGTTCACGCCGAAGTTGGTGATTCCCAGCGGATTGCCCAGCCGCTTGCGCAGGCGCCCGGCGACCGCCGCGCGGAACGGCTCGGGGTAGTCGGTGGCGCCCAGCGTCGCCCCGACGACCGCGGGATCGAGCACCGGGGGCTTCGGCGGAATGCCGGGCGTGACGGGTGGCGCGCTGGACGGGGCTTCGTCTGACAAAGGTGGGTCTCCCTTCTCCGGGGAACGATACCGATCTCTGGATTTGGTCCAGGATCGTCATTGTAGGCCATTGGGCACGGACCGACCATCCGGCCTGTTAAGCCACCGGCCGGGCACCTCATCGGGGCAAGGCCCAACGAAAGGGGGAAAGGCGCATGGAGACGACTCTCTACATTCCACCGCTCGGCCTTGCGGGGCAATTCGGCGTGCCCGATGGGTTCGCGGCGGCGGTGATCTTCGCCCATGGCACCTCCAGCGGACGGATGAGCCCGCGCAACGTCCGTGTCGCCGCGCGATTGCGCGAAGCCGGATTCGCCACGCTGCTGATGGACCTGATGACCGAGGCGGAGAGGGCCGACCCGGCAAACCAGTTCGACGTCCACCGCCAGTCCGAGCGCCTGTTGCTCGCCGTCCGCCACCTGCGCGCGACCACCGCGGTGGAGCGCAAGCCCATCGGCTTCTTCGGCGCCGGGTCCGGGGCGGCGTCGGCGCTGATCGCGGCGGGACGTGCCGCGGAGCATGACGGAGTCGGTGCCGTGGTCTGCCGTGGCGGGCGTCCCGATCTGGCGGAGGAGTGGCTGAACGCCGTCGCCGCCCCCACCCTGCTGGTGGTTGGCGGCAAGGACGCGCCGGCGCTGGACCTCAACAACGACGCCTTCGGCCGGCTGCACTGCACCAAGGCGCTTGAGGTCGTGCCGGGTGCCGGGCGCCTGTTCGAGGAGACGGGGAAGCTCGATCAGGTGGCTGATTCCGCGCGGTCCTGGTTCACCACCCATCTGCTCAAGGCTGCCAACGGTTGAGCGCGGGTCGACAGCGGAAGCGATGCGGGCTACCTCTGGTTTCTTCCCGCACCGCAGCAGCCGGACCGGACCGCCCATGCCCAAGCTCGAAATCCTCAGCCACCGCCCCGCCAAACCGGCCAAGCCCGTGCCCCTGCTGTTCGTCCACGGCGCCTTCTGCGGCGGCTGGATCTGGGACGAGCATTTCCTGCCCTGGTTCGCCGAGCAAGGGTGGGAGGCGCACGCGGTGTCCCTGCGCGGCCACGGCGCCAGCGAGGGGCGGGACCGGCTGAACAGCTTCGGCATCACCGACTATGTGGAGGATGTGCTGACCGCCGTGGACGCCTGCTCGGCACCGCCGGTGCTGATCGGCCATTCCATGGGCGGTATGGTGGTCCAGCGGGCCCTGATCCGCCGCCGCTTTCCGGGGGCTGTCCTGATGGCTTCCGCCCCGCCGCACGGCCTGCTGGAGTCCACGATGCGGCTGGCCTGGAGCGATCCCTATGTGTTCCAGCAGATGGGCATGCTGATGACCTTCTCCAACGGCATCGAAGCGGAGGCGGTGCGCCGCGCCATGTTCTCCGACCGGGTGCCGCTGGAGCTTGCCAAGCGCTACGAGCCGCTGATGCAGGAGGAGTCGCAGCGCGTGCTTCTCGACATCGGTGGCTGGATTCCCTTCCCGCTCCTGCCGGCCCGCGGCGTCCGCGTGGCGGTGCTGGGCGCCGAGGAAGACCGGCTGATCCCCAGGGACCAAGTGGAGGCCACCGCCCGCGCCTTCCGGACGGAGCCGGTCTTCTTCCCGGAGATGGGGCACAGCATGATGCTCGAGCCCGGCTGGGAAGCGGTCGCCCGCCACGTCGCGGACTGGGTGGAAACGACCATTCTGGAGAAACCGGCACCGAAGAAGACGGCGCCTCCGGCTGTGGGCGTGCGCGCCGCCGCCGACTGATCGGCAGGGCACGCCGCCGTTCACCGCGTGCGCAGGGTGCTCAGGAAGCCGGCGATTTCGCCGTTCAGCGTTTCCGACTGCTGAGCCAGCTGCCGGGACGCCTCCAGCACCGCGTAGGCCATTGTCCCGCATTGCCCGGCGGCGGCGGTCACGCCGGCGATGTCCCGCGCCACGTCGCGCGTGACATCGGCGGCCTGCTGCACGTTGCGGCTGATCGCCTGGGTCGCCGCTCCCTGCTCCTCCACCGCCGACGCGATGATCGTGGCGATGCCGTTCACCTGCTCGATCACCCGCGCCACTCCGCCGATCTCCGCCACCGCCTCGCCGGTCGCGGACTGGACGCCGGCGACCTGGGCAGCGATCTCCTCGGTCGCCTTGGCGGTTTGGCTGGCGAGGCTCTTCACCTCGCCGGCGACCACCGCGAAGCCCTTGCCCGCCTCGCCGGCGCGCGCCGCCTCGATGGTGGCGTTCAGCGCCAGCAGATTGGTCTGCGCGGCGATGTCGTTGATCAGGCTCACCACGGTGCCGATCCGACCGACCGCCTCGGCCAGGCCGGTCACCTTGCCGGTGGCCCGCTCCGACGCCGTGGCGGCGTCGCGCGCGATCCGCGAAGCGTCGGCGACCCGGCGGCTGATCTCCCCCACCGAGCCCGACAACTGCTCCGTCGCCACGGCGACCGTCTGCACGTTGGCCGAGGTCTGCTCCGTTGCCGACGCCACGGCGCCGGCCAACTGGTCGGTCTGCCCGGCGGCCCTGGTCATCTCCTGGGCCTCACGCTCCATCTCCTCGGTTTCGCGCGACACCGACTTCATCACCTCGCCGACGCTCCGCTCGAACCGCTCGGCGAGGCCGGCGAGGGTGCGGCGCTTGTCCTCCTCCGAGCTGCGCAGCGCGGCGGCCTGATCGGCTTCCAGGCGCTTCTTCTCCACGGCGTTGCCCAGGAACACGCGGGCGGCGCTGGCCATGGCGCCGATCTCGTCGCGGCGGTTCGCCTCGGGAAAGGCGACCGAGAGGTCGCCGTCCGCCAGGGCGTGCATACGGGCGCTGAGGCTGCGGATCGTGGCGCTGAGCCGCACCCCGACCAGCGCGATCAGGCCGACCGCCGGCACCGCCAGAAGGCCGGCGACCGCCAGAACGGTCCACAGCGTGCCCAGAAAGGCGCTGCGGATGTCGTCGATGAAGACGCCCGTACCGATGTAGATGCCCCAGGGCTGGAAGGTCTTGATGTAGGACAGCTTCGCCGCCGTCTCGTCGCTGTTCTGGGCGACGTTCCAGAAATAGCCGTAGGTGCCTTCCCCTGACGTCTTGGCGATCCGCGCCATGTCCATCAGGATCGGCGCCCCCTTGGTGTCCTTCACGCCGGACACGTCCTTCCCCATCAGCTTGGGGCTGGGATGGGCGAAGCCGAAACCGTCCAGCGTGATCGCGAACAGATAATCCTGCCCGCCGTAGCGCATGCCGAGAAGCGACCGTTTGAAGCGGGCCTGCGCCTCCTCACGCGTGATCTGCCCGGCGGCGGCCTCCGCCTCGTAGGCGGCGGCCATGCTGTGGGCGGCCTCGACCATGAAGCGCAGGGACTGGACGCGATCGGCGTGCATGCGCTGGTAATTCAGCCAGAGGCCGGCGCCGACAATGGCCGCCGACGCGATGCTCGCCAGAGCCACAAGTCCCCAGAGCTTCGAGCGAATGGACAAATTATCGAGCATGACGACCCTTCCGACAAATTTGCCCTTCCGACAGATCGGCGCCGATGGGCGGTGGCACGCCTGCCTTCATCTGCCGGAATGCTATCGAAGCAATCGTGACTTATTTGTTAATGGTTTTATTCAATTCCTTGGAAAAAAGATCGAACATCATTGAACCATCGCTAGGGTTGTTTTGTCTTCCACAGCGAAAAATTGATAAACCGCAGACGTTATAAATGAATGCGGATGCCAAATTTTGCTTTCCCGCTCAGCCGCCCGGCGCCGATTTCTGCGTCAGGACGAGAAAGACCTTTTCCTCGAGTTGCTCCGGGGTGAAAGGCTTGGCGATGTAGGCGCTGACGTTGTGGGCCAGCGCCCGCTCCACCGCCTTCAGCGTGGCGAGCGCCGTCACCATCAGGAAGGGCAGATCGCGCCGCACCTCGCGCACCCGGCGCAGCACGTCCAGGCCGCTGGCCTTCGGCATCATCCAGTCGCAGACGATCAGGTCGTACCCCCCGTCCCCGGCCAGCCGGAGCAGCGCCTCCTGGCCGTCCGCCGCCGTGTCGATATGGCCGATGCCGAGGTCGCGCAGCACCGATTCGATGAAGTGCCGCGGCCCGTCCTCGTCGTCGACGACCAGCACGCGGATGGCGCCGAGGTCGATGAAGGGAACACCGACCACCCCGAGCGCCCCGCGCATCCAGGAGGCGCGGGCCGAGCGCTCCTTGCCGCCCAAGGCACCCAGCAGGAAGGAGCGCACGAAGCGCGGCCGGTGCACCTGCCGGTACAGCGCCTTGGCGACCGCCGCCCGGCTCTTGCCGCGGCAGAAGGCACCGTCGCCGGCCATCCGCACCATCTCCAGCACCGTGTCGGGGTTCGGCTCGTCCTTGCCCTGGAGGGGGCTCAGCAGGCGCTGGGTGCGGATGAAGGCGTTCTGGATCTCGTCGATCTGCCCGGCCATATGCTCGCGGGCCTCCTCGGCGAAGGCGCTGTCGAGCACGAGCTTCTGGACCTCGGCCAGCCCCTTCAGCTTCTCGGTCTTCTCCTTCCAGCAGTCGAGCAGGCGTCCGGCGAAGTCCCGCCCGTCGAAGAACTGGGTTAGATAGCCGTTCACCGCCCGCTCGGCGCTCGGCGACAGGGGCATCCTCTGCAGGACGAACAGGATGCGAAGCTTCTGCATCAGCGTCCGCCCCTTGGTGATCTCGGGCAGCGTGTCCTCGTTGACCAGCAGAGCGCTGCGCCGCTGGAGCGCCGCCTCCGTCCGGGCGCCGCCGAAATAGCCCTCCCCCGTGCGCAGCCGCTGCGACACTTGGCTCAGCGCCATAATCTCCCGCTGAACCGCCTCCACCCCGAACAGGTCGCCGGCGCTGGTGATGGTGAAGCGGTCGGGCTTCGACAGTTCGCGGCGCAGCGCAAAGATCAGGCTGTCGCTCAGCACCGGCATGGCCGTGCGGCGCAGCAGCGTCTCAAGCCCCCGGAAGACCGGCGGCGCCTCGTCGGGCAGCGGCTTGTCACCGGCGATCAGCGACACGATCATGTCCACCCGGTCCACGAATGGCGCGTCCATGGAGCAGGAGGCGGTGCCGGTGTCGCTGCGCAGGATCTCGCCCAGCAGCCGGTCGAGCGGCGCCAGCGCGTCGGCGTTCTCCAGGCCGTCCGCCAGTTCCAGCAGGAGCCGCGCCTTCTCGGCGAAGCTGCGGCCCTGGTACAGGTGGGTGGTCAGCGCCGCGTCGACCATGAAGCGCCCGGTGAAGGCGTCGCGGGCGGCGATCAGCCGTTCCGCCGTCGTGGCGTAGCTGGCCGGCGTCAGGTCCGGCGGCTGGGCGTCCTTCAGGCGCTCCCGGGTCAGCCGCGCCACCTCGTTGACCAGGGCGGTCAGCGCGCCCTTGCGGTCCATCGCCCGTTCCGCCTGCTGCAGGATGGCGACGAAGGTCGGAATGTTGGACAGGCTCTGCTGGTGGCGGGGGGAGTGCAGAAGCTCGGTCGGGGTCAGCGCGTTCTCGTCGAAATAGCGCTGGCAATGCCGGCCGATGCTGTCGCGGCCTTGCGGAGTGTAGAAGTCGTCCGGCGTCCGGCAGACGGCGGTGTCGCCCCCACCGTCCGTGTCCGGGTCCCGACCACTGTCCCGGCCGTCCGCCATGCTCTGGTCCGATGCCATGCCCTAACCCCGTCTCATTCGGCCAGCAATTCACGCACCGCCTCGATCAGGCGGTCCGGGGCCACTGGCTTCATGACGATCCGGCGGCCCGGCTGTGCCGTCATGTCCGCCGCCGTTTCATGGGACGCGTAGCCGGTCAGGAAAAGGATGCGCAGGTCGGGATTGCGCTCCGCCAGGGCGCGGCTCAGCTCCAGGCCGTTCATGCGGGGCATCGACATGTCGGACACCACGGCGTCGAACAGCCCGCCGCATTCGTCCCAGCGCTCCAGCGCGTCCAGCCCGTCCACCGCCTCGGTCACCGTGCAGCCGGCCTCCTCCAGCGCCAGCCGGACATAGGTGCGCACGGACTCCTCGTCGTCCACCAGCAGGATGGCGGCCCCCTCGTCCTCGCCCAGCCCCAGCCCGTCCGCCAGCGAACCGGCCGAAACGGGAGCGGGAACGGCGGGCAGATGGATGGAGAAGACGCTGCCGCGCCCGTCCGGCCCGGCCTCCATCTCCACGGCCCCGCCGGCCTGCCGGGCGGTGCCGTAGACCATCCACAGGCCGAGGCCGGTGCCCTTGCCCGGCTCCTTGGTGGTGAAGAAGGGCTCCCAGATGCGGTCGCGCACCGCCTCCGGCACGCCGCAGCCCTCGTCGACGACGCGGATCACAGCGTAGCGGCCGTGCGCCAGCGCGCCGTGCCGCCCGAAGAAGCCGGCACCCGGCAAGGCGCTGTCCAGCGCAATGGTCAGCCGCCCACCGTCCGGCATCGCGTCGCGCGCGTTGAGGGCGAGGTTCAGGATCGCCTGGTTCAGCATCACCGGGTTGGCGACGGCATGGACGTCCTCGTCGCCGATGCGGATGTCCAGGTCGATGCCGGCGCTCATCAGCGGCTTCAGGAAGACCTTCAGGTCGCGCACCAGCGGCGCCAGCGCCACCACCTCCGTCTCGTCGGACGGACGGCGGCGCGAGAAGTCGAGAAGCTGGGCGGTCAGCGCGGCGGCCCGGTCGGAGGCCTTGGCGATCTCCCGCACGCAGGTGGTGACGCGTGCCGGGTCGTCCGGCGCCCGTTCGGCCAGCCGGGCGAATCCGCCGATGGCGGTCAGCATGTTGTTGAACTCGTGGGCAATGCCGCCGGCCATGCGTCCCACCGCCTCCATCTTCTGCGACTTCTGCAACTCCGCCTCGGCGCGGCGGCGCTCGGTCACGTCGTTCAGCACCAGGAGAACCGCCGCCTCCCGCTGGTAGACCGCTGGGAAGGCGCCGATCTCCACATGGCGCTGCTCGCCCGACGGGCGGGCGATCGCGCACTCCACGCGCTGGTGCTCCCCCTCCGCGCCCAGCCCCAGCCGCGACGCCACCGTCTCCGCCTCGACGATGAAGCGGTTGAGGTCCAGCCCCTCCAGCCCGCCGCTGCCGTCCACCCCCAGGATGGACGCCGCCGCGGCGTTGCCGAAGCGGATGGCCCGCCGGTCCCAGAGGACGATGCCGTAAGGCGCCAGCTCGACCAGCTGGCGGTAGCGCTTCTCGCTCTCGCTGAGCGCGCTGACGGTGGCCTCCAGCCGCTCCGTCTGGCCGGCGAGCTGCTCCTCGCGCCGCTTCAGCTCGGTGATGTCCATGAGGATCTTCACGATTCCCCCGGAGCCGGTGGCGTGCTCGCTGATGCGGTACCAGCGCCCGTCGGACAGACGGCCGTCCACCGGATCGGTGTGCAGCAAGTGACGCTTCATCCGCTCGGCGATCCAGTCGGCCATCCCGCGGTCGTCGCCCTCGTACCCGCCGCGCTCGGCGGCGGCGCGCAGGATGTCCTTGAAGGCGGTGCCGGGCACCAGCACGTCGGCGAGGTTCGGGTAGGCGCTGCGGTAGCGCTCGTTGCAGAAGATCAGCCGGTCGTCCGGGCTGAACAGCACGAAGCCCTCGGAGATGCTGGACAGCGCGTCGTGCACCACCGACTGCATGAAGCGCGCCTCGACCAGGGCCAGCGTCTCCGCGGTGGTCTCGATGCCGGTGCCGCGGTAGCCGGCGAACCGCCCGTCCGCGTCGGTGAAGGGCTGGCCGCTGATGCGGAAGACACGGGTGTTGCCCGCCCCGTCGCGCAGCGTGATCTCCAGATCGCGGAAGGCCCGCCCGGCTTCGATGTCGGCCAACTGGTCGAGCCAGGTGTCGGTGTCCTCGACCAGCGCACCGAGATCGAGCAGCGAATCGCCGAACACCGGCGCCGGATCGCCGCCGAGGATTTCCGGCAGCCGTTCGGACACATAGGTGTAGCGGTGATCGGGAGCGCTCTCCCAGAACCAGTCGGACGCGGCCTCGGCGAAATCGCGGAAGCGTTGGCGGCTGGCGGCCAACTCCTCGTTGGCGGCGCGCAACAGGCGGGCGGAGCGGTCCACCGCCGCCGCCGCGGCGCGGGCGCGGCGCACCGACAGCACGGCCAGCGCGGCCATCGCCAGCGTCATCACGCCGAGCGGCAGCATCAGCCGGTCGCGCCCCTCCTCCGGCATCATCACGGCCAGCAGGCCGGCAGCGCCGAGCATGAGGAACAGCAGGTCGGTCAGCCCGCCCAGCCCGCGGCGCGGCGCCGGTTCTCCCGCCGCCCCGGCGGCACGGACGTCGAGGTCGGTGGGGGGCAGCCCGCCCCGGCCGGAAAGATCCACGGAGCCCCGCTCCATCATCATGGGTGTACCGCCGCGCAAGGCGCGATCTGCATAGACCCGTAATAGGAGGGGAGCCGTTAACAGCCGGTTTCGCTGTTCGCCTTCGTACGGTCGGATTCTACCGTGAGCATACGATTTCCACCGCTCAGCGCCGGTTCACCAGAACCAGGATCTTCTCCTCGAGCTGTTCGGGAGAAAAAGGTTTGGCGATGTAGGCGGTGACGTCGTGGGCCATGGCCTCCTCGACCGCGATGATGGTGGCGAGCGCGGTGACCATCAGGAAGGGCATGTCGGGACGCACCGCGCGGACCAGCTTCAGGAACTCCAGCCCCGACAGGCGCGGCATCTTCCAGTCGCAGACGATGAGGTCGAAGGCCCCCTGCCGCTCCTCGAACTGGGTCAGCGCCTCGCGCCCGTCCTGGGCGATGGTCAGCTCGGTGATGCCGAGGTCGCGCAGGATCATCTCGACGTAGCCGCGCGCCGCCGGCTCGTCGTCGGCCAGCAGGACGCGCAGCGTGTTCATGGCGCGCATCGGCAGGCCGGCGCCGGCCAGCGTGGCGAAGAACTGGGCGAAGCGCTCGGCCCGCTGCTCCGTCGCGTCCTTGCAGCGGGCGAGGTAGCCGCGCAGGAAGGCGGTGGAGCGGACATGGTGCCCGACCAGTTCGCGCGCCGCCGCCACGCATTTCCCCTCGGTGAAGGCGCCCTCGGCGAGCAGGCTGGCGAACTCCATGACCTCGTCGACGTTCGGCGGGCGGTCCTTGGCGATGCGGGCGAAGACCTTGTTGGTGCGCAGGAAGGTGTTCTGGATCTCGTCGAGCATGCGGACGTAGCGCTCGCGCAGAGCGTCCGGCAGGGTCGAGCGCGCCACGCGCCGTTGCAGGTCGGCCAGCGCCTTGATTCGGGCGCGCGGCGTGCGGGCCGTCTCGAAAAGGCGCTGGGTGAAGTCGCGGGCCTCGAGATGGCGGCGCAGATGGGCGACGATCATGCGCCGGCTGCGCTCCCCCGACACCGCCCCTTCGAAGGCCAGCAGATCGACGATGCGGGCGTAATGGCTCTTGGCGTGCAGCACCGCCTCCAGCCGCGCCCCGGACAGCAGCAGCGCCACCCGCCGGTCGATCAGCCGGGTCGTGCGCTCCCCGCCGATCACCCCGCCCGTAACCGCCAGGCGGGAGGACAGCAGGCTGATCGCCGACAGCTCGTCCAGCACCGCCGCCACGCTGTTCGGCTCGGCCTTGGTGCCGGACAGCGGCGCGTCGCCGAGCAGGGCGTGGTGGACCGCCGCCTCCAGCCCCAGCCGGGCGGCGCGCGCCTGATGGCGGGCGACGAAGGCGGACAGGCGGTGCAGGACCGCCGGGGCGTCGGGGTGCGACGGCGCCTCGCCCCGCCAGACCATCGCCACGGCGTCGAGCACGCCGCGCAGCCCGTCCGCCCAGCCGAACAGCGCCTCGACCACCAGCCCGTCGGCCAGCATCTCCCCGACGATCTGGTCGAGGATGGCGATGCCCTCGCCGGACAGGCCGTCCCCGTCGAGCGAGAGGATGCGCACCAGCCGAAGCTCGTGGTTGCGCCCCTCACCCAGCCAAGCGGACAGCCAGCAATCAATGGTGTGGCGCCCGGCGAAGCCCGGCGTCCGCGCCATGGTCTGGGCCACCGTGGCGGCGAACTGCTTGGCGTCGATGGACAGGGCGGTGCCGCTGTGGGCGCGCCGGGCGGTGACGGCCAGCACCTCCTGCTCCAGCCGCTTCAATTCCTCCAGCCGCATGGCGGGGGAGCGGCGTCCGGGGCGGGCTTGCCGCTGGGCCACCCGCTCAAGCACCTGGGCGCGGCGCGGCCAGTCGAGGAAGGAGCGCTGAGGCTCCACCTTGTGCAGGAACTCGGTGGGGGTGATGCCGCGTGCTTCCAGGAACTCCGCAAGCTCCTCCGCGATCAGGAAGCGCGCGGCGGGGGTGAAGATCTCCTCGACCCGGACGCAGATGGCGGACTCCGGCGATTCCACCGGTCCGTCGCCGCTCAGCTCACCGAGGAGCGCGTCGACGTCGTAGACGCCGATGGGAATGCCGTCGGTTGAAAGGGTGGAGGACGGCGGAACAGCGCTCATCGATGCCCCGCCATCAGATCAGCAGCGCGTGGATCGTGTCGGCCAGCTCGTCCGGGTTGATCGGCTTGCGCAGGAAGACGGTGCGGCACCGGTCGATCAGAGAGTCCGCGAGCGGATCGGCCAGCAGATCGTCCAGGCTTTCCGTCTCCGGCGGGTAGCCGGACATCAGGACGGTCGGCAGGTCCGGATTCTCCCGGCGCAGCGCGCGGGCCACCGACGCCCCGCCGACCTGCGGCATCACGAGGTCGGTCACCAGCAGGTCGAAGGCCCCGCCATGGTCGGCGTAGGCGCGCAGAGCCTCGGTGCCGTCGGCGGTGCAGACCACCCGCATGCCCATGTCCTCCAGCGTCAGGCGGATGAAGTCGCGCACCTGCGCCTCGTCCTCCACCAGCAGGACGGTGGCGGCCATCGACAGCCCCTCCATCTCGTCGTCCTCCGCGTCGAGGGAAAAGGCGTCGTCAAGACCGAAGGCGTCCAGTCCAGGAACGTCCGCCTCCTGCGTCTCCACGGTGTCCTCCACCGGGAAGCGGAGCGTGAAGACGGTGCCGCGACCCAGCTCCGTGTCCACCTCGACCCTGCCACCGGCCCGCACGACCGTGGAATAGACGAGCGCCAGCCCCAGCCCGGTCCCGGCCCCCGGCTCCTTGGTGGTGAAGAAGGGTTCGAAGATGCGGTCGATCACCGCCGGGTCGATGCCGCAACCGGTGTCGCCGATGGTGATGGTCACGCCGAGATCGTCCGTCCGCTCCACCGCGATGGTGATCGGCCCGCCCTCCGGCATGGCGTCGCGCGCGTTGAGCACGAGGTTGAGCAGCGACTGGTGCAGCAGGGCCGGGTCGATGGTCACCACCGCCCCGCCCCCGGCGCCCTCGATCCGCAGCGGGTGGCGTTCGCCCAGCGTCGGGCCGAGGAAGCGGCGCAGATCGTCGATCACCGCGCCGACGCGCACGGGACGCGCCGCGTCGGTCTGGCCGGGCCGACCGAAGCTGAGAAGCTGGGCGGTCAGGCCCGACGCCCGGTCGGTCGCCTTGACGATCTCGGTCAGGCACTGCTCGACCCGCGGGCGGTCCTGCGGGGCGCGGCGGGCCATCTGGGCGAATCCGCCGATGGCCGTCAGCATGTTGTTGAACTCGTGCGCGATGCCGCCGGCCAATTGGCCGATGGCCTGCATCTTCTGCGCCTGCTGGATCGCCCGCTCCGCCTGCTTGCGCCCGGTGATGTCGGTGAGGACAAGGAACCACGCCGCCTCTCCCTCGACCGCGAAGGGGTGGATGCCGACCTCAAGCTCGCGCAGGGCGCCCTGCGCGGTGACGAAGCGAGCCTCGACCGGCGGCGGGGCCTCCAGACCGCTGCCGGGCGGGGGCAGCCAGTCGAACAGGCGCTGCACCCCGTCGAACTCCGTCGCCTCGACCAGCGGGATGCGCAGCATGGCCTCGGGATCGCCGTTGCCCAGGATCAGCGCGGCGGAGCGGTTGGCGAAGCGCAGCCGCAGCCCATCCCAGATTAGGATGCCGTAGGGCGCCATCTCGACCAGCCGGCGGTAGCGCGCCTCGCTGTCGGCCAGCGCCTCCTCGTGGCGCTTCAGTTCGGTGATGTCGGTGAGGATCTTGACCACGCCGCCGAAGCGCGTGGCGTGCTCGCTGATGCGGTACCAGCGCCCATCCCCGAGCTGGTGATCGGTCGGCGGCCCGCTGCGGGTGTGGCGGTTCAGACGTTCGGCGATCCAGTCGGACGGGTCGCCGAGATCGTCGCCCGCTGCCCCCCGCTCCACCGCGACCCGCAGCAGGTCGGCGAAGCGGACGCCGGGAACCAGATGGTCGGACAGCAGCGGGTAGGCGGCGCGGTAGCGGTCGTTGCACAGCACCAGCCGCCCGTCGGCGCCGAACAGCACAAACCCTTCGGACACGCAGCCGATGGCGTCGGACAGCAGCGCGCGGAAATGCGCCTCGCCCTCGCCTTCGCCCAGATGAGGGCTCGCCGGGGCCTCTGCGACGGCGTCGAGCCGTTTCCGCAGCGCCCGCAACGGCTCCCGCAGATGGGCCAGCGCGCCGGGCGGCGCGGCGGAGAGCCGCGCGCCCAGGGTGTCGATGAGTTCCGCAAGCTCTTGGTCGGGCCGGTCCATAGCCCGGCATTCAACCATTCCCCCCGGTCCCCCCGCCAGTTGATTCCGCGTTCAGCCCTGCTTCGGGAAATGGTGATGGCCGTGGTCGCAGACGCCGCGCGAATGCTTGTCGTCGCAGCTTTCGCCGGACGCGGTCAGGCCGATCCAGGCGTGCAGCGTGTTGGGGTCGAAACCGGCCTTGCGGTCCGCCCCGACCTGGAGCAGCGGGCGGCGGATCAGATCGCGGTCGGCCAGCAGGGCGGCCAGCGCCGACTCCTCGTCCAGTTCGTCGGGCTTCACGGCGCCGGTCTTCACGGCGGCGGCGCGGCGGTTGAACCAGTCCTCGACCGGACGGTCCTCGAAGAAGGGGCGCAAGGTTTCGGCGGTGAGGGGTTCGGCGGCCAGATCGCGCTCCACCAGCGTGTGGCCGGCGGCCTGGAGTTGAAGCTTCTGCTTGGCGTTCGCCGTGCAGCCGGACAGACCGTAAAAGATCACTTCCGTCATGGGGTTGGTGCTCCGCATCGAAACAGGACGAATTAGGTCCAGTCTACCGGCGCGGGGACCGGGGGTGCCGGTGACGGAATGTCGCACCCCCGGATTGTCGAGCGGCTTGGCTGTTCGCCAATCACTTGATGCGCTTCAGCGAGTCCTCGACGTAAGCGTTCGTGTAGGTCTTGGACAGGTCGATGTCCGTCGCCGCCACCGCCTTGTCGAAGGCCTTCAGCACCTTGTAGGCGGCCTCCGCCCCCTCCTGGGAGAAGCGGCCGTCGGGCGAATAGGTCGGCTTCGAATGCTCGAAGGCCTGGGCGTAGAGCGTCTGGTTGCCGAGGAAGTATTCCGGCGGCAGGACCTTCAGGACGTCTTCGGTCTTGGCCTGATCCAGCCACTTCAGCGTCCGGACGAAGACGTCGACCAGCGCCTGGGTGGTCTTCGGATTCTCCTTGATGAAGGCCGGCGTGGTGTAGAGCACCGCCGCCGGGTACGGCCCGCCGTAGGTGTCGAGCGTGCCCTTCTCCGTCCGGGTGTCGGCGATGGTGGTGACGTCGCCGTCGGCCTCCAGCTGGCTGATCACCGGGTCGAGGTTGGCGATGGCGTCGATCTCGCCGCGCTTCACCGCGGCCACCGCGCTGGGGCCGCCGCCGACGCCGATGAAGGACACGTCCTCCGGCGTCATGCCGTGCTGGGTCAGCAGGTAGTTGACCATGAAGTTGGTCGAGGAGCCGGGGGCGGTCACGCCGATCTTCTTGCCCTTCAGCTCCTTGATCGATTTGATCGTGCCGGCCTTGTTCACCGCGGCCAGAACGATGCCCGGATAGCGGCCCAGCAGGGCGACGGCGGTGATCGGCTGGCCCTTGGCCTGCATCTGCACCGTGTGGTCGAAGGCGCCCGTCACGATGTCGGCCGAACCGCCGACCAGCGCCTGGAGGCTCTTGGCGCCGCCGCCGAAGTCGTTGATCTCGACGTTCAGCCCGGCCTCCTTGAAGTAGCCGAGCCGCTCCGCCACCGTCAGCGGCAAATAATAGAGCAGCGGCTTGCCGCCGACCGCTAGCTTCAGATCCTTCTTCTCGACCTGCTGGGCGTTCGCCCCGCCGATGCCGAAGGCCAGGACCACCGCCGCGGCGGCGATCACGTTTTTCATACGCATGGCTTCCCTCCCAGTTTTCTTGCTATGGCGCAGTCATCCCTGCGCGTTGGTCGTCTGCGCCTCCTGCGGGCGCCAATGCAGAAGGCGTTTCTCGATGACGGTCACCACGGCGTCGATCACCACGACGAAGATCGTCAGAACCAGCATCCCGGAGAAGACGCCGACCGTGTCGAACACCCCCTCCGCCTGATGGATGCGGTAGCCGAGGCCGGCGGCGGAGCCGAGATACTCGCCCACCACCGCGCCGACCATGGCGAAGCCGACCGCGGTGTGCAGGCTGGAGAAGACCCAGGACAGGGCGGACGGCAGATAGACGTGCCGGAACAGGTGCCGGTTGCTCGCCCCCAGCATCTTCGCGTTGGCCAGCACGACCGGGCTGACCTCCTTGACGCCCTGGTAGACGTTGAAGAAGACGATGAAGAAGACCAGCGTCACCCCCAGCGCCACCTTCGACCAGATGCCGAGGCCGAGCCACAGCGCGAAGATCGGCGCCAGCACCACGCGGGGCAGCGCGTTGACTGCCTTGATGTAGGGGTCGAAGACGATGGAGACCAAAGGCGCGCGGGCGAACCAGAATCCGAAGGCAATGCCCGCCACCGTGCCGATGACGAAGGCCAGCGCGGTCTCCAGAAGCGTGATGCCCAGGTGGTACCAGATCACCCCGGACGCGAAGTCGCTCCAGGTGCGCTCCAGCACCGCCAGCGGCGTGCCGAAGAAGAAAGGGCTCAGGATCTTCGTCGCGGTCAGGACGTGCCAGATCAGGAAGAATCCGATCAGCACGGCGACCTGCAGCAGCAGGATCACCGGGCGGCTCGGCAGGCGTTTCACACGGGCCACGGCCATGGGGTCCTCACGTCGGCTTGGACGTCATTTCAGTTTGGTTTGGGCGTAGCCCTTCAGCACTTCCTCGCGCAGCTGCCCCCAGATTTCCCGGTGCAGGTCGAGGAAGCGCGGCGTCATGCGGATCTCCGCCACGTCGCGCGGGCGCTCCAGATCCACCCGGTACTCGCCGATCAGCCGGGCGCCGGGGCCGGCGGACAGCACCAGCACCCGGTCGGACATGGAGATGGCCTCCTCCAGGTCATGGGTGATGAAGACCACCGACTTGCGGTCCGCCGACCACAGGTCGAGCAGTTCGTTCTCCATCAACTGCCGCGTCTGGATGTCGAGCGCCGAGAAGGGTTCGTCCATCAGCACGATCTTCGGATCGACGATCAGCGTCTGGGCGAGCGCGACCCGCTTGCGCATGCCGCCGGAAAGCTGGTGGGGGTAGCGGTCGCCGAAACGGTCCAGTCCGACGCGGGCCAGCCAGGGGCGCGCCCGCTCCTCCGCCTCGCGCCGCGGCACGCCGCGGAACTCCAGCCCGGCGGCGACATTCTCCAGCGCCGACTTCCAGGGCATCAGCGCGTCGGCCTGGAACATGTAGCCGGCGTGCGGATTGATGCCGTCGACCGGCTCCCCGAAGGTCAGGGCGCGCCCGGCGCTGGGGGCGAGAAGCCCCGCCGCGACGTTCAGGATCGTCGATTTGCCGCTGCCGGTCGGCCCGACGATGGACACGAACTCCCCCGCGGCGACCGACAGGGTCACGCCCTGAACCGCCGTGTAGGTCTGCCCGCGCCCGTCGGGCGATGGAAAGGTGCAGGTCACGCCGTCCAGGCGGAGCGCGGCCTTGTCCGCCCCCTCCGTCCGCAGGGCGGCCGCCACGGCGGCGCTGTCTGACATCAATGCGTTCCATCCCTGATGTTCGTTTTCACGGCATCTTGGCGGAATGAGGCGGCCTCGGCAATGGGCACAGCCAACAATTGTTGCCGCGCACGGTGAGACTCAGTCCAGCCGCGCGAAGAAGGCCATGATCGCCGCCCCCACCCCTTGCGGCCATTGATGCGGGTAGAAGCGCCCATTGCGCGTGCGGTCGTCGGCCAGCGGACACCACAGAACCGGGTTCTCCTCACCTTCGGCGCCATAGCGCCGGCAGTTGAAACGGTGCGGCTCGTCCGGCTCGCTGCCCGTCGGCAACCCGTCCTGGGCCAGCAGCGCGCGGCGCAGGCGCAGGGCTTCGGAAACCGGCACCTGCTCATCGCGCGGGTTGTGCAGGACCATGGCGGCGACCGGCCCGCCGCAGTCCTTGGGACGTGCGGACCCGCCGCCAAGGCTGGCCAGCCCGCGGATCACCCCGCCCCGCGCGCAGGCGAGGCTGTTGGCGAAGGACCCGCCCAGCGAATGGCCGACGACGAACACCCGGCCCATGTCCAGGCAATAGGACGCCGCCATGCTCTCCAGCACGGCGTCGAACAGGCGGAAATCGCGCAGCCGGTCCGGCGGGTCGCCGGGATCGGACCAGACGTTCAAGCCGCGGGAATCCTTCAGGCTGGCGGGATAGACGATGATCGCCCGCTCTTCCGCCTGCCCTTCAAGGTCGAAGTAACGCCGCACCTCGGCGTTGCTGTTGGTCCGGCCATGAAAGGCGACGACGAGGCTGTGCGGACGGTCGGGGCGGTAGCCGTCCGGCACGGCCACGATCACGCCGCGCGCCGCGCCGTCCAGGGTCACATGGTCGGGCACCGTTGCCGGGGTCGGCACTCCGCAGCCGCGCGATGTTTGCTGCGGCGCCACATTATTAACCAATTCCGCCGATAAGCCCTGAGCCGCCCACAGAATCAGCAAGGCCGCGGCGCAAAATGCGCAAAATTGTTTCACCACTCACAGCCCTGACGATCGACTTCCTCCATAAACAGCCTGTGGCGAAGGACGTTGCACCTTTGGGCAGGCCGGCCGTTAACCAACGCGCAAGCATTTCCCGGCACCCTCCTTCCCAGAGCAAGGAGGTTTCGATGCCGGTTCGCGCGACTGCACGCATGATGGTTCTGGGGCTGCTGCTGGCCGTCGGCTCGTCAGGGGCCGCGACCGCCGACAGCCTGTCGGTGAACCGTCCGAACCCGGCGCCGGCACCCGTCGCCCCCGACTTCCCCGACGCCACACTGGTCCGCGTCGATCAGGTGGGGGCCACCACGCTGCGGCTGGACGGCATCATCACCCCGGGCGTGGAGCAGCGCTTCTCCGACGCGCTGCGCAGCGTGCCGGCCGGCCAGCCGGTGGTGGTCGAACTGTCGAGCCCCGGCGGCTTCACCACCGCGGGCTACCGCATGATCGATCTGATGCTGGCGGAACGGCAGGCGGGGCGCTCCGTCGCCACCCGCGTGGCTGGCGGACAGTCCTGCGAGAGCATGTGCGTCGGCCTCTATCTGGCCGGCTACCCGCGCTACGCGGCGCCGACCGCGGAGTTCATGGTGCACGCCCCGCGTCTGGCCGAGAACGGCCGCATGACGCTGCGCTCCACGGACCAGATGGTGAAGCGTCTGGTCGCGCTGGGCGCCGCCCCCGCCTGGATCGAGCGGGTGCGGGCCGCCGGCGGCTTCTCCGGCAGCCTCGACTACCGCGACAACGCCGACCATCTGGCGGCGGTGGGCGCCAACGTCGTCACCCACCTGATCCGCTGAGCTTCCTTACGCTTCGCTTTCCACAAGACGCCGCGCGATCTCCGGCATGACCGCCGCGTCGACGTTGGCGAAGGCGAAGCGGAGGTAATCGTCCTGGCCGGGGCCGAACATGGAACCGGGCAGGCACAGGATGTTGTGATCGCGCGCCAGCCCCTCGGCCACGTCGTGGGCGCGCTTGCCGGCGAAGGGATGCCGGACATAGGCGAAATAGGCCCCGATGCTGGCGATGCGGTACCCGGTGCCGCTGGCCTCCATCGCCGATTGGAAAGCGTGCACGCGGGCCAGGATGTCGCCGCGCTTCTCCGCCACCCAACCGTCCAGGTTCTCCAGCCCGAACAGCGCCGCCTTCTGCCCGACATGCGGCGCGCAGATGGCGAGGCAATCCATCACCTTGCGCGCCTGGGACAGCAGACCAGCGTCGGCGATCACCGCGCCGACCCGGTAGCCGGCGAGGCTGTAGACCTTGGAGAAGCTGTAGAGCTGGACCAGCGTGCGCTGCCAGCCAGGCCGCTGGAACAGCCCATGCGGCGCCCGCCCCTCCCAATCCGGAAAGTCGCGGTAGGTCTCGTCGAGCAGCAGTTTGACGCCGCGCCGCTCGCACAGCTCGTAGAGCGCCGCGATGGCGTCGGGCGGGGCGATGGCGCCGGTCGGGTTGTTGGGGGAGATCAGAACCAGCGCGCGCGTCCCGGCGTCGATCAGCCGCTCGGCCTCCGCCGGGTCGGGGATCAGCCCGTTCTCCTCGCGCAGCGCCAGCGGCCGGGCCTCGATGCCCAGCATGTCCAGCGTCATCTTGTGATTGAAGTACCAGGGGGCCGGCAGGATCACGTTGTCGCCGGCCCGCGCCAGCCCCATCACCGCCACCGCGAAGGCCTGGTTGCAGCCGGCGGTGATCAGCACCTCGTTCGCCACCACCTCGCCGCCATAGAGCGATCCGGTGCGCCGGGCCAGCGCGGCGGTCAGCGGCGGGATGCCGTCGATGGCCGTGTAGCGCGCGGTGTCCGGCGCCCGCACCTGCTCGGCCAGATGGGCGGTCAGTGCGTCGGCGGGCGGATAGCCGGGCACCGCCTGACAGAGGTCGATCAGCGGCTTGTCCGCCGGAAAGCTGCGGCCCTCCACCCAGCGCCACGCCTCGGCGATGGGCGGAGCCTCGGTGGCGGCGACGAGCGGGTTGACGTCTCT
Organism: Azospirillum sp. OGB3; assembly: GCF_014192915.1. Taxonomy (GTDB): domain Bacteria; phylum Pseudomonadota; class Alphaproteobacteria; order Azospirillales; family Azospirillaceae; genus Azospirillum. The sequence continues at coordinate 20,599 of NZ_JACHYN010000023.1, read as the reverse complement.
GCGGTCCATTCCCTGATGTCCAGTCTGCGGGGTCCGATTTTTATGGGGCGCCATGGTGGACCGCCCCGCCGGGCTCGCGCAAGGGACCAGAACAGGGGAACGCGCATGGCAGGCCATGCGGAGACAAAGCAGGGGTCAGGCGCCGCCCGGCACCGCATCCGGCTTGCGGCCCACCAGGGATTCATAGACCTCGGGGTCGGTCGCCCCTTCCGATCCGAAGACCAGAACGCGGGCGTCCGGGGCGAGGCCCAGGCTGGCGCGGGTCGCCGGGTCCGCCGCGGCGCAGAGCAGACCAGCCAGACCGGCCACGCCGGACTCCCCGCCCACGATGGGCCGCCCGCCATGCCGCCCCTCGGCCAGCAGGCGCATGGTCGCCACCGCGGCATCGTCGGGGATGGTCAGGAAATCGTCGGCGCCGCGCTCCAGGATCGCCCAGGCCAACAGGGACACTTCCCCGCAAGCGAGGCCGGCCATCAGCGTCTCCAGGTCGCCCTTGGAGGGAGTCGGCCGGCCGTTGACGGCGCTCTGGTACAGGCAATCGGCGGCGTGCGGCTCCACCACCACGAAGCGCGGGCGCTGGCGGCCCAGGCTTTCCCACAGATGGCCGCAGACGGCGGCGGGCAAGGCCCCCACCCCGCCCTGCACGAAGACGTGGGTCGGGCGCTCGCTGGCCGGAAGCTGGCTGATCGCCTCCTCCACCATCACGGTGTAGCCCTGCATGACGTCGCGCGGGATGTCCATGTAGCCGGTGTAGGAGGTGTCGGAGACGACGTGCCGGCCATGCTCCCGCGCGTCCGCCGCCGCCTGCCGCACCGCATCGTCGTAGTTGCCGGCGACGCGGACGACGCGGGCGTCGAAGGACTCGATCGCCTGCTGCCGCCCCTGCGAGCAGTTGCCTGGAATGTAGATGACGCAGCCGCAACCGAACACCTGAGCGCCCCAGGCGACGGAGCGGCCGTGGTTGCCGTCGGTCGCCGTGGTCACCGTGATGCCGCGGGTCACCTTGGCGTAGCGCCCGACCACCAGATCCAGCGCGGTCACCGGCACGCCGGGCACGCGGGCCTGCACCTCACGCACCAGAAGGCGCAGCACGGCGTAGGCACCGCCCAGCGCCTTGAAGCTGTGCAGGTTGAAGCGGCTGCTCTCGTCCTTGTACCAGATGCGGTCGATGCCGGCGGCGCGGGCCAGCCCGCCCAGCGAGCGCAGCGGGGTCGGGGCGTAGCCGGGCCAGGCGCCGATCTCCGTCATCGCGTCCTGGAAGGCGGCGCGGCTCAGGATCGCCCGTTCGGCGGGCCCGTAGGGCTGGTCCGTGTCGGCGCGCGGATTCGAGAAGAGACGCGGGGTGCCAAGCGGCGGCAGGTCGGACATCGTGTTCGCTCTCCAGCGCCGCAAGGACGGCCGCAGCCACGAAAGCACTGCCAGCCACGCCGCGTCAAGCCACGCGCGTTGTCCCCGGACAAAGCGCCGCGAGCTGTGCTAACAGCGCCTCCCCCCGCGGCCCGGCAGGATGCTGAAGGCGGCGGGGGTTCCCGTTCCTGAAGGAGATGGTTCCGTCGTGACGACCGGTTTCAACACCACCGCCGCCGACCAATTGAAGCAGTTCGCCGACCGCATGGAGCGGTTGATGGACGAGATCGACGGCCTGAAGGCCGACCTGAAGGACCTGCGCAGCGAGGTCAAATCCGCCGGCTTCAACATCAAGGCGCTCGACAAGCTGGTCGCCATCCGCCGCAAGGACGCCGGCGAGCAGGAGGCCGAGCTGCTGAACGACCTGATGCTCTACGCCCACGCCACCGGCACGCCGCTGGACATCGTGGTGCCCGAACCGGCCGATTGACGATGTAAGGATCGTTGCGAAGCCGCATCATAATTGTTCCGGGAGCGAAACATGACGTTTCGCTCCCGGAACATGTCGTTGCGCAAGCGCATCAAAGCGCCGAAAGCTTAGCGCTTCCACTCGCGGCTGGATTTCACGAAGTCGGTCAGGGTGACCCCGATCTTGTCGTCCACGATGACCACCTCGCCGCGGGCGACGAGGACGCCCTCCACATAGACGTCGGTCGGGTCCTTCAGGTGCCGGTCCAGTTCCACGACGGCGCCACGGCCGAGCTTCAGAAGGTCGCGGACGCGCAGCATGGCGGTGCCGATGACCACCTTGATCTCGACCGGCGCGTCGCCGATGGCGAAGGCATCGCTGCTCATGTCGTCGGACGAACCGGCGCCCAGCAGATCGTCGATGTTGGCCATGCCGCACTCCTTCGCCTGGATCACAAGACCCTTCAACCGACAAGAGTTACCGCACCGGGCGCGCCGGGGCAACGGCGACCGTCGCGACACCCTGCGACAAGGATGGGAAACAACAGCGCAAATTTGGTTTTCCTGCGCCGCCCTGTGTTGATACCCTGCCAGTCCGACGTGAAACCAGCCGCGAAGGCAGAGCCATGACGACCGAATCCCAACGCCCGCTGGTCGACAGCGCCTGGCTGAAGGGCGCTCTCAACCGCCCGGACCTCGTGATCCTCGACGTGCGCACGCCGCCATCGGGTGGCTTCATTCCCGGCTCGATCCATTCCGACTACGCGAAGGCCGGCTGGCGGGCGACGGTGGACGGCGTCCCGGGCCTGCTGCCCGACACCGCCGTTCTGGAAGGGCTGATCGGCGGGTTGGGGATCGGCAACGAGGACCACGTCGTTCTGGTCGCCAGCGGCCTGAGCGCTGCCGACATGGGCAACGCGACGCGCGTCTATTGGACGCTCAAGACGCTCGGCCATGACCGCGTGTCGGTGCTGGACGGCGGCTTCGCCGCCTGGAGCGACGCCGTCCTCCCCGTCACCACGGCCGCCGCCACCCGTCCCGCCACCACCTTCACCGCGACCCCCCGCGAGGACCTGCGCGCCCCCCTTCCCGTGGTCGCGGCGGCGGTGGCCGGTGGCTCCGTCCCGCTGCTGGACTCCCGCTCCGCCGAGCAGTTCGAGGGCAAGGCCAAGAGCCCGCAGGCCCGCGTTCCGGGGACGTTGCCGGGAGCGGTGCTGATCGAGAACGGCGCCTTCTACTCCGCCACCGGAAAGCGCTTCCTCCCCGCCGACGCGGTGAAGGCTCTGGCGGATGGGGCCGGGACGGGCGAGTCGACGATCACCTTCTGCAACACCGGCCACCTCGCCTCGGTGTCCTGGTTCGCGCTGAGCGAGGTGGCGGGGATCGACGGGGTCCGCCTCTATGACGGGTCGATGTCGGAATGGACCGCCGACCCGTCTCGTCCCGTCAAGAACGGGCCGGTGGCTTAAGCGTTAAACGCTCTTGCGGCGCCGGCGGAACCGCCCGAGGTCCGACCGGCGCAGCAGGCCCAGCGCGACCGCCAGAACCGCGTAGACCAGCAGTCCGGCAAGGCCCAGCAGCACCAGCCCGCCCAGCCGCTCGAACAGGCCATGGGCGGTCAGCCAGGACGAGAGCTGCGTCTGCACCAGCCACAGCGTGCCGCCCATGGCGAGCGCCGCGACGGCCATGCGCGGCAGGTTGCGCAGCAGCCGGGCGTCGGCCTTGAACAGCCCGCGCCGGGTCAGCAGCCACGCCAGCAGCCCGGCGTTGACCCAGGCGGCGACGGAGGTCGCCACCGCCAGCCCCACCTGGGCCAGCGGCCCCATCAGGGCCAGCTTCAACGCCACGTTGACCGCCGTCGCGGCCAGCGCCACCCGCACCGGCGTCGCCGTGTCGTGCCGGGCGTAGAAGCCGTTGACGAGGCTGCGGATCACCACGAAGGCCGGCAGCCCCAGCGCATAGGCCTGCAAGGTGGCAGCGGACTGCGCGGCGTCGGTCGGGCCGAAGGCGCCGTGCTGGAACAGCACCGACACGATGGGCAGGCCGGCGACCAGGAAGGCGGCGGCGGCCGGCAGGGTCAACACCAGCGACAGCTCCACCGCCCGGTTCTGGCTCTCCACCGCGCCGGGCTCGTCGCCGCCCTTGATGCGCCGGGCCATTTCCGGAAGCAGAACGGTCCCCACCGCTATCCCGATGACACCCAGCGGCAACTGGTTCAGCCGGTCCGCGTAGTAGAGGTAGGACACTGCCCCGGTGGGCAGCAGCGAGGCGATCAGCGTGTCGACGAACAGGTTGATCTGCGTCAGGCCGGACCCCAGCGCCGCCGGACCCAGCACGGTCAGGAAGCGCTTCACGTCCGGCGTCAGGCGCGGCAGGGGCAGCCGCAGCCCCATCCCGGCGCGGCTCGCCTCCCAGTACAGGTACAGGAACTGCGCCAGCCCGGCGGCGAAGACGCCCCAGGACAGGGCGTGGCCGACCGTGGGCATCAGCGGCGCGGCCAGCACCATCGCCGCGATCAGGCACAGGTTGAGCAGGATCGGTGCCGCCGCCGCCGCGCCGAACCGCCCCATGCTGTTCAGCACGCCGGCCAGCAGCGATTCCAGCGAGATGAACAACAGGTACGGGAAGGTGATGCTGGTGAACAGGACGGCCAGCCGGAACTTCTCCGGCTCGTCGGAAAAGCCCGGTGCGAAGACGGTCATGAACTGAGGCATGATCGCCAGGATGCCGGCCAGGAACAGCAACTGCACCGCCAGCAGCAGGCTCATCACCTCCTCGGCGAAGCGCTTGGCGGCGGCCTGCCCGTCCTGCACCAGCTTGGCCGAGAACAGCGGCACGAAGGCGGAGTTGAAGGCCCCCTCGGCGAACAGGGCGCGGAAATGGTTGGGCAGCCGGAACGCCACGAAGAAGGCGTCGGCCACCGGCCCGGCGCCGAGCAGCGCTGCGGTCAGAACGTCGCGCAGAAAGCCAAGGACGCGGCTGACCAGCGTCAGCCCGCCGACGGACAGGATGTTGCGGAGCACGGTGCGTACGGGTCCTCTGATGGGCGGCGCCATCCTAACGTTTTCCCCGCCCGCGTCACGCCTTTCGGCATGCCAGCCCGTGTGGAATTTGAAAGCAGTGGGCGGAAACGGTCTGCTAGGATCGCCGCCCACCCATGTCCTCTCCACCCACCTTCAGACAAGCGGAACGTCCATGGCCCAGGGTCTTCCCCTCACCTATCTGGAAGCCGGCGAAGCGAACGGCGGCACCCCCCTGCTGGTCCTGCACGGCCTGTTCGGGTCGGCGCGCAACTGGCAGACCCTGGCGAAGCGCTTCGCGGAGCGGCACCGGGTCTACGCCCTGGACCTGCGCAACCACGGCGGCGCCCCCTGGTCGGACGAGATGACCTACCCGGCGATGGCTGCGGACGTGCTGCGCTTCCTCGACGACCGCGGTTTCGCGCGGGCGTCGGTGGTCGGCCACTCCATGGGCGGCAAGGTGGCGATGACCCTGGCGCTGACCCATCCCGACCGGGTGGAGCGTCTGGCGGTGGCCGACATCGCGCCGGTCGCCTACACCCACACCCACGCCCCCTTCGTGGCGGCGATGAAGCAGGCCAGGCTGGAAGGCTGCACCCGCCGCTCGGAGGTCGAGGCGCAGCTTGTGGACGCGGTGCCGGAAGCCCCCCTGCGCTCCTTCCTGCTGCAAAATCTCGTTCTGGAACAGGGGTCGTTTCACTGGCGGATCAACCTCGACGCCATCGGCGCCCGCATGAGCGACCTGATCGGCTTCCCGGATCTGGACGGCGCCCTGTACGACGGCCCCACCCTGTTCATCGGCGGCACCCGCTCCGACTACATCGTGCCGGAGAATCACGCCGCCATCCGCCGCCATTTCCCCAAGGCCACCATCGAGATGATCGAGGGCGCCGGCCATTGGCTGCACGCCGAACGCCCGCAGGAGTTCGCGGCCCTGGTCGAAGCCTTCGCGTAAGCCGTTCCCCGGAAAAGAAACGGGGGCCGCGAAGGCCCCCGTTCTCACATGCTGGCGATGCGAAGCCCAGTCAGAGCGCGCCCTGGCGGGCGCCGGTCTTGGCGGCCGGACCGGCGGACTGGTTGAAGGCGTCGCGCAGATAGGGCGACAGCGCCTGCCGCATCGTGCGCAGCCACTCGTGGATGATGATCAGCGAGCGGGAGGCGACCGGCGGGGTCATGCCCAGCTTCACCAGATCCTCGCGGGTCATCTGAGCCACCTCGTCGATGCGGTGGCCGGTCAGGCGCGCCCAGGCCGGGGCCGTGCAGGGCGCCATGGAGATGACCTCCACGCCCTCGCGCTCGACCATCTCCGCCTTGCGGCGGGCGTATTGGCTGTCGTCGAGCTGCGAGAAGGGGCCGGAGAAGCCGTTCTCGACCAGGACGCGCTTGGCCTTCGGGGCGATGGTGGCGATGCGCTCCAGCGTGTTCATGCCGGTGGAGAGCGACGCCAGATCGACGGTGACCGGCACCATGAAGGTCAGCCGCTCGCCCTCGCCGACATAGTAGTCGAAGCCCGACACCTCGGCCCAATTGAAGAACCACTGGGAAATGTTGCCGCCGAAGTCATAGAGGCGGCCGCCGCGCTGCAGTTCCGGACCGATCTGGTCCCAGAACTCGTAGAAGCCGTCGCCCGACCCCATCATGTTCATGAAGTCCTGGGTGATGCGGCGGTGCTCCACCACCTCCGGACCGAACAGGCGGTTCAGGCGCTCGTTCACCTCATATTCGACGACCTTGAGCTGAAGGCCTTCGAGCATGGCGGTCGCCATCAGGTGATGGGACAGCAGCGTCTTGCCGACGCCACCGCGGTCGTTGAGAACGAAGATGGTGCCCAGCATGCGATCGCCTTTCCAGAGTCTGTTCGTTGTCGAATCTTGAGGTGTTGAAACATGAAGGGCCGAAGCCTGGGGAATCGGGACCTCAGCAGGAGAGGATTCCGGAACCGCTGCCGAGGCGGGCTCATCCGGGGGACCGGCGGACTCCGCGGCGGCCGGTTCCGCCACCGGGGGCGGGGGCGGTTCCACAACCGGAGTGCCGTCCAGGTCCGGCTCGGCGGCGTCCGGCGGAACACCGGCGTCGCCATCCGCCTGGGCCGGCGGGATCCCTTGCGATTCATCCCTTTTCGGTTCGGCCGCTTCCGGAACAGCCGTCTCCGGTTCGGCCGTGGCGTCCTCGGCGTCCGCCGGCTGTCCCGCGGCGAGGGCGGCGCGGTGCACCGCATCCAGCATTTCGCGCGGGGTCGTCTCGCCCGCATCCCCCTCGTCCGGGCCGCCGTCACGTTCCTCGTTTCCCACGAGGAAGAAGGCCGAGCGCAGGGTGACGGGCGAGATCGGCTGGTTGTCGCGGGCGGTGACGCCCAGCTTCGCCAGCACATCGGAGATTTCCACCCAGGACAGGCCGCGCTCGCGCATCAGGCCGATGTCGGCGTAGCTTTCGCGGACGGCCTGCATGGCCGAGCGGTTTCCAGTCGGACGATCGGCAAGAAGCCGTTCCAGTTCCGCGCGATCAATCGACACCGTGTGTACCCGGCAGGCGTGGTTCTGGGGAGGGGTGGGTAGGATTTGTGATACCGCAGGAATCCGTTCCCCCCGGTGCGGAAAAAATAGTACAAGCGATTGGGGTGCGCAAACGGTTTCCAACCATGTTCAACCGCATTAAACCTGTGACACGGCAACCTTCCTTGGTCTCCGACAGGATTGCAGGATAGGGCCCGGCGTTTGGCGAAGATGCCCTATGATTTCCGATCGCAGGATCAGCGGACCGCCGACTCCGGCCGGACGCCAGGGACGCCCATCGGCTTCCACGAGCTGCGCCAGGCCTGCGAGATCTCGGCGCTCCGGGAGGATCTGGAGCGCGTTCTCCAGGACACCGGCGCACTGCGCGACAGCATCGAGGACGCGGTGGAGCAGGTGCGTCAGCGCTTCTCCGCCCTGACGGCGGAGGAGTTGGCGAACTCCGAGACGATGGCGCCGCTGCTCCAGTTCGCGGTGTCGACCCTGTTGTCCATCCGCGACGAAGCCCGGCGCATCAACACCCAGACCGGCCCGGTCGACGATGACGACCGCCCCACGCGGGCCGCCGCCGATGCGCGTCCCCAGTCGTCCGCCACAGCTCCGGCGGCGTCGCAGACGACGCCACAGTCCGCGGCCCAGATCGCTCCCCAGACCGCCCCCCAAACCTATGCGCCGCCGCCGTCGGACGAGCCCACCCCTTCCTTCGTCCCCGAACCGGTGCGCAAGGAACCACCTCCGCCGCCGGCTCCCGCACCGGTCCTGTCGCCCTTCGTGCCGCGCGCGCCGGCTCCGGCGCCGCAGCGCCCGGCGAACCCGGACCCCACGGCCGACTCGCCTCCCCCCCCCTCCTGGCTTTCGCCCTTGTCGGGGCGCAAGGGCGGTTCCGGAGCCAACGGCAGCGCTCCCCGCAGCGGCAATGTGGACTGGCTGAGCCGTCCCAAGCGCTGACCTTCCCCCTTCGGCCGCATTGTTGCGGGAAGGTCGCACCTCGTCCGAACGGTCCCACGTCACACCGATTTTCCTTGAACTCCGAATTGGGTGCGACTACCACTTTATTTGGTAAATGAATCTTTACCAATAACACCTGCGGCGACGCATGAGGGTGGTGGTCATGACACGGGACGATGTGGACACGCTGGCACGACCGGCGTCCGGCCTGGAATGGCGGCACCGCTGCGGCCCGGCCGCCCAAGCCGACAGAACAGAGTCCGACCGGACCGAGTCACCCCGGCGCGGCACCCAGGCGGCGGTCCGTCCCCTGCGGCTGCTGATCGTGGAGGACGAGACTCTCGCCGCCGAGGCGGTGGGCATGGCCGCCATGGACCTCGGCCACATCGTTTGCGGCACCGCCCGCACCGAAGAGGAGGCGGTGGCCATCGCCGGCCGCGAGCGTCCCGACGTCGCGCTGATGGACGTGCGGCTGGCCGGCGGCGACGGGATCGAGGCGGCACGGCGCCTGCGCGCCAACTACGGCATCCGCTCGATCTTCCTGTCCGGCTACGCCAACCACGCGATCATGGCCCGCATCACCGAGACCTATCCGCTGGGCGTGGTCAACAAACCCTATTCGCTGGCCCAGTTGAAATTGGCTCTGGACCTCGCGGCACGGCGCCTGCACGGCCCGCGCGGCTGACATCATCCCGCTTCGTCAAACAAGGAAGGGCGGCCTCCCCCGTGGGAAGCCGCCCTTTCCTTTTTCGAACCCTCGCGGAGCGTGACGCTCCCTACCCCTGCCTCACTCCTGGATGAACGCCTTCACATAGGAGTGCGACAACGGCTGAACCAGATAGTCGAGCGGGGTGCGGGCGGACAGCAGGATGCGCGCCTCCACCGGCATGCCCGGCTTGATCGTCAGGTTGTGGACCTGATGGGAGTCGCTGTCCTTCAGCTTGATCCGCGCGATGTAGGATTCCTGACGGGTGATCGGGTCCATCACGCGGTCGGCCGAGACGTAGGTCACCGTGCCGTCCAGCGAGCCGACGACGCGGCTGTCATAGGCGGTCAGCTGCACCTTCACCGGCAGATCGACGGTCAGCGACTTGATGTCCTTCGGCTGGACCTTCACCTCGGCCAGCAGGGCGCGGCCGTCCGGGATGATGTCCAGGATCGGCTCGTTGGCGGTGATCGTGCCGCCGGCGGCCCAATGGCTGTGCATCACCACGGTGCCGGCGTCCGGAGCCTTGATGGCGCGGGTCTCAAGCCGGTTGGCGGCGTCGCGGATCTGCTCGGCGAGGCGGATGACGTCGCCACGGGACTTCTCCAGATCGACCAGGACCTTTTCGCGGAAGTCGTTGCGGCGGCGCAGAAGCTCGCCCTCCGCGTCCACGGCGGCCTGGTTGGCCTGGGCGATGCGGGCCTCCAGCTCGCGGTCGCGGCCCTTGAGCTGCGCTTCCTCCTTCTGCTGCTCAACCAGCTTGGTGCGGGTGGCGTTGCCGCGGGACAGCAGGCCCTGGGTGATGACCAGATCGTCCTCGATGAGTTGGATCTCGCGGGCCAGGAACCTGCGCTGCTCCTGAAGGCTCTTGCCCTCCTCGCGCAGCGTGGCGACGCGCTCCTTGGTCAGCTTGGCCTCGGTGTCGAGCTGGTTGCGGCGGACCTGGAACAGGGTCTCCTGGTTGCCCATCAGCTTTTCCACCGTGCGGTCGCTGCCGCGGCGGCGCAGAAGCTCCTCTGGCCACTCGATGGCCGGCTGCTCGAACAGCTCGGCGGTCAGGCGCGCTTCCAGCGCCTGGGTCTCCAGCCAGGAGGTGCTGAGCACCTGGAGCCGGGTCGCCGCCTCGGTGCTGTCCAGCCGCATCAGGACCTGACCGGCCTTCACCGTGTCGCCTTCCTTGACGAGGATCTCCTCGATCTGGGCCGTCTCGGTGTGCTTCACGATCTTGCGGCCGGTCTCCGGGGCGAGTGCGCCGGAGGCCATGACGGCGCTGTGAAGCGGGGCGAGCGCGGCCCAGGCGGTCATCCCGCCGAAGCCCACCGCCAGCACCATGAAGCCGCCGGCCAGAAGCCCGCTGACCCGGGTGTCGGGAACCAGCGCGCGCAGCGCGCCGATCGACGTCATGGTCTTCGTCTTGTAGGTGTTCATGGTGGTGTCGGTCATCACAGAAGGTCCTTGATCGCCGGAGGTGCTGGGTGCTGGTCTGGAGGTTCCGGCGTCAGCCGGCGGCGCTCTGCACCGGCGCCGGGCCGATGTTGCGCAGGCGGCTCCAGTTCGGGCCCTGCTGCTCCTGCTGGCGTTGCGGCAGTTCGACCGCCATGCCGTTCTTCAGAACGAAAGTCTTGTCGGAGATGTCGACGAAGGCCGGGGAATGGGTCAGCACGATGGTGGTGACGCCGCTGTTCTTGGCCTCGACGATGAACTCGCGCACCGCCTTGTGGCCGATCTCGTCCATGCCGGCCGACGGCTCGTCGAGAACCATCAGCGAGGGACGTCCGTAGCCGGCACGGGCCAGGGCGATCAGGCGGGCCGAAGCGCCGGTGATCGGGAACAGCGGGTCGGTCACCTCGGTCTCATAGCCGCCGGGCAGGCTTTCGATCCAGGAATGGATGCCGGCGCGCTTGGCGGCGTCCTCGACCTTCTCCCGCGTCGTCTCGGTGAAGCGGGCGATGTTTTCGGCGATGGTGCCGGGCAGCAGGTCGGCGCCCTGGGCCATGTAGCCGATGCCCTGCTCCGGGGTTTCCGGGTTCAGCGAGGCGACGGCCAGGCCGCCCAGCCGCACGGTGCCCGCCGACGGCATCGCCACACCGGCCAGCAGACGGGCCAGGACCGACTTGCCGGAGCGGTTGGGACCGGCGATGCACACCGTCTGGCCCGGCTCCACGGCCAGCGTGACGCTGCGCAGGATCGGCTTCTGGTCGCGGGGGGAGACGAACAGCAGGTTCTCGACGGTCAGGCGCTCGCGCTCCACCGGGATGATCGGACGCTCCGGCTCCAGCGACAGGCGCTTCAGCAGCGGGAACAGGCGGCGGAAGGCCTGGTAGGACTTCTGGATCTGGCCCCAGGCGCCGGCGGTCTGCTCGACCGGGGCGAGGGCGCGGCCGACCAGCATGGAGGTGGCGATCATGCCGCCGAAGGACAGATGCTGCTCGATCACCAGCAGGGCGCCGACGCCGGTCACCGCGATCTGGATGACCATGCGGACCCACTTGGTGAAGGCGCCGATGGCGGCGGCGCGCTCCGTCGAGCGGCCCTGCAGGGCGGAGGTGGTCATGGCGTCACGGGCCACGGTGTCCAGCGCGCTCGGCCCCATGCGCAGGCCGCGCACCGTTTCCGACCGCGACAGCAGGGAGTCGAACAGGCGCTGCGAGCGGCTGGCCGGGGCCTTGCTGTCCTCGGCGAAATGACGGACCGCCCAGTTGCTCAGATAGCCCAGCGCCGTCATGATGACCATCGCGGCGACCAGGATCACGGCGAGCAGCGGGTGGATCAGGTAGATGCCGATGACATACAGGGGCACCCAGGGCAGGTCCATCAGGGCCGGCAGCGACGGGCGGCTCATCGCGCCCTTGACCTCCATGAGGTCGCTGACCGGGGCGGTGTCCGGACGGCCGCGGCCCGAGGCGTCCAGCACGTCGGCGGTCAGCCGGCGGCGCCAGGTGACCTCCAGCGCGTTGCCCGCGCGGGCCAGAATGCGCGCCCGCACCGTTTCCATGGCGGCGCTCAGCGTCAGGGCCAGGACGACGATGACGGTCAGCATGACCAGCGTATCGATGTTGCCGGACGGAATGGCCCGGCTGAAGACCTGAAGCGAATAAAGTGGCATCGCCAACATCAGAAGATTGATGGTAGCGCTGAAGACAAATGCACCAACGAGTACCCGGGTGAAATAACGTCCCCCGTGAGCCATATCTTTATTGGTCTTTTCAGACCCGCGAGAAAACAGGCGAGGCATTTACAGCCCTCCAATTGTCACCGTTTGCGGCAGTGCCCACTGGATGCAGGCGAGGTCAGTTGGCGCGTTTTTGGTAAATGAAATCTGAAGATTGAGGGACATCACAGGAATGCCACTGAAAACCACCCCCTTTGCGCAAACGACAACGGCGCCTCATGTGAAGGACCTCCCTGTTCCCCCTGCTTCAAGGAACGCCGCATGACCGACACGCTGACCATCGACCCCGGCCATCTCGCCCTGCCCGACCTGCGGCGCATCCTGCGCGACCCGCCCGTCCTGGCCCTGGCGCCCGGCTGCCGCGCCGCCATCGACGCCTCGGCCCGCACGGTCGCGGACGCGGCGGGCGGGGAGCGCGCGGTCTATGGCGTGAACACCGGCTTCGGCCTGCTGGCGAAGAAGCGCATCCCCCCGGATCAGGTGCGGGAGTTGCAACGGCGGCTGGTCCTGTCGCACAGCGCCGGCACCGGGCCAGACCTGCCGCCGGGCGTGGTACGGCTGATCCTGGCGCTGAAGGTCAACGCGCTGGCGCGCGGCCATTCCGGCGTGCGCATGGCGGTGATCGAGGCGCTGCTGGCCCTCTACAACCACGGTGTTCTGCCGGTGGTCCCGGCCAAGGGATCGGTGGGGGCATCCGGCGATCTGGCACCGCTGGCCCACCTGACCGGCGTGCTGATCGGCGAGGGCGAGGCCGACGTGGACGGCGAGCGGCTGCCCGCCGCCGCGGCGCTGGCCCGCGCCGGGCTGGCGCCGCTGGCGTTGGAGGCCAAGGAAGGCCTGGCCCTGCTGAACGGCACGCAGGTGTCCACCGCGCTGGGTCTGGCCGGGCTGGTCACGGCCGAAGACGGCTTCGCCGCCGCCCTGGTCGCCGGGGCGCTCAGCGTCGATGCCGCGCTGGGCAGCGACGGTCCCTTCGACGCGCGCATCCACGAGCTGCGCGGCCAGCCGGGCCAGCGCGACGTGGCCGCCGTCTACCGCTCCCTGCTCCAGGGCAGCGGCATCCGCGACTCCCACCGCGAGGGGCACGAGACGGTTCAGGACCCCTACAGCCTGCGCTGCCAGCCGCAGGTGATGGGCGCGGTTCTCGACCATCTGCGCTTCGCCGCCGGCGTGCTGGAGCGCGAGGCCAACGCCGTCTCCGACAACCCGCTGGTCTTCCCGGACAGCGGCGACATCCTGTCGGGCGGCAACTTCCACGCGGAGCCGGTGGCGATGGCCGCCGACGTTCTGGCCCTGTCCATTGCCGAGACGGGGGCGCTGTCGGAGCGGCGGATCGCGCTGCTGATGGACACCCACCTGTCGGGCCTGCCGCCTTTCCTGGTGGCCGACGGCGGGTTGAACAGCGGCTTCATGATCGCCCAGGTCACCGCGGCGGCGCTGGCCAGCGAGAACAAGCAGATGGCCCATCCGGCCAGCGTGGACAGCCTGCCGACCTCCGCCAACCAGGAGGACCATGTGAGCATGGCGACCCACGCCGCCCGCCGCCTATCGGACATGGCCGACAATCTGGCGGGCATCGTCGCGGTGGAGCTGCTGGCGGCCACCCAGGGCATCGACCTGCGGGCGCCGCTGGCCTCCTCCCCCGCGCTGGAGCGCGCGCGGGCGCTGCTGCGCGCCCACGTGGCGATGTGGACGGAGGATCGGGCGATGGCCCCGGACATCGCGGCGGCGAAGCGGTTGGTGACCGAGGGGGCCTTCCGTCCCTTCGCGGAGTCGCTCCTGCCCTGATGCTGAGACAAGACCGCGCAGGCGGCTCCGGCCGGTTTTCGGCAATCCGTTGAAGGGCTAAGCTTCCGGTTATCCCACTCCAACCGCTTCCCTTCGATCCGGAGACCATCATGGAAGGACGCAAAGTCCCCTCGGTCGTGTTCAAGACCCGCGTGCGTGACGAAAGTGTCGGCGGCCCCAACCCGTTCCGCTGGCAGGACGTCAGCAGCGACGAGCTGTTCGCCGGAAAGCGCGTCGTCGTCTTTTCCCTGCCCGGCGCCTTCACCCCGACCTGCTCCAACCAGCAGGTGCCGACCTACGACGCGCTCTATCCGGAGTTCCGCGATTTGGGCATCGATGAGGTCTACTGCCTCAGCGTCAACGACGCCTTCGTGATGTTCCAGTGGGGCAAGCATCTCGGCGTGAAGAACGTCAAGCTGATCCCCGACGGCTCGGGCCATTTCACCCGCCGCATGGGCATGCTGATCAACAAGGACCATGTCGGCTTCGGCATGCGCAGCTGGCGCTACGCCATGGTGGTGACCGACGGCGTGATCGAGAAGCTGTTCGAGGAGCCAGGCATCAACGACGCCGGCGAGGGTGGCGACCCCTACGGTGAGTCCGCTCCGGAAGCGGTGCTGGCCTACCTGCGGTCGCGCTGAACTGGTATTCCGTTTCGTTAGCCCTCTCCCCTCTGGGGAGAGGGGATGACCACCAAATTTTTCAAGCCGGAACGGCGGTCCCATCCGCCGGCTCCGCCTGGGCCGCCTGCGCCTTGCGGTGCTCGTGGGCCGCCCAGGCCCGCTCGTGCAGATGATAGGCCACCGTGTTGCACAGCGGCTCCACCAGCGCCAGCGCGCCGCCCACCGCGATGCTGCCGGTCATCAGATAGCCGACCGTGAAAGCCACCGTGAAGTGGATGCAGGCAAAGCTGAAGGTCTTGGTCATCGCGGAACTCCCGAACGCCGCCGTTTCTGTTCAGCCTCAGCATGCGCGTCGGGCGGCGACAGGTCCAATCGAACGATCCGAACAGATCGATAGACGATCCCTATTCACCACCGGAAGGGACGGCGACGGTCGCCCGCCTCCGGCACGCTGCCGCGGCGCAACCGGGTGCCCGGCGGAACGACTTCAAAGGGCCGGCTGTGCGCCGGCTCCAGCAACCGCACTTCGGGGCGCTTGAAGAAAGGGATCAGCGCAGCCCCCATGACGAATCCGCCGACATGCGCCCAGAAGGCCACTCCGCCGCTGTCGTCGGAGGTCGGGGTGGTGACCCCGCTCAGGATCTGTCCGACGAACCAGAAGCCCAGCACCAACACCGCCGGAACGCTGATGACGCGCACGATGATGATGAACCAGAAGAAGACGCCGACATTGGCCCGCGGGTGAAGCACCAGATAAGCGCCGAGAACCCCGCCGATGGCCCCGCTCGCCCCCACCATCGGCACTTCGGACGTTGGGGCAGCGAAGCTCTGGGCCAAGGCCGCCGCCGTTCCGCACAGCAGGTAGAAGACCACGAAACGGCCCCGCCCCATGCTGTCCTCGACGTTGTTGCCGAAGATCCAGAGGTACAGCATGTTGCCGGCGAGGTGCAGAAAGCCGCCATGCATGAACATGGAAGTGACGACAGACATCCAGGGCGGAACGACCCGCAACGGCTCCGGCAGGTCCGCATAGCCGAACAGCACCGCCGGGACGAGGCCGAAGGAATAGACGGCGAGGTTCCCGGCCCGCGCGCCCAACGAGAGCTGCCACAGGAACACCATCACGCACAGCGCGATCAGCGCCATGGTGACGACCGGCGTCCGCCGCGTCGGGTTGTCGTCGTAGATGGGCAGGAACAGCATCGGCGGCGCTTTCGGTAGAGGCGACCCTGTTCAGTACGATGGTCCCGCCCCTTGGTTCCGCCAAGACGTACGGGAGACGCGTACAGGCGGAAGCCGGCAAAGAAAAACCGGCGCCCCGTGAAGAGCGCCGGTTTCGTGAAGCGAAGCCGCGGTGCGGATCAGGTGCCGGGCATCAGGTGCCCTGGGGCTCCGGGTCCATCCCACCGCTTTCCTTGGTGGTCGGCACCGACGGGCGACGGCCCGAGGTCGGGGTCGGCTGCTTCGGCGGGGCCGGGGAGAAGCCCTCCCGCTCGTCGTTGCGGATCAGCGGCTCGCCACGCAGCAGGCGGGCGATGTCCTCACCGCTCAGGGTCTCGTACTCCAGCAGACCCTTGGCGATGGTGTGCAGCTGGTCGATGTTCTCCGTCAGGATGCGGCGGGCCTCGCCGTACGCCTCGTCGACGATCCGGCGGATTTCCTCGTCCACCGTGCGGGCCGTGGCGTCGGACATGTTCTTGTGCTGGGTGACGGAGTGGCCGAGGAAGACCTCCTGCGTCGGCTCGCCGTAGAGCAGCGGGCCCAGCTTGTCGCTCATGCCCCATTCGGTGACCATGCGGCGCGACATGTCGGTCGCCATCTTGATGTCGCCCGACGCGCCGGTGGTCACGCGGTCCTTGCCGAAGATCAGCTCTTCCGCGATGCGGCCGCCCATGGCGACGCGCAGGTCGGCGTGCAGCTTGGCCTGGGACAGCGAGATGCGGTCGCCTTCCGGCAGGCGCATCACCATGCCCAGGGCGCGGCCGCGCGGGATGATGGTGGCCTTGTGCACCGGATCGCTGTCCGGCTGGTGGATGGCGACGATGGCGTGACCGGCCTCGTGATAGGCGGTCAGCTTCTTCTCGTCCTCGGTCATGACCATGGAGCGGCGTTCCGCGCCCATCATGACCTTGTCCTTGGCGGCCTCGAACTCGGCCATGCCGACGACGCGCTTGCCGATGCGGGCGGCGAGCAGCGCGGCCTCGTTGACGAGGTTGGCGAGGTCTGCGCCCGAGAAGCCCGGCGTGCCGCGCGCGATGACCTTGGCGTCGACATCCGGGGACAGCGGCACCTTGCGCATGTGGACCTTGAGGATCTTCTCGCGGCCCAGCACGTCGGGGTTCGGCACGACGACCTGACGGTCGAAGCGGCCGGGACGCAGCAGCGCGGGGTCGAGCACGTCGGGACGGTTGGTCGCGGCGATGAGGATGACGCCTTCGTTCGCCTCGAAGCCGTCCATCTCGACCAGCAGCTGGTTCAGGGTCTGCTCGCGCTCGTCGTTGCCGCCGCCCAGGCCGGCGCCACGATGGCGGCCCACGGCGTCGATTTCGTCGATGAAGATGATGCAGGGGGCGTTCTTCTTGCCCTGCTCGAACATGTCGCGGACGCGGCTGGCGCCGACACCCACGAACATCTCGACGAAGTCGGAGCCGGAGATGGTGAAGAAGGGCACGTTGGCTTCACCCGCCACGGCGCGCGCGGTCAGGGTCTTGCCGGTACCCGGCGGGCCGACGAGCAGCACTCCCTTCGGGATCTTGCCGCCCAGACGCTGGAACTTCTGCGGGTCCTTCAGGAACTCGACGATTTCCGCCAGCTCCTGCTTGGCCTCGTCGATGCCGGCGACGTCGTCGAAGGTGACCCGGCCGACCTTCTCCGTCAGCAGGCGCGCGCGGGACTTGCCAAAGCCCATGGCCTTGCCGCCGCCCGACTGCATCTGACGCATGAAGAAGATCCAGACGCCGATCAGCAGCAGCATCGGGAACCAGGACAGCAGGACGGAGAACAGCGACGGCACGTTGCTGTCGTCCGGAACGGCGCTGATGCGCACGTTCTTCTGCGTCAGCCGCTCGACCAGCCCGGCTTCGGGCGGGACGTAGGTGCTGAAGGACCGGCCGTCGGTGAAATGGCCGGAGACCTGATTTCCTTTGATGGTGACGTCGGCCACTTGGCCGCGGTCCACTTCGGCGAGAAGCTCGCTGAACGGAACCGTCGTCTGCGGGCTGCGCGTGGAAGAGCTCTGGAACAGGTTGAACAGGGCCACCAGCAGCAGCCCGATGATGATCCAGAGCGCGAGATTCTTGCCGAAATTGTTCACGTCGAAAGCCTTTCTGCGAACCCTGCGCGGAAAGGTAGGCCGATGCGGAGCCACCCCTCCCGGGCTTACGGGCACGTTCCCAGATTAAATAATGCCGACACGGTCCGAAACAACCGGAAAAGCTGGGCCGGCCATCACCACCCCGGGCGCGTGCAAAGCGACCGCCGAAAGGGGGAATCCGGGCCGCGAAAAGCCCAGATGCGGCACCGCCGCCAGCCCGTTTCCGTCCCACAGCGCCGGCAGCGTCTCGCGGACCGGTTCGGGCAAGCCGATGCGGCCCGAATCCGGGCCTGCGGACCGCACCCTTTGCCACCCTTCCCGCCCCAATTTTGCCACGGTGACCGCACCACCCGCCCCAGGCCACAGCCGAACGGCGAATCGGCGATCCCACCAGACTTCGCCGCCAGGGGTAAGGGCCAGCCGTTCGGTGACCCCGACCGGCTCCCGCGCGATCACCAAATGCCCCTTCCGCGGCAGGATGCGGCAGCCGCCAAGCGTGCGTCCCTGGAAGTCTTCTCCCGCGATCTCGGCGAACAGGCGCTCCGCCGCCTCGTCCTTCGGCGGGTAAGGCGCGCCACCGATCACCGCGATGCAGCGGACCAGCGCGCGCAGGCCAAGCTCCTCCGATGCCCCCAGCAACGGCTTCGGGTCCAGCCGCAGCCAGCCCTCCGGATGGACCTCGGCGGCCTCGGCCAGCAGGGCGGCGGTCCCTGCCTCCAGCGCGTTGCGGGCACGTGCGGCGCGGCGCGCAAGGCCGGCGAGACGCGGCGCGTCCATCCCCTCGGCGGCCAGCGCCTCCCCCGTCGCGCGCAGGCGGGCGCGGGCGAAGCGTGGGTTGCTGTTGGACGGGTCCTCGATCCACTCCTGGCCGAAGGCGCGGCAGGTCGCCTGCAGCCGCTCGTGAGGCAGGTCCAGCAGCGGCCGGATCACACGCACCGCGCCGCCCGCGCGCACCGGCGCCATGCCGGCCAGCCCGTCGATTCCGGAGCCGCGGGCGAAGCGGAGCAACACCGTCTCCGCCTGATCGTCGCGATGATGTGCGAGCGCCAGATGAAGGACGCCCTCCTCCCGGCAGCGCTCGGCCAGCAGGCGGTGGCGCGCGGCGCGGGCCGCTTCCTGGATGCCCGTCGCCGGCTTCTCGCCGTCCCAGCGCAGAACGGCGTGGGCGACGCCGCGGGCCTGGAGCCAGCCGCCCACCCGAGCGGCCTCCGCCGCGGATTCCGCACGCAGCCCATGATCGACGATCAGCGCGAGGGCATCCCCGCCCCGTTCCACCGCCCAACTCTGAGCGAGCAGAACCAGCCCGAGGCTGTCAGCACCGCCGGACACGCCAACGGCCACACGCGGCCGCGTCTCGAAGCCGCCCAGCCGGTCCATGCGGGCGGCGAACTCTCCCGTGGAAATCGGCCCGGCAGGGTCGGACGCGTTCACCGCGCCCGTCAGGCGCAGTTCAGGCGGCGGCGCTCGGTGTCGGCGCGGCGCTTCACGCTGGCCGAGGCTTCGGGGAATTTGGTGATCAGCTGGTTGAAGGCCGTGCAGGCGTCCTTCTTCTGGTTCAACTGCTGCAGCGACATGCCGAGCTTCAGCAGGTTGTCCGCCGCCTTGTTGTTCTTCGGATACTTCTGCACACCCTCGGCGAAGGCAACGGCGGCGTCCTGGAACTTGTTGCGGACGTAGTAAGTCTCACCCAGCCAGTACTGGGCGTTGCCGGCGAGCTGGTGGCCCTTGTTCTTGGCCAGGAAGTCGCTGAAGGCCTTTTCCGCCTTGTCGTAGTCGGACTGGCGCAGCAGCTCGAAGGCGTGCTCGTACTGCTTCTCCGGGGTGGAGTTGGCGGGCAGCGGCGCCACGGCGGCGGTCTGCTTCTCCGCCGGCTTGTCGGCCGTCCTCTCGGGCGCCTTGGCGGCGCTGGGAGCCGCGGCGGGAGCCGCCGCGCTGGGCTTGGCCGGGGCGCCGAACGGATCGCTGGCCGCCCCGCCGCCCTTGCTCTCCAGCTCCTTCAGGCGGAAGTCGATGTCGCTGTTGACCCGCTCCAGCCGGTCCTTCATCTGCGAGATCTGATAGGTCGCCTCTTCATAGCGCCCGGTCAGCTCCGACAGGGCGCGCTCCAGCTTCTGCAGCCGCACCTCGAAATCGGCGGCCAGCGACGGTTGGATCTCGGCGGTCTGCCCCCGCGAGTAAGAGTTGCCCGGATAGGCCTGCGCCACCTCGACGCGCCCGCCCAGCGCCTCCACCCCCGACTCCAGCCGGTCCAGACGGTCCTGCAGCGAAACCGTCTGCGCGAGGACGGAGCCGCTGCACAGCAGGCCGCCAAGCAGCAGGGCGGCGAAAGAAGTGGTCTTGGTCATGCGTCGAGGGTCCTGTCCGGGCGGGAAAAGCCGTCGTTAAGAGGGTGCCGGCCCAAGCGGGCGAAACTATGGCGGCTGTTTACCAGATGCGCGCGCCCCTTGCACGGTGGTGATTTGGAAATCTCCCGCGCACCGGGCGCAATCCCGAAAGAGACCACAGAAAAAAGCCCCTTCCCGGTGTCCCGGAAAGGGGCCTTTCCCTCAGGAGGTCCTTAAGAGCGTCTTACGCCTTGAGGATGCCGCGGCCGGCGAAGCGGGCGGCGGTGCCGAGCATCTCCTCGATGCGGATGAGCTGGTTGTACTTGGCCAGACGGTCGGAGCGCGACAGCGAGCCGGTCTTGATCTGGCCGCAGTTGGTG
>NZ_JACHYN010000022.1 GCF_014192915.1 Azospirillum sp. OGB3 | reverse complement strand
GCGGTGATCTCCGGCGGCAACGACACCGCCGACTTCAAGATCGAGTTCATGAAGTCCGTCGGCATCGCCGTCGCCGACAGCCCCGCGAGCCTGGGGTCCACCATGCTCAAGGTCTTCAAGGGCTGATCCGTTTCCTTCGCAGTGGTGTTTTCCCCGAAGTGACTGGCCGCGCCGGCAACGGCGCGGTCTTCTTTGCTGTGTATTAAGCGGGTAATTGGGCTGTTTCCGCAATGTGGAAAGCTGAAAACAAAGCATTGCGGTGATTGGTCTGACCAGTCATCTTGGTCTTGCACAGGGTGCTTCACCCTTTGTATCGGGCGGGTTGTTGCTCTGCATTTATGCGAGCCTCTCGAAATCACTGGCCGTGCTGGAAACAGCACGGCCATTTTTTTTACTCCTACCGATCGATCATCCGGGCGAGGGCAAGGAAGCCGGCGATGTAGTCCACGCTCTCCTCGCCGCGGCGGACGCCGAGATGAATGCTCTTGCCGATTCCCTCGCTTCCCAGCCGCACGCATCGGACGGGCAGGCCGGCACCGTCTTCCCGCACCAGCCAGTCCGGCAGGACAGTGACCCCGCGCCGGGCGGCGGCGAGCTGGAGCATCAGGTCGGTCGACTCCGCGGTCTTGTGGCGACGCGGACGGCAATGGGCGGGGACGAGGAAGCGGGTGTAGACATCCAGCCGCTCCAGGCTGACCGGGACCGTGATCAGCTCCTCCGCACGCAGGTCTTCGGGCTGCGCCACGCCCCGCGCGGCGAGCGGATGCGCGTCATGCACCACGAGGACGAGTTCGTAGTCGAAGACCGGCGTGAAGAGGACGTCGGCAGTCTCGATGGGGTCGGGCGTGATCAGCAGGTCGATCTCGTTGTCGAGCAGCGCGGCCAAGCCGTCGAAGCGGAAGGCGGTGCGGACCTCGAAATCCACGTCCGGCCATTGCGTGAGATAGCGGGCGGTCATCCGCATCAGCCAAGCTTGGCAGGGATGGCATTCCATGCCCACCCGGAACGCCCCGCGGCGGCCCGACGCGAAATCGGCGAGAACCCGTTCGGCGTGCTCGAACTGCGGCAACAGGCGCTGCGCCAGCGCCAGGAGATGCTGGCCAGCCTGGGTGAAGCGGAGGCTCCGCCCCTTCTTCGTCCAGATTTCGACGCCGCAGCGCTCCTCGAACTTGCGCATCGTGTGGCTCAGCGCCGACTGGCTGAGATTCAGGCGTTCGGCGGCGGCGGTGACGCTGCCCACCCGATCCACCTCCCGCAGGATCGCAAGGATCTGGCGATCAAGCATTCATGACTCCGGCTCATCCAATCATGAGAACATACCACTTTTATTCATGATGGCGCGTCGGTAAGCCTGGGGCAACCGCCACAGAGCCAGTTCCGAGGACCGTCATGAGCCAAGCCGACACCACCCCTTATGCACAGGGCCTCTATGCTCACGGGACGGCGAACGTTCTGCGGCTGGCGACCGCGCAGGCGCTGGCCGGCGCCAACGCGGTGGTCGTCTACGCGACGGGGGCCATCGTCGGGAACACGCTGGCTCCCAGCCCGGCGCTGGCAACGTTGCCGCTTTCCGTCTTCGTCGTGGGCATGGCGGTCTGCACCATTCCCGCCGGGGCCATTGCCCGGCGCCATGGGCGGCGCGCCGCCTTCCTGGCGGGGACGGGCTGCGGCGTGCTCGTCGGGCTGCTGTCCGCCCTGGCGGTGATTCTGGGGAGCTTCTGGCTGTTCTGCGCGGCGATGATCCCCGGGGGCGCCTACGCCGCCGTGGTCCTGTCCTTCCGTTTCGCGGCGACGGATTGCGTCGAACCGGAACGGCGCCCGCGGGCCATGTCGGCCGTGATGGCGGGCGGGGTGTTCGCCGGGGTGATCGGACCGCAGCTCGTCACCGTCACCATGGACGTCTGGCCGCCGCACCTGTTCCTGGCGACCTTCCTCGCCCAGGCCGCCGTGGCGGCGCTGTCCGCGCTGGTGCTGGTCGGCGTGCGGCTGCCGATGCCGACCGCGGCGGAGTCCGCCAGGGGACGGCCGCTCGGAGTCATTGCGCGCCAGCCGCGATTCGTCACCGCCGTGCTGTGCGGCGTCGTCTCCTATCTTCTGATGAATTTCATCATGACGGCAGCCCCGCTGGCGATGCGGCTGTGCGGTCTGTCGCAGGAGGTGTCGAACCTCGGCCTGCAATGGCACGTGATCGCCATGTACGCCCCGAGCTTCGTCACCGGACGGCTGGCCGAGCGTTTCGGCGCGTCCCGCATCGTGTTTGCCGGCCTGGGCCTGATCGCCGCCTCCGCCGTGGTGGGGCTGGGGGGCGTCGATGTGATGCATTTCTGGGTCAGCCTGATCCTGCTGGGAGTCGGCTGGAACTTCGGCTTCCTCGGCGCTTCCGCGCTCGTCCTGGAGTGCCACCGTCCGGAGGAGAAAACGCAGGTGCAGTCGCTCAACGACTTCATCGTGTTCGGCACGATGGCCCTGGGGTCCTTCGCGTCCGGCGGGCTGCTGGCGGCGTTCGGCTGGGACACGGTGCTCTGGGTATCCTTCGTGCCGTTGGCGGCGGCCATCGCGGCGCTCGCCGTCACCGGCTCGTCCCGCGCCGCGTCCGCGACCGTCTGAAGCCGGTCGGCGCCTCGTTCATCCAATCACGAGGACGCCATGGAGCCCCGTCCACAGGGCGGGGATGACCCTCTGGGCTGTCCGGCTTTCGAAAGCCCGAAAAATTTTTGGATGAAAAGCGCAACGCGCCAAAAGTTCGTGTTGCCAACAATCATGTTCCTGGCATACCATATGCCGTATCTGGAGCGCCACGAACGCAGGGACAGCGTGACCGGCTCTCCAGCTCATCATTGAACCATGACTCACATCGGCACGGAACAAGGCCGCCCATGACGCGGCGATGCGGACGCTCGCTCGGACACCGCCTCGCCGGCTCAAGGGGACCCTCATGCCCGGTATCAAAGCGTCGCAATCCCACGGGAGGGAATGATGGTTGGATCGACAGAATCCCAGAGGCCAGCTTTTAACAGTTCCGGCGGCTCGCAGGCGCCCATTTCCGATGGCGCGCGCTGGATGCAGATCGTCGTCGGCATCGTCTGCATGGTGGCCGCGGCCAACATCCAGTATGCCTGGACGCTCTTCGTGCCGGAAATCCAGGCTACCCACGGCTGGACCCGCGCTTCGATCCAGACCGCCTTTACCGTCTTCGTCGTCGTCCAGACCTGGCTGACCCCCATCGAAGGCTACTTCATCGACCGCTACGGCCCCCGTGCCATCGTCGCCTTCGGCGGCGTGATGACCGGCCTCTCCTGGATCATCGACAGCTACGCCGGCTCGCTCGGCATGCTCTATGTCGGCTCGGCCATCGGCGGCGTCGGCGTCGGCTGCGTCTACGCCACCTGCGTCAACAGCGCCCTGAAGTGGTTCCCGGACAAGCGCGGCCTCGCCGTCGGCCTGACCGCGGGCGGCTACGGCGCCGGCTCGGCCGTGACCATCCTGCCGATCGCCAACATGATCCACTCCTCGGGCTACCAGGCGACCTTCTTCTGGTTCGGCCTGCTGCAGGGCACGATCATCCTCATCGCCGCCTTCTTCCTGCGCGCCCCGCAGAAGGATCAGGTGAAGGCCTCGACCAAGGTCCTGCAGTCCCGTCGCGACTACACGCTGAAGGAAGCGCTGCAGACGCCGGTGTTCTGGGTCATGATGGTCATGTTCATCTGCACCGTCTCGGGCGGTCTGATGGCGGTGGCCCAGCTCGGCGTGATCGCTCACGATCTGGGCGTGAAGGAAGCTCCGATCAGCCTGTTCGGCATCACCATGGCGGCTCTGCCCTTCGCGCTGATGCTCGACCGCGTGATGAACGGCATCTCCCGTCCGCTGTTCGGCTTCGTCTCCGACCACATCGGCCGTGAAGCGACGATGTTCATCGCCTTCACCTTCGAAGGCCTCGGCATCCTGATGCTCAGCCGCTTCGGCCACGACCCGATCATGTTCCTGATCCTGTCGGGTCTGGTGTTCCTGGCCTGGGGCGAAGTGTACAGCCTGTTCAGCGCGACCTCGGCGGACACCTTCGGCACCAAGCACGCGGCGAAGATCTACGGCGTGCTGTACTGCGCCAAGGGCGTCGCGGCCCTCCTGGTCCCGCTGGGCAACCTGCTGATGGAAGCCACCGGCACCTGGGCGACCGTGCTCTACATCTGCGCCACCATGGACCTCATTGCGGCCTTCTGCGCCATCGCGATCCTGCGGCCCATGTTGCGCAAGCACCATGCCCGCAACGCCGAACTCGCCGCCCAGCAGGGTGCGGGTGGGCTGGCGGTGCAGCCCGGCCACTGACCGGTCCGCGAAGCTTCAGGTTTCTTGTCTCGGATGATGGCCGCCGCGCGCACCCCGCGCGGCGGCCTTCTTTCATTCCAGGAAGAAGGGGCGGTTGTGGCCCTCGCCGAACTGGTTGAAGCGGTCCGACGACCAGAGGCCGTCCGGCTGCTCGTCCTGCGGATCGGAATTCCACTCGTCGTCCTCCCGCATCAGCAGTGTCAGGCCGTGGCCCATCAGGCCGGCCAGGGCGACGAAGGCGATCAACTGGGATTCGAGCATGGGACGGGCTCCGGGCACTCGGGAGGGGCGTTGCTTTTGTTGTTGTGATGCAACATAGCGACCCGGCTCAGGCTGCGCAATAGGATTTTGTATACCAGATAATGGATACCAGAATCGCGTCAATTGCATTGATCCGGCGGGATTCGCCGTCAAACGCGTTGACGTGGGTGGGGCGGATGGTTCAGCATGGCGACGTTCCAAGGGGAGCCCCATAGCACGGGGCTGAGATGATGCCGTAAGGCGCCGAACCCTTTGAACCTGATCCGGGTCGTACCGGCGTAGGGACAGGAACAAACGGGCCACGGTCACGCGCACCCCCATCGCGCACCCCTCCATGGGGACCGCTCCGGTCGTCCGTTCTGCCGCTCCGTCACACCCGGGTCTCCAACGATCCTATGTGCGATGGAGATCCACAGCAGATGCCCGACTCTCTTCCCCCCGCTTCGCAGAAAGCCGCGCCGTCCGACCATTTCTCGGTGACGACCGGCCCGCTGCCGTCATCCAGCAAGGTCCATGTGGCCGGGGAGCGCTTCCCCGACCTGCGCGTGGCGATGCGCGACATCCATGTCGGCGGCGGCGAGCCGCCGGTGCGCGTCTACGACACCTCCGGCCCCTACAGCGATCCCGCCGTGCAGACCGACATCCGCCGCGGCCTGGCGGAACTGCGCCGCTCCTGGATCGAAGGGCGCGGCGACGTCGAGGCCTATGAGGGCCGCGAGGTCCGTCCCGAGGACGACGGGCTGCGCGTCGGCGAGACGCGCGCCGTGCCCGTCTTCGACCGCGCCGGTCGGCGTCCGCTGCGCGGCAAGCCGGGCCGGGCGGTGACGCAGATGGCCTACGCCCGCGCCGGCATCGTCACGCCGGAGATGGAATACATCGCCGTCCGCGAGAATCTGGGGCGCCAGCGGCTGGCCGAGGCGGCGGCGCGGGACGGCGACGATTTCGGCGCCTCCATCCCCGACCACGTTACGCCGGAGTTCGTCCGCGACGAGGTGGCGCGCGGGCGGGCGATCATCCCGTCGAACATCAATCACCCCGAATCGGAGCCGATGATCATCGGCCGCAACTTCCTCACCAAGATCAACGCGAACATCGGCAACTCCGCCGTCGCGTCCTCGGTGGGGGAGGAGGTCGACAAGATGGTCTGGTCGATCCGCTGGGGTGCGGACACCGTGATGGACCTGTCCACCGGCCGCAACATCCATACCACCCGCGAATGGATCCTGCGCAACAGCCCGGTCCCCATCGGCACCGTGCCGATCTATCAGGCGCTGGAGAAGGTCGGCGGCAAGGCCGAGGACCTGACCTGGGAAATCTTCCGCGACACGCTGATCGAGCAGGCGGAGCAGGGGGTGGACTATTTCACCATCCACGCCGGCATCCGTCTGGCGCACATCCCGCTGACCGCCAAGCGCACCACCGGCATCGTGTCGCGCGGCGGCTCGATCATGGCGAAATGGTGCCTGTCCCACCACCGCGAGAGCTTCCTCTACGAGCGGTTCGAGGAGATCTGCGAGATCATGAAGGCGTACGACGTCGCCTTCTCGTTGGGTGACGGGCTGCGCCCCGGCTCCATCGCCGACGCCAACGACGCCGCCCAGTTCGCCGAGCTGGAGACGCTGGGCGAGTTGACCAAGATCGCCTGGAAGCACGATGTGCAGGTGATGATCGAGGGGCCGGGCCACGTGCCTATGCACAAGATCAAGGCCAACGTCGACAAGCAATTGGCGCTGTGCGGTGAGGCGCCCTTCTACACGCTCGGGCCGCTGACCACCGACATCGCGCCGGGCTACGACCACATCACCAGCGCCATCGGCGCCGCCATGATCGGCTGGTTCGGCACGGCGATGCTCTGCTACGTCACGCCGAAGGAGCATCTGGGGCTGCCGGACCGCGACGACGTGAAGGTGGGCGTGGTCACCTACAAGATCGCCGCTCACGCCGCCGACCTCGCCAAGGGCCATCCCGGCGCCCAGGAGCGCGACGACGCCCTGTCGCGCGCCCGCTTCGAGTTCCGCTGGCGCGACCAGTTCCACCTGTCGCTCGACCCCGAGACGGCGGAGCGCTTCCACGATCAGACCCTGCCGGCGGAAGGGGCGAAGGTCGCGCATTTCTGTTCGATGTGCGGGCCGAAGTTCTGCTCGATGAAGATCACGCAGGAGGTGCGGGACTACGCCAACTCCGGCATGGCCGAGATGTCGGAGAGCTTCCGCGCCAAGGGCGGGGAGATCTATCTGGAGGAGGGGCAGGCGGCGGAGTAGCGTCCGAATCGAAAAGGGGACGCCCTCGCGGGCGCCCCCTCGCTTCGGCTCCTTCCCCGAGCGGGGGAGGGGAAAGGAGCGTCAGGGCGTTGCCGTCACGCTCCGGCCGTTGTGCGTGCCCAGCGACTCGGCGGCCATGCGGTTCCTCATCGGGCGCAGGACGAAGAGCGCCAGGACCGCGGCCAGCGCGTTGACCGCGGCGGCCAGCAGGAAGACGGCGTGCCAGCTTCCCGTCGCGTCGGCGATGATGTTGGCGAAGGGGATCAGCAGCGCCGCGGTGCCCTTGGCGGTGTAGAGCAGGCCGGCGTTGCTCGCCGCGAACTTCGACCCGAAGGTGTCGGCGCAGCAGGCCGGGAACAGGCTGTAGATCTCGCCCCAGGCGAAGAAGACCAGACCGGTCAGCAGCACGAAGGCCACCGGGTCGCGGCCGTAGAGGCTGAGCGCGACGATGCCCACCGCCTCGATGGCGAAGGCGATGAACATGGTGTTCTCGCGCCCGATGTGGTCGGACACCCAGCCGAAGAAGGGGCGCGTCAGCCCGTTCAGCACCCGGTCGATGGACAGGGCGAAGGTCAAAGCGGGCAGGGTCAGGCCGAGGATGCTGACCGGCGCGTGGGCCAGCCCGAAATCCTGTGCGATCGGGCCGAGCTGGGCCGTCGCCATCAGCCCGCCGCCGGCCACCATGACGAACATGGCGTACATGACCCAGAAGACCGGGGTGCGGACCATCTGGCTCGGCGTGTATTGCCGCTGCGCGGGCGGGACGGCGAAGCCGCCGCGGGCGAGGGGAGCGGAGGGCGGGGCGACCAGCAGCCAAGCGAGCGCGAAGACGACGAGCCCCTGACCCAGACCGAAGGCCATGAAGGTCGCCTCGTAGCCCGAGGTCTCGATCATCGTGGCGATGGGCACCACCGTCAGGGCGGAGCCGGCGCCGAAGCCCGCCGCGGTGATGCCGGCGGCCAGTCCGCGCCGGTCGGGAAACCATTTCAGCGCGTTGCCCACGCAGGTGCCGTAGACGGCGCCCGCCCCGATGCCGCCGATGGCCGCCGCGACGTAGAGCACGAGCAGCGAATCCGCCACCGCGTTCAACGCCCAGGAGGCGGCGCAGAGCACCGAGCCGAACAGCACGACGATCCGCGGGCCGAAGCGGTCGACGAACCAGCCCTCGACGGGCACCAGCCATGTTTCGGTGACGATGAAGATGGTGAAGGCCACCTGGATGGCCGCACGGCCCCAGCCGTGCTTGTCGTCGATGGGTTCGACGAAGAGGGTCCACCCGTACTGGAGATTGGCGATCATCGACATGCAGATGACGCCGGCAAGCAACTGCATCCAACGCCCGCCGACAGGCAGGGCGCTCCGCGCACCGGTTTGGCGCATATGGTTCCTCCCGGATGGGTCCGCTGTCTCGTTCTTGTCCTGGCGCGCGCGGGGTGCGTTGGGTGCCCGACCGCTTCGCTTTATCCTTCGAACGGGGCAATCCGGTTGCATGCTGTTGGCATGCCAGACGCCATATTCGTGATGCCTTGACGGTGAGTGTGGCGGATAATCCGTGGAGTCATCAACAAATTTTCGTGAGCGGGCGCCGCCCTGGCCGTAAGTGATATATCAAATCGGCCGGCGACGCCCCGCCGCTTACAGGACCAGAACGGCGCGGAAGTCGTTGACGTTGGTCAGGGTCGGCCCGGTCACCAGCAGGTCGCCGAGCGCGCTGAAGAAGCTGTAGCCGTCGTTGTCGGCCAAGCGCTCCTTGGCGTTGACGCCGGTCTCGGCGGCGCGGGCCAGCGTGTCGGGGGCGAGCAGGGCGCCGGCGTTGTCCTCCGTCCCGTCGATGCCGTCGGTGTCGGCGGCCAGGGCGTGCACGCCCTTCATTCCGTCCAGCGCCACGGTCAGGGCCAGAAGGAATTCAGCGTTGCGCCCTCCGCGGCCCTTGCCGCGCACCGTCACCGTGGTCTCGCCGCCGGACAGCAGGACGCAGGGCTTGGCCGCGGGCTGGTCGTGCTCGACGATTTGGCGGGCGATGCCGGCATGGACGAGCGCCACCTCGCGCGACTCGCCCTCCAGCGCGTTGCCGAGGATGACCGGGGTGACGCCGGCCTTGCGGGCAACCTCCGCCGCGCGCTCCAGCGCCATCTGCGGGGTGGCGACCAGGATCGTGCTGACGCGCTCCAGCCGCGGGTCGCCGGGCTTCGGGCTCTCGTCGCGCCCGGCCAGCAGATGGTCCATGACCGGCTGCGGCGGGGTGATCCCGTACTTCTCCAGAACGGCCAGAGCGTCGGCGTAGCTGGTCGGGTCGGGCACGGTGGGGCCGGAGGCAATCACCGACAGATCGTCGCCCGGCACATCGGAGATGACCAGCGAGACCACCCGCGCCTTGGTGGCCGCCGCCAGCCGCCCGCCCTTGATCGCGGACAGGTGTTTGCGCACGCAGTTCATCTCGGTGATGTTCGCGCCGGAGCGGAGCAGCGCTTTGGACACCGCCTGCTTGTCGGCCATGCTGATGCCCGGCGCGGGCAGGGCGAGCAGCGCGGAGCCGCCGCCGGAGATCAGGCAGAGCATCAGGTCGTCGGGGCCGAGCGACGCGGCGATGTCGAGGATGCGGCGGGCCGCCTGCTGGCCGGCCTCGTCGGGCACGGGGTGCGACGCCTCGACCACCTCGATCCGCTTGCAGGGCACGTTGTGGCCGTAGCGGGTGACGACCAGACCGGACAGCGGCCCCTTCCAGTGATCCTCCACCGCCTTCGCCATGGAGGCCGCGGCCTTGCCGGCACCGACGACGACCGTGCGGCCCTTCGGCGGTTCCGGAAGATGCGGCGGCACGCACAGCGCCGGCTGCGCCGAGGCGACGGCGGCGCGGAACATGTCGGTCAGGAGCGCGCGGGGATCGGTGGTCGTCATGGTCTGGTTCTGTCCCTTCCCTGAGCCGCGCCGTTCACCGGCGCCGGTCCTCATGTGCTGGGAATGCTAACGGATTTGGCGCGGGGGGCAATGGGGAGAAGTATCCCTCTCCCGTCCCGGGAGAGGGTGGCCCGAAGGGCCGGGTGAGGGTGAAGCCGAGGATCAAAGCACTGATCCTTGGCGGCACCCTCACCCTCCCGCCGCATGGCGGCGGGCCCCTCCCTCTCCCGGGGCGGGAGAGGGGGTGCCGAACGGTCTCACTCCGCGGGTTCGGTCACGCGGTGGTTCTGGCCGATCTCGTGGTTGGCGAGCAGTTCCAGCGCGCGGACCATGCCGGAGTGGTCCCAGGCCTTGCCGCCCTGGGCGGCGCAGGCGTTGAACAGCTCCTGACAGGTCGCCGTGTTGGGCAGCGACACGCCGAGCGCGCGGGCGCCGGACAAGGCCAGGTTCAGGTCCTTCTGGTGCAGCTCGATGCGGAAGCCCGGATCGAAGGTGCGCTTCACCATGCGCTCGCCGTGCACCTCCAGGATGCGCGAGGAGGCGAAGCCGCCCATCAGGGCCTGACGGACCTTCGCCGGGTCGGCGCCGGCCTTCGACGCGAACAGCAGCGCCTCGCCCACCGCCTCGATGGTCAGGGCGACGACGATCTGGTTGGCCACCTTCGTCGTCTGGCCGTCGCCGTTGCCGCCGACCAGCGTGATGTTCTTGCCCATCTTCTCGAACAGGGGCTTCACCGTCTCGAAGGCCTTCTCCGGCCCGCCGACCATGATGGTCAGCGAGGCGGCCTTGGCGCCGACCTCACCGCCGGACACCGGGGCGTCGAGGTAGTCGCAGCCCAGCTCGTTGATGCGCTGGGCGAACTGCTTCGTCTCGATCGGGGAGATCGAGGACATGTCCACGACGATCTTGCCGGCGGACAGACCCTCGGCGACGCCGTTCGGGCCGAACAGAGCGGCCTGCACATGGGGGGTGTCGGGCACCATCGTGAAGACGATGTCGGCCTTCTGCGCCACCTCGCGGCTGGAGCCGCAGGCCGTGGCGCCCTTGGCGAGCAGGTCTTCGGGGGCCGGGTTGATGTCGTAGACGAACAGGGTGTGGCCGGCGTCGGCCAGATGACCGGCCATGGGGCGGCCCATGATGCCGAGACCGATGAAACCAACGTTCATGGCTGTGTCCTCGATTCTTCAGTGTTCGGGCGTTTGCAGATCAGGCGGCGACGGTCTCGCCGGGGGTGGCGGCGCGCATCCAGCCCAGCCCTTCGCTGGTCCCCTTGGCCGGCTTGTACTCGCAGCCGACCCAGCCGTCGTAACCGATCCGGTCGAGCGCCGCGAAGACGAAGGGGTAGTTGATCTCGCCGGTGCCGGGCTCGTTGCGGCCCGGGTTGTCGGCGATCTGGACATGCGCGATCTTCGGCAGCAGGCGCTGCATGGTCGGGACGAGATCGCCCTCCATGATCTGCATGTGATAGACGTCGTACTGGATGAAGAGGTTGTCGGAGCCGACGGCCTCCAGAAGCCGTTCCGCCTGCGCCGTGCTGGTCAGATGGAAACCCGGAATGTCGCGGGTGTTGATCGGCTCGATCAGGAAGCGGATGCCGGCCTGCTTCAGCGCCTTGGCGGCGAAGGACAGGTTGTCGACGAAGGTGCGCTCCAGCGCGTCCGCCGCCACGCCCGCCGGGGCCTTGCCGGCGAGGCAGTTGATCTGCTTGCAGCCCAGCGCCGTGGCGTATTCGATGGCACGGCCCACCCCGTCCTGGAACTCGCCGACGCGGTCCGGCAGGACGGCGATGCCGCGCTCACCCGCGTCCCAGTCGCCCGCCGGCAGGTTGTGCAGGACCTGGGTCAGCCGGTTGGCGGCCAGCCTCTCGACCAGCGCGTCCTTCTCGAAGGCGTAGGGGAACAGATACTCGACGCCGGTGAAGCCGTCCTTCGCCGCCGCGGCGAAGCGGTCGAGGAAGGGCAGCTCGTTGTAGAGCATCGTCAGGTTGGCGGCGAACTTGGGCATGTCTCTCTCCCGGATGTTCGTTTCGGGCTTGGCCGTTTGGCTCAGGATCGGAGGGTGATGGCGGAGGCGTCAACGCAACGGCCGCCTTTTTTCACCCTGCGGAACTGTGGATCTGGCGGAGCCGCTTGCCCCCTCCCTGACCCTCCCCCGCTTCGCAGGGGAGGGGATGTGAGTCCCTCCCCTGCGAAGCGGGGGAGGGAGGGGACCCACGAAGTGGGGAGGGTGGGGGCTCGCGGTGCGCCGATCAGATCCGCACCAGCTCCGGCTCGTCCGCGGGCACGTCCAACACGTCCTCGAACTCGGTGATGTTGTTGATCTCCGTGCCCATGGCGATGTTGGTGACGCGCTCCAGGATGACCTCGACGACCACCGGGACCTGGAACTCGTCCATCCACTGCTGCGCTTGGGCGAAGGCGGATTGCAGGTTGTCCGGGTCGGTGACGCGGATGGCCTTGCAGCCGAGGCCTTCGGCCACCGCGACGTGGTCAACGCCGTAGACGCCGATCTCCGGGGCGTTGATGTTCTCGAAGGAGAGCTGGACCTGGAAGTCCATCTGGAAGGCGCGCTGCGCCTGCCGGATCAGCCCGAGATAGCTGTTGTTCACCAGGACGTGGATGTAGGGCAGCTTGAACTGCGCGCCCACCGCCAGCTCCTCGATCAGGAACTGGAAGTCGTAGTCGCCGGACAGCGCGACAATCTTGCGCTTCGGATCGGCCACCCGGACACCGAGCGCCGCCGGCAGGGTCCAGCCGAGCGGACCGGCCTGACCGCAATTGATCCAATGGCGCGGCTTGTAGACGTGCAGGAACTGCGCGCCGGCGATCTGCGACAGGCCGATGGTCGAGACGTAGCAGACGTCCTCGCCGAAGGCGCTGTTCATTTCCTGATAGACGCGCTGCGGCTTGATCGGCACGTTGGCGAAGTCGGACCGGCGCAGCATGGAGCGCTTGCGGACCTGGCAGGTCTTCACCCACTCCGACCAGTCGCGCAGCTTGCCGGCGGCCTTCCACTCCTTCGCCACCTCGATGAAGAGGTCGAGCGCGGCCCCGGCGTCGGACACGATGCCCAGGTCCGGTGCGAAGACGCGGCCGATCTGGGTCGGCTCGATGTCCACATGCACGAACTTGCGGCCCTTGGTGTAGACGTCGACCGAGCCGGTGTGGCGGTTGGCCCAGCGGTTGCCGATGCCCAGCACGAAGTCCGACGCCAGCATGGCGGCGTTGCCGTAGCGGTGGGCGGTTTGCAGGCCGACCATGCCGGCCATCAGCGGATGGTCGTCCGGAATGGCGCCCCAGGCCATCAGGGTCGGGATGACCGGCAGGCCGGCGACCTCGGCGAACTCGACCAGACGGTCGCTGGCGTCGGCGTTGATGATGCCGCCGCCGGCCACCAGCAGCGGACGCTCCGCCGCGTTCAGCATGGCCAGCGCCTTCTCCACCTGGGCGCGGGTCGCCGCCGGCTTGTAGGTGGGCAGCGGCTCGTAGGCGTCGGGATCGAACTCGATCTCGGCCATCTGCACGTCGATCGGCAGGTCGAGCAGCACCGGGCCGGGCCGGCCGGAGCGCATCAGGTGGAAGGCCTGCTGGAAGGCGTAGGGGACCTGCCCCGGCTCCAGCACGGTGACTGCCCACTTGGCGACCGGCTTGGCGATGGACGGGATGTCCACGGCCTGGAAATCCTCCTTGTGCAGGCGGGCGCGCGGCGCCTGGCCGGTGATGCACAGGATCGGAATGGAGTCGGCGGACGCCGAGTAGAGGCCCGTGATCATGTCGGTGCCGGCGGGGCCGGAGGTGCCGATGCACACGCCGATGTTGCCGGCCTTGGCGCGCGTGTAGCCTTCGGCCATATGCGACGCGCCCTCGACATGGCGTGCGAGAACGTGGCCGATGCGGCCGTTGCGTTGCAGCGCCGCGTAGAACGGATTGATGGCCGCTCCGGGGACGCCAAAGCAAACGGACACGCCTTCCTTTTCCAGGACATGCACCGCCGCTTCAATCGCCATCATCCTAGCCATGGCTTGGTCTCCTCCCTCGCGTAACGGGTCGCTGTTGCGTTGGATTGAGCTTTCATCAGCGGGGCGGCTATTGGCAAAGTGTTGGCGAATCCTTTCCGCGTGATGGAAATCACACCGAACGGGGCAGTCCTTCACGGTGCTTCGGACAATTATGCTGCACTTGCACAGTCCCGATGGCGCTGTCATCGTGACCGGATGATGGCGATCCCGAGTCCCCGCCTCCTGGCGATCACGGACCGGCGGCAGGCGGCGCAGCCCCTGCCGGAGCTGGCGGCGCGCCTGTTCGCCGGGGGCTTGCGCTGGCTGTCGCTGCGCGAGAAGGATCTCGACGACTCCCGGCAGATCGCCCTGGCGCACGCGCTGGTGGAGCGGGCGCGGCCCTGGGGGGCGCTGGTCACGCTGCACGGCGATCCGGATCTGGCTCTGGCCGCTGGGACGGACGGGGTGCATCTGCCGGAAGGCGCCGACGTCGTGGCGGCGCGGCGGCGGCTCGGCCCCGGCGCCCTGGTCGGGCTGTCCGCCCACGATGCGGAGGGGATTCGCCGGGCGGCGGCGGGCGGGGCGGACTACGTCACGCTGTCGCCCGTCTTCCCGTCGCCCAGCAAGCCGGGCTACGGCCCACCGATCGGGATTGAAGGGCTGAGGCGCTTGGCCGCGGAGAGTCCGCTGCCCATCATTGCGCTCGGCGGCGTGGAGTCGGGCAATATCGGAGAGTGTCTGGCCGCGGGAGCCGCCGGAGCGGCGGTCATGGGGGCGGTGATGCAGGCGCCGGACAGCCTGTCCGGTCTGCTCAAGGCCTTGAAAGGCGGACAACCGTAAGGACCGGGGTCGGGCGGAACCACCCTTTCCTTATCGTGGTCCTGGACATTTTAGTCCGAAATATGCATCTGGTATCTTATATACGAAAACGATGCGATGCCTTTCGCACGACCGGGCCGGCGCACAGTGGGGTGTTTCCGGACGGCCAGCATTGAGGAACGGTGCCGACCATGAACCCTCCGCCGATCAACGTCCAGCCGCTCGACACCGGATCGACCTTCCGCGCTCAAGCGTATCATGCGTTGAAGCAAGCCATCTCGCAAATGGACATCTACGACCATAACGACGAGATCCGGCTTGAGGAGCGGCAGCTCAGCGAGCTGCTGGGCGTCAGCCGGACGCCGATCCGCGAGGCGCTGACCCTGCTGGAGCAGGAGGGGTTCATCCGCCTCCAGCCCCGCCGGGGCATCTTCGTCATCCGCAAGACCAAGGCCGAGATCGTCGAGATGATCCAGGTCTGGGCGGCGCTGGAGAGCATGGCCGGTCGGATGGTCGCGACGCAGGCGACCGACGAGGACATCCGCACCCTCTGGGACCTGTTCCGCAACTTCGAGATGCGGAACCCCAAGGAGCATGTCAACGAATACTCCGACGCCAACATCGCCTTCCACAAGAGCATCATCCGGCTCAGCGGGTCCAAGCTGATTCAGGAGATGACCGACAACCTGTTCATCCACATCCGCGCGATCCGCAAGCTGACCATCGGTCAGGACAACCGGGCGGAGCGGTCGATCAACGACCACAAGGAAATCATCAAGGCCCTGGAACGCCGCGACGTCGACCAGGCCGAACACCTGATCCGCGACCACACGCTGGGTCTGGCGGCGCACGTTGAGAAGCATTGCGACTTCCTGGAGTGAGGGTGCCCCGCCCCCGCTGAGGGGGAAGGGCACGGACATGGGCGTCAGACCGGCTCGTGGAGCTTCGCGGTCGTCACGCTGTTTAGACCGTTCGCGGTGATCGTGACCACGCGCAGGCTGTTGGTGGTGCCGGGCGTTCCGAAGGGGACGCCCGCCGTCACGATCAGCGACTGGCCGGGAGCGCCGATGCCCTCCTGGGCGGCGACGAGGCTGGCGCGCTCGACCATCTCTGCGAAATTCGCCACGTCGGCGGTCCACACCGGATGGACGCCCCAGGCCAGCGACAGCAGGCGGGCGGTGCCGCGTTCGGCGCTGAGGCCGAGGATCGGCACGGTCGGCCGCTCGCGCGAGGCGCGCCGCGCGGTGGAGCCGGTGCTGGTGAAGGTGGCGATGCCGGCGGCCGAGATGGTTTCGGCGATCTGGCGCGCCGCGGCGGACAGGGCGTCCGGGGTGGTCGCCTCCGGGCTCGGATGTTCGGAGTCCATGATGCGGCGGTAGAGGGGATCGCGCTCCACCCGGCGGATGATGCGGTCCATCATCGCCACGGCCTCCACCGGGTGCTTGCCCGACGCGGATTCCGCCGACAGCATCACGGCGTCCGACCCGTCATAGACGGCGGTCGCCACGTCCGACGCCTCGGCGCGCGTCGGCGTCGGCTCGGTGATCATCGATTCCAGCATCTGTGTGGCGACGATCACCGGTTTGCCGGCGGCGCGGCTCAGGCGAATCATCCGCTTCTGCAGGCCGGGCACGTCCTCCGGCGGCAGCTCCACGCCGAGGTCGCCGCGGGCCACCATCACGGCGTCCGACAGGGCGATGATTTCCTCCAGCCGGGGCAGGGCTGCGGGCTTCTCCACCTTGGTCATGATGTGGGCGCGGTCGCCGATCAGGGCGCGCGCCTCCAGGATGTCCTCGGGCCGCTGCACGAAGCTGAGACCGATCCAGTCGACGCCCAGCGTCAGGCCGAACTGCAGGTCGCTGCGGTCCTTCTCCGACAGGGCGCTGAGCGCCAGCGTGGTGCCGGGGACGTTCATGCCCTTGCGGTCGGACAGGGTGCCGCCGACCATGACCTCGGTCTCGGCGTGGTCCGGCCCGCAGCTCAGCACGCGCAGGCGCATCCGCCCGTCGTTCAGCAGAAGCTCGTGGCCCGGTTCCAGGCTGGCGAAGATCTCCGGATGCGGGACGCAGACGCGGCTGCGGTCGCCGGGGGTGGGGTCGAGGTCGAGGCGGAAGCGGTCGCCGCCGGCCAGGATCACCGCCACCTCCTTGAAGGTGCCGACGCGCAGCTTCGGCCCCTGAAGATCGAGAAGCACGCCGATGGGGCGCCCGACCGTCTCCTCGACCGCGCGGATCTGGCGGTAGCGTTCGGCGTGGTCGCGCTGCGTGCCGTGGCTGGCGTTCAGGCGGAAGACATCCACGCCGGCCTCGGCGAGGGCAAAAATCTGGCTGTAGGTCGAGCTGGCCGGCCCCAGAGTGGCGACGATCTTGGTGCTGCGGTTGCGCTGCATGGCGCGGGCCTCCTGAGAGGGCGATGACTTTAAGCGGTGACTGTGTGGTGCTGGGGCGATGCTGCGACCGGGGTGGGGTGGGGGTCAAACCGCCGCTATGGCTTTTCCACATAGCGGGAAGTCACACGGTTGGTTTGACCGGGGTGACCCCTGGGCGGACACTGGACGCCCGCGATCAGCCAGGACGATGCCATGAACACGCCTGTCGAGCCGCTATCCGCCGCCGGCCTGATCCTTCTGCGCGACAGCGTGGACGGGCTGGAGGTCTTCATGATCCAGCGCCACCGCGACCTTCGCTTCGCACCCGGCGCCACGGTGTTTCCCGGCGGACGGCTGGACGCGGAGGACAGCGAGTTGCCCTGGCGGGAACTGTCCCTGCCGCTGACCGACGATATGCCGCAGCGGATGGCGGCGATCCGCGAGGCGTTCGAGGAGTGCGGGCTGCTGATGACCGGCGGCCCGGTGGACGCCGCCCTTCTCGACAGGCTGCGCAGCGCGTCGGGCGGGACCTTCCTGGACCGGCTTCTGGCGGCGGGGCTGGAGCCGGACGTGGCGGCGTTGGTGCCCTTCGCCCGCTGGGTCACGCCGGAGAGCGTGTGGCGGCGCTACGACACGCTGTTCTTCCTCGCCAAGGCGCCGCCGCGCCAGATCGCCGTGGTCGACGGGGTGGAGGCGGTCGCCGGATTCTGGGGCACGCCGCGGGCCATTCTGGACGAGGCGGCGGCGGAGCGGCTGTCGCTGGTCTTCGCCACCCGCATGACCCTGCTGCGTCTGGCCGGCTGCCGCACGGTCCGCCACGCGATGGAGGAGGCCGCGCGCTTCCATCCCCTGACGCCCATTGTGCCCCGTCCCGCCGACACCCCAGAGGGGCCGGTGCTGTGCATCCCGGACGGGCTGGGCTATCCCCTGACGCAGGTCCCGCTGGAGCAGGCCCGGCTGGGCTGATCGCCTGAGACCGCCACGCATTTCCAACCAGAATTTCCGAGCAACAATTCGCCTAAAATTCCGCTATGCGGAATTTCCCGTGCCTTTTTTCACCGCCGAAGCGTTATCGTCGCAAATGCGACTATTTGTGCATTGCACTCAGTTCGTGAAGTGGCATTATGAGGAAATAAGATATCGATTTGACCGGAGAAATTTTCCGTTCATGTCCATAGGGCGCCTGAACACCACGCCGACGCGAGGATAGGTCCATGCTCCACCAGTCCATCATCCAAGGCTCCACCGACACCAGCGGCCCCATCGCCGTCGGTGCCGCCGTGGTTGCCGGGCACGCGGCGCTGCCGGCGGCCGGTGGGCAGGTAGCCGCAGGACTGCGGTGGGTCTACGCCTTCGGCGGCGGCGGGGTGGAGGGGCACGGCGGCATGTTGGCGGAGCTGGGCGGCAAGGGCGCCGGGCTGGCCGAGATGGCGCGGCTGGGCGTTCCGGTGCCGCCGGGCTTCACCATCGTGGCGGAGGCCAGCCGCCGGCACCGCGCGGGACAGGGCGGCTTCCCCGCCGGGCTGGCCGCCCAGGTGGAGGAGGCGCTGAACCGGCTGGAAGCCGTGGCGGGCGCGCGCTTCGGCGGGTCGGAAAATCCGTTGCTGGTGTCCGTGCGGTCGGGCGCACGGGCGTCGATGCCCGGCATGATGGACACGATCCTGAATCTCGGCCTGACCGACGCAACGGTGAAGGAGCTGGCCGCGCGCAGCGGCGACCCCCGTTTCGCTTACGACTGCTACCGCCGGCTGATCCAGACCTACGGCACAGTGGTGCAGGGCGTGGGCGCCCATGTCTTCGACGCCGCGCTGGAGGCTTACAAGGAGACGCGCGGGCTGACCCGCGACGCCGACCTGAACGCCGCCGATTGGCGCGCCGTGGCCGCCGCCTACCGTGAGGTGATCGTGCGCGAGGCCGGGGAGCCCTTCCCGCAGGACGCGCGGACCCAGCTCTTCGCCGCCATCGCGGCCATCTTCCGCTCTTGGAGCAACGCCCGCGCGGTGGCTTTCCGGGCGGTGCACGGCATTCCCGACGACTGGGGCACCGCGGCGACCGTGCAGGCGATGGTGTTCGGCAACCGCGGCAACGCCTCCGGCACCGGCGTCGCCCACAGCCGCGATCCCTCCACCGGCGAGGCCGTGCTGTGCGGCGAGTTCCTGGCCGACGCCCAGGGCGAGGACATCGTGTCCGGCCTGCGTACGCCGGGGCCGCTGGCCGGGACGGACGCTTCGCTGGAAGCGGTCGCCCCTGAGGCCTTCGCCGAGCTGGGCCGCATCGCCGACCGGCTGGAGCGCCATTTCGGCGACATGCAGGAGATCGAGTTCACCGTCCAGCAGGGGCGCCTGTTCATTCTGCAATCGCGCGCCGGCAAGCGGACGCCGGAGGCTGGGGTGCGGATTGCCACGGAGATGGCGCAGGCCGGCATCATCTCGCGGGCCGAGGCGGTGCGGCGTGCCGACCTGCCGGCGCTGGCGGACAGCCTGCGTCCCATCCCCGACCCGGACGCCCCCCGCACGGTGATCGCCCGCGGACTGCCGGCCTCTTCCGGTGCGGCCACGGGCGTTGCCGTCTTCACCTCGGACGAGGCGGTCCGGCTGGCGGCGGAGGGTGTGGCCGTGGTGCTGTGCCGTCCGGAAACCTCTCCCCACGACGTGCACGGCATGCAGGTGGCCTGCGCGGTGGTGACCGCCCGCGGCGGAGCGACCAGCCACGCCGCCACCGTCGCCCGCGCCATGGGCCTGCCCTGCGTCACCGGAGCGCGCATGCTGCGCGTCGATCCGGCGGCCGGCGTGATGATCGTGGGCGACCTGACCGTCCGGGCGGGTGAGATCATCACCGTGGACGGCGGGGCGGGCCATGTGATCCTGGGCCGCGTGCCGATGATCCGCCCCGAGCCGCCGGAGGCCGTGGCGCTGCTGCTGCGCTGGGCCGAGGGGGCCGACGAGTGATTCCTCCGGCGTCATGAAGAAAGGCCCGCCGTCCGATGGGACGACGGGCCTTCTGGGTGGGGTCTTTGCGCTTTCGCCGGGCCGCGTATCAGTGGGCGTAGACCGGGCTTTCCTGGGCCGGCGGCTGGGCGTGGGCGACCATTTCGGTGAGCTGGAGCTTGGTGAAGTCACGGGCGCTGACCACGCCGACCAGCGTGGCGCCGTCGAGCACCGGCAGATGGCGGATGTGGTGGCGGTCCATCAGTTCCAGCGCGTGGACGACGCTGTCATCGGGCGAGCAGGTCTGCGGTGCGCGCGACATCAGCATGAAGACCGGCGTCTTCAGGACCGAGGCGCCGCGCTCCAGCAGCGCGTAGACGACGTCGCGCTCCGACAGCATGCCGGCGACGGCGTTGCCCTCGGTCCGGCAGACGTCTTTGACCACCAGGGCGCTGATGTTCTCCGACTTCATCAGCCGGATCGCCTCCTCGATGGTTTCTCCGGAACGGACGGTGACGACGCGGGATTCCTTGGTCCGAAGAATGTCGGCGACTTTCATGGCGAGCCCTCCACCAGACAGCGGGTTGCATAAGCGCGCCCTGCACGGAGACCCCCGCGGGGGACCGGAGCTTGACCGGTGGAACCGCGTCGGGCCGGTCGAAGGCCGTCGGCGGCACCTGGGCATCGGGCAGTGGCAGGCGATGGATATTTGGTATACCAGATGCCACGACGCGTCAATAGCTAATATAGCCAACAATCAGCGGAATCGCGTTTTCGTGCGACGAAGCCGCCGAAGCGCGCAGCCTTAGCCTTGGCGTTCATCCGCCTCCTATGGCGTTTGTCAGGGTGCCCACAACGATAACTGGCATGCCAAATACATGCGGATGCTGATGGTGGGGGTGCGATGCTTGCCATGGTGCTGCTGATGCTCGCGGCGTTCGCGTCGGGGGTTCTCAACGCCGTCGCCGGGGGCGGGGCTTTCATCACTTTTCCGGCGCTGCTGTTCGCCGGGGTGCCGCCGGTCAGCGCCAACGTGTCGAGCACCGTCGCCCTGTTCCCCGGCCAGATGGCCAGTGCCTGGGCCTACCGCAACGAGATCCGCGGCGTGAAGGAGGTCAGCGTCACCGCCTTCTCCGTGGTCAGCCTTGTCGGCGGGGTGGTCGGGGCCATTCTCCTGCTGACCACGCCGGACCGCGCCTTCGCCGGGCTGGTGCCCTGGCTGCTGCTGTTCGCGACGGCGGTCTTTGCGGTCGGCAGCTTCATGCCGGCGTTGGCCGCCCGGCTGCGGCTGGGCGGTCGCTCCGTCCTGGTCGTGCAATTCGTCATCGCCATCTACGGCGGCTATTTCGGAGGCGGGATCGGCTTCCTGATGCTGGCGGCGCTGACCCTGTTCGGCCTGCGCGACATCCACGCCATGAACGGGCTGCGCATCCTGCTGGCCGCGCTGATGAATGGCGCGGCGGTGGCGGCTTTCTGCCTGTCCGACGCGGTGTCCTGGCCGGAAACCGCCGTGATGGCGGTGTCGGCCATCGCTGGCGGCTACGTGGGCGCCCACGCGGCGAAGCGGGTCAGCCGCGATGTGATGAAGTGGGTGGTGGTGTCGATCGGCGTGGGGCTGACCCTGTATTTCTTCATCAAGGGCGCCGGGGCGTGAGGCCGCCCCACGCCGCGGCGTTTGGTGGCTGGCGTCAGGGCTGGCCGGGGACGGTGATCGGGCGCAGCCCCTTGGCGTAGCTCTTCCACCGCTGCTGGTAGACGGCGGCGGGCGCGCGCATGCGCTCCACATCCTCGTCCGACAGCGTGCGCACCACCTTGCCTGGCGCGCCGAGGACGAGCGAGCGGTCGGGGATCTCCTTGCCCTCGGCGATGAAGGCGTGGGCGCCGATCAGGCAGTCGCGGCCGATGCGGGCGCCGTTGAGGACGGTGGCGCCGATGCCGATCAGGCTGCCGTCGCCGACGGTGCAGCCGTGCACCATCGCCAGATGGCCGATGGTCACGTTCTTCCCGATGAGCAGTGGGAAGCCTGGATCGACGTGGAGGACGGCGTTGTCCTGGACGTTGCTGCCGGCGCCGATGTGGATGCGCTCCTCCTCGGCGCGCATGACCGCGCCCCACCAGACGGACACGTCCTCCTCCAGCAGGATGTCGCCGACGACGGTGGCGCTGGGGGCCACCCAGCAGGCGGGCGACAGCTGCGGGACCTTGTCGTTGAAGGCGTAGATCACCCGTTCCTCCATGTTTTGTCGTCGGACGATCCTAGCGCAAAATGGTTCGGCGGTGCGTGGTTGCTGCACTGCGCTATACCCATAGGAAATTTGCGTGATAGGATGGGCATGCCC
The DNA here is from genome assembly GCF_014192915.1 of Azospirillum sp. OGB3. Lineage (GTDB taxonomy): Bacteria > Pseudomonadota > Alphaproteobacteria > Azospirillales > Azospirillaceae > Azospirillum. The sequence goes on along the minus strand of NZ_JACHYN010000022.1, from coordinate 64,823 downwards.
GGTTCCCGATCCGTGTGAGGACTCCCATGCCGCTCTACTCCTACCGCTGCACCGCCTGCGACCACGAGTTCGAAGCGCTGGTGCGCTCGTCGGATACGCCCGTCTGCGCCTCCTGCGGATCGGCGGCGCTGGAGCGGAAGGTGGCGCGCATCGCGCCCGACACCAAGGCCGACAAGTTCCTGAACACGGCCCGCCGCGCCGCCGCCGCCGAGGGCCATTTCAGCAACTACAGCAAGGCCGAGCGCTCGCGCATCTAGCGCGCGGACGTCAGGTCCCGTCCGGTATCCCGTACTTGCGCAGCTTGTTCGCGATCATCGTGTGCGAGGTGTGGAGGCGGGCGGCCAGTTTGCGGCTGGACGGGTGGCGCGGGTAGAGGCGGCGGAGCAGGCCGCGCTCAAAGGCGGCGGCCGCCTCGTCCCAACTCGACGGCTCGGCGGGTTCGCCGCCGGTCTCGGCCTCCATGCGCGCGCCGGCGAGTTCCAGGTCGGCGGCGTCGAGATAGGCGCCGTCGCTCATCGTCACGGCGCGGAAGATGACGTTCTCCAACTGGCGGACGTTGCCCGGCCAGGGGTTGGTGAGCAGGGCGGCGCTGGCCGCGACGGTCAGCCGGCAGGGCGGCCGGCGGGCCTGGGCGCAGGCGCGGGCGATGAAGTGCCGGGCGAGCAGGAGGATGTCGTCGCCGCGCTCGCGGAGCGCCGGGACCTGGAGCGACAGCACGTTCAGCCGATAGAACAGGTCCTCGCGGAAGCTGTGCCCGGCGACCATGGAGTCGAGGTCGCGGTGGGTGGCGCTGACCACGCGCACATCCACCGTCTGCTCGCGGTCGCCGCCGACGCGGCGGAAGCGCCCGTCGTTCAGGAAGCGCAGCAGTTTGGCCTGGAGGTAGGGCGACATCTCCCCGATCTCGTCGAGGAAGACGGTGCCACCATGGGCGAGTTCCAGCAGGCCGGGCTTTCCGCCGCGCTGCGCCCCGGTGAAGGAGCCGGGGGCGTAGCCGAACAACTCGCTCTCCGCCAGATTCTCCGGCACGGCGGCGCAGTTCAGCGCTAGGAAAGGCTTGTCGCGGCGCGGGCTGGCGCGGTGGCAGGCGTGGGCGATCAGCTCCTTGCCGGTGCCCGTCTCGCCCAGAATCAGCAGCGGCGCGTCCACCGCCGCGACGCGCGCCGCCCGTGCCTTCAGCGCGCGGACCGGGGCGGACTCGCCGAGGATTCGGTCGAAGCCGCCTTCATCGAAGTTCTGCAGCGCATTCAGCCGTTCGCCCAGCCGGCTCGGCGCAAAGAGGGTGACGACGCCGCCGGCTGGACGCCCGTCCTCCACGATGGGGGTGGCGTCGAGAAGGAAGGGCTGGCCGTTCAGAGTCACCTCCTGCCCGGCGGCGAGGCGAAATCCGTTGTCCACCAGCAGATCGGACAGCTCGGCATCGCCGAACAGCCGCCCGAAGTCGGCGCCGGTCAGGTCGGCCTCGCTGCGCCCGGCGACCGTCGCGGCGGCGGCGTTCGCCACCACGATGCGCCCCGCGCGGTCCACCGCCAGAACCGGGTCGGGCAAGGCAGCCAGCAGGGCGTCCAGATGCAGCCGTCGCCGCGTGCCGGGCAGGATGTCGATGGGGGTGACGGACTCCACCCCCAGCACGGCGCGCAGCGCGGCGTCGAGCGCACCGAAGCCCGGCACGTCCAGTTCCGGCGCGTCGATGTGGATGTGCGGCGGGTCCACCTCCACCGCCACCACGTTCAGGCGCCGCTTGGCGAGCACGGCCAGGATCTCGTGGGCGATGCCGACCCGGTCGGCGAACAGGACGTCGATGCGCATGGCTCTCCCCAGTGGAGGGATGAGTGTAGCACGATGGGCAAATCCGTAAACATCCGTGTACGCCGTAACGTTTTCTGTACGTCTAAAGCAACTTATTGTTTTTGCGGTGTTTATCTGGGTCCCGGAGGACGCATTTCGGGTGACGTGTAACGATTCGTGTACGGCCTTGTCCGGCATGCAACCGTCCGCCCCAGTGTTTCCACGGCTTTCGGCACTTGGCATCGCGTTTGCGAATGGGATGCGAACAAATCCGTGATCTCGGGAGCCTTCACATGCGCGTCATCGTCCTCGGCAGCGGCGTCATCGGCGTTTCCACCGCGTACTTCCTGGCGAAGGCCGGCCACGAGGTCACGGTGGTGGATCGGCAGCCCGGCCCGGCGCTGGAGACCAGCTACGCCAACGCGGGCGAGGTGTCGCCGGGCTACTCCGCCCCCTGGGCGGCGCCGGGCCTGATGGCGAAGGCGGTGAAGTGGATGCTGATGAAGCACTCCCCGCTGGTGATCCGGCCGAAGATGGACCCGGCCATGTGGTCCTGGTGCCTGAAGCTGCTGGCCAACGCAAACGAGCGTTCCTACGAGATCAACAAGGGCCGCATGGTCCGGCTGGCCGAATACAGCCGCGACTGCCTGCGCGCCCTGCGCGACGAGACCGGCATCCGCTACGACGAGCGCGCCAAGGGCACGCTCCAGGTCTTCCGCACCCGGAAGCAGGTGGACGCCGCCGCCACCGACATGGCCGTGCTGGACCGCTTCAAGGTGCCCTACAGCCTGCTGGACGTCGAGGGCTGCGCGGCGGTCGAGCCGGCGCTGCGGCTGGTCAAGGAGAAGATCGTCGGCGGACTGCTGCTGCCCGGCGACGAGACGGGCGACTGCTTCCGCTTCACCAACGCGCTGGCCGCGCTGGCGACGGAGCTGGGGGTGGAGTTCCGCTACAACACCGGCATCCGCAGGCTGGAGAGCGACGGGCGCCGCGTCACCGGCGTGGTCACCGACGCCGGCACGCTGACCGCCGACTCCTATGTCGTCGCCATGGGCAGCTATTCCCCGATGCTGGTGAAGCCGTTCGGGCTGGATCTGCCGGTTTATCCGGTGAAGGGCTATTCGCTGACGCTGCCCATCGTCGATCCGGCGGGCGCTCCGGAATCCACGGTGATGGATGAGACGCACAAGATCGCGGTGACCCGCCTCGGCGACCGCATCCGGGTCGGCGGCACGGCGGAACTGACCGGCTTCGACCTGACGCTGCGTCCGGGCCGCCGCGGTCCGCTCGACCACGTGGTGAGCGATCTCTTCCCGACGGGTGGCGACCTGTCGAAGGCGGAATTCTGGACCGGCCTGCGCCCGAACACGCCGGACGGCACTCCGATCGTCGGCGCGACCCCGGTGCGCAACCTGTTCCTCAACACCGGCCATGGCACGCTGGGCTGGACGATGGCCGCGGGGTCGGGCCGGGTGGTCGCCGACGTGGTCGGCGGGCGCCAGACGGAGATCGACATGGACGGGCTGACGGTTGCCCGCTACGGCCGATCCGCCGCCGCGGCCAGCCGCCCGACGGTCGGCGGCGTGGCCCGCCCGGCGGCCTGACAGGTCTGTTCCCGAAGAGGCCTGTTCCCGCCGGGGCCTATTCCCGCCGCGCCTGGGCGCCCTGGTTCAGGCGCGCGGTGTTGAACTCCTTCATGCGCGCGGCGTCGAAGGAGCCGAGCGCCTTCACCTGATCCGGCGTCGCCTGCAAGGTGACGGAGGTCAGGCCCGGCTCCAACGCCGCCGCTTTCCAGGCGACGGCGTAAGGGCCTTCACCTTCCGTCTCCGGCGTCACCACGATGGCCTTGAGCGCGCCGTTGCGGTCGAACACCAGATCCTCCACCGTGCCGAAGAAGCCAGCCTCCGTCGCGCCGCCCGCCGTGTTGGCGGGCTGGCCGATCAGGGCGGAGACGCGCCAGTCGCCGGGGCGGCTGGCCGCCTGCTGCTGGCGGCGGATCAGGTCCAGCGTGTCGGGGCCGGTGACCGGATAGGCCAGGACGCCGTCCACCGATCCGGGCATGAGCTGATGCCAGGGCACGGTGAAGCGCGCCTCACCGACATCGAGCATGCCGCTCGCCTCGATCACCGCGCTTTCCAGCCGTCCGTCCGGGCCGACGACGAGATCCACCACCTGCCCAAGCTCCTCGCCGAGCAGCCCCTCGACATCCGTCCCGACGATCACGCCGGCCCGCCAGCCCTGGTAGAGCCGGGGGTAGGACGCCTCCGTGGTTCGCACGGCGTCCACGGCTTGGGCAGGTTGAGGAACGCCCAAAGTCAGGGACGTGGCGATGGCGAACGCGGCGAGGATGCCCGCCGAAGTGCCGCTGTAACGCATGGGTCTGTGCTCCCGATTGTGACGCGCGGTCCGTCAAAGGGAACATGGGAGGTGCGTGGCGGTTCCGGAGGGAACTCCCCAGAGGTACGCCGGTTGCTGACCGGACAGGCCAACCGAGGAGGTGATCCCATGGCAGGAAAACTCGAGAAGAAGACCGTCGCCGTGCTGGCGACCGACGGCTTCGAGCAGGTCGAATTGACCGAACCGGTGAAGGCGCTGCGCAACGAAGGCGCCAAGGTGCGGATCGTGGCGCCCCAGGGCGGGCAGATCCAGGGCTGGAACCATCACGACAAGGCCGACCGGGTGGACGTCGACGTCACGCTCGATCAGGCGGACCCCGGCAGCTTCGACGCTTTGTTGCTGCCCGGCGGCGTCATCAATCCCGACGCGCTGCGGCTGGAGCCCAAGGCCATCGATTTCGTGCGCAGCTTCGTCCAGTCGGGCAAACCGATCGCCGCGATTTGTCACGGGCCGTGGACGCTGATTGACGCGGGCGGCGTCAAGGGCAAGCGCATGACCTCCTGGCCGTCGTTGAAGGCCGATCTCGGCAACGCCGGAGCGAGCTGGGAGGACAGCGAGGTGGTCACCGACCAGGGTCTGGTGACCTCGCGCAAGCCGGACGACCTCCCGGCCTTCTGCCGCAAGATGGTGGAGGAGTTTGCCGAAGGCCGCCACGGTACCCATCGCCACGCGGCGGAGTAAGGCGCCAAGGAAGCCCCCCTCTCACTCCGGGGAAGGGGGGCGGCTCTTCAAACGGACGCCAGCGGCGACAGGCCGTTCTGGATCGCCCACACCGCGGCTTGCGTGCGGTTCTGGGCGTTGATCTTTCTCATGACGTTTTTGAAATGCATCTTCACGGTCGATTCCGTGATGTGCAGGTTGCGCGCGATGGCTTTGTTCGACTGCCCGGCGAGCAGGCAGCGCAGAATCTGGACCTCGCGCTTCGACAACTCGTTGTTGGCGGGCTGGGCACGCTCCGGCTGCGGGCGCTCGCTGTTGGCGTTGGCGATCAGAAGGCTGGCGACGTGGGTCGGATAGACCACCTCGCCCAGCATGACCAGCTGCAGGGCGCGCAGCAGCGACTCGCTCGACATCGACTTGTTCAGATAGGCGTCGGCACCCGCCTTCAGCGACAGCGACAGCGTGCGGTCGGCGATGGCGTCGGCCAGCACGGCGATGCGCGCGCTGGTGGCGGCGCGCAGCCGCTTCACCCCGCCGGCCTCGTCGTTCGTCGCGTCCCCCAGGGCCACCACGATCAGGTCGGGCTGCACGCCCTGCGCGATGGCCGCCTCGGCATCGTCAACCGCCGTGGCGTGGTGGCAGACGCGGAAGGGACCGCCGCTGATGAGCGTTCCCAGCGCCGCCGAAAACAGCCGGTCATGGTCCACGAGCATGACGTTCCAGGTTTTCATCGAAACTCCTCCGCGACGCCACCCGTGACGAGCAGCGCACAACGTCAATCGTTGTCCGTTTCGCCTGGGAAAAGGGAAAAAAGCCGCCTTTATTGTATCGAAAAAGCGTGCTTTACGCTGGTTGTCCCGATGATTTATACGGATGGTCAGGGAGTGGCGCAAGATGCTTGGAAGAAGCTCGATACGAATGAATCATAAATGGCTTCCAAAAGACAGGAATTCGCGACGGCGCTGCTTCTGCAAAGTCCAAAAGAGGTAGCTTTATACTTTTCCGCTGGACAGAAAGTCGGGTCGGTTGGAGGCGTCTTTGTTTCCAAACCGGCATTCGGCGGCTTGATGGGGTAGCAAAGCAATGGAAGTTCAGCTGCAGACGCGCGGCAAGGAGCGGTCGGTGGCCGGCAGGGCGCAAAAGTTTCTGGTGGTGGACGACCATCCCCTGGTGCGGCACGGTTTCGCCCTTTCGGTGGGGGAGATCCACCCGGACGCGCAGGTGCTGGAGGCTGGCTCGCTGGACGAGGCGATGGCCATCGCCGACCGCACGCCGGATCTGACGCTGGTCCTGTTCGACCTCAACCTCGGCGATCGCAGCGGGCGCGACGGGGTGCGCCGCATGGTCGAGGTGTTGGGAAACCGCCCGTTGCTGGTCATCTCGGGGTCGGACGAGGTGGCGGACATCGTCGACAGCGTGCGGCTGGGGGCCAGGGGCTACATCCTGAAGACCAGTTCCACGGCGGTGCTGGAGCACGCTATTTCCCTGGCGCTGACCGGGGAAACCTTCCTGCCGCTGCCGCGCGCCGTCCTGTCCGGCAACGTCGCGGCGGAGGTCGCGCGCCCCTCCGGCCAGATCCTCGACCGGCTGACGGACCGGCAGCGCGACGTGTTCCAGCTTCTGCTGGCCGGTCACTCGAACAAGGAGATCGCGCGGGAGTTGGGTGTCCTGGAAGGCACCGTGAAGGTCCATGTGCGGGCCATCATGCAGAAGCTGGGCGTGCGCAATCGTACCCAGGTCGCCGTCGTGGCCGCCCGCAGCGGCTGCTTCCCCGAGGAAGCCTGACCCCCTTCGGGGCGGTTTATCCATCCGAACCATGCCTTTATGGCTAGACGGCCGGCCCGCCATTGCGGCCTGCGGAGACTTTCCGGCACTATGACGGAAACGCCCGACAGGAGGGACAATGACGGGCTCTGTGCGGTTCGTGCTCGGCGGACGGGTGGTGGAGGTGAGGGACGCCGACCCCACCACCACGGTGCTGAACTGGCTGCGCGCCAACGGGCGCCCCGGTTCCAAGGAGGGTTGCGCCGAGGGGGATTGCGGCGCCTGCACGGTGGTGCTGGGCGATCTCGCGGCGGATGGGCGCGTTCGTTACCGCGCCGTCAACGCCTGCATCCTCTTCCTGCCGATGATCGACGGCAAGCTGCTGCTGACCGTCGAGGATCTGGCGGGCGAGGACGGCGATCTGCACCCCGTGCAGGCGGCGATGGTGGACAGGCACGCCTCGCAATGCGGCTTCTGCACCCCCGGTTTCGTGATGGCGCTGTTCGCGCTTGGCCATGACGGGCGCGCTGCGGCGGGTGGCCTGACCGACGGGGCGATCCACGACGCGCTGGCCGGCAACCTGTGTCGCTGCACCGGCTACCGTCCGATCCTCGACGCTGCTCGCGCTGTGATGGCGGAGTGGGCCGAAGACCGTTTCGACCGGGCGGAGGAGGGCATCGCCACCCTGCTGCGCTCCATCCAGCGCGACGGGCCCCTGGCCGTGACCCGAGGCAGCGCCAGCTTCCATGCACCGCGGAGCGTTGATGAACTGGCGGCCCTGTTCGCCGCCCATCCGAACGCCACGCTGGTCGCCGGGGCGACCGACGTCGGGCTCTGGGTGACCAAGCAGGGGCGCAGCCTGCCCACCCTGATCCATCTCGCCCGGGTGCGGGAGCTTCATCGGATCGGCGAGGGGGCCGAGGCGCTGGAGATCGGTGCGGCGGTGACCTACACCGACCTGCTGCCGGTTCTGGAGCGCCGCCTGCCCGAACTGGCCGCCCTGGTCACCCGCATCGGCGCGGCGCAGGTGCGCAACTCCGGCACGCTGGGCGGCAACGTCGCCAACGGCTCGCCCATCGGGGACAGCATGCCGGCCCTGCTGGCTCTGGGCGCTTCGCTGGTGTTGAACCGGGGAGGGGTGCGGCGGGAGCTGCCGCTGGAGGGATTTTACCACGGTTACCGGAAGAACGACCTGAAGCCGGGCGAGTTCGTCGAGCGCATCCGCATCCCCCTGCCGCGCGACGGCCAGCGCTTCGCCACCTGGAAGGTGTCCAAGCGGCGGGACCAGGACATCTCCGCCGTCTGCGCCGCCTTCCTGCTGACGCTGGACGGCGAGGGGCGGGTGGCCGAACTGCGCGCCGGCTACGGCGGCATGGCGGCGACCCCGGCCCGCGCCCCGGCGCTGGAGGCGGCGCTGGCCGGGCAGCCCTGGACGGCCGACGCCGTGACGGCGGCCCTGCCGGCGCTCGACCAGGACTTCCGGCCCATGACCGACATGCGGGCCGGCGACCGCTACCGGGCGCTGGTGGCGAAGAACCTGCTGATGCGCTTCCTTCTTCACACGACCGGGGCCGAACTGGCCTCGCTGGAGGCAGCCCATGGCTGACGGCGGCACCATCGCCCGGAAGGAGGGCGCGATCCACCCGATCCGCGGCGGCGTCCACCGGGGCATCGAGCATGAAAGCGCCCGCAAGCATGTGATGGGGGCCGCGGTCTACACCGACGACATCCCCGAACTGCCCGGCACGCTGCACGTCGCGGTGCGGCTGTCCGAGCGGGCGCACGCGCGCATCCTGGGCATGGACCTGTCGCGGGCGAAGCAGGCGCCGGGCGTTCGCGCGGTGCTCATCCACGCCGACGTCCCCGGGGACGGCGACATCGGCACCATTCAGCGCGGCGACCCCATCCTGGCCGACGAACTGGTGACCTACGCCGGGCAGGCGGTGGTCGCCGTCGCGGCGGACACGCTGCTGCAGGCCCGCGCGGCGGCCCGGCTGGTCGATATCTATTACGAGGACCTGCCGGCGGTGCTGACCGCCGAGGCGGCGCTGGAGAAGGGCAGTTTCGTCTCGCCGCCGCTGACCTTCCGGCGCGGCGACGCGGCAGCCGAGGTCGCCGGGGCGCCGCACCGGCTGACCGGCACGCTGGAGGTCGGCGGGCAGGATCACTTCTATCTGGAAGGCCACATCGCCTACGCCATCCCCAAGGAGGACGGCGACCTGCTGGTCCATTCCTCGACCCAACACCCGGCGGAGGTCCAGCACGCCGTCGCCCAGGTGCTGGGGCGCCCGATGCACGGCATCGCCGTGGAGTGCCGGCGCATGGGCGGCGGCTTCGGCGGCAAGGAGAGCCAGCCGGCGCAGATCGCCGCCATCGCCGCCATGGCGGCCAACGCGACGAAGCGGCCCGTGAAGTTCCGCCTGGACCGCGACGACGACATGCTGATGACCGGCAAGCGCCACGACTTCTTCGTGCGCTACGACGTCGGCTTCGACGACGAGGGGCGCATCCAGGGTCTGGAGATGGACCTCGCCGGGCGCTGCGGCGTGTCGCTGGACCTGTCCAACGGCGTGGTCGACCGCGCCATGTTCCACGCCGACAACGCCTACTATCTGCCGGCGGCGCGGGTGACCGGGCACCGCTGCAAGACCAACACGGTGTCCAACACCGCCTTCCGCGGCTTCGGCGGGCCGCAGGGCGTCATCGCCATCGAGCATGTGGTGGACGAGATCGCCCGCTCCCTCGGCAAGGACCCGCTCGACGTGCGGCGCGTCAACCTCTACGGCGGGCCGGGCCGCGACACCACCCATTACGGGATGCCGGTGGAGGAGCCGGAGATCCTGGCCGAGCTGATGGACCGGATCGAGCGGGACGGCGACTACCGCCGCCGACGGGAGGAGATCGACGCCTTCAACGCCCGCAGCCCGGTGCTGAAGAAGGGGCTGGCGGTGACCCCGGTGAAGTTCGGCATCTCCTTCACCGTCAAGCACCTGAACCAAGCGGCGGCGCTGGTCCATGTCTACACCGACGGGTCCATCCAGGTGAACCACGGCGGGACGGAGATGGGGCAGGGCATCCACACCAAGATGGCCCAGATCGCCGCCCAGGAATTCCAGATCGACGTGGAGCGGGTGCGGGTCACCGCCAGCGCCACCGACAAGGTGCCGAACGCGCCGCCCACCGCGGCGTCGGCCGGCACCGACCTGAACGGCATGGCGGTGCGCATCGCCGTGGGGACCATCCGCGATCGGCTGGTGGCGTTCCTCGCCCAGCACTGCCACACCACGCCGGACAAGGTGGAGTTCCGCGACAACGCCGTCTTCGCCGGCAACCACGCCATGACCTTCGCGGAGGTGGCGAAGCTCGCCTATCTGAACCGGGTGTCGCTGTCCTCCACCGGCCATTACGCCACGCCGAAGATCTGGTGGGATCGCGAGAAGTGCGAGGGGCGGCCCTTCTTCTACTTCTCCTGCGGCGTCGCGGTGACCGAGGCGCTGATCGACACGCTGACCGGCGAGTACAGCTTCCCCCGCGCCGACGTGCTGCACGACTGCTCCGGCACCATCAACCCGGCCATCGACCTCGGGCAGGTGGAGGGCGCCTTCGTCCAGGGGTTGGGCTGGGTCACCTCGGAGGAGCTGTGGTGGGACGGCGAGGGACGCTTGCGCACCCACGCGCCCAGCACCTACAAGATCCCGACCTCGCGCTCGCTGCCGGAGGATTTCCGGGTGGCGCTCTACACCGACCGCCCCAACCGGGAGGACACGGTGTTCCGCTCCAAGGCGATCGGGGAGCCGCCGCTGATGCTCGGCATCTCGGCGTGGCTGGCGCTGAAGGACGCCGTCGCGGCGGTGGGCGGCCACCGGCTGCCGGTGCGCCTCGACGCCCCGGCGACGCCGGAACGCGTGCTGCTGGCGGTCGAGGATGTGAAGGCCCGGGATATGAAGGCAAGGATGGGTGCCGCTGGTGGCTGACGCGTTGATGAAGAAGGTCGCCGTCCACGGCGCGGCGACGGTGCGGTTCGAGCATCGCCATGGGGCCACGCGCCTCGCCACGCTCTACCACCACGACCCGCTGCGGGTGCTGCTGCCCGACCCGCGGGCGGGGGACCTGCCCATCGCTGTGCTGGTCACCACCTCCGGCGGGCTGGTCGGCGGCGACCGGCTGGACGTCGCCCTGTCGGCGGGGCCGGGGGCGGCGGCGCTGGTGACGACGCAGGCGGCGGAGAAGGTCTATCGCTCCGCCGGGCCGGACTGCCGCATCGACACCCGCGTGACCGTGGAGGCCGGTGCTTGGCTGGAATGGATGCCGCAGGAGGCCATCGTTTTCGAGGGCTCGCGCCTGCGCCGCCTGACCCGGCTGGAGCTGGAGGGCGACGCCCGGCTGATCGCCGGGGAAATGCTGGTCTTCGGGCGCGCCGCCTTCGGCGAGACGGTCACCCGCGGTCTTGTCCGCGACGCCTGGGAGGTGGTGCGCGACGGGCGGCTGGCCTGGGCCGACGCCCTGCACATGGACGGCGACCTTGCCGAGACGCTGGCCCACCCGGCGGGTTTCGGCGGGGCCGGGGCCTGCGCCACGCTGCTCTACGCCGCACCTGACGCCGGGAGCCGGCTGGAGGCGCTGCGCGCGGCGGCGGAGGGGCTGGAGGGCGTGCGGGTCGGCGCCACGGCCTTCGACGGGCTGCTGGTCGTCCGCATCCTGGGCGGCGAGGCGCGGCCGGTGCGCGGTGCCTACGCGGCGCTGTGGTCGCATCTGCGCGCGGCGGCCGCGGGCCTCCCGGTCAGATTACCGCGGCTGTGGGAGGTCTGAGCCACCTTGCCAAGGGGCGGTTGCCGGCGTAGCTCCCGTCCCATGCGCTTCACCATCGTCACCTACGGGTCCCAGGGCGACATCCGCCCCTACGTCGCCCTCGGGAAGGGCCTGCGGGCCGCCGGGCATTCCGTCGCCTTTCCCGCCGACCGCGAATTCCGCGGCCTGATCGAACGGCATGGCCTGGACTACAGCCCGCTGTCCGGCGACCTGCGCGCCGTGACGGGCAGCCGGGAGGCGGACGGGCTGTTCCGCGACGGCATCAACCCCGTCAAGATGATGCGGGCCCTCCTCCGCCTCGGCCAGGATTACGCGCTGGACTGGATGCGGGAGTATTGGGAAGCGGCGCGGGGCAGCGACGCGGTCATCGTCTCCGGCCTCGCCTTCTACGCGGGCGTGGCGGTGGCCGAGAAGCTGGGCGTTCCGGTCGTCGGGACGGCGCTGCAGCCGATGGCGCCGACGCGGGCCTTCCCGCCGCCGATGATGCCGCCCCGGCGCTTTCCCGGCGTCGTGAATTACGCCCTGCATCTGGCGATGATGCAGCTCGTCTGGCAGACCTTCCGGGCGCCGACCAACCGGGCGCGGCGCGCGGTGCTGGGCCTGAGGCCCTCCCTCATCGGGCCAGGACCGTTGCTGATGACGGCGAAATGGCCGATGCCCTACGCCTTCTCGACCCATGTGCTGCCGCGGCCGGACGACTGGCCGGACTTCATCCGGGCGACCGGATTCTGGTTCCTGGACGAGTCCGACGCCTACACGCCGCCGCCCGACCTCGCGGCCTTTCTGGAGAGCGGGCCGCCGCCGGTCTATGTCGGATTCGGCAGCATGGCCGGGTTCGATCCCGCCGAGACGACGCGGCTGGTCGTCGCGGCCCTGAACGGACGGCGCGCCGTGCTCTCCGCCGGGTGGGGCGGGATCGACCGCTCGGCCTTGCCGGAGACGGTCCATGGCCTGGAATCGGCGCCGCACGACTGGCTGTTTCCGCGCATGTCCGCCGTCGTCCATCACGGCGGCGCCGGCACCACGGCGGCGGGCGCGCGGGCGGGCGTGCCGGCGGTGGTGGTCCCCTTCATGGGCGACCAGCCCTTCTGGGGCGCCCGGCTCCACGATCTCGGCGTCGCACCGCCGCCGATTCCCCGCCGCACGCTGACCGCCGAGGGGCTTGCCCGCGCCATCGCGGCGACCGACGATCCGGGAATGCGCGGCCGGGCCGCGGCGCTCGGCGCCCGCATCCGGGCCGAGGATGGTGTCGGAAACGCGGTGCGATTCATCGAAGAGGGATTGGCGCACCGCAGCAACGTGGCATAATCCCGCCAACCCAATGGGAAGGCGGAGAGACAGCCCCATGAACCTGACACCGCGCGAGAAGGACAAGCTTCTCGTGGCCATGGCCGCCATGGTGGCGCGCCGCCGGCTGGAGCGTGGCGTGAAGCTGAACCATCCCGAGGCGGTGGCTCTCATCACCGATTACGTGGTGGAAGGGGCGCGCGACGGGCGCACCGTGGCCGAGCTGATGCGCGACGGCGCGACGGTGATCACCCGCGATCAGGTGATGGACGGCATCCCGGAGATGATCCACGAGATTCAGGTCGAGGCCACCTTCCCCGACGGCACCAAGCTCGTCACCGTCCACCAGCCGATTCGCTAAGGGGAGCCCCGATGAAACCCGGTGAAATCATCCCCGCCGCGGGCGAGATCGAACTCAACGCCGGCCGCGACACGGTGGAACTCGACGTCGCCAACGCCGGCGACCGCCCGATCCAGGTCGGTTCGCATTATCACTTCGCCGAGACGAACGGGGCGCTGACCTTCGACCGCGAGACGGCGCGCGGCTTCCGGCTGGACATCCCCGCCGGGACGGCGGTGCGCTTCGAGCCGGGGCAGACGCGGCGCGTGCGGCTGGTCGCCTACGCCGGCAACCGCGTGGTCATCGGCTTCAACGGCAAGGTCAACGGCAGCCTGTAAAGGGCGCCAGCGGAGGGCATCAGACAATGGCGCATCGCATCGACCGGGCCGAATACGCGGCTCTTTACGGCCCCACCGTGGGCGACCGTGTGCGGCTGGCCGACACCGACCTGATCGTGGAGGTCGAGAAGGACCACACCGTCTATGGCGAGGAGGTCAAGTTCGGCGGCGGCAAGGTGATCCGCGACGGCATGGGGCAGGCCCAGACCTCGCGCCAGGGCGGCGCGGTGGACACCGTCATCACCAACGCGCTGATCATCGACCATTGGGGCATCGTCAAGGCCGACATCGGTATCACCGGCGGGCGCATCGCCGGCATCGGCAAGGCCGGCAACCCGGACGTCCAGCCGGGCGTGACCATCGTCGTCGGGCCGGGGACCGAGGTCATCGCGGGCGAGGGCAAGATCGTCACCGCCGGCGGCATCGACGCCCACATCCACTTCATCTGCCCGCAGCAGGTGGACGAGGCGCTGAACAGCGGCGTCACCACCATGCTGGGCGGCGGCACCGGCCCGGCGGCGGGCACGTCCGCCACCACCTGCACGCCGGGGCCGTGGCACATGGCCCGCATGCTCCAGGCGGCGGAGGGGCTGCCGATCAACCTCGGCTTCTTCGGCAAGGGCAACGCCAGCCGTCCCGACGCGCTGCTGGAGCAGATCGCCGCCGGCGCCTGCGGCATGAAGCTGCACGAGGACTGGGGCACCACCCCGGCGGCCATCGACACCTGCCTGACGGTGGCCGAGGAGACGGACATCCAGGTGGCGATCCACACCGACACGCTGAACGAGTCGGGCTTCGTGGAGAACACCATCGCCGCCTTCAAGGGCCGCAACATCCACGCCTTCCACACCGAGGGCGCGGGCGGCGGCCACGCGCCGGACATCATCAAGGTGGCCGGCCTGCCCAACGTGCTGCCCAGCTCCACCAACCCGACGCGGCCCTTCACGGTGAACACGGTGGACGAGCATCTCGACATGCTCATGGTCTGCCACCACCTGTCGCCCCGCATCCCGGAGGACGTGGCTTTCGCCGAGAGCCGCATCCGGCGCGAGACCATCGCGGCGGAGGACATCCTGCACGACCTCGGCGTTTTCTCGATGCTGAGTTCGGACAGCCAGGCCATGGGCCGGGTGGGTGAGGTGATCATCCGCACTTGGCAGACCGCGCATAAGATGAAGGTGCAGCGCGGGCGTCTGGCCGAGGAGACCGGCGAGAACGACAACTTCCGCGTCAAGCGCTACGTCGCCAAATACACGATCAACCCGGCGCTGTCGCACGGCATCGCCCATGTCGTCGGCTCGGTCGAGGTCGGCAAGCTGGCCGATCTGGTGGTCTGGTCGCCGGCCTTCTTCGGCGTGAAGCCGGACATGGTGCTGAAGGCCGGGACCATCGCGGCGGCGCTGATGGGCGACCCCAACGCCTCCATCCCGACGCCGCAGCCGGTGCATTACCGCCCGATGTTCGGCGCCTATGGCCGCGCGATGCAGGCCAGCTCCCTGACCTTCGTCAGCAAGCTGTCGCTGGAGAACGAGGCGCTGCGCTCGCTCGGCCTGCGGCGCGAGCTGGTCGCGGTGACGGGGGTGCGGGCCATCGGCAAGAAGCAGATGATCCACAACGATTCCACACCCCACATCGAGGTCGATCCGGAAACCTACGAGGTGCGCGCCGACGGACAGCTCCTGACCTGCGAGCCGGCGGACGTGCTGCCCATGGCGCAGCGGTACTTCCTGTTCTGAGTGTGGGGTGACGGGTTCGTGATTGGTGTCTTCGATTCCGGACATGGCGGTCTGACGGTGCTGCGCGCGCTGGTGGCCGCCGCTCCCGGGCGTCCCTTCGTCTATCTCGGCGACCATGCCGCCGCTCCCTACGGTCCGCGCAGCGAGGAGGACATCTACCGCCTGACGGTCCAGGGGGTGGAGCGGCTGTTCGCCCAGGGCTGCGGGCTGGTCGTCCTGGCCTGCAACACGGCGGCGGCGGTGGCCCTGCGGCGGATGCAGCGGACGTGGCTGCCGGTGGCCCATCCGGGACGCAACGTGCTGGGCGTACTCGTCCCGATGGTCGAGGCGATCACCCGCGTGCCCTGGATGCAGGACGGCCCCGCCGCCGACTGGCGTCCGGAGCCGCGGACGGTCGGCGTCTTCGCCACCCCGGCCACCGTCGCGTCGGGCTCCTTCCCGCGTGAGATCGGCAAGCGGGCGCCCGACGTGCGGGTGGTGCAGCAGGCCTGCCCGGACCTCGTCCCGCTGATCGAGCGCGGGGCGGGGGACGCAGAACTGGCTCCGGCGGTGCGTGGCTATGTGCGGGCGCTGCTGGAGCAGCTTGGCGGCCAGCCGCTGGACGCGGCGGTGCTCGGCTGCACCCACTACCCGCTGGTGGCGCATCTGTTCGCGGAGGCGCTGCCGCCGGGGGTGGAGGTGCTGTGCCAGCCCAGTCTGGTCGCCCGATCGCTGGACAACTACCTGGAGCGCCACCCCGAATACGCCCCGTCCGCTGGCGAGGCGCCGGGCGCCCTTCGTTTCTTCACCACGGGAGCGGCGGAACCGGTCGGCGCCCTCGCGGGACGTTTCTTCGGCCGGCCCACACCCTTCGAACGGCTTTCTCCATGACCGACACGCTCCGCCGCGCCACCCGAGTCCACGCCCGCGGCCATTGGCCGGCCGAGCGCGAGGCCGGCACGGTGACCCTCGCCTTCGACGACCGCCACCGGCGCCGCATGGTGATGACGGACGATGCGGGAGCCGATTTCCTGCTGGACCTGCCGCGCGCGGTCGCGCTCGACCATGGCGACGGGCTGGAACTGGGCGACGGCGCCTACCTGCGCGTGGTCGCCGCCGACGAGGAGCTGATGGAGGTGCGCTGCGGCGGCGGGACGGAGGGCTTCGCCCGCATCGCCTGGCACCTCGGCAACCGCCACCTGCCGGTGCAGATCGTCGGCGAGACCATCCGCCTGCGCCGCGACCACGTGATCGAGGACATGCTGAAGGGGCTGGGGGCCAGCGTTGCCGCCATCCACGCGCCCTTCGCGCCGGAGGGAGGGGCGTACTCGGGGCAGGGGCATGGACATTCCCACGGGCACGGCCATGACCATGGGCATGGTCACGATCATGATCATGATCATGGTCATTCGCATTCCCACAGCCACTCCCATGGGCACTCCCATTCCCACGGGCATTCGCATGACTGAGGGCGCTTGCCCCCTCCCTAACCCTCCCCCGCTTCGCGAGGGAGGGGACTTGGACGAGGATAGGCACCCTCTCCCGCATAGCGGGGGAGGGCCGGGGTGGGGGCCCGTCTCGGCCACCCATCTCACCAAGCTCCTCGCTTGGCTGTCGCCGTCCTTCCCGGTCGGCGGCTTCTCCTACAGCCATGGCATCGAGGCGGCGGTGGAGCAGGGGCTCGTCCGCGACCGCGACACGCTGGCGCGGTGGATGGACGGCATCCTGCGCCACGGCGCCGGGCGGACCGACGGCATGCTCTTCGTTGCCGCGCATCGCGCCGTGCTGGCGGGCGACGAGGCGGGCTTCGCCTGGGCGGTCGAACGCGCCGACGCCATGCGCGCCTCCGCCGAAACCGCGCTGGAGAGCCGCGCGCAGGGGCAGGCGTTTCTGATCGCCGTGCGCGCCGCCTGGCCGCTGGAGGGGATGGAGCGCTGGGACCGGGTGATCGCCGACAGCGGTCGCCCGGTCGCCTACGCCGTCGCCGTGGCGCTGGCCGCCGCGCTGATCGGCGTGCCGGAAGGGCCCGCCCTGTCGGCCTATCTGCACGCCTTCGCCGCCAACCTCATCTCCGCCGGGGTGCGGCTGGTTCCGCTGGGGCAGACGGACGGGCAGAAGGCCCTGGCGGCGCTCGATTCCGTGGTGCACTCTGCGGCGGAGGCCGCGCTGGCCGCCCCGCTCGATGACCTGGGCAGCCGCGCCATGGCCGTCGATTGGACCTCCATGATCCACGAAACCCAATACACGAGGTTGTTCCGCTCATGACCGCCCCGATTTCCAAGAGCCATGGTGGCCCCCTGCGCGTGGGCATCGGCGGGCCGGTCGGCTCCGGCAAGACGGCGCTGACCGACGCGCTGTGCAAGCGCATGCGCGACGATTGGGAGGTCGCGGCGATCACCAACGACATCTACACCAAGGAGGACGCCGAATTCCTCACCCGCTCCGGCGCGCTGAAGCCGGACCGGATCATGGGGGTGGAGACCGGCGGCTGCCCGCACACGGCGATCCGCGAGGATGCCTCGATCAACCTCGCCGCCGTCGACGAGATGAACCGCAAGTTTCCGAACCTCGACCTGATCTTCGTGGAATCGGGCGGCGACAATCTGGCGGCCACCTTCTCGCCGGAATTGGCCGACCTGACCATCTACGTCATCGACGTGTCGGCGGGCGACAAGATCCCGCGCAAGGGCGGGCCGGGCATCACCCGGTCGGACCTGCTGGTCATCAACAAGATCGACCTCGCCCCGCTGGTCGGCGCCAGCCTGGAGGTGATGGACCGCGACGCGAAGAAGATGCGCGGCGACCGGCCCTTCGTCTTTACCAACATCAAGACGGGGCAGGGGGTGGACGCGGTCCAGTCCTTCATCGTTCAGCGGGGCGGGTTGCCGCTTCCGGGCTGACCGCTTCGCAGAAGAAGCATTCGCGGAACCTCCGTCTTGGCCGTGCTGTTTTCCCCGCGTGAGAACCACACGCACGGAAACCAAGCCGGAGGCACCCACGATGAAACGCCTGCTCCTCAGCGCCGCCATGATCGCGGGGGCGCTTGGGCCTTGGCCGGCGCTCGCCGAGACCTGCCCGGAGGGGGTGAACCGGCTGGGCCAGCGCATCGGCGCGCTGGAGGCCGCCGGCAACCCGACGCCCGCCTCCATCAGCCCGCAGGAGATCGGCCAGCTCCGCGCCCTGCGCCAGACCGCCGAACGCGCCGGGCAGCGGGGCGGCGAGCCGGCGTGCCAGACCATCCTGGGCGAGGCCGACGCGCTGCTGCGCTCGGTCGAGCATCCGCGCGTGGTCGCCGCCGACGACCTGTCGAAGGCCAAGCTGCACAACGCCAGCGGCGAGGAGATGGGCTCCATTTCCGAGCTGGTGGTCGATCCGAACACCGGGCGCGTCGCCTACGCCGTGGTCGAGGCCGGCGGCTTTCTCGGTCTGGGTGAGCGCAACTTCCCCGTTCCCTGGGCATTGATCCAGCCGGCACAGGGTGGTGACGGCTATGTCCTGAACGTGACCAAGGACCGGCTGACCGCGGCGCCGCAATTCACCAGTTCCAACCGTCCGGACATGTCGGACCGGCAATGGGCGGTGGCGCTGCACACCTATTACGGGGTCCAGCCCTATTGGATGCGCGACGGTGCGGCCCTCGCCGCGGTTGGTATGCCGGAGGGCGGTTCCGCGGGATCGCCGCAGCTTCAATCGGAGGTGCAGCGTCTCTCGCAGGAGGTGGACCGGCTGAACCGCGAGCTGTCGCAGGCCCGCACGCTGGCCGACACGGCCCGCAAGCCCGATGGGACGGCACAGCCGGGCTCGTCCGGTTCGACCGGCGCCGCGCCGACGCCGGGCCAGGGCGGATCCACGCCGCCCGCCCCGCGGCAGTGACCATAGAAAAAGATCGAGGAGAGCAGCGATGGCGATGACGAGCCAAAAGGGCATAGGCAGCCGCGACGCGGCCCTGCCGGACGATCTCGAACGCATGATCAACGTCGGGCACACCGAACGCCTGGTGTCGCTGGTCGGCGGCGGGCTTCTCGCCGTGCTGGGGCTGCGCCGCCCGACTGTCGGTGGAGCGGCGCTGGCTTTGGCCGGCGGCGCCCTGGTCGCCCGCGGGCTGACCGGCTATTGCCCGGCCAAGGCGATGATGGAGGATCTGGGCGGCCATCACGGGGCGGGCACCCCCGCCGAGGATGTGGATCAGGGCGTCCATCGCTATTCCCGCCATCCCGGCGACATCTACGACGATGCCGACGAGAAGGAGAGGGTGGACGAGGCGTCGATGGAATCCTTCCCAGCCAGCGATCCGCCGTCCTTCACGCCCGGCGCCGTCTGAGCGTCATTTCTCCTGTAAAAAAGGCCCCTCAAAAAGGAGGGGCCTTTGTCTTTGTTGCGATCCTGTCAATCAATGCGCAAGAAAGGGGTATGAAACACCAATGCGGACTTCGCGCCTTCGCTGTGTGAAGGCTGTGTTACAGATAAACAAAGCGATAATGTCGGGTATATTGCGACTTTAACAAGTTGCCTATGACCTTCGATTGCATTATGGTGCGTTGCACAATTCGAGTGATCCGATCTGGCGCACTCTGAATCCGGCCACCTTGCAATCCGGGAAAGCCAGCCTATGACCACGATCATCCCCGCCGCCGCCACTCTTGAAGGCAAGAAGGGCCTCGTGCTCGGCATCGCCAACGATCAGTCGATCGCGTGGGGCTGCGCCCGCGCCTTCCGCGCTCTGGGCGCGGATCTCGCGGTCAGCTACCTGAACGACAAGGCGAAGCGCTTCGTCGAGCCGCTGGCCCAGCAGCTCGAAGCGGAGATCTTCGAACCGGTGGACGTCACCGGCGAGGGTGAGCTGAAGGCCATCTTCGAGAAGATCGAGCAGAAGTGGGGCAAGCTGGACTTCGCGCTGCATTCCATCGCCTTCGCTCCGAAGGAGGATCTGCACGGCCGCGTCGTCGATTGTTCGCGCGAAGGCTTCCAGATGGCGATGGACGTGTCCTGCCACTCCTTCATCCGCATGGCCCGTTACGCCGAGCCGCTGATGAAGGATGGTGGTTCGCTGTTCACCATGTCCTATTTCGGCGCCAACCGCGTGATCGACAATTACGGCGTGATGGGGCCGGTGAAGGCCGCGCTGGAGGCCAGCGTGCGCTATCTGGCGGCGGAGCTGGGCCCGAAGGGCATCCGCGTCCATGCCATCTCTCCGGGCCCGATCAAGACGCGCGCCGCCTCCGGCATCGCCCATTTCGACGAGCTGATGGAGAAGGCCGCGGAACGCGCGCCGGAACAGCGCCTCGTCACCATCGAAGAGGTCGGTTACACCACCGCCTTCCTGGCGACGGACGGAGCCAAGGGCATCACCGGCAGCACCACCTATGTGGACTGCGGCTATTCGATCGTCGGCTGATCGGGCGGCGGTTCACCGATAAGCCGGGGCGGGCGATCGTCGCCTCATCCCCATGAAGTCGATGTGAAGGCAGGCGGAAACATGACGTTTCCCCTGCCTTTTCGCGTCTTTGTTTTGGTGCGGCAAAATGCCATGTGACGATCGTATGCGTTCGTTTTGTAGAAAATGCGCCCATAATGCAGGCAAAGGCCGCCGGTTGCGGAGTCGGCGGTAACAAGGGACGCGGCGTCTGGAATTTACGGTTTTTTGACGGGTTGCGCACCTTCATCGTCAGTTGCGCAAGTGCGGCGCGCTTCCCTTCAATGCGGTGGCTTTCGGCGGAATTGCCCGGTGGCCGCGGAAGACAGGGTGCGGAGGGTTCATGGGTGTCATTACGTGGAGGCGGCAGCTCAGCGTCGGCCAGCCGTCCATCGATGAAGATCACAAGCACCTGATCGAGTATCTGAACGAACTTGATGCCGCGCTGACGTCGCGCAGCTTCATGCCCGTGCGTGTCGCCAAGATCCTCATGAAACTGCTGGAATACACCCAGCAGCACTTCGCCCGCGAAGAAAAGATCATGCAGGCCGTGCATTACCCGAAGTTCGAGGAGCATGTCCGCCAGCACCATGAGGCGGTGCGGACCTTGAGCGAATTGTCCGCAGTCTTCACGCGGGACCCGACGCATCAGAACGCCGAGCGGATCTACACCTTCACGGCGAACTGGCTGGTCCACCATATCATCATGCAGGACACCCAATTGACGCCCTATGTGCGGGGCGTCTGGGTCTGAGGGCCTGGCCGGCCGTTACAGGAAGGCGCTGCGCCGCCGGCCGGCGGCGTTCTCCCACGCCCACTCGACGACGAGGCTCAGCAGCCGCTCCAAGGTCGGGCGCACCTGACGCGCCGACTCCTCGCGGAAGCCGAAGGGGGCCTCCTCGTCCATATAGGTGAGCTGCGACAGTTCGAGCTGGATCGAGTGGATGTTGTCGCCGGGATTGCCGTAGCGGCGGGTGATGAAGCCGCCCTTGAAGCGCCCGTTCTGCACCGAGGAGAATCGCCCGGTCGCGGTGAGGACGTTCATCACCCGGCCGACCAGCGCAGGGGAGGCGCTGGCGCCCTCCGCCGTCCCCAGGCTGAAGTCCTGGATCTGCCCGTCGAAGAATCGCGGCACGCGCGACCGGATGGAATGGGCGTCGAACAGCACCGCCACGCCGAAGCGTTCCTTCAGCGCCTGAAGCTCGCCATTGAGCTGTTCATGATAGGGGCGCCAATAGGTGCCGACCCGCCGCTCCACCTCGGCCGCGTCCGGCTCTTTCCCTGGCCGATAGATGGGCTGGTGATCGAAGGTGGTGAGGGGGCAAAGTTCGGTGCTGCCGGCGCCGGGGAGGGGGCTCTCGGGGTCACGGTTGAGGTCGATCACATAACGCGACAGCGTCGGCTTCAGGAAGCCGATGCCCAGCGCTGGGGCGAAGTGATAGAGGCGGTCGAGATGCCAGTCGGTGTCCGGCACCGCCAGGGCGGAGTCGGTCATGGTGGCAGCGATGTCCGGCGGCACGACCGTGCCGACATGCGGGATGCTGAGCAGGACGGGGGTTTCCCCCGGCTGGAAGCGGAACGTCTCCATGCCAACACCCTTTGTTTCCTGGCCGATTCTTCAGGCCATTCGTGCAACAACGGTTTGATGCGCCGCAGCATGGTCGGAACTATGCGGCGCAACTGGCATGGCGGTCAAATCCTATTGCGTATTTGTTATAAAGGCTTCAACGGGTTGTGGCGGCGGAGGCCGCCGCAACCGCACGCTCAGGCCTCCAGGTCGCCTTCGCTTTCCTCCGCCACATGGTCGACCATGTCCGACAGGACGCGCCGGATGTGCTCGTCGGTGATCAGGTAGAAGACCCGGTTGCCGCGCCGTTCCGCTTGGATCAGCCGCCCCGCCCGCAGCAGGCGGAGGTGATGGCTCACCAGCGATGGTGACAGGCCCAACGCCGCCGCCATATCGCCGACCGAGGTCGAGGTGTCCAGGCAGGCCAGGATGATGCGCAGCCGGCTGGGGTCGCTCATCAGGCGGAACATGTCGGCCAGTTCGGTCGTCTGGTCTTCGGACAGGCGGAGATGCGCCGGCTTGTCCTTTGGTGCTGACCCTTTTTGCATGCCGCGTTGATTCCCGCTCGTAAGGTTTTTATCGGTGGTTGCCGCTCTTACAAAGTATAGGTCGGCGGCCGCGTCAATCCCATAGGTCGGCGAAGCGCTGCGCGAAGTCGCCGGGCGGCGGCATCTTACGTATGGCCTATCGCTCGCCTGTTGACCTTGGGCGAGGGCTCGGGAACAATTCGGCCACAAGACGACGGTCCGGGACAATGGCCGCACAGGATGCCTTCAACGATCAAATGAACGGTCGCACGAACGACCGAAACGGGCAGGATCGAGGGGGAGGAAGCCATGACGACGCGCCGACAGGTTCTGTTGCCGCTCGCGCTGGCCCCGGTGGCCGGCTGGGCAATCTGGGCGACCAACGCCAGCGAACCCACGCATCCCGCCGGGCCGTTCCATCTGCCGCTGGACGACACCACGGCCCTGTGGCGGGATTTGGTGCAGGTCCGCATGGAGGGACCGGCGGCCAACCCGGTCTTCCCGACCCGGGTCAGGGCGCTGGAAGGAAAGCTGGTGACGGTCCGCGGCTTCATGGTGCCGTTGAGCGACGCACCGGCCCACAACAGCTTCATCCTCGCCGCCAATCCCATTTCCTGTCCGGCCTGCCACCGGCCCAGCCCTTCCACCATGCTGCACGTCCACAGCCAGATCCCGGTCCGCGAGTCGCAGGCCCCGATGCTGATCACCGGCACCTTGCGGCTGAATCCTCTTGAAGGGTTGTTCTACCGTCTCGACCGCGCGGAGTTGCGCTACGCCTGATCGTTGCGGATCGGATCGGTCGTTCCTTTTTTTGTTGTGACATGAAATGCTGCCGCCTGTTCGAATCGGAGCAGTGGCGGAGAGCGCGTGGCCGGAAAGGGAGTGGCGCTGTGGCGAGCCGCCGGGTTGTGTCTGGCGCTCATCCTCTATGGCCTGCTGAGCGCGCCGGCACCGGCACAGATCCGATTGATCGAAGCGGTGATCGGTGCGTTGCTGGTGCTCGGTGTCGGGCTGCTGCGCCCCCTGTCCGTGACGACGGGCCACGCCTTGCTGGAGCGCGATTCGCCGTCCTGGGAGAGGCCTGCGGTGCTGGCGCTGGCGGTGCTGCTGTGGTGCCCGCTGATGCGGGGCGTTTGGCTGGACTGGTCGCCGGGCGATATGCTGCGCGACGTCGTGCCTCTGTTTTATCTGTTCCTTCCGGTGTTGCTGGTGCCGATGCTGCGCGCCGCTCCAGACCGGGCGGTAGCGTTGCTGACCGCCGGCATGGCGCTGGCCGGAGTTGGGTTCGCGTTGCGTTGGTGGAAGCAGGCGGACTGGGGTTTCGGTGCCGTCGGCGTTCGTGCGATGGCGGATGGCGGCGTTTATCTGCTGAACGCGCCATCGGTTCTGTTCGCCGCCATCGTGCTGCCGTCTTCCGGACTCGGCATGCTGATGCGTGGCCGCTGGCTGTGGAGCGCCGCCGGTGTGGCCGCGATTCTGGGCGGCTTCCTGTGTCTGGCGGCATTGGCCGGAGCGGTTCACCGCATGGCGCTCGGGCTTGCCGTCATGGCCTTCGTCGCATTAGGGCTCTGGCGGCTGAGGCGGACGCCGATGGTCGGGGTTGGGGTGGGGATGGCGGCATTGCTGTTGATGACGCCTTTTTTTGATGTGTTGCTTGGTGCCGCCGGGCAAGTGGCCGAGAAAACCCGGCTGGCTGGGGCCAACACCCGGTGGGAAGAGGCGGATGCCGCTTTTGGCCAGGCGCTGTCCTCCCCGACCGCCTTTCTGTTCGGACAGGGGTGGGGCGCGCTCCTTGCCAATCCGGCGGTCGGCGGCTGGCGTGTGTCCTACACCCACACGCTCGTGACCTACGCCCTTGCCAAGACCGGGGTGATCGGCCTGTGCGCCCTGACAGCCTATCTCGGCGGCCTCGCCCCACGCGCGCTGGCGCTTCTCCGTTCGGACCCCGCGCTTGGTTGGGCGGTGCTGGCGCCGCTGCTGATGGCGCTCGGGGCCCACACCAGCTTCAAGTATCTGGATACAGGAGTTTTGCTCACCTTGACGGTGTTGGCTGCGGAACGCGGGAAGGCGTTGCCGAGCCGCTGACGGAAATGCATACTTATGCGTGATTCGTCACTGAAGTGATCATCTTTCCGTGCGTCATCCATCCATACTCTTCGTGAACCGCGTGTTCCCTCCCGACAAAGGAGCGACCGGGCGTTGCGTGTCCGATCTGGCGCAGCGGATGGCGGCGATCGGGTGGCGCGTCACCGTCGTCGCGGACGGGGCCGGCCCCAGCGCCGCGCCGCCCGGTGTCACTGTCCGCCGCACCGGCGGAGAGCGCCCGCCGGATGGGGTGGAGACGCCGGGAGAGGCACGGCTGACCACGCGCGGCTACTTGGCCGCCGCGGCGCGGCTGATACTGAGGGCGGTGCGCCTGCCGCGGCACGACGTCGTGGTCACCATGACGGATCCGCCGCTTCTGGCGTGCGGCGGCCCGCTGATTGCGGCACGTCATGGCGCGGCTTCCATACATTGGAGCCAGGATGTGTTTCCAGCCCTGCTGCCGGTTCTGGGCATCCGCTTTCCGGAACCGTTGATGCGGATGGTGGAGCGGACCAGTGTCCAGGCGCTTCGCCGCCATGACGCTGTGGTGGCCATCGGACGCTGCATGGCCGGGCGGCTGGCCGCGGCGGGGGTTCCGTGCGAGCGGATCACCGTCCTGCCGAACTGGCCCGATCCGCGCATCCGACCGGTCCCGCGCGCCAACAACCCCTTCCGGCTGGAGCATGGGCTGGGCGACCGTTTCACCGTGGCCTATTCGGGAAACATCGGGCTGGCCCATCCAATGGACGCTGTGCTGGACGCGGCGACGTTTCTGGCGGCCAGCGATCCAGCCATTGCGATCCTGTTGATCGGGGAGGGGCGCCGCCGGGATGCCATGGCGGAGGTGGTGGAGCGGCGCGGGCTGACCAATGTCCGGCTGCTGCCGCTCCAGCCGCCGGATCGGCTGGCCGAGAGTTTGTCCGCCGCGGATCTTCATCTGGCGACCATGGACCCGCGGGCCGAAGGGCTGCTGGTGCCCTGCAAGGTGGCCAGTGCCTTGGCGACCGGCCGGCCTTGCCTCTTCCTGGGACCGGCGGGCAGCGAGGCGGCGACCCTGCTGGAGGGCTGTGGGCATAGGCTGGCGCCGGACGATGGGGCGGGACTGGCCGCTGCAATCCGCCGCTACGCTGGCGATCCGGTTCTGTGCGCGGCGCAGGGAGCGCGGGCGCTGTCCGTGGCATCGGCTTGGGATGCCACGGCGGCGGCGCGGCGCTTCGCGGCGCTGGCGGATGGGCTGCGCCGGACCAGGTTGCGTGGCGGCGCCATCCTGCCGGGACGGAGGCTGCCTCATGCCTGATGGAATGCCATTGCGCCGCTCCCCGTTGGAGGCCGAGGCCGCGGAGTCTGGGCGGCAACTGCGACGCCTCGTGTGGACGATGCGGGAGGGCTGGCCGATCCTGCTCGTCGGAGCGGCACTGGGCGTGGTGGCGTCGGTGACCGCCTTGCGGCTGGTGGTGCCGCAGTACACCGCGGTGATGGTGATCGGGCCGACCGCGCGCGTCGGTGCGGCGGCCATGGGCGCGCGGCTGCCCGTTCTGATCGGCCGGGAAGCCGCCGCCGCCGCGTCGGAGCCCGGTCCGGGCGACGAGATACTTTCGGACTTTGCGCGTTACCTTCAGCTCTTCACCTCGATTCCCGTGGCGGAGCGGCTGATGGCCGATCCGCTGCTGCTGCGCGGGCTCTTTCCCGACCGCTGGGACGAAGAGACGGCGGGATGGCGTCCGGCGTCCGGCGCCATGGCGTCCGCCAAGCGGCTTTTTCTTGCGCTTGTCGGTCGGTCGGATTGGGTGGAGCCCGACGCCGAACGGGTGGCCAGCGCGCTGCGGGATCGACTGACCATCGACATGGTGGGCAGTGGCCCGATGCGGCGGTTGCGGTTGCGCCACGCCGACCGCGCCATGGCCTTGCGGCTTCTGTCCGGCGCGGCCCAGGCGACCGACGCCCATCTGCGGGCGGAGGCGTCGCGGCGCAGCGCCGCGCAGATTGCCCATGCCCGCGCCCGTTTGGCCGGCATCACCGTGGCCGAACACCGGCGCGCTCTTGCCGACCTGCTGTCGGAGCAGGAGCGCATCGCCATGATGATCGAGGTCGATCTGCCACTGGCGGCGGACGCCATCGAACCCCCCGCCGCCGCCCAGCGCCCGGATTGGCCGAACCCCCTGACGGTGGTGCCGATGGCGGCGCTGGCCGGGCTGGTTGCCGGGGCGATCGTCGCCAGCCTGCGGCGCCTGTGGCGGGCCGGTGGGGAGGTGGGGCCATGATCCCCGTTTCGGTCGTGGTGATGACCCGCAACGAGGCGGTCAATCTTCCCCACTGTCTGTCCGCGCTCGACCGTTTCGCCGAACGCTTCGTGGTGGACAGCGGCAGCTCCGACGGGACGCCGGCCATCGCTGCGGCGGCGGGCGCGCGGGTGGTGCCCTTCCAATGGGACGGGCGATATCCGAAGAAGAAGCAATGGTGCCTGGACCGACTGCCGTTCGGTCAGGATTGGGTTCTGTTCCTCGACGCGGACGAATGGCTTGGCAGCGCTCTGGTGGAGGAGATTGCCGTGTTGATGGACGAGGGGCCGCGGCATGCCGGCTATTTCATCGACGGCCGTCCGGTGTTTCTGGGCCGGCGCCTGCGCTTCGGCGCGGGCAACCGCAAACTCGTCCTGTTCGACCGCCGAAAGGCGCGCTTTCTACCGGTTCCTGATCTGGATGTCGCCACCATGTGGGAGGTGGAAGGCCATTACCAGCCGACGATTGACGGCACTCTCGGGCAACTGAGGCACAGTTTGGATCACGCCGACAACAAGCCGGTTGCCGCTTGGTTCGAACGGCACGCCCGCTACGCCGACTGGGAAGCGGCGCTGCGTTCGGATGGACGGATGAAAGACCTGATCGCGCGGGAATCCGGGAGGCGGCGGTGGATGAAGGTTGGGTTGAGCGTGATGCCGGCGCGTCCGCTCCTCGTCTTCCTCCATGGATATTTTGTGCGGTTGGGTTTTCTCGACGGTGGTCCGGGACTCCAACACGCGCTGGCGCGGGCCTTTTACTATTGGCAGATCGGCGTGAAGATCGCGGACGCGAGGCGGCGGGCCGAACCTCCCGCGTCCACCGATGACTGAGGGTCGGATGACGGTGCCGTGCCTTACACCGCCTCGTCCAGGGCGCGCTCGCCGCCGAGCGCCTTGAGCAGGTCGAACGTGCGCTTGCGCACGGAGGCGTCTTCGATGCGGTAATAGGCCCGCACCAGTTCCAAAGTCTCGCGGCGGGCCATAGACTCGAATTCTTCCGTTTCGGACGGCGGAAGATCGGGCGACGGGGCGGCGATGTGCTCCGGCGACGGCATGTCCTCGAAGAAATAGCTGACCGGGACACCCAGAACCTGCGACAGATTGAAGAGGCGGCTGGCGCTGATGCGGTTGGACCCCCGCTCGTACTTCTGAAGCTGCTGGAATGTGATTCCCACGGCTTCACCGAGCTTTTCCTGGCTCAAGCCGAGCAGGGTCCGGCGCAGCCGCAGCCGTGCGCCGACATGGATGTCGATCGGATTGGGCCCTTCGCCACGGCGTGACAGTGTGTGGGCGGGTGATAGCTTGGATTTCGTGGCACTCATAATAGACCCTCAGTATGGAGGTGGCGCAGGCCACCAGGGAAATTGGTTAGTTCAGAAAGTAAATTCTATGCAACTTTTCGTGCGCATCAATAGCTAGATGCGTGGAACAGTCGGCAAAGCTTATGAAAGAAACGATCGTTCATTTGGTGAGAAACGATATTTCGCGTAAAGCCATGGAATTGTCTGGCGCAGGGTAAGGGCAAGCCATTGTAATCCCCACAATGTTGCGTTGGCCGTCCGGCTGAGCCCAAGCAACTCGCGACGGATGACCGCCTGCTCGCGGCGGCCGCGCGCCGGGTTCTGCTGGGACCGCCCGCCATGGGCGAAAACGCATACCGAAAGTGGCAAACGGTACGCCGGGACCCCGCCCTTGAGGACCGTCAGTGTGAAGGCGTAGTCGGCGGCCAAGCCATGGCGCAGATCGAATCGGATGTCGCAGAGTGAGGCCAGACGGTAGACCATGGCCTGGTGGTGCGTGAACATGCCGAGCAGGGCGCGGCGGTGCGACCGCGCCCGCTTCACGACCAGCCGGCCGCCGGGAAGTTCCTCCAGCGCGTCTCCGTAAAACAGGCCGGCCTCCGGACGCTCGGCCAGGATGGGAAGAAGCCGCTCCAGGGTCCGGTTGTCGGCCAGCCGATCGCCGGCGTTGAGAAACAGCACGTGACTGCATGAGGACTTCGCAGCGATGGCGTCCAGGGCGATGTTCATCGCGTCGTACAGGCCGCGGTCGGGCGTCGAGCGCCACCAAGCCGCTTCGTTGCCATGGCGGGCCAGCCAGCGGGCCGTTCCGTCGCTGGAGGCTCCATCGACCACGAACCAATCATAGGCCGCCATGGTCTGGGCGCGCAGGCTGGCGCGGGTGGCGAGCAAGCCCGTCCGGTCGTTGCGGACCACGGTGACAACGGCCAGCCGGACTGTCCCATCCGTCACTCGGAAATCACCGCGATGGCCGCCGCCGAGATGGCGAGCTGACCGAGGATCGTTCCCATGTTCTTGGAGAACTCCATCAGATCGAAGGGCTTCGGGTCGCGTGGCACCACGATGGACGAGCCGGGAGGGATCGCCGTGACGGTGTGGTTCCAGGAGGACAGGGACAGCGGTTGCGCCCGTCCGTCCGGCAAAACCAGGAAGATGCGGGCATCGTCGGCGTTGCGGCTCGCTCCGCCCGCCTCCCGCAGATAGGCGTCGGCGGTCTTGCCGCTGACGAACTGCGTCGCGGTCGGGTGCAGAACCTCACCGGTCACGGTGACCGTCAGGGGACGCTTCGGAACGATGACGCGGTCGTCCGGCTCCAGAAGCACGTCCAACTCGGGCCGCTCGCGCAGAACCTGGGGGTCGGCCTCGACCACGATGCGGCCCAACGGTTCGACACCGCGCAGTTGGGTCGCGAGCTGCCGGGCCAGCCCGACCACGTCCGAGCGCGCGGCCTCGCCTTTCTCGACCTCCTGAACCATCCAGCGCTCCAGGTCGCGGGCCTGCTGGTCGAACCAGGCGCGCTCGCGCTTGCGCTCGCTGTCGCGCAGAAAGCTGGTCCCGGCGGGATAGGCGTCCTCCGTCAGGCCGCCGGCGCGGTCGATCAGCGAGGACAGCGTCTCGCCGCGTGCCACGTCGTAGCTGCCGGGGCGGCGCACCGCGCCGGAGATGGTGACCGCCCGCGCCTCCAGCGCCTGTGGTGCCGGGTTGATGCGCAGGCTGTCGCCCGGACGCAGCGCCGTCAGGGCCGCCGCGCCGTCGCGGAGGTCCAGACGGCGGCGCTGACCAACGGCGGTGGTGATCTCCAGACTGGAGGGGTCGGCGGTTGCTGCGGGGCCGCCGGCGGTTGCCAGCAGAGCCTCGACGGTCGCCGCCTCGGCTACGGGATAGCTGCCGGGTGTGCGCACGGCGCCCCGCACCTGGACACC
This sequence comes from Azospirillum sp. OGB3, assembly GCF_014192915.1. Lineage (GTDB taxonomy): Bacteria > Pseudomonadota > Alphaproteobacteria > Azospirillales > Azospirillaceae > Azospirillum. The sequence continues at coordinate 34,632 of NZ_JACHYN010000022.1, read as the reverse complement.
ACGTTCCCGCACCAGCGCCGCGACGTCGGTGGGCAACGGTGATTCGGCTTGTGGCGCGTCTGGCTTGTCATCCCGCTCCGGTGAGGCGGTCAGCGCCTGCACCTCGGCGGTGGAAAACAGGCGCAGCCGGTCGCCATCGGCCAGCGCGCGGTCGGCGCGACCGGAGGCCACCTCCTGCGGCGAGAACGGGATGAGGCGGCGCGCGAGGGTCCGGCGGTCGAAGCGCTCGATGACGCCCAGCAGGGGGTAGACATCCCGCTTCAGGGCATCGCCGCCGCTCAGCGCGTCGCGCAGCGTGGCGCCGCGCGCCAGGAGGCGGACACCGGGACGGCGGGCATGGCCGGTCAATTCATAGGCGGGGCTGTCCGGCTCCAAAATGTCGCCCGGTGCCGTGGGACGGCGTTGCGATGCGCCGCCAACCGAGGGCGTGTCGTAATAGGCGCCGGACTCCGTTCCCCCGGCCGCAAGCGCCAGTTCCGTGGCGCCCCCACGTCCGGTGGAGGGATAGAAGCCCGGGCGTGCCACTCCTCCCATCACCAGAGTGGAATGCTCCAGTGCGAAGACGAGCAGGTCGGGGACGGCTTCGAACAACGTCGGGCAGGGCGCGCGCCCTCCGGTCAGCCGTGCCGCCGCCCGTGCCTGGGGGCCGCCGGCGAGCGGTCCGTCGGGTTGCGCCATCAGCGCGCGGGCGAGCACCACCAGACCACGGCACGCGTCCGGGGCTGGAGCGCGCGCGCCGCGCAGCAACTCAAGCACCGGTTCGGAGGTTAGGAAGTCCACGTCCTCCGCGCTCAGAACGTAGAGCGTGTCGCTCTCGGCGAGGGGGCGGCGGTCGCGGCCGTTGAGCACAGCCCCCAAGTCGATGGGCTGGAGAACGCGTGCGCGGCTGCCCGGACGGGTCGAGGCCAGCACCGCGAAGGGAAGGTAGGGTGTCGGCCCCAGATCCACGGCCGAGACCAGCGCCGCGATGGTCGGGGTCCGCTCCAACGCCCGCGGACCGGGACGCAGGACATGGCCGTCCAAACGCAGGTCGCCGCGCCGGTCCTCGCGTCGGGGCGTCAGCAGCAGCAGGTCGCCGTCCGTCAACGGGGTCGTGTCGGCGTCGGACAGTTCCTCTGCCCGCTCCTCGCCGCTGGGTCCGATGGCGTAGCGGAGCGCCCGGTGCGCGCCGGGCCGCACGAGGCCGCCGGCCATGTCCCGTGCCGCGGCGACCGGCAGGCGGTCCTGGCCGGGGGGAAGCTCATAGACGCCGGGGCGCTTCAGCGGACCGTCCAGCCCCACGGTGGGGCCAAGCGGAGGGACGAAGAGGCGGTCGCCGTCGCGCAGGCGGAGACCCGCGTTCGTGCCGTCTCCGGTCATGAAGAGGTCGTACAGGTCGATGGGCAGCCCGGTGGAAGGGGCGCTTCCGTCCGCCTGGGCATGGAACAGGCGGATCCGGCGCAGCGACCCGGCGCGGGTGACACCGCCGGCGGCGGTCAGCGCGTCGATCAGCGTGGCGAAGGCTCCGACCTCCTGCCGTCCCGGACGCGCCACGGCGCCGGTCACGAGCACGCCGATCCGCCGCATTTCGGTCACGGAGACATACACCTCGGTGTCCGGAAAGGAGGCGGTCACCGCGTCCGCCAGTTCGGCGCGCAGCTCCGCCAGGGTCAGGCCCTGCGCCAGAACGGGCCGGACGTCGTCCGCCGTGAGCAGCCCCGCAGCATCGATGACGTGGCGCTTGCTGGAGGATTTCTGGCCACGCAGAGTCACCAGAAGCTCGTCGCCCGCACCCAGCGTGTAGTCCGATTGGACGCCGCCCGATCCGTCGCGCCGTGGCGCGTCGTCACCGAACTGGTCGTAGCCGAACTGGAGAAGGATGGAGCCCGCCCGTTCGCTGTAGGCGGCTTCGATCGGCGAAAGCGCTCGCGGAAGCGGGGCTGGTTTCGCCTGAGGCGGCGTCATCGGAGTGTGGGCATGGAGCGCCGGGTGCGCGGGCTCCGCGGCCGATACGCCGAGCCCCCCGACGATCGCCGCCATCAACGCCACCAAGAGGGAGAGGAGTCCACGCAAGGAAGCACACTGGGATTGTGGTTGTGCCCATTCCGGTTCCGTTTTGGCCGAGGGATTTGGGCGTAATGAATACTATCGCGTGCACAACCTTGAAAAGGCAACGGGCAAGCTGTGTTGCCGCGCCAACGCGCTGCGTGTAGACTGAGGGAAATCGCGTGGAGCGCGCAGGAGCCGTCGCTCATGGTTGCCGGTGTTTCGTCCAGTGGCGTTTATGCCGTTCCGCTCCCATGGGCGGGCCAGCCGGCGCGCGGCCGAAGCCAGAACGGCGCTCAGGACACCGCACAGAACGGCGCGGGACGGAGCACCGCCGGCTTTCCCGGCACGTTGACCGACGACCAACAGCGGCAGGTTCAGGAACTCAAGCGCATCGACACCAGTGTCCGCCAGCACGAGGCGGCGCATCAGGCGGCCGGCGGCCCTCACGCGGGCGGGGCTTCCTTCACCTTCACCCGAGGGCCGGACGGCAAGAATTACGCGACCGCCGGCGAAGTCCAGGTGGACGTCGGCGCCGAGAGCGACCCCGAAGCCACCGTCCGCAAGATGGACGCGGTCAAGGCGGCGGCCCTGGCTCCGTCCGACCCGTCCGCCCAGGATCTTCGCGTCGCCCAGCAGGCCGATGCCACCAGGATGCAGGCGCAGCGGGATCTGCGGCGGAGAGGGGCGGGCCTGGACGCGCAAGGTAGCGGTTTGCCCGATGGAGGGGAGGGTGACGCGACGCTAGGCGACGCCGCCGCGCCGGCATTGGCGGCGCGGGGTGCGGCGGCTTATGCGTCGGCATTCGGCATTGGTCGGCGGACCGGTACCGCCGGCATCGTGGTCTGACGCCGCGCGGTCCGATTCCAGGGGGTCAGCGGCGGATGGGAGACTCGCCGTCGAGGGTCAGCATTGCGCCGTAAAGGTCCGGCCGGCGGTCGCGGAAGATGCCCCAGGACGCGCGTTGTGCAGCGATCCGGTCGAGGTCGAAACTGGCGGTCAGGACCGTCTCGCTCTCCCGGTCGGCCTGCGCGACCAGTTCCCCGGTCGGCCCGGCAATGAAGGACGACCCGTAGAAAGTGATCCCGCAGGTTTCCCCTTCTTCCCGTCCGATGCGGTTCGACGCGACCAGCGGCATCAGGTTGGCCCCGGCGTGGCCTTGCATGACCCGCGTCCAGTGGGCTTGGCTGTCCAGCGAACCGTCCTGGGGTTCGGACCCGATGGCGGTCGGATAGAACAGGATTTCCGCCCCCTTCAGCGCCATGGCGCGGGCCGATTCCGGAAACCATTGGTCCCAGCAGATCGCGCAGCCGATGGCGGCGTAGCGCGTCTTGTAGACCTGGAAGCCGGTGTCGCCGGGATTGAAGTAGTATTTTTCCTGATAGCCCGGACCGTCCGGGATGTGGGACTTGCGGTAGACGCCCAGCACCGTGCCGTCCGCGTCGATCATCGCCAGGGAATTGTAATAGGCGTTTCGCGCCCGCTCGAAGAAGCTGGTCGGGATGACAACGGAGAGTTCGCCGGCGAGCGCGCTCATCCGCGCGATCACGGGGTGATCCTCGACCGGGTGAGCGAGGGCGAACAATTCCTGCTTCTGATCCTTGCAGAAGTAGGGCGTCTCGAACAGTTCCTGGGGCAGGATGATCTGCGCGCCGCGCGCCGCCGCGTCGCGCACGAGGCGTTCGACGCCGTTCACGTTGGCGTCACGGTCCCAACCGCAGGCCATCTGGGTTGCCGCGACGGTGACGGTGCGTCCGGTGGTGGGGCGCATAAGCTGGTGCTCCTGTGCTCTGGCGTGTGCTGTGCCGTGTTAGTGGGCGAACGGCCGGGCGCGCAACCCAATCTCCGCCCTGTCACAAACCTTTCAGATTCGTCGCCGTTACCAATGGGCCGTCACCAATGGTTGGTCACAGAACTGAACAGTCATATGTATAAATATGAAAAGTGACCGCGAGGGATCGCGCAGTGGTTGGGCGACATATTGTTGCATGCGCGAGAAATTTAAGTCCGCAATTGTTTTGCGATTTTTCCGAGAGCAGATATGATCGGGCAAGTTGATTTCGTCCGCTGCTCCGCACCACGGCCTGACGGACGTCTGCCGAAAGATCGTCGTCATGGTTGGGCGTTTCAAGAGCCAGGAACCCATGTTTACCGAGCCGCACAGGGAGGACGCCGACGGGATTTCCCCGAGCGGCGCGATCCTGCCGCGGGCCGTGCGTGAGGCGCACCGCGCCATCGCACGCGCGCTGCAAACCCGCATCGCCGATCACGGCGTCAGCATGGGGCAGTGGTATTTTCTGCGCGCGCTGTGGGAAGAGGATGGGCTGACCCAACGTGAATTGAGTCAGCGGGTCGGCATGATGGAGCCCACCACCGTAACCGCGCTGAACAACCTGGAACGGTGCGATCTCGTCCAACGGGTGCGCAATCCCCACGACCGTCGCAAGCTGAACATCTATCTGACACCGAAGGGCAAGGCGATGCGGGCGGACATCCTGCCCTGCGCCGAGGAGATCGAGGAGGCCGCCGCCCAGGGCATTTCTCCGGACGAACTGGCGGTGACCGTCAGCGTGCTGCGCCGCGTCTCCGCCAATCTCGGCAGTCTGCCGCATGTTGGCGGAGACGACGACCTGGGATGACGGACGCTGCGGCTGTCATCCCCCGATCGGTGACTCCGGTCAATCGTCCAAGGTCAATCGTGCAAGGTCAATCGTCCAGATCGGGCGGGGGTGGGAGGCTGGCGCCGGTCAGGTTGGCGCCGGTGAAGCGCGCGTCACGGATGTTCGCATCGCTTAAAATCGCTCCGGTCAGGTCGGCGTTGGAGAAGTCGCAGCCGGCCAGATTCGCCCCGCGCATGTTGGTGCGGATGCAGGAGGCTCCGCTGAAGCTGCTGCCGGTCAGATTCGCTGCCCACAACCGTCCGGTCGGCCGCCCATCCGGGCCCTTGATATCGACCCAGCCAATGCCCGCCCCGTCGAAGCGGGCGCCGGAAAGGTTGGTGCCGCGGAGTGTCGCCCCATCGAGAATCGCGCCGCTGAAGTCGCTGCCGGTCAGGTCGGCGGCGGAGATATCGCACATGATGAGCAGGGAGTCGCGCATCTTGGCACCGACCAGCCGCACCCCGCGCAGATTCGCTCCGGACAGATTCACGCCGTGAAGATCGATGTGCGAGAGGTCCGCCCCGCTGAGGTCGGCGCGCGACCCCATGGCGCCGTTGGTGTTGATCCAAGTGTAATGATTGTGCAGCGACTCCTGGATCTGGATCGAGAAATTCTCCGCGGAGCGCGCCATATTGGCGCCCGTCGTGTCCGCCCCGGCAAGGTCGGCCCCCTCCATCTTCGCGCCCTGGAGGTCGGCGTTGCGCAGGTTGGCGCCGGCCAGCACCGCGCCGTTCAGGTTGGCGTCGCGCAGGACGGCGCCCTGGAGATTGACGCCGGACAGATTGCAGCCGCGCAGGTCGGCGCGGGCCAGGTTGCAGTTCTTCATGGTCGAGCGCATCAGCGTGGCCCCGGCCATCAGCGCGCCCTCGCAATCCGCGCCGTTCATCGACACGTCGGTCAGATCGGCGCCGGACAGGTTGGCGTTCGACATCATCGCGTCGTCCATGTCGCTGCCGGACAGGTCGGAGCGCACGAAGTCCAGCCCCTTGCCGCCGTTCGCGCCGTTTCCACCGTAGAGCAGCGCGCCGCCGCGCAGGTCGGCCTCCTTCAAAATGGCGCGTTTCAGCTTGGCGCCGCGCATGTGGGCACCGCGCAGATCCGCCCGGTAGAAGTTGCAGCCGGTCAGGTCGGCTTTGGTCAGATGGGCGGCGAACAGGTCGGCGTGGCTGAGATTCGCGTTGGACAGGTCGCAATGGGCCATGTTGGCCCCAGACAGCTTGCCTTGCGTCAGTTCCACCCCGGCGAGGTTCGATCCCTCCAGGTTGGTCATGGTCAGGTTGGCGCGCGTGCCGCCCGACCGGTTCTTCAGCCAACGCTCGTGCTTTTCCAACACGGCGACCAACTCATGTGGCGTCATGACCCCGTCCGACAATCGGCCCCTTCCCGGCGCAGCGCAGGGTTCCGGGCGCGGTTACTCCAGCGCTTTGGCAGTGTCATAAGATAATCTGCTTTAATTGTTAACATGCTCTTCCGCAGCCGGCCGCGAGAGACGTCCAGGCGGTGCGGTGTGGCAATGGAACGGGAAAAAGAGAGTCGGGATCAACGGCGGACACGCGTGGGCAGCCTTGCCGGTCGAACCGCCCGTCGCGTCGCTGTCCTTGGATGGGCGAAATGGTGCTCGGCATGATCCGCGACGTGGCGGGCACCTGAGATGAGCAGGACGCCGAACGGGCGATGGCCGTCCGCAACCGGGATGGGCAGGTCGAGGCGGCCTACACCAGCCTGTTCCGTGAATTCCCGACCTACATGACGGAGTCGCCGGCCCAGATCACCGGCTGCACCCATCCGTTGTCCGTGGCGAAGTCCATCGAGCGGGCGGGGGACCACGCCACGAACATGGCTGAACACATCTGCTGCATCGCTCAGGGGCGCCTGCCGTCCGACGAACGGGCCAAGGGCGACCTCAGCAGCGTCACCGTGATGGGGAAAGTGCAGGTTTGCTTCAATGCTTGGGACGCCAGCCACCGCCGTCCGGTTCGTAAAGCCGCCGGACGGCGGCCCAGGCGACCTTGTGGGCCAGCCGCTCACGCTGCAGGGCCTGACGCGCCTCCGGCGACCGGCAACCTTGCCAAGTGTGGTTGAAGGCCCAGCGGTAGAGGTCCTGCGCGTGCGGCGGCAGGCACCGCTTCACCGATTCGGGCAGTTCGGTGTTCCTGCGGAAGGTCATCGGGCGTTCCTCCGGCTTTTGCTTGCTTGCCACCAGTATAGCCGCCATTCCACTGGAGTCCGTAGGGCTTTTCCTTGTGGCGTTGGAGGTATGCGGTGCCGGCGGACGGTCTAGGCCGAAAGGCGGAAAGCACGAAAAAAGCCCTTCCCCATCAGCGGGGAAGGGCTTTTCGGTAACCCAAGTGGCGTTGCAAAGACCCGTACGGATGGTCTGCCTTACGGTGTTCGGCGCGCCGTGCGGTGCGCCGGGATCGGGATGGGCCGGATCGCCTGTTCTTCACGGCGGCTGGCCGACATGTCGATCTCGATGCGTGCCAGGGCCTTGCGCAACTCGTGCACCGCTTCCGACAGCGTCTGGATCGACGCTTCGCCGGGTTGCTGGCGCCAGCCGCGGTAAGCGTTCAGGCAACCGCGCGCGGTGTCGCGCAGCCGGGCCTCGACGGCATCGACCGGCGGCGGATTGGTGCCGGCGGAGCGGCTGCCGTCCGCCGCGGCAGGCTGCGGAGCGGTTTGCGCGGGGGCGGCCGTCGGCTGGACCGGGGCCGGCTGAACCGGCGCCGGCTGCGGCTCCGGACGGTTGAGGCGCAACGTCTCGGTCTGGGCCGGCGCGGACGGCTGAACCGGCGCGGGCTGGAGAGCCGCGGCCGGGGGTGCCGGAACCGCGGTGCTGGGCGCCGCCGCCTGGGAGGCCGGAGCCGGGGCCGAAACCGGCGCGGCGGCCGCGGCGCGGCGCGCCGGCTTGGCCGGTGCCGGCGATTCCGCGGCGACCACCGGAGCGGGCGGCGGCTCTTCCGCCAGGGCGTCGCCGGCCGGCGCTTCGGCGGCGCCGTCGCTGACGGCGCCCTCTTCGACCGGTGCATCCTTCTCGCCGGCGGCTTCGGCCTTGCGGATGATGTAGGAAATGGCGCTCGGCGTGCATTCGAATTCGCGCGCGATCGCCGACAGGGTGGCGCCGGAACGGTAACGCTCAAGAATCTGCGGCCACGCCGACTGGGGGATTCGTCCGCGCTTCTTCGGAGCCTCCGGTTCGGACCCGGTTTCTGCGTTCATTATGTCGCTCGGTTGCCAAAGTGAATTTTGAGTCATGCGTACGCTGCTTGGGCCGTATCGCACGCCTTCTGACGCAGCGGCACGCGGGCGCGTGCACGGGCTTCACGTCAGGAGCCGTTTTTGCGTGCGATGTTGTCGGTATGGATGAATATCGGGAACTTGCCGGGAAAATGCCAGAAGAACTTTGCGCCGCATGGAAAAATTGCGCTTAGGCGGCTTGCCGGACCCTTCGTCCAAAGGCCGGATTGCCTTGTGGCAATGCCTGCGCGAATCGCATAGGAACATCCGCGGAAGAGAATTTTAAAAACTGTATTTCACGAATTGGTCGTAAGGACGCGGTTGCAAAGAGGTTTGAAAATCCGCCGCGGTCCGGAATGCGTTGCGGAGCGTTCTGTTGACATGAAGCGCCCCTTGCGTGGCGCGTGCTGTCCGACAGGCGGAGTTTCTTCATGCCGCATTCCATCGATCGATTCCGGCCCCGGTCCGGCCCAGTCCGGCGCCCAGCCGGATTGACGAGCGGATCTGCATCGCACTCGGCGGTGCCCACCGTGTCCGCGGGGCTTTTTGCCGCCATCCTGACTTTTTCGGCGCCGGCCTTCGCGCAGGACGCGGGGGGAGCGGCCGCTCCGGCTCCCGCAGCGCCGCCGCTGGCGTCCATCCTGCCGCCCAACGCCCCCCCGACCTTCGCCGATCTCGCGGAGAAGCAACTGGACGCGGTTGTCTTCATATCCACGACGCAGGCGCCTGCGCAGGGCGGTCCGCAGGCGGGGCCGCGCGGACCGGACATGCCAGGCTTTCCGCCCGGTTCGCCCTTCGAGGAATTCTTCCGCGAGTTTCGCGACCGCCAGCGCGGCCAGCCGCAACAACAGCAACCGGCACCGCGCCCGACGGCCGCCTTGGGCTCCGGTTTCATCATCGACCCGGCGGGCTTCGTCGTCACCAACAGCCATGTGGTGTCGGAAGCGGCGGAGATCTCCGTCACCATGCACGACGGCACGAAACTGCCGGCGAAGCTCGTCGGCGTGGATGGGCCGACCGACCTTGCCGTTTTGAAGGTGGACAGCAAGAAGCCGCTGGTCTCTGCCCCCTGGGGCGACAGCGAGGCGCTGCGGGTCGGCGACTGGGTGGTCGCCATCGGCAACCCCTTCGGCCTCGGCGGGTCGGTGACCGCGGGAATCCTGTCGGCGCGGCAGCGCGACATCCAGCAAGGGCCGTACGACGATTATCTGCAGACCGACGCCTCGATCAACCGCGGCAATTCCGGCGGACCGCTCTACAATCTCAACGGCGAGGTGATCGGAATCAACACGGCGATCTACTCGCCGACCGGCGGGTCGGTGGGCATCGGCTTTGCCATCCCGTCCTCCGTCGCGCGCCCGGTCGTCGAGCAACTCCGCGACCATGGCCAGGTGCGCCGCGGCTGGCTGGGCGTCCAGGTGCAGAGCGTGACCCCGGACATCGCCGAGAGCCTGGGCATGCAGGAGCCGGCGGGCGCCCTGGTGACCAGCGTGTCGCCGGAGGGCCCGGCGGGGAAGGGCGGCGTCCGGCAGGGCGACGTCATCACCCGTTTCAACGGCGAGTCCATCGAGCAGATGCGCGAACTGCCGCGCGTCGTCGCCACCACGAAGATTGGGTCCGCGGTGCCGCTGGAACTGGTGCGCGAGGGCAGGGCCGAAACCCTGACCGTGACGGTGGGCGAGTTGGAGCCGCAGGAGCAGGTCGCCCTTTCCGGATCGAGCGGGGCGCCGCGTCCGGAGACGACCATCGACACCAAGCAGGTGCTCGGCCTGACCCTGTCGCAACTCACCCCCGGGCTGCGCGACAGCTTTTCCATCAATCCCGACGTCGAGGGCGTGGTGGTGACCGAGGTCGGCGATGCCAGCGCCGCCAGCGAGCGCGGCATCGAGGCCGGCGACGTCATCGTGGAGGCGGGGCAGGAACCGGTGAAGACTCCGGAGGACCTGAACCGCCTGGTCGACGACGCGCGCAGCCAGGGGCGCAAGACCGTGCTGATGCTGCTCAGCCGTGACGGCGACCTGCGCTACGTGCCGATGCCCATCGAAGACCGCAAGGGCTGAGGGCGGGCGGGAGACTGTCCCAACCTTTTCCTCTACCGTTTGCCGGGCGGCGGGAGTAATTTGCCCGCCACTTGGCGAATGGGATTAATCCAGTGAGCGTAGATTCCGAGGGCCGTCCGCCCGTGCGGCTGTCGGTCGTGGTTCCGGTCTTCAACGAGGCCGAAAACGTCCTTCCCCTTCTTGAAGAGATCGAGCGCGCGCTGTCGCCCGCCGCCGTGCTGGGCCGCGCCTTCGAGGTGATCTATGTGGACGACGGCTCCAGCGACGACACGCTGACGCGCCTCGCCCCCGTGGTCGCCGCGGGCCGCCTGCGGCTGGTCCGCCATGTCCGCCGGTCCGGGCAGAGCGCGGCCGTGCGCACCGGGGTGAAGGCGGCGCGCGGGGAGTGGATCGCCACCCTCGACGGCGACGGCCAGAACGATCCCGCCGACATTCCTGCCCTGTTCGCCCTGGCCGCCAAGGGCGGTCCGGACGCGCCGGTGCTGGTCGGCGGCCTGCGCAAGAAGCGGCAGGACACGCTGTCCAAGCGTCTGGCCTCGCGCTTTGCGAACGCGGTGCGGCAGTCCTTCCTGCAGGACGGCTGCACGGACAGCGGCTGCGGGCTGAAGCTGTTCCGCCGCGACGCCTTCCTCGATCTGCCCTTCTTCGGGGCGATGCACCGCTTCCTTCCCGCGCTGTTCCGGTCGCACGGCCATCCGGTGGCCTATGTGCCGGTCAACCATCGGCCGCGGGAACGGGGGGTGTCGAAATACACCAACTGGCGCCGCGGGCTGATCGGCGTGGTCGATCTGCTGGGCGTCTATTGGCTGAAGCGGCGCACCGCGCTGTCGCCTGCGGTCGAAGACCGCTGACCCCATCTCCGTCCGGACCGGTCGCCGCCCGATGCTCGAACGCGCCATCGCCTGGTACCAGAGCCAAAGCACCGCCGACCTGATCTGGGTCGGCGTCGGCTTTTTCGCGCAGACGCTCTTCATGATGCGCTTCGTCGTGCAATGGATCGCCAGCGAGCGCGCCCGGCGCAGCATCGTGCCGGACCTCTTCTGGTACTTCTCGATCGGCGGCGGGGTTCTTTTGTTGGCCTACTCGATCCAGCGGGGTGATCCGGTGTTCATGTTCGGCCAGGGGCTGGGTCTCATCATCTATTTCCGGAATCTCTACTTCGTCTTGAACAACCGCCGGAACGGCGGTGCGGACGGCAACGCGGCGGGCGCGCCGTGAGCGCGGTGCCGAGCGCCGCGGCTGGCCGCCTGCCGGTCCCGGCCTATCTGCTTCTGGCGGTGCTCAGCGTCCTGCTGTTCCTGCCCGGCTTCTTCGATCTGCCGCCCTTCGACCGGGACGAGGCGCGCTTCGCCCAGGCGTCGCACCAGATGCTGGAAAGCGGCGACTATGTGGACATCCGCTTCCAGGACGAGGCGCGCCACAAGAAGCCGGTGGGCATCTACTGGCTGCAGACGGCGGCGACGCGGCTGGTCGACGGGCCGAACGGGATGCCCAAGGAGATCTGGACCTTCCGCATCCCCTCCCTGATCGGGGCGGTGCTGGCGGTGCTGGCGACGGCCTGGACCGGGGCGCGGATGTTCGGCGGAACGGTCGGCTTCCTCGCCGGGCTGATGATGGCCTCCTGCGTCGTGCTGGGCGTCGAGGCCCGCATGGCCAAGACCGACGCGGTCCTGCTGTCCACCATCGTGATCGGGCAGGCGGCGCTGGCCAGCCTCTATCTGAACCGCCATGCGGAGCGGTCCGGCTGGGCGGCGCCGCTCGCCTTCTGGATCGCCGCGGGGATCGGCATCCTCATCAAGGGACCGATCGTCCTCCTGGTGTCGGGGACGACGGCGGTCGTTCTGGCGGTGCTGGACCGCCGGGCCGGCTGGCTGAAGCGGTTGCGCCCGCTGGTCGGCCTCGCCATCGTGGTCGCCATCGCCGCGCCCTGGCTGATCGCCATAACCATCAAGACCAAGGGCGCCTTCTTCGCCGAGTCGGTCGGGCACGACATGATGGGCAAGGTGGTGAGCGGTCAGGAGGCCAAAGGCCTGCCGCCCGGCTATTACCTGGGCACCTTCTGGGTAACCTTTGCGCCCTGGTCCTTCCTGGCGCTGCTGGCCGTTCCCTGGGCGTGGCGCCACCGCAAGGGCGCCGGGCCGGCGCCGGACGCCGTGCGCTTCTGCATCGCCTGGATCATCCCGAGTTGGCTGGTCTTCGAGGCGGTGCCGACCAAGCTGCTGCACTACACGCTGCCGGTCTTCCCGGCCATCGCCATCCTGACCGCCGCCGCGGCGCGCGAGCATTTCCTGCGCCGCGCCGACGCGCCGCGCCGGGGCTTGTTCTGGGCCGCCACCGTTTTCGGAGCCATCGGGTTCGGCGCCCTGGCGGTGGCGGTCGCGGTGATCCCCTATCTGGTGGACGGGCGCGTCGATCCGGTCGCCGTCGCCATGCTGCCGGTGGTGCTGGTGCTGTACGCGCTGGCCGTACGCCTGTTCGCCCAGCGCCGGGAGAAACCGGGTTTCGCGGCGGGACTGGCGGCGGCGGCGGTGCTGTACGCGGGCACCTACGGCGCGGTCCTGCCGGGCATCGACGGCGTGTGGATCAGCCGGCAGGCGGCGCGGACGGTCGCGGCGGTTCGCCCCTGCGCCGACAGCTTGGTCGCCTCCGCCGGCTACTCGGAGCCGAGCCTCGTCTTCCTGCTGGGCACCGACACGCGCCTGACCCACGGGACGGGCGCCGCCGCCCATCTGGCGGAGAACCCGTCCTGCGGGCTGGCCCTGGTGACCGATCGGGAAGAGGCGGAGTTCCGCGCGGCGCTCAAGGGGGCGGAGCCGGTGCCGCTCGGCCGTTTCACAGGCTTCAACTACAACACCGGCAAGCGGCTGACCCTGACGCTTTACGGCGCGGCGCGGCCCTGATTGAACCGGAATGGGGTGTTCACCGGATGGAGGTTGCGGGCTGAGTAATCCGCCTCCTCCCTGGACATGCGCGGCCGCATCCGGCGGAATCGGACTTCCACACGCAAAAGGATGGAAGGCCGCCGTGTCATGCTTCGAACGATGACTGTAGCGACCCTCGCGGTGCTGGCCTTTGCCGCACCCGCCGAAGCGCAGAGGCAAGAATACCCCTCCTGGGTGTATGAGGAGATGGTCCCGACCGGCCCCCACATGCGCCGCATGGAAGAGGCCCAACCGATTCCCGGAGCGCGGCCGTCCCATTGGGGTGCCATGGGCAACGGCGAGCAGTTCCGTGCCGGCTCGCGCGGCTACGGCACCGATCCGGCCCGCGCCACGCCGTCCTACTCCCGGACCAATTCGCTGACGCCGCCGGTCCGCGACGGGCGCGGCGCGGCAACGGCGGCTCGGCGTGGCGGTGGCGGCGACAACGTGCCGGGCACTCCGCGCGAGGTGATGCTCAATCCGGAGTACAATTTCGAGCGTTGACCGCGGCCTCTTCGGGCCGCCACAGCCAGGCGGCCCCGCGGACCCCGCTCGAATCGCCGTGGACGGCCCGGCGGACTGGCGTGTCCAACCTGTCCGTGAAAGCCCAGCGCGCGATCGCCGGCGGAAGGACGGGGTACAGGAATCCCAGATTGGACAGCCCGCCGCCCAACACGATCACGTCGGGGTCCAGAACATTGATGACGCTCGCCAGTCCACGCCCCAGCCGGCCCACCAGCCGGTCGAGGGTGGCGCGGGCCGCGGCGTCGCCGCGCTCCGCCAGCGCCGCGATGGCTTCCGCCGACAGGTCCGCTCCGGTGATCCGGCGGTGGTCGGCGGCGACGGCGGGGCCGGACACGAAGGTTTCCAGGCAACCGGACTTGCCGCAATAGCAGGCGGGGCCGGGCCGTTCATCGTCGGTGGGCCAGGGTAGGGGGTTGTGCCCCCATTCGCCGCCGATGGCGTTGCGGCCGCGCAGCGGACGGCCGTCCACGACGACTCCCGCCCCGCAGCCGGTGCCGAGGATCGCCGCGAAGACCACGCCGCAGCCGGCCCCGGCGCCGTCCGCCGCCTCCGAGACGGCCAGACAGTTGGCGTCGTTCTCGACCCGCACCGGGCGGCTGAGCGCGTCGGTCAGATCCTGGTCGAACGGCTTGCCGATCAGCCAGGTCGAGTTGGCGTTCTTCACCAGCCCCGTCGCCGGGGAGATGGCGCCGGGAATGCCGATCCCGACGGTGGCGCCCGCCGACTCCGTAGCACGCTCCAGACGCGCCACCAGATCGGCGATGGTCCGCACCGTCGCGTCGTAGTCGCCGCGCGGGGTGGGGACGCGGACGCGGGCGCGTTCCTCGCCGGCCGCGCCGAGCGCGATCCCCTCCGTCTTCGTGCCGCCGAGGTCGATGCCGATGCGGATGGCCGATGGGGTTCCGTCGGTGCGCGTCATGGGAAAATGCCCTGATCTGTGGCCTGCGTCACAGAATGACGCCGCGGCTGTTGCAATACTGGGAAAGACCGCCAGCCCGCAAGTCAAGCAACCGCTAGGCCTTCCCGGCGACAGCCGCGCCACAGGCTGGGACAAATGGTCTTTCGGCGGGCGATATGGGTTGACCGTCTGTCGGGATCTTGTAGAACCAGCGAAGGAGAGGGCGTGATCCGTCGGATTCCGCCCGTCAATCAGGGCCACCGGAGCCGGACCAACGATGAATCGCCAGCGCGCCGCCCACCGCATTCCTTCCTTCACCTTGCGCAGCGCCGCCGCCATCGGCCTCGCCGTTCTGTTCGCCGGCGCCGCGCTGCCGGCCGCCGCCAAGGAGGCGGCGAAGCCGGCTGAAAAGGCGGCTGCAAAGGCCACCGCGAAGCCGGCCGCCGCGAAAAGCACCGCAGCCAAGAGCACCGCGTCCAAGGCCACCGCGGCCAAGCCCGGCGCCTGCTACAGCCGTGCCGAGCACGCCGCGGAGCAGACCATCCGCATGCACACCGAGATGATGGTGGTCGGGCTGACCTGCATGCAGGTGAATCCGGAAAAGAAGCCCTTCAACCTGTACCAGGACTTCACGGTCAAGAACCGCTCGCTGATCTCCAACTCGGAAGCGTCGATGATCGACCATTTCCGCAAGAAGGGCGGCGGCAACGCGACGCGGCAGTTCGACATGTTCCGCACCGAACTGGCGAACGAGGTCAGCCGCCGCGCCGCGGTGATCGGCACCGGCCTCTATTGCGCCAACTTCGTTGACCGCTCCAAGGCGGCGATGGACCTGACGGCGGACGACATCCGCGTCCTGACCGGCGATGAAAAAAGCGCCGGCCTGATGCATTTGTCGTCAAAGCCGCTGTGCGATGTACAGGTCGTCAGCAACCCGGACGTGAACTACGACGTGGCCCAGGCCCCGGCCTCGCGCAGCGGCAGCGCGGCCGCCGCCGCCAAGTCCACCGGCAAGGCGACGGCCAAGGCCCCTGGAAAGCCCAAGGACCCGGCGAAAGCCCAGGTCGTCTCCGCCAAGCGCTGATCGGCCAATATCGGTGGTGATGCCGGAGGTCATAGGCGAACCGGCATCATGCATCGCAGCAGTGGCACAGTTGTTGCGAAGCCCTCTTCACCACAGTGAAGAGGGCTTTTTCATGCGGTGCATTCGTTATGGTAGAAGGCAAGCGCAAAGTTCACGGAACTGACATGAATCGATATTGCAAATTCTCGGAAAATTGGTATTACCGCAGATAGAGTGCGGGTTTGCCCTCTTGCTCTGTTGAGAGCCGCTGGGCTAACGTTCCGCTCACACAACAATCTTGGCCCCGCGCTCAAGAGCCCGGGTAAGCCAATTCGGGGAGTGGCACTTCACGTGACTGGTGTACGAGCGCGCTTGTCTCGCTCGCCGAAGCCTGCGCATCGCGCCGAGGCGAGGTAAGACAATGGAATACTTTCTTCAGCAGTTGATCAACGGCCTGTCGTTGGGTGCCATCTATGGCCTCATCGCGATCGGATACACGATGGTGTACGGCATCATCGGCATGATCAACTTCGCCCACGGCGAGATCTACATGATCGGCGCCTTCGTGGCCCTTATCACCTTCCTGGCCATCGGCAGCCTGGGAATCACCTGGGTTCCGCTGGCCCTTCTCATCATGCTGGTCGCATCGATGCTGTTCACCGCCGTCTACGGATGGACAGTGGAGCGCATCGCCTATCGCCCGCTGCGCAGCTCGCCGCGTCTGGCGCCGCTGATCTCGGCGATTGGCATGTCGATCTTCCTGCAGAACTACGTGCAGATCCTGCAGGGCGCCCGCAGCAAGCCGCTGCAACCGATCCTGCCGGGCAATCTGACCTTGATGGACGGTGCGGTGTCGGTCAGCTACGTGCGTCTGGCGACGATCGTCATCACGATCGCGCTGATGTACGGATTCACCCAGCTCATCACCCGCACCTCGCTCGGCCGCGCCCAGCGCGCCTGCGAGCAGGACAAGAAGATGGCCGGCCTGCTGGGCGTCAACGTCGACCGCGTCATCTCGCTGACCTTCGTCATGGGCGCCGCCCTGGCCGCGGTGGCGGGCATGATGGTTCTGCTGATCTACGGCGTGATCGACTTCTACATTGGCTTCCTGGCCGGCGTTAAGGCCTTCACCGCCGCGGTGCTCGGCGGCATCGGCTCGCTGCCGGGCGCGATGCTGGGCGGCGTGGTCATCGGCCTGATCGAAGCCTTCTGGTCGGGCTACATGGGCAGCGAATGGAAGGACGTGGCGACCTTCACGATCCTCGTGCTCGTCCTGATCTTCCGTCCGACCGGCCTGCTGGGCCGTCCGGAAATCGAGAAGGTGTGAGGCCATGACCGCGATTTCCCTGTCTTCGCCGCGGGCCATCGCCTGGCCCGCGATCCTGAAGGAGGCGGCGATGACCGCCTTCGTCGCCCTTCTCCTGACCATCCCGCTGGTCGGCCTGCGCACGGTGGACCGTCCCACCGGCCTTGGGCTGGAAACCCGCTGGGACGAGGTGGCCGCCGCCGTCGGTCTGGTTTTCCTCGGCCGGCTCGGCCTCTGCCTGATCCGCGAGGGCCACGCCGTCACCGTCCTGGTGCTGGCCGCGGCCGCCACCGCGGCGGGCTTCTTCATCGCCATGCCAACGGAGGCCCTGCGGGTCATCCTGATTGCCGGCGGTGCGGTCATCGCGATCCGCGCCATCCTGGCGATCCGCACCGGCCGCTCCAAGCTGTCGCAGGCGGAGCGCGACAAGCGGATGGACCACATCGCGGCGCAGGTGCAGCACGCCTCGCGTTGGCTCGGCCCGATCGCTGTCGTCGTGGCTCTGGCCTTCCCGTTCACGCCGCTGGCCGACCGCCAGTTGCTGGACATCGGCATCCTGCTGCTGACCTACATCATGCTGGGCTGGGGGCTGAACATCGTGGTCGGCCTCGCCGGCCTGCTCGACCTCGGCTATGTGGCCTTCTACGCGGTGGGTGCCTACTCCTACGCGCTGCTGGCCCATTATTTCGGCTTCAGCTTCTGGGTCTGCCTGCCGCTGGCCGGCTTCCTGGCGGCGATGTCGGGCGTTCTGCTGGGCTTCCCGGTCCTGCGCCTGCGCGGCGATTATTTCGCCATCGTGACGCTGGGCTTCGGTGAGATCATCCGGATCATCCTGATCAACTGGTACCAGTTCACCGGCGGCCCCAACGGCATCTCCGGCATTCCGCGCCCGAGCTTCTTCGGCATCGCCGACTTCACGCGGACCCCGGCGGAGGGCACGGCGGCCTTCCACGAGATGTTCGGCCTGGAGTTCAGCCCACTGCACCGGATCATCTTCCTTTATTACTTGATCCTGGTTCTGGCCCTGGTGGTGAACCTGTTCACCATGCGCGTCCGCAAGCTGCCGCTGGGCCGCGCCTGGGAAGCGCTGCGCGAGGACGACATCGCCTGCGCCTCTCTGGGCATCAACCGCACGAACATGAAGCTGGCGGCCTTCGCCATCGCGGCGATGTTCGGCGGCTTCGCCGGCTCCTTCTTCGCCACCCGCCAGGGCTTCATCAGCCCGGAAAGCTTCACCTTCATCGAATCGGCGATCATCCTCGCCATCGTGGTGCTGGGCGGCATGGGCAGCCAGATCGGCGTCGTCGTGGCGGCCCTGCTGGTCATCGGCCTGCCGGAGGCCTTCCGTGAACTGGCCGACTACCGCATGCTGGCGTTCGGCATGGGCATGGTGCTGATCATGCTGTGGCGTCCGCGCGGCCTGCTGGCCCACCGCGACCCGACCATCCTCCTGCACGGTCGTCCCAAGGGCGGCGGCGGCGGCCCCGCCGCGGGCACCGCCGCCGCCGGCGGCCAGGGCATCGCCGGGGGGAGCGCGAAGTGATGGAAGCGACTGTGATGACGGGTCATCCCATGACCACCACGCCCCTGCTGACGGTCGAACACCTCACCATGCGCTTCGGCGGGCTGGTGGCGGTCAACGACGTCTCCTTCGCGGCCAACAACGGCGAGATCACCGCGATCATCGGTCCGAACGGCGCCGGCAAGACCACGCTGTTCAACTGCATCACCGGCTTCTACACCCCCACGGTGGGCCGGCTGACGCTGCGCCACGCCGACGGCAAGGAGTTCCTGCTGGAACGGATGCCGGGCTACCGCATCTCGCAGAAGGCCAGCGTGGCCCGCACCTTCCAGAACATCCGCCTGTTCGGCGGCATGAGCGTCCTGGAGAACCTGATCGTCGCCCAGCACAACAAGCTGATCCGCGCGTCGGGCTTCTCCATCGCCGGCCTGCTCGGCCTGCCGTCCTACACCAGGACGGAGCGGGAGGCGGTCGATCTGGCCAAATACTGGCTGGACCGCGTCCGCCTTCTGGAGTTTGCGGACTGGGAAGCCGGCAATCTCCCCTACGGCGCCCAGCGCCGGCTGGAGATCGCCCGCGCCATGTGCACGGAACCGGTGATGCTTTGCCTGGACGAGCCGGCGGCGGGCCTGAACCCGCGCGAGTCGGGCGAACTGGCCGATCTGCTCACTTACATCCGCGACGAGCACAAGATCGGCGTCCTGCTGATCGAGCATGACATGAGCGTGGTGATGACCATTTCCGACCATGTCGTGGTGCTGGATTACGGACGGAAGATCTCCGACGGCGATCCGGCCTTCGTCAAGAACGACCCGGCGGTCATCCGCGCCTATCTGGGCGAGGAGGAGGACGAGGAGTTGCCGCCGGAAATCAAGGCCGACCTGCCGGAGGTCGCCAAGCGAGCCGAGGAAGGGGCCTGAGCCATGCTGAAGGTATCGGGCGTCCACACCTTCTACGGCGCCATCGAGGCGCTGAAGGGGGTCGACATCGAGATCGGGGCCGGCGAGATCGTTTCGCTGATCGGCGCCAACGGCGCCGGCAAGTCCACGCTTCTCATGACCATCTGCGGCAGTCCGCGCGCCCGCATGGGCCGGATCACCTTCGAAGGGCAGGACATCACGCAGATGCCCACCTACGAGCTGGTCCGCCTGGGCATCGCCCAGTCGCCGGAGGGCCGCCGGATCTTCCCGCGCATGAGCGTGCTGGAGAACCTGCAGATGGGCTCCATCACCGCCAAGCCGGGCAGCTTCGCCAACGAGTTGGAGCGGGTCCTGACCCTGTTCCCGCGCCTGAAGGAGCGGATCAGCCAGCGCGCCGGCACCATGTCGGGCGGCGAGCAGCAGATGCTGGCCATCGGCCGCGCGCTGATGAGCCAGCCGCGGCTGCTGCTTCTCGACGAGCCGTCGCTGGGCCTCGCCCCGCTGGTGGTGAAGCAGATCTTCCAGGCGGTGAAGGACATCAACCGCGAACAGAAGATGACCGTGTTCATGGTCGAGCAGAACGCCTTCCACGCGCTGAAGCTCGCCCACCGCGGTTATGTGATGGTCAACGGCAAGGTCACCATGTCGGGGACCGGCGCAGAACTGCTGGCGAACGAGGAAGTTCGCTCGGCCTATCTCGAGGGAGGTCACTGATGGACGGCGTTCTCGGGTCCTCCCTGCCGGTGTTCCTGGGCCTGACGGTCCTGGTGTTCGGCGGCTGCGGCGTTTTGACCGGCCAGACCCTCGCCGAGGGCTGGAAGCCGCTGTCGAGCGCCATCGCCTATTCCATCCTGCTGGGCTTGGGCGACCGGTTCCTTGTCTGGGGTCTGTTCGGCGGCCAGCTCCTGTCGGTGTACGGATTCGTGGTGCACACGCTGGTGATCGGCGCGATCACCCTGACCACGTACCGCATTTCGATGGCGCGCCGAATGGTGTCCCAGTATCCTTGGCTGTACGAGCGTTCGGGACCCTTCGGCTGGCGCGAACGCGTCGGCGGAACGCTCGCCGAATGATTGCGAATTCCATGGCTCCGATCATGACCAGGACGTGGGTGAAACTGTCGCACTTGGCGATGATCGGACTATAGTGGAACCTTGTCGGCACCGGCGCCCCCAGCCCTTGGGGGACCGGTGAAAAGGCCCCGGCGGGGCCGGCGTACGACTCATAACAGGGAGCCAACGAAACTATGAACTACAAGCTTTCCCTCCTCGTTGCGGTTGCGGCGACCGCTATGACCGCCTCGGTGGCGAAGGCCGACATCGCGGTGGCGACCGCCGGCCCGATCACCGGCCAGTACGCCACCTTCGGCGAGCAGATGAAGAAGGGCATCGAGCAGGCGGTCGCCGACATCAACGCCGCCGGCGGTGTCCTGGGCCAGAAGCTGAAGCTGGAAGTGGGCGACGACGCCTGCGACCCGAAGCAGGCCGTCGCCGTGGCGAACCAGCTCGCCAAGGCGGGCGTGAAGTTCGTCGCCGGCCACTTCTGCTCAGGCTCCTCGATCCCGGCCTCGCAGGTCTACGCCGAGGAAGGCGTCCTGCAGATCTCCCCGGCTTCGACCAACCCGAAGCTGACCGAGCAGAACCTGAAGAACGTCTTCCGCGTTTGCGGCCGCGACGACCAGCAGGGCCAGATTGCCGGCAAGTATCTGCTGGAAAACTACAAGGGCAAGAACGTCGCCATCCTGCACGACAAGTCGGCCTATGGTAAGGGTCTCGCCGACGAGACGCAGAAGGCGCTGAACGCCGGCGGCCAGAAGGAGAAGATCTACGAGGCCTACACGGCGGGTGAGAAGGACTATTCGGCGCTGGTGTCCAAGCTGAAGCAGGAAGCGGTCGACGTCGTCTATGTCGGCGGCTACCACACCGAGGCCGGGCTGCTGGCCCGCCAGATGAAGGATCAGGGCCTGAACGCCCCGATCGTGTCGGGCGACGCGCTGGTGACCAACGAGTACTGGGCCATCACCGGTCCGGCCGGCGAGAACACCATGATGACCTTCGGTCCGGACCCGCGCGAGATGCCGGAAGCCAAGGACGCCGTGGAGAAGTTCCGCAAGGCCGGTTATGAGCCGGAGGGCTACACCCTCTACACCTACGCCGCCCTGCAGATCTGGGCGGACGCGGTCAAGCAGGCCAACTCCACCGACGCCGCCAAGGTCGCCGAAGTTCTCCGCAAGGGCAACTACAGCACGGTGATCGGCAAGATCGGCTTCGATGCCAAGGGCGACGTGACCACCCCGGCCTATGTCTGGTACCGCTGGAACAACGGCCAGTACGCCCAGGTCAAGTAAACCGGTCGTACAATCCGTTCCCTTCGGGAAACGAAGTCGCGCAAAGGCTCGGCGGGAAACCGCCGGGCCTTTCGCTTGACGGGGTGTCCACCGGGCGGATCAGAGTGTGACGGTCTGCGCGGTCATCGAAGAAGGCATCGGTGCCGTCATCGGGGGCGCCTTCATCGGGGGTGACGTGGGAGGTGGTGCCAAAGCCGGGGAGCGCTCCGCCAGAAGCCTCTCCGAGGTCTGCATCACATCCCGCCAGAAGGCGGCAGCGCGCAGGTTGTTGGCAGCCGTGAGTTCGACGAGGCGGACGCGGCTGATGCGGATGGCGGACTCGCCAAGTTCTTCCACGAGGCGGGTCGCGAACAGGAGCACGTCGTGATCGATTTTCATGAGGGCATCAACACGCTTGGCGGAGAGTTTGTTCCGCAGGTGCGAAGGCGGTTGTTGCAGCACCGCTACATCCCGCCTCCGGTATGCGTGGCGCGCACAACGGACGCTCGCCAACCAGGGGCTTGTTGGTGTTTGAATGGTCCGCCGTATCCGCAGGGTTGGCGGGTTTGACGTTCAGGGTTTTGGAGATCGGATATGCGCAGAAAGCGCGAAGTCGTCGAAGGCCAGATGTTCCGCAAGTTGGGTCCCGGCGGCGGAATCTGGCAGGTGATCGCTGTCCGCAAGGATGGGCTGGGCACCCAGCACGCCCAACTGCAGCGGTCCGATGATCACAAAACTCTGAAAACCCTAGCGGTTTCCGCGCTGCTTGATCCCACCCAGTTCGAATCGGTCGCCGAACCGCAGGATTGAACGGGACGCCGGCGTCGGTTCCGCCGGTCTCTTATCAACGGTATCGTGGAAGCGCGCCCTGCCGAAGGTGGGGCGCTTTCGCATGCGTGGGATTGTTGGTTCTATCCGCATATGTATCTCAAAAGCCATGTCTTTAGCCCAAATGGATTAGGAAGAATTCGACAGACGATTGCTTCGCGTTCGAAGGAATATGAAGAGTGCGACGAACGTTCGGGTAATGCAGAAATGCAACATCTCTGTTCATCTTGTCGCAGAGCACTTGTGACGGCGGGTGGTTGCTGATATCTCGAAGTCATGACGTTTCAACCGCCGTACGGGACGCGGCGGGCTCGCCCGATGAAGGCTGGTGCCACCAGACGCACCGCTTTCCGAACGGTTCGCATCGACAGCCCCGGCAACGCCGTGCACAAAGGAAAGAATAAAATGACTCTGCGTGGGATTCTGCTCGGAACGGCGCTCGCGGCGATGCTGCCGACCGCCGCCATGGCCGCGACCGAGGGCTTCTACGTCGGCGCCGGCGCCGGCGTGAACTGGACGCGCGACGCCGATCTGCGCTTCGAAAACACCCCGACGGATGCCAGCACCAGCTTCAAGCTGGGCGGCATCGGCGACATCTCCGCCGGCTACGCGACCGCCGCCGGCCCGCGCGCCGAACTGGAGTTCGCATGGCGCTGGCGCAACGCGATCGACAGCACCGACAGCTCCAACGCGGCGGTGAACGGTCTGGGTGGAAAGGCCAGCTCGCTCGCCTTCATGGGCAACGTGCTGTACGACATCAACACCGGCACCGCCTTCACGCCCTACATCGGCGTCGGCGCCGGTATCGCCCAGGTCCGTCTGGATCTCGGCGGTTTCGATGACCGCGACTGGGTGTTCGCCTACCAGGGCATCGCCGGCGTGTCCTACGCCCTGAGCCAGAACCTGGCCCTGACGCTGGATTACCGCTACTTCGCGACGCTCGATCCGAAATTCGATCTCGGCGGCCCCCCGGGCCTCGCCAGCTCCACCGTCAAGGGCGAGTACCAGAACCACACCATCATGGCCGGCCTGCGCTACACCTTCGGCGCCCCGGCGGCCGCTCCCGCGGCGGCGCCCGTCGCTCCGGCGGCTCCGGTCCAGGCGCAGCCGCAGTCGGAGTATCTGGTGTTCTTCGACTGGGACAAGGCCAACATCACGGCGGCGTCCGACAAGATCATCGGCGATGCCGCCGCCTCCGCCGGTCAGGTGCGCGCCGTCAGCATCCATGTGGTCGGCCACACCGACACCTCGGGTTCGCCGGCCTACAACCAGCGGCTCTCGCTGCGCCGCGCCGACGCGGTGAAGAACGCGCTGGTCGGCAAGGGCGTTGCCGCCAACCAGATCACCGTCGAGGGCAAGGGCGAGACCCAGCTCCTGGTGAACACCGGTGCGAACGTCCGCGAACCATCGAACCGCCGCGCGCAAATCCTCATCCGCGTGCAGTGATCCGGCGAGCTGCCGGTCCCGTTCGGGGCCGGCCGGCACGGTCAAGATCGGGGAAGGGCGCCGCCGCTGCGGCGCCCTTTTCGCATCTGCGGCAGAAACACGCGCGGCATTGCGGAATCATGCATCAATTGTGGCATGAAACCTCCTGTCGGCGTATGAGGTTCATACCGGAAGCCGCACTTTGGTTTGAGATGACCGAGGCCGGCCCGGTCCCAGCGGACCCTGTCCCATTGGGTCGTTCCCACCAGCCGCCTCCGCCGAAGCAGGGTTGTCATGCAGGTATTGATCGCCGACGATCACTCCATCGTTCGCAGTGGCCTGACCCATCTGGTCGGCGAATTGAACGAACAGGCCAATGTTGCGGCGGCAACCAGCTTCGGCCAGTTGACCCAATTGCTGGACCAGGGACCTTACGACCTCGTCATCATGGACCTGCGCATGCCGGGCCTCGGTGGTCTGGACGATGTGGAGGCGGTGGTGAAGCGCGTGGCGCCGGTGCCGGTCGTCGTTTTCTCGATGATCGATTCGCCGGACGAGATGCGCGCCGTTCTGTCGCGCGGCGTGCGGGCCTTCATCCCGAAATCCACCGACGACGTGCTGGTCGTGAACATCCTGCGTCTGGTCATGGCCGGCGGGTCCTACGTGCCGCCGGTGCTCGGCATGCCGGGAATCGCCCAATCGCCCGTCGCCGCGAGGGTGCATGAGCCGAGCGTCTTCGACGGCATGACCCGCCGCCAGCTCGAGGTCCTCGATCTTCTGGCCCAGGGCCTGTCGAACCAGGAAATCGGGGAGCGTCTGGGGCTGAACCTGTCCACCGTCAAGACGCATGTCACCGGGGTGCTGAAGGCGCTCGGGGTGGGCAGCCGGACCCAGGCGGTGCTGCTGGTCAAGGAATCAGGCCGCGACCGTCTCGTGTAGGCTGCGGACCAGGGGAACCCCTACGGCGAACACCGTTCCGCGCCCCTCGACGGAGCGAAGCTCCAGCGGGTGGCCGAGCAGACGGGCGAGCCGGTCGACGATGGCCAAGCCCAGCCCGATCCCTTCGCTGCGGTCGCGGTCAGGCCGGTCGAGCTGGACGAACTCCTCGAAAATGCGGCGGCGGTCGGCCTCGGCGATGCCGCGCCCGGTGTCGTAGACCTCGATCCACACGGTGTGGCCGCGGCACCGGCAACCCATCAGCACGCCGCCCTGCTCGGTGTAGCGCACGGCGTTGGTCAGCAGGTTGCGCAGGATTCGCTCCAGCAGGAACGGGTCGGTCCGCACGGTGAGATCCGTCGGAACGACGCGCAGCCGCAGTCCCTTGTCCTCGGCGATCCCGGTGAATTCCGCTTCCAACTGGTCGAACAGGGCGGACAGGGCGACATCGGCGGGCTTCGGCTCGACCACCCCCGATTCCAGCTTCGAGATGTCCAGAATGGCGTTCAGCAGGTCGTGCATCGAGCGCTGGGCCAGACGCAAATCCTTCACCAGCGCCAGGGCGCGGGGCTTGTCGAGCTGCCGTTCCAGCATGCCGGTGAACATGTTGATCGCCTGGAGGGGCTGCTTCAGATCGTGCCCGGCATGGGCGAGGAAGCGCGACTTCGCCAGATGGGCCTGCTCCGCCGCCACCTTCGCCGTGTGCAGCTCGGCGGTGCGGGCGCGCACCTGGGCTTCCAGAGTGACGTTGGTCTGCTCCAGCGCCCGGGTCATGCGGGTGATGTCGGCGAACTGGCGCTGCACCTGCCGGACCATCGGGCGGAAGATCACCAGGACTTCGGCGCACAGCGTCAGCAGCGTCAGGATCAGGGCGGCGAAGCCCAGATTGTGCAGGGTGGCGAAGCCTTGCTCGCCCGCCTCCTGATAGCGCGCCACCATGTCCTCCAGTCCGGCCAGCAGCGGGCCGAGCGCCTGATGGGTGACGAGGTCGGCCTCGGGCATGTCGGGGGGCAGGCCGGCAGGGCCGGCGGCGATCACCGCGCGGAGCGCGGTGATGTGGCGGAGCACCAGATCGTTCAGCGGCTCCGGCCCGTCGAAATAGAGGCGCCGCACGTCCTTGCCCATGGCCGGGCCCTCATCGGCGCCCGTCAGGCGCCGGTGGGCGTTCTCGAACATGTCGGTCGCCTCGGCCAGCCGGATGGTCAGGACGCTGCGCTCGGCGTCGGTCGGGGCGTTGCGAAGCTGCTCCGCCAGCAACGCGGTGCGCTGGGACAGCATGCGCTGGCGGCCGGAGATGTTCACCACCTCCAGCATGTCGGCGTGCTGGTCGATGACCCGTTCGGTCATGACGAAGCCAGCCAGCGTGCACAGCGCGATCACCCCGAGCGCCAGCCCGTAGCGAAGCGTCATCCAGCGCGCCGTGGTGTTGCCGATGGGGACCATGCCGTCCGTCCTTCCGGTGCGGACCTTGACGACGATCAAGGCCGGGTGGTGCACGAAAGGTCAGTGTACCGCCATCGCCGACGCCCAGCATTCGCGAATGCAGCAAACGAATGCAACAAACTCCGGGCAGCGGATCAGCAAGGGGAGGGCAGCCACCATGGCGATCAGTCGCGCGGATCTGTTCCGGGGACGCCTCCACCCCAAGCCTGTTCCGTCCGAAGCGCCCCAGACGTTGGAGGCGCGCATCGGCGCGGCGTGCCTGTCCTACACCGGGACCGACTGCCGGATGTGCGGTGACCACTGCGACCGCGGCGCGATCCGTTTCCGCCCGCTGGGGCGCGGACGCTGGCTGCCGATCATCGAAGAGGGTGGTTGCACCGGTTGCGGCGACTGCTCGGCCGTGTGTCCGGTCAAGGCCGTGACCATGGAGGCGGTGACCGCCTGAGATCGCTGCCCGAGATTGCGGGCGGAATCTGGGAACGCTGTTTCTAAACCCTCTGTTGGTAAGTCGGATTCATCCCCTGTCTGCCAACGGAGAAACACATGTGGTGGCGCAACGTAACGCTGGTCTACGCCGCGGCCTTTACGGCGATCGGCATACTGGGCTTCATCCCGACCTTCCTGTCACCGCCCCCGGAAGGCATGACCCTTGCCGTCGAATCCTTCCACGGCTATCTGCTCGGGTTGTTCCCGGTGAACCTGCTGCACAACGTCGTGCATCTCCTGTTCGGCCTGTGGGGCTTCTTCGCCTATTTCTCCAGCCGTCTGGCCTCGCGCAGCTATCTGCGCAGCGTCGCCGTGGCCTACGCCGCCCTGACCGTTCTCGGCTTTATTCCGGGTCTGAACACGCTGTTCGGGCTGGTGCCGCTGCACGGCAACGACATCTGGCTGCACGCCGTCCTGGCCATCGTCGCCGGCTATGTGGGCTTCATGGTGCATGAGACGGAAACCGGCACGGAGAAGCGCGCGGAGTGGCGAGCCTGACGGCCCGGCGGCCCCTGGCCGTCAGGCCGGATCGTCTCCCGGAAATCCGCAGGTGGCGAGCGCCGCGCGCATGTGGGGCGGAACCGGCGCCACCGCGCCGACCGCCTCGCGGGAGGGGTAGAGTGGCAGCGAAATGGCCCGGGACTGAAGATGCAGCGGATGCCCCTCCGGTCCGCCATATTGCGGGTCGCCGAGCAGCGGGCAGCCCAGCGCCGTGGCGCAATGCACGCGGATCTGGTGCGTGCGCCCGGTGTGGGGCTTCAACTCCAGCCATGTCATGCCGTCGCCGCGTCCCAGCACCCGGTAGTCGGTGACGGCGCTTTGCCCGTCGTCGGCCACAACGATCCGCCAGCCGCCGGTTTTGTTGGTGACCTTCATCAAAGGCAGTTCGATGCGGCCCTGCTCCTCCGGCGGGGTGCCGGCGACGACCGCCCAGTAGGTCTTGTCGACCTTGCCGTCCTGGAACAGCTTGCCCAGCTTGCGCAGGGCCTTGGCGTGCCGTCCGAGGATCAGGCAGCCGGAGGTGTCGCGGTCGAGCCGGTGGGCAAGCCCCGGCGGCTTCGGAAAGCCGTAGCGCAGGGCGTCGAAATGGCGCTCGAGATTCGGGCCGCCACCCGGTCCGGCATGGACGGGCAGGCCGGCGGGCTTGTCGATGATGAGCATCAGCCCGTCGCGGTAGAGAACGCGGGCCTGGATTTGTTCGGGTGTCATGGTGCCTTAACGGACGAGGCTGTCAGTCTTCCTCATCCTCTTCGGGGGTCAAAGCGGCTTCGTCAACTGTTGTCAGCACGTCGGGCCGGATCGCGGCCAAGGCAAGCAGCACCGCCCGGACCGTTTCCGGGACGTGGGCATCACCCGCAACCTGAGCCACCAGCGCGTCGGTCACCGGTGGAGCGGCCGGGAGACGGCGGCGGATCGCGCGGATTTCCTTCTCGATGGCCTTGCGTTCCTCCGCCACATCGTTGGCGTAGTGCGTCTGGTGGCGCATCGAGAAATCGTGCAGGCGGCGGTTGACGATCACCTCCGCGGCGAATAGGGCGCGGCGCTGGGCATCGGTGATCTTGGCGGTCAGGTCGTCAGACATGGCAATCCTCAACGGAAGGCACCGGCCCTCACCGTGACCCTCCCCCGCTGTCGGCGGACCTTCGGTTTGCGCTGACGCGGGGGAGGGAGTTGAGATGTGCGGGTGTTACGCCAGCTTCAATTCCTTGAAGAAGTCGTTGCCCTTGTCATCGACGATGATGAAGGCCGGGAAGTCCTCGACCTCGATGCGCCAGATGGCTTCCATGCCGAGTTCCGGATACTCGACGCACTCCACCTTCTTGATGCAGTCCTGGGCGAGACGGGCCGCCGCCCCGCCGATGGAACCCAGATAGAAGCCGCCGTGAGTCTTGCAGGCCGCGGTCACCTCCGGGCTGCGGTTTCCCTTGGCCAGCATGACCATCGAGCCGCCCGCCGCCTGGAACTGCTCCACGAAGCTGTCCATGCGACCGGCGGTCGTCGGACCGAAGGAGCCCGAGGCATAACCTTCCGGGGTCTTGGCCGGGCCGGCGTAGTAGATGGGGTGGTTCTTGAAATAGTCTGGCAGCGGCTCGCCGGCGTCCAGCCGCGCGCGCAGCTTGGCGTGGGCGAGGTCGCGGGCGACGATCAGCGGACCGGTCAGCGACAGGCGGGTGCGGATTGGATACTGCTTCAGCGTCGCGAGAATCTCGCTCATCGGCTGGTTGAGATCGATCTTGACGACCTCGCCGGCCAGATCGCCGTCGGTGATCTCCGGCAGATACTTGGCCGGATCGGTCTCCAGCTGCTCCAGGAAGATGCCGTCCTTGGTGATCTTGCCCACCGCCTGACGGTCGGCCGAGCAGGACACGCCCACGCCGATCGGCATGGAGGCGCCGTGGCGCGGCAGGCGGATGACGCGGACGTCGTGGCAGAAGTACTTGCCGCCGAACTGCGCGCCGATGCCCATGGTCTGGGTCAGCTTGTGCACCTCGGCCTCCATGGCGAGGTCGCGGAAGGCATGCGCGTCCTCGCCGCCCTCGGTTGGCAGATTATCGAGGTAGCGGGCCGAGGCCAGCTTCACCGTCTTCAGATTCTGCTCTGCCGACAGGCCGCCGATGACGATGGCGAGGTGGTAGGGCGGGCAAGCCGATGTGCCGAGGTAGCGGATCTTGTCCTCAAGGAACTTCAGCAGCCGGTCCGGCGCCAGCACCGACGGGGTGGCCTGATGCAGGAAGGTCTTGTTGGCCGACCCGCCGCCCTTGGCCATGAACAGGAACTTGTAGGCGTCCTCGCCCTCCGCGTAGATCTCGACCTGGCCCGGCAGGTTGTTGCGGGTGTTCTTCTCCTCGTACATGGAGATCGGGGCGAGCTGGCTGTAGCGCAGGTTGCGCTTCAGATAGGCGTCGCGGGCGCCCTCCGACAGCGCGGCCTCGTCGCCGCCCTTGGTGAAGACGCGGCGGCCCTTCTTGCCCATGATGATGGCGGTGCCGGTGTCCTGGCACATCGGCAGCGTGCCGGCGGCGGCGATGTTGGCGTTCTTCAGCAGGTCCAGCGCCACGAACTTGTCGTTCGGCGAGGCTTCCGGATCGTCGAGGATCGCGCGGATCTGGCCCAGATGCCCCGGACGCAGCAGATGGTTGATGTCCTTGAAGGCCTCTTCGGCCAGCAGGCGCAGGCCCTCCGGCTCCACCTTCAGGATCTGCTCGCCGTCGAACTCGACGACCGAGACGTGATCCGAGGTCAGCTTGCGGTAGGTCGTGTCGTCCTTGGCCAGCGGAAACAGCGTCGCGGCGCCGCGGGCGGGGCTGATGTCATCGGGCATTCGGGGGGCTTCCTTCCTGTTCTTGGGTCACAGGCCCCGATGCGGCGCGCAGCAGCGCGCAAAAGGGCCAGGGCCACGCTCGCGCACCGTTATACACCCCTGCGCCCGCCGCACAACGGGAACGGAACGCCCTGCGGCGTTAAGGAATGGGTCTGACCTCGCCCCGGAAACGATGCGGCCCGGACCCATTGCCGAAGCGCTGGATGCCGGGCCGCAACACGTTAATAAGGACAAGGGCTTACGCAGCGCTCTTGAACTGTTCGTTCAACTCCGTCTGTCCTTCGACCACCGGCTCCGCCGGGGCGCCGGCCCATTCGGTGTGCGCCGGGATCTCCTCGCCCTTCATGACCAGGGTCAGCGGGCCGAGATGGGCGTAATCGCCGACGCTGGTGTCGTACAGCACGGTGGATCCCGCGCCGATGGTGACACCGCGCCCGACCTTCACGCAGCCGACCTTCATCACGCGGTCCTCGTAGAGGTGCGTCTGCAGGGCCGACAGCGCGTTCACCGCACTGTGGTCGCCGACCGACACACAGTCGAACTCGGTGATGTCGGTGGTGTCCATGAAGACGCCCTTGCCGAACTTGGTGCCGAACAGGCGCAGCACCCAGGGCAGCATCGGCGTGCCGCGCAGGTGGTCCAGCAGCACCTTGCCGGCGAGGCCCCAATAGAGCACCGCCACCGCTTCCGTCTTCATGGCCCACCAGGACCACATCGGCTTGACGGTCGGCGTGTAGCGGCCCATCAGCAGCCACTTCACCAGGATCACCACCGCCACCATGGCCACCGGAATGGCGACGCTGACCGCCAGGAACTGCGCCAGGAAGGCGCCGTAGCGCTGTTCCAGGATGGCCGGCGCGAACAGCTCGACCGCCAGCGTGCCGAAGGTGATGAACAGCATCGTCGGCATCGACAGGCTGAAGGCCTCGAACACCGCGCGGCCCAGGCGGCGGGCCTTGGACGGTTCGTAGGTCCAGTTGGCGCCGACCCCGTCGAAGCGCTGGCGCACCGGCAGCTTGATCGGCGGGCTGCCGAACCACGTCTCCCCGGCGGACATCGCCTCGTTGGCGGGCGGCTTCGACTTGATGCCGATCAGCGAGCCGGTGGGGATGCAAGCGCCCGCCGGAACCACCGCGTCGTTGCCGACGAACACGCGCGCCTCGGTCTTCACCGGCTTCAGGAACATCCAGCCGCGACGGATGTCCTCGTCGCCCAGAACCACCTCGTCGGCGATGAAGCACTTCTCACCGATCTCGACGAGGTCGTAGCGCCCGGCGAGGTTGGTGGAGATCTCCGCATCCTTGCCGATCCTGGCGCCCATCAGGCGGTACCACGCCCGCATGTAGACCGTGGCATAGAGCGAGCTGAGCGTGTCGAGCATCACCTCGGTGGACAGCGCCACCATCCATTTGCGCAGATAGAAGCCGCTGTGCACCGAGTAGGTGCCGGCCTCGACGCGCGGCAGGACGATCCAGCGCACGGCGGCGATCATGCAGACCGTCACCGCGACCAGCGCCATGGCGGTCGGCCAGGCGATCAGCGGCAGGTAATAGAGGTAGCTGACCCCGAAGACCGACCCCAGCACCCCGTCCAGATTGTCGAACAGGTAGAAGGCCGGGAAGATGGGCATCAGCGAGATCGGCGGCAGGGCCAGCAGCATCGCCGTGTAGAAGGCGGCGTTCAGCCCGCGGCGCAGCCGTCCGGCGGTCGCCGGGGCGGGCAGCTCCGCCCGGTCGACACTGCCGATGCGGCGAGCCGGCGAGCCGTCCCAACGCTCATAGGTGCCGGTCCGGGCGCCGGCGGGCAAGGCGGTCAGGTCGGCCAGTTCCGTGCCGGGACCGACCACCGCGTCCATGCCGATGACGCAGGAGGTGCCGACATAGGCGTCGGCGCCGATCTCCACCGCGCCGATGACAAGCTCGTTGCCGATCACTTCGGCGTTCGCCAGCTTCACCTTGCCGCCGATCGAGGCGCCGGCGCCGATGGTCACGAGGTCGATGGCCCCGGACTCGAACTCGCCGATCAGCGCCTCGTCGCCCACCTTGGCGCCAAGCGCGCGCAGGAGGACCCGCATGACCGGCGAGCCCTGGAACCATTTCAGATGGACGAGGCTGATGAAGCGCTGCGCCAGCCACCAGCGGTAATAATAGGCACCCCACAGCGGGTAGCGTCCAGGCTTCGTCCGCCCGATGACCAGCCACTTGGCCGCAACAGCGATCACCACCGTGGCCACGTTGATGGCCATGTAGACGCCGAGCAGCGTGGCGACTTCCTGGAGGAAATTCGCGTCCTCGCCGGACAGCAGCATGTAGCTGACGAAGACGCCGAGCCACTGCGCCGTCATCAGCGCCAGGATGAAGGGCAGGGCCGCCGCCTGCGCGGCGCCGCAGAGGAAACGGCGGAGCAGGGGTGGCGGCGTGAAAGAGCGGTCCTTGCGCTCCGCCCCTCCGCCGTTGCCGCCGCGCGGGGCGCGGGCGTCGAGCCGCTCGGCCATGGCGCGCAGGCTGCGGGCGCCGTAGACGTCCTGCAGGGTCAACCCATCGAGATGCCGGGTCTCCCGCACCGCCGACACGAACCGCGCGGCGAGCAGCGAATGTCCGCCCAGATCCATGAAGAAGTCGGCTTCCAGCGGCACCGCCTGACCGGGGAAGACTCGCTTGGCCGCCTCCAGCAGGGCGGCCTCCGTCGGGGTCTGCGGCTCGTCCTGCTCGCTGGGGCCGGCGTCGTCGGTCAGCGGCGCGGCCTGCAACGCCTTGCGGTCGGCCTTGCCGGAAGTCAGGCGGGGCAGGCGGTCCGTCACCTCGAAATGCGACGGCACCATGTAGCTCGGCAATCGGGCGCGCAAGCCGTCGCGCAGCGCCGCCTTGTCCAGCGCGGCGCCGGCCTGCGGCACCAGGAAGGCGACCAGCCGGTCCAGCCCGTTGTCGTTGCGCAGCACGACGGTGGCCTGGCTCACTCCGGTCATCCCGGTCAGCTTCGCCTCGATCTCGCCCAATTCCAGCCGGAAACCGCGGATCTTCACCTGATCGTCGATGCGGCCGTGGAACAGCAGGTTGCCGTTCGGATCGACGCTCACCGCGTCGCCCGAGCGGTAGAGCAGCGGGTCGTTGCCGTGGATGGCGAAGCTGTTGCGAATGAACTTCTCGGCGGTCAGGTCAGGGCGCCCCAGATACCCCTGGGCAACGCCCGGCCCGCCGATCAGCAACTCGCCCTGGGTGCCGGGGGCGACCAGCGCCATCGCCTCGTCCACCACATAGCAGCTGTAGTTCGGGATCGGCCGGCCGATGGTGACCGGCTCGTCCGGGCGCACCTCGGCCACGGTGGCGACGACGGTCGCCTCGGTCGGGCCATAGCTGTTGAAGATCGTCCGCCCCGGACGGCACCAGCGCGCGGCCACCGCGGGCGGGCAGGCCTCGCCGCCCAGGATGACGACGCGAAGGCTGGGCACGTCTTTGGGCAGCATGGCGAGCAGAGTCGGCACGGTGTCCAGCACGGTGATGCCGGCTTCGTTTAGAACGTCGGCCAGACGGTCGGCCTCGTCCAGCACCTGCCGGCTCGCCACCCAGAGGGTCGCACCGACCAGATAAGGAACGAAGATCTCTTCCAGCGACAGATCGAAGGCCACCGACGCGCCCTGGAACGCAACGTCGTCGCGGGTGATCCCGTAGACGCTGTTGGCGGCGCGCAGGTAGTGGCAGATGTTGGCGTGGCTGATGACGATGCCCTTGGGCTTGCCGGTCGAGCCCGAAGTGTAGATCGCGTAAGCCGGATGATCGCGGGTGACCCCATCCGCGCGCAGGTCGGGCGCACGCTCATCGTCCGAGGCCAACGCCTCCAGCGTCAAAGCGGGCACCGCGAGCCCGACCGCCTTGGACGCGGTCACGGCGTCCACCAGGATGGCCGGCGCGGCGCAATCGGCAAGGCTGGCCGCCACGCGTTCGACGGGCGCGTCGGCGTCGAAGGGCAGATAGGCTGCGCCGGCTTTCAGGATGCCGAGCAGGGCGACATGCAGGTCGAGCGACCGCGTCATCCACAGGCCGACGAAGCTCCCCGGACCGAAGCCGCGTGCGCGCAGCGCGTTGGCGACACGGTTCGCCCGAGCCTCCAGTTCCCCATAGCTGACGCGGCGCCCGTCGAACAGGATGGCGGTCCGCTCCGGCATTGCCCGCGCGGTGTCCGCGAAGAGGTCGGACAGCAGTTCGTCCCGAAGCAGTTCCGGCATCGCGCTGCCCCGCAGCACGCCGGAAACAGGAAGAGAGGGAAGGGGAGAGGAGAGTGCATCGTTCGAAGATTCGGACGAACGATGGCCGGCGCCCGGGGCTTCGACCAAGGTCGGCGTGCGAAGCAATGTCACGCTTGTCAGCCTTTTTAAAATGGTTCAGCGCAATCGCGGCGGTCGGACCTGTGTCTAATGGTCCCGGCGGTCGGCTGGCGGCTAGTTTCTGCCGTTTTGCAAACCTACCGGATTTTGGTTAACGAACCATTGATTACTGCCGCGCCCAAGCTGAGAGTCTCTCCAGCCGTTCGCCCGACTATGGCGCCTTCGACTTGGGTCGACCAATGAAAAGGGTGTCATGTGCATCGGGAGTGAGCGGCGGAAAAAATCGCCGGGGGATGAAAAAAGTGCTTGCCACCCTCGGGATACCCCGCATATAAAGCGCCTCCCGACGCGGTGGCCGCCAACGAGGCGCCGACGGGTCGGGAACACAAAAGACAGTCTGGCCCTGGCGGC
>NZ_JACHYN010000021.1 GCF_014192915.1 Azospirillum sp. OGB3 | reverse complement strand
GCGGTCATCTCGATCTTCTTGGCGATGACGTAGCCGATGCCGCCGCCGATGGCGATGCCGAGCACGATCATCCAGTAGGACTGGACGATGGGCAGAGCCAGCGTGGTCAGCACGGCGATGGTCATGCCGGCCATGCCGAAGAAGTTGCCCTGGCGGGAGGTCTCCGGGCTGGACAGGCCGCGCAGGGCCATGATGAAGCAGACCGAGGCGACCAGATAGAGAAGGGCGGACAGGGTTTCCATGGTTACTTGCCCTTCTTCTTGAACATCGACAGCATGCGCTGGGTGACCAGGAAGCCGCCGAAGATGTTGACGCTGGCCAGGATAACGGCGAGGAAGCCCATGATCTTGGAGAAGCCGAAGCCGGCCGGGCCGGCGGCGATCAGGGCGCCGACGATGATCACCGAGGACACCGCGTTGGTCACCGCCATCAGCGGCGAGTGCAGCGCCGGCGTCACCCGCCACACCACGTAGTAGCCGACGAAGCAGGCCAGCACGAACACCGTCAGGCCGGTGATGAAGAAGTTGCCGTGGCTCGCCGCGTCCGCGACGGGAGCGGCGTGGCCGAGTGCTGCGGCCTGGGCGGCGAGCGCGTCGATCTGCTGGCTGGCCGCGGCGAGCTGGGCCTTCAGCTCAGCGACGCGGTTGGACAATTGAGTCTGATCCATGTGTCTCTCCCTAATTCCGTCCGGCCTTTAGACCGTCTGGCCGGCGAAGGCGGGATGGACGACCTGCCCATCGCGGGTGAGCGCGATGGCCTTCACGATCTCGTCGTCCCAGTTGAGCGTGACGCCCTTTTCCTTGTCGTGCAGCGACTGCAGCAGAGCGAGCAGGTTCTTGGCGTACAAGAGCGAAGCGCTCTCGGCGATGCGGCTGGGGTAGTTGGCGTGGCCGACGATCTTCACCCCGTTGTCGGTGACGACCACCTTGCCCAGCTCCGAGCCCTCGACGTTGCCGCCCTGCTCCACCGCCAGATCGATCAGCACCGAGCCCGGCTTCATCGAGGCGACATGCTCGCGCGTCACCAGGATCGGCGCCTTGCGCCCGGGGATCAGCGCCGTGGTGATGACGATGTCCTGCTTCTTGATGTGCTCGGCCACCAGCGCCGCCTGCTGGCGCTTGTAGTCGTCCGACATCTCCTTGGCGTAGCCGCCCGCGGTCTCGGCCTGCTTGAACTCGTCGTTCTCCACCGCGACGAAGCTGCCGCCCAGCGACTGCACCTGCTCCTTGACCGCCGGGCGCACGTCGGTCGCCGAGACGATGGCGCCCAGCCGCTTGGCCGTGGCGATGGCCTGCAGGCCGGCGACACCGACGCCCATGATGAAGGCGCGCGCCGGCGGCACCGTGCCCGCCGCGGTCATCATCATCGGGTAGGCCCGGCCATACTCGCTGGCCGCGTCCACCACCGCCTTGTAGCCGGCGAGGTTGGCCTGCGAGGACAGCACGTCCATGACCTGGGCCCGGGTGATGCGCGGCATGAACTCCATGGCGAAGGCGTTCACCCCGGCCGCGGCGTAGGCGGCCACGTGGTCGCGGCTGTTGTAGGGGTTGAGGATGGCGAACAGCAGCGCGCCGCGCTTGATCAGCGCCAGCTCGTCGAGGTCCCCCTCCCCGGCCAGCAGCGGGCGCTGCACCTTCAGCACGATGTCGGCGTCGGCCAGCGCCGACGCGGCGTCCGGCGCGATCTCCGCGCCGGCGTCCTGATACACCCGGTCCGGCAGGTTCGAGCCCAGACCGGCCCCGGTCTCCACGACCACTTCCAGGCTGAGGGCTTTGAGTTTCTTGACCGTCTCCGGAGACGCCGCGACGCGATTCTCGCCCGCGCGCCGCTCCCTGGGTATGGCGATTTTCATGGTTCTTTATCTCCCCTGCCGCAAGTGGCCGATTTGCGTGCAATCAGCCTAGACCGTCGGCATCAATGCCGGATTTATGTGACTTTGTGAAGCTCTTGAGCGTCGATGGTATTACCAGCGGTGATGGGTGCGGCGCAACAGCCCGGAGAGGGTTGGCACGCCCGCGTGCAACGGAAAGTGCAAGGTCGCCGCTTTCGCACGGTCCCGCCATCGGTCTTTCGCATCAGGCGTTGGTCCGAGGCGGCGCTCGTCGTCGTGGGCGTATCCCACTATCCGGGCACACCCGGCCGTGGCCTGTGGCATCCGCGCCGATGACGCCGGGAGTCGCTTGCCATCGACGGCGCCCGCCGATATCGTCCGCGCCGGATTCCCCGGAAGCACCCAATTTGAGGTTACCCTTATCATGTCCGACGTCGGCGGCATTGCGGCGGATCGCCTGAAATCCTTCGTGGAGCGCATCGAGCGCCTGGAAGAGGAGAAGCGCGGCCTGCAGGAGGACATCAAGGAGGTCTACTCCGAGGCCAAGGGCACCGGCTTCGATACCAAGATCATCCGCCAGATCATCCGGCTGCGCAAAATGGACAAGGCCGACCGCCAGGAGCAGGAAGCGATCCTGGAACTCTACAAGGAAGCGCTGGGGATGGTGGAGTAACCACCCCCGGCCCCTTCCTCACGCCGCCGCGTCCGCGAGGGCGCCGGCGGCCAGCCGGTCCATCACGTTGCCCAGCAGGGCGAGACCGGCCCCACCGTCGAGCGACAGGATCGACTCGGGGTGGAACTGCACGGCGGCGAGCGGAAGCCGCCGGTGCTCCACGGCCATCACCAGACCGTCGGCGGTTTCCGCGGTCACCGTCAGGTCCGCCGGCAGCCGGTCGCGCCGCGCCACCAGCGAGTGGTAGCGCCCGACCCTCATCCGCTCCGGCAGGCCGGCGAACAGCGCGCCGCCCAGCACCCGGACCTCCGTCGCCTTGCCGTGGACCGGTTCCGGCAACACGTCCAGCGCGCCGCCGAACCGCTCCACCATCCCCTGCAAGCCCAGACAGACTCCGAACACCGGCAGGCCGAGCGCCAGCGCCGCGTCGATGGTGCCGGCCACGTCGAAATCCGCCGGGCGTCCCGGACCGGGGGACAGCACGACCAGATCCGGCCTCTGCTCCGCCAGCGCCGCCCGTGCGTGACTGTGACGCAGCGTCGTCACCGACGCGCCGGTCTGGCGCAGATAGTCGGCCAGCGTGTGGACGAAGCTGTCGTCGTGATCCACCAGCAGCACCCGCTTGCCACGCCCGCCACAGGGAGCCGCCGGAATCGTGGGAAGCAAATTCGCGGTGGTCCCGCGGATGGCGTCGCGGAAGGCGGCGGCCTTCAGGCGGCACTCGGCGTCCTCCGCGTCCGGATCGCTGTCGGACAGCAGGGTCGCCCCGGCCCGCACGCAAGCGACGCCCTCGGCCATGCGGATGGTGCGCAGGGTCAGGCCGGTGTCCATCCCACCGTCGAAGCCCAGGCGACCAAAGGCCCCGCCGTACCAGCGCCGCGGCGACTGCTCCGTATCCTCCAGGAACTGCATGGCCCAGCGCTTCGGCGCCCCGGTCACCGTCACCGCCCAGGTGTGGGTGAGGAAGGCGTCCAGCGCGTCCAGGCCGGGCCGCAGCCGCCCCTCCACATGGTCCACCGTGTGGATCAGGCGGGAGTACAGTTCGATCATCCGCCGGCCGATCACCCGGACGGACCCCGGCTCGCACACCCGCGCCTTGTCGTTGCGGTCGACGTCGGTGCACATGGTCAGCTCCGCCGCGTCCTTGGCCGAGGTCAGCAGGCGCAGGATCTGCGAGGAGTCGCCCAGCGCGTCGGCCCCGCGCGCCACGGTGCCGGAGATCGGGCAGGTTTCCACCCGCCCGCCCAGTCGACCGCCCGCCACCCGCACGTACATCTCCGGGCTGGCGGCGACGAGGAACTCGCCCCGACCGAGATTGACGAGGGCCTCGTAGGGCGCCGGGTTGGCGGCGCGCAGCCGCCGGAACACCGCCGAGGGCGCGTCGGCGCAGGGCTCGGCGAAGGTCTGGCCCGGCACCACCTCGAACAGGTCGCCGCGGCGGAAGGCGGCCTTGGCGGTCTCGACGACGCGCTGATACGCGCCGGGCGCGTGGTCGCAGCCGGCCTCGGTGTTGGTGTCGGGGCGGTAGGGGTGGTCGCGCCCGGCGCGCTCCAGCCCTTCCGTACTCCCCGCCGCCGTGGCGAACTCGTACTCGACGAGCCGTGCGAGGCCCATCGCGGGGTCCAGCGCGACGAGCCGGTCCGGCAGGTACAGCACCAGATCGCGCTGGTCGTCGGGCCGCTCCAGCCGCAGGCGGATCGGCTCGAACTGGAAGGCGAGGTCGTAGGCGAAGGCCCCGTAGAGCCCGAGCAGCGGATCGTCGGGGGCAGCGAACAGCGCCAGCACCGCGCGCAGGACCGAGAAGACGGAGGGCTGGCGGCTCCGCTCCTCCTCCGGGAAGGGGTGCTGCGGCTTGCGGACCAGAGCGGTGACGCGCGACGGCGCCTCCTCGAGCCCGGCCAGCGCCTCCAGGCCGCGCAGAGCCTCGGCGACGGCTGGCAACAGCAGCCGGCCCCGCGCGTTCAGCGCGTCGATGCGCAGCGTCCGCCCGCGCGCGGTGAGCGCCAGCGGCGGATCGGTGAAGCCCAGCGCGTGCAGGCGGTAGCGGCCCGGCGCCTCCACCCCGCTCGACAGCAGCAGGCCGCGGCGGCGGTCCAGCGCGTCGATCACCGGATCGAGAGCGCCCTGCGGGTCGAGCGCCGTGGCGCGCCGGGTCACGGTGACGCCGCCCCGCGTCCGGAAAGACAGCGGTTCGAGGAGGCTGGGAGAAGCGAGGAGATCGGCGGGATACATGGTGGGGTCTCCGGTGGTCGATCCGTTGGCGGACGGACACCCGGAGTTCCCTTGCTCGACACCTGGATTCCCTGGTCAGGAAAAAGGCCGCCCGGAAGCTCCGGGCGGCCTTTCGATACTCTGTGCGCTCACGCGCGTCGGCTGGCCGGCCCGGTTAGACGGGCCACCACCAACGACACGACAGGGAGGGAGCGGCGAAATTCATGGCGTCGAGTTCGCCACAGGGATGCGGTCCTGTCAAGCCCCCTTGCCCAGCCCGGTCGGGTCGGCGGGCGCGTGCCACGCGCGGCGTTCCGCCACCGCCTGCCGCAGCGCCGTGACGGCGGCGGACAGCACGGTGGCGGCGATGACCGCGGCGACCAGATGGTCCGGCCAGCCCTGCTCCATCGTCCAGGCGCCCGCCGCCGCCATCATCACCGCCGCGTTCGCCAGCACGCCGTTGCGGGCGCACAGCCAGACCGCGCGCAGCGTCACTCCGCCGCGCCGTCCGGCGAACAGCAGGACCGCCACCGACAGGCTCGCCCCCATCCCGAGAAGCGCGACGAGGCTCATCACCGGCGCGTCGGGAACGGTGCCGGCGTAGGCGCTCCACGCCGTGACGGCCACCACCCCCAGCCCGAGGACGGTCAACGCCAGCCCCCGTGCCAACGTCGCCCAGCCGCGGGACTCCAGCCCCCGCCCGATCATCCACAGGCCAACGCCGTGGGTCGTCGCAGCCGCCAGGAAATCCAGCGCGCTCGCCCGCAAGGCCATGGACTGCGTCTCCAGCCCCGCGGCCAGGGCGACCGCGGCCATCAGCCCGTTGACGAGCAGCGCCATGCGCAGGGTGCGGCGGTAGTCGGCCTGTTGCCCTCCATTGGGCCGTCCGCCGTTCGGGCGCCCGCCACTCCCGCAAGAACCACCACAGCAATTGCCGGCCATCCCGTCACCCTCCGCCCGCGCCGCGCGTTCCGTTTATCAAGGATACCCTAATAGACACGGCCCGGACCGTCCACAGGGCCGGCCGTCATTCCGCCCATTCCGGATCGCTGGTGAAGGCGATGGTGAGCCACCGGTCGGGACCTTCGCCGCCGATCGCAGCACCCACCTCGTCGCGGATTTTGTCCCACTCCTCCAGCGTGCGCGGCGGCCAGCCGCGCGGGACGATGAAGAACAGCTCGATCTGCCGCCCCCGCCCCACCCGCGCGACATAGGCGCGGTGAGAGGAGAAGCCGTAGCGCCGCACGATGTCCGACGCGACGGCGTCGACGTGCCGCTTGAGGTCGGCGGGCGTGACCAGAAGGACGTCGGCCAGCGCCTGCCGCATCGTGCCGACCGGGATCGGGATGACCACCAGGCAGACCAGGGCCAGCACCGCCGGGTCGATGTAGGGCGACATCCATTGAAGCCGGGTGCCCTGGATCAGGTGGCCGAAGACGAAGGCGACGAGCAGCGCCGCGGTGAGCGCCGCCGACATGATCCAGGACTTCGCGTCGAGCGCCAGGAAATCGGAGCGGACCGTCCGGTTCGCCCGCGTCGCGAAGATTGCCATGCCGGCCGCCACCAGAACGGTCACCGCCGCGTAGACGATCGCGTGGTCAAAGGCGAGATCGCGCCCGCCGGTCATCAGGCTGCCCACGGCGTTGATGAGCGCGTAGATCGCCGCCCCCATCAGCAGGGTGGCGTTCAGCCCGAGGACCATCGGTTCGAGGTGCCAGAAGCCCATGGTGAAGCGCTCGGCCAGTTTGCCGCGGCGCGGGCCGCCCGTGCATAAGGTGGCGGTCGAGGCGGCGATCAGGTTGGACACCAGCAGCGTCACCATCGTCATGCTGGCGTCCACCAGCGAATAGATGCCGTCGAAGACGATGGCGAAGGAGCCCGAGAGCAGGCCGAACAGGATGCCGGCGCCCGCCAGCAGCACCGTGACGGCGATGGACAGGCGAAGAACCTTCTGCTCGGTGGTCATGCGCGCGCTCCCTTCCCCCTGTCCATAATTCAGCGATTGCCGTGCTTCCATGCATAGCGGCCCCGGCAATACGGCAAAACCGATTTTCCGATCCATACCGCTTCACCCTTGCCGGAACCGCCGGCCGCTCCAGGCTCATTTCGAATCGGACCCCGCCGATTCGCCAACCCGAAAGAGGGAGGGTGGACATGACCGTCGTTTCCGAGGTTCTGAACCGCAAAGGCCATACCGTCGCATCGATCCTGCCGTCCGAATCCATCCGGGCCGCCGCCCGCACGCTGACCGACCGGCGCATCGGCGCCCTGGTGGTGTGCGACCGTCGGGGCCGGCTGGCCGGCATCCTGTCGGAGCGTGACATCGTCCGCGCCGTGGCGATGCATGGCGCCGACGCGCTGGATATGCCGGTGGAGGACCTGATGACCCGTCAGGTCAAGACCTGCCGGCCGGAGGACACGATCAAGGACGTGATGCAGATGATGACGCTGCGCCGCCACCGCCATGTGCCGGTCTGCAACGAGGCCGGCGACCTCGCTGGGGTGATCTCCATCGGCGACGCCGTGAAGGCCCGCCTGGACGAGCAGGCCCACGAGGTGGCCGTCCTGAAGGATCTCGCGCTGGTCCGCTAGAGGCACCCCGGACCTCGACCGAGTCTCCGGACGGGGGAGCCGAAGACCAGGCGCACTCCATGAGGCGAAAAGGCTCCCCCGG
Organism: Azospirillum sp. OGB3; assembly: GCF_014192915.1. Taxonomy (GTDB): domain Bacteria; phylum Pseudomonadota; class Alphaproteobacteria; order Azospirillales; family Azospirillaceae; genus Azospirillum. Next base: position 85,194 of record NZ_JACHYN010000021.1, on the reverse strand, counting down.
TCGTGCGCCGATTGGCGCTAACACGTCTCCGCGTCCTGAAATCCCAGGGCGGCGTTCGGATATTCGGTAACGCTTCGTTCCCGAACCTTCGGACCCGACATGCCGCGCCGCTACCCGACCCACCTGAAGATCCTGGTCGTCGAGAACAACCCGCTGCTGCTGCGGGCATTGCGGGACATGCTGGAACACTGGGGCGTCGGTCAGGTCGCCCCCGCCGCCAACGGGCAGGAGGCGATGGAGTTGCTGCGCCGGGAGCCCTACGACCTGATGGTCACCGATTGGGTGATGGAACCGGTGGGCGGCGGGCAGCTCGTCCGCTGGGTGCGCGGTTCCGCCAGCTGCCTCAGCCCCGATCTGCCGATCATCGTGCTGACCGCCAACGCCGACGTCGCCACCGTGCGCGCCGCCTGGGACGCCGGGGCGGACACCGTCCTCGCCAAACCGGCCTCCGCCGCCACCATCGCCCGGCGCATCGAGACCGTGCTGACCAACCCACGCCGGGGCGGCCGTTCCCAGAGCGAAGCGGCCACGGCGAAGCCGACGAACAACAGCACGCCCGCCCCCTCGCACCCGGCGCCGGCCCGCCCGGCGATCTCCTCCGCCCCCGCCCCGCTGCGCCTCCCCCCGCCGCCGCCGCGCCTGCCCGGCCCGTCCGGGACGGGGGCAGGAACGGGTCCGCTGCGCTCGACCGATCCGAAGATGGTCCGGCTGGTGCTGGCCCTCGACCGGATGGAGAGGGCGCTGGCCTATCCCGACGCGCTGGGCACGCGGCTGCGTCACGCGGTGTCCGACCTGCAGTTGGCCGCCGCCGGCAACACTGCGGCCACCGCCATCGTCGCGTCGCTGTCCACCTGCGTCGCCTGGGTGGACCATGACGGGGAGAGCTTCCAGGAGGCGGTGCAGGCCCACATGGACGCCCTGCGCTGGATCATCAGCATCGGCGGCGGGGCGGACGCCTCCGCCGCCCTGCGCGTCATGATCGGCGCCCTGCGCGCCATGGTGCGCAGCCTCAGCCTGCGCGACGGCAACGGCCCCGCTCTGTGGCCGGACGGCGCCTTCGGCGGGCCGGACCACGGGGGCGAGACAGGCCATTCATCGGGTCATCCTCCCCTGCCGCCCGCCTGAAGACTTCCCATATCGGGTAAGAAGGCCCCCTCCCCGACCCTCCCCCGCTCACGCGGGAGAGGGTGCCTTCCGCGAAAGCGGCGGCAGTTCCCTCCCCTGCGAAGCGGGGGAGGGTTAGGGTGGGGGCAAGGGTGACGCACCTGTGGGCGCGAGCGGGAATGTCCCGCCGAAGGGCGATTCCCGCCCGTCCGTTTCACAGCGCTGCGAGCGCCGGACCGTTCCTTGCTTTTTGCAGAAGGAGGCCCGGCGCCGGTTGCCGAATAAGACAGCCTTCGTTACCTTTTTGCTTGTCGAACAAACACAACAAGCGGCGCGGCGAACGCGCCCGGAACAGCGCTTTTCAGGGCGCCACAAAGGGGATGGAACAATGGCACTCGCAACCGTGACCCTTGACGACAAGTACGCGCTTGAACAAGGGCGCGTGTACCTGACGGGAACCCAGGCGCTGGTGCGCCTTCCGATGATGCAGCGCCAGCGCGATCTTGCCGCCGGGTTGAACACCGCCTGTTTCATTTCGGGTTACCGTGGGTCGCCGTTGGGCGGCTTCGACCAGAATTTGTGGAACGCGCGCAAGTTCCTGGAGAGGAACCACATCCAGTTCCAGCCCGGCGTGAACGAGGAGCTGGGCGCCACCGCCGTCTGGGGCAGCCAGCAGGTCGGCATGTTCCCCGGCGCCAAGTACGACGGCGTTTATTCCATGTGGTACGGCAAGGGTCCGGGCGTCGACCGCTCGGGCGACGTGTTCAAGCACGCCAACGCCGCCGGCACCTCGCGCAACGGCGGCGTGCTGGTGCTGACCGGCGACGACCACAACGCCAAGTCCTCCACCTTCCCGCATCAGTCCGAACACGCCTTCATGCACGCGATGATCCCCGTGCTGAACCCGTCGGGCGTGCAGGAGATCCTGGATTACGGCCTGATCGGCTGGGCGATGAGCCGGTATTCCGGCTGCTGGATCGCCATGAAGACGATCGCCGAGACGGTGGACACCTCGGCCTCGGTGACCATCGACCCGCACCGCGTCAGCCCGATCGTCCCTGCCGATTTCCCGATGCCGCCGGGCGGCCTGAACATCCGCTGGCCCGACCCGCCGCTGGAGCAGGAATACCGGCTGATGAAGCACAAGCTGTACGCCGCCCTGGCGTTCGCCCGTGCCAACCGGCTGGACAAGGTGATGGTGTCCTCCCCCCGCCCGCGCTTCGGCATCGTCACCACCGGCAAGAGCTATCTGGACGTCCGGCAGGCCTTCGACGAGTTGGGCATCACCGAGGCGATGGCCGCCGACTGGGGCCTGACCGTCTACAAGGTCGGCATGCCCTGGCCGCTGGAGCGCGACGGCGTGCGCCACTTCGCCGAGGGGCTCGACGAGATCGTCGTGGTCGAGGAGAAGCGCGCGGTCATCGAGAACCAGCTGAAGGAGCAGCTCTACAACTGGCACCCCGACGTCCGCCCGAAGGTGGTCGGCAAGTTCGACGAGCACGGCGAGTGGATCCTCCCCTCCGCCGGCGAGCTGTCGCCCGCGCAGATCGCCGTGGTCATCGGCCGCCGGCTGGAGCGCTTCGTCGACAACGAGAACCTGAAGCGCCGCGTCGCCTTCCTCGACGCCCAGGAAAAGCAGAAGGCCCATCAGGCCCGCGTCATCCGCAAGCCGACCTTCTGCTCCGGCTGCCCGCACAACACCTCCACCCATGTGCCGGAGGGCAGCCGCGCGCTGGGCGGCATCGGCTGCCACTACATGGCGACCTGGCTCGACCGCAAGACCGACACCTTCACCCAGATGGGCGGCGAGGGCGTGCCTTGGGTCGGCCAGGCGCCCTTCACCGAGGAGAAGCACATCTTCGCCAACCTCGGCGACGGCACCTACTACCATTCCGGCATCCTGGCGATCCGGCAGGCCATCGCGGCGAAGGCCAACATCACCTACAAGATCCTGTTCAACGACGCCGTGGCGATGACCGGCGGCCAGCCGGTGGACGGCACCCTGACCGTCCAGTCGCTCGCCAACCAGCTCCGCGCCGAGGGCGTGGGCCGCATCGTCGTCGTCTCCGACGAGCCGGAGAAGTACGGCATCGGCGACGGCCTGCCGCAATACACCAGCGTCGAACACCGCGACGACCTGGAGCGCGTGCAGAAGGAGATGCGCGAGGTGCCCGGCGTCACCGCCCTGATCTACGACCAGACCTGCGCCACCGAGAAGCGCCGCCGCCGCAAGCGCGGCAAGATGGTCGACCCGGCCAAGCGCGTCATCATCAACGAGCTGGTCTGCGAAGGCTGCGGCGACTGTTCGGTCAAGTCCTCCTGCGTGTCGGTGGTGCCGCTGGAGACCGAGTTCGGGCGCAAGCGCCAGATCGACCAGTCGAGCTGCAACAAGGACTATTCCTGCACCAAGGGTTTCTGCCCCAGCTTCGTGACGGTGGAGGGCGGCCAGCTCCGCAAGCCGAAACCGGTCGAAGCGAAGGCGGGCGCGGCGATGGCCGGGGCCGACCCGTCCGACCTGCGCACCCCCACCCTGCCCGCGCTCGACCGGCCCTGGGGCATCTACGTCACCGGCGTCGGCGGCACCGGCGTGGTGACCATCGGCGCCCTGCTCGGCATGGCCGCCCACATCGAGGGCAAGGGCGTCGGCGTGCTCGACATGACCGGCCTCGCCCAGAAGGGCGGTGCTGTGACCAGCCACATCCGCATCGCCGCAACGCCGGAGGACATCCATTCCGTCCGCATCGCGGCGGGCGGAGCCGACGCGGTCGTGGGCTGCGACCTGATCGTCGCCGGGGCGGGCGACGCCCTGTCGAAGATGGCGCACGGCCACACCCGCGCGGTCATCAACACCCACGACACCATCACCGTGGACTTCCTGAAGAAGCCGGATTTCACGGTGCCGGTCCGCGATCTGGTGGCCGACATCCGCAAGGCCTGCGGCGAGGGGGCGGTGAACGCCTTCGACGCGACCAAGCTGGCGACCGCGCTGATGGGCGACAGCATCGCCACCAACCCCTTCCTGATGGGCTACGCGTGGCAGAAGGGACTGATCCCGATCACCGCCGAGGCCATCCTGAAGGCCATCGAGCTGAACGGCGTGGCGGTGAAGATGAACACCGACGCCTTCAACTGGGGCCGCCGCGCCGCCGTCGATCTGGCCGCGGTGGAGGCCGCCGCCAACCCGCCGCAGGAGCAGGCGGCCGCACACGACCTGTTCATCCTCGACCAGCGCCGCCCCTCGGCCAGCCTGGACGAGGCCGTCGCCCGCCGCACCGCCTTCCTGACCGATTATCAGGACGCGGCCTACGCCAGCCGCTACCACGCGCTGGTCGACTGGACGCGGCGCGTCGAGGGCCAGAGGCTCCCCGGCTCCACCGCCCTGACCGAGGCCGTGGCCAAGGGCTACTTCAAGCTGCTCGCCTACAAGGACGAGTATGAGGTGGCCCGGCTCTACACCGACACCGGCTTCGTCGAGCAGGTCGGGCGGATGTTCGAGGGCGACTACAAGCTGGTCTTCCACATGGCCCCGCCGGTGATGGGCGAGACCGGCGAGGATGGCGGCGAGCCGAAGAAGAAGCGCTTCGGCCCGTGGATGCTGAAGGCCCTGCGCCTGCTCGCCAAGGGCAAGCGCCTGCGCGGCAGCCCGCTCGACCCGTTCGGCTGGCTGGCCGAGCGCCGCATGGAGCGCCGCCTGATCGCCGACTACGAGGCCATCATGGGCGAGATCCTGCACGGCCTGACCCGCGACAACCACGCCACGGCGGTGGAGATCGCCCGCCTGCCGCAGGAGATGCGCGGCTATGGCCCGGTGAAGGCCCGCAACGTCGCGGCGGCCAAGGCGAAGGAAGCCGCCCTGCTCGACGGCTTCCGCCAGCCCGCCGCCCCGCAGCCGATGGCGGCGGAGTGAGTTGCCACCGTCCCCGCGCCTCCTCAGGCGGCGCGGGGACGGTGTTCACGGTGTGGCCATGGCGGCCAGATCGCGGCGCAACCGCTCCACCGGCTCCGTCCAGTCGCCGAACACGGATTGGCGGTAGAGGTGGGCCGTCGGGTACCAGGGCGAATCCGTCCGCCCATGCATCCAGCGCCACTCCGCCCCCTGGTCGAGCAGCACCGCCACCGGCTTCCCCAGCGCCCCAGCGAGGTGGGCCACGGCGGTGCAGGGGCTGATCACGATGTCCAGCGCCTGGATTGCCGCGGCGGTGTCCGCGAAATCGCGCAGTTCCAATCCGAGGTCGAGAACCGGGCCGAGCGGGCGGAGGCGCTCCAGGTCCGAACGCCCGTTGGCGACCTGGAGCAGAACCGCCGTCACGCCGGGAATGCCGGTCAGCGGCAGGACCGCCTCCAGCCCGGGGGAACGCTGGCGGTGATAGGGAAAGGCGACCGAGCCGTGCCAGACCAGCCCGGCCTTTACCCCGCTCACGCCGGCCAACCGGTCCGTCCAGCGCCGCGCCGCCGCACCGGGCGCCCGCAGATAGGGAACGACGGCAGGCACGCTGTCCAGATCGGTGCCCATGCGATGGATCAGGCTCATGATGGGGATGTGGACGTCGTGGGCCGGCGGCGGCCCGTCGAGGCCGGACAGCTCGTCCACCAACTCCGACGCGCGGAAGAGGTCGAGCAAACCGTCCGGCCCATGAAAGACCACGCGCATGCCCTGCGCCCGCAGCAGAGGGGCGTAACGAATGAACTGGATGGCGTCGCCATAGCCACGGTCGGCGTGGATCAACAGCGTTTTGCCCGACTGGACTTGGCCGTCCCAGACCGGCCGGCCGTAGGACCGCGACGGCACAAAGCTGGGCAGGCTCAGCCGCGCCTCGTAATCCGCCGCCCCGTCGCGCAGGCGCCCGGTGAGCATGCGCAGCGTCCCGCGCCCCGCCCGCGCCGCATCCATCCCCGGCGACAGACGCAAAGCGTGGTCGAAGGCGGCCTCCACCGGAACCACCGCGTGCCGGCCCAACCCGGCAAAGCCCAGATTGACCCAATGCTCGGCCGCGGCCGGGTCGAGCGCCGTGGCCCGGCGCAGGGCGGTCCGCGCCTCATCCTGCCGCCACGCCGCCAGAAGTGCCGCCCCCGCCGCCCCCCAGGCGGTCGCCGTCCCGCGCAGCACCGCCAGCCGGACCAAGGCGTCGGCCGTTGCGTCCGCCCGTTCCGCCTTGCCCAGCGCCTCCGCCAGATTGTTCTGACTGCGGGCGTGGCCGGGGGCCAGCGTCAGCGCCAGCCGGTAGAGCGCCGTAGCGGCGGCAACATCCCGCGCCCCCAGCCGCAGGTCCGCAAGATCGCAGGCGAGATCCGGCGACAACGCGCCGCGGCGCACGGCGCCGGCCAGCAGAGGCGCCGCCCGGTCCGCCCATCCCTGGCGTTTCAGGCATTCCGCTTGGCTGCGCGCGTAGGCGGGGTTCTCCGGCGCGCAGGCCGACGCCCGGCGGAAGCGCGCCTCGCCTCCCGCGGGATCGCCCGCGGAGACGGCCAGCACGCCGAGGATGTTCCAGGCTTCGCCGTGGCCGGGGACCAGCGCCAGCGCACGGACCACTTGGCGTTCCGCCCCTGCCCGGTCACCCCGCTGGAGCGCGGTAGCACCCGCGCGGAGGAAGTCCAGCGCGTCGGTCATGACCGCAGGTCCAGCGCGTTCAAGGCCTCCGCCCAGACCTCGGCGGCGCGGATGGGGTGGAGGTGGTGGTCGCCGGGATTCGGGCTGCGGAACGCCTCGGCGACCAGCCCGCTCTCCGGGTCGGTGATGCGCGGCGTGATGTCGATGAAGGGCAAGCCGCGCGCCGCCGCCGCGTCGCGCAGGCGGGCGTTGTAGCGGTGGGTCAGCTCGGTGCGCTGGCGCAGCGTGGCGGTGACCTCATGCCGGGCACGCGCCACCTTGCCGCGGGTCTCGCCGTCCCGGATGGTCGGCAGCACCGCTCCGGTCAGCACCAGCGTGGGATAGCCGCCCTCCAGCAGATCGTCCACGAAGGCGGCGCAGGCGGCCACCGACTCCTCCAGCTGCCGCTCGACGCAGTCGCCGTGCCTCTGCGCCCGCCACCAGATGACGAATCCACAATCGACCTCGCCAAGCTGGATCACCGGAATGGCTTTCGGATCGGCGGGCAGCAAGGCGTCCTTGAAGAGAGCGACCGCATGAGTCCGGCTTTCCGGGTTGCGCAGCCCAACCGAGGTCGCCCCGGGAACCAGCAGACAGCGCGCCGGCCGGTTGAGCAGGTGGATCGTCGCGGCGATCTCGAAGGATTGCACGTGGCTGTCGCCGATGAAGAACCAGTCCCGCATGCCCCATGATCCACGCCGTCACGGGTGCATTGTGGAGCGGTGGCAGGCTGGGGGCAAACTGGAAAACGAAGAGAGGAGAGCTGTTTCAACCCTTTGGGTTCAGGAGCCACGCCACCCTTTGGCGGAGTGCGCGAGGGGTGGCGGTCGCCCCTCGCAAATCACGTCACTCCCCGCCTCAGCTGTCCTTCGGCTTGTGCGTGTCGCTGATCGGCTGGACCCCGGCCGGCGGCTGGTCCTGCTGCTGTTGCTGGGGCTGCTGCTCCTGTTGCTGCTGGGGCTGCTGGTCCTGCTGCTGCGGCTCGGGGCGGCGCGGGCCGGCCTTGACGTCGTTGTAGACGGCCTCGGCGACGCGCAGCAGGTCCTCCTTGGACATCCGGCCGGCCAGCGCGTAGGCCAACGGCCCTTCCACCCAATAGATGGTCGCCACGTCGCCGTTCTGCGAGAAGCCGAACTTGGCCGGGTTGCCGGAGCGCGGGGCGCCGACGAACAGGGTGACGCGCTTGTTCGCCTCGTTCACGTACATGTACTGGGCGCCGGCCCCCAGCTCGGTGGGCAGCGACCGGCCGCCGATCAGGCGCAGGCCGACCTTGCCGAGGTCGGGGCCGAACACGTCGCGGCCGACGCGCTTGGACAGCCAGCTGTTCAGCTCATCCTGGTTGTCGGCGCCGAGCTCGACCTGGAAGCGCTCGTCGGAGGTGTAGAAGCGGTGGGCCTGGGTGGCCTCCTCGGCGAAGGTCTGGAGCGTCTGGCGCTGCTGGACGACCGGCGACTGGTCCACCGCGCCGCGGCCCAGCCAGCCGCCGCCGGCACCGCCGATGATCAGCATCACCGCCGCAGCCATGCGCACCCAATGGCGGGCGTGCCAGGGGGCGGCGTTGTCGTTGCCGGGCATCCGCCCGCGCAGCTTGCCCGTCAGTTCCTCGACCGGGCCGCTGGCCGGCTCGCGCAGCACGGGGTCGAAGAGTTCGTGCAGCAGCGCGGCCTGGGCGCGGTAGTCCTCGGCCCGGCGGGCGGCATCCGGGTCGTCGGCCAGCCATCGCTCCACGAAGAGCCGGCGTTCCGGAGCCAGTTGCCCATCCACATAGGCGTGCAGTTCGTCGTCCGTTACGCAATGCGCGTTCATCACTTCACCCGCCTGAGGGCCACCGAGCCCTCGTTCGCCAGCTTCGCCCTGACCGCCTCGCGCGCCCGCGAGAGGCGCGACATGACGGTCCCGATCGGCACGCCGAGCGTCTCGGCGACCTCCTCGTATTTCAGGCCCTCCAGCGCGACGAGGAGCAGCACCTTGCGCTGTTCCTCCGGCAGGTCGTCGAGCGCGCGCATCATCTCGCGCAACTCCACACGTTCCTCCTGCCGGGCCGGCGTCACCAGCTTCGACTCGACGCTGTCCACATCGACCTCGTCGGGCCGCGACGCCTTGGAGCGGACCTGATTGACATGGACGTTGTGCAGGATGGTGAAAAGCCACGCCCGCAGGTTCGTCCCCGCCTTGAAGGTGTCGGCGCGCGCCACCGCCCGCGTCAACGCCTCCTGCACCAGATCCTCGGCATCCGAACGGTTGCGCAGCAACGCGCGCGCGTAGCGGCGCAGCGACGCAATGTGGACTTCCAGCTCGACCCCGAACGTGCTCAACCGCGCACCCGATTGTTGCCTCGAAGGCTCCACGGACCGCCGGGTGGCGGATCATGGCACTCCTTCAGGTAGGAACGGGTGGCGCGCCCTCCCAGGGCCGAGCCCCCTCGCAAGGACCCGGTACGCCAGGATGAACGCCCCCCGCTCATCGTTTATTCCAGACTTTGATGCCCGTGCAGCAAAAATTCGGCGAAATCGCGGCGGGCCCGAAAAGCGCACCCCATGCTCGGCCTTGTGGCATATCGCCGCTGCGCGCGGATAAGCCCCCGGATCCGGCGCGCGGCTTGGCACAATCCACCGCACTGCGTCATAAGGGCGGGGCCATGGCACGCCATCACGACACCATCGAGATTCTGGTCACCGCCCGCCATTTGGAGGCCCAGGGGATTCGCCCGACCACGCGCATGCTGCGGCTGGCGCTGGGCGGCGGCAGCAACGCGGCCATCGCCCAGGCGCTGGCCATGGAGGAACTGACCCCTCTGGAGGAGCTGATCCGGCGGCGGCGCGACCAGCTCGACCTCGACATCGCCAACGCCCGCCGCGCCCTGGCGGAGTTGGAGGCCGAACAGGCCCGGCTGGACGAGCTGGACGATTCCCTGGCCGCGCTGGACAAGGCTTAGCCGAAAAAGAAATCCCCTCCCCCGGACGCGCCTGGGGAGGGGAACCGAACGCGGGACCAATCAACCGACCTGATGCGCCTTGGCGTAGCCGAGCGACTGCAGCGCCTCGGCGATCTCCGGCAGGATGCCCGGATCGTCGATGGTCGCCGGCGTCTTGTAGTCCTGGTTGTCGGCGATCTTCTGCATGGTGCCGCGCAGGATCTTGCCGGAGCGGGTCTTCGGCAGGCGCTCCACCACCACGGCGCGCTTGAAGTCGGCGACCGGGCCGATCTGCTCGCGCACCAGCTGCACCACCTCCTTGACGATCTCCTCGTGCGGGCGGGTCACGCCGGCCTTCAGGCAGAGGAAGCCCAGCGGCACCTGCCCCTTCAGGTCGTCGGCGACGCCGATCACCGCGCATTCCGCCACGTCCTTGTGGCTGGCCAGAACCTCCTCCATGCCGCCGGTGGACAGGCGGTGGCCGGCGACGTTGATGATGTCGTCAGTGCGGGCCATGATGTAGACGTAGCCGTCATCGTCGATGAAGCCCGCGTCACCGGTCTGGTAGTAGCCGGGGTAATCGGACAGGTACGACTTCCTGTAGCGGTCGTCGGCGTTCCACAGCGTCGGCAGCGTGCCCGGGGGCAGCGGCAGCTTCACGCAGATGGCGCCGATGTCGCCGCGCGGCACCTCCTGGTTCTCGGCGTTCAGGATCCGCACGTCCCAGCCCGGCATCGGGCGGGTGGCCGAGCCGTACTTGATCGGGAAGAGCTGCACGCCCAGCGGGTTGCCGGAGATCGCCCAGCCGGTCTCGGTCTGCCACCAGTGGTCGATGACCGGGACGTTCAGATTGTCCTCGGCCCAATGCAGCGTGTCGGGGTCCGACCGCTCGCCGGCCAGGAACAGGGCGCGGAAGTGCGACAGGTCGTACTTCTTCAGCAACTCGGCGTTGGGGTCCTCGCGCTTGATGGCGCGGAAGGCGGTCGGGGCGGTGAACAGCGTGCCGATCTTGTGCTGCTCGATCACCCGCCAGAAGGTGCCGGCGTCCGGCGTGCCCACCGGCTTGCCCTCGAACACCACCGTGGTGCAGCCGTGCAGCAGCGGACCGTAGACGATGTAGGAATGGCCGACGACCCAGCCCACGTCCGACGCCGCCCAGTACACCTCGCCCGGCTCGACGTTGTAGATGTTCTTCATCGTCCATTTCAGCGCCACGGCGTGGCCGCCGTTGTCGCGGATGACGCCCTTCGGCTGGCCCGTGGTGCCCGACGTGTAGAGGATGTAGAGCGGGTCGGTCGCGGCGACCGGCACGCACTCCGCCGGTTCGGCCTTGGCGACGGCCTCCGCCCAGTCCACGTCGCGGCCCTCGACCAGGGTCGCGGTCTCCTGCGGGCGCTGGAAGACGATGACGCTGGACGGCTTGTGCTCCGCCTGCTCGATGGCGGCGTCGAGCATCGGCTTGTACTTGACGACGCGGTTCGGCTCGATGCCGCAGGAGGCCGAGACGATGGCCTTCGGCCGGGAGTCGTTGATGCGGGTCGCCAATTCGTGCGGGGCGAAGCCGCCGAACACCACCGAATGCACGGCGCCGAGACGCGCGCAGGCCAGCATGGCGACCAGCGACTGCGGGATCATCGGCATGTAGAGGATGACGCGGTCGCCCTTCTCCACGCCTTGGGCGCGCAGCGCGCCGGCGAAGCGGGCAACCTGATCCTGAAGCTCGGCGTAGGTGATGGTCTGGACGGTCTTGGTGACCGGGCTGTCGTAGATGATCGCCGCCTGGGCGCCGCGTCCGGCCTCCACATGACGGTCGACGGCGTTGTAGCAGGTGTTCAGGACGCCGCCGGTGAACCAGCGGTAGAAGGGCGCGTTGCTGTCGTCCAGCACCTTGTCCCAGCGCTTGATCCAGGTGATGTCTTCCGCCGCCTCGCCCCAGAATCCGTCGGGATCGGACAGGGAGCGGGCATGGATCTGGTTGTAGCGATCGGCCGAGCTTTGGCTCATGGGGGCGTCCCTTATATTTTGTTTGGTTCGCGTTTCTCCGCAGCCGCGCAATGAACGTTCACGCAGCGACCCCAATCTGCGTCAAATCTGCATCGTTTGGCAAACGGCATTCCGGAAGGTGCGGCGGGCTGTCGCACCACTTTGGTGCGTACCGGACCCGCCCGCTGCTCCTTCGGCGGGAGTTACTGTTCCAGTTGCAGGAACTCGGCGGCCAGCGCCGCGCCGCAGAAGCCGACATCCTCGATGTAGGTCTTCGTCTCCGACACCCGCACCCGCCCGCAGGGGCGCTGCGGGTTGTGGGTGTCGATGGGCATGACGTGGCCGACGTCCTTCAGCAGCACCGTCTCCACCCACAGGGCGTTGGCGCCCGCCGGGGCGTAGCCCTGCCGCACGGCGCGCTCCGGCCAGGACGGCTCCTGCCCGATGACCACCGGAGAATTTGCCTTCAAGCCGTGGAAGGCCGTCCACTGGTTGGTCAGGTAGAGGGCATTCTGCGGGTCCACGGTGCAGTCGGCCGTCCCCTGGACGATCAGCACGCGCGGACGCCCGGCGGGGTGCTGGGAGCGCTGGACCGCCTTCGTCCATTCGCGGCTGTCATAGCCGCCGGAGCGCGCCTTCACCTCGGCGCAGCCGCGCATAACCGAGATGCCGCAGAGCGACGCGGCCGACTGCATGCTCTGCGCGCATAGCGCCGGAACGCCCGCGAAGAGCGCTCCGCCCGAGAAGACCTGCGGGAAGTCGGCCAGCAAGGTCGCCGCCATGCCCGCCCCTGCCGACAGGCCGGTGACATAGACACGCCCGTCCTCGATTCGGGGACCGTCGCGGTCAAGCCCCTTGCCCGCGCGCACCGCGTCGACCATGGAGACGATAGCCCCCGCCTCCCGTGGGACACCGCCCTTCAGCGGACTGGTCAGGCGGTCGGCGAAATTGAAGCAGCCGAGGGGGTTGCCATAGCGTGAGGCACCTCCGACCATGGCAAAGGGATTGTGCTGCTGCTCCGGCAGCAGGACGATGAGGCCGTAGCGGTCAGCTATGTCCATCCATCCAGAATCCGTGAAGAAGGACGACGCATCCTGCTCGCAGCCGTGAAGAAGGACCAGAAGCGGAGCCTTGCCCCGCACCCGCGCGCCCACGGATACGTAAACGCTCGCCTTTAGCGCACTGCCCTGGGCGTTGAAGGCATCGCCCGGCAGTTCGTCCCAACGATACTTAATCGGTGACAGCGCCGAGGCATGCCCCGACAAAAGGGTCGATAGCCCGATGATCGCCACCACCAGCGACGCGCGCAGCCATGCTCCTAGCGCCATAATGCTCTCTCCGTTTCACCCTAAGGACCGATGATGCCGCCTATCACGATTGCGGACAAGGCAACATATAAAGCAATGATGACCTATCAGACAGCCAATCTCCGCACCAACTAGAACAATCATACTGCGGTATGTTATTCGACAATCCTGCGGTCACTCTTGGCTTATTCTTCATTAAGAGTGGATGCCCATCCGAGCGAAAATCGACCGACGCGGATATCGGCATCGCATCCAGTTATTGCTGGCCATTGTTGCTGGCCTAACCAGCGCCGGAACGCTATGCATGTCGCCATGAGCAGCGACCCGCCCGTCTTCGGCATCCGCCCGATCCTGACCGTCATCCACCCGAACGGCGAACGGCTGATCGTGGCCCGGCTGACCAGTCTCGGCGGGTCCAGCCAGTCCAACCGCTTCGTCCTGCGCCGCGCCGATTTCCGCGCGCCGTGGGAGCAGCCGGACAAGGGCTATTTCGGCTATGCGGAGGTCGCCCGCGCGCTGGATGCCAACGGCTGGCGCGGCTGCGCCATCGAGGCGATGCCCACCACCGATCTTGAGGAGCGGCGGACCCGCCAGCTCGCCCGCAAGAAGCTGCACCTGCAATGCGTGGAGGCGGCGATCCGCCGGGCGCAGGAAAGCCAGGCTCCCTGAGCGGGCGCCGCAGCGCAGCCTTCCCCCGAACCCGCGCTGCGCTTATATCCGGTTCCAAAGTTCAGAACGGCCAAAGCCCAGAACGGAGGGACAGATGACCCGCAGCGCCACCCGGCACCCGATTGGCAATTTCCCTGGCGCTCCCCAGACCACCATGCCCGACACCGCTCTGGCCGCCACCGGGGACGGCCCGGACCTCGGCGCCCTGCCCTCCTGGGACCTGACCGACCTCTATCCGGGCATGGACTCGCCGGAGCTGAAGGCCGACCTGGAGCGGATGGAGAGCGCGTCCAAGGACTTCTACGAACAATACGCGACCAAGCTGGCCGGGCTGGACGGCAACGCCTTCGCCGCCGCCATCCGCGCGTACGAGCACATCGACGAGGTGCTGTCGCGGGTGATGTCCTACGCCGGGCTGGTCTACAACGGCAACATGACCGACCCGGCCATCGCCAAGTTCTACCAGTCGGCGCAGGAGCGGGTGAACGGCATCTCCACCCACCTCGTCTTCTTCACGCTGGAGATCAACCGGCTGGACGACAAGGTGCTGGACGCCAAGCTGACGGCGTCGAAGGACCTCGCCCGCTACGCCCCCTGGCTGCGCGACGTCCGCCTCTTCCGCGAGCACCAGCTCTCCGACGAGGTCGAACGCCTGCTCCATGAGAAGCATGTGGTCGGGCGCGCCGCCTGGAACCGCCTGTTCGACGAGACCATCGCCAGCTTGCGCTTCCCCATCGGCGGGAAGGAGCTGACCTGCGCCGAGGCGCTGAACCGCCTGTCCGACCGCCGTCCGGAGGTCCGCAAGGAGGCCGGGGCGGTGATCGGCCGGGTGATGGGCGACAACATCCGCCTGTTCGCGCTGGTCACCAACACGCTGGCCAAGGACAAGGAGATCGACGACAAGTGGCGCAACTACAAGGCGCCGACGTCGGCCCGCAACCTGTCCAACCGCGTCGAGGACGAGGTCGTGGACGCGCTGGCCGCGGCGGTGAAGGACGCCTACCCGGCCCTGTCCCACCGCTACTACGCGATGAAGGCCAAGTGGTTCGGCCAGGACCATCTGGATTACTGGGACCGCAACGCGCCGCTGCCCGACGACGCCGACCGCAGCATCCGCTGGGACGAGGCGCGCGATCTGGTCCTGGGCGCCTACAGCCGCTTCTCCCCGGATCTCGGGGATCTCGGCAAGCGCTTCTTCGACAACGCCTGGATCGACGCGCCGGTGCGCCCCGGCAAGGCGCCGGGCGCCTTCGCCCACCCCACGGTGCCCAGCGTCCACCCCTATCTGCTGGTCAACTACCAGGGCAAGACGCGCGACGTCATGACGCTCGCGCATGAGCTGGGCCACGGCGTGCACCAGATCCTGGCCGGCGGCCAGGGGCATCTGCTGTCCGACACGCCGCTGACCCTGGCCGAGACCGCGTCGGTGTTTGGCGAGATGCTGACCTTCCGCGCCCTGCTCGACCGCGAGACCGACCCGAAGCGCCGCAAGATCATGCTGGCCTCCAAGGTCGAGGACATGCTGAACACGGTGGTCCGCCAGATCGCCTTCTTCGACTTCGAGCGCCGCGTCCACACCGAGCGCCGCGAGGGCGAACTGACGGCGGAACGGCTGGGCGAGATCTGGATGGCGGTGCAGACCGAAAGCCTCGGCCCGGCGCTGCGCTTCGACGAGGGCTACCGCAACTACTGGTCCTACATCCCGCACTTCATCCACTCGCCCTTCTACGTCTACGCCTACGCCTTCGGCGACTGCCTGGTGAACTCGCTCTACGCGGTCTACCAGGAGTCGGAGAAGGGCTTCGCGGAGAAGTATCTGGCGATGCTGTCGGCGGGCGGCACGCTGCGCCACCAGGAGCTTCTGGCCCCCTTCGGTCTGGACGCCAGCGACCCGGCCTTCTGGCAGAAGGGGCTGAACGTCATCCGCGGCTTTGTTGACGAGCTGGAAAATCAGCCCTGACGGGAGTTTCCCACCGGGTTTTCTTGACGAACGTCAAGAATCCATAATCGCAGGATGGGTATGGTGCCTTCAACGATCCCTTCGGAGAGCACCATGCCCACCCTCTCGATCCCCGCCTGGAGCCCGTCCCTGGAAGTCGGCAACGCCATCATCGACGCCGACCACAAGGAAACGATTGAGCTTCTGGCCGAAGCCGCCAAGGCGTCGGACGCCGACCTGCCCGCCCATTTCACCGCCTTCGCCCAGCACCTCCGCGACCATCTGGCCCGCGAGGAGGAGCTGATGCACCAGTACGGCTTCCCGCCGACGCCCATCCACGTTCACGAGCACAACCGCGTCCGGCTGGAGCTGGAAGGCATTGCCAAGCGCATGGCCGCCGGCAATCTGGCGCTGGTCCGCGGCTATCTGACCGAGGTCGTGCCGGAGTGGTTCATCAACCACAAGAACACCATGGACAGCGCCACCGCCGCCTGGATTCGCAGCCAAGGCGGCTGATCCACCGCCTCCCACCGTCAAAGCCGCGCGAACACCGAATTGAGGGGTGGCTCCGTCCGGAAGAACACCGGAGGGAGTCCTTTCCCGGATGGCCTGTACAGGGGTGAAACTTTACCCTTGTTGCGCCAATCCGCTCCGGATATTCGCGAAAATTGCTGCTTTGACGTGGGAGGTGCTTGATGGGCGAGTTCACGCTTCGCACCGCCGACCGGCGGGACGCGACTCTTTCCGAGGATGCCGTCAACGATCTTGCCGCCCGTCTGCGCGGCCCGCTGCTGACCCCGCAGTCGCCGGGCTACGACGAGGCCCGGACGATCTGGAACGCCATGATCGACCGCCGGCCCGGCCTGATCGCCCGCTGCGCCGGCGCCGCCGACGTCATGCAGGCGGTGCGCTTCGCGCGGGAGAACGGGCTGCTGGTCTCGGTGCGCGGCGGCGGTCACAACATCGCCGGCAATTCCCTGTGCGATGGCGGCCTGCTGATCGACCTCGGCGCGTTGCGCTTCGTCCATGTCGACCCGGTCAGCCGGACCGCGCGGGTGGCCCCTGGCGCCACGCTGGGCGATCTCGACCGCGAGACGCAGGCCTTCGGGCTGGCCGTGCCGGTCGGCATCAACTCGACCACTGGCATCGCCGGGCTGACGCTGGGCGGCGGATTCGGCTGGCTGACCCGCAAATACGGGCTGACGGTGGACAATCTGCTTTCCGCCGACGTGGTCACCGCCGACGGCCGGTTCCTGCGCGCCAGCGCCGACGAGAACGAAGACCTGTTCTGGGCCATTCGCGGCGGCGGCGGCAACTTCGGCGTCGTCACCTCCTTCACCTTCCGCCTGCACCCCGTGGGACCGATGGTGTTCGCCGGGCTGGTCGTCCATCCCTTCGCAGGGGCCGACGACCTGATGCGCCGCTACCGCGACGCCACGGCGGCCCTGCCGGACGAGGCCACCGCCTGGATGGTGCTGCGCAAGGCGCCGCCCCTGCTCTTCCTGCCGCCGGACGTGCACGGCAAGGAGGTTGTGGTGATGCCCGTCATCTATGCCGGCGACGACGAGGCGGCGGCCCGCAAGGCGCTGGAACCGGTGCTGTCGCTGGGCACGCCGGTCGGCGAGCATGTCGGCCTCATGCCCTACGCGGCGTGGCAGGCGGCCTTCGACCCGCTTCTTGTGCCGGGCGCGCGGAACTACTGGAAATCGCAGAACTTCACCGGACTGGAGGACGGGCTGATCGACCTGCTGGTCGAGGAGGCCGGGAGACTGCCCTCCGACCAGTGCGAGATCTTCGTCGGACTGCTTGGCGCTGCGGCCAACCGCGTGCCGGCGGACGCCACCGCCTACCCACACCGTGACGCCCTGTTCGTGATGAACGTGCACGCCCGTTGGAACACCCCGCCGGAGGACAGCGCCTGTATCCAATGGGCGCGCGGCGTCTCCGACCGGACCGCCCGCTACGCAACCGGCGGGGTCTATGTGAACTTCGTCACCGACGACGAACAGCGCGTCCAGGCCGCCTATGGGCCGAACTACGAACGCCTGCGGGCGCTGAAGGCGACATACGACCCGACCAACCTGTTCTGCGTAAACCAGAACATCGCCCCGGTCGGGTGAGTCCGGCGATCCTGCGGAACGGTGGCGCCATCCCGCGCAAGCGGGTTACAGTGTCACCGATCCCCAGGAGAGCGAAATGGGCAAGATCGTCAGGCTCGAAATCGACGAAGCGCTGCACGCGACTCTGACCGAACGCGCCGCGATCAACGGACGCTCGGTCGAGGAGGAAGTCGGTGCCATCCTGTCGCAGGCCGCACGCCCCGGCCGTGCGGCGCTCATAGAGGAACTCCAGCGGGAGCAGGACGAACTTGCTCGCAAATACGGTGTGCTTCCCGACAGCACGCCGCTGATCCGTGAATGGCGCGACCGGTGAACGCCGTAAGCCAAGCGGTCGTCGTGGACGCCAGTGTCGCCGTGAAATGGATCATCAGGGAAGACGCAAGCTCAGACGCACTTGCGTTTCTTGCCCAGGAAAAGCCGCTGCTGGCACCCGATATTCTGCTCATCGAAGTGGCTGCGGCACTGGCCAAGCGCGTCCACACGGGCACTTTGGAGACGTCGGATGCCGACACGCTCCTGGGCCGCTTGCGTGGATTGGTCGCCCAACTCCCGCTGACGCTGACTCCGGCGGTGGATGTGGCGGAGCGTGCGCTCGACCTCAGCGGCACACTTCGGCATCCCCTGGTCGATTGCCTCTATCTGGCTCTCGCTTGGTCGACGAACGCGGGACTGGTGACCGCTGACCGCAAATTGGCGGAAGCCGCCGCCCGAAGCGGATTGCCGGGTCTGGTCCGGATCGGCCCTGCCACCTGAGGCGACGCCAGGGGACTCGCCTTTCGGCCCCGCCGCACCCACCTATTCGGCATGCCGAACACGGATGAGAACAGGCTTGGCGGCCGGATCGCGCGATATGCGCGGGTCGGAACCGCCGTGGGGGGCCTTGCGGCCCGTTTCGCCGGAGAACGGGTGCTGGGCATCCCCCTGGAGCGGGATCGCCATGCCGCCGAATTGCGCGCCGCGCTGGGCGGGCTGAAGGGGCCGCTGATGAAGGTGGCGCAACTGCTGTCCACCATCCCCGACGCCCTGCCCCGCGAGTATGTGCAGGAGCTGTCCCAGCTCCAGGCCGACGCGCCGTCGATGGGCTGGCCTTTCGTCAAGCGCCGCATGGCGAGCGAGCTGGGCCCCGCCTGGCACAAGCGCTTCCGCCATTTCGAGCAGACCGCCGCCGCCGCCGCCTCGCTGGGGCAGGTGCACCGCGCCGTCGGGCTGGACGGGCAGACTCTCGCCTGCAAGCTCCAGTACCCCGACATGGCCTCCGCCGTGGAGGCCGACCTGCGCCAGCTCGGCCTGATCTTCGCCATCTTCGAGCGGACGGACAGCGCCATCTCCACCAA
Organism: Azospirillum sp. OGB3; assembly: GCF_014192915.1. GTDB lineage: Bacteria > Pseudomonadota > Alphaproteobacteria > Azospirillales > Azospirillaceae > Azospirillum. The sequence goes on along the minus strand of NZ_JACHYN010000021.1, from coordinate 66,237 downwards.
GCAGATCCAGGCGGAGATCGGCGCCCGGCTGCGCGAGGAGCTGGATTACGAGCGCGAGGCCAAGCATGCCCGCCTCTACCGCGCCATTCTGGCCGACACCCCCGGCGTCCATGTGCCGGCGGTGGTGCCCGACCTCTCAACCCGCCGCCTGCTGAGCCTGGAATGGGTGGAGGGACGCAAAATCCTGGACTTCGTCAAGGACCATCCGGACGCCCGCGACGAACTGGCGATGAACATGTTCCGGGCGTGGTACGTGCCCTTCTACGGCTACGGCATCATCCACGGCGACCCGCATCTGGGGAACTACACGGTGCGGCCCGACCGCTCCATCAACCTGCTGGACTTCGGCTGCATCCGCGTCTTCCCGGCCCGCTTCGTGAAGGGGGTGATCGACCTCTATGACGCGTTGCAGACCGGCAACCAGGACAAGGCGGTGGAGGCCTACCGCACCTGGGGCTTCGCCAACCCGTCCAAGGAGCTGGTGGACGTGCTGAACATCTGGGCGCGCTTCGTCTACGCCCCGATCATGGACGACCGCAGCCGCCGCATCGAGGAGACCAACTCCGGCCATTACGGCCGCGAGACCGCCGCCAAGGTCCATGCCGAGCTGCGCCGCGTCGGCGGGGTGGAGGTGCCGCGGGAGTTCGTCTTCATGGACCGCGCGGCCATCGGGCTGGGCTCCGTCTTCCTGCATCTCCAGGCCGAGGTGAACTGGTACCGGCTGTTCCAGGAGATGATCCAGGGCTTCGACGTGGATGTCCTGCACGCCCGCCAGACCGCCGCCCTGACCGCCCAGGCCCTCCCTTTGCCCGAATAAGCGCCGACTCGTAATGCTTCCCCCGTCCCACCGCTTTGGTCTATACGAGCGGCTCCCATGAAGACCGCCGATTTCGATTTCGACCTTCCGCCGGACCGCATCGCCGAGCATCCGGCCAAGCCGCGTGACGCCGCCCGTCTGCTCGACGTGGCGGAGCGTCTGCACGACCGCACCGTGCGCGACCTGCCCGCCCTGCTGGAGCCGGGCGACCTGATGGTCGTCAACGACACCCGCGTCATCCCCGCCCGGCTGGACGGCCGGCGCGGCGAGGTGCGGGTGGAGATCACGCTCCACAAGCGCGAGGGCGAGCGGGAATGGGCGACCTTCGCCCGCCCCGGCAAGCGGCTGAAGCCCGGCGACGTGATCGCCATCGCCGACGACCTCAATGCCGAGGTGGTCGCCAAGGACGGGATGGAGGTGCGCCTGCGCTTCTCCAAGGGCGGACCGGCGCTGATGGAGGCGCTGCACCGCCATGGCCGGATGCCTCTGCCGCCCTACATCCGGCGCGAGGCCGACGAGCAGGACGTGGCCGACTACCAGACCGTCTTCGCAGCACGCGAGGGCGCCGTCGCCGCCCCCACCGCCGGGCTGCACTTCACGCCGGAGCTTCTGGCGGCGCTCGACGCCCGCGGCATCCGCCGCGTGCCGGTGACGCTGCATGTCGGGGCCGGGACCTTCCTGCCGGTCAAGGTGGACGACATCGCCGAGCACCGCATGCACAGCGAGTGGGGCGAAATCTCCGCGGAAACCGCCGAGGCCATCAACGCCACCCGCGCCGCGGGCGGGCGGATCGTCTCGGTCGGCACCACGGCGCTGCGCATCCTGGAGACGGCGGGGCTGGACGACCGCAGCATCCGGGCCTTCAGCGGCGACACCGACATCTTCATCACCCCCGGCTACCGCTTCAAGATCGTGGACCTTCTGGTGACCAACTTCCACCTGCCCCGCTCCACCCTGTTCATGCTGGTCTGCGCCTTCGCGGGCATGGACAGGATGAAGGCGGCCTACGCGCACGCCATCGGCCAGAACTATCGTTTCTTCAGCTACGGCGATGCGTCGCTGCTCCGGAGGGTGTGATGACCGGGATCGGGTTCGAGCTTCTGAAGACCGACGGGCGCGCCCGGCGCGGACGGGTCTCCACCGCGCACGGCGTCATCAACACGCCGGCCTTCATGCCCGTGGGCACCGCCGCCACCGTCAAGGCGATGACCAGCGACGCGGTCAAGTCCACCGGCGCGGAAATCCTGCTCGGCAACACCTACCACCTGATGCTGCGCCCCACGGCGGAGCGCGTCGGGCAGTTGGGCGGGCTGCACCGCTTCATGAACTGGGACAAGCCGATCCTGACGGACAGCGGCGGCTTCCAGGTCATGTCCCTGTCGGACCTGCGCACCATGACCGAGGAGGGGGTGACCTTCAAATCCCACCTCGACGGCAGCAAGCATCATCTGACACCGGAGCGCTCGATCCAGATCCAGCATCTGCTGGACAGCAACATCACCATGTGCCTGGACGAGTGCACCCCCTTCCCGGCGACGGAGGCGCAGGCGGCTTCGTCCATGCGCCTGTCGATGCGCTGGGCCAGGCGCAGCAAGGACGCCTTCGTCGAGCGGCCCGGCTACGGCCTGTTCGGCATCGTCCAGGGCGGCGTCTATGCGGACCTGCGGGCGGAGAGCGTGGCGGCCCTGAGCGACATCGGCTTCGACGGCTACGCCATCGGCGGGCTGGCCGTGGGCGAGGGCCAGGAGACGATGTTCACCGTGCTCGACTTCACCGAGCCGCTGATGGTCAAGGAGCGCCCGCGCTACCTGATGGGCGTCGGCCGTCCCAGCGATCTGATCGGGGCGGTGCGCCGCGGCGTCGACATGTTCGACTGCGTGATGCCCACCCGATCGGGCCGCACCGGCCAAGCCTTCGTGCGGCGCGGCACCATCAACATCCGCAACGCCCGCCACGCCCATGACGAGCGCCCGCTCGACGAGGCGTGTGGCTGCCCGGCGTGCCGCAACCACAGCCGCGCCTATCTGCATCACCTGTTCAAGGCGGGCGAGATGCTGGGGCCGATGCTGCTGACTTGGCACAACCTGCATTACTACCAGGACCTGATGGCCGAGCTTCGGCAAGCCATCGAGGATGGCCGCTTCGAGGAGGTCGCGGGCGCGCTGGAGGCCCGTCTGAACGAAGGCGACATCCCGGCCACCGAAGACCCGCTGGCCCACCTGAAGGTGAAGCCGGCCAAGCCGGCGAAACCCGCGCAGAAGGAATCCGCCGATGTCTGAGACCATCTACGCCGGCCTGACGCAGCTCGGCGGCGCCACCGTCCAGCCGAAGACGCCGGAAGAGGCGGTGCTGGAGCGGGTGCCGAATCCGAACCCCGGCGAGAACTACGTCGTGCGCTTCACCGCGCCGGAGTTCACCTCGCTCTGCCCGATCACCGGCCAGCCGGACTTCGCCCATCTGGTCATCGACTACGTGCCGGGCGAGTGGCTGGTGGAATCCAAGTCGCTCAAGCTGTTCCTGACCAGCTTCCGCAATCACGGCGCCTTCCATGAGGCCTGCACCGTCGGCATCGGCAAGCGTCTGGTGGACGAGCTGAAGCCGGTGTGGCTGCGCATCGGCGGCTATTGGTACCCGCGCGGCGGCATCCCCATCGACGTGTTCTACGCCACCGGCGAGCCGCCGAAGGGCGTGTGGATTCCCTCGCAGGACGTCCAGACCTACCGCGGCCGCGGCTGATCCCGACTATCCCACGCTAAAATCCCCTCTCCCCAGAGGGGAGAGGGTTAAGCAGCTCAAAATCACCATGTCCGACCCAGACACCTCCACCCGTGAAGCCATCCGCGACCGCGCCCTGTCGCTGGGCTTCGACGCGGTCGGCTTCGCGCGGGCGGAGCTGGGCGAGGAGGCCAAGGCGCGGCTGGCCGAATTCCTGAGCCAGGGCCGGCACGGCGACATGGGCTGGATGGAGGACAAGGCCGACCGCCGCGCCCATCCCCGGGCCCTGTGGCCGGAGGCGAGGACCGTCATCGCGCTCGGCACCAGCTACGCCCCGGCGGAGGACCCCCGCGCCCTGCTGGCGCATCCCGACCGCGGCATCGTGTCGGTCTATGCGAAGAACCGGGACTACCACGACCTCATCAAGGGCCGGCTGAAGACGCTGGGCCAATGGATCGCCCACCGTTTCAAGGCGGAGCTGAAGGTCTTCGTCGACACCGCCCCGGTGATGGAAAAGCCGTTGGCCGAGAAGGCCGGGCTGGGCTGGCAGGGCAAGCACACCAACCTCGTGTCGCGCTCCCACGGCTCCTGGCTGTTCCTGGGCGAGGTCTACACGACGCTGGACCTGCCGCCGGACTCGCCGGGGGTTGACCGCTGCGGCCAGTGCCGGCGTTGCCTGGACGCCTGCCCCACCGCCGCCTTCCCCGCCCCCAACCAGTTGGATGCCCGGCGCTGCATCTCCTACCTGACCATCGAGCACAAGGGGCCGATCCCGGAGGAGCTGCGCCCGCTGATGGGCAACCGCATCTACGGCTGCGACGACTGCCTGGCCGCCTGCCCCTGGAACAAGTTCGCCCGGCGCTCGCGCGAGGCGGCCTTCCTGCCGCGGGCGGAGCTGACGGCGCCACGGCTGGCCGATCTGGCGCAGTTGGACGATGCGGGCTTCCGGCAGGTCTTCAGCGGGTCCCCGATCAAGCGGATCGGCCGCGACCGCTTCGTGCGCAACGTCCTGGTGGCTCTGGGCAACAGCGGTGACGCCCGCCACGCCGCAGCAGCCGAACGGGCGGCAGAACGCCTTCTGGAAGACCCGAGCGACGTGGTTCGCGACGCCGCCGGCTGGGCGCTGGCCCGGCTCAGGAGCGCGCAGACCTCTTCAGGCTGAGCCAGAGCAGGCCGCCCGGCAGCGACGACAGGGTCACCGAAAGCCCGATCATCAGCGACAAAGCCAACGCGTCGGTGGCGCCGAGGCCGTAGAGCGCGAAGCCGGCGACGAAGGCCCCCTCCCGCACGCCCCATCCGTTCAGCGAGATGGGCAGGGCCGCCGCGAAGATCGTCATCGGCACGACGGCCAGCGCGTCCAGGACCCGCACGGGAATGCCCAGCGCCTGGGCGTAGGCGATCACCGCGAAGACGGTGCACATATGCACCGCCGCGCTGTGCAGCAGCCCGGCCAGCGCCGCGCGGCTGACCAGGGCCGCGCGCAACCGCGCGACCTGCGCCTGCATCGCCCGGACCGGCGGGCGCAGCAGGACACCCGGCAGCGGAAGACGGTCCGCCTGGAGCCCCGCGATCATGGCGATGGCGAGCAGGAAGACCGCCGCCGGCCCGGCCCAGGCGACCGAGGGCGGCGCGGTGGCGACGAGATGCGGCAGGCCAGCAAACAGCAGGAGGATGCAGCCGACCAGGGCCAGCAAGCGGTCCAGCACCAGCGCCAGCACCACGGCGGCGGAGGACGCCCCGCCCCGGTAGGTCAGCCAGCCGCGCACCACGTCGCCGCCCAGCGCCCCCGGCAGCACCTGCCCGAAGAACAGGCCGGTGAACATCAGCCGCATCGCCAGCCTGTGCGAAACCCGCTCGCCCGCGGCGCACAAGGCGTCGCGCCAGCGCTCCCCGGCGCAGAGCACGGCCAGCACCTTCGCCGTGAAGCCGGCGGCCAGCCAGACGGGGTCCGCGCCGGCGACCCGCTCCAGCAGCGCCGGCCAGTCGGCCTTGGCGCCAAGAACGCCGAGGACCGCCAGGGTCACCGCCAGCTTGGCCAACAGCATCAGGCGCCCGCCCGGCTTTCCCTCGGGCAGGGTGACCGCTTCGGTGGGCATGGCGCCGGCGTCCTGGCTGCTCAAATCCTTCATGGCTCCTGGAAAATGGCCGGCCGGCACTCTACCGGTTCGGTGGAAGAGCGTCCATCGCCGCCAGCACGCCCGCCGCGTCCATATCGGCGAAGGACGGGCGGTGGTGGACGACCATGCGCGGCCCGTTGGCCTGGATGGGGACGGACGCGTCACAAAAAAGTCCCAGGGTCGGACAGCCGACCGAGGCCACCAGATGGGTGGGGCCGGTGTCGTTGCCGACCGTTGCCCAGGCCCGGCGGGCCAGCCCGGCGATTTCCGGCACGCTGGTGCGGCTGGTCAGGTCCACCGCCTGCGGACAGGCGGCGGTTATGGCCCGGGCGAGGTCCGCTTCGATGGCCGTGCCCAGAACCACCGGCGTGATCCCGCGCGCCGCCAGCAGACACGCCAGTTCGCCATAGCGTTCCACCGGCCAGCGCTTGTCGGGCCGTCCGGGGGAGGAGCCGGGGATCAGCAGGGCGTAGGGCGCGGCGATGCCGAAACCGCCGGTGTCGGCGTCAAGCCAGGACAGATCGGGCACCGCGTCCGGCACGATGCCGAAGGGGGCCAATTGCCGGGTGTAACGCTCGATCACCGGCACCTTGCGGCGGCCCGGATACTGGTCGCGGTGCGAGGCGCCCCGTGCCGTTCCCGACCATTCCGGCCAGGGACCGGGAGTGAGCAGCCAGAAATAGCGGTCGGTGCGCCGCTGCGCCTGGAGATCGTAGACCCGGTCGAAGCGACCGGCGCGCAACAGCCGGCGGACGCGCCAGTAGGCTCCGAGGGAACGCCCCCGCGGGTCCTCCAGCACGTCGTCGAACAGGCCGCTGAGGCGGGCGAGCGGGGCCAGGGACGGCAGGGTCAGCAGCGTCAGATGGTCGCCGCCATGGTGCCGACGGATGGCCGAAAAGGCGGTCTGGGCGAGGAAGAAATCGCCGAAGGCCCCCAGCTTGATGACCAAGACGCGACGGGGTCCGGTGCCGCCTTCCACCGTCACGTGCCCCCCGCCGGGGTGCGGGCGGCCAGCCGGAGCATCAGGCCGGCGGCGAGCATGCCGCCCATCCACCACGCCTGCCAGATGCCGTAGGCTGTGCTCGCCATCGCCAGCGCCGACGCGAACAGGGCCAGCGCGAAGGGTTGCAGCCGCCGCTCCATCCGCCCGGTGCCGAACAGCAGCAGCAGCGTCGCCGCCAGGGCCAGCCCGGCGCCGACCACGCCAAGCTCCAGCCAGACCTGCAGGAAGGCGTTGTGGGGATGCAGCGGCAGAAGGCTGTCGGTCAACGTGCCGAAGCGCGACACCGCCCCGTCCGGGTCCAGCGCGCGGGAGGCGTCGATGCCCTGCCCGAAGACCGGCGTCTCCAGCGCCCGGTTGGCCGCCATACCCCAGATCTCCACCCGATGCCGGGCGGAATGGAACAGCCAAGCGGCGCCATCCAGGTTCAGCACGCGGTCGAACAGCAGAGCCAGCGGCAGCACAAAGGTGAAGGCCACCGCGAGGACCGCCGCCAGCGCCCTGCGGACCAGCCGCGGCGACCAGACGGCCAGCACGAAGGCCACCCCACCGACGGCGATGCCGAGCATGGCCGAACGGCTGGTCAGCAGCAGGCAGGCACCGGCGAAGATGACCGGCAGGGCGACCGCCGCCCCGCGCCGCCCGGCCCGGTCGAGCGCCATCGCCGCCGGCCAGACCAGCAGGCAGAGCAGCACCGCTGTGCGCTTGGGCACGTTGGTTTCGGCGATCTCGGCGCCCGCCGGCACGTGGTTCCACCAGCGGTGCAGCGGGAAATCCAGCGCGGCCTCCACCGCGAACAGCAGGACCCCGGCGAACACCCCGATCAGGAACAGGCCGATCAGCCGACGCGCCTCCACCCCCGGCAGCGAGGACAGCCACGCCCCGCCAGCCAGGGCGCCGAGGCCGATGTAGGCGATCTCCACCACCGTCAGGCCGGCGCGCGGCGACGGGCTCCACAGGATGGACAGGGCGGCCAAGGCCAGGAAGGCGAGAACCACCACGGTGCCGGGCATCGCCCGCCGCAGACGTCCCAAGGCGCCGCGGCGGGCCAGACCGGCCAGCCCGATCAGACCGATCAGGATGGCCCAGACCGGCAGCCCGCGTGGCGCCATGGAAGCCAGCGGGCCGAGCGCCAGCGCCGCGGCGCCGGCCAAACCGGCCAGCAGCGCGTCGGGAATCCCCCGTGTGGAATCGCGCTGTGACAAGGGGAAGTCCATGGGATCTCGCGTCCGTGAGGCTCGGCGCGGCTTAACAGATGCCCCGTGCGAAAGCAACGGGCACGGGCCGGGGGCAGGTTCGCCTCTCCGGCCCACCGGATCAGGCGGTCCGCACCTTGTTCAGGAAGCCCTGCACCTCGGACCGCAGATGCTCGGCCTGCCCGGCCAGCGTGCGGCTGGCGGTCAGGACCGCGTCGGCGGCGCCGCCGGTCTTGGTGGCGGCGTTGGTCACCTCGGCGATGTGGTGCATCACCTCCTGCGTGCCCTCGGCGGCCTGGTTGACGTTCTGGGCGATCTCCCGGGTCGCGAGACCCTGCTGCTCCATGGCGCGGGCAATCTCGGTGACCGTGCTGCTGATGGTGCCGACCGCGTCGGAGATGGTGCGGATGGCGCCCACCGCCCCGCCCGTCGCCGCCTGCATCTGCGCCACCTGGCTGGAGATCTCCTCGGTCGCCTTGGCGGTCTGGCCGGCGAGGTTCTTGACCTCCGTCGCCACCACGGCGAAACCCTTTCCGGCCTCGCCGGCCCGCGCCGCCTCGATGGTGGCATTGAGGGCCAGCAGGTTGGTCTGCTCGGCGATCTCGCCGATCAGGTCCACCACCTGCCCGATGCGCTGAGCCGCCTCGGCCAGACCCTCGACGATGCCGTTGGTCTCGGTCGCCTTGGCCGCCGCACCGACCGCCACCTGGGAGCTGCTGTTGAGCTGACGGGAGATCTCGGCAATGGAGGAGGACAGTTCCTCGGCCGCCGCGGCGACGGTCTGCACATTGCTGGACGCCTGCTCCGACGCCGCGGCGACGGCGCTCGACTTGGCGGTGGTCAGGGCGGCGTCCGACGACATTTCCTGCGCGTCTCGGCCCAGGTTGCCGGCGGACTCGGTCAGCGACTGGACGACGCCCGACACCGCCTGCTCGAAGCCGTTGGCGAACTCGTTCATGGTGCGGCGGCGGTCGGCGTCGATCTGCCGGCGCATCTCCTCCCGCTCGCCCTCCATGCGCTGCATCTCCAGGGCGTTCTCCTTGAAGACGCTGAGCGCCTCGGCCATCGCGCGCAGCTCGTCCTTGCGGTTGCCGCCGGGGATGTCCACCGTCAGGTCGCCCTCGGCCAGCCGCCCCATCGCCTTGGTCATGGCGTGCATCGGGTGGGTGATGGCGCGGTCGATGATCCAGGCCATCAGCATGCCGAGCGCCAGCGCCACGGCGGCGCCGATGATGATGATCAGCTCCGCCCCGCTGCGCCCGTTCTCGCGGTCGTCGCGCTGGATGGAGACGAGACGGGCCACCTGCTCGCTGACGTCGCCGGCGGCCTTGGCCATGGTCTTGGAGGCGGTGCGCTGGTTCTCGCTGGTCGTGACGAGGGCGGCGAACTCCCGGTCGAAGGCCTGGGCGGCCTCGGTGATCGCGGCGATCAGCGCGCGGCCTTCCGAATCGACGAGCACCGCGCCGGCCTGGGTGGCGAGCGCCAGCGTCTCCTTGACCGCGCCATGCACCCGGTTGCGGGCGTCCTCGCCGTTCATCAGGATGAAGTCGCGCTGCCCCAGCATCGCGGACTGCGCGCCCTGGATCAGGCGCATGGCGATGCCGCGCAGCTGGACGGCCTCGTTGACCTCGCTCTGGGCGAAGTTCGCGGCCTCCTGGAGCGCGCTGGAGACCATCGCCTGGTTCTCCTGCATCTCGTGGGCGAGATTCTGGATTTCCTGGGCGTGGCGGTCCAGCGCCTGGATGCGGCCGCTGGCCGGCTCGCCGGAGCCCTCGGTGCGGGCCTGCTCGAACACCATCCGGTAGGCGCCGGCGATGGTGACGATCCGCTGAGCCAGCTCCTCGTCGTTGGTGCCGACGAGGTCCTTCTCGATGGCCTCGGCGTTCGCCAGCAGCGCCGCGATGGCCTCGCCGGCGGCGGTCATGGTGGCCGGGTTGCGGGTGTGCGCGAAGTCGGACTGCAGGCGCCGCGCCTCCAGCACCATCTCGATCAGCCGGTCGGCGCGGTCGGAGGTGTCGCGGCTCTGCCGCACGGCATGCTCCGCGTCCTTCAGGCTGACCATGTTCTGGTCGTAGCGGTCGGACTGCTGCTTGCCGATCATCTCCGCGATCTCCCGCAGGGCCTGGGCGCGCGTCTCCATGCTCTGGGTGCGGGCGCGGGCCTCCTGGTCCTGGGCGACGAAATTGGCGAAGGCGCTGCGGTAGCCGGCGATGCCCGCCAGGATCTCGTCCACCAGCCGGACGCTGCCGGCGTCCTCCAGGGCGGACCGCGTGCCCTGCGCCTCGTCGCGCAGCCGGTCCAGCATGCCGGGCACATTGTCGGCGGCCTTGGAGTCGCGCTCGGTGACGAAGCGGGACTCCTCGATCCGCACGGTTTTCAGCCGGGCATCCAGTTCGGCGGTGTGGGCCGCCAGATCGACACGTCCGGCGTAGGTGCGCAGGCTGTTCCAACCAACGAACGCCACGGCAACCGTCATCAGAAGGACCGCCGCAAAACCGAGCGCAATCCGCGTTCCAATCGTCATGAAATCGGGCTCCCCCGGGTCGTACGGCCTTGTGGGCTGGCCGTCGTCATGCCTTTGTCTCTAAGGGATACATCAGAAAGGGTTAATTTCTGGTTTGATAAACGCAACTGGTAACACCGCTTCAGAACCGGTCCGGCATCCAAGGCGCTGGTCCCGAGAAAAACAGCGCCGCGAGCGCCAGCGCGTCCTCACCGCCACGCAGAAGGCCAACCTGACGGAGAGCGTGGGGGCCTTTGTGACCACTGTAGAGGGCAGCAAGAGCCCCGATGGACAGGGAAAGCACCGCGCCAGCCGGCTTTGCGCCGCCACTCATCCTCTTCGAAACCCGGTCCACGACGGCCTTTCCATCGGAAAGACGCAATCTGAAATTGCCGGAATTCTCAGGAAACACCGCATCGGAAATATCCATCGTCAATTCACCGGCAACCCCCGGTGGATATCCACGGGTTTCCAAAGCACGCTGAAGGTCAAGGATGCGCAACAGCCACTCGTCCCGCGCATCGGCACGCGGGCCGCTGTCGGGCGCCATCAGGACCAGCGGGTCGTCGGGCCCGCCGCGCCAGGAGACACGGTCGACCTGCGCCCGGTAGCCGGCCAGGAAACCCTGCGCCAGCCGCACCGCCCGCGGGCTGAGCAGACACAAATCCGCCACCGTGAGTTTCCGATCGGCAGGCGGCGCCACCGCAACGTAACCTTCAGGCCCTCCAGGACCACCCAAAGTGTAAACATCGGACGGCGCACCATCCGGACAGAGGGCGAAGCTCCACAGCCCTTCATTGCGCTCCACCAAGCCGTTGGCGGTGGCGAGGAGGCTGCGGCGTAGTGCCGCAAGCACGCTGGCGTCGCTGGCGTCGGTGCGGCGGATCCACCCGTCCTCCGGCGACGGTCCGACGAACAGGGTGGCCGGCGGCGCGCTCCAATCGAAGGACACGCCGCCCCGTCCGAATCCCAGGCGGGTGTAGACCGGCAGGGTCGCCGGGTAGAGCACCGACAGCGCGGCCCCCCCGGCCCGCGCCTCCTCCAGCAGGCCGCGCATCAGGGCGGTGCCGTAGCCGCGCCCCTGCTCCGCCGGATCGACGGCCACCGCCGCCACGCCGCAGGACGGCACCGGACGTCCGCCGAACCATTGGTCCATCGGCCAGACCGCGGCACAGGCGACGAGCTGCCCGGCGCGGCCCGTCTCCGGCCCGGCGCGCAGGCCGCGCATCACACCCGGCCCGAACAACTCCACCGACCGGTCGAAATACTCGCGGGGAATGCCGAAACCCTGGCGGACCAGGGTCGCGGCGTCCGCCCGTTCCTCGGGCAGAAGGGAGCCGAAGCCCCCGGTCACAACGGTCACACCTTCGCTCCGTTCAGTGCGCGGGCCTGATCACGCAGCACATATTTCTGAATCTTGCCGGTCGAGGTCTTCGGCAGGGCGGTGAAGACGACGGTGCGCGGGCACTTGAAGTGGGCCAGATGCTCGCGGCAATAGGCGATCACCTCCGCCTCGGTCAGCTGCTTGCCCTCCTTGACGGTGACGAAGGCGCAGGGCGTCTCGCCCCACTTCTCGTCCGGGCGGGCGACCACGGCGGCCTCGACGATGTCCGGATGCTTGTAGAGCACCGATTCGACCTCGATGGTCGAGATGTTCTCGCCGCCGGAGATGATGATGTCCTTCGAGCGGTCCTTCAGCTCGATGTAGCCGTCGGGGTGCCAGACGCCGAGGTCGCCGGTGTGGAACCAGCCGCCGGAGAAGGCCTCCTGCGTCGCCCGAGGGTTCTTCAGATATCCCTTCATGACGGTGTTGCCGCGCATGAAGATCTCGCCCATCGTCACGCCGTCCTTGCGGGTCGGCTGGAGCGTGTTGGGGTCGGCGACCATCAGCCCTTCCAGCGTGGCGTAGTTCACGCCCTGCCGCGCCTTCAGCGCCGCACGCTCCTCCAGCGGCAGGTCGTTCCAGTGCTCGTGCCAGGCGCAGATGGTGACCGGTCCGTAGACCTCGGTCAGGCCATAGACGTGGGTGACGTCGAAACCCATCCGTTCGATCTTCTCGATCACCGCGGCGGGTGGGGCGGCGCCGGCGGTCATCATCTTGACGCCGCGCGGGATCTCCCGCTTCTGGTCCTCCGGCGCGTTGACGATCAGGCCCATGATGATGGGCGCGCCGCACATGTGGGTGACGCCGAGGTCGGCCAGCGCGTCGTAGATCCCCTTGGCGGTGATGGTGCGCACGCAGACGTTGGTGCCGGCCATGGCGGTGACCGTCCAGGGGAAGCACCAGCCGTTGCAGTGGAACATCGGCAGGGTCCACAGATAGACCGGATGGTGCGGCATCGCCCAGGTCAGCACGTTGCCCATGGCGTTCAGATAGGCGCCGCGGTGATGGTAGACGACGCCCTTGGGGTTGCCGGTGGTGCCGCTGGTGTAGTTCAGCGCGATGGCCTGCCACTCGCCGGACGGCATCGCCCACTCATAGGCCGGGTCGCCGGTCTCCAGGAACTGCTCGTAGGTCTGCTCGCCGATCAGCTCGCCGCCCTTGGCCTGCGGGTCGTCGATGTCGATGACGATCGGGCGGCGCTTCGGCTCCAGCATGTGGACGGCCTTGGAGATGACGCCGGAGAACTCCCGGTCGGTCAGCAGGACCTTGGCCTCGCCATGCTCCAGGATGAAAGCCAGCGCCTCGGCGTCCAGGCGGATGTTCAGGGCGTTCAGGACCGCACCGACCATCGGGACACCGAAATGCGCCTCGAAGGTTTCCGGGGTGTTGGGAGCCATCACCGCGACCGTGTCGCCAAGCCCGATGCCGCGCTTCGCCAGCGCCGAGGCGAGGCGCACGCAACGCTCGTAGGTCTCCGCCCAGGTGCGGCGGACCGGGCCGTGGATCACGGCGGTGCGCTGCGGGTAGACGGCGGCGGTGCGGCGCAGGAACGAGAGCGGCGACAGCGGCACCGTGTTGGCGGCGTTCTGGTCGAGGTCGGTCTCGTACGGGTTGTGCCGGGCGTCGGTCACGGGGGCCTCCCTGATGCGTCTCTGTTCAAGAACTCGTTGGGAAGAGTCTTGCCAGAGAATCCAGAGGCTTGGAAGAGGGGTGGCCGGGCGATGCGCGATCATGCCGCGCTGCGGCATCCTGACCGCTTGACCGGTTCTCGCGGTGCGCGTTCAGCCCTTGCGGACGGTTTCGACCCGCCCGCCGGTGATGGCGACGAGTTGCGCCGGGGTCAGGCGGAAGACCGCGTTGGGCGTGCCGGCGGCGGCCCAGATGGCGTCGAAGCCCATCAGGTCGGCGTCGATCAGAACCAACGGCGGCACGGTGTGGCCGATGGGCGGCACCCCGCCGATGGCGAAGCCGGTGCTTTCCCGGACGAAGTCCGGATCGGCCCGCTCGATCTTTTCGCCGATCAGCCGGCCGACCGCCTTCTCGTCCACCCGGTTGGCCCCGCTGGCCACCACCAGCACCGGACGCCCGCTGTCCTTCGTGCGGAAGATCAAGGACTTGGCGATCTGCGCCACGGCGCAGCCGACGGCGTTGGCGGCGTCCTCCGACGTGCGGGTGCTGCCCTCATGCTCGACCACGCTGTGGCTGTGGCCGAAGCCGTCCAGCAAGGCCTGGACCCGTTGGGCGGAAGGGCTGAGGGCCGCCATGGCGCCTTACTTCGCCAGTTCGCGGGAGCGGTTCGCGGCGGCGGCAACGGCACGGTCGAACAGCGGCTGCAGGCCATCCCCAGCCATCAGGACGTCGAGCGCCGCCTGGGTGGTGCCGTTGGGGCTGGTCACCGCCTTGCGCAGGTCGGCGGCGGCGGTCGGGGACTGGTGGAGCAGTTCGCCCGCCCCCGCAACGGTGGCCCGCGCCAGACGCATGGCAAGCGCGGCGGGCAGCCCGGCGGCCTCGCCGGCCTTCGCCATGGCCTCGACCATCAGGAAGACGTAGGCCGGGCCACTGCCCGAAACGGCGGTCACCGGATCGAGAAGCGACTCGTCCTCGACCCAAGCCACGTCGCCGACCGCGCGCAGAAGCGAATCGCACAGCGTCTTCTGCGCCTCGGTGACCACCGGGTTGCCGACGGCGACGGTCATGCCGCGGCCGATGGCGGCGGGCGTGTTGGGCATGGAGCGGACGATGGCCGCCCCCTCCCCCAACGCCGCTTCGAAGGAGGCGATGGTCTTGCCGGCGGCGACGGACAGGAACACCGTGCCGGGACGGACCAGCGTCCGATAGGCCGGAAGGACCGAGTCCATCACCTGCGGCTTGACGGCCAGAACGACGACATCCGGTGCGAAGCCGGCGGGCACGGCGTCCGGGCCGCTCGCCAGGACGACGGCGGGCTTGCCGCGCAGGGCCTCCGGCAGGCCGGACGGCTCGACCACGGCGACGCTGGAGGCGATGCCGGCCGTCAGCCAGCCGTCGAGCATTGCGCCGCCCATCTTGCCGCAGCCGGCCAGCAGCAACGTGCAGCCCTGCGTCCCACCATTCGCCATGACGCTCACGCCTCCCCAGCGGTGTCGAGGATGGCGGCGGACACCGCCTCCGACGCGGACTTGCCGCCCCAGATCACGAACTGGAAGGCGGGGTAGAAGCGCTCGCACTCCGACAGGGCGATCTCGACGAGGTCCTCGAGCTGCTCCACCGTCGCGCCGCGCGAGCCGCGCAGCAGCATGGTCTGGCGGAACATCGGCGTGTGCTCCTCGGAGCAGACGTCGAAATGGCCCAGCCACATGCGCGCGTTGACCTCGGCCAGCAGGTCGTTGACCGACGACCGGCGCGCCGCCGGGACCTTCATGTCGAACTGGCAGGAAAACTGCATCGCGCTGACGTCGGACTGCCAGACGAAATAGAGCCGGTAATCGCACCAGCGCCCACCGATCTCGACGATCAGCTCGTCCTCGCCGGCCCGCTCGAAGGGCCATTCGTTGGCGGTGACGATCTCCTCGACGATGTCCAGGGGATTGTGCGCGGATGAGGGGGTGTCGACGGCAACAGCCGACATGTCGGCGTCCTCCTGTAAAGGCGCGGTGGACGGAACCGCCCCGGGGCTGCTCCGCCTTCGTGCAGGAAGGGGAAGCCCCGAGATGTTGTGGCTGGCAGACGGATGAATACCACCCAGAGCACCGTGCCAAAAGGGTCTGGCCGGCGCAACTGGTTTTCGGCAGTGCATCCGTGAAGGATTGGAGTCGTGGCGGGGCCGGATCAGACCGGCCCGCTGCCTCCTCCGGCGATGGGACCGACGGAGGGAGCCGCCGCGGGAGCGGAGGCGCCCGCGTCCGGCTTCGAATCGCGGCCGGCCTTGAGCGCCGCGACCGTGGCCTCCAACGCGGCCAGCCGCTCGGCCATGGCCTCCTGCTCCTCGCGGGCCTTGGCGGCCATGGCGCGGACGGCCTCGTGCTCCTCGCGGCTCACCACGTCCATGCGCGACAGGACGCGCTCGAACTGCTGGCGCATCTGCGCCTCGGCTTCCTCACGCAGGGACGACAGCGCGCCGAGCGCACCGCCCGCGACGCGGGCCAGATCGTCCAGAATCTTATTGTCCACCTGCATCGACTCAAAATCCGCTTCTTGTCTGCCGCATTATGGGACCCGCCCCACGGAACTTCAACGGGCTTGGACGCAATGCGTCACGGGGCTTGGACTCAACGCGTCACGCGCGCCTCTCAACGCCGCAGTCCGTCGATCAGCCCCTTCAACAGCGCATCGGGCTTCGGGGCGTTGCCGCCGCCGGGAATCGGCAGATCCTTCGGCACCACCTTGTTCAGCAGTCCCTCGGCGGCGCGGCGGGCGAAATACTCCTGCACCTCCTGCATCTCGAAGGAGCGGGTGGGCTTGTCGAGCGCGCCGGTCATGCGAACGGTCAGCGGCGGCAGAGCCTGGTCGGACTGCACGGTCAGGCGGACGCGCATGTCGATGGTCTGCGCCGGCAGGTTGACCTGCCCCGCCGCCAGCGCCTCGCCCAGGTCGGAGGTCAGGCGCGTGTCCTCGGTGCGCGCCACGCCCTTGTCGATGGCGAAGCTGCCATCCAGCCGGGCGAAGCGGGTCTCCCCGCCCTGAAGTCCGCCCATCACCGCACCCAGCAGCTCCTGCGGACGCTCCAGCTTGGTCAGCCGGTCGCGCAGGGCGCCGAGGTCGAAGCCGCGCAGCAGGCCGTCGCGGGCGCTGATCCGGCCCTGGCCGGCCAGCGCCTTGAGCATGGCGTCGCCGCCGGCACCGCTGGCCGTCAGGTTGGCCTCGGCGTCCAGCACGCCCCCGGCGATCTCCAGAGCGCCGCCGCCCAGCCCGCCGCCCACGGCCTCGGCCAGCTTGGCCTTGGACAGGGTGATGGTGGCCTCGGCGGTGGGCGTCTGGTTGCCCGGCGCGGCGAGCCGCCCGGTGGCGCCGAGTTGACCACCCATCAGGGTGCCGTCGAAGCGCTCCACCGTCAGCACGCCGTTGGTCACGGTGGCGCGCAGGGCCGGAGTCTCGATCCGCGTGCCGCCTTTGACGAGGGCGGAGGAGGTCAGCGCGAAGCGTCCGTCGAAGCGGCGCAACCCGCTGAAATCCCCCGCCGCGGGGTCGGGCGCCCCCGGAGACGCCTGGGCCGCCGGAGACGCGGCGCCCGTGGGACGGGAGGCCGCGGCGGGAAGTGCCGCCAGCCGGTCCAGCTCCAGGTCGCCGGTCTGCAGGTCGGCCTCGACCCGCGGCTTGCTGCCGTTGAGGTCGGCGCTGGCCTTGCCCTTGACGGTGACGCCGGCCACCGTCCCCTGGATGTTGCCCAGGGTGAAAGCCTTCCGCGTCCCCGCCAACTCCGTGTAGAGGTCCATCGGGCCGTAGGAGCCGGCGGACGGGTTGTCGGCGAACAGGCCGGCCAGCCGCGCCAGTTCCGGATGCTTGACGCGCAGCTTGAGGTCGGCGCTGGGCTCCTTCTCCACGTTCAGAAGCGTGCCGCCCGCCTCCAGCGAGCCTTCGGCCGCGTCCACGCCCAGCTCGACCGCCAGACGCTCGGCGTCGCCCGACAGACGGGCCTGCGCCTTCACCGCGCCCAGCCGCTCCGGCGCGGGGGCGCCCTCCGGCCAGGCGACCACACGGGCGACCCCGTCCAGGCTGGGGGCATCGGCGTTCAGCGTCAGATGGGCGCCGCGCAGCGGCTCCAGCCCGGCGATCTGGCCGTCCAGGCGGAGCTTCACCCCGGCGGCGTCCTGCACCGTCGCCTCTTTGATCGACAGGGCGCCGCCCGCGGCGGTGGCGTCGAGCCGCAGCCCCTGGACCGGCGTGTTGCGCACGGTCAGCTGCCCGACCGTCAGTTCGAGATTGGCGTCCACGCCGGCCAGCAGCCGGGCCGGGCTCGTCGCCGGGTTCGCCGGCGAATTGCCGTTGCGCGCGGGCGCCGGGGCGGCGGTGGCAGCGTTGGTGGTGGTCCGGCCGCCCTCCGGCGGGGGCAGATAGGCATCGAGATTCAGGCGGTCGAGGTCGAGCCTTGCCCCGAAGGCCGGCCTCCCGCGGTCCACATAGGCGACGGCGCCGGTCAGGCGGCTGGCGTCCACACGCAGGTCCAGCCCGTTCACGTCCAGCCGTCCCGGCCGCCCCTGCAGCTGCGCCGCGACCGACGCCCGGCGCAGGCGGTCCGCCGGCACACCATGGACATCCACCCGCAGCCATTCCAGAAGGGCGCGCAGGTTGTCGGCGTTCGCCTCCATCCGCAGCTTGAGGTCCGGCTGGCCGTTGGCCGCCGCCAGTTCGCCCGCCGCCACGAAGTCGGAGCCGCCGGGCAGCAGGGCGCTGATGCGGTCGATGTTCAGCGTCCCGCCGCTCAGGCCAGCCTCCACGCGCCCCTGGCGGACCAAGCCGCCGTTGTAGGTGATGCCGTCCACCGCGAGGTCGAACTTGGCGTCCAGCGCGTCCGGCAGGGCGAACCCGCCCGGCTGGGCCGCGCCACCGGACGGCACGCCACTGGATGGAGCGTTGGACGGCAGGCCCTTGGCCGCGCTTCCGTTGCGGGGGGCGGGTTGGCCCCCGGCGTCCGAGCCGCCGCCCGCCCGTGCACGCTCCAGCCAGGCATCCAGGTCGAGCCGGTTCAGCGCCAGGGTCAATTCCGCCCGCGCCGGGGTCCCGCTGCGCAGGGTCGCCGTGCCGGTGGCGCGCGTGTCGCCGAGCTGCGCCTCCAGGTTGGTGAAGCTCGCTCCGGTCGGGGACGCCTCGACCGCTGTGCGGATACCGAAGGACTGGGCGAGCAGCGCGTTCGTCTTCCGGTCCTCGCCGGCCGCCGCGCCGTTGCGGACCAGGGCCAGGGCGCGGGACAGGTCGCTGCCCTCGGCGCGCAGGTCGCCCTGGGCGCGCGAGCCGCCGCTGCCCGGCGGGTTGGTCACGATGCCGGCGAAACGCAGCGTGGCGTCGGTGTCGGGCATCGACAAGGTCGCGCGGACCTGGACGGCGGCGCCGTCGATCAGGCGGCTGACGAACATCTCGCCACGCAGCGGCACGCCGCGCGCCCGGAAGCTGCCCTGCCCCTGGAACGGCCCGGTGAAGCTGCCGGCGACGATGCGCGCGTCGATCTGGTCGATCACCTCCGACCGGCCGGTGCGGGCGTCGCGGTACTGGATGGTGCCGTTCTGCACCGTCACCTGGTCGAAGCTGACCGCCGAGGCCAGCCCGTCCCCGGACCCGCCCCGCCCGGCGCCGGCCGGACGCCCGGCGCCGGACAGATCCCAGTTGAAGCGCCCGTCGGGCAGCGTCTCGAAGAGGAAGGTGGGGTCGATCAGCCGGATGCTCTGCACCTGGATGTGGCCGCTGAGCAGCGGGCCGAGCGCCACGCGGACGTCCAGCTCCTTCAGGCGCGCCATGTCCTGCTCGGACCCGCCGGGCGCGTTGGCCAGGCGGGCGTCGCGCACCGTCAGCGCCGGGGCCGGCAGCAGCGACAGGCCGATGTCGCCCCTCAGCTCGACCTCGCGCCCCGTGGCGGCGGAGACCCGCTCCGCGATCTGGGCTTTGTAGGCGTTCCAATCGACGACGCTGGGCACGACCAGCACCGCGGCCACCAACAGACCGACGAGTATCAGAGCTGCGATCAGGAATCTCTTCACCGGTTGACGCGCCTTCCCCACCGTTCGGCTGTTGAGTCGCCGTGTTGCCGCCACAAGCCGCGAGAACCGCTGGCGCCCGCTCCGGTCTTCCGGGTGGCACGGGGTTCCGCTAAACTATCGTCCCGAAAGAAAACAAGCAATTTGGGCATTCCAACGGCCGAGTTGTCCAAAAGACGACACGCCCCGCCCTCAGGAGACGCGTCCCATGGCCGATGTCGTGAACCTGAACCGCTTCCGGAAGATGCGCCAGAAGGAAGAGCGTGAAAAAAACGCCGAGGCGAACCGCATCCGCTTCGGCCGCACCAAGACCGAGAAGCTGCGCGACCGCCAGGAGGCCGAGCGCCGCGCGGCCGAGCTGGACGGCAAGAAGGTGGAGGGCGAGCGGGACGAGTGACGGCCGAGCCCGTGCTTTGGTATCGCTTTTGTGACAATTTGGTATTCTAACAATTCGTCCATAAGACAATCTGGATCGCTGCGGACCGCTTTGCTACAGTTCCCCTCACGAGAGGCGCAATGGGCAAAGGGGAGGACCATCATCATGGTCGACATGTCGTCTCACCGCGGTGCGTCCCAATTTCATCGGCCGGTCCGGCGCAGGGAACCCTCCGAATTCCACAAGCCGGCCCCCTATCTTCCACGAATCCGCAGCGTCGACGTCGACCGCCCCTGGGTGTGGCTGAGCGCCGGCTGGCGCGACATGTGCGCCAGCCCGATGATCAGCGCCGCCTACGGCCTGCTGGCGGTGCTGTCCAGCCTCGCGCTGGTGGCGGTGCTGTCCATGCAGGACATGCAGTATCTGGTGCTGCCGATGGCGGCGGGCTTCATGCTGCTGGGGCCGGTGTTCGCCGTCGGCCTCTACGAGACCAGCCGCCTGCTGGAGCGTGGCGAGACGCCGACCCTGATGAAGGTCGCCGGGGCCTACCGCCGCAACGGCGTGCAGATCGCCGGGATCGGGCTGGCGCTGATGCTGGCCATGCTGGCCTGGATCCGCATCGCCTTCCTGCTGTTCGCGCTGTTCTTCGCGACGGAACCGCCGGCCTTCGACCAGCTCGTCGACCGCATCTTCTTCTCGGCCCAGACGATCCCGTTCCTGCTGACCGGCACCATCGTCGGCGGCGTCATCGCCACGGCGGTCTTCGCGATCAGCGTGGTGTCGATCCCGATGCTGCTCGACCGCGAGACCGACAGCTTCACCGCCATGGCGACCAGCGTCGCCGTGCTGCGCGAGAATCTGCGGACCATGGCCGGCTGGGCCTTCCTGATCGTGCTGTTCACCGCGGCCGGGATGGTCACCGGCTTCCTGGGGCTGGCGCTGGCCCTGCCGCTGATCGGCCACGCCTCCTGGCACTGCTACCGCGACCTGGTCGGCGCGGACTGAGGATGGACCGTCCGAAGCCCCTCTCCCGTCGCGGGAGAGGGGCTTTCCCCATTCTCAGGACGACTTTTTGAAGAAGGCTTCGGCGGCGTTCTTCTGTGCCTCCTTGGCGGCGATGGCGGCGCGGGCGCGGGCGATCTCGGCCTCCAGCCCGGCGATGTAGTCCTTCAGCTCCGCCACGCCCAGCGCGGTCAGGTCCTTCAGCGCCGGCTTGGCCTTGCGCGGCTCCAGATCGTCGATGTCCATAGGGCTCCTCCTCCCGCGTTCGCGCATCCCTGCCCCGCGCCGTCCGCTTCCCGCCCGTCGGAAAGGCCGGCGGGGCGTGCTTGTCAGCGCCGGTGCGGAATTCTAACTTTGGACGCCTGCGGACACAAACGGCCCGGCCGGACCGGTGGACGCCGCGTCAACGAGGAATGGGGGAGACACCATGGGCATCGCCCTGCCGGACAGCATGACCTGCGTGGAGATTTCGCAACCCGGCGGCCCGGAGGTCCTGCGCACCGTGCAGCGCCCCGCCCCGGTGCCCGGCCCCGGCGAGGTTCTGGTGGCGGTGGAAGCCGCGGGCGTCAACCGCCCGGACATGCTGCAGCGCCAGGGCCGCTACGACCCGCCGCCGGGCGCTTCCGACCTGCCCGGCCTGGAGATCGCCGGGCGCGTCGTCGCCATCGGCGAGGGCGTCACGGAGTGGGCCGCCGACGACGCGGTCTGCGCCCTGATCGCCGGCGGAGGCTATGCCCAGTACTGCGTGGTCCCGGCGCCCCAGCTTCTGCCCGTTCCCAAGGGCTACGGCATGGTCGAGGCCGCTGCCGTGCCGGAGACCTTCTTCACCGTCTGGACCAACGTGTTCGAGCGCGGCGCGCTGAAGCCCGGCGAGACGCTGCTGGTCCATGGCGGCTCCAGCGGCATCGGCACCACGGCCATCCAGCTCGCCAAGGCCTTCGGCGCCAAGGTGTTCACCACCGCCGGCAGCGCCGAGAAGTGCCGTGCCTGCGAGGAGCTGGGCGCCGACCGCGCCATCGACTACAAGACCGAGGATTTCGCCGCCGTCATCCAGAAGGAAACCGGCGGGCGCGGCGTCGACGTGGTGCTGGACATGGTCGGCGGCGACTACATCGCCCGCGACATCGGCATCATGGCCCCGGACGGGCGGCACGTCTCCATCGCCTTCCTCCAGGGACCGAAGGTCTCCATCAACATGTTTCCGGTGATGACCAAGCGCCTGACCCTCACCGGTTCGACCCTGCGCGCCCGCTCGGTCGAGGAGAAGGGCCGCATCGCCGCCGCCCTGCGTGCGAAGGTCTGGCCGCTGCTGGAAGGCGGCACGGTCAAGCCGGTGATCCACAAGGTGTTCACCCTGGAACAGGCGGCCGAGGCGCACGCCCTGATGGAATCCAGCGCGCACATCGGCAAAATCGTCATGACGGTCGGCCACTGATCGTCAGCGGCCCCGCGAACCGTTGGAATGCGAAGGGAATTCCCCGGCAGCACAGCCGGGAATTCCCTTTCAAGCATTTTTTTCGCTTCATTCTTGTTCCCGGACAGCCGGGTGGGCTTGCTAAAGCGCGCCAAGACGGTTAGCAGAAGGATCGGCGTCCGGGTTTTCCCGGCCGCCTGCCCGAGCACGCTTACATCGACCGGTTCCGGCCCTATATGGAGGGCGAAGCTCGGGACCATCCGGTAAAGTATGGCCGATCGCGCCACCCGCCAGCGGGTGCGGTCGGGTTGGAGTTGTCAGGAGGGACGATGGCACTGCCCTTGATGCCGAAAGCGACGGCCGTCTGGCTGGTCGAGAACACATCCTTGACCTTCGAGCAGATCGCCGCCTTTTGCGGCCTGCATTCCCTGGAGGTCCAGGCCATCGCCGATGGCGAGGTGGCGGTCGGCATGGTCGGGCTGGACCCGGTGGCCAACGGTCAGTTGACGAAGGGCGAGATCGAACGCTGCGAGCGCAACCAGGACCTGCGCCTGAAGCTGCTGGTCCCCGACCTGCCGCTGCCGGCGGCGCGGTCGAAGGGTCCGCGCTACACCCCGATCACCAAGCGCGGCGACAAGCCGGACGCCATCGCCTGGTTGCTGAAGCACCATCCGGAGCTGTCGGACGCCCAGCTCTGCCGCCTGATCGGCACGACCAAGCCGACCATCGCGGCGGTGCGCGACCGCACGCACTGGAACGCCCCGAACATCAAGCCGCGCAATCCCGTGCTGCTCGGCCTGTGCACCCAGCGCGAGCTGGAGGAGGCGCTGGCCCTGGCGGTGCGCCGCGGCGGCGTCCCGCTGTCGCAGGAGGAGCGCGAGGCTCAGGACGGCGAGGACGGCTACGGCGACGAGTCGCCCTATTCGGAGCAGGAAGAGGCGCGCTGACGCCGCTTTCCCGGCCCCTCTCCCCGGCGGGAGGGGGGCTTTTTGCTTGTGTGCCCCGGGGATGGCCGTCCCTCCGTCCCCGGCGCCGGGCCTGCGAAATGGCCCGTGAAGACCGCGCTCTGGACGACACCCCACCCGCGCGCTACTTCTTCGCCATGACTGCACCCTCCCGTCTTGTTGTCGGCATCAGCGGAGCCTCGGGCGTGATCCTGGGCATCCGCTTGCTGGCCGTGCTCCGCCGGATCGGCGTCGAATCGCACCTCGTCGTCAGCCGGTCCGCCGAGGTCACCCTGGCCCATGAGACGGACATGAAGGTGGCGGAGCTGCGCGCTCTGGCCGACGTGTCCTACGCGGCCGCCGACATCGGCGCGGCCATCGCCAGCGGCAGCTTCCGCGCCATGGGCATGATCGTCGCCCCCTGCTCCGTCCGCACGATGAGCGAGATCGCCACGGGCGTGACCTCCACCCTGCTGACCCGCGCCGCCGACGTCACACTGAAGGAGCGCCGCCCGCTGGTGCTGATGGTGCGCGAGACGCCGCTGCATCTCGGACACCTGCGCACCATGACCCAGCTGGCCGAGATGGGCGCGGTGATCGCCCCGCCGGTTCCCGCCTTCTACAGCCGCCCGAAGACCATCGACGATCTGGTCGACCACGCCGTGGGGCGGGCGCTCGACCTGTTCGGGCTGGACGCCGGCATCGTCCGCCGCTGGGGCGAGCCGGCGCCTGCAGAGGTTCTGGAAACATGACCCGGCCTGGGCTATACCGCATCCGCTAAATCCCGACCGAAGAGGGGTATCAGAACGATGCCACACACCCGCGACCAGGACGTTCCGATTCGTCAGCTTCTCGCCGGGATGAAAGGTTTCCGCGCCCGCTACTACGAGCGCCGGCCCGACAGCATGCGCCAACTCGTCGAGCAGGGTCAGAAGCCGAAGATCCTGATGATCGGCTGCTCCGACAGCCGCGTCGATCCGGCGCTGCTGACCGAGGCCGAGCCGGGCGAGATGTTCGTCGTCCGCAACGTCGCCAACCTCGTCCCGCCCTACCAGCCGGACGGCAGCTACCACGGCACCTCGGCGGCCATCGAATACGCGGTGCGGGTGCTTCAGGTCAGCCACGTCATCGTGCTGGGCCACGCCCTGTGCGGCGGCATCCAGGGGCTGATCCGCCTGCGCAAGGGCGAGCCGGACCAGAACGACTTCGTCTCGCCCTGGGTGTCCATCGCCAGCGCGGCGCTCGATCCCTACATCCCGCCCGCCCAGGGGGACACCGACGAGGAGCGGCGCAAGGCCGAGTTCGAGCGGCTTCAGCAGAAGCCCGACGTGATCGAGCGCGCCGCCGTCCGCACCTCGGTCGACAACCTGATGACCTTCCCCTTCGTCCGCGAGCGGGTGGAGGCCGGGACGCTGGAACTGCACGGCTGGTGGTTCGACCTGGACAGCGGCGACCTGTGGGCCATCAACTCCCAGACCAAGATGTTCGAGCCCGTCGATTGAGGGTGCCCGGTGGGCGAAAGCTGCCCAGCGAACGGTGACAAGCCGTCTCCGCCGGGAAATTTCTGCCCATCCCTTCGTCCGACGGCCTGGGGAAACCCTTCCCCCGCCTTTTGGCACGACGGTTGCAGATCCCTGTTCGGCGCGTTCCGGCGGACGCGCACGGACGGGAATGAGGCAGCCGGACCATGGGCATCACCACGATCTTCAACAATGGCGTTCTCGGGCTGACGGCGCAGAACCGCGCCCTGGGCACCATTTCGAACAACATCGCGAACGCCTCCACGTCCGGCTTCAAGGCGTCGGAAACCCAGTTCGCCGACTTCGTGCTGAGCGACCGCACCGGCAACAAGGACCCCGGCAACGGCGTGCGCGCCTTCGAGCGGTTGGACCACAGCGGCGGCACCGTCACCCGAACCGACATCACCACCAACGCGGCCATCAACGGCAACGGCTTCTTCCTCGTCCAGGATCTGGCTGCCCAGGCCGGCACGACCGCGACCGCCACCCAGGCCAGCGACGATTCGGTCTTCCTGACACGGTCGGGCGATTTTTCCCCCGACAAGGAAGGCCGTCTGGTGAACGGTGCCGGCAAGGCGCTGATGGGCTTCAAGCTCGACCCCGCCAGCGGCACCGGCTCCTTCGGCAGCCTCAGCAGCATGACGCCGGTCTCGCTGAGCGGGTTGCAGGACTACCGCGAAGCCTCGACCCAGGCATCGCTGAACCTCAACCTGCCCTACGACCAAGCCCCGGTGACCGACGAGATCACGACGGCGAACACCACCGGCGTCGTCCTCAACATGGTCGACAGGAACGGCGCCGACGGGGCGATGGCCCTGCGCTTCCTGAAGACAGGGCAGGCGGAGGACGGCACCTCGACCTGGCAGGTCTTCAACGCCGGCGTTGTCGGCGCCGACGGCAAGCCGGTGGGCAACGGCAACGTGAACGATCCCACCACTTGGCAATCGCTCGGCACGCTGAACTTCGCCCGCAACGGCACGCTGACCGGCGGCCCAACCGGCAGCCCGGCGACCCTGACCCTGAATCCCGGCGGCGATTTCGCCCAGACGACGCTGGATCTCGGTTCCTATGGCAAGACGACCAACTCCATCACCACCATCGCCGGCATGGATCTGGGGATCATCCAGGGCAACAACGGCATCCGCGCCGGCACCTATCAGGGCGCGGAGCTGACCGCGGACGGCTTCGTCGCCGCGAACTTCCAGGGCGGAAAGCAGCGCTACATCTACCGCATCCCCGACGCGACGGTGGTCAACCCGACCGACCTGGAAAGCGTGTCCGGCACCATGTTCCGGACCACCGCCAATTCGGGCGCCATCCGCCTGAACTCCTTCGGCAATCTGACCAACGAGACCGGCACCAACGCGCCGAAGACCGTCGGGGCGTCGCTGAACACGGCCAGCGTTGAGGGCTCCAACGTCAAGATCGAGGAGCAGTTCACCACGCTGATCCAGGCGCAGCGCACCTACTCCGCCGCCTCCAAACTGGTGTCCACCGCCGACGAGATGACCCAGACGACGATCACCCTCAAATCGTAAGAGCCGCGGCGCGCAGCGCGTCGGCGACGCGCCAGGCAACCTCCGCCCAGTCGCCGACCCGCGTCTGGCGGAACAGGCGGGCGGTGGGGTACCAGGGGCTGTCCTCCCGCCCCAGCAGCCAACGCCAGTCCGGCGACAGCGGCAGCACCACCCAGACCGGCACCCCAAGCCCCCCGGCCAGATGCGCCGGCCCGGTGCAGGAGGAGATCACGAGGTCGAGGTTGGCCATGATCGCCGCGGTGTCGGCGAAATCGGCGATGTCCGGCCCAAGGTCGGTGAAGGACGAGGGCATCGGCACCCGCTTCAGATCCTCCCGCCCCGGCCCCTTCTGCAGGCCGAAGAAACGCACACCGGGCACGTCCAGCACCGGCCGCAGCCCGGCCAGCCGGGGCGAGCGAAGCGCGTCGCCGGGAAAGCGCGGGTTGCCCGCCCAGACCAGCCCGACCCGCAGGCCCCGGCCCTCCGTCGGTTGCCCGCCCGCCAGCCGCTCGCCCCAAGCGGCGGCGCGCTGCGGATCGGGGCGCAGATAGGGCACGGCGGCGGGAACGCCGTCCAGGGTGGTGCCGAAGGCGCGCGGCAGGCTCATCAGCGGGCATTCCAGATCGAAATCCGGAAGCGGGGCGCCGCGGGCGATCAACCGCTCCACCCCCGGCAGGCCCGACAGGACGCTCATCAAGGGCGGCTGAACCTCCAGGATCACCCGCGCGCCGCGCGCCGCCACCAGAGGGACGTAGCGGACGAACTGCAGGGTGTCGCCCAACCCCTGCTCGGCGTAGAGCAGGATGGTGCGTCCGGCGATGTCGCCGCCGGTCCAGGTGGGTTGGGCGAAACGGCGCCAGGGCGGCTCCGCCCGCGCGTCGTGGCGGCGCCAGTCGAACTCCGGCCAGCCGCCCTCGCAGTCGCCGGCCAGCAGCCGGGCGAAGCCGCGGTTCCAGCGCATCCCGGCGTCGTCCGGGCGAACCTCCAGCAACCGGTCGAAATCGGCGAGCGCCTCCACCGGCCGGGCCATGGCGAGCCACGCGTTGCCACGCGCCGACCACAGGGACGGGCCGGAAAAGCCGAGCTCCTCCGCCGTCGCAAAAGCCGCCAGCGCGTCGTCGAAGCGGCCCAGCCCGGCGAGCAGCGACCCGAGATTGCCCCACGCCGCGCCGTAGCCGGGGGCGCGGTCCAGCGCCACGCGGTAGGCGGCTTCCGCATCGCCCCAGCGCCTGAGCGCCGCACAGGCGGAGCCGAGCATCATCCAGGCCGCCGGCGATCCCGGCGCCAGCGCCGCGGCGCGGCGAGCCGCCCGCTCCGCCTCCTCTCCCCGCCGTCCGGCCAGAGCCGTCTCGGCAAGGTTCACCAGGGCATCGGCTGAAGCCGGGAGCAGCGCCAGCGCCCGCTGCGCCGAACGGGCGGCCTCGGGCACACGATTCAGGTCCCGCAGGGTGCCGGCCCGGCTGGCGTGGGCGTCGGCCAGCAGCGGGTCCAGCCGCAGGGCGCGGACGTAGCCGGCCTCCGCCCCCGCCGCGTCGCCCATGGTCTGAAGTGCACCGGCCAGATTGGAGTGCCCGCCTGCCGAGTCGGGGCGCAGCGCCAGCGCCCGGCGCAGCAGCCGCGCCCCATCGGCCGGCCGGCCTGTCTGCGCCCACAGCACGCCAAGGAATTGGACGGCCTCGGGCTGCTCCGGATCGGCTTCCAGAATCCGCCCGTAGAGCGTCGCCGCCTCGGCCAGACGGCCCGACTGGTGGTGCTCGATGGCGGCCAAAAGGGCCTCGATGATCGTCGCCATGGAAAGTGCCCGATGATGTGAGGGGTACCGGAGGCCGATGGACCATGCGCGCCGGCTGCCGGATTGGTCACAAGTTCTGCCGTTCCTGCAACCCACCCACGAGAAGCCCCGCGTTGCATTTCACTTTTGCAAAACTTATGCTGCACCCCATACCCCGGAACATACCGGGGTATTCAACGCACGGGCCGCGTCCCGCCCATGAAAAGCGCATTGCCGATGAGAAGCACGTTGAACCTCTGCGCGCTCGCACTGACCTGCGCCATCGTCCCCGCGGTCCTGGCCGTGGAACCGGCCGCGGCCAACGAGAAGCCCGCCGGCGGTGGCTGCCCGTGGGCACAGGATGTCAAGCTGGACCTCAACGGCAAGACCCTCACGCTGAACCAGGACGCCTTCTCCACGAAGGGCGAGCCGCTCGACCTCGAGGGCTATCAGATCTACCCGCTGCTCGACCAGTTGAAACTGCGCATCCTCGGGCCGCGCGGGCAGGAGTGGGAAGCTGGACTGACGCGCCTGTCCGGCGGCAAGCGCTGCCAGGCCTTCTATGTCGGCAAGCCCTTCCAGGTGTCCGACGAGACGGGCGACCGCAACAGCCTCATCCTGGTCCGCTGACCCCCCCTTCCATTCTCGCCCGCCAGCGGTCGCGCCCGATCCGGTAAAGAACGTGCCGCTTCAGCCGGTGGCCGTCGGGAACCCGCGGATGGTCGAAGTCGGCCGCCGCGTCGCGCTCCATCCCCAGCCGCTCCATGACCCGCTGCGACCGCCGGTTCTCCGGCACCGTGAAGGCGACGATCTCGCCCAGCCCGACCGCGCCGAACCCGTGGGCCAGCGCCAGCCCGGCGGCCTCGGTCGCCAGCCCCTGCCCCCAATGGGCGGGGTCGAGCCGCCAGCCCACCTCCACGGCGGGGGCGAAGGGCGCCTCCCACGTCACACGGGCCAGACCGACGAAGCCGATGAAGGGGCTTCGGCCGGGCCGTTCCACCGCCCAGAAG
Source organism: Azospirillum sp. OGB3 (assembly GCF_014192915.1). Taxonomy (GTDB): domain Bacteria; phylum Pseudomonadota; class Alphaproteobacteria; order Azospirillales; family Azospirillaceae; genus Azospirillum. The sequence goes on along the minus strand of NZ_JACHYN010000021.1, from coordinate 37,287 downwards.
CCGAAGCCGTGCCGGTCGAAATGCTCGCCGATGCGCTGGATCACCGCGTCGCTCGCCGCACGATCGGGAAGCGGCAGCAGATGCTCCATCACCGCGGGATTCTGTGACAGCGCGTGAAAGGCGTCGCCATCCCCGTCCCGCCAAGGACGTAGGATCAGCCGGGGCGAGGTGAGGATGGCGGGAGTCGTCATCGCACCGGTTCCGTCAGGGCTCCGGCGGCGTGTCGAGCGCCGCCAGCAGCGCCATCAGCGCCGGATCGCCCTCCGGCACCAGCCGGTAGAGGTTGGCCGCGGCCAGCGCGACGCCGCCCCCCGCCGCGGGGGTGATCCCGGACAGGGCGAAGAGACGGTCCTGCTGGACGCGCTCCGCCTCCAGCTCCGCCGCCTTCAGGCGCTTGTAGAGGGCGTCGTCCCCGCCCTTCGCCTGGCGGCGGATGGCGCGCAGCGGGCGGACCACCTCGTCCCGCCAGGGGGCGACCGCGGCGTCGATCCGCGCCAGCTCGTCCGCCGGCAGGTCGGCGTTGCAGGCCATGCCCGCCCAGGCGGCGAACAGCAGGACGTTCACGTCCTGGCCGAGCCGGTCCTGGAGGTCGAGGCAGGCGGCGGGCACACCGGGCCGCCCGTAGACGGCGAGCGCGAAGTCCCAGAGCGGGTTGTCCGACATCGCCGCGCCTGCCTCCCTGGAGTTCCCGCTCAATCGCCCAGGCTGATGCCCAGGCCGCGGGCGGTCTTGACCATGGCGCCGTCCAGCTCCACGCAGGCGTACTTGGCGATGGCCTCGGTGATCGGCACGTCGATGACGCCGCGGTCCGACCAGGCGACCATGCGGTCGAACTTGCCCTCCGCGATCAGGTCCACGGCGTGCACGCCGAAGGCCGACGCGACCAGACGGTCGCGCGGGCTGGGCATGCTGCCGCGCTGGACGTGGCCCAGGACGGTGACGCGGGTCTCCGCCCCCGTCGCCTCGGCGATCTTCTCGCCGATGTAGTCGCCGATGCCGCCGTAGCGCTTCTGGCCGCCCTGGAACAGCTTCTGCACGCCGGTGCCGTCCACGGTCTTCACCGCCTCCGACACCACGACTAGGGCGAAGTTGCGGCCGGTCGAGCGCACCTGCTTGATCTTCTGGGCGATCTTCTCGATGGAATAGGCGATCTCGGGGATCAGCACCACGTCGGCGCCGCCGGCGATGCCCGCGGCCAGCGCGATGTGGCCGGCGTCGCGGCCCATCACCTCCAGCACCATGACGCGGGCGTGGCTGGCCGCGGTCGGCTGGAGCCGGTCGAGCGCCTCGACCGCCACGCCGACGGCGGTGTCGTAGCCGACCGACACCTCGGTCAGGCCGAGATCGTTGTCGATGGTCTTGGGGATGCCGACCATCTGGAAGCCGCCCTTGTCGGCCAGCTTCTTCAGGATGGCGAAGCTACCGTCGCCGCCGATGCCGATCAGCGCGTCCAGCCCCAGTTCGCGGTAGCCGCCGATGATCTCGTCCGACCGGTCCTTCTGGGTGCCGTCGGCCATCGGGTAGGCGAAGGGGTCGCCGCGGTTGGTCGTGCCGAGGATGGTGCCGCCCATGCGCATCATGTTGCCGTCGACCTGCGGCAGGTCGAGCACCTGGTACTGCACCGGACGCTGCAGCAGCCCCTGGGTGCCTTCCTTGATGCCCAGGACCTGCCAGCCGTAGGTCAGGACGGCCCGGTGGACCACCGCGCGGATGACCGCGTTCAGCCCGGCGCAGTCGCCGCCGCTGGTGAGAATGCCGATGCGCTTGCCTGCTGTCATGGATGACTGTCCCGTGTCGTCTGGAACCGCTGCGAAAGGTAGTCATACCAGAACGTTGCTCCACCGCAATGGTTCTGGTCCTCCGAGTATATTACATTCCGGCGACCGGATTATAACCCTGCGAAGAATGCGTGGTTTCGCACTGCCGTTGCGCCGGAAATCTGGTATAGTCGCCGCCGCTCAGCCAGCGGGCCCCGCGCGTATGAACGAACAAGAGATGCTGAAGGAAAAACTGGCCACGCTTCGCAGCGAGCATCGCGACCTCGACGACGTGATCGCCCGACTGCACGAACGTGCGCCGTTCGACCAGCTTCAGATGCAACGTCTGAAGAAGCGCAAACTCGCGCTTAAGGACCAGATCATGGTTCTGGAAAGCCGCATGCTGCCCGACATCATCGCCTGACGCGGCTTTTCGGCGGGGAACGTGGCCCGGCGCATCGCGTCGCGCTGGACTCCGCGCGCGCGCTTTCTATAATGCGCCGCTTTCCGGACCTAGAGGAAAGCGCGCGCCGTGTCCGCATCCATCGCCGCCACCACCGACCGCAAGCCGCTGGTCGGCATCATCATGGGCAGCCAGTCGGACTGGACCACCATGAAGCACGCCGCCGAGACGCTGACCGCGCTCGGCGTCCCGCACGAGGTCCGGATCGTCTCCGCCCACCGCACCCCGCAGCGCCTCGTCGACTACGCCATCACCGCCCGTGAGCGCGGTCTCAAGGTGGTCATCGCCGGGGCCGGCGGCGCCGCCCACCTGCCGGGCATGGCCGCCTCGATGACCCCCCTGCCCGTCTTCGGCGTCCCGGTGGAAAGCCACGCGCTGAAGGGCATGGACAGCCTGCTGTCGATCGTCCAGATGCCCGGCGGCGTTCCGGTGGGCACGCTGGCCATCGGCAAGGCCGGCGCCATCAACGCAGCATTGCTCGCCGGGTCGGTCATCGCCCTGATGGACCCGGCGGTCGCCGAGGCGCTGGACGCTTGGCGCGCCCGCCAGACCGCCGCCGTCGCCGAAGCCCCCGTCGACGAGCCCGCCTGAACCATGGCCCACCGCATCCTTCCGCCCGGCTCGACCATCGGCATGCTCGGCGACGGCCAGCTCGGCCGCATGACCGCGCTCGCCGCCGCCCGGCTGGGCTACAAGACGCACGTCTACGCGCCGGGATCGCAGGGCAGCCCCGGCGCCCAGGTCGCCGCGGCCGTCACCTCCGCCGGCTGGGACGACCTCGACGCGCTGGAGGCCTTCGCCCGCTCGGTCGACGTGGTAACCCTGGAGTGGGAGAACGTCCCGGTCGCCGTGGTCGAGCATCTGAACCGCTTCACCCCCGTCCATCCCGGCAGTAACGTGCTGTCGGTCGCCCAGGACCGGGTGGAGGAGAAGTCCTTCGTCAACGCGCTGGGCATCGGCACCGCCCCCTGGCGCGCCGCCCGCAGCGCCGACGAGGTGGCGACGGCGGTGGCGGAGATCGGCCCGCGCTGCATCCTGAAATCCACCCGCCTCGGCTATGACGGCAAGGGGCAGGCGCGCATCGAGCCGGGCAGCGACCCGGCGGAGGCCTGGGCGGCCATCGGCTCCGACGCCGGCATCGTGGAGGGCTTCGTCTCCTTCACCTGCGAGGTGTCGGTGATCGTCGCCCGTGGGCTTGACGGCCGCATGGCCGCCTACCCCGCCGTGGAGAACCGGCACAAGGACGGCATCCTCGACAAGACCATCGCCCCGGCCCGCGTTGCGGCGGAGACCGCGGCGGAGGCCGAGCGGGTCGCCCGCCGCATCGCCGAGGCGCTGGACCTCGTCGGCGTGCTGGCGGTGGAGATGTTCGTGACGCCGGACGGCGGCGTGCTGGTCAACGAGATGGCCCCGCGCCCGCACAATTCCGGCCACTGGACCATGGACGCCTGCCATTCCTGCCAGTTCGAGCAGCTCGTCCGCGCCGTCTGCGGCCTGCCGCTCGGCTCGGTGGAGCGTGTGGCGGACGCCGAGATGGAAAACCTGATCGGCGCCGACGCGGACCGCTGGCCGGCGCTGATGGCCGAACCCGGCGCCCGCCTGCACCTCTACGGCAAGGCGGAGTCCCGTCCGGGCCGCAAGATGGGCCATGTGACCCGGCTCCATCCCCGCTCCTGACCCTTCCGGTCGAGTCTCCGCTTTCGATCGCCACGACGGGCCGTTTCCTGTTCGGAAACGGCCCGTCGTCGTTTTTTTCTCGCGGCGGGTGCGATAATCCGGCGCGGCTCAAAACCATATTTCTCTTTAAATCATTGAAAATTCTAGGTTCCGAATTTTTCTTTGGAACGGCGGGGTAAATCTTGCCGCTTTTTTCAGGACGGGAACGCGGCTAGTCTCCATTCAATGAATGACGCAATTCGATAAACGTTTTCTCAATTCCGGGCTATTGCCGATGCAGCTTGCGCATGACTCGATCAGACGCCCGGTGCCACAGACCAGCACGCAGGTCCGCCGCCCGTCGCACCGCGAGCGCGACCGCTTCGTCGGCTTCGCCTTCGCCGCGGCGGATCTGTTGATCGAGACCGACGCGAAGGGCACCATCCTGTTCAGCGCAGGCGCTCGCTGCCGTCTGACCGAAGGCGACGTGGGCGGCCTGGTCGGCAGCAGCCTGCTCGACGTCGTGGCGCCCAACGACCGCAAGTACGTCACCGTCCTGTTCAAGCGCATCCAGGACAAGGGCCGCATCAAGCCGGCGCGCGTGGTCTTCCAGGGCTGCGACGGCAACCGCTTTCCGGCGCTGCTCGGCGGCTGCCGGCTCGATTCGTGCCCCGGATCGCTGTTCCTGACCGTGCTGCTCGCCTCCGGCCCGCGCAACACGAACGAGGCGCTGGCCGCCGCCGGCCAGCTTCTCGACGGCAACGCCTTCAGCCACATCCTGGAGGACCGCATCCTCAAGGCGCGGGAGAAGGGGCTGGACAACGCCCTGACCCTGCTGTTGATCGACGGGCTCCAATCGATGGTCGACGCCCTGCCCGAAGGGGCGGCGGGCGAGGTGATGCAGGGGATCGAGGCCTATCTGCGGGCGATCTCCGCCAACGGCGACAGCGCCGGGCAACTGGCCACCGACCGTTACGGCATCGTCCACGCCTCCGACATCGACGGGCAGGAGGTGCAGGACCACATCACCCAGATCATCCAGAGCGTCGGCGGCGAGCTGCCCGGCGGCATCCGCACCTGGTCGCTGGACGTGTCGGACGAACGGCTGGACCCCGCCGACGCTGCGCGCGCGCTGGTCTACACGGTGCAGGCCTTCGCCTCCGCCCAGGGCGGCGAATTCACCATCTCCAGCCTGGAGGACGGCGCCAAGCGCATGTTGTCGGACGCGGTGGACCGCATCGGCCGGCTGCGCGCGACCATCGAGAAGCGCGACTTCTTCGTCGTCTACCAGCCCATCGTCGATATCGGGACGCGGACGGTCCATCATCTCGAAGCGCTGACGCGGGTGGAGGGCATGCCGTCCCCGGCGGACTTCATCACCTTCGCCGAGGATGTCGGGCTGATCTACGACTTCGACCTGCTGCTGACGCAGTCGGTTCTGGACACCATGCACGCCCACCGCAAGGAACCGACCCTGCCGGACGTGGCGATCAACCTGTCCGCCAAGACGTTGATGAGCCCGATCTTCCTGCGCCAGTTCCTGGCGGTGACCGAACCCTACGGCGAACTGGCCCGCAAGCTGCTGGTCGAGGTGACGGAAACCGTCGTCGTCACCGACATCGCCAGGCTGAACGAGGTTCTGCAGAAGCTGCGCGCCGCCGGCTTCCGCATTTGCCTGGACGACGTCGGGGCCGGATCGACCTCCTTCCAGTCGCTCTACGGCATCCAGGCGGATTTCGCCAAGATCGACGGGCATTTCGTCCGCGGCGCCGTGAACAACGGGCGGGACATGGCGATGCTGCGCTCCATCGTCGACGTCTGCGGCCAGCTCGGCCTCGGGCTGATCGGGGAGCAGGTGGAAGGGCCGGAGCACGCGCAGCTTCTGACGGAGCTGGGGGTGCCGCTGGCGCAGGGTTACCTCTACAGCCGCCCGTCCCGCGATTTCGCCTATTTCGCCAAGGATTGGGCGAAAATGGCCGGCACGGGCGGCAAGGTCCTCAGAAAGGGCTGACGCGCGACCGGATCGGACAGCCCCGTCTCGCCTCAGGCCAGTTCGTGTGCGGCGTCGATGAAGTGGCGCGCCTGGTCGAGAAGCTCGCGGTTGCGGTCCATGAACTCCTTGGCGGCGCCGCAGGCGCCTGGATGCAGCCGGACCTCCGCCAGGAGCCGTTCCGCTTCGTCCAGCGAGTTCAAGACCAAGACCGCTGTGTCGATGTCCATGGCCACCCCCTCAAACCGGCGTGCTGCATCGCACGCGCCCATCGGATGGCTATGACAAAAGCATTAATTTGCGCTGCAGCGTATTGGCCATAACGTCGCAGATTTAGAACATTTTAACATATTTTTCGCCAAAGACGTGCATCATGACTGTTTGCGTTTCTCCAGCGCATCCACCTGCACGCGGATGACCTTCTCCGTCGCGGAGAAGCCCTGCCGACGGGTCAGGACGACGATGACCGCCGCGGTCGACACCATGAAGAACCAGGGGCCGAGCATCCAGGCCAGCGCCGCCATGGCGAAGTAATAGGCGCGCATGCCGCCGTTCAGCGCCTTGACGGCCAGCGTCATGGCGGCGGCGATGCTGTCCGCCATCGCCCTCTTCTCCTCCGCCGGCACCGGCGGCAGCGGGGCGGAGCCGATCAGGGCGCAGCAGTAATTGTACTGGCGCAGCGCCCAGGTGAACTTGAAGAAGCCGAAGGTGAAGATCGCCACGAGCAGCAGCATCTTCAGCTCGAAGAACTCGCGCGTCGTCTGCACCGTAAAGGACAGCGTGCCGACCAGCTTGTGGGCGTTCTCCACCGCGCCGAAGGCGCCGACCAGACCGGCCAGCACCAGCATGTTCGTGCTGGCGAAGAAGGTGCAACTCTGCATCGTGTGGCCGACGAGCTGCGAATCCATGATGCGGTTGTCGCGCTCCAGCATCCGCTCCATCCAATGGCGGCGCGCCTTCTTCAAATGCTGGTTGACGACCATGCGCCCGCCCAGCATGTGGTCCTGGATCAGCGTGAAGCCCGCCCAGCAGGCGAGGAACCACAGGAAGGCGACGATGTCGAGGACGGTGATGTCGGGCGTCACGGGCGGACACTCTGGCGCGAGGGGAAGGGGTCGGTCCGGCGCAAGGGTGTAGCCGTCCCCCCGCCGCCTGTCCAGGGCCGCCCCGGCGAGGGTTCAGGGGCCTTACCCCCGCCCCTGCACCGCGTTCAGCACGAAGACGCGGATCGCGCTCGACAGGTTGCCGCTGCGGGTCGAATCGATCTCCTCGATCAGCGCGTTGACCGACATGCCCCGCGCCTGCGCAAGGCCCTTCAGCGCCTCCCAGAATTCTTCTTCCAGGGAGACGCTGGTCGGGTGCCCGGCGATGAGGACGGAGCGCTTCTTCATGAAAGGCGCGCGGCCCCGGTCACCGGGGCTTCACCATGGTTTCCGGCTTGACCCACTGATCGAACTGCTCCTCGGTCAGCAGACCCAGCGCCACGCCCGCCTGTTTCAGCGTCGTACCCTCCTTGTGCGCCTTCTTGGCGATCTTCGCCGCGTTGTCGTAGCCGATGTGCGGGTTCAGCGCGGTAACCAGCATCAGGCTCTCGTTCAGCAATTGGCCGATCCGCTCGCGGTTCGCCTCGATGCCGACGACGGCGTTGTCGGTGAAGCTGTTGCAAGCGTCGGCCAGCAGCCGGATCGACTGGAGGACGTTGTAGGCGATCACCGGCTTGAAGACGTTCAGCTCGAAATGGCCGGTGGCGCCGGCGATGCTGACGGTGGTCTGGTTGCCCATCACCTGGGCGCAGACCATGGTCATCGCCTCCGACTGGGTGGGGTTCACCTTGCCGGGCATGATGGAGGAGCCGGGCTCGTTCTCCGGCAATGAGATTTCCCCGATGCCGCAGCGCGGGCCGGAGCCGAGCAGGCGGATGTCGTTGGCGATCTTCATCAGCGACACCGCCAGCGTGTTCAGGCTGCCGTGGGCGTCGACCAGCGCGTCGTGGGTGGCCAGCGCCTCGAACTTGTTCTCGGCGGTGACGAAGGGCAGCCCGGTGATGGCGGCCACCTCCTCGGCGAAGGCTTCGGCGAAGCCGGCCTTGGCGTTCAGGCCGGTGCCCACCGCCGTGCCGCCCTGGGCCAGCCGGTAGAGCTGCGGCAGCGACGCCTTCACCCGTTCGATGCCATAGGCGATCTGGGCGGCATAGCCGGAGAACTCCTGCCCCAGGGTCAGCGGCGTGGCGTCCTGGAGATGGGTGCGCCCGATCTTCACGATGTCGGCGAACTCCGCCGCCTTCGCGGCCAGCGCCGCGTGCAGGTGCTCCAGCGCCGGCAGAAGCTCGTGGTGGATCTGCTCGGCCGCGGCGATGTGCATGGCGGTGGGGAAGCTGTCGTTGGACGACTGCCCCATGTTGACGTGGTCGTTGGGGTGGACGGGCTTCTTCGACCCCATCTCGCCGCCCAGCGCCTCGATGGCGCGGTTGGAGATGACCTCGTTCGCGTTCATGTTGCTCTGGGTGCCGGAGCCGGTCTGCCAGACCACCAGCGGGAAATGATCGGCCAGCGTGCCGTCGATCACCTCCTCCGCCGCCTCGACGATGGCGCGGCCCAGCCGGGGGTCGAGCACCTCCAGCGCCATGTTGGCGAGCGCCGACGCCTTCTTCTGGATGCCGAGCGCGCGCACCAGCGCCGGCGGCATGCGCTCCCCGCCGATGCGGAAGTTGCGCAGCGAGCGCTGCGTCTGGGCGCCCCAGTAACGGTCGGCGGCAACCTCGATCGGTCCGAAGCTGTCGGTCTCGGTGCGCATCCCGGTCTTGCCGGTCATGGTCAGGTCCTCGTCGGTTCGAACATCGTTCCGGTCAGCGCATTTTTTCCCGAATCGCCCGCCGGGCAAGGGGAATCAACGCGGAATCCCCTTTGGGCAAGGGTCCGGCCGAATTTGTTCTTGTTGCGTTCCGTTTCCTGCGTTACCGTTTCTGCGTGAGCGGCCCTGCTGGCCCCGCCAAGTTGACCCTCTCCAGCCTTGGGAGATTCGAATGAGCGACGTCGCCATGGACCGTGTCCGCGCCTTCATCGCCAAGACCCGCGTCGCCGAGATGACGGCGAAGGGCTGGCGCGTGGTCGGCCCCGGCGAGGAAGGCTCCCTGCTGATGGAAGGGCCGCAGCTTGGCGGCGCGCCGGTGCGCCTGTCGGCCTTGGTCAACGATCTGTTCGACGATCTGGTCGCCCAGGCGCTGGAGCGCGCCGACCGCATCGATCACGCCGCGGGCCGGCTGCCGCGCGCCGCGTAAGGAGCTACGCCCGGCGCACCGGGCCCCGCAAAGGATGTACTCCGCCCGGCGGGACGGCCTGTTAACGCCCCGCCGTGGCGGCTTAAGGCTTGCGGACGCCACCGTTAAGGCTCCGCCTCCCTCCCGCCTATGACGGCCCGGCCGCTACGACCTTCGCCGGAAGTCCTTGAAAAATCTCACAGCCTCAGAAAAGCGCCCGTTCACTTCAAGAAAAGTGGTAATCCTTCCGGGTAAAAGCTCCCTATATTTGTCGGTCGCGGGATTACCCCTCAAGACACCAGCCCGGCGGAACCCCCGTTAGTAAGTCGTTAACCGGGACATGGCCAAATAGAGACATCACGAACACACAAGACAAAACGGAGTTTTAAAATGCTGATCGCCACCACCACCGAACAGATTACCTCGTCCTCTCGCGTTCACATCGCCCTGGTCGATGAGTTCATCCAGCTGGCGCAGAACCGGATCGACGGCCAGAACGACCCCTTCGTCCGCGAAAGCCTTGCCGACCTGCTGTCCACCCTGCGCGAGGAGCGGTCCGGCTACCTGGACCTGCTGAACGCCGCGATGCCGGCCAAGGCCGCCTGAGGGTCCCGCAGGGCCAAGGCATAAGTACCGCGTGGTGGCGATGAGGTCGGGGCCATCAACAAGCCCCGACCGTCAGCCCACCGGAACAGAACAGCACTTTCGTTCCCTCAAGCCTCATCCGCCTGCGCGGCCAGTGCCGCGATCGCAGCGCCGGTGAGACGGTAGGGAAGCCACTCCTCCATCTGTTTGAAGCCGATGCGCAGATAGAAATCGCGCGCCGGGTTCCAGTGCAGCACATTCAGGTCGACACGGCGGCAGCCCCGCTCGTCCGCCAGTTTCGCCACCGTCGCCAGCAGCTTGCGGCCCACGCCATAGCGCCGCGCTTCCGGGGTGACGTAGAGATCCTCCACGAACAGGCCGGCCCGCCCTTCCCAAGTGGAATAGTTGCGGAAGCACAGCGCGAAGCCGACGGGCTCCCCGTCCAGTTCGGCGATCAGCGCCTCGAACACCGGACGCTCGCCCCATCCGTCGCGCCGGAAATCCTCCTCGCTCGCCTTCACGGCATGGGGTTCGTTCTCGAACTCGGCAAGTTCGCGGACGAAGCGGAGGATGGTCGGGCAATCGGCCTCGACGGCCGGACGGACGGTCACGGTGGGCATGGCAACTCCAGGTCTCACGATGGCGCGACGATAGCCGCGCCGGCCACCCGGCAACAACCGCTTTGCCATCCGCTGCGGGCGGACCTAGGCTGCGCGCCATGCGGGACATTCAAACCATCGGCGGCTTTTCCATCCGCGAAGCCCGGCCCGGCGAGCGCCACGCCCTGCTGGCCCTGGTCGCGCGGATCGACGCGGAAAGCGATTTCCTCCTGCGCGAGCCCGGCGAGCGGCCCTTCTGGGCGCGCGACCTTGCCGCCCTTCAGGCGTCCGGGAATTCCACCGTCTTCGTCGCCGAGGCTGCCGGGCGCCAATCCCCGGACCTCGTCGGCTATCTCAGCGCCTATGGCGGGCGGTTCCGCCGCAACCGCGGCGTGGTGACCCTGGCGGTCGGGGTGCAGCGCGCCTGGAGCGGGCGCGGCGTCGCCACCGCGCTGTTCGCCGCGGCGGAGGGATGGGCGCGGCGCACCGGGGCGCACCGGCTGGAACTGACCGTTGCCGAGAGCAACCGCCGCGCCCTGTCCCTTTACGAACGGCTCGGCTTTCTCGACGAGGGACTGATGCGCGACGTCCTGAGCGTCAACGGCGCGTGGCGCAGCGAGCGGCTGATGGGCAAGGCCATCGGGGCGGAGAGCGTGCCCGAATGGCCCGCCCCGACGCCCGGCCCGGCCCTGGACGCACCGCCCCCGGCGCGCATCGGGCGGCTGGAAATCCGCCCCGCCCTGCCGGCGGACGCCGCCGCCTACCTCGCCTACGACCACGCGGTGCGCAGCGAGACCCATTTCCTGATGCGCAGCGCCGACGAATCCCTGCCGGACGTCGCGGCGGCCCGGCGCTTCCTCGCCGAACAGCGGATCGGCGACCGGACGGCCACGCTGCTGGCGGTTGCGGACGGCGCCATCGCCGGGTCTCTGTCGCTGTGGACCGGCGCCTACGCCCGCACCGCGCACGAGGCCGGCCTGGGGCTGGCGGTGCGCCGGGACTTCTGGGCGCTGGGCATCGGCGGACGCCTGATCGAAGCGGCGGATCTCTGGGTGCGGGCGCGGCGGCTGCACCGGCTGTCGCTCTGGGTGTTCGGCCACAATGGCCGCGCCCGGCGCTTCTACGCCAAGCACGGCTTCCAGGAGGAGGCCGTGGCCCGCCGCCACAGCCTGATCGACGGGCGGCTGGCCGATCAGCTGTCGATGGCCAAGCTCTATGGAGCCAAGCCGTAGGGCAAGCTACGCCACCCCCGCCTCAGCCGCCGCCCGTCCGGCGACCAGTTCTTCGAACCGCGCCAGATAACGCTCCGTCATGCCGTCCAGCGAGTAGCGGGCGCGGGCGACGGCGCGGCAGGCGTCGGGGTCCAGCATCTCGCAATCCTCGATGGCGCGGGCCATCTCGTCGGCGTCCTTGACCAGGAAGCCGGTGACGCCCGGTTCCACGATGTCGGCCAGGGCGCCGGTCGGGAAGGCCACCACCGGGGTGCCGCAGGCCAGCGCCTCCAGCGCCGCCACAGGAGTCGGCTCGGACAACAGGCTGGGCGCCAGCAGGCAGCGCGCCGCCCCCAGCATCCAGCGCTTGCGCCCGAAGCCGATCCGCCCGAGGAAGCGGCGCTTGGGGTCGAGCCGTGGCCGGATCTCCTCCTGAAGGTAACGCTGCTCCTCCGCTCCGCGGGACAGGGCCCCGCACAGGAGAAGCTGCATGTCGATCTGCCGCGCCGCATCCAGGGCAATGTGGAAGCCCATTTCCGGTTCGATGTCGCCCAGGCAGACGGCGAAGCGGCGTTTCGGCACGCGGATGTGCAGACGGTCCACGGCCACCCCGATCTCCAGCGGCGGCAGGAACGTCAGGCCGGGCGAAGCCCCGCGCACCTGCGCGGCGGACACCGGTTGAAGATGCAATTTCGACCGCGGGGACATCAGGGCCTCGGGCCGGTAGCGGTCCAGCGGCTGGTAGAGCGTCGCCAGGACCGGCACGTCCTGCGGCGGCAGCAGGGCATCGAAGTCCCGGACATGGATGTGGACGAGGTCGGGCGCGTGGTCCTCCACCGCTCCGGCGACCACGGTGGCGACGCGCCTCAGAACGGCGGCCTGCGCCCGCTCGTCCGGCGCCTGCCCATGCGCCCCGCCATGGACGCGCGCCAGCGGGATCAGCGTCCCCGCCACGGCCGAATCCTCCGGTGCGATGACGACCGAGCGATGCCCGGCGCGGACCAGGGCGGCGTCGATGGCGCCGGCCACCTGCTCCGCCGTGCCTTCGTTCTCCGGGTCGGCGCCGACCGGGGCGAAGGGCGACGCCACGGTGAGGATGGTCAATGCCATCGCGCCACCTCCGGAACACGAAGGCCCGAAGGGACGCCGACGCTCGGGTGACGTTCTCCTGCCGGTCTCTTCCTACGCATCACCGCTTCATTCATCCCATGTCCCTGTGGTGTTATTCATTGGAAATTATTGTCTGACGCACGCTCTTCTTTCTCCCCGAGCTCTTGACGGCACGGAGAAAAACCGGAATCGGGACAGTCCTGTCGCCATGGACCCCTCTTTGTTTTCTACGAAAACGGGCTCCCGGTAACCGGGGTATTGGAAGTGGACCGACTCGCGGAAGGGATAGCCGTCCTGCACCGGATTGCCGACCTCGGAACCGGGAACCCGACCGGACGGCCAGCGCGCCCAGGGCGGCTTACTTCCAACAGGGGCGAGCCGGGCAACCGGGGAACGTCAGATCAATCATCGCCGCCCCCCTTGATGTCGAGGATCGAGCGCAACTCCCGCACCCGCCGTTCCGCCGTGTGTTCCTCCAGGACGCGCTCACGCGCACGCTGGGCCAGGGTGGCGAGATGGCCACGCGGCAGCATCAGCGCCGTGGTCACGTCGTCGGTTTCGCGCGCGACCAGGATGTCGCGCCCTGGCTCGAAGAAAGCGCCGATGCCCTCCCACTCGTCGGTGATCACCGGAACGCCGCAGGCCGCCGCCTCGAACAGTCGGATGGACGGGCACCAGCCCATCGCCTTCAGGGGTTGGCGCGTCACGTTCAGTGTCAGGGTGGAGGAGCAGAAGAAGGCCGCATGCTCCGCCGGGGGTAGATGCTGGACACGCTGGATGTTGGTGCCCCAGGACGCGTCGTCCGGATAGCCGCTTCCGGCCAGGACGAAGCGACGCCGCCCCAGCCGCCGGGCCGGCTCGATGAACAGCGTCTCCAGCGCCGCCCTTCGGTCTTCGACCCAGGCGCCGAGGTGGCAGAGGTCGCCGAGATAGCGCCGCACCGGTTCGGCGGGACGGTGCAGGTCCGGGTCGACCCAGGCGTAGAGCGGTGCGACGAACCGCGCGCCCAATTGCGTCTTCAGCGCCTCCAGCGCCTGCCCGCCGGTGCTGCTCAGCACGGTGTCGAATCCGCCCAGCCCCTCCGGCGGCAGATAGCGCGGCCGCTCCCCCGTTTCGGAGCGGGACAGGGTGATGTGCGTGTCGAGGTCGTAATAGACCGTGCGCCGCGCCTTAGACCCCAGCACGAGACGGGAGGCGGCCGCACCGTCCGCACAACCGGAGGTCACCATCGCGACGTCCGCCTCGTCGGCGTGACGCTGCGCCGCCGCCGCCACATCCTCCCAGCGGTCATAGAGCAGAAGCTCCCCGCCGGGGATGTCCCACAGGTCGCGGTGCTCCGCCCGTTCGGGCGTGTCGCGCTCCAGGAAGACGATGCGGTTGCCCCGCCGCCCCAGGGCCTTGACCAGCCCCCGCCACAGGGTGGCGTGGCCGTTGCCCCAGGAGGAGCTGATGGATTGTCCGAAGATGATGATTTTCATGATGTTGGCGCCATGCCTCCGCCCCCGAGCCTCCATCCCGATGGCCCTTCCGAAACAACGTGCCCCGTCCGATCGTGTTCCGGCCGCCCGAACCGCGCGGAGGGGGTGCCCAGGGGTCCGCCGTCGCGGCCGGCAGGCCGGTTCACCGTCGGCGCCACACGCTTTGCGTGTCGATTACAGAAAGGGCCCAATTGTGAATAAATTTGTATAAAAATAACGTTTAACCACCTAAGAGGGATATGGGATAATAACTTCGTGAAAAAGGAAAATCATTCACTTGTGTGACAACCAGGCGTCAAAGTTCAAAAAACAATCCCAACGCGAAGGACACATCATGCGCAAGGCTCTTTTCACCGCCGCGCTTGCGATGGCAAGCGGGATGGCTCTGTTCAGCACACCCGCGGCCGCCTGCAACGACGAGGCGTACATCGGCACCGTCTGCACCTTCGCGTTCGACTGGTGTCCCCGCAATTACATTCCGGCCGATGGCCGGACGCTGGCTGTCCGTGAATATCAGGCGCTGTTCTCGCTGGTGGGCTACCGCTACGGCGGCAACAACGCGGACATCTTCGGCATCCCCGACCTGCGCGGCCGCGCCGCCATCGGCACCGGGACCGGCCCCGGCCTGACGAACATCGCCATCGGCGCCAAGGTCGGCCAGCAGGAGCTTCTGCTGTCGGCGGCGCAGGTTCCGCTGCAACCGCACACGCACGCCGCCACCTTCACCGGCACGGGCGGCGGGTCCGGCGGCTCGACCACCGTTCCCTTCACCGGCACCGTCAGCGTTCCCATCACCAACGGCGGCACCCCGGTGTCGGCCCCGGCCTCGGGCACCGTCTATCTCGGCGACGCCTCGGTCAACGACGGCGGCCTGGGCATCTCGCTGACCGGGCCGTACAACACCAGCGGTCCGGGCACCGGCGCCAACGTCGCCGGCACGGCCAGCGGCAGCATCACGGTTCCCAACACCGGCATCACCGGCGGCACCGTGGCGGTGGCCCCCGCATCGGCCGGCGCCACCCAGAAGGTCTCCACCCAGTCCCCGGCGATCGGCCAGACCGTCTGCATCGTAGCCAACGGCCTCTACCCGAACCGTCCGTAACGGGTCGCAGCCACCAACGCCCTCCCTTCTCAACGCCGAGGACACACCATGCGCAAGACTCTCCTTTCCGCTGCCTTTGCGATGACCAGCGGCCTTGCCCTGTTCAGCACCCCCGCCGCCGCCTGCAACGTCGAGCCCTACATCGGCACGATCTGCACCTACTCGTTCGATTGGTGCCCGCAGGGCTATGTGGTGGCCGACGGCCGGACGCTGACGGTCCGCGAAAACCAGGCGCTGTTCGCTCTGATCGGCTACCGCTACGGCGGCAACAACAACGACCTCTTCGCCGTTCCCGACCTGCGCGGTCGCGCCCCGATCGGCACCGGCACCGGTCCCGGCTTGGCAAACGTCGCCATCGGCGCCAAGGTCGGCCAGCAGGAGCTTCTGCTGTCGGCGGCGCAGGTCCCGCTGCAGCCGCACACCCACACCGCCACCTTCACCGGCACGGGCGGCGGTTCGGGCGGCTCGACCACCGTTCCCTTCACCGGCACCGTCAGCGTTCCCATCACCAACGGCGGCACCCCGGTGTCGGCCCCGGCTTCGGGCACCGTCTATCTCGGCGACGCCTCGGTCAACGACGGCGGCCTGGGCATCTCGCTGACCGGGCCGTACAACACCAGCGGTCCGGGCACCGGCGCCAAGGTAGCCGGCACGGCCAACGGCAGCATCACGGTTCCCAACACCGGCATCACCGGCGGCACCGTGGCGATAGCCCCCGCGTCGGCCGGCGCCACCCAGAAGGTCTCCACCCAGTCCCCGGCGATCGGCCAGACCGTCTGCATCGCGACCCAGGGCCTGTACCCGAACCGTCCGTAACACCGTTGCGGGTGGCCTCGTCCCGCGGGATGAGGCCACCCGCCGGTGCGCTCACCAAATAGATCCTTACCAATAGGTCATGGCGTCGGCATAGAGCCCGCGCAGGTCCTCCTCCGTCACCGGGCGGGGGGCGATGGTCAGCAGCCGTTGCTGGGCCATCGCGCCGCGCACCAGATCCGGGATGTCCGCCACGCCGTAGCCCAGCGCCGACAGGCCGTTGGGCAGATGGGTGGCGCGCATCATGGCGATCAGCCGGGCGGCCAGAACGGCGCCGCCGTCCGCCGGCGACACGTCGCGCACCTCCGCCCCCAGCGCCTCGGCGGCGCGCAGGTGGCGCTCGGGCTCGGCAGAGCCGGTGAAGCGGAAGGCGGCCGGCGCGTTCAGCACCACCGAGATGCCGTGCGGCACCATCGGGTTCGCCTTCTCGTAGCCGCGCGCCGTGAAACTGTGGTTCATCCCGGCGACGGAATAGGACATGGCGTGCGGGATGTGCACCCCCGCGTTGCCGAAGGCCAGACCGGCCAGAGTCGCCGCGAACATCAGGGCGTCGCGCGCCTCCTCGTCCGCCGGGTCGTTGACGGCGCGCTCCAGATACTGCCCGCCGAGCCGGATCGCCTGGAGGCTGCCGATATCCGACCAGGGGTTGGCGCCCTGGTACGGCGGGCGCGGGTTGGCCGCGTCGGGCTTCGGGCGGGAGCGGTAGGAGCGCGCGGTGTGGCTCTCGATGGCGTGGGTCAGCACGTCGAAACCGGTGGAGGCGATGACGCCCGGCGGCAGGCTGTCGATGGTCGCCGGATCGACCAGCGCCAGATTCGGCCGCAGATAGCGGGAGGAGATGCCCGTCTTCACCCGCATCTCCACATGGTCGAAGATGGCGACGCCGGTCGTCTCGCTGCCGGTGCCGCAGGTCGTCGGGCAGGCGATGTGCGGCTTCACCGGGCCGGGCACCGGCCGCCCCTCGCCCAGCGGCTTGTTGACGTAGGCGAGGAAGTCCGCCGGGTGGGTGGCGTAGAGGTTGGCCGCCTTGGCCGTGTCGATCACCGACCCGCCGCCGACCGAGACGTAGCCGTCGAACCGGCCGTCGCGGGCGAAGTCCGCCGCCTCCAGGAAGGACGCGCTGGTCGGCTCCACCGCGCAGCGGTCGTAGACGGCGACGTCCAGACCGGCCCCCTTCAGCGAGTCCAGTGCCGCCGCGAAGGGCGCGATTTCGGCCACATGGGGGTCGGTGAACAGGGCCACCCGGCGCATCCCCATGGCCTTGGCGTCGGTCCCCGCCTCCGCCAGCATGCCGCGGCCGAACTTCATCGACGCGGCCTCCACCGTGAAGCCGCTGTCGCCGTTCGGCAGGATGGGATGGGCGATGGAACTGGTCATGGCTGCGGGCCTCCCTGGCTTTTCTGCTTCGTTGCCACCATCGGAGCGCGAGTGGGGGCGGCTGTCAACCCGACCGTTCGCTCAGGCGACTGTTTGCCCTCCCTGCGGTGCGGCGCCCTGAAGCCGCCGGTAGAGGTAGCCGACGCCGATCAGGCTCAGCCCCAGCCCGAGGAAGGAGGCGACGCGGTACAGCCCGCCCAGCTCGGCCATGTCGCTGAGGAAGACCTTGGCAACCACCGCCAGGATCAGCGCCATCGCGGCGTGGCGCAACCAGCCCAGCCGGTACCGCAAGGCGGCCACCAGCATCAGCACCGCCGCAACCAGGAAGCCGGCGGAATAGCCGTACCATTCGGCATCCGGCAGCTCCGGCCCGGAGAGAACCGGCCCCTGGAAAGCGTGTCGGATCTCCAGCGCCAGATTGGTGCCGAGCAGCACCAGCGGCAGCAGCGCGATCCACGGGCGCAGGCGGGCCGGCAGCGGCTCCACCCACAGGAACAGCAGCCCGAGCAGGGCCGGAAGCCCATAGGCGAGCAGCAGCGTGTTCACCACCGGCCATGCACCCACCGCCTCGTCGCTCCACAGCGGGTTCAGGGCAACAAGATGCAGCGCCGCCGCCTGGAGCGCCGCCAGCCCGGCCAGGATGCGCCGCCCCCACACCGCCACCGGCCGCGCCCGCCAGCGCCGCCCCGTCGCCAGCAGCAGGGCCAAAGCCAGCCAGACCAGCGTGTGCAGCGCCACCTCGCGCAGCGTGTCGGGCGGCTCCTCCAGCGAGCCGCGGGTCAGCGCCTGGATGCCGAGCGACAGCAGCAGCGTGACGAAGGCCAGCCCGCCGGCCTCCAGCAGCGCCACCACCCCGTCGTCACCCCGGCCGTCCGGGGAGGAGCGCAGCCAGTGGGCGGCCAGGAAGAAGCCCGCCGCCGGCAGGCCGTAGCCGTAGAAAACCCAGCCGAGCCCGTCCTCCCCATACTCCAGAACGGACGGATTCAGCGCCAGCCGGACCAGGACGGCGCCCGCCACCAGCAGGATCACCGCGCGCAGCGAGCGCAGTCCCATGCGCCGCTCCAGCCACGCCAGCACCGGCACCTGGGCGGCCAGCGCCACGGTCAGCCACGCCTCGCGCAGCATCATGACCGCGCCGAGGCTGAGCGCCCCGACGGCCCCGGCGGCGAAGGCGGCCAGCCCGAGACCGACGCCCGGCTGGTGGCGGTGGCGGGCCAGCGGGCCGGTGCCGGCAACCAGCAGCGCCGCCAGCGCGAGGCTGGCCACCGGCCACAGCGTGTCGGCCTGCGGCGGGTCCAGCCGCCAGTAGGCGAGCGCCAGAAGCACCACCGGCATCCAGGCCGCCAGAGACGACCACAGCGCCGCCCGCGTCGACCGCCACAGGGCGATGAAACCGCACATCCCGTACAGCAGGGCGAAGCCGCCCACCGCCCACAGGAACCGCCCGGACTGGAACGGCAGTCCCGCGCCCGGCGGCGGCACGATGGGATGCCCGTCGGCGGTGACGGCGGGCGGCGGCAGGGGCCAGCGCGGCACCGTCCAACCGGCGAAGGCGAGCAGCACCGCCAGCGCGCCGATCCAGGCGATGCCGGCGATCCGCTCGATCCGCCGCCCCGCGGCGACGCAGAGCAGCCCGAACAGGGCGAGCATCACCAGCGACCCGCTGCGGTGGCCGTCCACGGTGACGAGCATCGCCATCAGCAGGCCCAGCACCGCCACCGCCGCGACGGCCAGACGGTCGGGGCGCGGGCGGCCCTTCCAGCGCAGCATGTCGAACAGGGTGGTGCGCGGCACCGGCTCCACCGGCCCGGCCAGGAAGGCCGGCATCAGGAACAGCCCGGCGGTCAGCAGCAGATAGATCCCCACCGGCAGGGCGTCGCCGGGGTTCCAGCCGCCGACGTACCAGACCGGCACCCAGCCCGCCGCCCCGACCAGCGTGCCCAGCCCCAGCCAGCGCCAGCCGCGCCACAGCACCACCGTCATCCCGGCCCCCGACAGGGCCAGCAGATAGGCGAACAGCCCCCAGGCCGATCCCCCGATGGACGAGACCAGCAGCGGCGTCGCAAAGCCGCCGAGCAGCCCCAGCGCCGCGATGTATGGCCCCTGGAGCAGCGACAGCGCCATCCCCAGGGCCGCCAGCCCGCCGAGCAGCGCGAAAGCCACGGGCGGGGCGAACAGGTCGTAGAGCACATAGCCGCCATAGACGCTGGCGAAGCCGGTGAACAGCCCGGCCGCGGTCAGGGCCGGCGGCACCGGATCGCGCCCTCCCGGCTCCGCCCCTCCGCCGCGCTGCCGCAGCCATTCGCCGCCGACCATGAGCGCCGCGGCGGAGAGCAGGCCGAGCGTGACGCGCACGCCGGGGCCGAGCCAGCCCTGCTCGATCGACATCTTGATGAAGAAGGCCGCTGCCAGGGCGACCGTGGCCCCGCCCAGCCAGATCAGCCAGCGCCCGGCCAGCGCGTCCTCCAGCCGGCTCCACACGGACGCCGGGGCTGGAGAAGGTCCCGGCGGTGGTTGGATGGGCGGCGGCTCCGGCGGAGCCTCCGCCATGACGGCGGTGTCCGCGGCGGGAGCCTCGACCGGCGCGGCATCGACCGTCACCGGACCCTGCACCCGCTCCAGCGCTTGCCGCAGCCGGGCGATCTCGCGCTCCTGCGCCGTCAGCCGGCGGTTGAACCGGTGGGCGACGATGGCCCCGATCAGCACCAGAAGAATGACGTCCATGCCCGACCGTCCCGGCTGCGCTTGCGTTCGCGCAACGATAGCGGTCAGGCGCCGGGCTTGTCTCTCTGACCTGTGGAGGCACCCAAACGGCTCATCAGCGTCAGCGCGTCGTCGACCGCATGGAAGTCGGCCGTGTTGTCGAAGACGCACCACACCGGACGCTCCCGCGCCTCCTCCCGGAAGCGCCGGGCCAGCCGGTCCAGGACGTCCAGCGGGTAGGCGCTGCGGTACATCACCGGCGATCCGTGCAGCCGCCAGTAGCGGAAGCCGTCCCAGCCCGCCGGCTCCGCCGCCGCGGGCACCGGGGCCGGGTCGGCGGCGGCGCGGGCGACGGCGTGGTCGACCAGCAGCCGGTCCGGCTCCGCCGCGAACCAGCTCGGGTGGCGCGGCTCGCAGACGACGGGGCCGGCGAAGCGCTCGCGCAGGGCCGCGAAGAAGGGGCCGGCCACCGCCGGCTCGTACCGCAGCGTCGGCGGCAACTGCACCAGCAGCGGCCCCAGCCGGTCGCCGAGATGCCCGACCTCGTGCAGGTAATCGTCCAGCGGGCCGGCACAGTCCTTCAGCCGCTGCTCGTGCGTGATGGCGCGTGGCAGCTTGACCGCGAAGCGGAAGTCCGGCGGCGCCGAGGCCGCCCAGCGTTCCCAGGTCTCCGGCTTGTGCGGGCGATAGAAGCGGCTGTTGACCTCCACCATCGGGAAGACGCGGGCGTAGCGCTCCAGATGCGTGCCCTCCGCCGGGAAGGCCGGGGCGGAGGGTTTCGGGATGCTCCAGCCGGCGCAGCCGATGCGGATGGCGTTGATGGTCCCTTCGGCCAAGCCTCTGCTCTCCCTGGGCGTGTGCGTTCCCGCCTTAGAACAGCGTCGGCTGCCGCTCGTCCCGCATTGGAACGCCACCGGCGTGGTCAGCGTCGGCGATCAGGCGGGCCATCTCCCGTCGCGCCTTCTCCGCCTCGTAGCCGCCGCGGTAGCGTCCGATGAAGCCCTTCCGGCAGGCCCGGCTGAAGCGCTGCGACGCGGTTTCCCAATCGTCGCCGGGGCGCAGCCAGCTCACATAGGTGGTGCCGGTCCGCGGATCGGTGCGCAGGTAGCGGCCATGCCCCTTCGGACCGCGCACCCACTGGCCGGGATTCAGGCGCAGAGCGCCCCGCGCCAGCATCAGGGACACCTGCGGGGTGAGGTCGATGGTGGGAAAGTACGGCATGGCGAACCCTCTCGGCGGCGCGCCGGGGGCGGGCCGCGAACGTCTCGTCTCTGGTTTCGGAATGCCCTGGATATGGGGATTTCAGCCCGTTTGTTCAAGTTTTGTTCACGGTCAAGCCCTGGCTGCCTGGACGGTTCTTGGACGGTTGCTTGGACGCCTGTTCAGGCGTCTTTCCTGAACTTGTCCGTTGAGTGAAAGGGCCGTCCGTCCTAGGCTCCGGCACAGCTTTTCCCTGTTGGTCACGAGAGCGCATGCGCCCCCTGCTGTCCCTTCCCGTCCGCCTCCTGCTCGCCACCACGATCCTGGCCGGCTGCCAGACGACGGGCGCCCCGCCCGTATCGGCCACCACCACGTCCGGAACCGCGAAGGCGACGGCCGCCGCCCCGGCCAGCGTGGCCCCGGTCCAGCCCGCCGTCAGCTTCGCCGACTGGCTGAAGGCCCTGCGCGCCGAGGCGCTCGGCCAGGGCATCCGCGCCCAGACCTTCGACCGCGCCTTCGCCAACGTGAAGCTGTCGGACCGGGTGGTCGAGCTGGATTCCTCCCAGCCGGAGTTCAACCGCCAGCCCTGGCAGTATCTGGACAGCGCGGTCAACGACCGCCGCATCCAGGCCGGGCGCCAGCGCATCCAGGACAACGGCGCGCTGCTGCGTCGCATCAGCCAGCGCTCCGGCGTTCCGGCGGAGATCCTGGTGGCCTTCTGGGGCGTGGAGACCGATTTCGGCAACGTCACCGGCGGCTTCTCGGTCGTCGACGCGCTGACCACGCTGGCCTACGAGGGCCGCCGCGCCAGCTACTTCCGGACGGAGCTGCTGGCCGCCCTGCGCATCCTCGACAGCGGCGACATCCCTCCGGAGCGGATGAGCGGCTCCTGGGCCGGCGCCATGGGCCAGACCCAGTTCATGCCGACCATCTTCCTGAAGCACGCCACCGACGAGGACGGCGACGGCCGGCGCGACATCTGGGGCAGCCTGCCCGACGTCTTCGCCTCCACCGCCAAGTTCGTGCAGGCCAACGGCTGGCGCACCGGGGAGCGCTGGGGCGAGGAGGTCACCCTGCCCGCCGGCTTCCCCTACGAGCAGGCCGAGTACAACATCAGCAAGCCGGTGTCCGAATGGCGCCGCCTCGGCGTCCGCCCGGTCACCGGCGGCGAGCTGAGCGGCGGCGAGGAGGAGCGGGCCGCCGTCCTGATGCTCGCCGGGGCGCAGGGGCCCGCCTTCCTGGTCCGGGAAAATTTCCGGGCGATCATGAAGTACAACCCCTCGACCAGCTACGCGCTGGCGGTGGCGCTGCTGTCCGACCGTCTCGCCGGCCGCTCCGGCGTGCAGGGAAGCTGGCCGCGCCACGAACCGGCGCTGAGCCGCGACGAGCGGATCGAGCTTCAGGAGCGGCTGGCCTTGCTGGGCATGGAGCCGGGGACGGCGGACGGCATCGTCGGCGCCAACACCCGCAACGCCGTGCGCCGCTTCCAGCAGTCGATCGGCGCCGTGCCGGACGGCTTCGCCACCAAGACCCTGCTGGAGCGGCTGCGCCAGTCCGCGGCACCCGCCCCGGCGGCGGGCTGACGGCAGGCCGGATGCTGGCGGCGGCGAAGGGTTGGGCGCGGCGGATCAAGCGCGACGTGATCGCGCTCTATCTGGCCGCGCGCGACCCGCGGACGCCGTGGTACGCCCGCGTGGCCGCCGCCGCAGTGGCGGCTTACGCGCTCAGCCCCATCGACCTGATCCCCGACTTCGTGCCGGTCCTGGGCTATCTGGACGATCTGCTGATCGTGCCGCTCGGCATCCTGCTGGTCATCCGTCTGATCCCGGCGGAGGTGCTGGAGGAGCATCGCGCCAGCGCCGCCCGGCTGGTCGACCGGCCGGTCAGCTACGCCGCCGCCGCGCTGATGGTCGGGATCTGGCTGGTCGCCGCCGTCGCCCTGTTCTGGTGGCTCGAACCCTATCTCGCGGGCTGGCTGGGCTAGACGCGCGGGCGCTTCGTCCTCATTCGCCCAGCAGATGCAGCGCCAGGGTCCGCTCGTGGGGCCGGCGACGGTGCTCGAACAGGTAGATGCCCTGCCAGGTGCCCAGCGCCATCCGCCCCTCCAGCACGGGGATGGAGAGCTGGACCGTGGTCAGCGCGCTGCGGATGTGGGCGGGCATGTCGTCCGGCCCCTCCAGGATGTGGTCGTAGAGCGCGGGGTCTTCCGGCACCAGCCGCTTGAAGAAGCGCTCCAAATCGCCGCGCACGCTCGGGTCGGCGTTCTCCTGGATGACCAGCGAGGCCGAGGTGTGCCGGCAGAAGACGGTCAGCAGACCGGTCTCCATGCCCTGGGCGGCGACCCAGCGGGCCACCGGCTCGGTCACCTCGACCAAGCCCTGGCCGTGGGTGCGGGTGGTCAGCGTCGTAACGGCCTGCCGCATGTTTGTCGCCCTCCGTGCTCAATTGCGCGTCTTGGAAGCGGGTCATCCATACACCAAATCGCTTGGCGTTTCCGGCCCAGCAACAGGCCCGACCAACAACAGGTGATCCATGGAACTGAACGGCCAGTACCGGATTCCGGCGGCGCGCGAGCGGGTCTTCACCGCGCTGTGCGATCCCGCCGTGCTGCAACGCTGCATCCCGGTGCTGGAGGAGATGGACCGGCTGTCGCCCACCGAATACACCGCGCGCGTGCGCGCCACGGTCGGGCCGCTGAACGCGCGCTTCGCCGGCAACGTCCGGGTGGCGCCGGAGGACGCGCCGCGCTTCTACATCCTCTACGCCGAGGGCAAGGGCGGCCTCGCCGGGGCGGTCAAGGGCGAGGCCCGCATCACGCTGGAGGAGGTGGACGGCCACACCCACCTGTCCTTCACCCTCGCTGCGGCGCTGGGCGGCGCCGTCGGGCGGCTGGCGGTCAAGCTGGTCAAGGCCAAGGCCGACCGCGTCATCGACGGCTTCTTCGAGCGCTTCACGGCGGAGGTCCTGAACGGCTGAGCCGGACGCTCGGCAGGCCCCGACAACGCACCCGCAAAAAAACCACTTCGCAGTTGCGGGAATTTGATCCACCATCATGGCCATGACCGAACAACCCCCCGATGCGGGAGTTCGCCGACCATGATTGCCGACAGCGTGATTGCCCGCAGCGCCGATCCGGCCCCGGCCTTCCCCGCCCAGCCACCCGCCGACGCCCTGGACGGCGTTCCGGACGGTCCGGCTCTCGACCGGCTGCTGTTCAGCCGCATCGTCGGGCTGGCCGCGCAGCATCCCGGCGGCCTCACCGCCTCGTTGGGGCTGGAGCGCGAGGCGCTGGCCGAGCTGATCCGGCGGCACGCGGCAGGCTTCGCCCATCTCCTCCCCACCCTGCCGGACGGCAGCGGCGAGGACGCCATCGAGGAAGAGGACCTCCGGGCCTTCCTGCTCGACCACCGCGCCGCCGGCACCGTCGAGGAGGAGTGGCTGGCCGCCATCGTCGCCCGCCGCGCCCTGGGGCCGAACCATCTCTGGCAGGACATGGGCTTCGCCAACCGGCGGGAGCTGAACGCCATGTTCCGCCGCCATTTCCCGTCGCTGGTCGCTTTGAACAGCGGCGACATGAAGTGGAAGAAGTTCTTCTACCGCCAGCTCTGCGAACGGGAGGGGCTGATGCTCTGCAAATCCCCGAACTGCGAGGTGTGCGACGACTTCAGCGCCTGCTTCAGCGCGGAGGACGGCGACCCGCTGAGCGCCCTGGCCCGCGTGGCCCGTGGCGAGGGCGGCTGAACGAAGGCGCCTGAACAAAGATGCGCGGCCGGTGAAGAAAGCCGCTTGACCGGAGGGCCGCTACCCGTTAGATAACGCCACCCGCCAGACGGAAGGCCAAGCAAGGCCCGATGAACGGCAGGTCTCCGATGGTCGCGTCAAGCATCAGCGGAAGGGTGGCCGAGTGGTTAAAGGCAGCAGACTGTAAATCTGCCCGCGTAAGCGTACGCTGGTTCAAATCCAGCCCCTTCCACCATCTGACGCGGCCGGCTCATGACAAGGTCATGACCGGCCGTTTCCTTTTCCAGACAGTGTTGGATTGCCGGCTTGTCAGCGCGGCTGGGCGCCGAGATCCTCGAAGGTCAGGCCCTTGTCGGTGCGGGTGAAGCGTCCCTTGCCGTTGACCGTCATCGCCGTCGCGCCCGGCTGCGGCGCAAAGGTCGCCGCGTAATAGCAGTCATACTGCTTGTCGTCCGGCTTCGGGGCGCCGTTGCGGTATTTGGTGTCCACGCAGCCCTGCTTGCGGAATCCTTCGAACCCGCGGAAGCCGCCCTGCCCCTGGCCATCCAGCGCGCGCCGGGTGTGCGATTCCACCAGCTTGCGCATGTCGGCCTCGCCCGGCTCCCCCGAACAGGCGGCCAGCGGCAACACCGCCAGGCCGCACAGCACCACCCGCCACACCACGCACCCCATCCTCGTCCTCATTTGCCGGCCAGCAGGCGGTCCACCCGCTCCTTCAGGGCGCCGAAGGACGGCGGCTTCACGACGAAGCCGTTGACGCCCAGGGACATGGCCTTCTTCACGATTTCGGATTCCGTGTGGTTGGTCAGGAAGACCACCGGCGTGCGGCGGTTCCGCACCTCCGCGCTGGCCCGCAGTTCGGCCAGAAATTGCAAGCCGGACACCGGCTTCATGTCGATGTCGCAGACGATCACGTCGGGGGTGGCGCGGATGCACTCCCGCATGCCGGTTTCCCCGTTGTCGGCCTCGGCGATCGAGCGAAAGCCGATCTGAGAGAGGATCTGCATGATGGTCCGGCGCACGAAGGGCTGATCTTCGATGACCAGGATGCTGTACTGCCCGTAATCGACCGGCTTCCGGTCCATCGCCGCACCCTCCCTCGCCCGAGCCCGGGGAACTGACCAGGCGCTGGTGGGACCAGCCCATGGTCATACAGTCGGACACTGATAAAGCGAGTCCGCCGAACGAGCAACCAAAGGACGGTTACAACTTTTAAAGAATGGGGGGTTTTCCCCATCTGAGGACGGCGAAGGACCGCGCGAGGCCGCACGGTCCCTGGTCCTCCGCCGGAAACGGACATCCCGCCGGAGGCTACCGCCGGCTGGTTCCCTGCAACCCAAGGAGGGTGGAGATGACACCGGCGACGAACCGGCGCTCCGGGTGCAGCTCATGCACCGCCACCGCGCGCCCGGCAAAGGACAACGCGGCCTTCGCCATGCCCGCCGGGTCCGGGCAAGCCTCGCCGTCAATGCGGAAGCGCATGACGGTTTTGGTGAGTTCATGCATCGCTGTCAAAGGCGGGATGCACATCAGGAAACGGGCACTGGCGACCGGCGTGAATCCGCAACGCTCGAACATGGTCTGCACGGTTACCGGATCGCCCTCCGGCCCTTCGGTCCCGACCTGATAGCGAAGCAAGCGCTGCGCCCGCTCCTCCACCGCCTCGGACCAGCCGGCGGTGGCCGTAATCATGGGGTTGATCAAACCTGCCTCCAAATGCACCAGCCACGGGCCGCGCAGGCGCCGGGACGTTAGATTGTTTGCCAAACGGACAAGATCAAGAACATCCCGCATGGTGGAAGCCTGCGTCTGTTTGTTCACAAAGCAATCAGCGTGCCAGCGGGCGAGAGCGATGGTGCAGGGCCGCTCCGCCTCACCGCAGGGTTCTCCTATCGCTTTGAAACTCCACCTGATTACCCCACGAGGTCCGTATCGGCACCGGAACGGTGTCTTGGGATTCAACAGCGCGGCGGCCGCTCCGGTGCCATCGGTCGCGTTTCGCGTCGTTATCAGGACACGTTACATGCGGACAGAGTGCCGGACTTTTGGGCATGCGTGTCGCTGCTCCGCAACCGACACCCTGAGGACGATGATAACGCTGCGGGCACCCGCGTGAATCGTTGTCGGCCCGAAAACATTTCCTGTTCTGAGCTGTTGTGAGCTGACGTACGTGGATTTCTGAGCTGGAAGTTGTTTTGCGGCGGTGAGCGGGGGCCATCGTGGAGACGTCAATGACGAAACATGCGGATTCGGATGAACAGGACAAGGGTGGGTCAACCACCGGGAAGGCGTTGCGGGACAGTCTGGAGGCGCTGAGCCGCAACCTTGCCGAGGGGGTTCGGACCGCGGACCGTCTGCAGCGCGACGCCGGCCGGCTGGTCGAGGAAAGCGCGCGTCTGGCCGCCGAACTGGCTGAGCAGCGCCGCGAGATGGGCCGGCTCCACGACCGTCTGAACCGCGCCGAAGGCCGCCGCGCCGACCGCGAGGACGAGTTGCGCCGCGCCCACGAGACGGCGGAGCGTGCCGACCGGGCAAAGGCGCGTTTCCTGACCGCCGCCAGCCACGACCTGCGCCAGCCGATCCAGGCCGCGGCTCTCTACGCCCATATCCTGCGCGGCGCGGTCGGCGCGAATCCGTCGGCCAGGGAGGCGGCGGATCTGCTCCAGGCCTCCATCGACAGCCTGGGCGCCATGTTGAGCGGCCTTCTCGACCTTGCCCGGCTGGAGGCCGGCGCGGTGGACATCGCGGTCACGGAATTCCGCCCCGACGCGCTGATGCGCCGTCTGGCCCAGGAGTTCCGGGAGAGCGCGATGACCGAGGGAACGAGTCTGCACGTCCACCCCAGCGGCGTGACGGTGCGGACCGACGGACGGCTGCTGGAACGTATCCTGACCCATCTGCTGTCCAACGCCATCCGTCACGGCGGGGGAAACGGACGGCGCGTCCTTCTGGGATGCCGACGGCGCCCCGGCGCGCTGGAGTTCCAGGTGTGGGACAACGGTCGGGGCATCCCTCCCGACGCCCGCGCCGCCATCTTCGAGGAGTTCCACCAGCTCGACAACCCGGAGCGCAGCGCGGTCAAGGGCTTCGGCCTCGGCCTGCCGCTGGTGGCCCGCATAGCGCGGCTGCTCGGCCTGACGTTGGACCTGCGGTCGCAGGTCGGGCGGGGCACGGTCTTCACGGTGACCGTTCCGCGCGCCCCCCTTCCCTCTGGACCCGACCACCGCCTGACCGCCGCCGCCCGCGCCATGGCCGCGGCCGCCACCAGCGCGGCAGCGATGTCGTCCCCCTCGGACCGGATCAAGGGACGGCGGGTGCTGCTGGTGGAGGACGACGAGCGGGTGCGCCACGCCATGACCATGCTGCTGAAGCGCTGGGGTGTCCGGGTCACCGCCGTCGGGTCGGCGGAGGAACTGGCCGACCGGCTCCCGCGGATGCGCAACCGTCCCCATGTGCTGCTCGCCGACCACCGGCTCCCGCGCGGACAGACGAGCCGCACGGTCGCCGAGATGGTGCGCCGCCGCTGGGAGGTGCCGGTTGTCATCATCACCGGCGACACGGCGCCGGAACGGCTGCGCGAGGCCCGCGCCATCGGCTGCCGTCTGCTGCACAAGCCGGTGGAGCCCGGCGACCTCGCCGCGACGCTCGACGACGTGATGGAACGGTGAGGTTCCAGAACGATCCCCCGCTCCACCTGTTCGCATCGCGGGAGGAGCGCGCATGGGGCGAGGGAAGACACGGCTTGGGGTGATCGGCGGGGCCGCCGCCCTGCTGGCGCTCGGCGCAGAAGCGGTCGCCTGGGCGTAGGAGACGGCGATCCCGCCGCAGCCGCGCCCAGCGGCGGACGGCTTCACGCCGGAACTGGTGGCGGAGGGAGCGCGGCTGGCCGCGGTGGGGAACTGCATCGCCTGCCACACCCTGCCGGGCGGGCGGTCCTTCGCCAGCGGCCTGGCCCTGCCCACGCCCTTCGGAACCATCCATTCCACCAACATCACGCCCGACGAGGAAACCGGCATCGGCCGGTGGAGCGAGGCGGCCTTCAACCGCGCCATGCGGCGCGGGGTGGATCGCGAAGGCCGGCATCTCTATCCCGCCTTACGACCATTACACGCGGGTCAGCGACGCCCACAACCGCGCGCTCTACGCCTACCTGATGACACGGACCCCGGTGCGGACGGAGGCGCCGGCCAACGAGCTGCCCTTTCCGCTGAACATTCGGATGATGGTGGCCGGGTGGAAGCTGCTCTATTTCCGCGAGGGCGCCTTCACCCCCGATCCGGCCAAGCCGGAGGCCTGGAACCGCGGCGCCTACTTGGCGGAGGGACTGGGCCATTGCGGCGCCTGCCACAGCCCGCGCAACGCGCTGGGCGCGGTGGACGACGGCCGCACCTGCCCGACATGCCGCTGCGGGTGTCGGCGCTGCGGTCGCTCGGCGCCTACGCCAACGTCTTCTCGCTGGAGAGCATGATGGACGATCTGGCGCTGCTGGCCGGGGCCGATCCCGTCGAATTCCGTCTGCGCCATCTGGAGGACCCGCGCGCCCGCCGGGTGGTGGAATTGGCGGCGGAGCGCTTCGGCTGGGCGGGAGCCGCGCCGGCACCGGGCTTCGGCCACGGCTTCGCCTTCGCCCGCTACAAGAATCACGCCGCCTATCTGGCGCTGGCGGTCGAGCTGTCGGTCGACCGCGGCAGCGGGCGGGTGCGGATGATCCGCGCCACCGCCGCCATCGACAGCGGCGAGAGCGTCACCCACGACGACACCCGCGTCACCTCGGTGGATTGGGCCAGCTACCCCATCCTGCGCTTCGCCAGCGTGCCCGACCGCGTCGACGTCCACATCATCGAGCGGCCCGGCGAACCCTTCCTCGGCACCGGCGAGGCGGCGCAGGGACCGACCGCCGCGGCCATCGGCAACGCCATCCGCTCGGCCACCGGCCGGCGCCTGCGCGACCTGCCCTTCACCCCCGGCCCGGGTGCGGGGGTCGACCGCCACCGCATAGCGCCGCTCCGGAGGGGATTTCCGCAATTCTTCCGGTGAAAAGAACGCAAGGCTCGGCACCTTCGATTGAAGAGCGATGGGAGCCCAACCCAGCGTTAGGCAGCCACGCCGCGTCCTGACGTTGCGTCGCGCCAAGATGCGCGGAGCAGAAAACCGTGGGCGTTGCTTGCCACCGCAACTCTCTGTTGCGCCACTTTTACTGGTGGAATGCAGGATGGCTCGCGGTGAAGCAAAATAAAAATCCCGTCAATACAAGGATAATCCAGCAACAATCAAAAAATTAACAACGTATTAATGCGCCGAATGACGCAATATGCTGCAATATGTAACATTAGAATGAGGACTTATGCTTGTTATTGACAAGAAGTCATCTGTGTCAAATGCAGTGATCTTGCGTTGTATTCATTGACCAAGACATCCGGTTGTGGGTATGTCAAATCAAAGGAGGTACCCATTTCTTTCGAGAGATGGCTGCTCCGGATTTCGCCCCATTCAGGAAATGTCCGCCATGACCGAAGCGTCCGCCGCCCCCACCACGCGCGTCACCACCTCAGGTCGCTTCCCCCGCATGGCAACCGAGATTGCCGTCATCGACTCCGCCCTCAGCGGTTGGCGGGACCTTCAGGCGGGCCTTCCCTCCGGCATGGAAGCCGTGCTGATCGCCGAAGGCCGCGACGGCGTGGCGGCGATGGTGCAGGCTTTGGCCGGGCGCCGGGGCATCCGGGCGCTCCATGTGCTGTGCCACGGCTTCGAGGGCGGCCTGCAACTCGGCACGGTGCGGCTCGACGAGGCGGCGCTGACCACGCGCGGCGCGGAGCTGGCGGCCATCGGCGCCTGCCTTGCCGACGACGGCGACATTCTTCTGTACGGCTGCAACGTGGCGAGCGGCCATGGCGAGTCGTTCCTCGACGCGCTGGCCGGCATCACCGGCGCCGACATGGCGGCCTCCCGCACCCTGACGGGCGCCGCTGAACTGGGTGGTGATTGGGATCTTGCCTGGATGCGTGGCACGGTGCGGACCGAAGCCCTGCGGATCGAGCAGTATCGCGGGGTGTTGGCGGCACCGTTCTTCGACGTGGCGTTCGCCTACACCGGCGAGAACACCATCACCCTCAAGTACGACGACAGCCTGGACAGCACGAGCAACCCGCTGCTGACTCATTTCGTGGCGACCGATGGCACCGTGAACGCGGGCACCGGTTCCATCCTGATCAATGGAACGTCGGTCGCCCTGATCAGCGCCGTGGTGTCCGACAACCTCGTGACCCTCACCGTCGGCCACCAGTTCCAGCTGAACGACAGCGTCGCCTTCCGCTACGAGGATCCTGCGGGTGACGACGCGACCGGCGTCATCCAGGCCCCCTACGGCTTGGACACCTTTTCGGTGGACGTCTCCGTTACGGTTCTGTCCTCCCGCCCCCCGGCATTCGTCTCCTCATCCGCGCAAAGCGGGGGCAACAAGGTCGTCCTGTCCTTCGATCAGACGCTGGATGAAAACAATCCCCCGTCCATCCAGCAGTTCTTCGGCTCCTCGTCGACATCGGGACAGATTCGCATCAACGGCGTCTACTACACTGTTTCCGGCGTCGACGTCATTGGCAGCAACGTCATCGTTGAGGTTGGCAACGGCTACATCTTCCAAAGCGGGGATTCCATCTCCCTCCGTTATTACGACGGGGACACCGTGGACAGCACCACGGCCATCCAGAACCAGGCCGGCGTCGATATTCCGGATTTCAGAACCAGCTTCACGGTTCAACTCCATGCCCCCACGTTGACCGCCGCAGGCGGCACGCCGACCTACAGCGGTTCCCAGACGCAGCCCCTGTTCTCATCGGCCACGGCCAGCACCAACGACAACGGGCAGATCTTCACCGCCATGACGGTCACCGTGACCGGCATGCTGGATGGCGCCAACGAAGCGTTGTACTTCACCGTGCCCGGCATGATGGGTCCGCTGGAACTTTACCTGGTCGACGGCGCGTCCCACTTTGCGGACCCCGTGCAGATGAGCGCGACAAGGGTCACCGGAACGGTGTCCGTCAGCAACGGCACAGCGACCATCAGAATCTCCGGCATGGCCCTGTCGGATTCCGAAATGGCCTCGCTCATCAACGACATCACCTATTACAACGCGGCCGGAACTCCGTCCAACGGCCAGCGCGTCATTGCCGTCACCGGCCTCACCGACGACGGCGGCAGCATCGACACCGGCAACATTACCGGGGTCTCCGCAACCATCAACGTCGGCGCGCCGGCGTCGATCCTGCCTACGCTGACGGCGACGAGCACCGCGCCGACCTTTGCCCAGAACAATCCACCCGTGGACCTGTTCTCCGGTGTGTCCGCCGACACCAACGACATCGGACAGGCCTTCACCAGCGTGACACTGACGGTCACCAACGTCGTGGACGACGAGTGGCTGTCCCTCGACGGCATCATACCCATTTCCCTGACCTCCAACGCCGCCGGGACGCCCGTTACGGCGCTGACGCTGGCGGGGGCGGTCCTCACCACGTCGTACAGCGGCACGACGGCCACGGTCACCCTGAGCGGGTTCAGCCTCACCGGCACTCAACTGGCGGCGCTGATCGACGGTATCGCCTACGTCAACGCCGGCGACACCGTCAACGGCATCGTCACGCCCGGCAACCGCGTCGTCACCATCACCAGTGTCACCGATGACGGCGCCAGCAACAGCACCGCCACCCTCACCGGCGTTTCCGCCACCGTGAACGTCGCCGGACCGACCGCGCCGACCGAGCCGACGCTGACGCTCACCACTGAAAATCCAGTCTTCCAGGGTGGCAACGGCAGCGGTGGATTTGACCTCTTCGATTCGGTGACCGCCTCGACCGTCGACAGCGGGCAGACCTTCACTGGCATGGTGTTGACGGTCCACAACATCGTCGGTCCAGGCTTCGACAATTATCTTACGATTGGCGGGCTCTCCATTCCGCTCTCTTCGGGTTCGGGCGCGTTCGGCAACGGCAACTACACGGTTTCGCTGGTCAACGGCGTTGCCACAGTGACGCTGAGCGGCATGTCGCTCAGCAACAGCGACATGGGCGCGTTGATCGATGGCATCAGCTACAAAAACACCTACGGGATGCCATTCATCAACAGCCCGGTTCCGAACTCACAGTTCGGCCTGAGCGAAACACGTCCCATTGTCCTGCGCTCCGTCACCGACAGTGGAACCTCCAACAACGTCACCGAGATCAATCAGGTTGCCACCGTGGCGATCAATCTCCAGGACGTTTCCTTCCCCAACGTCACGGTGACCCCGGACAACCCGACGGCCAACTTCTCGGCAGGCACCCCAACTCAGGTTTCGTTCACGGTGAACACCCCCGCCCTGGGGTTGGTCGGGACCACGCTCTATTTCAACGTCGCCACACCGTTCGGCTGGACGGTCTCGAACCTCAAGCTAGACGGCGTTCCCAACGGCGGTCTCACGGGGATCATCGCGCAGGGAACCCACACGCTGACCTTCGACGTGACGTCCGCCGGCATGGACACCTCCGGTGCGTTCCCCCTCAGCATCTATGGGTCGTACGATGGCTTGACCCCCACGACGGTGATCTCGTCCGGGTCGGTGATGGTGAACCTCGCTCCGCCCGCGCCGGTGCTGCAGAGTGCGGCGGTGGACGGCACGTCGCTGGTCCTGACTTACGACACGGCGCTGGACGGCACGAACATCCCGGCGGCGAATGCCTTCACGGTCAAGATCGGCGGCTCGACGGTCTCCGTCACCAACGTCGCGGTGGATGGTGTCAACAAGACCGTCACGCTGACGCTCGGTCAGGCGGTCGCCCACACCGACACCGTGACGGTCGCCTACTCCGACCCGACCGCTGGTGACGACACCAACGCCGTCCAGAGCACCACGGGCACCGATGCCGCGTCCTTCGCCCCCCAGTCGGTCACCAACACCACGCTCAACCCGAACGGCACGCCGCCGACGCTGACGCTGGGAACCGAAACCCCCTTCTTCCATTGGAGCAACGGCGCCAGCGGCTTCGACCTCTTCAACACGGTGGCCGCCGCGACCGTCGATGGCGGGCAGCACTTCACCGGCATGGTCCTCAAGGTCTACAACGTCGGCGGCAACGGCAGCGCCGAGTTCCTGACCATCGGCGGCAGCGACATCGCGCTCGGCACCGGGACGGGCAGTTTCAACAACGGCAACTACGCGGTCACGCTGGTCAACGGCGTCGCCACCGTGACGCTGAGCGGCATGTCGTTGAGCGACGGCGCCATGGGCTCGGTGATCGACGGGATCGCCTACAAGAACACGGGCCCGGCCAACGCCACGTTCGGCTCCACCGAGACGCGGCCCGTCGTCCTGCACTCGATCACCGACAGCGGTCCCGCCGGCCAGAACACCACCGTCGTCGATCAGGTCGCCACGGTGACGATCGCCAACACGATGACCGCGTCCACGCCCCTCACGATCGCGCCGGTCAGCCCGACCGTCTCCTTCGTGGTGGGGACACCGAAGCAGGTGTCCTTCACCATCACGGCCAACTACGCCGTCGCCATGGTGGGGTCGATGGTCGAGTTCGGCGTCAGCGCCCCCAGCGGCTGGACGATCGCGAACGTCAGCCTCGACACGCCGGTCACCGGCGTCATTGCGATGGGCTCAACCTACACCCTGACCTTCGAGGTCACGGCGTCCGGCACGGACACGACCGGTGCGTTCCCCATCAGCATCACCTCCACGGTGTCCGGGCTCGACATGAGCACATCCGCCATCTCGAACTCGGTGATGGTGACGCTCGCCCCGCCCGCCCCCGTGCTGCAAAGCGCCACGGTGGACGGCACGTCGCTGGTCCTGACCTATGACACCGCTCTGGACGCCGTGAACGGCCCGACGGCGGGCGCCTTCGAGGTCAAGGTCGGCGGCAGCACGGTCACCGTCTCCAGCGTCGCGGTGAACAGCGTCAACAAGACGGTCACGCTGACCCTGGCCCAGGCGGTCCAGCATGGGCAGACGGTCACCGTCAGCTACACCGATCCCACCACCGGCGACGACACCGCCGCCATCCAGAACGCCACCGGCGGCGCGGACGCGGCGACGGTCACCAACCAGTCGGTGACGAACAGCACGGCCGACACGACGCCGCCGTCGATCACCAACGTCACGATCCCCAACCAGCCGGCCAAGGTCGGCGACACGGTGACCGTGACGATCACCGTCGCCTCGGACAGCGACACCTACACGCTGGGCAACGGCAGCACCGTCGACGGCTTCGCGCTCGGCAACCTGACCAAGGTCAGCGCCACCACCTACACCGCCACCTTCACCGTCACCGCCGACGGCAACCGCACCGGCAACCTCGCCGCCAACCAGGACATCCCGGTCCACATCGTCCTGGTCGACGGCGCCAGCAACGCCAACGCCCCCTACACCACCCCGATCAGCCAGACCAACGACCGCATCGACACCAACGCCCCGCCGGTCCTGGCCGTCCCGACCACCCCGCCGACGCTGGTCGACACCGCCGCCGCCGACACCTTCCCGCTGATCGACGGCCAGCTCTCCGCGAGCGACCTGGAAGGCGACACGCTGACCTACTCCATCGCCGGCTCGCAGAGCTCCCCGCTCCAGTACGGCAGCGTCACGCTCGGCAACGGCGTCACCTACGACACCTGGTCCACCGGCCCGGGCGGCACCTCCTACGTCAACAGCCAGACCGGCCACTACGCCTACGTCTTCGACGCCGCCTTCCTCAACGGCGTCCCCGCCGGGCCGATGCAGGGCACCAGCACCTTCACCGTCTCCGACGGCAACCGCACCGTCTCCCAGCAGCTCACCCTCAACTTCACCGGCGCCAACGACAGCCCGATCCTCTCCAGCGACGTCCGCAGCCTGGCCGCCATCGACCAGGGCATCGCCGACGCCGCCAACACCGGCACCACCGTCACCGCCCTGCTCGCCTCGGCCGGCACCGCCACCGACGCCGAGTACGACAGCCCGTTCCCGCTGGTCACCGTCGTTCCGCTCGGCATCGCCGTCACCGGCGTGACCAACACCAACGGCACCTGGCAGTACAAGGTCGGCACCGGCGCCTGGACCGACCTCCCCACCAGCTCGTCCAACGGCGCGGCGCTGCTGCTCGCCGGCTCGGACCGCCTGCGCTTCGTGCCGAGCGGCTCGGGCTTCGCCAACACCGACACCGGCGCCATCACTTTCAAGGCGTGGGACCGCACCAGCGGCACGGCGGGCAGCATCGCCGACACCAGCGGCGACGCCTTCAGCGCCGGCGGCGCCACCGCGACGATCCGCGTCGACGCCGTGCCGACCCTGGCCGCGACCGGCGGAGCCAAGACCTTCGGCGTCGGGGTGGATGCCTCGACCAGCCTGTTCAGCGGCGTGGCCGCCTCCACGGTGGAGGCCGGGCAGAGCTTCCGCGGCGCGGTGTTCACCGTCGGCGGGGTGGTCGACGCCACCGAGGTGCTGACCATCGGCGGCACCGACGTCGCCCTGACCAACGGCGCCACCGCCATCCTGGCCGGGCTGGGCGTGGCGGGCGGCAACGCCGGCGTCACCGTGTCGGTGGTCGGCGGCGTCGCCACGGTGACCGTCAGCGGGCTGGAGCGCAGCGACGCGCAGATGAGCGCGCTTCTGGGCGGCGTCACCTACACGAACAGCAGCGCGACGGCGACGCTGGGCAACCGCACGGTGGCCATCGCCGGCCTGACCGACAGCGGCGGCGCCACCGGCAGCGCCACCATCACCGGCGTCAGCACGGTGGTGACCGTGGCCGACGTGACGCCGCCCGCGGCTCCGGTGATCACCAGCGCGGCGCTGACCAACAGCGCCACCCCGACCATCGCCGGCACGGCGGAAGCGGGCAGCACGGTGAGCGTCACGGTGGGCGGGGCGACCTACACCACGACGGCGACCAACGGAGCCTGGAGCCTCGACCTCGCCACCGAGACGCCGACCTCCGGGTCGCTCAGCCTGAACCCGAACGGCGCCAACCCGGTGTCCGTCACCGCCAAGGACGCGTCCAACAACACGTCCACCCCCGGCACCCAATCGCTGACCATCGACACCACGCCGCCCAACGCCCCGGCGGTGACCTCGGCGGCGTTGACCAAGAACGCCACCCCGACCATCGCCGGCACGGCGGAAGCTGGAACGACGGTGAGCGTCACGGTGGGCGGGGCGACCTACACCACGACGGCGACCAACGGGACCTGGAGCCTCGACCTCGCCACCGAGACGCCGACCTCCGG
>NZ_JACHYN010000020.1 GCF_014192915.1 Azospirillum sp. OGB3 | reverse complement strand
GGGCGCCTCAACGGCCTGTCCGCCCATCAGGCCATCTCACGCGCCCTCGCTGGTCAGCCGATCTTCGCCGCCTGACCAGCCCCCTGAGCAATTACGGCTTCGCCTTCGTATTCGGAAAGGCCAGCAAATACTCAAAGCCGTACCGGAGAAAGTGCTGGAGCCAACGCGGGCAGGCGCCGATTAGGTCGTCTCAACAAACCTGATGGATCTCCCCGAATTCCCCCCCGAGTTCCCGCTGTCCGGCGTAGCGGTCGGAGATCCCCATCTCGGGCCGATGCCGGCCCAGCGCCGCGGCAACCACCGCCCCCGCCGCGGCTGGGGGGCGATGGTGTGCCGCACGGCCGTACCGGCGTCCACGCACGACGGGCCGGTCAGTACGCATCGAAATCGAGGAACTCGAACGCGGCGAGGCGGACCTTTTCCGCAGGGGGCATGGCCGGGTCGAGCGGGCGGTAGATCAGGTTCAGCGGCGACGGCAACAGTCGCCGCGGCAGGGGCAAGCCGGAGAGCTGCACGGCCTCGTTGAAACCGGCGTAGAGGAAGAAGGGCGTCTTGTGGTGCGCGCACGCCGCGTCCAGCAAGGCCCGCGCGCGTAGCGGCCCCTGTCCCCGCCGGGGAAGGAACTTCAGCGCGATGACGATCGGGACGCCCTTGTGGCGCTCCACGCGGCTGACCAGGACGCCGCTGGCGTCCGCATGCAGCCAATAGGGCCCGAGCGGCGACGACAGGCGCCACGCCAGCTTTTCGGCGGTCCACAGCTGGGCCAGGGCGCCGGCGGACGGCGCCGCCACCGATCCGGCGATTTCGGCCAGCCGCGGGGAGCGGGTGAACGCCGCGTCGGTGACATGGGTCTCGATCCCCCGGCCGCCGAAGGGGTTCGCCACGCCGATGATGACCGGGAGCGGGCTGAGGATGGCAAAACCGAGCCGCCGCGTGAAGCCGGGGGTCGAATTCGCGTTCGCGACCCCCAGGACCGCCTTCGCCCCGCGCTGGTCGACGGCGGCCTGGTAGGTCTCCTCCGCGAGGCGGGTGAACACGCCCTTTCCGCGCGCCGCTTCCGTCACCGCCGTGTTCAGGGACAGCATCAGCGGATAGCGGGTTTTCTCATCGGCTCCCCCATCCGTCCAGGTCTGGGGGATCAGGGCGTAATGGGCGCTGAGCGCGTCGTCGTGGCGAAGGTTCACGGCGACCTCGCGGCCTTCCGGCGACCGCTCGTACTGCCAGTCGATGTATTCGGGCGTGTAGCGTTTCCCTCCGAAGACCTTGTCGAGCATCCGCGCGACCTCGGCAAGCTCGGCAGCGCGCGCTTGCGGCGATGTTGTAAGCTCCTGGGATTCGCTCATGCCCTTCGCTCCTCCTGTTTGGGGCCGCGTCCGGCCCGACGCGACCCGGAGGCGGCTCTTTCTTTGGTTTGACGAGCAGACCAAGCTGACCGACCCGAAGTCCCGGCCGCAATCCGCCCTAATGGACCAGCTGGTGCCGCTCCGGATCGAAAACCGGAAGTTCTCTATAACCGGCCACGCCGCTCATGGCATCCTGAAAGCGGATCGCCGGCCGGTTGCGGAAGAGGAATTTTATTTTCTCAAAGGTGTTCCTGCGGTTGAGCCAAAGCAGGATGCTGGTGGGAAGCGACGTGCCGGGCATGCGCGTGAACGGCTCGGCGGAATCGAAATCATAGGGATGGATGTAGGTCCACAGCATCGCTGCTGGCGTGGTCCTACGGATGCACTGGCGCGTCAGGAACTCGGGGCTGTAGCGCAGATAGATGCCGCCGAGATAAGGGATGCGGAAGCGGCCCAAGCGGGCGAGTGGGCACGGGAACTCGACAAGCCCGCCCGGCCAGCGGAACGGCGTCGCCGGTGCCCCCGGGAAACCGTAGAGAGGGCTGGCCATCGGCATGATGCTGGACGAATAGGTGAAGCCCAGTTCGCCGAGGACGTCGAGGGTCCACAGGCTGCTTGGGACCAGGGAGAAGATCGGGGCGCGGAAGCCGCTGACGGCGGCTCCGGAAACCTGCTCCAGCAGTTCCTTGGCCAGACGCGTCTCGGCGGTGAAGGCGGAGCGCTCCTCCCGATCGAGCGGGGTGTGCTGCCAGGAGTGGCACCCCAGCTCATGACCACGCTCGACAACCTTGCGCACTAGGCCAGGATGGCTCTGGGCGATGCGCCCGACCGTGAAGATGGTGCCCCGGATCCCGGAGTCCTCAAGGAAATCGAGGATCTTCTCCATGTTCCGCGCGAAGCGCCCCTCCGCCTCGTAGAGACCGAGATGGTCCTCGAGGTCGAGAGAGAAGACGATGGGCCGTTTGTTCGCTTCCACTGCCTGTTCCATGACGCTCTCCAGGTGATCGGTCAAGGCTTCACGAGCATCAACTTTTCCAGAACGACTGGGGAACCTTCAATCACGTGGAAGTAGACAAACGCGGTGCGCGCTGACCGTGGCGGGGTCAGGGCAATCGTGCTCGCCTTCCGTCCCGGTGCCGTGCAGGTTTCCGGGCGGCTGACCACGTCGACGATCCGGCCCGAGGAATCGAGCCAATTGACCTGGGCTCCCACCGTTGCCGGATCGTCTCCGCACAGGAAACTCGCTTCATAGACCAGGGTGGTGTCCTCCACGACCGCGGCCTGGGCGATCCGGCTTCCCGGTGGCATGGTGATCGGGCCGTGCTGCGCCTGCTGGCTGACCCCGACGTTGTCCCACCGCTCCAATCCGTCGGAGAAGCTCGAGTTCTCAAGCAGGTTGGCACCGTTCGGCGCCGGGATCGAGACGCCATAGAGAATGGCATCCCCGGTGCTTGCCAGGGGGGTGCCGGATTGCTTGAGAAGACGGGCGATGGGCGCCTTGTCGGGAACGGCGCCCGGCCTCCAGAAGACATGGGTGATCCGGTTCCGGTGAAGGACCAGGGCCGCCGCGTCGACGCTCGAGGCGTTGGCCAGTTCCTGGCTGACCTTCGGATTGTACCAGACCCCATAGATGGGCATGCTGGCCAGGCCCGCGCCCACAGGCTGGCCGAGGATCAGAACACGCGCATCGCGCCCGGCCAGGGCATTCACGGCGTTGATCAGTCCGCGGTAAGGAACGCGGCTGGAAATGAAGGAGTCCCGGTCCCGCAGGCCGACGACGACGTTGGCGTCGAAGCTCGGCAGAATCCAGCCGGCCGACGGCAGGAAGGCGAGGCCCAGCCCGACGAACAGGGAGCCGAACGCCAAGCTGGAGCGTGCCAAACTGGAGTGCGGCGGGTGGCCGTCTCCCGGGGCAAAGGCGCGCAATCCGCTGGCGCACACGATGAGCACGAGCGGCAGGGCCGGGTAGGCGTAGCGCATGTACTGGGTGACCGGCACCAGCATGCAGACATAGCCCAGCCCGGCCGCCGCGGCGACCAGGGCCATGCGGTCGCGGGTCGCGACCGCCATGGCCAGGCCGGGCAACAGAAGCCCGAGCACGGCGAAGCCAAGGGCTCCGTCCTGGCTTTCCATGAACAGGCTGGACTTGAAGGTCCAGAGATAGGGCAGAGCCGGCGACAGCTTGCCGATCCAGTTGCCGTCCGAGAAGTTCGCCGAGCTGTCGAAGTACGGCGACTTGAAGACGGCGTTGAACCACGGATAGACCGGATTCCCGGTCACCAGATAGGCGTGCAGATAGGGTTGGCAGCCCAGGACCGCGGTGAGGACCGCTGAGAAGGCCAGGATCGTCAGGGCGCGGCGCGGCGCGTTGTGGCGCAGCAGCAGGGCCGCGAAGACAAGGCCGAAGGGGATGAAGAAGAGGACGGCGTGCAGCTTCACCAGGGCGGCGCCGGCCAGCAGGAAGGCCAGAGCCGCGCCGTCCCGCAGGCCGAACTCCCGGTGGGACCGCACCAGGAGGAGCACAGGGGCCAGACAGAAGACGGCGAGCGCGTTTTCCGAGAACAGGCTGGCCGTCGTGATGAAGGCCAGCGGCGTGCTCGCCAGGAGGGCCGCGGCCAGCAGGGCGAGGGCGCGGCCCTGGCGCCACGCGACCGCGTTGCCAAGCATGGCGCAGAGGAGGCCCAGCAGCGCGAAATTCGCGAACTTGGCGGCGCCCTCGCCGGCAAGCATGTAGGACACGGCGAAAATCCAGTTGGCTCCGTACGGCGCGGCCGCACCGACGAACTGGGCCGGATCCGGGGTCCAGGACCCTTGCTGGGCGAGGGTCGTGGCGACCAGCAGGTGCACGCCCAGGGCGTCGTGATACTGCTCGGGAAGAGCCGCGTACACGCTCTGGGCGGCAAGCGCGAGGATCAGGAGGGAGAAGGCGGCAT
Source organism: Azospirillum sp. OGB3 (assembly GCF_014192915.1). Taxonomy (GTDB): domain Bacteria; phylum Pseudomonadota; class Alphaproteobacteria; order Azospirillales; family Azospirillaceae; genus Azospirillum. Next base: position 95,301 of record NZ_JACHYN010000020.1, on the reverse strand, counting down.
GGTCGCGCAGTCCGGCGTCGCGGTGCTGTGCCGCCCAGGCGGCCGTGCCCGCCGCATAAAGCCGGATCCGGCGGTGCCCGGCCAGCACCAGGAAACCGAGGACGGTGGCGTGGCTCGCGGCGCTGTGGATCGGCCAGGGCGCCGTCAGCCCCATGACGAGCATGAGCACGCTCAGGCCGACGCAGGTTGACAGCAGACCGGCCGTCGTCAAGCCGAAGCGCGCGCGCCAGAGTGGCCCGAACAAAAAGTCCCCGATCGCCAGGCAGGCGAGTCCGACGAGCATCACCGAGGCGACGCTGCCGACGCCGAAGGCCGCGAGGACCCACAGGCCTCCCGCGGCGCCGAGCACGAGCAGCCGGCGGCGGGCGCCGGCGCCGGCGGCACCGATGGCCAACACCGCGAAGGCTCCGGCGAAGATCAGGAAGCGCATGGCCCCCGCCTTGTCGCTCCAGGCTTGCCGGGGATCGAGGCCGGTCTGCAGGAAGCCGTAGGCCAGCAGGGCAAGACTCAGGAGGGCGAGAACCGCCGCTCCCGCCCCGACGTGCCGGAGGCTGAGGAAAGATGCACGCGGAGCGACATCATTGCTGATCGTCATGTCGGCGTTCCATAAGACTTGGGGGTGGCGCCGGGGCGCGCGGCTTATGCGGCGTGTCCCGGCTGGCGCGCGCCTTCCACCTCGAGCGCAATGTCGAGCATGGGGATGCCGACGAGGCCGCGGGCAACGTGGCTGGAGTGGACACGGAAGAACAACGCGTCGTCCACCCAGTGGTGCTGGACGTGGTCGTGCTGCGTGCCCTCGGCGATGGCGGCCACCACCGCGAAATCCCCGACGGGCAGGTAGGGCATCTGGAAGCGGAAGCGAGCCACGAACTCCTGCCCGGGCTCCACCGTCAGGGGGCTGTCGCTGTAGGAGAGGTAGGTGTTGTCGCCGAACAGGTTCTGGCCCAGCCGGTCCTTGATGTAGAAGCCAATGATCGGGCTGTGGATCGCCTTTTCCGCCCGGCAGGTGACCTTCAGCACGACCTGTTCCCCGCCATCCAGCGAAGGCAGGGAATGTCCTTGCGGATCAAGAAGCTCGACGCCAACAATTCTGGCTCCCTCCACGCCGTACCAGGGGCTTGCGTCGTTGAACTCGAAGATTTCGATGCTGTTGCGGTGCTGGGAGGATTTCAGAAGCTCGTCGCGCGGGTCCTGGACCGGCGCCGCGGCCGCCGGCGCCGAACGGCTGCCGCCGATGCGGAAGCTGTTGGAGGTGTCACGCTCGCTGTGGAGATCGGCGATGTAGTGGTAGCAGACATCCTTGGTCGTGCCGACCTCGCGCAGCTCGCCGTTCTCCAGCCATACCGCGCGGTCGCACAGGCTGATCACCTGGGACGTGTCGTGCGACACGAAGAACAGCGTGCCGGTTTCGCGGAATTTGTGGATGAAGCGCATGCATTTCTGCGTGAAGGCGGCGTCGCCGACAGCGAGGATCTCGTCGACGATCATGATGTCGGCGTCGACGTGTGCCGCCACGGCGAAGGCAAGCCGTGCGTACATGCCGCTGGAATAGAGCTTCACCGGCTGCTCGATGAAGTCCCCGATGCCGGCGAAGGCGGCGATGGAGTCGTACCGTTCGTTGATCTGCTCGTTGGTCAGGCCGAGCACGGACGCGGCGAGATAGACGTTCTCGCGGCCGGAGAATTCCGGGTTGAAGCCGGCGCCCAGTTCCAGCAAGGCCGCGATCCGCCCGTTGACGGTGATCGAGCCGCGGGTTGGCGCCAGCGTGCCGCACACGAGTTGCAGGAAGGTCGACTTGCCCGACCCGTTGCGGCCGATGACTCCGATCGTCTCGCCCCTGGCTACGGTCAGGTCGATGTTCCGCAGCGCCCAGTATTCGTCGTAATATTTGCGGCGACCGCGGCAGAGCATCTGCTTCAAGCGGTCCTGCGGCTTGCGGAAAATTGGATAGGCCTTGCCAAGGCCGGTGGCCTGGATGGCGACCTCGAGGGCGGCGGTCTCAGGCGGCATTGGTGAAATCCTTACGCGTCTTCATGGAGCGGATGCTGCCGGTTCCGGAGGGGTGCGTCCACCGTGCCCGCCCCCTCGCAAACGCACCGACGTTATGGCTGGGTGCCGTGGCTTTCAGTGATTGCGCGCGCAACAAGATCGAGAAATCCCCATGCCGCACCGGGCGTGCGGGCGTGGCACTCTACTGTGCGACCCTTGCGATGACAACCACTACCGGCCCGCGGGCCGACACCGGACGGACCAGGCGCGGCGAGCCGGAAGCCCTGCGGTTTGCATTTGGGGAGAGGGCTCGCTATAGATGCGCGCGGATCGGAGGAACTTATTCGATCGCGAAAAACGCCGGATGCCGGCGCAGGTCCATTTGGATTGTGGGAACTTTGACCATGACTGCGATGCCGAAGCCCATGGAGCAAGGTGAAGACTTTGTCATCGCCGTGGTTATTCCCTGTTACCGGGTGAAGCGTCACATCCTGTCGGTGATCGAGCGCATCGGGCCTGAGGTGCGGACGATCTATGTCGTCGACGACAAGTGCCCCGACCAGTCCGGCCAGTTCGTTCTCGACACCTGCAGGGACCCCCGTGTCCGCGTTCTCTTCCACCACGTCAATCAAGGGGTCGGGGGAGCGGTCATCACCGGCTACGAGGCGGCGATCGCCGACGGGGCCGAGGCCATCGTGAAGGTGGATGGTGATGGGCAGATGGACCCGGCGCTCATCCCCCTGTTCATCGCTCCCATTCTCGACGGCACGGCCGATTACACGAAGGGCAACCGCTTCTTCGACCTGACCAACATTTCGAGCATGCCGCCCGTCCGGATTTTCGGCAACGCCGCGCTCTCCTTCATGTCGAAGCTGTCGAGCGGTTACTGGGACATCTTCGACCCGACCAACGGCTACACGGCCATCCACGCGCGGGTCGCCGACATTCTGCCCTTGTCAAAGATCAGCCGGCGCTATTTCTTCGAATCCGACATGCTGTTCCGGCTGAACACGGTGCGGGCCCGTGTCGTCGATGTGCCGATGGACGCCGTCTACGGCGACGAGGAAAGCAACCTCAGGATCAGCAACATCCTGCGCGAGTTCCTGACCAACCATCTCCGGAACATCATCAAGAGGGTGTTCTACAATTACTTTTTGAGAAACTTCACGGTTGCGTCCATCGAACTGCTGCTCGGGATTACCCTGCTGGTGTCCGGTACGGTCTTCGGCGGGCTGTCGTGGATCCGCTCGGCGTCCGCGGGGGTGGAGACCGCCCCCGGGACTGTCATGTTGGCGTCGCTGCCGATCATCGTCGGGCTGCAGTTCCTGCTGGCGTTCGTGTCTTACGACATTGCCTCCATGCCCACGCGCGCCCTGCATCCGATGCTGGGCCTCCGCAACCGTGTCCGCCAAACGATGGCAGCCCGGTCACGGGCCGAAAGCCTGGACGTCGCATCTCCATGACCCGGACCGGTAGCGATCGTGGCGAGAATGGGCGTGCCGTGCGCCTGCGCTCCGGGCACCGCAGGGGGATATTCGGGGCCGGAACATGCGGGAGGGCGGCGCCATGACGGCGATGCCTGAGCGTGTGGGGACGGCCCTCGATCCGTCGGCCGCGGCGGCTTCCCTCGGCCGGGAGCGGAGCCGGTCCTGGCCCGACCTTTTCGTCCTGGCCGTCGTCCTGACCGGCCTCGTCTACACGGCGCTTGCCTGGACGCCGTCGTCCTATGGGGTGGCCCTCGGCGGAATCGGCGCGCCGGGCGAGGGGCTAGTGGTCGGCACGCCGAAGCCGATCCGGTCCGACGAATGGGCGGTGTGGACGCCCTTCGTCCAGATCGCGGTCAACAACGGCTTCCAACGCTTCAACGCGTTGTCTCCCTATGGCGAGGATCTGCGCAACTTCAACGCCCTGCCGCTGCTCGACTGGGCACTGGTGTTCAAGCCGCAGTTCTGGCCCTTTTTCGCGGTCGACCCGGCCTGGGCCTTCTCCTTCTCGCACGCCGTCCTCATCGTCCTGTTCCTGACTGGCTACCATCGCCTGTTCGTCGCCTTCGGCTTCAGCCGGGCCTGGTCGGCGGCGGCGGCCTGCGCCCTGTTCTTTACCAGCTACGCCCAGTTCTGGTGGACGACGACGGGGCCGCTCCTGGCGATATTCCCCTGGCTGTTGCTGGCCGTCCTGGCCCGTCTGCCCTGGTATCTGCACGCGGGGTTGATGGCCTATGTGACGACCTTCTGGCTGCTCAGCCACCTGTATCCCCCCATCATCATTCCGTTGTCCTTCGCCGGCGGAGCGCTGCTGCTCGCCTTCCGGCCGGAGACCCTGCGCCCGCGCAGGCTGCTGCCCTGCCTGCTCGGAGCCGTGGTCGGGATCGGGCTGACCTGGCTTTACCTGCATGAGCCGATCCGGGTGATGGCGGCGACGGTCTATCCCGGTTCGCGCTCGCTGGGCGGCGGCGGTGTGCCGCTGCCGCTCTACCTCGCCCAGTTCCTTCCGTTCCTGGTCAGCACGGACGACTACCGGGATCTGCTCGGCCTGAACATCTGCGAGGTGGCGACGGGGGGAAGCCACCTCCTGCTGCTGGCGCTGGTGTTTCTCGATTATGGCCAGCTCGGGACGGTCCTGCGCCATGGCGGCCCCGCGCGAACGGCGCTGCTGCGTCAGCTTGCCGTGCTGCTGGCCGCCTTCGCGCTGATGTCGGTTTGGATGCTGGCTCCGGTCCCAAGCGGCTGGGGACGCTTCCTGCTGTGGGACAAGGTGCAGGGCAACCGCATGGTCTTCGCCACGGGCCTGCTTCTGCTCGCGCTCGGGCTCGTGCTGCTGCGGGCTGGGGCGGTGCGGCTGTCCTGGGGACGCTTCGCCGTCGCGGCGCTGACCGTGGGGCTGGCCTGGGCGGCGGCGAACGGCGGCTTGGACAACCTCGCGGGGCGGCTGGCGAACAACCTCACCGACCTCGCCATCCTGCCGCCGCTCGCCGTCGTGGTCTGGCTGGGGGTGCGCGGCAGGCTGACCGGGGCACAGGGCGGCTTCGCCCTGATCCTCTGCGCCCTGGCCGTCAACGGGGTCGGCTTCGGCGGCTTCAACCCCATCCAGTCCGCCTGGCCGATCTTCCACCGTCCGGCCACGCCGGTGACCGCCGCCTTCGCCGAGAGTGCCGCCGCCCACCCCCAGGGCTGGGTGCTGCGCGGTGGCATGCTGCCGGGAGCGTTGATGCAGGGGTTGGGCTACCGGTCGCTCCAGCATGTCCAGATCGCGCCCGATTTGGACTTCTTCCGGCCTTACTTCCCGGAAATGGACGACGCGGCCTTCAACCAGCTCTTCAACCGCTACGCCCATATCCAGATCGTGCCCGGCCTGTCGGCGCCGGGCTCCCCGCAGGCCGATGTGATCCAACTCCCGATGGAGCGGTTCCTGCCGCCGCCGCTGCGGGATCAGCGTGGGGAAACCACGCCTGGGACGATGAAGTAACCGGGCGCTTGGCCTCACGGCGGCCCGTGTCGAGGATCAGGCCGCAGGTCAGGCTGAGGAAGGCGAACAGCATCAGGCCAGTGACAGGACGGCCGCAGGATTGACGTGTTTGTCGTTGAAAGCGTATCGCGGTGTGGATATGAGGTGCCCGGTCGAGTTTTTCCGGATGGACGAAGTTAACCGTCCGGCAGGGGCAAGCAATCGCGGTCTTATCCACCCTCACTGTTACGAATTCATGGTCACGCAAAAAATCCGGGTCCTGAGGTGGGGAGAACATGGGCATGACTTGCCGTGCTTTGCTGCTCGACCGTGATGGCGTGGTGAACATCGATCATGGCTATGTCGGCCATCGTGACCGGTTCGAGTTCGTGGACGGCATCTTTCCCTTGGCCCGCCACGCGGTGGACCGGGGATTTCGCATTGTCGTGATCACCAACCAATCCGGCATCGCCCGCGGCCGCTACACCGAAGCGGACTTCCTAGCGCTGAGCGGCTGGATGCGGGATGTCTTCCAAAGTCATGGCGTGGATCTCGCCGGGGTCTTCCATTGCCCTTATCACCGTGATGGCATGGTGGAGCGCTACGCCCGGGACAGCTTCTGGCGCAAGCCGAACCCCGGCATGATCCTGGAGGCGGCCCGCCATTTCGGCCTTGCCCTGCCTGTTTCGGTGTTCCTGGGCGATCAACCGACCGACATGGAAGCGGCGTTGGCGGCCGGCGTGGGGCGGCGTGTCCTGCTGGCGGAGGGTGGCCAAGGCCCCGACGGAAGGGCGGCGACCCTGACGATTGCCCGTCCCGTCGACCTGATCCCGCACCTGTCCTGACGCGGGCAGGCGCGGGTCGGCGGTGGGTTCAGGCCAGCCGCACCGCCACCTCGTCGGCAATGGCGAGGCAGGAGGTCAGGCCCGGCGATTCGATTCCGAACAGGTTGACGAGGCCGGGGACGCCATGCGCCTCCGGTCCCTGTATCAGGAAATCGGCCTGCGGCTGGCCGGGGCCGCTCAACTTCGGGCGGACGCCGGAATAGGCTGGCACGAGGGCGCCGTCGGGCAGACCCGGCCAATAGCGCCGGACCTCGCCGTAGAATCCGTCGGCGCGCCGGGGATCGACCGCATAGTCGATACGGTCGTAAGCTTCGGGGGCGAGCCATTCCACGTCAGGGCCGAAGCGGGCCTGGCCGCCGAGATCGATCGTCAGATGGACGCCCAGGCCCCCTTCCACCGGAACCGGGTAGACCAGCCGCGAGAAGGGGGAACGCCCTTGGGCCAGGGCGTAGTAGTTGCCCTTGGCCAGCACGCGCGGCGGGATCCGATCCGCGGGAAAACCGTCGAGGCTCCGCGCCACCGTCCAGGCGCCCAGCCCGGCGGCATTGACCAGGGTGGTGCAGGCGATGCGCATCGGCTCCGTCCCGCCGACCTCCAGCTCGAAACCGTCGGCGGTGCGGTGGGCGCGGTCCAGCGGGCTCAGCAGGGCGAGCATGGCACCCGCCTCCTCCGCGTCGCCCTGAAGGGCCAGCATCAGCCCGTGGCTGTCGATGATGCCGGTGGAGGGCGACATCAGGGCGCCGACGCAGCGCAGGTTGGGTTCCAGCGCCATCGCCTCGGCGGCGGAGATCTCGTACAGGTCATCCACCCCATTGGCCGCGGCCTGCGCCTTGATGGTCGCCAGCTTGGCCAGTTGCGCCTCGTCGGTGGCGACGATCAGCTTGCCGATGCGCTTGTGCTCGACTCCGTGCGCCGCGCAGTAGGCGTACAGCGCGTCGCGCCCGGCCACGCACAGCCGCGCCCGGACGCTTCCCGTGGGATAATAGATGCCGGCGTGGATGACCTCCGAATTGCGTGAGCTGGTGCCCGTGCCGATGGCGTCGGCCGCCTCCAGGATCACCACCTCCCGACCGGCACGGGCCAGCCGCCGGGCGGCCGCCAACCCGACCACCCCGGCCCCCACCACCACGCAGTCCACCCGCTCCATCGCGTTCCTCTCCGATTCACGGTGCCCGATCCACCGCGCATGGCCATAGAAAGCCCAGACCGGCCCCGCCGCACAAGGCCATACAAGGTCGCGCCCCGCCGCTCCGGCAACGCTTGATCCCTCTCCCGGAGGGTGGCGGCCTTCCGCTCTCGCGCCGCCCGTTCGGAAGGCGGTGAGCCGACTAGGGTACCGAAGGGGAGCCGAACGTACCGCGACGGGAGGGTGGGCGCATCCGTATGACGGTCGTCCGCCCTTCCCGCTCCCTTCGAAAATGCGGAGTAGGGAGGGCGCTAACCCCTCCCTTTGCCTCTTCCGGAGGTTCCGGATTATCCGGGTGTCGCCAATAAAATAAAAAGTATGCGACTGACGAACTCACTTTGGACGGCCTTTTCCTTTGGCATCGCGCCGTAATACGGAGGAGCTTGGATTATTTCTTCTTAGAGGATTGCAGGAATACGCCATCGAAATTCATGTCATAGGATGTCGCCGCCTTCCCAATGTCCGCGAAGGAGGCGATCTGGCATCCCAACGATCACAACAAAATCCACGGAGAGTCTCCCTTGACCGAAGTCATCATCGCGGACGCTGGCCTTGAGGATCTCGACGGACTGCTCAGCCACCGCCGTCCCGGCGTTCAGGTCACGCTCGTCTCCGCCGCCGACGATGGCCATGCCGTGCTGGCGGCCGCTCTCGCCGCGCGTCCGTCCGTCCTGCATCTGGTGGCCCATGGCGAGCCGGGACGGGTCCTGATCGGCGCCCAGCCGCTGGACGCGGTCTCGCTGCTCGACCGCTCCTGGCCGGACGCGCGCGGCACCGAGATCCACATCCACGCCTGCCATGCCGGTGCGGGCGCGGTGGGCCGTCTTCTCCTCGACCGCCTGGCCGCCGCCACCGGCGCCACGGTCGCCGCCGCTTCGGGCCCGGTCGGCCCGGCGGAGCGGGGAGCCTCCTGGAAGCTCGACGTGCGCACCGCGCCCGTATTCACCCCCTCCCCCTTCGCCGGGGTCCAGGGAGTCGGCGCGCGGGGCTGGGCCCATGAGCTGGCCGTGACCGGCACGCCGACCGACGGCAACGACACGCTGACCAGCGACGACGCGGCGGACAACATCAACGGCGGGGCCGGCAACGACATCCTGTTCGGCAACGGTGGCAACGACACGCTGATCGGCGGAGTCGGCCACGACACCATGGACGGCGGCGCCGGGGCCGACGTGTTCGACGGCGGCGACGGCTTCGACGTAGTCACCTACGAGAACGCCACCGCCGGCATGGTCATCGACATCGGGAACCCGGCGAACAGCACCGGCGACGCCGCGGGCGACACCTTCACCGGCATCGAGCGCTGGATCGGCTCCAACTACGCCGACACCATGGTGGCCGGAAACGACCCGGTGTGGTTTTGGGGCCATGCGGGCGACGACGTGGAGATCGGCGGTGCCGGCAACGACACGATGGAGAGCGGCGACGGCAACGACACCGTCTATGGCGGCGCCGGCGATGACCAGATCTACAGCCGCGCCGACAACGACGTGCTCTATGGCGAGGACGGCAACGACCTGATCTACGGCGGCTGGGGCAACGACATGCTCGACGGCGGCGCCGGCAACGACACCCTGTTCGGTGAGGGGGACACCGACACCATGTACGGGGGCGCCGGCGACGACAGCATGGACGGCGGCCAGGGCAACGACCTGATGTACGGCGGCGACGGCAACGACACGCTGATCGGCGGCATCGGCCACGACACCATGGAGGGCGGCGCCGGGGCCGACGTGTTCGACGGCGGCGACGGCTTTGACGAGGTCACCTACGCGAACTCGACCGCCGGCATCATCCTGGACCTGCGCAACCCGGCGAACAGCACGGGCGACGCCGCAGGCGACAGCTTCACCAACATCGAGCGCTGGATCGGCAGCGAGTTCGACGACCAGCTGATCGGCAACGACAACGGCGTCTGGTTCTGGGGCCACGGCGGCAACGATCTCGAGATCGGCGGCGCCGGCAACGACACGATGGAAAGCGGCATCGGAAACGACACGATCTACGGCGGCGGCGGCGACGACCGGGCCTTCGGGCGCGCCGACGACGACATGCTGTACGGCGAGGCCGGCAACGACCTGCTGGCCGGCGGCGGCGGCAACGACATGCTCGACGGCGGCACCGGCAACGACACGCTGATCGGCGATTGGGGCGTCGACACGATGATCGGCGGCGACGGCGACGACGTCTTCTACAGCGGCGCGCACGATCCCCTGCCGGAGGCGGACGTCATCCAGGGCGGCGCCGGCAACGACACCTTCATCATCGCGGCGCAGAGCGACGCCGGGACGGTCTCCTACGACGGTGGCGACGGCACCGATACGCTGCGCATCAGCTCCGACAACGTCGCCGATCCGGAGAACAAGATCACCACGGCGACGCCGCAGATCGACATCTCCGGCATGACCCTGACCAGCGTGGAGAGGTTGGAACTGGTGGGCGGCGTCCGCCACGCGGTGACGATGACCGTCGCCCAGGCCAACGGCTTCACCGGCGGCATCACCGGGGCCACCGGCGGCGACGTCTTCACCATCGCGGGCACGGCGATGGCCGGCACCGTCACCGCCGGCAACGGCAGCCAGCTCACCGCCGGACAGGTCCAGGCGGAGACGGTGAACGGCGTCACCCTGCTGCACATCGGCACCGACGCCACGGCGGGCGCCGACGTCACCCTGCGCTTCGCCGGTGGCTTCACGGCGGACCAGTTCCAGGTCAGCGGCAGCGGGATCACTCTGAGCGGGACGCCCTCGACCCCGCCGAGCACCGAACCGCCGACCACGACGCCCCCGACGACGGAGCCGCCGACCGAGACCCCGCCGACCGGCACTGAACCGCCGGTGGACAACCGGCCCTTCACGCCGATGCAGCGCACGATTGGGGGCGTGACGGAGGACGTGAAGGCCTATGCCTACGATGGCCCGGTCTCGGGCCTGCAGTGGAGCTTCCTGGGCGACGACCGCGGCGAGGTGCTGGGCGGCTCCGACGGCAACGACTTCCTCAATCTGCTGGGCGGCGACGATGCGGCGGCCGGTGGTGGCGGCGACGACGTGCTGGACGGCGGTGCCGGCTCCAACTGGCTGATCGGCGGTGCGGGCAAGGACACGTTCTTCGTCGACGCCCGTGGCGGGGCGACGACCTGGTCCACCGTCACCGATCTGGAGCAGGGCGAGTGGTCCACCCTGTGGGGATACAAGGAAGGCGTCTCCAAGCTGTCCTGGGAGGAGATGGGCGGCGCCGACGCCTACAAGGGCGCCACGGTCCGCTGCGACATCGACGGCAACGGCACCATCGACGCCAGCATGACCTTCACCGGCAAGGCCGTGGGCGCGATGAGCATGACCACCGGCTCGGTGGGTGACCAGAGCTACATCGCTTTCATCAACCTGTGATCCGAAACCGTCGAGCGTCAGTCCTGACTGACGCTCGACGCCATGAAGCGGTTCGAAAGAGCCGGCCCGGAGACCGCTCCGGGCCGGCTTTTTTGATGGTCCGCTTGGATGGCTCGGCCAAGTGGAGTTAGCCCGTCTTGAGGAAGTCTTCCCTCGAAATTTCAGATCGGATTCGCCAAGTTTTCCTCAATACAGCCTTAATAGTTATAATATTCATCTGTTCATCATAGAACAATTCACGATCATATGAATAACGAGTTCCTGCTTATCAAGTAAGATAATGCACGAATTGAGTTCCAATGATGAGGATGTGTTATTTCTTCTTGGACAATTGCAGGATGCATCTCCGAAGGCGCATGTGAATGGGTGTCGCGCTACCCCGTATCCGTGAACGATGCGACCGGGCGCCCCAGCGATCACAACAAAATCCACGGAGAGTCTCCCTTGACCGAAGTCATCATCGCGGACGCTGGACTTGAGGATCTCGACGGGCTGCTCAGCCGCCGCCGTTCCGACGTCCAGGTCACCCTCGTCTCCGCCGCCGACGATGGCCATGCCGTGCTGGCGGCCGCTCTCGCCGCGCGTCCGTCCGTCCTGCATCTGGTGGCCCATGGCGAGCCGGGGCGAGTCCTGATCGGCTCCAGCCCGCTGGACGCGCGGTCGCTGCTCGACCGTTCCTGGCCGGACGCGCGCGGCACCGAGATCCACATCCACGCCTGCCATGCCGGTGCGGGCGAGGCGGGCCGCCTCCTTCTTGACCGGCTGGCCGCCGCCACCGGTGCGGTGGTCGCCGCCTCTTCGGGTCCGGTCGGCCCGGATGCGCTGGGCGCGTCCTGGACGCTCGACCGCAGCACCGCGCCCGTCGTCATCCCCTCCCCCTTCGCGGGCACCGAAGGCTGGTCCCATGTGCTGGCCGTGACCGGCACCACGACGGCGGGTCCCGACCTGTTGACCAGCGACGACGAGCCCGATGTTATCGAGGGCGGCGCCGGCAACGACACTCTGGTTGGTGGCGGCGGCAACGACACCCTGATCGGCGGGGCCGGTGCCGACGTGCTGAACGGTGGGGCCGGCTTCGACGAGGCGTCCTACGAGACCGCCACCTCGGGCCTCGTGCTCGACCTGCTGACCCCGGGGAACAGCACGGGCGATGCCGCGGGCGACACGTTCATCGACATCGAGCGCTGGGTCGGCAGCAACTTCGACGACACCATGGTGGCCGGCAACGACCCCGTGTGGTTCTGGGCCCATGACGGCGCCGATTCGGTGACCGGCGGTGCCGGGGACGACACGCTGGAGAGCGGCAACGGCAACGACACCGTCCATGGCGGCGCCGGCAATGACCAGATCTTCGGGCGCGCCGACGACGACATGCTTTACGGCGACGACGGCGACGACCTGCTGGTCGGCGGTGGCGGCAAGGACAGCCTCATGGGCGGGGCCGGCAACGACACGCTGGTCGGTGACTGGGACGCCGACACGATGATCGGCGGCGACGGCGACGACGTCTTCTACAGCGGCGAACACGGCACCATGGACGAGGCCGACGTCATCCAGGGCGGCGCCGGCAACGACACCTTCATCGTCGCCGCCCAGGGAGATGCCGGCACGGTTTCCTATGACGGCGGCACCGGCATCGACACGCTGCGCATCAGCTCCGACGATGTGACCGATCCGGAAGGCAAGGTCACCACGGCGACGCCGCAGATCGACATCTCCGGCATGACCCTGGCCAGCGTGGAGAATCTCGATCTGGTCGGCAGCGTCCGCCACACGGTGACGATGACCAGCGCCCAGGCCAACGGCTTCACCAGCGGCATCACCGGCGCCATGGTGGGCGACGCCTTCACCATCACTGACGCCGCGATGACCGGCACGGCCACCGCCGGCAACGGCAGCCAGCTCACCGCCGGGCAGGTCCAGGCGGAGACGGTGGACGGCGTCACCCTGCTGCACATCGGGACCGACGGCACGGCGGGCGCCGACGTCACCCTGCGCTTCGTCGGCAGCTTCGCCGCCAGTCAGTTCCAGGTCAGCGGAAGCACCGTCACGTTGGTGGACGCCTCCACCACGCCGCCGACCACGGAACCCCCGATCACCGAACCGCCGACTACGACGCCCCCGACGACGGAGCCGCCGACCGAGACCCCGCCGACCGGCACTGAACCGCCGGTGGACGACCGGCCCTTCACGCCGATGCAGCGCACAGTGGACGGCGTGACGGAGGACGTGAAGGCCTACGCTTACGACGGCCCCTTCTCGGGCCTGCAGTGGAGCTTCCTGGGCGACGACCGCGGCGAGGTGCTGGGCGGCTCCGACGGCAACGACTTCCTCAACCTGCTGGGTGGCGACGACGCGGCCTGGGGCGGGGCGGGCGACGACGTGCTGGACGGCGGTGCCGGCTCCAACTGGCTGATCGGCGGCTCGGGCAAGGACACGTTCTTCGTCGATGGCCGCGGCGGGGCGACTACCTGGTCCACCGTCACCGATCTGGAGCAGGGCGAGTGGTCCACCCTGTGGGGATACAAGGAAGGCGTCTCCAAGCTGTCCTGGGAGGAGATGGGCGGCGCTGACGGCTACAAGGGCGCCACGGTCCATTGCGACATCGACGGCAACGGCACCATCGACGCCAGCATGACCTTCACCGGCAAGGCCGTGGGCGCGATGAGCATGACCACCGGTTCGGTGGACGGCCAGAGCTACGTGGCCTTCATCAACCTGTGATCCCAGACCCTGCGATCCGAAACGCCGTGATCTGAAACGGCCTGGAAAGCGCCGGCCCGGAGTTCGCTCCGGGCCGGCTTTTTCCTGTTGATGCCGGCTGTTGATGCAACAGGGGTGACCGTCAACCTTGACCGATTCGGGTCTCCGTCGTATCGGTTGAACACGGCAAGCGCATTCGCTGTGGAGGTTGACGTGCGTGGCGAAGACATGAGGCTCCTGCGCGAGGAGCGCAAACTCTCACAGCCGGATTTTGCGGCTTGGCTGAACGAGCGGCTGGAGCGGCGCTACGACCGGTCCAAGATCTCCCGGTGGGAAAGCAACAGCGAGAAGATCCCCGACGCGGTGGTCCGTTTCCTGCTGAAGGAGACGACGGTGGTGGACGGCAAGCACGGCCCGGCGCTGGTCGTCTGCCTGGCCAACCAGAAGGGCGGCGTCGGCAAGACCACCTGCACGGTCAACACCGCCAGCCTTCTGGCGCGCGAGGGCTACCGTGTGCTCATCATCGACGCCGACCCGCAGGCCAACGCCACAGCGCATCTCGGCATCGACCTGATCGAGTATGAGGAGGGGCGGCGCAAGTCGCTCGCCCATGTGCTGCGCGAGGAGGTCGCGGTCGAGGACATCGTGGTCCCGGTGGGCGACATCGGGCTGGAGATCGCCCCGTCGAGCATCGAGCTGGCGTCGGTCGAGGTGGAACTGACCGCCGACCCCAGCGGTCCGATGGCGCTGCGCGAGCGGCTGCAGGACGCGCGGGCTGCCTACGACTTCATCTTCATCGACTGCCCGCCGAACCTCGGCCAGTGCACGGCCAACGGGTTGGTGGCGTCGGACGTCATCGTCATCCCCTGCCAGACCGAGTATCTGTCCTCGATCGGCGTCAACCATCTGCTGAAGACGATCAACAAGCTGAAGCGGCGCTGCCATCCCAGCCTCGCCGTCCTGGGCATCCTGCCGACCATGCACAACGCCCGCCTGAACCAGCACCAGGTGACGCTGGAGCAGCTTCACAGCGCGCTGGGCGGCACGCTGCGCATCTTCCCGCCGGTACCGCGTGCGACCATTTACGGCGACGCCGCCCTTGCCGGGCGCGCCGCGCTGGAGGCGGTGCCCGACGCGCCGGGGGCGTCCTCCTACCGGGCGCTCGCCGACGCCATCGCCGCGGAGCGCCACAAGCGTGTGGAGGTGGCCCATGTCGCGTAAGCTCGGAACCGGGAACCTTGCCCGGCTGAACGCCATGAGCCGTGGCGCGCTCGCCGTCTTCGCGGAGCCGGAGCAGGGAGTCCGGCTCGTTTACCCGGACGTGGAGTGGATCGAAGCCAACCCCGACCAGCCGCGCCGGCGCTTCGACGAGGCGGACCTCGCCGCGCTGACGGACTCCATCCGCAAGCACGGCCTGCAGCAGCCGATCGGCGTGCGGGAACTGGGGCCGAGCCGCTTCCAACTCGTCTTCGGGGAGCGGCGCCTGCGTGCGGTGCGCGCGCTCGGCCAGCAGACGGTCCCCTGCATCCTGGTGCCGGACGGCATCGACACCGCCGAGGTGGCGGTGGTGGAGAACGTGCTGCGTGCCGAACTGACGCCTTTCGAGGAGGCGGATGCCTTCGTGGCGCTGGTCGAGCGGCACGGTTACTCCCACGCCGATCTCGGCCAGATCATGGGGCGCGACCGGGCGGAGATCACCCGGACCATCGCTCTGACGAAGGTGTCCGCCGCGGTGCGCGAGCGCTATGAGAACGCTCCCAGGAAAGTAGCCCGCTATAAGCTGTATCAGGTCGCCGCCCTCGACGATGTGGACGCACAGCTGCGCCTGTGGGACTCGCTGGTCAATGAGCCCCTGCCCGCCGCCCCGGCCGAGGCCGGGAATGGCCATGCGCCGGGGCAACGGACGAACCGCCGGGGGGACGAGCCCGAGGTGGTGCTGAGCGCCTTCAGCCTGCGCGTGTCCCGCAACATCCTGCGGACGCGGGAGGCCCTGCAGGCGTTCCAGGAAAAGCCGAAGCGGCTGGACGGCGTGGACCGCGAGGTTCTGCGCGCGCTGCGCAGCTCCATTGACGCCATCCTGGACAGCGATCCGGAATGACGGGGGCCGGTGAGAATTCTCACCGTTATTCCTTTTTCGGCATAACGGTGAGAATTCTCACCGGCCAAAAGCCGGCTCTTCCTCGGCCATGGTCCGGGACCTCATCGGCCGGTGCCAGTGCTTCAGGGTGGGTGGGGCAATCATGACCGGGTATCGTCGCCGCCCGCCACGTCCCCGAAGGCTCGCGACGCCGCGGCGGGGGGAGAAACCCTCGGTTTGTGGCCTCCGGGAAGCCTTTCCACACCCCGGTTGCATTTTGCCGGGATCGGTATCACTGTGGCGCCCGCCCGTTGGACTGTCGCCCGGACCGCCCTGCTTGGCTTGTCCTGTTCGGCGGAGGCCCGGTTGCTTCCGAACACGTTGTCACGGACCCTATTCATGACTGTTGAGAGTTTCGAGGACGCTGCAGCCGGTGCGCCCACCCGAACCGGTGATGCAGGTTCCCTGTCGCCCCGCCAGGAGAGCGTGCGGATGCTGTTCGACAGCCTTGCTCCCGAGCGCGACCGCTGGGTCGAGCGCAATCGCGCCTTCCACGAAGCTGACCGTGCCTATCTGCGTTTCCTCATTCCGGAGAACGCGTCGGTCCTCGAGATCGGCTGCGGCACCGGCGACACGCTGGCCTTTCTGGAACCATCGTGCGGGGTGGGCATCGACCTCAGCCCGGCGATGATCGAACGGGCACGGCAGCGCCATCCAGGGTTGGAATTCCACATCGGCAACGCGGAGGACCCCACTGTCCTGGCGGGGATCGAAGGGCGCTTCGACGTCATCCTGCTGTCCGACACCGTCGGCTTCCTCGACGACATTGAGGAGACGCTGCGCCAGCTTCATCGCTTCGCCACGCCGCAGACGCGCATCATCGTCAGCTACCATTCCCGCCTGTGGGAGCCGGTCCTGGCCGCAGCCGAGCGGTTCGGCCTGAAGATGCCGCAGGGACAGATGAACTGGCTGTCGAGCGCCGACATCGCCGGCCTGCTGACCCTGGCCGGCTGGCAGCCGGTGAAGCGCGAGTGGCGGCAACTCGTGCCGCGCCGGCTGCTCGGCCTCGGCACGCTCATCAACCGCAGCATCGCCCCCTTGCCGGGGGTCCGGAAGCTCTGCCTGCGCAACTACGTCGTGGGGCGTCCGATCGCCAGGGCGCCGGAGCGGCAGCCGTCCTGCACCGTGCTGATCCCCTGCCGGAACGAGCGCGGCAACATCGAGAACGCCATCCGCCGCATGCCGCGCTTCTGCCCGGACCTGGAGGTGATCTACGTCGAGGGCAACAGCCAGGACAACACCTACGAGGAATGCCTGCGCGTCCAGGCCGCTTATCCGGACTGGGACATCAAGGTCATGAAGCAGCCGGGCAAGGGCAAGGGCGACGCGGTGCGCGCCGGCTTCGCCGCGGCGCGGGGGGACATCCTGATGATCCTCGACGCCGACCTGACCGTGCCGCCGGAAAGCCTGCCGAAATTCTACCGCGCCATCGCGTCCGGGCAGGGGGAGTTCATCAACGGCACCCGGCTGGTCTATCCGATGGCCGATGAGGCGATGCGCTTCCTGAATTGGATCGCCAACCGCGCTTTCGCCCGCATCTTCTCGTTCCTGCTGAACACGCGCTTCACCGACACGCTGTGCGGCACGAAGGTGCTCTGGCGGCGCGACTACGACCAGATCGTCGCCAACCGCCACTACTTCGGCGACTTCGATCCTTTCGGCGATTTCGACCTGATTTTCGGCGCGTCGAAGCTGAATCTGGAGATTGTCGAGGTGCCGATCCGTTACGCCGACCGCAGCTATGGCGAGACGCAGATCAGCCGCTTCACCCACGGCTGGCTGCTGTTGCGGATGGTGCTGTTTGCCTGGAAGAAGCTGAAGGCGCTTTGATTCCACCACACCGTCGAGCGTCGGTCCTTTACCGACGCTCGACGGTCGGGACTGCGACGGTGGTCCCGCCGATCCATATCTGGGAAGGCGAGCTGCTGGTCCAGGTGGCCTGAGGGGCGCTCCCGCCGATCGAGAGTGGGCGTCAAGTTCGATCCGTCATGTTCACGCTTGGTGGCATTCGCCAACGCGAGGCCCTCCGTCCCCTCCTAGGGGGCAGGGCTCATCATCATGGTGACGCCCTCGTGCTTTCTTCATCCGACCATCATAAAGGGATCGGCGTTCCGGCCATGTCGGAACCATGCGTCGGAACCATGCCCGAACGCTTTTGTCGTCGCAGGCGATGATACTGTTGCAGATGTTTACTTCCGTAAGTGGAAGGTTTTCCGATACGATCGTCGTTGATCGGGGGCACATCCTTTGGCGGTGTCCGTGTGTCGTTGTCGGATGGATCCGTTTAGAAGAGAGTAAATCGGTTTAGAACCGGACCGCCGCTGCTCAGATCGGCCGTTCCAAGCGCGTCAGGGCGCTCGATCCCAGCCAGATCGCTGGGCCATTCCGCGCATGTCCGTAGCCCGGTTTTGCGATCCGCGGTCCGGCACCCTGATCCACGTCGCAGATCCCCTTTGGGACGCTCCCGATCACGGGACGACCGGCCGCACGATCGCTGTAAAGGAATTGGCGCGCCCTGAAACGGTCATTTACTCTCAACTTCTGGAACTTTACAAAGGGGGTGTCCGGAAGTCTTTTTCCCGGCTTGGGAGAAGGGAATGGCCCTCATCGGCTACGCGCGCGTCTCGACCGACGAGCAGACCACCGCCGGCCAGTTGGACGCGTTGCGCGCCGCCGGCTGCACGGAGATCTTCGAGGAGAAGGCGTCGGGCGCGTCCCGGGCGCGGCCGGAACTGGCGCGGGCGCTCGCCCGCATCGCCCGCGGCGACACGCTGGTCATCTGGAAGCTCGACCGGCTCGGTCGCTCGCTGGCCCACCTGCTGGAGGTGATCGAGGACCTGCGTGGTCGCGGCTGCCACTTCCGCTGCCTGACCAGCCCGATCGACACCGCCAGCCCGCACGGCACGCTGGTGCTGCAGATGCTCGGCGCCGTGGCGGAGTACGAACGTTCGCTGATCCGCGAACGCACGCGGGCCGGGCTGGCGGCGGCTAAGGCGCGCGGCCGGGTCGGCGGCAATCCCAAGCTGAAGCAGGGCGACACCGCGACGGCGCAGCGCCTCGCCGACCGGCAGCGCCAGCTCTATCTGCTGGAGCTGACCCGCTCGGCGGAGGAGTGGCTGCCCACCGTGCGGCGCCTCCGGCCGTCCCGCTCGTGGGCGGCGGTGACCCGCGCCGTCAACGCCAAGCTGCCGCCCGGCCGACACTGGACCGCCGAGCGGTTGCGCCGCGCCGTTCGCGCCTTCGTCGCCGAGGGGCTGGCCGACCCGGCGCTGCTCGACAAGGTGCCGTCCGTGCGCGGGAATGACCGGCTCATGGTGCTGGTCGCCGGCATCGCCCGCGCGAACCCCAAGCTGTCGCTGCGGGCCATTGGAGCTCAGCTGGAGGCGATGCGGGAAACCACGCCGCGGGGCGGGCGCACCTGGGCGGCGGCCTCGGTCAAGAACCTGCTGGACCGGGCGCGAACGCAAGGGTTGCTGGAGCGCGGCGCGTCGGTGGAACAGCTTCGCGCGTCGGATGGCGGCCCCGATCGGGCAGGCATCACGCGCCCTGCAGGGCGGTGATGGCTCCGTCCTTCAAACGCTCGATGCCGTCCAGACAGTGCTGCCAAGCTGGGCGGATCCCTGGCTTCCCGTCGCCACCGCGCGGCTGACGACCTCGCCGTCGAGATTGATGAAATACGTCGCGGTTCGGACGAGCTGATCGGGCGCGAGGCCGTTGGCCCTCAGTTCCTCCCACATCCTCTCCATCTCATGCCCAGGCCGGCCGAGATAGGAGTCGGTGATGCGGTCCATCAGCTTCTGCTGGTCGGCCGTCACGTAGGGCATGTAGCCGCGGTCATTGACGGGCAACGCCATCTGGAACGCCGGCGGGTCGGTCGTTCGGCTCTGGACGATTTTGTTGCGTTGGCGCTTGTACGCTTCCAGCTCCGCCTGCATCCGAGCGATCTCCTCGTTCTCGGTCCGCTCGCCCGATGGCGGAACTGTCGTCGCGGCCGGCGATCCGGACGCGTTTCCCGACAGAAGGTCCGAGAAATCGGGTGAGCCTGTGGGGTGGCCGGCACCCGACATCCTGCTCCGATCCGAGACGACAGCATGGCCGGCGGCCACAGGGTATCCAAGGACTTGCACGCTCACCTCCGCTGCGGTTCATGGCACCGCCATGTGCTGCCGGACAAAAGCAAAGGTTGTGCCATATCCTGACTGCGTCCAAGACCGCCGGACGCGCCGCCGGTGACGCCGACGCGTGCGCCGTTCGCTTGGTCGGACTTTGCCGACGGGCATGAAATGCCCGGCGGAGCGCAAGCGCGGAGACGGTGAGAATTCTCACCGCTCATCCCTGCGAGCGCGGGCAGGAAAAAGGGCCCTTCCCACACCCGATGGGAAGGGCCCTTTCCGTTGGATGCCGTCAGTGGGCGCTGCCGCCGTCCTCGAAGGAGGGCGCCTGGAGGCCGGAGGCCGCCAGCTGCGCGACCACCATGTCCTTCAGCCGCTCCAGCCCCTCGGGCGTGCCGGATTCCGCACGGGCCACCAGCACGTCCTGGGTGTTGGAGGCGCGCAGCAGCCACCAGCCGTCGGCCGTCGTCACGCGGACGCCGTCGATGTCGTTAACGTCGGCGCCCTCGGCCTTCAGCCGCTCCTTGACCTCCTGCACAACCTGGAACTTGCGCTCCTCGCTCACCTGGAAACGGGTTTCCGGGGTGTTCACCACCGCCGGAAGGCGGTCGCGCAGGTCCGACAGCGGCACGCCGAGCTTGCTGACCAGCCCGATCAGCCGCAGGGCGCAATACAGCGCGTCGTCGAAGCCGTACCATTTGTCGGCGAAGAAGATGTGGCCCGACATCTCGCCGGCTAGCGGCGAGCCGACCTCGGCCATCTTCGCCTTCAGCAGCGAGTGCCCGGTCTTCCACATCAGCGGATTGCCGCCCAGCCGGGCGATCTCGTCGAACAGCGTCTGGCTGGCCTTCACGTCGGCGATGATGGTGGCGCCGGGATGGCTCTTCAGAACGTCGGCGGCGTAGATCGCCAGAAGCTGGTCGCCCCACACCACGCGGCCCAGATGATCGATGGCGCCGATGCGGTCGCCGTCGCCGTCGAAGCCGATGCCGATGTCGCAGCCCTTCGCCGCCACCACGGCCTTCAGATCCACGAGGTTCCTCTCGACCGTGGGGTCGGGGTGGTGGTTCGGGAAGGTGCCGTCGATGTCGTCGAACAGCAGGGTGTGCGTGCCCGGCAGCCGGGCCGTCAGGCGGCGCAGGATCTCGCCGGTGGCGCCGTTGCCGGCGTCCCAGGCGATCGTCAGGTCGCGGGTGCCGTCGTAATCCTTCAGCAGCCGCTCCACATAGGCGTCCCGCACGTCGACCTGTTCCGAGGAGCCCTTGCCCGACACATAGTCGGCCTTGGCGGCGATGACGCCGAGATCGAGGATTTGACGGCCGTAGACCGGCCCCTTCCCCAGCATCATCTTGATGCCGTTGTAGTCCGGCGGGTTGTGCGAGCCGGTGATCATGACGCCGGCCGCCGCCTCGCGGTCGCGGGTGGCGAAATACAGCATCGGGGTGGGGCCGAGCCCGATGCGCAGGACATGCAGGCCGCAGGCGACCAGCCCATCCACCAGGGCCGCTTCCAGCTCCGGCGAGGACAGCCGGCCGTCATAGCCGACGCACACGGTCTTGCCGCCACCGCGGGCGACCACGCTGCCGAAGGCGCGCCCGACCGCGCGGGCGTCGGCGGGCGTCAGGGTGCTGCCGACGATGCCGCGGATGTCGTATTCGCGCAGCACCGTCGGATGGAACGTGTGGGCCTCGTTCATGGTCTCGAATGACCTCCTTGGACCAGATCCGTTTCAGACCGTTTTGGGCTGCGCGGGCCGCCCGATGGAAGAGTAGGCGAAGCCGGCGGCGGCCATGTCGTCGGGATTGTAGATGTTGCGCAGATCGACCATCACCGGGCGCTTCAGCAGCGCCTTGACCCGCCTCAGATCCAGCGCGCGGAACTCGTTCCATTCCGTCAGGATGGCGACGCAGTCCGCCCCCTCCAGGGCGCCGTAGGCGTCCTTCGTCCACTCCACGCCGGGCAGCAGCTTCTCGGCCTCGTGCATGCCGGCGGGGTCGAAGGCGCGCACGGTGGCGCCGGCGGCCTGGAGCGCCGGGACGATGTCCAGCGACGGGGCGTCGCGCATGTCGTCGGTGTTGGGCTTGAAGGTGACGCCCAGCACGCCGACGGTCTTGCCGGCCAGCGACCCGTCGCAGGCCGCGACGATCCGCTCGGCCATCCGCTTCTTGCGCGCGTCGTTGATCTCCACGACCGTCTCGACGATGCGCAGGGGGCTGTCCGCCTGCTGGGCGGTGCGCACCAGGGCGAGCGTGTCCTTGGGGAAGCAGGAGCCGCCGTAGCCCGGACCAGGATGCAGGAACTTCTTGCCGATGCGCCCGTCCAGCCCGATGCCGCGGGCCACGTCGTGGACGTTGGCGCCCACCTTCTCGCACAGGTCGGCGATCTCGTTGATGAAGGTGATCTTGGTGGCCAGGAAGGTGTTGGCGGCGTACTTGGTCAACTCCGCCGTTTCCAGCGAGGTCAGGACGATCGGCGTCTCGATCAGGTAGAGCGGGCGGTAGATCCGGCGCATCACGTCGGCGGCGCGCTCCGAGGAGGCGCCGATCACCACGCGGTCGGGGCGCATGAAATCGCCGATGGCCGAGCCCTCGCGGAGGAATTCCGGGTTGCTGGCCACGTCGAAATCGGCGTTCGGGTTGGCGCGGCGGATGATCGCCTCCACCTCGCGCCCCGTCCCGACCGGCACGGTCGATTTGTTGACGACCACCGTATAGTGGTCGAGATGGGAGGCGATCTCCTCCGCGGCGGCGTAGACGTAGGAGAGATCGGCATGGCCGTCGCCGCGCCGGGTCGGGGTGCCCACGGCGATGAAGACGGCGTCGGCCCCGGTCATCGCCTCCTTCAGGTCCAGCGTGAAGGACAGCCGCCCGGCGGCGACGTTGCGCGCGACGAGATCATCCAGCCCCGGCTCGTAGATCGGAATTTCGCCGCGCTTCAGCCGCTCGATCTTGCCGGCGTCCTTGTCCACGCAGGTGACGTGAACGCCGAATTCCGAAAAGCAGGCGCCGGACACCAGCCCGACATAGCCCGTACCGATCATCGCTATGCGCATGAAAATTCCTTTGCTGACAGCCACGCGCCTCCGCCCGTCTCCGGACCGGAAGGCGGTTCCTGGCGTTCAAACGCTGTGCGGTGCGTTTCGGGCCGCTGCCTGGGTGGCCCGATCTGTTTGCAAGGGGCCGCGGAGGCCATAAAGGCCGGCGTGCATCGAACAGCCTTGGCCGGCCAGGGAAAGGCCGGACCGGCCCATGGCCGCGTTCTGCGCCTCATCGGTGCGATCCGGCCCTCATCAGGCCATCCGAACTCGGGGCCGTTTCAAATCGCCTGGAGATAGGCGGGATCAAGGGCGCCGTGGCGGAACGGGATCCAGTCCTTGTGGTCGGCGCGGTATTGCAGACCATAAGGGTTCTTGAAGAAGATCTTCTGCAACGGCTGCCCGCCCTCGGCGCGGGTGCGCTCAAGGTCGATCAGGGGGGAGGAGGCGAACACCTTGTCCCACAGCTCGGTGTTGTCCACGTCGCGGCCCGCGTTCTTCACGTAGTCGCGCGCGGCGTCGCTCAGTTGCCAGGCCTCTTCGACCATCGCGTAATAGTCCACAGTACCCTCGGCCATGACCCTGCTCCGAAGCGTTCGAGATGACGCTTGGCATAGCGCATTTTTGGAAGGGAGAAAACTGTCCAGCAGCGACGCCGGCCAGCGACGCAGGGGGCGTCACGCCGGGGTGGGCAGGCCGAGCGCCGCGGCCAGGGCGGCGACGACCCGGTCGACGTCGGCATCGGCCATTGCCGGGAACAGGGGCAGCGACAGCGTCCGGGCGTAATGGGCGTCGGCGCCGGGCAGGGCGAGGTCGCCGCAGCGCTTGCGCCAGTAGGGCTGGCGGTGGACCGGGATGTAATGGACCTGGGTGCCGATGCCCCGCTCCCGCAACTCGGCCATGACCCGTGCCCGCGTCCGCCCGGCGGCGGCGAAGTCGATGCGGACGGCGCAGAGGTGCCAGGCGGGGCGGCACCAGGGAGCGCGGGCCGCCGGCCGGACCAGCGGGGCGAGGGGGGCCAGCCGCTCCGCGTAGAGGTCCATCAGGCGGCGTCGCCGCTCCACGAAGGCGTCCAGCCGCGTCAGCTGGCTGAGGGCGAGCGCCGCCTGGATGTCGGTCAGGCGGTAATTGAAGCCCGGCTCCGCCATCTCGTAGTACCAGGGATGGGCGGTCCCGTCCTTGGCGAGTCCGTCCGCGGCGGAGGCTGCTTCGCGGTCCTCGAACGCCGCCGGGTCCCGCTCCATGCCGTGGTTGCGGAAGCGGCGCAGGCGGGCGGCGAGACCGGCGTCGTTGGTGGTGACGGCCCCGCCCTCGCCCGCCGCGATCGTCTTCACGGGATGGAAGGAGAAGGCGGTGAGCGTGCCGAAGGCGCCGCCGCCGACCGGCAGGGCGTGCCCGTCGGGCGCCAGATCCAGGCTGCCGATGGCGTGACAGGCGTCCTCGATCACCGCCAGCCCGTGACGGCCGGCGAGCGCGCCGAGCCCGGCCATGTCGGCGGTCTGGCCGGCGAAATGCACGGGCGCCAGGGCGCGCACCCGCCAGCCGGCGCGGGCGGCCCGCTTCATCGCCGCCGCCGCCTGCTCCGGCCCCATCAGGCCGGTGTCCGGATCGACGTCGGCGAAGGCGACCTCCGCCCCGACATAGCGGGCGGCGTTGGCGGTGGCGAGGAAGGTCACGGCGGGCACCACCACCGCGTCGCCGGGGCCGAGCCCCAGGGCGAGCGTGGCCAGATGCAGGGCGGCGGTGCCGTTGGCGCAGGCCACCGCGTGGGCCGCGCCGGTGCGCTCGCGCAGCGCCCGCTCGAAGGCATCCACCGCCGGCCCCTGGGTCAGCCAGTCGCCGCGCAGGACGGCGGTCACCGCGTCGATGTCGGCCTGGTCGATGTCCTGGCGCCCATAGGGCAGGAAGGGGAGCGGCGGTTGGGACGCCGGGTCGCCCATCACGGGGCTTCCGCGATCAGCCGCATCAGCCGCGCGCCGTCCAGCCAGTCGGTGTTGGTGTCGCTGGCGTAGCGGAAGCCGTCGGCCACCGGCCGCGCGCCCAGCCGCTGGTAGGGCTCGTGCGTCCAGAAGGCGAAGGCCGGCTCTATGACGAAGCGGTCCGGCAACTCGAAGGTCTGACGGGAATCGTCCTCGGTGATCATCACCTCGTGCAGCTTCTCGCCGGGGCGGATGCCGACCGGCTTGTGCGGCAGGTGGGGCGCCATCGCGCGGGCCAGATCGGTGATGCGCATGCTGGGGATCTTGGGCACGAAGATCTCCCCGCCCTGCATCATCGCGATGCAGGAAGCGACGAAATCAACCCCGTGCTGGAGCGTGATCCAGAAGCGGGTCATCCGCTCGTCGGTGACCGGCAGCGCCTCCGCCCCCTCCGCGATCATCTTGCGGAACAGCGGGATCACCGACCCGCGCGAGCCCACCACGTTGCCGTAGCGCACCACCGAGAAGCGCGTGCCGAGCGAGCCCGACAGGTTGTTGGCGGCGATGAAGATCTTGTCCGAGGCCAGCTTGCTGGCGCCGTAGAGGTTGACCGGGTTGGCCGCCTTGTCGGTGGACAGCGCGATCACGCGCTTCACGCCTGTGTTCAGCGCGGCCCGCACCACATTCTCCGCCCCGTAGACGTTGGTGTGGATGCATTCCATGGGGTTGTATTCGGCGGCCGGCACATGCTTCAGCGCGGCGGCGTGGACGCACACGTCCACCTCGCGCATGGCCAGTTCCAGCCGCTCGCGGTCGCGCACGTCGCCGATGAAGAAGCGCAGCGTGGAGGCCCATTCCGGCCCCAGCTGCTGCTGCATCTCATACTGCTTGAACTCGTCGCGGGAGAAGACGATGACCCGGCGCGGGCTGGCCCGCCGCAGCACCGTTTCCACGAAGCGGCGCCCGAAGGAGCCGGAGCCGCCGGTGACCAGGATCGACCGGCCGTCCAGAAGGTCGAAGCCGGATTGCAGAGCCTCGGTCGGCGCCCCACTCGAACGGTCAAGCTGCTGCATGGTCACTGTGATCGCACATTATGGTGTCTGAGGTCGTTTTGGCCGACCTTAGCCTGATACCCCTATCAGTGCGTTAATGTTTCGGCAATCGGCGGGGCGGTGCAAAGCCGGGCGCCGGAGGCCGCGGCCCCCCTCGGCCGGCTGGGGCTTTGCAGAAAACTGTTGCGCCGGCACCGTTCCTTTGCACTCTGGCGTGCATGCCGGCCAACGATCCCTCCGCAGCGGCGAACCGGTCCGCAGCGCCCGCCTTCCCGCCCGCGGGCGCCGTCCACGATGCGGAGGCGTTCCACCGCGCCCTTCTCCGCAACGACCCCCGCAACGCCGACGCCTTGCTCGGCCTCGGCGTTCTGTGTCTGGACACCGGGCGCGCGGGGGAGGCGGAATCCCTGTTCCGCGCGTTGGCCGCCGTCGGCCCGGGCGCGGATTGCAGCTATCACCTCGGCCTCGCGCTGACGGCGCTGGAGCGGGCGGAGGACGAGGCGGCCTACCGGCAGGCCCTGGTCTTCCGGCCCGGTTTCCCGGAGGCGCTGTGCAACCTCGGCGCCGGCCTCAACGCGCAAGGGCGGCTGGAGGAAGCCGGGCAGATCTACCGCCGGGTCCTGGCGGTCCGGCCGGACCATGCCGAGGCGCTGTCAAACCTCGGCCTGATCCGGCAGGGACTGGGGATGCTCGATCGCGGGGTCGCGGCTCTTTGCCGCGCCCTGGCGGTCCAGCCCGGCAACCCGGACATCCTGCACAACCTTGCCCTTGCGCTCGACAAGCAGCGGCGGCTGGTCGAGGCCGCCGACGCCGCCCGGCGCGCCGTGGCGGTCCGGCCGGACCATGCCGAGGCCCTGTCCACGCTCGGCACCCTCCTGCGGGAACTGGACCGCCTTGCGCCGTCCATCCTGGCGCAGCGAAACGCCATTCTTCTCCGCCCGGACCGTGCGGAGACGCTGAACAACCTCGGCAACAGCCTGCACGATCTGGGGCGGCTGGACGAGGCGGTGACGGCCTACGGCCGGGCCTTGGCAATCCGCCCGGACTTCACGGGCGCCCATTGGAACCGCGCGCTGTCCCGGCTGCTCGGCGGGGACTATTCACGCGGCTGGGACGATTACGAGTGGCGGCTGCGCCAGGAGGGGGTCCAGGCGCCGGGCGGCCCCTTCCCGCAGCCGTTGTGGCGGGGGGAAGAGCCGGCCCGCGGAACCCTGCTGGTCCATGCCGAGCAGGGGTTCGGGGACACGATCCAGTTCATCCGCTACGTGCCGGCCGCCGTGGCGCGCGGGTGGCGTGTCGTGGTGGAGGCGCCGCGCCCGCTGCTCCGTCTGCTCGGTTCCCTGCCGGTTCCCGAGGGCCACGTGACGCTGGTCGCCAAAGGCGATCCCCTGCCGCCCTTCGACGCCCATTGCCCGCTGCTCAGCCTGCCGCGCGCCTTCCGCACCGAAGTCGCGACGATCCCGGCGCCCATCCCTTATCTCGGCGCCGATCCCGAGCGGGTCGCGGCCTGGGAGCGGCGGCTGCCGCCGCGGACGATGGTGACCGCTGCCCAAGGACGCGAAGGGCAAGGGGGCGGGCCGCTGGCCGGCCTGCGGGTCGGCATCGTCTGGCAGGGCAACCCGCAGGCGGCGGTCGATCGCGGGCGCTCCGTGCCGCTCGCGGAATTCGCGCCGCTTGCGCGGATTCCCGGCCTGCGGCTGGTCAGCCTGCAGAAGAACCACGGGCTGGAGCAGCTCGACCGGTTGCCGGACGGCATGAGGGTGACCGTGCTCGGGCCGGACTTCGACGGTGGGCCGGACGCCTTCCTCGACACCGCGGCGGTGATGACGGGGCTGGACCTGATCGTCACCACCGACACGGCGATCGCGCATCTGGCCGGCGCCCTCGGCCGCCCGGTCTGGCTGGCGCTGAAGGCGGTGCCGGACTGGCGGTGGCTGATGACGCGGGAGGACTGCCCCTGGTACCCGACCATGCGGCTGTTCCGCCAGACGAGGCCGGGGGACTGGCGCCCCGTCTTCGCGCGGATGGCCGGCGCCCTGTTCGAGATCATGATGGCGAAGGCGATGCGGACGACGGACATCCTCGTGGAAACCGCGCCGGGAGAACTCCTGGACAAGATCTCCATCCTGGAGATCAAGCGGGAGCGGATCCAGGACCCGGTCAAGCGGCGCAATGTGGAGACCGAACACGGCATCCTGACGCGGACCGCGGACCGGCACATCCCGGATAGCTCGGAACTGCGCGAACTGGCCGCCGCCTTGAAGACGGTCAACACGGCCCTGTGGGAGATCGAGGATGCGATCCGCGACTGCGAGCGGGCTCAGGATTTCGGGCCACGCTTCATCGAGCTGGCAAGGGCCGTGTACCGGACGAACGACCGGCGTGCCGCCATCAAGCGGCAAATCAACGAACGGCTCGGTAGCGCTCTCGTCGAGGAGAAATCCTATGCGGCCTATTGAGGCCCTGCATGGGAGCGAAACGTCGGAAGAAAACGACCATCGCAATATTGGAGCGGGCGAAGGGATTCGAACCCTCGACCCCAACCTTGGCAAGGTTGTGCTCTACCCCTGAGCTACGCCCGCGCCGCTCCAACGAAGGAGGCAGGGAGATACCGCACCGGCCCGGCGGAACGCAAGCCCCCTGTTTGGCGTCCGCCAAGATTTTTCTCTTCGGACGCCTTCCTCCGTCTTCCCTGGCGCATCCGAAGGAGACGTTAGGCTTAAAGTTATAACCCACTCAATGCTGTTGACTTCCCAGTGTCGACTGTGGAAATTTCCTCTCACAAAACAAAGGCCTTGAGGTCTGGGGAGGAAACCAAAAACATCATGATGCTCTAAGAGCATTAGGCTGCCGCGCCGACCTTGTGTCCGGGCGCGGCATTTTTTTTGGTCGATGCCGTTCTTTTGCCGGGTGCCGGTAATACCACAAGCCGGTAATACCACTCCAGGCGATGTCACGCCTCCGGGCGATGCCGCGCCCGGCAACGGCGGGCGGGATTCGGTCCCGCCCGCTTTTCCGCGGCGCCTCGCGTCACAGGGCGATGCCGCCGGCCGCCAGACAGGGCTCCAGCGTCAGCGCCTCGACCGTCGTCCGTCCGGCGCGGAGCTGTTCGCGCAGCCCCTCTTCCATCCGTTCGCGCTCCGCCGCCCTGGCGAGCGCGGCGGCGGCTTCGGCCTGGGGCACCACGACCATTCCGTCGTCGTCGCCGACCAGGATGTCGCCCGGCATGACCATCACGCCGCCGCAGACGATGGGGGTGTTCACGTCGCCGGTGGGCTGGGTCTTGGTGGTGCCCTTCATGCTCGTCCCCCGGCAGAAGACCGGGAAGCCCATCTTGCGGATGGCCGCGGCGTCGCGCACGCAGCCGTCGATCACTAGCCCGGCCAGCCCGCGCTGGAGCGCCGCCTCGGTCAGCACATCGCCCCAGGGGCCGGCTTCGGTCATGCCCTTGAAGTCGACCACCAGCACGTCGCCCGGACGGGTCAGCGTCATGGCGACGTGGATCATCAGGTTGTCGGTGGGGCCGCCGGACACCGTCACCGCGGTGCCGAACAGCGTCATGCCCGGATAGAGCGGCTTGATCGGAAAGGACATTGCGCCCTTCTTGCCCATCGCCTCGTGCAGCGTGGCCGGGGACTGGCCGCGGAAGGCGGCGACCAGATCGGGATCGGGACGGGGGAACTCTTTGAGGACGGTCATCGCACAGGCACCTTTCACGGCGTGAAGGCCGCCGGCCTTCGGAGGAGAGGACCGGCGGGGAGAAGAAAGCGTTTTTTGGGACTCACTCGTCCTTGAAGGCCTCGTCGCGGCGGCGGCGCACGGACGGCATCACCATCAGGAGCAGCAGAAGGGCGGCGACGGCCAGCAGGCTGCCGCTGATCGGGCGGGTGGCGAAGACGGTGGGGTCGCCGCCCGACAGCAGCAGGGCGCGCCCCAGATTCTCCTCCAGCAGAGGTCCCAGCACGAAGCCCAGCATCAGCGGCGCCGGCTCGCAGTCCAGCTTGCGCAGGACGTAGCCCAGGACGCCGAACAGGGCCATCAGCAGCACGTTGAAGGCGCTGTTGTTCAGCGTGTAGGTGCCGATGCAGCAGAAGACCAGGATGGCCGGGAAAAGATAGCCGTAGGGCACCCTCAGCAGCCGCACCCACAGACCGATCATCGGCAGGTTCAGGATCACCAGGATCACGTTGCCGATCAGCATGCTGGCGATCATGCCCCAGAACAACTCCGGCTGCTTGGCCATGATCTGCGGCCCCGGCGTGATGCCGTGGATGGTCATCGCGCCGATCATCAGCGCCATGATGGCGTTGGGCGGAATGCCCAGGCTGAGCATCGGGATGAAGCAGGCCTGCGAGGCGGCGTTGTTGGCGGCCTCCGGGGCCGCCACCCCCTCGATGGCACCCTGGCCGAAGCGCTCCGGGTAGCGGGACACCTTCTTCTCCAGCGAATAGGCGGCGAAGGAGCCGAGCGTGGCGCCGCCGCCGGGCAGGATGCCCAGCAGCGCCCCCATCACCGTGCCGCGCACCGTCGCCGGCCACGCTTGGCGGACATCCTCGCGCTTCGGCCACAGGCTGGCGATGG
The DNA here is from genome assembly GCF_014192915.1 of Azospirillum sp. OGB3. GTDB lineage: Bacteria > Pseudomonadota > Alphaproteobacteria > Azospirillales > Azospirillaceae > Azospirillum. The sequence continues at coordinate 64,910 of NZ_JACHYN010000020.1, read as the reverse complement.
GGGCGGTGGTCTGCCCGACGCCGCCGGTCTGCTCCAGGCTGGCGATGATCTCGGCCAGCCCGAACAGGCCCATGGCGAGCGGCACGAAGTCGATGCCGTCGTAGAGCTGCGGCAGGCCGAAGGTGAAGCGGGTGTCGCCGGAATTCACGTCGGTGCCGACCATGCTCAGCAGCAGGCCCAGCAGGATCATCGCGATGGCCTTCACCACCGATCCGTGGGCCAGCGTCACCGCCCCGATCAGGCCGAGAAGCATCAGCGACACATACTCCGCCGGCCCGAAGGCGAGCGCCACCCCGGCCAGCGGCGGGCCGGCGACGGCGATCAGGACGGTGGTGACGATGCCGGCGAACAGCGAGGCAAGCGCCGCCGTGGCGAGCGCCACCCCGGCCCGGCCCTGCCGCGCCATGGCGTGGCCGTCCAGGCAGGTGACCACCGACGAGGACTCGCCCGGCAGGTTCACCAGGATCGCTGTCGCCGACCCGCCATACTGCGAGCCGTAGAAGATCCCCGCCAGCATGATCAGCGCGCCGACCGGCGGCAGGTGGAAGGTCAGGGGCAGCAGCATCGCCACCGTCGCGGTTGGCCCCAGGCCGGGCAGCACGCCGATCAGCGTGCCGATCAACGCCCCGCCGAAGCAGAGCAGCAGGTTGTCCGGGGACAGCGAGACCGACAGGCCAAGCAGAAGGTTGCCGATCAGGTCCATCACGGCGACACCCACAGGGGCCACACCCGCAGGGGCAGGCCCAGCCCCCCGACGAACAGCGCGACGCAGCCCGCCGCCAAGACGGCGCCGAGCAGCGCCAGCGGAACCGGGCGCAGCGGCTGGCCGGCCAGATTGCCCAGCCCCACCAGGATCAGCACCGCCGGCGCCAGCCCGAGGGTTTCCACCGTTCCGGCGAAGGCCAGCACCGCCGCCGTCACCCCAAGCAGAGGGCGCCAGCCCCAGGCCGGAAGGGACGCGCCGTGGGTCAGCAGGCTCCGGCCGGTCACCACGGCACCGGCCAGCACCATCAGCCCCCCGATCATCCGCGGGAAGAAGCCGGACTGCACGTAGGCAAGCGTTCCGGTCGGCCATTCGCGCCCCATCCACAAGGCGATCAGGCCGAAGGACGCGATCAGCAGGCCCGCGGCCAGATCCTGCGGGGCCTGCCCCGGAATCCGGAGCGGCGTCCGATCGCCGACCGCCGCGTTGCGGGATGTGTCCGGGGTGGTGCCGAACGGCGCTGGGGACGGGCCGCGCGGGGGAGCGGCCAAGGAAGAGGATGGGCGGAGATTTGGAAAGGGCAGGCTCGGCATGGGACTTCCACAGCTTTCAGAGGGGCGGCTTTCGGAAGGGTGGATTCCGGCTGCGGTCGGCGGCCGGCTGTTTTTGCAAGCATAAAGGTAAAATTAACCGATAAACTCTTATTGATTGTTGTCGGTTCATCCTATCCCGATTACCATGAAGAGCAATAGCCACGATCACGCTTATCAAAATGACGCATGATCCGCCATGACCGCCAGAAATGGATTGTTTTATTGATCAATAAGCCCCTTAACGGTTGATGAGTGTTTTCGAATGCACGCTGGACCACCGAGGCCGGGCGTCCCCTTTTCATGTGTCTTGCCTCGGCGGCGACCAGCCGTTACCCAGGGCGCACCGCGAACGAGGACGCGGCGATGAGGAGACCCAGGAATGACGCGCCCCCTGCGCCCGTGGACCGTGCTTGAAAGCCGCCAACTGCTCGACGCCGATCCGTTCCTGAAAGTTCATGTCGAGACGGTGGAACTGCCCGATGGCCGGGTCATCCGGGACTATTACCAGTTCGACATGCCGTCCTTTGCCTGCGTCTTCGCCGAGACGGCGGATGGGTGCGCCATCGTCTACCGCCAGTACCGGCACGGGCCGCGGCGCGTGAACCTGTCCTTTCCAGGCGGTCATCTGTCGCCGGGCGAGGACCCGCTGGCGGCGGCCCGGCGGGAACTTCTCGAGGAAACCGGCTTCGTCTCGGACCATTGGACGGCGCTCGGCGGCTACACGGTCAACGCCAACCAGGGCGGCGCGGTGTCCCACATGTTCCACGCCACTGGCTGCCGCCGGGTGGCCGATCCGTTGTCCGACGACCTTGAGGAGACGGAAATCCTGTTCATGACGCGGGAGGAACTGCTGGCCGCCATCGGGCACGGCGAGATCGCCCTGCTCACCCAGATCGCCCTGGTCAGCATGGTCTGGCAGAACGACATCCGCGCGGCGCTCAACCAGCGGCATCGGTGAGGCGGCTTCGCCTCCCGCTGTGCCGCACGCCGTCCTTTTTCGATCAAGCGGAAGCTTGGCTTTTCCAGATTTTCTCAAAAAATGAGTATGTCTTCGGAATACATGGCCTGTTTACGTGCTGTTAATCAAATCGGCCCATAAATGACCTCACCAAGTTCTCTTGGTTTCCTCCCTCCCAGAACTAGGCTGCGCCTCACCGGCTGCAGCCTTTTCTTTTTCCGGCTACTGTTTTCAGGGGGATGGAGTGAAGGGCGGCGCCTTTTCCGCGAAGGTCGCTCCGGAGGGGCTTGACCTTTGTTGCGTTGCAACATAAATTGAATCCCGGATGCCCTTTGGGCGTTTCCTCCCTAGACTTGAAGGCCGCGCCGTCCTGGCTGCGGCCTTTTTCTTGCCCCGGCCCGCGGGGGTGCGCCCGGCGCCCGCGCGATCGTCTCTCGCGGCGCGGTAGCGCCCGTGATATGCAAGCTGGACCATAGAAGCCCCGTTCGTCGAACCGAAGGCCCGCACCATGGCCGAGCGCCGCACGCCCTCCCTGTCCATCCTCCGCAACCTCGGGCGGGGGCTGCTCGTCCTGCTCCTGCTCGGTGGGGCCGGGGCCTGGTGGGCATGGCATGGGGCCTTCGGGATGGACGCGCTCCAGGACATCCTGCGCCATCACCCCGCGGCACCGGTCCTGTTCCTGCTCCTGCACATCCTGGCCAGCCTTCTGTTCTTCCCGCGCTCCGTCATGGCGATGGTCGCCGGGCTGGTCTTCGGCGTCTGGTGGGGCGGGGTGCTGGCGGCGGCGGGGAGCGTGATCGGCGCCTCCACCGGTTTCCTGCTCACCCGCTACGTCTGCGACGGGCTGGTCCCGGCCCTGGACCGGGCGCGCTGGGGCGATGTCCTGCGCCGGCTGGAGACCGGCGGCTGGCGCGCCGTCGCCATGCTGCGGCTGGTTCCCGTGCTGCCGCACAGCGGGGTGAACTACGCTCTCGGCCTGACGCGGGTGCGGCTCGGCGCCTACGCCTTCGGGTCGCTGGTCGGGCAGCTGCCGATGACCGTGGCCTTCGTCCAGTTCGGCGCCGCGGGCGATCACGCCCTGGCCGGCAAGCCCGACTGGATCGCGCCGACCGTCATCGGGCTCAGCCTGCTGATCCTGTCGGTTCTGCTGCCGAAGGTCGGGCCGAAGCTGCGGGAGAAGTTCGGCGCCGGGCGGGCCTGACGGAGACACCATGAACATCGTCTTCATCCACCAGAACATGCCCGGCCAGTACAAGCATCTGGCCGCCCGTCTCGCCGCCGATCCGGCGAACCGCGTCATCTTCATCACCAAGCGCACCGACCGGGACATCCCGAACGTCCGCCGCCTCTCCTACCAGCCCAGCCGCAAGGCGCGGGAGAACGCGCACCCCTATCTGGTGTCCACCGAGAACGCGGTGCTGCACGGCCAGGCGGCGGCCCGGCTGCTGATGGGCCTGCGCGAGGAGGGCTTCCGCCCCGACGTCATCGTCGGCCATCCGGGCTGGGGCGAGACGCTGTTCGTCAAGGACGTGTTTCCCAACACCCCCTACCTGAACTACTGCGAGTTCTTCTACCGCGCCCAGGGGTTGGACGTCGGCTTCGACCCGTCGGTCCCGGTCAATGTGGACACGGTGTTGCGGCTGCGCATGCGCAGCACGCCGCTGCTGCTGGCCCTGGAGGCCTGCGACCGTGGCATCGCCCCGACCGAGTGGCAGCGCGACTCCCACCCGGCGCCCTTCCACCCGAAGATCGAGGTCATCCACGACGGGGTGGACACCGCGCAGCTCCTTCCCGATCCGGGCATCCGCGTCACCCTGGCCGACGGCACGGTGCTGACGCGCCAGGACGAGGTGCTGACCTACGCCGTGCGCAACCTGGAGCCCTACCGCGGCTTCCCCAGCTTCATGCGCGCCCTGCCGCGCATCCTGGAGGCGCGGCCCAGGGCCCATGTGCTGATCGCCGGCGGCGACGAGGTCAGCTACGGTTCGGCGCCCCCCGGCGGGAAAAGCTGGCGGGAAACCATGTTGGCCGAGATGCCGCTGGATCCGGCGCGCGTCCATTTCCTGGGGCACCTTCCCTACGACCAGTATCTATCGGTCCTGCGGCTGTCGCGGGCGCACATCTACCTGACCTATCCCTTCGTCCTGTCCTGGTCCATGGTGGAATCCATGGCGCTCGGCTGCGTGGTGATCGGCTCCGACACCGCCCCGGTGCGGGAGGTCATCCGGCACGGCGAGAACGGGCTTCTTGCCGATTTCTTCTCCCCCGACGACATCGCCGCCAAGGCCATCGCGGTGCTGCAGGACCCCGGCGCCTTTGCCCCGCTGGCCCGCGCCGCGCGGGAGACGGCGGTGGAGCGGTTCGAGCTGTCCCGCTGCCTGGACCGTCAGATCGCGCTGATCCGCGCGATGGCCTGAAGCCGGAAAGCCCCCACTTCGTGAGGCAATATTTTCCCGACGGGTCGGCAGAAGCCGCCACCCATGGGGAGGAATTTGCCGGGTGCGCAAGCCGGAAAGGTCTTTTTTGCGCCCATGAAACACAATGCCCGCACCGAGGGCGGCAGCGGGACGGAATCACCGGTATTGGTTTGATTTTAAGATAATTTCCAAACGAAGGCCTGAAAACGGCGGGTTCGGGGCGCGGGGCGTGGCATGACCCTTGCGATGGTGTGGGTACCAATCCGGCGAACCCGAACACGAGTGCCTGCCATGTCCATGACCGCAGTCCAGCCGATGCCGGCTGCCTCGGCGACCGCCTTGGAGGCGGATGACGCCCTTTTGCTGTCCAAGTCCCCGCGCCGCGGCGGCTTCGCCTGGGAAGCCGTGAAGACCCTGATTGCCGTCGCCGTCTTCGCCGCGATGCTGCTGCCGACGGCCTTCCCGTCGAAGGCGAGCCCGCAGGGCCGGCTTCAGCAGGCGTCTTCCGAAGACATGGCGCCGCCCGTCGTGAAGGCCGTGGCGAAGACCGACGGACAGAAGGCCGTCCGCAAGCCGGTGGCGAGCAACTGAACACCCGAAGGCGCCCGGTGTCACCACCGGACGCCTTTGTCGGTCTCCGGCGGAGCGGGGCCGCTCAGAGCGGGCGGGCGCCCGTTCGTATGCCGGTGCGGATGATGGTGCCGACATGCCCGCCGCGCAGCGCGGCGGTCAGGCGGCCCGGAACCAGACCGTTGACGACCTGCACGCGCTCCAGGTGGCGGGCGTTCGCCATCACCTCCAGCAGCGCGCCATCCAGCGGCAGCGTGCCGCCCTGCTTGGCCAGCTCGGTGGCGGTGGTCTCGCGCAGCAGCTCCGCCGTGCCGGCCTCGGGGCCGTTCGGGTCGGCGGTATAGATGCCGTCCACATCCTCCACGATGGTGAGCCCGGCGGCGCCCAGCGCGTCGGCCAGCAGGAAGGCGCCGGTGTCGGCCCGGTGCTGCGGGATGCGCGAGCCGGGGAACTCGTGGTGGTGGTAGGGCGGGAAAGCGCTGCCCACCACCGCGCGGGCGGCCGACAGATGGACCGCGAGCTGGTTCGCGATGGTGCCGTGCTCGACGTAGGACACGCCGTCCGGCGAGAGCAGCGAGGCCAGGATGTGGCCGTTCTGCCCGGCCTCCGTCGCGGCGAGCGGGGCGAGCGAGCCGACCGGCAGGCCGAGATCCAGCCCGACGCTGTAGAGATGGCGGGCACGGATGCCGGCGCCGGTCAGGATCAGCAACCGGTGCTCCGGCAGGATGCTGCGGATTTCCTCGACAATCGGCAGGATCGCCTCGTGGCCGCGGTCCATGATCGACCGCCCGCCGATCTTCACGACCTGCAGCCAGGGCAGCAGGCGGATCGGGCGGACGCCGGCGACCGGGGCGGTCAGGCTGCCGTCGAGAAGGGTCTGGCGCGCGAGCGGCGAGGCCACGTGCTTGATGCTGTTGGTGGTGTCGGACATGGGATGTGGTCCTTCAGCGCGCGGTGATGATGGTGCCGACATGCTCGCCGGCGAGCGCGCGGGTCAGGTTGCCGGGGACCAAGCCGTTGATGACCTGCACCTCGCGCACATGGCGGGCGTTCTTCAGCAGATCGAGCACCGGAAATTCCAGGATCGAGTCCTGCAGCCCCTTCGCCTTCATCTCGTCCACCGAGATTTTCGGGATGAAGGTGGCGTTCTTCGAGGTCTTCGGGTTGCCGGTGTAGAGCCCGTTCTCGTCCTTCACGTAGATCATCGCCTTGCAGCCGAACTGCTCGGCCACCAGGAAACAGCCGGCGTCGGTGCGGTAGGGCGGGATGACGCCCTCGGCGGCGGGGCGCATCCACAGCTTGTAGGGCGGCATCCCGCTGAAGACGACGGCGTTCACTTCGGCCAGGAATAACGGTACCGACGACAGGCCGGCGCCATCCACCGCGGAGATGCCGTGCTTGGCGAGGAGCTGGCCCAGCATCGCGGCGTTCTGGTCGGCGACCGAGCCGCCGAGCTGCGAGAGCAGGCCGGCCGGCAGGTTCAGCCCCGCCGCGATCGAGTAGAGGTGGCGGGCGCGGGTGCCGGCGCCGGTCCCGATCAGCAGCTTATGCTCCTTGCGGGCGGCGACGATCTCGTCGACCAGCGGGTAGACGGCGGCGCGGCCGCGGTCGATGACGCTCTGGCCGCCGATCTTGAGCACCGTCGCGTTCGGCAGGATGCGGAAATCCGCCGCGGCGTCCGCAGCCGCCAGAAGCTGCGCGTCGGTCAGCGACCGCTGCATGAGGAGCGCTTCAAGCTCCGCTGTCGTGCTGGTCATGAGGGGCTGTTCCCTTTCGGTTCGAAGGCATGCCGGTGCGTTTCCGCCCTGCCGATCCCGCAAAACAGCGTATCGGAGACTGACTTTTGTATTAAGCGTTGTCGGAACCGTGAGCCCTTCCCGTGGCCGCGTCAACCCGGAAATTGAAAAGATCGTTGTTTTTCATCGCGTTATGAAGGAGGTGGTGATAACGTCGATGCATCGCCCGTGAATCGTCGATTCAGCTGTCCGTTCCGCCCGCCGGGTCCTGCGCGCGGGGCTGGCTACAGGGTGATGAACGCGATGTAGGAGTCGTTGCCGGCCATGCCGGTGGTGACGGTCATCGCGCCCACCGACTTGCCGGTGAAGGTCATGCTGGCGTCGATGGTGCCGTTGCCGTCGATGTCGCAGCGGACTGTGGCGCCCTTGTAGCCATCGGCGCCGCCCATCTCCTCCCAGGTCAGCCGGGACTGGCCGGGCACGAACCCCCAGAGGGTCGCCCATTCGCCCCGCTCCAGATCGACGATGGTGGACCAGGTGACCTCGCCCCCGCGCCCGTCCACGAAGAAGGTGTCGTGGCCCGGCCCGCCGATCAGCCAGTTTGAGCCCGAACCGCCGTCCAGCACGTCATCACCCGCACCGCCCCAGGCCGCGTCGTTCCCGCCCATCAGGTGGATGAAGTCGTTCCCGTCCGACCCGCCGACCACCTCGTCCTCGGCGGTGCCGTAGAAAGCCCATTGCAGGTTCGCCACCGGGCCATCATAGGCATAGGCGGCCACCGTCTGCTGGACCCCGTTCACGGTCCGGCTGAAGGGAACGAAGGGCCGTTCCGACGTGGCGTCGGGAAGCGGGGACGAGGCGGGCGGGGTGGGGGACATGCCGCCGCCCGGCTCGAGGACCGGCGGTGTGGCGGGGGTCCCGTTGTCGGGCGCTGGCACCGGGGCGGGCGGCTGGTTGGCCTGGGGATCGGACGGGGGAAGGGGGGTGATGCCCCCGCCACCTTGCTGCGGGGGTGTCGTGCCGCCGCCGGAGACGATGCCCATCAGCGTCCAGGCGAGATCCTGGAGGCCGGCGGTGAGCGCCGGGGACAGCGGCAGCAGGCTGTAGTCGTGGTTGTAGGCGTCGGCGAACAACGGGTCGCCGGCCCGGTCGTTCGCCCCATAGGCGCCGACCTGGTGCAGGAAATTGGCGTCGATGGCGTTCTGCCCCGCCGACAGGACCGTCACGTAGCCGCCGAGCGGCACCGCCCCCGACACGAGGTTGCCGGTGACCGTGTTGTTCGCCGGGATGCCCGCCGCGCCCGCCAGGGGCACCCATTCGATGCGGATGAAGCTCTCGCCGTTGGCGCCGAGCACGCTGACGTTGTTGGTGACGGTGTTGTCATGGCCGCCATGGATCATGACGGCGGCCCAGGCGGTGTTGCGCAGGAAGTTGCCCGTCACCGTCACGCCGCTGGTCAGGTCGTCCAGATAGATGCCGTAGCCTTTGTAGTCGCGCAGCCACTGGCCGGTGCTGGTGGTGGCGATGCCACCGGTGTGCTCGACCCGGTTGCCTTCGATCCGCGTCCCGGTGTTCAGGTTCGACCGCCCGAGCAACTCGATGCCGCCGGAATCCGCCGTCTCCAATCCCGTGTTGCGGACGCGGTTGTAAAGGATGGCGTTGTTGAGGCTGATCGTCGCGGTGTCCCAGTTCTTGACCGAGATGCCGTAGCGCGAACTGTGGTCGATGTCGTTGTGGGAGATCACCGTGTCGCTGATCCCCGACGCCATGATGCCGCCGGCGTATTTGCGCACCTCGCCGATGTGTTGGATGCGGTTGCCGGTCACCGTGTTGCCGATCGACTGGCCGGTCAGCGCGATGCCGTTGATGCCGAGATGGTCCAGATAATTGCCGCTGACCAGATTGCGGTCCGACCCCTGGGTCAGCCGGATGCCGGTGCCGACGTTCACGAAGCTGTTGCCGGCGATGGTGTTGACGTCGCCGTTCAGGACGTCGAGCGCGTTGCCGTCCGTCGTCGTGTTGGTGAAGGTCAGCCCCTGGATCGTCACCCCGTTGGCGCCGTTCAGCCGCAGCAGCGTGCCGAGCCGGGCGACCTCCACCCCGGTTCCGGTGAAGTCCTGCCCCGCCTTGATGACCAGCCGCCCGTCCGAGGCGCGGTAGGCGAACTCGCCCATCTGATCGACGTGGGCGCTGTTGCCCAGCAGCTTGAAGGTGGAGCCGTCGCGCATGGTGAAGGGCGCGTCGGAGGTGAAGGTCAGGGTGCGCGTCACCGTGTCGATTCCGGCAACGGTCAGGATCGCGTCCTGGAGCCGTTCGGTGTCGAAGACCTGGACCCGGCTGCCCGGCACCAGATCGGCCGTGGTGACGTCGCCCGCGCGGTAGCGCAGCGCGTTCTTGCTGGCGCCATAGGCGCTCGCGTCGGCGATGAACCAGCCGGTGGTCGCGTCCTCCGGGTCGTAGGCCCCCTTGGAGGCCAGCCGGTAGCGCACGCCATCGACGGTGACGTCCAGCCCCGGAGCCGCGGACAGGGGCGCCGACCAGACGCCGTTGCCCTCGTAGGTGAAGCCGGTGACGCGCTCGCCGCCGCTGAGGACCGCCTGCTCGCCTGGATAGCCGAGGATACGGACGCCGCTGTCCGGCGCGCCGAGGCTGAGCGTGCCCGTCGGATTGTAGGAGCCCTCGCGGATGTAAGTGGTCTTGACGGTGCCGGCGCGCATGGCCGCCTGCGCCCGTTCCAGGCTGGCGAAGGGGCCGTCGGTGCCTTCGGCGTTGGGGGCGGCCAGCCGCCCGGACCAGGCGTCGTTGCCGGTCTTCGCCACGTAGAAGGCGTCACCCTGCGGGGCCGGAGCGTCCGACGCGCTGCCCTGAAAGACCGGGGCGGTGACCGCCAGGGTGACGGACCCGTCGTTGGACGGCGCAAGGGGGGGCAGGGTCTTGCCGTTCACCGTCACGGCGCCGAGCGTCAGGTCTCCCACCGGCAGGATCCGCACCGTGTGGGCAACGGACGGGTCGAGGGTGACGCCGAAGGTGAAGCGTTCGGCGGTGCCGGACACGGCCTCCGCTTCCCCGACCAGGGTGCCGTCCACCAGGATCTTGAAGCGCACCGGCCCTGTGGCGGACGCGCCGCGCGCCGCCTCGACGGCGATGGGGATGGGCCGGGTGATGAGCTCCTCCGGCTTGGGCGGGGGGCGGACCAGCGGGCCGCCGAACATCTCCTCTCCCAGCCCGAAGGACAGCAGGCCGCCCCAGTAGAGGCCGACCTGGCCGGCAACCACGTCCTTTCCGTCCACCGCCCCCTTGTCGTAGGTGACGCGCGTGTCGGTGGATTTGACCTCCTGCCCGTCGACGACAATGGAGCCGACGAAGAGGTTGCGGTCCACCCCGTTCACCACCCCGTCATTGTCGTACCAGATCGAGATCCGGTGGGCCTGATCGGGATCGACCGTGGCGGTGAAGCGGTAGGGCGTGCTGGAGGTGGCGGCGACCCACGCCTCGCCGATCATCACGCCATCGACCAGGAGTCGGAAATGCGGCGCTTGGCCAGCGGACACGCCCCAGGCGTTCACGACGATCGGGATGTCGATGGTCCGTTGCGGGGACGTGGACATGCGGGACCCTGGAGCCTTGCGGGCGGGAGTCCGCCCGTCCCGAGGGTTGCGGAATGCTCCCTCGCGTCCCGAAGCTGACATACCACTATCGATTGGGGTGTGACATTGGTCCCAGAATGGCCACAGGAGGACCACTGGTCACAAGCATACGGAATGAACCGGTTTTGGGGCCGTGTGGGTGGTGTGTTTGCCTTCGGCTAGGTGATGCTGTGGCCGATGATCACGCTGGCCGCAGCCGCAAGGCTTTCCGGAGTGCCGATGTCGATGAAGCGCGCTTGGATGACATGCGCGTTGAGCGTTCCGGAAGGAGCGACCTCCAGCACGTCGCGTTCGAGCGAGATGGCGCCGGTCGCGGGAAGCCGGTCGAGGAAGGTGGTGGACAGCAAATACATCCCGGCATTGATCGTGCCGCTGCCCGGAGCCTTTTCGACAAAGCGGCGAATCCGGCCATCCGGCCCAATCTCCACGCGGCCGAAGCGGGACGCATCCGGCACCTCCACGCACAGGATTGACGCCTCGGCTTCCGACCGGCGGTGCGCCTGGACGAAGGCGTGCAGATCGGCGTCGGTGAAGGTATCGCCATTCATCACCAGCACGGTGTCCGAACGCAGTTCGTCCCGCGCGTGGCGCAACGCCCCGCCGGTGCCGAGGGGCTGCGGTTCGGTTCGGCAGATCAGGTCAAGGTCGTCGTGCGACTCTTCCCGTTCCAGCCATGTGGTCACCTGATCGGCGAGGTGGCCAAGGCACAGCACCACGCGCCGTGCGCCGCTTGCCGAAAGCTGGTCCAGCAGATGGCCGAGGAAAGCCCGTCCGGCGATGGGGGCCAGAACCTTCGGGGTGTCGCCCAGGACGCCGCGGATGCGTGTGCCCAACCCGCCCGCGAGAACCACGACATCGATATCTGACAAGACATCTTGAGACCGCACGAGAGAGTCCTTCCGTTGACTGTGACCTAAGACCGAAGTTCCTTCCGGTCCTGGGCAGAATCTCTGTGAGTTGTGATGCCCCAAGCGGGCAGTGATGGCAAGCTGGGCCGGGCATGCCCCGGCCCAGCTTGCGCTGCGGCGGCGATGGCGGTTTCCAGCGGGCGTGGCGCCGCTGAAACCGGAGTGCGGTCTAACGTGGTTCTCGTCCTCCTTCCGGGTGGCCAAGCCGGTTGGGGCGTGAGACAGGTTCCAGGGCAAGATCGCCAAGCTGTCGGCGACGAAGTCCCGCAACCAGTGCCTCTGCCCATTCCTGGAAGAACTTTCCGGACTCAGATCACCGACTTTACGGGATCAAGCGCCTTTCGCGGAGGGCTGCCTTATTGACCTGTGCGGTGAAATAGGTTTCCTTTCCCCACAGGGTTGAACCTCATTTACACCCCGTTAACAGCTTTACCGCTACCTGAAACGAGCGTCCACCCGTCCGGCCCCCCGATTTTTGCTGCGCCCCCCTTGGTTTTGGAGATTGAACTTATGTTTTATGAACTGGCGGCTCCTTCCTGGGGTACAGAAGAAGCCGACGCCATGACTCGTGTCATCAATTCTGGCCGGCTGACCATGGGGCCGGAAGTCGCAGCTTTCGAGCAGGAGTTTGCCGCGTACTTTGGAATGAAGCACGCGATCATGGTGAATTCCGGTTCTTCCGCCAATCTGGCGGGTATTGCGGCTTTGTTCTACAAACAGGATAGGCCGTTGCAGAGGGGGGACGAAGTTATCGTTCCGGCCATTTCCTGGGCCACCACGTATCACCCGCTGCAGCAGTACGGTTTGAAGCTGCGGTTTGTCGATGTCGAGCTCGATACGCTCAACATTGATCCGACAAAGCTGGAAGCCGCGCTGACTCCACGGACCCGCGCCATCGTCGCGGTGTCGATTCTTGGCAATCCAGCGGCGTTGGACGTCCTTCGCACGTTCGCCGATGCCCATGGCCTGTACTTGTTCGAAGACAATTGTGAGTCCTTGGACGCCGAATTGAACGGCCGCAAGACCGGTACCTTCGGTTGCCTGAACACGTTCAGCTTTTTCTTCTCGCATCACATCTCGACCATGGAAGGCGGGATGATCCTGACCGACGACACGGAGCTGGCGCATCTGTGCCGGTCGCTGCGTGCCCACGGCTGGACCCGCGACCTGCCCGCCGGCACGGGGCTGTACGAGCCCCGCTCCAACGATCATTTCGAAGCCTACCGTTTTATCCTGCCGGGCTACAATCTGCGCCCGCTGGAGCTGGAGGCCGCCGTGGGCCGAGTGCAGTTGCGCCGCCTGCCGGAGATGACCACGGCGCGACGCCGCAACCTCGCCCTGTTCCAATCCCTGTTCGATGGCGACGAGCGTTTCATCATTCAGCGGGAAAACGGCCTGTCTTCCAGTTTTTCCTTCACCATCATCCTGAACCCGGCCCATCACCCTGATCGTGAACGGGTTTTTGCCGCGCTCAAGGACGCCGACATCGGCTTCCGCATCATCACCGGCGGCTGCTTCCTGCGGCACGACGTGATCAAGTATTATGATTACGATGTGGTCGGTGGGACGGAAAATGCCTTCATCGCCCATGACCTGGGTTTCTTTGTCGGCAACCATCCTTTCGACCTGACGCCGCAAATCACGCGCCTGCGGGAGGTCCTGGACAGCGCGTGCCGCTAAGCCGATGGTCCGCTGATCCGGAAAGTTTGTCCCCCCGCACTCGAGCTGATGAGGATGCCGCCATGGCTGACCCGACTTCCCTTGACATTCTGACCTTTGGTCCGGCCGGTGAAACCGAACGTCGCCGCGACGTCGTCGGGCTGTTGCGGGACTGTCCCATCCCCGAAGGCGAGCTGTTGATGAACATCGGGCTGTTCTTGACGCCCCAGACCCTGTCGCGGGTTCTGTTCATGGATTTTCTGTACCGTCAAGTGCTGGAGGTGCAGGGGACGGTCATGGAGTTCGGTTGCCGATGGGGGCAGAACTCGTCGCTGTTCTGTGCGCTGCGTGGGGTTTACGAGCCCTTCAACCGGTTGCGCAAGGTTGTGGCCTTCGACACCTTCGCCGGGTTCCCTTCGGTGCGCCCCGAAGACGGCGAGCAGATGAAGACTGGAGCTTACGCGACCACAGAGGGATACGAGGCCTATCTTGACCGGGTCCTTGCCCATCAGGAGCAGGAAAGCCCGCTCAGCCATCTGCGCAAGTATGAGATTGTGAAAGGCGATGTGATCGCCACCGTGCCGGAGTATTTGCAGAAGCATCCTGAAACGGTGATATCGCTGGCCTATTTCGATCTTGATCTTTATGAGCCGACTCTGGCCTGTCTGCAGGCGATCCGCGGCCATATCACCCGGGGGACGGTGCTCGGGTTCGACGAGGCCAACGATCCGGCGACCCCGGGGGAAACGGTCGCCATCCGCGAAGCGCTGGGCCTCGACCGGTACGCCTTGCGACGCTACCGCTACAACGCCCGCACCAGCTATCTGGTGATTGAGTGATCGAAGCCGCCGGTGATGTCGCCGGTTTGATCGACCGGCGCCGCTACAAAGCGGCCCTCGCAGCCCTGGATGCCATGCCGGGGAAGGAGGATCTGTCCCGCCGCCGACTACGCCGGCAATGCTTGGCACGCATGGGGCTTTTCGCCGAAGCGGCGGCGGTTGGACATGCGGTCATGGCCGATCCAGCGGCGACGCCAGACGACATCTTCCGGCAAGCGCAGATCCTGATCGAATGCGGGCGGTGGGGCGAAGCGGCGGAGGCGGCCGCAACCGGTCTCGCGGGATCGCCCGGCGAGGTGCGTTTCGTCGTGCCCTTGGCACAGGCGGCCTTGGCTGATCCCAGGCTGCAGCCTCTCGTGACGCGGGCTTGCTCTGGTTCCGGTTCCAGTTCGGCGGGGCGAGTTCCGGAACGCGCGCCGGCGGTCGGCCGGTTGTTCGCGCCGCAAAGGCTTCCCTTCTACAGCACCCTGGACGCCGCACATCCCGGCAGCGTCGGCATGGTGTCCAGCCTTGGGGCAGGCTGGGACGTGTGGATGCCGACGGCTCTTCCCGCCGATTGGCCGGCGGCGGTGGCTCCGCTTTTGCGCTTGGCGGCACCACTGGTGGACCGGCTGACCACATTGTCCCCATTGGTCGATCGAGCCGCCGCCGCCCGCTACGTCGGGCAGCGGGTGCTGACACTGCTGGCGGATGATGGCGGGGCGGTGCTGGATTTTCTGCCCAATGCCCCGATGACCCTGGGACAGCGGCATTGGGTGCTTTGGTACGACGTGCTGCCGGTTCTGTTTCAGCCGTTCCTGCCCTTTGACGCGATGTGCGTGAACCCGCGTCTTTGCCCCTACCATGCCATCATTGGGGCGTTCCTGGCATCGGACCGCTGCGCCGCCATCATCACCCATTATCGACTGGACGATAACCCGTTGCTGCGGCTGTTCCCCGATCGCCGCATCGCCGCCAAGCTGGCCTTCGTCAACCCGCTGGAAACCGATGCGCCGTCGGGTGGCCGCGCGGACGGGTCGGCGGCGTGCCCCGCGTCCGGCCGGCCTTTCCGTCTGCTGTTCACGTCAAGTTGGAATGCCCGCGATGACGACTTCTTTTATCGCGGTGGAATCGACGTGGTCACCGCCTTCCTGACCCTGGCGCAGGAGTTCGAGGACGTTGAACTGATTCTGCGTTCGCCCTTGCCGGCGACGCTGTCGCCGGCGCTGCGCCAAGCGATCACTGGCCATCCCCGGATCATATGGCGGCCGGATCGCCTTCCCGCCGGGGAATTCCAAGACCTCGTGGCCGGTTCCGACCTGTTCGTGATGCCAATGTGCGTGCTGTACCGCAATGGCTTGGTCCAGGCGATGAAGGCGGGGATTGTTCCGGTGGTGGCGAACGCCATGGGCGTCGATGATCTGGTGACGGACGGGGTCACCGGCTGCGTCATCCCGGGACGTGGCGGATTCTACACCGTTGGCGGGGAGGATGGGATCCTGCGGCAGGATTTTCATCCACTGCTGCAGGCCACCGACGCTCCGGCCGATCCGGCTTTTCACGCAGCGCTGGTCGAGCGTCTGCGGATGCTGCTGCGCGACCGGCCGCAGGTCCGCCGAATGGGGAATGCGGCGCGGAGCGAGGCGCATCGACGCTGGAGCCACGCCGAACATACAGCACGCTTTGCCGAGGTGATGACCGGGGCGATGGACAAGGCGGTGCGAGCCGCCGCAAGCTCCCGAGGGGACAAGATGGCGGACAGCGCCGACCGCTGGCTGCAGATTTCCACGTGAGGCCGTCCTGCGGACGCCAGCGTTCGGTCACAGCGTGGAGAGCACGGCCAAAGATCGCGTGAGTCCTGTTCGCTTCCATCGAAGGCGTCTACAATCGCTGGAAGGCGGCCCCGCCCGGCGCCTCATCCTGCCTATGGAAGGATCGGGCCATGGACCGTACAGGCGATGTCCGCCATAAAGAAGGCGCTTAGCGGGGCGTGTTTGACAAAGAGCAATGGCTTCGGACTTGGCATTTCGGCGGATTTCTCTCAAGGCAAACGGGACACTCATGGCATCCACCATTTCCCAGGATTCCGCTCCGGCCATTGATGTCGACGCCTGGCGGGCACGGATACGCGCGGAAACCTTTGGCTCGTACCATCTTGAAATGGGGATTGCTCTCCGCCGGGAAGGGGCGTCCGAGAAGGCTCTGGAGAGCTTTGAGCGCGCGCTGGGGCAATGGCCCGCCTCCAGTGCGGCGCATTTTGAGTTGATCACGACGCTCGACGAGATGGGGCGCACAGTCGAGGCGGAGCAGGCGCGTCGGCGGGCCCTGGCCGTCAACCCACGGTATGTGCGGGAAGGGCTGCTGGAACGCGCCCGCGCCCACCGGCTGGCGAATGCCGAGGACGCGTTGGCACTTTACCCACAGGTGGCGGAGGCGTGGCCGGAATGCGCCGAAGCCCAAGTCTTCTCAAGCTACTGGTATGAGGTGACCAACCGCCCCGTCCAAGCCGCGGCGGCATGGGACAAGGCAGTGCGGGCCCCCGGCGGCTTCGATGACGAAGCGCGCTCGCTGGCGCAGTCTTACTATCGCTTGGCCATCATGAGAATGGCGTCGCCGGTGGCGGACACCAGCATTCCTTGCTTCGAGAGGGCCGTGGCGTTGGAGCCGGAGCGGTCGGAGTTTCTGATTCAGATGCTCCAGGCGTTGGCGTCCATCGGGCTTGCCGACCGGGCCGTCGCCATGGAGCCGGCCGCGAAAGCGTTGTTTCCTGCCGACGCTGGCGTGGAGATGTCATTTGTCGCCAGCCACCTCATTGCGGGCGACTTTCGGAAAGCGATGGACAGGGGCGAACGCTGCGCCCGCATCGCGCCGGAGAACGTGGATGGCGCCCTGTTTCATGGTTTGGCTTGCTTGGTGGCCGGCGACATCGAAGCATCCGCGGCTTTGCTGAACACACCCCGCGTTGCCGCCGTGCCTCGTGGCGCGACGTATCTCGGCTTGCTTCTGCACACCCAGGGCCATCTTTCAGAAGCCGAAGCGGCGCATGATCGCACCCGGCGCGACAATCCGCAGGACGTCTTCGCAATGGTCAATCTGGCGCTGCTGTACGAAGACACCGGCCGTCTTCAAGAAGCAGAAGACCTGCATCTCAAGGCGATCGCCGGCGCCCCGCGGCTCTTGCGGGCATTGGCCCACCTGCGCCCGGTCTGGGCGCGGGATCGGCTGCTTCGCCGGTATGACGTGGCCGGCATCTGATGCGCTCGGCCACAGCTGGTCCCTGCTGTCCAGTCAAAACAGCAGAGCCTTCCGGCAACGCATGTTTCAAATGGCCGTGACCGCCTCCGCCGCATCCCGCGGTGGGTGAGTCGATCAGCATCGCGACCTCCTCGTTCAGAGGGGCGATAAAGCTGTTCCAGTCGTCATGGGAGCGCCAAGCATGGTTTGGAAAATATCAAGCATCATACGGTTGCTCCTTCTGGCGGTTGCTCCTTCTGGTTCTGCCAGAGCGGCTGAATGATCACAGGAGAGCTTCCGAATCGGCGAAGGCGGGAGGGCAGTGTACGGTGTTCGCGTCCTCGGTCGGCAGGGGACGGCGCTCGAAATCGTCAGGATCGTACACCACGATTTTGCTGCCGTTGGAATCAAAGCGGAACGGCAGCGTGATTAGATGTTCCAGACGCTTTCGCACCGCCGCTTGGCGCTCCGGCGGGATGCACAGCAGGAGAAAACCGCCTCCCCCCGCTCCCAGAAGTTTTCCCCCCAACGCACCGGCGGCTCTGGCGGCATCATAGATCGCGTCGATGTTGGTGTTCGAAACGTTGGGCGATAGCCCCCGTTTCAGCAACCAGCTTTCATGGAGCATCCGCCCCAACTCTTCGAGCGATCGGTTGGGTGATTTCAGGATGTCCGCCGCCGCGTCCACCATAGCCCGCATTTCCCGGAGGTTTGCTTCGCGGGCGGAGAAATTCGCCACCTTTTCCTTTTCGATCTCCGAGGCAAAGCGGGAAAGGCCGGTGAAGCACAGAAGGAAGTGGCTTTGCAGTTCTTCCCGCCGGTCGCGCGTGAGGACCAACGGCGTGACCTCAAAGGAACCGTCCGTGTGGAAATCGATGCGATTCAACCCGCCGTAGGCCGCCCAAACCTGATCTTGGCACCCAACCTGCTCGCCGATCACCTCTTGCTCGATGCGGATCGCTTCTGCCGCCAGTTCGGCTTTGCTGACCATGCGCCCTTGATAGGCGTAAACGGCGTTCAGAAGGCCGACCGTGAAGGATGAGCTGGAGCCCAGGCCAGAGCGGGCCGGCAGATCGCCATCATGGTGGATTTCCACGCCATTGCGCACCCCCATTTCCATCAGCACGGCCCGCACCGACGGGTGGCGGATTTCCTCGGCGCTCTGCACCAGCTCAATGCTGGAGTAAACAATGCGTGAGCGATGCTGGAAGAACGGCGGCAGCGTGCGCAGGCTGATGGTGCAGTACTTGTCAATGGCGCCGCCGATGACGGAGCCGCCGTGCTTCCGGTACCAAGCAGGAAGATCGGTGCCGCCGCCGAACAGCGACACACGAAACGGCGTACGGCTGATGATCATGGTCGTCTTTCCTGTTTGCCTGCGCCGACGATGCGATAGGGATGGCGGGAGCCGCGGTCACGTGACGTTGGGTGGGGCGAGAGGCGTCCATTCGTGTGTGGCATGCGGACGACCGGCCCGCCCACGCGTGCGCCGTGGCTTCGCGCTGCTCCCGTCACACATTGCCATGCACAGCGTTGCGCAGCATGCGGTAGCCCTTGATCAGTTCGGCGATCCCATCGTCCAGCGAGTGGGCCGGCTGGTATCCGGTCGCCTCGATGCGGGCGTTGGACACGATGTAATCCCGCTTGTCGGGGTCTTCGCCGATGGGGGCCTCCAGGAAAACGAAGCGCGGCAGATGGTGCCGAATTCGCTCGCACAGTTCCCACTTCGACAGGTTGGCGTCGGACAGCCCGACGTTGTAGGGCCGATCCTTCATCGTTTCGAAACGGTCCAAGCCGTGCAGGAACGCGCGGGCGACGTCGCGAATGTGAATGTAATTGCGTTTGAAATGCGGTTCGAACAGCACCACGGCCCGATCGTTGACGGCGCGATAGACGAAATCATTGACCAGCAGATCGATCCGCATGCGCGGAGCCATGCCAAAGACGGTGGCCAGGCGGAAGCTGATGGCGTTGCCGCGATCCAGGACGGCCTTCTCCGCCTCCACCTTGGTGCGGCCATACAGGGAAATCGGGCGCAGTGGGCTTTCCTCGGTGCAGAACTTGCCGACCTCGCCAACGCCGTAACCAGAATTGGTGACCGGCATCATGATGCGTTGCTGCGCCGATGACAGCTTGATCAGCGACAGCACCGCGTCGCGGTTGACGCCTTCCGCCGCGGCTTTGTCCATGTCGCACAGCGGCGCGCCCACCAGGGCCGCCAGCGGAATGATCACGTCGGCATCCTTCAGCAACGGGCGCAACACGCTTTCATCACGTGCATCCCCGCGCGCCACATCGAACTGCGGATGGGCACAGACATGCGCCAGCGAGACCTGGCGGAACATGAAATTGTCGAGAACGGTAACGCGGTGTCCCGCATCCAGCAACGCCGGCGTCAGAATGGACCCGATGTAACCAGCACCGCCGGTGATCAAAATATTGAGACGCTCGGACATTTGTTCTCCTGGCGAGTCTGTGTGTGAAGGTTCTGCTTCCCGGACCCCGGAGGGAGCTTAGCGGAACGGCTGTCGGGCTTCATCGGAAACGGAACCTGCAGAAGCGTGGGCGTGGATCGTGCCGCTGCGGTGCGGTGAGGCCATCGGTCCTCGCGCGGCGGTCCTGGCACGCTTCAAGGGGTTGTGGACATGAGCCAGTCCGTTGGGCAGCAAGACCCGGCTGCCGGCTGGCAGTTCCAGAATCGCCACGTCGGTACCGGGTTGATTCGCACCCAGGCTCTTCATCGGTCCGGTCCTGCTCACGCCGCAGGGTGGGGATGACGGACTGCCTGCGCGCCGAGCAGGCGATCATAATAGGCTGGGTCTTCGTGGTGCCGCCGCCGCAAGGTGATGTCGGTCATCTGCTTGATATGGGCGCCGGTTTCCGGGCCAAATTTCTTGTCCACCAGCGCCAGATAGGCTGGGTTGGAGTAGTAGGCCTGAAAGGCAGCATCGCGGAACTCCAGCACCTGCATGGCGCTCAGATGCTCGGTCGGCAAGGGCAGCGTCTCGAACGCGTGCTGGGAATAACCGATCCAGCCGGGACCTCCCGGCGATTCCGGAAGAAGCCAGCCGCGTTCCGTCGCGACCTGATGCAGCTTCGATCCCGGATAAGCCATGGCGGCATAGAAATTTGCCCATTCGGTGTTGAGGTCGAGGGCAAAGTCCAACGTCTCCTGCATGCTGTCCATGGTGTCGTCGGGCAGGCCGAAAATGAAATTGCTGGACACATGGATGCCAGCGTCTTGCACCTGCCGAACCACTGACGTGATGGCCGCGTTGTCGAAGCGCCCTTTTTCCACCCCGTCGCGGACGTAGCCGCTTGCGGATTCGATCCCCAGCCCAAGCCATCGGAAACCAGCCGCCCGCAGCTTATCGAGGAATTCGCGTTGGATGGTGTCGATGCGGGCGTAGGCCCAGATGTTCAGGTCGTATCCCCGTTCAATCAACCGGTCGCAGATGCCCAGGACGTGCCGTTTGTTCAGCACGAACATCTCGTCGGGAATCTTGATCATCTGCACACCGTAGCGGGCGACCACATGGTCAATCTGGGCAACGATGGCGTCGGGGCTCCAGTAACGGATGCCGTTGCCCCCGAACGGGGCGTTGATGCAGCAGAAGCTGCAAGCGTAAGGGCAGCCAAGGCTGGTCTGGATCGACAAGTAAGGCTGGCGGCGGTGCGGCGCCCCGAAGGACTGCCAGTTGTGGGCGCGATACAGGGACATGTCGACCAAGTCCCACGCCTGCGTTGGCAACGCCTGGTCCAAGTCCTTGATCTTGGGAGCCCAGCCGTTGGACACGGGCGCTCCATCCCGGCGCCACCACAGCCCGGCCACGGACTCGACCGACCGGCGGCCGCTCAGGTGTTCAAGCAACTGGGCGATGGTGGTCGGGCCTTCGCCTTGGCAGACATAGTCGAATGTGGTTTCGTCCAGGGTGCGTGCGGGCAGGGCCGACGGATGGGTGCCGAGCGCGATGCACGGTCGGTCGGTCAGCCGTGCCGTGGCTTTCGCCGTCAGGACGGCCGCAGGCATGCATTGGGTGGATGCCGACGGCTGCTGCCCGTAAATCATGAAAGCATTCAGGCGGGCATCGGCTGCCGCAATCCGGCGCGCCGTTTCATCGTACGACAGCCCCAGCGCTTCGGCGTCCAGCACCGCCACCGACCACCCCAGCCGACGGATGTGTTCGGCGATCAGCAGCGACCATACCGGCGGCTCGATGGCCGCGTAATCCTTGCTCAACTCCTGGTAAACGACCGCCCGTGATGGTGGCGTCACAAGAAGAAGGTCGATCTGTCCGCTCATGTCCTGCCGTTCCCTGAACCACGTTCCCGCGTTGTGCGAAAACGCCATGTTGTTTGATCCGCTTGCCGACGCCGCCTTCAGGCGACGTGCGCCAGATTACCCGTGACACGATAATGGAAGGTTTCTCCTCCGTCTTCGGCGAAGCGCGGCATCGTGTCCCTCATCGAAGCGGCAAGAAGGACGGGGCGCGCGACGGCACGGCTCCGGCCGCGCACCGCCCACCCGGACCACGCTGGCGGATCAGCGGCCAGCGGGCCCAATTCGGCTGGGACCTCGATGTCTGGAGTTTCCCTTGGACAGATGGAGGGAAGATTGGAAATCCGGACGTTCTGAGAAAACGTGTCGGAGTTCGCTCCGTCCCGGTGAGGCAAGCCGCCGGGGCGGAGCGTTGGCCATCCGCGGAGCCGGGCGGTGGCCTGAGGGCCGGCGATGCGGGGGGCTCCCTGCCGTCGCTGGGCTTTCAGAGCGACGTCTCCACCACGGCTGGTACCGTAAATACAGATCCAGCTGGCAGGGACATTGCTGCTCGCCTCCTCGATGGCCTTCATTGCTCGCACCTGTTCCTGATCGCGGCGTTTGTCTGTAATGCACCATTGACCGGCGTGAAACCGAACAGCTTGGCAAGCAAACGGGGAACGCTTCAGAACAATTCACAATGCAAAAAACCGCATTCCATGCCTGCCAAAATAGAGTGTGCTGATTGCGGAGGAGGTCGCCGTGTCTGCGCGGTTTGTCGAATGAATTCTCTCTAGAGGCGTTATAACTGAAAGATTTCAAATTCCTTAATTCTGTCGATGGCCGGGGATGTTCGCTGGAGCAACGCGCGGATTCATGCCGCCGACAGCGGGAAAGCCAAGTGATGAGGAGGGCAGGGCTTCGCGGTTTTGGTCGCAAGGCAGCCAACGCGGAATTGCTGGACTTGATCGGCTGACTAATGTATCTTTCTGAAAAAATTTAAATAAATATCCCGATTTTCTGATCAAGCAGAGCAGACGTTTCTTTGAGCATAATTTTTTTAGGAAAGTATCAATGTATCCGGCTGCATTTCTCTGCCCAAGGCTGCCGGGTTTACTGGGTGTGAAGAGCGTGTGGTTTTTTGGAGATGCCGCAAGCCAGGGACCGATCGGTGTTCTTTTCGGCAGGGGAGTGAGGGTTTGACAGGCATGGACGGAACACACACGATGGATGATGTCGATTTCGACGATCTGCGTTTGCGGGCACGCCGAATGCGCGCAACCTGCATTCGCATGGCCCATGACGGGCGCGAAGGCCACCTGAAATCGACGTTGAGCTGCATCGACCTGCTGCTGGCCCTTTACGGGACTTGGCTGCGAGTGTCCCCCGACGACCCCCGCCACCCTGACCGCGATCGCTTTCTGCTGTCGAAGGGGCACGGCGTCACCGCGCTTTACGCCGCGTTGGCGGAATACGGCTTCATGCCGCCGTCCCTGTTGGACACCTATGCCCAGCCCGGAGGGGCACTGCCCAACCATGCGTGCCGCCACGCCTTGCCGCTGCTGGAAATCTCGTCCGGCAGTCTGGGGCATGGCTTGGGCATGGCCACGGGCATGGCCTATGGCATGGAGTTGGACGGGCGCGGTGGGCGTGTCGCGGTGTTGATGAGTGACGGCGAATGCAACGAAGGCAGCGTCTGGGAGTCCGCCATGTTCGCAGCCGCTCGGCGGCTTGACCGGGTGGTCGCGATCATCGACAACAACAACATGCAGGCGGTCGGGAGAAATGATGAAATTTCCGGCGGCATGCCGCTGGACGACAAGTTCCGCGCTTTCGGCTGGGCCGTTCGAACCATCGATGGCCACGACTTGCCGGGGATCGTCGCTACGCTTCGCGGACTGCCTTTCGAGCCGGGCAAGCCGTCGGCGATCGTTGCCCGGACGGTCGGTGGCTCCGGCGTCAGTTTCATGGAAGACCAAATGATGTGGCATTATCGTTCGCCGTCGGCGGAGGATGTTGAACGGGCGCTTGCCGAACTGGGCGTCGCCCCCTTGCACCGGGCCACGCCATGAGACGCGCCTTCGCCGACACCCTGGTGCAGATGGCGCGTGCCGACGACCGGATCATTTTCCTGACCGGTGATCTTGGCTTCCAGGTGTTTGATGCCTTCTGCGCCGAATTCCCACGTCGCTATCTCAACGTCGGAGTGGCCGAGGCGCATCTTGTGGACTGCGCCGCCGGCTTGGCCCTGGAGGGCTGGCGGCCGGTGGTCTACTCCATCGCCTCGTTTCTGACCGGACGGGCCTTCGAGCAATTGCGCCTGTCGGTCGGCTATCACCAGTTGCCGGTGATCGTCGCCGGTGCGGGCGGCGGCTACATCTATGCTCCCAGCGGCGTCACCCATCATGCCAAGGAGGACGTTGCGCTCATGTCGCTGATTCCTGGCATGACGGTGACTGTTCCTGGCGATCCGACAGAGGTGGCCGAGTTGCTGCCGCAACTGGCACGCCTGCCGGGCCCGAGTTACATCCGTGTCGGCCGCTTCGGGGAACCACGGCTGGACTCCGCCGAACCGATCGAGGTGGGACGGGGGCGCTGTGTCCGGCCCGGTCGCGGCGTGGCGGTCCTGACCACCGGTGGCGCCGTCATTCCCGCGGTCAAAGCCGTCGATTCCTTGGCGGTGGAAGGGATTGAGCCATTGCTGGCCCATTTCCACACGGTGCGCCCCTTGGACCTCTCCTTGGTCAACGCAGCGGCTGCGGCGGCCAGCACTTTCATCATCGTGGAAGAGCACGGCATTCAAGGCGGGCTGTACAACACGGTCGCCGCTTGGGCAGCGGAACAGCGTTCCCCGGTCACGCTGAAGCGTTTGGGACCGGGCGACGAGTTGGTGTTCGGCAACCCCCATTATGATGATTTGCTGCGTCAAACCGGCCTCGAGGCCGGAGCCATCGCCGATACGGTGCGGCAGTTCTGGTCGCCGGATTGACACGAAGGGCGCGGCTTGGAGAGCGGATCAAGGAAAACCTGCCCTGGACCGAGACAATTCAATGGCTCATGTCCACGGAAATGAGGTGCTGATCCGCGATTTAAGCTGCGGAGGCAAATCCGCCGCATTTCATCCAGGGGAAGTGGGGCGCACAGCGGGACAAAGGAGGGTCGGTCATGCGCGTTCTTCTGGTCGTTCCAAAGTTCAACTACCCCACTCCCCATGCCAGAGGCGACCTGATTCCCCAGGGCGTTGCTTATGTCGCCGGAGCGCTGGAAGCCGCGGGTCACCAGGTTTTTGGCTGCAACATCAGCTACATGCTGACGTCACTCAACAGTCGAGGCTTGTTGCACCGGACTCTTGAGCGGCGCATCGCCGAATATGATCCGCACATCATTGCTGTTGGCGGCTTGTCGGCGGACTACGTCTTCATTGCCGATGCTGTCGCCTACAGCCGCCGGCTGGCTCCGCACATTCCCATTGTTATTGGTGGTGGCATCGTCACTGCAGACCCAGCCTTCATTATGGCCGATCTGCGGCCCGACTACACCATCAGCGGGGATGCCGAAATTCCCATTGTGCAGCTGCTGGCCGCTTTGGAAAACGGCGGCCCGTTGGACGGTATTCTCAACTTGGCTTATTGGCGCAACGGAATTCCTGTCTTCAATCCTCTGGAAAAAGAGAGCAAGCGGATCAGAGACTATGCGCTGCCATCGTATGACCCTATTGATATTGAAGGATATTTTCTCGCCAGCAGCCATCGTTCGGCGTCGCACCTGACCAGCTACCATCCGCGGCCGCGGCCACTTCCGGTAAGCGCCGGCCGGTCCTGCCCGTTTTCCTGTTCATTTTGCTTTCATTCCAATGGACATATTTACAAGCAAAGAAATATTCAAGATGTGATTTCTGAAATGCAGTATTTCCACGAGAAATATCGTAATAATTTTTTCATCATCTACGACGAGCTGTTTTCGGTGAAAGAAAGCCGGCTGCGGGAGTTCTGCGACGGCTTCAAAGCACTGAAGCTTGGCGATGTCCGCTGGACCTGTGCTCTGCGGGTGCCTGACGTCAACCCGGACATTCTTGCTCACATGAAGGACGCCGGTTGCGCCGTGATCGGCTTCGGCCTGGAGAGTGCCAGCAACACAGTGCTGCACAGCATGCGTAAAAAAATTACCAAGGAGCAGATGCGCCGCGCCCTGGACCTGACCAGCGCCGCGGGGATCGGCTGGAATGGAAATTTCATCTTTGGAGATGTTTGCGAAACCACAGAAACCATGGAGGAAACCGTCGATTTTTTCCGAGAGTACAGTCGAAACTGCGTAAATGTCGGTTACATTATGCCGTTCCCGAGCACGCCGATCTTCGACGAGGCCATGCGACGCGGCCTGATCAAAAGCAAAAGCTTGTACTACAGCACTGTCAACACCTACGCGATGTACAATGTGACAAAGGTTCCCTCGCCGCAGTACCAGGAGAAGATTCGAGCTATTCTTGATGAAACCCGGCGGCTTTACCGAGATGGTTGGGTGAGGGGCAAGGTGGTCATGACAACGCAACCCGGCCGCTTGGGAACGGATGACCACCAGCGTCACACCGCCTGCTTCCTGGTGGAATGCTCCCATTGCGGTGACAGCCACGAATACATGTTGGATGTTCCCATGAACGTCGTCGACGCTCGCGCCAGTGATGGCGAAGCACGCCAGGATCTGACGACTCTGCTGAACCAACCGGTGGATCTGATGTGCCGCACCTGTCACACCCGCATGGCGACGACGCTGGCCGGTGCGGAAGTGGTGGATGTGGCTTTGCCTCCGGGTTCCATTCCGTTGTATTCGGATTTGCTGGCTCTGGCGGCGGAAGCCGACAGTCGGGAAAAACTTCATGACGTCTCCACCGCCGCCACAGCGGTCGGCGCATGATGCCCGGCGCGTTCCACTGGAAGCCTGATGGCCGTGCGAGTGTTTTTCCAATGGTTCGGGCTTCTTCACTCCTGGCCATAGGCATTCACGATCATGGTCTTCTGCGTTGCTCGTTCCGGACAAGGATCCTAAAATGAGAATATCAAATTTCGTTGGAAACGAATTCTTTTTTCCGGATAACTTGTCTCCGCATAAAAATGTTGATTTTCGTCATGGCATGCTGATGACGATAGTCTCTCGCGTTCTTGAGCAAAAAGACCATATCCGTATATTGGAAATTGGCTCCTGGTGCGGTGTCTCCTCTTTGATTTTTGCTGAAGCAATCCAAAAATTCTCCAAAGGTGAAGTTCCCAACCCGGATTCATTTTTGTTGTGTGTCGATCCTTGGACTCCATACCTGGATAATGCCGATCTCGCGCATCAGGAGCATTACCGACTGATGGAGCAGGCCGCCGCCAGTGACGCCGTCTATGAGACTTTTCGGCACAACACCGCCCTTGGCGCTCGTCTGACCGGTGTTCGGATCGACCATGTCCGCGGCGATTCCCGAAGCGTCCTGCCCTACTTGCGCAACGAATACTTCGATATTGTTTACATTGATGGGTCACATTACTATGAGGCGGTCAAATCTGACATTGAGCATGCCATGCGCCTGGTCGAAAGCGGCGGTTTCATCTGCGGCGACGATCTGGAAGGCCAGTTGCACGATGTGGACGAGGAGCAGTGCGTCGCCAACCGCAACAGCGATTTCATCAGAGATGTCAGGACAGGTGGCCAGTACCACCCGGGCGTGACGCTGGCCGTCGGACGCGCCTTCGGCAACGTGTCGAACTACGGTGGGTTCTGGGTCGCGCGCAAAGGTGCCGACGGCTATGAGAAGGTCGCTGTCGACGCGCTTCGCTGTTTCGCTCCGCTGTTTCTATCACCGGAAGAAGGAAAGGCGTTCCAAGAGAAAATGAATGGGATCACGCCAACGAGCGACGTCCCCCCTTTGTTGAATCCTGAATTCATCGAAGAGCTTGGAACCTACAACATCATCCGATACCGGCAGCAGTTCTACTGCATTCCCCATCATGCCGGTCCGTTCAGCACGGCACCGGATTGGCTGGAGACGCTGAACGGGTGGGGCGTGATCCGCAGCACCTTGGAAGAGGCCCGCGCCGAATGCCGTTTCCTGACCGAGCGCCGGGCGGAAAGGGAGGCACGGCGGCGAACGGTTTGACCCGGAAGCGGTCTCAGGGAGCGGTCTCAGGGCTTTGCCGCGACGAAGTTTCCCAAGAATGACGTTCCCCAAGAATAAGGTTGTTTATCTGGGGCCATGCATTTAGCTCATCGGCGCGTGGGATGGGCGGATTTATCCGGATACGGCTCAGGACAAGCGGTCATGCAGGACATTGCTCGGGGCGAATACGCTGATGACGCGCGCTTGGCCGCCGCTTTTGAGAAGGGCGATTACACGACCGTCGCCATGTCGCCACGCAACGATCTGTGGCGGGTGGCGGCGGCGCGCGGTCTGATCGGTTTGACCGATGCGGCGCTGACCGTTCTGTCCGCCCTCGATGGGAACGAGATCCGCTTCTACCGCGGTGTGGCGCGCTGGATCGGTGGCGACGAGGATGGCGCTCGCTGGGAACTGGCCCCGTTGACGTCGCCTCACGCCCGCGGTTTGCTGTCGCTCATCGAGCGACCGCGCATTCCCGTGCTGTCGATGCTGGCGGATGGGGGGGAAACCTGCCTCACGCTGAAGGCGGGCGCCGCCGCGGACGAGAAGTTTGACATCGTCAACATCGGCTACGGTGCGGGCGACCGTCCCAATCGGCTCGGCGCGGCGGTGACGGACTATGTGGACCTCGCCCGGCTGCCCGCGTTCTTCCTGTGCCAGATGATCGAATGGCACCAGTTTCCAGCGCAGCTGGCGGCATTGAACTGCCCGTTGATCGGCCAAACCTCCGATTTTTTCGTTCACATCCAGAGCGTCGCGCCCTGGATCCGGCTGTTCGACGAGATCATCGTCACCGATCACAGCGAACATGCGGCGGCCCATCCCCTGTCCTCCGCTCCGGTGTCCACCTTTCCCAAATCCTATGGCGTCCCGTTCTCCCTGCCAGCCTACCGGGAGACGGAACGCCCCATCGACGTTCTGATGACGGGCACCGCCGTATCACCTTATCATCCGGAAAAAGCGGAGATTCTGCGTCAGTTGACGTCCATGGATGGCCTTCGCCTAGCCATCGTGAACGGACATCTGACCACCGCCGCGTATCACGACCTTCTGTCGCGCAGCAAGTTCACCGTCTCCCATTACCGCTGCGGCGGCGGGCTGGTCACGCGAAGTCTGGAAGCGGCAGCGCTGGGTTGCGTGCCGCTGATCCAGCGCGACAACGTGCTGATGCTGTACGCCGGCGATGACCCAGCCTTGGTGGTCTACGACCTTGAGAACGAGGGTGTCGCCGCCGCCCTGGCCGCCGCCATGGAGCGCTACCCGGTGCTTGCGCCGCGCCTGGCACCTTCCGCAACGGCCTTGCGTACGGCTCTGGATCCACAGGTCGGTGCTTCGCAGTATTTGCGCTTTGCGACGTTCCTGGCCGCCCGGCCACGGTCGCGGATGCGCCCGGCTGCGGACCCCATCGCCAAGCGGGCGATGTTCTGGAAAGGGTGGATGCCGGGCAACGGCAATCCCGGAGTGGTTCACCGGCTGCGGCGGGTCAACGCCGCTCGTTGGGCGGAACAGGGAGAAACCAGTCAGAGCGTCAATGAAATCTGTCGCGAGATGCTGCTCGAAGCGGGCAGCCGCCTGTTGCGTCAAGCCGGCGGTGATCTTCTCATCGAGGAAACATTGGCCACCTACCGTAAGGGAATGAGCCGTTTCCCGCGGGCACTGGCGCTGCGCTTCAACGCCATCCGGTCAGCCATCCATTACGGTAGCACCGCCGCTGTGGCGCAGGCAACGGAATGGGCACGATCAACCGTCGCAGCCGGGCATGCGGCATGGGACCTGACCTGCGATGACGACGTCCTGCCCTACGACTTCGCCGGCAAGGCCTTCAATTACCGCGTCTATCTTGACTTGCTCACAGATGCGGCGGGTGGCGCAGCGGTTCCTGTCGAGCGACTGAAATCCCTGATTTTCGCCTCTCTCGCCCATTATGTCGCAAAGATCGACGACGATCTGCCGCACGCCCGCATGGCGGTGGCGTTCGATGATCAGTTTCCACCCTACCGCCTGACTCTGGCGAAGCTTTTGGCTGAGGGGACGGCGGCCGAACGCACCGAGGCTGCGGACATGCTGACGCGCCTCTGCGACCATCCGCTGGTGGGACCGGAAGCGTCGTACGTTCTCCGTCGTCTGCTTGCCGAGGGGACCGTTTTGCCGTTCGATGCGCAGCGGGCACTGACGTTGGCCCAGCGTTTCATGCACGCAATGACGGATACCGAGGCCTATCTCCAACGCCAGCATGGGCCGTTCCTGGCCGCGATGCAGGTCGCCACCGGCGGGGTCCGGGGACTTGTGGCCAAGCGGCTGCGCGCGCCTCAAACTCCGCCGGCGGTGTCGATCATCGTCGTGGACGCAGCCGGCGCGTTGGCCGCAGCCACTCTGGCCGCGCTGGAGCGCCAAACCTTCAACCGCCGCCGAATGGAAATCATTTCCGTCGACGTCTTCGATCGGATCGGCCCCGCCGCTCGGGCGATCGCCGACGTAGCCGCGGCCTGCAACGCCGATGGTTGCCTGCCCCATGAAAATCGCGCCGGGAACGAAGGGCTGTTGCTGGCCGGTGCGGAGCGGGTTCTTGTGTTGGCCAGCGGGGCTGAGCCCGACCCAGGCTTGGTGGAGCGCATGCTCCGCCGCCTGCCGCAGGACTCCGGCTTGGCCTCGTCCCCGGTGATCGTCGATTGCGACCCCGCTTCGGGGAACATCCGCGCTCTGTGCGCCCGCCGGGTCGATTTGCACCTGCTGGGGGGCTTCGATCCCCATCATGCCTATTATGCCATGCCGCTGGGCCTGGACGATTTGCTGCGCCGGGCACGCTTGGCGCGGATCGTCTGCGAAACCCCCAACGGAAGTCCGGCGGAGCCGCAGCCTCGCTTCCGGACGTCCTTCGCCCGCGAAGTGGTCCGCGGCTTGATGTTCCCCGGCATTGACGCGCCGGACCGCGCT
This sequence comes from Azospirillum sp. OGB3, assembly GCF_014192915.1. GTDB lineage: Bacteria > Pseudomonadota > Alphaproteobacteria > Azospirillales > Azospirillaceae > Azospirillum. The sequence continues at coordinate 34,342 of NZ_JACHYN010000020.1, read as the reverse complement.
TGGCCGCGCCACGAAACCCTGCGCCTTGGAACCGCAACGCCTTCCGTTTCCGACGAATGAGCGGCTGGCTGCTCCACACGGTGCGTCTGGTTATACGAGCAGAGCAAAGGGCATGATTGATTGAGAGCTGCGGCTTTGGTTTGAGCGCCGAAAGCTTGCGAGTGAAATCCCGGAGCGGTAAAGCGGCGGACGTCCGGTGCCGTGAGGCCCGGTACGGCCATTTTTGCACCGCTCGCTCGATCAGGAACCCTTGTCACCATGACCCATTCCCGCCGCATCTCGGTGATCGGGCTCGGCTACGTCGGTCTGCCGGTCGCCGTCGCCTTCGGCCGGGCGGACGATCCCGCCGGTGCGCCCGTTGTCGCCTTCGACATCGATGCGCGGCGCATCGCGGCACTCCGGGCCGGGCACGACCACACGGGCGAGGTTCCGGACGCGGATCTGGCCGCGGCCAACCTGCATCTGACCGACGATCCGGCGGATCTCGCAAAGGCGGACTTCCACATCGTCACCGTTCCGACCCCCATCGACGACGCCAAGCGGCCGGACCTGCGCCCGCTGCTGGCCGCCAGCCGCACCGTCGGGCGGCATTTGAAGCGCGGCGACGTGGTGGTCTATGAATCCACCGTCTATCCGGGCGCCACCGAGATGGACTGCGTGCCGGTGCTGGAGGCGGAGTCGGGCCTGAGCTGCGGGCGGGACTTCACGGTCGGCTACTCGCCGGAGCGCATCAACCCCGGGGACCGGGAACACCGCTTCGAGACGATCACCAAGGTGGTCTCCGGCTCCGACCCGGCGACGCGGGCGCTGGTCGCCGCGGTCTACGGCAGCGTGGTCAAGGCCGGGGTGCACGAGGCCGCCTCGATCGCCGTGGCGGAGGCCGCCAAGGTCATCGAGAACACCCAGCGCGACGTCAACATCGCGCTGATGAACGAACTGGCGGTGATCTTCCACCGCATGGGCATCGACACCCGCGACGTGCTGGCCGCCGCCGGCACCAAGTGGAACTTCCTCAAATTCCAGCCGGGCCTCGTCGGCGGCCATTGCATCGGCGTCGACCCCTATTACCTGACCCACCGGGCCGAGCAGCTGGGCCACAACCCGGAGGTTATCCTGGCGGGCCGGCGCATCAACGACACCATGGGCCAGTACGTGGCGCAGGAGACGGTGAAGCGGCTGCTGCGCGCCCACGGCGGCCGGCCCGGCCCGCTGCGCGTCACGGTGCTGGGCCTTACCTTCAAGGAGGACGTGCCCGACATCCGCAACACCCGCGTCGTCGACATCGTGACGGAGCTGCACGGCTTCGGGGTGGCGGTGGCGGTGCACGACCCGCTCGCCGCGGCGGATGAGGTCGCGCACGAATACGGCCTCGCCCTGACCCCGCGCGGGGATCTGCCGCCGGCCGACGCCGTGGTGCTGGCCGTCCCGCACGCCGCCTTCCGGGCCGAAGGCTGGGGGCTGGCGGCCGGCCTGCTGAGGGACGGCCACGGTCTGGTAATGGACGTCAAGGGCATGCTCGACCGCGAATCGCTGCCGGACGGCGTGGAGCTGTGGCGGCTGTAAGGCTGCTCAGCCCGGCAGCGACCGCTCCCAGGCGAGCGCGTTGCGGACGATCTCGTCCAGCCGGTCGTGCTTCGGGACCCAGCCGAGCCGCTGGCGAATCCGGTCGGCCCCGGCGACAAGCTGGGGCGGGTCGCCGGGGCGCCGGTCGGCGAAGGTGGCGGGAACCGTCTCGCCGCTGACCGACTCCAGCGTGCGCACGACCTCCAGGACGGAGGCGCCGCGCCCGTAACCGCAGTTCAGGGTCAGGCTCTCACCGCCGCGGCGCAGGTGGAGCAGCGCCAAGACGTGCGCCTCGGCCAGGTCGCTGACGTGGATGTAGTCGCGGATGCAGGTGCCATCCGGAGTCGGGTAGTCGGTGCCGAAGATCGACAGGGCCGGCCGGCGGCCGAGCAGCGCCTGGCAGGCGACTTTGATCAGGTGGGTCGCGGTCGGCGTCGCCTGGCCGGTGCGGCCCGCCGGGTCGGCGCCGGCCACGTTGAAATAGCGCAGGATGACGCTGCGCAGGCCGTGGGCGGGCTCGGCGTCGCGCAGCATCCGCTCCGTCATCAGCTTGGAGGCGCCGTAGGGGTTGATCGGGGCGGTCGGCGTCTCCTCGTCGATCGGCACGCGGTCGGTGGCGCCGTAGACGGCCGCGGTGGAGGAAAAGACCACCTTGTCGATCCCGAACCGCGCGCAGGTGTCGAGCAGGGTCAGGCTGTTGACCGTGTTGTTGCGGTAGTAGGCGAGCGGCTTTTCCACCGATTCCGGCACGACGATGGACCCGGCGAAGTGCATCACCGCATCCACGCCATGGGCGCGGATCACCCGCTCCAGCAGATCGGCCGACCCGATATCCCCTTCCACCAGGGGCACCGCCTCCGGCACGGCGGCGCGGCGGCCGGTCGACAGGTTGTCGATGGTCACCGCGGGAATCCCGGCGTCGGTCAGGGCATGGAGGACGTGGCTGCCGATGTAGCCGGCCCCTCCGGTCACCAGGACGCGGCGCGGAGCCGCCGGTTGGTCGAGCATGCTGGGCACTTCCTTAATCCCGTGTCATCCGGACAACGCCGGCCGGGCCTCCCGGCGGCGTGCTCCGGAACTAGGCGGGGGGGGAAGGGCTGTCAACCTGACCGGAATGGCCGCAGCAGACCGGACCGGCCAGGGAACGGTCCAAGGGGAGTGCCCCAATCGATTGCCTGATCAACAGGCGGAGCGACGCGAATCACCGATCCGCGAAACGCGCGGGAGTACGACGACCATTGGAGGGAAGGACCATTTGCCGCCAACGGAACCCAACACTTCAACTTCGACATGGAGATTCTGCGTCGACGGTGCGAAACCCTACGCAACATAGAGCTTCACGCAGCTCCATATGCATATTTTAGAAATGCAACATTATCGTCTGGGAGCACCGCCCTGTGACATAGGTAACCTGATGGTGGTCAGTCCGATGACAAGTTCCATTCCGCACTTGCAAAAAGGGATTACCAATGGTATCCGACCCTTAGGCATAAGTTTTATTCGCTTTTGCGGGGGGTCCTTACTATGTCTACGGTCACCACGGTCACTGGTGGTATCACCAATGCCACCGCCCCGTCCACGCTGGCGGGCGCCATTCTGAAGAACACGAGCCTGGTCGATTCCACCAAGCTGAACGGCAACGCGATCGTCAACGCCACCGTTGGCGGCGTCTACGCGCTGTCGACCGTTTCGGGCGGCGCGGTCATCGCCTCCGACAACACCGCTCCGGTGACCCTGATCGGCGGCGCCGGCAACAACCAGCTGCTGGTTGCCAACGACAAGGCCGGCACGATCCTCCAGGCCGGCACGGGCACCAACCAGACCATCGTCGGCGGCGCCGGCGGCCAGCTTCTGGGCACCTCGACGGTCGCCGGCGGCTCGGCCACCATCCTCGGCGGCTCGGGCGCCGACACCGTCGTGGCCGCGGCCGGCAACAACGTGCTGACCGCCGGTGAAGGCAACAACCTCATCGGTCTCGTCGGCGGCAACAACCAGGTCTTCGCGGCCGGCAACGACACCGTCATCGCGGGCGGCGGCAACGCCACCATCGGCGCCGGCACGGGCAACGCCGTGATCAACGTGGTCGGCGGCTCCAACCTGGTCATCGGCGGCGCGGGCAACTCGACCATCGCGTCGGCGGCCGGCAACAACACCCTGTTCGGCGGCTCGGGCAACACCACGATCGCCGGCGGCGGCGGCAACGACTTGCTGATCGGCAGCACCTCCAAGACCGGCAACGCGGTTCTGGGCGGCTTCGCCGGCAACGACACCCTGATCGGCGGCGTCGGCAACGACACGCTGTTCGGTGGCGAGGGCAACGACGTCTTCGTGTTCAGCACCGTGTTCGGCGGCGGCAAGCACGTCATCGGCGACTTCAAGGCCGGCACCGACCTTATCGCGGTCCAGGGCTACGGCCTGTCCGCGGCGCAGGTTGCGGCGAAGGTCACGGTGACGGGCGGCAGCTCGATCATCTCTCTGTCGGATGGCACGCAGATCACGGTTGCCGGCGTCAGCAACCTGACCGCCAGCAACTTCGCCGTCTGATAAGAGTAAAGGGCCCCTGCAAGCCCCCAATGGACCTGCCGAGCGATCGGCAGGTCCATTTTTATGCCGTTTTTGTGCCGTGCCTTTTTCTTGGGTAGCTTGCATCATGAAGCCTCCCAAGAGACACGCCGAGCCGCCAAGGCACCGCTTTCAGCAATACCCGCCCGGGCGCTTCGTCAGCGCCGTCGGCGCTGGGCGGACGCGGCCCCGGCAGGGCATCCGGCCATCCTCGCCATTCCATTCACGGGCCAGGGCCTGACGTCATGATGAAGCTCGGTTCTGCCGGTGCCCAGCTTTCCACGCGGCGAGACGGATGAGCCCCCCGAAGACGCCGAAGCCCGATCCAGGCCCCCTGGAACGCGCCATCGCCGACGGCCGCTGGGCCGAGGCTGAGCGGGAAGCCTGCGTCCTGCTGCGCGACGACCGCAGCCACATCCACGGCGCCACCGGGTTGGCCCGCTGCGCCGTCGCCCGCGGCGACCTCCGCGAAGCCTTGCGCTGGGCCGAACGCAGCGCGCGCTTTGCGCCCAACGACATCGCGCTCAAGGCCTTCTTCGCCGCTCTGCTGATCGCGGCGGACCGCCCCGGCGACGTCCCACCCCTGCTGGAGGCGGTGGCCGAGCGGGCCGCCACCCCGACCGCATCGATCGTGCTCGGTCAGGCCCTGGCCCGGCTTGGCGCCATGGACCGCTTCCTCCCGCTCGTCGGGCGGCTGCTGCACCGTTTTCCGGTGAGCGTCGCCCCGCTGCTCGCCGACCTCGCCGACCATGCCGCGCGCTCCGGCGACGCCGCGGGCTGGGCGGCGGCCGACGTCGGTCTGCGAATCGTCGGCGCTCTGCACCCAGACCGGACGCGGGCGGACAGCGTTCTGCGCGTCGAGTCCGGCCGGGGGCCGCTCCTGGTCCTCGACGGTCCGTCCTTCCTGCAACGCCACGGCCAGCCCGATCCGGCGTCCGGCCTCGTCCGCTTCGCCCTGCTTCTGGGGCCGGAGGCCGAAGGCGAGCCCCTGTCCGTCACGCTGGACGGCCAGCCCCTTCTCGGCGCGGCGCTGCAACCGTGCCGCCACGCCGCCGTCGAAGGCAGCGCCGTGCTTGAGGATGGGCCGGACGGCACCACGCGCCTGTCCGGCTGGGCCTGGTGCCCGGGGGACCCGCCACAGCGGGTGGCGGTGCGGGTCAGCGACTCTGCCGGCCGCTCCGTCACGCTGGCCACCGACCGGCCGATGGAGGCCGCCCAGGCCTTCGGAATCGAGGACGGCGACTATGCCTTCGCGCTCGACCTGGACCGCAGCGGCCTCGCGCCCGGCCCGCTGCACGTCGCCGCCGGACCGGGGGAGGTTCCGCTCGCCGGCAGCCCTCTGCCCTGGCCAGGTCCCGGTCGCCTGCCCTTCCGGCCATCGCCGGTCGGACCAATCCCGGCCAGACCGGCAGGACGAAGGCCCGTCTCCCCCATGGTCGACGTCGTCGTCCCGGTCTACCGCGGCCGGGAGGAAACTCTGGCCTGCCTGCGCTCGGTCTTCGCGGCAGCGAGGCAGGACGGGACACCGCACGAGGTCATCGTCATCGACGACGCCAGCCCGGAGCCGGATCTCGTCCGCGACCTCGCGGCGCTTGCCGGAGAGGGACGGATCACCCTGCTGCGCAACGACCGCAACCTCGGCTTTCCAGCCACGGTCAACCGGGGCCTTCGCCTGCACCCGGACCGCGACGTCGTCCTGCTGAACGCCGACACTCTGGTCGCCGGGGACTGGCTGGCCCGCCTGCGCGCCGCCGCCAACGAGTCACATGACACCGGCACGGTGACGCCCCTGTCCAACGACGCCACCATTCTCAGCTACCCTTCCGGGACGGACCGCCCCCCTCCCCCCTCCCCCGCCGCAACGGCGCGGCTCGACCGCCAAGCCCGTGCGGTGAACACCGGCCTGCGGGTCGAGCTGCCGACAGCGGTCGGCTTCTGCATGTACATCCGCCGCGACTGCCTGGAGGAGACCGGCCCCTTCGATGAGCATTTGTTCGGCCGCGGCTACGGCGAGGAGAACGACTTCTGCCTGCGCGCCCGGGGACTGGGCTGGCGCCACCAGGGCGCGGCCGACGTCTTCGTGGCCCATGTCGGCGGACGCTCCTTCGGCCGACAGAAGACCATCCTGGCCGCGCGCAACGGCCGCTTGCTGGAACGGCGGCACCCCGGCTACGACGTGCTGGTGCAGGACTTCATCGCCGCCGACCCGCTGCTGGCGGCGCGGCGGCGCCTGGATCTTGCCCGCTGGGCCGCCGAGGAGCCGGAACCGCGCCCCCCGGCCGTGCTGCTGGTCACGCTGTCCGGCCGCGGCGGCGTCGCCCGTTTCGTGGCCGAACGCGTGGCGGCGTTGCGCGCGGAGGGCCGGCGCGTCCTGCGCCTGACACCGGAGACTGGGGAGGACCCGGATGCGCCGCCCCCCGAGGATGAGGATGGCGACGGGAGCGACGGGGGGCGGTCCCGGTCCCCGGACGATCCACCCGAGCGGCGTTGCCGGGTCGAAGTGACGGACCGGCCCGATCTGCGTGACTTGGTGTTCCGCACGCGCGCCGAGTTCGAGGAGCTGGTGGCGGCGCTGCGGCAGGCCGGGACGGCGGCGGTGGAGATCCACCACACGCTCGGCCACGATCCCGCCGTCCTCGACCTCGCGTCCCGGCTCGGCGTGCCCTACGACATCACCGTCCACGACTACGGGCTGATCTGCCCGCGGGTGAATCTGGTGGACGGGAACGGGCGCTATTGCGGCGAACCGGATCTGAGGGCCTGCGAGCGCTGCACCGCCGACCCGGACGACCGCGCCGACCCGGACCTGACGGTGACCGCTCTGCGCCGGCGCACGCGCGCCCTGGTCGCCGGGGCCCGCCGGGTGACGGCCCCGACGCGGGACGTCGCAGCCCGCCTGGCCCGCTACACGGCCCCGCGCGCCATCGACGTGCGCCCCTGGGAGGCGGTGGAACCTCCCCGCCAAGTCCGTCCGACCCGCACGCCGGGGGGACGCTGGCGCGTTTGCACCATCGGTGCCGTCGGCATCCAGAAGGGCTACGAGGTCCTGCTCGCCTGCGCGCGGGACGCCGCGGCCCGCGACCTGCCGCTGGAGTTCGTGGTCGTCGGCTTCAGCGAGGAGGACCCGCCGCTCTTCGAGACCGGGCGCATCGTCGTGACCGGCCGCTTCGCCGAGGAGGAGGCGATCGCCCTGGTGCGGGCGCAACAGGCCCATCTCGCCTTCCTGCCCTCCATCTCGCCGGAGACCTGGTGCTACGCGCTGTCCACCGCCTGGCGGGCCGGGCTGGAGGTCGCGGCCTTCGATCTGGGGGCGATCGGCGAGCGGATACGGCAGGACGGCGGCGGCCATCTTCTGCCACCGGAACTCGCCCCTGCGACAATCAACGACATGCTCCTGGGTATCCTTGACGCTCACACAGTGCATAGCGTAGCAATCGAAAGGCCTATTTCCTTCCGGCCTGATTACAGGCGCTCCGGCCCGGTGACGGAATTGGAAGCGCCCATTCGCCAGTTTTCAACCTTTCACGCCCGCGGGGGGTCGTCGATGATCGGTAGCGTTGCGTCCGCAGAAGCCACTCAGTCCAGCCAGATCAAGGCCACGGCGCAGACCCTGTCCTTGGTGCCGGGCTTCTACTCCCTGATCGTCACGGGTGGCGGCGCCGTCGCGGCGCCGGGCGAGTTCCCGCTGCCGAGCGTGCAGCTGGCCGTTGCCCCCAACGGCCTGGCCGGCGCCGGCGTGGAGATGATCGGCAGTGTTCCGGGCAACTGGCTGACCAAGCCGGGCGACACGATCATCATCAAGGTCACCGGCGGGCCCGCCAATGTGATCCTCAGCTCCTACAAGCACATCGACCGCACCAACGCGCTGCTCTCGCTCCAGTTCGCCCGCATCGACGACGTTCCGGCCGCCGCCCAGCCCGCGGTTGCGGCCCCCGCGGCTGCCGCGCCGGCCGCTGCGCCGGTTGCCATGCCGGTTGCCGCGCCGGCTCCCGCCGTCCGCCTCCCGCGCACGGAAATCCTGGCCCATGTCCAGCGCCAGGGCGACCTGCGCTTCACGGATTCCAACTGGGCCGGCGCCGTCGGGCAGCGGCTGTGGATCGAGGCATTCTCGATCACCCCGGTCGAGGGCCTGTCGCCCGAGGACATCGAGTACAAGGGCCTGACCGCCAACGGCTGGGAGACGCCCTGGATCACCGGCGGCGGCATGTGCGGCAGCCGCGGCCTCGGCACGCCGCTGATCGGCTTCTCGATCCGCCTGCGCGGCGCCGCGGCCGAGCGGTTCGACTGCGTCTACGAGGGCGCCTTCGTCAGCGGCTACCGCTCGCCGACGGGGCAGAACGGCACCCCCTGCCGGTCGGACGCCATCGGCGACCCGCTGGAAGGCATCCTGCTGCGCCTGGTCGAGAAGCAGGGCGCCTTCGCCCAGCCGCGCCCCTTCTGATCGGGAGCGGTTCCAGGCTGATGCTCCATCCGGAGATGCCCGACACCCCGCCGGCGGCGACGTCCGCGCCCAGGACCGTGCTCAACGTCGGCTGCGGTCCGCGGGCCATCTCCATCATCGGCACCGTCTTTCCGGTGGAAGGGTGGCGGGAACTGCGGCTCGACATCAACCCGAAGGCCGACCCCGACATCGTCGCGTCGATGACCGACATGACGGCGGTCGCGGACGGATCGATCGACGCCGTCTGGTCGTCGCACAACCTGGAGCACCTCGATCCCCACGAGGTGCCCCTGGCCCTGCGGGAGTTCCTGCGCGTGCTGCGGCCGGGCGGTTGCCTGCTGCTGGCCGTCCCCGACCTTCAGGCGGTTGCACGGCGGATCGCCGCGGACCACATCGACGAGCCGCTCTACCAGTCCGGGGCCGGGCCGGTCTTCCCCCTCGACGTCGTCTACGGCTTCGGGCCGGCGCTTGCCGCCGGCGACCGCTTCATGGCCCACCGTACCGGTTTCACGCCGCGCATGCTGGAGACGGCGCTGCGCGACATCGGCTTCGGGCCCGTCATCATCTGGCGCCTCGAAGAGGCCTACGAACTGCGGGTGCGGGCGTACCGGCCGCCGGCGCCGGCGAACGCGCTGGACAGCGCCGCGTGGGACTTCCCGACGGCCTGACGGGCCGCGGGGCAACAGGACGTGCAACGTGACTCGGCCCGCGACGGGCCTTCTGCGGAATCGGCGACGCGCAATGAATTATCTCTTCGTCCACCAGAACTTTCCGGGCCAGTACCAGCACATCGTCCAGCATCTGGCGGCGCAGCCCGGCAACCGCGTGGTCTTCATCTCGCATGAGAGCCCCACGCAGATTCCCGGGGTGGAGCGCGCGACCTACCAGCCCTTCCGCGCGGCGCGGCCGTCGACCCACCATTATCTCCAGGAGCTGGAGCAGGCGGTCATCTACGGGCAGGGCGTCTACGAGGTCTGCCGGCGCCTGCAGGCCGAGGGCTTCCGCCCCGACATCATGATCGGCCACAACGGCTGGGGCGAGACGCTGTATATGAAGGACGTCTGGCCGGACGTGCCGCTGCTCGCCTATTTCGAGTTCTTCTACCATCTGGCCGGGGCCGACATCGGCTTCGACCCGTCCTTGCCGGTCAGCCTGAACGACGGCCCGCGGGTGCGCACCAAGAACGCGATCAACACGCTGGGCTTCGAGGCCGCCGACTGGGGTCACACCCCGACCGGCTGGCAGTGGTCGCTCTACCCCGACTACATGCGGTCCCGCATCAGCGTCATCCACGAGGGCGTCGACACCAGCATCGTGCGGCCGGAACCGGACGCATGGCTGCGACTGCCCTCGGGCCTGACGCTGACGCGCAAGGACGAGGTGGTCACCTACGTCGCCCGCAACCTGGAGCCTTACCGCGGCTTCCACGTCTTCATGCGCGCCCTGCCGGACATCCTCCGGCGACGGCCCAAGGCCCATGTGCTGATCGTCGGCGGCGACGAGGTCAGCTACGGCCATGCCGCCCCCGGTGGCCGGAGCTACCGCGACATCCTGCTCGACGAGGTCGGGGCCGGCATCGACCGGGAGCGGGTGCATTTTCTCGGCAAGGTGCCCTACCCCAGCTTCCTGACCATCCTGCGGATCTCCTCGGCCCACGTCTACCTCACCTACCCCTTCGTCCTGTCCTGGTCCTTCCTGGAGGCCATGGCCGCGGGCTGCCTGGTCATCGGCTCCTCCACCATCCCGGTCGAGGAGGTGCTGCGCGACCGGCAGAACGGGCTTCTGGTGGACTTCTTCGACGGCGCCGGGCTGGCCGAGCGCATCGACGAGGTGTTCGAGCACCCCGACCGGATGCAGGCGCTGCGCGACCGGGCGCGGCGGACCGCGGTGGAGCATTACGACCTGCACACCGTCACCCTGCCCCGCTTCCTCGCCCTGACCGACGACCTGATCGCCGGCCGGACCCCGTCCCACAGAACAGCTGCCAACGGACGACTCCCGGAAAGGACACCGGCATGAGTGGCTGGAGCGACGGGTACAACGCCGACATCGCCTACACCCACGGCGCCTACCGGGAGCTGGCCCCCGGCTATCTCTCCTACGTCTGCCTGCTGAACGGCATCCGGCCGCCGCGCACCGACCGGCCCTTCCGCTATTGCGAGCTGGGCTGCGGCCAGGGAATGACCCTGAACATCCTGGCCGCGACCCACCCGCAGGGGCGCTTCACCGGCATCGACTTCAACCCGCTGCACATCGCGGGCGCCCGCCGCCTGGCCGAGGAGGCGGAACTCGCCAACGTCGCCTTTCACGAGCGCAGCTTCCAGCAGGTGGCCGCCGGCGACCTTCCCGGCGAGGAGACGAGGGCCGGCGAGGGGTTCGACATCATCGCCCTGCACGGCGTCTACAGCTGGATCAGCCCGGAGAACCGCCAGGCGGTGGTGGACATCCTGGAGCGGATGCTGAAACCGGGCGGTCTGGTCTATCTCAGCTACAACAGCCAGCCGGGCTGGGCGCCGCTGATGCCCCTGCAGAAGCTGATCCTGGCGCACGCGGCGGCCAATCCGGGACGCAGCGACCGCCAGTTCGACGCGGCGCTGGGCTTCCTCAACCGGCTGAGCGAGGCCGGGGCCGGCTACTTCGCGGTGAACAGCGCGGCCGGGCAGCATCTCGGCATGATGGCGGGGCAGGACCGCCGCTATCTCAGCCACGAATATCTCAACAGCCATTGGGAACCGCTGGGCCACGCCCAGGTGGCCAAGGATCTGGCCCGCGCCAAGCTCGGCTACGCCGGTTCGGCGACCATCCCGCAGAATTTCGACGACCTCGCGGTGCGCGCGGAACTGCGCGCCATCCTGGCGGAGATCGCCGACCCGACGCTGGCCCAGACGGTGCGCGACTTCGCGGTGAACCAAGTGTTCCGCCGCGACGTCTTCGTGCGCGGTCCGGACCCGATGCCGCCGGCGGAGACCGAGGCGGCCCTGCGGCAACGGCGCTTCACGCTTCTGGTCCCGCGCGAGGACGCCAGCCTGGCGATCCCGGTGCCGCTGGGCGAGTTGCGCCACGACCCGTCGCTCGGACTGCCGATCCTCGACGCGCTCGCCGCCGGAACGCCGAGCCTGGGCGAGATCGCCGCGATGCCGGAAATGGCCCGGCACGATTTCGGCACGCTGTCGCGCTTCCTGGCGCTGCTGGTGTCCTCCAACCAGGCGCACCCCCTGGTGGACGCGCCGGAAGAAGGCCGGGCGGCGGCCGGGCGGCTGAACCGGGCGGTGGCCCGGCGCATGGGGCTGGATGAGTCGCTGTTCCATCTGGCCGCGCCGGTCGTCGGGCAAGGCGTCGCGGCGGACTCGCTGGAACGCCTCGTCCTGGCCGGCCTGCTGACCGGCCAATGGGACGGCCAGCCGCTGGACGTCCAGGCGCTCGGCGGCTTCGTGGCCGGAACGCTGGAGGGATTCGGGCGGTCCGTGCTGGCCGAGGACGGCAGTCCGGTCACCGGTCGCGAAGCCATGCGGGACCGGCTCGCCGTGGTGCTGCCCGACCTGCTGAACCGGAAGCTGCCGGCGTGGCGGCGCACCGGACTTCTTTGAGCATTCCTTTCGATGCACCGGGGGGCTGCCACACGGCCACCCGCCAAGGCCACCCGCCAAGGATGGCGGAAAAGAGCGGGATGGCGCCGCCGGGCGCCCCCATCGTATGGTGCGGGACGAAGGACCCGCCCTCTCGACGTTTCCAGGAAGCCCTCATGACCAACCCCGCCGACCGCGTCCGCGATGCTTTTCTCGAGACGTCCCGCAACTTCGTTGCCTTCGCCGAGCAGGCGGACTCCATCGCGGCCGCCGCCGTTGTGATGATCGACGGCCTGCGGGCGGGCGGCAAGGTGCTGTTCTGCGGCAACGGCGGTTCGGCGGCCGACGCCCAGCATCTGGCGGCGGAGCTCACCGGACGCTACCTGCGCGACCGGCCCCCGCTGGCGGCGGTGGCGCTGACGGTCGACACATCCGCCCTGACGGCCATCGCCAACGACTACTCCTACGACGAGGTCTTCGCGCGGCAGGTGCGCGGGCTTGGACGGGCTGGCGACGTGCTCGTCGGCATCTCGACCAGCGGCAACAGCCGCAACGTGGTCGCCGCCCTGGAGGCGGCGCGCGCCCTCGGCCTGCGCACCGTCGGCCTGACTGGCGCCGGAGGCGGGCGGATGAAGGGGTTGTGCGACGTCTGCCTGTGCGTTCCCTCCTCCGACACCCCGCGTATCCAGGAAATGCACATCGCCGCCGGCCACATGCTGTGCGAGCTGGTCGAGAACGCCTTCGTCTGACGCGGCGCGCAAGCCGCCCCGGCCCGTCGGGACACCCCATCCGTCCGCCCGGCCGTCGCATCCGGGCGGTCGCCGCACATTCGAGTGAGAGTATCCGGGCGCACTGCCAAGCGGATGAGTGATGCGGAGATGCCGCGGACGCGACCGGGGCGCCGCCTTCATGCGAAGCTCATCCGATCCGCTGTTCCCTTTGCGCTCCCCTGCGCGGCCGGTTGCCTCCACGGACAACCCGGCGCACACCGATGGTTTGCGCGATCCGGCGGGGCTACATCCATGCGCCGCTACACCTCGAAAAAGAAGCGAAATAATACCGCTTTAACGCTCTCCTTATGGCGGCGAATGCTTCTGGGTAGCCGCTCATTCGAATAATTGTCTGCCTCGCATCCATCCTGAAATGAAGACCAATCCGCTCCGCGCGGTCCATCTTCATTTCAGGATATTGAGCGATGAGCGCAATTGATTACGCGTATCCCGTGTCCGGGATTGTCGCGAGCGGTAGCATCGCCATTGATTCCCTGTTGTGGGGTTACAAATGGGGGGCGGACGGCACGCCCGGCACCGGTGTTTCCCTGACTTATTCCTTCGGCGTGGCGGGGCTCTCCGCCTACCGCGACGGCTATGCGACGCCGGACCCGGCCAGCGTCTGGACGCTGTCCGGCACGGCCCAGGGGGCGATCCGCCAAGCCATCGGGAGTTGGAGCGCGGTGGCGAACATCGCCTGCACCGAGGTCGCCGACACGGCCGCCTCCTGCGGCGACTTGCGCATCGGCGGCAGCGCATCGCCCGCGGTCGCCTACACGATCATGACCACGGGCGATCTGCCCGAAGGGGGGGACGTCTGGTTCGGCAGCACCTTCGCCGATCCCTCCCTGTCCTGGAGCAGCGGCTCCTACGCCTACCTGACCGCCATGCATGAGATCGGCCACGCGCTCGGCCTGAAGCACACGCACGAGGACGGCGGGGCCGGCTTCCCGGAGGCGCCCACCGCCATCGACAGCCAGCTCTACAGCGTGATGAGCTACAAGTCCTTCGTCGGGGCCTCGCCGACGATGGGGTACTGGCAGGACCGATTCGCCACCACGCCGATGATCAACGACATCCGGGCGATCCAGTACCTGTACGGCGCCAACATGGCGACCAACGCCGGCGACACCGTCTATTCCTGGGCGCCGGGCCAGGCGATCTATGAGACCATCTGGGACGCCGGCGGCAACGACACCATCAGCTGGGCCAACCAGACGACCGACGCGCGGATCGACCTGCGCCCCGGCCATTACAGCGACCTGGGGCCGGCCTGGTCGTCGGGCTTCCTGCTGGAGAGGCGGACGCTCGGCATCGCCTACGACTGTTGGATCGAGAACGCGGTCGGCGGATCGGGCAACGACCTGCTGATCGGCAACGAGCGCGACAACCTCCTCATCGGCGGCGCCGGCAACGACACGCTGATCGGCGGTGGCGGCAACGACACGCTGGACGGCGGCGAGGGGATCGACACCGCCCTGTTCGAAAATCCGCCCGAAGCCTACAGCATCCTGCACACCGGCGACGGTGCGGTGACCGTGACCAGTTCCCAGGGAACGACCACCCTGCGCAGCATCGAACGGCTGTCCTTCGGCGACATGACCCTGGCCCTCAACCCCGACGCCCAGGCCGGGACCGTGCCCACCACCTTCTACGCGGTGGCCGAAAGCGCGACCGGCAAGAGCATCCTTCAGGAAGCCTCGTCCTATTCCGGTCCCCTGTCCTCCCTGCAGTGGCAATGGATCGGCAGCGCTGCCGGCGAGGCCATCGCCGGCAGCGCCGGCAACGACTTCATCAACGGCCTGGGCGGCGACGACGCCATCGACGGCGGGGCCGGCGACGACGTGCTGGACGGCGGTACGGGGTCGAACTTCCTGACCGGCGGGGCGGGCCGGGACACCTTCTTCGTCGACGGGCGCGCGGGGGCGCCGGTCTGGTCCACCGTGACGGACCTGGAGATGGGTGAGACGGTGACCGTTTGGGGCTGGCAGGACGGCCGATCAACCCTGTCATGGGCGGAGATGAACGGGGCCGACGGCTACAAGGGCGCCACCGCCCAGATCGACATCGACGGCGACGGGCGCATCGACGCCAGCCTGACGCTCACCGGCAAGACGGTCGGGGCGGTCGCGACGATGCCCGGTACCGTGCAGGGCAACGGCTACCTCGCGCTCTGGCTGAACGGGTAGCGTCGTCGGGCGCGGCGTTCAGGCGCGTTGCCCGGGGCGGGTGGTCCCGCTACTCTCCAGCTGGCATCCACGCTCCGCCGCCCCGCCCCGTCGCACCATCCAGGACGTCCGTAGCCCGTGTCCAACGCCGCCATCTACTTCCACCCCGAGGGCTACGAGACCGCAAGGGCCGACCTGAAGGGTCGCCACGTCGCCGGGGAGTCCTTCCTCATCGGCTTCTTCCGGCATTCGGGGCTGGACAGCTTCGCCTGCC
Source organism: Azospirillum sp. OGB3 (assembly GCF_014192915.1). Taxonomy (GTDB): domain Bacteria; phylum Pseudomonadota; class Alphaproteobacteria; order Azospirillales; family Azospirillaceae; genus Azospirillum. The sequence goes on along the minus strand of NZ_JACHYN010000020.1, from coordinate 18,998 downwards.
ACATCGACCGGCCGGATCTGGCCCACCTGTTCACCGATCTCGCCGCACGCCATGCCCCGGGGCGGCGCGTGGCGCTCTACCCCACGTCGGAGCCGTCGAGGCTCGCCGGAGTCGGTTGTCTGTTCGTGCCGGGACCGGGCATCGATCATTACGCCTGGCGCCGGCGCTCCCGCGACCAGCGCGGCTACAGCCTGTGCGGCATCACCCACACCACGTCGGAAACCCCGGAGAATCTGGGCGCCTTGGCGACCGCGCCGCTGCAATCCTGGGACGCGGTGATCTGCACCTCCCAGGCGGCGCGCGCGTCGGTGGAGGCCGTCCTGCGCCCCTACGCGGCGTATCTGCGCGACCGCCTGGGCGCCGCCGAAGTGCCGATGCCGAACCTGCCGGTGGTCCCGTTGGGCGTGGACACCGACGCCTTCCGCTTCGACCCGTCGGTGCGCGCGGCGGAACGCGCGGCGCTCGGCATCGGCGCCGACGATGTGGCGGTGCTGTTCATGGGCCGCCTGAGCTTCCACGCCAAGGCGCACCCGCTGCCCATGTATCTGGCGCTGGAACAGGCCGCCCGCCTCACCGGCAAGCGGATTCACCTGATCCAGGCCGGCTGGTTCGGCAACGACGCCATCGCCGCCGCCTTCGCCGCGGGGGCGCGGCGCTACTGCCCCAGCGTCAACGCCATCTTCCTGGACGGCCGCAAGCCGGAGGTGCGGACCCGCGTCTGGGCCGCCGCAGACCTGTTCACCTCGCTGGTGGACAACATCCAGGAAACCTTTGGCATCACCCCGGTGGAGGCGATGGCCGCCGGGCTGCCCTGCGTGGTCACCGACTGGAACGGCTACCGCGAGACGGTGCGCGACGGCGTGGACGGCTTCCGCGTGCCGACCGTCCTGCCGCCGCCGGGCGCCGCCGCCGACCTGGCCGACCGCTACGCCGCCGGGCTGGACAATTATGATCACTACATCGGCCGCACCTCGCAGGTCAGCGCCGTGGACGTGCAGGCGGCGGCCGGCGCCTACGCGCGGCTGGCCGCGGACGCGGATCTGCGCCGCCGGATGGGCGAGGCCGGTCGCGCCCGCGCCGTCGCCCTGTTCGACTGGCGGGCGATCATCCCGCAGTATCTGGATGTCTGGCGCCAGTTGGCCGATATCCGCCGTCACGCGCCGGAGCGCGCGCCGCGCCCCCCCGAGGAGGACGGCAACCCGCTGCGCCCCGATCCGCTGCGCATGTTCCAGAGCTACCCGACGCGCGTGCTGGAGCCGGGTTTGCGGCTGGTGCGCGCCGACGGCGCTTCGCGGGCGGCCGTCAGCGACGCCCTGGCGGTGCTGCACGCCGACCCGCTGAACTCCCCGGCGCGCGGCATCCTGTCCCCGACGGCCGATCTCGTCCTGGCGCTGGACGCCCTGGACCCGCCGGGCCGGGCGGTGGACGAACTCGCGGCCCTGGTGCCGCCGGAGCGCCAGCTTCTGCTGCTGCGCAGCCTCGTCCACCTGATGAAGTTCGGCCTTCTGCGCACGGTCGAGCCGCTCGCCGCGCGGGAAGCGTAGGGCGGGCCGGCACCAGCCGGATACAGAGGGCCGTGCCATGACCATCAAGCCCGAAGGCTGCCTCGACCTCGTTGGTCCCCACGTGACCGGCTGGGTATGGCTGCCGGTGGAACCGGGCCGGCGCCTGCGCGTGGAGGTCCTGTTCGGCGAGTCCCCCTTGCGGGTCGAAGCCATGGCCGACCGGCACCGCCCCGACCTGGAGGCCGCCGGCAAGGGGGATGGGCGCCATGGCTTCACCGTGCCGCTGCCCGAGGCCCTGGCGGAACGGGAGCCTCTGGTGGACGTGCGTCTGCCGGATTTCCCCGCCGCCCGGCTGCGCGGCACCCCGCGGCGGGTCATCGTCGCGCTCGGTCTCGTCACCCTGCGGGACGTCCGGACGACGGACGGGGATCTGGAGCGCTTGCGCGGCTTCCTGGCCGGCATGGTCCGGCTGAACGGCGGGTGTGTCGACACCGCGGTTCCCGGCGCGGCGGATCTCCAGACTTGGCTGGCCGGCGCGGGGGACGGCGACGGCGGGACCGACCGTTGCTGGCTGATCGCGGAACGGGGGGACCGCATCGTCGGTCACGTTCGGATCGGCCCCGGTTGGCCCGCTCTCCCGGACTCGGCCGCCCTCACCCTCGGCATCGAGCTGCACCCGGACGTCCGCGGCCTCGGCCTCGGCCGACAGCTCATGCTGGCCGCGCATCGCTGGGCCGCTGGGCGCTGCGCGCGGCTGGAACTGGCGGTCCTGCCGCACAACGCCCGCGCTCTCGCGCTCTACCGCGCCCTGGGCTACGCCGACCTGGGGCCGGTGGCCCTTCCCGAGACCGGGGAGATCCACCGCCGCATGGCCGTCGGTCTGCCCGCCCCTTACGGGAACGCCGGACGGGGCGTCACCCTGGTAAGCTGAGCCAGGGGCGAGCTGAGCCGACCGGGCGGCGTCACCCCTCGCGGACCGCGCGGAGATGGCCGGGGGCTTGGATTTCGAGCGGGCTCTCGCTCGGGCCGGCCGTCGGGTCGTCGGACGGATCGGTGGGGGGAAGCCGCTGCAACAGCAGCTTGGCCCGCTCATCCCCAAGGGCCGCCGCGCGTTCCAGCCAGCCGCGGGCGCGGGCGAAATCCTTCTGCTCGCTCCAATGGCCGTGCAGTTCGCCGAGCGCCGTCATGGCGGAAGGCTCCTTATGCTCGGCGGCCGGGGTCAGCCAGCGGAGCGCTTCCTCAATGTCGCGCTCCATCCCAAGCCCCTGCATGCAGAAGCGGCCCAGATTGATCATGGCGCCGACATGACCCTGCTCAGCGGCCTTGCGCGACCAGAACGCGGCGCGCGTGTAGTCCTGCGGCACCCCGTCGCCCGCGGCGAACATCGTGCCAAGCCGGAACTGGGCGAGCACGCTGCCCTGCTCGGCCGCCCGCTCGTACCAGGCCAGGGCGCCCGCCGGGTCACGCGGGACACCAAGGCCGAGGCTGTGCAGCGTGCCGATGTTGTAGACCGCGTCGCTGTTGCCCTGCTCGGCCGCCCGGCGGAACCAGTCGAGCGCCCGGTCGTAGTCGCGCACCACTCCGCGCCCTTCGGCGTAGAGCGCGCCGATGCGCAGTTGTGCCTGCGGGTCGCCCTGGCCGGCGGCGCGCTCCAGCCAGCGGACCGCCTCCATCTCGTCGCGCGGCACACCGGATCCGGCGAAATACATCTGCGCGATGATCTTCTGCGCCTCGCGATGCCCCATCTCCGCCGCCGCCCGGTACCAGATCGCAGCGTCAAACAGGTTTGGCTGCATCCCCGCTCCCCGGCTGTTCAGGTGGCCGAGATGCAGCATCGCCTCGGTGTCGCCCTGGACCGCCGCCTTGCGCAGCCAGGTTTCGGCCGCGTGCGGATCGGCCGCCACGCCGCCGCCACGCGCGTACAGCAGGCCGAGCGCCCGCTGCGCCGCTGCGGCGCCCGCCTCGGCGGCGCGGCGGAACCAGGAGACCGCCTCGGCAAGGTCCTGCGACACCCCGATCCCGGAAGCGTACTGGGTGCCGAGATAGTACCAGGCCATCACGTTCTTCTGATCGGCCGCCTTGCAGAACCACTGGTGCGCGGCTTCGGGGTCCGACTTCCCGCCATAGCCGCCGGCCAGCAACGTCCCCAGCCCGAGTTGGGCCGCCGCGTTCCCCTGCTCGGCGGCGACTCGGTACCAGCGCTCCGCCTCGGCGTAATCCGGGGTGATGCCGAAACCCGAGGCGTGCATGTAGCCGAGCATGGCCTGCGCGCCCACGACGCCCTGTTCGGCGGCGGCGCGCGCCCAGCGCAGCGCCTCCTTGTAGTCCTGCTCGATCTTCAGGCCGTTGGGGAAGAGAAGCGACAGTGTCTCGTCGGTCGGGGTGATCCCCTTCGGCGCGTCGCAGCCGTAGTAATAGATTTCGGCCAGCCGCGCCTGGGCGTCGCCATGGCCGTTGTCGGCCGCCTGCCGGTACCAGCCGACCGCGTCAACGGCGTTGCGCACCACGCCTTTGCCGAGGTCGTACAGGCGGCCGATCTGGTTCTGGGCACCCGCATGACCGGCCCTGGCCGCCGGAAGCCAGGACTCCAGGGCCGCCTTGTAGTCCTCGCGCTCCAGCGCCTTCAGGCCCTTGGCGTACTGGTCGTCCGGCGAAGCGGCGCCGAACAGCCGCCCCGCGGCCTCGATGAGCTTGCGCATCGGCCTCCACACCCTTTCCTTGCAGCCGGCGCGGCCCTCAGGGCTCGCGCATGCCTTCCGAACCGTTTCTCAGCGCCCCTTCGACCAGATAGGACATGATGGTCCGCTCGCCGACCACGATGTCGGCCACCAGCGGCATCCCGGGAACCAGACGGAAATCGGCCGGCACGTCGCGCAGCGTGACGTCGGTCAGCTCGATCCGCGCCCGGTAGAAGGGACGCTGCACCTGCGACTGGTCCTCGCGCTTGGTGAAGGAGTCCTCGCTGATCGTCTTCACCACGCCCTTGGCCATTCCGTGCTCGACGTAGCGGTAGGCGTCGAGCTTGACCTGCACCTGATCGCCGGGCTTGACGAAGCCTTGATCGATGCCGGCGATCTCCACCTCCACCTCCAGCTGCGCGTTCAGCGGCATCAGAGTGTAGATCGGCTGGGCCTGCTCGACCACCGAACCGACGGAGTACTTCCCGACCTCCAGCACCACGGCGTCGTCCACGGCACGCAGCTCGACGAGTTCCCGGCGCCGCTGGGCCTTCGCCAGCTCCTCGCGGGCGCGCTCCAGGTCGATCTGGCGGGTCGACAGGTCGGTCAGCAGGCTGCTGCGCCATTGCTGGATATAGACCTCGCGTTCGGCACGCATCGCTTCCAGGTCGTGGGAGGCCGTGCGGATGGTGTTCTCGCTGTTGCCGAGGTTGCGCTCGGTCTCCACCCGGGTGTCGCTGGCGATCAGGGAGTTGAGGCGGCTGCCGGTCTGGTTCTTCTCCAGCGTCTGCCGCATCGTCTCGATCTCACCGACGATCTTCAGGCGGGAGCGGAAATGCTCGGCGTCCGTCTGGTTGCTCTTGATCGTCGCCTGGAGGGTGGCCATGCGCTGCTCGAAGTTCGCCAGCTTGGCCGTGTACTCCGCTTGGCGGTAGCGCCAGATCGATTCCTGGAGCAGCCGGTCCGGATCGTTGCCGCCGGCCGTGAAAGCCTCGTTCCGGGCCTCCGCCTGCATGCGGGCGATCTCGGCGGTCAGCTTGGAGACCTGCCGCCCGAGCTGGGCGACGTCGGCCGACGAGAAGGTCGGGTCGAGCGTGGCCAGCACCTGCCCGCGCCGCACGGTCTCTCCGGCGCGGACGTTCAGGCTGCGGATGATCGAGATTTCCAGCGGCTGCACGACGATGGTCGGCGACTGGGACACGATGCGCCCCGTCGAGGTCACCACCCGGTCGAGCTTGGTCACCGACGCCAGGGTGATGAACAGGGCGACCATGGCGGCCAGCGTCCAGACGACGGCCCGCGCCACGACGGGCTCGGGCCGGCCGGTGATCTCCGCAGTTTCGCCCTGGAAATCGTTGATGACCTGCTCGGCAGCCCGATCAGGAGTTTGCGGCCGGCGTAAGAGGAGCGCGGTCATGAGTGCTTCCCGGGGAAAGGTGGCGGTTCTGCTGGAACCAAAGATGCCGATAGACGTCGCAACGCTGGAGCAGCTCGTCGTGCTTGCCCATGTCGTAGAGCTTGCCGCGCTCCATCACGATGATCTGGTCGCAGTTCACCAGCGAGGCGAGACGGTGCGAAATGACGATCATCGTCCGGCCCTGGGCGATGCGCGTCAGGTTGTTGTTGATGATCGCCTCGCTGTCGGGGTCGAGCGCGCTGGTCGCCTCGTCGAGGATCAGGACCGACGGGTCGACCAGCAGCGCGCGGGCGATGGCGATGCGCTGACGCTGACCGCCCGACAGGTTGGCCGAGCCCTCCTCGATCATCGTCTCGTAGCCGCGCGGCAGGCGTTCGATGAACTCCTCCGCGCCGGCAAGCCGGGCCGCCCGCATCACCTCCTCCAGCGAGGCGCTGCGGTTGGCCGCCATGATGTTCTCGCGGATGGTCCCGTTGAACAGGAAGTTGTCCTGCAGCACCACGCCCAGGTTGGAGCGCAGGTGGGTGAGGTCGATCTCGCGCAGGTCAACGCCGTCGATCTTGACCAGGCCTTCGTAGTTCTGATGAAGGCCTTGAAGCACGCGGGTGACCGTGGTCTTGCCCGACCCGGACCGTCCCATGATGCCGATGACCTGGCCGGACTTGACGTCGAAGGAGATGTTGTCGAGCGCCGGGTTCTGCGAGCCGGGGTAACGGAAGCGCACCTCGGAGAAGCTGAGGTCGCCCTTGATCACCGGGCGGACGCCCTGCCGCCCCAACCCCTGCTCCTGCGGCTGGTTGACCACCGAGGCCACCTGGGCGACGGCGCCGCGGACCTCCTGGAACTGCTGCATGAGCGAGGCGATCTGGACGAAGGGCTGCGTCGCGCGGCTGGCGATCATGCTGAAGGCGACCAGCATGCCGCCGTAGGCGGAGCCGCCGTCGCTGAGGGCCAGATAGGCGCCAACCGCCAGCGTTCCGGAATAGATCAGCTTCTCCAGAGGCTGCAGGATGGTCTGCGGCTGGTTGGAAAGCAGCTGCATCTTCGTGTTGGCGCGCACCGCCTCGGCCACACGCACGTCCCAGTCGAAACGCTTGCGCCCTTCCAGCGCCAGCGACTTGACCGTGCGGGCGCCGTGCAGCACCTCGATCATGAAGGAGCCCTTGCGCTGCTCCGCCTTGATCACCTCGCCATAGGCCCGCGCCAGCGGACCGATGTAGATGGCCACCACCAAGCACATCAGGAACGCCACGCCCAACACCAGGAAGGCGAGCAGCGGGCTCATGATGAACATGGCCGGGATCAGGACGATGAGCGTCATGCTGTCGAGCAGCGTCCCGAACAGCTGGCCGGTCAGGAAGCCGCGGATGCGCCAGACTTCGTTGAGCTTGTAGGAGATCACGCCGGTCGGCGTGCGCTCGAAGAAGTCGATCGGCAGGCCGATCGTCCGGTCGAAGATGTAGGTGCTGAGCCTTGCATCCACCTTGGCCGTGCCGATCGCCACCAGATAGCGGCGCAGATAGCCGAAGACGGTGTCGAACAGCAGCACGAAGAGGATGATCCCCACCAGCACGTAAAGCGTGGACAGGCGCTGGTGGACCAGCACGCGGTCCAGGATGACCATGAAGACCATCGGCGGGACCAGCGCGAACAGGCTGAGAACGAAGGCGGAGACGCCGATGTCCCGGAAGATCCGCTTCTCGCGCAGGATCTGACCGATCATCCAGCCAAAACCGAATGGCCGCTCCTGGTCGCTGATCCGGTGGCGGCGCTTGACGAAGATAGCGTCGCCGTCCCACACGGAGCTGAGCCGCAGCTCGTCCACGGCGATGCAAGCTTGGTCGGCGCTCAGCGGATCCTGCAGCATGGCGGCCGGGGCGCCGCCGTCCTTGCGGAAGGAAACCAGGACCATGGTGCTGCCGTCGCGCAGGCGGAGCAGAACCGGCAGCGCCTTCTCCAGGCGCGCCAGGTGCTTCCAGCGCAACGTCGTGGACCGGACGGTCAGGCCGCTCTCCTCGGCGATCTTCAGCAGCAGCCCGGTGGGCGGCTCGCCGTTTTCGATGGCGTAGTCGCGCCTCATCTGGTCGACCGAAAGATGCAGCCCGTGGTGGCGCGCAACAATGGCGAGCGCGTGGAGGCTGGTGGCCCGCGGCGCCTCGGCTGAGGCGGCTTGCGGATCGATGTCGGTCTTGCTCTGCATCTGGCCCCTGTGTTCCAGTCGCTCGTCGTTACCAGCCGCAGTTCCGGTGGCTGGACCGGCGGCTCATCCGGAGGTGGGACTGTACTGTACCACCTACATCGGACTCAAGCACCGCACTTGTGTAGCTCAATTCGAGCGAACCCGGAGGGGGAAAGCCCTCAAAGTTGCGCTTATGACCATTTGTTGATGGCGCCACTTGGCATAGGCCACTCCTTCCGAACACACCGTGTACCCCGGTTTATCAGGGAATTCGTTGGATCGGGCGAGGATCAAATTGCGGCCTGCGCCACCCGCATCATGGGTTCCCGCGGGTCCGCTACGCGCTCAGCGGTTGTCTGGAAGGCCGCGCAGAGTTCCAGATCTCAAATTTTCCACATACCAGCGGTAGGTCCGCTCGAAGCCGTCGCGCAGGCTGGTCGGCGCGCTCCAGCCCATGGCCTGGAGCCGGCTGCCGTCCATGATCTTGCGGGGAGCGCCGTTCGGTTTGGAGGTGTCAAAGCGGAAATCTCCCCGGTAGCCGATCACCGAGCCCAGCAGTTCGGCCAGTTCACGGATGGACAATTCGTGACCGGACCCGAGGTTGACGTGCGCTTCACCCGAATAGTGTTTCGTCAGGAAGACCAGCCCGTCAGCCAGATCCTCGACGAACAGGAACTCGCGCAGCGGGCTGCCGTCGCCCCACAGCTCGACGCTGTCGGCCCCCTCCTCCTTGGCTCGGTGGATGCGGACCATCAGGGCGGCGGCGACATGGCCCTGGGCGATGTCGAAGTTGTCGCCGTAGCCGTAGAGATTGGTTGGCATCGCCGCGATGAAATCGCAGCCGTACTGCCGGCGGTAGGCTTGACACATCTTGATGCCGGCGATCTTGGCGACCGCGTACCACTCGTTGGTCGGCTCCAGTGGGCCGGTGAGCAGCGCCTCCTCGCGCATCGGCTGCGACGCCAGCCGGGGATAGATGCAGGAGGAGCCGAGGAACACGAGCTTGCGCACCCCCACCCGTTTGGCGGCGTGGATGACGTTGGTCTCGATCGCGAGGTTCTCGTAGAGGAATTCGGCCGGACGGCTGTTGTTGGCATGGATGCCCCCGACCAGTGCCGCGGCCAGGAACACGACATCCGGCCGCGCTTCAGCCATCCAGTCTTCGACCTCGGCTTGGCGGCTCAGGTCGACGCGGTCACGGCCGACCGTCAGGATGTCGCACGGTTCCCGCTCCAGCCGGCGGACGATGGCCGACCCCGCCATGCCGCGATGCCCCGCAACCCAGACCCGCTTGCCAGCCAGGGAAAAATCCGCGCCCGTGGTCATGCATCCCGCCTTCTGAATGTAACGGTTGAGCAAAATTCTTTTACGAAAGCCCCTCGGCGTTCTGGGCGTGATAGGCTGCCAGAACCTCATCGACCGGCCCGAAGCGCTGGATGGTGCCGCGTTCGAGCCAAAGCAGCTTGTTGCACAAACGCTTCAGCACGTCCTCGACATGGGAGGCGACGACCATGATGCTGGATCGGTTCACGAAACCCTCGGCCCGGCGCTGGGCCTTCTCCAGGAACTTCGTGTCGCTGACGGCGAGCCACTCGTCCATCAGCAGGATCTCCGGATCGACGGAGGTCGCCGCGGCAAAGGCGAGGCGGAGCGTCATGCCCGCCGAATAGGTGCGGACCGGCAGGTCGAGATAATCGCCCAGTTCGGTGAAGGCGGCGATGTCGTCCATCTTCCGCTCCACCTCGTCGGCATCGATGCCGAAATAGGCCGCCCGCATCCGGATGTTGTCGTAGCCCGACGCGTCCATGTCGAGGCCGAGGCCAATGTCGAACAGCGGCGTGACGCGCCCGTCGACACGGATGCGCCCGGCCGTTGGCTCGTAGACGCCGGCAAGCACGCGCAACAGCGTCGTCTTGCCGGCGCCGTTGCCGCCGATCAGCCCCACCCGGTCGCCATGTTCCAGAGTCAGCGAGAAATCGCTCAACGCCTTCACGGTGACCCGGTGATGGGCATCGTGCTTCAGCACGCCGCTGGTGGAGGAGCGCAGCAGGGTCTTCTTCAGGGAGCGCGCGCTTCCCTGGTAAAGCACGAAATCGACCGAGACGTCGTTCAGATGTATCGAAGCCATCAGAGCCAGTAGGCGATGCGTTTGCGGAAACGGGCGAAGACGGCGAAGGTGAAGGCCCAGCCGGCCGCGGCGAACAGCAGGCCGACCGCCCAGTTCTCCCAGCCTGGAAGCTGGCCGAGCAGAGGCGCCCGGATGACCTCGATCAGATGATACAAGGGGTTGAGCGCCATCAGGTAACGCCGGTCGCCCAGCAGCTCCGGCTTCCACATCACCGGGGTCACGAAGAACAGGAGTTGGATCACGCTGGCGACGATGGGCGGCACGTCACGGAAGCGCGTGCAGATCATGCCGCACAGGAGCATGATCCAGCCGGCATTCACCAGCAGGAGTCCAAGCCCCGCGACGGCGAGCAGGATGCCGCCGACTCCCGGCCATATCCCGAAGACCACCGCCACCACCGCGAAGATGACGATGTTGTGAGCGTAGATGATCAGGTTTCGCCACAGCACGCGCAGGATGTGCAGCGACATCGGGATGCGCACGTTCTTGATCAGCGGTTCAAGATCGATGAAGCTCGTGCAGCCTTCGTTGAGGAAGGACGCGATGAAGGTCCAGGTGGCCAGACCGATGGCGAGGAACGGCAGGTAATTTTCCAGGTCGAGCCTGAACAGCGTTCCGTAGATGAGGCCAAGGCTGGCCACCATGACCGCCATGCTGAGAGTCAGCCAGAAGGGCCCGAGCACCGAGCGGCGGTAGCGCTTGCGGATGTCGTGCCAGCCGAGCTTGCTCCACAGCCGCCAACGCCGGCCACCCTCCAGCAGGTCTTCCCAGGCCCGCTCCGCTTGGCCGCGCCCCCCGGAATCATAGACATCCGTGATTCGCCGGCGCATCTGGGGGGCAGTCATGCTCTCACTCGTCATTGCAGGCGCCTTGGGTGCAAGCCGCGACCGCACACAGGCAGCGCCACGGCGAGGAGGCTCTGGACAACACCACACGAACTCCGAACGAAACCAACCGAACGGCGGCTTGTATACTCCGTTCGTCAGTGGCTTCACAGCCTTAACGCGCCGGACCGCTCCGGGGGAACGGCGCGTTAAGGATCAGGAGCGGCGCCCGGTTTCGCGCCCGTTTCGGGCAGGATCGTCCTGCCCGAAACGGGCGAGGTCGCTCTCCATCATCTCGCGGACGAGGTCGGCAAAGCTGGTGGTGTAGGTCCAGCCCAGCCTGTCCCGCGCCTTGGACGGGTCGCCCAGCAGCAGGTCCACCTCGGTCGGACGGAAATAGCGCGGATCGACCTCGATCAGCACATCGCCCGTGTCGGCGTCGATCCCCTTCTCGTCCACGCCCGTCCCCCGCCACTCGATCCGGCGGCCGACATGGCCGAAGGCCAACTCCACGAACTCACGGATGGAGTGGGTCTCGCCGGTGGCCAGCACATAGTCGTCCGGCCGGTCCTGCTGAACGATGCGCCACATCCCCTCGACATAGTCGCGGGCATGGCCCCAATCGCGCTTGGCGTCCAGGTTGCCGAGGTAAAGCGTCTTCTGAAGGCCGAACTGGATGGCGGCGACCGCGCGGGTGATCTTGCGGGTCACGAAGGTTTCGCCGCGGGTCGGCCCCTCGTGGTTGAACAGGATGCCGTTGGACGCGTGGAAGCCGTAGGCCTCGCGGTAGTTCACCGTGATCCAGTAGGCGTAGAGCTTGGCCACCGCATAGGGGCTGCGCGGGTAGAAGGACGTCGTCTCCCGCTGCGGCGTCTCCTGCGCCTTGCCGAACAGCTCCGACGTGGAGGCCTGGTAGAAGCGCGTCTTGCCCTCCAGCTTCAGGATGCGGATCGCCTCCAGCAGGCGCAGCGTCCCCAGCCCGTCGGCATTCGCCGTGTATTCCGGCGTCTCGAAGCTCACCTGCACATGGCTCTGGGCAGCAAGGTTGTAGATCTCGTCCGGCTGGACCTCCTGGACGATGCGGATCAGGTTCGTCGCGTCGGTCAGGTCGCCGTAATGCATCCGGAAGCGGACGTCCTCCTCGTGCATGTCGCGGTACAGATTCTCCACCCGTTCCGTGTTGAAGGAGGAGGAGCGCCGCTTGACGCCATGGACGACGTAGCCCTTCGACAACAGAAGCTCGGCAAGATAGGCACCGTCCTGCCCCGTGACCCCGGTGATCAAAGCAACCTTGCTCAACTCATGCTCCTGTTTCCGAAACCTGTTCCGCGCGTGCTCCGGGCAGCACGGGTCGGACCGGGTGGCCCTGGCCGCCCCCCTTCACGACGCCGAAGGGGCTCCATGGCGGAGTTCTGCATGAATGCGCGGTTCAGCCGCTGACTTCAACGTTTTTGCTCGCCGGTCCCCAGCGGCCTTCGGGAACGCGGCCCATGGCGCAGAGAGAACGCGCGAGCCATTTTCCGAATGCCCGGCGGCGGCCTGGAGAATTCAACCGGAAAATGCGCGCCGTTTGAAAAAAGCTCTATCGTCCGCCGCTTTCAAGCGCCAAACCTACGGTCGAGTATGATGTCCCATACTTTCCCCGAGGCGGAAACCGTCGGCAGCCGTGGTGCGCATGATCGATACGATTGAAGGCTGTGTTCAGGGCTATTGGAACGGCAACATCGTCGGATGGGCCTGGAATCCGCGCCAGCCCGGCATGAGGCTCGTGCTGGAAGTTCTGGTCGATGGCACGGTCAGGGCGATTGGCGCCGCCAACCGGACGCAGGACGATCCGGCTGCCTCCGGTCACGGCGACGGAGGCTACGGGTTCAGCATTCCACTGCCTTTGGGCGAGAGGCAGCTGGCCCGCGTGCGCGTCGCCAACAGCCTCTTCATGCTGCCCGGCGAAGCGCGCGGCCCGGCCCGGCCCACGGCTCCGACCGTCGAGGGCTATGTCGAGCACAGCCACGGCTTGGCGGTGGAAGGCTGGTGCTGGGACCGGGCGGCACCCGACCGGCCGCTTCGCGTCAAGGCGGTCGTGGACGGCGCGGTGGTGGCGTGGGCCACAGCCGATGAATTCCGCGGTGACCTGCTCGACGCCGGCTTCGGCAACGGCAGGCATGTTTTCAGAATTCATCTGCCGCCGGAACTCGCCGATGGCCGGGAACGCTTGGTCACCATCGAAGCCGAAGGCGACGTTGCCCTGAAAGGCAGCCCGGTGCGGGCGATGGCTGTCCCCCATGGCCCCCGCTCCGTGCTCCATTCGATGATGCGCGCGCTGCCGCTCGAAAGCTCCCAGCGGATCATGGTGCAGGTCGGTGTCATCGACCGCTACATCCAACAGGTCGAAGCGCGCTATCCCTGCTCCATTCCCTGGCACGATTATGAATTCTGGCGGATGTGCTTCGGCGGCTTCGCGCGCGGAGGCAACCATCCACCGATCGCCCTCCCCGCCCATCGGATCATCGGCGGAGGCGGCTTGCCCACGCTTCCGGGCCCGGCCGACCAGCCCGAGATCCTGGCCTTCGTCGATCCCTTCGCGCAGCTGCTGCCCGACGCGCTGCACCGCGCGTTGCGGCTGTTCGTCGAAACCGGCGCCGACATTCTCTATGCCGACGCGGAGGTGGAAACCCCGGAAGGGGTCCGGCCATGGTTCCGCCCGGACTGGAACTACGACCTGTTCCTGTCGCAGGATTACACCTGCGGGATTTTTCTGGTCCGCTCGGGCCTTCTGGCCGGCAAGCCTCCCGCCCTCACCATTCCGGATGCGAAAGTCTCCGCCATCGAGGACGCCAAGCCCGACCGGATCGTCCATGTGCCGGAAACGCTGACCCGCCTGAAAGGGGTGGACCAGTGCACCGACGGCTGGGTCGCTGCCATCCAGAACCACCTGCATCGCCGCGGCTTCCCCGCAACCGTCCAGGCGGCGGCCGGCAACGGAGCGAGGCGCCGCGTGCGGTGGCCCGTCCCGCATTCCCGTCCCCTGGTCAGCCTGATCGTTCCCACGCGCGACCGGCTCGATCTCCTCAGGACCTGCATCGACAGCATCCGCAGGCGCACGACCTATCCGAATTACGAAATCATCGTGATCGACAATCAAAGCCGGGACGCGGAAACCGTGGCGTATCTGCGGCGGGAATCCGCAACCGGAAGCATCCGCGTGGTTCCCTACGATTCCTATTTCAACTTCTCGGACATGAACAACATGGCCGCGGGGATCGCCAGGGGGGCCGTGCTGGGCTTCGTCAACAACGACGTCGAACTCATCACGCCCGGCTGGTTGGAGGAGATCGTCGGACTCCTCGGCCGTCCCGAGGTCGGGGCGGTGGGAGCTAAACTCTTGTACCGCAACGAGATGCTCCAGCATGGCGGGATCGTCATCGGCGTCGACGGGCTGGCGGAAAACGCGTTCCAGCACACGCACCGGAACGACGACGGGTATTTCGGCAGGACCAGCGTCGCAGGGAACTATTCCGCGGTCACCGCCGCCTGCCTGTTCTGCCGGACAGAGACGTTCCACGGGGTCGGGGGCTTCGACTCCGCAAACCTTCCGGTCGCATACAACGACGTGGATCTGTGTCTCCGCATCAGGGAAAGCGGAAAGCTGATCGTCTGGACGCCGCATGTCGAACTCTATCACGACGAGTCGGTCAGCCGCGGCCGCGATGTCCCGCCCGACCGCCAAGCCCGCGCCCTCCGGGAAGAGATGCACATGCGGGCGCGGTGGCGGCACGCCATGCTGCGGGACCCGCACTACAGCCCGAACCTGAACCTCGACAAGCGTCCCTTCACCGGCCTGGCCCTGCCGCCGCGCCATGTCTGGGGGGAATCGATGCTTCGTCGGTGAGAGACCCTGCGACGGTGAATCCGCTTTCTCCAACGATGATGAGATTGCACTAGGATAATATACCTTGACACGGCCTTGCAGCGCCGCCAGGCTGCGCCGATCAAGGCCCTATTGTGTCGTTTTTTCACCCCGCCCGGTTGCACCGCGGCGGGGTTTTTTGTGCTCGCGACGACGAGCCGGGAGAAAGCCATGCAAGGATTTCGAACCTACCAGGACGATATGGGATTGCCGACCGCGATCCTGCATCCGTCCTCCAGCCGCCATGTCGTGGCACTGACGGCGGGGGTTGGGCAGACGGTCACCGTTCCGAATGAAGCGGTCAGCGTCCTGTTCAACGCCACCGGCCTCTTCTGGGTGCAGTACGGTGGCGGCGCCGCGCTGCCGACGGGAAGCGACCTGAGCGGCGGTGCTCCCGAACTGGCTCCCCAGGCGCGGCGGGTCGAGGCCGGCACCGTCCTGGGGCTGGTCGCTCCGGCTGCCTGCCTCGTGTCGCTGTCCTTCTTTGGAGGACGGTCATGAGTGGGGCCTATCATCATGACATGATCGTCCCGCTGCCGCTGCCCCCGTTGCAGGTGACCGGCGGCTCGGCGGCGGCGGCAGCCGTTGGCTTCGCCGGGGACCCGGACACCGGCCTGTTCTCGCCCGCCGCCGACACGCTGGCGATTGCGACCGGGGGAGCGGAACGGGTCCGGGTGGACGCCGGCGGTCGGATGGGCGTCGGATGCAGCCCGACGGTTCCCCTGGAAGTCCGGGCCGGAACGCCGCAGATCCGCCTGTACGATGGAAACGCCGTCGACGCCCGCTGGTACACCGTTGCCGGTGGCGGTGCGACCGTCTTCGGCAACCTCAGCAACCACGTTCTGGCGCTCTACGCCAACAACGCGGAGTTCCTGCGCGGCCAGCCCGACGGCAAGGTCGGCATCGGCACGTTCTTTCCCGGCGCCCGGCTCCATGTGGCCAGCACCGGCCAGAGCCTTCTGGCGACGACCAGCGATTCCGCATCGCCGGCGATGCGCGCCCATGTCAGCCACGGCGCCTACGCCAGTCAGGCGCTTCTGCTCGACGCCGACCGTCCGGGATCGAACGGGTTCATGTTTCTGCAGGCGCGGGCCGGCGTTTCCTCCACCCCCGACACCAAGTTCAAACTCCTGGGCGACGGCAGCGCCTACGCCGACGGGGCTTGGACCGGCGGGGGCGCCGATTACGCCGAGTTCTTCGAATGGGCCGACGGCAACCCGGACGCCGAGGACCGGCGTGGCCTGGCCGTGGTGCTGGAGAGCGGGCGCATCCGTCCAGCACTGGCCAGCGACCCGCCTGCCCGCATCGTCGGCGTGGTCGGCGCCAACCCGACCATCGTCGGCGACGCCGCCTGGAATTGCTGGGCCGGCAAATACCGGCGCGACGATTACGGCAGCCTGCTGACCGAAGAGTACGAACTTGTGGAGTGGCAGGAAACGGTGCCAGCCGCCGACCCCGGCGCTCCGCCCGACATCCGCCCGCACCGCTGCCCCGCCGACGCCATCCCCCAGGACACGGCGGTTCCTCCGGAGGCCCGCCGGACGGTGCAACGGCGACCGATCCTCAACCCGGCCTTCGACCCGGCCCGGCCTTATCGCCCGCGCGCCGAACGACCGGAATGGACGATTGTCGGCTTGATGGGGAAACTGCGCGTCCGCCAGGGCCAGCCCACGGGCGACCGCTGGATGAAGCTGTGCACAGTCTCCCCCACCGTCGAGGAATGGCTGGTGCGGTAGCCGCTTGCCCGTTCCCGGACCCTGGAGTTCACATCACGTGGACTCCGGGGCTCGTGGGGCCGCCTTTGGAAATCTCATATATCGTGGGCTGCCCTCGATGACCCATTCATCGACACCCTCGACTTCGAATTCGATCTTGTGAACGTTTCCATCCAGAAAGCGGTCGTCGAGCGCAACGCAGATACCCGCTGCGCCAATGAACCCGGCTGGCTCGAGGTCGTCCCGCGGGTAATCCGCTTTGACGGTGGCGACCTCCTGGTCGTCGATCTTGTACCGGATCGTGAGGCCTTCGGCGGACTGGCCGTGCCGGTAGACCCATCCACGCTGCGTCTCATTCAGTATGTCCTCCAGGACTCCGAAGACGGCGGGAATTTTCAGAACCTGATCCTGGCCACCGATCCGCACGGACGACGCGTCCTTGATGGACAGCCGCATGGTGCGCTCGACGCCATCGTAATAGGAAGCCGGAACCTTGTACTGGAAGCCATGGTGGAAATTCTCACGGCAGTATTCCAGCAAATCCCCACGGTGCAGATTCGCTTCGATGTTGCCGACGACGGTTCCATCGATCTCGATCTGGACGGTGATGGTTGTGTGTTCGTTCGTCAAGTCGAGGGCCCAGCCATAGATGTAGCCGGCCTGGAATCGCTCCAACTGGCCGACAACCTGGGCGTTTCCGCTGATTTTGAGATACGCCTCCGGTGAGGGCATGATCTTCGCGATCGCCGCGTCCCGCTGCTCGGGCGTCGGACTCAGCCCGAGCGCCCCGACCAGTTCGTCGACGAACTTCGCAGGGTCATGAAGAACCTTCTCATACGAGAAGCCCAAAGCCGGAAAGCGCGTCGTCAGGAAACAGTCAAGCAACTCGGCCTGAAGCTGCCCGGTGCTTGCCACGGCTTCGGCCGGATCGCGCCGCATCGCTTTGCTCATGCGCTGACTGATGGCGATCGTATCCCGGAAAATGAAGATCAGGACGGGCTTCTCGAGCCACTCGAAGATCTCCGGTGTGCGGAAGATGTTGGGGATCTTGAACCCCCAGACCGGATGGGCGGCATCCCGGCGTCCAAAGATGTCCTTGATGGTCAGGACCTTTTCCTCGGTGCGTCCGGCTATCAAGCTTTTGATCGCAATACCGATTTCATTGTCCTCACCGGTTGCCTCCAGCGATTCGCCCATGAAGACGCCGAGCGTTTCCAGTGCCACCGCAACCATAGAGGTTCCGCCCCGTTCGATGCCGCATACGACAAGGCAACGCCGGCCGTCGAAACCCGCACTTCGTAGAATCATGACATTGAAAACCTTACCAGAACACCACCTTACGGTTAATTGAACGAACAGGCCACACCCGTCAACAAATTGTATTTGCCTCGATAAAAAAACAAAATTCTATGCATCCAGTAATATTTCGAATACGCCTCGTCATCCCACAAATGTCGGCGATGAATAACGTTCTAGAGCCATCTACTAAAAAATTTTTACTTCATGAAATTATCGCAATTACTATGATGTGGATAAGATTTTTGTCATGATATGCAAAGTTCAATTTTACGTTTTGAACTTCACATTAGCGATTCGCTGTTGCTGCCGCGCTCCTTATGAATTACCCTCTTTCTGTCCTGAAGCCTTGCAAAGGTGCCGTCCCCATGAGTTTGGTTCCAGTTTCCGAAGAACTAAAAAAAGCCCTTACCGAAGCTGGCGTTGCGAATTTCTGGACACCTGGGATGACGAACGTACCGCTGGCCGCGACGTTTGAACCGCCATGCCATGTTCAGTGGATGAATTGGGCTTATAGCGGTTCCATGGGGGCTTTCAGCTACGGGGTGAGCGGCTATTTCTTTGGTGCCCGCATTGGCCGCTATTGCTCGTTCGGCGAGAGCATTCAATGCGGACGCGGCAATCATCCTATGGATTGGTTGAGCACCAGCCCGTTCCAGTACATGAATGATTTCCGGTTTCCGGTTGGCCAAGGATGGCCACAAGCTGACCTCTATCGTTCCTACAGCGTTCCGCCGCAACCCAACTCGAATTTGCACGGCCCGAAAGATACGGTCATCGGAAACGATGTGTGGATCGGTCATGGGGCCTTCATCAAGATGGGCGTAACCATCGGCGACGGTGCCGTCATTGGAGCGTGCGCCGTCGTCACCCGGGATGTTCCTCCGTATTCGATCGTCGTTGGAAACCCTGCGGTTGTGAAGCGACTGCGATTTCCAGAGAAGACTGTCGAGAAGCTTCTTGCAGTAAAGTGGTGGGACTATGCACCCTGGGACCTGACCGATATATCATTTGCGGATGTTGATATGGCGATCGACCAAATCCAGCAAAAAAAGGAAAGCAACCTGATCGCGCCTTATCAGGCTGAACTCGTAACGGTTGAATCTATATTGGCGTCCATCTCCAATAGCAATGCTCTTTCCGCCGGTGCTTGACATAAAGCACTAATGTTTCCCACTCATGCGGCTTGAAAGCAACGAAGGCGATCATCTTCAAGCCACAAAATCCGTTGGGTCAGTGCCTTGGCATTAATTTACAGCCCGTTTTAAAAGTCAGGGGGATGGCAGTCGTTTCCGGTTCGGGTGAGCCAAGCGGTGGAGCATGAGGCGGATTGTGGCGAGGGTGATCAT
>NZ_JACHYN010000019.1 GCF_014192915.1 Azospirillum sp. OGB3 | reverse complement strand
CACCAACTGCGGCCAGATCAAGACCGGCTCGCTGTCGCGCTCCGACCGTCTGGCCAAGTACAACCAGCTCATCCGCATCGAGGAGATGCTCGGCAGCGCCGCCCGCTTCGCCGGCCGCGGCATCCTCAAGGCGTAACGGCTCCGCGGAAGGCGGCTGCGGCAAAGTGTCCGGTGATGCCGGATTTGCTGCGCCGCACCGCCTTTTCCGCTAATATATCAGTACACAAAAGACGCTCACAGAAGAAGACGGCAAGACGCGCCTCTCCTTTCAGCAAGGCGCGCGCCGGGAGGGATCGGCTGAAACGGGCAGCACCATGCCTTTTTCTCTTATCCGGAGTGTTCTGCAATGACTGCCAATGGTGAACCCAGCGGCGACCTCACGTCGATGCCGACCGAGGCGGCCCCGATCGAGAACGTCACCTTCGACGAGATCGTGATCGGGCAGTCCGCCAGCATCGCGCGGCAACTGACCGTGATGGACGTCGAGCTGTTCGCCACCGTCTCCGGCAACATCGATCCGGTTCATCTGGACGCGAAATTCGCCGCCGACAGCCGCTTTCAAAAGGTGATTGGCCACGGCATGTGGTCCGGCGCGCTGATCTCCGGCGTGCTGGGGACCCGGCTGCCCGGCGCCGGCACCGTCTACGCTGGCCAGGACCTGCGCTTCCGCCGCCCGGTCGGGCTGGGTGACGTGATCACCGCCACCGTCACCGTGCGCGAGAAGCAGGCCGACAAGAACATCGTCGTCTTCGACTGCCTGTGCACCAACCAGGACGGCGAGGTCGTGGTGACCGGTACCGCGGAAGTCGTCGCGCCGACCCGCAAGGTCCGCCGCACGGCCCACGCGCTGCCGCAGATCCAGATGATCCGCCACGACAAGCACGACGCGCTGCTGCGCAAGTGCGACGAGTTGGAGCCGGTCGCCACGGCGGTCGCCCATCCCTGCGACGAAAGCTCGCTGAAGGGCGCGGTGGAGGCGGCGGAAGCCGGCCTGATCGATCCCATCCTGATCGGTCCGGCGGCGAAGATCCGCGCGCTGGCCGCCGCCCATGGGCTGGACATCGCCCGCTACCGTCTGGTCGATGTGGAGCACAGCCACGCCGCTGCCGCTGCCGCCGTCGCGCTGGCCCGCAACGGCGAGGCCGAGGCGGTGATGAAGGGCAGCCTGCACACCGACGAGCTGATGGCCGAGGTCGTCCGCAAGGAGACCGGCCTGCGCACCAGCCGCCGCATCAGCCACGTCTTCGTGATGAACGTGCCGACCTACCCGCGGGCGCTTCTCATCACCGACGCGGCGATCAACATCTACCCGACGCTGGAGGACAAGGTCCACATCGTCCAGAACGCCATCGACCTCGCCAAGGTCCTGGGCGTCGAGACGCCGCGCGTCGCCATCCTGTCGGCGGTGGAAACCCTCAACCCGAAGATCGCCACCACGCTGGAGGCCGCGGCGCTGTGCAAGATGGCCGACCGCGGCCAGATCACAGGCGGCATCCTCGACGGTCCGCTGGCCTTCGACAACGCCATCAGCGCCGAGGCCGCGCGCATCAAGGGCATCAAGTCCCCCGTCTCCGGCCAAGCCGACATCCTGCTGGTCCCCGATCTGGAAGCTGGCAACATGCTGGCCAAGCAGCTCTCCTTCCTCGCCAACGCCGACGCGGCGGGCATCGTTCTGGGCGCGCGTGTTCCGGTCATCCTGACCAGCCGCGCCGACAACGTCCGCACCCGCCTCGCCTCCTGCGCCGTGGCGGCGCTGGTGGCCGCCGCGCGCCGTCCCGCCCTCGCGCTCAACGCCGCTGCCCCCCTGGCTGCGGAGTGAGGATCACACCATGTCGCACCGTGACGCCTGTCTCGTCATCAACGCGGGCTCCTCCAGCCTGAAATTCTCCGTCTTCTGCGGCGCCGGAAAGAGCGATCTGGAGGCGGTCCTGACCGGCCAGATCTCCGGCATCGGCACCGCCCCGCGCTTCGAGGCCAAGGACGCGGCCCGCCACGTCCTGGCCGACGGCATCCTGGACGAGGTCGGCCCCGGCGACCGCGCCGGATTGCTCGGCTTCCTGCTGACCTGGATGCGGCACGAGCTGCGGGACGTGCGGCTGGTCGCCGCCGGCCACCGGGTCGTGCATGGCGGCACCCGCTTCGACGCGCCGGTCCGGCTGACCCCGGCGGTGCTGGCGGAGCTGGAGGCCCTGGTGCCGCTGGCCCCGCTGCACCAGCCGCACAACATCGCGGCGATGACCGCGCTGGCCGAGGTCTATCCGGAGCTGCCGCAGGTCGCCTGCTTCGACACCGCCTTCCACAGCACGCGGCCCTGGCAGGCCCAGATGTTCGCCCTGCCGCGCGAGCTGACCGACGAGGGCGTGCGCCGCTACGGCTTCCACGGCCTGTCCTACGAGTACATCGCCCAGCGCCTGCCGCAGATCGCGCCGGAGCTGGCCGAGGCCCGCGTCGTCGTCTGCCACTTGGGCAGCGGGTCCAGCCTGTGCGGCATGCGCGCGGGCCGCAGCGTCGACACCACCATGGGCTTCACCGCGCTGGACGGCCTGCCGATGGGCACGCGTCCCGGCGTCCTCGATCCCGGCGTGCTGATCTATCTGATGCGCGAGAAGGGCATGGGACCCGACGAGCTGGAGCGGCTGCTCTACCACAAGTCCGGGTTGCTCGGCGTGTCCGGCGTTTCCAACGACATGCGCGCCCTGCTGGACTGCGAGAACCCGCAGGCGGCGGAGGCGGTGGAGCTGTTCTGCTTCCAGGTCGCCAAGCAGGCGGCGGGGTTGGCAGCCTCCATGGGCGGGCTGGACGCGGTGGTCTTCACCGCCGGCGTCGGCGAGAACTCCGCCCCGGTGCGGGCGCGGGTGGCGGAGAAGCTGGGCTGGCTCGGCGTTCACCTCGACGGGGCGGCGAATCGCGCGCGGGCCACGCGCATCTCGGCCGCCGACAGCCGCGTCCCGGTCTTCGTCATCCCCACCGACGAGGAGCGGATGATCGCCAGCCACACGCTGGGCATCCTGGCGCACAGCGCGGTGCTGTCGCCCCTGGCGGCCTGAGCGGACGCCTCAAAGCCCGTTCAGGAAGCTCCGGATCGCGTCGACGACGAGCGTTTCCTGTTCGCGGTGCGGCACATGGCCGGTGTCGGGGAGCAGCCTTGCGGCTCCCCGCCCGGCCGCGATGCGTTCGGGGTGGGCACTGGAACCGTACTCGTCGCGGTCGCCGTGCAGGGCCAGAACCGGGCAGCGCACCGCCGCCAGGGCACGGTCGAGGGTCCAGCCGGCGAAAGCGGGCGACAGCCACGTCTCCGTCCAGGCGTCCAGGACCCAGCGGGCCTTGTCGCCGTGATAGCGCGCCAGACGCGCGACGTTGGCGGGGTCCTGGAAGTCGCGCTTGGCGTCGCGGATGCCGGCGAGGGTCCTCTCTTCCACGAAGGCCTGTGCGGCGATGGTGACGAGGGCGCGGCACCGCTCCGGAAAGCGCGCCGCCGTTTCGACCGCCATGCCGCCCCCGACGCTGTGTCCGCAGGCGACGAACTCGGTCACGTCCAGCCGGTCGCACAGCGGCGGGATGCTGTCCCGCGCCTCCGCGGCGACGAAATCCAGGGCGAGCTGCCCCGGATGGGCGTCCGAACGCCCGAAGCCGAGCCGGTCGTAAGCGATGACGCGGCGGTTCGTCGCGGTGGCCAACCGTTGCGGGAAATTACGCCACACATCCACGCTGCCAAGGGAGTCGTGGAAGAGGATGATCGGCACGGCGCCAGCGGTGTCCGAACTCCAGCTTTTTGCGAAGAGGGTGCCCTCCGCGGTCCGGATCGTCCAGTCAGCTTCGGTCACGGGGGCTTCGTTCGGCGTCGGCATGGCGGGGTCGCTTTGGTCCGGGTGGCATCCGTTATGCCGTGAAGTGCCGAGCAACGCCCGTGGAAACGTATTGGCGTTACCTTTGCCCTCTCCCTAACCCTCCCCCTCTTCGAGGTGGAGGGGACTGCCGCCGCTTCGCAAGAGGCACCCTCTCCCGCGAAGCTCTCGCGCAAACCAAAGGTTTGCGCTGACGCGGCAGGCGGACCTTTGGTCCGCCGAGAGCGGGGGAGGGCCGGGGTGGGGGCAAGGCTGCCCCCGAACCATCACAAAAAAAACCGGGCGCCATCGCTGGCGCCCGGCTTTCGTCACTCAAACGGAACCCTCCGCCTCAGCGGGCGAGCCAGCCGCCGTCGACCGGCAGGATCGTGCCGTGGATGTAGTCCGACGCGTCGGAGGCCAGGAACACCGCCGGGCCGCCCATATCGGCGGGGACGCTCCAGCGGCCCGCCGGGATACGGCCCAGGATCTCCGCGCTGCGCTGCTCGTCGGCGCGGATCGCCGCCGTGTTGTTGGTGGCGACGTAGCCCGGTGCGATGGCGTTCACGTTGATGCCCTTGCCCGCCCATTCGTTGGCGAGCAGGCGGGTGATGCCGGCGACGCCGCTCTTGGAGGCGGTGTAGGAGGGCACCCGGATGCCACCCTGGAAGGACAGCATGGAGGCGATGTTGATGATCTTGCCCTTGCGGCCCTGGCCGATGGCGTAGCGGCCGAAGGCCTGGCAGAGGAAGAAGACCGTCTTGATGTTGATGTTCATCACGAGGTCCCAGTCGGCCTCGGTGAAATCGACGGCGTCGGCGCGGCGGATCATCCCGGCGTTGTTGACGAGGATGTCCAGCCCGCCGAGGGTGCCCACCGCCTCTTCCACCAGACCCTGCACCGGGGCGATGCTGGTCAGGTCGGCCTTCATGGCGTGGAAGCGGCGGCCCTCGGCCTCGATGAGAGCCTTGGTCTCATCCAGGGGAATGACGTCCACCGCGGCGATGTCGGCGCCGGCCTGGGCCAGCGCCAGGGCGATGCCCTGGCCGATGCCGGTGTGGGCGCCGGTCACCAGGGCGACCTTGCCGGTGAGATCGAAAGGATGTGCCTGAGCCATTGTCTTGCTCCTTATTCTTGGCGTCCGGGGATCAGCGCAGGTCTTCCATGGGGATGAAGTCCATGTCGGTGAAGTCCTGGTTGTCGCCGGCCATGGCCCAGATGAAGGTGTAGTTGCGGGTGCCGACGCCGGAGTGGATCGACCAGCTCGGCGAGATCACCGCCTGCTCGTTGGCGACGACGACGTGGCGCGTCTCGGACGGCTCGCCCATGAAGTGGAAGACGCGGGCCGGCTCCGGCAGGTCGAAGTAGAAATAGACCTCGCAGCGCCGGTCGTGCGTGTGGCACGGCATCGTGTTCCACATGTTGTTCGGCTTCAGCACGGTCATGCCGAGCACGAGCTGCGCGGTGCGGCAGACGTCCGGATGGATCATCTGGTAGATGGTGCGCTCGTTCGACTGGGCCGGATCGCCCATGTGAACGGCCTTGGCCTGCGCGATGGAGATCTTCATCGTCTCGAAGCGGGCGTGGGCCGGGGCGCTGTTCAGGTAGAACTTCGCCGGGTTGGCCGGGTCCAGGCTCTCGAAACGGACGTCCAGGCTGCCCATGGTGATGTAGAGGCAGTCGCGCGGGGCCAGCTCGAACACCGCGCCGTCCACCGTGATGCGGCCCGGGCCGCCGACGTTGACGGCGCCAAGCTCGCGCCGGTCGAGGAAGTTGGCCGAGCCGATGGCCTTTGCCGATTCCAGCTTCAGCGGACCGGACACCGGCATGGCGCCGCCGACCACGAAGCGGTCGATGTGGCTGTAGGTGAGGACGATGTCGTCCGCCTCGAAGATGGACGGGACGAGGAAATGGTCGCGCAGCTTGGTGGTGTCGTAGCTGCGGACGTCATCCTGGTGTGACGCGTGGCGGACGGTGATCTTCATGGCGGTATCCTCGTGTGTGTTTTTCGGGGCCGGTGGCGGCCAATTCAGGGGGCCAAATCAGGGACCAGTGAAGAAGAACGGGTTCGCCCCCTGGGCCTGGGGGATCGAGGTCAGCAGGCCGTCGAGGTGGACGGCCATGCGGTCGGCGGCCAGCGCCGGGTCGGCGTCGGCGATGGCGTCCACGATCGCCGCATGCTCGGCCAGCACGTTGGTCAGGCGCCCCGGCTCCGGCAGGGTCAGGCGGCGGTAGCGGTCCACCTGCACCTTCACCTGCTGCGCCATGCTCCACAGGCCGGGATAGCCGGCGATCTCGGCGATCAGGGCGTGGAACCGCTCGTCGGCCTCGTGGAAGGCGTTGAGGTCGCCGTCCTCCACCGTCTCCTGCTGGAGCAGCAGGTTGGCGCGCAGGCCGGCGATCTGGCTGCCGGTGGCGCGCTGCGCCGCGTAGCGGACGGCGGTGCCCTCCAGCGAGGTGCGGATGACGATGGCCTCGGGCAGGGCGTTCACCGGGATGCGGGCGACGAAGGTGCCGACCTGCGGGAAGATCTCGATCAGCCCCTCGTCGGCCAGCCGCTGAAGCGCCTCGCGCACCGGCGTGCGGCTGACGCCGAAGGCTTCGGCGATGTGCTTCTCGACGATGGGCTCGCCCGGATTGCGGCGCATTTCCACGATCTCGGCGCGCAGCGACCGGTGGATCGCCGCCATGGTGGAGGCGCCCCGCGCCGGCCCGCGGGAGGGCTTCACCGCGCTCCGCTGGGGGGCGGGACGGTCGTTGCTGGCGTCTGGTGTCGGGGTGGTCGGCATGTCCATGGCTGCACCTGTTGCGCCGGCTCGGCCGGTCCTAAGGGAGCATATTAGTATATCAGTGCCGGGGTGCAAGCCGGAAATCACGGGGTTCGCAATCTCCGGCTCTTGCCCGGGGTGCCCCTTGGCGGGGCGCCGTCATTCGGCGGGCGCGGGCTGGACCGGAAGGGCCTGCGCTTCGGCGTTCTGTTGGGTAGCGAGGTAGCGCGGGGAGAGGACGCCGAACCGGCGGGCCCACCAAGCGGTCAGGATCGGGGTGAGGAGCGAGGTGACGACGACGCTGGTGGCGACCAGGGCGGTGGCGGCCGGGGCGCTCGGCGCGAAGCTCGGCTCGATGGAGGCGATGATCGGCGGGACCGTGACGGCGGCGCCGGCGGTGGAGGCGGCGCCGATGCCGGCGGTGCCGTTGCCCTTGGCGAGCAGGATGTCGGCGACGACCAGCGTGAAGCCGGTGACGGCGATGACCGAGAGGCCGAGGACGATGCCGAGCAGGCCGGTGTTCAGGATGACCGCGAAGTTCAGGTTGTTGCCGAGCGCGAAGGCGAAGAAGGGCACCATCACCGGCACGGCCTGACCGAAGAACTTGCGGAAGTCCTGGTCGAGGTTGCCGAGCGCGAAGCCGATCAGGAAGGGCAGCAGGGCGCCGACCATGGTCTGCCAGGGGAAGGCGGCCAGTCCGGCCAGACCCAGCGTTGCCATCGTCATGAAGGGGCCGGATTCCAGGCACATCAGGCAGAAGGCGCCGGATTCCTCCTTGGTGCCGTACTGCTGCATCAGCGCCATGTACATGCCGCCGTTGGTGTCGTTCATGGCGGCGATGATCGCCAGCACCGACAGGCCGGTGAAGAAACCCGAACTGACGCCCTCGTGCGGGATGAACCAGGAGGCGATAATGCCCATGGTGGCGGCGGTGAGGATCTTCACGGAGACGAGCACGCCGCTCTTGCGCAGGACCAGCGGGGTGGCCTTCAGGCTGATGCTGGCGCCGATGCAGAAGAACCAGACGGAGAGGATCGGCAGGGTGCCGGTGATCAGGCCGTTGGTGAAGGACCCGAAGAACTTGCCGGTGTTCGGCGCGAAGGTGTTCAGGCAGGCGCCAAGGAACAGGGGCAGGATCATCATGCCGCCGGGAATGCGGTCGATCCGGGATTTGATGTTCATAGTCGGTACTCCTGGGGCGGTCCGACTGGGCCGTCGATGGAAAGTCCGGGGTGGTGGCTGCCGGTTGCGGCGCAGGGAGGGGGAGCGTGCCGCGCATCCCCAGCGGGGGCGGCGCCGGTCCGGTGGCCATGGGGCCTGTCCAAGGATCGCGCCGTCGATGGAGTGGATACTAGTATATCAGCGCTGCGAGGCAAGTCAGGAGAACTGCGTATCCCATCGGATGACACTCTGTCGCACGTCCTGGGGTGGTGGCTCGGCGCTGCCGCTCGCGTGCGTCGGGGCGACCGTTCCCGTGTCGGAAAGCGCAAGCGTGGCAACGGCTTGCAGCGCCTCGTGGACGCGGTGGTAGGCGGCCTCGATGCGCTGGATGGCCTCCTCGGCGGCGGCCAGCCGGGCGGTTTCGCGGAAGAGGGCGAGGGCGGTGCGGCCGAAATCCTCGAAGCGCGCGTGCAAGCCGTGGTCGTCGAGGGCGAAGACCGATGTGGTCAGGAAGGCCCGCCGCAGGGCGTCGGCGTCGCGCTCCAGGGCGGCGATGCGCGCGGTCGGCGGGTCGGAGGTCCGGGGCATGCCGCGGCTCCTTCAAAGGGTGTTTTCAAAAGGCGGGGTTTGAAAACTGGTATTTTAGTTTTTGAGGGGACGGGAGGCGTATTGCCCCCACCCGGGCCCTCCCCCCCGCTAACGCAGGGGAGGGCGATTTCTGCGAAGCGGCGGCAGTCCCCTCCCCTGCGAAGCGGGGGAGGGCTGGGGTGGGGGCGATGCGGCTCCGCCCTTACTTGGCGTTGGCCATGGCGACGGCGGTGTCGCTCATGCGGTTGGAGAAGCCCCACTCGTTGTCGTACCAGGTCATGATGCGGACGAAGGTGCCGTCGATGACCTTGGTCTCGTTCAGCGCGAAGATCGAGCTGTGCGGGTCGTGGTTGAAGTCGGTGGAGACGAGATCCTCGGTGTAGGCGCCCAGGATGCCCTTGAGCGGGCCGTTGGCGGCCTCGCTGATCGCCTTGGTGATCTCCTCCACCGTGGTGGCGCGCTTGGCGGTGAACTTGAAGTCGACGACCGAGACGTTGGGCGTCGGCACGCGCATGGCGGTGCCGTCCAGCTTGCCCTTCAGCTCGGGCAGCACCTTGCCCACCGCCTTGGCGGCGCCGGTCGAGGTCGGGATCATGTTCAGCGCCGCGGCGCGGGCGCGGTGCAGGTCCTTGTGGTTGGTGTCGACGATGCGCTGATCCCCCGTGTAGGAGTGGATCGTCGTCATGAAGCCCTTCTCGATGCCGATCAGCTTGTTCAGCACGAAGGCCACCGGGGCCAGGCAGTTCGTCGTGCACGACGCGTTCGAGACGATGCGGTGATCGGCCTTGAGCTGGTCGTGGTTGACGCCGTAGACCACCGTGATGTCCTCGTCGGTGGCCGGGGCGGAGATCAGCACCTTCTCCGCACCCGCTTCCAGGTGCTTGGCGGCGTCGGCGCGCTTGGTGAAGATGCCCGAGCATTCCATGGCGATCTGGATGCCCAGATCCTTCCACGGCAGCTTGGCCGGATCACGCTCCTGCACGACCTTGATCGAGTGGCCGTTGACGATCAGGGCGCCGTCCTTGACCTCCACGGTGCCGGGGAAACGGCCGTGGACGCTGTCGTACTTCAGCAGGTGGGCGTTGGCCTTGAGGTCGGCCAGGTCGTTAATCGCCACGACCTCCACGTCGTTGCGGCCGCTCTCGTAGATGGCCCGCAGAACCAGACGGCCGATGCGGCCAAAACCGTTGATTGCTACCTTCACGGACATGCTGTTCTCCACTTGGTTCGCGCGGCCCCGGCGGGAATCAGGGGCGGCCCGCCGTGCGACGGCGCGGGAGCATTTGGTGCTCGGTATTTGTATACTAGTATATTAGATGGGCGCGCAAGGGAACCGGCCGATGGGGCCGATCCGCTGGACAAAATGTCGCGTTTTGCTGCGCTGCGGGACAAAACGGGCTGTTTTGCGGTTGCCCATGGGGGGTCAGTCCCCAGATCAAGCCAATCGATTTCGTCGTGAACACAGCTGCCAGAGGACGATGACTTCCGACAAACATGCCCCCCGGCGTGCCCCCCGGATTTCCCCCGCCCGCTGCCGCGCCCCGCGTGGTGTCCTTGCCCTTCTCCTGCTGATCGTCATGCTGGGAAGCGTCGCCGCCCCGGCTTCGGCGCAGATCCCGATGCCCGCGCAGACGGCGCCCGCCGCCGCGGCTCCCAGCCCGGAGGAGATCGCGCGCCTGCGCCAGACGCTGGAGGACCCGGAGCGGCGAGCCACCCTGATCGGCCAGCTTCGCGCGCTGGAACAGGTGGAGACCGCCGCCGAATCCGACGAGCCGGAAGGCATCGGCACCCGCCTGCTCTCCCTCCTGTCGGAGCGGCTGGATGGGCTGGGGCGTGAGGCCGCCCTGGCCGGCGACGTGCTGCTGAACGCGCCGCAGGGGCTGCGCTGGCTGGAGCGGCAGGCCGCCGACCCGGCGCAGCGCGCGGCCTGGGGCTGGCTGGCCGCCGGGCTTGCTCTGGTGGTCGTGGTCGGGCAGGCGGCCCGGCTGGTCGCCATCCGCACGCTGCGGCGCCCGCGCGAGATGCTGGCGGCGCGGCCCGTCCATTCGGCCATCGCCAAGGTGCCGCTGCTCCTGGTGCGGGCCTTGTTCGATCTGGCTCCCATCGTCGCCTTCGCCGCCGCCGGCTTCGGCGTGCTGGCGCTGTTCGACCCGCCGCCGCTGGTGCGGGTTCTCGGCGTGACCTTCCTGAACGCCAGCATCTTCGTCCAGCTCGTCCTGCTGGTCGTGCGAGCGCTGCTGGCTCCGGGCTCGCCCAACCTGCGGCTGCTGCCGATGAGCGACGAGTCGGCCATGCGCCTGCTGCGCTGGTGCCGGGCCATCGCCATCACGACGCTGTACGGCATGTTCCTGGCCGAAGCGGCCCGGCGGCTCGGCCTTCCGGCGCAAAGCCACAGCGCGCTGGTGACCCTGGTCGGGCTTGCCGTCGCGGTCATGCTGGCCGTGCTGGTGCTGCAAAGCCGTGAGGCGGTGGCGGGGTGGCTGCGCGGCGAGATCGCCGCGGCCCAGCCCCTGTCGGAAGCGGTGGCGGAGGGTCCCCCAGGACGGCGGACAGCCGGGGCGGGGCGGATGCTGCGCGCCGCCGGACGCCGCGTGGCCGACGTCTGGCACGCCGTCGCCATCCTCTATATCATCGTCCTGTTCGGCATCTGGGCGCTGGAGATCCGCGGCGGGCTCCTGTTCGTGGTGCGCGCGACGGCGGTGACCCTGGTGGTGGCCGGGGTCGCGCGGCTGGCCGGACGGCTGATCGTCCGGGCGTCGGCGGCGCTGGTCGAGCGGATGAACCGCCGGCATGGCCATGCCGCCTGGGCGGCGGGGCGGGTGCGCCGCTACGTCGTGCCCACCGCCCGGCTGTTGCAGGGCATGGTGGCCCTGGCGGCCGGTCTGGTGGTGCTCGAGGCCTGGGGCCTGGATGTCTGGGGCTGGCTGCAGACCGCCATCGGCCTGCGCATCGTGGCGTCGGGCCTGTCGCTTCTCCTGGTCGGCGCCATGGCGCTCGCCGTATGGGAGGTGACGAACGCGCTGATCGAACGCCATCTGGCGACGACGGACCGCAACGGGCGCGCCATCCAGCGCAGCGCCCGCGTGCGAACGCTCCTGCCGCTGCTGCGCAGCGCGCTGCTGGTGGTGATCCTTACCCTGGTCACCCTCATCACCCTGTCGGAGCTGGGGCTGAACATCGGGCCGCTGCTGGCCGGCGCCGGCGTGGTCGGCCTCGCGGTCGGCTTCGGCGCGCAGACCCTGGTCAAGGACGTCATCACCGGCCTGTTCATCCTGTTCGAGGACACGATCTCGGTCGGTGACGTGGTGAATGTCGGTGGCAAGGGCGGTTTGGTGGAAGGGATGAACATCCGGACCATCCGCCTGCGCGATTTCGACGGAACGGTCCACACCATCCCCTTCAGCGCGGTCACCAGCGTGTCGAACATGACGAAGGACTTCAGCTTCTACGTGTTCGACGTCGCCATCCCCTATCACGAGGACGCCGACCGGGTGGTGTCCGTGCTGCACGAGATCGGGGAGGGGCTGCGCAAGGACCCGCGCTTCGCCCCCCTGATCCTGGCGCCGCTGGAGGTGCTGGGGGTCGATTCCTTCCGGGAGTCCGCGGCGGTCATCAAGGCGCGCATCAAGACCCTGCCCATCCAGCAGTGGACCGTCGGGCGCGAGTTCAACGGGCGCATGAAGGCCCGCTTCATCGAGCTCGGGATCGACTTCCCGCTGCCGCAGCGGACGCTGCACATCGCGCGCGGCGCCATGGAGGCGCTCACCGGAGCCAACACCGACGGAGCGGAGCGCCTGCGCCGCGCCGGGGCGGCCGAATAGGGTGGCATCGGCCATGCGCGGCGCGGCGTTGCCGGGGGCGGCTGATTTGACCTGATGCTCGATCAGGGACCGCCCGCGTCCGCCCTGATTCGCCGCCGCCCCTCCGCCACCCCTCCGCCGGGTCCGGACCGCCTGACGCCTGGAACCAAGCTTTCCGACGCGCTTCACCGGTTCGAGACGGCGGGACGGGCTGCCGGTGTCCGGGGACGATCGGCGGCGGTGGCTAGCGAAACGGCCGCGCCGGAGCCCCGCAAAAAAGTGACGGCCCGATGTCGATTTCGCTTGAGCCCCGTCATCGGCACGGCTATATCAGCGCTCCCGCGTCACCCCAAGAGACGCGGGGTACAAGAGTAGACGACGCGCTTGTGGCGGAATTGGTAGACGCGCTAGGTTCAGGTCCTAGTGGCTGAAAGGCCGTGGGGGTTCGAGTCCCTCCAAGCGCACCAACACTTCTTGTGTTGGTCTGAGGTTATAGTGGGGCCATAGCTCAGCTGGGAGAGCGCTAC
The DNA here is from genome assembly GCF_014192915.1 of Azospirillum sp. OGB3. Taxonomy (GTDB): domain Bacteria; phylum Pseudomonadota; class Alphaproteobacteria; order Azospirillales; family Azospirillaceae; genus Azospirillum. Next base: position 87,208 of record NZ_JACHYN010000019.1, on the reverse strand, counting down.
AATGGCATTGTAGAGGTCAGGAGTTCGATCCTCCTTGGCTCCACCATCATGAAGCCAGCAACCTTGACGGGTTGCTGGCTTTTCCCGTTTTCCGCCCTCATGTTTCCGGGGCGATGGCGATGAGGTTTCTGCGAGCACCGTGGACGATCGGCGGGTCCGAGAGGCTGGCCAGTCCGGAGGCGCTCCCTCACTAGCGACCTGTGGCTCCCATGTGTCGGTGCCCAGGCGCGGCGGCATCATTCGATGAGCGCGGCCATCGTCGTTCGCATCGTCGTCCGGCTGCCGGGCGAAGCGCTGCAACGGCGGAGGCGGTCTCAAAGCCAAGCGTGGGCCAAGCGTGGGCCAAGCGTAGAGGGATCGGGGAATGGGCCACGCCATGCCTCGTGCCTGAGGAGCCGGATTGCTCGGTCGGAGCGCCGTCAGCCCAAAAACGACGCCTGAAACGACGAGAGGCCGCTTGTTGGACAAGCGGCCCCTGAAAGACACTGTCGTGCCCCGAAACTGGAGCGGGCGAAGGGATTCGAACCCTCGACCCCAACCTTGGCAAGGTTGTGCTCTACCCCTGAGCTACGCCCGCAATGTGGCGCGAGTGACGGGACTTGAACCCGCGGCCTCCGGCGTGACAGGCCGGCGCTCTAACCAACTGAGCTACACCCGCAATATGGCTCCGGATGCTGGACTCGAACCAGCGACACGCGGATTAACAGTCCGCTGCTCTACCGACTGAGCTAATCCGGAACGGAGGCCGGCTTATACGGGTCCCGGCGGCGCAGCGCAAGCAGGAACTTCACCGGACGGCGTTTTTTTCCGCTGCCCGGTGACCCGATCAGGCGACCCCGAGCAGGCTCTGCACCGCCCGGACGATGCTGTCCTCGGAGAAGGGCTTATGGACGACGGAAAGCTGGCCCGGCTCCTCCTTGGGCAGGTTGTCGCTGTAGCCGGTGGTGACCAGGATGGGCAGCTCGGGGCGCTGCTCCTGCATGCGGGCGATCAGGCTGGTGCCGTCGAAATGCGGCATGCGCAGGTCGGTGATCAGGATGTCGGCGGGATCGTTCTGGTCGATCTTGAAGGCATCGAACCCGTTGCGCCCGATGGTCACGCGGAAGCCGCGCTCCTCCAGGGTCTCGGCAATGGTGACCGCGACGACCGGGTCGTCCTCGGCGACGATCACATGGAAGGTCTGGGGGAAGGTCTGGGACATGACGGGCGGGCCTCTTGTCTGCACGGTCCCGATTCCTGTAGCCCATCGGGCGGCGGTGGACCAATGCGCAATAGGTCATAAACCGCTGTCTCCGCCATACCGCCCCTGGCCATGCTGCCGGCCGTTCAGCACCGGCCTTTCAGCGAATGATCCGCAGGTTGCTGAGCTGGCCGGCGATGGTGCGGAACACCGCCTGCAGGTCCGCCGGCGTCGGGCTGTCGAAATAGTGGTTCGGGCCGGGCGAGGCGCAGCTTTGGTAGAGGTTGCGGGTGGCGGTGCTGGCGCTGTCGCCGACGGTGATGGTGAACAGGGTGATCCCCGCCGCCTTCATGTTGCTGCACAGCGTCAGCATGCGGTTGTCGATCGCCGTGGTCACCTGGGCGGTGTTGGTGGTGCCCAGCAGCCCGTCGCTGAGGCGCTGGTAGCTGGTGTAGTCGCCCTGCGGCTTGTACTTGTACCATTCGTTGTTGCCGTCGGTCAGCAGGACGACCGCCTTGGACATGTCCGGCGTCCCGTAATCGAGCGGCAGCGTGTTCGGCGTCGTGCCGCCCCACAGGCCACGCCATTTCGGCGACAGGGTGAACCAGCCGGCCTGAAGCCCCTGGTTCGCCATGGTGCCGCCGCGGTTCACCGGCTTCAGCCCGGCGATCTTGGACAAGAGGGCCGCCCGGTCGTTGGTCAGCGGCATGACCGGCGGCGGGCAGCCGAGATTCGGCCCGGCCATGTCGTTGGTCTGCCGGTAGGTACCGTCGTCGGTGATGTTGTTCGGGGTCCAGGGGTTGTCGTTGTTGGTCCCGTTGTACTGGTTGTTCGGGTACCAGAAGGGCTTGAAGGGCGCTGAGGCCGGCGGGGTGTCCGTCTGGTCCTGCGGCTGGGTGCGCGCCAGGACGCAGCCGCGCCAGCCCTGGGAGGCCCATTTGGTGGCGTCGTAGCTGCCCGCCGCCAGCCAGCTCGTCCGGGTCTTGCCGATGTTGACCTCCGCCGCGTAGGGGGCGATGGAGACCCACAGGTTCTTCGGCGGCGTGCTGCCCGGTCCGAACAGGATGTTGACGAGGTCGGTGGCGGCGCTGCGCAGCTCCCCGATGCGATTGTTGGTGGCCATGGAGCCGGTGACGTCGAGCACCAGAGCCAGCTCCAGCCCGGCGTTGGCGCGCTGCACCTGGTTGGTGACGGAGATGGTGAGCTGGTTGACCCGCAGGACACGCAGGAAGGTCGTCGGCAGGGTGGCGGTGACGGAGACGCCGACGCGCTGGTTCGTCTGGTCCAGGGTCACCGCCGGGGTGCCGATGGCCGCGCCGAGGAAGCCCGGCGGCAGGTTGGCCGCGACGAACATGGCGATGTCCTTCTGGGCGTCCGCCGAGGAGTTCAGCATCTTGCCGGCGGCCAGCGCCCCGGCGTCGATGGCGGTCTGGAGCCGCGACTGCACCAGGAAGGCCCGGCCGTAATCCACCGCCAGCCCGACCATGCCCAGAAGCGGCACCGCGGCGGCGGCGAACATCAGCGCGGTGGCCCCCCGGCGGTCGCGCCGCACCCCTCCCAGGGAGGCGAGCAGGCGGGAGGCGGGCAGCAAGGTTGCGGGCAGGAAGGCTGTCCTCATGGCCCGGTCTCCAGCGTGGTGAGCGTGCCGAGCCGGGGCTGGTAGACGGCGCTGGCGTAGAGCGTCGTGGAGGTCCCGGCGTTGCCGAGCCATGGTCCGCTCAGCAGATACGGGGTGAAGCGGTAGAACAGCTCGGTGAAGATGGCGTTGTCGCCGGGCTGCTGGGTGAAGCCGGGCGGCAGTTTGGCGACCCCGCCCGCGGCGCCGAGGTGGCTGGCGGCCGAGCCGATGCCGGCCTGCTGCTGCCACATCACCCGCGACCCCTGGCCCATGTTGGCGACCGAGCTGACGATCACCTGCCCGCCGGCCAACAGGTCCAGCGGCTGGGCGACCTCCGTCGCGGCGAGGAACAGCACACCGACCTCGTTCCCTTTCACAACCGTCATGCCGGCGCGCAGCTTGTCGAACTGGGTGGCGATGTCGCTGACGTTGGCGGCGGTGCGGTTCAGGGTCAAAGTGATGCTGACATAGCGCACCACGTCCACCGTGGCGGTGACCAGAACCAGAAGGACCGGCGCCAGCAGCGCCATTTCCAGGGCCGCGACGCCGCCGCGGTCGCGCAGCGGGTTTCGGCGGCATGGATGATGTCCCGTCATCCCGGTCACTCCCCCACCATGAAAGGCTCGTTGCGCACGGCCAGCCGGGCCTCGTGGATCAGCTCCGCCCGGCCCAGCACGGTGGCGCCGAGCCCGGTCAGCACCGGCTGGGTGTAGCGCAGCGCGTAGACTACGACCTGCCCGCTGCCGCCCAGCGCCGCCCCGGTCTGCTTGGCGTCCCAGTTGGTGGAGCCGCAATTCAGGTCGGTCAGCGTGGTGGCGGGCGGAACCCCGCCGTTGATCTGGCCCAGCGTGGTGAAGGAAGCGTAGCTGTGGCTGCGCACCGACAGGCGGCTCTGGTCGAGCACCCGGCTGGTCAACCGGCGCACCGTGTCGCAGACCTGGGCGCGGCGGTCGGTAAAGCCGCTTGCCAGTTCCCCGGTGAAGCCGCTGCGGGCGGCGGCGCGGGCGGCGTGGTTGAGCAGGCCGTCCACGGTCAGCGAGTAGGACACCTCGGCCAGGGCGATCATCCCCGCGATCAGCGCCGGGGACACGATCGCCAGTTCCAGCGTGGTCAGGCCGCGGCGGTCACGCTGGAGGCGGAGGAAGGGACGGGGGCGGCTGTTGCGGTCGCTGCGCATGGGGCCGCCTCACGGTTTGAAGGCGACGAACTGGCGCGCCGTCTCGTAGAAGGCCAGGTTGGAACGCACGTTGGCGTCGTCGAGGTCGAGCCGGGCCACGCGGGCCGCCGCCTCCAGATCGCCCTTCAGCCCGTAGGCCAGCGCAAGGTTCTGGCGCACGCGGGGGGAATCAACCCCGCCTTGGACGAGGCCCTCCAGGATCGCCACGCCCTCCGCGCTGCCGTTCAGCGCCAGCGACAGGCCGAGGTTGGCCATGGCCGCCGCGTTGTTCGGCTCGGCCTTCAGGACATGGCGGTATTCGCCCTGGGCCTCCGTATGCCGCCCGGCGAGGTCGAGGGCGACGCCGCGGTTCAGACGGGCGCGCAGGTCGTCGTCGTTGCGGCGCAGCAGGGCGTCGAAGCGGTTCAGCGCGTCGGCGGGCCGGTTGGCGCGGACCAGCGCGCGGCCCAGCGCCGTCTGCACCTCCACATTGTCGGGCACCGCGGCGGCCGCCTTCTGGAGCTCGACCACCGCGTCGGCGGCGGACCCGCTCTCCGACAGGGTCTCGCCCAGCCCGAGCAAGGCGCCGACATGGCCCGGCGCCTGATCCAGCACCGCGCGGTAGAAACGCACGGCGGAGCCGGTGTTGCCCGCCTCCTGCGCGGCGCGGGCGAGGCGGAGCTGCACGCGCGCCTTGTCGTCCAGCGTGGCGTTGGCCGTCGGGCCGCTCTTCGACCCCACCGGTCCGCCGCCCGGCGCGGAGGCGCAGGCGCTGACCGACAGCAGCAGGAGGGCAGCGGCCGCGGCGCGGCCCAGACCGGAAAGGCGCTTCTTCGGCCACGATCCCCTCTCCCGCCCCGGGAGAGGGTGGCGCCACAGGCGCCGGGTGAGGGTCGTGCGAGGATCAACGAACCCATCCTCGGCGGTACCCTCACCCTTCCCGCGCGTTGCGCGGGCCCCTTCCCTCTCCCGGGACGGGAGAGGGGATGTCGCATGCGATGACGCTGGAATGGCGATCATGGCTGACCTCCCTTGGTCTGGCTGTGGGGCGGGTTCGAATGGGTTTGGCTGGAATGGGCTTGCTGGCTGGTGCCGGCGCTGTCGAAGCTGCGCGAGACGTCGAGCATGGCGGGGCCGCCGACGACGATGAAGACGCAGGGCAGGATGAAGACCACCATGGGCAGGGTCAGCAGCACCGGCAGGCGGGCCGCCTTTTCCTCGAACCGGGCGAGGCGCTGGGCGCGCATCTCCCCGGCCAGGACGCGCAGCGCCTGGGCCAGCGGCGTGCCGTAGCGCATGGCCTGGATCAGCGTCGTCGCCATGCCGCGCACGCCCTCCATGTCCAGCCGGGCGGCCAGATTGTTGAGCGCGCCGCCGCGGTCGGACAGCACGCGCATCTCCGCCGCGGTGGCTGACAGCTCGGCGCTCAACGCCGGGTAGGCGGTCGCCACCTCACGGGCCACGCGGTCCACCGCCGCTTCCAGGCCGAGGCCAGCCTCGCCGCAGATCACCAAGAGGTCGAGCGCGTCGGGCAGGCCGTTGCGCACCTCCTCCAGCCGGCGGTCGCGCATCCGGCCCAGCGCCAGATCGGGCAGCCGCCAGCCGAGCAGGGCGCCGGCCACCACCTGCGCCGCTGCACCCGGCGCGCCGATCAGCGACGGCAGCAGGTCGCCCGCCGCCGCCGGGACCAGCGCCATTCCGGCGCCGATGCACAGCAGCTTGATGCCGAGCAGGGAATAGAGGTGGCCGGGCTGGTTGTAGCCGGCGGCGATCAGGCTCCGGCGCATCCGCTCGCGGTCGGCGGACCCGATCAGCGGTGTGCGGGCCAGCCAGGCGCCGACCCGGCTCAGCAGGCTCTGGCGCTCCGCCTCCGGCAGGGCGGAGGGCGCGGTCCCGGCGCGCAGCCGCTCCAGCCGGGCCAACAGCCGCTCACGCAGAACGCAGGAGCGCAGCCCGGCCACCCCGGTCAGGATCATCAGCACGCCGAAGCCGAGAAGGACCGGCGGCGGGATCAGGCCGCCCATCACGCCGCCGCTCATGACAGGGTCCTCCGGATGAGGAGCTGCATGGAGCCGACGCCGACCAGCAGCAGCCCGCCGGCCACCGCCAGCATCGTCTGGCCGCTCGGCTCGTCGATCAGCCGCATCGCGTAGTCGGGGTTCAGCATCGCCATGCCGCCGCCGGCCAGGAAGGGCAGGGCGGCCAGCACGGCGGCGGAGCTGCGCGCCTCCGACGTCAGTGCGCGGGTGCGCATCTGCACGCGGCGGCGCTGGCGGATCATGTCGGCCAGATTCTCCAGCGGCTCCGTCAGGTTGCCGCCGGTCTCCCGCTGCAGCAGCAGGGTGACGACGAAGAAGCGGAACTCCGGCAGGCGGACGTTGGCGGCGGCGCGGGACAGCACGGTCTCCAGGTCGATGCCCATGGCCGTCTCGTCGACGATGCGGCGGAACAGCGGGGCGATCGGCTCGGACAGCTCGGTGCCGACCATGCGCAGGCTTTCCGAGACCGGGATGCCGGCGCGGGTGGCGCGCACGACGAGGCTGATCGCGTCGGGAAGCTGGTTCATCAGCGCCTCCAGCGTCTTGCGGCGGCTGGTGGCGAAGACGATGCGCGGGGTGACCAGCAGGGCTGCCGCGGCGGCGGTCGTGGCCCCCGCGTCGCCCATCACCGGCCCGCCCAGCCACCAGCACAGGCCGGCGGCGACCACGGCGGCGAGCAGCGCCCGCCACAGCCGGACGCCCGGCGGCAGATAGACGGTCTGGCGCCGCGCGTAAAAGCGCGACATGCGCCGCTTCACCCGGTCGGCGAAGGTCAGGGACCCGGCGCCGGTGATGTCGGGGCTGCCGTCCTCCACCACCGCCCGCGCCTCGGCCGACAGGGCGGCCAGCCGGCGGCGCAGCGCCGTGTGGCGGCGGAACGCGCGCAGGGTGGAGAGGGCGAACAGCAGCGTCCCGACGCCGAGGAGGAGGGTGGCGAGCTGGAGGGCCTGGATGCGGTCCATCGCGTGTCCCTCCTCCGCTACAGGCCGGTGGTGGCGGCGTTCCAGGCCGCCTCCTGCCCGAAATAGGCCAGCCGCTCGGCGAAGCGCGGGCGCAGGCCGGTGGCGGCGTAGCGCCCCTCCAGGATGCCGTCGCGGTTCTCGCCGCGGAACTCGAAGGTGAAGAGGTCCTGGGTCAGGATCACGTCACCCTCCATGCCGACCAGTTCGGTGACGTGGGTGATGCGGCGCACGCCGTCGCGCATGCGCTGGACCTGGACGATGACGTTGACCGCCCCGGCGATCTGCTGGCGGATGGCCCGGCTGGGCAGGTTCATGCCGGCCATCAGCACCATGTTCTCGACGCGGCTCAGCGCGTCGCGCGGGTTGTTGGCGTGGATGGTCGACATCGACCCGTCATGGCCGGTGTTCATGGCCTGGAGCATGTCGAAGGCCTCCGCCCCGCGCACCTCGCCGATGATGATGCGGTCGGGGCGCATGCGCAGCGCGTTGCGGACGAGGTCGCGCTGCGTCACCTGCCCCTGGCCCTCCAGGTTGGGCGGGCGCGTCTCCAGCCGGACGACGTGGGGCTGCTGGAGCTGGAGTTCGGCCGCGTCCTCGATGGTGATGACGCGCTCGGTCGCCTCGATGGGGCGGGACATGGCGTTGAGCAGGGTCGTCTTGCCCGAGCCGGTGCCGCCGGAGATGATGACGTTCAGCCGGCAGCGCCCGATGATCTCCAGCGCGCGGGCCATCGGCTCGGACATGCTGCGGAACTCCACCAGCTCGCGGAAGCCGATGGTGCGGCGGGCGAATTTGCGGATGGAGATGCAGGCGCCGTCGAGCGCCAGCGGCGGCACCACGATGTTGACGCGGCTGCCGTCGGCCAGCCGGGCGTCGACCATTGGGCTGGATTCGTCCACCCGCCGCCCAACCGCCGAGGCAATGCGCTGCGCGATGTTCAGCAGATGCCCGGCGTCGCGGAAGCGCACCGGCATCTCGACCAGCTTGCCGCGCTGCTCGGCGAAGGTGCGCGACGGACCGTTGACCATGATGTCGGTGATCGCGTCGTCGGCCAGCAGCGGCTCCAGCGGCCCCAGCCCGATCATGTCGTGGACCAGCTCCGTCGCCAGCGTGGCCTGCTCGCGCCCGTTCAGCTGGCTGCGGCTGGTGGTGGCGATGTCGTCGATCAGCCGCTCGACCAGCGGGCGCAGCGTCTCCGCCGGCATGTCGGCGATGGTGGCCGGGTCGATGCGGGCCAGCACCTGCGACCGGATGTCGTTCAGCGAGCGGTTGACCGGGCGTAGCGCGGCCGGCGGCGGCGGGGAGGGGGCCGCCGCCGGTGCTGCAACTGAAGCCGGTGCCGGGGCGGGCTTCGACTCCTCGGCCGGCGGGCTGGCGACCGCAAGGGAGGGGGGTGCCGCCTTGCGGCCGAACAGCGTGCTCATCGCCGCACCCAGCGGCGGAACAAGCCGTCCTGGGCGGCGGGCTGGCCGGCAACGTCGGCGCCCAGCCGCTCCATCGCTTCGCGGAAGCGGCGGCAGTGGCGGAAGGCCGGCTCGCCGACTCCCGCGGCGACGGCCAGCGGCACCGGGCGGTAGGGCAGGGCGTGTTCCGGCGGCTCGCCCAGCGTGCGCATCAGATCCGCCGCCGGAAGCTCGCCGGGGGCGCCGCGCCGGTTCAGGACGGTGACGAGACGCCCGCCGCCGGCCCGCCGCGCGATGGCGGCGCGCAGCCGCACCAGATCGCGCAGCCCCGCGACGCTGGCGTCGCCGACCAGGACCACGATGGACGCCGCCTCCAGCGCGGCGCGGGCGGCCCCGCCCTGGGCGCGGCCGGCGTCCACGACGACGTAGTTGTGGCGGGCCTGCAACCGGTTCAGCACCGACAGGGCGGCGCTCGGCGCGATGTCGATCACGTCCTCCACCGGCTCCTCGGCCGCCAGGACGGAGAGGCGGTCGGTCGCGGCGACCATGGCGCGCTCCATGAACACGTCGTCCACCCGGTCGGGCGCCTCCACCGCCTCGCGCAGCGCCGGCTCGGGGCGCAGGTTGAGGGCCAGCGCCACCGTTCCGTTCTGCAGGTCGAGGTCGACCAGCGCCGTGCGGCCGCGCGCGCCGTCGGCCAGCCAGCAGCCCAGATGCACCGCCACCGTGGTCGTGCCCACGCCGCCGCGCGCGCCGACCACCGCCACCAGCTTGCCCAGCCGGCCCGCCGCCTCGTCCGCCACGGCGCCGGCGCCGGCGGCGCGCAGCGCCCCCTCCAGCAGGTCGCGGGACAGCGGCTTGAACAGGTAGTCGGTGACCCCGATCCGGCGCAGGTCGCGGTAGAGGCCGATGTCGTTGCTGTCGCCGACCGCGATGACCCGGACCGACGGGTCGCAGACCCCGGCCAGCGCCTCCATGGCGGCCAGCGGCTCGGCGACGCCGGACAGATCGACCAGCAGCAGGTCGGGGGAGCGCTGGCGAGCGAGATCGCGGACGGCGCTGCGGATGTCGCCGGTCCGCACTTCGCACGGCAGCAGGGACGGGGCGGTGCGGGTCAGCAGGGCGGCGCTGGCCGCGTCGGCGACGTAGGCGAGCAGGCGGGGACCGGTGCCGCGGGCGGCGTCGGCCGGCGAGGGCGCCTCGCCGAGCAGGGTGGCGAGCAGGCTCATTGGTCCTCCTGGCTTCCGTTCAGGGCGGGGGCCAGCAGGAAGGCGCTGGACGTGTTCCCCTTCACGAAGGGCTTCACCTTGTCGGCGCGGTAGCGCTGGACGGCGCCGGCCATGCGCTGGCCGTCGGCGGGCGCGGTCTCGCGCCCCTGCACCAAGTCTCGCGGGTCGGCCAGCATCAAAGCGAGGTTGCGCTGGTTGCTGCAGCCCAGCGCCGCGGTCGGGCTGTTCTGGTACCAGCCGCTGTAGATGTCGCTCCACGCTTGGCAGTCCGGGGCCAGCGCGACGTAGCTGGTCACCTGGAGTGCCGGGGCGCCGGTCTGGTCGGGGGCGAAGGTGACGTTCTCCACCGGCACGCCGGCCCCGCCCAGCAGGGCGACGGCGGCGGCCTGCGCCGGGGCGGCGAGCAGCGGGCCGGTGACCGTCACGTGGGGGGTGGTGTCGCGGCCGAGACCGGCCACCGTGCGGACCACGCGGGCGCGCTCCTCCGCCGCGATGGCGCCGCTGCGCGGGTCGATGGCGAAGGGGACGGCGGTGCTCAGCGCCTTGACGGCGGGGGTATGGGCGGTGGGCATCGGCGGGGGCGTCTGCGGTACGGCGCAGCCGCCCAGCAGACCCATGAGGAGTGGCAGAAGCAGCATCGGCGTTCGCATGGCTCTGGGCAGCATGGCTCTGGTCATGGCGCTGTGCTCCGCGAAAGGGGTCATTGGAGGCTGAAGCCGGCGTCGCCATGCAGGCGGGCGGCGCCCGGCCCGATCATCATCGGGGCAGCGCCGGAGCCGCTGTTGCCACCTGCCGGGGGATGCAGGCTCTGGGCGCGGTTCAGGAAGATCCGCTCCACGTCGGTCGCCGCGACAAAGCCGTCGGTCGGGGCGGAGAGCGCGTTGGCGGCGGACACCGGACGGACGAGGTAGGGGGTCACGACGATGACCAGCTCCGTCTCGTTGCGGCGGAACTTGCTGGAGTGGAACAGCGCCCCCAGCACCGGCACGTCGCCCAGCCCCGGCACGGCGTCCAGCGTCGCCGAGGTGTTGTTCTGGAGCAGGCCGGCGATGGCAAAGCTCTGCCCGCTGGCCAGCTCGATGGTCGTCTCGGCGCGGCGCACCGACAGGCCGGGGATGCGGATGGAGTCGACCACGACGGCGCCGTTGTTGGTCAGCTCGCTGACCTCCGGGCGGACGCGCATGCTGATCTGGCCGGCGCCCAGCACGGTCGGGGTGAAGTCCAGGCTGACGCCGTACTTCTTGAACTGGATGGTGGTGGTGCGGTCGTACTGGGCGATCGGGATGGGGAACTCGCCGCCGGCCAGGAAGCTGGCCGTCTCGCCGGACAGGGCGGTCAGGTTCGGCTCGGCCAGCACGGTGATCAGCCCATCCTCGGCCAGCGCGTCCACCACCGTGTTGATGTCCACCCGCCCGTTGCTGGAGCGGTAGCTGCCACCGATGGAGTTGGTTGGGGGGATGGCGCGGATCAGGTTGCCGGCGGCGTCGAGGATGGGCCGCCCGGTGGCGATCCCGAAGGCGAAGGAGCCGATGTTGAACATGCTCTCGAAATTGACGCCCAGCTCCTTGGTCACTTGGCGCGACACCTCGGCAACGCGGACCCGCAGGTTGACCTGGGCCGGGGAGGCGACGGTCAGGCGGTTGGTGACGGTCTGCCCCTGCCCGACGTAGCGCTCGGCCAGTTCGACCATCTGCCGCGCCGTGGCGGGGGAGGAGACGGTGCCGGTCAGCGTGATGCCGTTGCCGGTGCTCTGCACGTCGATGGCGGCGTTGGGCACCTGGGCGACCAGCTTCGACCGCAGGTCGCCGACCGGCATGGTGACGACGACGCTGAAGGAGGCCAGCGGCTTGTTGTCCGCCGACAGGGCGTAGACGCTGGCCCGTCCCGGCGTCTTGGCGACGATGAAGAAGGCCTGCGGACCGGACGCCTGCACGTCGGCGATCTCCGGGGCGGAGGTGAAGACGCTGGCCGCCGGGGCCGGCAGGTTGACCGGCTGCCCGCCGCCGACCTCCAGCGTGATTTCGCGGGGGCGCTGCTGCGCCTGGGCGGGCGACATGGCCAGAGCCGCGAAGAGTCCGGCGAGAAGGACCGCCCCCATGAACTTGAAGGCCGTGACCCGGCTTGTGGTGTTGATGGTTGCCATCGTCATGAATTCGTCCCCCCTGGGTCGGCGCGCCGGTCAGCGTTCGAGTGTTTCCGTCTTGGAGCCGCGGATGATGAGCAGCGCCGGACGGCGGGCGGCGGGCGCCTCCGCGCTGTGGGGTGCGGGAAGCTGGCGCAGGGCGGGCGACACGTCCTCGGCCCAGGTGGGGGCGGAGGCGGGCTCCGCCTCCCCGGCGGCGAGGACGGTCTCGTCGGCGAGCAGGCTGCGCAGCGCCAGCGACAGCTTGCCCATGGTGGCGGCGACGGTCACCGTCTCGCTCTGGCGGGCGGTGACCTCCAGCGTCACGGTGCGGGGAACGCGGCCGTCCGGCCCGCTCTTCACCATGCCGGCCTCGCCGAGCTGCTGGTCGATGGCGATGACACGCAGGTTCTGGAGCACGGTTTCGCCGACCGCCCGGCTGCGCAGGTCGCGCCCCGCCTGGGATTCGAAATTCTGGGTCAGGATCAGGTCCACGCGGTCGCCCGGCCAGATCAGCCCGCCGGTCGCGCTGACCGCGTCCACCGCCACCGAGACGGCGCGGCTGCCCGGCGACAGGACGGCGGCGAGGAAGCCGCGCTCCCCCGGCGCGACGATGTGGCCGGCCATGATCGGCTCGCCCGCCGCGAAGGACCTCCGGGTGACGGCGCCGCTGTAGGCGCCTTCCGCGACGCGGCCCCGCACCATGTAGCCGTCCACCAGACGGCCCGGCGGCCAGGGCTCCCAGCGCAGATCCTCGGCGCGCAGCAGCATGCCGGTGGAGATCGGGCGGGCGGCGACCAGAACGGAGTCCATGGGCGCCTGGGGCGCCGGGACCGCGACGGCGGCGGTCGGGGCCGGCAGCATCGAGAAGGAGACGTAGCCCACCAGCGACAGCCCGACGAGCAGCAGGGACAGGAAAAGCACTCTCAGAACCATGCCGCTCCTCCGGTGGGGTTGGAGAGGGTGAGCAGCCCGCCGGCGGCCAGGGCGACGCCGTAGGGCACGGAATGGCGGGTGGCGATGCGGTGCGCCTCGGCGGCCAGGATGCGGGCCGGCAGACGGGCCGGGCCGGAGAGCCCGCCGAAGCGGCGCAGCAGCCGGCGCGCCGGGCGCGCGTTGCGCAGGACCAGCCACCCGGCGAGATAGAGGAGGGACAGGACGCCGCCGGCCAGCGCGGTGGCGGTCGCGAAGGGGGCGGCCCGCTCCACCCCGACCAGCAGCAGGATGGCCGAGGCCAGCTTCACGTCGCCGCCGCCCAGCCAGCCCCGCCCGTGCAGGGCGCACAGGACCAGGAACAGCGCGGCGGCAGCGGCAAGGCTGACCCAGGGAAAGGGGGCGCCTTGCCAGAGCGGAAGCGCGAGGCCGAGGGTGGCGAGGACGACGGACACCGTGTCGGGGATGATGCGCCGGCACAGGTCGTCCGCCGCCGCCCAGCCCAGCGCAAGCCCCGCCATGGGCAGTGCCAGGGAGAGGGGATCGAGGACCGCGATCGTTTCCATGGCGGGAGCTTTGCGTGGGAGGGGAGAGGTGCGGCGCTTACGGGATGGTCGTCGAGGTGCCGCTGACCGTCGTGCCGATACCGGTGAACAGGGTGCTGACGTTGGTGCCGAAGGTGCGGGCGCCGCCGATGATCACCAGCGCGACCAGCGCCGCCGCCAGACCGTATTCGAGGGCAGTGATGCCCTTGCGGTCCTTGGTCGCGGCCTGGACCGGGAAAATGATGGCGCGGACGTTGGCAAACAGGGTCATTGATTGTCTCCGTTGATAATTGTGATGCGAAGGGCTTTCGCTTCAATGCGGTGAAGCGGAGGGGCTTGATTACTGATTTTCGAGGAATGCACGGCGTCTGTGATTTGAAGGATGGCGAAGGCCGGCATTTTAATAAACCTATCGATTGGGGTAGTCCGGCGGGCCGGCGCCGTTGTCTTTGTCATCCGAAACGCAACTTTCCGCGCTGTCTCCAGCAAAGGGCGGGCATTGCGATGCGCAAGGGCGTCGCGTCAAAGAAACGGGGAGAAGAACGCCATGTGGAGAGGCGAAGGACAGGCGGATTGCCTTGAAGGGAATTGTTTAGAATTTAAAGTGATTATCGGATTATGCCGGTGTTGCGCCCGTGTGGGTGATGCCGCTCCCTTCGCGGCGTGCGGAGAATTTGGAGTCCCGACGGTGGTGCCGCCTCACCCCGGAATGGCGGCAAGCCCACCGGTTGGCGAAGCAGAGTCGGTAGCCGGGTCGGGGTACCCTTTTTCGTGAGGCTCAAGCGCCCGGTCCGGATCGTCCGTCCGGGAACGGGACCGGACGAACGGGGCGGGGAGTTAATCCCACCGGTCCTACGACCAGTGGCAATAGGTCGCACGTTCGTGATAATGAGAATAACTATCATCCAGGCCGAAGGGCATGGATACTGACCGGCAAGCCCCGCCATGGATTGCCGCCGTGGGCCACCGCCGTCAAGGAGCGAGAGTCAGGATGTCATTGTTCGGCAAATATGTCGCGCCGGCCGCGGTGCTGTCCTCTGTGTTGATCGCTGGCCTGTTGATCGCCGGTGGCTCCGGCTTGGCGGCCGATCCGGCGGATTTGCAGAAGGCGAAGGCCGAACTGGGCAAGGCGCTGTTCTTCGACAACAACCTGTCCTCAACGCGCAGCCAGTCCTGCGCGACGTGCCACAACCCGGAATTCGGCTTTGCCGACCCGCGCGGCGCGGCGTCGCTGGGGGCGGACGGGAAGTCGCTGGGCGACCGCAACGCGCCGACCGCCGCCTACGCCCACCTCGCCCCGCGATTCGGCTTCAAGGCCAGTGGGGTTCCCTTCGGCGGGCAGTTCCACGACGGCCGGGCCGCCACCCTCCAGGAGCAGGCCGGCGGGCCGCCGCTGAACCCCGCCGAGATGGCCATGGCCTCCAAGGCGGAGGTGCAGGGGCGGCTGAAGGAGAATGCCGATTACGCGCGGAGCTTCGTCGCGCTTTACGGCGCGGGAGTGCTGGACGACGCCGATCGCGCCTACGACGCGATGACCGACAGCATCGCCGCCTTCGAGAAGACCGATGTCTTCTCGCCCTTCGATTCCAAGTACGACCGTTATCTGCGCGGCGAATACAAGATGACCGGCGAGGAGGAACTGGGAATGACCCTGTTCTTCTCGCAGCAGTTCACCAACTGCAACGTCTGCCACAAGCTGAACGCGATGCCGGCAGCGACGAACGAGGTCTTCACGAACTACGAGTACCACAACATCGGCGTTCCGGTGAACGCGGAGCTGCGGGCGGCCAACGGCGTGGCGGCGACTCACATCGACCGCGGGCTGGCCGAGAACCCGGCGCTGAAGGGCCAGAAGGCTTATGAAGGGAAGTTCAAGACGCCGACCCTGCGCAACGTCGCGGTGACCGGCCCCTACATGCACAATGGCGTCTTCAAGGATCTGGAGACCGTCGTCCGCTTCTACAACAAGTACAACAGCCGCAAGCCGGCGGACCAGATCAACCCGGAGACCGGCAAGCCCTGGGGCAATCCGGAGGTCGCCGCCACCGTCTCCATCAAGGAGCTGGAGGAGGGCCCGGCGCTCGACGACCGCCGAATCAAGGCGCTGGTCGCCTTCATGAAGACGCTGACCGACGCCCGCTACGAACCGCTGGTAAAGTGAGCGCAGGCGGGCGGGGCCGTCACCATGGCCCCGCGTTCCGCCGCAAAATCGGCTGCATGCCCCCTGCATCGCGATTGCATCTTGACAATGAGAGTGATTAGCGGCGCATGTTGAGAATGCTTCGCACTTTCATGGCTCTGACGCCAACGATCACCGACGCTTGAGGAGACCTTCATGTTCAAGCACGCCTCCGGCCTTGCCGCCGCGGCTCTCATCGCGCTGGCGCCGCTCGCCGCCGACGCCCAGACGGCCAAGCCCGCCTACAAGGACGTGGTGAAGACCTACGCCGACATCGCCCAGGCCAGCTACGAGGACTCCGCCAGCACCGCCAAGGCGCTGAAGAAGGCCGTCGACGCGCTGGTGGCCAACCCGTCGGAGGCGACGCTGGCCGCCGCCCGCACGGCGTGGCTGAACGCCCGCGTCCCCTACATGCAGACCGAGGCCTTCCGCTTCGGCAACCCGATCGTCGACGAGTGGGAAGGCAAGGTCAACGCCTGGCCGCTCGACGAGGGCTTGATCGACTATGTGGACGACGGCTACGCCGGCGGCGACAGCAACCCGTTCGCCAAGGCCAACGTGATCGCCAACCCGAAGATCAAGGCCGGCGACAAGACCATCGACGCCCGCAAGATCACCAAGGAGCTGCTGGCCGACAAACTGCACGAGGCCGGCAAGGTCGAGGCCAACGTGGCGACCGGTTACCACGCCGTCGAGTTCCTGCTGTGGGGCCAGGACCTGAACGGCACGGGTCCGGGCGCCGGTGACCGCAAGGCGACCGACTACGCCAAGGGCAAGGACTGCACCAACGGCAACTGCGACCGCCGCGCCCAGTTCCTGACCGTCGCCACCCAGATGCTGGTCGAGGATCTGGAGGAGATGGCCAAGGCCTGGGGCGCCAAGGGCAAGGCCCGCGCGTCGGTCGCCAAGGCCAAGGAGTCGGAGGGCGTCGCCCGCATCCTGACCGGCCTCGGCAGCCTCAGCTACGGCGAACTGGCCGGCGAGCGCATGAAGCTCGGCCTCATGCTGCACGATCCGGAGGAGGAGCATGACTGCTTCTCCGACAACACCCACAACTCGCACTATTACGACCAGGTCGGCATGGTCAACGTCTACAACGGGCGCTACACCCGCGTGGACGGCAAGGTCGTGACCGGCCCGTCGCTGTCGCAGTACGTCGCCGCCACCGCGCCGGAGGCCGACGCCAAGGTGAAGGAGGCGATGACCGCCACCACCGCCGCGATGAAGGTCATGAAGGACACCGCCGATAGCGGCAAGATGGCCTACGACCAGATGATCGGCACCGACAACGCCGAGGGCAACGCGATCATCGCGACCGCGGTGGACCGTCTGGTCGACCAGAAGAAGGCCCTGGAAGGCGTCGTCGCCGCCCTGGGCGTCTCGGTCGAGTTGGCCGGTTCGGACAGCCTCGACAACCCGTCCGCTGTCGGAAAGTAAGACGTCGGCAAGCAAGCCGGCGGACCACGGGCCGCGGCCCTTCCTTCCCGCGTGGGGCGGCGTTTCCGCTCCCCGCCGACCGCCCGCGCGGGGGGAAGGGCCGCGGCCCGGCCTTTCTGCTCTTCATGAAATGGGGCCCTCCGCCCGACCGATGCCCGCCCGATCGATGAAAGCCCGCTTCGCCTTCCTGCTCGCTTTTCTGCCGGCCCTGCCGGCGGCGGCGGGCGACCTCGACACCCGGATCGGCGAGAAGCTGTTCCGGCGGATGTGGGTTAGCGCCCCGACGGTGACGCACGCCAACGACGGGCTGGGGCCACTCTACGACGCCCGCTCCTGCGCCGCCTGCCATCCAGCGGCCCGCCAGGGGCGTCCCCCCGACCCGGACACGCCCGACGACCGCGGCGTCGGCTACGCGCTGAAGCTCAGCGGCGACCCGGTTTACGGGCGGCAGATCCAGACCAACGCGGTCCTCGGCTTCGCCATCGAGGGCAAGCCCGCCCTGAGCTACCGCGAGGAGGCGGTGCGTTTCCCCGATGGCGACACGGCGACACTGCGCCGGCCGGTGGTGACCGTCACCGATCTCAACTACGGGCCGCTGGCCGCGGTGACGGCGATCTCCGCCCGCATCGCCCCGTCCGTGCGCGGCATGGGCCTGCTGGAGCGCATCCCCGAGGCCGACATCCTGGCCGGCGCCGATCCGGAGGATCGCGACGGCGACGGCATCGCCGGCCGCCCCAACTGGGTGGCGCCGGAGGGCACGCGGCAGCTCGGCCGCTTCGGCTGGAAGGCCGTCCACCCGACGCTGCACCGCCAGAATTCGGAGGCCTTCAGCCTCGACATCGGCATGTCCACTCCGGCCTATCCCGAGCCCTGGGGCGACTGCACCCCGGCGCAGACCGAATGCCGGAACGCCCCGCACGGCGACTCCCCGCAGTATGAAGGGCTGGAGATACCCTCCACGGTGATCGGGCTGATCGACGGCTATCTGCGCACCCTGCCGCCCGACGGCGGGCTGGAGGCGCCGCGCGATACGGCGGGAAGCGCGCTGTTCGCCGCCACCGGCTGCGCGTCCTGCCACCGCCCCTCCTTCACCACGGCGGAGGACGCCGCGCATCCCGCGCTGTCCCGCCGGACGATCTTCCCCTACAGCGACCTGCTTCTCCACGACCTGGGCGAGGATCTGGCCGACGGCGTGGCGATGGGCGACGCGCGGGGCCGCGACTGGCGCACGACGCCGCTGTGGGGGATGAAGCGGCTGGCGGAGTCCGACGGCACACTGGCCCTGCTCCACGACGGGCGGGCGCGCAGCGTCACCGAGGCCATCCTGTGGCACGGCGGCGAGGCGGACAAGGCGCGCGGCGCCTTCATGGCGCTGCCGCGCGGCGACCGCGAAAAGTTGGTGCGTTTCGTTCTGGGGCTCTAAAGTCCACACGGTTTGAATGGCATAGGTGATTAGGATGCAACGCCGTCGCATGATCGGCCTGATGTCGGCCGCCGCCCTGTCGATCCTTCTGCCGGGCCGCTTCGCCCTGGCGGCGCGGGAGCCGGCGGGGGACGCCCCCGTGCTGGGCGGGCTGGTCCGAACCCACGCCCTGCCGCGCTTCGACGCGCTGGCCGGTGCCGCCGGCATCTACGCGGAGCGGCTGGCCCAGTTCGCCGCGGCGCCGACCGCGGATGGGCTGGATAGCTGCCGCGCCGCCCACCGCGCCGTCTACGACGCCTGGGCCGGCGTCCAGCACCTGCGCGCCGGGCCGCTGTCGATGGAACTGCGCGCCGACCGCATCGCCTTCTGGCCGGAGCGGGCCGGGGTGGTGCAGCGTCAGATCCTCGCCATGCTGAAGAACCGCGATCCGAAGCTGCTGGAGCCGGGCGGGCTGGCCCGCCAGAGCGCCGCGGTGCAGGGGCTGACCGCGCTGGAGCGGCTGCTGTTCGACGAGGGCGTCACCGCCGCGTCGTTCCAGGGGGATGAGGCCGGGCGTTTCCGCGGCGCGCTGGCCGCCGCGGTGGCGCAGAACGTCCTCGCCATCACCCGCGAGGTCCGCGACGGCTGGAAGGCGCTGGAGGCGCCGCTGACCGCCGGGGAGCAGACGGCGCTCGGCCCCGATGCGGGGGCGGCGGTCAACGTGCTGTTCACCGGGTCGCTCACCGCCCTTCAGGTGGTCGCCGACCAGAAGCTGCTGGCGCCGCTCGGCCCCAACGCCGAGGAGGCCAAGCCTGCGGTGGCCGAGGCGCTGCGCAGCGGCCAGTCTGCGCGCAACGTCCGCATCAACCTGGAGGCCCTGCGCGCCCTGCTGCTGGGCGAGGGCGGCGGCCCCGGCCTGACCGCGCTGCTGCCCGCCGGCGATCCCGGCGCGCAGGCCCGCCGCGCGCTGGAGGAGGGCTTCACCGCCGCGGTCCGCGCCGCCGAGGCGATCCCCGCGCCGATCAACGTCGCCGTCGTCGATCCGGCCAAGCGCAAGACCGTGGAGGCGACCCTGCAACGGACCAAGGACCTGCGCAACCTGCTGACCGGCACCGTCGCGCCGCTGCTGGACATCAGCATCGGCTTCAACGAACTGGATGGAGACTGAGCGATGGACGCAACCCGCCGGGGCACCCTGCTCCTGATCGGCGGCGGCCTGCTCGGGGGCGGCCTGCTTGGAGGGGGGCTGCTCGGCGCCCTTTTGGGGCCGGCGCGGGCGGAGACCGCTGGGGGCACGCTGTTCCTCAACGCCTACGCCACCGCGGCGGCTTCGCCGGACTATGGCGTGGCGGCGCTGGATGGGGTCGGCGGCGTGCGCTTCACCACCCCGACGCCGGGCCGCGCCCACGGCATCGTCGTCCACCCGACGCGGGCCGAGGCGGTCGCCTTCGCCCGCCGTCCGGGCCGCTGGTTCATGCCGCTCTCTCTGGCTGATGGGCGTCCGGGGCCGGTGATCCGCGCGCCGGAGGACCGCCGCTTCACCGGTCACGGGGCCTTCTCCACCGACGGGCGGCTGCTCTATGTGGCGGAGGATGACGTGCCGCGCGAGACCGGGTCGATCGGCGTCTACGACGCGATGGACGGCTACCGCCGCGTCGGCGCGATGCCGACCCACGGGCTGGGGCCGCACGAGCTTCTGATGATCGCCGACGGCACGGTTCTGGCGGTCGGCAACGGCGGCGTCATCACCCACCCGGACACCGGGCGGGCCAAGCTGAACCTGGACGAGATGGACTCCTCGATCACCTACGTCGAGGTAGCGAGCGGGAAGCTGCTCGATCAGGTGCGCCTGCCGGAGGAGCACGCGAATCTCGGCATCCGCCACATCGCCGCCCTGGCCGACGGCGGCATCGCCTTCGGCGCCCAGGACGAGCGGCCCGTCGGCATGCTCCAGCCGCTGACCGGCACGCACCGTCCGGGCGGCGGCGCCGTGCGCCTGTTCGAGACTCCGGACGAGGAGCTGTCCCGCTTCGAGGGCTACATCGGCAGCGTCGCCGCCGACCGGGGCAAGGTCGCGGCCAGTTCGCCCAAGGGCGGCATTATCGGGCTGTGGGACGACGCCACCGGCGCGTGGCTGGGGGCGGCGGCGCTGCCCGACGGCTGCGGCATCGCCCCGGACGGCGACGGCTTCCTGGCGAGCAGCGGGCTGGGCACCCTCCGGACGGTCGGTGCGGCGCCGGCCCTGCCGGGCGATGACCTGCGGCTGGCCGACTTCCGCTGGGACAATCATATGACTCGTCTTGCCATATGACGCGCATTGCCACATGACGCGCCGTCCGTAAGCCTCCCTATGAAAAAGCGCCGGGCGGCGGCCTGTACGGTGGCCCGCCGCCCGCGGTGCTGGTAGGCTTGGGATCACTGCCAAGACACTGCCGCCGGACGCCATGATCGTCGATGAATATCTGGGGTTTCGCGCCGGGGACGAGGTTCTGGACCTTGCGGAACTGAC
Organism: Azospirillum sp. OGB3; assembly: GCF_014192915.1. GTDB lineage: Bacteria > Pseudomonadota > Alphaproteobacteria > Azospirillales > Azospirillaceae > Azospirillum. The sequence goes on along the minus strand of NZ_JACHYN010000019.1, from coordinate 66,494 downwards.
CGCGGGAACCGCGCGCATCAAGGAACTTCACCTCGTGCCCAGCGACTGGGCGAACGGGCCGACCGTCATTGCCGTGATGGTCAACGGTGCCGAGCGGTATGTCATCCAGCTCAAGAAGGTGCAGATCCACGCCGCGAAGGAGCCGGAGACCCGGAACCGCCGCGTCATCCCCCTGCGCCGCGACCCGCACTGAACCGTTTCCCGTCCCGGAGGGCGCCCCGTCGTGATGCGTGACTTCTGCCGGCCCGGGCGGTCGGCGCTGGTGGCGACGGAGGCCGCGGTGGCCACCTCGCACCCGCTGGCCAGCGCGGCGGCGCTCGACATCCTGGCGGTGGGCGGCAACGCCGTGGACGCGGCCATCGCCGCCGTCGCGGTGCAATGCGTGGTCGAGCCGCACATGACCGGCATCGGCGGCGATGCCTTCGCCCTCTACGCCCCGGCGAACGGGCCGGTGGTGGCCCTCAACGGCAGCGGGCGGGCGCCCGCAGCCGCGAGCGTGGAGCGTCTGGCCGGGCTGGGCGTCACCGGCGAGATCCCGCGCCACGGCGGCCACGCCGTCACCGTGCCGGGCGCCGTCGCCGGCTGGACGCGGCTGCACGCCGACCACGGACGGCTGCCGCTCGACCGGGTCTTCCTCCGCGCCATCCGCTACGCCGAGGAGGGCTACGGTGTCTCCCCGCGGGTGGCCCAGGACTGGGCGGCGGCGGTCCCCCTGCTGGCGGCGGACGAGGGCTGCCGCGCCGTTTTCCTGCCCGGCGGCCGCGCCCCGCGCGCCGGGGAGCGCCACGCCCAGCCCCTGCTCGGGCAACGGCTGCGGGACATCGCGGCGCGTGGTGGGGCGGCCTTCTACACGGGGGCCACGGCGGAATCGCTGGTCGGTTTCCTGCGCGCCCGCGGCGGGCTGCACACGCTGGACGATTTCGCGGCGGCGCAGGACGGGGCGGAGTATGTGACGCCCATCGCCACCGACTACCGCGGCTACGAGATCCTGGAATGCCCGCCGAGCGGCCAGGGCCTCGCCGCTCTGATGATCCTCAACGCACTGGGCGGCTTCGACCTGTCGCCGTCGGTCGGCGACGCCGACCGCCACCATCTGCACGCCGAGGCGACCAAGCTCGCCTATCACCACCGCGACGTCCTGGTGGGGGAGGGCGGGCCGGAGGCCGCCACGGCGCTGCTGTCGGCGGAGGCAACGGCGGCGCTGCGCCGCCGCATCGACCCGGCGCGGGCCCAGGCCCCCACGCTGTGGACGGAGGCGGAGCACAAGGACACGGTCTGCCTCAGCGTGGTCGACCGCGATGGCAACGCCATCTCCTTCATCAACTCGATCTTCCACAGCTTCGGCAGCGTGCAGCTCGACCCGGCGACCGGCGTCCTCCTGCACAGCCGCGGCACCTCCTTCCGCCTGAGCGAGGGGCACCCCAACGCCCTGGCGCCGCGCCGCCGCCCGCTGCACACCATCATCCCCGGCCTGATCCGCAAGGGCGGGCGCACGGTCTGCCCCTTCGGCGTCATGGGCGGCCATTATCAGGCGGCAGGGCACGGCGCCTTCGTGTCGGCGCTGCTCGACCGCGGGCTGGACGTCCAGACGGCCATCGACCAGCCGCGCAGCTTCGCCTTCAACGGCGTGCTGGAGATCGAGCCCACCGTGGCGGAGGACACCGCGGCGGAGCTGGCGCGCCGCGGCCACGCGGTGGTCCGCCGGGACGAGCCGATGGGCGGCGGGCAGGCGATCTGGATCGACCACGCGGCCGGCCTGCTGATCGCCGGCTCGGACCACCGCAAGGACGGCTGCGCCCTGGGATTCTGAGGGGGCGTCTGACAGGGGCGGGCTTGGTGCGTCGCCCCCTTCGCGTCAGGCGCCCACCACCGGCTCCACCGCGGCGGCGATGGACAGCAGGCGGCGGTCGGCCCCCGCCGCGCCGACCAGCATCAGGCCGCTGGGCAGTTCGCCGGCCCGCTGCATCGGCAGGCTGATGGCGCAGCGGTCCAGGAAGTTGAACAGGGCGCAGTTGCGCAGCAGCAGCAGGTTCAGCCGCGTGAACGCCTCGTCCTCGGCGAAGGCGTCGATGCGCGGCGCCAGCAGCGGCACGGTCGGCATCAGCAGCGCGTCGTAGTCCGCCGTGGTCCGGTCGGTGCGGGCGATCAGGTCGGCGCGGCGCTGTGCCACCTCGATGTAGTCGACGGCGCTCATGGTCCGGCCGCGCTCGATCCGCACGCGGACGCGGGGATCGTAGAGGTCGCCCTTCTCCGCCAGCAACGCGCGGTGCCAGTGGGCCGCCTCCGCCGCGGGCAAGCCGCCCTTGGCGTTGGCCGGGCCGATCTCCGCCAGTTCCGCCATGGGAATCTCGACGATGCGCGCCCCGGCTTCGGACAGGCGGCGGCAGGCGGCGTCGAAGGCGGCGGCCACCGCGTCCTCCATGCCATCGAGGACCACCGTCTGCGGCACGGCGAAGCGCAGCCCGGCCAGCCCGACGGGCGGCGGCACCCACTCCGCCTCGCCGGCGAGGACGGCGTCGGCGATGGCGCAGCACTCCACCGTGCGGGCGAGCGGCCCGATGGAATCAAGCGACCAGGACAGCGGCAGAGCGCCGCGCAGCGACACCCGGCGTTGCGTCGGCTTGAAGCCGACGAGGCCGCACAGCGCCGCCGGGATGCGGACCGAGCCGCCGGTGTCGGTGCCGAGCGCCAGCGGGACATGGCCCGCCGCCACCGACACTCCGGCACCCGACGACGAGCCGCCGGGGATGCGCGCGGGATCGGCGGGGTTGCCGGGGGTGCCGTAATGCGGGTTGATGCCGACGCCGGAGAAGGCGAACTCCGTCATGTTGGTCCGCCCCACCACCACCGCCCCGGCGGCGCGAAGCCGGGCCACCGCGTCGGCGTCGCGGGCGGCGGGGTCGGCGCCCTCCAGTGCCCGCGACCCGGCCCGCGTGACGTGCCCGGCCTCGTCGAACAGGTCCTTGACCGAGATCGGCAGCCCGGCCAGCGGGGAGGGGCGCTGTCCGGCCCGACGCAGCAGGTCCTGGGCGTCCGCCGCCGCGCGGGCTTGGTCGGCGTGCAGGGCGGTGTAGGTCTTGCGCGCCTCCTTGCCGCCGGCCGCGATGGCGGCGAGGGCGGAGTCGATGAGCTGGCGGCTGGTGGTTGCGCCGTCGTCAAGCTGGCGGGACAAGGTGGCGATGGTGGGCGTCGTCATGGCGGGAACCGACCGGGTTTGAAGGAGGGACAGGGTATCAGGCATCACCGGCCAGGGCGCGCAGCTCGGCCAGCCGGGCGGGGGCCAGCGGGATGCCGTCGCGCAGGGTGCGGGCGCGGCGGGCGTAGCGGCGCTCGCCCGGCATGCGGTCCTGCCCCGCCTGTTTCACTTCTCCGATCAGGTCGGCGACGCGGTCGGCGAAGGCCCCCGTCCCGCCGCGCTCCGGGTCGATGACGATGAAGAGCTGGCCGGTGCAGGGCGTCTCGGCGCCGGGATGGGCCGACCAGTCGACCTCGCGCGAGTATTTGCCGCCGGTCAGCGCCGCCGCCAGCACCTCGATCATGAAGGCGATGGAGCCGCCCTTGTGCCCGCCGAAGGGCAGCAGGGCGCCGCCGTCGAGGACGGCCTTGGGGTCGGTGGTCGGCTTGCCGTCTCGGTCCACGCCGGAGCCGGCGGGGATGCTGTGCCCCTCGCGCGCCGCGATGCGCACGTCGCCGTTGGCCATGGAGCTGGCCGCCTGGTCGAAGACCATCGGGTCGCCGCCGGCCACCGGCGTGGCGAAGGCCATCGGGTTGGTGCCGTAGACCGCGGCCTTGCCGCCCGGCGGCACGACGCAGGCGAAGCTGTTGACGAAGGAGAGCGCCACCAGCCCCTCCCGCGCGAAGGGCTCGACGTCCGGCCACAGGGCGCTGAAATGGTGGGAATTGCGGATCGCCATGACGGCGACGCCGCTCTCGCGCACCATCTCCAGGAAACGATCGCGGGCGGCCAGGAAAGCGGGTTGGGCGAAGCCGTTGGCGGCGTCGATGCGCAGGAAGGCGGGACCGGCCTCCTCCACCGTCGGTTCGGCCCGCCCGTCCACCCAGCCGCTCTTCAGCGAGCCGACATAGCCGGGGATGCGGAACACGCCGTGGCTGGTCGATCCGTCGCGCTCGCAGGACGCGCAGTTCTCCGCCAGGATCGCCGCCACCCGCTCCGACGTGCCGTGGCGCAGGAAGATGCGCTCCAGCAGCGCCACCAGATCGGCGAAGGCGACCGGCGTTCCGGTTTCCGCGGTCTGGGCGAAGGCCGCGGCGGCGCGGCGGCTGGGGGTCTCGTCACTCATGCTCGTCCCTTCCGGTTCTCGTGCTCTTTGTCTTAGTTCTCTTCTTGCGAGCGTCCCGGATTCTTGCCGATCCGGTGACCGCCGGGCGCACCATAGCGCGCCGCGGCGGCGCGGGCGAAAAGGAATGGCGTCCGGGTGTCCGCAATCGACCCGGCGGGCGTGGGATTGAAGAGCGGGCTTCGTTTGTAATCCTGAATGTGCGTAAGTTTAACCAACTGACTTTGTTGGCGAATCGGACGACGACGGGGAACCATGTCGCCGCCGGGACCGTTGTCTGGGAGCCTTCCGGCTGACGGCGTATCCGCCGGTCGTCACGGTGCTCCGGCACGGAGGAGCGGCAAATTGCCGCGTTCATCGCCACGTGGGCGTGAAAGCGCGCGGAATCAGCCCTGCCATGCTTCCGGTGGGTGTTGACGGGCAGATGTTGCGGTGCACAATAAGCAATGAACCGGACGAGCTTATAAAGTGCTTGTTCTGGATCAAGGTCACGGGCCTGCGTTCCTGTCAAACAGACGGGGACATTGCAGACGCCGGTTGCCGCGGTTGAGTGTTTTATCAGAGAGGCCACGATGCGCGATCATTCCAGCCGTCACGGTGATTCCGGTTTCGACGCCGGGGTTCTCTGGGGAACCTCCATCGCTGGCATCGCTCTGTCCGGCCTCATGGCGTTCACCTGGAATCCCGCGGACGCGTCCTCGTCCGGACCGGCCACGGCGATCATCGACCGCGGCGCCCACCAGCTCGAACACGCCGCCTGCACCGAAGCACTGTCGACGCTGCTGGCCCGCTTCCGCGACAACCCGGACGTCCTATGGGTCTGGGTGGAGCAGAGCGTTCCGACGGGCCACGGGCTGGTTGTGCGGACCAAGGCCACCTCGGTGTCGCCCGACGCGCCGCGGCCCTACGCCTTCCGTCCCAACGCCGCCGTGAACCCGGAGCAGGCCTGCGGCTTCACCAGCAATTCGGTCCACGCGCTGTCGATGGGCGGCATCGCCCAGCCCTACGAGGTGACCGCTCCCGATCCCTGGAGCGTGGCCGGCGGCCCGTAAGGCATAATCCTCCGCCTACGGCGTCAGGCCTGGGCGGCCCGCCGGATCTTCTTCTGAACATACATGGCGGCGTCGGCGGCGCGCAGAGCGTCGTCGGGTGTCGTGGTGCCGGGGTCGGCGCTGACCACCCCGACGCTCGCCCCGGGATAGTCGAAGGCGCAACCGCCCAGGCGGTAGGCGCCGCGGATCAGCGGTGTCACCCGCTCGCGCAGAGCGTCGGCGGCGTCATCCCCCTCGGCGCCGGGCGTGGCGCCCATGCCGACGATGATGAACTCGTCGCCCCCCAGCCGGCCCAGCGTGTCGCCCGCCCGCAGGCCCGCGCCGATGCGCCGCCCCACCTCGGTCAGGAATTCGTCGCCGGCCTCGTGCCCGTGGGTATCGTTGATGGCCTTGAAGCCGTCCAGGTCGATGAAGCCGATCAGCACGCTCTGACCGGTGCGTCCAGCCATGGCGAACAGCCGGTGCAGTTCCGCGACCACGGCGCGCCGGTTCGGCAGGCCGGTCAGCGCGTCGGTGTAGGAATAGGACTCCAGGGCCGCGTTCAATTCCCGGAACTGGGTCAGGAGCTGTTCGCGCTGGATGTGGAGGGCGATCAGCGAGGCGAACAGGCGCAGCACCTGCTCTCCCTTGGGGGTCAGCGGCTTGCGTTCCGAACTGGCGGCGCAGAGCGTGCCGAACAGGCTGCCGTCGTCGAGATGGACGGGCGTGCTGACATAGGTGCGGATGCCCAGCGCCGCCGCCGCCTCGGAGTCGCCCCAGCAGCCGGGCACGTCGTCGGTGTAGAGCTTCCCCTCGTCGAGCGCCCGCTTGCACAGCGTGCCCTCCCACGGAACGGCCAGCCCTTCGGGAATGGTCAGGGTCTTGGTGTTGCAGGAGAAGAGGATGCGCTGGATGCCGTGCTCCAACTCAATCCGGGTGAGGTAGGTGGCCTCCAGCTCCGTCACCAGTTCCAGAAGCGACAGCAGGGGCCGGGTCAGCTCCTCCACCGTCTTCGCCGACGAAAGGGTGTCTGTAAGTTGCGCAAACAGTTCGTCGGCCATGCGTTCAACCACTCTAAAGCAAGCGCTCAAACCCGCACCGCGTGCAGGAACGCAGTTTCATGTCCAATAACGGGAAATTTTATCAAACTTCATACTAACGAATGGCCTATGGTGAGGCAACGAAGGAATGGGTTCACGCCTATGTCGGTGCCGGCGGACCCTGCGAGGACCCTTGTGCCGAAAAATTCCGCATGGTGGCGTTTGACCGGGCAGGCCGTCGCGGAGTAACCCTTGCCGCGCAACCACCGATACGGGAACCGCAGTTCATGACAGCCCCGCGCGACCGGGTGCTGGACGTCCACGACCGTCCGCCCCCGGCCACCTTCCTCCTGCTCAGCCTCCAGCACCTGTTCGCCATGTTCGGCGCCAACGTGCTGGTGCCGATCCTCACCGGCCTCGACCCGTCGGTGGCGCTCGTCACCAGCGGGCTGGGCACCTTGATTTATCTGGCCTTCACCAAGTGGCGGCTGCCCGCCTATCTGGGCTCCTCCTTCGCCTTCATCGGCCCGATCGTGGCGGCCACGCAGATCGGCGGCACCGGCGGCGCGCTGGTCGGGGCCTGCGCGGCGGGCGCCGTCTATGTGGCCGTCGCCCTGCTGATCCGCGCCTTCGGCGTGCGCTGGCTGCTGGCCATCCTGCCGCCCATCGTCGTCGGGCCGGTGATCGTGGTGATCGGCCTCGGCCTTGCCTCGGTCGCCGTGGGCATGGCGCAGAACACCGCGGGCGGCGGCGAGTACAGCCTGCCGCACTTCCTGCTGGCGCTGGCGACGCTGGGCAGCATCTTCCTCTATTCCATCGTGCTGCGCGGCTTCTTCACGGTGGTGCCGATCCTGCTGGGCATCCTGACCGGCTATGCGCTGGGCGTGGTCTTCGGCATGGTGGATTTCGGACCGGTCGCCGCCGCGCCCTTCCTGCGCATGCCCGACTTCCACCTGCTGTTCTCCGGCATGAAGGAGGGCGTGTCGGCCTGGGCGATGATCCTGCTGGTGGCGCCGGTGGCGCTGGTCACCATCGCCGAGCACATCGGTGGGCAGATCGTGCTGAGCCGCGTCGTCGGCCGCAACTTCATCGCCGACCCCGGCCTGCACCGCTCGGTGTTCGGCGACGGCGTGGCGACCATGGTGGCGGGCGCGCTGGGCGGTCCCCCGGCGACGACCTACGGCGAGAACATCGGCGTGCTGGCGGTGACCCGCGTGTTCAGCGTGTGGGTGATCGGCGGCGCGGCGACGCTCGCCATCATCCTGGGCTTCGTGGGCAAGCTCTCCGCCTTCCTGTCGAGCATTCCCACGGCGGTGATGGGCGGCGTGTCCATCGCCCTGTTCGGCGTCATCGCCTCTTCGGGCATCCGCACGCTGATCGAGGGCAAGGTGGATCTGGGCGACAAGCGCAACCTGCTGATCTCCTCGACCATCCTGGTGATCGGCATCGGCGGGGCGTCGCTGAAGTTCGGCGACGGCGGCTTCGTCGTCTCCTCGATGGCGCTGTCGGCGGTGATGGGGGTCGTCCTGAACGCGGTCCTGCCGGGCCGCGGCACCGGCGGCGACGCCGAGGCCATCCTGTCCTCCGACCACATCTGAGCAACCGGATCGCGGCCGGCCAAGGCGGAACTCCCCGGAGCACCCCGGGGGGCTCCGCCTTCTTTATTTCCCGGCTTTTTTATTCTCCAACCTGGCCCATCAGGATCGCGTCGATCCGCCCGACCAGATCGTCGATCCGGTAGGGCTTCGCCAGCACCGGGATGCCGGTGGCGCGGGCGATGTCCTCGCTGTAGCCGGTCGCCAGGATGACCGGCAGGCCGGGGCGCCGCTCGCGGGCTTCGCGGGCCAGGTCAATGCCGCTCATCCCGCCCGGCATCACGACGTCGCTCAGCAGCACGTCGACCCCATCGTCCGACAGGTGGGGCAGCGCCTCCTCGGCGGTGGCGGCGGACAGCACGGCGAACCCTGCGTCTTCCAGCGCCGTGCTGACGGTCATGGCGACGATGGGGTCGTCCTCCACCACGAGGACGAGGCCGTGACGCCGCCCGCCGCTCGCCGAAGGCGTAAAGGCCGCCGGAGGGGCGGGCTCCTGCACCGGGGCCACGCCGGAGCGGCGGAGCAGCAGATGCACCGTCGTGCCGCGCTCCGGCGCGCTGTCGATCCAGGCGGTGCCGCCGGCCTGCCGGGCGAGGCCATAGACCTGGGCCAGCCCCAGCCCGGTCCCCTTTCCGAGGTCCTTGGTCGTGAAGAACGGCTCGAAGGCGCGGGCGGCCACCGCGGCGGGCATGCCGCAGCCGGTATCCGACACCGACAGGCGCAGGAACTCGCCCTCCACACCCCGCGGATTGCCCGGAGGAAGCACTGTGTTGACCGCCTCCACCGTCAGCCGCCCGCCGGACGGCATGGCGTCGCGCGCGTTGACGGCAAGGTTGATGACCGACAGTTCGAATTGGGTCGGGTCCACCTCGACGGGCCACAAATCGTCGCCGAGGCGAAGGTCCAACGCGATGTCGGCGCGCAACGCCCGTTCCAGCAGGGCCGACATGGCGAGCACCCGGTCGCGCACGCCGATGGATTCCGGGCGCAGGCTGTCGCGCCGGGCGAAGGCCATGAGCTGCTGCACCAGCTTGGCCCCGCGTCCCACCGCCTGCTGCCCGGCGTCGATCAGGGCGTGGACCTGCGGCTCCTCCGTGCGGCGCCCGATCATCGACAGGCAGCCTTCCAGAGCCTGGAGCAGGTTGTTGAAGTCGTGCGCCACGCCGCCGGTCAATTGGCCAACCGCCTCCATCTTCTGGGCTTGGCGAAGCTGTTCCTCGGTCTGCCGCAGGGCGACGTCGGCCTCCTTCTGGGCGGTGATGTCGCGGCCCACGGCGTGGATGAAGCGTTCGTCCGGGACGGCGACCCAGGACAGCCAGAGATAACGCCCATCCTTGTGGCGGTAGCGGTTCTCGAAGCGCGGTGTGGTATGACCGGCGCCCAGCCGCGCCGCCTCGGCCCGCGTGCGCTCCAGATCGTCGGGATGCACGAAGTCGAGGAAGCTGCGCGCCGCCAGCTCCTCCTCGGTCCAGCCCAGCAGGCTGGTCCAGGCCGGATTGACGGCGTTGATGGTGCCGTCAAAGCGCGCCACCAGCATGACGTCGGTGGACAGGCGCCACATGCGGTCGCGGTCGGCGGTGCGTTCGGCGACGCGCTGCTCCAGCGTGGCGTTCAGATCGCGCAGCGCGTCCTCGGCATGCTTGGCCTCGGTGACGTCGCTGCCTTCGCAGAAGATCCCGGTCACCCGCCCGACGGCGTCCTTGATCGGCTGGTAGATGAAGGTGATGAAGCGTTCCTCCACCGGCGCGCCGGGGTGGCGGGCGACGCGCACCGGCAGGGCGTGCCCGACGAAGGGCTTCCCGCCGTCGTACACGCGGCCCAGCAGCTCGAAGAAGCCCTGCCCGGCGACCTCCGGCATGGCCTCATGCACCGGCTTGCCGATCAGGGGGCGGTCGCCGACCAGTTGCCGGTAGGAATCGTTGGCCAGTTCGAACACGTGGTCCGGGCCGCGCAGCACGCACATGAAGTTGGGCGATTGCCGGAAGAGGTTGCGCATCTGCTCCCCCTCCGCGGCAAGCCGGGCGTTGGCACGGTGCAGCGATTCCTCCGCCTGGGCGCGCTCCAGCGCCGACCATGTGCGTTCCGCCACTTCCTCGACCAGCCGGACCTCGTCCGGGTGCCAGTGCCGGGGCTTCCGGTCGTGGACGTAGAGCGCGGCGACCATCCGCCCGTTCTTCACCAAGCTGGTGGTGATGGCGGAGGCGATGTTCAGCCCAGCAAAGGCGGCCTGCCGGTCCGGCGCGGCGAAGCGCGGGTCCGCAGTGGCGTCGTGGATGGTCAATGTCCCGCCGCTGCGCAGCGTGTCCAGAAGCTCCGGTCCGAAGCTCAGCAGGTCATGGGTGCCGGCCTGATGGTCGACGCTGCCGTCGGTCCAGTTCCGCTCCGTCGTGAAGAAGCGGGCGGTTTCGTCGACCACGCCGTAACCGACGCGGCTGACCCCCAGGTGACGGCCCAGAGCCTCCTCCGCCGCCGCGGCCACGGCGAACGGGTTGGAGAGCTGGCGCAGCCGGGTCTCCAGCTTCAGGTGGAAGTCGGTGCGGCGGGCGGCGAGCACTTGCGAGGTCGTCTCGATGGCGGCGCAGAACATCCCCGGGATGCGCCCGTCCTCGCCCCGCACCGGGGTGTAGGAGAAGGTGAACCAGGCATCCTCGCGGAAGCCCCGGCGCTCCATCGGGATCAGCAGATCCTCGTACCAGGACGCCTCTCCGGACAGCGTGCGGTCGACCAGCGGCTTGATCTGCGGCCAGATGTCCCACCACACCTCGGCGAAGGGACGGCCGAGTGCCTCCGGGTGCTTGGCCCCGAAGATCGGCACGTAGCCGTCGTTGTAGAGGAAGGACAGCTCCGGCCCCCAGGCCACGAACATCGCCTGCCGGGAGGACAGGACGACGCTGACGATGGTGCGCAGGCTTTGCGGCCAGCCCTCCGGCGGCCCGAGCGCCGTGGACGCCCAGTCGTGGGAGCGCATCCGCTCTCCCATTTCGCCCCCACCGGACAGGAAATCCAAGTCGCGCCCCATCACCGGGCCGCCAACCACCGGCAGATCCGTCATGCGCCAGCCTCGCGGCTTTTGCACGGAATAGGAGATTGAATCCCAAGGATGCTATCGTCGGTCGTGGCTTTCATCGAGCTTTCGGGCCGAGGCGAAGTTGCGTCTGGTGTCTTAACACACGACGCCCGGAAAGATAGCCCGCCGAAGGGCGGTCTTCCCTAAACGTTCCGGCCGATGCGACCTCCGCGCCACGGTGCGGAGGCCGCCGGGCGCGCGCGGACTACTCTGCCGCGAAGCCCTGCGCCTGGAGCTGCCACAACGAGTTGAACAAGCCGCCGCGCCGTCGCAACTCGGTGGGGTGGCCATCCTCGGCGATGCGGCCGTCCACCAGGACCAGCACGCGGTCGAAGGCCGACACGGTGGACAGGCGGTGCGCCACCGCGACCACCGTCCGCCCCTGGGCCAGATCGGCCAGCGCCGCCTGGATCTCCTGCTCCGACTGGGTGTCGAGGGCGGAGGTCGCCTCGTCGAGGATCAGGATCGGCGCGTTCTTCAGGAAGGCGCGGGCGATGCCCAGCCGTTGCCGCTGCCCGCCCGACAGCCGCACGCCGCGTTCGCCGACCAGCGTGCCGTAGCCCTCCGGCAGTTGCCGGATGAAGCCGTCGCAGAAGGCGTGGCGGGCGGCCTCGAACACCTCCTCGTCGCTGGCGCCGGGACGGCCGTAGCGGATGTTCTCCAGGATCGGGCGGTGGAACAGCGCGATGTCCTGGGGCACCACGGCGATCTTGGCCCGCAGGTCGTCCTGAACCAGGGTGGTCAGCGGCTGGCCGTCGATGAGGATGTCGCCGCGCTGCACGTCGTCCAACCGCTGGATCAGGCTGATGATGGTCGACTTGCCGGCTCCCGACGGTCCGACCAGACCGACCTTCTGCCCGGCCGGGATGGTCAGGCTGAAATCCTCCAGCACCTTGCGCCCTTCGGGATAGCGGTAGGACACGCTCTCGAAGGCGATGGCGCCGCCGCCGGGCTTGGCGGGCTCGGCCGGCACGGGGTCGAGCACGTCGTGGGGGCGGGCGATCACCCGCAAACTTTCGTCGATGGCGCTGACCTGCTGGGTGGCGGTGACCAGCGCGAAGGCGAGGTCGCGGGAGCCGTGCAGGATGCGGAAGGTCAGCGCGCTGACGATCACCACGTCGCCGGTGGTGATCGTGCCGTCCCGCCACAGCAGCAACGCCCACAGCAGCATCGACCCGGCCATCACCCACAGGCAGATGTCATGGACGACGCGGGTCTTCTCCAGATGCATCCAACTGCGGCGGTGCGCCCCGGCCTCGACCGTGAAGGCCTGCCTCAGGCGCTCGCGCTCCCCCCCGCGGGCGGAGAAGGCCTTCACCGTCCAGACGTTGGACACCACGTCGACCAGTTCGCCGTTGGTGCGGGCGGACTGTTCGGCGAAGGCGTGGTGCACCGTCCGCCCGCGCAGCCCCAGACCGACGATGGCGACGGCGACCACCACGGCGAACATCACCAGCGCCGCCGCCATGCCCCAGTGGATCGTCAGCAGCACCAGCACCGCCCCCAGGAAGTCGGTGACCGGCGGGACGATGCTCCAGGTCAGCGTGCGGAAGATGGTGGTTGCCGCGTTCTCGGTGGCGGCGATGCGGTTTCCCAGCGACCCGGCGAGATGCTCCGAGAAGTAGCGCATCGAATGGCCGGTCAGGTGCCGGAACAGGTCGAGCCGCATGTCCACGCCGGTCGCCAGCACGGTCCGGCAGCCGAGCCAGCCGCCCAGCCGCCACAGCACGTTCTCCGCCGCGATGAAGCCCAGGAACAGGCCGAGCGGAGTCCAGACATCCGTCGCCGCCCGGTCGGGGGAGGCCATGGCGTCGATCAGCAGCTTCATCCCGTACTGCACGGCGACCGCACAGCCCGCCGCCGCCACGATCACCGATAACAGCCCGCCGAACGACCAGGGCCGCCGTCGGATGTAATGCAGCAGGAAGCGGCCGGGACGGTCCGGGATGGTTTCCGTGTTCGAACCGCTCATTGAGCCGCCTGGTACTGCGGCTGGCTGAGCAGCGCGCCGATGCGGGCCTGAGCGCGCTCCAACGCGGCGGCCAGCGGTTGGTGGAGGCAACGCCCGCCAACCTCGTCGCACAGGCCGTAGAGGCCGGTCTCGCAGTGGCGGTCGTTGGCCCAGCCGGGATAGTCGAGGATCGGGTAGAGGCAGATCCCCTCCACCGGCACATCGGCGCGCAGGGCCGTGACCACCTCCGCCGTCACATAGTCGAGCCAGGGCACGCGGGCGTCGCCCTCGGCTCCCGTCTCGGCCACCAGGACCGGGCGGCCGTAGCGCTGGTGGACCTCCGCCAAAATGTCGGCGAAGGGGCGGTAGCGCGGATCGTCGCGCCCGATGGTGCCGCCCTTCAGGAACCACTGGTTGTCGGAATAGTAGTTGACCCCGATCACGTCCAGATACTCCGGCTTGCCGCCCAGTCCCGGCCAGGCGTAGCCGCCGATCATGTCCCACGCCTCGTACTGGGCCAGCCGGGCGGCCTCAGCGGCCCCGGCGTCGCCCTTGCGGTCGGGGCGGGGGAGGACGTGGATGACCGGATCGACCTGGACGATGCGGGCGCGCGGGTCGGCGGCGCGGATCGCGTCGATGGCCGCGATGCTGGCGCGGACGAGCTGGTGCTTCAGTTCGAACCCGCGGCGCTCGGTCATCGGGTTGAAGCGTTTCATGTCGCCGCCGGCCCAGGCCCAGTAGGAGATCTCGTTGACCGGGCAATAGGCGGGCGTTTCAACGCCCTCGTCGCGGAGCAAGGCTGCGGCGGCCCCGGCGAAGCGGGCGAAGCGCTCCACGAAGGCGGGCCGCCAGATGTCGATGTCGTCCGGCCAGCCGTAATGGCAGAGGTCCCAGACGACCTGGACCCCGGCCTCCCGCGCGGCGCGGACCATAGGCAGCAGGCTGGACCAGTCGTAGTGGCCCGGCGTGGTCTCGATCAGGTGCCAGCGCACGCCGTCGCGCACGCTGCGCAGACCGTGGGCGGCCATGCGCCGGTAGTCCTCGGCGGCCAGCCGGTCGTGGCCGGTCGCCGCGATCAGGTCGAGCCGGCGCCCGTCATGCCGCCGGTGCGTCGAGCATTCGAAGCCGCCGAGGAAGACGCTGTCGAACAGGGTGGGGGTGTGCATGGGGGTGCTCTTCGTGGAGGGCGGGGAGTCGGGGAGGCATTGCCCCCTCCCTAACCCTCCCCCGCTGCGCAGGGGAGGGGATAATTCCCTCCCTTGCCGAAGGCGGAGGAGGGAAGGGGCCCATGCGGAGCATGGGAAGGGTGGGGGCAAGAGAGCGCGCTCCGCCTAATCCCCCATCCCCGCGACCCGAACCTCCCGCTCCGCGCCCAGCGAGCCGAAGGCCCGCGCGGCGGCGGCAAGACCGCGGCTCTGCTGCTCCTCCTTCTCCAGGCGGGCGTAGACCGCCAGCGCCTGCGCCACCACCTGGTCCATGTTGTAGTAGCGGTAGGTGCCGAGGCGCCCCAGGAAGATCACGTCCGGTGTGCCGTCGGCCAGCGCTTGGTACTTGCGGAACAGCTCCTGGTTCTCCGGGCGGGGGATCGGGTAGTAGGGATCGCCCTGCGCGGAGGGGTACTCGTAGGTGATGCTGGTCTTCGGGTGGCTTTGCCCGGTCAGGTGCTTGTACTCGGTGACGCGGGTGTAGGGCACCCCCTCCGACGGCTCGTTCACCACGGCGACCGGTTGGAACCATTCCTGATCCACCGTCTCATGCCGGAAGGTCAGGGAGCGGTAGGGCAGCTTGCCGAAGCGGTGGCCGAAATACTCGTCGATCGGGCCGGTGAAGACGATGCGGTCGTAGGCGATCTCGTCGCGCACGTCGTCGAAATCGGTGTTCAGCATCACCTTGATGTTCGGGTGGTCGAGCATGCTCTCGAACATCCGCGTGTAGCCGTTCAGCGGCATCGCCTGGAAGCTGTCGCCGAAATAGCGGTCGTCGTCGTTGGTCCGCGTCGGGACGCGGGCGGTGACCGCCTTGTCGAGCTGCGACGGGTCGAGGCCCCACTGCTTGCGGGTGTAGCCGCGGAAGAATTTCTCGTACAGTTCCCGCCCGACCGCGCCGACCACCACGTCCTCCGACGTGCGGACGTCGGCGACCGGCTCCGCCTGGCTCTTCAGGAACGCCGCGACGCCGGCCTCGTCGAGGTCCAGCCCGTAGAGCCGGTTGACCGTCGTCCGGTTGATCGGGATCGGGACGAGCCGTTCGTCCACCCGCGCCAGCACCCGGTGCTCGTAGGGCCGCCACTTGGTGAAGCGCGAGAGATAGTCCGCCACCGGCTTGGCGTTGGTGTGGAAGATGTGCGGGCCGTAGCGGTGGATCAGCACGCCCGCGTCGTCGTAGTGATCGTAGGCGTTGCCACCGATGTGCGGGCGCCGGTCGATCAGCAGGACGCGCTTGTTCAGCCCCGCCGCCAGACGTTCCGCCAGCACGCTGCCGGCGAAGCCCGCTCCGACGATCAGGTAGTCGAAGCCGGAGCGGCGGCCGGCGGCGCGCCCGTTGGCGTGCTTGGCCGGGTGCCTGGACGGATGAATCGCCGGTGCCGGGCGGTGGGCCGGCGGTGCGGCGCGCCCGCGCTGGCGGGCCTGCTCCATCAGCGTCTTCATGCGGCCCTGGGTCTTGTCCCAGGACATGTCGCGCAGGACGTGGTCGGCGGTGGCGCGCAGACGCTCCGGGTCGGCGGCGTCGGCCAGCGCGGCCTCGACGGCAGCGACAAAGTCCTCCGGCGCGTCGGCGATCCGCACGACGCCGCTGTCGCCATAGCCGCGCACCACGTCGGTGATCGAGGTGGAGACGACCGGGCGCCCGGCGGCCAGATATTCCGGAGTCTTGGTCGGGCTGATGAAGCGGGTGGACTCGTTGCGCGCGAAGGGCATCAGGGCGACGTCCCAGCCCGCCAGATAGTGCGGCAGGTCGTCGTAGCTCTTCGGGCCGAGATAGTGGATGTTCGGGCGGCGGGGCAGGTCGGCCGGGTCGATCTTCACCACCGGGCCGACCAGGACGAACTGCCAGTCGGGCCGGGCCGCGGCGGCGGCGTCGAGCAGGGCGATGTCCAGCCGCTCGTCGATGACGCCGTAGAAGCCGAGCCGCGGGTGCGGGATGGCCGCTTGGTCGGCGGACTCCTCAACGATGCCGCGGGCGGCGGCGAAATGGGCGACGTCCACGCTGCTAGGGAAAGCGTGGGCGTTGGGGTGCAGGGTGCGCTTGGCCTCATAGAGGCTGACGCCGCCGGTGAACACAACGTCGGCCCGCGCCATCAGCTGCCGCTCGCGCTCGACCAGTTCCGGCGGCGCGCCGTGGAAGGCCGACAATTCGTCCATGCAGTCGTAGACCACCAGCGCCCCGCGCAGATGGCCGGACAGGGCGAGGCTCATCGGCGTGTAGTACCAGAGGATCGGGTCGCTCACCCCCTCCTCGGCCAGATATCGGTCGAGAAGCTGGCGCTGGGCGGTGACGGCCGCCTCACCGTCCATGCCGGCGGGCAGGCGGGGCACCAGGACGAGGACGCCCTCATCCTCGCGCACGTCCAGCCAGGGCTCGGGCGTGTCGTTGTGGATCGGCTCCTCGACGAACAGCACGCGGTGGTCGCGCGCGAATCGCGACATAAGATGTTGTGGACGCTGATAAACAAAGCTCCAGCGCAGGTGCGAAAAGCAGATCAGGGTCTGCGAGGGCAGGGGGGCGATCTCGGAGTGTGGAGAGTCGGCGGTCTGACGTGTTCTTTTTCGGTTTCTGCCGATTGGGAACTGGTGTTGGCCGGCCCAACTCATGTTTCCATCCTCTCTTCAATGACGTATCGTCGGGTTGCCGCCGGGAATTCGCCACGAATACAGTGGATTTTTGCGGCGCAGCGGAATGGCGTCGAAAACCGGAAACCAACAACGGGATCGGCAGGGGTGGGTTCCGTGACAGAAATGCGCTGCGGAAACGGTTCCCCAATTTTTCAACGCTCGTTCTTTTGCGCCGGGTTGGCTGAGGTAAGCGCATATTTCAGCGGGCGGGAGGGTATCCGGGGAAGACCGCGCGTCTCCGGTGCTTTTTGATGCACGCGAATATGATGATGTTTCTGTCCTTTCATTCCACCTGAGCGGGTGGCGTCTTCCGGAAATTAATGCGCGACACGGATTTTCCGTTCATAGTGCATTTAAGGATTCGGAGAAGTTTGGAAGGAGACGAGGGATGTGCCGAATTTTTGCCGGTCAGGACCCGGAGCGCTTCCGCATGGTAACCCGGCGGGTCCGCCTCAGCGGTCATTCGACAAGCGTCTGTCTGGAGGCGGCCTTCTGGGACGCGCTGGAGGAAATCGCGGCGATGCAGGGCGTCTCGCTGGGGCGTTTCTTGTCAAAGTTGCACGATGAAGTCTTGGCCCGCGGGGTGGAGCGGCGCAACTTCGCCGGCCTGCTGCGCTGCGCCTGCCTGACCTACGCCCAGGAGGTCAAGGGCCACCGTCCCTGCGTGGAGGAACTGGAACGGGAGGCGCGCACCGATTTCGCCGCGGTCGCCGCCGCCGGCCTTCCGGCGCGAATTCCGACTGCCTTCACCGCCCCGGAAAAAGAACGCGAGACGGCCTGAGCGCAAAAGAGTGCCCCCCTCCTCCGTCCGGAAGAGAGGGGCTGTAATCCGCGGAAAGTCCCGAATAATGGGACAGAGCAGCGATCAGATCGCGTTCTTGGTCATTTGGCCGGCGATGTAGTCGGCTTGGCGCAGCGCCAGCGCGACGATGGTCAGGGTGGGATTTTCAGCCCCGCCGGTGGTGAATTGCGAGCCGTCGGAGACGAACAGGTTCGCCACGTCGTGGGTCTGGCCCCATTTGTTCACCACGCCGTCGCGCGCCTTCTCGCTCATCCGGTTGGTGCCCAGATTGTGGGTGGACGGGTAGGGCGGCGTCGGGAAGCTGCGGGTCGCCCCCACCGATTCATACAGCGCCATGCCTTGCCGGTAGGCGTGCTGACGCATGGCGACGTCGTTGGGGTGGTCGTCGAAATGGACGTTGGGGATGGGCATCCCGTACTTGTCCTTCTTGTCGGCGTGCAGGGTGATGCGGTTGTTTTCCTGCGGCATGTCCTCGCCGACCAGCCACATGCCGGCCATATGGTCGTAGCCGTCGAGCGCCGAGGTGAATTCCCGCCCCCAGGCGCCGGGGTCGAGGAAGGCGGCCATGAAGGGCAGGCCAAGCGACAGGGTCTCGATCTCGTAGCCGCCGACGAAGCCGCGGTCGGGCTTGTTCTTCGCCTCGTCGCGGATGATGCCGGCCATGGTGGTGCCGCGGTACATGCGCACCGGCTTCTCGAACACGCCGTAGACCGAGCCGGTCATGTGCCGCATGTAGTTCCGCCCCACCTGCCCGGAGGAGTTGGCGAGCCCGTCCGGGAACATGGAGGAGGCGGAGTTCAGCAGCAGGCGGGGGCTTTCGATGGAGTTGCCGGCCACCGCGACGATGCGGGCCTTCTGGCGCTGGATCGCCCCGTCCTTGTCGGCGTAGAGGACACCGGTCACCTTGCCCTTGGCGTCATGCTCGATCTTCAGCACCTGGGCGTTGGGTCGGACCTCCAGCTTGCCGGTTTCCTCGCCCTTGGGGATCTCGGCGATCAGGGTGGACCATTTCGCGCCGGACTTGCAGCCCTGGAAGCAGAAGCCGATCTGCTGGCAGGACCCGCGCCCGTCGCGGGGCTCCGAGTTGATGGCCATGTTGCCGGTGTGGCACTCCGTGTAACCCATCTTGTCGGCGCCGGCCTTAAGGACCTTGAAGTTGTTGTTGCCGGGCAGGCCGGGAATGCCGTTGGTGCGGGTGACGCCCATGCGGTCCTCCGCCTTGGCGTACCAGGGCTCCAACTCCTCCAGCGTGATCGGCCAGTCGAGCAGGTTGGCGCCGGCGACCTCGCCGTAGGTCGTGCGCGTCTTGAACTCGTGCGGCTGGAAGCGCAGCGCGGCCCCCGCCCAGTGCACGGTGGAGCCGCCGACCGCCTTGACGATCCAGGCCGGCAGGCCGGGAAAGTCCCGCGACACCCGCCAGCTTCCCGAGGTGGTGCGCGGGTCGAGCCAGGAGATCTGGGCGAAGCTGGCCCATTCGTCGTTCTGGAAATCCTCCATGTTGTGGCGCCCGCCGGCTTCCAGGATCACCGTCTTGATGCCCTTCAGCGCCAGTTGGGTGCCCAGCGTGCCGCCGCCGGCCCCGGAGCCCACGATCACCACGACGCTGTCGTCGTTCAGGTCGAATTTCGCTTCCATGGCTGAAACATCCTTCCTGAGACGGTGGTCAGAGCCACTCGATGTCGTTGAATCCGCGGTCGATGTAGCCGCCCTTGGCCGCGCTCTCGCCCTCGTAGCCGAAGAGCGGCCAGACCTCCTGGTTGTTGTAGATCCCGGTCACCAGCCCGCCGCGCACCGTCTGGAAGAAGGGATCGGCCTCGATCTCGTGCAGCAGGCGAACCCGGTCGGCTTCCCAGCCGATGTCGGCGTAGGGTGCGTCATGCTTGGCCTTGGCCAGCCGGTCGAGCTTCGCCATGCCGGACTCGTACAGCTCCTTGAGGGCGGCGTCGGCGGACGCCTTCTCGTCCTGCGCCTTCATGGCGACGGCGTAGAAGCGGTCGGCCAGCCGGTCGTGCGGGTAGATGTCCCGCGACACCCGGATCAGCGAGCGCATGGTGTCGGGTGCCAGCGCCTTGGTTTCGTACCCCCAGGCCTCGCGCGGGCAGAGGATCGCCCCGCCCGACACCAGGATGGCCGTCGCCGCGGCGGCGGTGGCCGAGGCCGCCAGGAAGGCGCGCCGGTGCATGGTGGAGTTCGGGGCGGGTTTTGCTGTTGTGCTCGTCGGAGAACGCATCGCTTCCTCCCAAGACCGTTTGTGATTTTTGCTTCGGGTGCCGCGCGCGCTTGGTGTCAGCGGTAGCGGCCGTGGCGCTGGAGGACCTCGATCTTGTAGCCGTCGGGGTCCTGGACGAAGAAGAAGCGGGCCATCAGCGCGCCGTCCCGAGCGAACTCCTTGATCGGGTTGGGGCCGTAGCCGAGCGCCGTGAAGCGCCGGTGCTCCCCATCCAGGTCGTCGACGCAGACGGCCAGATGGCCGTAGCCGTCGCCGTGGGCGTAGGGTTCGGTGCGGCCGTGGTTGATGGTGAGCTCGATCTCGAAGTCGTTCTCGGCGTTGCGCAGATAGACCAGGGTGAAGCCGTCGAAGGCGTAGCGGTCGGCACATTCCAGGCCGAACGCGCGGGCGTAGAAGTCCCGCGACCGCTCCTCGTCGAGGACCCGGATCATCATGTGGATGGCCTTGGCCATGGGGCTGGCTCCGTTCCGGTTGGTGGCTCCAGCGTGAATATTAGGAACACGGATTGTTGGTGTGGCAGTAAGTATCTACTACAGGACAAACGCGAAGGGAGTAGCCCGATCGGCCGCCGCCCATCCCTCCTTTCGGGACGGCTTTCATACCGCGATGGGGTATCCTGACGATCCGGAAAAGGAGCCTTCCATGCGACACAAGACAAGCCGACTCCTCGGCGCGGCGAGCCTTGCCACGCTGCTGGTGATGACCGCACCGGTGGCCCAGGCGGCATCGCCGACATCGGAGTGGCGCGGCTGGCTGTCCGACAGGACGGACGGGCTGCGCGATGGGGCGGAGCGCGCAATCATCCTGGGTGGCGCCCTGCTGTACCAGAACCGGCACATGGTGGCGGGGGCGTCGCTCGGCTGTCTGGCCGGCGGGGCGATGGGGGCGACGGGCGCCGTCGCGGCGGGGGCGGCGACCGGCGGGGCCGCCTTGCCGGCGACCGGCCCGGCCGCGGCGCTGGGCTGCGCCCTGGGTGCTGCGGCGGGTGGGGCGCTGGGCCGCCCGCTCGACCAGCCGATGGAGTAGACGCCACCACCCTGCGTTGGGGAACCATCGCCGCCACCTTCAGTTTGCCTACGAATGGTGAGCGGAACCGACCCTCACCCATCGCAGCACGGAGGACGGCGCATGGCGCGGCAGATCCCTCTCGATTCCGCGGGGCGGGCCGACGATCCGGAGCGGGACCGGGCGCGCGACGACGGCACGCGGGAGATCGCTCCCGACTTGGCCTACCGGCGCCTTGCCATCGTCAACGTCGTCTTCGTCGGCGCGCCGGGGGGCGGCGATCGGCCCGGCAGCGACCGGCCCAACAACGACCGACAATGGGTGCTGATCGACGCCGGCGTGATGGGCACGGCGGGCCTCATCACCAAGGCGGCGGCCGAGCGGTTCGGGCCGGACTCGCGACCTGCGGCCATTGTGATGACCCACGGGCATTTCGACCATGTCGGCGCCCTTGAGGAGCTGGCCGAGCGCTGGGACGCGCCGGTCTACGCCCACGGGCTGGAGCATCCCTATCTCGACGGCAGCGCGTCCTATCCGCCGCCCGATCCCTCGGTCGGCGGTGGCCTGATGTCGCTGATGGCGCCGCTGTATCCCCGCGGGCCGGTGAATGTGGGGAGGCGGCTGCACCGCCTAGCGAAGGACGGCAGCGTTCCGGGCATGCCGGGATGGCGGTGGCTCGCGACGCCGGGGCACAGCCCCGGACACGTCTCCTTCTGGCGCGCGGCGGACCGGACTCTCATCGCGGGCGACGCCTTCATCACGACGCGCCAGGAATCCGCCTACGCCGTGGCCATGCAGGACGCGGAGATGCACGGGCCGCCCATGTACTACACGACGGATTGGCAGAAGGCGCGGGACTCGGTGGTGCTGCTGGCGGGGCTGGAACCCGAACTTGTGGTCACCGGCCATGGCCCCGCCATGCGGGGAGACGGCATGCGGACCGCGCTTCATGAGCTTGCCCGCGATTTCGACCGGATCGCCGTACCGGACCACGGGACCTACGTCGACGTGCCCGCCCGCGCCGAGGACGGCAGCGCCTACCGTCCGCCCTGAACCGCCGGTCGGCTCACCCTTTCCAGAACGGTTTGTCCATCTCCTCCCGCGCCGCCGCCTCGTCGAAGCCGAGATCGGCCCAGAGATGCGCGTCCATGCGGGCCAGGGCGCGGCGCAGCGCCCGCCGCTCCCGCCAACCGTTCAGGCGGGCGAGCCAGGAGAGGGCGGTGGGGCCGGCGGTCGCTCCGCCGCCCCGCTTGTCGTGCGTTCCGCTCATGCTCGTCATGCGGCCCTCCCGCCGGTCGGTCATTCCTCGAAGCCGGAAAATCGCGCTTAGCCGCGTGGACGACAAACCATGCTTTCTCATAAGATGGATGAGCGAGACTCATCCATGGAGCGTACGATGCGGCGTGCCCTGCCGCCCCTTCATGCCCTGCGCGCCTTCGAGGCGGCGGCCCGCCACGAGAGCTTCTCCAAGGCGGCGGACGAGCTGTGCGTGACCCAGGGCGCGGTCAGCCGGCAGATCATGGGGCTGGAGGAGTGGCTGGGCGTGCCGCTGTTCCGGCGGCTGACCCGACGGGTCGAGCTGACCGACGATGGGCGCGCCCTGCTGCCGGTGCTGTCGGAGTCCTTCGACCGTATCGCCGGCACGGCGGCGCGGTTGGCGGCGCGGGGACGGGATTTGCGGATCAGGGTGGCCTTTTCCTTCGGCATCCGCTGGCTGATGCCGCGGCTTGTCCGCTTCCAGGCGCGCCACCCCGACGTGCAGGTGCGGGTGACCGTTGCCTGGAGCAGCGGGCTGGAGTTCGACCCGCAGGAGTTCGACGCCGCCATCCCCTATTGCCGGGAGGTGCCGCCCGGCTTCGCCGCCGCGGAGGTGCTGCCGGAACGCCTGACCGTCGTCTGTCCGCCGGCCCTGGCCGAGCGGCTGCGGGTGCCGATGGACCTCGGCGCCATCCCGCTGCTGCACGGCTGTTCGGAGGGGCAGGACTGGCGGACCTGGCTGGCCGCGGCGGGTCTGCCCTTCTTCGAGGCGCTGCGCCAAGGCGCGGTGTTCGACGCCATGGACCCGGCGATGCAGGCCGCCGCCGCCGGGATGGGCGCCACCGTCGCCGACCGCATGCTGTGCGCCGAGGATGTGGCAGCGGGGCGGCTCGTCCTGCCCTTCCCGGAGATCGAGGCGTCGTCCGGCAGCTATTGGTTCGTCTGTCCGGAGGGGATGCAGGACCGCCCGGCCGTCGCCGCCTTCCGCGGCTGGCTGCTGGAGGAGGCGCGCGGCGAGATGGTGCAACAAAGCGCTGCGGCGGCTGTTTCCCCGGTTTGAGCCGAAATTTTGACCGGGGGAGCGCCGCCATGGGAGCGCAGGGGGAGCCGCAACGGGAGCCGCGCAGAGAACTCGATGAGGACACCATCGCCTTCGCCGGCAAGCTGTTCCATTGGGCGCGCTCCGGCGGCACCGCCGAACTGACCGAGCTGCTGGAGATGGGCCTGCCGCCCAACCTGCGCAACGACAAGGGCGACAGCCTGCTGATGCTGGCCAGCTATCATGGCCATGCCGAACTGGCCCGCAACCTGATGCGCCACGGCGCCGATCCGGAGCTGGCCAACGACCGCGGGCAGACGCCGCTGGCCGCCGCCGCCTTCAAGGGGGATGAGGCGGTGCTGCGCGTCCTGCTGGAGGAGGGGGCCTTGGTGAACGGTTGCGGGCCTGACGGGCGGACCGCGCTGATGACCGCCGCTATGTTCGACCGCGTCGCGATGGTGGACGTTCTGCTGGCCCGCGGCGCCGATCCCGACGCGCGGGACGCCCGCGGCCTGACCGCCCGCGAGGCGGCGCTCGCCATGGGCGCCGCGAACGCCGCCGCCCGGTTGGCGCCCGGCGGGGGAGCCGTCTGACCCGGTCGCCAGCAAGGCAAAGCCGGATTGTCCCGGAAGCAGTGACGCATTCGTACCCGCGGTCGCGTGGGCGCGCTACACTGCGCCTCCGACGCCCTATCTATGGGCCAGCCGAACGGACCGTCATGAGCGCCAGCCGCAATTCTTCCCCTGCCACGCTCCAGGAGACGCTGGCGCAGGCCGTCGTCCATCACCAGAACGGACGGCTGACGGAGGCGCGCCCCCTCTACGAGCGCGTGCTGCGCCACATGCCGGAGCAGAGCGACGCGCTGCATCTGCTGGGGCTGTTGACGGCGCAGACCGGCGATCCGGAGGCCGGGATCACGCTGATCCGCAAGGCCGTGGCGAAGGACGGCGGCCAGCCCATCTTCCGCCTCAACCTGGGCCGCGTGCTGGAGTCAGTCGGGCGCTGGGCGGAGGCCGCGGACGCTTACAGCCACGCCGCCCGCCTCGCCCCGCTGGTCCCCGACCATCACCGGCTGGAGGCTGCCGCCCAGACGAAGCTGGGACAGGCGGAGGCCGCGGCGCGGGCCTTCCGTCGCCTGCTGGCGTTGGCGCCGGAGGATGGGGAGGCCGCGAACGCCCTGGCCGACGCGCTGTACGATCTGGGGCGGCCCGGTCCGGCGGCGGACTGGTACGGGCGGGCGTCGGCGCTCGCCCCCGGTGAGGTGCTGGCTGTCTACAACCAGGGGGCCGCGCTGCGCGACGCCGGGCGTCCGCGCGATGCGCTCGCCGC
The DNA here is from genome assembly GCF_014192915.1 of Azospirillum sp. OGB3. GTDB lineage: Bacteria > Pseudomonadota > Alphaproteobacteria > Azospirillales > Azospirillaceae > Azospirillum. The sequence goes on along the minus strand of NZ_JACHYN010000019.1, from coordinate 42,017 downwards.
CTTCCGCCGCGCCGCCGCTTTGGCGCCGCTGCTGGTCCAGGCGCGGGAGCAGGTGACCGGCCTGTGCCACGCGCTGGGCGACATGGCCGGCGCGGCCGATGCCGGACGTCGGCTGATGGCGCTGGAGCCGGGGTACGGCGAGGGCGCGAAGATCCTGGGCGCGGCGCTGGCCGCGGCGGGGCCTTGGCGCGAGGGGGCGGCGTGGCTGGGGCGGTCGGCGGTTCTGGCTCCGGCTCTGGACTCCCTGCTGGTGCTCGGCAATCTGTGGCAGGAGCGCGGGCATCCCGTGGCGGCGCCGCGCTGTTATCGGCGTGCCCTGGCGCTGGCCCCGGAATCCGCCTCGGCGCTGACCGGGCTGGGCATGGCGCTGTCGGCCCTGGGCGCGATGGAGGAAGCCGCGACCGCCGCCCGCCGCGCCGTCCGCGCCGACCCGGAGGAGGCGGGCCACGCCCTCAACACCGGGGCCGTTCAGCACCGGGCCAAGCGTCCGGGGGAGGCGCGGGCGTGGTTCCGGCGTGCGCTGGCCCTGCAACCCGACGGCGCCGCCGGCTGGACCAACCTCGGCACCCACGCCATCGATGCGGGCGCCTTCGACGAGGCGCTGACCCTGCTGCGGCGGGCGCTGGTGCTGCGCGCGGCGGAGCGGGAGGCGCTGGCCAGCTCCAACCTGGGAGTCGCGCTGATGGCGCTCGGCCGCCACGGCGAGGCGGTGGCCGCCCTGCGCGCTGCGCTGGATCGCGCGCCTCAGGACGCGGAGGTGCGCTCCAACCTGCTGTTCTGCCTGTGCTTCGCCGAAGAGGCGGACCTCGGCGCGGTGTTCGAGGAACACAGGCGGTTCGAGCGCGCCGTGATGCCGGTGCCGCCGGCCGTCCCGCGTTTCGACGCGGCGGACCGCGATCCGGAGCGCCGCTTGCGCGTCGGCTACCTGTCGCCGGATTTCCAGCGCTACCCGGGGCCGGGCTATCACTTCCTGCTGCCGCTGGTCGAAGGCCACGACCGGGCGGCGGTGGAGGTGACCTGCTACTACGCCGACCTGCCCAAGGACGCGGCGACGGACCGCTTCGCCGCGCTGGCTGACCGCTGGCGCGCCGTCGCCGCCCTGCCGGACGACGAGCTGGAGCGGCTGATCCGGGCGGACGGCATCGACCTGCTGGTGGACTGCGGCGGACACATGTCGCGCAACCGCATGCCGCTGTTCATCCGGCGCCCGGCGCCGGTCCAGGTCAGCCTGCCGCTCTACCCGAACACGACGGGCCTGACGGCGATGGACTACCAGTTTTCCGACCACCGCTTCGCCGCGGCGAGCGCGGACGCCCTGCACACGGAAAAGCTGATCCGCCTGCCGGGAAGCGTGCTGTGCTACCGCCCCGCGGAGTCCACCGCCGTGCCGCCGGATCGTCCGCCGGTGGAGACGGCGGGGGTGTTCACCTTCGGCTCCTTCAACAACCTGACCAAGCTGAACGCCTCCACGCTCGCGCTGTGGGGTCGGGTGCTGGCAGCGGTGCCGGAGGCGCGGCTGATGCTGAAATGGCGGGGGCTGTCCGGCGGCGGGGTGGCGCGGCGGGTGCTGGACGCCTTCGCCGCCCATGGGGTGGCGGAGTCGCGGCTGCTGCTGCGCGGCACCGCCCCGGACCCCTACGAGGATTACCGGCTGCTCGATTGCGCGCTCGATCCCGTCTTCGCCAACGGCGGAACGACGACCTGCGACGCGCTGTGGATGGGGGTGCCGGTGCTGTCCATCGCGGGGGAGGCGATGATCTCCCGCTGGGGCGCCACCATGCTGGGCAGCGTCGGGCTGGGCGGGCTGGTGGTGGAGCGTGAGGACGATTACGTGGCGCTCGCCGTCCGGCTGGCCACGGACCGCGCCTTTCTGGAGGCGCAGCGCGTGGGCTTGCGCGAGCGCATGGCGCGCTCCCCGCTGATGGACGAGGCGGGGTACGTCCGGGCGGTCGAGGCCGGCTACCGCATGGCGTGGCGGCGCTGGTGCGCCGGTCTGCCGCCCACCCGCATCGACATGAGCGCGGCATGACGGACGCCGTCTTCGAACTTGCCTCCGCCCGGCGCATCCTGGTGGTGAAGCTGGACGAGGCGGGCGACTTCGTGCTCGCCACGCCCTTCCTGCGCGGTCTGCGGACCTCGGCGCCACAGGCACGAATCGTGCTGGCGGTGCGCCCGGCGGTGGCCGACCTCGCCATGACCTGTCCGCATGTCGACGCGGTGGTGGCGCCCCATCCGAAGCCGGGCGGCGGCATCGACCTGCGCGGCGTCACGCCGGGCGGTGCGGCGGCCTTCGCGGAGGCGTTCCGCGCCGGCTTCGACCTGACGCTGGTCCCCCGCTACGATTTCGACCGCCACGGCGCCACGGTGCTCGCCGCGAACAGCCGCGCCCGCGCCGTTGTTGGATTCTCCGAGGCAGTCACGCCTTGGAAGGCGTCGGGCAACGCCGGCTTCGACCGCGCCTACACCCACCGGCTGACGCCGCCGCCGGGCCGCCACGAGGTGGAGCAGAACCTCGCATTGCTGCGCTTCGCCGGCGGTGCGCCGGACGGCGACGGGGTGGAGCTGCACCTGACCGCGGAGGACCGGGCGGAGGCGGCCCGCCTGCTGGCCGATGCGGTGGGGGAGCGGATCGTCGCCGTGGCGCCGGGCGCCGCCGCCGCGCGCCGCGAATACCCGCCGGAGCGGCTGGCGGCGGTGGTCGCCGTGGTGGCGATCGCGCTCGGCGCGCGGGTGGCGGTTCTCGGCACGGAGTTGGAGCGGGCGGCGGCGGAGCGGATCGCCGCAGCCCTGCCGGGGCGCGTGACCGACCTGACCGGGCAGACCGGCCTGCGCTTGGCGGCCGCGGTGATAGAGCGGACGGCGGGGCTGATCGCCATGGATTCCGGCCCTGCCCATCTGGGGGCCGCCGTGGGCGTGCCGGTCGCCGTCTTCTCCTGCCATCCGGAGGGCGGGGACACCAACCACCTCCACGCGCCGGAACGCTTCCGCCCCTGGTGCGCGCGGGCGCTGGTGCTGCGGCCGGCGGCGGCGCTTCCGCCCTGCGCGGCGGAAAGCTGCACGGCGGTGGAGGCGCATTGCATCGCCTCGATCCCGCCGGAGCTTGCGGCGGCGCGCATTCTCGCCCTGTTCGGCGGGAGCGGCGGCGCGTCGCCCTGACCCGTCCACCCATCGATCCCTGTGGCCGATGGGCAACCTTTGACGGCGCCGGCCCGGCAAAGCCCTTTCGGAGTGCCGCTTTTCGGCCTGTGGCAGCGCTGCATCACCCCCCCGATATTTCGCGATACGGAAGCCACGCCCCTGGCACGAACGCCCTCGGAAACCGTATCTTATATGCATTGCAACATCAGCCGGTCCGTGAGGGATCATGAAGTCGTTCTTGTCCTCGCTTCAGCGGGATTGGGCGTCCTGGAGCCCGGTCGAGCGTTTCGTCGCCGTCGGCTTCGTCACGGCGGCTCCCATCGCCTCACTGGCTTTCCTGCTCACCCTCTGACCGGCCTAAATCCGGCGCTGTCCTTACGGCGCCCAAAGGCACGCGCACGCTTCCCTTGGCCCCGTCCTGCGTCCGGTGCGATACAGGAGGAGAAGGAACGGACGAACCGTTCCGGCAGGAGAGGGATGACGAATCATGGGCGATAAGGTTGCCATCATCACCGCGGGCGGCAGCGGCATGGGGGCCGCGGCGGCGCGGCGCCTCGCGGCGGACGGATTCAACATCGCGGTGCTGTCCTCCTCCGGCAAGGGCGAGGCTCTGGCGGAGGAGCTGGGCGGGATCGGCGTCACCGGCTCGAACCAATCCGCCGAGGATTTGGAGCGTCTGGTGACCCGGACGATGGAGCGCTGGGGCCGCATCGACGCGCTGGTGAACAGCGCCGGCCACGGCCCGCGAAAAGGCCTGCTGGAGCTGACCGACGAGGACTGGCACAAGGGGATCGAGGTCTATTTCCTGAACGTCGTCCGGGCGGTCCGGCTGGTGACCCCAGTCATGGTCGGGCAGAAGGGCGGGACGATCATCAACATCTCGACCGCCTGGGCCTTCGAGCCGAGCCCGATGTTCCCGACCTCCGCCGTCGCGCGGGCCGGGCTGGCCTCCTTCACCAAGCTGTTCGCCGACCAGTACGCCGCCGACAACGTGCGGATGAACAACGTGCTGCCCGGCTGGATCGACAGCCTGCCGGCGACCGAGGAGCGGCGCCAGGGCGTTCCGATGGCCCGCTACGGCAAGAGCGAGGAGATCGCGGCGACCGTCGCCTTCCTCGCCTCCGACGGGGCCGGCTACATCACCGGGCAGAACATCCGGGTGGACGGCGGCCTCATGCGGTCGGTCTGAGCACGCATAAAAAAAGGTGCGGATGGCGCTCCTTCCGGAACGCCGCCCGCACCGTGAGGTGAAGCGAGGGGGATCGCCTCAGCTCTTTTCGCCGACGATGGCCTGATACTGCTTCCAGATCTCAGGGTAGCGCCGGACGTAGTCCTGGTTGACCTTGTTGGCAATCTCGCGGAATTTCGCCTGCTCCGCCTCGGGCGCCACGGCCAGCCGCCCGCCCTGGGCGATCATCTGGTCCATGGTCTTCTTGTCGGCGTCGATGGCGCGCTGCCACTGCTTGGCGATGATCTCGTTGGTGGTCGTCTCCACCACCTGCCGCAGATCGTCGGGCAGGCCCTTCATCCACTTGTCGTCGACCAGGACGGAGTAGGTGAGCAGGCTCATGCCCGGTATCAGCGACGCGACCTTGGCGGCGTTGGTGCCGACCATTTCCCAGCCGCCGGCGGACGTGTAGATGCCGTCGATGGCCCCCTGCATCAGCGCCGCCGCCATTTCGGAGGCGGGCATCGACACCGGGCTGGCCCCGAAGTCGCGCATCAGAAGCTGCAGGACCCGGCCGCCGGTCAGGCGGATCTTGCTGCCCTTCAGGTCGCCGACGGAGTCGACCTCCTTGTCCTTGAAGAGGAAGATCAGGTCGGCGGTGCGCATCAGCCCCATGACGCGGATGCCCTTGTCGGACACCAGCCCGGACAGCAGCTTCGAGACCTCCTGCGCGGTTTCCGGCTTGGACATCGCGGCGTCGGTGACGGCGAAGGGCAGGTTCACCACGCCGTACTGCGGGGCGATGCTCTCAAGCTGCACGCTGACCGGCCAGACCATGTGCACGGCGCCCGACCCGAGGGCGGCGACGGCGTCCTTGTCCTTGTAGAGCGTGCCGGAGTGGAAGACCTTCGGCTTGATGCGGCCCTTCGAGCGCTCCTCGATGAGGGCGGCATACTCGTCCATCATCTTGGCGGTCCAGTGGGACGTCGCGATCTCGTCCGTCATCACCATCTCGACCGGCGCCGCCTGCGCGCGGGCCTGGCCCGGCGTCCCGGCGGCCAGCCCGGCCACGGTCATGCCGACCAGCAGCGTCTTCGCCCAGAATGGCCTGAAGAGTGACGGATTCAACATTGGCTTCCCTCCCATGACTGCGTTCGGACGCTTCTGGCCCGCTTGTCCGAACGATCATAGGGGAAAACAGTGGGCGATGCCAACAATATTGTACGTACAACTCTGCGCGATGGGCCTATGACCCCCGCCATCAAGTTTTGCGGCGCGACCAGAACAGGACGGCCGCCGCCCCGGCCAGAGGGAAGGCCATCATCAAGGCGAAGGTCTCGCCGTAGCTGCCGACCGTGTTGAACAGGGTGGCGAACAGCGCCGGACCGACGACCACGCCGGAGAAGGTGAACATCAACGCGCCGCCCGTCGCCGTGCTGGCCGTGCCTTTCGGGGCGACGCGCGCCACCTCCGCCAGGAACACGCCGTTCCAGCCGATGGCGGCGATGCCGAACACCGTCAGCACGCCGATCACCGCGGGCACCGGCCAGCTCGGCCCCAGGCCGGCGGTGGCCAAGGCCGAGACGGCGGACAGCCCGCCGATGCCGCCCAGCACCGCCACGCCGGAGCGCAGCCGGTCGGCCAGCAGCCCCCAGCCGATGCGCGCCGCCGCCCCCGCCGCCTGCATCACCGACACGGCCAGCCCGGCCGACACGATGGACCAGTGCAGGTCGTGCACCAGCATGTTCACCGTGAAGGCCATCAACGACAGCTGGATCGCCGAGAAGAAGAAGCCCATCAGGGCGAAGCCGCGCAGCGCCGGCACCCGCCAGACCAGCCGCGGCCCCTCCATCAGATTGCCGCGGATCGGCAGGCCGGGGCTGCGGTCGTCATCCCACACCCGGCGGCCCGGCGCGAAGAGGACCAGCAGCAGCGCGAACATGCCGGCCACCGCCAGCGCCGCCCCGCGCCAGCCGGCGATCTCGCCGATTCCCGGCAGGGTCAGCCCGGCCAGCACGCCGGCCAGCGGCACGCCAGTCTGCTTCAGCGAGAAGACCAGATTGCGCCGCGCTGGCGGGGTAAAGCGGTTCAACAGGTGGGAGGAGGACGGATTCACCAGCCCGTAGCCGATGCCGAGCAGCACCGACGCCAGCGCCGCGACCCACAGGGACCCGGTGGCGAGCCCCAGGCAACCGACCAGACCCAGCGCCAGCGCTAGGACGCCCACCGTCCCGGCGCCCCAGCGGCGGACCACCAGCCCGGCGAAGGCCGACACCAGGGCGGCGGCGCTGTAGATGACGCTGATCTGGTAGCCGACCGCCTCCGACCCCACCCCCAGCGAGGCCGCGGCCAGCGGGGCGACCGTCGCCAGCGTCAGAACCGACAGGGTGGCGACGGTCTGGACGCTGGTCACCTCCGCCAGCAGCAGGGGAAAGGGGGCGGGCGGGGTTTCTTGCGTGGTCATGGGCCCTACGTCTTGTGGAGTCCGGACAAGTGGTGGTGGCGCGGCGCGCGTGAACGGTCGATTCCTGGCCTACAGCATTCCGGCGCGACGGGCCAATGCCAGGATTCGATGGGACCCCAGCACCAGGGGCCGCTCGACCAGCTTGCCGTCCAGCACGCAGACCCCGCCGCCCGCCGCCTCGAAGGCGGCCAGGACCCGCCCGGCGCGCAGGACCGCCTCGGGCGACGGGGTATAGGCGTCGTGGATGGCGGTGATCTGCTTGGGATGGATGGCCGAGCGCGCGGTGAAGCCGTGCAGGACGCTGCGCGCCAACTCCTGGCGGTAGCCCTCCTCGTCGTCCAGCGCAATCCACGGCATGTCCAGCGCGTCCAGCCCGAAGCGGGCGGCGGCGTGGATGATCCGGGTGCGGGCCTGGACCAGCGGCTCCCAGGCCAGCGGCACACGCAGTTCCGCCGACAGGTCGGCCCCGCCGAACATCAGAAAGGACAGGCGGGGGGAGGCCGCGGCGATCGCCATGACGTTCTCCAGCCCGTCGGCGCTCTCGATCAGCGCGGCGAGCGCGCCGGGGAGGTTGCGCTCGTCGAGAAGCCCGGCGGCCAGCCGGACATCCTCGGCCCCGTCCACCTTCGGCAGCAGGATTCCCGCCCAGCGGGGCGCGGCGCCGTCCGGAGGATCGGTCAAAGCGAGGATGTCGAGCAGGCCGGTGCGGCTGCGCACTGAATTGGTTCGGACGAAAACCGCCGGGCCGCCCGCGCCGTCATGTTCCCGCAGGAAGGCGCAGACGGCGGCGCGGGCGCTGTCCTTGTCGCCGGGGGCCACCGCGTCCTCAAGATCGATGATGACCGCGTCGGCGCCGGCCCCCAGGGCCTTGGCGAAACGGTCCGGGCGGGCGCCGGGAACGAACAGGTAGGAGCGGCGGACCGGCGATTCCGGCGTCGTTGCTGCGTTCTGCGGATTGTTGGGCATGAAAACGCTTTCCAAGGGTGAGGGGGCGTGTTATTTGTACGTACAACATGCTATCACACGCGCTGAACATGTCACCTTGAAATGATCGGCGCCCCGCACTCACCCCTCCGATCCGCAGACAAGAGACGCCCGCCCATGCCCGATGTTCAGGAACCGCGGACCATCGTCGCCGACCTTGGCCGCTACCTCGAGGATTTCACCGTCGGCGATGTCTACGAGCACCGCCCCGGCCGGACCATCACGGAAGCGGACAACATCCAGTTCAGCCTGCTGACGATGAACCGCCACCCCATGCACTGCGACCACGCCTTCGCCGAGAAGTCGGAGTTCGGCAAGCCGCTGGTCAACAGCGGCCTGACGCTGGCCATGGTGCTGGGCATGACGGTGGACGACGTCTCCTACAAGTCCGTCGCCAACCTCGGCTGGAAGGAGATCAAGCTGGTCGCCCCGGTCTTCCCCGGAGACACGATCTACGCGCGCTCAAAGGTGCTGGACGTGCGCGAATCCAAGAAGCGCCCGACCCAGGGCATCGTGACCACCTACACCGAGGGCTACAAGGCCGACGGCACGGTCTTCCTGACCTTCGAACGGGCCAGCCTCGTCCCCAAGCGGGGCCATGGCATCGGCGACTGATCCGGGGCGACTGATCCGGAGCGACTGATCCGGACAATCCCAGACAAACAGATAGCCCGAGAAGAACAAAAGGGAGGAACCATGCCCGCCACCGATCCGACCATGGAATCCATTGCCGCCACGCTGGCGGCCTTCGTCGCCGACACCCCCGACGACGCCATTCCGGCGGAGGTCCGCGCCCGCGCGCCGCACCACATGCTGGACGCCGTGGGCATCGCGCTCGCCTCGACCCGCTACGACTTCGCCCACAAGACGCTGACCGCCCTGCGCGGGCTGGCGGGGGAGGGGCCGGTGCCGGTGATCGGCATGCCCGCCTCGCTGCCCGCCCGCGACGCGGCGACGGTCAACGGGCTGCTCTGCCACGGCCTCGACTACGACGACACCCACATCGGCGGCGTCATCCACCCGACCGCCAGCGTGATGCCCGCCGTGCTGTCGGCGGCGGCGATGACCGGGGCGGACGGCCGTTCCGTGGTCAGCGCCTATGTGCTGGGCGTCGAAGTGGCGGCCCGGCTCGGCGCGGTGGCGCGCGGCGGCTTCCATCAGGTGGGCTTCCACCCGACGGGCATGATCGGCGTGTTCGGCTGCGCGCTGGCCGCCGGCCGTCTGCTCGGCCTGACCCGCGCGCAGCTCGCCGCCGCCCAGGGCATCGCCCTGTCGATGGCGAGCGGCAGCCTGGAGTTCCTGGAGGACGGCGCCTGGAACAAGCGCCTGCATCCGGGCTGGGCAGCGGCGGCGGGCATCACCGCGGCGGCGCTGGCCCGGGAGGGCTTCACCGGCGTCACCCGCCCCTACGAAGGCCGCTTCGGCCTGTTCAACGCCTATCTCGGCAAGGAGGCCGGGCGCGCCGAACTGGGCATCGCCACCGCCGGCCTCGGCGAGACGTGGGAGCTGATGGCGACGGCGATCAAGCCCTATCCGGCCTGTCACTTCACCCACGCCTGCGTGGATGCCGCCCTGGAGCTGCGCCGCGACGGCCTCGACCTCGCGCGCATCCGCCGCATCGAGGCGCTGGTGCCCGAGCAGGTGGTCAAGACCGTCTGCGAGCCGGAGGCCAACAAGAAGCGGCCCTCCAACTCCTACGACGCACAGTTCAGCGTGCCCTTCCTGGTCGCCGCCGCGCTGGTGCGCGGGCGCCTGACCCTGGCGGAGCTGGAGAACGACGCGCTGGGCGACGCGGCGATCCTCGACATCGCGTCGAAGGTGTCATACCGCCACGACCCCGACTCGCCCTTCCCCAAGGCTTATTCGGGCGAGCTGGTCATCACGCTCGACGATGGGCGGGAGCTGCGCCACCGCGAGCACATCAACCGCGGCGCTGCCGACCGCCCGCTGTCCAATGCCGAGATCGTGGACAAGTACCGCGGCAACGCCGCCATGGCCGTGAACGAGACCGCCGCGGCGCGCATCGCCGACGCCGTCCTCGGCCTCGACTCCAGCCCGCGCGCGGCGGACTCGCTGTCCGTGCTGTCGCCGTCCGTCCGCTGACCATTCAATCCGGGAAACACGCCATGAGCGACGCCAACACCATGACCGACGCGGAGCGCGACGAGCAGGACCGCCTGATCCTCGACAGCGTGGACCGCTTCCTCGACCGCCACGTCCGTCCGGTCGCCCTGAAGCTGGAGCATGACGACGCCTACCCCGACGAGATCGTCGAGCGGATGAAGGAGCTGGGCCTGTTCGGGGCGACGATCCCCGAGGAATACGGCGGGCTGGGCCTGCGCCCCTCCACCTACGCCAAGATGATCGAGCGCATCTCGTCGGTCTGGATGTCGTTGTCCGGCATCATCAACTCGCACCTCATCATGGCCTTCATCGTCACCAAGACGGGGACGGAGGAGCAGAAGGCCGCCTTCCTGCCGCGCTTTGCCACCGGTGAGCTGCGCGGCGGCCTCGCTTTGACCGAGCCGGACTGCGGCACCGACCTCCAGGCCATCCGCACGGTGGCCAAGCGCGACGGCGACGACTACGTCATCAACGGCTCGAAGACCTGGATCACCAACGGCATCCAGGGAAGCTGCTTCGCCCTGCTGGTCAAGACCGACCCGACGGCGCAGCCCCGCCACAAGGGCATGACGATGTTCCTGGCCGAGAAGGGGCCGGGCTTCAAGGTCAGCCGCAAGCTGGAGAAGCTGGGCTACAAGGGCATCGATTCCGCCGAGCTGGTCTTCGAGGACTACCGCGTCCCGGCCGACCGGCTGATCGGCGGGGTCGAGGGCCGCGGCATGGCCTGCGCCATCTCCGGCCTGGAGCTTGGCCGGGTCAACGTGGCGTCGCGCGGCGTCGGCGTTGCCCAGGCGGCGCTGGACGAATCCGTCAAGTACAGCCAGCAGCGCAAGACCTTCGGCAAGCCGATCCACGAGCATCAGGCCGTGGCGATGAAGCTGGCCGACATGGCGACCCGCGTCTCCGCGGCGCGGCTCCTCGTGCAGCAGGCGGCCAAGGCGCTCGACCGCGGCGAGCGCTGCGACTACGAGGCCGGCATGGCCAAGCTCTTCGCCTCCGAGGCGGCGGTGGAGAATTCCCTGGACGCCATGCGCATCCATGGTGGCTACGGCTACTCCAAGGAGTTCGTGGTGGAGCGGCTCTACCGCGACGCCCCCCTGCTGTGCATCGGCGAGGGCACCAACGAGATCCAGCGCATCATCATCGCCAAGCGGCTGATCGAGCAGAATCCGGTGTGAGGGGAGGGTGATCGCGTCGGGCCCCCACCCTAACCCTCCCCCGCTGACGCAGGGGAGGGAACTTCTCTCCTCCCCCTGCGAAAGCGGGGGGAGGTCGGGAGGGGGGCTCCAGCGCAGCTACGCCCACACCACACACCCCGCACACCCCCATCAGGGAGACACCGCGTGCTACCCCTCGAAGGCGTCACCGTCATCGCCGTGGAGCAATACGGCGCCGGCCCGTTCGGCACCATGCTGCTGGCCGATCTCGGGGCCGAAGTCATCAAGGTCGAGAATCCCGCCGAAGGCGGCGAGGTCGGCCGGCATGTCGGCCCCCATTTCTTCGGCCCCGGCAACAGCCACTTCTACCAGTCCTTCAACCGTAACAAGCGCAGCATCACCCTCAACCTGAAGCACCCCGAGGGCATGGCGGTGCTGCACGAGCTGGTGCGCCACGCCGACGCCGTTCTGGACAATCTGCGCGGCGACCTGCCGGACAAGCTGGGCCTGACCTACGAGCATCTGAAGGCGGTCAACCCCAAGATCGTCTGCGCCCACCTGTCCGCCTACGGGCGCACGGGGCCGCGGCGGGCCTGGCCGGGCTACGACTATCTGATGCAGGCGGAGGCCGGCTATCTGTCGGTGACCGGCGAGCCGGACGGCCCGCCCGCCCGCTTCGGCATGTCGGTGGTCGACATGATGACCGGCCTGATGACCGCCTTCGGCCTCGTTTCCGGCGTGGTCGGGGCGCGGGCCAGCGGCAAGGGCTCGGACGTCGACGTCAGCCTGTTCGACACGGCGCTGCACAACATGACCTACCTCGCCACCTGGTACCTCAACGGCGGCCACAACCAGGGGCGGGAGCCGCGCTCCGCGCATCCCTCGCTGACCCCGTCGCAGCTCTACCGGACGCGCGACGGCTGGCTGTTCGTGATGTGCAACAAGGAGAAGTTCTGGCCGGTCTTCTGCGACAAGATCGGCAAGCCGGAATGGGGGGACGACCCGCGCTTCCGCAGCTTCAAGGACCGACTCGCCAACCGCGAACTGCTCACCGTCCTGCTGGACGAGGTGCTCGGCCAGCGCGACACGGCGGAGTGGGTGGAGATCCTCGGCGGTGCGGTTCCCGCCGCCCCGGTCCTCGACATCGCCCAGTCGCTGGAGAATCCCTTCGTCCGCGACAGCGACCGGGTCGCCGATTTCGCCGACCCGGACGGTGCCAACGGCGTGCGGATGCTGACCGGGCCGGTGCGCATCGGCGGCGAGCGGCTTCCCACCCGCCCCGCCCCGGCGCTGGGCGCCGACACCGAGGACGTTCTGGGCCGCATCGGCATCGGGCCGGAGCGGATCGCCGCGCTGCGCGAGCAGGGGGCTCTGTGAAGTCCGCCGTTCGCCCGGCCTCCGTCCGCCCGTCCGCCGCGGAGGGGCCGCGCTTCCAGGAGATCCTGGAGGCGCTGCGCGCCGACATCGCGGGCGGGCGGGTCGGGGTCGGCGAACGGCTGCCGACCGAGCAGGAGCTGTGCCTGCGCTTCTCCGCCAGCCGCTACACGGTGCGGGAAGCGCTGCGCCGGCTCCAGGATCTCGGCCTGATCGCGCGCCGCCAGGGCTCGGGATCGGTGGTGACCGCCGCCCGTCCCGACGGGCGATTCCACAACACGCTGTCCAGCCTCGCGGAGATCGGGCAGTACGCCTCCTCCACCCGGCTGGAGGTGCTGGCGGTGGAGAAGATCCTGGTCGAGGGGCGGACGGCGGAGCTTCTGCGCTCCCAGCCGGACACCCCCTGGGTCCGGGTGGTGGCGCTGCGCCGCCAGCCGGGGGAGCGGACCCCGCTCTGCTACACCGAGGTCTTCCTGCCCGCCGCCTTCGACGACGTGGCCCAGGCCATCGGGACCTTTCCGGTCGCCGTCTACGCGGTGCTGGAAAGCCGCTACGGCCTGCGCATCGAGGAGGTCGTGCAGTCGATCGAGGCCACCTCGGCGGACGCCAACCTGGCATCCCGCCTGTCGGTGGAGGTCGGCACCCCCATCCTGGTGGTGATCCGCCATTATCTGGACGCCGAAGGAAACGCGCTGGAGGTGGCGGTCAGCAGCCACGCGGCCGGACGATACCGCTATGAAATGACGCTGCAACGATCCGGGTAAGGGGGCCATTAAGGCCCTGCCCGCGGCGAACGGCCGGAAGAGCCGCGCGGGGACAGCACCGGAAGGGAGGGAAGGAATGACGGAAAACCTCATCGGGGACGCCGCTGATTGCGCACGGACCCTGGCCAGGATCCAGGGCGTGTCCCTGGACGATGCCGACGCCGCCCTGTGCGGGCGCCTGCTGGCCGCCGTGCCGGGTGCGCTGACGGCGGCGCATCCCGGCGGTTCGCTGTTCGACGTGCCGCTGGGCGCCCATGCCGCGCTCATCGCCGGGGAGCGGGCATGACCGATCCCACATCGCTGACCCTGACGGAGGCCGCAAGGGCGGTCCGCGACGGCGCGCTGCGGGCGGAAGCCCTGGCCGACGCCTGCCTGGACCGCATCGCCCGGCTGAATCCGACGCTCAACGCCTTCCTGTCGGTCGAGCCGGAGGAGGCGCTGGCCGCCGCCCGCGCCGCCGACGCGGAGGCGCGGGCCGGACGGCTGCGCGGGCCGCTGCACGGCGTACCGCTGGCCCACAAGGACATGTTCTATCGCGCCGGCAAGCGCTGCACCTGCGGCTCCCCGACGATCCGGGGCGGCTTCCGCCCGGAGCGGACGGCCACGGTGCTGGAGCGGCTGGACGCGGCGGGCGCGGTGACGCTCGGCACGCTGCACATGGCGGAATTCGCCATGGGGCCGACCGGGCACAACGCCCATCTCGGGCGCTGCCGCAACCCCTGGGACCCCGACCGCATTACCGGCGGCTCCTCCTCCGGCTCCGGTGCGGCGGTGGGGGGGCGGCTGGCCTTCGGCTCGCTGGGGTCGGACACCGGCGGGTCGGTGCGGCTCCCGGCGGCGCTGTGCGGCGTGGTCGGTCTGAAGCCGACGCAGGGGGCGACGCCGATGGACGGCGTGATGCCGCTGTCGGAAAGCCTGGACTGCGTCGGCCCGCTGGCGCGCAGCGCCGAGGACGCGGCGACGCTCTTCGCGGTCATCACCGGGCGGACGGACGCCGCCTCCGGCCTCGGCCAGGGGGTCGAGGGGCTGCGGCTGGGCATCCCGCGCCAATTCTACTACGACGGCCTTGACCCCGCCGTTGCCGCCGCGCTGGAGCGGGCGCGGGCGGTGCTGGAGCGCGCCGGCGCCCGCATCGTGGACGTGGACATCCCCGACCACGAGCCCTACGGCGACCTCGCCAACCTCGTCTTCACGCCGGAGGCGGCGGCCGTCCACGCGCCCTGGCTGCGCGAGCGTCCGCAGGACTACGGCCCTCAGGTCCGCGCGCGGCTTCTGCAGGGGCTGATGGTGCCGGCGGCCTCCTACCTCCAGGCGAAGCAGCTCCGCGCGCTTCATCTGCGGGCGATGATCGATGGCCCCTTCGCGCAATGCGACGCGCTGTTCGTTCCCGCCCTGCGCGGCCGGGTGCCGACCGCCGCCCAGACCGACGTGGGGGCCGGGCCGGCGATGGCCGCGGTGGTTGCCGGGGTGGCGGCGCTGACTCGCCCGGTCTCTTACCTTGGCCTGCCGGGGCTCGTCACGCCCGCCGGCTTCGATCCGGACGGGATGCCGATCGCCATGCAGCTCATCGCCCGCCCGCAGGCGGAAGCCACGCTGCTGCGCATCGCCGACGCCCACGAGCGCGCTGCCGGCTGGCTGAGCCGCGTCCCCCAGACACAGGTCTTCTCGTGAAGGGAGTTCCACCCATGCCGGGAACCGATACATTGACCCCCGCGTCTCCGCACGGCCATGCCGCCCCTCCTGACGCCCAGGCCCCCGACACCCAGGCCGCCGGTGCGGTCCAGCCGCGCGGCCTGCCGGGCTGGTGGAGCTTCATCGAGGACCGCATCCTCCTGAACGTCGCCACGATCCTGATGATGGCGGCCATCGGCATCATGTTCTACGAGGCGTCCAGCCGCTCGCTCCTGTCGGAGAGCCACTGGTGGGCGGAGGAGCTGGTCCGCTTCCTGGTGGTGTGGAGCGTGCTCCTGTCGCTGGGCGTCGGCACGCGGCACGGCCACTACATCCGCATGGACCTGCTGCTCAACATGATGCCGCAGGGTCTGCGGCTGGCCTTCTCCTGGCTGAACAGCCTGATCGGGCTGGGCTTCAGCGTGCTGCTGGTGGTCGCCGGGATCCAGGAGGTCGCCCACCTCCACGCCATCGGCATGTTCACCGAATCCAACCTCGACCTGCCGCTCTGGATGGTCCGGCTGGTGCTGCCGCTGGGCGGAGTGCTCTACGGCTTCGCCTTCGTCGGCAACATCATCCTGCTGCTGCGCGGCCAGGACCCCGATCCGCCCACCGAAGGCGAGAATCTCTAGGCGGCGATAAGAAAAGGGCAACCCAGTAAGGGGGAAGGAAACACCATGACATCCATCATCGCCGTCGTCAGCCTGCTGCTTCTCGTGGCAGGGGGCGTGCACATCGCTCTGGCACTGGGCGTCATCGCGGTCGGGCTGCTGACCTTCAACTTCAACATCCCGGTCGTCCTGGTCGCGCAGATGGCCTGGGATTCCGTGGACAAGTACGCGCTGGTCTGCATCCCGTTCTTCATCTTCGCCGGCAACCTGATGTCGCGCGGCAACCTCGCGCTGGTCATCCTGGAGCTGGTCGGGACGGTGATCCGTTGGTTCCGCGGCGGCGTCGCCCTGGCGCTGGCCATGTCCAGCGTGTTCTTCGCCGCGGTCAACGGCTCGTCGGTGGCCTGCGCCGTGGCGCTCGGCCCGGCGGCGGTGAAGCTGCTGCCGGCGGAGGGCTATCCGCCGCGTTTCGCCGCCTCGCTGGTGGCGGTTTGCGGCACGCTGGGTCTGATGATCCCACCGTCGCTGACCTTCATCCTGATCGGCTCCATCGTCGGCCTGCCGATCACCGACCTGTTCATCGCCGGCATCGTGCCCGGCCTGTTCGAGGCGTTCCTGCTCGGCCTCACCACGCTGATCGTCAGCCGGATCAACGGCTACGGCCGGGTCGGCGAGCGTCCGGACTGGAAGGGCTTCGGCCAGCGCCTGCCGGGTGCGGCCGGGGCGCTGATGATGCCGGTGATCATCATCGGCACGATCTACATGGGCTGGTTCACCCCGACCGAGGTGTCGGCGCTGGCCGCGGTCTATGCTGTGGTCCTGGTGACGATGGTCTACCGCACCGCCAACCTTGCCGCGGTGTGGGAGACGGCGCGGGAGTCGGTGCTCCAGACGGTGATGATCTACGGCGTGCTGCTCGGCTCCGGCCTGCTGACCGCGGTGCTGACCCGCCTTGGCCTGTCCGCCGAATTGACGGCGATGCTGAAGGAGGCGCAGGTCTCCCCCTTCGAGTTCCTGCTGGCGGTCAACCTGCTGCTGCTCGTCGTCGGCATGTTCCTGGACGGCGTGTCGATGATCGTGCTGCTGGCGCCGATCCTGTTCCCGATGGCGCACGCCGTGGGGGTGGACCTGATCCACTTCGCCGTCATCATGACCGCTCTTGTCGAGGTGGCGACCCTGACCCCGCCGGTCGGCCTGAACCTGTTTGTGATGAGCCGCATCACCAAGATGCCGCTCCATGCCATCGTGAAGGGCGTGCTGCCCTTCTACGGGATGCGGGTGGTGGCGCTGGTCGTCATCAACGCCTTCCCGGCCCTGTCGCTGGTCCTGCTGAAGTAAGCCCAGCCGCGCGGGAGCGTCGTACGCCGGTTGCATCGGCGCCCCGCCTCGTCCATCTTCCGGCATCATGAGGGATGCGATGACGGACGAAGCGGACAGCCTGAAGGACACCAGCGGCACGGACGGCGCGGCGGAGCGGGGGGAGACTCCACTCTACCAGGAGATCGTCCGCAGCCTGCTGGAGGAGATCGACGCCGGCACCTACGCCGTCGGCGACCGCCTGCCGACCGAGCAGGAGCTGTGCAGCCGCTTCGCCGTCAGCCGCCACACGGTGCGCGAGGCGCTGCGCCGGCTCCAGGAGATGGGCTACATCCTGCGCCGCCAGGGATCGGGGTCGGTCCTGGCGGCGCGCCGCGCCGATGGGCGCTTCGTCAATTCGATCAGTTCCCTGGACGAGTTGGTGCAATACGCCACCTCGACCCGCCTGGAAATCCTCTCCGTCGACCGGATCATCGTGGAGGAGGAACTGGCGGGCCGGCTGGGCTGCCGGCCGGACACGCAGTGGTTCCGCGTCAGCGCGCTGCGCCGCACCCGCGAGACGTCGGAGCCCTTCTCCTACGTCGAAGTCTACATCGACGCCGCCTTCTCCGACGTGGTGCGCAACCTGGAGGTGGTGCAGTACGCCATCTACACGGTGCTGGAGCAGCGCTACGGCGTCCGCATCGCCGAGGTGATGCAGGACATCGAGGCCGCCCCGGCTAGCCTCAACGTCGCCTCGCGCCTGCATGTCCCGCCGCAGTCGCCGATCCTCGTCATCACCCGGCGCTATTTCACCGACGACGGGCGTCTCGTGGAGATCGCCGTCAACACCCATCCTGGCGCCGGTTTCCGCTACACCATGGCGCTGCAGCGGCGCTGACCGCGCCTCAGTCGCCGCCCGGCGCGCAGCCGCCGGGACGCGGCTGGCAGAGTTCGGCGTTTCCCTGGCAGCAATTCTCGGTCAGGAAGCCGAGCAGCGCCTGGAAGCGCCCGACATCGACGCTGTAGATGATCAGCCGGCCCTGGCGGCGCGACGCGACGAGGCCGGCGTTGCTCAACTGCGAGAGGTGGAACGACAGGGTCGCCGGCGCGAGGCCCAGCCGCTCCGCCAGCACGCCCGCCGGAAGCCCCTCCGGCCCCTGCTGCACCAGCTCCCGGAACGCAGCCAGCCGGTGTTCCTGTGCCAGCGCTCCCAGCCCGGCGATGACATCCTTGACGTTCATGGGGCGCAGCCTATCGGACGGGCACCTTGGCAGCAAGCGCGCCGCCGGTCGCCCACGAATTCACTATTCCATATTTTGAAAAATATGGAAATATATGGACCCCAACGGTTTGGCCGGACATCTCCCATGACAACCATCGTCATCTACCACAACCCGGATTGCGGCACCTCGCGCAACACGCTGGCCATGATCCGCAACAGCGGCGTCGAGCCGGTCGTCGTCGAGTATCTGAAGACGCCGCCGAGCCGCCGGGACCTCGCCGATCTCATCCGCCGCATGGGCGTGCCGGTGCGCGCCGTTCTGCGTGAGAAGGGCACGCCCTACGCGGAACTCGGCCTCGACGATCCGGCGCTCGATGATGACCGGATCCTCGACGCCATGATCGCCCATCCCATCCTCATCAACCGGCCGATCGTCGTGACGCCGCTCGGCGTGCGGCTGTGCCGCCCGTCCGAATTGGTCCTGGACATTCTTCCCGACCGGCAGCGCGGCGCCTTCGCCAAGGAGGACGGCGAGGCGGTGGTGGACGGTGCCGGACAGCGCATCGGCCACGTCCGCCGGGAGGATGGCCCGGCATGACCGCTGACGTCCATCGGGAGGTGGGCCAAGTCAACCTGCCGGTGATGCTGTCGGTGGTCCCCATCGTGAAGCGGACCCGCGGCTGGTACGAGCGCGGAGCCGCCGCCAAACAAGGGTGACGCGGCGTCCTCCGCTAGCGCCGTCGCGGGTCGAGTCCCTCGCGCAGCCCCTCGGCCAGCAGGTTGACGGCCAGGGCGATGGCGGCGACGGTGACGGTCGTTGCGGCGATCAGGTGAGGGGCGTCGCGCAGCGCGGCCAACCCGTCGCGGATCAGCGTGCCCAGCGACACCGAAGGCTCCTGGATGCCCAGGCCGAGACCGCTCAGCGTCGCCTCCGCCACCATGACGGGACCGATGGACAGGGCGGCGCGGATGGCGACCGGCCCGGCGACCGCCGGCAGGAGATGGCGGCGGACCGCGTGCAGCGGCCCCGCTCCGAGGGCGGCGGAAGCCCGGACATGCTCGGCGGTGCGGCTCGACAGGGCCAGCGCCCGGCACCATCGAACCTGGGAGGGCCACGACGCAAGGGCGAGCGTCAGCACCATGGCCTCGGTGCCCGGACCGAGCAGCGCTGCGGCGACGATGGCGAGCGACAGCTCCGGGAAGCCGTGCAACAGGTCGGCCAGCCGCAGGACCACGGCATCCGCGCGTCCGCCGATCCAGCCCGCCACCCCGCCCGACGCGACGCCCAGCCCCACCGCCAGGGCGAGCGCCAGCCCGGCGATGGCGAATGAGGTTCCCGTCCCGGCGATGAGCCGGGCGGCAACGTCGCGGCCCAGCCCGTCGCACCCCAGCGGGTGGGTGACGGACGGTCCGGTCCAGGCCTGTCCGAGATCCATGGCGGATGGATCGAGCGGCAGCAGAAGGGCGGCCAGGGCCAGCAACGCAACCAGCGCCGCCGTGAGCAGCAGCCCGGCGCGTCCGGTGGGGGAGCGTGTGACGGTCATGGCGCTCCCGCATCGCCGCGCAGCCGCGGATCGGCAAGGCCGATCAGCAGTTCTGCGGTCAGGCTGATGGCGACCTGCATCAGGACGAAGACCAGGACGGCGGCCCCGGCCACCGTGTGGTCGCGGGCCAGCACCGCCTGGACGGCCAGGCGCCCGAGCCCCGGCAGGGCGAAGACGGTTTCCACCGCCGCCGTGGTGGTGAGGATCGTTCCGGCCACCGACCCGACCGCCGCCGCCAGCGGTACCAGGGCGTTCGGCAGGGCGTGGCGCAGCAGAACGGCGACCCGGCCCAGCCCCTTGGCGCGGGCGGTGCGGATGAAGTCGTGTCCCAGAACCTCCGTGAGCTGGGTCCGCGCCAGGCGGGCGATCATCGCCGCCGCCGGCAGCGCCAGCGCCGCCACGGCCCATGGCGCGGTCCCGGATCCAGCCAGCATCAGCCATGTCGCCAGAGCCAGCGGCGGCACCGACAGAGCCAGCACCGACCCGATGGTGAGGGCCGTGCCCGGCCATGCCCGGCGGTCGTCGGCGGCGGCGAGGCCCAGCGCGAGGCCGACGGGCAAGGCGAGGGCCGCCGCGCCCGTCATCAGCCCCAGCGTCACCGGCAGCGCCCCGCTCAGCAGCGCTGTCACCGGAACGCCGCCGTAGCGCAGCGACAGGCCGAGGTCGCCCTGCAGCAGGGCCAGCGCGTAGGAGAGGAACTGAACGCCCAGCGGCTGATCCAGACCGGCGCCTTCCCGCAGCCGGCGGATCATCTCCGGGTCGGCGGCCCGCCCGTCGACCATCAGCATGACCGGGTCACCGGGAAGCGCATGAGAGGCCAGGAAGCTTGCCAGCACGGCGGCTCCGGCCAGAAGAAGAAGCCCCGGCAGGCGCCGGGTCAAGCGCCAGGACAAGCGCCGGAACAGACCGCGGCGGTCGGGCCGGCATCCCGTCATGGCAACCGGGCGGAGTGGTAATCCGTCGTGCCGTCGGGCCGGATGACCACGCCGGTCACGCCCGGGCGCACCAATGCCACGAATTGCGGCGTGGCAAGGGGCACCGCCACCGCTTGGTCCCGGAGCAGGGCCTCGGCCTCCCGGTAGAGCGCGTTGCGGGCGACGGGGTCGGCGAGGCCGCGCGCCCGCTCCATGAGCCGGTCGAAGCCCGGGTTGCGCCAGTGGGTGCGGTTGGTCGGGCTTGCGCTGTGCCACTGGGTGGCGAGTTGGTCGATGGGATCGGGGAAATCCGCCGTCCAGCCGTTGATGAACAGCGCCTCCTGCCCCTCGTTGATCGCCGCCACGAAGGCCGCGCGCTCCTGGATGCGCACACCGACCGGAATCCCCAGCACCGCGGTGAGCTGGGCGGCGAAATAGGTGGCCTCCTCGCGTACATTGGGTCCGCCGGCGATCTGGAGCGGCGGCAGACCACGCCCGCCGTCATGGCCGGCCTCCGCCAGCAGCGCCTTGGCCCGGTCCGGATCGCCCGGCGGCAGCGGCACCGCGTCGGGCTGGTAGCCGCCCAGGCCGGGCGTGACGAATCCGTTCGTCAGCGCCGCCCGCCCGGCGTGGAGACCATTGACCGTGGCGACCCGGTCCAGCGCGAGGCCGACCGCCTCGCGCACGCGGCGGTCGCGGAAGGGCGGGTAGAGGTCCTGGTTCAGCGCGAGATAGCGCACCTGAGCGCGGGCGAAGGCCTTGATCTGCCCGTCGTAGCGCGGCTGGCGCACCACGGTGCGTACGGCGTTGTCGGGAAGCGTCGCGACGTCGAGGTCTCCGGCGTCGTAGCGTGCCAGCAGCGTGTTGGTGTCGGGCAGCACCGCCAGGGACACCGCGTCCACCGTGGGGGCCCCGCCCCAATATGCGGCGTGGGCCTCCAGACGCACGGACTCGCCGCGCTGCCAGGACATGAGGCGGAATGGGCCGGTGCCGCCGGACGCCCGCTCGTGCCATGCCGGTCCGTGCTCGCCCTCCATGCCGCGGTCGACAAACAGGAAGGGGTAAAGCGGGAACAGCGCGTCGGGTTCGGTCAGCCGCACGACGAGTGTGTGAGGGTCGGAAATCTCCACGCCGGCCAGTGTGGTGGAGGATCCCTGCCGAAGCGCCGCGGCCCCCTCAACTCCGCGCAGGTAGAAGGCGCTGTAGCCGGGCTGCGGCTTGCGCGTCAGATGATGTTCCCACGTCCACAGGACGTCGGCGGCGGTGAAGAGGCGTCCCGAGTGGAAGCGCGCGTCCGGGCGCAGGGCGAAGCGCCAGGTCCGCCCGCCGTCCGGCGTCTCCCAGCGGGTGGCCAGCGCCGGAACGGTGTTGCCGGCGGCGTCGAACGCGGTGAAGCCCTCATAAACCTGCCGGAGGACGCCGGAGGAAACCAGACCGGGAAAGGCGAACGGGTCGATGGTCGTCAGATCGTCGGACAGGCCGGCCCGCAAGGTTCCCGCCGCCGCCGGAAGCGTGGCGCCGGAAAGGCCGGCTGTGATCGCGAGAAAGGTCAGAAGCAGGCGGAGGACGGCGGGCAGCGGCATGATGCGGGACATTGTGGGGTGGTGGGTGGGGGATGGCAAAACAGACGCCCCTGCCACTTTCACAGACTCCGGCCAGAGCGGAGCCGGAACCGCACCGGACGTCCGCCATATGTATGCACAGGAGTGCGTTCATATCCAGGTATTCGCGCGGCCGGCGATGCCTCAGGCACCATACGCGGATTCGATCAGACGCGCGACCCGAAATGCCAGCAGATCGTCGTCACCTGACGCACGATTCCCGCTTGGTTGCGGAGCCCGGTCTTGCCCAGGATGGACGAAACCTGGTTGTAGACGGTCCGCCGCTCCACCCCGCGGTCCTCGGCGATCTCGTCGACGCTTCGCCCGGAGCACAGGGCCAGCGCGATCTCGGCTTCCGAGCCGGTGATCTGGAGAAGCTCGGCAACGGCGCGTGCCGACACGGTCGGCAGCACGTCCGGATCGACGAGGGTCAGCAGGAGGATGCCGTTCATCGGGCCCGCGCTTCCGACGCTCTGGGCCGGCGGCTCCGACAGGGTGGCGAAATAGGGAGCCGGCTGGTCCAAGCGCGACACGCGCATCGTGATCGGCGTGCGGGTGCGGCGGCGGAAGAAGCCGGCGGCCCGCTTGGCCAACTCCGCCTGTTCGGTCGGTGCGTCGGGAGCGCACAACCGTCCGCCGACTATGGACAGCCCATCCCCCCGCGACAGGATCGAAGCGAAGGACTGATTGCCGTCAATGACTTGACAGCGCGGGGTCAGCAGCGCCGCCGGGTAGGGAAGGGCGTCGAGAAGCCGCACGACGAAGGCGGGCTGGGCCGCTTGCGGCAGGGCTCCACCGCCGTTGAGGGAGATCAGGCTGTCGAAACCGCTCCGGAAATTTTCCAGGACGTTGCTGGTGACGTCGCGGCGGATCTGGTACCACCAGCCGTCCGTGTCATCCAACCTTTCATAGGTGATCTGGATGACCCGGCCATCGGAATGAAGTGTGAAGGACTGCCAGAACCGGTTGAACCGGCGAAGGTTTTCGGCATAGCCGATCCAGCGGTCCGGATCGGAATAGATGGTGTCCGATCCGAATTTCTTATGCTTCACACACTCCCATACGATGTCGCGGAAGGTGACCGCGCGCGAATAGTCGATGAACGGATAGATGGTCTTCTGCTTGTCGTTGGTCGCCAGCAGCGTGTCGCTCTTGTCGAAGACGGCGAGCCCGGCGTTCATGTCCCTGGCGCGGCCGGAAAGATCGTGGACCAGATCAGACACCAATCCCTCCTTCCTCGCGTCGCTGGGGGCTGGCAGGCACCCCCCTGTGCGTGGCCTTGGCCGCCGTCCAGGGGGGCATCCACGAAGCGTGCTGCCATTCGAGTGAATTTAGCAGCAAACGCACCGCATCATGCAACGATCAATACGATCGTATGACGCTCAGGCCGCCTCGACCGTGAGGAAGCAGCCCGCGAGTTCCTCCGTCCGCAGTTCCACGCCAAGCGTCGCCCGGAAGGCGTCCTGGGTGTTGGCGACGGCCTTCTGCCACGCGGCGGCGTCGGGAGCGTCCGGGTGATGACGGACCCGGGCACCGACTAGTCGCATCATGTCCGCTTCGTAGCGGTCCATGAACAGGATGTGCTCGTGCCACGCCGCGTCCGCAGCCTTCGTCGGCACCAGGATCAGGTTCGGCTTCGCCGCCACGACGACGAGGAATTGGCGGTAGGCCTCAACCGATTCCGCGGCCTGCTCCGGCGTGTAGCCGGCCGTCTCCAGCCGCGTGTTGATGAAGGAGAGGTCCAGGTTCGCCGGCTGCACGGACGGGACGCGTTCGCTGTTGTCGTTCATTCTCGATGATCCTTTCAGAAGGGATGAGGTTCACTTCGGTCTTCAAGGACCTCCACCCGATGACGCCGGCCCGAGCGCCGCGGCGGAACTACGGCCGCCCGCACCCGTGGGTCGGTTCAAGCGAGAGGGGTTCTGGCCGGTCGTGCCCAACCGGCCGGCGCGGGGCACCGGTCGGCAAGGTCCGGCTGCCGCCGGAGGCAGACCGCCAAGGCTGCGTTCGTACGCGCAACACGCCCCGTTAGCACCTGCAACAGGCCCGCCATGCGCCCCTCCTGCATACCCGAGTGTATCATAGTATCGGTTGTGCAACCGCTCAAGAGAATATCGCGGATTTGTATTGAATCTGAACCGTATACGTCCTCATGGTCGCATACATACGAAATCTTATCTGGATAAGTTACGAAGGATCCAAAAAATTCTCTTTGTTCGATTGTACTTTTCCCCATGACATCAACGAATGGCTGACGTCTTCTGCAAGAAGTTGCGCTTCGTCCCGGGATCATGGGGGAGTGCCGCCGTGAGGCCGGCGGCTCGCGCCGGGTGAGGCGGTACCGGCTCAGGGCAGCAGGATCGCCGATTGCCATTGCTGCAGGAAACGCTCCCGCTTCAGCCGGTCGAGGAAGACCAGCAGAGCCGGGCTGAGCGCGATGGGGTGCAGCGGTGCCGCGGTGCTGGAGCGCAGGCCCGATGCCGAGGCCTCCCGTTTGATGCCGGAGGAGATGGCGTAGAGTGCGGAGCGCTCGGCAACCACCTCCTGCCCGCGTGGCGACAGCAGGTAGTCGATGAACTGACCGGCAAGCCGCGGCCGTGACGCCGTCCGGGGAATCACCGCGACGCGGGAGATGACCAGCGTGTAGTCCTCCGGCACCACAATGCCGATCGGCGCCCCCGCCGCCGCCCGCGCCCGCGCGTAGGAGCCGAGGACATTGTAGGCAATCAACACCTCCCCCCGCTCCACCAGGTCGAGGATATCGCCGGAGCAGCAGGCCAGCCGCGCCTGGGCGTTGCCCATCATCGCGACGAGCTGCCAGTACTGGCCGAACAGCAGGGCGTCGTGCGCCGCCAGCAGATAGCCGATGCCGCTGGTGGCCGTGTCGTAGGTGGCGACGCGCCGGCCGAAGCGCACCGGGTCGTCGCGCAGCAGCCGGATCAGCGCCGGGCGCGTGCGCGGCGCCTCCGCGTCCGGCAGAAGGTCGCGGTTGTAGGCGATCACCGCCGGCTCGAAGGTGAAGCCGAACGCCTCGTCCCGCCAGTTCGCCCAGTCCGGCAGCGCGTCGGTCAGGGCGGAGCGGTGGGGCTGGGTGTAACCGTCGTTGACCAGCTTCACCTGCAGGTCGGAGGCGGAACTGATGAGCAGGTCGGGCGTCTCCGCCGCTCTCCTCTTGGCCGGCGCGGCCACCGCCTCGGCGTAGAGGTCGGCGGTGTCCATGTCCTTGTATTCGATGGTGACGTCGGGATGGAGCTGCTGGAAATCGAGGACCAGTGGCTCGATGGCCTGACGGTCGGTGGCCGAGTGGATGCGCAGCCGCTCCCGCTCGCCGCCGGGGGCGGGGTAGGTGATGAGCTGCGCCGCCTGCGCCCAGGGGGACCAGAGCAGGGCGCAGAGGACCAGAAGCGGCAGCAAAGCCCGCGCGGCCCCTCCCCCTGCCGTGGTGCCGCCGCCGCCCGCCTCCGGGAAGTCGATGCGCACGATCAGCCCGCCACCGGGACGGTCGAGCAGCGCGAACGCCGCCCCGTGCGCCTCCACCACCGAGGTGACGATGGCGAGGCCGAGGCCGCTGCCCGCCACCCCGGCGGCGGAACTGCCGCGCCCGAACCGCTCCAGCACGCGGCGCTTCTCGGCGTCCGGCACGCCGGGACCGCGGTCGGCGATCTCCACGCGCAGGCCGCGCCCGTTTGGCGAAGGGGTCAGGGACAGGTCGATGGGTCCGGACGGGCCGGCGTACTTCACCGCGTTGTCGAGCAGGTTGGTCAGCGCCTCGCGCAGGCTGATGGCGTCGCCGGGGACGGTGGCCGGCTCCGCCGCGCGGTCGATGTCCAGGCGGATCGCCGTGTCGCCGGCCACCGCGCGGGCGCGCTGGAACACCTGCTCCAGCAGGGCGCCGAGGTCGACGTCCTCCGGCTTCAGCGCCTCGCTGCGGTGGACCACCATGGCGTGGTTGAGGAGCTGGCTGGTGAGCTGGCTGGCTTCCACCGCGTTGCGGTGCACGCGCTGGGCGATGCGGTGCAGGGCGTCGGGGTCGTCCTCGTCGATGGCGAGTTCGGCCTGCAGGCGCAGGCTGGCCAGCGGCGTGCGGATCTGGTGGGCGGCGTCGGCCAGGAAAGTCTGCATGGTGTCGAGATTGGATTGGAGCCGGGCCATGAGCTGGTTGATCGCCTGGACGAGCTGCGAGACCTCCTGCGGCGGCGGCATGGCGATGGGGGAGAAGTCGTGGGGCTGCCGCTCGCGGATCATCCGCTCCAGCGAGCCGAGCGGGGCCAGCGCCTGCCGCACCCCGAACCAGATCAGCCCGCCCGCCGCAACCACGGTGAAGGCGATGGGCAGGAAGGCGTTCGCCAGGATGTCGCGCGCCAGCGCCCCGCGCTCCTCCCGCGTCTGGGCGACGGCGATGGTGACCCAGCCACTGAGGTCCGGCTGTGCCGCGAAGCGCTTCAGGATGGCGACCCGCACCGGCATGCCGCGGAAGGTGGCGTTCTCGAACCGGGTGGCGGAGTCGCCGACGGCCGCCCCGACAACCCCGGCCTTGGCGGGCGTCACCGGCAGGTCGTGGTAGCCGGTGACCAGCTCGCCGTCCGGCGCGGTGATCCGGTAGAACACGCGGTCGCGCCGCGCCTGGGCCAGGATGCCCAGCGAGGAGTAGGGCAGGTCAACGGAAAAGCGCCCATCCTCCACACGCACCGTGTCGGAGATCGACAGCGCCGACGCCATCAGCAGCCGGTCGAAGGCGGCGTCGGCGGCGCGCTGGGCGTAGGCGCTGACGAACAGGAACAGCCCGGCGGTCAGGATCGCCAGCACGCCGAGCAGCCGGATGAACAGCCGCCGCCGCAGCGAGAATCCTTCAGCCTTCGGCACACACTTCCGCCACATACCCCAGCCCCCGAACCGTCCGGATCTCCACCGACGCGCCCTCCAGCTTGCGCCGGAGGCGGGAGACATACAACTCGATGGCGTTCAGCGCCGTGGGCTGGTCGAGGCTGAACAGACGGTCCATCAGATCCTCCTTGGACAGGACCGTGTTCAGGTTGCTGAGGAACAGCTCCAGGAGGCGGAACTCGCGGCCCCCCAGATCGACCGGGCGGCCGTCGACCAGAACTTTCTTGGCCGCGGCGTCGAAGACCAGATTGCCGAACTGCGTGCGCGAGGAGGCGAGCCCGTGCGAGCGGCGCAGCAGGGCGCGGCAGCGGGCCTCCAGCTCCCGCAGGTCGAAGGGCTTGACGATGAAGTCGTCGGCGCCGAGGTCGAGTAGGTCGACCCGGACATTCACCTGCGAGCGGGCGGTCATCACCAGGACCGGCGTCGCGTCGCGGCGCTGGCGCAGGCGGTTCAGCAGCGTCTGTCCGTCCACCCCCGGCAGCATGATGTCGAGCAGGACGAGCTGGTAGGCCTCCTGGCGCAGCAACTCCTCCGCCTCGTCCCCGGTCGGCGCCCAGTCAACAGCGTAGCCCAGCTTGCGCAGCCGGTGGACGATGGCGTCGGCCAGATCCTCGGTGTCCTCGACGACGAGTATGCGCATGGTCCGTCTCCGGCCTTCATAGCCCTTTCCCCTCCGGGGAGAGGGGGCATGAGTCCATGTATCAGTGCGCCATGAAGATGGGAATGGCGGGCGGTTCGCGCAGCACGTCGAGCGTCACGCCGCCCCACACCCGTTCGCGGACACGGCTGTGGCCGTAGGCGCCCATCACCAGCAGGTCGCAGCCGGCCTCCGCCGCCGTTTCCTGCAAGGCCCGCCCGACCGCGCGGCCCGACGCGGAGACCCGGCGGATCGACGCCGCGACGCCGTGCAGCGCCAAATAGGCCGACAGGCGGTCGGGATCGGAAGCGCGTCCGGGGTCGGCGACCTCCGCCGACAGGATGACCGCCTTGCCGGCGCGTTGCAGCAGCGGCAGCGCCGCCGCGACCGCTCGCGAGGCCGCGGCCCCGCCGTCCCAGGCCACGGCGACCGCGGAGCCGACCGACGCCGGTTCGGCCGCCGGGGCCAGCAGCAGCGGGCGGCCGGAACCGAACAGGCTGGCCTCGATGGCCGGCCCCATGGCGTTGGTCCCGTCGGAGGTCTGGGCGATCACCACCAAGTCGGCGAGCCGCGCCTCCTCCGCCAGGGTCTCGGCCAGCGGGCCGGTCGCCTGCTGCCAGGAGGCGGTCGGACCCTCCGCGCCCACGGCACCGCCGGTCAGGCTGTCCGCCTCGGCGGCGGCGAAGCGGGTGCGGAACTCTTCGAACAACTCATGAGCGGAATCGACCACCCGCGCCTGATCCTCTTGCCCGATGCGGATGAGCTGCTCGACCAGCGCCTTGGGGATCGCGGCGCTTTCGACGGAGGTGCGGATTTCGACCTGCGGCATGACGCTCAACCCCTCCACATGGGCGCGGAAGCGGTCGGCGAGCAGAAAGGCCGTGGCGATGGCGCGGCGGTCCAGCGGCCGTCCGGTCAGGGGAACGAGAACCTTCTTGATCATCGGAAGCGCTCCGTCACGATAGCCAGGAGGTGTGCATGAGGACTTCGTTGCTGCCGCGCCAGATCATGTCGAGCGCCACATAGGTGATGATGACGAGACCGACCCAGCCGACCCAACGATGCTTGTGCAGGACATGCGCGATCATGTTGGCCGCGGCGCCCATCAGGACGACGGACAGCAGCAGGCCGATGACCAGGATGGTGGGGTGGTCCTTGGCGGCGCCGGCCACCGCCAGAACGTTGTCGAGCGACATCGACACGTCCGCCACCACGATCTGCCAGATGGCCGCACCCACCGTGACGCCGCCGACCGCGGCCCCGGCGGCGGCGTTTCCCGACACGCCCACCGGCGCGTCGGGGGCCTCCATCGCCTCGTCGGGGGCCACCTCGTCCGTGCCGTGGGAGCGCAGCTCGCGGTACATCTTCCAGCAGACCCACAGCAGCAGGACGCCGCCGGCGAGCGTCAGCCCGATGATGGCAAGAAGCTGGGTGGTGATCAGCGCGAAGAAGATGCGCAGGACGATCGCCGCTCCGATGCCCCAGAAGATCACCTTGCGGCGCTGCGCCAGCGGCACCGCGGCGGCGGCCATGCCGACGACGATGGCGTTGTCGCCGGCCAGCACGAGGTCGATGGCGACCACCTGCCCGAGGGCGGCGAGCTGCGACCAGAGATCGACGCTTTCCATGGAAAAGTCCTTCGCGGGATGACGGTCTTACGTCGCGGGATGGCTGCCGGACGGCGAGGCGCTGTCGCCCTTGCCCGTGCCATTGCCCGCGCCCTTGCCGGCCCCATTGCTTCGGAAGCGCAGGACCATCGGGCCGATCACCAGCAGGGCGGCGATGATCAGCAGGGCCGCCGAGATCGGGTGGGTCAGGAAGACCGAGGGGTCGCCCTGGCTGATCGCCAGCGCCCGGCGGAACTGCTGTTCGGCCAGCGGCCCCAGGATCAGCCCGACCACGCAGGGCGCCACCGGCACGTTCAGCACGCGCATGCCGAAGCCGAGCAGCCCGATCACCCACAGGATGACCAGATCGATGACGTTGTTGTTCAGCGTGTAGGCGCCCAGCGACGAGAAGACCAGGATGCCGGCGTACAGCCAGGGCCGCGGGATCAGCAGCAGCTTCACCCAGAAGCCGACCAGCGGCAGGTTCAGCACCAGCAGCAGCACGTTGCCGATGTAGAGGCTGGCGATCATGCCCCAGACCAGCTCGGGGTTGTTGTCGAACAGCGTCGGGCCGGGTTGCAGGCCGTATTGCTGGAAGGCGGCCAGCATGATGGCGGCGGTCGCCGAGGTCGGCAGGCCGAGCGACAGCAGCGGCGCCAGCACGCCGGCGGCCGACGCGTTGTTGGCGGCCTCCGGACCGGCGACGGCCTCGATGGCGCCCTTGCCGAACTCCTCCGGCTTCTTCGCCAGACGCTTCTCGACCAGATAGGACAGGAAGGTCGGGATCTCGCTGCCGCCCGCCGGCAGGGTGCCGATGGGGAAGCCCAGCAGCGTGCCGCGCAGCCACGGCTTCCAGGAGCGCGACCAGTCCTCGCGGCTCATCCATTTGGAGCCCTTGAGCGCGTAGATTTCCTCCGTCTCGAAGCGGTGGCGGGAGGCGACGTAGAGCGTCT
Source organism: Azospirillum sp. OGB3 (assembly GCF_014192915.1). Lineage (GTDB taxonomy): Bacteria > Pseudomonadota > Alphaproteobacteria > Azospirillales > Azospirillaceae > Azospirillum. The sequence continues at coordinate 11,901 of NZ_JACHYN010000019.1, read as the reverse complement.
CGCCGACCGCGAACAGGCCGACCGCGACGACCACCGTGTCGATGCCGTCGAGCAGCTCCGGCACGCCGAAGGCCAGCCGCGCCTGACCGGTCTGCATGTCGATGCCGACCAGACCCAGCGCCAGACCGAGGAACAGGCTCGCCAGACCGCGCGCCAGCGAGCTGCCCAGCACCGCGGTGACGGTGGTCAGCGCCAGCACCATCAGCGCGAAATACTCGGCCGGGCCGAACAGCAGGGCCATCTTGACCATCAGCGGGGCGACGAAGGTCAGCGCCGCGGTGGCGATGGTTCCGGCGATGAAGGAGCCGATGGCGGCGGTCGCCAGCGCCTGGGCGCCGCGGCCCTGACGGGCCATGGCGTGACCGTCGATGGCGGTGACGATGCTGCCGGACTCGCCCGGCGCGTTCAGCAGGATCGAGGTCGTCGAGCCGCCGTACATCGCGCCGTAGTAGATGCCGGCGAACATGATGAAGGCGGAGGTCGGTTCCAGCCCGTAGGTGACCGGCAGCAGCAGCGCCACGGTCAGCGCCGGGCCGATACCGGGCAGCACACCGACCGCGGTGCCCACCGTCACGCCGATCGCCGACCACAGCAGGTTGTAGGGCGTCAGCGCCACGAGGAAGCCGTGGCCCAGGGCGGCAAGGGTGTCCATTGTGCAGTTTCCTTCCCGAAGCGGGGCTTTCCGGCGTCCTTACTCGGCGTCGGGCGACGTGAGCCGTTCGACGATGCTGCCCTCGGGCAGGTTCAGGCCGAGCCCGTAATTGAAGGCCACGAAGGTGAAGGCGGCGAGCGCGAGCCCGATGGCGAGATTGACCACCAGCCGCCGGCCGCCGAAGGCGCGGGAGACCGCTGCGAACAGGATGGTGGTGGAGGGGATCCAGCCCAGCGTGTCGAGCAGCAGGAACTGGACTGCCAGCCCCGCCGCGACCAGCGCCACCGCCCAGAGGTCCAGCTCCAGCCCCTCGGCGTGGGCGACGGCTCCGGCGAAGGCCTCGCGCAGCAGGGACAGGCCGACCAGGACGAGGCCGCCCGAGATCAGGTAGGGGAACAGGGCCGGGCCGACCACCGCCCGGCCGACGCTCGGGGTCAGCATGGTTTCGACCGCGATCAAGCCCCCCAGGGCGATCAGCCCGCCGCCCAGCACCGCCTCTCCGGCGCGCATGCTCCGACCGGTGGTCATCGCTTCATCCTCCCAGACTGTTTTTTGCGGACCCGTGGGCGCGGCGACCGCGCCCACCCCTTGCGGTCCTTACTTCACGAGGCCGATGTCCTTCAGCGTGCCTTCGATCTGCGCGCGCTCCTGCTTCAGGAAGGAGGCGAACTCGGCGGAGGGCTGGTAGAGGTCGATCCAGCCGCGCTGCTTCACGGCCTGCTTCCACTCGTCGCTGGCGACGGCCTTGGCGACGGCCTCCTGGAGTTCCTTCAGCTCCGCTGGCTTGGCGGAGGCCTGGGCGAAGACGCCGCGCCAGTTCACGAACTCCAGGTCGACGCCCTGCTCCTTCAGGGTCGGCGTGTCGGAGCCCGGCAGGCGCTGCGGGGCGGAGACGGCGATGGCGCGCAGCTTGCCCGCCTGGAACTGCGGGGCGAACTCGCTGTAGCCACCCATGCCGAGCGTCACATGGCCGCCGAGCGCCGAGGCCAGCAGCTCGCCGCCGCCCGCGGTGGCGACGTAGTTGACCTTGTTGGGATCGACGCCGACCGCCTTGGCGATCAGCCCGGCGAGGATCTGGTCGCTGCCGCCCGCCGAGCCGCCGCCCCAGGAGACCGAGCCGGGGTCCGCCTTGAACTTCTTGAGCAGGTCGTCGAAGGTCTTGATGGGCGATTCCGGCGGAACGACGATGGCGGTGTACTCGCCGGTCAGCCGGGCCAGCGGGGTCACCTGATCGAGCGTCACCGCCGACTTGTTGGTGACGATGGCGCCCAGCATGATCTGGCCGCCGACCAGCACCGTCGGCGAGCGCTTCTTGGCGGTGACGAACTGGGCGAGGCCGACCGTGCCGCCGGCGCCGGGGATGTTCACGACCTGGATGCCCGAGGCCAGCTTCTGGTCCTGGAGGACCTGCTGCAGGGTGCGGGCGTGCTGGTCCCAGCCGCCGCCGGGGCTGGCCGGGGCGATGATCTCCAGCCCCTTGATCTCGGCCAGCGACGGGGTGGCGGCGAGGGCGGCCGTGGCGAGAACGGCGGCGGTCAGGACGCCCTTCACGGCGCCCGGCATGCGGATGGTCATGACGCTTCGCTCCATGGGTGTGTCTTGTTTTGGGCTGTGTTTTGTTTTGAGACGGTGGTCCCGGCGGCCCGCCGCCGGGGGCCGGTCACTTGACGAGGCCGAGGTCCGTCAGCACGCCTTCGATCCGCGTCCGCTCGTCCTTGATGAAGGCGGCGAACTGGTCGGACGGCAGGTAGAGGTCGATCCAGCCGCGCTCCTCGGCGATGCGCTTCCACTCGTCGGTGCGGACCATGGCGCCGACCGCGTCGTCGAGGACCTGCTTCTCCGACGCCTTCAGGTTGCCCGGCGCCATCACGGCGCGCCAGTTCACCAGCTCCACATCCACGCCCTGCTCCTTGAAGGTCGGGACGTCGATCCCGGGAAGGCGCTGCGGGGCGGAGATCGCCAGCGCGCGCAGCTTTCCGGCCTGGAGCTGCGAGGCCATCTCGTTGTAGCCGCCGGTCGCCACGGTGATGTGGCCGCCCAGCACCGAGGCCATCATCTCGCCGCCCGCACCGGCGGCGATGTAGTTCATCTTGGAGACGTCGCCCCCGATCGCCTTGACCAGCAGGCCGTAGAGGATGTGGTCGGGGCTGCCGACGGCGAAGCCGCCCCACGAGACGGAACCGGGATCGGCCTTGAACTTCTTCACGAGGTCGTCGAGCGTCTTCAGCGGAGAATCCGCGGCCACGACGATGGGCTGGTACTCGCCGGTCAGGCGGGCCAGCGGGGTCACCTGATCGAGCGACACCGGCGACTTGTTGATCAGGATCGCCCCGATCATGCCGAGGCCGGAGATCATCAGGCCGGGGTTGCGTTTCTTGGCGGTGACGAACTGGCTGAGGCCGATGGTGCCGCCGGCGCCCGGGATGTTGACCACCTGGACGCTGGAGGCCAGCTTGTGCTCCTGAAGCACCTGCTGCATGGCGCGCGCGTGCTGGTCATAGCCGCCGCCGGCGTTGGCGGGGGCGATGATCTCCAGATTCTTGATCTCCGCGGACGCGGGAACGGCGAACAGGGCGGCAGCGGCCAGCACGGCCGCCGCCAGCATCCCCTTGGCGGGGTTGCCGAGGCTCATGGTGTTTCCTCCGAATGGACTTTTTGCTTTTTGGACGGCGCTTGTTGCGCCTTACGGTGCCTTGGCGGTGGAGTTCTGCGGGCGCGCCTCGTAGAGGAGGACGGAGCCGCCGGCCCCCGCGCCGCAGGCGGCGCCATAAAAGAGCGGGGTCCGCTGGTCCGCCGATGCGGTCTTCGCCGTGGGTTCCGCCGGCTTTCGGGCTGCGGATTCGGTCGCCATGGTGGAGGTTCCGGGAACGGTGGTTGGTTGTTCCAACTGTTTAGCAGGCGAACCTGTCATGAACCTGTCAGCCACCACCCAGGCACGCAAAATTTCGGCCCTCCACCCGGAAGAGGCGGAGACCGGTCATCGGCGGGTTTTCCCCCGCCGGGGTTGAGGGTGGGAGCACTTTGCCCCCTCCCTAACCCTCCCCCGCTCTCGGCGGACCGAAGGTCCGCCTGCCGCGTCAGCGCAAACCAAAGGTTTGCGCGAGAGCTTCGCAGGAGAGGGAACCAAATCTCCCTCCCCTGCGTCAGCGGGGGAGGGCCGGGGTGGGGGCAAGACCCCCCTGAACCTACCCCACCACCAGCAGGAACAGCCCCTGGCCGAGATAGACGGTGCCGGTCAGGGCGACCAGACGCTGGCTCCAGATGCGGAACTGGGCGTCGCTCATGGCGTCCAGCACGCGGCGCGACAGGTTGGTGCCCAGAACGGCCATGCCGATGCACAGGGCCGTCACCGTGATGTCCAGCGCCTCCGCCTCCGACGCCGCGACGAGGGAGCCGAAATAGACCGTCTTGAACAGGTGGCCGAAGACCTGCATCGTCGCCTTGGTCGCGACGACGCTCTGCCGCGACAGGCTGGACTTCACGAAGAAGACGTCGAGCAGCGGCCCCGAGATGCCGGCAATCAGCTGCACGCCCATGCACAGCAGGCCGGCCAGTGTGCTGTGGCCACGCCGCGACACGTTCGGAGACCAATTCGACGGGACGGCCATCGCCATGAAGGGCGACAGGCCCAGCAGGATCAGCGACTCCGCCTTGCCGGGCACGTAGCGGATCAGGGTGAAGACGCCCACCGCCACCGCCCCACCCAGCAGGAACTGGGCCACGATCCCCCATTGCACATGCCGCCGCCACAGCCACGCCCGCCAGCCGTTGGCGGTCATCTGCGTGATCCCGTGCAGCAGCATGGCCGAGGACACCGGCAGCAGCACCAGCAGCAACCCCATCAGCACCATGCCGCCGGCCATGCCGAACAGGCCCGACAGGAACGAGGTCACCAGCGCCGCAAGGCCGAGTCCGAGTGTCAGGGGAACCGTCAGCATCCCGCTCATCCGAAAGTTTTCTTTGGCTGTGGACGGCATCATGCCCCTGGCGCGCTTGCCCCGCAAACGGGATTGTCTGATGCTGACCCCCAGGAAATGTTGGGGTGCGTGGAGGAGGGGATCGGATGCGGCGCCTGCCATCGCTGAACGCCTTGCGGGCGTTCGAGGCCGCGGCCCGGCACGGCAGCTTCACCGGGGCGGCGGGCGAGTTGAACGTCTCGCAGGCCGCGGTCAGCCGCATGGTGCGCCTGCTGGAGGAGCGCATGGGCTTCCCGCTGTTCGAGCGGCGGGCCAACGCGCTGGAGCTGACCGACCGCGGGCGGGCGCTGCAACCCGGCCTGACCGGCGCCTTCGACGCGATCGCGGACAGCGTCGAGCGGGTCGCCGCCATGCGCGACGGTCCGGTGCTGACGCTGGGGGTGGGCGCCACCTTCGCGGTGCGCTGGCTGATCCCGCGCCTGTCGGCCTTCCACGAGAGCCACCCTGATGTGGAGGTTCGCATCGCCACCGGCGGCGCCGGCGCGCCGATCCGCGAGGACTGGACCTGCGCCCTGCTGCTGGGCGACGGGCATTGGCCGGGTTACGAGGTGGAGGAGCTGTTCACCGCCGACATGCTGCCGGTCTGCGCGCCGGCCCTGGCGCGGAGCCTGCGCCGTCCGGAGGATCTGCTGTCGGCGACGCTGCTGTCGGTGTCGCACTGGGCGGACGACTGGCCGCACTGGTTCGCCTCGGCGGGGCTGTCGCCGCCGGCCTCGAAGGGGCTGTCCTTCGGCAGCTACGCCATGACCTTGCAGGCGGCGGCGGACGGGGTGGGGGTGGCGCTGGGGGCGCGGCTCTACATCGCCGACGATCTGGCGGCGGGCCGGCTGGTCACGCCCTTCGCTCTGGCCGTGCCGATGGGGCGGGCGTGGTATCTGGTTTCGCGGCCGGCGCGGCACCGGGAGCCGGGCTTCACCGTTTTCCGCGACTGGCTGCGCGCCGCGGCCGGGTCGCCGGACCCTGGAAAGAAAAGACCGCCGGAGCGTGCCCCGGCGGTCTGAAGTCGCACTTTGGAGAAACGTCACTCGGCGGAACCACGCGCATGGCGCGGCCTGCCGACTGGGTTTCAAAGGATAACCGAACGAAAACACTTATACTAGTATATCACTCTTGGCGCAAGCCCTTTCGCTCACATGACGGCTCCCATCTGCCAGGGCGTGAACTCGTCGGAGCCGAAGCCCAGCTCCTCGCTCTTGGTCTTCCGGCCCGACGCGGTGTCGAGGATGAGCTGGAAGATCGCCCGCCCGACCTCCTCGATGGTGGCGTCGCCGGTGGCGATGGGGCCGCAGTCGATGTCCATGTCGTCGGTCATCTTGCGGTAGAGCGGCGTGTTGGTGGCGAGCTTCAGCGAGGGCGTCGGCTTGCAGCCGAAGACGGAGCCGCGGCCCGTGGTGAAGCACAGCACGTTGGCGCCGCCCGCCACCTGTCCGGTGGCCGAAACCGGGTCATAGCCCGGCGTGTCCATGAAGACGAGGCCCGGCCCGGTGATCGGCTCGGCGTAGCGCACCACCTCGACGAGGTTGGTCGTGCCGGCCTTGGCGACGGCGCCCAGCGACTTCTCCAGGATGGTGGTCAGGCCGCCCTTCTTGTTGCCGGGCGACGGGTTGTTGTTCATCTCGCCGCCGGTGCGGCTGGTGTAGTCCTCCCACCAGCGGATGCGCTCGACCAGCGTCTCGCCGACCGCCGGGCTGACGGCGCGGCGGGTCAGCAGATGCTCGGCGCCGTAGACCTCCGGCGTCTCGCTCAGCACCGCGGTGCCGCCGTTGCGGATCAGCAGGTCAACGGCGTGGCCCAGTGCCGGGTTGGCGGTGATTCCTGAATAGCCGTCCGACCCTCCGCATTGCAGCGCCAGGATCAGGTGGCTGGCCGGCACGGTCTCGCGCGTCACGTCGTTGACGCGGGGCAGCAGCGCGCGGACGCGCTCCACGCTCGCCCGCACGGTGGCGGCGGTGCCGCCGCTCTCCTGGATCGCCAGCGTCTGCAGGGTGTCGCCGACGGTCAGCCCCTCGACCTCGACCAGCTTGTCGATCTGGTTGACCTCGCAGCCGAGGCCGAGCACCAGCACCGCGGCGAAGTTCGGGTGGCGGGCGTAGCCGGCGATGGTCCGGCGCAGCGCGTCGATGGCGTCGCCCTGCGAGCCCATGCCGCAGCCGTAGGCGTGGGTCAGCGCGACCACCCCGTCGATGTTGGGGTAGGCGGCCAGCGCGTCGCCGCGGAACTGGTCGGCGATCATCCGCGCGGCGGTGGCCGAGCAGTTCACCGTGGTCAGGATGCCGATGTAGTTGCGGGTCGCCACGCGCCCGTCCGGGCGGACGATGCCCTGGAAGGTGGCGCGCTCCGCCTCCGGAAGGAGGTCGGTGGGGTGGACGTCGGCGCCGAAGGCGTAATCGCGCTCGAAGCTGTCGCCCACGCCGATGTTGTGGACATGGACATGGTCGCCCGGCGCGATGGGCGCGGTCGCGAAGCCGATGACCTGGTTGTACTTGCGCACCGGCTCGCCGACCGCGATGGCCTGCACCGCGACCTTGTGGCCGGAGGGAATCGTGGTCCGGGCGACGACGCCGGTGTCGGGCAGGGTGGTGCCCTCCGGCAGGTCGGCGCCGGCAACGACGACGTTGTCCGCGGGATGCAGGCGGATGGTCAGCGATGCCATGGTGATGGTCCTTTTCCTGAAGATCCCCTTTCCCGTCCCGGGAGAGGGAGGGGCCCGCCGCGGGCGGCGGGAGGGTGAGGGTGCCGGCAAGGATGGAGACTTTGATCCTTGGCTGTACCCTCACCCGCCCGCTCCGCGGGCACCCTCTCCCGGGGCGGGAGAGGGGCTGTCGTCAGGCTCCGGTCAGAGCTTGTACGCCTTCTTCGCCAGGGTGTAGGCGAGATCCACCGCCAACTCCGCGGCCTCGTCCTCCTCCAGCCGGTGCTCGGCGACGAGGCGGGCCAGGAAGGCGCAGTCCACGCGGCGGGCCACGTCGTGACGGGCCGGGATGGAACAGAAGGCGCGCGTGTCGTCGTTGAAGCCGACCGTGTTGTAGAAGCCCGCCGTCTCCGTGATCATCTCGCGGTAGCGGCGCATGCCCTCGGGGCTGTCGTGGAACCACCAGGCCGGGCCGACGCGCAGCGCCGGGTAATGGCCGGCCAGCGGCGCCAGCTCGCGGGCGTAGCTGGTCTCGTCGAGCGTGAACAGGATGATGGTCAGGTCGCGCTCGTTGCCGACGCGGTCGAGCAGCGGCTTCAGCGCCCGCACATACTCGGTGCCGGTCGGGATGTCGGCGCCCTTGTCGCGGCCGAAGCGCTCGAAGACGCCCGGGTTGTGGTTGCGGAAGCTGCCGGGGTGGATCTGCATGACCAGCCCGTCGTCCAGGCTCATCTTGGCCATCTCGGTCAGCATCTGGCCGCGGAAGATCTCCGCCTCGGCCGCCGTGATGGTGCCGCGCAGCGCCTTCTCGAACAGCCGCTCGGCGTCGGCGTCCGACAGATCGGCGGTGGTCGCCGTGGCGTGGCCGTGATCGGTCGAGGTGGCGCCGCCGACCTCCTTGAAATACTGGCGGCGGTTGCGCAGGGCGGCGAGGTAGCCGGCCCAGGTGCCGGTGTTCTCACCGGACAGCGCGCCAAGCGTCTCGACGTTGGCCTGGAAGCCCTCGAACTCCGGGTCGACGACCGGGTCGGGGCGGAAGGCGGTGATGACGCGACCCGTCCAGCCGCTCTCGCGGATGGCGCGGTGATGCTCCAGCGTGTCGAGCGGGGACTCGGTGGTCGCCAGCAGCTCGATGTTGAAGCGCTCGAACAGGGCGCGCGGCAGGAAGTCCGGCTTCTGCAGGCAGGCGTCGATCTGGTCGAAGATGCGGTCGGCGCTGGCCCCGCTCAGCCGCTCCGTCACGCCGAACACCGTCTCGAAGGCGTGGTCGAGCCACATGCGCGTCGGGGTGCCGCGGAACAGGTGCCAGTTCTGGGCGAGCTGGCGCCAAATCTTGCGGGGATCGCTCTCCACCGCCCCGCCGTCCTTGCGCGGCACGCCCAGGCTCTCCATCGTCACGCCCTGGCTGTAGAGCATGCGGAAGGCGTAATGGTCGGGCACCACGAACAGCGACGCCGGGTTCGGGAACGCCTCGTTCTTGGCGAACCAGGACGGGTCCGTGTGGCCGTGCGGGCTGATGATCGGCAGGTGGCCCACCTCCGCGTACAGCCGACGCGCGATGTCGCGCTGCGTGGGATCGCTGGGGAAGAGGCGGTCGGGGTGGAGCATCGCTCATCTCCGGATAAAGGGATGCCGGACGGGGGTCCGGTGCCCATTTGAATGGGTGGTTCGGGTGTGGCGCGTGGTGCCCGCGCCGGTCGTGCCCCGCATGACGGAATATATTAATATATCAGTTCCGGATGCAAGCACTTTGTGCGTCCCGCCTACAATTCAGTCGGCGCTGCGCGCAATTCAAGAGGGAGGCCGTTCAGAGGCGGCGCGAATCGTGGGCGGCGAAGTCCACGGCCCGCGGGCGGTAGCCGCTGGTGAAGAGGGGGGAGGAGATCACCATGTCGGCGGTCGCCTCGTTGCAGGCCATCGGGATGTTGTAGAGCGTGGCGAGGCGGGTCAGCGCTTTCACGTCCACGTCGTGGGGCTGGGCGGTCATCGGGTCGACGAAGAAGACGAGCAGGTCGATCCGGCCCTCCGCGATCATCGCGCCGATCTGCTGATCGCCGCCCAGCGGACCGCTCTTCAGCGAGGTGATGTCCAGTTGGGGATGGGCTTCCCGGACTAATCGGCCGGTGGTGCCGGTGGACCAGAAGACGTTCCCCTCCAGCGCGTGGATGTTGGCGCCGAGCCAGCCGATCAGGTCGGGCTTGCGGGCGTCGTGGGCGACGAGGGCGATGCGTTTGCGGTCCACGGTGACGGTCCTTACGGCTGTGCGCTCTGCGGTGGAGCTTTTGTCAATATACTAGTATACTGACAGGCGGTGCAACGCGCTTCCCGGTGGGACAAACTGGCGCGGAACCGGGGCGCCGCGCGGGGCCAAGGCGTTTGACCCACCCCGCCGGGTATTAGTATATTGCGATGAAGGGCGGACCGTCTGCGGCGTGAACCAGCGGGTTCGACGCCGGTGTCCCGGAGATCCGGCGCCCTGAATTTTCCTGGCAGGAGCGGGTGTTGAAAAAGGCGGCGCAGACATCGACGGCGGATTCCGAACAGGCCGAGGGCGTCAGGACGCGGACCCGGCGCCGTACGGCGGCGGCGCTCGCCCGCCCGGCCCAGCGCGGCACCACCGTGGCCGCCACGATCTACCGCGACCTGCGCAACGAGATCGTGTCGCTCCGCCGCAAGCCGGGCGAGCCGGTCGCCGAGAAGGTGATCGCCCAGGACTACGGCGTCAGCCGCACCCCGGTGCGCGAGGCCGTGCTGCGTCTGGCGGACGAGGGGCTGATCGAGATCTTCCCGCAATCGGGCACCTTCGTCTCCCGCATCCCGCTGGGCGCCCTGCCGGAAGCCATTGCCATCCGCAAGGCGCTGGAGGAGGCGACCGTCCGCTACGCCGCCAAGCGCGCCACCCGCAGCCAGATCGCCAAGCTGCGCGCCAACCTGGAACTCCAGCGCGAGATGGAGGCCGCCCAGAATTTCGATGGCTTCCACCAGGCCGACGAGACCTTCCACGCGCTGCTGGCGGAGACCGCCGGCTATCCGGGATTCTGGAGCCTGACGCAGCAGGTGAAGGTGCAGGTGGACCGCTACCGCCTGCTGACCCTGCCGGTGCTGGGCCGCGTACCGGACGTGATCGCCGAGCATTCGGTCATCATCGAGGCCATCGCCAACAACGACCCGGAGGCGGCGGCCAAGGCCATCGACCTGCATCTGGACTATCTCCAGGTCACCATCGCCGACGCGCAGAAGGCCAACCCGCTCTATTTCACCGCCCCCTCCGAAGACGAGGCCGAGCCGGTCTGAAGGCTGCTCTGCGCACTTGGCTTTGGACCGTGGCTGATTTCTAATATATCAGTCACCTTCCTCCCAACACCGCGCAAGACAGCCAGGAGACCGCGATGCAATCGCTCTACCGCGCCGATCCGGCCCGCTACACGGGCATGACCTACCGCCGCAGCGGGCGGAGCGGGCTCGACCTGCCGGCCATCTCGCTGGGGCTGTGGCAGAATTTTGGCGGCACTGATGTGTTCGAGACCGGGCGCGCCGTGCTGCGCCGGGCTTTCGACCGCGGCGTCACCCATTTCGACCTCGCCAACAACTACGGCCCGCCGCCGGGCTCGGCGGAGGAGAATTTCGGGCGCGTCCTGGCGACCGACTTCAAAGCCCACCGCGACGAGCTGATCGTCTCTACCAAGGCCGGCTACGACATGTGGCCCGGCCCCTACGGAAGCTGGGGCTCGCGCAAGTACCTGACGGCCAGCCTGGACCAGAGCCTCACGCGCATGGGGCTCGACTATGTGGACATCTTCTACTCGCACCGCGTCGATCCGCGCACCCCGCTGGAGGAGACGATGGGCGCGCTCGACCACGCCGTGCGGCAGGGCAAGGCGCTCTATGTCGGCATCTCCTCCTACTCGCCGGAGATGACCCGGCGGGCGGCGGCGATCCTCAAGGACCTCGGCACCCCCTGCCTGATCCACCAGCCGTCCTATTCGATGCTGAACCGCTGGATCGAGGGCGGGCTGCTCGACGCGCTGGAGGAGACGGGGATGGGCTGCATCGCCTTCTCGCCGCTGGCCCAGGGCATGCTGACCACCAAGTACCTGAACGGCCAGCCCACCGACGCCCGCGCCGCCAAGGGCGGCACGCTGAAGGCGCATTTCCTGTCGCCGGAGAATCTGGAGCGGGTGCGCGCCCTGGACGCCATCGCCCAGCGGCGCGGCCAGACGCTGGCCCAGATGGCCATCGCCTGGGTGCTGCGCGACCCGCGGGTGACCTCCGCCCTGATCGGCGCCCGCAACGTGGAGCAGCTCGACAACTCGCTCGACGCGCTGAAGAACGCTGCCTTCACGCCGGAGGAGCTGGCGGAGATCGACCGCCACGCCATCGATGGCGGGCTGAACCTGTGGCAGAACTCCTCGAACGCCGAAGCAGGCTGATCCGTCAAAGGCGAACAGAAAAGGGCCGCGCCGGGGATGCCGGCGCGGCCCTTTTTCGTGACCCTATGGGCCTCAGCGCATGAGGAGGTGGGGCAGCCAGAGGGAGAAGGTTGGGACGTAGGTGACGAGGAGGAGGGTGATGAAGAGGGCGCCGTAGAAGGGTGTGATGGAGCGCATGACCTGCCCGACCGAGACCTCGCCGATGGCGCA
>NZ_JACHYN010000018.1:8260-112491 GCF_014192915.1 Azospirillum sp. OGB3 | reverse complement strand
CGGATGTCCACTTCGGCATCGACCTATCAACCTTGGCGCGGCTGATCGAGGAGGATGCGATTTGACCCCGGATCAACCCGATTTTCCGGAGAGCCGATAAATGTGGCCTTGAATGTCGGAATAGTACACTGGCCAGTTATTGTCGTGTTTCGACAATGAATAACTTTCTTTATTCTGCGCAATGGCGCGATGATTGCTTGAACAATGCACTCTGTACGATTACTGTTGCCCTAGTGAGACGCCATTCACACAGGGCGAGCCATGACCCGCAGAACAGTTCAGCCCCAGCGTTGCCGAACGGAATGTTCTTTCGCCGCGCCCAGGGTGGATACCGCGAGGTCTATGGCCGTTAGGCTGGCGCCGACGTGTGACCTGCATGCTTGATGACGACACGACCGTGAACGCAATCAACTGCATCGCCCAGGTCAACAACGCCGGTCAGCGTGGCCGCCACCTTGTCGCCGCCTGATGAACCCCGTTTCGCTTTCGAGGCTGACAAAAGCCGCTGACAACTCCAAGGGGCTGGCTGAGTAGAGACGATGGGAAACGACGTTCAAAACCGACGTCTTTCGCCGACGCGCTGCCGATGCCTGGTCCGCCATAATGAGTGCCATGAACATGAAGAATTCGACAGCGTGCGCCACCGGCTTGGTTGAGATTGAGATCGATGTGATTCACTGCCCCGGTGAGTGGGTTCGTGATTACGCCCCGACGTCCGTTGCCGCCATTGACAACCCCATCCACCCCCGCGTCGTGTTCGGTCGCGGTCCCATGGGCGTGTGCCTGCACGAGATCGCGGGCGAGGCATGGTGGCTGGTGTTCTGGCGCGACACCGGGCGCCTGCTGTCATGCTGGCAGGATATCCATCTTGCCCAGACCTTCGCCGACACGCTGATGCGCGTTCCCAACCTTGATGAAATGCTGGCGGGAATCGACAGCCCGTCCGGAGCACTACGCTGCTGGATCACCTCCCTGAAGGCCGCAGTGGTGGAGTTGTCGCTGAATGGCACCACCGCCGTCGATCCAACCACCAATAGGCCGGCGAGGCACGGCGAGAGCCGCCACTGCATGTGATGCCCCTGGAGACGTTCCGTGCCACCCGCCAACGACAACAAGCCGGACATCCGAGCCAAGATGCTTCTCGGCGTCTTGCTTGGATTCTGGTTGGGCGTCGCACTCAGCTATGCCCCGCGCCTCCTCTGACCCATCCGATGATGAAAGGCATCCAGTCATGAGCACGCTGTCCAGAGACGCCGAGGTCGTTGCCTACCGCCTCTTCGGCATGGGCGCTGTGACAACGGTAACCTTCGATCGCCCGCACGTCATCACCTCGCGCGCCAAGACGGCTTTCGACGAGTTGGCCAAGGCCGGGATGATCGAGCCGTTCGACCCCAACAAGCTGCCGGTCGGGCACCAGGGCTGGAAGGCGACGCTGAAGATCGGCCATCCATGGAGTGAACTCGCAGAGCCCACCGAACACGAGGTCTTCCCTATTACCTCCGACTGAGTCCCAAACCGCCTTTTTCTTGTTCGATATGGACACGCACAATGACCCGCTTCGTTTTCCTCTCCGCTGCCGCAATCGCCATCGCTGCTGGCCTGCCCGCCTTGGCACAGGAGCTGCCGCCGTCTGCTGCCGAAATGCGCAAGGGCTACGACCGCAAAGCCTGGGGTGATTGGGAGCCGGTGGAGGGTTGCCTTACGACGCGGCACGCCGTTCTGGCCACCAGATCCTTGGTGAGGCCGACAATCCGGAACTGCAAGGTGGTCGCGGGCCGCTGGCGCGATGCCTGGACCGGCGTAGAGATTAACGACCCCAAGAACACCGACATCGATCATGTCGTCGCCGTCCAGGAGGCGCACGACTCCGGAGGCTATCAGTGGGAAACCGCGGTCCGGCACCGGTTCTTCAACGACGTGGAGAACCTGGTGGTTACCGAACGTGAGGTGAACAAGCGAAAGGGGGGGTACGGCCCTGAGGCTTGGCTGCCTGATGGGGAGGTCGAGCGGTGCTTCTTTGTGCGGCGCTGGATTTACATCAAGCACAAATGGCAGCTCAGCGCCGACAAACGCGAACTCCAGGCGCTTCGGGATGCCCTTCACGCCTGCCCGGCGGAGAAGGCAGTCGCGCCGGCAGCGGCGCAGAACCCGAATGCGCCCATTCCCCTCTCGGATCTCTATCGCTGAGTCCGACATTTGGCTTGAACAAGCCGGTCACCTACAGCTGTCCGCACGAAAGCTGGCGGAATCTGGTGCCAAGCTGCAGGAGCAGCCCTGAGCGTCGGAGAAGGACGATGAATGACTAACACCGTGCCGGTTGGCTCCACCCGTGCTAGGACTTCGCGCAAGCCCGTGGTAACGGTCGGGAAAACGACACCGACCATGGATGCGATGATGCCCAGAGCCGTAGACGCCGAGACGATGAGCAGCGCAGCCTTCGCATGGTGGCTGCATTCGATGAATTGGACCAACGTCAAGGCGGCGAACGAGTTGGGCCTCAGCACCAGCCGCATCGACGACATGCTGCGCGGTACAAAGCGCGGCACGAAAAAGCCGACAACTATCCCGGCCTACATGTCCCTGGCCTGCGCAGCACTTGCCGCTGGACTTCCGCCCTATGCGTGGGATGAAGAAAATGGGGTGATGCCGACCGAGTCCTTCGAGCGGTGGCGCGCGGAGTTGGGCGACGAATTGGATTTGGGGCAACCGGTACCATTCCGGCAGGTTTCCAAAATGCTTGGGCTGAACAACGTCGAGACGCCAGCCTTCTGGGCGCGTGGCGTCCGCCGTGATGGCAAGCCGGCGCCGATCTACCGCGACCGGGCCTTGGCATTGAACGCGCTCCTCCATGGCCTGGAGCCCTGGACCAGCGAACGGTGACGCCGGCGCTGCAAGGTGGTCTGGTGTCGAAGCGACGCCCCACGCATCATGGGGCACCGTTCGGCACGTAATCAGCGAACTGAGGCGTCAAATCCAAGGTGTTGATGGCTAAGCCGGGCGATCGCCCCGTCAGCTGTGGCGCTGCTGATTGCTTGTTCGAATTTGGACCGAAGGTCCGTATCGCTCTTTCGGAGGCCGACACCGACGCCTCGTCCGAGCGGCCCCCCAGTGATTGGCGGACCAAACACACGAAATCCATGGGATCTAACGATCGTATCGATCGTGGAGCGTGCCGCCAGGATGGCATCGATGCGGCCCGCGGCCAGATCGAGCGCGGCTTGGTCGACGCTGGTGTAGGCGCGTATAGCAACGTCTGGTAAGTGGGCCGCCATAAAGTTGGCTTGAGTGGTGGATGCTTGAACGCCCACGGTGCGTCCATGCAATGAGGCGGCAAGCTTTGAGATGGTACCCGCCGCCCTTTGTCCATCCGCGCTCAGATCGACGCGCTCGCTTTCGAAGGACGTGGCGGTCAGTGCTGATCCAGCGGGCACGCAGAACGTGGATGGTTCGTTGGCATAGGGGCCAGCGAAGGAGATCGCCCGTTCACGTTCCGCGGTGATCGACATCGTGGCCATGATCGCGTCAATCCGGCCGTTCTGAAGAGCCGGGATTAAGCTCTCCCAATCCAACGCGACGAACTCACACTGCGTCGCCATCCGTTTGCACAGCTCGTAACCGAGGTCGATTTCAAAGCCCACCAGGTTGCCCGACGGATCTGTCGCGTTCCAGGGTGCGTAAGCCCCTTCACTCGCTATGCGGACCACTGTTCGGTCGAGCGCATCGGCATGCCCGGACGTCGCCGCAACAATAGCCGCCGCGCTCAGAAGCACACGGATTGCCTTCGCGGTGATGGAAATTTGCATCGCAAACTCGGCTGATAGGGAAGCTGAGACCATTTAGCGTTCTGGCCATCCTCAGCCAAGCCTATTCGACTTGACTGAGGGTGCGGATACGGTCCCACGGAAAGCCCGAATGACGCTGAAGCCGAGCGCTTTATGCGGCAGCGCGTTCTGCTGCCGGCCGCGGGCGGCGGTCACGATGGGGACACGTGGCCGGGCGGTCAAGCGAGTTGTCGAACGGACCGAGCTCGTCCCATTTCCCTTCAGGACGAATAACCACCATCGGATCTGCATCGGCTCTGATCGCTTCCGGATGCGGTTGCAGATGACCGACCATTAGGACGTAGACGTGATCAGCGTAAACCACCTCTTCACCGGTGGCGCGATATCCATGTTTCTTCCAGAACGGGTACAATCTTTTTTGGGCATGACCCACAATCTTGACGTATCCCTTCCTCCTAATGATCTCGATGGCGTAACGAGCAAGGGCGTCGGCGATTCCCCGAGCGCCGGCCATGCCACCGGTGCGGAATTCGGATCGCACCGAAAGCCTCTCAATCTTCGCGAAGTCGGCGAACCAGCGGATGCGGAGCGCGCCTGCAGGTTCCCCTGCAACCTTGCATAGGACGTGGGTGGCCGAAAACTCGTTGTCGAACTCTTCGTGGAAGGGCGAGTGCTGCTCGCCCATGAAGCTCAGAGCCCGAATATTCAGAGCCTGAAAGAAGTCGTCATGCGTTCTGACAATATCAACCGAGATCGGGCCAGCTGCAAACGGCGAGGGCGGCATAGAAGTGGGCGTCTCAAGCGCAGGCTCCGTAGTGCGGGCTGTCTTCTGCATTACCGTCATTATCATCCCCGTGCATGTTGGATTTTGCAAATGCCGTGGCCAGCAGCGAACGCCATACGACGGTATGGCATCCGCTCTAGTTGTGGAATACTTGCATCTGGAAAGTTATCCATTTAAATGCGGAAACATGCCGCCAACGAACCCACCCACGCTCCCAGCATCGCCGCTCGACCGACAATGGGATCTGATGCGCGTCTATCTGGCCGTGGCAGAAGCCGGCGCGTTGTTGCATGGCGCCCGAAAGCTGGGTGAGCCGTTGTCGTCGGTGCACCGCCAGATCGCCGCCCTGGAAGCTGCCTTGGAGACTAAGCTGCTCATCCGGTCACGCCGTGGAGTGAGGCTTACGCCAGCGGGGGAGCGGCTGTTGGTCGCCGCCAGATCCATGGCCGCCGCCGCCGAGGGGGCCGAGGCTGCTCTGCGGACGAAACCGGAGCCTGAGATCGTCGAGAGGATTTCGGGCCGGCTGCGTCGATGGGAGAGCATGCGGACGTTCCTTGCTCTTGCCCGATCCGGCACTTTTGTCACTGCGGCGCGCCAGTTGGGAATGAGCTTCGAAACGGTGAGGCGCCAGCTCTCAGCGCTCGAAACCGCACTCGGTGTGACTCTGTGTACGCGCTCGAAGGCGGGTGTTGAAGTGACGCCGGCCGGGGAGATGCTTGCGCAAGCCGCCACATCGATGGAAGCGGCTATCGCCGATGTCCGCCGGAAACTCGCCAGCCTTGACCGCAGGCCTGAGGGGTTGGTGCGGATCGCGACGACGGACGGGCTCGGGGCCTTCTGGGTCGCTCCAAGGTTACGGCACCTTTTCGAGCGCTTCCCGCGCCTTGCGGTGCAGCTCCAGTACCGTCCCCACGAGCCTGACCTTCTGAATGGTGAGGCCGACATCTGGATTGGCTACAGCGAGCCCAGAAGCAACTCCCTCGTACGCCTGTTGCTGGGCCGCATTCATTTCGTCCCGGTCGCATCTGATGACTATCTGGCGCGGCATTCAGCGCCCACAAGCTGGGAAGATCTCGCAGAGAACCATCACCTGCTGTCTCACACCTACTACGACGAACACGTTGATGATGACTCGGATTTCGCGTTGTGGGAGTCCATAATTCGAACTTCAAACAACGTGCGTCTCGATACCGATCTGTCGATGAGTTTGCTGGCGGCCACCGTCAGCGGCCTCGGTATTTCGCTCCAACCCACCGGTGTGCTTGATCATTATCCATCCCTGCGGGTGATCGATCTATCGTGCAAAGCGACGGCCCAGTTCTGGTTGGTGTATCACGAGCAGGGGCGCAACATCGCTAAGTACCGGGCGGCGATCGACGCTTGCATCGAGATCATGTCTCAGGCGGGGCTTCGCTGAGATCCGCCCGGCTTAACCATTTGCCGGGTTTCTCGCATAGACCCAACGATCAGGTTGACCATGCAGAGCGCATCTGCGGCAAGGCCGTACCAACTGCCCGTTACGATGTCGTGCCCGATCCAGGCGAACCCCGACCCTAGAAAGCCACGTCGCAAGCCGGCTGCCGTCGCCTGCCACCGTCCGACCGTTGCCAGAAGAAGGCCAATCACGGCGAACGCCGACGGCCAGCCGTGCCAGGTCAGCGCCACTAAGACCGCCATTGTTGGAAGGGTGGCGATGAACAACGCTTTGTGCGTCCAGGATCGCTTCACCGGATACATGGCAAAGCCCTGCACCAATGACAGCAAAGTCATCGCCGCGCCCGTATGGGCGCCCAGCAGCAGGTAGTAAACAGCGAATGCCGCTGCACTGGCGGCTTGGCCTACCAGCATCGCTTGTCGGCCCTTGGCCAACGGCCATAGGGCAACGAGAGCGAACGCCACCACGCCAGTTACATCGGCAGCCGAGATCATGTGGTGTGGAATGGTCAAGCGACTGCGGCGACCGCCGCGGGAGAAACGAGGTTCCGAAGGACCTGGGCGGCGATGAAGTCCTCGCCCTTCTCCCATGGCGCTTCTCCACCCCACCGCTCGCGCGCTTGGGCGCCCAGCATGCCGAGATCCAGGGCGGGCAGATCAGCCATCATTCGAACTCGGCCAGGCGTGAGGTGCGGCGCAATGCGGTCTTGGATGCGCAGAACCATCGTGGAGAATTGCCCCTGCGGAGACCCACCAAGGCCCAGTAGAACGGATTGGACTCGCGTCACCGCGTCATCCTGAGGACGGGTCGCGGCCGAGCGCCAGTAGCTCAGAACGAACTCGCGTAAGCCAGCCGTCAAACCGCAGTGGCCGTGGCAGCGGGCTTCAATGCGGCGGGCCAGCTCATTGATCGTCATTCCGATTTCGTGGCAGATCCGGTCCAGATCATCCCATTGCTCCTGCTCAAGGCGAACTGAAGCATCGCGGCCGATCACCCTCAACTTGCGTGGCGTCGGCGCAGCGCGGCGCAGGTTCAGGTCTGCCGTGACGTTCTGGCTTTCGGAGTGCCGCACTTCCCTCGGAAAGACAGCTTTGGCTTTGACGGAACGAACAGCGGGCATGGCCTCTTCCCCCGAATTGGTGGTCGCCATGCCACGGTATGGCATCCGGCTCGATTCGAGGATCACTCAAAATCGGGAAGTGGACACACGTCAGCGGAAACAAAAGGCGTCGTCGGACAACGTCCCTCGCCTGCCTCACGCAGCGCTTACGGGTGGTCGTCGGGGTTGGACGAAGGCGTTGCTCCTTGTTTGGCATACTTCGAACTCACCGGCCGGCCAATACGCCTGCCCTGCCCTTTCGCGCCATCGTCACCGCCGACACCGTCGGCAGCCGGTTCCGTCAGCTTCCGGCCGTCATAGCTGGTGATTCCGAGTTCGATGGCAGCCAGAGCAAGCTCGACCGTCTTCGAGATCGTCGCCGGTCGTCGCCGGCCTTCGCCGTCCTGCCGGTAGCCACGCTCGAGATCCTTCAGCGTGCTGAGCCCCAGGCCGGCGCGGTGCGCCAACTCGCGTTGTGTGAGCCCGAGGCGTTCACGATAAGCGGCAAGTTGCGCGTTGGTCATCGAGGACGCGACCTCTGGGCTTTTGGCAGGCATGGTTGGCTCACGGTTTTGAGGGCAGCGTGGTGGAAGGCGGTGGGCGACGCCGGAACAAAGGGCCGATTTCAGTCAGCGTTTGGTCCGCGCCACGCGCCCGGGTTCCTGGATCATCCATAGGCGGGGCTGGATATCATCGGGGACGCGATATCGCCCGCGGGCAAGTGGATGGATCGGCGCGCCGCTCGCGGTGACACCCAGACAGTGAAGTGGGGGAAGCCCCTTCCCTTCCCGGCTGGTAACGAACGACTGAGCCTGACCTAGGAATTCCCCACCGTTGCCCCATGCAGCGATCACCAAAGCGGCTTGTTGCGAGATTGCGTCGAGCCAGTGATCATTGTCCTGCCCGATGGGGTCGGTCGCCGCGCGCATGACGTCAGGATGTGGTGATCGGAATGCGAACAGGTTTGTCATGCAGAAGGCGCCGAAGCCCCATGCCCTTCCCCACTTCTGAACGCGGGTTACGGTCGGATCGAGGGCATCCTCATTCGCCGTGGAGGGGTTGAGACCGACCACCTGCATGAACGGTTTATTGTCGTCCCAGACGCGCCAGAGCGTGTAGCGATGACTGCTGTCGTACCGGTCGGTGTGCGACCACGCGCAAGGCCATCCAGGATAGCGGGATGTATCCGCAGGGGTGAAGTCGAACAACGAGGTCACGGGGGCACCAGATGGTTTGGCGGCGCGAAGCGCATCGTCACTTTAGGCCCGTAACGGGCGCTTCGCAAGGCGCGCCGCAGTCAGACCAGTGTCATGTCCAGCCACCGGGTCCCGCTGTCCCCTTTGTTCTTAATCGCGATGATCGAACTTTTATGCGTCTGGATGCGCTCGAGGCGTCGAGTGTCGACCTTCAACTTCTTAGCGGCGCGATCCAGGAAGATGGGATCGACGCCCAAGACGAATTTGGTCCCCATCTGCGCAAGTATTTCGTCCGGAAAATCGGTCAAATTTTGCGACGACAGAATCAGCCCGAGGCCGAATTTTCGCGCTTCGCGTGCCAGTACGCTAATAATATGATCCGGCTCGGATGTGATAAACTTATGAGTTTCATCAAGTAGGATGAATATCTCTGTTTCTGGTTTTTGACCTTCCCCACGCGCTGTCGAGAAAATTTCATCCAAGATGAAATCGACCGCCATTCTCTGTCCGTCCGAAGACAGCGCTGAGAGGTCGTATCGCCAGATGGGTGCGGAAGGATCGAACACGTAAGTGTCAGCACGAAAAAGTCCCGATCGTTCCAAGTTACATATCCGCTCGTAACAACTCTGAAGCACGTCCTTGTTCCCATAGCGGAACAGTGCACTGACTTCCTGTCCGTCATTCATACCTTCCAGGAAGCGCTCGAACAGCTCGCGGCACTTGTCCTTGAGCTTGTCCACGTCCACGCTGGTCTCCTCTCCCCGAATCTCCTTCTTTATCGCACGATCCATAGAGCGCAGCTTACGGCTCAGATCGTCGAGCGCAGCCACGGTTTCGGAGCTGGTTCCCAAAAACACCTGGGTCAGTTTGCGCTCCATAAACCACTTGAGTGTCTTCACGGTGGGATGCCGCTTGGACATCTCCGGATTGTGCCGATCGTCGAAGCGATAATTCCATGTTTCGGGGCGGTCCGCGTGGAAGCCGAGGTAGGCGTAAAGGTCGAGCAGGATGTTGTGAAGAGTGTGCTCCTGTTTGGAGCCGAGCGGCCGGCTGGTCCGGCTGATCGTCTTGATGAAGGTCTCGATGGCCCTTGTGACGCCGCCGTAATCCGGGTCCTCGCGAACTATAAGAGGGTTCAGGCCGAGTTCTGATGTTGTGCTAAATCGGAACGAGTCTTCGCCCGTCACGCCCATATCCCCATGGGGATCGAGGACCACAAACCGGATCTTCGGGTTGACCAGAGCCATCCCCGCCATCAACCGTCGCAAGCGGGTTGTTTTGCCCGACCCCGATGGGCCGATCACGGTGAAGTGGGAATTCATGACCTTTGCGGAGTCCCAGTAAACCGGAACCTCCTCAGGCCCTTCCTCCGGTTTATAGGTGCCGAATTTGATCCTCACTACGCCCTCTTCCGCTGCTTCGGCTCGGTGTACGGCGCGGATAATAGAGGGATTGATGCGAGCCGCGCGGCTTCGAAAGACGATGAAAACTGGCGTCTTTCGCATGGGTGGAACGTGCCGCTGAACATACATAGGCAACGGGGGCGGTGAGCGAGCTCATCCCCCTGCCCGTCGCTTTACCCGATGTCGGGTAAAGAGGCTGGTGCCGTGGACCAAGGAGTCTCCCAGATCCACGGCGCATGCTCATTCCCCAATTATGCTGGTAATCGCGTCGCGCAGCCGCCGCAGATCGTCCATGTCCTCGGATGAGAGATCCTGGGGGCGAATTTCCACTTTGCTCAGGCTGGTCACAACCGTGCGCCATTGCTTGCGTGCTTTGTCGATCGGCGCGGCCTTTGGCAGCTCAGTGGCCTGGGCGGCAGGCTCGAGCTTCTCTCGGTAGGCTGCCTTCGCTTTCCGGATTTCAGCTACGCTTGCGCCGTCTTTGACCATGCCCCAGAGGTGTATGGTCATCGCCTCGTTGTCGATCCCGAGCAACTCAGTCAGAGCCGACTTTGAGACGTCCTTATGTATGACCTCGTATTCGTTCAAAACAGCGGCCGGCAATTTGACGATGTTCAACAGCCGTGTGACTTCGGATTGGCTTTTACCGATGAACTGCGCGAGAGCAGTTTGAGTCAGCTTCTCGCCCCGCTCTGCCGCACGTTCCTGAAGCCCCTGCAAGCCGCGCCCAGCGTCAACAGGCGTCAGGTCAACGCGTTGGAGGTTCTCGATGAGCGCGGTGGCCTCGATGTCTTCATTGTCCGGAACGACGATCGCCAGGATTTTGTCGCGTCCAAGCAATCGGTGGGCACGGTAACGGCGCTCGCCAGCGACCAACAAGTAGCCACCTTCGGCGCGGCGACGTAGCAAAATTGGCTGCTTCAGCCCGTGGGTGTGGATGCTCGACGCCAGACCCGAGAGCTCAGCATCGTCAAAGATCGTGCGAGGTTGGGACGGCGACGGATGAATGCTGTCCAAAAGAATCTCGTTAACCTCCGGAAAATCGGGGTTCGTGACGCGATCCAGGTTGATCGTCGCCGTCGCTAATCCAAAGGCCGGGTTGGTGTTCGCGAACTTCTTAGACATGGGTTGCCTCCAGGGCGGGCGCCTTAGCGAGCAGGGCGCGCGCTATGGAGCGATACGTTTCGACGCCATCAGACTTCGGGACAATGGCGAATAGCGGTTTGCCGGTCTGCACGGCCTTGGCGAAGTCCTTGCGCTTCGGGATGGGGTCCCACACTTTGATGTGAGCGCCGAATGCCGCCTGCAGGTCGCCAAGCGTTTGCATGTCGATCGTCGAGCGTCGCTCGAATATCGCGGGCAGAATGCCAAGGATCTCGATCTTCGGATTGCCGCGCCGCTTCACGTCCTGGATCGTCTTGATGAGATGAGGGACGCCCAACACCGCCATCGGTTCACAAATGGTCGGGATTAGGACTTGGTCCGCGGCAATGAGCGCGCTTTCCGTCAGCCCGCCAAGGTGGGGGGGGCAATCAATGATGATCACATCATACGATGGCTTCAGGGCGGCTAGGCGTTCGCCCAGCACCTTGTCGCCCTGGGTCTGGCCGAATTTCAGCTGACCCTCAGCCTGCGCCAAGGTGATCGAGCAGCCAATAAGGTCGAATGCACCATCACAGACCTTCGTGGGGAAGCGCGCCGGGTCGGCATCCTCGTCGAGCAGGAGATGGGCGAGAGATCGCCCTTCCGTCTCCAGCTGCATCGGGTTGATCGCGAGGCTTTGCGTGGAGCTGGCCTGAGGATCGGCGTCAATGAGCAGGACCCGCTTCCCCATCTCGGAGAGCAGGAAGGCCAGATTGCACGAGCTGGTCGATTTCGTCACGCCGCCCTTCTGGTTGGCGAGCGCCAGAACCACACAGGCGGTGTGCCGCGCTGGAAGCCTATCCGGCTTGCCAAACAGATGATCGCTGCTTGCAAGGAGGGACTGGCGCAGGCTAGGCACCAGCTTGTCGCCGACGGTGTCGGAGTTGGCCTCAACGAACTTGGCAACGGCTCCAGGGATCTTTTCAGAGCCCGACTCCCAGCGGCTGATGCGGGCTCGGTCATAGCTTCGGCCGACGCCGGCGTTCAACCAGTTTGCAAAATCCGCCTGGGATTCTCCGCGCTGCTCGCGCACCCCCTTGAGCGTCAATCCATCCATTGCTCAGCCTCATTTTTCTTATGGATTAAGGTCTGTCTTGAGCTTCGCAGGTGTTGCGATGTGCGTCAACATTGCATTGCGCGCGTGCTGCACATTAATCCGGATGCGGCATAGCGGTCACGGTAATGCTTGCTCTTTGAGGCCGAGCTTACCCGATGTCGGGTAATCCGACGCGGAGCATGGTACCGGTACCTACTGGACGGTTCCCAGCGGTCCCGTACACTTCCGCGCCCTTGCCTGAATGACGGGCAGGCTGCCCGGGCTAGGGCGGCCACTGGAGCCCACGACCGACATAACAGAGAGGCTACGCTTCTTCATTCGCGTGGGGACTCAACGCGTCATTCGTGAGGTCGACAACCGCTCATTTCTGTACTTGGCAAGGTCCGGTGTATCGCTGCACTGGCCTGCGCATGGCCGCCGGCCAACGAGGGGGCCGCGCAGCACGTATTGGACCGGCTCGCCCTCGCCTTTCTCACCGGAGTGGCAAACGTCATCGTCGGCATCCGCGTCAACTCATTCTGGAGACCAGCTTTAAGGTGTCTCAGCAGTTAGAGACCAGTTAGACAGCATTCGGAGAACTACTTCGAAGCGCACTGGTCGAAAGTTAACCATCTGGGCGGTTGCGACGTTCTGAGGCTGCTGCAATACTTCCTGTGGGTTGTGAAACTATAGGTGCTCCATGCGCCGCGTCCTTGCAGCTGGTACCGTTCTCGTCACCGGGCTGTTTGTTCTGTCGGTCTCAGCGAGCGCACAGACCTTGTCGTCAAATACGGCCTCCCGCGACGTCCTCCTGGCCCCAGAGGCCTGTGACATGCCCGTGTCAGAGGTCGAGCGTCGCCTTGATCTCGTCCGCACTCCAGCAGAGCGTGACGAAGCCCGAAAGGTGCGGACGGCATGGCCATGCTACAATCCCAAGCCAGGGCACCCAACAGCGACCGAGCGCAAGGCGTTCATTGATCGTATCGCGCCGATCGCGCAAAAGGCCGAGAACGATCATGGCATTCCGGCTGCGGCTATCATAGCTATGGCTATCATCGAGAGCGGATCCGGCTTTACGAGAACGGCGCTGGAAGCCAGCAACTTGTTCGGTTGGAAATGGACCCGGAATAACAGCCGCCCGCGCTACGTCCTCGCATGCCAGGACACCACGGGAGAGCGCGGCGACGCCGACCAGAACCGTTGCTACATCGCTTTTCCGACCGAGGCCGCTGCAATCGACTACGTCGCGTCTCGATTAGCTGCAGGCTTTAACCCAAGATACGCCGCGGCACACGCTAGCTTTCTCAAAGCCAGAAGCACTGGAAATCCTGTCGTTGAGCGGGTTCAGGACTGGGTGGTTGGCATTGCATCGCCGTACAACTGGCGACCTGCGGCGTACGCGCGGGACATTTGCCGTATCATGCGGGATCCAATTGCTAGGACAGGGAATCTGAACTCAGAAACAAACCTCTACAAGTTCTCCGCTGGGAAGGGAGAGGACGTCACGTTGCAAGGCCTCAAAGCGGCCCACCAAGACTGCGAAAGCGTCGGAAAGCAGGTGGTGTCAAGATGAGAGCATTACCCGTGAGTGTCGGGGTGATGGTTACTTTCCTAACAGTGATGTGCACGCAGAGTGCCGCGCTCGCCGCGCAGGGATCTGCTGAGCGCGCAGCAGCGGACCACCTGAGCCAAAAGTTGGCGGCTTCGCGTTACATGTCGCGTAACTGCGATGCGGATCCCCTGCGAAACTGGCCTGGTTACGAAGGCAGAGACGTCCGTCGATGCCCATACTCGGTCACCAGCGGCGGCAAGACGCTGTCCGCGATTGTTTACCTGCTAAACCCGACTGCGGCGAATATCGCTGTCCGGATTGGTAACGCGTGCAGTGCTGTCGGTCTAGCCGATCACCCCCGGTGCGGCGAGCGTCTGGCGCGCCACATAATTGGGCAGAGTGGCGGCCAGTTTCCTGTCGCAGGCTTGGTAATCGAGCGTAAGGTCGACGCCGGCGGGCAGGGCGCAGACCCGGTTTACTTAGAATTTCGCGATGGCACCACCGTCGTCACCGAGGAGCGCCTGAATTTTACCGATGTCCAGTTGGATGTTGCCGCAATGGACCGGGCCGCTAAGGCTCCAGTCATCGCTACTCGTAGGTATGCCCGCATCGCTAGCGCAACGAGGGATGACTATCGACGTTCGGGGGGGCAGGAGCCTGTGGGGGCCTCGCCAGCTGGAGATCCGAAGCATCTGTGGCCCAGCGTCATCCGTGCGAACGAACTCAGAGCGCAGGATGACGGGAACGACGTCTTGCTGAATGCGGTGGCGCATCGAATGCGCGCTGCCCTTGCCGCTCAATAGCGAGACGAATGCCTGTTCAAGCTTTGGGCCGGCTTTCAGTGCGCGCCAGGGGGGAATGCGACGACGACGGCCGCCGCGGTGGTGAGCTGCGCACGGACGAGATGGCCCAACCGGTGCTGTGCCGCTCCACCTCTTCGTTGGCCAACGGCCATGGCCGTCGATGGGCGCATCGAGCTAGGGTCGATGAGGCTCGATCCGGTCAGGAGGTGCGGTCGCTCAATGCCCCCGTTGCACAGCACCGGCCTCTTTACCCGACGTCGGGTAAAGCGACGGGCGGTGATACCCGCCGCGAATTCTGCCGGTCATGGTGGATTGCCCACTCCCTCGCCAATGGCACGGAAAACGGCTGCTGGACAGTTGATCTGGAGCGTAGAAATTCTCGGAAGCTCCAGATGCCGTCTCTTGGTCGTTCCTCTGCGTCAGAGCCAGTAGGACACCCATTTTACCCGACGTCGGGTAACGGTGCGAAGCTGGCTTGAACGGCTTGCCGTACGAGCTTCGTGATGAGCTCAGTCGAGATCACCGACCGGAACGAAACCACGCCAGAATTCCATCGAACAGGTTCCTTCTTGCTGTCCATTCACCACGCACGATTGGCATTGGTGCGTTCACGGGTGAGCGACTTGACCGACTGGATTGGTGGAACTCAAACTTCCGAGACGGAGCCGCGTCGAGGGTAGACGGAGAAGGGGAGGGGGCGCAGAGATTGCGCATTCGGACCGTGGGTGGTGCTCAAGCCCATTGATCATAGGCAGGCTGGCGATCATTCACAGATCACCTGCCGACAATGAAGGAGGCGGTCACCGCGCCGGAGGTAAAGCGTAGCGATTGCACGAGCGGCTGCCGCGCCGCACTCAGCACAGTTCAGCAACGTGGTCGACCGGAGATGGGGGAGGGGAGGGGAGGGCGCCGGGAGCGAACGCCTCGCAACCATGACCGAGATCATCAGGCTCACGTCGTCAATCGATCCCGACGATCACATGAATCACCTTCTTCGGGCCACCCTCCAAGCGACGGCTGCTGGCGTGCCTTTGCCGCTGAACTCTAAGCATGGTCGTGCGGCGGCCTGACCGGGCACAGCCTCAGTGCAGGAGAATGGCTAGAACGGTCTCACCGAGATTGTTGACAGGGGATGCCAGGCGGGATCAGCAGCACTCAGATGCGCCCAGATCGCGTTGATATGGAGCTGGCCGTAGATCACAAGAACATTGACCCCTTGGGCATCCTCGATCGCGCGAGCCACTCGTTGCTCGCGCAGGGTTGTGATTGCCGGTAAAAGCACCTGATGCGCATAGCGGCCGGATGTCGTGGTGGCGAGAAGGATCTGATAGGCGGCGCGGACACGTCGCTGGGCCCAGCCGGGCAGGGCGTCAAACATCTCCCGGGCTTCCGCTAGGGTGAAAGGCACCTCCTGCGGGGCGTCGTGGTCGGGAGAGGGGAGAGGCGGGAGCCCAGCGAGCAGCTCAGAGAGCGTCACGTCGACGTTGCGCAGGTCTGCCCCGGGCAGACCAAGAATTTTCGCGTTGTCCTGAAGCACCAACCCCTCGCCGAGCGCGGGGGCCATCATCTCGTACGGGTGAATTTCAGTGTTCCCGCGGCCGAGATCGTCGCGGACCCCCTCATAGAAAACGAGCCATCCGTCTGTCCGGCGCTTGGCAACCAGATCAGCCACGTCGCGGTAGAACTCTGGCGAGGCGATGTGAATCATCCCCTGCATCTCGACCTGGCGAGAGCCGTCGGTCAGCGTCACGCGGGTCAACTCCAGCGGCAGCGCGGAGGCAATGAAGGGGAGGGTGACGACGATGCCGATGCCGATGCCGGCAATCATTATCGGCACAGCGAGAGCAAGGGCGGCTGTAAAGGAGAGGACGCGGAGGCAAAGGCTTCTCATGGCGCTCACTTGACGTCCTGGGTCAGGGGCTTCCTGAAGCGGAGCCGAAAGGGTTCACTCTAGAGCGGCCACAGTGCGATGACAAAGGCCGGAAGAATGGAAAATGGCAGAAGGTAGGTTGTCGCCGCCGCCTTCAGGCTGGATCGGCAGATGACAATGTCATCCTCGCTGAAGACGCCGGCCTGCTCCATCAAGGTGAGGGCCAAGGGGAATGAGGTGCGCCATTCATCGGATGCGACAATGGCGAACAGGGTAGTGGCCGCGGTGGTGCTGATGCCGAGAGTTACGGACGATGCAGCCGCCTGGAGCGCGGCCGTGCCCGTCCACTTCGAAAGGTAAACGAGTGCCTCGACATCAAAGACCCTTGCGGCAAGCGAGAGTGCAGCTACAGTCAACGCCGCCGCGGGTGCCCATAAGCCGAGCTTTGCATACAGCACCGTAAGGAGGCGGCGATCATGAAAGCGGATGGCATGCCCGAGTTCATGGCTGACAGTCGCGTAGGCGCGACTGTCTCGCCTATTGGCAACATCGTGTGTCAAATGAACCGTGTCGGTTTTCGGATCAAATTTGTTCTGGCGCCCTCCAACAGCCACGCACGTCGACAATCGGTAGCGGGCAATGGTCATTTCGGCAAATTCGACCGGCGTGAAAGCCCGAGTGCCAGAATAGTCGTCGGGTCGCGACACCCGGCGTGCCAAAATCAGCCGGACAGCAAAAAGCGTAGAACAGGATAACGTCAGCCAAAGCCAAGCAGCAACTTTTGTGTCAGTCAAAAATTCGGTGAGCATGATTGTTCGTTGGCGATCCGCCTCCTCCGCTGAGGCGCTGCGCGTCGGGAAGCCGACTGGTTGTGATTGGCATCACCATAACACGCGCGAGGCACGGAGCGAATTGCGGAGACACGGTGGCACCATGCGTGCAGTGAATATGCGCAATTATCATCTGATGCGCATCCGCCACCACTTGGGCAACCACGATGTGGAACGCGGCACGGGTTGCTGAGGCACAATGACGCTGTTTGGGTTCTCTTCGGCAGGTCTGCCATCGACGCTGATGTCGAGCCCATTCCGAATTGCTGCATTTAACTGGTCAATGTGCCATGGCGTTACCAGCGCTCCAAGAGGATCCCTTTCACCGATTCGACAATTTTCCGGTAGCGCATTGCCCCGTGCAAAAGCAGCGATAAGACGTAGCCCAGGGCCCGTGGTTCTAAAAATTCGGCTCCACATATAGCGCCCCGGCCGCCCGATCCAGCCGCTGGTGTTTAGGGACCATTCGCTGTACACATTGTAAAGTACGTTGGGCGCGACGGAATATCGCATGGCATGTTCAGTCGGCGTTTTGTTGATCCGGTCCTCTGAGATAGACTGAAATGCAAGAGAGGACGGCCAATCCAGACGTAGCCCCGTCCAAGTGAATTCCAGAACAACACCTCTGCCTTTGAAGCCACCAATCCCACCAGCGTGAACAGATTCGCGCTGAACAAAATTGGAGTGGTCCCTTATCGGTAAAAATTCACCCGGATAGGGTGGTGAGATTGATGCTAAGCGATTATTCTGCACGATCGCAAATGCACCATATAAGCCAGTCTCGTGGAATAATGAGTATGTTTGGTGCGGACGATTGCCGTATGTCGATTCCATGCTTTCATGCCGTTTTAATTGGTTCGGTTCTGATCAGCGGCTTCAGCGACTGAACCATCCCCAGTTCCACGCGCTAAGCGCGGCGGAGCCGGCGATGAAGATCAGGCAAGAGACAATGGCAGACGCCTCGGCACCGGTCGCCAGAACGACACCAAGAGCTGCAAGCGCCAACAAAAGACCTATGGGATGGACAATCCGTCCAAGACGGGTTTTGACCACCTTGGCTTTTCTTCGCGCGAAGCGGTATTCGATTACTGCGGCGCCGGTAGCGACACCAGACAGCCAAAGCATGCAAGCCGAGATGAGGGCGGCGACCACCCTGACACTTTCCGGAGCCACTAATGCTGAAGCAATAAGCAGGGTTAAGGCACTGGCGCACAGACAGACATGGACAATAATATTGAACACGTTAAGAAACCTTTCGACAGGCTAAAAAGTTATGGTTTTGCCGAACGGAAGGATTGAGCCAAGAGGCGGGTGAAGAAGGATTGCGTCAGGCCTCAATGCCGAAGAACCCGTCGAAATTGCCGTTCTTGCGGACGTGCAGCATTGCCGCCGCGGCCCAGCGGCAGCGTTCGTCGTCGGTCGCGTCGCGCGTTGTGAAGGTAAAGCCTTGAATGGAGCTGACCGCGCCAAGAAAGCCGGCAAGGTCATCGGCGTCAGCCGGCTTGCAGATGAGGCACGGGCGGCCATTGGCTTCAATGGTGGTGATGTTCATGTCGATGCCTTTCACTACTGTTGTGCAATCAACGCCAGAGCCTCACGACCACCCGGTATGTAGCGAAAGAGGGTGGGCTTGCTGACTCCGTACCTCTTGGCGATCTCCGTCGCCGTCATCTTGCCGTCGAGCAACAGAGCTTGGGCTTCCTCTACTTGCTCGGCCGACATCTTCGGCTTCGGGCCTGCCTTGCTTCCTCGGGCTTTGGCTGCGACCAGACCAGCCATCGTCCGCTCGCGAATCAGATTGCGCTCAAACTCCGCAAACACGGACAGGATTTGGAACATGAACGTGCCGAAAGCGCTCGATGTGTCGAAGACTTCCGTCAGGCTCTTGAGCACAACGCCGTCCTCGCGCAGCTCCTTCGCTAGGGCGTCCAGTTCGGACACCGACCGCCCAAGGCGATCAAGGCGCCAGACATACAGACTGTCTCCCGGTCGCAACGCCTTCCGAAGGGCAGTGAGGCCCGGACGCTTCACGGTCGCCCCGGACATCTGGTCCGTGTAGATCCGCTCCGCCGGAACCCCAGCCTTCAACAGCGCATCACGCTGCAAGGCAAGGTTCTGGTCATCGGTTGAAACGCGGGCATACCCATACACCCAATTTTCGGCGGACACGGGGGACATTGAGACCGTTAAGCGATAATAACCTGGAGAGAACACTACCACATGCGAGGCCAATTACAAGACCGATTATGAGACTATTGCGGCCTGGAGATGCGCAAGATGTCGCAGATTCCCGTTATCTCACGAGACGCGCCGATCAGCGAGGCGCCTTGACGGCCAAGACCGGACGCCGAACACCCCTGAGACTGGCCCAGTGTTGCAGGCCGATGCACAGATCGGTCTCAGCATGGAAAACGCCGCCAAGTCCCCCTGACCGCCTCGCATCCGTACACGCGACACCCCGCCGGCGAACGCCGGCGGGACGGCTCTACTGGGGCGCTTGATTGAGCGCGTTCAGATATTCTTCGTTGGCCTTACGCATGGCATCTGCCTCGTGGACCCCTTCAACAAACACCTCCATGGCACCGCTGCCATAGTAGGCACCAACGATCCCACCGCCAATTCCCATGACGACCGGCACCGCCATCAGGCAGTAGGGTGCAAAGGCGACGGTGTAAGGGCATGCGTAAACAGCGATGGCCGTACCGGCAGCGCCACCGCTCGTCGAACCCGCGAGGCCGCCGGCAAACGCTCCTGCGTTAACAAATCCGCTGTCGATCAGAGTGTTCGTCGCCTTGTGGATCCGCTGTTTGCCTTCGTCCGTTGCCGGGTCCACATCCATCATGATCTTCACATAGTAGTACCCGTTCACGGCAACCGTGGTGACCCCAACGACTTGCCGGACATAGGGTATCCCCGAGGTCACATGGATGACTTTTTCAGCCGAGTGGATCATGCCCTCGGGCACGCTGCCCTCCGCCAACTTGAGAATCATCGTCGTGTACGATCCAGACGATCCTCCCGCCGCGGCTTCCTTGGTGTGGTGAGCCTTGCTTTCCCTGGCCTCCGGCTTGTTGTCGTTGGCTGCGGCCGTTGAATAGCCCTTCGCCTTGGCTGTAGTCGTGTAGCCGTGCTTGATCTCCGCAACCGCCTTCTTCGAAAACGACACGTGCGGCGTCCGGACCTTTCGGCCCAGTTCGGCGAGCCGGGCCTTCTCCTCGTCCGTCAGGCCACTCAGGTCCGGTATCGGGTTGTCTTTGGTCCCCGACCACTTCATCTTGTTCGCTAGGCGGCTGAATTCCGCCGCCTCACTGTCGGTCAGCCCGCCTTTGTGGATGCGATGCTCGTGGCCTGCAACCATCTCCTTGCAGTTCAGCATCACGTAATCGAGGGTCGATTCGGGAATGATGATGGACTGCGTCGGGTATGTCGCGACGGCGCTGCCGATCTTGCTGCAGGCCTTCGGGTCGGCGTCGAAGGACTTCAGCTGCGTCTGGACCGCTTTGTTGCCGTGCTTGTCGGTGATCGCTCCATCCGGCTCGGCGCGTTGGCCATCCGACGGCAGCGAGTGATATCTGTACCCGTCCTGGGCCCGGTCCGGGTGGCTGTTGAACTGGTACTCGGTGGCGCTTTCCAGAATCGTGCCCTTGCGGCCATCATACGGGTCCGGCGGCATGTCTTCGCTCATCGGGGCGGTGCTGCCGTGGAAGGCGAGAGCCGTGCCTCGCTTAATCACGGCGACCGCAGCCTCCAGATCATCCGGGTCGTACTGAGAGAACGCATAGACATAGCTGGGGGCCAGAGTCAGGATCGCGAACACGAATAAGGCACCGCGACGTCCCATCATTCCCGCCCCTCGCTCATGCGTTTCAGCCGCCGGCACCCCCTGCCGTCGAGCCGAAGCATCTTGATGCAACGTCGAGGAGTGGTCTACTCCAAAGAAGGTGTAATTCAGGCATCGCTGCGGCGGCGACTCTAAAACGAACCGGCCACCCGCCGGTCTGGCGAATGGCTGGTTCCATGGTGCAACCAGGCGTCTTACTTCGTCGCGGCCTTGGCCAAGGCCGCGACCTCGTGCATGCCGGCGCGCACACGCGCGGTCAGGATGCCGGCGGCCTCCGAGTGCGCCTTCGCCGCGATCGTGGTCATTTCCTGGGTGTTGGCCACTGTGCGCTCAAAGCTGCCCTTCACGGCCTCGACCTCCTTGGTGATGGCGTCCTCGAAGGTGGTGACCCCCATCAGCGCGCGCACGCGTTCCGGAGCGGCTTCGATCGCCTGCGCCATGATTTCGTTGTTGCGGGTCGCAATGGTGCGAACGGCGGCACCTACGGTCTCGGCGGCGTGCCCAGCCGCCTCAAGGTTCTTGCGCTGGAAGTCCATCACGGTTTCCAGGTCCTGCACCCGGCCGGCGCCGACGGCGCCGACCTGGGCGACCAACTCGCCGGCAGGCCCGCAGCGATCTTGCTCCGGTCGGTAGGGCAGGGCAGGGGATGCGCCCGTCTCATAATGGGACGGCTCCGACGGGCGGCAGGATGGTGAGCGCCGCCCGGGCGGTCAGCTGCCCTTCAGGTCCTGCACCTCGATGCCACCCTGGGTGGACATCTGGCCGACGAGCCAGCGGCTATCAGCACCAGCAGGATGACCAGCACCAGCCGGTCCGACGCCCGCCGCGACCTGCAGGTCCTGCACCTCGGCGCCGCCGCGGCCGCCCTGGGCGAGTTCCGCTCGCCGACATGCCGGCGGCGATCTGGATCCGGCCGGCAGGGGAGGAGTTCCGCTTAGCGAGAGGGAACGGGCGTCGCACCTGGTTGCGTGGATCATGCGCTCAGCGGGCAGGGTGGGAAACTCTGATAGGGATGTGTTCTGCGTCGGACAACACACCATTCAGGCGGGGCGCTTCAAAGCGTGAAGTGTCGGTATCGGCCTGCTCCATGATGCCGGCGTTGCGGCCGACCCACGCGAGGAGCGCCGGGGTGATAACCGTCGGGACGAGCGCCATCCGCACCTTGTCCTCCGTAGCTCGGCTGACGCAGTTTCCCCAAGAGGGCTTGTCGGTGCGCGAGGTCGAAGGGACCTGCAAGATTGCGAATCATGTGCCATCGCCGCGGCGCTCGGGCCCGTAGCTGAGCCTCATTGGAACTCGCTTGACGACAAAGCCCGAGATGTCCGGCATGAAAAACGAAACGATACCCGCCGACATAAGGATGACAACCAGTGGGCCGCTGTCTGTTCCGATGAAAAAGCTGGCTGATTTGAGCGTCTAACCCGCAACTGGCGGACCGAAGGCGATGGTGATTGAGTTCGCGAAACTCACAACCTTTCCGATGAGCATGAGAATCACATAAGTTCACTTATGGAAAATACCAAAACTCTTAAACTATGCTTCCATGAGATTGGTCATTATTACACGGCATGCGGTCCAGTGCAAAAAAATTGGCCGCTGTGTGGTGGCAGCGGCCCAAGTTCAGGGAGGTTGGCGTGAAACTCTATGCGGCTGGTTGCGCTTTGGCAGGCTGGACAAGTGCCGCCGGCGGAACTGCCCAAGGTCCCGAGGCAAGCCCGTCTTCCCAGCGCTCCCATTTGCCGAGGGCCTGAGACACCCGCTCGACGGTCAGGTAGTACGTGTGCCGGTCCTCCAAGCTCAATTCTGCCGTCCCATCGCGCAAGAACCAGCGCAGGTGCTTTGCCTCCCACTGAAAGGCTCCGATCCCAAACTGGCACCAGATCGACCCAGCGATCTCGGCCGACAGGTACTGGACCAGCTCGGCGTCGGCGGGGCGCTCGCGGTGGAAGGTCCCCTTGAGGAGCGCTGTGACTTGGCCGCGGGCGTGTTCTTCGCTGATTGGGCTGGCGAAGCCTTTCTTCATCGGCGCGCTCCCGAGTGTCGAGCCACGACGATACGGCAGAAGGCCCGGCCCGCGCGCCGGAGAAAGGCAGCGGAAATCATCGCCTTTCCGATCCGTCACTGTTTAGGGGCTCTTGGCGTCCGGCGGCGCGATCAGCTCATCGGCAAGATCGAGGACGTCATCCCACTGTGGCCGCGTCGTCATGGACAGGCGATGTCGGACGGCCAGCTGGCCCAGCGTCACTGCCTCGTCCTCGTATTGAATCGGCACGTCGGCGGAGCGCACCAGGGCACCGGTGAGGCCGCCGTCGGCTTGGTCCTTCCAGACAAGCAGGGCGAGCCAGCGGTCTCCCGCTGCATTGTGCACCTCGAAGGCGAATAGCTTCTCCGGCCCAGGGCGCTCGGCGCCAGCCCAGAGCCGCCCACCTGCATCCCCAACCAATTCATGCACAAAGCTGCCGTATCCGGAGAATGTGGCCAGCAGAGCGGCCAGATCGTCTTCGAACGGGCTCTCAACGTTTTCGGCGTTTAGGGTGGACAATGAGAGGTCTCCTTGTTGCTCATGCGCCACGATGGCGCGCGGGTGGACGATTGGTTGGGCACGGCATTAGGGGTGAGCACCGTCGTAACGGCGGTTGAGTCGGCCCGGTGCACGTTTCCCAGGTGGCTGCCCAGCGCGTCTTAGGTGCGGTACGGACGTCAGCACAGTGGACACGTCAGCGTTCTATTGAGCACGGTTCAGTCTCGGGGCGCGAAGCCGTCTCTGGCCCGTAGCCCAGCCGGAGGAGATGTTGTGCCGCGACACCGGGCGCAGCCTGGACGAGCCGCAGGATGAAGTCGCGATCGTCCTGGCCCTCCAGCAGCTCCACTGGCAGAGGACGTCCCCCGCGCAGGTGGGTCAGCAGGAGTTCACGCCAATCCGCCGACGCCTGTTCGATGGTCCAAGCGTCGGCGTTCGACCGGGACGCTCCCAGCCGGTAATCGAGGAAGCGATTAAGGTTCGGGGGCGGCGACTCGGTTGATTTCGACCCCTCCGTTGGAGGCTGGGGCCTGACCAGGAAGAGAAGGCGCAGAAAGGCAACCAGCTCCGTTGACGACGCGGCGGCAAGCCTTTCCTGACGGCTGATCGTGGACAGCGCCACCGGAACCCCACCAAGGAAATGCAGCAGCGCCGCGATGCCAAGCTGTGACTCGATTCCAAGTGCCTGGCGCAAAGCCTGCAACTCCGCCCCGCTGGCCTGCCCCAGGCCATTGTTCGTCACCATGTTCCATGTCCTTTCCTATCCAGGGGAGGGGGCCCATCGCTGGTCAGCGACCCTGCCCCTCTCTCCTTCACTCGCACCGGCGTTCGACCGCGGCATTCAAGGAAGGGGGCGGCAGAATGGGGTTGCGTGGGTTTCCCTCCCCTGCCCCATCCCGGAGCCCGAGGGACCTGCCCGGAGTGCCGGACAGGCCCCGCTCCCCTGGCTTAGGCCGCCTGCGCTTCGTCGGCCTCGTCTTCCGCCACAGGGGCCGCCCGGAGCAGTGTGGTCATAACCGACGCATCGCCGGTCGGAACAAAAATCCGGGTCGCGTACTGGACGATTTCACGCCGGCAGCCAAGATCGATCAGACGCTTGATATCCGACGGCAGGAAGCCGACGACTTCGATCCGGTACTCGGCATTGACCCGGGCGCGCTTGAGCTTCCAGCCGTTCACCAGATCTAGCCGCACATCGGTAAGAACCGCGTCGATGGCTTCTTCCGGCGTCCAGGGTTGGTTCAGATCGGCCCCGAGTTTCGCCAGGGTGGAACGCACGCGGCCCGGATGAATCAGGCGACCGAGGTACTGAGCTCCGGTTTCGTCGATCACGCGATAGACCCGGCCACCGGCATCCAGACGGTCCCAGACAGGAAGCAGAACGCCACAAATGAGGTTCAAATCGTACGCTTGGAGTTCCTTCGTTGCCCGTGCCTGTTCAAGCCACAGAATTTCGGCCTCGCTGGTGGACAGGATAGAGAAGGTCTTAGCAGACGACACGTTGCTGGCTTCCTCGAAGCGCTCCGCATACGGGCCGATCAGCCGGACTTGCGGAATGACCGTTCCCGCCTCGTCCGTCCGGGCGCGAGCCGTGGCGACCGCGAACACCGCCCCCGTGGCGATCTCGCGGACGAAGCCGGTTACCTCGCGCTTCTTGCCGCCCATGCGTCCGTCGGCAACGGCATGGAAGGAACGGGGCGTGCGGCGGTGCCATGCCCGGAGGTGGACGTAGTAGGTTTCCGCCCCAGACGACGGCTCGACATACACGGTGCGCGGCGGGCTCACGACTTCGATACGATCCGCCCGATATTCCTCAACTCCTTGATTATAGACCCCCGCGTCAATCGCCGCTTGAATGTGTTCGTCCAGCCGATCTTGAAATTCATCGAAAAGCGCGTTCTGGTCGGCCACCTTCAAGGCCAGGATGCGGTTGAGGAATTGGCGCACCGGGGGGAAGCTGTTGCGGGTCAGGTTTCCTTCCTTGTCCGTGACCCGCAGCCCCAGCTTGTGCTCAAACTCAACCATGGTGAGCCCGGCAACCGTGCCGTCGAAGTGCAGTTCATGGATGATCTGATTGACCGCCGCCGTGCCGTATTCGCCTTCCAGGTTGTCCCGCTCCGACATCAGTCCTTGGCTGCCGGTATCCCGCTGTCCCTTCGTGAGAGCGCCCAGTGCTCCCAAACGGCGGGCAATGGACGTGATAAAGCGCAGCTGTCCACGCAGATTGGTCGTGACTAGGATGTATTCCGGAGCTTGAGCCTGATCGGAGCGATGCGTTCGGCCCAGAGCTTGGGTGCATTCCTTCGCATTCCAACCGGCTTGAAGCACGTAATGACGACGGAGGCGGCGGTTTTTTACTTGATTGCTGGCATGAAAATCAACTCCCGTATTGGCTGCATTGCTGAATACGAGAACGCGTTTCTTGTCGTCGGCAAACGCTTCCATGTCCGCAAGGCGGGCGCCTTCGCTCCGGGTTTGGATCTGGCGCATCGGCAAGCCGGTCTCCTGATCCGGCAGCGTGACGACCCGGCGCGAGCGCCCCGTAATCTCGGCCACGGTCTCCACGCCGAAATGGTCGATGATCGCTTCCAGCGGGCCATGCGGCACCTTGAGGCAGCCGACGCGAGCCAGCATGTCGTCCCGCATCTTGACCGCTTCGGCGCAGACGACGCGGTTCCCCGCGGCATCGCGCACGGGACGGGTCCGCGTGTTGCCCTCTTCGTCGGTGTATTCCTCGTAGGCGTGGACAGGAAACGACCCTTCCAAAAACTGCATCAGAATATCGCGAGGCGTCAGGTCCAGATCGTCCAGAGCTTCCATCGCACCCTCCTTCGACAGGGCGCGCTCTTGCTGGGCTTCCAGGGTGTTGACCAACTGGACAACCACGGCATGACCGGCGGCAATGTCGCGGTCCATTTCCCGGAGAGCCGTCGGAAGCTGCATGGATGTCAGGACTTGGTTCCAGAAACGCTGATTGGCTCCCCAGAATGCGGACAGAGCGGCACTGCGAGCGCCAGCGTCGGACTTGGAGCCCGCCGATTCCATGGCGGCATCCAGGTTGGAAAGCACGACTTGCCAAGCCTCAGCCAGGGTGTCGTAGGTCTCCAACTGGGCCGGAGCCAACTCGTGCACCAACCGTTCAAACTTGACGTCGGCGTACGATAGCGAGCGGGCCGAGAACAAGCCCATAGCCTTCAAGTCACGCGCCACGATTTCCATCGAGGCGACGCCGCCGGCCTCGATCCGGGACACGAAAGCCTCTTTGGTGGGGAACGGCGTGCCCGGCCCATAGATGCCAAGGCGATCAGCGAAGCAAAAGTTCCGCACTTCGGATGCCGCCGTGGCCGAGACATAAACGACACGCGCCTTTGGGAGCAATTTCTGGATTTCGATGCCCGACATTGCCGTTTGCGACGCTTTGGTGCGGCCCCTTTCGCCCTTTTCTTCCATGGCGTTGCCCATCTTGTGCGCCTCGTCCATTGCTAGAACGCCTTCGAAGTCGCTCCCGAGCCAATCATTGATTTGCTGAATACGGGACTTGCCGGGCCGGTTCGACCGCAGCTCACCGAAGGAGACGAGCATAACGCCATGCGGATTCTTCACCGGCTCACCCGCCGGAGTGGCGCGCAGCGGAAAGACTAGGGCCGGATCGCCGCCAACAGACTTAAAGTCACGCTTCGCCGCTTTCAAAAGCTTTGTGCTGTCCTTAGTCAGCCAGACGTGCTTTTGAATACCCTTATGCCAGTTGTCAAGGATGATGGCCGAAATCTCGCGGCCTTTTCCCACGCCGGTTCCATCACCGATGTAGTACGCGCGCCGCCACGGTACGCCGTTGGTATTTGCTTCCAGCCATTGGGCGTGCGCCTGACCGGCATAGCAGACGGTTTCAAGTTGCGCGGCTGAAATGCGGCCTTCTACGATCACTTCCTGTGGGAAGCTCGGGATGTACCAGATTTCCGGCGGCGTGACCGCCGACATGGCCCAGCTTTCCACGAGCTTTCCGGGATGCGGCGCCGGCGTGGGCAGGCCCAGCTTGACGGTGTCCAGGCGTGCCGGACGGTAAGCTGCAAAACGGCTGTCCGCGCCGTCGCCGTCATCGTCCACCTTGGACGTGCGGCGTACCGGGGCTAGAAGCCGGACAAGCTGTTCAAGGGTGTCGGCATGCCCAATGACAGGGGCAGTGTTGTTCGCCGGAACCTTGTCGATTACCACGACACGGGTTTCGATACTGGTCCCATGGGCCTTGTAGAGCGCGCCCCCCACAAGCAGGTTGGCCCGCACCGCGTACTTGGAACGGATGCGCGTGATCCAGGAGCCCCGGCTGCCGGTGGCCCCAGTGCTCTTGCCGGTGACGCAGATAAGGCGCCCACCTTCCGGGAGCAGCTTTAGCGCGGCCTCGACGTGTTCGCCGGCCACGGATAGGTCCTTTTTGTCGCCTGTGCGGATCGACCGGCTGAACGGCGGATTCATCAAAACCACGGTCGGCGTCAGCTTGCCCGCAAAGATGTTGTGGACCTGTTCGGCGTTCTCTCCGGTGGGTTCGTAGCCGAGCGCCCGCAGGACCAGCTTGCGACGGTTGGCGATTTCGTTGACGTGAACCTTGGCCCCGGCGTTGGAGGCGTGCACCGCCAGTCCGCCGTTCCCGGCGCTGGGCTCAAACACAACGTCGGTCGCGGTCACGCCCGCGGCCCAAGCCATAGCGTAGGCGTAGGCCGGAGGCGTCGAGAACTGTTGCAGCGCCAGCATTTCCCCATCGCGGCGGGTCTGGGTGGGGAGCAGCGCCGCCGTCGCCTCGATCTCCGACGCGATGCGAACGGCGTTGTCCGCGTCAACGTCCAGCGTCCAGACGGCAGAGTTGGCCCGGATGTGGCGGTTCACCGCCAGTTCCGCCGCCTCATAGGCATCCTTGGCGACGTAAGCGCCCGCGCCCATGGTGCCGCCGAACGCATCGTCGGCCAGCTTGAACAGCTCCGCCGACGACATGGCGGAACCGGCGATGATCCGTTCCAGGAGGCGATCGGCGAGCAGCGCATAGCCGCTCACCATCGTTTCATCGGAAGCCGCCGACGCGGGCGCTGGAGCCTCTTTCGGAGCGCTATCGTTGGCCGGAGGATTCCACGTTATCGCGGCGAGCGCCGAGGCGTCCAACGTCCGCACCGTGGCAGCCTGTTGCGCCAGAAGATCACGGCGGTACTTCACCACGCCCACGACACCGGCGTTCTCGTTCGCCAGCTTGAGCAGCACCTTACGCAGGTATTCGCCAGCGATGTTCAGCACCGGCATAGGCGAGGCGGCGTGTGCGGGGTCCACAACAAGAACCTCACACCGAATGACCTCGATGTTGAGCGCTGTGAACATGCCGGCGGGCGTGCAGCGAACCTCGATGCCGAAACCACGAGGCAGCGTGCCGGCCTGAACGGCGGCGCCGACGCTGGAACGGTAACGGTGCATCACAGACGAAAAGTTGGGGGCGGATTGCATGCGGGGCCTCTGTAGGCGGTGTGCGAGGGAACACACCACCTTAATATCGTACAGGGCGCATGACGACAAGCTAAAAAGATGCGCAACTCAGCGCGCGATACGCATTTTCTCTGCGGGACATGATTGATATTTAATGTCCAGCTGCGAAATAGACGGAATCATCATGACATGTTCAAGGTCGGACTAAGACGTATGTCCATTTATTGTTTGCTGTCCTAGTTGGACGCTGGCTTACCGACAATCAACTCTTAGCGAATAACCCCCTATCACCCGGTGCTGGGACTTGCTGCCGCCAGCCGCAAGGAACAAACTGCGTCAGCTTAGGTGCAGATCATGCACTCTACTCTATCGCTCTGGACAGGCCGCGCCACCGCGCTCACCCTCGGCGTGAGGAAACGCTGGAGGAGGGACGCCTTATGAAACAACGCGGCATCTCTGCTGCATCGACGGCAGGCGTTCCGGATGTGCGAGAGCTTCCGATTGAATGTTAGGGCCAACACCGTGTCGTTAAGGGACACCTTGAGCGTTGCGGCACTTGGGCCGGATGCTGGGGCGCAGGCGGGCGACCCAATGATTGAAGGCGTTCTGGTTGAGCCCGTGCTGGCGGCAGTAGTCGGCTCGCGACAGGCCGCTGGCGCGCCACGCCGTGACCAGTTGGCGGTAATCCGGCGGCGCGGGCTGCTCCGCCTTGGACTTCGGCGTTGCGGCGGGAGCTGGTTCGGGCGTGCCGGAAGTGGGAGCCGGTGGTGGCGGGCTGGCGGGCGGCAGGACGTGAATGTGGTCCTCGTAGCACCAGCGGCGGCGGTCGCCTGTGGCGGTGCGGCTGCGGGTCGGGAAGTTGCTCATCTTGCGCTTGACGGCGCGTGGGTTGTGGCGCCCGCGGCTCCGGTCGGCGGGCATGGCGCGGATCTCAACCAAGATCACCGCCAGCATCCGCCGGCGCCGCCGAGGGGGAAAAGGCCGCGTGCAGCGGCAGATGGCGGCGCACCACGCGCACCGTGTGCAGGAAGGACAGCGTGTCCGGGTCGCGGGCGTCATCGGCTCCCAGGGCTTGGCTGGCCTGCACCATCAGGTGGCGCAGCGCGAAGTGGACGAGCAGCAGCCCGTACACCTCTTGCTCGACCAGGTCGGCCCGGCGCGAGCGCAGCATCAGCCGCCGCCCGGGCAGCGTCACCTTGATTTCGGCGAAGACGCCTTCCGCTTCCCAGCGCTCGTGGTACAGCGCGGCCAGATCACCGGCGGGGGCGGTCGTGGGATCGAGCAGCGTGGTGATGAGCCGGTACACGGGCTCGGCCTCCGGCACGCCCTCGAGCCGGTAATCGATGATGCGCACCACAACGCCGCCCTCGCGGCGGCGGCGTTGCGCGGGCGAGGCGTACAAGCGGCTCAGGTAGGAGCCGTCCGGCAGCGCCGTCTCGCACGCGAACACCTGATTGGCGCGCAGCCGCCACAGCAGGTCGGCCCCCGTGGCGCCGGCCGCCTGCCACAGCTCGAAGCCGACGAAGCCGCGGTCGGCCAGGCACAGCATGCCCGGCTTGAGCCGATCGAGCAGGCGTCCGGCCAACGTCGTCTCCGCCACGGCGTAGGCATCGAACGCGGCGGCGAAGACCGCATGGGTGCCGGTCTCGGCGAGCGCCAGCAGGCGCAGCTGCGGGAAGGCGCTCGCGCCCCGGGACGCCGGCGGCCGACCGAAGCGCGTGTCGATCTCGGGCGTGTCCGGCAGGTCGAGGGTGGTGCCATCCAGGCTGACCAGGCGCCGGCCACGGTAGAAGGCGCCGGGCAAGCCCGCTGGCGCGAGCGGCCGGGCGACGCGCCGGTACAACTCGGCCAGCGGCGCCACGCCGAGGCGGCGGCGCGCCTTGGTGATCGAGGACTTGGTGGCGAGCGCGAGGGCATCCCCACCTCGGCACAGCCAGCGCACGCCCTCCAGCAGGCAGCGCAGCACCTCGCCGTAGGAAGCTTGCCCGTACAGCGCCAGGGCCATGACGTAGTAGACGACCAGCCGAGCCGGCAGCGAGCGCTGGCGCACGCTGCCCCGCTCGGTGTCGGCCAGAACCGCGTCGATCAGCGCCGCCGGCACCGTGGTCGTCAGAACCCCAAGAGTCACGTGATCGCTGAGCCGCGCTCCACGCGGCAAGCCGGCCACCGTCCGTGCCATCCAACCGCCCTCCGAAGGTCGCACTCCATGACCTTCAACAGGGGATCGGACCTTAACGACACGGTGTTGATGTTAGGGCTGGTACTGCCGGCTGGGGCGCTGAGCGCGATTTGGCCCTGGCGACGCGCGCCTCGGCTGACCGTACCTAACGAAGGATGGGCAGCCGGCATGGCCGGCTTCCCGAGGTGGCGCTTCGATGCAGGGAGGGCCGCGGCGTGCCGGACGTGCGGAGTTTGCATTCGCCCTGCCCTCAGATTGACGTCACCGGACGCGCCGGCTTGAGATCGCGTCCCCAGCGGATCTTTGGCACCAAGGGTGTCTTGTCGGTCCTCTGGCGGCTCCGGCTGTTCCAGCTCTTCGGTCGGGTCACATGCTCGGGTTTCCAGCGGGCGTAGCGGAGGCTCATGCCGGATTCCGTCGAGAGGGTGTAGGTAAT
This sequence comes from Azospirillum sp. OGB3, assembly GCF_014192915.1. Classification (GTDB taxonomy): domain Bacteria; phylum Pseudomonadota; class Alphaproteobacteria; order Azospirillales; family Azospirillaceae; genus Azospirillum. The sequence goes on along the minus strand of NZ_JACHYN010000018.1, from coordinate 81,121 downwards.
TATGCGGTCGAACCCTCTGCGGGCAGCCTCAGAGGCCGCCCAGTTGTAAAGGGTCGAGCAGGCCTTGTACCGGAGCGTTTCCGGCAAGTTCCGATCAACGCACAGCCGGTTAACCTCCACCCAGCTGGCCTGCGGCAGCATCCTAGCCACAGGGCGTCCAACGGAAACGACGCCCACCAGCGTGTGCCCGTTCCAAACGCCAGCACCGAAGCGCCAACAGACTGGTGGCGGGCAGTGATCGTGGTGGCGCTGGACGAAGGCTTTCATCCTGGAAAAGGCGATAGGCGCGACTTCCAATTCGCAATCAAGGAGTAGCTGGCCGTCCTGGTCAGCCACCCGGCGCAGCCGCTCCGCGCCCATGTGCTCGGCCGCTTGCAGGTTCCGCAGCAGGGCAGTCCGGAATTCCGGGTCCTGCATTTCATAAACCAGCTCCTCATAGAGCAGATGGCAGCAGGTCGAGATCATGAACGAGTGATCCGACCAAATCTCCGCCAGCTCCACAACCTGCGGCTCCCCGCAATGGACGCACGTCGGGATGGTGTAGTCGCGGTCGAAGTCGATAGCGAGCTGGCGATCAGCCTTGGACAGCATGTTCATGGCAGAGTCCGGGTGTGGCAGCGGCCGAGCGGCGGTGCTTTGGTGTCGGGGATGGACGGCGGGTCAGCGGGCGGTGAGACCGGCCAGCCGAAGGTTGGGTTGGAACGAGAAGCCGGACTCTCGCTCCATCGCGAGAAGTTCAGCGAAGAGGGCCGGGTTGTGGATCGCACCGGTTTCCAGATCCTGCCGGGAGGCCAGGACACAAAGGGCGCATGACAGGCGGCTGGAGCCGAAGACATATGCTGCGTGCGCCGTCCACCCGTCGAGCGCGGCAGCCAGCAGGGCGGCGTCTCCCGTCTCGCGGTAGGCTCGGTAAAGCGCGCGGCGCTGCTCCAGCTCAAAAACGCTCGTGTCGCAGGCTGCCCAAACGTCGGCGATAAGGACGCCGAAGATCGGGAGCCAGTTGAGCACCAGGCGCTCCTCCGGCTTGCGCTCTGCAAGGGCTTCGGCCGGGGATAGATCCCGGATGCGCTTGGAGGTCGCGCGCCGTTCGACCGTCACCACTTGGGCCTTGGCTCTCCTGGGGCTTTCCTCGGCCCGGATTCCCTGAGCGGCGATGACGACGCCACCGAGCCGGCGGTGAACCTTCACGAGCTGGTCCCGCTTTGCCTCGGCGGTGCAGTACCGTTTCGTAGCCGTGGGCCAGAAGGGTTTCCCTTCGGGAGCGGTGCGCCGCATCTCCGATTTCATCCGCTCCAGCAGGTCACCCTTAGGCCTGCTGACCACGACGAGTTCCAATCCTGCGTCGTGCGCTTGGCGCTCGACGGTTGCCGCAGTCTCTCGCCATTCCATGCGGCCGAGGTCCGCGTGGAGCGCCAACATCTTCCCTGACCAGAGGGAACGCTGGGGATGCCGGGTCAGCAGGTTCAGCATCGCCTGCGAATCCTTCCCGCCGCTGATCGACAGCGCCAGCGCCGCGCCAGTGACAAGCGCTTCGGCGATGACGTTCGGCAGATCAAGCAGGGTAGAGGCGGCAGTGGGCCGACAGATGGCGGTCATAGCTGGAGTCCTGGCGGCTGCGGCCACCCGTGCTGGGTCGCTCGGTGTCGGGGATGGACGGTGGCGGCTAGGGCAGCGCGGTGGCGCGGCGGCCGATGAATCAGCAGGTGCTCGCGGCCCAGATCAGCGCGCAGTCGCACAGACGGGTGAAGGTCGGGGCGCAGAACGGGTTGTATGTAAAGTCCATCGCTTTGTCCGGCGGCACCGCTGAATCGGTGATGAGGGTTGCCCGCCACCCACGCATGGACTTCACGCTGACCGGTGCGAATTACCGCCTGCTGGCGCCTCTTCGAAACACGAAAGGTGCAGTCGCGCACCTCCAGCTGGTCGGAGGACCCGATTACCTTGCCCTTCCGCGCCCCTCTGTGGCGCGGATCGACCAAAGGCCGGTATGGTTGTTGCGGTAGATGTCCACCTTCACGGCAGTAGCTCCACCTTGTCGAGCCGGGTCACACAAGTGTGCCAGTACGACTTCCACACCTCGTCCGGGGCGAACCACGAGTAGGGGCTGTTCGGGAAGTCGCAGCTCTTGCACTCGCCCGCCAGCGGCGAAGTCGTGAGGATTCCGGTCATGCCCTCGGTGCTGGATAGCGAGAACTCCGGCTCCTTATGGATCACGCGTATCCGCGTGCCCGGTGTCTTGGGCGGAAGCCGGAGCAGCACGAACCAGTCATCGGTTCCCGGCCCATCATGGCCGGTGAACACATGGGTCCAGCCAGGGGTGAGCGGCACCTCGCCCTTGACCGAAATGGCGTAGGGATAGCGGGTGAGAGTGGGGAGCCAGGGCTGAACCGGTGCCCCTTCCATGGCGGCATAACCGCCCTCCTGCCGGACGGCGGCTACGCACTCAATCGGATCCACATCCGGGATCAGGCCAGCGGCGCGGAGGACCGCCAAGCCCCGCGCCGACACCGGCCACGGCTTGCCGTCGCGCTCGTAATAGGCGGGCTTCACCAGGACGCCGGCGTTGTGCAGTTCCAGCAGGCGGTCGGTCGGCACCGTGCCCCTTCCGACGATGGAGCAGGCGGGATCGGCATGGATCGCCATGAGGGCGTCCAACTCGGCGGTGCACAGGATCGGGAGAGGGAAGATGACGGTCATGGAGCGCTCCGGTGTCGCGGACGGATTCACGGTGCGGGAAAGGCGGCGAGCGGGTGATGACGCGGACGCAGGCCAGTGGACGTACCGAGGCCTACGCCGACGGCGGTTGGGCCAGCAGAGCAAGGGCCCCCTGCCCTCGCTCGGTAAGTGTCCACGGCTCCTCCCAGGCCTTCTTTCCCGGCGGGCGCCGTACGAATCCCAAAGCCGCGAGGGTTTGAGCCAGACGCCAGCGGCTGTTTCGCTCCTGCACCCAGACAAGCGGCACGGAGGGATTCTCCTGGATCGCCGCCAGGGTTCGGAGTTGCTCGCCATCCAGCACCGGTCGCCAGGGCGCCTCCGGATCGAACGGCTCCAGGCGGCTCAACTGCATCATGCGCTCGCGCGGCTTCCGTTCGCGCCCGATAGGCAGGAAGTCGACGTAGCAGTGGTCATCGAACGGTGGCCCGCAGAGTCGCCGGATCGTCCCGACGCGGCCAGTCATATGGTCGCCCATGATCCGGCTGTCGTAGGTGCAGACGACGCTGGCACCCTGCCTGAGCCAGTTTGCCGCTTCCTCGCGCTGCGCCTTCCGATCCTTCGTGCAATACCCCAGGCAGTTTCCCCCCTTGCAACGTCCGTCGAAGCAGTACTCCACGGCCTCAACCGGTTGATGGCGGCAAAAGCGGGAGCCGGTCATCCAACCAACCCCACATTCTGTTCTTGTGATCGCACCCCGAACTGCTCGAAGCGAATAGACGTTCCACCGATCGAGCAGAGACGCCCATGCACCACGATCTCGTCGACGCTGTGGGCGCGAGCCTCCTGCACGATGTCGCGGTAGGTTGTCAGGTCCAGCGTTGGCGCGGCTTCGCCGTCGCGCCAGATGAGGAAGTGGCCGATCCGCCAGCTCCGTGTGACGCGCCGGCGTAGTTTCTCGTCGAACACCCGACGTCGGGTGCTGACGACAGCCACGAGCCAGCGGCCCTCAACGAGGGTGTCGGAGGCCGCGATCCATGGGCCCAACATGGCGCGTGTCGCCGTCGGCTCAACCATCGGCATGTCGTCGCCGGGGACGTACCAGACAGGGGATGCCGGGCTCTGCATTGCGGTCAGACCTCCGCTTTGCGCAGTCTGGCCGTCATGGCGTTCCAGTTCTTGAAGTGCGCGGACGCGGTGACGGCGAAGGGGCGCTCCCTGACGTGCCAGTCCAGCCAGTCGTCGATGGGGCCGGGAACCGGGTTGCCGCAGCCGAACCGCTCGGCCCAGGCCTTCACATCGTTGAGCAGCTTCGCTTCCCAATTGGTGCTCTTGGGAGCCTTCGGGTGGTAATTGTAGGCATTGGGCGCGCCTTGGCCGTGATTGTCGACGAGGAGGACCGGCTTTCCGTCATAGGTGATCGTCGCCGTGAAGCACGGCGTCTCTTCGCTCAGCGCCTTGACCTCGCGGTATTTCGTGACGGCCCACCTGTCCATGTCCGACGGTGGATCGACCGGCAGGGGCTGGTTGGACCGGCGATAGAGGTAGGCCGGGCCACGGCTTTCCTGCCGCCCTCCGTCCAGGATAACGACGACGTTCTCTCCGCCCTTGCTGACCATGCCGTACGCCATCGCGCCCTCGTGGTCGTATTCGACGCGGGCGCCCTTCTCCAGCGTCATGGTCGCCAGGAAATCGCGCAGCTTGGCCGGAACGGGTGCGGTGGACGGGGTGAATGCGGCTGGGCCGCCGGTGAAGACCTCCAGATCGTCGGTGGCGACGGAAACCTTGGTGGTGACCTTGAACACGACGGCGTGAACCGTCGTCTTCTTCTTGGGGTGGACCATGCTGACACGGTCGCCCTTGCGGTGAGACATGAGGAAGGTTCCTTCCAGGTGTGAATAGGCTTGTGGGTGCGGTGTGGAAACCGCGGCGCGCCTCCCGAACGAAGAAGGGAGCGCCGCCGACGGTTTCTTAGGCCGCGTGCAGGGAGCGAGCCTCGACTGGCTGGATCGGCTGATAAGCCGGCGTATCGGCGATGGCGGTGCGCGGACGGCGCACGCGGAAAGGCTCTACGCCGGGTGGAACGACCGTATCCATCAGGAGCCGGAAATCCGTCACTGGAAGGACGATCTCCTCGCGGGTGTCTTCGATGATGACGCGACCGAACCGATCTCCGCGCTCGCTATCGAAGCTGCTTTTCAGAATGCAGCGCTGCCCCTTGTGGTCGCCTTCCTCAATGATCCAACGGGCATTCGTGGTCTGCCAAAGCGGGGGCTGCTGCGGGCCGAAAAGGTCGTTCTGTGATCCGGGTGGTGGGTGGAACATGCGCATTGGAGCCTCGGGTGTGTTTGGGGAACACATAGAGAATATCGTACAGGGTGCATTATGACAACAGAATAATGCGCCTTGTACGATATTAAGGCTCCCGGCGCCTATTAGAAAACTCCCGATTTCCTTCGTCTTACTGCGACACTCGACAATGTGCGGTGTTGAGAATTAAGCGGCGAGCGGCAATGGGCAGTCGTCGAACGCTGGCATATTCCATTTGCCGCCAAGGTCTTCTCTCAGGAGCAAAACCAGTTCTTCGCTGGCGCGGGTGACGGCGGTGTAAAGCCAGCGCCAACGGTCGTCGCGAAAGACGCGCGAGTCATCAATGACCGTCACGCTATCCCATTCACTGCCCTGTGCTTTATGGACAGTAAGAACGTAGCCAAAATCAAACTCTTCGATGCCCTTCCTGACCTTGGGGCGGGTGATACTCTGGTCGAAATGTTGTTGGAACATCCAGGGCGAGGTCGGCAGGCCCGTCCGTCTCTTCGTCTCGTCCTCAATCAGGACAGACAGATTGAAGACGCGCTCCCCTCTTTCGAAACCCAGCTCGGCGTCCCCCGTCATAACGCCCATCATGCCGTTGAAAAGCGCAGCGTCGCTGTTGTTTTTGCAGCAGAGAATCGGCTCTCCCCGCTTCGGCATCGGACCGGAGAACCCGCGCAGGGCGCGCAGGCGACTGGTATAGGCGAAGCGAACCTTGTGAACCCCGCACAGCGTCTGGGTCGAACGGCGGGCAACGAGGCGTTGGGTCTGAGGGGTGAGCGGGAGAACGTGCGCCGCGCCTGCCGATCCGAAACGGCGCGGCAACTCGCCATTGCGGATCATGGTCGCCAGCCGGACGATGGGACTCTCCTTGGCCTGTCGGTGGATCTCGCGCAACAGGAAGTCCGGAGCGCTCTTTGTGAAGGCGCCAGAGCCGTGGACTGGAGGAAGCTGATAGGGATCGCCCAGAACCAGCACCTTCTTCCCGAACATCAGGATGTCGTTCGCCAGCCGCTCGTCGATCATCGAACATTCGTCCAGTAGGATCAGGTCCGCCTCGGCGGCAGGACCGTCGAGGCGTGAGACAAAGTGGACTTGTCCCGTTTCTTCGTCTTCGCGTGGCTCGTAGATCATCTGGTGGATGGTCATCGCGTCCTTGACACCCTTCTTGCGCAGGACGTGCGCACCCTTTCCGGTGTAGGCGCCGGACACGACCTTCTTGACCTTGTTCCGTTCCTTGAACCGTTCGATCACCTTGTTCGCGGTGAACGACTTGCCAGTGCCGGCGCCGCCGCCGAGGAAAAAAACCTGAGGGGCGCGCCTGTCGCTGTACCAGTCTTCAATCGTGCGGATCGCGGCGAACTGCTCATCGCTGGGCGAGGTGTCGTCGTGGGTGTTCTGCGGGACGATTGCGGCGGCCATTCGCTTTACCAGGGAGAGCATGAGGGAAGCTCCATAACGGCTTTGCGCAATTTTGGCCCGTAACGGGCTTTATTGCAAGACGCGAAAGCAGTCAGCAAAATAAAAACTGTTCTGCGTCCGAGTAAAACGATAGAATATGTCGCTGTGTTTGACGGAATTCCCACTTAGACAATGAAGCGCAGATATCTGGCTTTGGCCGCCCTTTTCCACCTGACGTTGGCGGGATGCGCGCCGTTCGCTATCCTAATGACGCCCTCCCCGCCGCCTGACTTGCGGCCGTCAGAACGGGCCACGCCGGCTCAGCCGGAGCGGGAAGAGTCCACGGTGCCTGGACAGAACGACCCACCCCCGCCGCTCGGTCGATAGGTGTAGCGGCCCGAGGTCGTTGGCGGGCCGACCCGAGATTGTGGGCGTCGGCTCGCGATCCGTGAGACAAGCCCCCGTTATAGCGGGAGCCCGGCTGCCCGCATCTGCTGGGTCAGTTCCTGCGCGCGGACACCACCCAATCCCCCGCGCAAGAACCGGCGGATCCGCCGGCTTGGCGCCGACTTGGTTGGCCAGGAAGCGCACGTTGTAGCCGTGACGGGTGAGCCGCGGCTCCAGGCCGTCGAGCTTACGCGACAGGCTGCTCTCCACCACTTTCACCGTGACTGGACGACCAGGATGGCCACATCAGCCCATGAGGTAAGAGCTAACTGCGCGTGTCCGTGTTCAGGTGAGACAGCGGCTCCATGTTGCGATGCGCGTTGGCCTCGTCCACCGCCTGGTTGAAGGCGCGGCGCGTGGTCCAAATGTCGTGCCAGAAAGCCGCAAAGCGCAGACCAAGCCACGCTACCAGGGCCGTCGCAATCAGCGCACCCGCGATCACCGTCGCCGCGTGCAACCACGCCAGCACCTGGCTCGCCACGGCCAGGGCCGATATGAAGATGGCCACAGCCAGCAGGCCCAAGCTGTTGCGTCGTCGGTTGTTACGGTAGGACATCGGGCTTCACCTCTCACCGGGAGCATACCCGGAGCGGAGGCCGTCCGACAGAGCGAAGTGGGCCGAACAAAAAGGAGAGCGCCCTGCGGTCAACAGGGCCCGGCGTTCTCACCGTAGGCGCCTTTCGGCAGGCGCCAGTCCGCGGGAGCCACGCGGATCGGCCCGTCGTAGGTGCGGGACATCGCGACGCGTATGGTCTCCGCATCCATGTCATACGCACGGCCGCGGTCGGCGCGCTGGGTGACCGTTTCATCCCGTTGGATGGTGTGCCCCAGCTCGCCTTCCATTCCCGAGATCACGCCGAACATCTCGGGAGCCGCCACGCGCAGGCTGGCCCACTGCGACGGTGAGCCATAGATGCAGCCGGCGCAGGATGCCCGGCCCCAGCCAAGGTGGTAGCACGGATGGGCGACCACCCCGAAGCGCTGGATGATCGCCCAGACCTCTTCGTCACTCCACGCATGCACGGACCGCCAGACATGGACCGTCCGGTTGACGCGTTGGCCGGGAGCGTTGCAGCGGTGGTTCTCAAAGGGGAGGTACTTGGCCCGGTTCGCGCTCTCGGACGCCCGTTCCCCGGTCATCACCAGGACGCGCTTGCCCCGGAACCGCTCTTGATTGTTGATTGCTATGGACATCACATCCACTTTCAAGGAACCACTGCACCAGCGTACGCGCAGGTCGGGGGTGAGTGCTGGCCAGCGCCGCCGGGTCGCGATCTTGCCGCGCTCGCCGCCGGCCACCTTCAGGCCATCGGGTGTTTCGAAGGCCACCGGAGCGATCATGGCATTGTCCTTCAGGAGTTCACGCCTGAAGCCGCCTATGCGCCAGGAGAAATAGATGCGCAGGTTGAACGCTGCGGCGAACTTTCGGCAGTAATCTGCCGTCACTGGCCAATCCATGAAGTTGCCGGCATCCTCCCTGCCATCAATGTCATGGTGCCAAAGCTCAATCTTTTCAGGGTCTACACCGCGTTCTATCAGATCAAGAACCATTGCTATACTGTCCTTACCTCCGCTGAACGCTACGAGAATGTGATCGTAGCGAGCGAGGTCTGGCTCAAAGAACGGAACCGAGACGGGGTCCAGTGTGGAGGCCGGAGCCGGGGCGGATTCGGAGAAGATGTCCAGCGTGTACTGGAACATGGGAGGGCTCCGGGAGTGTGGGGAGGTGGCGAAAGCCGCGCTGATGAGCTTTAATATATCGTACAGAGAGCATGTTTCAATAAAAAAGTGCGATGATTTGATTTTTTATTGGTTTGTTTGGTGCTCTAGTGGATATTGTTCTTAGTGTTTTTTGGTGACATCCATCACCGTCTTGCATCGACAGTGGAGGCACTTTGAATGTCCGAGCAGAACCATGAAGGCCACGCGGATCGATCGGTCCTCGTGCAGATCACTGCCGAGATTGCCTCCGCGTATCTGAGCAACCATACCGTAGCGGTGGCTGGCGTCGCTGAGGTGGTGCGCGCGATCTACGGAGCACTCACCACCGAAAATGCCCTTCCACCGACGCCGGCTGGGCCTCAGCAACCGGCCGTCCCAATCAGGCGCTCGGTGTCGCACGACACGATCGGCTGTCTGGAGTGCGGGCAGAAAAACAAGCTCCTCAAGCGCCACCTGCGCGTTGAGCACAACCTCACACCCGCTGAATACCGGGCGAAATGGGATCTGCCGGCGGAGTACCCGATGGTGGCGCCCGCCTACGCGGCGGCTCGGTCTGAAATTGCAAAGGGCATGGGGCTCGGGAATCTGGCCCGGACCCCCGCGACGGTAGCGCCGGCAAAGCCAGCGGGGCGCGGCCGTGGTCGTGGCAAATCGGCCGCGTAAGGTCGGGGTGGGGCGGCAGAGGTTTAGCCTGCCGCTGCCGTCCCCCAGTAGGTGCTGGCGGTCCCGGCCACTTCGAACAACGCTACGTCCTGGACCATCACCGTCGTTGGCCAGCGCCGGTTCGTGGATTAGCCACGTCTTGCGTTCTTCTCCGAGGCCGGCTCGCGGCTTCCAGCTTGCCCTTTGTCTCGGCCACCAGCCGCTCATGTTCGTGGAACAGGATCAGGGCGGCCTTACCAGTCTCCGTGCGGCGCCATCGGCTTGTGCAGCCGCCAACACCACCCCGTTCGACGACCTCGACATAGCCTCTCAGGTGGGCGACCCGCAGCAGCTCGTACTCGGTGCTGCACCATCCCTGTCGGCGGCCGATGAACTTCGCCATGCTGGCGGACGGCGGTAGGCCTAGATCCGTGAACAGCTGGTGGCCGTCGTTGGTCACGGCCGCCAAACTCAATTTGATGGTCAGGGAGCCGATGCCGGCAGGAACGCTGGTTGTCCAGGTTCGGATAAGCCCGCGCGCCAATAGACGCTTTTCCGGTGCCGACGCTGTGAAGCCAGCGGCGGGCATCCCATGCATGCCGCCGGCGTCGATCCGCATGAGTTGAACGATCTGGGGCGGCGTCAGCTTGTTCATCGTGGGGCGCCGCAGCAGCGCCTCAGGGCGACGTCGAATTCGCTCATGTCACGCCGCGAGCATTGTGTTCAGACCAACAGGATCGATCCGGAGCCCATGGTCGACGAGGACCTGCTCCAGCTTCGCCTGCGCGTCCTTCGGATCGGTATCAGCGTGCCAAACGCTTATGCGGGCCAGGACCCTTTCGCGGCAGTCGGGCGTGGTCTCGACCAGGCTGGACACCACACGCAGGCGTCCGGGATGGATGACGGCGCGGACGGGATCGCGCAGGATTGCCAGCGCCTGGGAGACATCATGTTCGACATCCGTGGAGCCAACGATTGACAGATGCGGCAGCGGCTGGCCACCGTGAGCGCACCAGCGCCAACCATGGTAATCCGACGCACGTTCATGGAGTTCGCGGCACGGTGCGATCCAGCGCGTACGGGCCTCGCCAGATCCGTTCCGGAACCAGATCAGCCACGAATATGAGGTCGCGCTGCTTTTTTTGGCTTCCAGCCGCCCTGAGAACATAGGGACGCGCTCGGCGTGAACGGCGATAATGTCGGGCGGACACTGGCTGAACAGCCGCTCGTAGCGGCCCTGCCCTTCGAGAAAGGCGGTGCGGACGATCACAGCCACGCCGCGGCGGGCGAAGCGGAGCGCGTGGTGAATGAATGCCTCTCCGAGGGTGAACGGTGGGTTCGTGCAGACCCAATCCGGGACCTCGGTTTCATCGGGCGTCCAGCTCAGGAAATCGCGAATGCTGATCGGTTGCTCATAGATGTTTCTGATCCCGTAATCCGCCACATCCGCGACCCGTACATGCGGTGTGAACTCCAACAGCGTCCGAGCGATGTCGCCCGCACCGGCTGCCGGTTCGCAGACTACAGAACCGGCGAGGGCGTCGGCGCCGAGGATTTGATCGACCAGCGCTCGAACCGCCCAGGGCTGGGTGGGGAGGAAGTCAAGTGCGCTCGGGGACGAGCGACGCTGCTCACGGACAGCGGTGTTATACGGAAGGCTGAACGGCATGGACGATGTGGACCTTCCCTGGATGGGGCTAAGCCAGCGTCACGCCCTGGTGGGCGGGCAAGGCAGCGCGCAGCTCGTCAAGCACGCCAAGCCTTTCGGCAATGTCGCGGAGGGCAAGGCTATAGCTGGGATGGGTGCGGCCGGCGCTGAGGTCGCCTTCAGGGTTGCCACCGGGCCACAGCTCCACAAGCGAGCGCACGATCTCGGAGACTTCGTTATTGTGCTTGTACAGGTGTGGAGGAGGGGTGGTCACGTCGCTCATGCGAGCGAGTGGCAGGCGCGTGTTCATATGGCGGGGTCCTTGTTTTGTGCCCAGCGCAGCCAGCGGGCGACGTCGATTGAAGGTCGGTCAGAGTGTTCCAAGTTTGCAGAACCCGGTTTGCGAACGGTTCCGCCGCGATACAGGAGGTAAGGCGCTGCGCCACGTCCTTGGCAATTAGGATGGGCAGTGTGCCCGCCGCCCTGCCCTCACAGGAATAGGGAGCCTTGATGTCCGCCACCGCCTCCGATCGGACCCCGCACTGGCGGCTCAGACGGTTGCTCAGTGGTCTCCTGTTCCTTCCCCGCGGGTGGGAGGGGAACGGCGTCGACGCGCGACTTCACCGGCGCCGCAGTGGGTTCAAGGCCAGGATCGTTGGCTAGGCGCGTCAGGCCGTAGACGCGGCGGACGGCGGTCAGGAAAGCGGTGCCTTCCAGCGTCGGAGCATCGGTGTTCCAGTTCGCGTTGAGCCACAGCCGCGGTCCGAAATGGACGACCGATGCGTGAATTGCTGTCCCGTCAACGTCCACGCGCGTCGAGTAGCCCGGCGTACCGGAGGAGCGGACCAGGGACAATAAAGCCTTGTCGGTGATCTCGGTGCCGCTGACGGGAAACCGCACGCGGCCATCAAAAGAAGCGCGAAGTGCGGCGTCAATGACTTGAGGCTGGGGCGTCATGCTCATAATGGCCTCTGGGCTGCGGGCACGCATATATTTTAGGCCCGTAACGGGCTAATAATCAACTCGTATTCGCCGGTTGCCGCTCCGTTTCCGTAGGCGCTTGAAGGTCACCGCCAATCAGCGCTGTCGCACGCCGCTTCACTGGTCGAAGCACGGATGCCCGGCGTCATGCCGCGACGCCGGGGTGATCACTGCTTGCCGCTCTACGGTGCTCACTCAGCCGCCGTAGCAACCGCCGGCGCGCGGCTGAACGCCCCGTGCATCATGGCGACGCGCAGGCCAGGAGCGTTGTTCAGCGCCTCGACGATCTGCTGGCGGAGGGCGCCGGTCGGATCGATCTGCTTCAGAACATGGGCGAACTGGAGGATCTCCAGGTTCCCAAACGACACCCCACCATCCCACCCCTTGGTGTTGCCGACGAAATCGGGAACATCGAGGGAGATGCGGTCGGTTGTGACGGGAGTGCTCATAGCGGTTGCTTCTCCAGGGGCGGTTCTGGTGTTGGGACTGGCCGTCCGTCAGTATGTGGGAGCGTAGCGGTAGCTGGCTGGCCCGTTCACCCGCTGTTCATCACGGCGCTTGATGGCATCCCAGGCGGCACGGTTGGCCTGCGACTCTTCGATTTTGGCACGGAGCTGCGCAGAACGTTGCATTGCGGAGCGCTGCTCCTCCTTCTGAAGTATCGTCGCACGGGAGCCTTGATATTCGGCGAGCAGGGCTTCGTCGGCCGCAGAGCCGTTCGTGCAGAAGAACTTGGCGGAACCCACCCGTTGGATAGTGTCTCGAGACGCCCGGTTGCTTTCGTTCACCTGGAGGGCGCTGTTCTCCAGAAGGATGGCTTGCCCTCCCTGCTTGCGCTTCTCGCAGTAGACCGTGCCAGCCTTGGTGATCTCCTCCGGAGTGACATAGCGCGGATCGTAGCTGATGCCCAATGTGCCGAACTGGGCGTCGCGACTTGTGACCACCGTCGGCGCCCCTCTGACCACAGGCTGCTCGAAGATATCTTCAAGGCCGGTACTGGAGAGGAGGCGTCGCTGGGCATCGCGTGCCTGCTGTGCAAGGTCCGGGGCGCTCGGCCGGGAGGTCGTGTTGCAGGCTGCCAGGGATATGGTCACGGCGGCGATAGCCAGAGAGCGCAGGGCGACGGTGGGCAGTCTGGTCACGGTCAGGTACTCCAAAATGCGGTGGCTTATGGTTAGCCATTTTTTAGCAGCTTTTGCGACACCAAAAGACGACGAATTCAATCGTCTTTCGTGCTGGCGGGGTGACATTCTCTGTTATTCAGGCAGCTTGAGCGGCAAAGAGGTCGCCTTGCGTGGTGACGGTCTGTGACCGACGCCGAGGCGCTGGCACCACGTTTATCGGCATCGTCATCGTTGCTTTGAGTGCGTTGTGTTCGATGTCGGAGATCGACCGGGCTAGCAGCGCCGAAATCGGGGTGCCCGGCCCCAAGCCGGCATCTTGCAGTCGCTGTGCGTGATCCACCGTCTTCGCCAGTTCGGCGAGGCGGCCAGCGGCAAGAGCGATGGCGCCGAAGCGCAGATAGAATTCCACGGCGACGGACGGCGCAAAGCCTCGCTCATGGTAGAGGTCGAGCAGGCGATCGACCTCAAACTCGAAGATCATCCAGGCCGCTTCCTGATCCACGGAGAATGTCTCCTCTTCCTGATGCTCCACGCAGGTCTGCCCAGTCACCACGGGCATGTCCCGGCCAGGGCGCTCGTAGTAGAGCGTGGTGAGTGGGTCATAGAGAGGATGGAGCATGCGCGCGTTGGGCGGCAACGCGATCCAGCGGCCTTCGGGCATGCGAAGATTGCGGCGATCCTGCGGAGCCTCAACGCTCGGCACTTCGTAGCGCGCCCCCCGCTTGGTCACTTCGCGCCAGATGTGCAGCGCCTCGAACGGGACGGTCGCGCCGTAACGTGCCCACATAAAGTCGATGGCCAGAACCTGTTCCGAGCTGACGAGCTGGAACTGCGGCTTTGCCATGCGAGTGGCCCAGGCGATGTCGGGGTTGCCCGCCGCGGCCGTCTCGCGCATGTAGGGGTCGGACCACGACACGGCCTCGCCGGCATAATGAGCCCACAGATCCTCATCCAATGCGGCGGCGCGCTCCTTCTCGCGGATGTCGATGGTCAGGCAGATGCCCAGCAATTCCTGGACCATGGCGGGGGAGTAAACGTCTGCCTGGATGCGGACGTGTCCCGTCACCGAATCCGTGGTGCGGGCCGTCCACCGACGACGGTCCAGGTCGTACTGCGTGGCGACAAGGAAATTGCGCAGCTCGTTGAGTGGCTTCATCCAGGCGTACTGCGGGTCCTGTAGCATGATGGCCATGCTCTTGTCGGTTCCCCCCGACACCGTGCAAAGCGCACAACCAAATCGACTGCCGCAAGCGGCGGACGCGGCTTTCTCGGACGCCACGACCGGGCATTCGCCTGTGGCCGAGCGGTACAGATCGCGGGTGTCGTCGAAATTCGGGGCGTAGGCCTCCAATGCCCGCCCTTCCCCAGCCATGGCAAGGCACTCCCAGACCTCGTCGGAGGAGAAATCTCCGATCAGTGGCAGTGTCCGCTGGCCGTCGTCGCCGATGGTGACGACGCGGGCAACGTCGCCCCGGGCCTGCATACGGTGCCTGCGGCTGGTCGACTCGTCGAAGCGGACCCCGACGAGAGTGATGACGCTTTCCCGGTCCAGCGAGGCGGCAAGCTCCGAGATGCGGAAGAAATCGGACGGTGCAGCGGAAGAGAGCATGTGCTCGTATTCGGCTTTCAGCTCCGGCACCATTTTGCGCAGCTCTCGTTGGTTGGGGCGCTTCTTCAGTTCGATACTGCAATCCCGGTGCGAAGAATTCGCGAAGGTGACCACCTTGCGACCGCCAAGCACGGCCGTCATCCAGGACGAGGCCAGTGTCGGCTTTCCAATACGCACCCGTAGCGGAATCGCGTGCCGGCGAGCGTAACTCTGCAACATCGAGATCTGGCTCGCTACGTGAGCGTGGATAACAGGGTTCTCAATGCCGGTGTCCGCGGAAAGGACGGTCAGAGGGTGGCGCAACGGATGCTCGCGCACGGCATCGTGGTGGGCTAGCAGCGCGATGGCAAGCATCGCCGTGCTGTCCTTGCCGAAGCTGGCGGCGACGGCCAACGGCACATCCTGTTCGATCAGGTCGCGCACTGCGTGGTAGGCGGCAGCGATCATGTCAACGGTCTTCTGGGAGAAACCGGCGTCCAGCAGCTTGTCGGTCGAGAAAAGAGCGGTCATGGCAGCGCCATTGATTGAGGACTCTATGACAGGAGCCTACTATATCGTACAGGGCGCATCAATCGTAAAAGCCCGTAACGGGCTAAAATCAACGTATACTAAGCGGTTTTTGCAATATTTATTGAGCGTCAAAGTGCGACGACGGAGAAATGTTTGTGATGATCTACCAGCTTCCGAACTAAACAGTGAGCGACGGCATCGCTGCGGTCGATCCACAGATCGCCGACGGATAAGGCGCGGTGATGGTCGTCCCCGGCATGTCCCTCATGTTCGCCACAGATGAGGCCGGTTCATGCCGGCGTGGATGGGTTTGATGTTACAGGCTGACGAGGCTCAGCATCTCCGCGTCGCGCTCGGCCTCCCACCGGCGTGCCAGCGTGTAATTCGCCGTCGTCTCTGGAGGTGCGCAGCGTTCGGCGATTTCCGGAGTCACCGGCACATTGGTGCCGTATTCTTCGCCCGTAAGGGCCGTCACATAGGCCTGCGCATCCAATTCGTTCAGCGCCCAAAACGTGCGAACGGTGCCGTCATGGCTGCAGAGGCGCAGCCAGCGCCCACGGTTATCAACGACGAAGCCCAACGTGTCCGTCTGATACTTCGTGGGGCTAACCATTCTAGAAATGTTGTGTTCGGGTGACATGAGCAATCACAGGTTGCTTCGTGTTAATCCAATGATGCAGCGACAGAGGTTAACGAGTTCATTCGTGCATGGCGCTTTCGTAGTGCCGGCGCCCAGATCGCACGGCCGGTCATGACGTGAGCGCCACACCTCAGGGGACCTACCCGCACGTCACGTGCGGGATGCCCCTATCGCTCTGGACGGCGGCAGCGTGGTCAGAGGCTTGGCGCATACGCTTTAGGTGACAACGCTGACGGCCCCAGTGGGGAGGGTATGACGGCGGAAATCGGGACGGTCGTCGAACCGCATGCCAGATTGGTCGACATAGGAGAGCATCACGTCCGACGCGATGAATCGCCGTCCCAGATCCAGCGCGACCTTGCCGGTGGTGTTGGATCCGCACATGGGGTCGTGGACCATATCGCCGGGCTTCGTAGTGAGCAGAATGATCCGCTTGGGCACTTCCTCGCTGAACCGTGCCGGGTGCGGCTGGACGCCGGCGGCGCGGCAGCGGCGGCTGTAGCGGTCGTTGCCGGGAGCGCCGGCGGCGACGATCAGGTTGCCCGGCAGCGGGCCGTCGCCGGTGGGCGCGAAAGCCTGTTCGTTGATGTCGTAGCCCGATGGACGGCGATTGCGTCCCCGCTTCTGCGCGGCTTCCCAGCCGTCGATCGTCCGCTGGCTGTAAGGCTCGGGAGGCAGCCGGCGCGTGTCCCAATCCGGGTGTGGGGTCTTGGACAGCAGCAGGATGTGCTCCAGCGTGTTCCGCGGGCGCACGCGGCGCTTCGCCGTCCATTCAATATGCCCGAGGCGTGTCGGACTATGCCAGCGCATCCGGCCAGCGAGGAACATGCCATGCGTGTCGATGGCGTCCAGGGTGTAACGCTCAACGTAAGGGCTGAGGCAGGGCGTCCCTCCCACGAACACATCGCCGAGGTTGAGGGCCAGTGTGCCATCGTCGGTCAAGAGCTCGCGCCAAAGCGTCGTGAGCCGGCTCATCCAGGACAGCCACTCAGGGACGGACAATTTGCCGTAGGCGCGGTTGACGACAGGATATGGCGGCGACGTCAGGATCAAGTTCAAGGAGCCCCGCTCAATGGCCGACGCGCAATCCTCCGCGTGGCCCCACAGGGCAAGGCCCCCATCCAGGGTGTAAACGAGGACGGTTATGCCCCGGCGGGCTTTTTGGAGCTTTGCATAGCCCGGATCGGCCAGTTCCCAGATTCCGCGTTCGCCATTGTGGATGAGGCCTTGCATGACTGCAGTCTGCCGCGCCCACCTGACCGCCTGCCGGAAGACGTTGTAGGTCTGCCCATCGGCGCATTGCCTGGTCTCTTCGAGCAGGGGCGCTGGCACGTCCAGTCGAGCGGCCAGCCGCTCGTACAGCTCACCGGGTCGGGCTCGTCCGCCCAGGGTGTCGATTTCCTCCAGCAGCGGAAGCTGCATGAGTCCCTGCAGCGAGGGCTTGGGTGTCATGGCGCTGGCCTCGGCCTCGCTCCGGCGTCCGCGCTCGACGCGGCGGACTCGCGCCTTCAGAGCGCCAGGAGACGGGCTGTTGACCAGCCCTCCTTTGTTGTCGTGTGTCGGCATTCCTGGGGCTTTCCTCAGAACAATGAGAACTGACCGCGCTTGTCCACGGCCCAGACCGGTGCGGAGGCGGCGGCCACCAGCTCCGCCGGAGGGAGGTCAATCTTTGGCGCGGCCTGATCCTCCTCGATGTCGTGGGTGGGCCGTGGAGCGGCTGCGCTATGCACCTCCAGCTTCGGCGCGTCATTCTTGTCGCCGGTCTCCTTGTCCTCGACCTGGCCAAGAAGCTTCAAGAGCACGGTGGGCGGGCGCATGGAGAAGCCGGGGCCGCCGGGGAGGGCGTTGACGAAGGCGGTCCATGCGGCGAGGTCGACGGCCTTGCCACGCTGGTGCAGCCGTGCGAGCAGGCGGCACGTCAGGGCGCAGAGGCCGTGGTAGGCCTGTGCGCGTTCGACCAGCAGCTCGGTGGTCCAGTGCGAGCCGGGGTTGGCCGGCTTGGCGTGTCCCGGCTTCAGGAAGGGCTCCAGCGCCTGCGTCGCGGTGGCGATCTCCCGCAGCAGTCTGTCCTGGTCTGCCGGCGGCGCGAGGTAGGCGTGGTTGACGGCGGCGGAGATTGCGCCTTCGAGTGAAACGAAATCCGAAAACCGCTGGTCTAGGGTGCGGCCTTTGGGCGACATCGCCTTCGCTTCACGCAGCCGCTGAAGCGCGGAAGCCCGCTGCCTGTCCGCCTCCCGGGCGATGTCCTCAAGCGCGGCAGGGGACGGAAGCGACTGCCCATAGTGAGACCAGTATCCGGTCGAAGAAACCGGACAGTAGCCGAAGTGGATGGCGTGCAGCGCCTGGTCAGCGACGTGCAGGGGAATGCCACGGACAAGCACAGCCTTCGCGGGGACATTTTCCCCGGCGACGGGGGGCGGGACCATGCGGGAGAACTGCGTGGAAGCGGCCATGATACAAGCCTCTTTGCGCTAAAGCCGCAGGCTCAGCCTCGGCGGGACAACGGGGAAAAATTACCCTTGCGCTCGTCGCAGGTCAAGGGGTATAGCGGGGCTGTCGAGGAAAAATTCCCCGCACCTTCCTGCCCGCCCCCGAGGTTCTGTCGATGGCTATGCTCGTCCGTCCCCTGCCCTTCCGTGCCCCTCAAGCGCCTGCCCGGTCTCGTGCGCAACGTCGCAACGGAATGCGGCGCGCGCAGCCGCGAACTGAAAGTCACGGCAGGCAATTTTCACTGTCATTAAAGTCCACAGCTGACGATGAGCTTGATGTTGACCTCTTCGCGGGAGGTGGTGGCGCATCTGAAGGAATAGAGCAGGCGCTTGGAAAGCCCGTCGATCTAGCGGTTAACCACGATGCAGCCGCTATTGCCATGCATGAGATTAACCATCCGAGAACGGAGCATTTTCATAGCGACGTATACGAAGTGGAACCACATATAGTATGCCGTGGAAGAAGTATACGCAACCTGTGGGCCTCACCAGATTGTCGGCATTTTTCTAAAGCTTCTGGCAAATCACTTCGTAGCCCGAAGATTAGAGGGTTGATGTGGGTTGTCATTAAATGGGCACGACTGCCAGAATGGCAGCGACCGAAGGTTATTTACGTCGAGAATGTTTCTGAAATGCTTACGGCTGGACCTACGCTGGATGAGCCGATCCTGTACCCATTCCCGGATGGCTCTGCTGTGGCACCGGATAGTCTGAGTGAGCCGGTCAAGTCGCTTCAAGGGCTCTATTTTCGGCAATGGCAGGGCGAACTGGAGCGGCTCGGCTACCAGCTGGAGTTCCGCTCCTTGCCAGCCCATCATTACGGCGTTCCGACAATCCGGACCCGCCTGTTCATCGTTGCTCGCCGCGATGGGCTCCCAGTCGTCTGGCCGGAGCCGACGCATGGCGACCCGCGCTCCGACGAGGTGCGCTCGGGCCAGTTGAAGCCCTACACTTGGGCGTCTACCTGCATTGACTTCTCCTTGCCGACCAGGAGCATCTTTGGGCGGACGAAACCGCTTGTGGACGCCACATTGGATCGGCTGGCCCACGGCACCCATCGCTTCATGATCGCCTCGTCCATGCGCGACGGTCATGAACCTTTTGTCGCTACGCTCAACCACGCCGGTAAGGGATTCCGGGGCTTCGCCTCGACCGAACCGGCCAAGACGATCACCGCAGCCCGCGATGCCCACGGGCTCGTGATGGCGACGACAACCCAGATCACGCAGCGCGGCAGCCGCTCCATCAAAGTTCGCGATCCGCGCGGGCCGCACCCGACGATCGTCACCAAGAACGAGAGTGCTCTGCTGACCGCCCAGGCTCGCCCGCTGTCGGACAGGGGGCCTACCAATGTCGCCTACCTCGCTCAGCACAACACCGGTGAGATCGGGCACAGCCTGCGAGGCCCCGCCTCCACCATCACGACCACGGGCAGCCACCAGCAGCCGGTGCTCGCTGCCCTCCAACGGCTCCCTGGTAACAGCATCGGGCCGGATACGAAGGAAGCGCCCGGGACAGCCGAAACGCGCAACGCCCAGGGGCTGCACGGCGCCCACATTGTGGTGTTGAAGGGCACCTGCAAGGACGGCAGGCCCCTCGACCGGCCGGCGCCCGCGGTTCTAGCGTCAGGGATGCACCAAGGGCTCGTCCAAACGCGGCTTGAACCTGTTGGTGCTGCCGTCCTCGGCGAGGTGGTTCCCTTCGAAGACGCCCTTCTGACCGCGGTCCCCAAGCGCCTGCATGAGCAGGTTCGCGCCGTACGGCGGTTCCTGGCCCGCGTTGATTGGAAGAACACGCGCGGCCTGCGCAAGCTGCCGCCCGCTGAACCTGACGCCTTCCTGACCGCGCTCGCCGCCCAGCTCGGCTACGATGGCCCCGCCACCGATCTGCCGCACCTTCTTGGCCTGTGCCGCGTGAATGGCGGGTGGTTCCAGATCGTCGATTTGTCGATGAGGATGCTGGTCCCCCAGGAACTGAAGCTCATTCAAGGGTTCCCGCCGGAATACGTCATCGACCGCACGTCCAACGGCCGGACGCTGACCCAGGAGCAGCAGATTGCGCGCATCGGCAACAGCGTGTGTCCGGAGTTGGCCCGTGTCCTGGTGGCGGCAAACTCCCCGCCGCGCCGCCGGCAGGAGCTGGCCGCCTAAGGGCGGTCCCCTCCCCCTCTTCTCTAACCACCGAACATGAACGAGGAAATGACGATGAACCGCAGTTCGCGCCCTGAGGTCCGAAACCCGATCCTGGCCCTGCCTGCCACCGCCCGCCTGCTCGACCTTCCACCTGAAGTCCGGCTCATTCTCGCGCAGGTTCTGCGTGACCTGTACCAGGATGCGAAGGTCAGGGCCGATAAGTCGTGGGCGAGCAAGAAGGGGCCCTTGGCCGTCTACTGGAAAGCTGTCGCCGTCTACGCTCTGCACATTAGCCGCGCTGTGCGACCAACCAGGGCCGAGCTTCGCTCGCGTGTTGTCGATCTGAAAGTGGCGGCGTAAACCTGTGGCCGGCCCGGCACGTCGTCGGGGAGACCGAGGACAAGACGACATGAGCAGCAAGCCGCCGGAATCTGGTACCGACGCTGAGCATGGCTGGGGCGCCATGACGCCCGAGGCGTTCAACGATTGGATGGATGCCATGGGGTACAGGACGCGGGAGGAAGCGGCGGAAGCGTTGGGACTGTCGGTGGACTCCATCAAGCACTACAAAACCGGTCGTCGCAGCAGCGACGGAAAGCCGGTGGTGTATCCGCTCACCTTGGCACTTGCGTGTTCGGCGCTCTACCATCGTCTTCCGGCCTGGTCAGGCCGGCGGATGTGGGCTTACCAAACGCCCCGATCCGACCGGCGATGACACGGTGTATCCAGTGGCCTGTTTCGAACGGTCGCCGAGTATGTCAGCCGTTGGCCAGCCGTACCTCGCTGCTTTTCTCGCCGCCGGCCGAGCGCGTTGCCACGGCCGGCCGCGGGCTGCAGAAGTGACAGGCTGCCGGCAGCTTCTGGTCCGCGTGTGCCAGAAATTCCCGACCACAGGAGCAGAGTTGGAACGTGAGGGTGCGGCAGCGCATCTCGCGCGCCAGCACCCACGCCCGGAGAACGGTTTCGGTCTGCTTGGCGTCGTCGCGGGCCGCGAGATGAAGGTCATGCGCAAACATCAGCGCCTCGATATCGATCCGACGATAGGCGGCCGGTCCGGCTAGGCGCAGGTAGTGGGCCAGGAAGCTGGTCGCGCGGGCTGCGGCTTCCGGTGTGGCGATCAGATCAAGCGCCTTCGGAAGGGGCGGAGGCGGCGGCGGAGGCGCGTTGTGCGCCTGTTGGTACAGTTCGTCCACCGTCTCTGCGGGAAGGCCCGTCTGGATGCGAATGAGGGCGACCGGGAAGTGCCGCAATGCCATTCGGGCAGCCAAATCAAACGTCTCCATGTCGTTCACCGACGTCGAGGTGTTCTTGAGGCTGGGTTGCATATCCGACAGTCCTTGTCCTTAAGTGCAGCTCTAAAGGATCGCGAAGTGTGATCAGAGCTACAGAATTACGGGCGTGAAGGGAGAAAAATCGACTGAGCGATTCGCGGGATCACTGATATCGTAGTCGAGGTCATGCTGGTTGGTGGTGTGTCGCATAGCGTATACCCGAAGGAACGTCGGGAAATCGACGTCATCGCAAAGGCATGGCTGCGCGAAATCATAGAGGCTCCGGATGAAATCCGGCGTTTTCTTGCCAGCTTGGGTCGCGATGTTGTCCAGTGCTGACCAGAAATCATCTTCAAGCTGGATGATGGTCGCATCGCCTCGGATCGTCACGCGTCGACTGGATTTGGTAACCGGTAGAATCATTGCCTTCGTCGTATATCTGTTCGAATTTCGTTATAACTCAAACGATAATCGAAAGGGTGTGAACCTATTCACACCGATTGCACCTATCGGTTAGAGTTGCGGCGGGTGTGACTTTTGATTGTGTGAGCAGGAGTCGATGTGACCAGTCTGAGCGGCATGCAGATGGCGACGCTGCGCCGGACCGACGTGTTCTCCGTGCTGGATGAACAGAGCCTGCAGTCGTTGGCCGAGATCGGATCCGTCGTACGGAAGAAGCGGGGCGAAACCCTGTTCAATTCCGGTGATTTGCCGGACGGCCTCTACGTCGTCCTGGATGGCGAACTCGGCGTGTACGCGAACGGTCGGGACGGCAACGTCCTCATGTTGAACGTCCTTCGGCGCGGATCGGTGATCGGCGACATCGCGGTTATGGATGGGAAGGAGCGCACGGCAACGGTGCGCGCCCACACCAAGGCGGAGTTGTTCCTCGTGCTTCGGGACGACTTCCTGCGCTACCTGGAACAGTTCCCGCGGGTGTGCCTGCGCTTTGCCACCGTCTTGGCCGAACGCTGCCGTTACGTCAGTTCCAACATGGAAACGATGTTCCTATTGAATGGGGTGCAGCGGGTAGCGATGGCACTGTTGAGCATGGCCAGCAACGGAACTCCCTTCGACGGCGGCCGGCGAATTCGGGAACCCATAAATCAGTCGTCTTTGGGGATGAGGCTCGGGCTCACCCGGGAGTACGTGAACAAAACGATGCGGGCGTTCGCCTCAGAGGGGCTGATCGATTACGACGCGGGCTATGTGACCGTTCTGAACGAGGACGGTCTTCGTGGGGTGGTGGACGGTGTCGCGGCAAGGAAGGACGGCCCCTCACCACCACAGGGGTGATGAAGGGCCGATGGGAGGCTCAGGGCGTTGACAGGACGTCCTGTTCCGACGCCAGCGCCTCCTGCATTGCCTGCTTGCCCAGGACCTTCGGAGGGGGCCTGGACGGCAGGTAATCGATCCTGAATTTTAAGTTGGGCTGGTCGTCGCCCCGGTCCAGTTCGTCGCCGATCTCGTCGGCGATGAAGCGGGCCCCTTCCAGAGCTGACCCTTCGTTCAGGGCATACTGGAGTACCTCGGTAACCCACGAAGGAGCCTCGCCCGCGACCAGTCGCCAGCCGCTGATCCATCGGTCACCGATGTTGACCAACCGCGGGACTGCGATCATGGGGATGTTCGCCACCTGGCCTTGGCGCGGGCCGTCGATCCACGTGACGTGAAGCACTGGCTGCACGACATCGAGGATGCCCTGCAACGGGCCGTCGTCTCCGATCGGGCCGCAGTCGCCGCCGTCCCAGCTCGTATCGACGAGCCGAGCCATGATCGAATCGCGCCAGACGCCATCCAGGTGGAAGCAGGTGAAGCCATCAGACGTGACGAAACGTCGGACGGCTTCTTGTGGAGTGCACATCGAAAGTCCTCCTTGGACGGAGAGCACGCCATTTCCCGATGGGGAGGCGTGCTCCCCTTGGGATTGGGATGATGATGGTCAGGCCGCTTTCGCCAAGCGAAGCAGCTTGCTGGTGTCGGGCAGTTGGGGTTTACGCTCCGGAACGTATTCCCGGATGATCCGGCGGAGTGCATCCAGCGAGTGCGCATAAAGGGCATCGACCACGGGGCACGAGCCTTTGCCACTCAGCTCGGGCATGCCGAGCGCAGCCAGTTCCCGCATCGCGCGCAGAAATGAAATGCGATGCATGCGGTAAAGAAACACGATGGCGTACGCACGGGCGCGGGGGTTTTCCTCATTCAGCATGGGGACCTCCAATAGCAGGCGCACGATGCCCCCTCGGGGCATTGTCGCCCCGGTGGGGTTGAAGGGCGCTGCCGGCGGGACCGGTCAGCGCTTTCGCAGGTAGGGGGAGCAGAGATCCATCACGCGGTGGCACATCGGCAGGTTCATGAAGCCGATGTGGCAAACCGATTGATCGATCCCAAGTTGCTCGCGTAGCCAGGCGTAGCCTGCCTTCCGTGCAGCTCCGTAATGGCGGGGGCTTCCGCCCTTCCTCACAGCCTTGCGTTTCCAAAGCTCGTCAAACGCGCTGTGAGCAGCCGCCTTGGCGAGCCGCAGTTGCCGGTTGGCAATGCGGCCGAGTGCCTTGCGGGTGCCGGGATGACACCCAACCCAACCGCACCCCAAGGGGCAACGGTAAATGGGGCCGTAGTTCTTCCCGTAAATTTCCGAGCTGTCGACGAGCAGCTCGGTTGGCATTCCACAGTACGAGCAGAGCAGCCAGCCGTCGGAACCTTACTGTTCGACGTGGACATCGGACAAATCCGCGGATTGGCCGATCAGGGAGCGGCCATGCCTGCACGCAGCCTCTTCAGCCGGGAACGGACCGAAGTTGTGGACGATGTGCCCGTGGGCACCTGTGACGTAGCCAAACCACTCCCCTCGACCGAGGGGGTCTTCGTCCTGGTAGACGGTGAGCTTTGCCATGTTCCTCTCCTCTCGATGCGGAGGGGAGATCGCCCCATTGGGGAGATTCTCCCCAATGGGTGTTGTGGACCTGATGGTTGGTCAGGCCGCTGCCTTCGCAAGCCGTTGCGTGTGCAGCCGGAGGCGGCATCGTCCGCGATCCAGCCAAGCCCGCGCGAAGTCGAGGTCCAACGTGAAGCCGCGGTGGCCGTCCATACCGGCGCCGGTGACCGAGAAGCCATTCCAGCTTGAGCATGAGTGGTCGAAGAAAGCCCAATAACCATCAAGCTCAAGCTGCAGGAGGTCCCCTGCCTCGGCGACGCCGCCGGTGCCGACCGGCAGGTCGGTCCGGATCAGGTCCCGGAACTTGGCTTCCAGCGTTCCAACACGGAACAGCACGTCGGCCGCCCGGTCTGTAGGTGACCGTTCCCATTCAATGACCTCTTCGATCTGAACAGGATGGCCAGCCCAAAAGCCGTGAGCCTGGAGCCAATTCCGCGCTGACAACTCGGCGCAGTAGGCCCGCATTGGGCCGCCGATCGCCTGGTAGTCGAACATGACCAATGAGGCGGGAACGCCCTTCAGGGTCAACTTTTTCATCGCGATACCTCCTCGGACGATGGGGACGGAGTGCGCCCCCGCCGGGGAGCGCACCCGGTTGGGTTGATGGTTGTCGAGACGCTGGGGGCGTCGTCAGGCTATCGCCCATTCGCCGACCGCGATCTGCGTGAACAGCTCGCGGTTCTGGTTGAGGGTTTGCCGGACTTTTGCCTGCCAGTGCGGATTCTTCGACAGCTTGTCGGGCGCCGCTTGCGCCACTGCCTCGTAGAGCCTGGACAGCGGGGCCTGCCCCCCAAGCTGCATAAGGACCGCTTTCACGACATTCTTCCAGGTTCCGCTCAATCGAGCATACTGCTGGTGTGCGAGATTGCTAAGCAAGACCAGGATGGATGATGCCTTCTTCTGCCAGAGAAGGATGTACTCGTGCAGAATGAATGGCAAAGCCATGCGGCCATAAGCTTTTGCGTCTGACTGACAGTTGTGCTGTTGCTTGATCAACACAGCGGCCAGCTCGTCCCGCGGCATTCTGGCAATCATCTCGGCTTGGTAGGAGGTGTACATCCCCCGCCGTCGCCAGTCTCCGATGATCGTGCCGTAGTAGCCGCCGGGGGCGGTGGCGTCGCGCTGGTTCAGAAGGACGAGCTGCATCTTCTCGTGAAACTCGTCATCGGAACTGCAGCGCGACAGATCGTCGGGATGCGGAGCGTCACCCCAGACGTTGCCGGAGTAGACGATCATGCTCCCGTAAGGTGGGTGCGACAGCACCAGATCCGCCGGCTTGCCTACGGCTTGCAAAATGCTGTGCCGCACAGCGTTGAAGCCGGAGTGCAGATCCAAGCCATAGGCTTCGATCCCCATTTCTCGAGCCACCTCGATCGAGGTTCCGCTGCCCGACATTGGATCCACGAAAGCCTTGGGCCGAAGCCGCTGGAACAGGTCCAGATAAACGTAACCGGAACAGTTGCCACGCCACGCCGCTTTGCCCCATGAGCCGCGGTCAGGAAAGCTGAGAATGCTCACGTTCTCCTCCTAGAGGTGGAACGCCTCCACCGGGAGCGTTCCCGGTTGGGGTTGAGGTTTGTGCCGGCGCGTCACGCCGGCTTAGGTTGGAACCAATCAGGAGACCGGAGCGGTTGCCGGGTACTTGCGATAGGTCCGTTGGCGCGTGCTCGGGAGGACCCGGTGGCGGAAAATATGATTCCAGCCATCAGCCCCCTCGAAGGTGCCGTGGTACTGCCAGCTCTCGCCGGTGATGGCGTCCAGGCAGACCGGGTCGCCGAACTCTGCAATCAGGGCCGCCCAGGCTTCCTCCCAGGCCGGTGAACCGGGCTGTGCAGTGAAGCCGGGAGGCTCTGCTTTGTCATCCAACGAGAGCATCAGTTCTCTCCTTCTCGACGGTGGGCGCGGGCTCCAGGGGTGCCGGCGTGCCGGTGTCCTTGGATGTGGTCGGATCGTCGTCAAACGTTGGCAGTTCAGAGTCCTCAAGCGCATCGCAGTCGAGGAGCACGTATTCGCAGGCCAACTGCCGCGCCCGATCAAGGATGTTCAGCAGGGTCTGTGGCACTGCATAATCCCTTAAGCTCTCGGGGGTCGGCACATAGATGAACCAGCCGTAGGTCGTCGGGTAGCTCACCACCCCTTCCCCATCCTGGTCCAGGTACGTTCGGGCTTCTTCATCCAAGTGGGATGTCGAAAGGTCCAGAAAGCTGCGGATGTATCCTGGTGCTGGATAAACCAGACCGGCGGCAGTCGTGTCGACGGTCGGCTGGAAGCCGCGGGCCGAGTCAGACAGGTGACCCATCCTTCCAGTGGCCAGCTGCTCCAGCTCTGCCGCGTGCGATGTGACAAAGCGCTCGGCTCGCGCCACAGCCGCACGATTGTTCGCGTCATCAAACCCCGGTGCCATGCGGGCCAGGGCGAATACGGTTTCCAAGCAGGCCTTCATGAGGGTGACCTCGCTGATGTTGTGGTTGAACAATGGCAGCAAGGGACAGCCCTCCCCTGCAGGGACGGATGTCCCTTGCGGGGTGTGGTTGCTTGAACGAAGTCCGGCGCGAGGCCGTGTCAGTGCGTGGTGTCGCGCGCTGACACCTCGGACCGGTAAGCGTCCGCTAGGCGGGATGCCTCACGAGCACAGTGCTCGTAATGCCCTTTTCCAGGATCATCCTCGCCGGTGTAGGCGGGATGCCAATCCCACTGGTGGACATGCTCCCAGGCGGCATCCTCCGCGCACACCGCTGCCGCATGGCCGGCCAATAGGTCGTCCATCGCGAGAATGGGGATTGCAGCGATCTCCGCGTCCAGGGCGGCGCGCTTGGCGGCGCAAGCAGCGGCTTCCGCCTCCTCCTCGCGATGATACTTCACGGCCTGTTCAGCGAGGTGCAGCTCCAGCCAGAAATCTTCCAGGAGGGAGTTCAGGACCTTGCTTCGGGCCACGAAGGGACGCGATAGGCTGCAGTCGACCGTAGCCACCCATTCCCGGGTGAGGGGATCGAAGGCAACGGTCCAGGCGATGGTATCACCGTGATCGGTTGTTACCGATCCATGGGCGGTGACGTCGGGTCCGAGACGGCCGAAAGCGCCGAGGCGGCGGTTCAGCACAGTTCGATATAGCTTGAGCTGGTTCGTACTCAGGCTCTGCATCGTCGCTCTCCAATGTCGGGATCGGACATGAGGAAGCGAGGAGGCCGATTCATCCCCTGAGCGGAGAGGAAGTCCTCCCCGCGGGGTAGTGGTTTCTGTGCAGTCGTTGGGTCTATGAGGTCATACGAAACACAAACTTCTCGACGGCATAAATGATGCCGATCATTGCCCCGAGAACAGTGATCGTTTTCCAGATCTGACCGTTCATAATCTTCATGAGGTCCAGTCCCATGGAACGGATCTCGGAAGTGAGTTTGGCCTCCAAGAGGTCAATGCGGGCGTTGACACGATGCTCCGTCATCTCAATTTTATGATCGAGAGCCGTCACCTTAGTGTCTAGAGTTCCCACCTTTGTATCCAAGGCATTCACCTTGGTATCCAAGGTGGTCACCTTAGTATCCAGTGCACCCATTTTGCGGTCTAAAGCGTCCACGCCCTGCCTAAGATCGGCTACTGCAGCGTCCATGTCGGCCCTCTCCCGCGTGAACTCCGTCAGCAACTCCCGCATAGCCTTTGTAAAAATCTCAGCTTTCGGGGCGCCGCCGGAACGAAGCGTTTTCTCATAATCGAACAGCCTGTCAGCAGACATGGTATCACAACTCCCTTTGGAAAATAGGAGGGGTTGAGGCCCAGAAGCGGGCCTACTGGGGCGTTCGAGGAGACGCAATTTTCCCCTGGCTGGGGAGCGAGTCTCCCCGACGGGGTTGATGGCGGCGATGCCGCCGGCGCTGCGGTGCTGGACCGCAGCATGCGTGCTGGTTGTTTAAGGACCCCAACTAGGTCCCCAGCCGAAGCCAGTCACTTTGCCTCGCTGCAACATGCAAGCGGTGCTAAGTGCGGTCAATGTACCGCGCCGACACCGGGCGCGATAGGGCGGAATGACGGCGTTTTTCCGCGTCTTTTGGCCGCGCCGAGTGGGTTTATTGACGGCGCGAGCTGCTGAAAAAGAAGCCCCTTTCGGTGGCGAGAGAAATGCAGGTGGTGCTGTTCCCGACGTCGATCCGGAAGTGCTCCGGCGTGGCGTAGGCGCTACGTGCCCAGCGGCCGACATACCTCCGCCCGTCGGGCATCTCCTGCACCTGGAGATCCGTCACGAACTCCAACGCCACGATCACGCGGCCGTTCTGAAAGCAGACCAGCTCGGCATCGGAAAACCTCCCATCCATGGGGGCCGCGTGAGCGCTGGCGGTCGATAACATCAGCGTTGCTGCAACGATCGTGATGTTGATCATTCGCATGATGGCCTCCCGTGCCTGCTTGCCAGTGTTCAACACGGATGACAGGCACTCGGACCTCGCCCCTCATCCGTGCTGCACGGGAGGTTCCGGTACACTCCAGGCAGTTCGCCCTGGATCGAAACCGGTGGCATTCAGCGCCAGCGCGGCGAAATACCAGGCTGAGCCAGACGCTTAGTCGTTCCCTACTGCCCTAGGGTAAAGGCCGCGGTCGGATCAAGGCCTCTGGGGGGCGACATCCACGTGGCGGCGGACCGAGTGCTCGCTCAGAGCACCACCGCGACCGAGCGGCTCAGGCCCTTGCCGTTTTCCGTTCGCGCACGATGGAGGCGAAGCAGGATCGCACCAGGTACCGGTCGTGCTTCAGCTCGATCGGGCGGAGTGTGAACAGGACGCTCGCCATCGCCTGATAGAATTGCATGTAGGACCAGTTCAGCCCGGCACCCAGGACGGCGCCGGTGATGGGAACGGCCTGCAGCGCGACCTTCGGCACCACCGCGCCGGTGTAGCGGACGGCAACACGAGTGATGACGTCGGCCAGCTCCATGGTGCCCATCCGGGTGGCCAGCCCGACGGCACCGACCCGCGTGGCGAAGAACGCGAGGTCCGCGTCGTCGTCGTCGTCGAGGGGGCCCCCGTAGGCGAATGCCTCCACGCAGGTGGCCTGCACCTCGACATCATCGAGGTTTGCGCCTTTCGAGCGGGCGACGTCGGCGATCGACCGCAGGATGGTGACCGTGGTGACCGGCAGTTCCACCAGCACCGCCGGCAAGCCGAAGAACCCGCTGACGCCACCGGACACGGCGGCCAGCGCGCCGTACCACCGGCGCGACGCCTCGCGTCCGGCCTCCTTGTCCATCCCACTCAGCGCGGCCTGCTGCGCATATTCCAGCGCCTCCCGCACCTTGTCCGTCACCACCTGCCTGAAGCCTTCCGGCAGTCTGTCGAGCCCCTGCTCGATCGTGCTTCCCAGGGTCGACATCAGGGTGATCAGCGCGCCCTGCGCGGCGAGATACTCGTCCGCCGCGCGGACCAGGGCGTCGTACTCATCATCGTTGAGCAGAGCGCAGGTGTTGGTCTGGCGGGCAAGCAAGGCGCCTTGTGGCATCGTACATCCTCCACGCGATCGGGGGTGTTGGACAACGACACGATCCTATGCCGGGTTCCGCCATTTCCAAGCTGCGCAGCACCGTCAGAAAGTCGACAGCTGGTTAGCGCCGACGGTGTCTAGGGCCTGCTGATAGAGCAGGCGCGCGCCGGGGAACTTGCTCGGCTCGCCGACCGCCGAGTTGCAACGCCCCGCCGCCCCGCTGGCAATCCTGCTGTTGGTCTGAGCCGATCTCAGAACAATGGGAGCTGCACCTTGCCACCATCGTCTGCGTGGCGTCGTGCTGCCTGTACGGCAGCATCCTGGGCACTGGCTTGGCTGCGCGCCCTCCCGCTGGCGACTTGCTCGCCGGCAACGGTCACGACCCATATCCAGAAATCCGAGCGCCACGTCACAGCGAGATCGCATCCATGTAGGCGGGTCACTACGTGACGAACAGACCAAATTGGAGACTGATGCATCGGGACCTCAAAATCCGTCTCGGCATAGGTCTGGCCGAGAGGGCAGTTTGGAACATCGAAACGCAAGGGCACGGTCGGAACTCCGTTGACCCAGCCAGGCGCGCCAGCAACCTGAGCGCCCCACCGTCGCCATGCCCTGTGGTGTCGAGCATAGACGTCAGCCGTAACAGCTGGGACGCCATTGGTTCGGGCAATGGCGACAGCCGCGTTGAACAAACCCCGGGCCAAGCCGAAGCCTCGGAATTGCGGCAAAACAGACAGTTTTTCCAGATGAATCGCATCGTCGTGCGAATGTAGCCGGACGCTCGCCGCCGCCTCCCTTCGCAAGTGGGCAAGGAGATATCTGGTTGACAGCGTCGGCGGCAACAGGAACCGACTGGGAGCCACGGCAGGCACCGGAACCCAGGCAGCGACCATAACGCGATGTACTGAGGCAAGATCGGCCGCTGTAACTGCTTGGTGGATCTGCACGGTGTTCGACCAGCCGGGCCGCCGACGATCCAGCTGCTGGCCGGCGCCGTCGGAGGCTCTTTCCTGAATCACTGAAGTGCCGTTCGAGCGGTGGCGTAGGCGACCACCAGGCGCGCCCATTGAGGCAGCGGAGGTGCTGACGTACCCGTTCGCGGCATCCACGGCATGGCGGCGGCGATCTCTTGGAGAATGCGGGCTTCCTCCGGGTCCAGCTCATCCCAGATGGAGGTAAGCGCCGACATGCGCACTGGTCCCGCGGCATCCTCCATCTCCGTGCGCAGTGCTGCCAGCGGCCGGCGCCCCAGCACGTCGGCCGCTTCGCCCGTACCGGAATCTACCACGGCAGCATGAACCAGCGAGCCGTCGAGCCGGCGGAAGCCGACGATTGGCATGCCAGCCGGCGTGGCAACCGCACTGGCCAGGAAGTAGCAGCAACCATTCCCGAAGCCACACAGCGCCGCTACAGCAAGCTCCTGCAGCGTGTCCGGCTCCCAGGCGCGCGATTTGAGGCCATCGAACAGCAGTCCCATGAAGTCGCTGCGCGCGATGCGCTCCAGTGTCATCCAGCGATCGAACTCCGCGGTGTCTGATTGGCACTGCATCATGGGCGCTGGGCTCCTTTTCCAGAAAGTCAGGTGTTGGCCGCGTTGTCTGGCGCCTGGGCTGGGCAGGCTTCGCCGGAGTGCGACGTTGACGTGGAGGCGGTGCCGCCCGAGCTTCCCAGGATCAGGCCGGTGGCGAATGGCAGAAACCCATCGGAGCCACTATGCGCTGTGGGCGGGGGAGCGACCTCGACACGCCGGTTGTCGTCTCCCGCGGTGAACGACGCCGGCCGGGTGCCCACTCCATGGATCGGATGCGGCCACACCAGCACGGTGCGGCCGTTTCGTTCCACCGCTATCGGCTCGCGGGCGGGTGTGGCGGCCAGCGTTGTCGGCGCCGGGCGGGACGTCATGCCATGCCGCGGTGCGTTTCGCAGGACGGCGAGTAGGGCCATGCCAAGCGCACCACAAAGCAAGGCCACCGGCAGCATCTGGTGGAAGAGGTTGGAGAAGAAATCCACAGCTACTGAGGTCATCGCGCAAGGCTCCTTACGTGGTCGAATGGCCAGGGACCGGCCCAGGTATCGGTAAAAGGCCAAGCCCGGACATATCCGAAGCCCGGCCCGCAGCGGAAGAGGGCCGTCCCGTCGGACCGGAGTTTCACCAAAACGAAGCTGTCGGCCCAGCGGTCACAGGAAGCCGGCATGAAGGGGACCGCCACCAGCTTGGGGTTCAATTCGCCGGTGGCCACTGCGTCGCTGCCCCAGAGCAGGCCCCCGACCGTCCACACGGCGTGTGCCCCGAGGATGGCCATGATGAGCCCCGCCGCTATGCGTCGATGTGCCGGCATTCTTTCGTTTTGGCTCCTTATTCAGACGGCTGTGATGGATCGACGGTGCCGATCTTGGTTCCACGGATTGCCCAAACCTGCTCGTCAGTGCTGAAGCGTCCATCGGTCAGTTTCACGCAAAATCGGCGCGTTTCCCCAGGCTGAGGCTCCAGTTCGGTGACCGACGCCCGATGGCCTGAGATCGTTCCAGCTTCTGTCGTGCCGGGCTTTGGCTCTGGATGCCGCTCCCGAAACAGGCCGATCATGTTCACGGCCATGGCGCTAAAGGACATGCAGGGCGCTCCCCTTTTCGGATCAGTTGCCGACGATGCCGAGGGCCGCGGGCACAGCATAGATCGCGGCGTCGACGTACGATCCGAAGAACTTCGCCGCGATCACAACGAGCGGGCCGGCCAGCAGGAAACGGAAGGCGATGCGCATCTCCTCGATGCGCGAGGACCAGTGCCCTCTACGTTCGGCGTGGTGCGCGTGTAGGTAGGCCATGATGTCGCCGACCAAGCCGACCAGGGTGCACATGGTGCCATAGAAGAGAAAGAGCTTGTCACTGTCGTCCAGCGTCCAAGGTCCTTGCGGCAGCAGGGCAACGATGCCCAGGGGCACGGAGACGATGCCCATCGTGACGATGGAGCCCATGGGAGCGCCGAACAGCCACTCCGAGATGCTTGCCTTCGACTGATTGGTGATCAAGGACGCCATTATTGAACTTCCCTTCTTATTTTGCCGGTCGGCTTCTGGTGAGCAACTTCTTGATGTCACGCTTGAACGCGATGCCAAGCAGAGTGCTAAAGCCAGCCGTAGCGTAGGTGGTGATTTTATCAAAGCCCAGCATGTTAGCTACCAGCAGTCCTAGCAGGCAAAATACGGCTCCCCAGCCGAAAATAGCAGTAATGAGTTCCCATCGGTGACTGCCCGGACTTCCGCCGACTTCTTCAGCGATATCCTTGACGGGATCAGGCAGGTCGTCCATGGGAAATGATCCTCCATTCTTGGACAGGTCAGTACACGTGGACTTATTTGCGGCGACGAACAAAGGCATAGTCGATCAGCAGGCAAATTCCCGGAATGACCGCGAATGACCGGAGTGCGGGCACGGTGTCCCATGCCGGTAGGGTCAAGATAGCGATCGCGCCGCCGAGCATACCAACGTGCCAGTTCCAGCGGCCAAAACGCCAAGCCGTGGTGCCTTTTGGAGGAGCCGACAGACGCCAGACCCGAGCGTTGGGCCATCGCCGGCGGCTCCAGTTCATGCAGTGGGAGCTGGCTCCCAGAACAGCGAGTAGCAAAGCCGCGCTTGCGATATATGGAGCAACTTCACTCATGGTCTCGTTCATGCTCCTCAGATAGATGGCGGTTCGGCGCGTGGGCCGATCACCGGGAAGTAGTTGGGGAGGTCGGATTCCTTGATGGGGTCGCCCCCTTCAAACTCCGTCCAGAGCCCGGCGCCGTCACACCACATCAGATCCCAATCGCCGAGTTCTCCGCCGACAAGCCGCGGGCGGACCCAGTAGTATCCCTGTTCCTTCATGGTTGGCGCTCCCTTTTCAGACGGCTTGGTTTGCGGACACCGGCCCGCGCGTCAATCGGCGTTGCGTTCGAGAGCGGCGAGATCCTCATCCGTGGGCCACAGGACGAAGAAGCGCCAGAAGCCGAAGGCGGCGAGCAGAAGGCCGAAGACCACCCATTCCCAGGTGCTGACGGCGGTGGACGACAGGACCGGATTCGCCATGATGCATGCCCCAGACAGGCTCGTGGCGACCAGCAGCAGGTTCCCCACGATGTTACGAGAGGCCTTGCCAGACGGGTTGTTCTGTTCGGTATGATCCTTCACGTTCATTCTCCTTCCTCAGTTCGATCCACGGGTAGGCTCTCTAATTAGACTTACCCGTCTATTCACTTGCCCGTTCCAACCGTAAGGACGCGAGTACCATACCGAGCCCACCATGCCGGATCGGTGTTCGGATCGATATACGCGCGGTGCTCTTGGTTGGGCCAAGTATCATGCCAGCTGCGATCTCGCGTAACGATCACCGCCGGCTGGCCAAACTGGTCCGCAGTGACGTCGATTATGATGTCACCCGCCTCGATCCATGCATGGGTCGATGTACCATTGTCGTCGTACCGGCGGCCGCAGACATAGGCTGCTGCCACTCCGAGATCCCGGCGCAAAGCTTCTGCCAGAACCTCGCTCACAGTCCCGCAGCACCCGGTGGGAAAATTCGAACACGCATCCTGGGGGAGCTGGTCGCGGCCGGCATCAAGGCGCGCGCGAAAGGCTGCTACGTACTCTTGAAGTTGCAGGATGTCGGGCATTTACTGCTCCCTTTTCAGATTGCCAGCTCGTTACCAGCGTGCGGCCATATCGGCCATCGCCGGGGCGATGAACAAAGCCGCGGCTAGGGTTGCAATGCCCAAAATCGGTTGCCGTTTGACGGCGCAGAAGATGGTCATGGCGAGCGCGCTGAGCACAACCAGCACCAGCGCCCACATGGGGGCCGCCCAGGTGGCTGGGACCAACGGCGCGAGCAGGTGGCGGCCGGCGAAGACGGCGATCATGATGACCAGCAGATATCCGCCGGACCGGACCGCCCAACTGCCGCGCTTGTCCGCCACATCCGCCATCAACTCTGCGCGGAGTTTATCATCTCCGCGAGGATCAAGATCACCCATGGTTTTCGCCTCCTCTGATCGACCTTACCTGGACGGCGGTGAAAATGCGGGCCGTCTAAACGCAAAGCTGGGCGCTTTACGTCCGGCGGTCGTTCAATCGCGAAACGGCCGCCCGAGCCAGTAGTCGACAACGACCAGGACCGCGGCGAACGCGCCCCAGACCACCGCCGTCGTCATCAGGTCAAAGAACTGACCGCCAGTAACGGAATTGGCTGGATGCAGGGTCGCCGCCTGATAGACAGCCAGACACATCAAGACCACGCTGGCAACAACGCCGAGCTGAACGACGACACGGAGTGTCCTTCCAATCGCCTGCATGCGCCGCAGACGCACAGATTTGCCCATCGGATTCAGGTCCTCCCTATTTGGACGTGGGATGACTTCGACCAACCTCTGCGAGGAGGGGGCCAAGCTCGGCGGCTAGGTCATTGATGAAGGTCTCGCTGTTGGTGACACTGAGCCCATAGCGATCCCAGAGGGACTGCCACTGCCGACCGCGCCGAACATAGACGTCGTCGCGGCGTGTGAAGTCCACCTCCAGCGCTTCGATGATCGCGAGCTTCTCCCAATTCACCTGACCACCGATCTTGGCGGCGTTGGCCTCCACCTGATCGAGCACAGCGCGGAGAGGTCGATAATCAACCGGCAATGCCCCAAGGAAGCGTAGCTGCCCGTCGGTGAGCGAATGCCAATAACCGCCGCCAAGGGGATCAGGCTTCTTGTTCACAGTCAATGTGCATCCCTCCTTTTCCAGAGTGCGTTATCGGCGCCGGATGGCGTCGGTGATAGTTCCCGCAGTCAGGGCGGTTCCGAGGATCAGAGCCCCGCCGATTGCGAACCACCCGAACGCCATCCCCGCGCTTGCGAGCCAAATCCCATGAACGAGCATGGTCGCGGTCAAGCCCATGCTCAACCAGTGCCCAAGGCGCGTTGCTGTGCACCACGAACCGAACTCATAGGAGATGCGCACCAGCAGGGGCAGTTTAGCGACCGCCTCTTCCGTTTCCTGGTCCGGAGTACCGTACTTGTGCTCGGCCATTGTCAGGCCCTCCCTTAATGGATTCCCGCCGCGCGCCGGTTGCGCGCAGCCTGGTCAACGATCCGCGCCCGATCGGCGGCCCATTCAGCGTCGGCTACGACCCGCGGGTGCGTGATGCGCAGCGCAGCGACCTGCCCGGCATAGGACATGCCGCGGTCCACCGCGCACCCGCCGCCGGCGAGCTGGCCATCGTCGCATCCGGCAGCGCCCGGCTCGTGGGAAGCGCGGTACAGTGGGCAATGCCGAATGTCTTCATGCGGACAGGTCATCGGCTGATCCTCGACAGGTTGAGACTTTGAACTCTATGCCGATGAACGGCCCCGGTTTGTCGCCCAGGATCTGGCGCGCGAGGTGGATGGCCTCCTCCGGCCCAGTGGCGTTCGGGATCACCGACTTCCATCCGGCAGCCTGAAGTACATCGAGGATGTGATCGCCGACGACATGGCGCCCGACCGTCGCCCGCATCCGGTCCGGCGTCGAATAGCCCCGCGAGAGCGTGGCTGCCCGACCTGCCGGAAGGTGCTTCGGCTGGAACTGGCCGCCGACGCGCCGCAACTCCCAGGTCTTCGTGCCGCTCTCAAACCATCGGTACGGGCTGGTGGCCAGCGGAACGAACAGGGGCTTTCGGTCAAGCATGTGCAGGGTCCGTTGCTAGGATCAGCGTTTCGCCGTCGGACGCTTGGTCACGCGAACTTCTGGTCGCATAGGCGGAAGATCGCCGCCGGCGTAGACGGCCTCGAAGACGTCAACGATGCCGTCCCAGGCGTGCCTCACGTCCTCGCCGAACATACTTCCCAGAACGTGATGCACCTCTCCCCGAGTGGCCCGGCCCGTTCGGAGTGCAGAGGACAGCTTTTCGAGCAGCACTGCATCCGGGCGCAGCCCCTTTGGGCGCACTCCGGCGATGCCTCCGTCAACGTATTCCTCGACCGGCCAGCGGGACACGATTCGCCCACCCGCCTCGACCTTAGCGATCCGCGACTTCTCCGTACCGCCCAGGCGGCTCGGCCGCTGGCCAAGCCCCTCGACAAAAGCCCAAAGCTCCGCCGAGCCGTACTCAAACTTGCGCTCAGGCACTGATGCCCCCTCCTATTTTGCACTCTTCGTCTCGGCGTTGCGTATACGCGCCAAAAGCTCATCAGGAATATTGATCGGACCTGAACCGCCAACGACACGCCCCTGTTCGATCACAATCTCAAGAAGATCGACCAAGGCGCGTTCCAGCGCCGACGGTCCAAATCTTGGCACTGCCCGCATAAGGCGGTACGCCCAAGAGGTGTCATGCAGGCCATCAGGAGCCCTGTTCACCTTCTCAACGTACGCCAGGATCTCGACCCGGATTTTTTCAGCAGCCGAGCGCGGCATGATGCCCTCCTATTCCAGAGTGCGTTATCGGCGCCGGATGGCGTCGGTGATAGTTCCCGCAGTCAGGGCGGTTCCGAGGATCAGAGCCCCGCCGATTGCGAACCACCCGAACGCGATCCCCGCGCTTGCGAGCCAAATCCCATGAACGAGCATGGTCGCGGTCAAGCCCATGCTCAACCAGTGCCCAAGGCGCGTTGCTGTGCACCACGAACCGAACTCATAGGAGATGCGCACCGGCAGGGGCAGCTTGGCGACCGCCTCTTCCGTTTCCTGGTCCGGAGTACCGTACTTGTGCTCGGCCATTGTCAGGCCCTCCTATTTTGTGGACCGCTCACGCCGTCTGCGCGGCATGAGGCGGTTCCCAAATGCGTTTTTCAGCGCCCCCGCTGACACGCCGTATTTCTCGGCAACCTGTTCGCGGGAGAGCGCCCGGTTGTTCAGCCAGTCTTGGCGCGCCGCTTCCCGCATCTCCGGCGTGAGCGCGTCCACCGCCGGCCGCCGGCCAACCTTGACGGCTCCCTCGTCCACCAACTTGGCGAGTGCCCGCCGCGCGTCCTCCGGCCGCAATCGCATCAGCGCCTTTGCCGCCGCCGCGACCTCCGCCTTCACGATTTCGCGACCGGTCTCCGCATCAATTGTGAAGTCACGATCTGCGGCATAGATCGAGCACCCGGCGGCAAGCACCTGCCAGACGACGGCGCCGATGTCCTGCTCGGACAGGCCAATGACACTCAGGGTGGCCACCACTAGCCGGGCCCCGCGCCGCAGGTCGGCAAGGACCGCCTCGCGCTTGGTGAGGTCGGATGGCTTTCGGCGCGCGACCTGCTGGCCCACCGCCGGCATCCGATCGGTGTAGACGCAGCGCTCAACCACGCCGGCATCCTTAAGGGCTGCGACTTGATCCGCCACGCTCGGCAGGCCACGCCCCTGCCGGATATACCCCCTGTCCTGGCCCCGCGCCGCTTCCATTTTTATCGTACATCATTCAGATTGCGGTTGTATTGTTGCACAGGTTGATGCACGATACAAGAATGAACACGGCGCGATGCGCCACGCCAGGAGACAGACGATGAAGCACCTGGAGTTCGTGACCCTCAGTGCGCGGCTCTGGGATATCGGACGCCGGGACCTTCAACGCCGGCTGGCCACCGTCTACCGCGATCAGGTTGCCGACGACACCCTCTTTGCCAATATCGCCGCGGCCCTGTCCATCTGACCCCGCCACCCTGGAGCCCATCATGTCCGACCGCGAACAAGCCCTGCTCAGCGCACTGGTGAACATCTTCGGTGCCGTGAAGGAAGATGAGACGGGCGGGATCAACCTCTCCCGTCTGGAGGAGGTGGTGATGGAGGCCCGCGGGACGGTCTGGACGCTCGGGTACGACCCGGACACCGGCGCGCCGCACACCGCCGCCTGATCTCTGAAATACGCCGCCTACCTGCACGAGGCCCGTCACGATGCTCACCCTCCAACCCGTCCGGCCCAGCGTCATCGGCGCCGTGCAGACGCTGGTGCTGGTCGGTCCGACCTGGCAGACCGCCCGCGTCGTCGGCCGATACTTGGCGCCCCTGCCGCGCCCGCTCGGCGACACGCTGATGATCGCCACCGGGAGCGGCATGGTAACGGCCGCCGTGGCGCTCGTCGCCCAGCAGCCGGTGATCCGCTTCCCGGCGTGCCCCGACGTGGACCGGGTTTACCGTCGCGCCCTGGAGCTGGGACAGACGATCCTGCACCTGGATGCCGCCCCGGCTGACACGAGCGCCGTGCCGGCGCGCGGGCGCTGCCGCATCTGCGGCTGCACCATGGACCGTGCTTGCCCGTCCGGATGTTGGTGGGCCGACGACACCGAAACGCTGTGCCGCCAGCACGGCGCCTGACTCTGAAATACCCCCGAAACCCATAACTGCGAAAGACTTCCTCCATGGCCCAGCACACGAAATCCCCCCTGATCGCCGCGACCTCCGACATGACCGATCTGGTCAAGACCGGCACGGGAACGGTCGACGCGATCGTCTCGAACGCCACCACGCACATCGTCCTGGCGCCCGTGCAGGACGCGGATGACGCGGGGCCGTTCTGCCCCGTGTGCGGCAGCTTGTCCTGCAACCACGGCGCCGCCTGATCCAGAAGCCGCTCGACCGATCAGCGAGGATGAACGCCATGCGGTACAAGGTTCCCGGCACCGCCCTATCGTGGAGCACCGTTGCCGAATGGGCGGCACTGGTGCTGGCGGTGTGCGGCCAGAGCCGCCACCGGAAGACCGAGCACGAGCGCCGCGCCAAGCTGGTCTGGTCGCTCCGTATCTCCGACATCCGGGCCTGCACCGACGCAGCGGCTCTCGACGCAGCGGCGCGGATCTTCGGCCGGTCGCTGCGCGATGACGGCGGCCTCAGCGATGGGCCGTTTCGCTGCATGACGCGCGCGGAGATCGGCGAGCGGTTGGTCGAGTGCCGCAACCAGGCGCACCGCGTGCGCTCCGGCGTCGCCTTTCTCCACCGTCCCGCCGGCCCACGCTTCGATCCGGCCGTCATGCCGCTGCCGGCGCTGGAGCGATTGATCCAGACGCATCCGGACATCGCGGTGGTGGAACTGCTGCGCGCCGAGAGGCGCCGCCGCTTCGACCAGCCGGCCCAGCCCTGCTGGATGGTCGCCTGAATCTGAAATACGCCGGCCAAGGAGGGCCAAGGCATGACGCGCGAAAGCAATCGGCAGTGGATCGCCCGCCTATACAGCGAGGCGCTAGACGAGGGCCGCGGCTTCCGCGCCAACGAGAGATTGAGGGATTTCGCCTCCCGTTTCACCGAGGCGGAACGCCAACGCCGCGCCGGTGCCGATGTCTCCGCCGATCTGGCTGCGCTCCGCGGCGATGTCGTCGGCGCGGGCTTCACCTGGGGCATCTTCCGCCAGGTCATGCTCCGTCGAATGAAAAGCCCCGTGGCGCCGGCCGCCACCACCGCGCCGCGCGCCTGACCCATCCTGAAAACGCCCGATACACCAAGGATCGCCGCCATGGCCCGCAAGATGACCTTCGCCGACTGGCTGGACACGCCCCCGCACACCCAGGTGCGCGCGCTGCGGCGGATTGAGGACTGCCCGGCATCGCGGCAAGACGACAGCGTGCCCCGCGGCACCATCGGCGACATTGCTGATTTCGACTCTTGCGGCGTAGCTAGCGATGGCTCGCAGGGCGTGCTGATTGTGGATTTCGAGGGTGGCCGGGTGCTGATCGTCAATCCGGATGAGGTCGAGCCCGTCCCAGCTCGCCGCTACCGTTCCGCTTGATCGCCCCCTCACCCGCCGCCCGGCCCGATCCGGACGGCGGCATGAGGGGACGGTTCCCGTCCGTCCATCCACCCCCGCCATCACCGAATGGAGCCCGCCCATGTCTGTCACCACCAGCAAGGCCGCCGCCGCAACCGAGAAGGTGCAGGAGCGCATGGGGCGCGCCATCGAGCGCCTTGAGCAGGACTTCAACGGCCGGATCATCGACGGCCGCGGCGTCTACGCCGATCCGTCGCGGCAGCGTCACGCGCTGTCCGCGGTCATCGCTGAGTTGACCGCCGCGCGTGACCTGATGAACGCCACCACTTGGCCGGCGGACTGATCGTCTACCCGCCCCACTTTCCCGGCCACGGAGGGCCGCCATGTCCGACACCAACACCGACCGTATCGTTGCCAACCACCCCGTCACGACCGAAGGCAACACCACTATCGTCCACCATGATGACTGGGATGGTGAGCTATTCCGCCTGCCGTGGATGGCGACGAACGATCAGATCGCCGCGGTGATCACCCTGGCGAAGGAAGCGAAGGAAAGCGGCTACTCTTCGGGCAAGCAGGCCGGTCGAAATGCACTGGCGCACGACATGCGTAAGCTGCTGGGCTGGCCGTCTCAGTATGAGATGGATCAGGCTCACGCCCGTCTCGACCGCCTTGAAAACGGCAGCCCTCATAATCTCTGAAAAACGCCCGAAGGAGCGACCCTATGGCCGAATACCCGTTCATCGCCCTGTGCATCTGCGGACACCGGCACGTCCCCGTTCCGCTGGAGAGCTTCCCGATCGACGCCATGGTGATGGCCGAAACGATGCTGGCTACCACCTGCCCCGCCTGCGGCTTGGGCGCGAAGGGGATGAAACTGGACCAGTCGCCGGACGCCTACGCGTGGTACGACGTGACCATCCGCCAGGCAGCTTCTGCGCCGCCGTCGCCGGCCGGCGCCTGACCAATCCCAAATACGCCAGGATCATCAACGACCGCTTCCCAGGAGAACCGCCGTGAAGAAGTCGAGCATACAAGACCAAGTCGGCCAGCCCCTCGACAACCGCGACCGAAAGCTACTCGCCGCCCTGGTGAAGCGGGGCGGAGGCAGTGAGTTCATGCCTGTCGCTCTTGAGCGGATGGTCGAGTACGAGGCCATGGGGCTCGTGAGGCTCAGCGCAGCTATGTGCATGGGCATGCGAACGGGAGAAGGCTACGCCACCATCACCGACGCCGGACGAGCCGAGGTCGCAAAACTCGACGCTGTCGCCGCCTGATCCAGAAAGCCCCGCCTGAACAGAACCGAAGAGAATCAAGGCATGCTGTGGAACAATGCGCGTCTGACCGCTGATCCGATTATCGGGCCCCTCCAGGCCGAGCTTGCTTCGCGCGATCTGTCTTTCAAGGTAAAGACCGTTCCGGCGCGGGCGATGCTGCTGGACAACCGGCCTGTTCCTGCGCGCTGCCGGTACCGCGACGCCGAGGTCGAGTTGGAGATTGCGGAGGACGCTAAGCCGCATGCCGTCTTTCACGAACTGTACCATCTGCACCGTCGCTATGTGCTGTGCCTGCCACAGATTTCGGCGAAGCCGGGCCAACCCGAGGATATCGCCCACAACATCGACCTGCTGCACAACCTCATCGACCATCTGCGCGTAGTGCCCGCCGAGATTGCGGCCTATCCCGGCGATGCGGCGCCGTATTGGCTGGACATACACGACGCCGACCTCACCCGTTTCGACGCCTTCGAAGACCCGCAGATGCGCCGGGGCAATCTGCTGCTGGCGTGGATCTCCCTGAGCGCAATTGCCCCGGAGTCGGCTGTCGCTAAGCGTGCCTGGGCGATGCTACAGCATCGCCAACTTGCGCGCGCAGCGCGCCTTCTCGCGATCGCCGTGGCCAAAGCTGGCGACAATGCTTCGCACATTGCCCGCGCCCTGCTGACGGAACTCCGAAACCCCAAGGCCGAGCAGATATGCCTCCTTCGCTACGATCCGGAGACACGGCGAGATCGGATTCTGCCCTTCCAGGCGAACTGAACTCGAACCGTCTGAAATACCCCGGCCAGCAGCTTGCGGGAAGTGCATGCTGCCTCAGCACGCGGCACGCGAAACCCAGCCACGGCCAGGGTATAACCCGACGTCAGCCATTACCCTATCTTCGTCACGAGGGATCAATACTAAATGGACACCGAGTTTAAAATCAGGAATGGCCTTGCTCCTTGGTTTCCCTCTGGAACAGGGCTGGCGATCCTCGCCGACTTCGGCCACGAAACGGAGT
This sequence comes from Azospirillum sp. OGB3, assembly GCF_014192915.1. Taxonomy (GTDB): domain Bacteria; phylum Pseudomonadota; class Alphaproteobacteria; order Azospirillales; family Azospirillaceae; genus Azospirillum. Next base: position 38,184 of record NZ_JACHYN010000018.1, on the reverse strand, counting down.
CTGCGTTCGCGCGCCATTTCGCAGATCGCATCGAACGAACCGTTAACGTGGCCTATGGTGTCTGGGTTCACAGTCTTCTCGGCAAGCTTGAAGTTGGCGGCATCACTCCGGCAGACATCGCGGCTGGCCATAACGCCCGTCTGCCGTCTGTACCTGGATTGAACATCCAGGTGACGGCCGTCGAACTCGGCGTTGCCCCTTCTATGTGCTTGAGCCGTCAGGACGGTGTTGTCGGCTGCGATGCCATCCTGGAGCTTCTCGGCTTCACACCGCGAACGGTCCGCTTCAACATTGCCCGCGACGTGCTTGCCGAACGGGTCGATGAACATGCTCTGGCTGGCATTCGTCTTCTGGTCGACCTCGCCAGCAGAGAAGGACTTGGCTTCGCCCGGCAGATCGGTGATGGGATCTGGGGCAGCTATCCGGACGTGAAGCCGCTCGATATTCCGGACGTGCTGTCATCCCACACCATTGGCCGGCTGGTGGAGGCTAACACCGAGCGTGACGGCTTTCTCGGCTTCGATATGGAATCGGATGAAGATTGGGCTGACAATCCTTCACCCAAAACTCCTGATCAGCTTATGCGTAGCCTTCGCGATGTTGGGTCTGCCAAACCAATAGGCTACCTGCCGATCCAGACCATTACCAAGACCTGCGGCATGCCGCTTGCGGATGCCATCGCCGAAGCCGAGGTTCGCGGTTTGGCTTGGCGTGTTGTTGATGCCCCCCCTGCCTCTCACATTGCCAGTGGGGCTCTATACGTTTGGGACCGGGTAGCCCTCCAAGCGCTTCTTGATGCAAATCGGAACATACTGGAGATCGCAGATTGGCCGCTCGACCCGGATGCATTTGTTGAGAAGGTGGATCATGTATTGGTGCACCAGGAAGTGTTTCCGGCGCTCTTCGAGTTGATCGGCGCTGCATTCAACGATGACCGGTTCCGTGATCCGCAGCGCACGAGGCGCCCGGCCACATCTGCCTGACCATCCAGAATACGCCTGTCGCCAGGAAATGTGCACAATGAAGCCAACCTATCGGAACATCCTCAAAGTGCTCGTCACTAGCGAAGGATGGGTGCCCGGAAGCCACCTTCCGGACGGCAATGGACGCCCTGGAGGCGCGCGCGGTGAAGTGCTCACGGCCATGAAGGCTGACGGCTTCATTGAGTATGGTAAGGAACCGCAGCAGAGTTCGTTCGGGTGGAAGGCCACCGCCGCGGGGCGTTCTGCCCTGGAGGCCGCCGAGGCGCTGAAATCTGCAAAGGCTTCTCAATAACCCCGGCCCAATAGAAAGGGAACCTGATGACCGCAAGTATCCAGATCACTAACTCAGCCACCGTTTCCGATGAAGGTGTCACCCCGGACAGTGACCAGCAGCTACTTCTGGTATGTGTCCACGAAGTCGGGCATACGATCGTCGAAATGGTCTTGAACCAAACCACAGCCGGGTGCGAGGTATATCGAACTGAAAGCGGTGAATGGCTCGGCAAGGCGCACGCAACCGGCGGTAACCGACCTACAGACCGATCCGGATGGGTTAATGGGGCCGCGTCGTTTTTTGGCGGCTTTGCAGCTGTTGAACTGGCGGTGAGAGAAGGACGACTTCCCCCATGCCCCGACGGCGAACGGATTGAACGGTATTTCGGCTACGCAGGATCTGTTCCATGGATGCCGAGCACCGATGCCGATCTACAAACAGCCCGAACTGAGGGCCGCTATGTATCCGATGAGGCGGCTGTCGAGTGGTGTACTTGGTGCGGCAGCGGCAATCCGTTACTCCGGGACGAAACTGTTAGGACGGAAGCGCTTGAGCGTGCCAGGAGCATCCTCGCTGACTACCTCAGCCTGATCATGGAACTGGCCGCGGAACTGGCGGAGCACAAGGCACTACAAGCCGAAAGGATTGCGGTCGTCCTTGTTGAGCACGGGGTCCTCTGAAGCCCCAGAAGCACATGCTGGTCCGCCGCGAGGCAATCCGCCTGACCAATCCAGTAACCGCCTGACTGATCAACGAGGTAACCTCGATATGGATAGAGATAAATCCGCTTATTTAATTGGGCTGTTCATTTTGCGGATGAATGAAATTGATCATATGACGCTCTCTTGCCAGCGTGACGTTCTCGAACGTCCGCTGACGAATACATGGACGAAAAAGACACTTGCTAAACGCCTCGAACAATTATGCAATGGACTGAATGAACGACATTCTAATAGCGCAGAGCATGATGTTCTAAAAAATATATACGCAAAGCTGCATGATTTATTTAGACGCGCAATAGCATTGACACAGGTTAGAAACCAAATTGCCCATGGGCTGTTTGTAATTGATGCATCAAAGCCGATTGATCCTGGATCTCCAACCAAGTTTGTTATAGCGGCTCATGGCAATGATTTGCCGCCAATAGATTATAATGTTCTGGGCCAACTTGCTGTACTTAGCAAGGAATTGTCTGATGATATCTCTGAACATCTTGCGGCTGTTAGTTTAGAGAGAGACTACATTAGGAATAAGTCATGGTTGAAGAGATCGCCCGAAGGATCGCTCCCATGAGCCTCAATCTGCTCGCCCCGAAACCCGACCCAGCCGCCTGGGGAGGCTACAGCCTCTGGCTGATCAACGATGGAGACGGCGGGTCCGAGATGGTTCGCGTTCCGTCCGAGCGGTCGGCCGCCGACGCCATCGCCTATGCCATCAACCTGCCGAACTCGAAGATCAAACCCCGCTCCGGCCGCATCAGCGCTGAGCTGATCGCCTGATCTCCGAAATACCCCCGACGCCCCGAGAGCCGCCATGCTGACCGTCCACCACACCATTAGTCTCCGCCAGCAGCTCGGTACCGCCAAGCTTCACCGCGACCCTGCGTGCCGCTACCTTCGTGGCGCAGCAACGTTCGCCGAGAAAGTCAACGAAGCCAACATCACCGATCGGATGCGTTGCAAGGCGTGCTGGCCCACTGTGACCACCACCGCCCAGCCGGGCGCCTGATCGTCCAACCAACGCCCGCTGCTGGGAAACACTGGAGAACGTTTATGACGATGCCCATGCCTTGGTTCACCGCCACCGTGGCCGGGAGGCGCATCGCAGCTGGCTTGGAAGACGAACCGGCGCGTCCCGAGCGCGGGTTGATCGCTGGAGCCAGAGCCGGCACGGCGAACCAGAGCAACAAGGGCCAGTCTCAGCAAGTTCCCGGCTGAGCGCGGGTTGAACGGTAAAAATTAGCTTGCTAATCACTGTTAGTTCGGTCCCAAACGGACAAAGAGAAGATATCGTTCGTGACAGATACTTTGCTGACGAGCCGAGGCGGACCATGGATGGTCCGCCTCATAGCGTTCAGCGGATAGACGTTCCCCGCTGGCATTGATCATTACCCGGCCGCTGCGGAGGCTTGCGACCCGGCAGCCCGGAAGGCCCGAACCGCATCGGCCTTCCGGGTAATGGAACCGCCAGCGACCGTAGCGGCAACCAGGACGCCCACCACGATGAGCATGACGATGACCGACTCCTCATGGCCGTCGATGACGTTCATGGCTGCCAAGCCGAGGGCGATCAGAGCGATGGCCAACCGCTTCCAGCTCTCCAGCTTCTTCCAGGAACGGTACAAGCGCTCGACGCCTGTGGGCTTTTCAGGGTCAGCCAGGAGGACCAAGGGGCTGTGCTTCGCCCAAGTGGCCCGCGCCTTCACCAGTTGCTGTTCCAGCTCGGGCAGATGGTCGCGCTGCTCTTCGAAATGCGCCATCTTGATGCCGGCGGCCACGGCCTCGGCGAGGTGCTCTTCCCGGTGACCGCACATGGCTGCGAGCGCGCTGCCCGTGAGATAACCGAAGCCGACTGCGAACCAGATGGCCGAAGGTAACAGAATGAGCCCCCACGAGATCTGATAGTGCCCGAAGCCGGTGACCAGCAGCAGGGCGAGCGTCAGGGCGTGCCAAACATTCAGTCCGAAGAAGTTGAAGGAATTGCGGCGCGGGTTGGGTTCGGAGCTGGCGCTGAGGAAAGCACAGACTGCCGACAGCACCATCAAGGTGGTGAACAGCGTCTGTACCTTGTCGAAGGTGATGGACTGGCTCATGATCGCGAGATCGCCCAGGTCGAACTGGGTCTGGAGCCGCGTATAGGCCGCTAAAATCGCCTCTTTCGATTCCATGTCACATCCTCATCAATATACAGGGCAAGGAAATTGCCTAAAAGGTTCAGGTTTCTCGCAGGCCTTTGGACAGGTCAGGTCCGCCACCTCAGCCGTAGCTGGCCTCGATCGAGCGGTGGTGATGGACGAAAATGTTCAGCAGCTTCGGGTCAAACATCGTGGGCTGCACCTGCCCATCGCCTTGCAGCATGATTGAGACGGTCTCGTCATGGCTCAGAGCGGGCTTGTAAGGCCGCTGCGATCGCAGCGCATCGTACACGTCCAGGAGGCGCACAAGGCGACCGGCCAGCGGGATGTCCGAGCCGGCGAGGTGCCGAGGGTAACCGCTGCCGTCGAAGTTCTCATGGTGTGTCAGCGCCATGGAGGCGGCCAGATCACTCACACGGCGGAGCCGCAGATAGCCCAGCATGGTGTGGTGCTGAAGCACCTGGCGCTCACCCTCCGACAAAGGGCCGGTCTTCAGGAGGATATCGGCAGGAAGCCACAGCTTGCCGACGTCATGCAGACATGCAGCGTGGGCCCAACGGGTGACCGTCGCATGATCCAATCCGGCATGAACGCCGAAGGCCTCGACCAGCATGCCGACGCGCTCGGTGTAGGCCCCCACGTCCGCGGTGTCCTTTCCGAAGCGCTCCTCCGCCTCGGCGATCGTCTGCCGCAGGTCCGTCGGAAATGCCCGCTCTGCGACGTCGACGCTGCGGAGTGTTGATCCCGAACGCATGGAGCCCCCGTCTGTTTTCCGGGGGGAATCTAGCAGCGTCGCCTCCGCCGCCGCGCCGCTGAAAGGCAATGCTTTTCACCGTCTTTCGGTGCGTCACCGCGATCGGGCGCGGAATGGCCTAACCAGGGGGTGGGCTATCGGCGGTCGAGCCACATGACTGTGACCACCTTGGCTTGAAGACGTCCCTGCGCCAGGCTCACAGCCACCGCGGCGTCGCGGCCACCGACCCGGCGGCTGAAGTTCACCCGCCATTCGCCGGCGGCGGCGCCGGCCTCAAACTTGTAGGGAGTGCCCCTGAGGATGATCTCCAGAGCCTCGACTTCACCGATGTCGCGCTCCGACATGCGGTCACTGAAGGCGTGGGCGGTGAAGGTTACCTTGTCCTCCCGGGCCAGATCGAGGGCGAGGCGGGCAAGATCGTCAAGGCGCGGCGCAGACCAGCGGATCGGTCGGCGGAATGGGAGGACCTGCGCCAGCGCCGACGGCTGCGGCGGCTGCGGCGGAACGAAGCTGGTTGCGGTCGTCTGGGAGTGGACGTTACGAGCGGGCAGCATCGGCGATCTCCACGAGGACAGAGGCACCATCGGCACGCAGGGTGCGCGCCACTCGGCGGGCGCGCTCCACCGCGGCGACGGGATTGGCAAAGCGGCGCTTCAAGTTCCCGCCAAAGCCGGTGCAGGTTAGACGCCATGGGAAGGAGGGACATTGCGCTCCGGCGTCAGAAACAGACACTCGAGAGCGCGGACCGTTGAGAATGCCACGGGCCTTCATGGTTCCCTCCGTATCATGCGGCGACGTGGAGCCCATCGGGCTCGAACCGGCCAGCGCCACCCCGCAGGTAGGTCAGGCTCTGCTCGATGGCGATCCACCGGCGCTGCAGGCGCTCTGCGACGGCCGCCGTCGTGAGGCTGCCCGCAAAGGGGTCGCACACCGTGTCCCCTGGATCCGTGGTGAGCTTGATGAACGGCTCGACGATCGCGTCGGGGAAGCGCGCAGGATGAGCGGGCAGCCCATGGTCGCGGCAGTAGCGCTGGTAGGGGCTGTTCGAGGCGGTGTTGGGGGCGATGACGAGGTTTGACATGATGCTTCCCCCGTTGTCGGCCCCGAAGGCGCCTTGAGCCAGGACGTGCCCGGACGGCCGCGCGGCTCCCTTCTCGCCCCCCTTCGCCAAGCGGTTCTGCATGGCTTCGCTGTACGGCTGGAGGCAGTGTCGGTTGTTGGCCTTCGGGGAGTCCGACCGGGACAGCCACCAGAGGCTTTCCACCTTCTGCGCCAGCCGGACCCGCTTGACCGTGACCCACTGCGCTGGCGATGGCAGGGCCGCCGGGTTATGCCAATGGCAGCGCTGGGCGACGTGGAAGCCGAGATCGTCCACTAGCTTCAGGATGAGGCGCTCCTGATAAAGGCTGAGCGTCGGCCTACCCGGTTGCCATGCATCCCCGAGGTTCAGGATCAGCGAGCCATCGGGTGTGAGGCAGCGATGGAACTCGCGGGCAAGCCCGGTCAGCCAATCCAGATACGAGCCGACATCGTCTACCGTCTGGTAGTCCTTGACCGTGCGGATCGGATACGGTGGGCTCGTACAGATCAAATTGAGGGATCGATCCTCGATGTGGCCGAACGCGCTTTCGGCCTGTGCCCAGACCGCCGCGCCATTCGCCGTTTCGAAGACCGTGACCACGATGCCGGGCATGGCGAAGCGAAGGTCTCGTTTGCCCTTCGGCGTGAGACGCCAGAGGTTCCTGACCGACCCGTCCACGTGCCCGGCGAGGACGGCCTTCTGACGGCACCATCGGATATCCCGGTCGAGCGAGCGGTAGGTGCCGGAGGGCAGTTCGATGGTTTCCCGGCGGCGCTCCTCGGACAGGTTCAGATGGTCGGCGACAGCGCTCACGGCCTGTGCCGCGGTCATGCCTCTGGGGGCATCCTCAAGGACTTCAAGCAGGGGAAGCAAAAGCTGGCTCTGCGTGGTGCGGCTTTTCATGGGTCGATTCCTCACAGAGCAAGAGCGAACTGGCTGGTGTTCATCATCGACGCCACGGAAGGCTCCACCGCAGCGATCGGACGCGACACCGGCTTGATGTTGGCTTGCGCGCGCTGCGAGGCCCTCTGGGGCGCGGATGCGGCTTTGGCCGGCGGGATGGATGTCTGAGAAGCCGGAGCGACCTGAGTGGCCTGCAGGATGGCTTCGCCAAGAGCCACAAGGTGCTCGACGAGTTTGGTGCGCGGCTCCAGCAAATCGTCCAGCGTCACCGACACCATCTCGCTTGCGGGCACCATTGGGTCGCAGAAGCCCATGAAGATGTACCAGCGACTTTCCCCCGGCCATGGAAGGGTGAGGGTGAAGCGGCGCCCGCCGGCGCCGTCAAGCAGCGCCTGAAGGCGGTGCACGGAGCGCTCGAGTTGCTTGTAGAGCGCGTCGGCGTCGGGGAGCCCGAGCTTTGCCCGGGCTTCTTCAACGGTCTTCCAGCCGGCGTCGGAGATGGAATTCGGAGAAAACGGCATGATCCTCTCCCTCACAGAGCGAGCGCAAGCTGGCCGCAGTCGGCAGCCGGCTTGGTGGGGCGAGCCGTGCGGCGAAGCGGTGAGCGCGGCGCCTGGAGCCTGGGCGTGAGAGGCACTAAGTTGGCCGTGGCCAGCGGTGCGAGCACCTTTCCGAGAGCCCGGCCAAGAGCGCGGAAGCAACTCCAAACGGCGCCCTGCCCCAGCAGTTCGTGAGCGGCGGTGGCGGAGCGGCCCTCGATGATGGCGGCGGCGAGATCGTCGGGGATGGACTTGACCGCAGCGTGCTCCGCCGGGGTGAGCAATCGGGACAGCGCCGGGTCGTGAGGTGCTCGGATGGACGGTTCGCTGGTTCTGTGTTTCCAGTATGACCGCCCGATCGTACCGACGGTGGCATTGTCGACGGTCACGATGTTGCGTTTGAAGCTGTTCCCCTTGGCGGCCTGTGCCTCGGCGTGCCGGTCCAGATAGGCATGATCCTGCCAGCGCGGGTCGCCTGGGGGCACATCTTCAAGGATGTCCCCCAGCCGGCGGGCCGGACCGGGTTCCGCCGGCACCACGAAGGCCTCCGGCGCCAGCCCCTCACTGATGCCGATCAGCGTCCAACGCCGACGGGCTTCGATGGCTCCAAAATCCAGCCCGAAAAGCGGGACTTCAAAAACCCGGTACCCCAGGCGCTTAAGCTGCGTGCGGATAATCGCGGCGGAAGCGGTGGAGGAGTATTGCGGCACATTCTCGATCGCGGTGACCGCGGCAGCGGATGCGCGCAGAAGCGTGAGGTATGCGTGGCAAAGGTGCCCTGCCTGCTCGTCCGCTTCCGGCATGGTAAGGCGCTTGCGCGCCCGTCCGGCGACACTCGCCGCTGTGCAAGGCAGCCCGGCCAGGAGGACGGAAAGCTTCGGCATGATCTCGGGCTCGATCTCGTCGAGGCTCGCTTCAATGCTCATCCGGCAGCCCCTGGTCGCCGGGTTGGCGGTGACGGCCACGTCGAGGCCTTCGGGGTCGATGTCCACGGCCAGCGCCGTTTCGGTCGCGATGCCCGCCTCGTGCAGACCGGTGTGGATGGCATGGTCGATGATGCCGGCACCGATGCACAGGGTCCCGACGGACAGCGGGCGGCCAGCGCTCAGGCGCTCGCGCAGATCCTGTTCACGCTCGGCCTGAGCCACCGCAAGCGGCGGCAGTGTCACCTCGATCTCGCGCTCGCGGTAGATGACGCGCACCTTCTCCGCGCCGCCGAACACACGGTCCAGAATGGCCCCGGCAAGGTCAATGATGGGTCGGATGACGCCGCCGAAGCGACGGGTGCGGCTGCTGACCGTGCGCTCCCCATCCGGACGCAGTTCGAGGATGAGTTTGCGGGCTGCGGCGTCGGTGCGGAGGTGAAAACGGGAACCGGGTTCAAAGGCGACGAGCGACAGGCGCGGTCCTTCAAGCCAAAGCCGGGGCTTACCCTTGGTGATGCCTATGCGGGCGTGGGCGATGTGCATGTTGGGGAACCGATGCAGTGTGGGGATGCTTCCCATCCTGTCATATCGTACAGGGCGCATCAACACTTAATATCGTACAGGGCGCATGTTTTCGGATTGCCTTGCTGTACTCCTTGATGTCGAAGCATGACGAAGAGTGTGTTGCCAAAGGCACCGGCGCGCTGCCCTCGTCAGGACGGCACCGGGTCCTCACCATGACGATCTTGGCTATGGTGGCCTGAGCCACCAGATCGCACGTGACGATTTGGAGGAGCCGCCTGTGGTCGCGTCGCGCCGCGGCGGTTTGCCTGGGCCTATCTGGTCTCACTGGACCGAATCTGCGAGATCACGGCATGCAGCACCGATGCCTTGTGGGGCATAAAAGGTGGTCGCCTGCCCTGCTTCCGCCCCGCCGCGTTGTCAGGTGCAAGTGGACAGGCGGGATCGGTCGCGGGACGACATCGAGTCATAAGACAGGAAGCCCTCTCGCCCGTCGGCCAGCCGTACCTTGGCGACCGAGACGGACGAGCTCCATCTGTATCCGCAAGCCTTCTCATCGGCCAAGTCCACCAAGGTGTTCCCTGGCAGGCGCGCTATCACGGTCTGGCGGTTCGCATCAAAGACCGGGGCCACTCCGGCCTCGACCAGAACCTGCATGCCACGCCGTCGTTCCTGGGCGGGCTTTGCAGGGGCAGCTTCGTTCTCAACCATGTCGGCCGATTGCATATTCTTCGGGGAGCGCCGCGCGTCGGTCGGAGAGTTGAGGCAATAGCTGGTCAGTCGCCGGGCGTCCCGGGTGGACAACGAGTCCAGCGAGACGACGCCCACGCGTCCATCAGGAAGCCGGATGCCCACCGGCTTGTCAGCCGGAAGGCCGCAGAACCGGCCATCGGCGATAGGGACGAGCTTTCCCCCGGATAGCGTGCTCAGCACCTCGCCGCTGTCGGGCGAATGGACCGTCGCTCCTCCAAACGCCGTCATGACCTGCCGGGAGCGCGGAACATGCGTGTCGTTGGAGGGTGAGGAGCGATCAGTAGAAGCATAATAAAATCCAAGCCCGAAAAGAACGAACATGCCCGCGCCACCCAGCACAATCAATGCGCTGATGGACCCCGTGGCGGGTGGCGTCTGGTTGCTCACCACGACGAATGGCCTGGGGTTCGTGCCCGGACGTGTCCGGGCCGCGCCGCCGGTCGGCGCTGCGAAGACGGATGCTGGTTGGACTGCGGGCTGGGGGCGCGGCGGTTTGGATGGCTTGCTGACCGGTGGGGGCGGAGCGGCGCGTTGCCGTGACTTCTCGGCCGTGCGTTCCCGCTCCCGCGCGCAGTAGGCGCAGTTGTCGCCAAGGTATTGATGTTCCGGATTGACGGAGCAGGTCTTCACCTGACTGGTGAGCGCGTCGAGCAAGTCGCTCCATTCGGCCATGCTCGGTCGGTCCGTCGACCGCTTGATGAAGGCTCTGTCGAAGGCGGCTTGAAGCGCTGGCGGAAACCCCCGGTGTATGCTCTGGACGGTGGGCACCTTCCGGGTTTCGGGATGATCGTTCCGGTACGGGTAGATTCCGGCGACAATGGCCCCGGCGATGTCGGTCGGGTCGCTCTCACGCGCCGCGGGTCCCGGTCTGCCCTGGAACGGGTGGATGCCTTCGTTCAGGAGCTGGAACGCGATCACGGCGAACGCGAATGCATCCTGCTCGACACCGAGCCGCCCGGGTGTGGATGAATGTCCCTCCGGTGCGAGATATTCGATGGTGAACATCTCGGCGGGATAGGTGTCGGTGCGGCTGCGGATGGAAAATCCGTCGCAATCGATCAAGCCGATGAACCCGCTGTCGCGATAGACCAGGACGTTGGGCGGCTTCAGGTCGATGATGGCGTGGCCGGCGGCATGGATCTCGGCGGCGACGGAAGCGAGGTTACGGGCAACGAAAAGCCGGAAGCCAAGGTCATCGCGGTGGCCGGCTTGGTTGCGCGCCGCACGGGTGAGAAGCTCTTCGAGCGTGGTGGCGCTGGCCAAGTCCACACGGCGCATACGGTAGCCAACGAACCGCCCTGCACTGTCTCTCACAAGGGCGTTGGGCCAGGCCAGCTCCACTACATCGGCGCCGTTGTGCTGTACGACGGCCTGCTTTGGCGCCGCGTCTAGCATCGCGGCGACTTTGCCCGCAATCTCGTCGTTCGGCTTGTGATAGAGCTTGACGACATGGCGATCGTCGCCGACGACACGACGGACGCTCCCAGCGCCGCCCGCCCCGATCTGGCCGGTCTGCACCGTGACGGGCTGCTGGGGAGATCCAGAGCCGTCATGGAGAAACAGCTGCATCAGGACCTCCGCGCCCAAACCAGCGTCTTATCGTCTGGATTCAGGGTTGCCTTTTCCGAGGACAGAGAAACCGCCAGCGCTTGAGCCCCGTCGGTGGGAGTGACCTCGCGCAGGTGACGATCCACCACTTCGCAGAAGCCCGCCTTCAGGCTCCCGTCCGCATGAAGGGCGAAGCCGGCCGCACCATCGGTCATGAGTAGGATGCTGGTGACGCCGCTCAGCGCCGTCACACGCAGATGATCGGCCCAGACGTCTTGGGTGACGAAAAACGTCTCGTTGGCGAACTCCCCGTTTTCTGGTCCCGAAACGGACGCACCCCTCCACTCCGCGGCGCCGTCGACGGCGAGGCCCGTGCTGGCGGCGAGAGCGCCATCGCCGATGTGGAGCGCAAAGCCCTCGCCCTCAGGGTTGAGGATGACCGCGACGACGGTGGTGTGATAATCGGCGAGGGGCCGCCCAGCACAGGCTGCTTCGATCTCCAGGCGTCGCCGCGCGTCACGAACGGCTTTAGCCGCCCGCATCGCCGGCGCCCCGCCGGCCGGCTTGGACATGCTCCGCAAGTTGTCCAGCAGGGCGTGAGCCATGAGCCCCGCCCCCACCTCGGCTGCTGCGGCGCTGCCGGCTCCGTCGCAGACCACGACGGCCAGCGATCCGTCCACGATCTCGAACGCATAGGCGTCCTGGTTCGGGAGTCCGGAATGGACATGGGACGGCCCGACCACCGAGGCGCCAACGACGCGCCAAGGTGGCCTCTCCGTCCCGGTGACCCGATGGGCCGGTGTGGGGCTGGCCATCGTGGTCAGGTCTCGATGGAGATCATGCGGGGCGCTTCGATCTGCATCCTGGTGCCTGCAGCGGCTTGGCTTGCGCTGCTGACGCTCGCCGACAGCCAGACGAACAGTTCGCGGAAGGCGAGGCCGTGCAGCCGCAAAACGCCCTTGTCCGGGGCGTTGAAGGCCGCGAGTGTTCCTGTGCTGGCACCCTCGACGGCGAGGGGGAACACGATGGCTTTCTTATCCACGGCGGCTTGCCGCATCTCTGCCGCGGCGTCTTCCCAATCCGCGTCGGTCGGCTCACCGTCGGACACGATCAGCACCCATGGCCGGGTGTACGGAATGCCCATGTTCCGGAGGCTGGACTTGTAGCTCTCCAGTTCGGAAAGGGCCAAGCGGGCGCCGGCCCCCAGCGGGGTCGAGCCGTTTGCGTAGATGGTCGGAGCTTGGAAGTGCATGGCGTCGGTCCACGGCGTCATCACCTGGGCGAGGTTGTCGCGTCCGATGCAGATGACGCTGACGGCAACCCGGTTACGCGCCACCGGGTCTGCCTTCAGAGCCTCCTCGAACGCCTGAAGCCCTTCGTTCAGCGACTGAATCCGCTTTCCGTCCATGGAGCTGGATGCATCCAGAACAAGGACGCAGGGGGTGCGCTGAGACGTGTTTTCCTCGAGCTGAGCCTCAAGTCCGGGAATGCCGGTCATGCCATTTCTCCAGAGTGCGGACCGCCTGGGATGCAAGGTGCGGCGCGCTTCGGGGAGACCATAGCGTGGTCGGCTTTTTGGACGCGCCTCCGAAAGACGATGAAAATCATCGTCTTTCGCGGGTATGACTGGCTCGCGAGTGGAGGGGTGTGGCTGGGTGTTCAGGGCGCAACGGTGATGGTGCCGTGGAGCGGCATCGCACTTCGACATTCTCCCCCAGCGTCAAAGCTGGAAGCGGGTTAGCCAAAGCGTGCTGAGTGGACCAGGCGGAGCTGGGGCGGGCGCCGCCGGCGTTCAGCATTCATCATCGCGTCGCGGTAGTAGCAGGTAACAAAAACCCGTACCGCGCTGCACAGGTTGAATGGCTTACCAGCTTTCAGGTTCGCCGTTTCGATGGCCGACACCAGAGCTTCATCGGAGAGTTCCTGCCGACAGGCGATGTCGCGCAGGGCATCGAGGAATGGCGCTTCAAGGCTCAACGATGTGCGCCGGCCGTTCACGATGAACACGGTGGGTGCTGGCATTGATGTTCTCCGGTGATGAGCTGCCGGAAAATACCCCGATATGAAATCCCCACCATGTGAACCGGTTCACAGCCGATTCAGGGTGGAATCTTCCTGTCCAAGGCGAGGTGCAGAGCCTCTCGCCCGACGGCGATATCGCGACCGCCAGCGCCACAGGATGCACACCGAAACCGGAGATCTTCCGGACGTGCTCCCCAGCCATGGCGCATAAGCAGCTTCGCCGCATCCAGATCCGCATGATGGTGGCAGCGCCGGCAGGCCACGATCACCGGCCATGAATGACGGGCATAATTGCCGAGACAGTCCAGCCTTTTGCTCCCCACCGTCTGTCTCCGACGCCCGTTTCGCAAGGCTGGGAATATAAACCGATGAGCGCTTGTTCTTCAATCGTTCTCCTTTGGTGTTGAGCCGCCTGCCTGATCTCCCGACGGCGCATCTTCAGCTGCTGGTCATCCCTGCCGAGGCTGCGGCAAGCTGGGCAAAATCAAGCCAGGCAGGGAGGTGTGGATGGCCATGTTCATGACGAAGGTCTGGGGGTGGGACGCATCCAGCGTGGGCCACCGTGTATCCGGCCGCAGCCAGCGCACCGGAAAGGTCACCTGGAGCATTGTCCGGGCAGCCTTCCGCGATCCAGGCGTTGCGGCGGGTGTGGAACGAGAAGAAGTGCTGCTGAAACATCTGCACGAGCTTCTTTCGGGCGGCGCCGGTGAGAACCGGTTCCGCCGCGACGCGAAACGCCGAGGCTCTGTGGATGGAGCCGTAGTTCTCATCGCGCCAGGTCAGCGTGATGGTGGTCGGCCGCTTGGACATCGGTCATTCCTTTTCCAGTTGTTCGTCTGGACGAGGACGCCACGCTCCCCTGCTAGGGAGGTGTGCTCCCCGCCAGGGATGAGAGTGATCGCCGACGGTTACGCCAGCAGCGGCACCTGCCCGCTGGTCAGCGGGGTGCGGTTCTTGTGGGCAGCGACGCGCTCACGCTCGCGCTCCCACAGCTTCTTCAGGCTGGCAGGCAGCCCCAACGTCAAACCGTTGTTCAGGTCGTACGACGGCCACTGCCGCTGACCCTGCCAATCGGCATTGCCGAGGCGGCGCCATTCGTATGCGATGGTGCCGCCGGGTTCGAACCGCAGGCGCCATTCGTGCTTGCCGATGGTCATGGGCTCGCTGAACGAGGCCTGCGGGAACTCGCGCGGGTGCAGGGCGTGCTCCCAAACGAAGTCCAGCGCCTCGCGGATCAACCCCATGCGCTTGTGCAGGTAGCACCGCCACGGATCGTCCGTTCTGTTGTTCGCGTCCGACAGCGAGCGCAGAGCGCTGTTGCCGATGTGCGCGTAGATGGCCGTGAACTCGTCCGGCCCGTCAGGATCACCACCGAGGTTGTCGATGATGTGCTGGCGGACCTTACTGCGGCCCTCCGCCTCGCCCCAGAGCTTGATGAAGGTCTGGGTAAGGCGCGTGACGCTGAACAGCGACACGCTGATGCCGATGTCCGCATCCGAGCCAATGCCGCCACCAGTGCTGGTGACCAGCCAGGCCCCGCCGGAACGGCGGTCGCTGTTGAAGCGAATGGTCACGGCGCCGTAGGCATCTTGCAGCAGCGCCGCCGCCTCCTCGACCAGCTCGTCGAGATCGCGGGTAATGCCGCTGAACCCGCCACCGGCGACAAATCCCGTTCCGGGGATCAAAACACCGTGGCTTCTGGAAATGTAGGTCATTGTTCGTCTCCGACATTGAGCATGATGCCCTTGGCGGAGACACGCCCCCTGATGGGGAGACGTGCTCCCCAAGGGGTGGTTATTAGTTAGAGGACCGCGGTCCAGCCTTGCGCCCGGCAGATCGCCGAGAACGCCTGAACGGCCGCATCTTCCCCACTGTAAGTCCCGACCAATTCGCTCTCCGCTTCCGGATCGGCGAGGTTGATCAGGTCATGGGTCTTCGTGGCGCACACGTCACCGTTCACCTCGGACACCCGGTAGAACACCCGGCGATCCTCCGTGGCGATGATCAGCGCCTTGTCGGCGGCCAGTACGATGCCAGCCGGGGCCGCGCCACAGCAGTAGCTGTTGACGAAGTCGGCCACCATCGTGTGGTTCTGCCACAGCGCCTCAATCCGGTTGGGCTGAGATTGCGGCGAGAACTCCAGGCCGAAGTGCTCGGCCAGCTCCCGGATCGACAGCTGGGCGCCACAGACTTCCGTGTCCGTGTGCTTCAGGATGCAGCTGAACCAGAAACCGTCTTCCGACACATTGAGGCAATCGCACTCGGTGCGAGGCCCGTCGTCATCGTCGTCACTGGTTTCATCGCTGTCCTTGGCGTCCTCGTCAGACTCCGCAGGATCAGTCTTGAGCCAGTCGGCGGCGTAATCAAACTTCTTCACCCGGAGCAGATCGTGCTCCTTGACCAAGCCGGCCAGATTGATGATCTCGCGCGCCTTGGCCTCGTCGATGCTGAAAGCGACCACCGCAGGAATGGCGGCATGCTCGTTCGAGCTGCTGCACTCGGCGGTGTAGGTCTTGGCGTCAGCCATGGTGTGAACTCCTATCGCAAATAGGCTGGCAGAAGACACACCTCCCCTGAGGGGAAGGAGGCCTTCCCCAGCGGGGTTGATCTGAGCAAGATGAGGGTGTCGCGCTCGGCTAAAGTCCGCCGGGCTGGACGTGGCCGCAGGGCTGAACCCTACGGCATGGTGTGGTAGGGCAAAGCCCAACACCACGACGAGGCCCGAAGGCCAAGGCTGCTTCACCCACATGGGCCAGGACCAAAGCTCATCCTGCCGGCTGAACGCCGGAGCGAGCGACCAGGCGAACCTTGCCGCTCGAAGAACCGCCGCATCACGCAGACGGTCCACTATGACGCGCGGGGCATCAGAAGTGAGCCAACTCTAATTGAGCTGCCCGCAGCGTTCAAGGCGGACGCGGGGCGTCAAGGCGGCTGGCTGTCCCAGCGCGGAGGTGCGGCTCCCCGCCCACCTCCTGACCGTCTCCCACCGCGACCGCGTGAGCAAGCCACCAGCGAATCCACCAACTGGCTCGTGGCGCAGAAGAAGCGAGATCCCCAGCTCATGACCACCTGCAGCCCAACGCAGCCGAGGGCGACGCGCGCCAGATCCTCGACCGTCACCGGCCTGGAGGCGACGTGCTCCGTCCAAGCGTGGCGAAGCATGAGGATTGCGTCCAGCGGAGCACGGGCCGCGACGAGACGAGACGAGACGATCGTGGAACACCCGGTGAGACCGCCCGCTCTTGGGGCGTGCCGGATCGGACAGGAGATCGGCGGCCAAGCCGCTGTAGGACGGTCGCCAGAGGAGCCAATCGCATAAGGGGATCGCGCTCCATACCGCGCCAGGGACTGGCGGTCGAGGAAGGCCGGATGCACCGCGTCCGGCTGGAGTGCTCATCCGCCCCAGCGCGAAGTCCGCGCTCTGCGATGCGCGGGAGCCTCCATCATCTCGACGAACCCGGTATCGGTCAGCCGCGCCGCCATAATGTCGGCGTCACGCTCCAGCCATGGCGTCCATGTCCGACGACCACTGCCTGAAAACGGCTTGTCCGTATAGGCGAGCCCGGCGTCACAGAAGTGGGTACGCAGATCCTCGATCAGCGCCGCCGCTCGGGCGTAGGCAGCGGAACGATCCGCGCCGGGCAGGCGGAAACGCCTCGCGGTCACCCGACGCGGATTGCCGGTGTTGTACCAGCCAGCCACTGCGTCGGCCCGGTAATCATACGCGGTGCCAACCATCTTGCAGAATGGCCCATCCAGGAGGAGGAAGAGATCGAAGGAGCCACCGGTCTTCCACGATGACAGACCGGGCTCGGTCTCGTAGCCGCCCTTCTCCGCCAGCGTCCCTTCCACCCCAGGCAGCCGCGCAACCCCCGGCAACCGCGAGATGGCCGCCTCGATGTCGAACAGGGATACCGGACACGAGGGTGAGCCGGGACCGGGAAACCACTCGCTCCCGCCGATGCACTCCCCGGCGTCCAGGGCCGTCTCCCGGTGGGGCGTCAGAATGGCGTGGATATCCGCCTCCCAGAGTGTGTTCGCCGCCTCGCGCCGAAGGGCTTCACGGTCCGCAGCCTTGCCATTGGGCCTCTTCTGAAGCCGCTCGACGGTTCTCACCAACGATGCCGCGGCTGTTGCTGCCAGATGGTCCACCAGCTCGTCACTGGACGTCCAGGCGCCAAGCAGCACCAGACGGCGCGGATTGCACGACTGGAGGCATGAGTGCCGGCGCGCCAGTGGTGCCAGAGCAGCGTTGGTGCGTCCGCTGGCCAAGGCCCTCCTCTCGCCGCGCTGCCACCACGCCTTGCCAATCTTCACGGCTGCCGGGAGGACGTCACCAGCCTCCGCGAGCAGGTAGACAAAGCCGCAGGACGCACGGTGGCTCATGCCGAACTCCAGGCATAAAGAAGGCCGGAAGCCTGAAGGCTCCGGCCGCGGAAGGATGGTTGGTGCGCCGGGCTCAGTGCAGGGAGGTCGGCGCCTTTGGAAAGGGGGCCGGCACCGTTTCGTCGGGATAGCAGGTCTTGGCTTCGGCGATGGTCTGCCGGGTCGTGCCATCGGTCGTCACGGTCATCAGGATGTCGTAGAGGTCCTCCTTCGACATCGGCTGAGTGCCCTCTCGCACCTCGACCTTGCTTCCGTCCTTGTTCCACTCGGACACCGACTTGCCTTCAGTCGGATTCCACACCCGGCCCATCGCATCGACGACTTCAACCTTCGTCAGCCCCTCGGCCGCCTCGGCGAGCAAGGTTTCGACGAGGGCCGCCAGCCGAACCGGATCGTCTTGTCCCAGCGCTTCCTGATAGGCAGTCAGTGCCTTTTCGTAAGCGGCGAAGGCCAAGGGCTTCTCGCCCTCGGTGCCGGGGACCGTCACGGTACCGCCCAGGAACTTACCCAATCGGTCCATCGCCTTCGCCGCCCCAGGCCAGTCCATCTTCACCAAGTCGAGTATCTCTCTGACGCCCTTAGAGGCATCAGAGCTGGTCGCTTTCCGGAACTCCTTGAGCATCTCGTCGTCTTTAGTCAATGGGTTGCCTTCGTGCGCCCATGCGCCGCCGCTGGTTGCTGAACCGTTAGAGCTTCGCGAAAACAGCGGGCTTGGCAAAACACTACACCCAACGCCCGGAAACAGGGAGAGGGAATACGTTACAACGCGGTAATCCTTTGCATATCCTTCGATGCCGAAGCAGCCAAGGACATAAAGCACAGGCTGTCGATAACGAACAAGGACTTATCCGCGGGAGCGCTCACCGTCACAGTCGAACGGACAAAAGCAGCGCCAAAGCGCTCGGTCAGGGCAGTCTGTGCTGCACCGTCTGTTGGCCAGCCTGAACGCGACGCACCAGCACCTCGCGCAAGCGCGCCGACGGGCAGCCAGCCATAATGAACTCGAGAGCGTCCACCCGTGCCGCTTCGAAGGCCTGCTCCAGAAGAACGCAGTCGGCGGTTTTCTGATCGGTGTCGAGATTGATCGTGACGATGCCCGCCTGCTGCGCAATCCGCAGCCCGAAACCGCACACGCCGATCACGCCGATCACCAACATCGTTGTCTGGGCTAAACGGCGGAGACGGGGAAAGTTGTCAAATAGGCCCAGCACACGCTCCTCCGCACCCAGCGCCCCAGAACCGGAACGGAGGGAGGTTGTTGGACCCGCTCACGGCGTCAAGCTGCTTGAGCCGTTGGGGCCTCGTTGCGCCGCCAGTGGTCCGCCCAAAGCTCGACCACCGCCGATGGCTTCAACAATGCCACACGCGCCCAGACCACACCATAGAGCGTCGGCATCCGGATGTAGCCATAGGCGGCCACATCCTGGCCCGCGACCCGTGGGTCTGTCGTGAAGTTCAGGATCGTCCCGTAGACCGACAGCTGCACAATGTCCGACAGGAACACCCGTGGCAGCCGCCGGGTCTTCGTGTCTACCGGCACCAGAAGACCCGCGTCCGACATGAACACCTGATCGGGCCGCCCGAGCAGCGGCACGGGGAGGTTGGTGCGGACCTCCTCCTCCGATAGGACCAAGCGGCCACGGGCCAACTCAGCGGGCATGTTCTCGCGACGGAGCCACAGCAGGCGGTCCGCGTCCTCACGCTCCCGCACCCGGTCCCGTACCTTACCAACCTCCAAGCGTACCATCGCGGCTCTCCTATCCAGGGGGACCTATCCAAGGGGGCGCTAGCCCGCTGCGAGGAAGCGGCGCACCTCAGCATCGAACCGTTCGTGCTCTGCGATGCCCGCTTGACGACGAGCCTCGTTGGCTAGTGCCGGAGGCGGACCGCCGCAGGCACTCTTGGCCAGCTTGGTCGCGGACACCGCCCGCATCCGAGCCCACCGCTGCACTGCGGGGCTATTCTCCAACGAAGCAATCGCTTTCATGGGGTGGCGCAGGAACTGCTCGAACGTCAGCCCCGCCTCGTGGAAGCGACACGCCACGAACAGGTCGCCGTACAACTCCAACTCTGCGTCCAACATGCGTTCCCCCTGTGGCGTGCAGTGCCCATCCAGGAGGCGCGGCGGCCTCCTATCTCCAGCTTACGGATTTTTCCGGGAACGCAAGTGCCCCCTGGCGGTGTTCAGAAATCCGGGAGAGAGGCGTCAAATTCTTCCCGATCCCGCCGGGCTTTCTCCTCGGTCTGCTGATAATTGGCCCCCAGCACGGATATCTGCGCAAGCATCTTGCTCCGGGAGCGCAGCGGCCCAAACCATTTCTCGAGCGACGAAATGACTGCCCTCTCCCAGCTTTGTGCTTCGGTGAAGGAGGTCATTGGATACGTCGCGCCCCCGCCTCGAGGCACCGTTTTGTCGAATCGCTTGCGATCCGTCTTTGGCCCGAAAAATCGGATCAGTATCCATCGGATCGAAACTCCCGCCGCCCGCCGCTCCACGCGCACGCTGTAGCGAGCGTGCTGCGATGGCGGCATGGTCGCCCGGACGTCGGCACTCTCCTTGTAGAACTCTTCCGCCAGGGCTTGGGCTTCTGCTTCCACCCGCTTTGCTTCCGATGCGATCACCGCACTCAACAGGTCACGAAACGATGCTCCGGAACGCTCTCTCAGTGCGTCCATCTCTTCGTGAAGCTCCATTTTTACCCCCCCCCGTCAGGGCATATATCTAACCATATGCCCCGACCACCCCCCCTGTGCCATAGAAGAAATCCAGGCTTTCCGCCGCGACTTGAAGGATCTTCTTAGCGGGGTCGGGGCATATAAAGATGGCCCCGACCCCCCCCGTCAGGGCCACGATGATGCTTCTACCAGTATGGTCACGGTCCTGTAAAGGGGGGTCGGGGCATATAAAGATGGCCCCGACCCCTCCCGTCAGGGCCATGGTAGTGCTTCTATCGAAGCGATTCCTGGCCCTGTAATGGGGGGTGGGACACATAAAGGGTGGTCGGGGCATATAAAGACTGCCCCGACCACCCCCGTCAGGGCCATGGTGAAGTTGATGGATGGTAATGCTTCTATCGATGCGATTCATGGCCCTGTAAAGGGGGGTTGGGGCATGTAATGACTGCCCTGACCACCCCCGTCGGGGCCATGGTGAAGTTGATGGAACCAGGTCCTCTTGCCTCGCTTGTGGCCCCGCCGGAGAGTGAGCGGGCCTGCCGAGCAGCCGCTACGGAAGCCCATGACGGCAGGCAGCAGCCTCCGATGCTGAGTGTGCACCGCCAGTCGTCCGCCAGTGACATTGGATGCCTGATACCCATGACGGCAGGCAGCAGCCTCCGATGCTGTGTGCACCGCCAGTCGCCCGCCAGTGACATTGGCTGCCTGATACATGCGAAAGACGACGAAAATCATCGCCTTTCGGTGGCGCGGTGCCCCGGTCGAGATTGGTAACGTGTCTCTCCCGGTTCACACAGTGGACTGCCAGAGCAACCAGCAGGATTGCGTCATCATGTTCGCCATCGGTCTTGATATTGGCTATTCCAATCTAAAGCTGGCTTACGGAGAGGTGCCGGACAGCGGTCTCCCCAAGCCGGCCGTCACGCAGGTGCTGCCCGCCGGTGCGGGGCGCCTGTCCGATCTGCCTTTGCGGATGGGCAAAGCGGACGGAGACACCGACGCGCTGGTCGTCAACGTCAACGGCGAAAAGTGGGTCGCCGGCGTGGACCAAGCCCGGCTCGAGACCTCAGTGCGCGAGTTGCACGCTGATTATCCGGCCTCCGATGCCTATCGCGCACTGTTCCACGCGGCTCTTCTCCTGGGCGAGCACGACACGGTGGATCAGCTCATCACTGGCCTTCCCGTCAGTCAGTTCCTCGACAAAGACCTCAGAGCGCGCCTTTCGGATCGTCTGACGGGCGAGCACCAGGTCACCGCCGGCCGGACCATCACGGTCAAAAGAACGCTGGTCGTCCCTCAGCCCTTCGGCGCCTATTTGGACCTGTTGAACACCTACGAGGACGCCGCGGCGCTCGAAGAGTCGAGGATCATGGTGATCGATCCCGGCTTCTTTTCCGTGGACTGGATCGCCATCGAAGAAGGCGAGATCCGCAAGGCGAGCAGCGGCACTTCCAAGCGCGCAATGTCGGTCCTGATTGAAACCATGAATGGCCTTATCCAGGAGGACCATGGTGGCAGCGCTGGCATGGACCGGCTGGAACAGGCAGTGCGCCAGGGAAAGCCAACGATTCCGGTGTTTGGTACTCCGGTCGAGCTCGCGCCGTACTTGGAGAAGGCGGGACAGCGCGTAGCGGTTGAAGCCCTGAAAGAAATGAAGCAGCAACTCCGAGCCAATGACCGAGCCGTGGACATCGTGCTGATCGTCGGCGGCGGTGCGAAGGCCTATGAAGAGGCGGCCCGCGACGTCTTCCCCAAGAGCCGGCCCGTGCTGCCCGAAGCGCCAGTTTTAGCGAACGCCCGAGGCTTCTGGAGCGCGGCAGTGTCATGAGAGTCGTCATGATCATCACTCGCGCTTGCGCCGAGCTTGGTGAGGAGCTTGAGCGTGTGCCTCCCAGAGAACGCGCCGAGTATCTCCGCAGTCTGGCCATGCAAGGCCTATATCGACGTCGTGAGATTAACGCGGGCTTGGCGGGCGCTGGAGTTCCGGCCATCCCGATCCAGCACACTACACCGGACCCGGCACCAGATCGGAACCTGCGGCGTTTGAAGAGCAAGGCTCTGGCGAGCTTGGAAAATGATTGATTTGGAAAAGCAGCCCCGCGCGAATGGCTGTGTCGCGGCTGAGATGATCCGCTCCCCTCCCCCTGGTTAGGTCCCAGTCCGGCGACGGGTGGGACCATCCTCGGAGTGAGCATCCACGAAACAATGGACGCATGCCCCAGTCGCTCGAGTTTCCGAATGGCTTGCATCCGCCTCAGACGCAGAAATGAGGGACCTCGAACATGACCTCCGTTGTGCGCCCCCCGTGCATGCGAAGGATGTCCTCGGCGATCCGGTGTGCACTCCACATCGGTGTTGCCATTTGCACCGCGATGCTTTGCAAAGCCGCATATCTCCTGAGTACCGCGCCGGTCCCGACGCCCTTCGATGATCCGGACGCCTTCCACCACTTGCTAACTGGCACGTTGGTTAGCGCAGTGGGTTGGGGTACTGCCGCCGCGGTCTTCGCCCTAATCGCGAGTTGGTTTCCGAAGCAGTCTCATAAGTGAGGCGGGCGGTGGCCAGATCGTCCAGCAGGCGGGTCAGCCGGGTGTAGAGTACGCTGTGGCCTTCCCGCGCCGCCTGGTTGCCGAGTGCACAGGCCAGCCAGGTCTTGCCGATCCCGGTCGGGCCGGTGATCAGAACCGGCCGGTTCTCCTTCACCCCACGCCCGGTGGCCATCTCGCGCACAATACCGCGATCGAGTCCTCGCGGGGTGTGCAGGTCGAGATCCTCCAGACAGACAGTCTGACGCAGCCGGGCGCGTTTCAGCCGGCTGGCGAGCGCGGTGTTGGCCCCGCTCCGCCGCCTCGCGTTCGATCAAGGTGCCCAACTCTCGTCGAAGGCCAATTGGCCGCGGTCTGGCAGGGGCTCCAACGCCTCCAGCCCCTTGGCCATGCCGTACAGACGCAACTGGCGCAACCGCTCGTGGTTGACGTGCTTCATCATCGTATCTTCGTCAGTGATAGTAGGAAGGGCCGCGCAGATTGGCGTGCTCGCCGGCACCGGCCGGGTCCGCCGACGTGACGGGGGGCGCCGCCAACCAGCGCTGGACGTAGCGGTAGGATCCGACTTTGGCCTCCAGGGCCGCTTGGCAGGCTTGCCCCAGCCGGTCGGTGCCATGGGTGGCCGCCAGGCGGATCAGGCCGATCCCGGCCCGCACCGCCTGTTCGGGATAATCGGCGCCGGCCAGAATGCGCGCGAACAGCAACGCGGCGGCCGGGCCGATGGCGGCCAAGTCGGCCTGGATGGCGTCGGGGGGTGAAGCGGGCGACGGTCCGGTGGTTGGCGGGCTTGGTCCCGGCCGGTCCGCCTCAGCACCAGTATCTCAATCAGGCAACGCAGCAGCGCCTTCCGGTGCTCACGGTTGACGGCTGGGTCAGCCCACAGCTCGGGCAGGCGCTGACCTAGGCGGAGAGACCATGCCGGCCGCGGACGACGAACAAATGGCCGGCGAAGGGGTCCTGCTGGAGAACCTGCTGGGCGAGCATGGCCAACCCGTCCATGCCCTTGCGCATGTCGGTGGCGCCCATCGCCAAATAGACCCGCACGCCGGCGGGAACCGAGATCATGGGGCATCCAACGCGCCGACCAGCCGGCGCAGCGTGGCGGGGGCGATGTCCTCAGCGACCCGCAGTACGCAACCGATGGAAAGCACCACTTCGACCAGGGCGGAACGGCGCTCGGCTGAGGGCGCCGGATCCGGCGCCGACGGTGTCATCACAGGAGATGGCAAGCCGGCGGGTGTCGCCTCCAGGACATGAACCGGCACGGAGCCCGGCGCCTCGGCGGACAGTTCCCCACTCTTGAGCTGCCGGCGCCAGCGATAGATCAGGCTGGTGCATACGCCGTGGCGGCCCACCACCGCGGCGACGGTGGAGCGCCCGCCTTGGGCTTCGCCCACCAAGCGGATCCTCTCCTCGGGCGAATAAGTCCGCCACCCGCCGGCGCTGACCTCGATACGCTGAACCGCCACGGTGCAAACCGCGCTGCTTGCCACGATGCCGAGCCGGCCGCACCATCCGATGCCGCCGACGCCCAGCTTTCAGCACGCGGCCCACTCCTCCCGCAAGGCAGCCCACAGACGACGCTTACGAACAGGCCCACACGGCCTGTTCAGAACTCGGCAAGTATCATGATGGGTTTGCGGCTCCGCTGGCCGATCTGGTTCTTTGAGGCTTCAGAGGCATATCATCTTCCTCGGCGAAGCTGATGAGAGAAGGAGAAACCGTGCTGCTGGAGCGCCCGATCCGGGACAGGCTTTCTGAGGAGTTGATGGTTGGCTCATTATCAGCGCCGCATGCTGGACAACGGGGTAGCAAGCGCTGCTTGAGAACCACCGAGTAGGTGCAGCCGCACGGGCAAGAGCGCAAGGATACAACGTCGCGAATGCGGAGATCACGGACGAGGATCCATGCCTCTGTGGGGCCAATCTTTGGGGGGCAAACGAAGCCGGCCTCTGCGCGGAGTTCCAGGAACAGTTTATAGGAGCGGATCAGAGCCTCGATGTTGATCGTTCGATACACCCGGGCGGTCCCGATGTGGACGTATAGATTTAAGAACAGGCTGGCCTCAATCACGTCCTGACGAGTGCATACCACTCCGTCGGATTCGGCCATCTGCCCTGACACCGGCGCTTCGCCGTTGTAGATCTCGCGATAAAGTGCGCGAAGAATTGGCGCCGAGATGCCTGTATGAAGTTGGACGATCGAGGTGCGAACGCCAAACAAGATCAGATCGATCGCCAGGCTTATCTGAGCGTGTTGGGACAGACGGCTCATGATCGTAGCCCTCAGGCTTGGTTGATGGAAATGGAGCGCAGCAGCGCAATGGACTTGGCCGGTGCTTCGCCTTGTTGAAGCACGTCAGACAGGATGGCTCGCGGCTGGAAGAGGAACAGGGACTTCGAGGCAAGTTCCTGTAGCTCGCGGATGCTCAAATCTCGGATGTATTCGGCCTCAGCACGCGTAACGCCGAAGCGGGCTGTCGCTTCACCCAAGTCATCTTGAGAAACTCTCTGAAGCAGCAGCAGCATGTGCCTGTTCAGATCACGAAAGTCGTTAGCGTGCTTGTCGGACATGGTTCAATCGATCCAGAGCGAGGAAATGGAAAGACCGCTTCCGGTCAGTTGCTTAAGTCGCTGGTAGACGGCGAGCACGCGCTGCCCGTACATCCGGGCCGCTGGTTCATTTTGCCACGCGTTGTAGCGTCCGATGCCAAAGGCAAGGTCCCCTGGCTTGGACGCAATACTCTCGCGCAGGATCCTTGCCCCCATCCGCAAATTCAAAGCCGGGTCAAGAAGCTCCGCAGGATCGGAAACGCGCTTTCCATGCGCGCCTACATATATCTGCATCAGGCCAATTGCGGTGCGCTGAAGCTCGGACGCATCCATGCGACGAAGATGGCGCTCCGCCTCACGACGGTCGCCACCATAAAAGTTACCCTTCGGGCTCGTGAGCGCCCACGGCCAAGGACGGACGAAGCGATTTTCGTGTTTGGCGCTTTCGACCAGCGCAACTGAAAACAGCAGGTAGGGATCAATCCCCTCGGCTGCCGCAGCCTTCTCCCAGGCGGTGCCGGAAAGGCTGAAAGCAGCAGCCGGTGAACTGATCGCAACCATCATAACGGTAGCGATCCCAGCGACGGCCATCTTCAGGCGCCGACTTCCACTCCGGGAAACCGGTTCGCTGGGCGTCGTGTCATGATGCTCAACCAGCAACATTGTTTCGCTACGCCTTTTGGATTCGCTCGATACCTCGAACGATTGCGTTATCAGGCATCTTTCGGCACTACGCAAGTATTAATTTCAACTTCTAAGTTTTCTCCAGCGTCCGAGTACGACATTGAACAAGAAGCCCAAGACGCCGCTCATGAGAGAAGGCGAATTCTCGTGCGTCGGCCGACAAGGTGGAAAATCATAGCGACATATGATCGCATCGTGACTGCAGCCGGGCATTCATCTCTTGACGCATGCTTCCTTATGCACACTCCAGTATGTCCGATTGCGTGTTCTTGGGGCGGCTTTTGCTTAATTCCGCGTTAACGCACTCAGATCGCTCAGGCTCGGGGCCGCCAACAATGGCGTCATCTGGACGTGGTCAATGTCCCGCAGGAGAGGCGATTTCTGTCCTAGTGATCATTAAACAGCCCATCTTCTCCCATCGACGATGGGGCTCGATTTCCATCTTCTGGATGCGGCGCGTTGCACTGGCGGTGCTGTGACCTTGTGGATTCGCCCTCCCCTAGCCGACGAATCTTGGGTTGGTCGCGGCAATGTTGCTCTGCCGTGTCACTAGCCGTCACTTCTCTCACAACGAATACCCTGGCTGCTTGGACATGTGCTGACCGTCATCACTGCCCATGAGGATTGTGGTCCTCGTGTGAGCGTCGCTTGCATACTGGCCCTTCAGAAAATCCGATGCAGCGGAACCGGGCGGCACACGGCGAGCGGACTACGGGGAGCCAATCACTCTGAAGGGCCCCTCCATGTCGATTTCGCTGCCGAGTGGGCCGCCGGCGTGTTCTCGTGCGAGACCTGAACCCGATCGCGCACGAGGTGAGACTGACCGGAAAAGCCGCGTTGTCGGATTGCCCGGCGTAAGCACCCGGTGAGTACTGCGGTCAGGCTGCCTTCCAGTTCCAGGGCAGCAACTCGGGCAGGTGGTTCTGCGGCATGTCGGCGACACGGGCAAACAGGTCGGCGAGCCATGCCTGGGGATCGATGTCGTTGAGCTTTGTCGTGGTGATCAGGCCGCATAAGATGGCGGACCGCGGGCCGCCACGATCAGAGCCACAGAGCAGCCACGCCTTTCCCAAGTGCGATCCCGCGCAGGCCGCGTTCGGCTGCATTGTTAAGCGTCGTCTGTCGGCTGCGGCGCAGTCCGGACGCCCATTCCCTGACCGGCGCCACATTGCTCTCGCCCAGGGCGGCGAAGCCGGCGAGCGGATCGTTCAGCGACTCGCCATGCCGGTCTCTGCCGACACCCTCCTGCGGCTCGCTACCGTGGAGCAGCGCATCGTCGCCCGGCACTGAGGGTGGACGAGTGGGCGTGGCGCAAGGGCTATCGCTACGGGACCACCCTGGTCGACCTCAAGCGTGGCATCGTGGTGGAACTGCTACCGGATCGGAACGTCTCCAATTTCGCCGCATCGCTGCTCGCATCCTGGGGTGGAGGTGATTGTTTGCGATCGGGCCGACGTTCGCCTTAACGCCTGCGAAGCCGTCGGCACGGGATGTGAGGAAGGCGGCCACGCATGCTCCCTGTTACGCCCACTACGCGGAGGTCGGACGGCTGGCGGACGCTGGCGCTACGTTCATCGCGATCGCCCGGAACTGCGCCCTGAATCGCAAGACGGTGCGGGCGTGGCTGCGCGACGGCTGCCCCGGCACCTGGAGCACCGCTGGGGCGACGGTCAGCGAAACGCCACCGCGCTGTGGCGCGAGATTGGCAGCCCGGGTTTCGCCGGCCGCCGATCATCGGTGCGTGCGTAGGCCACGAGCCAGCGCCGGACGCCTCCGGACCGGAGGAGGCAATGGTCCAGGGGGCTCCGCGACCGGCGTTTCGGTTTCAGTCGGCTCCGGCGTGATGGTCACCGCGACGAAGCTGGACGGTTCGGCTCCGGCGATTCCCGTGGCCTTCATCAGCCCCAGCCAGCGATACAGCAGGCTTTCGTGCACGCCCAGCCGTCGCACCACCTCCGTCACCAACACGCCGGGGCGGAAAGCCTCCTCGATCATCTGCTCCTTCTCCGCCGGCGTGTAACTCTGCCGCCGCTCCGTCCCCGTCAAAACCTCGACCCGCTGAGAAGCCGTGACTTTTACAACTCGTTTGCGTCCGCGCGATGACGCGCCACACAAATCTCAGACGCCGATCCCTACCTCGCCAGGGCGGCTCTCACCGGAGCCGTACGTCCATCTGGGGCGTGGCGCGCCTTCTGCAGGCCGACCGGACGGAGCTAGCGGAGGCTGACTGGGTGTTCGTGGACACACTGCTGGCCATGCGTGATCTCGCGCGCCGCTTCGCCGCGCTGGTGCGCAAGCAGGGGACGGGCACTCTTGATGATTGGATGGCGGCCACCGCCAGGACATGGCTGGAGGGCTTCGCCTCAGGGCTCCAGAAGGACTTGGCGGCCGTGCGGGCGGCGCTGGAGACGCCCTGGTCGGCCGGCCCGATCGAAGGGAGGATCAACCGACTGAAGACCGTCAAGCGCACTATGTACGGCCGAGCCGGCTTCGAGCTCCTGCGCAGCCGTACACTCGATGCAGCGTGAACGCTGCCTTCATGCAAAGTGCGGGAGAACCAGTATTCAACCGGCACTGACAGCACAGACCAACCGAAGTGGCGTGTCGCTGCTGACCGACATGGCAAGCGCGCCTGACAAGGGCGATTCTGGCGCGCCGGCCAGAGCAGAGGTCCGGTGCGCCTGCGTCAAACAGCCCTTGCGCTAGGCTTTGGGCAGGTTGGTCTCAGGCCGTAGCTCAATCCAGAAGGCTACGGCTCAGACGACCACCCGTGGCTTGATAGCCAAAATTCTCCGTCGGCAACGGAGAGGCGTGGTCTATGCCCACCGGCATCTGGCTCGCAAACTCAGCCTTGCTATGGGAACGAGCCTTACGTCCGCGCCGGAACCAGGAGGCTACACTCATAACAATGGCTACCGCGAAGTGGCCCAGCACGAGCACCTCTAGGGGTCTGATATTGCTTAAAAAATCCATCATAGTTATCGTCCGAGTACTACAGCGAGGGGCCGATCATGTCGGCCTAAGACAACCCTACATCAAGAAGTCGAGAACGCAACCCCTCCCCGCGTCCAAAAGCGACGCTCTCTGCTGTGCAGCGTCTGCGAATGACCAGAGTTACCATTACTTTTTCCGCCTCGTCATAGTTTTTCAAGAAGCGCCCGGCAGTCGCAACGCGACGCCGGGCATGAATAGCATTTTGGTCAGCGTCGCGGACCTTGAATGAGGCTGGCCGGCGTCCGCGCACTTGGAACTGCCCGAGACGACTCAGAAAGATCTTTCGCTCCGCCGCCACTCTGCGTCTGGCTGTCAAACATGAAAGGATCAAGCGTCGGAACCGTTGCGCCGCCACCCTGCGCCTGATTACCGCACGTGAGTGGGCCTACCGGCGGAACATCGGCGCCGCGGCCCTGTGTCAGGATGTCAACCGACAGGGACGCCGCAGGCGTAGCCGTAAAGCTGACAGGCTCACCCAGCGGCGCGGTTCCCGCATCGCTTTGTGCCGGATTGCCGGCTGTGAGGGGAGCCGCTGGCGGAACATCGGCGCCACCCCCCTGTGTCAGGATGTCAGCTGGGAGAGATGCCGCAGGCGTGACCGTCAAGCTGATCGGCTCGCGCAGCGGCGCGGCTCCAGCATCGCCTTGCGCTGGATGACCGGCCGTGACGGAAGCCGCCTCCGGGACAAAGGCGCCGTTCCCCTGCGTCAGGTTGTCGATCGGGCGCGATGCCACAGGCGCAGGTGCGCCGCGAACCGGCTCAACTGGCGCTGCGGCCGCAGCACCGCCTTGTGCCGGATGACCAGCCGTGACGGAAGCCGCCGCCGGAACGAAGGCGCCGTTCCCCTGCGTCAGGTTGTCGATCGGGCGCGATGCCACAGGCGCAGGTGCGCCGCGAACCGGCTCAACTGGCGCTGCGGCCGCAGCC
>NZ_JACHYN010000018.1:0-8162 GCF_014192915.1 Azospirillum sp. OGB3 | reverse complement strand
CACCGCCTTGTGCCGCATGACCAGCCGTGACGGAAGCCGCCGCCGGGACAAAGGAGCCGTGCCCTTGCGTCGAGTTGTCGAGCGGGCGCGATGCCGCAGGCGCAGGTGCGCCGCGGACCGGCTCATCTGGCGCCTCGGTTGCAGCACCGCCTTGTGCCGGATGTCCAGCCGTGACGGAAGCCGCTGCCGGAACAAAGGAGCCGTGCCCTTGCGTCGAGTTACTTGATGGCGGTGGGGGCGCCGCAGGCATAGGCGCGTTGCGGGGAGGGTTCGCCGACGAAGCGGTTCCGCCGTCACCTTGCGTCGAGTTAATTGACGGCGGTGGGGGCGCCAACGTCACTGTAGCGCGGGGAGGATCAATCGGTTTCATATCTCCGGCACCGCCCTGCGCTAAGAAATAGGCACCCCTAATAACAGAGGGTCGATTGAAGTGAGCCTCACCCTTAGCAACATCGTCCTTGACGTCCAAGCGAACCCTTTCATGATCTCGCCCCGCCCTCTTCACGTCCCCTCTTTGAGTAAACTCATCGACATGGTCCATCTGATTATTCTGGTAATTTTCTTTAAGTCTATCTTCAGTCGGCATCGACACGGAGCTTGGACGCCCCACTGCGCCACTGTTTAGTGGTTGTATTTTAGCGACATGCTGCTCGACTCCACTAGCGATCTCCGGAATTTCCCTCTCTTTGTCTGACAGGCTGGCGAATTTCGATGCGTCTCCCATCTTGCCGTGATCATGATTCGACGAACTCGATAGCACCCGGAACAGAGACGCCTTCATTTCTGTCGCTTCAGCTGCAGATGCCGCTTTTCCTAAGGGATTATTGTTGTTCAGAGTGACGAGCCCCGCATAGGTGATGAAATCATCATCATTGCGGAAAGCGCTCCTTACGACACCACCATTTCGTGCATCGTTGCGGACATAGGCGTCACGCGCTGCAAGCTTGTTGTGTCGCAGAAGCTCTCCTTCCAACCCCTCTTTCCCGCCGTGCCCCATATTGACGTTCTGAACTGCTTGTCCTGCTCCAAGCGCCTGGGTGCTGCCAAAAGACTGCTGTGCCATCTCGGCCTCTTGGTAGGCTTTCTGCGCGGTTAGAGCTTGCTGCGCGGTCTGAGTCAGCGCTCGTTGATCAGTTTCACTTAGGCTTTGTGTGAACGAATTTTCCGATGTTGTGGCGGCCTCTCGCACTGCGGTCTTCTTCAACTCTCCTGACAAAGCATCTTCCCTACCATACTGCGACTTGATCCCAGCTATGATCTTTTCAGAGGCGCTGCTCCCCGTGCTTTCGCTCATCTGGTCGACGCCCTTAGCGCCGAATTGAGCTGCCAGAGCTTTGCTCGTTTTCGCGCTGATTTGACCGGTTAAGCCGTACTCCATGGCCGCAGCGTTAATAAGCTGTTGCCCAACCGTATTGTCCTTTGCATACTGGCGAGTGATGTCCTCCATCCTGCTCGACATCAGTTTGTAAGACTCGCTATTCGTAAAGCCTGACCCACTTTTGAAAAGGTCGCTAGTTCCGTCTTTGTGCTGCTGAGCTACCTGTCGAGCAATGGTCGTCCCAAGGCTGTCAGCGAACGTTTGCGTCTTTGCATCGGCGACGTTTTGGAGAGACGAAACTTGACTTTGCGCGAGTGAGCCCATGCTGAAGTTGAGCAGTGATGACTCCTTGCCGGATGCCATCGTCACTCGACTTGAGTCAACGGTGTAGTCCGGTGCAATCTGGTATTTGGGCGCAGCGTTGAACGTGTCCCTAGCCACCTTATCCTCTTTAATGAAGTCACCTCCCTGAAGACGGCCTGCGAGGTGCGTGGCGGCCACCGAGCCACCGTAGATAAGCATGAGCGTCAGAGCTGGAACCGAGGAGGCTAGCATCTCGCCGGTGGATATCCACTTCTGCAAGGCGCCATCGGCGGCCAGGAGGCCATTCATTGAGTCAAGAGAGAAGCCAGAGTCTTCGAGACCTGCGAACCGTTTGGTGAGGCTCAAGTGGATGAACAGATTTACGATGGCAAGCACTGGCATCCAAAGCTGGATCCAGAGCAACGTCAGGACGTACTTGCCAGCAATGGATATGCCCATAGGCCCAAGTACGACAAGGAACCCCATGATTGGGGTCACAGCGTAAGTAAACCCTTCCAGGAAGGTTAGCATCGGTCGAACGATGCTTCGGAACATAGACGCCTCACCCATCCATGACATTGCTCGCTGGTTCTTCGCGTCCTCTATCATCTTGGCATAGCTGAACGCCCGGTCTTCTTCTGACCGAGCAATTGATCCGCGCTCAAAAATAGGCTGCAGTATCGATGTGGCAACAAATTGCTCCGGCGAAACCGACGTTACGCCAAGCCCCAGAAGAGCATTGCCAATCGTAGCGGAAACATCTAAAGGAGGGACGTTAAGTATAGGTGGTAGCACCTCGTTCATATATTTAGTAATGACCGCGCTTGTAACGGGCACAAGTTCCGCGTGCCCCTCGGAACACTCATAGCGCTCTTCGCCAGATGCTCTTATCCACAGTCTGGTAGTAGCCATAAATGAATCCCATTTAAGGGCCTGAACAAGGTCGTTAGACTTATAAAGTTTTTCGGCATCGATATCCCCTCTGCTAATGCCGACAGTTGTGCATGCGGCAACATATTCTGCCCAAGATTTTGCGAAGTTCGATGACCCGCCAGCGAAGTTGTTTGCTGCCCCAAGCATCACCGGATCACCGGTGGTAATGCGAACCTTCTTCAGCACCTCCAGCGCACTTCCATACCCATGCTGCGTCATGGAAGGCATTGAGAACCCTTGTTCGAAAAGCAGAGTGAGCTGGTAGCCAATCTCTGAAATCAGTGAGCCACCCGCCGCTACCCCCACAGGCACATTTGCAATCGGGCGCACTTGGCCGGTATATGCATCGGTGACAGTGACGGTCGTGGGAGGGCCAAAGAGGAGAGAGAACACAACCCAACCCAGGAACACTTTCTGCCAATCAATTGCCCGCGCGCCCGCGCCGACTGCCTGAAAGCAGACAAGCAGGGCTCCAAGAAGAAGACCGATCTGCGCAACAGCATAAAACTCGCCAGTTCCGACAATCATAGCGACTGCGTTGAGGATCTCGGCAAGAAACGCGGCATCACCAATGCTGTTTATGTTCCACATATCACCATCACTCCCTTGCGACGGCGCCGGTTGCCGCATATCGCACTTTTTCGGCAATGTCCAACAGTACCAAATAATCTCTGTAAAGATCTGTTGGGCTGCCGATTTGCTGACTAACCTGTTGCTGTTGCTCGCGCAGATCCTTGCGCGATTCCTGTAGTAGGGCACTCAGCGCCTTCGCATGCGCGTCATCTGTGACCTTCACGGCTGTATCAACGGCTTTGCTCATGTCGTCCACCATCAGGGTGGCCAAATCATGGGCTAAGTGAGGAATAGCGCGTTGCGTCAAGGCAACGGCCCCATGTCGTCCATTTTTTGCCAACTGGAAAATCATCGGCGCTAAGTTGTAAGGCTGCGGTGAGAAAAAAGCTCGATCTGCCTCACTCAATCTTCCTTGATTGCTGGCAATCCGATGTATTAGTCCCGGTGTGCCTCCGCTACCATCGAGCAGTTTTTCCTCCAATAACTTGCGAAAGCCCTTAATAACAATAGTACCCATAGTCGGATTCGTGCACCCGTTGGCCCCCTTATTGTCGCAACGAAGAACCGGGATGGGCTGACCGTTTGTTCCATTCACTAAATCTCGGAAGCGAATTTTGTTTCCGGTGATGGCGGTATATCGCGGCGCCTTTTTTCCGTCCCCCGCATCTTCCATATCGCCGACCACGACGGTACCGGTGATGTTCATCATGGCCTCAAGCATGTCTTCATCGCCGCCCGTAAACCAGCCACTGACAGCGTGCTTCTTAAGTGCTCGCCAGACAAGATTCCCTTTGACTTTTGTTTCAAATTCGTTTGGCGTGTTATTTGCGACATCCTGAACGGGTCCAGACCCGCCGGTGTTTGTCCATGATTGGAAAATGTCACCAATGCCCTTGGAGAAGCTAATCTTTGACGCTTCAGTTTCCTGCTTTTTCAGTGCTGCACCCAGCGTGTCGTTAACGATGCCCTGAGCCAGCTGGCAGCTGTTGCCGAAGAACTGGTTAAGTTCCTGAATCTTCTTTTGAATTTGCTCGATGATCGACGCGCACTCCGGGCACATCGAACCCAATGCAAGCTGAAATGCATAACCGGCAGCATTGGCAGCGATACCGCGCATCAGCTGCACAAACTGATCGGCGTTAATAAAGCTGAAGCTGCCACCGAACAAATCAATGCCGCCGCAGCCAGCTTCGAAACTCGGTGGCACGAACGAGATCAAGTTCTCGTTCATAATGCGGTTTTTGGCCGTGAACTGCCCACCAGCGAATACACCGCGCCGTTGCGTTTCCCAAACCCCAGGTGGAGTTGTGTTGCTCATGCTGCCGAACAGCGAATCAATTTGGCTTTGCAGCCCAGCCGCCTGAACATGGATGGGTGCCGCGGCGACGGTGAGGCAAGCGCTCACGGTTGCCGCGGCGACGATCTTGCGAGCGGTTTTGGTCATTGCTTCACCAATGAGCGGAGATGGTTGACGAGTTGAGTGGGGTCCGAGGCGACCTCGGGTGGCATATCGATCTTCGCGGGCAGCATTGGCCCGGTGTCCACGGCGCGGGTCTTGTTGAACGTCTCCTGGTCGATCCAGCCGGCGTTAAGCGCGCCGGTCAGAATTCGCCGCCTCAACTCCTGCAGCGATAGGACGCCGCGAGCGATCGTCTGGATGCCTTCCGGCGGCCGGACCAGCACCAGGGTCGGGGTGCGGTCCACACCCAGCCTTGCAGCCTGTCCCGTGTCCGCCCGGAAGTTCGGGAACTGACCGCCAGGCAAGGGCTTTCCATCAAGGGAGATTGAGGTGATGTTGAAGCCATAGGCGCGTTCCAGCATCTCCAAAACCGGCGCCTGCTTGTCGCAGTAGACGCAATCGCTGCGGTAGAAGAACCAGATGCCGACCTGCTGGGCGATCTCCTTCAACTCTGCGTCGGTGGCCTCACCCGCCACGGCATTCATCTCGTTCGCGGCAAAGGTCGCGGTTGGGCGACGGCCGGTTTCGTCGAGCAGCGGATCGCCCACGACGACGCGCTGGGCCATGTCCGTGAACGCCGAGGCCTTGTCCATGGCAAGCCGCTGAACGACGTAGTAGGCGCGCACGTTTTCAGCGCTGGGGTCATCGAGCGCGCGGTCACGGTACTTGGGCAAATTCTCCCGCAACCATGCGGCCGAGCCGAATGATGGCGAGGCCGGAACCTTCGGCTCTGGAGTTGCTAGTGGCTGAACGGGAGGCGGGGTTGGAGCTGGCGCTGGAGGAGCGGGCTCCTCCTTTTTCGGGGGCGGGGGTTCTTCGTCTGGCTCCGGCTCGACCTCATACCAGAACCAGCCGCGCTCCCGATCGCCATAGAAGCCGGCGGGCTGCCCCATCTGCTGGGCGGACGCAGAATAAGCTATCGACGCCGCGAGCAAGGCAGCAGTGGTGCTGATGAGAGCGGAGCGTATCGTCATGCCCGCAAAGTTACCTTTCCAGGCCCCTTCTTCGCGCCGCTGAAAGGCGCTGGAAATCGATGCCTTTCTCGGGTGTGGCGGGCTATAATAAGCTTGAATGACACATGGAAACGGGTCACTCCCATCCCCTGGATGGGAATACCCAACAGCAGATACAGCTGGCTAAACTGAACAAACGAACAAGCGCCGGGCTTCCAATGTCCATGTTGGACACCGATGTGGGTTTGCCCACAAGGTGAGACAGGGAATAGCGGAAAGACTTGCCGCAGAGGCCCCGGCCGACGGCATAACCTGAGACAAGGGAACCTCGTAAGGTGGGAATTCCCGCATCGGCTTACGCATAAAACAAGAATTTCCGCATTTTCGAAACCACCAAAGAACCAAGGAACAAGCCTTTGAATCGGGGGTGATTCACTGACGTCCCACTCGCCGAAAGTCTCACCTTATGGGGGTGAAACTCTCGGCTTATGGGGTGCCATTCTCACGTTATGCGGACACCGACAACCGAAAGCCCGGCAAGGTGCCAGTCATTTTTTAGGAGCATTTTCCTGCGCCGCAGGAGTAGCATTTTTCGCAGCCATCCTCACGAATGACCGCGACCTCGTTGCAGCTTGGGCATAGCATGGCGCCAGGAAGCGCTTGCGCCTTGGCCTGGACCATCCTCGTCCCCTCCACCGAAGTGGACACTTGGAGCGCCTAACAAAACGGGGATTGGGCTGTTGGGAGGGGCATGGCTGCACCTCTCGTCTCCGATGCCCTGTGGGCGCTGATTGAGCCTTTGCTTCCGCCGGAGCCACCCAAGCCGAAGGGCGGGCGGCCCCGGCTGGATAACCGCGCGGCGCTGACCGGCATCCTGTTCGTGTTGCGCTCCGGCATTCCCTGGGAACTGCTGCCGGTGGAGATGGGCTGCGGCTCGGGCATGACATGTTGGCGCCGGCTGCACGAATGGCACCAAGCCGGCGTCTGGGAACGGCTGCACCGCGTGCTGCTCGACCGGCTCGGCTACGCCAACGCCATCAACTGGGAGCGGGCCGCGGTGGACAGCGCCGCCGTTCCGGCAAAAAGGGGGGCGAGGAGACCGGCCCGAACCCGACGGATCGCGGCAAGCCGGGCTCCAAGCGGCACATCCTCGTCGATGCCAACGGCATTCCACTCGCTCTGAGGATCTCGTCGGCCAACCGGCACGACAGCAAGCTGCTTGAGGCGCTGGTCGATGCTGTGCCGGCGATCCGCCAGTGTGTGGGCCGGCCACGGCGCCGACCGGCCAAGTTGCACGCCGACAAGGGCTACGACTTCGCCTTCTGCCGACAAGCGCTGCGACGGCGGGCCATCATTCCGCGTATCGCCCGCCGCGGCATCGAGAGCAGCGAGCGCCTGGGCCGACACCGTTGGGTGGTCGAGCGTACGCTCGCTTGGTTCGCCCGCTTCCGCCGCCTCGCCGTCCGTTACGAGCGGCGCGCCGACATCTTCACCGCCTTTCACCACATCGCCGCCAGCCTCATCTGCTGGCGCTTCGTACTGAAATGGTTCTGTTAGGCGCTCTTGGTGGCAGTCGCAGTTGGGACCGCGCTGCTGGGCGTCGAGAGACAAGATGTACGCTTCGAGCTTGTGCGCGATGAGCGACACCAGACCTCGATACATCTTTCCCTCAACCCACGCCACGTCTGGCCCAGAGACGGACTTGAGCTTGGCGAGAGCACCCATCGGATCTGCGTCGAAGCGGAGGATGTGGCTCAGCAGCTTGGCGACTGCGGTGGCCAGTTCCGTTTCGGCGAGGCTGTCGGTGGAGACGAATACTTCCACAGCGCGCGTGCGGCCAGTTGGTTCGGTATAGCGAGACACATTCAGGTAGAAGGTCTGATTGTTGAACTTCACCTTCAGGCGTTTGCTATCCAGCTCATCCGGCAGCTTGGTGGTGATCGGCGGTGCGGCAGCCGACACCTCAGCCACGGCGGGCTTCGGTTCGACCTTCTCCTCCGTTTCCGACAGGACCGAACCCGTCACCGAGTTGGGACGGTAGGTCGTGCAGCCCTTACAGCCGGTTGCGTACGCAAGCGTATAGACGTCCTTGAATGCCTCAAACGACACCTCCGCAGGGAGGTTGACCGTTTTGGAAATTGAGGAGTCCACGTACCGCTGGCACACAGCCTGGGTGAGAACGTGATCGCGTACCGACAGCTTGGCGGTTGTGACCATGAACTCGGGCAAGCAAGCGGCCGTCTCCGGAGCTTCCGGGTCAAGGCCGTGCATGTGGCAGTAAAGAAGGTAGGCCGGATCGAAAACTACCTCCGACACCATCTCTTCAGCGACACGGCGCTGCCGGACGTAACGGAATGCAAACACCGGTTCGATGCCGCTGCTCTGATTTCCGACATACAGGCCGGTTGTGCCCGCGGGGGCATCCGAGAGCAGCACGCCGTTACGAATCCCGTACCGGTCAATGCCGTCGCGAATGTCCTTGGGAAGGCGCTTGACGAACGGGCGGGCGAGGTATTCCTCCTTTTTGAGGCTCTCCGGAAAATCGGGTTGATCCGGGGTCAAATCGCATCCTCCTCGATCAGCCGCGCCAAGGTTGATAGGTCGATGCCGAAGTGGACATCCG
>NZ_JACHYN010000017.1 GCF_014192915.1 Azospirillum sp. OGB3 | reverse complement strand
ATCGGCGCGAAGGCCGGGCCGACCTGCTCGCCCGACACCTCGTCGCGGCCGCCGTTGATGGCGTAGAGCAGCGTCTTGGCGAGGTTGGCGCGGGCGCCGAAGAACTGCATCTGCTTGCCGATGCGCATGGCCGAGACGCAGCAGGCGATGCCGTAGTCGTCGCCCCAGTAGGGCCGCATCAGGTCGTCGTTCTCGTACTGCACCGAGCAGGTCTTGATCGACGTCTCGGCGCAGAACTTCTTGAAGCCCTCCGGCAGGCTTTCCGACCACAGAACGGTCAGGTTCGGCTCCGGCGCGGGTCCGAGATTCTGGAGCGTGTGCAGCATGCGGAAGCTGCCCTTGGTCACCAGCGTGCGCCCATCGAGCGCCATGCCGCCGATGCATTCCGTCACCCAGGTCGGGTCGCCGGAGAAGAGCTGGTCGTATTCCGGCGTGCGCAGGAAACGCACCATCCGCAGCTTGATGACGAACTGGTCGATCAGTTCCTGCGCACCCGCCTCGTCCAGACGGCCTTCGCGCAGATCACGCTCGATGTAGACGTCGAGGAAGCTCGACACGCGGCCGAGCGACATGGCCGCCCCGTTGGCCTCCTTCACCGCCGCCAGATAGGCCAGATAGGTCCACTGCACCGCCTCGAAGGCGTTGGTTGCCGGGCGGGTCACGTCGAAGCCGTAGGACGCCGCCATCGTCACGAGGTCGCGCAGCGCGCGGATCTGCTCGGTGATCTCCTCGCGCAGACGCAGCGTGTTCTCGTCGATGCGGTCGACCTCCAGGCTCTTGTACTGGGCCTTCTTGTCGGTGATCAGGATATCGGCGCCGTAGAGCGCCAGCCGGCGATAGTCGCCGATGATGCGGCCGCGCCCATAGGCGTCCGGCAGGCCAGTGATGACGCCGGACTTGCGGCAGCGCAGCATCTCGTCGGTGTAGACGTCGAAGACGCCGTCGTTGTGAGTCTTGCGCAGCGCCGGGAACACGTCGTCCAGCTTGGGCGAGGGCTTGAAGCCGTAGGCCTCCAGGCCCGTCTTGACCATCCGCCAGCCGCCGAAGGGCATGATCGACCGCTTCAGCGGCTTGTCCGTCTGAAGCCCGACGATGACCTCAAGCTCCCGGTCGATGTAGCCGGGGGCGTGGCTGACGATGGAGGACACCATTTCCGTGTCGGCGTCGAGCACGCCGCCCTTGGCCGCGCGCTCCTCCTTCAGGAGATCGCGCACCTTGTTCCACAGCGACAGGGTGCGGTCGCTGGCCGGGGAGAGGAAACTGCCGTCGCCGCCGTAGGGGCGGACGTTCTTCACGATGAAATCGCGCAGATCGACCGTGGTCCGCCAGGAACCGGGCGCAAAACCGCGCCAGGGGTTCGGCGTCTCGGCTTCGGCAACGGGGATTTTCGGTTCGAACATCAGGGAATCCATGACGCGCCTCTGTTTGTCTGCGGCGGTCCCTGCCCTCCCCGGCGGGGGCCGCGCCACGTTGCGCGGCGCCGGACCGGGCGGACCCGCCCGACCAAGCATCGCGCTTGCCCGATCAGTAGGCGCCCAAAGCTCCCCAGCCTCATTGATCCCAATCAATCAATCCCTGCGAAATACGCAGGGCACCATCCAAGGCACGTCCTGTCAAAAAGCTGAAGAAACACGCCGCTTTTGCGTCGCAGCATTTGAGACAACCCATCGGAATCCGAATATTTTCATCCGAATCGCCAGTTTTAAAACAGACGATTCAGATCAGCGCAGCGCGCTTGCAACATCTTGCGCCAAGCGGTCCAGGGTGCGGCCGAGCGCGTCCGCGACGGCGCCGGGATCGCCGGCAGCACTCACCGGCTCCTGCGCCGCGGTGTGGCCGAGCCGGCGCAGCCGGTCGCCGCCCTGGTCGAAGACGCGCCAGCGCGCCTCCAGAACCGCCGGCCCATCCTCCGCCGCGTCGAAGCGGTCCAGCGTCACCTCGACCACCTGGGACAGCGGGAAGTCGCGCTGAAGCGGCAGGCCGACGATCTCCGCCCCCGGCAGGTTCGTCTCCAGGTTCCGCAGCAGCTTGCGGGTCACCATCTCGTCGAGGGGACCGCCCCAGCGGTCGAACTCCCGGACGACCAGCCGGTTGCCCGGCGCCCGCATCACCAGCTCCGACCGGTCGAGATAGCCGGGGATCTTCACGCCCTCCACCCCGATCACCCGCCGCTGCGCCTCGCCGCCCCGCAACGGGGCGGCGGCCGGCCTTGCAGCGTCCTGAGGCGCGGCGTCCGGGGCGGAGGCGTCCAGATGGTAGAAGCGGCTGGGCGGCGTGCTGCAGGCTGCGAGCAGGGCCAGGACGGAGGCGCACAGCAATAGGCGGCGGGCGTGAAGAGCGAGAGCCATGGGATTCCTCAACCGCGTTTGCCCCGGATCAGGGCTTCGGGATGGCGTTCGAGATAGTCGGTCAGGCCGCGGATCGACCGGGCCGCCCCGGTCAATTCGCGCACCAGCCCCTGCAGATCGTTGACGGCCGGGCGGGACGAATTGACCAGCCCGTCCGTGCTGCTGAGCGTCTTCTCGGCCTGCCGGACCAGCTTGGAGGTGTTTTCCGCCACGTCGCGCAGGGCGCGGATGGTCGGCTCGCCCTCGCTGCCCAGCGCCTGCGTCGTCTTCTCCAACTCGGCCAGCGACCGGCTGAGCGAGCCGATGGCCTGCGCGATCTCCGGCGAGGCGATCAGGGCGCCGGCCTTCTGGATGGTCGAGCGCAGTTCCACCACCGTTTCGGCGATCGGCGCGCGGGCCAGCTCGTTCATCAGGTCGGTGGCGGTCTTGGTCGCCGTGTCGAGCACGTTCGGCTGGGACGGCACCTCCGGATAGGGACCGCCGCGGATCAACGACGCCTTCGGCGCGTTGGGGAACAGGTCGAGAGTCACGATCAGCTCACCGGTCAGCAGGTTGCCGGTGCTGAGCTGCGCCCGCAGCCCGCGCTCCACCAACGCCTGCATCCCGGCATAGGCGGCCTCGGAGTCGTGCGCCGCCGGCAGTTCGCTGTCCAGCCGCTCCGGTTCGATGTTCAGGGTGACCGGGATGCGGGCCTCGCCCGACACCGGATCGACATCCAGGCGGATGTCGGTCACCTCGCCCACCCGGATGCCCCGGAACTCCACAGCCGAGCCCGGATGCAGGCCGCGCACCGATCCGTCGAAATGCACCAGGAAGGGCACCCGCCGGGTGAAGCGGGCATCGCTGGCGGCGTTGCGGTTCTCGTAGAGGGGGAAGTCCGTGCCCTCCGCCGCGATCTCGCCGTTGTCACCGGGACCGCCGAGGCCGGGGGTCTCGAAGGACACGCCGCCGGTCGCCAGCGATTGCAGGGATTCCAGCGCCACCGTCGGGCCCTCCGGCCCGATGGACACCGACAGGCCGCTGGCGTTCCAGAAGCGGGTGTTGGGCCGGACGATCCGGTCGTAGGGGGCGTGGATGAAGACTGGAATGGTCAGCGACTGCCAGTCCTGGGAGAACTCGTAGCCGACCACCTCGCCGACCTGGATGCCGCGGTAATAGATCGGCGCCCCCGGCCCGAGGCCACCCAGCCGGTCGGCGCGCAGCGCGAAGCGCCGGCCCGGAGAGCTGGAGCGGATCAGTGGCGGCTCCTCCAGCCCGCGGAAGGCGCTGAGCGCCTCGCCGTTGCCGGTTCCCGGGTCCATGCCGATGTAGGCGCCCGAGACCAGCGTGCCGAGACCCGACACGCCGCCGAAGCCCAGCCGCGGCTTGACCACCCAGAAGCTTGTCCGGTCGTTGAGGTAGGAGGCGGCGCCCTTGACCATGCGCACGGTGACGATGACGTTCGCCAGATCGGGCGAGACCGCCACCCCCTGCACCGTCCCGACATCGACGTCGCGGTAGCGCACGCG
The DNA here is from genome assembly GCF_014192915.1 of Azospirillum sp. OGB3. Lineage (GTDB taxonomy): Bacteria > Pseudomonadota > Alphaproteobacteria > Azospirillales > Azospirillaceae > Azospirillum. The sequence goes on along the minus strand of NZ_JACHYN010000017.1, from coordinate 111,184 downwards.
AGTCTTCCCCGGTTCCAGCCCCTCCGCCGTATCGAAGGTGATGGTGATGGTCGGGCCGCGCTCGTTCAGCGTCCTCCAGGCCAGCCAGCCGCCGATCAGCGCGGCGACCAGCGGCACCAGCCAGATCAGCGGCAGGCCGCGGCGGCGGCGGATCACCGGCTTGGCCGGCTCTACCGTGGAATTCGAGTCAGTCATAGGAGGAATCCTGCCGCTGCGCCCGCCGGGGCGGCGCATCCCAGATCAGCCGCGGATCGAAGGACTCCGACGCCAGCATGGTGATGATGACGACCGCGGCGAAGGCGACGGCGCCAATCTCCGCGTGGATGGTGGCGATGGCGCCCAACTGGACCAGGGCGGCCAGCAGCGAGATCATGAAGATGTCCACCATGGACCAGCGCCCGACCCCTTCGATCAGCCGGTAGAGCCGCGTGCGGTCGCGCCGCCGCTTCGGCGAGCCCCGCTGCACCGTCCACAGCAGATAGGCCAGCCCAATCAGCTTCAGCACCGGCACGGTGATGCTGGCGAAGAAGACCAGCAGGGCCACCGGCCACATCTCCGCCGCGATCAGCGCCTCCACGCCGGACAGGATGGTGTCGGGCTGGCCGGCGCCGAAATAGACCACCGTCATGATCGGCAGCAGGTTCGCCGGAATGTAGAGGATCGTCGCCGCGGAGATCAGCGCCCAGCCGCGCGGCAGGCTGTTCGGCTTGCGGTGGTGCAGACGGGCGCCGCAGCGCGGGCATGTCCCCTCCGGTCCACCGCCATCGGGCCCGGCGACCACTTGGCGGCAGTCGTGGCAGGCGGTCAGCCGCTCCGGTTCGGTGCTCGCCGCCTGGGCGACGCGCGTCTGCGGCGCGATCCGCTCCCACACCTCGAACGGGCTGAGCGACGCCTCCCCCCACACCTGCACCAGGATGAAAGCGACCAGGGCGGCCAGCGACGCCCCGGGCTCCAGCTCCGCCAGATCGGACAGCTTCACATAGGCGACGATCAGGCCGAGCAGGAAGACCTCGGCCATCGCCCAGCGGCGCAGCCGAGCCACCGTCCGAAAGGTCCAGGCGGCGCCCGGCGCCGCCGTCCGCCCGGCGGCGAGCGGCATCACGACGTAGAGCGTGCCGAGCACCTGCGCCAGCGGCGCCAGGAACAGCACGAAGAAGACCAACACGCCCAGCGCCTCGTAGCCGCCGTCCCACAGCGCCACCGAGCCGCTGAGCAGGGTGGCCGTCTGCGCCCGCCCTTCCAGCTCGAAGGTCAGGATGGGGAAGAGGTTGGCGGTGACGAACAGGATGGTCGAGGCGATGGCCAGGGCGACCGCGTGCCCCAGCCCGCCGGTCCGGAAATGGCGCAGCACCGCCCCACAGCGGTGGCATTCGGCGCGGTGGCCGGGCAAGGCCGGCGGCAGAGCGTGCGGCGCGCCGCAGTCGTGGCAGAGCAGGATCGGGTGGTCCGGTGCGGTCATAGCGTTGGCTTAACATTTCCCACGGGCGAAAGGTCCGCCGCTTGCGGGGTGCGCCGACGGAGGGTTACCGACCGGGGCGGACCGCAGGCCCCGGATGGAAAAAGCCCTTTCCCCATGGGTGGGGAAAGGGCTTCGGTCTTTGGTGGAGAACAGGTTTCGATCAGACGAACATGTTGAAGCTGCCCAGCAACTTCTGCGTGCCGGACTGGCCGGTGGGAATGGAATTCAGGCTCGCCGCCGCCTGGCTCAGCCCGTCCAGCATAGCCTGCTGACCGGTGGACAGGTTGAACGGGCTTTCACCCTTCTTCGGAGCCTTGACGACCGTGTCGTAATCCTGGGTGTATTTGCCCATGCTGAGCTGGATGGCGTAGTTCTTGGGGTCCTTGGCGGACTGCCCCTTCTCGCGCGTCAGGCGCAGCGTGTAGTCGCCGCGGTCGAGTTCGTACTCGCCCTGCATCATGCCCTTGAAGGCGTCGTAATTCTTGCCGGTGCTCTTGTCGCTGTCGGCCACGACCGTGCCGAACTTGGACATCACCTGGACGCGCAGCCCCTCGTCGCCGACCTGACCCAGAGTGACTTCGCCCTTGGTGGTCACGCGGAACTTGTAGAAGTCGACGGGGTCGTCGGCGCCCAGTGCGCCGACCACGTTCAGGCGGGTCACGTTCTTGGCGAGAACGCCCATGTCCGTGGCGAAGCCGGGGGTGTTGACGGAGGATTTGCGGACGTCCTTGCGGAATTCCTGCACGTTCGCGGCGGCGGCGGCTTCGGCCTCCCGCTGCGCGTTCATGCGTTCCACAGCGGCGGACACGGACTTGTTGAGGTCCGAGACCATCTGGTTGACGCCGGCCATTCCGTCAGACATGGCACCTTCTCCCATCAGGCGCGCCCCCCGAACGGAGGAGCGCGAATGGATCGCTGGATCCCCACTTTACCGCAATGCATGTAAAGTTGCGAATTGTTTTTCGCTGAAATTTCAGATAGGGCGCCGGACGAGTTGTGCGGCCATCCGGTTCAGCACGCCATGGACGTCCTCCCCGCCCTGCGGCTGGAACAGGCGCTGCGCCGGAAACCAGGGGCGCACCGCGGTGCCGAGTTGGGTCCAGTCCCGCCCGCCGAAGCGCCAGACCGGCACCCCGAGCGCCGCCGCCAGTTCCCCCACCGCCGTGGCGGGCGCGATCACCAGATCCAGGCTCGCCATCAGCGCCGCCGTCCCGTCGAAGTCGTCGGTCAGGTCGAGATCGTCCCAGCGGTGGATGGCGACGCCGAACCGGTCCTCCGCCGCAACCCGCTCGGCCTCGCACGCGCCGTACTGGAGGTTGACGAAGACCACGCCGGGCACGGCGAACAGCGCGCCCCACTGGGCGAGCCGGCTGTAGGCGGCGCGGCGCGATTCGGTCATCAGCCCGCTGCGCCAGCCAATTCCCACCCGCAGGCCGGGGCCGAGCGCCACCACCCGCTCCCGCCAGAGCGCCACCCGCGCCGGGTCGGGGACCAGCCAGCCGCCGGCAAAGCCCGCGAAGGCGGGCAGGTCGCGGCGGAAGACCCGCGCAAGGGAGCCGATGGGCGTGTGCAGGTCGCAATCGGACATGGCCACGGCATCGGAGCTTTGCGGACGGACGAGCGCGCCGGGAAAGGAGCGGGCGAACAGCGACACCAGCCGCCGGTCCGTCTCGATCACCACGGACCGGGCGCGGACTATGGCCTCCGCGCAAAGGGAAGAAAACAGGATGGTGTCGCCCACCCCCTGCTCCCCCCAGATCAGCAAGCGCTTTCCCGTCAAGTCCTCGCCGCGCCACGCGGGCAACCGCGGCTGCCGTGCCCCGCCCGCCTGACCGGACGCGAAGCGCCAGCCATAACCGGCCCACCCCTCCGCCAGTTCGCCGCGCTCCAAACGCAGCAAGCCGCGGTTGAACTGCGCCAGCGCCAGATCAGGCGCCACGCGCAGTGCCCGCCCGTACAGACGTTCCGCCCATGCCCCGTCGCCTAGGCGCTGGACCGCCAGACCGAGATTGCAAAGTGCCGCCGCATAGCCGGGGTTGAGCGCCAGGGCACGGCGGAACCAGCGGGCCGCTTCCGTATGGCGGAGCCGCGCCTGCAGCGCGTGGCCGAAATTGTTGTTGGCCTGCGGCTCGTCCGGCAGCAGGCAGAGCGCGCGGCGGTGCGCCCGCTCGGCCTCGTCCAGCCGCTCGGCGTCGCGCAGCCCGCCGCCGAGGTTGGACAGCGCCTCCGGCAGCGCCGGGTCGAGCAGGACGGCGCGTTGCCACGCCGCCAGGGCCGCTGGGGCCCGGCCTTGCCGGCTCAGCGCGTTGGCCAGATTGTTCCAGAGCGGCGCCCGGTCGGCGCAGCGGGCCAGAGCAGCGCGGTGGTAGGCCTCGGCCTCCGCGAAACGACCCTGCCCGGCGCGCAACGTGCCCAGGCTGTCGGCGGCGTCCACGCATGAGGAATCAAGAGCCAAGGCCGCCTCGAAGCATGTGGCGGCCCCGTCAGTCTGTCCGAGATCGCGCAGCACCAGCCCGAAGCCATAAAGCAGCGCCGGGTTGCGGCGGTCCAGCCGCAACGCGTCGGTGTAGGCGGTCACCGCCTCCGCCAGCCGTCCCTGCGCGTGATGGCGGGCGGCCTGTGCCGTCAGATTGAGGAGGTCATCGCGAGAGGGAGCGTCGGAACTCATCCCGGCAGAGTGGCCCGCGGAACCGGAGCGGCGCAAGCGCCGTCCGGCCCCGCGGTTGCCGGTTGCTCAGTCCTCGCCGTCCTGAAGCGCCGGCGGACGCGGGGCGGCGTTGACCGGGGCGGCGAGCTGGGCGTCGACCACCGCCACCGCCGTCATGTTGACCAGACCGCGCGTCGTCACCGACGGCGTGACGATGTGCACGGGGCGCGCGGCGCCCAGCAGCATCGGCCCGACATTCTGCGCGTCGGCCATGATCTTCAGCATGTTGAAGGCGATGTTGGCGGCGTCCAGGGTCGGCATGACCAGCAGGTTCGCCTCGCCCTTCAGGCGGCTGTCGGGCAGCACGCCCTTGCGCAGCACCTCCGACAGGGCGGCGTCGGCGTGCATCTCGCCGTCCACCTCCAGGTCGGGCATCTCCTCGGCGATGAGCTGGTAGGCCAGCCGCATCTTGCGGGCCGACGGGGTGTCCGCGCTGCCGAAGTTGGAGTGGGAGAGCAACGCCACCTTCGGCTCGATGCCGAAGCGCTTCACCTCCTCCGCCGCCAGCCGGGCGATCTCGGCCACCTGCTCGGCGGTCGGGTCGGGGTTGACGTAGGTGTCGCAGATGAAGTGCGTGCCCTTCTGCGAGATCAGCCCGTTCATCGCCCCGGCGACCTTCACGCCCTTGCGCAGGCCGATCACGTCCATGACGTGGTTGAAGTGGTCGCCGTAGCGGCCCGAGGTGCCGCAGACCATGCCGTCGGCCTCGCCCCGGCGGACCATCAGCGCGCCGAAGACGCTCGGCTGGGTGCGCACGACGTTCAGCGCGTTGGCCGGCGACACGCCGCGGCGGCCCATAAGCTGCCGGTAGACCTCGGCGTAGTTGTGGCAACGCAGGTCACGGGCGGCCTCGATCACCTCCACGTCCTTGCCGATGCGGATGCGCAGGCCCATGTCGGCGATCGTCCGCTCGATCACGTCGGCGCGGCCGAGCAGGACCGGGTGGGCGATGCCGTCGTCCACCACCACCTGGGCGCAGCGCAGCACGCGCGGCTCCTCGCCCTCGGCGTAGACGATGCGCTTGGGCGCCGCCTTCGCCTTGGTGATGACCGGCTTCATGACGAGGCCGGAGCGGAAGACATACTGGCCGAGGCTGTCGCGGTAGGCGCGGAAATCGACGATCGGCCGCGTCGCCACGCCCGACTCCATGGCGGCCTTGGCGACCGCCGAGGACACCTCGATCACCAGACGCGGGTCGAAGGGCTTCGGCAGGATGTAGTCCGGGCCGAAGCGCAGGTTCTCGCCGACATAGGCGGCGGCCACCACGTCCGACGGCTCGGCCTGGGCGAGGCTGGCCATGGCGTGGGTGGCGGCGATCTTCATCTCCTCGTTCACCGTCGTGGCGCCGACGTCGAGCGCGCCGCGGAAGATGAAGGGGAAGCAGAGGACGTTGTTGACCTGGTTGGGGAAGTCCGAACGGCCGGTGGCGATGATCGCGTCCGGGCGGGCCTGCCGGGCGAGGTCCGGCATGATTTCCGGTTCCGGGTTGGCGAGCGCCAGCACCAGCGGCTTGTCGGCCATGCGGACCAGCATCTCCGGCTTCAGCACCTTGGCGCCGGACAGGCCGAGGAAGATGTCCGCCCCGTCGATGACGTCGTTCAGCACGCGGGCGTCGGTGTCCTGCGCGTAGGCGTCCTTGTAGGGGTTCATCTCCTCGTTGCGGCCCTTGTGGACCACGCCGATGCGGTCGACCAGCCAGACGTTCTCGCGCTTGACGCCCAGGCTGAGCATCAGGTCCAGGCAGGCGATGCCCGCGGCCCCGCCGCCGGTCGAGACGACCTTGACGGTGGCGATGTCCTTGCCGACCAGCTTCAGCCCGTTCAGGACGGCCGCACCCACCACGATGGCGGTGCCGTGCTGGTCGTCGTGGAAAACCGGGATCTTCATCCGCTCGCGGCAGCGGCGCTCCACCTCGAAGCAGGCGGGGGCGGCAATGTCTTCGAGGTTGATGGCGCCGAAGGTCGGCTCCAGACGGACGATGGTGTCGACCAGACCGTCGACGTCCTTCTCGTTCAACTCCAGGTCGAAGCAGTCGATGCCGGCGAACTTCTTGAAGAGGACGGCCTTGCCCTCCATGACCGGCTTTGCGGCCATCGGACCGATGTCGCCCAGGCCCAGAACCGCCGTGCCGTTGGTGATGACCGCCACGAGGTTGGCGCGGGCCGTAAGCTCCGCGGCCTGGGCCGGATCGGCGGCAATGGCGCTGGACGCTGCGGCCACGCCCGGCGAGTAGGCCAGCGCGAGGTCGCGCTGGTTCGCCATGGGCTTGGTGGCGACGATCGCCAACTTACCGGGCTTCGGATTCCGGTGGTACTCAAGCGCCATCGCGTCGAAGTCGCCGGACATACGTCCTCTCCCCTTTTAACTTGATTTCAGTTAATTTGCCGAACGACGAACTGTTTCCCCTCCGGCTTATACCCGAATTGCCCGAGTACCGGAATGGGAAAGGGGCAGCCCGCGGCGGACCGCCCCTTCCTTTTCACCCCCAAGGTCCGGAGGCCGGACCCGGATCAGATGCGGGCCAGGGCCGGCTCCTTGAAGTGCTCCTGGTATTCGGCGACCGCCTTGCTCTCGTCGAACTCGCCTTCCATCTTGGCAACCACGATGGTGGCGACGCCGTTGCCGATCAGGTTGGTGATGGCGCGGGCTTCCGACATGAAGCGATCCACGCCGAGCAGCAGCGCCAAACCTTCGATCGGCAGGTGGCCGGTGGCCGACAGGGTGGCCGCCAGCGTCACGAAGCCGCCGCCGGTGACCGCCGCCGCGCCCTTGGAGGTCAGCATCAGCAGGCCGAGGATGGTGAGCTGCTGCCAGATCGTCAGGTCGATGTTGAAGGCCTGGGCGATGAAGATCGCGGCCATCGACAGGTAGATGGAGGTGCCGTCGAGGTTGAACGAGTAGCCGGTGGGGATGACGAGGCCGACGACGTGCTTGGAGCAGCCGAACTTCTGCATCTTCTCCATCATGCGCGGCAGCACGGACTCCGAGGAGGAGGTGCCGAGCACGATCAGCAGCTCGTCCTTGATGTAGCGCAGGAAGGTCAGGAGGCTGAAGTTGTACAGGCGGGCGATGCTGCCCAGCACGACGAAGACGAACAGCGCCATGGTGATGTAGACCGCCGCCATCAGCTGGCCGAGCGAGGTCAGGGATGACACGCCGTACTTGCCGATGGTGAAGGACATCGCGCCGAAGGCACCCAGCGGGGCGACGCGCATCAGGATGCCGATCACGCCGAACATGGCGTGCGACACCTTCTCGAACATGTCCTCGACCACCTTGCCTTTCTGACCCATGGCGGACAGCGCGACGCCGAAGATCACCGCGAAGAACAGGATCTGCAGCATGTCGCCCTTGACGAAGGCGCCGACGACGTTGTCCGGGACGATGTTGACCAGGAAGTCGATGGTCGTGTGGTTCTGCGCCTCGGTCGCGTATTTGGCGACGGCGTCGGCCTTCAGCGAACCGGCCTGGATGTTCATCCCCGAGCCCGGCTTCACCAGATTGACGACCAGCAGGCCGAGCCCCAGTGCGAAGGTGGTGACGATCTCGAAATACAGGATCGCCTTGCCGCCGACCTTGCCGACCTTCTTCATGTCGCCGATCGAGGAGATGCCGGTGACCACGGTCAGGAAGACGATCGGGCCGATGACCATCTTGATCATCTTGATGAAGACGTCGCCCAGCGGCTTCATCTGCACCGCAAGAGCCGGATAGAAATGGCCGAGCAGAATGCCGATGGTGATCGCGGTCAGAACCTGAACCGTCAGGTTCGTGTAGAATGGCTTTTTCTGGGGCTGTCCTTGGGCGTGCATGGTCGTCTCCTCGTGGCGTTCCTGAAATGGGCTGCCGCTCTTGTCTCGCGGTCGGCGGCCTGCCCGTCATACCCCTCTGGAAGCAAGCGGTGTGCCAAAGACAAAAGTGAGGAATCGCAGCGCTCTGACGGAGCGCGTGGGTCAGAATCCGCACGACAGGGGTGGAATCCATGTGCGAAAATCCGCACATCGCTCCCTCCGTGCGATCTCTTGTTGCGGCGCAGCATGAATTGAGGACCGTTGGTTAGGATCGCCCCCACCCGCTGGACATTTTCGCAAAGCCGCGACTGGCTCGCCCGGCGGTTGCCGGTCCTGTTCGCCCGTCCGCGAAGGGTGATGCTGGCCGTGCTGGTCGTCGGCATGCCGCTGGCCGCGGCGGTGGCCGCGGGTCTGGCGGCGGACAACGCCAGCGAGTCCCTCCGCGAACAGGGGTCGGCGCAGCTGTCGCTGTACGAATCCAACCTGCGCACGGAGCTGGAGCGCCACGCCGCCGTGCCGATGGTGCTCGCCCGCGACCAGGAGGTCGCCGACCTGCTGCGCGACCCCAGCCCGGAGCGGGTGGACCGCCTGAACCGCAAGCTGGAGGCCATCGCGGCGACGCTGAAGGCGTCCGCTTTGTATGTGATGAACGGGACGGGAACCACCGTCGCGGCCAGCAACTGGAACGCCTCGCCCAGCTTCGTCGGGCAGAATTTCAGCTACCGCCCCTATTTCCAGTCGGCCATGGAACAGGGGGAGGGGCATCACTTCGCGCTCGGCACCACCTCGCTCGTCCCCGGCTACTACACGGCGCAGCGGGTGGTGGCGGAAAACCGCACAGATGGGCGGGCGGGCGGGCGGCCGGCCGGCGTCGTGGTCCTGAAGGTCGGTTTCCACGAGCTGGAACGGGCTTGGTCGCACGGCCAGGAGAAGGTGCTGGTCTCCGACCGCGACGGCGTCGTCTTCATCACCAACGTCGAGGGCTGGCGCTACAACGCCCTGCCCCGCCGCCTGCCGGTCACGTTGCCCGCCGCGGCGGCCCCCGCGACCGAGGAGATCCCAACCCTGCCCTGGGCCTTCGGCGGGGCGTCCGACCGCATCACCCTGCGGGAGGGCAACGCGGAGCGGCGCTACCTCCTGCAGTCCGCCGCGGTGCCCGGCGGCGACTGGACCATCCATGCCCTGACCAGCCTCGCCCCGGTCGCCACCCGCGCCCAGCAGGCCGGGCTGCTCGCCGCCGCGGTGGTGGCGCTGGCCGCCCTGACCGGCCACGCGCTGGCCCAGCGCCGCCTCAACCTCGTGGAGCGGCTGGCCCTCCAGGAAGAGGCGCGGGCCGAGCTGGAGCGCCGCGTGGCCGCCGCCACGGCGGAGCTGCGCGCCACCGAGAACGAGCTGACCCAGGCGGCGAAGCTGGCGGCGCTGGGCCAGATGTCCGCGGCCATGGCGCACGAGATCAACCAGCCGCTGGCCGCCATCCGCAGCTTCGCCGACAACGCGGTGGTGCTGCTGGAGCGCGGACGGCCGGACGCGGTGCGCGACAATCTGGCGGAGATCGCCGACCTGACCGACCGCATGGCCGCCATCACCCGCAGCCTGAAGGGCTTCGCCCGGCGCGCCTCGGGCACGTTGGGCGCCGTCTCCGCCGCCGCCGCCGTGGGGCAGGCGCTGGCCCTGCTGGAGGCCCGGCTGCGCCGCGATTCCGTGACGGTGGACACCGACCTGCCGGACGGCCCCCTGCTGGTCACCGGTGAGGACGTGCGGTTGCAGCAGGTGCTGGTCAACCTGATCGGCAACGCCGCCGACGCCATGCGCGCCTCCCCCCGCCGCCATGTCCGCATCACCCTGGCCGAGGAAGGGGAGGAGGCGGTGCTGACCGTCCGCGACAGCGGCCCCGGCATCGCGGAGGCCGACCTGCCACGCATCTTCGTGCCCTTCTTTACGACCAAGGAGGCGGGCGACGGGCTCGGCCTCGGCCTGTCGATCAGCCACGGCATCGTCGAGGATTTCGGCGGCAGCCTGACCGCCGCCAACCACCCGGAGGGGGGCGCCCTCTTCACCATCCGCCTCAAGCGCAGGGATTCCCAGACATGACGACCGGCAGCACCGCCCCGGGCGGCACCGTCCTTTTCGTGGACGACGAGCGGTCCGTCCGCCTCGCCGGGCAGCAGGCGCTGGAACTGGCCGGCTTCGACGTCACCGCCTGCGACGGGGCGGAACGCGCGCTGCGCCATCTCGGCCGCGACTGGCCGGGGGCCCTCGTCACCGACGTGCGCATGCCGCAGATCGACGGGCTGGAACTGATGGAACGCGCCCTGGCGCTGGACCCCGAACTGCCGGTCATCCTGATCACCGGCCACGGCGACGTGCCGATGGCGGTGGAGGCGATGCGGCGCGGCGCCTACGACTTCCTGGAAAAGCCCTTCCCCTCCGACCGGCTGGTCGAGGTGACGCGGCGCGCGGTGGAGAAGCGCCGGCTGGTGCTGGAGAACCGGCGCCTGCGCGACCAGCTGGCCGGGCTGCCCGCCGGGGAGGTCTCGCCCATCGTCGGGCGGACGCCGGGGATCGAGCGGCTGCGCGGCGCCATCGCCGCGGTGGCCGACACCGACGCCGACGTGCTGGTGCTGGGCGAGACCGGCACCGGCAAGGAGATGGTCGCCCGCGCTCTCCACGCCGGCAGCGGCCGGCGCAAACACCCCTTCGTCGCCCTGAACTGTGGCGCCATGCCCGAAGCGATCTTCGAGAGCGAGCTGTTCGGGCACGAGGCCGGGGCCTTCACCGGGGCCGGCAAGCGCCGCGTCGGGCGCATCGAGCACGCCAGCGGCGGCACGCTCTTCCTCGACGAGATCGAGAGCATGCCGCTGTCGCTCCAGGTCAAGCTGCTGCGCGTGATCCAGGAGCGGGTGGTGGAGCCGCTCGGCTCGAACGAGCTGATCCCCGTGGACCTGCGCGTCGTCGCCGCGACCAAGGTGGACCTGCGCAAGGCGGCCAGCGAGGGCAAGTTCCGCGAGGATCTCTATTACCGGCTCAACGTCGTCGTGGTGACCATCCCGCCGCTGCGCGACCGACGCGACGACATTCCCCTGCTGTTCCAGCATTTCGTCGTGCAGGCCGCCGCCCGCTACAACCGCGAGCCCCGCGCGCCCAGCCCGGCTCAGGTGCAGCGGCTGGCGGCCCACGACTGGCCCGGCAACGTGCGCGAGCTGCGCAACGCCGCCGACCGCTTCGTGCTGGGGCTGGACGACACGCTGTCGGCGGTGGGCGGCACGGCTCCGGCGATGGCGGCGGGACGCAGCGGCCTGTCGCTGGCGGAGCAGGTCGACCTGTTCGAGAAGAGCCTGATCGAAAGCGAGCTGGCCCGTTGCAAAGGCAGCGTGAAGGCCGCCATCGAGGCGTTGAACATCCCCCGCAAGACCTTCTACGACAAGCTGAAGCGCTACGGGCTCAGCCGCGAGGATTTCGTGGAGTGATGAGCGCTCATTCCGCGGCCAGCGCGTGGGCGAAGGTCTCCACCCCCTGCACGCCGGCCGCGCTCAGCCCGTAGGTTCCCTTGGCGATGCGCTCGAACCAGCCGTAGACGTTGCGCTGGAGGATGGCCGCGGCGTCCTTCGGCGCCCCGGCGGCGCGCAGCGCCTTCAGCGACAGCGGCCCGGCGGTCAGCAGCCGGGCGCAGCGCAGCGCGTCCTGGCGGTAGGCGGTAACGATGGGCACGCGGGTGGAACCGCCGCGGTTGGGATCGCCCCGGCGCCGCGCGTGCTCCCCCAGCAGGCGGGCGGCGCGCGTCCTGTCCTTGCGCGGGCTGTAGGGAACGGGGTCGAGCAGAACCTCCACCTCATGCCCCGCCGCCCGGCCGGTGTCGACGATCAGCAGGCCGACGCCCAGCCGCCGGCACAGCTTGCGCACCCCGCTGTCATGGGGCGACGCGCCGCTGGCCTTGCGCCCCGGCTGCGGCACGGCGAGATAGACGGTGTCGGTCAGGGCGAGCCGGTCCACCCCCTGAAGCAGCAGGTCCAGGGTGAAGCGCTTCTTCAGCTCGACGATCAGCGGCGGCTCGGCCCCTCGCACAGCGACGAGGTCGCAGCCGTGGATCTCAGCCTTCACGTCATAGCCCTGGGCTTCGAGGAAGGCTTTGACCGGGGCGTAGAGGTCGGTTTCGGCGGTGATGGGCAAGTGAAGAAACTCTCGCTACGACTCTCACTCTACGCCCTTCTCCCACAGAGCGAGGAAGGACAGTAAGGCCCTTCAGAATAGCCGCCTGTCCTCGCTGAACACACCATGCTTCGCAACGAATTCATCATAGGCATTCAGCGCCGGGCGGTTTTCCTCCAACCAGCGCATCTGCCCATCGGTCAAATCCCAAGGCGCAGGGGCCTCGTCGGCCACTGCCTTAGGAGCGCGAGCAAAGGAGACCCCATCCTCTGTCCTCACGCCGCGGCCTTCTGCTTGCGCAGGATGGCCAGGATGTCGGAGGCGGCCTTCGGGATGTTGGTGCCGGGGCCGTAGATGGCGGCGGCGCCTGCCTTGTAGAGGTAGTCGTAGTCCTGGGGCGGGATCACGCCGCCGCAGACGACCAGGATGTCCCCGGCGCCCTGGCGGCGCAGTTCCTCGACCAGTTGCGGGACCAGCGTCTTGTGGCCGGCGGCCTGGGACGACACGCCGATGACGTGCACGTCGTTCTCCACCGCCTGACGGGCGGCCTCCTCCGGGGTCTGGAACAGCGGTCCGATGTCCACGTCGAAGCCGATGTCGGCGAAGCTGGTGGCGATCACCTTGGCGCCGCGGTCGTGGCCGTCCTGGCCCATCTTGACGACGAGGATGCGCGGGCGGCGGCCTTCCTCGGCGGCGAAGGCGGACACCTCCTCCTGGATCCTCTTGAAGCCCTCGTCGCCCTCGTAGGCGGCGCCGTAAACGCCGGAAACCGAACGGATGACCGCCACGTGGCGGGTGAAGGCCTTCTCCAGCGCGTCGGAAATCTCGCCGACCGTGGCGCGGGCGCGGGTGGCCTCCACCGCCAGGGCGAGCAGGTTGCCGGACTTCTCCGTGGCGGCCTTGGTCAGCGCCTCCAGGGCGGCGCGGCACTTGGCGTCGTCGCGGTTGGCGCGGACCTGATTGAGGCGGGCGATCTGGGATTCGCGGACCGCCGTGTTGTCGATGTCCAGCACGTCGACCATCTCGGGGTTCTCCGGACGGTACTTGTTGACGCCGACGATCACCTCCTCGGCGCGATCGACGCGGGCCTGCCGGCGGGCGGCGGCCTCCTCGATCAGCAGCTTGGGCATGCCGCTGTCCACCGCCTTGGTCATGCCGCCCAGATCCTCGACCTTGTTGATGAGGTCGAGCGCAGCCTTGGCGAGGCTGTGGGTCAGATTCTCGATGTAGTAGGAGCCGCCCAGCGGATCGACCACGTTGGTGACGCCCGACTCCTCGGCGATGATGAGCTGGGTGTTGCGGGCGATGCGGGCGGAGAATTTGGTCGGCAGGCCCAGCGCCTCGTCGAAGGCGTTGGTGTGCAGCGACTGGGTGCCGCCCAGCACCGCGGCCATCGCCTCGATGGTGGTGCGGATGACGTTGTTGTAGGGGTCCTGCTCGGTCAGGCTGACGCCGGAGGTCTGGCAGTGGGTGCGCAGGGCCAGCGATCGGGCGTCCTTCGGGTCGAACTTCTGCTTCATCAGGGTCGACCACAGCAGGCGCGCGGCGCGCAGCTTGGCGATCTCCATGAAGAAGTTCATGCCGATGGAGAAGAAGAAGGACAGGCGCGGCGCGAACTTGTCGACCGGCAGCCCCTTGGACATGGCGGCGCGGACGTATTCGAGGCCGTCGGCGATGGTGAAGGCCAGTTCCTGCACCGCGGTCGCCCCGGCCTCCTGCATGTGGTAGCCGGAAATCGAGATCGAGTTGAACTTCGGCATGTTCAGCGCCGTGTACTCGATGATGTCCGCGATGATCCGCATCGAGGGTTCGGGCGGGTAGATGTAGGTGTTGCGGACCATGAACTCCTTGAGGATGTCGTTCTGGATGGTCCCGCTCAGCTTGTCCTGGCTGACGCCCTGCTCCTCCGCGGCGACGATGTAGCCGGCGAGGATCGGCAGCACCGCGCCGTTCATGGTCATCGACACCGACATCTTGTCGAGCGGGATGCCGTCGAAGAGGATCTTCATGTCCTCGACGCTGTCGATGGCGACGCCGGCCTTGCCCACGTCGCCGACCACGCGCGGGTGGTCGCTGTCATAGCCGCGGTGGGTGGCGAGGTCGAAGGCGACCGACAGGCCCATCTGCCCGGCCTTCAGGTTCGCCTTGTAGAAGGCGTTGGACTCTTCGGCGGTCGAGAAGCCGGCGTACTGGCGGATGGTCCAGGGCTTCACCGCGTACATCGTGGCGCGCGGGCCGCGGGTGAAGGGCGGGAAGCCGGGCAGACTGTCCAGTTCCAGGCCATCCAGATCGTCGGCGGTGTAGAGGGCCTTGACGTCCAGCCCCTCCGGAGTCTTCCAGACGAGGTCGTCGAGCGTCCCGTTGGCGCCCAGGTCCTTGGTGGCCAGGGCCTGCCAGTCGGCCTGGGTCTTCTTCGGGAATTCGCTCATGGGACGTCTCCTCGACACGGCTTCTTGGTTCGAATGATTTGAAACGATCAATGAATGGGAGGGTCTTGCCCCACCCGGCCCTCCCCCGCTTCGCAGGGGAGGGAGAGTTAGTCCCCTCCCCCGCCCAGCGGGGGAGGGTTAGGGTGGGGGCAAGCAAGCCCCCCTACCCTCAGCCCTGCGACCGGCGGGCGACGACCTTCCAGGCGGCCTGCATGATCGCGGCACCCAGCGCCGTCTTCAGGACCGTGGCGGCCAGGAACGGCGTCAGGCCGAGAGCGACGGCCTTCTCGCCGCCGAACAGGACGGCCATCCAGGCCACGCCTGGGACGAACAGCAGGGCATGGCCGATCGCCAGGGCGCCGACGGCCTTCAGCGGGCTGCGGTCCCAGCCACGCTCGGCCAGCCAGCCGGTGACGCCGGCGGCCAGGACGAAGCCCAGCAGGTAGCCGGCGGTCGGACCGGCCATGTAGGCCGGGCCGGCGCCCGGACCGGCGAAGACCGGCAGGCCGGCGAGGCCTTCCAGCAGGTACAGCAGGACCGTCGCCGTGGCGAGGCGGCTGCCGTAGGCCATGCCGAGCAGGATGACGACCATGCTCTGCATCGTCATCGGAACCGGCCAGAACGGGACCTGGACCTTGGCCGAGGCGGCCAGGAGCAGGCTGCCCAGAACCGCCGCGGTGGCGGCGGTGAGCAGGCCGCCCCGCGGGGCGACCGTTTCGAGAAGCGAAGCGGCACGCTGCGTCAGCGTGTTTGCGAAAGCCATCGTCCTTACCTTTCCCTATATGTCGGAGCCCGCTTGGCTCACGCGAACTCCAGGATCTTCTGATCGACCGCCAGGCTGGAGCCGGGCGTCGCGTGCACCTTGGACACCGTGCCATCCTGCGCCGCGCGCAGGATGTTTTCCATCTTCATCGCCTCGACCACGGCCAGCACCTCGCCGGCCTTGACCTCCTGCCCCTCAGTCACGGCGACCGAGACGAGCAGGCCGGGCATCGGCGACAGCAGGAACTTCGACATGTCCGGCGGCGCCTTCACCGGCATCAGCGCGTCGAGCCGCGCGGCGTTGGGCGTCAGCACCTTGACCAGCGCCTGGCTGCCGGAGTGGGACAGGCGGTAGCCGACGCCGACGCGGTCCACCTGGACGCAGACATGCGCGCCGTTCACCGTGCCGCGGAACAGCGGCTGGCCGAGCATCCAGTCGCTCCACACCACATGGTGCCGGCCCTCGAAATCGACGGTGTAGCCGATGCGCTGCGGGCTGCCCTCCGTCGGGTGGACATGGACCGGATGCTGCGCGCCGTCCATCACGACGACCCAGTCGTCGCGCACCCGGACCTTGTTGCCCGGCATCTTGCCGGTGATCTGGATGTCGCGGTCGTTCAGGCAGCGATGGATCACCGCGGCGACGGCGATCAGGACCGCCGGGTCGTCCGGCGGCAGGTCGGAGGCGTGGAAGCCGGTCGGGTATTCCTCGGCGATGAAGTTGGTGGTCAGCCGGCCTTCGACGAAGCGCTGGTTGGCCATCAGCGAGGCGAGGAACGGGATGTTGTGGCTGACGCCGCGGATGTAATACTGGTCCAACGCCTCGCGCATGCGGGCGATGGCGGCGTCGCGCGTCGACCCCCAGCTGCACAGCTTGGCGATCATGGGGTCGTAGTACATGGAGATTTCGCCGCCCTCGTAGACGCCGGTGTCGACGCGGACGTGCGGGTCCTCCGACGGCGGGCGGTAGTGGGTCAGCCGGCCGGTGGAGGGCAGGAAGTTGCGGAAGGGGTCCTCGGCGTAGACGCGGGACTCGATGGCCCAGCCGTGGAGCTTGATGTCGTCTTGGCGAAGCGTCAGCTTCTCGCCCGCCGCGACGCGGATCATCAACTCGACGAGGTCGAGGCCGGTGACCAGCTCGGTGACCGGATGCTCCACCTGGAGGCGGGTGTTCATCTCCAGGAAGTAGAAGTTGCGCTCGGCGTCGACGATGAACTCGACCGTGCCGGCGGACTTGTAGTCCACGGCGCGGGCCAGCGCCACGGCCTGCTCGCCCATCGCCTTGCGGGTGGCGGCGTCGAGGAAGGGCGACGGCGCCTCTTCGATGACCTTCTGGTGGCGGCGCTGGATCGAGCATTCGCGCTCGCCCAGATACAGGGCGGTGCCCTGCCCGTCCGCCAGCACCTGGATCTCGATGTGACGCGGCTGCTGGATGTACTTCTCGACGAAGACGCGGTCGTCGGCGAAGGAGGAGCGCGCCTCGTTCTGGGCCGAGCGGAAGCCTTCGCGGGCCTCCTCGTCGTTCCAGGCCACGCGCATGCCCTTGCCGCCGCCGCCGGCCGACGCCTTGATCATCACCGGGTAGCCGATGTCGCGGGCGATGGTCACCGCCTCGCTGTCGTCGGCGATGACTCCCAGATAGCCGGGCACCGTGCTGACGCCCGCGGCCTTGGCCAGCTTCTTGGACTCGATCTTGTCGCCCATCGCCTGGATGGCGTGGGCGTCCGGACCGATGAAGGCGATGCCGGCGGCGGCCAGCGCCTCCTGGAACTCGCGCTTCTCGGACAGGAAGCCGTAGCCGGGATGGACGGCCTGGGCGCCCGTCTTCTTGCAGGCGTCGACGATGCGGTCGATCAGCAGGTAGCTCTGCGCCGAGGGGGCGGCGCCGATGTGGACGGCCTCGTCGGCCATCTCGACGTGCAGGGCGTTCTTGTCGGCGTCCGAATAGACGGCAACCGTCTTGATGCCCAGGCGGCGCGCCGTGCGGATGACGCGGCAGGCGATCTCGCCGCGGTTCGCGATCAGGATCTTTGAGAACAGGGTCGTCATGGGGCGGCGCGCCTTCAGAGCGGGATGTTGTCGTGCTTGCGCCAGGGGTTCTGGAGCTGCTTGTTCTTCAGCATGGACAGCGCCTTGATGACGCGCCGGCGGGTGCCGTGCGGCATGATGACGTCGTCGATGTAGCCGCGCGACGCCGCCACGAACGGGTTGGCGAACTTCTGCCGGTATTCCTCGGTGCGCGCCTCGATCTTGGCGGCGTCGCCGATGTCGCCGCGGAAGATGATCTCCACCGCGCCCTTCGGCCCCATCACCGCGATCTCCGCCGACGGCCAAGCGTAGTTGATGTCGCCGCGCAGATGCTTGGACGCCATCACGTCATAGGCGCCGCCGTAGGCCTTGCGCGTGATGACGGTGATCTTCGGCACGGTGGCCTCGGCGTAGGCGAACAGCAGCTTGGCGCCGTGCTTGATGATGCCGCCGTACTCCTGCGTCGTGCCGGGCATGAAGCCGGGGACGTCCACCAGGGTCAAAATCGGAATTTCGAAGGCGTCGCAGAAGCGCACGAAGCGCGCGGCCTTCTTCGAGCTGTCGATGTCCAGGCAGCCGGCCAGAACCATCGGCTGGTTGGCGACGATGCCGACCGTGCTGCCGTTCATGCGGCCGAAGCCGATGATGATGTTCTTGGCGTAATCGGGCTGAAGCTCGAAGAAGTCGCCCTCGTCGACCGTCTTGAGGATCAGCTCCTTCATGTCGTAGGGCTTGTTCGGGTTCTCCGGCACCAGCGTGTCGAGCGACAGGTCGTCGCGGTCGATCGGGTCGGTGCAGGGACGCTCCGGCGCCCGCTCGCGGTTGGAGGCCGGCAGGAAGTCGATGAAGCGGCGCAGCTGGAGCAGCGCCTCCACGTCGTTCTCGAAGGCCATGTCGGCGACGCCGGACTTGCTGGAATGGGTGATCGCCCCGCCCAGTTCCTCCGCCGTCACCACCTCGTGCGTGACCGTCTTGACCACGTCCGGGCCGGTCACGAACATGTAGGAGCTGTCCTTCACCATGAAGATGAAGTCGGTCATGGCCGGCGAGTACACCGCACCGCCGGCGCACGGCCCCATGATCAGGGAGATCTGCGGGATGACGCCCGAGGCGTTGACGTTGCGCTGGAACACCTCGGCGTAGCCGCCGAGCGAGGCCACGCCCTCCTGGATGCGCGCACCGCCGGAATCGTTCAGGCCGATGACCGGCGCGCCGACCTTCATCGCCTGATCCATGATCTTGCAGATCTTCTCGGCGTGGGCTTCCGACAGCGAGCCGCCGAAGACGGTGAAGTCCTGGCTGAAGACGAAGACGAGGCGCCCGTTCACTGTGCCGTGACCGGTGACCACGCCGTCGCCGGGAACCTTCTGGCCTTCCATGCCGAAGTCGTTGCAGCGGTGCTGCACGAACATGTCGAACTCCTCGAACGAGCCTTCGTCGAGGAAGAGTTCGATGCGCTCCCGCGCGGTCAGCTTGCCCTTGGCGTGCTGCCCGGCGACGCGCTTTTCGCCGCCGCCCAGCCGCGCACCGGAGCGCATGGCGTCCAACTTGGCCAGAATTTCTTGCATCAGGCGTTTCCCACTTTGGCGAGCGGCGGAGGATCTTGCGAACCTTGTGGCAGCGGTCCCCTCACCGGAACGCCTGGATTATTCACAAGATTTGCAACAGGGCAATTGGCCGGGCGGGAAAAATGTGCGAAGTTGCGAACATCTTTGCAAACGCAGCGCGCGGTTTGCCAAGATTGCAAATATGCACTTCGGCATAATCTCCGGGTGGTAGGCGTGTCCATGCAGAAGCTCTTCCTCGGCTACAAGCTCCGCCGCCTGCGCGAGCAGCGCGGGCTGACCCAGGCGGCGCTGGCCAAGACGCTGGACCTGTCGCCGAGCTATCTGAACCAGATCGAGAACAACCAGCGCCCGCTGACCCTGCCGGTGCTGCTGAAGATCTCCGCCGTGTTCGAGGTCGACCTGTCCAACTTCGTCGAGGACGAGGACAGCCGTCTGGTTGCCGACCTGCGCGAGGCCCTGGCCGACCCGCTGTTCGCCGGGGCGCCCCTGACCAACGCCGAGCTGCGCAGCGCCGTGGGCTCCAGCCCGGAGCTGGCCCGCCGGGTGCTGAGCCTGCATCAGGCCTACCAGAAGCTTCACGAGCGGGTGCAGTCGCTGGCCGACAGCCTGTCCAACCAGGAGCCGAGCGACGCCTTCGCCGGGCCGCAGTTCCCCTATGAGGAGGTCCGCGACTATTTCCACTACTGCAACAACTACATCGGCCCGCTGGACGAGGCGGCGGAGGCGCTATGGAACGCCGAGAAGATCCACTCCGGCGCCCTGCTGAACGAGCTGGCCGCCTATCTGAAGCGGCGGCACGACGTGCGCGTGAAGATCGTCGCCGACGACGGCGAGACGGCGATGCGCAGCTACGACGGCAGCACCGGCACGCTGCGCCTGTCCGCCCTGCTGAACGGCCCCAGCCGCGCCTTCCACATGGCGCACCAGATCGCCCTGCTGGGCTTCGGCGACGTGATTGAGGATCTCGTCGTCCAGGCGAAATTCTCCAGCGAGGACGCGCGGTCGATCTGCCGGGTCGGGCTCGCCAACTATTTCGCGGGGGCTCTGGTCCTGCCCTATCGCGCCTTCGCCGCCCAGGCCCGCGCGTTGCGCCACGACGTGGAGCAGTTGCAAAGCCGCTTCGGCGCCAGCTTCGAGCAGGTTTGCCACCGGCTGTCCACCCTGCAGAGGCCGGGGGCGCGGGGTCTGCCCTTCTACTTCGTGCGGGTGGACATGGCCGGCAACATCACCAAGCGCCATTCGGCGACGCGCTTCCACTTCGCGCGCTTCGGCGGCGCCTGCCCGCTGTGGAACGTGCACGAGGCCTTCGCCCAGCCCGGCAAGATCCTGGTGCAGTTCGCCACCATGCCCGACCGCACCACCTACATCGGCATCGCCCGCACGGTGACCAAGCGCGGCGGCGCCTATCTGAAGCCGTCGCGCCAATTCGCCGTCGGGCTGGGCTGCGAGGCGACGCACGCCAACGAGATCGTCTACGCCGCCGGCATCGACACCTCCAACGAGGCCGCCGCGGTGCCCATCGGCGTGAACTGCCGCATCTGCGAGCGCACCGACTGCCAGCAGCGCGCCTTCCCGCCCATCGGCAGCCAGCTGTCGGTGGACGAGCACCACCGCAGCTTCGTCCCCTACCTGTTCACCCAGGAGGGGCGGACCGTGGAGAAGGCCTAAGCGGTTGGCGATTCCGCTTCGGCGGCTCTATCATCCGCGGCCCAACCGACAGGATCACGACATGACGACGCCCACCGCCCGGCCCCTGCCCCAGAAGACCATCGGCGTCCTCGGCGGCATGAGCAACCAGGCCACCGCCGAATATTACCGCCTGCTGAACGACGGGCTGAACGCCCGCTTCGGCGGCTGGGACAACGGCGAGATCGTCATCGTCAGCGTCAATTTCGGCAACATCGAGCATTTCGTCCGCCGGAACGAGTGGGATGCCGCGCACCGCTACCTGTCCGGCAAGGTCGACGCGCTGGAGCGCGCCGGGGCCGACGTGATCCTGTGCGTGTCGAACACCATGCACCGCGTGGTCGAGCCGATCATGGCGGAGCGCGCCACCCCCTTCATCCACATCGCCGACCCGACCGGCGCGGCGATGCGGGCCGCCGGCCTGTCGCGGGTCGCCCTGCTCGGCACCATGCCGACGATGCGCTCCGAGGACCTGCACCACCGCTACAAGGAGCGCTTTGGGGTCGAGATCATGGTGCCGACGGACCCCGACAAGGAGACCGTGGACCGCATCATCTTCGACGAGCTGGTGCGACGCGACCTGCGCCCGGAGTCCAAGGCCCAATACCTGGAGATCATCGACCGGATGGCCGCCGACGGGGCGCAGGGGGTGATCCTCGGCTGCACCGAGATTTTCCTGCTGGTCGATCAGGCCGACCGGCCGGATATCCCCATGTTCAACACGACGGCGCTCCATACCGACGCCGCGGTGGCCTTCGCGCTGGGCGACTAGGCCACCGCCCGCCTCTTCCAGGCACGTGGCGCCTAGGATGGCGCCCGTCCGGTGGCGGACGCAGCCTTCAGGCGGCGGATCATGGCGAGCGCCTCCGGCGGCGGCCGGCGCTCCACGCGCCGATAAACACTTCCGTCGCGCGTCCGGTCGAGCAGACCGAAATCGTACAGCTCCCGGCGCAGCAGGACATGGTCGCCGAAGCGGTGGGCGTTGCGCAGGAGGCCGTTCACCTCGCCCTCGCTCATCGCCCGGCCGGCGAAAATCCGCGACCACAGGACCCACAGGCACAGGTCCCGCTCGCTCCGCTTCGGCGGCCAGCGCAGCAGGACGCCGGGCGCGTCGAAGCAGCGGGCCACCTTCAGCACCCGGACCGGATCGACCGGCGACGCTGTTTCGAGCGCCGCGCCGGGACGGTCCTGTGCCGTCATCCGCTCCGTCGTCTGAACCGGGGCCTGCGTCCGGAAATGCTGGAAGTTCCGGCAGCCGACCGCCTTGGCCAGCATGTTGAGCCATTCGACATGGCCGGGCGGCTCGGTCCGGCCAGCGAGTTGCGCGCGCAACGAGCGCGCAAGCGCGGAAATATCGTCCGCGCTGTAGGGCAGCGATGTCCTGGACATGGAATCATCCTCACAACGCGCCAATCCGCGAAGGGATGCCGGTGGTCGCCGACTTCCGACGCGGCACGCGATGAGGTGTCGGTCGAGAGAGTGTCGTGGCAGGTTTAGCTCCCCTCGACGGGGCGACGACGCCTTGGTGAACTGCCGACCAGAATGGCTTTCTAGCGCAAGGCGGCGGCGGCGGCAACCCACAGTTCGCCGCCCCCGGCTGTGACGAGCCGCTCCGCCCGCCTTGTCAGAGGCTCTGCGCGACGCGTTCAATCCTTGATCGCCGCAGCCCGGTCCGAAGCGGGAGCCTTGTCCGCTCCCGTCCGGTAGCGGACCGGCGAGACGCCCATGATCCGCCGGAACGTGGCGCTGAAGGCGCTGTCGGACAGATAGCCGAGCGAGGCGGCGATCGTGGAGACGGGTTCCTGCCCCCGCCGCAACCGCGTGGCGGCAAGGCGCATCCGCCAGCGCAGCATGTAATCGATCGGGGGAATGCCCACGCGCTCACGGAAGGCCGCGGCGAAGCTGGAGCGCGACCGCCCGGCGATGCCCGCCAGTTCCGCAAGCGTCCAGTTGCGGCACGGCTCGGCATGGATGGCGCCAAGGGCCCGGCCGATGGAGGAATCCAGGCTTGCCGCCAACCAATTGGCACCCTGCGGCGGATGTTCGCTCAGATGCGTCCGCAAGGCGTGAACGAACATCAACCGCAGCAGGTCGTTGCAGACGAGTTGAGACCCCACGCCCCCGGCACGCCATTCCCGGTCGAGCTGGTCCAGAAGCCAGCCGATCGGGGCGGCTCCCGGGACGTCGCCGGGGATCATCAGCAGCCGTGGCAGCAGGTCGAACAGCAGGCCGCCGTCCAGCCGGTCGAACCGCACGCTGCCACCGAGGAAGCGCACCTCGTCCCCGGCTGCGCCGGGCACGCCGTTCCCCGCGTTGACGTTGGCCTCACCGCCCGGCGCCTGGAACACTTGCGCAGCCGGGACGGGGGGCAGGTCCGGCGCGCTCGCCAGGACGAAGCCACCGCGCACCACCACGAAGCAATCCCCGGCATCGAGGCGCCGCGGCGCTTCCCTCCCATCCGGCCCATCCGGCCCATCCGGCCGAATCCAGCAGGTCCCCGCGGTCATCACGTTGAACTTGATCGTGTCCGGCGGCTGGAAGCGGATCGACCATGCGCCCCGGGCGACGAGACGCGCGGAGCACAAGGTCTGAGCCTGCATCAGGCGGAGCACGTCCGACAGCACGTCGGCGGGCGCGTTCTGGACGATCACGACAGGATTCCGGACGGAGCGGGATGGATCATCCGGCGCATATAGGCGACAAGGGCGCCCGACGCCACGCCCTGTGAGGAGGCTTGATGATTTCCCCAGACCAGACACCCATCGGGTCCGGCTTCGGTCCCGCCACCACCGCCGCCGAGGCCGTCCGCGGCATCGATCTCCGCGGGCGCGTGGCGGTGGTCACCGGCGGCTATTCCGGCATCGGGCTGGAGACGACGCGCGCGCTCGCCGGCGCCGGGGTGACCGTCATCGTGCCGGCGCGGGACCGCGCCCGGGCGGCGGCCGCGCTGGCCGGCCTCGACCGCGTCGAACTGGAGGCGCTCGACCTCGCGGACGCCGCCTCGGTCGCCGCTTTTGCCGGGCGCTTCCGCGAGACCGGGCGGCCGCTGTCGATCCTCGTCAACAGCGCCGGCATCATGGCGACACCGCTTCACCGCGACGCCGACGGGCGCGAGGGGCAGTTCGCAACGAATCATCTCGGCCATTTTCGGCTGACCCTGGCCCTGTGGCCGGCGCTTCTCGCGGCGGGGCGTGAGGTGGGCGGCGCGCGCGTCGTGTCGGTTTCGTCGCGTGGCCACCAGATCGCCGGAATCGACTTCGACGACCTCGACTTCGAACGGCGCCCTTATGACAAGTGGAACGCCTACGGCCAGTCCAAGACGGCCAACGCGCTGTTCGCCGTCGCCCTGGATCGCCGCGGCCGGGACGAAGGGGTGCGCGCCTTCTCGCTGCATCCGGGACAGATTCTCACCGAGTTGAGCCGCCATCTGACCGCCGCGGAGATCGCCGGTTTCGATGCTTTGGACGCGGATGGACGGCCACGCATCGATCCTGCCCGCGGCATGAAAACCGTCGCGCAAGGGGCGGCCACCAGCGTCTGGTGCGCAACCAGCCCACAGCTCGAAGGCCTTGGCGGGGTCTATTGCGAGGACTGCGACGTCGCTCCGGTCCACAGCGCGGCGACGGGGCGGCGTGGCGTGCACCCCTGGGCGGCGGACGACGCGCTGGCCGAGCGCCTGTGGCGCGTCTCGCAGACTTTGACCGGCGCCTCGTTGCCCTGACCGGTCACGGCGTCGCCCGTCGAGGATGCCGCTCGCAGCGATGACGGACGTTACCGATCCGCTCGCAGACCGACGAAGCGATGGCCGAAAGTCGGTTTCGCGGGCTTCGGGACCGCCGCGGTGGTGATCCGAACCACTGACCCCACATCACATCCGGGAGGCGCACCGTCTGCCAGTTCTGCCAGACCACGATCGGATCCGGCGGGTGGGCCGGCGACGCCACCACGACCCGATCGAATCGGCGCAGAACATTGATGCCGCCGCCGCATGTTTGACGACTCAGGTGATTGGCGACTTTGGTGTTCGACCGTCGCGGGCCATCGGCAGTCCGCCGTATTCGCTGGAGCGGATTGGCGGAAACCTGATAGGTTGAGCGAGGCTTCAACGGGCGAAGGGGTGTCTTGGATGCCGCTGACGGAAAGGACCGCCCAGGGCGACCAGTATGTCCTTCCAGGTGCGGAACGCCGGACTGAGCCCGGCCTTCCCTACGCTGCCGAACCCGACGGCCAACTCGCCCTACATTTCTACGAGCCTCTCCGTGCCGACGAGCGGGAACCCGCCAAGCCGCTCTCACCGCCACGCCCGCTCCCCCGTCCCACGCCGATCAACGAAGGTCCTCTTGCCGGCCGCGTTGCGTTCTTCCCGCAGGTCATGAATGATGTGACCGAAGCTTTCCGAGCGTTTTCCGGTGTGCCGAAAGATGGCGAGGATTGAGCGTTCCGCAACGATCCTTCGTTCCTGATCACGGTCCGCCGACCAACCGAGGATCAACGTTATGCCTTTTGACAATCCGGCGGGTGATCGAGCCCGTCGGCAGCCCCGGTTCGGTAAAGCAGCCCAACGACACGCCACGCAGGGAGACCTGACCCGCACACAACCAAAGGCAAATGGCTCCGCGCGGCAAAAGCACCTCCAATGGCTGTCCCGTGCCGAAGATGCCGAGCGATCCGGTAATTCGGTCGAAGCAGAATCCTGTCGTCAGTATGCGGAGCATTGGTTCCGCGTGACACACGACCGCAACGATCCCTGAGACTTCGCCGCTCCAGGGGCCAGCGGCTCCCGAAGCGGTGGCCGGTCGGGCGGACGCTGTCATGGCTCCTGCGATGCCGCCGCCCGGCCCGTCCTTATGCAGGCCCCCCGAACCTCCGTCGCCGTCATCCGCATCGCCACGATCGGCCCGATTTTCCAACGCCTCAAGCGGATGTCGTTTCTCAGAACGGACTCCGAGCAGTTGGGGACCTGGAAACCGTCTCAGGCGTGAAGATCCTGGAGTTGCAGGTGCTTGGGCCGGCGCCCCCGCCGCTTGGGCGCAGCGAAGGCCGCGGTCGCACCGCTTTCACCGCGCACTTCGGCCTTCAGCTCCTGGACACAACGCAACAGCAGTTCCTTTTCGCGCAAATCTTCCCGATCGGTAATCTCCAGGCAGCTCAGCTTGATCTCGACCAGATCGATCAGCGTTTCGGCACAGCGGCGTGACAAGCTCATGGCGTCCCCCTGACCAAGCATTGCGATCGCGTTACAGTCGTAAGCTACCTCTGATTTTCTAAAAAGTATATAAAATTTTATACAGATTTTGAAGTTTCTGGGCTCGATCACATTTTTGGCGACTAAGCGTTGACAGGCCCCATCCGGATCGTTAGAACGCACCCACGCCAGCGGCGCCACAGGGCGCCGGCCCGGTAGGAGGGGTGGCCGAGAGGCTGAAGGCGGCGGTTTGCTAAACCGTTATAGGGGCTCAAACCCCTATCGTGGGTTCGAATCCCATCCCCTCCGCCATTCCTTTCAAATCAAATACTTAGCTGGCTGATTTGGCGGTTTCCTGGGGATGCAACCCAGGAGAAACCGTTATAGATGTGCCGGTTTTTGTGCCGGCCCTGGCCGGGACGTACCCGAGATAAATCTCCGTCGTTTTCACGCTGCTGTGCCCGAGGTGCTTGGACAGGGCGTAGATGTCCCACCCGTCCCGCAAGGCCCGGATGGCGAAGCCGTGCCGCAGATCGTGGCAGCGGAAGGGCCGGAACGGTGTGCCCACCCGCTGTGCCGACTTTTGTGCCGACCGCACCATCTCCCGAAACCGTGACGACACGTTGAGATAACGCGATCCCTTTCCGTGCCAGAACACCGCGTCGGAACCCAGGAAGTGGGGCAGCGCGGTCAGCATCGCCACCGTCTCAGGTTCCAGGCGGATCGTTCGGGGCCGGCTGGTCTTCGTCTTCAGGAAGGTCACCGTTCCGGCCTTGAGGTTCACCTGTCCCCACGTCAGGCCAGCGGCCTCCTCCTGCCGGCAGCCGGTTTGGGCGAGGAACCGGATCATGCTGGCGAACAGGCCGGGGCACCGCGTGATGACGGCCTCCACGTCCGCGCTGGACGGAGGATGGATGGACTCGCGCCGTTCACGGGTGAGGCGGCGATTGTAGTCGCGCGCCGGGTTCGCCTCGCACGCTCCCCATTCGACGGCGGCGCCCAGGACGGCGGACACCGCGGTCAGGTCCCGATTGATGGTGGCGTTGCTGGCTCCGCCCTTGCTCCTGGCGCTGACCAGGGTGGAGATGGTCTTCCGCGTGATCTGATCGACGTACAGCGCCTCCAGATGCGGACCGACCTGCCCGAGGCTGACCGTGTAGCGCTTTAAGGTGCCGGGCTTCACCGCGTCCGGCCCCACCTCAGTGAGGTACCGCACGACCGCGGCTTTCCATGTCAGGCGTGATTCGCCGAAGTGGACCGCGGCGGTGATTTCCTTCTTGAGCTGGTCGAGGCGCCTTTGGGCTTCTTTCCGATCAGACGTGCGTAAGCTTCGTCGATGCTCGGCCCCGCCGGCCTGTATGCGGGCCCACCAGACGGCACCGCGCTTGTAGAGGTTCGATGGCATGCTGCCTCCTGATCTTGTATCCAGCGCCGGAACCGCTCGGCATCGAAGGTCCAGCGCCCGAACAGCTTAGCAGCACCGGGAATCTCCGCCGCGCGATGCTGTATGGTCCGCAGGGACAGGCCCGACACGCGCGCCGCCTCGGACGCCCCGAAACGTTCCCGTTCCTGTGACTCCGTGCTGGAAAGGTCGCTCATGCGTCAGCCTCGCGGCGCGGCGTGCTTGTCGATCGGTTCGCCGCCATCGTCCATGGCGACTCGATGCCCATGCTCAAGCGCGCCACGGGCCTTCAGGCGCTCGTACAAGACGAGATCCCGGACGTCGGCGACATAGGGCAGAGTCACCGGCAGGAAGGGCCGGCGCGATGCCCGCGCCCTCCCCCGCATGTGTTCGTCGGGATGGCTCTCCACCGTGGGCGGCAGATCCACCAGCTCGGCGGCGCAGTAGGCCTCCTCCGCCTCATTCCAGCGGTACAGCCGGTACCGGACCACCTCCGGGTACGCGACGCGCCCATCGGCCCTGCGGACGGCGCGGATGCGCCGGATGGCGGGCGCTGGGGCCTTGGTCGCGCAGGCTTCACGGTGGCGGGCGGCGTGGCGCTCCGGAAGGCGGAGGGGCGCCAATCTGGCGGCGATCGGCGCGGGTGGGTGCGCCGTACTGTGTGTGATGGATATCATACGTCGACTCCGCAGGATTTCAGGGCGCGCAAGGCGCGCCGGGAGGCATGGGGAGCGGTACGGCACGAGATGGAGGACAATCCGACGGCGGAGACCGCCGCGGAGGGATCGGGCGTTTTCAGCAGCGGCCCGGCCTCGCCTTCGATCTGCACGACGAAGAGGCCCTCGCGCGGCTGAAAGCCGAGCAGCACGCGGGGTAAATGGTCGCTCATGCTGCCCGGGCCCCGCTGTTCGGGTGGCTCATATCCGGGAGACGGATGACCTTGCTCGGCATGGCCGACATCTGCGGCAAGCCGATGCGGGTGCGTTGGACAGATGGACTGGCGCGGGTCATATTTAGAGACCGGAGGGTTTTCCCATGCCTGATACGCGGCTCTACGACAGCGACTTCTTTGCCTGGACTCAGGATCAGGCCGGTCGGCTTCGGCGGCTGGCGGCGGAGCGCAGCAACGTCGATCTGGACCTGGAAAACCTCGCAGAGGAAATCGAGGATATGGGCAATGACACCCTGGATAAGATCGAGGGACTCGTTGTCCAGATCATTGGCCACCTGTTGAGGCTGGAGCACTGCCCGGACGTTGATCCGCGACGGCACTGGCGCAGCGAGGTAACGGCGTGGCGCAACACGGTGAAGCGCCGAGCCAAGCGGTCGCCAACGGCTTTGAATCGACTCGATCTGGACGAGCTGACGGAGGACGCCGTGGCGGAATTGACGGCGCTCTACAGCGATCAGGCCTGGGTAAAAGGTCTTCCGACAAGCTGCGCCTACAGGATTGATCAGGTGCTTGACCGCGACTGGTGGCCGGCGAACCGGCACGGCTTGGCGGAGTGATCGCCCATGCCTGATACGCGGCTTTACGATAGCGACTTCTTTGCCTGGACGCAGGATCAAGCCAGCCGGCTTCGGCGGCTGGCGGCGGAGCGCAGCAACGTCGATCTGGACCTGGAGAACCTTGCCGAGGAAATCGAAAGCATGGGGCGCAGTGAGCAGCAGCAACTGGAAAGCCGGTTGACCGTGCTGTTGCTCCATCTGCTGAAATGGCGTTTCCAACCCGGCCTTCGGGGGAACAGTTGGCGCCTGACGATCAAGGAGCAGCGCAACCGGATCGAGCGCCACCTTCGGAAAAACCCGAGCCTGAAGGCCATGCTCGGCGAAACCATCGTCGATGCCTACAGCGATGCGCTGATCGGCGCGGAGCGGGAAACCGGTCTGCCGGAAACGACGTTTCCGAAGGATTGTCCGTGGTCGTTTGATCAGATGATGGACGACGGCTTCCTGCCCGAAGCGTGAACCGGCGTCCCCGACTCCATCATCGTGTGCGTCGCCCGAACAGCGCAGGGCAAAGAGGGCGTCCCTAACATCGTCCGCATCGATCTGGCCGGCTGCATGAGCGACTTGCAGCCGGTCTAAGAGTCTGTCCAGGCCGTCCGCTAAGGCGGTGATGTCGGCGCAATTCACAGAGTCTAATGGGAGAGGCATGGTCGGACCTTCCTCGAACCGGCATCGGGCGACGCGCTCTTACAAGCGCCCCCAATGAGCGGTACATTATGTATCGTCTGATATCAATACATAATGTACTGTTTGCACGCAAGCCGCTAAGCTCATCGGTGCAGTGCGAGGTTGCTGCATACCGTAGTATGCAACCCTATGCTTTTCCGTATCTCCGAACCTACAACTAGATAGTATACGGCAACCGAAGGTTAGGATATTTTGTTGCTGGTTCGTTCCTATTTGGGCTTGCAGTTCAAACAAACGCGAATGTAAACGCGGTGCAGCGAGAAAGGGGATGCCGGTGCGCGGACGTGAGTTGGCTGAAGCGGAGCAGATCTTGCGAAGCCTTCCCGATCACGTCAGAAAGCGAATGCTCAACGTGATTCGGGAATATGCTGCTGATCTTCCTGGGCCAACTCCGCCTCAGTCCGAAGCATCTGAAGAATTGCAGCGCGGCGCCGTGGATGAAGTGTCTTCAAATATTCAACAGCCTCGGCATACTCGGCCTCAGGGTGCTTGTCGTCGCCGAAATAAAGCCACTGCCAAGTAACGCCGAGTTGTGTGGCGAATAGTTTTGCGTTGCGAACCGTGAGGGGACGGTTACCATTCTCGGCGCTACGCACTGTAGCGGCCGAAAAGCCATGTGTCTCTGCAAATTTCTCCGCAGAGCTGTATCCAGCCTTCTTTCGTATGGCTCTCAGGCGTTCGCCTCTGGCCTTTTCATCCTTCATGTGCGGAATTGTATCGTTACGCGACGCGACGGTCCGGTACAAAGCGTATTGCAGCACGACAGTACATGATGTACTGTTTTGGCCATGGATGACCTCGACACATTCACCAACGTCATTGATCTCTGGCCGAATGCCGTTGCAATGGGCAACGATGTTGGCGAGACCGGATTGACCGTGCGCGCTTGGAAGCGCCGAAACTCGATACCCGGTGAGAAGTGGCTGAGAGTTGTCGAGGCAGCTCGACGTCGAGGATTTGAGAACGTAACTCTGGAGCGTCTTGCAAAGATCGCCCAGGCTCGCAAGACCCCGGATTCAATCACCGCCATATCAGATGAAATGTCTGCGGAACTCATTGGACACCCCGCATAGCCGGGGCGCCAATGGTGGAGCGTAACCGCGTCAAGCGGGTAGCGGTGAAAAAGGGGAAGCCGCATGCATAAGAACTCACATCTGTCGCGTTCGGAAGCATCGCTCGCAAGGCGTGAGCTGGGCAACAGCCATGGCTGAGGGGAAGGGAGAGGCGATGGACGTAGGCAAGACGGCGGAGGGAAATCCTCTGTTGCGAAGGGAGTCAGTATGACGGCGCCATTCGCCCACGATTCATCCGGGACGCCATACGACGTTGCCGCCCTGACTGGGCGCCAGCAGGCTGTCCTCGCCCTGTGGCCAGAGTTCCAAGCGGCCGCCGCGATGCGATGGACGAACCTGGATCAGGTGGTGCGCGCCATCTTCCATGACCGGAGCGGTCTTGCCGATCTGCCCGACGACGAGGCCGACCAGTTGGAGGCCTTGCTGAAAACGGCCATCACCCGCCTGCACATGGTCACGCCGGCACTGCGTCGGTCGCCTCCTTCCCGGAGTTGTGGGCGAGGCTCGGCATGAGGTCGACTCGCTGCCACCTCCTGGCACCGAGCATTCCACAAGATTCGAAATCCGACTCCTACCTCTGGCTTTGCTGCGCGGTCCGCGGCGCCGTTTCCGGCTGCCCACGCGCTGCCACCCCATACCGTGCCCATGCGGGCGCGGTGCATCCCTGACACCGATCGGAGGGCCATCGATGCCACGCGCTCCCCCCAGTTCCCCCCGAGGCTGATCGCCTGATCATTCCTGCGTCTGTGCACCGCTCAACCCATGAGCGGAACAGAGAGGTTTTCTGCCGCAGCCGCGTCCCAACGTGGCTGTGAACGGAGAAGATCTGCGCGCGGATTGAACCGGGGCCGGTCACCTCGATTCGCGGCCGCTCGTCCGGCCGGCGTCATCCAGGGCACTTGAATCCTACGTCGGTCGGCTGGCCGGCGCACGGGACGGCTTGTGCCCTCACCAACAGCACGGCTGCGCAGGGCGTGGCCGTGAACGGGAGGGTTTTCGCTTTGACGACACCAAGGGCACCGCCCTGAGCTGGGGCGGCCTTGCGACCGGCCGCCCCAGGACTGCGCTCAGGAACCGTTCGGACGCCCGGCCTTGACCACCGGTGCGAACGGGAAGGTGTGCGCCGTCATCATACTTCAACCGCGACTCGATTGCGACTCGATTGCCGTCATTTCCGGCCACGGATTTGTGCGCCGCGATGACGGCTGAACCGCCGGCTGGTCACGGAACTGCCGGAGACGGGACAGGTGCGCCATGAGCGAAGCGAACGCAGAATTTCGCAGAATCGTTGGACGGTTTCAGGCGGCGATCCGGGCCAATCCCCGGCTCAAGCTGCGCGACAAGGTGGTGGCGTGGGCGATGCTGGATCGCCTCGACCGTCAGGCCTTCGCGGCCAGCGGCGAACTGACCGTGTGGGATGCCGTCGGCGTCGAGGCCCTGGCCGCCGACACGTCGCTGTGTGAGCGCGACGTGGTGCGGGCGCGGGCGGCCCTGCGCCAGGAACGGGTGATCGAAGACGTTGGCCGGCCGGCGAAGGGACGCCCCGCGCAGGTTCGGTTCAACCGGGCTTGGCTGGAACGTCGCGAAGTCGCCGAATCGGCAACGGAGGACACAGGTGTCCCGGACTCCGGAGTCTTCGGTGCCCTTGAACGGAGGACTCCGGCGCCGGCAACGGAGGACAAAACCCCCGCCCAACGGAGGACACCGGAGTCCTCCTATCCTTGTAACCTTGGAATCAACCTGGCGCGCGCGGGCACGCCGGCACCTGCACGCACACGCGAAGGCGCTCTGGCCGCGGTGCTTGCCGCCCACTTCTCGCCGACCGAAATGCGATGGTTTGAGGGCGTGGCCATCGAGCTCGACGGTGGCTCGGCAGTGCTGTGGGTTCCCAACGCGTTTCAGCGGGATTGGATCGACGCACGGCTTGCCGATCGGCTGAAGGGCGCGCTCGGCGTCTACAGCCTCGAGGTGCGCGTGGGCGCTCCGCCGGCAATGTCCCCGGCCAGAACTCAACCGACCTTGCATGCCGTCGCCGGAGGGAGGGCATGAGCCATGGCGGGATCGTTCGCAAGCGAACAGATGGGGTTGCTACTGAGCGGCGGGGCAGCTGTCCCTCCGGCCGCGATGGCGGCAGCTCCTGCGCCGCGGCGCCGGGCGGCCTCCGTGGGCGAGGTGCAGATGGCCCTGAAGGTTTCGACCGCGCAGCGCGTCAGCCGGCATTCCACCGGCGACCGCCACGCCGCCGGGCTCTATGCCGCTGTGCTGGCACTGCGCGCGGTTGGGCGGCGCGTCTACCGGTGCGGCGCCTTGCATCAGGTCGACGGGCGCCTACTGACCACGCACGAGCTGCTGAAGCTCGCGGGTGGCGTCGGGAAACGGACATGAGGCTGGCAGGCCGGGCGTGACTGAAAGTTTCGCGCCGTCACCCCGCCAGCTCCATCCACAGAACCGACAGTCGGCCCGCCGCGCTGTTGCAGCCACCGCGGCGGGCCTTCATTCTGCCAATGCGTCACCAAAGCTTTCCGCCTGCTTGATCACGATCAGAGTGGCATCCTCCTGCCGGTCCGGCGGATAGCCGTACTTCTTCAGAATACGGCGGACCATACGGCGGAGGTTGGCCTTCACCGACTCCTTTTGCGTCCAGTCGATGCTGACGTTTGCGCGAACGGTTTTGACCAGTTCACGGGCGATGTCTTTCAAAGTGTCGTCGCCCATGGCTTGCACGGTACTGTCATTCAGGGCCAGCGCGTCATAGAAGGCCAGTTCCTCCTCGGACATACCGAGATCCTCGCCACGCCGGATGGAGTCTCGGAACTGCTTGGCCAACTCGATCAATTCCTGGATCACCTGCGCGGTGTCGATGGCCCGGTTGTGATAGCGGCGGATCGCCTCCTTTAGCATCTCGGAGAAGTGTCGGGCCTCGATCAAGTTGCGGCGCTCGCGCAGACGAATTTCGT
This sequence comes from Azospirillum sp. OGB3, assembly GCF_014192915.1. Classification (GTDB taxonomy): domain Bacteria; phylum Pseudomonadota; class Alphaproteobacteria; order Azospirillales; family Azospirillaceae; genus Azospirillum. The sequence goes on along the minus strand of NZ_JACHYN010000017.1, from coordinate 77,795 downwards.
CGTTCAGCAGCTTCTTCAGCGCTTCCATCGCGAGATTGCGCTGGGGCATGCCCTGCACCTCGGCCAGGAATTCGTCGGACAGGATGGAGATGTCCGGCTTATCCATCCCGGTTTCGCGGAAGACGTCGATGATGCGGTCGGTGGTGATTGCCTTCGAGACGAGTTGCCGGATAGCCGCGTCCTGAACCCCACCCCCGCCCTCCTCGCCGCCTTCGTCGGGCAGTGCGTACTTCATCAACGTCGCGCGGACCGCTTGGAAAAAGGCCACATCGCCATCGAGCGCCTTCACATCCGGGTGCGGCACCGACAGCGCGTACGCCTTGGACAAGGCGTCCACGGCAACGACAAAGCGGCGTCGGCTGTCCCGTTCCACGCCGTCCTTCCGTCCACAGTCGGAATCGTCCGACTCGTGGCCGTCCAGGGTCAGGATGTGTTCGGCGGCCGACTTCAGGATGTTGAGCTGTTCGCTAGGCGCGGCAGTGTAGAAACGCCGGTGGTCGAAGCCATGGAACATCGCGGCGACCACCTCGTGTTTTTCCTTCATCAGCCTGACGGCCATTTCCTGTGGCCGGTCCACGTCCTCCCCCGCCGGGTGGCCGGCGGCGGTGAACTGGGCAAGCGCCTTCTTGAGCTGGTCGCCAATGCCCAGGTAGTCGACCACCAGCCCGCCTGGCTTGTCCTTGAACACCCGGTTCACGCGGGCAATGGCCTGCATCAGCCCCAGCCCGTGCATCGGCTTGTCGATGTACATGGTGTGCAGACACGGCGCGTCGAAGCCGGTCAGCCACATGTCCCGAACGATGACCAGCCGGAACGGATCGGCGGCGTCGCGGAAGCGCTCGGCCAGCTTTCGCCGCCGGTTCTTGGTGCGGATGTGCGGCTGCCAGTCCGTTTCGGAGGCATTGCCGGTCATGATGACCTTCACGACGCCTTTGCCATCGTCGGCGTCGAACCATTCCGGCCGCAGCTTCACGATGGCGTCGTGCAGGTCCACGCAGATGCGCCGGCTCATGCAGACCACCATACCCTTACCGTCCATGACGGCGAGCCGTTCCTCGAAATGCTGCACAATGTCGGCCGCGATCAGCTTGACCCGGTCGTCGGCGCCGACCAGCGCCTCCAGCCGCGCCCACTTGCTCTTCAGCCGCTCGCGTTCGGTCGGCTCCTCGTCCTCGGTGACCTCCTCGGCTTCGTCGTCGAGCGTCTGTTTCAGCTCGTCGTCCAGCTCCAGCTTGATCAGCCGGGCGCTGTAGTAGATCGGCACCGTGGCGCCGTCCTCGATGGCGCGGTGAATGTCGTACTTGTCGATGTAGTTGCCGAAGACGTTGCGGATGTTGTGGTCAGCGGTTTCGATGGGGGTCCCGGTGAAGCCGATGAAGGAGGCGTTAGGGAACGCGTCGCGCACGTGCTGGGCGAAGCCGCCGGCTGACAAGGTCGTTTTCTTCGACCGTTTGTCCACGTGCAGCTTGGGGCGGAAGCCATATTGGCTGCGGTGCGCTTCGTCGGCGATGAATACGATGTTGTGGCGCGTGGAGATTTCCGGATAACGCTTTCCCGGATCAGGCAGGAACTTCTGGATCGTGGTGAAGACCACGCCCCCCGAGGCGACGTCCAGCTTCGCCTTCAGGTCATCGCGCCCCTCGACCTGCACCGGCGTCTGTCGCATCAGCTCCGAGCAATGCGAGAAGGTGTCGAAGAGCTGCTGGTCCAGGTCGTTGCGGTCGGTCAGTACGACGACGGTCGGATTGTCGAGACGCTGGATGATCTTTCCGGCGTAGAACGCCATGGTCAGGCTCTTGCCCGAGCCCTGGGTGTGCCAGACCACGCCAGCCTTGCCGTCGCCGTCCTTCGCCGCGGCTGCGACCGTCGCCTCGACCGCTTTGTTGACAGCGTGGAACTGGTGATAGGCGGCCATTTTCTTGACGACCGTCTCGCCATCGTCCTCGAACACCACGAAGTGACGCACGAGATCGAGGAAGCGCTCCGGCGCGAAAGCCCCCTCGATAACGACCTGCAACTCCGCCTGCCCCGACGGAGCCCGTTCATCACCGTTGATGGTGCGCCAGGGCTGGAAGCGGTCCCACCCAGCTGTGAGCGTGCCCATGCGCGCGCGCATGCCGTCCGACACCACCAGCGCCGCGTTGAAACGGAACAGCGTGGGGATCTCGCGCTTGTAGGTCTGGAGCTGGCCATAGGCCTTGTCGAGCGTGGCCGACTTGCTCGCCGCGTCCTTCAACTCCAAGACCGCGAGCGGCAGCCCGTTGACGAAGACGACGAGGTCGGGGCGGCGGGTCGCGGTGCCTTCCTGAACCGTGAACTGGTTGACGACCAGCCAGTCGTTGCGTCCGGTGTGCCGGAAGTCGAACAGTTGCACCAGGTCGTGTTTGACCGCGCCGTCCTTCGTCCGGTACTCCACCGGCACGCCGTCGGTGATCAGGCGGTGGAAGGCCCGGTTGTCGGCGACTAGATTGGGACTGTCGGGGCGCGCCACCTTGCGCACCACCTCCTCCAGCGTCGGTGCCGGGATCTTGGGGTTGATCATGGACAGCGCGTTGCGCAGCCGCCCTTCCAGCACCATGGCGCCATAGTCCGCCCGCTCCTCACAGGGCGAGTTGGGGGCGATGTCCGGGCCGTGAGCGATCTTGTAGCCGATGCCGGCAAACCAGGCGAGGGCGGCCGCCTCGACCGCGCTTTCGCTCATCTTCATTGAGCTTCCTCCGTCGCCGTGGCGGGCTCGGCGCCCGTCTTGTCATCCTCCTGGAAGTCCTCGAGCGCCGCAACATACGCTTCGCGATCGACGTGAAACAGCACCTCGGCCGGGCGATACGGCTTGTCGAAGATCTTCACGACATCGTGCAGGACGTCGACATGCTCGTTGAACGGCTCGTTGTCCTGAAACAGCATCATCGGCGGGTCGGGCGTCTTCACCGGCTCGGGCTTCGAAACCGATTGATGCATGTGAAAAAGAAAGCTGACGACAGCGTCTGCGGAGCCCACGATGAAAGCCGCCTGATCCACGCGGATGTCGGGCATGCCGGTGGGGGCGCCATGCCCGATGCCCGGAATGTTGCGCACGGCCGCAATGCCCTGGATCGTCGTGGTGAGCCCGTTGACGATGTTCTTCAAGCCGTCGCGAAGCGTGGTGCCTTCGGGGTGGCGGTCCGGATCAAACTCCAGACAGCGAACCGTCTCGCGCAACAGGTCGGGAAGCTTCGGGGTGGACGTCCTTAACGTAACCTCGCGCTCTTCCAGGATGGTCTTGCAGCAGATCTCTATGAGGGTCTTGGCCACATCGACAACCATACCAGGCTGATCGGAGATGCTTCGCTCGACGGCCTCAATGGCGTACCGCAAGCGCCCTGCTGCCGGATAAGCCTCAAGCAGCACGCGCGAGCCGGGTAAGTGTGTTGACGATAAAGGACCCTCGGAGTTCACCGCGCGTTCTCCTCGACGATCATTTCAGGTTCCCAATTCGCAGCGTTCAGTGCCCTGACCCGTTGGTTGAAAGTTGTGGAAAAGCGCTCAAGCTTGTCGCGCATCCACTGCATGTATTCGGGCCAGCGGGTCTGATCGAGGGGATCGACATCGGGCCAGTACAGCACGATGCGACACGACTTCTTCGCGGGAAGTTCCAGCCAGTCGAGCGGCGCACCAATTTCGCCCTCAATGGCCTCCTTCTGCTGCTGGAGCAGCTTGAAGTAGGCAAGTGAGTTGTCGGCGGTGATGTAAAGGTCCACACCGATCCGGTTGCTGGTGGAGTTGAGCAGCGCGCTGAGCAGGAAGCCCGAACGGCCGACCCGGAAATTCATCCAGTGCTGGGGGTACGGCTTCTGCGGCCGTATGGGCGAGTTGTTCTGGCGCAGGAAATCACCGAAGCGCGCCCAATACTCCAGTTGCAATGCCTTAGTCGGGCTCAGCGTGTCGGCGGCGATGGCGGAGGCGGCCTGCGACACCGAACTGCTCCAAGCGTTGGGCTTGGAGACGACGTTGAACTTCGGCGCGGCCAGCGAGTCACCAATCCGCCAGAGCTCGATCTCCAGTCCGAAGAAGGTGAAGCGGTCGTTGGTGATCTGGTTCAGCCAATCGAGCGCCGCGCGGTGCTCGTCGGTGAAGGTGGCGGCGATCCAAATGATGGTCACCGCCTCCAACCCGGCGGCGTAGGTCAGCAACTGGCCAAAGTGCCCATGATCAGTGCGTCCCAACTGATTCTCGATCAGCACCCAGTGCCCGGAGTCGGTGTCCTTGCACAGAATGTCTGCGCGGAATGGCCCGACGTTGCGCTCCGTCGCCTCCAACTCCAACTCCAGCCCAACGGCTTCGCCCAGGAGCTTCAGGTTCTCTGCCTGCGCCAGCCAAGGCGTGAAGTCGCCGGCCTCCGACGCCCAGATGTCGCGAAGGTCCAGCTTTTCGAGGCGGCCGAGTTTGACGACGGTCATATAACGTCGCCCACCATGCGCTCGGCATCTTTCACCCGAATTTCCCCGGACATGAGCTTAGGGAGCAGCAGATCACGAAGCTCAAGCAAAATGCTAGACTCCTTGTCGCATTGGGAAGCCAAGTTAAACATCGGCCGAACAATGCCATCAAACGCCGACATTAGCTCACGATTAGGCAAGGGAAATGTTACGTTCTTCAAGAATGTTGATGGCCTCGAAATAGCAGGAACCCCCGTCGTGTTTATATTAGATTCTATTTCCCACCTGCCTCGGCCGACAGAAAAATAGAGATATGCATAGTATCGCGAACACATTTCTTCGTTAACCGTAGCAACCATCTGACTCTGAGAAACAACATATCTTTTATGCTCACCGTCATCAGGAACAAGCGAAACCTGCCCTACAGTACCCCTGTGCGTAAAAACAATATCCCCAGCCTCAGCCCGTGAAGCACTTAGCTCATCGGCCTTTTCATTAGACAAATAGGCAAATTTACCATCAACAAACATACCAGCCAAGTTCGATCCACGTATAACCGGGACACCAGCGTCAACAAAATTTTCTGCTTTGATTCGAGAACCGAATGGTCCCATAGATATACGATCCGTAATCTGTCCAAACTTAACTATACTCCACCCATCAGATGCACGATTTTGGTCTGAGGTATATTTTGCAAATGACCTTCCACACCAATTCAAGGCTTCATCTTTTTCTTCTTTCCCCTTAAACATAGATTTAAATATCTGCTCCATTGCCGACTCCAAATTTCTTCGCACCAAGCAGTTTGATTCTATCTTTCCATCTATTGTTGACAAAATATAAGAAATTCCGTCCTGCTCTTCTCTTGGTGGCCACAGAACCTCTATCGGATGCACATGGTTACGGTTGAGAGTTGGATTGGCACTTCCGACATCAAAGTCTTGCAGACTCAGGCTTTTTAAAAAATAGTAAACGAACCTGGGGTTATTACCGCAAAAATCGGTAACCCAGAGCGTTGTATCGTGAGGCCAGTAGTCTCCCTCTACATAAAACACTGTGCCCAAGGTTCCCTTGCGCCCTATCACAACGCCCGGACCAGAAACCATCGCCTTGTCATTGTAGAAAGAAGTACCACTCGATGAAATGACCGGAAACGGGCCGCAGGCGGCTCCATCGCGAGTAATATCAAATCCTCTCTGAAGGTTGATTTGATCGCCAACCCTTGTTGTCTTCCATTCAACAATCATAGATCGCCCAGAACCTTTCGAACTGATGCTTCAAGGACCACTCTGTTCTCGAATTCAGCCAGCAATCGCTCTTTGATTCGCCTGAAATGCAACTCGAATGGCTCACCCCCTTCGCCAGCTTCCGCGGTGCCAACGTATCTTCCCGGCGCCAGCACATGTCCGTAAGCACGGATATCTTCTAGCGTTACAGACTTACAGAAACCTGGCTTGTCCTCGTATTCCCCTCCCCAGGTGCGCCACGCATGATAGGTCTTGGTGATCGCGTCGATGTCCCCGCCTGGGATATCCGTAAGCTCCCGACGAACGCGGTCAACCATACGACCGAGCTTGCGGGCGTCGATGAAAAGCACCTCGCCGCGCCGGTCGCGCAGGGTCTTGCCCGGCCCAACCTTCCCGCCCGCCTTGTTGCGGGAGAGGAACCAGAGACACACGGGGATCTGCGTCGTGAAGAAAAGCTGGCCGGGCAGCGCCACCATGCAGTCCACCAGATCAGCCTCGACGATGGCTTTGCGGATCTCGCCTTCGCCGGACTGGTTTGAGGTCATGGAACCGTTGGCAAGCACGAAGCCGGCAACGCCGTTCGGCGCCAGATGGTGGATGAAGTGCTGCACCCAGGCGAGGTTGGCGTTGCCGGCCGGCGGCACGCCGTAGGCCCAGCGCACGTCATCGCGTCGGCGCTCGCCGCCCCAGTCGCTGTCGTTGAACGGCGGGTTGGCGAGGATGAAGTCGGCTTTCAGGTCCTTGTGCAGGTCATCGTGGAAGCTGTCCGCGTTGCGGTCGCCCAGATTGGCCTCGATGCCACGGATGGCGAGGTTCATGCGAGCGAGCTTCCAGGTCGTGTGGTTGCTCTCCTGCCCGAAAATGGACAAGTCGATGCGCCGGCCGTTGTGCGCCTCGACGAATTTTTCCGACTGCACGAACATGCCGCCGGAGCCGCAGCACGGGTCGTAGACGCGGCCCTTGTAGGGCTCGATCATCTCGACCAGCAGCTTCACCACGCATTCCGGGGTGTAGAACTGGCCGCCCTTCTTGCCTTCGGCGGCGGCGAACTGGCCGAGGAAATATTCGTACACATGCCCCAGGATATCCTGCGGTGTGCCGTTTTCGCCCTCGCGCCGCGCCACCAGCTCGATGGTGCCGATCAGGTCCACCAGTTCGCCCAGCATCTGCTTGTCGAGCGAGGCGCGCCCATAGTCCTTCGGCAGCACGCCCTTCAGCGTCGGATTCGCCTTCTCGACGATATCCATGGCCGCGTCGATTCGCGTTCCGATCTCCGGCTTCTTGGCGTCCTTCTGAAGCTCCGGCCAGCGGGCCTCCTTCGGCACCCAGAAGACGCTCTCGGCCTCGTACTCGTCCCGGTCTTCCGGGTCAGCGAGTTCATCCCTTTCCAGCGCCTCGTGCAGGGCGAGGAAACGGTCGGAGATGTACTTCAGGAAGATCAGCCCGAGCACGACGTGCTTGTACTCGGCCGCGTCGATGTGCTTGCGCAGCTTGTCGGCGGCGGCCCACAGCGTCTGCTTGAAGTCGGTCTTGGCGGCGCCGTTCGCCGGCTTTGCGGTGTCGGCTTTGCGCGGTCTCGGCATGCGTCCCTCTAGCGTTCAGGGGGGCTACTATACCCATTTCGGATTGCGAAGGAAGATGGGCGGTGAGGACAAATGCCCTGTGCGCTGATCCGCCGCTTGCACGGCAACAACGTTGGGCCAGTCAGGCAGTGCTCGTCGTGAACGAGAGGGAAAGTCTCACTATTCTGCTTTTTGAATGTAGAGAACGTTGGATTCCGCTAACCGACTTTCCAGCAGCGTGTTTACTGAGTCATCCCACGCCCTAACCCGTGCGTCCTAAGTCCACGAATTCTTTGGTAGGTCCGTCGGGTTTCGAACCCACGGCCCCAGGATTAGGAATCCTATGTTCCATTCCGCAGAGTTACAACGATCCTGATGAAGCTATCTACCGGCTGCTCATGTCGGCTCACGGCGCAATGTGGTCGTAAACGGTTAAATGCATGAGGCAAAAATGGAACAAACCATACATGCATTCCTATTGATAAGGATCTGGTATGTGATAACGGGCAAAAGTCCTAAACCCAGGCGCGGTACTGCCGGTATGGCATCGGCCCTGCCCTCCGACACCATCACATGGCGCCGCGCTTGGGCTCCCAAATGCCGGAGCCGATCCATGCGCATCGCCGCTTTGTCCTTACCCCCTCTACTGGACTCGTACCAGCGGCTTGCCGCGTGTTGCGCCGCCCAGGAACCGGCTGCGCCGGATGAACTGGACGGCATGCTGGGCAACCTGGAACACGTTCTAGCCTGCGCGGAAGTCGATACCCCCGAGGACCTGATCGCCAAGGGGCGGTTCCTGCTGACCTACCGCAACGATCCCGCGATGATTCCCCCGGCGGCCTTGGAAACGTTGGCTGCCGGCATCGAACGGCTGTGCGCCGCCACCATCCGGCCGGCAATCGCCGCCTGACGGTCATCCGCTGGAGATTGCCGTGGCCGTTCACACCATCACCGGCGCCGCCGTGCGTCAGCGTCGCGCTATCGACCTCGAAGAGTTGGTCGTGTGGACCATCCGCACACAAAAGGCCGACCGGGATCGCGTGAGTCTGCACTCCGTCGAAATGGCCGCCGCCGCGGCCATCCGGCGGGGCAATCACCCAACCGGCGGCTTCGATGGGCCGGGCGGCTGGGGGGTGGACAGTTGCGTCCGCGTCGCCGAGATCGGTTTGGCCGGGACGCGCGTGGACGGTGGTGGCCAGATCCGGGGCGTGGCGCCGCGGCTGCATCCGGACGCCGAGGCGGTCATGGCGGCCATCGACCGGGCCTTCGGCAACCTGAAGGGCTGGCGCCGGCTCATCCTCGACCAAGCACGTGAGGGCGGACGCCCATGCTGGAACCTGGGGTGCCAGCGGTTTGTGCCGGTCCGTAACACGGCCCCCAAAGGTGGCGGCCGGCGCCATGTCGTGGTGAGCGAATGGGAGTCGGTGCCGCCGTTGTCCGTGGTGGCGCGCCGCATGATCGCCCGCGGTGTTGGCATCCTGGACAGCCGGGGCCGCCGCAAGTTTCAGCAGGCCGAGCCCGGCTTCACCTATCGCACCTTGGACGACGGATCGCGTCAGGTGGTGGTCCGGTGGAGCGCAGTGGAACTGTCGCCCAGCATCGGCGAGATCCGGGAGGCGCGGGAAGACTACGCCTCGTGGCATGCCGGCATGATGCGGGTGCTGGGAGCGGTGGTGGATCTGCCGCTGCGCGATTATCGGGTGACCGGCTTTGCCGCCCCGGCGACGCCGTGGATCTCCAGAGAGGATATTTAACCTATTATTTAGGAATAAAGGTCACTACTTGACGGCAGACAGCGCCCGAGGTGGGTGCACACAAAAGCCCGCCCGGCCCCGCCGCGGCGGGTTTCGTGTTTTCCGAGGTGCATCATGCGATGCGAATACGACACCGTGCTGACCCTCGCCCTCGGGTCGGCGGAGCGGCAATACGACGCGCGCATCCAGTACCGGGGCGGGCGCTGGGAAGCCAACATCGACCGGGTGGAAATCCGCGTGGGCGATGAATGGGTCACCGCGCCGTGGGCGCTTCCTCTGCTGGAAGACAGCGGGTCCCTCTATGACGATCTGCGCGCCTACGCCGTCGGCCGCCTCGCCGACGCTCGCGAGATGGCCAGGAGCGACCGATGACCCGACAGCATGCCGCCGTCGTGCCCTTCGCCAATGCCGAGGAGGCATGGTTGTGGACGTGCCGCATGGTGGCCGGCAGCGTCTACGGTGTGCCGGTGCAGCGGGCGCCGGAACCGATCCTGCGTCCCTGTCAGCCCCTCGATGTGGTGCATGCGGTGGACCAGCTCTACCGCCACGGCCAGCTCACGCGGGATCACCTCGCGGTGCTGGGGCATTACGGTCGCCGCCAGTCGGCGCCCTATCCGGCGCCCGATCCGGCGCGTGACCGCGAGGCCCGCGCGCGCCTGCTGTGGGACGAGGCCTTCGGGCAGATCGCCCCGGTGCTGGCGGCCAAGGGGTTCATCCTCTGGGAACGCGCTGGAACCGCCGCTTTCGAGATGGTCTGACCCACCGATAAGGGCGCTTATTGGGGGGCTGAGATGGCCTTGCCCGCCTTGATTTCCGGCGGCTCCAAAGCCGTCGCCGACCTTGAAGCACTGGCCGAACAGGCGGCGGATTTCGCCGCGGCGGCCATCGCCGAAAACACCCGGCTAGCCTACCGCAAGGCCTTCCGGACCTTCACCACCTGGTGCGGGGAGACCGGCTTCGATCCGTTACCGGCGGTGCCGGCGACGGTGGGGCTCTACCTCACCCACTTGGCCACAGCGGGGCGGACGGTCAGCACCATGGAGCAGGCGCTCGCGGCCTTGGCCTTCGTCCACCGTCAGGCGGGCGAGGGCTTCGACACCAAGCACCCGGCCATCGCGAACACATTCGCCGGCATCAAGCGGACGATCGGCACGGCGAAGATGGGCAAGGCTCCCCTCGTCGCCGATGACATCCGGGCGATGCTGGCCACCGTGCCCAGCTCCACCGTTGCCGGCCTGCGGGACCGGGCGCTGATCCTGCTGGGCTTCGCGTCGGCGTTGCGCCGGTCGGAGCTGATGGGCTTGGACCTCGGACGGATCGGGACCGGGACCGGCTACATCGAACTGACCTCGCAAGGCATCCTGGTGCACTTGATGCGAAGCAAGACCGATCAGGAAGGGCAAGGCCAAATGGTTGGCGTCGCCCGCGGCCGGAACATGGCGACATGCCCGGTGCGGGCGGTGCAAGCCTGGATGCAGGCGTCGGCGGCTTCGGCCGGCGCGCCGCTGTTCCGATCGGTCAACCGCCACGGACGAGCGGGCGCCGGGCGCCTCTCCGATCGGGCGGCGGTGGACATGCTCAAGCGTGTCGCCGCGGCCGCCGCGATCGATCCGGAGCGCGTGGCGGGGCACTCGCTGCGCTCCGGCCACGCCACCACCGCGGCGCAGGCCGGCGCGGCTGAGGACACCATTCAGCGCCAGCTCCGCCACAAGAAGGCGGACACGACGCGCGGATACATCCGCCGGGCCACCGTCTTCGACGGCTCCAGCTCGGCGGCGCTGGGTCTCTGATCGGAACGAGAGAAGACATGCCCTACACCGTGACGATTGGCGGCGCCACGCTGGCGCTGGGGGACTGCATCGAGCGGATGCAGGGCCTCGAGGACGCTTCGGTCGACTTGGTGCTGACCGACGTGCCCTATTCCAGCGGCGCCACCCGCGAGGCCGGCAAGACCGCCTACAACAAGACGATGACCCGCGGCACGAAGGAGGGTGGACGAGACCGGTGGTTCGGCTCGGACAGCCTCAGCACCCGCGGGTTCATGTCGCTGATCCGCCAGTGCGCGCTCGAATGGCAGCGCATCCTGGTGCCGGGCGGGCACCTCCTGTGCTTCATCGACTGGCGCATGATGGACAGCCTGGCCGACGCGGTGGAGACGGACGAACTGCGCGACCTGGCCCTGCGGGGCGAGGCCGCCGACACCATCGAAAGCGCCGACCTCCGGCGCGCCGGCCTGCTGGTGTGGGACAAGGTGCACCTCGGCATGGGCCGGCACTTCCGGAACCGGCACGAGCTTATCCTGCACTTCACCAAGGGTGTCGGCCGTGAGCCGCTGAACCACCGCACACCCAACGTGCTGGGCTACCCGCCGGTGCGCTTCGGCCTCCACCCGACCGAGAAGCCGGAGGCCCTGCTGGGCGAACTGATCGAGGCCACCTGCCCGGCGGGCGGGCTGGTGGTCGACCCCTTCTTCGGTTCCTGTTCGACCGGGGCCGCCGCGGTGAAGCGCGGGCGCCGCTTCTTCGGGGTGGAGCGTGAGCAGCGGTATTTCGATGCAGGCTGGAAGCGCCTCGCCGAGTTGAACGCGGATCTCGCCGCATGACCCTTGACCGTCTTCCGGAGGGCGCCATGGAGCGCACCATCACCGACGCCGTGGCCGTAGCTCCGGCCATCACCATGCCCTGGTGGATCTCCGCCCTGCACGGCTTCGCCGGCGAACTGGCCTTTTGGTGCGCCGTCTTCGTCGCCGTCGGCCGCGCCCTCTGGCTGGTGTGGGACTATTGGGACCGGTTCCAGCACCGCCGGAGCGCGGCCAAACCGTTCACCGGTGAACGGTTTGGCGCCGGCAAATCCCCTGAGGTCTGACCATGCCCAAGGCCCCTCCCCTGCACCGCCCGCCCGGCTGGCGCCCCCCGGCCGTCGCCCAGCGCGAGCAAACCCGGCAGCTTGGCCGTGAGACCGACCGGCGCCGGCGGGACAACCCTGCCCGTGCCCTTTACAAAACGGCGCGGTGGCGCACGCTCCGGGCCGCGCAGTTGGCGGCGCACCCGCTGTGCCAGTGCGAGGCCTGCGGCGAAGGCCGCCGCCGCATCACCCCGGCCACGGTGGTGGATCACATCCGCCCGCACCGCGGCGACGAGGATCTCTTCTTCGACCCGGCCAACCTGCGCAGCATGGCCAAGCCCTGCCACGACCGGAAGACCGCGCGCGAAGACGGCGGGTTCGGCCGGGCCAGGGCCTGACCCGGCCGGGGGGTGGGGGGTCCGATCCCCGGCGCCCCTCGACCGGGGGACCGTTGTGCCTCCCCAGATTTTTCCGCGTGCAAAACCGGGGGAAAAAAGCACCCGGTGGGAAGACCGCCATGCCGCGACCTCGCAAACCGACCGCGCTCAAGGAGCTGGCCGGCACGCTTCAGCCGTGCCGCACCAACGAGCGCGAACCCCGGCTCCAGCCGGGCGTGCCGCTGCCGCCGCCGCATGCATCGGCGATGGCCCGGAAAGTCTGGCCGGGCATCGCCGGCATGCTCGAAGAGATGGGCGTGCTGACTGCGGCGGACGCGCCGGCGCTGGAGGCGCTGTGCGAGACCTACGCTGACCTGCTGCGCGCCCGCCATGCGCTCGACCGTGGCGTCAGCGACGGCGAGGACCTGATCGCCGCCGCCGGTGACCTGACCTACGTCACCGAAGGCAAGAACGGGAAGATGCTGCGCGCCCGCCCGGAGGTCGCCATGGTGGCCGACGCCGACCGGCGCCTGTGCATGTGGCTGGCCCGCTTCGGACTCACCCCGGCCGACCGTTCGCGCGTGTCCGCCGCCGCTTCCGGTGAGCAGGAAGAGGACGAGTACGAGGGCTTCTGATGGCCGCCGCGCGCTCCAGCGGCGACGCGGCCGACAAGATCGCCGCGGCGGACCAGGCCTTCGTCGACACCGCCAACCGCTACGCCCGCGATGTGGTCAACCACCGCATCCCGGCGTGCGCCTACGTGATCGCCGCGTGCCGTCGGCACCTGGATGATCTGGAACTCAGCAAGGGAGACTGGCCCTACCGTTTCGACGTGGCCAAAGCCGGCCGGGTGTGCCGCTTCATCGAGCTGCTGCCCCACACCAAGGGCAAATGGGCGAAGAAGGACCCGGCCAACCCCCGCGCCCACCTCATCACGCTGGCGCCGTGGCAGGTGTTCATCCTGTGCGTCGTCTTCGGGTGGGTCCGCAAGGCCGATGGTTTCCGGCGTTTCCGCCTGGCCTACATCGAGGTGCCGCGCAAGAACGGCAAGAGCGCCCTGGCGTCGGGGATCGGCCTCTATATGTTCGCCGCGGATGGCGAATACGGGGCGGAGGTCTACGCCGGCGCCACGACGGAGAAGCAGGCCCTCGAGGTCTTCCGGCCGGCCCGGCTGATCTGCCTTCAGACCCCGAAGCTTCGCAAGCGCTTTGGCATCCAGGTCAACGCCGCCAACCTGCACGTCGTCGCCAACGGCTCCCGCTTCGAGACGGTGATCGGCAACCCCGGCGACGGGGCCAGCCCGAGCTGCGCCATCACGGACGAGTACCACGAGCACGACACCTCATCGCAGTTCGACACCATGGTGACCGGCATGGGGGCGCGTGAGCAGCCCCTCAGCCTGGTCATCACCACGGCCGGTTTTGACATCGGCGGGCCGTGCTACGAGCTGCGCGGCGACCTCATCAAGATCCTGGACGGTGTGACGCCGGACGAGGAGAAGTTCGGGATCGTCTACACCTTGGACAAGGACGACGATTGGGCCAGGCCCGGCGCCTTGGCCAAGGCCAACCCGAACATCGGGGTGAGCGTCGCGGCCGATTTCCTGGCGGCCCGGCAACGCGAGGCGGTCAACAGCACCCGCGCACGCGGGCGCTTCCTGACGAAGCACCTGAACCTGTGGGTGAACGCCCGCTCCGGCTTCTTCGACATGAAAGCTTGGATGGCCGGGGCGCGGCCGGGGCTGACGCTGGACGACTTCCTCGGCCGCCCGTGCCGCCTGGGCCTGGACCTGGCGAGCAAGGTGGACATCGCCGCCCTGGAGATCCTGTTCCCGCCGCTGGAAGAGGGCGGGACCTGGGCCACCTTCGGCTACCACTACCTGCCCGAAGCCACCGTCGATCTGCCGGAAAACGAACGCTACCAAGCGTGGCGGGACGCCGGGCTGCTGAAGGTGACGGACGGCAACGTGACGGACTACGAGGTCATCGAAGAGGACATCCTCGATCTGGCCGACCGCTTCGAGGTGCTGGATGTGGCCTACGATCCGCACCAGGCCACCATGCTGGTCAACCGGCTGGTGAAGCGTGGCTTGCCGATGATCGAGTACCGGCCGCTGGTGCTGACCTTCTCCGAACCGATGAAGCAGCTCGACGCGCTGATCCGGGACGGCAAGCTGGAACACGCCGGGTGCCCGGTGATGACGTGGATGATGTCCAACGTCGTCGCCAAGCCCGACAAGAAAGACAACGTCTATCCCGACAAGGAAAAGCCGGCCAAGAAGATCGACGGGCCGGTGGCGCTGATTTCGGCTCTGGGCCGCGCCATGGCGCGCGAAGAGGCCGACGACGACTTCGAATATACGGGGATGTGATGGGCCTCTTCGACAGACTGCGCGGCGCCAGGGCGCCGGCGGCGCGCATCGAACCGACCGTCAGCGGCGGACCGACCGGTGAGGACACGCCGTCCGGGGTGCAGACCCCGGAGGCCTGGCTGGTGACGAGCTACGGCCGGGCGTCGAGCGCCGGGGTGCGGGTGAACGAAGGGTTGGCCCTCTCGCTGTCGGCGGTGATGCAGGCCCTGCGCGTGCTGACCGGCGTCTTCGCCATGACGCCGCTGGTCTATTACCGCCGCACGGGCAACGGTGGAAAGGAGCGGGCCACCGGGTCCCCGCGCTACACCCTGTTCCACGACCGCCCCAACGGCTTCCAGACGCCGTTCGCCTTCAAGGAGCTGTTGCTGGCGGACATCTGCCTGGCCGGCCGCTTCGCCGGCTTCATTTCGCGCGACTACCGCCAGGACCCCACCGTTCTGACCCGCCTCGATCCGCGCGGCCTGGGGGTCAACTTCCACTTCGACCGGCAGACCGGGATTGAACCCTTCTACGACGCCACGCTGCCCGACGGCACGCGCGACCGCTTCAGCGCCGATCAGGTTTGGCACATTCCGGGGTTCACCCGCGACGGCCTGACCGGCATCGACCCGATCACCTACATGCGCGAGGTGCTGGGCGGCGCCCTGGCCACCACCGAGTACGCCAACCGCTTCTGGGCCAACGACGCCAAGCCCAACGTCGTCCTCACCTCGCCCAACAAGATCCCGCGCGAGGCGAAGCAGGAGATCAAGGCGGATTGGGAGGACCGCTTCGCCGGCGCCGCGCGCGCCCACGGCACGGCGGTGCTGGACCAGGACCTCAAGCCGACCTTTCTCAGCCACGACAACGAGAAGGCGCAGCACCTCGAAACCCGGATCTTCCAGGTGTCCGAGGTGGCGCGGGCGCTGGGCGTCCCGCCGCACCTGCTGTTCGAGCTGTCGCGCTCGACCAACAACAACATCGAGCACCAAAGCCTGGAGTTCGTGATCTACCACATGATGCCCCACTACACGCGGGTGGCGGAGGCGGCGACCCTGGCCTTTGCCGAACAGGGCTGCTTCTACGAGTTCCTCCCCGACGCGCTGCTGAAGGGCGACAGCAAGAGCCGCTGGGAGGCCTACAAGGCCGCCCGCGAGCTGGGCGCGCTGAACGTGGACGAGATCCGCGCCGCCGAGAACCGCAACGCCATCGGCGGCGCCGCCGGCACGGCCTACCTGTGGCCGCTCAACTTCTACGTGGCCGGCACCGAACGGCCGAAATCCGCCGGCGGCACGCCGAAGGACTGAGGAGACTCCCCCATGCCATCCGCTGTCCTGCGCGCGATCCGCGCGCAGCCGTGGGCCATCACGCCCGATTACCTGGCCGTCATTGAGCGGATCGCCGAGCGCGCCCTGGATGCGCCGGAGGTCATCGCCAAGGCCGAGGACGGCCATGAGGCCCGCTACCTTCAGGCCGTCGCCGCCATGGGGAGCCGCTTGGACGGCGCCCGCCGGACCACCATCCGCAACGGCGTGGCCTGCATCCCGATCCTCGGGCCGATCTTTCCCCGCTCCAACGTGATGTCCGACTATTCCGGCGCCACGTCGCTGGACGTGGCCGCGGCGGATCTGCGGGTGGCGCAGCTGTCGGACGCCGTGACCCGCATCCTCCTGGTGATGGACAGCCCCGGCGGCGCGGTGTCGGGCACCGCCGAGTTCGCCGGGCTGATCGCCGCCAGCCCCAAGCCGGTCACCGCCCACGTCACCGGCCTGGGCGCGTCGGCCTGCTACTGGATCGCCAGCCAAGCCCACGAGATCGTTCTGGACCGCGCCGGCCTGGTGGGGTCCATCGGCGTCGTCATGAGCGTGCGGGCGCAGGAACACGCCGACCGCGACGGCTACCGCCAGTATGACGTCGTGTCCTCCAACGCCGCCAACAAGCGTCCCGACTTCAACACCGAGGCCGGCCGGGAGCAACTGCGCGCCGAGTTGGACCAGATCGAGAAGGTCTTCATCGGCGACGTGGCCAAGGGCCGCGGGGTCACGCCCAAGACCGTAATCGAGAACTTCGGCCGCGGCGGCGTGAAGGTCGGCAAGTCGGCGCTGGACGCCGGGATGGTCGATCGCCTGGGCACGCTCGAGGACACCCTGACCCGCCTCGCCCGTGGTGGCGGGGCCACCGGCAAGGCCGGCGACAGGGCCGCGGACCTGGAGACCGAGGTGGAGGCCGAAGCCGAAGCGGCTCCGGACACCACCGCAATTCCCGACACAGCCGCAATTCCCGACGCACTGCCGCGCACCGGGGCCAGCACACGGCTGGCCTCTCTTCAACTCGACCTGCGGCGCCGCCGCGCAAGGAGCTGACCGACATGAGCCGTATCATCAAGCTGAAGGCGGACCAGGCCAAGGTTCAGGACGACATGGAGTCGCTCCTGGCCACCGCCGACGCCGAAGGCCGCGACCTGACCGAAACCGAGGCGAAGACGTTCGAGGACCTGAAGGCGCAGGACGACAAGCTGTCCGCGTCCCTCAAGGTTGAGGAGGACCTCCAGCGCCGCCGCGCCGCCGCCGCCCGCCCGGCGGCCTCGCTGCCCGGCGCCGCCGGCCATGTGCCCGCCCAGCCGGCGGAGAAGCTGGAAGCCGGTCAGCAGTTCGCCCGCATCACCATGGCGCTGGTCAACGGCAACATGGACCGCCGCGCCGCCGCCGATTGGGCCGAAAACGCCTGGGGCACGCAGGCCGGCCAGATCGTCGCCAACCTGGAGCAGTCGGAGCAGACCAAGGGCGGCCTCCTGGTGGACGAAACCCATTCCACCGACTTCATCGACCTTCTGCGCCCGCGCGTCGTGGTGCGCGGCATGGGCGCCACGGTGCTGCCGATCCCGACCGGCAACCTGACGATGAAGCGCAAGACCTCCGGCACCTCGGCGACCTACACCGGCGAGCGCCAGCCGATCAACGTCACCGGGGCGACGGTCGGCAACATGAAGCTGTCGGCCAAGAAGCTGACCGCCCTGGTGCCGATCACCAACCAGCTCATCCGCCGCGCCAGCACGAGCGTGGAGCGCATGGTGCGCGACGATCTGCTGGGCAGCGTGGCGCTGAAGGAGGATCAGCAGTTCATCCGCGGCGTCGGCTCCGACCTCGCCCCGGCCGGTCTCGTCAACCTGGCCGCGCTCGGCAACAAGATCGCCGCCACCGACCTCTCCGGCATCACCGACGCGGCGGAGCGGGTGCAGGCGGTGCGCAACGACCTCAGCCGGCTGCGCCTGCGCGTCATCAACGCCAACGTGCCGATGGCGCGGTGCGGCTACATCGTTTCGCCGACGACCAAGGAGTTCCTCGAGAACCTGACGGACGGCAACGGCAACAAGGCCTTCCCGGAGATCCAGCAAGGCCGCATCGGCTCCTATCCCTATTCCATGACGACCTCGGTGCCGAGCAACCTCGGCGCGGATGGCGACGAGTCGGAGATCATCTTCGCCGACTTCGCCGAGGTCCTGATCGGCGACACCTACGTCACCACCATCGCCAGCTCCGATCAGGCGTCCTACCACGACGGCACGGAATGGCGTTCCGCCTTCCAGACCGACGAAACCCTGATCCGCATCATCACCGAACACGACCTGGGCACGCGCCACGACGTGGCGATCGCCGTGCTGCAACAGGTCGCCTGGAAGCCGTAAGAGGAGTCCGACGCCATGAAGGCCGTCAAGTTCAAGGAACCCGCCACGGTGGGCACGCTCTACAACGCCGGCGAGGTCGCCCGCTTCGCAACGGACGTGGCCGACGCGCTGGTGAAGGCCAAGGTCGCCGAGGAAGTGCGGGCCGAGGCGAAGAAAGCGGGCGACGCCGGCAAGTAGGCCGGCCACCCGCACCACCCGCACAGAGGGCCGGCTTTCGCCGGCCCTTGTGCTTTCCGGAGCTGCGCAATGCCCTTCGTGACCCTGGATGAAGCCAAGGCGCATCTGCGCGTGGACGGCGCCGACGAGGACGCCGACATCGCGCTGAAGCTGGCCGCGGCGGAGGAGCTGGTGGGGCAGTCGCTGGGCCGTCCGGTGCCGTGGAGCGATGGCGCCGGCCTCCCGGTGCCCGTGCCCGCGTCGGTGAAGGCCGCAGCCCTGCTGATCCTGGCCGACCTCTACGCCAACCGTGAAGGGGTGGCCGCCGGCCTGTCGCTGGCCGACAACCCGACCTTGGAGCGGCTGCTGTCGTTCCATCGCAAGGTCAGCGTGGCATGAGCGGGCGGCGCACCGGGTATCGCACCGGGGCCGGCGAGCTGGACCAGCGCGTCGCCATCGAGCGGGAGATCCGCAGCGGCGACGGCGGCGGCGGGGCCACTGTGGCGTGGGTGCCGGTGTGCACCGTCTGGGCGAAAGTCTGGCCGGTCTCCGGCGACGAACGCGCCAACGCCCAACAGCGCGAGGCGTCGGTCTTGGTACGCATGCGCATCCGCCGGCGGGCCGACGTGGCCCCCGACATGCGCGTGATCTGGCGCGGCCAGACCTACAATATCCGCTTCATCGCCGACGCCGGGCGGGACCCCTTCCTCACCCTGGATTGCGAGGGCTGATGGCACGCCGCCGACTCTCCGGAGCGATCAAGCTCCGCCGCTTGCTCCGCCGTCTGCCGGCGGACGCGCAAACCGAGGTGGCCACCGCGATCGAGGGTGCGGCGACCCGGATTTTCGACGCCGCCCTGACGGCCATGCCGGCGCCGGGAAAGAACCGCTACGCCACCGGTGAGCTGCGCGCCAAATTCAAGGTCAAGATCCGCCAGGACGGCCTCGGCGCTTCGGTCGGCAGCTTTGGCCGGCGCCGGGCGCGGCACGCCCACCTGGTGGAGTTCGGCGCCCGTCCCCACGCCATCAAGATGCCCGGCGGCGCGGTGATCCAGCACCCCGGCAGCCCGGCGCAACCCTTTTTGGTCCCGGCGTTCAAGGCGAACAAGGCGCGCAACCTCGCCGACATCGGCGGCGCCGTCGACCGCGCGCTGAAGCACGCCGCCGGCCTGGTCACCGACGATGGGGACGGCCTGGCCGCCATGCCGGCGCTGATCCGCCGCACCAAGGACGCCGACCCATGAGCGCCGGATGGGAGCTGCAAAAGGCCGTGTACGACGCGTTGTCCGTGCCCGGCGTGCTGGCCGCGCCCGTCTACGACGACGTGCCGCAGGGCGCCGCCATGCCCTACGTGGCGATCGGCGACAGCACCATCGCGCTGGCCGGCAGCAAGACCGACGACGGCGAGGACCACAGCCTGACCCTGCATGTCTGGTCCCAATACGCCGGGCGGCGCGAGACGAAGGAGCTGCTCGGCCAGATCAAGGCCGCACTGCACGGCCGCCCCCTGGTCCTGTCCGGTCACGCCCTGGTGCGCCTGCGCTTCGATTTCGCTTCCGACTTCGCCGACGTGGACGAACAGACCCGCCACGGCGTGATCCGCTTCGCCGCCCTGACCAACCCCGACTGATCCACCACCCCTTTTCCTCGAGGACGCTATGGCTGATATCCCCGGCACCGAATGCCTGCTGAAGGTGGGCAACACGGCTTCCGCGCCCGCCTCCTACACCACGTTGGAAGGCCAGACCGACACCAGCTTCGACGGCTCCACCAACGTCGCCAACACCACGGCCAAGGACAACGGCGGCTGGCAGACCGGCATGCCGACCACGATCAGCGGCCAGGTCTCGTGTTCCGGCAAGCTGCGCACCAGCCGCACCCACCTTGACGCGCTGGAAGCGGCGTGGCGGACGCGCAGCGCCCACGCCTGCCAGATCGTCTTCGACGCCGCCGGCAACGGCTACGGCGGCGACTTCTACGTCACGCAGTTCAACGTGAGCGCGCCGGCCGAAGACGCCGTCACCTACTCCATCACCCTGACGCCGGCGGGCGCCCTCGCCGCGATCCCGTGAGGCACACCATGAGCAACGCCAATCCCCACCGCGGCGAGGTCGCCCTGGTGCTGGGCGGAACCTCCGTCGCGCTGCGCCCGTCCTACGAGGCCATTGTCGAGTGGGAGGAGCGGCTGGGCCGCGGCACCACCGAGATCCTGATGCGCCTCGGGGCCTCGGCGTTCCGCGTCGCCGAGCTGGCCGCCATCGTCGGCGCCGCGGCCCGCGCCGGCGGCGCCACGATGACCGACGCCGACGCCGGCCGGCTGATCGTCGCCGACGGCCAGGTCGAAGTGATTCCGGTGGTGGCCAAGCTGCTGAAGCACGCGCTGACCGGCGGCAAGGACCCCGAACCGGGGGAAGCCGGGGCGGCGGTGACCGGGGAATCCCCTTCCGCCGCCTGATGAAACACGCCTGCGCCATCGGCTGGCGGCCCGCCGAGTTCTGGGCCGCCACGCCGCACGAGCTGTTCACCGCGCTGGACGGCTGGGCCTTGGCGCAGGGCGACAAGGACGCCCTCGCCGAAGAACGGCGCGAGCGCTTCGCCGACTTCCGCGTCGCGCTGGAACGGGCCGGAGTTGCCTAAAGGTGGCCGATGACTGAGGTCGCATCCCTTCTCGTCCGGATCGAGGCCTCCACCGCCCTGTTGCGGTCGGAGCTGGCGCGGGCGGACAAGGCGGTCGGGCAGACGGCCGGCGGCATCGAGCGGTCCGCCGCCCGCGCCGAACAGGCCGCGCGGCAGATGGCCGCCGGCGTCACCAACGCCTACGCCGGCATCGCCAAGGCGCAGGAGCGCGTCAACGCCCTCACCGGCGTGACCCGCGGCCCCACCCGCGACCGGGCGGCCGACATCGAGGCGTATGGCCGCGCCCTGGATGACATGCGGGCCAAGCTGGTGCCGGCAGCCAAGCTGGAACAGACCTACACCGCGGCGGTGGCGGAAGCCGACCGTGCGCTGAAGGTGGGGGCGATCAGCCAGGCCGAACACGCCGACGCGGTGAAGCGGGCCAAGGGCAGCTACGACGCCGGCATCGCCTCCCTGCGCGGCATGGAGCGGGCGGCCACCGGGGCGGCGAAGGCCTCCGGACTCTCCACCATGCAGATGCAGACGCTGAAGTACACGGCCAGTGACGTGGTGGCCTCGCTGGGGTCCGGCATGTCACCGCTGCAAATTGCCCTTCAGCAGGGACCGCAGGTCGCCCAAGCCTTCAGTTTCAGCATCACCGCCATGACCGCGGCCATCGCCGGCGTCGCCGTCGCGGTCGGCGCCCTGGTGGTGGCCAACCAATCCTATCAATCGTCGATGCGCGCCGTGACGGTGGCCAACCAGGTGATGGGCGGCACCATCGGCCTGACCGGTGACCAGCTCGAACGGATCGCGCGGCGGGCCGCCGACGCCGGCGGGATCTCCGTGCGGGCGGCGCGTGAGCAGGAGGCCGCCTATCTCCGCACCGGCAAGATCGGCACCGAGGTGATGGAGGGCCTCATCACCCTGTCGCGCGGCTACGCGGTGGCCACCGGGAAGGACACCGCCGAGGCCACGGCGGATCTGGCCAAGCTGTTCAGCGATCCGGTGCGCGGCGCCGAGGAGCTGGCCAAGGCCTTCAACCTGCTGTCCGACAAGCAGCTTGAGCACATCCGGACGCTGGCCCGTCAGGGGCGGGCGACCGAAGCGCAAAAACTGCTGATGGACGCCCTCAACGCGCGGGTCGGGAGCCTGGCCCGCGACGGGCTGTCCTCGCTGGCGCAGGCCTGGGAGCGCGTGGCCCGCGCCATCTCCAATGCCTTCGACGCCGCCGGCCGGGCCACTGCGCCGGAGACCAACGACCAAGCCATCGCGCGCTTGGAGGCGAAACGCCGGGACCTGTTGGCCGCCCGCAAGCTCGATGCGGACCGGGTGGACGCGGAGACCGGCGGCCAGGCCGGGGCCGACGCCGTGCCGATCGACTCCCGCTATGCCGCACCCGGCATGGGACGCGGGCCGTCCGACGATTTGGCGAACGTTGATGCGGAGCTGGCCCGGCGCACCGCCGAACGGGCGCGGGCGCGCGAACAGGCGGCCCTCGTCGCCGACCATCAGGGCCGCGTCGCCGGCAGCCGGGTGGCCGGCGACGCCGCGCGCTCCCTCGACCCGCTGCACGGCGACATCGCCGAGATGCAACAGCGGATCTCCGACCTGGAGCGTGGCGTCGGCAACCCGGAGGTGGCCAATCCCGGTCAGGTGTCGGCGGGGTTGGAGCGGGCGCGCAACCGCCTGGCCGGGCTGGAGGAGGCGCAGCGCGCCGGAGTCAGCGTCGAGACCCTGAAGGCGCAGAAGCTGGGCGAGGCGCAGGCCAAGGCCGCCGGCATGGGGGAGCGGGAACGCAGCCGCTACCTTGCGCAGGAGCAGGCCCGCATCGATCTTCTCGACGCCTCCCTCACGGCGTCGGAGAAGGACGCCAAGATCCGCGCCGCCACCGTCGCGGTGACGGCGCAGCAGACGGCGGCGACCGGCGACGCGGTGCGCCAGCTCACCCTCCAGGCCGAGGCCGCCGAGCGGCTGGCCAAGGCCGCCGGGAAGGGCGAGGCGGCGGAGCGCCGGGCGCAGATCGAAAACGACGTCGCCGCCGCGGCGCCCACCGGCCTGGGGCCGGCGACCCGCGCCGCGCGCGAGCGTGAGGAAGCGGCCACGCTGCGCGGCATCCGGGCGGAGCAGACCGCCGACCTCGACCGCCAGATCGCCGCCCAGCTCGCCCTCATCGACACCGTGGGCAAGGGGCCGCGCGTGCTGGCCGAAGCGGTGCGGGCACAGCAGGCCCACAGCCTGGCGCTGCGCGAGGGCGAGGCCGGCACGATCCGCTACCGGCAAGCCTACGAGGCCTATCTGGCCAAGCTCGCCGAACTGGACAAGGCGAACGAGGCCCTCGCCCAGCAAGAGGCGCTTTTCCAGGAGTTGGGCGACTTCGGCGAACAGGCCTTCGACCGCATCGGCTCCGCCATGACGGAGATGGCCATGAATGGCGAGGACGCCTTCGCCTCCCTGCGCAACATCGGGAAAGCCGTGGTCAGCGAGCTGATGCAGGAGTTCGTGAAGCTGTCGGCCGTCAACCCGCTGAAGAACGCGCTCCTCGGCTCCGCCGCGCCGACCCTGACCACCGCCGCCGGCTTTTTGGGAAGCCTGTTCGGCGGCTCCGCCGCCAGCACGCACGGCGCGGGCAACCTGGCCGGCGCCGGCGGCACCTTCGGCGGCGTCGGCAACGGGCCGCAGTTCCGGGCGGCCGGCGGCCCGGTCAACCCCAACGAGGCCTACATCGTCGGCGAGAAGCGGCCGGAGCTGTTCGTGCCCAAGGTGCCCGGCGTGATCCTGCCGCGGGTGCCCGAGCTGCGCGGCGGCGCCACGCCGTCCGGGGGCGGTGGGCAAACGGTGGTCGTGCAGCAGACCATGCATTTCGGCGTCGGGGTCAACGCCGCCGCCCGCGCCGAAGTCCTCAACATGCTGCCCCAGCTCAAGGCGGCCACGGTGGCCGCGGTCGAAGACCGCATGCAACGCGGGGTGCGCCGATGACCTATCCGCTGATTCCTCCCCTTACGCCGGCCCCGTCGCGCTCCGCCTTCCGGCTGCGCCGGGTGGTGGCGGTGGCGACCTCGCCCTTCACCGGGCAGCAGCAGGTCCAGGAACACCAGGGCGCGTGGTGGGAGGCCGACATCTCCCTGCCGCCGATGAAGCGCGACAAGGCCGGGGCGTGGCAGGGCTTTCTCCTGGGCTTGCGCGGCCGGCGCGGCACCTTCCTGATGGGTGATCCGGACGCCCGCGTCCCGCGGGGCGTTGCGGCCGGGGCGCCCTACGTCAACGCGGCCGGGCAGAAGGGCAACACGCTGGTCACCGCCGGCTGGGCACCGTGGATCGCCGGCATCCTGCGCGCCGGGGATTACATCGAGCTGCCCGGCAACCGCCTGCACATGGTGGTGGCCGACGCGGCCAGCGACGGCAGCGGCGTGGCGGCACTCACCATCGAGCCGCCCCTGCGCGGTGCGCCGCCCCACGGCGGCGGCGTCATCACCCGCGATGCCCGCGGCCTGTTCCGGCTGGCCTCCAACGACGCGGGATGGGACGCCGACGCCGCCGGGGTCTACGGGTTTTCCTTCTCCTGCATCGAGGCGCTGTAACCATGCGCGACCTGACCGCCGGCATGGCCGCCGCCGTCACGGCGCCAGTCATCGCCCCCATCATGCTCGCCGAGGCTCTGTTCGACAGCGGCCCCGTGCGCCTGTGGTCCGGCTATGGCGAGTTGAGCTGGGCCGGGCTGACCTGGTACGGCACCGGCCATCTGCTGAGCGTGTCCACGATCGCCGAGACTCAGGAGTTGCGCGCGACCGGCGCCACCTTCGCCCTGTCCGGCATCCCCTCCGACATGGTGGGGCTGGCCCTGCGCGAACCCTACCAGGGCCGGCCGGTGCGCCTGCTGTTCGGCGCCCTCGATGTCGACACCGGCGTCGTCATCGGCGACCCCTACGAGGTGTTCGGCGGGCGCTGCGACGTGATGGAGATCACCGAGGGCGGCGACACCGCCACCATCGAGGTGGCCGTGGAGAGCCGGCTGATCGACCTGGAGCGGACGCGCGAGCGCCGCTACGAGCATGAGGATCAGCAAACGGAATACCCCGGCGACCGCGGGCTGGAATACGTGCCGGCGATCCAGAACCAGAGCATCAAGTGGGGGCGCTGATGACCCGCTTCGAAGATTGGCCCAGCCGGCTGCACACCTTCCTGGAGGCCGCCCGCGGGCGGCCTTTTTCGTGGGGGCGCTGGGATTGCTGCATCCTCGCCGCCGACGCCGTGCAGGTCCTGACCGGCACGGACCCGCTGGCGCCGTTCCGGGGCCGCTACCGCTCCGCTCGTGGTGCTGCCCGGCTGCTGAAGCCGCTGGGTGGCTTGGCCAATGGCTGCACCGCGCTGCTGGGCGCGCCGATCGCGCCTTTGCTCGCCCAGCGCGGCGACATCGTGCTGATCGAGGATGGGCCGGGCGGTCGCCTGGCCTGCGGCGTGGTGGACCTGACCGGCCGGGCGGTGGCCTGTCCCGGAGAAGCCGGCTTGGTCTCGCTCCCCCTGGCGCGGGCGCGCCATGCCTGGAGGATCGGCTGATGCCCGTCGTTGCCGCTGGAGCCGCCGTGGCCGCCGCGGTCGGCACCGCGTCGGCGGCCGTCGCCGGAACGCTGATCGCCGGCTCCATCCTCACCACCTTCGCCGTCAACTTCGGCGCCTCGATGGTGCTGGGGCTGGCCAGCCAGGCCCTGTCCCCGAAGGCCAAGGCGCCCACCGCCACGCTGCGCGAGGACCGCACGCTGATGATCCGCCAACCGGTGGTGGCCCGCCGGCTGATCGTCGGCCGGGCGCGGGTCTCCGGGCCGCTGGTCTTCGTCCACAGCTCCAACGGCAACGAGTATCTGCATCTGGTCATCGCCCTGGCCAGCAACCGGCTCCGCAGCATCGGCACCGTCTATTTCGATGACGTGCCCGAAACCGACGCCCGCTTCGTCGGGCTGGTGAGGGTGAACCGCCACCTGGGGACCGCCGATCAGGCCGCCGACGCCGACCTGACGGCGGAAAGCGACGGGAAATGGACGGCGGAGCACCGCCTGCGCGGCATCGCCTACCTTTACGTGCGGCTGAAGTGGAGCGATCAGGCCTGGCCCGGCGGCCTGCCCTCCATCTCCTGCGATGTCGAAGGGGCGGACGAGCTGACCGACCCGCGCACCGGGGCCACCGGCTACAGCCGCAACGCCGCCTTGGCCATCCGCTGGTACCTGCGCCATCCGCTGGGGCTTGGCGTCGGCGCCGACGAAATCGACGATTCCTTCTTCGCCGCCGCGGCCAACGTGAGCGATGAGGGGGTGTTGCGGGCGGACGGCAGCGCGGAGCCGCGCTACACGGTGGACGGGCTGATCGACACCGCCCGCCCGCCCCAACAGATCCTTCAGGAGTTGCTGACGGCTTGCGGCGGCCGGCTGGTCTACGCTGGTGGGAAATGGCGCCTCCTGGCGGGCGCCTGGCAGACGCCCGGCAGGTCCCTGGCGGAAGGCGACATCACCGGCCCGATCCGGATCGCCACGCGGGTGTCCCGGCGTGAGGCGTTCAACGGCGTCAAGGGCGTGTACGTCTCGCCGGACAACCATTGGCAACCCTCCGATTACCCGGCGGTGGCCAGCGACGCCGCCATGGCCGAGATGGGCGGGGAGCGCGTGTGGCGCGATCACCCGCTGCCCTACACGATCAGCGGCAGCGCCGCGCAACGCCTCGCCAAGATCGAGCTGTTGCGCGCCCGCCAGCCGCTCACCGTCGCGGTGCCGGCGACCCTGGCCGCCATGCGCTGCCAAGCCGGCGACGTGATCCGCGTTTCCAACACGCGCATGGGCTGGGCGGCCAAACCCTTCGAGGTGGTGGAATGGACCCTGGCGGCGCGGGCCGGAGCGGACGGCGTGCCGGTGATCGGCGTCGACTTGGTGCTGCGCGAGACCGACGCCAGCGTCTTCGATTGGCTGGCCGATGAGGAATGGACCGTCGACCCGGCGCCCAACAGCAGCCTCCCCGGCCTGGTGCCGACCGCGCCGCTTTCGGTGACGGTGACGCCCAGCGCGACGATCCAGCCGGACGGGACCAGCGTGCCGGCGCTGGAGGTCGCGTGGACGGTGGCGGCGGACGCCTTCGTGGGGGAGTGGGAGGTGCAGTGGCGCCCGGCCGGCGCCGCGGCGTGGTCCAGTGCCAGGGCATCCGACCGCCGGCACGTCATCGCCCCCGTCGATCCGGGCGTGAACTACCAGGTGCGGGTGCGGGCGGTCTCGTCCCTGGGGATGCGCTCCGCCTGGGCCTACGCCTCCCCCGCCGACGCCGCCGGCGACAGCGAGCCGCCGGGGCCGCCCACGGGCTTGGCGGCGATCGGCGGCATCCGCTGCATCGCCCTCACCTGGCGCCTGCCGGCCGACCGGGATCTGGACCTGATCGAGGTGTGGGAGTCGGCCACGCCGCGGTTGGAGGACGCCGCGCCGATCGCCAAGGTGCGCGGCACCGACTTCGTGCGGCACGGCCTGGGCGGGCTGGTCACCCGCTATTACTGGGTCCGCGCCATCGACCGCAGCGGCAACGCCGGCGACTTCAACGCCGCCATCGGCACCGCCGGCACCACCGCGCAACTGTCGCACCAGGACATGGTCGACCGCATGATCGCGGAGTCGCACCTGGTGCCCTTGCTGGCCGAGAAGATCCAGGGCGTCGAGACGGTGGCGGAGGTGGTGGCGCAGGCCACCGCGCGCATCCAGGCCGGCTATGATCGCATCCGTGCCGAGGTGGGGCGGCGCGAGGCCGACGTGGCGGAGGTCACCACACGGATCACGCAGGAGGTCACCGACCGCCAAGCCCTCGCCGAACAGGTCACCGAGGTGGTGGCGCAGTACGACGCCTCCTTCGCCCGCGTCACCGAGTCGCTGACCGCGCTGAGCGCGGCCGACGGCGCCACGGCGACGCGCATCGATGGCATCGTGACGAGCTACGACACCAGCCTCGCCGGCATCCAGGAGACGTTGACCGCGCACGGCGACGCCCTTACCGCGCAGGCCAGCCGCACGGACACCATCGTCGCCGCCTACGATCGGACGTTGGCCGCCTATGAACAGCGCATCACCGCCTCCGCGTCGGGGCTGGAGGCCCTGACCGGGCAGGTGGAGACGCTGACCAGCACGGTGGGGGACAACACCTCGGCGATCGCCAGCGAAAAGGAGGAGCGGGTCAGCGCGGTCGGCGCCCTGGCCAAGTCGCTCGACACCGTGGCCGTCAAGGTGGCCGGCGTGACGGCCTCGCTGAGCGAGGAAATCACCACGCGGGCGACGAAGGACGATGCGCTGTCGCAGAGAGTGACGACGCTCAACACGACGGTCGACGGCAACAGCGCATCCATCCAGGCGCAGGCGGGCACGCTCAACGGGTTGTCGGCGCAGTACGTGGTGAAGGTCGATGTCAACGGTTGGGTGAGCGGTTTCGGGTTGGCCAGCTTCCCGACCACCGAAGGTATCGTGTCGGAGTTCGTAGTGAAGGCCGACCGCTTCATCGTCGGCCAGCCGGGCAAGAGCGCCGATTATCCCTTCGTGATCGGCACGGTGGGCGGCGTGGCCCGTATCTCCATGTCCAGCGCCTTCATCCAGGACGCCAGCATCGTCTCGGCCAAGATCGCCCACGCGGCCATCAAGAACGCGCACATCGGCTTCGCCGAGATCGAAGACGCCCACATCAAGAACCTGACCATCAAGGGCCGGTCCATCGAGGATCTGGCCGCCGGCAACATGGCCTGGGGATCGGGCAGCGGCGGGGCGTCCTGCGCCATCACCACCACCGGCAAGCCGGTGGCGCTCATCTGCTCGGTGCAGCAGGACGCGTTCAACGTCTTCGCTTCCGTCCGCGTCGTGCAGCCGCCGGCGGGCACCAGCATCCTCACCAACGCCCACGCCGGACTCGCCGGCCGAAGCGGCACCTTCTTCATCGTCGCCATTGAGCTTCGCAAATGACCGACCTCCCGACGCTTCCGGGCGGCACCTGGTTCGTGCCGCCGCCCACTGCTGCGCGGTTCACCCGCTTCGACGCGCAGGGGCGAATCCTCTGCACCGGCGGGTGCGCCCTGTCCGACTACCGGCACCAGCTCCAACCCGGAGACGCCGGCATCCTGCCGCAGGCCGCCGATCCGCTGTGCGACTACGTGGACCTGACCGGCGAGGAGATCATGGTGCGCCGCAGGCCGGTGATTGCCAGCCTGCAATCCCTGCCGATCCCGGCCACCGTGACGGTCACCTGCGTGGCGCTGGGCACGTCCGAGACCTACGAGGTGACGGACGGCGCCTTCGAGTACCGGGACGTTCCCGGCCTCTACCGCATCGCCGTCACGGCCTGGCCGCACCTCGACGCGACCTTCGCCATCGAGGTGCCGGCATGAGGACGGTGAAGATCCGCACCCGCGCGGAAATCGCCGCGCTGCGCGAGGCCGCCTTCCTCGCAGCGTGGCCGGTGCACCGGCAACTGGAGGCGCAGCAGGACGCCGAGCTGCGCGCCGACCCCACCAAACGCGACCGCATGCTCGCCGACTTCGCGGCGATCCGCGCCCGCTACCCCTATCCCGAGGATTGAATCATGGCCGGCTGGTATCGCACGGGCACCGTTTCGCTGGCCACCGGATCGGCCGGCGTTGTGGGAAACGGCACGAGCTGGGCGGGGGCGGTGCGCCCCGGCGCCACCTTCACCACCGATTTCGTCCGGCTCTACGAGGTGGTGGAGGTCGCCGATGACCGCCACCTGACGTTGGATCGTCCCTACGAGGCCAGCGTCGAAACCCTCTTGGAGGGCAGCGGCCAGCCCTACGCGATCATCTTCGCCACCGCTACCATGAGCAACGCGGAGATCGCCGCCGAGCTGATGGCCATGGTCGGCAAGTGGCAGGTGCGCGAGGACCAATACGACGATTGGGTGGCCGGCGAGCCGGACGGCGGGCCGAACGGCGACGGCAAGTATCCGCTGACCGACAGCAAGGGCGTGACTCGGCTGGTCACCTCGCCCGGCCGGTTGCTCGGGCTGATCGACGAGGGCCTGCTCAACAACGTGCAGCAGGTGGTCGACGCCATCCGGGACGACATCGCCGACGCGCAGCGCGCCGCCGACGTGGCGGCCTCCGCGGCCGTCACGCTGAAGGACTACGCCGACTCGGCACACCAGAGCGGGATCTCGGCCGGCGAGGCGATGGCGAGCGCCGCGGCGTCGGCCGACCTGGCCGGCCGCAAGGCGGTGGAGGTGCTGGACGCCGCGGCCGCCGCCGCCAACCACGCGGAGACGGCGGTGCAGGCCCGCACCGGCGCCGAGGCTGTGGTGTCCATCGTCACCGCGGCGAAGTCGGAGACCCTGACCGCCCGCGACGGGGCGGTCGAGGCAAAAGCCACCGTGTTGGAGGCGCGGGACCGGGTGGTGGTGCTGGCCGGCGAGACGCAGACCGCCCGCGACACCGTGGTGGCCTCCACCGGGACCGCCGCCGCGGCGGCGCGCACCGCCACCGACGCCGCCGGCACGGCGCAGAACGCCGCCACCGACAGCGTGAACGCCAAAGTGCAGGCCGTGGCGGCGCAGGTGGTGGCGGAGCAGCGCCGCAACGAGGCGGCGGAGTCCGCGGCCACGGCGAATGCCTGGGCGAACAACCCGGCGGGCGTGCCCGTCGTCTCCGGCGGGTACAGCTCCTATCACTGGATGGAGCTGGCGCGCGGCTACGCGATGACCGCGCAGACGATCGCCACCGGCTCCACCTTCTCCAACGTCGGCGACGGAGCGGCGACGCGCATCACCGCGCAGGCCGCCGGCGAAACGCTGCACCTGGTGCAGGGCGCCGGGATGATCGTGAATTTCGATCAGGCCACGCGCCGGGTGACCTTCTCTTCGATAGCACGCGCGGTAGCCACGGAAAGCCCGGCGCTCACCGTCAGGCTCGATGACGCCGCCAACCTCGCCTTTCTCGGCATCGACCCGTCGAAGATCGACCATGGCACGCTGGCCAACGTCGGCACCCACGGCCACGCGGACATCGACCAGCACCTCGACAACGCGACCATCCATGTGCCCGTGCCGGGCGGCGGCGACGTGGACAAGCTGCTGAAGGCGACCGGGGCGGGCACCTTCGCCTGGGTGAAGGGCACCGGCTCGGGCATCGACGCGGACAAGCTCGACGGACTGTCCTGGGAAGAGGGCATCGAGGTTCCGGCCAACGGCGCGAGCGGGGAGTGGGTGAAGCTCGGCACCTGGAACGCCAACGGCGCAACGGCGCAGGGACGGCGCCTGCTGATCCAGGCGGCCGGTAGCTTCGACTTCAGCAACGACACGGCCAACACGCGCGCCGGGCTGACCACGATCGTTGCGACGATGGGAAACGGCCTGCCCGGTGTCGCCAACATGGAAGGCCAGTTCGCCCACCTCGGCACCGTGCTGTTCGATGCGGTCAAGTTCGTGCAGGGCGACGGCGACCGCTACACCTACGCCGTCTATGCCAAGCGTCAGCCCTACGCCCCGTTCAACTTCAAGGTTCAGTGCAACGGCGCGTGGACCTCGGCCATCGCCACCGGGCAAGCGGACCCTGGCGCCGACAGCGCCACCGTGCGTGCGGCGGCCAACTTGGGGCGCCTGCTGACCACGGCCGACCAGTCCACCACGGCGACGGCCGGCGGCGTGGTGCAGCGGGATGCCAACGGCGCGATCGCCGCGACCGCCGCCGACCTGAAGGGGCCGGCGCCGGCCCTCCACTGGTCGGAAACGGACCAGCCGGCCGACGCCGGACGGTGGAGGGCCATCGCCGAGAACGGCAAGCTCGCCCTCCAGACGGTCAACGACGCCGGTGGTGACGCCCGGACGTGGCTGGACGTGGGGCGCTCCGGCCTCGCGCCGACAGCGGCGACGTTCAGCGTGCCGGTGCAGGTCGCCCTCGGCCAACTCGGCACGGCCGTAGGGACGGAGATCAAGGTCAGCGAACTGGGCGCCAACGATGGCAACGCCGACTTCCTGCGCGCCAAGCTCGTCCGCGTGCAGGCGGGCGTGAACTGGACGTCGGCCGCCTGGCGCCTTCAGCGCCGCGTCGATGTCACCGATCAGGGCTTCGTCCAGTTCGGCTCGGGTGTTGACGGCGACGGCTCCAACGGCGTCGGCCTGGGCGGCGGCGGGAGCACGGTCCGGCTGTGGGTGCCCACCGTCGGCGACGTGACCATCGACGGCAACAAGGTTTGGACCGCCGGCAACTTCGACCCCGCCACCAAGGCCGGCACGGCGGTGGCCACCGTCGCCGCCAACGGCCTGATGGCGGCCGCGGACAGGCAAATGCTCGGCGGCGCCACCGCCGCGGCCACGGCGGGCGCACTGGTGCAGCGCGACTCCAACGGTGGGGCAGCCTTCGGCGTGGTGACGGCTAGCAACGTCAAGGTCGGCAGCGCCGACGTGTGGCACAAGGGCACCCTCACCGACCTCAGCCAATTGACCAACGGCCCCGGCTTCATCACGGCGGCGGCCAGCATCACCGGCAACGCCGCCACGGCGACGACTCTCCAAACGGTGCGCACCATCAACGGGGTGTTCTTCAACGGCTCGGCCAACATCACCGTGCCCGACCTCCGTATTCCGGAGATGACCGGCAACGCTTCCCGTGTGCCCCGGATCGCGGCGAGCGGGGCGGCGCTGGAGTACCTGGACCCGATGGCCTTCGGCCAGTGCCGCATCGGCCTTCAGGGAACCACCTCCCTGGCTCTGTACCGCTACAACGGCAAATACCTGTTCATCAACGGGCGCTGGGAGACGATCCCCTCCACCCACGTCTTCCTGGCACCCTCGGCGTTCGTAGCGGGCACCCACCGCTACGTCTACGCCTACATGAGCGGGGCGACGATGACGTTGGAGGCGTCCACCACCGCCCCGGCGGTCGATACCACGCACGGCCATCGCATCAAGACGGGAGACGCCACCCGCACCTTGGTCGGCATGGCGACGGTGAGCGGCGGCGGCACCTTCAACGGCGGCACCACGCTGTATACCAAGTCGTGGTTCAACCGCCTCCCCTACAGCATGATCGTGTCCAACTCAGGCACGGTCACCCACTACGGCAACGGGAACTGGCAGAACGCCTCGAACCTGTGGAGCTACCTCCTGACGTGGGGCGACGAAACCACGGTCCTGCACTACAGCGTGTCCGGCTCCGCCACTGGGGGCAATTGCATCCTGTACGCCAATCACTTGATCGACGGCACGCCGGGAGTGGGCACGCCCGGTTCGGCTTCCTCCATCAGCAACAGCCGCGCGCATGTCAGCGCCACCTATGCCACCGCACTTGCGGACGGCCTGCACAGCTTCGGCGTCTCCGTTTTGACGGAGAACGGTTTCGTCCTCTCTCTGCCCGCCTACTACACGTCCCTCACCGTCACATCGTCTTACTAAGGGGTTCCCCACATGCTCGAATACCGCATTGACCCGGATGGGGAATACGTTTTCCGCGACGACGTGACCCCGGAGCGCCGCGCCTTCATCCTCGCCGCCATGCGCGGCGAGGTCTTGCTGATGCCCGAGGACGTGTGCGCCGCCATCGACCGCGAGCGCGACCGCCGCGTGCACACCCGGTTCCAGTTCGATGGCGTCTGGTATCAGTGCCGGGAGCAGGACGTGGTCAACATCACCGGGGCCGGGGCCACCGCCCTCGCTTCGCTGGTTGCGGGCACGCCGTGGCCCGCCGGGTTCGTGTGGATCGCCGAGGACAACAGCCGGGTGCCGATGACCGCGGCCGAGGTGATCGGTCTCGGCAACGCCTACACGGCGTTCCGCAGCGCCCTGATCTTCAAGGCAAGCGACTTGAAGGCGCTCGTCCGGGCCGGCGGGACGGTCGATCATCTGTCCGACGCGGCATGGGAGCCGTGAGCGTCCGGCGCGACAACAGTCCAAGCCTTGCCGCCGCGAGCGGCCTTTTTTCTGCCCGGCCGGTCGGAAGCGCTTCCTTCCTGACCGCCTGACCCTTTCCCCCTGTCCTGGAGTCCACCATGGCCACCACGCCGATCGGCGCGGCGAACGCCGCCGCGCGCCTGCAATCCATGCCCGAAGACGAACTCCTGGCCCGCGTGCTGTGGGGTGAAGCGCGGGGAGAGGGCGTCGCCGGCATGAGCGCCGTCGCCGCCGTCGTCATGACCCGAGTCGCCAACCCGCGGTGGTGGGGGCGCGACCTGCGTTCCGTCCTCCTTCAGCGGGCGCAATTCTCCTGCCTGATGAACAATGATCCCAACCTCCCGAAGCTTCTGGGGGTGGGCGTGGCCGATCCAGCCTATCGGCTGGCCCTGTCCATCGCGCGCCAGGCGATCGCCGGCACACTGGCGGACGAGACCGGCGGCGCCGACCACTACCTGGTCACCGCCATCCAGGACCGCACGAAGTGGGCCAAGGGACGGGCGCCCACCGCGGAGATCGGTCGGCACAGCTTCTTCCGTCTGGAGGGGCCGGCACCCAAGCCGAAGGGCAAGGCCGTGGCCATCGTCGGCGCCACGGGAGCAGCCACGGTGGGCGGCGCGGCCACCCTGGCCGACCTGTCGGAGCAGCTCGGCGACGTGGCGGTCCTGGGCGCCCAGCTCCGCGGCCTCCTCGCCCTGTTGCCGGGCGGCTCGCTGGGCTTGGCGATCGCTGCCGTGCTGGTGATCGGCGCCGGCGTGCTGGTCTACCGGCGCTGGATGGCCAACCGGGAGTCCGCGTGATGTGGGCGGGTCTCGTCTCCATCGTCTCGGGTTGGTGGGCGCGCCTGGTACCCGTCATGATCGCCACCGGCGCGGTGCTGGCGGCGGTCGCCGCCTGGGGTGCTGCCCAGCGCCAAGCCGGCCGGCGGGACGCCGCGGCCGAGTCGGCTTCCGATGCCCTTCAAAACGCCGAGGCTCGCCATGAGATCGAGGATGCTGTGCGCCGCACTGGCGGTGCTGCTGAGCGGCTGCGCGACGGCTGGTCCCGCGACTGACGGATGCACCGCATGGCGCCCGATCTACATCAGCCGCGCCGACGCGCTGACCGACGGCACGGCGGAGCAGATCCTAGTCCATAACCTCACCGGGGCGCGGCTCTGTAGCTGGATGCAGACGCGGTGAAGCCGTTCATCGGTGAATGGTTTGCCTAAACACACCCCGTCCGGTGCTCATCTGCGGAGGGGGCTGCCGCTGCCATTGTGCATCCGTCAATTCAAGGCGTACCATTTGAACCAGATGCGGGCGAGGAGACCAAGGTCCACCGTTTTCCGGAAAAGCCATTCTGCGTAGGACAGCCCTTGCAGTATCTACCGGGGCAAAAAGAAATTCGTTCTTTGGCCGATCAGCGGCAAAGCCGCAAACCCTGGACATGCGAAATCTTCTCCGGTCTACTTGTGGAGGGTAGTGCCGTTTAGGTATGAGGCGGGATGCAACGTCTGGCTCGGGTTTTCCTCGTGCTTGCCCTCGTTTGCAGACCAGGGTGGGTGTGGTCTGCGGATTGGATTCGCGGGGATTTTTCAGATTGGACCCGCGAAGATAAGGCCTTCTGGCTGAATGTGGGCGTCGGCGCGGTGGCGCTGGGGTGGGGCGCTTGGTCTTGGGACTGGGGAACGTCCGGGCCGCGCTTCCAGGATGAGGGCTGGTTTGGCCGAACGACGCCGGAAGGTGGGGCCGACAAGCTAGGGCACGCGTGGTCGGGCTATGCGATCAGCCACCTGTTCGCCAACCGCTACGAGCACTTCGGCTACAACCGAACCGAGGCGGCGCGCTACGGCGCGTTATCGTCGCTGGGCGTCATGGGGCTGATCGAGGTCGGCGACGCCTTCAGCGACGATTACGGCTTTTCCTATCAGGACATGCTGTTCAACGTGGCGGGGGCGGCGCTGGGCTACGTGCTGTGGGAATATCCGGAGATCAAGCGCAAGGTAGACTTCCGCGCCGAATACAACCCATTCCCGAGCGGCAAGCGCCAGGTGGACGTCACCACCGACTACCAGCGCACCAAGTACCTGCTGGCGGTGAAGGCGGACGGCTTCGACGCGATCGAGAACCCCTGGCTGAAGCATCTGGAGTTCCACGTCGGCTACTATGCCCGCAACTACGCCGAATACCAGCCCGGCTCCGCCGATCAGCGGGAACGGCACCTCTACATCGGCCTCGGGCTAAACCTGACCAAGCTGCTGTCGCCGCATGTCAATACGGGCGGCGTGCTGAACTAC
This sequence comes from Azospirillum sp. OGB3, assembly GCF_014192915.1. Classification (GTDB taxonomy): domain Bacteria; phylum Pseudomonadota; class Alphaproteobacteria; order Azospirillales; family Azospirillaceae; genus Azospirillum. The sequence goes on along the minus strand of NZ_JACHYN010000017.1, from coordinate 41,615 downwards.
GTGCAAGTACCCTACACCTACGTCACCTTGGACCGCAACCTGGACCAACGATGATCGTATATCGGGCAGCGATCCGGGATGGTATTGATAATGACGGCTTATGAGAACCTACGCCGAACATGGTGAGTGGAAACTGTGCCGACTCCCGTGCCTTCGCGAACCGCGTTCGTTCTCGCGTATTGCGCGCGCTGCGTTCCTCAAAACCCGCAGAAACAAAGGCTTTGAGAGGGTTTCTGAGGTGTTGGGCAGCTTCGGGGATGGGTTTGCTAAACCGTTATAGGGGCTCAAACCCCTATCGTGGGTTCGAATCCCATCCCCTCCGCCATTTTCCCTGACAGCTCCCAAGTTCTTGACTTCCTTTAATCTCTGCTGCATCCAACGGCAGTGGCTGTCCACGTTGGCATCACACGTCGGTGATGCATGGCGTCACATGCAGTTGGACGATTGTGAGGTCCGTCGCTAAAGCGGTGCCTGCGGGCCTGTTCCCATTCGTGGAAAGCATCGCCCTCCGCCTACACCTTGATGTCCTTCAGTTCATCGATCTGCTGGTGACCGGCCACACGACGCTCGTCCGCCACGCCCGGATCGTGACGATGCCGAGAATGATCACCAAGCGCCGGCTGCTCTTACTGTTTCGATGCAAAGCGAGAATGTGCTTCTCCAGCCGGGCGATTTCAGCCTCAAGCTGCTGGAGTTGACCGACGATACCTTGCAGTGCCAAACGCGCCAGTTCTGGCAGACGATCATGCGCCTCATGGAGGGTCTCGGTCGCCGTCCTCACGCTCCCAAAGCCTTTGGCGGCGATGATCCCGAACTCTGCGAGAAACGCATGGTCGGCCGTGTGACCGCTTCGCAGATCGCTTCGGCATCGGCGGCGCCGATCTTCCCCCGCTTCACGTACGATGTCACGTAGGCGGGCGGCATCAACATCACCGTATGTCCAAACGCCGCGATCTCCCACGCACAATAATGCGCCGCACCTCAGGCTCCAGTCCGACCAACCAGGAGGCACCATCTGGAAGAACTTCAGACCCTCGCCCCAGCGCAACTGGTCGGCGGGCCACAACCGTTCCATCCGCAGCAATCCCATGAATCTGGAAAATGTTCTTGGCCAAGTCCAGACCGGTCATCGCCAGTTCTCCCATCGGCGGCCATTCTGAAGTGGTTTTTCGACGACGTCAGCGTGCCGCCGTTTCAAGAGGGTGGAAGCGCACTCCACCACATCACCTGAATGCCATGGCCGCCTCATCGGTTTTCGGGCGGTCGGCGCTGCCCGCCCACACCCGGCTAAGGAAATTTGGCTACTCGCATTTCGCGGTTGATCTGACCCTCAGCGAAGCAGCGCCTCGAAGGGCACCCGCGGTTGATCGGTGCCCCGCTCGATGGCCTGGATGAGGTCGGCCAGCTCGTCCAGGTCCGCCCCGTACATCGGCCAGCGTGCCGCCTCTTCCCGGCTGGGCAACATCATGCAGAAGAAGGTGGACGACCGGCCAGAGGGCGCCGGGAACGCTGGGGCTTTGTCGAACTTCGGTCGTGGTGCCCGCTTTGCGCTGTACTTGAGCAGGATCTTCGCCCGCAGTGCCTCGAAACTGAACCCGCGCCCGGCGTGTGAGTCGAGGCGGATGAGGCCATTCATGCATTCGGTGAAGGCGTTGGTGATCGGGTGCCGGAAGTAGGCGAACACCTCCGCTTCCCAGTTGGTGATGGCCGTGATCAGCGGCTGGAAGGCCGGGCGGATGTCCGCCGGCATGTCGCGCACCCAGGCCTCGTACCCGGCCCGCGCGTCGGCCTCGTTTCCCCAGCCCCAGATCGCGGCGAACCCCTCCTTGGCCCGGTAGGCGGCGCCGAGTTGCGGGAACTCGTTGCACCACGCCTCCACGATCAGCGGCTCCATGCCCTTCAGGTCGCAGCCGCGCTTCAGCAAGAGCCTCCGGTCATCCTTCAGGGCGATGCGCCGCTTCTTCGGCAACTCCGCCCTCAGCGACTTCCGGACGCGCTCCAGGCCCTCGTTCGCGTAGCGCTGGACGTGCCAGCGGTCCACGACGACCTGCGCCTTGGGCACCAACTCGCGGACCACGGTCCAGTAGGGCCGCCACATGTCCATGGTGACCAACTCAATCTGGTCGCGGTGCGGCATCCGGGCGATGCGGCGGGCCACCGTGCCCTTGTCCCGCTTGGGCAGGAAGTCGACCAGCGTCCGCTGACCAACGTCGGTGATCACGCCACGGGTTTGGCCCAGCAGATGGATTTCGTCCAAGCCCATCCAGGTGGGGGTGCGGATGTTGAGAGCCTGGATGCGCTCCTCGGTCCAGCCGGACCAGACGTCGCGCACCGTTGCCTCGGCGACCCCCACGTCGTCTGCGATGGCAGTAAAGGGCCGGCGCAGGCCCTGCTCGCCAATCCACTCCACAAGGCGCTTGGTCATCCGCCGGTCGGCGTCCAGCGCGTCCGGCTGGTCGGCGCTGCTCTTGCTGCAATCGGGGCACAGGAAGCGCTGCCGGTCGAACCAGATGCCGACGCGCTTCCCGTGGATGGGCAGGTCGTGGATGCGGACCTCGCGCGTCCCGTTGGGACGCAGGGCGACCGAGCCGCAATGCGGGCAGTGGGTCCGCTCCCGCCGGCGACCGACCTTGATGCTGTACTGGTGCTCGTCCTCGACCACCTGCTCGACGGTGAGACCGGGCAGGTTGAGGAGATCGGTCACGTCTACCTGTTCCGTTCGCAGTTACTCCGGCCACAGATAGGTGAGAACACCAAGGTGGCGTGTACAACCACACCCTGCATCGTGGTGAGGTGTAGGTCAACGCCTGAGTATCCCTCGTCAGTGAGACGCCTTCGCGTCGAGTTTCTTGATGCAGGCCCGGACGCGGCGAGCGAGGCTGTCGCCCGCCCCGTCGGGGAGGATGCCGCGCATAACGATCTGGCCGTCGCGCTTGATCCCCATCTCTCCGTCTTCCGGATCGAGGCAGACGACCGTGTAGCGGTCGGTGATCTGCCAGCCGGCTCCGTAGACGGCGCGGGCGCGCCCAGGTCATGTCGGCATACTGGGCCACGGTCATTCCCTCGATTATGCGCCTGCCGTAATAGGAGCGCGGCGGAGGATATGCCGCGCTTGGTGAGGGCATTGTAGCGCATAAAGCGCAATGCTATGCCATGATTTCGCGCTTGATGAGCGAAAACATAGAGTCTATGCTTTGCATCATGGACGACCATTCCACCATATCCGGCCCCCTCTGCGTCGCCGCACGCGCACTGCTACGTTGGGATCAGGTGACGCTCGCCGAGCGGGCTGGCGTCAGCCGTCGTGCGGTGCAAGACCTGGAGGGTGAGGCGCGGACAGCGCACGGCCGCACCGTCACCGCAGTGGTTGCGGCGTTCGAGGCCGCCGGTATCCGGTTCCTTCATCCGGGGCCAGGCATCCAACTAATCACGTCGGATCAGCGATTGTTGATCAACCATAAGCAGGAGGTAATGATGTATTTCATTCCGTTGCCTTTCCCCGGTACGCGGCTTTCGTATCCGGCAGGAGAGGAAGGCTTCAAGCGGTTTATCGCGGACTTCGCTAAGCACCAGCGAGATCAATTTGAGTTGTATTGCAAAATGCGGCGCGCCCAATTTGATGCGGCAGAAAATATCGAGAGAACTAACTTTGACGCGAGCTTGAATGCTATGCTGGAGAACGCGCGCTCGATGGAAACGATGCAATGGGTTTAAGCCCACTGAGGGGGTGTGAGCCCCCTCTGCCCTGGCCAAGCCCCGCTGGAATTTGGTTCGTTCATGAGCCCGATCCCGACGTCATTTTGGTGGCTCCGGCCAACGCTTCCGCTTCGGTGTCCACGCCCGCTTCCCCTCTCTCCGGGCGGTGAATTCGGCCAGCGATTCGCTCGGCTGGCGGTCGCGCGGCCCGAACGCGCGCCAGAGCGTGGTGCGGGTCACGCCGCTGTGCTCCTCGATCTGTTCAAGGGTGATGGTCAGGTCAAACCACAGCGCGCGGGCGGCCGTCTTCTTCCGGCCGAACAGCGCGGGCTTGCCCCCCCACCTGGTACACGGCGTTGTGCAGCTCGTAGGCCCGGCCCCCACTGTGCATGGTTCCATCGCACCTCGGCGCGGTCGAATGCATCCAGCAGCGCGAAGAGCTGGGGCGTGTCGGCTGGCCCCAGCAACACGCCGCCGTCGATCACCGACAGCCCCACGCCGGCCGCGCCGATCTGCCGGAGCACGGCCTCGGCCCGGCTGGCGGCCAGCACATCGAGGCTGGGAAGCACCGCGGTATCACCTGGGGGAGCGACCTAACGAACTCGGGGAGCCACAGGCGCGGCTTCCTGGCCGCGGTGAAGTCATCGGCATAGAGCTTGTCCGGCGCCAGGCCGGCAGCCAGCAACGCGGCGCGCTGCTCCTCCAGCGATGGCCCGGCCTTGCCAGCGTAGGCGTATCCGATCAGCAAGGCCGGCATTGCAGATTCCCGTCTGTTCTGCACCACTATTTCGCACGGAATTTTGCAATGGGCAGTACGGCCGGGCCACTGGCAGAGTGTCGCGGCCGGCTACCGGTCGCGGAGACGGACGCGCTAACAGTCAGGCTTTGCAGCTATCTCCAACTAACATTGACCACGGGGCTTGCGACGAGAAGTGTATCCCATAGCGCAGGTTCTACTGTTGGGGAGATAAGTTTGCGGCCTCCATCACGCGGCCAATTTTGATTATCACCTCCTGGAGCGTCTTCCCAGGTTACAGTGCGCAGCGGTGGAGCGGTCTCGTTATTTGAAAAGTGGACGGTTACGTTGAGCCGGGTCATATTTCGTTCAGGCCTAAGCCAGCCAAACATTTCCGCATAAACCCGGCCGTTACGATCTAAGATTAAGCGAATTTGTGGACCCTTTCCCTGCTCGGCCTCAGACCGGTGATAAAACGCAACGGGAATGTCCCAGGCTTTATCCCATACGAAAAGCTTTACTCGCTCATCTGACGCAGTTGGCGGGAGGGTCAGGGGGCCAAGTTGACGCGTCATTATGCGCTGTGATGGAAAACTCTTTTCCGCACTACGGTCGGTTGATTCACCTGTTCGCGGTGCGGGTGCCGTGGATGTGCACCCGGATAAGAGAAGAAGCGCGATTGCATATATCTTCCGAGGTATCATTGGGTCCTCTCGTCGCCTATTGGTTATCGCATCATTTTTCATCCTATAGCGCTGGAAGGGTCGATTATGACGATCATATGCGCGGTACTGCCAGCGCGCTAAGTAGTCCAAGAATTAAGACTGTTTTATAAGCTACAAGGTCGTTCGTTATCAATTTCGGACGGCTGGGCCGCCCTTACCCACAGGCGCACAAACGGACAATGGTACCCGATAATTCGTGTAGATTCTGCATCTGTCGCGTGCTGACATCTGCGAACCGGTAGGATTGGTGATGGCCGTCATACCGATCAGCGCCATCCCTGCCCTTAGCGCTTTTGCTTTCTCATCTTGGGAGCACCAAGAGTAGCATATATCTCAAGAAATACCCCCATCTGCCGAGTGGACTTGCGAGCCTTTATTAACATCTCACGCCACACGGATGCCTGCTCCGTATCTATCCTGAACCCATCTTCTTTTTTCTTAATCTCCTCAATTACATCCCTCCAAATTCTCCACCTCATTTTGTTGCTGTTATACGTTTCGGCAAGATCTTCGGGAAAGTTTTCAGCATCGTAGTTGTTAAATAGCAATTCTGGCTTTGGGAATTCACCAATTTCCTTTATCCTTTTCATCGGCACCTGCTTCGTCTGAGCGGGCTTCATAATCTCCAGCACTTCATCTAATATCGCGACCGCATTGTCTAAATAATTGGCAACATCTCGAAGGGATGCCGCTAAATCGGTCGCGGCTTTTATCCGCTCCTCTCTGGCCTTTGCCTGTTCCAACTCCTTCCTCATCCTGCGCCTGCGAATCCACCCCCCGAACGACATGTATAGCCAGCCAAGCATCCAGCGCGGCCCCTTGAGCAACCAGATAAGAGTCCCAAGCACTAGAGATATAATCGTAATGGCACCTGTCGCGATGGTGAAAATGTTGCTCAGACTACCAAGCCAGTCCATGTTTTCTACTCGTGGTTCTGTTTCTTCATGCGCCAAAACCGCGATTGAGAATCAACCAATTGACGGTCGAGGTCAACCGGATGGTATCGGCCAAAGAAAAAGGCCGCCAGTTGCAGCTGGCGGCCTTCAAGGCGGAGCGGAGTTGGAGCGGCGCTAGGCGGCGCGCTGGGCCAGTTCGCGGCGCGCGGCGGCGGCCAGGAAGCCGGACCGCGAGGTTTCGCGGCGCTTGGCTTCGGCGTCGATCGCCGCCAGCAGGGCTTCGTCAATGGTGACGTTGACCCGTGTGGCCCGGCCGGGCAGGTCGGCGCGCACCAGCAGGCGCCCAGCTTCCGGCGGGGCGTCTTCGTCCACCGGCACCGTGTCGATGTCGGACGGCTCGGGGATGCTGTCGCCGTCTTCGATCATGCCGGCGATGTGCAGCGCCAGACCGGTTTCGGCGTTGGCAACCACGTCAGCGGCGTTGGTGCCGGCAGCGGTTAGCCCAGGGAAGTCGGGGAAAGTGGCGTTCAACCCGTCTTCCATGCGCTCCAGAATGATTGGGTAATACCTGGAAGACATGGACCGTGATCCTTCGTTGGTGTGCGTTGCTGTATTGTTTGTTTGGTAGGGCTGAAGCCCCGGTTTTCACCAGAGCTTCAGGCCAGACTGCTTTTCGATGGACTTTAGGTCGCGGATGCCAAGCTCCTTAACCGGTGTCTGGACGGTGACCCGTCCTTTCTTGGTCGGGTGCTTGAACTGTTTGTGCGAGCCGACTTGGTTCACTTCGCGCCATCCATCGGCTTCGAGAAGCACGATCACCTCGCGGCTGCTGTAGACTTTTCCCATTTGCCTCCGCTCCGTTGTTTCTGTGTGTATATACACACACCGAAGTGGGGCGGTTCAAGAGAAAAGTGCGCATGAGTGTGTATAGCGTCAACGGGGCGCCGTTGGCGCAGGTGGGGGAGGGGCACCCCCGTTCGCGAGGTGCCGAAACCGAACGAACGCGCCACGCGCGTTTGTTCGCGTCCTGTTCGCTTTCCAACCGCAAAATGCGATTGTGCTCACTCAGTCCCTGGCCGGGCTCCAACCGCGAAATGCGAATAGCCGGAAATTTGCCCATCGGATGCTGTTCTACAGCCGCCCAGCATCCTGGCCGCCGATCCTGGCGCGCGGTTGCAGCGGACCATTTTATGGTTCCATGGAGTGCGGTTTATGGGTGCTCTCGCAACACTTTATGGTTCCATCCAGACGTCCTTCACCGCTCCGATCAGAAACTCCTTGTTTCCCTCGGGACCGGTGATTGGGCTTTCGGTGATGTCCAGCACGCGCCACCCCGGCAGGGTGCCGAGCCAGCCGCGGATGCGGTCGCAAACCTCCTGGTGCAGTTCCGGCTCACGAACCACCCCACCCTTGCCGACGCGGCCCTTGCCGACCTCGAATTGCGGCTTGATGAGCGCGACGAGGCGGGCACCCGGCACGGCTAGGGACAAGGCGGCGGGAAGCACCACCTCTAGCCCGATGAAGCTGGCATCGCACACCACGATGCCCACAGGGTCGGGAATCTGGGCGTTGGTCAGGTGGCGGGCGTTGGTCTTCTCCAAAACCACCACGCGCGGGTCGTTGCGCAGCTTCCAGGCCAGTTGCCCATGCCCGACATCAACCGCGTAGACCTTGGCGGCACCGCGGGTCAGCAACACGTCGGTGAAACCGCCGGTCGAGGCGCCAACGTCGATGGCGGTCAGGCCGTTGGGGTCGATGCCGAAGACGTCCAACCCCTTGACCAGCTTCAGCCCGCCACGCGATACCCAGGGGTGGTCCTGACCCTTCACCGACAACGGGGCGTCCTCGGCAATCACATCGCCAGCCTTGTCGATGCGCTTGGTGTCGGAATAGACCAGTCCGGCCAGGATCAGCGCCTGCGCCTTGGCCCGGCTTTCGGCCAACCCGCGCTCCACCAGCGCCACATCCGCACGCACCCGCGCCATCTCAGAACTCCCTCGTCGACGAGGGTGGATGCATGGCGCAGGACGCGGCGTTCGGCAAGAGGCGATGAGCCGTTGACGGCGACGGGCGGTCAGAAAGGCAGATCGAGAACGAAGCGCGTGCCGGGAGCGTTCGGTTCCGCACGCAGCTTCCCTTTCATCTGCCCGGCGAAGGCCCGCGCCACCTTCATGCCCAGCGAGTCGGCACGCGCAACCTCAAAGCCCGGAGGCAGGCCGCGGCCGTGGTCGGCGACGGTCAGGCGGCGGCCACCCTCGTCGCGCTGCACCAGGCTGACCTCGATATCCCCCGGGCTGCCCGCCGCATAGGCGTATTTGGAGGCGTTGCCGACCAGCTCGTTGACGATGAGGGCGAGCGGGATCACCGAATCCACAGGCAGCATTGCCTGATCCACCGTCACGGCGATGCGCCGTTCCGGCCCACCCACCGCGAAGTGGCTTTCCATCTCCCGGCAGGCGTCGTTCAGATAGGCACCGAAATCAACGAGGCTGCCGCGGGCGGCGGCATGCACGCGCTGGTGCGCCTGGGTCACTGTTCCGATGCGGCTGCACGCCTCCTGGAAGGCGCGGCGCATGTCCGGGTCTTTGGCCGACAGGGTCTGAAGGGTCAGCAGGCTGGATACCAGCTGGAGCGTGTTCTTGACCCGGTGGCTGACTTCCCGGGCGTGGTGGTGGGCGGTCTCGGTGGATTCGGATTCGGCGGGGCGCAGGGTGACCAGCAGAGACGGCCCGCCGTCCAGAGCGGCCACATGCAGATCCCAGAACACCTCTTCCGGCCCGGTGATCCGGAAGCGAGCGGCCTCGCCGGGTTTCAGTGCCTCGGCGATGCGCTCGGCGGAGGCCTCCGGGAAACGGTCCGCCACAGGATGTCCCGGTTCCAAGCCAAGGGCACGCATGGTCGCGTTGGCGTAAAGACAACGAAAGGACGCACCGTCGACCACGGCGGTCGGCGTCGGTGACGACTCAACGATGGACCGGAACATCCCCGGACCATCCTGAGCCGAAGCGCCGTTCTCGTCGGATGCGCGCCCCGCACCCGCTGCAAACACCTGAGGCATGTTCGACAACACCCAGTCCCGCCGGATACGTTAATTATCTATTGTTTTCGAATTGTAAGACAGCGGTCCCAACCGCACCAGAGAAAGCGCCCCGCCCGACCTTAGGCTAATGGCATTAGCCCCTTCGTCCAGGGTCGCCATTCGGGGTCAGGCCCGCACCGCCGCCGCTTCGATCCCCAAAGCCTGCAGCGCCGTGGCGACGATGTGGTGGGCGGCGAGACCAGCCTCCTCATACTGCTTGGCGGGGCTGTCATGGTCGAGGAAACGGTCCGGGAGGACCATGGGGCGGATCTTCAACCCACCGTCCAGCAGGCCTGTGATCGCGAGGTGCTGCAGCACGAAGCTGCCGAAGCCGCCGACCGAGCCCTCCTCGATGGTGATCAGCACCTCGTGCTCCAACGCGAGACGGCGCACCAGCTCCTCATCCAGCGGCTTGGCGAAGCGGGCATCGGCCACCGTCGTCGAGAGCCCGCGCGCGCCCAGCTCCGCTGCCGCCTTGCGCGCCTCGGCCAGACGCGTCCCGTAGCTGAGGATCGCGACCTTGGTCCCCTCCTGGAGGATCCGGCCCTTGCCGATGGGCAGCACCTCGCCGCGCTCCGGCAGCTCCAGCCCCACCCCCTCGCCGCGCGGGTAACGCAGCGCCGAAGCGCGGTCGTCGATGGCGGCGCTGGTCGCCACCATGTGCATCAGCTCCAGCTCGTCCGCCGCCGCCATCAGCACGATGTCGGGCAGACAGCCGAGATAGGCGACGTCGAAGGCCCCGGCGTGGGTCGCCCCGTCCGCCCCGACCAGACCGGCGCGGTCGAGCGCGAAGCGCACCGGCAGGCGCTGCAGCACCACGTCATGCACCACCTGGTCGTAGGCGCGCTGCAGGAAGGTCGAGTAGATCGCGCAGAAGGGCTTGAAGCCCTCGGTCGCCAACCCCGCGGCGAAGGTCACGGCATGCTGCTCGGCGATGCCCACGTCGAAGCAACGGTCGGGGAAGCGCTGGCCGAACAGGTCAAGCCCGGTGCCCGACGGCATGGCCGCGGTGATGCCGAGGACGGTGGGATCGCGCTCGGCCTCGGCGATCAGGGCATTGGCGAAGATGCGGGTGTAGGTCGGGGCGTTGGACTTGGGCTTGGACTGGGCGCCGGTGACGACGTCGAACTTGGCCACCGCGTGCAGCTTGTCGGCCGACGCCTCGGCGGGGCCGTAGCCCTTGCCCTTCTTGGTGACGACGTGGATCAGGACCGGCTTGTCGTCGTCGGCGTCGCGCACGTTCTGCAGGACCGGCAGCAGATGGTCCAGATTGTGCCCGTCGATCGGGCCGATGTAGTAGAAGCCCATCTCCTCGAACAGCGTGCCGCCGGTGACCATGCCGCGGGCGTATTCCTCCGCCCGCCGCGCCGCCGTGCGCAGGGGACGCGGCAGCTGCTCCGCGATGTCCTTGGCCAGATGGCGCAGGCTGAGGTAGGGCTTCGACGAGATCAGCCGCGACAGGTACGCGCTCATCGCGCCGACCGGCGGGGCGATGGACATGTCGTTGTCGTTCAGGATGACGATCAGCTTGCTGTTCGCCGACCCGGCGTTGTTCATCGCCTCATAGGCCATGCCGGCGCTCATCGCGCCGTCGCCGATCACGGCCACCACATGGTTGTCGCGGCCCAGCTGGTCGCGCGCCACCGCCATGCCCAGCCCCGCCGAGATGGAGGTGGAGCTGTGGCCGGCGCCGAACGGGTCGTATTCGCTCTCCGACCGGTTGGTGAAGCCCGACAGCCCGCCGCCGGTGCGCAGTGTGCGGATTCGGTCGCGGCGCCCGGTCAGGATCTTGTGCGGGTAGCACTGATGCCCGACGTCCCAGATCAGCCGGTCGGCCGGGGTCTGGAACACGTAATGCAGGGCGACGGTCAGCTCGACCACCCCCAGCCCGGCGCCCAGATGACCGCCGGTCACCGACACCGCGCTGATGGTTTCCGTGCGCAACTCGTCGGCCACCTGCCGAAGCTGTTCGGGCTTGAGCGCCCGCAGGTCGGCGGGGGTGCGGACGAGGTCGAGAAGCGGCGTCTTGTCGTTGGGGGTCACGTTGGAAACGTCCTCCGTTCAGGTCCGCCGCGCGACGACGAAGTCGGCGACCGCTTTGAGGATATCGGCACGCCCGTCGAAGATCTCCAGATGCGCCTTGGCCTGGACGGCCAGCATGGCGGCCTGCGAGCGGGCACGGTCCTGCCCGAGGATGGACACGAAGGTCGCCTTTCCAGCCTCCGCGTCGCGCCCGACCGATTTGCCGGTCTCGGCCTCCGTGCCTTCCACGTCCAGCAGGTCGTCGACGATCTGGAAGGCCAGCCCGAGGTCATGGGCGTAGGCGCGCAGCGCGAGGCGCTGCGGCGGCGGGGCCTTGCCCAGGATGCCGCCGGCCTCGCAGGAGAAGGCGATCATGTCGCCGGTCTTCATGCGCTGGAGCCGGGTCGTCGTGCCGAGGTCGAAAGTCTCGTGCTCGGCGATCAGGTCGAGCATCTGGCCGCCGACCATGCCATGCGGCCCGGCCGCCTTGGCCAGCGCCGCCACAAGCTGGCAGCGCACGTTCGGGTCTTCGTGGGTCGCCGGGTCGGCCAGCACCTCGAAGGCGTAGGTCAGCAGCCCGTCGCCGGCCAGGATCGCGGTCGCCTCGTCGAACTTGCGGTGCACGGTCGGCTGGCCGCGGCGCAGGTCGCCGTCGTCCATCGCCGGCAGGTCGTCGTGAACCAGCGAGTAGCTGTGCACGAACTCCACGGCCACGGCGACGCGCAGCGCGCACTCCGGATTGACGCCGAACAGCGCTGCGGACTGGCACACCAGGAAGGGGCGCAGCCGCTTGCCGCCGTTCAGGCAGCCGTAGCGCATCGCCTCCAGCACACGCGATTCGGGGAGGTCGGTGGTCGGCAGGAGATGCAGGATCGCACGCTCCACATCCGCCGCCATGTCGGCCATGGCTGTCTTGAGGTCGGTCTGCACGTCAGTCGATCCGGGCGGGTTCGGTGCCGAGGGTGCCGTCGGCGGCAACGGTGATGCGGTCGATCTTGGCCTGGGCCTCGCGCAGCTTGGCCTCGCAATGCCGCTTCAGCGCGGTGCCGCGCTCGTAGGAGGAGATTGCGTCGTCGAGCTTGCCGCGCCCGTCTTCGAGCTGGCGCACGATGCGCTCAAGCTCGGCCAGCGCGTCCTCGAAGCTGAGGGCGGCGATGTCGGGGGGAATATGAGCGAGGTCAGCCATGATCCATCCGGCCAATGATCCATACGATGGGGTGCCCGCGATGGGACCGAAAACCGAAATTATGGCTCAGCCCCCAAATGCGCAAGGCCCGCGGCGGGCGTATCACACTCCCACCACGGGCCTAGCCGGAAGAATCGGCCGGAAGAATCGGAAAGCTCAGCAATACATCAATTCGCGCACATGGGCCGCGGTGGCCGACGCCAGGGCGCGCAGGTTGTAGCCGCCCTCCAGCACCGACACGATGCGGGCGCCGCAATGAGTGCGGGCCAGATCGCCCAGCTTGCGCGTCGCCCAGGCGAAATCGTCGTCGGTCAGATGAAGGCCGGCCAGCGGATCGCGCGAATGGGCATCAAACCCGGCGGAGATGATCAGAAGGTCGGGTTTGAAGTGGTCGATGGCCGGCAGGATGATGTGGGTCATCGCGTGCCGGAACTCCGGCGAGCCGGACATGGCGGCGAGCGGCGCGTTGACGCAGTTGCCGTAATCGCCCTTCTCCCCCGCGTCGCCCGTGCCGGGATAGAGCGGCGATTGGTGGGTCGAGCAATAGAGCAGGTCCGGGTCGCGCTGGAAGATGTCCTGTGTGCCGTTGCCGTGGTGGACATCGAAATCCATCACCGCCACCCGCTGCAGCCCGTGCGCCGCCCGCGCGTGGTAGGCGCCGACCGCGGCGTTGTTGAACAGGCAGAAGCCCATGGCCTTTTCGTGTTCGGCGTGATGTCCCGGCGGGCGCACGGCGCAGAAGGCGTTGCGCGAATGGCCCGACGCCACCGCGTCGACCGCGGCGACCACGGCCCCGGCGGCGCGCAGCGCGGCCTCGCCCGAACCGGGGGACATCACCGTGTCGGCGTCGATGCCGGCATGCTCCTGCTCCGGCACCAGGGCCAGGATGCGTTCGACATGCTCCCGCGGGTGCGCGCGGGAAAGCTGATCCATGGTGGCGAGCGGCGCCTCCTGCCGTTCGAGCATGTAGAATTCTTCAGTCTCGAGGGCCGCCAGCACCGCACGAAGCCGATCGGCGCATTCCGGATGGCCCAGCCCTGTGTCGTGGTCCAGGCAGGCGGCGTGGGTGAACAGGGTGGTGAACATGCTTTTCTGTCTTTTTCGTTCGTGTTCGAGGCATTTCCCTGCGTCCATTCTTCCTGGATCGCTAATGAAAGTACAGGATGATTGCGGGGCTTATCGTCACATCCCCCAACCGCCACCCCCACCCCTTTTGCGCGGCGGACGTGCAAGCCGTGTCCTCGTTGCGGCTGCGTCAGGCGCGGCGTTCGATCACGAAGCGGTAGACGCCACCCTCCTCCACGCTGGAGGCCAGCCGGTTGCCGGTGGCGTCGCAGAAGGCGGCGAAATCCTTGGGCGCGCTGGGGTCGGTCGCCTCGACGGTCAGCGTCGATCCGGGCGGCACCGTCTTCAGCGCCTTGCGCGCGCGCAGCACCGGCAACGGGCATTGCAGCCCCTTGGCGTCGAGCGTCTGGTCGGCCATCGTTCCTTGCACTCCTTCGGGCACCGCCGCAACGATTCGAGGCGGCGAGTCTAGAACGGCGGCGCGCGCGCCTCAACCCGTTGAACGATGCCTTCGCGGGACGGGGAACATTCTTTCGACTACGGGACATCCACGGGTAGACAGCGCGGTACACTCTTCCATATGATTGAACACGAACGATAAACGGCGGTGCTGCGGCGCAAGGTTGGGCGCAACGGTTCGCTGTTGCTTGGCGCCGACAGAAACGGTCGTTTCATGAACATTGCCGATCTGCAGAGCAACGCAAGGCGGGCCAGCACACTGCTCAAGGCTATGAGCAACGAGCGCCGCCTGCTCATCCTGTGCTACCTGACCGAAGGCGAGAAATCGGTCGGTGAGCTGGAGGAGTTGGTCGACCTCAGCCAATCGGCGCTGTCCCAGCATCTGGCCCGCCTGCGCCGCGACAAGCTGGTGCGGACGCGCCGCGCCGCCCAGAACATTTATTACTCACTGAACGGGCACGAGGCGCAGACCATCATGGCGACGCTTCACGAGCTGTTCTGCGCGCCCGCCGCCCGCAAGAAGGACGAGGGATCCCCGGCCTCCGCCGAGGAACCGAGCGGCGCCCCCGTCTGAGCGCCGCTCCTCCTGGCCTCACCCTTTTGCGAAGAAGCGCCGCCCGAACAGAAGGACGGCCAGAGCCAGCACCAGCCAGCCCAGGATGAAGGCGCTGCCGCCGGTCGGGGCCGTCATGGCGAAGGGCAGCGGGCCGCTGGTGGCGGTCGCGTAGAGCGTTCCGCTGAAGAGCAGAATTCCGGCCACGAACAACCATCCTGAGAGTCGCAGCGCCAGGCGCGCCGGACCGTCGGCTGTGCGCAGCAGCGCAACCAGGGCGACCAGGGCCAGCGCGTGCCACATCTGGTACTGCCCGGCCAGCCGGAACAGCTCCTGCCCGCGCGGGTCAGCGGCAAGTCCGTGGCTGGCATAGGCCCCCGCCCCCACCGCGACGGCGCCGTTCAAAGCCGCGAAGGCCACCCAGAGCCGATCAACCAATCCCATCGTTCCTCTCCACCATGACGGTCCCGCATCCCTCCCATTGCGGGCAGCGGGAAAAGTTCGATCTCGTAACCAACTGGCCCACCCTTTGCTTAGCATCGGCGGGCCAGCCATCTTACCCCTTCGGGAAACCGGGAGTCTGTGGCGGTCAGGCGCAAATTGATTTGCAAAATGCCAAAGGCTCGTCGTGAACCACATCATTCTGCACCGACAGCCGCAAGACACATCCGCCGCCGAGCCCGTGCCATGCGCCGCGCCGGGGGCCGTGAGCACACCGTTGTCGGGCGAGGAAGATCGACTGATTGCCTGGGCGATGACACGCGGCGGGCGCCTGCTGGT
The DNA here is from genome assembly GCF_014192915.1 of Azospirillum sp. OGB3. Lineage (GTDB taxonomy): Bacteria > Pseudomonadota > Alphaproteobacteria > Azospirillales > Azospirillaceae > Azospirillum. The sequence goes on along the minus strand of NZ_JACHYN010000017.1, from coordinate 26,418 downwards.
GGTGGACGACAGCCCGACCAACCGTCTGCTGACCGCGGCGCTGATGCGCAAGGTCGGCTTTGCGGTGGACACCGCGGACGGCGGGGCCGAGGCTGTCGCCGCCGTCGCGACGGCGGCGACGCCCTACGACGCCGTGCTGATGGATGTGGCCATGCCGGAGGTGGATGGAATCGCCGCGACCCTGGCCATCCGGGCGATGACCGGGCCACGGGCCGCCGTGCCGATCATCGCGGTCACCGCCCATGGCTTCGCCGAGGACCGCGACCGCTGCGTGTTCGCCGGCATGAACGATTACGTGCCCAAGCCGGTGCGCCGTCCCGAACTGCTCGCCGCCCTGAAGCGCTGGCTGGAGGCCGGGGCGTCCGAGAGTGAGGCCGTCAGAAGGACGAGCCCGGTTCCTTGAGGAATTCCGCCTCCTCCGGCGTCGTCTCGCGGCCGAGGACGGCGTTGCGGTGGGGGAAGCGCCCAAAGCGCGCGATGACCGCACGGTGGCGTTCGGCGTAATCCACGACCTCCGGATCGCTCACCCGTTCTCGGAACAGGGTGCAGGACAGCTCTTGGCAGTCCATGTCCTCCTGATGCTCGAACGGCAGATAGAGGAAAATCCGCTCGTCCTCGGTGCATTCCAGGTCGTAGCCCTGCTCCACCACATGGCGGGCCACTGCCAGCGCCTTGCCGTCGGTCGCGAAGGCCCGCGGCGAACCGCGGAAGACGTTGCGCGGCACTTGGTCCAGCAGGACGCAGAGCGCCAGACAGCCGTCCACATCCTCCAGCCAGTGATCGTAATGGCCCGCCGCCGCCGCCTCGTGATGGGGCAGCAGCGTGTCGCGCACCGTCCGGTCGAAGCTGTCGGACCGGCGGAACCAGTAGGGCTTCATCGCTTCGTCGAACCAGAAATCCACGATCTCGTCGATCAGCCTGTCGGTCATCTGCACCACCTTCGCCTGGGAATGGGGTCGTCGATAAATAGCCAGGACCACAAAAGAACAGGGCGCCCGAAGGCGCCCTGTCCAGTCTCGATCCCCCACACCGTGCCGTCGATGCGGCTCAGTGCAGAGTGCTCCACAGCTTGCGCTTGGTGGCGTACATCAGGCCGGCCAGCACGATCAGGAACAGGATCACCTTCACGCCCATCTGCTTGCGCGCATCCATGTGCGGCTCGGCGATGAAGGTCAGGAAGGTGCTGACGTCGTGGGCCTGCTGCTGCACCGTCGCCGGGGTGCCGTCGGCGTAGGTCACGCCGTCCGGCATCAGGATGTTGGGCATGCCCACCTGATGGCCCGGAAAGTACTTGTTGTAGTTCATGCCCGGCATCAGGGTCACGCCTTCCGGCGGGTTCTCCTCGAAGCCGGTGAGGAACGCGTAGAGATAATCCTCGCCGCCGACGCGGGCCTTCGCCATCAGCGACAGGTCGGGCGGCAGGGCGCCGTTGTTGGCGGCGCGGGCAGCGTTGTCGTTGGGGAACGGCGACGGGAAGCGGTCGGCCGGGATGCCCGGACGCATGAACATCTCGCCGGCGTCGTTCGGACCGGCCTGGACCTCATAGCCGGCGGCGATCGCCTTCAGCTCGTCCTCGTTGAAGCCGATGCCGGCGAGCGTGCGGATGGGGACCAGCTTGGCCGAGTGGCAGGTCGAGCAGACTTCCTTGTAGATCTGGAAGCCGCGCTGCGCCGAGGCCTTGTCGATGGTGCCGAACACGCCGCTGTGCGACCACTCCTGCTTGGGAATGTGCACCGCTTCCGACGCCTGCGCGGCGCCGGCCAGACCCAGGGCGACGGCCGCGGAGAGGATGGCAGACTTCAGAGAGCGCATTATGCCTTCTCCATGGGCTTGGCGTGGGCGCCGGCGGCAACGCGGCCACCGCCCTTCAGGACCGGTTCGCAGATGCTGGCGGGAAGCGGCAGCGGACGCTCCAGCTTGCCCAGCAGCGGCAGCAGGATCAGGAAGTGGAAGAAGTAGTAGGCCGTGCCGATGCGGGCGACCAGCAGCCACACGCCTTCCGCGGGCATCGCGCCGGCGTAGCCGAGGACCAGCGCGTCGATGGCGAGGATCCAGAAGAACTGGCGGTAGATCGGGCGGAACTTGCAGCTGCGCACCTTGGAGGTGTCGAGCCACGGCAGGGCCGCCAGCACCGCGATGGCGCCGAACATGGCGAGCACGCCGCCCAGCTTGTCCGGGATCGCGCGCAGGATCGCGTAGAACGGCAGGAAGTACCATTCCGGAACGATGTGCGCCGGGGTGACCAGCGGGTTGGCCGGGATGTAGTTGTCCGGGTGGCCGAGGTAGTTCGGGGCGAAGAAGACGAAGGCCGCGTAGAAGATCAGGAACACGACGACCGCGAAGCCGTCCTTGACCGTGACGTACGGGTTGAACGGCACGGTGTCCTGCGGACCCTTGGCGTCGATGCCCAGCGGGTTGTTGGAGCCGGAGACGTGCAGGGCGGCGGTGTGGAGGATCACCAGGCCCAGCAGCACGAACGGCAGCAGGAAGTGCAGCGCGAAGAAGCGGTTCAGCGTCGGGTTGTCGACCGAGAAGCCGCCCCACAGCCAGGTCACGATCGGGTCGCCGACCAGCGGGAAGGCCGAGAACAGGTTCGTGATGACGGTGGCGCCCCAGAAGCTCATCTGGCCCCACGGCAGCACGTAGCCCATGAAGGCGGTCGCCATCATGGCCAGCAGGATCAGCACGCCGAGGATCCACAGGATCTCGCGCGGCGCCTTGTACGAGCCGTAGTAGAGGCCGCGGAACATGTGGATGTAGACGGCGATGAAGAACATCGACGCGCCGTTGGCGTGGACGTAGCGCAGCAGCCAGCCGTAGTTGACGTCGCGCATGATGCGCTCGACCGAATCGAAGGCGATGGTCGTGTGCGCGGCATACTGCATCGCCAGCACGAGGCCGGTGGCGATCATGATGACCAGCATGATGCCGGCGATGGCACCGAACGCCCACAGATAGTTGACGTTCCGGGGCATCGGATACTGGTTGTACTCATGGTCCAGCATCGTGAAGATCGGCAGGCGGCTGTCGATCCACTTCACGACGGGATTCTTGAACTGGGGGGCGTGAGCCTGAGCCATCTTGGGGTCTCCAGAACCTTAAGGGCCGCTTAGCCGAGCCGGACCGCGGTGTCGCTCGTGAAAGCGTACTGCGGAACGACGAGGTTGGCCGGGGCGGGACCCTTGCGGATGCGCCCTGCGGTGTCGTAGTGCGAGCCGTGGCACGGGCAGAACCAGCCGTCGTAGTCGCCGCGCGGGTCGGTCGGCTTCTGGCCCAGCGGCACGCAGCCCAAGTGCGTACAGATGCCGACGACGATCAGCCATTCCGGCTTCTTGACGCGGGCGTCGTCGGCGGCCGGGTCGCGCAGTTCGCCGAGGTTGACCGTGCGGGCCTCCTCGATCTCCTTCGCCGTGCGGTGGCGGACGAAGACCGGCTTGCCGCGCCAGGTGACGGTGATCGCCTGGCCTTCCTGGACCGGGGCCAGATCCACGTCGATCGAAGCCAGCGCGAGGGTGTCGGCGGCCGGGTTCATGCTGTCGATGAACGGCCAGACGGCCGACGCGACACCAATGGCACCCACGGCACCGGTGGCGAGGTAGAGAAAATCACGGCGGGAAGCCCCCTCGCCGCCGGAGGCCGCGTGGCCACCCGTCCCGGGCGGATGCGTGGTCTGAGCCATAAGCGTTAATCTCCTCAAGGCATACGCGGCGCGCCGAAGCGCCCTATGACACGTGGACCAGTGTTTATCACGACTTGACGGGCATGTCCGCTCACTGGGTGGGTGGGTGCGCGCCGCGTCGACCGGGGTTGTATCTCCCGGGTATCCGGGGTGCGGTATACAGTCGCGGCAACGCCTTGAAAAGGTTTTGTCATCGGGACAACTTGTCGCGCTTTGCGGTGCACCATTAGACTTCGCTGAACCAAAAGGGAATTTCATGCGCCTCGTTCTCTTCGAACCGGACATTCCCCAGAACGCCGGGACTCTGATGCGTCTGGCGGCGGGACTCGGGGTGCCGCTGGACCTGATCGAGCCCTGCGGCTTCGTCCTGGACGACCGCAAGCTGCGGCGGGCCGGCATGGACTACATCGACCAGCTGTCCCTGGTCCGGCACAGCTCCTGGGCGGCCTACCGGGCGCTGCCGCAGGCCGGGCGGCTGGTCCTGCTGACCACGCGCGGCGCCGTTCCCTACACCGATTTCGCCTTCGCCCCGGACGACCGGATCATGGTCGGGCGCGAGAGCGCCGGGGTGCCCGACGACGTGCACGCGGCGGCCGACGCCCGGCTGGTCATTCCGTTGAAGCCGCCCGCCCGGTCGCTGAATGTTGCGCTGAGTGCCGCGATGGTGTTGGGTGAAGCCCTGCGGCAGACGGCCGCATTGCCGAGCCCCCCGCCACTCCCCCTGCCCTGACCGACGCCGGACGCCCGCCCATGACCACCTCCCCCACCGACGCCATGGACACCAGAGCCGCCCGTCAGGCCCAGGCCAGCGCCTGGTTCGCCGAACTGCGCGATCGCATCTGCGCCGAGTTCGAGCGGATCGAGGACGAGCTGACCGGCACCCATTCCGACCTGCCGCCGGGCCGCTTCGAGCGCAAGAGCTGGCAGCGCCCCGATCATGGCGGCGGCGAGGGCGGCGGCGGCGTCATGTCGGTGATGCGCGGCCGCGTCTTCGAGAAGGTGGGCGTCAACGTCTCCACGGTGCACGGCACCTTCAGCCCGGAGTTCCGCGCCAACATCCCCGGCGCCGCGGAGGACGGGCGGTTCTGGGCGTCGGGCATCAGCCTCGTCGCGCACATGCGCTCGCCGCTGGTGCCGGCCACCCACATGAACACGCGCCACATCGTGACCAGCCTCGGCTGGTTCGGCGGCGGCGCCGACCTGACGCCGATGGTGCCCGACGAGCAGGACACCGCCGACTTCCACGCCGCCTTCCGCAACGCCTGCGACCGCCACGACCCGACCTGCTACGCACGCTACAAGGAGTGGTGCGACCGCTACTTCTTCCTGCCGCACCGGGGCGAGGCGCGCGGCGTCGGCGGCATCTTCTACGACAATCTGGATTCCGGAAGCTGGGAGGCCGATTTCGCCTTCACCCGCGACGTGGGCTTGGCCTTCCTGGATGTCTTCCCCGCACTGGTCCGCCGCCACATGAACCGGCCCTGGACCCCGGAGCAGCGCGAGCACCAGCTGATCCGCCGCGGCCGCTACGTCGAGTTCAACCTGCTCTACGACCGCGGGACGACCTTCGGCCTGAAGACCGGCGGCAACACCGAGGCCATATTGATGAGCATGCCGCCCGAGGTGAAGTGGCCGTAACGACGGCGCTTCACCCCAGACGCCGCCCCGCCTCCGCCAGACAGGCCTCCAGGCCGGGCCTGAAGTCCTCGGCGATCCACCACGCCTCGACCTGCTTCAGCAGCGCGCCCACCGCCGGGCCGCGCGGCATTCCCATGGCCAGCAGGTCGCGCCCGGCGATGGGCAGGACCAGGGACGGCAGGTCCTCCGCGGTCGCCAGCGCCGCCTTCACCGCGTCGAGCGCCATCGGGCCGGGAGCATCCACCGCCGCCAACAGCACGAGGTCGCGGTAGAGCCCGGCGTCGCCCAGCCGGTAGAGCGCCTGCCGCCGCTTCACCGGCCCGTCGGAGGGAGCCACGGCCATCGGCGGCTCGGTCAGGGCGGCGAGGCGGTCGCGGTCGGCGTTGGACAGGCGCAAGGTCTGGGCCACGGCCAGCGCCCCCGCCCGGTCGGTGTCCAGCACGGTGGCGAAGCGGCGCACCGCGTCGGGCGGCTCGTCCAGGTCATGCTCCAGCCGGACCAGACCGTCCAGCCGGGCGGTGCGCACCGCGTCCGGCAGCAGATGGGCCATCACGCCGAGCCGTATCATCAGGTCCCAGGCCGATGCCGGGTCGGGCGCCGCCAGCAGACGGGACAGCTCGCCCCGCACCCGCTCGCCGGACAAGGTGGGCAGGCGGGGGGCCATCTCCGCGCAGGCGGCCAGCGCCGCCGCGTCCGGGTCGCCGCGTCCATAATGGGCGTGGAAGCGGAAGAAGCGCAGCAGGCGCAGCACGTCCTCCTCGATGCGCTGGCGCGGGTCGCCGACGAAGCGCACCCGCCCGGCGGCCATGTCCGCCAGCCCCCCGAAGGGGTCGTAGACGCAGCCGTCCAGCGTGCAGCTCAGCGCGTTCATGGTCAGGTCGCGCCGGGCGGCGTCTTCCCGCCAGTCGTCGGTGAATTCGACGCGGGCGTGGCGCCCGAAGGTCTCCACATCGCGGCGCAGCGTCGTGATCTCGTAATGGGCCTTCCCGACCACGGCGGTGATGGTGCCGTGCTCGATCCCGGTGGGAATGGCGCCGATGCCCGCGGCCTTCAGCAAGTCCATCACCCGCTCCGGCGGGGCGTGGGTGGCGATGTCGATGTCCTTGACCTTGCGGCCCAGCCACGCGTCGCGGACGCAGCCGCCGACGAAGCGGGCGTCCGCCCCTCCGGCGGCCAGGGCGTCGAACACGGCGCGCGTCTCGGGGGCGGTCATCCAGGGCTGGGGAGCGATGCGGGCGTTGACGGTCATGGCGGCAGGCTAGCCCGCGGAACGCTCAATTGCCAGAAGGCCCGCTGCCAGACGCCCCGCCGCCGACCACCCTCCCGTCTTCGACATGGGCCGGGGTGTAGGGCGTGTGCGGCGGCACCCCGCTGGTCATGGCGACCGAGCCCAGGGTCACCGCCATCGCCGCCACCCCGGCGAAGACCAGCCAGGGCCAGGGGGCCGTCGCCCACCAGGGGACCGGAACGTGCGCCTCCTCCGCCTCGCGGCGGCGGCGCTCGACCACCAGCACGTACAGGGCATAGCCGACCGTCGGCAGGACCAGCGGCAGGATGACCGTCAGGAAAATCCGCAGCACCGCGTCGTCCGCCCTATGATGGTCCGCCGGCGGACCGATCGCCCAGACGATCGCTCCGCAGGCCGTCGCACCCCAGCCCCTCAGCACGCAGGACGTCGCAGAGATTGACCAGCATCCCCGCCGTCGCCCCCCAGATGAAGCGCTGCTGGTAGGGGAAGGCGTAGAAATAGCGCTGGGCGCCCTGGAACTCGCGGCTGTGGCGCTGCGGGTTGGTCGGGTCGAGGATGGCGGCCAGCGGCACCTCGAACACCTCCGCCACCTCTGTCGGGTCGGGAGTCACCTGGAAAGGTGGGCGCACCAGCCCGACCACCGGGGTCACCCGGAAGCCGGTGCGCGTCACGTAGGTGTCGAGCCGCCCCAGCACCTCGATGCGATCGCGCCCCAGCCCGATCTCCTCCTCGGTCTCGCGCAGGGCGGTGTCCTCCGGGTCGCGGTCGTCACTCTCCATCCGCCCGCCGGGGAAGCTGATCTGCCCGGCATGGGCGGTCAGATTGGCGGTGCGCTGGGTGAAGATGACCGTCAGTTCCTCCGGGCGGTCGACCAGCGGCACCAGGACGGCCGCCTCCCGCAGCTTCCCCTGCGAGGGTTCGAAACCGGGATTCAGATCATGGTCGCCGCGCACCTTGGCCGGGCGCAGGCCGGCGGCGGCACTTCCCGGAAAGCGCTTGCGGACCTCGTCGAGACTCACCCGCCAGGCAGCCTGCCCAGCGCGAAGAAGACCTTCTTGCTCCATACCCCCACCTCAGCCTCACCATCATGGCCGCGCGTATCGGCCCGGTCCACCATTTCGTAGTAGACCGGCCGGAGAATTCGCGCTTCGAGCCCGTTTCTTATGAGGATATAGGGTGTCGGTTCGCCATTTTCAGGATTGTGGCCGACCCTGATCGGATGATCCGGCCCGCATTCGACCCATTCGTCCAAATTTGTGCGGAATGAGAGGGTCTGTTCACTTCCACTTCCGCTTGCGGCCATTTCCACGGCGACAAACGGCGTGTCCTCGACCACGATCCGCCCGCGCTCGACCGGGGTGACCAGCCAGAAGTCGCCCGCCTCGTCCCGCCGCAGGACCGTGGCGAACAGCTTGACCAGTTCGATCCGCCGGATCGGGTCGCCCTCATGGAACCAGGTGCCGTCGCGGGAGATGCGGATGTCAAACCGCTGCTCCCTCAGGGTCAAGGGCAGGCTTTCGCCGCTCTCTTCACCTGGGCGCTTGTCATTCGTCCGTTCATTGCCGACCTTCATCGCTAGCCTTCTCGTGTTTTTCGGCCCTGAGGGGCGCAGAGGGAACTGGCCGCGCAACGTAATTTCGCCATACTCGTCACATAGGTCCGGACTGGCGGATTTGCCACGATGGCCGTTTCGACCCCAGCGGTCATGATTGAACGGTCATGATTGCCCACCGAGTGCATGGTCTTAAACGGGAGCAGAGACGTGAGCGCAACCGATGCCGCCAATCCGAGCCAGAGCTTTCCCGTCGGCGAGAACCCGCACCAGCTCATGGCGGAGATCGAGGCGCTGGGCGGCCGGCTGACCCATGTGCGCGACCGCATCGGCCGGATCATCTTCGGCCAGCAGGAGGTCATCGACCTGACGCTGATCACGCTCCTGGCCGGCGGCCACGTGCTGCTGATCGGCGTGCCGGGCCTCGCCAAGACGCGGCTGGTCGAGACGTTGGGCACCGTGCTGGGCCTCGCCGAGAAGCGCATCCAGTGCACGCCCGACCTGATGCCCGCCGATATCCTGGGGTCGGAGGTGTTGGAGGAGAACGAGCAGGGCCGCCGCTCCTTCCGCTTCCTTCCCGGACCGGTGTTCAGCCAGCTCCTGATGGCGGACGAGATCAACCGCGCCAGCCCGCGCACCCAGTCCGCCCTGCTCCAGGCGATGCAGGAGCGGCGCGTGTCGGTCGCCGGCCAGTACCACGCCCTGCCCCAGCCCTTCCACGTGCTGGCCACCCAGAACCCGCTGGAGCAGGAAGGCACCTACCCGCTGCCGGAAGCCCAGCTCGACCGCTTCCTGATGCAGATCGACGTCGATTACCCGGATCGCGACGCCGAGCGGCGGATGATGATCGCCACCACCGGGTCGCTGGACGAGCAGGCGGTGACGGTGCTGTCCCCCGCCGACCTCCAGGCGGCCCAGCGGCTGGTCCGCCGCGTGCCGGTCAGCGAGGGGGTGGTGGACGGCATTCTCGACCTCGTGCGGCGGGGCCGCCCGGAGGCGACCGACTTGCCGGAGGTGCAGCGCCACGTCGCCTGGGGCCCCGGCCCGCGCGCCAGCCAGGCGCTGATGCTTGCCGCCCGGGCCCGCGCGGTGCTGGACGGGCGGCTGGCGCCGTCGCTGGATGACGTGGTGGCTTTGGCGAAGCCCGTGCTGCGCCACCGCATGGCGCTGAACTTCGCGGCGCGGGCGGACGGGATCACGCTGGACGACATCATCAACCGCCTCTGCGCCCCGCTGTCGTAAGGACCCGCCGATGGCCTCCCCCACCCTAGGCGCCACCACCCTGCGGGCGCAGCAGCGCGCGGAGGGGCTGGCCGCCACACTGCCGCCGCTCCTGGTCGCGGCGGAGCGCGTCGCCTCCACGGTGGCGCAGGGCGTGCACGGGCGGCGGCGCGTCGGGCTGGGCGAGACCTTCTGGCAGTTCCGCCGCTACCAGCCCGGCGACTCGCCGCAGATGATCGACTGGCGGCAGTCCGGCAAGACCCAGCCCGTCTATGTGCGCGAGAACGAGTGGGAGGCTGCCCAGACCGTCTGGCTGTGGCGCGACCGCTCGCCCTCCATGGACTACCGCTCGGTCAACGGCCTGCCGACGAAGCGGGAACGCGCCGACCTGCTGACCCTCGCCACCGCAGTCCTGCTGGTGCGCGGCGGCGAGCGGGTGGGCCTGCTGAACTCCGGCCAGCGCCCGGACCACGGCAAGTTCGCCCTGAACCGCATGGCCGGTCAGATGACCGACCCGCGCAACGCCCATTCCCCCGACGCGCTGCCGCAGCGCGAGCCGCTGCCCCGCCACGCCCAGGTGGTGCTGGTGGGCGACCTGCTGTCGCCGCTACCGGAGATCCACGCCACCGTGTCGGCGCTGACCGGACGCGGCGTGCGTGGCCATCTGCTGCAGATCCTCGACCCGGCGGAGGAGACCCTGCCCTACGAAGGCCGCGTCGAGTTCGAAGGCTTCGAAGGCGAGGAGGAATTGCTGGTGCCGCGGGTCGAGGCGGTGCGCGACACCTACCTGGAGCGGCTGCGCGCCCACCAGGATGGCTTGGACGCGCTGGCCCGCACCGCCGGCTGGACCTACGCCGTCCACCGCACCGACCGGCCGCCCCAGACCGCCCTGCTCGGGCTGTGGGGTGCCCTGGCGCGCGAGGCGGTTTAGGTGGGGCGGCGCGTTGCCCCCACCCTCCCCATGCTCCGCATGGGTCCCCTCCCTCCCCCGCTCACGCAGGGGAGGGCCAAGTCTCCCTCCCCTGCAAAGCGGAGGAGGGTCGGGGTGGGGGCAATTGCTTCGCACTCAATTCTTCATCCTCCAACAGCGTAGACGCCGATGCTGGGTTTCGGACCGATCGCCTTTGCCGTTCCGTGGGTGCTGGCCGCCCTGGCCGTCCTGCCGGTGCTGTGGTGGCTGCTGCGCGTCACGCCGCCGGCCCCGCGGGTGGTGCGCTTCCCCGCCATCCGGCTGCTGCGCGACCTGACGGCGCGGGAGGAGACTCCCGCCCGCACCCCGCTGTGGCTGCTGATCCTGCGCCTGATCGTCGCCGCGCTGCTGATCCTGGCGCTGGCCGGGCCGCTGCTGAACCCGCGCGCCGCCCTGCCGGGCAGCGGGCCGCTGCTGCTTCTGGTCGACAACGGCTGGGCGTCGGGCCGCGACTGGACGAGCCGCCGCGCGGCCATGGAGGAGCTGGTGTCGCAGGCGGAGCGGCAGAACCGCCCGGTCGTCCTGCTGCCGACCGCCCGGCCCGCCGGGGGCGAGGCGGTGAAGGCCAGCCCGCCCCTGCCCGCCTCGGAAGCCCGCCGCCTGATCCAGGCGCTGGAGCCGCACCCCTGGCCGGCCGACCGCGCCGGCGCGCTGGAGGCGGTGCGCGGTCTCGCCGCGCGTGGCTCCGCCCACACCGTCTGGCTGTCGGACGGCATCGGCGACCGCACCGCCCGCGGCCTTGCCGAGACGCTGCAGCGCATGGGCTCCCTGGAGATCCTCGACGATTCCGCGGAGAAGCCGCCCCACCTGCTGCTTCCCCCCTCGTCGGAGGGCGCAGGTCTGACGGCCCGCGTGGTGCGCGCCGACGCCTCGCGTCCGGAGAGCGTCACCGTGCGCCTGTCCGGCGCCGACGGTCGGCTGCTGACCCGCCAGCCCGTCGCCTTCGACACGGGGCAGCTCACCCGCGAGGTGCGTTTCGAGGTGCCGGCGGAGCTGCGCAACGACGCCGCCAGCCTGCGCGTGGAGAACGACACCACCGCCGGGGCCACCGTCCTGCTCGACGAGCGCTGGCGCCGCCGCCCGGTCGGTCTGGCCTCGGGCCGCGCGAGCGGCGAGAACCAGCCGCTGCTGTCCGACCTGCACTATCTGGAACGGGCGCTGGCCCCCTACAACGAGGTGCGCCGCGGCGCACCGGACGAGCTTCTCAAACGCGACCTCGCCGTGCTGGTGCTGTCGGACATCGGCGCCCTGACCGGGCAGGAGGCCCAGACCATCGAGGACTGGGTGCGCAAGGGCGGCGTGCTGCTGCGCTTCGCCGGGCCGCGGCTGGCCCAGAATCCCGACCGCCTGGTCCCGGTGCGCCTGCGTCTGGGCGACCGGGCGCTGGGCGGCGCCCTGTCCTGGTCGGAGCCGGCGAAGCTCCAGCCCTTCGATGGCCGCAGCCCCTTCACCGGCCTGCACATCCCCGACGACGTCGCCGTCTCGCGGCAGGTGCTGGCCGAGCCGGCGCTGGACCTCGCCGACCGCACCTGGGCGCGGCTCCAGGACGGCACCCCCCTGGTCACCTCGGAAAAGCGTGGAGACGGCTACATCGTGCTCGTCCACACCACCGCCAGCCCGGAATGGTCCAACCTGCCGATGTCCGGCCTGTTCGTCGACATGCTGCGGCGTCTGGTGACGCTGAGCGGCGGCGTCGCCGGGGGCGCCCATGGCGGCACGCTGGAGCCGCTGGAAGTGCTGGACGGCTTCGGCCGGCTGGTGCCGCCGCCGGCCGCCGCTTTCCCCATCGCCGGGGACGCCGGCGCCGACGTGCTCGGCCCGCGCCACCCGCCGGGCTTCTACGGCACGGAGGAGGCCCGCCGCGCCCTGAACCTGACCGCCACGCTGACGCGGATCGAGCCGCTGGGCGCCATGCCCGGCGGCGTCGCCCGCGGCCCCTACGGCACGCGGGGTGAGGTGGCGCTGAAGCCGGCGCTGCTCGGCATCGCGCTGTCGCTCGCCATGATCGACCTGCTGATCGCCCTGATGCTGCGCGGCCTGCTCGGCGGCTTGCGTTTCGGCAACAAGCGCCGCCGCGCCGGGGCAGCCGCCGCGGTCCTGCTGACTCTGGGTGCGGCGCTGCCCATGGCCGCGGTGCCCTGGTCGCCCGCCCGCGCCGACGACGCCCAATCGACCAAGGTAACGGCGGAGACCTACCTCGCCTATGTGCGCACCGGGAATGGCGCGGTGGACGACACCTCGCGCGCCGGGCTGGAAAGCCTCGTGGACGTGCTGACCCGCCGCACCGCGGTGGAGGCCGCCGGGGCGGTGGGTGTCGACCCGGAAACCGACGAGCTGGCCTTCTACCCCCTGCTCTACTGGCCGGTGTCCGGCGGCCAGCGCGCGCTGAGCGACCACGCCCGCGCCCGGCTGAACGAGTACATGCGCAACGGCGGCACCATCCTGTTCGACACGCGCGACCAGTCGGCGGGTGCCGTCGGCGGCAACCAGGCGCTCCAGGGCATGGTGGAGGGGCTGGACATCCCGCCGCTGGCCCTGGTGCCGCCCGACCATGTGCTGACCAAGTCCTTCTACCTGCTGAACGATTTCCCCGGCCGCTACAACGGCGGCAATCTGTGGATCGAAGCGCGCGAGGGCCGTGCCAATGACGGCGTGTCGCCGGTGCTGATCGGTGGCAACGACTGGGCCGCCGCCTGGGCGGCGAACCGCAACGGCCAGCCGCTCTATGCCGTCGTCCCCGGCGGAGAGCGGCAGCGCGAGATGGCCTACCGCTTCGGCGTCAACCTCGTCATGTACGCGCTGACCGGCAACTACAAGGCCGATCAGGTCCATGTGCCCGCGATCCTTGAGAGGCTCGGCCAGTGACCCTGCTTGACGGAACCTCCATCGCTCTGGCGCCGCTGCTGCCCTGGGTCTTCCTGGTGCCGCTGTTCGCGGTGGCTCTGGCGATCCTGGCGCTGGCCGTCTTCCGCCGGGCGCGCGGCGTCTGGCTGCGCGCGCTGGCGGTGGCGGTGCTGGCACTCGCCCTGATCAACCCGTCTCTGGTGCAGGAGAAGCGGGAGCCGATCAAGGACGTGGCAGTGGTGGTGCTCGACGCCTCGCCCAGCCAGAACATCGGCGACCGCCACGCCCGCGCCGAGGCCGAGCTGGAGCGGCTGACCGAGCGGCTGAAGGCCTTCGACGATCTGGAACTGCGGGTGGTCCGCGCCGGGGACGCGGAATCCGGCGCCTCCGCCATCAACGAGACGCACCTGTTCGACGCGCTGAACCGCGCCATGGCCGACGTGCCGCGCCGCCGCATGGCCGGCGCGGTGCTGATCACCGACGGGCAGGTCCACGACGTTCCCGAGAACCTCGCCCGGCTGGCCGAGATCGGCCCGGTGCACACGCTGCTGACCGGCAACCGCGACGAGGGCGACCGTCGTCTGGCCATCGTCCAGGCGCCCGCCTACGGCCTCGTCGGCAAACCGGTGGAGCTGACCATCCGGGTGGACGACATGCCGCGCCGCCAGTCGGCCGACGCGGCGGTGACGCTGCGCCAGGACGGCGGGCCGCCGCGCACCATCCGCGTGCCCGTGGGCCAGGACTTCCACATGGAGCTGCCGGTCAACCACGGCGGCCAGAACGTTCTGGAGATGGAGGTCGAGGCGGCGCGGCAGGAGCTGACGCTCGCCAACAACCGCACCGCCGTGGTGGTGAACGGGGTGCGCGACCGCCTGCGCGTCCTGCTGGTGTCCGGCGAGCCGCACGCCGGCGAGCGGACGTGGCGCAACCTGCTGAAGGCCGACCCGTCGGTCGATCTGGTCCATTTCACCATCCTCCGCCCGCCGGAGAAGCAGGACGGCACGCCGATCCGCGAGCTGTCGCTGATCGCCTTCCCGATCCGCGAGCTGTTCGAGATCAAGCTGGACGAGTTCGACCTGATCATTTTCGACCGTTACCGCCGGCGCGGCGTGCTGCCGCAGATGTATCTGGAGAACATCGCCGAGTACGTGCAAAAGGGAGGCGCCCTGCTGGAGGCCTCCGGCCAGGGCTACGCCACGCCGCTGTCGCTGTTCCGCACGCCGCTGGGCCAAGTGATGCCGGCGGAGCCGACCGGCCAAGCCATCGACCGCCCCTTCAAGCCGACCGTGACGGAGGTCGGCCGCCGCCACCCGGTGACCGCCGGCCTTCCCGGCGACCGCCCGGACGGCGAGCCGAGCTGGGGCCGCTGGTTCCACCAGGTGGAGGTCGTGCCGGGCAACGGCGCGGTGGTGATGAACGGGGCGGACGACCGCCCGCTGCTGATCCTCGACCGCGTCGGCAAGGGCCGGGTGGCGCAGTTGGCGTCCGACCAGATGTGGCTGTGGAGCCGCGGCTTCGAGGGCGGCGGTCCCCAGGCAGAGCTTCTGCGGCGCCTCGCCCACTGGCTGATGAAGGAGCCGGAACTGGAGGAGAACGACCTGCGCGCCCATGTCGACGGCAACCGCATCACGGTGGAGCGCCGTTCCCTGGAGCCCGACCCGCGCAGCATCACCCTCACCACGCCGTCCGACGAGACCCGGACGCTGGAGATGACCGAGGACCGCACCGGCCGCGCCAGCGCCACGGTGGTCGCCGGCGAGCCGGGTATTTATCGTATCACCGACGGCGAGCGCACCGCGCTCGCCGTGGTGGGCGCCGTCAACCCGCCGGAACTGGCCGACGTTCGCTCCACCGGCGACCGCCTGTCGGGCGTCGCCGACGAGACCGGCGGCGGCGTGCATTGGATTTCCGACACCGAGGGCGGCGTACGCCCCGGCATCGACGTGCGCCGCACCCGGCCCGACCGGACGCAGACCGGAAACGACTGGATCGGCCTGCGCGCCAACGGCGATTTCACGGTGACGGGCGTGTCCGAGGTGCCGTTGCTGCCGGTGGGGGCGGTTCTGGCGCTGGCGCTGGGCGCGCTGCTGATGGCGTGGCGTCGCGAGGGCCGGTAAGGGTCAACGAAGCTGTTGCATTCGGGTCGGGTTTCCGCTTATGGTCCCGACCCTTCCGGCGCTGATCGCGCCGTTCGGTTGGGGCGTCGCCAAGCGGTAAGGCAGCGGTTTTTGGTACCGCCATTCCCAGGTTCGAATCCTGGCGCCCCAGCCAAACCTCTCCTAAGTATTTCAATAGCTTAGCGTTTTCGGGTCGTCGCGGTCGGCGAAACCCGTGTGGACCACAAATGGGGCCACACGAAGGGCCACATTCGCCCCCGAGGCGCTATGTCTTCCTATCTCAAGCGCAAGGGCGACCGGATGGTGTTCCGGCGCCGCATCCCCCAAAGCCTTATCGCTCGTTTCGGCCGGTCGAAACTGGCAATCTCGCTCGGCGACCTTGGTCCGCGAGCTGCCCGCGCGAAGGCGCGGGCGCTGGCCGCACAATCCGACGAGCTGTTCAGTATGGTTTCCCGAAATCTCCACCTCTCCCCGCCGAAGTGACCGAGCTTGCCCGCCGATGGTTCGCCAGCGCGACGGCAGAGAACGAGGAACGCCTTCGGTCCATACCGCCCGGCGACAGCGCCCGTGCTGCGCTTGAAAGGCAACTGGCCGAGGATGATCGCGAATCGATGCGCGTCATGCTGGCCGACAACCAATGGCCTGCGGCCAGCGCCATTGCCGATCGCCTGCTGGCCGACGCCGGCATTGAGCATTGGGAAGGTGAAGAAGGGGCCTATCGCGACCTGTGCCGCATGATCCTGCGCGCCAGCGCCCAGGCCGCCGAAATCCATCTCGCGCGGCTGAAGGGCGACTACTCGGCCGAACCCTCCGATCCGGCCTTCATTGAGAAGCCCGAGCCCGTCGTCGTGCGGGTTGACGTGCCTACCCCGTCGCCGGCCGAAGCGGTAGCACCGACCAAATCCGCACCGGAGGCGCCACTGTTCTCGACTGCCGTTGCCTCCTACACGGCCGAGAAGAACCGGGCTGGGGAATGGCGGGGGAGCACCGAGCATCAATATCGGCGCTTCTACGAGCTGTTCTCGGGCTTCTTGGGCGACAAGCCGGTGAACGCCTATAAGCGCACTGACGTCGGGCGATGGGTGGAGGCGTTGCAGCAGATCCCTTCGACCTACGGCCAATCCACGGCCCTCCGCGGCAAGACCCTCAAGGAGCTGGTCGCCTACACCACCGCCAATCCGTCCGTGGAGCCGGTGACGGCCCGCACGGTGCAAAAGCACACCATCGCCCTGTCGGGGTTCTTCGGTTGGTGCCGCGACCGGGGCCACATCGACGACAACCCGGTGACGCGGTCCTTCCGCTACAAGAAGGATCGCCGCGCACGGGAACAGCGAGCGGCGTGGGAAGCACCAGAGCTGAACAAGCTGTTCGCCTCCCCGATTTGGACCGGCTGCAAATCGGAGTCTCGCCGCTCGGCACCGGGCGCGCTCATGCTGCGCGACGCGATGTTCTGGATTCCGTTGATCGCCGTGTTCTCCGGAATGCGTCTGGAGGAGATCGCCGCGCTGCGCGTCGAGGACGTGCAGACTGATTCCGGCATCGACTTTTTCGACATCACACCAGCGGGGGGAAAGCTGCTGAAGACCGCAGCCGCCGTGCGCCGCGTTCCCGTTCACAAGGAGTTGGTCGGCGTCGGTTTCCTGCGCTACGTCGAGCAGCAGCGGCAAGCCAAGGTGGAGCGGCTGTTCCCCGAACTCCAACCGGGAGGTCCGGACAAGCGCTTTGGCTTCTACCCCACAAAGAAGCTGAGCCGGTACTTTGACGCGGTGGGAATCCCCGATCTCGACGTTCACGGATTTCGTCATGCCGCGATCACCGGGTTGCAGCGGGCCGAGGTAGTGGAGCCGATCATCCGCGATCTGGTCGGTCATGAGGGGAGCGGTTCGGAGACTCACCGCTATTCCAAAGGCTACCCCCTCCCCCAGCTCGCCGACGCGCTCAATCGGCTGGCCTTCCCTGGCCTACAGCTCGACCACCTCAAGCCCTGAGAAGTCATGCGCTCCGGGAATCCCGTCGATTCCCGGAGCGCATGGCTCCGGCCCCTGAAGGCGCTTTGTGTCATCTCTATATGGACGTATAGTCATGACACAGACGACGCGCACCACGGGGAACGGGCCATGACGAAGGCGATTGCATACCTCCGAGTTTCGACCCAGGCGCAGGGGAAGTCCGGCCTTGGCATCGAAGCGCAGCGGGACGCCATCGTCCGGTTCGCACAGACCGAGGGCATCGAGATCATCGCCGCCTTCGAGGAGCACGAAACCGGCAAGGGTTCCGACGCGCTCGACCGTCGCCCTCAGCTCGCCGCCGCGCTGACCGCCGCACGCAAGGCCAAGTGCCCGGTCATCGTCAGCAAGCTCGACCGGCTGTCCCGCGACGTGCATTTCATCTCCGGCCTCATGGCTCAGCGCGTGCCGTTCATCGTCGCCGAGTTGGGTGCCGATGCCGATCCGTTCATGCTCCACTTGTATGCCGCCCTCGCAGAGAAGGAGCGCAGCCTGATTGCCGAGCGTACCCGTGTGGCGCTGGCCGCCAAGAAGGCTCACGGCGTGAAGCTCGGCAACCGGACCAATCTCGCCGAAGCTCAGGCGAAGGGCGCCGCGACCAACGCCGAGAAGGCCGGCGCGTTCGCCGCGAAGGTGCTGCCGATCATTGAGAGCATCCCCGGATCGCTGAACGCCAAGGCCAAGGAGTTGAACATGCGCGGCATCGCCACGGCGACGGGCAACGGAGCCTGGACGGCCAAGGCGGTTCAGCGCGTCATGCAGCGGGCCGCCTAACCAGGCCGAAGCGACGAGGGACGCGGTCAGACCGACCGCGCCCCTCGTCCCCACCAGGTTGACCAGCCCATTGACCGCGGGCCGGTCAACCCTCGACGGCCACGCCATCAACGGCGACCAGCTCCGCGCCGGCCATCGACTGCACGCCCTCCTGGAGCCGCAGCGTGAAGAACTCGACGCGCTCGGCAAGGCTCAGATCATCAAGGCTCTCGTCACGCACCCGGATCATGTATTCGGCCATGGTTATAGGACTCCTCGTCGCAATTTTGCGCCAAAGAGGTACTTCTTTCGATCCAATCTCATCAAGGGAAACTTAACGCAATTGCGCTCTTTTTAGTTGACTAAGCGCTTACTTATTGAAGCGAGCACTTACTTAGTCTTCGGCCTGACGAACAGGACCAAGAAAAAAAGCGGACCCTGCCGCGGGCGGTTCCCTTCGTCTCATTGTGCAGCGCCGGAATCGGTCAACGCGCCAGGCCGCACTGGCCGCGGGTGCGGGTGCGGGCGTCGCACCGGGCGCTTGCCGGATTCGGCTCAAATGCGATAGGGTGCAAATGGAAATGGCGGCCTTGCCGGGCCGCCATCGTCCGCGCAGCGGTCCAGACGCTGCGACATCACCGATTGATGATGATTGAGGCGAGTATATCGCCCGGCTTGTTGTCGCGCAATGGCTCCCTGCGCTCCATCTAACCTGGAGTGCAAGGCTATGAGTGCTTTTGAAGTTTCAAAACCTCTCTCGATTAACGAGAGCGATATTAGCTCATCTGAGGGCTGGAAGGTCGTCCAGCCGATCAACTGGCCTCAGTTGTGGCTGTGGCTCGACTGCATCCCGTGCGCCGAGAGGACCGGCCATTCCCCTGCATCCGGCGCGGTTGTCGCCGTCGCGGCCCGGTTGGTGCGCTACTACAGCACCGACAAGGGCACCTGTTACCCCAGCGTCGCGTCGCTGAGCAGGGGGGCATGCATTTCGGACACGATGGTCCGCAAGGCCATCAGGTGGCTCGTCTCCGTCGGCCTCATCATAAAGGCTGGCCGGGGGAAGGGCATTCATACCCTGTCGAACCTCTACCGGCTGACCTTCCCGGAGTGGTGCGTGCAGTTCGACAGTGAGGAGCCGGGAGAACTGAACATCTCCAAGCTGAAGCCCGAGCTGCTGAAGCGCCAGCCCTCCGCCACCCCCCTGCACACTGTGCAGACCCCCCTGAATATAGTTCACCCCCCTCTGCACATAGTTCACCCACCCCTGCACATAGTGCCGCGTAACGGAGAAGGTAACGTAGAAGGGAAGATTGAAGGGAATGATGAAGCTTCAGGAAATAAGACTCATAAGTTGAGTGCCGCCGGGTCGCTGCGCTCCCTGGCGGCACCCGAGATTTCGGGACCGGAGGAAGGGAGTGGGGAATCCTCCGGCCCGAAGGGCGAGGAGCACCCCGCCGGCCCGACCGTGGGTGCGGCTGCGCCGCACCCGGCTTCCGTCTGCCTGCCGCCCGGCCTGCCCGAAACTCCCGCCGGGCCGGCGGGAGTCATCGACCAGGAGGCCGCGCCCCAGGTCGAGCAGCCGGCGCCCGCCCACGAGGCCGAACCGCCGGCGCCGCTCTACACCGACAAGCACGTCCAGATCATCGCCGACGCGATCCGCGCCTGGACCGGCGGCGACCTCACCAAGCCGCTCGTCACCCGCCCCGGCGACGGCTGGAAGCCGGCCGAGTGCAAGAAGATCATCACCCTGCTGAACGAGCAGTACCAGTTCGGCGTCGAGCCGACGGACGCCAACGCCGAGGCGATCAAGCCCTTCGTAACGAAGGCGCAGCAGCTCTTGTTGAACGGCAAAATAAAAACAAGGAAATGCAAGAAATAAGATCCGCGATTAATTATCGTGTTCCGAATTAATGCTAGCTAGTTCTCAGTTTTGATAGCACGATTTCAGCCGTCGATTTGACTTTCGACAAGTCGCCGCCTAACATCCGCTCCAGGAACACCACCCTGGAGCGGATCATGAACTTCGCCAAGTCGCCGATCATCGGCACGGTGAGCAGCCATCACTTCTTCGAGGGCGTGCCGTTCGTTGCCGGCCTCAGTCTTCAGCCCGTGCCGTCGTCGCAGATCGCGACGTGGAACATCCGCGTCGGCTGCGAGGCACTGACGGCGACCGAGGCCGCCGACCAACTCGCCGGCCTGGTGAGCGAGGCCGTCGCCGAGCTGACCGCGTTCGGCAACGGCTACCGCCAGCGCGCCGCCGACCTGAAGGCGCTCGTCGCCGACGCGGTGAAGCTCGCCGAGTGCCCTGTCGATCTGGCGAACGACCGCGCCGTGATCGAAGCCTACGCGCAGCAGGCCGCCGCGCTGGCCGCCGAGCAGCCGCCGGCCTCGACCGCGCTGAAGAACGCCGACGCGCTCTCCAGGTGGATCGACCGCTGCGAGGGGCTGGACCGCATCCCGATCCTGGCTGCGCTCGACGCCTACGAGAAGGCGCTCGCCACCATCGGCAAGGCCCGCGCAGCGGTCGAGAAGGCGCTCGCCGACCTCCAGGGCGCGCTCGTCCGGCTGGACGCGCCCGAAACCCTCGCGCGCCTCGCTTCGATGAAGCTCCAGCGCGACCTGTCGCGCGCCTTGCCGGTGATTCAGGAGTTCATCGAGGCCGAGGCCGAGGCCGCCGCGGCCCTGGCCCGTATGCAGGCCGCCGGCCTGAAGTTGAAGGCGCTGGCCCAATGACCGAGCGTTATCTGACGCCCGGCCAGCGCGCGGTGGCCCGGTTCATCCGAGCGGACTGCGCCTTCATCAACGTTCAGTTCATCGCATTCATCATCGGGCGCAGCAGGCAGCAGGTTCACAACATCGTCGCATCCGCCGGGATCATTCCCGGCGGTGGCGCCGACGCCCAGGACGACAAGCTCAAGGCCGCCTACGAGCGCGACATGGGCAAGAAGCTCTCGGCGCTCGAATGGAGCCGCATGAAGCGCCTGATCGAACAGGAAGCCGCCGACCAGCTCGCACGCCTCCTGCCCCGCCCCGAGCCGTACCCGGAGATGGACCGCGCCATGACCGAGCTGACGGCCAGCCTCAAGACCCGGATGCAGGAGTGGGGATAATGACGCTCTCGAAAGCCGACCAGGACCAGCTCGACGCCCTCAAGGCCAAGCTCGACCGCGCGCTGGCCGGGGGCGACGACACGCTCACCGACCAGGAGATCGACACCCTCGGCGAACTGCGCGCCCGCGATCGCGCCGGCATCATTGCCGCCGCACAGGAGCGCCAGAAGCGCGACGGCTTGCGCGGAGTGGACCGCATCGCGCTCGCCCTCCAGCGCGCCCAGCGCAAGTAGGAGCGCCTGGACGTGGCGTTCCGCGACCTCGACCAGCAGCAGCTCGACGGCTACGCCGCTGGCCGGCTGACGCTCGACGACCTCGCCGCGGTCGCGGGCATCTCGAAGCAAGCCGTTTCCGCCGCGTTGCGCCGCCGCGGGATTCGCCGTGGTGCGTCGGAAGCCTCGCCGGCCACCTTGGCACCCGCCCCCCCGCAGAACGCACCCATGACGCTCCCAGCGACCCCGGTGACGATTCCCTATGAGGAGCAGATCGAAGCCCTCGCCCAGCACGCCCGGATTACCGCCGGCAATGCGGCCTTGGGTGTGCTGATCGAAGCCGAGAAGCTCTCGCGGGGCGAGTCGTCGCACCTCGGCGCCAGCGCGTTGAAGGCCGCCGCCGCCGCGGTCGCCGGTTCCCTCGACGTGCTGAGCCGCCTCGGCTTCCTTGACGACGAGCACGCCGAGCTGGAAGCCTTCGACGTCAACATCATGAGCGAGGAGCAGGCCCGCGCCCACCAGGACGCGCTCGACCAGGAGGAGGCCGACCCCGACGATTTGGAGGCGCCGGAATCGACCGACGATCAGGATGAGCCCGCCCCGGCCCTCCAGCCGGCCGACCAGACCGCACTGCGCGTTCAGCTCCAGGCCATCGCCAGCGCCCAGGGTGCCGCGGCCCTGCGCGCGTTGGCCGTGCGTCTTGGTGCGCCGGTCGGGCGCACGGCTGATGCGCTGATCGCCTCCATCCTCCAGCACGCTCACCGCCACCCTGAAGCGCTGACTGCCATCATGACTGCCCCTACATCATGACTGCCCCTGGCAGCCCACGGCGCGGAGGAGACTGAACGCTGCTCCGACTTGGCGCTTACCCACCGCACCCAGCCGTTTTGCTCTGTGGCTAAATCGGCGCATGCGCTGGTTGGAAGCCTCGCGACCGCAGGGCCTCGTACAGCTGCGCTGGCCCCAAAAGAATGTCGCGCAGCCCATGGCGCACCTTGTCGGAGTCGAGTGCCTGCTTGCTCATGGTGGTATGGGCGGCCAGCGTGTCCATGATCGCGTTCAGCAACTCGTTCGAGAGGTCGGGTGAGTTGGTGAACTGCTCCTTGGTGTTGTTGGCCGCCTGCTCGATCAGAATCTCAGACTCCAGCAGCTTCCCTTTGAGCACGCTGTTCACGTAGATCAGCTTGTCATCGTCGGTCAGCTCGCCATCGAACAGGCCGTTCACCTTTTCAATGATCTCGCTGAGCCGCGCCTTTTCCTTGTCGTGGACCTCCCCGCTGCCGGGCTCGGACATCGGCACCAACTTGGGGCTGTCGCCATCGCCAAGCGGCAGGGTGCGCTTGCCCCGGTTCCGCAGGCTGTGGTGGGTCAGCGTCACCGCGGTCAGGTCGACACCGTCGCGCTCCCGGCCAAACGCCAGCAAGGGCAGCAGGCGCTTGTAGAAGATCGCTCGCTTCTCGATGGCCGTGTTGCCGTAGTCGAAGATCTGCGACAGGAAGGCATACACGCGCAGGAAGGCACCCAGGTTGCGCTTGAACAGGACCATGGCGCTGATCTCGTCCTGCGCCTCCTTTTCCGTCCGGGAGTCATTGGTCGCCCGCGCGACCACCGCCGTTTCCTTCATGATCTTGTAGCGCTTCAGCAGCCGGTCGGCCACGGGCTCCAGGGCGGCGGCCAACTGGGACTGGGTCGCGTTCGTGTTCATCTCCACGTCCACCACCCGGTCAACCTCGTGGTCGTCGTAATAGCCGGCGTCGTCCAGCTTGGCGCGAAGGTCGTAGACGAGGTTGGGGTCGGTGACGCCGGCCAGTTCGGCCGTATCGTGGTAGGTTTTGAACGCCGCCAGGATCTCCTCGGGATCGTTCACGAAGTCCAAGACGTAGGTAGTGTCCTTGCCGGGATGCGCCCGGTTCAGGCGCGACAGCGTTTGCACCGCCTGGATGCCGGCCAGCCGCTTGTCGACGTACATGCCGCAGAGCAGGGGCTGGTCGAACCCGGTTTGGAACTTGTTCGCCACCAGCAGGATTTGGTACTCGCACGTTGCGAACGCCTCGCGGATGTCGCGGCCGTTGAGGTTGGGGTTCAGCACCCTGCTGGTTTCCGTGAGGGGATCCGGGCTGGACTCCTCATCTTTCACCTCGCCGGAGAACGCGACCAAGGCGCCGATCTTGTAGCCCTGGGCCTTGATGTACTTCTCAATGGCAAGCTGCCAGCGCACGGCCTCCTTGCGGCTGGCGACCACCACCATGGCCTTGGCCTGCCCGTTCAAGAGCGGCGCGACGTTCTCGCGGAAATGCTCCACGATCACCTGGACCTTCTGGCTGATGTTGTAGGGGTGCAGGCGCACCCAGCCCAGAATGCCCTTCATGGCCTCGCTGCGCTCAACCTCCGTCTCGTCCCACTCGCGGCCGTTGCTGGCTAGCCGGAAGGCCAGCTTGTAGGGGGTGTAGTTCTTCAGCACGTCGAGGATGAAGCCCTCCTCGATGGCTTGGCGCATGGAGTAGACGTGGAACGGCGCTGGCAAGTTGCCCTTCCCGGCCGGCTTGTCCGGGTCCGGGCGCCGGCCGAACAGTTCCATCGTCTTTGCTTTGGGCGTCGCGGTGAAGGCGATGTAGGTGATGCCGGCGTCGTTGGCCCGCGCCGCCATCTGCGCGGCCAGAAGATCCTCCGTGCCGATCTCTCCACCGTCCGACAGCTCCGCCAACTCCTCGGCCGACAGCACCTGCTTCAGCTTGGACGCCGCCTCGCCGGTCTGGGAGCTGTGCGCCTCGTCGGCGATGACGGCGAAGCGCTTGCCCTCCGTCGCGGCCAGCTCCCGCACAGCCTTCAGCGCGAAGGGGAAAGTCTGGATGGTGCAAACGACGATCTTCTTGCCGCCGGACAGCGCCTTGGCCAGCTCGCCGCTCTTGCTCTGGTTCTCGCCGGTGATCGTCGCGACGACGCCGGTGGTGCGCTCGAAGCTGAAGATCGCTTCCTGGAGCTGGGCGTCTAGCACCGTGCGGTCGCTGACCACCAGCACCGAGTCGAACAGCTTCTGATGGTCGATGTCGTGCAGGTCGGCCAGGAAGTGAGAAGACCACGCGATGGAGTTGGTCTTGCCCGACCCAGCCGAGTGCTGGATCAGGTATTTCTGCCCCGGTCCCTCCGCCAGGACGGCCCTCATCAGCCGGCGCGTGGCGTCGAGCTGGTGGTAGCGCGGGAAGATGATCGCGGTGATTCGCTTCTTGCCGTCGCGCTTGGCGACGACGTAGCGGCCCAGGATCTCCAGCCAGCTCTCGCGCGCCCAAACCTCCTCCCACAGGTAGGCCGTGCGGTGCCCGCGGGGGTTGGGCGGGTTGCCGGCCCCGCCCTCGTCGCCCTTGTCGAAGGGCAGGAAGGTGGTGTCGCTGCCCAGCAGCTTCGTCGTCATGCGGACGCGGGAGTTGCTGACGGCGAAGTGGACCAGAGCCCCGCGCGGGAAGCCCAGCAGCGGTTCGGCCACCCCCTGGCCCTTGGGCCGCGGGTTGCGGTCGAAGCGGTACTGATCGACGGCGTCCTCGACGCTCTGGGTGAAGTCGCTCTTCAGTTCCGCTGTCGCGATCGGGATGCCGTTGAGGAATAGCACCAGATCGATGGCGTTCTCGTTGTGCTGGGAATAGCGCACCTGCCGCACCACCCGCAGCCGGTTGGTGGCGTAACGGGCTTGCAGCTCGGGGTTCATCGCCAGGGCGGGTTTGAACTGGGCCAGGGACAAGCGCTGGCGCAGGCCCAGCAGCTCCACCCCAGTGCGCAGAACGTCCAGCGTGCCGCGGTCGTCCATCTGTTTGCGGATGCGGTCGAGCAGAACCATGCCGGCCGAACCGCCGTGGCTCTTGGTCAGGGCTTCCCACGCCTCAGGCTGGGTCTCCTGCACCCAGGCCAGGACATCGGCCGGGAACAACGCCCGCTGCCGGTCGTAGGCCGCCGCGTCGTTCTGGTCGTACAGCCAGCCGTGGGCCGCCAGATGACCGCAGATGTCGTTCTCGAACTCGATTTCCTTGTGCAGGGTCATGCCAGCTCCAGCACCTTCGAGGGTTGCTCGGTTTCGACCAGCGCCCGCACATTGATCTTGCCGGTGACGGCGGCGGAGATCAGGGCCGAGCGACGCTCTTTGAGGAGGCCGATGGCGCGTTGGGCCTCAGAAATGAGCGAATCAAGCGACGCCGTAGCGTTGCTAATGTGGTCGGCAATTTGGCGCTGCTCGTCCAGTGGAGGGCTGGGTACGTAGAAGTTAATGATGTCAGATATGTTGACGTGCGGCGACGTAGACCCACCAACTTCTTCGAGAACCTGCTTGTAAACTGCATCACTGTTAAGAAGCCACATTACGTAACCGGAATGAGTGCTACTCACAGTGCGGAACATCATCATCCTTTGGCCGAGGCAGAGATCAACGCCATCAGGCACCAGAGCCGCCATGCCAAAGCGCTCACCTTCGCGTGAATACAAAATATCCCCGGCAACTGGCCGAAGCCTTTGTATTCTCTCCTCGTAAACTTCTCGCGAGACAAGCCGAACTTGATTGAGGAGGAGTATTCCCCGTTCAACGTCTGCTGTTCTAACGGCGGGGTATTCGAGCTCGCCGTCGTATGTCGGTGTAATGTGGAGGCAGTCAACGACATGTGAGCAAATGTACTTGATGCGCGTAAGCCTCCAATGAGTTGGTAACTTGCCCAGCCACTCGATCCCGCTGTTCTTTATTGGGACATCCGAGTTCAGCCCCTTCGTAACCGCGTGAGAGATGACCGCCTGTCGCTTCTCGTTCAGCAGCTCTATTAGCTTCTCCTGCTCGGCCACCAGCGCATCGATTTTGCCGGTTTCGCGGTCGAGGAAGGTGACAATGGCGGATTGCTCGCTGGTCGACGGCAGCAGGATCGGCAAGCGGCGGAGGTCTGCGAACTTCATTGACTGCCTCAGTCCACCACCCATCGAGTAAAAGACTTTCTGGGTGTCGTAATACCAAGACTCGTGGATCATGACCGATGCGCCCAGTCGCGCAGCCCGATGGACATGATGGTCCAGGGCTGCGCGACGATGGTGTTCCAGGCG
>NZ_JACHYN010000016.1 GCF_014192915.1 Azospirillum sp. OGB3 | reverse complement strand
TCCCATTCCGAACTCGGCCGTGAAACGCCTCAGCGCCGATGGTACTGCGTCTTAAGACGTGGGAGAGTAGGTCGCCGCCAGGTCACCACGGCACATGCCAAGCCACCCAGGACTTGGACGATACGGTTTCGCACGCGCTTGACAATCGGCTTCATGAACGACAAAGCCGGCGCTTTCCCCTGTGGGAAGCGCCGGTTTTTTCGTTGTGTTCGGGGCGTCGCACCGGGCCCCCTCCCTAGCCCTCCCCCGCTGGGCAGGGGAGGGGATTTAACGGGTCGGGAGGTGGACGGTGCAGAGCTTGTCGGGGCTTTCCTTGGCGATGCTCTTGTGGCCGGCGATGGCGGTGTTGATCGCGTCGGGGGTCAGGCGGTGCGGGCCGGGAGCGATCACCACGGC
Source organism: Azospirillum sp. OGB3 (assembly GCF_014192915.1). Classification (GTDB taxonomy): domain Bacteria; phylum Pseudomonadota; class Alphaproteobacteria; order Azospirillales; family Azospirillaceae; genus Azospirillum. Next base: position 166,912 of record NZ_JACHYN010000016.1, on the reverse strand, counting down.
GACGCCGCTGGCCGACAGCAGCGGGAAACGCCGCACCGCGCCGTAGCGGTCCTTGCCTTCGAAGCAGCCGGCGTCCCGCGCCTCCGCGTCGTAGAGGCTCTCCGCGTCGGAGCGGAACCGCGCGACGAGGTCGGCGACGCGGGACAGCGCCTCCCCGTCCGCGGCGCCGCTGAGGGCGACGAAGAAATCGTCGCCGCCGATGTGGCCCGCGAAGCCGCCGTTGCCCGACGCCCAGGCCTTCAGCCGCTCGCTGAACATCAGGATGGCGCGGTCGCCCTGGCGGAAGCCGAAACGGTCGTTGAAGGGCTTGAAGTTGTCGAAATCGAGATAGGCCAGGACGTGTCCGCGGTCCTGCTCCTGGAGGGCGCGCTCGATGTGGCGCACGATGGCGGCGTTGCCGGGCAGGCGGGTCAGCGGGTTCTGGTCGGCGGCCATGGCGAGGTTGCGCTCGTGCACCAGCCGGATCAGCGCGCCGCTGGACAGGAAGCCGGCATACTCGCCGCCTTCGATGATGATGATGCCGTCGCTGGCCTCCTCCGCCGAGAAGGCTTCGATCACCTGGTCGAGCGGGGTGGAGATGTCGCAGACCGGGCTCTTCACCACCAGATCCAGCAGGGTGTCGCCCAGCCCCTTGTTGCGCAGAAGCTCGCTGCCGAAGCGGGAATAGACGAAGCGCTTCAGGTCGCGCTCGCGGATCAGCCCCAGCGGGCGCTGCTGGCGGTCGACGATGGGGGCGATGGACGGGCTGTTGTCGCCGCGGAAATACTCCAGAAGCTCCGTCTTCGGGGAGGTGACGGCCAGCGGCGGCTGCCGCTCGATCACCTCGGACAGGCGCAGGCGGGCCTCGTTCGGCTTGCGCCGGTCTTGGCGGTTCAGCTCCTCGACGATGCCGTAGCGCTCGGGCACGGCGGTCAGCACCAGGCTCGGCCGGGCGATCAGGTAGCCCTGGGCGAAGTCGCAGCCGAGATCGCGGCAGGTGTGGAATTCCTTCTCCGTCTCCACCCCCTCGGCGATGATGAGGATGCCGAGCGCGTGGGCGTAGCCGACCAGCGCGTGGGCGATGGCCCGCTTGCGCGGGTCCTGGTCGATGCCGTCGATGAAATAGCGGTCGATCTTGAGATAGTCGGGCTTGGATTCGTAAAGCAGCCGCAGCCCGGAGAAGCCGACGCCAAAATCGTCCAGCGCCACCCCGATGCCCGCTTGCCGGTAGCGGTCGATGGCCTGCTCGATGCTGTGGTCGGGGCGCAACTCGCGCCGTTCGGAAATCTCCAGGCTGACGGTCAGGCGCGGGTCGGGGACGCCGCCGTCCAGCGCGAAGGGGGGCAGCGTGAAAGGGGCCAGCCAGGGCGAGCCGGCGACCCCGACCACCCGCGCGTCGATGTTCAGGAACAGCTTGGCGTTCGGCCAGTGGTCCAGCGCGCGGAAGGCCGCCACCGCCTTGGCGTGCAGGGCGCATTCGACCTCGGCCAGCAGGCCCTGCATGCAGGCGGCGTCCAGCAGGTCGTTGGGACTGGCGAACGGGCTGCGCTCCAGCCCGCGCAGCAGCGCCTCCATCCCGTGGCAGCGCCCGGTGCGCATCTGCACAATGGGCTGGAAGGCGACCGACAACTTGGCCAGAAGATGGGTCCATTCCGCCGGCAGCGCGGCCTTGCGGGCGCTCTCCGCCGGGGAGCCGAAGCTGTCGTCCGTTTCCTGTGCAGGCACCGAGGCCATGGCTTCGTCCACCGCCGGCTGTCCATGTTCGTCGCGGGCAAGCCCATCTTGTAGCGGATGATCTTTTCGGTTTCGTGACAAAGGCAAGGCGTCTGCGCGGAGGGCGATCCAAAATGCCCTTCGCACCATGGCCCCGCTTTGCGCTATAGGGGTGCGCTTCAACGCAGACGATGATGTATCTGGGGGCGGCGGGGCATGAAGGTCGGCATCGACATGGGGGCGGCCATGACGGCTGGCGCGACGGGGGCGTCGGCGATGCTGGACCTCGAGGAGCTGCTGGCGACCCGCCTGCTGGTGCAGGGCAACTCCGGCTCCGGCAAGTCGCACCTGCTGCGCCGCCTGATCGAGCAGAGCGCGCGTTGGGTGCAGCAGGCGGTGATCGACCCCGAGGGCGACTTCGTGACTTTGGCCGAGCGCTTCGGCCACATCGTGGTGAACGCCGACGAGCACAGCGAGGCCGCCTTGCAGAGCGTCGCCGCCCGCGTGCGCCAGCATCGCGTCTCCGTCGTGCTGAACCTGGAGGGGCTGGACGCGGACATGCAGATGCGCCACGCCGCGGCCTTCCTGGGCGGGCTGTTCGACGCCGACCGCGACCACTGGTACCCCATGCTGGTGGTGGTGGACGAGGCGCAGCTCTTCGCCCCGTCGGCCGCCGGCGAGGTGTCGGACGAGGCGCGCAAGGTCTCGCTGGGCGCCATGACCAACCTGATGTGCCGCGGCCGCAAGCGCGGGCTGGCCGGGGTGATCGCGACGCAGCGCCTCGCCAAGCTGGCCAAGAACGTGGCGGCGGAGGCGTCGAACTTCCTGATGGGCCGCACCTTCCTCGACATCGACATGGCCCGCGCCGCCGACCTGCTGGGCATGGAGCGCCGCACCGCGGAGATGTTCCGCGACCTGGAGCGGGGCCATTTCATCGCGCTCGGCCCGGCCATCTCGCGCCGCCCGCTGCCGCTGCGCATCGGCGCCGTCGAGACGCAGGGGCGCGCCGGAAGCCCGAAGCTGATGCCGCTGCCCGACACCCCGCTGGAGGACGCGCGGGAGCTGATCTTCAAGCCGGGCGAGCCGGAGCCGCCGCGCCTGCCGGTGCGCCGCCCCTCGACCAGCGCCAGCGCCGACCTGCTGGCCCAGCTCTCCCGCCCGCGCTCCCTGCCGGTGGAGCCGGAGAGCGAGGACGCAGCATCCGCGCTGCCCATGGAGGAGCCGGAAACGCCGGAGCAGGCGGCGGAGCGCAAAGCCGCCTACGAGGCGATCCTGCGCGAGGTGCTGGCCGATCCGGAGGCGCCCTACCGCTCCATCGCCGTGCTGTATCAGGACTTCCTGGTGCGCTGCCGGACGCAGGGGGTGCGGGGCGAGCTGTTGGAATTGCCGGCCTTCCGGCGCAAGCTGGCGGCGGCCCGCGCCGGGGCGGGGGACGGCACCGAGGAGAATCCCGCCTGGGCGAAGGCGACCCAGGTCGCGGCGACCCTACCGGAGGACATCCAGGTCGTCTTCCTGCTGCTGGCCCGCGCGGCGCTGGACCATTTGCCCTGCCCATCCGACGCCGACGTGGCCCGCGCCTGCGGCAGCCGGTCGCGCGGGCGGGCGCGGCGCCTGCTGACCTACATGGAGCAGCGCGGCTTCATCGCCACGCGCAGTGGGCTGGGCAACACGCGCAGCATCGCCCTGCCGGCGCTGGGCTGGGAGACGGCGCTGGGCGACCCGAACGCCGATGACGGGTCGGAGGGGCCGGAGGACGGCGGCCTGTTCGCCACCGCCTGAGGTCTATTTTACTCGTCGTCGGGCTCGATCCCGGCGGCCAGGGCGTGGGCCAGACGCCCGGTGGCGGCGACCGTGGACATGGCCTGCTGCGCCTTGGCGGCGATGCGCGCGGTGCCCTCCGGTGTCGGCTGGTGGAGCGACGGGTCGGGCAGGCGTTCGACGAAATCCCAGGCGCCGGTGGTGGGGTCCCAGACTTCGAACACGTCGGGGTTGGGGCGGCGGGCGACCCAGGCGCGGGCGGGGTTGCCCTCGGCGCGGAAGCGCACCCCGAAGAAGCGGCTGGCCGCCATGGCCCCGATGGCCGCGACCAGATCGGCGTCGGCGTCCGGACAGCGCTGCGTCAGAGCGGCGCGCAGGGCTTCCGCCAGGGCGCGGCGGTCGTCATGATGGGGAAGGCCGTCGGGATCGGTTCTCATGGCCCGTGATGGTAGAGGGACGGCGCGCCTCCGCAAGCGGGCGCGATGTCGCAAGCGCAGCCCGGAGTCGTCATGGTCAGCCTGTCCGAAGCCTACGCCATCGCCATCGGCCACCACCGGGCCGGACGGATGGGCGAGGCCGCCGGGGTCTACCGGGCGATCCTCGACGCCGATCCGCGGCAGGCCGACGCGCTGCATCTGCTGGGCGTCCTGGCGGGCCAGACCGGGCGGGTTGAGGAAGCGCTGTCGCTGATTGCCCAGGCCATCGTGCTGGACCCGGAGGCGGCGGACTATCACGACAATCTGGGCAGCCTGCGCCGCACCGCCGGCGACCCGGCGCGGGCGGCCGCGCAGCACGCCCGCGCCCTGACGCTGGAGCCGGGGCGGGCCAAGGCGGCCTTCAACCTCGGGCTGGCGCTCGGCGATCTGGGGCGGATGGGAGAGGCACTCGGATGCTTTGGCGCCGCCCTGCGGATCGATCCGGGCTATGGGGCGGCGGCGCTGGCGGCGGGGCGGCTGCTGGCCGGCGGGCCGGAGCCAGGGGTGATCCATGGGGCGGCGGAGCGCTGGCTGGCCCACGCCCTGGCCCTGGCGCCGGACAGCGCCGATGCGTGGGCCGCCGTTGGGCGCGCGCGACTGGCGGCGGGGGATGCCGACGGGGCGGTGACGAGCTACGACCGGGCCGCAAGGCTGCGTCCAAGCGACGGGGCGGCGCTGAGCAACCTCGCCATGGCGACCTTGCAGGCCAGCGGGGCCCTGCCGGAGTTCCCTCGCGCCGACCGCCCGGAGGCGACATGGGGCGAACCGCTCGCCCGCGCGCTCGACCTGTTCCTGGCGGCGCTGGAGCGCGGGGCGGGGGAGGTGGCGGAGGCCGCGCTGTTCCGCACCGCCGTGCTGACCATCCACCGCGGTATGCTGGACGACGCGCGGCTGGAGCGGATCGCCGAGCGGGCGCGGGACCGGCTGCGGCGCGCGCCGGGGGATGGCGCGGCGGCGGCCTGCGTCGCCCACGGCCTCTACCGGCGGGGACGCTTGACGACCGCCTCGCGGCTGGCCCGGCGCTACCTGCGCGGTTGGTCGGAGGAGGCGATCCGCGCCGACCCGCAGGCGGCGAAATGGCGACAGGTCGATGCGCGGCCGGTCTTCCTCGACGCGCTCGCCGCGTACCGGCCGCGCATCGCCGGGGCGGGGGAGCGGTCGATGCCGGTTCCTCCTGCGGCGGGTGGTGGCGCGATCCTGCTGGTCAGCGTCGATTCCGGCTACTGGCGGCGCTTCGGCGGCTGGTTCCTGTCCCACGCCCTGAGGGACCCGGCGGGCAACCGCGTGCATGTCCATGTCGTCAATCCCGACGCGGAGGACCACGCCGACCTGGACCACCGTTGCGCCGCCCAGCCGGGGCGGCTGTCCTGGTCGCTGGAGCGCATCGACCTGCCCGTCCACGCGCCGGGGGCGGAGACCACCTATTACGCCTGCGCGCGCTTCTTCGTGGCCCTCGACCTGCTGGAGCGGACCGGGGCGCCGGTCTTCATCACCGACATCGACGCCCGCAACACGGCGCCGCTTCCACCGGAGCTGCGCGACGGGGCTGGCTGGGACCTGACCGTCATGCGCGACCGCCGCGCCCGCGGGCCGTTCGACGACATCATCGTCAGCTTCCTCGGCGTCGCGCCGACCGCGGCGGGGCGGGAATTCCTCGGCCTCGTCGGCGCCTACATCGGCTGGTTCTTCGACCGCGGCGAGGCGGCCTGGACGCTCGACCAGGCGGCGCCCTACGCTGTCCTTCACGACTGGACGCGGCGTGGGCGGGCGCCGCGACTGCGGGAGCACGAGTTCCTGCGCCTGCCCTGGTTCGATTTCCCGGTGAAGGGCGAGGGGTGAAGGGCGAGGGGTAGACGGGGCGCTACGCCGCCTGGACGCTGTTGTCCTTGCGCCGGGACAACTGCAACTGGCCGTCCAGGCACTTCACGTAGGTGGTCTTGCCGGCCTTCAGGTTGTCGCAGACGGTGACCAGCGCGCGCGGGATCTCCGCGAACTCCTTCGAGCCGCGCGACTGCGTGTTGTAGGCGGCGAGGTGCTGGCGCAGCCCCTCCTTCGACACCGGCTTTCCGTCGTTCCCGATCATGGTCGTCCCCGCGCGTGTGGTCGTCGGCGGACGAGGCTACGCGGGGACGGTTCCGAACTCAATGTTTGGTGTCGTCCCTGGACTGGTCCGCCGGTTTCCCGCCGTCGCCGGTCCAGTCGTCGGTGATATAGCGCTGCGCGTCGCTGATCTTCTCCACCTCGTCGCGGCTCGGCGGCTTGGGCACGCGCGACTGGCCGTTCTCGCGGTCCTGGTCCATGGGTCCTCCATCGCTTTGCCAGTGATGTGGACGGAAGGATGGGATCGGCAAGCCTCTTGCGGACCGGGTTAAGGCGTTCGCGCTCGATCACGGGGGGCGCTATGACCGCCGCCCGCTTGACAGGCGAACCCGCGCCGCCGGATCATCCGGCCGTTAACCGCTAAGAATTCCAAAGAGAATTCGCCCCGTCCGGGGTCGTTCCGGGATCATGCAGGGAGTATGGGAACCATGAACACGCTCGCGCGCCGTCTGGCCGGCGCCGCCCTTCTGTCCGCTGGTCTTTCCTTCGGTCTTGCGGCCACGCCGGTCCTGGCCGACACGCCGAAGGACACGCTGGTCATGGCTTGGCAGTTCGACGACATCGTGACGCTCGATCCCGGCGAGATCTTCGAGCTGTCGGGGGCGGAATACGGCGCCCAGGTCTATGACCGGCTGATCCGCTTCGACGTCAACGACGTCAGCAAGATCCATGGGCAGGTGGCGGAAAGCTGGACCGTTTCCGACGACGGCAAGACCTTCACCTTCACCATCCGCGACGGCATCACGTTCCACTCGGGCAACCCGCTGACGGCGGAGGACGTGGCCTATTCGCTCCAGCGCGCCGTGAAGATGAACAAGGGGCCGGCCTTCATCCTGACCCAGTTCGGCCTGACGCCGGAGAACGTCGACCAGAAGGTCCGCGCGACCAACCCGCGCACCCTGGTCTTCGAGACGGACAAGACCTACGCCCCGACCTTCGTGCTCTATTGCCTGACCGCCGACGTCTCCGGCGTGGTCGATTCCAAACTGGTCAAGAGCAAGGAGGTCAACGGCGACTTCGGCGCCGCCTTCCTGAAGGCCAACTCCGCCGGGTCCGGCCCCTTCGTGCTGCGCCAGTGGAAGGCCAGCGAGCTTCTGTCGCTGGAGGCCAACGCCAATTACTGGGGCGGCGCCCCGGCGGTGAAGCGCGTGCTGATCCGCCACATCGCGGAGCCGGCGACCCAGCGTCTGCTGCTGGAGAAGGGCGACGTCGACGTGGCCCGCAACCTGAAGCCGGAGCAGTTCGAGCCGCTGCGCGGCAACGACAAGATCCGCATCGTCCAGGCGCCCAAGGGCACGCTCTATTATTTCGGCCTGAACCAGAAAAACGAGGTGCTGGCCAAGCCCGACGTGCGCAAGGCCTTCAAGTACGCCGTGGACTACGACGGCATGGCGAAGACCATCATGAACGGCCTCGGCACCGTCCATCAGGCCTTCCTGCCCAAGGGCTTCCTCGGCGCGCTGGAGGAGAACCCGTACACGTACGATCCGGCCAAGGCGAAGGAGCTGCTGAAACAGGCCGGCTATCCGGACGGCATCACGGTGACGATGGACGTCCGCAACACTTCGCCCAGCATGGACATGGCCCAGGCCATCCAGGGCAGCGCCGCGGCGGCGGGCATCAAGATCAACCTGCTGCCGGCGGACGGCAAGCAGGTGGTCACCAAGTACCGCGCCCGCAACCACGAGGCGCTGCTTTACCAGTGGGGCGCCGACTATCAGGACCCGAACACCAACGCCGACACCTTCGCCGCCAACCCGGACAATGCCGACGACGCGAAGGCCAAGCCGCTGTCCTGGCGCAACGCCTGGGACATCCCCGAGCTGACCAAGAAGACCGCCGCCGCGGTCGAGGAGCGCGACACCGCCAAGCGCGCCGCGATGTACCAGGAGCTTCAGCGCGAGGTGCTGGAGACCTCGCCCTTCGTCATCATGTTCCAGCAGACCGAGGTGATCGCGGAGCGCAGCAACGTCGAGGGTCTGGTCTGGGGGCCGAGCTTCGACAGCAACTACTACTGGAAGGTCAGCAAGAAGTAAGGCTGGCCGCCCATCCCCTCTCCCGTCCCGGGAGAGGGTGGCGCCGAAGGCGCCGGGTGAGGGTCGTGGGAGGATCGAGACACTGATCCTCGGCGGTACCCTCACCCTTCCCGTGCTCCGCACGGGTCCCCTCCCTCTCCCGGGGCGGGAGAGGGATTTTGAACTCATGTCGGGTGAAACTTGGCCGCTATCTTGAAACGACCGGGGATGCCGGGGCGGCGTCATGCGATTCGCGGGGCGGGCTTGCTCGTCTCGGTGGCGCTGACCGTCCTCGGACTCCTGCTCGTCACCTTCCTGATCGGGCGCGTGGTGCCCATCGACCCGGTGATCGCCGTGGTCGGCGACCGCGTGTCCGCCGACACCTACGCCCGCGTCCGGCAGGAGCTGGGGCTGGACCTGCCGCTGTGGCAGCAGTTCCTGCGCTACGTCGGCGACGTGCTGCAGGGCGATTTCGGCACCTCGGTCCTGACCTCCCGCCCGGTGCTGGAGGACATCCTGCGCGTCTTCCCGGCGACGCTGGAGCTGGCCACCGCCGCGCTGGTCGTCGGCGTTCTGCTGGGCATCCCGGCGGGGGTGATGGCCGCCGTCCATCGCGGGCGCTGGCCGGACCATCTGATCCGGGTGATCGGGCTGATCGGCCATTCCATCCCGATCTTCTGGCTGGGGCTGATGGCGCTGCTGGTCTTCTACGCGCGCCTCGACTGGGCGCCGGGGCCGGGGCGGGTGGACGTCTTCTACGAGGGGCTGGTCGATCCGGTGACCGGGATCATCACGGCGGACGCTCTGCTGGCCGGCGAGAGCGACGTGTTCTGGAACGCGCTGCACCATCTGGTGCTGCCGGCGGGCATCCTCGGCCTCTACAGCGTGGCCTACATCGCGCGCATGACGCGCAGCTTCATGCTGGACCAGCTCCGCCAGGAATACATCACGACGGCCCGCGTCAAGGGCATGTCGGAGGCGCGGGTGATCTGGCGCCACGCGCTGGGCAACATCGCGGTGCCCCTGACGACCGTGGTGGCGCTGTCCTACGCCTCGCTGCTGGAAGGGTCGGTGCTGACGGAGACGGTGTTCGCCTGGCCGGGGCTGGGGCTCTACATCACCAACTCCCTGCTGTCGGCTGACATGAACGCGGTGCTGGGCGGCACGCTGGTGGTGGGGGCGGTCTTCATCGGCCTGAACCTGCTGTCCGACCTGCTGTACCGCCTGCTCGATCCCCGTGCGCGATGAGGGGGGCACGATGACCGCACAGACTCAAACGACCGAAAGCGGGCTGCGGGCGTGGTTGACCGCCGAGACGCCGCACTCCCGCGGGCAGGCGCGGCTGGGCCGGGTCTATCTGGGCTGGCTGGCCTTCGCGCGCAACCGGCTGGCCATGATCGGGCTGGGCATCGTGCTGCTGCTGGTGCTGATGGCGGCGCTGGCCCCGCTGCTCGCCCCCTACGATCCCTACACGCAGAACCTGTCGCAGCGGCTTCTGCCGCCGAGCGCGGCGCACTGGCTGGGCACCGACGCCTTCGGGCGGGACATCCTGTCGCGCATCCTCTACGGCTCCCGCCTGACGCTGATGATCGTGGCGCTGGTCGCGGTGACGGCACCGGTGGCCGGGCTGCTGATCGGGACGGTGGCCGGCTATCTCGGCGGCTGGGTGGACGCGGTGCTGATGCGCGTCACCGACATCTTCCTGGCCTTCCCGAAGCTGATCCTGGCGCTGGCCTTCGTCTCGGCGCTGGGGCCGGGCATCGAGAACGCCATCATCGCCATCGCGATCACCAGCTGGCCGCCCTACGCCCGCATCGCGCGGGCCGAGACGATCACCATCCGCAAGAGCGACTTCATCAGCGCCGCAAGGCTCCAGGGCGCCTCGACGCCGCGGATCATCCTCGGCCATGTGGTGCCGCTCTGCTCCTCCTCGCTGATCGTGCGGGTGACGCTGGACATGGCGGGGATCATCCTGACGGCGGCGGGGCTGGGCTTCCTCGGCCTCGGCGCGCAGCCGCCCGCCCCGGAGTGGGGCGCGATGATCGCCACCGGGCGCCAGTATGTGCTGGAGCAGTGGTGGGTCGCCACCATGCCCGGCATCGCCATCTTCGTGGTCAGCCTGGGCTTCAACCTGCTGGGCGACGGCCTGCGCGACGTTCTGGACCCGAAAGGCCAATGAGCGAGACTCCTCTGCTGGAGGTCGAGAACCTCCGCATCTCCTTCCCCACCCGGACGGGCGTGACGCAGGCGGTGCGCGGCGTCTCCTTCACCGTGGGCCGGGAAAAGCTGGGCATCGTCGGCGAGTCCGGCTCCGGCAAGTCGATGACCGGGCGGGCCATCCTGCGGCTGGTCCCGCCGCCCGGAATCGTCACCGCCGACCGGCTGAGCTTCCAGGGCGAGGACCTGCTGACCCTGCCGGAGAAGCGGTTGCGCGGCATCCGCGGGCGGCGCATCTCCATGGTCATGCAGGACCCGAAATTCTCGCTGAACCCGGTGATGACCATCGGCGCCCAGATCGCCGAGGCCTACCGCGTCCATTCCAGCGCCGGCACGGCGGAGGCGAAGCGGCGCGCGCTGGAGATGCTGGAGGCCGTGCGCATCCGCAACCCGGAGCGCGTCTACGGCCTCTACCCGCACGAGGTGTCGGGCGGCATGGGCCAGCGCATCATGATCGCCATGATGCTGATCCCCAACCCCGACCTGCTGATCGCCGACGAGCCGACCTCGGCGCTCGACGTCACGGTGCAGATGCAGGTGCTGGCGATCATGGACGAGCTGTGCTCCAGCCGCGGCATGGGGATGATCTTCGTCAGCCACGACCTGAATCTCGTGGCGTCCTTCTGCGACCGCATCCTGATCATGTACGCCGGCCGGGTGGTCGAGACCTGCCGCGCGTCGGAGCTGCACGCGGCGAAGCACCCCTACACCCGCGGCCTGCTCGACAGCCTGCCGCGCCTCGACGACACGCGGGCGGAGCTTCCGGTGCTGGCGCGCGACCCGTCCTGGCTGGAGGGCTGAGGCATGATCGACGTCAGGGATCTGCGCGTCACCTTCGGCCATGGCGCCGACGTGGTTGCCGCCGTGCAGGGGGTGTCCTTCACCGTGCGGGAGGGCGAGAGCTTCGGGCTGGTCGGCGAATCGGGCTCGGGAAAGTCCACCGTGCTGCGCGCCGTCGTCGGTCTGAACCACGACTGGACCGGCTCCATCGCCGTGGCCGGCGCCGCGCAAAGCCGCCGCCGCGAGAAGGGCTTCTTCAAGTCCTGCCAGATGGTCTTCCAGGACCCCTACGGCTCGCTGCACCCGCGCCACACCATCGACCGCATCCTGGCCGAGCCCATCGCCATCCATGGCTTGCGCGACGCCGACGCGCGGATCGACCGGGTGCTGCGCGACGTCGGGCTGGGGCCGCAGTTCCGCTTCCGCTACCCGCACCAGCTCTCCGGCGGGCAGCGCCAGCGCGTCGCCATCGCCCGCGCCCTGGTTCTGGAGCCGCGCGTGCTGCTGCTGGACGAGCCGACCTCGGCGCTCGATGTGTCGGTGCAGGCGGAAATCCTCAACCTGCTGAAGCGGCTGCGGGCGGAGCATGCGCTGACCTACGTGCTGGTCAGCCACAATCTGGCGGTGGTCGCCACCATGTGCGACCGGCTGGCGGTGATGAACCGCGGCCGCATCGTCGAGGAGATGGACGTGGACGCCCTGCGCCGGGGAGCCGCGCGGGAGGACTACACGCGCCAGCTCCTGCGCGCCAGCCAGGGCTACGACCGCGCGGCGGCGGACAGCTTCAAGGACTTCGCGTAGCGGTCAGTCCGTCTTCGGGGACTGAGGGCCGGGGCGGGTGGCCAGCGCGTCGGCCTGGGCCTGGAGCTTGGTCAGCAGGCCGTCGAGCTGGCCCATCTCCTCCTCCGTGAGCGCGTCGGTCAGCTCCCGCTCGTAGGCGAGGGCGAGGGGGACGATCTCCGTGTAGATCGCCAGCGCCTTCGGCGTCAGGGTCAGCTGCGCCTTGCGGCGGTCGGTGGCGCCCGATTCGCGCAGGATCAGCGCCGAATCGAGCATCCGGCTGATTGCCCGGCTGACCTGCACCTTGTCCATGGCGGTGCGCTGGGCGATCTCCCCCGCGCTCAGCGTCTCGCCGCCGCCCAGCACGGCGATGACCCGCCATTCCGGGATGGTGATGCCGAATCGCTTCTCGTACAGCTTCGCCACCGTGTGGCTGACCGTGTTGGACAGCACCGACAGGCGGTAGGGCAGGAAGCGGGTCAGATGCAGCATCGGCGCGGCGGGGTCGGCGCCGGTGCGCTTGCGGCGGGGGGAGGCCATGGGGTGTCGCGCCTTGTCGGAATGCGGGAACGCCGGAATGCGGGAACCGGATGCCGGTTTCTCCATCCTGCCCCGGAAATTGGCGGACGCAACCGTTTCAGATAAAAATTTTCAACCCGCGGACGCCGCCCCGGCAGGCTCAGCGATTGACGATCAGCGCGACGCCCAGCACGGCGACGATGGCGCCCGCCCAGGCGCCGGCTCCCGGCCGCTGGCGGGTCCAGACCCACAGCATCGGCAGGATCAGCACCGGGCTGGTGGCCGACAGGGTTGCGACCACGCCGGCGTTGCCGTGGGCCAGCCCGATCAGCAGCAGCGTCATCCCCAGCCCCAGCCCGATGAAGCCGTTCACCATCACCTGGGCGAAGATGCGCGGCGTCAGGCCGGGGCCGAAGCCGAGGCGCTGGCCGGGCAGCAGCCCACCGGCGAACAGCAGCAGCCCCGACATGCCGACGCGCACCGCCGCCGCGGCGATGGGGTCGGCGCCGGCCGCCATCACCGGCCGGGCGATGACCGAGCCGGCGGCTTGGCAGACGGCGGCGATCAGGCAGGCGCCGACGCCGATCAGCAGGCGCCCGCGCACCGACTCCCAGTCATGGGGGGCGGGGCTGGTGCCGTTCGGGACCGGGCTGGCGCGGAAGAAGATCGCCAGCATCACCCCGGCGGTGACCAGCGCGATGCCGACCGCGGTCCACGGCCCCAGCGCCTCCCCCAGCACGGCCCAGGCGAGCAGCGCGGTGATCGGTGCGTTGGTGGCGTAGATGACCGAGTTGCGGCGCGGCCCGATGCGCCCCAGCGCCCAGAACAGCGCGGTGTCGCCCATCACGATGCCGACGGCGCCGGACAGCGCCAGGATCGCCGCTCCCTGAAGGTCGAGCGTCTGCCAGCCGCCGAGCAGCGTCGTGGCCAGCGCCGTGCCGACGAAGACGATGCTCATGCGCAGGCGGTTGAAGGCGACCGAGCCGATGGCCCGCACCGGGCCGATGGCGATCAGCCCGCTGGCCGCCCAGCAGAGCGCGGCCCCCAGGGCGGCGAGGTTGGCGGTCAGCATGATGGGAACTTCGCAAGGTCGGAGTGGGGCGCAGGGCGGGGCGCAGGGGAGGGCATGGTGTCGGCACCCTATCCGGAACCCGGCGGGGGCGGTAGTGCGGCGGTGGCATGGCGGGGGTGAGGTGCGGTGCTCCGCTTACTGCACCACGATCCGCCGCACCACGGCCCTGGTGGCGCGGGCCAGATCCGCGGGGGCCAGAGCGATCTGCAGGCCGCGGCGCCCGCCGTTGACGACCATCTCCGGCAGGCTCTCGGCGCTGGAGTCGATGAAGGTCGGCAGGGCCTTGCGCTGGCCGAGCGGGCTGATGCCGCCAACCATGTAGCCGGTGGTGCGTTCGGCCAGGGCGGGGTCGGCGAGATCGGCCTTCTTCGCCCCCGCGGCGGCGGCCAGCGCCTTCAGGTCCAGCTTCGCCGCGACGGGAATGACGACGCAGGCCAGCGCCTTCGGCTCCAGCTGGACGATCAGCGTCTTGTAGACCACCGCCGGGTCCAGCCCCATGGCCGCCGCGGCGTGCAGACCAATGGCGTCCGCCGAGGGGTCGTACTCATACTCCATCAGGCGGTGGGCCATCCCCGCCGCCTTCGCCGCGTTCACCGCCGGTGTGACCTTCGCCGCCATGATGACCTTGCTCCCCCAGGCGCGGATTCGCCCTTGCGCGCCGGGAGCTTAGCAGACCGCTCGGGCGAGGGGGAGAGGGTGGCGGACGGGCGGGCTTCCCGCCGCGGTGCACCCCTTTCGACGACGCAATTTTGCCCAAATTGCGTCGGTGTTCATGCCAACGCGCCTTGGACAGACGGGCCGCCTGCCGCGATTCTGACCGCCGGCCCGTTTCCCGGTCGGAGAGTTGGAGAATCATGGTCCCACGCACGCTGCTTGTCGTCGATGACGATCCCACCCTGGAAGGCCGGGTTCAGGACGCTCTGCCAGTGTGCCGGATCGTCGCCGCGGGCGGCGTGGCGGACGCGCTGGAGGCGGTGCGGACGCACCGGCCCCCGGTGGTGGCCCTGTCGGTCGATCTTGCCCAGTTGGCCGAATCGCCGAACAGCGGCGGCGGCCTGGATGCCCTGTCGCTGATCCTGGGCGAGGCGCCTTCGATCAAGGTCATCGCGCTGGCCCCGCACGACCAGCGGGTGCTGGCGGTGCGCGCGGTGGCCCGCGGCGCCCACGAGGTGTGCGGCAAGCCGATCGACGCGCAGGAGCTGGCCGGGGTGGTGCAGCGCGCCTTCCAGCGCGCCGACCTGGAACTGGAAGGGCGCCGGCTGGCGACCGGTGACGCCCCGCCGACGCTGCGCGTGCTGCGCGACGAGACGGAGCGGCGGGCCCTGCTCGATTCGCTGGCCCGCTCCGGCGGCAACCTGTCGGCGACGGCGCGCCTGCTCGGGGTCAGCCGCCCGACGCTCTACAGCCTGCTGCGCCAGCACGGCATCCGCGCGGACTAGCGTGGCCCCGGTTCACTCCGCCCGGGAGCCGGGGTTGCCGATCATCGACAGGAACTCCCGCCGGGTCGACGGGTCGCTGCGGAAGGCGCCCAGCATCCGGCTGGTCACCATGGTCACGCCGGTCTTGTGCACGCCGCGCGTGGTCATGCACTGGTGCTGCGCCTCGATCACCACGGCGACGCCTTCGGGCTGGAGCACCTGGTCGATGGCGTTGGCGATCTGCGCCGTCATCTTCTCCTGGATCTGCAGGCGCTTGGCGTAGGCCTCGACGAGCCGCGCCAGCTTGGAGATGCCGACGACGCGCTGGCGGGGCAGATAGGCCACATGCGCTTTGCCGATGATCGGCACCATGTGGTGCTCGCAGTAGGATTCCAGACGGATGTCGCGCAGGACGACCATCTCGTCGTAGCCGTCGGTCTCCTCGAAGGTGCGCGCAAGGATCTCCTCCGGGTCGATGGCGTAGCCGGCGAAGAACTCCTCGTAGGAGCGGACCACCCGGTCCGGCGTGCCGACCAGACCCTCGCGCGCCGGGTCGTCGCCGGCCCAGCGGATCAGGGTACGGACAGCATCCTCGGCCTCGGCACGGGTTGGGCGTGCGGTCGCGCCGTGGTCGTCGCCGGCCGAGTGGCCGGGGCCGCGGAGGATGTTGTCGGCGTGCGGAGTCTTGGAAGCCGTCACGGGGCGAAACCTTTCGATGTCCTGGTCTAACAGATCGCGGTCAAACAGGTTCTGGTCACAGGCGAGCCGGCGCCACGGCACCCGATGCCGCAGCCGGCTGGTCAGCTATGAATACGGCCTCCCGCTCGCCTGGATCACCGGGATTTTCGAAAAAACTCGGCAGGCGGCGGGGCGGGGGTATGGCGCAGGTGGGTTCGGACGTCGCTCAGTCAAGGCGCCGGAGGCAGTCTTTCCGTCCACCCTTCGGCGCTTTGCGGCACGCACCGGGGTTTCCCGACGGCGACCGCCGCGCGACCGGCGTCAGTTCAGCTGGCGGGGCTGGTGCGGGCTGTCCAGCGAGAAGGCGGGGACCGCAACGTCGAAGGCCTCGCCGCCGCCCGTTTCGAACCGGTAGGAGCCGACCATGATGCCGGAGGGCGTGGGAAGCGGTGTTCCGCTGGTGTATTCGAAGCTGCCGCCGGGCTCCAGCACCGGCTGTTCGCCCACCACGCCGGGCCCGCGGACCTCCTGCACGCGCCCCAGCGCGTCGGTGATGTGCCAATAGCGTGTGCGCAGCCGGACGGTCTCCTGGCCTTCGTTCTCGATCCGGACGTGATAGGCCCAGACATAGCGGCTTTCGGCGGGCATCGACTGCTCGTCGAGAAAGACCGGCTGGACGGTGACGCGGATCGCGCGGGTGACTTTCGTGTACATGGCGGCACTCCCGGCTCTGAGAATAGGGGTGGGGGAAAGCGCCTGTCCAGTGGTGGAGCGGGGGACACCCCCTCCGGATGCCCGGAGGCGGTGGGACGGGTGCCGCTGCGATGCATGCGGGACACACCGGGAAGCCATGCGCAACGGGCCGGTTCCGGTCTTTTCACGATCGCTTGAACCCCCTGTCCGCTGGTGATATATGCGAGGTCCCTGCAACGGCCGAAGAGCCTTGCCCATGTCTCGTCCGCACAGCATCAGCATCCGACGACGACGCCACACCGCGCTGCGCGCGGTTGCGGCCGTCCTTGGGTCGCGTGCGGACGCTTCGGGTTTCCGCCGGCACTGATCCGGCGCTCCCCCGGCGCGGCGGCGCGGTCCGCCTCCGACCACAGTCCTTTTGCCGGGAAGCCCCTGACATGATGATCTCCCTGGAAGAGCCGCGGCACGACGCGGCGATCGAAGCCCTGCTCGACCGGTCCTTCGGCCCGGACCGTTTCAAGAAGACCGCCTACAAGCTGCGGGAGGGCGTTGCCCCGATCCCGGACCTCGGCTTCGTCGCCATCGAGCATGACGAACTGGGCAACGAGATCCTGGAGGGCACGATCCGCTACTGGCCGGTGACCATCGGCGGCACGGTGCCGGCGCTCCTGCTCGGCCCGATCGCGGTGTCGGACCGGTTGCAGGGCGGCGGACTGGGCAGCAAGCTGATCCGGATGAGCCTGAACAAGGCGGCGGCGCTCGGCCACCGGGCGGTGATCCTGGTCGGCGACGCGCCCTATTACGCGCGGTTCGGCTTCACGCGGGAGTTGACGCTGGACATGGCCCTGCCGGGTCCGGTCGATCTCGACCGCTTCCTGGGTCTGGAACTGGTCCCCGGCGCCCTGGCCGGCGCCGCCGGCATGGTGACCGCCCCGGCGACGGAGCAGGGCTATGGGATGCCCGCGAACGAGGACGTGCGGCCTGAGCCCGGCGGCACCGCCTTGTTTCCGCGTCTGATCTCGCCGCTGGTGTCGGTTTTCGCCCCGTCCCCGCGGGAACTTTCCGAATCCCGCCTGTGGCATGCTCGAACCGCTTGAAAGCGGCGAAAGCGTCGCCTATAAACATGCGGCGCGCGGGTGTAGCTCAATGGTAGAGCAGAAGCTTCCCAAGCTTACGACGAGGGTTCGATTCCCTTCACCCGCTCCACCATCCCCTTGAAAATCTGAAACCTGTTGCGGTCCTGACGTTCAGGGTGCACAGGCGTGCGGGGTGGCCGCGGACACTGGTCCGGCGGCCCGATCCCCGTTTCAAACCGGTGTTTATCGGTGCTTGCCGTTGTTGGAGGTCAAAGCGCCGACCGCGGCGCCGGCCGCACCGCCGATCACGCCGCCCATCACCGCGCTGCCCCCCGTCAGGGCGCCGACCGCGGCACCGCCCGCGGCACCGATGGCGCCGCCCGACAGCGTGCGCTGTTCGCGGTGGCTGAGGTTCGAGCAGCCCGTCAGGACAAGGCCGCCAACCACGATCACTGCCAGTTTCTTCACCATGATCCTACCCGTTGTCTTCCCTGCATTCTTGGATGCCGCCAGCTTCGGAAAATAGCGGCCAAGCCTGCGCTTGTGACGCATGCTTACGGAATGAACACGCCTTTGCGTGTGACTATTCCGGGGCAGAGGGCCGTCTTTTCCAGCCCTAAGAGGGCTGGTTTTCTCCCCCTCCCTTCCTCGAAATAGGGAGATAGGGGCGCGCTGCAAAGTCGCTGGAATGGCGAATGGCCAACAGCCGAGAAACTATAATAAAAGTCAGGTTATTACCCGTTCACCCTTTTCCGCGTCGAAAGGTTGCACGGTTTCGGAGGCGTTTCCTCTTTACTTCATCCAGGCCGCGTGGAAGGTTCAGTGTCCTAACGACCTGCGCGACATTGAGGACGCAGGCTTATCGGAAACGTCCCAGGATTCCCCTTATGCTGCATCTTTCCAGGCCGCAGGCCCTTGCCGTCCTCCCGGCGAGCCGCCCGAGCGACCGCCGCGAACGGCACCCGCTGCAGCCGGTCAATGCCCATCCGTGTGCGTCGGCCTTCGAGCGCTCGGATGCGGCGATGCATCCAGCGGTGCTGGCGGCTGGTCCGGCGGCAGGTCCAGCGGTTGGCCAATCCATGCCCAAGAGCCGCTCCGGCTTCGACGGGAAGCCGCTGGCCCGCGTCATCCACATGGCGACCACCGGCGTTTGGGTGGTGAAGCGTCAGGGGCGGATGCTTGAAATCAACGGACGGCTGCACTGGGGTTGTCCGCGCTCCCTCGCGGCGGACGCCGAACGCGCCGGCGTCGCCCTGTCTGATCTGGTCATGAACACCGGCCGCCAAGCCTGACCCGGCGGCACAAAGCGAGGCAGTGAATAAAGAAAAAGAGCGGCGCCCGGGGGTGCCGCTCGTTCGCATGGTCCGGTCCGGAAGGGGCGCCGGTCAGCGTTCCATCGTCACGGCCTTGATGGTCTCGACGCGGATCTCCTCGGTCAGCCGCTCCTTGTAGGCAGCGAATTCCGGGGTGGTCTTGACCTTGTAGGAGCGGGGGTGCGGCAGCTCGATGGGGATGTCGCACTTGATGCGGCCGGGGCGGGCCGACATCACCACCACGCGGCTGGCCATGAAGATGGCCTCGTCGATGTCGTGGGTGACGAACATCACCGTCTTGCGGTCGGCCTCCCAGATGCCCAGAAGCAGTTCCTGCATCAGTTCGCGCGTCTGGTGGTCCAGCGCGCCGAAGGGCTCGTCGAGCAGCAGCATCTTGGGGTCGTTGGCCAGCGCGCGGGCCAGCGCCGTGCGCTGCTGCATGCCGCCGGAGAGCTGGGCGGGGTGGTGGTTCTCGAAGCCCTTCAGCCCGACCTGGGCCAGAAAGCGGTCGGCGATCGCCAACTGCTCCGCCCGCGGCAGGCCGCGCTCGCGCAGGCCGAAGCAGACGTTGTCGCGCACGGTCAGCCAGGGGAACAGCGTGTAGGACTGGAACACCATGCCGCGGTCGGGGCCGGGGCCGGACACCGCCTTGCCCTCCAGCAGCACCTCGCCGGCGGTGGGCGTCTCCAGACCGGCGACGATGCGCAGCAGCGTGGACTTGCCGCAGCCCGACGGCCCCAGGATGGTGATGAAGTCGTTGTCGGCGACCTCCAGGCTCGTCGGCACCAGCGCGCGGGTCGGCGCCGTGCTGTTGCGGCCGGGGAAGGTCTTCTCGACGTTGCGGATGGACAGCTTGCTCATGGCCGGCGCTTATCGTCCTTTGGCCCACGGGAAGAGGCGGGCGTTGAGCGCCCGGAACAGCAGGTCGGTGATCAGGCCGATCACGCCGATGATGAAGATGCCGAAGATCATCTGCCCGGTGTCGAGGAAGCGCTGGGCGTCGATGATCATGTGGCCGATGCCGCGCGACGCGCCCACCAGCTCCGCCACGATCACGTAGGTCCAGGCCCAGCCGAGCACGAGGCGCAGCGCCTCGAAGATCTGCGGCGAGGCGGCGGGCAGCAGGACGCGCAGCACCACCCCGTCGCGCTTGGCGCCCAGCGTGTAGGCGGCCTCCACCAGATCGCTGCGGATGCCCGACACGATGACCGTCACCATGATGACGAGCTGGAAGACCGAGCCGATGAAGATGACCAGGATCTTCTGCAACTCGCCCACGCCCGCCCACAGGATCAGCAGCGGGATGAAGGCCGAGGCCGGCAGGTAGCGGGCGAAGGACACGAAGGCCTCGAAGAAGGCCTCCACCGGCTTGAAGGCTCCCATCAGGATGCCCAGCGGCACCGCCAGGGCGGCGGCCATGGCGAAGCCGGCGAAGACGCGCCAGACGGTGACGGCGATGTCCTCGGCGAAGCCGAATTCCCGGAACAGCGCGATGCCCGCCGTCAGCGTGTCGCCGGGCGAGGCCAGGAACAGAGGCTTCACGAAGCCGCCGTAGGTGGCGATGCCCCAGCCCAGGAAGAACAGCACGAAGCAGGAAATTCCCAGCACCGTGCGCAGCGCCGGAGCGACCGGCTTCAGCGGAGTGAAGAGGGGGGACATGGGATTGGTGGACCGTTGTCGGGTTTGGAAGGCGGTGCCCCCTCCCTGACCCTCCCCCGCCTTCGGCGAGGGAGGGAACCTAACCCCCTCTCCCGCGAAGCGGGGGAGGGTTGGGGAGGGGGCAGGAACTTACTTCACGAAGGACGCGTCGGTCATGCTGTCCAGGCTCGGCGGGGCCTTGCGGATCAGCTTGGCCTCCAGCATCACGTCCTGGACCTCCTTGATGAAGGTCGGCATGGTCTTGGTCAGATACTCGATGTTGCCGGCCTTGTCGTACCAGAGCACGGTCTTGGCGGAGGCAGCGAACTGTTCCGGCGTCTGGTTGACGTCGCGGGCCATGATCTCGAAGGCCTTCTTCTCGTCCTGCTTGATCGCGTCCAGCGCTTCGAACCAGCTGTCGACGAAGGCCTTCACGACCTTCGGGTTCTTCTGGATGTAGTCGGGCTGGAAGGCCAGCGTGTCGATGATGACGCCCGGCGTCTGGTCGGACGTGACGATGATCTTGCCGTTGGCCTCGCGCACCTTGGACAGGTACGGCTCATAGGTCACGGCGGCGTCGAACTGGCCGGCGACGAAGGCGTTGGCGGCGTCGGACGGCTGGAGGTTGACGGTCTGCACCTCGCCGATGGACAACCCGTTCTTCTTCAACACATAGGCCAGCCAGAACTGCGGCACGCCGCCGTACTGCACGGCCACCTGCTTGCCCTTCAGGTCGGCGAGGCTGTTGACCGCGTCGCGCACGACGATGCCGTCGCCGCCGTGCGAGCTGTCGAGCACCAGGACCTGCGTCACATCAACGCCGGAGGAGGCGTAGAGCAGGTGCGTGTCCACCGTGGTGGTGATCGCCTGCACCTCGCCCGCCGCCATCGCCTGGTGGCGGTTGGAGGTCGGCATCTTCTTGATCTCGACCTCGATGCCGTTCTTCTTGAAGATGCCGGTTTCCTTGGCCAGCGTGATCGGCGCGAAGCCGGTCCAGCCGCTCATCGCCACGGTCACCTTGGTCTGCGCCGAGGCCGAAACCGCGCACAGCCCGGCGACGGCCGCCGCAAGGGCTCCGGCCATCCACGACGTCTTCCTCATGATCCCCCGCTCCCGGTTCTGAAGGTGTCTTTTGATCGCGCCGGGCGGCGGACCGCCGCCCACGCATCCGTGTGCCGCATTGTGCACGCCCGCGGGGCAGGTGGGAAGGGACCGGCGGCCGCGGCCGCGCAAGCCTGACCTTCGTCGGAAGGGCCGGAGGGAAGCTCTTGCAACCAAAGGCTAATTGGGATGCTTGCGTGCCCAATCCATATACCAACTGAACAAACCGCGACGGGTGTATGCCGATCTTTTGGGCATCACAGAGGGGAGGCCGGACAGGATGCGCTCCATGGACCCGATGAACCCGCCGATGAACGCGACGGACCGCCAGCGGACGCTGGACTATTTCGAACGACTCGGCCGGGACAAGGTGCGGCTGTACAGCGCCATCGACTGCGACCGTTACCTGGGCGGCTGGCAGGTGCGCGAGCTGGCCGACCAGTGGCTGGCCGAGAAGGCCGCGGAGGAGCGCCCGGTGCCGCTGTGGCGGCGGATCGTCCGGCGGCGCTGACGCCGCCGCACGCGCTTCCGCCGTTTACGCCGCCCCGGCGTTCGCCATCATCTTGCGCAGGTCGTTGGGGAAGACCGGCTTGTGCAGGATGCTGAAGCCGTTGCGGCGGGCCTCGTCCAGCCGTTCCGGGGCGGTGTCGCCGGTCAGGATGATGCCCGGCACGTCCTTGCCGACCAGACCCTGCACCGCGGCCAGAGCCTCCGGTCCGGTCCGCCCCTGCTGGAGTTGATAGTCGGCCAGCACGATCTGCGGGCGGCGTCCGTCGGCGCGCAGCCGTTCCAGCGCCTGGTCGCCCGAGCGGGCGGTCAGCACGCTGTAGCCCCAGCCCTCCAGCATCGCCTTCAGGCCGAGCAGGATGATCGCCTCGTCGTCGATGACCAGCACCATGCCCTTGGTCGCGCAGTCGTTGGCGGCCTGCCGGAACAGGTCCATGGCGGGCGGAGGCACGGCGGCGCGGGGCCTCTCCACGACGACCCGCGGCATCTCCACCGAGAAGACGGAGCCGATGCCCTCCTTCGAGCGCACGCGGACGCGGTGGTCGAGCAGCTTCGACAGCCGCTTGACGATGGCGAGGCCGAGGCCCAGGCCGCGGTCGCCGCTGCCCTGGATCTGGGTGAACTCCTCGAAGATGTCCTCCAGCCGGTCGGCGGGGATGCCGACGCCGCTGTCCCACACCTCGACGCGCAGCCGGTCGGGGCCGCTGCGGCGGCAGCCGATCAGGATGCGGCCCTGGCGGGTGTAGCGCAGCGCGTTCTCGATCAGGTTGCGCAGGATGCGCTCCAGATGCGACGGGTCGGTGCGCACCCAGGCCCGCGTCGGGACGGCGCGCAGCTCCAGCCCTTTCTGGGCGGCGCGCGGCGCGTATTCGGCGACCAGCCGGCCGAGCACCTGGCCCAGCCGGACCTCCGCCGGGTTGGCGGCGATCTTGCCGGATTCCAACCGCGACATGTCGAGCAGTCCGTCCAGCAGGCCCTTCAGCGTGTCCAGCGCCTGACGCATGTTGTCGAGCAGCGGCAGGCTGGGGTGCCCTTGCAGGCGGTCGCCCAGCGCTGCGGCGAAGAGGTAGAGCGACTGCACGGGCTGGCGCAGGTCGTGGCTGGCGACGGCCAGGAACTTGGACTTGCCGGCGGCGGCGTGCTCCGCCTCCTCCCGCGCGCGGCGCAGGTCGGCCTCGGCCTGCTTGCGGCCGGTCACGTCCACGGCGGCGCAGGTGATGCCGGCCAGCGCGCCGTCCGGCCCGCGCAGCGGGTCGATGGTCATGTCGTAGAAATGGTCCTGCCCGGCCTGGCGGATGCGGACCTCCTCGCGCACGCCCTCGCCGGTCTCCAGCGCGCGGCGCTTGATGGCGGTCAGGGTCGCGGCGTCGGCGGCGTCCTCGAACACCTCGGCATCGGTCTTGCCGACGACGCGCTCCGCCGTGAAGCCGAGCGCCGGGTTGTGCATCCAGGTGTAGCGCAGGGCGCAATCCTGGTTGAAGACCACGACGCCGGAGTTGCGCAGCGCCGTGCGGAAGCGCTCGTTGGCGACGCGCAACGCCTCCTCGGTGGACTTGCGCTCGGTGATGTCGATGCCCGAGACGATCAGGTGGGTGATCCGCCCGTCGGGGCCGCGCATCGGGGTGACCCGCATCTCCATGATCGCCGCGCGGTCCCCGGCGATGCGCACCGGCGCGTCGAAGCGCGCGGAGTCGCCGTGGGCGGCGCGCTCCACCGCCGTGCGCAGACGGTCGCCCGCGGCCCCGGCGAAGGCGCGCCGGCAGGCCTCGTGGAAGGGATGGCCGACGATCTGCTCGACCGGCAGGCCGGACGCCTGGACGGCGGTCTGGTTGACCTGGAGCACGTCGCCGTCCGGGCTCAGCACGCCGACGAAGGTGGGCAGGGCGTCCAGCACGGCGCGCAGATGCTCCTCCGAGCCGCGCAGCGCGCGCTCGCGGGCCTCCAGAGTCTCGGCCATGGCGTCGAAGGCGCGGCCGAGCTGGCCGATCTCCGACTTGCGGTCCACCAGACCGGCTCGCGCGCTGGAGTTGCCGGCGCTCCACCCCTGGGTGGCGCGGATCAGCGCCTCGACCGGGCGGCGGATGAACAGGGTGCCGCCGATCCAGGCGGCCAGGATGGCGACCAGAAGACCGGTCAGCGTCATCAGCAGGCCCTGGCGGGTGGCGCGGTCGATGGTGCCAGCCACGGCGGTGTGGTCGAGCCCGACGCTGATGAAGAGGTCGCGCGTGCCCTGGCGGGACGGCGAATAGGCCAGCACGCGCGCCACCCCGTCCATCCCCGGCAGGGTGGTGACGCCGCCGCGGTTCTCGTTCAGCAGGTTCAGGTAGGGCTGCGGCACGCGCTCGCCGCGCTGGGCGATGCCGTTGGGCAGCTTGACCAGGATGGTGCCGTTGCGGTCGGTCACCAGCAGGCTGGCGTTCTCGGGGAGGGGGCGCGCGGCGAAGTTGGTGGCCAGCCAGGGCAGGTCGAGGCCGAGCGTCACCACCCCGGCGACCGCGCCGGCCTCGTCGCGGAAGGGAACCGCGAAGGGCAGCATGGCGGTGCCGGGCTCCGCCGCCGGGCCGGGGGTCGTCCATTCGCCGACGACGAAGCGGCCCTCTTCCAACGCGCGGCGGACATAGGGACGCTGGGCACTGGGAAGGCTGGCGGCGGCGTGGTCGGGCGTGGCGCTGCACAGGACGGCGCCGTCGCGGTCGAGGACGGTCAGGTTGCGGTATTCGGGGGCGCGTTGGGCGAGCCGGATCAGATGGGCCTGGCACTGGGTGTAGTCGCCGGAGCGCAGGGCCGCCGATTCCGCGATGGACGTGACCATCAGCCGCGCGCCGTCGACGATCCGCGCCTGCTCCCCTTCGACCAGATGCAGCAGCCGCTCGGCCTGGGTCGCGACTTCCTCGGCGCGTTCCGCACGGAACTGGAAGACGCTGTAGGCCTGGATGCCCAGGGCCGGCAGGACGGCCAGAAGCACCAGCAGGAAAAGGCGGGCCAGCAAGGTCATCGTGTCACAGGCTCCCATCGGGCGGGAAAGCAGCCGGAACCAAAAGGCCGCTATCGTTTCGCCTGTGTCCCGAATAACCTTTGCATGGTTAAATCGCAGTTAATGGACCGAGTTTATTTTCTTTCAAATCGGCAACCTGCAGGATTTCCCTGGAAATAAAGGGGTAGGCGGGGCGGTGCTGTGGATGATTTACTTTTGAATTTCTCCTAAAATTTTTGAGTTCTCCGTATCGAAGGGGGTAATCACCTGCCCTATCGATGAACCGGTGCTCCACGGTCAAGCATTGGCGGCCGTCAGGGCAGGGCAACCCGGTGCGCCGTGGCGGATCGGACCCGTTCCCGTGGCGACTCCCGTGTGGCGTCCAGAGCCCGTGTGGCGTCCGGAGATTGTGTCCGCGCAACCCTGTGAAGACCATCCGCCCTGAATGGATCGGTGTCATCCCAACAACCCTTGGCTGTTGGGGGATGCTCGGCGTCCCGGAACCGGATCATCCGCTTCCAGCGGCGGACGGCCGTGCTACAGTGCAGGCCCCGCCGCTCCGGAAGACCCGCTTGCCGCTGAAGTCCCATCATCGTCCGTTGGTTTTGCTGGTGCTGGCCGCACTGCTGCCGCTGGTTGTCCTGTCGGCGGTTCTCGGCGGCGCCTGGCTGCGCGAGCAGCAAAGCGCGATGGAGGCCAACGCCATTGCGCGGGTGGACCGTCTGTCGGCCCTGGTGGACCGTGAACTGTCCGCGCAGATGGACGCGCTGAAGGCGGTGGCGGCGTCGCCCCTGCTGGACGGCCTGGCCGCGGACCGGGAGGTCGACGCCGTGGCCTTCTTCGAATACGCCGAGCGGGTGCAGGGCGCTCTGCCCCTGTGGACGACGATCGTCCTCAGCGACGTCGAGGGGAACCGGCTGCTCGACGCCCCTCTCCTGGTCGGGGGGGTCAGGGGCAGGGTGCTGGACATGGACAGCCACCGGCGCGTGGTGGAGACGGGCAAGCCGGTGGTCGGCACGATCCTGCGCGGTCCGCGCGGCGCTTATGCCTTTCCCATCCGCGTTCCGGTGACGCGCAACGGCGCACCGGTCGCCGTCCTGTCGGCGGTGGTGATGCCCGAAGGATTCCAGAGCCTGCTGTTCGGCAACAGCCTGCCGCCGGGCTGGATCGCCGCGGTCATCGACGCCGAAGGACGTCTGGTGGCGCGGGCCGGCGGCGAACCGGACCTGATCGGGCGTCACGCCAGTGAAAACGCGCTCCGCGCCCGCCGCACCGCCGGCAGCGGCGTCTATGATGGTATGAGCCTGGAGGGCACGCCGACGGTGGTCGCCTTCCGCACATTGCCCGATTACGGGTGGTCGGTCCATTTCGCCATCCCGCAGGACGCCTATCGGGCGCCGGTCTCCAACGCCCTGTGGCTGGCCGGGGTCGGAGGGCTGGTCAGCGTGACGATGGCCGGCGCCTTCCTGTGGCTCCTCGTTCGCGAATTGCGGCTGCGCCGCCGTCAGGAGGCGGCGCGGGAGGAAAGCCTGCGGCTGGAGGCCCTGGGCCGCATGACCGGCGGCGTCGCCCATGACATCGCCAACCTGCTGACCGTCGTGATGAGCGGCATCGCCGCCATCCGGAGCCGTCCCAACGACCCGGAGCGCATCGCCCGCGTGCTGCTCGAGATCGAGGGGGCGGTGGCGCGCGGGCAGGCGCTGATGCGGCAGATGGCCGCTTTCGGCCGCCGCAGCGTCTACGAACCGGTGCCCTTCCGCCTTCAGATCCGCAAGGCGACACTGGAGGCTCTGCTGGCGCGTTCCGCCGGCAGCGCGGTGGACACCGCCTTGATCGTTCCGGACGATCTCTGGCCCATCATCGCCGATCCGGACGCCATGGATGTGGCGCTGCTCAATCTGGCGGTGAACGCCCGCGACGCCATGCCGGACGGCGGCACGCTGACCGTCATGGCGGAGAACCGCGCCCTGCCGGGGCGGCGTGGCGACGACACCGGGCTGACGGGCGACTTCGTGGCGCTGGCGGTCCGCGACACCGGAACCGGCATCCCGCCGGAGCAACTGCGCCAGATCTTCGAACCCTTCTTCACCACCAAGCCGGATGGCAAGGGAACCGGGCTGGGGCTCAGCCAGGTCTTCGGCTTCGCCCGGCAATCGGGCGGGACGGTCACGGTGACCAGCACCGTCGGGGCCGGCACCACCGTCACGCTCTATCTGCCGCGGGCGGCGACGGGGGACGGGCCCGGCTGAGGAAGCCGGCGGATCATCCCAGCGAATTTGGTGGTGGAACCGCCGAGCCGCGCATCGTGTTGAACGGGCGCCATGAACACCGCATTCCGCACGCCCCCCCATCCCACCACGACGGACGGCGCCCCGCGCACGGTCGGCGTGGAGGTCGAGTTCGCCAACCTCGACGCCCCATCGGCGGCGGCGGTGGTGCGCAGCCTTTACGGCGGCTCTCTGGAGCCGGAGGATCCGCACCGCTGCCGGGTGACCGGCACGCGGCTGGGCGATTTCTCGGTGGAGCTGGACATGCGCTCCGCCCATCCCGGCAAGGCCGGACCCGGTGAGCCGGGGGCTCTGGGCAAGGCGGTCGGCAAAGCGGTCGGCAAGGCGGTGGACGGCGTGGTGGAGGCGCTGCGGCCCTGGTGGGGCAACGTCGGCAGCCTCGTCATGCCCTTCGAGATCGCCGCCCCGCCCATTCCCATCGACCGGCTGACCGAGCTGGAGCCCCTGTTCGCCGCCTTGAGCGCCCAGGGGGCCGCCGGCACCGACGCCAGCCCGCTGTTCGCCTTCGGCCTGCACCTGAATCCGCAGGTGGCGCGCACGGACGGCGATTATGTGCTGGACCACCTGAAGTCCTTCCTGCTGCTGGCCCCCTGGCTGCGCCGCGAGATCCGCGTGGACCCGACCCGGCGCCTGACCGGCTTCATCGCCGCCTTTCCGGTCGATTACGCGGTGAAGGTCGTCGATCCCGCCTACCGCCCGGACCTCGACGGGCTGATCGGCGACTATCTGGAGGCCAACCCGACCCGCAACCGCGAGTTGGACCTCTTCCCGCTGTTCGCCCATCTCGCCCCGGAGACGATGGCGGCCAAGCTGGCCGATCCGCATGTGCGGCCCCGTCCGACCTTCCACTACCGTCTGCCGAACGCCCGGCTGGGCGATCCGGACTGGTGCCTGGCCCAGGACTGGAACCGCTGGGTGGCGGTGGAGGAACTGGCGGCGGACCGCAACCGGCTGGACGCGCTGGCGGTGGACTTCCGCGCCTTCGCCGCGCGCAAGGCGCTGGACGGCTGGGCCGCCGAGGCGGGCCGGCGGCTCGCCGGCTGACGGGGGCGACATGGCCGCCTTCATCGCACGGGGACGCCCCCTGATCGGAGTCACCGCGTCGGTGCACGGCAGCCGCATCGCCTGGTGGGCGAACCGCTTGGCCCTGCGCCGCGCCGGGGCGCGGGCGGTGCGCATCACCGCGCGCGATCCTTTCCCCATCGAGCGGCTGGACGGGCTGGTGGTCGGCGGGGGCGACGATATCGACGCCGCCCTCTACGGCGAGGCCGCCCGCCCGAAGATGCGCATCGATCCGGAGCGCGACCGGCTGGAGCTGCGCGCGCTGGACGGCGCGTCGGCGCGTCGGCTTCCCGTGCTGGGCATCTGCCGCGGCTCGCAGATGATCAACGTGCACCGCGGCGGTTCGCTGATCACCGACATCCACGAGGTCTACGAGGAGGCGCCGCGCCTGCGCACCGTCCTTCCGCGCAAGCGCATCCGCATCGACCCGCGCAGCCACCTCTACCGCATCCTGGGCATCGCCGAATGCCGGGTGAACGCGCTGCATCATCAGGCGGTGGACCGGCTGGGCGACGGCCTGCGCGTGGTGGCGCGCGAGACGGTGGGGATCGTCCAGGGGATCGAGGCGGTCCATCATCCCTTCCTGATCGGGGTGCAGTGGCATCCCGAATATCTGGTCGCCGACCCGCGCCAGCAGGCGCTGTTCCACACCCTGGCCGCCACCGCCGCCGGAACCGCCAGCCTGGAGGACGCCGCCACGCTGTAGCCGATCCCCTGGCCGCCACGCCTCCCTAACTGTTCGTTGTGCCACCATTTCCCTGGCGCGCGGAAGCGGCTATCCTAACGATCGGGCCTGGCGATCGGGCCGCCGCAACGGCGGAGGGGCAACGGGTGACGGAGAAACAGGCGGGCCGGCGGCTTCGGCTGCACACGGTGACGATGCTCACCGCGCTGGCCACGGCGTTTCTGATGGCCGGGCTGACCTTTGGGGTGGGCGGGGCCTTCGTCCGGGTGCTCGATCTCGCCGAGGAGGCGGACCGCGCCATCGTTCCCCAGATCGCCCGCCAGCACCAGTACGCCGTCTTCGCCGCCCGCATGGGCCAACTCGCCGAGGCCGTCCTGCGCTCGCGCTCGCCGGAGGAGCGCGCCGGCGCCCTGGCCGAGGTGGAGGGCGTGTCGCAGCGCTTCGCGGCGGACGCTGCGGCCCCGGAACTGCTGCAACGGCTCGAGACGGCGATCCAGGCGGTGCGCCGCACCGCGGAGCGGGCCGATGCCATCGACGCTTTGGCGGCGCAGGCGGTTGGCCTGCAGCGCAAGGGGGACGAGGCGTTCCTGAGCCTGCTGCGCTCGGGCGCCCCCCTGGCGGTGCAGGAACCCTACCACCGCGCGCTGGAGGCGCTGGCCGCGGGGTTGACCGCGACGGACACGGAGCAACTCGCCGTCGAGGTCGCCCGCTTCCATGAGCACGCCGCCGCGGTGGTGAACGCGCTGATCCCGCTGGAGCCCGGGGAGCGGGCGCCGCTGGCCCGCACGGCGCGCGACCTCGACGGGCTGGGCGACCTGTTCACCCTGCGCCGGACCATCCTGTCGGAAGCGGGGCTGATGGGGCTGGAGACGGAAATCGCCCATGGCGTGCTGAACGACCTCAGCGGCAGCCTGACCGACGCCGCCGCGACCAACACGCGGCGCATCGCCGACACCCTGACCGATCAGGCGCGCAGCGGCCTGTGGATCGTGCTGGTCGGGCTGGGCGTCGCCTCGGCGGTGCAGACGCTGCTCTACGTGCTGCTGCGCGTCCATGTCGTCCGCCCGATCCGCCGCGCCTCGCAGGCGCTGGCCATGGTGCAGAAGGAGCGCCGGACCGTCCGACTGCCGCCCGCCCTGTTCGCGGAGCTTCAGGCCATCTCCACCAGCGTGGAACGGTTCGGCACGGCGCTGGTGGAGACCCACGCCTACGCCGAGGCGCTGAAGGCGGGGGAGGAGCGGATGCGCGCGATCCTGGCGGCCTCGCCCTTTCCCATCGTGATCGCGCGGCGGTCGGACGATGCCGTCCTGTTCGCCAACCCGCAGGCCGAAGCGCTGTTCGGGACCGAGGGGGCTCGGCTGGCGCTGACGCGGAACGCGCGCTTCTTCGTTCACCCCTCCGACGCCGCCCGGCTGTCCCGTCTGGTGGCCGAGCAGGGCGCGGCGAGCGATCTGGAGATGGAGATGCGCACCGCCGGGGGCCGGCCCTTCTGGGCGATGATTTCCGCCGTGGAGATCCACGACGTGGACGAACCGGCCATCCTCATCGCCGTCAACGACATCACGCTCCGCAAGCGGTCGGAGGAGGAGACGGAGGCGGCCAAGCAGCGCGCCGAGGGCGCCCTGGCCGACCTGCGCGATACCCAGGCGCACTTGATCCAGGCGGAGAAGATGGCTTCGCTCGGCGGAATGGTGGCGGGGGTGGCGCACGAGGTGAACACGCCGGTGGGCATCGCCCTGACCGGCATCACCCATCTGGCCGACCAGACCCGCAAGGTGGCCCGCGGGGTCGAGGCCAACACGCTGCGCCGCGCCGACTTCACCGGCTATCTGACCACCGCCGTGGAGGCCTGCCGGCTGATCGAGAGCAACCTGAACCGTGCCGCCGAACTGATCCAGAGCTTCAAGCAGACCGCCGTGGACCAGACCAGCGAGGAGCGGCGCCGCGTCGATCTGGCCGCCTATCTGGACGACGTGCTGACCAGCCTGCGCCCGCGCTTGAAGCAGACTCCCCACCGGGTGGTGGTCGACTGCCCGGCGGGCCTGTGGGTGGACAGCTATCCCGGTGCGCTGTTCCAGGTCCTGACCAACCTGACCATGAACGCGGTGGTCCACGCCTATCCGGACGGGCGGGCCGGCACGCTGACCGTCGCCGTGACCCGCCCGGGTCCTCAGGAAGTCGAGCTGCGCTTCTCCGACGACGGCTGCGGCATTCCCGCCGCTCATCTGGGGCGCGTCTTCGACCCCTTCTTCACGACGCGGCGCGGCGAGGGGGGAAGCGGGCTCGGCCTGCACATCGTCTACAACATCGTGACCACCCGGCTGCGCGGGAGCATCCGGGTGGACAGCCGGGAGGGCGGCCAGGGGAATGGGGGCACCTGCTTCGTCCTGCGCTTCCCCGCCGAGGCTCCGCCCACGGTGGACTCCGGGGAACCGCCGGCGGTCAGGCCGGAACCGGTGATCTGAAGTTGGCGGGCTGAAATCGAAAAGAGCGCGCCGGAGGTTCCGGCGCGCTCTTTGACGCGAACCTGGAAGGCGGTTTACTTGCTGCCGTCCGGGCCGCAGTTCGGGGTGCCCGGCGGGCAGTGGGTGCCGGTCGCGGTCTGGTTGTCACGGGCCGGGTTGCTGCTGGTCGCGCTGCCCATGCCCGACGGTGCGGTGGTCTGGCCCTGCCAGGTGCCGCCCGACGAGCCGCTGCCCATGGTGCCATTGCCCATCGTGCTGCCCGACGAACCGGAGGTGCCCGGCGTGGTGACGCTGCCCGGAGTGGAGCCGGGGCCGGAGGTGCTCAGGCCGGTGGACGGCGAGGTCGTGGTGCTGGGGACGGTCGGGCTCACGGAGGTGCCGCCCGACTGGGCGACGGCGGAGCCGGCCATCAGGGCGAGGGCCGACGCGGCGGCGATCAAAACGGTACGCATCCTCATCTCTCCATCTGGTGGCGGCGCCCTTTGGCCGGGCGCCCTCCTGGCGGGGGTTCGGGCGGGTATTCAGTCCGGCGCCCTGCGGCGCGCCCGTCCCCCATTCGCCCATCCCCAACAGAAGGCCGGGCGCATCGTTGCGGCAAAAGCGGAGTGGCATCCAATTCTTTTGGTCCGACCTTCTGGCGAACCGCCGACCGTCCGGGCCTTCCGTCCTCTCCCATCCAGATGCGAATGCCGGGCGATTCCGGAGCAGCCGGTCGCCTTGCGGAACAGGCCGCCGCCGGAAGAGTTGACGCAAGCACCGTTACGGCACGTCGAGGCAGGAATGAGCGAACATCGGGATGCGGCGGACCTTGCCGGGACGAGGCCCATCCTGCGCCCCGGCGCCACCTGCTGGCGCACCGAGCGGGCGGACCGGGTGGCCGTGCTGGTCGACGGCGCCGCCTTCTTCGCGGCGGTGCGCGCCGCCCTGCTGCGGGCGCGGCGATCGGTGATCCTGCTCGGCTGGGACATCGATCCGCGGATGCGCCTCGACCCTTACGATCCGGAAACGCTGGGCGACTTCCTCGCCCGCCTGATCCGCCACCGCCCGTCGCTGCAGATCCACGCGCTGAAGTGGGACATGCCGTTCCCCATCTCGCTGGAGCACCCGCACGGGCCGCTGGAACGGCTGAACCGGCGCACCGGCCCGCGGCTGACGCTGGAACTGGACGACGCCCTGCCGGTGGGGGCGGCGCAGCACCAGAAGCTGGTGGTGGTCGACGACGCGCTGGCCTTCTGCGGTGGCATCGATCTGGCCGGCGACCGCTGGGACACGCCGGAGCATCTGGACAACGATCCGCGCCGCCGCTGGCCGACCGGGGAGCTGCACGCGCCGCGCCACGACGTGATGATGGCGGTGGACGGACCCGCCGCCCGCGCGCTGGGGATGATGGCGCGCGAGCGCTGGGGCCACGCCACGGGACAGTCGCTGCCGCCTCCGCCCTCCGACGGCGCTTCGGGTGGCGATCCCTGGCCGGAGGGGCTGCACCCCCTGATCACCGACGCGGCGGTGGGCATCGCCCGCACGCTTCCCGACTGTCTGGTCGGCCGTCCGGTCCGCGAGAACGAGGCGCTGACCTTCGCCGCCATCGCCGGGGCGCGGCGCAGCATCTATCTGGAGAACCAGTATTTCGCCTCCTTCCGGGTGGCCGAGGCGCTGGCCCGGCGGCTGCGCGAGCCGGACGGGCCGGAGGTGGTCGTCGTCGTCCCCATGGAAAGCCCGAGCTGGTTCGACCGCATGGCCATGGACACACCGCGCGGCGTGGTGCTTCAGGAGCTGCGCGCCGCCGACCGCCACGGACGTCTGCGCGCCATGACCCCGCTGACCGAGGGCGGCAACGGCATCGTCGTGCATTCCAAACTGATGGTGGTGGACGACCGGCTGCTGCGCATCGGGTCGAGCAACCTGAACAACCGTTCCATGGGCTACGACACGGAATGCGATCTGGCGGTGGAGGCCCCGCCGGGCGACCGCAGCACCGCCAACGCCATCGGCGCGGTGCGCAACCGCCTGCTGGCCGAGCATATGGGCGTCGACCCGTCGGAGCTGACCGCCGCCGTCCGCGCCACCGGCCGTCTGGTGGCCGCCATCGACCGGTTGAACAAGCCGTCCGGGCGCCGCTTGGCGCCGCTGCCCGACACCGATCCCGGCCTGACCGAGCAGGCCTTCGCCGCCCTGCGCATCGCCGATCCCGACCGTCCGGAGGAGGCCTGGGCGGTGTGGAAGCGCATGCCCCCGGCTCCGGCGCCGGCCCGCTCCCTCACCCGCGCGGTGGGGGCGGCCCTGTTCACCGCCGGGGCGATCGCCGGCGTCTACGCCGTCGCACGGGCGATGGTCGAGACCGAGCGCGGCGACCGCTGAGCGGCGTGCCGCGCAAGGCGGTCAGGCGGCGCGCTTCCGGACGCCGGACAGGCCGCGCAGATCCTCCTCCAGACCATTCAGCCGCGCCAGCCCGCCGCTGATCGCGTCCAGTTCCCGCCGCAGCCCTTCGGGGACGTGCAGGTCGCCGGCGAAACCGGACAAGGTGTCGGCCAGGGTGTCGCCCAGCCGGTCCAACTCGCCCATCAGCCGCCGCTCATGCCCGGCGACGTCCTGCTGGCCGGCGCTGAGGCTTTGCAGGCGGTCGGCCAGATCGGACAGCAGAGCGTGCTCGGCGGCCACCTTGGCCTGGGCGTCCTGCCCGGCGATCTGCTGGGCGATCGCCTGCTGCATGCGGTCGATGCCCTTCTGGATCACCTGGATGGCCTCGTTCGACTGGCGGGCCAGATCGCGCACCTCGTTCGCCACCACGCGGAAGCCATGGCCGTATTCCCCGGCCCGCGTCGCCTCGATGGCGGCGTTCAGCGCCAGCATGTTGGTGGCGGACATGATGCGGGTGATGGCGTTGACCGAGTCCTCCAGAGCGCGGGATTCCGCGACGATCTGCTCGAACCGCGTCAGGTCGGAGGTCGCCTCCGCCCGGCGGCGGTCCAGATGCTCATGGAGGCTGGCGAGAAGCGCGTGGTTCTCCGTGGCGCAGCGCTGGGCGTCGTCGTGGCGGCCGGCGATCTGCACCCCGCTGTCGCGGATGAAGCCGACCAGGGCGGCCACCGCATCCTGCGTGTCGGACAGGCGGCCGCGCAGGGCCTGCACCTCCCGCTCCGCCTGGTCGAGCGCCGCGCCGACGCGGGCCTGGGCCAGCTCGACCGCCTGCGGCACCTCGGCGATAGCGCGCTCCGCCTCCGGCGGGATGCCCTGGGGGCGGCGCGCGAAGGCCAGCCGGGCGGCGCACAGGCTGCCGAACTCGTCCAGCGGGACGTCCATGCCGTTGTCGCGCAGCAGGCGCCGCCACTCTTCCGAATCCCGGTGCAGGGTGACGAACAGGCGGTTGGCCTCGTCCGTCGTCAGCGTCTCGCCGTCGAAGGTCAGACGTTCGTGCGGGATGAAGTTGAACAGCGAGCTGACCATGGTCCGCCGTGTTTCCAGAACCCAATATTGGACGACCATCACCACCATGATGGTGACGATCATGCCGAGCGCCGCCGCCGGCCCTTCCGGCACGCCGAACCGGTGCAGCGTGGCGTTCCACAGCGGGTTGAGGAGAACCACCACCACGATCACCGGAAGGCCGATGATGAGGAGAAGCAGAGCCTGCGCCTTCAAAAATCCCCTGCTGAGCATCGCTCCCTCGTCACCCTGTCCAGTGGTCATTCCGAATCCCCGCGCAATCAAAAGGACGCCGTGTCCCCTCATGTTCGCGCATCGTAAAACCACACACCGTAAAAGGTAAAGAAGCATTGATTTTGCTTTGCATTCGAGACAATTTTTTCGAATGACCGCGCTTCCGGCGCAGTGGTGGAGCGGGACGGGCAAGTCGGAGCGGGGAAAACGGCTGGAAATCGGGCCGGAATCGAAGCGGGCGAGCCGTTTCCGGCCCGCCCGTTCTTGGTCAAGCGCAATGTGCGTCAAATGGCAGCATGGCCCGTCAGGAGCGCGTCTCCGCCACCGAGCCCGGCTCGGAGATCACGATGTCGACGCGGCGGTTCTGCTGGCGTCCCGACTCCGTGCTGTTGGAGGCGACCGGCTGGGCCGACCCCAGCCCCTGGGCGGCGATGCGGCTGGGGTTGACGCCGCGCGCGGTCAGCGCGTCGCGCACCGCCATGGCCCGCTCCTCCGACAGGCGCAGGTTGGTGGCCGACGAACCGGTGGTGTCCGTGTAGCCCTCGATCCGCACGGTCCGTTCCGGGTTGCGCTGGAGGAAGTTGGCGAGTTCGCTCAGCCGCGCGTCGGCGCCCGGAGTCAGGCGGGCGCTGCCGGTGGCGAACAGCACGTCGCCCAGCGACATCACCAGACCGCGCTCCGTCCGCTCCGCCTGGAGGGCGCGGATCTGGTCCTGGAGGCGGTAGGTCTCGGCGTTGGCGACGACCTGCTGCGCGCCCTTCATCGCCGCCACGTCCTGGGCGATCTGGAG
The DNA here is from genome assembly GCF_014192915.1 of Azospirillum sp. OGB3. GTDB lineage: Bacteria > Pseudomonadota > Alphaproteobacteria > Azospirillales > Azospirillaceae > Azospirillum. Next base: position 131,158 of record NZ_JACHYN010000016.1, on the reverse strand, counting down.
CTGCCGGTTGGCGAGATAGGCCTGATGGTCCATCTCCGCGGTGTTGCCGTCGCTGCGCGCCCGCTCGCCGCGCTGCAGCGCCTCTTCGGCGCGGCGCAGCTCCAGCGTGGCGTTGCTCGCCAACTGCGGGTTGGCGGCGGCGCTGGAATAGGATTGGCGCGCCTGGGCCAGGGCCGGGGTGTCGTCCGGGGTGGCGCAGGCGCCGAGCGACAGGGCGACGACGCCCAGCGAGGCCAGGGCCAAGCCTTTCCTCATCTTGCGGGTCTTCTTGTCGGTGGTGTGCATCACGGCGTGCCCTCCAGCGTGCGCGGGGAATCCCAGGTCGAGGTCCCGCTCATGCCCGACGGGGCCAGGGGAGCGGCGGACCCGGCGGGCGCCCGGTCCTGACGCGCGGCGCCGGTCATGCCGGCGTTGGGCATACCGGCGTTGGGGTTGGCGAGCGTGCGGACCGCGCTGGCGGCCTGCTGCGCCGTCGCGCGCTGCGAGCGCACGGTGGCGAGTTCGGCGTCGGCCTGCGCCTGCTCGGCGAGGCGGCGGGCCTCGGTCCGCTCGTCCTCGCGCATGGCGGCGTCGGCGGCAGCCAGCTTCTCGCGGGCGGACTGGAACTCCGCGGGGGCGTGTTCGAGGGCGCCGGCCCGTTCGGCCTGCTGGATGGCCTGCGCCGACGCGCCGAGCTGGGCGGTCGGCGGCGGCACGCTGCCGGCGCAGGCGGCCAGCCCGAGCGACGCCGACAGGATGACAGCGGCCCTCCATCCCACCCTGGGCCATCCCAATGTCGAAATGCTGTTGCGGTTCATGCTGCGGCTTCCCGAATGACCGCGGCGGATGGCCGCGGGAGTGTGATCGCCGCTCCAACGCGCCGCCGGGTGGAAGGTTCCTTGCCGGCACATCCGCGCCGGGAAACGCCCCGCTTGCGCGCAAAAAGACGGCCGGGGGAGTGCCCCGGCCGCAAGGTCTGCCTGGATGGGAGGGGGGATGGGGAGGGGTTTACTTCTGGATGCCGATGACCTGCTGCTGGGCCTTGTTGCCGATGCCGGCGGAAAGGTTGGAGACGGTGCCGAGGTTCTGGTTGAACAGGGCGCCCGGCGCGCCGAACTGCATCGCCTTGACCTGCTGCTGGGCGGTGTTGCCGATGCCGACCGCGCTGTTGCTGACGGTGCCGGCGTTGCTGTTGAAGCCACCCAGCGCGAAGGGCGTCTTCACCCCGCCGCCACCCGCCTGCATGCCGAAGACCTGCTGCTTGGCGGTGTTGCCCACCCCGGCGGCGAGGTTGGAGACGTTGCCCAGGTTGGAGGCGGTGCCAAACGGCCCGGCCAGCCCGCCGCCCGCCTGGACGCCCATCACCTGCTGCTGCGCCTTGTTCTGGATGCCCGCGGCGGTGTTGGAGATGACGCCCAGGTTGCTGGCGTTGCCGAGCGGGATGCCGCCGGTCATCAGGTCGCCGGCGAAGGCGGGGCCAAAGGAGGCGGCGGAGCACAGGACGGCGACGGCGGCGGCGATCAGGGTGGTGCGGCGCATGGTGTGGTTTCCTTCCGGTGTCTGGGGGAGTTGGTGTCTGGGGGCGTTGGCTGCCGGTTCCGTCTGCGTCGGGGCCCGGCCTGTCCGATGACCAGACACTACGCCCCGCCGCCCATCCCCGCTGTGGCCTGCGCCACACTCGGACGCGGTTTGCTTTCAGCGCTGCATGCTTGACGTTCATCAAGACTCTGGCGGGCAAAGCGGTGTTTCCTTGCGGCCCATGACCACCGACCTACTCCTCGCCGCCCTGTTCCTGTTCGCCACCCACGCCGTGCCGTCCTGGCCGGGGGTGCGGCCGTGGCTGATCACCCGGCTGGGGCGGGGCGGGTTCGTCGCCCTGCATTCGCTGGGCTCGCTGCTGGCGCTCGGCCTGTTCGTCTGGGCCTACCGCGAGGCCGGGGGCGGCGAGCCGCTGTTCGTCCCCACCGGCTGGGCGGCGCCGCTGGTCGTCGCACTGATGCCGCTGTCCTTCCTGCTGATCGCCGCCCGCGTCACCAGCAAGGCCGGCGAGCCCGACGCCCCCAACCCGCCGCGGGGCATCTACCGGATTACCCGCTTTCCCGGCAGCATGGGGCTGCTGCTCTGGGCGCTGCTGCACCTGCAAGCGACCGGAGACGGGCGGCGGGTCGTGCTGTTCGTCGCGATGGCGGCCATCGCCCTGTTCGCCATGGTCAAGAACGACTGGCTGCTGCGCCGGAGTGCCGCCGGGCGGGCCTACCGGGCGGAGACCTCCGCGCTGCCCTTCGCCGCCATCCTGGCCGGACGCCAGCGCTTCCGTCCCGGAGAGATCGGCTGGGGCCGTGCGTTGGGCGCGCTGGCCGCCTACGCCGCGATGATCGCGGTGCATCCCTGGCTGTTCGGGGTCAGCCCGCTCTATTGGCTGTAGCGGAAAGGTCCGCGGCACGCCGCGCCGCTCCGCCTGTTGACGGTCCTGAGAACGGACCGCACAGGAAGGACAGCGCCATGGAGCATCACACCGGCCCCGACGACCCCCGCGTCCGCGAGCGCGCCCACGCCATCTGGGAACGGGAGGGCCGTCCCGAAGGGCGCCACATCGAGCATTGGCAGCAGGCCGCCCGCGAGATCGCCGAGGAGGACGCCGTTCCCGGCCCGGACTCCGGTCTGCAGACCCCCGACAGCGCCAGCGAGCGCGCCCTGCACGAGGCCGCCGAGCATCTGCGCGGCGTGGACGCGCACAGTCCCCACCGCCAGTCGTCGCCGGCGGAAGGCTAACGGCGGCCCGTCAGTCCTCGTCGTCCAGAGACAGTTGGCGAACCTCCAACCGAGGATCGGGCCGTTGGGAATTGGGCTGCGGGAGCGGGCGCGGCTCCGCCGCCCGGCCCGTGGCGGCTGGCGGAGCGGCGCGCGGCGGGCGCAGCGGCTTGTTCACCGTCCCGCGCGGCCCGATGCTCGGCTCGTCGCCGAAGTCGGGCAGGGGCGGGCAGCGGTCCATCACCGCGCGCATCAGGACGGCGACCCGGTCCGTCTGCTTGCGCAGGCCCTGCCCGCGCTCCCCGTCATAGAGCGGGTCGTCGAGGAACTTGCGGATCTCCATCAGCGCGCGGAACTCCACCCCCACCGTCTCGTGGGTGCCGATGGGCAACGCCTTGACCCGCGCGAAGGTGTTGAAGAAGCCCAGGCTCTCCTCCACGAACAGGATCACCATGCGGGCGTGCAGGCGCTCCAGCGCGGTGGTCATCGGTCCGATCAGCTCCTCCATCTCCGACGGGGCGGCGTCCAGCCGTTCCTGGGTCACCGCCGCCAGCGAGAAGAAGTCGCGCACCTTCCGGGAGAATTTGCGGTAGCGGCCCATCCCGCCGACCGACACGCGCTCCCGCGCCGCCGCCGCCAGATCCGCGCACTTTTTCAGCATGTCGTCGAGCCGCATCAGCATGCGGGCGACTTCGCGCTGGCGCTGGGCCGCGCTGACCATGGGGGCGGGCGGGGCCTGCCGGCGGGGAGGGGAGGGGCGGCCGATCATCAGACCATGGTTATCCCGATCCGGTCCGCCGGGTCTAGTTCGCCGTTCGGACGTTCAGCACCCGTTCGTTGCCGCCGCGCAGGACGGTCACCTGAAGCGGCGTGCCAACCCGCACCAGACCCATGCGGTTGCGGAAGTCGGTGGCGCTGCGCACCGGGCGCCCGTTCACCGCGGTCACCACGTCGCCGCTGCGGAAACCGGCGCGCTCGGCGGCGGACCCGCGCTCGACCTGGGCGATGACCGCCCCGGCGTCGCCGGCCAGGTTCATGCTGTCCGCCAGATCGGGGGTCAGGTCCTGGATGGAGACCCCCAGCCGGCCGCGCCGCACCTCGCCATACTCGACGAGCTGCTCCATCACCGAGCGGACGATGCTGACCGGGACGGCGAAGCCGATGCCGACCGACCCGCCGGCCGGGCCGATGATGGCGGTGTTGATGCCGACCAGTTCCCCGTTGAAGTTGACCAGCGCGCCGCCGGAGTTGCCGGGGTTGATGGAGGCGTCGGTCTGGATGAAGTCCTCGTACCCCTCGATCTTCAGACCGCTGCGGCCGAGCGCCGAGACGATGCCGGAGGTCACCGTCTGGCCCAGCCCGAAGGGGTTGCCGATGGCGACCAGGAAATCGCCGACCTTCAGCTGGTCCGAGTCGCCCCAGGGCAGGGCGGTCAGCTTCTCCGCCTCGATCTTCAGCAGCGCAATGTCGGTCGCCGCGTCCCGCCCAACCAGCTTGGCGCGCAGGCGGCGACGGTCCTTCAGGGTGACGGCGATCTCCTGCGCGTTCTCCACCACATGGGCGTTGGTGATGACGTAGCCGCGCCGCGCGTCCACGATGACGCCCGACCCGGCGCTGACCTGCGGGCGGGCCTGCTGTTCGGGGACGTTGAAGAAGCGGCGGAAGAAGGGGTCGCGCAGCAGCGGGTTCTCGGCCTGCGGCGCCCGCGACAGGACGGCGATGTTGACGACGGCCGGGGTGACCTGCTCCAGCATCGGCGCGATGGTCGTCACCCCGGCGACTCCGGCGGGCAAGGCGGCCGCCGCGGGGGTGGGGGCCAGACCCATGCCCGGAAGGCCGATCCCCAAAAGCCCGGCCACGCACGCCGCCTTTGCAATTCGAAGCGTCGCGAACCGAAGCGTCGTCGTCATCGGCATCTTGTCCCCGTTCCTGTTGTTCCGACCCGCGCTTGCGCGGCAGCCCCTGTTCGGGTCTGGCGCGGCTGATGTGGGCGAACGGCGGCGGCGGGTCAAGCCTGCGCACCCTTTGCCCCACCCCGCGCCCCACCGCACGCGGCGCCGGGGCCACGGAGTTTAGGGCGCCGGCGGGGGGACGGATCCTCAAGGGCGCGGCGCGCCCTCGTCTTGTGATTGGCTTTCCTGTGTGTCCTCCATGCTTGGTTGCAGGACGACGGGGTGCGTCATCGCGTGCTCCCCATGACTTCATTAAGACTTTGTTCAGCGGGATCTGCGAGGCAGAGGTGTGAAGGATTTGCCTGAAATCCAGGGCATGTCTGGTGTAACCTCAGTTTTCCTAAGACGTGCTTTCCTCCATGGCGGATACTCAACAGCGGCCCGCCGACGGTGACGACGATGAGCGACGTTCCTCTGATGGAACTGACCGAGCATGACTACCTCCAGATGGAGGAGGCGCTGTCGCAGACCGCGCGCGGCCGCGCGTTCCTGCGCATGCGCGACCGACGATCCCGGGTGGTCGCGGTGGACGAGTTCCACCGGCTGACCGCCGCGCTGGAGCAGCAGGTCAACCGGCTGCGCGGGGTGGACCCCGGCGCCTTGCCCCGTCCGATGCCCGGAAGCGGCATCGGCGGCGGCCTGGGGGATGGTCTGCAGCTTCAGCAGGAGCTGATGTCGATCACCCAGGTGGTGCGCGAGACGCGCAGCGACATCGCCGCACTGCGCCCCGCCGACACCGGGTCGAACCGCATCGAGGCGGCGACCGGCGAGCTGGACGAGATCGTCGCGGCGACCGAGCGGGCGACCACCGACATCCTGAACGCCACCGAGAAGATCCAGGAGATCACCCAGGGCATCCCGCGCGACGATCCCGACATCGCGGAGATGGTCGACGCCATCGACGCCTGGAGCATCGAGATCATGACCGCCTGCGCCTTCCAGGACATCACCGGTCAGCGCACCACCAAGGTGGTCAACACGCTGCGCTACATCGAGCAGCGCGTGAACACGATGATCGAGATCTGGGGTGTCGACCGCATCGCCTCCGCTTCGGAAACCGCCGCCATCGGCGAGGGGGCGTCCCATCGCAAGCTGGGCGACACCCGGCCCGATGCCCATCTGCTGAACGGCCCGCAGCTCGGCGGGCCGGAGGTCAGCCAGGACGACATCGACGCCCTGTTCGACACGCTGGTCACGCAGATCCCCCAGGTGCTGGAACGGGTCGAGCCGGCCGAAGCGCCGGCATCGTCCCCACCGCCGCCGCCCCCTCCGCCTGCCGCTGCGAAGCCGGCCCCGCGACCCGCCGCCCCGGCGCCCGAACCATCGGGCGGCGGCAGCGAGATTTCGCAGGCCGACATCGACGCGCTGTTCGCCTGAGGCGCCGATGGCGAACGACGGCTCCCACAAGTCCCGGATACGCTTGAGCCAGGAGCAGCTGGACCGGGTGTGCGAGCGCCATGTCCGCTTCACCGAGGGGCGGCCCAACGGCGCCCGCGCCAACCTGCCCTTTTTCGACCTGACCGGGCTCGACCTGTCGGGCCGCAACCTGACCGGCGCGCATCTGTCCGGCGCCATCCTGCGCGACGCCCGGATGCGCGGCACCATCCTCGACCACGTGGACCTCTACGGCGCGGACCTGCGCGGTGCCGACCTGTCGGAGGCGCGGCTCTACCGCACCGACATGCGCGGCGCCAACGTGCGCGGCGCCATCCTGGACGGCGCGGTGATGGTGGAGGTCGACCTGCGCGACGGCAGCGTCGCCAACCGCAGCGCGTCAGGCGAGCTGAAGGTGGTCGGCTTCGAGCCGGGACCGGCCGACATGGCCTCGGCCAAGCTGACCAACGCCGACATGGCGCGGGCCAAGCTGTCGGGCAGCTTCGCGCGGGCGGCGGACTTCACCAACTCCCGCCTGTCGGGCGCGCGGCTCCAGCGCACCGACCTGCGCGACTGCAACTTCTCCGGCGCCGACCTCCAGGGGGCCGACCTGAACGGCGCCGACCTGCGCGGGGCCAAGCTGGACGGCGCCAAGGTGTCGGAACTGGACCTCATCACCTCCATCCGCACCGACGAGGAGGCGGCGGTGGCGGCCCAGGCGCCCACGCCCATCTTGGAACCGGACGAGGATCCGGCGGCGGAGCCCGTCTACCCGGCGATCGCGGCGGCGGAGATCGAGGTTCTGCTGCGCCAGCATCTGCTGTGGCTGGGCACCAGCGGCCAGCAGGGGCGCCAGCTCGACCTGACCGGCCTTAACCTGGATGGGGCCGACCTGTCGGGCAAGGTGCTGACGCTCGCCAAGGGATCGGGGGTGCGGCTGCGCCACGCCCGGCTGAACGGCGCGCAGCTTCAGGCGGCCCAGTTCGACGGGGCCGACCTGCGCTCCGCCGACCTGCGCGGCGCCGACCTGCGCGGCGCGAAGCTCGACCGCGCGATCCTCATCGACGGCTGCCTGGACGGGGCCAATCTGGGAATGCTGCTGATCAGCGCCGGGGCGAAGATGATGCGGGCCTCGCTGGTGCGCGCCCGCATGGCCGGCGCCTCGCTCAGCGCGACGAACATGAAGGGCTGCGACCTGACGCTGGCCGACCTGACCGGCTGCGACCGCAGCGGCGCGATCTTCGACGAGGCCATCCTGGACGGCGCCCGCCTGGGCAACGCCTGAGAACCCGTTTGAGAAAGACGGATTGCCCGATTTCCGTGTGGAAGCGGAAGGCAGGCGATGTGGATGAAGGCTCACCGAGCAAAACAGGCGCAGCGGTCCCCAACGGAGCTGACAGACACCGAGTGGGTCCTGATTGAGCTCTGGCTGCCCCGCCCGGCCAAAGGGGACCGGCGGCGCAGCGTCGATCTGCGGACGGTCCTCGACGCCACCCACTTTTCCGCTTAGCCCGGATGCGGGCCTTGTGGCATGGAAGGGAGAGCTTTGCTTTCAAACACTCAGCAGAGCCAAGGAATTGCATGAGCGCTCTGATCAGCAGGCTGTCCTGGGATGACCTCCGCATCGTCCGCGCGATCGCCCAGAACGGGGCATTGGCACCGGCTGCCCAGATGCTGGGCCTCAACGGTTCCACCATCGCGCGGCGCTTGGCAAAGGTTGAACAGGTTCTCGGCACCGCGCTCTTCGACCGGCGCCGGACGGGGTATGTAACCACCGTGCAGGGGGAAGAGATCGTCGCACTCGCCGAGCGCATCGAGTTGGACGTGGTCAGCGTGGCGAGGCGGGTTTCCGGTCACACCCAGGGGCATGCGGGCGATCTGCACATCACGACCAGCGATTCGATCCTGCTCTACTTCCTCACGCCCATGATCGCATCGTTCAAGGCGCTGAATCCCGCGGTTAACATGGAGGTGACCGTTGGAAACGGAGCGTTGAACCTTGCCCGTGGGGAGTCGGACATCGCGATCAGGGCTACCAAGACGCCCCCGGAGAACCTGTTCGGTCGGAAGGTCGCCACGATTGCCTGGGCTCCCTACGCCGCCTGTTCCGCGTCCGCCCCGCCCTTGTCCGATGCGCGCCCGATGGCCGACCGTCAATGGGTGTCGTACGGCGGCATGCTGTCGGGCTTGACGGCGGCCGAGTTCGTTGACGGGCGTGTGCCACGGGACAACATCGGCTACCGTACGGACTCGGTCGCCGGCGCTGCGGCGGCCATCGCCGCGGGCCTGGGCGTGGGGTATCTGCCCTGCATGCTTGGCGACCTGTCGCCCGACATCGAGCGTGTGGGACCGGTCGAGCCGGCGCTCACGGACGACCTGTGGCTTCTGACCCATCCCGATATCCGCAGGTCGGGCCGTGTTTACGCGTTCATGAGCCATTGCATCGAGGCCATCGGCCAGCACCGCGAGCTTGTCGAAGGCCGTCTGGAAAGACCATCCGGTCCGAGCGGCGCGCTCAACGGTCCTTGGCGTCCGCTCAGGTTTCCGGCAGTACCGCAGTGAACGTGATTTCGATGATCTGTTCGGGGAACGCCAGGCGCGTCACGCCGATCAGGTTGCTGGCGCATTGGGGACGCGCCGTGTTGTAGGCTTCCCCGCGGACCTTGGCCGCAACGGCGAAAGCGGCATCGACGTCCAAAACGAAAAGCGTTTCCTCCACCACGTTGTCCAGGCTCGCACCGAACTGCGCCAGCAGCTTGGCTGCATTGGCGTAAGTGGTGCGCATCTGCTGCTCCATGGTCGAGAAATCGGCGGGCCTGCCCTCGTCGTTCAGGGCGGCGGGCGCGATCAGCTTCCCTTCGCTGTCATGGCTCAGTTGGCCTGAGACGCGGATGGTGTTGCCGACCTTGATCGCCTGGGCATAGCCGTAGGCGTCCTCCCACGGCACGCCCAGATAGGCGGCTTCCTTCTTGATGGCGGCGGCCTTGATGGCGGTGGCGGTCTGCATCTCGTGTCTCCTCGGTCGGTGGCTGATCCCTCCGGCGGTCCAGCGCCTGCAAATAATCGCCATGGTCCGACGCGCTCCGCAAACGGCATTCCTGCGGAATTGATCGTGCTCAAATGCCGTTGGCCGAGGATCCCAGTCCGCCGGCTGGTCGCTGTTCTCCTGGAGCGGAGGCAGCCGGACCGCCGCCTGCATTACCTGGGGCATGCAATTGTTCTGCGAGGGAGCAGTGATCGTCCAGGCGACAGCTGTGGCCGATCCGGCAGAGCCTCCACACGGAAAACAGGCAAGCACCGTCCTTAAATGGGGCCTTAGGCTCACCATCCCCGCGTTTCCACCAATCCCCCAAAAAGAAAGCCCCTCCCCGGCGGACCGGGAAGGGGCTTTTTTCATGCTGCGACCGGCGTGGGATCAGGTCGCTCCCTGGGGGGCGATCTGGCCTCCGGGGGCGACGCCCGGCTGGCCGGTGACCGGCTCCGTCGCGTGGTGGGCGATGGCCGTCGGCGCCGACTCCGGGCTCATCAGCGACATGCTGACGGTCGGGGTCTTCCATTCCAGGCTGTCGAAGGCGCCGCAATGGCCGCACAGGCCGCCCCAGCTCGGGCTGACCGCGTTGCAGGCGCTGCAGGTCCAGGCCGCGTCCGCCGGGGCGTTGGCCGCCTGGGCCAGCCAGGCGCGCGCCGCCTCCTCGTCCTGCCGCTCCGCCCGCTCCAGCTCGGCCAGGAGCTGGAAGACGCGGCGCGACGGCCGCATCTCCAGCGCCTTGGTCAGATGGGCGCGGGCCTCGCCCCAGAGCTGGGCGTCGAGGGCGGCGCGGGCTACGGCGAGCAGCGACTCGACGTCGTTGGGCGCATGGTTGCGCAGCTTCTCGAACATCTTGACCCGGGTCATCGGGTCGTTGCTCGACACCACCTCGCGGTAGGCCGAGGTCAGGTCCGGGTGCGGGTTGACGCGCCAGCAGCGCTCGAGGGTCTTGGCGGCGTTCTTGTGCTTGCCGATGGCCATCTGCAGCCGGGCCGCGCGGGCCGCCGCCGGGACGAAGCCGGACAGCAGGTCGTGCGCCGCCTGGGCGTGCGACAGGGCCGAGTCGGACCGGCCGCGGCGCTCCGCCTCGAAGCTGCGCTCCAGAAGCAGGGTGGCGCGGTGGCGGCGGCCGTCGTCGGGGTTGATGGCGCCGGCCTGGACGGCCTGCTGGAGCGTGCCTTCCGCCGCCGCCCATTCGCCCGAGCGGGCTTCCAGGTCGTACAGCGTGCCGAGCAGCCAGGGCGTGTTGGGCTGGAGCGACTGGGCGCGGCGGGCGAGCTGCAGAGCCTCCACCCGGTCGCCGGCCTTCAGCGACTGCGTCAGCAGCCCGCGCAGGCCGAGGAAGGCGGTCTCCGGCCGGTCGAGCATGGCGGTGAAGTATTCCTTCGCCGCGCGGTCGTCGCCCTGGAGCTGGGCGGCCTGGGCCGACAGCAGCATGGTCAGCGGCGGCTCGTTGAGCAGCCCGTCGGCCTTGCGCGCCATCTTGCGGGCGGTCGTGGCGTCGCCGGCGGCGACGGCGACCATGCCGCGGGTCAGCGCCTGATAGCCGCGCTCGCGCCGGCGCGACCGGCGGTAGCGGCCGTAGTTGCGCGGGGCGCCGAGGATGGCGCGGGCCAGCCGGTAGAGGACGATGCCCGCCGCCAGAGCCGCCACGCCGATCAGGATGGCGATGCCGATGCCGGTCTCGACGACGTAGCCCTGCCAGTTGATGGCGAGGGTGCCGGGGTGGTTGGCCAGCCAGACCGCGATCGCGACGACGATGGCGACCTTGATGATGAACCAGATGGCGCGTGTCATTGGGCCGCTCCCTTGACACCGGCGGACTGCGACAGCAGGCCGATGGCGCGGTTGGTGAGCTGCTGGCCCGCCTCGTTGGCGGCCAGACGGGCCTTGGCGTCGGCGATCCACGGGGCGGCGACCTGCGCCGCCGGACCCTTCAGGGCCGCCAGCTCGTTGACCGCGCCGCCGAGGTTGCCGGCCTGCAGCGCGGCTTCGGCGCGGGCGACCACCGCCGAGGCGCCGTCGCCGACCGCGTCGCCGCCCGAGCGGCGCACGGTGACCAGCGTGGCGATCTTGCCGGTGACCTGCTCCACCCAGTCGTTGCCCTCGCCCTGGTTGTCGGCGCGCACGATGTCGGAGGCCATGGCGGAGAAGCGGTCGGTGAGCTGCGGCTGGGTCGGCACGCCCTTGCCGGCGTAGCCGGCCACGGCCTCCAGCGGCTGCGTCACCTGGGCGTCGCCCGACGCCACGGCACGGACGGCCTGGAGTTCCTGCTGGAAGGGCTGCCCGGCGGCCAGGGCGGAGCGGAGCTGCCCGGCGGCCAGCACCAGCGCCTGGGCGGCGGTGGCGGCGTCGCGGCGGGTTTCCACCGCCTGGTTGACGGCGGCCAGCTCCTGCTTCAGGGCGTCCACCTCCTGGCGGATCTGCCCGGCGGCCTGGACCTCGCTGCCCACCGAGTCGACGCGCTGCTGGACTTGGCCGAGCTGCTCGGTCAGCTGGGCGACGCGCGGGTCGGGCTCGGCCGGGGCGGCTTCGGCGGCGGCCTGCGGGCGCTGCTCGAGCTGCTGGATGCGGGCGGCGAGCTGGCCGACGGCGTTGTCCAGCGTCTGCTGGTCGATGCCGGCGGCGGCCGCGTTGCCCTCGGCCGGGGCGGCGGGGCGCTGCTCCAGCTTGGCGAGGCGCTCGGTCAACTGCTGGATCTGGTTGCGCAGGGCCGGGTCGGGCTGCGCCGCCGGGGCGGCGGCGGACGGGGCGGCGGGGCCGCCGGCGGTGGGCCAGCCGGGAACGCGCGGGCCCCACCAGGGCTGCGACAAGGCGGCGGCGCCGACCAGCAGGGCGATCAGCGACACGGCGGTGGCGAAGCCGGCGCCGGACTTGCGCTCCTCCCGCGGCGCCTCATAGCGCGGCGGCTCGTAGGAGGAGGCGGTGTAGGCGGGGGCGGGGGGCTCCACCGGCGGCGGCGTCTCGCTCTTGACCTCGTCCGACTTGAAGGGATCGGCCTTGCCCTCCTCGATCCGGGTCTCCTCGACCTTGATCGTCTCGGCCCTCACCTCGCCGCCGGGCAGCGTGTCGGCGCCCGGCAAAGTGGAGGGCGGCAGGGTGTCCGCAGCGGGCGGCAGGGTGGAAGGCGGCAAATCCGTGGCCGGCACCGGCCCGCCACCCGGCAGCGTGTCGGCGCCCGGCAGGGTGTCCTCGGTCCTGCCGGGCTCGTTCTGGTCGGGCTCGGTCTTGCCGGGCTCGGTCTTGAACGGCTCGGCGCTCCTGGGGAGGGGGGAGGCCGACGCGATGATGGCGGCGTCCGGCGGCAGCGGCGTCACCGAGCCGGCGGCGTCCGGGGCGTTGCGGTCCTCGCTCGGCGTGGCGGCTTCCAGGTCGGCTTCGCTCAGCTTGATGCGATGCTTGGCGGCGGAGGCGCGGAGGTCGGCGTGGCGGGCCAGCGGAATGGCGCCGCGCTTCTTCCAGCCCTGCACCGTGGTGACCGGGATGTCCAGCTTGTGGGCCATGGGACGGATGCCGCCGAAGCGCTCGATGATGCGTTCGACGGCGGGGCCGCCGGCCACCTGATTCTGGTCGGCCATCTGGTTCTGGTTGGGCGTCTGGTTCTGGTCGGACGGCGTGTGGCCGTTCGGGTCAGCCTCGTGTTCGGAGCCTGGGCGAGAGGTCATTGGGTGCCTTCTGGTCGCAGTTGTTCTCAACGAACGCCACACAAGCCCCCAAGCGGATGCGCTCAAGCCCGGCCCGTGCCGCCGGATGCTTCCGGCAGCAGGCCGAGCAGAGAGTCCTGCTCCGGCCGTGGCGCCACCCGTACGTTCTGCCACGGTGTCACTCCCAGCTCACCGTACGCGCGGGCAGCCTCCGCGACCGCGGGGCTGAGGCAGAGCGCGTCCACTGTACGACAGCGGTCGATGAGCCCGGCCTCGGCGACAAGCCTAACAAACGAACGGGCGGTACGGGGAGAGAAAAACAACACGGCGTCCAGTGTTCCCGTACGCAGCAGCGCCGCCGTGCCGTCCGACAGCCGTGCGCTCGGAACGGCGTCGTACAGCGTTTCCCGCAGGATGGAAAATCCGGACTCCCCCAGCAGGGCCGACAGGTCTCCGGCGAGCTTGGTTCCTGCGACATGAAGTAGCGGACCCGCCGCCGCGCTGCAGCGTCGGCGCACCAGATCGGCCAGCGCGTACACGTCGCCGGACGCGCTTTCGACCTGCGTGAAACCGGCCGCGCGGGCGGCGGTCGCGGTGGCGTCGCCGACCGCATAGACCGGACGGTCAAGCCGGCTTGTACGTCTGGTGTATCCCCGTACGCCGTTTGCGCTGGTGAAGAGGAGGGCCTGTACGTTCCCGACGTCCGGCTCCGGCCCGTCCAGCCAGCGGATCTCCAGCATCGGCTCCGCCGACACGGTGAAGCCCAGCGCGCGCAGACGGGCCGCCAGCGGCTCGGAATCCTCCGCCGGACGGGTGACCAGGAGGTGAGGGGCCGCCATCGCCGGCCGCCGTCAGCTCTTGAAGAAGTCGGGCGGCAGGACCGCCTTGATCTCCGCCCCGGCGTCGGCGCCGATCGCCGCGGCGTCGCCGGCGCTGCCGCTGCGCTCGGCCCGGAAGACCTGCCGTCCGTCGTTGGACAGCACCTTGGCCTTCAGATGCAGCCGGTCGCCGTCCAGCGTGGCCAGCCCGGCGATGGGAGTGCGGCAGGAGCCGTCGAGCATGGCGAGGAGCGCGCGCTCCGCCGTCACGCGGGCCGTGGTGGCCGCGCAGTTCAGCGGGGCCAGCAGGGCGCGGGTGGCCTCGTCGGCGCTGCGGATTTCGATGCCGATGGCGCCCTGGGCGACGGCGGGCAGCATCTCCTCATGCTCCAGCACGGCGGTGATGCGATCGGTCAGACCGAGGCGGCGCAGCCCGGCGAGCGCCAGCAGGGTGGCGTCGACCTCCCCGGCCTCCAGCTTGGCGAGGCGGCTCTGAACGTTGCCGCGGAAGGGGACGACCGTCAGGTCGGGCCGCCGCTCCAGGATCTGGGCCTGACGGCGAAGGCCCGCGGTGCCGACGACGGACCCGGCAGGCAGCGTGTCCACCGTATGGCCGCCGCGCGAGAAGAAGGCGTCGCGCGTGTCCTCGCGCGGCAGGAGCGTGGAAATCTCCAGCCCGTCCGGCATCCAGGTCGGCACGTCCTTCATCGAATGGACGGCGAGGTCGGCGCGGCCGTCGAGCAGCGCGTCCTCCAACTCCTTGGTGAACAGGCCCTTGCCGCCGGCCTCGGCCAGCGTGCGGTCCAGGATGCGGTCGCCGGTCGTCTTGAAGACGACGATCTCGATGGCGCCGGGGGCGGCCAGATGCGGGTGCGCCGCGATCAGCCGGTCGCGGGTCTCGTGGGCCTGCGCCAGCGCCAGCGGGCTGCCGCGCGTGCCGATGCGGAGCGGTTGGGTCATGGGGCCAGTGTTCTAGGCGATCCACCGCGGTTTGCAAGCCCTGGTGACGGGCCTGCTACTCTTTGGTGAAAGACTTCGCCGTGCATCTCATGATGCGCATCTCATTGCGCGCGCCGGGCCGTGACGACCATGCGGCGGCTGTCCACCGTCCAGGGCGCTCCCTCGAAATCGCCGGCCAGCCGTTCCATGGCGAATCCGGCGCTCTCCAGCATCAGTTCCAGCTCGTAGCGGAAGATCATCCGCCAGGTGAAGCCGTACTCGGTCACCGCGATCTTGCCGTCCGGCAGCAGCTCGTCGTACCAGCCGTGGATGCGCTGGCACTGCCGCTCGTCCAGGCGGGTGGCCAGGCTGTTGCGGATGTAGCGGTTGCCGCTGTGCGGGTTGCGCCGCGGCTCCGACGGGCTGGGCTTCGTCTCGGCGTCCATCGGCAGAGTCAGCGGGTTCATCACGTCCAGCGCCAACATGCCGTCGGGCGCCAGATGGGCGGCGGCGGCGGCCAGCGTGCGGCGCTCCGCCGTCAGGTCGGGGATCAGCATCAGCACGTTGAAGGGGATGACCGCCAGCCGGAAATCCCGCACCGGCAGGTCGAGCGCCGCGGCGTCCTGCCGCACCATGTGGACGCGGTCCCGCACCTCCGGCGCCTCGCGTTCCAGCTTGGCGCCGAGCTGGTCGAGCATGGCGGCGGAGACGTCCACCGCCCACACCGTGTGCCCGGCGCGGGCCAGCGGGATGGTCAGGCGGCCGGTGCCGCAGCCGATCTCCAGAACCGGGCCGCCGGTTGCCGCCGCGCGCTCCGTGTAGAAGGGCACGTCGCCCAGCATGCCGAGGCGGGCCAGCGTTGCCGCATGCTCGGCCCGCGCCTCGCCGATCTCCAGCGAGGGGTAGTCGCCGTCGTAATAGACGATGCTGGCGTCGTCGTCGGGGACGTCCTTGTTCATGGAAAGGGAAAACCCTGAAGAATCCGGGCCAAGACCCTATACCAGAGCGGTGGAGACGGCTAGTTTGACGGCCATCATGATCGTTCTTGGAATCGAAACGAGCTGCGACGAGACGGCGGCGGCCATTGTGACCGACGCGCGGGAGATCCGCGCCGACGTGGTGCTCTCGCAGCTGGACGACCACACGCCCTACGGCGGGGTGGTGCCGGAGATCGCCGCGCGCGCCCATCTGGAGCATTTGGACGGGCTGATCCGCCGCGCCATGGCGGAGTCCGGGCTGGGCTTCGCCGACATCGACGCCGTGGCGGCGACCGGTGGGCCGGGGCTGATCGGCGGGGTGATCGTCGGGGTGATGACCGCCAAGGCCATCGCCGCGGCGCGCGGTCTGCCCTTCGTCGCGGTGAACCATCTGGAAGGCCACGCGCTGACCGCCCGGCTGACCGACGACGTGCCGTTCCCCTACCTGCTGCTGCTGGTGTCCGGCGGGCACTGCCAGCTCCTGGTGGTCGAGGGGGTGGGCCGCTACCGGCGGCTCGGCACCACCATCGACGACGCGGTGGGGGAGGCGTTCGACAAGACGGCCAAGCTGCTCGGCCTCGGCTATCCCGGCGGGCCGCTGCTGGAGAAGGCGGCGGCGCTGGCGACGAACCCGGGCCGCTTCGAGCTGCCGCGCCCGATGGTCGGGCGCCCCGGCTGCGATTTCTCCTTCTCCGGCCTGAAGACCGCGGTGCGGCGCCATGTCGAGGAGCTGGGAACGCCCCTGTCGGCGGAGGACCAGGCCGACCTCGCCGCCGCCTTCCAGACCACGGTGGCCGAGGTGATGGCCGACCGCTGCGCCCGCGCCATGCGCCGCTTCAAGGAGATGCACCCGCAGGGCGGCGCCCTGGTGGTGGCCGGCGGCGTGGCGGCCAACAGGACGCTACGCGCCCGCCTGCAGACGCTGGCCGACCGCGAGGGCATGCCCTTCGTGGCGCCACCGCTGCGGCTGTGCACCGACAACGCGGCGATGATCGCCTGGGCGGGGATCGAGCGGTTGCGGCTGGGCCAGACCGACCCGCTGGACTTCGCGCCGCGCCCGCGCTGGCCGCTCGACCCCAGCGCGAAGCCGGCCATCGGCAAGGCCGGAGTCGGCTCCGGCGTGAAGGCGTGAGGATGATGCCGTCGTGACCCTGACCTTCCGCACCGCCGGGCGCGACGACGTGCCGGAGATCGTCCGGCTGACCGCCGACGACGCCCTGTCCACCGGCGGCGACGTCTATGCAGAGCCGCTGGACCCGCTCTACTGGGACGCCTTCGACCGCATGGCGGCCCAGCCGGGCAATTCCATCGTGCTGGCGGAGCGGGACGGGCGGATCGTCGGCTGCTTTCAGTTCACCGTCACCCACGGGCTGGCCCGCCGGGGCGCGGCGCGGGCGACGGTGGAGGCGGTGAAGGTGGACGGCGCGCTGCGCGGCCAGGGGATCGGCAGCGCCATGATGCGGCACGCCATCGCGCTGGCCCGCGCCGAGGGCTGCGTGATGGTGCAGCTGACCAGCCAGACCCGGCGCACCGACGCCCACCGCTTCTACGAGCGGCTGGGCTTCCGGGCGAGCCATGTCGGGATGAAGCTTCTGCTGACGCCGGAGGCGTGACCGACCGGGTTGCGGACCGGGGACGCTCCGCCTAAACAGTCGGGCGATTCTTTCAAGGCAAGTCTTAAAAACGGGGGGCATCCATGGCGGCAACGGACTTCCGGCGCATCGGCGTGATCGGCGGCGGGGCCTGGGGCACGGCGCTGGCTCTGGCCGCCCTGCGCGCCGGGCGGGAGGCTCTGCTGTGGGCGCGCGAGCCGGCGGTGGTCGAATCGGTCAACGCCGCGCGGGAGAATCGCGACTATCTGCCGGGGGTGACCCTGCCCGCCGAGTTGCGCGCGACCGGCGATCTGGGCGAGGCCGCCGCCTGCGACGCCATCCTCCTCGTCACCCCGGCCCAGCATCTGCGCAGCGCCTGCGCCGGCCTCGCCGCCCATCTGCGGCCGGGCACCCCGCTGGTCATCTGCGCCAAGGGGATCGAGCTGGACAGCCACGCCCTGATGAGCGAGGCGGCGGCGGCCGCGCTGCCGGCGGGGACCCCGTTGGCCGTGCTGTCCGGCCCGACCTTCGCGGCGGAGGTGGCGCGCGGCCTGCCGACCGCGGTGACCCTGGCCTGCGCCGACGCCGCGCTGGGCGCCCGGCTGGTCGAGGCGCTGGGCAGCCGCACCTTCCGCCCATACCTGTCCGACGATGTGGTGGGCTCGCAGATCGGCGGGGCGGTGAAGAACGTGCTGGCCATCGCCTGCGGCGTGGTGGAAGGCCGCAAGCTGGGCGACAACGCGCGGGCGGCGCTGATCACCCGCGGGCTGGCCGAGATCACCCGGCTGGCCCTGGCGCTCGGCGGCCGGCCGGAGACGCTGATGGGGCTGTCCGGGCTGGGCGACCTGACGCTGACCTGCTCCAGCCTGCAATCGCGCAACATGTCGCTGGGCGCCGCCCTGGGCGCCGGCCGGGCGCTGGCCGAGGTGCTGGCGGAGCGCCGCTCCGTCGCCGAGGGCGTCTACACCGCCGCCGCGGTGGTCGGGCTGGCCGGGAAGAAGGGCGTCGACATGCCGCTGTGTGCCGCCGTGGACGCCATCCTGAACCGCGGCGCCGGGCTGGACGCGACGATCGACGGGCTGCTGTCGCGGCCGTTCCGCGGGGAAGGGCGCTGAGGAAAGCACCACGACGACAGAAAGGCCTTCACGAGGAGGTTCGGCACCTTCCGCGGCGGCCCCGGCTGCGCTAGGCTCGCGCCCGACCGAACGGGAGACTCAAGCCATGCTGTACATGTTCCATTGCACCGACAAGGCCGGCGCCGCTCAGGTGCGGACCGACAACCGCCCGGCCCATCTGGCCTATCTGGAGGCGCACGCCGACCGCCTGTTCGCCGCCGGCCCGCTGCTGTCCGACGACGGGCAGGGCATGGCCGGCAGCCTGCTGATCGTGGAGTGCGCCGACGAGGCCGACGCCAAGGCGTTCGCCGCCAACGACCCCTACGCCCAGGCCGGCCTGTTCGAGAACGTGGAGATCCGGGCGTGGCGCCGGGTCTACCCGAAGTCCTGACCGGGGCGGACGGCGATGGCCCGCTGGCTTCTGAAGTCGGAGCCCTTCAAATATTCGTGGGAGCGCATGGTCGCTGACGGCACCACCCATTGGGACGGCGTGCGCAACCATCAGGCGTCGAACAACCTGAAGGCCATGAAGGTCGGCGACCGGGCCTTCTTCTACCACTCGAACGAGGGGCTGGAGGTGGTCGGCGTCGTCGAGATCGCTCGGGAATACTACCCGGACCCGAGCGACGAGGCGGGGCGCTTCGGCATGGTCGACGTGCGGGCGCTGCTGCCCGTCAAGAAGCCGGTCACGCTGAAGACGATGAAGGCCGATCCGCTGCTTCAGGGCATGGCTCTGGTCAAGCAGTCGCGCCTGTCGGTCTGCCCGGTGTCGGACGCCGAATGGGCGCATGTCTGCGCGCTGGCCGGGATCGAGGCGTGACGGTTCCCTGAATCTGTTGAGAGCGCGGCCGTCTGTGGCGGCGGATCAGTCCGCCGGCTCGCAGATGGCCGCCTGGAAATCCTGCGTGGCCTGAAGCATCCGGCGGGCCAGCGCCTGCATCTCCGCCGCGGCTCCGGCGAAGCCGGCCTCCTGCCCGAACGGCGCCAGGGCGGCGGAACCGGACGCCTCCAGCTCCGCCAGCGACGCCGTGCGCAGGGTGGCGTCGATCACCATCAGGCTGGTGCGGCTGCCCATCTCCGACAGGCGCCCGGCCAGTTCCATGCCCAGTTCCATGCCCTGTCCGGCGCTGCCGCCAGACGTGCCGTTTCCGGTGGTGCCGTTTCCGGCCGTGCCGTCCGCGTTGGTCGTGCTGGCCATCCCGGTGCCCTGCTGTTGGGTGAACAGCATGCACGCTAACGATGCGGCGGTTAAGACCGGGTTAAGCGGCCCCGCGAAGGGCGTCATCATGCTTTCGTATTATCCGCGACAAATAGTCGCGCGGTCGTGCGGCCGTGGACGCTGGTGAAGTCAAAGGAACGGGCGGTGCGCTGCAACAAAGTGGAGCGGAAAGCTCCGATGGAGAGGGCGGACAATCAGCCGTTCTGCTTGTGGTGACGGGAACTTGTGTGGATAATGTCCCGCAACAGGAGCGGTCGGAAGCCGCTCCCCAACAGCCCTTCAGGGCGTAACCAGAAGCACTACGGGGGAATCGCGAGCCAATGTCCGACAATTCGTTTTTTCCTGTTAAGCCGGAAATCGCCAAGACCGCTTACGTGGACGAAGCCGCCTACGCCCGCCTGTACGAGCAATCGATCAACGATCCGGAAGCCTTCTGGGGCGAGCAGGGCAAGCGCATCGACTGGATCAAGCCCTACAGCAAGGTGAAGGACGTCAGCTACACCGGCGACGTCCACATCAAGTGGTTCTACGACGGCACGCTGAATGTCTCCGCCAACTGCGTCGACCGCCATCTGGCGACGCGCGGCGACCAGACCGCCATCATCTTCGAGGGCGACGATCCGGGCGTTTCCAAGCACATCACCTACAAGGAACTGCACGAGCAGGTCTGCCGCCTCGCCAACGTTCTGAAGAAGAACGGCGTCAAGAAGGGCGACCGCGTCACCATCTACCTGCCGATGATCCCCGAGGCCGCCTACGCCATGCTGGCCTGCGCGCGCGTCGGCGCCATCCACTCCATCGTGTTCGGCGGCTTCTCGCCGGACAGCCTGAAGGACCGCATCGTCGACTGCGACAGCCACTTCGTCATCACCTCCGACGAAGGCCTGCGCGGCGGCCGCAAGGTTCCGCTGAAGGCGAACGCCGACAAGGCCGTCGCCGCGGCGCCGGGCGTCAAGCACGTGCTGGTCGTCAAGCACACCGGCGGCAACGTCGCCTGGACCGAGGGCCGCGACCTCTGGTACCACGAGGAGATCGCGTCGGTCTCCGCCGACTGCCCGCCGGAGGAGATGAGCGCGGAAGACCCGCTGTTCATCCTCTACACCTCGGGCTCGACCGGCAAGCCGAAGGGCGTGCTGCACACCACCGGCGGCTATCTCGTCTACGCGTCGATGACCCACCAGTACGTCTTCGACTACAAGGACGGCGAGGTCTACTGGTGCACCGCCGACGTGGGCTGGGTCACCGGCCACAGCTACATCGTCTACGGCCCGCTGGCCAACGGCGCCACCACGCTGATGTTCGAAGGCGTGCCGACCTATCCGGACATCTCCCGCTTCTGGCAGGTGGTGGACAAGCACAAGGTCAACATCTTCTACACCGCCCCGACCGCCATCCGCTCGCTGATGCGCGAGGGTGAGGCTCCGGTGAAGAAGACCTCGCGGTCCTCGCTGCGCATCCTGGGATCGGTGGGCGAGCCGATCAACCCGGAAGCCTGGCTGTGGTACTACAACGTGGTCGGCGACGGCCGTTGCCCGATCGTCGACACCTGGTGGCAAACCGAGACCGGCGGCATCCTGATCACCCCGCTGCCGGGCGCCATCGGCCAGAAGCCGGGTTCGGCCACCAAGCCCTTCTTCGGCGTCAAGCCGGTCGTCGTGGACAACGACGGCAAGGAGCTGGAGGGCGAGACGGAAGGCAACCTGTGCATCGCCGACAGCTGGCCGGGCCAGATGCGCACGGTGTTCGGCGACCACGAGCGCTTCGTCCAGACCTACTTCTCGACCTTCGCGGGCTATTACTTCACCGGTGACGGCTGCCGCCGCGACGCGGACGGCTACTACTGGATCACCGGCCGCGTGGACGACGTGATCAACGTGTCCGGCCACCGCATGGGCACGGCGGAAGTGGAAAGCGCGCTGGTCGCCCACCCGAAGGTCGCCGAGGCCGCCGTCGTCGGCTACCCGCACGACCTCAAGGGCCAGGGCATCTACGCCTACGTCACGCTCAACGCCGGGGAAAGCCCGACCGAGGAGCTGCGCAAGGAACTGGTGGCCTGGGTGCGCAAGGAGATCGGCCCGATCGCCTCGCCGGACCTGATCCAGTGGTCGCCGGGCCTGCCGAAGACCCGCTCGGGCAAGATCATGCGCCGCATCCTGCGCAAGATCGCCGCGAACGAGCACGACAGCCTGGGCGACACCTCGACGCTGGCCGATCCGACCGTCGTGACCGACCTGATCGAGAACCGCATGAACAACGCCTGACCACGGCGTTCATCGGATCTGTCTACGGACCGGGGGCCTTCGTGGCCCCCGGTTTCGTTTTGGAGCCGTTATTTGGGAGCGGTGTCCGAGCCGCCGGAGGCTCCGCTGCCGGACTGATTCTTCACGGACTCGGCGGTGCCGGGCTTCAGGCCGGACTCGCCGCTTGCCGCGTCGGGGACGGCGCCGATGCGGCCCTGCGCGCGGGTCTCCGCCGCGTTCTTCTGCTTCTCGGTGCGGCGCTCGCCCAACGTCGGGTCCTGGGCGCCGGTCGATTCCATCCAGGCTTCGCCCTGGGACGGCGGGGCGGCGCCGAGACCGCCCTCCATCGTCTTGGCGTCCTGCGCCACGGCGGCTCCGGACAGGGCGAGGCTGGCGGCCAGCAAGGCGATGGCGCCGGGGACGTAAGACGAGGCCTGGGTCGTCATGGTTCGCTCTCCTCCTTGGTGGGAGGGGCAACAGCGGAGCGAGACGGCGGGTTCCCAGCTCACCCGTTGGTGGAACCGGGTTAGCCCATGCCCGTCCCGTCGCACCAGGGCTGGCGCCGTTCGCCGTGGTAGGGGCGGGCGAGTCCCGCTTCGATCAGCGCGGCCGACAGGTCGTCCCCTCCGCCGGTCAGCACGCGGGCGCGCACCCGCCCGCCGTACTTGTCGGGCTGGATGTCGAGCAGCCGCACCGGGGCGGCCCCGATCAGGCGGCGCGCGTGGTCGCGGGCGGTCTCGGCCAGTTCCCGCTCGCGGGGGCAGCGGGCGCGCATCTCGGGCGCGTCCAGCCCGTCCACCCGGATGTGGGTTTCCACCACCTGACCCAGCCAGATGGTGGCGCGCACCAGCAGCGTGTCGCCATCCAGGACCTCCAGCACCTCCGCCGGGATCGGGCCGGGCAGGGTGGGCGGAGCAGCCTGGACGGTGCCGGCCAGCAGAATGGGGAGAAACGCCAGCCATATCCCGGCGGAGCGGACCGGGCATGGGGGAATGGACTTGGGCGATCCCATGACGGGCGATCCCATGGCGCGACCTCTCCGGGCACCGGTTCGCGAAGCGGCGAACCGGTCACAGAGTAGCGCGCGAACCAGAACGCATCAAGCACAACCTAGGTATTTTGTCCTGAATGCGTATGTGTTCAATTCTCAAACGGGAATGCAGAGGCAATCGATCCTAAAAGCGCTGGCTTAGAAGTCCGAGCAGCGGCCCTTGAACTCCCAATCGCCGAAGCGGGTCGGCTCCGGTCCCTGCGGACCGCCGATCTCGCCGGGCATCTGTTCGGGTCCCTTGGCGCCGGTTTCGGGGGTCTTTTCGGCGTCGGGCTTCGCGGCATCCTGCGGTGCCGGGCCGGTGGTCTTCGTCTCGGTCATGGCCGTCCTCTGGGGTCGGGTGCGGTGCTTGGCCATCTTGAACGATGCCTTCCGCCAAGCCCATATCACCAGACAGGCCCGGCGGAAAGCCCCGCCGGGGCCATCCTGTCCAACCAACAGTGAAACCGTCCAGAAGATCGCCCGGAACACCGTCAAGAGAACACCGCCATGACCAGTTATGTGAAGACCACCATCCTCCTCGCCGGCCTGACCGCCCTGTTCATGGGCATCGGCTATCTGATCGGCGGCAAGGGCGGCATGATGATCGCCTTCGTCATGGCGCTGGGCATGAACCTGTTCAGCTACTGGAATTCCGGCGACATGGTGCTGTCCATGTACGGCGCGCGGGAGGTCGACGCCTACACCGCCCCCGAATATTACGGCATTGTCCAGCAGCTCGCCGAGCGCGCCGGCCTGCCGATGCCGCGCGTCTACATCATGGAAAACGACCAGCCCAACGCCTTCGCCACCGGGCGCAACCCGGAGAACGCCGCGGTCGCCGCCACCACCGGCCTGCTGCGCCTGCTGAGCCCAGAAGAGATCGCCGGCGTCATGGCGCACGAGCTGGCCCATGTGAAGAACCGCGACACGCTGATCATGACGATCACGGCGACCATCGCGGGCGCCATCTCCATGCTCGCCAACTTCGGCATGTTCTTCGGCGCGTCGCAGGGCAACAGCCAGAACGGGCAGGGCGGCAACCCGCTGGGGCTGATCGGCGGCATCCTGATCGCCGTGCTGGCTCCCTTCGCCGCGATGATCGTCCAGATGGCGATCAGCCGCACCCGCGAGTACGAGGCCGACCGGATCGGCGCGGAAATCTGCGGGCGCCCGCTGTGGCTGGCCGACGCGCTGACCCGCATTCACAACTACGCCCACCAGATTCCCAATTACGCGGCGGAATCCAACCCGGCGACGGCGCACCTGTTCATCGCCAACCCGCTGCACGGGCGCAGCTTCGACAGCCTGTTCTCCACCCACCCGAACATGGAGGAACGGGTGCGCCGCCTGCGCGGCATGGCCGGCCCCTCTTTCATGCCGCGCAGCCCCTGGGGGTGAGCGAAGGCGGCTCGGTTCGCGGTTGCACGCCTGAAGACGTACGTCTACCTTCCCTCCGCTTTCCGATTGTGGGGCGATCAGGGGGAACACCGCATGTCCGACGTCACGAAATACCGCCTCGTCACCCGGTCCGACTTCGACGGGCTGGTCTGCGCCGTGCTCCTGAAGGAGCTGGGCATCCTCGACGAGATCAAGTTCGTGCATCCCAAGGACATGCAGGACGGCAAGGTCGAAATCTCCGACTGCGACATCACCACCAACCTGCCCTATGTCCCCGGCGTCCATCTCGCCTTCGACCACCATCTGTCGGAGACGATCCGCGTCGGGAAGCGCGACAACCACATCATCGAGGCCGACGCCCCCTCCGCCGCCCGCGTCGTCTACAATTACTACGGCGGCAAGGAGCGCTTCCCGACCATCTCCGACGCGATGATGGCCGCGGTCGATCAGGCCGACTCCGCCCAATACGGCATCGAGGACATCCTGAAGCCGCAGGGCTGGGCCCTGCTGAACTTCATCATGGACGCGCGCACCGGCCTCGGCCGCTTCCGCGATTTCCGCATCTCCAACTATCAGCTGATGATGGAGCTGATCGACTATTGCCGCAGCCACGGCATCGACGAGATCCTCGCCCTGCCCGACGTGAAGGAGCGGGTGGACCTCTACACCGAGCATGAGGCGAAGTTCTCCGACCAGCTCGCCCGCTGCAGCACGATCCGCGGCAACGTCGTGGTCATCGACCTGCGGCGGGAGGAGACCATCTACGCCGGCAACCGCTTCATGATCTACGCGATGTACCCGGAATCGAACGTGTCGATCCACGTGCTGTGGGGGCTGAAGCAGCAGAACACGGTGCTGGCCTGCGGCAAGTCGATCATCAACCGCAGCTCCAGGACCAACATCGGCCCGCTGATGCTGGAGTATGGCGGCGGCGGGCACGAGGCGGCGGGCACCTGCCAAGTGGACAACGACAAGGCCGAAACAGTGCTGGAGGAGATCGTCGGGCGCATGCGCGCCGACGGCTGACGGGAATCGTGCCGGACCTGTTTCTCGACAAGACCCCGCTGTTCGACGCGGGGTGGCTGGGCGTGTCCGCCGCCACCAGCCGGGATGACGTGCTGCTGTGCATCGCCGAAGCGGAGCGCCGCGCCGAGGAGGCGCTGGATGAGCTTGCCCGGATGTTGGGACAGGGCGTCGCGGCGGCGGAGCGCGACCGGCGCATCGACGCCCTGCTGGCGCTGGAGACGCACGGCATCCCCGCTTCCGGCGCCGCGGCGGACAGGGCGGTGGAGCGCGTCATGATGGAGGTCGGCTTCCGCAAGCGCGACCTGATGCCCCGCTTCCACGCGCTGGCCGAGCAGTGCCGCGCCTTTCACCGCCGCGCGCTGGCGGTCGCGCGGGATGCCCGCTGGGCGCTGATGCTGGAGCGCGCCGCCGCCGACCCTGGCGGGCCGTCCAGCCCCATCCAGGGAACGGGGACCCGCTACGTCAAGAGCGACCGCTACGACGCCCGCGCGACGCGCAGCCTGCCGCCGGACGACCGCGTGCGCGCCGACCGTTTCCTCAAGCGGCTGGGGGAGGACCCGGTGCCGCCGGAGCTGGAGCTGGGCCCGCTGGAAGGGACGGCGCTGTGGGGGATGAAGGCGGGCAACGGCAACCGTTTCATCCTGCGCCGGGGCGAGCTGCGCGGCGTCGCCTGCTTCTTCGTCGAGGACGTCGGCCCCTATCCCGACCACGAGGGCGGACGGCGGGGGGCGCTGGCCCGCTGAGGCGTTCCGCCGAGGGGGCCGGAATCCGTTCGGTCCCGTGCTGCGGCTACTCGACACCCGCCGTCCGGCGCGCTACATCCAGCGGCATGTCCGACGCCTCCCTCGCCGCGCGCTCCGCCGCGCTCGACCTTCTGCGCGATGTGCTGCGCAAGTCCATTCCCTTCGACGATGCGTTCGACGCGCATCCGGAGTTGCGAGGGCTCGACCCGCGCGACCGCGGCTTCGTGCGGCTGCTGACCGCCACGGTGCTGCGCCGGCTCGGCCAGATCGACGCGCTGATCCAGGGCAGCCTCGCCAAGCCGGGCCTGCCCAAGGCCACCGTGCACGACATCCTGCGGCTGGGCGTGGCCCAGCTCGTCTTCCTCGGCACGCCCGCCCACGCCGCCGTCGACACGGCGGTGGAGCTGGCTGCGGCCAAGGGGGCGGAACCCTACAAGGGTCTGATCAACGCCGTCCTGCGCCGCATCGGGCGCGAGGGGGCGGAACTGGCCGCCCAGCAGGACGCCGGGCGCCTCAACACGCCGGACTGGCTGTGGCTGGCCTGGCGGCAGGCCTACGGTATCGGCCGCACCCGCGGCATCGTCGAGGCGCACCTGCACGAGGCGCCGCTGGACATCACCGTCAAGGCCGATCCCGCGGTGTGGGCCGAGCGGCTGGAGGCAAAGCTGCTGCCCACCGGCACGCTGCGCCGCGCCGCCGGCGGCAACCTGACGGAATTGCCGGGCTTCGCCGAGGGCGCCTGGTGGGTGCAGGACCTCGCCGCCTCGCTGCCGGCCAAGCTGTTCGGCGATCTGGCGGGCAAGCGCGTCTACGACCTGTGCGCCGCTCCCGGCGGCAAGACCGCGCAGCTCGTCGCGCAGGGCGCGGAAGTGACGGCGGTCGACCGCTCCGCCAAGCGGCTGGAGCGGGTGCGGGAGAATCTGGCCCGCCTCAACCTGTCGGCGGAGGTGCTGGCGACCGACGCCGCCACCTGGACCCCGGACCAGCCCGCCGACGCGGTGCTGCTCGACGCCCCCTGCTCGGCCACCGGGGCGATCCGCCGCCATCCCGACATCCTGCGCGTGAAGTCGCCGGAGGACATCGCCAAGCTGGCCAAGGCGCAGAGCCGCCTGCTGGCCCACGCCGTCGATCTGGTCAAGCCGGGCGGAACGCTGGTCTACTGCACCTGCTCCATCCAGCCGGAGGAGGGCGAGGCGCAGGTCGACCGCATCCTGGCCCGCGACAAGCGGGTCGAGCGCCTGCCCATCACACCGGTTGATCTGGGTGGCGGCCATGCGGGGGATGGCAATTTGGCCGAGTTGATCAACGAGCGCGGTGAGGTACGATCCCTGCCGGGCATGCTCGGGGACCTCGGCGGCATCGATGGGTTCTTCGTGGCACGGCTGCGACGGTTGCACGATTAGGGCACCACCGGCTTGCGGGGGTCGAGGCGAATTTGATACGACAACAGGATGCATCCCCCCGATCGCCCGAATGCCTTCAGCGAAGCGCCGGCCATCGCCTCCCCCTGCCGTGTGACGGGGTGAGCCGATGAGCGCCGGGCGTGGGAAAATGGGCCGCTTGCGGGACGGCGTCGCGCAGATCGCCTTCGGCAACCCGATCTACAAGCTGACCTTGGGCGGCCGCGCGCCGACCGCCCTGTCCGCCGTGCCGCCGGACCCCTGGCCGGGCGACGCCGGGGACGGCTCGGCGATCCTTGCCGGCGTCTTCCGCTTCGGCGGGCAGGCCGCGGCGGCCGACGCCCACGGCGCGCCGAACTGGCGGGCCGGCAGCACCGTCTGGCAGGACGCCCTGCACGGCTTCGAATGGCTGCGCGACCTGCGCGCGGTCGGCGGCGACACGGCGCGGCGGCGCGCCCGCGCGCTGGTGCTGTCCTGGCTGGACCACAACGGGAGCTGGAACGCCCAGACCTGGGCGCCGGAGGTGCTGGGCGCCCGCATCGCCGCCTGGATCGGCCTGCACGACTTCTACTGCGCCTCCGCCGACGACGAGTTCCGCGCCGCGGTCTTCGACAGCCTCGCCCGGCAGGTCAAGCACCTGACCCGCGTCGTGCCCGGCGCGCTGGACGGCAAGGCGCTGGTCACCGCGGCCAAGGGCCTCGTCTATGGCGGCTTCTGCCTGCCGGAGCATGAGCGGATCGGCCAGGACGCGCTGAAGCTGCTGGAGCGGGAACTGCCGCGCCAGATCCTGCCGGACGGCGGCCATGTCGAGCGTTGCCCCTCGGTGCAACTGCGCATCCTGCGCGACCTGATCGACATGCGGTCGGTCCTGCGCACCGCCCGCGCCGACGTGCCGGAGGCGTTGCAGCACGCCATCGACCGCATGACCCCGGCCCTGCGCTTCTTCCGCCACGGCGACGGCGGCCTCGCCCTGTTCAACGGCGGGCGGGAGGAGGACGCGGCGCTGGTCGACACGGTGCTGGCCCAGGCCGACGCCCGCGGGCGCCCGTTGAAGAGCGCGCCTCACACCGGCTTCGAGCGGCTGATCGCCGGGCGGACCATGGTGCTGATGGACACCGGCGTGCCGCCGGTCACCGGGCTGGACGCCACCGCCCACGCCGGCACCC
Source organism: Azospirillum sp. OGB3 (assembly GCF_014192915.1). Taxonomy (GTDB): domain Bacteria; phylum Pseudomonadota; class Alphaproteobacteria; order Azospirillales; family Azospirillaceae; genus Azospirillum. Next base: position 102,764 of record NZ_JACHYN010000016.1, on the reverse strand, counting down.
TGTCGCTGGAGATGTCAGTCGGCAAGGAGCGGCTGATCGTCAATTGCGGCGCCCATCCGGTGAAGACCGGCCCGTGGCGCGCCGCGCTGGCCGGCACCGCCGCCCATTCCACCGTCGTGCTGGCCGAGACCAACTCGTCGGAGGTGATCGAGGCGGGCGGGCTGGGCCGCCGCCCCTCCCATGTCGGCTGCGAGCGGCAGGAGAACGACGGGGCGGTGCTGGTCGTCGCCACCCACAACGGCTACAGCCGCAACTTCGGCTATCTGCACCGCCGCCGCGTCTATCTGGCGGAGAACGGCGAGGATCTGCGTGGCGAGGACATGCTGGAGCCGGTGATCGGCGCCACGCCGGAGCCGCGGCCCTTCACCATCCGCTTCCACCTGCATCCCGCGGTCCAGGCGAGCCTCGTCCAGGGCGGGCAGGTGCAGCTGAAGCTGCCGAGCGGTGCCGCCTGGCGGCTGCGCGCCTCGGGCGCCACGCTGGAGCTGGAGGAGAGCATTTATCTGGGCAGCGGCGACGAGCCGCGGCGGACCACCCAGATCGCCGTCTCCGGACATACCGGCCCCGCCATCAAGACGGTGAAATGGGCCTTGCGCCGCGAGCGCAAGGGGGGGTAAACCGCGCGCATCCGCGGCGGACAGGCCGTGGGAATACGGATCGGTGCCTGTTTCGAGTGTCTGTGGAGTGTTCGCCCTGCGACCGTGATCCCCGCCCGGGCGGGGGTGACGAAGCGGGGTGTTTCGCTTTTCCGGCTTTCCGGGTCCCGTCTTCCCATGCCCGGTTCGCCGCTGCCGGTTCCATGACAGCCAGGATGCCCCGATGAGCCCGCCGAACGTCGCCCACTCGCCCGCCCCCGATCTGGTCCGCATCACGCGCGCGCTGATCTCCGTGTCCGACAAGACGGGCCTCGTCGCGCTCGGTCAGGCGCTGGCGGCCAAGGGCGTGGAGATCCTGTCCACCGGCGGCTCCGCCCAGCGGCTGGCCGAGGCCGGCATTCCGGTGAAGGAGGTCTCCGACCACACCGGCTTCCCGGAGATCATGGACGGGCGCGTCAAGACGCTGCACCCGCGCGTGCACGGCGGCATCCTGGCCCGCCGCGACATCCACGCCGAGGCGATGACCACCCACGACATCCCGCCGATCGACCTCGTGGTGGTGAACCTCTACCCGTTCGAGGCGACGGTGTCGAAGGGCGCCGACTACGCCAATTGCGTGGAGAACATCGACATCGGCGGCCCGGCGATGATCCGCGCCGCGGCCAAGAATCACGACTTCGTCACCGTCGTCACCGACCCCGAGGATTACGAGGCGGTGCTGGACGAGCTGGCGACCCATGACGGCGCCGTCACGCTGACGCTCCGCCGCACGCTGGCCCAGCGCGCCTACGCCCGCACGGCCTCCTACGACGCGGCCATCTCCTCCTGGCTGGCCGGCCAGCTCGGCGAGACCTTCCCGCCGCGCACCACCCTGTCGGGCAAGCTCAGCCAGACCCTGCGCTACGGCGAGAACCCGCACCAGCAGGCGGCCTTCTACGTCACCGGTGAGCAGCGTCCGGGTGTGGCGACGGCGATCCAGCTCCAGGGCAAGGAGCTGTCCTACAACAACCTGAACGACACCGACGCCGCCTTCGAGCTGGTCGCCGAATTCGAGCGCCCGGCCGTCGCCATCATCAAGCACGCCAACCCCTGCGGCGTGGCCGAGGGGACGAACCTGCTGGACGCCTACAAGCAGGCCCTGCTGTGCGACCCGGTCAGCGCCTTCGGCGGCATCATCGCCGTCAACCGCCCGCTGGACGCCGCCACGGCGGAGGAGATTTCCAAGCTGTTCGCCGAGGTGGTGATCGCCCCGGACGCCGACGACGCGGCCCGCGCCCTGCTCGCCACCAAGAAGAACCTGCGCGTCCTGCTGACCAAGGACGTGCCGAACCCGGCCGAGCCGGGCATGATGGTGAAGCAGCTCTCCGGCGGCTTCCTGCTGCAGAACCGTGACAACGGCCGCATCACGCTCGACGACCTGAAGGTGGTGACCAAGCGCGCCCCGACGGAGCAGGAGCTGGCCGACCTGCTCTTCGCCTTCCGCGTCGCCAAGCATGTGAAGTCGAACGCCATCGTCTACGCCAAGAACGGCGCCACGGTGGGCGTCGGCGCCGGCCAGATGAGCCGCGTCGACTCGGCGCGCATCGCCGCCATCAAGTCGGCTGAGGCCGCCAAGGCCGCCGGCCTGTCGGAGCCGCTGACCAAGGGGTCGGTGGTCGCCTCGGACGCCTTCTTCCCCTTCGCGGACGGCCTGCTGGCTGCGGCGGAAGCCGGGGTGACGGCGGTGATCCAGCCCGGCGGCTCGATCCGCGACAACGACGTCATCGCCGCCGCCGATGAGAAGGGTCTGGCGATGGTGCTGACGGGGATGCGCCACTTCCGGCACTGAGCCGTTTGGTTACCCCCACCCTGACCCTCCCCCGCTGGGCGGGGGAGGGGATTTTGGGGGCCTGTCTCCCTCCCCCGCCCAGCGGGGGAGGGCTGGGGTGGGGGCCTTACGCCAACACCCCCAGCGCGCGCTTACGACCCCCGTCGCGCCCCCATCAGCCGCGCCAGCAGAGCGGCGGCCCCGGCCTGGGAATCCCCGTCCTTCTCGTCCGGCTTCAGGCGCCCGGTCGCCGCCATGGCGATCAGCATCGCCGGATGCATCGTGGGATGATGCCCTGGCTGGTGCCCCGCCGAATCGCTCTCCCCACGCGCCGCGGCGTGGTCGCGGGCCAGCGCCTCGTTGATGTGCGCGAAGGCCTCGATGTCCTTGATGTGCAACATGTCCGTTCCGCCCTCCGCGCCAAGATCGTTGTGCGTCGCAGCAAAAGGCAAGGTATCAGCTTCCGCTGGGTGAATCCGCCGTCATGCCGCGGCGGACTGTCGCACCACGTTCGCATCGCCCGGTGCCGGCTCCCGAACCGCCAGCATAAGCCCAAAACCGATGACGAAGAAAGCCACAACGCTCGCCATGCCGGCCCGCTGACTCTCGAACAGCGCGGTGGCCAGCCCGAAGGCGAGCGGCCCGACGAAGCCGGCCATGCGGCCGGTCAGGCTGTAGAGCCCGAACATCTCGCCCACCATGCCCGGCGGGGCCAGCCGCGCCATCATCGACCGCCCGGCCGCCTGCGCCGGCCCGAAGAAGGCGCCCAGCCCCAGAGCCAGCACCCAGAACCATGCCTTTTCCGTCGCCAGAAGCAGCGGCACGCCGAAGGCGGTCAGGCCGATCAGGCTGACCAGGATCGTCGGCTTGGCCCCCATCCGGTCGTCCACCCAGGCGAAGCCGATGGCCCCGACGCCGGCCACCACGTTCAGCGCGATGGCGAAGAGCAGGATCTCCTCGAAAGTCATGCCGAAGGCGTGGGCGGCGAAGATACCGCCGAAGGCGGTGATGGTGTTGATGCCGTCGCGGTAGATCGCGCTGGCGATCAGGAAGCGCAGCGTGTTGCGGTGCTTGCGCGTCTCCGCCAGCGTCCGGCGCAGCGTCGCCATGCCCTCCCGCGCCGCCTGACGGATGCCGAGGCCGGTCGCCGGCACGTCCGGAACGAACAGGAAGAAGGGCAGGGCGAACAGCCCGTACCAGGCGGCGGCGAGAAGGGCGGTGGCGCGCACCGGCGCCTGCTCCGCCGTGTCGAGCAGGCCGAACAGCGGGGCGGGGGATTTAACGAAGACGAACAGGGCGACCACCAGACAGGCCAGTCCGCCGAAATAACCGATGCCCCAGCCCCAGCCGGAGATCCGCCCGAGCATCCGCGGCGGGGCCAGCGCGGTCAGGCTGGCGTTGTAGAAGACGTTCGCCAGCTCGAAGGCCACGGTGCCGATGACCACGCAGACCAAGGCGAACAGCGCGTGGGACGGGTCGGGCTTCACCCACCACAGGACGGCGCAGAAGACCACGGTCAGGCCGGTGAACAGCGCCATCCACGGCTTGCGCCGTCCCGTCCGGTCGGCCACCGCGCCCAGCACGGGGCTGAGCAGGGCGATCAGCAGCCCGGCGACGGTCAGCGCGGCACTCCAGCGCGAGGCCCCGGCGACCTCGTCCCCGACCACGCCGCGGGCGAAATAGACCGAGAAGATGAAGGTCGTGATGATGGTGTTGTACGACGAGTTCGCCCAGTCGTAGAGGCACCAGGACGCTATGGCACGGCGGCTCGGCGTGACGTTGGCGGTGGCCATCGGTCGGATTACCCGGCGGCTGCTGGGGGTTCGTCGAGGCGGACCGGGACGAGGTCGATGGTAGGGCGCTGGTCGTCCAAGCGTTGATCGATCCGGATGCGCAATTGCGTCATCTGCGCCTGGATAGCCTCAATCTCCGCCTTCTGCCGCTCCAGATCCGACAGGTCCGGCAGCGGGACGGCGATGCGGTCGGGCGTCTCGTCGGTGCTCATGGGTCCTCTCCGGTTCGGCGTCGGTCGGCTGGCTTCGTCCCACGGGAAAACCCGAAGACTCGCGCCCGCTCAACCGCCCACGCCGAACGAAATCTGGTTGTTGTCGTAGCGGGCGACGATGGTCAGCCGGTCGCCGGGGCGCACGCGGATCGGCGTCTCCAGATAGGTCATCGCCTGCTTCCAGTGGTTCGTCCGCGCCCGGCTTTCGGAGTGGTAGACGACCTCCTCGTCCATCTGCAGGTCGAACCAGAAGGCGACGCCGTGGCAGGTGCCCTCCGCCGTGATCTCCACGGCGATCTCGCGGCCGCCCTCCTCGGGCATGTTGCGGGTGAAGTCGAAGTCGAGCGCGGTGAAGGCGGCCGACAGCGGCGTGTGGGTGTCGGCGCCGAGATCGATCTGCTGATAGCCGGGGGAGCGGAACACGTCGAAGGTCGACATGTCGAAGCCGCCGATGGTCTTCACCGGGTTGATGCGGGCCAGCTCCGGCGTTTCCACCAGCATGGCGTAGACGGTCGAGGCGCGTGGAATGATCGCGCCGCCGGGCTTCACCAGATGGGTGCGCGCGTGCTGCAGCACCGACAGCATGCGCGGCGCCAGCATACCGATGTTGATGAGCTCCGACACGAAGACGTCGGCCTTCTCCGGCAGGTCGCCGCCCGCGCCCACCGAAAGGCGGGTGGACAGCTTCGGCACCACGTCGATGCGCTCGGCGTAGCCGTTGTTGGCGACGGTCTCGCGGGCGATGCGGGCGAGGATCGGGTTCACCTCGCAGGTCACCACCTTCCGCGCCCCGGCGCGCGCCGCCATCATGGCGACGATGCCCGAGCCGGTGCCGATCTCCAGGACCAGCGAGTCCGGGGTCACCGCGCGCTTCAGCGCCGCTTCGTAGGCGTCGTTGCGCTCGAAGTCGTTGATCATCGGCAGGTGCCAGCCGGGGACGGCGTTGGAATGGATCAGCCGGCGGGTGAACTGCACCAGCGGGTGGTCCGGCGCGATGGCGCGGGCGGCCTCGATGGCCTCGACCGCCTCGCTGGCGCGGTCGAGGCTCTGCAGCGTGTGGGCGAGGCCGACATGGGCGGGGACAAAGCGGGGCGCCGCCGCGATCACCACGCGGAACGCCTCCTCGGCCTCCTCCAGGGCGCCGCGGGTGCTCAGCGCCTCGGCGAGGTTGTAGCGGGCCTCCAGATAGTCCGGCGCCCGCTCCAGCGCGGCGCGGAAGGCGGCCTCCGCCTCGTCCAGCCGGCCCAGCTCGCGCAGGGTGGTGCCGAGGAAATTGTGCATTTCCGGCGCGTCGCCGCGCAGGGCCAGGGCGGCGCGGAAGGCGCCCTCGGCGTCCTCCAGCCGGCCCAGCGCCTTCAACGCGTTGCCCAGGTTGCCGTGAAGCTCCGGCAGGCGGTCGTTGAGGGCGATGCCGGCGCGGAACGCCGCTTCCGCCTCCGCCGCCCGGCCGAGCTGGAAAAGCAGGCTGCCGCGGCTGTTGTGGAAGGACGGGTCCTTGCCGTCCTCGGCGATGGCGTGCGTGAAGAGGTCGAGCGCCCCCTCGGGATGGCCGGTGTGGGCGGCGACGACGCCCAGCAGGTGCAGGGCCTGCGCGTTGTGCGGGTCGGTCGCCAGGATCGCCCGGCAGGCCGCCTCCGCCCCGCCCAGATCGTTCGTCCGCAACAGGCGGATGGCGTCGTTCAGGGTCGGCTGGGGGTCGGTCATCGCGGCGGCTCCGGTTGGGCGGACATTCCTTGGAATGGCCGCACCATAGCCGGAAAGCGGGGCGGACGCATGGGAAACCCTCTTCCGGACCCGCCCGAAGGGGGCCGGAAGAGGGGGATTAAAGCCGTTTACCCCGCCGTCAGGCCGCGAAGCTGCCGGTTCGCCACCGCCAGCATCGACAGATCGACGTTGGGCTGGGTGCGCAGCTCGGACAGGAGTTGCTCCACCCGCTCCACCACCGGGCGGCGGTGGGCGATCCAGGCCTCCACGGGGGCGTCCGCGGGAAGCTGGTCCACCGCCTCCAGGACGCGGGTGGTCAGCGCGGTCTGGTGGGCGAACAGGTCGTCCACCAGGGCGGCCACCGCCTGCTTCTGCCAATGGTTCTCCGCCTTCGCCGCGGCGGCCTTGTCGCGCAGCCACTCCAGACCGAAGCGGCGGCCGAGCATGAAGTAGACGGCGGCGACGTCCGCGACCCCGCGCCCGGTGCGCCCGGCGATGCGGACGAGGTCGGGGGCGGCGGCCAGAACCGGCAGCGCCGCCATGCGGCGGGCCAACTCGGCCGGAACGCCCTGCTCCTGGTAGGAGGCGACGCGGGCGGTCAGGCGGGCCGTCTCCTCGGCGTCCAGCACATTGTCCAGACCGGCGAGAAGCGTCTCGATGCCGGGCCGGAAGGCTTCCGTCTCGCGGGCGATGTCCAGCGGCTGCTGGCAGCTCGCCAGGAACCAGGCGGCGGCGCGCTCCATGTGGCGGACCGTTTCCAGGATCATGCTGGTCTGGAGCGCGGCCGGGACGACGGTGTCGAGGTCCTCGATCCCCGTCCACAGCGAGCGCAGGCCGAAGGCGTCGCGCACGATGGTGTAGGCGCGGGCGACGTCGGCCGGCCCCATGCCGGTCTTCTCCATCATCTCCTTGACGAAGGTCGGGCCGGTGCGGTTGACGAGGCTGTTGGTGACGCTGGTCGCGATGATCTCCCGCCGCAGCCGGTGCCGCCCCACCGCTTCCGCATGGGCCTTGCGCAGCGGCTTGGGGAAGTAGCGGGTGAGGTCGTCGGCCATGAAGGGATCGTCCGGCAGGTCCGAGGCCAGCAGATCGTCGTAGAGCGTGATCTTGGCGTAGGCCAGCAGCACGGCCAGCTCGGGCCGGGTCAGCCCCTCGCGGTTGGCCATGCGGGCGGACAGCTCCTCCTCGTCGGGAAGATACTCGATGGCGCGGTTGAGCCGCCCCGCCTTCTCCAGCGAGCGGATCAGCCGGGCCTGCGCCTCCAGCGCCTCGGGACCCTGGGCGCGGGCGACGGTCAGCGCTTGGCTCTGCAGGTAGTTGTCCGCCAGCACCAGACCGGCCACCTCGTCGGTCATGGCGGCCAGAAGCTGGTCGCGCTGCTTCAGCGTCATGTCGCCGCGGGCGACCACGTCGTTCAGCAGGATCTTGATGTTCACCTCATGGTCGGAGGTGTCCACGCCCGCCGAATTGTCGATGGCGTCGGTGTTCAGCCGCACCCCGTGCTGCGCCGCCTCGATGCGGCCGCGCTGGGTGACGCCCAGGTTGGCGCCCTCGCCGATCACCTTGGCCCGCACGTCGCGCCCGTCGATGCGCAGCGCGTCGTTGGCCTTGTCGCCGACCTCGGCGTTGGTCTCCTCCGACGCCTTCAGGTAGGTGCCGATGCCGCCGAACCACAGCAGGTCCACCTCGGCCTTCAGCAGGGTCTGCATCAGCTCCAGCGGGGTGACGTGGTCCTTGGCGATGCCGAAGCGCTGGCGGATCTCCGGCGTCAGCTCCAGCGACTTGGCCGAGCGGTCGAAGACGCGCCCGCCCGCGGACAGCAGCGACGCGTCGTAGTCCGCCCAGGAGGAGCGCGGCAGGTCGAACAGGCGCTGCCGCTCTTCCCAGCTCCGCGCGGCGTCGGGGTCGGGATCGACGAAGATGTGCCGGTGGTCGAAGGCGGCGAGCAGGCGGATGTGCTTCGACAGCAGCATGCCGTTGCCGAACACGTCGCCCGACATGTCGCCGACGCCGACGACGGTGAAGTCCTGCGTCTGGGTGTCGTGCCCCAGCTCGCGGAAATGGCGCTTCACCGATTCCCAGGCGCCGCGCGCGGTGATGCCCATCTTCTTGTGGTCGTAGCCGGCGGAGCCGCCCGACGCGAAGGCGTCGCCCAGCCAGAAGCCGTGGTCCACCGACACCGAGTTGGCGATGTCGGAGAAGGTCGCCGTGCCCTTGTCGGCGGCGACCACCAGATAGGGGTCGTCCTCGTCGTGGCGGACCACCTCGGGCGGCGGCACCACCGCGCCCTCGGCGTCGAGGTTGTCGGTGATGTCGAGCAGGCCGCGCATCAGCGTCTTGTAGCACTCGATGCCCTCGGCCAGCGCCGCCTCGCGCCCGGCGGACGGCGGCGGCGGGCGCTTGACCACGAAGCCGCCCTTGGAGCCGACCGGCACGATGACGGTGTTCTTGACCATCTGCGCCTTCATCAGCCCGAGGATCTCCGTGCGGAAATCCTCGCGCCGGTCGGACCAGCGGATGCCGCCGCGCGCCACCTTGCCGCCGCGCAGATGGACGCCCTCCATCCGCGGGCTGTAGACGAACACCTCGACCATCGGGCGGGGCAGCGGCAGGTCGTCGATGTGGCGGCTGTCGATCTTGAAGGAGAGGTAGGTCTTGGGCCTCCCGTCCGCGCCGTTCTGATAGGCGTTGGTGCGCAGCGTGTTGCACAGCAGGTTGAGGAAGCGCCGCAGGATGCGGTCCTCGTCCAGGTTCTTCACCCCGTCGAGCGCGCGTTCGATCTCCGCGGCCAGCCCCGGATCGTTCTGCGGGCGGCGGGCCGGGTCGAAGCGGCTGTGGAACAGGGCGACCAGCTTGCGCGCGATGGCCGGATGGCCGGCCAGCGTGCTTTCCACCACGTCCTGCCCATAGGGGATGCGGGCCTGGCGCAGATACTTGGCGTAGGCGCGCAGCACCGTCACCTCCCGCGCGGTCAGACCGGCGCGAAGGACGAGGCGGTTGAAGCCGTCATCCTCCATCCGGCCGTCCCAGACGGCGGCGAAGGCGTCCTGGAACTTCTCCTTCACCATCGCGCAGTCGATGGGCAGCCCGTTCTGGGAGCGCGCGGTGAAGTCGTGGATCCACACCGGGGCGGCGTGGCCGGCGATGGCGATCTCGAAGGGTGCCTCGGTGATCACCTTCAGGTCCATGTGCTCCAGCATGGGCAGCACGTCGGACAGCGGCACCGGGCGGCCTTCGTGGTAGATCTTGACGTGCAGCTCGTCCCCTTCGGCCTCCAGCGGACGGTAGAGGTTGATGCCCAGCGTGCCCTGGGCCGTCGCCTTCTCGATCCGCTCGATGTCGAAGACCGCGGCCTCGGCGTTGAACTCCTCGCGGTAGGCGGTGGGGAAGGCGTCGGCGTAGCGGCGGAACAGGGTGCGCCCCTGCTCCTCGCCGTGGGCCTCGACCAGCGCGTCGCGCAGATGGTCGTCCCAGCCGCGCGACGCCTGGACCAGCCGCGCCTCCAGATCGGTGGCGTCGACGGCGGGCACGCGGCCCGGCTCGGTCCGGATGATGAAATGCAGGCGGGCCAGCACGCTTTCGGTCAGCTGCGTGGTGAAGCCGGTGCAGGTGCCGTCGTAGGCGGCCTCCAGGATGGATTGGATGCGCCGGCGCAGCGTGGTGTCGTAGCGGTCGCGCGGCACGTAGACGAGGCAGGAGGCGAAGCGCTCGAACGGGTCCTTGCGCACGAACAGGGCCAGCCGCTGGCGTTCCTGCAGGTGCAGGATGCCGACGGCGATGTCCAGCAGCTCCGGCACCTGGATCTGGAACAGCTCGTCGCGCGGGTAGGTCTCCAGGATGTGCAGCAGCGCCTTGCCGTCATGGCCCTGCGGGTCGAAGCCGGCCAGTTCCATCACCTCCGCGACCTTGCGGCGGAGGTAGGGGATCTCGCGCGGGCTGCGGTTGTAGGCGACGGAGGTGAAGAGGCCGGCGACCAGCCGCTCCCCGATGATCCGCCCCTCGGCGTCGAAGCGCTTGATGAGGAAGGCGTCCATCGGCACCGCGCGGTGCACGGGGGAGGGGCGGTTGCCCTTGGTCACCATCAGGACGCGCGGGTTGCGCAGGAAGTCGCGCACGTCGGGCGGCAGGGTGGCGTAGTTGCGCAGACCGTCGAAGACGGTGACGGAGTCGTCGCGCAGGATGCCGAGCCCGCTGCCGGCGACCAGCCCCAGCGAGGAGTCCGCCCCGTCGGCGCCGCTCTCGAAGCGGTATTCGCGGTAGCCGAGGAAGGTGAAATGGTCGTCGTCGGCCCAGGACAGGAAGGCCTTGGCCTCGTCCACCTCGTCGTCCGGGATGATGGCCGGGACGGCGGCGCGGGCGCAGTCGGCCTCCACAATGGCGGCGCGCACCTGTTCGCGCATGGCCCGCCAGTCGGCGACGGCGGCGCGCACGTCGGCCAGCACCCGCTCCAGCCCCTCGCGGGCCTGGTCCAGCGCGGCGGCGCCGGTGACCGCGCCAACCTCGACATGCATGAAGGATTCGGGGGCCGCGTCGGTGGGGGCCGCCGCCGGCTCGTACATCTCCACGAGCTGGCCGTCGGCGTCGCGCTTGACCCGCACCACGGGGTGGATGACCAGATGGACGGTCAGCCCCTGGCGGTTCAGCTCCGCGGTCACCGAGTCGACGAGGAAGGGCATGTCGTCGTTGACGATCTCCACCACCGTGCGGTGGGACTGCCAGCCATGCTCCTCGACCCGGGGATTGTAGACGCGGACCTTGGCGCGGTCGGTCGCCTCGCGCTGCTGGCCCCATTGCCACATGGCGAGGGCGGCGCCGTAAAGCTGCTCCGCCGGAGCCTGGATGATGTCGTCGGGCGGGACGTTGTCGTAGAACTGCCGTACGAAGCGCTCCGCCGGTGCCGCGCGGCTGCGGCCCAGCCGCTCGCGAACCTGCCGCACGACCTCTTCGGTCAGCTCGTCCTTGAGCTGTTCGGCCCTGAGAGCCATCGCTCCAATCCTTCCCTGATTTTTTGCGGCGGTTGGCCGCCGTTGTAGGCAGAGGGTAGCCGATTTGCCGCGACAGGCAACAGGCGGAGGGGCGTAACCGGAAGAGGCGGTTATTACGGAGCGGGCTTCATGTCCAAATCGATGAAAGTTGAATGAGTGCGGAAGTGGGCGTATTTTCCATGCCGTCGCGCTTCCTGAGCGCAACCATCGAGACGATCATGCCCAGCGACGACGCCCGCCTGCCGGAGGCTCCCCCGGTTCCGCCCGCCAAGCCCCGCCTGCACGTCCTCGTGGTCGATCCCGACCCGGCGCTGGCCGGGCTGACGCGCGCCGCGCTCGACGGCTTCGCGTTGGACGGGGCGCCGGTGACGGTGCTGACCGCCGCCACCGCCGCCGAGGCGCGCGAGGCGCTGTACCGCAACCCCAGCACCGCCGCCGTCCTTCTGGAGCCGGTGCTGGATCCCGCGGCGGCTGGGGTGCCGGAAGGGCTCGGCCTCATCGACCACATCCGCAAGGATCTGGGGAACAGCCGCGTCCGCATCCTGGTCTGCACCGCCCATCCCGAGCGGGCGCCGGAGGAGGAGGTGGTGGAGGGGCACGATGTCAGCGACTACCGCCTGAAAGACGGGCTGACGGCGCGCACGCTGCGCACCGCGGTGGTCCCGCGGCTGCGCGCCTTCCTCAACCTGCAGACCCAGGCGGCCGGGCGCAAGGCGCTGGCCCGCATGCTGGTGGCGACCACCGGCCTGCTGGAGATGCGCACCCCGGACGTGCTGTTCCCCAACATCCTGCCGCGCGTCGTTGGGCTGCTGGGCATCGGGCGGCACGCCCTGCTGTGCATCCAGGGCGACACGCTGCCGCGCGACCGCCGCATCCGCGTGCGCGCCTCCACCGGGCGCTTCGCCAAATGGAAGGACGTGGACGTCGCCGAGCTGGGCGAGCCCAACGTCGCCGCGGCGCTGGAGCGGCTGAGCCCGAGTTCCGAGACCATCGTGGAGCCGGGCTATTGCGCCCTGCGGCTGCGCGCCCATGGCGGGATCATCGGCATGATCTATGTCGAGGGCCACAACAACGAGGGCACCGCGCGCGAGTGGCAGCTGCTGGAGCTGTTCCGCAACAAATGCTCCATCGCCTTCGAGAACGCCCTGCTGTTCGAGGAGCTGAACACCGCCCAGAAGGCCACCGTCCTCGCCATGGGGTCGCTCGCCGAATACAAGGACAACGCCGCCGCCGGCCATCTCCAGCGCATTGAGCGGCTGGTCGGCGACATCGCGCGCGAGCTGCGCGTCCACGGCCGCTTCGCCGACGAACTGGACGACGAACTGGCGGAGAAGGTCGGGCTGGCAGCCCTGCTGCACGACGTCGGCATGCTGAGCGTGTCGGACGAGACGCTGGGCATTCCCGGCGAGCTGGCCAACAACGACATGGCCGCCATCCAGCGCCACACGCTGATCGGCCACCGCATCCTCAGCGAGGCGGCGCTGCCGCTGCGCGGGCGCAGCCTGCTGTCGATCGCCGCGGAGATCGCCCGCTACCACCACGAGCGCTACGACGGGTCGGGCTACATGGAAGGGCTGCGCGGCGGCGCCATCCCGGTGTCGGCGCGGATCATGGCCGTGGCCGACGTGTTCGACGCCCTGATCACCGACCGCCAGTACCGCAAGGCCTGGGGGGTGGAGCATGCCATTGCCTGGATCGCCGAGCGGGCGGGCAAGGACTTCGACCCGCTGGTGGTCGAGGCGTTCCTGACGGTGGTTCGCCGCATCCAGGCCGAGGAGCCGGACTGGTTTCCCAAGCCGGAGGGCGGCAACCAGGGCCTGCTGGTGGCGGCGATCGGGCGCAAGCTGCGCGCCCTGTTCGGCAACCGCGCCGAACCGATCAACTGACCCGCATCCCTGTGTGACGGAGCCAGACCGAACGGCCTTTCCCAAATGGAAAGGCCGTTTCGCCGTCGTCCTGCGGTGATGCCAGCCGGTGCGACGCTGTGTCCGGCGCTCTCATTATGGTTGCGCCATAAATACTATAGTGTACAAAAAATCGTGTTACTATGAATTGTGCAACCGATGCCGCGGGTGCGCTCCTTGGCGGCGCTCCGTTGTGGTAATCGGGCGGCAGCATTTGGCGGAGCCGACCATGAAAGCCAGACGTTTCTTTTCCAGCCTTCTGACCTCCTGCGCCCTGCTGTTGGGTGCGACGGCGGCCCAGGCCGCCTACCCGGAGAAGCCGATCACCATGATCGTCGCCTACGGGGCCGGCGGATCGACCGACGTGACCGCGCGCATGCTGGCGCCCTTCATCGAAAAATACCTGGGCGGCGGCGCGCGGATCGTGGTGATGAACCGCGGCGGCGCCGGGGGGGAGATCGGCTTCGCCGCCATCGCCGACGCCACGCCGGACGGCTACACCATCGGTTTCATCAACACGCCGAACGTCGTCACCATCCCGATCGAACGCAACGCCCGCTTCACGCTCGACCGGCTGGACCCGCTGGTCAACGTCGTCGACGACCCGGGCATCATGACGGTGCATGGCGACAGCCCCTACAAGACGGTGGAGGATCTGGTCGCCCAGGCCAAGGCCAACCCGAACACCATCACGCTGGGCTCCACCGGCGTCGGGTCGGACGACCATCTCGCCATGCTGCTGCTGCAGCGGCAGTCCAACGTCCGCTTCACCCATGTGCCGTTTCCGGGCAGCGCGGAGAACTACCGCTCCATGCTCGGCCGCCACACCCAGATCTGCGGCCAGAATCTCGGTGAGGGGCTGCGCGGCAAGGCCGGCGGCGACAACATCCGCATCCTCGGCGTGATGAGCACGCAGCGCTGGGACATGGCGCCCGACCTGCCGACCTTCAAGGAACTGGGCTACAACATCACCATGGCGTCGCTGCGCGGTGTCGGCGCGCCGAAGGGCCTGCCGCCGGAGATCCGCGCCAAGCTGATCGACGCGGTGACCAAGGCCGCCAACGACCCGGAGTTCCAGAGCAAGGCCCGCGACACCTACCAGCCGCTGCGCATCCTCGATTCGGAGGCCTTCACCGCGGAGCTGAAGGAGCTGGACGGCGATTTCCGCAACCTCTGGCGCGAGTTCCCCTGGTTGAAGTGATCAGGCTGACGTGATCCGGGACATCCGAACCGGACGGGCCGCATAAAAAGGCCCCTCTTCCACGCGGAAGAGGGGCCTTTTTGATGGGCGGTGTCCCGACGGGTCAGGCTGCGGTGATGCGGGTGATGAAGGCTTCGATCTCGTTGTCCAGCCGGTTGAAGCTGCGCGACAGCTCCTCCGTCGTGGTTTGGACGGCGCCGGCGGAATGGCCGGTGGTTTCCGCCGCCTGCTGCACCAGCCGCATCTCCTGGAGAACGGCCACCGTGTCGGTGGCGGCGCGCTGCGAGCGCTCGCTGATGTCGCGGGTGGCGGCGTCCTGCTCCTCCACCGCCGCGGCGACGGTGCTGAGCGATTCGTCCACCTGCCGGATGGTGTTGACGATGGCGCGGATGGCGTTGACCGCCGCGGTCGTCGCCGCCTGCACCGCCGCGATCTCCGCGCCGATCTCGTCGGTGGCCTTGGCGGTCTGGTTGGCGAGGCTCTTGACCTCCTGCGCCACCACGGCGAAGCCCTTGCCGGCCTCGCCGGCGCGGGCGGCCTCGATGGTCGCGTTCAGCGCCAGCAGGTTGGTCTGGCCGGCGATGTTGTTGATGAGGCCGACCACCTCCTCGATCTTCCGGCTGGCCTCGCTGAGGCCCTGGACGATGGAGTCGGTCCGCCCGGCCTCGTCCACCGCGCCGCGGGCGAGCTGGGTCGACTGGGTGATGGAGCGGGTGATCTCGTCGATGGAGGCGCGGAGCTGCTCGGCGCCGGCGGCGACGCTCTCCACCTCGCTGGTGGCCTCCTGCACGGAGTGGGCGACCGAGTCGCTGTGGTGGCTGGTCTGGCGGGCGTTCTCCAGCATGACGTTGGCTTCGCCGCGCATGGAGTCGGCGGAGCGCACCACCTCGCCCATCATCGCCTTGACCGACGCCTCCAGGTCGGCGGCGAGGCTGTTCATGGCCCGGCGCTGCTCCTCGGCGGCGCGGGTGCGCATGGCCTCCTGCTCGCGGGCCATCTCCTGGACGCGCAGCGCGTTCTCCTTGAAGACGCGGACGGTGCGGGCCATCTGGCCGATCTCGTCGCCGCGCTCGGCGGCGGGCACCTCGTCCTCCAGCCGGCCCTGGGCCAGCCGCTCCATCACCGTGGTCAGGCGGACCACCGGACGGGCGATGTTGAAGCCGATGAACAGCGCGACGCCCACCGTGATCAGCAGGGCGACGATCGCCGAGGCGATGAAGGCCTGGGTGGTCGCGTCGACCGATGCGTTCACGTTGGCGTAGGCGTCGGCCGACTGCTGGCGCTGGTAGGTCAGGTAATCGCGGGAGGTGCCGTTCAGCCGCCCGTAGGCCGCCTGGACCTCCTGCAGGAAGTCGAGCGGATCGACGCCCATCTTCAGCAGGTCGAGGAAGCTGGTCACCTTCGCCTGGTAGGCGGCGGTGTCGGAGCCGAAGCGCTGGAGGATATGCCCCTCCTCCTCGGTCGCGGCCGACTGGCCCTTCATCTTGTCCGCCTGGACCTTCAGCCTGGAGAGCTGTTCGGTCAGCGCCTTCGATTCATCCTCGACCGCCTTGGGGGAGGCGTTGGCGGTGCTGAGGATCACCGTCCGGTAAAGGCCGGCGTGGGCGACGGTCAGCGTGTCGGTCAACGCCTGGACGTCCGCTTCCCGCGTGAAGGAGCGGTTGAACAGCGTGTCCAGCAGGCGTGACTGTTCCGTGATGGCGGAGCCGCCGAGCAACGCGATGGCAAGCATGCCCAGGATCGCTGTCGCCGCCGGGATTCCCATTTTGGTGGGAATGTGGAGGTGATTGAGGAAAGTCATGGAGCACCTGCTTCAGCCAATGGCCGGTCCGTTGGCGCCGGATGGTCAGCCGGATGGTCATGGGGGGCTGGAACCGCACCGACACCAGCCGGCGGCCGGCGGCGGGCGGTTGCGGGGACGGGCCGGACCCGGACGGACCAGCCCGCCCGGGTCGCTTCAGCCCCGGATCACTTCAGCCAGGGCGACGACTGCCACAGCGACTTCAGTTCGGTGTCGAGCTGCTTCAGCTCCGCCGCGAAGGCGTCGGGGCTGAGGACGCGAAGCGGCTGGAAGGTCTCCTTGGCCTCGGCCTTCGCCACGAACTCCGGATCGGTCGCGGCCTTGGTGACGGCGTCCACCAGCTTGGCTCGGACATCGGCGGGCAGGCCCTTCGGCGCGCAGACGCCGCGCAGCGAGGCCATCAGCACCGGGTAGCCCTGCTCCGCGAAGGTCGGGATGTCCGGAGCGGCCTTCCAGCGCTCCTTGCTCATCACGCCCAGCACGCGGATCTGGTCGGTGGCCTGGCCGCGCAGCCCCTCGCCGAGGTTCTGGCCGCTGATCTGGATCTTCTTGGCGAGCATCGCCTTGTAGTTGGCGGCGGAGCCGGAGAAGGGCACATGGGTGAACTGCACGCCCGCCTGGCGCTGCACCAGCAGCATGGCGAGCTGGTCGTCCGAACCCACGCCGGTGGTGCCGACGGTGACGGTGTTCGGGTTGGCCTTGGCGTGCTCCACGACGTCCTTCAGCGTCTTGAAGGTGCTGTCGCCGGGAACGCTCCACACGCCGGGATCGTCGACGACGTTGACCAGCGGGTCCAGCCGGTCCGCCGAGAAGCGGGCCTGACGCTCGATCGGGATCGACACCATGTTCGGCGTGTTGCAGAAGCCGATGGAGTAGCCGTCGGGTGCTGCGTCGGCGATGGCCGCGAAGCCGATCTCGCCGCCGGCGCCCGGCTTGTTCACCACTTCGATCCGGGTGCCGCCCAGATGCTTCTCGATGAAGGGAGCCAGCAGGCGCGCGGTCACGTCGGTCGACCCGCCGGCGTCGTAGGCGACGACCACGGTGATCGGCTTCTCCGGATAGGCGGCCCGGGCCGTCGACAGAGCGGTCGTCGACATGGCCAGCGCCAGGGTCCCGGTCGCCAGCGCCAGGAACTTGCTGCGAATGATCATCTGGATGCCCTTCTTTCCTGCGGTATTGCGGAAGACCCCCGTGGCCGCGGACGCGGTGGGGTCCCGGGAGTTCCCGCCCGTCCCGATGCGGACACAGGCTGGGCCTCCTTTTCTGAAATTCTCGTAAAGATCGACGGTCATTGATTTTGACGGCATTGAAATTTGCGGGTCATGAACGAAACGAAGAGCCGTCCTGTCCTTGAGCAGGATGAGTGCATACTTCAGTATGTCTGTCTTCGTGGGTAGCCGATCCCGCCGCCGGTGCGGCGGCGGAGTTCGGTCGTCTTTCTCGCAAAAAGGAGCGGTTCATAGACCCAACGCTGTCAAATCGACCTGATGGAAGCGCATTTGACGCTTCAAAGTGGAAGATACAGAGTCTCTATTCGTGCATCAATCGTCCTAACCGCCCTCGATAGCTGGAAATCACAGTGATTTTCGACGAATGCTTTCTATCTGGCGTGGTTCCTTGGAGTTCCGCGCGCTCAGGCGTGCATGACGAGCGTCAAATGGACGCATAATGAAAGCCGCCTGCGTCGAAATGACCGTGTCAGCCCATCGCCACCATGAAGGCGACGGAAATCGAGATCGGGGACATCAGGGTGGACAGCAGCAGCGACATCGACACCAGCTCACGCCCGGTCTGGTAGCGCTCAGCGAAGGCGTAGACATTGACGCCGATGGGCAGCGCCGCCGCGGTCACGGCGGGCGCCAGCCAGTCCGGCGGCAGGTGGAAGACCTCCACCGCCAGCACCCAGGTCAGCACCGGATGGAGGACCGTCTTCATTACCGCCAGGACCAGCGCCTGGCCGAACTTGCCCGACAGCTTCCCGAAGGACAGGGAGGTGCCCAGCGTGAAGCAGGCGCAGGGCAGCACGGTGGCCGCGGCGTAGTCCGCCGCCTTCATGACCGCGTCCGGCACATGGACGCCGGTCAGGTTGAAGCCCATGCCGACGACGATGGACAGGATCATCGGGCTGAGCAGGGTCGCCTTGACGGCGTTGACCGCGGCGGCGACCGGCCGGCCGCCCGCCGTCCGCTGCGCCTCGGCGATCATCGTCGCCGTGGTGAAGAGCAGCGGCGACTGGAACAGGATCAGCAGCATCACCGGGATGGCCACCGACGATCCGTAGGCGTCCATCAGGATCGGCGCGCCGAGCAGGCCGATGGACGAGAAGGAGGGGGCGAAGCCGCCGATCGCCGCCTCGTCCCGCCGCCGGATCGACAGCATCCAGGCGGCGCCCAGCGCGAAGATGATGAAGGCCGCGACGAAGAAGGACGCCACGAAGCCCCATTCGATGGGATCGGGGATCTTCGCCTTGGCCATCGCCGCGAAGAGCAGCGCCGGCAGCGCATAGATGCCGAGAAAGCGCGACAGCCCCTGAGCCGCCGTGTTGCTGAAATTGCCCGATTTCCCGGCGTAGAAGCCGAGCGCGACCAGGACGAACATCGGCAGCACGATTTGAAAGATGAGCGTCATGGCGGTGGAAACCGGTCTTTGGGGGCGGCTCGAAGGGCTGTGCGGTTCGCCGGCGCGCGTGGCCCGGCGGATGCCGGGGATCAGCGCAGGGTGGGCGTTTCGACGATCTCCGGTTCCGGCACGCCCAGCACCTCCATCAGCGACTTGCCGGCATCGAGCTGCTGCGACCACACCTTTTCCTTGGCCATCAGCTCCAGGCAGCGCTTCAGCACCTCGTCCATCGCGGCAAGCGGCACCACGGTCACGCCGTCGTCGTCGCCGATGACGAGGTCGCCCGGGTTGACCACCATGCCGCCGACGCCGGCCGGGACGTCCATCTTGCCGCCGAAGGACTTGTGCGGGCCGCGCGGCACCGAGCCCTTGGCGAAGACCGGGAAGCCGATGGTGCGGATTTCCTGAAGATCGCGGACGGAGCCGTCGATCACCAGACCGCCCAATCCGCGCGACTTGCAGCCGCGGACCACCCATTCGCCGGCCAGCGCCACCTCCTCCAGCCCGGCGCCGGCGACCACCACCACCTCGCCCGGCTCGGCCAGGCTGCAGGCGGTCAACAGCATGCTGTTGTCGCCCGGCATCGACACGGCGGTGCGGGCCTGCCCGCAGATGCGCATGCCCGGGGCGCAGGGCTTGATCCGGGCGTCCATGCTCTGGCAGCGGTTCTGCACGTCGGACGCGATGCTGCTGGGGACCGTCTTCCAAATCTCCAGCATGTCCGGGGACAGGCGCGGAAAATTCACGATGTAGCGTTGCATAGCCATGGGAGGGACCTCTCGTCGTCTGGATGGATTGCCGTCTGGGCTGTACGAAGCGGGGCTTGGGAGCGCGACCAGCGGCACCGCCGGTCGCGGCGCGACGACAGCGGAGCCGGTGACGATCAGGCGGGGGAGGGCCGGTGTTGCCGGAGCGGCGGACGCCGGCCGGACAGGAACGTCCTGTCCGGGGAAATCACGGGCTCAGCCCGTCCGACGCGACCGGACCATCCATGGTGCATACAACCCTAATCGGATATAAGTTCTATTTGTTTCGTGTTTGAAGCTTAGTCCTTCCGGGGGTCATACGCAAGTAGGTTGCCGGCAAGTAAATTTATTCACGCGGTCATATGGGGCATGTGCAGGGAAAATGACCTACAAATGCATGATCATCTCGGATTTATGCTCGCCCAGATTGCGTTCTTTGGCGGGGCGGCCTCTGTATGGCTGCGTTGGTAGGGAATGGGAACGCTAGGAGAGGGAAAGCCGCTTGCGGCCGGCTGAGGGCGGCGGCGCAGACTCGGTTGCAGAAGCGGTGGCGTTGGTTGCGCAAGCGCAACGCGCGGGGAACGGGCACAGCCGGAAGGGCAAAACGAAAAAGGCCGGCACCCGAAGGTCCAGCCTTTCCATTCACTGTCTTGCTTCCCGCCTGGAGGATCACCGCCTCCGTCAGGAAAATGGAGCGGGCGAAGGGATTCGAACCCTCGACCCCAACCTTGGCAAGGTTGTGCTCTACCCCTGAGCTACGCCCGCGCTCCGTTTCGCTGCCGTTCGGACCCTTGTGTCGGTGCCATCCGGCGGCGTGCGGCGGACTATACTCATGGATCGGCGCAATGCAAGCGTCATGTTTCACTTTTCTCGGGCGCCCGGACGGATTTTCCCGGACGAATGTTTCCGGCGCCGCTAAAGATGGCGCCATGGACACCCGCGACACCCCCGAGGGCAGGGCCGAGGAGCCGCTGCCGACGAGCCCGGAGCAGCTCCTGGAGCATCTCGCGGCGCTCGGCATCCGCACCGTGACCCACCGCCACCCGCCGCTGCACACGGTGGAGGAGAGCAAGGCGCTGCGCGGCGCGCTGCCCGGCGGCCATTGCAAGAACCTGTTCCTGAAGGACAAGAAGGAGCAGCACTGGCTGGTCGTCGCGCTGGAGGACGCGCGGGTGGAGCTGAACCGCTTCGACAAGGTGATCGGGTCGGCGCGGCTGTCCTTCGCCTCGGCCGACCGGCTGTGGCGGCATCTCGGCGTGCGGCCCGGCTCGGTCACGCCCTTCTCGGTGGTCAACGACCGCGAGCGGCGGGTGAGGGTGGTGCTGCAGGAGCAGATGCTGGCCCACGACCCGCTGAACTACCACCCGCTGCTGAACGACCGCACCACGGCCATCGCCGCCGCGGACCTGCTGCGCTTCCTCCGGGCCGGCGGGCACGAGCCGCTGATCGTGCCCTTCGGCGAGGAGCCGCCGGACTCTCAGCCGACGCTTGCTTAACGCGCCCCGTGCGCTCATCTATCACGCGAGATCGCAAAGGGATACGTGACCGCCATGTTCTCCATTCCGCCCGCCAACAAGCCCGTCGCCGCCGGTGCCGCCCCCGCCGCCGGTGACCTGATCAAGGACAGCAGCGACCGCGCCTTCATGGCCGACGTCATCGAGGCGTCGCAGTCCGTGCCGGTGATCGTCGATTTCTGGGCGCCCTGGTGCGGCCCGTGCAAGCAGCTCGGCCCGATCCTGGAAAAGACGGTGCTGGCCGCGAAGGGCAAGGTGCGGCTGGTCAAGATCGACACCGACAAGGACCCGATGATCGCCTCGCAGCTCCGCGTGCAGTCGATCCCGGCGGTCTACGCCTTCTTCCAGGGGCGTCCGGTGGACGGCTTCATGGGCGCCCTGCCGGAGTCGCAGGTGAAGGCCTTCGTGGAGAAGCTGTTGAAGCTGGCCGGCGCCGCGGGCGGCGGCGAGGGCGACATCCTGGAGGAGGCGCTGGCCCAGGCCAAGGAGGCGCTGGAGGCCGGCGACACCCAGACCGCCTCGGAGATCTACGGCGAGATCCTGCAGGCCGATCCGGAGAACCTGAACGCCGTGGCCTACGCCGGGCTGGTCCGCTGCCTGATCGTCAACGACGAGTTGGCCCGCGCCAAGCAGATGCTCGACAAGGTGCCGGATCCGATCGCCAAGGACAAGGAGATCGCTGCGGTGCGCAGCGCGCTGGAGGTCGCCGAGCAGGCCGCCAACGCCGGCCCGATCCCGGAGCTGATGGAGAAGGTCGCCCACAACCAGGACGACCACGAGGCCCGCTTCGACCTCGCGCTCGCGCTGTTCGCCGCCGGCAAGCGCGAGGCCGCGGTGGACGAACTTCTGGAGCTGGTGCGCCGCGACCGCACCTGGAACGACGAGGCCGCCCGCAAGCAGCTCGTCAAGTTCTTCGAGGCCTTCGGCCCGACCGACCCGCTGACGATCCAGACGCGCCGCCGCCTGTCCTCGATCCTGTTCCGCTGATCACGGAGGCCTGCGGCCCGGGGGCACCTCCGGGCCGCAAGTCTGTCTTGTTCGAGTCTGTTTCGCTGGAGGCCGCTTCGTTCGCCGTCGCTCTGTTCGTGGGCGCTCTGTTCGCCGTGATCGGGGGTTCTATATTCGTCGCATGAGCCGGAACCCCATCGACCCGTCACCGGACCGCTTGCCGCGGCAGCTCCCGATCTTCCCGCTCGCGGGGGTTCTGCTGTTGCCGCGCGGGCGTCTGCCGCTGAACATCTTCGAGCCGCGCTACCTCGCGATGGTCGAGGACGCGCTGGCCGGCGACCGCATGATCGGTATGGTCCAGCCGACCGATCCGGCCTGCCGCCTGCGCGAGCCGGCGGTCTACGGCACCGGCTGCGCCGGACGCATCACCAGCTTCGCCGAGACCGAGGACGGCCGCTACATCATCACCCTGACCGGGGTCAGCCGCTTCGCCATCATGCGGGAGCTGGAGGGGCAGCGTGGCTACCGCCGCGTCGCCGCGGATTGGGACCGCTTCGCCGGCGACCTGATCGACCCGCTGGAGCGCGGCGGGGCCGACGGCTGCGGACTGGACCGCCCCCGCCTGCTGGCCGGGCTAAAGGGCTATTTCAAGATGCAGGGGCTGTCGGTCGACTGGAAGGCCATCGACGGCACGCCGGACGAGCGGCTGGTCACCTCGCTGGCGATGATCTGCCCCTTCTCGCCCAGCGAAAAGCAGGCCCTTCTGGAGACGCCGGACCTGCCGGAGCGCGCGAAGCTCTTGATCGCCCTGGTCGAGATGGCCATTCTCGACGGCCATGAGGGCGACGGCGGCAACGCGCTGCGTCACTGACCGTTCCCTTCGACCGACACTGCACTTTCCGACTGCGAGGCCCGATCCATGAGCGCCCATCCCCACGACGACACGCCCGCCGACGGCAAGACGCAGGCGCGCGTCGATCCGAAGCTTCTGGAGATCCTCGTCTGCCCGCTGACCAAGGGGCCGCTGCGCTACGACGCCGAGCGCGCCGAGCTGATCAGCGACCGCGCCGGGCTGGCCTATCCGATCCGCGACGGCATTCCGATCATGCTGATCGACGAGGCCCGCAGCCTCGACGGGAAGCCGGGGGCGGCCTGATGTCCGACGAGCAATTCGCGTCGGACGCCTTCGGCACCAAGCACTGGCCGGTGGAAGTCCGGCTGAAGAAGGAGGAGAAGCGGCTGGAGGTCGATTTCGACAACGGCGTGACCTTCTCCTACCCGGCGGAGTTCCTGCGCGTCCACAGCCCCAGCGCCGAGGTGCAGGGCCACGGCCCCGGCCAGAAGCAGACCGTCTCGGCCCGCCGCCATGTCGGCATCATGAGCCTGGAGGCGATCGGCCATTACGCCCTGCGGATCGTCTTCGACGACCTGCACGACAGCGGCATCTACTCGTGGAAGCTGCTGTACGAGTTGGGCGAGGACCAGGATCGTCTGTGGGCGGAGTATCTGGCGGAGCTGGAGGCCAAGGGCCTGAGCCGCGATCCGCGCGGCCGGCGCTGAGGCGGCAGAGGCGGGGTGCGGCATTCAATCGCGGCCCCGCTGGTTTCCATGTGGCCTTTCCGGGCGCCGGGGCCCGGCGTGTTGCGCTTTCATGAAAAGGGCGTAGATAACGGCCCATCGACCGTTCCTCCGCCGCAGGATGACCGCCGTGACCGCGACCGACCCGCCCGGCGCGACCGCCAAACCGACCACTGCGACTGACGCCGATTCGCCGCCTGTGGGCGGCGCCGGACTGCCTGTTCCCACCACGCCCACGCCGGACATGGCGCCGGACGACCCGCCGCCCGCGGCGGGCGGCTGGGGCTGGTCGCGCGGCTATGGGCGGCGCGGCAGCGCGTTGCGGCAAAAGCTGGCTGCCCATCTGGCGGCCCGGCGGCGCAAGCGGCGCGCCTGGGCGCGCGACATCGCGCGGATCGTCCTGGTGGTGTCGATCCTGGCGCTCGCCGTGCTGGCCGTGGAGATCGGGCGCAAGGCGGTGGTCGTGCTGAACCGCGCCGACCTGGGCGCCGTCCACCTGTTCGGGGAGCGCGGCTGAAGCGCTTGGTGTTCCCTCTCCCCTCTGGGGAGAGGGTTAAAATGGCCGAGTGCAGATGAACTGCCCCTCAGGGAAGAATGACAACATAGCGCTTCGTCGTGGCCTCCAGCACCTCCCACACGCCCTCGAAGCCCGGCTCCAGCGTGAAGCGGTCGCCGGGGCCGACCGTCCAGCGGCGGCCGTCGGCGTGGCTGATGACGCTGGTCCCTTCCAGGATCTCGCAATACTCCCACTCGTCGTAGACGATCCGCCAGGAGCCGGGGGTGGAGCGCCAGACCCCGGCGAAGCGCTTGCCGTCCGCCGACTCGTACTCGTTCCAGGTGGTGAAGACCGGCGCGCCGGACAGGACGCGGTCGGCGGCCGGACCGCCGGTCTCAGGCTCCACGCCGGGGCGGGCGGGGTCGGTCAGCAGGGCGAAGCTCATCACGGTCTCCCTTTCACCAGGGTCCATTCACCAGGCGGCGAGCAGCGGCGGCAGGCCGTGCAGGCTGTCGATGCGGCGGTAATTCTCGGTGGGCGGCTCGGCGACCTCGTGCGCCCAGGTGACGTGGTACGGCACATGGACGGCGTGGCCGCCGACGGCCAGCACGGGCAGGATGTCCGACCGCACGGAATTGCCCACCATGACGAAGCGCGCCGGGTCCACCCCGTGGCGGTCGAGCAGGCGGCGGTAGGTGGCCGGGTCCTTCTCGCTGACGATCTCGATGGCGTCGAACTTCCCGGCGAGGCCGGAGCGGGCGATTTTGCTTTCCTGGTCGAACAGGTCGCCCTTGGTGACGAGCAGCAGCCGGTAGCGCCCGGACAGCCCCTCCACCACCTCCTGCACCCCGTCGAGCAGGTCGACCGGGTGTTCCAGCATGGCCTTGCCGAACTCGACGAGGCTCTGGATGTCCCGCCCGCCGATGCGCCCGTCGGTCAGGTCCACCGCCGTCTCGATCATCGACAGGACGAAGCCCTTGATGCCGTAGCCGTAGACGCGGAGGTTCTCGCGCTCGGCCTGCAACAGCCGCCGGTCGATGTCCGCGGGATCGGCCAAGTGGTTGGCGAGCAGCGCGCGGAAGCGGTCCTGCGTCATCGAGAACAGGGACTCGTTGTGCCACAGCGTGTCGTCGCCGTCGAAGGCGATGGTGTCGATCATGGGAAGAACTCGGTGTCGGACGACAGTCGGGACCAGAGGTAGGACGCCCCGCGGCGGCTGTCCAGCGCTCCGTTTCAAACCCGGTTTGTTGGTGAACTGCACAATTTGTGGCGCCCAAAAGCTGTGCATTCGTCCATTATTCTTGCATCGGTGATATTCCTACGACAGCTATCGAGAAAGCTCACGGCTCTCATACCCACATGGCGGTGGCGGGTTTGCGCGGGATGAGCAATATTCTTTCTCACAAAGCGAGGGCGCGGCGGCCACTTCCGGCAGGCCCCCTCGGGACCTTCAAAGATAGGATGACCACCATGGCAATCGCTCTGCGCACGGCCCCCGCCGGCCGTACCCTGCGCCCTGCTCCGGTGGCGTATGTGCTGGACAGCGTTCTGGACACGTTCGCCCTGTGGCGGCAGCGCACCATCACCCGCCGCGAGCTGGCTCGGCTGGACGACCGGATGCTGCACGACATCGGCATTTCCCAGATCGACGTCGAAGGCGAGATCAGCAAGCCGTTCTGGAAGGCTTGATGCCGCCGTCACGGCTGCGGGAGACCGCAAGGAAAAGGGCCGCTCCTGTCTAAGGGAGCGGCCCTTTTCGCGTTTGGGTCCTGGTCATTCCGCGAGCGTACAAAAGAAAAGCCCCCCGTCCCGAAGGACGGAGGGCTTTTCTTTAAACGAACCCTCGCCCGATCAGATGCAGATCTGCTGGAGCGGGGCGAAGCCGTTGAAGCAGACCGCCGAGTAGGTCGTCGTGTAGGCGCCCGTGGCGTGGATGCGCACGCGGTCGCCGGCCTTCAGGTCCATCGGCAGCTTGTACTCGGCGCGCTCGTAGAGCACGTCGGCGCTGTCGCAGGTCGGGCCGGCCAGAACGACCGCTTCCGTGTCGCCTTCCCCGTCGTCCCCCATCACCTGGATCGGGTACTGGATCGCCTCGTCCATCGTCTCGGCGAGACCGCTGAACTTGCCGATGTCCAGATAGACCCAGCGCTTCACGTCGTTGGTCGACTTGCGGGAGACGAGGACGACCTCGCTCTCGATGATGCCGGCGTTGCCGACCATGCTGCGGCCCGGCTCCACGATGGCTTCCGGCAGGCGGTTGCCGAAGTGGGTGCGCAGGGACTCGAAGATGGCCTGGCCGTAGGCGGTGGTCTCCGGCACGTCGGTGCGGTAGCGGGTCGGGAAGCCGCCGCCCAGGTTGATCATGCCGAGGTCGACGCCCAGCACCTCAAGCTCGCGGAACAGCTGCGCCACCTGGAAGATGGCGTGGTCCCACTGCATCAGGTCCTTCTGCTGCGAGCCGACGTGGAAGGACACGCCGTAGGGAACGACGTTCATGCCCTTGGCCTTCAGCAGCAGCTCCCGCGCCATGGCGAGGTCGCAGCCGAACTTGCGCGACAGCGGCCACTCGGCGCCTTCGCCGGAGGTCAGGATGCGGCAGAAGACGCGGGCGCCGGGGGCGGCGCGGGCGATCTTCTCCAGCTCCGCCTCGCTGTCGAAGGCGAACAGGCGCACGCCCAGCTCGAAGGCGCGGCGGATGTCCGCTTCCTTCTTGATGGTGTTGCCGTAGGAGATGCGCTCCGGCGCGCAGCCGGCGGCCAGAACCATCTGGATTTCCGGGACGCTGGCGGTGTCGAAGGCCGAGCCCAGACGGGTCAGCAGGCCGAGGATCTCCGGCGCCGGATTGGCCTTCACGGCGTAGAAGATCTTGGCGTCCGGGAGCGCTTCCTCCAGGTCGTGGTAGTTCGCTTCCACGACGTCCAGATCGACGACGAGGCACGGGGTCTGCGGACGCTGCTCTTCGAAAAAGCGCGCAATCTTATCGGTCATCTCAGTCTCCCGGACGCAAGATGAAGGTGTCGGACGAATTGTGAAAAAGCAGGGGCGGAGCGGCCGCGCGCTGCTGACCGGTCAGAAAGAAAAGACGGTCAGGCGCTCAGGCCGCCCATACTGGACTGCCGTGTCGCCTTGCGGGGAAGAGCTGAACGGGACAGAACCGGAAAGAGTCGGAGACGGGTGAGCCGGCGCCCACCCACAACAACATGAACCATCGTAACCTCCAAGACGCCGCCTTGCTTAAGGGACGGTCGGGGATCACGCGTTACGTCGTTGCATAACCACATCTCGAAAAGGACGAGGGGCGGGCCAGCGGCACGTGCGCTTGCGAGTTGCGGTTACATAGATCGAACGGGCCGCCTTTTAAAGTGAAAAATGCGACTGGGCGCAAAAAAGTAGCAAGCGTTACGCAAAGGTAAAAATAGGGAGGAATAACATGGACTTGAGTACGGCCATTCCGGTCTGGGACATGGCGGCCCGGCTGGCCGCGGCGGCGGTTTGCGGGGCGGCGCTGGGACTCGACCGCGAGATCCGGGGCAAGGCGGCGGGGCTGCGCACCCACACGTTGGTGTCCATCAGCGCGGCGGTGACCACCCTGGTTGCGCTGGAGCTTTACTGGGGCATGGCCGGGAAGGGGAACGGCGGGGGCGACATGGATCCCACCCGCGTCATCCAGGGCATCGCCCAGGCCATCGGCTTCATCAGCGCCGGGGTGATGTTCCGCGCCGGGGCCACGGTGCGCGGTGCGACCACCGCGGCGCTGATCTGGATGGCCGGCGCTCTGGGCATCGCCTGCGGGGCCGGCTTCTACCTGCTGGCGGGGATGGCGCTGGCGCTCTGCCTCGGCGTCACCATCGTCTTCTCCTACGCCCTGCGCTGGATTCCGGACTCGGTCAAGCGCGAGGACTGACCAGGAACCGGTGGGCCAGCGCGGCGCCAAGCGCGACCAGCCCGATCGCCGTCATCATGGGAAGCTGGCTGTCCGCATGGGTGTGGCCGAGCGCCACGCCGATCAGCGCCGCCACGGTCATCTGCACGAAGCCGACCAGCGAGGAGGCCAGCCCGGCCATCATCGGGTAGGGGCCGACCGCCCCGGCCATGGCGTTGGGCAGGGTGAGCCCGGCGCCCAGCAGGAAGAGGAAGACCGGGGCGATGACCGCCGCCAGATGCAGCACCCCGCCCAGCGCCAGCCCCACCCCCAGCAGCCCGCCGGCCAGCGAGACCGCCGTGCCGGTGCGGATCATCCGCGGCCCGCCCAGCCGCACGCTCAGCCGCCCGGCCAGGAAGGAACCCACCGCGTAGCCCAGCACCACCGCACCGAAGCTCGCCCCGAACTGCGCGGGCGTCAGGTGCAGCCGCCCGATCAGCACGAAGCTGGACCCGGAGATGAAGGCGAAGATGCCGCTGTAGGCGAAGGCAACCGTCAGCATCTGCCCGACGAAGCCGCGGTCGCGCAGCAGCAGCGCGTAGTTGGCGAGCAGCCGGCCGGGCTGAAGCGCCGTCTCGTCGCGGTTGGCGTTGGTCTCGCCCATCAGGGTCCAGGTGGCGACCAGGATCAGCGCGGCGAAGCCGGTCAGCAGCAGGAAGTTGCTCCGCCAGCCGAACCACTCCGTCAGGACGCCGCCCAGGATGGGACCGGCGGCGGGGGCCAGGGTCATCGCCATCGCCATATAGGCCAGGACGGTCGCCGCCCGGTCGCGCCCGAAGACGTCGCGCACCACCGCCCGCGCCACCACCGGGCCGCAGCAGGCGCCGAGCGCCTGGAAGAAGCGCGCGGCGATCAGCGTCTCGATGTCGTCGGTCAGCGCGCAGGCCGCACTCGCCACCAGATAGATGAGGATGCCGCCGAGCAGGGCTGGCCGCCGCCCGAAGCGGTCGGACACCGGTCCGTAGACGAGCTGCGACACCGCGAAGCCGGCGAGGAAGACCGACAGGGTAAGCTGCACCGTGGCGATGTCCGTGCCGAACACGGTGACCAAGGTGGGCAGGGAGGGCAGGTAAAGGTCTGTGGACAGCGGGCCGAAGGCGACGAGCGCCGTCAGCAGCACGCGGACGGTCAGGGAATCGGGACGGGGCATGGAGAGAGAGCCGGGCCGGGGACGGTGGGAGTGGCGCACTCTAGCAGAGGCTTCGCGCGACCCCGTCACGGCGTTTCGGCATGACCGTCATTTGCAGGTGAAACCATTCCCGTCCCCTCACAGCCCCCCTCGCCGTACCGCAGCAGCCGCGCGCCGTTGGCCTTCAGCCAGAGGCGGGGCGTGCGCACGTCGCCGGTCAACTGCGCGCACAGCGTCCAGAAGCGCTGGGAGTGGTTCATCTCGCGCAGATGCGCCACCTCGTGTCCCACCACGTAATCAAGCACCGACTCCGGTGTCAGGATCAGCCGCCAGGAGAAGGAGAGGCGCCCGGTGGCCGAGCAGCTTCCCCAGCGGCTTTTGGTGTCGCGCACGGTGACGGCGGCGACCCGCGCGCCGATCAGCGCGGCCTTGGCGCGTGACCGCTCGGCCAGTTCGCGCCGCGCCTCCGCCATCAGGAAGTCGCGCACCCGGCGGGCGACATGCTCCGCCCGGCCGCCGACCAGGATCGCGCCGTCCTCGCGCCGGGTCGCCCCGCGCAGGTCCGGGCTGTGCCGGATGACATGGTCGGCGCCCAGATAGGGCACCACCGCCCCGTCCGCGAAGGGAAGCTGCGGCGGCAGGGCGGCCAGCCGTGCCCGCACCCAGCCGTCGTGCCGGCCGACGAAGCGCAGCGCCTCCGCCTCCGGAACGCCCACCGGGATCACCACCTGGATCAGCCCGCGCCCGGCGTCCACCCGCAGGGTCATCCGGCGGGCGCGGGCGCTTTCCCGCAGTTCCAGGGGCACGGGCAGGCCGGCGACCGCCAGGGCGCGCGGGGCCTTCGGGCGTGAAGCCGGGGGTTTGGAGGGGTGGGATTTGCGGCGGAAAAGCATACCTGACTTATAGCCCGCATGGCCCGCCGGGGCCAATGGGACCGTTCTTCTTCGCATTCAAACGGAATTTGTCCCAAGTGAGTTTTGCATGTGATATTTGACTCGGATGGGCAAGTGGCCGGATAAATGTGCTCTAATCTCAGTTTTTGCGGTGAAGTTGTGGCCGAGTATACCCAGAAGAACTCAACCGAAGGTCATATGACCGATCGTGCGATCTGGCTTGAGGCTCTGGTCTCCGCCAACGGCGCCGCTCACGCTCTGCTTGGGCTGGACGCGCGGCTTCTCGTGGTCAACCAGGCTTTTGCCGCGGCTTTCGGCCGCCTGCCGGAGGAAGCGGACGGCAAGGAGCTGACCGAGCTGGGCGTTCCAGCGGCCATCGTGTCCCAGGTGGAGGCGCAGGTCCGTCGCGTCGTCCTCACCGGAACCCCGGTGTCGGCCTTCGGCCTGCTGCCCCGGGGCGAAATGGTGCTGAGCCCGGTGCGCGACGCGGACGGGGTGATCACCGCGGTCGCCGCCATCGCCGACGCCAACGCCGCCGCCCTGGCCGCCGCCCGTGCCGAGGCCGAGCGGGCGCGGGCCGAGACCGAGCGGGTCCGCCAGGAGGCCGAGACGGGGCGCACCGCCATCGGGCGCTTCCTGTCGGCGGCCAGCCACGACCTGCGCCAGCCCTTCCAGGCCATGCATCTCTTCCACCATCTGCTGATGGGCCGCCTGACCGATCCCGGCGCGCGCGATCTCGGCGAGAAGCTGGAGATGTCGATCGAGGCGGCCGAGGGGCTGCTGCGTGCCCTGCTGGACGTGTCGAAGCTGGAGGCCGGGCTGGTCCGGATGCAGGTGCAGACCTTCCCCATCGACGAGACGCTGGGCCGCCTGCTCAACGAGTTCGCGCCGGAGGCCGACGCCAAGGCCCTGCGCTTCAACGTCCGCCCCACGGACGCGGAGGTGAGCACCGACCCGGTCCTGCTGGAGCAGCTTCTGCGCCCGATCCTGTCCAACGCCCTGCGCTTCACCGAGTCGGGCGGCGTGCTGCTGGCGGCGCGCCGACGCGGCGCTGCGCTGCGCATTGAGGTGTGGGACACTGGCCTCGGCATCGCCCCCGCCGACCAGTCGGCGATCTTCGACGACTTCCGCCAGCTCGGCAACCCGAACCGCGACCGCCGGCACGGGCTGGGGCTCGGCCTTGCCATTGTGCGGCGTCTCGCGACGCTGCTGGGCCTGCCGGTCTCGCTGCGCTCGGTGCCCGGCAAGGGCTCCGTCTTCGCGGTGGACGTCCCGCTGGCGGCGGAGAGCGCCGCGGAACTGCCGGTCGAGAGCAGCAGCGCGGCGTGACGGGGCGGGGAGCCGCCTTTCCTCCTTCCCACCGAACGAACAGAGAGCGCCGTCCTCGCTTGCGCTCGCCGACCCGTCCATCGGCGCCGCGCCGGGCGTCGATGGAGCGCGCATACTTCCTCCGAAGGCCGGGGCCGTTCACGGCCCGCCGGCCCCGGCGTCATGGTCTGGGTGCGCCACGGGCGCGGCCTGGGATCGGAGGGAAGCATGCATCGCAAAGCAGGGTGCCGGCTGGCCGGTTGTCTGGCGGGGATGACGATGGCTGCCTTCGTCGTCCTGCCCGTCGCCGCGCAGACGACGAGCTTGGACTGGGACCAGCGCGGCTGCGTCTTCGGTCCCCGGCCCGGGCTGGACCGGCTGGTGTCCGGCTACAACCCCGGCGCGCAGCCCTATTATTGCCCGCCGCCCGCCGCGCTGTATCCCGCGCCGCCGGTCGCGGCCCCGGCGGCGTCGCTCTATCTGTCGGCGCCGAGCCGCTCCTACTGCCTGCTGCGCTCCTCCGGCCTGATGGGGGACAGCCTGTCGCAACTCGCCGGCTCCCTGTGCCGCGGCGACAACGCACTCTGGGCGCTTGCCCAAAGTTGGCACCCCGAGAGATGACGTAAGGGTGATAGTCCGTACTGATACGTACGGCTGATTGACAGCCTCCCCCTCTGTCCTTAAGGCTTGCAAAAAAGAAACACTCATACGGGGAGGAAAACCATCGATGTCGGCGCAGCACCCGTCACCATCCTAAGTCCCGTTCCGTGCCCCACGCAGGACCGACGTTGCAACCGCCAGGAGCGGATGCGGCGCGCCTCTGCGCGCGCGTTCCGGACACGTCATCAAATCTTCACAAGACCGACGCGGGACCGCAACCCGCGCCCTGCATGTCAGCACATCACGCAATCGATTGGTTCCAGGGAGAGACCACCATGCTGACCCGCCGCAAGCTCGCCGTCTCGACGGCCGCCTTCGCGCTCGCCGCCGGCTTCACCGGCGCCGCCCACGCCCAGCAGAAGACCGTCGTCGAATTCTGGCACGGCCTGCCCCAGCCGCTCGGCGGCCAGCTCGAGCAGGTGGTGAAGGGCTTCAACGACAGCCAGGACAAGGTCCAGGTCAACCCGACCTTCAAGGGCAGCTATCCGGAGACGATGCAGGCGGCCATCGCCGCCTTCCGCGCCGGCAACGCCCCGCACGTCGTGCAGATGTTCGAGGTCGGCACCGCCACCATGCTGTCCGCCGGCCCGGCCATCAAGCCGGTGCACCAGCTGATGAGCGAGACGGGATCGGGCCTCGACGCCGCGGCCTACATCCCGGCGGTCCGGGGCTATTACAGCTCCAAGGACGGCAAGATGATGGCCCTGCCGTTCAACAGCTCCACCACAATCACCTTCTACAACAAGGACGCCTTCCAGAAGGCCGGGCTCGACCCCAACAAGCCGCCGGCGACCTGGCCCGAGGTGGCCGACGCGGCGCGCAAGCTGAAGGCGGCGGGCGTGACCTGCCCGATGACCTTCTCCTGGCCGACCTGGACCCAGTTCGAGCAGGTCGGCGCGCTGCACGACAAGCCCTTCGCGTCGGAGGCCAACGGATTCGGCGGGCTGAACGCCACGCTGAAGATCAACGACCCGTTCTTCGTGAAGCATCTCCAGACGCTGATTGACCTGCAGAAGGAAGGCGCGCTGCGCTACGGCGGCCGCGACAACGCTGCGGACTCGCTGTTCCCGTCGGGTGAATGCGCGATGATCCAGGCCTCGTCGGGCCTGCGCGGGCGCATCGTCAAGGAGGCCAAGTTCAACTGGGGCGCCGCGCCGCTGCCCTACTGGCCGGACGCCATTTCCTCGCCGAAGAACTCGATCATCGGCGGCGCCTCCTTCTGGGTGATGACCTCGCCCAAGCGCACCGCCGACGAGTACAAGGCCGTGGCCGCCTTCTTCAGCTACCTCGCCCGTCCGGAGGTGGACGCCAAGTGGCACATGGACACCGGCTACGTCCCGGTGACGCTCCAGGGCTTCGAACTGGCAAAGAAGGAAGGCTTCTATGACAAGAACCCCGGCGCCGAGGTGCCGGCGGAGCAGCTGACCCGCACCGCCACCACGGAGAACACCATGGGGCTGCGGCTGGGCAACCTGCCGGAAATCCGCAACATCATCCAGGAGGAGATGGAAAAGGCATTCCAGGGCCAGCAGACCGCCCAGCAGGCGCTGGACAACGCGGTGAAGCGCGGCGACACGGTCCTGCGCAACTTCGAGCGCGCCAACAAGAACTGAGTGGTTCTGTGGCTTATCCCCTCTCCCGTCCCGGGAGAGGGTGCCCGCGAAGCGGGCGGGTGAGGGTCGATCGAGGATCAAGGAACCCATCCTTGCCGGCACCCTCACCCTTCCACCGCTTCGCGGCGGGTCCCTCCCTCTCCCCGGAGGGGAGAGGGTTGAAAGGGATTCCATGCAACGTCGCGTGATTTTCGACAACAAGGCGCTGCCCTACCTGCTGCTGGCGCCGCAGGTGGCGGTGACGCTGATCTTCTTCATCTGGCCGGCGGCGCAGGCGCTGTGGCAGTCGGTGCATCTCCAGGACGCCTTCGGGCTGCGCAGCCAGTTCGTCGGGCTGGAGAATTTCCAGGCGGTGCTGAGCGACCCGAACTATCTGGAGACGGTCAAGACCACCATCATCTTCAGCGCGTCGGTGACCATCCTGTCGCTGGCTTCCGCGCTGGGCCTGGCGGTGACGGCCGATTCGAAGATCCGGGCGTCGTCGGCCTACAAGACGCTGCTGATCTGGCCCTACGCGCTGGCGCCCGCGGTGGCGGCGGTGCTGTGGATGTTCATCTTCAACCCGGACATCGGCATCCTGGGCCGCGCGCTGAACAACCTCGGCTACGCCTGGGACTACCGGCTGAACGACGGACAGGCGCTGACCATGGTCATCCTGGCGGCGAGCTGGAAGCAGGTCTCCTACAACTTCATCTTCTTCCTGGCGGGCCTGCAGGCCATCCCGCGCTCCGTGCTGGAGGCGGCGAGCATCGACGGGGCGGGGGCGGTGCGCCGCTTCTGGACGATCACCTTCCCGCTGCTGTCGCCGACCACCTTCTTCCTGCTGGTGGTGAACATCGTCTACGCCTTCTTCGAGACCTTCGGCACGATCCACGCCCTGACCCACGGTGGGCCGGGCAAGGCGACCGAGACACTGATCTTCCGCGTCTACCAGGACGGCGTGGTCAACCACGACCTCGGCGGTTCCTCGGCGCAGTCGGTGATCCTGATGGTCATCGTCATCGCGCTGACCGCCATCCAGTTCCGCTTCGTCGAGCGCAAGGTGCATTACTCATGAATCCCGACCGCGCCACTCCGCGCTCCGGCGGGCGCCTGATGGACATGGTCCCGCACCTGATCCTGATGATGGGCGTCCTGATCTTCGCCTTCCCGATCTACGTGACGGTCATCGGCTCGACCTGGGACGCCGCCACCATCGGACGCGGCAACCTGCCGCTGACGCCCGGCGGGGAGATGCTGAACAACTACGCCTCGGCCTGGAGCGAGTCGCAGGGCAACCGCGTCATGCACACGCCCGTGCGCATCATGATGTGGAACAGCCTCGTCATGGCGCTGGTCATCGCGCTGGGCAAGATCGCCATCTCGATCATCTCGGCCTACGCGGTGGCCTTCTTCCGCTTCCCGCTGCGCATGGTCTTCTTCTGGATGATCTTCATCACGCTGATGCTGCCGGTCGAGGTGCGCATCATCCCGACCTACGAGGTGGTGGCCAACCTCGGCCTGATCGACAGCTACGCCGGGCTGACCATCCCGCTGATCGCCTCGGCGACGGCGACGCTGCTGTTCCGGCAGTTCTTCCTGACCATTCCGGACGAACTGGTGGAGGCCGCGAAGATCGACGGGGCGGGGGCGCTGCGCTTCTTCGTGGACGTGGTGCTGCCGCTGTCGCGCACCAACATCGCGGCGCTGTTCGTGATCCTCTTCATCTACGGCTGGAACCAGTATCTCTGGCCGCTGCTGATCACCAACAGCGCGGAGATGGAGACGGTGGTCATCGGCATCACCAAGATGATCGGCAACGGCGAGGCCGCGACCGACTGGAACCTCATTATGGCGACGACGGTGCTGGCCATGCTGCCGCCGGTGGCGGTGGTCGTGCTGATGCAGCGCTGGTTCGTCAAAGGCCTTGTGGACAGCGAGAAATAAGAAATGGCAACGGTCGATCTGAATCGGGTCCGCAAGTCCTACGGCGCCGTCGAGGCCATCAAGGGCATCGACATCAGCGTCGCGGACGGGGAGTTCCTCGTGCTGCTCGGCCCCTCGGGCTGCGGCAAATCCACGCTGCTGCGCATGGTCGCCGGGCTGGAGAGCATCACCGGCGGCGAGATCGCCATCGGCGGGCGGGTGGTCAACGGGCTGGAGCCCAAGGACCGCGACATCGCCATGGTGTTCCAGAACTACGCGCTCTACCCGCACATGAGCGTGTTCGACAACATGGCCTACGGGCTGAAGATCCGCGGCCTGCCCAAGACGGAGATCCAGGCGCGGGTGGCGAAAGCCGCTGAGATCCTGGAGCTTGGCCGCTTCCTCGACCGCCGGCCCAGCCAGCTTTCGGGCGGGCAGCGGCAACGCGTCGCCATGGGCCGCGCCATCGTGCGCGAGCCCGCCGCCTTCCTGTTCGACGAGCCGCTGTCCAACCTGGACGCCAAGCTGCGCACCCAGATGCGCGTCGAGATCAAGCGGCTCCAGGACCGTCTGGGCATCACCAGCCTCTATGTGACGCACGACCAGGTGGAGGCGATGACACTCGCCGACCGCATCCTGGTGATGAACCACGGGGTGGCCGAGCAGGTCGGCACGCCGCTGGAGGTCTACCAGCGCCCGGCCAGCCTGTTCGTGGCCGGCTTCATCGGCTCGCCGCCGATGAACATCCTGGACGCTCGCTTCGACGGCGCCGGTCGGTCGGTGGCGCTGCCCGGCGGCACCGCCTTCCTCCTGCCGCGCCCGCGCCCCGACATGGCCGGGCAACCGGTCAAGCTGGGGGTGCGGCCCGAGCATCTCGCCGTCACCCCCAGCGACGGGCCGCTGATCGTCACGGTCGATCTGGTGGAGGCGCTGGGCGCCGACACGGTGGTCTACGGCCGCCTGCCGGACGGCGAGGCGCTGGTGGTCCGGGTCGCCGGCCTGCCGTCCTGCCGCGAGGGCGAGACCCTGCGCGTCGGCGCGGCGCCCGACGCCCTGCACCTGTTCGACGCGGAGAGCGGGCGGCGTTTGCCGGATTGAGCGGGTCCGGATCGAGCGTGGCGGCGCTGTTGCATTCGCCGCCGCCCCGTGCCTCCCTGCCGATCCGTCATGTCCCGTCAAAAAAGGATAAGAAACGCCATGAAGCTCTTCCTGAAGCCGGGCGCCTGCTCGCTGTCGCCGCACATCGTCCTGCGCGAAAGCGGCTTGGCCTTCGACGCTGCGGTCGTCGACCTCGCCACGAAGAAGCTGGAGGACGGCGGCGATTTCCTGGCCGTCAACCCGAAGGGCCAAGTGCCGACGCTGGCCTTCGACGACGGCGCCATCCTGACCGAGGGGGCGGCGATCGTTCAGTATGTCGCCGACCGCGTGCCGGAGACCGGTCTGCTGCCGGCCGTCGGGACAATGGAGCGCTACCGCGTGCTGGAGTGGCTGAACTTCATCGGCACGGAGTTGCACAAGACCTTCAGCCCGCTGTTCCGCCCCACCACGCCGGACGCCTTCAAGGACATCGCCAAGCAGGCGCTGACGGCCAAGTTCGCGGTCGTTGAGGCCGGGCTGGCCGGCAAGGACTATCTGACCGGCGACCGCTTCACGGTGGCCGACGCCTATGGGTTCACGGTGCTGCGCTGGGCACCGCGGGTCGGCCTGCCTCTGGACGGCTACCCGAACATCACCGCCTACATGGCCCGCGTCGCCAAGCGTCCGGCTGTGGCGGCGGCGCTGGCGGCGGAAGGGATCGCCTGACTCACCTGTTCGATCCCGAGACAGGCTGGTGATTGCCCGAGTAGACTGCTCGGGCAATCACCAGCAGGGAGGGGGCGAAGACCCCGACGAGCATGAGTGCAACCGACCGCAAACCCGTTCCGCCCTTCCACCTCGCCTTCCCCGTCCGCGACAAGGAGGAGGCGCGCGCCTTCTACGCCGGCCTGCTGGGCTGCGGTGTGGGGCGGGAATCCGACCGTTGGATCGACTTCGACCTGTACGGCCATCAGGTGGTGGCCCATGTGACCGAGGAGGCCGGGACCCGCGCCACCAACCCGGTCGATGGCGAGGACGTGCCGGCCAGCCATTTCGGCGTGATCCTGGATTGGGACGACTGGCACGCGCTGGCCGACAAGCTGAAGGCGGAGGGAATGAAATTCCTCATCGAGCCGCAGATCCGCTTCAAAGGCCAGGCGGGCGAGCAGGCCACCATGTTCTTCCTCGACCCGAGCGGGAACGCCCTGGAGTTCAAGAGCTTCCAGGACATGGGGCAGATTTTCGCGCGGTGATGGACGCGTAGGGACGGTTTGTCTTTCAAGAGAGCATTGGCCCTCCCCCTCACCGGGTGGAGGGCCTTTTCCTGTCGATCCGCACCCTCCACCCCGTTCTGTTCGTGTATCAATAGAAACACGGATGAAAGGCGCAGGGCCGGGTGTATCTTTTGCTGCTCCAGTTTTTGCTTTGCTTTTGATTAGATAGATAAGTAATGAAGTTAATGCTTTCGTGTGTATTTTATTGTTGTTGACTGTTTGTTGTCTCCATGACAGATCTCGTTTTGAGAGCATTTCAGGTGTTGCGTTCAACCACATGCTGTTGTGTGCATGGGCGAGCGCAGCTGAAGGGCCTCTGTTCGGAAAACATGATCGACCGACCCGGTGAACGCTGCGCGGTCGACCAAACAAGAAAACCTTCCGAACATTCATTCGACGATGCATAAAATAAGTGGGGATTCGACATGAGCGTCATCAATGGAACGTCCGCGTCCGAAGTGATCGATCTGCGGGGATTGGTCCCCGGACCGTACGAGACCGCCAACGGCTCCGCGGCGGGTGCCGGCAACGACACCGTGTATGGCAGCAGCTATCCTGACGTGATCCAGGGGGGGAGCGGCGCCGATCTCCTCTACGGTTTCAATGGAAACGACATTCTGGTCGGCGACGACGGCAACGACACGCTGTATGGCGGCAACGGGAGCGACAGCCTTCTGGCCAGTTCGGGGAACGATCACCTGCTGGGCGAAGCCGGTGACGACACGCTGTATGGCGGGGCGGGCAACGACGTCTATTATCATTCGGCGAATGGCGGCGTCGATCTCATCAACGATGACAAGTCGGAAGCCGGAATGCCGGGCTATGGCGGCGGAACGTCCGACGTCGTGTACTTCACCGATGTGACGATGGCGAACCTCGCCTTCTTCCGTCCGACGGGAAGCAACGACCTGTGGATCTCCAGTGTGGCCGATTTCAGCGATGGCTATCTGAATGATGGCGTGATCATCCAGGACTTCTATCTGGGTGGCAACAACACCATCGAGTATCTGTACAGCTCCGACTCTTACGCAGTCAATCTGACGACGCTGCTCTGACCGGTCCATCATCACCAAACGGCAAAGCCGCCGCGGCCATCGCGGCGGCTTTTCTTCGATGGGCAAG
This sequence comes from Azospirillum sp. OGB3, assembly GCF_014192915.1. GTDB lineage: Bacteria > Pseudomonadota > Alphaproteobacteria > Azospirillales > Azospirillaceae > Azospirillum. The sequence goes on along the minus strand of NZ_JACHYN010000016.1, from coordinate 63,957 downwards.
GAAATGGTTCGACGCCATCGGCATTTCTTTCACCCTCGCTGGGAAAATTCGGCCCTGCGCATCCGGTTCAGCCGCCCTCTTCCGCTGCGGCGGTTGCCTGCGATCAGGCGCCGCCAGTGATGGCATGGAAACTGCTAAGGGGCAAGTTGCCGAAGGGAAGAGAGAGATCAACCAGGAGGTGTTTTATGAGCAGCCTGTCCGTTTCCGCGCCGGGATATGGCCCGTCAGGCGCGTACGCACTGAACGGTGGCGGGGTCACCCGCTTTTCGGCGGCGACCAAGGCCACGCCGGAGATGATGGCACGGGTCGGGGTCGGCGATTCCGCCTTTCAACAGCAGATGAGGATCGCCGGTGATCCCAACGCCGTGGACCCGGCGGTCGCGGCGCGCAGCCGCGCCGTGCAGGCCCACACCGTGTTTCGGCAGGGCGGTCAGGTCGTCGCCGCCGTTTGGCGGGACGGTCAGACGCAGATGAGCAACGGGCTTGCGTCGCGGCTCGACTGGACCGCGCTGGAGCGGCAGACCGCCGCCATGTCCGAAGCGCAGCGGCGGGACGTGATCGCCGCGGCCATCGCCAAACAGCTCGGCGGGACCGTCCAGGTCCAGCGCTACGGCGACAGCGGTACGGCGCCGACGCGTGGCGCGGTGATCGACGAACAGGCCGCGGCGAATCGGGCAGCGGACTGGGCGGTGCGCGGCGGGCGATGATCCCGCCGCGCATCGAACAGACTTTATTTAGGCCGCGGACCGCTTGCTCCCGCCCGGCTGGCCGCCGTGCGGGGCGGGGCGGCGGTTGTGGCGGTTCTGCTGGTTGGCCGAAGCCTTGGCCTTCAGCGGCTGGTCGCCGGCGGCGCCGGCAACCCGTGCGCCCTGCGGCACCGGCGGCTTCGCGCCGTGGGCCTTCGGCGCCTGCGGCTTCTGGCCCTGCGGCTTGTTGCCGCCCGCCTGCTGCTGCGGCTGGCCGCGGCCTGGACGGGGCTGCTTGGGCGCCGGCTTCGGCGGCTTGGCGGAAGAGGCGTGGATCGCCGCCACCACCGACGCGTGGTAGGGGTGGTCGTGGTCGGCCGGGACCGGCTGGCGGATGGTCTTCTCGATGGCCTTCAGATAGGCCACCTCCTCCGCGTCGCAGAAGGACACCGCGCTGCCGTCGGTGCCGGCGCGGGCGGTGCGGCCGATGCGGTGGACGTAGCTTTCCGGCTCGTTCGGCAGGTCAAAGTTGATGACGTGCGTGATGCCGTCGATGTCGATGCCGCGCGCCGCGATGTCGGTCGCCACCAGCGCCTTCAGGTCGCCGCTGCGGAAGGATTCAAGAGCGCGCACGCGGGCCGACTGCGACTTGTCGCCGTGGATCGCGTCGGCCGGGACGCCGGCCTTCTTCAGATGGTCGGCGATGCGGTCGGCGCCGTGCTTGGTGCGGGCGAAGACGATCGTCCGCTCCATGGCGCCCTCCTGGAGGAGGTCGGCGAGCAGGCGGCGCTTGTCGGCGCGGTCCACGAACAGCACGCGCTGGGCGATGCGCTCCACCGTGGTGGACTGGGGCGCCACCTCGATCCGCTCGGCGTCGGTCAGGATGCTGTGCGCCAGCTCGACCACGGCTTCCGGCATGGTGGCGGAGAACAGCAGGGTCTGGCGCTGCTTCGGCAGAACCGCGACCACCTTCCGCACGTCGCGGATGAAGCCCATGTCGAGCATGCGGTCGGCCTCGTCCAGGACGAAGATCTCGATCTGGTCGAGCACGCATTGCTTCTGGGCCATCAGGTCGAGCAGGCGGCCCGGCGTCGCCACCAGCACGTCGGTGCCGCGGGCGAGCGCCGCGACCTGCGGGCTCTGCCCGACACCGCCGTGGATCACCGTGCGGCGGATCGGCAGGTGCCGGCCGTAGGTGCGGAAGCTCTCGCCGATCTGCAGCGCCAGCTCGCGCGTCGGCGTCAGGATCAGCGTGCGCGGCGCCTTGGCCTGCACGCGCTTCTTGTTCTGGAACAGCCGCTGCAGGATCGGCAGGGTGAAGGCGGCGGTCTTGCCGGTGCCGGTCTGGGCGAGGCCGAGCACGTCGCGGCCTTCCAGAAGAACGGGGATGGCGCCGGCCTGGATCGGCGTGGCGGTCTGGTAACCCTCTTCGGCGACGGCGCGCAGAAGGGGCTCGATCAGGCCGAGGCCACTGAATTCGGTCATACGGGGAGGGTCCTGGTCACGTGAACAGAGGCTGCACCTGGGCCGTGCCCGGACTTTTCCGGGGCGGCGTGGCTTGGGGCGCTCCGCCGCGGGAGTGCGCGGAGCCATCAATTCACCGTGGGAAGGCGCAAGCGGCGCCGGTACCGGGACGACGAGGAGCCGGCAGCCCCAAAGCAAAATCGACCGACCACACATAGGGGGTGGGGCGGCTTTTGGCAAGCAAACAAGGACCTTGGCCCGGTTCCGGACCGGAAATGTCCCTGGGCCGGGCGGCGGGTTCGGGGGACGGTTGGGGATGGCGGAGCGTGCTGCGGCGATGGGTGAGGCATTTTGACGCGTGAATTCCCGGACAAAAAAACGGGGTATAGGATTGCGAATGAATTTCAGTATTATGATGGGCGCTGCAGCATGGCGCCCCGGATCGCGGGACACGGCGCCGCAACGGATGGCAAAAGGCGGTGGGGCAATGACGTCGCGTCTCGAATCCTTGTGCCTGGAAAAGGGGCTGAAGATGACCGGCCAGCGCCGGGTCATTTCCCAGGTCCTGTCGGAGTCGGACGACCATCCCGACGTGGAGGAGGTCCATCGCCGCGCCGTGCTGATCGACCCGCGAATCTCCATCGCCACGGTCTACCGCACCATGCGCCTTCTCGAAGACGCGCAGGTGATCGAGAAGGTGGATCTGGGCGACGGCCGCGCCCGCTATGAAGAGGCGTCCACCGATCATCACCACCACCTGATCGACACGCGCAGCGGGCGGATCGTCGAGTTCGCCAGCCCGGAGCTGGAGGCGCTGAAGGAGCGCATCGCGCGGGAACTGGGCTACCGCATCGTCGGTCACCGGCTGGAGATCTACGGCGTTCCGCTCGACGGCGTTTCCATCGACGGCGGCGACGCGCTGGATGACAATTCTGGGAAAAGCGGGGAGCGTCGATGAAAAGCATGCGCTGGCTGACGATCGATCCCTACCCGACGGTGAGCCTGAATTGCCGCGACGCGGTCCAGCGCTGCTACGCCGGCCTGTGCGACTGCGGCCAGCCGGAGCGCTACGCGCTGGAGGCGGCGGTGACCGTCTTTCGCTACCACCATCCCGAAACCCCGCCCTTCCAGGCGGAAACCATCGTCAGCCAATGGGTGGCCGGTCCGGTCCGCCACTGACCGCAGCGCAATGATCGCCGCCCACTGATCGCCGCCCACTGACCGGCGCCCGCCCCGTCACCAGCGCCGCCGCTTGCGCTCCAGCGTGTCGGGGGCGAAGTCCTCGGGCCGCAGGGTTTTGGCGAAGTCCGGCGGAGCGAGCTGGTTGTCGAGGCCGTTCACCACATAGCGGTCGCCGGTGAGGTCGTAGGTGATCTCCAGCGCCGGAGCGAAGACGGGCACCTGGGGATAGGCGACGCCGTGCGCCTCCGCGTAGCGGACCAGATCGCCCTTGGCGTCGTAATGGTCGGCCATGACGATCTGCCAGGAATCCTCGTCCAGATAATAGGTGCGCTCCGGCAGGGCGTGGCGGAAATTGGGCTTGACCCGTGCCTCGACGATCCACACCCGGTGCATCTCGTAGCGCAGGAATTGCGGGTTGGGGTGGCCCAGCCACAGGAAATCCACGGGTGCCAGGCCGGGGGCGTTCATCCGGCTGGCGTTGTAGGGCACATACATCTCCCGCCGGGTCACCAGCGCGAAATCGAACCGGTCCAGCGGGCCGCTGAACATGTCCAGCATGTCGGCGGTGCGGATGCCGCCGCTGGCCGGGTCCGGCGTGTCGTAGACGAAGTCGGGCGCGCGCACGGGCTTGCCGGTTTCTCCCTGGCGGAACCAGGCGGAGAAGCCGGCCTGGATCGGGTTCAGCGTGCCGTGCAGCAAAAGGGTGGTTCCGGCCTCCGCCTTGGGCATCAGGGTGGTGCGGCGGTAATGGAAGGGGCGGCCGCCGTCGATTCCGGCGGCGTAGCTGGACTGCCAATCCTCACGATAGACCGCCGCGGTGTAAATGCCGCCGGCCTCCGGCAGGACGGTGGCGCCGGTGCGGCTGAATGAATTGCCGCGCCAGCGCAGGATGTGGTTCCACATCGCCTGCACGCCGTTGGCCGGGATGGGGAAGGGCACGCCCATCCGCGCCCCGCTGAGCGCCAGACCGTTCTCGCCGAGCTTGGCGCGCCTGGCGTTCGCGATCGATTCGTCGTAGACGCGCTGAGGGGCGGCGGCGCTGCGGCGGCTGAGAAAGACCGGGATCTCGAAAGACGGGTGTTTGCTCAGCATCTCCTGAAGGCCGCCGGACAGGCGGACCTTGTAGCGGTCGAGATCCGCCGGGCGCACGGTGAACCAGCGCCCATCCTCGTCGTAGGGATCGGGCAACGGAGTGCCCGGCGTCCAGCCGTCGGGCGCCTGGGTCAGCCCGCCCTTCCAGGCTGGAATGGCCCGCGTCCGGCTGGCGCCGCGCACCGCACCGAAGGGGGTCAGCTCCTCCCCCAGGGTGGGAACCTTCTCCTGCGCGGCGATCGGGGCGGCGTAGGGAAGCACCGGCAGGGAAAGCAGCAGGCTGGAGAACTGGCGACGGTTCATGCGCGTCTCGCGGCGTGGCGGGTCGTGGGGACGATACCCCAACTGGACGCCGGTTCGAACGGACAAAGGCTGTTTTGGGGACTTCAGGGGGGCGAAGCGGTGGCGATGAAGCGCTCGACCTCCCGCATCGCCTGTTCCAGGGCCGCGGCCAGCGCGATCACCCGCTCCCAGGGGGCGTCCTGCATCACCGCCTGCTCCAGCGCCTGCGCCGCGTCGCCGAGCGGTGTCGCCCCGGCGTTGCGGGAGCAGCCCTTGAGGTTGTGGGCACCAGCGCGGATCGCCGTTGCGTTCCGCGCGGCGACGGCGTCGGCGACCTCGTCGGCGATGTGGCGGCCGATGCCGAGGAAATCGTTCAGCAATTCCTCCATCAGCGCCCGGTCGTCGTCGCAGAGCCGGCGCAGCACATCCACGTTGATGGGGGGCAGGTCGATCGGCGGTAGGTCGATCGGCGGGTTCTCCAATGGCTGGGAGGAGAGGCGCGGCGTTGCCTGGTCCGACATCGGAGGCGGCAGGAAGCGGGACAGCGCGGCGTCGAGCTTCATCAAGTCCAGGGGCTTGCTCAATGCCTCGTCCATGCCGGCGGCGCGGTAGCTCTCGATGTCCGCCGGGGCGGCGTTGGCGGTCAGGGCGACGATCGGCAGATGGGCGCCGGTGGCGCGTTCCGCCGCGCGGATGCGCCGGGTCAGTTCGAACCCGTCCACCTCGGGCATCTGGATGTCGGTCAGCAGCAGGGCATAGCGCCGCCGCCCCAGCACGGCCAGAGCCTCGGCCCCGCCGTTGGTCAGCTCCGCCGTGTGGCCCAGCGAGGCCAGTTGCATCTGCAGAACCTTCCGGTTGATGGCGTTGTCCTCCGCCACCAGGATCAGACGCCCGAGGGCCTCCGCCTCGGCGATGGCGCGCTCCGGACTCAGCGGGGCCGGGGCGCGGAGCCCCTCGGACAGCGGGACTTCGGCTGGAGCGGTGTCCGCCATGATGCGCCCGGCCGCCTCCGCCACCGCGCGAACCAGCGGCGCGCGGCGGACCGGGCGGCTCACCGGGACCGATTCGTCGGTGGGGCGGCCGCCGTGGGCCGTCGGGTCCTGCAGCAGCACCGTCGGCACCCGCGGTTCCCCGATGCGGCGCCCCAGCAATTGCGGCGCCCGGGCGGCCGCGGGGGTGTGCAGCGCCTCGTCCACCACGACGACGTTCAGCGCTCCGTTGTCTTCGCGGGCCGTCCGGGCCTGCGCGGCCAGGGCACCGGGTTCCCCGGCGGCCAGCACCCGCGCCCCGGCGGCCTCCAGATAGTCGGCGACGATCCGGCGCTCCGTCGTTTCCGGCAGGCCGACGAGCACGGTCAGACCGGCAAGATCCGGCTCCGCGATTGCCGGGGGAGCCAGGACCGAGGGGGCTTCGGGTGGGGCGTGCTCCGCCACGGCGCCCAGCGTTAGCTCCACCCAGAAGGTCGAGCCCACCCCCGGCGCGCTCTCCACCCCGATCGCCCCACCCATCAGTGTGACCAGCCGCCGGCTGATCGACAGGCCCAGCCCGGTGCCTCCGAAGCGCCGTGCGGTCGAGCTTTCCGCCTGGGTGAAGGGCTGAAAGAGCTGGCGGCGCGCCGTCTCGGAAATGCCGATGCCGGTGTCCGCCACCTCGATGCGCAGCCGGGTGCCGCCCTGGCTGTTGCCGTCCGTCCTGGCGGCCAGGGTGGCCTGCACCACGATCCGCCCGCGCTCGGTGAACTTGATGGCGTTGCCGCACAGGTTGAACAGGATCTGGCGCAGCCGCACCGGATCGCCGGTCAGCGCCGGCGGGAGCGCCGGGTCCACATAGGTCAGCAGCGCCAGCCCCTTGGCCCGCGCCGCCGGGGCCAGCGTCTCGGCCACCCCTTCGACCAGGGCGGGGATGGAGACGGGCACCTGCTCCAGGTCCATTTTGCCGGCTTCGATCTTCGAGAAGTCGAGGATGTCGTCGATGATCCGCAGCAGCGAGGTCGCCGATTCCCGCATGGTCGCCACGGTGTCGCGCTGCCCGCCGTCCAGCGGCGTGCGCTCCAACAGCTCCAGCATGCCCAGCACGCCGTTCATCGGGGTGCGGATCTCGTGGCTCATGGTGGCGAGGAAGGCGGACTTGGCGGTGGTCGTCTGCTCGGCCTGCTCCTTGGCCTGTTCCATCCGGCGCTCGGCCAGCTTGCGCCGCGTGATGTCGTAGACCCAGGCAAGATGGACCGGGCGACCGTCGAGCAGAGTCGGGTCCACCGACACCAGCGCCCAGAAGACGGAGCCGTCGGCCCGCCGCACCCGCACCTCGGCGTCGCGCAGCGAGCGGCGGAAGAAGGTCCAGTGCGTCTCGTGCGCCTCGGTGTTGTCCGGCTCGATGAACAGGTCGGCGATGGAGACGCCGAGCAGCCGCTCCTTTGGCACGCCCAGCAGATGGACCAGCCGGTCGTTGCACATCACGAGGACGCCGTCGTGGGTGTAGGCGCAGACGCCGACCGGGCTCGACTCCAGGATGGCGCGCATCTGCTCGCGGCCCTGCCGCAGCTCGTGCGTGCGTTCGGCCACCTTGGTCTCGATGAAGCGGATGTGGTCGTAGGCACGCAGCGCTGCGATCACCGCGGTGAACAGCCCCTCCGCCGACAGGTCGGCCTTCGACTTGTAATCGTTGATGTCGCAGCCGACGATCACGTCGCGCTGCGGCGCCTGCCCCGGCTGGCCGGTGCGCAGGATGATGCGGACGTCGAGGTTGCCCAGAGCGCCGCGAATCCAGCGAACCAGCGTCAGCCCGGCGTCCTCCTCCTCCATCACCACGTCCAGCAGGATGACGGCGATGTCCCGGCGGGTGCGCAGCACGGCGCGGGCCTCGGCGGCGGAGCGGCACCCGATCAGCTCCAGCCGGCGCCCCTGGAATTCCACATCGTCCAGCAGGAGGGCGGTCATGGAATGGACATCGTCCTCGTCGTCCACCACCAGGACGGGCCAAGGCGGGGTCTCGTCCCCATGCTCGCCCTCTTCGTCGGCGAACAGGATCTCGTCGTCGGCGCCGGGCATGATCGGTTCGTTGGTCATGCTGCGCTCTCCGGGGGGCCGGCCATCCGGGGCGCCGTCACGGGAACCCGCAGGAGGAAGCTGGTGCCCCCGCCTGTGAGGGCGTTGGGAGCCGGGCTGTCCACCGAGATCCGGCCGCCCAGGGATTGAGTCACCAAGTTGAAGACGATGTGAAGGCCGAGGCCGCTGCCCCCGGTGCCGCGTTTGGTCGTGAAGAAGGGTTCGAACACCTTGGGCAGATTGGCCGGGGCGATGCCGACACCGTCGTCGGAGAAGCGGATGTCCAATTCGCCGTCCGGCAGTTCCTCCACGGTCAGCGCCATGGCGCCCTCGCGGCCGTCGGGGAAAGCGTGGGTCAGCGCGTTGATGACCAGATTGGTGATGACCTGGCTGAGCGCGCCGGGGTAGCCGTCCATGGTGATGCCGTCCGGGCAGGCGACGGTCATCCGGTGCGGGCTCTTGCGCAGGCGCGGCCCCAAGGAGGTGATGATCTCGTCCAGGTAGGAGCGCAGGTCGAAGCGGCGGCGTTCCTGGCTGGTCTGGTCCACGGCGACGCGCTTGAAGCTCTGGATCAGCTCCGCCGCGCGGGTCAGGTTCTGCTCGATCAGGCGCGAGGATTCCCCCGCCGCCGCCACATAGGCGGTCAGGTCGGACTTCTTCAGGGCGCCCTTCGCGAAAGCCTCGGTCAGCGTCCGCGTCTTCGACGCCAGATGGGTGGAGCAGCTGTAGGCGATGCCCACCGGCGTGTTGATCTCGTGCGCGACGCCGGCCACCAGCAGGGCGAGCGAGGCCATCTTCTCCGCCTGGACGAGGCTGTCCTGCGTCTCCTTGAGGTCGGCGTAGGCGGTCTCCAGCGCCTCCATGGCGTGGAACACCTCCTCGGCGGAGCGCGCTTCCACCGTCACGTCGGTGAAGGTGCGGACGAAGCCGCCCTCCGGCAGGGGGTTGGACCGCACCTCGATGATCGTGCCGTCGGGGCGCCGCCGCTTGAAGGCGAAGGGCTGGTCGGGGACCACGGCGGTCTCGTCCAGCTCCAGGTCGGGGTCGATGCTGAAATCCTCGAAGGCGCCCTGGGCACGCTGGAGCCGAATGATCTCGGGAAACAGCGGGTTGCCGGCCAGGAAGGCCGCCGGCACGTCGAGAAGCTCCGCCGCGCGGCGGTTGGACATGACGACCCGCAGGTTGCGGTCCACCATGATGATGCCCTGGTCGGTGTTGTCGAGCGTGATCTGAAGGACGTTCCGCTCGCGCGCCAGATCCCGTTGGGCCTGCATGCGCTCGGTCACGTCGGACATCGTGCCGGTCAGGCGGACCGCCGTTCCCTCGCCGTCGCGCAGGGCGGTCGCGCGGTCCTCGATCCAGCGCCAGCCGCCGTCGCGGCGGCGCATCCGGTAGACGGTGGCGTGGGCGCTGTCCTTGTCGCGCACGCGGCTGCGGGATTCCGCGATGACCCGCTGCCGCTCCTCCGGATGGATCAAAGACTCCCAGGTCTGCGCGGTCATCGCCAGCTCCGCCGGGCCGTAGCCGAGCAGCGCGGGGAACTCCTTCGACCACCAGTACTGGCCGGTCCGCAGATCGTAATCCCAGACCGAGGAGCGGGTGGCGGCGATGGCCAGCCCCAGCCGCTCCTCGCTCTGGCGCAGGGCGGCCTCCTCCTCGTCCAGCCGGGCCAGCATGCCGTTATAGGCGGCGATCACCCGTCCCAGCTCGTCGGCCGACGACCACTGCACGCGCCGGCGCAGATGCTCCTGCTCCGCCGTACGGATCGACGCGATCAGCCGGCCCAGCGGCACGCCGATGGTCAGCCGGTGGGCGGTCAGCGCGGTGATCAACGTGCCGACGAGCATCAGCAGCAGGAGCCACAGCGTGTTGACCATCTCCTGCCGGATCTGCTCGTCCACCGGGGCGTAGCTGAAATGGAGCGTCAGCGTGCCGAGCCGGCGGTTCTGCATCTGGATCGGACGGCGCACCGTCTCGCGCCCGGCGACGGGGCGGCAGTCGGCGTCGGGCCACGCGAAACGGCCGTCGGCCAGCTCGTCGGCCACCTCGATGCACAGAAGCTCGCGGTTGACGGAGATCGCCTGGATGATGTTGCGGACGGCCGGAACGTCGACCGCCCACAGGCTGGAGGACAAGGCGACGGCGTTGATCTCCGCGATGGCCTCGATCCGGTCGCGCAGGGCGCCGCGCAGGTCCTTGTACTTGCCGTAGAAGAAGATCGAGGAGAAGCCCAGCGTGGTCAGCATCAGGATGGGAATCAAAATCAGCAGGAACTTCGCCGACACCGTCGGCACCGTCTTCCACGCCTGCTCGAACACCGTCATGAAGGGATATCCCGCTGCGGGGGCGCATGACCGGGGCAGACCGGCGGCATGGCGCCGCCTTCACCGGTCATGCGGTTGTACTATCAACCATTGCCGTCCGTCTATGGTGTGAGTGTCGTGAAAATTCCCTCTATGATCGACAAAATTTGCGAGATGTATACTTGTTGCTTGAGGGGTTGTCGGCCTTGCACTACTGTTCGCGGGAGCCGCTTGCGCGGTGCAACACAAGAGGATGTCATGAATTTCCAGGTCCGCCGTTCCTCCGAAGCCATCGAGGTGCTGTTGAGCGGCCGGTTGGAATTCACCGACCACGACAGCCTCCCCGACATCGTGGAACTGCTGAACGGGGAGGGCACGCGCCGTTTCGTCCTCGACATGGACGGGCTGACCTTCATCGACTCCGCTGGGATCGGCATGCTGCTGATCCTTCAGGACGAGTCGGAGCAGCGCAACATCAAGCTGGTTCTCCGCAAGCTGAAAGGCGATGTTCTGCGCTCCATCGACTTGGCGCGGATCGGCGAAGTCGTCACGATTGAACGGTGAGCGGGCGATGGACGGTTCCCCCGCCTGCCTTCCTCCCGGTCCAGCCGGCGCCGTACGACCTTTCAGCGTGGTGCGGGATCGCGTTCCGGCGGAGATCGCCGCGCGGGTCGCGGCGCGCTTCGGCGTGAACGAAGCGGTTGGCGGTGCCGCCGCCGCGGTGCTGCTGGCCCAGGCCGACCGGGACATCCTGCGCGGCGCCTTCGGGCTCGACCGCTTCCTGACGGTGGAACTGACGGAGCGGGAAGAGGGGACCGGCGCCATCGACGCCGACTGGCTGGGCGCCCCGCCGGTGGAGCGGGGATTCTACCTGTCGCTGACCACCGGCACGGCCTATGGCCTGCAATGCGCGGTTCTGGTTTGCGACGAACTGACCCGGCGCGGTGTGCTGACGCCGGAGCGGCGCGGCAACGTCGAACTGTGCCTGCACGAGGCCGTCGCCAACGCCATCGTCCACGGCAATCTGGGCATTCCCAGCGCGACGAAGGAACAGCCGGAGGGCTACCGCCTGTTCAGCCGGCTGCTGCGCGAACGGCTGGGCGACGGCGCTGTGCGGCAGCGGCGGATCGACATTTTCGCGCGCTGGAGCGCTGACAGCCTGTCCATCGCGGTGGTGGACCAAGGCAATGGGTTCGACGCGGCCGCCCTGCCGGAAGACACCGAGAGCGGCGCCCATTCCGGCCGCGGCTTCGTGTTCATGCGGGCGCTGGCCCGGCGCATCCGCGTGACCGACGGCGGGCGCTGCACCCTGCTGCAATTCGACCTGTGACGGCCGGGCGGGTCCGCGCATGCCCATTTCGCTCGCCGCCAGCCGTGTCCTGATCGTTGACGACAACGAGTTCAACAGGAAGTCGCTGGCCCTGATGATCCGTCGTGCCGGGCTGACCCAGATCGAGGTCGCCGAGAACGGCGTGGAAGGACTGCGCAAGGTGGAGAGCTTCCGCCCCGATCTGGTCCTGCTCGACGTCAGCATGCCGGTGATGGACGGGCTGGAGATGTGCCGGCGCCTGCGCGAGCGGCTGACCCACGAGGAACTGCCGATCCTGTTCCAGACCGCACTGGACAGCGACGAGGAGCAGGTCCGCTGCTTCGAGGCCGGCGGCAGCGACTTCATCTCCAAGCCGATCAAGCCCGGCGAGTGCGTCGCCCGCGTCCGCCACCAGCTCGAAAAGCGCAAGCTGTTCACCGACCTCGCCAATTTCCGTGGGCGGGTGGAGCGGGAGCTGAAGCACGCCAAGGCGATGCAGCTCTCCCTGCTGCCCGAGCCGAAGGAGCTGAAGGCGGTCGCTGAGCGGTACGAGCTGGTGCTGGACGCCCATTTCGAAACCTCGTCGGAGCTGGGCGGCGATTTCTGGAACGTTTATCCGCTGGACAGTCACCGCGTCGCCTTCCTGATGGTCGATTTCGCCGGGCACGGCATCACCGCCGCCATCAACACCTTCCGTCTGCACACGCTGATCGACCGCTTCCCCATGCAGCATGTGCCGCCCTCGGAATGGCTGGCCGGGCTGAACCAGGCGCTGAAGGAGGTGCTGCCGGTCGGGCAGTTCGCCACCGCCTTCTTCGGCATCCTGGACCTGCACACCGACACGCTGACCTACGCCTCGGCCGGGGCGCCGAATCCGGTGGTGGGGATCGCCGGGGAGCTTCGGCTGCTCGATTCGGCGGGGCTGGTGCTGGGCGCGTCGCGCCGTGCCGTCTATGCCGACCGCAGCCTGCGCCTGCCGCGCGGCGGCTGCCTGTTCCTCTACAGCGACGCGCTGATCGAATGCAGCGGCCCGGACAACGAGCCGCTCGGCCAGGACGGGGTGCCCGGCCTGCTGCGCGGGGCCATGGCCGCCAACCGCGCCCGCCCGCTGGGGCCGCTGCTGGAGCGCTTCTACGCCCGCACGAGCCTGCCGCTGCGTGACGACCTGACCGCCGTGTGGATCGCCCGCCGGGCGTAAAGCCCAGAAACAGGAAAGGCCGCCGCGGTGGTCCGCGGCGGCCCTTTTGCCTGATGCTTCCGGGGAGAGGCGCCGTTACGCCTGCGTCTCGGACGCGGCGTAGCGGCGGCGGACCCACAGCACGCTCTTCACGGCGAAGAGCGTGACGCCGATGCCCAGCGCGATGAGCAGGAGGATCTTCGGGCCGTTCTCGCCGATGGCGGCGGCGGCCTCGCCGAACAGATAGCCGGCCCCGGCGAAGCTCCAGGCCCAGATGCCGGCGGCGATGAAGTTCCAGAACAGGAACTTGCGCCAGGGCATTCGGGACGTGCCGACGGCGACCGAGGCGATGTTGCGCACCCCGTAGAGGAAGCGGAAGGCCAGGATGAAGCCGACCCCGTAGACCTCCAGCCAATGCAGGACGCGGGAGGCTCGGGCCTCCGCCGCCGGAAAGCGGGCCAGAGCCTTGCCGCCCCATTTGCGGCCGATCCAGAAATAGCACTGGTCGCCCATGAAGCTGCCGATCCAGACGGCGGCCACCAGCCAGTAAAGGTTGATGATCCCCAGATGCGCGCCCATCCCACCGAAAATCACGAAGGTCTCGCCTTCGAAGAAGGCCCATATGAAGGCCAGGGGATAGAAGGCATCGCCCCAATCCTGGAGCCAGGTCATCCAGTCCAAATCACCCTCCCCGCGGGTCGTTCCTCTTGGGCTCGGACCGTCGGCGGCGCGCCAGGGAAACGCAGGCGCGGCCTTTGGTCAGGCTGCGGACACATCATTGCACATAAATGCGTGTCTTGTCGCGCAATCATTCCCGAATCGGGGGGAGGAAACCGCACAAAGTTGGGGTACGAAACGATCTATTGCGGAGGGATTATTTTGTTTCCTGACGCGTATTCTGTGAATCGGTCAGTGTTCATGACGTGGTCAGCCGTCCTCGCCAGACAATTCGCCGACCGCCTGCCGGGCGGCGCGCAGCAGCAGGGGGTTCGGCTCGGACGGACCGTCCTCTTCTCCCTCCTCTTCCCAGGCCCCCGGAGCGGCGCGGCGCTTCAACTCGCGTGCGGCTTCGATCAGCAGATGGGCCAGCTTCTGATCGGGCAAAGCCTGCGCCAGCGCCCGCAGCTCTGCGTTGGTCAAGGCGGCGGGGTCGAAGTCGGCGCGCGGCGCCATCGGGACGGGCGGCGGCGGGACGAGCGCGAGGGTCATCGGTGGCGGCGCCGACGGTGACGGAACGTCCTCCCGCACCACGTCGACGGCCACCGGCGCCGCCACGCTGGCGGCACGGGACCGGCGCGCCGGTTTGCGCGCCCGCTCCGTCTCGGGCAGGCTGTCGAACAGGAGAGGTTGCGTGCTCATCCGGTCACCCGCGATCCGTTCACCGCTAGTTTGCGAAGTGTTCTCTTTTCATTCTAGAGAACGAAGGCCGGAAGTCGAGTGGAAACTTTTTATGCCGCAGCGCCGGTCGGCGCTGGCCTCAGCCGATCGCGTCGAGGAACCGCTCGGGGCGCAGGATGCGCGTGCGCCCAACCTGACGCACCGACAGAAGCTGCCGGTCCACCGTCACCAGCCAGTCGGCGTCGGCGGCCAGCGCTACGGCCAGGAACATGTCGTCGTCGGGGTCGCGGCACAACCGCTCCACCGGGACGGGCTCGACCCGCCGGGCCTCCGCGGCGAAGGCCGTCAGGAACGCGATCCGCTCCGCCGCCGGGCGGTAGCGGTCGAAGTTGGGGCGCAACAGCACCGTGCACAGTTCCGTCAGGGTGGCGTCGGACACGAAGGCGGCGCCCCGCAGGCGCACCGCCTCGACGCTGCGTTGGATGGCCAGGCTGCGGCGAGGCACCTCAGATCCCAGCAAGGCGTAGCCGATAAGAATGTTGGTGTCCAAAACGGCGCGGAAGGCCTGGACCGCGTGGTGGGGGGTGGCGGTCATGCGCCCGTCGGCTCCATGGGCCGGTCAGCCCTTGCGGGTCAGCAGCAGGGCGGTCAGGTCGTCGTCGATGGGACCGATGGCGCGCAGTCGCTCCAGCAACCCGTCCAGGAGGCGACCGCCGTCCGTCTCGCCCATCCGCTCGGCGACCAGGGCGGCAAGGCCCGGCTCGTCCAAGACGTCGTTGCCGACCGGGATTTCGATGGCTCCGTCCGAATAGAGGAACAGGCGCCCGCCGGGGGGCAGGGGGAGGGAGCGCTCCTCATACTCCGCCGAGGCCAGCAGACCGAGCGGCAGGCCGGCGCTGTCGCCCAGCAAAGGCGCGGAATCGCCGGGCGCCCAGACCATCGGGCGCGTGGACCCGGCCGAGGCGTAGACAAAGCGGTTTTCCGCCGGCTCGACCACCCCGGCCAGCATGGTGGCGAACTGCCCGTTGGGAAGCAGCGCGCACAGCCGCCGGTTGACGGTGGCCAGGAACTCGGCCGGAGTCAGGCCGGACACGTCCATCTGCTGGCAGATGGCGTGCAGTCGGAAGGTGTTCAGCGCCGCGCCGACGCCGTGACCGGAGAAATCGACCATGTAGAGCATGGTCCGGCTTGGTCCCCGCTCACCGGCGTCGTGCCGCAGGTCCCAGAAATCGCCGCCCAGCTCCGACGAAGGGGCGAAATGGGCGGCGATGTCCACCCCCGCCGCGGCTTCCGCCTCGGCCAGCCGCTCCGGCGACGGCATCAGCCGTTCCTGCATTTTGCGGGCGAGCGACAGTTCGCTTTCCGTCCGATCGCGGAAACACTGGAGGTCGTGGAGCAGCGCGCGGTTCTGCAGGTGGATGCGCACGCGGGCCAGCAGCTCGACCGCGTTGATCGGCTTGGTCACATAGTCGGTGGCCCCGGCGGCGAAGGCCTTGGCGCGGTCTTCCGCCCGGTTCAGGCTGGATTGCACGAGGACCGGCAGATCCTTCCAGAGGGGGATCGCGCGCAGGCGACGGCACATCTCGAACCCGTCCAGGTTCGGCATCATCAGGTCGAGCAGGATCAGGTCGGGCCGGAAGGTGCCCAGCCGGGCCAGAGCGTCGTTGCCGTCCTCCGCCATCTCGATGCGGGTGACGCCGCCGCGTTCCAGCAGGGCCTGGAGCAGATGGCGGTTCACGCGGTTGTCGTCCACCACCAGGACGCGGGCCGTTTCCAGCCCCGGAACCTCCGGCAGCTCGTTCATCGCGCCCCCCCGCGTCCGATCCAGACCAGCGTGTGGTCGTCGAGCGGCACGTCGCCCTGGGCGGCGGCGAGCGCCGCAGTTACCGCCGCGAAGGCATCGCCATCCTCGCCGCCGCCAGCCGCGGTGTTCCGGACGGCGGCGCTCCGCAGCAGGTCGGCGAGACCGCCGTCGCGCCCGCCCAGCGCCTCCAACACGGCGGTCGAGTGCAGGACCAACGCCGAGTCCGGCGGGAAGGGCAGGCTGCGCTCCTCGAAGCAGGTGCCCGCGGCGACGCCCACCGATTCGTCGGCCCCCTCGCCGAAGACCAGCGCCGCGTTGTTCGGGGGGAGCAGTACCGGTGGCGCCGCCGCCGCCGCCGCGTAGGTGAAGCGCTCCGCCGCGGCGTCCACAACGCCGTAGATCACCGTGGCGTGCTGCCCAAGCTCCAGGAGGCAGACCGCCCGCTCGTTGAGTTCGGTCAGGAAGGCGCCGGGCCGCTCGCCAAACTGGGGCGCCAGCTCATGGATCAGCGTGTGCATGCGGAAGGCGTTCAGCGCCGCCGACACGCCGCGCCCGGCCATGTCGAGCAGGAACAGCCCGAACCGCCCGCCCGCCAGCGGCAGCACCCCCCAAAGGTCGCCGCCGAGGTCGGAGGACAGCGCCGTGTGCGAGCGCAGCGTCACCCCGGCGCTGTCCGTCAGCGCGGCGCACAGCGTCGGAGAGGGCAGCAGATGGTCGTACATGGAACGGGCCATCGCCAGCTCCCCCTCGACCCGCGCCCGGTAGGTCTGCAGGTCGCGGATCAGCACCCGGTTCTGCAGGTGGATGCGCACGCGGGCGACCAGCTCGGTCCGGTCCAGCGGCTTGGAGATCAGGTCGGTGGTGCCGGCGGCGAAAGCGCGGTTGCGGTCGTCGCTGGAGGACAGGGCGGTCTGCACCAGCACCGGGAGGTCGGCGTAGGCGTGGTCGGCGCGCAGGCGGCGGCACACCTCGAATCCGTCCATCCCCGGCATCATGATGTCGAGGATCAGCAGGTCCGGCGCCTCCGCGGTGATCTGGGCCAGCGCGTCGAAGCCGTCCCTGGCGTAGGCGACGTTCTGGAAGCCGGCTTCGCCGAGCAGGGCGCCGATCAGCGTGCGGTTGAAGTCGGTGTCATCCACCACCAGGATGCGGCAGGCGGCGATGGCGTCGTCCATCAGAGGGGGAACCTCATGCGGATGCGGCGCCCGCCGTCGAGAAGCTGAAGCTCCTCGACGATGGCGGCGATCAGGTCGAGCCCGCGGCCCGAGGCGCCGTAGTCGATGCGCTCCGGCCGGGCGAAGCCGGTTCCCTCGTCGGCGACCTCCACCACCGCGCAAGCGCTCTCCAGCCAGGCGGCGACTTCGATCCGGCGCTCGGCGAAGGCGGGGTCGGCCATGCGCGCCGCCAGATCGTGGGAGAAGCGCTCCAGCGCCTCCACGCTCAGCCCCTTCATGCCTTCGACCTGAAGGTTGCCGTGGACCACCGCGTTGCTGATCGCCTCGTGCAGCGCCAGCTCCATGTCGTCGCGCTGGGCATCCGGCATGGGGTGCAGGGCGACCAGCCCGGTCAGGATGCGGCCGGCCAGATGCAGGCGGTTGGCGGTCACCGTCGTCACGCAGGCGAACAGGTCGGCGCGGGCGGCGCGGCGCGCGGCCTCGACGATCTGGTCGTCGGACAGGCCGGCGAGCTCGATCCAGGCGCCATAGGGCCGCTGCCAGAACTCCGGCGCCTCCACGGCGCCGGCGTCGCCCACCAGAAGCAACACGGAGGCGCCCAACGCCTTCCCCATCGGAGAGCCGGGTCGCCGGGGCGGAAGCCGAAGCGCCGCCGACAACCGGTCCAGCCGGTCGGCCGGCACGCCCAGGCCTTGCAGGGCGGCGACATGGGTGGGGGACGGGACCAAAGGGTTCAGTCCTCGATCGTGACGATCTTGTTGAGCTGGGCCACCGTCAGCACGCGCTTGACCTGCCCGGCGGCGGAGCGCAGGACGAGCTGCTTGTCCGCGTTCGCCATTTCCTCCCGCGCGATCAGCAGCATGCCGATTCCCGCCGAATCGACGAATTCCAGCGTGGAGAGGTCGAGCACCTGACGTTTGGCCTTGTTCTGCAGCATCTCCCGGATCAGGGCGCGCAGCTTGGCGTGGTCGTTGAAGGTCAGGCGACCGCGCAACCGAACCAGGGTCTCCTGCTCCTTGTCCTCAATTCCGTAGTCCATCGGTCCGGTGTTCCTGAAGGGTGTTCCTGAAGGGGCATTGCGGCGGCTGGCCTTTGCGGACCACGCCAGAATGGAGCAAGACTGGTTGGGGATTCCAGAGAATCCCTTGATTTCAGAAAAGTTCGATGTCGCCGCCGGAACTGTCGTCCTGGCCGGCATCGACGTCAAGGACGCCATGCTCGTCCAGCGCCGTCCCTTCCAGCAGCAGACGGCGCACGAAGCGCTGGCGCATCTCGCTCAGCTTGAAGCGGCCCAGCAGTTCGTCGAGCCATTCCTGCGGAACCTGCGGCCCCAAGGAAGCGGGCATTTCGACGCGGGTGCGGTTTTCCAGCTCGTTCAGCCCCTCCGCCATGATGGCGAGGCTGTCGTTGATGGCCTCCAGCCGCTGCTTGGTCAGGTCCTGGAACTGCATCCCGGTGACCATGCGGCTGATGGTGGCGGACATGTCCGACGACACGGTCGCCGCCGTCTCCAGCACCGCCTGGAAGTGGTTGGTCTGGTCGACGAGGCTGTCCATGGTCTTGTCCACCCGCTCCTTGGCGAGCATCTGCGGGGACATGTCGGTGTCGGCGATCTGGCGCAGGATGTCGTGGCCGTTGCGCACGCCCTTGACCACCGCGGTGACCTTGGAGCGCATGCGGTCGGCCAGCGCGCCGGTGTTGCGGGAGAGGTGGCGCACCTCCTGCGCGACCACCGCGAAGGTGCGGCCGGCCTCGCCGGCGCGGCTCGCCTCGATGGTGGCGTTCAGCGCCAGGAAGTTGGTCTGGCGGTTGATGGCGTCGATGTCGCCGATCGACTTCTCCAGCTCCGCCACGTCCTTCTGCACGTCGTCCAGCAGATACACCATGCTCATGGCGTGGCGCGACAGCGTGACGATGTTGGAGATCATGTCCGCGATCATCTGCTGCATGCCGGTGACCAGCTGGTCCATCGGCACCCGCTCCCCGTCGATGGAGACGGAGCCGGCCATGCCGACGATCTGCTCCACCCGCTCCGACTGCTGCATGGCCTTCTCGGCCAGTTCGCGGAAGCGGTGGGAGAGGTCAAGCGTGGCGTCCTCGACCGTCGAGGAGGTGCGGGTCAGCTCGTTCTGCACCGCCTCCAGCGTGCGGCGCTGGATGTCGGCGTAGCCCATCCAAGTCGCCAGAAGCTCGCCGGTCACCGGGATCTTCGCGCCGATCTCGGGCAGGCTGTGCACGGGAGCGTCGTCGTCGGGAAGGTCCGGCTTCTCCGGTTCCGGTCCGGCTTCCAGGCGGGGCGCGCGGCCGTAGAAAGACATGGTGCTGCTCCTCAGTTCGCGCGCGTGCGGTGTTCGCCGATGGCGTCGAACGCGCGCAGCATCTCGGCCGGTATCTGCGCCAGCGGCAGTTCGACGGCGACCGCCCCGGCTTCCCGGGCGGCGCGCGGCATGCCGTAGACGACGCAGCTCGATTCCTGTTCGCCGATGGTATAGGCCCCCGCGTCGCGCATCGCCAGCATGCCCGACGCCCCGTCGCGGCCCATGCCGGACAGGATCACCCCCACCGCGTTCGCCCCCGCCGCCTTGGCGACGGAGGAGAACAACACGTCCACCGACGGGCGGTGGCCGCTGACCGCCGGCCCGTCCTGGATGTGGCAGGAATAGCCCTGGGCGTCGCGGATCACCACCAGATGCCGGTCGCCGGGGGCGATGTAGACCTTGCCCTGGACCAGCCGGGCGCCCTGGGTGGCGACCGCCACCGACGGCGGCGAGATGCGGTCGAGCCGGGCGGCGAAGCTGGGGACGTAGCTGGGACCCATGTGCTGGGTGATGACGATGGGCGGGCAGTCGGCGGGCATGACCGCCAGCACGTCGCGGATGCGCTCCACCCCGCCGGTCGAGGCGCCGATGGCGATGAAGCGGGTGCCCGACCCGGCGCGGTGCGGCGTCTGGAGGGGAGAGGCCGAGGGCTTGGGCCGCCGCATCGACAGGCGGGCGGTGGCGGCGATGCGGATCTTGCCGACCAGCTCGTGGGCCATCGCCTCGAAGCCGTGGCCCTCGGAGCCGTCGGGCTTGGCCACGCAGTCCACCGCGCCGATCTCCAGCGCGCGGATCGTCGCCTCCGACCCTTCCTGGGTCAGGGAGGAGACCATGACGACCGGCGTCGGGCGCAGCGTCATGATCTTTTCCAGGAAGGACAGCCCGTCCATCCGCGGCATCTCGACGTCCAGCGTGACGACGTCCGGGTTGGTCCGCTTGATGACGTCGCGCGCCTCGTAGGGGTCGCGGGCGACGCCGACCACCTCGATGCCGGGCTCGTCCGAGATGACGGCCTTCAGCATCTCCCGCATCAGGCTGCTGTCGTCCACGATCACGACGCGGATGGATCGTGTCATGGCTCAGTCCTCCCCGAACAGTTCCACGTCGCCCTCGATCGGCTGGTGCCGCAGGGTGGAGCGGAAATGCAGTTCCTGGTTCGCCGTCTCCGACAGGGCCTCGGGCCGCAGCATCTTGCGCATGGCCCGGCCGGTGTGGGGAAAGTAGTGGATGCGCCGGGCCGAGGCGCCGCCGAGGTCCTGGCCCATCAGCTTCAGCCCCTCCCGCCGGACGTAGTCGAGCGCGAAGGCGGCGTTGCGCTGGCCGACGTCGAAGCTGGAATCGATGACGCGGGCGCCGCCGAACAGCTTGACCTCCAGCCGCCCGCGCTGGGCGCCGCGGGCCAGCAGATCGTTGATCAGCCGTTCCATGGCGACCGAGCCGTAGCGCGCCGCCGCCCCGGTGCCGGCGTCCTCGGACTCCGGCACCTCGGGCAGCAGGAAATGGTTCATGCCGCCGATCGCCGTCGCCGGGTCGTGGACGCAGGCGGCCACGCAGGAGCCCAGCGTCGTCACCATCATCACGTCGGAGCGGTCGCTGACCAGATGATGGCCGAGGAAGACCTTCATCGTGTGGGCGCGGAACTGCGGGTGGAAGTAGCCGCCGGTCTGCCGGGCCTCCGCCGCGCGGCGGCTTGCGAATGCGGTCATGCGTCACAGCCTCCGGTAGATGGTGGGGCCGGTCTGGCGGAAGCGGTCCGACACGCCGTACAGGCTTTCCGAATGGCCGAGGAACAGATAGCCGCCGGGCTCCAGCATGCGGGCGAAGTTGCCGATGACCTGGGTCCGCCCGACGCGGTCGAAATAGATCAGCACGTTGCGGCAGAAGATCGCGTCGAACGGCCCCTTCATGGGCCAGTGCTCCAGCAGGTTCAGCGGCTTGAAGGTGATCAGCCGCTTCAGCTCCTCTTCCATCGCCACCATCGGCTCGCCGCCCTCGCGCTGGCGCCGGGTGAAGCGGTCGCGCAGGGGGGCCGGGATGCTGTTCGCCAGATCGGCGGGATAGACGCCGCGCCGGGCGGTGTCGACCATGTGGGTGTCGATGTCGGTCGCCAGGATCTTCGCGTCCCAGCGCCGCAGCTCCGGCCCGAAGCTGGAGGCCAGGACCATGGCGATGGTGTAGGGCTCCTGCCCGGAGGAGCAGCCGGCGGACCAGATGCGCAGCCGCGGGTGGGAGGACTCCCCGGCGTGGCGGGCGCGCATCTCCGGCACCGCGGTCTTCGCCAGGAAGTCGAAATGGTGCGATTCGCGGAAGAAGCTGGTCAGGTTGGTGGTCAGGGCGTTGACCAGGAAGCCGACCTCGTTCGCCCCCTCCTCGCTCTCCAGCAGGGCGCAGTAGCTGTCGAAATCGGTCAGGCGCAGGTCGCGCAGCCGCCGGGCGAGGCGGGAATAGACCATCTCGATCTTGTGCGGGGCCAGCGCGATCCCGGCGAGCTGGTAGAGCATGCGGGCGATGAAGTCGAAGTGCCGCCGCTCGAACGGGAACTCCCGCCGGCCGGAGGTCGCCGCGGGGATGGCGCCGCGGTCGGCTGAGTCGGGAGAAGGGCTGGGGGCGGTCGTCATGCCGCCCGCCCGCGGGCCAGTTCGCGCGCGCCGTGGGGCTGGCCGGCATCCAGGGAGAAGAAGGCCATCTGCTGGCGGAGCTGCCCGGCCTGCTCCTCCAGCGAGCGGGCGGCGGCGGTGCTTTCCTCGACCAGTGCCGCGTTCTTCTGGGTCATCTCGTCCATCTGGGCGACGGCGGTGTTGACCTCGTCCAGGCCGGACGCCTGCTCGGCGGTGGCGCGGGCGATCTCCGACACGAGGTCGGCGACCCGCGCGATGCCCGCCACGATGTCGGTCAACGAGGAGCCGGCGGAGCGGACCAGCTCCACTCCGTCCTTGACCTGCGCCCCGCTGTCGAGGATCAGCGTCTTGATCTCCTTGGACGCCTGGGCGGAGCGCTGGGCGAGGTTGCGCACCTCCTGCGCCACCACGGCGAAGCCGCGCCCGGCGTCGCCGGCCCGCGCCGCCTCGACCGCCGCATTCAGCGCCAGCAGGTTGGTCTGGAAGGCAATCTCGTCGATCACCCCGATGATGTCGGAAATCTTCTGCGACGAGCGCTCGATCCCACGCATCGCCTCCACGGCGCTGGCGGCGACCTGGCCGCCCTTCTCGGCGGCACGGCGGGCGTCGTTGGCGAAGGCGTTGACCTGCTGGGCGTTGTCGGCGTTGGAGCGGACGGTGGCCGCCAGCTCCTCCATGCTCGCCGCCGTCTCCTCCAGCGAGGAGGCCTGCTGCTCGGTGCGCTCGGACAGGTCGAGGCTGCCGTCGGCGATCTCGCGGCTGGCGGCGGCGATGGATTCGGCGGCGCCGTTGATGCGGCGGACGATCTCCGACAGCTTTTCCGCCGTGCCGTTGAAATCGTCCTTCAGGCGCAGGAACACGCCCTCGTACGGCTTGTCGATGCGCCGCGACAGGTCGCCCTGGGACAGCGATTCCAGCATGGCGGCCAGATCCTCGGTCACGCCGGAGACGTTGCCGGCCAGCCGGTTCATGCCCTCGCTGACCAGCCGGAAGAAGCCGGTCTTGCCGTCGAGCGCGATCCGCTGGCTGAAATCGCCGCGCACGGCGCTGTCCACCATGGCGGCGATCTCCGCCTCGATGGACAGCTCGGCGGTCAGGTCGCGCCATTCGACGACGAGGCCCAGCTTCTCGCCGTGGCGCCCGGCGACCGGGCTGGCGGTGATCTCGAAGCTGCGGCGGCCCGCCTTCACCATGCCCTTGAAGGGGCTGGCGAGGCCGCTCAGGCTGCTGCGCAGGCGCGGAGCCTCGGTGTCGAGCGCGTCCAGAGTCGTCCCGATCAGCCCGGCGGCGTCGAAGGCGGGCAGGGCTTGGCGCAGGTCGCTCTCGGCGGCCTTGAACATCGCCAGCGCGGCGGCGTTGCAATAAGTGACGGTCCCGTCCTCGCCCACCGTCATGATGCAGGACGACACGCGATCGAGCGCGATCCCCGCCCGCACGGCGGTCACCGCGTCCTCCTTGAAGGCGGCGACGGCGCGGGCCATCGCGCCCAGCTCGTCGCGCCCGTCGGTGTGGGGGACGGTCACCGACAGATGGCCGTCGCTGAGGTCGGTCATCACCTTGCGGATGCCCTGGACCGGGCCGGTGATCGAACGGGCGATGACCTGCGCGGCGCCGATGCCCAGCAGCAGCGACAGGCCGCCCAGAACCAGGGCCAGCAGGACGCTGTTCTCCACCTCGGCCTCGGCGCGGGTCTCGATCCCCTTCTGCTCGGCCTGGATGGCGGCGGCGATGGACTCCAGCGTCGCGGTCAGGGCGGTGACGACCTTGGCGACGACCTGGGCGCGCAGGCGGTCGATCTCCTTGTCGGCGGCGACGGCGTCGCGGAAGGCGGTGCGGTAGCCCGGCGCCCGTTCCGCCACCTCGCGCAGCATCGCCGCCACGCCGGGTTCGGTCAGCAGGGCCTGCGCCTCGCGCACATGCTCCAGCATCTCGTCCAGGTTCTTTTCCATCGGCCCCGCGGCGGCGGCGTCGCGCATGCCGAGCGCCCGGTTGGCGAAGAGGCGGCTCAGCACCCAGTGCTTCTCCATCTCCTCCCCGACCAGGGCGGCGTCCTTGTCGCCGGTGGCCTGGGCGCCTTCGACGATGCGCTCCAGCGTCGCGGTGATCTGGGTGCCCAGCGGGTCCATGGTCTGGCGGATGGCGGCGTCGTAGCGGTCGCGGACGACGCGGATCGCCTCGAACTGGGTGTGGTATTCGCTGTGCAGCCGCGCCAGCTCGGCGAAGGCCGCCGCCTGGCTGGAGCGCTGGATGGCCGCGCCGTGGGCGGCCAGCGCCTGATCGAACTCGGTGCGCAGCGCGCGCTGGCGGTTGAGCGCGGCGGGGTCGCCGGACACCAGATAGTCGCGTCCGTGGATGCGCTGGTTGGCGAGGCGGGCCGAGAGATCCTTGGCGAAGGTGGCGATCTCGCCGCCGGTGAGCACCGCGTCGACGCTGCCGTTCAGGCTGCGGATGCTCAGCAGGCTGGCGGCGACCTGGGCGGCCAGCAGGGTGAGCAGGAGCGCGAAGGCCAGCCACAGCCGCTTCGAGATTCCCATCGCCCCGACGAACGAACCGACCCCTTTCGCCATGCCATCCCCCTTGCCCGCCGCGTCGTACCGGCGTTAGCCCTTATTTGAAACAAACCCGTGTGAAAAGCCGCGACATGACGCACCCCTGTCGGCACCTGTGTGGGCACCTCCGTGGGGCGCTGTTCAGGACGCCCGCTCCAGCGCCGGCAGGGCCTTGGTCGCCGAGTCCAGCTCGCTGTTCTCCACCGAGAACAGCTTCTCGACGCTCAGCAGCGTGACCATGCGGTCGTCGGCGGTGTAGAGGCCGCTGAGATACTCGGCGTCGACCATGCCCCCGTCCACGTCGGGCGGCGGCTTGATGGCGTCGTGGCCGATCGCCAGGATGTCGGAGATGGCGTCGACCAGGATGCCGCGGGTGCGTTCCCCCACCTGGATCACCACCACGACGTGGCGCTTGGTGACCGACGTGGCGCCGCCGCCGAAGCGGGCGCGCAGGTCGAAGATGGGGATGATGATGCCGCGCAGGTTGATGACGCCGCGCACATAGTCCGGCAGGTTCGGCAGGCGGCTTTCCGGCGTCCAGCCGCGGATTTCGCGGACCGACAGGATGTTGACGCCGTACTCCTCGCTGCCGACGGTGAAGGTGACGTACTGCTCCTCGGCGGCGTTGACCGCCATGACGTCGTTGCGGGCGTCGGTGCGGCTACCGCCGACGGTGGCGAGCGCGGTGGAACTGCTCATCGCTGTGGCCTCAGACCGGTTCGAGTGCGGGTGCGGGCAGCGCGGCCGCCGGCGAAGACGGCGAACGCGGCGCCCTGGAATCCATGTGCCGGCTCATCTCGCGCAGGCCGGCGACGTCCAGGATCAGGGCGACGCGCCCGTCGCCCAGGATGGTCGCGGCGGCCACGCCGTCGAGGCGGCGGAAGTTCGCTTCCAGGCTCTTGATGACGACCTGCTGCTGGCCCAGCACCTCGTCCACGACGAGGCCGAGGCGGGAGCCGTCCTCCGTCTCCACCAGCACGACCAGCGCGCGGGTGGGATCGGCGACGGCGCCGGGGATGCCGAACAGCTGGTGCAGATAGACCAGCCGCACATACTCGCCGCGGGCCATCATCACGTCGCATTTGCCGACCAGCCCGTGCAGGTCCGCCGCCTTGGGGCGCAGGCTCTCCACGATGTTGGTCAGCGGCAGGACGAAGCGCTCCTCGCCGACCGAGATCACCATGCCGTCGAGCACCGCCAGGGTCAGCGGCAGCGACAGCACGAAGCGCGAGCCCTCGCCCGGCGTGGAGTAGACGCCGATGCGCCCGCCGAGCGAGGTGATGTTCCGCCGCACCACGTCCATGCCGACACCGCGTCCCGACAGGTTGGACACCTGATCGGCGGTGGAGAAGCCGGGCAGGAAGATCAGGTTGTCGATTTCCTCGTCCGACAGGGCGGCGCCCGGCTGGACGAGCCCCTTCTCGATGGCCTTGGACAGCACCTTTGGCCGGTTGATGCCGCGCCCGTCGTCGGTGATCTCGATGACGATGCGGCCCGAGCGGTGCTGCGCCGACAGGTGCACGGTGCCGGCGCGCGGCTTGCCGACCCGCTCCCGCTCCTCCGGCCCCTCCAGCCCGTGGTCGATGGAGTTGCGGATCATGTGGGTCAGCGGATCGACGAGGTTCTCCACCACCGTCTTGTCCACCTCCGTCGTCTCGCCGCTGGTGACGAGCTGGACCTCCTTGCCGGTGGTGGCGGCGCATTCGCGGACCAGCCGCGGCATGCGGGAGAAGACGCTCGACACCGGCTGGGCGCGGATCGACATCACGCTCTCGCGCAGCTCGCGGGTGTGCTGGGCCAGTTGCTCCAGCCCCTCCAGAAGCTCCTGGAACTCGCCGGGCGGCAGCTCCCGCACATGCTCGGCGATCATCGCCTGGGTGATGACCATCTCGCCGACCATGTTGACCAGCCGGTCGATCTTGTCGAGATCGACGCGGATGGTGTGGCTGGTCAGCCCGGCATGCTCCGCCCCGCCGCCGTTGGGGCGCGGGCGGGCGGCCTCGGCCTTCGGGGCTTCGGCCTTGGGAGTCTCCGGGACCGCCGCGACCACCGCCGGCGGGGTGGCCGTGGCGACGGGCACCGGATCGGTGACGGGCGGCGCCTCGGGGGCGGCGGGCGGCGGGGCCTCCGCGGTGATGCGGATGTCGCAGTCGTCGGCCACGAACTCGAAGACGTCGTTGATCTTGTCCAGATCGATGTCCGGATCGGCGATCAGTGTGACCGTCCAGGAGAGGTGGAGAAGCTCCGCCTCCAGGTTCTGGAGGTTGGGCAGGGCGTTGGTGTGGCACTCGACGGTGGCGTCGCCCAGCCGGCGCAGCGCGCGCAGCATGAAGGCCGGTTCGTTGCCCGACATCAGCAGGTCGGAGCGCGGCCGGAAGACGATGGTCCAGCGCAGCTTGCCGGGGGGAACCGGGTCCTCCTCCGCACGGGCGGCGGCGATGGCGGCCATGGCGTCGCCGAACAGCCCGGCCTCGTCGTCCTCGTCGTCAGCGTAGACGGGAGCGGGCGGCGGAGCGGCGGGAGCGGCCGCCGGAGCCTGGACCTGCGGAGCCCCGCCCGAAAGATGGCGGCGCAGGGCGGCCACGGTGCCGTCGGTGGTCCCCGCCGGGGCGGGGTCGCCCTCGCGCGCGTAGGCCAGCATCTGGCCCAGCAGGTCGTTGGCGCGGATCAGCGTGTCCACAAGCTCCGTCGTGACGGGGACGGTGTTGTTGCGCACCCCGTCCATCACCGTCTCGAACTCGTGCGCGAAGGCGACCAGTTCGGTGAAGCCGAAGGCGCCGCCACCGCCTTTGATGGAATGGACGGCGCGGAAGATGGCGTTGACCTCGTCGGAATCGACCTCGCCCGGCGTCAGCCGCAGCAGGCCGGACTCGGCGACCTCCAGCAGCTCCGCGCTTTCGTCGAAATAGGTTTGCTTGAACCGGCTCAGGTCTTCCACGGGCGCCCCCTCACAAGCCAGGACGCGGCGTCAGCCGCACACCTTCTGCACGACGGAGATCAGCTTCTCCGGGTTGAAGGGCTTCACGATCCAGCCGGTCGCCCCCACCGCGCGGCCTTCGGACTTCTTCTTCTCGTCGGCCTCGGTGGTCAGCATCAGGATGGGCAGCGTGCGGTGCGCCGGGGTGGCGCGCAGGCGGCGGATCAGGGTCAGCCCGTCCATCACCGGCATGTTCAGGTCGGTGATGACGAGGTCCACCTTGTTGGCGCCGATGACGCCCAGCGCCTGCTGGCCGTCGGCGGCCTCCACCACGTCGTAGCCGGCGCCCTTCAGCGTGAAGGAGACCATGTCCCGCATGGTCCGCGAATCGTCGACGGTGAGTACCTTCTTCTTCACGCTTGGCTCCATTGCTTCAACCAGCCGTCCAGCCCCAGATCCTCGCAGGCTTCCGCCAGGACCTCGGACGGCTGGGCGATGGCGAACGTACGGTTCTGTTCGGCGGCGTGCCGGGAGGCGACCAGAAGCGCCTGGACGCAGGCGGTGCTGACCCGTTCCACGGCCAAGGCCTCGGCGATGACGGTTTGGGACGCGGCGAAGCCGGCGCGCAGGCTGTCCAGCAGGGGCTGCGCCATGGCGAGGTCGAGGTCGCTGGGCAGGCCCAGCCGCACCGTTCCCCCCTCGTCGCTCCACTTGATCAAAGTCACCGCCCGTCTCCTTGCAACCCGACCGGGCAACGCCCCGTCCGGAAGACTGATCATGTCCGGCATTTGGTAAAAAACCTGCCTGAAACACGTATAAGGATTCGTTAAGGCAACTGGACTGACCTGTGTCAACCGGAGCGCGTTCCGGCGGTGTGGTCCGGTTCTTTCGCAAGTTGATCGTTTTGTGACACGGCTGTTGCCGCTGTCGCCAAAGGAACGGTGAAGGCGAAGGTGGCGCCCTGGCCGGGGACGCTGTCGACCCGGATGCGGCCGCCGAGATGCTCGACGATGCGCTTGCTGATGGCCAGCCCCAGACCGGTGCCCTGCGGCTTGTCGGTCATGGTGTCGCCGACCTGCCGGAAGCGGTCGAAGACGATGGCCTGATGCTCCGCGGCGATGCCGGGGCCGCTGTCGGTGACGGACACGCGCAGGGCGTCGCCCTCCGCCGCGACGGCCAGCGCGGCCCGGCCGCCCGCCGGGGTGAATTTCGCGGCGTTGGAGAGCAGGTTCACCGCCACCTGGACCAGCCGGTCATGGTCGCCGCGCACCGGCGGCAGGCCGTGCGGGATGGTGACGGCCAGCGCGATGCCGCGCTCGTGGAACAGCCGGGCGGTGGCCGCCGCCGCCTGCTCCAGCGCGGCCCCGAGGTCCATCGGGCGGACCTGCCAGTCGATTTCTCCGGCCTCGATCTTCGCCATGTCGAGGACCTGGTTGATCAGGCGGGTCAGCCGCTCGCTCTCGGTGATGACGAGGCCGAGGAACTCCTGCCGCTGCTCCAACTCGATGTCGGGGTTGTCGTGCAGGACCTCGGTCAGGGCGCGGATGGAGGTCAGCGGCGTGCGCAGCTCGTGAGTCACGGTGGACAGGAACTCGTCTTTCAGCCGGTCCAGCTCCGTCAGCCGCTCGTTGGCGGCGCGGAGCGCGGCCGACGCGCGCTGCAGCTCCGCCGTCCTGTGTTCGAGCTGGCGGCTGTACTCGATGACGTGGCTGGTCTCGTCGAGCATCCGCATCAGCTCGGGGTAGCTGACCTCGCCGCCCTCCACCGCCGAGGCCAGCGCCACCCGCGCCGAGGCGGCGCCGATCGCACCGGCGAGCAGCCGTTCGGCGAAGCGCACCAGCTCTGCCCCGGCCCGGCGGTCCGGCTCCAGCGGCCCGTTGCGGCGGACATACTGGGCGAAGGCGGCCTCCGCGCGCTGCGGACCGAGGAAGCGCGCGACGATCCGTTGCAGGTCGCCGACCGTGGCGGTGCCGCGCCAGACGCCGGCGGGCAGGGGGGTGTCGCGGTGCTGGAACACCTCGACGAAGGCGGTGGCCTGCGCCCGCTCGCCCAGGCCGGGCCGGTCGAGCAGGGAGACCACGACGTAGAGGCCGATGTTGAGCAGCATGCTCCAGAACAGGGCGTGGGTCAGCGGGTCCATGCCGTCCAGCCCGAACAGGGCGTAGGGCCGCAGCAGGGCGACGCCCCACGGCCCCTGGTCGATGAAGGAGGCGGGCAGCCAGCCGGACCGCGCGAAGCTGGGCAGCAGCAGCGTGTAGGCCCAGATCAGGATGCCGGTGCCGAGGCCGGCCAGCGCGCCGCGCCGCGTCGCCCCCGCCCAATAGACGCCGCCGATCAGCGCCGGGGCGAACTGCGCCACCGCCGTGAAGGAGATCAGGCCGATGGCGCTCAGCGCGTAGGCCGAGCCGGCGATGCGGAAATAGAGGTAGCCGAGCAGCAGGATCGCCAGGATGGCGGCGCGCCGGATGGTCAGCAGCAGCGGCGACAGGTCATGCAGCCGCTCCAGCCGGGCGCTGCGGGCGCGCAGCAGCAGCGGCATCACGATGTCGTTGCACACCATGGTGGACAGCGCGATGGCCTCGACCACGATCATGCCGGTGGCCGCCGACAGCCCGCCGATGAAGGCGAGCAGGGCCAGCCACTCGTTCCCGGCGGCCAGCGGCAGCGCCACGACGAACATGTCCGGGTCCACCGCCCGGTCGGGAAACCGCATCAGCCCGGCCACCGCCACCGGGAGGACGAACAGGTTGATGAGCAGCATGTAGAGCGGGAACAGCCACAGGGCGCGGGTCAGGTGCCGCTCGTCCACATTCTCGATCACCGTCACCTGGAACTGGCGGGGCAGGCAGAGCACCGCCGCCATCGACAGCAGCGTCATGGTCAGCCACGACCCGTCCGCCAGCGCCGGGGCGGAGGTGAAGAGGGTGCGGATCTCCGGATGCTCCGCCGCCTTGGCGAACAGCTCGGTCGGGCCGTCGTGCAGCCCCCAGACCACCGCCGCGCCGACCGCCAGGAAGGCCACCAGCTTGACCACCGATTCGAAGGCGATGGCCGCCACCATGCCCTCGTGATGCTCCGCCGCGTCGATGTGGCGCGTGCCGAAGATGATGGCGAAGGCCGCCATGACCACCGCCACGTAGAAGGCGTTGTCCAGGACGACGGGCAGGGACAGGCCGCCGGTGGCGCCGGACGGGTCGGTGCCCCACAGCACGTCGAAGCTGACCGCCACGGCCTTGAGCTGCAGGGCGATGTAGGGCGTCACCCCGATCACCGCGGTCAGCGCCACCAGCCCGCCCAGCCCCTGGCTGCGCCCGTAGCGCGACGCGATGAAGTCGGCGATGGAGGTGATGCGCTGCGCCTTGGCGATGCGCAGGATCTTGCGCAGCACCAGCGGCCCCAGCAGCATCAGCAGGGTCGGGCCGAGATAGATCGGCAGGAAGCCGATGCCCAGCGACGCCGCCCGCCCGACCGAGCCGTAGAAGGTCCAGGTCGTGCAGTAGACCGCCAGCGAGAGCGCGTACACGTACGGCGACGCGATGACGCTGCGCCCGCCATCGGCCCGCCGGTCCGCCCACCAGGCGATGGCGAAGAGGAGGAGCAGGTAGGCGAAGCTGGCGGCGACGATGGTGGGCCAGGGCATCTCAACGCCCCCTGCGTTCCAGAAGCACCGCCGACAGCGCGATCACCCCGCCCCACACCCCCAGGGCGTACACGTACAGCAGGGGCAGGCCGAACAGCGTGTCCCCGGCGCCGAAGACGCGCAGCAGCGGCGGGTTGAAGGCGACCACGCCGAACAGGAACAGCGCGATCAGGCGGTCGGCGCCCGCCCGGCGCGGTGGAGGGGGTGCGGGTTGCGGGGCAGGACCCCCGGTCAAAAGGCGCGCTCCCGCGCCGCCAACTCGACGATGATGTTGGCGCCGCGGATGGCGTCGTCGAGCGTGCGGACGTCGCGTTCCTTGAGCATCTCGACCATGCGCAGGAAGACCGCGGCGGTGACGAGGCTGTCACCCAGCGCCGTGTGGCGGTCCACCACCTCGATCCCCAGCCGCTCGGCGATGCCGTCCAGCGTGTGGTCGCCGCCTTCGCCGAGCAGCATCCGCGACAGCAGCATGGTGTCGAGCACCGGGCTGTCGAACCGCACGCCCGAGGCCCGCTCCTTCATCTTCAGGAATTTCAGGTCGAAGGCGGCGTTGTGGGCGATCAGCACCGCGCCCGACACGAAGCCGCGGAACTGCGGCAGCACCTTGTCGATGGTCGGCTTGTCGGCGACCATCGCGTCGGTGATGCCGTGGAAGGGGATCGATTCCGGCGGGATGGTCCGCTTCGGGTTGACCAGCGTGTTGAAGGTCTCGCCGGTCAGGATGCGCCCGCCGACGACGCGCACGGCGGCGATCTGGATGATCTCGTCGCCGGTGCTGGGCGACAGGCCCGTCGTCTCGGTGTCGAAGACCACGTAATGGAGTTGGTCGAGCGGCGTGCGGCCAAGTTCGCTGGTGGCCAGCGGCTGGTGCAGCAGGTTGAAGTCGAAGAATTCCGGCCGCGCCCCGCCGCGCGCCGCGATGTGGGCGGAGGGCGGCTTCAGCGCGGGCGGCAGCGGCACGCGCAGGCGCGACAGCAGCTCGCCTTCCGCCCCCGGCCCTTTCACCGGCTCGCTCCACATCGTGCTCTTGTGGTGCTGGAGGACGTCGCCGACCGTCAGCCCGCCCAGCGCGTCGGGCAGCGGGTGGTCGAGCCAGCTGTCCACGATGCCGCTGGGCACCGACGGGCCGCGCCAAGTGATGTCCAGATAGACCCAGCTGTCCCCCGGCTCCACCGACAGGTCGTAGGCGGGAACCCCGGTCAGCGCGTAGACGTACTCGATCAGATAGCCGAACAGGATGACGAGGCTGTAGCTGTCGCCGTGCACCCATTGCGGCAGGCCGGTCAGCGTCACGCCGTACTGCGCCTCCGGCCCGACCCGGTGGCGGATCAGGTTGATGAGGTTGGTGGAGTGGATGTCGCTCATCGGCCAGGAGCCGGTGACGACGCTGCGGTATTCGTTGGTGACGCGGGCCAGCCGCTCCGACAGGGTGTTGGACGACTCCATCAGCGCGGCCTGGAAGGCGGCGCGCTCCTCCGGCCCCAGCTCCGGCGTGTCGTCCAGCGTCTCCAGCACGGCGCGCAGGTTGGCGATGGGGGCGCAGAAGCCCTCCGTCGCCTCGCGCAGCAAGGCGTCGCGCTGGCCGAGCGCGGCCAGTTCGCTGGTCGCGTCCGACAGCGTGATGACGTAACCGGTGATGGTCGGCGGCTCGTCCGACCCCTCCGGCGGGTCCTGCAGGATGGCGCTCATGCGCCCGGCTAGCAGGGTGCGCCCGTCGGTGGTGGCGCCGACGAACTGGGCGGTGGTGCCGTGCTCGTGGTTGACGTGCCGTCCCTCGCGCACGCGGAGCGTCAGCCGCTCCAGCGTGTGGATGACCGGCTCCGCCACCACGAAATGCAGCAGCGAACGGCCCAGCCCGAGGTCGCCGGCCAGATGCAGGATGTCGAGCGCCGTCTGGTTGTAGAGCAGGATCTGGTGCTTGAGGTTGCAGACCAGGACGCCTTCATGCAGGTCGCGCAGGACGGCGGCCAGCCGGGTCTTCTGCTCCTCCGCCTTGGCGGTCGACTCCGCGACGGTGCGGGCGGTGTCGCGGCGGGCGGCGGCCAGCTTGTCCGACAGCTCGTTGACCGCCTTGGCCACCGGGGCGAGGTCGCCGTAGCGGGCCAGCGGAATGCGCGCTCCGGTCTTGCCGTCCGCGGTGCCATGGGCGATCAGCCCGGCCTCGCGGCTCAGCGTCTCCGAGGCGCGCAGCAGACGCCGGTCGACCAGACTCCACAGGCCCCAGACCGCGGCGGTGACGGCGGCGGTCATGGTGACGGCGTAGGTGACGAAGGCGTTGGGGTCGTTGTTGGCGCTGAAGCCGACCGCGGCCCCCGCCGACAGAAGGGGCAGGCCGACACCCGCGGCGCGGAAGGCCAGGGGGATGATCCGGCGCGGCTCCGCCGGGGTGGCTGCCGGAGCGGCGGTTCCGGCACTTCCGGCGGTCGCCGGGGCGCTCATGGCTGAGGCTCCGCGGTTCCGCCCGGCGCGCTGTCCCGGTTGCTCTCGGGGGTCAGGTACTTGCGGACGGTGGTGACGAGGTCGCGGGTCGAGAAGGGCTTGGTGATGTAGTCGGTGGCGCCCAGCGCCATGCCCTTCTGACGCTCCACGTCGCGGCTCTTGGCCGTCAGCATGATGATGGGCAGCGACTGGTAGGCGGGGTTGGCCCGCAGCGACTGGCAGACGTCGAACCCGTCGCGCCGCGGCATCATGGCGTCCAGCAGGATCAGATCGGGCGTGCTTTCCGCAACCGATTCAAGGGCTTCCTCGCCATTGCGGGCGATGCGCACGGCAAAGCCCGCCTTCTGCAGCAGGACCTGCAGGGACAGGACGATGCTGGGCTCGTCGTCGGCGACCAGGATCGTCGGCTTCATACCAGGGTTTCCTCCGGTTCGCCGGTCTGATGCGCCGGCTTCTTGCGGCTGCGCTTGTTCTAATATGCGTGCCTGTTCAATCCCATGTTAGCGGCAAGGAGAAGGACAGATCAAGACGCAGCCCGCCTGCAATGCCGAAATTGCGGGCGGGCGTTCCGAAAGGAAAGAAGCGGAATAGAGGGAAGCGACAGTTTGTCGCGGCGCCGCCGTTGCCTGCGGTCAGCGCGTCGAGACGACGATGGGCTGCGCTTCCACCTTGCCCTTCAGCGACGCGGCGGCCTGACGGGCGGCGGCGGTGTCGGCGTAGCCGCCGACGCGGACGACGTGCCAGGACCGCTGCTCGGCGTCGGTCCAGTCCAGCGCGTAGGCGTTGAAGCCGAGACCGCGCAGGCGGCGGACCAGCCCTTCGGCGTTGTCGGCCTGCTGGAAGGACCCGACCTGCACGGTGTAGCGCCCGTCCGGAGCGCTGGCGGACGCCGGCGGTGTCAGCACGCCCGACGATGGCGCCGTAGAGGGCGCCGTGGCGGGCGCCGTTGAGGCGGTCCTGGGCGTCGGCTTGGCGGGCTGCGGCGCCGGGCGGGCGGCGGCTGGACGCTGGCCGGCGCCCGGCGGGGGCGGGGCCGACAGCATGGCCTGAAGCTCCGCCGTTTCCGCGGACTTCACGGGAGCGGGCGCCTTGGCAGGCTCGGCCGGGGGCGGGGCGATGGTCGAAGCCGGCGGATGCGCCGGGGGCTTCGCGCTCTCCACCGTTTCCACGGGGTGCGGCGCGGGTTCGGCCGGCTTGGCGGCGGCGGGAGCGGGCGACGGCAGGACCGGCGGTTCCGGCACTTTCAGCGCCGGCGGCGGAATCTGCGGCAGCGCCATGGGTGGCGTGACCACCGTGGGCGGTGCGACGATGGTTTGCGTCTGCATCGGCGTCTGCTGGGACGGTGCAGGAGCGGGCGCCGTGCGGGTGATCAACGCTTCCGGTTTTGCCGGAGTCACGGTGCCGGGCGAGGCGCCGCCGGGGGCCGGGGCGCTGGGGACGGCGGTGATGAGTGGCGCTGGGGGCGCGGACGGCGCCTCCCCGCCCTGGTCCAGCATCACGACGACCGCTCCGATGCCGATGGCGGCGGCGAGCGCCGCGGCGATCTTGCCGATGGGCAGGTGCCGCTCCGCCTTCCGTCCGGTGTCCGGAGACAGGAGATCGTCGTCGTCTTCCGCCGGATCGGCCTTCAGATCGTCGTTGAGGGCGCGCAGAAGGCGGGCGATGTCATCCCCGGGCTCCGTCACGGCGGCGGGGGTATCCGCCGTCTGGCCGGCGGCCTTCATCTCATCCTTGAACGTCACGGCGGCGTGCGCACCCAGTTGAAGATCGCAAGGAATCGGCAGTCACGGGACCGCGGCCCCGAAAGGGCCGCGCCGCGATCCAAAGACCTTCTACTGTATTTCGACGTTCGTTCAAACGCCGATGCGACGAATTGGCGTGAGAAAGTTGGGCGCGGACACGCGCCCGGGGCGCTTCGTCCCGGATCAGGGGGCCGGTCGATAGGGATGCTCGGCCATCCAGTGGCGGGCGATGTCCAGCCGGGTGGCGACCCACGCCTTGTCGTGGCCCCGCACATAGTCGAGGAAGCGGGCCAGCGCCGCGGCGCGTCCCGGGCGCCCGACCAGACGGCAGTGCAGCCCGATCGACATCATCTTCGGCTGGTCCTCGCCTTCGGCGTAGAGCACGTCGAAGCTGTCCTTCAGGTAGGTGAAGAACTGCTCGCCGGTGTTGAAGCCCTGGTTGGTCGCGAAGCGCATGTCGTTGGCGTCGAGCGTGTAGGGCACGATCAGTTGCGGCCGGCCGAAGCGGTCGTCCCAGTAGGGCAGGTCGTCGGCGTAGCTGTCGGCGTTGTAGAGGAAGCCGCCTTCCTCCGACACCAGCTTCCAGGTGTTGGGGCTGCACCGCCCGAGATACCAGCCGAGCGGGCGGGAGCCGGTCACGCGGGTGTGGATGTCGATGGCGCGCAGCATGTGCTCGCGCTCCACCTCCTCCGGCAGATGCTGGTAGTCGATCCAGCGGTAGCCGTGGGTGGCGATCTCCCAGCCGGCGTCCTGCATGGCGCGGACGGCGTCCGGGTTGCGCTCCAGCGCCATGGCGACGCCGTAGACGGTCACCGGCAGGCCGCGCTCGGTGAACATCCGGTGCAGCCGCCAGAAGCCGGCGCGGGAGCCGTATTCGTAGATCGACTCCATGTTCATGTGCCGCATGCCGACGATGGGCTGGGCGCCGACGATCTCCGACAGGAAGGCCTCCGACGCGGCGTCGCCGTGCAGGACGCAGTTCTCCCCGCCCTCCTCGTAGTTGATGACGAACTGCACCGCCACCCGCGCCCCGCCCGGCCAGTAGGGGTGCGGCGGACGGGACCCGTAGCCGATCAGGTCGCGCGGGTAATCGTGGGACATGGCGGGTGCGCTCCGTAGGAATGAGAGTGCGGTCAGGAGGCGGAGGAGGACTTCTCGGCCGGCGGCTCCTCCGGCATCTGGTGGCGCAGGATCAGCGGGGCCTGGAGGGCGCTGAACAGCAGGGTCAGCGGCATGATGCCGAACACCTTGAAGTTCACCCAGGCGTCGGTGGTCATGGTGCGCCACACCACCTCGTTCAGCGCGGCCAGCAGCAGGAAGAACCACGCCCAGCGGATCGCCAGCGTGCGCCACCCCGCGTCGGACAGGTTCAGCACCGAACCCAGGACGTGCTTCAGCACGTTGCGCCGTGTCAGATGCGCCGTGAACAGGACCGCGGCGAACAGCAGATTGACCAGCGTCGGCTTGATCTTGATGAACAGGTCGTCCTGAAGCCACAGGGTCAGCCCGCCGAACAGCAGGACGAAACCCGCCCCGACCACCGGCATCACCGGCACCTTGCGTTCGAACCGCCAGGAGATCAGGACGGAAATGCTGGTCGCCACCATGAACACGGCGGTGCCGATCATGATGCCGGCCTGGGAATTGGCGATGAAGAAGGCCGCCAGCGGGCCGGCTTCGATCAGCAGTCGGGCGTATTGGTTCATGATCCTCACATAGACCGAACCGGGCCTGGGATAAAGAGGGAAGCGGGGGCGCGCTCCCCGCGTCCGGTCAGAACCGGTAGGAGGCGCGGATCGAGCCGTAGTTGGTGTAGGATTTCTGCCCCTCGAACTCCGGCGACAGGAAATTCTGGGCGTAAGAAATGCCGAACGGGCCGTAGCGCAGCGCCACGCCGAGCTGGAAGGCGGCGACGAAGTTGTGCTTGTCCACCGACCGGCTGTCGCGGAAACTGTTGCCGTCCAGGAAGATGTTGCGGGCGATCGCGCGCCCCTCCGCCCCGGCGTAGACGTACCAGGAGAAGGGCGGACGCGGCTCTCCCGCGGCCACGCTGTCCTGGTAGGGGATGCTGGCGGTCGGGCGGAGGATCAGCGCGCCGACCGGCGGCGCCATGTTGCCGCCCAGCCGCATCGTGACGCCGGCCCCGCCGAAGGTCAGGACGTTGCCGACGCTGCCGGCGACGTGGGGGCTGAAGTCCGCCTCGAAGGGGCCGATGCGGGCCGGGCGCTCGGCGCGCCAGACATGCTCGTAGCTGAGGATGATGCCCGGCTCGTTCTTGAGCTGGTAATCCCAGCCCTCCGGCCAGCGGGCGCCGGGGACGATGCGGTGCACCGCCTTCTGGGTCTGCTCCGCCAGCGAGGCCGGGCCGACCATGCCGAAGTCCAGGTCGATGCGGTCCACCTGCCGCGTCTCTTCCGAGATCACCGACAGGCGGCCGTACAGCCAGCCGGCGTAGGGGCGGTCGGTGGGGTCGGGGATCGGCTTGGTGATGTCGCTGGGGGTGTACATGTTCTGGCCAAAGGCGATGCCGTAGCGCCGCACCCCATGCTCCCCGATCCAGGGGACGAGGTTGGCCAGCCAGTCGATGTTGCCGTAGGTCGGGCGGTCGCCGGAGACGTAGTAGAACTGGACACCGTTCGTGTAATAACGGTCCGTTCCGCCGCCGAACAGGTCGTTGTCGACCCAGGCGCCGATGGACGGGCCGGACCGGGGGGCGGTTTCTGCCGGCGGAGCGGTGTCCTTGGTCGGGATGGGGTCCGCTTCCGGTGCGCTTTGGGCCAGCACCGGTCCTGCCGCCAGCCCGAGAGAAAGGGCGGCGATGACGCTCCAACCTGCACGCACGGCCATAATGGTTGAATTCCCTTCGTTGCCGAGCACCCTAAGATAAGGCGCAGGCGCCCATTGGCGCCTGCACTTTCGGGTGAGGCAAAATAGTTTACGGAGGGTGGCTTACTGGAAGGCCGCCTCGGCAAAGCTGCGCAGCTTGCGGGAATGCAGGGTTTCCATGCCGTGCTCGCGCAGAAGCTCCATGGCCAGCACGCCGATCTTCAGGTGCTGGTCCACCCGTTCGCGGTAGAAGCGGTCGGCCATGCCCGGCAGCTTCAACTGGCCGTGCATCGGCTTGTCGGAAACGCAGAGCAGCGTGCCGTAGGGAACGCGGAAGCGGAAGCCGTTGGCGGCGATGGTGGCGCTTTCCATGTCCAGCGCGACGGCGCGGCTTTGGCTAAAGCGCATCAGCGGCTCGCGGTGGTCGCGCAGCTCCCAGTTGCGGTTGTCGATGGTCGCCACGGTGCCGGTGCGCATGATGCTCTTCAGCGCGTAGCCGGACAGGCCGGTCACCCGTTCCACCGCGGTTTCCAGGGCGCGCTGCACCTCGGCCAGCGCCGGGACGGGCACCCAGGTCGGCAGGTCGGCGTCCAGCACATGGTCGTCGCGGACATAGCCGTGGGCCAGCACATAGTCGCCCAGCCGCTGCGTGCTGCGCAGCCCGGCGCAGTGGCCCAGCATGATCCAGGCGTGCGGGCGCAGCACGGCGATGTGGTCGGTGATCGTCTTGGCGTTGGACGGACCGACGCCGATGTTGACCAGCGTGATGCCGTTGCCGTCCGGGCGGGTCAGGTGGTAGGCGGGCATCTGCGGCAGGCGGAGCAGCCGCGCGCCGTTCGTCGGCGCCTCGCCGGTGCTGCCCCCCAGATTGGCGTTCTGGACGATGACGCCGCCGGGCTCGACGAAGCGGTCGTACTGGCTGCGGTAGGCGGCCAGCTCGGGATCGGCGGCGGGCTCCATGATCTCGCGGGCCATGCGGATGAACTCGTCCACGTAGAACTGGTAGTTCGTGAACAGGACGAAGTTCTGGAAATCCTCCGGCGCCGTCGCCGTGTAGTGGCGCAGCCGGTGCAGCGAGAAATCAACCCGCGGCGCGGTGAACAGCGCGAGCGGCTTCACCGCGTCCAGCGACTCCTCGTAGGTGCCGTTGACGATGGTGTCGTCCATGCGGGCGAGGTCGGGCAGGTCGAACAGGTCGGGCAGGCCGGCCAGCCGCTCCGGCGTCAGGTCGCCCTCGACATGCATGCCCTGGGGGAAGGCGAAATGGATGGGGATGGCCTCGTCGCTGACCCCGACCTCCAGCGGAACATGGTGGTTGCGCAGCAGGAGCGAGAGCTGTTCGCGGTAATAGCGGTCGAACAGGTCGGGGCGGGTCAGCGTCGTGGAATAGGTGCCCGGCCCCTCGACGAAGCCGTAGGCCAGCCGCGTGTCCACCGTGGCCGCCGAGGCGGTGGAGAGGCGGACGTAGGGGTAATGGGCCTGCTCCCGCCGTCCGCCGTCCTCGCCGCGGGTGAAGGCGGCGAAGCGGTCGCGCAGATAGGCGGTGTTGCGGTCGTAGAGATCCCGGACGAGGGCCAGGGCGGCGTCCGCGTCGGTGAAGCGCTCGACAGGACCGGGGGGCACGGGGGAGGGGGAGGTCTTGGCAGCCGTCATAGTCTTCAGATAGGGCTTGGGCGTGGCGGCCGGAAGCCCTTTTCTCGTCCCGCCGCCGGCCCGCGCCGGGGCGCCGTTACTGCGACGGCAGCCCCATCAGCGACTTGGCGAACTGGTCGGCGTCGAACGGGCGCAGGTCGTAGACGCCCTCGCCGATGCCGATGGCGTGCACCGGCAGCTTGAAGCGCTCGGCCAGCGAGACCAGCACGCCGCCGCGCGCCGAGCCGTCCAGCTTGGTCAGGATCAGGCCGGAGACGTTCACCATGTCGCGGAACACCTCCACCTGATTGTGCGCGTTCTGGCCGGTGGTGGCGTCCAGCGTCAGCAGGGTGGTGTGCGGGGCGCTCTCGTCCACCTTCTTGATGACGCGGACGATCTTGCGCAGCTCCTCCATCAGGCCGGCCTTGTTCTGCAGGCGGCCGGCGGTGTCGATCAGCAGGATGTCCACGCCCTGGCGCCGCGCCTCCTCCAGCGCGTCGAAGGCGAGGCCGGCAGCGTCGGCGCCGGTGTCGCGCGAGATCACCGGGCAGCCGGTGCGCTCGCCCCAGATCTTCAGCTGGCTGACCGCGGCGGCGCGGAAGGTGTCGCCGGCGGCCAGCATGACCGTCTTGCCCTCGGCGCGGAACTGGCGGGCCAGCTTGCCGATGGTCGTCGTCTTGCCGGTGCCGTTGACGCCGACCACCAGGATGACGTGGGGCTTCAGCGTGGCGTCGATCTCCAGCGGCTTGGCGACCGGGCCGACGATCTTCGCGACCTCGGCGGCGAGCGTGGCCTTGACCTCCTCGGGGCTGACCTCCTTGCCGAAGCGGGTGCGGGCCAGTTCCGCCGTCACCTTGGCCGCCGTGGTCGGGCCGAGGTCGGCGGTGATGAGCAGCTCCTCCAGCTCCTCCAGCGCCTCGTCGTCGAGCTTGCGCTTGGTGAAGATGCCGGAGATGCCCTCGGTCAGCTTGGACGAGGACTTGGACAGGCCGTCCTTCAACCGGGCGAACCAGCCCTTCTTGGGCTTCTCCTCCTCGGCGGTCAGGGCCGCGGGGAGGTCGTTGCGGACGATCTCCGGCGCGTCCTCGCGCTCCTCCGGCCCGGACGGCGGGGCGATGGGCGGCGGGGGCGGGGTCTCGACCGCGGGTGGGGGCGGCAATTCGGGTTCCGGCACTGGCTCGGGCACCAGGGGCGGTTCCTCGGCGACCGGTTCCGGGACAGGCGGCTTCTGGACCGGCGTCTCTTGGACCAGCTCTTCGGCGACCGGCTCCGCGGGCGCAGGCTCGGCGGGGACCGCTTCCGGGAGCGGGGCGGCCGTCTCGTCCTTGCGGGCTTGCTCTTCGGGCTTCTTGCGGCCGAACCAACGCAGGATCATGGCGTGTCCACTGTTCTCAAAGGGGGGTGCCGGTCAGCGCGCCGCCGGCCACGCCGGTGACCGTGGCGCGCAGGACGGAGCCGGGGGGCCGGGGCGTGCCCAGGCGGATTTCGGCGAAATGCTGGGTGCGGCCGAGATCGTCCTTCTCGACCAGCACGGACACCTCGCGCCCGACCAGCGAAGCCAGGGTGCGGGCCTCCGCCTCGGCGCCGCGCGCGCGCAGACGGGCCGCGCGCTCCTTGCGGAGGCCGCCGTCGACCTGCGGCATGCGGGCAGCCGGGGTGCCGGGGCGCGGGCTGTAGGGGAAGACGTGCAGCCAGGTCAGGCCGCATTCCTCGACCAGCCGCAGCGTGTTCTCGAACATCTCGTCGGTTTCCGTGGGGAAGCCGGCGATGAAGTCGGCGCCGAACACCATGTCGGGGCGCAGGGAGCGCACGCGCTCGCAGAAGGCGATGGCGTCGGCGCGGCTGTGGCGGCGCTTCATGCGCTTCAGGATCATGTCGTCGCCGGCCTGGAGCGACAGGTGGAGGTGCGGCATCAACCGCGGTTCCGTCTCGATCAGCCGCCAGAGATCGTCGTCGATCTCGATGCAGTCGAGCGAGGACAGGCGCAGCCGCGGCAGCTCCGGCACCAGGGCGAGCAGGCGGCGCACCATCTGCCCCAGCGTCGGCGTGCCCGGCAGGTCGGGGCCGAAGCTGGTGATGTCTACGCCGGACAGCACAACCTCGTTGTAGCCGGCCTTCACCAGCGCCTGCACCTGCTCCACCACCGCCCCGATGGGGACGGAGCGCGACGGGCCGCGGCCGTAGGGGATGATGCAGAAGGTGCAGCGGTGGTCGCAGCCCTGCTGGACCTGGACGAAGGCGCGCGCCCGGTCCTCGAACCCGCCGATCAGATGGCCGGCGGTTTCCTTGACCGACATGATGTCGTTGACCAGCACCTTCTCCGCCGGCGCCAGACCCCAGCTCTCGGGCTGGAGCTTCTCCTGGTTGCCCAGCACCTGATCGACCTCCGGCATGGCGCCGTAGCGCTGCGGGTCGATCTGGGCGGCGCAGCCGGTCACCACGATGCGGGCGTTGGGCCGCTCGCGGCGCAGCTTGCGGATGGTCTGGCGGGCCTGCCGTTCGGCCTCCGAGGTCACCGCGCAGGTGTTGACGATGACGACGTCCTCCAGCCCTGCGTTGCGGGCGTGGGTGCGCATCACCTCGGATTCGTAGGTGTTCAGGCGGCAGCCGAAGGTGACGATCTCCGGCTCGTTGGTCACAGTGTCGCTCATGCTCTTTCAGCCTAACGGGCGGCCATTCAGGGGGCCGCCAACTCCGCAGACAGCCGCCCGGTGTAGCTGAGGGCGACCGGGCCGGTCATCAGGACGCGGCCGTCCTCCAGCCATTCGATGGTCAGGGTGCCGCCGTCGAGGATCACGTCGACCTTGCGGTTGGTCAGCCCGCGGCGGATCGCCGCGACCGCGGTGGCGCAGGCGCCGGTCCCGCAGGCCTGGGTGACGCCGGCCCCGCGCTCCCACACGCGCATGCGGACGGTGGTGGGGGAGAGCACCTGGACGAACTCGACGTTGGTGCGCTCGGGGAAGGCCGGGTGATTCTCGAACACCGGGCCGACCTCGGCCAGCGGCACCGCCTCGGCGTCGTCCACGAAGAAGACGGCGTGCGGGTTGCCCATGCTGACCGCGGTGGGGCCGGCGAAG
Source organism: Azospirillum sp. OGB3 (assembly GCF_014192915.1). Taxonomy (GTDB): domain Bacteria; phylum Pseudomonadota; class Alphaproteobacteria; order Azospirillales; family Azospirillaceae; genus Azospirillum. Next base: position 21,343 of record NZ_JACHYN010000016.1, on the reverse strand, counting down.
CCGCCGTGCGACACCGCGTCGAGGCGCAGCGTGTCGGCCGGTTCCGCCAGCGGGATCTGCGACCAGTCCAGATTGGCCGGACCCATGTCCACGGTGATGCGCCCGTTGTCGGCGCGGCTGGCCCGCAGGACGCCGGCGTTGGTCTCGAAGGCGACGCGCTCCGCCCCCGCCTCCTCCATCAGCAGCCAGCCGACGCAGCGCGAGGCGTTGCCGCAGGCCGACACCTCGCCGCCGTCGGCGTTGCGGATGCGCATGAAGCCCGCCGTGCCGTTCGTTTTCGCCGGCTCGATCACGATGAACTGGTCGCAGCCCACCCCGGTCTTGCGGTCGGCGATGGCACGCACCTCGGCCTCGGCCGGCGTGTACGGCGTGTTGCGGGCGTCGATCACGACAAAGTCGTTGCCGAGCCCGTGCATCTTCAGGAATTCGCGCGTCATGACCGCCGTTATATGGCGACCGGGCCCGCGGAGTCCATGGCCGCACGGGGGGCCGTGGCAAACAGTTCACGGGGTCACTGGGTTTCGGCGCCGCCGGTGTCGGCCGTGTCCCCGTCGGGCAGGGTGGCGCCCGATGCCGGGGGGATGCCTTCCAACAGGTCGAGCATCCGGGCGAGGGTGTCCTCTGACTCGGGCCGCGGCGGGGTTCCGCCGGTCCGCTCCCACGCCTCGTAATCCCAACCCGCAGCGCCCATCGCCATGTCCGGCAGCGCGAAATGCCCCTCCCCGGCGTGGGTGGGCGGACCGTCCGCGCGGGACAGCCCGACCAGCAAGGCCACGGACACGGTGACTCCCGCCACCCAGGCCCACAGCACGTCGCTGTTGTTCATGGCTCCCTCCCGGCTCCTTGCCAAGGCAGGTCGGTGTCGGGGCCATTCCCATCGGATGCGCCCCATTCCATGGACTTCGGGTGTCCGCGGCGGCGCACAATGAGACTTTGGGAGATGTCCGGATGGAGAAGGACAGCCGTCAGGCGCCCTTGAAGACCAGATGCTTGGAGGCGGCGAAGTTCAGCACCATGCCGGACAGCGAGCCGGCGGCGACGGCCAGCACCGGATGGGCCTCGGCCAGCGGCAGGGCGGCCTCCAGCCCGACCGACACGCCGTAATTCACCACTCCCCCGAAGGCGTTGGCCGCCAGGAAGGTCGCCCATTGCCGGTAGAGCGGCGCGTCGGCCGCCCCGCGGAAGGTGAAGGCGCGGTTCAGCGCGAAGGTCGTGGTGGCGGAAGCCAGATAGGCCGGGATGCGGGCGGCGAAGAACTCCAGCCCGAGGCCGAACACCAGTGCGTAGACCACCGCCGTGTCCACCACCAGACCGATCACGCCGACGAGGCCGAACTTGCCGAATTGCACGACCAGCCGGCTGAGCCGGCTGTCGGGCAGGGCGCCGGGAAGACCGCCCATGGTCAGGTCCCGGTCGATCCGCGGACCGGATGGACGCCCGGCGCCGGGATGGAGAGATAATGCATGCGCTTGGCTTCGCGGCGGCCCAGCGTGACGGTGTCGAGGATCAGGCCACAGGTCAGGCTGAGGAAGGCGAGCAGCATCAGGCCGGTGGACAGCACGGCGGTGGGCAGGCGCGGCACGAGGCCGGTGTGCACGAAGGTCGTCACCACCGGCCAGGCGAGCAGGACGGCCACCGCGGCGAGCAGAGCGCCGAAGGCGGCGAAGAAGGGCAGCGGCCGCTCCTCCTTCACCAGATTGAGGATGGTGCGCAGGATGCGGATGCCGTCGCGGATGGTGTTGAGCTTGCTGTGCGAGCCGGGCGGGCGGTCCTTGTAGGGCGTCTTGATCTCGGCGATGGGCATGTTCAGCTCCAGCGCGTGCACGGTCAGCTCGGTCTCCGTCTCGAAGCCGCTGGCGAGCGCCGGGAAGGACTTGATGAAGCGGCGCGAGAAGACGCGGTAGCCCGACAGCATGTCGCCGATGCGGTCGCCGAAGATGCGCGCGACCATGCCGGTCAGCAGCTTGTTGCCCAGGCGGTGGCCGGGCCGGTAGGCCTTGACGATCTCGGTGACGCGGGCGCCGTTGACCATGTCGAGCTGGTCGTCCCACAGCCGCTTGACCATCAGCGGGGCGGAGGGGGCGTGATAGGTGTCGTCGCCGTCCACCAGCACATAGATGTCCGCCTCGATGTCCGAGAACATCCGGCGCATGACGTTGCCCTTGCCTTGCAGCGGCTCGTGGCGGACCACCGCGCCGGCGGCGCGGGCGACCTCCACCGTGCGGTCGGAGGAGTTGTTGTCGTAGACATAGACCGTGGCGTCGGGCAGGGCCGCCCGGAAGTCGCGCACGACCGCGGCGATCGCCGCCTCCTCGTTGTAGCAGGGGATCAGCACCGCCACCACGGGAGCCACCACGGGAACCGTATCCGGTCCCGGGGCCGGGGCCAGGGACGCTGCGGGGGTGTCGGCCTGATGGCCGGCCGGTCGATCGATGGTGGAGACGGTCATGGCGATGCGCTTCGAAACAGTGCCGATGTCGGGTTAAACAGCACAGTCGCCGGATTTAATCCACTCACCTTTTATGGACCTCCGTTTGCTGCACGGCGCAGAGGTTCAGCGGCTCGCCCAGATTGTTGGGAATGACCCGGCAATTGTCCTGTTCCACCCGCAGTCCGAGCAGGGCGGCGGCCCTCGCGGCGCCGGGCGTGTCGGGGATGGTGCTGAGCATCAGGAAGCGCCCGCGGTGCGCCCCCACCTTGTCCTGCATCAGGGCGAGATAGCCGTTGCCGACCGAGTCCGGCTGGAGGAAGTTGGACTGGATGCGCACGAAGGGGATGCGCGGCGGGAAGGCCGGGATGACGTGCGAGATCGCCCAGTAGCCGGCCATCAGCACCATCGTGTCGTCCGGGTCCGCGATGGGCGGAACGGCGGCCTCGACCCAGCGCTCGCTCCACGGCACGCGGCCCCAGTCGGCGGGCCGTGCGGTGGCCTGGACCAGCAGCAGGAGCGCCGCCGCCAGGACAAGCGCCGCCCGGCGCGGCACCGGCAGCAGGCCCGCCGCCATGACGATGGCCAGCGGGGCCAGCATCTCCAGCGGCACCAGGTAGCGGTAGATGCAGAACATCCCCACCCACAGCGCGTAGGTCACCGCCATGGCGGTCAGCAGGTAGCGGGTGGCGGCTTTCCCGGTGAGGCCCGCCGGTGGCTGCTGGAAGACCCGCCCGAGCAACGCCAGCGCCGCGGCGACGGGCACGAGAAGGAACAGCACCAGGACGCGCAGGTCGAAGAAGGGAACCTCGCCGACCTTCAGCGGTGCGAAGGGGAAGACCAGTGGGAAGAACAGGCGCTCCAGCCGCGAGTCCGGAAAGAAGCCGACGTTGACGTAGCCGGACGGCGCGGCGAAGGGCGACTTGAAGATCTGGTTCATGTGCGGGAAGACGGGGTTCCCGTACTCCACCCACAGATGGGCCATCCAGAAGCCGCCGCACAGCGCCAGCCCGCCCAGCACCCCGACGCCGAAGACGACGGCCAGCCACAGCCGCCGCCAGGGGCGTGCGGGAAGCGCCAGGAAGGCGAGGCAGAGCCCGACCGCGTAGATCACCGTCGGGTTCTTCAGGCCCATCGCTGCTCCGGCCATCATCCCCGCCGCGGCCACCCGCGCGACGGCGCCCGGCGCCGGTCCGTCGACCAGCCGCGGCAGCGATCCCGCCACCACGACCAGCGCGCCGAGCACGCCCAGGCTGACCATGTTGTCGTGGAAGGTGGTGCCGAGCAGCCCCAGCGTGCCGCCCCCGAAGCCGGCCATCACCGCCAGCAGGGCGGCCAGGGCCACCCGCTGCCCCGCGCCGCCGACGCGCAGCGTGGCGTGGGCCAGCAGGAAGGCCAGCGCCAGGTTCAGCCCGTGCAGCGTCCCCCAGACGAATCCCGCCGCGCGCGCCGGCAGATGGTTGGCAAGCAGATAGAAGGGCACGTCCAGCAGGGGGTTGTAGAAGCTGGGCATCTGCGCCGGCAGCATGTCCATGCCCAGCCGTCCGGTCAGCAGGGCGTAGGCGTTGTACCAATGGTAGTTCCGCAGGTCCCAGTTGGCGTCCATGCCGAGCGCCAGCCCGAGCAGGCCGTAGAGCGGCGGGGCCAGCAGCAGAAAGGCGAGCGCCGCGGTGCGCGGGCGGCGGGCGGTGGGGAGCAAGGTCATGGAGGTCGCGGAACCCAGGGAAGCGTCGGCCCCTTGGTAGGCGAGGGGACGCTCCGCAGCAAGGACGGCATGCCGGGCCGGCCCCCGCAAAGGCCGTGGCGGAGGGAATTCGGGAGCAATTTCGTTGCGTCCGGCTGTGTTCCGGGATGCGGAATCGCGCGCTGCGAGCGGCGTTTGCGGCAAGCTTCCTCTGGCAATGGCGGGACGGGTCTGCTATTCACCGAACTCCGCATGCACACGCTTGCGCCTCTTTTGCGCGACAGGATTCTGGCGATGGAAAAGTTTACGGTTCTCACCGGTGTTGCGGCGCCGCTGCCGATGATCAACGTCGACACCGACATGATCATTCCCAAGCAATTCCTGAAGACCATCAAGCGGACCGGGCTGGGCAAGCATCTTTTCGACGAGATGCGCTACACCCCCGACGGCGCCGAGGTCGCGGAATTCGTCCTCAACAAGCCGGCCTACCGCAGCGCCAAGATCCTCGTTTCGGGCGACAATTTCGGCTGCGGCTCCTCGCGTGAGCATGCGCCGTGGGCGCTGGCCGATTTCGGCATCCGCTGCATCATCGCGCCAAGCTTCGCGGACATCTTCTTCAACAACTGCTTCAAGAACGGCATCCTGCCGATCAAGCTGCCGAAGGAACAGGTGGACCTGCTGCTCGACGACGCGTCGCGCGGGTCGAACGCCATCGTCTCGGTGGATCTGGATCGCCAAGAGATCACCGGTCCGGACGGCGGCAAGATCAGCTTCGAGGTCGACCCCTTCCGCAAGCATTGTCTGCTGAACGGGCTGGACGACATCGGGCTGACCATGCAGCAGGCCGCCTTCATCGACCAGTATGAAGGCAAGCAGCGCGGCGGCCAGCCCTGGCTGTGGGGCTGATCCGGCCCGACCCTATCAGCGGCCCAATGGCATCAGGCCGTGACGGCCTTGCGGACCGGCGGAGCGGGACCCACCTTCCGGCCTGTCGGTCCGCGGATTAGACAACACTGATAAAGTCTCCAATGGGGAGTGCGTGCGCCATGCCCGCCAACAAGAAGCTTCTGTTTTTGCCCGGCGACGGGATCGGTCCGGAGGTCATGCGCCAGGTGCGCCGGGTCATCGACTGGCTCGACCGCAAGCGCAACGTCACCTTCGACGTCACCGAGGGGCTGGTCGGCGGCGCGGCCATCGACGCCTACGGCGTTCCCCTGAAGGACGAGACGCTGGCCGATGCGCTGGCGGTGGACGCGGTGATGCTGGGCGCCGTCGGCGGCCCGAAGTGGGACAACCCCACCGACTACACCAAGCGTCCGGAAGCCGGCCTGCTGTCGCTCCGCAAGGAGCTGAACCTGTTCGCCAACCTGCGCCCGGCGGTGGTGTTCGACGCCCTGGTCGACGCCTCGACCCTGAAGGCCGACGTCATCAGGGGCCTGGACATCCTGATCGTCCGCGAGCTGACCGGCGGCGTCTATTTCGGTGAGCCGCGCGGCATCACCGACATCGGCAACGGCGAGCGCCGCGGCGTCAACACCCAGGTCTACACGACCAGCGAGATCCGCCGCGTCGCCCGCGTCGCCTTCGAGCTGGCGCGCAAGCGCGGCAACAAGCTCCATTCGATGGAGAAGGCCAACGTGATGGAGTCGGGCCTCCTGTGGCGCCAGGAAGTCACGAAGCTCCATCAGGAGGAGTTCTCCGACGTCACGCTGGAGCACATGTACGCCGACAACGGCGCCATGCAGCTGCTGAAGAACCCGAAGCAGTTCGACGTGATCGTCACCGACAACCTGTTCGGCGACATCCTGTCGGACGAGGCGGCGATGATGACCGGCTCGCTCGGCATGCTGCCGTCGGCCTCGCTCGGCGCCCCGGACGCCAACGGCCAGCGCAAGGCTCTCTACGAGCCGGTGCACGGCTCCGCCCCGGACATCGCCGGCCGCGACCTCGCCAACCCCTGCGCGACCCTGCTGTCCTTCGCCATGTGCCTGCGCTACTCGTTCAACATGGACGAGGAGGCGAAAATGCTGGAGAAGGCCGTGCAGAACGTGCTTTCGGGCGGCATGCGCACGGCGGACATCATGGCGCCGGGCATGGCCCGCTGCTCCACGACCGTCATGGGCGACTCGATCCTGCGCGAGCTGGACAAGCTGGCCTCCTGACCGGTTGCGCCTCCGGCCCGGCGGGCTGGAGGACGCTGACCAGCGGGCGGCGAAAAGAAAGCCCCTCTCCGGTTCCGGAGAGGGGCTTTTCTCGTTAATGCCGTCAGTCGCCTTCGCCCGGGCGCAGGGCGGCCCCGCGTCCGCCATGGCTCGCCTGCCCACCCTTCCGCCCCGCTTCGGCGGCCAGGGATGGGTTCTTGGAGAAGCTGCGGGAGGACGCCGGTACGCTCCGGCCCCCCTTCCGCCCCGCCTCCGCGGCGAGTTCCGGGTTCTTGGAGAAGCTGCGCTTGTCGGCTGGCACGCTTTCCCCGCCCTTGCTGGCGATCTGGCGTTGCCGGTCACGGTCCATCGACGCGAAGCCGCGGTTCGATGTGCGACCGCTCCCGGTTTGGACTTCGCTTTGGCCGTTGTCTTTCGAGGCCATCTTCAACCTCCACCTCTGCCACATGTCGGAAAACCGATGGGGGGCGACTTGGTTCCGGTGAGGTCGTGATTCCGATTCCTTCGGCACCCGTAAGTGGCAGCGGGACGCATCCGACAGTGTTGGGGAACGCTTCGTGTCCCGATCGGTTGACCGGACGGGGGTAAGCCGAAGCGGGACCACGAAGCAGAGAGGTTCAACGATGGGAGTCGAACTTACGGCCGAACGACGGCTGTTGTCCGAGAAGGAATTCGAGCAGGTCCGCCGCAGCCATTACCCGGAGCTGGAGGGCCTGCCGCCCGATGAGACCCTGACGCTTGCCCGCTGGCTGCGCGGGGAGCGCGACCGGGCGCGCGACATCATCGCCTCGCGCCGCCGCGGACGGCGGGGCAAGGCCAGCGGCACCGGCCAGCAATCGGCCGACGCCAGCGAGCGCGGCTTGTCCGCCAAGAAGCAGGTCTACGCGCGGGCCTTGAAACGGGTGAACGGGCGGCTGGAGCGGTTCCGCGCCGAGCGGCGGCGCGAGATCATCCAGGCCAACCTTCAGGACGCCCTGAAGCGCAGGAAGGACGCGGAGCCCCAGCACCCGTCCCCGGGACGCACCCCGCGCAAGGGCATGCGCCCGATCCCCAGCGGCCGTCGGACGGTCGAGACCGACCCGCGCGAGATCGGTCGGGTGTCGCAGTTTGTCAAGGACGCCCAGGCGCGCCGCGATTCCTGATCCAGCATTACGAAGCCGGAGCGGCGGGTGTTCAGCCCGCCGCTTCCGTTGCCGGCTGTTCTTAATGAAAATCTGACGCTGTTGTATATTGGAGGTTTTCCTTTGGTGATATTATGATCATTGATACGGTTTTTATCGTCCCACGATAAGTGCGCCAAATCTAGTGTATGAATTTACCAGATAGTTGTATATTTTTCGTTCGTATCCGGAAATTTCACTGAAATTCTTCTCAAATGAGTGCCCTGATTTATCAAATTCGGCAAAAATATCTCCGTCATTAGAAGAGGTTCCTATTTTATTTAATTTCTCGAGAACAAACTTCTTGGCGCTGACGTGGCTTGAGCTTTTCCGTATCGGATCAAGACGGCCGACAGACCGGAAAATCATGGCACCTTCATAAAAAACGGTGTTTGAATCGGCTTCGAAGTGTGTCGGGGGGAGTTTTTCATCATGGACTTCAAATGTGACCAAGCCTGAGGTCGCGGAGTTATCGCCCACCGCCCGTCCTTCTGGTTTCTGCTCTTCTTCTTGGGAACCAACAAGGGTGATGCAGCTGACGATATCTCCTGCATTTACCATGAATCTTCGGTAAAGACAGAATCCATAATACACTGATGTATACGACTTTAAGGAAAACTCCATTGATAAAGTATTTGATATTTTCTTAATCCATATCAGAGCGACAGCGCGACGAAGTTTTGCATCGTCTTCATTTATGTAGTACATATAATACAGGCCGCAGAAATCATTTGCATAAGCTATTTCGTCCTCGTTTAATGTCGGGTTTAATGTCTTTAATAATTTTTCTTTACGCTTTATATTCTTGGTTGCCATTTCAATTATATTCTCCGTATTTAGATGTGTGTTGATGCCTAACAAGCCATGTGCCCTGTAGGGTGCTGGTTTTACGAAGAAAGAGCGTTGATCGCCTCGGCCATCGCGACGAGGCGCCGGGCGTTCTTGACGTGCAGGTTCTCCACCAGCCGCCCATCCACCAGCACCACCCCCTTGCCCTGGGCAACGGCCTCGGCATGGGCCTGGATGATGCGGTGGGCCTGGGCGACCTCCTCCGCGCCGGGCGCGAAGGCGGCGTTGCAGGCCGCGATGGTCTTGGGGTGGATCAGCGTCTTGCCGTCGAAGCCAAGCTCCCGCCCCTGCGCGCAGGACTCGGCGAAGCCGGCGTCGTCGTTCAGGTCGAGATGCACCCCGTCGAGAATGGCGAGGCCGTAGGCCCGCGCGGCCAGCAGGCAGAGGCCAAGGCTGGTCAGCATCGGCAGCCGGTCGCGCGTGTGGGCCGCGTGCAGATCCTTGGCGAGGTCGGAGGTGCCCATCACCAGCCCGCCCAGCTTCGGGCCGGCCCCGGCGATCTCCTTGGCGTTGAGCATGCCGAGCGGCGTCTCCATCATGCACCAGATGGTCTGCCCGTCGGGCGAGCCGTTGGCGCGCAGCACCGCCTCGGCCTGGCGGACCATGTCGGCGCTCTCCACCTTCGGCAGCAGCACCGCGTCGGCGCCGCTGGTGGCCGCCATCACGAGGTCGTCGTAGCCCCAGGGGGTGTTCAGCCCGTTGGTCCGGACCACCAGCTCCCGCCCGCCATAGCCACCGGCGGCGATGGACGCCTTGATGGTGGCGCGGGCCTCCGCCTTGGCGTCGGGGGCGACGGCGTCCTCCAGGTCGAGAATCAGCCCGTCGGCGGGCAGGCTACGCCCCTTCTCCAGGGCGCGGGCGTTGGAGCCGGGCATGTAGAGCACGCTGCGGCGCGGGCGGGCGGTGGCGGCCATGGCATTCCCTCAGGCGGTCTTGTGTCGTTGCCGCAGGATTAGCCGCGTCCGATCCCCCTGTCCATGCGGCGCGTAAGACGTGAAACTCTGGTCTGCATGGAAACATCCCCAGCGTGTGGCACGGACGGTTTAGGATGCGCGCCCAACCTTTCGGATCGTCCGCCCATGAAGACCGTCATTTCGATCCAGTCCCACGTCGCGTACGGCTATGTCGGCAACCGGGCCGCGGTGTTCCCGCTGCAACGTCTGGGCTGCGACGCCATCGCGGTGAACACGGTGCAGTTTTCCAACCACACCGGCTACGGCGAATGGACCGGGCAGGTCTTCACGGCGGAGCATGTGGCCGACCTGATGGACGGAGTCGCCGCGCGCGGCGTCCTGCCCACCTGCGACGCGCTGCTCTCCGGCTACATGGGCGACGTCGGGCTGGGCCGGGTCATCGTCGAAACGGCGGCCCGGCTGAAGGCCGCCAACCCGCGCGCCGTCTACACCTGCGACCCGGTGATGGGCGACGTCGGGCGCGGCTTCTTCGTGCGCCCCGGCCTGCCGGAGTTCATCCGCGACCATGCCGTTCCCGCCGCCGACCTGATGACCCCCAACCAGTTCGAGCTGGAATATCTGACCGGCCGGACGGTGGAGACGCTGGACGACGCGCTGGCCGCCACCGCCGCCCTGCGGGAGCGTGGGCCGCGGCTGGTCCTGGTGACCAGCCTGACCCGCAAGGAGGCCGACCCCGGCCATATCGAGATGCTGGCCGACGACCGCGACGGCGCGTGGCTGGTCTCCACCCCGCGCCTGCCGCTGGACCCGCCGCCCAACGGGTCGGGCGACGCGGTGGCCGCCCTGTTCCTGGCCCATTACCTGAAGGCCTTCGACCCGGCCGAAGCGCTGGAGCAGGCGGCGGCGGCCATCTACGCTATCTTCCAGACCACCCGCCGGATGGGCACGCGGGAACTGCAACTGATCGCGGCGCAGGACGAGTTCGTGAACCCCAGCCAGCGCTTCACGGCCACCCGCGTCCGGTAAGCCCCTTACGACCACGCGCCCAAGGGACGGCGCGCACAGAGGAACGACATGCGGATTTGCGTCTATGCCGGGTCCAACCCCGGCACCAACCCGGCCTATGGCGAGGCCGCGGAGCAGCTTGGCCGCCACATGGCGGAGCGGGGCATCGGCCTCGTCTACGGCGGCGGGCGGACCGGCCTGATGGGGCGGATCGCCGACTCGGTCCTGGCGGCCGGCGGCACCGTCACCGGCATCATCCCGCAATTCCTGATGGACAAGGAGGTCGGCCACCAGGGCCTCCAGGAACTGCGGATCGTCGCCACCATGCACGAGCGCAAGGCCCTGATGGCCGAGCTGTCGGACGGCTTCATCGCGCTGCCCGGCGGCATCGGCACGCTGGAGGAGCTGTTCGAGGTGTGGACCTGGGCGCAGCTCGGCCGCCACGACAAACCCTGCGGCCTGCTCAACGCCTCCGGTTTCTATGATGGGCTGGCCGGCTTTCTCGACCATGTGGCGGGGGAGCGCTTCATGCAGCCCAAGCACCGCGAGATGCTGATCGTCCGCGACACCGCGCCGGGCATCCTGGACGCGTTCGCCGCCTACGAGCCGCCGGCGGTGCGGAAGTGGCTGGACGAGGCCCGCACCTGACCCTGTCTGCACACCTGTCCCGGCAAGTCCTCAGGGCTCGAAGAGCTTCTTCATCAGGGCGTTCCAGTCGCGCTTGAACTGGGTGCCGAAGTCCGCCTCGGCGACCGCGTGGCCGCGGGTGGCGGGGCGGACGATGGCCGCGGCCTGGGAGTCGGGCTGGGCCTTCGCCTTGCGCTGGACGGTGACGACCCGCTTCTTCGGGGGCGGGTCGGGCTTGCGGGCGGGCAGGGGGGCCGCGGTGACCGTGACGGCGGGCGCCGCCCCGGTCTGCGAATTCCGGGAGAAGGCGTCCTTGCACCAGCCGCTGTCGCGCGCCTGGGTCAGCGCGTCCCCGTCGAGCAGCCAGCAGTCGACGCTGCCCGTCCCGGCGGCAGGGGCAGGCTGGATCGGTGCCGTCAGAAAAAGCGCCAGCGTCAGTGCACCGCACCGGGACCGCCAAGGCATGCTTCGCCCTCTCCCTCGCCGTTGGACCGACGTTCAGCAATACAACGTCGGGCGCCCCTTTATCTTCGGCGCGAAACGGGAGTAGGGCGGCATCGCCGTGGTAACACGGGCGGGGGCGCGGCGCCCCGGCCCCCTCAGGTCAGGTGCTGCTGGCGCAGGTAATCTTCGGACTGCATCTCCATCAGGCGGCTGACCGTGCGTTCGAACTCGAAGGCGTGGGTGCCCTCGGGGTACAGCCGTTCCGGAGGGCCTTCGGCGGCCACCACGAGGTTGACCTTGTGCTCGTAGAGCGCGTCGATCAGCGTCATGAAGCGCTTGGCCTCGTTGCGCAACTCGTCCTTCATCGTCGGCACGCCGTGGATCAGCACGGTGTGGAAATGCGTCGCGATGGCGATGTAGTCGGCGGCGCCCAGCGGCTTGCCGCACAGGCTCCAGAAATCCACCAGCGCGACGCATTTGGCGGCGCAGGCGATCTCCACCTTCCGACCCTGGACCGACAGATGGGTCGGTTCGCCCCGGGCGCCGTCGGTCAGCGTCTCAAAGGTCTGGCGGATCCTGGCGTCGCTCTCCGGGCCGAGCGGCCAGAAATAGACGGGCTTGCCCTGGAGCCGGTCGAGCCGGTAGTCGGTCGGCCCTTCCAGCGCCAGGACGTCGAGCTTTTCCTTGAGCAGCGCGATGAAGGGCAGGAACAGCTCGCGCTGCAGCCCGTCCTTGTAGAGCATGTCCGGCGGCCAGTTTGAGGTCGCGACCACCACCACGCCCAGGTCGAACAGGCTGGTGAACAGCCGGCCCAGGATCATCGCGTCCACGACGTTGGTGACGTGGAACTCGTCGAAGCAGAGCAGCCACGCCTCGTCGGCGAGCGCGCGGGCCAGTTCCGGCAGAGCGTCGTCGGCGTCCTTGCCCTTGCTCTTGCCCGACTGGCGGTGCTGGTGGATGCGCTCGTGCACCTCCAGCATGAACTCGTGGAAATGGACGCGGCGCTTCTTCTCCACCGGGGCGGTGTCGAAGAACAGGTCCATCAGCATCGACTTGCCGCGCCCGACGCCGCCGTACATGTAGAGGCCTTGCGGCGCCTCCGCCGGTTCGGAGCGCGGGCGGCCCAGCCCGAACCGCTCCAGCCAGCCGGCCTTCGCTCCGCCGGCCTTCCCGGCGGGCTGGGGGCTGTAGCCCGTCAGCGCCTTGTACAGGCTCTGGAGCTTCTCGGCGGCCAACTCCTGGTCGGGGTCGGGGCGCAGCGTCCCGGTGCCGCGGCGGGCCCGGTAGAGCGAAAGCGGTCCGTCAGACATGGAATTCGCGGGTCTCGGCAGGGAAAGGTCTTACGTAGCCGATGCGTCCCCGCGGGGCAACGCCCGATCCCGGGATGCAGATGCGCTCAGGCGATCACCAGTCAGGCGATCACCACGCGGTTGCGGCCCTGGCGCTTGGCCTCGTAGAGCGCGGCGTCGGCGCGGCGGACGGTGTGTTCGTAATCCGGGTGCCCCTCGTGCAGGGCCGCCCCGATCGAGGCGGTGACCCGCAGCCCGTTCCCGGCCCCGCTGAATCGGTGCTCCTCGACCGTCCGGCGCAGCCGCTCGGCCTTCACGCGCAGCGCCGCCTCGTCCATCTCGGTCAGCAGGATGAGGAACTCCTCCCCGCCGTAGCGGAAGACGAAATCGCCGGCCCGGACGTGGGTGTGCAGCAGTTCGGCCATGTCCGACAGGACGGAGTCGCCCGCCTGATGGCCCAGCGTGTCGTTGATCGTCTTGAAATGGTCGGCGTCCATCAGCAGCACGGCGAAGGGCTTGCCGTGGCGCAGGCTGATGGCCACCTCGCGCTGGAAGATCGCCGGCATGAAGCGCCGTGTCAGCAGGCGGGTCAGCGGGTCCCGCCCGCTTTCGATCTCCATCGCCTTCTCGATGATGGTGCCGAGGACGTAGGCGATCTCCGTGACGTCGTTGTTCAGCTCCTTGACGAAGGCGGGGGTGACCCAGCCGCCCTCCACCGCCGCGGACACCTTGGCGCTGATGCGGTTGGTGCGGTCGCGGATGAGGTCCAACTCGGTCACCCGGCCGAAGGTCAGCTCCGCCTTGTGGTTCAGCCACAGGCCGAAATCGGAGGATTCGATGGCGGGCGGGCTGGCGTGGTTGCTGTCCTCATGCGCGTAGAAGGACACCACCGTGTTGCGCAGCCAGTCGAACAGCGACGATTTCAGCCGCTCGCCTTCGAGCGCCAAGTTGGGACCGCTCATGAACATCTTCAACGACTGCTGGTGGCGGACGTTGCCCAGCAGGTCGCCCAGATAGGCCTCGTGCATGTTGTCCAGCACGGTGTCCAGCAACTCGCCGACGAACAGGATGGCGGAGGCGGTCTGGGCACGGCTGAGGTCGGCGGCCAGCAGGCGGGCGGACAACTCCTTCTTGATGATCCGCACCCCGGCGTTGACCAGGGTCAGCGGGATGTTGATGCGGGCATGGATCAGCCCGACCTGGTAGTTCTGCTCCAGCACAGCCGCGATCGCCTCGTCGGAGGAGGCGGTGAAAAGTGCCGTGATCCAGCGCGCCAGCGAGGGGCGCAGCCGTTCCTGGACCAGTGCGTGGCTGAGGAAGGCGTTGCTGTCCGGACGGTCCAGCAGGATCGCGTAGAAAACGTCGGAGATCGCGTCGGCGTCGCCGAGCGCGATGGCCGTCACGCGCTCGCGCACGGCGGGTTCGGTGTCCGTCCACAGCGACGACAGCGTGGCGGCGAGGATCGCGGCCTTGCGGTCTTTCTGGCTGTCCATCGTCCCTGTTCCTTTGCGCAACCGTCTCCAACCCGTCCGAATTCTTAACGCCCGGAGACCGTCAGGCAAAGCGACAATCGTTCGTGCGGCTGATCGGGCTCATTGATGCATTAAGGTTAAACTTCCATTATGGTTTTCGCGCGAGATTGGCGGTGACCGGGGGCGGTACCGTCTTACGTTGGGTAATGCCACGCGGGCGGTCCCTCAACGGCCCTGTTGCACTGCGTGCGGAGAATTGTTTACAGCCATGGCCAGCCGCAATCCGGTTCGCGACGCGACCTTGCCGCCCTCTGGATTGGGAGAACGGCTGTTCGAGGTTCTGGGGTCGGTGCGCTTCCTGATGAGGGCGTCCGGCGTCGCCTTCATCGTCGTGGTGAACGCGATGATCGGCTATGGCGTCTGGCAGCGCCACACCGAGGCCGTCCAGGGGGCCGAGCGCTCGACCCGCAACCTCGCCCGCATCCTGGAGGAACAGGCCGTCCGCACGGTGTTCAGCGTGGACCTGCTGCTGTCCGATCTGGTCACCGTCCTGGACACCCACCCGCAGGCCCGCACCGTGGCGGCGCCGTCGGTGAACGCCCTGCTGCGCAACCGCCGCGACGCCATCGGCCCGATCTCCGGCCTGATCGTGGTCGACGAGCAGGGCCGCGTCCTGCACCACTCCGCCGACAGCAGCCCGCCGGCCTTCGATCTGACCAGCCGGCCCTATTTCGCCGCCCACCGGGACGAGGGCGCGTCGGACGGCGGGCTTCACGTCGGCGTGCCGATCCCCAGCATGGCCTTCCCCGGCACCTACGTCATTCCGATGAGCCGCCGCTGGTCCCACCCGGACGGCAGTTTCGCCGGGGTGGTGGTCGCCATGATCAACCCGTTGCGGCTGGGGGCGGGGTTCGAGGGGCTGCGGCTGGGGCTGGAGGGCACGGTGACCCTGGCGCTGGCCGACGGCACGGTGCTGATCCACCGCCCGTGGGACGAGGGCCGACGGCGCCTCGCCACGCTGGCCGACTGGCCGGAGGTCGATGCCGCGCTGCGCACGCGGGACGCGGCGACGCTGGACACCGTGCTCCCCACCGACGGGCGCCCCAGCATCGCGAGCGTCCGCCGCGTCGCCGACTATCCCTTCACCGTCGCCGCCACCCTGCCGAAGGCCGAGGCGCTGGGCGAATGGAAGCGCGACAGCGCGGTGTGGATCGCCATGGGCCTCGCCATGTCCGTGGTGATCGCCCTGCTCACCTGGTACGTGGAGCGGCAGCAGTCCCGGCGGGAGCAGGACCAGACCCGGCTGGAGCGCGCCTCCCGCCGCACCCGCGGCATCCTGGACTCCATGGTGGACGCGGTGGTCACCATCGACTCGCGCGGCATCATCGAGACCTTCAACCCCGCGGCGGAGCGCATGTTCGGCTATGCCGAGGCGGAGGTGGTGGGGCAGAGCGTCAACATCCTGCTGCCGGAAGGCTTCCGCGCCGGCCACGACCGTTCGATGGCCGAGTATCGCCCGAACGCCGGCTCGCGCATCATCGGCAACGACCGCGAGGTTCTGGCGCTGCGCCGCGACGGCAGCACCTTCCCGATGAATCTGGCGGTCAGCGCGTTGCGGCTGGGCGGGCCGGACGGCGAAGGCGGGCCGGAGGAGAATGGCGCAGCACGGCGCGTCTTCGTCGGCGTCATCCGCGACGTCACCAAGCGCCGGCAGCAGGAGGCCGAGCTTCTCGCCTCCAAGAGCCAGGCGGAAATGGCCAACCGCGCCAAGTCGGAATTCCTGGCCAACATGAGCCACGAGCTGCGCACGCCGCTGAACGCCATCATCGGCTTCTCGGAAATCCTCGACAGCGAGTTCTTCGGCTCGTTGAACGAGCGCCAGAAGTCCTGCGCCAAGGACATCCACGACAGCGGCAAGCATCTGCTGGACATCGTCAACGCCGTGCTCGACATGTCGAAGATCGAGGCCGGCCGCTACGAGCTGTCCGAAGAGGTGATCGACCCCTGTGAGGCGGTGGCCCAGTGCCTGACCATGGTCCGCGACCGCGCCGCTGACAGCGGGGTGGACCTGCGCAACGGCGTGACGAGCGGTCTTCCCGCCGTCTGGGTGGACCGCCGCGCCTTCAAGCAGGTGCTTCTGAACCTGTTGTCCAACGCGGTGAAGTTCACGCCCGACGGCGGCAGCGTCACGCTGGCCGCCCGCGTCGAGGAGGACGGCGCCCTCGCCCTCTCGGTGGCCGACACCGGCATCGGCATTCCGAAGGCGTTCATGGAGCATCTGTTCCAGCCCTTCCGGCAGGCCGACAACTCCGCCAGCCGCCAGTTCGAGGGCACCGGGCTGGGGCTGTCGATCTCCAAGAACTTCATGGAGCTGCACGGCGGCTCGCTGACCTGCGACAGCACGCTCGGCGCCGGGACCACCATGACCCTGCGCCTGCCCGCCGAGCGGGTGATGAAGCCGGAGGACACCGCCGCGAGGATCGCCGCCGCGCTGGTGTGAGGCCTGTTAGGACGGGCGTCCGGCGTCCGGGCGGCAAAGAAAAAGGCGCCGTGAGGCGCCTTTTTTGAGGTCCGGGGACCGCAGCCCCCGCTGGTCGGGCGCGGGAGGACGGTGCCCCCCGCAGTCCCTTCATGCTTCTCAGACGTCCAGCAGCAGGCGCCGCGGGTCCTCGATGTTCTCCTTGATGCGGACGAGGAAGGTCACCGCCTCCTTGCCGTCGATGATGCGGTGGTCGTAGGACAGGGCCAGATACATCATCGGACGGATTTCGATCTTCCCGTTCACGACGACCGGGCGCTCCTGGGTCTTGTGCATGCCCAGGATGGCCGACTGCGGCGGGTTGATGATCGGGGTCGACATCAGCGAGCCGTAGACGCCGCCGTTGGAGATGGTGAAGGTGCCGCCGGTCAGCTCGTCCATCGACAGCTTGCCGTCGCGGCCCTTCTTGCCCAGCTCGCCGATCTTGCCCTCGATCTGGGCGAAGCCGAGCTTGTCGGCGTCGCGGACGATCGGAACCACCAGACCCTGCGGCGTGCCGACGGCGACGCCGATGTCGTAGTAGTTCTTGTAGACGAGGTCGGTGCCGTCGATCTCGGCGTTGACCGCCGGGATTTCCTTCAGCGCCTGGATGGCCGCCTTCACGAAGAAGGACATGAAGCCGAGACGCACCTTGTGGCGCTTCTCGAAGAAGTCCTTGTACTCGTTGCGCAGCGCCATGACGTTGGTCATGTCCACCTCGTTGAAGGTGGTCAGCATGGCGGCGCTGTTCTGGGCCTCCTTCAGACGCTCGGCGATGCGCTGGCGCAGGCGGGTCATGCGGACCCGCTCCTCCTGCGCGGCGCGCGGACGGTCGCCCGCGGTGCCGGCGGTCCACTGGTACTTCTGCGGGGCGGCGGCCGGAGCGGCGGCGGGGGCCGCGGCCGGCTTGGCGGCGTGGTCGATCACGTCGCCCTTGGTGATGCGGCCGTCCTTGCCCGTGCCGGCGATCTGCGCGGCGTCGAGGCCCTTCTCGGCGACCATCTTGCGGGCGGCCGGGCCGGCGTCGGCCAGGGCGGCGTTGCCCGCCGGGGCCGGAGCGGCGGCCGGAGCCGGGGCGGCGGCGGGAGCGGCGGCCTTGGCCGGGGCGGCCACGGCGGCACCGGCCTCGCCCAGCACGCCCAGCAGGGCGCCGACGCCGACGTTGGCGCCGTCGGCGGCGACGATCTCCGCCAGCGTGCCGGCGGACGGGGCGTTCACCTCAAGCGTGACCTTGTCGGTCTCCAGCTCGACCAGCGCCTCGTCGGCGGCGACCGCGTCGCCGACCTTCTTCAGCCAGCGGGCAACGGTCGCCTCGGAGACGGACTCGCCCAGGGTGGGGACCTTGATTTCGGTAGCCATAAGTTCCTCTCGTACTTTCTTGTTCTACGCCTGGGCGTCGAGTCAGCGGATGACGAGCGCGTCTTCCAGAAGCTTCGCCTGCTCCTGGTTGTGACGCTTGAGCAGGCCGGTGGCCGGCGACGCGGAGGCCGGGCGGCCGACGTAGCTGGGGCGCGAGGCCTTGTGCTCGATCGAGGTGAGGGCGCCTTCCAGACGGCGGTCGACGAAGGCCCAGTAGCCCTGGTTCTCCGGCTCCTCCTGGCACCACACCACCTCGGCGTTCGGGTAGCGGGCGAACTCCTCGGTCAGGGCGGAGCGGGGGAACGGGTAGAGCTGCTCCAGCCGGACCAGCGCCACGTCCTTGATGCCGCGCGCGGTGCGCTCCTGCAGCAGGTCGTAATAGACCTTGCCGGTGCAGACGACGATGCGGCGGATCTGCTCGTTCGGCAGCAGGTCGGTGGCCGTCTCGCCGAGCACGCGGCGGAAGTTCGTGCCCTCAGCCAGCTCCGACAGGCTGGAGATGCACAGCTTGTGGCGCAGCAGCGACTTCGGCGTGAACAGCACCAGCGGCTTGCGGAAGGGCCGGCGCATCTGGCGGCGGAAGGCGTGGAACAGGTTCGCCGGGGTCGTCAGGTTGCAGATCTGCCAGTTGTCCTCGGCGGACATCTGCAGGAAGCGCTCCGGACGGGCCGAGGAGTGCTCCGGACCCTGGCCCTCGTAGCCGTGCGGCAGCAGCAGCACGAGGCCGGACATGCGCAGCCACTTCGACTCGCCCGACGAGAGGAACTGGTCGATGATGGTCTGGGCGGTGTTGGCGAAGTCGCCGAACTGCGCCTCCCACAGGGTCAGGCTGTGCGGCTCGGCCAGCGAATAGCCGTATTCGAAGCCGACCACGGCGGCCTCGGACAGCGGGCTGTCATGGACCTCGAACGGGCCCTGGTCGGGACGCAGATGGTTCAGCGGGATGTACTTGTTCTCGTTGTTCTGGTCGTACATCACCGCGTGGCGGTGCGAGAAGGTGCCGCGGCCGGAATCCTGGCCCGACAGGCGGACGCCGTTGCCCTCGACCAGCAGCGTGCCGTAGGCCAGCGCTTCGGCCGTCGCCCAGTCGATGCCCTCGCCGGTCTCCAGCGACTTCTTCTTGGCCTCGAGCTGGCGGGCGATCTTCGAGTTGATCGCGAAGTCCTTCGGATACTCGCAGAGCTTGTTGCCGACCTCGCGCAGCACGTCGATCGCCACGCCGGTGTTGCCCTTGCGCTCGTCGTCGGTCTTCGCGGCCTCCAGGCCCGACCACTTGCCTTCCAGCCAGTCGGCCTTGTTCGGCTTGAAGGAGTTGGCGGCCTCGAACTCACCCTCCAGCTTCTTCATGAAGTCCTGGATCATCTGATCGGACTCGGCCTGGGTGAGGACGTTCTCCTCGACGAGCTGCTTGCCGTACAGCTCCCGCGTGGTCCCGTGGGCGCGGATCTTCTTGTACATCAGCGGCTGGGTGAAGCCCGGCTCGTCGCCCTCGTTGTGGCCGTGGCGGCGGTAGCAGACCATGTCGATCACCACGTCCCGCTTGAACTTCTGGCGGAACTCGGCGGCGATGCGGCTGATGTGGACGACGGACTCGGGGTCGTCGCCGTTGACGTGGAAGATCGGCGCCTGGACCATCTTCGCCATGTCCGAGCAGTAGACGCCGGACCGCGAATAGGTCGGGTTCGTGGTGAAGCCGATCTGGTTGTTGATGATGAAGTGCACGGTGCCGCCGGTGCGGTAGCCGCGCAGCTCCGACAGGCCCAGCGTCTCGGCCACGATGCCCTGGCCGGCGAAGGCGGCGTCGCCGTGGATCAGCACGCCCATGACCTGCTCGCGCTCCAGGTCGTTGCGCTGCGCCTGCTTGGCGCGCACCTTGCCCAGCACGACCGGGTTCACCCATTCCAGGTGGGACGGGTTGGCGGTCAGCGACAGGTGGACGATGTTGCCGTTGAAGTCGCGGTCCGACGAGGTGCCCAGATGGTACTTCACGTCGCCCGAGCCCTGCACGTCCTGCGGGCTCGACGGGTTGCCCTGGAACTCCGAGAAGACCGCGGCGAAGGGCTTGCCCATGAAGTTGGTCAGCACGTTCAGACGGCCGCGGTGGGCCATGCCGACGACGACCTCCTTGAGGCCGAGCTGGCCGCCGCGCTTCAGGATCTGCTCCAGCGCGGGGATCATCGACTCGCCGCCCTCAAGGCCGAAGCGCTTGGTGCCGGTGTACTTGAGCTGCAGGAACTTCTCGAAGCCCTCGGCGGCGATCAGGCGCTCGTAGATGGCGCGCTTGCCGTTGACCGTGAAGTCGGTGTGGTTGCGGCCGCCCTCGATGCGCTCCTGGATCCAGGCCTTCTCTTCCGGGTCCTGGATGTGCATGAACTCGACGCCGATGTTCCCGCAGTAGGTCTTCTGCAGGATCTCCAGGATCTGGCGCAGCGACGCCGTCTCCAGGCCCAGCGAGTAGTTCAGGAAGATCGGGCGGTCCATGTCGCCCGGGCCGAAGCCGTAGGTCGCCGGATCGAGTTCCGGGTGCGGCTCGCGCTTCTCGAGACCCAGCGGGTCGAAATGCGCGTTCATGTGGCCGCGCACGCGGTAGACGCGGATGAGCATCAGCGCGCGGATGCTGTCGAGCGTCGCGGCGCGCAGCTGCTGGTGGCTGATGCCGCCATAGACCTGCTGGGCGTGGGCGACGAGGCCGGCGTTGCCGTTGGTGGCGGCCGGGGCGCCGACGCTTTCCAGCGAGGCGGCGACGGGGTCGAGCGCGCCGTTGGCGAGCGTGCCCTCCTCCAGGCTCCAGGACGGGCCGTTCAGCTCGTTCAGGACGGCGCGGGAGTCGTCGTCCAGCTCCCTGAAGAAGCCGTTCCAGCTCGAATCCACCGAGGAGGGGTCCTTCAGGAAGCGCGCGTACAACTCCGCGACATATTCGGCGTTCGAGCCGAACAGGAACGAGGTCTTCTCCAGATTAGCGGACATATGTTTGCCTCGGGCGTTTGCCCGGTTCCCTCAGAGAGTTTTTTTGCTTGTCGCTGGGCTCCGAGCGGCCCCGGATCTCCGGGAGGAGACACGGGGCCGCCGGTCCTTCGGCAGTGGGCGGGAATATGGGGTCCCGCCCACGCTTTATCAGCCCTTGAAGACCTTGAGCATGGTGGAACCCAGGCTCGCGGGGCTGTCGGCGACGGCGATGCCGACGGACTTCATGAACTCGATCTTGAAGTCGGCGGTGTCGTTGCCGCCGGAGATCACCGCGCCGGCGTGGCCCATGCGGCGGCCCGGAGGCGCGGTGCGTCCGGCGATGAAGCCGACGACCGGCTTCCTGGTCCCGGAGTCGCGGATGAACTCCGCGCCCTTGACCTCGGCGTCGCCGCCGATCTCGCCGATCATGATGATGCCCTCGGTCTCCGGGTCCTTCAGGAACAGCTCCAGGCTGTCCACGAAGTT
>NZ_JACHYN010000015.1 GCF_014192915.1 Azospirillum sp. OGB3 | reverse complement strand
TTGGACGATACGGTTTCAAACACGCTTGACAATCGGCTTCATGAACGGCAAGGCCGGCGCTTTCCCCTGCGGGAAGCGCCGGCTTTTCGTTGTGTTCGGAGTGTTGGAGATGAGCCCCCTCCCTAACCCTCCCCCGCCGCAGGCGGGGGAGGAGACTGGTTGCCGGGGCGGCGATCGAGCTTGGTCAGGATCGTCTGGGCCTCGGTCAGCAGGGCGTCACGGACACGGATGTACTGGTCGAGGGAGGACCCGGATCGTTGCCGCGCCTGCAAAGCGGCGATCTGGATGTCGAGCGCGTCGAGATCGCGGTCGATGCATTTCAGCGCGTCGCGCGCCCGTTGCTCTTCCTGCGCGTTCATGGCCACTCCTCCCGTGTCTGGTCTGGATTTCCGGCGAATCGCATCCGAACGAGGTACGGCTTTTTGTTTTGATCTCCCTGGCACTGCTTTTGCTGAACGAGTTCCGTTCACGAGCGTCCGCTCGGCAAGCTGAGAGGGAGACTACGATGGCGTCACGCGGAATCAATGCCGGTTTGGTGATTACGGTCGCTCAAAGTGCCATCGACTTTCTGTGGTCGCATTGGGACGGCTCGTCCAAATCCGTCCGTTCGGCGCTGATGGCCTCGGAATTCTGGACGCTGCAAGCCTATGGCCGGCATGGCCAGTGGGTGCAGTCGGTCACCCGCGACGCGCTGGTCGAGTTTCTCGGCAACTACATCGACCGGCGCCTGGAGGTCGGCGACAGCGAGGACCGGGCGGTCGCCACCGCGGTTTACCGCCTGACCGGAAAGACGGTGGGAGCGGTTTGACCGCCGCTCAGGGATTGGCGTGCCTGTTTTTTGTCCGGATGCCCATGGGGTGAGCAATGCTTCCCATGGGCGTCCGGAAAGCGGGCGTTACTCGGGATCGGACCACAGCTTGCCGCCGCTGGCCCAGTCGCTCTTCTTCACGTCGTGGAAGATGACATCGACCGCCTCCGGGCTGCAGCCGAGCACCGCGACCGAGGCGTCGGTGAGCGCCTTGGCGTAGGCGCGCTTCTGCTCCAGCGTGCGGCCTTCGAAAAGCTGAACGTTGATCAACGGCATCGTTTATCCATCCCCTCTGTTGCGGACCGCGCTCCGGAAAGCTCAGGTCCTGTAGTCCGGGCAGCGCCGGTCCAGGCGTCGCAGCAGCGCCGGCCATTCCAGGTCACCTTCGGGCTCCGGATCGGCGGTGAGCTGCCGGTAGGTCTTGTCGCACAGCTCCGGCGCTGGCGACACCAGTTCCGCGCCGGTGGCCTGCGCGGCGAGTTGCATCCGGCACGCCTTGTCCAGCATGTCCATCAGGCAGAAGGCCTCCGCCACCGTGCGCCCGGTCACCAGACTGCCGTGGTTGTGAAGCAGCATCGCCCGGCAGGAGCCGAGGTTGGCGACGAGGCGGACCTTCTCGCTGTCGGTCAGGGCCAGCCCTTCGTACCGATGGTAGGCGAGGTCGCGGTAAAAGCGCAGGGCGTGCTGGGACAGCGGGAGGAGCCCGTCCTTCAGCATCGACACCGCCACCGCCGCCTCGTTGTGGAGGTGCATGACGCAGCGCGCGTCTTCGCGCGCCGCATGGACGGCGCCATGGATGACGAAGCCGGTGGCGTTCACCGGGTGGGGGCTGTCGCCGATGATGGCGCCATGGATGTCGATCTTCACGAGGTTGGAGGCGGTCACCTCGTCGAAGGTCAGGCCGAACGGGTTGATGAGGAAGCGCCCCGCCTCCCCCGGCACGGCCAGCGAGATGTGGGTGTAGATCAGGTCGTCCCAGCCGCGCTCGGCGACCAGACGGTAGGCGGCGGCGAGATCGATCCGGGCTTTCCACTCGGCGTCACTGATGTCGGTATCGGCGATGCGCGGTCCGGCATGGACGAATGATCCGCTGGTGTCCGTCACGGTCGGCTCCCGGTCTGTGCGATGAGCGGGAGAGGGTCGCATGGCGCGGCGCGGTTGTCCAAGCGGGACGCTGGGACTATTCCGGATTTCGGAAATCACTGGCCCGGCTTGGTTGCGGTCTCTTAGAATGCAGGGCTTTCCGCCGCCGAGTGCACAGCGATGACCATGACCGCGCCAGTCTCCACCCCGTCCGACCGCAGCGCGCCGGAAGGGGGCCGAATGGAGGATCAGGCGAAGCCCTCCATCCTCGTGGTGGACGACGAGGAGGGGATTTGCAGCTTTCTATCGCGCGCGCTGGAACGGCGCGGCTGGCGGGTCGAGGTGGCCGGCAGCGCCGAGGAGGGCGCCCAGAAGCTGGAGCGCATCCACGCCGAGGTGATCATCCTCGACGTCGCCCTGCCGGGCCGCTCGGGGCTGGACTGGCTGAAGGAGCTGATGGCCGGCGGCTATGCCGGCGAAGTGATCCTGGTCACCGCCTTCGCCGACATGGACACGGCGATCGACGCCCTGCGCTCCGGTGCAGCGGATTTCGTGCTGAAGCCCTTCCGGGTCGAGCAGATCCTGAACTCCATCGATCGCTGCGTCGAGCGCACCCGGCTGACCCGTGAGAACTATGTGCTGCGCCGGCAACTGTCGAAGAAGGACAACGGGCGCGACGAGATCGTCGGGCGGTCGGACGCCATGATGCGGTTGCGCTCGCTGGTGCAGCGGGTAGCGCCGACCCCGTCCACCGTGCTGATCCAGGGCGAGTCCGGCGTCGGCAAGGAGCTGGTCGCCCGCGCGCTGCACGACCTGTCGCCGCGCGCCGACCGTCCCTTCGTGGCGGTGAACTGCGCGGCGATCTCCGCCGACCTGATCGAGGCGGAGCTGTTCGGCCACGCCCGCGGCGCTTTCACCGGGGCCAAGGACGCGCGCAAAGGGCTGTTCTACTACGCCCACGGCGGCACGCTGTTCCTGGACGAGATCGGCGAGCTGTCGCTGACCCTGCAATCCAAGCTGCTGCGCGTGCTGGAGGAGCGGCGCATCCGTCCGGTCGGCAGCGAGCAGGAGGTGCCGGTGGACGTCCGCGTGGTGACGGCCACCAACCGCGATTTGAAGGCGGAGGCCGCGGCGGGGCGCTTCCGCCCGGACCTGTTCTACCGGCTGGAGGTGATGACGCTGACCATTCCGCCGCTGCGCCAGCGCGCGGTGGACGTGCCGGAGCTGGCCGCGCTGTTCATGCGCTTCCTGCCGGCGCGGCTGGCCGTGCCGCCGCTGACCCTGACGCCGGAGGTGACGCGGGCGCTGATGTGCCATTCCTGGCCCGGCAACGTGCGCGAACTGCGCAACTTCGTGGAGCGGTCGCTGCTGCTCGGCGAATTTCCGCTCGACGATCTGGACACCGCCAACGCTGCGGCGGTGGAGGTGGGTCTGGCCGCGGACCCCAGCCTGTGCGCCGCCGCGGTGGCCGGCAACCCGCCCTGCGCCCCCTGTCCGGTCCGCCACGTCCGCATGGACGGCGACAGCGACGTGCTGCCGCTGGCCGAGGTGGAGAAGCGCCACATCCTGACCGTGCTGGCGCGCTGCGACGGCAGCAAGGCGCGCGCCGCCGATCTGCTGGGGGTGTCGCGCAAGACGCTGGACCGGAAATGCGTGGAATGGGGGGTGTGACGCCCCAATCTCCGACGCCCCGCTCCAATCCGCCCCGGCCCAACCCGATGAAGCGGTTGGCGGCGGCCTACGCGGAGTCGGTGCGGCTGAAGCTGCTGGCGCTGGTGCTGGCGCCGCTGCTGGTCGGCGCGCCGGTTCTGTTGATGATCGTCTGGGCCTGGGGGACGCAGGGCTACGACCAGCTTCTGGTCAACAAGGTCAGCTCCGACCTGGGGACGGCGCGACAATTCTTCGACCGGGTGCAGATGTCGCTGCGCAACGGGCTGGAGGGGGTGGCGACCTCGCACCGGCTGGCCCTGGTTCTGGAGCGCGGCGCATCGACCGACCTGCGTCGGCTGCTGGACGAGGAGGCGGAGGAGCACGGGCTGGACTATCTGCTGCTGCTCGACGCCGGGGGCATGGTGCGGGCGGGCGGGTCCTTCGCCGTCCCGGCGGACCGCAGCGGCTGGTCGGTGGTGCGCGAGGCGCTGCACGGCTACGCCCAGCACGGGCTGGAGGTCTTCGCCCCGGCGGAGCTGGAGGCGCTGAACCCGGCGCTGCGCCGGGCCGCCCACACGCCGCTGGTGCCGACCCGCGCCGCCCGGCCCGATCCGCGCAATGTCGAAAATCATGGGGCCGAGGACCGCGGGCTGGTGATCCAGGTCGCCATTCCCTTCGACGGGCCGGACGGGCGGTTGCTCGGCGTGCTGGAAGGCGGGGTGCTGCTGAACGGCAACCAGGGCATCGTCGACCGGCTGAACACCATCGTCTATCAGGACGCCTCGCTGCCGCTGGGCAGCCAGGGCACCGCCACGCTGTTCCTGGGCGACACCCGCATCGCCACCAACGTCCGGCTGTTCGAAGGGCAGCGGGCGCTGGGCACCCGGGCGTCGCAGGCGGTGGCGGAGAAGGTCCTGGACCGCGGCGAGCCGTGGCTGGGCTCCGCCTTCGTGGTCAACGACACCTATGTGTCGGGCTACCAGCCGCTGGCCGACACCGCCGGGCGGCGGATCGGCATGCTCTATGTCGGGTTCCTGGAATCACCGCTGCGCGACACGCTCTACAAGGCTTTGGCCGGGCTGTTCCTGCTGTTCCTGCTGGTGTCGGGGCTGGGGACGCTGGTGGGTCTGCGCGGCGCGCGGGCCATCTTCCGCCCGCTGGAGCGCATGGCCGGCGTCATCGCCCGCATCGAGGGGGGCGAGGATTCCGCGCGCATCGGCCCCACCGCCAGCCGGGACGAGCTGGGGCGGCTGGCCCGCGCCTTCGACCATCTTCTGGATTCCGTGGCGGCGCGGCGGTGGGAGCTTCAGCGCTCCGCCGAGGAGCTGGACCGCAAGGTGGCGCTGCGCACCGCCGCGCTGGAGGAGGCCAACGCCACCCTGCGCCGCGCCCAGCAGCAGCTGGTGATGAACGAGAAGCTGACCGCCATCGGCGAGCTGACCGCGGGGGTGGCGCACGAGATCAACAACCCGGTCGCGGTGATCCAGGGCAACCTCGACCTGCTGCGCGAGGTGCTGGGCGACGGGATCGAGCCGGTGCGCCAGGAGGTCCGGCTGATCGACGAGCAGACCCGGCGCATCCACGCCATCGTGACGAAGCTGCTGCAATTCGCCCGGCCCGGCGATTTCGCCGGCTACGCCGAACCGACCGACGTGAACGGCGTGCTGTCCGACTGTCTGGTGCTGACCCGGCACAACCTGAACCGGGCGCGGGTCACGGTGACTCTGAAGGCCGAGGCGGGCGGCCCGGTGGAGATGAACCGCGGCGAGCTTCAGCAGGTGCTGATCAACCTGATCGTCAACGCCATGCAGGCGATGCCGGAGGGCGGCCGCCTGACTCTGGACAGCCGCGACATCGGTCCGGACGAGCGCCTGCCCGGGGCGGAGCCCTTCGAGGGGGTGCTGGTGGGGGTCGAGGACACCGGCCACGGCATCGCGGCGGGCGATCTGGCCCGCATCTTCGACCCCTTCTTCACCACCAAGAAGCAGACCGGGACGGGGCTCGGCCTGTCGATCAGCTACGCCATCGTCCAGCGCTACGGCGGGCGGATCACGGTGGAGAGCGATCCGGGGCGCGGCACCCGCTTCACCCTGTGGCTGCGGCGGCAGGCCGTCTATTCCGACCAGCCGACCGCGCCCTTCTTCGCCGCCCAGCGGATCACCGCGGGGGGCTGATCCCCCTTACCCGGCGTCTCTTTACCCCGCAACCGCCAGGAACGGGTTGACGCCGATGCGCCGGTAATCCTCCTCGCCCAGCAGCAGGTCGAGCGCCAGGGTGGCGAGGTCGTCGGCCACCGGGTCGAGGTCCGGCGCCTTCTCCAGGAACAGCAGCTTCAGATAGCTGTGGCACGCGTCGCAGGTCTCCGCCCGCACCGCGCCGTTGGCCTCCGTGCCGTCCGTCCCCTCGACGAAGCGCTGGGACACGTCCTTGCCGTCGCCGCAGGCCACGCAGGACGAGCGCACATGGTGCCAGGCGGTGTGGCAGATCCCGCAATGGAGATAGCGCAGGCCGCCGCTCTCCATGCCGACCTGCAACACGCCGGCGACCGGCGCGCCGCCGCAGACCGGGCAGGCGGTGGCGGTGGCGTGGGTGGTCACCGACGCCGGGTCGAGCGCCGCGGCGTGGCGGGTCCAGGCGGTCTGGAAGGCCGCGGCCAGGAAGGGCGCGGCGGCGAGGTCGCCGTCCTCCAGCGCGTCGCCGGCCCAGCGTCCGGCCAGCGCCTCCAAAGTGTCGGCATCGGACGCGGCGAGCGCGGCCAGGGCCTCGCGCGCGCCGCCGGGCAGGGTGTCGAGCCGGGCGGCCAGGGCGCGCAGGTCGGCGGCCCACTGCTCCTCCGGCGGCAGCGTGGCGGGGGTGGCGGCCACCGCCGCCTGGGCGTCGGCCAGCGTGGCGACGAAGCGCAGCCAGTCGCCCATGGCGTGCCCCTCCGCCAACGCGCGCAGGCGCGCCGCCCGCCGGGCGAAGATCGCCGCGTCGGGCAGGCGCAGCGGGGACGGCGACTGGCCCGGCACCAGACCGGCGGCGGCCATGGCTGCGGCGGTCGCTTCGGACATCGCCGCTTCGGAAATCGGGGCGTCGGAGGAAGAGGCGGTCATGGTGGCTTTCCCGGTCACGGATCACGAACAGTCGGAAGGGATAGCACAGCGCAAGAACGGTGCCAGGGGGGACCTGTGTTCCCTCTCCCGCCCCGGGAGAGGGTGGCCCGGAGGGCCGGGTGAGGGTTCCACGAGAAACGACGCGCCGGCCCGTTGCGGGACCCTCACCCTCCCGCCGCTGTGCGGCGGGTCCTCCCTCTCCCGGGACGGGAGAGGGGTATGAACGCTTCCACCCCCCGACAGATTGTCCTCCACACAAAGGTTATGGACATTTTGTCCATCGCCGGCTGGACAAAATGTCCTTCAGAGCAGTGCGGGCATGGCCGGTCCGTCCGTCCGCCCCAGCAAACGCACCGCATTCCGCCATAAGCCCCGGCTGGCACGGAATCTGCCCTTTGGGGGATGCGCCGCTTCGGCCGGGTCACCCCGGACGGTGCGGCGCCCCGGCTCCAGGCGCTCAAGCGCCGGGCCGGCACATCCTGACTTCAGGGCCGACACCAGGGAGGTTTCATGCCCATCACACCCATGCAGGTATCACGGCGGCAGTTCTTGAAGGTCACGGCGGGCGGTCTCGCCGCCTCCAGCATGGGAGTTCTGGGCTTCCTGCCGTCTGAGGCGCTGGCCGAGGTGCGCCAGTTCCGCCTCGCCCGCGCCAAGGAGATCCGCAACACCTGTCCCTACTGTTCGGTCGGCTGCGGCCTGCTGATGTACAGCCTGGGCGACGGCGCCAAGAACGCCAAGGCCGAGATCATCCACATCGAGGGCGACCCCGACCATCCGGTCAGCCGCGGCTCGCTCTGCCCGAAGGGCGCCGGCCTGCTGGACTTCATCCACAGCCCGAACCGGCTGAAGTACCCGGAGGTCCGCGAGGCCGGGTCGAACAGCTGGAAGCGCATCTCCTGGCATGAGGCGATCGAGCGCATCGCCCGCCACATCAAGGACGACCGCGACGCCAACTTCGTCACCAAGACCGCCGACGGCGTGACGGTGAACCGCTGGCTGTCCACCGCCATGCTGACCGCCTCGGCCTCGTCCAACGAGACGGGCATCCTGACGCAGAAGGTCATGCGCTCGCTGGGCATTGTCGGCACCGACGCGCAGGCTCGCGTCTGCCACGGTCCGACCGTGTCGGCGCTGGCCTCGACCTTCGGGCGCGGGGCGATGACCAACACCTGGGTGGACATCTCCAACGCCGACTTCATCCTGATCATGGGCGGCAACCCGGCGGAAGCGCACCCGGTCGGCTTCAAGTGGGCGGTCGAGGCGAAGAAGCGCGGCGCGCGCATCGTCGTCGTCGACCCGCGCTACAACCGCTCCGCCGCGGTGGCCGACGAATACATGCCGATCCGCGCCGGCTCCGACATCGTGTTCCTGGGCGGCGTCATCAACTGGCTGGTCGCCAACGACAAGATCCAGTGGGAGTATGTCCGCGCCTACACCAACGCCGCCTACATCGTGAAGGAGGGCTACGGGTTCGAGGACGGGCTGTTCAGCGGCTACGACGCGGCCAAGGGCCAGTACGACCGCTCCAGCTGGAACTACGAGGTCGAGGCGGACGGCGTCACGGCGAAGACCGACCCGACGCTCCAGCATCCGCGCTGCGTGTGGAACCTGATGAAGGCCCACTACGCGCGCTACACGCCGGAGCTGGTGACCGACCTGACCGGCACGCCGAAGGACGCCTTCCTGCGCGTCTGCCAGCATCTCGGCTCCACGGCGGTGCGCGACCGGGTCGGCACGATCCTCTACGCGCTGGGCTGGACGCAGCACACGGTGGGCGCCCAGAACATTCGCACCATGGCGATGATCCAGCTTCTGCTGGGCAACATCGGCATGCCGGGCGGCGGCGTGAACGCCCTGCGCGGCCACTCCAACATCCAGGGCCTGTCCGACCTCGGCCTGCTGTCCACCAACCTGCCGGGCTACCTGACCCTGCCGTCGGAGAAGGCGCACCCGACCTTTGCCGACTACATCGCCAAGACCGCGCCGAAGGCGCAGGCGCCGGGCCAGCTCAATTTCTGGGCCAACACGCCGAAATTCTTCGTCAGCCTGCTGAAGTGGTTCTGGGGCGACAAGGCGACGGCGGAGAACAACTGGGGCTACGACTGGCTGCCCAAGTGGGACAAGATGTACGACGTGCTCCAGGTCATGGACCTGATGCACAACGGCAAGGTCAACGGCTTCATCGTCCAGGGCTTCAACCCGCTGACCTCCTTCCCCGACGCGCGCAAGACGGCGGCGGACTTCGCCAAGCTGAAATACATGGTGGTGATCGACCCGATCGCCACGGAGACCGCCTCCTTCTGGCAGAACCACGGCGAGGTCAACGAGGTCGACACCGCGTCGATCAAGACCGAGGTGTTCCGCCTGCCCTCGACCTGCTTCGCCGAGGAGGACGGCGCCATCGTCAACTCCTCGCGCTGGCTGCAGTGGCACTGGAAGGGCGCCAACCCGCCGGGCGAGGCGAAGACCGACCAGGAAATCCTGGCCGAGCTGTTCATGGCTGTCCGCACCCTCTACGCCAAGGAGGGCGGCACCGCGCCGGAGCCGATCCTCAACCTCTCCTGGCCCTACAAGAACCCGCTGGAGCCGACGCCGGAGGAGCTGGCGAAGGAGCTGAACGGCCGCGCGCTGGCCGACATCCCCGACCCCAAGGACCCGGCGAAGTTCCTGGCCCGCAAGGGGGAGCAGATCCCGAACTTCGCCCTGCTGCGCGACGACGGCACGACGATGAGCGCCTGCTGGATCTTCGCCGGCTGTTGGACGCAGGCGGGCAACCAGATGGCCCGGCGCGACAACACCGACGCGGGCCTCGGCAACACGCCGGGTTGGGCCTGGGCGTGGCCGGCCAACCGCCGCATCATCTACAACCGCGCCTCCTGCGACCCGTCGGGCAAGCCCTGGGACCCCAAGCGCACCCTGATTTCCTGGAACGGCACCGCCTGGGCGGGCGCCGACGTGCCGGACTTCAAGGTGGACTCGCCGCCGGTCGACGGGATGAATCCCTTCATCATGAACCCGGAGGGCGTCGGGCGGCTGTTCTGCACCGACAAGCTGGTGGACGGCCCCTTCCCCGAGCATTACGAGCCGATGGAAAGCCCGCTCGGCACCAACCCGCTGCACCCGAAGGTGGTCAGCAGCCCGGCGGTGCGCATCTTCAAGGCCGACCGCGAGCGGCTGGGCACCCATGACCAGTTCCCCTACGTCGGCACCACCTACCGCCTGACCGAGCATTTCCAGTTCTGGACCAAGAGCGTGCGGCTGAACGCCATCGCCCAGCCGGAGCAGTTCGTGGAGATCGGCGAGACGCTGGCGGCGGAGAAGGGCATCCAGGCCGGCGACTGGGTCCAGGTCTCCTCCAAGCGCGGCCACATCAAGGCCAAGGCGGTGGTGACCAAGCGCATCAAGGCCCTGAAGGTGGCGGGCCGCACCGTCCACCAGATCGGCATCCCCCTGCACTGGGGCTGGGAGACGGTGGCCAAGAAGGGCTTCCTGTCCAACACGCTGCCGCCCGCCGTCGGCGACTGCAACACCCAGACCCCGGAATACAAGGCGTTCCTCGTGAACGTCGAGAAGATCGGAGTGGCGTAAGTCATGGCACTGCAATCCCTCGATATCCTGCGCCGGTCCGCCACCCCGACGCCGACCCCCCAGGCCCGCAACCCGCAGGAGGTGGCGAAGCTGATCGACACCACGGTCTGCATCGGCTGCAAGGCCTGCCAGGTCGCCTGCTCGGAATGGAACGAGCTGCGCGCCGAGGTCGGCACCTGCGTCGGCGTCTACGACAACCCGACCGACCTGTCATCGCAGGCCTGGACGGTCATGCGCTTCAACGAGGTGGAGGAGAAGGGCAAGCTGGAGTGGCTGATCCGCAAGGACGGCTGCATGCACTGCGCTGACCCCGGCTGCCTGAAGGCCTGCCCGTCGCCGGGCGCCATCGTGCAGTTCAAGAACGGCATCGTCGACTTCCACCAGGAGAACTGCATCGGCTGCGGCTATTGCATCTCCGGCTGCCCGTTCAACGTGCCCCGCCTCAGCCCGGCCGACAGCAAGGCCTACAAGTGCAACCTCTGCTCCGACCGCGTGGCGGTGGGGCAGGAGCCGGCCTGCGTCAAGACCTGCCCGACCGGGGCCATCCAGTTCGGCAGCAAGGAGGACATGATCGAGGTCGCCCAGACCCGCATCACCGACCTCCAGTCGCGCGGCTACGACCAGGCGGGCCTCTACGACCCCGCCGGGGTGGGCGGCACCCACGTCATGTACGTGCTGCACCACGCCGACAAGCCGGCGCTCTACTCCGGCCTGCCGGACAACCCGTCGATCAGCGCCGTCGTCGGGGTGTGGAAGGGCATGCTGAAGCCGCTGGCGACGCTGGGCGTCGCCGCCGCCGGCCTGTTCGGCTTCTTCCATTACATCACGGTCGGCCCGAACCGCGCCGATGACGAGGACGAGGCGGATCACGGCACGCCGCCGGCTCCGCCCGCCCAAGGAACCAAGCATAAGGAACGGGAGAACGCGCTGTGAAGACGTCGGAAAAGCTGATCCAACGCTACTGCGCCGCGGAGCGCATCAACCACTGGATCGTGGCGGTCTGCTTCGTGCTGCTGGCCATCTCCGGGCTGGCCTTCTTCTACCCGGCCTTCTTCTGGCTGACCGGCGTGTTCGGCACGCCGCAGCTCGCCCGCATCGTCCATCCCTTCGTCGGGGTGGTGATGTTCCTCGCCTTCGCCCGCCAGTTCTTCCGCTACGCCCACCACAACCTCATCAACAAGGAGGATGTGACATGGATGATGTCGGTGAAGGAGGTGATGAAGGGCAACGAGGTCGGCGACATCGGCCGTTACAACGGCGGCCAGAAGGGCATGTTCTGGGTCATGGTGCTGTGCATGATCCTGCTGCTGGTGTCGGGCGTGATCGCATGGCGGCCCTATTTCGCGGGCTACTTCCCGATCCCGATCATCCGCGTGGCGCTGCTGGTCCACGCCGCCAGCGCGCTGGTGCTGATCGCCAGCATCATCGTCCATGTCTACGCGGCGCTGTGGGTGCAGGGCACGATCCGCGCGATGGTCGAGGGGGTGGTCACCCACGCCTGGGCGCGCAAGCACCATCCGCGCTGGTTCCGCCAGGTGACCGGCAAGGAAACCGGGCATTGATCGCTTGAGGGCGCTTATAGCCCTCTCCCCGGAGTGGAGAGGGGAATTCCTAAGAAGGATACCGCCATGAGCCTCGCCATCGACGTCGCAGCGCCGCCCAACACCCACCGGATGACCGTCCTGCGGCTGGGTCCGGACGCCGCCCAGCTCTGCGATGACGCGGTGGTGGAGGAGGTGCCCGTCGCCATCGCCTACAACGGCATCGTCCATGCGGTGATGCTGGCGACCCCCGACGACCTGGAGGAGTTCGGCCTCGGCTTCTCCCTGACGGAGGGGATCGTCGCCGACGCGGAGGAGCTGGAGAGCCTGCGGGTGGTGGAGGGCTGCGACGGCATCGAGGTCCGCATGGAAATCCCGATGGAGCGCTTCATGGCGCTGAAGGGCAAGCGGCGCAGCATCGCCGGGCGGTCGGGTTGCGGCGTCTGCGGGGTGGAGAGCCTCCAGGCCATCGCCCGGTCCGGCCAGCCCGTGCCCTCGGGCGGGCGGCTGTCGGTCGGCGCGGTGGAGCGGGCGCTGCCCCGCTTCGCCGAACGCCAGACCCTGCACCGCGCCACCGGGGCGGCCCACGGCGTCGCCTGGGTGGACGCGGCGGGGGACATCCTGGCGGTGCGCGAGGATGTCGGCCGCCACAACGCGCTGGACAAGCTGATCGGCTGGCTGGTGCGCACGGGCGTGGACCGGCGGGGCGGCTTCGTCCTGACCTCCAGCCGGGCCAGCTACGAGCTGGTTCAGAAGGCCGCCCGGCTGGGCATCAGCGGGCTGGTCGCCATCTCCGCCCCCACCGGGCTGGCGGTGCGCATGGCGGAGAGCTGCGGCGTGTCGCTGGCCGGCTTCGCCCGCGGCAACCGGCTGGTCGTCTACAGCCACGGCGACCGCTGGGTTTAGGCGGCTCCGCGACGGATATCGGGAAAGGCCGGCTTACGCCACCTCGCCCTTTTCCCCACCATCCCCCTCACCCTCGCGCAGCCGCTCCAGGACCTGCCGCAGATCGCCGGGGTGGAGGGGCTTGTGCAGGAAGGAGCAGCCGCGGCGCTGGCCTTCCAGAAGCGCGCTCTGGGCCGTCTCGCCGCTGAGGACCACGGCGGGGATCTCGCGGCCATAGAGGCGGCGCACCCGGTCGATCACATCGAAGCCGGACACCTTCCCAGGCAGCCGCAGATCGGTCAGGATGACCGACGGCGCGTCCGGCAACCCGTCCAGCACCGCGAAGACCTCCCGCATGTCGCTCGCCGCGGCGACGGTGCAGCCCCAGCTTTCCAGGATCATCTGAAGTCCGGTCAGGACCATGGCCTCGTCGTCCACGGCCAGCACGGTCATCCCGGTCAGCGGCGGGGCTGCGGCGGTGGTGGTGGGAACGGCGGTGTGGCTGGGCGGCGGTGCGGCCAGCGGGCTCGCCGCTTCCAGCGAGACGGAGAAGACGGTGCCACGCCCGATGCGCGACCGCACCTCGACCTGGAGTCCGAGAAGCTCGGCCAGACGGCGGACGATGGCGAGGCCGAGGCCCAGCCCGCGGGTGGGATCGCGGTTGGGGTTCTGGAGCTGGTGAAACTCGTCGAAGATGGCGGTCAACTGCTCCTCGGGGATGCCGAAGCCGGTGTCCCACACATCGATTCGCCAGCGGTTGCCGCGCCGTCGCATCGCGAGCAGCAGGCCGCCGTGCCGGGTGTAACGGATGGCGTTGGTCAGCAGGTTGCGCATCACCCGCCCGAACAGCACCGGGTCGGTCTCCACCGCGCCGGGGCACAGGCGGGCGCGCAGGCGCAGGCCCTTCTCCTCGCTCTGCGGCCGGAACTCCTCCACGAGCTGCCCCAAAAGCTCGTCCAGGGCGACCGGCTGCGGGTCCGGAGTCACCGTACCGGCGTCCAGCGTGGAGATGTCGAGCAGCGCGTTCAGCAGCCGCTCGCCCGCCGTCATGGCGTTGCCCAGCATCTCCGCCGTGCTGAGCGCCTTCTCGTCGCTGATCTGGCTGCACAGCGCGTCGAGGAACAGGCGCATCGCCTGGAACGGCTGGCGCAGGTCGTGGCTCGCCGAGGCCAGGAAGCGGGAGCGGGCGGCGGTCGTCCGTTCGATCTCCGCGCGCATTTCCCGCTCCATGCGGGCGACGACCCGGTCGTCCGGGGCCGCCCGGCTGGACAGGGCCAGCACGCCGACCGTCTGCCCGTCCTGGGTCAGCGGCACGCCCTGGAACGCCGCGGGGTCGGCGTCGCCCACCGGCAGAAGCTCGATGCCGACCGGCTCCTCGGTGTCGCCCGAAAACAGCGGATCGACGGTGCCCAGCACCGCCGGCCAGACCGGCCCGAACCAAGCCGGGGCCGGCAGCCCGTCCGCCGCCGGCTCCTTGCCAAGCAGCGCGCAGAGCGCGTCGTTGGCGAAGAGGGTGGCGGCGTGCGGTGGCCCGGTCAGCACGAAGGCGGGCAGCGCGGCGGCGCGGCAGATGCGCAGCGCGTTCTCAACGCACTCCGTCTCCGCTGGCGCGGCATCGAGGCTGGTCCTGTTGCTGTGCCGAGGCGTCACGTCGGTCTCTCTAACCGCTGGAGCTGAAGGTGTAGCACCTTAACCTTTGGTGCGCCGGGGATGAAAGCGCCTGAAAGCCCTATCCACCCTCTATGCGGAAGGCATTGGGGGGGACAGGCGGGCCAGATGGTCCTCCACCATGTATTTCCGGCGGAGCAAGGCCATCAGGCGGATCTTCAGGATGTCCATCGGCTGCGACTTGCCGACGAAGTCGTCGGCGCCGGCGGTCAGGCTGGCGGTCAGCCGATCGTCGCCCTCCTGGCTGGTCAGGATGACGATCTGGAAGAACAGGCCGCGCCGCCGGCGGAAACGGTCGAACCGCTCGCAGAGCTGGGTGCCGCTGGTGCCGGGCATCACGAGGTCGAGGATCACGCAGTCCAGCCCGCCGTCCTCCAGCGCCGCCACCGCCTCGTCGGCGTTGCGCGCGGCGACGACGTGGCAGCCGTCCTCCTCCAGCTCGGCGCGCAGGAACTCGCGGTAGGTCGCGCTGTCGTCCACCACCAGGATGCGCGCCCGCCGCAGGATGTCGGACACGGTCGGTGGCGCGTTGCGCCGGTCGAGCAGCGCCATGGCCTGCTGAACCACGCCCTGGGAATCGGCGGGGTCCGCCCACTGCACGTCGGCGGCGGCGCCGGTCTCCGCCGCCCGCTCCGCCGAACCCAGCAGCAGGGCGGGAGCCGGGCAGCGCCGCCGCAGCTCCGTCAGGGTGCGGGCAGCCTCGCCGTCGGCCTCCACCATCAGCAGGTCGAAGGGGCGGCGCGCCAGTTCCGCGATGGCGGGTTCCACCGTTTCGACGCAGCTCGCCTCGATGCCCTGCTCCTCCAGCATCAGCTTCAGGAGAAGTCCCTGCGTCTGCGAGGCGATGACAATCAGCGCCCTGGGTCCACTCATGAGGGCTCAACTCCCGTCGAAACCAGTTCCAGCAAACGGGCCGCCACCTTGTCGATGGGCAGCTCCTCGGTAACGCCTCCCAGCCGGACCGCGGTCCCCGGCATGCTGTGGATGACCGCGGTGGAGGCATGCTCCGCGATGGTGTAGGCGCCCGCCCGGTGCATGTCGGTGAGGCCGCGCGCCCCGTCCTCGCCCATGCCGGTCAGCAGCACGCCGATGGCGGCGGCGCCGAAGGCCGAGGCCAGGGAGGAGAACAGCACATCCCCGGACGGCCTCTGGCCGCAGACCGGATCGCCGTGGACCAGCCGCATCCCGCCGGGTTCGGCGGTGAGATGACACTCGCCGGGGGCGACATAGACGTGGCCGGGCCGGTGCGGCGCGTCGGAGGCCAGCGCCACCGGCAGCGGCGTGACCGACCCCAGCCAGGAGGCGAAGCCGGCCACGAAGGGGGCGCCGATGTGCTGCACGACGAAGACGGGCACGGGGAAATTGGTCGGCAGCCCGCGCAGCAGCTTCACCAGCGCCGCCGGCCCGCCCGTCGAGGCGGTGATCCCCAGGGCGCGGAACTGCCGCTTCACCACGGACGGCGGCAGGGGCGGCGGCGGCGGGACGGCGGCGCGCTTGTGGCGGCCGGCGGTGCCGACGGGCTCCTCATCGCCGTTGCGCGGACGCCCGCGCTGCCGGATCACCTTCACCTGGCTCATGATGGTGAGCTGGGTGCAGAGATGCCGGGCGACGGTCTGATAGTCGGCGCGGGCCATGCTGCCCGGCTTCTCCACAACCGCCAGCGCCCCGGCCTGCAGCGCCCGCATCGGGATGTCCAGGTCGCGCACGTCGGAGGCGACGACGACGATGGGCACGGGATGGTCGCGCATCAGCCGCTGGGTCACCGCGAAGCCGTCGATCCCCGGCAGGCGGATGTCCAGCGAGACCACGTCCGGCCGCAGCGAGTCGACCATGCGCAGCGCCTGCTCGCCCGAGGCGGCGATCCCGGCCAGTTCCAGCCGCGGGTCCTCGCCGATGACGTGGGCGAGGAGTTGCTGGACGACCGGGGAGTCCTCGACCACCAGGACGCGGATCTTGCGGGCGCCGCTCACAGCAGCCGCCGGATGCCGGCCAGAAGCTCGTTCTGGTCGAAACGGGTCTTGACGATGTAGGCGTCGGCGCCGAGGTCCAGCCCGCGCTCGCGATCCTCGTCGCTGGCGCGCGAGGTGACCAGGATCACCGGCAGATCGGAGGTCATGGGGTTGCCCTTGACGGCCTGGAGCAGGGCGAACCCGTCCATCCTCGGCATCTCCACGTCGCTGATGATCAGGTCCACGTCCTCCAGCTCGCCGAGCGTTTCGACCGCCTCGCGCCCGTCCACGCACAGCGTGACCCGGTAACCATGGGCCTCCAGGATGCTCTTTTCCAGGGTTCGCGTGGTGATGGAGTCGTCCACAACCAAAATGTGCGAGCGCCGCCGTGCCGACTCATCCACCGGGCGGAGCAGCGGCGGCAGGGCCATGCCGGGGCGCGGCGACAGGGCGGCTGGATTCAGCACCAGGGCCGGCGATCCGTCGTCCATCAGCACGGTGCCGAGGAAGCGGGCGGCGTCAATTCCCACCTCCTCCGCCGGGGTGACCACCGAGTCGCGGGTGGCCATCAGCGCGTCCACGACCAGCGCGACCCGCCGACCGGCGGAGCGCAGGACGACCAGGGCCAGCGGAGCCTCGTTGCCCTGCGGCATGGCGCCGTCGTAGCCGAGCAAGGCGGCCAGTGGCGTCACCGGAACGTCCTCCCCGTCCAGCCGGATGGTCGGGGCGGCGAGGTCGGTGAACAGCGTGGCCGCCGGGACGCGCAGCACGCGCGCCACGTCGTTGCTGGGGATCGCCAGGATGTCGTCCTGGACCGCCACGAAGACCAGCCGCTGGCTGAGCAGGCTGAGCGGCACCTCCACCGTGACGACGGTCCCGCCGCCCTCGCGCGCGGCCAGGGTCACCGAGCCCTGGAGCCGGGTGACCTCGCGCCGCACGATGGCGAGGCCCATGCCGCGCCCGGCGTATTCGTTCGCGGTGGGGGCGGTGGAGAAGCCCGGCTCGAAGATCAGGTCGAGCAGTCGTTCCTCCGGCGCCGAGTCCGCCTCGTCGGCGCCCAGCAGGCCGCGCTCCACGGCGTGGCGGGCGATGGCCTCGCGGTTCGGGCCGCGCCCGTCGTCCTCGACCCGCAGGACGAGGCGGCGCCCGACCACCGAGGCCTCGAAGCGGACGGTCGCGGCCGCGCGCTTGCCCGCCGCCACCCGCTCCTGCGGGGTTTCGACGCCGTGGCTGACGGCGTTGCGCGCGATGTGCAGCACCGGGTCCTTCAGCCGTTGCAGGACCACCCGGTCGGCCTGGGTCTCCAGCCCGCGGATGTCCGCCTCGACCTCCTTGCCCTGGGCGCGGCTGATGTCGCGGATCATCCGGCCGAGGTTGCTGAACTGCGACTCCGCCGGCAGCATGCGCAGTTGCCGCACCTCGTCCTGGAAGCCGCTGCCCCAGCGGCGCAACGACCAGAGATGGCGGTCGTGGGCGCGGTGCGCCGCGTCCAGCGAGGCGCCGAGCGCGCGGAAGCGCCGCTCGAAGGAAGACAGGCGCAGGGCCGTCTCGTCGCCCGCGAAGCTGATGCCGGCGGCCCCCGTGGCGTCGTGGGAGCCGCCGCGGAGCAGGCGGGGCCGCATGGCGTGCCAGCTCCGCTCCAGGGCGCGCCATTCGCCGCGCAACTCGCGCAGCTCGGCGACCAGGGCGGACTGGTTCTCGATCTCGGGCAGGAGGCCGGCGGCGGCGGTGAACAGCCGCTCCAGCCCGGCGCTGCGGATGCGGACCAGGGCGGCGCTCTGCGAGGCGTCGACGGCGCGGGCCGACCGCGGCGCGGCGGCCTGAGGGGTGACCGGGGCGCCCCCCGCCTCCGCCGCGGCGGGGCGGCGCTGGACGGGTTCCGGCCCGCCGCCCTCGCCGCCCATGCGGGTCAGTTCGGCCAGCACCTCGGCGATGTCCACCTCGCCGCCGCCGCGGGTCGCCCAGGCCACCACGTCCTCGATGGCGTCGAGCGCGCGGCGCACCACGTCGCGGGCCGCCGCGTCGAAGGGCACGGCGCCGCGCTGGATGGCGATGAAGGCGGCCTCCAGCCAGTGGGACAGCCGCTCGACCTCCGGCAGGTCCACGGCGCGGGCCGCACCTTTCAGGCTGTGGGCGCGGCGGTGGATCTCCACCAGATCGGGGTGGTGCGCCGGGTCCTTCTCGACCGCGCGCAGGGCCTCGCGGATGGCCGCGAGGTGCTCCTTGTGCTCCAGGTCGAAGGCGGCGAGCAGGCGCGTGCGGATGTCGTTCATGCCGCCCGCACCTTCCGCCCGCCCTCGTCCCTGTCCTGGCCCGCGCCTGCCGTCGTCATGGTCACACGCGGTAGTTCCGCACGGCCTCGACCAGACCCTGGCCGAGATCGTTGAGGTTGGTGGCGGCCCCTTCGAGCTGGCGGGTGCCGGCGGCGGTCTGGCTGCTCGCCTCGCGGATGTTCTGGAGCGCCTGGATCACCTGCTCCAGGCCGATCTGCTGCTGGTTGGTGCCGGCGACGATCTGCTGGAAGGCGAGCACGCTCTCCTGCACGCTCTCGGCGAGGTCGCGGATGGTCGACTGGGTGGCGTCGGTCTGGCGCTTGCCGGCGCCGACGCGCTTCACCGCCTCCTCCGTCAGCATGACCGAGGCGTTGATGCCGTGCTGGATCTCGCTGAGGTTGGAACGGACCTGGGCGGTGGCCTCCTTCGACTGGTCGGCGAGGCTCTTGATCTCGCTCGCCACCACGGCGAAGGTCCGGCCGTGCTCGCCGGCGGCGGCGGCTTCGATGGCGGCGTTGAGCGCCAGCAGGTGGCAGCGCTCGGCGATGTCGTTGACGGTCAGGATGATCTCGCCGATCGCCTGGGTGCGCTCCGACAGGATGACGATGTTCTCGGCGACCGCCTCCGCCTGCTCGCGGATGGCGTCCATCGCCTGGTTGGTGTCCTCCACCGCCTTCAGGCCGGTCTCGGAGTTGGAGGCGGCGACCTGGGCGTTCTGCGCGACGTCCTGGGCGCGGCGGTTGATCTGCGCGCCGGATTCGGTGATCTCGCTGAGCGTCGCCGTCGTCTCCTCGACGGCGGCAAGCTGCTGGGCGACGCTGGCCGCCTGCTGCTGGGTCGAGGCGCGGATCTGCGCGGTCGCGGCGTGCATGCTTTCCGCCGTGGCGCGGGTGGTCTTGGCCATGCTGCGCAGGTTGCCGGTCATCTCGTTGAGGTGGGTGCCCAGTTCGGCCAGCTCGTCGTCGCCGGGCACCACCACCGTCTTGGTCAGGTCGCCCTTGCCCACCTGGGTGACGTAGCCGATGGCGGTGCCGAGCCGCTTGGTGACCGAGCTGCCGATCAGGATGGCGATGGCGACGGCGAGCGCCACCACGATGACCAGCGCCAGGATCGAGGAGCGCACCGCATCGTCGTAGAGGGACCGGACGTTCTGGCGCCCGGCCTCCGACAGGCGGCTGATGTCGCTGTGCAGGCTGGCGAGCTGGCCCGCCATGGCCACCCGCATTTCCTCCACCCGGGTCAGCTGCGCCAGCGCTTCCGGTTCGGCTCCGGCGGCCACACGCTCCATCAGCACGTTGGCCTCCTCCAGCATGCGGCGCGAATACTGCTCGAAGCTGTTGATCTGGGCGACCAGCTCGCCCCAGATGCGGCGGCGGTCCTCCGTGGTGCCTTCCTCGGCCCGCTCGCCGGCGATCCGCTTCAGCTTGGCGACCTGATCGAACATCACCATCGAGCCGTCGCGGTAGCGCTGGCGCAGTTGCGTGATGTCCGGCAGACCGCCCTGAACCTGGGCCAGCGCCGCGGCATGGGTCGCCGCCTCGCGGAAGCTGCGCAGATTGCTCTCGGTCACCTCGATCTCGCGCACCGCCTCCGACACCTGGATGTCGTAGGTGGCGATGCCCATCATGACCTTCATGCCGTCCGCGAACCGCATCATCTGGAACGCCGCCAGCAGCCCGGTCAGCAGGCAGACGACCCCGAAGCTGAGCATCAGCTTGTGCTTGACCTTCAGTTTCATTCTTCTTTCATGCTCCTCAGCGTCTCCAGGATCGCCGGCACGTCCAGCACGGCGACGCGGCCCCGGGTGATGGCGGTGACGAAGGACCCGGCTTCCGGCGGCGCCTTCCTGTCGGTTCCATCCAGTTCCGTCACCGTGTCCACGGTGCGCAGGCGCAGCGCCACCGGCCGCTCCCCGCCGCGCAGCACGACGGCGAAGCCGCCGCCGGCGGGAACGGCGTTGCGCCCGCACAGCCGGTCCACGTCGAACAGGCGCATCACCCGCCCGTCGATGGCGATCAGCCCCAGCAGTTCCGGGGGCGCGTGGGGCACGCGCGCCACCCGCGGCAGCGGCACGATGCGGGACAGGTGGCGCAGGTCCAGCCCGTAAGACCCGTCCGCGCCGCGCCCGACCAGCAGGGTGACCGGCGCCTCCGCATCCGCCGCGACGTTTGCCTCGTCGGCGGAGGGGACGCGCGCCAAGTCCTCGGCACGGCGCAGCAGCAGCGCGTCGGCCCAGGCACCGCCCGGCGCGGCGGCTTCCTCCGCCTCCCGGCCCTGGCGGGCTAGGCGGGTGCGGACGGCGGTCCAGTCGATGCCGCCTTGGACATCCGCTGCCTCTCCGGTTCCGGTCCGGTCGTCCATCACGGCTCCTCACCCGAGAACCAGAGATCGATCATGCTGCGCAACTCGGCCACGGTCAGGCCGCCACCCTCGGCCACCAGCTCCGTCGCGTCATGAGTGGCGACGGTGGCGCGGGCGTTGCGGAAATGGCGTTGCGCCGGGGCCAGCTTGCCACGCCGCCAATAGGCCAGGGCCAAATGGTAGTCGGCCAGCGCAAAGTCGGAATCCAGATAGAGCGCCCGCTTGAAGGCGGCGATCGGGTCGCCGACGCCCAGCTCCTCCTCCAGCAGGCCCAGCCGGAAATGGACCAAGGGGTCGAGGCGGTTGCGCTCGGCCAGCGCGATGCAGGCGTCCAGCGCCGCCGCCCGGTCGCCGTCCGAAGCGGCGACGGATGGGGGAGTGGCCGGGGATGAAGCCTGCGGCTGCGGCGCGGGCAGCGGGGTGAGGGCCGGCTTCGCCGCGGTGGCGCGCCGCCGCGCCGTGGGGTCCGTCGGCGCGCTGTGCGTCTTCGTGGGTTTCGGCGCCGCGGGCCTCGGCTCGGCAGGCTTCGGCTCGGCAGGCTTCGGCTCGGCAGGAATGGCGGGCGTGAAGACGGGAGGCGCCGCCGGCAGGGCCGCCGCGGGGGCACAGCCGGGGCGCGGCTTGCGGTAGATGGTGGCCCCCGGCACCGGCACGGGGGTGAACAGGCTGTTGACCTGCTGCCCCGTCTCGGCATGGCCGACCACCAGCCAGCCGTTGGGCACCAGCACCTCGTGCAGGTTGTCCAACAGACGGGTGCGCGTCGGCTCGTCGAAATAGATCATGACGTTGCGGCACAGCACGACGTCCAGCGCGCCCAGGCCCCGCGGGTAGTTGGGCAGCGGCCCCTCCACGAGGTTGAAGACGGAGAAGTTCGTCCATTCGCGAAAGCGCGGCTTGACCGCCCACTGGTCGCCCTGCCGGTCGAAGCATTCCGCCAGGACCGCCGGATCGAGCCCGCGCACCGCCCAGTTCCCGTAGACGCCGCGCCGCGCCGTTTCGATGAAGCTGGCGTTCAGGTCGGTGCCGACGATGCTGACCTGCCAGTCGCGGAGCTGCTCGGCGAAATGCCGCTTCAGCAGGATTTCCAGCGTGTAGGCCTCCGGCCCGATCGAGCAGCCGGCGCTCCAGATGCGCAGCAGGCGGCTCTCCCGGTTGCGACGCAGGCATTCCGGGATGGCGACGGCGCACAGCGCCTCGAACTGTTCGGCGTAGCGGAAGAAGAAGGTTTCGCCGACCGTCAGCTCGTTGATGAGCGCCTGATACTCCGGCCCGGTCGGCCCCTCCCCGGCGAGCTGCGCCAGATAGGCGGCGAGGCCGAGGGTCGGCTTGTCCGACAGGCGGCGGTTGATGCGCTCCGCCAGGGCGGCGTCCTTGTCGGCGTAGTAGGCGAGCCCGGTCGCCCCGATGACGGCGGCCTTGATCCGGGGAAAGACGGGGTCGCGCAGGATGGCGTCGATGCGGTTCATCGGGCCGTCCCTTCGGTGCCCTCTGCCGGTTCGTCCGCCGTCTCGGGGGCGCCAAGCCGGGCCAGGCGCTCGTCGGCCATGGCCTGGAAGGCGGCGAGCAGCCGGCCCTCGGCCTCGGTCAGCAGGCGGGACGGGTCGATCACGGTGGCCGTTCCGCCATCATGGGGGCCGCCGTGGGGGCCACGGTGGGGAATGGTCGCCACGGCGCAGCCGTTGAAGGTCAGGCTGGGGTCGGCCGCCGTCAGCTCCGCGTCGGGGATCGGCAGGATGTTGAACACCAGGTCGGCCAGCAGGGCCAGCGGACGGCCGTCCCAGTCGGTCAGGAACAGCGGGGCGTACAGCTCCGGCGGCGCGGCCTCGAAGCCGAACAGAAGGTCGAGCCGCAGGACCGGGACGGCGCGCCCCTGGTAGCGGAACAGCCCGGCGACCACGGCGGGGGCGGCCGGCGGACGGTCGAGCCGGGGCAGCGGCAGGAACCGGCGCACGGCGTCCGCCGGCAGGGCCAGGGTCCTGCCGGAGACGGAAAAGATCACGTACCGTGTCGCGGATGCCGTCGCAGCCATCGCGTGCGCACACCTTCCCAATTCAGTTGTCGGCCTATGCCCGTTGTCGGGTCCGAGAAGCGCAGCCGGGCCCTGGAGCCTATTATCGGGTGGCGCCGGGGGGCTTGAAACCGGCGCAGAACATGCCGCATCGCACCCGGGATG
Source organism: Azospirillum sp. OGB3 (assembly GCF_014192915.1). Taxonomy (GTDB): domain Bacteria; phylum Pseudomonadota; class Alphaproteobacteria; order Azospirillales; family Azospirillaceae; genus Azospirillum. Next base: position 149,965 of record NZ_JACHYN010000015.1, on the reverse strand, counting down.
GAAATACCACCAAAGGCAAAAGCCTCAGCCCAAGGTGGCGGTATGACGCCGGTCATACCGTGGGTGCCGGAACGCTTGCTGTTTTCGCAGTTGCGGTTACAAACATCCTCCCAACGGCCAACCAGCCGCACCGACCGGAGGGGATCATGATCAAGGTTGTCCGCGCGAAACTGCACTGCCTGCGCGTCACCGACGCCAACCTGAACTATCAGGGGTCGATCACGCTCGATCCGGAGCATTGCGAGGCGGTCGGGATCTACCCGCTGGAGTTCGTGGAGATCTGGAACAAGAACTCCGGCGCGCGGATCAGCACCTACGTGATCTATGGCGAGCGCGGCTCGCGCTGCTGCGTGCTGAACGGCTCGGCGGCGCGGAGTTGCCAGCCGGGGGACGAGGTCATCATCGCCGCCTCCTGGTACTGCCAGCCGACCGAACTGGCGACGCTGCGGCCGCGGGTGCTGACCTTCAACGCCGACAACAGCATCGACCGGTCGCTGACCTACGACGTGACCGCGCTGGACGGCGGGCGGTTCGACTTTGCGATTCGCGAGGGGACCTTCCTGGAACCGGAACCGGCCTGACCCGGCGTTTCCGAACCCCCGCAAAAAAAAGAAGCGGCCTTGAGCGAATCCACGCGCAAAGCGAGCACTGCGGCGACTTGCGCGTGCCTTGCGAGGAATAGGCGGTGAGTCCCACTTGAACGCGCGGCAATTTTTGCCTACTCTACCTGGGTGGGAGTGCGGACAGCGAGGAGTGCGTGTCATGGGCGTCAGCGGCATAGGGGGCTATCAGCAGCAGCCTTTCACGACCCCGTTGAGCAGCGGGCCGGCGGCCCTGCAGCAGACACGGGGAACCGACGCGAACCAGCAGGCCCAGAAGGCCGAAGAGGATCGCCGTCAGCAGATCCAGGCCCAGGATCAACAGGCGCAGCAGAGCCAGCAGGCTCTGTCGTCGGGCGGCAACACCACCCCGACCCGCGGACAGAACCTCAACATCACGGTCTGATCGCGCGTCGTCCAATCGGGGCCCGCCCGGCTGGTCCGGGGCCGGGCCCGCAGGGGAAAGGCGGCCAGCCATGGACATCCGAAGCGTCTCCGGCATCCAGGCGAACCGGCCGACTCCGGCATCGGCGGTCCCGACGCCGCAATCCGTGGCCGATGCCGCGGCACAGACCTCCCAAACCGCGTCCAGCGTTGCGGACCAATCCGCTTCGGCGGCGTCTCCGTCCGACCCGGTGGTGGTGGCGGGCGGCTACATCAGTCCGGTCCTGCGCTACGACCAGGGCGCCCGGCTGGCCGTCATCTATTTCCGCGACCGGTCCTCCGGCGAGACCCAGAACCAGATCCCGGCGCAACAGGTGGTGGAGGAATACCGCCGTACCGCCAGCCGCCTGGGCGTCGCGACCGATTCGGCGGGGCACGGCCATGCCACGGGCAAGGGCACGGCGGCGTCGGGCGTCGGCGGCACCGTGCCGACCGGCACCGCGTCCGGCGAGGCGCCGTCCGTCGCAGGACGCGGGACGACGGGAAGCATCCCCGCCGCCGTTTCCGCCGCGCCCGCTCCCGGGGGGGCGTCCTACGGCGCCGGTTCGCCGGGCGCCATCGTCTCCGTCACCGTCTGATCCGGCAGCTCGAAGCGGGCGACCAGCGGCGCGTGGTAGCTTTCCGGGGAATGGCTGACCGTGGCGTGGGCGACCAGCTCGTCGCCCAGCGCCTCGTTGTGGATTTCGGCGGAGCGGAACCAGCCCAGCAGGGCGCGCGACACCAGCAGATGGTCGAGCATCACCGCGTCGCCGCCGTGCAGCACCGTGAAGCGCCGCTCCTCCGGGACGGAGCATTCCAGCGGCACCAGCGACCGCCCGGCGAGATGGCCGTTTCCGGTCTCGTCCAAGTCGGCGCGGATGATGCGGACGGGGGTCTGCTCGATCTCGGCGTTGAGGTCGCCGGCCACCAGGATCAGCGCCTGCGGGTCGGCGTCGAACACCCGCTCCACCGCCAGCCGGGCCTCCAGCGCCTGCCCGGCCCGCTTGATCGAGGCCAGATAGAAGCCCTCCGCCCAGCCGCCGACGCTTTTCCAGGTGGAGGCGTTCTTCTTCTGCCCCGGCACCGGCGCGGCGATGGGCGCGCGCAGATGCAGGTTGAAGACGTGCAGCCGCCGCCCGCCGGGCAATTCGATCTCGCCGTGCAGCACCGGGCGGTCCCAGGTCACGGCGTCGCCGCCGGGCTGGGCCGGGTCGGCGGTGACCATGCGGACCTGCGGGGACGGCACCAGATCGTGCCGGTACTGCCGCGCCGCCAGGATCGGCCAGCGGCTGACCAGCACGAGGTTGTGGCGGTCGGCCAGCTTGGTCCCCTCGCCGCCGGAGGTCCGGTGGAAATCGGCGTAGGGGCCGCCCTCCAGCAGCCGGTTCAGCGCGCGCAGGGTCCGCGGCTCCCCCTTCGCGTCGCGCTGGCCGTTGACCTCCTGAAGGCACAGGATGTCGGCGTCCAGCCGCTCCAGCTGCGGGCGCAGCACGGCGGCGCGCTCCTCGAAGGACAGGTCGCCGGCGTCGTCCAGGCTTTCCAGGTTGAAGGTGGCGATGCGGATGCTGCTGCTGGTGCTGCGGCTCATGACCCCTCCCCGGACGCCCGACCCGCTGCGGCGCGTGGGCGCGCCAGGAACAGGTGGTTGCGGTTGATGCGCCGCCGCCGCCGCCGGTGCGCGCTCAGCATCGCCGTGGAGGCGACGAGCGTGGCGTCCAACCCGGCCTCGGCCATGCGCAGGGGGGTATCCGTACCATAAATCCGGTAGTGATAGGGATGGCCGAAGGCGGCCAGCCGCTTGGCCGGGGTGTCCATCGCCGGGTCCTCCCGCGTCGGCCCCTTGGGGTCGTAGGGGAACAGCAGGACGGCGCGGCCCGAGGGTTTCAGGACGCGGGCGATCTCGCGCAGCGCGGCGCGGTCGTCGGGGACATGCTCCAGCACGTGGCTGGACAGCACGAGGTCGAAACGGCCATCCGGGAAGGGCAGGTCGGTCAGGTCGGCCTGCACGTCGGCGGCCGGGTTGAAACGGTCCAGCGTGACGTAGCGCCGGCCGTGCCGCGCCCGCAGCAGCGGCTCCAGGCAGGGTTCCGGGGCGGTGTGCAGGATGCGCAGCGAGCGGCGCAGCACGTCTGTCCGCTCCGCCAAAAAGCTCCACAGGAAGCGGTGGCGCTCCAGCGACCCGCAGTCCGGGCAGCGGGCGTTGCGCCGCCCGCCCAGTCCGAAGGGGAGGAAGCGCGACGCCTCCCGCCCGCAGAGCGGGCAGAGCAGCGGGCCGGCGGCGGGGATCAGCCCGCGGGCGCCCTCGTAGCGCGGGCGCTCGTACAGCGACTCCCGCCGATAGACGGCGGCCTCGTCGAGGTTCTGGTCCGCGATGGCGGGCAGCAGGCGGGACAATCCATGGAGCATGGGGATCAGAACAGTTCCACGTCGCCATCGATCCCGGTCTTGCGCAGCCGGTCCATGAAGGACGTCTCGGACCGCGCGATGTCGCGCACCGTCTCCTCCGCGATCAGGCGGCGCTGGGTGCGGCCCGAGGTGGGATAGAAGCGCACCGCGCGGGCCGCCGTGCCGCCGACGTCCCAGCTCATCGTCGGGATGCCTTCGGCCGCCAGATACTCCATGACGAACTCGACGTTGCGCTGGCCGATGCCCGAACTGCGCGGGGCGCCGTTGACGCTGGCCCCGCCGAAGATCTTGGCGCGCAGCCGGTCGCGCCGTCCCGTCGCCGACAGCAGCCGGTTGATGAGCTGCTCCATGGCGGCACTGCCGTAGCGGGAGGAGATGGACAGCCGGTCGCCGTTGTGGTCGGGCAGCAGGAAATGGTTCATCCCGCCGATCGCCGCGACGGGATCGAACAGGCAGGCGGCGATGCAGGAGCCCAGCGTGGTGGTGATGACGACGTTCGGGTCGTCGCTGACCACGCAGCCGCCGACCACGATGTTGACCACCTCGGCGCCCAATTGCCGGTCGTGGTAGCGGTTGGCCGCGATGTCCGGCGTGTCGGAACCCTGCTGGAGTCGGCGTGCGCGCGGGCTGATCGGCATCCAGGACCTCGGTGGGACATTCGGTCGCAGTGTACAACCGACCGTCGCCCTTCGCCAAGCGTCGCGGTTGCGGGCGCTGCAATCGACGCCCCTTACAAGCCGGCGATCCACAACGCCAGCAGGTCGGCCTGGAGCTTGCGGGAGCGGGCCAGCCAGGCGCGGGCCTCCGGGGGGATCTCGGCGATGCGGCGGTCCATCGTCCGGTCCATGGCGACGCGCTGCGCCTCGTCGGTGACGAAGAAGGCGAAGCCGAGCGTCCGCCCCTTCGCCGTCGTCAGCGTTCCGGCCAGCGCCTTGGCGTAGGCCAGCGTCCCCGACTTGGCGCGCACGCCGGGGGGTAGGGCCTTGCCCTCGTCCTCGCCGGGCAGAAGGGCCAGAACCGCCGGGCCGGCGCCTTGGATCAGCGCCATGGTCTGGGCCGGGGTGATCCGCGACGCGGCGCTGAGCCCCGAATGGTTGAGCAGCCGCAGCCCCGTCCAGTCGGTGCGCGGGGCCGCCATCATGGCCGGCGCGGTCAGCACCGCCGCCGACTCCGGCAGCGTCTGCACCGCCGGGTCCAGCCGCCGGGCGGCGGCCAGCCCGATCAGCTCCGCCGACAGGTTGTTGGAGTAGCGCAGGACCTGCCGGGCCAGGATCTCCAGCGGCTCGCTGCGGTGCAGGGCGGCGAGCGTGGCGGTCGGCGGCACCGCGCCGGGGGTCGGGGCGGGCAGGGCGATCCCCGCCTCCGCGGCCAGGCGGCGGAAGACGTGGGACGCCGCCAGGCCGGGCCGGGTGACCGGAAGCCACAGGCTGGCCGCCATGCCCGGCTGCGGGGCGAAGCGCCAGCGCTCGCCCTCTGGATCTCCGACCGCGGCGACGAGCGGGGTGAAGGCGGCCCCCGCCCCGGCGCCAAGCTGCACCGTCACGCTGTCCAGCGGCACCCGCCCGGCGTCGGACACCGACCAAGCGCTGACCCGCACAGACTGGCCGGCGGCGGCGGGGCGCGCCCAATCGAAGCGGAAGCGGTTGAAGTTCAGCGACAGCGCCCCGACGCCGGTGTTGTAGCCGGCGGTCCAGGGCTGCCCGGCGTCGATCTCCGCCATCTCGGGCAAGACGGAGGTGTCGTAGAGGAAGCGCCCGGTCACCCGCGTGACGCCCAGCGCGCCGAGGTCGCGCAGCAGCTCCGCCAGCCCTTCGCTGGACAGCGACGGGTCGCCGCCGCCCTTCAGGATCAGGTCGCCGTCGAGCACCCCGTTTCCCAGCCGTCCGGTGATGTGCAGCGTGGTCTCGAAGCGGTGGTCCGGTCCCAGCACCGCCAGGGCGGCGGCCATCGCCGGCAGCTTGGCGACCGAGGCCGGGGCGAAGGGCTTGGCCGGCTGACGCTCCGCCAACACGGCGCCGCTGTCCGGATCGAACAGCACATAGCCGACGTCATCGGCGGAAAAGCCGTTGCGGGCGATCGCCTCGCGGTCGTCCGGACCAATGGCGGCGGTGGGGGACGCGCAGGCCGACACCGCAGAAACGCAGGCCAGCAGGAGCAGGATGGAAAAGGTTGGAATCCGCATGGCGGGCAGTCTAGCGCAACACGGCGGCCCGCATCCGCGTCAATCGTCGGCCGGGTCCCCGGGCGGGTCCGGAATCTTGCTGCGCCGACTATCCGCTTAACGTACGATGAAGGTCGCAAAAGACGCCACGCCTCGGGGGAAAGAGCTGAAAAGCCCATGATGTCACGGCGCCGCAGCCTCACGTTCGAAGTGGTCGTCGATCAGGGCGGAAAACCCAACATCGACGGGGTCTTTCCCGACGAGGCCGCGGCCCGGGAACGCGCGGCGTATCTGCTTCGTCTTGCGAAATTTCCGGTTGTCCGGATTTTAAAGGTGAACCAGGCGGGCAAGGAAGAGATCATCTTCCAGAAGTCCAGCGCCGGCGGCGAGAAGCCGACCACCATCTCCTCCATCGACGAGACCGACGTCGGCCCCGCCAGCCTGTGCACCGACGCGCTCCAGCTTTTCTCCTACGAGAGCCGGATGCTGCTGCTGCGCCTGCTGCGCGGCTATTGGGACGATCAGGCGGTGATCCCGGCCGAGCAGCTTCACCGCTACTACCCGCTGCGCTATTTCGAGCGGGAGGCACTGCTGTTCAACCCGGCGGTCAGCCGGCTCGCCACCCTTCAGGCGCCGCTGCTGGGCGTGAAGCCGTTCGACCGGCACGACCAGCTCCTGCGGATGTTCGCGCGGCTGAAGGAGATGGCGCAGGCGTCGGACGCGCTGGCGCCCTTCGACGCGGCGCTGGCCCGCGGCGGCGTCGGCGGCCTGCTGGCGGCGGCGGCGGAGCGCCCGCCGGAGGAGCGCGACCGGCTGGTCACCCACGCCTTCGCCGCGGTGCTGGAGCCCTGCCGCGACTGGCCCGGCAAGGTCAAGGCGCTGCTGCGCTTCCACCGCGAGGACGGGGAGGAGGAGGCGAACCGCCGCCTGCTCGACCAGATGCTGGCGGAAACGGTCGATGGGCGGGAGCCGGTGCGCGCGCTGATCGGCTACGCGCCCGACCTGGGGGCGGCGCTGCAAAGCCTGATCGCGGCGGTGCACGGCGACCTCGACGACCGGCTGCCCCACACCGACGAGCTGCTGGCCCTGTCCAACGCGCTGGGCGGCGGCGGCTTCGACGAGACGCGCCGGGCGCTGCTGCGCCGCATCCAGGGCGGTCTGGCCGGCCTGACCCCGCTGACCCGCACCGGCTCCGCCGCGGAGGGCAAGGCCTTCGGCATCATCGTCGACCGGCTGACCAACTTCGACGGCTTCCTGGGCGGCGCCGGCATGGCGGAGGCGCTGACCCGGCGCGCCAAGTCGGTGTGGAGCCACGGCGGGCAGGACGCGTCCTTCGACATGGCGGTGCAGCGTCTGGCCACCCGCCTGCCGGCGCCGGCCCAGCGCATCGGCTACCTGCTGGACCTCGCCACCAGCCCCTTCGGGCGCAACAAGCTCAGCGTCCTGATCCGGCAGGTCGCCAGCGAGTTCGAGAGCATCACCTCGGCCCGCGAGCTGGTCGCCCCCGGCGTCAGCACGGACGACGTGCGCAGCGGCCTGGGCCGCCGCTTGCGCGCCGCCGGCATTCCCCGCGCGCTGGCCGAGGGGCTGATCGCCAGGATCGCCGCGATCCCGGACGCCGAACGGTCGCTCGGCATCCCCCTGCTGGCCGCTCCGGCGGTCGAGGTCGTGACGCGGGCGACCGAGGAGACGATTCTGATCGACGCCCCGCGGGCGACGGAGCGGCTGGTGCTGTTCTGGCGCGGCCAGACGCGGGCGATCCCGGAGGACGGGACCCAGCTCGTCATCGGGCGGTCGTCGCAGTGCCAGTTCGTCCTCGACATCGCCTCGGCCTCGCGGCGGCACGCCGCGGTGTCGCGGCAGGACGGCGTCTTCGTGGTGGAGGATCTCAGCCGCAACGGCACCCAGATCGCCGTGCCGGGGCTGGCGGAGCCGCGGCGGCTGACGCCGGGCGAACCGCTGCCGCTGCCGCCGCGCGGCGAGATCGTCATCGGCTCCACGGAGTTGGGCGAGGAGCCGGCGCGCATCGCCTGGGAAATCGTCAAGCGCTGAGCGTTTCATCCAGCGGTCGGAACACGGGGCGCCAGCCGTCGCCGCGCACCGCCAGCGCGCCGACCAGCCCCGGCGCCGGGCGCAGGTCGAACAGCGACCAGTCCGTCGCACTCCCGGCCCCCAGCGCGCCGTCCAGGCCGAGCAGGCGGGCAGGACGGCCCGGCACCAATTCCACCGCGAAGCGGTCGAGCGGAGTCGACAGGCCCTGGCCGGTCGCCTTGATGAAGGCCTCCTTGCGGGTCCAGCCGTTCAGGAACGCCTCGTCGCGCAACGCGTCGGGCAGGGCGGCGAAGGCGGCGCGCTCCTCCGGCGCGAAGAAGCGCTCGGCGATTCCGGCGGCGTCCGGCACGGACCGCAGCCGTTCGACGTCCACGCCCAGTTCCACCGTCTCGACGGGTGCGATGGCGATCAGCACGTGATCCTTGCAGTCGGCGAGATTGAAGGCCGGACCGCCGGGCAGGGAGGGCTTGCCCATCGGCCCGTAGGCGAAGGCCAAACTCGCCGGGTCGCGGCCCGTCACCCGCCCGAGCCGATGGCGCAGCAGCCCGCGCCGCAGGACGCAGCGGGTGCGCAGCTCCTCCGTCGCGAAACGGGCGGCCCGCGCCGCCTCGTCGGGGGAGAGCAGGGCGCGGAACGCCTCCAGCCGATGCGCCAGCCCGCGCAGGTCGGCATAACAGAGTTGAATTTCTCCCGTTTCCCGCATCGGATGTCCCCATTCCCCGGATTCGGGACTATAACCGCGCTGGCCCCGCGCGGCGATTGCGCTATCATGCGCCTCCCTTTTGCCGGATCTGGAATCATGGTCGATACCGCTCAGCTTGCTCCGCATCTGTCCAACGTCGTCAAGGACGCCGCCATTCCCGAGCTGCCCAACCACTACCGGGGCAAGGTGCGCGAAAATTACGACCTTCCCGACGGGCGGCGCGTCATCATCGCCACCGACCGGCTGTCGGCCTTCGACATCATCCTGACCGCCATCCCCTTCAAGGGGCAGGTGCTGACCCAGATCGCCCGCTACTGGTTCGAGGCGACCAAGGACCTCTGCCCGAACCACGTCCTGGAATACCCGGACCCCAACGTCGTGGTCGCCAAGCGGCTGACCATCATGCCGGTGGAGATCGTGGTCCGCGACTATCTGGCCGGCACCACCGGCACCTCGCTGTGGACGATGTACAAGAAGGGCCGGCGGGAGATGTACGGCCACGTCTTCCCCGACGGGCTGCGCGAGAACCAGAAGCTGCCGGACACCATCATCACCCCGACGACCAAGGCCTTCGACGCCGGCCATGACGAGGAGCTGACCGCCGCCCAGATCGTGGAGCGCGGGCTGCTGACCCAGGCCCAGTGGGACGAGGTGACGGCGAAGGCGCTGGCCCTGTTCGCCCGCGGGCGCGAGATCGCGGCGGCGCGCGGCCTGATCCTGGTCGACACCAAGTACGAGTTCGGCTTCGACGAGGCCGGCAACATCATCCTGGCCGACGAGATCCACACGCCGGACAGCAGCCGCTACTGGTTCGCCGCCAGCTATCCGGAGCGGTACGAGGCCGGGCAGCGCCCGGAGAGCTTCGACAAGGACTTCGTGCGGAGCTGGGTGACCCAGCGCTGCGACCCCTACAAGGACGCCATCCCGGAAATCCCGGCGGAGGTCGTGCTCGAGGCCGCCCGCATCTACATCGAGGCGTTCGAGACCATCACCAGCCAGACCTTCCAGGTTCCGACGGAAGTCACGCCGGCGGTGGAGCGCATCCGGGCCAACCTGGCGCCGTACTTCGCGAAGCCGTGATGAAGATCGCCATCCTCGACGATTACCAGAACGTCGCGCGCGATCTGGCGGAGTGGCATCGCCTGCCCAACGGCAGCGCGCTGACGGTCTTCGAACGGCCGATCCCGGCGGCGGAGGTGGCGGGGACGCTCGCCCCCTACAGCGTCCTGGTGATCATGCGGGAGCGCACGCCATTCCCCGCGTCGCTGATCGACGCGCTGCCGAACCTGCGGCTTCTCGTCACCACCGGAGGGCGCAACAACGCCATCGATCTGGAGGCCTGCAAGGCCCGCGGCATCACCGTCTGCGGGACCGGCATGGTCGGCACCCCGACGGCGGAACTGACCTGGGGCCTGATCCTGGCGCTGGTCAAGCGCATCCCGCAGGAGGAACGCGGCCTGCGCGCCGGGCGCTGGCAGGCCGGCCTGACGCAGGGGCTGGCCGGCAAGCGCCTCGGCCTCGTCGGGCTGGGCAAGCTGGGCACCCAGGTGGCGCGGGTCGGCCAAGCCTTCGGGATGGAGGTCGCGGCCTGGAGCCCCAACCTGACCGACGAGCGGGCCGCTGCGGCCGGCGTCGCCCGGCTGGACAAGCGCGACCTGTTCGCCACCTCCGACATCGTCAGCGTCCATCTGGTGCTGGGCGAGCGGACGCGCGGCGTGGTTGGGGCGGAGGACATCGACGCGATGAAGCCCTCCGCCTTCTTCGTGAACACGTCGCGCGCCGGTCTGGTCGACGGGGACGCCCTGCTGGCGGCCCTGCACGAGCATCGCATCGCGGGCGCCGGGCTGGACGTCTTCCCGGTGGAGCCGCTGCCGGTGGACAGCCCCTGGCTGGAGGCGCCGAACACGGTGCTGACGCCGCATCTGGGCTATGTCACCCGCGAGAACTACGAGGTCTTCTACCGCGACGCGCTGGACGACATCCTCGCCTGGCACGCCGGCGAGCCGGTGCGGATGCTCGCGTAAGGACGGGACGGCGCTGCCCCGCTTTTTCCCCGTGGCGCGGGGGAGGGCGGGGCGGTGCGAACAGGCGCAAGCCCTTGATACTTCTCAGGCCTCCGTGCCTTTCCCGGATCGGCCTTCCCGGCAGCGCCGTCTCGCCCCGCCTGTCCGCTTTTTCGCCCCCGCAGCACGGATCGTGGGATTACAGCCGCGGCCAAGACGTAGATGGACGGGACCCCTGCCACTTGCGGGGCGCGACTCCATTCCCAAAATGGGTGGGGAGGCTGAGGCAAGGGCGGAACGGGGCGAGGTTTGTTGCGATGCGCGGGCCGCCTTGGCGCCGCGCGTCCGTTGGGTGGGCCGGCCACCGGTCCCGGCGGCGGTTGGCGCCGTGGACGTGGCGTGCCGAAAGCGATTGGAAGTCTGTTGTTTCATGGCCATCCCGGCTCGGAACGCGGACGGTCGGGACAGGAGACGGAGGGTTTGCCACCCATGGAGACAGGAATGAACTTCTCGGACCTCTTGTCCGCACACAACGTCATCCTCGATGCGGGACCGGCCGACAAGGCGATGCTGCTCGACCTTCTGGCCAGCGAGGCGTCCGGCCGCATCGGAACCCCCAAGGAAGAGATTCTCAAGGCCTTGCAGGCGCGGGAGCACATCGGCTCCACAGCGCTGGGCAAGGGCGTGGCGCTTCCCCACACCGAACTGCGCGGGACCGAAAGCCCGCTGGTGCTGTTCGCGCGGCTCCGCAAACCCATCGATTTCGAGGCCCGCGACGACGAGCCGGTGGACCTGTTCTTCCTCGTTCTCTGGCCGACCGCGACCCGCAAGGGCCTGCTGCCCGTCATGGGCGAAATCTGCCAGGCCCTGCGCGATCCGCAATCCCTGCGCAAGCTGCGCCAGGCGGAGACGCCCGACGCGGTGGTGCAACTCGTCCGGCAGGCGCTTCCCCCCAACGCCGAGCGGGAGCTTGACGACGACGATTTCTGACCGAGCGATTTCTGGCCGGCGCGGCGAGGGACCTCCATCCTTCCTATATTCGTAAAGCCGACAGTTCTCAGCATTTTGGCCCCTCCGATTGCCCGAGACCCCATTGTCACAGACCATGTCCGACGCCCTGCTGCTCCTGGCCGCCACCGGCCTTCCGTTCATCGGCGCGATCGTCGCCGGGATGCTGCCGACGCACGCGCGCAACACCGCGGCCTGGCTGGCCGGTGCGATCGCGATCATCGGCCTGGGGTTGGTGTGGGCGGCCTATCCGACGGTGGCGGCGGGCGGGGTGATCCGCCATTCGATGGCCTGGATGCCGTCGCTCGGCCTCGACCTCACGCTGCGGATGGACGGCTTCGCGTGGCTGTTCGCCGGGCTGGTGTTCGGGGTCGGCGCGCTCGTCGTCCTGTACGCGCGCTATTACATGTCGGCCGATGATCCGGTCCCGCGCTTCTTCGCGTTCCTGCTGGCCTTCATGGGGTCGATGACGGGGGTGGTGCTCTCCGGCAACCTGATCCAGCTCGCCTTCTTCTGGGAGTTGACCAGCCTCTTCTCCTTCCTGCTGATCGGCTACTGGCACCACACGGCGGCGGCGCGCGACGGCGCGCGCATGGCGCTGACCATCACCGCGACGGGCGGGCTGTGCCTGTTCGCGGGCGTGCTGCTGCTCGGCCACATCGCCGGCAGCTACAACCTCGACGTCGTTCTGGCCTCGGGCGACAAGATCCGCGAGCACGCTCTCTACCTGCCGGCGCTGGTCCTCATCCTGATGGGCGCCCTGACCAAGAGCGCGCAGTTCCCGTTCCATTTCTGGCTGCCGCACGCCATGGCGGCGCCCACTCCCGTCTCGGCCTACCTGCATTCGGCGACGCTGGTGAAGGCCGGCGTCTTCCTGATGGCGCGGCTGTGGCCGGTGCTGGCGGGGACGGAGGCGTGGTTCTGGATCGTCGGCAGCGCCGGTCTGGCCACCCTGCTGGTCGGCGCCTATGTGGCGATCTTCCAGAACGATCTGAAAGGACTTCTGGCCTATTCGACGATCAGCCATCTCGGGCTGATCACGCTGCTGCTCGGGCTCAACAGCGAACTCGCCATGGTCGCGGCGATCTTCCACATCCTCAACCATGCGGCCTTCAAGGCGTCGCTGTTCATGGCCGCCGGCATCATCGACCATGAGACGGGAACCCGCGACCTGCGGCGCCTGTCCGGCCTCAACCGCTTCATGCCCTTCACGACGCGGCTGGCGATGGTGGCGGCGGCGGCCATGGCCGGCGTGCCGCTGATGAACGGCTTCATCTCGAAGGAGATGTTCTTCGCCGAGACGCTGACGGCCCAGGCGTCGCTGCCGCTCCTGCTCCACATCCTGCCCTTCGCCGCGATGGTGGCGAGCGCCTTCGCGGTGGCCTACTCGCTGCGCTTCATCCACGGCGCCTTCTTCGGTCCCGACCCGGTCGACCTGCCGCATCTGCCGCACGAGCCGCCGGCCTGGATGCGGCTGCCGGTCGAGATCCTGGCGCTGGCCTGCATCATCATCGGCCTGCTGCCCGCGGCCACCGTGGGACCGTATCTGAACATGGCGGCCCACGCCGCGCTCGGCGCTGCGACCCCGGAATACAGTCTGGCGGTCTGGCACGGCTTCAACACGCCGCTGGTGATGAGCCTGCTCGCCCTGGCGGCCGGCGTGACGCTCTACTTCCTGCTGCAGCCGCTGTTCCGGCGGAACATCGAGGGGCCGCCCTTCATCAGCCGCCTGGAAGGCCGCCGCATGTTCGAGCGCAGCATGGTCTTCCTGTCCTGGCGCCTCGCCCGGACGCTGGAAGGGCTGCTTGGGACGCGGCGACTGCAGCCCCAACTCCGGCTGGTCGTCTGCGTCGCCATCCTGGCCGCGGGCTGGGCGGTCTACCGGCGCGGGCTCGGCCCGGGCAATCTGGTGCCGCAGGGCATCGACCCGGTGCTCGCCCTGATCTGGGTGATCGGGGCGGCCTGCGCCCTGGGCGCCGCGTGGCAGGCCAAGTTCCACCGCCTCGCCGCGCTGATCCTGCTCGGCGGCACCGGGCTGGTCACCTGCGTCACCTTCGTCTGGTTCTCCGCCCCCGATCTCGCGCTGACCCAGCTGCTGGTCGAGATCGTCACCACGATCCTGCTGCTGCTCGGCCTGCGCTGGCTGCCCAAGCGGCTTCCCAGCACCGGCACGTCGGAAGTGATGCGGACGGGCCGCCGCCTGCGCGACCTTGCCATCGCCATCACCGCCGGCCTCGGCATGGCCGGGCTGGCCTTCGGCGTGATGACCCGCTTCCCGCCGGAGATCCTGGCGCAGCATTTCCTGGAGCGCGCCTACACCGAGGGCGGCGGCACCAACGTCGTCAACGTGATCCTGGTCGACTTCCGCGGCTTCGACACGCTGGGCGAGATCGCCGTGCTGGGCGTGGTGGCGCTGACCGCCTACGCGCTGCTGCGCCGCTTCCGTCCGGCCCCCGACAGCGTGGACGTGCCGGAGCAGCAGCGCGACCAGAGCGCCTACGACATCGCGCGGCCGGAGCGGCGGGAGGGCGACACGGTGGCCGACTGGCTGCTGATCCCGTCGGTGATCGCGCGCCTGCTGTTCCCGGTGGTCGGCATGGTCGCGCTGTTCCTGTTGCTGCGCGGCCACGACCTGCCCGGCGGCGGCTTCGCCGCGGGGCTGATGGGCTCGATCGCGATGATCCTGCAATACATGCTGGGCGGGACGCAGTGGGTGGAGGCGCGGCTGCGCGTGCTGCCTCTGCGCTGGATGGGGCTCGGGCTCCTGCTGGCCGCCGGCACGGGTCTGGGCGCCCTGCTGTTCGGCCGGCCCTTCCTGACCACCTATTTCGCCTACGCGGACCTGCCGCTCATCGGGGAGATTCCCACGGCCAGCGCGCTGCTGTTCGACATCGGCGTGTTCGCGCTGGTCATCGGCGCCACGATGCTGACCCTGATCGCGCTGGCCCGCCAGTCGGTCCGCGGCCATCGCGCCGCCGCGCCGCGCGTGTCGGCGACGAGCGCCCCCGCGGTGCCCGGCCCGATCCTGGGCGGTGCTCCCACCACTGCCCCGACCGGCGCCCCGACCGCCGCAACCGGAGACGATTGATGGAACTTATCCTCGCCCTCGGGATCGGGGTGCTGACGGGCTCCGGCGTCTGGCTGCTGCTGCGTCCCCGCACCTTCCAGGTCATCATCGGCCTGTCGCTGCTGTCCTACGCCGTCAACCTTTTCATTTTCTCGACCGGCGGCCTGCGCACCGGGGCGGCCCCGGTGCTGGAGCGCGGCATGGCCGGCAGCCTCGCCAGCCACGCCGACCCGGTGCCGCAGGCCCTGGTCCTCACGGCCATCGTCATCAGCTTCGCGACGACGGCGCTGTTCCTCGTCCTGCTCCTCGCCGCGCGGGGCCTGACGGGAACCGACCATGTGGACGGCAAGGAGAAGTCCCGGTGAACGGGTGGCCAATGAGCGCTTGGATGAATCATCTGGTGATCGCGCCGATCATCATCCCGCTGGTGGTCGGCGCGCTGCTGATGCTGATCGACGAGCGGCGGCGGGCACTGAAGGCCGCGCTCGGGGTGGCGTCGGCGTCGGTGCTGCTGGCGCTGGCGGTGCTGCTGCTCTATCTGACGGACCACACCGCCACGGGGGCGGACGCCACCGTGCGCGTCTACCGGCTGGGCGACTGGCCGTCGCTGTTCGGCATCGTCCTGGTGCTTGACCGGCTGTCGGCGATGATGCTGGTGCTGACCGGCATCCTGGGGCTGTCCGCCCTGGTCTTCGCGCTGGCGCGCTGGCAGAAGGCGGGGGCGCACTTCCATTCGCTGTTCCAGTTCCAGCTGATGGGTCTGAACGGCGCGTTCCTGACCGGCGACCTGTTCAACCTCTTCGTCTTCTTCGAGATCATGCTGGCCGCCTCCTACGGGCTGGCGCTGCACGGCTCCGGCCTCGCCCGTGTCCGCGCCGGGCTGCATTACATCGCCATCAACCTGGCGGCGTCGCTGCTCTTCCTGATCGGGGTGAGCATGATCTACGGCGTGTCGGGCACGCTGAACATGGCCGAGCTGGCCGTGCGCATCGCTGCGGTGGCGCCCGAGGACCGCGGGCTGCTGGAGGCCGGGGCGGCGATCCTCGGCGTCGCCTTCCTGATCAAGGCGGGCATGTGGCCGCTGGGCTTCTGGCTGCCGAACACCTACACCACGGTCGGGGCGCCGTCCGCCGCGATCATCTCGATCCTCAGCAAGGTCGGCATCTACGCGATCATCCGGATCTGGCTGCTGGTCTTCGGCGAGAGCGCCGGGACCTCGGCGGGGTTCGGCGGCCACTGGCTGCTGATCGGCGGGGTCCTGACCATCGCCTTCGGCTCCATCGCGGTGCTGGCGACGCAGAATTTGGCGCGGCTGGCCGGGGCCAGCGTTCTGGTCTCCTCCGGCACGCTGCTGGCCGCTGTCGGCGCGGGCCAAGCGGCGGTGACCGGCGGCGCGCTGTTCTACATGACCAGCTCCGTCCTGGCGATCGCCGGGCTGTTCCTGCTGATCGAGCTGGTCGAGCGCGGCCGCATGGTCGGCGCCGACGTGCTGGCGGTGACGCGCGAGGCCTTCGGCGAGGGCGAGGACGAGGAATCGGACGACGACGACGCCATCGGCGTGTCGATCCCGGCGATCATGGCGATCCTCGGCATCGCCTTCATGGCCTGCGCGCTTCTGCTCGCCGGCCTGCCGCCGCTGTCCGGCTTCCTCGCCAAGTTCGCCATCCTGGCGCCGATGCTGGCGCAGGGGGCGGAGGGGCTTCCCTTCACCACCTGGGCGCTGATGGCGGCGCTGATCCTGTCCGGTCTGGCGACCGTGGTCGCGATGAGCCGCACCGGCATCGACGTCTTCTGGGCGTCGCCTGCGGGCGACCTGCCGCGCGTGCGCCTCGTCGAACTCGGTCCGGTGATGATGCTCCTGGCGCTCTGCGTGGCCCTGACCGTCCAGGCTGGTCCGGTGATGCGTTACATGGAAGACACCGCCCGCTCCCTTCACGGGCCGGAACGCTACGTCCAGGGGGTGATGACCACCGCGGCGCCGGGGACCGGCAAGGGGGCCGCGCCATGAAGCGCTGGTTCCCGTATCCGCTGCTGACCGCCGCGCTGGTGGCGATGTGGCTGCTGCTGACCGAGAGCGTGGCGCTGGGCTCGATCCTGATGGGCGCCATCCTGGCGACCGTCGCGGTCTGGGGCTTCGCGGCGCTCGACCCGCCGGGCGGGCGGCTGAAGCGGCCGCGCGCCGCCTTCGCGCTGGCCGCGCTGGTGATGGCCGACATCGCCCGCTCCAACCTCGCGGTCGTCAAGATCATCCTCAACCCGCGGAAGACGGAACGGGTGTCCGGCTTTCTGCACATCCCGCTCGACATGCGCGCGCCCTACGGTCTGGCGACCCTGGCCTGCATCATCACAGCGACGCCGGGGACGATCTGGGTGGAGTACAATTCCGCGAACAACACCATCCTGCTCCACATCCTCGATCTGGTCGACGAGAGCACCTGGATCGACACCATCAAGGGACGGTACGAGAGGCGCCTGATGGAGATCTTCGAATGACCACCACGCTGCTGCTCTGGTCGATCTTCCTGGCGCAGATCCTGCTGGTCGTCGCGATGGCCTGCGCGACCTTCCGCGTGCTGCGCGGGCCACGGGCGCAGGATCGGGTCCTCGGGCTCGACACGCTGTACGTCAACGCCACGATGCTGCTGCTGACCTTCGGCATCCGCACCGGCAGCACGCTCTATTTCGAGGCGGCGCTGATCATCGCGCTGCTCGGCTTCGTCGCGACGGCGGCTCTGGCGAAGTTCCTCATGCGCGGAGAGGTGATCGAATGACGCATCTGGCCGACCTGCCGGTCTGGGCGGCGATCCCGGTGGCGCTGCTCCTCCTGCTCGGCGCCTCGCTGGCGCTGATCGGGTCCATCGGGTTCGTGCGGCTGCGCAGCTTCTACGAACGCGTTCACGCCCCGACGCTGGGCACCACCATGGGCATCGGCTCCGTGCTGCTGGCCTCGATGCTGTGCTTCACCGTGCTGCAGTCGCGGCCGGCGCTGCATGAAATCCTGATCGCCGTCTTCATGATCGTGACCACGCCGATCACGCTGATGCTGCTCGCCCGTGCCGCCCTCTACCGCGACCGCAGCGAGGGCAGCGACGACGTGCCGTCGGCGCCGCCGGCGCAAACGACGGCACCCTCGGCCCCGGACGCCGCCCCGCCGGTGTAGACGGTCCTTCAGCGCGTCAGGTCGCCTCGACCTTTGTCGATCAGGTCGACTCGACCTGGGCGAACATGCCGGATTCGTCGGTGAAGCTCTTGAACTCCAGCCCGTTGCCGGAGGGGTCGAGGACGAAGAAGGTCCCCTGCTCCGACGGCTTGCCGGGGTAGCGGATCTGCGGCTCCAGTAGGAAGGTCGCGCCGGCGGCTTCCAGCCGCTCCCTCAGCGCGTCCCAGACGGGGCGCGGCAGCACCGCTCCGAAATGGTGCAGCGGCACCGCCTTGCCGTCGACCATGCTGGTCTCGGTCGAGCGCGGCTCGGACGAGCGGTGGGCGGAGATCTGGTTGCCGAAGAAGTCGAAATCGATCCACCGCTCGGTGGAGCGCCCTTCGCGGCAGCCCAGGACATCGACGTAGAAACGGCGGGTTTCCTCGATGTCCCGGATGGGAAAGGCGAGATGGAACGCGAACACCGGCGCACCCTTTTGACGTTGATTCGGACGGCCAGGGTAGACCGCGCTCCGTAATGCCAACAAACGAATTCAGCGGAGCGCGAGGGCGCGAAAACGCTGCGGCCCCTGGAGCTTTCCAAGGGCCGCAGCGGTCAGCGTGATCAGAACGCCAGACGGGTGTCCAGCATCACGATGTGTGCCCGGTCCTTCAGGTCGCCGCCGTCGGGGCGGCCCGCCTGCAGGGTGGACCGCACGTAGTCGTACTCCAGCCCGGCGGTGAAGCCGGGGGCGACGGTCCAGGTGACGCCGCCCTGCCAGATGTCCGCCTTGCTCGGCGTGGACATGGTCGCGCTGTCGTTGCCCAGCGCCCGCAGGTAGTTGGCGGCGAACAGCAGCGGCCCAGCGGTGTATTGCGCGCCGAAGATCCAGTTCTGCTGCGCCCGCGTCTGGGCGAGGCCCTCGGCGTAGCCGCTGTCGCCGCTGTAGGCGTAGCTGGCGCCGACCTTCACCGGGCCGTAGCCGACGTTGGCGCCGACATGGACGGAGTTCAGGTCCTCGAAGGACTGGCTGACGACGCCGTCGGTCTGGCGCACCGCCTTGCCGGTCGCGTAGAAGGCGCTGCCCTCGATGCTGAAGTCGCCGACCGCGGTCTGGAATGCGGCGCCGGCCTCGACCACGTCGCGGAAGGACAGCAGGTCACCCAGCGCGTCGGTGGTGCGGCGGTTGACCGAGGTGTTGGAGTCGCCGCTGCGCGGCATGTAGGACACCGCCGCCGACAGGCCGCCGAAGCTCGGCGTGATGTAGACCAGCTTGGTCCCGGTGTCGTAGGCGATCAGCGTGCGCAGGCTGGTGGCGGCCAGAGGCAGGGCGCCGAAGGTCGAGGAGCCGTTGAGGAACAGGATGCCGTTGCTGTCCGGGCTGCCGGCCACGCCCTCGACGTTCGGGCCGATCATCCCGTATTCGTCCGACAGGCCGTTGATGACGCCGGCCTGGATCGTGCCGAAGGCGCCGTTGGCGAAGAGGAAGGCGCGGTCGTTCTCGATGTTGCGGGTCGAGACGGTCGGATCGCCGTTGCCCGCCACGATGCGCAGCCGCGCGCCGTAGGTCAGGCCGTTGTCCGCGGTGGCCGTCGGGGTGACGACCAGACGGTAGCGGTTGGCGAACTCGCGCGAGCGCAGGCCCTCGTCCTGCTGCTGGCGGATGTAGGCGCCCTGGAAATAGGCGTCGCCGCCGAGGATCAGGTCGAAGCTCGGCTCGGCCAGGGCCGGAGCCGACGTCAGGGCGGCGAAGGCGGTGCCGGCGAGAGCGGCGGCGCGAAGAGACAAGGTGTTCATGGGCGTCGTCATTCCAGGGTCGAGGCTTGCAAAAGCGGGGTGACGGAAAGGAGCTTCAGGCCGGAAACCAGCGGCGGCCGAAGGCGGTGAGGTTGTCGTCCTGCAGCCGGGCGAGGCAGAGGATTTCCACGCTGTCGGCCCAGCGCGGGTTGATGCGGCGGAACTGGGCGACCGCCGGGCTGTCCAGCTTGGCCTCGCTGATGGCGCGGGCCTCCTCGGTCAGGCCGTAGCCCTGCCATTGCCAGTCCACGGTGCCGGTGTCGGCGTCGTAGTAGTGGGCGAAGCACTCCCGCCCGATGTGGTCGCGGAACGCCCGGTCGAGGGCGTCGGGGGGCTGGTCCGGATGCGGCGTGTGGCGGACGAACAGCATCGGCATGTAGCGGTAGGAGCGGTAGCCGACCGCGCTGTAGCTCCAGTACCACAGCCGTCCCGAACGGTCGGCGCGGGCACGGGCAACCATCTCGGCGACCATCGAGCGCACCAGATCGTTCGACCCCCAGAAGCGGCGCTCCAGGATGCAATGGGCGGTGTGGAAGGCGCCGACGGCGGTGCCGCCGATCTCCGTCACCTGCCGGTAGACGGTGGCGAAGCCGACCAGCTCCCCGGTTGCGGCGTCCTCCTGCACCACGCAGTGGTCGAGGTCTTCCAACTCCTCGTTGAAGTAATCCTCGCCGTAGCCTTCGAACCAGACGCTGAGCAGGGCGAACATCGCCGCCCGCCGCTCCGGCGTCAGGGCCGCCGGCTCGACGAAGCTGGTCCGCAGGGGAGGACGGGACGAAGAACTGGTCATCCCCCGGCCCCGGTCAGGTAGAGCGCCGCCCCGGCCTCGCGCACGTCGGCGCAGATGTCCTCATAGTTGCAGGTGATCTCCTCCCCGGCGGCGATGGCGCGGCAAGCGACGAAGCGCCGCCAGTCGCCGGGATCGGCCCGCCCGATGGACGGACCGTCGGCGTGGTTGAGAAACCGGGCGTCGTCCCCCGGCAGAAGGACGCCGACCCCCTCGATCACGCAGCCGTGGAAGTCGAGCAGCCGGGCGACCTGCGGAAACTCGGCCAGCACGGCGTCGTCGGGCGCCAGCAGGCGGTCGATGCGGGCGTCGAACGCCCACACCGGCGTACCGGCGGCGACCGCCTCCTCGGCGAAGAGCCCCAGCCCGTGGATCGGGCTGGAGGCGACGCGGGTGGGGATGAGGAGCGGCATGGCGTCCTTCCGGGGTGACTTCAGGCGGCGGCGTTGGCGGGCGACCCGGCCGGCGCCAGCGACTCGTCGAACTCGAAGCTGGCGGCGTCGTCGACGAACTGCTCGGCGATGGTCGTGCCGGGGTTCGTCAGGCAGACGCCGATGTAGTCGGCGAAGCGCGGCGGCGGGGCGAAGCCCTCGGCGAGCAGGCGGCTGTTGTCGAAGGCGATGTCCTGCGCGGTGAAGCGGTGGTACTTGCGTCCGCCCGCCATCATCGTCCGGTGCAGGATGTCGCGCTGCGGGAAGGCCAGGCGGAAGGCGCGGTCGAAGGGCTTCCAGCCTTCCGGACCCTTCGGGTCGAAGAAGCTGTAGGGGCGGGTGCCCTCATGGCCGTGCGCGGCGAAGGCGGCCTGGAAGTCGCTCCACAGGGTGCGGCTGCCGAGGCCGGCGGAGATGTGGTAGAGGTTGTGCTTCAGGTCGGGCTTGCGCAGCAGGTCGTGCAGCCGGGCCGAGGCCCAGTCCACCGGAACGATGTCGATGAAGCCGTCCGGCGAGCAGGGCAGCACGCCGGTGCGGTCGACCAGCCGGAAGAACCAGAAGATGCTGGCGCTCGGGCGGACGCCCATCGCGGTGTGGCCGACGACGATGGACGGGCGGCAGACGACGATCGGCAGGTCGGGGAAGCCGGCGGCCAGGGCGCGTTCCGCCGCGGCCTTGCTGCGGGTGTACTCGACGATGTGCGGCGTGTCGTGGCCGGGGGCCGGGGCCTCCTCGACCATCTCCAGCCACGGCGTCTCGCCGCAGCAGAAGGCGGTGCCGATGTGCAGGAAGCGCTGGAGATGCTTCATGCGGCGGGCGCGGGCGGCCAGCGCCAGCGTGCCGTCGACGTTGATCTGCCAGACCGAATGGCGGCTGTCGAAGGAGGTGTCGGCGGCGACGTGGACGATGTGGGTCACCGCGTCCAGCCGCGGGTCGGCGCTGGTCGCCAGCGACTGCAGGTCACCCGGGATGATCTGGCAGAGATCGGCGTAGGCCTGGGCCGTGGCGCGGTCGACGCAACGCATCAGGTTGGTGGCGAGACGGGCGCGGCAGGCGGCCTCGTCGGCGCCGCGGATCAGCAGCAGGCAATCCGCCGCGGTCCCGTTCTTGACGGCGTCGAGGTAGAAGGAACCACCGAGAAAGCCGGTGCCGCCGGTGAGAAGGATCATGGTGTGCCTCGGTCTCGCGTCTGGGGGAGGGGAGGGTTCGGTTGGTGGCTTCGACCGACTGGCCCCGATCCGCTGGTCTGGATCAGGCGGGCAGCAGGTCGGGAGCCGGAAGGGCGGGGGTGTCGAGCCGGCGGATACCGCCCTGCTCCACCTGGATCTGCACGTCGGCGGCGTCGAAATACGCGTCGTCGTGGGTCACGGCGATCACGGTGATGCCGCGCGCCTTCATCCAGGGAATGATCTCGCGATAGAATTTCCGCCGGAAATAGGGGGACTGGTCCGCGGCCCACTCGTCGAGCACCAGCACGGGCTTGCGCTCCAGCAGGGCGGCGGCCAGCGCGAGGCGCTTCTTCTGCCCCTGCGACAGGTCCACCGTCGTGAAGGCGCGGTCCTCGACCGCCACTTTGTCGGACATCTCCAGCAGGTCGAGCAGCTCGTCGGCGAAGCCGCCCTCCAGCGACACCGCGCCGTAGAGCTGGCGGGTGACGTGGTTGTCGGAAAAGACGACGGAGAACAGGTCGCGGTAGGAGCCCAGCGTGTCCGCCGTCACCACCGCGCCGTCCACCGTCAGGCTGCCGCGCAGCACCGGGTAGAGGCCGAGCAGCATGTGGATCAGCGTGCTCTTGCCGGCGCCGTTGTGGCCGGTGACGAAGACGACGTCGCCGCGCTCCACCGTCAGGTCGATGGGACCGACGGTGAAGGAGCCGGTGCCGTCGCGCCCGGGGTGGCGGTACGCCGCGCCGTCGAGCGCGATGGTGGCGAAGTCGGCGAAGCCGGTCGGCGGCGCATCCTTGGCCCGGCGCTGGGCGGGGCGGGGCGGGGCCTTCAGCTCCGCCTCCACCGCCAGATAGGAACGGGCGGCGGTCTCGGCGCTGATGTAGGAGGGGTAGGAGGCGACGATGGTGATGACCGGGTAGGCGATGAAGGCGGCGGCGTGGCCGGCCAGCACGACGGTCGTGATGTCGGTGCTGGACACCGCCGGCAGCAGGAAGATGATCCCGGCCAGCGCCGCGTAATAGGTCAGCTCGCTCAGCGTGAAGTAGTGGCTGTACTCGGCGCCGAAGCGGTGGCGCTCCGTCCGCAGCGCCTCGGCGCAGGCGGTGGCGTCGGACAGCGCGTTGGCGGCGCGGCGGCGGTTCAGCTTGCACTCGCGCAGGGTCTGCAGGATGTGGTCCGACCGTTCGGACAGCGCGCCCTCCGCCTCGTGGATCGTCTCCGAGAGCCGTTCCAGCCGCAGGACGGAGCGGGTGATCAGGACGCCGCCGACCGTCAGGAAGGCCAGCACGATCAGCACCGCGGCGTTCGACAGGGTGGCGAGGTAGAGCAGGCAGAGGACGATCGCCGCGACCGACTGGAAGCTGATGACCAGCGTCGGCACCGCCTGGGCGAGGAGCTGAAGCTCCGGCCCGGCCACCTGGGCGAGGCGGGGGGAGCCGACCGCCATGGCGTCGGGCAGGTCGGCGGCCACCGCGCGGCGCAGCAGGTCGACGCGCAGGATCGCCAGCGCCGCCTGCATCCGCTTGGACGCCGCGCTCATCATCCAGCCCTGCGCGAACCGCCAGGAGAAGGCGGACAGCAGGAAGATGAACAGCAGACGCTGCAACCCCTCCGGATCGTCCATGATGACCAGCGCGCTGTTCAGCGAGGTCAGCAGGGCGAGGTTGAGGGCCGCCGCCAGCACCGCCAGCAGCATCAGCGGCTGCATGTTGCGCAGGGCGTCGCGTCTCAGGATGCGCCAGAGGTCCATCGCCGGCTCACTTGGACTGGATGAGGTCGAGCAGGCGGGACGGCGACATGGTCGACAGGATGGGGGCCGCTGCGGCCTTTCCGTCCTTGGCCGGTCCGCCGGCGGCCCCCGCCGGCTCGGGCTTGACGCCGGGAACCGGCGCGGTCGGCGAGCGGTGGGCGGTGGGTTCGGCCCCGGCGGTGTTCAGGCTGGGCATCTGGGCGACCGGCACCTGTCCGGGCGTGCCGTCGCCGCTCAGCGAGGGGAGCTGCGAGACGGGCGGGACCGGCAGGCTGCTGGGCGGCAGGCTGGTCTGCGGCAGGGTCACAGTGCCCGGCGCACCCGCGTGCGGCGCGCCGGGGGCTGGGGCGCCCGGCATCGGGAGGGTGGCGCCCTGGCCCGAGGCGGCGTCGAGGATCAGCGGCAGCCCGCCGCTGGCGGCGTTGCCGATGACGACGATCTTGGCGTTGGGCGAATGGGCCAGCTCCAGCGTCGCCTCGATGCCGCGCCAGCGCAGATAGTTCTCGGTCAGGTTGGCCTGGACCGTCTCCTGGAAGGCGCGGATGCCCTGTCCTTCGAGCTGCTTGCGCTGGCTCTCGAACAGCTCGCGCTGGAGGCGGAACTGGTATTCCTGGGCGGCCTGGTCCTGCTGGATCTTGCGCTCGATCGACACCATGATCGCTTCGGGCAGCGAGACGTTGCGGATCAGGATGTCCTGAATCAGCAGGTAACCGGTCTTGGTCCGCCCGTCGGGCTTCGGCGTGTCCTCGGCCCCGATGATCTGGGCGTACATCACGCGGTCGGCGACCTGCTCGAAGGTTTCGGTCTGAACGCGCAGGCGGCGGTGGGCGTAAAGTTCGTCGGCTTTGAAGCGCGACACGATCTCGCGCGAGACCGACCCGACCTCCGGCACCAGCAGCACTTCCAGATAGTTCGGCCCGACGTTCTTGTGCAGGGCGGCCAGCATCTCCGCGTAGGGGCGGTAGCGCACCGTGATCTCGATGCTGACGTTCAGGCCGTCGTTGGCGATCGCCGAGTAGGAGCGGGTGTCCTCCTGCAGGCGCAGGTCGTAGACCTCGATCTTGTCCCAGGGGAAGATGACGTGCACGCCCTCGGCCAGGGCCGGACCCATCTGGGTGCCCTGGTGGAAGCGCTTCCACAGCACGCCGCCGTGGCCGGCGGGAATGAAGACGACGATCGACGGCGCGAAGTAGAGGAAGATCAGGATGCCGACCAGCAGCGTGCACAGCAGCGACCGGCGGTGCTCCTCGTACCAGTTGCCGAGCAGCGCGCGCAGGCGCGACTTCGGCTGCGGCGTCGCGTCGGCGTCGTCGTAGGTGAAGGCCTGGTCAGCCATGTCACGCGGTCTCCTGGAGCAAAGCCGTGGCGGGGCGGGACGCGGCCTTGTCGGCCGGCGTGTCCATCTGCCCGTTTGTCATTTGGCCGTTGGTCATGTGGATGGTCACGTCGCAGACCGACGCGGCGTTGCCGTCGTGCGACACGAAGATCACGGTGCGGCCGAGCGCCCGCAGCTTGCCGATGATCTCGTTGGCGAAGCGGGTGCGGAACTCGGCGTCCTGGTCGGACGTCCATTCGTCGAGGATGATGATCGGACGCCCCTCCGCGACCGCGACGGCCAGGGCGACGCGGCGGCGCTGGCCCTTGGAGAGGTCGCGGTTCAGCAGGCCGTCGCCGGTCTCCGGAACCAGATGGTCGATCTTCAGATAGGCCAGCATCTCGCGGAACAGCTCCGCGTCGAAGGTCGGCCCCTGCGGCAGGCGGGTGAACAGGTGGTGGTCCTGGAACACCGCGCAGAACAGGTCGCGGTAGCTCTCCAGCCGGTCGCCCTCCACCGCCTGCCCGTCGAGCAGGACCTGCCCCTCGTCCGGGCGGAACAGCAGCGGGATGACGCGCAGCAGGGTGGACTTGCCCGACCCGTTGGCGCCGACGATGCCGACGACGCTGCCCGCCGGGATGGTCATGTCGATGGGGCCGATCACGAAGGGCTCGGGCCGCATCCCGGCGCGGTAGGCGAAGCGCACGCCGCGCAGCTCGATGGCGGAGAAGCGGCGCGGCGCGCGGGCCAGCTTCGACGGCGCGTACTCCGCCGCCGGCATGGCGGCCAGCAGGGTGGTGAGCTGGTTCGCCGCATCCTCCGCCGCGATGTAGTCGGGCACGGCGTTGAGGAACTTCGACAGCGGCCGGGCGAGGAACAGGATGACCGAGGTCACCAGCGGGAGCTCCGCCGCCGACAGCGCGCCCATGCGCGGGAAGATGAAGACGAAGACCGCGGAGAAGCCGATGACGATGGTGGCGATCCAGGAGAACAGCTCCCCCAGATTGCGCCCGTGGCGCCGCTTCAGGTCCTCCCATTGGGCGACGTCGGCCTCGACCGCCTGGGCCAGCTCATCGCGCCGCGCCTTGCCCAGCTTGATCTCGGCGTTGCCGCCGACGATCTCGGAGAAGCCCTGGAGCATCCGCACCTCGGACTCCTTGGCTTGGCCCAGCAGGGCGCGGGTCCGCTGCGCCTCGCGCACGTACCAGCCGCCGATCATCGCGCCGGCCACCAGAAGCAGCGTGGCGCCCACCGTGGTCAGCGTCCACAGGTAGAGGTAGGCCACGACCGCCACCAGCATCATGTTGGCGGCGATCGACAGGTTGGGCAGAAGCGCCGCGATGCGCTCCAGATGGTGGTTGCCGAGGTCGAAGGAGCGCCGGGCCTGCATGTCGAGGATGTCGGCGTGGTTGCCCAGAGTGACGGTCTGCAGGAAGCGCCGACGCACCCCGGCCAGCGCGCTGAAGCCGGTGGTCAGCACCAGCCCGACGAAGCGCTTGCTGAAGCTGTAGGAGACCAGAAGCGCCAGGCAGAAGATCAGGAAGGGGGTGTCCAGCACCTCGCCGCGCATCCAGCCGTTCAGCTCGGCGCTGAGGCTCATCAGGCTGATGAGGTTGGCGGCGGCGGCGACGCAGCCGGTCACCACCAGCCGGGTCAGGATCTCACGGTCGGCCAGCCCGATCAGGGGCAGCAGGGCCGAGACGGGCCGGCTGGGCGCGACACGCTTGGTTGTCTTGCTTTTGCTCATCGGTCCGCCTCACTCCGCCAGCCAGGAGTCGAGGATGCGGGTGATCGTGCCGTTGTCGCGCAGCTTGACGAAGGCGGCCTGCAGCCGCTCCGCCTTCTCCTTGCGCGCCTTGGGCATGGCGATGTAACGGGGGATCAGGCCGAGCGGCTTGGGCAGGACTCGCACGTCCTTCAGCCGCCCGTCCTGCTTGGCCATGTGGTTCAGCACATGCAGGTCGCCGACGATCACGTCCACCCGGCCCAGGATCAGGCGGCGGAAGTTGACCACGTTGCTGCTCGACGGAATCTTTTCCAGATAGGTCGCGGCGTCGAAGTCCGGCGCGTAGGCGAAGCCGTCGACCACGCCGATGCGGTAGGGGGTCAGGTCCTCCAGCCGCTCGAAGGCGATGGGGGAGTCCTTGCGCACCATAAAGACGGTCGTGCCGGTGCGGAACGGGCCGATCATGTTGTACTGCGCGAAACGGGCGGGCGAGGCGATGAACTGGAACCCGACGTCGGCGGTGTTCTCGTCCATCGACCGGACGACCTCGGTCCAGGACAGCGGCCGGTGGACCGGGGTGATGGTCAGCTCCTTCAGCAGGGCGACGACGATCTCGGTGTCGATCCCCGTGCGGGTGCCGTTGAAGGAGTAGTTGTAGGGAGGGAAATGGTCTTCCGACGCGATGGTCCAGTATTCGGCGCGCGCCGGAAGGGTCGCGGCGAGCAGCGCCAGCAGGACCGGCAGAAGGAGCCGCAGGGCCGGGCGGAGGAGGGACGCCGTCGCCGCCGTCATGCCTTCGCCCGCTTCTTGCTGCGGGTGGTCAGCAGGATCATCACGAGAAGGGCGCCGGGCGGGGTCAGGACCACCGCCAGGAAGGCGTAAAGCAGGAAGCCGCCGCGGCGGCCGATCCCCAGAAACCCGACCAGCAGGCAGAGACCGATGTAGATCAGCTCGAACACGGCGATGCTTCCTTCTTTGCCCGGCGCCCCGGCGTCGTGCCCTTAGCCGGCCTTCTGGACCGGCTGCTCTTCCATCTGCGGCGCCGCGGCGGGGGCCTCGCCGCCTTCGTCCTTGGCGGCCTCATTGCGGGCGGCCTCGAACTCCTTGCGGAAATGCTCGCGCATCGCCTCGACGTCGAAGTCCAGCAGCGTGCCGCCGGTCTCGAAATGCTGCGCGAACACGCGGCCGAGTGCCTGGGTGGCGGCCAGCGACAGCGCCGGCATGACGGCGACGCCGAGGGCGGTGCCGATGAACGGAACGGCCTTCACGGCGGAGCCGAGCACGCTGGAGCTCAGCGCGCCCGGCATGACGCCGCCCATCAGCGCGCCGATGATCGCGCGGGTGCGCTCCTGCGCGAACTCGATCTCATAGAGCTTGGCGAGCTTATGGATCAGGTTGAGCTGGGCCACGCTGACCGCGGCGACGTCCGCGCCGGGAACGGGGATGAGTCCGAAGGCGCCCGAGGCGTAGCTGTGATACTTGATCAGTTCCTGGGCGCGCTTCTTACGGTCTACCATGATCCGAAACCTTTCGAGGGTCAGGTGAGGTTGATTTCAGGTGGAAACGGTGTTTTGAAACGCACGTTTTAGGATGTTATGCGTTGCAAGCTTGGCATTCCGAAAGAAACAAAACATCGCCAATCAACCGCTGCTATAGCGATCGGTAAATGAATGCCCCTATTGTCGCTGGTAAATAAGACGAAGTCCTTCGGGACTGCCGCGAGGCGGAGATTGACTGCCTAACGATCCAATATGTCCCAACGACTTGATACATTTTCAGTGCTTAACAACGCATTAAATGCCTATGACCGCCGTCGGGGTTTTTGTTGGAAGATGCGTCATCTTTCTGCGAATTGTAACAAAGTTCATCATGAGCTTTTCTTTGTGTATTGGCGTTCACCACCTTTGCGGGAAGCGCGTCGGCAGGTCGAGGGCGCGCGCCGGCAGTTCGTTGCGCGTCCCGGCGCCGACCGTCGCGCCCAGCACCAGGACGGTGTCGCGCACCGGCTGTCCGTCGATGGTCTGCGTGGGCAGGGCGACGCGCAGCAGCAGGCCGTCCCGCGACGATGACGGGGCTTGGCCCTTCAGCAGGCGCATCAGCGCCCACGGCCCGCGCTCGGCCAGGGTGATGGTGTCGCCCGTCGCCGCGGCGGTTCCGCCCGCCGGCGTACCCTTCGGACGGAAGGGCGACCCGGCGGCCCAGCGGGCGGTCAGCAGGACCGGCTGGCCCGGCGTCCAGGCGAGTGTGCCGCCGTTGGCCGCCGCCCCCACTGCGCTCGCGCCGGAGCGCACCGACCAGTCGATGATGTGCTCCGCCCCGACCTCCTGCGCGCGGTTGGCGCCGTAGGTGAGGCGGACGCTGACCGGCGCCGGGCGCGCGATGGCCTCCAGCAAGGGGCGGGCGGCCTCCATCCGCTCCATGAAGGCGGCGACTTCGGGGGTCGCGGTCCGCATCACCGCCGCCCGGTGCTCATCGAGCTGCCGGAAGAAGCGGCGGACGTCCTGAGGATCGGCGTCGGACGCGCCGCGCGCCTGTTCGGGACCGACGAAGGGGAAGCGTCCGGCGAGGGTCTGCGCGAAGGCGGTGGACAGCTTCGACAGGGCGACGTCGCTGTCCGGAACCGGGGCCTCCACCGGCATCTTCGGCAGGATTGGCAGATGCGCGACGACGGCCGGCTGCTCCACGGCGGCGGGCGGGGGAGCCGCGGGCTCGGGCGGTGGCGCCGGGCGTGGGGGAGGCGGGGGGGCCGCCGCGACCGGCTTGGCCGGCTCCGGTTTCGGCAGCTCCGGTTTTGGTGGCTCCGGCTTTGGCTCCGCCGGCTTGGCGGCCTCGGCGGGCGGAGCCTCGGGAGCCGGTTCGGGCAGGGCCGCGGCCAGGGCGTCCGGCAGCGCGGTCACCGCCGGGTTGAGGGTCAGGGCTCCGCCGTCACCCACCGCGAACAGCGCGCCGGTCTGCGGCGCGTCCAGCGCCAGGACGGCGGCGCGGGCGCCGGTCGCGGCGGTGGACAGGGCCTCGGTGATGCGGTCGGTGGTGTCGCGGCCCGGCAGGTCGGCGATGGCCGCCTTCTGGAGCGTCACCCGGATCGCGTCGGGCAGGCCGCGGGCAGGGTCCTGCAGGGCGCCGGCGATGGGCCATGCGACGGCCACGGCCACGGCCCCGGTCAGGCGGCGGACGTCGTCGACATCCTCGGCGGTCGGTGTCTCCGGCAGGCCGCGCAGCCGTTCGGCCAGGGCCTCGGCGCGCTGGCGCAGCGGGTTGCGGCCGTACAGCTCCTCGGCCAGCGGGGCGGCGAGCTGCACCGATTCCGCGCGCACCGCCGCGGCGATGGTCCGGGCGTCGAGGTTGGGCAGGTCGGCTCCCGCGGCGATGCGCGTGATGTAGCCGTCGGTCGCCGTCATCGGCGATCGGGGAACGGCGCCGTAGACGCTTTCGGCCAGCGCGTTCAGCTCGTCGAAGCCGCTGTTGCGGCGGAAGCGGTCATAGCGCTCCAGCGCGTCGCGCCGCCCGCCGATGCGGTCGAGCTGCTCGGCGAGCCGGCGGAAGGCGGGCAGGTCCTCGACCGTCCGCGGGTTGGCGACCGGCGGCAGGTCGGCCATGGTGGCGCTGGGCAGCAGCGCGTCGCGGATCGGCCGCAGCACCGAGCGGCGCAGCGTGACCGAGGCGAGCCGCTTCTTGTCCTCGTCGAAGCCGCTGAACAGCGAGGTCGGCAGCAGCGGCGTGGCGAGGGAGCTGCGCTCCATCACCGCCGTGGCGGCGATCACCCGACCGGCCAGAGCCCCGTCGGTGACGGTGTCGCGGGCCAGCAGCGCCCGGCGCAAATCGGCGGTGGCCGCGGCGACCGGCGGGCTGCCGGCGGACACGCTGGACACGCCCTGCCACGCGGCGACCGACAGGCCGGCGACCGAGGCGGCGAGCGCGGCCTGGGCCATCCGGCGGCGCTTGTGGGCCTGCTGGTAGGCGGCGTCGGACGGCCGCCCGTAGCCGGCCTCGGCGAAGGCCCGACCCGGCAGCAGGTTGCGGGCGAAGACCGGGCGGCGCCCGCCGGTGGCCGGGGCGTAAGCGCCGGTCAGGGCGATGCCGCGCAGCGGGAAGGGCTCGGCTTGGTCGTTGCCGCCCCCATCTCCTCCTAGGGCGCCGTCGAGAAACAGCGCCAACGGGTGGCGCAGCGTGTCCAGGGATGCCGGCAGCAGCGGCAGCCGCACCCCGGCGGTGCCGGCGGCGAAGGCGTCGGCCTCCAGAACGGCGATGTCGGCGCCGATGGCCTCGAACGCCTCGTCGATGCGGCGCGGCTCGAAGGGCTTGGCCCAATCCTGAGGGTTGGTCCAGCCCAGAACGCCGTCCAGCAGGGCGGAGGGCATGGCGGCGCAGAGATCGGTGAAACCGTCCAGGGACTCGGCGCGGACCACGACCACATGCACCGGCCCGACCACGCCGAGGTCGTCGCGCAGCGTCCGCAGACGCTCCCGCAGGGCGGCGCCCCGCTTGGCCAGCGCGTCGCGCGGTCCGGGGCGCTCGGCGGCGGCGCGCAGCTCGTCGGCGCCGACCATGAGAAGGATACCGTCCAGCGGGCGGCGCATCGGCCGCTTGCGCATCGCCGCGACCAGCGCCGGCCAGGACGTGTTCAACCGGGAGCCGTCGGCGGAATCGGCGCCGGCGTGCAGGATCGCCGCACCCTCGCAGAACCACCAGCAGCCGTTCTCGCCGTTGCCGTCCTCGGGCCAGCGGACATGGGTCGGGTCGGTGGCGAGCAGGGCCGGGCCGCCGACGCCGAAGGCGAGGAACCAGGGGATGTCGCCGCGGCGCAGGGGACCGCGCATCTGCCGCGTCAGGATGTCCAGCCCCTCGCCATAGACGCGGGCGTTGGGCGGCGCGTTGGCGGCGGCCTTCGTGGGGGGCGGCGCCTCGGCGCGGACGCGCAGCGGCGCCGGCGGGGCGGGGCGGCGCGCGGGCGCCTTCCGGCCGGCGGCGGCCTTGCCGGCGGGCTTGCGCCGCCAGCGGCGCAGCTTCGGCCAGACCATCCGGCCGAGGCGGTAGAAGATATAGAGCGGCAGCGCCAGCAGCGCGTAGGGCGCCAGCGTGACGGCGAAGGACAGCAAATAGACGATGGCGGAGAGCACCAGCTCCAGCGTGAGCATCAGTAGGACCATGACAGCCCCATGTCCTCGACCGCGGCGCGGGCGCCGCTCAGATCGCGTTGGATGCCACCGACGGCGCCGGCCCACAGCAGGTGCGAGACCACGAGGAACAGCACGGCGGTGCCGCCGACCGCCCACCACCAGCGGCGCGCGGACGGCGCGAGGTAGCCGGGTACGGCGCCCTCCGGCGGATCGCAGGCGCGGGGGCTGGGATGACTGGCCGCGGCGCGCTCGCCGACGACGATGCGGTGCAGGGCGGGGCGGCGGGCGGTCGCCTGGGCGTCGTCGGGAAAACCCAGCGCCAGCGCCGCGAGATAGACGGCGGCCAGCCCGCGGTCGGCCTTGGCGCCCTGGCGGATCAGGTCGTCGGCCTGGACGAACAGGGTTTGCAGGGTGGCGTTGGCGCCGAACAGGCGCGTGGACACCACGGCGTCGGCGGGCCGTGTCTGGGCCAGCGCGCGATCGGCCAGCATGGCCATGGCGAAGACCGCCTTGACCACCGTGCCGTGCGCGCCCGGCCCCTGGGAGACGGCGGCACCGCTCATCCCGTGGAGCGTGGCGGTCAGGCGGTCGGCCACCGTCCCCGCCGGGGCCTGCGCGTCGGCGCAGCCGGCGAGCAGATCCTCCTGGAAGGCGCGGAACAGGGCCAGCGTGCCCGCGGGCTTGGCCCCCGTGGGCGGCATCTTCGGCGCCGCAGCGGGGTGGGCCTGGGCGAGTTGGGCGGTCACGGCGTTCCCTCCGTCAGCGGAGCCACGGTGAAGCTGTCCCGTCCCAGCCGCACGTCCAGGGCGCCGGCGCCGTCCAGCGCCTGCCGATGGGTGCCGGGTGCGCCGTACAGCGCGTAGACGAGGGTTTGGGTCGGGGGGGTGGCGAAGGGCGGCAGGCTGTGCAGAAGCACGCTCTGGCCCGGCACCATCTCCCAGGAGGCGATGGCGATCCGGCTGCCGGCGTCGGCGCTCAGCGCCTCACGGTCGCGGAACCAGCCAGAAGCGTCGAGCCCGGCCAGCCGTCCGGCCAGCGCCGGGTCGGCCACCCGCACCACGTCAACCGCCACCGGGCGCCGCCCGTTGGCGTCGGGCGCGGCGACGATGCGCAGCACCGGCGCGTCGGCGCGCCCCGCATTGGGCGTGGGGGCACCTGCGGCGCAGCCGGCGAGCGTCAGAGCGAGGATGATCGCGAGGCGCGTCATGTCAGCCCCCGTTGCCGGGCGCCGACTGGCCGGCACAGACGTAGCCCGCCGGGGTGTGGCGGTACCAGTTGCCGGTCGCCTCGGCGCAGGGGGCGAGCACGCGGTCGTTGCGTTGCGGCTGCACCACCACCGGGGTTGAGACCGGGGCCGGGGCGGCGTCCGCCTCGCGGGCGCCGGCGGGGCGGTTGGTCACGACGAAGCCGTCCTCGTCCTCCTCGACGATCATCACGTAGCGGGCCCGCTTGGCGGGGTAGCGGATGCCGACGTCGTAGTCGCCGTCGGCCACCTTCTCCAGGATCGCGCCGGGTCGGTCGCTGCCGAGCGGCGCGCAGCCCGTCCCGGCGAGCAGGACCGGCAGCAGCGCCGTCGCGGCAATCAGGGTTCGCATCATCGGGGTCTTCCTGCTCATGCCGGGCCTGCTCATGCCGGAATCGCCTTGCGCTGGGCGTTGGTGGCGACCGCGGCGGGGCCGGCGGCCTCCATCAGGTCGGGCGGGGTCGGCTCGATGCCGGCCTCGGCCAGCGTGCGGTAGACCGACCGCCAGACCAGCTCCGGCACGACGAAGCTGGCGTCGTAGTCCTCGACCCAGAAGAACAGGTTGTACTTGCACAGCCACTGGCCGTTGACGCCGCGGATGCCGTCGTAGCGGACGAAGGGCGGACCGCCGGTGGCGCTGGGCAGGACCTTGTCAGCGTTTTGCAGGGCGGTGGTCAGCAGGCCGCCCATCCGGCCGGGGTCGTGGCGGGCGTCGGCGTAGTATTCGAGCTTCATCGACACCCGGTCGACCGCGCTGAAATTGACGACCGTCGCCTCCGACACCTTGGCGTTGGGCATGGCGACGATGAAGCCGGCGACGTTGCGGATGCGCACCGTGCGCCACGTCATGTCGACCACGACACCGCGCACCAGATCGGTGATCTGGATGCTGTCGCCGATCTGGAACGGCCGCTCGATGTTCAGGACGATGCCGGAGAAGACGTTGGCGATGTTGGCCTGGATGGCGAGGCCGATGACCATGCCGACGAGGCCGGAGGCGGCGAGCAGGCTGGTGATCGGCTGCTTCAGCACGAAGGCGATGATGCCGCAGCCGGCGAAGCCGAAGACGATCAGGGTGGAGAAGCGGCGGACGATGCCGGGAATCTTGCGCTGGGTGCGGATCTCCAGCGGGGTCCAGACGAAGCGCTCCAGCGTGCGGTCGACCAGGATGGCCGGCACGATCCACCACAGCACGTTGACGCCGTTCACCACCATGGCGATCCCGCTCGGCGGCAACGTCGCCACCGCCTGGTCCAGCACGATGTTGCCGATGGACATCAGCAGCAGCGGCCAGGACAGGATGCGCATGAACAGCGTCTGGATCTTCCAGAACTGGCCACGGTCGCGGCGGTCCATGGCGGCGGCGAAGACCGCCAGGACGGCGCTGAAGATGGCGATGTAGACGAAGAAGTCGCGGTGGATGAAGTCGCGCGCCGCCGGAGAGTCTGGTGCCGCGACCACGCCGAAGTCGACGCGCGAGAAGTCCGGCTGCGGGCGCCCGAAACCGACATAGTTCGGATCGCCCTCGCTGCCGACCGAGGCGACGTCCTGCGAGATCCAGGCGCGCGCCAGCCGCCAGCCGGGCGACGGCGCCAGCACCCGCTTGGCGCGGAGCTGGTCGAGCAGTGTGGAGCTTTCGCTCTCACCCTCCAGTGCGCGGCGGAAGCGGTCGGCGAGGCCCGGATCGGCGGCGGACGCGGTCTCCGCCGCGGCCATCGCCTTCAGCTTCTCCACGAAGTCGTTGGTGTCGACCAGCGACATGCCGAGCACGTCGGTGACGAACATCACCGTGTTGCGGTTCTGCGTCCGGTGGCGGAAGCTGACGCCGACCGTCTGGCTGCCGTAGGGCGGGCGCTGGTCGAAGACGTTCAGGGCGAAGCGCCCCTCGATCCGGTAGGCGACGTAGGTGGTGACCTCGCCGCGCTCCTCGCGGTAGGGCTTGCCCAGCTCGACCGGCTTGACCGCGTTGGTGAAGACGACGTCCGCCGGGTTGAAGGTGCCGCGGTAGCGGAACCAGATCGTCAGGTTCAGCGTCGCCTCGTTGGCGTCCGGGTTCAGGTCGCGGATCTCATGGAGCTGGACGCCGGTGTAGATGACGTCCGTCTTGTACATGAAGCGGTCGTTGACGTAGAGCGCCCGGCCCTTGGTGACCTCCTCCAGGAAGTTTGAGACTCCGGCCTCGCGGATCGGCTGGAGCTGGGTCAGCGCCGCCACCGGGTTCAGGCCGTTGTAGGAGGCCATCATCACCGGCAGGGTCGCCTGGCCGTGCGCGTCGAAGGTCCAGGTGCCGACCGTGCCCTGGAAGGCGGTCTCGGCGCGGTCGTGGTCGGCGATGGCGCGGCGCAGCGCTTCGCCGTCCGGCTTGCCGGTGGCGGTGTTCGTCTTCGCGATGGCTCCGGCGATGAGGTCCACGCCGTCGGCGCCCAGCGCCGCCGCCCAGTCGGGCACCGCGTTGAAACGCTTCACATACTGGCCGTAGAAGCGCTGCGCCCGCTCGTTCGCCGTGTCGAACAGAACGGGCGAGGACACCAGCAGACCGTGGCCGTAGGCCTCCGGGGTCAGCGCCTTGGGGTTGGCCTGCGTCTGGGCGACGATCTCGGTGCGGAAGGCCGAGCTGGCCATCTCCGAGCTGCCGGCGATCAGGTTGCGCACCCCGGCGTCGCGCAGCGCCACCACCACCCGCGCGCTGTCCACCGCTGACCCGATGACGATGATGGCGCCGGTCGGCATCTTCTCCTTGACCGCCTGGGCCAGCGCTGGCAGCGCGGACGCACCGCCGCGGCCCGGCGCGAAGGTCCATTGGCCGACCAGCCGGGTGCCGAAGCGCTGGAGGATCGCGTCGAACTGGCCGGCCTGCCCAGCCGCCTGCTCGCTGTCCTCGCGGACGATGGCGACGGTCGGTTCGCCGACCACGTTGCGCACGTAGTTGGCGAGGAAGCGCGTCTCGTGCGTGCGGTCCAGCGTGATGCTGAACAGCCAGGGGCTGGGCGCGGCGTCGGCCGGGCGGACCAGCGGGCGCGGGGCGATCAGCGGGATCTGCCGCTGGGCGTAGATCGCCGTCGCGCTGTCGGTGGCGTCGGGCGTGTGGCCGATCACCGCGAGGACGGACGGGTCGTTCGAGATGCGCCGGGCGATCTCCAGCGACTTGCCCTTGTCGCCCTCGTCGTCGAAGGGCTTGACCACCACGGGACGGCCGGCGATGCCGCCCGCCGCGTTGATGGTGTCGGCGCGCAGCGCCGCCCCCTTGCGCAGGGCCAGCCCCAGCGCCGCGTCCGGCCCGCTGAGCGGCCCGACGACGGCGACGGTCAGCGGCTCTCGCGCGCTGTCGCCGAGGAAGCCGGCGCGGACGACCAGGGAGACCAGCACGGTGACGAGCATCGCCGCCGCCAGGATCAGCGCGAAGCGCGCCTTCTTGGTCAGGTGCGACCAGCGCAGCGGCGGCCGGGAGCGGGGCTGGAGCGAGCTCAGCATGGGGTGGGCCTCGGGCGGTCAGCGGTCGTTTCCCTCTCCCGCCTCTCGCGCCCGCATGCGGGCGCTGACGGCGTCAGGCGGCCTTTGGCCGCCGAGAGCCCCGGGAGAGGGAAGGGGCCCGCGAAGCGGGAAGGGTGAGGGTGAATGCAAGGATCGGGTGGTCGCGCCGTTGGACGACCCTCACCCTCCCGCGCTTCGCGCGGGTCCCTCCCTCTCCCGGGACGGGAGAGGGGAATGGACGCGGGGAAAGGGGTGCCCATCCTCATTGCTCCTGCATCGCGTGCTGGAGGCCGTTGAGGACCGGCGAGAACACATAGTCGAGGATGGTGCGCCGCCCGGTCAGGATGCTGCAGGTCACGCGCACGCCGGGGAACAGCTCGTAGGTCTTGCCGCCGTAGTCGAAACGGGTCACCGGCAGCTCGACGCGGACCTTGTAGTAGGACTGCTTGTTGGCGTCGAGCAGCGTGTCGGGGCTGATCGTCCGCACCCGCCCCTCGATGTGGCCGAAGCGCGAGGCGTCGCCGCCGGCGAGCGTCACCACCACCGGCTGGTCGGGGCGGACATAGCCGATGTCCTGCACCGGCAGGCGGGCGTCCACCACCAGCTTGCCGTCGCGCGGCACCAGCTCCACCACCGTCTCGCCGGCCTTGACCACGGCGCCCTTGGTCGAGACGGCCAGCGTCTTGACGATGCCGTCCATGGGGGCGCGCAGGCTGCTGCGGTCCAGGCTGTCCTGGTAGCGGGTCAGGCGCTGCGACAACTCGTCGTGGTTGCGGCGGGCCTCGTCGAGGGCGTTGCGGCTCTCCTCCTCGTACTTGCGGCCGATCCACACCAGCTTGCTGCGCGCTTCGGCCAGCGCCGCCTCGGCCTGGGCCAGCGTGGCGCGGTCCTCGGCGATGGCGCTGCTGACGCGGGCGTCGTCGCGCAGCAGCTCCAAGTGCTTCATGCGGTTGGTGATCTCGCGCTTCAGCAGGGTCTCGCTGATGGAAAGCTGCTCGCGGATCAGCCCTTGCGCCACCTGCGAGCCGCCGATGCGCGCCCGCACGGCGGCCACCTGCTGCTCGCGCTGGGCGATGTCCTGGCGCTGGATGTCGAGGTCGGAGGCCAGCCGGTCGCGGCGGGCGCGGAACAGGTCTCGGGTCTGTGCCACCAGATCGGGCCGCTCGCGCTGCAACCGCTCGGGGAAGTCGATGGCCTCGCGGCGCCCGACCTCCGCCTCCAGCCGCGCGGTGTCGGCGGACAGCGAGCCGAGGCGCAGCTTCAGCTCCTCCAGGTCGGCGCGGATCTTGGTCTGGTCAAGTTCGACCAACACCTGGCCGGCGGTGACCGAATCGCCCTCCTGCACCAGGATGTCGCGGACGATGCCGCCCTCGAAATGCTGAACCGACTGGTTGTAGGACAGCGGCACCACGTCGCCGGGCGCGCTGCTGGAGACGTTCAGCTCGGCGATGGCCGCCCAGCCGAGTGCGGCGAGGAAGGCGGCGATGCTGACGACGAACAGGCCGTCGCCGAAGCGGCTTTCGGGGTCGGCGGGCTGCGCCCCCGTCAGGGAGGCCGGGAGAGCAGCCGGAATGCCCGTCGGAATGACCGGCGGCACGGACGCGGCGGGGGCGGTGGCCGGCTTGCGGGTCAGCAGGGGAAGCGGCTTCATGGCGTCACCAGCCCCGCCGGCTCGCGGACGACAGCCGCGCCGTTCGTTTGGTCGAGGTCGAGCACCAGCGAAGCGCCCTGGAGGATGCGCGGGTCGTGGGAGGCGATGATCACCGTGTGACCGCCCCGCGCCAGCTCGATCAGCGTGCGGTAGACGGTGGCGGTGCCTTCCGAGTCCAGCCCGTCGGTCGGCTCGTCGAGCAGGATCAGCCGCCCGCCGACCGCCAGGGCGCGGGCCAGCGCCAGCCGGCGGCGGTGGCCGGTCGGCAATTCGTGGCCGAAGTTGCGCAGCGGCGTGTCGAGGCCCTGGGCGCAGTCGGCCACCGTGCGGTCGGCCCCGGCGCGGTGCAGGACGGCGTGAAGCTCCGTCTCCGACAGGCGCGGGTTGGCGAGCAGCAGGTTCTCGCGGATCGTGCGGTTGAGGAACACCGGCTCCTGCGGCAGCAGCCCGATCTGCTGGCGCCACCAGGAGGGGGCGAATTTGCGGATGTCCACCCCGTCGGCCAGCACGGCGCCCTCCTGCGGGTCGGCCAGCCCGGCGATCAGGCGGATCAGCGTCGATTTGCCCGAGCCGTTGCGGCCCTTCAGCACCAGGATGTTGCCGGCGGGCACCGACAGGGTCAGCCGGCGCAGCAGCGGCGTGACGCCGCCCGGCGGGGTGAAGGTCAGGTCGCGCAGCTCCAGCGTGCCGGCGTAGCGGGGCAGGCTGGTGCCGCCGGTCGGCTCGACCGCGGTGCGGGCGAACTGCTCCAGCCGGACCTGCGCCTGCCGGGCCATCGCCAGGGACTCGCCGATCTGGGCCAGCCGGGTGAAGGGGGCGAGCGCGCGGCCGACCAGCAGGTTGATGCCGATCAGAGACCCGACGTCCAGCTCGCCGCGCACCACCAGAACGGCGCCGGTGGCGATGACCGCCACGCCCTGGAGCGCCTGGAGGCTCTGCGCCGCCGACTGGGCGCGGCCCTGGCGCATCGACATGCGCTCGCGGACGACGCGCAGAGCCTTGGCGGCGCGCTGCCAGTCGCCGAGCAGCGGCTTGGCGCCGCCGAACAGGGCGACCGCGTCGCGCCCGACGATGGCGGTGGTGACCAGCCCCTGGGCGTCGGCGCCGGCCTGAGCGAGGTCGCGCCCGACCGCGCGCATGTCGGCCTGGGCCAGCAGCCCGGCGGCGATGGCCAGCAGCGTGAAGACGAGGCAGATCGCCGCGAGCGGCCAGGAGATCAGCGCCACCACGAGGATGAAGCCCAGCGCGAAGGGCAGGTCGAACAGAGTCGCCAGATTGGCCGAACCGAGCGCGGAGTCGATCTGCTCCGGCGCCCGCAGCGCCTCGCGCCGCGCGGCGTCGCCCTCCGCCGATCCGGCGCCGCTGCGCGCCGTCATCAGGATGCCGAAGGCCCCGGTGGTCAGACGCTCGTGCTCGGCGCGGCCGATGCGCCCGGCGATGCCCAGCCGGACGTGGCGGAACAGATGCTCGAAGGCGATGGACAGCACGACGCCGACGGTCAGCGCCGCCAGCGTGGAATCGACACCGTGTGTCACGTAGCGGTTCAGCACCAGCATCGTGTAGAAGGAGGAGGCCAGCCCGAGCAGGTTCGCCGCCAGCGACGCCGCGAAGACGCGGGCGGTCAGCCGCAGGTTGGCGCGCAGCCGCAGCACCAGCAGGCCGATGGCGCCGCCGCTCATCGCTGGTCTCCCGTGCCGCGCCGGCCCTGATCGCGCTGGCCCTGATCGCGGAAAGCGCCGCGGCCCGGCGCGGTCAGCTTCGGCATCGGCTTGGTCTGGATGTCGG
Source organism: Azospirillum sp. OGB3 (assembly GCF_014192915.1). Classification (GTDB taxonomy): domain Bacteria; phylum Pseudomonadota; class Alphaproteobacteria; order Azospirillales; family Azospirillaceae; genus Azospirillum. The sequence continues at coordinate 110,165 of NZ_JACHYN010000015.1, read as the reverse complement.
TGGCGTTCAGCCGGCCCATGGCGGCGAGCAGCCGGTAGCCGGCCAGCACCAGCTCCGTCTCCGCCGCCGCGGCGTCGCTGCGCGCGTTGATCAGCGTCGTCTCACCCGACAGGATGTCGATCAGCGACCGGGTGCCCAGCTCGCGCTCCGACCGCGCCACGTCGAGGAAGCCGGCGGCGAGGCTCGCCTGATCGTTCAACAGCTGCACCTGGGCGCGGGCGCTTTCCAGGCGGTTCCAGCTGTTGCGGACGGTTTCCAGCACCGTGCGCTCCTGGTCGGCCCAGGTGGCGTCGGCGGCCCGCAGGTCGGCCTCGGCCAGCCGGATGCTGTTGAGCGCGGTCAGGCCGGTGTTCAGCGAGAAGGTGACCTGGAGTTTGAACAGCAGCTCGTTCTGCCGCCCGGACTGGCCGGCGACGTCGCGCTTGATGTTGTGTTCCACGAAGCCGTCGATCCGCGGGTAGAGCGTGCGGCCGCGCACCGAGGTCACCGCCTCTTGCGCCGCCGCGGTGGTCAGGGCCAATTCCTGGAGGCGCGGGTTGTGGCGGCGCGCCTCCTCCACCGCCGCGTCCAGCGAGACGGGCAGGCCGGCGCGCGTCATCGCCAGGACCTGGGCGTTGCTGACCTGGAAGGGGACATGGCCGAAGAAGGCCTGGAAGCGGCTCTGCGCGTTCTGCGTCGCCTCCTCCGCCGCGACGCGGCGCGCCTGGGCGCCGGCGAGCTGGCTCTTGGCCTGGAGAACGTCGGTGGAGAAGCCGAAGCCCTCCTGGAGACGCACCTCCTCCAGCCCGGTCTGGCGGCGGATGTTGTCTTCGGACTGGCGCGCGAAGGAGAGCAGCTGGTGGGCGCGGACGAGGCTGGCGTAGGCGGTGAGGCCCTCCACCAGCAGCTCCTGCCGGGCGCGCTCCACCGCGATGTCGGCGCGGACCAGCGTCACCTGGGCGCGCCGGATGTCGGCGTTGGTCGCGTCGAAGTCCCAGATCAGCTGCGTCGCCCGCGCCGAAAACTGCGAGGCGTTCATGTCCGTGTTGGGCAGGCCCGCCGGCTTGGTCGTGCTCTCGCGCCCGCCGTTGGCCGACAGGCTGAGCGTCGGGAACCAGCCGCCATGGCTGACCCGCAGGGCGTTGCGGGCCCCGTCGGCGGCGGCCTCCGCCCCGCGCAGGCGGTCGTGGCTTTCCGTCGCCTTGCCGATCAGCGCCACCACCTCGTCGCGCGGAGCTGCAACTAGAGATTGTGGCGCTCCGGTCAGGAGCGGAAGCGCAACCGTGGCGATGAGACAAAACTTGTGCATGAGGGTCCTGGAGATCGGCGCATGTTTAGGCCATTCGGCTTACAGCGAAGATGATCTTAGTCGAGAACTCTCATACTCATTTAGGACAAAACAGTATCCAAATACCTAAAAATGCGTCGAATTCTGTCGGTCGATCATGAATTTTCTGCGACCGGCACAATCGTCGAGGCATGGGTTGTGGCGTGGTGTGTATCCGCGGTGTGAAGCGCCATGGCCCAATCGCCGTTGTGAGTGTCCTGACTGCTTTGTGCAACCGGAATATTGTCCGGCAGACCCAGGCCGGAGGAGATCAGCGCCGCGTAGTCGAAGCGCCCGTGATCGGCCTGAGACGACGGAAATGGCGACGGCGACGCGGCCAGCGGCTGGCTGTGCAGCTGAGCCGCGACGGCGGCCTGGGCGTCGAAGGCGACGCCGGCCACCAGTCGGCTGCTGCCGTCGGCCATGGTCATGCTGGTGGTGCCGAGGATCTGGTTGCCCGCCAGCGTCGCATCGCTCGGCGTCGCCGTGGTGGCGATGGAGAGGATTCCGGCCTCGGCCAGCGTGCGCAGCTCGCCCGGCCGGCTCACCCCGTCGCCATCGGCGTCCTGCCAGACCTGGAGCGTGGCGAAGCTCTCGTCCGCGGCGTCGATGCGTCCGTCGTGGTTGCTGTCGAGCGAGGCGAGCGCCTCCAGGCTGCTGTTGAAGCCGCCACCGCTCGAGCCGGCTCCGAAATGCTCCGACACCAGCTCGCGCCCGTCGTCGATCTGCCCGTTTTGGTTGTCGTCGCGCACCAGCAGGGCGTTGCCCTTGCCGACCCAGCCGGTGCGGTCGGCCACGCCGTCGCCGCTGACGTCGAACAGCACACCGTCGGTCAGCGCCCGCAGGGCCAGCCCGTCACCGCCCATATCCAGCACGATGGGGTCGCTGGCGACGGTGGTCAGCTTGACGTTGTCGACGCGCAGGATCGGGTTGACGCTGTTGTCGCTGGTGTCGGAGGTGCCGAAGCCCAGCGTCAGGGTGGTGTTGGCCGGAATCACCACGCTGAATTTCCCGCTGGCGCTGGCGTCCTTGGCAAGCAGCGTGACCACGCCGTTGACGCTGACGAAGGCGAAGTCGTGATAGCCGGGGTCGGAGAAGATGAAGGTCCAGTCGAAGGTCAGCGTCGTGTCCTTCGTCACCGTGACGGTGGTGGCCAGCTTCATCGCGTTGCCGAAGGACGGGATGGTCCCGGTCGCCGCGGCGATGGAGCCGTGGGCGAGGCCGAGGAAATCCTCCAGCTGAGTCGGTGACTGGCCACCCGCGGAGGTCAGGGTGCCCTCATGCCCGTCGCCCGTAGCACCCACCGTGGCGCCGCCGGTGTAGCTCCATCCGGTCAGCCCCTTGTCGAAGGTGCCGTTGGGGATCAGCACGCCGGGATGCAGGGTGACGGTGTCCGTGGCGGCGGAGAAGGCGCTGCCGGCGCCGAGCGTGACGGCGGCCTTCGAGCCGGCGCTGCCGGTGGTCTGGTCCCAGGCCCGGATGGTCAGGGCGCCGTTGACGGTGGCCGGCACCGCGGCGTTGGGCTGGAAGTACAGCCGGTCGGTGGCGCGCAGCAGCAGGGCGGAATCGCTGTCGTTGACCGTCCCGACGAGGCTCCAGGTCGCGCCGTTGTCGGTGGAGAACCACCAGCGGCCATAGCTCTCGTTGGCGCCGGTCAGGGCGATGCCGACGACGGCCCCGGCGTCGGTGTCGGTGACGTTGGCGGGGCCGCTGCCGTTCAGCCCGACCAGCTTGGACACCGCGAAGCCGAGCGTGCCCGCGGTGGGGGCGGCCAGGGCCTCCGCCGCCACGGCCACGTCGAGGTTGGTGTCGATCAGGACGGGGGAGGCGTTCGGCGGCGCCACGGTGACTCCGATGGTCGCGGTCGCGGTCAGCGGCCCGCCGGCCCCGCCGTTGCCGAGATCGTTCACGACGATCCGGATGGCGTCGGCCCCGGTGTAGGCGCTGGCGGTGTAGAGGAGCCCATTGGCGGCGCCGAGCATCCCGTTGATGGTGGCGAGCGTCGCGCGGATGGTGACGCTGTCCGTGCCGTTGCCGGTGATGTCGGCGTCCCACCCGGCGCCGGCCAGGGTCAGCGTGCCGTGGCCGGCGGTCAGCGTGACCAGCATCGGCAGCGCGCCGGCGTCGACGTCGGACACCGACAGGCCGGTGACCGCCACCGCCACGCCCTTCACCGTCGCCAGCGCCGTCGTGCCGGCGGTGATCTGCGGCGCGTCGTTGACGGGGGTGACGGTGCCGGTCAGGGCGATGGTGTCGGCGCTGTAGACGGTGCTGCCGCCGACGCCGGTCGTCAGGTCCACGCGGCCGCCGGTGACGACGGGCGCGCCGCCGTCCTCGATCAGCCGGACGGTCAGGGCCGGGGTGGTGCCGTTCCAGTCGGCGGCGGGAACGAAGCGCAGCAGCGCGCTGGCGGCGACGACCAGCGCCGCCCCCTCGGCCACCACGCCCACGGTGATCCAGGCGGAACCGGACCAATACTGCCAGACGCCCTGCCCGGCGGTCGCCGCGTTGCCGACGATGGCGACGCCGGCGAAGCCGTTGGCGGAGGAGCCGCCCGCCACCGCGTCCGCCGGGTCGGAGAACAGGTGGGCGAACAGGGCGGTGACGCTGGTGCCCGTCGGATTGACGGTGTCCTCGGCGATGGTCGGCAGGGTCGCCGTCGTCCCTGTCGCCACCGGCGCGTCGTTGACGGGGGTGACGGTGCCGGTCAGCGCGATGGTGCCGGCGCTGTAGGCGGTGCTGCCGCCGACGCTCGTCGCGTCGACCCGTGCGCCGCTGGCGACCGGACCGTGCGACGTGTCGACCAGCCGGACGGTCAGGGCAGGGGTGGTGCCGTTCCAGTTGGCGGCGGGAACGAAGCGCAGCGCCGTGTTCGCCGCCAACAGCAGGCCGTTGCCGCCGCTGACCGCGCCGATGTCGGCCCAGGCCGTCCCGGTCCAATACTGCCATGCCCCTTGCGCTACGGTGGCGGCGTTGCCGACCACCACGACGCCGGCCAGCGTGTCGGCCGCCGACCCGCCGCTGACCGCGTCGACAGCGTCGGAGAACAGGTGACCGAACAGGCCGGTGACGGTGGCGCCCGCCGGGTTGGCGGCGTCCTCGGCGAGCGTCGGCAGGGTGGCCGCGGCGCCGGTGGCGACCGGCGCGTCGTTGACCGGAGTGACGGTGCCGGTCAGCGCGACAGTGCCGGCGCTGTAGCGGCTGTCGCCGCCCACGCTCGCCAGGGCGACCCGCCCGCCGCTGGTCACGGCCCCTTGGGAGTCGTCGATCAGCCGGACGGTCAAAGCCGGGGTGGTGCCGTTCCAGTTGGCGGCGGGAACGAAGCGCAACGCCGTGTTCGCCGCCAGCAGCAGGGCGTTGCCGTCCGAGGCGGCGCCCACGGCCGCCCAGGCCGTGCCGGTCCAGTATTGCCAGACGCCCTGCGAGGTCGCCGCGTTGCCGACGATGGCGATCCCGGCGAAGCCGTTGGCGGCGGAGCCACCGCCAACCGCGTCCGCCGGGTCGGAGAACAGGTGACCGAACAGGCTGGAGACGGTGGTGCCCGTGGGGTTGGCGGTGTCCTCGGCGACGGTCGGCAGGGTGGCGGTCGTTCCGGTGGCGACCGGCGCGTCGTTGACGGGGGTGACGGCGCCGGTCAGGGCGATGGTCCCGGCGCTGTAGACGGTGCTGCCGCCGACGCCGTTGGTCAGGTCGACGCGGTTGCCGGTGATCAGCGGCGCGCCGCCGTCCTCGACCAGCCGGACGGTCAGGGCCGGCGTGGTGCCGTTCCAGTTGGCGGTGGGGACGAAGCGCAGCGCCGTGCCGACGGACAGCAGCAGTCCGTTGGAGTCGCTTGCCGCGCCGATGGCGGCCCAGGCCGTGCCGGTCCAGTATTGCCACGCGCCTTGCGCCGCGGTGGCGGCGTTGCCGACCACCACCACGCCGGCGAAGCCGTTGGCGGCGGACCCGCCGTTGACCGCGTCGGCGGCGTCGGAGAACAGCTGACCGAACAGGCTGGTGACGGTGGCGCCCGCCGGGTTGGTGGTGTCCTCGGCGATCGTCGGCAGGGTGGCCGTCGTGCCCGTCGCCACGGGGGCGTCGTTGACGGCGCCGACCGCGGTGGTCAGGGTGATGGTGCCGAGGCTGTAGCGGCTGTCGCCGCCGGCACCCGTCACGTCCGCCCGTGCGCCATTGGTGAGCGGTCCTTGCGAATCGTCGATCAGGCGCACCATCAGGCTTGGCGGCACGCCGTTCCAGTCCGTGGCGGGAACGAAGCGCAGCTTGGCGTCGGCGGACAGCAGCAGGGCGTTGCCGTCCGACACCGCTCCCACGGCGCTCCAGGCGGAGCCGGTCCAATACTGCCATTGCCCCTGGGCGGCGTCCGCCGGGTTGGCGACCACCGCCACGCCGGCGAAGCCGTTGCCGGCGGAGCCGAACACCGCGTCGGTCGGGTCGGAGAACAGCCCGCCGAACAGCGACGCCACGCCGGCGCCCGCCGGGTCCGCGCTGTCTTCCGAGACGGCGGGCAGGACCGCCTGCGCACCGGTCGTCACCGGGGCGCCGTTCACCGGGGTCACCTCCAGCGTCAACGGAGCGACGTCCCCCGACAGCGGGGTTGTGCCGCCGACACCGGTCAGCGTGAACAACCGGTGCTCGGCACCGCTGAAGCCCTCGGCCCACTCGCTGTTCACCGCCCGCAGCCCGAGCGACGGCGCGATGCCGTTCCAGTTGGCGGCCGGCAGGAAGCGCAGCAGGGCGCTGTCCGGAAGCACGAGCGCCGCGCCGTCGCCGACCGCGCCCACCGCCAGCCACGCGCCGCCGTCCAGGCTGTACTGCCAGACGCCGAAGGGGGAGTCCGGGTTGGCCACCACGGCAACGCCGATCACGCTGCCGCCGGCCTCGCCGGGCCGGAACATCGCCTCGATCAGGTGGAAGACGGCGAAGCCGGCCGGGGCCGCGGTGCCCTCGGCGATCGCCAGGGCCTTCGCGAAGGCCGCCGCGTCGAAGCCGGTCGAGAGGGTGGGGGCCGCCACCGGCGGCACCGTCGCGGGCTGGGTGGCGGCGGCCGCCTCGATGGCGCGGGCCACCTGCTGCTGGATTTGCGCGGCGACGGCGAAGGGGTCGCTGGTCAGCGTCTTGGTGACCGGCGGGGCAGCGGGCGTGAGGCTGGTGGAGGGGGCGGGGGCCGTGGCGCTCGGCACGGCGGTGTCGGCGCTCTTGACGGTCCCGGCCGCGTCGAAGCTGATCGGTTTCAGCGCGGGTTCGCTTCCCATGCTGGATTTGCCCGGGGCCGGAGACGCCTCGCCCTCTGCCGGAGTGGCGTCGGCGGCTTCGCCCTTTGCGTCCTCCTTGACCCCGTCCTCCTTGGCCCCGTCCTCCTTGGCCCCGTCCTCCTTGGCGTCTTCTTCTTTGGCGACTTCCTTCTCGCCGCCCTCCTTGCCCTCGGCCGGGGCTTCGGCGACCTGTTCGGCGGCCTTCTCCCCGGCGTTCTTGTCGCCGGATTCCTTGGCGCCTTCCTTGGCCGCCTCTCCCGCGGGCGGCGGGTTGGCGAGATCGGCCAGCGCCTTGTTCTCGGCGGAAACGGGAACTTCACTGCCCTGGGCGTTCTGCTGCACCGTCTCCGCCGCTTGGCGGGCGGCGGCCAGCGCCGGTCCGGTGGCGCGCCCGTCCGCCAGCGCCTGCCCGAGCGCAGCGTTGAAGGCGGCGCCGGACCCGCCGAGCGCCTGCACCGCCTGCTGGACGTTCTGCCCGCTGGCGAGCGCCGCGATCAGCCCGTCGCTCTTGACGCCCTTGGCGCTTTCCGCCGACAGGGCCAGCGCGGTGGTGACGGCCTGCTGCGCCGAGCCCAGCGCGCCGGACATGTCCGTCCCGCTGGACAGGGCCCGCCCCAGCGCCTCCCCGAAGCCGCCGGTCGCCGCGCCGTCGATCCCGGCGGCGGCGGCGAAGGTCTTGACGGTGGCCGCCACATTCTGCCCGGACGACAACGAGGCGACCAGCGCGTCCGCCGGCTTCGCCGGCACGGCGGCGGCCTCCTGCCGGGCCGCCATGTCCGTCTGCGCCCGGGACGAGGCGCCGAGCGCCGCGTCTGGCTGCGCGCCCTGCGCCAGCGCGTCGTTCAGGACGCTGGTGAAAGCGGGGTTGCCGCCCGCGCCATCCGTCTTGCCGGCGGCGAGGGCGCCGAGCAGGCGCGCGCCATCGGTCTGCTCGACCGCCACGGAATTGGTCTGGACTGCGCCGGCGGCGCTCAACGCCTGTGCTTCGGCGATGGCGCCTGCGGCGTCGGCGCCGCTGGACAGGGCGTGTTCCAGCGCTTCGGCGAAGTGACCGCCCGCTCCGGGGCCGAGCGCCGTCACCGCGTCCTGCACCCCAACGCCGGAGGCGAGCGCCGCTGCGAGCTTGTCGGACGGCGAGACGGGAACGGTGTCCGCTGCCGCCGGAGCGGTGGGAGGAGCGGTCAGAGCCTGCGACAGGGCGGCGATCGGGTCGGCGGCGCCCGCCGGGCGGGCCGCCGGGTCCATCACCCCGCTGAACAGTGCGGCCGACAGGTCGGACGCCGCCTTGGGATCGTTCGCGCCGCCCGGCCCCGATCCCTGCCCGAGGCCTTGCCCTTGCGCCAGGGCGACGGCCAGGCGCTGCTCCCCGGTCAGCGCCGCGGATTCCTGGGCGGCTTCCGCCATGCGCGCCGCCGTGCCGGCGGCGATCCGGCTTGCCTGGGCGATCGCGTCGTCGGGCGTGGCGCTGGCGCCGACCCCCGCCGCGACGTCGCGCATCCAGCCGTCCGCCACGCTGCCCGCTGCGCCTTCCGGCAAGCCCTGTCCGGTCAGCGCCGCCGCCAGTTTCTCTTGCACGGCCTTCAGCGCGGCGGGATCGCCGCCCAGCAGCACCGCCGCCGCTTCGGACGCCAGGGCATCGGGGATGGTCAGGAGCGGGGCGGTGGCGTCCAGGGTGTCCGGCATAGTGGCCCTCTCGCCATCGCGGCGGTCGCGTATCGGGAAGGCCAATAACAAAGTGATTTGTTAAAGAAATTCTGAACGATGCCGATCTTTCGGCTGATCGGAAGTTAATTCTTCTTGGATCGGTGGACATACAACAACGAAATCCCCGCAGGGCGGGGATGGTTACTGCATGAATTTTGGATCATGCGGAAGCAAATTGTCAATTATTGACATATTTGAGGATTTGGTTGTAAAAGGGGCGGAGTTGCCTTTTTGAAAAGTAGTGTTCGGGAATGGCGCCGCATCCGCCAACCCATTCTGGGATGGCGGATGCGGCGCCGTCCGCACGGATCGCGTCAGGAGGCCGTCCGGATGGTGCCGACGCGTCCGCCGGCCAGGAAATCCTCCGCGGCCCGCCCGCCGACGCGGACGCCGCTGTCCTTCTCGAACAGGGAGAAGTCCTTCAGCAGGCAGTCGATCCCGACCGCCTCGCCGACGCGCAGCTCGCTGTAGCCGGGGACGGAGACCATCACCTCGTCGGTCAGGCCACCATCGTCGTCATGGGCGGTGTGGACTCCGGACAGCTTCACCGAGATCAGCGATTCCGCCCCCACATGCTCGACCAGGGTGACCGTGCCCGGCAGGCTCTTCCCCTGGCCTTGCGGCACGATGGCGAGCGCGCCGGGGCGCAGGCCCAGCCAGACCTTCATGCGGCTGCTGCCGCCCGGCCGTTCCGCCTTGTCCGGCAACGGCAGGACGCTGTTGCCGATGCGCACGGTCATGCCCTCGACCTCGGCGTCGATCAGGTTCATCGGCGGCGTGCCGATGAAGCGGGCGACGTAGGTGTTGGCCGGCTTCTCGTAGATCTCACGCGGGGTGCCGTACTGCTGGAGGTGCCCGTCGCGCATCAGCGCGATGCGGGTGCCCATGGTCATCGCCTCGATCTGGTCGTGGGTGACGTAGACAAAGTTGCCGCCGACCCGCTGGTGAAGCTGGGTGATCTCCGCCCGCATGGCGGTGCGCAGCTTGGCGTCGAGGTTCGACAGCGGCTCGTCCATCAGGAAGGCCGACGGCTCGCGCACCATGGCGCGGCCGAGCGCCACGCGCTGGCGCTGGCCGCCCGACAGGGTGCGCGGGTGGCGGTCCAGCACCTTGGTCAGGGCCAGCGTGTCGGCGGTGCGCTCCACCAGCTCCCGCACCTCCGGCGAGTTCTCGATGCGGCGCTTGAAGTAGTCGCCGATGAAGGGGACGTGGAACCACCAGCGGAACTGCCGCATGATCAGCGGGAAGGCGATGTTCCGGCGCACCGTCATGTGCGGGTAGAGCGCGTAGGACTGGAAGACGAAGGCCATGTCGCGGTCGCTGGGCGGCAGCTCGTCCACCCGCTTGCCGCCGAGATGGATCTCGCCGCTGGTCACCGTTTCGAGCCCCGCGATCATGCGCAGGATGGTGGACTTGCCGCAGCCCGACGGGCCGAGCAGCACCAGGAATTCGTCGTCGCCGGCCTCCAGGCTCACGTTGTCGATCACGGTCAGCGAACCGAAGGACTTCGTGACGTTCTGCAGTTTGATAGCCATGGGCTTTTCCCTTTTATCTCTCGGGCGTGTCGGTGCAAGGGGGGCGGGATCGGCCCACGGTCAGCCCTTGACGCCGCCGGTCGTCATGCCGGCGACCACGTAGCGTTGGACGAACAGGTAGAAGACGACCGCCGGCAGCGTGTAGATGAAGCCGACCGCCATGACCGTGTGCACCGGGGTGCTCAGCTCGCCCACGAAGCTGGCGAGGCCGACCGAGGCGGTGCGCAGGGCGTCGTCGCTGATGAAGGTCTGGGCGAAGACATACTCGTTCCAGCCGTGGAAGAAGGCGATCACCGCCGCCGCCGCCAGCGTCGGCGCGATCAGCGGAACCACCACCGCCAGCACGATGCCGAGGCGGGAGCAGCCGTCCACCCGCGCCGCTTCCTCGATCTCCGACGGCACGCCGTCGATGGCGCCCTTCAGGATCCAGGTCACCACCGGCACCGTGAAGGCCGTGTTGGCCAGGATCAGGCCGAGCAGCGTGTTGAGCAGCGACAGCTTGGTGAAGATGTCGTAGAGCGGCACCACCAGCATCGCTTCCGGCAGCATCTGCGTCATGAACAGCGCGAAGCCGAGCAGCAGCTTGCCGTTGAAGGTCAGGCGCGACAGCGCGTAGGCCGGCAGCACCGACAAAAGGATGCTCAGCACCGTGGTTCCGACCGCGACGATCAGGCTGTTGACCAGCCATTGGCGCAGCGAGGTCTCGGTGAAGGCGGCGGCGTAGGTGCCGATCTGCGACAGCGTCGGCAGCAGGTTCGGCGTGTCGTCGAACAGCCGCTCCGACGGGGTGAGCGAGGTCACCAGCATCCAGTAGAGCGGGAAGGCCGCCACCCCGAGGAGGACCAGGACGGCGAGCGTGCGGGCCGTGGAATTGTGTTTCATGACATCACCGCTTTCCGGCGGCCTTTTCCGCCCGCGTCGACAGCCAGAAATAGACCAGCGTCACCAGGATCGCGACGACCAGCCCGATGATGCCGACCGCCGCCGCCCGGCCGAGGTCGAGGTAGACGAAGGCGCGGCGGTAGAGGTCGATGACCAGCGTGTTGGTCTCGCCCAGCGGGCCGCCCTGGGTCATCAGCCAGATCACGTCGAAGCGGCGCAGCGACCACACGGTGATGAGCAGGGTCAGCAGGGCCACCGACGGGCGGATGGTCGGCCAGGTGACGGCGCGGAAGATGCTGAGCCGGTCGGCCCCGTCGATCACCGCCGCCTCGCGCAGCTCCGACGGCACGCCCTGGAGGGCGGCCAGGATGACCACGGAGGAGAAGGGGAATATCTGCCAGATCGTGGTGATCAGGATGGCCGGCAGGGCGAAGGACGGCTCGTCCAGCCAGTTCACCCCGCCGTCGACGAAGCCCAGGAACTGGGCGAGGTGGCTAAACAGGCCGTACTGCGCGTTGAACATCCACACGAAGATCAGCGCCGCGGCGACCGGGGGGGCGGCCCACGGAATGGTGACCAGCGCGCGGGCGATGCCGCGCCCCCGGAAGGTGCCGTCGAGCAGCAGCGCCGCCAGCAGGCCGAGCCCGATGGAGGCGACCACGCAGACCAGCGTGTAGACCGCGGTGACGCGCAGGACCTGATGGAACTCCGGGTCGAAGACGAGCTCGCGGTAATTGTCCAGCCCGACATAGGTCTGCTGGCCGGGCGAGAGCAGCGAGGTGGAGGTGACGCTGAGCAGGAATTCCTGCACCAGCGGGTAGCCCTGGAAGACCAGGAGGTAGAGCGCCACCGGGGCGACGAAGAGTGCGGGAACCCAGCGGCCATGGTCGATCGGCGCGCGCCGCGCGGCGGCCCTGGGCTGGCTCACGGTCCTGCTCATCATGATGCGGTATCCGGAGTTGGGACCGGCGGCGCCGGGGCGCCGCCGGTGAAAGCCTTACTTCTGGGCGAGCACGCGGGCGGTGATCAGGCGCTGCGCCTCGTCCATGGCGGTCTGCGGGGCGACGCCGCCCTGGAGCACCTTGAGGAGCTGCTGGACGATGATCTGCTGGATCTCCGGCGCCTTGGTCTCAAGCCCCTGCGGCAGGGCGGGGACGCTGTTCGGGGTCTGCGCGTCGTAGACCTTCAGCCAGGGCATGGCCTGAAGCTCCTCCGGCGTGCGCTCCACCGTCGTCGCGACGTTGGCGGCACCGAGCAGGGTCTGGAGTTCCTGCTGCTGTTGCGGCTGGAGCGCCCATTGCAGGAACTTGCCGGCGGCGTCCTTCACCTTGGTGTTGGCGTTGATGGTCACCGGAGCCAGGATCATGCCCTGCTCCTTGTGCGGGAAGGGCGACGGGGCGGCGGCGATGGGGTGCGCCTTGCCCTGCGAGGTCAGGATGGTGGCGACGCCGCCGTTGTCGATCTCCATGGCGACCTTGCCTTCCCAGAACATCCGCCGGTAGGTGGCGGCGTCGGTGCCCTTGGGGATCATGCCGGCGTCATAGACGGTCTTGTAGGCGGCGACGCCCGCCACGACCTCCGGGCTGTTGAAGGTCGGCGTGCCGTCCGGCTTGGACCAGCGCCCGCCGAAGCCGTAGACGAAGTTGGTCAGGTCGTACCAGACGCCGCCGCGCTCGGCCATCGTGGCGCGGAAGGCGAAGCCGTAGTTGCCGTCCTTCGTCGCCTCCTTGCCGAGCTTCACGAACTCCTCGAAGGTCTTGGGCGGCGTGCCGTTGGGCAGCAGCGCGGCGTTGTAGACCATCGCGTAGTTGGCGGTGTCGAAGGCGAAGCCGTAGCGCTTGCCCTCGATCTTCATGTACTGGTCGGCGGCGGTGAAGTTGTGGGCGCCGTCCTTCACGATGTCGTCGATCGGCAGGACCGACTTGGCGGCCACCGCGGCGTAGAATTCCGGCAGGTCGAAGCGGATCACGTCGGGGCCGCCGTTGCCGCCCATCTGCGTGAAGATGGTGGTGGCGAAGGAGGAGAAGGGGATGGTGACCGGCTTCACCTCGATGTCGGGCTGGGACTGGTTGAACTTTTCCACCCAGGCCTTCAGCCGGTCGCCGCGGCCGACCTCGGCGAAGTGGGACGCAGCGAAGGTCACCACCGTCTTGCCCGACGACTGGGCCAGGGCGACCGACGCGGTGCCCAGCGCCAGGGCGGCGGCGAGCCCGCCGGCCAGGATTGGGGTGATGCCCGTGATTGCGCTCAGAAACGGCTTCATGCTGCGTCCTCCTCTGAATTTGTTCGTTTGCTGTCTTTTTTGGTTGGTTTGGCCCGCAATCCCGGAACCATACCAGAGTATGCGGGCCGGTGGTCGGGGTTCAGTGCCGGCACAACGCTCCGTCGAACCGGCGCCACAGCCCCAGCGGGTTGCCGTCGCGCAGGGCCTCCGGCAGCAGGTCGGCCGGGATGTCCTGGTAGCAGACGGGCCGCAGGAACCGCTCGATGGCCGCCGTGCCGACCGAGGTCGTGCGGCCGTCCGACGTGGCCGGGAAAGGGCCGCCATGCACCATGGCGTGGCAGACCTCGACGCCGGTCGGCCAGCCATTGGCCAGGATGCGGCCGGCCTTGCGTTCCAGCGTCGGCAGCAGGGCCGCCGCCGCCCCGGTGTCCGCCGCGTCCATGTGCAGGGTCGCGGTGAGCTGGCCATCCAGCCGTTCCGCCACCGCGCGCAAGGAGTCCAGGTCCGGGCAGCGGATGAGCAGGGAGGCGGCGCCGAACACCTCCTCCCGCAGGGCCGGATCGTCGAGGAAGGCGTCGGCGGTGGTGGCGAACAGCGCCGCCCGGCACCGGTTGGGGCCGTCGCCGTCCAGCCCGCGGGCCAGCGTCGCCACGCGGGCGTTGCCGGCCAGGGCGGCCACCCCGGCGTCGAAGGCGGCGTGGATGCCCGGCGTCAGCATGGTCGGCGCCGCGCTGCCGCCCAGCGCCTCCACGGCGGCGGCCACGAAGCGGTCGAGGTCCGGCCCGTTGACACCCAGCAGGATGCCGGGGTTGGTGCAGAACTGCCCGGCGCCCATGGTCAGCGAGGCGACGAAGCCCTTGCCCAGCGCCTCGGCCCGCGCGGCGAGCGCCGCCGGCAGCAGGAAGACCGGGTTGATGCTGCTCATCTCCGCATAGACGGGGATCGGCTCCGGGCGCTTGGCCGCCACCTCCATCAGCGCCACGCCGCCGCGGCGCGACCCGGTGAAGCCGACCGCCTTGATGCGCGGGTCGGCGACCAGCGCCGTGCCCACCGACGAGCCGGCGCCGAAGATCAGCGAGAAGACGCCCTCCGGCAGGCCACATTCCGCGACGGCGGCCTGGACGGCGCGGCCGACCAGCTCCGACGTGCCGGGATGGGCGGAGTGGGCCTTGACCACCACCGGGCAGCCGGCGGCGAAGGCCGACGCGGTGTCGCCCCCGGCCACCGAGAAGGCCAGCGGGAAGTTGCTGGCGCCGAACACCGCCACCGGGCCGAGCGGGATGCGGCGCTGGCGCAGGTCGGGGCGGGGCAGCGGTGCGCGCTCCGGCTGGGGCGGGTCGATGCGGGCGCCGATCCAGCTTCCTTCCCGCACCACCGCGGCGAAGAGGCGAAGCTGGCCGACGGTGCGGCCCCGTTCCCCCTCCAGCCGGGCGCGCGGCAGGCCGCTTTCGGCCATGGCGCGGACGATGAGAGCGTCGCCCAGGTCGAGGATGTTGCGGGCGACCGCCTCCAGGAAGACGGCGCGGTCCTCCGGCGCGGTTTCGCGGAAGCGGTCGAAGGCGTCCCAGGCGAGCTGGCAGGCGCGGTCGACCTCAGCCGCCCCGCCGCCGCCGAAGGCGGGTTCCAGCGTCGCCCCGGTGGACGGGTCGATGGCGTGGATCTCGCCGTTGCGGCCGCGGTGGCTCTCGGCGCCGATCAGCATCATGCCGGTGAGGGTCACGGGCGGGTCCTTTCTTGGTCTCTCTGCTCTCGGTCTCGGGGCGGCATCAGCCGAGCAGGCCGCGGCCCGCGAGGTTCCGCATCAGCGCGGCGGCGCCGAAGTCCCAGGGCGTGCAGTCGGCGCAATGGCGGACCCGGTTGGTCAGGCTGCCCAGCGCCGGGGCGGTGATGGTCACCACGTCGTCCAGCTTGTGGGTGAAGCCCTCGCCCGGACGGTCGCGGTCCTCGACCGGCGCGAACATGGTGCCGAGCAGCAGGACGAAGCCGTCCGGATACTGGTGGTTCTCGCCGATGGTGGCCTCCACCAGCTCCACCGGGTCGCGGCTGATCTGCGACATGGAGCTGGAGCCCTCCAGCCGGAAACCGTCGCTGCCCTCGACCACCAGCCCAAGCTCGGCGCTGCGCACGCCGTCGAGCGTGAAACGGTCGTCGAACAGACGGATGAAGGGGCCGATGGAGCCGCTGGCGTTGTTGTCCTTCGCCTTGCCGAGCAGCAGGGCGGAGCGCCCCTCGACGTCGCGCAGGTTCATGTCGTTGCCGAGCGTGGCCCCGACGATCTCCCCGCGGCTGGAGGCGAGCACAGCGATTTCCGGCTCCGGGTTGTTCCACACGGAATAGGGCGGGATGCCGACATGGGCTCCGGTGCCGACCGCCGACATCGGCTGGCCCTTGGTGAAGATCTCGGCGTCGGGGCCGATGCCGACCTCAAGATACTGCGACCACACCCCGCGGGCGATCAGCGCCTTCTTGACCTCCATGGCCTCCGGCGAGCCGGGCTTCAGGCTGGAGAGGTCGCGCCCGATCAGCGCGTCGATGTCGGCGCGGATGGCCAGCGCCTTGTCCGGGGCGCCGCGCGCCTGTTCCTCGATGACGCGCTCCAGCAGGCTGACCACGAAGGTCACGCCGGACGCCTTCACCGCCTGGAGGTCGATGGGAGCCAGCAGCCAGGGCCGCTCCGGGTCCCGCCGGTCCTCGTCGGAGTTGGCGAGGATGGCGGCGGCGGTGCCGATCCACTCACCGGGCACGTCGCGGGCGATGGCCGCGGCGCTACCGGTCTCCACCAGATCGCGCACGGTGGGCGCGTCGCGGCTGGTGATGTCGAAGACGTCCCGGCCACGCACGGCGATGACCGAGGGGCCGACGCCGGGACGCCAAGCGCGCCCGACCAGGAGCGCGCCCTCGTCCGTGGGCAGGGCGGCGGCGGGGTCGAGGGGAAGGGGTCGCTTGCTCATGGTGTCCGCTCCTCGTCTTACTTGCGCCGGAAGACCGGGCTGCGCTTTTCCTTGAAGGCGGCGCGCCCCTCGGCGGCGTCCGCCGTGGCGAAGCAGATGGTCTGCAGGTCGCGCTCGTACTCGATGGCCTTCTCAACCGGCATGGTGTGGGCGGCCTTCAGGTTCAGCTTCGCCGTCTCCGCCGCGATGGGCGCGCGGCTGGCGACGATGGCGGCGATCTCCTGCGCGCGGGCGAGCAGCCGGTCGGCGGGCACAACCTCGCTGACGAGGCCCCAGGCCAGCGCCTTGTCCGCCGGGATCGGGTCGCCGGTCAGGATCATCATCGCGGCGTTGGAGGTGCCGATGGAGTGCGACAGGAAGGCCGCGACGCCGCCGCCGCCGATCCAGCCGAGCTTGATCTCCGGCGCGCCGAACTGCGCGTTCTCCGACGCGATGCGGATGTCGCAGCTCATCGCCGTCTCCAGCCCACCGCCGAAGGCGTAGCCGTTGACTGCGGCGATGCTGGGCTTGCGCAGGCCCCGGATGGCGTCGCAATAGTCTTCGCGGTTGCGGAAGTTCCAGGCGGTGTCGTAGCGGTCCAGCTCGCGGATGTCGGAGCCGCAGCAGAAGGCGCGCGGCCCGGCGCCGGTCAGCACGACGCAGCGGATGTCGTCGTCGGCGTTGCAGCGGGCGACGGCGGCGACCAGCTCCGCGGCCATCTCCGGGGTCACCGCGTTCAGCTTCTGCGGGCGGTCGAGCGTGATGGTGGCGACGAAGCCGTCCACCGTGACGGTGACCGCGCCGAGCGCCGGATCGGGGGTGTTGAGCGAGTCCATGGGATGGGCCTTATCGTTCGGCGCCAGCAGCCGGACGGCTGGCGGCGTAGCGGTGTTGCAGGCGGTCGAGCAAGGCGGCGTGCGGCGTGCCCTCGGCCAGCGCGTCGCGGATCATCGCGGCGGCGTCGGTCTGGAAGGCGATGTAGCCGGCGTGGCGCGGGCGGACATAGGCGGCCTCCAGCGTCGCGGCGGTGTTGCGGTAGAAGCTGCCCCAGCGGGCGTTCACCGCCTCGTCCGCCCAGGCGTCGCGGCGGCTCGGCTGGCCGTCGTGGGCCGGGATGAAGGTCCGCTGCGCCTCGGCGCCGAGCAGCCAGCGCAGATGGTCGAGCAGGGCCGGCGTCACCTCGCAGCGCACGGAGACGCCGATGCCGGTGCCGCCCAGCGTCGAGCCGGGACGCCCGTCCGCCGTGGCGCGCGGCGCGTCGGCGAAGGCGACCGGCTTGTCTTCCGCCGCCGTGGGGGCGGCGTAGTTGACGTAGCCGTAGACCAGCGGGCAGAGCGCCACGTCATCGGTGCGGGCCATGTGGCCGAGCAGCCCGATTGGGTTCAGCCCTCGCACCGCCGCCGGCATCCGCCCGGCCAGCGTCGCCATGAGGTCGAGCACCCGTTCCCCGATCTCGGCCGAGACCAGCCGGTCGGGATCGGCCACGGCGGGCGGATCTCCGAAGGCCGCCGCCATGGACAGGAAGGTCAGGCAGGCGTGCGGCCCGGCCAGCGACAGGGCGACCGGCGCCCGCTCGGACAGGCTCGCCACCTCCGCCCAGGTGACGGGGATCGGCCCGCCCAGCAAATCGGCGCGGCAGGCCATCACCTGCGTCGCCGCGTCGAGCGGCAACGCCCAGTGCCGGTCCGCGAAGCGGTAGCTGGCGAGGCTCGGCCCGATGCTGTCGCGCTGCCAGCCGGCGATGTCTTCGGCGGTGAACAGGTCCTCCAGCGGGATCAGGCCGCGTTCCGCGACGGCCTCTCCGACATGGGGATGGTCAAGCACGATCAGGTCGTAGCGGGCGCAGAGGTCGCCGATCGGATGGGCCTCGAAGCCTTCGAGCGGCTGCTTGTCCCAGTCGATGGCAAGCCCGTCGCGCCCCTCGTCCAGCCCTGCGGCGGCTGCCGCCAAGGCATTGTAGCCGCGCGGGTGGTCCCAGGTCAGCGCGCGGTAGCGCATGCCCGAACCTCCTCTTCCTCCGCCTCCGGTTCCGTCGCGGCGACGACGCCGGCGGCCAGCAGGCGGTCGACGGCCTCGGCGGTGAAGCCGGCGGCCTCCAGGACCTCGCGGGTGTGCTCGCCGGTCAGGGGGGCGCCACGCTCGACCTCTGACGGGGTCTTGGAGAACTTGATCGGGAAGCCCGGCGTCTTGACGCGGCCCTCGGTCGGGTGGTCGTACTCGACGAAGGTGCCGTTGTGCTTGATCTGCGGGTCGTTCACGAGGTCGGCGTAGCCATAGACCGGCCCGGCCCAAACCCCGGCGGCGTTGAACAGCTCCAGCCACTCGGCGGAGGTCTTCGCGGTCAGCCGGTCGCGGGTCTTGGCGAAGATCTCGTCGCGGCGCGACCAGCTGTCGGTCTCGTCCTCCATGTCGAGGAAGGACGGCTCGCCGATCAGTTCGCCCAGCAGCTTCAGCGGCGGGAAGGCCACGATGATGAAGCCGTCGCTGGTCGCGAAGGCGCCGTAGGGGGCGCGGATGTAGACGTGGGCGTGCGGCTCGGCGGAGCGGGTCTGCGGCTTGCCGCCGACCGTGAAGACCGACAGCTCCTGCATCTGGATCGTCGTGATGGCGTCCAGCATGTTCACCTGGACGAGCTGGCCCTCGCCAGTGCGCTCGCGGTGGAGCAGGGCGGCCAGCACGCCTTCGAAGGCGGTGTAGCCGGTGATCGCGTCCACCAGATACTGGCCGGCGGGGGTCGGGGCCTCGCCCTCGCGGCCCGCCGACAGCATGGCGCCGGACATGCCTTGCAACAGCAGATCCTGGCCCGGGCGCTGGACGTAGGGGCCGGTCTCGCCATAGCCGGAGATCGACAGGTAGATCAGGCGCGGGTTGATCGCCGACAGCGATTCATAGTCCACGCCCAGGCGCTTGGCGACGCCGGGCCGGTAGTTCTGGAGGAACACGTCGGCGGTCTTGACCAGCTCCATCAGCAGGGCCTTGCCCTCGGTGTTCTTCAGGTCGACGGCGAGCGAGCGCTTGTTCCGGTTCAGCGACAGGAAGGAGACGTTCACCTTGTTGCCGGTGATGCCGCCCGCCGCGGTGTGGCGCTGCCACTCGCCGGTCACCGGCTCCACCTTCACCACGTCGGCGCCGAGGTCGCCCAGGCGCTGCGCCGCCAGCGGGCCGGCCATGGCGATGGAGCAGTCGAGCACACGGTAACCGCTGAGGATGTTGCGTTTCTTGTCCATGATGTCCGGGTCTTGTTGCCGTGGGTCCGCCGGCCACGTGGAGGGATGGGGCGGAAGGAAGGGTTCGGTCAGCCGTTGGTCGCCGGCGCTTCCGTGAAGAAGGCGCGGTTCCAGACGGGGCTGATGAGGATTTCGTTGACGCAGACGTGGGGTGGCATCTCGGCCACGAAGCGGATGGTGCGGCCCAGGTCTTCGGGCTGGAGCAGGCGCGCCATTTCCTCCGCCGGCGGCGGAGAGGGGCGCTGGCCCAGAAGGTCGGTCGCCACCTCGCCCGGCATGACCACGCAGGAGCGCAGGCCGTTGCGCCATTCCTCCATGTTCAGGCTGTGGCTCAGCGTCACCAGCGCCTGCTTGGTCGCGTTGTAGCCGGGGCCGCCGAGGACGAGCGCGTGCCGCCCGACCCAGGAGGACACGATGATGACGGTGCCGGACCGGCGTTCCCTCATCGACGGCAGCGCCGCCTGGATGGCGTGCATGGTGCCGTTGAGGTTGACGTCGACCAGCCGCCGCCAGCCCTCCGTCCCGACGTCGCGGAAGCTGCGGTTGGGCAGGTTCATCCCGGCGCTGGCGACCAGCGTGTCGATTCGCCCGTGGCGGTCGAGGATCGCCGCCGCCACGCGCCGCACCGCCGCCTCGTCGGCCACGTCGAGGACCGCGGTCTCGGCCCTGCCGCCGGCGGCGCGGATGGACTCCGCCACGCGGTGGAGCGCGTCTTCGCGCCGTCCGGACAGGACGACGGTGGCACCGCCCTGGGCCAGTGCCCGCGCGCCGGCCTCCCCGATTCCGCTGCCGCCGCCGGTGATCCAGGCGACGCTGTCCGCAAGAACGCTCATGTCTTGCCTGCTTCGTTGCTTGTCTTTGTTGCTTGCCCGCCGTCCGGCCATCGGGCCGCCGCGGTGTTCCTCCCCGCAGTCCCCGGATCGTCCGCCTTCGCGTTTGTTCGGAGTGACCGCTAACGTGACCGGTAACATGATTGGTTGGGGCAATCAAGCATCTTTCGTGACCGATAACGTGAGCGTTCACGTGACCGCTAACATGAAATGCGCTATGGATTGTGGAAACGGGGCCGCACCCGGCTTGCAACGGCGGGCGCGGCCATGCACAAGAAGGCGGCCGGCCGGTGCCCGAAGGCGGGCCGGCGGAGGCAGGATAAGAGGTCATCCCAGGTGTCGGACGAAGGACAGCTTTCGCTCAGGAAGGCGGAGTCACGGCGGCGCTCCGCGACCCGCGCGGTGACGATGGCCGATGTGGCGCAGGCCGCCGGCGTCTCCACGCAGACGGTGTCGCGCGCGCTCCGCGATCCGCGCAGCGTCGGCCCGGACACGCTCGCCCGCATCGAGGAAGCGGTTCGCGAAACCCGCTACGTGCAGAACCTGGCGGCGAGCCACCTCGCCTCCAACCGCAGCATGACGGTGGCGGCGATCATCCCGACCATCTCCGCCTCGATCTTCGCGGAAACCATCCAGGGCCTGACCGACGTCCTGCTGCCGGAGGGCTATCAGGTCTTCCTCGGCCACACCGACTATATGGCGGGGCGCGAGGAATCGCTGGTTCGCAGCTTCAGCGGGCGGCGCCCGGACGGCTTCTTCATCATCGGCACCCGCCACACCCAGGAGACCACGGCCCTCCTGAAGCGCACCGGGGTGCCGGTGGTCGAAAGCTGGAGTTGGACGAACCGCCCCGTCGACATGCTGGTCGGCTTCTCCAACCACGCCGCGCTGATGAGCGTGGTCGACCATCTGGTGGGGCGCGGCTACCGCCGGCTGGCCTTCACGGGCGTCATGAAGCCGGGCGACCACCGCGCCAAGGAGCGTCTGAAAGGCTTCCAGGACGCCCACGAACGTCATTTCCCGGGCGTGGCGCCGCGAGTCGTCACGGTGGCCAGCGGGCCGATGGTGATGGCGACCGGCGTGGAACTGCTGAAGCTGGTCCGGGAGCAGCATCCCGACACCGACGCCGTGGTGTTCGTCAGCGACGTGCTGGCCTCCGGCGCCCTGCTGGCCTGCAGCGGCCTGGGGATCTCGGTGCCGAAGGATCTGGCGATCACCGGGTTCGGCAATTACGACATCGCCGGGCAACTGACGCCGGGCCTGACCACCATCGCCATCGCCAGCCGCAAGATCGGCACGGAATCCGCCAACCTCCTGCTGCGGCGGATGCAGGGCGGCGAGGTGGAGAACCGCACCCAGGACGTGGGGTTCGAATTGCTGGTGCGGGGCAGCGCCTGAAGGTGCCTCGCAACCCTCTCCCCGGAAGGGAGGGAGCGTTGAGGCACCCGAAATTCCCATAATGATATCAGGGGTATAAAGGCGCACACGATCACCAGGACGGTGACGTTGCCCCCTTGCGCGATCCTCACCCTGATGCTTAGAATGAAAATCATTCGCATTCAGGCGATCAGCGCGGACGTTCGGCTTTTGTGAAACGGACAGGGTGCCGGTCGCTAACGCTGCGCCACATGTACACCTTTTGGTAGAGGATCTGGCACGATGCTTCAATCTTGCGGCAAGGACGCCCTGCGCCTGACCGCCCGCCGCCGCGGCGCCGCGCATGACGTCTTCGCACCGGGGCTGCGCCCGGTCGCCGTGGCCGTTTGTTTTGCCAGCGCCGTCCTCGCGGGCGGCCTTCCCTTCGCGCCGGCCGCCCAGGCCCAGACGGCGGCGGCGCGCACGATCAACGCCAACGTGCCGGCGGGGCCGCTGGACGCCGCGCTGCGCAGCTTCGCCGCCCAGGCCGGAGTGAGCATCGCCGTGGACCCGGCGCAGGTCCGGGGCAAAACCTCCCAGGGGCTGCGCGGAACGACGACGGTCGAGGATGGTTTCCGCCGTCTGCTGGACGGCAGCGGCTACCAGATCGCGGGCACGCCGTCGGGGTATGGCATCGTCGCGCAAGGGTCCGCGCCGGTGGTGAACGCGCCGGCCGGGGCGACGGTGCTGCCCTCCGTCCAGGTGTCGGCCAACGCCGGAGCGCTTCCCGGTGAACCGCCGCCGCCCTACGCCGGCGGTCAGGTGGCGCGCGGCGGCTCGCTGGGCCTGCTGGGCACCAGGAACACGCTGGACACGCCGTTCAGCACGACCAACTACACCTCAGAACTGATCGAGAACCAGCAGGCGCGCACGGCGGCGGACACGCTGGTCAACGATTCGTCGGTGCGCACGACCACGGGCGGCAACGGCTTCGACGACACGTTCCAGATTCGCGGCTTCGCCGTTCCGTCGGGTGACGTCGGCTTCAACGGCATGTACGGGCTGGTGTCCTCCAACCGCGTGCCCTCGCAGATCATCGAGCGGATCGAGCTGCTGAAGGGGCCGGGGGCGCTGATGAACGGCATCGCCCCCAACGGCAGCATCGGCGGCGGCATCAACATCCTCAGCAAGCGGGCCGGCGACCAGCCGCTGACCCGCGTGACCGGGCTCTACCAGAGCGACTCCAATTTCGGCGTGCATGTCGACACCGGCCGCCGCTTCGGCGAGAACAACGCCTGGGGCGTGCGCTTCAACGGCCTGCTGCGCGGCGGCGAGGCCTCGATCAAGGACGGCGACGTCAAGACCGGCCTCGGCTCGCTGGCGGTGGATTACCGGGGCGAGCGGCTGCGCTGGTCGCTCGACGGCATCATCCAGCGCGACGACACCGACAATTTCCGCCCGCAGATCAGCATCCTGTCCACGACGACGGCCATCCCGTCGCCGCCCGACGCGCGCAGCAACTGGTACCCGAACACGACGCTGGTCCAGAAGGACAAGACCATCGCCTCGAACATCGAGTTCGACGTGACGGACTGGCTGACCGCCTACGCCGGCATCGGCTACCGGGACGGCACCAACGATCAGGTGTTCCCGCAGTCCAACCCCGCCGTGAACGCGCTCGGCAACTTCACGGTCCGCAACTCCTACTACGACTCCTACAGCGAGACGGTCAGCGGCACGGCCGGCGCGCGCCTGCGCTTCGAGACGGGACCCGTCCGCCATCAGGTCAACATCGGATACACCGGCTTCCAGCGGGAGGAGGGCAACGCCTACATCCAGGCCGCCGGCTCGGCCCCGTCGAGCATCTACAACCCGGCGCCGCTGCCCGTCATCACCGCGCCGCGCACCGATCCGCGCAAGTCGGCCGAGACGACGCTGAGCAGCATCGCCATCGCCGACACGCTGTCCTTCGTCAACGATCGCGTCCTGCTGACGCTCGGCGTGCGCGACCAGACGGTGAAGGTGAAGGGCTACAGCACGACGACCGGCGCGCAGACCAGCAACTACGACGCCAGCGCCACGACGCCGCTCGCCGGTCTGGTCGTCAAGCCGCTGGAGAACGTCGCGGTCTACGGCAACTACGCCGAGGGCCTGTCGCGCGGCACCATCGTCGGCGCCGGCTACGCCAACACCGGCGCGGTGCTCGAACCCTACAAGTCGAAGCAGCTCGAGGGCGGCGTCAAGGTCGATTGGGGCACCATCACGACCACCGCCGCGGTGTTCCAGATCACCCGCCCCAGCTCAATCCGCACCGCGTCCAACGAGCTGGCCTATGACGGCGAGCAGCGCAACCGCGGCCTGGAACTGTCCGCCTATGGCGAGATCCTCCCCGGCCTGCGCGCCATGGCCAGCGCGACCTTCCTGAAGCCGGAGCTGACGAAGACCGCCGTCGCCTCGGAAGAGGGCAACGACGCCGCCGGCGTGCCGGACAAGAGCTTTTCCGCCAGCCTGGACTGGGACACCCCGTGGGTCGAGGGCCTCGCCCTCAACGGGCGCGTGATCCACACCTCGGGCTCCTACCTGACCAACGCCAACACGCTGCGTTTCGACGGCTGGACCCGCTTCGACATCGGCGCCCGCTACACCACCGACGTGTCGGGCAAGCCCGTCGTGCTGCGCGCCAGCGTCGAGAACCTCTTCGACAAGGAGTACTGGCTGACCACCGGCACCTACGTGACCGTCGGTTCGCCGCGCACCGTGCTGCTGTCCGCCACCGTCGATTTCTGAACCTCCCGATCTTCCTGGATTTCATCATGAACAAACTGTCGCTTGCCCTCATCGCCGCGCTGGGCTTCGCCATGCCCATCGCCATGCCCGCCCAAGCCCACCAGATCTGGATCGAGCAGCCCGAGCAGGGCAACGCCACGATCCGCTTCGGGGAGTTCGGCGAGAACCTGCGCGAGGTCTCGCCCGGCCTGCTCGACAAGTTCGGCAAGCCGGCCGGCACCCTCCTCTCCGCCAAGGGCGAGCAGAAGGCCGAGGCCGCCAAGACCGCCGACGGCTTCGCGCTGCCCTTCAAGGCCGCCAACGGCGAGAGCATCGTCGCCGAGGACACGCTCTACCCGCTCTACACGTGGAAGCAGGGCGACAAGGAGACCACCAACTGGTTCCATCCCGCCGCGCGGCTGATCACCGGCTTCGCCGAGCAGGCGCCGAAGCTGGCGCTGGATCTCGTGCCCACCGGCAAGCCGGGCCAGTTCAAGCTGGTCTTCCAGGGCCAGCCCAAGGCCAAGACCAAGGTGATGCTGGTCACCCAGTCCGGCTGGGCCAAGGAGGAGCACAGCGACGAGCAGGGTCTGGTCACCTTCGACCTGCCGTGGAAGGGCACCTACGTGGCCGAGGTCAGCCTGAACGAGCGCACCCCCGGCGAGCGCCAGGGCGCCAACGGCGCAGAGAAGTATGACGGCGTCAGCTACGTCACCACGGTGACCTACGTCCACCCCGAGGGTCTGGCGCCGGTCCCCGCCGGCCCGGCGGCGACGCCCAACAAATGACCTCCGTGGCCGGACGGGTGCGCGCAGCCTTTGATGCTTGGGGCGGCCCGCTCGTCTCGCGCATAGTCGCCGCCCTGTTCGGCGGCTATGCGCTGGCGGCACTCGCCAGCGTGGCGGTGCTGGCCCTTCCCATGAGCAAGCCCCAGGCGGTGCTCACCGGCGAGATGGCGAGCTTCGTCATCTACGCCGCCGCCGTGATCTGGGTCTTCGCGGTCCGCAGCGCCCTGCGCGCCTGGGCGGGCCTTCTTGTCGTGGCCGCGCCGCTGCTGCTGGCGGCGTGGTCGGTCTGGTGATGGGGAGCCCGAGCGTGACGACGGACCAGCAAGCGCGCCCCGACGGCCGCGGCCTCCGCCAGAGCATGTCCGACCTGCACACGTGGGTCGGGCTGCTTCTCGGCTGGGTGCTCTACGCGATGTTCCTCACCGGGACGGTGTCCTACTTCAAGGACGAGCTGTCGCAATGGATGCGCCCCGAACTGCCGGCGCTGAGCGGGGTTCCGGATCAGGCCCTGGTGGCCCAGCGGGTGGCCGACGAGCTGGTCGCCCTGGTGCCGGGCAGCCCACAATGGAGCCTGCGCCTGCCGGACGCCCGCAACAACAGCGTCTACGCCTTCTGGCGCACCGCCGGGGCGGCTCCCGGGCAGCGCGGCTTCGGCGAGGGCAACTTCGACCCGGCGACCGGGCGGACGGTGTCGTCGCGCGCGACGCTGGGCGGCGACTTCTTCTATCGCTTCCATTTCCAGTTCCACTACATGCCGGTGGTGTGGGGGCGCTGGATCGCCGGAATCGCGGCCATGTTCATGCTGGTGGCCATCGTCAGCGGGGTCATCACCCACAAGAAGATCTTCGTCGATTTCTTCACCTTCCGCTGGGGCAAGGGGCAGCGCTCCTGGCTCGACGCGCACAACGCGCTGTCGGTGTTCGGGCTGCCGTTCCACGCCATGATCACCTACACCGGACTGGTGACTCTGATGGCGCTCTACATGCCCTGGGGCCAGCAGGCGGGAATCAAGACCGCGGAGGACCGCCGGCAGCTCAACGCCGAACTCAGCGCCTTCATCCAGCCGGGCAAGCCCAGCGGCGAAAAGGCGCCGCTCGCCTCGATCGAGGACATGGTGCGCCAGGCCCAGGAGCGCTGGGGCCGGGACGGCGTCGGGCGGGTCACCGCCACCCATCCGGGCGACGCGGCGGCGCGGGTGGCGGTGGCGCGGGGTGACGGCGGGCGCGTTTCGATGAGCCCGCAATATCTGGAATTCGAAGGGACCACCGGCAAGCTGCTGGCCGTCCATGAAGGGGTGGGGCCGGCGGCGGAGACGCGCGGCGTGCTCTACGCCCTGCATCTGGGGCGTTTCAGCGACAGCGTGACGCGCTGGCTCTATTTCCTCGTCAGCCTCGCCGGCACCGCCATGGTGGGCACCGGTCTGGTGATGTGGACGGTGAAGCGCCGGCAGAAGCTGCCCGATCCGGCCCGGCCCCACATCGGCTTCCACGTCGTGGAACGGCTGAACATCGCCAGCATCGCCGGCCTGTCGGTCGCCATGGCGGCCTTCCTCTGGGCGAACCGCCTGCTGCCAGAGACCCTGGCGGACCGCGCCAACTGGGAGATCCACGGCTTCTTCATCGTCTGGGCGCTGACGCTGCTGCACGGCGTGCTGCGCCCGGCGAAGAAGGCCTGGGTCGAGCAGTTGTGGCTGGCCGCGGCGTTGCTGGCGCTGCTGCCCGTGCTCAACGCCGCGACCACGCAGCGGCCGCTCTGGCGCAGCCTGGCCGACGGCGACTGGGTGTTCGCCGGCATGGACCTGATGTGCTGGGCGCTGGCGGCGCTCCACGCCGTCCTGGCGGTCCGCACGCTCCGCCACCAGCCCAAGACACGGCCCGCCCGCAAAGCCGTCAACAAACCCGCCGGCGCCGCCGTGTTGCGCGAGGGATGAGCATGATCCACCTGTCGTCCTTCATCCTGTGCCTGACGGGGTTCGCCGCGCTGGCCGTCGCCATGGATCGCCCGCAGCATGACCTGTTCGGACGGGCGCTGCCGGCGCCCGCGACGGTCGCCCTGCGCGTCGGCGGAGCGGCGTCCCTTCTGGGGGCTCTGGGCCTGCTTGTGGCGTGGCAGGGCTGGGGACTCGGCCTCGTCATGTTCAGCGGCCACACCAGCCTGGGCGCCGGAGTCGTCCATGGCGCGCTGATCGCCCGGGGGCGGCGGGCTGCCCGCTCAAATTGAGGGTAGGCCTTATTTTTGGCCCATTTTGTCGCGACCGGTGAGTTTGCTCTTTCCGTTCGGGCGTGATGAGAGGATGATTCTCCATCGTATTCATCAGGTTCATCGTGCTTTTCAACGATTGCGAATCGTTTGGGAGGAGTACGCATGCCCCGCATCCTCAATCACGCGCCGTGGCTGGTCCTCGCCGTGCTGGGCGCCTTCGCGCTCGGCACCGTCGCCCTGGCGCGCGGCGAGACCATCAACGCCCTCTGGCTGGTCGTGGCCGCCGTCTGTACTTACCTGGTGTCCTACCGCTACTACAGTCTGTTCATCGCCACCCGCGTCATGCGGCTGGACCCGGCGCGCCCGACTCCGGCGATGCGTCACAACGACGGGTTGGACTACGTCCCGACCAACCAGTACGTCCTGTTCGGCCATCATTTCGCGGCCATCGCCGGCGCCGGCCCGCTGGTCGGCCCGGTGCTGGCGGCCCAGATGGGCTACCTGCCGGGCATGCTGTGGATTCTCGCCGGCGTGGTGGTCGCCGGGGCGGTCCAGGACTTCATGATCCTGTTCGTCTCGATGCGCCGCGACGGGCGCTCGCTGGGTGAGCTGATCAAGGCCGAGCTGGGGGACATCCCCGGCGTCATCGCCCTGTTCGGCACCTTCATGATCATGGTCATCATCCTGGCGGTGCTGGCCCTGGTCGTCGTCAAGGCGCTGACCAACAGCCCGTGGGGCTTCTTCACGGTCGCCGCCACCGTGCCGATCGCCCTGTTCATGGGCATCTACATGCGCTTCCTGCGCCCCGGCCGGATCGGCGAAATCTCCATCATCGGCTTCTTCCTGCTGATCGCCGCGATCCTGCTCGGCGGACAGGTCGCGCAGAGCGAGACGTGGGCGCCGGTCTTCACGCTAACCGGCATCCAGATCACCTGGATCCTGATCGGCTACGGCTTCGTGGCGTCGGTGCTGCCGGTGTGGCTGCTGCTGGCTCCGCGCGACTACCTGTCGACCTTCCTCAAGGTCGGCACCATCGTGATGCTGGCGCTGTGCATCCTGCTCGTCGCGCCGCCGATGAAGATGCCCAGCGTCACCCGCTTCGTCGACGGCACCGGCCCGGTGTGGTCGGGCAGCCTGTTCCCGTTCCTGTTCATCACCATCGCCTGCGGCGCGGTGTCGGGTTTCCACGCCCTGATCTCCTCCGGCACCACGCCGAAGATGGTGGAGAACGAACTCCACACCCGCTTCATCGGCTACGGCGGCATGCTGACCGAGTCCTTCGTCGCCATCATGGCGCTGGTCGCCGCCTCCTGCATCGAGCCGGGCATCTACTTCGCCATGAACAGCCCGCCCGCGCTGCTCGGCACCACGGCGGAGTCGGCGGCCCAGGTCATCAACAACTGGGGCTTTGTCATCACGCCGGAGATGATCACCCAGACGGCGCAGGACGTCGGCGAGGTGAGCATCCTGTCGCGGGCCGGCGGCGCGCCGACCCTGGCCGTCGGCATGGCGCAGATCTTCTCCGATCTGTTCGGCGGCAAGGGCATGATGGCCTTCTGGTATCATTTCGCCATCCTGTTTGAAGCGCTGTTCATCCTGACCGCCGTCGACGCCGGCACCCGCGCCGGGCGGTTCATGCTGCAGGACCTGCTGGGCGTCTTCTTCAAGCCGCTGCAGCGCACGGCGTCCTGGGCCGGCAACCTGATCGCCACCGGCCTGTGCGTCGCCGCCTGGGGCTACATCCTCTATCAGGGCGTGGTCGATCCGCTGGGCGGCATCAACACCTTCTGGCCACTGTTCGGCATCTCCAACCAGATGCTGGCGGGCATCGCCCTGATCCTGGCGACGGTGGTGCTGTTCCGGATGAAGCGGGAGCGCTACGCCTGGGTGACCATGGTGCCGGCGGCGTGGCTGCTGATCTGCACCCTGACCGCGGGTGTGCAGAAGGTCTTCCACAGCAACCCGGCGATCGGCTTCCTCGCCCACGCCGAGCGGTTCAGCACCGCCGCCAACGAGGGCCGGCTGCTCGCTCCGGCGACCTCGATGGAGCAGATGCGGCAGGTGATCTTCAACGATTACCTGGACGCGGCGCTGGCCTCGCTGTTCGTTCTGGTGGTGCTGGCGGTGCTGGTCTTCGGCATCCTGTCCTGCTTGAAGGCGCTGCGCAGCGACCGCCCGACCACCCGGGAGATCCCGACCGGCGGCGCCACCGCGCGGGCGGGGGATTGAGCAGGGTCACACCGTTCCCTCACTCCTTCGGGAGTGAGGGAACGGTCTATTGGAAAAGGACCACCGATGAGCGGCTTGAAAAGCAACCTCAGCCGGTTCCGCGGTTACTTCGAGCAGACGGCCAAGCTCATGATCGGGGTGCCGGATTACGACACCTATCTGGAGCACATGCGGACCCGGCACCCCGACCAGTCGGCGATGACCTACACCGAGTTCCTCGACAACCGTCTGCAGGCGCGCTACGGCGCCGGCAAGGCGGGGTGTTGCTGAGGGGGTGTTGTCCCCTCTCCCCAGGGGGGAGAGGGCTATGACCGAGCCGCTCAAGCCGGCTGGAAGCGCAGGATATCCGGGGTCCGCATGTCGGCGGGGATCGGGGCGTCCTTGGCGGCGCCCCGCATGGCGGTGGGCGGGCGCGGCAGGCCGGTGCGGTCGCTGTAGTCGCGGGGCGGAGTCCACGCCGCCGCCTCCTCCCGGTGCAGCATCGCCGTGCACAGCACGTCGAGCGCCGTCACCGCCGCGACCGCGCCCAACGCCGTGGCGACATTCTCCCGGCGAGGGTTGCCGTCGTGGTGCGCCGACGCCAGCGTGGCGAGGTCCAGCGCGTCCCCGGCGACCCGTCCCCACATCCAGGGACGGGCGTCACCCATCGCCAGCAGGCCGACGCCGGTCGCCACCTCGCGCGCGCCGTAGGACCGGATCAGCCCGGCCTGCTCCTCCATCCCCATCCAGCGGGCAAGACGGCGGGCGGCCACCAGTTCGGCAACGCCCAGCCCGATGCTGAACCAGCCCAGGCCGCGGGCCATCCGGTCCGCGGACGAATTCCGTCGGTAATACGCCATGATGCACCTCCCGGTTACGGCTTGAGCACGACCTTGATGCAGCCGTCCCGCTTGTCGCGGAAGGTCTGGTACATATCCGGCCCGTCGGCCAGACCCACGGTGTGGGTGATGACGAAGGACGGGTCGATCTGGCCCTCCTGGATGCGGCGCAGCAGGTCGTCGGTCCAGCGGTTGACGTGTGTCTGGCCCATGCGCCAGGTCAGGCCCTTGTTCATCGACATGCCGAAGGGGACCTTGTCGATCAGCCCGCCATAGACTCCGGGGATCGACAGCGTGCCGGCGGGGCGGCAGACATACATCATCTCGCGCAGCACATGGGCGCGGTCGGATTCCAGAGCCAGCGCCTGCTTGGCGCGGTCGTACATGGAATCGAGCGTGGCGGTGGCGTGCGCCTCCATGCCGACGGCGTCGATGCATTTCTCCGGACCCTTGCCGCCGGTCAGCTCGTTCAGCCGCTCGACGACGCTTTCCTCCTCGAAATTGATGGTGATGGCGCCGCCGGCCTTGGCCATGGACAGGCGTTCGGGCACGCGGTCGATGGCGATGACCTGCTTGGCGCCCAAGAGGATGGCGCTGCGGATCGTCATCTGCCCGACCGGGCCGCAGCCCCAGATCGCCACCGTGTCGGTCGGCTGGATGTCGCACTGCGCCGCCGCCTGCCAGCCGGTGGGGAAGATGTCGCCGAGGAACAGCACCTGCTCGTCGGTCAGCCCGTCCGGAATCTTCACATGGGTGCGGTCGGCGAAGGGGACGCGCACATACTCCGCCTGCCCGCCGGGATAGCCGCCGGTCAGGTGGGTGTAGCCGAACAGCCCGGCCGTGGTGTGGCCGAACAGCTTGTCGGCCATCGCCTTGTTGCGGTTGGAGCGCTCGCAGACCGAATAGTTGCCGCGGCGGCATTGGTCGCACTCGCCGCACCAGATGGTGAAGGGGACGACGACGCGGTCGCCGACCTTCAGGGCGCTCTTGGCCTCGGCCCCGACGTCGACGACCTCGCCCATGAACTCGTGGCCCAGGATGTCGCCCTTCTCCATGCCGGGCATGAAGTGGTCGTAGAGATGCAGATCCGAACCGCAGATGGCGCAGGACGTGACCTTGACGATGGCGTCGCGGGGCTGCTCGATCTCCGGGTCGGGAACGGTGTCGTAACGGACGTCAGCGGTGCCGTGCCAGACCAGGGCTTTCATGGGAAGCTCCTCCGTGGGGGGTGGGGAAAGGGGGCGGGCGTGCCGAGCGTCAGTGGTGGCCGGAACCGGGTTCGGCCTGCTTGCGGTGCTGCTCGGCCAGCACGCCGGAGGGCGTCACGGCGGCCATGGCGGTCTGCAGCTTGTTCTTCCAGCCGGCCACCACATCGCCGTCGCCGCGCATCATCGCGTCGAAGCCGACCTTGGCGACCATCGCCGGGTCGTCCTTCTTGCCCTGGCCGATTTTGGTGTCCTCCATGCCGGCGCGCTCGAAGAACTCGGTGTCGGTGGCGCCGGGCATCAGGCAGGTGACCGTCACCCCGGAGTCCTTGATCTCGTGGCGCAGCGCGAAGGAGAAGGAGTCGATGAAGGCCTTGGTGCCGTTGTAGACCGCCTGATAGGTGCCGGGCATGAAGCCGGCGATCGAGCCGGTGATCAGGATGCGGCCCTGCTTGCGGTCACGCATGCCGCGCCCGACCTTCTGGATCAGGTACAGCGTGCCGGTGATGTTGGTGTCGATGACGTGGCGGGCCTCCTGGAAGTCCTGATCGAGGAAGCCGTGGCCCAGCCCGTGGCCGGCGTTGGCGAGCAGGGCGTCGACCGGCCGGCCCTTCACCGCCGCGCACAGTGTGTCGACGCCGTCGAGGGTGGCGAGGTCCGCCTGCACCGCTTCGACCGTGACGCCGAGCGCGCGCAGCTCCTTGGCGGCCTCCTCGATGGCCGGGTCGTCGGCGGCGATCAGCAGGTCGAAGCCGTTCCGGGCGCATTCTTTGGCGAGTTCGAGGCCGATGCCGGTGGACGCCCCGGTGACGACGGCAAGGGAATGGGTGGCTGCACGAGCCATGGGAACGGTCCTCTTTGCGAAGCGGGAGAGTCCCTCAACCCAACTGGAGCTGGCGGCCGTTGGTTCCGCCTTATCCGCCGCCGCCCTTCGCCATTCGGAGCAGGCGGATCGAAGCGATGCCGCAGAAAAGTGCATAAGGCTTAATCAGGTCGACGCCATGCCCAATTTTTGATCGCAACAAGGGCCGGGGGCCAGCGTTTCCGCGCCTTTCCGGTTGGCACGCCGCTTGCTCAACAGTCTTGTATACAAGATTGGTGCGGCAGCTTGATGACCCAGCTTTCCGACAGCATCGAAGACAGCGTGATCTCCGCCATCCTGGGCGGCCGGCTGCGGCCCGGCACCCGGCTGGGCGAGGCGAAGCTGGCCGAGGTCTACGGCGTGTCCCGCACCCGCGTGCGCGAGGCGATGATGCGGCTGGAGACGCGCGGCATCGTCCATGTCAGCGCCCGGCGCGGCTGGTTCGTCGTCGAGCCCTCGGCGACGGAGGCGCGGGCCGCCTTCCAGGCGCGGCGGGTGATCGAGACCGGGATGCTGCGCGATCTGCACACGCTGCCCGGCGACGCCGTCGCCCACCTGCGCGCCCATGTCGAGGAGGAGCGCGAGGCGCTGCACTCCGGCCATGTCGGGTCGCGCACCTGCCTGCTCGGCGACTTCCACATCCACCTCGCCCACGCCTTCGGCAACGCCTTCCTGACCGACATCCTGCGCGACCTGACCGCGCGCACGACGCTGGTCTCGATGCTCTACCAGTCCGACCAGGACGCCGCGGCGTCCAGCGACGACCACGCCGGCATCGTGACGCTGCTGGCCGACGGCGACTATGCCGGGGCGGCGCGGCTGATGGACGAGCACATCCGGCGCGTCGAGGACGGCCTCGACCTCGCCGCCGCCCCCGATCCCCTGGCCGGCCTGCGCGAGATCCTCTCGCCCGGCGCCCCCGCCTGACCCCTTTCACAAAACCATTCCATCCAGACCAACCGGAGGAGTTAGAGACATGAAGCGCAGGACCCTGCTCGCCCTGGCCGTCGCCGCCGTCGCCGGCCTTTCCATCGCCCAGGCCCCCGCCGCGCGGGCCGACGCCCTGCAGGACATCACGAAGCGCGGCACGCTGCGCGTCGCCGTCCCGCAGGACTTCCCGCCCTTCGGCTCGGTCGGCCCGGACATGACCCCGCTCGGCTACGACATCGACGTGGCGAAGCTGATCGGCGCCAAGATGGGCGTGAAGGTGGAACTGGTGCCGGTGACCAGCGCCAACCGCATCCCCTTCCTGCAGACCAACAAGGTCGATCTGGTCATCTCCAGCCTCGGCAAGAACGCCGAGCGCGAGAAGGTCATCGACTTCACCGACGCCTACGCGCCCTTCTTCAACGGCGTCTTCGCCCCGGCCGGCGTCACCGCCGCGAAGCCGGAGGATCTGGCCGGCAAGACCGTCGGCGTGACCCGGGGCGCCATCGAGGATCTGGAGCTGACCAAGATCGCCCCGGCCGACGCGGTCATCAAGCGCTACGAGGACAACAACGGCACCATCTCCGCCTTCCTGTCCGGTCAGGTCGAGGTGGTGGCGACCGGCAACGTCGTGGCGGCGGCGATCCTCGCCCGCAACCCGCCGAAGCGGCCGGAGCTGAAGTTCCTCATCAAGAACTCCCCCTGCTACATCGGCCTGAGCAAGGAGCAGCCGGCCCTGCTGGAAAAGCTGAACGGCATCCTGGCGGCGGCCAAGGCCGACGGCTCGCTGAACGCCATCGCGCAGAAGTGGCTGTCCGCCGACCTGCCGAAGGACCTCTGACGACCATAGGGCCGGGGCGGCGCGGGCGGCTTCGGCCACCGCGGCGTCCCGGCGTACGGAGGGCTGACCGGAGGGCCGCATGACCTACCGCTTCGATTATTCGTGGATCGCCGAATACTGGCCCGTCATCCTGAAGGGTCTGGTGACGACGGTCGAACTGACCCTGATCGGCACGCTGTTCGGGGTGGCGCTGGGCATCGCCTGCGCCTGGACGCGGTCGCTCGGCCCGCGCTGGCTGCGCCCGCCGGTCGTCGCCTATGTCGAGCTGATCCGCAACACGCCCTTCCTGATCCAGCTCTTCTTCATCTTTTTCGGTCTGCCGTCGCTCGGCGTGCAGATGACCGAGTTCCAGGCGGCGGTTCTGGCGATGGTCGTCAACCTCGGCGCCTACAGCGGCGAGATCATCCGCGCCGGCATCGAGGCCACCCCGCGCGGCCAGTTCGAGGCCGGGGCCAGCCTCGCCATGACGCGGTTCGAAACCTTCCGCCACGTCGTCCTGATCCCGGCGCTGCAACGGATCTGGCCGGCGCTGTCGTCGCAGATCGTCATCGTCATGCTCGGCTCGGCGGTGGTGTCGCAGATCGCGGCGGAGGACATCACCTTCGCCGCCAACTTCATCCAGTCGCGGACCTTCCGCGCCTTCGAGAGCTATTTCCTGACCACCGGCCTCTATCTGCTGCTGGCGCTGGCGCTGCGGCAGGCGCTGCGCGGCGTCGGGCGGATGCTGTTCCCACGGAGGGCCGCGCGATGATGACCTTCACCCTGTGGGACATCCTGCGCAACCTGCTGCTGGCGGCGCGCTGGACGGTCGTTCTTTCGCTGGTCTCCTTCGTCGGCGGCGGTCTGCTGGGGATGGCGCTGCTCTACCTGCGGATCGGCAAGGCGCGGGCCGGACGGATCTTCGTCCAGGGCTATGTCGAGCTGTTCCAGGGCACGCCGCTGCTGATGCAGCTCTTCCTCGCCTTCTTCGGGCTCGGCCTGTTCGGCATCGACGTTCCGGCCTGGCTGGCCGCCGGGCTGGCGCTGATCCTGTGGACGGCGGCCTTCCTGGTGGAAATCTGGCGCGGCTGCGTGGAATCGGTCGCCTGCGGCCAGTGGGAGGCGTCGGCCAGCCTCGGCATGGGCTACGTCCAGCAGATGCGCTACGTGATCCTGCCCCAGGCGGTGCGCGTCGCCGTCCCGCCCACCGTCGGCTTCTCCGTGCAGGTGGTGAAGGGCACGGCGCTGACCTCGATCATCGGCTTCGTGGAGCTGTCCAAGGCCGGCACGGTCGTCACCAACGCGACCTTCGAACCCTTCACCGTCTATGGGCTGGTCGCCCTGATCTACTTCGCGCTGTGCTGGCCCCTGTCCAAGAGCAGCCAGATTCTGGAAAGGAAGCTCAATGTCGCTCATCGCGATCACTGAGGTGAAGAAGCGCTTCGGCGACGTCGAAGTCCTGAAGGGGATCAACCTGGACGTCGAGCGCGGCGAGGTCGTCGCCATCATCGGCAAGAGCGGTTCGGGCAAGAGCACGCTTCTGCGCTGCGTCAACGGGCTGGAGATGATCGACGACGGCTCGATCATGGTGGCCGGCGCCCAGCTCATCAACGACGACCTGCACCTGAAGGCGCTGCGGCTGAAGGTCGGCATGATCTTCCAGCAGTTCAACCTGTTCCCGCACCTGTCGGCGGGGCGCAACGTCATGCTGTCGCAGATGGTCGTCAAGAAGACGCCGGCGCGCGAGGCGGAGGCGATGGCCCGCCGCATGCTGGAGCGGGTGGGTTTGGGCCACAAGTTCGACGCCTACCCCGACCAGCTCTCCGGCGGGCAGCAGCAGCGCGTCGCCATCGCGCGGGCACTGTCCATGCAGCCGATGGCCCTGCTGTGCGACGAGATCACCTCGGCCCTCGACCCGGAGCTGGTGAACGAGGTGCTGGCGGTGGTGAAGGAGCTGGCCGCCGACGGCATGACGCTGATGATGGTGACCCACGAGATGCGCTTCGCCCGCGAGGTCTGCGACCGTGTGGTCTTCATGCACCAGGGCCGCGTGCACGAGATCGGCCCGCCCGAGGAGGTCTTCGGCAACCCCCGCACCCCGGAACTCCGGCAGTTCCTCGGCGCGCAACTGGTCGTGTGACAGCATAAGGGCGCCGGTGGCATGACCGCCGGCGCCCTTGCCTGGGAACGTATGCTGTGGGCTCAGCGCGCCGCGGTCTTCTCGCTGACCACCCGCGGGGTGTCGATCATGTCGGCGACGAACTCCGCCAGACAGCGGTAGCTGAGGTCCTTCAGGTGCAGGCCGTCGGTGCTCAGCACCTGATCGGCGGCGAAGTGCCGGCTTTCCAGCCACCACGCCATGATGCGGTAGCGGTCGAGCACCGGCACGTCGAGTTCGCGGGCGAGCGCCACCACGGTGGATGCGTAGGCGGGGTAGGAGTCGACCTTGGCCTCGCCAGGGAAGGACTGCGGGTTCATCAGGATGACGTCCGCGCCGGTCTTGCGGATGCGGGCGATGCCGTCGCGCAGGGTGGCGGCGAAGGCGTCGAGCGGCACCTTCTGGAAACTGTCGTTGGTCCCGACCTGCCAGACCACGAGGTCCGGCTTGGCGGCCAGCACGTCCTTGTCGAAGCGGACGAGGTTGGCTCCCGCCGTCTCGCCGCCGATGCCCTTGTTCAGGACCTGGATGGCCGAGGCGGCGTGACGCTGCTCCAGAATGGCGTCGAGCTGGGCGGGGTAGGTGGCGGTGATGGTGGTGGCCCCGACGCCTTCCGTGCTGGACGACCCCATGGCGACGACGGTCAGCGGGTGACCGGCGGCCAGGGCGGCCCGGCTGTGCGCCAGTCCGGCGGCGGCTGAATCGGCACCGGGCGGGACCGGGCACAGCGCCGACGCGGCGGCGGCACCGCTCCACAACACCCAAGCGGCCAACACTCCGCCAAGCACCCGTCCCGTCATGAGCCACGCTCCCCTGGTTCGCCTCGTCGAGGCACGCTGTCTGAGAGCGATGGTCAGGCGATCATGGTTAATGCATCGCTAAGCGAGAGGGCGGCTAACCCCATTTCGTTCCTTGTCAAAAGGGATGCCGCGGCGGGGCGACCTGGGGCCGGGAGCGGTCCCCGCTCGACAACGTAACCGCGAAACCAAGCCGCCGCCGTGCTGTTCAACAGGATGGGCTTGGGTGCTTGAGGTGACCTAGCCCCCTCCCCTCCGGGGAGAGGGGATGCCGATAGCTCCCGTCGCGCCCGCTCCGTCCCGTCGCATTGCGTGGTTGAAGGCATGCATCTGGCTGATCTGTTCGTTGCGCTGCGGCACCAACTGGATCAAGACCCGAAGGAGACCGAGCGCGCCGTGCTGCGCCTGGAATTCGCGCCGCACGATGCGGGTGCTGCTCTGCGTCGGCTGATGGCGCTGTTCGAGGCTGACGACGGCGCCGATGCTCTCAAGTCTTGGATCGACACGTCCGACGAGGGAAAGCCACTGGACCGGTGTGTGCTGGCGGCCCAGGCCATCGACCAATGGTTCGCGCCGCTGGCCTCACGCGTCCTGTCGCGACCCGCCCTGTCCGATGGTCATCTGCGGGCGCGGCAATGGTACAAGCGGCACGGGCGCTTCAACAGCGACGTTGCCGACGGCCAGCTCATCCTGCGGCCCGGCCTGTTCGACCGCTCGGTGAACATCCGGGAGGTCACGCCCCTGCGCGAGTCCTTCGATGTGGCCGACCTCTTCCAAACCCTGCTCCTGCTGCCGCCGACCCTCGCGGCGGAGTGCCCCCACGGTGAGGACGGCGAACGGCCCGTCTCGCTGGCCTTCCACCGCGTTGCCGAGGTCGCCGACCAGTGCCCCAGCGATCCTGAATGGACGCCCATTGTCGGCGTCGTTCCGCTCGCCCTGGCCGAGGACGACCTCGCCCTGCGGACCTTTTCCCAGGACGGTGCGGACTGGTACGCCGCGGTTCCCGGCGATCTCGGCGCCCGCGCGGCGTCGGCCATCGACGCGCTGGCCGCCGAAGGGGCGACCATCGTCGTCTTTCCCGAGGTTACCGCCGATGCCGCGACGCTCGACACCATCCAGGCGGCGGTGCGGCGGCAGGCCGTGGACGGGCCGATCCGCTATGTCCTCGTCGGCGTCCGTCAGGACGGGGAGGGGGAAGGGAAGCCGCGCAGCACGGCGGTCCTTCTCGACCGGACGGGGGCCGAGATTTTTCGCCAGACCAAGCTGCACTGCTGGGACCTCGACGCCGACCAGTGCCGCTCCTACGACGTGCGCGGCCCGGATGGGAGGCTGCTCGACGAAGCGAAGGAGTTCATTGCGCCGGGGAACGGCGTCATCGTCGTCGAGCTGCCCAACATGGGCCGGCTGGCGGTGATGATCTGCGAGGACCTTGGGCGCGAGCGGCCGGCGGCGTGGCTGTGCCGGGCCAAGCTGCTGGACTGGATCGTCACCCCGGTGATGGACGCCGGCCTGACGGAGGAGCGGTGGCAGGCCCATGCCGGCGACGAGTCCTCGCGCGCCGGGTCCTGCCGGGTGGTGGTGGCGAACAGCATGGCCTTTTCGCACCGCTTCAACCGTGTCTGCGACGCCGACGGGGAGGAGGACAAGCGCATCACCGACTGCGGGGTCGCGCTGTTTTTCCAGCCGCGCGCCGATCCGGCGCAATCCTCGCGCATCCGCCGGCTGTCGCTTCCCATCGACGCACCGGAGCCCGGCTGCGTCGCGGCGCGCTGGGAGCCGCAACGTTGGCCGGAGCTGAACACGGAGGGCTGTCCATGAGCGGGGAGGCGTATCGGACCCTGGCCGACGATATCCGGGACGCCGTCGCGGCCGGCCGTTGGGACGAGGCCGACGCCGATCTGGACACGCTGGCGGAAGAGGCGGCGCTGTGCCTCGTGCAGGATCGGGTTGCCAACCTCGCCGCCCTGGCGCGGGAGGTTGCCCGCTGCCACACGGCGCTGGCGCTGCGCGAGGACCGCAGCCCCGACGCGATGCACCGGCTGGGGCAGCTTCGCGCCATCGCCGCGC
Organism: Azospirillum sp. OGB3; assembly: GCF_014192915.1. Lineage (GTDB taxonomy): Bacteria > Pseudomonadota > Alphaproteobacteria > Azospirillales > Azospirillaceae > Azospirillum. The sequence goes on along the minus strand of NZ_JACHYN010000015.1, from coordinate 71,280 downwards.
TGGTCGCCGCCGGCCGGGCGAACCGGCCCGCCCGCAGCGAGGCCGCACTCGCCCAGGATGGGACACCGACCGCGGCGGTGCTGCGCGCCCTGGCGGACGGGGCGAAATCGGGGCCGGCGCTGGTCGAGGCGACGGGCCTCTCGCACGACGCGGTGGCCCGCGCCCTGCCGGAACTGCGCGCCGCCGGGCTGGTCCGCTCCTGGCCGGCCGGGCGGCTGGTGATGAACGAACGGACCGGCGCTGCGGAGTAGCGATTACTCCTTCGGCACCTCGCGCTCCAGCTCCTCCAGCCAAATGCGGGCGTTGCCGTCGGATGGCGCGCGCCAGTCGCCGCGCGGCGACAGGGAGCCGCCCGCCGTCACCTTCGGCCCGTTGGGCATGGCCGAGCGCTTGAACTGGCTGAAGCCGAAAAAGCGCTGGATGAAGACGCGCAGCCAGGAATGGATTTCGGCCAGCGTGTAGGCGCTGCGCTTCTCCACCGGATAGCCCGCCGGCCAGTCGCCGCGCGCCGGATCGGACCAGGCGTGCAGGGCGAGGAAGGCGATCTTCGACGGGCGCAGCCCGTAGCGCAGCGTGTGGAACAGGTGGAAGTCCTGAAGCTCGTAGGGGCCGACGACGGCCTCCGAACTCTGCAGGGCGCGGTCGCTGCCGGCGGGGACCAGCTCGGGCGAAATCTCGGTCGCCAGGATGTCGCCCAGCGTGCCCAGAACCTCGTCCTGGAACTGGCGGGAACCGATCACCCAGCGGATCAGATGCTGGATCAGCGACTTCGGGACGCCCGAATTGACGTTGTAATGGGCCATCTGGTCGCCGACGCCGTAGGTGCACCAGCCCAGCGCCAGTTCCGACAGGTCGCCGGTGCCCAGCACGATGCCGCCCCGCTGGTTGGCGAGGCGGAACAGGTAGTCAGTGCGCAGACCCGCCTGGACGTTCTCGAAGGTCACGTCGTATACCGCCTCGCCGCGGGCGAAGGGGTGGTCCATATCCTTGAGCATCTGGTTGGCGGCGGGCCGGATGTCGAGTTCGTGGTGAGACACGCCGAGCGCGCTCATCAGGCGCAGCGCGTTGCCCTTGGTCTTGTCGCTGGTGCCGAAGCCCGGCATCGTGAAGGCGAGGATGTCGGTGCGCGGCCGGTCGAGCAGGTCCATGGCGCGGGCGGCGACGATCAGGGCGTGGGTGGAATCCAGCCCGCCCGACACGCCGATCACGATGCGCGGCATGCCCGTAGCCCGCAGCCGCTGCACCAGCCCGGCGACCTGGATGTTGTAGGCCTCGTAGCAGTCCAGCTCCAGCCGTTCCCGCGCCGCCGGGACGAAGGGGAAGCGGGGGACATTGCGGCGCAGCCCGACGTCGCCGCCGGGCGGATCGACGCGGAAGGCGACCCGGCGGAAGGCCGTCCCGTGCAGGCGGCGGTTGTCGTCGAAGGTGCCCATGCGCAGCCGTTCCTGGCGCAGCACGTCGAGGTCGACGTCGGCGACGGCCATCTGGGCGCCCTTGGGAAAGCGCTCGGTCTCGACCAGCGTCTCGCCGTTCTCGAAGATCGACGCCTGCCCGTCCCAGGCCAGATCGGTGGTCGATTCCCCGGCCCCGGCGGAGGAGTAGAGATAGGCGGCGATGCAGCGCGCCGATTGCGACTGGCAGAGCAGGCGGCGGGTCTCCGCCTTGCCGATGGTGATGTTGCTGGCCGACAGGTTCGCCAGCACCGTCGCCCCGGCCAGCGCCGCCCCGGAGCTGGGCGGGACGGCGACCCAGAGGTCCTCGCAGACCTCGGCATGGACGACCAGCCCGTCCAGGTCGTCCGCCTGGAACAGCAGGTCGGGGCCGAAGGGGGCGTCGAGGACACCGTCTTGGGCGCCGATGCGGATCGTCCCGCCCTCGGTGCCGGCGCCGGACGCGAAATGGCGGCGCTCGTAGAATTCCCGGTAATTGGGGAGATGGACCTTCGGCACGACGCCCAGCAGCCGGCCGCGATGCACGGCGACCGCCGTGTTGTAGACCCGGCCGGCGTGGCGCAGCGGCGCGCCGACGAGGATCAGCGGCATCAGATTGCGCGACTGCTCCACGAGGTGGGTGACGGCCTTCTCCACGGCGTCGAGCAGGCAGTCCTGAAGGAACAGGTCGTCGATGGCGTAGCCGGACAACGCCAGCTCGGGGAACAGCGCGACGGCGACCGCCTGGTCGTCGCACTCCCGCACGCTGTCCAGCACCGCCGCGGCGTTCGCCATGGGGTCGGCGATGGTGCAGGGCGTCGTGCAGGCGGCGACCCGGGCCATCCCATGGCGATAGAGTGACCCAAAGCTCATGGTCCGAGCCGCGCCGTCAACCGTCATCGTGATCCTCTCCCAACCGGTCCTGCGGTAAAGCCCACAGGAGGGAAACCGGCGGAGGCCGCCGGTCGTCTCGCCCGCCGCATTCTGGCGGTTGCCGGCGCGCCGCTCAACCGATTGATCACGGCCGATTGATTGGAGGACACGATCAGGCCGTCTTCACCTCGGCGATGAAGGCGTCGACGCTGCCCTTGAGGGCCACGGCGCGGCCGGCCACCTCGCGGGCGGATTGCAGGACCTGCGCCGATCCGGCGGCCGTCGATTCGGAGGCGATGCGCAGCGTGCCGATGGTCCCGGTCACCTCCGCCGTGCCCTGCGCCGCCTGGACGGCGTTGCGGCCGATCTCGGCGGTGGCGGCACCCTGCTGCTCGACGGCGGCGGCGACGGCGGTGGCCATCTCGTTCAGGCGGAAGATCACCGTGGCGATGGTCTGGATGGCCGACACGGCGCCGCCGATGGTCTCCTGCATGGCGCCGACCTGACCGCGGATCTCGTCGGTCGCCTGCGCCGTCTGGTTGGCGAGCTGCTTGACCTCGCTCGCCACCACGGCGAAGCCCTTGCCGGCCTCGCCCGCGCGGGCGGCCTCGATGGTCGCGTTGAGCGCCAGCAGGTTGGTCTGGCTGGCGATGCCCTGGATGAGGTCGATCACCTCGTTGATGCGCTGGCCGGATTCGGTCAGGGCGCCGACCCGCTCCTGGGCCTGCTGGGCCTGCCGCGTCGCCTCGTCGGCGAAGCCGCGCGCCTCGTTCATCTGGCGGGACACCTCCTGTACGGTGGAGGTCATCTCCTCCGTCGCGGCGGCGACCGTCTGGACGTTGGCGGCGGTCTGCTCGGCGGCGGCGCCGACGACGGTCATCCGTTCCGACGCCTGCTCCGCCCCGGCGGACAGGGAATTGGCGGTGGCCTCCAGCGCGGCGGCGGCGTCCTTCATCACATGCAGGGCCTCGCCGACCTCGCGGTCGAAGCGCAGGATGGTGGCGCCGACCGCCTCGGCGCGGTCGAGCTTGTGCCGGGCCTCGGCCTCCTGCTCCTCCTGGATGCGCTGGCGGTCGAGCGCGTTGTCCTTGAAGACGGCGAGCGCCCGCGCGATGTCACCGACCTCGTCGCGGCGGTCGGCGCCGGTGATGACCACCGCCAGATCGCCGCCGGCCAGACGGCGCAGGCAGGACACCGCCTCGACGATGGGGCCGACGATGCCGCGCGCCGACAGCCAGCGCCCGATCAGGCCGCTGGCGAGGATGCCGAGCAGGGCGACCGCGGCGATCAGCCAGGTGGTCCGGTTGGCCAGCGCTTCCGCCTCCTCGGAAATCCGCGCCGTCTTGGCGACGGTGAGGCCGTTGTAGTCCTGGACGGCGCGGATCAGCGCCTCCACCTGCTCCTGGCTGCCGGACACGTTGTTCAGCACCTCGCGCCGGGCGTAGGTGATGCCCATATCGGCGTGCTTCTTCGCCGCCGCCACCGTGGCGTCCAGGCTGCTGACATAGGCGGCGTATTGTGTCTCGATGCCGTCCAGCAGGGGGCGCTGCTGCGCGTCGGCGGCGGCGCGGGCGTGCTCCAGGTGGGCGCGGACCTCGGCCTTGCGGTCGGCGACGACGGCCTCGATGGTGGCGACGCTGGCCGGGTTGGCGCCCATCTGGTACTCGGCGCGGCTCAGCTCGACCAGATAGCGGTTCAGCCGGGCGCCCTGCGTCGCCTCGCGACCCGCCTCCTCGACCCGGTTCAGCTCCCCGCCGAGCGTGGCGAGGCCGTAGCCGCTGACCAAAGCGGTGGACACCGATACGGTGCCCAGCACCACGACGATGCCGAGAATCTTCCCGGCGATCCGCACATTCTTCAACTGCATGTCGGCCTCGGTCGCGCCCTCTTGCGGGTCAGCGCGCTAAATCGATGCGGTGGATGGGTAAGCCGGCGTCGCCGGCGGCGGTGGCAGCTTCGGCGGCGCGGACGGCCCAGGCGGCGATCGCCAGATCCTGGATGCCCATGCCGGTGCAATCGAAGACGGTGATCTCGTCCGCGTGGGCGCGGCGGGGCGCCTTGCCCTCCAGCACATCGCACAGCGTGCCGCGGATGGTCTCGCGGGTCAGGCCATGGGCGACCGCGTGCTGGCATTCGCCGAGCGCCGAGGCCTGCGCCCAGTCGTCCACCCAGACGGCGCCGCCGAGCAGGATCGCCGGGTCCAGCTCCTGCTTGCCGACGGTGTCGGCGCCCATGGCGCCGATGTGCGTGCCGGGGCGGACCCAGCCGGCCTGGACCACCGGCTCGCGCGCCGTGGTCAGGGTGATGAGGACGTCGGCATTGCGCGCCGCGGTCTCGGCGTCCACGACCTCGACGGGGACCGGCCCGGCGAAGGAGGCGGCCAACTCCTCGGCCCGCGCGCGGTCGCGGTTGGCCACCAGGATGCGGTCGAAGCGGCGCACCAGCAGCGCCGCCTCCAGATGGTGCGCCGCCTGCCCGCCGGTGCCGATCAGGGCGAGCACCCGGGCGTCGGGCCGGGCCAGCTCGCGGATGCCGATGGCGCAGGCGGCGGCGGTGCGCAGCCCGGTCAGGTGGTTGGAACTGACCAGCGCCGTCGGGCAGCCGGTCTCCGGGTCGGTCAGCACGGTGGTGGACTGGTGGTTGGTCAGGCCGCGGGCGCGGTTGCCCGTCCAGTAGCCGCCGATCTTCAGACCGAGCAGCCCGATGGCGAGGTCGCCGCCGGCCTTGATGCCGTAGACGTCCGGCCCCGGCAGCAGCCGTTCGCGCACCACCGGGAAGTTGCGCGCCTGCCCGCGCGAGACCTCACGGAAGGCCATCTCCATGGCGTCGATGGCGTCGGCGGGGGAGACCAGACGGCGGGCGGCGGTTTCATCGATGACGATCATTCTTTTACTCCCGCGGCGTCGAGCACCAGCCGCGACAGCGCGTCGTCCGGCTTTTCCATCCGTGCCATGATCGAGAAGTGATCCTCCCCGGCCAGCGTGTGGTGGGTGCAGCGCGAGCCGCGGCCCCGGCACAGCGTGGCGAAGTCGCGCGACTGGGCGATCCAGGCGGGCGTCTCCGCCGAACCGACGACGACCGTCAGGGCCGTGGCGGTGGATGGCGGGTGGCGCATTGGGCTGACCCCGTCGACCATCTCCGGGCGCAGCCCGATGGTCTCGTTGACGGTGATGCCCAGCACCGGCTCCAGCTCGTAGATGCCGCTGATCAGGACGGCGGCCTTGATGGCGCCATCCTCCAGCCGGTCGGCCCCGGCGTCCTCGGCCAGCGCCATGGCGATCAGATGCGCCCCGGCGGAATGGCCCGACACGGTGAGGCGGTCGGGATCGCCGCCCAGCGAGGCCGCGTTGCGGTGGATCCAGCGCAGGCCCTCGCGGGTGCGCCGCGCGATCTCCGGCAGGGTCGCGGCCGGGCACAGGTCGTAATTCATGACCACGGTCGTGACGCCGCGCGGCACCAGCGCGTCGGCGACGTAGCTGTAGTCGGCCTTGTCCCGCCCGCGCCAGTAGCCGCCGTGCAGGAAGACGTGCAGCGGGGCGCCGGGCGCGTTCGCCGGAAACACGTCGAGCGTGGACAGCGGGCTGTCGCCATAGGCGATGTCGTACCGTCCGGCGTTCCGTTCCCGAGCGGCGCGGCTCAGCTCGGCGGCGCGCGCGGCGTGGCGCGCGAAGTCGGGAACGGAATGGCGGGGGTTGTACTGCCACTCGTGATCGTCAGGGGTGACCGACACGATGGGACCTCCTGGGTTCCGGAGAAGGGGGGCGCTCAGACCAGATCCATCAGCTGGGTCCACAGCTGGTGCCGCTTGGCGACGTATTCCGGCGTGTCGCGCAGCGCCTCGCCCAGGCTGGCGCGCGGGCGCGGGATGTCGATGGGCACGATCTCGCGGATGCGGCCGGGGCGGGGCGACATGACCACCACCCGGTCGGCGAGGCAGACGGCCTCGTCCACGCTGTGGGTGACGAAGAGGATCGTCTTGCCCATGCGCTCGGTCAGGCCGAGCATCTCGTTCTGCAAAATCTCGCGGGTCAGCGCGTCGAGCGCGCCGAACGGCTCGTCGAGCAGCATGATCTCCGGCTCGATCGCCAGGGCGCGGGCGATGCCGACGCGCTGCTGCATGCCGCCGGACAGCTGGTGCGGGAAGCGGTCGCCGAAGCCCTTCAGCCCGACGGTGGCGAGCACGCGCTCCGTCGTCTCGCCGTGGCGGGCGGCGGGGATGCCCTTGGCCTCCAGCGCGAAGCCGATGTTCTGGGCGGCGGTCAGCCAGGGCAGCAGGCCGTATTGCTGGAAGACGAAGCCGCGGTCGTGGCCGGGGCCGGTGACCGGTTTGCCGTCGATGCGGATCTCGCCGCTGGTCGCCGTCTCCAGCCCCTGGATGATGCGCAGCAGCGTGGTCTTGCCGCAGCCGCTGGGCCCGACGAAGGCGATGAACTCACCCTCCTCCACGTCCAGGTCGACGCCGTCGAGCGCCGTCATCGACGGCCCTCCGGACACCGGGAAACGCTTGGTCAGGTTGCGGACGGACAGCTTGGGCATGGGACGGCACCGGGTCTTGAAGCGGGACGGCGGGCGAGGTTGGGAAAGGGGGAAGGGCCGGCGGGTGCGCCGCCGGCCCCGGCGGGCTTACGGCTTGTAGGTGCCGATGTCCGCCAGCACTTCCTGGACGATGCTGGTGTCCAGCACCTTCTCGGCCGGGTGGACGGCCTTCTGCAGGCCGCCTTCGACGTTCAGCTCCTGCATGTACTTGGCCTGATCGGCGGTGACGGTGCCGTTCGGGTTCCAGATGCCGCCGAGCTTGTAGAACTCGTAGAACTCGGCGAGCTGCTCGTCGTTGTAGTCGAAGTGCTTCTTCGCGACGTCCAGCGCGCCCTTCTCGTTGTCGAAGATCCAGCGGGTCGCCTCCAACTCCGCCTTGACGAAGCGCTTCAGCACGTCGCGCTTCTTGGCGATGGTCGCGTCGTTGACGTCCCAGGGGGTCATCACGTAGTTGGGCAGCTTCTTGGAGACGACGAACAGCACCTTGGCGTTCTTGTCGTGCGCGGCCTTCGGGTCGTAGTTGGAGACGGTCGCGTCGATGGTGCCGGTCAGGATGCCGTTGATGCGGGCCGAGGAGCCCTTCAGCGAGACCCACTGGACCGACTTGATCTGGTCCTCGCTCATGCCGGCCTGGCGCATCAGGGCGGTGATGACGACGTGCGGCAGCGAGCCGGGGGAGGAGATGCCGACCTTCTTGCCGGGCAGGTCGGTGACGTCCTTCACGCCCGACGCGGCGTTGGCGTAGAAGGCGTAGTGCAGGCCGGTGTGGACGCCGCCGATGGTCTTCAGCGTGCCGCCCTTGTCGGCCGCCGCCAGCGTCTCCGACATGCCGGCCTGGCTGATGTCCAGCTCCCCGGCGATCAGGGAGCGCACGGGGATGGAGCTGTCGGCGATGTGCACCAGCTCCACCGTCAGGCCGTTCTTCTCGTAGAAGCCCTGGTCCTGCGCGACGAACTCGACGAGGTTCAGGAACATCTTGGCCGGCATGCCGATCTTCAGCGCGTCGGCGGCGAGCGCGGCGGTGCTCATCGCCACGGAGAAGGCACCCGCCAGCAGGGCGGCCTTCAGCGAACGGGACATCATGCTCATGATCCCTCTTCCTTCCTCAATCCGGTGTGGTGTGGGGCGCGTGGGGTGTGGGGGAGGCGCGCCGCTCAGCGGCGGCGCCAACGGCCGAAACGCTCTTCGACCTTTTGAACGAGAACCGTCAGCGCGTTGGCGAGCAGGGCCACCACCAGGACCGGGGCGAAGGCCTTGGCCGTCTCGAACGCGTTGGTGTAGTTGATGATCAGGCCGCCGAGGCCGGAGATGGAGGTCAGGAACTCCGCCACGATCATCGCGATGATGCCGCGGCCGAGCGCGATGCGCAGGCCGCTCGCCACGTAGGGCAGGGCATAGGGCGCGATGATCCGGCGGTAGACCATGAACCGCGAGGCCATGAAGGCCTTGCCGATGTCCAGGTAATGCCGGTCCACGTTCTTCACGCCGGTGACCGTGTTGATGATCACCGGGAAGACCGCGAACAGGATGATGATGGTGATCTTGGCGAGGAAGCCGATGCCCACCCACAGCATCAGGATCGGGATCAGCGCCACCAGCGGCATGGCGTAGAGCGCGTTGATGTAGGGATCGAGGATCACCTCCACCGTGCGGTTGGTGCCCATCGCGAAGCCGACCACGATGCCGATGACCGAGGCGATGACGAAGCCCAGGACGAAGGTCGACATGCTGTCCAGCGTCGCCGAGAGCAGCTCGCCGTTCAGCAGAAGCTCCCAGGTCGCGATGGCGATGTCGCTGGGCACGGCGACCAGCAGCTTGTTCGCGTCGCGCGCCGCGAATTCCCAGACGGCGAGCAGCAGGACCAGCGTGCCGATTTGCAGCAGCCGCTCGCGGCGCCTCTGCCGGTTGGGGTCGGACGCCGCCGCAGGCTCGCCGGCGCTTTTTGAATCGGCGCTCGCTTGTGCACTCCGCTGCACGCCTGCCTCCTGTGTGCGAGGTGATGATATGGTGTGGTGGGTGTGGCGTTGGCCGCTTTGGACCGCCGTTGATACGTATGCTAATCGAAGGTGGTAGTGTGGCGCAAGCAGTTCGTCATACTGTCTGACAAGAAGAGAAATTTTATGTCAAATTTGCCGATAAATATTGTCCGCGTCGCCGCTCCCCTGCGCCAGCAGGTGATCGACCTGCTGCGCGCGGCCATCGCCGACGGGCGCTATTCCCCCGGCGACCGGCTGGTCGAGCGCGAGCTGTGCGAGACGTTGCAGGTCAGCCGTCCGATCCTGCGGGAGGCGCTGCGCCAGTTGGAGGCGGAGGGGCTGGTCCACAACGTGCCCCAGCGCGGGCTGGAGGTGGTGACCCTGACGGCGGAGGATGTCCGGCAGATCTATCAGGTGCGCGGGGCGCTGGAGAGCCTCGCGGCGGCGGAGTTCGTCGCCCGGGCCAGCCCGGAGCAGTGGGCGGACCTCGCCGACGCCATGGCGGCCTTCGAGGCGGCGGCGGTGGAAGGCGTGCCGTCGCGCATCCGCACGGCGAAGACCATGTTCTACGACACGCTGATCGCCGGCTGCGGCAACCCGACGATGGCGCAGATCCTCAAGGCTCTGCACAACCGCATCCAGCTTCTGCGCGGGGTGTCGCTGGCCGAGCCGGGGCGGCTGCCCAACACGATCCGCGAAATCCGCGAGATCTTCGAGGCGATGACCGCCCGCGACACGGTGCGCACGCGCCAGCTTTACGACGAGCACATCGCCAGCGCCGCCCGCGTGACCATGCAGGCTTTAGCCGCCGGACGATGAGGGCTGGGCGGGTAAGTGTTGATCAGGCGCCGCCGATGCCCTCGGTGAAGGTCTCGCCGGTCTTCGGGTCGATGTCCTCGCCGGTTCCCGGCGTGCCGGGCGCGGCCTCGTCACGGTCGCTGGCCGGCTTCTGGCTGTCGGGGTCGTAGCTGCGCGGGGGATGCATGCCGGCGTCGTCCGGCTTCTTCGGGTCGCTCATGGGCCACCTCTGCGAAAGGGATTGCAACCTTCCCGTCAACAAGGGCGGGGGCGTATCCTCACGCGCATCGGCAACGCACCGACAGGGAAGGGACACGCCATGACGACCGTCAAGAACACCATCTGCCTCTGGTACGACAAGGACGCGGAGGCCGCGGCCCGCTTCTACGCCACGGTCTTTCCCGACAGCGCGGTGGGGGCCGTTCACCGCGCGCCCGCCGATTACCCGTCCGGCAAGGCGGGCGACGTGCTGACGGTCCAGTTCACCGTCGCCGGCATTCCCTGCCTCGGCCTCAACGGCGGGCCGACGTTCACACACACCGAGGCCTTCTCGTTCCAGATCGCCACCGACGACCAGGAGGAGACCGACCGCTACTGGAACGCCATCGTCGGCAACGGCGGGCAGGAAAGCGCCTGCGGCTGGTGCAAGGACCGCTGGGGCGTCTCCTGGCAGATCACGCCGCGCGTGCTGACCGAGGCGCTGGCGGCTGGCGGCGAGGAAGCGAGGCGCGCCTTCGAAGCGATGATGGGCATGACGAAGATCGACGTCGCCGCGATCGAGGCCGCGCGGCGCGGCTGACGATCACCGGAGGGCTGGCGCCTCCACGGCCTCCGCTGCACCTTTCGCTGGAACGCGCAGCAGGCTGGTCAGGCCGCCCGCCAGGGTGAGGGCGGCGGCCAGGGCGAGGCCGAGGCGCGGCGCCGCCTCCGGGCCGGTCAGGAAGGAGAACAGCACGGTCATGAGCACCGCGCCGACGGTCTGCCCGACCAGACGCGCGGTGCCCTGCATCCCGCCGGCGGCGCCGCTGCGCGCCTTGGGCACGGTCAGCAGCATATTGCGGTTGTTGGGCGTCTGGAACAGCCCGAAGCCGAAACCGCACATCACCATGAAGACCAGCAGCGGCCGCGGGTCCTCCTCCAGCGGCCAGACCGCCGCCAAAGCGAGGCCGGCGGCGAGGAGCAGGCCGCCCACCGCGCACAGCCAGCCCGTGCCGACGCGGTCGGACAGCCGGCCGGCGATGGGGGCGGCGACGGCGGTCGCCAGCGGCCACGGCACCAGGAACAGCCCCGCCGTGACGATGCCCTGGCCGAGTCCGTGCTGCAGGTAGAAGGGCAGGGCCACGGCGGCGGCCATCTGGCCGGTGAAGCAGAGGACGGAGGCGATCACCGACAGGCGGAAGGAGCGCACCCGCAGCAGGTCGAGCGGGACCAGCGGCGCCTCGCGGTTCCTCTCGCGCCGCACCAGCCCGGCGAGGCAGAGCGCCGCGGCCAGCAGCAGCGCGCCGCCGCGCAGGGGCTGCGCCGCGACGGTCTCGGCCCCCATCACAAGGGCGGCGAAGAAGCCGGCGTTGAGGGCGACGCTGGCGGGGTCGAGGCGGCGCCTGCTGCCTTCGACGGCGGGCAGCGCGCGGGCGGTCGCCAGCACGACGATCCCGACCGGGATGTTGACCGCGAACAGAAACGGCCAGGGGGCGACGGCGAGGATGCCCGCCCCGATCGTCGGTCCCGCCGCCGAGGCGAGCGCGATGGCCAGGGCGTTCCAGCCGATGGCGGCGCCGAGCAGCCGCTGCGGGTAGACGAAGCGCAGCAAAGCGACGCCCAGCGCCATCACCGCCGCCCCGCCCAGCCCCTGCACGAAGCGCGCGGCGATCAGCCAGGGCAGCGTCGGCGCCAGGGCGCAGCCGGCGGAGGCCGCGGTGAACAGCAGCACCCCGCCAGCGAACACCCGGCGGTGCCCGAGGCTCTCCCCAAGGGCGCCGACGGGCAGGAGCGCGATCACCAGGGCCAACTGGTAGGCGGTGATGATCCAGACGGTGTCGGCAGGCGCGACATCAAGGGTGTTGGCGACGGTCGGCAGGGCGATGTTGGCGATGGCGGCGTCGAGCACGACGAGCACGATCGCGGCGATGACGGACGCACCGGCCACGGCGCGGCGGGGCATGGGCAGCCCGTCGGGTTGTGGGGAATCGGGTGTCCGGGCGGTGGTGGAACGGGGCATTGGCGTCTCCAACAAGAATTGGATTAATTTTGCTCTCCTCCGGACATGGCGGAAGACGCCGCCTGTGCAGGTTATTCCTGCACGGGACGCCCTGTGTTAGCCTCGGCACCCATGGCCGATCCCGATCTCAACCTGCTCCTGGCACTCGACGCGCTGCTGACGGAGGGCAGCGTCGTCAAGGCGGCTCGGCGGCTCGGCCTCAGCGAGTCCGCGATGAGCCGCACCCTGGCGCGCCTGCGCGCGGTCACCGGCGACCCGCTGCTCGTCCGCGCCGGGCGCGGCCTCGTCCCGACGCCGCGGGCCATCCAGCTGCGGGAGCGGGTGCCCGGCCTCGCCGAGGAGGTCCGCGCGGTGCTGCGTCCGGCGGAGGCCATCGACATCGCCCGGCTGGAGCGTAGCTTCACCCTGCGCGCCAGCGAGAGCTTCATCGAGGTCTACGCCGCCCGGCTGGTCGGCCGCGTCGCCGCCGAGGCGCCCGGCGTCCTGCTGCGCTTCGCGCCGCGGGGCACCCGCGACGCGCAGGCGTTGCGCGACGGGTTGATCGACCTCGACATCGGGGTGCATTCGGAAACCACGCCGGAGCTGAAGGTGCAGAGCCTGCTCCGCGACCGGCTGGTCGCCGCCGTGCGCGAGGGCCACCCGCTGACCCGGCGGGAGACGGTCACGCCGGAACAGTACGCCGCCTGCGGCCATGTGCTGACCTCGCGGCGCGGGCTGGTGCGGGACCGGGTGGACGAGGCGCTGGCCGCCCTGGGCCTCACGCGCAAGGTGGTGGCGGTGGTGCCGAGCTTCCCGGCGGCCCTGGCAATCGTCCGCGCTTCCGACCTGACCGCCCTGGTGTCCGAACGCCAGCTCGCCGCGGGCGTGGCCGGGGTGCGCACCTTGCCGTTTCCCGCCGGTCTGGCCACTGTCTTGGGCGAGGTCGTGGTGACGCAGATGTGGCACCCCCGGCAGGACGCCGACCCGGCCCACCGCTGGCTGCGCGGACAGGTTCTCGCGGCCTGCCGCGAGCCGGACTGATCCGCAACGCACCTTTGGCGGAGCGGAAGCGGCGCAACAACGTCCGCCTCCCGGCATTGATAAGGTCGGATCGACTTCGACGGCTGGGACGCAATGACCGGAATCCGACGCGCGCTCGCGGGCTTGCTCCTCGGCGCCCTTCTCGCCCTGCCGGGCGTGCCTCTCCGGGCGGCGCCGGTGCCGAAGGACGTGCTGGTCGTCGGCCAGATCGCCGAACCGGCGTCGCTGGACCCGGCGGTCAGCACCGCCACCAACGATTTCCGCATCCTGGTCAACCTCTATGAGGGGTTGGTCCGCTACCGTCCCGGAACCCTGGACGTCGAGCCCGCGCTGGCCGAGCGCTGGACCGTCTCCGACGACGGGCTGACCTACCGCTTCGCGCTGCGGCCGGGCGTCACCTTCCACGACGGCACCCCCTGCGACGCCCAGGCGGTGAAGTTCAACTTCGACCGCATGCTGGACAAGGCGCATCCCGCCGCGGACACCGGCCCCTTCCCGCTGGCCTTCTTCTTCGCGGCCATCGACCGGGTCGAGGCGCCGGACCCGCTCACGGTCCGCATCACGCTGAAGGAACCCTTCGCGCCCTTTCTCTCGAACCTCGCCTACCCGACCGGGCTGATCGTCTCGCCCGCCGCCGTCCTGAAGGAAGGAAGGGGATTCGGCCGAAAGCCGGTCGGCACCGGCCCCTTCCGCTTCGTCGAGTGGCAGGGCAGCCGGCGCCTGACCATCGAGCGCAACCCGGACTATTGGGGCACGCCGGCCAAGCTGCGCGCGGTGATCTTCCGCCCGGTGAGCGACCCGAACACCCGCGCGATGGAGATGCTGGCCGGCGGCCTGGACGTGATGGTGGAGGTGCCGGCGGACGCGCTGTCCCAGTTCCGCGACGGCGATGGCTTTCGGGTCCACGAGCAGGCCGGCCCGCATCTCTGGTTCCTGATCCTGAACACCCGGCACGGGCCGCTGAAGGACCGGCGGGTCCGGCAGGCGGTGAACCACGCCATCGACAAGCGGGCCATCGCCGACAGTATTTTGCAGGGCACGGCGATACCCGCCAAGGGACCGACCGCCCCCGCCTTCGCCTGGGCCACCGACCCCGCGGTCACCGGCTATCCCTACGACCCGGACAAGGCGCGGGCACTGCTGAAGGAGGCCGGGGCGGAGGGGGCCAAGCTCACTTTCTATGCGGCGGAGGGCGGGTCCGGCATGCTCGACCCCGTCGCCATGGGGACGGCGATCCAGGCGAACCTCGCCGCCGTGGGGCTGGCCGTCACCATCGAAACTTACGAGTGGAACAGCTTCCTGGCGCGGGTGAACGGCGGTCTGGGCGAGGCGGCGGACATGGCCGAGATGGCCTGGATGACCAACGATCCCGACACCTTGCCGTACCTGACCCTGCGCTCCGGCGCCCTGCCGGAGGCGGGCGGCTTCAACTCCGGCTACTACGCGAACCCGGAGCTTGACCGGCTGCTCGAACAGGCGCGGCGCAGCGGCGACCGGGACGAGCGGGGGGCGCTCTACCGGCAGGCCGAGCGGATCATCGTGGAGGACGCGCCCTGGGCCTTCGTCGCGCACTGGAAGCAGAACGCCGTCACCACGGCGGCGGTGCGCGGCTTCGCGCTGGAGCCGTCCTTCTTCCTGCGGCTCGACCGCGTGTCGAAGGACTGAGGGGGCGCCCGTGGGGTCTTACATCCTCGGCCGCGTCGCGGCGCTCGTCCCCGTGCTGTTCGGGCTCAGCGTGATCGTCTTCCTGATCATGGCGCTGATCCCCGGCGATCCGGCGACCGCGATCCTCGGCCCCTACGCGACGCCGGAGAACGTGGCGCGGCTCCGCCAGGACCTCGGCCTCGACCACAGCCTGCCGGTGCGTTACGCGACGTGGCTGTGCAATGTGGTGACGGGCGATCTCGGGCGCTCCTCCAGCCTCAACCGGCCGGTCCTCGACGAGGTGACGGAGCGCTTCGCCGCCACGCTGGTGCTGGCCGGTGCGGCGCTGGTGCTGGCGTCGGTGCTGGGGCTGCTGGCCGGCATCCTGTCCGCGGTGCGGCAGTTCGGCCTTGCCGACAAGCTGGTGACTCTGGCCGTCCTGGTGGGGATCTCCATGCCGACCTTCTGGCTCGGCCTGCTGCTGATCCTGGTCTTCGCCGTCCGCTGGCGCCTGCTGCCGGTGAGCGGCATGGTCTCCATCTACGGCGGCGGCGACCTGCCGGACCTGCTGTGGCATCTGGCGCTGCCGGCGGCGACGCTCGCCATCGTGGCCGCCGGGGTGATCGCCCGGCTGACGCGCTCGGCCATGCTGGAGGTGCTGCGCCAGGACTTCGTCCGCACCGCCCGTGCCAAGGGGCTGACGGAACGCCGCGTGGTGTTCGGTCACGCGCTGCGGGCCGCCATGGTGACGGTGATCCCGGTGATCGGCATCCAGGCGGGCTTCGTCCTGGGCGGGGCCGTCTACATCGAGACGGTGTTCCAGTGGCCGGGCATCGGCCGCATGCTGGTCAACGCCATCGCGACGCGCGACGTGCTGCTGGTCCAAGGCGGCGTGCTGGTGGTCACGGCCAGCTACGTGCTGTTCAACCTGCTGGCCGACATCCTGCAACGGCTGCTCGACCCGAGGATCGCGCCATGAGGGGCGCCGTAAGGGACGGCTTGGCCCTGCTGCGCCGCGTGATGCGCAACCGGCTGGCGGCGCTGGGGCTCGTGCTGCTGACGCTGATCGTCCTGGTCGCGCTCGCCGCGCCCGTCCTGCCGCTGGCCGACCCGGACGCCATCGACCCCGCGCGGCGCCTGCTGCCGCCTTTCAGCGCCGGGGCGTGGCTCGGCACCGACACGCTGGGGCGCGACGTGCTGGCCCGGCTGGTCTGGGGGACGCGGCTGAGCCTGGGGGTCGGCGTCGCGGCCTCCCTTCTCGCGGCGCTGGTCGGGTCGGCCATCGGCCTCGTCGCCGGCTATGCGGGCGGGCGCACGGACGGCGTGCTGATGCGTGGCATCGACGTGCTGATGGCCTTTCCCTATCTGTTGCTGGCGCTCGCCATCGTGGCGGCGCTGGGGCCGGGGCTGCTCAACGCGCTGTACGCCGTGGTGGTCGCCAACATTCCCTTCTTCGCCCGCAACGTCCGCGGCGCCACCGCCGGCCTGCGCCGCCGGGAGTTCGTCGACGCGGCGCGCCTGTCCGGCATGGGCGGAACGCGCATCCTGCTGGGCGAGGTGCTGCCCAACGTCCTGCCGGTGATCGTCATCACCGCCTCGACCACCGTAGGCTGGATGATCCTGGAGACCGCCGGCCTGTCCTTCCTGGGGCTGGGGTCGCAGCCGCCGCAGGCGGACCTTGGCTCGATGCTGAGCGAGGGGCGCAAGGCGCTGATCACCGCGCCGCACGTCGCGGCGGTGCCAGGGCTGGTCGTCTTCCTGATCGTGATGAGCATGAACCTGATCGGCGACGGGCTGCGCGACGCGCTCGACCCGCGCCTGCGCTCCGGCATCCCCGGCGCGCCGGGCGCCGCCACGCGGGTGGTGCGGACCGCCGGAAGCGATGCGGGGAACGCAGCGCCGGACGCCGGCGCGCTGCTGCGGGTCACCGGCCTGCGCACGGCCTTCGACACGGCGAACGGGCCGGTGGACGCGGTGAAGGGCGTCGACCTGCGCGTTGCTCCCGGCGAATGCCTGGGCATCATCGGCGAGTCCGGGTCCGGCAAGTCGGTCACGGCGCTGTCCATCGCGCGCCTCGTTGCCTCGCCGCCGGGCGTGGTGCGCGGGGGCGCGGTGCGGTTCGATGGGGACGACCTGCTGGCGTTGCCGGTCGGGGCGCTGCAACGGTTGCGCGGCGGGCGGATCGCTTATGTTTTTCAGGACCCGCTGACGACGCTCCATCCGTTGATGCCGGTTGGCGCGCAGGTGGCCGAGGCGCTGCGCGCGCATCGCCCGGTGCCGCGGGCCGAAGCCGACCGGCGGGTGGTGGAGCTGTTCGCGGCGGTGAAGCTGCCCGACCCGGCCGGCCTCGTCCACGCCTACCCGCACGAGCTGTCGGGCGGGCAGCGCCAGCGGGTCGGCATCGCCATGGCGCTCGCCAACGACCCGGAACTCATCATCGCCGACGAGCCGACCACCGCGCTCGACGTGACCGTCCAGGCGGAGATTCTGGACGTGTTGGACGATCTGCGCAGACGCCGTCGCCTCGCCGTTGTCTTCATCAGCCACGATTTCGGCGTCATCGCCCGCCTTTGCGACCGGGTCGCCGTGATGCACCGGGGCGAAATCGTCGAGGAGGGCGACACCCGCAGCGTCCTCACCCGGCCGCGGCACGACTACACCCGGCGCCTGCTCGCCGCCGTGCCGGTGCTCGGGCGGTCACGGCGCCCGGAGACGCCGCCGCGCGCGGCCCCGTCAGCGGCGGGCTGGGCGGTGGAGGTCCGCGGTCTGGTCAAGACCTACGCCGCGCGCCGTTCCCTGTTCGGGCGCTCGCGCCTGGCGGTCATGGCCTTGAAAGCCGTGTCGCTGCGGGTGGCATCCGGTGAGACTCTGGGGATCGTCGGGGAGTCGGGCAGCGGCAAGTCGACGCTCGCCCGCAGCCTCGTCGGGCTGAGCCGTCCGACCGGCGGGACCGTCCGGCTCGACGGGCGCCCCCTCGCCGGGCTGGCCGCCGGAGGGCCGCGGGCGCTGGGCCGGACGGTGCAGTATGTCTTCCAGGACCCGCTGTCCTCGCTCAACCCGCGCAAGACGATCCGGCGCACCCTGTCGGCGCCGTTGCGCTTCCTGGCCGGTGTGCCCGCCGGGGTGCGGGAGGGGCGGCTGGCCGAGCTGATGCGGTCGGTCGACCTCGATCCCGCCATTCTGGACCGCTACCCGCACGAGCTGTCGGGCGGGCAGGCGCAGCGCGTCGCCATCGCGCGGGCGCTCGCCGCCGGGGCGAGGATCATCGTGCTCGACGAGGCGGTGTCCGCCCTGGACATGTCGGTGCAGGCGCAGGTGCTGCGCCTCCTGGCGGCGCTGAAGGAGCGGCACGGGCTGACCTACCTGTTCATCAGCCACGATCTCGCCGTGGTCGAAGCCATCGCCGACCGGGTCGTGGTGATGGCCGCCGGCAAGATCATAGAGGAGGGGCCGGGCGACCATCTGTTCGCCGCTCCGAAGCATCCCTACACGCGCCGGCTGATCGCCGCCGTACCGTCGCTTCCGTCCTGACGGGGCGATGAGCGCGCGCTTCGTGCGGCGGCGCAAAAGGGTATAGCCACGCGATGCGCATGGCCGACAAACCCAGAAAACGGTGGATGATGAAAAGGAAGATGGTTGGGGGACTAGGATTCGAACCTAGGTAGCCAGAGTCAGAGTCTGGAGTCCTACCGCTAGACGATCCCCCAATGGTGGTCCCGACTGGGATTGAACCAGTGACCCCTACGATGTCAACGTAGTGCTCTCCCGCTGAGCTACAGGACCAAACCGCGAGATACCGAACCTAACTTAACCTAACCACAAGAAAGTGGCGCGAGTGACGGGACTTGAACCCGCGGCCTCCGGCGTGACAGGCCGGCGCTCTAACCAACTGAGCTACACCCGCGTCGTTGGCGACCTTTTAAAGAACAAAGACCGCCGAAGCAAGCACTAAATTCAACCTTACCCAACTTACTCAAGTCAACCAACCAACCGCCGAAGAAGTTGGTGGAGCCGAGGGGGATCGAACCCCTGACCTCCTCATTGCGAACGAGGCGCTCTCCCATCTGAGCTACGGCCCCATGGTGCTGCCAGAGAGGATTGAACTCTCGACCTCTCCCTTACCAAGGGAGTGCTCTACCACTGAGCTACGGCAGCGTCCGGCGGGAGCGGGTGAATAGCAATCCAGGCGGCCCCCTGTCAAAGGGAAAAATATCGAAGGGGGCATTTCTTTCTTTTCACCCCGGCGAGGGCCGCAGGCGGGGCTTGCATCCCGCCGCTTCCGCGCGGCATCTCATGCTCCATTCCGACCATGCCGACCGACAGGTTTTCCCCGTGGATGAGGTTCTGACCGAGGCGCGCCGCCTGATCGCGGCGCGGCATTACCGGCAGGCGGTGCGCCTGCTGCGGGACACGGCGCCGGAGTCCGACGGCTCCGCCGAACGCGACCGGGCCGAACGCGACCGGCTGACCGGTATGGCCGCGCTCGGCCGGCGTGACGCCGCGGCCGCCACCGCCGCGCTACGCCGCGCCCTGGCGCGCGAGCCGGCGCATGCGGAGACCCTGCACCATCTGGCCCAGGCCGTGCTGGCCGGAGGGGACCGCCTGCGGGCGGTGCGCTGGCTGGAGCGGGTCGCGGCGGCCGATCCTGCCTTTCCCGGCCTGTACGAGGCGCTGGCCGGCGCCTACCGCCGCGACGCCCTCTATGAGGAGGCGCTGCGGGTGACCGGGGAAGCGCTGGCCGCCGGGAACCGGTCGGCGGACATCCTCTACGAGCGGGCGGTCAGCCTCGCCCATCTCGGCGACGCCGCGGGCGCGCTGGCGGTCTTCGACGAGCGGCTGGCCGACGATCCGGAGCACGCCGCCGCCTGGTTCGGCAGCCACGCCGCAGCACTCGGCCTGAACGGCGTGGAGGACGCGCTGCGCCGCCTGCGCCGGGCCGCGGACTGTCCGGGGGCGGCGGGCAAATACTGGGGCTTCCTGTGCGCCTACCTGCTGCTGCTGGGCCGCGACGCGGAGGCCGGGGCGCTGCACGCCGAGAAGCTGGCCGGTCAGCCGAAGCGTTTGCCGCTGGTCGAGGCGGTGACGGCGATTCGCCCGCACTTGGCGCGGGACGTCCGGCTGTTCGGCGTGGGGGCGGAGCTGCTGCGTTTCGCGCTGGAGCGGGCGGAGGTGCCCGGTCTGGTGCTGGAGTTCGGCGTGCGCCGCGGCACCTCGCTGAACCAGATCGCCGACGTGGCCGGGCAGACCGTGCACGGCTTCGATTCGTTCGAGGGGCTGCCGGAGGGCTGGGTGAACGCGCCGCGCGGCGTGCTCAGCACGGGTAAGAGCCTGCCGCCGGTGCGCGGCAACGCGGTGCTGCACGCGGGCTGGTTCGAGGACACGCTGCCGCCCTTCCTGTCGGCCCACGGCGGCGCGGTGCGCTTCGTCAACGTGGACAGCGACATCTACTCGTCGGCCCGAACGGTGCTGACCGCCCTGGCGCCGCGCTTCCGGGCGGGTACGGTGCTGGTCTTCGACGAGTTCATCGGGAACCGGACGTGGCGCGAGGACGAATACCGCGCCTTCCTGGAATACACCGCCGAGTCCGGGGCGGCCTGGGAGATCATCGCCGTCAGCCCGCACACCAAGCAGGTGGCGATCCGGCTGACCGCGCTTGCGGAGTCATGACCCCGGCGTTGTGATGGGGCTCCCGCCCCGGCCGCCGACCCCGCAGCTTGCGGAGGGGTCGGCCAGGGCAGGGGGCGCGCCGGATGTTAGGACACGATGCGCCAGCTGCCGTCCGGCTGCTGGCAGGCGGTGCCGTTGGCCCGCTCGGCCTTGCCGCCGACATAGACGGTCTGCTGGTACTCGCGGCAATAGTTGCCGGAGTTGTCGCGGCCGTCGCGGATCGGGGTGATGGTGCCGCGGTTGCCCGACTCCGGGTTGTTCCACTGGATGGTCGAGCCCATCGGCGCCGCATAGGCCTGGGTGGCGGCGCGCTGGGCATAGCCTTCGTCCGCACGGTCGAGCGACTGGCCGAGCTCGCTGCCCAGATAGGCGCCGAGCAGCGTGCCCACACCGGTGGTGATGAGCTTGCCGGTGCCGCCGCCGAACTGCGAACCGATCACGCCGCCGGCCGCCGCGCCGCCGAGCGCGCCGACCGTCTGCTTGGTCCCGATGCCGCTGCCGCCGCTCTGGCAGGCGGCCAGCGACAGTGCGACGAAGGCGGTAACAGCGATCTTCTTCATGGGGTCTCTGCCTCTTGGTTCCGTATAAGCCATCAACACGTAAGGCTTCGCTTTAATCCGGGGGAGCCTGCGCTTTGGTGCGTATCACTCCCGTTCAACCGCCTCTCCCGTCATAGGCGGTGGCGGATACAAGCACGGACCCGGTGGCCCTCGCCTGTTATCAAAATGGCGCACAAATGTCCGGCCGGCCCCGCCATGCTCGCGGCCGTTGAGCATAAGAGCGAGGGAACCATCCAATGGCTTCGACCACCACGGGCAAGACCGACGCCAAGATTGTCGTGAACGCCTATGGGCAGTCCGCCGGAGGCATCTGGCCGCATTTCCGCCTGTTGATCGACGGCGTCGAGGTGGGCCAGGCAACCGTCAACGCCAGCAGCCCGACCGCCTACAGCTTCACGGTGCCGGTTACCGCGGCGCAGGCGCACAAGGTGCAGATCCAATACGACAACGACGCCATGGTGAACGGCCAGGACCGCTCGCTGATCGTCAGCGGGGTCACCATCAACGGCAAGACCCACAAGCCGACCGACGCCAACGTCACCTACGACAAGGGCGCGCTCGACGGGAAGGACGTGGTCAAGGGCCAGTCCGGGATGTGGTGGAACGGCACGCTGGTGGTGGACACCCCGGCTTCCGACTTCCCCGCACCGGCGGCGCCGGTCGCCGGGACCTCCTCCACTTTCGTGGTGAACGCGCAGGGCATCGCGGCGGGCGGCACCAACGCGCATTTCAACCTGCTGGTCGACGGCAAGAAGGTGGGGGAGGGCACGGTCGGCACCGCGGCAAAGGACTACAGCTTCACCGCCAACGTGGCGCCCGACCAAGCACACAAGGTGCAGATCCAGTATGACAACGACGCCGTGGTGAACGGCCAGGACCGCTCGCTGATCGTCAACAAGGTCACCATCAACGGCAAGTCCGTCGCCGCCACCGACAGCATCGTCACCTACGACAAGGGTGCCCTGGACGGGAAGGACGTGGTCAAGGGCCAGTCCGGACTGTGGTGGAACGGCACGCTGGTGGTGGACGCCGACAAGAGCTTCTTCGCCACCGGCGGGTCCACGCCGACCCCGGCTCCGAACCCCACTCCCACGCCGTCCCCCGCCCCGACCGGGCCGGCTTTCTTCGTGGCGACCAACGGCAACGACAAGTGGTCGGGCAAGCTGGCCGCTCCCAACGCGAACGGCACCGACGGGCCGAAGGCCACGCTGACCGCCGCCCGCGACGCCATGCGCGCCGACCCGAACATCGACGTGACCTACGTCCGCGGCGGCGACTACACCATGAAGGACATGCTCTGGCTGGACGGCCAGGACAGCGGGGTCCGCTTCGCCGCCTACGGCAGCGAGAAGCCGGTCTTCCATGGCGGCTCGCTGGTCGACAACTGGGTGTCGCGCGGCAACGGCCTCTACAGCGCGCAGCTTCCCGGCGGGTCGAAGGGGGTGCTCGACCTGTCGATGGACGGCGACCGCCAGACCGTGGCCCGCACGCCCAACGCCGACCCCAGCCACCCGATCGACGGCGGCTGGTTGATCGCCACCAAGGCCGGGGCCAACGCCTACACCCAGTTCGGCTTCAAGGCGGGGGCGATCCCGACCTATTCGAGCACGGACGGGCTGATGGTCAGCGTCTTCACCCAGCACGGCTACGACAACATGACCGTGCCGGTGAAGAGCATCGACTACGGCAGCAACACCATCACGCTGGCCCAGAGCACCTACGACGCGCTCGGCGCCGGCAGCCGCTTCTACCTGTTCAACGGCAAGGACCAGCTCGACGCCCCGCGGGAGTGGTTCTTCGACAAGGCCTCCAATCAGGTGCTGTTCAAGCCGGAGGGCGGGGCGGTCGCCGGGCACAAGGTCGTCGCGGCGCAGCTTCCCGTGCTGATCGGGCTGGGTGGTGCGAAGAACGTGACGATCGAGGGGCTGACCCTGACCGACGGCGCGCCGGACGGCCACGCGGTCTACGCCAACAACGCCGCCGGCCTGACCTTCAAGAACAACACCGTCACCAACACCGGCTACGGCATCACGGTGGAGGGCAGCGCCAACAGCACCGTCACCGGCAACCATTTCGCCGAGACCGGGCGCGAAGCCGTCTACGTCAAGGCGGGGTCCAACTTCACCAAGGTGTCGGACAACCTGATCCAGCACGCCAGCGCCGTCGACCACGGCGGCGACGCGCTGTGGGTCAACGGCAGCAACGACGTCTCCATCACCCACAACCAGATCGAGGACACGCCGGGCAAGGCCATCGCGGTCGGCTCCGTCCAGGCCTCGGGCGACGCCACCTACCGGGCGACCATCACCCACAACAAGATCGTCGGCGCCAACCAGGAGACCAGCGACGGCGGCGGCATCTACCTGATCAACCGCCAGCAGGATCTGGCCGGGCACACGGTGGCCTACAACGAGGTGTCGGGCACCACCGCCTTCGGCAACGTGACCTGGGACGGCAAGGTCTCCCCCACCTTCCTCGACCCGACGAAGCTGGTGAGCTGGGGCATCTATCTGGACGACTGGACCAGCGGCACCACGGTGAAGGGCAACGTCGTCCACGACAACGTCGGCGGTATCTTCCTGCACGGCGGCTGGAACAACACGGTCACCGACAACATCCTGGCCGACAATCTGGGTACCCAGATCGGCCTGCAGCAGAGCGTCGGCTGGGGCGGCTGGAAGGGCACACCGATGGCGAACAACACCATCACCCAGAACATCGTGGACGCCGGCGACGGCCGGGCGGTGGCCCTCGACGGGCCGAAGACGGCGGGGACCTTCACCGGCAACTTCTACGCCGCCCTCGACCCCAACGAGGCGCTGTTCCAAGCCTGGCCGCAGGTGATGGCGAACGGCGCCACCGGCACGCTGGCGCAGTGGCAGGCCGCCGGCTATGACAAGGGGTCCTTCACCTTCGACCCGCAATTCACCGACGCCGCGCACGACAACTTCGCGCCGGCGGCGGGCTCGGCGGTGTACCAGCACGGGTTCGACCACCTGCCCTTCGACCAGATCGGCCTGCTGGGCTGAGGATCGCGGAAGGACGCATGGAACCGGGGGCGGGGCGGGAGCGTTATCGCGGCATGGACATCATACGCATCATCCTGGCGCTTCTGCTGCCGCCCGTCGGCGTCTTCCTCCAGGTGGGGTTTGGCGCCCAGTTCTGGATCAACGTGCTGCTGACCTTGCTCGGCTACATCCCGGGCATGATCCACGCGCTGTACGTCATCGTGAAGTACAAGGACCGCTATCCGGCGTGAGGTCCTGACACGACCATCGCATCCTGCTCCCTCTCCCGCCCCGGGAGAGGGAAGGGACCCGCGCAACGCGCGGGAAGCGTGAGGGTATAGGCAAGGATCAGGGCTTGATCCTCGGACGACCCTCACCCGCTCTCGGCGGACCGAAGGTCCGCCTGCCGCGTCAGCGCTGGCTTCGAGCCAGCGCGAGAGCCCGCTGCCGCGGGCACCCTCTCCCGGGGCGGGAGAGGGAATATTCGCCTCCTTACGCCGCGCGGACCTTCGCCAGGAAGCCGCTGACCTCCGTCCGCAGGCGCGCGGCGGAACGGCTCAGTTCCTGCGCGCTGCCCAGCACCCGGCCGGCCGCGGTCCCGCCCTGCGAGGCGGCGCCGCTGACCTGCACGATGGCGCCCGACACCTCCGCGGTGCCCGCCGA
Organism: Azospirillum sp. OGB3; assembly: GCF_014192915.1. GTDB lineage: Bacteria > Pseudomonadota > Alphaproteobacteria > Azospirillales > Azospirillaceae > Azospirillum. The sequence goes on along the minus strand of NZ_JACHYN010000015.1, from coordinate 46,887 downwards.
GGCCTGCTGGACGTTGCGGGCGATCTCCTGGGTGGCGATGCCCTGCTGTTCCACCGCCTGGGCGATGTCGTCGGCGATCTGGCTGCTTTCCCCGATGACCTGGGCGATCTCGCGGATCGACTGAACCGTGCGCAGGGTCACGTCCTGGACACCGGCGATCTGGGCGGTGATGTCCTCGGTCGCCTTGGCGGTCTGGTTGGCGAGATTCTTCACCTCGCTCGCCACCACGGCGAAGCCCTTGCCGGCCTCGCCGGCGCGCGCCGCCTCGATGGTCGCGTTCAGCGCCAGCAGGTTGGTCTGCTGGGCGATCGAGTTGATGAGCTGCACCACCTCCCCGATTTTCTGCGACGTGCTGACCAGACCTTCCGCGGTCGCCTGGGTGTCCTCGGCGTTGCGCACGGCGCGGTTGGCGATGTCGGCGGACTGGCGGACCTGCTGGCCGATGCTGCTGACCGACCCGGCGAGCTGGCCGCAGGCCGCCGCCACCGACTCCACGTTGGCCGTCGCCTGGGTCGCCGCAGTGGCGACGGTGCCGGCCTGATCGTTGGCGCGCTCCATGGTGGCGTTCAGAGTCTGGGCGGCGCCCTCCAACTCGGCGGCGGCGTGGGACACCAGCTCGACAATGGAGCCGACGCTGCGCTCGAACTGGTCGGCCAGCCCGTTCATCGCCTCGCGCTTCTCCGCTTCGGCGCGGCGTTCCGTCTCCTCCTTCTCCGACTCCATGCGGCGGGCGCGGACCATGTTGTCCTTGAAGACCTGCACGGCGCGGATGATCTCGCCGACCTCGTCGCGGCTGGTCGCCTGCGGCACCGCGATGCTCAGGTCGCCCTCGGCCAGCTTCAGCGTCGTGTCGGTCAGGCGGCGCAGCGGCCGCACCGTCAGGATCGACCACCAGGCGAGCCCGGCGCCGAGCAGAACGGTCACCGCGCACAGCGAGATCATCAGCACCTGGAAGCTCTCGGACACCGTCCGGGCGTGCTTGGCCACCGCCTGGCTCTCGGCCTCTTGGAGGTCGATGAAGGCGTTGATGCGGGCCAGCCACTCGGTGAAGCCGGGGCGGGCCTGCTCGACCAGGATCTTGACGGCGCGGGCGGCGTCGCCGGCCTGGCGCGCCTCGATGACGCCGCGGGCCAGCGGCAGGGTCTTGGCCTCGGTCTCCTTGATGGAGGCGAGGATTTCCCGTTCGCGGGGGGTGATGTGGGTGCCGGCGGCGAACATGCGGTCCATCTGTTCGGCCGAGCGCGCGTAGTCGGCGGCCAGACGGTCGATGGTGGCGAGTTCGGCCTTCAGCGCCGCGGCGTCGGACAGGAGCGTGACGTCGCGCAGGCTGATCGCCCGGTCATGCACGCTGCCGCGGAAGTTGATGGCGTAGCGCTGCTTGACGTTGTTGACGTCGTTGATGGTGGAAAGGCTGTTGTTGATGCTGTTGACCTTGTAGATGGCGATGGCCGCCAGCGCGACCATCAGCACCAGGATGCTGGAGAAGCTCAGCATCAGCCGAAGGCCGACCTTGGCGTTTCGGAACCAATTCATTGTCCACACTCCCGCCGGTCCGTGTCGTCGAAGACTCGTTGGATGCCGCCGGTCGCCGAAAGCCTGCCCTGCGGCGGAACCGACGATAGCACCAAAGAGTTGATACGGATTTTCCGAGAGATTGGATCAAAAGGAAAATTTTTCAGGAAGCGGGAAGGGATGGCTGGGTTGTGGGATTTGTCACAGAAAATCGCCGCCCGTCCGGCTACAGTCGCGCGCGTTGGAAGCCCCCCTTACGAGACCCCGATGGCCGGACCCATGCTCAAGCTGCTGCTCGCCCTGTTGCCGCTCGGCGCGTCGCTGCTGATGCTGGCGACGGTTCAGTGATCCGAGCCGGCGAGGAAACGGGTCACGAGTTGATGACCCGCCGCACCATCTCGTAGATCCCCATCCGCCGCAGCCCCCCCTGGAGGGCGGCGCGCACCGGTGCCGGGATGGCGAGCAGGCGCCGCGGCTCAATCCCCGCCCGGCGCGTTTTCTCGAAAGCCGCGCGGTCGTCGTAGGCGACTCGCCGCACGCTCACCGTCCGTCGGCCGGTGTCGAACAGCATCCAGGTCGCCCGCCGTTCCTCGCTGCGCGGTTCCCCCACCGTACCGGGGTTGAGCAGGTAGCAGGAACCGCCGCGCAGGGCGACCTCGCTGTCGGGATCGTGTTCCCACAGCTCGCCGTTGCGGTATTCGTGGATGCCGAGCCGGTGCGTGTGCCCATAGGCGCAGACGCGGGCGCCGGAGGGGTGGGCGAGCAGGGCCTGCGCCGTGCGCCGCATCCGGTCCTCGCTGTTCAGCCGAACCAGCTCGCAGCCCCGGTCCACATGAAGCGCCCCGTGAACGGCGACGAGCTGGTCGCCGACATTGGTCTTCAGCGGCAGGGCGGACAGCCACGCGACGTCCTCCGGCGGCAGGCGCTTGCGCGTCCAGGCGATGGCCCGGATGGCGCGGACGCTGAAACCGTCGGTGGGGATCTGGCGGGTCACCGCGCGGTCGTGGTTGCCGGCGACGCAGACCGCCCCGGCCTCGCGCAGCAGCCTGATGCAGGGCGACGGGTCGGTGTTGTAGCCCACCACGTCGCCCAGGCAGACGACGCGCTCCACCCCCGCGCCGCCCATGTCGGCCAGCGTGGCTTCCAGCGCCTCAAGATTGGCGTGGATGTCCGACAGGATGCCGATCCTCATCGCGGCAGCACCCTCACTGGGCCTTCATCGCGCCGCCGGGCGCATCGTGGTGCGCACGGGACGGCAGGAAACGGGCGAGCTGGTTGTGCAGGAAGGGCATCGGGTCGTCGAGCGCGATGGCCTTGGCCTCGCAGCCGAGCACCCAGGGCAGCCACGCGGCCATCGACAGGCCACTGTCCTTGGCGGCCAGCCGGTCCTTGGTGATGTGGCACCAGCGCGCCCCGGCCCGCGCCTTGCCCACCGCCGGGCGCGGCAGGCCGAGCCGGTCGGCGTGGACCAGCGCCGGCAGGTTCACTCCGGCCACCGCCCCCAGATGGTGCCACAGGTTGAAGCGCGGGTTGACCTCCAGCAGGTGCAGCGAGCCGTCCGGGGCGCGCTTGAAGTCGAACTTGGCGACGCCGCGCAGCCCCAGCCGTTCGGTCAGCGAGCGGCCGAGCGCCGCCACGTCCGGCGCGTCGGTGATGGTCAGGGCGGTGCTGTGCCCGTAGGCGAGCGGGTAGGTGCGGATCTTGGCGCCTGTGAACTCGCCGGCCACGCCGCCGCCCTCGTCGACATAGACGTGGTAGCTTTCGATCCGGGTCTCCGGGCCGGGGATCATCTCCTGGACCAGCAGGTCCAGCCCGACCGCCGCCAGCCGCGGCCACAGGGCGCGCAGCTCCTCCGCGGAATCGACCTGGATGGCCTTGGCGAAGCCGTCCGCCTCGTCCCACACCCGGCGGCGGGTCAGCGGCTTGACGATCAGGGGGAAGCGCAGGTCCACCACGTCGGGTGCGGCCTCGCGGGTCGGATAAAGGCGCCGGGTCGCCGGGACGGGCAGGTTCAGCCGCTCGGCCAGCGCCTGGAAGCGGCCCTTGTCCACCAGATCCTCGACCAGCTCGGCGTCGGCGATGGCGAAGTGGAAGCCCTCGGCCAGACGGTCGCGGTTGCGCGAGACGAGCAGGAGCTGGGTGTCGTCCTGGAAATAGAGGACCGGCTTCTCGGGCTGGCCCTTGGCGAAGGCCATCATCACCTCGACCAGCCCGTCCGGGTTGCGCGCCGGGTCGTCCCACAGGATGGCGTCCCTGGTGAAGCGGGAATGCAGGGCGGGGGCGCCGGGATGGGTGACCACGGCGCAACGCAGCCCGGCCAGCCCCAGAGGGCGCACCATGTCCATGTCGCCCATCACGCAGGCCAAGGCGGGGGTCGTGGCGGCGGAAGTATTCTTCATTCTCGGCATCCTCCAACCGCCCGGTCGGCGGCCCTGCGGTTGCGGCTTCGGTTCCGGCGGCGTCAGCGGTTCATCAGGGGCAGCGGGCTGCGGATCAGCCGCCTCATCCGGTCAGCCAGCCCAGCCTTGACGCGGCGCAGGCGGGCGTCGATCTGGCGGCTCAGCCGGTCGGGGCCGAGCGCGATCCAGTTCATCGGCTGCTCGGTGTTGGAGAGCAGCGGCTTGTGCCCCGCCGGGGTGGACATGAAGTCGTAGCAGTCCTCGCCGCGGGTCAGCGTGTCCTCGATGGCCAGGACGTGGGCGACGAGACCGGGCTTCAGCCGGTTGTCGGCCTCGTAGGCGAAACCGCCCTGGTAGTTCATCACCCGCCCGCGATGGACGAAGTTGTAGAGATAGCCGATGACCGCGTCCCCGGCGCTGACCCGGCACAGCCGCACCGTGCCCGCGGGAACGCCGTTGGCGATCAGCCGCTCGTGGAAGGGCCGGAAGGCCGGGTTGGAGAAGGCCCCGGACTGGCCGCGGGCGTTCCAGCTCGCCTGATGCAGGACCTCCATGGCGTGGAAATCCGTCAGCGCCTCCTCCGCCGTCACGGCGACGCGGTAGGTCAGGGGGCCGCGCTCGGCGTAGAGCCGCATCGCCCGGCGCACCGCGGCGCGGGTGTTCTTGCCGAGGCTGGCGAGGTAGCCGGCACCCTGCCGGCGCACGCCTTCCAGGTCCACCCACTGGCAGCTGTCGGCCATCCGGACTTGCAGCGTGTGGCCCTGCCGGGCCGCGGCGAGCCGCACCGCCGCTTCCGCCTGCGGCTCCAGTCCGCCCAGCACCAGCTCGTCCCAGTTGGTCAGGCGGCCCCCCAGCCAGTCGAAGCAGGCGGCCAGTACCGCGTCCGCGCAGCGCCGGTCGGCGAGGATGCCGTTGTATTCGACGAACAGCCGGTCGAAGGTCCGCTCTCCGGTTTCGTGCAGCAGCCAGCAGCGGGTGCGCAGCAGGCCGAAGCGCCACTGCGTGCGCGGACACAGGAGCGCCAGCCCGACGACGTCCCCTTCGCGCCGCGCCACCAGCGCGTGGGGCCGCGTACCGTGGGGCAGGGAAGCCAGCCAGTTGCCGATCCACTGCCAGCTCAGGAAGAAGGAGCCGTCGGCGCGTCGCTCCAGATCGGTCCAAAGCTCTTCAAGTTTGCTGGGATTTTCTACAGGCTGCAACGTGATGTCGATGGTGTCGCCGTCGTCCTCAACAAGAGTCCTCATGTCCATGGGCTCGGTCTTCCCTGGGGGATGTTGATGAAGGGGCGGCTTCAAATGTCTACGTAAAAAAAATGGGATTGGATCGACGTTTCGAAAACTTTGATCTCATCCGATCTATCCTGTGCTTCTGCGTCTGCATCATGTACGGACGACTGTGACAAAAAACGCTGTGGCGGAAGGTGGGGTGGGGCGTCCCGGTGGGGGAACCCGTCCGGGTCATCCGGGGTATCGGGCGGTGATGCGGTTGCGGGATGGGGGTGTCCGTCTGCTCTTGCGATGAACTTCCGCCCGATGCCTTGGGCTGGGGGCGGCCGTCCGTCCCAGCCATTCGTTCAGGTCTTGCGGATGACCGTTGTCCTTTTGGCCTTTCCTCTCCATCTCTTGACTCCATGGGTTAGGCATCGGAAAGGACCGGCCCCGTGACCACGCCCGAAGAAGCCCTGCCGTCGCGGCTGGAACGCGCCTGCGCCGAGCGGGGGTTGAAGATGACCGGCCAGCGCCGGATCATCGCCCGCGTCCTGTCGGAAGCCGCCGATCACCCCGATGTGGAAGAGGTCTACCGCCGTGCGGCGGCGATCGACGCTGGCATCAGCCTGGCGACCGTCTATCGCTCGATGCGGCTGTTCGAGGAGATCGGGATCATCCAGCGCCATGATTTCGGCGATGGACGCGCCCGCTACGAGGAGGCGCGTGGCGACCACCACCATCACCTGATCGACATCGAGACCGGCGAGGTGGTGGAGTTCCAGGATCCGGAGCTGGAGGCCGCCGTCACCCGGATCGCCCGTCATCTCGGCTTCGACATGATCGGGCAGCGGCTGGAGATCTTCGGGCGCCGCATCCAGCGCAAAGGCCCGGAGACGGCCTGATGGCGGCGGAGCGGAGAACAGAGCCGGAGCGCGACCCGGCGGAGCGCTTCGCCGCCTGTGAGGCGGCGGTCTGCGGTTGCCGTCCCGTGGTGGAGCGCGCCTACCGCGAGCTGGTCGATTGCGGGCGACCCGACCGCCACGCGCTGGAGGCCGCCACGGTGGTGCTGCGCTGGCATCATCCGGAACTGGACGTGCCGCAGGCGCTTCAGATCGTCGAGCGCTGGGTGATCGCTGGGGACCGGCTGCATTGATGCCGGCTGTGCCGGCTGTGTTGATGGCGCATTGATCTTGCCTTGGCCGGCGGAGCGGTTCTAAAGCTCTGTCCCTTCCGCGACACCGCAGGGCCATCCATGGACGCCGACGCCGAAAGCCGCCTGACCGAGCTGGAATCCCGCCTCGCCCATCACGAGCGCATGGCCGAGGAGATGTCCGCCGTCCTGTTCGAGCAGGGGCGGACCATCGACCTCATGACCGCGCAGATGCACCGCCTGCGCGAGCGGATCGCGGAGCTGGAATCCGGCGTGTCCCGCGCGCCGCAGGACGAGCCGCCCCCGCCCCATTACTGATCATCCGTCGGGGCCTTAGCCGTCGGGACCTCAGCGCATCTTCCAGCCGCCGCGCGGGCCGCACCAGCTGAGCTGCGGGCCGGCGGGGGGCTGGCGGGAGCAGTCGGCCTGGGCACAGCCGCAGGCGGGGAACAGGCAGCGGTCGCCGTTGACGTCGGTGGCCTGCACGGCCAACTCGTAGCGCGTGCCCCGCATCAATTGCGCGCCCGCCGCGCTGTTGCGCTCGTAATGCTCGACGACGGCGAGCAGACGCAGCATGCGGGCACGCTGTCCCTTGGTGTCGAGGCTCATTTTCCAATCTCCCGCCATGGCCGTCCGAGTCGTGCTCCGATGGACATGAAACGGCAGAAGAGGTCCAAGGCTCCAGCGTGCAACCGCCTTACCCACCGCTGGCCGGGAGCCTGCCGGACGCGGTTCCCCGCTTGGCGGGGGCTTGGCCGCGGGGCCTAGGACGCGGAGTTTTTCATCGCCTGCGCGGCTATGCCCTGGCTTCCGGCTGGGGCGGGCGGCAGATCGGCCGTCCAGCGGATGCCGCGGTTGCGGCCCGCCCGCTTGGCCTGATAGAGCGCTTGGTCGGCGCGGCGCAGGGTTTCCGTCACGTCGGGCGAATCCTCGGGCCACAGGGCGATGCCGAGGGAGCAGCCGACCCGCACCGCCTCGCCCTCGATGCTGACGGGTTCGTTCACCGCCTCGATGATGCGGCGGGCCAGCCCGTCCAGGTCCGGCGGTTCGGCGCCGGCGCGCTGCGGCAGCACCGCCGCGAACTCGTCGCCGCCCAGCCGGGCCACCACGTCGTCGCCGCGGAAGCAGGCGGCCAGCCGCTCCCCCACCTGACGCAGCACGAGGTCGCCGGCCTCGTGGCCCAGCCGGTCGTTCACCGGCTTGAAGCCGTCCAGGTCGATGTAGAGGAAGGCGGCGGAACCGTTGCCGGCGGTCGTGGCTTCCACATACTGCTCGAAATAGCGGCGGTTCGGCAGGCCGGTCAGCCGGTCCTGATAGGCGATGTCCTCCAGCCGCACCAGAGCGGCGTCGCGGTGGGTCAGCCCGTCCACCAGATCGCGCAGAGTCGCCGACAGCGAGGTGATCTCGGCGCTGCCGCCCAGCACCGGCATTTCCGCCCCGCGTTCGCCGCTGCGGATGCGTTCCGCCGCCTGGGCGATGCGGCGCAGCGGCCGGGTGACGCGCCCGGCGGCCATCCAGCCGAGCACGCTGAACAGCAGCACCATGGCCCCGCCGGCCAGCACCGTCTCGACCATCTGGGCGGTGGCCGGGGCGTAGGCGACGGCCAGCGGCTGGCGGGCCACCACGCTCCAGCCCAGGCCCGGGTAATTCAGATATCCGTTGCCGTAGGCGTAGCCGGTCAGGTAGCGCTCCCCGTCCGGCCAGCGCTCGACGACCCAGCCGCTCTCGTTCTTCTGCGCGCTGCGCACCGCCGCGATGTCCAGGGGAGTGCCCAGCAGTTCGCGCGGGCCGAGCAGCACCGTGCGGTCGGCCGCGACTACGATCAGCTCCAGCTCCGCGCGGCCCCGCATGGTGTCCATCAGGGAGCGGCGGATCTCGCGCGTCCATTCCCAGCTCAGATGCGTGGCCAGCACGCCGACGACCTCGCCCCGCGCGTTGTGCACGGGGGTGGAGATGTCCACGAACTTCATGGCCTCGCCCGTCGGGTTCGGCAGCAGGAAGGCCAGCATCACCGCGTCGTGCACGTCACCGACGAACTGCGTTTTCTGGCCGTTCTGGAAGACCGGGCGCTTGGAAATGTCCACGCCATCCAGCAACCCCCCGGTGGCGGCGAGCACCTTGCCCTTGGTGTCGGTCACACCCATCCAGGACATGGTCGGAAAGAACGCCTGGAATTGCTCCAGCAGCCAGCGCAGCCGGACCGGATCGTCCATGGCGGGGGTGATGCCGAGCTTGGCCAGCATGCCGATCTCGCTGGCGCGCGACCACATGGAGCGGTCCAGCCGGTCGGCCATGTTGTGCGCGGCCTCCGCCAGGGAATGACCGATCTCGCTTTCGATCCGCTCGCGGGAGCGCAGGCCGGTCAGCGCCGCCAGCACGACGGAGACGCCAAGGACCAGAACGGCGCCGGTCAGAGCCACCGTCGTCCGCAGACCGCGTTCCCTCGCCATGACGTCCGGCCGCTCCCTTCAACACCCCGCCGTCGTTCCGTCAGAAAGACCGCTTACGAAGGTTCTACCAATTTCGGCCAGGTTTCAAAAGTGACATTGACCGCGGACGAGGCATACCAGCGTATGGAATTGTTGGAAAGGCCGGTTCAGCGGGCAGGGCGCGCTCCCACGGCGGTGCGGCGGCAATCGGAGAGGATGTTGCCGACGGTGACGCGCTCCCGCTCGTCCATGGTCAGTTCCCAGCGCGCCTTCACGGCGATCCAGCCCGCCACATAGGCGCAGATGTACTCTTCGCGCGGTGGCAGCCAGTCTTCCGGCCCCTTCGACCCCTTGGCGCGGTTGGCCGCCGCCGAGACGGTGACGAGGGTCAGCGGGTCGCTGAGGTCGTTGGCGTAGGCGGCGCGCTTCTCGCGCGGCCAGTCGTAGCCGCCGCTGGCGTAGGTCTCCTCCAGCGGCACGCGGTGGTCGATGTCCACCTGCTTCGGTTCGGTGAAGGTCTCGCCGGTGTAGGGATCGTTCCACACGCCGGACAGCACCGAACAGCCGTTGGCCGACAGCTTCGCCGGCTTCGCGGAATCGCGGATCAGCACCTGCTCCCGCGTGTTCAGGCATTTGGAGTCGATGGTCAGCCAGTGCGGCCACTCGTCCCGCACATAGCCGCGGCGGCGCTCCTCCTCCACCCGGATGCGGTCGAGCTGGGCGGCGACGGCGGCGTAGTCGATGCTGGCGTCCGGGACGGGGCGCGGGATCGGGCGGGGGCGCGGGGCCTTCTCCTCGCCGAAGATGGAGTCCAGCGTGCCCGGCGGGACGAGGTGGAAGCGCTCCGCGGCATAGACCGCGGCCAGCACCAGCAGGACGGCGATCAGCCCGCCCAGCGTCATGGGACGGCCCTTCCGGCCTCCCCGTGGTGCTCCTCCGCCTCTCCGTCGTGTCATGCCTCGCGTCCCTCAGCCTGATGTGCGCCATACGTGGATATGATGGCGGGCGTGTTCTATGGCGCTTGGGAAACAGGAGCAACGGCGTTGGAGAGGGCGGGGGTCCATCGAGCGTCACGGACCCTGTGAAAAAGAAGGGGCGGTGTCCGGGACGTGCCCCGGACACCGCCGCCTCTCACCCCATGGCAGGCAGCCGGTCCAGGAACTTGTCGAGCGTGATCGGGTACTCGCGCACCCGCAGGCCGGTCGCGTTGTGGACCGCGTTGGCGACCGCCGCGCCGACCCCGCACAGGCCCAGCTCGCCCACCCCTTTGGCCTTCATCGGCGAGGAGATCGGGTCGGTCTCGTCGAGGAAGATCACCTCCTGGTGCGGGATGTCGGCGTGGACCGGCACCTCGTAGCCGGCAAGGTCGTGGTTGACGAAGAAGCCCGTGCGCTTGTCGAGCGCCAGCTCCTCCATCAGCGCCGCCCCGACGCCCATGGTCATGGCGCCGATCACCTGGCTGCGCGCCGACTTCGGGTTCAGGATGCGGCCCGCCGCGCAGACCGCCAGCATCCGCCGCACGCGGATCTCGCCCGTCGCCGAATCCACCGCGGCTTCCACGTAATGGGCGCCGAAGGTCGATTGCTGGTACTTCTTGTCGAGGTCGCCGTATTCGATGCCGTCCTCGGCGGACAGGCCGTCGGCGCCCGCCGCTTCGGCCAGCGGGATCTTGCGGTTGCCGGCGACGACCTGCCCGTCGGCGAACTGCGCGTCGGCGGAGTTGACGCCCAGCTTCTGCGCCACCGCCTCGCGCAGTTTCACGCAGGCGGCGTAGACCCCGGCGGTGGCGTTGTTGGCGCCCCATTGGCCGCCCGACCCGGCGGACACGGGGAAGCTCGAATCGCCGAGCCGCACCGCCACCTTGTCCAGGCCCACCCCCATCATCTCGGCCGCGGTCTGGGCGATGATGGTGTAGCTGCCGGTGCCGATGTCGGTCATGTCGGTCTCGACCGTCACGATCCCGCGCTGGTCCAGCCGCACCCGCGCCGCCGACTTGGTCAGCAGGTTGTTGCGGAAGGCCGCTGCCACGCCCAGCCCGACCAGCCAGCGCCCGTCGCGGACCTGCCCCGGCTGCGGGTTGCGCTTCGCCCAGCCGAAGCGCTCCGCCCCCAGGCGCAGGCATTGCACGAGCTGGCGCTGCGAGAAGGCTCGGTTGGGATCGGCGGGGTCGGTCTGGGTGTCGTTGCGGATGCGGAACTCCACCGGGTCCATGCCCAGCTTCTCCGCCATCTCGTCCATCGCCACTTCCAGCGCCATCATGCCCGACGCCTCGCCCGGCGCGCGCATGGCGTTGCCCTCGGGCAGATCGAGCGTGGCGATGCGGTTGCCGATCAGGCGGTTCGCCCCGGCGTAGAGCAGCCGCGTCTGGTCGGTCGCCGTCTCCTCCGAGCCGCCGGGCAGGTTGCCCGACCAGCCTTCATGGGCGATGGCGGTGATCGTGCCGTCCGGCGTGGCGCCGATGCGGACGCGCTGGATGGTGGCGGGGCGGTGCGTGGTGTTGTTCATCATCAGCGGCCGCGACAGCCCGACCTTGACCGGCCTTCCGGCCTCCCGCGCGCCCAGCGCCGCCAGCAGCGCGTCGGCGCGCAGGAACAGCTTTCCGCCGAAACCGCCGCCGATGAAGGGGGAGATGACGCGCACCTTGTCCTTCGGCATCTTCAGCGTCGCCGACAGGTCGGTCACCATCCAGTCGATCATCTGGTTGGAGGTCCAGACGGTCAGCCGGTCGCCCTCCCAGGCGGCGATGGTCGCGTGCGGCTCCATCATCGCGTGGCTCTCGTCCGGCGTGGTGTAGGTCTCGTCGAGTTTCACCGGAGCCGCCGCGAAGGCGCCCGCGAAATCGCCGACCACCGAATCGCCGTCCTTGGTCTTCTCCGCCTTGTCCTTGACCGCCGCCAGATCATAGGCGCCGTCCGCGGGGGTGTAGTCGATGCGGACGAGCCCCGCGGCGGTGCGGGCCTGCTCGAAGGTCTCCGCCACCACCAGCGCGACGGCCTGCTGGTAATGCTCGATCTCCGGCCCGCCGAGCAGGGTCGCGGTGTTGCGCTTGCTCTTGTCGAGCGGTCCGGCGTTCTCCGCCGTGACGATGGCGACGACGCCGGGGGCCTTGCGCGCCGCCTCCAGGTCCATGGACGCGATGCGCCCCTTGGCGATGCCCGAGCCGATGACCCAGCCATAGGCGACGTTCGGCGCCACGTCGTGCCATTCATAGGCGTAGGTGGCCTTTCCCGTCGTCTTCAGCGGGCCGTCGATGCGGTCGGTCGGCTTGCCCACCACCTTGAGCTGGTCGATCGGGTTGGTGGTCGCGGGAGTGTCGAACTTCATGTCTCACCCTTTCGCTTCGGCCAGCACCGAGGCGAGCGTCCGCTCGACCAGGGTCAGCTTGAACGCGTTGTCGTGCGTCGGCTTCGCATCGGCCAGCAGCCCGGCGGTCACCGCCTTGGCGCCGCGCGGCATCTCGGCCTCGGCGGCCTCGACGCGCCACGGCCTGTGGGCCACGCCGCCGACCGCCACCCGGCCGCTGCCGTCGCGCTGCACCACCGCCGCGACGGAGACCAGGGCGAAGGCGTAGGACGCGCGGTCGCGCACCTTGCGGTAGACGTGGGTGCCGCCGACCGGCTTGGGCAGCGTCACCGCGGTGATCAGCTCGCCGGGCACCAGCGCCGTCTCGATGTGCGGCGTGTCGCCGGGCAGCCGGTGGAACTCCGCGATGGGGATGGTCCGCGTCGTCCCGTCGGCCCGCACCGTCTCCACCGTGGCGTCCAGCGCGCGCATGGCGACGGCCATGTCGCTGGGGTGGGTGGCGATGCAGGCATCGCTCGACCCGACCACGGCGAGCTGACGGCTGTAGCCGCCGATGGCGGCGCAGCCGCTGCCGGGCTGGCGTTTGTTGCAGGGCTGGTTGGTGTCGTAGAAATAGGGGCAGCGCGTGCGCTGGAGCAGGTTGCCCGCCGTCGTTGCCTTGTTGCGCAGCTGGCCCGACGCCCCGGCGAGCAGGGCCCGCGACAGCACGCTGTAATCGCGCCGCACCCGCGGGTCGGCGGCGAGCGCCGTGTTGCGCACCAGCGCGCCGATGCGCAGCCCGCCGTCCGGCGTCGCTTCCAGCGTGTCGAGCTTCAGCCCGTTGACGTCGATCAGATGGGCCGGCGTCTCGATCTCCAGCTTCATCAGGTCGAGCAGGTTGGTGCCGCCCGCGATGAATTTGGCGCCGGGCCGGCGCTGGACCGCTGCGGCCGCTGCGGCGGGGGAATCCGCCCGCTCATAGGTGAAGGGTCTCATGCCTCCCTCCGTGCGACGTCCGAGATCGCATCGACGATGTTGGAATAGGCGCCGCAGCGACAGATGTTGCCGCTCATCCGCTCGCGATACTCGTCCGCCATTGTTTGAGGGGGGGTCGCCTGGGGCGCGGCGTTGAGGTCGACGGTGACGTGGCTGGGCACGCCGGCCTTGATCTCGTCCAGCATCGCCACCGCCGAACAGATCTGGCCCGGCGTGCAGTAGCCGCACTGGTAGCCGTCATGCTCGACGAAGGCCGCCTGCATGGGGTGCAGTTTGCCGGGCAGGCCCAGCCCCTCGATGGTGGTGACGTCGCCGCCCTCGTGCATCACGGCGAGCGACAGGCAGGAATTGATCCGCTGCCCGTCCACGATGACGGTGCAGGCGCCGCACTGGCCGTGGTCGCAGCCCTTCTTGGTGCCGGTGAGGTGCAGGTGCTCGCGCAGCGCGTCGAGCAGGGTCGTCCGCGTGTCGAGTTCGAGGTCGCGGCGCTGCCCGTTCACAGTGAAGGTGACCTTGGACAGTACGGGCGACAGGGACGGTGCGTCGGCTCCGGTCGCGGGGGGTGGCATGGCGGTCTCTCCAACGGTGGCCGCCCGCGCCGGCGCCCGGAACGGCGCCGCCGTCAGCGCGGCGGTGGCGGCGGTCCCAAGCAGGAGGCCGCGCCGCGTCATGTCGAGGTCGCCGGAATGGTGCATCGGTGAAATCCTCTTCCCTTCCTGGCTGTGATCCCGGCCCCGCAGGGCGGAGCACAGGCGTGCGGACGGCTCATTCGCTTGTGCGGATGGGGAAAAGCTAGGCCGTGCCGGTCCGGTGATTACCCGCCAGTCTCTGATAAGTCTTATGAAACGGGTCAATGGAACGGAACGGTCCGATGGATGGTTGAACCGGGTTTGCCCGGCGCTTCCTCATCCACTTGCCTTGATCCGCCCGCGACGCACCGACATGATTGGCCGAGGCGGGGGATTGTCGCTCCCGCAGGCAAAGGGCCGGGCAAAGGAAGGTGAGCGTTGGATCTGCGTCAGTTGCGGTATTTCATCGGCATCGTCGATGAAGGCTCCTTCACGGCCGCGGCTCAGAAGCTGAACGTCGCCCAACCGGCCCTCAGCCACAACATCCGCAACCTGGAGGCGGGCCTCGGGGTCAAGCTGCTGACCCGCGGCGTCCATGGGGTCAAGCCGACCGCCGCGGGCACCCGGCTGTACGAGCATGCGGAGATCATCCTGCGCCATGTCGCCCAGGCGACCGAGCAGGTGCGCAACTGCTCGGGCACGCCGAGTGGGCTGGTGACCGTCGGCTTCACCTCCTCGGTAGCGCTGGTGGCGGCGGTTCCCCTTGTGCAGGCGGTCCGCGCCGAGCTGCCCCAGGTGTCGCTGCGGGTGGTCGAGTCCTTCAGCGGGACGATCCTGGAATGGCTGAACGACGACCGGCTGGACTTCGGCTGCATCTACGACGTGACGCGGTCGCGCACCCTGCTGGCCGAATCTCTGGTGCGCGAGGACCTCTATTTGATCGGGCCGCCGGGCGGCGGGGACAGCGCCATCGCCTTCGACGAGTTGGCCGGGAAGGACCTGATCCTGCCGAGCCGCCCGCACAATCTGCGCGACCGCATCGAACGGGTGGCGCGCGAGACCTGCACGATCGTCACCGTGGCGGTGGAGATCAACGGGCTCCCCCAGATCAAGGCGCTGGTCGCCAAGGGGGTGGGCTATTCGGTCCTGCCGATCTCGGCGGTGATGGAGGAATGGCGGACGGGTCAGGTCTCCGCCCGGCTGATCGTCTCGCCGTCGCTGCGCCGCTCGGTCCATCTCTGCCGGCCCCGCGGCGCCCCGGTGACCGAGGCCGCGGCGGCGGTGCGCGAGACCTTCCTGCGGGTGGTGCGCGATCTGGTCGGCGGCGGCGACTGGCCCGGCACCCTCCTGCTGGACGAGGAAGCGGCGGCATCCTAGCGCTTTGCCCTCATAGCGCTTCGTTATGCGATGCATGCCCCATCTGTATTGGATCGGGGCCGGTCCGGCTGTTTACCATCGCGGTCACGGATGATCGGCCCTGGCCCACAGCGGAGGCTTTGCACGATGACTTCACCTCTGTCGGGGCCCCTGTCGGGACGGCTGGTCGTCTCGCTGGAGCAGGCGGTGGCGGCACCGCTCTGCACGTCGCGCCTCGCCGATGCCGGGGCGCGGGTGATCAAGATCGAACGGCCGGAGGGCGACTTCGCCCGCGGCTACGACGCCGTCGTCCACGGGCAGAGTTCCTATTTCGTCTGGCTCAACCGCGGCAAGGAATCCGTCGTCCTCGACATCAAGACGCCCGAGGACGCCGAGCTGCTGGAGCGGCTGATCGCCCGCGCCGACGTCTTCGTGCAAAATCTGGCGCCCGGCGCGGCGGAGCGGGCCGGATTCGGCTCGGACGCGCTGCGGCGGCGCCATCCCCGGCTGATCACCTGCGACATCTCCGGCTACGGCGACGACGGTCCCTACCGCGACATGAAGGCCTACGACCTGCTGGTGCAGAGCGAAACCGGGCTGGCCTCCATCACCGGATCGCCGGACCAGCCGGGGCGCGTCGGCGTGTCGGCGGCCGACATCGCCTGCGGCATGAACGCCTACACCGGCGTCCTCCAGGCATTGCTGGAGCGCGAGCGCAGCGGCGAGGGGTCGGCGGTAGCGGTCTCCCTGTTCGATTCGCTGGCGGAGTGGATGATGGTGCCGCTGATGCACCACGACCATGGCGGCAAGGCGCCGGGTCGGGTCGGGCTGATGCACCCGAGCATCGCCCCCTATTCCGCCTTCACGCTGGCCGACGGCCGGCAGGTGGTTCTGTCGATCCAGAACGAGCGCGAATGGGTCGCCTTCTGCGCCGACGTTCTGCTGCGGCCGGAGCTGGCGACCGACGAGCGCTTCGCGACCAACAACCGCCGCGTCGCCAACCGGCCGGAGCTGGACGCGCTCGTCGCCGCCATCTTCCGGACCATGGACCACGCCGAGGCGGTGCGCCGGCTGAACCGCGCGCGCACCGCCTTCGGCTCGCTGAACGAGGTGGCGGACCTGTCCACCCACGCGCAGCTGCGCCGCGTGACCGCCGAGACGCCGGGCGGACCGGTCGAGGTGGTGGCGCCGCCGGTGCAGGTGCGCGGCCGGCCCTACGCCTCCGGCGCCGTTCCGGCGCTGGGCCAGCACACCGACGCCGTCCGGCGTGAAGTTTTCGAACAATAAAGGGGGGAGCATGACTATGGACCATTTGCGCGACTGGATCGGCCGGTCGGAAAGCGCCGAGGACGTCGCGGCGCCGGCGGCGCTGACCGGGCTGGCGGCGATGCTCGACCACGACAACCCGCCCTGGCCGGCGGGCGAGGTGCCGCCGCTGGGGCATTGGCTGTATTTCCTGCCGAAGGCGCTGCAGCGCGACATCGCCGAGGACGGCCACCCGCACAAGGGCGGCTTCCTGCCGCCGGTGGAGCTGCCCCGCCGCATGTGGGCCGGCGACACCCTGACCTTCCACCGCCCCATCCGCAGCGGCGAGGCGATCACCCGCCGCTCGACCATCGAGGAGGTCACCCCGAAGGAGGGGCGGTCGGGCCGGATGGTCTTCGTGAAGGTCCGGCACGAGATCAGCACCGCCGCCGGCGTCGCCATCACCGAATTCCACGACATCGTCTACCGCGAGGCCGCCAAGCCCGGCGACGCCCCCGTCCCCGGCGAGCGACCGGCGGGCGAGGCGGTGTGGCAGCGGCGCATCCAGCCCGATCCCGTGCTGCTGTTCCGCTACTCCGCCCTGACCTTCAACGGCCACCGCATCCATTACGACCGCGACTATTGCCGCGACGTCGAGGGCTATCCGGGGCTGGTGTTCCACGGCCCGCTCAGCGCGACCATGCTGATGGACCTGTTCCTGCGCGAGAATCCGGGGGCGCGCGTGACCGGCTTCCGCTTCCGGGCGAAGCGGCCGCTGTTCGACATCCATCCGCTGACCCTGTGCGGCGCCCCGACCGCCACCGGCGCCACGCTGTGGGTGACCGACCACGAGGGCTTCGTGGCGATGTCCGCCGAACTGGAGGCCGAACGGTCATGACGGCGGCGCATCGCGGCTCGGTTGGAGGAAACGTCTGATGTCCCTGCCGTATCGATCCTATCTCTTCGTCCCGGCCGACAACGCCAAGCTGCTGGAGAAGGCCCACCAGCGCGGGGCGGACGCCCTCATCCTCGACCTGGAGGACGCCGTCCTGCCCGCTGGCAAGCCGGAGGCCCGGCGCGGGCTCCCCGCGCCGATCGACCGGCTGCACGGGCTGGGCGTGCCGGTGCTGGTGCGGATCAACAGCGGCTGGCGCGACGCCGTCGCCGATCTGGAGGCCGCCGTGCGCCCCGGCGTGGCCGCCCTGGTGGTGCCCAAGGCCGAGGACGCCGGGGCGCTGCGCGTGCTGTCGGCCATGATCGCGGAGTGGGAGGCGGAGCGCGGCCTGACGCCGGGCGTCCTCGGCCTCGTCGCCCTCATCGAGAGTCCGCTGGGGCTGGAGCGTCTGGCCGAAATCGCCGCCGTTCCGCGCGTGGCGGCGCTGGCGCTGGGCAGCGAGGATTTCGCGCTGACGCTGGGGGTGGAGCCGACCGAGGCGCTGCTCGCCCTGCCGTGCCGCCAGATCGCGCTGGCCGCCGCCGCCCGTGGTCTCGCGGCGATCGGCCTGCCGGGTTCGCTGGCCGAGTTCCGCGACCTCGACGCCTACCGCGCCATGGTGGCGCAGGCGCGGGCCGTCGGGATGACCGGCGCGCTGTGCATCCATCCGGCCCAGCTGGCCGTGGTCCGCGACGTCTTCGCCCCCTCCGCCGCCGACGTGGCCTGGGCCGGGCGGGTGGTCGCGGCGTGGGACGAGGCCCAGGCGGCGGGGCGCGGCGCCGTGTCGGTGGACGGGCGCATGGTCGACCGTCCCGTCGCCGAGCGGGCGAAGGCCATCCTGGCGCGCAGCGCTCCCACGACTAAGAATGCGGAGTAACGAGACATGAAGAGCAGCATCGGTCAGGGCTTCGACGAGATCCGCGACGCCGTGCGCGCGCTCTGCGCCGAATTCCCCAGCGAGTACCATCGCCGCATCGACGAGGAGCGCGGCTATCCCGAGGAGTTCGTGGACGCGCTGACCAAGGCCGGCTGGATGGCCGCCCTGATCCCGGAGGAATACGGCGGCTCGGGCCTCGGCCTGACCGAAGCCTCGGTGATCATGGAGGAGATCAACCGCTCGGGCGGCAATTCCGGCGCCTGTCACGGCCAGATGTACAACATGAACACGCTGATCCGGCACGGCTCGGAGGAGCAGCGCCGCCGCTACCTGCCGAAGATCGCGGCGGGCGAGCTGCGCCTCCAGTCGATGGGAGTCACCGAGCCGACCACCGGCACCGACACCACCCGCATCAAGACCCGGGCGGAGAAGAAGGGCGACCGCTACGTCATCAACGGGCAGAAGGTGTGGATCTCCCGCGTCCAGCATTCCGACCTGATGATCCTGCTGGCCCGCACCACGCCGCTCGACCAGGTGCGCAAGAAGTCGGAAGGCATGTCGATCTTCATCGTCGACATCAAGGAGGCGATGGCCAAGGGCATGACCGTCCGGCCCATCCGCAACATGGTCAACCATGAGACCAACGAGCTGTTCTTCGACAATCTGGAAATCCCCGCGGAGAACCTGATCGGCGAGGAAGGCCAGGGCTTCAAGTACATCCTGACCGGCCTCAACGCCGAGCGGGTGCTGATCGCGGCGGAGTGCATCGGCGACGGCTACTGGTTCGTCGACAAGGTCTGCGACTACACCCGCGACCGTCAGGTGTTCGGCCGCCCGATCGCCCAGAACCAGGGCGTGCAGTTCCCCATCGCCGAGAGCTTCATCGAGGTGGAGGCCGCCAACCTGATGCGCTTCGAGGCCTGCCGCCTCTACGACGCGGGGGAGCCCTGCGGCGCCCAGGCGAACATGGCGAAGTATCTGGCCGCCAAGGCGTCATGGGAGGCGGCGAACGCCTGCCTGCAGTTCCATGGCGGCTTCGGCTTCGCCAGCGAGTACGACGTGGAGCGCAAGTTCCGCGAGACCCGGCTGTATCAGGTGGCGCCCGTCTCCACCAACCTGATCCTGGCCTATGTCGCGGAGCATGTGCTGGACCTGCCGAAGTCCTATTGACCGCTTCAGTCTGCTTCGGCGCCACGGCGGCGTCAGGGCGGTGCCAGCCCGCATGTGCGTTTTGCCCACGCCCTTTGCGGGCCGCTCAGGGCGCTTTCCGGCTTAGGGTGTTTTCCGGTTCTGCGACCGGAAAAACCCGTTGAGCGCATCGAAGGGTTCGGCCTCGCCGAAGGCGTCGAAGCGTCCGTGATCGGCGAGCATCCGCGCCGCCCGCAGGAATCCGCCCCAGGCGGCGCGGCTGAGCCCGCTCCCCAGGCTGATGCGCCGCACGCCCAGAGCGGCGATCTGCTCCACCGTCAGGCCGATCGGTGAGGAGACCAGCAGGTTGAGCGGTTTCGGGCGGACGGCGTCGACCGCCGCCTTGATGACGTCCGGACTCCGCAGGCCGGGCGCGTAAAGGACATCCGCGCCCGCCGCGGCGTAGGCCGGCAGGCGGCGCAACGCCTCCTCGACGGCCGCCGGTTGGTTTACCAAAAGGGCTTCGCAGCGGGCGGTGAGGAGGACGCCGGTTCCCCGCAGCGCCTCCGCCGCCGCAGCCACCCGCTCGACGGCGTGATGGAACGCGTACAACGGCTTTGCCGGGTCGCCCGTTGCGTCCTCGATGGACAGGCCCGCCACGCCGGTGTCGGCGCACAGGCGTACGTTGCGGGTCAGCCCCTCGCAGTCATGGGAATAGCCGGACTCGAAGTCGGCGTTCACCGGCAGGTCGGTTGCCCGGACCATGTCGGCGATGTGGGCCAGCATATCGCCGCATGGCACCGCCCAATCGGTGTCGGGAAGCCCCCGCGCGAAGGCGAAGCCCGCCGAGGTGGTCGCCAACGCGCGGAATCCGAGATGCTTCAGCATCACGGCGCTTCCGACATCCCACGGATTGGGAATGACGAAGCAGCCGGCTTGGTGAAGGTTGGCGAATGCGGCACGGGGTTGGTCGTGGTCAGCCATGACAGCGTCTCTCCAGGGCGACGGATCAACCTCGGCGGGCTGACGATGGGAGGATACGCCTCCGTTCCGACGTCGTCCAATTGCGGGGCGAAGGCATCGCCTTGCTCCCCTTTGGTCCCAGCGGCAACAGAATCCTCGATGGGCGGATCTTTGCGTTGCGAGAACCGCCTCCAATTCCTGTTGCAGGATGATGGCCGAGCTATTCCAGTCATCGGCAGCACCATCATCCCACGGGGAAGGCGCTCATGTCGGAACAAGCACTGAAGGAACTCTTCATCAAGGAGTTGCAGGACACCTACAGCTCGGAAACGCAGATCATCGAGGCCCTGCCGGCAATGGTCGAAGCCGCCTCGTCGCCTCAGCTCAAGCAGGCTTTCGAAACCCATCTGCGCGAGACCGACGGTCAGGTCAGGCGCCTGGAGCAGATATTCCAGATCCTCCAGGCCGAACCGGGCGGGAACACATGCGAGGCGACCCAGGGCCTGATCGAGGAGGCCGAGGAGATCATCGGCGAGGGTCTCCCGGCGGAAGTGCTCGATGTCGCGCTCATCATGGCGGCGCAAAAGGTCGAGCATTATGAGATCGCCAGCTACGGTTCGCTGAGGACATTGGCCGAAACCTGCGGCATGACCGACATCGCCCGTCTGCTCGAACAGACCCTCGATGAGGAAAAGGCAACCGATCAGAAACTCAACCAACTCGCCGAGGGCGACATCAACATGCGTGCCTTCAGGGCGGCGTAGGACGCGGCCGCAGTTCCCGGCTTGGAACTGCGGCTCCCTCCCCAGGCAACACGAGCGAACCGACCGCGAGACCGGTCTGCTGTCACTCTCCGCAAGAGGGGTGGGTCATGAGTGGCATTGCAGGCTTCGCCGGCTCGATCCGGGCGGTTGTGATCGGGGCGAGCGGCGGCATTGGCGCCGCCGTGACGCACCGATTGCTCGCCGATCCCGGGGTGACGGAGGTGTTGGCCCTGTCCCGCCGCCCGGTCGTGCCGGGAGGCAAGCTGTGCACCGGCTTCCTCGACCTTGCCGATGAGTCCTCCATCATTGATGCGGCGGTTTTGGCGGAAGCGGTCGATCTCGTGTTCATTGCCAGCGGCCTGCTGCACCAGGATGCGGTGCAACCGGAGAAGAGTTGGCGCACGCTGGATCCGATCGCCATGGCGCGGCTGTTCCAGGTCAACGCCATCGGCCCGGCGCTGGTCGCCAAGCACTTCCTGCCACGGATGCCACGGCACGGACGGGCGGTCTTCGCGGCTCTCTCCGCAAAAGTCGGCAGCATCACCGACAACCGGCTTGGCGGTTGGTATGGCTACCGGGCGTCCAAGGCGGCGCTCAATCAGATCATTCGCACCACAGCCATCGAACTGGCGCGTTCGCGACCGGACGCGATCTGCGTTGCGCTGCATCCGGGTACCGTCGACACCCCCCTATCGCAACCGTTCCAAGCCGCCGTGACCAAGGACCGGCTGTTCGCCCCCGCGGTCGCCGCCGAGCACCTCCTCCACGTCCTTGGTGGGTTGACGCCAAGGGACAGCGGGGGGCTGTTCGCCTGGGACGGTCAGCGGTTGCCCTATTGAACCAGCACCCGTGTTCTCTGTCCCGTCATGAACAAGAATAGGGCCTGCGCCAGTTCCGGGGGAGGTCTTGTCCCTCCATCGACCGGAGGGCAGAGCAGGCGGCGAAGGAAACGGATGCCGATCATCTGAGACCAAGCTCAAGCTAGACCACAAGAAAGCAACTTCATCAACGCAAAGACTTTCTTTTCAATGCTAAAACATTTTCAAGAAGCTCCAAATTGCCAGTTTATGTCACAGGAATCAGCATCGTTAGTAAAATCTTTACCAAGATTCTTATTTTTCCGTTAAGTCGGGAACCTCAACCTTTGGGCTAAGACATTGGTCTAGAGTTCAATGAGGTTCGAGATGGCTGCCGAAACTACCGAACTGATGGACGTCACCTTCACGGTGAACGCCTGGGGCGCTCCCGCCGGCGGAAAGTGGCCGCATTTCGTGCTGCGGCTGGATGGGGTTGACATCGGGCAGGCGACCGTCGCGTCGGCGTCGCTGGGCCGCTACACCTTCAACGCCCGCGTTCCGGCCGACAAGGCCCACAAGCTTCAACTCCAGTACGACAACGACGGCTCCGTGAACGGGGAGGATCGCAACCTCTTCGTCAAGTCGTTCGAGGTGAACGGAAAACCGATCCTCAGCATCGACCCGCTGGTCACCTACGACACCGGCGACATCGACGGAAAGAACGTCATCGCCGGGCAGACCGAGATGTACTGGCGCGGCGCGCTGAACGTCGATCTGCCCAAGACCATGTTCGCCAGCGCGCAGGAGCCGGAGCCCGAGGCGCCGGCCACCATGACGACCGAGATCGTCGTGAAGGCCTGGGGCGCCGCCGCCAACGGCACGCCGCCGCATTTCAAACTGCTGGTTGACGACAAGGTGGTCGGCGACGCCTGGGTCAGCGCGACCAGCCCGACCGGCTACACCTTCAAGGTCGATGTGGACCCCAACGAGGCCCACAAGATCCAGATCCATTACGACAACGACGCCACCGTCAACGGCCAGGACCGCAACCTGTTCGTCCAGGGCATCACCATCGACGGGCAGGAGATCAAATCGACCTCCCCGATGGCCTCCTACGACAAGGGTCCGGTGGACGGCAAGTTCGTGGTCGCCGGCCAGGAAGGGCTGTTCTGGGGCGGCGCGCTCACCTTCGGCGTGCCGGAGGAGTATTTCGACGGCCCCTACGTCCCGCCGCCGCCGCCTCCGCCGCCGGTCACGCTGACCCCGACGGACATCGTCGTCAACGCCTGGGGCCAGTCGGCCGGCGGGGTGGCGCCGCACTTCAAGCTGCTGGTGGACGGCAAGGTGGTCGGCGAGGGCCGCGCCACCTCCAGCGATCCGCAGCCCTTCCGCTTCACCGTCGATCTGGACGCCAAGGAAGCCCATAAGATCCAGATCCACTACGACAACGATTCCGTGGTCAACGGCCAGGACCGCAACCTGTACGTCAAGTCGGTCTCCATCAACGGCCATACCGTCGCGGCGACCGATTCCATCGTCACCTATGACAAGGGCGCGGTGGACGGAAAGGACGTGGTGAAGGGGCAGGAAGGGCTGTTCTGGGGCGGTGCTCTGAACGTGGACGCCCCGGCGTCGCTGTTCCAGCCCGCGGCCGAGCCGCCCCCGCCGCCGCCGACCGGCCCGGCCTTCTACGTCGCGGCCAACGGCAAGGACAGCTGGTCGGGCAAGCTGTCCGCGCCGAACGCCGACGGCACCGACGGTCCCTTCGCCTCGCTGGAGCGCGCCCGCGACGCCATGCGGGACAGCGACGTCGACACGACCTACGTGCGCGAGGGCACCTACCGCCTGACCAAGACGCTGGAACTGACCGGCGCCGACAACGGCCACAGCTTCCGCAACTATCCCGGCGAGACGCCGGTGCTGAACGGGGCGGAGAAGGTCACCAACATCGTCAGCGAGGGCAACGGGATCTATTCCGCGAAGCTGTCGCAGGCCACCGACCTCGACCTGACCATCGGTGGGGTGCGCCAGACACTGGCCAGCAAGGGCATCGTCGACGCCGACAGCCCGTACACCACAGGCTGGTACTTCGCCGACGCGGCCAACGGCGGTCCCAGCGGCTGGTCGGTGCGCTACCACACCGGCGACATGTCGTCGGGCGACATCATCCCCGGCATGAAGATCCAGCTGATGGACGCCGAGCGGCTGTCCGACACCCTGACCGAGATCGCCGGCGTCAACGACGCCACCCGCACCATCACGCTGAAGAACGGCACCTCGCTGCCCTTCGCCGAGGGGACGACCTACAAGCTGCTGAACAACCCGTCCTTCGTCGACCAGGCGGGCGAGTTCGCGTGGCGCGCGTCGGACAAGGCGCTGGTGTTCAAGCCGGAAAACCCGGCCACCCTGGCGCAGGACGGCGTCGAGGTGGCGCGGCTGGGCACGCTGATCCGCCTGAACGGCAGCAGCGACGTGACCATCGAGGGGCTGGGCTTCACCAACACCACCACCTGGGGCTACGCGGTGGAGCTGAAGGGGGCGTCGGGCAACAGCATCGGCAACAACAGCTTCCTCAACGTCGGCACGGCGATCAAGCTGACCGCGGCCTCCTCCAACAACCTGGTGGGCGGCAACACGCTGGAGCATCTGGCGGTCAACGGCATCGAGCTGGACGGGCGCAGCAACGGCAACACCATCTACGCCAATGACATTTCCCACGTCGGCGAGGTGCGCAAGGGCGTCGCCGGGATCATCGGCACCGGGGTGGACAACAACCTGATCGCCCACAACGACGTGGACTCCAGCGCACGCTACGGCATCTCGCTGAAGAACTGGGACTCCAGCAACATCAACCGCAACAACGTCATCGAGTACAACCGCGTCACCAACACCAACCTGGAGACGGCGGACGGCGGCGGCATCGAGGTGCTGGGCCGGTCGAGCGTCGACACCGGCACGATCATCCGCGGCAACTGGGTGGAGCATGTCGGCGGGCTGGCGACCAGCAACACCGACCAATGGCTGACCGACCACAAGGGCTTCGGCATCTATCTGGACGACATGGCCGGCGGGGTCACGGTGACCGGCAACTTCCTGAAGGACACCGGGCTGGCCGGGGTGCACATCCACGGCGGCGATAACAACCTCGTCACCAACAACTTCTCGATCATCGCCAGCAACGCGGAGGAGTTCATCCGCGTCGGCTGGGCGCCCAAGCACGGCGATCCGGGCCTGCCGCGCAACAACACCATCACCGGCAACGTCGTCAGCGGGACCCTGCCGCTGGACGACTACATGGAGCTGCTGACCGCCGGGAACCCGGTGATCGACGGCAACCTCGTCCACAACGTGCCGCGCTACGGCGACAACGACGTGACGGGCAAGCCGCTGTTCAACAACCCCTATTGGGGCGACTACTCGCTGCAGGCGAACTCCCCGGCGCTGGCCATGGGCATCCATGACCTGGACTGGGCGATGATCGGCCAGAGCGGCTACACGGCGTCGGACGGCATGCCGCACTTCTGGGACGCCTGATCGCCGGCCCAGCCAGGGACTGAGCGGGATCAAAAGCGGGCGGAGGCTTGTTCTTCCGGGATAGGTTCCCGGGGAAGGAGTCTCCGCCCGTGCTCCCGTGTCCACACGCCTTGCGGCGGTCCGCCGCCGTCCTTCTGCTCGCCGTGGCCGGGGGGCTGGCGGGGTGCGCCGATCCGCGGGCCGACGTCGCGCTCGCCGCCCAGAGCGCGCTGGTCGGCATGCCCAAGGGAACGCTGCTGTCCTGTGCCGGGGTGCCGCATCGGCAGGCGGCCAGCGGTGCCCTGGAGTTCTTCGCCTACCAAGCGGGCTCCGTCGATTACTACGCTCCACCGCCGCCGCCGGTCGGCTATGGATGGGGCTATCCGTGGGGCTATCCCGGCTGGCGTCATCGCGGGCTCGACTATGACCCGTGGGACTACTATCCTCCGCGCGCTGGCAACGTGGTGGACAACCGGTGCGAGGCGACCTTCACCTTGAGGAACGGGGCCGTCGAGCAGTTGGTCTACCGGGCGTCGTCGCTGGGCGCCTGCGCCGCCGTCGTGCAGAATTGCATGGCGCTCGTGCCGCAGAGCCTTCCGCCAAGGCCCACCCCGTCCGGCTAGAGCCGGCAGAGGCATCGACCGTGACACCATCGAGGAAGACGCCGGTGATGAAGGCACCGTTCCGCTCGGCTCTGCTGGCCCTGTGCACCGTCGCGTGTCTGGCGGGTTCGCCCGCCGCGGCGCAGGACGCGCAGAGCGAGACGAAGCCGAAGTTCGGCCCGGACGCCGTGCCGATGACCGAGGACCGCGACTATCTGCGCAAGGCCGGGGCGCCGGACTTCTGGGCGATGATGCCCTATTACGCGGCCCAGCAGACCGGCAGCGCCTGTTCGGTGGCCAGCGTGGCGATGATGATCAACGCGCTGCGCGGCCTGCCGCCGCTCTCGTCCAACCGGCTGGTCACCCAGGCGCGGGTGTTGAACGAGGTGGACGACGACGGCTGGAAGGCGGCCACCGCGGAGAACGGGGACGGCGTGTCCTTCGCCGACTTCGCCGGGCTGGTCCAAAGGTCGGTGGAGGCCTTCGGGCTGGACGCCACGGTGGAGGTCTTCAGCCCGAAGGACACCTCGCCGGAGACGCTGAGCGAACTGCGGCGCATCCTCGACGAGAACGAGCGCGACGACAGCGACATCATCCTGCTGGCCTACGACCAGGGCACGCTGACCGGCGACGCCACGGTGGGGCACATCGCGCCGCTCGGCGCCTACGACGCCGAAACCCACCGGGTGCTGGTCATGGACGTGGACCGGCTGTGGTACGTCCCCTACTGGTCGAGTGACGAGAAGCTGCTGGAGGCGATGGTCAAGCCCGACCGCTCCGACCCCACCGGCAGCGGCCTGATCCATGTCCGGCTGAAGGATGCCCGTCTGAAGGGGCGGACAGCGGGATAACAGCGTTGACTCATGTTGCGACGCAGCGCGACCGGTTGTCGCATTCCGTCCCCCTGAATCAACCGATTCTCGGCTGATGATGAACCGACTTCCGGTTAAACGGCGACGATTCTGAGCGAATATTTCGTCATTTTGCGTTCTAAGAAATTTAATTTCGCTTTTTGCTGCCATGCACCCAAGGTATTGCTGCGATGCGCAATGCCTGGGCTCCAAGAAAAAAGCGATAACAATCATGTCCGACGAGATTTACGAGCGGGTGCTGTCCAACCCGAAGTTCGCCGCGATGACGGCGAGCCGCGCGCGCTTCAGCTGGCGGCTGGCGCTGATCGTCCTGGCGGTCTACTACGCCTTCGTGTTCGCCTCGGCGCTGGCGCCCGAGCTGATGGCCCGCCCGCTGGCCGAGGGCATGACCTTCCCGGTCGGGCTGGCCGCCGGCATCGTCATCACCGTCTTCTGCTCGCTGATGACCGGCGTCTATGTGCTGCGCGCCAACAGCCGCTACGACGCGATGAACCGCGACCTGCTGAACGAGGTGGGCCGATGAGCGCCGCGCATCGTCTCGTGTCCGCCTCCGCCGCGCTGCTGCCGGCGCTGGCGGTCGGACCCGCCTTCGCCGCCGCCATCGACGGCGCGGTGGAGCGCCAGCCGGTCAATGTGACGGCCATCGCCATGTTCCTGCTGTTCGTCGCGGGCACGCTGGGCATCACCTATTGGGCGTCGAAGCGCACCCGCTCGGCGTCGGACTTCTACACCGCGGGCGGCGGCATCAGCGGCTTCCAGAACGGGCTGGCCATCGCCGGCGACTACATGTCGGCGGCGGCCTTCCTCGGCCTGTCGGGCATGGTCTTCGCCAAGGGCTTCGACGGGGTGATCTACACCATCGGCTTCCTGGTCGGCTGGCCGCTGATGCTGTTCCTGATCGCCGAGCGGCTGCGCAACCTGGGCCGCTTCACCTTCGCCGACGTGGCGTCCTACCGGCTGGGGCAGACCCCGGTCCGCTCGCTGGCGGCGGTCGGCTCGCTGACCGTGGTCTGCTTCTACCTGATCGCGCAGATGGTCGGGGCGGGCAAGCTGATCCAGCTCCTGTTCGGGCTGGACTATACCTACGCCGTGGTGATGGTCGGCGTGCTGATGATCCTGTACGTGACCTTCGGCGGCATGCTCGCCACGACCTGGGTGCAGATCATCAAGGCGGTGATGCTGCTCGGCGGCTGCACCGTGCTGGTCGGGTTGGCGCTGGCGCAGTTCGGCTTCAACCCGGAGCGGCTGCTCCAGCAGGCCGTCGCCGCCCATGCCGCGAACGCCGCGATCCTGCGCCCCAGCGCCGCCATGGCCGACCCCATCGCCGCGGTGTCGCTCAGCCTCGCGCTGATGTGCGGACCGGCGGGCCTGCCGCACATCCTGATGCGCTTCTTCACCGTCCCCGACGCGAAGGAGGCGCGCAAGTCGGTCGTCTACGCCACCGGCTTCATCGGCTATTTCTTCATCCTGACGGTGACCATCGGCTTCCTGGCCATCGTGATCGTCGGCACCAATCCGGCCTATCTGGACGCGGCGGGCAAGATCCTGGGCGGCGGCAACATGGCGGCCATCCACCTGTCCAAGGCCATCGGCGGCAACATCTTCCTGGGCTTCATTTCGGCGGTCGCCTTCGCCACCATCCTGGCGGTGGTCGCCGGCCTGACGCTGGCCGGCGCGTCGGCGGTCAGCCACGACCTCTACGCCCGCGTCCTCAAGAAGGGCAACGCCACCGAGGCGTCGGAGATGCGGGTGTCGCGCCTCGCCACGCTGGCGCTGGGCGTCATCGCCATCACGCTGGGCCTGCTGTTCGAGAACCAGAACATCGCCTTTATGGTCGGCCTCGCCTTCGGTCTGGCGGCGTCGGTGAACTTCCCGGTGCTGATCCTGTCGATCTTCTGGAAGGGCCTGACCACGCGCGGCGCCTTCATCGGCGGCTTCGCCGGTCTGGTGAGCTGCGTCGCCTTCGTGGTGCTGGGGCCGACCGTGTGGGTCAGCGTCTTCAAGTTCCCGGCGCCGATCTTCCCCTATGAGCATCCGGCGCTATTCTCGATGGTCATCGCCTTCGCGACGACCTGGCTCTTCTCGGTCACCGACCGCAGCGTGCGGGCGGCGGCGGAGGCGAAGGCCTACGAGTACCAGTACATCCGGTCGGAAACCGGCCTGGGGGCGGCTGGCGCGGTCTCGCACTGACCGCGCGACCGGAGGAGCGGCCCCTCCCCATCCTGGGATTGGACGGGGAGGGGCCGCGCTTTCCTCAGCGGCGCTGCGCCGACTGGGAGTAGACGTAGGAGTCGAAGCTGTTCTCGGCGACGCGGAACCACAGCCGCTCCTCGTCGCGGAAAGGCTTCCACGCCTCGTAGACCTTCTTGAAGCGCGGGTTCTTCGCCGACAGCTCGTCATACAGTTCGTTGGCGATCTTCTCGCAGGCCATCATGACGTCGCGCGGGAAGGCGCGGAGTTGGGCGCCGCCGGCCACCAGACGCTTCAGCGCCGCGGCGTTGACGGCGTCGTACTTGGCGATCATCCAGGTGTTGGCCTCCCAGCAGGCCTGCTCCAGGATGGTCTTGTAGGACTCCGGAAGCTGCTCCCACGCGGTGATGTTGATCATCAGCGGGATCTGGGCGGAGCCTTCCCACCAGCCCGGCGAGTAGTAGTATTTGGCGACCTTGTGGAAGCCCAGCTTCTCGTCGTCGTAGGGGCCGACGAACTCCGCCGCGTCGATGGTGCCACGTTCCAGCGCCGGGTAGATGTCGCCGCCGCCGATCTGCTGCGGGACGAGGCCCAGCTTGCCCATGATCTGCCCGGCCAGCCCGCCGACCCGCATCTTAAGGCCGCTCAGGTCCTCCACCGTCTTGATTTCCTTGCGGAACCAGCCGCCCATCTGGGCCGTCGTGTTGCCGGCGGGGATGTTGTAGATGTTGTGCTCGCGGAACAGCTCCCGCATCAGCTCCAGCCCGCCGCCGTGCATCATCCAGGAGATGTGCTGGCGCGTGTTCAGGCCGAAGGGCATGGCCGTGTCGAAGCAGAAGGTCGGGTCCTTGCCGATGTAGAAATAGGCGGCGGACTGGCCGCACTCGATCGTGCCGTTCTGCACCGCGTCCAGCACCTGGAGCGCCGGAACGATCTCGCCCGCCGCGAAGGTGCGGATCTGGAACTTGTTGTCGGTGGCGGCGGCGACCCGGCGGGCGATCAGCTCCGCCCCGCCGAAGATGGTGTCGAGGCTCTTGGGGTAGCTCGACGCCATGCGCCACTTGATCTCGGGCTGGCTCTGCGCGATGGCCGGGGCGGCGATCACGGTGCTGGCGGCCAGCCCGACTCCGGCGCTGGTCAGAAAGGAACGACGTTTCATGGCGGGGGACTCTCCCTTCCCATTCTTTTCAATTATGAGAGGGATTCTGCATTTACGGGGCGCGGGCAACAAGAAAAAGGCGGAGCCGTGCCGCCCCGCCAAAACCGCATACCGTGTCCGGAGGGCCGCCTTACACGGGCGAGCGCACCGGAACCGGAGCGGGGATGCCATAAGCGTGGGCGAGATGATTGAAGGAGTCGATGGTCGTCTGGTCGACGGGGATGCCAAGCGACCGGCGGCGCTCCGCCTCGGCCCATTCACGGTCGCCGGGCGCCATGACCGTTCGGCCCGGCACGGCCTGCGAACCGCGCAGAGCCGCCAGATAGCGCGCCATGTTGTCCTGGAAGCTCTCCCGCGGCAGGAAGGCCTCCGGACGGATCGCCATCACGAAGGCGCCCATGCCGCGCGGCGTGCTCAGGTCCGGCCCCGGCATCGGCAGGATTTCGAAGCTCAGCTTCATGCCGGTCAGGACGGCGCTCAGGATTTCCACGAAGCCTGCAAGCCCGGCCCCCTTGAAGCCGAACTCGCCGCCCAGCGGCGCCAGCATCTCGGCCCGCTCGGGATCGGTGGTGTCGCGCCCCGCGGGGTCCGACGCGGTGGCTTCGGGAAGCGGTATGCCGAGGCTGCGGTAGAGCTGGACGCGGTTGTAGGGAATGGCGCTGGTGGCCATGTCGAACAGCCACGGATCGCCGTCCTCCACCGGAACGGCGATGGCGATCGGGTTGGTGCCGTGGAAGCGCTTGGCGCCATCGTGCAGCCGCATGAAGCTGTCGGAATTGCAGACGGCCATGCCGATGCAGCCCGCCTCCGCCGCGGCGAGCGCGAAGGCGCCGGCCGGGCCGAAATGGGAGTTGTTGCGGATGGCGACCGCGCCGATGCCGAACCGGCCGGCCAGCTCGACCGCCTTCTCCTGGCCGCGGTAGGCGCCGAGCGCGCCGTGGGCGTTGTCGGCGTCCAGCGTGGCGACGGCGCCGAACTCGGACAGGATGCGCAAGGCGGGGCGTGGATTCACCCGTCCCTGGGTCATGGTGGACACATAATGGCCGAGCAGGCGGACGCCGTGGCTGTCCACCCCCAGCCGGGAGCCGTGCATCATCGCGCGGGTGGCGGCGTGCGCCGTCGCCTCGTCCGCGCCGACGGCCAGGAACACCGCGCGGCAGAAGGAGTCCAGGGCGTCCGCGTCGTAGCGCGCGGTCGGCTGAGCCGGTCCGGTCACAGCGTCTGCCCCCCGTCGGCGACGAGCAGGCTGCCCGTCATGAAGCCGGACTCGTCGCTGGCCAGATACACCGCGGCGGCGGCCATCTCCTCGACGGTGCCCAGGCGGCCCATCGGCTGGCGCGCGATGAACTGCGCCCGCATGCCCTCCGGATCGGCGCTCGACTGGATGCGCTCTTCCAGCGACGGCGAGTGGGTGGTGCCGGGGCACAGGGCGTTGCAGCGGACGCCGGCGCCGATGAAGTCGCGGGCCACGGCCTTGGTCAGGCCGATCACCGCCGCCTTGCTGGTCCCGTAGGCGGTGCGGTTGGCGACGCCGGTCAGGCTCGACGCCACCGAGGCGACGTTCACGATGGAGCCTTGGCGCCGCTCGATCATGCCGGGAAGCGCCGCGCGGATGGTGTGGAACATCGAGGTGACGTTCTGCTCCAGGCTGCGCGCCCAATCCTCGTCGCTGCAGTCCAGGATGGTGCCGTTGTGGACCCACCCGGCGTTGTTGACGAGGATGTCGAACGGCCCGGCTTCGGCGACGACGCGCCGAACCGCCGCCGGATCGGTCACGTCGAGCGCGACCGGGGTGATCGCGGAATCGATCCGGGGCAGATCCTCCATCTTGGACAGCGTGCGGCTGGCCGCGACGACGCTGGCCCCCTCCAGGGCGAAGGCGAGCGCGATGGCCCGTCCCATGCCCTGTCCCGCGCCGGTCACCAGCGCGCGTTTCCCGTCTAGTCTGCCGGTCATCGTGTTTGGAACTCCACCAGTCGGCGCCGCACGGGCGCCGGATTGGACGCTGGGATTCGAGGTGCCCAAGGGCCGGGAGGGCGGCGTTTCCGCCGCCACTCCCGGAGCGCCGCCATCATCCGAAGAGCAGGTTCGGGATCAGGAGGATGAACTCGGGCACGAAGATCAGAAGGATGGTTGTCAGTCCGATGGCGATCATCAAGGGCAGGGACTCCCGGACATAGGCCCCCACCGATACCTTCAGGATCGAGCAGACGGTGAACATCGCCGCCCCGACCGGAGGCGTGAAGTTGCCGATGGTCGCTGCGACGATGAAGACGATGCCGAAATGCACCGGATCGCCGCCCATCGCCCGCACGGCGGGCAGGAAGATCGGCGTCATCATGATGATGATGACCGTCGCATCGATGAACAGACCGGCCGCCAGCACCAGGAGGACGATCAGCACCATCACCAGCTGCACGTTGTCGGTGAGGCTGGTCAGGGACGAGGCGATGACCTCCGGAATGCGCTCGAAGACGATGCCGTAGCTGAAGATCGCCGACAGGCTGATCAGGAACATCGCGGAGCCGACGTCGGCGAGGCTGACCTCCAGCGCCTCGACGAAGCTCTTCGCCTTGAGCCGTCGGTAGACCACGAAGCCGATGAACAGGGCGTAGAGCACTGCGAAGGCGCCGATCTCCGAGGGCGTGAAGATGCCCATGCGCAAGCCGACGAGCAGGATGACCGGGAACAGAAGCGCCCAGACTCCACCCTTCAGGGCGCTGCCGACTTCGGCCAGCGACGCCCGCTTCTCGCGCTCGGCGGGGTATCCGCGCTTGTTGGAGGTGTACCAGACGGCGGCGCTCATCGCGATGCCGAGCAGGAGCGCCGGGGCGAAGCCCGCCGCGAACATCCGTCCGATCGACACCTGGCCGATGGTCCCGTAGAGGATCATGCCGATGCCCGGCGGGATCAGCGGGGTGAGGAGCGAGGTGAAGGAGATCACGCCGGCGGTGAAACCGCGCGACATGCCCCGCTTCGTCATCTCCTCGCCGAGGATGCGCGACTGCATCGCCGCGTCCGCGATGGCCGATCCCGACACGCCGCCCATCAGCGCCGACAGGACGATGGAAATCTGGGCGAGACCGCCCTTGAAGTGTCCGGTGGCCACCGACGCCAGATTCAGCAGGCTTTCGGTGATGCCGGACCGGTTCATGTAGTTGCCCGCCATGATGAACAGGGGAACGGCGAGCAGGGCGAAATTCTGGGTCTGGGACACCGTCACCTGGAGCGGGATGGTGAAGGGCAGCTCCGGATGCTGGAGGAAGAACAGCACGCCGGAGATGCCGATCGCGAAGGCGACCGGCATGCCGATGAGGAGGAGGACCGCGAAGGCCAGAACGACAAGCAGCATGGTCAGGCGATCTCCCCGCTGGCGGCAGCGGCGCACGGGACGCCGTCGGACCGCATCAGGGCCCGTATCTTGAGAAGCGTGGTGATGAGCATGAGGGCCGCCCCGACGGCGATGCTGGCGGTGACCCAGGAATAGCTGACGCCGGGAATCCCGTTGAAGGTGCGGGACCGGCTGACCCAGGCGAGTTGGGTGCCGCCGTAGATGGCGTAAACGAGGAACAGGGAGATCAGCCCGTAGTTCACGAACAGCAGGGTCCGCTGGTACCGCTCGGACAGCTTTGCGGTCACCAGATCGAGGGACATCAGCATGTCCTTGCGCCAAGCGATATCGGCGCACAGGAAGACCGCCCAGGCGAAGAAGCAGGTCGCCAGATCGATGGTCCAGTTGAGCGGGTGCTGCATCATCCGCGCCACGCCGCCCAGCAGAAGCAACCCCACCATCAGCATCAGGAACAAGCCGGCGAGGATCGCCTCCAGCTTCAGGACATAGTCATAGAAAGTTTTCATTGGCAGGCCTCGCCGGCTTCGGACGATTTAGCGTCCCATTTCCTTGTAGATGGCCGCGCGCACCTCGGTGAGGCCGAGCGCCTGGTAGGCGGCGTCGCCGGCCTTGCGGAAGGCCTCCAGGTCGACGTTTTCGGTCACCTTCATGCCGCCCTTGACCAGCGCGGCCTTCTCGCTTTCCGCGGCGTCGGCGAGCACCTTCGACACCTTCTGGCCGGCGGCGCTGCATTCCTCGACCAGCGCGGTCTGGTAGTCGGCGGGAAGCTTCTTGAACCAGGAGGCGCTCACGACCTCGAAGTTGATCAGCAGGATGTGGCCGGTCTCGCTGACGTTCCGAACGACTTCCTGGAGGTTGCCCGGACGGATGTTGGCGTAGGTCAGCTCCGCACCGTCGACGGCCCGCTGCTGAAGGCCGGGGTAGATGTCGCCGAAGCTCATCGCCGTCGGGGCCGCGCCGATCGCGCGCACCGATTCCTGCCAGATCGGGGCGGGCGGGGTGCGGATGCGCAGCCCGGACAAGTCGCCCGGGTTGCGGACCGGCTTGTTGGCGAAGACATGACGCTTGCCCTGCACAAAGTCGAAGCAGACGACCTGGAGACCGTGCTTGTCCGCCAGTTCCGTCTTCCACGTCTTGACGGTGTCGAGCTTCGACAGCGCGAAGGCCTCGTCGAGCGTCTCGATGAAATAGGGGCCGTTCAGGACCGCGATCTCGCGGACGTAATTGCCGAGGCGCGCCGCGTCGGTGTTCTGGCCGATGTTGGCGCCCTGGCGGATCTGCTCGATGATGTCCTCTTCGTTGCCGAGCTGGGCGCTGTGAAAGACCTCGATCTTCAGGCCGCCGTTGGTCCGCTCCTCGACGCGCTTGGCCCATTCCTGGAACGCCGAATGATAGGCTTCGACCGGGCTGTGGACGTGGTTCATGCGCAGGATGTGCTTCTGCGTCTGGGCCTGGGCCATCCCCATGCCGGCGATCAGCGTCAGCGCGGTGGCTCCGAGAAGAGCGCCAAGGCGCTTGGACATGTTGGTCACTTCCTACTCCCTAGAATTTCTTATGAGTTCGGAGGTCGAGGGCGCCCGTTGCTTTGAGCGTGGAGCCTGAGACTGCCCTTGCACTGTTTTTTTCTGTTCGCCCGTGCGGAGCGGACAGGCGATGCGCGGATGGCGAACGGGCCAATCCGTGCAACGTTCGGTTATCTTGCACACTTGTATCCAAGGATGCAAGATGGTACGGATCATCATGAAGGCGATTTGATTGGTGACAAATCAAATCCACATCCGGATGGGATACCGCTGCGCGGGAGTGGCGTCATGGAGGGGGGGTGCAACCAATAATGTCAAAGTGATCGACCGGTGGCACCAGACATCGGTTCGGTTTCACACGCATCCCGGACTGTGTTCAGCGGTGCTGCGACCTTGCGTGGGCCAATCCGATCCGGCGATAATCGCGATTCTGGGATCGGAAAGGGCGAAGTCCGCCTGCACGGCGGCTGGGAGAACACGGTGAAGAACGAACGGCTGGTGTTGGAACGCAACACGCTGGACAGCGTGATCTACAAGGAGCTGCGGAAAAGGATCATTTCGCTGTCGTTCCAGCCCGGCTCGATGATCTACGAAAACGCCGTCGCCGACGAATACGGCGTCAGCCGGACACCGGTGCGTCAGGCCTTTTCCCGGCTGGCGAACGAAGGGTTGCTGAGCATCCTGCCGCAGCGCGGGGCGCAGGTGTCCCACCTGTCGGTGGCCAAGGTGAAGGAGGCCCAGTTCATCCGGGAGGCGCTGGAGGTCTCGGCGTTCGGCGAGGTGGCGCGCATCTGGAACAAAACCGCCGATCACAGCGCGGCGCAGAGCAAGGCGCTGTCACTGATCGAGCAGCAAAGACAGGTCGTGCGGGAGAAGGACTATGTCGGTTTCACCGAACTGGACGTGGCGTTCCACGACACCGTCATCGGGGTTCTGGGAAACGCCATGCTGCTGGAGATGCTGAGCGACGTGAGGACGCATCTGACACGGGTGCGCTTCCTTGAACTTCAGGAGGCCCATCATGAGGATG
Source organism: Azospirillum sp. OGB3 (assembly GCF_014192915.1). Classification (GTDB taxonomy): domain Bacteria; phylum Pseudomonadota; class Alphaproteobacteria; order Azospirillales; family Azospirillaceae; genus Azospirillum. The sequence goes on along the minus strand of NZ_JACHYN010000015.1, from coordinate 11,037 downwards.
ATGCGATCGCCGACCACGTCAAGCTGATGCGCTCGATCATGGCGAACGACGTCGCGGGAACCCAAGCCCTCCTGCTGGCCCATTTGAAGATGATCGAGGCGATGCGCGACGACATCCTCAAGCGTCACGACATTCTCTTCGAATAGAGCCCGTCCGGGACCCTGCCGAGGGGACCTTCGCCGGGCGGTTTAACCGGGCATCGCTGACGGACGCAGACCCAGGCCGGTCGGACCACCGGTCGGAACGGGGGCCGCTTGCCCTTTGCCAGCCGTCGGCAAAACCAACGACCCCGCACGCGGGGCGCAATCGGGAGGAAACGAGATGAACAGACGGTCGATCCACAGCTACACCTGGATCCCGAAATGGTCCACCAAGGACGGTGCCTATGCGGCCGAGCGCGCAGCGGCCTTCGGCTATGGCCAGCTCGTCGTGCCGATCCGTGACCATGACAGCATCGAACCGGCGGCCATCGCCGCGCTGTGCGAGCGGGCGGGGGTCCGCCCCGTCGCGACCTCGCCGCTCCAGGTCGACAACGACATTTCGAGCACCGACCCGGACGTGCACCGGCGCGGGATCGAGCGGCATTGCGCGGCGCTTGCCCTGGCGCGCGACATGGGCGCGGACCGCATGGGCGGCATCCTCTACAGCGCCTTCGGCAAGGCGTCGAGGGTGCCGAGCGACGCCAACTTCCAGGCGGCGGCGGACGGGCTGCGGGTCGTCGCCGAACGGGCCGCGTCCTACGGAATGCTGCTGGCGCTCGAAGTGGTCAACCGCTACGAGAGCAACCTGATCAACACGGCGCAACAGGCCGTTCGGATGGTCAAGCTGATCGGCGCCGACAACGTCCGCATCCATCTCGACACCTTCCACATGAACATCGAGGAGAACGACCTGCTGGGCGCGCTCGAACTGGCGATGCCCTATCTCGGCTATTTCGAGATCGACCAGAACCACCGTGGCCGCCTGACGGAGGGGTCCATCGATTTCGCCCCGATGCTGCGCCGGTTGAAGGCGGCCGGCTATCAGGGGCTGATCGGTGTCGAAGCCTTCTCCTCCGCCGTGTCCCACCCGGACATCACCGCGGGCGTGGCGTCCTGGCGCAACCTGTTCGACCATGGTGACGATGTGGCGCGCGATGGGCAGCTGATGCTTGACCAGCATGGCCTTTGATGGCGGCCGGCGTCGCCCAACCGATGCAACGCCCAGACCGCGGGCGGCGTGCTAAGGTCGAACCTGGTCAACGTTGAAGGGGTCCAGGCTGGTCATGGCTCGACGATGGTCTTTCGCTGTGGCGATGATCTGTTGCGGCGTCTGGTTCACCGGTGACGCGTCCGCGGCCGATTCGGTCCTCCGGTCGGCACCCTCGGCTTTCGGAGCCATTCCAACGGATTTCGGCAAGGCGGCCTTGCCGCTGCCGGTCCCGTCCTCCTTGGCGCAGCCGATCGGCGGTTACGCCAACGGCTGCATCCGCGGCGCGCAGACGCTGCCTCCCGAGGGGCCCGGCTACCAGGCGGTCAATCTGTCACGGAACCGGAACCACGGTCATCCCGACGCCATCGCCTTCGTCCAGGACCTCGCCCGCCGGGCGCAGGCGGAGCGGCTCGGGCGGCTGGCCATCGGCGACCTCTCCAAGCGGTATGGCGGCCGCATGGAAAGCGGGCACGCCAGTCATCAGATCGGCCTCGATGTGGATGTGTGGTTCGATCTCGACCAGCCGCCGCTCGCGCGCGACGCGCGGGAGCGGACGGACTTTCCGACCATGGTGAACCGGCAGACCCAGCGCGTTCTGCCGGAGCGGTTCGGCCCCCGTCAGGCCCGCCTTCTGCAACTGGCGGCGACGAGCCCGAAGGTCGCGCGGGTGTTCGTAAACCCGGCGATCAAGCTGGCGCTGTGCCAGAGCGAGCAGGGCGACCGCTCCTGGCTCAACGCCGTGCGCCCCTGGGGCGGGCACGACTCGCACTTCCATGTGCGGATGAACTGCCCAGCCGGATCGTTGGCCTGCATCCCGCAAGCCCCCATTCCGCCGGGCGACGGTTGCGGCCAGGAGCTTCTGAGCTGGTTCGAGCCACCGAAGGAGCCGCCGGGGCCCCGGCCACCCAAGGCCATTCCCGAACCACCCGCAGCCTGTCTGGCGGTTCTGGCGGGGAATTGAAGACGCTGGAGGACGGGAACGCCCCGCCTGAAGCGTCTGCTGGCGGAGGCGATGCCCAACAACGCGGTGCTCAAGGATCTCGCCGCAAAACGGACGCTCGGCTGCATTCCCGGCAGCATCTTCTGGATGTTCCATGCCGACGACCGGTTGCGCCTGGTGGTCGGCGATTTAAAGGGCGGGATCGATGTGGTTCCGTTGCAAAGTTTGCCGGCGGGCGGAGATCGGGTAAAACCCGGCTGCTTTCGGCGGCTGGGGTGAGACGGTGATGCGCAGCGGGAAGAGCCCGTTCAAGGGCCGGCAGTTCACGGCGGCGGTGATCTTGTGGGCGGTGCGCTGGTACCTGCAATTTCCGATCAGCTACCGGGATTTGGAACGGATGCTGGCCGACCGCGGCGTAACGGTCGATCACACCACCCTCTACCGCTGGATCCAGGCCTATGCGCCGGAGCTGGACAAGCGCCTCCGGCCGCACCTGCGCACGACGGCCGGCTCCTGGCGGGTGGACGAGACGTACGTGAAGGTGAAGGGCCGGTGGATGTACCTGTACCGCGCCGTCGATGCGCGCGGGCAGACCATCGACTTCCTGCTCAGCGCCAAGCGCGATGCCGCCGCCGCCCGGCGCTTCTTCCGCAAGGCGCTGAAGCAGGCGCACACGGTGAACCCGCGCACCGTGACCGTGGACAAGAACGCCGCGTATCCGAACGCGACCAAGGCGATGAAGAAGAGCGGCGAGCTCTGGCAGTTCACCAAGCTGCGCCAAGTCAAGTACCTGAACAACATCGTTGAACAGGATCACCGCCGCATAACGCTTGGTGCGGCCGGGGCTCGGGTTCAAGGGCTTCCACACCGCGCGCCGGACGATCGCTGGCTACGAGATCCTGGCGATGGTGCGCAAGGGGCAGGTCGCCGCCATTCCCGCCAACGATATGCCCGCCCAGGCGACCTTCATCGCCAGCCGGTTCGGTGTTGCCGTCTGAAGTTGCTGAACCGGAGGCGCGATCATCCCAGGCCAGACTTTGCAACAGAACCTTATGAGGAGCAATCGGGTCACAGCCCGGTGAGTCCTCGGTTGACCTCTATGCGCGTCGTCGTGCTGGTCGCCTTATCGAAATAAACGAGCACCTTCCACTCGACCGTTACAAACATACCTCTCAAACCAGCATCAGCATGTTCATAGGTACAATATATAAAATCCGGATACTTTTCTAAAATTCGGCATTCTGCGCCAGCTTCATTTAGGATTTTAATTGCATCATCAAGCTTTGATCCGGTTGGAAAGCGGCTTGATAGCTCGCTTCCTGCAAGCTTCTTTGCTGTATCGTTGTCTTGCCCCTTGTAGTTCTCAAACGTGAAAGACTGACTTTGACTCGCTGCTACCGCATAGCCAGCCATCCCCTGCAAGGCGGCCAGGACCCCGAGGCACAGCATCCACCTGACGCTTTCAACTGATGAGTTGCCCATTCCTCCCCTCGCCGTAGCTACCATCTATCCCCGCTAGGATTCAGCAGATTTTCTCGCTTTGGTAGGTGTAATAATGGCCTACTTGCGCATACTGAATTTTAAGGAAAGCCCGTAGGCTAACAGTGGCGCTCAACCGCTAATGGGCCTTCCAGGCCAATGCATCCACAACCCGCCACCGGTTTGCAGAAGCGCCCTAATATAGCTCGGCGATGCGATACTTGGATCCATCATTTAAGATGACGAGTGGCATGACCAGAGTATCTTCATACCATTACACGCTTCTGTGTTTTCAATGGAAGCAAATAACATCAATCCCCATATGCAGTATAAAATTATCAAGATAGTGATAATAAAATATTCTGAATACGCTTGGATTCCGCTCATCCTAAAATTGTCATTCTGCGATGCGCGATTTTTTGGTCAATGCTTCATCCGATTGGAGGGGGCATGTCACTAACGAAGATCGCTGTTTTCACAGCCACAATGCAAAACACAGGCGCTGAACTTTGGGTCACCGACGGCACGCCGTCGGGAACGCGCCTTATTGCCGACATCAGATCCGGCGAGGAGGGGAGCGCCCCTCAAGACGCCGTCGTCGCCGGCGGTAAGATATTCTTCACCGCCGACGACGGCCTGCACGGACGCGAACTCTGGGTCACGGATGGCACCAGCAGCGGGACCCGGATGTTCGACGCCGCGGCCGGCGCCGCATCAGGCGCCCCGGACGATCTGACTGTGGTCGGCGACCGACTGTTCTTCACTGCGGATGACGGGATTCACGGCCGTGAGCTGTGGGTAAGCGACGGAACCGCGGGGGGGGCCCGAATGGTTGCCGACGTCATGCAGGGGATACATGGGTCTTCCCCATCGGCGTTGACCGCTGCACACGGCCGGATCTACCTGCACGCAGACGGTGACACTCAGGATGGGATCTGGAGCTCCGATGGCACCGCCGCCGGAACTGTCCTCTTCCATGAGATGACGCCGCTCCCCTCCTGGTCCTACGGCATCACACTGGTCAGCATGAATGACGGTGGGGTTGCCTTTCACGAGGGGGCGGCGTCCTGGCCTTCCAAGCTTACCTTCGTCAATCCCAACGGCACCGCGACGGCCTTTGCGAACCTCATCCCCGACAGCGGGGCCGTCCGCTATTCCCCCTCGCCTGAGGGGCTTGTGGTGTCAGTCACAAATGTCATCGACTGGACCGGGAGCATGGAATGGCCTACCGCCGTCCGTCATTCAACATTCTGGATCACCGATGGCACGCCCGAGGGCACGCGCTACCTTGGCGACCTGACTATGCAGGGTTGGGACCTTGAGCGGATCGCCGGCGTGCGCAACGGCCATGTGGTGTTCACGACCGACCTGGATACCTACCGGGTGGAACAAGGTTCTGCCTCGCTGATTGGTATTTTGGAAGAGGCTACTGGCAAGGTGAGCTTTCTGCCGAGCCAGGAACTCGCCAACCCGCTCGGATGGCTCGATAAGGGACCGCCCGGCGATGATGGAGATCGCCTTCTCTTCTTGGACGAAAGCTATTGGTCGGGCTCGCAACGCCTGCTGGCGAGCGATGGAATACCTGGCGGGACCGCCGAGCTCCATCAGAATGATTGGATGTACCAGGACATTGAGATTGCCGGTGACCGGGCCTTCTTCCTGACGGATCAGAGCGGAGCCGATCCGGCTGCTCTGTGGGTGACCGATGGCACGCCCGAAGGCACACACAAGGTGCATAACACGTCGGGGGGAGCCTTCGGCGACAAGCTCCTCGGGGATCTTGATGGCCACATGCTGGGGTTCGATCGTGATTACGCCGCCAAGACCGATCGATTCTTCCTGTCCGACGGCACGACGGACGGCACCATCGTACTCGCGGAGCTTCCCCCTGGAATAGCAAACGACTATTGGGATCACACGGCCAAGCTGCTCGGTGTCATCGCAGCACCGGACGGTATCCACCGAGGATCTGAAGGCAACGACACGTTGCTAGGCGGAGATGGTGCGGACCGGATTCATGGATTGGGTGGTGATGATCGCATCTTGGCCGGTGCCGGGGACGACCGGCTAAACGGCGGGGCCGGCGCAGATTTCATCGACGGGGCGGAAGGCGCCGATCGCCTTTATGGCATGTCCGGGCGGGATGTCCTCGTGTCGGGTGCTGGGCGCGACATCGTGGATGGCGGCGTTGGCGATGATGTGCTGCTTGCCGAGCGGGACGGCGAAAGCGACCAGTTCTTCTTTGCCCCAGGCAGCGGCGCTGATGTGCTGACCGCCTTCGACCCGCTGCTGGACGTCATCATTCTGAAGGGATTCGAGCAGGACATCGGTACGGTGGCATGGCGGGCGGAGCACGTCATCGAGTTGGGAGGAAGCGTGCACATCGCTCTCGGAGGCGGAGACAGCATCCTCGTCCTGGACGCGACGGCACAAGACCTCCGATTTGCGGTCATCGACCCAAGTCTCTAACGCACACCATACAAGACAGCCAGAGACAGTTTGCGCAGATGACCACGCAATGGAGCGGCCTGGGGGAATCGAACCCACCTTATGCGGGTCGGAAGCCCGCTGCCTCGCCATTCAGCCAAGGCAGCTATGGGCGGTGTCGGACGCTCGTCCGGCTATCGGCGCCGCCCCGCCTCCCGCGCTGTAATCCGCCTCCTCCGGTGCCCAGCGCGGCAGCACTCGGGAAAGCCGGGGGCTCAGCTCCGGCCCGACCTTCACCGCCACCCTCTCTGTGGCGGCTACCTTCAGACCATCAGCACTGTCCCCCGTCGAGGGGTAGGTTTGCGGCGGGGCGGGTGTCCAATCCGCCAGGGCCGGTGTCTGGAGTCACCGACCGTCCCTCCGCCGCAACTCGGCGCCCGCCGAAGCGGGCAGAACTGAATGCAGCGGGCCGGTCGTCCACCGGCATGACTATCCCCGCGGGATGAGGAGCGACCAAAGCTCCGCTGCAACTCGATGCCCGTCGAAACGGGCGAAGCTGGTAGCAGGAGAGAGCTACAAGCAATACAGTCCTATCGTCCGGTTCAGCTGTTGAAGGGCTTCGCCCGATGAGGATGGCCGCCTGTCGCCAAGAGCCACCATCGTCCAGTGGACGGGCTTGGCGCCCTTGATCGCTCTCCATCCCGAACGACCTCATGACCCAACGTTCGCGCTTCCGAGGGAGGGGGGACATGAAACTAAGCGCACGCAATCAGCTCAAAGGCAAAGTGGCCGGTATCGAAAAAGGGCTGGTGTCGTCGAAGGTGAAGATCGACGTGGGCAACGGCATGATCATCACCTCGACCGTGACGACCGAAACCATCGAGGATCTCGCTTTCTCGACGGGGGACGATGTCGTCGCGATCATCAAGGCCTCGGACGTGATCATTGGGAAGTGAGGTAGCGCGAGCGCAGGCCATGGTCCGGCTGGAACGTTGAGGCCGATCGGCTATCTCATGGCTTGCGCCGCGGCCTCCGCATAGGCGCGACGTGCGAATGATCGCTTTGGGCGCGATGGGATCCCCGTTATGGTGAAATTGTCATAACACCTGGGAGGAATTCGCCGTCATGTCCCTGCTATCCCGCCGATCGATTCTGGCGACGGTCGCCATTCTTGCGGCCGTCATGACGACTGCGGCACCGGCAGATGCCGAGGACCGGTTCATCACCGTCGCCTCGACCACCTCGACCGAGGACTCGGGGCTGTTCAAGCACATCCTGCCGCTGTTCAAGGCGAAGACCGGAACCGAGGTGCGGGTCGTCGTCAAGGGCACCGGGCAGGCTATCGACCAGGCCAAGCGCGGCGACGCCGACGTGCTGTTCGTCCACCACAAACCGTCGGAGGAGGCGTTTGTCGCCGAGGGCTTCGGGGTGCAGCGCTTCCCCGTCATGTACAACGATTTCGCCTTGATCGGTCCGAAGGCCGACCCGGCTGGTGTGAAGGGCGGCAAGGACATCACCGCGGCCTTGAAGAAGCTTGCCGAGACCAAGGCTCCCTTCGCCTCGCGCGGTGACGACAGCGGCACCAACAAGACCGAACTCGGCCTGTGGAAAGCCGCCGGCGTCGAGCCGAAGTCGGGCGACTGGTACAAGGCGCTGGGTCAAGGGATGGGGCCGACGTTGAACGCTGCTGCTGCGATGAATGCCTACACGCTGGCCGACCGCGGCACGTGGCTAAGCTTCAAGAACCGCGGCGATCTCGAGGTCGTCGCCGAGGGCGACAAGCGCCTGTTCAACCAGTACGGCGTCATGCTGGTGAACCCGGCGAAGTTCCCGCACGTTAAGAAGACCGAGGGGCAGTCGTTCATCGACTGGTTGCGCTCGCCGGAGGGCCAGGGCGCCATCGCGTCCTACAAGATCGGTGGCGAGCCGCTGTTCTTCCCCAACGCCAACGAGCCCGGCGCCTAAGGGGGGACGATCATGGAGCATCGGACGAAGCGGAGGGGCGCGGTGGCCGCCGTCGCCCTCGGCGTGCTGTTCGGTGGCGATGCCGCCGCCGCGGACGCCGTGAAGCTCTACGCCGCCGGCAGCCTGAAGGCTGCCTTCACCGAACTGGCGAAGGAGTACCAGGCTGCCAAAGGCGTCCCGGTCGAGGCCACCTTCGGCCCGTCCGGCCTGCTTAAGGAGCGGCTGGAGAAGGGGGAGCCCGGTGACGTCTTCGCCTCGGCCAACATGGAGCATCCCAGAGCGCTCAGCATGGCCGGCAAGTCCGGCCCGGTGCGCCTATTCGCCCGCAACCAGCTCTGCGCGTTGGCCCAGCCCGACATGAACGTGACCCCGGCGACGCTGCTGGAGCGCCTGCTCGACACGAAGGTGCGCGTCGGCACGTCGACACCGAAGGCCGACCCCGCCGGTGACTACTCCTGGGAGTTGTTCCGCAAGGCCGACGCCGTGCGGCCGGGCAGCCTGACCACGCTCGACGGCAAGGCGCTCAAGCTCACCGGTGGGCCGGATTCGGCCAAGCCGCCGGAGGGCCGCAACCCGTACGCCTGGGTCATGGAGCAGCGGCAGGCCGATCTGTTCCTCACATACTGCACCAACGCCCGCCTCGCGGCGGCGGAAGTGCCGGCGTTGAGGATCGTGGCGGTGCCGGCGGAGTTGGCTGTCGGGGCCGAGTACGGGCTCACCGTTGTCAAGGTGGCGGACGCGGCGCGCGGGGAGGCGTTCGCCGAATATATCCTCGCGCCGGCCGGCCAGGCGGTGCTCGAGCGCTACGGCTTCGCAAAGCCATGACGCGGCGCAGCTCCGTCGCTTATCGCTGAAGACATGACTGTGATCGGAGGACGCATGGAGAAGGTCGGGGCTTGGGTGCGCTGGATGCGTCCATGGGTCTGCCTGCTCGTCGTCCTCGCCACGCTGTCCGCGGCGCCGGCCACAGCGCGCGAGATGTGAGACGACGTCGGACGCGTCGTGGCGGTGCCGGAGCGGGTGGGCCGCGTGTTCGCCGCCGGCCCGCCCGCCGCCATCCTGCTCTACACCCTGGCGCTCGACATGATGCTCGGCTGGCCACGGGCGAACTCCAAGGCCGAGGCGGCCTTCATGCCGAAGCGCTACGCGACGTTACCGGAACTCGGGAGGCTGACCGGGCGCGGCGACACCGCCAACGTCGAGGTGGTGCTCGCCACCTGCCCCGACCTGCTGTTCGACTACGGCACCACCGAAGGAGGCCATCGAGACGGTGCTGGCCGGGCATGACCTCCAACTCGCCAACGGCTGGCGGGTGGTGCGGGCCAAGGTCTCCGGCGAGGCACGCATCGAAATGAAGGGACCATCGTGGGGGACTATTATCAGGATATGAAGAAGGTGGGGGTCATCCAGGAGATGATCTCCGGTGCCACCCGGTTCTTCGTGCCGCACGGCGGACCGGGGGTGATGGCGAAAGTGATCCAGTTCCGGCCCGTAGTGGATGGGGGAATAGCGAGACGCTGAGCCCCGCTTCAAATTTGGGATACCGTGAGCCGTCTCGCCAAACAGCTTTGCCTTACACGGCGGCTCGCCCCCGTTGGAAAGCCGCCGTGATAGTCTGCGCGCCTATCGCCGTGAGCGCAGACCGTTACCCTTTTCTTGTGCCCGCTCCCCAGCGTCATGAGCGTTGCGCGTCATGCCTTGCATGGCTCGCATGGCGATCTGGCTCAACCGCTCGCCCACTTCCATCATGGCCTGCATGTTCTCCTGCACATATCGGCTCTGCACCTCGGCGATCTGCATCGGGGTGATGCTATGCGCGAAGGCCTGAGACGCCCGTTTGCTCGTTTCAACAGACTTGTTCATCCAGTCCATCCAGGCATCAACCACTTCACGGGTGGCATCGGCGGTCGCCATCGGCAGGGCGGCCATGGTCTGGATGGCGCCGCGAGACGGCAGCGCCGCATCGGCGTAGCTTCTGGCCGTGCGAGCCATGGTTGAGGTCGTCTGTTGGGCCGCTTGGCCGATGAGGCCCGCCGCTTGGCGCGAAGCTTCCGTAGCGGCCTCGGCTCCGGCCCGCGCCATCGTCCCGCTGGTCGTCAGCGCCTGCACGCTGCCTTCCGTCATCGCCTCCGCTGGGCGCGTCAGCGCGGCACTCGCTTCACGGATGCGTTGCCTTTCGGCCTCCGCTTCAGCCTCCACGCGCTCCGCCTCCTCGCGTTCGCGGCGTGCGGCGGCGCGACGTTCTTCGGCTTCGTCGCGCTTGGCTTCTTCGATCCTGGCCCGACCGGCCTCCAGCTTCTCGGTGACCGCCTTCGCCTCTTCCTCGCTCAGCGCGTTTCGCACGGCCGGCAACAACTCCTTACGTTCGTCTCGAACGTGCTGCTGAAAGACCTTCTTCAGTGCCGTAACCTTTTGAGCGAAGCCCTCATCGTCCTTGGGCGTACGCTCCAGGTCGGTCAGCAGCGCGCGGACCTGCTTGTTGTCGTTGATTGCGTCCGCCACCAAGTCCTTGGTTTCTTTGTGTTTCTTTAGGACTGGAAAGAGATGCTGCTCTTCCAGACGCGCTTGAACTTCCAACTCTTCCTTCAACTCAGACAGCAGCTTCTCGCGGGTTTTCACCGCGCCGCTGGAGGTGTCGGACAGTTTGGCGAACAGCTCGTTTGCCTTAGCGGGACTGTTTTGAAGCAATTGCGTGATGGTCATCGCATCCTCCCAACCTGTCGGTGCGTCACACTTGCAGGACAATGTTGCATCGCAACAAAGCCCAACTCGGGAGCCTTCCAAGAGTTCCCACCTCCAACGGAGGGCGTGCCTCCCTTCGATCGAGGGTGCGGAACGGGAAAGCTCCGTTGTCGTGCCCTCCGTCAGGGACTCCGCCATTCTGTCCCCACCGACTGGGGGGACCCGCCGGTGGGAGTTGCCCCGGCTCGGTGGACGGGTTAGCATTACAGTTGCGCCTTACGCTTGTGGGCTTGGTTGGCGATGGCCTGATGGCATCGTCTCCAAGCTGACCATGCGATGACGGCAGCGGGCTC
>NZ_JACHYN010000014.1 GCF_014192915.1 Azospirillum sp. OGB3 | reverse complement strand
AAGCCTTCGAAACTGTTCGTCTCTTACTGCTTGACCGAGATGCTCAAGCGACCCGCGATGCCAGTCCCACTCCGGAACCGGTCCGCGGCCAACGGCCAAAACCGCCGCCTGCGCATCCCTTCTCACAACACGGTATCAACGATATCCAAGATCCCGCGGCTCCCGGAGAGCCGCAACACCCCGCGCCCATTCCCCTAGAGGAGTGAGCCGCCAGAGCATGAACCGAAGAACCAGAAATCCGGAGACGAAGCAAACAGCGCCGAGTGCTTGGCGCCGTTCTTTGGATCGTCACCCGCTTTTTGATCCGTCGCTGCCGCGTTTGTCAGCGGCGCTGCGTCGGTGGAGCGGTTTATAAGCGCACCCCATCGAACGACGCAAGCCCTTTTTGCATTTCCATGAAAAATTCTTCACGGAGCGACTTATCACCGTAGTCCAAGCTGGATTCGGTGTATGTCCGTCCCTCCCCGGATCGAGCGTCCCGCCATGGCGGTGCGCAGAGCCGGGGGAGAAGACAGCCCTGGTGCGCCCAACCAATTGACGCAGATACCCCTATCGGGTTGACAGTGACAAAAAGGGTGCTCATGGTCGCCTATAGAAAGTGGCAGCTCCTTGGGCGGCCGAACAGCCCGCCGCCACAACGGTCCGAAACGTGTGAGGAAGCAATAGGAGGATGACGGTGCGTTCGAGGCTCGGTGGCCTTCCCACGCTCGCCCTGGTTGCCGCTGGTCTGGCGGGGCTCCTCACCCACACGGTCGCCGCGCCCGCGCATGCGGCGGGCGGGCGCGCGGCCCCGCCGGAGCGGGCCGCCAAAGAGAGTGGCGCCAAAGACATTGCCGAGGACGATGACGAGCGGTCCCCGAGCGAGCATCGCCAGATCCTGTCCGTCGGGCGCGGCGACACCCTGATGGACATGCTGACCGGCGCCGACGTCCCGGCCGACGAAGCGACCAACGCCATCGCGGCCCTGCGCAAGGTTTATGATCCGCGCAAGCTGCAGGTCGGCCAGCAGGTCACCGTCCTGTTCGAACCGCGCCGCGGCGGGACCAAGCGATTCGTCGGGCTGGAGTTCCTTCCCGATGTGCTGCGCTCCGTCTCCGTCTCCCGCAAGGGCGACACCGCCTTCACGTCCAGCGAATCGGAGAAAGCGGTCATCCGCCAGCCGGTCGCCGCGCAGACTGTGATCCGGTCGAGTCTGTTCGAAGCGGGCAACGCCGCCGGTGTGCCGGTGTCGGTGATGATGGCGTTGATCCGCGACTATTCCTACGATGTGGACTTCCAGCGCGACCTCCAGCCGGGCGACCAGTTCGAGGTCCTGTATGAGCGGCTGGTCACCGCCGACGGCAAGAACGCCGGCGAGGGCGACGTGCTCTACGCCGCGCTGGTGCTGAGCGGCAAGGAGTACCCGATCTACCGGCACAAGAGCCGCGACGGCCGTATCGACTATTACAACCGCGACGGCGAGAGCATCCGCCGTGCCCTGCTGCGCACGCCGATCGACGGCGCGCGGATCACGTCGGGCTTCGGCATGCGCCATCACCCGATCTTGGGCTTCAGCAAGATGCACAAGGGCATGGACTTCGGCGCTCCCACCGGCACGCCGATCTATGCCGCGGGCGGTGGTGTGGTCGAAGAGGTCGGGCCGAAGGGCGCTTACGGCAACTACATCCGCATCCGCCACAACACCCAGATCGCCACGGCCTACGCCCATCTGAGCCGGATCGCCAAAAGCACGCGCCGCGGTGCCCGCGTCGACCAGGGCGACGTCATCGGCTATGTCGGCACCACCGGACGGTCCACCGGGCCGCACCTGCATTACGAGGTGCTGAAGGCCGGCCAGCAGATCAACCCGAAGAGCATCGATCTGCCGACCGGCGACAAGCTGGAAGGCCGTGAGTTGCAAGCCTTCGAGCAGACGGTGCGGTCTCTGGAGAAAACCTTCGAACAGGCGCGCAGTGGCCTCCAGCTCGCCCGCACCCCGGGTCCGCACGAGGACAAGGGCTGCACCAAAGCGACCACCTGCTGAGGCGTCGCCCCGCTTACTCCTGGTGAAGAAAGCGGCGGATGGCGCTGGCGAGGATCTGGACGCCCTTCTCGTCGTCATCCGCCATCTTGCGGAGGCGGTCGCGCATGGCCTGGACCTGAGGCTTCATCTGGGACGCCTTGGCGATGGCCAGTTGCGCCTCTTCCGGTTTCATGTCGTCGTCGGCCATGGCGTTCTCCTTCCACTCGCAACCAGGATGAGACAGTCGGCGCCCGGATTCAACGGCGCCTGTTTCCGCGGCGTTCTTTTCCGCAAGCCCGTCCTCAGCGGAACAGGCCGGCGCTCTCCACCGGTTGGCCGCCGGTTCCCAGCTTGAACTCCGTGACGCCCGGCGCGCTGTCCGGGTTGATGCCGCCGAGGTCGAGCCAGCCCACGCCCCGCGCCTTGAGCGCCAGCGCCGCCCGCCACAGCACCAGCCGCATCGCGCCGCTCTTGCGCCCCGACTCGCTGGACCAGCCGATCTGGTAGGTGGCCGAACCGCCATGGACGTAGAACAGCGCGCTCGCCGCGGGGCCGGCCTTGTTGGACCGGTCCTCCAGCGCGGCGGCCATCAGCACCCCGTCGCCCTTCCCGCCGCCCTTCCCGCCGCCTTTGAGCAACCCGTTGCGGATGCGCACGGCCAGCGCGCCGGTCATCGGGCGGAACTGCTTCGTCAGGGCCTGCTCATGCTCCTGCTTCATCAGCCAGGGCAGGTTCTTGGCCTCCCAGTCGAGGTCGATGACCAGACCGGCCTTCTCCGCCCCCTTCAACCGCTGGCGCCAGTCGCGGGCCATCGCCGCCCGCAACTCTTCCTCGCTGTGGGACAGGTCGAGCCAGACCGTGCGGTAGCCGGGGCCGAAGCGACGGAAGCCGCAGCGTTGCAGCATCGCCTCGGCCTCCGGCCCGGCGGCCAGTTCGGGAAGCAGGCTCGCCCGGTTCAGCGGGTTGTCGGGGCAGGCCCGGCGCAGCAGGCGGAAGACCGCCTCCTGGGTCTCCAGATCCGGCTCCGCCCCATCGAGCCAGAGCGGGCCGCGGTGAATCTGGCGCTGGTGGAACAGGCGGAGCGTGCGCCGCTCCAGAAGCTGCACCATCCCGATGGGCGCGCCGTCCCTTTGGATCAGGCCGAGCCGCGGCACGAAGCCGTGGGTGCGCCCCATGGCGCCGGCGTAGGCGAAGCACTGCGGCAGGGTGGAGCGGGGAACGCGGGCGAAGAGCGCGGCCCACTCCCCCACCGTCCCCTCGTTCCACAGGATGGTGACGGCGCCATCGGACGAAGTCGGCATGGAGAACGATCCGGCGTCAGGCGGGCGGCAGGGCCGAGGTGGCCTCTTCCAACTGGGCAAAGCTCGGCCGGTATTCGGGCTCCAGCACGTTTCGCGAGTATTCCACCGAAATGGCTGGCGCGTAGCCGGACAGATGCGCGATCAGGCCGATCTTCATCGCCTGATAGTATTTCCCTTCGGCGTGGTAGATGTTCTTCAGGCCGCTGGCGATCGGCGCCAGGAAGCCGTAGGCGACGAGAATGCCGGTGAAGGTGCCGACGAGCGCGCCGCCGATCAGCTTGCCCAAAACCTCCGGCGGTTCGGTGATCGACCCCATGGTGTGAATCACGCCCAGCACCGCCGCCACGATGCCCAGCGCCGGCACGGCGTCGGCAACCGCCTGGATGGCGTCGGCGATCCGCTGGTGCTCGTGGTGCATGGTCTCGATGTCCTCGTCCATCAGGTCGACCAGTTCGTGCGGGTTGTCGGCCCCCAACGACATCAGACGCAGATAGGTGCAGAGGAAGGATATGGCGTGGTGATCGCCGTAGAATTTTGGGAATTGCTGGAAGAGTGGTGAATCCTCTGGTTTCTCGATGTGCTGTTCGAGGGCGAGCAACCCCTTGGTCTTCGCGATTTTGAAGACCTGATACATCATTGTGAGAAGTTCGAGGAAATCATCCTTTTTGTATTTTGGCCCTTTGAAAAGGTGCCCGAGTTCCTTGCCGGTGTGAGTGACCACCGATTTTGGATTGCCGATCAGGAACGCGCCGGCGGCGGAGCCCAGGATGATCATGAACTCGAAGGGCATCCACAGCACGCCCAGGTGACCGCCACCCAGGACGTAGCCCCCGAAGACGCTGAACACCACGACGCCGAAGCCGATCATCACGAACATGTCTTCCGTCCTCCAGCGTCATTTTTCCGTGCCTCGGCCGGTCCGCTCCGCGGAAAGCCGGTCAGGCGAGCGTGCTTGCGTTCTGCCGGCCCAGTGACGCAGCAATCCCTTGAGTTTTTGTAAATCACCCGGCGTCGGACGCGATCCTAGCCGTGACAAAGGATCGTGTCACGAAAGGAGTACCCAAAAAGCAGCCCGCCGCGGCGGCATGGACAAAAAGAAAAGGGACCGCCCACGGGCGGCCCCTCTTCACGCGCTCAGACGTTTGGGCGAAGGCCCGCTCAGCCGATCCGCCAGGTGTCCGGAGCCTCCTCCAGACGCTTGAGGAGCGCCACGCGCTGCTGTTCGATCTCGTCGGGCAGGTGGCTGCCGAAGCGGTTGAACAGCTCCTCCTGGTCCTTGGCCTCGGCCTCGGCTTCCTTCCGGTCGATGTCCATGATCTTGCGGAACTTGTCCTCGGCGAAGTCCAGACCGGCCCAGTTCAGGTCCTGGTAGCGCGGCATGTAGCCGAACGGGCTCTCCGCCGCATCGACCGCGCGGCCGCGGACGCGGTCGACGATCCAGCGCAGGACGCGCATGTTGTCGCCGAAGCCCGGCCAGACGAACTTGCCGTTCTCGTCCTTGCGGAACCAGTTGACGCGGTAGATGCGCGGCAGGTTCTCCACCTTGCCTTCCATCGCCAGCCAATGGTTCCAGTAGTCGGCCATGTTGTAGCCGCAGAAGGGCAGCATGGCGAAGGGGTCGCGGCGGATGGCCGCCTGGCCCACGGCGGCGGCGGTCGCCTCCGAGCCCATGGTCGCCGCCCAGTAGACGCCCTCGCGCCAGTTGTAGGCCTCGAACACCAGCGGGAAGGTCTTGGACAGGCGGCCGCCGAAGATGAAGGCGGAGATCGGAACGCCCGCCGGGTCCTCCCAGGCCGGGTCGATCGACGGGCACTGCGCCGCCGGGGCGGTGAAGCGCGAGTTCGGGTGCGCGGCGGGACGGCCCGAAGCCGGGGTCCAGTCGTTGCCTTGCCAGTCGATCAGGTGGGCCGGCGCCTCGTCGGTCAGGCCCTCCCACCACACGTCGCCGTCATCGGTCAGCGCGACGTTGGTGAAGATGACGTTGGCGTTCAGCGTCTTCAGCGCGTTCGGGTTCGACTTGATGCTGGTGCCCGGCGCCACGCCGAAGAAACCGGCCTCCGGGTTGATGGCGCGCAGCGTGCCGTCCGGCTGCGGCTTCACCCAGGCGATGTCGTCACCGATGGTGCGGACCTTCCAGCCTTCGAACTCGGCCGGCGGGACCAGCATGGCGAAGTTGGTCTTGCCGCAGGCCGACGGGAAGGCGGCGGCGACGTAGGTCTTCTCGCCCTCCGGGCTCTCCACGCCGAGGATCAGCATGTGCTCGGCCAGCCAGCCCTGCTCGCGGCCCATCGAGGAGGCGATGCGCAGAGCGAAGCACTTCTTGCCGAGCAGGGCGTTGCCGCCGTAGCCCGAGCCGAAGGAGACGATCGAGTGGTCGGCCGGGAAATGCACGATGTACTTGTGATCGGCGTTGCACGGCCACGCCACGTCCGGCTGGCCGGGCTCCAGCGGCGCGCCGATGGAGTGCAGGCAGGGCACGAAGTCGCCGTCGCCCAGGATGTCCAGCACCTTCTGGCCCATGCGGGTCATCATGCGCATGTTGACCGCGACGTACGGGCTGTCGGAGATCTGCACGCCGATGTGCGCGATGTCCGAGCCCAGCGGCCCCATGCTGAAGGGCACCACATACATGGTGCGTCCCCGCATGCAGCCCTCGAACAGGCCGTCCAGCTTCGCCTTCATCTCCGCCGGGGCGACCCAGTTGTTGGTCGGGCCGGCATCCTCCTTGCGCTCGGAGCAGATGAAGGTCCGGTCCTCGACGCGGGCGACGTCGCCCGGATCGGAACGGCAGAGGTAGGAGTTCGGGCGCTTGGCCTCGTTCAGCTTGATGAAGGTGCCCGATTCCACCATCTCGGCGCACAGGCGGTCGTATTCCTCCTGCGATCCGTCACACCAGTGCACCCGCTCGGGCTTGCACTTGTTCGCGATCTCCTCGACCCAGGCCAGGAGCTTCTTGTTCCGCGTGCGCGTTGTTCCGGTCATCCTTTGCCTCTCAACTCGTCTCCGGGTTCGCCGCCCCTGGAAATCGGGGGCCGGCGCCCGGAGGTCTGGACGGCTGGCCTTTTCGGCCCTTATCGAAGCCGTCCTTGTTCGGTGGCGGTGTCGTTCCGCCGGCTCAAACCACCGCAGCCCGGCCCGCAGGCCGGACGGCGGTCATCCAGACGCGCCCCCCGGGCGCGCCCGATGTCCTGATTGGCAAGAGAGGGGTGGCCCGAGGGCCACAAACCCAAAACGGCAACGGGTTGGTCCGTTATGGTCCACTGACGTTTTCTCCTGGTTGCTCTTTTTCGCGCGCCGCTTGCCGCGGCGTCGTGGTCAGCCGTCACGATCATTTGAATCCACCGGGTCGCCGGCCGCGCCGGGTGCGCTGCCGCGCACACTCAGGCGGGCCTGCCGGGCGAGCCCGGCGAGAGTGACCCTAGCGTCTTCGGGGTTTCCCACGCTGTGATCGAAATCAACCCGCGCCATTTCGCCGCTGCGGCGCAGGTCGCAGCCGTCAGGGTCGATGCCGGTCATCGCCCAGGGCTCGGCGCCGTCGGCGGACCGTCCGGCCAGAACCGTGGCGTAGAGCCGCAAGGCGTCGGCGTGGTCGGCGTTCATGTGGCTCAGGATCCCGCCCTCGGCCTCGGCCAGCGCCGCGGGAACGCCGGGCAGCAGCAGGTCGTCGCGGTCGAGCCACCGCACCCGGCCGAAGCCGGCCACCAGATGGGCGCGCTCCACCGCCACGGCGTAGACGCTGAAATCGGCAAAACCGGCGTAAAGCGCGGCACCGGGGTGGCGCGCCAGGAAACGGGCGCGGTGGCGCGGCTCATCCGAGCGCTCGGCCCGTCCGAGAACCGAAAGCCTCGGCCCCGACAGCGGCTCCGCCAAGCCCGCGGTTCCGTCGAACAGCAGGCCGACGCGCGGCTCCCGCGCGATGTTCTTCGTGTGGTCGGCAAGGGTGGAGAGAAGAAGAAGAGGCGTGCCGTCCAGGTCGAAGGCCACCTGGACCAGCGAGGGATAGGGCCAGCCGGCCCGATCATCCTGCTGGCCGTCGTGCTGGGCGCCACCCCCGCGCAGGGCGGTGGAGAGCGCCGCCAGACCGGCACCACGCATCAGACGCCTTGCGGCGCCTCCCGTATGGCCGCCGACGCCCGATGACGCCGCGGCGCCCGGCCCCGCTGGGGTCGGACGGATGGGGGACTCGTCGGAACTCATGCCCTGAAACGAATGCGTTCTCCCGCGCAGCGCCGTTTCCCCGGCGCCGCATTGGTGCCATATTGGCCCAGACAAATAGGTCGGGAAAAGCGAAAAGTTGGCTTTTCATGCCTTTGCGCCGCCTCCCGGGCATCGTGGAGCATAAGGAAAGCCCGCATTTCGAAATAAGACGAAACCATTCTTCCGTGGTAAGCGACGAAGACCGGCCGGCCATCCGCCGGAATCGGCCGCGGATGCCGGTCACCGGTACCGGCGGTTGCCGAAAACGGAGCGTGTGATTGGGAACGCGAACGACATGTCTCACACCGTAGCGTTGGTGGACGACGACCGGAACATCCTGACCTCCGTTGCCATGGCGCTGGAAGCGGAGGGGTTCGAGGTGCGCACCTACACCGACGGCGCCGAAGCGCTGCGCGGCCTGACCCAGCGCCCGCCGGACCTCGCCGTGCTGGACATCAAGATGCCGCGCATGGACGGGATGGAGTTGCTGCAGCGCCTGCGCCAGACCAGCCATCTGCCGGTCATCTTCCTGACCAGCAAGGACGACGAGGTCGACGAGCTGATGGGTCTGCGCATGGGCGCGGACGACTACATCAAGAAGCCCTTCTCGCAGCGCCTGCTGGTGGAGCGCATCCGCACCCTGCTGCGGCGCGAGGCGGCGACCCGCGACAAGACCGCGCCGGAGCCGGGCGCGCTGCTGACCCGCGGCCCGCTGGTCATGGACGGCGCCCGCCATTCCTGCACCTGGAAGAGCCAACCCATCGACCTGACGGTGACCGAGTTCCTCCTGGTCAAGGCGCTGGCCCAGCGCCCCGGCCATGTGAAGAGCCGCGACCAGCTCATGGACGCCGCCTATGGCGAGAACGTCTATGTCGACGACCGCACCATCGACAGCCACATCAAGCGGCTCCGCAAGAAGTTCAAGGCCATTGATTCCGACTTTGCGCAGATCGAAACGCTCTATGGCGTCGGTTACCGATACAGGGAGTGAGGTCCGCGCGCCGGACCACGCCCCCTCCCCGCCCATCAAGCCAGGCGCCGCGCCGCGCGCCGCGTCCCGGCGCCGGGTGCGCGGCGTGCCGTCGCCGCTGACCCTGCGCATTCTGGCGGTCAACGTGCTGGCCCTGCTGCTTCTGGTCGGCGCCCTGCTCTATCTCGGCCGCTACCAGGACCGGCTGGTCCAGGCGGAGCTGGACGCGCTGGAGACGGAGGCCCGCATCTTCGCCTCCGCGCTCGGCGAGGGCGCCGTGCAGCGGGCCGCCGACGAGCCGGAGCTGGGCCAGGAAAGCTACGAACTGTCGCCGGAGCTGGGGCGCCAGATGATCCGGCGGCTGGCGTTGGCGACGGAGACGCACACCCGGCTCTACGGCCCGGACGGGCGGCTGCTCTCGGACAGCCGTGTGCTGACCGGCTCGCCCGGCAAGATCGAGATCCAGGAGCTGCCGCTGCCGCCCTCCGGCGACCCGGCGTCGCGCGCGGTCAACGAATTCTACGCCCGCTTCATCGACGTGGTGCCGAGCCGGGAGAACCTGCCGCTCTACCGCGAGCCGCCGGGCCACGCCGCCGAATCGGCCGCTCCGCCGCCCAACGTGGAGCGGGCGCTGGCCGGCGAGAACAGCGCGACGGTGTGGCGGCTGGCCTCGCCGGTCGCCCGCTCCAACCTGCTGCTGACGGTCGCTGTTCCGGTCCAGCGCTACAGGGAGGTGCTGGGGGCGGTGCTGCTGTCGCGCAGCGGCACGGTGATCGACGAGGCCATCCGGTCGGTGCGCACCGACATCCTGCGCGTCTTCGCGGTGGCGCTTCTCGTCACGGTCCTGATGTCGCTCTATCTGGCCGGCACCATCGCCCGGCCCATCCGCAAGCTGGCCCAGGCGGCCGACCGGCTGCGCACCGGCCACGGGCGCCACACGGAGATTCCCGACTTCACCCGCCGCGGCGATGAGATCGGGGAGCTGTCCGGCGTGCTGCGCGACATGACGGCTGCGCTGTGGACGCGCATGGACGCCATCGAGCGCTTCGCCGCCGATGTCGCCCACGAGATCAAGAACCCGCTGACCTCGCTGCGCAGCGCGGTCGAGACGGTCAGCCGCATCCAGGACCCGGCCCGCCGCGACAAGCTGATGGCGATCATCGCCGACGACGTGCAGCGGCTGGACCGGCTGATCAGCGACATCTCCAACGCCTCGCGCCTGGACGCCGAGCTGTCGCGCGCCACGCTGGAGTCGGTGGACATCGGCGCCATGCTGCGCACGCTCGCCGACATCCACCGCACCACCGCGGAGGACGACGACGAGAACGAGGACGGCGCCGAAACGGAGGCCCCGCCGCAGGTCGTCATCGAACCGCCGCGGGGCGGGGCGCTGACCGTGAGGGGGTTGGAGGGGCGGCTGACCCAGGTCTTCCAGAACCTGATCGCCAACGCCCTGTCCTTCTCGCCGCCCGGCGGACAGGTCCGGCTGGCCGCCCGGCGCACCCCGGACGGTGCGGTGGAGGTGACGGTCAGCGACGACGGACCCGGCATTCCGGAGGGCAAGGAGGAGGCGATCTTCGAGCGCTTCTACACCGAACGGCCGGCCGGCGAGAAGTTCGGCACCCATTCGGGGCTCGGCCTGTCGATCTCGAAACAGATTGTCGAGGCCCATGGCGGCGCCATCCGGGCCAACAACCGCCTGGGCCCCGGCGGGGAGACGATCGGCGCCATCTTCACCGTGCGCCTGCCCCGCCCCTGACGGATGCTCAACGCGTATTTCCACATGGTGGATGCGGCATAGTTGCAATTTGAGAAAAGATGTATGGACAAAGTCGTGGGTGCGGCGGATGCTCAACTCCGGTCACTCCCGCGCCCGCGACGGCTGGCCTTTCGACAACCGGACGTCACCAACCGGAAGAGGGGCCATGTCAGACGTCAAGTCCGACCTCATGCCGACCGCACCGCGCCAGAGCAACGGAGCCGCGGCATCGGGCGCCCCGGTTTCGGGCGCCCCGGCTTCGGTCGCCCCGGCTTCGGTCAAAGTCATCGACTTCCGCCGCTACCGGCTGGCCCGCCTCATCAACGACGCCAGCGTCCAGCAGGGCGAGCTGGCCCGGATGATGCGGGCGTCGGCCGACGAGCGGGCTCAGCTGGCCCAGGCGCTCCAGGGCGCCCAGCGGCATCTGGCGACCATCGCCGACAGCTATGGCCATCTTCTCACCCGGCTGGCCCGCGAGAAGGATTTCCGCACCGCCTGCCAGGAGGCGGCGGAGTTGGATGATCTGGAGGAGATGATCCGGCGACGCGACGCGCTGGCCAGTGAATTGATGGACATCCGCCGCGCGGCGCGGCGCGGCTGCCTGGACCTGACCACCGCCTGCGACCGGCAGGGCTGAAAGGTTGGCCGCTGGCCGGGCTGAGGCCGGGATACGGGCCATGGCGGGCGCGCCGGCGCATTCGAGGCGGAGCGGGCGGGAAAAGGATGCATTTTTGGCATCCCATTGACAGAACCAGCGGCACGCCTCACCTTCGCGGGATCATGGCAACGATTCACGGCACCTGCGTCCTGGTCGGCCCATGGAATGGCGGCCATGGAAACGGCGGCAACCGGGGCGAAACGCCCGTCGGCGTGCTGCTGCGGGGACCGTCGGGCAGCGGCAAGTCCGATCTCGCCCTACGGATGATCGACGCGGGGGCGCTGTTGGTGGCCGACGACCGGGTGGAGCTGCGCGTGGATGATGGCAGGGTGATGGCGACGGCGCCGTCGGCGCTGGCCGGACTGCTGGAGGTGCGGGGCGTCGGCATCATGCCCATGCCCACCGCCACGGAGGCAGAGATCGGTCTGGTCGTCGATCTCGTGCCGCGCGACGCCGTGGAGCGCCTGCCCGAGGAGGAGACCGCCGAGCTTCTCGACCGGGCCGTGCCGCGCCTCGCCCTCTGCCCCTTCGACGCCTCGGCACCGGCCAAGCTGAAACTGGCCGCCGCCGCGGCGCGGGCGGGCTCGCTGGGAAAGGTTCCGAACCTGCCATGACCCACCGCCTCACCGTGCAGGACCAGCCGACGGAACAGCCCGCGGGCCAGGGCGGGCAGCTCGTGCTCGTCACCGGCATGTCCGGGGCCGGCATGTCCGTCGCCCTGAAGGCGCTGGAGGATCTGGGCTACGAGGCGGTGGACAACCTACGCCTGTCGCTGGTCCCGGCGCTCCTGGAGCAGGCCGACCCGCGCCGGCGCCCGCTGGCCCTGGTCATCGACAGCCGCACCCGCGACTTCTCCGCCCATGCCATGCTGGAGGAGGTGGAGGCGTTGAAGGCCCACGCGGAGCTGGAGGTGCGGCTGGTCTTCCTCGACTGCGGGGACGAGACGCTGCAGCGCCGCTTCACCGAGACGCGCCGCCGCCACCCGCTGGCCATCGACCGCCCGGTGCCCGACGGCATCCAGCTGGAGCGCGCCATGCTGCTGCCGCTGAAGCAGCAGGCCGACGTGACCATCGACACCACGCAATTGTCGATCCACGACCTGCGCCGCATCCTGTCCGGCAACTTCCAGATCGGCGCCCAGGCGGCGCTTCAGGTCTTCGTCACCTCCTTCTCGTTCCGGATGGGGTTGCCTCGCGAGGCGGACCTCGTGTTCGACGTACGCTTCCTGACGAATCCCCATTATGATCCGGATTTGCGACCGCTGACCGGCCTGGACCCCCGCGTGGCGGCGCGGGTGGAGGGCGATCCGGATTTCGCCGCGTTCTTCCGTCATCTGACGGACCTGTTGCAGCCGCTTCTGCCGCGCTACAACCAGGAGGGAAAGAGCTACCTGACCATCGCGGTCGGCTGTACGGGCGGCAAGCACCGCTCCGTGTTCGTTGCCGAACGCTTGGCCGCGTGGCTGGGGGGGCTGGGCCTGAAGGTCGGGATCAGCCACCGGGAGCTGGAACGGCAAACCCCGCGGGCCGGCTGACAGGAAAGGTTGGCCGGGGGTTGGCCGAGGGGACGGTTCGGATCGATCCGGATAAGGGATCGTTCATAAGTGCCGCAATATGAATGTGGCTTCGGGGGAGGCTCCAGAATTGAAGGATGTCCCATGATCGGTATGGTTCTGGTAACCCACGGGCGCCTCGCGGAAGAGTTCATCGCCGCGCTGGAGCATGTGGTGGGTGAGCAGCAGCAGGTGCGGGCCGTGTGCATCGGCCCAGACGACGACATGGAGCAGCGCCGCCAGGACATTCTGAACTCCGTGGCCGACGTGGACGACGGGTCCGGCGTCGTCGTGCTGACCGACATGTTCGGCGGAACCCCGTCCAACCTCGCCATCTCCATCATGGACAAGGCGAAGGTCGAGGTGATCGCCGGCGTGAACCTGCCGATGCTGATCAAGCTGGCCAGCGTGCGCCGCCAGGAAACGCTGACCCACGCCGTGACCGCCGCGCGCGAGGCCGGTCAGAAATACATCAACGTCGCTTCCTCGCTGCTGTCGGACGGGTGACCCGATGAGTTCTCCAGACGAGAAGGCGCCCGCACAAGGCGCCCCTGGCATCGACGGACAGAATCCGGAGAGGAATCCCGAAATCTGCCAGACCGTCACGATCAGCAACCAGCGCGGCCTGCACGCCCGCGCGGCGGCGAAGTTCGTGAAGCTGGTCGCCACCTTCGATTGCGAAATCGAGGTGCGGCGCGGCGAGACGCAGGTGTCGGGCGAATCCATCATGGGCCTGATGATGCTGGCCGCCGGCCCCGGCACCTCGGTGGAGCTGTACGCCTATGGCCGCGAGGCCGAGGAGGCCATGGCGGCTCTCGTGGATCTGATCACCCGCAAGTTCGATGAAGACTGACGTTCCGGCCGCCGGCCAGGGACGGTCGTTGCGCGGGCTGGGCGTTTCGCCCGGCATTGCCATCGGCCCGGCCCATGTGGTGGAGAGCGGCGCCGTCCGCGTTCCCGAATACACGCTCGCCGCCGACCAGGCGGAGGCCGAGACCGCGCGTTTCGCCGACGCCTGCGGCAAGGCGCGCCGCCAGATCCGCAAGCTCAAGGCCAAGGCGCTGGTGCTGCCCGGCTCGGCGTCGGAGGAGATCGGCTTCCTTCTCGACGCCCATCTGGCGATGGTCACCAACTCCCGCCTGACCCGCGGCGTCGAGCGCCGCATCCAGCAGGAGCTGGTCAACGCCGAGGCCGCGGTCCAGGCGGAGATCGCCACCATCGCCCAGACCTTCGCGAGCATGGAGGACAGCTACCTCGCCGGGCGGATCGCCGACGTGCGCGAGGTCGGGCGACGGCTGATCCGCAACCTGATGCGGCACGAGTATCAGGCCTTCTCCATGCTGAATCCCGGCGCGGTGATCCTGGCCGAGGAGCTGACCCCGGCGGACACCGCCCTGCTCGACCCGCGCCGCGTCGCCGGCTTCGCCACCGTGCTCGGCGGCGCCGAGGGGCACACGGCGATCATGGCGCGCTCGCTGGGCATTCCGGCGGTGCTGGGCGTCGGCGGGCTGCTGGCCGGGCTGAAGAACGGGATCACGGTCATCGTCGACGGTGTCCAGGGGCGCGTCATCATCGACCCCACGTCAGAGGTGCTGGAGGATTACCGGCAGCGCCGCGCCGAGCGCGAGCGCGAGCGCGAGCAACTGAAAGGCCTGCGCAAGCTGCCGGCGGTCACCCGCGACAACACCGCGGTGACGCTCCAGGCCAACCTGGAATTGCCGCGCGACCTCGACCACGCGCTGGAGAACGGGGCGCAGGGCATCGGGCTGCTGCGCACCGAGTTCCTGTTCATGAACCGCGACCAGCTGCCGGACGAGGACGAGCAATACACCGTCCTGCGCTCCATCGTGGAGGGCATGGGCGGGCGCACCGTCACCGCCCGCACCATGGACGTCGGCGGCGAGAAGCTGGCCGGCTGGATGGCCGGGCGCTACGGCGAGCCGGCAAACCCGGCGCTCGGCCTGCGCGCCGTCCGGCTGGGCCTGCGCGAACCGAAGCTGCTGGAAACGCAGCTCGCCGCCATGCTGCGGGCCGGCGTCCACGGGCCGCTGCGCATCCTGCTGCCGATGATCTGCTCGGTCGCCGAGGTGCAGCGCGTGCGCGAGATGATGGGCCAGGTGGCCCGCCGCCTGCGCCGCCGCGGCGTGCCCATCGCCGACCCGCTGCCGCCGGTGGGCGTGATGGTGGAGGTGCCGGGCGCGGCGCTGTCCGCCGACGCGCTGGCCTACGCCGCCGACTTCTTCTCCATCGGCACCAACGACCTGACGCAGTACACGCTGGCCATCGACCGCGGCGACGAGCAGGTCGCCTCGCTCTACGACCCGCTGCACCCGGCGGTGCTGCGCCTGATCCAGTTCACCATCGAGGCGGCGTTGCGCGCCCGCATCCCCGTGTCGGTCTGCGGCGAGATCGCCGGCGATTCGCGCTACACCGCGCTGCTGCTGGGTCTGGGCGTGCGCGACCTGTCGATGGTGCCGCCGGCCATTCCCCTGGTGAAGCGGCGCATCCGCAAGCTCGACCTCCAGGAGGCGACCCGCCGCGCCCGCGTCATCATGGACCAGAGCGACAGCGGGCGGATTGCCGCCCTGCTGGACGACTTCAACGCCGTGGGCTGAGGCGACCGGCCGCCTCAGCCCGCATCAAACGGCCCCACCCCCATTTCATCTCGCCCTTGGCGGCGTTGGCCCCAATGTCGAGCGCCATGTTGGCCCAGGCGTAGGCGGCGAAACCGGGGTTCCCGGGCCGCACGCCGTCGCCCGCGACCAGCCCGGCGGCGGCTTCGCCGTCCCTCCCGAACCCCTGGGGGCGGACGGAGGTCGCGGCGGGCCGGCTGGTTCCGCTTCTGCCGGATTGGAGCCCGCCGTCCGGCGGCATCCACACCGTTCGTCCAGCCACCCGTTTCCGCCTGCTGAAGGCCAAGGCCTTCGTTGACACGCGCAGCGCCCTGCGGAACCGGCCGCAGCCCTGATGCGCATTTCGACCGCAGATCCGCCCCAATCAAACAATCGCACCCGTTGTTGACAACCATCCATTGTGAAATACTGACACGCCCATCCGCTGAGGCGTAGCGTCCGGCGGGCAGACCAGAATTGGCGGGCCCCCGTCTTCAGAAACATGGGTCTTCGGGAACACGGAAAGGCAAGCAGGATGCGCTCTGGACGACGGAACGGCGGCCGTGTGCCGGAAGCCGCCTTCGATCTGAACACGGCCTTCGATCGGCGCGACACGCTGTTCACCAGGGCCGCCGAACACATGTCCGACATCGTCGCCAACCCGCCAAGCGGCCCCCACGCCTTCGACCTGCTGAACGGCGGCCTCCGCGAGTTGTCGAGCCTGATGATCCGGCAACTGCCCTTGACGACGGCGCGCGAGGCCCGCCTCGCCCACGCCCTCTGCCAGGAGGGGATCGTCGAAGACACGAAGGCCTTGGCCCTCGGCGAGGGCGTGGCCCTGTTCCTCGACCGGCTTCAGGCGGCCGCCGATCACGCGGGGATCGGTCCGGCCGTGGACCGGCGTCCGGTGCTGGACGTCATGGTGGCACAGCCCGCTCAAGCCTTGGATGAGGTTCTCGCCTCGCTGCGGGCGTGCCGCAGCGCGATGGAGGACCAAGGGAACGGCGCCGAGCGGCTGCTCCCCCTTCTGGACGACGCCATAACGACCCTGCAGGGCTTGGCGCTCTCCGAAGCCGTCGCCCGCTTCGATCGCACGGCGGACGCCATCGAGGCCGCGATGCCGAAGGCCCTGCCGACCAAGCCGACCGAGCGGATGCTTGCCGCCGGGGCCAGGGCAGGGAGCGTGGCCCTGGACGCGGCGCGGCGGATCTATCAGGCTATGGCGTCGGAGTTTCTGTCGCCAAGGAAAGGGGTCGGGGAGTGACGGTCGCCTTGCCCATCACGCCGCCGTCACCCGCATTTCTCAAGGACCGCATCGCACGGCCGCTTGCCCGCGGTCTCGTCACGATCCTACGCGGTCGCCGCGGCGATCCGTCCCCCGCCGGGCCCGCGGAAACCCGCGTCGACATTCATCGGCAGCCCTTGCGCACGGCGCTGGACTGGCACCAGGACATGATCGCCGTGTGGAAGCGGAATCCCAGCTTCGGTCCGGGCCTGCACGACGACCTGAAAAGCATGGGGCTGCTGCCGCGCTGCGTCATCCTGACGTCGCGGGACGGCGGGCCGCTGTGCTTCCGCTACATCGGGGAGCCGACCCGACGGGTCTTCGGTGACCGTTGGGCCGATCAGAACATCGGCAAGCCCCATCTGGACGACGTGCACAGCGCCTACGCCCTGGCCATCGACGCGCAGTACCGGGAGGCGGTGGAGGGCGGGGAGCCGGTGTACAACCATCTGGTGATCACCGGGCTTCCCCGCCCGCCCGTCAATTACCGGCACCTCCTGTTCGGCTGGTCATTGGGCCATCGCCGCCAGGCTCTGCTGGCGCTGATCGATTCCTGACGCGGGTCGGCCCGGGCGTCAGGCCGCCTGGGCAAGGTCCGCGGCGAGTTGCGCGAGATCGCCCAGGAACTGCGCCCGGCTGAAACGCACGAGGTGCATCGGCAGGGTCTTCAGGCCGATCTGGTTGTAGGTGATGGCCGGCACCTCGTCGATGTGGCGCGGCCCCATCTTGCGCTCCGCCCAGACCGGGACGATGTCGGGATCGACGACCGAGATGAACCAGGTCGGCGACCACAGCAGCCACGCCGCCAGCTTGTTCACCCGCTGGCAAATCGGGAACAGGCCGCGGCCCTGGAAGTCGGGCCGCGTCCATCCCGCGTTCGTCCACACCACCCGACCGCGCGTGCTGTTGGCGGTGTCGGACGTGCAGGTGCACCATTCGCCCTCCGGAGCCTGCACGACGGGCTCGTCGTAGAACACCGTCATGGCGTTGAAGCGGTCGCCGATGGACTGCGCGGTGCAATCGTAGAGCAGCCCGGCCTGGGCGGTGACCACATCGCCGGAGGAGGCTGTCCCGCAGATCCAGAAGGCGTTCTCCGGCGTCAGGGAGCGGCAGGCCGGATGGGCCGCCGGAAGCATCGGCTCCCAGGAGCCCGCGGCCACCGCCGCTTCGTTGACACGCACCAGCGCCGGCATGTCGAACACGACGGAGAGCGCGACACCGCGGGCAGCGGCCAGGCCGACGAGTTCGTCGCGGGCGGCCTGGAGCAGGCCGGACAGAGGTCCCGACGGGACGGGGAGAGCGGACAGGGCGATGGAGGTCCGTTGCGTACCGGTGAGCATGGATGTCGCTTCCTTGGGTTGGAAAGGGCCGGCGTCAGCCGCCAAGCGGGGCGCGATCCGCCCCGCACATCCACATCATCGTCTCCACGAAACCAGTATTACTACTTTTGCGGACACCACCACCCGGAAACGCACGGGGCGCCCGATCCACCGGACCGGACGCCCCGCCGTTTCCCTTCCGACCTTCGAAGCGGGCGCCTTACTGGCCCTTGCCGTCCGAGGACACCGCGGCCGCCTCGCTGGAGGAGGACGGCGTCGAACCGCCGGCCCCCTTCGCCGGGCTGCCGGGCACCCACCAGCGGCGGGCTTCGCCGTCCGCGGCCTCCGGGGTCGCCTCGCCACGGGTCTTCAGCATCGAGAAGACGATGGAACCGCCGACCAGGAAGGCCGTGATGCCCAGCGCCAGCGCCGTCGGCATCTTGTAGATGTCGACCATCATCATCTTGGCACCGACCACCACCAGAACCAGCGACAGGCCGTACTTCAGGTAATGGAAGCGGTGGATGATCGAGGCCAGCGCGAAGTAGAGGGCGCGCAGGCCGAGGATCGCGAAGACGTTGGAGGTCCAGACGATGAACGGGTCGGTGGTCACCGAGAAGACCGCCGGGATGGAGTCCACGGCGAAGACCAGGTCGGTGAACTCGATCAGGATCAGCACGAGGAACAGCGGCGTCATCATCCGCACGCCGTCGCGCATCACGAAGAAGTTCTGCCCTTCGTAGCCGTCGGTCATGCGGAAGCGGGAGCGGACGAACTTGACGATCCGGTTGTTCTCCATGTCCGGCTCGTCGTCCACCGACATCAGCATCTTGATGCCGCTGAAGATCAGGAAGGCGCCGAAGATGTAGATGATCCAGTGGAATTCCTGGATCAGCGCCGTGCCCGCCACGATCAGCACGCCGCGCATCACCAGCGCGCCCAGGATGCCCCAGAACAGCACCCGGTGCTGGTACTGCGGCGGCACCGCGAAATGCGTGAAGATCAGCGCGATGACGAAGATGTTGTCGACGCTCAGGCTGTATTCGATCAGGTAGCCGGTCAGGAACTCCAGCCCCTTCTCGGAGCCCTGGAAATGAAAGACGCCGGCCGCGAAGATCATTGCCAGCGTGGAATAGGCCGCGCAGCGCATCAGCGCCTCACGGCCGGAGATCACATGGGATTTCTTGGAAAATACACCAAGATCAAAGGCCAAAAGCACGCCAACGAAGACGGCGAAGCCGGCCCACATTAAAACGATCTGATCCATGGAACTGTCCCTTGCTTCATGCACTCCGCTCCCGCAAGCGGAGACTTCGATCGTCACATGAGCAGTCCGACATCACCGGTGCGCCACGGCGGGGCGCATCGGCCAGAGGGGCCCGGACTGGAAACGCGGCCGCGGGTTTGCGGCCAACGCAAAGACGCGCGCAGCGGTTCGGCCGCGGCGCGTCGGAACACCCGCCCCCATCGTTCGCCGTGGAGGCGTGGCGGTCGGTCAGGATGTTGGTTCGGTGCGGTCCATGTCGATGTCTCCCAAAGGCCCGTCGGGTGCCGTCGTCCGGCGATGGACCTTGTGGGGGAGCGGGACCCAGGGGGAAGAACAGGGCCAGCTTCCGCAAGGCCGCGCCAAGGCGACGGCTCAATGGGAAGTCCGACATCACAGCGCCGGGCGACGCTGCCAGAGGGGCCCGGACCTCAACCGTCATGTAGTCAGACCCCGACCCGGCGACAAGAGGGGGGACCGCCGTGATCGGCACAATGGCCGAATGCGGCTTGACCGGAGCCGTTCCGCCCGCGTAGCTTCGCCCCCGACGGTTGCCCGAAAGGGCTGAAAATGGGAACACGGTGCGGGCCCCGCGGCAATTTGCCGTGCGAGGGTCCAACGCCGGGGCTGCCCCCGCAACTGTAAGCGGCGAGTCGTCCATCGGAATGCCACTGGGATCGCGATCCTGGGAAGGCGATGGGCCGACGATAACCCGCGAGCCAGGAGACCTGCCGTCAGTCGTGGTCACACGCGAACACGTTCGGGCGGGGTGCACCGAAGGTCGTCGAGCCGGAAGTCCGTTCGCGGAGCGTCCGGTGGGACTTCGTTCGCGGTGACGTGCCACCGGCGTCCCGCCCGAGGTCTCAATGCGTGTCCGCGTTCCCCGTCTTCACCGGACGGCGTCCTTCGCCGCCCTTTTGGGAGGCCTTGTCCTTCCCGCGTCGGCCTTCGCCGATTCCACCACCATCACGACGCTTCCGCCGGTCTCGGTGACCGCCAACCGCGTCCCCACCGCCGCCGAGGAAACCGGCAGCGCCCTGACCGTCATCACCCGCGAGGATTTGGAGCAGCGCCAGACCCGCGTCCTGTCCGACGCGCTGCGCGAGGTGCCCGGCGTCGCGGTCAACCGCACCGGCCCGATGGGCACCCTGACCCAGCTCCGCATCCGCGGGTCGGAGGGCAACCAGACGCTCGTCCTGATCGACGGGATCGAGGTCAACGACCCGGCGTCCGACTCCGAATATGACTTCGCCAATCTGCTGGCCGGCGATGTGGAGCGCGTCGAGGTGCTGCGCGGCCCGCAGAGCGCGCTTTACGGCTCCGACGCGGTCGGCGGCGTCGTCAACATCGTGACCCGCCGCGGCTCCGGCGCCCCGCGGTTCGGCGCCGCCGTTGAGGGCGGGTCGTTCGGCACCGCCGCCGGGCGAGCCTCCTTCGGCACCGGGACCGACCGCTACGACCTGTTCCTCAGCGGTCAGGGCGTCACCAGCGACGGCGTGTCGGTCGCCGACAAGCGGCTCGGCAACCCGGAAAAGGACGGCTACCGCAACGGAACGCTCACCGGAAACGCCGCCGTCCGCCCGACCGAGCGCAGCGAGATCGCCGTGACCGGGCGCTACACCCGCTTCCGCACCGACACCGACGGCTTCGTCGGCGGGCGCGGCGCCATCGATGACGGGACCAGCACCGCCGGGGAGCAGGTTTTCGGGCGGCTCCAGGGCAAGATCGCTTTTCTCGACGGGAAGTGGGAGCACATCGTCGGCCTGACCCATGGCCGCCAGCAGCGCGACTACCGCGACGACGCCAAGACGGTGACCAGCCGCTACGACGGGCGCAAGACCAAGGCCGACTACCAGACCAACCTGACACTGAACAGCGGCCCCGCCGACCATGTGCTGACCGCCGCCGTGGAGCATGAGGAGGACAAGGCGATCAGCCGCAGCGCCTTCTCCAGCTTCGACCGCTCCATCGGCTCCACCGGGCTGGTGGGCCAGTACAAGCTGGGCCTGTTCGACCGGCTGACCCTGACCGGCAGCGTCCGCCACGATGAGAACGACCTGTTCCGCGACGCCACCACATGGCGAACCACGGCGGCCTATCTGATCGAAGACAGCGGGACGAAGCTGCGCGCCTCCTATGGCACCGGCGTCAAGAATCCCACCCTGTTCGAGCTGTACGGCTACACCGCCACCTATGCCGGCAACCCGAACTTGAAGCCGGAGCGGGCGCACGGCTGGGACGCCGGGTTCGATCAGGCGCTGTGGGGGAGGCGGGCCACCGTGGACGGCACGTGGTTCGACCAGCGCATCCGCGACCTCATCACCGGCACCGGGCGGACTTCCGTCAACATGCCGGGCGAGTCCCACATCCGCGGCTTCGAGCTTGGCTTGTCGGTGGAGCCGCTGGACCGGCTGACCGTCCGCGGCTCCTACACCTGGACCGACGGCGAGGACTCCGCGGGGGCGGAGTTGGTGCGCCGGCCCAAGCAGCTCGCCAGCCTGACCGTCAATTACCGCTTCCTGGAAGACCGGGCGAACGCCAACCTCGGCGTGGTCTACAACGGGCGGTCCAGCGACTGGGCCTACGACCTCTTCTACAACCGGCAGGTCGTGAACCTCACGCCCTACACGCTGGTCAACATGGCCGGGTCCTACGCGCTGTCCGAGGGGGTCGAACTCTTCGGGCGCGTGGAGAACCTGTTCGACCGCCGGTATCAGGAGGTCTGGACCTACGGCGCGCCGGGACGGGCCGGCCATCTCGGGCTGCGGCTGTCGCTGTGAGGCCCATCCGTCTCGGGCTGGCCGCCGCCCTCCTGCTGATCGCGGGGGGGCCGGCGGCGGCGTGGGAGGCGCCGCCCGCCAAACCGCCCAGCAAACCACAGCGCATCGTCTCCCTGAATCTCTGCGCCGACGAGCTGCTGTTGCGGCTCGTCGGGCCGGAGCGCCTCGCCGCGGTGACATGGCTGGCACGCGATCCCCGCGCCTCCACGGTGGCGGAGCCGGCGGCGCGGGTGCCGTTCAACCACGGGACGGCGGAGGAAATCCTGCCGCTCGACCCCGACCTGATCGTCGCCGGGCGCTACACCACGCGGGTCGCGGTCGGGCTGCTGACGCGGCTGGGCGCGCCGCTGCTGGAGCTGGACGTCCCGCAGAGCGTAGCGGAGGTGGCGGACCAGATCCGCGGCCTCGCCCGCGCCGTCGGCGAGCCGGACCGGGGGGAGGCGCTGGTCGCCGACCTGCTCTCCCGCCTCGACGCCCTGCCCCCCGCGCCGCCGGGGCCGCGCCCGACCGCGGTGGTGCTGCGCCCCAACGGCTTCGTCGCCGGGTCCGGGTCGCTGGTCGACGAACTCCTGTCCCGCGCCGGTTTTGAGAACATGGCCGACCGCCTGCCGCTGGGCAGCCAGGGCGCCCTGCCGCTGGAGGCGATCGTCCTGGGCGGCGCGGACGCGCTGATCGTCGACGCCGCACCCGACGCGCCGCCGTCGCTGGCCGGCGCCCTGCTGCACCACCCGGCCCTGAAGGCGTTGGGACGCACCGTCCGCACCGTGTCGCTGCCCACCCGCCTGTGGACCTGCCCCGGCCCGCAGATCGCCGAGGCCGCGGAGCGGCTGGCCGCCGCGCGGGAGGCCGCGCCATGAGCCGGGTCTCGCGCATCCCCTACCCCGCGCTCGTCGCCGGGCTGACGCTCCTGGCGCTGGCGCTCTGCGCGGTGTCGGCGGCGGTCGGCTATGTGCCGTTCGACCTGGGCGCCGCTTTGTCCGACTGGCTCGCCGGACGCCCCACCCTCACCGCCCTGGTGCTGGCCGAGCTGCGCCTGCCGCGCGCCCTGCTCGGCCTGCTGGTCGGCTTCAGCCTGGGGCTGACCGGGGCGGCGATGCAGGGCTGGCTGCGCAACCCGCTGGCCGAGCCGGGGCTGGTCGGCGTGTCGAGCGCGGCGGCGCTGGGAGCGGTGATTGTCTTCTACAGCGGCCTGTCCGCCGCGCTGTCGCTGGCCCTGCCGCTCGGCGGCATGGCCGGGGCCGCGGCGGCGGCGGTGCTGCTGAACCTGATGGCCGCACGGGGGGCCGGAACGACGGCGCTGGTCATCGGCGGCATCGCCATCAACAGCCTCGCCGGGTCGCTGACCGCGCTGGCCCTCAACCTCGCCCCCAACCCCTACGCGGCGCTGGAGATCGTGTTCTGGCTGATGGGGTCGCTGGCCGACCGCGGCACCGACCAGCTTTGGCTCGTCCTGCCGCCGATGCTGGCGGGCTGGGCGCTCTGCCTGTCCGGCGCCCGCGCGCTCGACGCGCTGACCCTGGGGGAGGACGCGGCGCGCAGCCTGGGCTTCGACCTCACCGGGCTGCGCGTCCGGCTGATCGCCGGGGCGGCGCTGGCGGTGGGCAGCGCGGTGTCGGTCACCGGCGCCGTGGGCTTCGTCGGGCTGGTGGCGCCGCACCTGATGCGTCCGCTGGCCGGGGCGCGGCCGGGACGGCTGCTGCTGTTGGCGGGGCTGGCCGGGGCGTGCCTGACGCTCGCCGCGGACATCGCGGTCCGGCTGCTGCCGACGCGGCCCGAACTGAAGCTGGGCGTGGTCACCGCCCTGATCGGGGCGCCCTTCCTGATCGTCCTGATCGCCCGGCTGCGGCGGGAGGAGGCGTGATGCGCATCGAAACCCACGCCCTGTCCGCAAAAGCCGGCGGGCGGACCATCCTGACCGACGTCAACCTCGCCATCGAGCCCGGCGCCTTCACCGGGCTGATCGGCCCCAACGGCGCCGGCAAGACCACGCTGCTGCGCCTCCTCGCCGGTCTCGCCGAGCCGGCGGCGGGCCGCGTCACCTTCGACGGGCGGTCGGCCGCGCAGGTCGGACGCCGGGCGCTCGCCCGCGCCATCGCCTATCTGCCGCAGAGCGGCCCGGTGCATTGGCCGCTGCGCGCCGAGGCGCTGGTCCTGCTGGGCCGGCTGCCCCACCGCGGCGCGCTGGGCGGGATCACCGCGGCGGACCGTGCGGCGGTGGAGCGGGCACTGTCCACCGCCGACGCCGCGCACCTGCGCGGGCGGATCGTCGGCACCCTGTCGGGGGGCGAGCGGATGCGCGTCCTGCTCGCCCGCGCCCTGGCGACCGAGGCGCCCGTCCTGCTGGCCGACGAGCCGGTCGCCGCGCTCGACCCCGGCCACCAGCTCGCCTGCATGACGCTGCTGCGCGACACCGCCCGCCGGGGGAGCAGCGTGGTGGCGGTGCTGCACGACCTGACCCTGGCCGCCCGCTTCTGCGACCGGCTGATCCTGCTGTCGGGCGACGGCGTGCCGGCCGACGGGCCGCCCGGCCGGGTGCTGACCGACGCCCATCTGCGCGCCGCCTATGGCATCGCCGTCCACCGGGGCGCGGCCGGCGGCGAACCTTTCCTGCTTCCCTGGCACGCCCTGCCATCCCCGACTTGCCAACCGGAGACGCCTTGATGAGCGACCTGTCTTCCCTGCTGCGCGACGCGCTGAACGACCCGGCGACCGGCTGGAGCCTCGGCGCCTTCGGCGCCATCGCGGAGTTCATCCGCGACCCGGACGAACCCGTCGCCCTGCGCGACGACGGCCCGGACCTGGAGGCGCGGACCGCCCGCGGCGGGCTGCGGCTGCACCCCACGCCGGCGATCCGCCCGGTGCCCTACCGGACGCGCAGCGGCGGCCTCGCCGTGGCCCTCTGCCTGCCCCGCCACGTCGGGGCGATGAACCGGCGCGGCGTGGTGACCGAGTTGGGCCCCGACCGCGCGGCCATCGCCGGGGCGGACCGCGGCGCCCTGCTGTTCGACCTCGGGCTCGGCGTCTTCCAGACCGACGTCTGCGTGCGCAGCGCCGACCCCGCCACCATCGCCCGCCTGCGCGCGGTGGTCGGGACGGAGCTGCTGGCGCCGGGCAATCCCCTGCCGCCCGACCTGCCGGCGCTCAGCCCCGACCGCGTCTTCATCGGTCCCTTCGGCCGGATCGAGGTCAGCCAGCCGATCCCGCCGCCCGACGGCCGCAGCCCGGAGGGCCCGCACACCCACGTCCTGCCGAAGCTGCTGGCCCACGACCGGACCCACGCGGCGACCGTCCCGATCCCCGACGGCTGGGTGCCCAGCCTGTACCTGTCGCCGCCCGCGGAGTCCTTCGCCGCGTGGGAGGGGTTGGGGCGCTGAGGTCCTGCCCCACCCCGGCCGTCCCCCGCCCAACGGGGGAGGGTCAGGGTGGGGGCAATGCCGCCGCCGGCGCGCGGCGCAGCGCGTTGAGCAGAATCCCGATCGTGGTCCCGTTGTGCAGCACGGCGGTGCCCACCGGGGACAACAGCCCCAGCGCGGCGGTGCCGAGGATCGCGCTGTTCAGCCCGACGGTCAGGCGGTAGTTGCGGGCGATCAGCGCCATGGCGGCGTTCGCCGTCTCCTTGGCGTCGGCCACCCGCTCGATCCGGTCCTCCAGAAGCGCCACGTCGGCGGTCAGCCGGGCGATGTCCGCCCCCTTCTGCATGGCGATGCCGACATGGGCGCCGGCCAGCGCCGGGGCGTCGTTGATGCCGTCGCCGACGAAGGCGATGCGCGCGCCGTCGCGGCTCAGATCCTCGATGATGCGGGCCTTGTCGGTGGGCAGCAGGTCGGCGTGGAAGCCGTCGAGACGCAGTTCCGCGGCCAGTTCGGCGGCTCGGTCGCGGTGGTCGCCGGTCAGCATCAGCACCCGCGTCACCCCGGCCCGCCGCAGCCGCGCGATGGTCGCCGCGCTGGCCGCGCGCACGCTGTCCTTCAGCGCCAGCACGCCGGCCAGCACCCCGCCGAAGCCGATGAACAGCAGCGTCTTGCCGTCGCGGTGCAGCGCGTCGATGGCCTCGCGGTGGGCCGTGGTGTCGATGCCTTCGTCGTCCTCGATGAAGTGGCGGGAGCCGACGACGATGCGCTTGCCGTCGATGACGCTGGCCACCCCGTGGGCGACGATGAACTTCACCTCTTGATGGTCGAAATGGCGGTTGTGCGTCTCCTTGGCGGCGTTGACCACGGCCATCGCCAGCGGGTGGAAGTAATGCTCCTCCACCGAGGCGGCGAGGCAGATCAGGTCGTCGGGGCTGAAGGTCGGGTCGAAGGCGATGGAATCGGTCACCTGCAGGTCGCCGGTGGTCAGCGTGCCGGTCTTGTCGAAGATGACCGTGTCGGCCTGGGCCAGCCGTTCCAGCGCGTTGGCGCCCTTGATCAGGATGCCCGCCTGCCCCGCCCCGTACATGGCCGCCTTGAAGGCCACCGGGGTCGCCAGCTTCAGCGCGCAGGAATAGTCGGCCTGGAGCACCGACGCGGCGCTGCGCCAGTCGCCGGTCATCAGGAAGGAGCCGCCGGCCAGCTTCAGCACCGTGGGCACCAGCCGGTCGGCCAGCCGCGCCGCGTCGAGCTGCGCCTCGCTCTTGGCGGTCAATGACTGTTCGACGTAATCGGCGATGCGGGCGGCGGCGGTGTGGCTGCCGACATGCTCGGCGTAGACGACCAGCCGCCCCTCCTCCATCAGCGTGCCGGAGAGGACGGCGGAGCCGCGCTGCTTGACCACCGGGGCGCTCTCGCCGGTCATGGCGGCCTCGTTGACGGTCGCCTCCCCGCTCAGCACCGTGCCGTCCACCGGGATCACCGTTCCGGCGCCGATCACCACGCTGTCGCCCACCAGGACGGTGTCGGCGGGCACCTGGACCTCCACCCCGTCGCGCAGCAGCCACACCTGATCGCTCGACGGTCGCAGCAGCCGCTTCAGCAGCGCATCCGACCGGCGGGCGATGGACTCCTCCATGTATTCGCCGAGCGCCAGCATGAAGACGGTGGTGTTGGCCGCGGTGAAGTCCCGCCGCGCCAGGGAGATCGCCACCGCCGCCGCTTCCAGCACGTGGGAGTTGACGCCCTCCCGCCTGTAGATCGCCACGCCCTCGCGCAGCATCGGCATCGCGACGGCCAGCGACAGCGGCAGGCGCAGCGGCACGGGCAGCAGGAAGACGCCGGCCAGTGTGGCGAGGCTGCGAACCAGCGCGGCCCCGTGATTCTCCCCACCCTCCGCCGCCGGGGCGGCCGGCGCCGGTTCCGGGATCGGCAGGGCGGCCAGCACCAGGCACAGCGCCGTGGCGTCGGTCACCGCGGGATCGTAGCGGACGGCCAGCGACCGCGCGGCGCGGCTGGCCCGAACCGACGTCACCCCGGCGACCGCCTCCACCACCCGGTGCAGGGTCGCCGCGTCGTCGGGGGCGCCGGGACGGCAGGCGTAGCGCAGCCGGACGCGCCCCGGAATCCGATGGACCGGCTCCAGCCGCAGGAACCAGGGCGGGCCGCTCATAACGCTCCGACCTGTTCCGCCTCCAACTCGGCCTGGAGGTCGGCCATCTGCTCCTTCATCTCGGCGAGGCCGCCGGCGAGGTTGCCGTAGAGCTTCAGCCCGGACTTCACGATCTTGCCGCGCAGTTCCTCGTCGGACAGCACATAGGCCGCCGCCGCCCCGACCAGAAGCCCGACCAGGAACTGCTCGGACCGGCGCGACGGGAGAAGACCGCTCAGCCCGCCGAGAAGCCCCTGCCCCCGCGCTATGCCGGCGCCCATGCCGCCCCCGATGGGGGTGCCATTGGCGGCCATGGCGGCTTCGTACCGGCGCTGCTGCTTCTTCAGCTTCTTCAACGCCTTCTTGATCTTCTTAGCCATGGGGGTCCTCGTTCTTCGGCCGTTCTTGCAGCGGGTCTTCCGCCGGATTCAGCAGATGCTCGATCATGACGACTCCCGCCGCCCCGGCGGCGACCGCCAGGGCGAGGCGCGCGTAGTCGCGGTTGCGCAGGGCGTCGGCGGCGACGCTGGCGGCGGCCAGCGCCGTCCCGCCCTGCAGCCCTTGGCGCAGGATGGTGCGCGGCGCGGGGGGCTCGGCGCCCGTCACCCAGCGGTCCTGGACGGCGGTCAGCAGGCCGGTCGCCACCATGCCGCGCGTGAAGTCGGCGGCGAGTGTGCCGGAGCCCCGCGCCTTGCCGCGCCGCTTCCCGCGTTTCACGCGGCCCCCGGTGCGGCCGACGGCGCCGGCTCAGACTTTGCCGGCTCCGCCACATCTTCCTTTGCCGGCTCCGCCTCGGCGGGCGCCGCATCCACCAGGGCTTCCTCAACCGGCTCCTGCGCGGCCGCGTCCACGGGCGTGGCGAGGCGGGAGCGCAGACCGGCGGATGTCCGCTCAATGGCGAGCAGGCCGGTGACCGCGGCCTCGCGCACCGCGGCCTGGGCCTTGCCGGCGCCCTCGCGGGCGGCGGCCTTCACATCGGCAGCCTTGAGGTTGGTGGCCCTGAGGTCGGCGATCGTGGGATCGGCCTTGGCCTTGGCGTTCTTCACCATCCGGACGCCGATGGCCCCGGCGATCACGCCGGACGCGAATGTCAGAAGCGGCAGCATCATGGTCTCCTTTCCGGCGCACCGGCGGCCAAGCCGGCGGCGGCGATGCGCAGCAGCGTCCCGGCCGCCGCGCTGGCTTCCCCGCGCAGCAGATCCGGCCACGCCGAGGGCGGGATCACCGCGGGGTCGTATTCGATGGTGCAGGACCGGGCGAGCGGGTTCAGCGCGACGGAGCGGATGCCTTCCGCCCCGGACAAAGCCCGGTGCAGCGCCCTGGCGTCGTCCGCCAGCGCCGCCAGACCACGCTCCGCGGCGCCGTCGAGCTTCAGCCGCACCCGGCCCGGAATGTGGTGCGCGATGGTCAGGGCGGCGGCCAGCCGGCTGAGGAGTTCGTTGGGCATGCTCGCGTCGTGATCGGTCATTGGAAGAGGCGTTTGCGCTGCACGGTCATGTGGACGAGCATGAAGGCGACGAACAGCGTGCCGAAGCCGGCATGGACGCGCTTGCCCACCCCCAGCGCCGCCAGGGTCGCCGCCATGCTGCCCATCATCCCGATCTTGGCCGCGCGGTTGATCCGCCATTTCAGCTCGGGCGCGGCCGGCTTGCCTTCCGCTACGGGGACGGGGGTGGGGTCGTCCGGCACCGGGGGAGCCTCCGCGGGATGCAGGACCGCCGACAGCAGCGCCTCCACCTGGGACCGGGCAACCTCCGGCGTCACCGCGGCGGAGTCGTAGCTCAGCAGGACGCTGCCCACCGCCGGGTTGCTCCCGCTCACCCGAATCGCGTCCAAAGCCTCCAGGCGGGCCAGCGCCTCTTGAAACCGGTCCGTCCGGCGCAGCAGCGGGTGGCGCACGCGGATGCGTCCGGGCACCGCCGATGCGATGGGAGAGGTTCGTCCGGTCATTGCCCGTTCTCCTGCGTCAGCCGCGATCCGCCCACGCGGCCGGGGGCCGTTCAATGGCTGCTCAGAATATCCATAACTTTATAATGGCGAAACATTTCCCGCCTTTGCGCACAGGCGCCAGGCGCAAGGCCGCGTTGCAAAAAAGCCGCGGCCTCATCCACGAAGAGCAGGGCGTGGAGCGGTTGAACTCGAAAGCACCACCGCTGCCCTACCCATTGCTACCCCTTTGGCGCTTTCAGCGTATCGTCGGCAGCCGGCTTGGGCTCGGTTTTCGTCGGTTGGCAGACCATCTCTCGATCCCCGTCCTTGGCGTCGGCTGGTTTGATGACCTGCCAGAACCCTCCGACGACCAGAAAGCCTAGAGAGGCATACATGGCCATACGACCACTGATGAGAATACCCCGAAACACTGTCCGCATGTGTTCGTCCAATGCCGGCAGAAGCCTCCGCATGAGCCGGCGCGATCCGAACAACACAAGACCGGCGACGAGAAGGATCGTCCCCGCGTCGAGGAACAGGTTCTTGAAGCTCTCAACGACCATGTTCATGCCGAAAATGCCGGTGATCACCGCCCCCAGAGAGCCGAGCAGAGCGATCATCGACAGCTTTGTCGTCGCATCCGCGACGGCTTCCTGCTTGGCCAGCACCTTGTCCTGACGGGAGGCCTGCGCCAGTTGGTGGAGGCGGTTCACATCCTCCGTGACACTTTGCAACTCGGTCTCAATGCCCAAGCGGTCGTACCAAGTGCGATAGATGAACTCGTCTTGTTCCGCCAGGCCGAGCGAACGATGAATGTAGCCGGTCGCGTAGCGGGCCAGCTTGCGCTGAACAGCACTGGCTGCCGCCTCAAAAGCATCGTCAGTCTTACGCGCCACATCGGCCACTTCCTGTCGAAGGATAGCCAGACAAGCCCGCTGCGCGCACACCAGAGCCGCAGATTTTAGTGTGATCTCACCGACGTCGTAATAGAATAAGTTTAGGTAAGGGGACCGTTGCGCTTTCGTCCCAGCGTTCTGAATAGCGCCGGCTCTGACGATCGATAGTCGTCCAACACGCGCCACGCTCCAATTCGTATTTTCGTTCCGTTTGCGAACGCCGAGAGCGGTGTTCGCCGCATCCGCCATGGCGTGACTCGTGCCCGACTCAAGCAACTGCCTGCGTATCGCCTCCGGCATGTGATGCCAGAAGTCCGGCAGAAGACCGGTGCGGATGCGCGACACCAATTCCGCCCTTCGCAATTCCTGGCTTTCTTGGGCGGTGCCGGAGCCAACCCAAACAGGCGTAAGCGTAAGCAAGTTGAACCAGTCGTCCAAATCCTTCGTATCTTTGGCGACGGCAAAATTCACCAAGCTGGGGAGCTTTAGGGCGTTACGATCAACCCGGCGCCATTCGTCGTCTGGGCATATGCTGCTAAAAATTTCGCGCGCCATCTTTTGCGAAGCCCCAACAGAGCTTAGCATTTTGGCAATGTCTATTTGTTTAAGACGCGCAACGGTAGCGTTGAATTGCTGGATACAATCCAAATGGTACTTACCAAGCGGAATCTCGCAAATCCTCCAATCCGCCACCAACACGGCAATGTCGGAGCCAAACATGATGATCCCCAGTCGCTCGAGGGAGGGGCGAGGGTGGCCCTCCTCGTCTTGTTCCGGCTTCTGGGCCAATTTGGATTCGGCAGTTTCAGCACTGGCAGGAGAATGCTCCGAACCCACTGCGGCGACGTCGGCTTTGACAGCTTCCTGATTTGCCCGGGGGAAGACAGACGCCGAATCTTCCAAAGCCACCCGATGGTCATCGGATGCCTCAAAAAACTGTACAGAATCAATAGCGTCCACGGAGCTGGTTAAGTATTCGGGAATGGAACAACGAATGCCAAAGTCGCCGCTGTTCGGCGCAGCCCACCATTCCTCAACCTTCGTCCATTTCTTGCTGTTGGCAAACGGTGACATCGTATCGGCGGACGTCGCTGTCGTGACGTTCCGATGATAGGTGCCAAGGACGGTCACACGCGCACCATACAGGAGCATTCTTCCACCACCATGTTAATACACTGCCCGGGATTCGGCGTTTTTTGGTGGTATACCCTGCTCTTCATTCGCGCAAGGAGCGGCTATGCCGATGCCGTCTCTTCAACAGGATGCGGAGAAGACGAGCTGATCCAGCAACCTTCCCTGCGCTGAGGCCCGGGAGTGATGTTTCCAGCCCCTGTCTTAGTCGACGCCACCTTCAACGCTTCTTACATGGTGGCCCGAATCGCTCGCAGTGGGTGGCTGGCCGCAATCTGCGCCTCACAGCCCGCGCAGCTGCACAGACCGTCGCAGCATTCGTCCGAGCCCCGCATCGCCCCCTCGCCAGCCATATCCCCAGGAAACGCAGAGAATCACGACCGGTCAGGCTCAGCCTTGTTCCGCGGTCTGCCAAATTTCCACACAACCGCTCACAGATCCGGCGGGGTGCGGATCGGCAGATGCAGGGTCGCCAAGGTGCCGCCACCGGTGCGCGAGGCGATGGTGAAGGACCCGCCCAGCCGGTCCGTTGCCAGATTGTCCACAATGTTCAGGCCGAGCCCGACCGAGCCGGTGCCGCGGCGGGTGGTGAAGAAGGGCTCCAGGATGCGCCCGGCGGTGCCCTCCGCGATGCCGGCGCCGTCGTCGGCCACGGACAGCAGGACGGTGTCCGGCCCCGACCCCGCGGCCCCGACCGTCACCAGCCCGTGCCGCCCCGCCGGGAAAGCGTGCTCCAGGGCGTTGCGGACGAGCTGCTCCAGGACCGCGGACAGGATCGCCGGGTTGCTGACCATGCGCAGGTCGGCGGGGCAGTCCACGACCATGCGATGCCCCAGCGGCTCCCACTGCGGGCGCAGGCTCTCCGTCACCTGTTCCAGGAAGGGCCTCAGCGCGATGGTCTGGCGCAGCCCGCCATGGTCCGCCGCCACCCCCTTGAAGCAACGCACGATCTCCCCGGCGCGGGCGATGGTGCCGGACAGCAGGGCGGCCAGTTCCCCGGCGCTCGCCAGGAAGCGCTCCAGCTCGGCGCGGCGGAGCTGGTTGGCGGCCAGCCGTTCCGTCATCGCGGCGACCCGGTCGCCGAGGTGGGACGCGCTGCCCAGCGCCACGCCGATGGGCGTGTTGATCTCGTGGGCCACGCCGGCGACCATCTGGCGCAGCGCCGCCATCTTCTCGCGCTGGGCCTGGGCCAGCTTGCGCGTGCGCTCGCGGACCAGCGCCTCCAGATGCTCGTTCTCGTCCTTCAGGCTGCGGTTGGCCCGGCGGAGCGACAGGTGGGTGGCGACGCGGGCGCGCACGATGGCCGGGCTGAAGGGCTTGGTCACGTAATCGACGGCGCCGGTCTCCAGCCCGAAAGCCTCCTCCTCGGGGCTGGACAGCGAGGTGATGAAGATCACCGGGACGTCGGCGGTGGCCGGGTCGGTCTTCAGCAGCCGGCACACCGCGTAGCCGTCCAGCCCCGGCATCATCACGTCGAGCAGCACCAGCTCCGGCGGGTCGGCGGAGGCCAGCTCCAGCGCACGGCGGCCGGAGGTCGCGAAGCGCACCTCGT
Organism: Azospirillum sp. OGB3; assembly: GCF_014192915.1. Classification (GTDB taxonomy): domain Bacteria; phylum Pseudomonadota; class Alphaproteobacteria; order Azospirillales; family Azospirillaceae; genus Azospirillum. Next base: position 147,744 of record NZ_JACHYN010000014.1, on the reverse strand, counting down.
GCCGGTCCTCCAGCACGCTGGCGAGCGCCCGGATGTTGGCCGTGTCGTCATCGACGATCAGAATGTGACCACCGCTCACGGCGTCGTCTCCCGGTCCCGTTCCCTGGTCCATGCGGCGGTGAGCCGTTCCAGCGCCGCGCAGGCCGCGGCGAATTCCAACGCTTCCACGGCCCGCCCCACCTTGTCCACCGCCTCGTCATGGCCACGCCCGGCCAGCAGGCCGCGCAGAGCGTCGAAGCGGGCCGCCGCCGACAGGCTGCCGCTGCGCAACGCCTCCTCCAGCGCGCGCAGCGCCTCGTCCAACCCTTCCCCGACGAGAGGAGCCAGCGGAACGTCCGGCGCCCCCTCCATGGGTGCTTCCACGCTGCGCAGCGTTTCCGCCGAAGCCAGCGCGGGACCGAGGGCGGCGGACAGGTCGGCCACGAGCCCCGGGATCGTGTCCCACCGCTCCTCGCGCGCCGCCAGCTCCAGCGCCGCAGCGGCCTCGCTCGCCGCCATCGCGCCGACCGTCCCGGCGCTGCCGCGCAGCCCGTGGGCGAAGCGCTCCAGCGCCGGCCCGTCTCTCGCGCTGCGCAGATGCTCCAGCCGGACCGGCGCATCGCCGTAGCGGTCGAGAAAGTCCAGGATCGCCCGGCGCAGCGTGCGCGCCCGCCCGTTCATCCGCGCCAGCGCCGGGGCGAGGTCGAACCCCTCCAAGTCGTCAGGAAGCACGGCATCCATCTCCGCGCCCTTGGCAACCGGCAAAGCCTCCCGCCGCCCGAACGGCTTCAGCCAGCGGTTCAGCACGGCGACGAGGCGGTGCGGCTCCACCGGCTTGGCGATGTGGTCGTCCATGCCGGCGTCCAGACAGCGCCGCCGCTCCTCTTCCAGGGCGTGGGCGGTCATGGCGATGATCGGCAGGCGGTCGGGACCGCACTGGCGGCGGATCGCCCGCGCCACCGCGAAGCCGTCCATGTCCGGCATCTGGACGTCGGTGAGCAGCGCGGCGTAGCCCGCCCCCGGCTCCAGCGCCAGCCGCACCGCCTCCCCGCCGCTGCCCACGGCGGTGACGGCCAGCCCGGCGTCCTCCAGCAGCTCCCGCGCGACCAACCGGTTCACGGCGTTGTCGTCGGCGACCAGCACGCGCAGGCCGCGCAACGGCTCGTCCACCTGCAAGCCTGTCAGCCCCGGATCGGCCAAGGCGGCGGGCAGCGCCGTCGCGGCGCCGTCCTGCACGCCGACCGCGACCGTGAAACGGAAGGTGCTGCCCAAACCGGGCGCACTGTCCACGGCGATGCCGCCGCCCATCATGACGGCCAGCCGACGGCTGATCGCCAGCCCCAGCCCGGTCCCGCCGTAGCGGCGGGTGGTCGAGCTGTCGGCCTGGGCGAAGGGTTGGAACAGGCGAGCCACCTGCTCCGCCGTCATGCCGATGCCGGTGTCGCGCACTGCGAAGCGCAGCTCGGTCTCCGCATCGTCCGGTCCGCGCGGCGCGGCGCTCACGCCAAGGACCACGCTGCCGCTCCCGGTGAACTTCACCGCGTTGTTGACGAGGTTGAGGAGCACCTGCCCCAGCCGCAGCGGGTCGCCCAGCAGGGCGGTGGGCACGTCCGGGGCGACCTCCAGCCGCAAGGCCAGCCCCTTCTCCTCGGCGGAGAGGGCGGCGGTGCCGGCCACCATGTCGAGCACGGCAGACAGGTCGAAGGGCACGCGCTCCAGCGTCAGCATCCCCGCCTCGATCTTCGAGACGTCGAGGATGTCGTTGATGATCCCCAGCAACGCCGTGGCCGAGGCGCGAATGCGCGTCAGGTAGCCGCGCTGGCGCGGCGGCGGCCCGGCGCGCAGGGCGAGATGGCTGAGACCGAGGATGGCGTTCATCGGCGTGCGGATCTCATGGCTCATGTTCGCCAGGAAATCGCCCTTGGCGCGCGACGCCTCCTCGGCGCGGCGGCGGGCCTCCTCCACCTGCTGCTGGCGGCGCGCGATCTCGTCGAGGAAGTGGCGGATCGAGCGGGAGATGGTGGCGATCTCGTCGGTGCCGCCGTCGGGCAGCGGCGTTTCCCGCCCCTCCACCCGGTCGAGCACCGCGTCGTTCAGCCGGACCAGACGCAGGGTCAGGAAGCGGCGCAGGTACAGATACACGCCCAGCGCCACCAGGAAGCCCAGCGCCCCCAGCCCGATCAGGATGCGGTTCTGCGTCGCGGCCAGTTCGGACAGGCCGTCCGCCTCGTCCGCCGCCGCCGCGTTGACCCGTTCGAACAGCGCGTGGGAGATCTTCACGACCTCCTCGACCATCACCAGCACTTGGTTGGTCAGCGCCTTGCTGCGGGCGATGGCCGCCTGCCGCTCCATCAGGCTGGGCAGCAGGCCGGAGGGGCCGAGCAGCGCCGTCTCCAGCCGCCGGTGCAGGGCGGCGAAGCGTTCCGCCTGCTCCGGCGGCAGCCCGGCGTGGAGCGCCGGCAGGGCCGACAGCGCCGCCGCGGCGTCCCGCTGGGCGCGCGCGATCTCGCGCTGGAAACGGCTGTTGCCGGCGTGGGTGCTCTCGTTCAGCACGCGGTTGACCGTGTTGGTCCAGGCGGTCAGCGGCCCCAGCCGGTCCGGCGGCAGGGTCGGCAGCACGGCGGCGACCAGCGCGCCGGCCTCTGCCGACAGGCGGCGGGTCTCGTCCAGCGCGTCGTCGCTGCGCGCAGCCGCGTCGATGCGCTCGGCCACCAGCCGGTCGAGGTCCGCCAGCGTCGGGACGAGCGTCCCCAGGACGCCGGCCAGCGTGGCGCCGCCTTCGATGTCGGACAGGGCCTGGGCCGACCGGGTGACCGCCGTCAGGTTGGCGGTCAACTCGGCCAGGGTGACCCGCCGCTCGGGGTGGCTGGTCGCCCCACCCAGCCGGGTCGCCTGCGACAGCACCTGCTGCAGGCCGCCGTTCAGCACCGCCCCGGTGGTGATGCGCGGCAGCGCGCCGTTGGAGAGGTCCGACAGGGCGTGGCGGAACTGCGCGAGGTCGTAGAGCGCAGCACCCGACACGCCCAGCAGCACCCCGACCATGACCAGCAGGCCCAGCCCGACGCGCCGCCCGACGCCGCCCCGGAAGGGGGGGCGCAGAACCGGCGCGGTCGAGGCGGGCTTGCTGGTCATCAACGCTCGGTGATGCGGCCGTCGATGCCGGGCGACACCGTCCCGCGGTCGGTCAGGTGCTGGGCCATGATCTCCCACAGCAGCTTGCCGCTGGCTCCTGAGGAGGCGCCGGGTGCCTTCAGCATGCCGTAGCCGTCGCCGCCCTGGGCCAGATAGTTGGGCAGGGCAACCGAATAGGTGGCGTTCGGGTCGAGCGGCTTGCCGCCCACCGTGACGGAGACGACGCGGCTGCCCGCCGGCTGCTTCAGGTCGTAGACCACCGCCATGTTGGACGGGTGGAGGAAGCTGCCCTTCTGGTTCTCCACCCCGGCGGCGCTGAGTTCCAGCGCCTCGCGCAGGGCCTTGCCGGACAGGGTCACGGCGTTGATGGTGTCGCGGAAGGGCAGCTCGCGCTGGATGTCGCGGCGGGTCAGCACGGTCCCCGCCTCGTATTGGCGGTTGCCGCGGATGTTGCCGCCGTTGATGAAGGCAACGTCGGTGTTGAAATGACCGCGCATGGCGTCGGCGATCAGCGAGGCGAAGGCGTTCTCGCCGGTGCGCACGGCGGCGCGGCGGGTGTCGAGCGCGGTCGCCGTCGTCCCGATGTTGATGTCCAGCAGTTCCGACAGCCGGGCCAGATAGACTCCGACCCGCTTTTCCATCGCCGGGTCCGGCGGCAGCCCGGCGAGCGGCACGATGTCGGCGCCGGCGAGCGCGGGCGGCGCCTTGCCGTCGCCGTCCAGCCGCAGGACGAAGGCCGACCCTTTCACGTTGACGTGGACGCCGAAGAGCTTGCCGTTATCGGCCTCCAGCACGTCCTTGCCGGTGGCGGAGAGTTGGAGAAGCGCGTCGATGGCGGGCTCGCCGCGCAGCGCCTCCACCGCCTCCGGGGCGTTGTCCAGGATGGCGACCACATAGTTCGCTCCCTGGGCGCGCAGCGCACGGGCCTCCGCCGCGATCGTGGCGGGCGGGCGCACCTCGATGTCCGGCACGATGTACTGCACCGTCAGTTCCGGCGAGATCGCCGAGACCACGCCGATCTTCCCCACCGGCGTGTCGAGCAGCGCCGACGGTTCCAGCCCCTCCATCACCTTGCCGGTGTTGCGGTCGATGGTGGTGGCGCTGACGAAGGGGAAGCGCGCCTCGTAGCTGCGCAGGGTCAGCTCGTCCTTGCCGAAGCCGAGGTCGCGCTTGGTCACTGCCATCATGTCGGGCTGAAGCTCGTTCAGCAGGTCGATCATGTGGGCGCCGCGGTCGAAGGTGGACAGGACGCCCGCGGTCAGCGACGCGCCGCCGTGCAGAAACAGCGTGTTGCCCTCCGCCCGCTTGGTGCGCAGCAGCGTGGCGAGGTTGGCGAGGCCGCCCTCGCCCTCCACCGGCTCGATGTCGGCCATCGTCGAGGTGAAGACGATCGACAGCTCCGCCGCCGACGCGGCCGGCGCGAAAGCGCCGAACGCCGCGACGGCGCAGGCGGCCAGGACGGCCCGCCAGCCGGAAAAACGCCCCGTCGTCCCATTGCCGCGCTTCGGCATGGTTACCCCCTCCTGCCATCCCTGTTCCTTCAGGATGGTTCTTCCCGTATTCGGGCGGGGGAGTTCAAGGCATATCCATGCATGCCGGGGAACATTCCGGTGACAAAATCCCTTGCCGCAACAAGGACAAGGGGAACGGCCGAATCAGGCCTCCTCGTCCTGCCAGGAGTAGGCGAGCGGAACCTCGCGGAAGGCGAAGCGGTCGAGGTGGCGTTCCAGAGCCCCTTTCAACGCGGCGAGATGCTCGGCGGAGCTGGCGTCCAGCCGGCAGTCCAGCGCGTCCGGCCGGGCCTGGAGCGTCAGGGTGGCGTCCCCCGGCCAATCGGCGCCGCGGGCGTTGTGCGGGAAGACGACGCTCCCCGCCTCTGGCGTGTACTCCACGGTCAGATTGTGCGCCCAGTGCTTGCAGAGCTGCTGGAGGTAGCGGCTGCCGTTCGGGGTCGGGACGCGGACGCTGCTGGCGTGTCTCATAATGATCCTTCTGTGTCTGGCCTTCTGTGTCTGGTTCAGGGAAGACGCTCGATGCGCTGGGCCGCCTCGTCGATGATCGAGACGGCGGCGTGCACCGTGTCCGCGTCGACACCCTCGCGCCCCAGCCGGTGCATCAGCACGGCCTTCAGATTCTCCATGGCGCGGCGGATCGGGGCACCGTCGGTGTGGGCGCGCCGGGTCGCCAGGGCGGCGAGGCGGGCGAACAGCGCCTCGACGGTGTCCTTGTCCTGGGCGAGCTGGGCGATGCCGTCCGGGGTCGCGGCGAAGGGCTTGCGCGCGCCGTCGGCGTCCGCCTTGGCGATGTGGCCCATCTCCTCCAGCAGCGACAGCGTCGGGTAGATCACGCCGGGGCTCGGCACGTAACCGCCGCCGGTCAGTTCCTCGACGGCGCGGATCAGGTCGTAGCCGTGCCGCGGCTCGTCGGCGATCAGCTTCAGAAGGACCAGCCGCAGCTCCGACGCCTCGAAGACACCGCGCCGGCCGCCGCGACCGCCCCGCCGCTCGTGACGCTCATGGCCCCAGCCGCCCTCCGCGGCGTGACGCCCGCCCCCATGATGCGGCCCCCCACCATGGGGGCCGTCGCCGTGCGGGCCGGGATGATGGCGGCGCATCCGGCCGCACCAGGGATTCGGGAAAAACTTCATGAGGGGTGTCCTCCATGTTCCGATAGGTTCAAGATATATCGTGACATGTCGAAACACAAGCCCCCAAGACGCTTATTCCCTCTCCCGCCCCGGGAGAGGGTGGCGCCGGAGGCGCCGGGTGAGGGTTTTGCGAGGATCAGATCGCTGATCCTTGCCAGCACCCTCACCCTCCCACCGCTTCGCGGCGGGTCCCTCCCTCTCCCGGGACGGGAGAGGGGACGCAGCGGTCCCCAGCCACGCCCGCCAAGCATACTGCGAATGCGAGCAATTCGCATTGACGATCCGCAGCGATCGGGACCACAGTGCGCCCGCCCTTCCGGCATAGGCCGTCCCGGCAAAGTTGAAGGAGAGTCAAGGATGAAGCTGACCCGACGCCACGCCCTCGCCATGACCGTCGCCGTGGCCGGCCTCGCCGCGCTGGCGCCCGTTCCGGGCCATGCCCAGGGCATGACGGTGCGGCATGCTCAGGGCGAGACCCGGCTTCCCGCCAAGCTCGACCCCGTCCTGGTCTTCGACATGACCGCGCTGGACACACTGGACGCGCTGGGCGTGGCGATCGCCGGGGTGCCCACCGGGCTGAAGCCGAAGCATCTCGCCAAGTATGACGGCCCGTCCTACGCCAAGATCGGCACCCTGTTCGAGCCGGACTACGAGGCGGTGAACGCCGCCGAGCCCGGCCTGATCATCGCCGGCGGCCGCTCCGCCCCGAAATACGCCGAGCTGTCGCGCATCGCGCCGACGCTCGACATGACGACCGACCAGACCGACTTCCTGAACAGCGCCTTCGCCAACGCCGAGACGCTGGGCCGCATCTTCGGGAAGACCGCCGAGGTCAAGCAGAGGCTGGACCGGCTGCGCGCCTCCATCGCCGAGTTGAAGACGGTGGCGGGCAACGCCGGGAAGGGTCTGCTGGTCCTGACCACCGGCGGCAAGATGAGCGCCTACGGGCCGGGGTCGCGCTTCGGCATCCTGCACTCGGAGTTCGGCGTCCAGCCGGCCGCCCCCGACCTGAAGGTCGCCAACCACGGGCAGGCCATCTCCTTCGAATTCATCCTGGAGACCAACCCGGACTGGCTGTTCGTGATCGACCGCGACGCGGCCATCGGGCAGGACGGCACGCCGGCCCGGCAGTTCCTCGACAACGACATCGTCCGCCGCACCACCGCCTGGCAGAAGAATCAAGTCGTCTATCTGAACGGCGGCAACTGGTACCTCGTCGGCGGCGGGCTGCAGGCGCTCCAGCAGGACGTGGACCACCTCCTGGCGGCGCTGTCCAAGAAGTCCTGACCCGTGAAGCCCCTCCCGCTCCCCATCGCCACGCTGCCGCTGGCCGCCCTGGGCATCGGCCTGCTGGCCGTGTGGAGCCTGTTCGTCGGCGTCAGCGACGTCAGCCTCGCGACGCTGTTCGGCGGCGGGGCCACGGACCAGGCCACGCAGGTGCTGCTGGTCAGCCGCCTGCCCCGGACGCTGGCGCTGATCCTGGCCGGCGCCGCCATGGCGGTGTCCGGCCTGCTGCTCCAGATGCTGGTGCGCAACCGCTTCGTGGAGCCCTCCACCGCCGGGACCGCGGAGTCGGCCATCTTCGGCATGATGATGGTCTCGCTGCTGGCGCCGGAGATGCCGGTGTTCGGGCGCATGGCCGTCGCCAGCCTGTGCGCGCTGGCCGGGACGGGGCTGTTCCTGGCGATCCTGCGGCAGGTGCCGCTGCGCTCGCCGCTGGTCGTGCCGCTGGTCGGCATCATGCTGGGCGGGGTCATCACGGCGATGACCGAGTTCATCGCCTACCGCCAGGACCTGATCCAGTCGGTCCGCGCCTGGGAGACCGGGGACTTCTCCGCCATCCTGCTCGGCCGCTACGAGCTGCTGTGGCTGAGCGCCGCCCTGACCGGCGTCGCCTATCTGGCGGCGGACCGCTTCACCGTCGCCGGGATGGGGCGCGACGTCGCCACCAACCTGGGCATCGACCACCGCAAGGTGATGGCGCTGGGGCTGGTCATCGTGTCGATGACCACCGTCGCGGTGATCGCCACCTGCGGCATGATCCCCTTCCTGGGGCTGATCGTTCCCAACGTCGTCAGCCTCGTCCGCGGCGACAACATGCGCGGGTCCCTGCCCTGGGTCGCGCTGATGGGGGCCGGGCTGGTGCTGGCCTGCGACATCGCCGGACGGCTGGTGATCCATCCCTACGAGATCCCGATCGGGACGATGATGGGGGTCATCGGCAGCGCTCTGTTCCTCTATCTCCTGCTGCGGAGGAACGGCCATGCCGGCTGACCGCCGCCTCCTCTCGCCGATGGTCGTGCTGGGCGGCCTGTCGGCGCTGACCCTGCTGTCGATCGCGCTGTTCATGACGCTGGGCGCGCGGGGCAAGTGGGACTTCATCCTGGCCTTCCGTGGCACCAAGGTCGCTGCGATGGTGCTGGTCGGCTACGCCGTCGCCGTGTCGACCGTCCTGTTCCAGACGATCACCAACAACCGCATCCTCACCCCGTCGGTGATGGGCTTCGACCATCTCTTCCGGCTGATCCAGACGGTGCTGGTCTTCCAGTTCGGCAGCGGGCTGGTGGCGTCGCTCGACCCCCGCCTGCGCTTCGGCGTGGAGGTGACGTCGATGGTCGTCTTCTCCGGCCTGCTCTACTGGTGGCTGTTCAACGGGGCGGGCCGCGGCGACAACCGGCGCAGCCTGCATCTGCTGCTTCTCGTCGGCATCGTCTTCGGCGTGCTGTTCCGCAGCGTGACCAGCTTCCTTCAGCGCATCATCGACCCCAACGCCTTCCTGACCGTGCAGGACCGGCTGTTCGCCAACTTCAACCGCGTGGACGTCGAGCTGCTGGCCGTGTCGGCGCTGGTCGTTCTGGCGGTGTCGCTGGCCGGCTGGCGGTGGCGGCGCACCTTCGACGTGCTGGCGCTGGGGCGCGACGCCGCGATCAACCTCGGCGTGGAGCACCGGCGTGCGGTGATGGCGGTGCTGGTGATGGTCTCCATCCTGGTGTCGGTGTCCACCGCGCTGGTCGGGCCGGTCACCTTCTTCGGGCTGCTGGTCGCCAACCTCGCCTATCTGGTGATCCGCTCGCACCGGCACGCGCTGATCCTGCCCGCCGCGGTGCTGCTCGCCGTGCTGACGCTGGTCGCCGGCCAGCTCGTGCTGGAGCGGGTGTTCGGCTACAACGCCGCGCTCAGCATCGTCATCGAGTTCGTGGGCGGTCTCGCCTTCCTGTTCATCCTGGTGCGGGGTTCGGCCCGATGATCGACGTCAAGAACATCACGAAACGCTACAACGGCACCGTCGTCGTCGACGGGGTGTCCCTGTCCCTTCCCGCGGGCGGGGTGATCTCGCTGATCGGGCCGAACGGGGCGGGAAAATCGACGCTGCTGTCGATCATCAGCCGCCTGCTGCCGATGTCCTCGGGCACGGTGGAGATCGACGGGCTGGACGTGACCACCACGCCGGGCGCGGTGCTGGCCCGCCGCCTGTCCATCCTGCGCCAGGACAACCAGATCATGTCCCGCCTGACGGTGGAGGACCTCGTCGCCTTCGGCCGCTACCCGCACAGCAAGGGCCGCCTGACCGACGAGGACCGCAAGCACATCCGCAACGCGCTGCGCTACCTGGACCTGGAGGCGCTGGCCGGCCGTTTCCTGGACGAGCTGTCGGGCGGCCAGCGCCAGCGCGCCTTCATCGCCATGGTGCTGTGCCAGGACACCGAATACATCCTGCTCGACGAGCCGCTGAACAACCTCGACGTCAAGCACGCGGTGGCGATGATGAAGCTGTTCCGCCGCACCGCCGACGAGTTCGGCAAGACCATCGTGCTGGTGCTGCACGACATCAACTTCGCCTCCTGCTACTCCGACCGGATCGTCGCGATGCGCGACGGCCGGGTGGTGCACCAGGGGCCGCCGGCGGTCATCATCACGCCCGACGTCATCCGCGACGTCTACGGCGTCGAGGCCCAGGTGATGGAGAACGCCGGCCAGCGCATCGCGTTATACTATCAGTAAAGAGCACCAATTCCCCTCTCCCGCCCCGGGAGAGGGTGGCCCAAAGGGCCGGGTGAGGGTCGTACGAGGATCGAAGCACTGGCCCGTTGCCGGTACCCTCACCCTTCCCGCGCTCTGCGCGGGCCCCTTCCCTCTCCCGGGACGGGAGAGGGAAATCCGATCAGCGATGCGGCGGGTCGAAGATCACCGAACGGTCGATGTCGGCCAGACGCGCCCGTCCGCTCAGCGCCATGGCGACCTCCAGCTCGGTCTGCAGGATGGTCAACATGTGGGCCACCCCCGCCATGCCGCCGACCGCCAGGGCGTGCAGGACCGGCTGACCCACCAGCACCGCGTCGGCGCCCAGCGCCAGCGCCTTCAGGATGTCGGTGCCGCGCCGGATGCCGCCGTCCGCCAGGATGGGCAGGCGGCCCGCCGCGCGGGCGGCGACCAGCGGCAGCACCTCCGCCACCGCGGGCAGCGTGTCGAGCGTCCGTCCGCCATGGTTCGACACGATGATTCCCGCCGCCCCGGCCTCGATGGCGGGGTCGACGTCGTCGGGGTTCATGATTCCCTTCAGCAGCACCGGCAGGCGCGTCTCGGCGCACAGCCAGCGCACGGTGCCCCAGGTGGCCGCGGCGTGCAGCATGCCCTGGAAGACCGGACTGCCGGGCCGCGATGGGCGGAAAGTGTCCGGAGTCAGGCCGGCCAGATTGACCGGGGCGATGCCGTCGGGCAGGCGGAAGCCGGCGCGCTGTTCGATGTTGCGCAGGCCGCTGACCGGTGCGTCCACCGTCAGCACCAGCGCGCGGTAGCCCGCCGCCTCCGCCCGCCGCACCAGGGTCAGCGTGTCCTCGAACCGCGGCTGGGTGTAGATCTGGAACCACAGCGGCCCGCCGGCCGCCGCCGCGACCTCCTCCAGCGTCACGCTGGACTGGGTGCTGACGGTCATCCAGGTGCCGGTGAGGCCCGCCGCCTGCGCGGTCGCCCGCTCCCCGTCGCGGTGGACCAGCCGGTGGAAGGCCATGGGCGCGATCAGGATGGGATAGGGCATGGCCTGCCCGAACAGGTTCGTGGCGGCGCTGCCCCCCGACAGGTCGCGCAGCGCCCGCGGCATCAGGCGCATCCGGTCGTAGGCGTCGCGGTTGGCCTGCCGGGTGATGCCGTCCGCCCCGGTCCCCGCGATGTAGGCGCGGGTCGCCGCATCGACGCGGGCGGTGAAGTGGCGCTCGTAGTCGTAGAGCGAGACGGTGTCGGCGGGAACGCTCATCGCGGATGTCCTCGTGATTGTCCCCTCGCCCCTCCGCTCACGCGCAAACGAAGTTTGCGCTGACGCGACAGGCGGACCTTTGGTCCGCCGAAAGCGGGGAGAGGGCTATGAAGAACGGCCCTCCGCCAAATCCCTTGCCCGTCGCGCCAGGGCGCGCAGGCGCGGGTCGGGCTGGTCGGCCAAAGCGGCGGCCATGCCGCGGTAAAAGTCGGGAAAGCCGGTTTCCAGCGCCCGCGCAAACCACGCCAGCGCCTCTTCCGTCCGCCCGTCCTGCAGCAGCAGGCGGGCGTGGTTGAAGCGGCCCCAGCAGTCCCCTCCCTCGGCGGCGGCCTGGAAGAGTTGGCGGGCGCCCGCGCCGTCCTCGGCCACCGCGCGCCCGGTCTCGTGGAACAGGCCCAGCATGTTCAGCGCCTTCGCGTTGCCCCGGCGGGCGGCCGCCGCGTAGAGCCGGTAGGCTTCGGCGTCGTCCGCCGGAACGCCCAGGCCGCGGCAATGCAGGTCGGCCAGATTGAACAGCGCCCAGGCGTCGCCCAGCTCGGCGGCCCGGCGGTAATGGGCGGCGGCCTGGACGGGATCAGCGGGCACGCCCCAGCCGTGCTCGTGGCAGCGGCCCAGCATGTTGACGGCGCGGGCGTCGCCGCTGCGCGCGGCGATGCGGAACCACTCCACCGCCTGCGCCCGCTCGGCACCGCCGCGGTCGAGGCATTGCTGCCCCAGGGCGAGCTGCACGTCGATGATGCCCGGCCCGTCCGTCGCGCGGGCGGTGGCGGCGCCGTCCCTCATGGGTTGGGCCATCACACCTCCGCCCAGCGCCGCAGCAGGTTGTGGTAGTGGTTCACCAGGGCCAGCACGGACGGGTGCTGGTCGCCCAGCTCCCGGCGCAGGTCGATGATCGCCACGTCGAGGTCGTAGAGCATCGCCCGCAACCCGTCGTCCTTGACCAGCGACTGCGTGAAGAAGAAGGAGGCCCAGCGCGAGCCGCGCGTCACCGGGGTCACCCGGTGCAGGCTGCTGGACGGGTAGACGACCGCGTGCCCCGCCGGCAGCTTCACGCCCTTGGTGCCGTAGGTGTCCTCGACGACCAGATCGCCGCCGTCATACTCGCCGGGGTCGCTGAGGAAGATCGTCGTGGAGACGTCGGCCCGCATCCGCATGCCGCCGGTGCCCGGAATGGCCCGGATGGCGTTGTCCACATGGTTGCCGTAGGTCATGTCCAGATCGTAGCGGTTGAACATGGGCGGCAGGACGCGCAGCGGCAGGGCCGCGGAATTGAAGGCCGGGTTGCGGCCCAGTGCCTTCAGGATGACCACGCCCAACTCGCGGGCGGTGTCGCTCTCCTCCGGGATCTGCAGGTTGTTCTTGGCCAGCACCGCCTGGGAGCCCGCGGTGAGTCGGCCATCGACCCAGGGCGACGCCTCCAGCACGGCGCGGCAATGGGCGACCTCGTCGGCGGTCAGAACGTCGGGGATTTGCAGAAGCACGGGGCGGAATCCTTTGCAATGGAAGAAGGCCGGACCGCGCCCCCGGCGGATGGTCCGGGAACACGGTCCGGCCTGGCCGGAATCAGAAGGTGACGCCGGCGGTCAGCATGAAGGTGCGGCCCGAGGCCGGAACCGCGCGCGAGGCGTTGAAGGCCGAGGCGTAGTTGCGGTGATCGGTCAGGTTGTAGGCGTTGAGCGCCAGGGACAGGTTGTTGATCTCGTAGGACACCACGCTGTCCAGCGAGACCGTCTCCGGCACGCGGCCCGTGTTGGCGCTGTCGGCCCAGTATTCCGAGGCGTACTGGATGCCGCCGCCGACCATGACCTTGCCGGGCACGACGCCGGGAGCGAACTCGTAGGTCGACCAGAGGCTGGCGTTGTGCTTCGGCACGTTCGGCGCCTCGTTGCCGACGACCGCCGCGTTGGTCCGCGACTCCTTGATCTCCCCGTCGAGGTAGGCGTAGCTGGCGTAGACGCTCCAGCCCTCGACCACCTTGCCGCTGACCCCGGCCTCGAAGCCGCGGATGCGGGTGCCGAGACCGGCCTCGGAGAAGCCGTCGGTGACCGTGCCGGTGGCCGGGTCGACCGAATAGGTGTTGCTCTTCTCGATCTGGAACAGGGCGCCGTTCAGACCCAGCCGCCCGCCGAGGAAGTCGGCCTTGCCGCCGATCTCGTAGAGGTCGGTCTTCTCCGGATCGAAGTCACGCCCATTGCGCGGGGTCTCCGCCGTGCCGTTGGTGAGCTGCGCCGCGATGTCCACGCCGATCGGCTTGTTGGAGCGCGCGTAGGAGACATACAGCGACGCGTCCTTGGTCGGCTCGTAGATCAGGCTGGCCGACGGGCTGAGCGTCCGGGTGCTGGCGCTGCCGCCCGCCACCGTCGGGTCGGAGGCGCGGAAGGTGCTGCGGAAGTAATCCCAGCGCAGGCCGCCCTGCACCGAAAGCTGCTCGAACAGCCACACGCGGTCGGTGATGAACAGGCCGGTGTTGGCGACGCTGGACTCGCGCACGCCGGTCGCCGGGTAGGTGAGGAAGGCGTTGGCCGGGTAGTTGTGGCTGGGGTTGCGGATGGTCTGGGTGTTGGTGCGGTTGACCCAGGTGCCGCCGCGCCGCTCGTCCTTCTGGTAGCTGAGGTCCAGGCCGCCGTTGACCTTGTGGTAGAGGCCGAGGAAGTTGCCCTCCGCCTTGGCGCCCGCGACGTTCTGCACGCCCCAGCCCTTCTGCTTGAAGGCCAGGCCGCCGCCGGCGCCGTAGGCGATCACCGGGTTGCCGCCGTTCAGGAAGAGCGTGCTGCTGGCCGCGGTCAGCGCCGCCGGGGCGGTGGAGACGAAGTCGCGCTCGTAATGGCTGTAGCGGCTGTCGTTGTAGAAGGACAGGTTCTTGCTGACCTCGTGGGCCAGGGTCGAGGTCACGACGTGGTTGTCGGTGTCGTCGCGGTCCTGGTTGCGGACGTAGGACGTGGAGCGGTCGAGCCCGAACTCGGGCGCCGGGCGGAACGTGCCGTCGCGGCCGCGGATCATCGGCACGCCCATGTCCGGGATCTTATCGCCGTCGAGGTAGGCGTAGTTCAGGTGCCAGGTCGTCGGGGTGCCCAACCCGACGCCGAGGTCGGCGGCGATGCCCTTGCGCTTGGCCTCGACCTCGTCGCGGTCGGCGACGTCCTGGTCGTGGTACAGGCCGTTGATGCGCAGCGCCGTCGTCTCGTTGATCGGCTGGTTCACGTCCACCGTGGTGCGGTAGGTGGGGCCGGAACCGACCGACTGCTCGACCTTGTAGCGCTTGTCCAGGCCGGCCTTCTTGGTGCCCTGGTTGATGACGCCGCCGGAGTTGCCGACGCCGAAGCCGTTGCCCGACGGGCCCTTGAAGACCTGCACCGTCTCGGTGTTGAAGACGTCGTGGGTGTAGACGCCGAAGTCCTTCAGGCCGTCGGTGTAGATGTCGCCGCGGGCGGTCAGGCCACGGATGCGGAACTGGTCGCCGTTCTGCCCGCCGTTGCCCTCGCCGGTGGAGATGGTGATGCCGGGGACGTTGCGCAGGACCTGCTCCAGCGTCGTCGCGCGCTGCTGCTCGATGATCTCTTCCGGAACGACGTTGACGACGCGGGGCGTGTCCTTGACGGTGTCGGGCAGACGGGAGATGCCGGTGGGCTTGGCGTTCACGTTGCCGGTGTCCGCCGGACGGTCGGCGCCGACCCGGACCGGGTCAAGGACCGTGGCGTCACCGGCCGCGGTGCCCGGCGCGGCGCCGATCCCGGTCCCCGTTCCGGCCGTCTGCGCCTCGGCCACCGTCGCCAGGGTGGAGAAGGACATCGCCAGCCCCGCCGTCGCGGCGGCGCCGGCGATGATGGGTCGGAGGCGGTCGGGGACATTCGATTGCAACATGGGGCTCTCCCGAAAAATCGTCGTGGCGGATGCGCCGATCAGCGGCGGCTATCTACCAAGCGGGGCGGCGCCCCCATCAACGGCGATCATTCAGAATAATTCTAAATTGCAAAATCACCGTCATTCGGCCCCAGCGCATGCAGGGATATGCAGTTTGTCGGAGGCTCATAATGGGCTTCCCGGCGGTTCGCGCAATGCCCCGCCGAAAAGCTTTTTCTGTTTTCTCTTCAATGACTTAAAAGGTCTCCTCAACGGCTTCCGCAGACCCTGGCACGGACGGGAGGAACCCCACTGTTGCCACACGGCAACATCGATAATAAGAATTATTCTCAATATGCTGATCGGCCTCGGGCCGAACGTCTTTTATACGTCAGCCTGGAATTCGCGCGGCCGCAACGGCCTGCCCGAGGCGGGCCTTCCACAGCCCTTCGGCCAGCCGCAGGGCGTCGGCGAAGGCCGATCCGGTGGCGCCGGGAAGGGCGAACAGAGCGAAGGCCGCAGTGCCGATGATGATGCGTTCCGCCCGTGCGTCGCGCACGGCACCGGTCCACACACCCTGCCAATATTCCAGGCTGGTGCCGCGCGGGCGCGGCGTCGGCGGCGGCTCCTCCATGCAGGCGGGCAGGATGAGGTCCTCCGCCTCGCCGTTGACCAGACGGTGGATGGAGGAGGGACGGAAGGGCGTGAACTGGGCGACGTCGCGCACGCTGCCCAGCACGGCCATGTGCTTCCAGCCGAGGATGCGGGCGGCGTCACGGTGCAGTTCCCGGTAGGTCGGCTTCGCCGCGCCCAACAGGGAGGTCTTGGCCTTGGCCGGCTTCAGCAGATGCACGGCCTCGAACACGGCGGAGCGGGTCTGGGTCAGGCGGTGCAGCCCGATCAGCCGGTAGATCTGCGGCGACAGGGCGGCCAGCGGCGCGTAGGCGATCCGCTGCGTCGCCAGCGCCGCCGCGATCTCCCGCGCGGTGGTGCAGACCGGGATGCCCACGGTGGGCGCGATGAACTCGTAGCGGCCGGAGGCCGCGCTGCACCCCGTGCCGCCGTGCAGCAGCACCCGGTGGCCGGCCTGGGCGACCAGCCGCGCCGCGTGGAAGAACCAGGGCGGGTTGTGGTAGTTGGGCGAGGTGAAGCAGGGCCAGTCGATGTCCGCCTGGATCGTCCGGCCGAGCCCGGCGGCGACATGCGCCTGCATTGCCCGGACCATCCCGGCCAGTTCCGGCGCGGTCGAGCCGCGCATCCGCATCATGCCCAGAAGCGCGCCGACCTGGACCGGATCGGCCTCGCCCGCCAGGATGATGGTCATCGCCTCCTCCGCCTCCTCGGCGGTCAGCGGGCGGCCATGACCACCCCCGGCGATGCCCAGCACGCCGATGTGACGGGCCAGACGGTCCTGCGCGGGGGCGTCCGGCGCGATTCCCTCCAGCTTGGCGTCGATCTGGGCCGGTGACGGCTGCCCCTCCAGCAGGCCGGCGGGCCGGACCTGGAGCGGCGGCACCACGACGGCGGTCGGCACGTTCCAGCGGGGGTCGAAGGTCTCGTCGAGCCCCGGGCGGCCCGACGACGGTTCAAACAGGGCATCGATCCCGCGGGCCAGCGCCTGGACGCGCGGGCGCAACGCCTCGGCGAAGGGCGTGGGCACCAGGCCGCGACCCGAGCGGATGAACAGGGGATCGCCGAACTCCTCGCGCATCTGCGCCAGGAGCCGGCTGAGCGCCGAAGTCTGAAGACCAAGATCGCGGGCGGCCAGCGTGACGTTCCGTTTCGCCAGCAGCGCGTCCAGCGCGACGATGATGCGTCCGCGGGTCAGGCGGTTTTCCTGGTCCTGGAGAGTGGCCTTGCCCGGACCGGATCCCTCCGCCTCCGGACGCGGCGCGGCGTCCTTCCTCTTGACCGTCATGAGATTTCAGCCCGAATGCGGTTGCCTGGCCGGTTCACGGCTGCATACCATGATAATGATACGCATTCGCATGCCAACGCAACACGCATGCCCTTCCCCCTTCCATGCCCGGAGGAAGGGACCGGGGGTCTGTGGTCGCTAAAGCGGATTGCAATCCGCTTTGGACCGCGCCGGCGGGCTCCGGTCGCACATGCGACCGGAGCCCGCCGGCGAATGAGGCGATATGAGTCTAAAGCGAACGGAAGTTCGCTTTAGTCCTCGGACGCCACGGGCTTGGGGGCCGCGGCCTGCTCCGCCTGAATCCGCTCGACGATGCGCGTCAGCGCCGCCGCGTCCAGGGGGCTGTCCATGTTCAGGTCCTGGGCGAACTTGCGGATCACGCCGATGGCACGGCGCCGCGTCACGATGTCGACGTCGCCGGGCCGCGTCCGCTCGACCACCGGCCCCTTGTAGTAGCCGCTGCCGACGCGCCATTGGCGCTGCCCGTCCGCCCGCCATTTGGTGCCGTCGGACAGCACCATGCAGCGGTTGCCCTCGGTGAAGGCATCGACGGTGGCGATCCTCTCCGGGCCGGTCTGGCTGTTGTGGATCGTCACCTGATCCCCGACCCTGAACGCTGTCATTCTGTGATCATCCTCATCTCTGTCAGTCGCCGTCCGACACCGGACCTCCGGAAAGGTGCCGTGCGCCCTGGTCGGTCTCGCGCCGCTCCTCCACCGCCGCCATCAGCCGCGACTTCGCGGTGGCGCGGCTGTCGGGCGTCCCGTCCACCGTCCGCTGGCCCAGCGGCTGGCTCCGCGAGGCGGAGCGCACGCCGTTCAGCGCCGCCAGGAAGCCGGTGGCCGGACGCATCGTTCGGCCGCCGCGCAGCCCCGGCGGCGGCCCTGAAGACGGCCCCCCGGGCGGTGATGCCGGCGGCAGCGGCTGCGCCACGGCAACGGGCACCGTCTCCGGGTCTTCGTGCGGTGCCCGCCGTTCGGCGGCCTCGGCATGGGCGAGGCTGGTGGCGCGCTCCACGACCAGCGTCCGGCATTCGCCGTCCAGCGTTTCGTAAACGCGCTTGGCCTCGTTCAGTTCATCCAGATCTTCCGTTTTCAGCGTGCGTTCCAACGCGCTGGAGAGCAGGCGGAACTCCAGCACACCCGGCACCCGCGCCTCGTCCACGGCGCGCTTCAGCACGCCGACGGCTTGCAGGGTTTCACGGTCCAATGGGCCTTCGGGCATCGACATGCTGTGGGTTGATCGACGGGATAACCCGAAATATCGGCTGAGGCCCGGTGGGGTCAAGTGCGATCCGGCACCGTTCCGGCTTCACCCTCCGGTTCGACGGCACCGCGTCTTTGCAGCCACAGGGCGACGAGCCAGCACAGCGCGGCCCAACCCGCCCCGACGCACCAACCCGCCAGAACGTCAGTCGGCCAATGGACGCCCAGATAGACACGGCTGCTGCCGACCAGCAGCGTCACCGCCATCGCCACGACGAGCACATAGGCCTTCTGCCGCCTCCCCTCGACGAAGCGCGCCAGCATCGCGCCCAGCGTCAGGAAGACGACCGCCGACAGCAGCGAATGGCCGCTGGGGAAGCTGGCGGTAAAGACGATGTCGCCGTGGGGGACGATGTCCGGGCGCTCCCGGCCGATCTGGTTCTTCAGCAGGCCGCTGATCGCCATGCCGCCGCCGACCGACAGCAGCACCAGGAGCGACGCCCCGCGCTTCCCCCGAAGCAGCAGGAAGCCCACCGTCACCGCGGTGATCAGCGACAGCACGGTGATGCTGCCCAAAGCCGTGACGTCGCGCGCCGCGTTGTGAAGCCAGGGCGGCCCCAGCGGCGTCGCCGGATCGCCGGCCACCCGCAGCGCCATCAGCACCGCGCGGTCGAAGGCCGCCGTCTCGCCCTCGATCACCTCGCCGGCCAGCAGGGCGAAGGCCAGGATCAGCCCGGCGCTGACCGCCATGCCGACGAGAAGCCGCAACTCGTGCCGGCCGAGCCTCGTCCAGAAACCGGGTGCTCTCAATCCTGCCAGCGCCATCGCCCGTCCCATGCCTCCCGTCCGTCGCAAAACGGTTATGGGAACGCGGACCCGCATGAAAAAGGTCCGCGGAAACGAAACGGGCAAGGCCACGCCGTCGCACCGCAAACATAAAGATATCTTTATGCTTGCGGGGTTCCGAATGCGCTGCTACACCAGCGCCACAGCGGGCCGGTGCGCCCGCCCCTTTTCATTGCTGTCCCGCAAACAGCCGCCCAGGAGACTCCCCGATGGCCGCGCCCGCCAACTTCACCGACTACAAGGTCAAGGACATCAGCCTCGCCGAGTGGGGCCGCAAGGAAATCACCATCGCCGAGACCGAGATGCCCGGCCTGATGGCGCTGCGCGCGGAGTTCGGCGAGACGAAGCCGCTGGCCGGCGCCCGCATCGTCGGCTGCCTGCACATGACCATCCAGACCGCCGTGCTGATCGAGACGCTGACCGCTCTCGGCGCGACCGTCCGCTGGTCGTCGTGCAACATCTTCTCGACCCAGGACCAGGCCGCCGCCGCCATCGCCGCCGCCGGCATCCCGGTCTTCGCCTGGAAGGGCGAGACGGAGGAGGAGTTCTGGTGGTGCATCGAGCAGACGCTGCGCGGTCCGGACGGTTGGACCCCGAACATGATCCTGGACGACGGCGGCGACGTCACGCAGATCATGCACGACAAGTATCCGGAGATGCTGGCCGAGGTCCGCGGCCTGTCGGAGGAGACCACCACCGGCGTCCACCGTCTCTATGAGATGATGAAGAAGGGCACGCTGAAGGTTCCGGCCATCAACGTGAACGACAGCGTCACCAAGTCGAAGTTCGACAACCTCTACGGCTGCCGCGAGTCGCTGGTCGACGGCATCAAGCGCGCCACCGACGTGATGGTGGCCGGCAAGGTCGCCGTGGTCGCCGGCTACGGCGACGTGGGCAAGGGCTCGGCCGCCTCGCTGCGCTCGCAGGGCGCCCGCGTCCTGGTGACGGAGATCGATCCGATCACCGCGCTCCAGGCCGCCATGGAAGGCTATCAGGTCGTCACGATGGACGAGGCCGCCCCGCAGGGCGACATCTTCGTCACCGCGACCGGCAATGTGGACGTCATCACGCTGGACCACATGCGCGCCATGAAGGACCGCGCCATCGTCTGCAACATCGGCCACTTCGACAGCGAGATCCAGATCGAGGCTCTCCGCAACTACAAGTGGGAAGAGGTCAAGCCGCAGGTTGACGAGGTCGTCTTCCCCGACGGCAAGCGCCTGATCGTCCTGGCCCAGGGCCGCCTGGTGAACCTGGGCTGCGCCACCGGCCACCCGAGCTTCGTGATGAGCGCCAGCTTCACCAACCAGGTGCTGGCCCAGATCGAGCTGTGGACCAACGCCGCCAGCTACGAGAACAAGGTCTACGTCCTGCCGAAGCACCTGGACGAGAAGGTCGCCCGCCTGCATCTGGACAAGATCGGCGCCAAGCTGACCACGCTTTCGGCCAAGCAGGCCGAGTACATCGGCGTGAAGGTCGAAGGCCCGTTCAAGCCGGACCACTACCGCTACTAAGCGGGTCCGGACGGACCGGGTCCGAACGGATCGGAACGGAAAGGGCCGCCCCATGGGGCGGCCCTTTTTCATGGAGCGAATGCGGCGCCCCCTTTCAGACGATGGCCAAGCCGTCTTCTCAGCGGCGCCGGCACAGATCGTCGATCAGCCCCCGGATTGCCGTGTGGACCGCTTCCATGCGCTGCACCAGCGTGCCACCCGCTGAACGGGCCAAGGCGTCGTCGAACGCCTGCATCAGGATGGGGTTGTCAGGCCCGGCGATACCGGGAACGCCGACCAGATCCCGCGCGAGCGCGGCACACTCCAAAGCGACCTGCTCTTCGGTAGCCACTCTCAGACTCAGCCGTTGGAAGAGGTCGCGGTCGCGCTCGACGGCCCGGGAGGAGATCTGCCCCCACAAGCGGCCCACCAGGACCGCGGCGAAGGCCGCCCGGAAAAAGCGCCTCCCCACCCCCTGGAAGTCGAAGGAGCCGTCGATGGGATCGGGCATCCTTTCCACCCAAGCCTGATCGGCCAGAACCGTCTGGTAGGTGATTCCCGAACAGGCGCACAGCAGCGCATAGGCGCGACCCGACGTGCCGGGATCGCGCCGCAAAGACCGCAAGGTGGTCTCATAGGCGACGAAAAGGGGCTGGCTGGCGATGCTGCGATCCGCGATGTCGCGCGTCAGACCGTCGGCCAGGAAAAAGTTGAGGTCGTCGAGGGGTATTGCACGTCCCGCTGACGCGATCGCGGCAACTGCGTAAGCGTGCGCGACGGGCTCGCGCAGATAATCGACGTGGCTCCCCATGAAGGATGGCGTTACCCGATGCGGTTCCGGTTGGTGTGCTGGTCGAATGATTGGCGGAACCCCTTCGGAAGAAGGGCATCGAACATGGTGACTTTGGACCCTTCACCCGGCATCATACGCTCCGGACGGGGCGCGTTCAGGTACGCGGCACCGAGGCTTTGCGACGTCGAGTCACCGGTCCGTTCGGTCCTTGTCGGCGCAACGCGGGAGTTTTTGCGGATCGCGCCTTGGGTCGGAGTGTCTGCGGCGGAATCGTTCGTCTCTTGGAAGGCCGAAAGAACCATTGCTCACCCGCCCCCGGAAAAAACAAAAAGGCTTCCCACTCGGGAGCACCCTGACGATCGATCAAGGCTAGTCCGAACTTGCGGGTACCGCAACACTGATTTTCATCTTATGCGCCGCGGCGAAAGGCCCTGAGCAACCCCAAGGCCCCGCCGCCCTGACCCGCCATCCGGATTAGGCCGCGCCGGACGGCGTGGGTCGCATCAGCGCCGCACCATCGGCGCCAGATCCTTGCGGATGCCGGCGTCCAGCCGGGCGTTCAGGTCGTCCATCATGCGGCGGACGAGATCCTGCAGGGTCGCCTCGCGGTCGGCCACCGAAATGTTCTCCGGCACGGTGGTGGACTGCGTCACGGTCGCTTTGGTCATGCCGCGGTAGGTCGTCTCGCCGGGCAGTTCGCCGCTGATCTCGACCTCGATCCGCCCGTCGTAGCGCTGGGCCTGATCGTTGGTGAAGTAGCCCTTCACCCCGCCGGTCTTGGGAAGCTGAACCTCGACGATGCTGGCGTCGCGGATGGTGACGCGGACGCGGCCCGGCCCACCGGCGGCCTGCAGCCGCTCGTTGGCCCAGCGGCGCACCGCCTCGGCGGGCGGCAGGGGGATGCGCTGGTCGACGGCGGTGCCGGCCGGCCGGTGGGCGTCCACCACGTCGACGCCGCCCGCGTTCAGGACGATCGGGCCGAAGTTGGAATAGTCGATGGGCCGGGCCGCCGGACGCGGCGGCGTGCTCTGGCAGGCCGTCAAGGCCACGGTGGCGAGAGCGGCGGCGAGAACGAAACGGCGGGTGGGCATGATCGCTCCGGTGAGACGGAAAAACGGCGCGGCACTATAGCCGCGCCGTTTCCCAAGCGCATCCGGAACCTGGAGCCCCCTACTTCGCCGTCCCGTAGACCCGGTCGAGGTCCGCGTCGTCGAAGTGGTAGGCGGTGGAGCAGAACTGGCAGACCACCTCGACCCGCCCATCGTCGATCTTCAGGCTCTGCACCTCGTCCCGCGGCAGGCTGGACAGCATGTCCGACACCCGCTCGCGCGAGCAGCGGCAGCCGAAGCGCAGGGCCTTGGGCTGCCACACCCGCACGCCGTCCTCGTGGAACAGGCGGAACAGCAGGTCGCGGGCCGGCAGCTCGGGGTCGAGAAGCTCGTCGCCGGTGGTGCTGGACAGCAGGACCATGGCGCGGCGCCACGCGTCCTCGTCGCCGGAGCCGAGCACCTTTTCCGTGGCGTCCTGCGGCAGGCGCTGGATCATGATGCCGCCGGCCCGCCAGGCGCCCTTGCTGCCGTCCGGCAGGGTTTCCTGGTCCACCGACACGGTCAGGCCGGTGTCGATCTGCTCCGACTGGCGGAAATAATGCTGCACGCAGTCGGCCAGCGTCTTGCCGTACAGCTCGACGATGCCCTGGTAGCGCTCGGTGTTCGGCCCCTGGTCCACGGTGAAGGCGATGTGGCCCTTGCCGAGCAGGGCCGGCGCCGGGGCGATGGCCACGTCGTCGCCGGCCTTGACCAGGGCTTCCTCGTCGAACTGGGCGTAGGCGCGGATGTCGCCGACCGAGGTGATGTCCGCCACCATCAGCCGGACCGGGCCGTCGCCCTTGGTCTGGAGCGTGAAGATGCCGTCGTACTTCAGCATGCTGGACAGCAGCATGGCGAGCGTCATCGTCTCGGCCAGGAAGCGGGCGACCGGCTCTGGATAGGCATGGCGGGTCAGGATTTCGTCCAGCGCGGGGCCCAGCTTCACCATGCGGCCGCGCAGGCGCGACGCCTCGATCTGGAAAGGCAGAACGAGATCGTCGGCGATCGGTTGGACGGAAGGATCGTCCATGATGTCCTCGAAGTTACGACAGGCCATGGCCCGGCGCCGCCATCCCGCTCATCGCAGGGGGCGGCGCCGGGCCATGACTCCAATTCCAAGGGCTCTTAGCCCCAAGTGCTCTTAAATAGTGGCGCCGAGGCACCATGCCAGTATGGCCTTCTGGGCGTGCAGGCGATTTTCCGCCTCGTCCCAGACGACCGAGTGCCGGCCGTCGATCACCCCGTCGGTCACCTCCTCCCCGCGGTGGGCGGGCAGGCAGTGCATGAACAGGGCGTCGGGGGCGGCGAGATCCATCAGCGCCTCGTTGACCTGATAGGGACCCAGGACCGCCGCCCGCTCGTCCACGTCGGTGTTGTGCATGGAGGCCCAGGCGTCGGTGACCACGCAGTCGGCGCCGCGCACGGCCTCCTCCGGCGAGGTGGTGACGGTGATCCGCCCGCCCTCGCGCTTCACCCAGTCCAGCAGCTCCGGCGCCGGGCCGTAGATCTCCGGGCAGCCGAGGCGGATCTCCACGCCGAGGCGCACCGCCACATGGACCCAGCTCACCGCCACGTTGTTCACGTCGCCGATCCAGGCCACCGTGCGCCCTTCGATGGGGCCGCGATGCTCCTCGAAGGTCATCACGTCGGCCATGATCTGGCAGGGGTGCGACTGGTCGGTCAGGCCGTTGATGATCGGCACCGAGGCGAACTCGGCCAGCTCGTGCACGCGCTCCTCGCCCATGGTGCGGACCATCACCGCGTCCACGTAGCGGGACAGCACGCGGGCGGTGTCGCCGATGGTCTCGCCGCGGCCGAGCTGCATGTCGTCGGGCTTCAGCACCACCACGTCGCCGCCGAGCTGGCGCATGCCCACCTCGAAGGAGACGCGGGTGCGAGTCGACGGCTTCTCGAAGATCATCGCCAGCGTGCGGCCCGCGAACAGCGAGCGGTAGGCCGGGATGTCCTTCTTGATGGTCGCGGCCATGGCGAGGATCTGGCGCAGGGTCGCCTTGTCCAGCCGGTCGATGTCGAGGAAATGACGGACGGCGGACATCACACCAGCTCCTTGGCGGTCTTGGCGAGGATGGCCACGGCCTCCTCCACCTCGGCCTCGCCGATGTTCAGCGGCGGCAGCAGCCGGACCACGTTCTCGCCCGCCGGAACCGACAGCAGGCCGTTGGCGCGCAGCGCCGCCACCACGTCGCCGACCGCCGGGCCGCAGGCGAGGCCGAGCATCAGCCCCTTGCCGCGCACGCCCGTGAAGACCGCCGGGTTCTCGGCCACCAGCCCGGCCAGACGGTCCTGGAGCAGGCCGCCGATGCGCTGCACATGGTCGAGGAAGCCGGGCTCCAGCACCTTGTCCAGCACGGCGTTGCCGACCGCGGTGGCCAGCGGGTTGCCGCCGTAGGTCGAGCCGTGGGTGCCGGCGGTCATGCCCGACGCCGCCGTCTCGGTGGCGAGGCAGGCGCCCAGCGGGAAGCCGCCGCCGATGCCCTTGGCCACCGCCATGACGTCCGGCGTGATGCCGGCCCATTCATGGGCGAACAGCTTGCCGGTGCGGCCCATGCCACACTGGATCTCGTCCAGGAACAGCAGCAGCCCGTGCTGGTCGCACAGCGCGCGCAGGCCGCGCAGGAACTCGACCGAGCCGGTGCGGATGCCGCCCTCACCCTGGATCGGCTCCAGGCAGATGGCCGCGGTGCGGTCGGTGATGGCGGCGCGCACCGCCTCCAGATCGCCGAAGGGCACGAGGTCGAAGCCGTCGAGCAGCGGGCCGAAGCCCTTGATCAGCTTCTCCTGCTGCGCCGCCGACACCGCCGCCAGCGTGCGGCCGTGGAAGGCCTGCTCGAAGGTGATGATGCGGGTGCGGGCCTTGTCGCCCTTCTCGTAATGGTATTTGCGGATCAGCTTGGCGCCACATTCCCACGCCTCGGCGCCCGAGTTCGTGAAGAACACGGTGTCGGCGAAGGTCGCCTCGGTCAGCCGCTTGGCGAGGCTCTCCTGCCCGGCGACCCGGAACAGGTTGGAGGTGTGCCAGAGCTTGTGGGCCTGGGCGGTCAGCGCCTCGACCAGATAGGGATTCGCGTGGCCGAGGACGTTCACCGCCACACCGGCGGCGAAGTCGAGGAATCGTCGCCCGTCGGTCGCGTACAGATACGGACCTTCGCCGCGCTCGAACACGATGTCGGCGCGGGCATATGTGGGCATGACGACCGGAATCACAGCGAAAACCTCCAAATGAGGAAAGCCCGGCGGACACCCTCGCCCGCCGGGAACCGTCGAATATCAAGATGTCACTTCACCCTGTCAACGGATTGGCTACGCCGACCGGCTGAATTCGGCCGGATTCCGGCGAATTTACGCCTTGAGCTTGTAGCCCGTCTTCAGCATGCGCCACGCCAGCCACCACAGGCCGCCGTTGACGGCCAGCATCACGAGAATCCCGATCCCCAGCGTGCCGTCCGACCGCCCGATGAAGCCGTAGCGGAAGCCGTCGATCATGTAGAAGAACGGGTCGAAATGGGCGATCCACCAGAACACCGGCGGCAGCGTTTCCACCGAATAGAAGGTGCCGGACAGGAAGGACAGCGGCGTCACCACGAAGTTGGTCACCGCCGCGATGTTGTCGAACTTCTCCGACCAGATGCCGCCGACCAGCCCGAGCAGCGACAGCAGCATGGAGGCCATCAGGGCGTGGAAGATCACGAACTCCGGATGGGCGATGCGCACCGGGACGAAGGCCCAGATCGCCAGCCCGGTGACCAGCCCGACCAGCAGGCCGCGCGTCACCCCGCCCATGACGAAGCCGAAGGCCAGCTCCAGCGGGGCCATCGGCGGCATCAGGATATCGACGATGTTGCCCTGGACCTTGGCGATCACCACGGAGGAGGAGGTGTTGGCGAAGGCGTTCTGAGCCATCGCCATCATGATCAGGCCAGGCGCCAGGAACTCCAGATAGGGCACCGTGCCGATCATCCGCACGGCACCACCCAGCGCCAGCGCGAAGACGGCGTAGAACAGCAGGGTGGTGACCACGGGCGCCCAGACGGTCTGCTGGTGCACCTTCAGGAACCGGCGCACCTCGCGCGCGTAGAGGGTCCACAGGCCGACCCAGTTGACGGCGCCGACCTGGCGGGGCATGGGAGGGAGAGGATGAGTCATCGCACCACGATTCACAGGAATGGACCGGACTTTAGGGCGCGCCGCCCGTTCCGGCAACCGCCCCCGGACGGGAGACAGCCATGACCCGCGACCAGCCGCCGGCCCGCAAGCCGCCGCGCCGCGTCACCGCCCAGTATCTGGAGAACGCGGCCCTGCACTATCTCCAGCGCTTCGCCAGCTCCTCGGCCAGCCTGCGCCGCGTGCTGATGCGCAAGGTCGACCGCTCCGCCCAGGCCCACGGCACCGATCCCGCGGAGGGGGCGCGCTGGGTCGAAGACCTGATCGCCCGCTACCTGCGCAGCGGCCTGCTCAACGACGCGGCGTACGCGGAGATGCGCGCGGCCAGCCTGCACCGCCGCGGCACCTCGACCCGCGCCATCCGCGAGAAGCTGTCCGCCAAGGGCATCGGCCGCGACGAGGCCGACCGCGCGCTGGAGTCGCTGGACGAGGAGGTGGAGGGCGACCTGAACCTGACCGCCGCCCTGGCGCTGGCCCGCCGCCGCCGGCTCGGCCCCTACCGCCTGCCGGAGAAGCGCGCGGAGTTCCGCGACAAGGATCTGGCGGCGCTGGGCCGCGCCGGCTTCGCCTACGACATCGCCCGGCGGGTGGTGGACGCCGAAGACCCCGACTCGGTGGAGTAACCCCCTCCCCTCCGCGGCCCGTTCGCCCCGCCCGGCTGTTGTTCGGCAAACGCCACCGGTTCGGGAAAGCAGACATGCGCCACGCCGCCCTCGCGGGCCTCACCCTCGCCGCCGGGCTGCTCACTGCCGTCGGGACCGCCCGCGCGCAGGACGACGAGCGCATGGCGCTGTCGTCGGAACTGCCGGTCACCGTCGAGGACGCCGCGGCCATCGAGAAGGGCAGCGTCGACGTGAAGGTCCGCGCCTTCTTCGACCGGCTGAAGGGGGACGGCGGGCGCAACCGCCTGACCTTCGACCCGGAACTCCAGGTCGGCGTCGCCGACGGCCTGGCGCTGAAGGCCAATCCCGGCTACCGCGTCGGCAACGCCGACGACGCGCAGCAGGGCGACGTCAAGCTGTCCGCCGAATACAACATCCTCGCACCCTCGCAGGGACGGCTGGGCCTCTCGGTGGAGCCGCTGGTCAGCATCCCCTACGGGTCGGGGAGCAAAACGACCGAGGCCGGGATCACCGGGCGCCTGACCCAGCCGCTCGGCACCGCCGCCAGCGCACCGCGCCTGCACGCCAACCTGTCCTGGCGGCATCGGTTCGATCCGGAGCCGGGCGAGCGCGACAACCGCTTCATCATGGCGGCCGGGATGAACGCCCCGGTCGGCCCGGCCACCGCCGTGGCCTTCGACGTGGTGCGCGAGCAGTCGCCGGAGCGTGGCAAGGCCGACAATTTCGTGGAGGCCGGCGTCCGGCATCTCGTCGGCGAAGACCTCGCCGTGGGTGCCGGCATCGGCGTCGGGTTCGGCCCCGATTCGCCGCGCTACCGCCTGCTGCTGGGCGTGCAGCGGTCGTTTTAGGGCAACCCCCGGAAACGACAAAACGCGCGCAACGCCTTTCGGCGATGCGCGCGGCACTCTCAACCGGGGTTCGGTGCAACCGAGAGTCGGAGTCGTCCTGGTGTGGGGCTTGACACCCGGCCGCGGAGTTTGCCGCCCCGCGGTGACGTCACCAGAATCGCCTGGACGCGCTCCGGCGCCTCCAGGCGGTCAGCCTCAGGCCGCGACGGCCTGCTGCTTGTCCTGGGCCTTGGCGATGCGGCGCTTCAGGCGGCGCGCTTCCAGGCTGAGGACGTCGTCCTTCGCGTCGAGCAGGAAGGCGTCGAGGCCGCCCTTGTGCTCGATCGAACGGATCGCGTTGGTGGAGATACGCAGGCGCACCATCTGACCCAGAGCGTCGCTCAGCAGCGCGGTTTCCTGCAGGTTCGGCTGGAAACGGCGGCGGGTCTTGTTGTTGGCGTGGCTGACGTTGTTGCCAAACTGCGTGCCCTTGCCGGTCACGGAGCACCGACGTGCCATCGGAGTGATCCTTTATTTTAGCAAATGAAACCCGGTCCCGGGCAGCATACCGCCCGAAGGAGGCGGCGTTATAGTCGAACAAGCGCGCGCCCGTCAAGGAAGGAAGAGACGGGCGCGCGCCGATCGACGGTCCCCGGGCCGGCGGGGACCGCGATCCGGTGGGATTACTGGGCGGCGGGAGCGGCGGCCTTCTTCTCCTCAGCCTTCGGAGCGGCCTTGGGCGCTTCCGGCTTCGGCGCGTCGGCCTTGGGAGCTTCGACCTTCGGAGCTTCAGCCTTCACGTCCGCCGTCTTCTCCTCAACCTTCGGGGCGGCCTTCACCTCGGTCTTCTTCTCCTCGGCCTTGGGCGCCGGGGCGGCAACCGCCTCGACCTTCGGCGTTTCGGCCTTCACCGGTTCCGCCTTCGGAGCGGGCGCCTCGGCCTTCGGAGCGGCCTTGGGAGCGGCGGCCTTGGCCGGAGCCTTGCGGGCCGCCGGAGCCTTCTTCGGCGCGGGGGCGGGAGCCGCCTCGGCCTTCTTCTCCTCAGCCTTGGGCGCTTCGACCTTGGGGGCCTCGACCTTCGGAGCGACCGCCTTCGGAGCCGGAACCGGGGCGGCGACCGGAGCGGCCTTGGGCGCCGGGGCGGCCGGCGTCAGGGTCACCGGGCTGACGCCCAGTTCGGCGGCGATCTTCGAGGAGACGTCGAGAACGGTCTGCACCTGGTTGACGACCCGGGCCTGGGCGACGGTCGCCCATTCGCGCTGCACGGCGACGAGGTCCGCCGGGCTGCGCACCTTGGCGAATTCGCCGGCGAGGTGGGTCGTCTCGCCGATGCCGGCGGTCACGCCGTCGAGCAGGCGGCGGCAACCGTCCTGCATCACGCCGGCGACGCGCGTCCCGCGGGCGGCGTAGGTCTCGGCGTTCGCCTTGCCCAGCGGTGACAGGGCGAGGGGATTGAAGCGCTCGAAAAGATCCAGAAAGTTGGCGGCCATGTCCTAAGGTCTCCCGTTGACGACTCGACGCGGAGGCGGTGTCGGACAAGTCAACTCCGGCTCATACCCCAGGAGACTGCGGGCAAACCTCTCGCCCAAGCGCCACGAAGGCGCTCCTTTCCCGCCCACGCCACCTTATGCACGGGAGAATCGTCGCGCAACGGAAATGTTGCGGTGCAGCATACCCGAAAGGACCTACTCCACCGCGCGCCCGAGGAACTTTTCAAGCAGAATGCGTGCGGCGGCGGTGGGGGTGACGGCGCCGCCGGTGACGCGGGATTCCAGCGCGGACAGGTCGGCGCGCACGGCGGGATGCCCCTTGAAGGCGTCCACCAGCGTCTCGCGGATCTCGCTCCACAGCCAGGCGCGGGCCTGCTCGGCGCGGCGCGTGGCGCGGACTCCGGACGCCTCGGTGATGGCCTTGTGCTCCCCGATGGTCTCCCACACCGAATCGATGCCGGCTTTCGTGATGGCCGAGCAGCTCAGCACCGGCACGCGCCAGTCGCCGTGCCGCAGCAGGGTCAGCGCGTGGCGGTAGTCCGCGACGGTATGCCGCGCCGTGTTGGCGAGATCGCCGTCCGCCTTGTTGACGACCACGAGGTCGGCCAGTTCGACGATGCCCTTCTTGATGCCCTGAAGCTCGTCGCCACCGGCGGGCAGCAGCAGCAGCATGAACAGGTCGACCATGTCGGCCACCGCCGTCTCCGACTGGCCGACGCCCACCGTCTCCAC
The DNA here is from genome assembly GCF_014192915.1 of Azospirillum sp. OGB3. Taxonomy (GTDB): domain Bacteria; phylum Pseudomonadota; class Alphaproteobacteria; order Azospirillales; family Azospirillaceae; genus Azospirillum. The sequence continues at coordinate 117,698 of NZ_JACHYN010000014.1, read as the reverse complement.
CACGATCACGTCGAAGCCCGCCGCCTCGCAGACCAGCATGGCCTCGCGCGTGCGGCGGGCCACGCCGCCCAGCGTGGCGCCGGCCGGCGACGGACGGATGAAGGCGTTCGGCTCGCGCGACAGGTCGACCATGCGCGTCTTGTCGCCCAGGATGGAACCGCCGGTGCGCTGCGACGACGGATCGATGGCCAGAACCGCCACTTTGTGCCCGCGCGCGATGACGTGCTGCCCGAACGCCTCGATGAAGGTCGACTTGCCCACCCCCGGCACGCCGGAAATGCCCACCCGCACCGAGTTGCCGGTGTGGGGCAGCAGCGTCTCCAGCAGGGCGTCGGCCTGGGCGCGGTGGTCGCGCCGGGTCGATTCGATCAGCGTGATGGCGCGGGCGAGCGCGCGGCGGTCACCCCGCAGCACCGCGTCGGCGAGCGCGGCGGGGGTGTTGAGGGCGGGGGCGGTGGTCATGCAGGGAACCTAGCGGGCGCGGCGGGCGCGGTGAAGCCCCTCATCGACCCACTGCGTCGATCCGCTGCGTCCATCCGCCATCGCTCGTCGGCATTCAGGCGGGCTTGGCGACCAAACCGTCCAGCCAGACCTCCAGCGCGGCGAACAGGGCGACCGCCGTGGCGCAGGCGGCCTGCGCCGACTCGGGCGCCTCCAGATCGCTCTCCAGCCGGGCAAGCAGCGCCTTCCAGCGGCCGGCCATGTCGATCCCGGCCGAGGCCAGGAAGCGCGCCCCGTGCGTGGCGTCGAAGCCCAGCGCGCGGGTGACGTTGGGCAGCATCGCCCTCCCGCCATGGGCGGAACCGTCCAGCACATAGCGCGCCGCCAGCCGCGCCGGCACGCCGTCCAGCGCCGGCAGCGCCCCCGCCACCGGCAATGAGTCCGCATCCACCCCCAGATCGGCCAGATCGGCGCGCAGCAGGTCCAGCCGCTCGGCGCCCTCACCCAGCGCCCCCTCGCCCAACGCCCGCTCGCCCAACGCCCGCTCGCCCAACGCCCGCTCGATGGGGGCGTTGAAGCCGTGCAGGGCGATCAGGGCGTCGCGGTATTCGTCCACGGTGATCGTCGGACTGGTCAGCGGGCGCAGCACCGCCGCCCGGTCCAGCCGCTCATGGATGTCGCGGGTCGCTTCGCGCAACGCCTGCCGTACGGGTCCCAAGAAAATGCTCCGTCATGTCTATTGGGTCAGGTTGGGGCGAGGACTTCGGGAACCGGTTCCGGCCCCTGGGAGGATTCCTGCTGCCGCGCCCACAATGCGGCATAGGCGCCGCCGCGCGACAGCAGTTCCGTGTGGCGTCCCCGTTCGATCACACGCCCGGCCTCCATCACCAGGATCTCGTCGGCGTCGATCACGGTGGACAGGCGGTGCGCGATGACCAGCGTGGTGCGGCCCCGGCTGACCTCGCGCAGGTTCGCCTGGATCTCCCGCTCGGTGTGGGTGTCGAGCGCCGAGGTCGCCTCGTCGAACAGCAGGATCGCCGGGTTCTTCAGGATGGTGCGGGCGATGGCGACACGCTGCTTCTCGCCGCCGGACAGCTTCAGCCCGCGTTCCCCCACCGTGGTCTCGTAGCCGTCGGGGAGCGCCATGATGAAGTTGTGGATGTGGGCCAGCCGCGCCGCCTGCTCGACCTCCGCCGGGCTGGCGCCGGGGCGGCCGTAGGCGATGTTGTAATAGACCGTGTCGTTGAACAGCACCGTGTCCTGCGGGACGATGCCGATGGCGCCGCGCAGCGATTGCTGGGTCACCTCCCGGATGTCCTGCCCGTCGATCAGGATGCCGCCGCCCGACACGTCGTAGAAGCGGAACAGCAGGCGCCCGATGGTCGATTTGCCCGCCCCGGACGGGCCGACGATGGCCACCGTCCGCCCGGCGGGCACGGTGAAGCTCACCCCCTTGAGGATCGGACGCCGCGGATCGTAGCCGAACTCCACCCCGTCGAAGCGCAGTTCGCCCCCGGTGATGGCCAGCGCCGGGGCGCCCGGCTGGTCGGCCACCTCGCGGTCCACCGACAGCAGCGTCACCATGGATTCCACGTCGATCAGCGCCTGCTTGATCTCGCGGTACACCACCCCGAAGAAGTTCAGCGGCTGGTAGAGCTGGAGCAGGTAGGTGTTGACCAGCACGAAGTCGCCCAGCGTCATCGTGCCGTTGACGATGCCGCGCGCCGCCATGCCCATGACCACCGCCAGCCCCAGCGAGATAATCGCCGACTGGCCGATGTTCAGCAGCGACAGGCTGCGCTGGCTCTTGACCGCCGCCTGCTCGTAGGAGGCCAGCGCCTGATCGTAGCGCCGGGCCTCGTGCCCCTCGTTGCCGAAATACTTGACGGTCTCGTAGTTCAGCAGGCTGTCCACCGCCTTGGTGTTGGCCTTGTTGTCGGTCTCGTTCATGGCGCGGCGGAACTGGATGCGCCATTCCGACACGAAGAAGGTGTAGGCGATGTAGCTGCCCACCGTGGCGAAGGTCGCCAGCGCGAACCAGCCGTCGAACATCCGCCACAGGATCACGCAGACCAGCGTGATCTCCACCAGCGTCGGCACGATGGAGAACAGGGCGTAGCGCAGCAGCGTCTCGATGGCGCGGGTGCCGCGCTCCAGCGAACGGGTCAGTCCGCCGGTCTGGCGCTCCAGATGGAAGCGCAGCGACAGGGCGTGCAGATGCTGGAAGACCGACAGGGCGACCTTGCGGATGGTGCGCTGGGCGACGTTGGCGAACACCGCGTCGCGCAGTTCGGCGAAGACCAGCGACATGACCCGCGCCAGACCGTAGGCGACGATCAGCCCCAGCGGAATCGTCACCAACGCCCCGGCGTCGCCCGGCGACAGGGCGTCGACCGCCCGCTTGTAGAAGAGCGGCACCCAAACGTTCGCCACCTTGGCACCGACCAGCAGGACCAGCGCCACCACCACGCGCAGCTTCGTCTCGACGGAATCATGCGGCCACAGATAGGGGACGAGCGAGCGCAGCGCCGCCATGTCGCCGGTGCTGGACGCGGCCTCCGCATAGGAGGGGGCCGGGCTGGGGTTGCTGGTGCGGCGGCGCATGGAAGGGTCCGGGAAAGGGGTCGGTTGCCAAAGGCGGCTGCCCTAACCTAGGGCCAGTTGCCGCGCCAACCAAGGAAGACGGGCCGTGCGCCGGCTGCATGGCGGTTTGCCGGAGCCTTTCCACACGGCCGGCGGGAATCGATCTCTGAAAAATTGCAAGCGGACGAATGGATAAAACCGTATTAGACTTATTGTCTATCTCCGTCGGCGAGGGCTGCGGAGCGATTGCCGCATAGGGCCGAACGTGCTGAAAAACCTCTCCCTGACCGCCAAACTGTCCCTGCTGAACGTGCTGGGGCTGTTCATCCTGGCCATCGTGCTGACGCTGGCCTCCAGCCACGTGCTGAGCGACCGCAGCGCCGCCTCCGCGCAGGAGCAGCGGGAGCGCAGCATGGCTCTGGCCCACATGCTTCTGAAGCAGAACGGCGCCGACTACAGCCTGCGCGACGGCGCGCTCTATATCGGATCGGTGCGGGTCGACGGCGACACCCGCATGGTCGACCAGATCCGCGAGCTGACCGGCGGTGCGGCCACGGTGTTCCGCGGCGACACCCGCGTCGCCACCACCGTGCAGAACCCCGACGGCAGCCGGGCCAACGGCACGAAGCTGGGCGCCGGGCCGGTCTTCGACAGCGTCATCACCCAGCGCAAGCCCTACCGCGGCGAGGCCGACATCCTGGGCGAGCGCTACTTCACCTCCTACGACCCGCTGCTCGACGCCTCCGGCTCGGTGGTCGGCGTGCTGTTCGTCGGGCTGAAGCGGGCCGACGTGATGAGGGTGGTGGACGAGGTGGAGCGCACCATCCTGGTGGTGGCGCCGCTGGTCACGCTGGCCTTCGGCCTGGTCAGCTTCTTCCTGGTCCGCCGCCAGATGGGCGCGGTGCGGGCGATGAGCGCGACCATGCACGACCTCGCCGCCGACAAGCTGGAGGTGGCCGTTCCCGGCCTCGACCGCGGCGACGAGATCGGGCAGATGGCGCAGGCGGTGCAGGTGTTCAAGGACAACGCCATCCAGAAGAAGGCGATGGACGAGGCCGAGCGCGCGCGGCTGGAGGCCGAACGCCGCGCCGACGAGGCGCAGCGCGCCCGCGAGGCGGCGATCGGCGAGGAGATCGCCGCGCTGATCGACGGCGTGTCGAAGGGCGACCTGTCGCGCCGCCTCGACCTGGCCGGCAAGGACGGCTTCTACAAGACCATGTCGGCGGGCATCAACCGCCTGACCGACACGGTGGAGGCGGTCATCGCCGACCTCGGCGCGGTGCTCAGCGCGCTCGCCCAGGGCGACCTCAACAAGCGGGTGCAACGCGACTACGAGGGCGCCTTCCAGACGCTGAAAACCGACGTCAACGCCACCTCCGCCAAGCTGTCGGAGATCGTCGGCCAGATCACCCAGGCGGCGGACACCATCGCCTCGGCGGCGGGCGAGGTCTCCATCGGCTCCTCCGACCTCGCGGAGCGGACGGAGCAGCAGGCGTCCTCGCTGGAGGAGACGGCGGCGAGCATGGAGGAGCTGGGGGCGACGGTGCGCTCCAACGCCGACAACGCCCAGCGCGCCAACGGCATGGCCGCCGACGCCCGCACCGCCGCGGAGTCCGGCGGCACGGTGGCGGATTCGGCGATCGACGCGATGAAGCGCATCGAGGCGTCGAGCCGCAAGATCACCGACATCATCGGGGTGATCGACGAGATTGCCTTCCAGACCAACCTGCTGGCGCTGAACGCGGCGGTGGAGGCGGCGCGGGCCGGCGACGCCGGGCGCGGCTTCGCGGTCGTGGCCCAGGAGGTGCGCAACCTCGCCCAGCGCTCCGCCCAGGCGTCCAAGGAGATCAAGGGCCTTATCCTGGACAGCGACGCCCAAGTGAAGGACGGGGTGGAGCTGGTCAAGAAGGCCGGCGACGCGCTGGAGGGCATCGTGTCGGGCGTCCAGCAGGTCGCCGGGCTGATCGCCGAGATGGCCTCGGCCTCCTCCGAGCAGGCGGCGGCGCTCGACGAGATCAACGCCACCGTCTCGCAGATGGACGAGATGACCCAGAAGAACGCCGCGCTCGTCGAGGAGACCACCGCCGCCGCTCAGGCCATGGCCGGTCAGGCGAACGACCTGAAGGGGCTGATCGGCTTCTTCAAGCTGGACCCGCGCGCCGTGCCGGTCGCCGTCGCGGCCACCACTGCGGCACTGCGGCATGTGGCGCCGATGGCGCGTCCGGCCGCCCCGGCGCCCCGCTCCGCCCGCGCCGCGGCCAAGCCGGCGCCGCGCGCGGTGGCCCATTCGGGCGCCGCGCTCAAGCGCAACGTCAGCGAGGACGACGACTGGAAGGAGTTCTGAGGGTCGAAGTGATCATTGCCCCCACCCCGCCTCAATTGGCGATCGGTGTCGCCTCGATCTTGCGGCGCGGCGCGGCCTTGATCGAGGGGCCGGCGTTGTCCTCCGGCTTGGCGACCGTCGTCGTCGTGCCGCGGGCGGTCTGGATGGGCGCGCTGCCGCGCAGGCGCAGCAGATGAATCCGCACATAGGCGGTCGACCCCACCGCCTGCACCGCCACCCAGTCGGTGCCGCGGGCGCGGCCCAGAACCTTCAGGGGCTGGCCGGGCGGGAAGGTGGCGACGATGGGGGCGCCGTTGCTCGGCTGCGACCGCAGCGCGGTGGTCTTGTCGGTTTCCCACTCGCCGGAGACGGTGTCGAGCCCGGCCGGGGATGCGCTGGCGGTCCCCTGCACGACGGGCGCGCGGTTGGTCCGCTGGCCCGTCTGGCAGGCGGTCAGCATCACCGCGCAGGCCACGGCGAGGGAGACGGGAACGAGGCGCAGGCGTCTGGTCATCACGGACTCTGTCGGGTAGCCCTTTCGATCGGGCGACCATACAGGATGCGCCCCCACCCGCGCCACCGCGCCGCGGCAAAGCCGCTATGCACTGTTTGTGGCAGGAAAGTGGCGCCGCCGGTTCCAGTCCTAGGCGAGGACGCCCAGCTGCCAGACGAAGAAGACGCCCAACCCCACGGCGATGGTGAGGAGCTGCTTGCCCGTCGCCACGCAGGCGAGCACGGCGGCCAGCGCGCCGACCAGCTGCGGGTTCCCCCAGGTCAGCTCCAGCCCCTCGCCGTTTGGAGACAGGATCATCGGCACGATGATGGCGGTCAGCACCGTCACCGGGACGAAGCCCAGCGCCTGTTTCAGCAGCGGCGGAAAGACCACCCGGTCGCCCAGCACGAACAGCGCCGCCTTCACGAAGACGGTGACCGCCGCCATGCCCAGGATCATGACGGTGTTGGTCAGGACGGTCCCGGTCATGCCGCCTCCTCCTCCTCCCGCCGCCCGGCCTCCAGCCCGCCCGAGCGCCAGCGTTGCAGGGCCATTCCGACGGTGACGCCAGCCACCACGGCGGCCATCAGCCCCAGCTTGTAGGGAACGTCCTGCCCCAGATAGGCCACGGCCCCCGCCGCCACCGCCGCCGCGAAGTTGGGCAGGCTGGCAAGCTGCGGGACGACGATGGCGATGAAGGTGGCAACCATCGCGAAATCCAGCCCAAGCGACTGGAGTTGCGGAAAGGCCGCGCCGAACAGCAGGCCGACCAGGGTCCAGAACTGCCAGTTCGCGTACATCGACAGGCAGGAGCCCAGGAAGTACCAGTGCCCGAGCGGCGCCCGCGGGTGCCGGGCGTAATAGCCGGCCATCACCGCGAAGGTCTCGTCCGTCAGGAAGAAGCCCAGCGTCCAGCGCCAGCGCGCCGGCAGATGGGCGACGTGCGGCAGCAGCGTTGCGGCGTAGAGGGCGTGGCGCAGGTTCACGATCAGGGTGGTCAGCCAGATCACCGCCAGCCCGGCGTGCCCGGCCACCAGACCCAGCGCGATGAACTGGCTGGACCCCGCATAGACCGACAGGGACATGAGCTGCCCCTGCCACGCCGCCAGCGGGCCGGCGGCCACCAGCGTGCCGAAGATCACCCCGAAGGGCGCCGCGCCGATGACCATCGGCAGGGTGTCGCGGGCGCCGGCGGCGAAGCTGGATCGTCTGGTCATGATCGTTCTGAAGCGTCTTGTCGGACCGTTCCATGGAACAGCGTCGGGTTGCGGACCATAGCGCTGCGACGGGCGCACCGCCCGCCTTTTATTGTCCGGGAGACAAGTCCATCCACCCCACCCCGCGCAAAATGCCGCATGCGAACGAACGATGAAAATTTCCCGCATTTGGAGTATTTTTTCGGAATTCTCGCACTCGCTGCGTTTGCCGGGGAGCCCGCTCGCGTGAAGGTACCGTTCAACAACAAGGCCCGCTTGATCGACGACGTCGTCTGGCATCAAATTCCACGCCTGAAGATCGAGCCGCGGCGCAAGATCGTCGCGTCGCTGGTGGCGCCCTTCCGGCCCCGCACCCCCGGTTTCACGCCGTCCGAACGGGCGTTGAGCCTCAAGACCCAGTTGGAGACGCGCGGCTACACCGACGCCTTCCGCCTGATGACCGACGAGCAGGTCGCGGCGATGCGGCGTTATTTCGAGGAACAGCCCTGCTTCGACGGCGGCCACCGGCAATACGGCTCCTTCACCATCGACAAGGTGCCGTCGCCGGACATCCAGATGGCCCGCTATGTGGAGGAGCAGTTCCTGGCCGCGCCCCATCTGCTGGACACCATCAACCATCCGCTCGTCCTGGAGGTTGCGGAGGCGTTCCATGGCTGCAAGCCGACCATCGACGGCATGTCGGTCTGGTGGTCGCTGGCCCGGCCCAACCCGCGGATCAGCACGCAGAACTACCACCGCGACTACAACCAGGTCCGCCACTTCAAGATGTTCCTGTACCTGACGGACACCGACATGGGCGGCGGGCCGCACATCTACGTCCCGGCTTCCCAGCACGGGCAGGAGCTTCTGGAGCGGCGCAATCACTCCGACGCCGAGGTCGAGGCGGTGTATGGGGCGTCGGCGCCCGTCGCGCTGACCGGGCGGGCGGGCGACTGCTTCCTGGCCGACAACATCGGGATGCACAAGGCTCTCCAGCCGACGCACAGCGACCGGCTGATCGTCGTCACCGAATACACGTTGCTGCGCAACCGCTTCGGCCCGCTCCAGCCGGTGCTGCCGAATCCGGACCGCCGTTACGACCCCTACATCAACCGGGTCTATCTGCGGAGTTAACGATTCCGGTGGGGCCGCCGTGCCGGGGGAAGGGCTTTTCATCCACCCGCCTTTCCGGCAGGCTGGTCCCATGAAACCCGATTCCTGCTTCGAGTTTCCCGTCCACACGGCGGGGGAGCGTGCGGCGGACGCGGTCATCCACGCCATCGGCGTGATCGCCGGCCTGATCGGCGCGTCCTGGCTGCTGGTCGTGACGGCGGGCCACGCCTCCGCGACCGAGATGGTGTCGCTGGTCGCCTACGGCGCCGGGCTGGTCGGCATGCTGAGCGCGTCGGCCGCCTACAACCTGGCCCCGCCGGGGCGGCGCAAGGCGGTGCTGCGGCGGCTCGACCACGCGATGATCTATGTGATGATCGCCGGCAGCTACACCCCCTTCACCCTGAACCGGCTGGACGCCGCCGCGGGACTCCCGCTGGGGATCGGGGTGTGGGTGGTGGCGCTGGGCGGGGTGGCGCTGAAGCTGTTCGCCTCCTGGCGGTACGAACGGCTGGGCTTCGTGCTCTATCTCGGGCTCGGCTGGGCCATCCTGTCGGTGGCCGAACCGCTGTGGCGGTCGCTGTCCCCGACGACGCTGCTTCTGCTGGCGGTGGGCGGGGTGGTCTACACGGTGGGGGCCTTCATCCACACGCTGGACCGACTGCCCTACAACATTCCGGTCTGGCACGCGCTGGTCATCGTGGCGGCCTCCTGCCACTTCGCCGCGGTGGCGCGGGAGTTCGTGGTGACCTGACCGGCAAGGGGCCTCGCGAAAGGCCCCCCGCCGGCGTCACTCAATGCACCGTCGTCACCGGCTGGGTGGCGGCGCTGCGCACCTGGGCCGAGACGGGCAAGCCGTTGATGGTCAGCTCGCCGCCTTCCGCCCCCACCTTGACCGTCTGGCCGTCGGCGACGCGGCCCTCCAGGATCATGGTGGCCAGCGGGTTCTGAAGCTCCCGCTGGATCACCCGCTTCAGCGGACGCGCGCCGTAGACCGGATCGTAGCCGGCCTCGGCCAGCCAGTGCGTCGCCGCCTCGTCCACCTCCAGCGTGATGTCGCGGTCGGCCAGCATGCGGACCAGCCGGCCGAGCTGGATGGTCACGATCCCGCCCATGTGGCTGCGGTCCAGGCGGTGGAAGAGCAGGATCTCGTCCAGGCGGTTCAGGAACTCCGGCCGGAAGTGGGCGCGCACCACCTCCATCACCTCGTCGCGCACGGCGCCGCTGTCCTGGCCTTCCGGCTGGGCCGCCAGCACCTCGGAGCCGAGGTTCGAGGTCATGATGATGACCACGTTGCGGAAATCCACCGTCCGCCCCTGCCCGTCGGTCAGGCGCCCGTCGTCGAGCACCTGGAGCAGCACGTTGAAGACGTCGGGATGGGCCTTCTCCACCTCGTCGAACAGCACGACCTGATAGGGCCGGCGGCGCACCGCCTCGGTCAGCGCCCCGCCCTCCTCATAACCGACATAGCCCGGAGGGGCGCCGATCATGCGGGCGACGGAGTGCTTCTCCATGTATTCCGACATGTCGAGCCGGACCATCGCCGTCTCGTCGTCGAACAGGAACTCGGCCAGCGCCTTGGTCAGCTCGGTCTTGCCGACGCCGGTGGGTCCAAGGAAGAGGAAGGAGCCGATCGGCCGGTTGGGGTCCTGCAGGCCGGCGCGGGCGCGGCGGACGGCGTTGGACACCGCCACGATGGCCTCGTCCTGGCCGATCACACGGGTCTTCAGGCGGGTTTCCATCGCCAGCAGCTTCTCCCGCTCGCCGGCCAGCATCTTGTCCACCGGCACGCCGGTCCAGCGGCTGACCACGGCGGCGATGTCGCTGTCGCGCACCTCCTCGTTCAGCATGCGGTTGGCGGCGTGGGCCTCTGCCTCCTTCAGACGCTTCTCCAGGTCGGGGATGACGCCGTAGGCCAGCTCGCCGGCGCGGCCCCAATTGCCGTCGCGCTGGGCCTGCTCCAGTTCCGTGCGGGCTCTTTCCAGGTCCTCCTTGATCTTCTGTGCGCCCTGGAGCTGGTCCTTCTCGGCCTGCCACTTGGCGGTCAGCTCGGCGGATTCCTGCTCCAGGTCGGCCAGCTCGCCTTCCAGGTTGGCGAGCCGGGCGCGCGAGGCGTCGTCGGATTCGCGCTTCAGCGCCTCCCGCTCGATCTTGAGCTGGATGATGCGGCGGTCCAGCTCGTCGATGGCCTCCGGCTTGCTGTCCACGGCCATGCGCAGGCGGCTCGCCGCCTCGTCGATCAGGTCGATGGCCTTGTCGGGCAGGAAGCGGTCGGTGATGTAGCGGTTCGACAGGGTCGCCGCCGACACGATGGCCGCGTCGGTGATGCGCACGCCGTGGTGCACCTCGTAGCGCTCCTTTAGGCCGCGCAGGATGGAGATGGTGTCCTCCACCGTCGGCTCGGGCACGAAGACGGGCTGGAAGCGCCGGGCCAGCGCCGCGTCCTTCTCGATGTGCTTGCGGTACTCGTCCAGCGTGGTGGCACCGACGCAGTGCAGCTCGCCGCGCGCCAGCGCGGGCTTCAGCATGTTGGAGGCGTCCATGGCGCCGTCCGCCTTGCCGGCGCCGACCAAGGTGTGCAGCTCGTCGATGAAGACGATGATCTCGCCCGCCGCCGCCTGGATCTCCTGGAGCACGGCCTTCAGCCGCTCCTCGAACTCGCCGCGGTATTTGGCGCCCGCCACCATGCCGGCGAGATCGAGCGACAGCAGCTTCTTGTTCTTCAGCCCCTCCGGCACGTCGCCCTTGACGATGCGCTGGGCGAGGCCCTCGACGATGGCGGTCTTGCCGACGCCCGGCTCGCCGATCAGGACGGGGTTGTTCTTGGTGCGCCGCGCCAGCACCTGGATGGTGCGGCGGATCTCCTCGTCGCGCCCGATGACGGGGTCGAGCTTGCCCTCGCGCGCCGACTCGGTCAGGTCGCGGGTGTATTTCTTCAGCGCGTCGTAGCCCTGCTCGGCGCTGGCGGTGTCGGCGGTGCGGCCCTTGCGCACCTCGTTGATCGCGGTGTTCAGCGCCTGCGGGGTGACGCCCGCGCGCTTCAGCACCGCGGCGGACGGCGTGCCGTCGGCCATGGCCAGCGCCAGCAGGATGCGCTCCGCCGTGACGTAGCTGTCGCCCGCCTTCTTGGCGATCGTCTCGGCCTGCTCGAACACGCGGGACAGTTCCGGCGTCAGATACACCTGCCCGGCCCCGGCGCCTTCCACCTTGGGCTGCTTGTCCAGCTCGGCGTCCACGCCCGACAGCGCCAGGGCGGGGTCGCCGCCGGCCGCACGGATCAGGTTGGCGGCCAGGCCTTCCTTGTCGTCCAGAAGGGTCTTCAGCAGATGTTCCGGCGTCAGCCGCTGGTGGCCGCGCCGCAGGGCCAGGGTCTGCGCCGCCTGCACGAAGCCCCGGCTGCGCTCGGTGTATTTCTCGAAGTCCATGTTGTGCTCCCTTCATCGCCGACCGTCCGCGAGGCAGCCCGGTCAGTCCGATCCACGTTACCAGTGCGATCCGCAAGGATGCATGCGTCGCCGTAGATGTGGGAGAGGCCCATCCGTATGCAAGACCCCCCGGTACGCGTGGTTATTGCTTTTGTCGGACCCGCGCCGAAAGGGTGGCTTTCCGCGGCCCGCCGGAAAAGGCTAGGGTTTTGCGCCAATGCCACGGACTCCCGCCTTCATGACGGCCACGCCCACCAGCAGCACCCCGCGCGCCCCTTCGCCCAAGGCCCTGCGGCCCGCCCTGACCACCCCCCTGATGCGGCTGGCCTGGCACGGCCGCAACATGTGGCATTGGGTGGCCCGCCCGCTGACCATGGGGGTGCGGGGGATCATCCTGGACGACTCCGCGGCTGGCGGCGGTACGGCCTCGGTCCTGCTGATCCGCCACAGCTACGTTGGCGGCTGGCATTTTCCGGGCGGCGGAGTCGGAAAAGGCGAGACGCTGGTGGAGGCCATGAAGCGCGAGGTGCGGGAGGAGGTCGGGTTGACGGTGGAGAGCGGCCCGCAGCCCTTCGGCGTCTACGCCCGCTTCCGGCACGGGGCGAGCGACCATGTGGCGGTCTTCGTCGCGCAGGGATGGTCGGGAACGCCTCGGGCCGACGGGGTGGAGATCCTGGAGGCGCGTTTCTTCCCGCTGGACCGGCTGCCGGAGGACACCTCCCCCGCGACGCGGCGGCGAATCGCCGAGTTCCAGGGTCGGGAGCCTTTGGCCGAGCGCTGGTGACGGTTTTCGATTGCGACGGTTGACAGAAGCGAACCGGTCCCACCATTGTGCGATGCAATGCCCGCGACCGTCGCCGCCATACGCCGCTACCCCGTGAAGGGGCTGAGCGGTCAGGATCTTCCCGCCGTTGACCTCGTCACCGGCCAACCCATCCCCTTTGACCGGCGCTTCGGCCTGCTGCACGGCCCGGCGGCGCTGAGCCCCGACGTCGAGGGCTGGCGCCCGAACGAGGATTTCTTCACGCTCGACCGGAACGAGAAGCTGGCGCTGCTCGACACCGAGTTCGACGAGGCCACCCAGTCGCTGATCATCCGGCGCGGTGGCAAGCCGGTGTCGCGCGGGCGTCTGGACCAGCCGATGGGCCGGATGCTGGTGGAGCAGTTCTTCGCCGCCTATCTGGCGGGGGCGGCCCCCGGCCTGCCCAAGCTGGCCGAGGCCAGGAACCCGGCGCAAGGCGGCGGCGTCTCCTTCACCGACCGGGAAGAGGCGGCGGTCTCCATCCTCAACCTCGCCAGCGTGCGCGATCTGGAAGAGCGGGTGGCCAAGCAGCCGGTCGATCCGCGGCGCTTCCGCGCCAACCTGATGATCGACGGGCTGGAGCCCTGGGTGGAACGCCAGTGGATCGGCGCGTTGCTGACCGTCGGCGACGTCACCCTGCGCATCTGCGACCACAAGGATTGCCGGCCCTCCAGCGAGGTCAACCCGGCGACCGGCGCGCGCGACCTCAACACGCTTCCCATTCTGGAGCGCGGTTACGACCACACGCAGTGCGGCGTCTATGCCCGGGTGGTGCATGGGGGCCGGATCGCGGTGGGCGACCCGGTGGCGCTGGCCGAAGACCTGCCGGCCTGAGACACGTTCAGCCCTGATACCCGTTCAGCCCTGAAACCGGACCTTGCCGGCCTCAGGACTGACGGTTACCGGACAGATGGTCAGGCGCTCATCGGGGTGCGTTCGTCGGCGGCAGCCTCGGACTCGTCGCCCATCTCGCCGCCGTCCTCGTCTTCCGCCGAACCGCCCAGGCTGGGCTGCGGACCGAGGCCCGCGGCGCCGACGTTGCCGCGCTGGCGGTTCTCGGATTCCTGGATCTGGTTGATGATGCGGAAATAGTGCTCCGCATGCTGAAGGTAGTTTTCCGCCTGGACGCGGTCGCCGGACGAGGAGGCGTCGCGGGCCAGCGCCAGATACTTTTCATGGACCTGCCACGCGTTGCCGCGGATGCGCACGTCCGGACCATTGCTGTCGAAGGTCTGGTGACGCAGCGGAACATTCTGCCGGCGGCTGCCACCGCCACCACCGCCGCCGCCACCTCCGCCACCACCGCCGCCGTTGCCACGACCGCGCGAGCGCCTGGAGTTCGGTCCTTGTCTCATTTGGCTCTTATGGCCCCATGTAAGAGAAGTGCAATCCCGCGAACGCCCTGGCTGACCATTCGGTCGCCGGGCCCGCCGCGGAACCAACCGCGGATGGGTCGCAGGGATCAAATCGACGCGCCCAACCGATCAACCGGTCTGCCTTCTCGGACGTCCGCCCAACCGCGCGGGGTTTCCGGAGGCCATGGGTACGCCCTGGGATGATTGTCCCCGGGCCATCGTCGTCCTTGCACCCTACTGGGGACCGCGCGTCAATCCAACCTTTTTTTTGGGGGGATGGGGCGAAATCACGCGCTCTTGCGCCCCAGGACGCAGCGTTCCACGCCGCCCAGGTCGCGGAAGACGCCCGCCGGCTCCAGCCCGGCCGCGGCCAGCAGCCCCGCCACGTCCGCCGCCTGCCCCTGCCCGACCTCCAGCCCGGCCAGACCGCCCGGCTGGAGCAGACCGGGCAACTGCGCGGCGATGATCCGGTAGGCGTCCAGTCCATCGGCGCCGCCGTCCAGCGCGCGCAACGGATCGTGCTCCCGCACCTCCGGATCGAGCGCGGCGATGTCGGCGCTGGGGATGTAGGGCGGGTTGGAGGCGACGACGTCGAACCGCTCGTCCAGCCCGACACCCCAGTTGCCGGTCTGGAAGCGCGCCCGCTCCGTCAGCCCGTTGCGTGCCGCGTTCTCGGTGGCGGCGGCCACCGCGCCGGGGCTGAGGTCGACGCCGAGGCCGCTGGCGTTGGGCAGCTCCGCCAGCAGGGCCAGCAGGATGCAACCGGTTCCGGTGCCGAGATCGAGCAGCCGCAGCGGGGCGTTGCGGTCCGGCAGCGCCTTCAGCACCGCCTCGACCAGCGTCTCGGTGTCGGCCCGGGGTTCCAGGGTGTCGGGGTTGAGGGAGAGGTCGATCGTCCAGAACTCGCGATGGCCGAGGATGCGCCCCACCGGCTCCCGCGCCACCCGCCGCTCGACCAGGGCGAGGAGACGCGCGGCGTCGGGCTCGGGGATGGGGTCGTTGGCCCGGGTGAACAGGTCGTGGCGGGTGAGGCCCAGCGCGTGCTCGACGAGCAGGCGCGCGTCGAGGTCGGGCGTGTCGATGCCGGCCTCGCGCAGGCGGGCCTCGGCGGTGCGGCGGAGTTGATGAAGCGTGACGGTCATGAATTGCCCCCACCCTCCCCATGCTCTGCATGGGTCCCCTCCCTCCCCCGCTGCGCAGGGGAGGGACAAGGATGCGACGTCCTGTTCCCTCCCCTGCGCAGCGGGGGAGGGTTAGGGTGGGGGCCCGTGTTGCCACGCAAGCGCCTATGCGGAACTCCAAGCTGAAATACCGCGCTCGTGACCTCCGCACTCAGCCCACCCACGCCGAACGAGCGCTTTGGCGCCAATTGCGCGGTGAACAGCTCAGCGGATGGAAGTTTCGCCGTCAGCACCCCATTCCCCCCTACATCGCTGATTTCGCCTGCATCCAGGCAAAGCTGGTTGTCGAAGTCGACGGCAGCCAGCACGCCGACTCCGCCTACGACTCCATTCGGGACGAGCATCTGCGGCATCACGGCTGGCGGGTCCTGCGCTTCTGGAACAACGACGTGCTGAACAACCCGGAGGGAGTGGCGGCGACGGTCCTCGCCGCCATCGGAGGGTCGAAACTCCCGGAGGAGGATTGACCAAACCGCCCTATTGCAGTTCCGACAGCCGCGCCGCCTCGTCCTCGGCCGTCAGCGCGTCGATCAGCTCGTCCAGCGCCTCGCCGGCCATCACCTTCTCGATCTTGTAGAGCGTCAGGTTGATGCGGTGGTCGGTCACCCGGCCCTGCGGGAAGTTGTAGGTGCGGATGCGCTCCGAGCGGTCGCCGGAGCCCACTTGGCTCTTGCGGTCGGCAGCGCGGGCCTTGTCCTTCTCGGCGCGCTCCCGCTCGTAGAGGCGGGCGCGCAGCACCTTCAGCGCCTTGGCCTTGTTCTTGTGCTGACTCTTCTCGTCCTGCTGGCTGACGACGAGGCCGGTCGGCAGGTGGGTGATGCGCACCGCGCTGTCCGTCGTGTTCACCGACTGACCGCCGGGACCGCTGGACCGGAAGACGTCGATGCGCAGGTCCTTCTCGTCGATGTGGATGTCCACCTCCTCCGCCTCGGGCAGCACCGCGACGGTGGCGGCGGAGGTGTGGATGCGCCCCTGAGTCTCGGTCGCCGGGACGCGCTGCACGCGGTGGACCCCCGATTCGAACTTCAGCCGGGCGAAGACGTTGCGGCCGGTGATGTTGGCGATGGCCTCCTTGTAGCCGCCGATGCCGGTCTCGCTGACCTCCATCGTCTCGAACCGCCAGCCCTGGAGCCCGGCGTAGCGGCGGTACATCTCGAACAGCTCCGCGGCGAACAGGGCCGCCTCGTCGCCGCCGGTGCCGGCGCGCACCTCCAGGATGGCGTTCTTCTCGTCCGCCTCGTCCTTGGGCAGCAGGGAAATCTGCACCCGGCGCTCCAGGGCGGGGATGCGGCGGGTAAGCTCGGCGAACTCCTCCTCGGCCAGCGCCTTCATCTCGGCATCGCCCGCCGGGTCGGCGATCATGCCGGCGAGGTCGGCGGCCTCCGCCTTCGCCTTCTTCAGCTCGCCAATGGCCTCGGCCACCGGAGTCAGGTCGGCGTATTCCTTCGACAGCCGGGCGAAGTCCGCCGGGTCCACCGTCCCCGCCGCCATCGCGTCCCGCAGCTCGTCATGGCGGGCCACGACCCTATTGAACTTCTCGTCCAGGCTCACGTCGCTCGTCCTTATCCAAATCGCTCCCGGCGGGCTCGTCCAGCCGGAACAGCCGGAACAGCAGCCGTTCCGCCGCCGCCCGCTCCGCCAGCCCGGCCCCGTCGGGGTCCGCCGCCATGGCGCGCAGCGCCTCCGACGGACCGTGCAGCAGCCGGTTGACCAGCAGCCGCGTCGCCGACGCCGCGTCCAGCCCCCGCTGCTCGTCCAGCAGGCGCCGCCGCTCCGTCTCGAAATGCGTCCGCAGCGCCGCCACGGCGGGCACCGCGGCGCGCTCGGCCCGGTGGCGGGCGAAGGCCGCCAAGGCGTCGTCCACGATGGCCCAGGCCGCCTGGGTCGCCGCCTCGCGCCCCACCCGCCCCTGCAGCGCCACGCGCTCCAGGTCGGCGAGGTCGTAGACGAAGGCCTCGTCCAGCCCGGCGACGTCCGGATCGACATCGGCGGGGATCGCCGCGTCCACCACGAACACCGGGCGCCGGCGGCGGCGCTTCAATGCCGCCCCCAACTGCGGCGCGGAGAGGATATAGCGCCCCAGACCCGCCGCGGTCACCACGATATCCGCACTGGTCAGCGCCGAATCGAGATCGGCCCAGGGCGCGAAGTGGCTGTCCATGCGCCGCGCCGCCGCTTCGGCCCGGCGATCCACCGGGGCGGCGACGATCAGCCGGCCCAGCCCGGCCTCGCGCAGGCCCTCCAGCACCAGGGCGCCCATGTCGCCCAGCCCCATCAGCAGGCCGGTGCAGCGCCTCAGGTCGCCGTGCAGGTCACGCGCCACCTGGACCGCCGCGGCGACCAGCGAGGTGGCGCCCTCGGCGATCGGCGTCTCGCGGCGCACCCGCTTGGCGGCACCGTAGGCGGCCTGGAGAAGCCCCTCCAGCTCCGGCCCGGACAGGCCGGCGGCGGCGGCGTGGCGGTGGGCGGCCTTGACCTGGCCCAGGATGTGCGGCTCGCCGATGATCTGGCTGTCGAGCGAGCAGGCGACGGCGAAGACGTGGCGCACCGCCGCCGCGCCGGTCAGGGTGTAGAGCTGCCCGGCGAGGTCGGGCTCGCTCAGCCCCACCCGCTCCGCCATGATCCCGGCGATGGTCAGAGCGGCCTCGTTCGGGCGCTCGTGCACCGCCTGCACCTCGACCCGGTCGCAGGTGCTGAGCCACATCGCCTGGCTGATGCCGGCAGCGCTCAGCCGCTCCAGCATCGCCGGCACCTCCGCCTCCTCCGTCGTCAGACGGTCGCGGATCGCGCCGGAGCAGGACCGGTGGCTGGCGCCGATGACGAAGTAGGAAGCGGTCACTCTGACTCTGGCCCAGGCCGCGGCACGGCCGACAAGGATGGTACGGTTGCCGCGGATTTAAGCACGGATGGCACGGAGCGTCCCTAGTTCAAATTGTCCGCCCGCGCCGGTTCCGTCACTCGGCGGCGTTTCCCGCTGCCTTTTCGGCGGCCTTGGCGGCCTCGATCTCGGCGGCCTTCTTCTCGACCAGCCCGACGAGGTGGTCGACGATGTTCTGGTCCTTCAGCCGGTGGTCGGTGACGCCGGACAGATAGACCTGATGGGTGTTGTTGCCGCCGCCGGTCAGGCCGATGTCGGTCTCGCGCGCCTCGCCGGGGCCGTTGACCACGCAGCCGATGACCGACAGGGTCAGCGGCGTGGTGATGTGGGCCAACCGCGCCTCCAGCGTCTCCACCGTCTTGATGACGTTGAAGTTCTGCCGGGCGCAGCTCGGGCAGGAGATGACCGTGACGCCGCGCCGCCGCAGGCCCAGCGACTTCAGCATCTCGTAGCCGACCTGCACCTCCTCCGCCGGCTCGGCCGACAGGGAGACGCGGATGGTGTCGCCGATGCCCGACCACAGCAGCATGCCCAGCCCGATGGACGACTTCACCGTCCCGGCGCGCAGGCCGCCGGCCTCGGTGATGCCGATGTGCAGCGGGTAGTCGCAGGCCTCGGCCAGGCCCTGATAGGCGGCGACGGCCAGGAACACGTCGGACGCCTTCACCGAGATCTTGAACTCGGTGAAGTCATGGTCCTCCAGGATCTTGGCGTGGTTGAGCGCGCTTTCGACCAGCGCCTCCGGGCAGGGCTCGCCGTACTTTTCCAGCAGGTCCTGCTCCAGCGAGCCGGCGTTGACGCCGATGCGCATGGAGCAGCCGTAGTCCTTGGCCGCCTTCACCACCTCGCGCACCCGCTCCGCCGAGCCGATGTTGCCGGGGTTGATGCGCAGGCAGGCCGCCCCGCTCTGCGCCGCCTCGATGGCGCGCTTGTAGTGGAAATGGATGTCCGCGACGATCGGCACCGAGACCTGCGGCACGATCTGCTTCAGCGCCAGCGCCGACTCCTGGTCGGGGCAGGAGACGCGCACGATGTCGGCGCCCACCCGCTCCGCCGCCTGGATCTGCGCCACCGTCGCCGCCACGTCCGCGGTCGGCGTGTTGGTCATCGTCTGAACCGAGATCGGCGCGTCGCCGCCGACGAGCACGTTGCCCACCCGGATCTGGCGGGACTTGCGGCGAAGGATCTGGCGGTAGGCGCGCACGCTGCTCATGGGCTGTGGCCTCGGGGCATGAATCGGGTCCGGCGCGTCTTATAGCGCAGCCGGCGTCACGCCTGAAGTGCGGTCCGCCGCGCCGGATTCAAGGGAAAAAGCCGTTACTGGCTTGTCTTCGGCGGCCCGCCCTCAGTGGGCGGGGGCGGCGCCGCGCAGGGTCGGGGCGTGCTGGTCCAGCGACACGTCGCGCAGCACCTGCCCCACCGCCCCCATCGGCGCGCCGTCCACCCCGTCGGTGACGACGATGAGCCCGCCGGCGTTGCCGGTGCGCACCCGGATGCCCGAGCGGTCGGGCACGCGGTAGAGGTCGCCCGGCTTCAGCACGCGGGTGAAGATGATCTCGCCGCTGTTGTCGCGCACCTGGATCCAGCTGTCCTGGGTGGCGCGGAGCTGGATGCGCGAGGCCGCGTTCTGCGTGCCGTAGACCTTCGAGGGCAGCGCCCCGTCCGCGGCGGGCGGAGGCGCCGCGGGGGCCGCGGGCGGCAGGCTGGCGATGGCCGGGGCGGCCGGGGTGAGCGGCGTCGGCTCCTGCGTGGCGCCCTCGGACTCGTCGTCCTCGGCCGGGGGCGGCGGCACGTTCACCATGGTCGAGGGGGCAGCCGGAGCGGGCGCCGGGGCAGCCGCGGACGCGGTCGGCTTGCCGGGCGCGGCCGGGGACGGTTGTGCCGCCACCGGAGCGGGGGCCACGGCGGGCTTGGCGGGAGCCTGGGCGGCCGGCGCCGGAGCGGTCGCGGTCGGCGCGGCGGGAGCCGGCACCGCGGTGGAGGCGCCACCGGCCGCCGGCGGTGCGACCACCGGGGCAACCGCCAGGGCGGGCGGGGCCTCCGCCATCACGGTCGGCACGGACGCCGGGGCGGCCGGCGATTCGGCTGGCGCCGGCAGAGCGGCGGTCTGGCCACCACCGTTCTGGCCACCACCGTTCTGGCCGCCCGTCTGGTTGGCGTTGAAGGGCAGCGTGTCGAGCAGCGAGACCAGCCGGTCGGGCAGGGTCGGAACCAGATCGACCATCGACCGGTCGGTCGCCGACAGATAGTACCAGCCGCCATAGACGATGCCCGCCAGCACCATCGTGCCGAGCAGGACGGTGCCGCCGGGGATGCGGCCTTCCGGCACGGGGGTCGGGAAATAGAGCTGCTGGCTGCGCGTGCGGCCCGCCGCCTCGTCCTTGTAGCGGGTGAGGATGGTGTCCGGGTCGAGCCCCAGGCATTCCGCGTAGGAGCGCAGGAAGCCGGCGGCGTAGGTGGTGCCCGGCAGGTCCTCGAACCGGCCCGCCTCGATGGCCTGCAGGTAGGGGTAGCGGATGCGCAGCATCGTCGCAACCTCGCGCAGGTCGTAGCCGAGGCTCTCGCGCGTCTCGCGCAGAGTGTCGGACACGCTGGGGCCGGTCTGCGCCGGGCCGTCCTGCGCGGGGTCGTAGGAGCCGAAAACCTTGCGCTTGGCCATCATCTCAACCGTACCGTCGCCTCGGATGACTTATGGTCGCACCCCCGGCATGGGTACGCCAGCCGCGGGGTCGGCGCAACCGGGAATGACCTTGATCCTGCCCTCTTGTATACGCCCTTCGTCCAAACCGCTGTAACAAAACGCCGTCACGGCACAGCACGGCGCCGGATATGGCTCCAGGGTGGAGGAAGCGACCTTGGGCGCAAGCTTGGACGGGGCCTCAGATGAGGACGCCGTGGTCCTTGGCGAAGCTGCGCAGCTTGTCGCGCAGGCTGTGGTCGCCGCGCAGGTAGAGCCCGTTCATGTACTGGCGCAGCGCCGCCACGTCGAGCGAGCGCAGCATCGTCTTCACCGGCCCGACCGAAGGCGGCGACATCGACAGGCTGCGGAAGCCGATGCCGATCAGCGCCATGGCGTCGAGCGGCCGGCCGGCCATCTCGCCGCAGATGCTGACCGGGACGTTGGCGTCTCCGCAGGCCTCGACCAGCCGCCGCAGCAGGCTCATCATGGCCGGCGACAGCGGGTCGTAGCGGCCGGAGGTGCGCGGGTTGCCGCGGTCGCTGGCGAAGATGTACTGGGTCAGGTCGTTGGAGCCGACCGACAGGAAATCCACCCGCGGCAGCAGGGCCGGCAGCTGCCAGAGCAGCGCCGGCACCTCGATCATCGTGCCGACGCGCACGCGGCTGGGCGGCTCGCCGCCCTGCCCTTCCAGGCGGGCGATCTCCAGGTCGAGCAGGCGACGGGCGGCGTCGAACTCCGCCACCTCGGCGATCATCGGGAACATCACCGACAGCGGACGCCCGGCGGACGCCCGCAGCAGGGCGCGCAACTGCTGGCGCAGCAGCGACGGGTGGTCCAGCCCGATGCGGATGGCCCGCCAGCCGAGCGCCGGATTCTCCTCCCCCTCGCTGGCCGCGATGTAAGGCAGCATCTTGTCGCCGCCGACGTCGAGCGTGCGGAAGACCACCGGCTTGTCGTCGGTCTGGTCGAGGATGCGGGAATAGAGGTCGGTCTGCGCGTGGACGTCCGGGTAGGTCGAGCGCACCATGAAGGGGATTTCGGTGCGGTAGAGGCCGATGCCCTCCGCCCCGCTGGCCTTCAGGTGCGGCAGGTCGATCAGCAGGCCACAGTTGAGCTGGATGGAGATCGGCACGCCGTCCCGCGTCACCGAGGGCAGCGCGCGGATCGCCTCGTACATCTGCTCCTTGCGGGCGCGCAGGGCGACGGCCTCGGCGAAGGCCATCTGGATGTCCTCGGCCGGGCGGACGAAGGCCTGCCCGTGGTCGCCGTCGACGATCACCGGGTCCAGAGGCTCGATCCGGTTCAGCGCGTCGGGCGCCTGCACCACCGGGATGTTCAGCGCGCGGGCCACGATGCAGACGTGGCTGGACGGCGAGCCCTCCTCCAGGATCACGCCGCGCAGGCGGCGCTGGTCGTAGTCGAGAAGCTCCGCGGGCCCCATGGACCGCGCGACCAGGACGATGTCCTCCGGCAGCGTGCCGCCGTCGGCCTCCGACTTGCGCCCGGCAAGATGCTGGAGCAGCCGGTTGGTCAGGTCCTCCAGGTCGAGCAGCCGCTCGCGGATGTAGGGGTCGGTCAGGTGGCTCATGCGGGCGCGGGTGTCGTTCTGCACCTGCTGCACGGCGCCTTCCGCCGTCAGACCCATGCGGATCGCCTCGCGGATGCGCGACAGCCACCCGCGGTCCTCCGCGAACATGCGGTAGGTTTCCAGGATGTCCTTGGGCTCGCTCAACCCCGCCAGCGCCGCCGCATTCAGCAGGTCGTCGATGGCGCTGTGCATGGTGGCGATGGCGGCGTTCAGCCGCGCCAGCTCGCTCTCCGCGTCCTCGGACACCATCTGCCGGATGGTCAGCTGCGGGCGGTGGATCACCGCCAGCCCCATCGCCAGGCCGCTGGCCAGCGAGGTGCCCGACAGGCGGGCCGGCAGCAGCGCCGGATCGCCGGTGGAAGCGACCTCCTGCGGGTTGACCAGCTCGCCCTGGGCGACCAGCTCGGCCACCACCATGGCGATGGTCTGGAGCGTCTCGACCTCGACCTCGGTGTAGCGGCGGCGGTCCTTGTGCTGGATGACCAGGACGCCGCGGACCTTGCCGCCGCGCAGGATCGGCACGCCGGCCAGCGACAGGAACGGGTCCTCTCCGGTTTCCGGGCGGTAGGCGAAGCTGGGGTGCGACGGCGCGTTGTCCAGCGCGATGGGCCGCGCGTGGCCGGCGATGTCGCCGACGATGCCCTCGCCCACCCGCAGGCGGGTGTTGTGCACGGCGTCCTGGTTCAGGCCGAGCGTGGAGAACAGCTCCAGCACCTCGCCCGCCCGCATGACGTAGCAGGAGCAGACGTCCGCCCCCATCTCCATCCCGATCAGGGTGACGATCTTGTCCAGCCGCTCCTGGCCGGAGCCGGAGCCCGCCATGACGTCGCGCAGCCGCGCCAGCAGGCGGCGCGAGGCGGCGCCGTCGAAGCCCGGCGAGGCGGCGGGGATGTCGCCCAGGACGCCGGCCATCAGGCCGCTCCCAGGATGGCCGATGGACCAATGACCGGCTGCTCGCCCGCCTCGGGCGACCGGTCGGGAGATGACGGGCAACGCGCGGCCAGCGCCGCTTCGGCCTGGGCGATCAGGTCGCCGATGATCTCGGCCACCGGCTGCTCGCGCGTGACCAGCCCGACGCTCTGCCCGGCCATCAGCGAGCCGCTCTCGACGTCGCCATCGATCACCGCGCGGCGCAGCGCGCCGGCCCAGAAATGCTCGATCTCCAGGATGCCCGCGTCGCGCGTCGTCTCGCCGCGGTCGACGCGGGCGATGACCTCGCGCTGCAGCTCCATGAAGCGCTTGGACCCGGCGTTGGCCAGCGCCCGCACCGGGATCACCGGAAAGCGCGGGTCGATCTGCACCGACGCCTGGGCGTCGCGCGCCGAGGCCTTGATGAAGACCTGCTTGAAGCGCTGGTGCGCGATGGATTCGGTGGCGCAGACGAAGCGGGTGCCGATCTGCACGCCCGCCGCCCCCTGCTCCAGATAGGACAGGATGGCCTCGCCGCGCCCGATGCCGCCGGCCACGAAGACCGGGACCTCGCGCAGGTCGGGCAGGATCTCCTGCGCCAGGACGGTGGTGGAGACGGGACCGATGTGGCCGCCGGCCTCGGTGCCCTCGATCACCAGGGCGTCGATGCCGATCTTGACCATCCGCCGGCCGCTGACCAGCGTCGGGGCGAAGGCCATGGCGCGGGCGCCGCCGTCCTTGATCCGCTTGATGGTGGCGCCGCTGGGGAAGCCCCCGGCGATCACCACGTGGCTCACCGCCAGTTCCCGGCAGACGTCGATCAGACGGTCGAGGTCCGGGTGCATGTTGATGAGGTTGACGCCGAAGGGCTTCGCGGTCAGCGCCCGCGTGGCGGCGATCTCCGCCGCCAGCAGGTCCGGCGGCATCGAGCCGCAGGCCAGCACGCCGAAGCCCCCGGCGTTGGAGATGGCAGAGACGAGGTGGCGCTCCGACACCCAGCTCATCGCACCGCCCATGATGGCGGTGCGCGTGCCGAGGAAGGCGCAGCCACGCGCCCACAGCCGGTCGAGTCGGGCGCCTGCGACCGCACCGGACCTGGAGTCGGACCTGGCGTCGGTCATCGCCGCCCCTCCCCCTTCACCCGGCTCAGGCCGCGTCCAGCCCGTAGGCGGTGTGCAGCGCGCGCAGCGCCAGCTCCGCATACTCCTCGGCGATCAGGACGGAGATCTTGATCTCGGAGGTGGAGATGACCTGGATGTTGATGCCCTTGTCGGCCAGCGCCTTGAACATGCGCTGCGCGACGCCGGCGTGGCTGCGCATGCCGACGCCGATCACCGACACCTTCACCACGTTGGCGTCGGAGACGATGCGCTTGTAGTTCAGCTCGGCCTGGGCGTCCTCCAGCACCTTGACGGCGCGGGCGATGTCGGCCTTGCCGACCGTGAAGGTCATGTCGGTGGACTTGCCGTCTTCCGACACGTTCTGGACGATCATGTCGACATTGACGGCGGCGTCGGTCAGCGGACCGAAGATGCTGGCCGCCACGCCCGGACGGTCGGCGACGCCGATGAGGGTGATCTTCGCCTCGTCGCGGCTGTAGGCGATGCCGCTCACAACTTCCTTTTCCACGATCTCGTCCTCGTCAACAACAAGGGTACCGGGAAGCGCGCTGCCGGCGGCCTCCTCGAAGCTCGACAGAACCTGCACGCGCACGCGGTGGTTCATCGCCATCTCGACCGAGCGGGTCTGCAGGACCTTCGCCCCCTGCGACGCCAGCTCCAGCATCTCCTCGTAGGTGATCTTGGAGAGCTTGCGCGCCTTGGTGACGATGCGCGGGTCGGTGGTGTAGACGCCGTCCACGTCGGTGTAGATGTCGCAGCGGTCGGCCTTCAGCGCCGCCGCCAGGGCGACCGCCGAGGTGTCGGAGCCGCCGCGGCCAAGCGTGGTGATGCGCCCGCTTTCGGTCACGCCCTGAAAGCCGGCAACCACGGCGACCTCGCCGGTGTTCATCCGCTTGTCCAGCTCCGCCGTGTCGATGGACACGATGCGCGCCTTGCCGTGCGTCTCGTCGCTGTAGATCGGAATCTGCCAGCCGAGCCAGGACCGCGCCTGGATGCCGCGCGACTGCAGCGCGATGGCGAGGAGACCGGAGGTCACCTGCTCGCCCGAAGCGACGATGGCGTCGTACTCGCGCGCGTCGTGCAGCTTGTCGATGTCGTTGCAGTATTTCACGAGCTGGTTGGTCACGCCGGACATCGCCGACACGACGACGGCGACCTGATGCCCCGCCTTGACTTCCTGCTCGACCTTGCGGGCCACGTTCTTGATGCGGTCGATGTCGCCGACCGACGTGCCGCCGAACTTGAGGACGATCCGCGCCATACCTCACACCATATCTGGGCCGGCAAAAAAGCCGGCAGTCCGCGCCCCCGCTCTACCGTTGCCGGCGCGGGGCGGCGTATCCATACTCTGTCGCTCACAGCGAGGCAAGTTCGCCCCGCAATTGTTCTCGCAATCCAAGCATACGGGATTTCTTTCATGACCGCGACCGCCGGAACCGCAGGCACCGCAGGCACTGTCGACCCCCAGGACATCGCCCGCTTTTCGGCCATCGCCGCGGAATGGTGGGACCCCACCGGCAAGTTCCGGCCCCTGCACCGGCTGAACCCGCTGCGGCTGGCCTACATCCGCGACACGCTGTGCCGCCGCTTCGGCCGCGACCCGCTGGCGGCGGAACCGTTGAAGGGCCTGCGCATCGTCGACATCGGCTGCGGCGGCGGCCTGCTGTCGGAGCCCGTCGCCCGCATGGGCGCCACCGTGGTCGGCGTGGACGCGGCCGAGCGCAACGTCCGTACCGCCGCCGCCCACGCCGCGGAGACCGGCATCCCCGTCGATTACCGCGCCACCACCGCCGAGGCGCTGGCCGCCGGCGGCGAGCGCTTCGACGCCGTTCTGGCGATGGAGGTGATCGAGCATGTCGCCGACGTGCCGCTGTTCGTGAAGTCCTGCGCGGAGCTGACCGCGCCGGGCGGCGCGCTGTTCCTGGCGACGCTCAACCGCACGCCGAAGTCCTTCGCCCTGGCCATCGTCGGGGCGGAGTACATCCTGCGCTGGCTGCCCCGCGGCACCCACAACTGGCGCCAGTTCCTGCGCCCCGGCGAGCTGGCCGCCGCCCTGCGCGCGGAAGGGCTGGCGATCCGCGACCTGACCGGCATCACCTACAACCCGCTGTCCGACGAGTTCCGGCTGAACCCGCGCGATCTCGACGTGAACTACATGGGCTGGGCGGACCGGGCCTGAACGTACGGTGCGTCGGCGAGCGTACGTACAAACGTACGCTTGTCGTTTTCGCCCGCGAAAGCGGCGGCACCGGGTGCCGCAAAACGAAAACGGGAGAGCCACCGGCTCTCCCGTTTTCATGTCCACAGGACGCGCGTCTTAGGCCGCGTGGCTGGCTTCGTGCTGGGTCAGCAACGCGTAGATCGCGTCCGCCGAGTCCGAACCGCGCAGCTTCTCGCACATGGACCGGTCGCGCAGCAGGCGCGACACACGGGCCAGCGCCTTCAGATGGTCGGCGCCGGCATGATCCGGAGCCAACAGCAGGAAAATCAGATCGACCGGCTGCTCATCGATCGCATCGAAGTCGATGGGCCGCTCCAGCCGGGCGAAGACCCCGTGGACGCGGTCGAGGTTGGGCAGCTTGCCGTGCGGGATGGCGATGCCATGACCCACGCCGGTGGTGCCCAACCGCTCGCGCTCCAGAAGGACGTCGAAGATCGCCCGTTCGTGCTGGCCGGTCAGCTCGGACGCCTTGCGCGCCAAGTCCTGCAGGGCCTGCTTTTTGCTGCCGGCCTTCAGGTTCGGGAGGATGGCGTGCGGCGTGATGAGATCGAGCATGACGCTATGGATGTGGTTGGAACGCGGACCGGACTCAGGCGCCGGCCTTCTCCGCCGGGTCCACCCAACCGATGTTGCCATCGGCGCGGCGGTAGACCAGGTTCAGGCGGCCATGGGCGCCGTTGCGGAACATCAGGGCCGGAGCGTCGGCGAGCTCCATGCGCATCACCGCCTCGCTGACCGCCAGGGTCGCGATGTTGGTTTCCATCTCGGCGATCACGATGGGCTGCGCCTCTTCGGCAGCGGCCTCTTCGCTCTCCACATGGGCCTCGTCCTTCTCCGCTTCCAGAATCTGGTAGCGGGCCGGGAAGGCTTCCTGCGCGGGGGCTTCGACGCTGTGGTGGTCGCGCAGGCGGCGCTTGTAGCGGCGCAGGCGCTTGGCCAGCTTCTCGCACGCGGTGTCGAAGGCGGGATACGGCTCGGTGGCGTCGGACGCGCTCTGAAGGACGATCCCACGACCGACGTGCACCTGGATGTCGGCCTTGAACAGATGCGCTTCGCGCGTCAGGACGACGTTGGCCTCGATCGGCTTGTTGAAATACTTGCCGACGATGGTGTTCAGGCTGTCCGCGACGTGGGTGCGCAGAGCGTCGCCAACGTCAAGCTGCTTGCCTTTGACGGTCAGTTGCATTTTGGGATGTTTCCAATCTGGTCCGCGATAGACATAGGACGACGGAAGGCCGCCACGTGCGGACGGGGACCATAGTGACGGCGGTATGGGCTGTCAATCAAGGACGACCCCCTCCCGGCCCGGTTACATGCGTGACATCTTGGCACGGCGTCGCTGCACCGATGACGGAATGCGCATCGCTTCACGATACTTCGCGACCGTCCGGCGCGCAATGTCGATCCCTTCACCACGAAGGATTTCGACGATTTTATCGTCCGACAGCACGTCGTCCGGCTTCTCGGCGTCGATCATCGCCTTGATGCGGTAACGCACGGCTTCCGCCGAGTGGGCGGCCTGCCCGTCGGCCCCCTGGATGGCGGAGGTGAAGAAATACTTCAACTCGAACACGCCGCGCGGCGTCGCCATGAATTTGTTGGTTGTGACCCGGCTGACCGTGCTCTCGTGCATGCCGATCGCCTCAGCGATGTCGCGCAGGATCAACGGCTTCAGATGGGAGACGCCGTGGATGAAGAAAGCGTCCTGCTGCCGGATGATCTCGCTCGCCACCTTCAAAATCGTGGTGGCGCGCTGGTGCAGCGACTTGACCAGCCAGTTGGCCGACTGGAAGCGTTCGGTGATGTATTCCTTGTCCGCCTTGTTGCGCGCGGTGCCGGAGATCCGCGCGAAGTAGCGGTGGTTGACCAGCACCCGCGGCAAGGTGTCCGGGTTGAGGTCGATCAGCCAGCCGCCGCCGGGGTTGGCGCGCATCAGGATGTCGGGGGTGACAAGCTGGGCGGGCGTGTGGTCGAAGCTGAGCGCCGGCTTGGGGTTCAGCTTGCGGATCTCCGCCACCATGTCGGCGACGTCCTCGGCGTCCACACCGCAGACCTTCATCAACGCCGGCAGGTTGCGCGCCGCCAGCAGCTCCAGGTGATCGAGCAGGGCTTCCATCGCCGGGTCGAAGCGGTTCTTCTCGCGCAGCTGGATCGCCAGACATTCCTTCAGCGACCGCGCGAAGATGCCCGGCGGGTCGAAGCGCTGGCAGGCGGCGAGCACACGCTCGACCCGCTCCGGCGCGCAGCCGAGCTGCCCCGCGAGGCTATCGACCTCCAGCCCGGTGAGCCAGCCGGCCTCGTCCAGCAGGTCGATCAGCGCCAGGCCGATGAGCTGGTCGCCGAGGTCCGGCAGGTCGATCTTCAACTGTTCGGTCAGGTGGTCGCGCAGGCTCTTCTGGCCGGTCAGCGTGGCTTCCAGGTTGGACTCGTCGTCCTCGAAGCCGCCGCGACCGCCGCGTTCCTGCCAGGAACCGTAGACGTCGCTGGACCCGTCGGTGCCGTCGGAGAAACGGTCGTCGGAATAGACATTCTCGAAATCGGTGTCGAGCGGCGCGTCGGAGGCCGATCCCATCGTCTCCGACGAGGTCATCTCCACCGTGTCGCGGGTGCGCCCGTCGGTCATCGGCGGCTGGCGCTCCTCCGGAGCGGCGAGATCCACCGCACCGGGCTCGCCCCCGCCGTCGCCGGCACCGTCGCCCCCGGACTCGCCGCCGCCCTCGCCGGGACCGCCGTCGCGCTCCAGCAGAGGGTTCTGTTCGATCTCGCGGTCCACGAAGTCCGACAGTTCGATGTTCGACAGCTGCAGCAGCTTGATGGCCTGCTGCAGCTGCGGAGTCATCACCAGGGACTGGGTCTGACGAAGATCGAGGCGTTGGCTGAGCGCCATGGGCAGGGAAACCGAACTAGAGGCTGAACCGGTCGCCGAGGTAGACCCGGCGCACATCCTCGTGCGCCACGATCTCGGCCGGCTCTCCCTCCATTAGTACCACACCATCGTGCAAGATGTATGCCCGATCGACGAGGTCGAGCGTTTCACGCACGTTGTGGTCGGTGATGAGCACGCCGATGCCGCGGTCGCGCAGGTGGCTGACCAGTTCGCGGATGTCGTTCACCGCGATCGGGTCGATGCCGGCCAAAGGCTCGTCGAGCAGGATGAAGTGCGGCTGCGAGGCCAGCGCGCGGGCGATCTCGACGCGCCGCCGCTCGCCGCCCGACAGCGCCAGCGCCGGGGCGCGGCGCAGGTGCGTGATCGAGAACTCCGCCAGAAGCTCGTCCAGCATCTGCTCGCGCGTGTCGCGGTTGGGCTCGACCACCTCCAGAACTGAGCGGATGTTGTTCTCCACCGACATGCCGCGGAAGATCGACGCCTCCTGCGGCAGGTAGCCGATGCCCAGCCGCGCCCGGCGATACATGGGCAGCGCCGTGATGTCCTGCCCGTCGAGCAGGATGGTCCCGGAGTCGGCGGCGATCAGCCCCGTGATCATGTAGAAGCAGGTCGTCTTGCCCGCCCCGTTGGGACCGAGCAGGCCGACCGCCTCGCCGCGCTGGACCGTCACGGTCACGTCGCGGACGACCGGGCGCTTCTTGTAGGCCTTGCCCAGATGCAGGGCCACCAGCCCTTCGGCCGGGCGCTGGTCGGTGGCGTGTTGACCCGCCGGGTGACCCGACGCGTTCGGGGCGGAAAGGGTCGGACCGCCGAGGTCCCGGTCTTCGATGTCCATGGCCATTGATTCGCTGCCGGGTCGTCAGGGCTTCGCGGCGGGCGTGCCGCCCGATTGGACGGCCGGCGTACCGCCCGATTGGACGGCGGGCTTGCCGCCCGTCTGCGCGGTGGGCCGGCCGGCGGAGGCCGCGCCGCCGGGCGCGCCCGGCTCCTGGCCGGGGATCAGAAGGCCCATCACCCGGCCGCCGGTGGCGGGACCGGCGATCACCCGGTTGACCTTGGTTTTCATGTTCATCTCGGCGGCGTCGCCGTTGAGCTGGTTGTCGTTGCGGGTGATCTTGACGTTGCCCAGCAGCACCGCCGTCTCGTCGGCCACCGAATAGACCAGCTTATCGGACAGCGCGACGTCGGTCGCGGTGGTCACCACCACGCTGCCCGCGCCGTCGATGCGCTCCATCTGGGTCGAGCCGTCGGGCATCTTCCTGAGCTGACCGATCAGGATGTCGGCGCGCAGCCGGTCGCCGTTGGCGATGCGCACGGCCACGGCGTCGCCGCGGGCCACCGTCAGGTTCTTCGCCTCGTAATATTCCAGCGTGTCGCGCGCCGTCACGATGTCGGTGCGGGTGACCAGTTTCAGGTTGCGCCCGGTGACCACCGCCACCTGCTTGTCCACGTCGTAGACGCCGCGTTCGCCGAAGACCTCCTGGGTCGGGCTGACGATGCGCACGTTGCCCTCAGCGAGGAGCTGGAACACCTCGTTCCCCTTGCCGGGCACCTCGCGGTAGTAGGCGGTCAGCACGTCGGCGTAGACGGTGCTGTCGGCGCGTTTGGCCGAGGCGTTGCCGCGCGCCACGTAGGCGCGCACGTCCTGGTGCCATTCGATGGCCTGATCGGCATCGAC
This sequence comes from Azospirillum sp. OGB3, assembly GCF_014192915.1. GTDB lineage: Bacteria > Pseudomonadota > Alphaproteobacteria > Azospirillales > Azospirillaceae > Azospirillum. The sequence goes on along the minus strand of NZ_JACHYN010000014.1, from coordinate 86,827 downwards.
CTCGACCGGGTTGGGGCCGCCGCCGAGGCCGGGCAGCCCCTGGGCCGCCACCGGAATCGACGCCCCCGACAGCAGGAGGAGCGCGGCCAACAGCGGGGCCGCAAGGGTGGCTGCACTCAACGCGTCTTTCCTCCCGGGCTTTCGGCGGCCTGGACGTCGGCCTTGGACTGGTTCAGGAACACCATCGTCTTGCCACGGTCGGACAGGCGGAAGCCCTCGGCGTTGATGACGCCCTGCGGCCCCTGGCCCACGACATGGACATCGCCCCAGGCGGTGCCTTTGCGGATGTCGGATTCCGCTTCCTCTGTGGTGAATTCGTTGCCGTCGTCGCGCATGACGCGGACATGGCCGCGCATCAGCAGGATGCCGGTGACCTGGTTGTACCAGCCCTTGTCGGAGCGGATGGTCACCCAGGTGCCGTCGGTCTGGGTCATCTCGGCCTCCGGCTGGTCGAGCAGCATGATGTCCGGCTGGTCGGCGATCCGATCGGCCTTGGCGGCCACCAGCGAGAAGGGCTGGTTCTCCTCGTCCACCGCGATGTAGCGCGGCTTGATCATTTCAAGCTGGCCCTTGTCGGCGGAGATGCGCAGGGTCGGCAGCTCGGTCAGCGAGGGCCAGACGGCGATCAGCGCCATCACGGCCAGCGCCAGCGCCGGAAGCGCGAATTTCATCCCGGTGACGAAACGGCTGTAGACCCGGCTGACCGGGCGGATCTCCCGGCGCCGGTGGACGCGCTTGGCCGCCTCGCCCTCCGGCTCCGCTCCCGGCATGGCCATGAGCTGCGCCGCGAGGGAAGGCGCATCCGCGCGCCGCTCCTGCGTGTTCACCGTCCGATCCTTCAGGTCGCTGTCCATGGCGTCAACCGTCCTCCGGCTGCCCGTCACGCCGCCCCGGCGCGCAGGCAATCGTGAATGTGCACAACACCGAGCGGCCGGTCCGCCTCCACCACGAACAGGCTGGTGATCTGCTTTGCGTTCATCTCCCGCAGCGCCTCTTCGACCAGCGCCTTGGGGCGAATCGTCTTGGGCCGCGGCGACATGATGCTGTCGGCGCGCTCGGCCCACAGCTCCGGCGTCAGGTGGCGGCGGAGGTCGCCGTCCGTGATCACCCCGGCCAGAGCGCCCATGGCGTCCACCACGCCGACGCAGCCCAGCCGCTTGGCCGTCATTTCGAATATGACGGTGGAAAGCGGCGTATCCAAGGCGCACAGGGGCATATCGTCGCCCTTGTGCATCACGTCGGTCACCTTCAGCAGCGCCCGGCCGAGCTGGCCGCCGGGGTGGAACTGCTTGAAATCCGCCGCCGTGAAGCCGCGCCGTTCCAGCAGCGCCACCGCCAGCGCGTCGCCCAGCGCCAGCATCATCGTGCTCGACGTGGTCGGGGCCAGCCCCAGCGGGCAGGCCTCCGGGGCCGGCGGCAGCACCAGCGCCACGTCCGACTGCTCGGCCAGGGAGGAGCCGGCGCGCCGGGTGATGCCGATCAGCGGAATGTCGAAGCGGCGGGTGTAGGCGACGATGTCCGACAGCTCGTGCGTTTCGCCGGAATTGGACAGGGCGATCACCGCGTCCTGCCGGGCGATCATGCCGAGGTCGCCGTGGCTCGCCTCGCCGGGATGGACGAAGAAGGCCGGCGTTCCGGTGGAGGCCAGGGTCGCGGCGATCTTGCGCGCCACATGACCGGATTTGCCCATGCCGGAGACGACGACGCGCCCGGTTATCCCGGCCAGCCGGTCCAGAGCGCGCACGAAGGCGCCGTCCAGCCCGTCCGCCAGCGCGGTCAGGGCCTCGGCCTCCATCCGCAGGACGCGCCGGGCGCTGGCGATGTCGCGGCCGGCCGCGGCGTCGGGCGCGCCGTCGGCCGGGCAATCGATCAGGCTGGTTGCGGTCAGGCTCGTCAAGGCGGTGCTTGCCTCTTCTGGTTGGCACACGGGGCCGAATATGGGTACTCCGGCTGGCGAGGCGCGTATCCGCGACAACGGGCCAGCCACCGCGCGGGCAGTATGCCCACCCGCGCGCGTCCGGTCAAATCAACGTCCGGAGGGCTTGACCTATTCCACCGCGGCTCAAGTCCCAGCGCCGGCCGTCAACGCGACCGGCCTCAATGCGACAGAATGTCCGGCTGTTCCCAGCCGCCGAGGTCCAGCTCCCCGCGGGCCGGCAGGAAGTCGAAGCAGGCCTTGGCGAGGTGGGTCCGCCCCTCGCGCGCCAGCATGACGTCGAGCTTCTCCTTGAGGTCGTGCAGGTGCAGCACGTCGGAGGCGGCGTATTTCATCTGCTCCGGGGTCAGCTCCGCAGCACCCCAGTCGGAGGACTGCTGCTGCTTGGACAGCTCCACCCCCAGCAGGTCCTTCACCAGATCCTTCAGCCCGTGCTTGTCGGTGAAGGTGCGGACCAGCTTGGACGCCACCTTGGTGCAATAGACCGGCTGGCAGGAGACGCCGAGATAGGCCCGCATCACCGCCACGTCGAAGCGGGCGAAGTGGAACAGCTTGGTGACGTCGGGGTCGGCGAGCAGGCGCTTCAGGTTCGGCGCCTCGTACTGGCCCTTGCGGAACTGGACCAGATGCACCGTGCCGTCGCCGGGGGAAAGCTGGACCAGGCAGAGCCGGTCGCGGTGGGGGTTCAACCCCATGGTCTCGGTGTCGATGGCGATGGCGCCGCCGCGGGCGAGGGACTTCAGGTCGAGACCGTCCGGCAGGTCGCCGTCATGGAGGTCGATGGGCATTGGGTGGCTTCCCGCTCATTAGGACGGCCCCCGGCCACGGACCCCAGAAACGACGAACGCCGCTCTGCTACCTTTCCGTCCCGTTGGGGGAGGACCGTAGCATGCGGCGCAGCCGGGTAGATATGGTGCCCAGGAGAAGACTCGAACTTCCACGACATTTCTGCCACAGGTACCTGAAACCTGCGCGTCTACCAATTCCGCCACCTGGGCTCGGTGTGGGCCGCTTATGTAGCCGTCCTGCGGAGACCCGTCAACAGCTTTTTTCACTTTTGCGCGGAAAGATCCGCCGGGCGCGAAATGGGCGGCGGTCGGCGCGTCAGGCCCTAGCCTCCCCAGGGAGGTTTCTATATAAGCAACCCCCGATCCGGTCGCCCCGCCCCGCTGGCGGGCGGCCCGGAGGGAAGAATTTGCGGGCCCAACGGCACGGGAGAAGGTCGATGTCCTATCGCTCTGAAGTGGTCACGGTGTTCGGCGGTTCGGGATTCGTCGGCCGCCATCTCATTCGCCGCCTGGCCAAGACCGGCGCCATCGTGCGCGTGGTGTCGCGCCATCCGAACAAGGCCAATTTCCTGAAGACCGCCGGCTCGGTCGGCCAGATCGTGCCGATGGCCGCCGACGTGAAGGACGACCAGTCCGTCGCGCGGGCCATCCAGGGCGCGGACACCGTCATCAACCTGATCGGCACGCTGTACGAGCGTGGGGCCTGGAACTTCCAGACCGTGCATGTCGACGCCCCGGCGCGCATCGCCCGCATCGCCAAGGCCAGCGGCGTGCGCCGCCTCGTCCACGTCTCGGCCATCGGCGCCGACGCCAAGTCGGCCTCGGCCTACGCCAAGTCCAAGGCGGCGGGCGAGCAGGCGGTGACGCAGGCCTTCCCCGGCGCCACCATCATCCGCCCGAGCATCGTCTTCGGGCCGGAGGACGGCTTCTTCAACAAGTTCGCCGCCATGGCGCAGGTTTCCCCGGCGCTGCCGCTGATCGGCGGGGCGACGAAGTTCCAGCCGGTCTATGTCGGCGATCTGGCCGACGCCATCGCCGCCGCCGCGACGCTGGATTCGGCAGCCGGCCGGACCTTCGAGCTGGGCGGCCCGCGCGTCTACAGCTTCAAGGAGCTGATGCAGCTCATGCTGCGGGAGATCCGCCGCAAGCGCTTCCTCGTGCCGATTCCCTGGAACGTGGCGGAGACGCTGGGCGGCCTGCTGGAGAAGGTGCCGCCGATCGTCGCCCCGCCGCTGACCCGCGATCAGGTGGAGATGCTGCGGACCGACAACGTCGCCGCCGCCGGCGCGCCGGGCTTCAAGGAGCTTGGCATCACCAACCTGTCGAGCTGCGAGGTGGTCCTGCCGACCTACCTGTCGCGTTACATCGTCGGCGGCCGCTCCAACACGACGCCGCGCGACGCCGGGAACCATTCCGGCGCGCACTGATCGTCACGGCCCCGCGCCATCGACGCGAAAGCCCCGGCCCGCCGCCGGGGCTTTCGCCGTTTCGGGGTCCTGCCGTTCCGCGTGAACGCGTCGTGCAAGGGTGCCCTGCGGCGCGCGACCTTGATTCCCGCGTGCTCCTGCCGCATCTGGCCCCTTCATCGGGGCGGCGGAAGGGGCGCGGGGAGTCATGCAGGCGGCTACACAGGATTTCACCATACGGGAATTCGCCGACCGCGCTCCCGGCGCCCGGCTGGCCTCGCTGGCAGCCTTCTTCGTCAACGGGTCGGTCTTCGGCGTCTGGGCCACCCAGATCCCGGCGATCAAGGACCATCTGGACCTCAGCCCCGGCGTGCTCGGCGTCGCCCTGCTCTGCCTCGCCGCCGGGGCGCTGACCGCGATGGTCGGGACCGGCCCGCTGCTCGGCCGCGTCGGCAGCGCCCCTGTGATCCGGCTCACCGCCGTGGCCTTCGCCCTGATCCTGCCGCTGCCGGTGCTGATGCCGGACCTGCTGTCGCTGTGCGCGGTGCTGTTCCTGTTCGGGGCGGCGGGCGGCACGATGGACGTGGCGATGAACGCCCACGGCGCCCTGGTCGAGCGCCATCTCGGGCGGCCCATCATGTCGTCGCTGCACGGCATGTGGAGCCTGGGCGGCCTGTTCGGCGCCGGTGTGGGCGGCTTCCTGCTTCAGCTCCTGCCGCCGCCGGTCCAGGCCTCCCTCCTCGCGGCGGCGCTGCTGCTGCTGTTCGTCGCGCTGCACCGCCGCCTCCTGCCCGGCAGCGCCGACCGGCGGGCGGAACCGTCGGGCCTCGCCCTGCCCGACCGCGGCACGCTGCTGCTGGGCGCGCTGACCTTCCTCGCCTTCATGAGCGAGGGCGCGATCCTGGACTGGAGCGCCGTCTATCTGCGCGAGGATCTGGGGGGCGCGGCGTCGATCGCGGCGCTTGGTTTCGCGGTCTTCTCCGGCGCCATGGCGGTGGGCCGCTTCTGCGGCGACCGGCTGCGCCAGCGCTTCGGCGGGCCGCTGCTGGTCCGGGCCGGCGCGGTGCTGGCCTTCGCCGGGCTGGCCGTCGCGCTGACCGGCGGCGGACCGGTGGTGGCGGTCGCCGGATTCGGGCTGACCGGGCTCGGCTTGTCGAACGTGGTGCCGGTGCTGTTCAGCGCCGCCGGGGACAAGGCGGAGGGGGAAGCCGGCCAAGCCATCGCCGCGGTGGCGACCCTGGGCTACGCCGGGGTGCTGACCGGCCCGGCCCTGCTCGGCTTCGTGGCGGAGGCCAGCACGGTGGGCTTTTCCTTCGCCCTGGTCGCCGCGCTGGCGTTGGTCATCGCCGCGGCCTCCTCGCGCGCCGTCGCCCGTCAGGGCTGAGGCGCGCGCGAAGCCGGCTCCTTACAGATACAGAAACGCCAGCATCCCCGACCCGATGGCGATGCGGTACCAGGCAAACGGCGCGAAGCCGTAGCGCCCAACGAAGTCCACCAGAACCTTGACCACCAGCGCCGCGGCGATGAAGGCGGTGACGAAGCCGACCCCGATCAGCAGCGCGGAATCGACGTTCATCAGGCTCCAGTTCTTGTAGAGGTCGTAGACCGTGGCGCCGGCCATGGTTGGGATCGCCAGGAAGAAGGAAAATTCCGCGGCGGTCCGCCGGTCCACCCCCATCAGCAGCGAGCCAAGGATCGTAGCACCCGAGCGCGACACGCCCGGCACCAGGGCAAGGCACTGGCACAGGCCGATCTTCAGGGCGAGCGGCGCCGGGAAGCGTTCGATCTGGTGGTAGCGCGGGACCGGCACCAGCCGCTCCGCCAGCAGGATCGCCACGCCGCCCAGGATCAGCGCGATGCTGACCACCGTCGGGTTGAACAGCACCGCCTTGATGACGCCATGCAGCGCCGCTCCCAGCACCATCGCCGGCAAGAAGGCCAGGATCACCGCCATCGCGAAGTGGCGGGCGCCCGGATCGTCCTTCAAGCCGGTGACCACCTTCCACAGCCGGGCGAAATAGACCGTGCAGATCGCCAGGATCGCACCGAGCTGGATCACCACCTCGAACACCTTGCCCGGCGGGCCTTCGAAGCCCAGCAGGGTGTCGAAAATGATCAGGTGGCCGGTGGACGAGACCGGCAGGAATTCGGTCAGACCTTCGATCAGGCCGAGCAGAGCGGCGTCCAGATATTGGTCGATCAACATGCGGCGCAGGGCCTCTGACAAGATTGCGGGGGGCAATGTCCGGCTTATAGCAGTGCAACATGGCGAAGGCGACGACCCATGGGGCGATACCCCGAATTGGGCGATAGTCTCGTATCGGACCTAATTTTCTTGCTTGTTTTTCGGGCACTCCGGCCGTTCCCGGAGGCATCCGCGACATCGAGTCACGGTTTGGTCAGCCATGCTGCCCTAACGGCGAAAATATGCTCGCGCGGCGCCTTCTCTTGCGGTATATGACGTTCAGACCGCGTGACCGCGGGCTTTCGTTTTCACTGCGGCCACGCCCCTCGCCATGCCCCACCGGCACGAAAAGGGCCGCCCGGCCGCCGGCGCCGTCCCCATGCACGGGACACGGGAAGAAGGAGCAGGCGTTATGGCGAACCAGAGGATGTTGGGCTTCGTGCACACCGCGCAGCGGATGCCCGACAAACGCCCGGCCGCGGAGCGCCGCCAGGATTTCGCCGAGATCTACGCCCGCTTCAGCGACGAGCGCGCCAACGAGCAGGCCAACCGCTGCTCGCAGTGCGGCGTTCCCTTCTGCCAAGTGCACTGCCCGGTCTCCAACAACATCCCCGACTGGCTGAAGCTGACCTCCGAAGGCCGGCTGGAGGAGGCTTACGAGGTCTCCCAGGCCACCAACAACTTCCCGGAGATCTGCGGCCGCATCTGCCCGCAGGACCGCCTGTGCGAGGGCAACTGTGTCATCGAGCAGTCGACCCATGGCGCCGTCACCATCGGCTCGGTGGAGAAGTACATCAACGACACCGCCTGGGATCAGGGCTGGGTGAAGCCGCGCACGCCGTCGCGCGAGCTGGGCGTCTCGGTCGGCGTCATCGGCGCCGGACCCGCCGGCCTCGCCGCCGCCGAGGAGCTGCGCGCCAAGGGCTACGAGGTGCACGTCTACGACCGCTACGACCGCATGGGCGGCCTGCTGGTCTACGGCATCCCCGGCTTCAAGCTGGAGAAGTCGGTGGTCGAGCGCCGCGTACAACTGCTGGCCGACGCCGGGGTGATCTACCACCCGAACTTCGAGGTCGGCCGCGACGCTTCCCTGCCGGAACTGCGCCGCAAGCACGTCGCCGTCCTGGTCGCCACCGGCGTCTACAAGGCGCGCGACATCAAGGCGCCGGGCTCGGGCCTGGGCAACATCGTGGCGGCGCTGGACTACCTGACCACCTCCAACAAGGTCAGCCTGGGCGACACGGTGGAGGCGTACGAGAACGGCTCCCTGAACGCCGCGGGCAAGCATGTGGTGGTTCTGGGCGGCGGCGACACCGCCATGGACTGCGTGCGCACGGCCATCCGCCAGGGCGCCACGTCGGTCAAGTGTCTGTACCGCCGCGACCGCAAGAACATGCCGGGCTCGCAGCGCGAGGTCGCCCACGCCGAGGAAGAGGGCGTGGAGTTCATCTGGCAGGCCGCCCCGGAAGGCTTCACCGGCGATACCGTGGTGACCGGTGTGCGCGCCGTGCGCATCCATCTGGGCGTGGCCGACGCCACGGGCCGCCAGACCCCACAGGTGATCGAGGGATCGGAATTCACGGTCCAGGCCGATCTGGTCATCAAGGCGCTCGGCTTCGAGCCGGAGGACCTGCCCAACGCTTTCGGCGAGCCGGAGTTGAAGGTCACCCGCTGGGGCACGCTGCTGGTCGATCATCGCACCAAGATGACCAACATGGACGGCGTGTTCGCCGCCGGCGACATCGTGCGCGGCGCCTCGCTGGTGGTGTGGGCCATCCGCGACGGCCGCGATGCGGCGGAGGGCATCCACGCCTACGCCAAGGCGAAGGCCGAGGCTCCGGTCGCCGTGGCGGCTGAGTAAGTCAAACCAATCCACAATTCCGCGGGTTCCAGGGGTCCATTTCGGCCCTTGGCGGGGGCGAAGGGGCGAAGTCCCCCTTCAAAACAGACTGATTGAAAGGGTCCACCGATGACCACCGAGTTGAACCAGGGTGAGCAGTTCGTCGCCGACTTCCGCGCCAACGCCGCGGCGCTGACCACTGCCAACGCCTACAACCCGGAGGATGAGCACGACGCCTGCGGCGTCGGCTTCATCGCCGCGATCGACGGCAAGCCCCGCCGCTCGGTGGTCGAGAAAGGCATCGAGGCGCTGAAGGCCGTCTGGCACCGCGGCGCCGTGGACGCCGACGGCAAGACGGGCGACGGTGCGGGCATCCACGTCGCCGTGCCGCAGAAGTTCTTCAAGGACCATGTGAAGGTCATCGGCCACCGCGCGCCGGACAACAAGCTGGCCGTCGGCCAGGTCTTCCTGCCGCGCATCAGCCTGGACGCGCAGGAAGCCTGCCGCTGCATCGTCGAGACCGAGATCCTGGCCTTCGGCTACTACATCTACGGCTGGCGCCAGGTGCCGATCAACGTCGACATCATCGGCGAGAAGGCCAACGCGACCCGTCCGGAGATCGAGCAGATCATCGTCGGCAACAACAAGGGCGTGTCCGACGAGCAGTTCGAGCTGGACCTCTACATAATCCGCCGCCGCATCGAGAAGGCGGTGAAGGGTGAGCAGATCAACGACTTCTACATCTGCTCGCTGTCCGCCCGCTCGATCATCTACAAGGGCATGTTCCTGGCGGAGCAGCTGACCACCTTCTACCCGGACCTGCTGGACGAGCGCTTCGAGTCCGACTTCGCCATCTACCACCAGCGCTATTCGACCAACACCTTCCCGACCTGGCCGCTGGCCCAGCCCTTCCGCATGCTCGCCCATAACGGCGAGATCAACACGGTCAAGGGCAACGTCAACTGGATGAAGGCGCACGAGACCCGGATGGAGCATCCGGCCTTCGGCACCCACATGCAGGACCTGAAGCCGGTGATCGGCGTCGGCCTGTCGGACTCCGGCTCGCTCGACACCGTGTTCGAGGTGATGGTCCGCGCCGGCCGCACGGCCCCGATGGTCAAGATGATGCTGGTGCCGCAGGCGCTGACCAGCTCGCAGACCACGCCGGACAACCACAAGGCGCTGATCCAGTACTGCAACTCCGTCATGGAGCCGTGGGACGGCCCGGCGGCGCTGGCCATGACCGACGGCCGCTGGGTCGTCGGCGGCATGGACCGCAACGGCCTGCGCCCGATGCGCTACACGATCACCACCGACGGCCTGATCATCGGCGGCTCCGAGACGGGCATGGTGAAGATCGACGAGGCCCAGGTGATCGAGAAGGGCCGCCTCGGCCCGGGCGAGATGATCGCCGTCGATCTCCAGTCCGGCAAGCTCTACCGCGACCGCGAGCTGAAGGACCATCTCGCCACGCTGAAGCCATGGGACAAGTGGGTGCAGAACACCACCCACCTGGACGAGCTGGTCAAGTCCGCCTCGCTGAAGGGCGAGCCGTCGGACATGGACAAGGCCGAGTTGCGCCGCCGCCAGCAGGCCTTCGGCCTGACCATGGAAGACATGGAGCTGATCCTGCACCCGATGGTGGAGGACGGGAAGGAGGCCATCGGCTCGATGGGCGACGACAGCCCCATCGCCGTGCTGTCCGACAAGTACCGCGGTCTGCACCACTTCTTCCGCCAGAACTTCTCCCAGGTCACCAACCCGCCCATCGACTCGCTCCGCGAACGCCGGGTGATGAGCCTGAAGACGCGGCTCGGCAACCTCGGCAACATCCTGGACGAGGACGAGACGCAGACCCGCCTGCTGCAGCTCGAATCGCCGGTCCTGACGACCGCCGAGTTCCGCGCCATGCGCGACTACATGGGCGACACGGCAGCCGAGATCGACGCGACCTTCCCGGTGGATGCCAACGCCGGCGGCGGCCCCGAGGCCCTGCGCGACGCGCTGCGCCGCATCCGCCAGGAGGCGGAGGACGCGGTGCGCGGCGGCGCCACCCACGTCATCCTGACCGACGAGGCGATGGGCCCGGCGCGCGCCGCCATCCCGGCGATCCTCGCCACCGGTGCGGTGCACACGCACCTGATCCGCTCCAACCTGCGCACCTTCACCTCGCTGAACGTGCGCACGGCGGAGGGGCTGGACACCCACTACTTCGCCGTGCTGATCGGCGTCGGCGCCACCACGGTCAACGCCTACCTCGCGCAGGAGGCCATCGCCGAGCGTCACCGCCGCGGCCTGTTCGGCGCCATGCCGCTGGAAAAGGGCATGGCCAACTACAAGAAGGCCATCGACGACGGCCTGCTGAAGATCATGTCCAAGATGGGCATCTCGGTCATCAGCAGCTACCGCGGCGGCGGCAACTTCGAGGCCATCGGCCTGTCGCGCGCTCTGGTCGCCGAGCATTTCCCGGCGATGGTCAGCCGCATCTCCGGCATCGGCCTGAACGGCATCCAGAAGAAGGTGCTGGAGCAGCACGCCACCGCCTACAACGAGGAGGTCGTGGCCCTGCCCGTCGGCGGCTTCTACCGCTTCCGCAAGTCGGGCGACCGCCACGGCTGGGAAGGCGGCGTGATCCACACGCTGCAGCAGGCGGTGACCAACGACAGCTACACCACCTTCAAGAAGTACAGCGAGCAGGTGAACAAGCGCCCGCCGATGCAGCTCCGCGACCTGCTGGAGCTGCGCTCCACCAAGGCCCCGGTGCCGGTGGACGAGGTGGAGAGCATCACCGCGATCCGCAAGCGCTTCATCACGCCGGGCATGTCCATGGGCGCCCTGTCGCCCGAGGCGCACGGCACGCTGAACGTCGCCATGAACCGCATCGGCGCCAAGTCCGACTCGGGCGAGGGCGGCGAGGACCCGGCGCGCTTCCGCCCGGACAAGAACGGCGACAACTGGAACAGCGCCATCAAGCAGGTGGCCTCGGGCCGCTTCGGCGTCACCGCCGAGTACCTGAACCAGTGCCGCGAGCTGGAGATCAAGGTCGCCCAGGGCGCCAAGCCCGGCGAGGGCGGCCAGCTCCCCGGCTTCAAGGTGACCGAGATGATCGCGCGGCTGCGTCACTCGACGCCGGGCGTGATGCTCATCAGCCCGCCGCCGCACCACGACATCTACTCGATCGAGGATCTCGCCCAGCTCATCTATGACCTGAAGCAGATCAATCCGGATGCGAAAGTGACGGTGAAGCTGGTCAGCCGTTCCGGTATCGGAACGATTGCCGCGGGCGTCGCCAAGGCCAACGCCGACATCATCCTGATCTCCGGCAACAGCGGCGGCACCGGTGCCAGCCCGCAGACCTCGATCAAGTTCGCCGGCCTGCCCTGGGAGATGGGCCTGTCGGAGGTGCATCAGGTCCTGACGCTGAACCGCCTGCGCCACCGCGTGCGTCTGCGCACCGACGGCGGCCTGAAGACCGGCCGCGACATCGTGATCGCCGCCATGCTGGGTGCGGAGGAGTTCGGCATCGGCACGGCCAGCCTGATCGCCATGGGCTGCATCATGGTCCGCCAGTGCCACAGCAACACCTGCCCGGTCGGCGTCTGCGTGCAGGACGACAAGCTGCGCCAGAAGTTCGTCGGCACGCCGGAGAAGGTCGTCAACCTCTTCACCTTCCTGGCCGAGGAAGTGCGCGAGATCCTGGCCGGCCTGGGCTTCCGCTCGCTGAACGAGGTGATCGGCCGCACCGACCTGCTCCATCAGGTCAGCCGCGGCGCCGAGCATCTCGACGACCTCGACCTGAACCCGCTGCTGGCCCAGGTCGATCCCGGCGAGAACGCCCGCTACTGCACGCTTCAGGGCCGCAACGAGGTGCCGGATACGCTGGACGCCCGCATCGTCGCCGACGCCCGCCCGCTGTTCGAGGAGGGCGAGAAGATGCAGCTCGCCTACAACGCCCGCAACACGCAGCGCGCCATCGGCACGCGGCTGTCCTCGATGGTGACGCGCAAGTTCGGGATGTTCGGGTTGCAGCCCGGCCACATCACCATCCGCCTGCGCGGCACCGCCGGCCAGTCGCTCGGCGCCTTCGCGGTGCAGGGCATCAAGCTGGAGGTGATGGGCGACGCCAACGACTATGTCGGCAAGGGCCTGTCGGGCGGCACCATCGTCGTCCGTCCGACGACCTCCAGCCCGCTGGAGACCAACAAGAACACGATCATCGGCAACACGGTCCTCTACGGTGCGACGGCGGGCAAGCTGTTCGCCGCGGGCCAGGCCGGCGAGCGGTTCGCCGTCCGCAACTCCGGCGCCACCGTGGTGGTCGAGGGCTGCGGCTCCAACGGCTGCGAGTACATGACGGGCGGCACGGCGGTGATCCTCGGCCGCGTCGGCGACAACTTCGCCGCCGGCATGACGGGCGGGATGGCCTACGTCTACGACCTGGACGACAGCCTGCCGCTCTACATCAACGACGAGAGCGTGATCTTCCAGCGCATCGAGGTCGGCCATTACGAGAGCCAGCTCAAGCACCTGATCGAGGAGCACGTGGCGGAGACGCAGAGCCGCTTCGCCGCCGAGATCCTCAACGATTGGGCGCGGGAGGTGACCAAGTTCTGGCAGGTGGTTCCGAAGGAAATGCTCAACCGTCTGGAAGTCCCGGTCCATCTGCCGAAGGCCATCTCGGCGGAGTAAGACCCAAGCACTAAGTCTCAGGTCGATTGTGCATACGCGAACGGCGGTCCGGGGTAACCGGGCCGCCGTTTTTCACGCCCGCTGTGGCACGGGCGTCCTTTTCAGGGCGCCGGTTGCTGGAATAGTCTGGTTGGGAATAATCTGGAGCGGAATGGGTTGTTAGGACCGCCTGGGAGCATCCGCAACCACACGGGAGGGCGTCATGCCGGCAGAGGACGGCTTGCGCATCGACATTCGCTTCGCCACGGCGGCCGACGGGCCGCGCTGCGCGGACATCTTCCTGCACGGACGCCGCGCCGCCTTTTCCTGGCAACCCGAGGACCGGTTCGGCCTGGACGACTATTACGACTGCGTGGACGGGGAAGAGGTGCTGGTGGCGGAAGCCGGCGGCGGCGTGGTCGGCTTCATCTCTGTCGATGTGGCGGACCGCTTCATCCACAACCTGTTCATCGCCCCGCTGTGGCGCGGGAGGGGCATCGGCAGCGCGCTGCTGCGCGAGGCGCTGACCCTGCTGCGCGGTTCCGCCGAACTGGCCTGCGCCTCGCGCAACGCGGCGGCCCGCGCCTTCTACGAGCACAACGGCTGGACCCCGGTTCCCGACGCCGGTCCGGAGGGCGACGCCGCCCCCCTGGTGGTCTACCGCAAATCCGCCCTTTGACACCCTCTCGGCACGGTTAATCCATAAGCCGAAGGAGCGGCGTCACAGGCCAAAGCGCAGACTGTTTTCCACGCTCCCCATACGCTACAGTCCGGCCCGGCATGCGGACACTCCATCACCACCCCCTCCATCCCTTGTCCCGCGTCGCGCGGGTGATGCTGGCCGAGAAGGGTCTTCCCTTCGATTCGGTCATCGAGAAGCCGTGGGAACGGCGCGAGGATTTCCTGATGCTCAACCCCGCCGGCGAGCCGCCGGTGCTGGTGGAGGAGGACGGAACCGTCGTGGCCGGCGGGCTGCCCGTGCTGGAGTATCTGGAGGAGGCCTATCCCGACATGGCGCTGATGCCGCGGGAGGTGGCGGCCCGCGCCGAGGTGCGCCGGATCGTCGACTGGTTCACCCGGACCTTCGACCGCGAGGTGACCGAGAATCTGGTGGGCGAGAAGCTGATCAAGCGGTTGTCCGGCCAGGGCCACCCCTACGCCCCGGCGATCCGCGCCGGTCTGGCGAACATCCAGTACCACATGGAATACATCGCCTTCCTGTCGGAACGCCGCCCCTGGCTGGCCGGCTCCGCCTTCACGGTGGCCGACATCGCGGCGGCGGCGGCGCTGTCCTGCGTCGACTACGTGGACAACGTGCCGTGGGACAAGGTGCCGGAGGCCAAGGACTGGTACGCCCGCATCAAGTCGCGCCCCAGCTTCCGCGGCCTGCTGTCCGACAGCATCCCCGGCTGCCCGCCGCCGCGCCATTACGCCGACCTGGATTTCTGAATTCCCCCACGATCTTTGCGGGAAAATTCCAGGCAAGGCTCTCGCCGCCCGATCTGTCCGACCGGGATAGGCCCCGCCAAAGGAGGGAACCCCATCCGTACCGGTCTGTTTCGCTTTGGTTGCAGAACGGTTGAGGAGGATGGGGGCATGGCCCAACACGACTACGTGCGTCACACGCTCGATTGCCTGGAGGAGGCGCAAGCGGCCCTGCGGCTTGCCCAACGCAAGGGCCAGATCGCGCCGGAGGACGAGGACCAGCTGTCCCGCCGCCTCGAAGGAATCACCGAACGCATCGCCCAGGTTCAGGACATGCATTGAGCCGGCCCCGGCGCGGCCTGCGGCGACACCGTCGCCTCAGGCTACGCCCGCCATGCGCAGCGCCACGCCGGCCAGCGCGCAGGCGCCCAGGGTGGGCAGCATCCCCGCCTTGAAGCGGAACACCGCCAGCACCGCCGCCACGGTCAGCGCCAGCGCCGGCAGGTTGACGCTGGCGAGAACGGGCAGGTCCAGCGCCATGCCGGCGACCGACACCGGCTCCAGCCGGGCGAACAGCGTGTGCAGGGCGAACCACAGCGCCAGATTCAGGATGACCCCGACCACCGCCGCGGTGATCGCCGACAGGGCGGCGCCGAGCATCCGGTTGCCGCGCAGCGCCTCCACATAGGGCGCGCCGAGGAAGATCCACAGGAAGCAGGGCACGAAGGTCACCCAGGTGGTCAGCAGCCCGCCCAGCACCCCGGCCAGCAGCGGCGGCAGCGCTCCCGGATCGCGCAGCGCGCCGAGGAAGCCGACGAACTGCACCACCATGATCAGCGGCCCCGGCGTCGTCTCCGCCATGCCCAGCCCGTCGAGCATCTCGCCGGGATGGAGCCAGCCGTAGGTCTCCACCGCCTGCTGCGCCACATAGGCCAGCACGGCGTAGGCGCCGCCGAAGGTCACCACCGCCATCTTGGAGAAGAAGACGGCGATGCCCGTGAACGTGTTGTCCGGCCCCAGTGTCACCAGCAGCGCCAGCACCGGCCCCAGCCACAGGGCGAGGCACACCGCCCCGACCCGCAGCGACCAAGCGGTGGAGGGGCGGGCGTGGTCCGGCGTCCCCTCGCCCAGCAAACTGCTCCCGTGCGTGGACGGGTCCGGCCCGTGCGGCATCGGCCGGAAGGCGGAGACGCCAAGCCGCGCCCCGGCCAACCCGATCAGCGCGGCGGTCAGGATGATCAGGGGGAACGGGACGTCGAAGGCGAAGATCGCCAGGAAGGCCGCCGCCGACAGGGCGACCATCGCCCCGTTCTTCAGCGTGCGCCGCCCGACGCGGACCACCGCCTCCAGCACGACGGCCAGCACCGCCGCCTTCAGCCCGAAGAACAGCCCCTGCACCGCCCCGGTGTGCCCCAGCGTCGCGTAGAGCAGGCTGAGCGCCATGATGGCGAGCACGCCGGGCAGGATGAACAGGATTCCGGCGATCAACCCGCCCACCGTCCGGTGCATCAGCCAGCCGATGTAGACGGCCAGCTGCTGCGCCTCCGGTCCCGGCAGCAGCATGCAGTAGTTCAGGGCGTGGAGGAATCGCTCCTCCCCGATCCACTTCTTCTCGTCCACCACGACGCGGTGCATCATGGCGATCTGGCCGGCCGGCCCGCCGAAGCTCAGCGCCGCGATCCGCGCCCAGACGCGCACCGCCTCCCACAGGCCCACCCCGTGGCCGGCGGTGTCCGCACCGGGTGCGTTGGCGCTGTCCGCCTGGGTCATGCGTCGTCTCCGGAGCACGCGAAGGGGCGCCATTCAGACCACAAGGGACGGTCCGCCGCCAGCGCGGAGATGTGACGGTAATGTTGCGCCGGTCAGGAGGGCGCCGCCGCCGGCAGCACCAGCTCCACCCGCAGGCCGCCGAGCAGCGAATCGCCCAACCGCAGGTCACCGCCGTAGAGCCGCGCCACGTCGCGCACCACGGCAAGGCCGAGGCCGCTGCCCGGCGTGCTTTCGTCCAGCCGCACGCCGGGGGCCAGCACGGCGTCCCGCCGGTCGGCGGGCAGGCCCGGCCCGTCGTCCTCGACCACCACCGCCAGCATGCCGCCCGCCTCCAGCCGCGACGCGACCTCCACCCGCGACCCCGCCCACTTCATGGCGTTGTCCAGCAGGTTGCCCAGCATCTCGTCGAGGTCCTCGCGCTCCCCGGCGAAGACATGCTCGCGCGGGACGCGGACGGTGACCGTCACCCGTCCTCCCCCCTGGAGCTTCTCAAGCACCCGCGCCAGCGCCCCGGCGCTGTCGGCCACCGGGGTGGCGACGCCGGGCAGGCCACGGGCGGCGGCGGCGCGGGCGCGGGCCATGTGGTGGTCGATATGGCGGCGCATCTCCGCCACCCGCCGGGCGGCCGCCTCCCCCTCCGCCTCGTTCGCCAGCACGGCGAGGTGGGTCTTCAGCGCGTGGGCAAGGTTGCCGGCCTGGAGCCGCGCCCGCACCACCACCTCCTCCGAATGGTCCAGCAGGGCGTTCAGGTCGTCGAGCAGCGGCTGCACCTCGCGCGGGGAGTCCCCGCCGAAGCGCTTCCGGCGCCCGGCCCGCACCGCGGCCAGCTCGGCGCGCAACCGCACCAGCGGGCGCAGCCCCACCGACACCTGGACCACCGCCGCGGCGATCAGCGCCAGCGCCAGCGCCCCCAGCGACAGCCAGAGCACCCGGTTGAAGTCCGCCACCACCGCCCGCAGCTCCGCCTCGTCCTGCGCCACCGCCATGCGCAGGGGTGCGGCTCCGTTGGGGAAAGTCACGGCGCGTTCCAGCACCGACAATTGCCGTCCGGCGGGGCCGACGACGCTGTGGCGGTGGATGTCGCCGTCGGCGACCTCGTCCGGCGGCAGGGGCAGCGCCTCGTCCCACAGCGAGCGGGAGCGCAGGAGGGGCGTGTCCCCCGGCCCGACCTGCCAGTAGAGCCCCGACAGCGGCCGGCGGAAGCGCGGGTCGCTGAGCGGCTGGCGCAGCACCGGCGCGCCGTCCGCCCCCAGTTCGGTCAGCGCGGCGAGCTGGTCGAGATGGTTGGTCAGCTCCGCCTCGAAACGGCGGGCCACATGGTCGCGGAACAGGCCGGACAGCACCAGCCCGGCCAGCGCCAGGGCCAGCGCGATCCACACCGCCGCCCCGGCCAGCAGGCGGAAGCGCAGCGACCCGGTCAGCCGCCGCCCACCCCGCTTCACGGCGCCTCCAGCTTGTAACCGAGCCCCCGCACGGTCTTGATCAGGTCGGCGCCCAGCTTGCGGCGCAGGCGGCCGACGAAGACCTCGATGGTGTTGGAATCGCGGTTGAAATCCTGGGCGTAGATGTGTTCGGTCAGCTCCGTGCGCGAGACGAGCTGCCCCTTGCGGTGCATCAGGTAATCGAGCACGCGGAACTCGTGCCCGGTCAGATCCACCGTCTGCCCGTCAAGCGTGACCCGGCCCGAGCGGGTGTCCAGCACCACCCCGCCGCAGGCGATCTCCGCCGAGGCGTGCCCCTTGGAACGGCGGATCAGCGCGCGGATGCGGGCCAGCAGCTCCTCCATGCTGAAGGGCTTGGCCAGATAGTCGTCGGCCCCGGCGTCGATGCCCTGGACCTTCTCCGTCCAGGCGCCGCGGGCGGTCAGGATGATGACCGGCGTGGCGATCCCACCCGCGCGCCAGGAGCGCAGCACCGTCAGCCCGTCCACCCGCGGCAGGCCGAGGTCGAGCACGATGGCGTCGTAGGGCTCCGTCTCGCCGAGGAACTGCCCCTCCTCGCCGTCGGCGGCGCGGTCCACGGCGTAGCCCTCGCCCTCCAGCCGCTCGGCGAGCTGCTGGGCGAGCGCCGGATCATCCTCGACGACGAGCAGGCGCATGACGCTCACCTCTTCCCATGATGGCCGCCCTCGCCCTTCCCGTTGCGCCCGCGCACCCGCAGCAGGTCGCCGGTGGCGGCGTCGTATTTCAGCTTCAGGACCCGGCCTTCGGCGGTGATGGTCTTGATCTCGTAGACGATCTGCCCGTCCTCGTCCTCGAACTCGACGTCCAGGATGTCGCCGGGGAAATCGGCCTGCGCGCGCGCCAGGATGGCCTCCAGCGGCATCGCCCGGCCCGAGCGGAACGCCTCACGCGCCCGCTCATGGTCGCGGTCGTCATCGGCCGCCGCCGGCAGAGTGGCGCCAGGGAGGGCAGCGGCGAGGAGGACGAGGGACAGCAGGACGGTGCGGACGGCGTTCATGGTCGGAACCGGCGGGCGAAAGGACGTTCCCAGTTAGCACAAAGCGGGCTGAACGGCACCTGAACGAACCGCTCAGGCTGCGTTCAGCGGGAACGGCGCAGTCTCCGCGGCAACGAACGGATGCTCTGGAGATGTCGATGATCCGCAGAATACTGACCCACACCGCCGCCGCGACGCTCGTCATCGCCGTGGCGGCCTTCGCCTTCCAGTCCATGGCCTCCGGCGGGGGCGGCATGACCCGCACCGCCTGGACGCTGGCCGCCGCCATCGCGGGGGGCGATCATGACGTCGACTGACCCCCGCCCCGCGAAGCCGCGCCGCACACCGGGGCGGCTGCTGTTCCTGTTCGCCTTTCACGCCGCGCTGTCGGGCGCCTTCATCGTCGCCTACCTGACCGGGGACGAGGACACCTACGCCATGCATCAGTTCGCCGGCTACACGGCGCTGGCCGCTCTGGCGGTGCGGCTGCTGGCTGGGGTGCTGACGCCGGTGGGGCCGCTGCGCCTGCCCCGCCCGTCCCGTGCCGCCACGCTGGACTGGCTGCGCCGCGCCGCCATGGGCGAGGCGCGGGCCTGGGGGCAGCGCAGCCCCCTGCTCGCCTGGATGGCGCTGGCGCTGCTGGCCGTGGTCGGCGCCGCCGCGCTCAGCGGAGCGGTCGCCGACTTCGTCGTCCCGTTCGAGAAGCTGCACGAGGCGCTGGGCGAGGCCTCCCTGCCCGTCGTGCTGGCCCATGTCGCCCTGGTCTTGGCGCTGCTCGGCCTGAAGAAAGCCGCCGGCTGGCGCGCCCGCTCCCACACCCGCCACGAGGTCATCGCCCCATGATCCGCTTCCTTCTTCCGACGCTGGCCGTCTTCGCCGTGGGCGGGGCCATCGCCGCCACCGCGAACCCGGCGCGCACCGCCCTGCTCGACGGCTACGCCGCCCAGGCGAAAGCCCAGTCGCCCGCCTTCGCCGGCTTCTCCGCCGAGCGCGGGCGCGCCCTTTATCTTGGCCCGCACAGCGGCGGCAAGCCGGAGACCAACGCCTGCGCCGCCTGCCACACCCCCGATCCCGCCGCCCAGGGCCGCCACCAGCGGACCGGCCGCGGGATCGAGCCGATGGCCGTCTCCGCCAACCCCAAGCGCTTCACCGACCCCGCGGAGGTGGAAAAGCGCTTCGACCGCGATTGCCCCAACGTCCTCGGCCGCGCCTGCACGGCGCAGGAGAAGGGCGACTTCATCACCTACCTCGCCGGCCAATGAGGAGCCCCGCCATGCCCCGCCGCCTCGCCGCCGCGACCGTTCTCCTGCTGCTGTCCGGCGCCGCCGTTTCCGCGAATGAATTCGAGCGCGTCCCGCCGGTGACCAACGACGCCACCCGCAAGGAATGCGGGGAATGCCACATGGCCTTCCAGCCCGGCCTGCTGCCGGCGGGAAGCTGGACCCGCATCATGGACGGGCTGGACGATCATTTCGGCGAGAAGGCCAGCCTGCCGCCCGGTCCGGCAGCGGAGATCCGCGCCTATCTGACCGGCAACGCGGCCGGGCGCGGCGACCCGACGCTATTGCGGATCACCGAACAGCGCTGGTGGCTGCGCGAGCACCGCTTCCGCCCGGAGGTCTGGCTGCGCAAGGACGTGCTGTCCAAAGCCAACTGCGAGGCCTGCCACCGCGACGCCGCCCGTGGCCTGTACGACGACGACTGATGGGGCGGGACAAAGCGTTGCCGCGACGGTTGTCTTCGGGAGCGATCAGAGAGGGAGGAGCATCATGGACCACGACACCTTCAACATGGGCATCCGGAAGTACCTGAAGGTCGTCGGCGTCACCTCGCAGCGCGAGATCGAGCGCGCCGTGACCGAAGCGATCGAGTCCGGGAAGCTGAAGGGCAACGAGACGCTCCAGGCCCGCGTCGTGCTGACCGTCGAGGGTATCGGGCTGGAGCATGAGATCAAGGGGGAGATCGCGTTGGAGTAGCGGGGGAAGTGGTTGCGACGGGCCCCCACCCAACCCTCCCCCGCTAACGCAGGGGAGGGCTAAGCTCCTCCCCCTGCGAAGCGGGGGGAGGTCGGGAGGGGGGCAACCACGCCAGCGCTCACCCCATCACCAACCCCCCGTCCACATACAGCACCTGCCCCGTCATGTACCGGCTCCAGCTGGACGCCAGGAACAGCACCGGACCGGTCACGTCCTCCGGCGTGGCGATGCGGCGCAGCGGGGTCTGGGCGACGATGGCGTCCTTCACGTCCTCCTTCGTCGTCCGGCTGGCGTCGGTGGGGTAGACCAGCCCCGGCGCCACGCAGTTGACGCGGATGCCCAGCGGCCCCAGCTCCACCGCCAGATTGCGGCTGAAGCCGACCAGCGCCGCCTTGGCCGTCGTGTAGTCGTGGTAGGGCACGGTGGGCCGGGCGACGAGGTCGGTCGCCATGTTCACGATGCTGCCGCCGGGCCGCCGCCGAATCACCGGCAACACCGCGCGGCAGACGTTGTAGGTGCCGAGCAGCGCCCCGTCCACCTGCCCCCGGTAGTCCGCCCAGTCGGTGTCCCAGAACAGCTTGCGCTTCTCCGGGTCGAAGGCGTAGGGGCGGAAGGCGTTGTTGACCACCACGTCGATCTTGCCGAACTCCTCCGCCGTGCGCTCGACCATGCGGTTGACCGCCTCGGCGTCGGTCACGTCGGCCTGCACCGCCCAGGCGTCGCCGCCCGCCGCGCGGCAAGCCATCGCCACCGCCTCGGCGGCCTCCGCGTTGCTGAGGTAGTTGACGGCGACCGCCGCCCCCTCCGCCGCGAAGGCCTTGGCGATGGCGGCGCCGATGCCGCGGCTGGCGCCGGTGACGAGGACGGTCTTGTCGCGGAAATCCATGGCCCGGCGCGCCTTATTCGGGGATCAGGTCGGACCGGACCAGCGTGCCCATGTCGAGGTCCGCCGCGATCAGGCCGAGCTGTTTGAAGGTGTCGGCGCCCTTCTGCATCAGCGCCGGATCGAAGTGGCCGAGGCCCTTGGCCTTGGTCGTCTCCGACACGCTGGAGGCGTTGCGCAACTTGATGATGGCGAGGTTGGTGGCCTCGTCGCGACCGTTGATGGCGCGGGTCACGGCGAGGCGGGCGGCCTCCTCCGGCTCGGCGATCATCCAGGCGGCGCTGTCGCGGTAGGCGGCGAGGAAGCGCTTCAGCACGTCCTTCTTCGTGCGGTAGGTCTCCTCCGTCACCACGAAGATGTCGCTGGGCAGGTTCAGCGTGTCCTTGACCTCGATGACGTTGATGTCCTTCAGCCCCTTCTGCATCCCGACATGGAGGCCGGTGTCGGTCGCCGCGGTGGCGTCGACCTGTCCCTGGATCACGGGGGCGAAGTTCAGGAGGCCGGTCACCTCGATGGTCACGTCCTTCTCGCTCAGCCCCACCTGATGCAGAAGCACCTGGAGGTTCTGGCGGGTGCCGCTGGACAGGCTGTAGACGCCGATGCGCTTGCCCTTGAGGTCTTCGGGCTTGGTGATGTTGCGCTCCTTCGGCGACACCACGTTGAAGACGTTCTGCGGGTAGATGTTGTAGATGGCGATCAGCTTCTCGCCCTTGTCGAGGGCGAGGTAGAAGGAGGCCGGGTCGGTGAAGGCCACGTCGGCCTGACCGGTCAGCATGTTCTGGATGGCCGAGCCGCCGCCGGTTCCCGGCACATAGCCGAGATCGATCCCCTTGGCCTTGAAGAAGCCCTTGTCCGGCTCGGCCAGCAGGTTGGTGATCTCGCTGATCGGCTGGCTCCAGCCCGCCACGGTCACCTTGTCGAGCGCCAGCGCGGGGGAGGACAACAGGAAGGCGGAAACGGCGACGGCACCCAAAGTGCGCAGGAACCCGAACATCGTGTGATTATCCTTTCCACGGACGGCGCAGCAGCCACCGCTCAAGCCCGGCGGCGGCCTGATAAACGATCATGCCCAGCACCGTGATGACGATGAACAGGGCGAACATCATGGTCGAATCCATCATCCCCTGCGCCGCGATGATCGAGGCGCCCAGCCCCTGCCGGCCCCCGATGAACTCGCCGACGACGGCGCCGACCAGCGCCAGCACCACGGCGACGCGCAGGCCCGCCAGGATCACCGGCAGGCCGGAGGGAATCTTGAGGCGCAGCAGGGTTTGCAGGCGCGTCGCCCGCAGCATCCGGAACAGCTCCCGCTTGTTGGGATCGACCTGCTGGAGGCCGGTCATGGTGTTTTCCAAAAGCGGGAAGAAGCAGATCAGCGCCGTGATGACGACGGTGGAGGTCATGCCGAAGCCGAACCAGACGATGAACAGCGGCCCCAGCGCCAGCTTCGGCACCACCTGGCTGGCGAGAATGTAAGGGTAGAAGAGGCGGCGCAGCACCGGCACCTCGGCCAGCAGCACCCCGGCGAGGAAGCCGACGGTGCAGCCGACGGCGAGGCCCATCGCCATCTCCGCCGTGGTGACCCAGAGATGCGGCAGCAGATAGCCGCCGGCCAGCCCGTCCCACAGCGTGCGCAGCACCGCCGAGGGCAGGGGCACGACCAGCGCGGACACCCCCGCCACCCGGCAATAGACCTCCCACCCCGCCAGGAACAGGACGAGCAGCAGGGCCGAGGCGGCGCGCACCATCACGACGCGCGCTCCAGCGCCACGCCGGAGTCCGCGCCGTCCATGACGCGGCGAAGCTCCAGGCACAGGGCGTTGAAGCGCGGGCTGTAGCGGACGTCGCGCCCGCGCGGGCGGGCCAGCGGCACCGGCAAGGCGTGGCGCAGGCGCCCGCCCTCCATCACCGCCACCCGGTCGGCCAGATAGACCGCCTCCGCGATGTCGTGGGTGACGAACAGGACGGTGGTGCGGTGCCGGGCGCAGAGCTTCAGCAGGTCGTTCTGCAACTCCTCCCGCGTGATGGCGTCGAGCGCGGCGAAGGGCTCGTCGAGCAGGAGCAGCGGCGGCTCGGTGACCAGCGCGCGGGCCAGCGCGACGCGGCTCTGCTGCCCGCCCGACAGTTGGCTGGGGTAGCGCCCTTCGAGGCCGGACAGCCCGACGAGGTCAAGCAGCTCCTCCGCCTTGCGGCGGTCCGCCGGCTGCGGGCGGCGCGTCAGCGAGACGGGAAGCAGCAGGTTGTCGAGCACCGTCCGCCAGTCCAGCAGCGTCGGCGCCTGGAAGACGAAGCCGACCTGGGCGCCCGGCCCCCGCACCGGCTCCCCCTGGATGCGGACGGTTCCGGTGGAGGGGGCGAGCAGGCCTGCGACCAGCTTCAGCAGGGTCGTCTTGCCGCAGCCGCTGCGCCCGACCAGCGCGTGGAACTCGCCCTCCTCGATGGTCCAGTCGATGCGGTCCAGGATGGTGGCGCCGCTCGGGACGCCGTAGCCGGCCTGTTCGATGCTGACGAAGCTCATAGCCGGGCGCCTCAATCCGTGTAGGGGGCGAAAGCGTCCGCCGCCCGTTCCGCCGAGCCTTCGATCTCGGTCATGGTGACGAGGTCCAGCAGGTTGAACCGCCCGTCATGGTGCCAGCCCGCCTCCGGCGCGGTCATGCGGCCGAGCGCGCAGAGGCGCGTGACCCCGACCGCCCCCAGCGCCCCGGCGAGCGCGAACAGCTCCTCCGGTGCCGCGGCGATGCCCACGGTCTGGAGGAAGGCGCGGTAGGGCGCCAGCCCCGGCACCGCATCGGCCAGCCGGTCCACCGCCACCACCGTCACCGTGCGGTTCAGCCCGCAAGGGCTCAGGCCGTCCGCCGCGTCGGTGTAGGCGACCGCCCAGCTTCCCGCCGGATCGCCGAGCAGGGCGCGGCCGGGGTCGGCAAAGCCCTTCGTCTCCTCCGCGTTGCGCCAGGACGCGACGCTGCCCGCCTCGCCCATCGACAGGGGGCGGCGCGGGAATTTGCTGCCAAGGGCGTCCAGCTCGTGCGCCAGATAGCCAGCGAATTCGCGCGGCGACACCCGCCCGCCGCGCTCCACGAAAAAGGTTTGGGGCGAATAGCAGCCCTGCTGGTCGTAGCGCGCCACGTCGTAGGCCGCCTGCCGCGCCACCACGCCCGCCTTCCCGGCGTCGAGCGCGGAGCGGGCGACCATGGCGAAGCTGATCTTGTGCCCGTAGGGCAGGAAGCGCGTGGTGATCGGCACCCGCGCCCGGATGGCCTCCAGCGCGTCGTTGCCGCCATAGGCGACCACGGTGTCGGCGCGGGTCAGCCACGCCCGCTCCGCCGCTTCGTCGCCGCCCTTCCACCAGACGATGGCGATGCAGCCGGCCAGTTCCGGGTCGATCTCCGCCAGGATCTGCGCGAACCAGCCGGCGAACAGCGGCTCGGCGCTCGGCAGCTTGCCGACAGTACCGGCCTTCACCAGCAGGCCGGAAATCAGGCTCCACAGCGGCAGGCCCGGCACGTTGCCCGCCCAGACGTGCAGCAGAAGCTCCGGCCCGAAGGCACGGGCGAAGCCGCCCTTGGGCATCGGCTGGAAATCGTCGAGCAACGCCGGGTTGGCGAAATCCTCCGCGATGAACTTCCGAAGCTCCGGCCCGCGGAAGGTCTTCAGATAGCCGGTCAGCCCCAGCCGGACCATCTCCGCGTCGTAGCCGGTGACCAGAGGCAGCAGCCGTTCCGCCTTTTGCCGCCACGGGTCGTCGCGGTCGAGCAGCCGCGCGACGGCGCGGTCGATGATGGCGGCGATCTCCGCGACGGTGCGGCGTCTCAGATAGGTCCGCGCGTTCGTCCGCACCCGCGCCGCCAGCTCGGCGATCTGCGCCTCGCTCAGCACCGGCACCGCCACGTCGAGAGTCTCTGCGCCGCGCCGGAAGGTCAGCGTCCGCCAACCCACCGCGTCGGCGGACAGCCCCGGCAGATGCCCGGCGCGCTCCATCAGGAGGCCCGCGCCGCTTTGAGGAAGTCCTCGACCGCCATGGAGCAGCCCTTGGCGTCCGTCCCGTCGGCCCGGCCGAGAAGCTGGAAGCCGCCCTCCACCTCCACCCCCGCATCCTCGGTCAGGATGGCCGAGGCGCAGTTGAAATGGGCCAGATCGTGATGGACCAGCACGCCGACGCTGCCGCGCGGCACCTCCTGCCCGGTCAGGGGGTTGATGACACGGCTGCGGATCCAGTGCGGGCCGGACTTCACCGATGGGCAGGTCTCGTTGCCGTCGTCGTAGAACTGGGTGCTCAGCTCGGTCATGCCGTACATGTTGATGCACAGCCGGCGCGGCACGCCGAAGGTGGCGGACAGGCGGCCGTAGAACTCCTCCGCCGCCATCTCGCGCGACTGGCCCTTGAAGCCGCCGGTGTCGAGGATGCGGCTGCCCGTCGGCAGGGCAAAGCTCCGCCCCCGCTCGGCCAGCGCGTCCATCAGATGCACGACGCTGAAGCTTGCCCCCAGCAGCGCATAGGGTTCGCCGGTTTCCTCGGCGCGGGACAGCGCCGCGATGGCCCCATCCACGTCCAGCCCGGCATCGGAGACGAAATAGCGGCTGTCCGCTGTCCCGAATTCGCTCCTGGCCAGCGCCAGATAATGGGCGAGCGAGGAGTTGGGCATCGCCTGCTCGGTCGGGAACAGGATGCCCATGCGCAGCCGGTCATGGTCACCCCCGTAAGGATTGGCCATGAAGCGGCGGCGGAAATTGACGGTCATCGAGCGGTCGTAGACCGCCAGCGTCGGGTGGTGGCTCTTGCCCCGCACGCCCTTGGTGGTGCCGCTGGTCATGAAGACGTGCGGGCATTCCTCCGGCGGGCGTCCGCTCAGCGTCAGGTCCTTGAAGGCGCTGATCGGCACGGCGGGCACGTCGCGCCAGCTCTTCACCGTGCGCAGGGTGCGCGCCCGCTGGGTGGCGAAGCGGCGGTAGGGGGCGTTGGTCTCGAACTGGTGGGCGAAGACGGCCAGCGCCATGCGGTTGAACGCCTCCTCGTCCGCCTCTCCGGCGGCGATGAAGGCCAGCAGGTCTTCGACAAGTCGGGCTTCGGTCACGTCCGGACACACCTTTTGCAGCGCCAGCAAACTGTTGCCGGGACAAGCGGTGTCTGGATGGAATGGGGGTACGCCGTGCCGCCCTTCAGTCCCGTCCCTACGCCGGTATGACCCGGATCAGGTTCGATGGGTCACCGCGTTGTCCGGATGAAAGCGCCGGACCGGCGGAGTCTCAGCCTCCTAGCGAGGCCCCCCAGGGAACATTCGCAAGCTAAGGGACCCGCCCCCGCCCGTCAAGCCGGTCGGGTTCAAGGAGGTCGGGTTCGGGGAGGTCGGGTTCAGGCGGCGGCCTTCACCACCTCCAGGACCATGGCGATCTCGTCGATGACGTTGTTCTGGCTTTCCATCGCCTCCATCACCTGCTGGTTCGTCACCTCCCCGGAAGCCAGCTTCTGATGCCAGCGAGGGGTCGGGGCGTAGGTGATCGACAGCGTACGGAAATCGACGTTCAGATGCATGGCCAGCCGGGTGTTGGGCCAGCCGCGCTCGATGAACTTCCGGTTCTCCTCCATCGAGAACAGGCTCAGCACGTTGGGCGTGATCGGGCGGACGTGGGTCGGGTCGCCGAGATAGCCCTCGCTGCGCGGGTGCGGCACCTTGATGGTGACCCGCGCGCCGTGGCGGCAGACGCGGTACAGCTCCTTCATGATGTTCAGGAAGCCCTCGGTCGTCTGGCCCATATGCTCCAGCGCGTGGATGAGCTGGACGTCGGCGACGCTGCTCTCCTCGAACGGCCAGGGCACGACCTCCAGGTCGGCCACGATGTCCGGCCCGAAGGTGCCGTACTTGTCCACGTTCACATAACCGGCAAGCCGCGTGTCGCCGCAGCCGAGGTTGAGCTTCAGGTCCGACATCGCGTGCGCTTCCCGCCAGCCGTTGTTGCCACGACCGCGACCCTACACCTCCCGCCGCAGCAGCGACAGGGCGGCCATCGCCATGACCTGCGCGGAATGGACCATGTCGTCGATGTCCACATACTCGTCCGGCTGGTGGGCGAGGTCGAGGATGCCGGGGCCGTAGGCGATGCAGTCCTTCAGATGCCCGACCCGCGCGATGTGCTTCTGGTCGTAGGTGCCGGGGGACACCACCTGCGCCGCCGGGCGGCCCAGCACCGTCTCGATGGCCGCCCCCACCGCCCGCACCACCGGCGCGTCGGCGTCGGTCAGGGTGGGCAGGAAGGCCAGAACCTCGCGCAGCTCGTAGTCGAAGCCGGGGCGCTCGCGGCGCAGACCCTCCAGAATGCTGACGATCTCCGCCCGCACCTCCTCCGGGTCCTCCTCGATCAGGTAGCGGCGGTCGATGACCATGCGGCAGCGGTCGGGCACCATCGGGCTGGGCAGGCCGCCATGGTCCTCGGGCTGGCCGCCATGGATGGCGTTGATGTTCAGGGTGGATTGCCGCGCCCCCTCCGGGACCACCGGCATAGTCGTGCGCTTGGCGGCCAAGCGGGGGATCAGCTCCGTCTCGATCCGGTGCAGCACGGCGCCCATGTGACGCACCGCGCAGTTGCCGAGGAAGGGCATGGAGCCATGGGCGACGCGGCCCTTCGTCTCGATCTCCGCCCACCAGACGCCGCGGTGGCCGATGCACACCCGGTCCACGTTCAGCGGCTCCGGGATGATGACGTGGTCCACCCGTGGGCGGGAGAAGTAGCCGAGCGTCGCCAGATGCCCGACCCCGCCGTAGCCGCCGGACTCCTCGTCCACCGTGCCGGAGATTTCCAGCGCGCCGGGGAAGGGGATGCCCGATTCAAGGATGGACTCGACGGCGATGATGGACGCGGCGATGCCGCCCTTCATGTCGCAGGCGCCGCGGCCGTAGACGCGCCCGTCCTTCACGACGCCTTCGAAAGGATCGACCGTCCAGCCCTGGCCGGCGGGCACCACGTCGATGTGGCCGTTGAAGTGCACGCAGGGGCCGGGCTCGCGCCCCTCGATGCGGGCAACGACGTTGGTGCGCGGGTAGCGGTCGCTGTCGCCCGGCGCCCCGTCGGCCCGCACATACTCCACCTGGAAGCCGCGCCCGGCCAGCCGCCGCCCGAGGAACTCCGCGCAGTCGGTGTAGACGTCGCCGGGCGGGTTCACGGTGGGGATGCGGATCAGGTCGCGGGTCAGCGCGACGAGGTCGTCGCGCCGCTCCGCGATGCGGCGGAACAGCGACTCCCGGTGGTCGAGCGGCATGCATCACCCCCACGCACAATTCGTCGCGCGGAAGGATCGGTCATGCCGGCGCGCCTGTCGAGAGGTTCCGCGCCTCACTCCGCCGCGTGATGCCGCAGCCGCCCGTCCTGGTTGGCCTGCCCGTTGCGGAGCTGCTCCTCGTACCAGCGGCGGTGATGGTCCTTGGCCCAGTTCTCGTCCACCACGCCGCTGCCCATGGCGTCGAAGGCGCCCTCCATGCCGATGGTGCCGATGTAGATGTGCCCGATGATCAGCGCGATCATCAGCGCGGCCACCACCCCGTGCGCCACATGCAGGATCTGCATGCCGCCGATCCCGGTGACGGCGAAGGGCATCATCAGCAGGAAGCCGGTGAGCGACAGCGCGAAGCCCCCGAACACCACCGCCCAGAAGACGCCCTTCTGGCCGGCGTTGAAGCGCCCGGCCTCCGGATGCTCGCCGGACTTGCTCAGCACGCCGCCGAGGGTCTTCAGCCAGACCAGATCGGCCTTCTCCGGGATGTTGTCGCGCACCCACAGCACGAAGATCATCAGCAGCCCGAGGACGAAGGGCACGCTGAAGAAATTGTGCATGTACTTGCTGGCCTCCGCGAGCATCGTGAAGTTCGGGTGGCCGATCAGCGGGATCAGCAGCATACGCCCAAAGGTCAGGATCAGCCCGGTCAGCGCCATCAGCAGGAAGCTCACCGCCGTCGTCCAGTGGGCGAAGCGGTCCATGCCGCTGAAGCGCGGCACCGGACGCCCCGACCGGCCGCCATGGATGCGGATGGTGCCGCGGATCAGGTAGAAGATCGCCAGCACCGCGATCGGCCCCAGGATCAGCGCGCCGGCGATGATCTTCAGCCAGACCATGCGGAACTCGCGCCACTCCCGCCCCTCCGGCTGGACCAGGACGCCCAGCTTCTCGTCGGGGATGCTGACCCGCCCGGACAGCTTGCCGTCCGGCGTCTGGTAGAGCTGCACCTCGTCCTTCGAGGTCGGCGAGGTCGGCCCCGGCGTCTGGTAGAACTGCGCCTGCACCGCCGGGGCGGCGAGCAGCAGAACGAACAGGACCAGCAGGGGGCGCAGGAGCTTCGTCATGTTGCGTCCTTCCCTAGAGAAAATGCGCTTCGCGGGGTGCTTGATCGGGGGACGCTTGCCCCCACCCCGGCCCTCCCCCGCTTTGCAGGGGAGGGAGAATTGTCCCCTCCCCTGCAAAGCGGGGGAGGGTTAGGGAGGGGGCATCACTTCCCCACCCCCTCAGCTCCCGCCCGTTCCCTCGCGGCCCGGGCTGAAGGCGTCGCCGCGGTCGTTCTGGCCATAGGCGGTGGACCAGCCCCAGGCGCCGGAGCCATAGCCGCGGCGCACCGTCCGCTCTTTGTAGATGTCGGCCAGAACCTCGCCGTCACCGGCCATCAGCGCGCGGGTGGAGCACATCTCCGCGCAGAGCGGCAGCTTGCCCTCGGCCAGCCGGTTGGTGCCGTATTTCTGGTACTCCTCCATCGTGTTGTCCGCTTCCGGGCCGCCGGTGCAGAAGGTGCACTTGTCCATCTTGCCGCGCCCGCCGAAGTTGGTCGCCTGCGGGTACTGCGGCGCGCCGAAGGGGCAGGCGTAGAAGCAGTAGCCGCAGCCGATGCACAGGTCCTTCGAGTGCAGCACCACCCCGTCCGCCGTCTGGTAGAAGCAGTCCACCGGGCAGACCGCGGCGCAGGGCGGGTCGTTGCAATGCATGCAGGCCATGGAGATCGACCGTTCGCCGGGCACGCCGTCCTTCAGCGTGATGACGCGGCGGCGGTTGATGCCCCAGGGAATGTCGTGCTCGTTCTTGCAGGCGGTGACGCAGGCGTTGCACTCGATGCAGCGTTCCGCGTCGCACAGGAATTTCATGCGGGCCATGGTTTCTCATCCTCCTTGCGGCGCGTCAGGCCGGTTCGACGCGGCAAAGCGTCACCTTGGTTTCCTGCATGAAGGTCATGGGGTCGTAGCCGTAGGTCGTCACCCCGTTGGCCGGCTCGCCCAGGACGATGGGATCGGTGCCCGGCGGGTAGTTCTCCCGCAGGCTGTTGCCCTGCCAGTAGCCGGAGAAGTGGAAGGGCATGAAGACCGTGCCGGCGCCGATGCGTTCGGTCACCAGCGCGCGCATCCGCGCCTTCGAGTTGTCCTCCGGCCCGTAGACCCAGACCATGCCGCCGTCGCGGATGCCCAGGCGCTCGGCGTCCTTGGGGTTGATCTCCACGAACATCGTCTGTTGCAGCTCGGCCAGCCAGGGGTTGGAGCGGGTCTCCTCGCCGCCGCCCTCATACTCGACCAGCCGTCCGGAGGTCAGGATGAAGGGGAAGCGCTGGCGGATGTCGCTGTCCGCGATCTTGAACTGGAGCGAGCGGGCGAGCTGCGGCAGGCGGTAGTCGCGCCGGTCCTCGATCGCCGGATACTCCTTCACCAGCTCCGGCCGCGGCGAGTAGATCGGCTCGCGGTGCAGCGGCACCGGGTCGGGCAGGTTCCAGGCGACGGCGCGCGCCTTGGCGTTGCCGTGCGGCACGCAGCCGTGCTTCATCGCGACGCGGATGATGCCCATGGACAGGTCGGTCTGCCAGCTCACCTCGTCCACCTTGTCGCCGCCGATGGCCTGGATGACGCGCATCTCCTCCGCCGTCAGGTCCTTGTCCCAGCCCAGCTTGCGCAGCATCGCCATGGTGAATTCGGGATAGCCGTCCTCGATCTCCGACCCCTTGGAGTAGGAGCCGTCGGCGAGCAGGCTGACGCCGTTGCGCTCCACCCCGAAGCGGGCGCGGAAGACGCCGCCGCCCTCCATCACATGCTTGGAAGTGTCGTAGAGGACGGCGCAGCCGGGGTGGCGAAGCTCCGGATGGCCCCAGCAGGGCCAGGGCAGGCCGTAATACTCGCCCTTCAGCGGGCCGCTGGTCGCCTGCATGGTGATCTTGTCGAAGTCGGCCTGATGCTTCATGTGCATCTTCAGCCGCTCCGGCGACTGGCCGGTGTAGCCGGTGGACAGGCAGCCGCGGTTGATCTCGCGCAGAATGTCCTCCGGCACCGGGCGGGTCTCCTCCACCGTGATGTGCTTGAACATCTCGTCGGCGAAGCCGAACTTGCGGGCCAGCAGATAGATGATCGTGTAGTCGTCCTTGGACTCGAAGATCGGCTCCACGACCTTCTCGCCCCACTGCATCGACCGGTTGGAGCAGGTGCGCGAACCGTCCGTCTCGAACTGGGTGCAGGCCGGCAGGATGTAGGTGCCGTTCCGGCGCTCCTTGAAGGCGGCGAAGGTGGTCGGGTGCGGGTCGGCGATGACGAGCAGGGACAGCTGCTCCAGCCCCTTCAGCATCTCCGGCATCCGGGTCACGGTGTTGCCGCCGTGGCCGAAGACGACCATCGCCTTCAGCGGCGACGGCTGCTGGATCTCCTCCGGCTTGTAGGTGACGCCGTCGAACCAGCGGGTGGTCGGGATGCCCTTGGCCTCCATCAGCTCCTTTGAGGAGAAGCGGGCCTTCATCCAGTCGTAATCGACGTCCCAGACGCGGCAGAAATGCTTCCACGCCCCCTCGGCCAGCCCGTAGTAGGAGGGCAGCGTGGAGACGTCGAGCCCGAAGTCGGTGGCGCCCTGCACGTTGCAGTGGCCGCGGTAGATGTTCGCCCCGCCGCCGGCCGTGCCGATGTTGCCCAGCGCCAGTTGCAGGATCGACAGGGCGCGGACGTTGGCGGTGCCGGTGGTCTTCTGGGTGATGCCCATGCACCAGATGACGGTGGACGGCCGGTTCTTCGCCAGCGCCTCCGCCACGCGGTAGAGCTGCTCGCCGGGCACGCCGCTGACCCGCTCCACCGTGGCGGGGTCCCACTTCTTCACCTCGGCGCGGATCTCGTCCATGCCGTAGACGCGCTGGCGGATGTATTCCTTGTCCTCCCAGCCGTTCTCGAAGATGTGCCAGAGGATGCCCCAGGTGACCGGGATGTCGGTGCCGGGGCGGATGCGCACATAGTCGGTGGCGTGGGCGGCGGTGCGGGTGAAGCGCGGATCGATGACGATGAAGGGCGCGCGGTTGTGCTCCTTCCCGCGCAGCATGTGCGGCAGCGAGACGGGGTGGGCCTCCGCCGGGTTGCCGCCGATGATCAGCAGCGCCTTGGAATTCTGGATGTCGTTGTAGCTGTTGGTCATCGCGCCGTAGCCCCAGGTGTTCGCCACCCCGGCGACCGTGGTGCTGTGGCAGATGCGCGCCTGATGATCGACGTTGTTGGTTCCCCAGAAGGCCGCCAGCTTGCGGAACAGATAGGCCCCCTCGTTGGAGAATTTGGCGGAGCCGAGCCAGAAGGTGGCGTCCGGCCCGGACTGCTCGCGGATCTCCAGCAGCTTGGTCCCGATCTCCTCGATGGCCTGGTCCCAGGAGATGCGCTGCCACTGGCCATCCACCAGCTTCATCGGGTATTTCACCCGCCGCTCGCCCTTGGTCAGCTCGCGCACCGAGGCGCCCTTCGCGCAATGCGCGCCCTGGCTGATCGGGCTTTCCCAGCCCGGCTCCTGCCCGGTCCACACGCCGTTCTGCACCTCCGCGATCACCGTGCAGCCGACGGAGCAGTGGGTGCAGACGTTCTTGCGGGTGACGACCTCGACGTTGGGCAGGGTCGGCCCGGCCTCGGCCTTCTGGATCATCGCGGCGGGCAGCGCACCCAGCGCCGCCATGCCCCCGGCGGCGAGGCCGGAGGTTTTCAGGAAGCCGCGGCGGTCGACGGTTTCTCCCAGCCCGGCGGTGCCCGCGGACAGTCCGTTCAGGCGGCGGGACAGGGAGGCGCGGGTGGCGGCGGTTCCGGCGTTGCGCTTGACGAGCATGGGGCGGCCCTTTGGATAAGAAACGTCGCGGTCAGAGTCGGTTCAGCGCGTAGAAACGCTTCACATGTTCGGTCTCGCGGTAGCGGGACTTCACCTGCTCCTGCCGCGATTCCATCGCTTCCGCCGGAGCGGCGCGCAGGGTCGCGGCCGCGGCGGCGGCCCCCGCCGCACCGAGCCCGAGGCCCTTCAGCAGGCTGCGGCGTTCCAGCCCGGTTTTCTTCTGGCTGTCATCACGGTGCATGGATCGTGCCCTCCCGCTGGTCGGCCCCGCGCGGCGCGCCCGAAGGGGCGGACGCGATCATCGCGAAGGCGTTGGTCTCGATGTCCAGGAACAGCCGCCCGAAGGTGCCCAGGGGCCGGTAGAGGTGCGCCGCCGACGCCTCCTCCAGGTCCTGGAAGAAGCGCCCCGCCCAGGGGGCGAGGTGGCGCTCAAAGAAGCGCTTCTGGAGCGGCAGGTCCGGCTCGCCGTCCGCCGTTCCGACGGTTCCGGCGGCCAGCGCGCCCATGATCTCGGCGATGGCGGCGATGTGGTCTTCGGGCTCGCTGACGCCGGGGGCGCGCTCGATGCCCAGCGCCTGCATGTCCTCGCGCAGGCGGGCGAGCGGCCGGTCGATCAGGAAGCCGGTGCGGTAGTAGGAGGCGAAGGGAACCAGCTCGCCGCGCGTCACCCCGAGGAACAGTTCATGGTACTCGCGCTCGGCCCGGCGTTCGCCGTCCGGGTCGTCGGCGAGCGTACGGGCGCGTACGGCCAGATCGCTGATGGCCCGCCCCAGCGGCGAGCCGTCGCCGGCCAGCGCGCCGATCGTGCCCAGCAGGTCTCGCGACGGCGGACGCGCCAACAGGTGGGCCAGCAGGCCGTACGCCTGCGCCCGCAGCCGATCCGCGTCGTCGATGATGGCCGTTTCCGCCATTCCCTTGCCCCGCTTCGCCTTTTCCGTGGCCGGTTAAGGTCCGGCTCATCAGCGACAACAGCGGGATTGCTCAAAGGTTGCGCAGTCCAGGCGGGGTGGTGGGGTTGTCTTCGTGCTTGGGTGCTGCCCCCACCCTAACCCTCCCCCGCTTTCGCAGGGGAGGGGACTGCCGCCGCTTCGCAATCATCCCCCTCCCCTGCGCAGCGGGGGAGGGCCGGGGTGGGGGCAAGTGCATCCTCCCCCTCAACCTCATCCACCCCAGCAACCACCACCTCCTCCGCCTTCTCCTCCTCCGGCGGTTTCTCATCGGTGGCGATGCGGTCCAGCAGGTCGGCGATGCGGTCGGTGTCGAGCAGCTTGCCGTAACCGGGGGCGTTGCAGTCCCAATCATACTCGGCGAAGCCGCGGAAGCCCGCGATCACCGGGTCGCTGGTCCAAGCCTTGCGCAGGGCCAGCCGTTTCAGCTCCTGCGGGACGTTGCTCGCGAGAAAGCCGGTGTAGTCGCTGTCCGCGCCCAGGCTCTCCACCGGCGGCAGGCTCTCCGGGTCGAAGGGTTCCGGCGGCGGAACGGCGGCGGCCTGCGGCTTCACCACCGCATCCCGCTCCGCCTGCGGCTCGGGGGTTTCGACGGGAAGCGCGCGCGCCTCCTGCTTGCGGCGGGACCAGCGGGACAGGAAGCCTTCGGACCCGTCCTCCACGGCACGGTCATCCATGGCGCCGATCCTTTCCAGACTGAGCAACGGGGGCGCGGCGGGCCAGCGCCTCCGGGTCGGCGCGGTCGCGCTGGCGCTTGTAGAAGGGCCGTTCGGTGTGGTGGCGGGCGACGAAATCGCGCATCCACGCCGCGAGATCGGGCGGCAGGGGAATCGCTTCGATCAGGTCGTCACCCGCGTCGGAATGGGCGTCGACCTCGCCGGGATCGACGGTGACGGCGAGCAGCCGCAGCCCCGGTTCCTCTGCGCAACGGCGCAGGATGACGTAGAGCATCGGGTGGCCGCCCTTCAGATTCTCGACATAGTTCTCCGTTTCGCCGGGATGGAGCACGATCTCCGCCGCACCCGCGTAATAGCCGGTGCGCTCACCGTCCTGCGCCAGCACGGTCCAGGGCGCGCGGTCGGGCAGCGCCGGCAGGGCACCGGTCACCCGCCAGCGCGCGTCCACCCACGGGTTGTCGATGCGCTGGCGCTCCACCGTGATGCCGACGCCGCGCCGTTCGGCCTGTCCGGTCATGGCCGCGTCTCCTCTGCCTTGCGGACCAGCCGCTGTTCCCAGACCCGCCGCACCGGCTCGAAGCCCGCATCCATCCAGCGGTCGATCCAGGTCAGGAGATGCCGGGTGAAGCTCTCCAGCACCGCCACGGCGTCGGTGTCGCCGAAACCCTCCTCGCGCAGCGCCGTGCGGTCGGGGTGGCGCCCCGGGTCGGGATCGTCCGGATCGCCGAGAACCTCCAGCTCCGCGCCGACCACGGCCCAGGCGGGAAGCCCGTCCTCGGCGCCGGGGCCCAGCGCGACGGTCACGCCGCCGGCCACCGCGCCGTTCAGCAGCAGGCGGCCCGCGCCATCGAAGCGGATGGTCTGGTTTGGCGGCCCCAGCGCCTCCAGCGCGTCGGCCAGCGCGACCAGGGTGACGGCGGCGAGGCCGTCGCCGGCGTCCGGCCGGTCGGGAACCAGCACCACCGCCACATCCAGCCGGTCGCGCCGGCCGTTGTGGACAAGCGTGCCAGGCGCCGCCCCCTCCGCGGCGAAGCGGCGGGCGGTGGCGAGGGGGCCGTCCGCCTCGGCGGGCCAAGGCCGGAAAATGGGCGGCAGGGTTGGGGTATCGGTCGGGTCCATACCCCTGATAACGCGTGAACGGGAGGGTTGGTGCCAACGCCTGTTGGTGGGTGGGACGGCCTTGTCCCCCCTTTGCCCAGAGGAGTCCGCCACCTTGCTCGCCGCTTTCATGTCCACCGGCCTCATTTCCTCCGGTCTGATCGCCGGTCTGCTGATGACCGGCAACGTCATCGCCCAGGAAGCCACCAAGGAGTCGCTGTCCAACGACATCAAGGTGCAGCAGAGCCAGGAGCCGCCGCCCAACCAGCAGGGTGTCCGCGCGCCCAAGGCCACCACCAGCGGGGAAACCCAGGGGGCGGAGCTTCAGCAGGCCCTGGCCGACGTCCGCCGGGCGCCGCCCGACCTCCAGGGCAACCCGGTGCCGCGGCCGAACCAATGGGCCAGCGAGCCCGACATGGGGCACGAGCCGACCCGCTCCGAGAACCCCTCGGACCTGAGCAGCCAGGAAGCCAAGTAGGACGAATCACCGACGTTCCGCGCAACGCACTCTTTTCTTCTTGATATGCTCTGATCGAGCATTTATGGTTTTGCTCACAACGAGCATTAAAGGACTGCGCCATGCGCGACACCGCCGGCCTTGCCTACACGCCCGACATCGCCGCGGCGACGCAGCCGATCTACGAGCGCCTGAAGCGCGTGATGCCCGCCGTCGAATGGCCGTTCCACGCCCCGCTGGTCCATGAGATCAACCGCCTGAAGCGCGAGCGCAACGCGGTGATCCTCGCCCACAACTACCAGACGCCGGAGATCTTCCACGGCGTAGCCGACATCGTCGGCGACAGCCTGGCGCTGGCCGCGCGGGCGACCGAGACCGACGCCGACGTGATCGTGCTCGCCGGCGTGCATTTCATGGCGGAGACGGCGAAGCTGCTGAACCCGGCCAAGACGGTGCTGATCCCCGACACCGGGGCGGGCTGCTCGCTGGCCGAATCGATCACCGCCGCCGACGTGCGGCTGCTGCGCGAGCGCTATCCGGGCGTGCCGGTGGTCGCCTACGTCAACACCTCGGCCGACGTGAAGGCGGAGGTGGACATCTGCTGCACCTCCGGCAACGCGGTGGAGGTGGTGGAATCGCTGGGCGCGCCGCGCGTCATCATGCTGCCCGACGAGTATCTGGCGAAATACGTCGCCACCCAGACCAGTGTCGAGATCATCGCCTGGAAGGGCCATTGCGAGGTGCACGAGCGGTTCACCGGCGACGAGATCCGCGAGTTCCGCGGACGCTTCGACGAGCTGATCGTCATCGCCCACCCGGAATGCCCGCCCGACGTCCTGGAGGCGGCGGACTTCGTCGGCTCCACCGCCCGCATGGTTGATTTCGTGACGGACCGCCGCCCGCCGCGCGTGCTGATGGTCACCGAATGCTCGATGAGCGACAACGTCGCCGCCGCCTCGCCGGAGACGGAGTTCGTGCGGCCCTGCAACCTGTGCCCGCATATGAAGAAGATCACGCTGGCGAACATCCTGCACAGCCTGCGCACGCTGGAACCGCAGGTGACCATCGCGCCGGAGGTGGCCGACCGCGCCCGCCGTTCGGTGGAACGGATGCTGGCGGTGAAGCCGCGCTGATCCTCCATCGTCCATCCCCTCTCCCGTCCCGGGAGAGGGTGGCCCGCAGGGCCGGGTGAGGGTCGCGCGAGGATCAGGGCGCTGATCCTTGCCGGTACCCTCACCCTCCCGCCGCGTCGCGGCGGGCCCCTCCCTCTCCCGGGACGGGAGAGGGGATGCTCTCGTCATAATTCCCTCTCGTCGGGAGGCTTTCCATGCCCACCCCTTACACGGTCCGCGATTCGGAGGTGGTCGTCATCGGCTCCGGCATGGCTGGGCTGACCGCCGCCCTGCATCTGGCGCCGCGCGCCGTCACGCTGCTGACCAAGACCCCGGACCTGCCGGGCGGCTCCAGCAACCACGCCCAGGGCGGCATTGCCGCCGCCATCGGTCCCGGCGACGGGCCGGAGGCGCACGCCGCCGACACGGTGGCCGCCGGCGCCGGCTTCGTCGACGCGAACCGCGCCCTGCTGCTGACCCGCGAGGGGGCGGAGCGGGTGCGGGCACTGCTTCTCGCCGGGCTGCCCTTCGACCGCGCCGCCGACGGCGCGCCCCTGCTGGGGCGGGAGGCGGCGCACGGGGCGGCGCGCATCGTCCATGCCGGCGGCGACGCCACCGGGGCGACCCTGGTCGCCGCCCTGGCCGAGCGGGTGCGCGCCACCCCGTCGATCCGGGTGGAGAGCAACGCCTTCGCCGTCGATCTGGCGGTGCGCCATGGGCGGGTCTGCGGCGTGCTGGCCTGCCATTCCGAAGGCTGGGTGTTCCACCGCGCGCCGCGCGTGGTGCTGGCGACCGGCGGGGTCGGCGGGGCCTACGCCCGCACCACCAACCCGCCGGAGGCGACCGGCGACGGGTTGGCGCTGGCCGCGCGGGCCGGGGCGCTGCTCGCCGACGTGGAGTTCGTGCAGTTCCACCCCACGGCGCTCGCCGTGGACGCCGACCCTGCCCCCCTGCTGACCGAGGCGTTGCGCGGCGCCGGAGCGGTGCTGCTCGACCGCCGCGGCACCCGCTTCATGGCGGCGGAGCACCCGCTGGCCGAACTGGCCCCGCGCGACGTCGTGGCCCGCGCCATCGGCGCCCGCGTCGCGGCGGGCGAGCCGGTGCGGCTGGATCTGCGTCCGGCGCTGGCCGGCAAGCCGGACGGTTTTCCCACCGTGCTGGCGCTCTGCGCCGCCCATGGGCTGGACCCGTGGCAGGAGCCGGTGCCGGTCGCCCCGGCGGCGCATTACCACATGGGCGGGGTGGTCACCGATTCGGCCGGGCGGACCAGCCTGGACGGGCTGTGGGCCTGCGGCGAGGCCGCCTGCACCGGCGTCCACGGCGCCAACCGGCTGGCCAGCAATTCCCTGCTGGAGGCGCTGGTGTTCGGTGCGCGGGTGGCCCGCGACGTGGCCGGGCGGGACCTGCCACCCCTGCCGCCTTTCGCCCTGCCCGATGCCCCGGCCGTCGCCGGGGAGATCGGGGCCGGCCTGCTCGACGCCATCACCGATGAATCCCGCCGCACGCTCTACCAGGGCGCCGGGCTGGTGCGCGACGGGGTGGGGCTGTGGACCGCCCGGCGCAAGCTGGACCGGCTCGCCGTGGCGCTCGACGCGCTGTGCGGCGGCGGCCCGGCGGACCTCGCCGCCGTCCGCCGCTGGGGCGAGACGCGCAACCGCCTGCTGGCCGGGCGGCTGATCGTCCACGCAGCACTCGCCCGCAGCGAAAGCCGCGGGGCGCATTTCCGCACCGACTTCCCGCAGGAGGACCCGGCGGCGCAGCGCCATCGCTTCACCCTCACCGATCTGACCGGGGCCGCCGCCCCGCTTTCCGGAGACGCCGCATGCTCCATCCTCTGACCTATGAACCGATCGTCCGCGCCGCTCTGGCGGAGGACCTCGGGCGGGCCGGCGACATCACGACCGACAGCATCGTCCCGGCGGACGCCGTGGCGACGGCGCGGGTGGCCGCGCGCAAGGACGGGCGAGTCGCCGGGCTGGAGGTCGCCCTGTCCGCCTTCCGCATGCTCGACCCGGCGGCGGAGCTGCGGGTGGAGCATGGCGACGGCGCCGACGTGGCCCCCGGCGCCACCATCGCCACCGTGACGGCCCGCGCCCGCGCCCTGCTGACGGCGGAGCGCACGGCGCTGAACCTCCTGGGCCGCCTGTCCGGCATCGCCACCGCCACCCGCGCGCTGGTGCGTGAGGTCGAGGGGACCCGCGCCCGCATCGTCTGCACCCGCAAGACCACCCCCGGCCTGCGAGTCCTTGAAAAGCAGGCGGTGCGGCTGGGCGGCGGCTTCAACCACCGCTTCGGGCTCGACGACGCGGTGCTGGTCAAGGACAACCACATCGCCGTGGCCGGCGGCATCCGCCCGGCGGTCGAGCGCGTCCGCGCCGCCATCGGCCACATGGTGAAAGTGGAGGTCGAGGTGGACACTCTGGCACAGTTGGAGGAACTGCTGACCCTGCCGGTCGACGTCGTCCTGCTCGACAACATGGACCCGCAGACGCTGCGCCGCGCCGTCGCCATGGTCGACGGCCGCATGGTGACGGAGGCGTCGGGCAACGTCACCCTGTCCACCGTGCGGGCCATCGCGGAGGCGGGCGTGGACATGATCTCGGTCGGCTGGTTGACCCACAGCGCGCCGAACCTGGACGTCGGGCTGGACATGTAAGGGACTGAATGGGGAGGGGACGCGCTGTCCCCTCCTCCCGAAACGCAGCCCTCAATGACCCATGAAGTTCCGGTGCTGCACCGTGTTGTCCTCGCTCAGCCGGACCGAGGGGGCGGCGAAAGTCTCGTCGGCGGTGCGGCCCAGCGTGCCTTCCAGGATCACGCTGGCGCCGATGGCGAGGACGACGGCGGCGGCCAGGGCCATTCCGAACGCTTTCATGACGCTTCCCTCCTGCTGTGGACCGGAGCGGACGATGGTGCGGCCGGCGAAGCGGCGCCGATCCCGGAAATGCCGCGCGCACCCTCCGCCACGGCGCCCTCGGCCTTGGCGATGCGGGTGTAGAGCGCCAGCGCCTGCGCCACCACCTGATCCATGTTGTAGTAGCGGTAGGTCGCCAGCCGCCCGACGAAATGGACGTTCGGCGTCGCGTCGGCCAGCTCCTGGTACTTGCGGTACAAGGCGGCGTTCTCCGCGCGGGGGATCGGATAGTAGGGGTCGCCCTCCGCCGACGGGTATTCGTAGGTCAGGCTGGTCCGCGGGTTCGTCTGGCCGGTCAGGTGCTTGTATTCGGTGATGCGGGTGTGCGGCACCTCCTCGCCGGGGTAGTTCACCACGGCGACGGGCTGGAACCATTCCTGGTCCACCGTCTCGTGCCGGAAGGTCAGGGACCGGTAGGGCAGCTTGCCGAAACGGTACTCGAAATACTCGTCCACCGGGCCCGTGAAGATCAGGTTGCGGTAGCGCGCGTCCTTCACCACGTCGCGGAAATCGACGCCCAGCCGAATGGTGATGTTCGGGTGGTCGAGCATGTTCTCGAACATCCGCGTGTAGCCGTGCAGCGGCATGTTCTGAAAGCTGTCGCCGAAGTAGCGGTCGTCGTCGTTGGTCCGCGTCGGCACCCGCGCCGTCACCGCCTTGTCGAGGTCCGACGGGTCGAGGCCCCATTGCTTGCGGGTGTAGCCGCGGAAGAACTTCTCGTACAGCTCCCGCCCGACCGCGCCGACCACCACGTCCTCCGACGTGCGGACGTCGGCCACCGGTTCCGCGCGGCTCTTGAGGAATTCTGCGACCCCGGCCTCATCGAGGGCCAGCCCGTAGAGCTGGTTGACCGTCGTCCGGTTGATCGGGATCGGGACGAGCTGCCCGTCGACGTGGGCCAGCACCCGGTGCTCGTAGGGGCGCCATTTGGTGAAGCGGGACAGATAGTCCGCCACCG
Organism: Azospirillum sp. OGB3; assembly: GCF_014192915.1. Classification (GTDB taxonomy): domain Bacteria; phylum Pseudomonadota; class Alphaproteobacteria; order Azospirillales; family Azospirillaceae; genus Azospirillum. The sequence goes on along the minus strand of NZ_JACHYN010000014.1, from coordinate 45,278 downwards.
GCTGCGAATTGGTGTGGAAGATGTGCGGGCCGTAGCGATGGATCAGCACGCCCGCGTCGTCATGATGGTCGTAGGCGTTGCCGCCGATGTGCGGGCGCCGGTCGATCAGCAGCACCCGCTTGTCCAGCCCCGCCGCCAGCCGTTCCGCCAGAACGCTGCCGGCGAAACCCGCCCCGACGATCAGGTAATCGAAAACCGCCGGCCCGTCCGTCCGCCCCACATAAGCCGGTCCGGTGGGAGCCGGAGCGGCTCCATCGAAATCACGCATAAGCTCTGCCTTCCTCGTCCCGCCAAAAGGCGGACAAGGGGGGCAAGCCGTCCGGCGCCCCACCCGTCCGCACATCCTGCGAACGGTGGAAGCCGCCGGTGGTTCCGGGCGGGGGCGGTCGAGAAGGAGGTACCGTTGCAGGGTACCTCCTGTGGCATCAGCCTCCGAAGACGGTGTTGAGCTGCGCGCCGACGCGGACGAAGGTGGTCCGCTTCGACACCTCCTTCAGCTTGGTGGCGCCGATGTAGGTCATCATGCTGCGCACGCCGCCCATGATCTCCTGCATCGTGCCGTCGATCGGTCCGCGGTAGGGGACCTCCACGGTCTTGCCCTCCGACGCGCGGTAGGAGGCGACGCCGCCCGCGTACTTGTGCATCGCCGTGTCGGACGACATGCCGTAGAAGGTCATCGCCACCGGCACCTTCCGCCCGTCGCGCTCCTCGTAGCGGATGTCGCCCTCGCACTCGTCGTGGCCAGCCAGCATGCCGCCGAGCATCACAAAGTCCGAACCGGCGCCGTAAGCCTTGGAGATGTCGCCCGGCACCGTGCAGCCGCCGTCGCCGCAGACCTGCCCCTTCAGCCCGTGCGCGGCGTCGGCGCATTCGATGATGGCGGAGAGCTGCGGGTAGCCGACGCCGGTCATCTTGCGGGTGGTGCAGACCGACCCCGGCCCGATCCCGACCTTGATGATGTCGGCCCCGGCGAGCACCAGCGCCTCGGTCATGTCGCCGGTCACCACGTTGCCGGCCATGATGACCATGTCCGGATTCTCCGTCCGCAATCGGCCGATGACCCGCACGAAGCGTTCCGTGTAGCCGTTGGCGACGTCCAGACAGAGCTTGGCCACCGGGGCCTTGGCCTTCACCGCCTGGAACTTGTCGTAGTCGGACTCCGTCGTGCCCAGCGAGTAGAAGACGTTGGCCGTGTCCTCATCGCGGAAGAAGGGGATCAGGGCTTCGGCCGGATAGTGCTTGTGCAGCGCGGTCATCGCGCCGAAGCGCGACAGGGCGCGGGCGACGGCCATGGTGCCGACCACGTCCATGTTGGCCGCGATCAGCGGAAAGCCCGTCCATTCCAGCCCGCTGTGGACGAAGCGGAAGGTCCGCTCGATGTCCACGTCGTTGCGGCTTTCCAGGGTGCTGCGCTTCGGGCGGATCAGCACGTCCTTGAAGTCCAGCTTCAGATCGTTCTCGATGATCACCGGCGGGTCGTCCTTGTCGTTCTCGTCGTTGCGGAGGCGTTATTGCCCCCACCCCGGCCCTCCCCCGCTGCGCAGGGGAGGGAGATTCATGTCCCCTCCCCTGCGTCAGCGGGGGAGGGTTAGGGAGGGGGCAAGGTCAGCACCAGTGCAGCCTCACCCCTCGCCCAGCACCTCCAACAGCGACAGCGCCACAACCTCCGTCGCCTTGAACAGGTCGGACAGCGGCAGGCGCTCGTCGGCGCGGTGGGCGTTGGCCTCCTCGATGGTGTGGGGGCCGGCGCCGAACAGGGCGATGGGCACGCCCGCGTCGGAGTAATGGCGCGCGTCGGTGTAGAGCGGCACGCCCTTGGTCTCCACCGGCTCGCCCATGACGCGGCTGGCGTGGGCGCAGAGGACGGCGGCCAGCCGGTCGGTGCCGGGCAGCGGGGTCAGCGGGCGGGCCAGCAGGATGCGGCGGACCTCGACGCGGGCCTTCGGGAAGGTCGTGGCCGCGTCGGCGATGACCGCGCGCAACGTCTCCTCCACCGTTTCCGGCGCCTCCTCCGGAATCATCCGGCGGTCGAGGCGCAGGGTCACGCGGTCCGGGACGACGTTGGTGTTGATGCCGCCCTTGATGAGGCCCACCGTCAACTGCGGCGAGCCGATGCCCCCCACCGCCGACACGGTGCCGGCGTAACCCTTGCGGTGTTCGTAAAGCGCGCCGAGGATCGCCGTCGTCGCCTCCAGCGCGTCGATGCCGGTCATCGGCAGGGCGGCGTGGGCGGACTTGCCGGTGACCTCGACCTCCAGATGCAGACAGCCGTTGTGCGCGGTGACGACGCCGTAGCTGAATCCCGCGGCGATGGCGAAGTCCGGCTTGGTCAGCCCCTCGTCCAGCAGCCATTTCGGCCCGATCTCGCCGCCGGCCTCCTCGTCGTAGGTCAGGTGCAGCTCCACCGTGCCGCGCGCCAGCCCGGCCTTCTCAAGCGCCAGCAGCGCGTAGGTGTAGGTGACGAAGTCGGATTTCGAGACGGCGACGCCGCGCCCGTACATCCAGCCGTCCACCACCTCCGCCCCGTAGGGGTCGCGGGTCCAGCCCTCGCCCGGCGGCACCACGTCGCCGTGGGCGTTCAGCGCCACGGTCGGCCCGTCGCCGAAGCGGCGGCGCACGATCAGGTTGGTGGCGGAGATCATGCCGTTGGCCTGCACCAGCTCCGCCGGAACCGGGTGGCGCTCCACCGTCAGCCCCATGGCCTCCAGCAGCGCGGCGGCCCGCTCGGCGTGGGGGGCGCAGTCGCCGGCCGGGTTGTCGGAGGGCACCTTGACCAGTTCGGCCAGGAAGCGGACCTGCGCGTCGCGGGTCTGCTCCAGGAACGCGCGGGCGGCCTGTTGGGCAATGTTGGTCCGGACGGTGTCGGTCATGCTGTCGGGGTCTCGTGCTCGAAGTGGCGGATGATGTCCAAGAGGATCCGCACCGACAGGTCGGCGTCCTCCGCGGTGATGGATTCGGCGGGGTTGTGGCTGATGCCGCCCTTGCAGCGGACGAACAGCATGCCCATCGGCAGCACGCCGGCGAAGGCCATGGCGTCGTGTCCGGCGCCGCTGGGCAGCGACAGGGGGCGGACGCCGGCGCGGACCACCGCGGCCTCGATCTGCCGCCGGATGCCGGGGGAGCAGGGGGCGGCGGCGGCGTCGTGGGTGGTCTCCACCGCCAGCTCCACGCCGCGGCGTGCGGCGATGCCCTTGAAGCCGGCGAGGATGGCGGCGCAGGCGTCCCGCCGCACGGCGTCCTCCGGCGCGCGGACGTCGAGGGTGAAAGCAACCTCACCAGGGATGACGTTGACGGCGCCCGGCTTCGCCTCGATCCGGCCCACCGTCGCCACCAATCCGGCTTCGGGGGCCCCGGCGTCCGAGGCCGCGGCCACCCGCTCCGCCGCCAGGGTCATCTCGGCGGCGGCGGCCAGCGCGTCGCGGCGCAGCGCCATGGGCACCGTGCCGGCATGGCCGGCCATGCCGCGCAGCCGGACGGCGAAGCGCGTGGCGCCGTTGATGGCCGTGACGATGCCGACCGGCAACCCTTCCGCCTCCAGCACCGGCCCCTGTTCGATGTGGACCTCCAGGAAGGCCAGCGCCTCCCCCGGCTTGCGAGCCGCCGCGGCGATGGCCTCGGGGTCGCCGCCGAAGGCGCGCAGCGCGTCGGCCATGCGCACGCCGTCGCGGTCGCGCGTCTCCAGCGCCGCCCGGTCGAAGCGGCCCGCGACGGCGCGGCTGCCGGTCAGCGTCACGGGGAAGCGCACCCCCTCCTCGTCGCCGAAGCCCAGCACCTCGATGGCGAAGGGCAGCCGCTCGCCGCGCCGGTCCAGCTCCGCCACCGCGGCGACGGCGGCGAGCACGCCCAGGTTCCCGTCATACCGGCCGGCGTTGCGCACCGTGTCGATGTGCGAGCCGATCAGCAGGGCCGGCGCGCCCGGCACGGTCCCCTCGTAGCGGCCGACCACCGTGCCCGCCGGGTCGAGCCGGGCGTTCATCCCGGCCTTGCCCATCAGCTCCATCAGCCAGTCCGCGGCGGCGCGGTGCTGGGTCGTCAGGAACAGGCGGGTCAGCAGCCCCGGCTCCTCTGTGAAGCCGGCGAAGGCGTCCAGCCGCGCCATCAGGTCCGCGCCGAACGCCGTCATGGCCCGATGTCCTTGGGCAGCAGGTCCTTCAGGCGCAGCCAGGTGATGCGCTCGACCTGGGCCAGCGCCGTGGCGAACTCCTCCTCCGGGCCGTTGGACAGGCGGGTTTCGAACGCCTCCAGGATGTCGGCGCGGCTGCGCCCCTTGACCGCCAGGATGAAGGGGAAGCCGAAGCGCGCCTTGTAGGCGTCGTTCAGCTCGGTGAAGCGGGCGAACTCCTCGGGCGTGCAGCGGTCCAGCCCGGCGCTGGCCTGCTCCGCCGTGCTGTCGGCGGTCAGTTCGCCGCGCAGCGCCAGCCGGCCCGCCAGATCGGGGTGAGCGTTCAGCAGCGCCAGCTTCCGGCCATGGTCGGCGGCGCGCAGGACGGCGACCATGGCGGTGTGCAAGCCTTCCGCATCGTCAGGCAGGTCTCCGGCATCCCAGGCGCCTTCGGCGACCCAGGGCGAATGTTCGAACACGCCGCCGAATCGGGCGACGAAACTTGCACGGTCCATCTCGCTCGGTCGCATCCCGGCCTTCCCTGATCGGTCCTCTGTCCCGCAGCATAACCGCAATCGCCGAGGTCCGCTTTCGCGATCCGTTTGAAAGTCTTTTTGCCCAGCCCCCGTTCGGACCGCGCGGCGGTGCGGTATAAGGTGTCCTTGCGGCATTCCACGGCGAGGAGAGAGACCCATGTCCGGAAGCGGGCGCCTGACCACCCATGTTCTCGACACGACACACGGACGGCCCGGCGCCGGGATCGCCGTCACCCTCTACCGCATCGACGGGGAGCGGCGGGAGCGGTTGACCCAAACCCGCACCAACGCCGACGGGCGCTGCGACGCGCCGCTCCTCGCTGGGGCCGACCTGACGCCGGGCGTCTACGAGCTGGTGTTCGAGGCCGGCGACTATTTCCGCGCCTCCGGCCTGGAGATGACGGAGCCCGCCTTCCTCGACGTGGTGCCGATCCGCTTCGGCGTCGCCAACGCGGACCAGCATTATCACGTGCCGCTGCTCGTCTCCCCTTACAGCTACTCGACCTACCGGGGCAGCTGATCGGTCCAGGCGGCGAGCAGGCGGCGCTCCTCCGGCGTGATCCCGGTGACGTTGCCGGGGGGCATCGCGTCGGACAGCGCCGCCCAGGTCCGGATCTGCGGCGCATGGCGGCTGATCGCCTCCGCGCTGTCCAGCGTCACGCCGCGCGGCGGCACGCCGATCCCCTCCCACACCGGCTGCGCCGCGTGGCACATGGAGCAGCGGGACAGCACCACCTCCGCCACCTGCGCGAATTCGACCCTGGCCGGTGCGGCAGCGGCGCTCCCGGTTCGCGTGCCGGCGGCGCTCAAACCGATGATGACGGCGACGCCCGCGGCGGCCACCGCCCAGGTCCACCAGGGCGTCGGCTTGCCGGCGTGGCGGCTGTTGAAGAAGTGGCGGATCACCGCCCCGACCACCAGCACCACGGCGACGATCACCCAGCTGTAGCGCGTGCCGAAGGCCAGCGGGTAGTGGTTGGAGATCATCAGGAAGACGACCGGCAGCGTCAGGTAATTGTTGTGCAGCGAGCGCTGCTTGGCCTGCTTGCCCAGCGCCGGGTCGGGCACCTGCCCCGCCTTCATGGCGGCCACGGCCTTGGTCTGGTTGGGGATGATGATGCGGAAGACGTTGGCCGACATCATCGTGCCGATCAGCGCGCCGACATGCAGCATCGCCGCCCGCCCGCTGAAGACATGGCTGAGGCCCCAGGCGACCAGAACCAGGAAGACGAAGCCCGCCGCCGCCAGCTTCACGTCGTCCTTGCCCAGCGGCGACTTGCACAGCCGGTCATAGACGTGCCAGCCCAGCCCCAGGGCGCCCAGGCTGAGCAGCACCGCGCCCCACCAGGGAATGTCCAGCACCGCCGGGTCGATCATGTAGAGCGTGGCGCCGTGGTAGTAGAGCACCGACAGCAGCGCGAAACCGCTGAGCCAGGTGGCGTAGGCTTCCCATTTGAACCAGGTCAGCTTCTCCGGCAGCTCCGGCGGGGCGACCGTGTATTTCATCATGTTGTAGAAGCCGCCGCCGTGGACCTGCCACGCCTCCCCCGCCACGCCGTTGGGCAGACCGTCACGCCGCCGCAGCGACAGGTCGAGGTGGATGAAGTAGAAGCTCGACCCGATCCAGGCGATGGCCGTGATGACGTGCAGCCAGCGCACCAGAAAGTTGACCCATTCCCAGACGATCGGCTCCATGCGTCGCGGCCTCTTCCGTTCGGTGATCCCCACCCTGAACTCTACGGTTGCCGCAGCGCAGCGGGGAAGCGGATGCGTGCGCCAGCACTTTCAAAAAAAACGGAAAGGTGGGAAGATTCCCCATGGGGTGTGGGGAAAGGGCCAAGCGTGGCGCTGCTGGAGAACATGCGGGTGTTCGTGCGGGTGGTGGAGCTGGGCAGCCTGTCCGCCGCCGGGCGCAGCCTGCGCCTGTCGCCCGCCGTGGTCAGCCACCGGCTGCAAAGCCTGGAGGAGCATCTGAACGCCCGCCTGCTCAACCGCACCACCCGGCAGGTGCAGTTCACCGAGGCCGGAAAGGTCTTCTTCGAACACTGCCTGGAGGTGCTGGAGGCGGCGGAGCGGGCGGAGAGCAGCGTCGGCGCCATCGGCGGGGCGCCGGTGGGCAGCCTGCGGGTGACGGCGCCGCTGGGCTTCGGGCGGCGCATCCTGGCCCCGATGGTGCCGCGTTTCCACGCCGCCTATCCCCAGGTGGACCTGCGGTTGCGTCTGTCCGACCATCTGCTGGACCTGCTGCGCGAGGCGACCGACGTCGCCATCCGCATGGCGCCGCTGAAGGACTCCAGCTTCGTCGCGCGCAAGATTGCCGATCTGCCCCGCGTGCTCTGCGCCGCGCCGTCCTATCTGGAGCGGCGGGGCGTGCCGGCCCGGCCGGAGGAGCTGCTGTCCCACCACTGCCTGCTGCTGCGCTTTCCCGGCTCTCAGCAGTTCCAGTGGACGCTGAACACGCCGCAAGGCCCGATGACCCTGCCGGTGTCCGGCCAGTTCGACGCCGACGACGGCGACGTGCTGACCGGCTGGGCGCTGGCCGGGGAAGGGATCGTGCTGAAGCCGCTGTGGGAGGTGGCCGACCATCTGCGCCGCGGGGCCTTGCGCGTCGTCCTGCCGCACTGCCCGCCGGAGCCGGTGACGCTCGCCGTGCTCTACCCCCACCGCAACCTGCTGCCCGCGAAGATCCGCGTCTTCATCGACTTCTTCGCGGAGCAGGCGCGCGCCACCCTGGCGGATACGGACATGGTTGGAGCGGAACCGTATGCCGCGCCCTGACCGTTCCCGCTTTTCCCCCGCTTTTCCGACGGCGTGCTATGATGCCGCCACGCCGCGCGGCGGGGTTCGCCGCAGGGAAGGACGAGAATGACCGCACAGCCGCCCGCCAAGCCGATCCCGCCGAAGCCCGCCAAGCCCATCCGCAAGAAGACCCGCCGCGCCACGGAACGGCTGACCATGACGGACGTGGCCAACGCCGCCGGCGTGTCGCCCAGCACCGTCTCGCTCTATCTGCGCAAGCCGGAGGCGGTGTCTGAGGAGTTGGCGACCCGCGTGCGGACGGTGATCGACCAGCTCGGCTACGTGCCCAACCTCGTGGCGGGCAGCCTCGCCGCGGCGAAGAGCCGGACGGTGGGGGTGATCCTGCCCTCCATCACCAACTCCTTCTTCGCTGAGACCTACAACACGCTGCAAAGCGCCTTCCAGACCGCCCATTACCAGACCCTGCTGGGCGTCAGCGAGTTCGATCCGGAGCGGGAGGAGGAGCTGATCCGCGCCTTCCTCGCCTGGTCGCCCGCCGCGGTGGTGGTCACCGGGCTGCACCACACCGAGCGGACGCGCGCCATGCTGCGCTCCTCCGGCGTGCCGGTGGTGGAGATGTGGGACATCCCCTCCACCCAGACCCCGGCGGTGGACATGACGGTCGGCTTCTCCCACTTCGAGGTGGGGCGCCGGCAGGCCGGCCACCTCTACGACCAGGGCAGCCGCAAGGTCGCCTACATCGGCGCCGCGGTGCATCAGGACATGCGCGTGCGCAGCCGCACCGACGGCTATGAGGACGAGGTGCGCCGTCGCGGCCTGCACGAGCCGATCGCCTTCACCGCCCCCGACACCGCTTCCACCCCCGTCGGCATCTGGCTGATCGACGAGGTGTTCGCGCTGCATCCGGACATCGACGGGGTGGTCTGCTCCAACGACGCCATGGCGCTGGGCGTTCTGTTCGAGGCGAACCGGCGCGGGCTGAGCGTGCCCGACGATCTGGCGGTGATCGGCTTCGGCGATCTGACCTTCAGCGCCGCCTGCCTGCCGCCGCTGTCCACCGTCCGCCCGCCGCAGCGCGAGATCGGGGAGCTGGCCGCCGGCCAGATCCTGGCCCGGCTGAACGGCACGACGGTGGCCCAGCCGCATCATGGGCTGGATTGCGAGCTGGTCGTCCGCGACAGCACCCGCCCCGACGCCGATGCGGGCGTGGAGCGGCAAAGGGCGGGGTGACTCCTGGTCTGAAGGACAGGACTGACGATTGTCCCTTGTCCATGGTTCGTTCCCCTGCTTCCTTCCGCGCCATCGTGATCAACACACCGGATTCGTGTGATGGATGGAGCCGCGGCGATCCGCGCCACCCTGCCGACGCTGCCGGACACGCCCGGCGTCTATCGGATGATCGGGGCGGACGGTCGCATCCTGTATGTCGGCAAGGCGAAGAACTTGAAACGCCGGGTGGCCAGCTACACCCGGACCGATGGGCTGCCCAATCGCACCCGCCGCATGGTGGCGCTGACCCGCTCCATGGAGTTCGTCACCACCCACACCGAGGCGGAGGCCCTCCTGCTGGAGGCGAACCTGATCCGCCGCCTGCTGCCGCCCTTCAACGTGCTGGTGAAGGACGACCGCTCCTTCTCCTACATCGCGCTCGGCGAGGGTCACGAGTTCCCCAGGCTGATGCACCACCGCGGCAGCGCCGATCGGCACGGGAAGAAACGCGACCTGTTCGGACCCTACGCCTCCCCCGCCCTCGTCGGCATGACCATCGGGGCGTTGCAGCGCGCCTTCCTGCTGCGCAACTGCGACGACGCCACCTTCACCGCGCGCACGCGGCCCTGCCTCCAGCACCAGATCAAGCGCTGTTCCGCCCCCTGCGTCGGCCGCGTCACGGCGGAAGAGTACGCAGCCCAAATGCAGGGCGTGCGCGACGTGCTGACCGGGCGCAGCGCCGCCGTCCAGGCGGAATTCGCCCGCCACATGATGGATTGCTCCGACCGGCTGGCCTATGAGGACGCCGCCCGCTGGCGCGACCGCATCCGCGCCCTGACCGCCCTGCAAAGCCGCCAGGACATCAATCTGGAAGGCGTGCTGGAGGACGCCGACGTGCTGGCCGTCCACGCCGAGGGCGGGACCGCCTGCGTCCAGGCCTTCTTCTTCCGCGGCGGGCGCAACCAGGGCACCCGCGCCTTCTTCCCCCGGCACGACGGGGAGGAGGAGCCCGCCGCGATCCTCGCCGCCTTCGCCGCGCAACTCTACGAAGGGACGCCGCCGCCGCGCCACCTGCTGCTCAGCCACGCCATCGCGGAGCGCGCCCTGCTGGCCGAGGCGCTGACGTTGGCCGCCGGGCGGCGGGTCGAGGTGGAGGTTCCCCAGCGCGGCCCAAAGCGCCGCGTCGTCGAGCACGCCCTGACCAACGCGCGCGAGGCCCATGGCCGCCGCATGGCCGAACGCTCCGCCCAGGGCAAGCTGCTGGCCGGGGTGGCGCGCGTCTTCGGATTGCCGAAAACACCGGCCCGTATCGAAATCTACGACAACTCGCACATCCAGGGGGCCTTCCCGGTCGGCGCGATGGTGGTCGCCGGGCCGGAGGGCATCCAGCGCAACGCGGGGCGCCGCTTCCACATCAAGGACCCCGCCGCGGCCGGCGACGACTGCGCGATGCTGCGCGACGTGCTGACCCGCCGCTTCGGGCGCGCGCTGCGCGAGGACCCGCAGCGCAGCGGTGGCCAATGGCCGGATCTGGTGCTGATCGACGGGGGCTTGGGCCAGTTGAACGCCGCCCGCGCGGTGCTGGACGGGCTGGGCGTGGCGGGCGTTCCGCTGGCCGCCATCGCCAAGGGTCCGGACCGCGACGCCGGGCGCGAGCGCTTCTTCCTGCCGGACCGCGAGCCCTTCCGGCTGGAGCCCAACGACCCGGTGCTGTACTTCCTGCAACGGCTGCGCGACGAGGCCCACCGGACGGCCATCGACGCCCACCGCACCCGCCGCCTGAAGGCGATGGACCACACCCGCATCGACGGCATCCCCGGAGTCGGCCCGTCGCGCAAGAAGGCCCTGCTGCATCATTTCGGCAGCTCCACCGCGGTGGCCTCGGCGGGGCTGAAGGATCTGGAGGCGGCTCCCGGCATCAGCGCGGCGCTGGCCCGGCGGGTGTTCGAGCATTTTCATGGGTAGGGGATGAGTGGCCGCGGTTGCCCCCACCCCGGCCGAATTATTCCAGAGACACCGATGCAGCCGCCGCTCATCAGTCCTGCGTTTGCGCGGTTTTTGGTTAGTGCTTCCTTAACCCGACGGGATCATGGTCCGCCCACCGCAAACAGAGCATGCACGCAGGGCGCCTGACCATGGGCCAGAAGACCATCAAGTTCTCCGACAAGAACGGCTACCGCGACGTCGAACTCGACAGCCTGCCGCGCAACGTGCGCGCCGCCGTCACCGACATGGCCGCGAAGAACCCCGTCGCCAGCATCATCGTCGACCAGACGGGCATGCTGTACCGCATTCATCTGACCGAGCCGGCGAACGTCTATCTGGACGTGCTCTCGGTCGCCTGAACCACAGCACATCCCATAAGGAAACGGCCCATAAGGAAACGGCGGCGCACCCGATGCGCCGCCGTTTCCATTTCAGCGTGCCGCCACGAGCGTCTCGTCACTCCGGCAGAACGGTGAGGGTCTCGTCCAAAGCCGCGCGCGGAACCGTCGACCCGAAACCGGACAGGATCGCGCGGGCGTGCCCCGGCGCCAGACCGGTCATCCGGGCCAGATCGCCGGCGTCCAGCCCCTGCTGTTCGGCGGCGTGGCGGATGCGGGTGATCGCGTCGCGTTTCTCCGTGCGGTCCATGGCGCTGCTCCGTTTGCGGACGTGGTGGGTCATGCGGTCCTCCTGTGCCGGCGGACGGGGAGAGGCGGGTTTGCGGCTCCTCAGTGCGGGCGGCCCTCCAGGCGGCGCAGCGCGCGGTCGAGCGTGCTCACGGGCATCATGAACACGGTGCCGTCCAGAACCGCCCGGACATCCTCGATGTCCAGGCCGGTCGCCGCAGCGACGCCCCGCTCGTCCAGGCCGCGGTCTTCGGCGATCACGGCGATCCAGCCCGCCAGCGTGCGGGCTTGGGCCATCCGGGCGGGGTCCGTCAACGGGTGACGGCGCGCCGATAGGCTGCGGCCCCGAGAGTCCGCAAGGTCGGTTGGGGTTAGCATGGGCTCCTCCCAAAGAGCATCGGCCAATCATACGGCCTTCTTTTTCGGGCTATGGTGCGCTTCCTCCGTCCTGCGCACAATCCATCCATCGGCGCAATGCCCTTCGCCCGATGCCCCCTGGCAAAAGGTTCTGCGACGAAAAGTCCCTATTCCGCGCCGCCACGCTCAGGCTCCAATCCATCGCCGCGTCGGCCCGGTGTCGACATGGACAAAGTTCCGCTTCGCGTAGCAGCCCGCCCCGCCGTCGCCGAAGGACAGGGCGCAGCGGTAGAGATCCACCGCGCGCCGCCCCTGCAGGCGCAGGTCGACCGCGCGCCCCTGCAGATGCAGGCTGCCCGTGGCCGCCCCCTTCACGCGGCGGTTGGTTTCCTTGGAGCGGAAGGCCGACAGCACTTCGAACGGATGCTGGCTGTCCAGCTTCTCCTGCATTTCCGAGAGGCGGTTCAGCAGGGCGAGGTCGATGCGGTGGCAGTCGTCGCTGCGGTGATCGCGCAGAACCCAGTCGATGCGGGCCATCGCCTCCGCGACCGGGCGTCCCTCGGCCCAATAGACGCCGTCGAAGCTCTCCCCCGTCAGGCAATTGTAGATTCGCAGCGTGCGCTCCGGCGCCGGCTCCCACGCTGCGGCGCTGCGGCTGTTGCAGACACCGACCGCCACGGCGGCCCCCAGCCCGAAGATGCCGCGGCGCGTCAGGGCGGCGGCGGCGGACTGGGCCATCGGGGATTTCGGAGACGATGCTTGAAGGTGGGAAGCGGGAGAGCGATGGGAAGACGCGTTCAGGGACGGCAAAAAAGACGAAGACAGAAAAGGCATGGAACCACCGGTGCGTTGCGTTACCGAAGCCGTGAACAGGGAAAACCGGAAAATGTCGGCACGCCCTGATGACGGCGGGACCAACGGCGGGGGTTGCGCGTCGGTGGGCCTGGCGTGCCGCGGGAACGGGAAGGGCCTTCAGCGATTGTTCGGACCCTTCCCTGTCGAGTCCCCTGTCCGGCGGCGGGATAACCGGCCGAAGCGCCGCCCGTTCCGCCGCGGCGGGTAGCATACGGTAGTTTACGCCCCGTTCGGCGGGGGTGGTCTCCGCCGCCTTCGGCCGCGCCGCCTCCCCCTTTCGGGTGAGCACCCCACCCCAACGAACAGAGATCGCGGCGGACTTCGGGAATAACGCCCGGCCTAAAAGCACAGGGCTAATGGACATCCGTTTTTCCCGATGGAAGAATGCCGGCAACACATCGACCCACCCCTTTTGAGAAGGAACGCCCGTCGTCTTTCTCAATATTCGGGAGACGTCACGAATGACCGAGGAAACTCCGCCCGCGCAGAGGTGGGAACTGGATGATCGTGCCGTCAGGACGCAACTTGAGCGGATTTTGGCGAGCGAGCATTTCGACGCGTCGGAGCGCAACCGCCGTTTCCTGCGCTATGTGGTCGAGGAGTGCCTGGACGGACGGGCGCAGCAGATCAAGGCCTACTGCATCGCCGTCAGCGTCTTCAACCGCGAGCCGAGCTTCGACCCGCAGTCCGATCCCATCGTGCGGCTGGAGGCCGGGCGGCTGCGCCGCAGCCTGGATCACTACTATCTGACCGCCGGCCGCGACGACCCGATCCGCATCGTCGTGCCGAAGGGCGGCTACGCTCCCCGCTTCGAGCGGATGTGCGGCGAACCGCCCCCTGCCCTGCCCGGCTCGTGGGCCGTTCCGACGGTGGGCGCACAGCGGAGCGCCCTGTCCCCGCGCATCGCCGCGCTGGCCGCCGTGGTCCTGATCGCGGTCGGGCTGGCCGGCCTGCTGGTCGGCCGGACCCTCGCCACGCCCGCCGACATGGAGGAGGCGCTGGCCCTCGGCCCCCATCCGATCGTAGCCAGCGCGGAGCCGATGGAGACGGAACCGCCGGCGGCCCCGTTCGCAGGCATATCCGCGCCCGCGTCCGCAACGAGCAACGCACCCCTGACCCTCATCGTCGGCCCCTTCCGCACCACCGGCCAATCGGCGGAGGACGCGGCCATCGCCGCCATGCTGACAGACGAGATCGCCGGAGGACTCGCCAACCGCACCGACCTGCCGGTGCGGATCGACCCGCCATCGACCGCCGCGGCACCCCACCAGGGACTCCGCCTGTCGGGAAGTCTTCAGGGACATGACGCGTCGGTTCGCTTGGTCGTGCATCTGACCGACCTCGCCACCGGGACGGTGCTGTGGTCCAGCAGCCTGGACCGCCCGGCGGGACCGCAGGGCTTTCCGACTCCGCAGTCCCTGGCAAATGGCATCATCGAGCCGCTCACCGCCGCGCAAGGCCCCCTTCTGCCGATTGCCACCGCGCGTCTGCGCGCCAAGCCGGCCGCCAGCCTGTCACCGCGCGAGTGCGCCACCCTCGCCTCTGGGCGGCATGAGATCCCTCCGGCCGAGCGGACCGCCCTGAGCGGTTGCCTGACCTCCGCGGCCAGCGCGCTGGCGACCGGCGCCGGCGAGGCCGCCCGGCTATGGTCGGCGCTGTCCCTGCTGCAGTCCGACGCCTATCGGGTGGAACGGAACGACGCCGCCTTGGACGACGCTTTGGCTGCCGCCCTGCGCGCCACCGAACTGGAACCAGCCGCGTTGCGACCTTTGACGGCGCTCTACACCGCCTACTGCCTGCGCGGTCAATACGCTGCCTGCTTCGCCGCCGGGCAGCGCGCCCTCCGGGCGTCCCCCGGAAACGCCCATGTGCTGGGCGACCTCGGCCTGTGGCATGTCGAAGCCGGGCAATCCGCGAAGGGCCTCCCCCTGCTGGAGCAGGCGATGGAGCGCGACCCCGCCCAGCGGGAACGGCTTCTGCCCGCCTACAGCCTCGCCCTCCAGCGCCATGGGCACCCGGACAGCACGAAGCTGGAATTCGAGGTGACAGCCGCCGCCCCGGCGCAGGCCGCCCTGGCCGTCGCCTTCGTGGAGATGGGGCGCATGGACGAGGCCAAGGCGGCGGCGACGCGGGCCCTGGCGGCGGACCCCGATTTCGCCCGCCGGATCGCACGGGAGCAGCGCATCCAACCCCTGCCGCCGGCTCTGGACGCGGCCATCCGCAGCAGCTATGCCATGGTCGGATTGGCCGCGCCCGCGGGCGAGAGCGTCACCCGATAGCTCTCATACGACGTCGTATGATGAAACCGACGACGCGCCCAAGGCGTCAGCCGGTGCCCGGCTGGACGGACCCGTCATCCTCTTCGGCCCGCCGCCGCAGCTCGTCGGATGTGGTTCCGGCGGGCACGGCGTCCTGCAGCGTCCCGTCGCCGGGCGTCTTGCTCTTGTCCTCCAACGGCGAGTCCTTGCCCGGCCCCGCGTTGGGAGGGGTGTCCGGTGTCTTCTCTTCAGCCATGGCGAACCTCCGCTTTGTTGTGGTTCCAGCAAACAACGCCCTGGGCGCCCGCGGGGTCCACGTCACGGCCGGGGTGCGCTGTCCGGAGAGTCGTCGGTGTCCGGCGCCTTATCCTTTCTGGTTTCGGCACCCGGCCCTTCGATGTTCTGGAAGCCCATCTTCTCCTCGTCGAGGGCGGGGTCGGCGCGGGTGTTCCTGATGTCGAGCGGCTCGTCGCACTGGTCGCCGTAGCGTTTGTCGGTGCTCATGATCAGCTCCTGCTTATGGGTGACGGCTTGCGTCTCCGCCCCTCCCAACAGGACACCGGCATGGCCGTTGCGACAGCCCCCTTGCCGACGGCGACCCGGCTGCACACATCACGGCGTCATAATCGCGTATAAAGTTGACCCGGACGGTCAGGCAATCCTTGACCGCGCCGCGGCACTTCCGTAGGGACTCGCGCGGTGGACCATGCCGGACAAGACCGGTATGAAACCGGCACCCGACCATCAAGCACCCCGCCCCGGCAGCGCCCCAACGCACCGGCGGCCCGAACGGAGAGCGTCATGCTCAACGAAGCCACGCCCACCGTTGCCGTTCCGGCGGCGCGGGACATCTTCTCCCTCCCCCGGCACCGGACGGAGGCCCGGCGCCCCGCGCCCTTCCTGCCGATGACGCGGGCGGAGATGGACCGGCTGGGCTGGGATTCCTGCGACATCGTCGTGGTGACGGGCGACGCCTATGTCGACCACCCCAGCTTCGGCATGGCGATCATCGGGCGGCTGCTGGAGGCCCAGGGCTTCCGCGTCGGCATCATCGCCCAGCCGGACTGGAGCAGCGCCGAGCCGTTCAAGGCGCTGGGCAAGCCGAACCTGTTCTTCGGGGTGACCGGCGGCAACATGGACTCGATGGTGAACCACTACACCTCGGACCGCCGCCTGCGTCACAACGACAGCTACACTCCCAACGACGAGGGCGGCAAGCGGCCCGACCGCGCGGTGATCGTCTACAGCCAGCGCTGCCGCGAAACCTACAAGGACGTGCCCATCGTGCTCGGCGGCATCGAGGCGAGCCTCCGCCGCATCGCCCAGTACGATCATTGGAGCGAGAAGGTCCGCCGCTCCGTCCTCGTGGATTCCAAGGCGGACATCCTGTGCTACGGCAACGCGGAGCGCGCGATCATCGACGTCGCCCACCGCATCGCCGCCGGGGAGAAGGCGCGGGAGATCGATGATGTCCGCGGCACCTCCATCATCCGCAGCCGCGTGCCGGACGGCTGGACCGTCATCGACAGCAGCAGCATCGACGAGCTGACCCCCGCCGCGCCGCGCGCCGCCGGGGCCGACCGCACCGTGGTCCGCCTGCCCTCCTTCGAGCAGGTCAGCGCCGACAAGGTGCTCTACGCCCACGCCTCGCGCGTGCTGCACCAGGAGAGCAACCCCGGCAACGCCCGCGCGCTGGTGCAGCGGCACGGCGACCGCGAGGTCTGGCTGACCACGCCGCCGATCCCGCTGACCACGGCGGAGATGGACGGGGTCTACGGCCTGCCCTACGCCCGAGCACCCCACCCGGCCTACGGCGACGCGCGCATCCCGGCCTGGGAGATGATCCGCTTCTCGGTGAACATCATGCGCGGCTGCTTCGGCGGCTGCTCCTTCTGCTCGATCACCGAGCATGAGGGGCGCATCATCCAGAGCCGGTCGGAGGGGTCGATCCTCAAGGAGATCGAGGAGATCCGCGACAAGGTGAAGGGCTTCACCGGCGTCATCTCCGACATGGGCGGGCCGACCGCCAACATGTACCGCATGGCCTGCAAGGACCCGGAGATCGAGAAGGTCTGCCGCCGCCCGTCCTGCGTCTTCCCGGACATCTGCAAGAATCTGAACACCGACCATAGCGACCTGATCCAGCTCTACCGCAAGGCGCGCGCCATCCCCGGCGTGAAGAAGATCAACATCGCGTCGGGCCTGCGCTACGACCTCGCCGTCCGCAGCCCGGAGTATGTGAAGGAGCTGGTGACCCACCATGTCGGCGGTTACCTGAAGATCGCGCCGGAGCACACCGAGCCCGGCCCGCTGTCCAAGATGATGAAGCCGGGCATCGGCACCTACGACCGCTTCAAGGAGATGTTCGAGAAGGCGGCCAAGGCGGCGGGCAAGAAGCTCTACCTGATCCCCTACTTCATCGCCGCCCACCCCGGCACCAGCGACGAGGACATGATGAACCTCGCCCTGTGGCTGAAGCGGAACGGCTTCAAGGCCGATCAGGTGCAGACCTACCTGCCCTCCCCCATGGCGCTCGCCACGGCGATGTACCACAGCGACCGCAACCCGCTGCGCCCGATCCGCCGCGAGGGGTCGGAGACGGTGTTCTCCGCCAAGGGGCTGAAGCAGCGTCGCCTGCACAAGGCCTTCCTGCGCTACCACGACCCGGAGAACTGGCCGGTGCTGCGCGACGCGCTGAAGGCGATGGGCCGCAGCGACCTGATCGGTCCGGGCGAACACCAACTCGTTCCGGCGTGGCAGACGACCGGGGGGATTGGCAAGGCGGACAAATCCGGAGCGGACAGGCCGAAGCCGGGCAAGACCTTCTACACCCAGCAGGCGGGCAAGGGCCGCCGGGCGCCGGCCAAGACCGGCAAACCGGCGGGAAGGGCGAGGTAGCCATTCACTCCCTCTCCCGCCCCGGGAGGAGAGGGAAGGGGCCCACGCGCCAGCGTGGGAAGGGTGAGGGTGCTGCCAAGGATCAGCGCGACGATCCTCGTACGACCCTCACCCGCCCGCTGCGCGGGCACCCTCTCCCGAGGCGGGAGAGGGATAAAGGCTCAGCAGTCGTTGAGCGCCCGGATGCGTTCGATCAGCGCCAGCCCATCGCGCTCGGCCAGGGCGACCTCGGCGGCGCCGTCGCAGGCGCGGCCGCTCACATGGACATAGTGATAGCGCACGCGCACGGCGTCCCGGCCGATGGGCTCCGCGGCCAGCAGGCGGACGGGAACGCGCATGCTGCCGTAGAAGCGGGTCATCGACGCGATGTCGTAGGCGCCGCTGCCTCGCTTCTCGGGAATGACGTAGGTGTTGGCCCGCGCGGCGTCCGCCTGTCCCAAGGCATCGTAGAAGGCACGCACCGCCGCGACCCCGTCGGTCGGCTGGGGGCGCGGCGTGGGCGGATGGATTTGGGCCGGGTCAGCGCTCGCGGCGGGCTGCGGGATGGGCGCAGGGTTGGCTGCGGGCTGACCCGGCCGGACCACCGTGGCCGCCGGGGACGGCTGCGGTGGAACGGGGACCGGCGGGGCAGGGGGCTGCTCCACCGCCGGAGACGGAGCCGGAGAGGGAATGGGAGTCGGTACGAGCCGCAGGGGACCTTGTGTGGCCATTTGGGGGGCCGTCTGCGAGGCGGCCGCACCGGCCAGCAGACATGCCCCTGTCGCCGCCGCGAGCCCCAGACGCCTCACACGGTTGCCCATCGCCCTCTCCTGTCGAAAAGCGTCAGATCCATAGCAAATCCCCGGTTGCCGGAGGATTGTCCGGAACGGTCCTCTGGCTTGCATTCCGGCGGAGCGGCCTCTAGCGTGACCGGCATGACCGATGCACAGACCACCCCGATCCGCCGGCTCGCCGCCCCGCAGGCCGTTCTCCTGGAACAGCCGAGGCACGGCGTCCCGCAAACCAGCGAGATGCTGTTCGGTGAAACATGTACGCCGCTCGACCGGGATGGCGACTGGGTGAAGGTGGAAAACCGCACCGACGGCCATGTCGGCTGGCTTCCCCCCGGCACGGACCTGACGGAGCCGGTCGCCCCGACCCATCGCGTGTCCGGCCGCGTGGCGAACCTTCACCCCGAGCCCACCCACAAGGCGGTGCCGGTGGCGGCGCTGAGCTTCGGCAGCCTCGTCACGGTGGCGGAGCAAGCCGAGAACGGATGGGTCCGGCTCGACAACGGCCTATGGACCTTCGGCAAGCGGCTGGAGCCGGTGTCCGTGCCGCTGAATCGCGTTCCGGTGGAGACGGCGCTGCGCTTCCTGGAGACGCCCTATGTCTGGGGCGGACGGAGCGCCTTCGGCATCGATTGCTCCGGCCTCGTCCAGGTGGCGCTGAGGACGGCCGGGATCACCACCCACCACAGCAGCGGGATGCAGCGCAACGACGATCGATTGGGGCCGATGCTGTCCACAGACGGGCAGGGGATGGATTACCGCCGCGGTGACATCGTGTTCTTCCCGGGCCATGTCGGGATCATGCTGGACGGCACCACGCTGCTGCACGCCACCGTCTTCACCATGTCAGTCGTGACCGAACCCCTGGCCGACGTGGCCGACCGCGCCGAGGGCATCACCGGCGTGCGCCGCCCGCTCCTCTAACGCCCAGCCGATCAGGAGCAGCGTCGGGCCGTCGCCCGCCGCCACGCCCCGCTCAGCCATGGCACCCAGCGTCGTGCGGTGGTGGCGCTCGTCGGGGCGGCAGCCGTTCTCCACCGCCAGCACCGGCGTGTCGGGGGACAGGCCGCCAGCGGTCAGGCCGCGCCCGACGCGGCGGGCGGCCTCGCGGCCCATGTAGATCGCCAGCGTGCCCTTGGGATCGGCCAGCCGCGCCCAGTCCGGCTCCGTCGCGTCGCCCTCGCGGGCGTGGGCGGTGACGAAGGTGACGGCGCGCGACACGCCGCGCTTGGTCAGCGACAGCCCGGCGCTGGACGCGCAGCCGAGCGCCGCGGTGATGCCGGGGATCACCGACACGCTGATTCCGACACGCTCCAGATGCTCGATCTCCTCGCCGGCCCGGCCGAAGATCATCGGGTCGCCCCCCTTCAGCCGGACGGTGCGCCGCCCGGTGCGGGCCTGCGCCTCGATCAGGGCGTTGATGGCCTCCTGCGAGTGGGAGTGCTGGCCCGACCGCTTGCCGACGCAGATCAACTCCGCCCCCGGCGGCGCCAGGGCGAGGATGTCCGTCCCGACGAGATGGTCGTAGAGGATCACCTCCGCCTGAGAAATTGCCCGCGCCGCCGCGATGGTCAGCAGATCGGGGTCCCCCGGCCCGGCGCCGACCAGCGTGACGTGGGGCGTCCGTTTGCCCGCCTCCGGGATGGCGCGGGCGACGCGGCGGGCCGTGCGCGGACGCAGCGCGGAGCCCATCGCGGCGCGCAGGGCGACGATGAAGTTGATACGTTTGCCTCCGGACCGCGAGACAAGACCGTCAAGCCACATGGCAGCGCTGGGCATCGGCAAGGATCTCCTTGAGTTCGGGAAGGCAGGAGCCGCAGTTGGTCCCGGCCCGCAGGGCCGCTCCGACCTCCTGGACCGTGGTCAGGCCTTGGCTTTGGATGGCGGCGATCAGGCGGTTGACGCCGACGCCGAAGCAGGAACAGACCGTCCGCCCCTCGTCGGCTGTGGGAACCG
Organism: Azospirillum sp. OGB3; assembly: GCF_014192915.1. GTDB lineage: Bacteria > Pseudomonadota > Alphaproteobacteria > Azospirillales > Azospirillaceae > Azospirillum. The sequence continues at coordinate 24,965 of NZ_JACHYN010000014.1, read as the reverse complement.
GCGACCGGCCGGAGAGCAGGGCGCGGCGGGCGGGACCGTCCAGCGCCTCCGCCGACAGCAGATCGACCAGCCAGCCCCGGCTGGGCAGGGCGCCGGAGGTGGACAGGAACAGGCAGGCCTCCAGCCGGTCGTGGGTGACCCAGGCGCGGCGCAGCACGCCGCGGGCCGCGTCGCTGTAATCGACGGTCGCCCCGGCGAAGCCGAACTCCAGCGCGTCCGGAGCGGGCAGGGCGCCCTCGCCGGCCAGTTCGATCAGGTGGCCGCCGGGGACCGCGCGGCGCGTCCAGTAGCCGCCATGGGCGGGCTCCACCGCGTCGCGGGCGACCAGGAAGCCGGTCCAGGCGGCGGGGTAGGGAACGACCGTCACCGGCATCCGCTTCAGGTCCGGCTGGCCCGACAGCGGGTCCACGGCCAGATCGTCCACCAGCCGCCCGACGACGCAGGAGGCGGTGAAGCGGTCGGTCCAGTGCATGGGCAGGAAGGCTTCCCCCACCCGCTGGGCCTCGGTGACTCGCAGCCGGGCCAGCGCCATGCCGACGGGGGTGGACAGGCTGACCAGGGCGCCGTCGGTCAGGCCGTGCGCCGCCGCGTCCTGCGGGTGAAGGTCCAGGCAGGGTTCCGGCGCGTGGGCGGAGAGGCGCGGCGACAGGCCGGTGCGCGTCATGGTGTGCCACTGGTCGCGCAGGCGGCCGGTGTTCAACATCAGCGAACCCCGCTCCACGCTGCGGGGCAGGGGACGGGACATGACCGGGGTGAAACGCGCCCGCCCGTCGTCGGTGAAGAAGCGCCCATCGGTGTAGAGACGGCGCGTCGGCTCCCCGCCAACCCGCCGCGGCCAGGGGGCGGGGGCCAGCGTTTCAAATTCAGCGTCGGACAGCCCGGCAAGGCCGCCGATGTCGAAGGCGCGTGCGCCGCCGTTCTCGAAGGCGGAGAGGGCGGCGTGCTCGCGGAAAACGTCGGCGGGCGTCTCGTAGGGGAAGGCGGCGGCATGGCCCATCGCGCGGGCGACCTGGGTGACGATCCACCAATCGGGCCGCGCCGTGCCCGCCAGAGGACGGAAGGCCCGCTGCCGGGAGATGGTGCGGTCGGAGTTGGTGACGGTGCCGTCCTTCTCGCTCCACCCGGCGGCGGGCAGGCGGATGTGGGCCAGCCGCGCCGTGTCGGTGTCGGCGATGCAGTCGGAGACGATGACGGTTTCACATTTGGCCAGCGCGCGGCGGACGCGGGCGGCGTCGGGCATGCTGACCGCCGGGTTGGTCGCCATCACCCAGACGGCGCGGACCGTGCCCTGCTCCACCGCGCGGAACAGGTCCACCGCCTTCAGGCCGGGCTTGTCCGCCACGCGCGGCGCGTTCCAGAAGCGGCGCAGCCGGTCCACCGACTCCGGCTCGAACCCCATATGGGCGGCGAGCTGGTTGGCGAGCCCGCCGACCTCCCGACCGCCCATCGCGTTGGGCTGCCCGGTGACGGAGAAGGGACCCATCCCCGGCGCGCCGATCCGCCCGGTCAGGAAATGGACGTTCAGGATGGCGTTGACGGTGTCCGTCCCCTGGGAGGACTGGTTCACCCCCTGGGAGTAAACGGTGACCGTGCGGCGGACCGTTGCGACTTCAGCGTAAAAGGCCTCGATGTCGGCCAGCGGCAGACCGCAGCGGGCGGCGACATGGGCGGGGGAGGGGGCGTCGGCGCGGGCGGCCTCCAGCGCCTTCGCCAATCCGGCGGTGTGCTCCGCGACGAAACGGGCGTCCAGAACGCCGTTGTCGGCGAGATGGACGAGCAGCCCGTTGAACAGCAGGGCGTCGGTGCCGGGGCGGATGGGCAGGTGCCGGTCGGCCCCGTCCACCGCGGCGGCGCGGCGCGGGTCGATGACGACGATGCGGGTGCCGCGCGTCCGCTTGGCCGCCAGCAGCCGCTGGTTCAGGATCGGGTGGCACCAGGCGAGGTTGGAGCCGACCAGGACGACCAGATCGGCTTCGTCCAGGTCCTCGTAGGTCACCGGCACCGCGTCCGCGCCGAAGCCGCGCTTGTGGCCGGCCACGCTGGAGGCCATGCAGAGGCGCGAGTTGGTGTCGATGTTCGCGGTGCCGAGAAAGCCCTTCGCCAGCTTGTTGACGGCGTAATAGTCCTCGGTCAGCAATTGGCCGGAGACGTAGAAGGCCACCGAGTCCGGCCCGTGCCTGGCGATGGTGTCGGACAGGCGCGTCGCGACGGCGGCGATGGCCTCGTCCCAGGCGACGCGCCGCCCGTCCACCTGCGGGTGGAGCAGCCGTTCGCCGAGGCCCAGCGTGTCGGGCAGGTTGGTGCCCTTGGAGCAGAGCTTCCCCCGGTTGGCCGGGTGGTCGGGGTCGCCGGCCACGCTGACGGTGCCGTCGGCGGAGATGGAGGCCAGCACGCCGCAGCCGACGCCGCAATAAGGGCAGGTGGTGCGGACAACACCCCTCTCCCGCCTCGGGAGAGGGTGCCCGCGCAGCGGGCGGGTGAGGGTCGCGCGAGGATCGAGGCGCTGATCCTCGGCAGTACCCTCACCCTCCCACGCTGGCGCGTGGGTCCCTCCCTCTCCCGGGGCGGGAGAGGGGGAATAAGGCCTTCCCTCACCCATGGCCGCACCCTCCGCGGCCCGGACGGAAGGCCGCCAGCCCGAGTTGCACCGCGCCGTCGACCACCCGCACCGGGCAATGGCCGGCGCAGCCCTCGTCGGGACCGACCGCCTCGCCGCTGGCGAGGTCGATCACCCAGCTGTGCAGCGGGCAGGTCACCCGCGCCCCGTGGACGATGCCCTGCGACAGCGGGCCGCCGGCATGCGGGCAGCGGTCCTCCAGCGCGTAGACCTCGTCCGCCACGGTGCGGAACAGGGCGATGTCGCCGAAATCGGTCCGCACGACGCGGGAGCCCTGGCGGGGAATGTCCTCGACCGAGCCGACGGTGATCCAGGAAATGCTCTGATCCATGTGTCGTTACCCCACCTGTGCGAGCGGCGCGAATTCGTGACGGTCCACCGACCCGCTGGCGCGCTCGGCCCAGGGATCGTCCTGCGAAAAGCTCTGGGAGAAGAGGAAGCGGGCGTTGAGCGCCGCGCGGCCTTCCGCGTCGTCGACCAGCCGGCGCTTGATGTGGTCCAGCCCGACGCGCTCCAGCCACGGGGCGGTGCGCTCCAGGTAGCGGGCCTCCTCACGGTAGAGCTGCATGTAGGCGCCGGTGTATTCCAGCACCTCCGCCTCGGTCTCCACCTTCACCAGCAGGTCGCAGGCCCGGACATGCATGCCGCCGTTGCCGCCGACATGCAGCTCGTAGCCGCTGTCCACGCAGACGACGCCCAGGTCCTTGATGGTCGCCTCCGCGCAATTGCGCGGGCAGCCGGAAACAGCCAGCTTCACCTTGTGCGGGGTCCAGGTGCCCCAGGTCATCCGTTCCAGCTTGACGCCGAGGCCCGTGCTGTCCTGCGTGCCGAAGCGGCACCATTCCGAGCCGACGCAGGTCTTCACCGTGCGCAGCCCCTTGGCGTAGGCGTGGCCGGACACCATGCCGGCGGCGTTCAGGTCCGCCCACACCGCGGGCAGGTCCTCCTTCTTCACGCCGAACAGGTCGATGCGCTGGCCGCCGGTGACCTTCACCGTGGGGATGGCGAACTTGTCCACCACGTCGGCGATGGCGCGCAGTTCCTTGGCGCTGGTCAGCCCGCCCCACATGCGCGGGACGACGGAATAAGTGCCGTCCTTCTGGATGTTGGCGTGGACGCGCTCGTTGATGTAACGGGACCGGCTGTCGTCCTTGTATTCGCCCGGCCATTCGCACAGCAGGTAGTAGTTCAGCGCCGGGCGGCAATGGTGGCAGCCGTCGGGGGTGCGCCATTCCAGCCGCTGCATCACATCGGGAATGGACTTCAGGTCCAGTGCGGTGATGGCCCGGCGCACCTCGTCGTGGGTGCGGTCGGTGCATTTGCACATCGGCTTGGCCTTCGCCTCGCCCGCGTAGCCGTCGCCCAGCGTCAAGGCCAGAAGCTGCTCCACCTGACCGGTGCAGCTTCCGCAGGAGGCCGAGGCTTTGGTATGAGCCCGCACCTCGTCCAGGTTGGACAGGCCCTTCTCGGTGATCGCCGTGACGATGGTGCCCTTGCACACGCCGTTGCAGCCGCAGATCTCCGCACTGTCGGGGAGCGCCGCAACGGCGGCCTTAGGGTTTGCCGCCCCCTCGCCTCCGAAGCTCTGGCCGAAGATGAGGGTGTCGCGGACCGGCGCCACCTCGGTCCCGTCTTTCAGCATCTGGAAGTACCAGCCGCCGTCCTTGGTGTCGCCGTAGAGCACGGCGCCGAGGATGCGGTTCTCCTTGACCACCACACGCTTGTAGACGCCGCGGGCGGCGTCGCGGAACACGATGTCCTCGCAGTCCTTGCCGCCGGTGAAGTCGCCCGCCGAGAAGACGTCCACCCCCGTCACCTTCAGCTTGGTCGAGGTGACGGAGCCGGTGTAGGCGGCCTCGGTGCCCCCGGCCAGTTGGGCGGCGGCGACCTTGGCCATCTCGAACAGCGGGGCGACGAGGCCGTAGGTCTGGCCGCGGTGCTCCACGCATTCGCCTACCGACAGGATCGCCGGGTCGGAGGTGGTCATGGTGTCGTCCACCTGGATGCCGCGCCCACAGGCCAGCCCCGCCGCCTTGCCCAGCGCCGTGTTCGGGCGGATGCCCACCGCCATGACCACCAGATCGGCCGGAAGCTCCTGCCCGTTTTTCAGGCGAACCGCGGAAACTTTCTCGTTGCCCACAATTTCAGCAGTGTCGGCGCCGGTCAGCACGGCGATGCCGCGACGCTCCAGCTCGTGCCGCAACAGCGCCCCGGCGGAGCGGTCGAGCTGCCGTTCCATCAGCGTGTCCATCAGGTGCAGGACGGTGACGTCCATGCCCTTGACCTTCAGCCCGTTGGCCGCCTCCAGCCCGAGCAGGCCGCCGCCGATGACCACGGCGCGCCCGCCCCGGGCCGCCGCCTCCAGCATCGTGTCGACATCGGCGAGGTCGCGGAAGCCGACGACGCCGGGCAGGGTGGAGCCGGGAACCGGGATGATGAAGGGGGTGGAGCCGGTGGCGATCAGCAGCTTGTCGTAGGGCACGGTCAGGCCGGACATCGCCGTGACGGTGCGGTTCGCCCGGTCGATCACCTCCACCCGGTCGCCGGTCAACAGATTGATTCCGTTGGTCTCGTACCAGTCGCGTCCATTCAGGACGATCTGCTCGAAGGTCTTCTCCCCGGCCAGCACAGGGGAGAGCATGATGCGGTTGTAGTTGGGGTGCGGCTCGACGCCGAAGACGGTGATGTCGTAACGGTCCGGCGCCTTGGCCAGCAGCTCCTCCAGCGTGCGGATACCGGCCATGCCGTTGCCGACGACGACCAGCCGTTCGCGCGGAGTGGATGGATTGGTGTGCGTGCTCATGCTGTGTGCCCTCTTGCGAGGCCGCGAGGCCGAAAAGAAAAAGGCGCCCGAAGCCCTGGGACTCCCGCGGGAAATCCAGGGTTTCGGACGCCGTTGTCCGGGTGGTTCGCCGTCGAACCGGCCATGGCGCCGTTGCCCTGGCCCTGATCTGCCCGTCCTTCTGGCAAGCCGCGTGCCAACACCGGCACCAAGGTATGAGAAAGGGACCGGAATGGCGGATTTCCGCCATTTTTGCGGCCCCGCCTCCGCTGGCGGATGGCGGGAGTGTCAGGACTCGAACACGCGCTTTTGTCCTGGTTCGAACAAAAAGCGGTCCGAAAGCCGACAAATTGTGCAATGCGTCACCACCAAGGTACTAGCACAAACAATAGGCAATTCGCGTCAAAGCCGCAGAAACAAAGACCTTCGGCTCTGTTTGGACGCTCATTCAGCCTTTGGCATGGACCTTGCGAGAGGAACGGCGGGACGCGCCAACGGCGGTGCGTCCATCCCATACGCCCAAGGTTGGGCCCCTCGGCACCGTCGCTGACCCGGTTCGACAGCCCTTCATGGCTGGAGAGCCCTCAACGGCGCGTCGCCGGTGGGGCGTTGGATCGAGGTCGGGCGTGCCGCGGGGTTCCAGGAACGAGAGATGGAGCGACCGACGTGATCCGACTTCCCGCCTCCCACCGCACCGCCCTGCTGTCCGCCGCCGCCACACTGGCGCTGATGCTCGGGTCCGCCCAGGCCGCTCCGCTCGACGTGGAGAAGGACCAGCTCAAGCTGGGCTTCATCAAGCTGACCGACATGGCGCCGCTCGCCATCGCCGTGGAGAAGGGCTTCTTCGAGGACGAAGGCCTGTCGGTGACGCTGGAGCCGCAGGCCAACTGGAAGGTGCTGCTCGACCGCGTCATCTCCGGCGAACTGGACGGCGCCCACATGCTGGCCGGCCAGCCGCTGGGCGCCACCATCGGCTTCGGCACCCAGGCCAACGTCGTCACCGCTTTCTCGATGGACCTGAACGGCAACGGCATCACCCTGTCCAACGAGGTGTGGGAGCGGATGAAGCCCAACCTGCCCAAGGGGCCGGACGGCAAGCCGCTGCACCCGATCAAGGCCGACGCGCTGAAGCCGGTCATCGCCCAGTACCGGGCGGAGGGCAAGCCCTTCACCATGGGCATGGTCTTCCCGGTCTCCACCCACAATTACGAGCTTCGCTACTGGCTGGCCGCCGGCGGCATCAACCCCGGCTACTACGCCCCCAACGACGTGTCGGGGCAGATCCAGGCCGACGCCCTGCTGTCGGTCACCCCGCCGCCGCAGATGCCGGCGACGCTGGAGGCCGGAACCATCTTCGGCTACAGCGTCGGCGAGCCGTGGAACCAGCAGGCGGTGATGAAGGGCATCGGCGTGCCGGTCATCACCGACACCGAGATCTGGAAGAACAACCCGGAGAAGGTCTTCGGCGTCACCGAGGGCTGGGCCGCCAAGAATCCCAAGACCCATCTGGCGCTGGTCAAGGCGCTGATCCGCGCCGCCATGTGGCTGGACGAGAACGACAACGCCAACCGCGCCGAGGCGGTGAAGATCCTGGCGAAGTCGGAGTATGTGGGGGCCGACGCCAAGGTCATCGCCAACTCGATGACCGGCACCTTCGAGTATGAGAAGGGCGACAAGCGGGCGGTTCCCGACTTCAACGTCTTCTTCCGCTACAACGCCACCTATCCCTTCTACTCCGACGCCGTCTGGTACCTGACGCAGATGCGCCGCTGGGGCCAGATCGCCGAGGCCAAGCCGGACTCCTGGTACGACGAGACCGCCCGCAAGGTCTACAAGCCGGAGATCTACCTGAAGGCCGCGCGGCTGCTGGTGGAGGAGGGCAAGGCCAAGGAGGCCGATTTCCCCTGGACCAGCGACGGCTACAAGCCGCTGGACGAGGGCTTCATCGACGGCATCGCCTACGACGGCCGCAAGCCCAACGAGTATCTGACCAAGCTGCCCATCGGCCTGAAGGGCGGGCAGGCGGTGCAGGGCGGTCAGCTGGTCGGCGGTTGAGACTGCGGACTATCGATACTCGCGCCCGAATTCCGCGCAGAGGCTGCGACGGGCCCCCACCCTAACCCTCCCCCGCTTCGCAGGGGAGGGGACAGACACCCTCCCCCGCCCAGCGGGGGAGGGCTGGGGTGGGGGCATCGGCGCCCCGCGCCAAACAGAAAGATCACCCTATGACCAGCGTGACCGAAGCCTCCACCCTCTCCACCGCCGAGGCGATGCGCGCCCGGCGCAAGGCCCGCCTCGCCCACGCGCTCAACCGCACCGCCGCGACATTGCAGATCGTCGGGCTCGGTTGGCTCAGCCCGCTGCTCCGCATGGCCGCCGGGGACAGCCCGCGCCAGCAGGGGCGGGAGCTGTGGCAGCAGATGGGCGTGCCGCTGACCGCCCTGATGCTGTTCCTCGCCGCCTGGGCGTGGCTGGCCCCACAGGTGAACACCAGCCTGGGCGCCATCCCCGGCCCGGCCCAGGTGTGGGAGCAGGTGGGCGTTCTCCACGCCGACCATCAGGCCGAACGCGCCAAGGAGGCCGCCTTCTACGACCGGCAGGCCAAGCGCAACGCCGAATTGCTGGCGAAGGACCCGGCGGCCGAGGTGAAGACCCGGCCCTACGCCGGCAAGCCGACCTATCTGGACCAGATCGTCACCAGCCTGAAGACGGTCTTCACCGGCTTCCTGCTCGGCGCGCTGGTGGCGGTGCCGCTGGGGGTGGCCTGCGGCCTGTCGCGCACGGTCAACGCGGCGATGAACCCGCTGATCCAGATCTTCAAGCCGGTGTCGCCGCTGGCCTGGCTGCCGCTGGTCACCATGGTGGTCAGCGCCACCGTGTCGAGCGACAACCCGACCTTCGAGAAGTCCTTCCTCACCTCCGCCGTCACGGTCACGCTCTGCTCGCTGTGGCCGACGCTGATCAACACGGCGGTCGGCGTGTCCTCGATCGACAAGGACCTGATGAACGTCGGTAAGGTGCTGCAGCTCTCCGGCCCGACGATGGTGCGCCGGCTCGTGCTGCCCTCGGCGCTGCCCTACATCTTCACCGGCCTGCGGCTGTCGCTGGGCGTGGGCTGGATGGTGCTGATCGCGGCGGAGATGCTGGCCCAGAACCCCGGCCTCGGCAAGTTCGTGTGGGACGAGTTCCAGAACGGCTCCTCCTCCTCGCTCGCCCGCATCATGGTGGCGGTCTTCACCATCGGCCTGATCGGCTTCCTGCTCGACCGCGTCATGCTGGCCTTCCAGGCCGCCGTTTCCCACACCGGCACCCGCTGAGGAGTCCCCGAGCATGGCCATCCTTGAGCTGAAGAACGTCGCGAAGTCCTACGGCGGGACCGAGGTGCTGCGCGGCATCGACCTGTCCATCGCGGAGGGCGAGTTCGTCGCCATCGTCGGCTTCTCCGGCGCCGGCAAGACCACGCTGGTCAACCTGATGGGCGGGCTGGCCGCCCCGGACGCGGGCGAGGTGCTGTTCCGCGGCGCGCCGGTGCGCGGGCCGGGGGCGGAGCGCGGCGTCGTGTTCCAGAACTACTCGCTGATGCCCTGGCTCAGCGTGAAGGACAACGTGGCGCTGGCCGTGGACGCCGTGCACAAGGGCAAGCCGTCGGCGGAGCGCGGCGTGCTCACCCGCCGGGCGGTGGAGACGGTGGGGCTGGGCCACGCCACCGACCGCCGCCCCAAGGAGCTGTCGGGCGGCATGCGCCAGCGCGTCGGCTTCGCCCGCGCGCTTGCCATGAGCCCGGAGATGCTGCTGCTCGACGAGCCGCTGTCGGCGCTGGACGCGCTGACCCGCGCCAAGCTCCAGGACGAGATCGAGGCGATCTGGCGCAAGGACCGCAAGACCGTCGTCCTCATCACCAACGACGTGGACGAGGCGATCCTGCTGGCCGACCGCATCATCCCGCTGACGCCGGGTCCGGGGGCGACGCTCGGCCCGGCCTTCGCGGTGGACCTGCCGCGCCCGCGCGACCGCACCGCCGTGAACCACGACCCGGACTTCAAGCGCCTGCGCGCCGAGGTCACGGCGTGGCTGATGGAGGCCGGGGCCAGCCGCGCCGCCGTCGCGGTGGACGAGAGCCTGACCCTTCCGGCGGCGACGCCGATCACCGCCGCCCCGCCACCCAAGGCCTATCTTGCCGGGCAGCCCGGCGGCCTGTCCGACGACCGCTACGTCGAGTTCAGCCGGGTCACCAAGACCTTCGCCACGCCGAAGGGGCCGCTGACCGTGGTGGACGGCTTCGACCTGAAGATGCGCAAGGGGGAGTTCATCTCCCTGATCGGCCATTCGGGCTGCGGCAAGTCCACCGTGCTGTCGATGGTCGCCGGGCTGGCCGACGTCTCCAGCGGCGGCATCGTTCTGGACGGCCGGGAGGTCGACGGCGCCGGCCCCGACCGGGCGGTGGTCTTCCAGGCACCCAGCCTGTTCCCCTGGCTGACCGCGCTGGAGAACGTCATGCTGGGAGTCGACCGCGTCTACCCGCAGGCCGGCCGGGGCGAGCGCAACGACATCGCCCGCTACTACCTGTCGCGGGTCGGGCTGGGCGACGCCATGCACAAGAAGGCGGCGGAGCTGTCCAACGGCATGAAGCAGCGCGTCGGCATCGCGCGGGCCTTCGCCCTGTCGCCGAAGCTGCTGCTGCTGGACGAGCCCTTCGGGATGCTGGACAGCCTGACCCGCTGGGAGCTTCAGGAGGTGCTGATGGAGGTGTGGGCGCGCACCCAGGTCACCGCCATCTGCGTCACCCACGACGTTGACGAGGCGATCCTGCTGGCCGACCGTGTGGTGATGATGTCCAACGGCCCGAACGCCCGCATCGGCCACATCCTGGAGGTGGACATCCCCCACCCCCGGACCCGGCAGGCCCTGCTGGAGCACCCCCGCTACTACGCCTACCGGGAGGAGCTTCTGAACTTCCTGGAAGGCGGGCACCACGGCACGGTGAAGGCGGCGTGACGAGGGCGGTGCGAATGGGGCGGTGCGAATGGGGCGGTGTGAATGGGGTGGCGTGACGGGGAGGGCGGAGCGGCGATGGCGGACAAACCCCTGACCATTCTGGTGGCCGGCCCCGACGCCGACGCCACGCGTCCGGTGGAGAACGGCTTGGCCGGGGCGGGGGGCCGCGACCGGATCACCGTGGTCCATGGCTTCGCCGACCTGCCGGCCCGCGTCGCCGCGCTGGCCCCGGACGCGGTCGTCGCTGTTTTGGAAACATCGGCCCCTGCGACGCTGGACGGCGTCTTCCGGCTGGCACGGTCGGGAGCCTGCGCCGTCGTCCTGTTCGCCGACAAAGCGCCGCCGGGGGCGGCGGCACAGGCGGCGGAGGCCGGGGTGGCCGCCTTTGTCCTGGACGGGCTGCACCCCGCCCGCGTGCGGCCGATCCTGGAAACCGCGCTGGCGCGATTCGCTGCTTTTGAAACGCTGAAACGCGAACGCGACGAGGCGCGCACGCAGCTCGCCGACCGCAAGCTGATCGAGCGGGCGAAGGGCATCCTGATGCAGCAGAAGTCCCTGACCGAGGAGGCGGCCTACAACGCGTTGCGGAAGGCCGCCATGAAGCAGGGCCGCCGCATCGCCGACATCGCGCAAAGCGTCATCACCGCCGCCCAGATCGAGCTGTGAGGCGTTTCAAATCAAGCGCTTCGGGCAAAGATGATACTGAATCGCCAATTCACTTCCTAGACTGAGAGGTCAGCAATTGGGCGATCCGGCGACGGTGTGTTCCCTCAACAATGCCAAAGCTTGCGAGTCGCGGCAAGCCATCCAACGAGCGCGACGCATGGCGTGATGAGAAGGACGTTGCCGCCCATGCCGGATCAAGCGACCTGCGGAACCCGGGCGATCACCTTGATCTCGAAGTCAAAGCCGGCGAGCCACGTCACGCCGACCGCGGTCCAGGTGGGATAGGGCTTGTGTGGAAACATCCGGTCCTTGACGGACAATACGGTCTCGAATTGGGCCTCCGGATCGGTGTGGAACGTCGTCACGTCCACGATGTCGTCGAAGGTGGCACCAGCCGCCTTCAGAACCCCGCGCAGATTGTCGAAGGCAAGCTGAACCTGCTTCGCGAAGTCGGGCTCGGGCGAGCCGTCCTCACGGCCGCCAACCTGTCCGGAGACGAAGAGCAGATCGCCGGACCGGATGGCGGCGGAGTAGCGATGGATTTTGTAGAGGGCCTGTCGGCCGGCAGGAAAAATGGCGTCGCGCTTGGACATTGGTGTCTCCCGTTCAGATCGGAACTGACGACGGAGATAGCAGTCCAGAGACTGCGTGATTAGACGTTGAAATCGGCACGGGCTGATGCAGAATCACCATGAATGACCCGCCCCTCCCTGAATGACCTCAGCGCCTTCGTGGCGGTTGCCACCCACCGCAGCTTTCGCCGCGCGGCGGATGAACTTGGAACGGCGCCCTCCACGCTGAGCCACGCGATGCGCGGGCTTGAGGAGCGGCTGGGCGTGCGCCTTCTCAACCGCACGACCCGCAGCGTCGCGCCGACCGAAGCGGGGATCGAACTGCTCGGCCGCCTGAACGTCGCGCTGACGTCCCTTGATGAAGCGCTCGACGCCGTTACCGCCTTCCGCGGCAGCGTCGTTGGCAAAGTCAGGGTCAACGCGCCGCGCGTGGCTGCCGCGGCTCTCGTCCGCGACGTTCTCCCGCGCATGATCGAGCGGCATCCCGACGTGACGGTGGACATCGTCGTCGAGGGGCGGTTGATCGACATCGTCTCCGGCGGCTTCGACGCCGGAGTCCGCCTGATCGACTCCATCCCGAAGGACATGATCGCGGTGCCCCTCCCGGACCCGATCGGGTTCATCTGCGTCGCTTCCCCCACCTATCTCGACCGCGCCGGAGAGCCGGCGACGCCGGACGATCTCCAGCGCCATCGCTGCATCGGCCACCGCCTGCCGGGCGGCCGGCTTTACCAGTGGGAGTTCGAGCGCGCCGGGCAGAATTTGACGGTCGATACCAACGGACCGCTGGTGCTCGACGACGAGGAGCTGATGGTGGAGGCCGCCGCGCAGGGCCTGGGAATCGCCTACGTGGCGAACTGGGCCGCCGAAGCGGCTCTTGTGGAAGGGCGGTTGCGGGCCGTGCTGCCCGCCTGGATGCACAAGCCGGAGCGAGCGGCGGTTTACTACCCCGGGCACCGCGCCGTGCCGCCGGCCCTGCGGGCGTTCCTCGACGTCGTCAAGACCATGCCGGTCGGTGCGGGAACGCATTGATGACCCCACAAACCAGCGGGTCCCCGGCGCTTGCGGTCGCCACTATGATGGCCCCCCGTTTGGTTGAGGGAGTTGGGGATGCTGGTCCGGCAGGGTGAACATCGCGGCGTGTCGGCGGACCGCAGTCTGGCCTGGTCGCTGGCCGGCATCGCCGGCGCCGTCAACGCCGCGGGCTTCTACGCCGCCGGCCTCTATTCCTCGCACATGACCGGCACCGTCTCGACCATGGCGGATCATCTGGCGCTGGGCGAGATGGGCGCCTTCGGCATGGCGCTGGCGATCGTTGCGACCTTCATCGCCGGGGCCATGGTGTCGGCGATGCTCATCAACGCCGGGCAGCGGCGCGGCCTGTCGGCGATCTACGCCTACAGCGTCTGCCTCGAAGCCCTGCTGCTCGCCGGGCTCGGCGCCGCCGACGTCTGGCTGCACGAGCTTCGCGGCGCCGCGCTGGTCATGGGGTTGAGCTTCCTGATGGGGTTGCAGAACGCCATCGTCACGCGCATCTCCAACGCCCGCGTCCGCACCACCCACGTCACCGGCATGATCACCGACATCGGGATCGAACTGGGCAACCTGATCGACGACCTCTACCACCGCAACGGCCGGGATCGCGTCCGGGTGACGCTCGACAAGCTGAAGACGCACCTGCCGACCGTCGGGTCCTTTTTCCTGGGCGGCGTTCTGGGGGTTCTCGGCTACAGCGCCTGGGGGGCCATGCTGTTCGTGACGCTGGCGGTCATCCTCGCCGGCTTCGCCGCCCCGGTGATCCTCGCCGAATGGCGGACGGCGGAGTAGAAGCGTTTCAAATTCAGCGTTGCCGGACGCCCTTTTCCACTGTTGACGCAATATGACCGATTCCGAAGGCCCGATCCCCGACATCATCGCCCCCGGCCTGGACGTCCTGTTCGTCGGATTCAACCCCGGAACGCGCTCCGGCCGGCTCGGCCACAATTACGCGGGGCCGGGCAACCAATTCTGGAAATTGCTGGCGGAGGCCGGCCTGACGCCGCGCCGGCTGCGCCCGGAGGAGGACCGGCTGTTGCCGGAGTTCGGGCTGGGCTCCACCAACCTCGTGGCGCGGGCGACGCCGAGCGCCGCCGATCTCAGCCGGGCGGAGTTGCGCGGCGGCGTGCCGCGGCTGCGCGCCCTGATCGCGGCGTTCCGGCCGCGGGTGATCGCCTATACGGGGAAGGGGGTCTATCTTGCCGCCTCCGATCGCGTCCGGGCGGAGTGGGGCGTGCAGCCGGACAGCCTGTTCGATGGTCCGGTGGACGTCGTGCTGCCGTCGCCCAGCGGACTCGCCCGCCTGCCCTTCGCGGAAAAGCTGCGCTGGTTTTGCGAGGTCAAGCGGGTCATCGACGCTGAAGTTGACACCCGCCGCTGACGTCAGCGGGTGTCCGTTACAAATTCAGCGTTGCTGACGGTCAGGCCAGCAGCTCGTCGAGAAGGGCGTGAAGGCGGCGCAGCTCCTGCCATTGCGCCTCGCTGAGCTGCTTGCGGTGCGCCCGCAGCTCCCCGGCGTCGACGGCGGAAAAGTCCTTGGCGATGCGCTGGACGGCGGAGACGAACCGCACCGCCGGGGCGGGCTGAACCTTCGCCGCCGCTGCGGAATCCGGTTCGCCGCCGCCCATCTGGGCGCGCTTGGCCTCGCGCAATGCCTTGACCGTGCCGCCGTCCTTGATGGTGTCCCACAGCTTCCTCTGCAGGACCGGATCGTCCACCGCGGCGATCTCCGTCAGGATGCTTTTCGGGACGGAGCGGTGACGCGTTTCAAATTCAGCGACGATATCGGCCGGCAGACGCAGAAGCGACAGGGTGCGCGTCACCTCCGCCTGGCTGCGCCCGATCACCTGCCCCAGCGCCTCGTGCGTGTAGTCGTGCCGCTCGATCAGCCGGGCGAAGGCGCGGGCCAGCTCCATGGCATCGAGGTCGACGCGCTGGATGTTCTCGATCAGCGCCAGCTCGTCCGGATCGCCGTCGGTGACGATGGCGAAGATGGTCTGGCGCCCGGCCAGCCCGCAGGCGCGCAAACGCCGCTCACCCGCGATCAGCCGGTAATCGCCGTCGCCGAGATCCTGCACGAGGACCGGTTGCTTCAGCCCGTGGCGGGCGATGGAGTTCGCCAGCTCCTGAAGCGACTGGTCGTCGAAATGGCGGCGCGGCTGATCGGGATTGGGGTGCACCCGGTCGAGATCGACCTCGATCAGCCGCGGGAAATCCGCGGACAGCCCGAACAGCGCGTCCCCGCCGCGCTGCGCCGCCTTGTCGAAAATGCGGGTGCTGGTCCGTTCGAGTTTACGAGACATGGGCGTCTTCCGCAGTCTGGAGGTGGGCGGCCAGTTCACGCGCCAGTTCGCCGTAGGCCTGGACGCTGTTGGAATTCGGGTCGGCCTCGATGGCCGGGCGGCCGGCGCCCGACGCCTGGGCGAACAGGGTGGCGCGCGGCACCGCGTTCAGAACGCGGGTGCGCCCCTCGTAATGCTCCTGAATCTCGCGCAGGCTGGCCTGATCTTGCGTCAAGCGCGACGAGAACATGGTCGGCAGGATGCCGAAGATGTTCAGCGACGGGTTCGAGCGGCGGCGAATCTTGGCGATGGTCTCCAGCAGCAACGGCACGCCGAGCCCGGCGAACACCTCCGTCTGCACGGGGATCAGCACGAGATCGCTGGCCGCCAGCGCGTTGATGGTGAGAAGGCCGAGGTTGGGCGGGCAGTCGATCACGATGACGTCGTAACGGTTCCGCACCTCCGCCAGCTTCTCCTTGAGCACCAGCGAGTTGTCCGGCTCCGCCACCAGCTCGGTCTCCGCCGCGGCCAGCCCGATGCTGGACGGGGCGAGCATGACGGCGCCGCCGCACACCGGCTGGAGGATGCTGTCGAAGGACGCCCCGCCGCGCACCACATTATAGATGCCCTTGCGCTGGGTTTCGATCTCGCCAGGGTCGAGCCCCATATGGACGGTGGCGTTGCCCTGGGGATCGCTATCGAGAAGCATCACCTTCAGGCCCAGCGTGGACAGCGCGTAGGACAGGTTGACCGCCGTCGTCGTCTTGCCGACGCCGCCCTTCTGATTCGCCACGGCCACCACGGCGCGCTGCATCTTGGGCATGCCGGTGTTCTGCGGCACGGCGGCCATGCCGCCCTGGCCGGCCAGGAACCCGGCGACCTGCTGGGGGATGCGCTCCGCCCCACTTTCCCACCGGCTGATCCGGGAACGGTCGTAACGGCGGTTCAGTGCGCCGTTGAGCCAAGTCGCGAAGCTCAACTGGTCCTCGGCGCGCCGTTCGCGGATGGCGCGCAGTTCTTCCCCGTTCATCGGGCCTCCGGCTTTCCCTGTGTGTGGTCCTTTCTTGCAAAATTTGACGCAACTGGTCAAGCCGGAGCGCGCCAAATTGCGTCAAATGGCGGTGGGAGGAGGGGTCATGCGACGTCGTATGGGACTATGGTCATAGAATCTGATGGCTTCTACCGGCCTCTGCGAGCGGCGGAAAACCATTCCGGAGGCGAATCGATCCGGACCCCGTCAAGCCCATTTTCCAAAGCGTTACCAATTCAGCGTTGGTAGCGGGGAGTGGTTTCGATTCGGCCCTTGAATCGCCTGGAGTCCGCTGTTTCAAATTCAGCGTCGTATGCCGATTCGTCGGTTTGCGCTGGCGTTACAAGATCTGCGCGAGACTCGCCGAGTCGGCTAAGCCCTGGAAAGCCTTGGGTTTCCGAGTCGAATGTTACCAATTCAGCGTTGGACCCGAGTCGCCTTTGTATCAAATTCAGCGTCGGGTTTGGTTGACAGTTGACGGTCCTGGCCTGGAACCCTTGACCAGGGGTGATGCTCGCCCCGGTGGAGGATGGGGGTCCGGATCACCCTCGAATGCCCGGTTGGCGATTCTCCGCCCCTGCCGACGTTGCGTTTTCAGCGAAGGGGGTCGCGCCAGCACCCGCGCAACCGGTCTAACCGGAGAATCCTATAGGGACTCATATAGGACATGGTTGCGAGTTCAGCGTGGATAACCGCCTTTCGTGACTCGTCTTCAGCGTGGACGAGCGAGTCCCCGTTGCGACTTCGGCGTGCCCGCCGTTGCGGAATCAGCGAGCCGATCCGGCCGGTTTCGCCCGCTGCGATTCCAACTCAGCGTGGACAAGCCCGTCCGGCTGTGGACAAGCGGCTGTCCGGCCCTGGGCGCTCCGTTGGCGACGCTGATTTTGAAACGTTGGCTCGGCGGTTGCCGGCATGGCAGGGGGGGCCAGGCAGCAAAAGGCCGCTTCGCTGAAGTTGAGTCGGAATCTGCAGCTTCCGTTGCAACTTCAGCGATTCGTGGGATGGACGCGCTTCACAGCCACCACATTTTGTGTTTTCTGAAATGACAGGAACGTGACCGAACGAGGCCGGAGGGGTCCCATGGCGAAAATCCACGAGCAGCTTACCCTGGAGGGATTCGAGGCGGTTCTTGCCCGCACCGAAGACCCCAAGGAGCGCCGCCGTGTGATGATGGCCCATGAAGCGCTGTCCAACGAGATGGACGCGATCGGCTATCTCCACGCCGGCTTCTGCCAGGCCTCGCTGCCGCACCGCAAGCCCAAGGACGAGACCGCCCCCTGGGTGCGCAACAACGGCAAATACCAGCTCGTTGTCCGTCCCGGCATCCTGCCGCTGCGCGACGGCACGGTTCTGGACGTCGGCGTTCCCTACGGGGCCAAGGCGCGCCTGATCATGATCTACCTGCAGACCGAGGCCCGCAAGACGCGCAGCGCCCACGTCGATCTGGGGCCGAGCATGAGCGCGTGGCTGCGCCGTCTCGGGCTGGCCCCGACGGGCGGCGAGCGCGGCAACTACAAGCCGGTGCGCGAGCAGGTGCTGCGGATCGCCCGTAGCGAGTTCACCCTACGCACCACCACCGGCCCCTCGACGGCGGAGATCTCCGACCAGCGCCTGATCGACGGCATCAAGCTGTGGCGGGACGAGGAGGACACGCCCGACCTGTTCCGCACCGGCGGCGAGTGGGTGCGCTTCGTCCGCCTGACCCAGAGCTTCTTCGAGCATCTGATGGAACACGCGGTCCCGCTCGACGAGCACGCCATCGCCAAGCTGAAGAACTCCGCTCTGGCGCTCGACGCCTATGTGTGGCTGGTTCACCGCCTGCACCGGCTGGACAAGCAGACGGTGGTTCCCTGGCACGCCCTGTCGCAGCATTTCGGTTCGGTCAGCGAACACCGCGTCCTCGCCTTCCGCCTGAAAGAGGCCTTGAAGGACGTGATGGCCGTCTATCCCGACGCGAACATCGAACCGACGTCCAAGGGACTCGTCCTGCGTCCGTCGGCGCCGGCCGTGCCGTCGAACAAGCACCTCGTCCTGCGCCCGGTCCGCGGCTGAGGGGTTGCGGTCGTGTGTCGGGGACGGATTCAACCGCGGATGCACTGTGCACCGTTGAAAGACACCGGCAAGACGTGACATTGTCCACTGGTTGCAGCCGTCCGCCGCGATTCCCGCAACGGATGCCGCGAAAGGACCGGTTCCAATGTCGTACAGGGTTGATGACGATCTCTACCCGGCGCGCGCCGTGGTCTCGATCGAAGCCACGTGGGGAAGCCGGACATACGTCGGCTCGGGCTTCCTCGTCGGCCGCAACGACGTCGTCACCGCGTCCCACGTCGTCTACAACGCCGCTCTCGGCGGCAAGCCGAGCAGCCTGAAGATCTACCCGTCCTACAATCCCAGCAAGTCGGACAACGTCGCCTACGGCGTCGCCAAATCCCAGTTCTTCACCAATTTCGACCCGGATTCGGACGGCAAGCTCTTCACCGGCGACTTCTACCGGAACACCCAGAGCGGATCGGAGATCGACGTCGCCCTGCTCACCCTGTCCCAACCCATCGGCGACACCTACGGCTATTTCGGGATCGACTGGGCCTACGGCGGCGGCCCGGCCAATGTCCTAGGCTATCCCACCAAGTACGGGCGTTACGAGACCTTCGACAGCGGCAGCATCCGCCGGTCGAGCGTCGATTCGGTCTACTACGTGAACGGCGACCTGGAGATCAATCCCGGGAATTCCGGAGGGCCGATCTACTACAGTTCCGGAGAGAAGGTTCTTGCCGTCGGCGTCGTGTCGACCGCCGTCGGGGCCACCGCGCTTGGCGGCCACGCCTATTGGCTCAAGGACGCCCTGACGGCCAACGACTCCTACATCTCGAACGCCCCGCCGGCCCCCGAATCGGAGCGGCGCGCCGTGGTGAGCGACGGCACGTCCAGCCGCGAGGTGCAGATGGAGATCTATGTCGGCCCGGTCGTCACGGTGAAGAACCTCTTTCTCGGCACCAAGACCATCGAGATCATCGTCGGCAGCGACGTTGGCGATTTCTTCAACCTGGGCGGCGGTGACGACGCGGCGGACGGCAAAGGCGGCGACGACGTTCTGGATGGCGGCACGGGCTCGAACTTCCTGACCGGAGGGGCCGGCACCGACACCTTCTTCCTGGACGGGCGTGGTGGAGGCGTGACCTGGTCCACCATCACCGATTTCGAACCGAACGAGTGGGCCACCGCCTGGGGATGGAAGGAGGGGGTGTCGACGCTCACCTGGGCATCCATGGCGGGCGCCGAGGGGTTCAAGGGTGCCACGGCGCACATCGACTTCGACGGCAACGGCACCATCGACGGCAGCATCACCTTCACCGGAAAAGCCGTCGGTTCGGTCATCACCATGCCGGGGCAGGTCGGTGCCGACAGCTATCTGGCCTTCCGTCTGGCCTGACGCCTCTTCACCACGGAGACACAAGACCATGGAGAGGGCTTATCTCCGTGTCTCGATGACCCCGTGGTGATTCAAGGCCGGCTGGAACGCCTTGCGCTGAAACGCCTTACAAGGGCAACAGCAATTCCCGCGTCGCCGCGTCCGGCGACGGCGCCCCCAGCGTCCCGCGGGTCACGGTCACGGCGCTGCGCCCTCCCCCCTGCGGAGTGACGCGCACCTGCACGCCGATCCGCTCCACCAGCGCCGGAACATGGCTGATGACGCCGACTTGCCGCCCGGTGGCCTGAAGGGCCTCCAGGCAGGACAGCGCCAGATCCAGGCTGCCGGGGTCCAGCGTGCCGAACCCCTCGTCGATGAACAGCGTGCCGATTCCGCCGCCGCCCCCGCCCCCCGCCATGGCCGACAGGCCGAGCGCCAGGGCCAGCGACACCAGGAACATCTCACCGCCGGACAGGCTGTGCACCCCGCGCCGCTCGTCGCCCATCTCGCCGTCCACCACCTGGATCTCCAGGTCGGCCCCGCCGACCCGCTCCAGCCGGTAACGGCGGGCGAGTTCCGCCAGATAGCGGTTCGCTTGCACAAGAAGCAGGTCCAGACTGAGGCTCTGGGCGAAGTTGCGCAGCTTCCGCCCGTCGGCGGAGCCGATGAGCTGCGCCATGGTCGCCCACAGCCCCTGCGCCCTGCGCTGCGCCTCCACCCGGTCGAGTACGGCGGCGAGGCGCCCCCGGTTCTCCGTGTCGGCGCGCAGCCGGGCCTGGGCCTCACCCAGCCGGTCGCGGGCCTCCTGAAGGCGCCGTCCCCTCTCGGCGACGGCCCCGCCGGCCTCCTCGGCGTCGAGGGCGGGGTGTCCGGCGGCGTGATGCTCCTGCCGCGTCCGCGTCCGCTCCGCCGCCCGAAGCGCGTCCTCGCGCCGCGCCGACTCGAGGGCGGCCAAAGCCCGCTCCTCCCCGGCCAGCCAGTCCTCGTCCCGGACCAGATGGGCGCGCGCCGCCTCCACGGTTACGCCGCAGCGCTCTGCCGCGGCGGCCAGGGCGTCGGCCGCGCGCTCCGCCTCGGCGGCGCAGCGGCGGGCGGTGTCGCCGCGCGTGGCGACGGTCTGCTCCGCCCCCGACAGGCGGGCCGCCGCGTCCTGCCGGGCGACGGTGGCCTGTTCGACCAGGGCCTCGGTTCGCCGGCAGGCTTCGGTCAGCTCCTTCTTCACCGCGGCCACCGCCCGTCCGCCCAACAGGGATGCCCGCGCCGTGCGCCGATCCTCCAGCGCTGCGGCCAACCCCTCGCACCGCCGCCGCGCCGCCTGCTCGGCCTGCCGCGCCCCCTCCAGCTCCGCCGCCTTGGCGCCGGCTTGACGCTCCAGGGTCTCCACGTCGCGCAGGGCCTGGGCCAATCCCTCACGCTGGCGCAGAACCTCGGCGACCCGCCTGCCGGTGCTCTCGCGGAATCCGTCGGGATCGCTGTCCAGCGCGTTGCTCCAGTCGATCAGCCCGGCGAAAGGCTGGGCCAGCTCCGCCCGTGCCGCGGCCCGCGTGTCCGCCGCCTGATCGCGTCGCGCCACGGCCAGGGATTCGGCGTGGCGGGCGGCGTCCCGCTGGCGGCTCCGCGCCTCGATCGCCCGCTCCGCCTCGGTCAGCGCCGCGTCCCGCTCCCGGCAGGTCTGCACCGCGGCGTCGATCCGCGCCTTATGGTCCAGCGCCCCGGCCTCGGCACGCCCGGCCTCCGCCAGTTCCGCGTCCACGCCGGCCAGCCGCCGGGTGACGGTCTCCATGTCCGGTTCGGCGGGCAGCCCGAAGGCCGTCGCCCGCTCCGCCCAGCGCTCCGCCACGGTCGCCCGCTCCGCCACCAGGGCGGCCAGCCGTCCATCCAGAGCCGTCGCGCGTTCGCGCGCCGCCTTCGCCGCGGCGCTGTGAGCGCCGTGCTCCGTGGCCAGCCCGGTCACTTCGGCGCGCAGGGCGGCGACGTGGCGCTCCTGATCCTCGGCCAGTCGGTCGAGCGGGGTGTGCCCGCCTCCCCAGGGATGCTCCGTGGCGCCGCAGACCGGGCAGGACTCGCCCTCCGCCAGTTGAGCGCGCAGCGACGCGACATCCTCGCTGCGGGCGAGACGCAGGCGGTGCAGGGTGGCGTCCGCCTCCGTCAACGCCTCCCGGCGTTGCTCCAGCCGTGCTTTCGCCGCTGCCGCACGGGCCTCCCCGTCCGCAGCCGCCGTGCGCTGCTGCTCCCGTTCCGTCTCGGCCCCCGCGGCGTCGGCGGCCAGCCTTGCGGTCCGCTCCGCCAGCTGTGTCAAAGCCGCCAGCCCATCACGCCGTTCCGCAAGCGCCGTGCGGCGCCCGCGCAGGGCATCCAGCGACTCCACCGCCTCGGCCTTCAACGCGGACAGCGCCAGTTCCGCCGCATCCCGCCGCGCGGCGGCGTCCCGCCGGACGGCGGAGAGGCGGTCCAACTCCGCCTCGTGGGCCATTGCCTCCGTGGCGGCACGGCCGGCTTCCGCCTCCGCTTCCCGCACGGCTCTTGCCGAATCGCGGTGACGCAGCAGCAGCGCATCCCAGCGCGCCCACTGGTCGGCAACCGGCAACAGCGCCGCTTGGCCAGCCAGCCAGCCCTCCCGATCCGCCGAATCGGTGCGGGCCTGTTCAAGTGCCGTCCGGATGGCGCTCCAGTTCTCCCCGATACCCTTGGCGCCAGCCTCAGCCGTTGCGGCGTCGGCGAGCGCTGAAACCTGTTGGCCGGCCAACGCGGCGATCTCGGCGTCCAGGGCGGCGGCCCGCTCCAACTCCGGTTCGGCGGCGTCGATGGCGCCGCGGGCCGTCTCGTAGGCGCCGCGCACCTCGCGATGGCGCGCCTCGGCCTGGACCAGCCGGTCCTGCGCCTCGGTCACCGCGGCCTGGGTCCGGACCAGAGCCTCCCCGGCTTCCGACGCCGCCGCGGCGCAGCGGTCCGCTTCGCTCAACCGCGTCCGCAAGGGCTGGAGACGGCGCAGCAGCGCGGCCTCCTCCCGTCGCGCCGCGGCCTCCTGCCAGACCTTCTCGGCCCGCAAACTCGCCGCGGTGGCGTCGGTTTCCGCCTTGGCCAGCCGGGCGTCCTGCTCATGCCAGGAGACGGCGGCGCGGGCCTCCTCGAACGCCATCTCCTCCCGCCGGACGGCCTCGGCCGCCGCACCGGCCTCGGCGTCCAGGGCGGCGCGCTCGTCGTCGGTCAGCACGCCGATGCCCGCGCATTGCGCCTCCAGCGCCTCCAGCGCCCGCTGCTCCTCCCGGGAGCGCTCGTGCGCGGCGACGGAGATGCGGGAGTAGATCTCGGTCCCGGTCAGCAGCTCCAGCAGGGCGGAGCGCTCCGTGGCCGGGGCCTTGAGGAAATTGGCGAAATCGCCCTGGGCCAGCAGGACGGCGCGGCGGAATTGCTCGAAGCTCAGCCCCAGCCGGGTGGAAATCTCGTCCAGCACGCTGGTCTTGCCGTCGCCCAGCCGCTTGCCGTCGGCCAGCGCGGTCAGGCTCATCGTCTGTTTCTGCAACTGGCCGCGCGCGTTCTGCCGCGCCCGCCGCAGCTCCCAGCGCGCCCGGTAGGCGGCGCCGTCGAGCCCGGCGAAATCCACCTCGGCCCAACCGGACCCGGCGCCGCGGCGCAGGACGCTGCGCACGTCGGTGGTGCTGATGGCGTCGGTGTCGCCGTTGGCGCCCAGCGCCACGCCGCGCCCGTCCGGCAGCCGCGGCATCCGGTCGAACAAGGCGAGGCACAGAGCGTCCAGGATGGTGCTCTTGCCCGCCCCGGTCGGGCCGGTGATGGCGAACAGGCCGGCGTGGCGCAGCGGCCCTCCGGCCAGTTCCACGGCGAAGGTCCCGTCCAGGCTGGCCAGATTGCAGCCGCGAACCGCCAGAATCCGCATCACGCACCCTCCTGAACGGTCGCCACCAGCTCATGAAAGGCGGCGAGCAAGGCCGGTTCCGGGTCGTCCTCATGATGGCGGCGGTAAAGCCGCAGGAACACGTCCTCCGGCGCGAGGTCCGCCAGATCGGCCAGCGGTACGGATTCGGCCAGCGTCTCGCCGCTGCCGGTCAGCCGCAGGGCCAGCTTCACCAGCCGCGCCGGGCGCCCGGCCAGCGCCGCGACCACCTCCTCGCGCAGGGCCGGCCGGGGCGCCGGCAATTCGACCGAGACTTCGACGTATGGCCAAGCCTCGCGCGGCAGGTTCTGGTCCAACTCCAGCGCGGCCAGCGCGGCCAGCGCGTCTTCCGGCGCCGCGAACCGCCCGCCGCCGGGGACGCGCCGGATGGCGACGAAGCGGGGCACCCGCAGCGATTCAAGATTAGCCAGCCGTCCCTCCGCGACGTCGGCCAGCACCACCTGATGCGGGTAGGGCTCCTCGTCCACCGCCAGCGGGAGGGGGGAGCCGCTGTAGCGCACCGACTCGCGCCTTCCCACCGCCTGCGCCCGATGCAGGTGGCCCAGCGCCACATAGGCCGCGTCCTCCGGGAAGACGTCCACCGGCAGCGCGTGCTGGTTGCCGCCCAGGATCTTGCGCTCGCTGAGTTCGGACAGGGCGCCGTCGCGCATGTAGCAATGGCCGGTGAGGATCAGCGCCTCGCCGGGCCGCAAGGCGCGCCGCCCGGCTTCCGCCGCCTCGGCGTAGACCCGGCGCACCCCTTCGACGAGCGGGTCGACGCCGGCCGCGATCTCCTTCTCGGTCAGCGGCGGCAGGTCGGGGGGGCGAAGGTAGGGCACCGCGACGCAGCGCGCGGCGACCGTCCCGTCGCGGCCGGTCAGCGGGATCACCAACTCCTCCGGTGCGAAGGCGCCATCTTCATCCACCGGCAAGGCGCCGATCACCCGCACCCCCATTTCCGTCAGCAGGGGGGAGGGCGCCTCAAGCCGGCTGCCGCTGTCGTGATTGCCGGCGACCACCACGATGTCCAGCTCTGGGCAGCGCGTCTTGGCCCTGGCCAGGAACCGGTAGAACAGGCCGAGCGCCGGAATCGGCGGATTCTGTCCATCGAAGACATCTCCGGCGATGACCAACGCATCGACGGCCCGCTCTTCGAGCCGGTCGAGAAGCCAGTCAAGGAACCGCGCGTGCTCATGCTCGCGCGCGAAGCCGTGCAGGGTCTGCCCGAGATGCCAGTCGGCGGTGTGAAGAAGGCGCATGGAGGGAAACGGGTCCATCGGAAAGGGGATCGGCATTCTACGAAAGGGCGGCGACGAAGGCGCCGTGTGAAAAAGGCAGCGGGGAAAAATCGCCGGGGGATGAAAAAAGTGCTTGCCACCCCCGGGATACCCCGCATATAAAGCGCCTCCCGACGCGGTGGCCGCCAACGAGGCGCCGACGGGTCGGGAACACAAAAGACAGTCTGGCCCTGGCGGCCCACTCCTCGAAGGGGTTGGGCGCGGGGTGTTGCGGCTCTCCGGGAGCCGCGGGATCTTGGATATCGTTGATACCGTGTTGTGAGAAGGGATGCGCAGGCGGCGGTTTTGACCGTTGGCCGCGGACCGGTTCCGGAGTGGGACTGGCATCGCGGGTCGCTTGAGCATCTCGGTCAAGCAGTAAGAGACGAACAGTTTCGAAGGCTT
>NZ_JACHYN010000013.1 GCF_014192915.1 Azospirillum sp. OGB3 | reverse complement strand
GCCAAGCCACCCAGGACTTGGACGATACGGTTTCAAACACGCTTGACAATCGGCTTCATGAACGGCAAGGCCGGCGCTTTCCCCTGCGGGAAGCGTCGGCTTTTCGTCGTGTTCGGGGCGTTGGAGACGAGCCCCCTCCCTAGCCCTCCCCCGCCGCCGGCGGGGGAGGGGACTAAAGGGGGGCAGAATGGGGATGATGTGGGGCCGGGCGTCTTGTTCGTGGCCGTGGTGCCCCCACCTACCCATCGACAGCGACGATGCGGGAGGACAAGGAATGCGCATGGGCCGAACCGCCGCCCTGATGACCGCCACCACCCTTGCGGCTTGCCTGAGCGTCACCGACGCGAGCGCCGTGGACAAGGTCTTCAAAACCGAAAAAGCGATGGTGTCGGTGAAGACCGTCGCCAGCGGCCTCAGCCACCCCTGGGGTCTGGCCTTCCTGCCCGACGGGCGGATGCTGGTGACCGAAAAGGATGGCCGGTTGCGCATCGTGGCGTCGGACGGGAGCGTGTCCCCTCCGGTGAAAGGTGTGCCGAAGGTTGACGACCGCGGGCAGGGCGGCCTGCTCGACGTGGCGCTGGACCCGGATTTCGCGCAGAACCGCCTCGTCTATCTCAGCTTCTCCGAACCCGGGACGGAGGACGGCACCAACTCCACCGCCGTGGCGCGCGGCGCGCTGAACGCCGACGGCACTGCCCTGACCGATGTTCGGGTGATCTTCTCGCAGAAGCCCAAGGTGGAAAGCCGCATGCACTACGGGTCCCGGCTGGTCTTCGACCGGCAGGGCCACCTCTACGTGACGCTGGGGGAACGCTCGCTGGAGCGGTTCCGGACGCAGGCGCAGGACCTCGACTCGCATCTGGGCAAGGTGGTGCGGATCAACCGCGACGGTTCCGTGCCCGCCGACAACCCCTTCGTGAACCGCTCCGGTGCGCTCCCGGAAATCTGGTCCTATGGCCACCGCAACATCCAGGGCGCGGCGCTGAACCCGCAGACCGGTGCGCTGTGGATCAACGAGCACGGGCCGCGCGGCGGCGACGAGGTCAATGTGCCGGAACCGGGGAAGAATTACGGCTGGCCGGTGGTGTCCTATGGCGTGAA
The DNA here is from genome assembly GCF_014192915.1 of Azospirillum sp. OGB3. Taxonomy (GTDB): domain Bacteria; phylum Pseudomonadota; class Alphaproteobacteria; order Azospirillales; family Azospirillaceae; genus Azospirillum. The sequence goes on along the minus strand of NZ_JACHYN010000013.1, from coordinate 200,744 downwards.
CTACAACGGAACGCCGATCGGGACGGGCAAGTCGAGCGCCCCCGGGATGGAGGAGCCGGTGTATCAGTGGACTCCGGTCATCGGCTCCTCCGGCATGACTTTCTACACGGCGGACACGGTGCCGGGCTGGAAGGGCAGCCTGTTCAACGGCGGGCTGGCGACCAAGGAGGTCGTGCGGCTCGAACTCGACGGCAACAAGGTCAAGCACGAGGAGCGCATGTTCCGCGATCTCGGCAAGCGCATCCGGCAGGTCACCCAGGGTCCCGACGGCGCGCTCTATCTGCTGACCGACGAGAACCGGGGCGAGATCCTGCGGGTGACTCCGGCGGGTAAATCGTAAGCATCGGTTCAGCGGCCATTGCGGCGGCGGTGCGGTTTCTTCAGGCGCTCCGCGGCCATCAGGTCGCTGCGGCTGACGCCGATGTCCCTCAGCAATCGGTCGTCAAGGCGGTCGGGGGCGACGGCGGTCCGCCGGGGCCGGCGCTCCATCAATTTGCGGCAGATGCCCAGCAAGGTGGCGGTGAGCGACTTCGGCAGGGTTGCGCCGAAGGCGCGGACGGTGGACAGGGTCGGCATGGGCGATTCCTCCGTTCGGGCGGGGACTGCCGCCCCGCGTTGCCGGTCCTGTCTAGCGGGCTTTGGCCGGTGGGGAAGTGGCCCCCTTCACACCGGCCCCGCGCTTTCCGGACTTCCGATGGGACGGCAGGGGCGCTACACAGGCATCCATGCCAGCCATCACTCCCCCGTGCATCATCCCCGTCGACGACCCGGACGACCCGCGGATCGCCCCCTACCGCAACGTGAAGGAGCGCGACCTCGTGGGGCGGGAAGGGCGCTTCATCGCCGAAGGGGCGGTGGTGCTGAGGACCCTGCTGACCGCCTCGCGTCATGAGACGCTGTCGCTGCTGATCGCCGACAAGCGGATCGCCGGGCTGGCGCCGATGCTGGAGGCGTTGCCCGCGGGAGTGCCGGTCTACAGCGCCCGGCAGGAGGTGCTGGACGCCATCGCCGGCTTTCCATTGCACCGCGGCATCCTTGGGCTGGGGCAAGCGGCGCCGATGCCGGAACCGGACGCCCTGCTCGCCGGGCTGGGGCCGCGGGCAACCGTGCTGGTGCTTTGCGGGATCGGCAACCACGACAATGTGGGCGGCATCTTCCGCAACGCGGCGGCCTTCGGGGTGGACGCGGTCCTGCTCGATTCCGGCTGCTGCGACCCGCTCTACCGCAAGGCGATCCGCGTGTCGGTCGGGGCGGCGCTGCGGGTGCCCTTCTTGCGGATTCCGGCGGGAACCGATCCGGTCGCCCTGCTGGAGCGGCACGGTTTCGCTGTCCTCTCGCTGAGCCCGGCGGGAGCGGTCCCTCTGGCGGCTCTGCGCCGACCGGAGCGCGCGGCGCTGCTTCTGGGGTCGGAGGGGCCGGGGCTGCCGGCCTCCGTACTGGTGCGGACGCGGACGGTGCGCATCCCCATGGCACCGGATTTCGATTCCCTGAACGTCGCCACCACCAGCGGGATCGTGCTGCACCACCTCGCCTTCATGGCGGGGCCGGAGTCAGGCGTCGGCTGAGCCGTCGATCCGGCGCAGGCCGGGCGGGGTGGCCTCGCGCAGGCTCCGGGCAAGCGCGCGGAAGCCGGCGGCGCGCGGGTCGCTGGCCCGCCAGACCAAGCCGATGACCCGGCCCGGCGGGTCGTCTTGGAAATCGCGGTAGGCGACCAAGCCGCCAACCGTCGCCGCCTCCCCATGTCCGGTGGCCAGCTGCGGCATCAGCGTGTAGCCGGTGCCGCTGGCGACCATGTGGCGCAGCGTTTCCAGCCCGGTGGCGTGGCGCATGCCGCGGGTGGTGGCTCCGCAGGCGGCCAGCGCCTGATCGCGCAGGCAATGCCCCTCCTCCAGCAGCACCAACTCGCCGGGGTCGAGGTCGGCCAGGGCGATGGAGGGCAGGCTTTCCAGCCGGTGGCCGGCGGGGTGGGCCAGCACGAAGGGTTCGAAGAACAGGGCGTCGCAGGTCAGCCCCTCCGCCTCGACGGGCAGGGCGAGCAGGACCGCGTCCAGCCGACCCTCGCGCAACTCCTCCAGCAGGCCGTCGGTGCGGCCTTCGGACAGGACGAGCTGGACGTCGGGTAGGTGCCGACGCATCGCCGGCAGGACATGGGGGAACAGGTACGGCCCCAGCGTCTGGATCGCCGCGATGGCGAGCGGACCGTGCAGGGCTCCCGCCGTCCCGCGGGCCAGCGCCAGCAGGCGGCGCGCCTCCTCCAGGACGACGCGGGCTTGGCGGATCACCACCTCGCCCTGTGGGGTGGGCAGCACGCGGCGGCTCGTCCGCTCGAACAGGGGGATGCCGAGAAGGTCTTCGAGCTTGCGGATCTGCGCGCTCAGCGACGGCTGGCTGACAGAGCAGCGCTCCGCCGCCTTGCCGAAATGCCGCTGCTCGGCCACCGCCACCACATACTCCAGATCGCGAAGGGACAGACCGGCGAGATTCATAGGTTCAGACTATCGAAGCATTTGAAACGATGTCTTGGATATATCAACGAAGCGGCGGGATAACCAGGGGGCAAAGCGGACGCGGCAACTGATAAGAAACGCAAGGAGTTGAGCCATGAGCACCCTGACCACTGCCGCCGGCATCCCCGTCGCCGACAACCAGAATTCGCTGACCGCCGGCCCGCGCGGCCCGGTGCTGATGCAGGATTTCCACCTGATCGAGAAGCTGGCCCACTTCAACCGTGAGCGCATTCCGGAACGGGTGGTCCATGCCAAGGGGGCCGGCGCCTACGGCGTCTTCCGGGTGACCCGCGACGTGACGCCCTACACCGCGGCCAAATTCCTGTCGGCGGTCGGCAAGGAGACGGAGGTGTTCCTGCGCTTCTCCACCGTCGGCGGCGAGAAGGGCTCCGCCGACGCCGAGCGCGACCCGCGCGGCTTCGCCGTCAAGTTCTACACCGAGGACGGCAATTACGATCTGGTCGGCAACAACACGCCGGTCTTCTTCGTCCGCGACCCGCTGAAATTCCCCGACTTCATCCACACGCAGAAGCGCAACCCGGCGACCAACCTGAAGGACCCGACCGCGGTCTGGGACTTCTTCTCGCTGTCGCCGGAGACGATGCACCAACTGACGATCCTGTTCAGCGACCGCGGCACGCCGCGCGGCTACCGCCACATGGACGGCTTCTCCAGCCACACCTTCTCGTGGATCAACGCGGCGGGCGAGCGCTTTTGGGTCAAGGTCCACTTCAAGACCCGCCAGGGCATCCAGAACTTCACGGCGGAGCAGGCCGTGCGCATGGCCGGCGTCGATCCCGACCACGCCACCCGCGACCTGTTCGCCGCCATCCGCGACGGTGATTTTCCGGCCTGGACCGTCTCGGTTCAGATCATGCCGGAGGTGGAGGCCGACGCCTACCGCATCAACCCGTTCGACGTGACCAAGGTGTGGCCGCACGCCGATTACCCGCTGGTCGAGATCGGCGAGATGGTGCTGAACCGCAACCCGGAGAACTTCTTCGCGGAGGTCGAGCAGGCCGCCTTCAGCCCGGCCAACGTGGTGCCCGGCATTTCCTTCAGCCCGGACAAGATGCTGCAGGGCCGCCTGTTCGCCTACGCCGACGCGCACCGCTACCGGCTGGGCGCCAACCATCAGGCGCTGCCCGTCAACCGCCCGCACGCCGCGGCGGTCCGCAACCACCAGCGCGACGGGGCCATGCGCTTCGACGGCAACGGCGGCGGCAGCCCGAACTACGAGCCGAACAGCTTCGGCGGGCCGGTGCAGAACCGCGCGGTGGCCGAACCGCCACTGCGCATTTCCGGTGACGCTGCCCGTTACGACCACCGCGAGGGCAACGACGACTACGCCCAGGCCGGCGCGCTGTTCCGCCTGATCGGGGCGGAGGCGCAGGAGCGGTTGATGGACACCATCGCCAACTCGTTGGGGGAGGCGCCGGGCTTCATCCAGCGGCGGCAGTTGGTGCACTTCTTCGCGGCGGACCCCGCCTATGGCGCGGGCGTCGCGAAGCGGCTGGGGGTGACGGTGGCGGCACAGCCTGAAGAGGCCGCCGTGGCCGGCTGAGCCCAACTCCCGAACACTTGGCGCCGCCGGACGCATCCCCTCGCGTCCGGCGGCTTTTTTTGTAGGACGGATCAGTCCGTGGAGGCGTTTTGCCGATTCGCCCAGCCCTCGGCAATCCGCGGCAGGTTGAACTCGATCCAGTCGGCGAGGAGGCGCACCTTCTCGGCGGCCTCCCGCCCCAGCGGCGTCAGGCTGTAGTCGACATGGGGCGGCACCACGTCGTGGGCGGTGCGCTTGACCAGCCCGTCGCCCTCCAGCCATTGCAGCGTCTGGGCCAGCATCCGCTCGCTGACCCCGCCGATGGTGCGGCGGAGTTCGCTGAAGCGCAGCGTTCCGCTTTCCAGGGCGATCAGCACCAGCACGCCCCAGCGGCTGGTGACATGTTTCAGCACCTCCCGCGAGGGGCAGGCCGCGGCCATCAGGTCGCCGCGCTGCATCCGCTCCGACAGCGGCAGCGGAATGTAGTCATCGTCCGGTTCCGGCATGGCCGTCCTTCTCCCGCCAGGATTCTTCACACTTACATTTATGTACGTACTTACGAAAAGTAAGCAAGTGGCTTAGGTAGGTGGTCACCACCCAACCGCAAACGGAACACCCGACCATGACCATCGCCGTCACCGGTGCCACCGGCCAGCTTGGCCGCCTCGTCATCGCCCGCCTGAAGGAGACGGTTCCGGCCTCCGGCATCGTCGCCCTGGTGCGTTCCCCCGCCAAGGCCGCCGACCTGGGGGTCGAGGCCCGCGAGGCCGACTACGGCAACCCCGACGCGCTCGCCCGCGCGCTGTCCGGCGTCGACACGCTGCTGCTCATCTCATCGAACGAGATCGGGCAGCGGGCGGCGCAGCACCGCAACGTCGTCAACGCCGCCAAGGCGGCGGGCGTCGGCCGGATCGTCTACACCAGCCTGCTCCACGCCGACCGCTCGCCGCTGAGCCTCGCCGAGGAGCATCGGGTGACCGAGGAGGACATCACGGCGTCGGGCATCCCCTTCACGATCCTGCGCAACGGCTGGTACACCGAGAACCACACCGGCTCGGTCGGCGCCGCGCTGGCCGGGGGCGCCTTCATCGGCAGCGCCGGCGACGGGCGGATCTCCTCGGCCACGCGCGCCGACTACGCCGACGCGGCGGTGGCGGTGCTGACCGGCAGCGGCCATGAGGGCAAGACCTACGAGCTGGCCGGGGACGAGGCCGTGACGCTGGCCGACCTCGCCGCGGAAATCTCCCGCCAGTCCGGCAAGGACATCCCCTACCGGAACCTGCCGGAGGCGGATTACGCGGCCATCCTTGCCGGTTTCGGCCTTCCGGAAGCCTTCGCGAAGGGCATCGCCTCCTGGGACGCCGACGCGTCGAAGGGCGCGCTGTTCGACGACGGGCGCCAGCTGTCGGCGCTGATCGGGCGCCCGACCACGCCGCTGTCCGCCGCCGTGGCCGCCGCCTTGCCCCGATAAGGGCGGGCCGGCAAAGAAAAAGACCCCCTCGCCCGTGCAAGGCGAGGGGGTCTTTTTTTGAGAGGCTACGGTCTGACGACGCTTACTGCGAGGCCGCCGCGATCTCCCGCGCGCGGCGGGAGACCGACGCCGCGTAGTGGTCCTTGGCCAGCACGGTGTAGACCGCCGGCAGGACGAACAGCGTGAACAGCGTGCCGATCAGCATGCCCGACACGATCACCAGACCGATGGAGAAGCGGCTGGCGGCACCGGCGCCGGCGGCGGTCAGCAGCGGCAGGAGGCCCACCACCATCGCCGCCGTGGTCATCAGGATCGGGCGCAGGCGGACGCGGGCCGCGTGCTCGATGGCGGTGCGGCGGTCCACCCGCTCGTTGATCTGCATCTCGCGGGCGAACTCCACCATCAGGATGCCGTGCTTGCTGATCAGGCCGATCAGCGTCACCAAGCCCACCTGGGTGTAGATGTTCATGGTGGACAGGCCGAAGAACAGCGGCAGCAGCGCCCCACAGATCGACATCGGCACCGAGATCAGGATCACCAGCGGGTCACGCAGCGATTCGAACTGCGCGGCCAGCACCAGATAGATGACCACCAGCGCGAAGACGAAGGTGACCATGAGCTGACTGCCCTCGGTCACGTACTGGCGCGACTCCGACAGGTAGGAGTGACCGAAGCCGGCGGGCAGAACCTCGCGGGCCTGCCGTTCCAGGAACTCCACGGCCTGGCCCATCGTCACGCCCGGCATCGGCACCGCGGAGAAGGTCGCGGAGGGAAGCTGGTTGTACTTGGTCAGGGCGTTCGGCTCCGTCGCCATCTCGATCGAGACGACGGTGGACAGCGGAATCTGCGCGCCGTTGCCCGCCGTGACGTAGTAGCGGGTCAGCGTCTCCGGCGTCAGGCGCTTGTCGCGCGGCACCTGCGGGATGACCTCGTAGGAGCGGCCGTTCAGGTTGAAGCGGTTGACGTAGTTGCCGCCGACCAGGACCGCCAGCGTGTCGCCGATCGACTGCATGGACAGGCCGAGGTCCGCCGCCTTGGAGCGGTCGACGTGCAGCCGGACGACCGGGCTGTTGAACTGCAGGTCGCTGTCGGTGACGATGAACATGCCGCTTTCCATGGCGGCGGCCTTGATCCGCTCCATGGCGTTGAAGATGGTCTGGTAGTCGCCGGGGCTGTTGATGACCATCTGCACCGGCAGGCCGCCGGTGGAGCCGGGCAGGGCCGGCGGCGACACCAGGAACACCTGCGTGCCGGCCACCTTGCCGAGATCGGCCTGGACCAGCGGCTGAAGCTCCTTGGCGCTGCGGGTGCGCTCGTCCCACGGCTTCAGGATCATGCCGGCGAAGCCCTGGGTCAGGGTCGGCAGACCGTTCAGCACGAAGCGGGTGTCGGTCTCCGGGTAGTGGGTGAACACCTCGTCCATCTCGCGCCCGTAGGCGTCCATGTAGTCGAGGTTGGCGTACTGCGGCCCCTTGGTGATGCCGAACAGGATGCCCTGGTCCTCCTCCGGCGCCAGCTCCGACATGGTGTTGGCGAAGAGGAAGCCGACGCTCAGCAGGACGCCGAAGCCGAACAGCAGGGTCGCCGCCCGGTAGTCCAGCGCGCCGGCCAGACGCCGCCCGTACCAGCCGGACAGCTTGTCGAAGGTCCGGTCGACGAAGCGGGCGAAGCGCCCCTCGTTCATGTCGCGGGTCAGAAGGAGCGAGCACATCATCGGCGACAGCGTCAGCGCCACCACGCCGGAGATGATGACCGATCCCGCCAGGGTGAAGGCGAACTCGCGGAACAGCGCGCCGGTCAGGCCGCCGAGGAAGCCGATGGGCGCGTAGACAGCGGCCAGCGTGATGGTCATCGAGATGATCGGCCCGATGATCTCCCGCGCGCCGATCAGCGCGGACTCGACGGGTGACTTTCCCTCCTCCAGGTGGCGGTGGACGTTCTCCACCACCACGATGGCGTCGTCCACCACGAGGCCGATGGCCAGCACCATGGCGAGCAGCGTCAGCAGGTTCAGGCTGAAGCCCATCGCCAGCATGATCGTCGCCGCACCCACGATGGACAGCGGGATGGTCACGATGGGGATCAGCACCGAGCGGAAGGAGCCCAGGAACAGGAAGATCACCACGATGACGATGCCGACCGCCTCCAGCAGCGTCTTCTGCACCTCGTCGATGGAGGCCTGGATGAAGCGGGTGGAGTCGTAGACGATCTCCATCTTCAGCGACGGCGGCAGGTTGCGCTCCAGCTCCGGCACCAGCTTGCGGATGTCCTCCACAATGGTCAGCGGGTTGCCGGTCGGCGTGGAGTTGATGCCGATGAAGATCGCCTGCTGGCCGTTCATCGACACGCTGGCGTTGGAGCTTTGCGCGCCCAGCTCGATCTCGGCGATGTCCTTCATGCGGACCAGCGCGCCGTCCTTGGACTTCACCACCATCTGCCGGAACTGCTCGACGTCGGTCAGGCCGGTGTTGGTGGTGATGTTGGAGACGACGAAGACGCCCTTCGATTGTCCAGGGGCGGACTGGTAGTTGTTGGCCTGGATTGCCGCCCGCACGTCGGCGGCGGCGATGTTGCGCGCGGCCATCCGGTCGGGGTCGAGCCAGACGCGCATGGCGAAGGTCTGCCCGCCCAGGATCTGCGCCTCGGCGACGCCGGACACGGTGGACAGCAGCGGCTGCACCACGCGCGTCAGATAGTCGGAGATGGCCGCCCCGGACAGCTCCGGGCTGGCGAAGCCCATGTAGAGGATGGAGGTCGTCTCGCCCGTGGACTTCAGGATCACGGGGTCGTTGGCCTCGCGCGGAAGCTGGTATTTGACCTGCTGCACCTTCGACATCACGTCGGTCATCGCGACGTTCGGGTTGAAGTTCAGCCGGATGTAGGCGGTGACGAGGCTCACCCCCTGGGTGGAGGAGGAGGTGATGTAGTCGATGCCTTCCGCCGTCGCCACCGCCTGCTCGATGGGCGTCGTGATGAAGCCCTGCATCAGGTCGGGGGAGGCGCCGGCGTAGGAGGTGGTGATGGTGATGACGGTGTTCTGCAGCTCCGGATACTGCCGGATCGGCAGGTCCGTCAGCGAGCGGACGCCGACCAGCAGGATCAGCAAGCTGACCACCAGCGCCAGAACCGGCCGTCGGATGAAGATGTCGGTGAATGACATGGCCGGGTCCTCAGTTGCGCGGAACGGTCTGCGGCGGCACCAGCGCGCTCGCTTCCGTCGGCACCACGGCGGCGCCGTTGTTCAGCTTGAGCTGGCCGGAGGACACCACTTGGTCGCCGGGCTTCACCCCGTCGAGGATCTCCACCTTGCCGTCGAAGCGGTCGCCGGTCTTGACCGGGACGCGGTTGGCGACATGGCCGTCCTTGCCCTCGGCGTCCTTCTTGGCGGCGACGACGAAGACGCTGTCGCCGTAGACCGTGTAGTCCACCGCGGTTTCCGGGATGACAATGCGGTTCGCGGCCGGCGGCTGGACGACGCGGATGTTGGCGAACATGCCGGGCAGCAGCTTGCGCTCCGGATTCTTCAGCGTGGCGCGCACCTTGATGGCGCGGGTGTCCGGGCTGACCTGCGGCTCGATGGTCGAGATCACCGCGTCGAAGTTGGCGCCGGGGGCGGCGTCGGCGGAGATCAGCACCGGCTGGCCGACGCGGATCTGGCTCAGCGCCTGCTCGGGCAGGGTGAAGTCGACGAACAGGTTGGTCAGGTCGGTCAGCGTGACGACGGGGCCGCCGGCGCTGACATACTCGCCGACATTCACCTGCCGGATGCCGAGCTCGCCGTCGAAGGGGGCGCGGATCAGCTTCTGGGCGATCAGCGCCTCGGTCTTCTTGATGTTGGCGTTGGCCTCGTCGAGCTGGGCCTGGTTCTGGTCCACGGTGACCTGCGGGCCGGCCTGGTTGCGCAGCAGGTTGCGGGCGCGCTGCAGGTTGTTCTCGGCCAGTTTCGCCTGGGCGCGGTAGGCCAGCAGGTCGGCTTGGTCCGGAGCGTCGTTGAGCTGCACCAGCGGTGCGCCGGCCTTCACGCTGGCGCCCGATTCGAAGAAGATCTGGGTCACGCGCCCGACCACCTCCGGCGCCACGGTGACCTGCCGGCTGGCGGTCAGGGTGCCGATGGCGGTGGTGTATTTGGGAACGGACTGCGCCGTCGCCTCGGCCACCGAGACGGGGGTGGGCGGCGGCTTGTTGCCGGCGAAGAAGTCGGCGATGGCCTTGTTGCGGAAGTTGTTGAAGGCGTACAGGCCGCCGAACAGCACGGCCAGGATGACGGCCATGATGATGATGCGGAACGCCAGCCGCCCGCGGGTGACCGGACGGCGTGCGGTGGTCCGCTCTGGCGCGTGACCGGAATGGTTGATGTCACTCGTCACGATCAGCCTCTCTCGAACAGGTCGGTTCTGGTTCTGTTGATTGGGTGCAATGCAATAAAGGCGTGTAAAGGGCGACGGCTTCCTCCCGCAGGCCAAGGCCGCGCAGGATGAAGGCGACCGCGTCGCGGATGGTGCGCCGTGGCTCGGCCAGGGAAGGGACGAGCGGCGTCGGCGGCAGGTGGATGGTGGCCAGGGTCGATCCCAGCATCTCCGCCAGCCAGAAGGCGTTCTCCGTCACCGGGGCCGAGGGGATGAGGTCCCCGGCGTCGCGGGCGGCGCGCAGCGAGGCCACGAAGGGGGGCGCGATGTGCTCCGACATCCAGCGGCGCACCATATGGGCGAACTCCCCGTCCTCCAGCAGGCTCATGAAATAGAGCCGGAAGCGGGGAAGCATGGTGTCGCGCTCGCTCGGCAGTTCGCAGGCGTAGCAGCTCACCATCGCCTGGACGTAGGCGGCGAGCGTCTCCGTGCTTGGCGGCATCGCCAGCAGCTTCGCCAGATCCTCGTCCCCATCCACGCAGGAGCGGAAGATCGCCTCGTAGAGGGCGGCCTTGCTGGGGAAATGCTTGAAGATCAGCGCCTCCGACACGCCAGCGGCCTGCGCGATCTCTTTGGTCGTGGTGGCGGCGAACCCCTTGCGCGCAAACAGCGGAAGGGCCGCGTCGATGATCGCCGCGCGCCGGGCCGAGTTGTCCAGCCGTCCCATGATTAACCTTATAGCATAAGTGAGTACTAACTCACTTTGTTCGGGCTGGAGATACCATGGCGCGTCCGGGCTGTCCATACTGGTCATCGGAGCGGTGTGCGGGGCGCGAATTAGCGCTTGACCTTCCCGCCGCTGAAAGGTGGAGACTGTGCGGTGTGATGCCGACACAGGAACGGGAAGCGGTGATGGCGCGGGGTGGATGCACCCTTGGCGGGATGCTGCCGATCGGACGGCTGGTGGCGGGGCTGCTGCTGCTGGCCGCGCTGGCGCTGTTCGCGCCGTCCGCCGCGCAGGCGCACGTTCATGCCGGTGCCCAGCAAAGCCACGCTGCGCCCGCCGCTTCGGCGCCAATGCCAGTGGCGGGCGCCTGGGTGGGGGATGCCGACCACGCGCCGCCGGCGGACGACGCCTGCGCGGGCCGGAACGGGCTGTCCTGCGGCGGGGCCTGTCCGATGATGCTGTCGGGCATTGCCACAACAACGGCCTTTCCGGCGCCGCCGGTCCGCGCGTCCGCAGCCTTCCGGCCGACCGGCCTGTTGCCGGAGGGGATCGGCCCGCCGCCCGCCCTTAGACCACCGCGCATGGCCGTTTGACCGGACTCCACGCCCAAGCTGCGCCTTCACCGCGCGCTAAGGGCCGGCATTTCCCAAGAACGGACCAACGTATTATGACGAGTCTTCAGACCCGCCGCCGTTTCCTGGCGTCCGCGGCTTCGGTCGCCGCGCTGGGCGGCCTTTCCACTCTTCTTCCCGCAGTCGCGCGCCCCGCGTGGGCCGCGGCTCCCCTCCGCCTCGCCGTCGAGCGGCGGGTGCTGGAGGTGTTGGGCAAGCCCGCCTCCGTCTTCGGCATCCGCCAGCCGGACGGCACCTCCGGCCTGTTCCTCGATCCGGGGCAGCGCTTCCTGGTCGATCTGGCGAACCGGGCGGGGGAGGATGCCATCATCCATTGGCACGGCATGACCCCGCCCTACGCCCAGGACGGGGTTGCCGACGCGAACCGCCCGCTGATCCGCGACGGCGCCAGCCAGAGCTACGACTTCGAGCCGCGGCCCGGCACCCACTGGATGCATTCGCACCACGGCCTCCAGGAGCAGCGGCTGATGGCGGCTCCGCTGATCGTCCGCGCCGCCGAAGACCGGCGCGAGGACACGCAGGAGGTCACCGTGCTGCTGCATGACTTCACCTTCAAGGACCCCGCCGAGGTGCTTGCTGGGCTGACCGGCGGCGGCATGGAACATGGGAGCATGAATCACGGTGGCGGTCATGGCGGCGGCCACAGTGGTCATGGCAGCGGCCATGGCGGCGCCATGCCGATGATGAACCACTCCATGGACATGAAGGGGATGGGGGACATGAAGGGGATGGGCGGCATGACCATGGCCGCCATGGACCTGAACGACGTGGAGTACGACGCCTACCTTGCCAACGATCGCACGCTCGACGACCCGGAGGTGGTGCGGGTGGAGCGCGGCGGGCGGGTCCGGCTGCGGCTGATCAACGGGGCGACCTCGACGGCCTTCCACATCGACCTCGGCGCCCTCGACGGCACGGTGGTCGCGGCCGACGGCAACCCGGTGCAGCCGGTGACCGGGCGGCGCTTCGGCATGGTCATGGGGCAGCGGCTGGACATCCTCGTCCAGCTTCCCGCCGAAGGCGGCGCCTTCCCCGTCCTGGCGCAGCGGGAAGGAGAGCGTCAGCGCACCGGCATCATCCTCGCCACCCCCGGCGCCACGGTGAACAAGACCGGCGGCCTCGCGGACGCCGCCGCCGGGCCGGTGGACCTGTCGCTGGAGCAGCGGCTGACGGCGCTCGCCCCCCTGGCGCCGCGCCCCACGGATGCGGCCTTCACCATCCGTCTGACCGGCGGCATGGCCCCCTATGTCTGGACCATCGACGACCGTCCCTTCGGCGAGCACCGGCCGTTGACCGTCCGCAAGGGGCAGCGGGTGACCGTCACCATGGTCAACGAAAGCCAGATGGCCCACCCGATGCACCTGCACGGCCAGCATTTCCAGGTGACCGCACTCAACGGGACGGCGCTGGCCGGGGCGGTGCGCGACACGGTGCTGGTGCCGATGAACGGTTCCGCCACCATCGCCTTCGACGCCGACAATCCCGGGCGCTGGCCGTTGCACTGTCACAACCTTCTGCACATGGCGACCGGCATGATGACCGAATTGGTGTACGAACAAACCATATGAACACGAAGATTCCGGCGCGGCCCGACCGCGCCGGAACGGGTACCGCAAAAGCCCCGCGCCGGTTCGGACGGATGAAACCGGCAAATCCAGACGCATTCCTTTGGGAGCGAACTTTCACGCATCACTCCCATTCACATTGGACCGGGACGTGTCACTTCTCTTCCATCTCCGGGGGCGGCAACCAATGTTCCGGGACCAATCTTCTGCGGGGGCGGCCATTGGCCATGGATACGTGGTGTTATGACGGCGGTGCCGGGGGGCGCTCAGCCGCCGGGTCTGGTGACGGGTCTGCCGGCGATGCCGCCGGTGCGGCGGACCTGTGGCTGGACCCGGATCTTGCGGCCCTGGAGGCGCTGTCGCTGCGGGTGCGGGACTTGGTGCTTCCGCATCTGGGCAGCGGGCCGGCCGTCTATGCGGACATTCCGGTCCATCTGAACGTCGGGGATCTGCTGATCAACCAGGGGGCGGAGGCGCTGTTCGCCGACGGCGGCGTGGAGATCCGCGAGCGGGTGACGCTGGGCAACGCCCGGCGCCTGCTGCGCCGCCAGCGCGACGGGCAGGCGGCGATCCTGCTGCACGGCGGCGGCAATTTCGGCGACCTCTACCCCCATCACGAGACGTTCCGGCAGAAGGTGCTGGAGAGCTTTCCATCCAGCCGCATCGTGCTGCTGCCGCAGACCGTCTACTACCGCGACCACGACCGGCTGCGCCACGACATGAAGCGCTGGGCGGCCCACCGCAATCTGGTCTTCATGGCGCGCGACGCGCCGTCGCTCGATCTGGTGCGGCCCTTTCTGGGGGAGCGGGCGATCCAGGTGCCGGACCTCGCCCATTACCTGACGCGCTATCCGACCCGGCTGACGCCGGTGCGTTCGGCCCACGACACGACCCTGCTCGTCATGGCCCGGCGCGACCAGGAATGCGCGGGGCGCCATTGGCTGCGCCAGGACTCGCCGGTCTTCGACTGGGAGGACCTGTGCGGGCCGGAGGATTTTGCCGGCTTCGCGCTGGCCGCCCGGCTGATCCGGCTGGACGACGCGGTGCCGCTGCCCGCCGACCCGCTGCGCGGCTGGTATCCCATCCGCGACCGGCTGGTCCGCAAGGCCGTCGCCCATTTCGGTGCGGCCAACGCCGTGGTCACCAACCGCCTGCACGGGATGCTGCTGGCGCTGATGATGGGGCTGCCGGTGCAGGTGCGCGACAACTCCTACGGCAAGCTGACCAACTACATCGACAGCTGGCTCGCGGATTGGAAACGGTAAGGTCCCTGGGAACGTTTGCGCCCCGCATCCGTCTGTCATCCCGGAACATGGGCTGAAGAGGGCATCGGCGGGCATGGCGGGCAAGGGGCTGCACATCGGAGTCGAGGAGACGGCGAGCGGAGGTCTGGTCCGCCGCACCGTCCTGCTGTCCGAGGACGGCGCCCGCCGCCGGCACCGCGTGGTCTACGATTTCGAGGATCCGGCCGGGACCGCGGCGGACCGGCCGATGGACGGGGCGGTCATGGGCGTCCTGTTCCACGCCATGGAGCGGGGCCTGCCCGTCCATGTCCACGGGCCGCTGAGCCGCACGGCCCTGCACAACATCGACGCGCTCCAGGGGGTGTGGCGGCGCTGGCGTCCCGACCGCTACCGGACGGTGGAGATCATTCCGGAGGCGGTCGTCGACCGCAACGCGCCCAAGCCGGGCCGCCGGGCCATCGCCGCCTATTCCAGCGGGCTGGACAGCACCTTCACCATCCTGCGCCACCGGCTTCTCCTGCCGCCGGAGCGACGCCATACGGTCGGTGCGCTGCTGATGGTGCATGGCTTCGACGTGGAACTGGACCGCCCCGAAGATTTCGAGCGTCTGGTCGAGCGCACCCGGCCCTTCCGCGAGCGGGTCGGGCTGGACCTGCGCGTGGTGCGGACCAACAGCAAGGAGCTGCATCTCCAAAACTGGCAGGATTCCCACGCGGCGGAACTGGCGGCCTGCCTGCATCTCCACGAAGCGGAGTTCGAGTTCGGGCTGATCGGCAGCACCAAGCCCTACGACGCGCTGGTCATCCCCTACGGCACCACGCCCATCGCCGACCATCTGCTGTCCGGCGACGGCTTCTCCATCGTGCACGACGGGGCCGCCTATTCCCGCACGGAGAAGGCGGCGGCGGTCGCCGCCTACCCGGAGGCGGTGCGTTCCCTGCGGGTCTGCTGGGAGGGGGCGGAGCAGTTCCGGAACTGCGGCGTCTGCGAGAAATGCGTGCGCACCCGAATGAACTTCGCCGCCGCCGGGGTGGCCGCCCCGGAGTGCTTCGACGGGCCGCTCGACCCCGCGCGCATCGCCGGCATCCCCGTGCGCAACGAACCGCAGGCGGCGGAACTCCGCTCGATCCTCGACTACGCCCGCCAGCACGAGGTCGAGGGGGAATGGCTGGAGCGGCTGAAGGAGCGGGTGCACGCCATCCAGCCGGATTTTGGCCATTCCGATCTTGTCTCTCCCGAGCCCCGTCCTGTCCGGGCGATGAAGGGCGCCGCCGCCTCGCTGCGGCAGGCGGCGGTGGGACTGCTCGACGCGATGGAGCTGAAGCAGCCGCTCAAGCGGGTCCGCAACCGGCTGCGGACCCGCGGCTGATTCTGTCGTTCCGTCGCGCTCCGAGCCGTCGCATCGCCACCAGCATCAGCATCGCCGCCGTCAGCAGCAGAATGGCGCAGGCCACGGCGACGCCTGTCTCGCCGGTCGCGATGTTGAGGAAGACGGCCATGGGCAGCGTCTCGGTCTTCAGGCGGGTGGCCCCGGCGACCATCAGCGTGGCGCCGAACTCGCCCAATGCCCGCGCCCAGGCCAGCACGGCCCCCGCCGCGATCCCCCGGGCGGCCAGCGGCAGCTCCACCCGCCAGAACACCGCCCAAGGGGCGGCGCCCAGCGACTGCGCGGCGACGGCGTAGTCCCGGTCGACGGACCGGAAAGCCGCCGTTGCGGTGCGCACCACCACGGCGGTGGACACGAAGGCCAAGGCCAGCACCACGCCGGCGGGAGAGAACAGCAACTCCATTCCCAGCGCCGGGAACGGCCCGTTGCGCCCGAGCAGGAACAGAAGCCCCAGCCCGGCGACCAGCGGCGGCATGACCAGCGGCACGTCGAGCAACGTGTCGAGCAGCATCTTCCCCGGAAAACGCCGTCGCGCCATCAGGTAGGCCGCCGGCAGGCCGAGGGCCAGCGCGATCCCCAGCGCCGCGACCGAGGTCAGCGCCGACAGCCGCAACGCGAACAGCGTTTCCGCCCCGCTCAGGGCGGCCCAGAGATCGTCCGGGGGCAGGCGGGCCAGCAGGGCGCCCAGCACGCCCGCGATCGTCAGCGCGACGACGGCGAGCGGCAGGGCCAGCAGGACGGTGAAGCCCATCCGTCACATCTTCGGGGCGGGCGGGAAGCCGAAGCGCTGGAAGGTGGCGAGGCCGGTGTCCGAGGCCAGGAAGTCGGCGAAACGCTTGGCGGCGTCCGGCGCGGTGCTGGTCTTCAGCACGGCGACGGGGGCGTGTTCGGCCTCGTATCAGTCCGGCGGGACGGCGAGAACGGACAGCTTGCCGGGATTCTGCGCCGCCTCCGACGCGCCGATGATGGCGGCGTCCACGTTGCCGTCCAGCACATAGAGGGCGAGCTGCTTCACGGTCGCGGCGCGGACGGTGACGTTGCGGCGGATCGCCTCGCCCTGGCCGGACTTGTCCAGGATGTCCTCCGCCGTGCGGCCCAGCGCCATCGCCTGCGGATCGCCCAGCCCGACGCGGACGCCCGGCTTGGCGAGGTCGGCGAAACTGCGGATCGCCTCGGCCTTGCCCGGCGCCACGGCCAGCACCGGACCGTGGACCACCAGCACCTTGAGGTCGGCGACGGCGTCCAGTTCCTTCAGCTTGTCGGTTTAGAAGGTCGTCCCGGGGATGAACAGGTCGCCGGTCCGCGTCTCGGCGAAGCGGGCGAGAAGCTGGCCAGACCCGCCATACTCGGCCGTCACGGTGATCCCGGTCTCCTTGCGGAACTCCTCGATCAGCGCGTCCACCGGCGGGCGGAGGCCGGCGCCGACATAGGCGTGGAGGTCCTGGGCCGCCGCTGCGATGGTCTGGGCGGCGGTCTGGAGAGCCAGCAGCCCGACGGCGAGGGCGAGGGCTTTCAAACGCATGGACACGGTTCCTTCGGTTCGTTGCGGAATGACGACTCGCCCGACGCTGTATCGATTCGGATACTGCGCTGGTGGGGCGCTGTCAACAGGCCGTTGTACGCGAAGGTATATAGCGGTTGGGGCAAGGTGCGTTCCCTCTCCCCTTTGGGGAGAGGGTAGGGCGAGGGGGTTGCGCGTGTGCTGGACTTACGGCTATGCGCAACCCCCTCACCGGCCCTGCGGGCCACCCTCTCCCCAGAGGGGAGAGGGCTTCCGACTCAGCTCACCAGCGCTTCCAAAGCCCCGCGCATCCCGCGCTCCTCGATCACCGCCAAATGGACGGCGGTGCGGTGGGCCAGGCCGGGGACGCGCGTCAGATCCTCGCCCCACAGCGCGGCGTTGGACAGCACGGCGTCCACCAGCGCCGCCGGGTCACCGCCGTGCGCCGCCCAGGCGTCGGACAGCGCCGCCAGCACCGCAGCGTCATCGCGGATCGGGTAGGGACCGGCGTCGCGGTTGCCGATGCAGGCGCCGTCCGCCGCCGGCGTGCCCTTGTAGAAGCGCAGCAGGGCGGCCAGCGAGAAGGACAGGCCGTCCGGTGCTTCGCCATGGGCGCTCGCGTAATCCTTCAGGCTGGGCAGGACGCGGACCTGCCACTTCGACACCGAATTCAGCGAAATCGCGATCAACTCGTGCCGGATGTAAGGATTGCCGAAGCGCTCCATGATGGTGCGGGCATAGTCGCGGCGCTCGGCGTCCGGCAGGGGCACGAAGGGGACGATCTCCCCGAACATCACCGTGTTCAGGTAGGCGGACAGGGTGGCGTCGTCCATCATGCCCTTCACCGTGTCCACCCCCGCCACGAAGGCGGCGAGCGCGCTGGCCGTGTGGGCGCCGTTCAGGATGCGCACCTTGCGCGTGCGGTAGGGCTGCAGGTCGTCGGTCCAGACCACGTTCAGCCCGGCCTTGTGCAGCGGGAACTCCTCGGCCAGGGCCGCCGGGCCTTCGATGACCCAGACATGGAACGGCTCGCCGGCCACGGCCAGCGGGTCCTCATAGCCCCACGTTGCGGCGAGTGCCGCGGCCTCGTCGCGCGGGTAGCCGGGGACGATGCGGTCGACCAGCGTGTTCAGGAAATGGTTGTGCGCCTCGACCCAGGCGGCGAAACCGGATTCCAGGCCCCAGCGCTTGGCGTGGGCCAGGACGATCCGCTTCAGCTTGGCGCCGTTGGCCTCGATCAGCTCGCAGGGCAGCAGGACGAGGCCGCTCTCCGGCGTGCCGCCCAGCGCGGTGAAGCGGGCGTGCAGCAGAGCCGCGACCTTGGCCGGAAAACTCTTTTGGCAGGCGCCGGGGGTGTAGGGCTCCGCCACGTCGGCGATGCCGGCCTCCGTCGTGTTGGACACCAGGAAGCGCAGCGCCGGGGACGTGGCGAGGGCCAGCATCCGGTCCCACTCCGCGTAAGGGTTCAGCGCGTCGGACACGCAGCTCACCACCCGGCGTGTTTCCACTTCCTTGCCTTGCTCGATGCCGCGCAGCAGGACGGTGTACAGTCTGTCCTGCGCGTTCAGCAGGCCGGCGACGCCCTGGTCCAGCGGCTGGGCGACGGCGACCCCGGCGCTCATCAGCCCGGCGCCGTTGGCGACGTCCACCATCCAATCGACGAAGCCGCGCAGGAAGTTGCCGTCGCCGATCTGAAGGACGGTGACGGGCAGCCGCGGGGCGCCCGTCGTGTGCGCCACATTGAAAGCGCCGGCGGCGAGCGATTCACGGGAAAGAAGAGGCATGACGGAGGGTCCTTTGGGAATCGGAGTTCAGGCGACGCCGAAGCGGTAGACGATGCGGCCCGCGTACCACTGGCCGGGGGCCAGCGCCGTGGAGGGGAAAGACGGGATGTTGACGGCGTTGGGGAAGCGCGACGGCTCCAGGCAGAAAGCGCTGTGCCGGGTGTAGAGCGTGCCGCCCTTGCCGAGGTCGCGCGGCGTCTGGCCGTCCAGGAAATTGCCGGTGTAGACCTGCACACCGGGTTCGGTGGAGAGGACCTCCAGCACCCGCCCGCTGCCGGGGTGGACGACGCGGACGTGCAGCCCCAGCGCACCCTCCGGCTTGTCCACCGCGTAATGCAGGTCGTAACCCTTGCCGAGCGTCAGCATCGGGTGGTCGGCGCCGATCCGCGCGCCGAAGGCGGCGGGGCTGCGGAAGTCGAGGGGGGTGCCGGTCACGTCCACCAACTCCCCGGTGGGGACGGCGGTGGCGTCGAGCGCCAGATAGCGGCTGCCGTTGACCGTCGCCACATGGTCGAGGATGGAGGACCCGGCGTCGCCCGACAGGTTGAAGAAGGTGTGGTCGGTGAAGTTCGCCACAGTCGCCTTGTCCGCGGCTACGGCGGTCCAGGCGATAGTCAGGGCGTTGTCCTCGTCCAGCGCATAGACCAGACGGACGGGCAGGGTGCCGGGGAAGCCCTCCTCGCCGTCCTGGAAGACGTAGGTCAGTTCCAGGCTCGTCTCGTCAAGCTGCCGGGCGGCGAAGGTGCGGAAGCGCGAGCCGCGCTGGCCGCCGTGCAGCGTGTTGGGCGGCGCGTTGACGGCGGTGTGGTGCTCCACCCCGTCCAGCGTGAAGCGTCCGCCGCCGATGCGTCCGCAATAGCGCCCGATGAAGGAGCCCATGGAGGGCTGCCCGGCCATCGTTTGCTCCAGCGTCTCATAGCCCTGCACCACGTCGCCGAGGGCGCCGTCGCGGTCGGGCGCCAGGATCTGGACGATCTTGCAGCCGTAATTGGTGATGCGGACGACCATGCCCCGGCGGTTGCGCAGGGTGAACAGGTCGGTCGGCGTGCCGTCAATGGTGGCGCGGAAACCCTCGCGCTGGAGGTCGGCATAAGGCGTCATGGCGTGGGTGCCCCTTGGACCGGAGGATGCCGGAAGGATATTGGATATATTAATATATCAGTTATCGGGGCGGAAGGAGAAAAGCGCCCGCCGCCGGAGCGGGCGCTTTTGCCGCACATGAAGGGATGGGCAAATGTCAGCCGGGCAGCGTCACGTCCGATCGGGCGTCTCACCTTCTGCGTGGTGGCGAACCGGTTCCAGCGACGCGCAACAATTGAGGGTTGCCGGGGCTTCAGTGGACCGGCCGGAAAGACCGGGGAGGACAGCCGTGACCACCCTCTTTCACGACGCTCTGCACGAGGATTTCGGCACTTGGCCCATCGCCTACATCCCTTATGGCGGGGCGGAGTTCGGCGAGATCAAGGCGGTCGCCGAGGCCATAGGCGACGGTGACGACGGCGCCTATTACGAGGCCTGGACCGCGATGGGCGACCGGCTGGGGCACGAGGCCGACATCGCCCTGGTCAAGGGCCGCAAGGCGACTGCCCGCGCCCTCTATCTGCGGGCGAGCGCCTTTTACAACGCCTCCTTCCACCCGCTCTACGGCGCGCCCGTCGATCCCCGCCTGATCGCCGCCTTCCGCAAAGGGACGGCAGCGCTCGACAAGGGGCTCTCGCTCGGACCGCGCCCGGCTATCCCGCTGGCCGTTCCCTTCGGCGGGATGGCGATGCCGGGCCGCTTCATTCCGGCAGAGGGCTTCGAGACCCGGGTCCGCCCGCTGATCGTCTTCACCAACGGCTACGACGGCACCATCACCGACATGTATTTCGCGTCGGCGGTGGCGGCCTCGCGGCGGGGTTATCACAGCCTGTTGTTCGACGGTCCCGGCCAGGGGGCCATGCTCTACGAGCACGGCGTCCCGCTGCGGCCGGACTGGGAAACGGTGATCGCGGCGGTGGTTGATTTCGCCGAAACCCTGCCGCTCGTCGATGCGGCGCGCATCGCGCTCAGCGGTTGGAGCCTTGGCGGGCATCTCGCCCCGCGCGCCGCGTCGGGCGAGCCGCGCATCGCGGCGCTGATCGCCGATCCCGGCACCTGGAGCATCGCCGACGGCTTCCGCGACGTGGTGGTGCACAAGCTCGGCGTCGCGCCGGAGGCGGCGGCCGACCCCGGCGCCCTGGACCAAGCCGTGATCGACCGCATGGACGCCTTCATCCGCAGCCACCCCCAACTGAATTGGAAGGTCGTGCAGCGCGGCTTCTGGGTGCATGGTGTCACGGACCTGCGCTCCTACCTCGCCTCCGCGGAATTGTTCACCATGCGGGGACGGGCGCATCTCATCGCCTGCCCCACCCTGATCACCCAGGCGGAGGGTGACGCCCTATCGGCCGGTGCGGGGGCCTTCTTCGACGCGCTCACCGGCCCGAAGACGCTGATGCGCTTCACCGCCGCCGAAGGCGCCGCCGGGCATTGCGAGATGGGCAACCGCTCCCTCCTGAACCTCCGCGTCCTCGATTGGCTCGATGACCAGTTCGCGGGCGGAGGCTGACGCGCTGCACGGCCTTTCCGTCAGTGATTGTCGCGCGGGATGCCCATGGTCTGGGCGACGCGCTGGTACTTGACGGCGGGCTTCAGCACCATGCCCTCGTCGAGCTGGTCGACGATGCCGCGCTGGATCTCCTGCCAGGGGGTCTGCGACGGCGGGATCGGGTAGCCGCCCGCGGCCTCCAGAGCGGCCCGGCGGTCGGCCAGTTCGCCCTCCGAGATCAGGATGTCGGCGCTGCCGCGGCGCAGGTCGATGCGCACCCGGTCGCCGCTGCGCAGCAGGGCCAGCCCACCGCCCGCCGCCGCCTCCGGGGACGCGTTGAGGATGGAGGGCGAGCCCGAGGTGCCGGACTGGCGGCCGTCGCCGATGCAGGGAAGCGAATGGACGCCCTGCCGGATCAGCGTGGCGGGGGGCCGCATGTTGACCACCTCCGCCGCCCCCGGATAGCCGATGGGGCCGGTGCCGCGGATGACCAGGATGGTGTAGGCGTCGATCCCCAGGCCGGGGTCGTCGATGCGGTGATGGTAGTCCTCCGGCCCGTCGAAGACGACGACCTTGCCCTCGAACGCTTCCGGGTCCTGAGGGTTGGACAGGTAGCGTTCGCGGAACTCGTCGGAGATGACGCTGGTCTTCATGATGGCGGCGCCGAACAGGTTGCCGCGCAGCACCACGAAGCCGGCGTTGGGCATCAGCGGCTGGTCAATGGGGTGGATCACCCGCGTGTCGAGGATCGGCTGCTGGCGGCAGTTCTCGCCGATGGTCCGGCCGTTGACGGTGGGCGCCCCTTCGCGGATCAGTCCCTTGCCCATCAATTGGGCGACGACCGCGGGCACGCCGCCGGCACGGTGGAAGTCCTCGCCCAGATACTCGCCGGCCGGCTGGAGGTTGACCAGAAGCGGCACATCGTGCCCGTGGGTCTGCCAGTCCTCCACCGTCAGCGGCACGCCGATGTGCTTGGCGATGGCGTTGATGTGGATCGGCGCGTTGGTCGAACCGCCGATGGCGGAGTTGACGACGATGGCGTTGAGGAAGGCGTCGTGGGTCAGGATGTCGGACGGCTTGAGGTCCTCGCGGACCATCTCGACGATGCGCTTGCCGGTCTCGTAGGCGGCCTGCTGGCGCTCGCGGTAGGGGGCGGGGATGGCGGCGGAGCCGGGAAGCTGCATGCCCAGCACCTCGGCCAGCGAATTCATCGTCGAGGCGGTGCCCATGGTGTTGCAGTAGCCGGTCGAGGGGGCCGACGACGCCACCAGCTCGATGAAGCCCTGATAGTCGATCTCGCCGGCCGCCATCATCTGGCGGGCCTTCCACACGATGGTGCCCGAGCCGGTGCGCTCGCCGCGGAACCAGCCGTTCAGCATCGGACCGACCGACAGGGCGATGGCCGGGATGTTCACGGTGGCCGCCGCCATCAGGCAGGCGGGGGTGGTCTTGTCGCAGCCGATGGTCAGCACGACGCCGTCGAGCGGGTAGCCGTGCAGCACCTCGACGAGGCTGAGATAGGCGAGGTTGCGGTCGATCGAGGCGGTCGGCCGCTTGCCGGTCTCCTGGATCGGGTGGACGGGGAACTCGATGGCGATGCCTCCGGCGGTGCGGATGCCCTCGCGCAGCCGTTCGGCCAGGACCAGATGGTGCCGGTTGCAGGGGCTGAGGTCGGAGCCGGTCTGGGCGATGCCGATGATCGGCGCGCCGGATTGCAGCTCCTCCCGCGTCAGCCCGAAGTTCAGATAACGCTCCAGATAGAGCGCGGTCATGTCGGGGTTGTCGGGGTTATCGAACCACGCGCGCGACCGCAGCCGCCGGGCGGAGCCGATTTCCGGGTGCTGGGGGGAGGGTTTCGTATCGGACATGTCGGCACCAATTCGGGTTGGGGGCGCGGACCGGGGTCGGCCGGCGCAGGGGGTCGTTCGGAGCTTCGTTCGGGGCATCGTTGGGAGTGGTCCGGGCGGTGCGCCCGGCGCGTTACCAGTGGCTTACCAGTGGAAGGCGTCGGTGGTGCGCCAGCGCCCGACCAGACAGGCGTCGGCGACCAGTTGCAGCGGACGGGCGTCGACGTCGCCGGCCGCGTCCGCGATCAGATGGTGGAAGCGGCGGTAGATGCCCTGGTACTCGGAGTCGGGCTCGGCCAGCACGGGCACGCTGTCCACGCTCAGCCGCGTGCCGCCGTGGGTCAGGTCAAGCCGTCCGCTATCTGTCTCGATGACGATGGTCCAGGTCTGCTCGCCCTCCTGGAGGAAGTCGAAGGCGGCCGTCACCGTCCCGACGGCGGAGCCCGCAGCCCCTTCCATCCTCAGCGTCGCGGCGATGGGCGTGTCGCGGTTGGCGGGGACCCGCAGTTCGGCGTCGCGGACGACGACGGGCGCCGGCAGGATTTCGGTCAGGATCGACAGGGCGTTGATGCCCGGATCGAAGACGCCGAAGCCGCCGGCCGCGAAGATCCAGTCCTGGCCGGGGTGCCAGCGCCGCACGTCCTCCTTCCAGGTGATGGCAACGTTGCGGACAGTGGCGCCGGCCAGCCGCCGCCGCGTCTCTTCCACCGCCGCGTTGAAGCGGGAGTGCCAGGCGGCGAACAGCGTGCGCTTGGCCCCCTCCGCCGCGTCGAGCAGCAGGCGCAGCTCCGTCAGGGTGGCGGCCGGCGGCTTCTCGATCAGGACATGCTTGCCGGCGCGCAGTGCCTCCACCGTCAGGGCGTGGCGGACGGCGGGCGGCGTGCAGATCGCCACGGCGTCGAGGCCGGGCAGGGCGGCCAGCATCTCCGCCTGGCTGCGGAAGACCGGCACGTTGCCGAGCCCGGCCTCCTTCAGGGAGGCGCCGTGCGGGCTGACCACCGCGGCGAGGCGGAACAGGCCGGTGGCGGCGATGGCCGGGACATGCTGGTCGCGGGCGATCTTGCCGAAGCCGACGATGCCGAGGGTGAGGGGGGTTGGGGGAGGGGGGGCGGGACGGGTCATGACGGTCCTCACGCCTTGTTCTTGTTGTAGACGTCGATGGTCACGGCGGCGAGCAGCACCATCCCCTTGATGACCTGCTGCCAGTCGATGCCGATGCCCAGGATCGACATGCCGTTGTTCATCACGCCCATGATGAAGGCGCCGATCACCGCACCGGTCACCCGGCCCACCCCGCCCGACGCCGAGGCGCCGCCGATGAAGCAGGCGGCGATCACGTCCAGCTCGAACGAGACGCCGGCCTTCGGCGTGGCGGTGTTCAGCCTTGCTGCGAAGATCAGCCCGGCCAGTGCCGCCAGCACCCCCATGTTGACGAAGGTGTAGAAGCTGAGCCGCCGGGTGTCGATGCCGGACAGCTTGGCCGCCTTCTCGTTGCCGCCCAGCGCGTAGACGCGCCGCCCCACCGTGGTGTTGCGGGTGACGAAGCTGTAGAGCGCGATCAGCACGCTCATGATGATCAGCACGTTGGGCAGGCCGCGGTAGGAGGCCATCAATTGCCCGACATAGATCAGCACGGCGGCCAGCGCGACGTTCTTCGCCACGAACAGCGGCAGCGGCTCCTGCTCGATGGCGACGCTCTGCCGGCGCAGGCGCGCCCTGGTGTTCATCGCCACCATCGCGGCGGCCACGGCCGCGCAGAGCAGCAGGCTGGTCAGGTGGAACTTGCCCAGGTTGAGGGCGTCGAGCGCCAGGAAGTCGGGGATGAAGCCGGAGCTGAGACGCTGGAACTCCACCGGGAAGGGACCGACCGACTGGCCGGCCAGCAGGATCAGGCACAGGCCGCGGAAGACCAGCATGCCGGCCAGCGTCACGATGAAGGAGGGGATGCGCAGATAGGCGACCCAGAAGCCCTGAACCGCCCCGATCGCCGCCCCGGCCAGCAGGCACAGCAGCGTCGTGGTGACGAAATCCAGGTGGAGCCGCACCATCAGCGTCGCCGCCAGCGCGCCGATGAGGGCGACGACCGAGCCCACCGACAGGTCGATGTGCCCGGCGACGATCACCAGCAGCATGCCCAGCGCCATGATGACGATGTAGCTGTTCTGCAGCACGAGGTTGGTCAGGTTCAGCGGCTGCAGCAGCGTGCCGTCGGTCATGTACTGGAAGAACAGGACGATGGCGACCAGCGACAGCAGCATGCCGTACTCGCGCATGTGCGCCTTCACGAACCGTCCCATGGACACCCGCGGGCCGCGCGCCGGAAGGTTGAGTTCGGCACTCATGGCAGAGCCTCCCCGGACATCAGCGTCTCGCCGGAGCGCATGATCGCCCCCATGATCTTCTCCTGGCTGGCCTCGGCCGCCGGCATCTCGGCGACCATTTCGCCGGCGTTCATCACATAGATGCGGTCGGCGACGCCCAGCAGCTCCGGCATCTCCGAGGAGATCAGGACGACGCCCCGGCCCTCGGCGACCAGCTGGTTGATGATGGTGTAGATCTCATACTTGGCGCCGACGTCGATGCCGCGGGTCGGCTCGTCGAGGATCAGCACCTGCGGGTCGGCGAACAGCCATTTGCTGAGCACGACCTTCTGCTGGTTGCCGCCCGACAGGTTGACCGTCTCCTGGAACACGTCGGCGCAGCGGATGCGCAGCCGGCGCCGGAACTCCTCGGCCACCTGGACCTCGTGCTCATGGTCGATGACCCAGCGTTTCGCCACCCCTTTCAGGTTTGCCAGCGTGACGTTGTGGCGGATGTCGTTGTCGAGCACGAGGCCGAGATGCTTGCGGTCCTCCGTCGCGTAGGCGAGGCCGTTCGCCATGGCCCGGCTGATGGTGGAGACGTCGATCTCCCGCCCGTCGAGGAAGGCCTGCCCGCGGATGTTGCGGCCGTAGGAGCGGCCGAACAGGCTCATCGCGAACTCGGTGCGGCCGGCGCCCATCAGCCCGGCGATGCCCACCACCTCGCCGCGGCGGACGGTCAGGTTGACGTCGCGGACGACGCGCCGGCCGGGATGGGCCGGGTGGTCGGCGCTCCACCCCTTCACCTCGAACAGCACCTCGCCGGGCATGGTGGTCCGCCGGGGATAGCGGTCCGACAGGGCGCGCCCGACCATGCCGCGGATGATGCGGTCCTGGCTGACCACCGCCTCGCGGCAATCCAGCGTCTCCACCGTCGTGCCGTCGCGCAGGATGGTCACCCGGTCGGCGACCTTGGCGATCTCGTTCAGCTTGTGCGAGATGAGGATGGAGGCGATCCCGCGCGCCTTGAATTGCAGCAGCAGTTCCAGCAGGGCGTCGCTGTCGCTCTCGTTCAGGCTGGCGGTCGGCTCGTCCAGGATCAGCAGCTTGACCTCCTTGGACAGCGCCTTGGCAATCTCCACGAGCTGCTGCTTGCCGACGCCGATGTCGGTGATCAGGGTCTCAGGCGGGTCGTGCAGCCCGACCAGCCGCAGCAGTTCCCGCGCCCGCAGGGTGGCGGCGTCCCAGTCGATCACCCCGCGGCTCGCCTGCTCGTTGCCGAGGAACAGGTTCTCGGTGATCGACAGCAGGGGGACGAGCGCCAACTCCTGGTGAATGATGATGATGCCCAGCCGCTCGCTGTCGGCGATGCCGCGGAAGGCCTGCGGCTGGCCGCGGAATCGGATCTCGCCGTCGAAGCTGCCTTGCGGGTAGACCCCGCTCAGCACCTTCATCAGCGTCGACTTGCCGGCGCCGTTCTCGCCGATCAGCGCGTGGATCTCGCCCTCGCGGACCGACAGGTTGACGTCGTCCAGCGCCTTCACGCCGGGAAACGTCTTGGTGATGCCCTTCATTTCCAGGATCGGCATCGCCAGACTGGACCGCTCCAGGATGGAGTCCATGGGAATCCTCCGATCGCCCGGTCGAACCTCAGGCTGATGGCGGGGGGCGCCGCTTGGCGTCCGCCCCGCGCCGCTTCGTCACTTGAACTGGGCTTCGGTGTAGTAGCCGCTGTCGACCAGCGTGCTCTTCCAGTTCGACGCGTCCACGCTGACCGGTTTCAGCAGGTAGGCCGGAACGACCTTCTTGCCGTTGTCGTAGGTCTTGGTGTCGTTGACCGGCGGCGTGCCGCCGCCCAGCACCGCGTCGACCATCTCCACCGTGACCCGGGCCAGCTCGCGGGTGTCCTTGAAGACGGTGGCGCGCTGCTCGCCCGCCAGGATCGACTTGATCGAGGGCACCTCGGCGTCCTGCCCGGTCACCACCGGCATCGGCTGCGACGGCGAGCCGTAGCCGACCCCCTTCAGTGAGGAGATGATGCCGATGCTGATCCCGTCGTAGGGCGACAGCACGGCGTCGACGCGGCGGTTGCCGTAGAAGGCGCTCAGCAGATTGTCCATGCGGGCCTGGGCGGTGGCGCCGTCCCAGCGCAGGGTGGACACCTTGTCCATCCCCACCTGACCGCTGCCCACCTTCAGCTTGCCGCTGTCGATGTGGGGCTGCAGCACCGACATGGCGCCGTTGTAGAAGAAGTAGGCGTTGTTGTCGTCGGGGGAGCCGCCGAACAGCTCGATGTTGAAGGGACCCTTGCCGTCCTTCAGGCCCAGCGCGTCGACGATGTAGCTGCCCTGCAGCACGCCGACCTGGAAATTGTCGAAGGTCGCATAATAGTCGACATTCTCCGACCCCCGGATCAGCCGGTCGTAGGCGATGACCTTGACGCCGCGGTCCTTGGCCTGCTGGAGCACGTCGGTCAGCGTCGTGCCGTCGATGGCGGCGATCACCAGAACCTTGCTGTTCTTGGCGACCATCGTCTCGATCTGGGCGAGCTGGTTGGGGATGTCGTCCTCGGCGTACTGCAGGTCGGTCTTGTAGCCCTTGGCCTGGAACTGCTTGACCATGTTGTTGCCGTCGTCGATCCAGCGGGCCGAGGATTTGGTGGGCATCGCGATGCCGACGGTGGGCTTGTCCTGCGCCAGCGTCGGCGTGGCGGCAACGGTGAGGGCCAGCACGCCGACGGCCATCCCGGCCAGTGTGGTCGTGAATGAAGAAGACATGGGCCGATTTCCTCCCCCTTCTGCGGCACCGGGTTGGCCACACCCGCGGCTCTTGAACGGGTGTCGGGTGGCGCAATGTTTGTAAGGCTAGCAATCGGCCGAAAAACCATAACTGTCAAATACGATTATCGGCGGAATTCATATGCATTTGTATATCGCTTGAAGGACCCGGCTGCGGCGTTTCCAGCGCACGGCGCATCTTCGCGTCGGACGCCGCCCGCAGGGCGGCCAGGGCGGTGCGGGCACCCGGCGACAGCGGGCGGTCCTTCAGCCAGAAAATGCCGTAGGGCTCGACGCTGAAGCGTTTGTGGAAGGGCACGATGGTGCAGCTGCCGGTCGGCGAGAACACCTGGGCGAGCGCGCGGGCGAAGACGGTGACCGAATCATTCTCGGCCACCATCGCCAGGGAAATGACGGGGGAGGCGCTTTCGATCACCTTGCGCGGCGGTGGAACCCCCTCGGCGCGGAACAGCGCCTCGACCCGGCTGCGCAGCAGGCTGCCCAGCGGCTGGAGAATCCAGGTGGCGTCCACCAGATCGGCGGCGGTCAGCGGGCGGCCGAGCCGCAGCAGCGGGTGGCCGTCGCGGCAGACGAAGCACAGCTCCTCGCTGCTGATCTCCTGATACTCGAAGCACGCGGCGTCGACGTGGCCGGGCAGGCGGCCGACCGCGAAATCCATCACGCCCTGCTGCACCCGCTCGGCCAGCACGTCGCTGGTCTCCACCGCCACGGCGATCTTCAGGTCGGGGTGGTCGCGGGTCAGCGTGGTGATCACCGGCACCACCAGCTCCACCGCCGGGGCCATCACCGTGCCGATGGAGACGCTGCCGCTGTGGCCGGCCAGCAGGTCGTTCAGCTCCTCCCCCGCCTCCTGCAGGCCGCTGAGGATCGCCCGCGCGTGGCGGATCATCAGGCCGCCGTACCAGTTCGGCTCGACGCCGCGGCCATGGCGTTCGAACAGGGCGACGCCCAGCGACTCCTCCAGATCGCCCAGCAGCTTCGAGGCGGCCGGCTGCGACATGGTCAGGCTGGCGGCGGCGCGGTGCAGGTTGCGGTGCTCGTCCAGCGCCACGAAGAGCTGGAGATGGCGCAGCTTCAGCCGGGCCTTGAGGAACCAGTTGGCCGGGAAACGGTGCGGGGTCACGGGCGGGGCCTCCGGTCTGGCGACGGCGCCAACATACGAAATCTCGTATCGCCGGCGCCGATATTCGTATTGGACGCGTATCAGAACGCCCTCTATTGTTGGCATGGTCAACAAAATTCGGAACGGGACCGCGAGGGGGAGGCGAAACGGCATGCCGCAGGAGGTTCGTTGCGTCTGGCCCGCCCGGGCGCTTCTGGGCGAAGGCCCGCTGTGGTCGCCGGGGCAGGGCGCGGTCTTCTTCGTCGATATCCACGGATCGCGGATTCTGCGCCACGGGCTCCACGACGGGACCCAAATGGACTGGGCGCTGGAGGATGCGGCCTGCTGGCTGGTGGAATGCGCCGATGGTGATGGCTTCATCGCCGGGCTGCGCTCGCGCCGGGTGGTCCGCCTGCGGTTGGAGCCGGGCCGCGCGGTGATCGCCGGGGAACTGGCGCGGATCGACCCCGACCGGCCGGGCAACCGGCTGAACGACGCCAAGGCCGACGCGCAGGGGCGCCTGTGGATCGGCAGCATGGACGATGGGGAGGAAGCGCCGTCCGGCGCCTTCCACCGGCTCGACCCCGATGGCTCGATCGCGCGCGTGGACGAAGGCTACACCGTCGCCAACGGCCCGGCCCTGTCCCCGGACGGGCGGACGCTCTACCACACCGACAGCGCGGCGCGGACGATCCACGCCTTCGATGTCGACGACGCGGGACAGTTGTCCGGCAAGCGAACCCACATCCGCTTCACCGAGGGCGACGGCTATCCCGACGGCATGACCTGCGACGCCGAGGGCGGCCTATGGGTGGCTCATTGGGACGGCGGGCGGGTCAGCCGCTTCCGGCCAGACGGCACGCTGGACCGCGCGATCGCGCTGCCGGTGTCACGGGTCACCTCCTGCGTCTTCGCCGGTCCCGCCCTCGACCGGCTGTTCGTGACCACCGCGGCGCATGGCCGCCCCGACGAACCACTGGCCGGCGCGCTGTTCGAGTGCGATCCCGGCGGCGTGCGCGGCCTTCCGCCCGGCCGCTTCGGGCGTCCGCCGGGCTGACCGGCCTCTCCGCAAACCGACCCGTCAGAAGGACTTCACGGCCATGGTCTCCCGCCCCTACCGGGGAGTGTTCCCCGTCGTTCCCACCATCTTCACCGAGACGGGGAACCTCGACCTCGCCGGGCAGACGCGCTGCGTCGATTTCATGATCGACGCCGGCTCCGACGGCCTGTGCATCCTCGCCAACTTCTCCGAGCAGTTCGTGCTGACCGACGCAGAGCGCGAGTTGCTGATGGAGACCATCCTCGGCCACGTCGCCGGGCGGGTGCCGGTCATCGTGACCACCACCCATTTCAGCACCGCCGCCTGCGCCGCGCGCAGCCGCCGCGCCCAGGAGCTGGGGGCCGCCATGGTGATGGTCATGCCGCCCTACCACGGCGCCACCATCCGCGTGCCCGAGGCGGGCATCACCGCCTTCTTCCAGCGGGTGTCCGACGCCATCGACATCCCGATCATGATCCAGGATGCTCCGGTCAGCGGCACCGCGCTGTCGGCGGAGCTGCTGGCCCGCATGGCGCAGGAGATCGCCAACGTCGCCTACTTCAAAATCGAGGTGCCGCAGGCCGCCGCCAAGCTGCGCCGACTGATCGAGCTGGGCGGCGACGCCATCGAAGGGCCGTGGGACGGCGAGGAGGCGATCACCCTGCTGGCCGACCTCGACGCCGGGGCGACCGGCGCCATGACGGGCGGCGGCTATCCCGACGGCATCCGCCAGATCATCGACCCCTTCCTGGCCGGCGACCGCGAGGCGGCGGTGGCGGCCTACGGGCGCTGGCTGCCGCTGATCAACCACGAGAACCGGCAATGCGGCCTCGCCACCGCCAAGATCCTGATGAAGGAGGGCGGCATCATCGCCTGCGACTCCGTGCGCCACCCGCTAGCGGACCCGCACCCGGCCAGCCGCGCCGGCCTGCTCGACGCCGCCCGCCGCCTCGACCCGCTGGTCCTGCGCTGGGCGCGCTGAGAACGGCGCCACCCCTCGCCAAACCGGGAGACCCATGATGACGACCATCACCGGCGAGATGCTGATCGGCGCCCACAGCCACCGCGGCTCCGACGGCGCCTTCCGCGCCGTCGATCCCGCCACCGGCGCGGAACTGGAGCCGGTCTTCGGCGGCGGTGGGGCGGCGGAGGTCGAGCGCGCCTGCGCGCTGGCCTGGGCCGCCTTCGACGCCTTCCGCGAGACCGGGCTGGAGGCGCGGGCCGCCTTCCTGGAGACCATCGCCGCGAACATCCTCGACCTCGGCGACGAATTGATCGTCCGCGCCATGGCCGAGAGCGGCCTGCCGCGCCCGCGGCTGGAGGGGGAGCGCGGACGCACCGTTGGCCAGCTCCGCCTGTTCGCCCAGACGGTGCGCGAGGGCGGCTGGCTGGAGGCCCGCATCGACCCAGCTCAGCCGGACCGCAAGCCGCTGCCGCGCCCCGACGTCCGGCAGCGCCACATCCCGCTCGGCCCGGTCGCGGTGTTCGGCGCGTCCAATTTCCCGCTGGCCTTCTCGGTGGCGGGCGGCGACACCGCCTCCGCGTTGGCCGCCGGCTGCCCGGTGGTGGTCAAGGGCCATTCCGCCCATCCCGGCACGTCGGAGCTGGTCGGCCGGGCCCTCCAGGCAGCGGTGGCCTCCTGCGGGTTGCCCGAGGGCGTCTTCTCGCTGCTGTTCGGCGTCGGCAACCCCATCGGAACGGCGCTGGTGTCCGACCCGCGCATCAAGGCGGTGGGCTTCACCGGTTCGCGCGGCGGCGGCCTTGCCCTGATGGAAGCGGCGGCCCGCCGGCCCGAGCCGATCCCGGTCTATGCGGAGATGAGCAGCATCAACCCGGTCTTCCTGATGCCGGCGGCGCTGGCCGCGCGGGCGGAGGCGCTGGGCAAGGGCTTCGTGGCCTCGCTGACCATGGGCGCCGGCCAATTCTGCACCAACCCCGGCATCCTGCTGGGCGTCGACGGGCCGGACCTCGACCGCTTCCTGGCCGCCGCGGTGGGCGCGCTGGGCGGCAGCGCCGCCGCGACCATGCTGACCCCGGCCATCCAGGCTGCCTATGATTCGGGGGTGGCGCGGCTGTCCGGCAGCGCCGCCGTGGCAACGCTCGCCCGCGGGCTGGCCTGTTCCGGCCCCAACCAGGCGCAGGCCGCCCTGTTCGGCACGACGGCCGACGCCTTCCTCGCCGACACGGCCCTGCAGGACGAGGTGTTCGGGGCGGCGTCGCTGCTGATCCGTTGCCCGGACGTCGCGGCGATGCGGACCGTCGCCGAGCGGCTGGAGGGCCAGCTCACTGCGACCGTGCAGATGGAACCGGCGGACGGCGATGCCGTGGCGGCGCTGCTGCCGACGCTGGAGCGCAAGGCGGGCCGCATCCTGGCCAACGGCTGGCCGACCGGCGTCGAGGTCTGCCACGCCATGGTGCATGGCGGCCCCTTCCCGGCGACCTCCGACAGCCGGACCACCTCGGTCGGGACCTTGGCGATCCGGCGCTTCTTGCGTCCGGTCTGCTACCAGGACATCCCCGCCGCCCTGCTCCCGGAGGCGCTGCGCGACGGCAACCCGCTCGGCCTGTGGCGGCGGATCGACGGCGTGCCCGGACGGGGCTGAGAGGAGGATCGGCAACGCTTTGCCCGCATCGGGCGATCATGCCGGTTTGGATATCGCTTCGGTCGAGAATCGTATTGGACAGATATGGTTTTCGGCGCCTAATGTTGGCGCAACGAACAGATGCGAACGGGCGCCGCCCGGATCGATGACAAGACACCCCAGGGGAGTGAAACGGTATGTCCAGGACATGGCTGATCTCCGCCGCTGCCGCCGCGGCCTTGTTGATCGGGCTCGGCGGTGCGCAGGCCGCCGACAAGAAGCTGGTGGTTGGCTTCTCGCAGATCGGCTCGGAATCGGGCTGGCGCGCCGCCGAGACCAAGACCGCCAAGGCGGAGGCCGAGAAGCGCGGGATCGACCTGAAGATCTCCGACGCCCAGCAGAAGCAGGAGAACCAGATCAAGGCCGTGCGCTCCTTCGTCGCCCAGGGGGTGGACGCCATCTTCATCGCGCCCGTGGTGGCGACCGGCTGGGATTCGGTGCTGAAGGAGGCCAAGGAGGCGAAGATCCCGGTCGTCCTGCTCGACCGCCAGATCGAGACCCGCGACCCCGGCCTCTACATGACCGCCGTCACCTCCGACACGGTGCTTGAGGGCCGGGTCGCCGGCGAATGGCTGGCCAAGCAGACCGGCGGCACCTGCAACGTGGTGGAACTCCAGGGCACCGTCGGCTCCTCCCCCGCCATCAACCGCAAGAAGGGCTTCGACGAGGTCGTCGCCAAGAACTCCGGCATGAAGATCGTCCGCACCCAGTCCGGCGACTTCACCCGCGCCAAGGGCAAGGAGGTGATGGAGAGCTTCATCAAGGCGGAGAACGGCGGCAAGGGCATCTGCGCGGTTTACGCCCACAACGACGACATGGCAGTCGGCGCCATCCAGGCGATCAAGGAGGCCGGGCTGAAGCCGGGCAAGGACATCCTGGTCGTGTCCATCGACGGCGTGCCCGACATCTTCAAGGCGATGGCCGAGGGAGAGGCGAACGCGACCGTGGAGCTGACGCCGAACATGGCCGGCCCGGCCTTCGATGCCCTGGTCGCGTTCAAGAAGGACGGCAAGGCGCCGCCGAAATGGATCCAGACGGAATCGGCGCTGTTCACCCCCGACACCGCCAAGGCCGAGTACGAACGCCGCAAGGACGCCTACTGACCCGGCCGTCCCACGGCACCGCCGGCGAGGCCCCCCGCATGACGGACCCCACCCCCACCGCGTCGCCGCCGCTGCTGGCGGTGCGCGGCCTGTCCAAGGCCTTCCTGGGCGTCCAGGCGCTCGACGGCGTCGATTTCACCGTGCGCCACGGCGAGATCCACGCGCTGCTCGGCGAGAACGGCGCCGGCAAGTCGACGCTGATCAAGACGCTGACCGGCGTCTACCAGCGCGACGCCGGCACCGTGACGCTGGAAGGGCGGGCCATCGCCCCCCGCGGCGTGGAGGAGGCGCAACGCCTGCACATCGGCACCGTGTACCAGGAGGTGAACCTGCTGCCGAACCTGTCGGTGGCGGAGAACCTGTTCCTTGGCCGCCAGCCGATGCGATTCGGCTTGGTTGACCGCGGCGCCATGCGGCGGCGGGCGCGGGCGGTGCTGATCCCCTACGGCCTGTCCCTGGACGTGACGGCGCCGCTCGGCCGCTTCTCGGTGGCGACGCAGCAGATCGTCGCTATCGCCCGCGCAGTGGACATGTCGGCCAAGGTGCTGATCCTCGACGAGCCGACCGCCAGCCTCGACGCGCAGGAGGTGGCGGTCCTGTTCAAGGTGATGCGGACCCTGCGCTCGCGTGGCATCGGCATCGTCTTCGTCACCCATTTCCTCGACCAAGTCTACGCGCTGTGCGACCGCATCACCGTGCTGCGCAACGGCCTTCTGGTCGGGGAGCGGCGCACCGCGGAGCTGCCGCGCCTCGATCTCGTCGCCATGATGCTGGGGCGGGAGTTGGAGGCGGCAGCCCACCGCATCGCCCCGCCGGGGAACGACGGGGAGGAGGACGCTCGGCCGCCGCTGGTCCGCTTCCGCGGCTACGGCAAGGCGCGCAGCGTCGAGCCCTTCGACCTCGACATCCGCCCCGGCGAGGTGGTCGGGCTCGCCGGGCTGCTCGGCTCCGGACGGACGGAGACGGCGCGGCTGGTCTTCGGCATGGACCGCGCCGACCGCGGCGAGGCGGCGGTGGACGGTCAAGCGGTGCGGCTGCGCGGGCCGCGCGACGCCATCCGGCTCGGCTTCGGCTTTTGCCCGGAGGACCGCAAGAAGGAGGGCATCGTCGGCGCGCTGTCGGTGCGCGAGAACATCATCCTGGCGCTCCAGGCCCGCCAGGGCTGGCTGCGGCCGATCCCGCGCCGCCGCCAGGAGGAGATCGCCGACCGCTTCATCCGCCTGCTCGACATCCGCACGCCGCACGCGGAGCAGCCGATCCAGCTGCTGTCCGGCGGCAACCAGCAGAAGGCGCTGCTGGCCCGCTGGCTGGCGACCGAGCCGCGCCTGCTGATCCTCGACGAGCCGACGCGCG
Source organism: Azospirillum sp. OGB3 (assembly GCF_014192915.1). Taxonomy (GTDB): domain Bacteria; phylum Pseudomonadota; class Alphaproteobacteria; order Azospirillales; family Azospirillaceae; genus Azospirillum. The sequence goes on along the minus strand of NZ_JACHYN010000013.1, from coordinate 165,284 downwards.
GCATCGACGTCGGTGCCCACGCCGAGATCATCCGCCTGATCGAGCGGCTGTGCGCCGACGGCATGGCCCTGCTGGTCGTCTCGTCGGAGCTGGAGGAGATCGTCGCCTACAGCCGCCGCGTCGTCGTGCTGCGCGACCGCCGCCATGTGGCGGAGCTGAGGGGAGGGGAGGTCGCCGTGGACCGCATCGTCGCCGCCATCGCGTCGGAGCCCGTTCCCGTGGAGCCCCGCCCATGACGCGGCCGGCCCCCGGCCCGTCGCGCAACCTGCCGCAATACGGCGCGCTGGCCGCCGTGCTGCTGGCCAACTGGCTGCTCTTCCCCGACTTCTTCTCCATCCGCCTTCAGGACGGCCGGCTGTTCGGCAGCCTGATCGACGTGCTGAACCGCGGCGCCCCGGTGGCGCTGCTCGCCATCGGCATGACCATGGTCATCGCCACCCGCGGCGTCGATCTGTCGGTGGGGGCGGTGATGGCGATCTCCGGCGCGGTCGCCGCCACCCTGACCCAAGCGGGCTGGGGCTTGGCCCCGGTGCTGGCAGCGTCGCTGGGCGCCGGCCTGCTCTGCGGGCTGTGGAACGGGCTGCTGGTGGCGGTCCTGCGCATCCAGCCGATCATCGCCACGCTGATCCTGATGGTCGCCGGCCGCGGCATCGCCCAGTTGGTCACCGAGGGGCAGATCGTCACCTTCACCAGCCCCGGCCTCGCCTTCATCGGCAGCGGGTCCTTCCTGACTGTGCCGATGCCGGTGGTCATCACCGCCGTCCTGCTGGGGGTGACCGCGCTGCTGGTCCGGATGACCGCGCTGGGGCTGATGATCGAGGCAGTCGGCGTCAACCAGCTGTCCAGCGCCGGGGCGGGCGTCAACACGCCCGTCGTCCTGGTCGCCGTCTATGTCTGGTGCGGCCTGTGCGCCGCCGTTGCCGGTCTGGTGGTCGCCGCCGACATCCGCGGCGCCGACGCCAACAACGCCGGACTATGGCTGGAGCTGGACGCCATCCTGGCGGTGGTGGTCGGCGGCACGTCCCTGCTCGGCGGCCGGTTCGGGCTGCTGCGGTCCGTGGTCGGGGCGCTGATCCTCCAGGCGATGAACACCGGCATCCTGCTGAGCGGTTTCAAGCCGGAGTTCAACCTGATCGTCAAGGCGGGAGTCCTGATGGTCGTCCTGCTGCTGCAGTCGCCGACCCTGACGCTGTTCCTGCCGCGTCCGGCAAGTCCCCGGCCAATCCGGCCGCCGGCCAAGCCCGAGAGCCCAAGCCCGAGCGCGGGAGCGTGACGTCATGATCCACCGTTTCCTTCCCCTGCTGGTGACCAGCGCTGTCCTGGTGGTCGGCTTCCTGCTCTGCGCCGCGCAGTTCCCCGCCTTCGCCTCGTTGCGGGTCGTCGGCAACCTGCTGACCGACAACGCCTTCCTCGGCATCACGGCGGTCGGCATGACCTTCGTGATCCTGTCGGGGGGCATCGACCTGTCGGTGGGGGCGGTGATCGGCTTCACCACCGTGCTGCTGGCGGTGCTGATCGAGCAGGGCGGCTGGCACCCCGTCTCCGCCTTCGCCGTGGCGCTGGCGGTGGCCGGCGGCTTCGGGGCGGCAATGGGCGCCGTCATCCACGTCTTCCAGATGCCGCCTTTCATCGTCACGCTGGCCGGCATGTTCGTCGCCCGCGGCCTCGGCTTCGTGCTGAGCACCGATTCCATCCCGATCAACCACCCGCTCTACGCCGAGCTGGGCGATCTGGCGCTGCGCTTCGACGGTGGGGGGAAGCTGACCCTCCCGGCGCTGCTGATGCTGGGGGTGGTCGCCGCCGCGGTGGTCTGCGCCCATTGGACGCGCTTCGGCGCCAACCTCTACGCGCTCGGCGGCAACCGCCAGTCGGCAGAGCTGATGGGGGTGCCGGTGGGCCGCACCACCGTGGCGGTCTACGCCCTGTCCGGGTTGCTGGCCGGGCTGGCGGGGATCGTCTTCTCGCTCTACACCGGAGCCGGCTACTCGCTGGCGGCGACCGGGGTGGAGCTGGACACCATCACCGCGGTGGTGATCGGCGGCACCCAGTTGACCGGCGGCTACGGCTACGTGATCGGCACCTTCATCGGCGTGCTGATCCAGGGGCTGATCCAGACCTACATCACCTTCGACGGCAGCCTGAGCAGCTGGTGGACGAAGATCGCCATCGGCGTCCTGCTGTTCGTCTTCATCCTGCTGCAGAAGGGCCTGCTGGCGGTCTGGACCGGCCGCGGCGGCGCCCCGGCGGAGGCGTGATCCTGCCGGTGCGGGGGGCTATTTGGCGGGCGCGGTCGCCAGGGTGACCTTGTTCATGAAGTTCTCCGCCTGTCCCTTGACGACCAGCGGGAAGGCGTCGGCGACGGCGTCAATCAGCGGGTCGAGCCAGCTCTGCTCGGCCTTGGCGAAATCGTGCAGCACATAGCCGCTGACCCGGTCCTTGTCGCCCGGATGCCCGATGCCCAGGCGGATGCGCCAGTACTCCTTGCCGAGATGCGCGTCGATGGAGCGCAGGCCGTTGTGCCCGCCATGCCCGCCGCCCTTCTTCACCCGGAGTTTGCCGGGTGGGAGGTCCAGCTCGTCATGGATGACGACCACGTCCTCGGGCTTCAGCTTGAAGAACTGGACGGCCGCGGTGACCGACTGGCCGGACAGGTTCATGAAGGTCAGCGGTTCCAGGGCGATCACCTTCTCGCCGCCGATCGTGCCCTCGGCGGTCTGGCCCTGAAAGCGCTTGCGCCAGGGGCCGAAGCCGTGACGGCGGGCGATCTCCTCCACCGCCATGAAGCCGATGTTGTGCCGGTTGCGCGCGTATTCGGCGCCAGGGTTGCCCAATCCCACCAGCAGCAGCATGGCGCATCTCCTCATCTCGGAACGGCGTAAGCCGGAAACGAAACAGGGGGCCGAAGCCCCCTGTCGCAACCCCAAAGGCGGCTTCCGATCAGGAAGCGGCGGCCTCGGTGCTCTCGGCCTCTTCGGACTTCAGGCCCGACGGGGCAACGATCGTGGCGATCGTGAAGTCGCGGTCGGTGATGGTCGAGGCGACACCCTCCGGCAGCTTCACCGCCGAGATGTGGATCGAATCGCCGACGTCGTAGCCCTCGCAGGAGATCGTGATCTGCTCCGGGATGTTGCCGGCGGAGACGGTCACGTCCAGCTCGTGGCGGACGATGTTGAGCACGCCGCCGCGCTTCAGGCCCGGCGACTTCTCCTGGTCGACGAACTCGACCGGAACCTGCACGGTGGTGCGGGTGTCGGCGGAGACGCGCAGGAAGTCGACGTGCAGCGGGACGTCGGTGACCGGATGGAACTGCACGTCGCGCGGCAGGACCCGGTGGGTGGCGCCATCGACGGTGACGTCGAACAGGTGCGTGAAGAAGCCCGCCTGGTTCAGAACGCGGGTGAACGCGAACTTCTCCAGCGAAATCATGATGGGGGCCTGCTTGCCACCGTAGATCACGGCCGGGATACGGCCATCACGACGGGTCTGGCGGGCGGTCCCCTTGCCGGCCCGGTCGCGCGCTTCGGCGCTGAGCGGAACGATCTGCGTCATCGGAAGAACTCCTTGAACGGAAAAAAGCGCCAGCCTCCAGGGGTGCTGACGCGTGGGCGCGGTGATTAAGCCATGCGGGGCGCGGCGTCAAGCGCGGAGTGGCCGGCTCATGGGTGGAGCCGTGGAATCGCGGGCAAGATCGACACGGATTTCACGGAATCACACACGGATGACACGGATCTTGTTGCTCCGGATGAAAGCGCGGAAGCCAAATTCCGTGAAATCCGTGCTCCGATCCGTGAAGTTCGTGTCAATCTTGTTTCCCTCCGCGCGGCTTTCCGGAAATGAAAAACGGAGCCGCCGAAGCCGCTCCGTTCATCACCGTCCGAAGATCGGGTATGCCGTTACGAGAACAGGCTCGACACCGAACGCTCCTCGCTGATGCGGGTGATCGCGTCGGCGAGCAGCGGGGCGATGGTGAGCTGGCGGATGTTGCGGGACACGCGCACGGCCTCGGTCGCCTGGATGCTGTCGGTGGTGACGAGCTGCTCCAGCGGCGACACGGCCACGCGGGCCACCGCACCGCCGGACAGGACGCCGTGGGTGCAATAGGCGTGGACCGACTTCGCGCCGGCGTCCATCAGGGCCACCGCGGCGTTGCACAGCGTGCCGCCCGAATCCACGATGTCGTCGAGCAGGATGCAGCGGCGGTTCTTGACGTCGCCGATGATGTTCATCACCTCCGACACGCCGGCGCGCTCACGCCGCTTGTCGATGATGGCGAGATCGGCGTCCAGCCGCTTGGCCAGCGAGCGGGCGCGCACCACGCCGCCGACGTCGGGCGACACCATCGTCACCTCGCCGATGTCCTCGAAGGTCGCGCGGATGTCCTTCTCGAACACCGGGGCGGCCATCAGGTTGTCGGTCGGGATGTCGAAGAAGCCCTGGATCTGGCCCGCGTGCAGGTCCATGGTCAGCACGCGGTTGGCGCCGGCCTGGGTGATGAGGTTGGCGACCAGCTTGGCCGAGATCGGCGTGCGCGGGCCCGTCTTGCGGTCCTGGCGCGCATAGCCGTAGTAGGGGAGGACCGCCGTGATGCGCCGGGCCGACCCGCGACGCAGGGCGTCGATGGTGACCAGCAGCTCCATCAGGTTGTCGTTGGCCGGGAACGACGTCGACTGGACCACGAACACGTCTTCGCCGCGCACGTTCTCCAGGATTTCGACGAACACCTCCATGTCTGAAAAACGGCGGATGCTCGCTTTGGTCAGCGGCACGCCGAGACAGGTGGAGATGGCCTCGGCCAGCGGACGGTTGCTGTTGCCGGCAAGCACCTTCATCGCAGTCGGCTCTCTCTGCAGGGAATAGGTTCCGGTGCGCCCGTCAGTTCCTTGCCGACGCCGCCCCTTGAAAACGCGGCGGACCATAACAAAGGGCCGCACCCATGTAAACGTTCCATGACGGGCGGTTCAAGACGCCGCAGCCAGCCGGCTCTGCGATTCCCGCATGGCGCAAGCGTGGCGGCAGGACGCTTGCGCATCACCGCACGGCGAACTTCGCAAGGTGCGATTTCATGGGCAGGTCGGCCTTCACGAAATGGTCGAAGAACCAGAATTGCAGAAGCTCGTCCGCCTTGGCCTTCACATAGCTGTACTCGAAGGCCGACTCCTCGGCGTCCACCTGCCCGATGATGTCGTCCAGCAGGGTGGCCAGCCGGCGGTGCTGCGCCCTGTGCTCCTCCAGATGCGGGTAGCGCATCGAGGCCTGGACCCGCTCCTCCCGCAGGAAATGGCGGACGGAGACGCGGCGCAGCTCGTTCAGCAAGGCCAGCGCCGGCTTGCGTTCGGCTTCCTCGCCCGGCAGGGCGACGAAGCGGCGGATCAACTCGTGCTGCATCCGGTGGTCGGCGTCCAGCCCGCCGTTGTCGAGCACCATCCGCGCGCTGCGCCAGTCGCTCCGCCCCTCGCCCCCCAGCGTCTCCTCCCGGTGCACGTCCATTGTCATGCCGACGTCCCCCTCTCCGGAATGTCCTAACCATTGAGAACTGATCTTACCCGAAATGGGTCGTATCGCAATCAGTCAGAGGTAAGAACAATTTTGAGGCGAAGGATTCTCTGTGCGTGGTCAGCCCTGAAGGACGATGGCCGACAGGCCGCGCCCATAGTCCTTCTCGCCGCGCAGGCAGGACCGGCGGTAGCTGAAGAAGCGATCCTCCTCGACCACCGTGTCGTTGGGGCAGCGCTGGATGATCTCCACCCCGGTGTCGCCCAGGCGGCGGGTGATGTAGCCGGCCAGATCGAACAGGAAATGATCCGGGCGGCGGGCCGGCGCGAAGTAATCGCGGTTGCGCGGGTCCTCATCCAGGAAGGAGGCGGGGAATTCCGGACCGACCTCGTAGGAGCGCTGGGCGATGCAGGGGCCGATGGCGGCGACAATGCGGTTGCGCTTGGCGCCCAACTCCTCCATCCGCGCGATGGTCGCCTCCAACACGCCGCCCTTGGCGCCCTTCCAGCCGGCGTGGGCGGCGCCGATGACGCGGGCCTTCTCGTCGGCGAACAGCACCGGGGCGCAGTCGGCGGTCAGGATGCCCAGCGCGATGCCCGGACGGTCGGTCGCCATGGCGTCGGCGTGGGGCGCCTGATCGGGCGTCCAGGGCTCGGTGACGGCGACGCAGGTCGGGCTGTGCACCTGATAGCAGGTGACGAGCCGCTCCGGCGGAACGTCCATGCGGGCCGCGGCGCGCGCGCGGTTCTCCGCCACGGCGGCGGGCGCGTCCCCGGACCCGTAGCCGACGTTCAGCGAGGCGTACAGCCCCGTCGACACGCCGCCGGTGCGGGTGAAGAAGGCGTGTCGGATGTGGGTGATGTCGTTCAGCGCGCCAAGCGTAATCACGAACCCGTCCCTTTGCTGTCGCGATCTCTTGTTAGGATGCCAAATCCGGGCTTTCGAAGCCCGCCGGAGGCCCGAGGCCGGGGGAGGCGAGGGCCAGAACCTTGAAGAGGGTGCCCATTTGGTCGGGCGCGATCAAGCGGGCCAATGCGGAGTCGATGTCCGCGGCCTGCTTGGCCGTGGCGCTGCGCTTCAGCGCGGCGGCGCGCGGCTGGATGCCCAGCCGGACCAGCCAGTCGCCCTGATCCACCGGACCGAAGCTCTCCGCTCCGCCGTCGCGGGCCGCGGCGGCGATGGCGGCGAAGTCCACATGGGCGGTCAGGTCGGCCTCGCCCGGCGCGTCCAGCACCGGGGCGTAGGCGTGGCGGCGCAGCGCCTGGAGCGTGTCGCCGACCGCCGGTCCGCCGCGGTAGCCATAGTCGATGACCAGCGCCGCTCCGGGATGGGCGGCCAGACGCTCCCCGATCAGCCGGGCGACCGCCTGGGACGCCGGGGAGACCTCGACCACGCTGCCCTCCGGGGCGTCGCGCAGGGCCGGCGGGATCAGCCGGGCGCCGGCGCTGCCAAAGGCCTCCAGGACGAAGCGGAAGCGGGGCGTGTCCGTGGATTCGTCCGTGGATTCCGTGCTGTCGATGTCGATCAGCCGCTCGAACCAGCCGTGGTTGGTCTTCTGGACCTGACGGATGGGCAGGGCGTCGAAGAACTCGTTGGCGAGGATCAGGGTCGGGCCTTCGGGCACGTCCTCCAGCCGGTCGTGCCAAGCGACCGGAACACCGGCCAGGGTGTCCTTCTGGCGGGCGCGCAGCGTCGGGCTGGTCTCCACGAGATGGACCCGGGCGGCCTCGCGGAAGGCGGGGACGAGCGCGGCGGCGCGCAGGGCGTCCTGCATCAGCGTGCCGCGGCCCGGCCCCAGCTCCACCAGATGGAATGGGGCGGGGCCGCCCAGCCGCGCCCAGCTGTCGACGCACCACAGCCCGGCCAGCTCGCCGAACATCTGGCTGATTTCCGGGGCGGTGGTGAAGTCGCCGGACACGCCGAAGGGGTCCTGGCGCATGTAGTAGCCGAAGCGCGGATGTCCCAGCGCCTCCGCCATGAAGGCGGCGACCGACAGCGGCCCGTCCATCAGGATGCGGCGGGCGAGGTGGTGGGCGAGGCTGTCCGGGGCGGCATCACTCATGACGGAACCTTCCGACCTCAGACGGCGGCGGGACGGCGGCGGGCCTGGGCGACCAGCCACACACCGAACAGAACCATCGGCACCGACAGAAGTTGTCCCATCGTCGCCCCGGCGTAGAGGAATCCGAGCTGGGCGTCCGGCTCGCGGAAGAACTCCGCGATGATGCGCGACAGGCCGTAGCCGATGAAGAAGATGCCCGCCGTCATGCCGGCCCGCCCGCGCACGGCGGGCATCCGCACCAGGATGGCCAGCAGGACGAACAGCACCGCCCCCTCCAGGAAGGCTTCATAGAGCTGGCTGGGGTGCCGTGGCACCTGGAGCGGGTCGCGCGGGAACACCACCGCCCAGGACACGTTGGGCGCCGGGCGGCCGTACAGCTCGCCGTTGATGAAGTTGGCGATGCGGCCGAAGAACAGCCCGATCGGGGCCGCCGCGGCGATCAGGTCGCCGAAGGCCAGCGGCGACAGGCCGCGCTTCCAGCAGAACAGCAGGATCGCGCCCAGCACGCCGATCAGCCCGCCGTGGAAGGACATGCCGCCGTGCCAGACCATCAGGGCGTCGAGCGGATTCTGGAGGTAGAAGGGCAGGTTGTAAAACAGCACGTAGCCGATCCGCCCGCCCAGGATGACGCCGACCACGGCCCAGGTCAGGAAGTCGTCGTAATCCTCCGCCGAGGGGCGGCCCGGCGTGCTGCGGGCCAGCGCCAGGCAGTAGCGCCAGCCGAGCACGAAGCCCGCCAGATAGGCCAGCGCGTACCAGCGGATGACGATCGGCCCGAGTTCGAACGCCACGGGGTCGATGGCGGGAAAGGCGATGGCGAGCATGCGCGGCAGGTGCCTTATGTTGTTTGGGCGTTTCCCCGGTCGGGGAGAGACGAGACCGTCAGCGGTAGGGGTCGGGCTGCGACAGGAAATCCTGGACGTAGCGGCGCACGCCCTCCTCCAGCTCGGTGAAGGGCTGGTCGAAGCCGGCGGCGCGCAGACGTTCGGTGCGCGCTTCGGTGAAATACTGGTACTTGCCCTGAAGCTCGGCCGGCATGTCGAAATACTCGACGCGCGGCTCCAGCCCCAGAGCGGCGAAGGTGGCGAGCGCCAGATCCTTGAAGCTGCGGGCCTTGCCGGTGCCGACGTTGAACAGCCCGCTGACCTGCGGGTTGTCGTACAGCCAGAGCATCACGGCCACGCAGTCGTCGACGAAGATGAAGTCGCGGAGCTGCCCGCCGTCCTCGAACTCCGGGCGGTGGGACTTGAACAGGCGCGCCGGCTCCCCGGCCTTGAGCCTGGGGTGCAGCTTGGCGACGACGCTCATCATGTCGTCCTTGTGCCGCTCGTTCGGGCCGTAGACGTTGAAGAACTTCAGGCCCGCCCACTGCGGCGGCACGATGTCGCCCTCGCTCACCACGCGGGCGACGCGGCGGTCGATCAGATGCTTGGACCAGCCATAGGCGTTGAGTGGGCGCAGGGCGGCCAGCGCCTCCGGCGACCCGTCGTCGTCGAAGCCGGCGGAGCCGTCGCCGTAGGTCGCGGCGGAGGAGGCGTAGATCAGCCGCGCCCCCCGCCAGGAGGACCAGCGCCACAGGTCCAGCGTCAGCGCCACGTTGTTGGCGACGATCTTGTCCACGTCGCGCTCCGTCGTCGCCGAGATGGCGCCGAGGTGGAAGATCACGTCGATCTCGGCGGCGTGCTGGTCGAGGAAGGCGAGCGCGTTCTCTGGAGCGACGAGGGTGGCAAGTTCCCGCTTGGCGAGATTCTGCCACTTCTCCCCGTCGCCGAAGCGGTCGATCACCGCGACGTTGGTGATGCCGCGCGCGGCCAGGGCCGCCACGAGGTTCGAGCCGATGAAACCGGCTCCACCGGTGACCACGATCATGCGCTTTTCCTTGCCGCCGGACCGAAAGAAAGGACGAGCGTCCTTATAGGGTCCGGGGGGCGGGGCCGCAAGGTGGGGTGGGGCGTATGGCCACCCTGCGGTTCCGGAAGGGCACGCCGCCCCTCATGCGCCCTTCCGCCGCTCCGCTTCCTCGTCGAGCAGGGCCTTGCGCGACAGCTTGCCGATCATCGTCTTGGGCAGTTCGCCGCGGAACTCGACCGCCTTGGGCATCTCGATGGGGGAGAGCTTGTCCTTGAGGAAGTCGATCAACTCCTCCCGCGTCAGGGTCTTGCCGTCGTCGACGCGGATGTAGGCCTTCACCGTCTGGCCGCGGTACTCGTCGGGCAGGCCGGCGACCACGCATTCCGCGACGGCGGGGTGCAGGTAGATCGCCTCCTCGACGTTGCGCGGGTAGACGTTGAAGCCGCTGCACAGGATCATGTCCTTGATGCGGTCGACGATGTGGGTATAGCCGTCCTCGTCCATGTAGCCGACGTCGCCGGTGTGCAGGCGCCCGTCCACCAAGGTCAGCGCCGTTTCCGACGGCTTGTTCCAATAGCCCTTCATCACCTGCGGGCCGCGGATGCACACCTCGCCCTTCTCGCCGACGGGCAGGACGCGGCGCGGCTCCTCCAGGCTGACGATCTCGATCAGGGTGCCGGGCAGCGGCAGGCCGATGGAGCCCGCCTTGTTCAGTCCGGTCACCGGATTCGCCGTGGCGACCGGCGAGGATTCGGACAGGCCGTAGCCCTCCACCAGGACGCAGCCGGTGTTCCGCTCGAACGCCTCCTTGACCTCCACCGGCAGGGGCGCGCCGCCCGACAGGCAGTAGCGGATCGAGGAGAGGTCGTATTTCTCCAGATGCCTGTGGTGGTTGATCGCCGTGTAGATGGTCGGCACCGCCGGGAACAGCGTCGGCTTCTTGGCGTGGATGGTCTCCATCACCTGATCCAGCTCGAAGCGGGGCAGCATGACGATCTCCGCCCCGATGCGGATGCTGAAGTTCATCACCACGGTCATGGCGAAGACGTGGAAGAAGGGCAGAACGCCCAGCATCCGCTCCTCCCCCTGCCGCGCGCCGACGAACCACAGGCTGCACTGCTCGGTGTTGGCATAGAGATTGGCGTGGGTCAGCATCGCGCCCTTCGGCACGCCGGTGGTGCCGCCGGTGTATTGCAGCACCGCCACGTCCTCCGCCGGATCGATGGCGACCGGCTTCGGGGCGCCGTCGTTGGCGACGAGCCGGCGGAAGGACAGGTGGCGGTCGTCGGCGGGGATGCGCGCGACCTCCGCCCGCTTCACGATGGGGAACAGCCAGTTCTTGGGGAAGGGCAGGATGTCGGCCATCGGGCAGATCACCAGCCGCTTCAGCCCCGATTCGGCGAGCATTCGCGCCATCTTGCCGTAAAGCACCTTGAGGTCGAGCGTGACCATCAGCTCGACGCCGCTGTCGGTGATCTGGTGGTGCAGTTCCCGCTCGGCGTAGAGGGGGTTGAAGTTCACCACCGTACCGCCGGCCTTCAGGATCGCGAAGTAGCAGATCACGTAATAGGGCGTGTTGGGCAGGAACAGCCCGACGCGCACGCCCTTGCTGACGCCGATCGCCTGGAAGCCGCGGGCGGCGCGGTCCACCATCCGCCCCACCTCCGCGTAGGTCGAGCGCTTGCCCATGAAGTCCAGGAAGGGACGTTCGGCGAAACGGGCCGCCGCGTCCTCAAGCAGCGCGGTCAGCGGTTTCACCGGAATCGGCGCGTTCCAGTTGACGTCGGGCGGGTAGCCCAGGGTCCAGCTCTGGTCCGGCAATGTGCGGGCCGCATCCCCCATCATCGTTTTCCCTCCCATGTTCGGTTCTTATTCGGCCCCGGCGCCCGTTCGGGCTTGTTCCATCGTGTTCAGGGGGCCTTTGGCGCATTGTAGCCCTTTTTGTAACCCGTCATCCGGAGAAATGGTCCCTGTGACGGTGCCGCCGCCAGAGGCAAAGGGCGGTTGTGAAGAAAAAATTACGCTGGAAACCATACTTTCCGTGTGGCTAAATTCATGTCCGGCGGACGGTCCGGCAATGCCGGGCGGCGCCGAGCTTGTTCCACCGCGCCCGACGCCTCGACCGAAAGGTTCCGACCCTTGCCTTCCGCCGATTCGCATTCCAGCGGCGTCCTGGACCTTTCCTCCGGCGAGGCCGTCCAAGTCCTGGTGAAATGGTTCGATCCGGTCAAGGGCTTCGGCTTTGCGGCGCCTCAGGACGGAACGTCCGACGCCTTCCTTCACATCTCGGTTCTGAACCGGGCCGGGCTGCACGAGGTCGGCGAGGGGGCGGAACTTGTGTGCCGGGTGGTTCCGGGGGCCAAGGGGCCGCAGGTGGCCGACATCCTGGAGGTGTTGAGCGCCGGCACGCCCGCCGAGAGCCGCAACGCGCGCCGCCCCGCGGCGTCCGGTCCCGAGGAGGAGCTGACGGGCACCGTGAAGTGGTTCAAGCCGGAGCAGGGCTTCGGATTCGTCACGGCGGACGACGGGGCCAAGGATGTCTTCGTCCACAAGAGCGTTCTGCGCCGCTGCAACCTGACCGGATTGGAGTCCGGACAGCGGGTGCTGTTGCGGGCGCGCGCCGCGCCGAAGGGGCGGGAGGCATCCTGGGTCGTGCTGCTGTGACGCGGTCGCCGACGCCGAACGTTCGGCGGGGCATACGGACCTGTTGTATTTTCTTTAATTACCATTGACTACCATCGTCGACGCCCTTGTCCTTTTCAGGCTGACGGTGATGCCCCTGTCCGGACCGCTTCATTTCCAATCCTCCGGATTTGACCATCGCGGCGCGGATGGCGACGGGGTGCGCGCGGACGGCAGCTACCTGGACCGCGAGTTCGGCGCCTACGTGGTCCCGGTGGTGTTGGGCCACCACCGGATCTCCGGCCGGGAAGACGACATGCTGGTGACCACGCTCGGCTCCTGCGTTGCGGCCTGCATCAACGATCCGGTCGCCCGGGTCGGCGGCATGAACCATTTCCTGCTGCCCGGCTCCCCGTCCGGCGGCGAGGGCTATGGGGTGGCGACCCGCTACGGCAGCGTGGCGATGGAGCGGCTGATCAACGACCTGCTGGAGCGTGGCGCCCGGCGCGAGCGGATGGAGGTCAAGCTGTTCGGCGCGGCCCGCGTCATCGACACCAGCCTGGACGTCGGCGCCGCCAACGCCGCTTTCGCGGTGGACTATGTGCGGCGGGAGGGGCTGGCGCTGGCTGTTCGCGACCTGGGCGGAGATAAGGGGCGGCGCATCCATTTCTTCCCGGCCACCGGACGGGCCTTCCGCCGCCTGCTGCGTCCAGAGGCGGAGCGGGAGACGGTGCATCAGGAGATGGACTATCTCCAGGCGCTGCGGCGCACCCCGGTCGAGGGGGAGATGGAGCTGTTCGAGCAGCGCTGACGGGGTTCACTCGCGCAGGATTTCCGCGGCCTCCACGGTCATCCATTCCGCTTGGTCGTTGTCCTCGCCATCGGTGAAGAGGGCCACCGTCACCGGCTCGTCGCCCGCAGCGCGGGCAGGGAAGTGATAGGCGCAGGCCGACCCGCCCGGTCCGCCGCCGGTGTGCCCCCAATAGGGTCCGGCCTGCCCGTCGCGTTCCACCATCAGGCCGAGGCCGTAGCCCGGCTCGACCCAAGGGCGGCCGCGCATCGTTCCCGGCACCGGGAAAGCCTCCTGCATCCGCGCCGCCAGGGCGCCGGGCAGCAGCCCGTCCGCGAACAGAGCGTGGATCAGGCCGGCGATGTCCCGCGCCGTTGCGGCCACCACGCCATGGGCCACCCAGCCGGGATGGTAGAGGGCGGCCACGTCGGCGGGCGGCCCGTCCTTGCCGCCGAGATAGGGGCTGGGGCCGGTCCACAGGCCGGACAGGTCGCCGCGCTCCGTCGGCACAGACCAGCCGGTCAGGCTCAGCGGGGCGAACAGCTCGCGGTCGAGAGCCTGGGCGAAGGGCAGGCCGGAGGCGCGCTCCAGCACCCGCTTCGCCAGCAGATAGCCGATGTTGGAATAGGAGAATTCCCGCCCCGGCGGGGCGAACAGGTCGGTGGCGCGGCAGCGCTCCAGGAAGCCGTCCTCGCTCCACGGCGTCTCGCCCGCGCGCACAGCCGCATGGTAGGCCGGGCTGCCGCCGTAATTGCGCAGACCCGCGCGGTGGGAAAGGAGCTGAGACAGGGTCATCCGGTCGGCCGCCGCGAAGTCGGGCAGCCAGCGGTCCAGTGGGGCGTCGGGGTCGATCAGGCCTTGCCCGCACAAGCGCAGCAGGGCGGCGGCGGTCAGGGTCTTGGTGATGCTGTAGACGAGGAAGCGGGCGGTGACCGGCGGAGGCGCCGCGCCGCCGCGGGCGAGGCCGGCGGTCCAGGAACGTGGACCCGAACGGATCGCCACCACCGCGGCGTTGGCGGCGGCGGGGCCGTCGCCCTCGTCGAGGCAGGCGGCGAGGCGTTCGGTCAAGCGGTCGATGTGCCGGGTCGGCAGGGCGGCGTCAGTGTCCACGGAACCATCCCTCAAAAAACGAAGGCCCCCAGGGGTGGGGGCCTTCGCGTCGTCGGGTACCGGTCAGTCGCGCTTCACCGTGTCGGCGTCGAGCGCCGCCTGGGCGGCGGCCAGACGGGCGATCGGCACGCGGTAGGGCGAGCAGGAGACGTAATCCAGCCCGACCTTCTCGCAGAAGGAGATGGAGGCCGGGTCGCCGCCATGCTCGCCGCAGATGCCGAGCTTGATGTTCGGGCGGACCTTGCGGCCGCGCTCGGTGGCGATGGCGATCAGCTCGCCCACGCCGTCCTGGTCGAGCGTCTGGAACGGGTCGTGCTCCAGGATGCCCTGGCGCTGGTACTCCGGCAGGAAGGCGCCGGCGTCGTCGCGCGACAGGCCGAAGGTCGTCTGGGTCAGGTCGTTCGTGCCGTAGGAGAAGAACTCCGCCGTCTCGGCGATCTCATCGGCCTTCAGCGCGGCGCGCGGCAGCTCGATCATGGTGCCGACCATGTACTCGAACGTGACGCCGGTCGAGTCCATGACTTCCTTGGCGACGCGGTCGACGACCGCCTTGAGGATGTCCAGCTCCTTCTTGGTGCCGATGAGCGGGATCATGACCTCCGGCATCACCGTCTCGCCCGTGGTCTGGGAGACCTCGGCGACCGCGCTGAAGATGGCGCGGGCCTGCATCTCGTAGATCTCGGGGTAGGTGATGCCGAGGCGGCAGCCGCGATGGCCGAGCATCGGGTTCGCCTCGTGGAGCTGCACCACGCGGTGGTTCACCTTGAGCTGGTCGGTGCCGGTGGCCTTGGCGACCTCCGCCATCTCCGCCTCGGTGTTGGGCAGGAACTCGTGCAGCGGCGGGTCGAGCAGGCGGATGGTCACCGGCAGGCCTGACATGATCGTGAACAGCTCGGCGAAGTCCTTTTTCTGGAAGGGCTCCAGCTTGGCGAGCGCGGCGCGGCGGCCGGCTTCGCTCTCCGCCAGGATCATCTCGCGCACCGCCAGGATGCGGTCCGGGTCGAAGAACATGTGCTCGGTGCGCGACAGGCCGATGCCCTCGGCGCCGAACTTCCGCGCGGTGCGGGCGTCCAGCGGGGTTTCCGCGTTGGTGCGGATCTTCATGCGGCGCAGCGAATCGGCCCAGCCCATCAGAGTGGCGAAGTCGCCCGACAGCTCCGGCTGGATCGTCGGCACCTGGCCCAGCATCACCTCGCCGGTCGAGCCGTCGATGGTGACGATGTCGCCTTCCTTGATGGTGACGCCGCGGACCGACATGATCTTGGACTTGTAGTCCACGCGCAGGTCACCGGCGCCCGACACGCAGGCGCGGCCCATGCCGCGGGCCACCACGGCGGCGTGGCTGGTCATGCCGCCGCGGGTGGTCAGGATGCCGCGGGCGGCGTGCATGCCGTGGATGTCCTCCGGGGAGGTCTCCACGCGGCAGAGGATGACCGCCTCGCCCTGGCCGGCCAGCGTCTCCGCCTCGTCGGCGGTGAAGACGACCTTGCCCGAGGCCGCACCCGGCGACGCCGGCAGGCCCTTGGCGATGACCTTGCGCTCCGCCTTCGGGTCCAGCGTCGGGTGGAGGAGCTGGTCGAGCGAGGCCGGGTCGATGCGGCGCACGGCCTCCGCCTTGTCGATCAGCCCTTCCTCGGCGAGATCGACGGCGATCTTCAGCGCCGCCGGGGCGGTGCGCTTGCCGTTGCGGGTCTGCAGCATGAACAGCTTGTTCTGCTGGACCGTGAACTCGATGTCCTGCATGTCACGGTAGTGCTTCTCCAGCGTGAGGCGGACCTCGTTCAGCTGGTTGAAGACCTCCGGCATGACCTCTTCCATGGCGGGGAGGTCGGACTTGTTGGCCTCCTTGCCGGCGATGGTCAGGTGCTGCGGCGTGCGGATGCCGGCCACCACGTCCTCGCCCTGGGCGTTGACGAGGTATTCGCCGTAGAAGGCGTTCTCGCCGGTGGACGGGTTGCGGGTGAAGGCCACGCCGGTGGCGCAGTCGTTGCCCATGTTGCCGAACACCATGCACTGCACGTTGACGGCGGTGCCCCAGTCGGCGGGGATGTCGTGCAGCTTGCGGTAGGTGATGGCGCGGGCGTTCATCCAGGAGCCGAACACGGCGCCGACGGCGCCCCACAGCTGCTCCTGCACATCCTGCGGGAAGGGCTTGCCGAGCTCGTGCTCGACGGCCTTCTTGTAGTCCTCGATGACGGCCTGCCAGTCGGCGGCGCTCAGGTCGGTGTCGAGGTTGTGGTTCTTGTCGCGCTTGTGGTTGTCCAGGATCTCCTCGAAGTGGTGGTGGTCAACGTCCAGCACCACGTTCGAGTACATCTGGATGAAGCGGCGGTAGCTGTCGTAGGCGAATCGGGCGTCGCCCGAGCGCTTGGCGAGGCCGGCGGCGGTCGCGTCGTTCAGCCCGAGATTCAGCACCGTGTCCATCATGCCCGGCATGGAGGCGCGGGCGCCGGAGCGCACCGAGACCAGCAGCGGGTTGGCCGGATCGCCGAAGGTGGCACCCATGGCCTGCTCCAGCCCCTTCACCGCGCCGTCCACCTGGGCCTTCAGCTCCGGCGGATAGTTGCGGCCGTTGGCATAGAAATAGGTGCAGACCCCAGTCGTGATGGTGAAACCCGGAGGAACCGGGAGGCCCAGATTGGCCATCTCGGCCAGATTGGCTCCCTTGCCGCCGAGCAGGTTCTTCATGTCCGCCCGGCCTTCGGTGGCATCGGCACCGAAGCAGTAAACCCACTTGTTCTCGCCCTGGCTCGCCATCGTGAAATCCTCGTTCACCTCTATGGTCGTCCGGCCGTCGGCTGTGCGGGGAACCGGTGAAGATCCGTCCTGCGAACGGGTGTCCTTCTGGTATGACCGCGCAACCGCATCCGATGGAGCCCCTTCTAGCCCCCCGCGGAAGGAGAACACAAGACGATCCGTTGCATAGCGTGAGCGCGACGGTGCTGATCCCATTTATGCCACGGCGCGCAAAAGGGGCAGGCCGGACGGTTGGGGTGCTGCTAAGGGGTTGATAAATCCCCTCTCCCGCCCCGGGAGAGGGTGCCCGCGAAGCGGGCGGGTGAGGGTAAAGCCGAGGATCAAATTGCTGATTCTTGCCAGGACCCTCACCCTCCCGCCGCTTTGCGGCGGGTCCCTCCCTCTCCCGGGGCGGGAGAGGGAGGGGTCAAGGACCCCGCGCCAGATCCAGCACGGCGTCGGTGGCCGGCGGGGGCGGGCGTTCGCGGTCGGCGCCGCGGCGGCTGCGGAAGGTCCGGAAGGCGATGGCCATCCAGGTGCCGTGGAAGACGAGGCCGCAGAGCAGCACGATCTCCCCCGGCACCGGCCCGATGGTCGCCCGCGCGAACAGCTCCTCCAGGCTCGACAGCGGGACCGGGTGGATCATCAGCTTGCCCAGATAGGCCACCACCTGGATCAGGAAGATCCATCCGTAGTTCCGCCGCAACCGGCGGCCCACCGCCTCCAGGTAGGTGATGTGCAGGTTGGGATTTTGGTAGTCCTGGAACAGCGTCTCGTTCCAGCCCCGGGCGAACTGGTCGCCCTGGCCGCGCAGGATGGGGCCGAGGAAATACAGCTCCAGCACATGGGCGCGGATTCGCCAGAAGTCGAAGAACCGGTAGCGCCGCGCCTCGATGTAGAGGAACACGGCGACCAGAAGCCCCACCAGCACCAGCGGCAGGGGGGAGGCGGTGGCGCTGCTGAAGGTCAGCGACAAAGCGATCCCGGTGGTGACCACCGCCCAATTGGTGGTGGCGTCCAGCCGGGTCCGCCAGACGGTGCTGCGGTAGATCTCGGCCCTGTAGAGGTGCGACAGGGCCGTGACCTCGGCCGAGGTGTAGTGGGTCTTGGGTGCTTTGGCGGCGATGTCGTCCATGCTCGGCGTCCTCCCCCTGGCTTTTCTTGGCACAGGGGCCGGGGACGCCGGCGCGTCAGTGGGCGCCGCCGTCGGCCTCCAGCCCCAGCCGGTCGAACAGCCGCCGGTCGGCCTCATGCTCTGGGTTGCCGGTGGTCAGCAGCTTGTCGCCATAGAAGATGGAGTTCGCGCCGGCGTAGAAACAGAGCGCCTGCCCCTCGTCGCTGAGCGAGCGGCGGCCCGCCGACAGGCGGACATAGGAGCGCGGCATTAGGATGCGGGCGACCGCGATGGTGCGGATGAACTCGAAGGCGTCCAGCGCGTCCACACCGCCCAGCGGGGTGCCGGCGACCGACACCAGCTTGTTGATCGGCACGCTCTCCGGCTGCGGCGACAGGTTCGCCAGGGTCTCCAGCAGGCCGGCGCGGTCGGTGCGGCTCTCCCCCAGCCCGACGATGCCGCCCGAGCAGACCTTCAGCCCGGCGTCGCGGACGTTGGCCAGCGTGTCCAGCCGGTCGCGGTAGCTGTGGGTGGAGACGATCTGCTCGTAGAATTCCTCCGACGTGTCGAGATTGTGGTTGTAGTAGTCGAGCCCGGCGTCCTTCAGCGCGTCGGCCTGCGGGCGGGTCAGCATGCCCAGAGTCATGCAGGCCTCCAGCCCCATCTCCTTCACGTCGCGGACGATGTTCGCCAGCTTCTCGACGTCGCGGTCCTTCAGCTCCCGCCACGCAGCACCCATGCAGAAGCGTCCGGCGCCCGCCTGCTTGGCCTTCTCCGCGGCGGCGCGCACCTGGGCGCGGTCCAGCAGCTTCTCCGCCTCGACGCCGGTGTCGTACTTCACGCTCTGCGCGCAGTACTTGCAGTCCTCCTGGCAGCCGCCGGTCTTGATGTTCAGCAGGGTGGAGAGCTGGACCTTGTTCGGGTCATGGTGCTGGCGGTGCGTCTCGTGGGCGCGGTGCAGCAGCTCCATGAAGGGCAGCTCGAACAGGGCCAGGATGTCCTCGCGGGTCCAGCGCCGGGTGATGATGGTGGTGGTGGCGGAGTCCGCGGTCTGCATGGCGGTGTCGGGCATGGTCGGTCCTCGGGGGAAAAGCGAATCAGAGAAGGGTATCGGCGGCGTCGCGGATCGCGGCGTAGGCGCGGTCCAGCTGCCCGTCCGTCACGCAGTAGGGCGGCAGCAGGTATATCACGGGGCCGAGGGGGCGCAGCAGCAATCCCCGCTCCAGGAAGAAGCGCTTCAGCGTCTGCCCGACCGCGGCGGTGTAGCCCTGCGCGTCGGTCACCTCGATGGCGGCGATGGTGCCCATGACGCGCCCGCGCGACAGCTTGGGGTGGCCGGACAGGTCGGCGATGGCGGCGCGGTGCCGCGCCTCGATGCGCGCGAGGTTGGCGGCGGTCTCCGCCGAGGTGGTCAGGTCGAGCGAGGCCAGGGCGGCCGCGCAGCCCAGCGGGTTGGCGGTGAAGCTGTGGCCGTGGGCGAAGGCCCGGTCGAAGCCGGCGCCCTTGAACGCCTCGTAGAGCGCGTCGCCGCAGGCGGTGACCGACAGCGGCAGGAACCCGCCGGTCAGGCCCTTGGACAGGCAGATCAGGTCCGGGGCGACTCCGGCCTTCTGACTGGCGAACAGGGCGCCGGTGCGGCCGAAGCCGGTCATCACCTCGTCGAAGATCACCAGCGCGCCCGCCGCCCGCACCCGCGCCGCCATGGCCCGCAGGAACTCCGGCCGGCAGAAGCGCATGCCGGACGCGCCCTGGACCAGCGGTTCGATGATGACGGCGACCAGCTCCACCCCGTTGGCGGCCAGCCAGCGGTCGAGCCAGTCCAGCGCCGCGGCCTCCTTGGCCTCGACCTCCGGGTCGCCGTCCCAGGTGGCGGGGTAGGGCATGCGGTCGACGGCGAACAGCAGCTCGTGGAACGGTTCATAGAAGCCGGAGCCGACCCCCGCCGCCATCGCACCGAAGGTGTCGCCATGGTAGCTGCCCTCGAAGGCCAGGAAGCGGCGGCGCCGGCCCTCGCCCTTGTTGCGCCAGTACTGCCAGGCGAGCTTCAGAGCCACCTCCACCGCGGTCGAGCCGTTGTCGGAGTAGAAGACGCGGTCGAGGCTGCCCGGCAGCACCTCGGCCAGCCGGCCGGCAAGGCGGGCGGCCGGGCTGTGGGTGAAGTCGGCGAAGATCACCTGCTCCAGCTTGTGCGCCTGCTCCGCGATGGCTCCGGCGATGGCCGGGTGGGCGTGGCCGTGCAGGTTCACCCACCAGGAGGAGATGAGGTCCAGGATTTCCCGCCCGTTCTCGGTGAACAGGCTGACTCCCTTGCCGTGGGTGACGGCCAGCGGCTCCGGTGCGGTCTGCGCCTGGGTGAAGGGGTGCCAGACGTGGCGGCGATCCAGGACGATGGTATCGGTCATGGGAACACGCTGTCGAAGGAAGGAATGAGCGCCGCCGCCTCGGCGACGGTTTCGGCGTCGATTCGGTCGAGCGTTGGAATTTCGGCCAGCACGCGGACCTTGCCGAACCGCTCGATGGCGGCGCGGTTGCCGGGGTTGGGCGGGCCGTTCAGCACCACCCCGGCGACCGCCAGCCCGCGCGCCCGCAGCGCCTCCAGGCTGAGCAGCGTGTGGTTGATGGTGCCCAGCGTGCTGCGCGCCACCAGCACCACCGGCAGGCCGAAGCGGGCGATCAGGTCGATGATGAAGACGTCCCCCGTCACCGGGACCAGCAGCCCGCCGGCCCCCTCCACCACCAGCGGGCGGTCGGTGCCGGGCAGGGCCAGGGCGCCGGCGTCGATGGCGACGCCCTCCAGCTCCGCCGCGGCGTGGGGGGACAGCGGCTCGGCCAGCGCGTAGGCCGGCGGATGCACGCGCTCCGCGGGCAGGGCAGCGAGGGTCGCGACGGTGGGGGTGTCGCCGGCCTCATCCTTCAGGCCGGTTTGCAACGGCTTCCAATAGGCGGCGTCCCAGGCCCGCGTGAGGCAGGCGGACACCAGCGTCTTGCCGACGCCGGTGTCGGTGCCGGTGACGAACACCCCGTTCGGGCGGGCGCCGTCCTTGCGGAACAGGCCGTAGGCGATGTGGTGGGTCATGGTCAGTCCTTCCGGCCGTTCCAGTCGGCGCAGCACGCGGCGCAGAGCGCCCGACGGCAGAGGACGGCGGCCCTCCGCCGGAAGATGGGCGCCGATGCCCTTCAGTTCGGCCAGGAACTCCAGCCCGTCGGTGTGACGGCGGAGCAGCCGCTCCTCCTCCATCGATCCGCTGCCCCCGGCGGGCCACAGCCGGTCGAGGCCATGGCGGGTGGGGTAGGTGGGCACTCCGGCCTCAAGCCCCAGCGCGTGGTGGGCCTCCCGCCACTCGCGGAAGCTGTCGGCGGCGAGTGTGGCGATGGCGATGCGCCCGCCCGGCGCCAGCAGTCCCGCCCAGCGCGCCAGGGCGGCGGCGGGGTCGCGGAACCATTGCAGGGCGAGACTTGAGACAATGAGGTCGAAGGATCCGTCGAGGTCCGGCTGTTCCCCGTCCACGATCCGGAACTCGGAATCGGCCGGGTCGCCCAAGGCGGCGCGGCAGCGCGCCAGCATGTCCGGCGACAGGTCGGTGAGCAGCCAGTCCGCCGGTCCGATCCGCTCGCGCAGGGCGCGGCTGAGGAAGCCGGTGCCGCAGCCGATCTCCAGCACGCGGGGGCGGGGCGGCAAGGAGAGGCGGGCGACGCGCTCCGCCAGACGCTCCGCCGCGATGCGTTGCACGGCGGCGTGCTCCTCGTAGCGGGGGGCGGCCTTGCCGAAGGCGGCGGCGATGGCGGCTTTGCGCGGGTTGGCGGTCATGCCGTCAGTCCGGCCGCGAACGCGGCGATCCGTTCCGCGCACCAGCCCGGCGCGGTCAGCGGCAGCAGATGCCCGCCCTCCGGGTGCCACTCGACCGAAAGCCCAGCGCATCCACCATCCCCTCTCCCCCCTGGGGAGAGGGTTAGGGTGAGGGGGTTGCGCAATGCCTGATCGTCCGGTTTCCCAAGACCCTCCCCACCCGGCGCCTTCGGCGCCCCCCTCTCCCCGGAGGGGCGAGGGACAGAGTGATCGCGAAACGCCTGTTCGGTCATGGCCGGCGGCACGATCGGGTCCTGCGCCCCCGCCAGGACCAGCGCCGGGCCGGTGAGCGCATCGCGGGCGTCCCAGTCGCGCAGCGCCCGCAGGGCCTCGCCCAGCCGGGCCGCATCCAGCCCCCCAGGCAGCGGGGCCTCAACGCCGCAGCGGCGCAGGAAGTCGGCGGTCACCGCCTCTGGCGCGGTGTTGAAGCGCGCGATCATGCGGTCCAGCAGCCGGCGCGGCGTGGCGGGGACGAAGCCGTCCCCTTCGGTGAAGCGGGGAAAGCCGTTGACCAGCACCAGCCCGTCCCAGGCGAAGGGCTGCTCGTGCAGCAGCCACAGCCCCCCGAAGGAATGGCCGACCGCGACGACGGGGCGCCCGGCGGGAATCTCGGGAAGCGACGGCGGGCCGTAGAAGCCCAGATTGACCGCCACGCTCTCCCCCTCGGAAAGGGCATTCCGCACCCCGTCCCAGACGGCGGGGCCGAATCCCCAGCCGTGGACGAAGACGAACAGCGGCTGGGTCATCGCCGGCTCCAGGCGTCGGCCACCGCGCTCACCAACGTCTCCAGGTCGGCGTCCGTGTGGGCGGCGGACAGGGCGAAGCGCAAGCGGCTGGTGCCCGGCGGCACGGTCGGCGGGCGGATGGCGATGCCCAGGATGCCGCGTTCCTCCAGCCGCCGGCTGAGCGCCAGCGCGTCCTCCTCCGCTCCGATGATGGCCGGGACGATCTGGGTGCTCGACCCCGCCGTGTCGATGCCCAGCCTGTGGAAGGCGGCGCGCAGCCGTTCGGCCATGGCCTGGAGCCGGGCGCGCTCGGCGTCCAGCGTCGGCACGAGGTCGAGTGCCGCGTCCATCGCCCCCAGAACGGCGGGCGGCAGGGCGGTGGCGTAGATCAGCCCGCCGCAGCGGTTCACCAGATAGTCGCAGAGCGCCTTCGATCCCGCCACATAGGCGCCGAAGCCGCCCAGCGCCTTGCTGAACGTGCCCATGGCGAGGTCCACGCGCCCGCCGCCCAGCGCCGCCAGCCCCATCCCGCGCGGGCCGAGCACGCCGGTCGCGTGGGCCTCGTCGAGGAACAGGAAGGCGCCGTGCCGCTCCGCCAGCGCGGCCAGCGCCGGCACGTCGGCGCGGTCGCCGTCCATGCTGAAGACGCTTTCCGTCACGATGAAGCGCGCGCCAGGCTCGCCGGCGCGCTGGGCCAGCAGGGTTTCCAGATGGCCGAGGTCGTTGTGGCGGAAGCGGATCTGCCGTACCCCGGCGGCGGCGCAGCCGTGGTGCAGGCTGGCGTGGTTCAGCCGGTCGGTGAAGACCAGCGCGTCACCACCCAGAAGCTCCCGGTCGAACAGCGCCGGCAGGACTGCGGCGTTGGCCTGCCAGCCGGAATTGAACAGAAGCGCCGCCTCCGTGCCCTTGAGCCGGGCCAGCTTCGCCTCGACCTCCGCATGAAGCTCCAGCGTGCCGCAGACGAGGCGCGACGCCGTCGCCCCCGCCCCCCAGCGCCGCGCCCACTCGCCGGCGCGCTCCGTCAGCAGGGGGTGGGAGGCGAGGCCGAGATAGTCGTTGCTGGAGAAGTTCAGCAGCGTCCGCCCGCCGCGCCGGATGCGGCCCGCCCCCTCCGGGCGCACGGGCAGCAGATGGCGGCGCGCGTGGCGCCGGTCGAGGCGGTCGAGATGCTGGTGGAACAGCGGGTCGAGCAGGGACATGATGCGGGCGTGATAGCAGAGCGCGCCGCTGGGGCGAAAGGCCCGAATAGCGCAGGTGCCTCGACGCGGCGGCGGCGCTAGATTGGTGCGGCCATGCCGCCCGATCCGCAATTTCACGACCGCCCCGACAGCCTGCCGCCCGAGCCCGGCGCCTACGTGCTGCTGATCGCACTGGACCGGGAGCTGCCGCTTCGCCTGCCCGGCAAGCCGGAGCGCGTGCTGGCGCCGGGCCGCTACCTCTATTGCGGCAGCGCGCGGGGGCCGGGAGGGCTGCGGGCGCGGGTCGGGCGCCATTTCCGCCAGGGCAAGCCGGAGCGCTGGCACATCGACCGGCTGACCGCGGCCGGCCGGACGCTCGGCGCCTGGATCGTTCCCGGCGGCGGGGAGTGCGCCCTGGTCGCGGCGCTGTCCGGTTTGCCGGTGCCGGTCCCCGGCTTCGGCAGCAGCGATTGCCGCCGCTGCGCCAGCCACCTGCTGCATTGGCCGGACGGGACGCCGATTCCGCTCCCGAGATCCCGGCTTTGAGGCTCCGGATGGGTTCCGGTGCGGGAATTGAGGCGAATTGCTTGGTTCGGCCGCCATCCGGAGGTTATAGTCCCCCGTCATCGGGAGGCGGGCATGAAGACATTGACCCCTAACCGCCGAGCCCATAACCGCCGAGATGTCCTCCGGGCTTTCGGAGGCGCCTTCGGGGCTGCGGCCATGCTTCTGACGGCACCCCGGGCATTGGGGCAATCGGCGCCGTCCACCCTTGGGCAGCCTGACCTGGGCGTCGGCGTCCTCTATTGCGGCGACCGTGCGGATTTCGGCTTCAATCAAGCCCATGCGGAGGCCGCCCGCGCCCTGGCCGGGCTGCCCGGCCTGCGGCTGGAGGAGCGGGAGCACGCCGCCGGCACGCTGGCCGCGATGGCGGAGGAACTGGTCGGTCCCCAGGGCTGCCGGGTCGTCATCGTCACCGCCGCGGGCGACGCCCTGCCGGGGCTGCTCGCCCAGGCCGACGCCCACCGCGACACCGTGTTCCTGTTTTCCGGCGCGCCGCTGGACCGCGACCGGCTGCCGATCAACACCGGATTCTTCGAAGGCTATCTGGACGAGGCGCAGCACATCTCCGGCCTCGTCGCCGGCTACGCCAGCCGTGCCAAGACGATCGGACTCGTCGCCTCCCACCCCGCGCCGGACGTGCTGCGCTGCGTGAACGCCTTCGCGCTGGGCGCCCGGCGCGCCGATTCCGCCACCGCGCTGCGCGTCGCCTTCGTCGGCGAGGCGGCGACGCCGCGGCAGATCGCCGAGGCCGCGCGCGCGCTGGCCGAGGGCGGGGCCGACGTGCTGGCTGCCCAGCTCGATGGGGGGCGCCCGGTTTGCGAAGTGGCGGAGGCGCACGGCATCCTGTGCTGCGGCCTGCACACCGACCTGTCGGCCTTCGCGCCGCAGGGATTCCTGACCGGGGCCGAATGGGCCTGGGAGAAGGCCTACGCCGAGGCTGTCGCGCTGATTGCCGCGGGAAAGCCGTGGAAGCATCTGCGCCAGGGCGGCTTCGATCAGGGCTTCGTCCGCAACACCGCCTATGGTCCGGCGGTGGGGGTGGAGGCGCGGGCGCACGCCGACGCGGCGCGGATGCAGCTCGCCAACGGCAACGCCGCCGTCTTCCGCGGACCGATCCAGGACAACACCGGGCGGACGGTGGTCGCCAAGGGCAAGGCCCTGCGCGGCGGCGACGCGGAGCTTGGCCGCATGGTCTGGCTGGCCGACGGCGTCACCGAGGTCGGGCGCTGACCCTTACGTCCCGCTTGGGTCCGTCCAGCCGCAGGCGGCCAGCGCGTTCCGCATGTGCGGCGGGGGCGGCGCCAGGGCGGTGACGGGTTCGCGGTCGAAGGCCATGGTGAAAGTGACCGACCGCGCCAGCAGGTGCAGGTTCCCCGGCGGCACGCGCACCGGTCCGTAATAGGGCTCCCCCACCAGCGGGCAGCCGATGGCCGCGCTGTGGACGCGGAGCTGGTGGGTGCGCCCGGTCCGCGGCCGCAGCTCCAGCCACGCCCTTCCGTTGCCGGTTCCCAGCACCCGGTATTGGGTGACGGCGGGCTGGCCGGTGGGGTGCGTCACGATGTTCCAGGCGCCGGGGATCAGCAGCTTCAGCAAGGGGAAGTCGATGATTCCCTCCGCCTCCTCCGGGATGCCCTCGCTGACCGCCCAATAGGTCTTCTCGACATGGCCGGCGGCGAACATGTCGCCCAGACGCTTCAGCGCCCAGAGCGACCGCCCGAGCACGAGGCAGCCCGCCGTGTCGCGGTCCAGCCGGTGGGCCAGCCGCGGCGGCGTGCCGTCCCCCTCCGCCAGGAAAGGCAGGTAGAGGTCGAGGTGGTCGGTGATCCGCCCGGCCTTGTGCACGGCCAGCCCGGCGGGCTTGTCGATGATGAAGACGTCCGCGTCCTCGTGCAGGATCCGGGCGCGCAGCGTGGCGGGGGTGAAGGTGGGTCCGGCGTCGCTCATGGGCGCCACCCAAGCACGGCGCGGGGGGAGGGGCAAGTCCGTCGGCTGTCTCGCGCCGCGGAACCCGATCGGCGCACAGCCTGTTGCCCAACGGGCGGCACCGTGGACAAGCCTGGACCCATGCCGCCGCGCCGCCCATCTTTACGGAATGACGAATCACCGTGGCGAAGGGATACGGGCGATGGGCGAACGCGACAATCTGCCTGCGCAGCAGCGGTCCTCCCAGAGCGAGGTGGATGACTTCCTGAGCCGCGTGGCGGCCCTGCCGCGGACGACGGGAGGACCGCGCGGGCGGCTGATGTTCGCCATGGACGCCACGGCCAGCCGCGAGCCGACCTGGGACCGCGCCTGCCAGATCCAGGGCGAGATGTTCCAGGCGACCTCCGCGCTGGGCGGATTGGACATCCAGCTCGTCTATTACCGGGGGTTCCGGGAGTGCCAGGCCAGCCCGTGGGTCGGCAACGCGCAGGACCTGCTGCGGCGGATGACCGCGGTGTCCTGCATGGCCGGCCAGACCCAGATCGCACGGGTGCTGGGGCACTGCATCAAGCAGACGCGGGACCGCAAGGTCAATGCGCTGGTCTTCGTCGGCGACTGCATGGAGGAGGACGTCGATCAGCTCGCCCATCAGGCGGGCCAGTTGGGGTTGTTGGGTGTCCCGGTCTTCATCTTCCACGAGCGGGGGGACCTGATCGCCAAGCGCGCCTTCCAAACCATCGCGCGGCTCAGCGGCGGGGCCTATTGCCCGTTCGACGGCTCGTCCGCCCAGCAATTGCGGGACCTGCTGAGCGCGGTTGCCGTCTACGCGGCGGGTGGCCGGGCGGCTTTGGAGCATTACAGCCGCGGGCGGGGCGACGCTGTGCGGCTGCTCACCAGCCAGCTCGGGAGCGGTCAGGGAGGACGCGGGGGCCAAACCCATGCATCATAAAGCAGGACTAGGCTAGAGATGGGGCAGAGCGGGATGTTTGGGTTTTTTCTCCTGGGCATCGCGCTGGTGGCCGGCCTCGCCATGCTGGCCCGCGTCTTCGTGTCCGCGGACCCGCGCACGCTGGCCACGGCGGTGCGCTATGGCGGCATCGCGCTGGCGGCGGTGACGGTCGTCATCCTGACCCTGACCGGGCGGCTGGGCACCGCCATGATGCTGGGGGCGCTGGCCTTTCCGCTGCTGACGCGCTGGCGGACGCTGCGGGACGCCTTCCGCCCCACATCCTATGGAGCGGCGAGCGGCGGGCAGACCTCGCAGATCGAGACGCTCTATCTGCGCATGACGCTTCAGCACGACACCGGCGCAATGGCGGGGGAGGTGCTGCACGGGCCGTGGCGCGGGCGGACGCTGGAGTCGCTGACGCTGGGGCAGGTGCTGGCGCTGCTGGAGGAGTGCCGGCGCGACGATCCGCAATCGGCTTCCGTCCTGGAGGCGTGGCTGGAGCGTTCCCATCCCGGCTGGCAGACGGCCGAGGATCAAGCCGCTGGGTCGTCAAACAATCCCGGTTCGAAGGACAATGGCGGCGGTCGCGGCGGCGGTTCTATGACCCGCGACGAGGCCTATGATATTTTGGGGTTGTCACCTGGAGCCACACCCGAACAGGTAAAGGATGCACACCGACGGCTGATGATGAAAGTGCATCCAGATCATGGGGGGTCCACCTATTTGGCCGCCAAGATCAACCAAGCGAAGGATTTGCTGCTGCGCAACTAACCTTTTGCCGGGTTACGGAAGGGGAGTTGCGTCACCGAATTGCCTGTGGCAGAAAGCTGGACGAGCGTTTTGCAAAGCTGCGAATCGTCTCCATATTCGAAGTATTTCCTCAAGCAACCACAAGAGAACCCCAATGCGAAAGCCTGTGCGCAAGGTGGTGTTCCCCGTCGCCGGTCTCGGTACGCGCTTTCTGCCGGCGACCAAGGCGATTCCAAAGGAAATGCTGCCTTTGGTCGATCGGCCTCTGCTTCAGCATGCCGTGGAAGAGGCGCGGGCCGCCGGCATCGAGGATTTCGTGTTCGTCACGGGCCGCAGCAAGCGCGCCATCGAAGACCATTTCGACACCGACACGGAACTGAACCGCACCCTTGAGGAACGCGGCAAGCAGGATGCCCTCGACGTGGTGCGCCACAGCGAGATCGCGCCGGGCCGCTGCTTCTACACGCGCCAGCAGGTCCCGCTGGGCCTCGGCCACGCGGTGTGGTGCGCGCGGGCGGTGATCGGCAACGATCCCTTCGCCATCGTCCTGCCCGACGACTTCGTCCAGGGCGACACACCCTGCCTGAAGCAGATGGTCGACGCCTACAACGAGGTGGGCGGCAACATCGTCGCCGTCGTGGACGTCCCGCGCGAGCGGACCAGCAGCTACGGCATTCTCGACGTGGAGAAGGACGACGGCCGTCTGGCCACCGTCCGCGGCCTCGTCGAGAAGCCGAAGCCGGAGGAGGCGCCCTCCACCCTGTCGATCATCGGCCGCTACATCCTGCAGCCGGAGGTGTTCGACCATCTGGAGAAGCAGCAGCGCGGCGCCGGCAACGAGATCCAGCTGACCGACGCCATGGCCAAGCTGATCGGCACGCAGCCATTCCACGGCCTGCGCTTCGAAGGCACCCGTTACGACTGCGGCGACAAGGTCGGCTTCATCGAAGCCACGCTGGCCCATGCGCTGCGGCGTCCGGACATGGCGGACAAGGTCCGCGACATGCTGCGCAAGTACTGCTGATGCGGGCGGCCCGCGGGGAGAGGCACTGCCTTTTCCCCGCGGGCCGGGCTTGTCGTCAGCCGCCGGCAGCGGCCCGGCGGGGAGCCCGCACGGCGTCCTCCGGAGCGGCGGAGCGACGGAAGGTGCTGAGTTCCGGGATGCGGTTCACCGCGAGGCCGGCGACCCGGCAGGGCACCACCTCCAACACCTGGAATCCCGCCTTGCGCGGGTAGCGGGCGCTGACGCGCTCGCGCACCTCCCGTTCCGTCTCGGCGGTCAGAAGACAGCGGCGGATGCCCATCCAGCCGCGCTGGCCCGTCATCACCGTGGCGTCGCTCGGCACATGGCGCACCGCGGCCTCCCAGAACCGGCCGGGACGGGGTTCGGAACGGTCGAAAACGTAATAGCGAACGATCGGCGCTGCCTGCCGCGCCTCCAGCTCGTTCAGAGCGGCCTGCATGTCCTGCTCCGCCTTCAGGGCGCGCTTCTCGGCGTCGGCGTGCTTCTGGGCGACCTGGGAGTAGGCGGCGGCGATGTCCTCCACGTCCTTTCCCACCTCCTCCATCTTCTCGCGGATGCGGAACTGGGCTTCCCGCAGACCTTCCAATTGCCGCCGCCAGTAACGGTTGGACAGCACCGTCAGCACCATCAGCCCAAGGCTGAGATAGAGCATCATCCCGGTCATGCGGAGGCTCCTTCCGCGCCGGGTTCGGGTGCGTGGGCAAGCGGGACGACCATGGTCGGCAGAACGCCGTTCTTCACGGTGAAGGCGACGCGGGCCATCACCGTCGCCTGGTCGACGGAATAGGTCCAGACATGGGCGACGTTGGTGTAGCTCCAGATCTGGCGGGCGAAGATCACGTCGCGTCGTTCGATGGACGGGAACTCGTCCTGCACGGTCAGCCGGACCCAGAAGCCGCTGGCCTCCTCGCCATCGCCCAGCTCATGCACGAACTCCACCTTGGTGAGTTCCAGCGCCCGGATTTCCGACAGCGCCTTCTGCCGCCGCCCGTTGCATTCGGTGTAACGGGCCTGGAAGCCGGTCATCTCCTCCCGCCTCTGCTCAAGCTTGCGGGTCCATTCGCCCAGCGCCGTCTTTTTCCGGTCGTGCTGGCGCATCATCATGGTCTGGCGCGCCTTTTCCGACGTGATCTGCCCGACGTCGATCACGATGGACAGGCCGAGCGCCGCGGCGCTGGTGACCAGCAGAAGCATGCCCAGGAACTCGGCCGATAGAACCATTGGTGTACCTTATGGTTGCGGCGGAAGCTTCACATTGTCGTCATTGAGGACCGGGTTTCACGGCTTGGCATTGCGGTATTCCGTCGCATGGGCCGGCGGATGCAGACAGGAATATGTCTCGCGATTGCAACAACCGGTCGATCAGCCTGAATTCCATTGATCTTTTCTGACCCATGCGCAAGCGTTCGGCCAGAATGTCGCAGTGCTTGGACACAGTCCTGAAATGTTGCGCCCCTTCGGTCACAGGACTGACATTTCCACATTTCAAGGGGAGGACCCATGCTGGACCTGATGACTCGCAGCGACGAGGCGCTGGACACCATCCACCGTACCTTCCCGGTGGCGCTCGGCGATTACGCCATGCCCGCCGGGGGCACCGGGCTGGTGATCATCGACGAGGTGAAGGGATTCGCCGCCGTCGGTTGCGGCCCGCTCGCCCCGGCGGCCCCGAACGCCCAGGTCGACCGCATGATCGCCGAGACGGACCGTCTGGCCCGCCGCTTCGCCGGGGCCGGCTGGCCGATCTGCGCCTCGCTGGACCGCCACGACCCGGACAAGCCGGAGCCGCCCTATCCGCCGCACTGTCTGGTCGGTACCGGCCATGACGAACTGGTGTCCGAACTGGCCTGGCTCGAGTCGGAGCCCTCGGCGACCCTGATCGCCAAGGACTGCATCAATTTCTTCATCGGCGCGACGGAGATGGGTGCGGATGGGAAGGCCGGGCGCAACCGGCTGGTGGACTGGGTCAACGGCAACCGGCTGACATCGGTCGTCACCGTTGGCATCTGCACCGACGTCTGCGTGATGGATTTCGTCCTGACCCTGCTGTCCGCCCGCAACCACGGCATGGTGCCGACGCTGAAGGACGTGGTGGTCTACGAGCCGGGCTGCGCCACCTACGACCTGCCGGCGGAAACGGCGCAGGAACTTGGCCTGCCGGAGACGGCGGCCCACCCGCAGGAGCCGGCGCACCACATGGGCCTCTACATGATGGCGTCGCGGGGCGCGCTGCTGGCCGACACGCTGCGCTGAGGCGAGGCGGATCAGGGCTTTCGCTTTTTCGCGGCGGCTCTGGTAACATCCCAGCGTGGCAAGGGTCCCGATCGTTCAACCGGCGTGCGACGCCGGCGGATGGGGCCGGACGGCGCGGAGACGTCGCACGTGGAAGAGCGATATCTGAGGGCGATCCGCAACGCGCTGGTCCGGCATCAGCAATGGCTGACGCGCGACCCCAGCATGAAGGGCCGTTGCGCCGATCTCAGCTTCCACAACCTGTCGGGCCTGGGGCTGCGCCGCATCAACCTCAGCAGCGCCAAGCTCAGCGGGGCGAACCTGAACAGCGCCCGGCTGTCGGGAGCCGTTCTGTCCCGCACCGACCTGTTCGGCGCCGACCTGTCCAAGGCCGACCTCACCGGCGCGTCGCTGGAGGGTGCCGACCTGCGCGGCGCGCGGGTGGAGGGCGCGTTGATGGAGGAGGCCAATCTGCGCGGCGCCGACCTGCGCAAGGGCATGATGCTGGGCGCGGACGAGCGCAAGCCGGCGGGCAACGCCGACGGCAGCACGACCTTCATCGGGTCCAAGATGGCCCGCGCCATCCTGTCCGACGCGCGTCTGGCGCAGTGCGACTTTTCCGGCTGCGATCTCTGCGGCGCGACCTTTTCCGGAAGCGACATGACCGGAACCATCCTGATCGGCGCCAATCTGATCGGCGCGGTGATGGAGCGGGTGGAGATGCAGGGCGCCCTGCTGTGCGGCGCCCGGCTGGACGACGAGTTGCGCCAGACTCTGGAGCGGCGCGGCATCGACGTCGACGGCACCGGGCTGGTCAGCCTCGCGGGGCGGATGGCCGAGAGCATTTCCGCACACCAGCTCTGGGTCGAGCGCAACGCCGCCGCCGGCCTGCGGCTGGAGATGCAGCGCGTCGACCTGCGTGGCTACAACTTCGCCAACCAGCTCCTGGCCGGCTGCGTGATGCGCTTCTGCGGCTTGCGCGGGGCGGACTTTTCCGGGGCGAAGCTGGTCATGGCGGACCTGTCCTACTGCGACCTGCGCGAGGCGGACTTCACCAGCGCCGACCTGTCCGGCTGCAATCTGCGCGGCGCCAATCTGGCGGGGGCGAAGCTGTGGCGGGCGCGGCTGCGCCCGGTGGACCTCGCCGGGGACGGCAGCCGCCTGTGGCCGACCAACCTCGCCGAGGCCAGTCTGACCGGCGCCGACCTGCGCGACACCAGCCTCGCCCGCGCCATCCTGCACGGCACCGACCTGACGCGCATCCGCGCCACGGCGGAGACCCTGCGCGGCGCCGACCTGAGCTTCGCCGTCGGGGTCGAACCGCAATACGCCTGAATGGGCGCCTACACGGCGTCCGCCACCCGGATACGGCCCTGGATGATGGCCGCGCGCGCCTCCTCCAGCCGGTCCTTCATGGCGGGGGTGACCAGCGCGCGGTTGTTGTCGTCCAGCGCGTAGTCGACGCCGCGCTCGGCCAGCCCGAGGGCGCGCGGGCCAGGCGTCCAGGCGCCGCTGCGCCCCTCCGCGAAGGCGCGCTCCACCGCCAGATCCACCCGCTTGAGCATCGAGGTCAGGATGGTGCCAGGGTAGAGGTGGTTCTGGTTGCTGTCCACCCCGATGGCGAGGCGCCCGCCGTCCTTGGCGGCCGCGAAAATGCCGAAGTTGGAGACGCCGGCCCCGGCGAACACCACGTCGGCGCCGCGCTGGAACTGGGCCTTGGCCACCTCCGCCCCGGTGGTCGGGTCGTTGAAGGCGGCGGGGGTGGAGCCGACGAAATTGACCAGCAGGCCGACGTCCGGCCGGGCGTAGCGGGCGCCCTGCTGGAAGCCGGCGATGAATTTGCGGATCAGCGGGATGTCCAGGGCCCCGATGAAGCCGACGGTCCCGGTCCGCGAGGCCATGGCTGCCAGCATGCCGACGAGGAAGGACCCCTCCTGCTCCTTGAAGGTCACGGACTGGACGTTCGGCGCCTCCACCACCGCGTCGACGAGGGTGAAGCGGACGGCGGGGTGTTTCGGCGCGAGGCTGGCGAGCGGGGCGGCGTAGTAGAAGCCGATCAGCGCGAGGTCGGTCACGCCGCGGCGGAGCAGGGCGGCCACCGCCTGATCGAACTGCGCCGTGCTGGCCGGCAGATAGTCGCGGTAAGCGACGCCGGTGGCCTCCCTGAACCGCTCCGCCCCGGTGAAGGCGCCCTCGTTGAAGCTCTTGTCGAACTTCTGCCCGACCGCGTAGAGCAGTCCCGGCGCGAAGTCCTGCGCCCGCGCCGGAGCGGCGAGCGTGGCGAGGCCGGCGGCGCCCAGCGCCAGAACGGAACGGCGGGAGAGATGGGTCGTCATCGGGCGGGCTCGGCGGTCAGGGTTTCAGGGATTCAGGATTTCGGAAACCAGCGCCGTGTGCCGCGCCCGCAGCGGGGCTAGGGCAAGGCGATCGGGCTGGGGCGGCTGGAGGATGAGTCGCGCGTCGGCGCGTCCGGTCGCGGCCAGGACCGCGCCGGGGAAGGCGTCGGTGGCACGGCGCAGGAGCTCCGTGAAGGCGTCGTCGGGCAAGCCGCTGTAGGGCTTTCCATCATCGTCGCGCAGATTCAGGAACAGCAGCGTGTCGCCGAAGGCGGTGTAGCCGCCGCCCAGCCCCTCATGCTCCGCCGCGGCGGCGAGGAAGAAGCGCTGGGCGCGGTCCGGCGTCAGGCTGCCCGCGGGAAAGCGGACCAGGGCGTAGCCGGTGGCGCCGTCCGCGCTGTCGAAATCCGTCACCAGGACGCTCTCCTGCGAGAAGCTCCAGGCGATGGCCCCGGCCAGCCGGTCGGCGGGCGTGTCCTCCAGCCGCAGGGTCAGGTGGAGAGACGGGTTGGTCCGGAGCCGGTAGCCGCCCATCCGCAGGTCGGCCACCGCGCCCGCTCCCTCCAGGCCGGCGGCGTCGAGGATGGCCGGCAACAGCTCGGTCCGGGCGCGCTCGGTCAGGCGCAGCCGCGCTTCGTAGGACATGTTGGGCGGGGCGTCCGCAGGCACGGCTTCGAAGAACAGGTGCTGCGCCACCGCCTGCGCGAAGGCGGGCACGGAACCGAGGATCAACGCGAGGGCAAGGGCAAGACGGCGCACCGGCCGGAACTCCCAAGCGAAAGGGGGCGAGCGCAGTCTAGACGGGGAGGGTGCATTGACGCATAGGTCAATTGTATGACGCTTGCGTCTAGACGGCGCCCCGGGGATGTGTGCTAGCATCCTCGGCAACCGGCCGGCAGCGGCCGAAGAACCAAGGGGAGGGAAGCGACATGACGGACGCGCGCACGCTGAAGGGCAAGACCCTGTTCATCACCGGCGCCAGCCGGGGCATCGGCAAGGCGATCGCGCTGCGCGCCGCCCGCGACGGCGCCAATGTCGTGATCGCCGCCAAGACGTCGGAGCCGCACCCCAAGCTGCCCGGAACCATCTTCTCCGCGGCGGAGGAGGTCGAGGCCGTCGGCGGCAAGGCGCTGCCGATCCTCTGCGACATCCGCGACGACGCCCAAGTGGCCGAGGCGGTGGCCCGCACGGTGGAGGCGTTCGGCGGAATCGACATCCTGGTCAACAACGCCAGCGCGATCAGCCTGACCGGCACGCTGGACACCCCGCTGAAGCGCTGGGATCTGATGATGGGGGTCAACGGGCGAGGCACCTTCGCCTGCGCCCAGGCCTGCCTGCCGCATCTGCTGAAGGCTTCGAACCCGCACATCCTGACCCTGTCGCCGCCGCTGAATATGAACCCGCGCTGGTTCCAGCACCACACCGCCTACACCATCGCCAAATACGCGATGAGCCTGTGCACGCTGGGCATGAGCGCCGAGTTCCGCGGCAAGGTCGCCGTGAACTCCCTGTGGCCGCGCACCATCATCGGCACGGCGGCCATCGCCATGCTGAAGGGCGCTGCCGAGTTCGACAATTGCCGCAAGCCGGAGATCCTGGCCGACGCCGCCCACGCCATCCTGACCCGCGACGCCAGGACCTGCACCGGACACTTCTTCATCGACGACGAGGTGCTGGCGGAGGAGGGCGTCACCGACCTGGAGCCCTACGCGGTCAAGCCGGGCGCCCCGCTGGCGCCGGACATCTTCCTGGATTGAGGGTGGACCGACGAAGCCGTGGAGCGCCGTGGAGGGCGTGCCCGCGGCTACCCCTTTTGCGTCCCGTGAACGCTCTTGGCGCAGATCAGCGTTCCCACGATATCACAAGCATCGGCCGCCGATTTCGATTACACTGCGGTTTGTTTGCTCCCCAAATCGAAAGGGACCCTTTTCGCCGATCGGCTGATCCCCGGATTCAATCCGCCAACCGGCAAGTGTCCGCACGTCCCTTTCCAGCTTGTTGTCACACACCGTCCGGTTGGGGCGGAGCGGATGCTCGAACAGCGTCAAACACTGAGCTTGTCCCAGAACAATCGGTTCATTCCGGAGCTCTTATGACCATCGAGCTGCACACCTTTACCGTTACCCTGAATCACTCGGAAGCAACGGCGTACAAGAGCTTGGCCGAGCATCGGGCCTGGGTCCGCACCGCGGTGTCCGACCTGTCGGAGGTGCTGCGCACCGCCGGCATGGGCGCGGAGGCCCGCCTGCGCGGGCACGACCGCTGCGGTCACCTCGTCGTCGAGGCGACCGACACGGGTGCCGACTTCCTGCGCACCCTGCCGGCCATCGTCAGCGTGGAGGTCCACTGACCGGCGAAGCGCAACGGTCTACGGACAGTTAAAAAGGGCCGGAGCGGCAACGCTCCGGCCCTTCCGCGTTAAAGCCCTGTTTGTTACAGCCCCTTCTTCGCGGCATCCCTCAGCCGGTGCAGGAAGCGCTCGGCGCGGGCGAGCTCGCTCAGCTCCACATACTCGTCGGGCTTGTGGGCCTGCTCGATGTCGCCGGGGCCGCAGACCACGGCCGGGATGTTGGCGATGCTGGTGAACAGCGCGCCCTCCGTGCCGAAGGCCACCTTGCCGTGGCCGTTCTGCTCCGCGAGGTTCTTGACCAGAGTCACCTCCTCCGAGTCCGGCGGGGTGTCGAGCGCCGGGCTGTCCGACAGGGTCTCCCAAGAGAAGCCGGCGTCGGGGCGGACGGCGCGCATCTCCGGCTCCAGCGTCCGGGCGAAATCCCGCAGCTCCTTCAGCATTGGCGCCACGGGGTGGTCGGCGAGATGGCGGATCTCGAACTCGAAGGAGGCGTCGGAGGGGACGATGTTGCGGGCGGTGCCGCCCTCCATCACCCCGGTGTGCACCGTGGTGTAGGGCACGTCGTAATCGTAATCGAACGGCCCCTGCTCGGCGAAGCGGCGGCCCATGCCGCGCAGGAAGGACACCAGCTCCGCCGCATATTCCACGGCGTTCACCCCCTGCGGAGCGAGCGAGGAGTGGCAGGCGTGGCCGTGGACGCGGCAGCGCAGCGCCACCTTGCCCTTGTGGCCGACGATCACCCGCATCCGCGTCGGCTCCCCGACGATGCACAGGCGCGGCTTGACCGCCATCCCGGCGAGCTGGGTCAGCAGGCCGGGTACGCCGAGGCAGCCCAGCTCCTCGTCGTAGGAGAAGGCGTAATGGACCGGCGTCGTCAGGTTGGCGGCCAGGAAATCCGGCGCCATGGCCAACGCCGCCGCGATGAAGCCCTTCATGTCCGCCGTGCCGCGCCCGAACAGCTTGCCGTCACGCTCGGTCAGGGTGAAGGGATCGCTGGACCAGTCCTGGTCGTCCACCGGCACCACGTCGGTGTGGCCGGACAGGCAGACGCCGCCGCGGTCCATCGGGCCGATGGTGGCGTAGAGGTTGGCCTTGGTCCGCTCCTCGTTGAACACCAGCGTGCTGGACACCCCCAGCGCCGCCAGATGGTCGCGGATGTAGTGGATCAGGTCGAGGTTGGAGTTGCGGCTGGTCGTGTCGAAGGCGATCAGGTCGCGCAGCAGCTCCAGCGTGCGCGGGCTGCACGCGGATGGGCCGGCGGGATCGGGTGAGGGCATCATGGACCTGTGGTTTCGTTCAGATGGCAGGCGGACCAGCGTCGGGGCGCGATCGCGCGCAGGGCCGGGCGTTCCGCCGAACAGCGTGGCATCGCGTGCGGGCAGCGCGGGTGAAAGGCGCAGCCCGACGGCGGGTCGAGGGGCGATGGAATCTCTCCGCGGATCGGCGCGAACCGCCGCTTCTCCACGGACACGCGCGGCGCCTCGTCCAACAGCGCCTTGGCATAGGGATGATTGGGTTTGTCGAACAGCTCCGGTGTCGGGGCCAACTCCACGATCCGTCCAAGATACATGATCGCGGTGCGGTCGGAAATGTGTTCCACGACGCCCAGGTCGTGGCTGATGAAGAGATAGGTCAGCGACAGCTCTTCGCGCAGGCGCATGAACAAATTGATGATCTGCGCCTGGATCGACACGTCGAGCGCCGCGACGGACTCGTCGCAGACGAGCACGTCCGGCTTCACCGCCAGCGCGCGGGCGATGCCGATGCGCTGCCGCTGCCCGCCGGAGAACTGGTGCGGGTAGCGCCGCAGATAGGCGGGGTCCAGCCCGACCTGCCGCAGGGTTGCGGCCACATACTCTTCCGCCTGCCGTCGCGGGACCAGCCCGTGGACCACCGGCGCCTCCCCGACGATGTCGGCGACGCGCAGGCGCGGGTTGAGCGAGGCCATGGGGTCCTGGAAGACCATCTGGATCTTCAGGTTGGCGTGGTGACGGTCGGCCGGGGACAGCTCCCGCAGGTCGCGGCCGCGCCAGCGCAGGGTGCCGGCGCTGGGCGGCAGGATGCCGGCGACCATGCGGCCCAGCGTGCTCTTGCCGCAGCCGGATTCGCCGACCAGCCCGACCACCTCGCCCTCCGCGATGGACAGGTCCACGCCGCTGACCGCCTGCACCGCACGGTCGTCGATGGCCGCCCCCAGCCGGCGGGCGAAGCGCTCCACCACGTCCAGCTTGCGCGAGAATCGTTTGGTCAGCCCGTCCAGTTCGATGATGGGAACGGCGGTCATGCGGCGTCTCCCCGGGCTTCGGCCGCGACGGGGTTCCAGCAGCGCCAAGCGCGGTTCTCGCGCTCTCCCGTCAACTCCGGCATGACGGTGCAGGCTCCGCTGGACCGGTCGCAGCGCGGGCGGAAGGCGCAGCCCTCCGGCAGGTCGAGGACGGAGGGCGTCATGCCGGGGATGGAGCGCAGCGGCACGCCGCGCCGGTTGCGGCTGGGCACCGATTCCAGCAGGCCGCGGGTGTAGGGGTGGCGCGGGTTGCCGATGATCTCGGCCACCGTCCCGGTTTCCACCACCCGGCCGGCGTACATCACCGCCACCCGGTCGGCCAGCGCCGAGACGACGGCGAGGTCATGGGTCACCCAGATCAGCGCCGTCCCCGTCTCGCGGCAGAGCTTTTGCACCTCGAACAGGATTTGCGCCTGGATGGTGACGTCGAGCGCGGTGGTCGGCTCGTCGGCGATGATCAGGTCGGGGGAGTGGAGGAGGGCGATGGCGATGGCGACGCGCTGGCGCATGCCGCCGGAAAACTGGTGCGGGTAGGACGCCAGCCGCTCGTCGGGCGAGGCGATGCCGACGCGGGCCAGCGCCCGGCGCGAGCGCTCCCACGCCTCCGCCCGGCTGACCTTCTCATGGGCCCGCACGGCCTCGACCATCTGCGTGCCGATGCTCAGCACCGGGTTCAGCGTCATCATCGGGTCCTGGAAGATCATGGCGATGCGCCGTCCTCGGATGGCGCGCAGCCGCTTCTCCCCGGCGCCCACCAGATCCTCGCCCTGGAACAGCACCCGCCCGCCGACCACCCGCCCCGGCGGATCGACGAGGCCGAGGATGGATTGCCCGGTCACCGACTTGCCCGAGCCGGACTCGCCGACCAGTCCGAGGATCTCGCCGCGGTCGAGCCGCAGGTCGACCCCGTCCACCGCCTTCACGGTGCCGGCGCGGGTGAGGAAATGGGTCCTCAGCCCGTCCACGCGCAGCAGGGGTTCGGTCATCGCGTGCCCCCTCTCAATGATTCAGGCGGGGGTTGAGGACGTCGCGCAGCCGGTCCCCCACCAGATTGATCGCCACGATGGTGACCAGCAGGGCGAGGCCGGGGAACAGGCTGACCCAGTAATCGCCTGAGAGCATGTACTGGTAGCCCGACGCGATCAGCATCCCCAGCGACGGCTGGGTCACCGGCACGCCGACGCCAAGGAAGCTCAGCGTCGCCTCCAGCGCGATGGCGTGGGCGACCTGCACCGTCGCCACGACGATCAGCGGCGGCAGGCAGTTGGGCAGCAGGTGGCGCATCATGATCCGCCGGTGGGGCAGGGCAAGGCATTGCGCGGCCTCGATGTACTCCTTGCGCCGTTCCACCAGGGCGGAGCCGCGGATGGTGCGCGCGTAGTAGGCCCACTGCACGGCGGCCAGCGCGACGATGACCTTGTCCACGCCCTTCCCCAGCAGGGCCAGCAGGATCAGCGCGATCAGGATGGCCGGGAAGGAGAGCTGGATGTCGACCAGCCGCATGATCAGCCCGTCCACCCGGTCCCCCGCATAGGCGGCGAGCAGCCCGACCGCCACGCCGACGGCCAGCGCGATCAGCGTGGCGACCACCCCGACCAGCAGGCTGGTGCGCAGGCCGAAGACGATGGCCGACAGCATGTCGCGCCCCTGGTCGTCGGTGCCCAGCCAATAGGTCCAGCCGCCGCCGCCCAGCGACCCCGGCGCCATCATGCCGTCGAGGATGTCCAGTTGCGCGAGATCGTAGGGGTCCTGCGGCACCACCCAGCGGGCGAACAGGGCGGCCAGCACGATCAGCACCAGCACCGCCAGCCCGGCCAGCGCCGTGCGCGACCGCGCGAAGTCCCGCGCCAGCCGCAGGAAAGGCGTCTCGACCGCGGGAGCCCTGGCCGTAACGCTGCTCATGCCCGTCCTCCGCCCAGCCGGATTCGCGGGTCGAGCACCGAATAGACCAGATCGACGATCAGGTTGATGACCACGAACAGCAGCACCGTCACCAGCAGGTAGGCGATCACCACCGGCCGGTCGAGCTGGAGGATGCTGTCGATCAGCAGCTTGCCCATGCCCGGCCAGGCGAAGACCGATTCCGTGACCACCGAGAAGGCGATGACGCTGCCCAGCTCCAGCCCGAGGACGGTGACCACCGGGATCATGATGTTCTTCAGGATGTGCACCCCGACGATGCGCGCGGGCGCCAGCCCCTTGGCGCGGGCGAACTTCACATAGTCCTGCAAGGCGACCTCCCGCGTGCCGGCGCGGGCCAGACGGATGACCAGCGACAGCTTGAACAGGGCCAGATTGACGGCGGGCAGGATCAGATGGGCCAGCCCGTCGGCGGTCAGGAAACTCCACTGCACGCCGAGCAGGCTCGCCGTCTCGCCGCGCCCGCCGGCCGGCAGCCAGCCGAGAGTCACCGCGAAGGCCATGATGAGCATCATCCCCACCCAGAAGGTGGGCAGCGAGAAGCCGAGGATCGAGCCGGTCATGATGACGCGCCCGGCCAGGCTGTCCGGCTTCAGCCCGGCCCAGAGGCCCAGGGGGATGCCCAGCACCACCGCCACCAGCATGGCGCAGAGCGCCAGCTCCAGCGTCGCCGGGAAGCGCTGGAGGACAAGGCCGAGCGCCGGCACCCCATGCACGAAGCTGGTGCCGAGGTCGCCGCCGAGCGCGCTGTCCACGAAGCGGATGAACTGCTCGTGCATGGGCTTGTCGAGCCCCAGCCGCGCGATGGCGGCGGCGCGTTCGATCTCGTCGGCCTCGGGGCTGATGAGCACGTCGATGGGGTTGCCGATGGCGAAGATGCCG
The DNA here is from genome assembly GCF_014192915.1 of Azospirillum sp. OGB3. Lineage (GTDB taxonomy): Bacteria > Pseudomonadota > Alphaproteobacteria > Azospirillales > Azospirillaceae > Azospirillum. Next base: position 124,542 of record NZ_JACHYN010000013.1, on the reverse strand, counting down.
GCGAAGACCAGCACCGACATCGCCACCACGACGACCGCGCTCTGCGCCAGCCGCCGGAGGATGAAGACAAGCATGGCGCCTTTACCCCACGGGTGTGACGGGTAGGAGTAGGCTCCCTCTCCCGTCCCGGGAGAGGGAGGGGCCCGCCGCATGGCGGCGGGAGGGTGAGGGTAAAGCCAAGGATAAGGGTGCTGATCCTCGCACGACCCTCACCCGCCCGCTGCGCGGGCACCCTCTCCCGGGGCGGGAGAGGGAATGAACGCTCACTTCGCGGGGGTCACCTTCTGGGCCAGCGTGTACTGGTCGGCGCGCGGTTCGTAGCTCAGCCCCTTCTTCATCGCCCAGACCGTCACCTCGTAATGCAGGGGGATGATGATGTCGGCGTCCACCGCCCGTTTCACCGCGGCCTGGAGCAGTTTCTCCCGCTTCGCGTCGTCCACCGTCGCCAGCGCGGTGTCCAGCATCCCATCCAGCTCCGGGTCGGAGTAGCTGGTGTAGTTGGTCGTGCCGTAGCCCTTCTCCTTGATCGGCGTGGCGATCAGCGCCTTCAGCGGCGACGACATCTCGCCCGAATCGGCGCCCCAGCCGGCCAGGAAGACGCTGTATTCCTGCTTGTTGCGCTTCGAGAAGAAAACGTTGGCGGTGGTCGCGTCGACTTGGGTCTGCACGCCGATGCGGGTGAACATCTGGGCGACCGCCTGGGCCACCTTGTCGTCGTTGATGTAGCGGTCGTTCGGCGTGCCGAGGGTGAGTTGGAAGCCCTTCGGGTAGCCGGCCTCGGCGAGGAGCTGCTTGGCCTTGTTGGCGTCGGTGGCGACGGTGACCTCCGGGTTGTTGCCGTAGAAGCCGGCGGGGAGGTACTGGTTCGCCGGCTCCGCCACCCCCATCATGATGCGCTTCACGATGGCGTCGCGGTCCACCGCCAGCGACAGCGCCTTGCGGACGCGCGGGTCCTTCAGCGGGTTCTTGCCGTCGGTGCCGGTGATGGTCGGCGGGGTGTCCTGGACGCCCAGCGCCAGATAGATCACGCGGTTCGACTGGGCCTGGGCCAGGGAGACGTTGGGGGCGGACTTCAGCCGCTCGATGTCCTGCACCGGGGGCGATTCGATCATATCCACGTCACCCGCCAGCAGGGCGGCGACGCGCGGCCCGTCGCTGGTGATCGGGCGGAAGACCACCGTGTCCCAGGCCGGTTGCGGCCCCCAGTAGTCGGGGTTGCGCTCCAGGATTTGCCGGTCACCTTTGGTGTAGGACTTGTGCTTGAACGGCCCGGTGCCGATCATCAGCGAGCCGTCGTTGAAGGCCTGCGTCGTCGGCCAGGAATCGGCCTTGCAGCCCGCCTTGTCGAAGGTGACGGCCTCGCCGCCCGCCGCCTTGGCGGAGATGATGCCGAAGGTCGACAGTTCCACCGGCAGCAGCGGGTAGGGCTTGCCGGTCTTGATGATGAGGGTGTGCGGGTCCGGAGCCTCGATCCCCGCGATGCCCTTGGTGTAGACGGTGAAGGAGGACGGGCTGTTGGCGACGTTCGGGATGCGGCAGACCGTGTAGACGAAGTCCTGCGCGGTGAACTCGGTGCCGTCGTGGAACGTCACGCCCTTGCGCAGCTTGAATTCCCAGGTCGTCTCGTCGACGGCGCGCCAGCTTTCCGCCAGTTCGGGCTGGAGCCGCATCTTGGCGTCCATGCTGACCAGCGATTCGAACACATGCTTGCGGGCGCGCGTGTTGGGGCCGAGGTTGTGGTAGTGCGGGTCGAGCGCGCTGGGTTCCGCCGAGGTGCCCACCGTCAGGGTCGCCGCCCGCGCCGGCGCCGGGACGGCGGCCAGCAGGGCCAGGGCAGCCACCGCCGGCAGGGTGTGTTTCAAGGTTCCTGAACGCAGCGCATCCGCAAGACGCCGATGCCGATCACGTAAGGCCATCCCTCGTCCCCCTGATTGTACGTTTGATGTGTACCCGTGAAGCAGGCTCCCAGCCCTTGGACCGCGGTTGTTGCGGCCCGATTCTTGTCGTTCGGCTCGCCGTAAGTGGGGCGGCGGCGCGTATGTGTTCAACGATCAGACCGTGAAACCATTGATCTGTCAACAGGGTCCGGTCTTCTGACCTATCCGGTTTTTCCCGATGGAAAGCTTTGGCAAACGGCGTCGGACGGGGCAGGATCGGTTCACCCGAAAACGCCAACGCAGAGAGCGAGGGGATTAGAGATGAAGACCTGCCAATCCTTCTACATCGGCGGTGCCTGGACCGAACCCGCGGCGGGCGCCACCGTGATGGAGGTGTTGAACCCGGCGACGGAGCAGGTGTCGGGCACCGTGGCGCTCGGCGGGCCGGAGGACGCGCAGCGCGCGGTGGCGGCGGCCCACGCCGCCTTCGACGGCTTTTCCCGCACCTCCCTGAACGAGCGGCTGGAGCTGCTGGCCTCCGTTTGCGCGCTCTTCGAGAAGCGCATGGACGAGGTGGCCAACGCCATCACCGAGGAGATGGGCGCGCCGTTGGCGGCGTTGTCCAAGCCGGCACAGGCCTTCATGGGGCTGGCCCATTTCAAGACCGCGCTGGAGGCCGCCCGCGAGTACCCGTTCGAGCGGACCCGCGGCACCACCCGCATCCTGCGCGAGCCGGTGGGCGTCTGCGCCATGATCACGCCGTGGAACTGGCCCATCAACCAGATCGCTTGCAAGGTCGCCCCGGCGCTCGCCACCGGCTGCACGATGGTGCTGAAGCCCAGCGAGTTCGCCCCTTATTCGGCCTGGATCTTCGCCGAGATCCTGCACGAGGCCGGCGTGCCGGCGGGCGTCTTCAACATGTTCTACGGCGACGGCGCGGTGGTCGGCCCGGTCCTGGCTTCGCACCCGCTGGTCGACATGGTGTCGCTGACCGGCTCGACGCGGGCCGGGGCGTCGGTGTCCCACAACGCCGCCGACAGCATCAAGCGCGTGTCGCTGGAACTGGGCGGCAAGTCCGCCAACATCATCTGCGAGAGCGCCGACCTCACCAAGGCGGTGACCCACGGCGTGCGGTCGATGATGTCCAACACCGGGCAGAGCTGCAACGCGCCGTCGCGCATGTATGTCCCGGCCTCCCGTCTGGACGAGGCGGAAAAGATCGCCGCCCAGGTCTGCGCCCGTCTGGTGGTCGGCGACCCGCGCGGCGACCGCACCGGCGTCGGCCCGATCGCCAACCAGCGCCAGTATGAGCGGGTGCAGCGGCTGATCCAGGCCGGCATCGAGGAGGGCGCGTCCCTGCTGTGCGGCGGCCCGGGCCGCCCGGACGGGCTGGAGCGTGGCTTCTACGCCAAGCCCACCGTCTTCAGCCGCGCCACCGACACCATGACCATCATGCGCGAGGAGATCTTCGGCCCGGTCCTGACCATCCGCCCCTATGAGGACATCGAGGAGGCGATCCGCAGCGCCAACGACTCGCTCTACGGCCTGTCCGGCTACGTCTACGCCGGCACGGTGGACGAGGCGCGCGCCGTGGCGAAACGTTTGCGCACCGGCATGGTGCATCTGAACGGCGCCTCCATCGACCTTGCGGCGCCCTTCGGCGGCTACAAGCAGTCCGGCATCGGGCGCGAGTGGGGCGAGGTCGGGTTCGAGGAGTTCCTGGAGACCAAGTCGGTCTACGGCAGCGAGCCGGCGGCGTAAGGGTCTGACGTCATAATAATCCCTCTCCCGCCCCGGGAGAGGGTTGCCCGCGGAAGCGGGCGGGTGAGGGTCATGCGAGAATCCGTGCGATGATCCTTGGCCGAACCCTCACCCTCCCGCCACTTCGCGGCGGGCCCCTCCCTCTCCCGGGGCGGGAGAGGGTCACGCCTCCGCGGTTTTGGCGGCGGCGACGAATTCCTTCGCGTCGGCCTTGCCCAGCCCGTTGAAGAACAGGTTCAGCAGAACCGCGGCGATGGTGCCAAGAAGGATGCCGCTGTGCAGGAGCGGCGACAGGAAGGGCGGCATCTTCTGGAAGATCTTGTCGGCGACCAGCGGCACCATGCCCAGGCTGATGCTGATGGCGACGACGTAGATGTTGCCGCGGTTGGTCGTGTAGTCGACCTTCGCCAGGATCTTGATGCCGGTCGCCGCGACCATGCCGAACATCACCAGACCGGCCCCGCCCAGCACATAGGTCGGGACGGAGGCGACGACGTGCGCCAGCTTCGGGAACAGGCCGAAGGCGACCAGGATGACGCCGCCGGCCACGCAGACCCAGCGGCTGCGCACCCCGGTGATTCCGACCAGCCCGACATTCTGCGAGAAGGAGGTGTAGGGGAAGGTGTTGAAGACGCCGCCGATCAGCGTGCCCAGACCGTCCGTGCGCAGGCCACGGGTCAACTGCTCCGGCGTCACGGGGCGGCCGACCATCTCGCCGACCGCCAGGAACATGCCGGTGGACTCGATCATCACGACGATCATCACCAGCGACATGGTCAGGATCGACCAGAATTCGAACACCGGCATGCCGAACTGGAACGGGTAGATCACGTCCACCCACTTGGCCTGTCCCACCCCGTCGAAGCTGACCAGCCCTAACGCCATGGTCAGGGCGAAACCGGCGACGATGCCCAACAGGACCGAGATGTTGGCCCAGAAGCCCTTGGCGTACTTGGTCACCAGCAGGATCACCGCCAAAACGAACAGCGCGACGCCGAGATAGAGCGGATCGCCGAAATTCGGGTTCCCGGCCCCGCCGCCGGCCCAGGTGATGCCCACCCGCATCAGCGAGATGCCGATGATGGCGATGACGGTCCCTGTCACCACCGGCGGGAACAGCGGCAGCAGGCGCCCGACCAGCGGGGCGGCCAGCGTGGCGAAGACGCCGGCCCCGATCACGGCGCCGTAGATGCCGAGAAGCCCCAGCGACGGATTTCCCGCCATGGCGACCATCGGTCCGACCGCGGCGAAGGTGACGCCCATCATCACCGGCAGGCGGATGCCGAACTTCCAGAATCCCAGCGTCTGGATCAGCGTGACGATGCCGCAGGCGAACAGGTCGGCGTTGATGAGAAGCGCGATCTGGTCCTTGGGCAGCTTCAGCGCGCCGCCGATGATGAGCGGCACGGCGATGGCCCCCGCGTACATCACCATCACATGCTGCATGCCCAGCGCCAGCAGGCGCAGCAGCGGAAGATTCTCGTCAACCGGGTGGGGTCGGGTTGGTGATTCCAGCGACGACATGATCCATGACCTCCGCGAATGAACAGGCGCGAAGTGCACGGCGCGTGCCACAACCGGCGGGGCGGGAGATCCATGCGCGGTCCCCCAGGATGTGCCGCGAAAAATGGCGGTGCCGGGGAGAGACGCGCAACGATTGGGCACATTCTTATCCCCTCTCCCCGGAGGGGAGAGGGCTGTTGCACCGCAAGCGAAGGGGCTCGGCTCAGGTCCGCGCGCTGGACAATGGCTGCGCGGCTTCCGCCACCACCGCCTTGCGGACGGGCAGGCCGGCGCCGCGCAGGGCTTCGGTGATGCGGTCGCCGTGGCCCTCGTCCTCCACCTCGATCAGCAGGGCGACCTCGGCGGACTTGACGGAGAAGGCGCCGAACAGGCGCTGGTGCTGCACGTCGATGATGTTGCCGCCGCACTCCGCCACGATGCGGGCCACCTGGGCCAGCGCGCCGGGCTGGTCGGCCACGTCGATGTCCAGGTTGATCAGGCGCCCGTCACGGGCGAAGCCGCGCATCAGCACGTTGGCGAGCGTGCGCGTGTCGATGTTGCCGCCCGACACGATCAGCCCGACCCGCTTGCCGCGGAAGCGCTCGGGGTGGAAGAGCAGGGCGGCCAGACCGGCGGCCCCGGCGCCCTCCGCCACGGTCTTCTCCACCTCGATCAGCATGGCGATGGCGCGCTCGATCACCGCTTCCGGCACCAGCACCACGTCGCAGCCGTTCTGCTTCAGGATGTCCATGGGCCGGTCGCCGACGTCGCGCACGGCGATGCCCTCGGCCACCGTCGGGCCGCCGACCTTGACCGGCTGCCCGGCGAGGCGCTGCGCCGCGGCGGGGTAGGTCTCCACCTCCACCCCGACGACCTCCAGGCCAGGCCGCAGCGCACGGGCGGCGACCGCGGCCCCGGCGGCCAGACCGCCGCCGCCCACCGGGATGGCCAGCGCGTCGAGGTCCGGCACCTCCGCCAGCATCTCCAGCACCACGGTGCCTTGGCCGGCGATCACCGCGTCGTCGTCGTAGGGATGGACGAAGACCAGCCCGTCCCGCTTGGCGAGGTCGTGGGCGAAGGCCGCGGCCTCGGCGAGGGAATCGCCCTCCAGGATGACGGTGGCGCCGTGATAGCGCGTGCGCTTCACCTTCACGAAGGGGGTGAAGCGCGGCATGACGATGGTCGCCGCGATGCCCAGCCGCTTCGCGTGGTAGGCCACAGCCTGGGCGTGGTTGCCGGCCGACATGGCGATCACCCCGGCCTGCCGCTCCTCCGGAGTCAGGTGGAGCAGCCGGTTGGCCGCCCCGCGCTCCTTGAAGGAGGCGGTGAACTGAAGATTCTCCAGCTTGACCCAGACCTCGGCGCCGGTGATCTGCGACAGGGTTTCCGAGCGCAGGAAGGGCGTGCGGCTGATGCGTCCGGCCAGCCGTTCGGCGGCGGCGTGAATGTCGTCGATGGTGACCGGCATGCTGTGCTTCCTCTACGAACCGCCCTTCCCAGGCGCGCTGGAGACCGCACCGTACAGGTCCGGGCGGCGGTCCGCCAGATGCGTGCCGACTTGGCGCAGGGCAGGGTCCAGATCGACGGTCAGCAGCGCCTCGCCGTCGTCGGCCCGCGCCAGCACCGATCCGTCCGGCGCCGCCACGCTGCTGAGCCCGCAATAGCGCAGCGTCCCCTCCCGCCCGCAGCGGTTGGCGTAGGCGACGAAGATGCCGTTCTCGAAGGCGCGGGCCGGGAGGATGGTGGTGGCGACGACCTCGTAGGGCGTCATCAGCGCGGTCGGCACCAGCAGAACGTCGACCCCGGCCAGGGCGTGGCGGCGCACCAGTTCCGGAAACTCCACGTCGTAGCAGATCGCCACGCCGACCCGCAGCCCGCCGACCTCGGCGGTCGGGAAGGAATCGCCGCCCGGCGCGAAGGCGTTGCGGTCGAGGTCGCCGTAGAGATGCGCCTTGCGCTGGTTCAGCAGGGGCCGACCGTCCGCCCCGATCAGTTGTGCGGCGTTGTGGACGGCGCCGTCCGCCCCGCGCTCCGGATAGCCGTAGAGGATGGCGACGCCGTGCCGCCGGGCGATGGCGGCGACCCGCGCGGCCATCGGCCCGTCCGCCGGCTCGGCCAGGGCGCGCACCGCCTCCGCGCCGATGTCGTAGCCGGTCAGGCCCATTTCCGGCCCGACCAGCAGGGCGGAGCCGCGATCCGCCGCCTCCGCCGCCGCCCGTTCCAGACGGTCGAGGTTGCGGTGCGGCGCACCGGGCTCCGCGTCCGCCTGGAACAGGGTCAGCCGCATGCGATCAGCCTTGCTTCTGGCGGTTGGCGAGGGCGCGCACCGACAGACAGAGGATTTCGAACAGCATCTGCGCGCCGGCGTGGGCGGTGTTGGTCGTGGCGTCGTACTGCGGCGCCACCTCCACCACGTCGCCGCCGATGATGTCCAGCCCGTCGAGCCCGCGCAGGATCGCCAGGGCCTCCCGCGTGGTCAGGCCGCCAACCTCCGGGGTGCCGGTGCCGGGGGCGAAGACCGGGTCCAGGCAATCCACGTCGAAGGAGACGTAGACCGGCCCGTCGCCCACCACCTTGCGCGCCGTCTCGACGACGCTGGCGATGCCGCGCTCCGGGATGTCCTCCGCGTGGATCACGGTCATTCCGCTGTCGTAGGAGAACTCCCACAGATACTCGGTGCTGCCGCGGATGCCGATCTGCACCGTGCGCTCCGGGTCCAGCACGCCGTCCAGGACCGCCTGCCGGAAGGGGCCGCCGTGGTGGAACTTGGCGCCCTCGTAGGGGCCGCCGGTGTCGCAATGGGCGTCGAAATGGATCATGCCCACCGGACGCTCGCGGCCCAGCGCCTTCAGGATCGAGTAAGTGATGGAATGGTCGCCGCCCACCGACAGCGGGACGACGCCCGCGTCCATCACGCGGTTGTAGAAGGCCAGGATGTCGCTGTGGCAGGCCTCCAGGCTGAAGCGGCTGGACAGCGGCACGTCGCCGACGTCGGCCAGCTTACAGGAGGCCGCCGGGACCATACGCAGGGCGTGCTCATAGGGGCCGATGCGCTCCATCCCGCGCACGGCGCGCGGGCCGAGGCGGGCGCCGGCCCGGTTGGTCACGCCGAGGTCCATCGGCACGCCGATCAGCGCGATGTCCAGCCCGCCGAAGTCCGCGGCCTCCGCCGCGTCGGGGCGGTAGGGGGCGTCGAGCAGGGTGGAGACCCCGGCGAAGGGCTGCACCCGCTTGCCGCCGGAGAACTGGAGGGCGGCCACCCGCTGGAATTCCGGATCGTGGAAGTCGTCGCCGCCGGAGCCGCTGTACTTCGTACGCAAACGATCAAGCTTCTGAGGGTCGATCATCGTCCTAATCTCTCTGAGGAAAAGGGTGTCAGTCGTTCTTGGCGGTCAGTCATTCTTGGCCCAGGCGCCGAGCAGGCGGGGCAGGTCGCCGAACCACGCGATCAGTCCGAAGACCACCGCGGTCAGCGTCACGAACAGCACCGTCACGGCGGCCATGGTCGGCGTGTAGCCGTAGCGGAGCGCGTTGAAGATCTTGATGGGCAGCGTTTCCAGTGTGAAGCCGACCACCATGTAGGCCACGATGTACTCGTTCAGCGACAGCACGAAGGCGAAGGCGAAGCCTGAGATCACGTAGGGCCGCACCAGCGGCATCACCACCGTGCGCAGAACCGTGCGGTCGTCCGCCCCCATGGTGGCCGCCGCCTCGACATAGGAGCGGTCCACCGCCCCGAAGCCCAGCGACAGCGTGACCAGCGGCAGCGTCACGAAGAACACCGCGTGGCTGACCACTACCGTCCAGGGCGATCCGTACTCGCCGACCGCTGCCCAGAAGCTGAGGAAGCCCAGCGCGGTGATGACCGGCGGCAGGATGAAGGGGGTCATCCCCAGCACCTCGAACGCGCGCGCCCAGGGGGCCCGCCAGCGCCACAGGAACCAGGCCAGGGGGAAGGCGATCAGCACCGCCAGCGCCGCCGACAGGGTGGCGACGACGAGGCTGGTGATCAGCGCGCCGCGCCAGCCGGGATCGGTGAAGACCTCCGCGTACCAGGCGAGCGAGAAGCCCTGCGGCGGGAAGGTCAGCGATTTCTTCTCGTTCACCGAGACGCCGGCCACCACGAGGATGGGGGCGGCGAGGACCAGGGCAATCAGGCCGGCGGCCACTGAGTTCAGCGTGCGCATCAGCATCAGGCCGTCTCCTCCCGCCGCCCGGCAAGCAGCGCCAGCCCGACGAGGGCGAGGCTGACCAGCACCAGGAAGACGGCCATGGCCGCCGCGAAGGGCATGTTGGACTGGTAGATCGCCTGATCGGTGATCAGCACCGACAGCGTCCAGTGCTGCGGCCGTCCCAGAAGCTGCGGCAGCAGGTAGGAGCCGAGCGCGAAGACGAACACCATGATCGTGGTCGCCACGATCGTGTTGCGCAGCGCCGGGACCACCACCGTGAAGAAGGCGCGCAGCGGCGAGGAGCCGAGCGTGCGCGCCGCCTCCTCCAGATAGGGATCGAGGCGGGCCAGCGCGGGATAGAGCACCAGCACCGTGTAGGGGAAGGCCTGATAGACCAGCCCGGCCAGCAGCGCGCCGAAGCTGGGGCTGAGCGATTGCGGCTCGGCCATCAGGCCCAGCGCCACGAACAGGTTGGTGATGCCCGCCGTGCGCGATAGCAGGGTGGACCAAGCGAAGCCGATGATGACTTCCGACAGCGACAGGATCGACAGCAGGAAGACCAGCCAGCGGATCTGCGCCCCGCGCGACAGCTTCACCAGCCGGTAGGTGAAGGGGAAGGCGATGCCCACCGACAGCGCCGCGACCAGCGCCGCCAGCCCCAGCGAGAAGGACATCACCCCGCCGAAGAAGGCGGTCAGGAACCGCTCGTAGTTGGCGAAGACGAGGTCCGGCTCGTAGAAGCCGCCGGGCACGCGCCGGAAGACGCTGACCGCGATCATCAGGCTGAAGGGGATGACGAAGAAGACGACCAGCATCAGCGCCGGGAAGAGGATCGGCGCGTGCTCGGCCAGACCGCGGGGGGCGCGGCGGATCATTGCGGGCGCTCCGCCATCGGCGGCAGCACGACGCAGGCCGCCGGGGGGAACTCCACCGACAGGGCGCCGCCGGGGGCGACCGGCGGACGGTCCTGCGGGCGCGACAGCGCGACGATCTCCCGCCCGGCGACGTCGATGCGGAACTCCACGCTGGCGCCGAGGTCGCGCATGAAGGACAGCGTGCCGGTCAGCCGGTTCGGCCCGTCCGTCCCGGCGGGGTGGACGACCACGTCCTCCGGCCGGACGGACAGCAGGACGCGGCCGGTCGGCGGCAGGTCGGGCAGATGCAGGGTGCCGCCGGGCACGGCGGCGGTGCCAGGGGCGGTGACCTCGCCCTCCAGCAGGTTGGTCATGCCGATGAAGTCGGCGACGAAGGCGTCGGCGGGCTGGCGGTAGACCTCCATCGGCGGGGCGGCCTGATGGATGCGCCCCTGCGACATCACCACCACGAGGTCGGCCATGGTCATCGCCTCCCGCTGGTCGTGGGTGACGACGATGGTGGTGATGCCGAGCCGCTGCTGGAGCTGCTTCAGCTCGATCTGCATGGCCTCGCGCAGCTTGGCGTCGAGCGCCGACAGCGGCTCGTCCAGCAGGAACAGCTTGGGCGACAGGGCGAGTGCGCGGGCGATCGCGACGCGCTGCCGCTGCCCGCCCGAGAGCTTGGAGACGGGCCGGTCGGCCACGCCGGGCAGGCGCACCAGCTCCAGCAACTCGTCGGCGCGCCTGCGCTGCTCGGCTTTCGGGACGCCGCGGATGCGCAGGGGGTAGGCGATGTTCTCCCCCGCCGTCAGGTGCGGGAAGAGGGCCAGCGACTGGAACACCACGCCGAATTCCCGCGTGTGGGCGGGGGCCGTGGTGATGTCGCGCCCGTCGATGACGAGCCGTCCGCCAGAGGGGTCCTCCAGCCCGGCGATCATGCGCAGCAGCGTCGTCTTCCCGCAGCCGGACGGGCCAAGCAGGCAGACGAATTGCCCGTGCGGGATGCGCAGCGACGCGCCGTGCACCGCGGTCACGGGACCGTATCGTTTGGTGAGACCGTCGAGGACAAGGGCTGACATGGGATGGCTTTGTCTTGATGGAGGGAGTGATTCCCCTCTCCCGTCCCGGGAGAGGGGTCAGGCACTCATCCGACGATCATTTCCGTCCACTTCTGGTTCAGCCAGTCGGACTTGCTCGTGTACAGGTCGTAGCGCGGGATGATCGGCGCGATGTCGGAGGACACGGCGGCGAACTCCTGGTCCGTCAGGTCGGTCAGCTTGCGGTCGATGGTCGGGGCGGTGCCGACCTTGCGCGACAGCAGGGCCTGGATCGATGGCTGGCACATGTAGTCGACGAAGACGTGGGCGAGGTCGCCGGCCTTGGAGGCGCGGGTGACCGCCCAGCTTCCCGAATCCAGGATGCCGCCCTCCTTCGGGAAGGTCGAGCGCACCGGCTGCCCGTCCGCGGCGGCGAGGCCGGTCACGTCGTGGTAGTACTGGCCCATCGGAATCTCGCCGGACTTCAGCGAGGCCTCGAACTGCGCTTCGTCGCGGTACCAGAGCTTCACGTTGGACTTCAGCTCCGCCAGCTTCTTGAAGCAGTCGAGCTGCCCCTGCTCGCTGTCCAGGTGCTTGGTGCCGCCGAAGAAGGTGGCCGCCGTGACCTCCAGCAGGAAGCTGTTGCTGACCAGAGCCAGTAGGCCGAGCTTGTCCTTGTTCGCCGGGTCCCACAGGGCCGCCCAGCTGTCCGGGGCCTGCGGGTAGCTCTTGGTGTTGGTGACCAGCGTGATGTACCAGGACACCGCGCCGATGCCGCTGACCTTGCCGTCCGGGTACTTGTTGACGAGGTGCGGGACGACCTTGGCGGCGTTGGGGATCTTCGACAGGTCGAAGGGCGCCCACAGTTCCGCCGAGGCCCCCTTCAGCATCGCCACCTGCGACATCATCGAGACGTCGGCGGGCGCCTGACGGGCGCGGGCCGCCTGTTCGAGCTGGACCAGCCACGCTTCGCCGGTCGGTTCGGCGATGGCCTCCACCGTGATGCCGGTGGCCTTGGAGAATTCCGGGAAGATGTGCTTTTCGAAGGATTCCTTGAAGTAGCCGCCGTAGACGCCGACCTTCAGCGTCTTCGACTGGGCGCGGACGATGTTCGGAAAGCCGATGGCGGCCGCCGTAGCCAGCGTGCCCGCTCCAGCCAGAACCGCGCGCCGGCTGATGCCGCCGGTCAAGGCGGCGTGAAGTCCCTGCTTACCCGTCGTCTCGTTCATGGATGCGACCTTTCCTTGCGGACGAGCTTATCTGTTCGTGAGGCCAGCATTGCGGCCTGTGGTCATTAGACGCCCGGCGCCGTTGCCCGAAAATCAGAAAGTTTTGTATCTTACTTCGATCCGGGTCGAAGTATCGGGTGGTCCGGAGCCATCGGGCCGGGCAGGGGAGGGCGAGCGTTGTGGCGATGATTCAGCTGGAAACCGTGGATCTGCGCCTGTTGCGGTTGTTCATGACCATCGTCGAGGCCGGCGGATTCAGTGCGGCGCAGAGCGAACTGAACCTGTCGCTGTCCACCATCTCCACCCATTTCGCCGATCTGGAGACCCGGCTGGGCCTGCGGCTGTGCCGACGCGGGCGCTCGGGATTCCAGCTCACCCCGGAAGGGCAGGCGGTCTACGACGAGGCGCGGCGCGTGTTCGACACGCTGGAGCGTTTCCGCGGCCGGGTGCGCGGCCTGCGCGAGCGGCTGACCGGCACGCTGGCGGTCGGGCTGGTGGACAACACGCTGACTGACCCGCGCGCCCCGCTGGAGCGTGTCTTCGCCCGCTTCACCGAGGCGGCGCCGGAGGTCTCGCTGATCATCAACGTCCGCCCGCCGAACGAGCTTCTGCGCGACGTCATCGGCGGGCAGCTCCAACTCGCCATCGCCAGCTTCCCGCGCATCGTGCCAAGCCTGTCCTATCAGGACCTCTACAACGAAACGATCCACTTCTGCGTGGCGGACGGGCACCCGCTGTTCACCCTGCCGGACGAGGCCATCGACCTGGACGAAATCCGCCGCTACCGGCTGGTCGCGCGCAGCTATTGGGGGGCGCGCGACCTGAAGATCTTCGCCATCTCGACGCCCAAGGCGACGGTCAGCGACATGGAGGGGGCAGCGCGGCTGATCCTGTCCGGCGCCTATGCCGGCTATCTGCCGGACCACTACGCGGCGCCCTACATCAAAGGTGGGCGGTTGCGGGTGCTGTTGCCCAAGGTCCTGTCCTATCAGGCGCCCTTCCAGGTGGCCTTCGACGCCAACCGCTCCAAGAGCCCGGTGGTGGACCTGTTCATCGCCCTGACCCGCGAGGAGATGACCGCGCCGGAGTTCCGGAGCGGTCCGGGCCATTAAATGTGATACTCCGGCTCCGGCACCGTCTGGTCCATGGCGAGCGCCGGCACCGTGTCACGGCACCAGCCGACGATCCGCGCCGGGACGCCGACCACGGTGGCGCAGGGCGGCACGTCCTTCAACACGACGCTGCCGGCCCCGACCTTGGCGCGGCTGCCGATCTCGATGTTGCCCAGAATCTTGGCGCCAGCGGACAGCAGGACGCCGTCGCGCACCTTCGGGTGGCGGTCGCCATGCTCCTTGCCGGTGCCGCCGAGCGTGACCTCCTGAAGGATCGAAACGTCGTTGCCGACCACCGCGGTCTCGCCGATCACCACGCCGGTTCCGTGGTCGATGAAGACGCCGCGTCCGACCGGGACCGCCGGGTGGATGTCCACCGCGAACACCTCCGACACCCGGCTTTGCAGGAAGTGGGCGAGGTCGCGCCGCTCGCGCCGCCACAGCCAGTGGCCGATGCGGTGCCATTCCAGCGCGTGGAAGCCCTTGTAGTAGAGGAAGGGTGTCAGGCAGTTGTCGGCCGCCGGGTCGCGCGTGCAGATGGCCTGGAGATCGGAGCAGGCTTCCTCGACGATGCAGGGCGCGTCGGCGACCGCCGAGCGCACGAGCATCGCGAGCTGGTCGGCGGAGATGTAGGAGTCGCCCAGCTTGCGCGCCAGCAGGCTGCCCAGCGCCGACGGGAAGTCATGGTGCAGCAGGATGGCGGTGTCGATGAAGGGGCGCAGCCAAGGCTCCTTGACGACGACGTTCTCCGCCTCGGCGCGCAGCATCGCCCACATGCCGTCGACGCCCTCCAGAAGGGGCGATTCCGGGCGGTCCAGCTCCTTGAGGTCCTGGTCCTTAAGGCAGGGGGCGACGATGTGATTCATGGTACGCGTGTCCTGATGTTCCCGACCGGTCCGGCCGTCGGTCCGGTCATGGGGCCTTCAACAGGCCGGACGGAAGCCTAGCACGGCGCTTTCCGGAAGGGGAGCTATGTCGTGGGAAATGAAGGACCACCACGAATTTTTGCACATTTTCACGCTGTGAAAATTGCCTGCCCACTCAGACAACCCCATCCGCGCAGCGGAGGGGTTACCAGATGATCATATCGTCGCTGGCGTAGGGGCTGGACCCGACCCGCGTGTTCCTGGTGCCGGCTTCTTCCGGCAAGGCGGCGGCATTGCCGTTCACCGTGATCCTATGGGCGCTCCAGCCCTTTCCAGCACGCGCTGCATGACGCTGGAAACCATCGCCCCGCTCGGCAATAATGCCGCAATCATGCTGCCCGCCCTGTCCGAATGACCAGCTCGGCAAGACCAGCGGGAGGCCAAATGAATGCTTCGGCTCATACATCACGCCCTGGTAAACAACTCATGAGACGAATTTTTAAGCTCGCAGGTCTTCTTGTTGGCTTGCTTGTCGTCGCGGCCATTGCTTACGGCGGAAAAGGATACTGGGACGCTCTATCGGATGCTCCGCAATTGCGTCAGCGCGCAGACGATCTGATAGCTCAGGGACTGGGAGGGGATTCGCTCGGCGCGGACCATCTGGCGATGTTGCTGAAAGTTGAGGACCCAAGTTTCGTCGATCACACCGGAGTGGATTTTTCGACCCCTGGCGCCGGAGCGACGACAATCACGCAGTCGGCTTCCAAGCGCCTTGCTTTCGAAAAATTCCAACCGGGCGTCGGGAAGATACGACAAACCGGGTATGCGATGGGCCTGGAAAGCCGACTCTCCAAGGATCAGATTTTGGCCCTTTGGCTCGATACACTGGAAATGGGTGAAGGTCCGGAAGGCTGGGTGACTGGCTTTCATAAGGCAAGTTCAGCGATCTATGGGCGGCCGCCGGCTGAGTTGAGCAGCACGGAATTTGCTCGATTGGTAGCCGTTCTCATCTCGCCAGCATCCTTCAAGCTTCGTGACAATGATCCTGCGCTCAACGAGCGTGTCAGGCGGATTGAACGCTTGGCGGCAGGAGCGTGTGTTCCCGAAGGGCACGGTGACGTTTGGCTCGAAGGGTGCCGACAGCCTTCCAATAGCTGAGCGGTTCCAGCAGCTTCATCCTGCGGGCAACGGCGTGCGGCGTAAGCCTAACTCGTGTATTTTCCATAAGACACCTTATGGGACTTACGCGCCATTCCAGGCGGCACACCATCACACATACACCCGGCACCGGATCCGCGCATCTGCTTTCCGTGGTCCGGGGGTCAGGCCGGCCCCTCCCGATTTCAATCGGGAGCGTGTTCCACGGCTAGGGGTTCCGGCGCGCCATGGTGTCCACGAAATGACCCATCGCCAGCTTCATGTCGTTGAAGACCGTGCCCTGCGATACACCCAGATGGGCGGCGATCTGGGGATAGGACAGGCCTTCGACCCGGTTCAGAAGCCACACCTGCCGGGCACGCGCCGGCAGACGGTCCAGAGCGTCCATGAAGCACGACAGCCGCTCGCGCTGCAGCAGGCGTTCTTCCGCCGAAGGGGTTTCCGATGCGATGCCCAGCGCCTCGACGGTGTCCGTCGGGCCGGCCTCGAACCGCTCCTGGGTCCGGCAGCGCCGGAGATGGTCCAGCGCGAGGTTGTGGACCGTCCGGTGGAGGAACGCCCCGATGTTGTCGATGGGTCCCCTCTCCACAGCCTTGCAGGCGCGTAGATAGCTTTCCTGCAACAGATCCTCGGCAACCTGAAGATCACGCACGATCTTCATCGCACACCCGAACAACGAGCGGCGGTGATCGAGATAGATCGCAATCAGGCTTGCGGACATGATAGCCCTGTCGGTACGGCGGCGGAAAGGACACCACCGCGGTCGGTGCGACATCGGCGGCCTTGCAACATCGAGATTGATAATGATTCTCAATTTCAGATGTCAAGCCGGTTGGACGGCCGCAGGAATGATCACCATCTGCGGGCTATGGGCTGCGGTTCGCGAATTGTGACCCGCCGAATGATGAAACGTCTCAACTGTACGTGAGTCCGGTCAAGGAAGAGTGGAAGGCCAGCGTGAAGCAGGACAAGGCAGACGGCGAACAGGATGCCGGGGCCTACCGGCATGCGGACCCGATCACGGACGAGGCGCTCACCTGGTTCGTGACGCTTCTCGACGCGCCCGTGGACCCGGATACCCGAGCCGCCTATCAGGTATGGCGGAACCGCGACCCGCGCCACGCCGCGGCATTCGACCGCCTGTCGTCGCTTGGGAGCATGCCCGAATTGCAGGCGGCGACGCTCGCCCATCACCCGCAGACTGCCCCTTCGCCGTCGGCCAACCAGTCCGCGACGAGGCGGCGGTCCGGGCGGTTCGGCGGGTGGCGGGTCTCGCTGGCCGCCGCCGCGCTGCTGCTGGCCATTGGCGTCCATCTCCAGCCCACATTGGCGCTCCGCCTGACCGCCGACCATCGCACCGTTGCGGGGGAGCGGCGGGAGATCGCCTTGCCCGACCGGTCCCGGCTGATCCTCGACACCGACTCCGCGGTCGCGCTCGATTTCGCCGAGGGCCGGCGCCACGTCCGGCTGCTGCGCGGGCAGGCCTACTTCGACGTGGTCAGCGACCCCGCCCACCCCTTCCGCGTCACCGCCGGCTTCAGCGAGGTGGAGGTGACCGGCACCGCCTTCACCGTGCGGTCGGACGGCGGGCAGGACGCCGTCTTCCTGGAGCGCGGGCGGGTGTCGGTCAGCCGGCGGGAACCGCCGGGCCAGACGGTGTCCCTCGTTCCGGGTGACCGGGTGACGGCCACGGTGGACGGCCTGTCGGCGCCCGCCCGCCCGGACCCGACGGTTGCGCTTGCCTGGAAGGACGGGCGCTACGTGTTCCACGACCAACCCTTCGCCGCGGTCGTCGACACCATCCGGCACTACCATGGCGCACCGATCGTTCTGATCGGCGACCGGCTGGCCGGCGCACGGGTCAGCGGAAACTACCGGCTGGACGATCCCATCGCGGCGCTCCGCTCGCTGGCCGACGTCGTAGGCGCCCGCGTGACCGAGCTTCCTGCCGGAATCATCCTGCTTCGATAGGTTTTGTCTTTCTTTCGGAATTTTTTTTGTGAGACGCCACGCCCCCGTGCGTCTGCCGAAAAGAGGGGGCACGGTCCATACACCGGTAATCACGCCCCCGCCACCAGCGCAGACGGGAGTTGTGAGGAATGGAAGGCCGGACGGTTTCGACAGGCAAGTTCTCGGTATGCGCGCGGGGAACCGCCGCCCGGCATCTGATCCTGGCCCTGATGGCGACCACCGCGCTCGGCGGCGTCCTGGCCCTCCCCTCCCCGTCCCTGGCCCAGCAGGCCGCACCCGCCGCGCAGACAATGGTCTTCGCGCTGCCGGCGCAGCCCTTGCCCGCGGCGCTCGACACCTTCGCGCGCCAGACCGGCTGGCAGATCGGCTACTCCGCCGATCTGGCCGCCGGGCGCAGCTCCCGCCCGGTGTCGGGCAGCATGACGCCCGCCCAGGCGCTCGACACGCTGCTGTCCGGAACGGGCGCCGGCTACCGCACGACCGGCACCGGCTCCGTGACGCTGGTTCCGGCCCCGACCGGCGACGTCACAATGCTGGCGCCGGTGTCGGTCACCGCCTCGACCGGCGCAGGCAGCGGAAGCGGCAACATCACCATCACCAGGGAGGATCTGGAGCGCAAGAATCCCAGCGACCTCCGCGACGTCTTCTCCGGCGAGCCGACGATCCGCGTGGGAAGTTCCGTGCCGATGTCGCAGAAGGTCTATGTGAACGGCGTCGAGGAAACCAATCTGGCGGTCACCATCGACGGCAGCCGCCAGAACAACAAGGTCTTCCACCACAACGGCACCACGCTGATCGACCCGGCGCTGCTGAAGGTGGCGCGCGTGGACGCCGGCGTCGCCCCCGCCGACGCCGGGCCGGGCGCGCTCGCCGGCTCCATCGCCTACGAGACGAAGGACGCCAGCGACTTCCTGGCGAGCGACGGCATCGGCGCCTTCGGCAAGACCACCTTCAACACAAACGGCTCCGGCCTGACCACCAACCTCGCCGGCTTCGGACGCCACCAGGGGCTGGAGGCGCTGGGCACCGTGACCTACGGCAAGGGCGGCAAGTACACCGCGGGCAACGGACGCAAGGTGGACGGCACCGAGACGGACGTGGTCAGCGGCCTCGGCAAGGCGGCGGTGCAGACGGAAAGCGGCCACCGCTTCCAGGCCAGCTACGAGCGGGTCTACGACGACGCGCCGCGGCCCTTCCGCGCGAACATCGGGTCGCTGGCCGGGCGCCCGGCCTGGGAGCCGCGCGTGCGCGACTACTCGCTCGACCGCCAGAACATGGTCTTCACCTACACCGACGCCCTGCCTACGGAGCTGTGGAACCCCAAGCTGGTGCTCGCCTATGGCCGCACCGACGTGGAGACGCCGATCTTCACCCGCCCGGTCGGCAGCAGCACCGTGCCGGGGAGCTACCCGGGCAAGGGGGCGACCAGCTCCTTCAACGGCAAGCTGGAAAACACCTTCGGCTTCCGGATCGGCACCTTCACGACAGGCACCGACTTCTACGTGGACCGCGCCAACTACCGGGACCGGACGATGTCCGCGACCGAGCGGGCGCGCAACAACGGCCTGTACGGTCAGGCCCGGCTGGAGCCGATGGAGCGTCTGCGCCTGTCCTTCGGCCTGCGCGGCGACCGCCAAACTTTCGAGGGGACGACCGGACGGGAGTGGACCAACCACGGCCTCAGCCACAACATCTCGGGCGAGTTCGACCTGCTGCCCCGCTACCTGACCGCCAAGGCCGGCGTGTCCCGCGGCTGGGGCGGCGTCCAGCTGGCCGAGAACTACATCATGAATCCAGCCTGGAACTACGGCGCCGGCCCGCGCCCGGTGACGGCCTACAACAGCACCGCCGGCCTGGAGGCCCGCTACGAGGGGTTCACCGCGGAAGGCCGGATCTTCCGCACCAAGCTTGACGATGCCCGCGCCGCGCGCTTCGCCGCCACGAGCGCCACCCTCGCCCGCGACGTGCGGTCGGAGGGCTATGAGCTGGGTCTCGGCTACGCCTGGACGAACGGCTTCATCCGCGCCAAATACGCCGACATCGACGTGAAGATCGACGGGCTGCCCGCGGATTCCGACACCGGCACCTACCTCGCCACACCGATCGGGCAGGTCTTCACCGTTGGCGGCGCCCACACCGTGCAGTCCTGGAACCTGACCTTCGGCGCCGATGTGGAGTTCGTGCTCGACTACGACAAGGTCCAGGCCGGGCAGCGGCCGCTGAAGGGGTATCAGACGGCCAACCTGTTCGTGGAGCACCGGCTGCCGGAGCACGCCAACTTGGCGCTGCGCCTCGACGTCCGCAATCTCTTCGACGAGACCTACGCCGACCGTGCCACCTACGGGCAGGAGTTCGGCACCGTCACCCCGCTCTACCAGCCGGGCCGGGCCTTCCTGCTCAGCGCCTCGGCGCAGTTCTGATCCCGCGCCGTGGCTGCGGCAAGGTCATGGCCCACGCGGGCCATGACCGGCGCCCAGTCGCCGGGCGAGTCCTGCCGGTAGAGGCGCATCGTCGGATACCAGGGGCTGTCGTCGCGTCCGCGGAACCAGCGCCAGCAGGCGTCGCAGCGCGACAGCATCCACACCGGACGCCCCATCGCCGCCGCCAAGTGGGCGACCGACGTGTCCACGGTGATG
This sequence comes from Azospirillum sp. OGB3, assembly GCF_014192915.1. Classification (GTDB taxonomy): domain Bacteria; phylum Pseudomonadota; class Alphaproteobacteria; order Azospirillales; family Azospirillaceae; genus Azospirillum. Next base: position 104,366 of record NZ_JACHYN010000013.1, on the reverse strand, counting down.
ACGAGGTCAAGATGCGCCGCGATGGCCGCGGTATCGGCAAAGTCCGTGACACCCGCCATGGGATCGCTGAGCCGGCCCGCCGCGACGGCCGCCCGCGCCTGCTCCGCCGCTTCCCCGACCTGGAGGCTGACCGCCTCGATCCCCGGCACCGACAGCAGCGGCTCCATCAGCGCGAAGGGCACGCTGCGGCGGCGGTCCATCGCGTGGGAGGTGGGATCGTGGCGCCGCGGGTTGCCCGACCAGACAAATCCGACGCGCAGCGGGCGCGAGCCTGTGGATTCTCCGCTCCGGCTCCAACCGAGCCGTTCCGCCCAGCCGGCCACCAGATCGGGGGGCGGCGTGATGTAGGGGGCGCCGGAGGGAATTGCATCGATGCGCGTTCCGAAGGCGAAGGGCAGGCTCATCAGCGGGCAACACAGGTCGAAACCCGGCAGTCCATCGGCATCGTCGTAGGTGGCCAGACGGTCGATGCCCCGCACCGAGGCCAGGAGGCGGCGCAACTCCGGCTGGACGATCAGCAGCACCCGCGCGCCGCGGTCGGCCAGCAGCGGCGCGTAGCGGACGAATTGCAGGGTGTCTCCCAGACCTTGCTCGTAATAGAGAAGGATGGTCTTGCCAGCGATGCCCTCGCCCCGCCACACCGGCTTGCCGGACACCGCCGCGGATTGGCCGGTGTAGTCCCAGCGCCGTTCGTAAAGCGCCAGCCCCTCTTCCAAATCGCCGAGCGCCAGCTTCAGCACCGCCAGTTCGCAGACCGGATGCGGATGGTCCGGACGCAGGGACTTGGCGGTCTCCAGCGCCGTTTCCGCCGCGTCGAACCGGCCCGCGTCGCGCAGCGCGATGCCCAGATTCAGGAGCGTCTCGAAATGCGACGGGTCGAGAGCGGCCGCGCGTCCCAGCCAGGACACGGCGTCGCCGATCCGGTCATCGGCGGCCAGGGCGGAACCGAGATTGCCCGGAACGCCGCGCGCCGCCGGCTCCAACGCCAGGGCGCGGGCGAAATGACGAATGGCCTCGTCGTGCCGCCCCGCCGCCTTCAGCGCTGCGCCCAGATTGCCGAGGAAATCGGTGTTCGATCCGTCCCGCGCCACCGCGGCGGCGATCAGCGCGACGGCCTCGGCCGGGCGGCCCCTCTGGCCGGCGACGATGCCCAGCAGATGCGAGGCATGAGCCTGCTCCGGATCGACGTCCAGGATGCGCTGGTAGATGATCGCCGCCTCTTCCAGCCGCCCGGCCTGATGGTGGTCGATGGCGACCGCGTAGGCTTCCTCGATCGTCGCCATGCCCGGCCCCTTGCGCTGAAACCGTTAAACGGGAAACCGCCGAACGGACCCGCTCTGCAGTAGACCGACGCCGCGCGGCGCGCAAGCGTCCGTGCGACGGACAGCCTGTCCGCCCGCGTCATGCGCCGTCCCTCTCCCGCATGGCGGGGGGAAGGCGGATGACGAAGCGAGCCCCTCCCGCCTCTTCCCCCTCATCCTCCAGGGTGATGGTGCCGCCGAGCTGGCTGACCGCGTTGTGGACGATGTGCAGACCGAGACCAGCATGGCCGTGTCCGCGGCGCGTGGTGAAGAAGGGATCGAAGATCCGCGCGCGAAGGTCCACCGGGATGCCCCGCCCGTCGTCGGCGACGGACAGTTCCACGACCTCCGCCGAGGCTTTGCGGGCAGCAACCGTTACGGTGCCGCTTTGCCCTTCTCCTCTTTGCCCGTCTGTCCCCTCCCCGTCTGCCCCCTTCCCGTCTGCAAAGCCATGGTTGACCGCGTTCAGCAGGAGATGCGAGACGATCTGCGCGATGGCTTGCGGGTAACCGTCCATCATCAGCCCAGGCGGACAGTCCACGACAACCCGGTGTTCCGCCGCATCCCAGAAGGCTCCCATCGCCTCCACCGCCTGCATCAGGCAGAGGCGGAGGTCAAAGCGCCGGCGCGTTTCCCCCACCGGGTCCATCGCCAGCTCCTTGAAGCGCTGGACCAGCTCGGCCGCGCGGACGGCGTTGTTGACCATCAGTTCGGACACGTCACCCATGTCGGTCAGGAAGCGTTCCAGCTCGCGGCGGCGCAGCTGGCCGGAATCGAGAAGGCGTTTCATCTTCGGCACCTTCTCGCGGATCAGGGTGGAGGTGGTGAGCGTGATGCCCAGCGGCGTGTTGATCTCGTGCGCCACGCCGGCCACCACCTGCCCCAGCGCGGCCAACTTCTCCGCCTGCACCAGATGAGCCTGGGTCCGCCGTAACTCCGCAAGGGTGGAGTCCGCCTGCTCCTTGGCCCGGCGCAGCTCGTCCTCGCGGCGGTTGATCTCAGCGGCGAAGTGGTGAACGGCGCGGGCCATGTCGCCCAGCTCGTCCCGCCGCTCGAGGTCGGTTACCCGCCCGTCACGCGGGTCGCGGGCCAACCGCCGGGTGGCCCCCTGAAGACGGCGCAGGGGGCGCGTGATGCCGCCGGCCACCAGGAGCGCCGCCCCGGCGGCGAACAGCAGGCCGATGGTCGCCCCGATGAGCAGGGTGGAACGCAGCAGGCCGGCGCTGCGCACCGCGCTGTCCTGGAACAGGTCGTTCAGGCGGCGGGCGGTGTTCATCACCGCGGCGGCGTCCATGTCCATCGCGGCGATGGCGCCGTTCTGGCGGGCCAGCCCGTCGGTGGTGCGCTCCAGCCCATCGCGCCACGCGGTGATGGCGGCCAGCATCTCGTCCTGGATGAGCGGGGAGATGGGAAGCCCGGCGACCCGGTCGCGCAACCGCCCGCTGTCGGTTGCGACGTCATGCAGGCCGCGGGGGTCGCGCCGCTCCAGCGCCCTCAGGGTGCGCCCGCTGAGGGTCAGGGCGGTCATGGCGAGCGTCTGGGTCTCCTGCTCCATGGCGTGGGCTGACACGGTGTGGTGCAAAAGCTCCGTCACCTCGTCCTGGACGGCGCTGTAGCCGGTGTCGGCGGCTTTCAGGACCCGCTCGGCGAGCGCGTCGTAACGGGGTGCCAGTTCCGTGAGCGTCGTCCGGTCCAGCCGTTCGGCCCGCAACCGCGTCAACTCGTCCAGCGCCGTCCCATGGGCGGTGTCGGCGGGAAGCGACGCGGCAAGCCCCTCGGCGGCTCGCTCCACACGGTCCAGCCAGAAAGCCAGGGCATCGGACCGCGCCGCCGCGTTGGGTAACGATTCGGCTGGCGAGTCGGGTGGTTCGGCACCAAGCACCTCGTCCTTCGCGGCCAGCCGGGCGCTCAGAATCGCTTCCCGCAACCTGTGCAGGCCATCCACGAGATTGCGGCTGTCGCGCATCTGCCGGTCGGCCTCGGCCAGGGAGGCGACGAGCGCCGCGTTGGCGGCGTGCTGCCGCTGGCGCGCCTGTTCGGCCAAAGCGAGAAGACGCGCCTCCTGCTCCGCCATGCCGCGGGCACGGGCATCACTGAAGGCGATGGCATCCACCAACTCCTCCAGCCGGGCGGCGTGACGGTCGGACGCGCGGCGGGCGGTTTCCACGGCGTCGGCCTGGATGCCCTGGTCCGCCAGCCCACCCAGCGCGTCAAGCGCCGCCCGCGCGCCGTGGGTGGCGCGGCGGAAGGTGACCTCATGGGGAAGGCGGCCTTCAGGGGGCGAATGGATGAAGTCGTTGCGGGCCGCGGTGGCGGCGATCATCTCGCGGTAGACGGTGCCGGCCAGAACCGCGGCCTCGCGCGAGCGGCCGGCGCGCTCCAGCAGAATCCAGGCGGACACCGCGATCAACGCCGCGATGACCACCGGAATTCCACCCACCGTCGCTATGCGATACGAGATCCTCATCACGCTCCGCCGGCTGCCGTTCCTCCAGGGGACTGCGGAACAGGCCGGCGGCGGAACAACGCAAAGCTAGCGATAGCACTCTTGAGTTGTCGAGTTCTTTCAATTTTGGCGAAAATTAAAACTAATTTGCGGTACAGCCGGCAATCAGCGGATGCGACGATCCTCTCCTCTCAGCGCCCTGCCCCGCTGGGCGCGGGGCTGGTCGGGGTCGGCGCGGCGGTGCCGAGCGTCGGCGCCGCGGTCGGGTCCGCCTCGACGCGGCGCTTCAAAACCATCAAACCAAGCGTCGTCACGACGGTTCCGGCGACGATAGCCAGGACGTAGGGGCCGAGCGGCGCCACCGCGTTGGGGATCGCCAGCACGAAGACGCCGCCGTGCGGCGCCCGCAACCCGCAGCCGAACCACATCGACAAGGCGCCGGCCACCGCCGACCCGGCCATGGCGGCGGGGATGACGCGCAGCGGGTCCTTGGCGGCGAAGGGAATCGCCCCTTCGGTGATGAAGGCGAGGCCGAGCACGCCCGCAGCCTTGCCCGCCTCGCGCTCCTGCATCGTGAACCGGCTGGGCACGACCAGGGTGGCGAGCGCCAACCCGAGCGGCGGCGTCATGCCCGCCGCCATCACCGCGGCCATCGGCGTGTAGGTGCTGGAGGCGAGAAGCCCGACCGCGAAGGTGTAGGCCGCCTTGTTGACCGGCCCGCCCATGTCCAGCGCCATCATGGCGCCCAGAAGCGCGCCGAGCGCCACCGCGTTGGCGCCGGTCATGCTCTGCAGGAAGGCGGTCAGCCCGTTCATGATCGCGGCGACCGGCGTGCCGATGACGTAGATCATCAGCAGACCGACCGCCAGCGTGCCAAGGAGCGGGATGATCAGCACCGGCTTCAGCCCTTCCAGATTCTGCGGCAGCCGGATGGTGTCGCGCAGCCAGCGGGCGATGTAGCCGGCCAGGAAACCCGCCACAATGCCGCCCAGGAAGCCCGCCCCGATCTTCGCGGCCAGCATCCCGCCGATGAATCCGGGAGCGAGGCCGGGCCGGTCGGCGATGGAATAGGCGATGTAGCCGGCCAGCACCGGCACCATCAGCCCGAAGGCGGCCTCGCCGCCGATCTGCATCAGCGCCGCCGGAAGGGTTCCCGGTTCCTTGAAGGCCTCGATGCCGAAGACGAAGGACAGGGCGATGATCAGGCCGCCGGCCACCACGAGGGGCAGCATGAAGGACACGCCGGTCAGCAGATGCTTGTAGGGGCCGGCCTGCGCCTCCTTCTGCCGTGCCTTTGCCCCCGACACCGCGTCGGCATAGGCGGGAGCGGCGGCGCTTCCCGTCGCGGCGGGAGGCGGCAGGGCGATCGCCTCGTCGATCACACGGGCGGGCTGCTTCAGCGCCTCGCCCACCGAGGTCTTCAGCAGCCGTTTGCCGGCGAAGCGGTCGGTGGCGACGTGGGTGTCGGCGCCGATGATGACGGCCTCGGCCTCGGCGATCTCCTCCTCGGTCAGCGCGTTCTTTGCGCCGACCGAGCCCTGGGTCTCGACCTTGATGCGGTAGCCCCTGGCCTGGGCGGCCTGTTTCAGCGCCTCGGCGGCCATGAAGGTATGGGCGATGCCGGTCGGGCAGGCGGTGATGGCGACCAGAAGGCCGGGGCTGCGCACCACGGTGGGTGTCGGCTTCGGGGCGGGCTGCGGAGCGGCGGCTTCGGTCTGCGCGCCGGGGACATCGGCCAGGGCGTTGCCGATCACCGCCTTGGTGTCGCGGATGGCGGCGGCGGTGGAGGTGCGCAGGATCGGCTTACCGGCGAAACGGGAATCGTCCACGGCGATGTCGGTGGCCAGGACCACCGCGTCGGCCGCCGCGATGTCGGCCGCGGAGAGCGGCGTCTGCACGCCGTTCGCCCCCTGGGTCTCCACCGCGATGGTGTGGCCCATCAGCGCAGCGGTGCGGCGCAGCGCCTCGGCCGCCATGACGGTGTGGGCGATCCCCGTCGGGCAGGCGGTCACAGCCACGAGCTTTGCCATCGCGATCCCTCCGGCGCTGAAATGCCTTACAATTCCTCCACCCGAACGGCCCGCATCAGCTCGGCGAGACGCTCCGGTGGCGGCAGTTCGGGGCCGAGGCGCGACAGCGTGCCAGCGGCAAAGGCGGTGCCGCGCCGCGCGCACTCCTCCAGCCCGCCCCCGTCCAGCCGGGCGGCGACGACCCCGGCGACCATGGCGTCCCCGGCGCCGACGGTGCTGGCGACCTCGACGGGCGGCGGCACGGCGAGCAGAGCGCGGCCGCCCTCCACGAAGACGGCACCCTCGGCGCCCAGCGACACGACGACGAGCGCGATGCCGGACTCCGACAGCTCGCGGGCCGCGTGCACCACCTCGGCGCGATCCTTCAGCGGGCGGCCGAGCAGTTCGGCCAGCTCCGCCGCGTTCGGTTTCACCATATCAGGGCGGGCGGCCACGGCGTGGCGCAGCGGCGGGCCGCTGGCGTCCACCACCACGAAGGCGCCGCGCCGGTGCAGGGCGGTGACCATCTCGGCGTAGGCGGTGTCCGGCACACCCGCCGGGACGCTGCCCGACAGGACGAAGGTCCGGTTGGCGGCGGCGAGGTCGTTCACCACGGTCAACAGCCCCCGCCAGCTTTCCGCCGGGACATGCAGGCCCGGCAGGTTGATGTCGGTGACGGAACGGCCTTCACGATCCACCAGCTTGATGTTCACCCGGCTGCGGCCGGCCAAGCGCAGGCAGCGGTCGCGGATGCCGCGGCGGCGGAACAGCGCGTCGAAGGCGGCGGTGTTCTCCTCGCCGAGGAAGCCGGTGGCGGTCACCGGAATGGAGCCGCCAGACAGGAAGGCGGCGACGTTGATGCCCTTGCCGCCGGCGGTCCGCGTTTCGGCGACCGCCCGGTTGACCGCTCCGGCGGCGAAGCCCGGCACGTCGAGGGTCTGGTCGATGGCGGCGTTCAGCGTCACGGTGACGACGCCGGGGCGTGGGGTGGTTGCTGTGGTCATGACAGGCCTCCGGCGTCGGCGAAACGTTGGCGGACCAGAGTCCTTACCTCCGCCGCGTCGGCGCAGTCCAGCGCCTCGCGGGCGGTGCGCTCGGCGTCGGCCATGGCAATGGCGCGCAGCCGCGCCTTGACCGAGGGAACCGCGGGAATGGCCACGCTCAGCTCCGCGACGCCCAGCCCGGACAGCAGCACCGCTCCCGCCGGGTCGCCGGCCACGCCGCCGCAGGCGCCGACCCAGATTCCGGCGCGGCGGGCGGCGTCCACCGTGCGCTCCACCATGCGCAGGACGGCGGGGTGCAGCCCGTCGGCCTGCGGGGCCAGCACCGGGTGCAACCGGTCCATCGCCAGCACATACTGCGTCAGGTCGTTGGTGCCGATGGAGAAGAAGGACACCTCCCGTGCCAGCCGGTCGGCCATCATCACGGCGGACGGCACCTCGATCATGATGCCCAGTTCAACCGGCGGCACGTCCAGTTCCCGCCGCACCGCCTCGGTGATCGCCTTGGCGCGCTCCAGCTCCGCCGGGGTGGCGATCATCGGGTACATGATGCGCACCGGCCCCTCCGCGGAGGCTCGCAGCATGGCGCGCAGCTGGGTGCGGAACAGGTCCTCCCGCTCGAAGCACAGGCGGATGCCGCGCACGCCCAGGAAGGGGTTGCCCTCCGCCGGCATGCGCAGATAGGGGACGTTCTTGTCGCCGCCGATGTCCAGCGTGCGCAGGATGATCGGCAGCCCGTTCATCGCCCGCACCATGGTCCGGTAGGCGGCGAACTGCTCCTCCTCGTCCGGCGGCAGGTCGCGCTGGAGGAACAGGAACTCGGTGCGCATCAGCCCGACGCCCTCGCCGCCCGCCTCGACGGCCTGCACCGCCTCCGCCGGGTCCGAGATGTTGGCGGCGACCTCGACGCGCCGTCCGTCCGTGGTGATGGCCGGCTTGTAGCGGTCGAGCCGCTCGGCCTCCCGCCGCTCGCCCACCCTGACCCGGGCCTCGGCGGCGCGGCCGCGGTCGCGCTCGCTGGGGTCGGCGACCAGCACCCCGCCGTCGCCATCGAGGATCGCCGCCCGTCCGTTCTCCAGATCCAGTGCGGAAGGACCGGCGGCGACGACCGCGGGGATGTCCAGCGAACGCGCGATGATCGCCGTGTGGGAGGTGGCGCCGCCCCCCGCCGTGCACAGCCCCAGCACCTTGGCCGGGTCGAGCTTGGCCGTGTCGGACGGCTCCAGATCCTCGGCCAGCAGGATGACGGGATGGTCCGGCAGGGCTGCCACGCTCTCCGTCACCACGGCGAGCAGGCGCAGCACGCGGCGTCCGACGTCGCTGAGGTCGGCGGCCCGCCCGGCCAGCAGCGGGTCGGCGAGCTGGGCCAGCGTGCCGGCGCGCTCCTCGTAGACGGTGCGCCACGCCCAGCCGGCGCTCTTGCCCTGGCCGATCAGGGCGTGGGCCTCGGCGACCATCTCCGGATCGTCGAGAAGCTCCTGATGCGCCTTGAAAATGGCGGCCTTGGCGGCGCCGGCCTTCTTCCAGAACTCCTCGTGCAGATTGCGCAGGTCGGCGGCGGCGGCGGCGAGCGCCTGATCCAGCCGGCGGTGCTGGGCTTCTGGGTCCGGGGCGGTCTCGGCGACCGTCAGCTCCTCGCGCTGGAACTTCCAGACCGGGCCGGTGGAGACGCCGGGGGAGGCGGAGATGCCGGCGATCACCCGCCCGTCATAATCGAGGTCCGCCGGGACGGCCCGCGGCGCCGGCTCAGCCACGGGCGTCGCCGTGGAGACCGGCTCGTCCAGCCCTGCCTCGAAAGCGGCGCGGATGGCCTGGAGCGCCGCCGCCGCGTCCTCGCCCGCGGCGGTGACGGTCAGCGGCTGACCACCGGACGCGCCAAGGCGCAGCAGGGAAATCAGGCTCTTGGCGTTGGCCGTGGTGCCGCCGTGCCGGACGGCGATCTCGGCGCGGAAGCGCTTGGCGACCTCGACCAGCGCCGTCGCCGGGCGGGCGTGCAGCCCGTGGGGCGTCGGGGCGGTGACCGCGATGGAGTCCCCGTCGATGGGAGGCGCGGTGGACGCCGCCGCGGGTGCGGCGGGCGCCTCGCCGTTCAGAACGGCCATGATGGCGCGCGGATCGCCCGTGCCGCCCAGCCGCGCGGCCTCCGCCGGGTCGCCCAGCACGCCGGTCAGCCGCTGCAGCACGGCGATGTGCTCGTCCGACTTGGCGGCGATGCCGACGACCAGCCGCGCCGTCTCCCCGCCGCCCCAATCGACGCCCTGGGGGAACTGGACGACCACCACGCCGGTCCGCCGCACCAGATCGCGCGCCTCGGGAAGCCCGTGGGGGATGGCGATGCCGCTGCCGAGATAGGTGCCGGACACCGCCTCGCGGCCCAGCATGCTGTCGATGTAGCCGGGATCGATCAGTCCACTGTCGACCATCGCCCGGCCGGCGATGCGGATGGCCTCCGTCTTGTCCGGCGCCGAGAGCCCAAGGCGCACCTGCGATTCGGAGACCTGAAGCATCGCCCGTCCTCCCCCCTCGCGGAGTCCATGCGCGGGGCCGGACTCGTCCTTAGAGGAGGATAACGCATCAGTCGCAGTGGCGTTCCGGGACAGATTCGCGCATAGGGCCGCCACTACCACCACTGCCGCCACCGCGCGTGTGGGCCAGCATGCCGGTGACGCGGGCGACCAGCGCCGTCGTTTCGAAGGGCTTCTGGAGCACCTCGCAGCCCGGCTCCAGGATGCCGGTGCCGAGCGTGGCGTCGTAAGCGTAGCCGGTCATGAACAGCACGCCCAGCTCGGGCCGCCGCTCATGCACCGCCTCGGCCAGCTGCCGCCCGTTCATGCCGGGAAGCCCGACGTCGGTCACCACCAGATCCGCGCGCAGGCCGCTGTCCAGCAGCTCCAGCGCCTCCGTCCCGTCCGATGCCTCGACGACGTCCAGCCCGGCATCTTCCAGCGCCTGCACCGCGACCATGCGGACCAGCGCCTCGTCCTCGACCAGCAGAACGGTTCCCGCGGTGTTGTCCGCCGCCGCATCCGTCCCTCCTTTGGCGGCGGGCACCGCGGCAGCCCCCGGCGGAAGGCTGGTGCCCTCCGCCCCGTCGCAGCGCGGCAGATAGAGGCGCACGGCGGTGCCACGCCCGGCCTCGCTGTCGATGCGCACCAGCCCGTGGGACTGGCTGACGAAGCCATAGACCTGCGACAGTCCCAGCCCAGTCCCCTGCCCGATCGGCTTGGTGGTGAAGAACGGGTCGAAGGCGCGCTTGATGATGTCGGGCGGCATGCCCATGCCGGTGTCGGCCACGGTCAAGACGACGTAGTCGCCGGGCGCCGCGCCGGAGGCGTCGCCCGCCACGTCGGCCGCCGTCAGATGGGCGTTGGCGGCGCTGATGGTGATGCGCCCGCCGTCCGGCATGGCGTCGCGGGCGTTCACCACCAGATTCAGCAGGGCGATCTCCAGCTGGTTGGAGTCGCACCAGGCCGCCCAGACGTCCGGCGGGCAATCGGTCGCGATGGACACCTGCTCGCCCACCGTGCGGCGCAGCAGGTCCTCCATCCCCTCGACCAGCACGCAGGGCTCCGTCGCGTCCGGGCGCAGCGGCTGCCGCCGGGCGAAGGCGAGCAGGCGTTGCGTCAGCCCGGCGGCGCGGGTCGCCCCGACCTTGGCGTGGCTGGCGTAGTCGCGCAGGTCGCCCCGCTCCGCCGTGTCCAGCCGGGACAGCAGCAGATCCAGGTTGCCCGAGATCGCCGTCAGCAGGTTGTTGAAGTCGTGGGCGATGCCGCCGGTCAGCTGGCCCAGCGCGTCCATCTTCTGGGAATGGCGCAGCGCCTCCTCGGCCCGCTCGCGCTCCGCCTCGGCGCGCAGCCGGGCGGAGACGTCGACCACGGCGGCCATGGTGCGCAGGAAACCGCCCCACCCGTCGCGCTCGATCCGGGCGGAGACCAATACGTCGGCGACCTCCCCCGACCGCTTGACCAGCCGGTAGGGCATGTCCTGGAAGGCGCCGAGCCGCAGCAGCTCCGGCCAGAGGTGCTCCCGGTGCTCCCGCGCGACGTCCGGCGGCATGAACTCCGCGATGTTGCGGCCGAGCACCTGCCCCCGGCTCTCATAGCCCATGAACTCCAGCCAGCGGTCGCTGACGCTCAGCAGCCGCCCCTCGGCGTCCAGCGAATGCAGCGGCACCGGCGTCTTGGCGTAGAGCGCGCTGAGGTCGGCCTGGGCGCGCTGCCGCTCCGCCACTTCGCCCAGCAGGCGGCGGTTGGCGGCCACCAGCTCCGCCGTGCGCTCGGCCACCTGCCGTTCCAGATCCTCGCGTGCGTCGGCCTGGGCGGTGCGGGACTTCACCGCGTCGTCGACGTCGGTGCAGGTGCCGAACCAGCGGGTGATCCGCCCGTCCCCGTCGCGCAGCGGCACCGCCCGCCCGAGGAACCAGCGGTAGCGGCCCCCGGCTTCGCGCAGCCGGTACTCGACCTCGTAGGCGTCGCCCGACCGCACCGCGGCGGTCCACAGGGCGGCGGTGCGCGCCCGATCGTCCGGATGCACCACCTCCATCCAGGCGGTCCCGGTCATCGCCTCCGGCCGCGTGCCGGTGTAGGCGAACCAATGCAGGTTGTAGTAATCGGGAAGGCCGTCCGGCGGAGCCGACCAGACGAGCTGGGGCATGCTTTCCGCGATGGCGCGGAACTTGGCCTCGCTGTCGCGCAGCGCGATTTCCGAGGCGCGGCGGTCGGTGATGTCGCGCACCACCACCGAATAGGCGGCCGGCGCGCCCGTGGCGTCGCGCGCCACGGTCAGCACGGTGGAGCCGAAGAAGCGCCGCCCGTCCCGCGCCGCGTGGATCCATTCGACCTCGCAACGCTCCTTCTCCGCCACCCCGGCCAGCAGGCCGCGGATGTTCTCCGCGCAGCGTTCCTCCGGCGCGAAGAGCAGGGACAGGGGGCGGCCCAGCGCCTCCTCCTCCGTGTGGCCGAACAGGCGGCGGCTGCCCTCGTTCCACGAGGTGATGCGGCCCTCCGGGTCCAGCGTGACGATGGCGTAGTCGCGGATGTCGTCGATGGCCTGCCGCAGCCGGCGCAGATTCTCCTCGGCCAGCCGCCGCTCGGCCAGGGTGCGGGCCTCGACGATCGCCCGCTCCACCGCGGCGGGCAGATGGGCCAGCCGCTGCTTCAGCACATAGTCGCGCGCGCCCATCTTCAGCGCCGACACCGCCGTCTCCTCCCCCATGCGCCCGGACAGGAACAGGAAGGGGGTTTCCGGAGCACGGGCCTTGGCGATGCCCAGCGCCTCCAGCCCGTCGAAATCGGGCAGGGAGAAATCGGCCAGGATCAGGTCGAAGCGCCGCCCGTCCGCCGCCGCCTTGACCAGCGCCGCCTCGAAGGCCGCGCGGGTGTCCACGCGGGTCACGTCGCAGGTGATTCCCGCCTTCCGCAGGCGTGCGCAGGCCAGCTCGCAGTCCAGCGGGCTGTCTTCCAGATGCAGGATGGTCACCGCGGAGGGCATAGCGGAGGGCATTCCTTCAGGCGCCTTTACCCGCGGGCGGGGTTCCCGCCGGACGGCGGGCGCAGCCGACCGGGGGTTCGTTCAGGATCGCCCAGAAGGCGCCCAGGTCGCGGATCGCCTGGAAAAAGGCCTTGAAGTCCACCGGCTTCACCACGAAGGCGTTCACGCCCAGCTTGTAGCTGCGCACGAGGTCGCTTTCCTCACGCGACGCGGTGAGCATCACGATGGGGACGTGCCGGGTCTCCGGATCGCTCTTCACCCGCTCCAGCACCTCCAGCCCGTCGATCTTCGGCAGCTTGAGGTCGAGCAGGACAACGGCGGGAAGCTGTGTCGGCTTTCCGGTTTCCGGATCGCGGCGGGTCAGCATGCTCAACGCCTCCTCGCCGTCGCGCGCGACGATCACGTCGTTGGCGAGCTGGCATTTCTCCAGCGCCGCCAGGGTCAGCTCCAGGTCCCGCGGGTTGTCTTCGACCAGCAGGATGGGTTTCAGGTCACTCATCGAGGTCTCGCAGATCCGGTTTCGCCGTCCCGGCCTTCGGCAGCGTGAAGTAGAAGATGGCCCCCTTGTCGAGCCGACCGTCGGCCCAGGTCCGTCCGCCATGGCGGTCCACGGCGCGGCGCACGTTGGCCAGTCCGATGCCGATGCCTTCGAACTCCTCGTTGCGGTGCAGCCGTTGGAAGACCCCGAACAGCTTCTTCTCGTATGCCTGATTGAAGCCGACCCCGTTGTCCCTGACGAAGAAGATGGTTTCGGTGGACCGGTCTTCGCAACCCACGGCGATGCGCGCCGGTTCCCGGCCGCGGGAGTATTTGATGGCGTTCGACAAAAGATTTTGCAGAACCAGCCGCATCATCACGGGATCGCCGCGCACCGTGGGCAGCGGGGCGATGTCCCACTCGATGGCCCGCCCGGCGGTGTCGGGGGCCAGCGTCTCCCGCACCTCCGCGACCAGGGCGTTCATGTCCATGGACACAGGGGTCAACTCGCTGCGGCCCATCTGGGAGAAGTGCAGCAGATTGTCCACCAAGGTGCCGGCGCTGTTGGCCGCGTCCACGATGACGTCCAGGTAGCGCTTCCCGGTTGCGCTCAACCGGTCCGCCTCCAGCTCCTGCAACAGCTCGGCGTAGCCGACGATGTGGCGGAACGGCGCGCGCAGGTCGTGGGAGACGGAGTAGGAGAAGGACTCCAGCTCCTTGTTGGAGCGCGCCAGCTCCCGCGACAGGGCGGCCAGTTCCTCGGCCTTGCGCAGGACGATGCCGATGACGGCGTGGCGCAGCGCCGCGGCGGTGTCGCGCTCCGCCGCGCTCCAAGGCAGCGCGCGGTGGCGCACCGTCTCCTTCCAGGTCTCGAAGGAGGCGCGCGGGCTCAGGCCCCGCCCGTCACGGTCGAGCGGCTTGCGCGGGTCACCGCCCCAGCGGACGGTGCGCACCACCTCGGGCCGGAACCACAGCACGTAGCTGGCGTGCAGCTTCGACACGGCGACGGCCAGCAGCCCCGCAGCCTTGCCTTCGAAGTCCGCGGCGGCCGGGTAGAGGGCGGGCAGGCTGTCGGTCTCGAACTGCTCCGGCTCGCCCTGGGTGGCCAACCAGTCCACGAGGTCGCGCACCTGCTCTTCCGTCGGGGTGTCGCCGACCAGCGTGCAGCGCCGCTCGAAGACCACGGCGGCGCCGCTGGCGTTGGCGAAGCGCAGCAGGTCGTCGGGATGCTCGGTCAGGCCGGTGATGAAGGGATCGGCCTGGGCCATGGCGGCCAGCAGCCGCGCCTGGATGGCCTGCAGGGCGATGCGGTGCTCGGCGTCGCGCCGGTCCTCCACCGCGGCGATGCGCACCGACAGGATTTGGGCGATCAGGTCGCACGCCGAGCGCACGGCGTAGGACACCGCCTTCGGCTCGTGGTGGTGGCAGGAGACCAGTCCCCACAGGGCGCCGTGGAGCAGGATCGACACCGACATGGAGGAGGCGGTTTCCATGTTCCGCATGTACTGCACATGCACCGGCGACACGCTGCGCAGGACGGAAAAGCTGAGATCGAGCGGCAGCGCTCCTTCGGGGACCGGCGACAACGCGACCAGCGGCACCGGGGCGTAGCCGGCATCGGGGATCAGCCGCTGGCGGTTCAGCCGGTACAGCTCGCGCGCCTGGGTCGGGATGTCGGAGGCCGGAAAGCGCAGGTCCATGTAGGAGGGCAGCCGTCCGTTCCCGTCCTCCGCCACCACCGTGCCGTGCCAGTCGGCGTCGAAGCGGTAGATCAGCACGCGGTCGAAGCCGGTCAGCGCGCGGACCTCCTGCGCGGCGCAGCTCAGAAGGTCCGTCGGCGCGTTCAGCGCGTCCATCCGCTCCAGCGCCTCGCGCATGCGCGGGTAGACGTGGTCGAGGAGGTCGGTCTCCAGCCCGTCCAGCCGCTCCAGTTCCAGGATCACCACGCGGTTGCCCACCGCGTCATCGACGGCGTGGGCAAGAAGCTGATGACGCCCAGCACCGGGCAATTCGGTCACGGCGACCGGCACCGGGCGGGAGGGAACCGGACCGGCGGCAAGGAAAGAGCGAACTGCGGCGGCGATCTGCGGGTGCAGCGCCCGCTCCAGCGCCAGACCCAACGCCTGCTCCAGCGGCAGGGACAGCGCCGGCGCGGCGTTGGCGCTGGCCTGGATCAGGGGGGCGCCGGCATCGCTTCCGGAGAAGGCCAACAGCATGCCGTGGGGCTGGATGCTGCCGGGGCGATGGATCGGTTCCCGGCTGCAGGCGTCGAGGTCCAAATCACCAACGGTCATGGCGCTGGTCCTTGTCGCAGCGTTCACTCCGAAAACAAAGACAATCCAATAGGTCGCTCCTTAATGCCCTGCTCGCCGTCCGGTCTATTCGATGATTTCAGATAATGTCGAATGTTTCGACGTGGCGGGCATCTCTTTGGTTATCAACGGCGGGGGACTGAGACAATACCACTTCAGAACAAGGGCATAAGCGATTGGTCATATAGGTTGCCTTTCGTTTCAGGCAACGTGGGAAGAGGGGGTAGGACAGGATACGGGAAATCGCCCGGGGCGGATCCACGCGGTTGGAACTTTTCGACCGGACCGCGTAAAATCTGCTCCGCGGCTTCGGGCGGAACGGGTCCGGCGGACGGAAGGCGGGCAGGATTGCATCGGAACGGAATCGACGCCGCGCGGCTGGGCGCCGCGCGCTGCAGCAGTTGCGCCATCCGGGACCTCGTCCTGTTCGGCGACCTGCGCGACCAGGATTTCGACCTGATCCACATTCCCATCGACGAGCTGCGCTTCCAGCCCGGCGCCACGCTCTACAGCGCGGGTGACGAGGGCGGCTCCCTCTACACGATCCGCGGCGGGCTGGTGAAGCTGGTCCAGTTCCTCCCCGACGGCACGCAGCGCATCGTCCGGCTGCTCCGCCGTGGCGCCGTGGCCGGGCTGGAGGTGCTGGTCGGCAAGCCCTACGAGCACACCGCCGTCGTGCTTCAGGAGGCCGAGACCTGCCGCCTGCCGCGCGCGGTGGTCGAGCGGCTGAGCAAGGAGACGCCGCGCCTGCATGCCCGCCTGATGGAGCGCTGGTACCAGTCCCTGCATCAGGCCGACGAGTGGCTGACCGAGTTGTCCACCGGCAGCGCCCGCCGGCGGCTGGCCCGGCTGTTCCTGAAGCTCGCCGCCGATGCTCCGAGCGAACCGGTCCTGCTGTCGGGCCGCGAGGATCTGGGCGCCATGCTCGGCGTCGGCATGGAAACGGCGAGCCGCACCATCGCCGAGTTCAAGCGCGCGGGCCTGGTGGTCGAGCGGGCGCCGAACGTCTTCGTCTGCGATCTTGCCGCGCTGGAGGCGGTGGCGCTGGACGGGTAGGCAAGGTTCAACCCCTCGGCACCCCCACCCTCCCCCCGACAAAAATCGCCCCCAACCCCCGTCCGTTTGCGGATTCGCAAAGGCGCCGACGCGCTGTCTCCCTAGCCTGCGGGGATGGCCCGCCCCTGCCCCGCCCCTGCCCATTTGTCCGCGGGCCGAACCACGGACGAGCATGATGAGCGTTTCCACCACCGAACCGCAAACCGCCTCCCACACCGCGGAATCCGCGCGCAAGAGCAGCCTCTACGCCAAGCACAACAAGATCTACCCGAAGTCGGTCGCCGGCACCTTCCGCCGGCTGAAATGGCTGACGCTGATCCTTCTGCTCGGCCTCTACTACGTCACCCCCTGGATTCGCTGGGACCGCGGCCCCAACGCGCCGGATCAGGCGGTGCTGGTGGATATGCCGGGCCGCCGCCTGTATGTCTTCTTCATCGAGCTGTGGCCGCAGCAGGTCTATTACCTGACCGGCGCGCTGATCCTGGGGGCCATCGGCCTGTTCCTGGCGACCGCGCTCGCCGGCCGAGTCTGGTGCGGCTACGCCTGCCCGCAGACGGTGTGGAGCGACCTGTTCCTGTGGGTGGAGCGCCGGATCGAGGGCGACCGCGGCGACCGCATCCGTCTCGACAACGCCCCCTGGTCGCCGGCCAAGCTGGGCAGGAAGGCGGCCAAGCACGCCGCGTGGCTGCTGATCGCGCTGCTGACCGGCGGGGCCTGGGTCTTCTATTTCAACGACGCTCCGACCCTGGCGCTGGAAATGCTGCGGTTCGAGGCGTCCTCGACCGTGCTGCTGTTCATCGGGCTGTTCACCGCGACCACCTATCTGCTGGCCGGGCACGCGCGCGAGCAGGTGTGCGTCTACATGTGCCCCTGGCCGCGCTTCCAGGCGGCGATGCAGGACGAGGAGAGCCTGACCGTCACCTATGAGGACTGGCGCGGCGAGGGTCGCGGCCACCTGAAACGCTCGCAAAGCTGGGAGGAGCGCAAGGCGAAGGGGCTGGGCGACTGCATCGATTGCGGGGCCTGCGTCCATGTCTGCCCGACCGGGGTGGACATCCGCAACGGCCCGCAGCTCGCCTGCATCGGTTGCGGCCTGTGCGTGGACGCCTGCAACGACGTGATGGCGAGGATCGGGCGGCCCGGCGATCTGGTCCGCTTCGATTCCCTGAACGCCCAGATCGCGCGGGCCAACGGCGCCAAGCCGGCGTTCAAGCCGGTCCGCCCGCGCACCATCATCTACACACTGCTGCTGACCGTCGTCGGCGGGATGATGGCCGCCGGGCTGGTGCTGAAGCCGAAGGTCGACGTGAACATCCTGCGCGACCGCGCGCCGCTGTTCGTCACCCTGTCCAACGGCGACATCCAGAACGCCTACACGGTCAAGATCCTGAACATGACGCGGGCGGCTCAGAGCTACCGCCTGTCCGTCACCGGGCTTCCCGGCGCCGTCCTGTCGGTGGCCGGCGGTGAGGGCGAGGCGGCGGAGGGCTCCGTCCCGGTCCAGGCCGATCCCGACAGCGTGGCGACCCACCGGGTGCTGGTCCGCGTGCCGAAGGAGGCGTTGCGCCAGCCCTCGACCCCCACGGCCTTCGTCGTCACCCGCCAGCCGGACGGGCTGACCGTCCAGCACGAGACCGTCTTCCTCGGTCCCTGATTCCGCCTGACTTCAACACAAGGAGGTTGCGCCATGAACTTCGACACCACCACCTACATCGCCCTGGTCGGCGCCGTCAGCGTGTTCGTCGTGACCATCGGCGTCTTCGCCTTCCTGCTGACCCGCAAGGGCAAGTGAGGGCTGCGTTCCGTCGGGGGTGAGGTTGCCTGCCGTGCCGAACCTGTTGCATAACGGCGTTCGGCGGGCGACCCGCCCCGGGAACGGCGTCGTGAAGGGGCCATCGATGGAAGTGCTGCGATTCGCGCCGGAGGATTTTTCTGACGAACTTCTCTCGCTCGAAGTCGCCAAGCTCCTCAAGGACGAGACGCCCCCGCCCGAGCCGCTCACCTTCCACGCTTATTGGGACGGCGCGCTGAACGAGAAGCACCTCGTTTCAGTAAAAAGTTGCCATTTGTTCAACGTGCTCGGCCGTGGAAACAGAATCATTGTCTGGGTACAAAATGGCACCAACAACGAATACCTGAATGAAATCAGCGAATACGCCGAGATCCGCGCCTTCTCCGAACGCGACGAATGCCGCGGCACCTTTCTTGAGGGAACCGACTTCGGGCGGTCAATCGATGCGTCCTTCTATTCCGACATCGTCCGGTACATCCTGCTCTACAAATACGGCGGCGTCTGGTTCGACCTCGATTGCCTGTTCCTGAGAAGCGTCACACCGCTCCTGAACCAGTTCCCCGGCAAGATCCTCGCCTACCGGTGGGAACAGCAGGACTATCCCAACGGCGCGATCTACATCTCCCCCACGCCGCGCTCCGAAGCGATGAAGGGCAACATTGAGTTCATCCGGAACCGCGGGCGCGGCTGGGGTTTCCAGCAGGCCGGCCTGGTCTATGACACACCGATGGACATCCTGGTGCTGCCGTGCCCCTGGTTCGACGCCGGGTGGATCGACAATCCGGTGCTTCACTTCAACGACTTCATGAAGGCGTCGCCGATCGCGTATGACCTCGACAACTTCTTCCCCGGCGCCTTCTGCTTTCATTGGCACAACAAATGGCTCGACGCCATCGAACCGTCGAGCCCGATGGATCGGCTCGCCCGCGACATCGACCGCCGGCTGTTCCTCGGGGGCTGAACGCCGCCGCGATCATCGCCGCCCGCCCTTGTTGAAGCCCCGACGCCGCACAGGATGCAACGGAGCGGGGACCCACCATGACCACGACGCTGACGGGAAGCGCCAACCGGCTGGAGGCCGGCGGCTGGGCGGCCAGCAGCAACGTCTGGAATCCGGGCGGCTACCGCAACGGCAAGGACTTCAGCCAGTCCATCGCCATTGATGAGGCGACGTTTCCGAACGGGACGGTTATCAGCTGGAACTGGCCCTACGACAGCCGCCGCGCCCTGACCTACGAGAATTACCCGGTGCGCGCCTATCCGGAGCTGACGCACGGCGTCAATCCATGGAACGGCGCGCCGTCCACCAGCATGAACCTGCCGGCGCGGATCGCCGACCTGCCCAACTTCGACGTGACCTACAAGGTCGGCCTGACCGGTGCGACGAACCTCTACAACGTCGCCGTCAGCCTGTGGATCGGCGACGACCCGAACAAGGGGATCGAGGGCGTGACCGACGAGGTGATGGTGTGGCTGCACAGCGGCTACTTCACCCCCGCCGGCGAACCGGTCGCCACGCTGACCGACGCGCAGGGGGACGCCACCCTGTGGAACAAGCCGGTGTTCAGCGGTGGGGTGGACGGCAACCCGATCGACTGGGAGTACACGGTCCTGCAATACGGCGACGACCGGCTGGCCGGGACGCTGGACCTGGACCGGCTGCTGGACGAGCTTCAGGACCGCGGAATCGTCGATGAGACCGACTGGGTTCTCGGCTTCCAGTTCGGCGCCGAAGTGGCGGCGGGTGCCGGATCGATGACGGTGGAGCAGTTGGCCGTGGATTTCGCGGCGCCCCCGGCGCCGGTCCTGACTCCAACTCCGGCTCCGGCGGCAGTCGCGACGCCGCCGGAGCCGGTGATCGGGGTAGTGCCGTCGGTGTAGGGGCGAGTGGCCATGCCGGCCTCCCACCCCCTATCCCCGACGGATCAGCCGGCCAGCGACTTGCCGGCGGCGCCCAGATCGGCGAAGGCCTCGTCCAGACGGCGGACCATGCCCTGCTCGCCCAGGCGCAGCCACTTGCGCGGGTCGTACAGCTTCTTCAGCGGCTTGCCCGACTGCGGGTCGATCTGATGGCGGAAGGCCGCCTCGTTCTCCAGCACGAAGCCGCCGATGGACTCGGCGAAAGCGAACTGGGTGTCGGTGTCGATGTTCATCTTGAACACGCCGAAGCCGACCGCCTGGGCGATCTTCTCCTTCTCCGACCCCGAACCGCCGTGGAACACCAGGGCCAGCGGCTTGGCGCCGCCACCGTGACGCTCCGCCACCAGGGACTGCGAGGCGCCGAGGATCTCCGGACGCAGCTTGACGTTGCCCGGGGCGTAGACGCCGTGGACGTTGCCGAAGGAGGCCGCGACCGAGAAGTGGCCGATGGGCG
Organism: Azospirillum sp. OGB3; assembly: GCF_014192915.1. Lineage (GTDB taxonomy): Bacteria > Pseudomonadota > Alphaproteobacteria > Azospirillales > Azospirillaceae > Azospirillum. Next base: position 84,108 of record NZ_JACHYN010000013.1, on the reverse strand, counting down.
ACAGCTCCTCATAGGCGCGCAGCACGTCTTCCGGTTGGGTGTAGAGGTGGGCGTTGTTGGCGGCGTCCAGGTCCTCCGACCCGATGCCGTCCTCCTCGCCGCCGGTCACGCCCAGCTCGATCTCCAGGCTCATGCCCAGCGGGGCGAGGCGCTTGAGGACGCGGGCGCATTCCGACAGGTTGAAGTCCAGCGACTCTTCCGACAGGTCGAGCATGTGCGAGCTGAACAGCGGGCGGCCGGTGCGGCGGAAATGCTCCTCGCCGTGGCCGATCATGCCCTCGACCCAGGGGATGAGCCCCTTGTTGGCGTGGTCGGTGTGCAGGACGACGCAGACGCCGTACTGCTCGGCCAGCAGGTGGACGTGCTGCGCCGCCGACACGGCACCGAGGATGCGCGCCTGCAGCGCGTCCTTCATGCCTTCGCCGGCGTAGAAACGGGCGCCGCCGTTCGACAGCTGCACGATCACGTCGGAGCGGTTCTTCGCCGCCGCCTCCAGGACGGCGTTGATGCCGTTGGTGCCGACCACGTTGACCGCCGGCAGAGCGTAACCGCCGTCCTGGCAGGCGGCGATCAGCGCGCGGTAGTCCTCTCCGGTCACGACGCCGGGCTTCAGTCGGGTCGGGGCAGACATGGGTGAATTCCTCCCTCGGAAAAATACTGCCTTGAAACTTTGGTTCGAACGTTGGTTCAAACGTCGGTTCGATCGTTCGGTCAAGCCCCATATGGGCATGGGACCGGCGAACGCCACGCGCTCTTTTTGCCACTTCCCGCGCCGGAACGCTGCAAAAGACTTGCCGCGAAAGTCACCCCGGGCCTGTGACGAAAAGACCCGCGGCATCGCGCCGGACAGCCAGAGAAGGAGACCGTGACCATGGACGCTCACTGTGTCTGGAAGGCGGGCGCGCAGCTTGGCGAAGGGCCGGTGTGGTCGCCGTCGCGCGACGCCCTGTTCGCCGTGGACATCCGCGGGTCGCGCCTGCTGCGCTACACCCCCGCCGACGACCGGGGCCGCGCCTGGCCGCTGGAAGAGGCCGCCTGCTGGCTGGTCGAGCGGGCGGACGGCGCCGGCTTCATCGCCGGGCTGCGCTCGCGCCGGCTGGTCGGCCTGACGCTGGACGGCGACCGGCTCTCGATGGGACCCGAGATGCTGCGGCTGGAGGAGGACATACCCGGCAACCGGCTGAACGACGCCATGGCCGACGCGGCGGGGCGGCTGTGGGTGGGCAGCATGGACGACGCGGAACAGGAAGCCTCCGGCGCCCTCTACCGCATCGGGCCGGACGGTTCCGTGGAGCGGGCGGACGCTGGCTACACGGTCAGCAACGGCCCCGCCCTGTCCCCGGACGGGCGGACGCTCTACCACACCGACAGCCCGTCCCGGACCATCTTCGCCTTCACCCTGGCAGCGGACGGCACCCTGTCCGACAAGCGCGTCCACATCCGCTTCGGCGAGGAGGACGGCTATCCCGACGGCATGACCTGCGACGCCGAGGGGCATCTCTGGGTCGCCCACTGGAGCGGCGGGCGGGTCAGCCGCTTCCGGCCCGACGGGACGCTGGACCGGGTGGTGCGGCTGCCAGTGTCCAACGTCACCTCCTGCGCCTTCGGCGGTCCGGGCCTGGACCGGCTGTTCATCACCACCGCCGCCCAGGACGCCCCGGCCGGGGAACCGCTGGCCGGCGGGCTGTTCACCTGCACGCCCGGCGTCGTCGGGCTGCCGCCGGGACGGTTCGGCGCGTCGTAAACCGGCCGGAACCCTTGCCAGGAAACTTGATATACTAGTATGAAAGTACTGCTGATCAGCAGCCGTCACCGCATGGCGGAAGGACCGCGCGCCGCCGTGGCGAGCCCTTCCGCCAAGTGATAGATCTGTGCGGACACCGCAGCGCAACCGGCGCCACCGGGGCGGCGGCGTCCGCAACCGTGCCGAAGCCGTTCTCCCACAAGGGGAAAAGGGCTTTAGCGGGTGCAGCAAACTGCTTTACAGTTGCACGCCGATCCTTTCGACGGTTTCACCTTCGCACAGCCGGAGCGACCCACGATGACCACCGACGCCGCCCTCCATTCCACCGCTCCGGTCAGCGACACCGAAACCGGCACCGACACCGACACCGACGACAAGGATTTCCCGCTGCGCGAGGACATCCGCCTGCTCGGCCGCCTGCTCGGCGACACGGTGCGCGAGCAGGAGGGCGACGGCGTCTACGGCGTCATCGAGAGCGTGCGCCAGGCGTCGGTCCGCTTCAACCGCGACGACGACGACTCCGCCCGCCGCGAGATGGCCGAGATTTTGAATAGCCTGCCGCGCGACACGATGATGTCGGTGGTGCGCGCCTTCTCCTACTTCCTGCACCTCGCCAACATCGCCGAGGACCAGCACCACATCCGCCGCACCCGCGACCACGCCATCGCCGGCTCGCCGGCGCGCGAGGGCACCCTGCCCTACGCGCTGGAGCGGCTGGAGGCCGCCGGCGTCGCGCCGGACCGGCTGGCCGGGGTGCTGGACATCGCGCAGGTCAGCCCGGTGCTGACCGCCCACCCGACCGAGGTCCAGCGCAAGAGCATCCTGGCGCTGGAGCACAAGGTAGCGTCCCTGCTGGACACCCGCGACCGCTCCCGTCTGACGCCGGAGGAGGCGGAGGCCAACATGGACGCGCTGCAGGAGGCCATCCTGACGCTGTGGCGCACCCGCATGCTGCGCCCGCAGCGCCTCGCCGTGATCGACGAGGTGAAGAACGGCATCTCCTACTACACCGACACCTTCTTCTCCGAGCTGCCGAAGCTGTTCTGCCGCTTCGAGGATCTGCTGGCCAAGCGCTTTCCCGAGCGGGAGTGGTCGCTGCCGCCCTATTTCCGCATTGGCTCCTGGATCGGTGGCGACCGCGACGGCAACCCCTTCGTCACGGCACCGATCCTGCGCGAGGCGATGCGCCTGCAATCGACCGCCGCGCTCGACCACTATCTGACCGAGATCCACGAGCTGGGCGGCGAGCTGCCGCTGTCCGAACTGCTGCTCGGCACCTCGCCGGAGCTGGAGGCGCTGGCCAAGCGCTCGCCCGACCATTCGCCGCACCGCGCCGACGAGCCGTTCCGCCGCGCCCTGACCGGCATCTACGCCCGTCTGGCGGCGACCTCGCGCACGCTCGACCAGCATGAGGCGCTGCGCAACGCGGTGGGCAAGGGCGATCCCTACGCCACCAGCGCCGAGCTGCTGGCCGACCTGGAGGTGCTGGACGCCTCGCTGAAGGCCCACGGGGCGGGCCGTCTGGCCGCCGGACGGCTGCGCCGCCTGATCATCGCGGTAAAGACCTTCGGCTTCCATCTGGCTCCCATCGACCTGCGCCAGAACTCCGACGTGCACCAGCGCACGGTGGCGGAGCTGCTGGCGGTCGCCGGGCGCTGCGCCGACTACGCCGCCCTGTCGGAGGACGAGCGCATCGCCCTGCTGGCCGAGGAAATCCAGAGCCCGCGCCCGCTGCACTCGCCCTACCACGCCTATTCGGAGGAGACGGCGGGTGAACTGGCGATCTTCTTCGCCGCCCGCCAGCTCCGCGAGACCTACGGACCCGCGGCCCTGCCGAACAGCATCATCTCCAAGACCGACGGCGCGTCCGACCTGCTGGAGGTGGCGCTTCTCCTCAAGGAGTCCGGCCTGCTGCGCCCCGGAGTGGAGAGTGCCCCGGCGCTCGGCCTCAACATCGTCCCGCTGTTCGAGACCATCGAGGACCTCCGGCAGGCCCCGGCGACGATGGAGCGGCTGTTCGCCCTGCCCGCCTACCGCGCCCTGGTCACCTCGCGCGGGGACGAGCAGGAGGTGATGCTCGGCTATTCCGACAGCAACAAGGACGGCGGTTTCCTGACCTCCGGCTGGGAGCTCTACAAGGCGGAGATCGAGCTGGCGAAGCTGTTCGACCGGCACGGCGTGCGCATGCGGCTGTTCCACGGCCGCGGCGGCTCGGTCGGCCGCGGCGGCGGCCCCAGCTATCAGGCGATCCTGGCCCAGCCGACCGGCGCGGTGTCCGGCCAGATCCGCATCACCGAGCAGGGCGAGGTCATCGCCTCGAAGTACGGGCGCCCCGAAGTCGGGCAGCGCAACCTGGAGGTCCTGACCGCGGCGACGCTGGAGGCCACCCTGCTCGACCTGGAGAACCGCGTCGAGCCGGCGGAATCCTTCTACGCGGCGATGGAACGGCTGTCGGAGCTGGCCTTCGGCGCCTACCGCGGGTTGGTCTACGAGACGCCGGGCTTCACCCAATATTTCCGAACGGCCACGCCGATCTCGGAAATCGCCACGCTGAACATCGGCAGCCGCCCGGCCTCGCGCACCAAGTCGGACCGCATCGAGGACCTGCGCGCCATTCCCTGGGTCTTCTCCTGGGCGCAGTGCCGCCTGATGCTGCCGGGCTGGTACGGCTTCGGCAGCGCCGTGGAGGCGTGGCTGAAGGAGGAGCCGGACGGCCTGGCCCTGCTCCAACGCATGAACCGCGCCTGGCCCTTCTTCAAGTCGCTGCTGTCCAACATGGACATGGTGCTGGCCAAGAGCGACCTCGCCATCGCCTCGCGCTACGCGGAGCTGGTGGAGGACGTCGAACTGCGCGAGCGCATCTTCGGCCGCATCCGCGAGGAGTGGCAGCGCACCCGCCGCCATCTGCTGGCCATCGCCGGCCATGACGAACTGCTGGGCGAGAATCCGCTGCTGGCGCGGTCGATCCGCAACCGCTTCCCCTACATGGACCCGCTGAACCACGTCCAGGTCGAGCTTCTGCGGCGTCACCGCGCCGGCAGCAGTGACGAGCGGGTGCGGCGTGGCATCCTGATGTCGATCAACGGCGTCGCCGCCGGCCTGCGCAACAGCGGCTGACCTCTGCGGTTGCCGCTTCCGTCCCGTCGCTCCGGCGGGACGGAAGCGGGAGCGACGAAACCGTGGGTCTGCGTCGAAAATGGGTTGCCACCCCCGATTTCCCGCTTGCTTTCATATTAATATATTAGTATGCTTCCTCTTGTGTTCAAGCGTTGTGGGCCGCCGTTGCGGCGGCTGGTGCGACGTCCTGGACGTTTCCTCCCTAGACTCGAAGGCCATCGGGGTCCACCCCGGTGGCCTTTTTTCTGCGCACGCTTTGGCTGCGGAGCCTGTTGTCCAGGGTGGAACACCCCGCGATGAACGAGGGGGCTGGCGCAGCCGGTGAAACATTCCCGACGCGCATATTGACAATCCATACAATGGCGGGCCTAATGTCTGGAAGGGAGCTCCCCGCCTCCCTGCAAGGATCGCCATGCCGCCGCTTCCCACTCCCCAAACCGCCGCGCACCCCATCGACTGGGCGCCCTCCCTGGAAGACCGCAGCCGCCCCGTCTACATCGCCATCGCGGACGCCATCGCGGCGGACATCGGGTCGGGGCGGCTGAGGCCCGGCGACCGGCTGCCGCCGCAGCGGATCCTGGCCGACCGGCTGGGCATCGACTTCACCACGGTCAGCCGCGCCTATGGGGAGGCGCGACACCGCGGGCTGGTCGACGCGCGGGTCGGACAGGGCACCTTCGTGCGCAAGACCGGCCATGTCTCCCCGCCCTTCGCTGCGGAGCCGCACACCACCGTCGGCACGGTGCCGCTGGCCGTCAGCATGGCGATGAACCAGCCGCCGCAACCGCATGACTCCGCCGCCCTGACCGCCCGCATGAACCGCGGAATCGCCGCGGCCACCGCGGCTCTGGAGCTGCCGGACCTGCTGCGCTACCCGGACGGGGCCGACAGCCCGGACGACCGTGAGGCGGCGGTCCGCTGGCTGCGCCACCGCCTGCCCGGCCTTACGGCAGAGCGGGTGCTGGTGGCGCCGGGCACGCAGGCCGCCCTGCTCGCCCTGCTCTCCGCGCTGGCCCGCCCCGGGGACACGGTCTGCGCGGAGGCGCTGACCTACCCCGGCTTCCGCGCCGCCGCGGCGCAGCTCGGGCTTCGGGTGGTCGGCGTTCCGATGGACGCCGACGGCATCGACCCCGACGCCCTGCGCGTCGTTCTGGCCGAGCACCGGCCCAAGGCGCTCTACTGCATCCCGACCTTCCACAACCCGACCACGGCGACCATGCCGGAGGAGCGGCGGCGGGCGGTCGCCGCGGCTTTGCGCGAGCATGGCGTTCCGGTGATCGAGGACGACATCTACGGCCTGCTGCCCGAAACGGCGCCGCCGCCGCTTGCCGCTTTCGCGCCGGAGCTGACCTACCACGTCGCCGGGCTTGCCAAATGCGTATCCCCCGCGCTGCGCATCGCCTATGTGGCGGCGCCCGACGCCCGTCAGGCCCGCCGGGTGGCGGTGGCGCAGCGGGCGACCACGCTGATCGCCGCCCCGCTGTCCGCCGCCATCGCCCGGCTGTGGATCGCCGACGGCACCGCGGAGGCCGTGCGCGACGCCATCCGGGCGGAGGCCATGGCCCGCCGTGCGCTCGCCGAATCGCTGCTGCCGGCGGAGCGGATCGTCACCAAGCGCGAGGCCTTCCATCTCTGGCTCACCCTGCCGGATGGCTGGACCGGTGGGGAATTCACGGCCCACCTGCGCGGCCGTGGCATTTCGGCGGTGGCCGCGGAGGCCTTCGCCACCACCCCGGACGTGCCCGCGGCCCTGCGCTTCTGCCTGGGCGCCCCGCTGGACCGCGACGAGACCCGCCGCGCGCTGGAGATCCTGGCCGACGCCTTGGTGCTGCCGCCCGCCACCGCAGGCGTCATCATCTGAATCCGATCAACGGCCTGCTTCAGAGTGTCGCATTGCTGGGATCGCCTCCCGAAGAATCAAGGATTTCCATACATAGCCCTTATTGAATGCATTCAATCTCGCTTGCAGAGTTGGCAATTGAAGGCATACAGTCGGCGCCATGCCGCAGGCCGCCGCTCGGGTGGTCCGGATGTTTGCGCAGAGGCACGCCATGCAGAATCCCGCCCGCTCGTCCACCCTCTCCCCACCGCCCGCCGCGCCGGCCCCGTCCGCCCCGGTCGCCTTCTACGCTTCGCACCAGAAGATCTACCCAAAGGCGGCGCGCGGCCGGTTCCGCCGCATCAAGTCGGCGCTGATGGTGGGCCTGCTGGCGCTGTTCATGCTGCTGCCCTGGCTGCGCTGGGACCGCGGCGCCGGCCTGCCGAACCAGGCGATCCTCTTTGATCTGGACAGCCAGCGCTTCTACCTGTTCGCCCTCGAACTCTGGCCGCAGCACATCTACTACCTGACCGGTGCGATGATCCTGGCGGCGGTCGGCCTGTTCCTGGCGACCGCGCTGGCCGGGCGCGTGTGGTGCGGCTACACCTGCCCGCAGACGGTGTGGACCGACCTCTACGTGAAGGTGGAGGAGTGGATCGAGGGCGACCGGGGCGCCCGCATCCGGCTGGACAAGGGCCCGCGCAACGCCGCGTGGCTGACCAAGAAAACGGCCAAGCATGCGGTCTGGCTGCTCATCGCCCTGGCGACCGGGGCCTCGGCCCTCTTCTACTTCGTGGACGCGCCGGGCTACGTCGCGGACCTGCTGCGCTTCCAGCCCGGACCGGTGGCGACCGGCTGGATCCTGTTCATGACCGCCTGCACCTACGCCATGGCCGGCTTCATGCGCGAGCAGATGTGCGTCTATGTCTGCCCCTGGCCGCGCATCCAGGCCGCCCTGCTGGACGATGAAAGCCTCACCGTCACCTATCAGGACTGGCGCGGCGACGGCCGCGCGCCGCTGCGCAAGGAGCAGAGCTGGGCGGAGCGCTCCGCCGAGGGGCTGGGCGACTGCATTGACTGCAAGGCCTGCGTCCAGGTCTGCCCGACCGGCATCGACATCCGCGACGGCCTGCAGATGGACTGCATCAGCTGCGGCCTGTGCATCGACGCCTGCGACGACGTGATGGGCCGCATCGGGCGCCCCGGCGGGCTGATCCGCTACGACACCCAGTCCGCCCAGGAGGCCAAGGCCGTGGCCCGCAAGCCGGAGCCCTACCGGCTGGTCCGCCCGCGCACCATCATCTATTCGCTGGTGATGCTGGTGGTCGGCGGGATGATGACGCTGGGCGTGCTGCTGGAGCCGACGGTGGATGTCTCCGTCCTGCGCGACCGGGCGCCGCTCTACGTCACACTGTCCGACGGCGCCATCCAGAACAGCTACACGGTCAAGATCTCCAACATGACCCGCGCCCCGCAGGGCTACCGCCTGACCGTCTCGGGCCCCCGCGGCGCCACGGTTACGGCGGCCGGCGGCGCGGGTGCCGATGGCGCGGCGCCGGTGCTGGGCGCCGAACCCGACACGGTGCAGACCCACCGCGTCCATGTCCGCGCCCCGGTGGGCGCTACGGTGGCCGGTTCCACGCCGCTGACCCTCACCCTGACCCGCCTGTCGGACGGGACGGTCCATCACGCCGAGACGGTGTTCCTCGCCCCCTGAGGCGGCTCAGAGGGGACCGTCGCGGTCGCGGCGGTCCCGCGGGGCGGTGTGGCCGATGATGGCGCTGAAGCCGAACAGCAGAAGCAGGACGCCCATCACGATCTCGATCCCGCAGATCAGCCGCACCGCCCCTGTCACCGGATGGATGTCGCCGTAGCCGACCGTGGCGAAGGTGACCAGCGAGAAGTACAGCCCCTCCGGAAAGGTCAGGTCGCGGCGCACGCCGTCGATGATGAAGTTCGGCTCCACCATGAAACGGTCGAGGATGGTGTAGAAGGCGCCGAACATGATGATGCACAGCGAATAGAAGGTCAGGAAGGCGAAGGCCGGCAGCACGAGCCGGGCCGCCTGCTGGAAGAAGCCCTCGAACAGCAGCCCAGCGTCGAGCAGGAAGACGGCGATGTCGCGGGCGACGAGCGCGACGACGACTCCGATGGCGGACATCGACAGCAGGAAGATCGCCGTCAGCGTCTCCGGCGACACCTCCCGCCCCGGCAGCAGGAAGGTCAGCGCACCGATTCCCCAGACCGGGGCCATCCACAGGAAGATGCGGTCGAAATGCCCGCCGTCGCGCAGGCGCCGCGACATCACGATGCTGCGGATCGTGTCGGCCCGCCACCAGGCGCCCCCCAGGAAGGCGATCAGCGGGATCGCGAAGGCGGCGGCCTGGATGTGCGACGGGATGCTGTGGAAGTTGCTTTCCAGGAAGAAGACGAACACGCAGGCATAGACGCCGATGAAGTTCGCCAGGGCCAGGCTGAAGAACTGGCTTCCCGGAAACAGGTAGTGGAAGGCCCCGACGACGAGGCCGACCGACCCCAGCAGGGCGAAAGCGAGATCGCCCGACACCGAGCGGATGGACAGGGCGATCATCCCCTGCATCAGCGCGGTCAGCACCGCGCCGGTCAGCCAGGAGCGGCGGGCGCGCGGCCGGGACGTATGGGCGGGGCCGGCGGCCTTGCTGGAGCGGCGGTCGGGGAGGATCTGGTCCATGCGCGAACCGGTTGTCGGTGGAGCCCACCTTATAGCGCCATGGCCGATCCCGATGGCAGGACTTTCAACCGCCCTCCCCCATCGGACTTTATGGCGGGATCACCAGCCGCCCGTGCCCAGCCAGCGGTCGACCATGTCCAGCCGGTCCCAGCCCCAGAAGGGCTCGTCGTCGACGATGACGAAGGGGGAGCCGAAGACTCCGCGGTCCACCGCCGCGTCGTTCTCGGTGCGCAGCCGGTCCTTGACGGTCTGGTCCTGCAGGGCCGCGGCCACCGCCGCCCGGTCGTGGCCGAGCGTGCCGGCGATCTCCACCACCGTTTCGGCGGGGCCGATGTCGCGCCCCTCCCCCCAATGGGCGTGGTAGAGGGTGCGGGCCAGAAGCTTCGCCTGCTCGGGATGCTCATCCGTCAGCCAGTAGAAGGCGCGCGACGCGGCGACGCTGTTGGCAGGGGCCGAGTCGGGGTAGGTGAAGGGCGCGTTGGTCAGCCGGGCGATGCGGCCCACGTCATGGACCAGATATTCGCCCCGCAACGGCTGCTGGAGGTTCGGCTTCATCCCCGTCACCTTGAAGATGGCGCCGAGCAGGATCGGGCGCCAGGTGACGGTGCGGCCATGCGCCGCAGCCAGCTCCTCGATGCGGCGGCTGGCGAAATAGCCGTAGGGCGAGGCGAAATCGAAATAGAAATCGATGGGGTCGGCCATCCGCGGTTCCTCCCGGTTCTGCTTTTCCGGAAAGGCTAGCGCGCGCCGAAGGTTCCGTCCAGCCGCCGACGGCCGGACGGGACTCAGACCGTCTTCACCTTGGCGTCGAAAACGTAGCCGGCGCCGCGCTCGGTCTTGATGATGCGCGGCTCCTTCGGATTCGCCTCGATCTTGCGGCGCAGGCGCAGGATCAGCACGTCGATGGAGCGGTCGAACACCTCCGCCCCGTCGGCGCGGGTCAGATCCAGAAGCTGGTCGCGGGTCAGCACGCGCTGCGGGCGCTTCACGAAAGCGGCCAGCAGGCCGAACTCCGCCTTGGTCAGCTCCACCTCGCGTCCATCCTGGCTGCGCAGGCGCTGGGCGGTCAGGTCCAGCTCCCAGTTGGCGAACTGCACGACGGCGCGCAGGTCGTCGGGGCTGCGCGGCGGACGCCCCTCGCCGGAGACGCGGCGCAGCACGGCCTTGATCCGGGCCAATAATTCGCGCGGGTTGAACGGCTTGGTCAGGTAGTCGTCGGCGCCCAGTTCCAGCCCGACGATGCGGTCCACGTCCTGGTCCTTCGACGACAGGATGATGACGGGAATGTGCGATTCGGTGCGGATCTGGCGGACCAGCCCCAGCCCGTCGCCATCGGGCAGCCGCAGGTCGCAGACCACCAGATCGACGGCGTCGCTCTCCAACGCCTTCTTCGCCGCGGCCGTGTCCGGTGCGGTGGTCACGCGGTAGCCTTCCGAAGCCAGATAGGACTCCAGAAGTTCGCGCACCGGCTCATCGTCATCGACCGCGAGAATGTGCATGGCCGTTACCTCCCGTCCTCTTCATAGCTCACCGCCATGGGTGCACGCAATCGGTTACAAGCCCGTAACAGGCACTCGCCGCACGACCGATGGGTGAATCGGCTGAAACATTCCGCCGTACGATCGAAACGAAAAAGCCGATTTCCTGAAATCACGCGGTCATCACAGGTTGGTTTATTCCTCTCAGCCGCGAGGCGAAAGGCAAAAGCCCGCACGGAAGGGGAATCAAGATGCTTGTGCTCGACCAGTGCCTCGAACGGATGGCCCATCTCGACCGCGCCGACCGCCTGCTGAACGAGGTGCGCGTCTACAACAACCGCCTGCCGATCCGTGAAGCGCTGGCCCAGCACCGCGCGTTGCTGAGCGAGGCCCGCCGGCACATCGAATCGGCGCGCACGCTGGTCGGCGACGTGTGAGCCGGGAACGCGAAACGTTCAGCAGCGCGCGGTGACCTCGATCTCGATCTTCATGCGCGGGTCGGCCAGCGGGCAGACCATGGTCGTGCCGATGGGCGGGCGGTCGCGGAATTCCTCCGCCAGAATCGGCTGAACCCGGGGAAAGTCGGCGGCGTCCGCCAGATAGACCCGCATCCGCACCACGTCCGACAAATCCGCCTGCGAACGCAGCAGCGTCCTGCGGATGTTGCGCAAGGTCCGGCGCGCCTGCTCCTCCACGTCGCCGGCCATCGTCCGGCGCGCCGCATCGAATCCGGGGGTGCCGGACACGAACACCCATCGCTGCCCCGGAGCGCCCCCGGCCCCCGTCATGAGAGCCCGCGCGCAGCCCATCCGCCGGTCATCGGGCAATCCGCCGACCGCCCCTGCGGCTCCGCTTCCGTCCAGAGTCATGGCGCGCCCATCCCTTATCGTTCGTGTTCTTTATCATCAGCAAAACCGATTGAGCGCCTTTATGTCACAGAGCGCCGAACCCGCACAAATCCTGACCAACGGCGGTTCCGCGGCATGTCGGCGCGGTTCGCGTCTTCCCGCCTGCCCCAATCTTTCCCAAATCAAAGCGTAAGCCGGGCCAATCAGTCAGGCCAAGAGCGCCCAATCGTCCATAACGGGAGAAACCCGCATGTCCGGGATCACGAAAGCCGCCCTCTTCACCCTCGCCGTGCCGCTGCTGGCCGCGCCCGCCCTGGCGGCCGACCAGCCGCCGGGAGCGCTGGCGCTGAAGCGGGTGCTGCTGTCCACCGGCGGCGTCGGCTACTTCGAGCATGAGGCGCGCGTCTCCGGCGACGCGGCGCTGACCCTGGAGGTGCGCCGCGATCAGGTGGACGACGTGCTGAAAAGCATCGTGGTCTACGACGACCGCGGCGGCATCGGCACGGTGGACCTGCCGGGGCAGGAGCCGCTGGAGACCGCCTTCCGCGAGTTGCCCTTCACGCCGCAGGATCTCGCCTCCCCCACCGCCCTGCTGAACGCCATGAAGGGGGCGGAGGTGCAGACCAGCGGCTCCCGCGCGGTGTCGGGCCGTCTGCTCTCGGTGACCGAGGAATACACCCAGCTTCCCAACGGCGGCGGCACCGTGACCCGCAACCGCGTCAGCCTGATGACCGCGGAGGGGCTGCGCCAGCTCGTTCTGGAGGAGACCGATTCCCTGCGCTTCGCCGACCCGCGGGTGCAGGCGCAGCTCGACTCCGCCCTGGCCGCCGTTGCCGGCGCGGCGGGCAAGGAGCGGCGGCGCCTGACCATCCGCACCACCGCCCCGCAGGCGGACGCGGGCGCCGAGCGGACCGTGCGCGTCGCCTATGTGGTCGCCGCCCCGCTGTGGAAGGCGACCTACCGCCTGACCCTGCCCGAATCGGCGCCCGGATCGGCGCCCGGACCGGCGAAGGGGACCGAGGGCGGCACGGGCGACCTTCAGGGCTGGGCCGTGCTGGAGAATCTCAGCGGCGACGATTGGAAGGGGGTGGAGCTGTCGGTGGCGTCGGGCAACCCGGTCACCTTCCGGCAGGCGCTCTACTCCGCCTATTTCGTGAATCGGCCGGAGGTGCCGGTGGAAGTGCTGGGGCGCGTCCTGCCGCCCCCCGACGAGGGGGCCGTGGCCGCCGACGTGATGGCGAAGGCGCAGGATTCGGCCGTCCGCTCGCGCGCCGCCACCGAGTCCGGCGCCGCGACCACCATGGCCGCCCCGCCCGCCCCCGCCCCCGCCCCCGCGATGAGCGCGCCCTTCGCTGGGGCAATGCCCCAGCGCGCGGCGGAGACCACCCCCGCCGAAAGCACGGAGGCGACGGCGCAGGTGCTGTTCCGCTACCCGCAGCCGGTGACCCTGGCGAACGGCGGCACGATGATGATGCCGATCACCGCCCGCGCCATCCCGGCGGAGCGGTTGTCGCTCTACCAGCCCAATACCCAGCCGCGCCACCCGCTGGCCGCGCTGCGCCTCAGCAACGGCGACTCGGGTGAGACCGGCCTGCCGCCGGGCGTGCTGACGCTCTATGAACGGATTGGCGGGGCCGCCGCCTATGTGGGCGACGCGCGGCTGGCCACCCTGCCGGCGGGCGAGAGCCGAATCCTCAGCTTCGCGGTGGATCAGGCGGTGACGGTGGACCGCTCCGAGCAGCCGAGCCGCACTCTGTCCCGCGCCACCCTGGCCGACGGGGTGCTGCAGTTGACCGTGACCGACCGCCAGACCACCACCTACCGGATCGCCGGCGCGGCGGGCGAGGACCGCACGGTCATCGTCGAGCATCCGCGTCGTTCCGGCTGGGAACTGGTGCAGCCGACGGGCGTCAGCGCCCCGGACCTGACGGCCGACGCCTACCGTTTGCCGGTGGCGGTGCCCGCCGGCCAGACGGTGACCCTGGCGGTCGCGCTGGAGCGGCCGCGGGTCGAGCGCTTCGGCATCTCGGAAATGTCGCCGGAGCAGGTGCGGGCCTACGCCTCCTCCACCGAGCTGCCGCCCGCGGCGCGCGAGGCTTTGGGCAAGGTCGCGACCCTGCGCGCCGCCGTCGCCGACAAGGAGCGCCGCGTCGCCGACCTGGAACGCGAACAGGCGGAGATCGGCAAGGAGCAGGAGCGGCTGCGCCAGAACCTCGCCACGCTGCCGCGCGACAGCGACCTGTTCAAGCGGACCATCGCCAAGATGGGCGAGCAGGAAACCCGCCTGGATGGGCTGTCCCGCGAGCTGGCCACCGCCCGCAAGGAGGCCGACACCGCCCGCAACACGCTGCGCGATCAGGTGCGCGGCATGACGTTCTGAACGGAGGCGGTCCGAAACGCGGCGGGGTGTTGGACCCTCACCAGGGCAGCGGCGACACGCCGAATAGCATCCGGTGCAGGTGCAGCAGCCCGCCGTAAAGCAGCAGAGCCACCACCGGGCGCCACCAGCCGATCTCCTGCCAGACGAGGCTCTGGCGCCCGGCCAGGATCGCCGCGAAGGGCAGGTTGGAGGTGCGGGCGGCGTAGCGGTCCCAGTCCATCCCCAGCCGCCGCGCCAGCTTCGCGTCGATCAGGACGCTGCCGCCCAGCGCCAGCAGGGCGAGCGTGCCGAACAGGATCAGCGAGGCGAGATCGCCGTTCGGCACCATGTGGGCGACCGCCCACAGCCCGACGCCCCACAGGAACGGGTTCCGCGTCACCCGCAGGATGCCGCGGACCGGTTCCCGCTCGCCCGCCAGCAGCTTGTCCTGCCCGACCGAGGTCGGGTTCGGGGTGGAAAGGCCGGCGACGAGCAGGAACAACGCCACCGGCACCAGCAGGACCGGCACCCAGGCCAGCCCGCCGGCGGGCGGCCACAGCGGCACATGGGGCGCCCCGCTGTAGGCCGCCGCCAGCCACCAGAAGGCCAGCGCCGCGACCAGCGAATAGAGGCCGAGATAGGGCTTCTCGCCCAGCCGTGCGACCATTGCCGCGCGCAGCGGCGTGCTGGACATGCCGAAATGCGTCAGCAGCAGGAACAGGCCCGCGGCGGACAGATGGGCGATGGTCCCGGTCATGAGCGGTCTCCCGGTCGCGTCCTACAGCCCTCGTCAGGCGCCCTTGTCCAGCGTCGTGCCGCTGCAATAGGCCCAATCGTCGCCGTGCAGGCCGAAGAACAGGGCCACCGGCTGCTTGCCGGAGCGGTCGATCACCACGCGGAAGCGGTTGCCAGTGCAGGCGCCCGCCGCCTGCTTCTGGTAGGGCAGCTTGACGCTCTTGGACGTCAGGCAGGAATCGGCGGCCTTGGGCGGGTTGGCCGAGGCGTCGATGCGCTTGCCGTTCAGCACCATGTAATAATTGGTGGCCTGCCCACCCCTCACCTCGGCCTTCACCTCGATCTTGCCGAATCGGGACTTGTAGAGCCCGGCGTCGGTTTCACCGTCCGGCGCGCCGGGGGCGATGGCGCGGAAGGACACAGCGCCGCAGGCCGGCGGCTCCTTCTTCTGGGCAAGGGCCGGCTGGGCCAGGGCGACGGTGGCGGCGCCCGCGATCAGCGCGGCACCGAAAAGACGCGACAGCGGCATGCGAACCTCCTGGATCGGATGGACAGGGTTGGGACGGCTCAGGCGGGGGCTTGGCAGAACAGGGTCTGCTGCATGATGGCGCAGTCCTTCTCCACCCCGCCGTCGAGCATCGAGATCTCGACGCTGGTGACGGTCAGGGTGCGGCCCGGTTTCAACACGCGGGCGCGGGCGATCATCACCTCGCCCTTGGCCGGCGACATCAGATTGACCTTGAACTCCACCGCCAGAACCTCGCTGCCCGCCGGCATCAGCGTGTAGCCGGCGTAACCCCCGGCGTTGTCGGCCAGCGTGCTGACCATGCCCGCGTGGAAGAAGCCGTGCTGCTGCGTCAGGTCGGCGCGGAACGGCAGGCGCATCTCGCAGAAGCCGGGCTCCAGCCGAGTCAGCTCGATCCCCAGCGTCTTGCAGATCGGCTGGATTTCGAAGCTGGCGCGGCAGCGCGCCTCCCAGTCCGGATCGCGCGGTTCGAAGGTCTTGGGCACGTCTCGGGTCTCTCTGATTGTGTTCGGGGGTTTGACATCGGACGGCCCCTACCCTGCGCCAGCCTTACGTTCCGATCAAGCCGAGCTGCGGGCTCGACGCCTCCGCGAAGGCGCGTTTCGGCATGCGCCCAGCCAGACGGGCCGCCCGCCCCGCCGCCACCGCGTCGCGCATCGCCGTCGCCATGCGCACCGGATCGCGCGCCTTCGACACGGCGGTGTTCAGCAGGACGGCGGCGCAGCCCAGCTCCATCGCCAGGGCGGCGTCCGAGGCCGTGCCGATTCCGGCGTCCAAAACCACCGGCACCGGACTGCGCGCGCAGATTGTCTCGATGGCGTGCGGGTTGCGGATGCCCAGGCCGGAGCCGATGAAGGCGCCCAGCGGCATCACCGCCGCCGCGCCCAGGTCGGCCAGCTTGCGGCATGTCACCGGATCATCGTTGCAGTAAGGCAGAACGGTGAAGCCGTCGGCCACCAACTCCTCGGTCGCGCGCAGCAGCTCCTCGACGTCGGGGTAGAGCAGTTCGCGGTCGCCGATGACCTCCAGCTTGATCCAGTCCACGCCCAGCGCCTCGCGGGCGAGCTGCGCGGTCAGCACCGCCTCCTTGGCGGTCAGGCAGCCGGCGGTGTTGGGCAGCAGCCCGGCGCGGTCGCCGATGACGTCGACGAGGCTTTCCGAATAGCCGTCCAGGCTGATGCGGCGGATGGCCAGCGTGACCAGTTCGCTGCCGCTGGCCTCCAGCGCGTCGAGCATGACCTGCTGGTTCGGATAGCCAGCGGTGCCGAGAAACAGGCGCGAGCGGAACTCACGGCCCGCTATGGTGAGCGTGTCGTTCATGGGTGTGTCCTTCGGAAATTGGTCCCGCTCTCCGGCGGGGGAAGGTCAACCGCCCTGCACGGGGCGGATGATCTCCAGGGCGTCGCCCGCGGACAGGGGCGTCTCGTCCCAGCGGCGGGACGGCAGGACGGCGCCGTTGAGGGCGACGGCGACCCCGCGCGTGCCCGCGGCGATGCCCCGGTCGGACAGAAGGGCGGCGACGGTGGGGGCGGCGAGGTCCTCCTCCCGCCCGTTCACGCGGATGCGGGCGCTCATGCCGCGGCCCCCTTCGACTGGGCGAAGCGGTCGAGCGCAAAGGGACGGATCACCGGATCGGTCTCCCCGGTCAGGATCAGCCGCGCGATCGATTCCGCGGTGACCGGAGTCAGCAGGATGCCGTTGCGGTGGTGCCCAGTGGCGTAGACCAGTCCCTCCACCTCCGAGAGGCCGAGGATCGGGGCATCGTCGCGGGTGCCCGGACGGAAACCGGCCCAGGCTTCCTCGATGGGCAGTTCGGCGATGCCCGGCAGGGCGCGCCACGCCCCTTCCAGCAGGGCGAACTGGCCCCCGGCGGTCAGCCGGTCGTCGAATCCGCGCTCCTCCGTCGTGGCGCCGACCAGCAGCCGCCCGTCCAGCCGCGGGATCAGGTAGGTGCCCGGCGTCCACACCACATGGCGCAGCAGCGGCAGGCGGGCGTCCATGCGCAGGCAGAGCATCTGCCCCTTCACCGGGCGCACCGGCGGACGCCCCGCCGGAGACAGCCCGTCGATCCAGCCCGACCACGCCCCGGCGGCCAAAATCACCCGATCGGCCTCGAAAAGCCGGTCGCCGACCTGGACGCCGACGGCGCGGCCGCCGCGGATCTCGATGCGAGACACCTCGGCGTATTCGTGCACCACGGCACCGGCCCGCAGGGCGGCGGCGTGCAGGGCGGTGGCAACCTTGCGGTTGTCGACCTGATGGTCGCCGGCGCAGAAGAGCGCGCCGGCCACGCCCGGCTGGAGGTAGGGTTCGCGCCGCCGCACCTCTGCCCCGCTCAGCCATTCCACCGGCAGGCCGAGCTTGGTCTGGAAATCGTGCAGGAAGCGCACCTTGGCCGAGTCGTCAGCGTTCAGCGCGATGACCATCGTGCCTTCGCCGCGCAGGTCCACCGCCATGCCGGAGGCGGCCTCCAGCTCCGCCGCGAAGGCGGGCCACAGGTCCTGCGAGGCGCGGGTCAGCGGCAGAAGGCTTTCTTCGCCGGGTTCGGTTTCCACGCAGGCGGCGAGCATTCCGCCCGCAGCGTGGCTGGCGCCCCGGCCGGCGGCGCCACGGTCGAAGACCTCGACCCGGCAGCCGGCGGCGGCCAGCCTCCAGGCGATGGACAGGCCGATCACCCCGGCGCCGACCACGGCGACGGTGGGTTTTGCGGAATCAGAATGAAATAAGGGCGCGGATACCATGCGGCGGCTCCCTTCGCTGGCATTATCCAGACAGGTTCGATGGGTGTGATCTCAGCCGCGCGGGCTCATCCCGCACGGCACCCCAGCCAATGCCCGGATCATCCGGAAGGGAGCCGCCTTTGGCAAGCCCCTTTTCGTTGGTCACAACAACAAAAGCGACGCCAACCCCAGGAAGGACAGGAATCCGATGACGTCGGTCATGGTGGTCAGGAAGACCGAACTCGCCACCGCCGGATCGACGCCCAGCCGGTCCAGCCCGATGGGGATCAGCACCCCGCACAGGCCGGCGACGAACAGGTTGATGACCATGGCGCAGCCGATCACCAAGCCGATCATCGGCTCGAACCACGTCGCGGCGATGGCCCCCACCAGCGTGGCGAAGACGGCGCCGTTGAGCAGACCGACCAGAACCTCCTTGCCGACCACACGGGGCGCGTTGGAGGACGACAGCTCGCGCGTCGCCAGGGCGCGCACCGCTACGGTCAGCGTCTGGGTCCCGGCGTTGCCGCCCATCGAGGCGGTGATCGGCATCAGCACGGCCAGCGCCACGATCTGCTCGATGGTCGCCTCGAACAGCGAGATGACGCCCGCCGCCGCGAAGGCGGTGAACAGGTTCAGCCCCAGCCAGGAAATGCGCGAACGCGAGGTTTCCAGAACCGAACGGTAGATCGAGGTGTCGCCGACGCCGCCCAGCTTGCCGATGTCGTCCTCGGCCTCCTCGTCGATGATGTGGACCACGTCGTCGACGGTGATGACGCCGATCAGCCGCCCTCCGGCGTCCACCACGGGGGCGGAGACCAGGGCGTATTGGCGGAACAGGTTTGCCACCTCCTCCTGGTCCATGGTGGCGGGGATGGTGTCCACCTCCTCCGTCACCAGATCGGCGATGCGGACGGACCGCTTCTGGCGCAGCAGGCGCGACAGCGGCACCGCCCCGACCACCCGGTGCATGGGGTCGACGACGAAGATGTCGTAGAAGTCCTCCGGCAGCTCGTCGGTGGCGGCACGGACATAGTCGATGGTCTTGCCCACCGTCCAGAACTGCGGCACCGCCACCAGATCGCGCTGCATCAGGCGGCCGGCGGTGTACTCGTCGTAGGTCAGGTTCTCCTGGACCAGCGCGCGGTCGGCGGCCGGCAGATTCTCCAGCACCTCGCGCCGGGTGTCCTCGTCCAGGTCCTCGATGACGTCGACGGCGTCGTCGGTGTCCAGCTCCGCGACGGCAGCGGCCAGTTCCTTCGGCTCGAACAGCTCGACGATCTCTTCGCGGAGATCGGGGTTGAGGTAGCTCAGCACCTCGCCGTCGAAGTCGGGACGCAGGACGCCGATCAGCGCCTCCCGGTCGTCGTGGCCGAGCTGCTCGATCAGGTCGGCGATGTCGGCGGGATGAAGCCGGTCCAGTTCGGCCCGCAGCTCGTCGCGCCGTCCGGCGTGCAGCCGTTCAACGACCTCCTCCACGAACTCCGGCTCGACACCATAGGCGCGCTCCTCCTCGCCGTCCTCGCGGGGCGGGTCGGGGCGTTCGGCCGGGTGCGGCACATCGTCCTGGATACGATCCGGTTCCTGGCGGTCGGTGTGCATGGCGGCACCCTCCCTTCACGATGGCAATGCGGCGTGACGGCATGGTCCTACGATCGGCCGACCATGGCGCACCGGCGTTTGCGGGTTGGTGGGGAGCCCTCGCGGGTTCCCGCCGGGGCGCCCACCGAATATAGGTGTGCCACTGTTTTGTCCAGCCCGGCGGGCCGGTCGCGGGTCTTCGGCCCCACGCGCAATTGCTTGCGTGGGCTTCACAATTCGTGCACCCATAATGCGCGCGTGGCTTTTCACCTCGCGCAGCCCGAGAAGAACCGACACCACCGGCCAGCGGATGTGACGATGGAGTACGCCTACACCGACATCGACGGTCAGGAGGGGATCATGCTGTCGGGGCGTTTCACCTACGACGACAGCCGCAAATTCCACGACCTGCTGGCGGATTGGGACATCGGCGCGCGGCCCGACGTGCGGCTGGACCTGCGCTACCTGACCTTTCTCGACTCCGCGGCGATCGGCATGCTGTTCGTTCTCGCCAACCGCTGCCGCGACGCCAAGGGGCTGGTGACGGTGCACAACGCACAGCCCTACATCGTGCAGACCATGCGCCGCGTCGCGCTCGACCAGTATGTGGAGTTCCGCTGAGAAGGGACCGTCCCGGTCGCCGTGGCCCGAAAACGAAAAAGCCCGCTGTGGTCCGATCGACCTGCGGGCTTTTCGTTTGTTTGCCTGAACCCCCCGTTTCTGGGGGATGGTGCGGTCGAGAAGACTCGAACTTCCACGGCATCTCTGCCACAGCGACCTCAACGCTGCGCGTCTACCAATTCCGCCACGACCGCACAAGGCTGGTAGAACCGACGTCGGGATCACTCCCGTCATCGGGTGGAGCGGGGGAATAGCAGATCCCCGACGCCCGATCAAGCGGCGTCTCGCGTTTTTGGAAAAGAAAGTTCATAACGTCGGAATGACCGACCTCACCGCCCCCGTTCCGCCGTCCACCGATGCCGCTCCCGCTGCTGCCCCTGCGCGGGCGGTGGAGTGGCGCATCAGCGACACGCCCGTCCCCTACCCCGACGCGCTGGCCGAGATGGAAGCCCGCGTCGAGGCGATCCGCGCCGGCACCGCGCCGGAGCTGGTCTGGCTGCTGGAGCACCCGCCCCTCTACACCGCCGGCACCAGCGCGCGGGAGGAGGACCTGCTGGAGCCGGGCCGCTTCCCCGTCTATCAGGCCGGGCGCGGCGGGCAGTTCACCTACCATGGGCCGGGGCAGCGCGTGGCCTATGTGATGCTGGACCTGAAGACGCGCGGCGCCGACATCCGCGCCTTCGTCCAGGATCTGGAGGAGTGGCTGATCCGCACCTTGGCCGCCTTCAACATCCGCGGCGAACGGCGGGAGGGCCGCGTCGGCATCTGGGTGGACAAGCAGCCCTACGGCGGCGCGCCCGGCCAGGAGGACAAGATTGCCGCCATCGGCGTGCGGGTGCGCCGCTGGGTCAGCTTCCACGGCGTCGCCCTGAACGTCGAGCCGGACCTGTCCCACTTCGCCGGCATCGTCCCCTGCGGCATCAGCGAGCATGGCGTGACCTCCATCGTGGCGCTCGGCCATCTCGTCACCATGGAGGATGTGGACGCCGCCCTGATCGCCAGCTTCGCGGAGGTTTTCGGCGCCGCGGCCGCAGAGGAGTGACCCCTACCGCTTCGCCGCCCCAGCGGGCTGCCCGTCGTTGAGGACGCGCAGGTCCTCGTTGGTGATCGACACGATGGTGCAGCCGGTGCTGTCGCCGTTCCGGAACAGGTAGATCAGCTTGCGGTTCGCCTGCTTCTTCGGGTCGTGCAGGTTCAGGCCGTGGCCGAAGGCGACGCCCAGGACCTCGCCCTTGAAGATGGCGCGGTAGCGCATCGGCATCTGCTCGCGGAACTGGCGGGCGGCGCAGGCCTTGCTCAGCTCCTTCTCGAAGGTGCCGGCGTGCCGCCAGTCCTGGGTGGAGCGGATGGTCACCCATTGCGGCGGCAAGGGGTACTGGACCACCGGCGGCGCCAGCGGCAGGTTATAGCCCCCGGGCGGCACCGGCGGCATGTGCCCCGGCTCGGTCCGGTCGAGCGGTCCCTTGGCCCAGGCGGCTCCGGTTGCCAGCAAGCCGAGCGAGAGAAGCGTGCCGCGCAGGAGCCGGAGCGCTGATTTTGGCCTTTCGCCGCTCATCCCGACCCGAGTGCCCCCTCCCTAACCCTCCCCCGCTTTGCAGGGGAGGGGACTGCCGCCGCTTCGCGATACTCTCCCTCCCCTGCGATAGCGGGAGAGGGTCGGGGTGGGGGCACGGCTAAACAGCCCCCACCCGCACCCGACAGCCTAGCCCCCCATGGCTAACAGAACGCTAACCACCCCGCCCCGCCGTCACTGCGTCGGACGCTGCTCGAAGACGCCCGGACCGGGATCGCGGGCCGGCTCGACGGCGATGTCGCTGACGATGGCGGCGGAGGGGCCGCGGCGGCAGGCCTCCAGCATGCGGTCCACGGCGTCCGCCGGGCCGGCGAACAGCGCCTCCACCGTGCCGTCGCCGCGGTTGCGCACCCAGCCGGCCAATTCCAGCCGGTTCGCCGTGTCCACCGTCCAGCCGCGGTACCACACGCCTTGCACCTTGCCATGAATGCGGGCCAGCACGGCCTTGCGGTCTTCCTTTTCCGCCATTCCCATCCCCGGTGTCGTTTCCATAAGCTCAGGACAATAGGACAGGCGCCGGTTCCGGAAAACCCGGCGTTGCCCCGCGCCCTCCCCTCCTCCAATGAACAGTGCCGTCAACCATTCGTCGGCGTATCATCCCTGCATGGCGGGGCGCGGGATCTCCTGTGACCGCCGGGCCGCGACAGCGAAGGCCGCGACCGGGCACGGGCGGGCTCGCACCCCCTGAACGAACGGTTCGGGAGGAACGGACATGACCATCCGAAACCCTGCGGAATGGGGAGCGGCCCATTTCAAATCCTGGTCCCACGGCCTGGCCGAAGCCGGCCACGCCATCGCCCCGCCGGCGCGGGAGCGGGCGGCGCTGGAGCCGACCGTACGGCGTATCCGCGGCGACGATCTGCGCGACGCGCTGCGCAAGGGGCTCCATGACTTCATGGCCTGCCGCACCGACGTCCTCTTCATCGCCCTGATCTACCCGCTGGTCGGGCTGCTGCTGGCCGAGGTGGTCTTCGACCAGAACGCGCTGCACCTGCTGTTCCCGCTGGCCTCCGGCTTCGTGCTGATCGGCCCCTTCGCCGCGGTCGGCCTCTACGAGATGAGCCGCCGGCGCGAGCAGGGCGAGCGCGTGTCCTGGGCGGACGCCTTCGGCGTGGCGCGCTCCCCGGCTTTTGGGGCGATCCTGGCGATGGGGGCGATCCTGACGGCGGTGTTCCTGCTGTGGCTGGTGGCCGCGCAGCTCATCTACATGGCGACCCTCGCCCCGCTGGCGCCGGAGGGCTGGAGCGCTTTCACCCACGCCCTGTTCACCACCCGCGCGGGCTGGAGCATGATCGTGCTGGGAGTCGGGGTCGGCTTCCTGTTCGCCGTCCTGGCGCTGGCGATCAGCGTGGTCAGCTTCCCGCTCCTCATGGACCGCCGGGTCGGGGTGGCGACGGCCATCCGCACCTCCGTCCGCGCGACGCTGAGGAATCCCGAGCCCATGGCGCTGTGGGGCCTGATCGTGGCGGGGGGGCTGCTGCTCGGCTCGCTGCCCGCCTTCGTCGGGCTGGTGATCGTCATGCCGGTGCTCGGCCACGCCACCTGGCACCTCTACCGCCGGCTCATCCCGGACTGAGGTGGCCGGGTTAGCCGCAGGCCGGCACCTGCAGGGCGGGCAGCCCGTTCCACAGGATGGCGACCAGCGATCCCGCGGCGGCAAGCCCGGTGAACAGGCGGATGAAGCGCCGCGGGTCCTCGCTGGTCCGCCGGCCCGGAGCGGCGCCCCACAGCGCCGCCGCCAGCACGGCCGCGGCCAGCAGCAGGGCGACCGCCGTAGCGCCCAGGATCAGCACCACCGCGACGGGGTGGCCGTACAGTTCCACCCCGTCCCACTCGCGGGCGCAGATCAGGCCGTTGATGCCGTAGACCGCCGCGAAATGGGCCGCCCAGATCAGGAAGGCCGACATCATCCCGGTGAAGGTCGCGGTGAACGCCGTCTTCTCCATGCTTCACCTCACACGGCCAGACGCGGGAACAGATGCACCAGCAGGAGCGACACGATCCCCTGCCCGCAGGTGTAGATCCACATCAACATCGTGTTGTCGAAGGTGACGCGGCGCCGCGCGTGCAGTCGCCCGGCGAAGGAGCGCGCGAGCACATAACCGGTCATCAGGACCAGGATCACGACGTGGAAGACCTGCCAGGAGGCCAGCATGTAGACGATGGCGCCGTAGGCGCTCTCCGACGCCACGAGGCCGCTGCCGATGCGGTTGTAGGGCTCGGCCACCGCGGCGGCGGCCATCAGCAGGACACCCGCGAGCAGCAGGCCGCGCATCGCCCAGGAGCGGTTGCCGGCCACGGCGCGGCTCGCCAGCAGCATCGCCCCCGCCGCGACGACCCACAGCGCCGCCTCGCCGAACAGCCACCCCAGCCCCGGCAGGGAGCCGGTGCCCACCGGCCAGACGTCCGGGCTGACCGTCCACAGGAAGACGTAGGTGAAGCACAGGCAGGCGAAGGCCGTCCCGTCCACCAGCAGCAGGACTGCCGTCCCCCACCAGGAATGGTTCTCCGACCCCTGGAGATAGACCGGCACCCGCCAGCCGCCGCCGACGTCCTGCGGCGGGTGGTCGGCGCCCTTGTCGAGGCTCCACACCCACCAGAAGACCGAGGCGATGGCCAGCACCCCCGGCACCAGCGACACCCAGTAGAGCTGCACGGCCAGACAGATGAAATGGGCGGCGGTGAACAGCCCGGCGAGGAAATGGCTCCAGTGCGGACCGGGCATCGGCATCAGATACTGCGGCCGGGCCTCGATCGGGCTGGTCACGATGGTCTCGCGCCGGCGGGTCGGGGCGCCGGGCAGGTAATGGGCGCCCTCCTGCACCTCGCGCGACAGGTTGGGGTTGTCCCACAGCGGGTAGAGGGAGCGGACGTGCGGGATGCTGCGCGTCGCGTAGTCGTCGTTCGGAATCCACTCCAGCGTCCCCGCCTTCCACGGATTCTCCGGTGCCGGGCGCCCTCGGCCGAAGGCGTCGCGCGCCATGTCGATCAGCACCAGCAGGACGCCGAAGGCCATCACGAAGGCTCCGACGGTCGAGACCATGTTCAGGACGTTCCAGCCCAGATCCCCCGGATAGGTGTAGACGCGGCGCGGCATTCCCATCAGGCCGCTGACATGCATGGGGAAGAAGGCGACGTTGAAGCCGATGAACATCATCCAGAAGGCCCAGCGCCCCAGCCGCTCCGACAGCATGGTGCCCTTCATCGTCGGCCACCAGTGATACAGCCCGGCGAAGACCGGGAAGACCATGCCGCCGATCAGCACGTAATGCAGGTGCGCCACCACGAAGTAGCTGTCATGGGCCTGCCAGTCGAAGGGGATGACCGCCACCATCACGCCGGTCAGGCCGCCGGCCACGAAGATGAACAGGAAGCCCAGCAGGAACCACGTCGCCACCGTCCATTGCAGCCGCCCCTTGCCCAGCGTGGCGATCCAGGCGAAGACCTGGATTCCCGCCGGCACCGACACGGCCATGCTGGCGGCGGAGAAGAAGCTGAGACTCAGCGGCGGGATGCCGGTGGCGAACATGTGGTGCACCCACAGGCCGAAGCTGAAGAAGCCGGTGCCGACCAGCGCCACCACCACCCAGTCGTGGCCGATCAGCGGCCGTTGCGCCAGCGCCGGCACCATCATCGACACCAGCCCCGCCGCCGGCAGGAAGATGATGTAGACCTCCGGATGACCGAAGAACCAGAACAGGTGCTGCCACAGCAGCGGGTCGCCGCCCCGCTCCGCGATGAAGAAGGGCCAGTCGAAGGCGCGCTCGATCTCCAGCAGCGCGGTCGCGATGATCACCGCCGGGAAGGCGAAGACGATCATCCCCGCCATGACCAGCATCGACCAGCAATAGACCGGGATCTTGTCCAGCGTCATGCCGGGCGGGCGGGTGCGCAGGATGCCGACGATGATCTCGATGGCCCCGGCGATGGCCGAGATCTCGATGAAGCCGATCCCGAGCAGCCAGAAATCGGCGTTGATGCCGGGCGAGAACTTCATGCTGGTCAGCGGCGGGTACATGAACCAGCCGCCGTCCGGCGCCACCTCGAAGATCAGCGAGCAGAAGAAGGCCAGCCCGCCGAACAGATAGGCCCAGAAGGCGAAGGCCGACAGTCGCGGAAAGGGCAGGTCGCGCGCCGCCAGCATGGAGGGCAGCAGGAAGACGCCGATGGCCTCGACGATGGGCACGGCGAACAGGAACATCATGCCCGTGCCGTGCACGGTGAAGAACTGGTTGTAGAGGCTGTGCCCCAGCACGTCGTTCTCCGGCACGGCGAGCTGCGTGCGCATGACCAGCGCCAGCGTGCCCGAGATGACGAAGAACAGCAGCGCCGTGCCGATGTACATCACCCCGATGATGTTGTTGTTCACCTCCTTCAGCAGGCCGAGGCCGGAGGTCGGTTTCCAGGCGCGCTTCAGAGCCTCCAGCTCCTCCTTCGGGCGCGGCAGGCGGCTGGGCAGGGCGGCATCATCGAGCGGGGGGGTCATTTCAGGCTCTCCAGCCAGACGGCGATGGCGTGCAGATCGTCGCCGCCCAAGATCGGGAAGGACGGCATGCGGTTCTCCGGCTTGATGTGCTGCGACCCGGCGATCCAGCCGGCCAGGGCCTCCGGCGTGTTGGGCAGCGTCCCGGCGGCCAGCGCGCCGCGCCCGCCGACATGGGTCAGGTCCGGCCCGGCCGCCCCGTTGGCCGGCGTGCCGCGCACCGTGTGGCAGGACCCGCAGCCGGCGCGCAGGAAGGCGTCGCGCCCGGCGACCTGCTGCGGCCCGTCGGGTTCGGCGGCGGGGCGGCGCTCGGCGGCCAGCCATTCCTCGAAGCGCTCGGGCGGCTCCACCACCACGTCGAAGGCCATCAGCGCGTGTTGGGCGCCGCAGTATTCGGCGCACTGGCCGCGGTAGGTGCCGGGCCGCTCCCCGACCAGGATCAGCCGGTTCTCGTGGCCGGGGATCATGTCCATCTTGCCGCCCAGGCTGGGCACCCAGAAGCTGTGGATCACGTCCGCCGCGGTCACCACCACCTCCACCGGGCGCCCGGCCGGAATGACGAGGCGGTTGGCGGTGCGCAGGACCTCCCCGCCTTCCCCCACCCGCACGTTGGGGTAGCGGACCTCCCACCACCACATGTATCCGGTGACCTCGATGCGCAGCGGCTCCACCCCGCCGGTGTCCGACAGTTGCCGGGCCACGGCGAACTCGTAGACCTGGAGCGCGGTCAGCGTGACGATGGGAAAAACGAGGCCGCCGCCGATGATCCAGGCGCGGCCTCCCGGGAAGCGTTCCGGCCGGGCGATGACGGCGTACCCCGCCAGGGCCATGACGAAAAGGAAGATGACCCCGCCCCCGGCGACGAGAATCAGCGTCAGGTCGAGGATCGCCTCGGCGTTGCGCCCGGCGGGGTGGAGCGCGGACTGCGGACCCCGCTCGCAGGCCGCCAGGAGCCCGATTCCGCCGGCCAGGGCCGCCCCCCGCCAGCTCCGTCTGCGTCCTTCGCTGCGGCCAGACCTGCGGTCCATGCACCCCCCTCGCGGCGTTGGCCCGCGGCGGCGGGCGGCGTCGTTGCACGGCTAAACTCACGGCAAGGCCACAGGTTCCGCCGGAACTTCGGTCGGCGGGGGAGCATTCACTCGGGGACGAACACCCACAACCGGCGGAGCGTCCCATCCATGCGCAGAGTTCTGACGATCATCGGGCTGGTTCTGGGCGCCCAAGCGGTGGGGGGCTTCCTGTTCGCCTGGTCGGGGCTCTACAGCATCGCCGCCAGCAAGGAGCACTGGCCGCCGGTCCACTGGTTCTTCAGCATGGCGATGCGCAGCTCCATCGAGACGCACGCCGCCTTCGTGAGCGATCCGCCCAACCTCGACGACCCGGCGCTGATCCGGCGCGGCGCCGGCCATTACGAGGACGGCTGCGCCCCCTGCCACGGCGCGCCGGACGTCGGACGCAACCCGATCTCCCGTCACATGCTGCCCACCCCGCCCTTCCTGCCGGGGCAGACCGGGGACTGGACGGACAAGCAGCTGTACTGGATCACCTACAACGGCATCAAATACGCCGGCATGCCCGCTTGGCCCGCGCAGGCCCGCGACGACGAGCCCTGGGCGGTGGCCGCCTTTCTGCGCCGGCTCGACGGCATGAGCGCCGAGGAGTACCGCCGCCTCGCCTTCGGGGAGACGCCGCCGGACGGCGACCGCTCGACCCTGGCCGACCTCCAGATGCTCGACGGGTCCGCCCGCGAGGTGCTGGACAACTGCGCCCGCTGCCACGGCTATGACGGCGCCGGCGGCGGCGGGGACAGCGCCGCCGCCTTCCCCCGCCTGTCCGGCCAGAACGCCGAGTATCTCTTCCACGCGCTGAAGGCCTATGCCGAGGGCGGACGGAACAGCGGCATCATGCAACCGGTGGCCGCCGGGCTGGACGAGTCGATCCTGCGCCGCCTCGCCGACCATTACGCCGGGCAGACGGCGGCGCCTTTCCCCCCTGCGCCCGCCGACGCCGATCCGGCCCTGCTGGAGCTGGGCGCCCGGCTGGCCGAGTCCGGCGACCGCGACACCGGGGTGCCCGCCTGCTCCGGCTGCCATGGTGCGGACCGCGACCCGCGTTACCCCCGCCTCGACGGGCAGCACGCCAGCTACATCGCCGACCAGCTCCGCCTCTGGCAGCGGGACGCGCACGGCGACACCCCGCTGTCCAGGATCATGGGCGCCGCCGTGCGCAACCTGACCGAGGAGCAGATTCGCGCCCTGTCGCTGCACTACGCGCAGAGCCGCCCGCGGGAGACGGCGAGTGAGGACGGGAAGCGCTGAGTCTTGCGCCCAATTTAACGAGGCAAAATTGCTGTATACGCATTTTCACAAAATCAATTCACTTTCTGCCTTGACCGAATGCCCACTCGCATTGTAGATAAAAAGCCGGACGCCCAAGGGGGGCGCCCCGCGGCAATTTGATCGCCAGCTTGCGCCGCGTCACCAAACGCTAAAGCGCCACGATACCGGTCGTGGAACTCTGGAAGGAGTGACCGGAATGACCATGATGACCCTCCCCTCCCCCGCCGATCGGACCGGCGCCGTGACGGGCCTGTGTTGCCGAATGCGCAGCACCTCGTGTCGCCGCTGACCCCAGCGCGCCCACCCGTTCCGTCCAGCACCCGATCCGCATGAAAATCCCGCGCGCCGCAGCGCTGCGGGCCGAGGGAGACCATGTCATGAACACGTCCAACGCCTACGCCATCGAGGTCCAGGGCCGGTCCGCCGGCATCGTCGTCGCCGGCCAGAGCGGCTTCACCTTCTTCGTCTCCGACTGGTCCTTCAAGGACCTGGACCGCAAGACCTTCCGCAACGTCGGACAGGCCGAGCGCGCCGCCCAGCAGCTGGCGGCCCGGCGCTCCGGCGTGCGGCGGCGCTGATCGCGCGCCCGCATTTCACACGCCACCATCGTTCGACAAAGCCATTCCACACTGCCCATAAAGGACCCGTTCCGTGAAAGCCTTTCTCACGTCCATCGCCGCCGCTGCCCTTCTCACCGTCTCCACCGGGGCCGGCGCCGCGTCCCTGAAGCTCGGCGTGTCCGCCGGCCCCTATGGCGAGATCCTCGAATACACGGCGAAGATCGCCGCCAAGGAGGGGTTGAAGGCGGAGGTCATCGAGTTCACCGACTGGAACATGCCCAACGCGGCGCTCCAGTCCGGCGACATCGACGCCAACAACTTCCAGCACCAGCCCTTCCTGGACAATCAGATCAAGCAGCGCGGCTACGACATCGCGCCGATCGCCAAGAGCATCGTCGTGCCCATGGGCATCTACGCGAAGAAGGTCGCGGCGCTGGCCGACCTGAAAGAGGGGGCCAGCGTCTCCATCCCCAACGACCCGACCAACGGCGCCCGCGCCCTGTTCCTGCTGGCCAAGGCCGGGGTGATCGGGCTGAAGGATGGGGCGGGCCTGAACACCTCCATCGCCGACATCGCGTCCAACCCGAAGAAGATCAAGCTGGTGGAACTGGATGCGGCCCAGCTTCCGCGTTCGCTGGACGACGTGGACGCCTCGGTCATCACGCTGAACTACGCGGTCCTGGCCGGGCTGACTCCCAAGACCGCGCTGGTTCTGGAGGACGACCAGTCGAAGTGGCACCTCGTCTGGGCCGTCCGCAAGGACCGCGCCGAGGACCCGGCGATCAAGCGCTTCATCGAGCTTTACCGCTCCGCCGAGGTGCGCGACTTCATCAACACCCGCTTCAACGGCACCATCATCCCGACTTGGTGAGCGCGGCCTGTCCGTTCCCTCTCCCGTCTCGGGAGAGGGTGGCCCGAAGGGCCGGGTGAGGGTACTGCCGAGAATCGAACACCGATCCGTTGGCAGCACCCTCACCCTTCCCGCGCATTGCGCGGGCCCCTTCCCTCTCCCGGGGCGGGAGAGGGGTATCAACGGGCAAAAACCTCGACTTTTCAGGAAGCTCCGTCATGACCGGCCCGTTCAGCCGCACCGCCTCGATCTTCGACCGTGGCCTCGCCCCCGATCCCGCGAATCACGTCCCGCTCAGCCCGCTCAGCTTCCTGAAACGCGCGGCGAAGGTCTATCCGGACAAGCCGGCCATCCGCCACGGCCGCCGCACCATCACCTACGCGCAGT
The DNA here is from genome assembly GCF_014192915.1 of Azospirillum sp. OGB3. Taxonomy (GTDB): domain Bacteria; phylum Pseudomonadota; class Alphaproteobacteria; order Azospirillales; family Azospirillaceae; genus Azospirillum. The sequence continues at coordinate 53,658 of NZ_JACHYN010000013.1, read as the reverse complement.
TCCACGACCGGGTGCGACGCTTCGCCGGGGCGCTGCTGCGGGCCGGCGTGAGGCGCGGCGACACGGTGTCGGTGCTGGCGCCCAACGTCCCGGCGCTGCTGGAGGCCCATTACGCGGTGCCGCTCGCCGGGGCGGTGCTGAACGCGCTGAACACCCGACTGGACGCCGCCGCCATCGCCTTCATCCTCGACCACAGCGAGACGACGCTCCTGATCGTGGACCGCGAGCTGTCGCCGGTCGCCAAGGCGGCGCTCGCCCGGACGGAGCGCCCGATCACGGTGGTGGAGGTCGCCGACGAGCAGGCGCCCGACGCGCCGTCGCTGGGTGTGGTGGAGTATGAGGACTTCCTCGCCGCCGCCGACCCCGCCCCCTGGCGCGGGCCGGACGACGAGTGGCAGGCCATCGCGCTGAACTACACCAGCGGCACCACCGGCAACCCCAAGGGCGTCGTCTACCACCACCGCGGCGCCTATCTGAACGCGCTGGGCAACGCCTTCACCCTGAACGTCCGGCCCGACAGCGTCTTCCTGTGGACGCTGCCGATGTTCCACTGCAACGGCTGGACCTACAGCTGGGCGGTCACCGCCGCGGGCGGCACCCATGTCTGCCTGCGCCGGGTGGAGCCGGCGGCGATCTTCGACGCTATCGCGGAGCTGGGCGTCACCCATCTGTGCGGCGCGCCGATCGTGCTGAACATGCTGATCCACGCCCCGGCACCGGTGCGGCGCCCCGCCCCCCGCCGCGTCATCGTGGGCACCGGCGGCGCCGCCCCGCCCTCCGCGGTTCTCGCCGGCATGGCGGCGCTGGGCTTCGAGGTGGTGCACATGTACGGGCTGACCGAATGCTACGGCCCGGCCACCGTCTGCGCGCCGCAGGCCGGCTGGGAGGACCTCGACGCCGACGGGCTGGCGCTGCAATTCGCGCGGCAGGGGGTGAACCACGTCGCGGTGGAGGACGCGACCGTGCTCGACCGCGAAACCGGCCGGCCGGTGCCCGCCGACGCCCAGACCATCGGCGAGATCGCGCTGCGCGGCAACACGGTGATGAAGGGCTATCTGAAGAACCCCGCGGCGACCAAGGAGGCGCTGAAGGACGGCTGGTTCCGCACCGGGGATCTGGGCGTCCTGCATCCCGACGGCTATATCGAGGTGAAGGACCGCAGCAAGGACATCATCATATCCGGCGGCGAGAACATCTCGTCCCTGGAGGTGGAGGAAGCGTTGTACCGGCACCCCGCCGTTCTGGAGGCCGCCGTGGTCGCCCGCCCCGACGACCGTTGGGGGGAGAGCCCCTGCGCCTTCGTGACGGTGAAGCCCGGCGCGGAGCGCCCCTCTGAGTCCGACATAATTCAATGGTGCCGCGACCGCATTGCGCACTACAAGGTGCCGCGCACCGTTGTGTTCAGCGACCTGCCGAAGACATCGACCGGTAAAATCCAGAAGACCGTCCTGCGCGACGCCGCCCGCGATCTGGGCGCACGTCGGGAGGCCAAGAGCGTATGATAACCTTCGAACAGCTTCAGAAAACCTACCCGTCCCGCGGCACCGGGCAGCCGGTCCAGGCGCTCGCCGACATCGACCTGACCATCGGGCGCGGCGAGATCTACGGCATCATCGGCCGTTCGGGCGCCGGCAAATCCACGCTGCTGCGCACCGTGAACCTGCTGGAGAAGCCGACGTCGGGCCGCGTGCTGGTCGACGGGGTGGACGTCACCGCCCTGTCGCCGCGCGAACTGCGCGCCGCGCGGCACAGCATCGGCATGATCTTCCAGCACTTCAACCTGCTGTCCTCGCGCACGGTGTTCGACAACGTCGCCCTGCCGCTGGAACTGGCCGGAGTGGCGAAGGCGCAGATCCGCGAAACGGTGGAGCCGCTGCTCGACCTCGTCGGCCTCACCGACAAGCGCGACCGCTACCCGGCGGAGCTGTCGGGCGGGCAGAAGCAGCGCGTCGGCATCGCCCGCGCGCTGGCCAGCAAGCCCAAGGTGCTGCTGTCGGACGAGGCGACCTCCGCCCTCGATCCGGAGACGACGACCCAGATTCTCCACCTGCTGGCCGACATCAACAAGCGGCTGGGGCTGACCATCGTCCTGATCACCCACGAGATCGCCGTCATCAAGGAGATCTGCCACAAGGTGGCGGTGATGGAGAACGGACGGATCATCGAGCAGGGGCCGGTCTTCGACATCTTCGCGCACCCCAAGCACGAGACGACGAAGACCTTCGTCGACCCGGTCATCAACCGCGGCATCCCGGACAGTCTGCGCGCCCGCCTGTCGGCGACGCCGGTGCCGGGGTCGAACATGGTGCTGCGCATCACCTTCACGGGGGAGCGCGCGACCTCCCCGGTCATCAGCGCGATCAGCCGCAAGCTGAACCTGGACCTGAACATCTGGCACGGCCAGATCGACGAGATCCAGGGCGCGCCCTTCGGAACGCTGGTGGTGGAGGCCATCGGCAACCCGCAGTCCATCGAGGCGGCCATCAGCCTCCTGAACGTCAACAAGCTCGGTGTCGAGGTGCTCGGTCATGCTGTCCCCGGAAATCTACGCGCTGCTGTTTAAGGCGCTTCTCGACACGCTCTACATGGTGGCGGTGTCGGGCCTTCTCGGCACGGCGCTGGGCCTTCCGCTGGGCGTGCTCCTGGCCGTCACCGGCCGGGGGGAGTTGTTGCAGAACCTCGCCTTCAACCGGATCGCCGGCGTGCTGGTGAACATGACGCGCTCCACCCCCTTCATCATCCTGGTGGTGGCGATCATTCCCTTCACCCGGCTGATCGCCGGCACCTCCATCGGCACCGCCGCAGCCATCGTGCCGCTGACGGTCGCCGCCGTGCCCTTCATCGCCCGCATCGTCGAGGGCGCCGTGCGCGAGGTCGACCGCGGCCTGATCGAGGCGGCGCAGTCCATGGGCGCCACGCCCTTCCAGATCATCCGCAAGGTCCTGCTGCCGGAGGCGATGCCCGCCATCGCGCTCGGCCTGACGCTGTCGGTGGTCAGCCTGATCGGCTATTCGGCCATGGTGGGTGCTGTCGGCGGCGGCGGCCTCGGCGACCTCGGCATCCGCTACGGCTACCAGCGCTTCCTGCCGGAGGTCATGCTGGCCGTGGTGATCGTGCTGATCGTGCTGGTGCAGATCGTTCAATCGACGGGCGACTGGATCGCCCGCCGCGTCAACAAACGCAACCTGAAGTCCTGAGGAGTTGGAGATGTTCCGTACCCGTGTGCTCGGCGCGGCCTTTGGTCTGGTGGCCGGCATCGCGACCCTGGCGACCGCCGTCGGCGCGTCGGCCGAAGCCCTGAAGATCGGCGTCACCCCCGGCCCGCACGGCCAGATCTTCGAGAAGGTCAAGCCGCTGGCCGCCAAGGAGGGCCTCGACCTGACGGTTCTGGAGTTCTCCGACTACGTCATCCCGAACCAGGCGCTGGCCCAGGGCGACCTGAACGCCAACTCCTTCCAGCACCAGCCCTACCTGGACAACCAGGTGAAGGACCGCGGCTACGAGCTGGTCAGCGTCGCCAAGACGGTGATCTTCCCGATGGGCGTCTACTCGAAGAAGGTGAAGAGCCTGGACGAGCTGCCCGACGGCGCCAAGGTCTCCATTCCCAACGACCCGACCAACGGCGGCCGCGCCCTGCTGCTGCTCCAGGCCAAGGGGCTGCTGAAGGTGAAGGAGAGCGCCGGCCTGAAGGCGTCGCCGCTCGACATCGCCGAGAACCCGAAGAAGCTCCAGATCCTGGAACTGGACGCCGCCCAGCTCCCGCGCTCGCTGGACGACGTGACCGTGGCGGTCATCAACACCAACTTCGCCATGGAATCCGGCCTGGACCCGAACAAGGACGCCATCGCCCGCGAGGCCAGCGAGAGCCCCTACGCCAACGTCATCGCCGTCCGGAAGGCCGACCAGGACAAGCCGTGGGTCGCCACGCTGGTGAAGGTGTACCAGAGCGACGAGGTGAAGCAGTTCATCCTCGACCGCTTCAAGGGTGCGGTGGTCCCGGCCTGGTAACCCGCCACCGGACCGGAAAGGCCCTTCCTCCAGCCGGGGGGAGGGCCTTTTTCTTTGGCCGTGACGCCACGATGGTCCAACCCGAAGAAATTCCCGTCGGGCGCTTCAAGGACAACAATGGTTGGCCCCACTGATTTTCCGCTAAACGGAATAAATCACGCAATCCTCTGACGGTCGGGATGAAGCGGGACCTATGGTTCTGCGCCCACGAAGCACAGGCCGCAAAGACGGCCCGCGGGCGGATCAACCTTGGGAGGAATCGATGTCCAAACGCTTTTCCCTGCTGCTGTCCACCGCGGCGGTCCTGGCCGTGCTCGGCACCCTGCCGGCCTACGCCGCCGACCCCGCCCTGGAAGCCAACGTCCGCAAGACGGTGAGCCCGCAGACCCAGACCTGGCTCGCCGATCCGGCGGTGGTCGATGCCGTCAAGGCTCAGAACGCTCAGAACAAGGGCCTCGACCAAGCCAAGATCGACGCCATGGACAACGACTGGAAGGCGGCGGCCAAGGCCAAGTCCGCCAACCCGACCTACGACAAGATCGCCGCCAACGCCGTGACCAAGCGCCTGAAGGAGGTGACGGACAAGAGCAACGGCCGAATCGTGGAAATCCTGCTGATGGACAACCGCGGCCTGAACGTGGCCCAGACCGGCGGCACCTCCGACTATTGGCAGGGCGACGAGCCGAAGTGGCAGAAGGTCTACAGTGGTGGCTCCAACCTCTACATGACCGACCCTGAAAAAGACGCCGAGACGAACGCCATGCTGACCGAGGTCAGCGTTCCCGTGCTCGATCCGGCCAGCAAGGAGAAGATCGGCGTGGCGATGATTGTGCTCGACACCAACAAGCTCGGCAACTGACGGGGCGCGGCTTCCCGCCAAGCCGCTCCAATCGGACAGCGGCCGGCCGGGGAGCCGCTTTACCCGGCGTTCTCCACCAGGAAGCGTTGGAAGGCGTCCACGTCCAGCGGGCGGCTGATCAGGAAGCCTTGGATGCGCGTGCAGCGCTGGCGGCGCAGCATGTCCGCCTGCTCCTCCGTCTCCACCCCCTCGGCGATGGTGTCGAAGCCCAGGCTGTCGGCCAGATTAACGATGGTGTTGACGATGGCCGGGTCGGTGGACGACTGAACGATGTCGCGGACGAAGCTGCGGTCGATCTTCAGCGTGTTGATCGGGAACCGCTTCAGATAGGCCAGGGAGGAATAGCCGGTCCCGAAATCGTCGATGGACAGGCGGATGCCGATCCCCTTCAGCCCGTGCAGGATGGTCACCGCCTTCTCGATGTCGCCGATCATGGCGCCCTCGGTCAGCTCCAGTTCCAGCCGCTCGGGCGGCACGCCGCTGCGGTCCACCACGTCGCGGACGAAGTTCACCAGACGCGCGTCCTGGAACTGGCGCGGCGACAGGTTGACGGACACCGACGCGATGTCCAGCCCCGCGGCCAGCCAGCCGGCCAACCGGCCGCAGGCCTCCCTCAGGGTCCAGGCGCCGATCTCCCAGATCAGGCCGGTCTCCTCGGCCAGCGGGATGAACTCCGCCGGGCTGACGAGGCCGCGCACCGGGTGGTGCCAGCGGATCAGCGCCTCCGCCCCGATCACCCGGTGGAAGCCGCGCTGCGGCATGTCCACCTTGGGCTGGAAATGCAGCGCGAACTCCTCGCCCGTCGCGGCGGCGCGGCGCAGGTCGCTTTCCAGCCCCAGCGTGAAGCCGGTGCGCTCGCGCATGCCCGCCTCGTAGAAGACGAACTTGCATTCCGGGTTGCGCTTGGCGTGGTACATGGCGAGGTCGGCGTTGCGCAGGAGCTGGTCCGCCGTCTCGCCGTCGTCGGGGAAGAAGGCGACGCCGATCGAGGCGCCGCAGAAGAGTTCCTGATTGTGAACGGCGAAGGGCTCGCCCATCGAATAGAGAACCTTCTCGACCAGCCGGGCGCCGGCGGCGCGGTCCACGGCGTCGGGCGCCACGATCAGGAACTCGTCGCCGCCCAGCCGGCCCACCGTGTCGGACACGCGGGTGCAGTTGCGCAGGCGCTTGGCCACCAGCTTCAGCAGGTCGTCGCCGGCGTGGTGGCCCAGCGTGTCGTTGACCTGCTTGAAGCGGTTGAGGTCGAGGAAGGCCACGGCCACCTTGGTGCGCATGCGCTGGGCGCGCGCGATGGCCTCCTCCAGCCGCTCGCAGACCAGCCAGCGGTTGGGCAAGTCGGTCAGCCGGTCGAAGCTGGCCTGGTAGCGGATCTGGTGTTCCTGGTACTTGCGCTGGCTGATGTCGGCGAGCGTCAGCACGTAATGCTCCAGCGCGCCGCCCGGCGCGCGCACCGCCGTGACCGACAGCGAGGCCGCGAAGGCGTCGCCGGAATGACGGAAGCTGGTCACCTCGCCCTGCCAGCGCCCCTCCGTGCGCGCGGTGCGCCAGATGTCGTCGATGAAGGCGCGCTCGTGCGAGCCGGGGGCGAAGATCACCAGCGGGCGGTGGAGAAGCTCCTCGCGCTGGAAGTCGGTCATCACCTCGTAGGCCGGGTTGACCGCCTGCACCGACAGGTCGGGGTCCACGATCAGGATGCCGTCGGCCACGCTGTCGAAGACGGTGGCGAGCAGCCGGATCTTCTCCTCGTGCTGCTTGCGCTCGGTGATGTCCTGGACGGTGCCTTCGTAATAGCGGATGCGGCCCTGCGGATCGCGCACGCAGCGCGCGTTCTCCGAGATCCAGATGATCGAGCCGTCGTTGCGGAAGACCCGCGCCTCGAAGCTCTGCACCACGTCGCGCTCGGCCATCAGGCGGGCGAAGGCCTCGCGCTTGCCGGGATCGACGTAGAGCTGGCCGGCGATGTCCGTCAGGTTGTCGATCAGGTCGACCGGCGACCGGTAGCCGTAGATCCGCGCCAGCGCCGGATTGACCCGCAGATAACGCCCGTCCACCGTGGTCTGGTAAATGCCTTCGACCGCGTTCTCGAAAATACTTCTGTATTGCTCTTCCGTCTCTTGGCTCATGGACCGGGCCTCATCTGGCGCGAGAGCGTTGGCCTCAGGAAAAAGCATGCGAAGGACCTGAGCGGGCAATTGCGATGGGCGCCTCTTTTGCGCCGCAAAAAAGTAGAAGGCGTATCGCGACGCGCGTCAAGGCGGTTCGTTTTATATTTTTCACAATTGCAATAAAAGAGGCATATGACCCACCCCGCCCGGACGTTGCATCGCCACAGCGTCGGGTGGCGGAAAGGCCACAGAATCGAGCTGAACCACCGGTTCGGACCGCCGGCAAACAAAAAGGGCCGGATCGCTCCGGCCCTTGCTGTGCGCGGGGTTTCCGCCCTGTAAGAGGCGCCGCCGGGCTCAGTGCCCGTGCGTGCCCGTCTTGGCGCCTTCCTTCAGGACGAAATGACGCGAGCAGTAGGGGCATTCGACCTTCCCCTCGGCGCTCAGCGTCAGGTAGACCAGCGGGTGGCCGAGCGCGCCGCCGCCACCGTCGCATCCGACGGTCAGGGTCTCGACTTCGATCGTTTCAATTGGCTGCATGGCAGACATCCTCCACTTTGACACACGCGCGCGTTAACGCCATCGTTAAGATGCCCACCGAATGAGGCACGCGCGCGGGGTCGGATCATACCCAACGCGCCGGACGGATCAAGTGATTGGACAGTGATCGCCCCTGGGGGTTCGGACTCGGGGCACGACCGGAAAGGCCCTTTCGATTCCATGGTTGCGCACGCCCCGCTGAACGCCGCCGCCCTGCCCGCCGCCACCTTGCCCACCCACGCCGTCCCCGCCTACGCCGTGGAGGTGCGCGGCCTCACCAAGACCTATCAGGCCGCCGGCAAGGCCGGCCCGAAACAAGCCCTTAAGGGCATCGACCTGGCGATTCCACGCGGGGCGGTGTTCGGGCTGCTGGGGCCGAACGGGGCGGGCAAGTCCACGCTCATCAACATCATGGCCGGGCTGGTCAACAAGACCGGCGGCACGGTTTCGATCTGGGGAACCGACATCGACGCCCATCCGCGCCAGGCGCGGGCGTCGATCGGCGTGGTCCCCCAGGAACTGAACATGGACCCTTTTTTCACCCCGCGGGAAATGCTGGAGCTTCAGGCCGGCCTCTACGGCGTGCCCAAGGCCGAACGCCGTACCGAGGAGCTTCTGGAAGCCGTGGGTCTGCGCGACAAGGCCGACGCCTACGCGCGGTCGCTGTCGGGCGGCATGAAGCGGCGGCTGATGGTGGCGAAGGCCATGGTGCACACCCCGCCCGTCCTGGTGCTGGACGAGCCGACCGCCGGCGTGGACGTGGAACTGCGCATCCAACTCTGGGAGCATGTGCGCAAGCTGAACCGCGAGGGGTCGACGGTGCTGCTGACCACCCATTATCTGGAGGAGGCGCAGGAGCTGTGCGACTCCATCGCCATCATCAACCACGGCACGGTGGTGGCCTGCGAGCCGACCGCCACTCTGCTCCGCCGGGTGGACGCCAAGGCGCTGACCGTTCTGGTCGACCGCGACCTGGACGCCGTGCCGGCGGAACTGTCCGCCTTCACCGCCGAACTGGCCGAGCCGCGGCGCCTGATCGTCCGCTACCAGCCGAGCCGCCAGAGGGTGGACGGCATCCTCGCCGCCCTGGCCGGGGCGGGGCTGGGAGTCGTCGATCTCAGCACCGAGGAATCGGATCTGGAGGACATCTTCCTGCAACTGACCGGCGGCGCGCACGCCCGCAAGGAGATCGCGCACGATGCGGCGTAGGGCGGCCGGCCGGGTGGCGCGATTGATCGTCGGGATCGGCCTTCTGTTGTCCGGCTGCACCGCGGCCTACCAGCCGATGGGTTTGCCCGTGACCCAGCCGGCCCTGACCGACCGCGCCCTGATCGCCGCCGACGGCTTCGAGCTGCCGCTGCGGCGCTGGCTGCCCGAAGGCGGGGCGCCGCGGGCGGTGGTTCTGGCCCTGCACGGCTACAACGACTACTCCAACGCCTTCGACGGGGCCGGGCGCAGCCTCGCCACGCGGGGGATCGCGGTCTACGCCTACGACCAGCGCGGCTTCGGCGCCACGCGGAACACCGGCATCTGGCCGGGCACCGACACGCTGGTGGCCGACCTGAAGACGGCCGTCTCGCAGATCCACACCCGCCACCCTGGCCTGCCGGTCTACCTGATGGGCGAGAGCATGGGCGGTGCCGTGGTGCTGGCGACGATGACCAGCGCTCATCCGCCTGACGTCAACGGCACGATCCTGGTCGCCCCCGCCGTCTGGGGCCGCGACGCGATGGGCTTCTTCCCAAGGGCGCTGCTCTGGCTCAGCTACAACACGGTCCCGGGGATGGTGGTGCACCCGCCGAAGGACCTGAAGATCCAGGCGTCCGACAACATCGAGATGCTGCGCGCCCTGGGCCGCGACCCGCTGGTCATCAAGGGCTCCCGCGTCGACGCGCTGGAGGGCCTGACCGACCTGATGGGCACGGCCCTGACCGCCTGCGGCCATCTGTCGGTGCCGTCCCTCGTGCTTTACGGCGCCCATGAGGAGGTGCTGCCGAAGACTCCGGTCAACCGCGCGGTCCAGGAGTTCGAGGCCGGCGGACGGCATGTGGTGGCGGTGTATCCCGACGGCTGGCACATGCTGCTGCGCGACCTGAAGGGGCAGGTGGTGGTCAACGACATCGCCGCCTGGATCGAAAATCCCAAGCAGCCTCTGGCGAGCGGCGCCGACCGCAACCGCAACCTCCTGGCCGCGAAATAGGAGCGGGTGAGTGGCCCCGGCGGGGTGTGAAAAAATGTCGAAAGGAGTGTTTGCACTCGGTCGGGCTTTTCGCTATGGTGCGCCTCCGCTGATGACGGACCCGTAGCTCAGCTGGATAGAGCGCTGCCCTCCGAAGGCAGAGGCCGATGGTTCGAATCCATTCGGGTCCGCCAGCGATTTCCCAAGCATTCCAATTGGTTGGACGCTTGGGGCAGAATCCGGAAATTGCCAAAAAACCAATCCGTCACGCTGTGGTCACAGTGACGGTATTTTCGACATGGCTTCGTTCCGTAAACGCGGCACAAAGTGGCAGGTCAGGTTTGGCGTGAAGGGCATCCCAATCAGCCGCACATTCACCAAGAAGGCTGACGCTGAGGCATGGGCGCACCAGATCGAAGCAGGCATTGAGCGCGCCGGTCTTCCGATTGATACGGCCGCATTGCGGACGACGACGCTGGCCGCGCTCCTAAGGGCCCGTATCGACGTCTCCGAAGGCAGATCTACGTCGCCATAAGTTCCATCATGCCCCAGGGCCTCACAACTTGATCGTGCCCGCCCTCTTTCTCAAACGGGCTCGGAGCGGTTCTATGCAGCGCAGCTTATCGCTTGTCGCCTTTCCTCAAGCGTCCTCATTCCCATATAAGCCTGCTGTTTGAGCGCGGACCGTGACAGGAAATGAACAACCGCATTCAGAGTAAGAGAGGATTGTTCGATCGACCTGGAGCGATCGCAGCCTTGATGCGCGAGTTCGACTGGTCCCGCACGCCGGTCGGTCCGGTCGAAAAGTGGCCGCAAAGTCTGAAAGCCACGGTCCGCACCCTCCTTACCTCCCGTTATCCGATGATCCTGACCTGGGGGACGGAGTTCACCCAATTCTACAACGACGCCTATGCGCAACTGATCGGCGACAAGCACCCAGATGCCCTGGGAAGCGATATCCGGATCACGCTTGCCGAGGCCTGGGACACGCTGGGCCCGATGATCGACGAGGTCATGCGCTCGGGTGTTGCCAATTGGACGCCGGCTCTGCTGCTGCTGCTTGAGCGCGCCGGTTACCGCGAGGAGGCCTATTTCAGTGTGTCGCACGCGCCGGCGGAGGATGACGACGGTCGGATCGTGGGCATGTTGGCGGTGTGCAGCGAAGTCACGCTGCAAATCGTGGGGGAGCGGAGGGTTGCGTTGCTGCGCGACTTGGCATCGAAGGCTGGAGAGACGCGGAGCGTCGATCTGGCGTGCCGCGAGGCGGCGGCGATTGTCGCCGAACATCCCCTCGACGTGCCGTTCATGCTTCTGTACCTGCGTGATCCGGATGGGGATGAAATCGTGCTCCACAGTGTGGTGGGGCTTCCTGCGACCGATCCGCTCGCATCGCGCGCAATCCACCTCCATGACGACGGTCCCGATCCGTGGGGACTGCGTCGCGCCATGGCGGGTGAGATGGTGGTGCTCGACGACATTGATCACCATCTGACCCGGCCGGGAGGCCCGTGGGGCGACCCAACCCGTGTTGCGGTCAGTCAGCCGATCGGCGGGTCCGGGCACGGCGCACCGATCGGCGTGCTTGTCACCGGCACCAGCCCGAACCGGGCCCTTGATGATGGCCACCGGTCCTTTTTGCAGCTCTTGGCTGGCCAGATTGCGGTTACGCTCAGCAACGCATTGGCTTATGAAGCGGAACGGCGGCGTGCCGATGCCCTGACGGAGTTGGACCGTGCAAAGACGGTCTTCTTTTCCAACGTCAGCCATGAATTCCGGACGCCGTTGACCTTGCTGCTCGGGCCTCTCGAAGACCTTTTGCCCAAAGCGGCGGCATGGGATGAGGCTGATCGCGCTTTGTTGCACACGATCCACCGCAACGGCCTGCGCCTGCTGAAACTGGTCAATTCGCTGCTTGATTTCTCACGGATTGAGGCGGGGCGGGCACAGGCCAAGTTCGAGCCTACGGATCTTGCCGCCTTTACCACCGACATAGCTGGCTCTTTTCGCTCGGCGATCGAAACGGCTGGTTTGCGCTTCGGGGTGGAATGCGAAAGGCTGCCTCGGCTGGTCGCGGTCGACCGTGACATGTGGGAGAAGATCGTTCTCAATCTTCTGTCGAATGCGCTGAAATATACGTTGTCCGGCACCATCACCGTCCGATTGACGAGCCTGTCGAACGGCGTTGCGCTTGAGGTGGGCGATACGGGAACCGGCATTGCCCCCGAAGAGCACGAGCGGATTTTCGACCGCTTTCACCGTGTCACATCGGCGCAGGGGAGGACGCACGAGGGGACCGGCATCGGCTTGGCGCTGGTGCGCGAGCTGGCGCGTTTGCATGGTGGCGACGCGGAGGTCACCAGTGTGGTCGGCCAAGGATCGACCTTTATGGTCACGTTGCCCTGGGAAGCAGGGGAAGAGCATGCGACGAACGCCATAGATGACCAAGGGAAGCCGGGCAATCCGCTGGCGAAGATCGAAACCCCTACGCCGATTCGGGCCGAGGCGTTCCTGGCCGAAGCAAGCCGGTGGGGCGGACGAAGCGCTTCATCCCCAGCATCCGCCGTCACGTCGCCGGACGTTGGGAATGGTGGCATGGGCGGCTACATCCTCGTGGTCGACGACAACGCCGATATGCGCGACTACGTCGTCCGGCTTCTCGGCTCCGACTTCACCGTGGGCACCGCCTGCGATGGCGTGGAGGCGCTTGAAGCGATCCGAGAGGCCCGGCCCGATCTGGTGCTCAGCGACGTGATGATGCCGCGACTGGACGGGTTTGGCCTGTTGACAGCGTTGCGCAGCGCTCCAGCTACGCAGGATATTCCGGTGGTGCTCCTTTCCGCCCGCGCTGGTGAGGAGGCGAGTGTCGAGGGGCTGGACGCAGGTGCAGACGACTATTTGATCAAACCCTTTTCTTCGCGAGAACTCATCGCACGCGTGCGAGCAAACCTGACCATGACGCAGCTCCGGCGTGCGGCAGCCGAGGCGCATCATGATGCCGAACGCATGCGGGCGCTTGGCCAATTGACGTCAGGAGTTGCCCATGACTTCAACAACCTTCTGATGGTGTTGCGAGGCGCCGTTCATCTGGTCGGCCGTCGCACCGCCGATCCCGCTTTGCGCAACGTTCTCGATCATGCGACCGAAGCGATCGAGCGGGGCGCGCTTATGACCCGTCAACTCCTGTCGTTTGCGCGGCGTCAGCGCTTGGACCCGCAGCCCCTCGACGTGAACGAGCGGCTGGCAAACCTCGTTCCGGTACTCGGGCGCGCCTTTCCCGAGAACGTCCGCGTGGACCTCGACCTGGGCGACGTTCCACCAATCCTGGTCGACCGTGCGGAATTGGAAGCGGCCCTGTTGAACTTGGCGATCAACGCCCGTGATGCGATGCCAAACGGCGGCACGCTAAGGTTTGAAACGCGGCCCGCAGCCCTGGAACCACCAGCCGAACGGCATCTCAGGCCGGATCGCCGTTACGTCAGTCTACGGGTAATTGACAGCGGGTCCGGTATGCCGCCAAGCATTGTGGAGCGGGTGTTTGAGCCATTCTTCACCACGAAGCCGCCTGGAGAGGGAACCGGATTGGGCCTAAGTCAGGTGTATGGATTCGCCAGCCAATCGGGTGGGCACGCGAGCGTCGCGAGCCGGGTCGGCGAAGGTACGATCATCACGTTGTTCTTGCCGGTGGTGGAGTAGGCGCATGGAGACCAATCGACTCAACCCCGTCACTCCAGCGACCGTACTTGTGGTGGAGGACGAGGCTTTGGTCCGCATGATGACCGTCGACCTTATCGAGGACATGGGATACCGCGTGATCGACGCAGGATCGGCGGAGGAGGCTCTGGAGCACATTCGTGACGAGCCCCGCATCGATGTCCTGTTTACAGATATTCGCATGCCTGGCCTTGACGGCTTTGCTTTGGCGGAACGCGTTCGCGCTCTTCGCCCGAGCATTAAGGTAATCTATGCAACGGGGTACGCCGACATGGAGCGCACCCCGTCTCCACACGCAATTGGGCCGTTGCTCCGGAAACCGTATGAGCCGGACAAACTCAATGAAACCATTCAGCAAGCAATGGCCGACATCTGATGACCTGCTCCCCGAGCGTCCTCCGCTCAGAGTGGGCGTCCTCTCATGTGATGCGCTGACCGGGCGTTGATGGCAATCGGGGCATGCCCCGGCCCCGCCTCCGGTGACATCCGCGTGGCGACCTTGATCGGCGAAGCGCCGGCGAGGCTGTTCTCGTCTTCCAGCGTCTTCAGCCGCTTGGCTTCCGACACCTCCGGACCGCCGTACTTCGCCGTCCACCGGGAGAAGGTCGTCTCGCTGATCCCGTGCTTGCGGCAGAGCTCCGCCGTTGGCCTGCCGGCTTCCTGCTCGCGCAGGGTTCCAATAATCGGCTCCTCGCAGAACCGGCTCTTCTTCATGTCCGTCTCCTTGCTCGGCGGACGCAAACCCAGGACCAAGGAGTTCCTGGGGACCGGTCATTCAATCCATCGCTGCAAAGTGGGCATGACGGCGGGCATAGTCGCAGCAGCCTCCGTCTTTTTTACAACTACAGATTGATTATCGAAAAGAAGGAAACCGATGCCCCACGCATCGCGAAACCCCATTGACAGTGCCAAATCAATCAAGCATTTTGAATGCCATTCAAAATTAGGTCTGACGACAAAGCCAGACTATGAACAGGGGCACCGGCGATGGGGTACGAATGGCAATTCGCCATAATACTTGAGTATTGGCCGATTTTTGCGCGCGGAGCTATCACGACTCTTCAGATAACGTTACTGTCGTCTGTCATCGGCTTGTTCATCGGCCTCTTGGTCGGCGTGAGCCGGGAATCATCTGGTGTCTTTGTAAGATCCGTCACATCCATCTATGTCGAGATGATTCGCGCGACTCCGGCGCTCGTGCAGATTGTCTGGCTCTACTACTGCTTCCCAATCATCTTCGGTTACCAGCTCAGCGCGATGACCTCGATCATCATCGCCCTCGGCATCCACTCCGGAGCCTATGTGTCGGAGATCGTGCGGGCCGGCATCAACGCAGTGGACACCGGCCAGTTTCTCGCTGCCAAGTCCATCGGCATGAATCACTTTACGGCGCTCCGCCGCATCATCCTGCCTCAGGCCGGACAGAAGATGATTCCGCCTCTGATCAACGAATTCGCCAATCTGATGAAGCTGACGACGCTCGGCTCGATGATCGCGGTCTACGAGCTTCTTCAAGAATCCAACAACCTCATCGCCACAACCTACCGCCCTCTTGAAGTTTATACCTTTCTGGCGATCTTTTTCTTCTTCATCACCTATCCTTGGATCTGGTTGTCGCAGCGCCTGGAACGGCGCCTGAAGATGCGGGCCTGACCGATCCTCGCACGATCCTCCGGTGGAGTTTCCCCTATGCTGCGCATCACCAACCTCGGGAAGAGCTACGGCAGCGCGCGCGTCCTGAGCGGCATTGATCTCGACGTGCAGCCCCACGACGTCGTGGCGATCATCGGACCCAGCGGCTCCGGCAAGAGCACGCTTTTGAAATGCATCAACTTTCTGGAACGCTACGACGAAGGCGAGGTCCGCTTCGGCGACGAACTGGTCGGCTACGTCGAGGCCAGCGGCCAGCGGCGGCTGGCCACCGAGCGCCAGACCAACCGGCTGCGCGCCGAAATGGGCATGGTGTTCCAGAACTTCAACCTGTTCCCCCACATGACGACGCTTCAGAACGTCATCGAGGGGCCGATCCAGGTCAAGGGCGTCGCGCGCGACGAAGCGGTCCGCCACGCCGAGCAGCTTCTCGCCAAGGTTGGGCTGGCCGACAAGCGCGACGTCCGTCCGACCAAGCTGTCGGGCGGGCAGCAGCAGCGCGCCGCGATCGCCCGCGCCCTGGCGATGCGCCCGCGCCTGATGCTGTTCGACGAGCCGACCTCGGCGCTTGACCCCGAACTGGTCGGCGAGGTGCTGACCACCATGCGCGAACTCGCCGCCGAAGGCATGACCATGGTGATCGTCACCCACGAAATGAGCTTCGCGCGCGACGTCGCGAGCCGGGTCGTCTTCATGGAAGGCGGCCGAATTGTCGAAGAGGGACCACCAGGCAAGATTTTCACCAACCCGGACAACGCGAGGACCCGCGCGTTCCTTGCCCGCGTCCTGCATTGAAGAGGCTGAACATGTCCGCATTCCGCACGCTGATCTCGTCGCTGGTGGTTGGCGCCCTGGTGACCTTCGGCGCCGTCAAGGCCCAGGCCGCCGGCGAGGTCGAGAAGATCGTCCGGCAGGGCGAGCTGAAGATCGGCTACATCCCCTCCCCGCCCGGCACCGCCAAGGACCCCAAGACGGGCGAGCTGACCGGATTCTATGTGGACGCGGCGCGCGCCATCGCCGAGCAGATGGGCGTCCGCCCGGTCTTCATCGAGACGACCTGGGCGAACTTCGTCGCCGGGCTGCAGGCCGGCCAGTTCGACATGTCCATCGGCGCGACCTTCGCCACCGTCAAGCGCGCCACCGTCGTCGACTTCACCAAGCCGATCTTCTATCTCGGCAGCGTGGCCGTGGTGAAGAACGACGAGGCGCGCTTCGCCTCGCTGGCCGACATGAACAAGCCGGACGTGCGCATCGCCGTGGTCCAGGGCACGGCCGCCGAGGACTTCGTGCGCCGCACCATCCCCAACGCCAAGCTGACCTCGCTGGCCGGCGGCAACCTGACCGCGGGTTTCATGGAGGTGGCGGCCGGCCGCGCCGACGCCAGCTTCGAGGACCTGTTCACCGCCACCCGCTTCACCGAACAGCAGCCGGGCGTGAAGATGCTGTTCAACGACCGGCCTGTGAACTTCCTGCCGATCGCCTGGACCGTCCGCAAGGGCAACAGCGAGCTGCAGTCGGTCCTCAACGTCGGGCTCGACAACCTGCTGACCTCCGGCCAATGGGACATGATCGCCGCCAAGTACATCACCGGCGGCCGCTACGTGAACGAGCCCGCCCTGCGCGAATTCCCCAAGCAGGCTCCCTGATCGCCGGCTCCGCCGCCCGACCCGATCCGCAGCGGTCGCCCTGAAAACCCCCGAAGAGGACATCTCCGTCCATGCCGCAATACCCGAGCTGGCAGGATACCCTGGCCGGCAAAACCTGGCGCACGACCCACTTTCCCCGCATCAAGGCGGACATGCCGACCTTCCTCGGCGTTCCCTACGCCATCCGGGACGAGGATCTGGCCGGCGCCGACGCCGTCATCATCGGCGCGCCCTTCGCCGCCGGCTGGGGAACCAAGTACAGCGGCGTCGACAAGGCGGAATGGCTGGCCGCCACCGTCCGCGTCCGCCAGCAGTCGATCCGCTACCGCGGCGGCTACGTGCAGGACTTCGACCTCGACATCTTCGAGCATCTGAAGGTCGTCGATTACGGTGACGTGGACATACCCATCGAGGCCAGCTACGAGGGCACGGTCGAGCGCATCCTGGAGGCCCAGGAGGGAGTCGAGCGCAAGGTCAAGGCGGCGCTGGCCGCCGGCGCGGTGCCGATCGTCATCGGCCAGAACTCGCCTTGCGCCTCCTACGCCATCGGCCGGCCGGTGGCCGAGCATGTGAAGGGGCCGGTCGGCATGATCAGCCTCGACACCCATTGGGACTGCTGGCCCTACGACTGGGCCACCATGAACGACTACGTCGCCGGCTCGACCAACTGGAAGGACAAGCTGTTCCGCGACTGCCCCAGCTACGCCATCCGCAATCTGGTCGAGATCGGCGAGCGCGGCATGCTGGAGAATCCGGACATCGTCCGCCACTACCTGCGCAACGGCGCCTGCTTCATGCCGATGTGGAAGATCCGGACGGAGCTGGGCATCCAGGGCGTGATCGACAACCTGCGCCACGCCTACGACGGCACGGCCGGCGTCTACGCCCATTTCGACATGGACGTGCTGGGCGGCGCCGGACCGACCGAGGGCGACGTGCTGGGCGAACTGGCCGAGCCGATCGGCATGACCGACTACGAGGCGATCCGCATCGCGCACGAGGTCGGCAAGCGCGGCTGCGACGGGCTGTCCTTCCTGTGCATCCCGCCCGGTTCGGCGATCATGTACCGGGTCATCGTCTACGCGGTGACCTACTTCCTGGCGGGCCTCGCCATGCGCAAGGCCGGCCAGACCGGGACCTGACGGACCCGGCGGCGGGGAGCGGCGCCCGCTCTCCGCCCTCTTCTCCACCGTTTCCCTTCCTACGAACTTTGCGAAGCGCCCCGTCCGTCGGCGGCGGAGGCGCTGGGATTTCCGATCGATGCTCAACGTCAATGGCGACGCCGTTCTGGCGACCCTGCGGACCCTGGCGGGATTCGGCGCGGTGGGGTCCGGCGTCTGCCGGCCCGCGCTCTCACCGGCGGACCTGGCGGCCCGCCGCTGGCTGGCCGGCGAAATGGAAAGGATCGGTCTCAGGGCGACCATCGACGCGGTGGGCAACCTGTATGGCGCGGCCCCCGGCGCCGGCCGGTCGGTGCTGATCGGTTCCCATTCCGACAGCGTGCCGACCGGGGGCTGGCTGGACGGCACGCTCGGCCTCGCCTATGGATTGGAGATCGCCCGTGCCTGGATGGAGGCCCGCCCCGGTGCGCCGGTCGGCATCGACCTGATCGACTTCTCCGACGAGGAGGGCCGGTTCCTGAGCTGCCTGGGCAGCCGCTCCTTCTGCGGCGACCTGCCCGGCCTGCCGGCCGGCTTCGCCGAGGAGGCGGCCAGTGCCGGTCTGGACACCACCGGTCCGGGCACCGCCCCGCCGATCCGTCTCGACCCGCAACGGCACCGCGCCTTCTTCGAGGCCCACATCGAGCAGGGGCCGCGGCTGGAGGCCGCCGGCCTCCCCATCGGCGTGGTCACCGGGATCTTCGGCATGCGCCGCTACGCCGTGCGGTTCGACGGCCGCGCCGACCATGCGGGCACCACCCCGATCGCGCTGCGCCGGGACGCCGCCCGCCTGCTTTACCGCTTCGCCGACGCCTGCCATCACCGTTTCCGCCAGACCGGCTCGACGGACAGCGTGTGGAACCTGGGCAAGGTGTCGCTCCAGCCCGGCGCCGTGAACGTCGTCGTCGAGCGGGGGGAGCTTCTGCTCGAATTCCGCGACCTCGACCCGGCGGCTCTGGACAGCTTGAGCGCCGCGCTGGCGATGCTGGTCGACGAGTTCGACGGCCAGGAGGGGGTGCGGGTTTCGCTGGAGGAAGCCGGGCGTCTGGCGCCGGTGTCGCTGGACGCCGCGCTTCAGGGGTTGGTTGCCGACGCCGCCGACGCCCGCGGCGCCGGATCGATGCCATTGCCGAGCGGCGCGATCCACGACGCGATGGTGCTGGCGCGGAGCGTTCCCACCGCCATGCTGTTTGTGCCGAGCATCGGCGGGCGGAGCCACACGCCGGTGGAGGACACGCGGGCGGAAGACATCGTGCTGGGCGCCCATGTGCTCGCGCAGGCCGTTTTCGCCTGCGCCGACAGCCTGTGAACGGCCACCTCCCGGCACCGCATCGCTGTGGCGGAGGTTGGTCCGGGACGATAGGATGACGGACTTCGGAGACCGCTCCGGTGTGTTTCGGCACGGTTTTCGGGAAAAAGAGCGCGGAGCGTGAAAGTCAGGGATGATGCAGGACGAATTTCTGTCCGAAAATTTTGGCAGACGGCTCCATGAGCTGCGCGTGGCGCGCAAGATGACCTTGTCGAGCTTGGCGAAAAGCTGCGACTGCTCGGTGGCGCTGCTGTCGAAGATCGAGAAGGGCAAGGCCCGGCCATCGCTCAACACGCTGCACAGGATCGCCACGGCGCTCGACACCAACATCGGAAACCTGCTGCCGACCGAGCGGGCCCAACCGGCGATCATCGTTCGGAATGGGGATCGTCCCATCCTGTCCGACGGTTTGCTGCGCGGGCGGGACGGTGTGCAGCTCGAAGCCCTGTCCGTGCTCGCCCCGGGCAGTTCCTTCCAGGTGAACATCCATCATGTGGCCGTCGGGGGACGCTCCGACGGCTGCATCACCCATCCGGGCGAAGAATTCGTCTATGTGCTGTCGGGTGAGATCGACCTGATCCTGGGCGACGAGACCACCCGGATGAGCGCGGGGGATGCCGCTTTCTTCGCGTCCGAGATTCCTCACGGCTACGCCAATCCGGGGACCGTTCCGGCCGCGGTCCTGTGGCTCAACTCTCCGCCCACCTTCTAGGGCAAGGCCGGAACTGCCTGCTCGTTCGTCATCCCATTTGGTTCGCGGCGATGGGGTTTCGTTCCACGTCGGGCAAACGACATGCGGCGCCCAGCGGAGGTGTCGCACCTCCTCGTCGGAGACGCGCTCCCCGGTTTCGTTGTCCACGGTTTCGTTGCCCCCGGGCAAGGCGACGGCGGTCGCGCAGCTTCGGCCAGCCGATCACCGGGGGAGAGGCGATGGCGGCCTACACGACCGGGCTGGACGATGTGCCGGTGGTGCGGGCTTGATCTTCGAACAACACCCTGAACGGCTTGCCCCGTGATCCAGGCACTTCGGTGAGGATCAGCGCGAAATCCACGCCGTCCAGCGACAGCGTGTGCAGGATCTCCGTGACACGGAACGTGAATGGCGTTCCATTTTCCTCAAACTGAACGCCGTCGCCCCTGCTCGGTGGCAAGCGGAACGCCTTTTCGCTCCATATAGGCGCCTCTCCTTCGCGGAGGATGAGGCAACGGCACTGAATGCTCACAGCTTCTCTCCAACAAAATAAGAGTATGGAAGTGTCTAGCCGATCGGATTAGAAAACGAAGATGTAAACAGCGATCATCGCGATAATTGCGAGCGGCAGGCTTATCCCAAGAACATACCGCCCAACGTGCTTGATACTGCCTTGTCGAGCCTGCGTGGCGGTTCGAGTGGGGGAAGTCTTCTGATCAACCATGGCACTCCAGCCTCTGTCAGATGAATTTTTGACGGTTGGAAGCCATACAGGCGCTCCGTCGATCTATGAGACCGATGAGGGACCTGGATCAGCCTCTGCTTCACCAACACCAATCGACGGAAGTGGTTTCGCGTGGCTCTCGACTGATTTACCTGCGCATGACCAGCGATAAATGAAGTTGGTTCTCGTCGAGGCCGGCGTGACGGTCACAGTTGCCGACGCCGCCATCGATGACGCGTCCCGGCACCCGGTCGGCGACATCGGAGTTGATCCGCAGTTCGAATGGGCCGGTGCGCTGCGGGCGCCGCAGATTGTGAAAAGTCCATTTGGGGATCTCTGCAAGACCAGTCTTGGGGCGCGGTTCAGCAAACTCCCGGTCCAAACGTCTTGTCTTCGCCCAGGCATCCTGCGCCGACAGTGCGTGAGCCGCGAATCGGCAATTGATCGCCACAGCCGCCCGCCTCGGAAGGGCTCTAGAAGTGAATTTTTTCAAGCGAAGCCGCTCAGCCAACACTCCCGCATGTCTTCAGGAAGGCCCCGCCTACGCTGGCTCTCGGACAGCGGTGACATGTCCGCGGGCGCCCTCCACCGCCCCCGCGCCGGATCGGCTCCGGCTTTCCCCTTCCATCAAATACGCAGCCGTGACCCCCGTCACCCCTCCCCAGACCACATGGGCGGCCAGCATCAGGCCGTTGCGGGCGCGTGGATGGTGGGTCGCGGGAGTCAGGATGCGCATCGCCGGAATCCACCCCAGATAGCTGGCGCCCCAGACCGCGAGACCGTAGCCGATTCCCGTCGCCACCGCCGGCCCGCCGATTCGCCGCGCGACCGCGGGATACAGCGCCCCGGCTGCGGCGCCGTAGCCGTAATGCAGGGCGAGCGTCAGGTCGCGGCGCTCCGGTTCGTCCATCGCGTCCATCAAACCGGTCGGGCCGACGACGCGGTCCGTGATCAGGCGCGGCGGCAAGGGGTAGCGGTCCTTCTCCGGCAACGCGCGGAACATCGCGCGCATGGCCGCCGTCATGGCGACGGTACCGGCCAGTCCGGCGAGGGCTCCGGCGACAGAGCGGTTCATGGAAAATGGACCAAAGGTTGTTGCGTAGGACCACCGATCAACAGGATCCCGCCTTTCGAGGTTCCTGGTGGGCTTCGGGGCCGGCGGGGAAACCTCTTGCCCGGCCAAGCGTTGACGGATCAGGGCGTGGCTTCGGGCAAGGGGCAGCACATGCGTCGCTTCCTGCGGGACAACGGGTTGTCGGTCGCCCTGTTCGGGCTGTTCCTCGTCTCGATCGTCGGGCAGGTGCTGGCCGGATGGCGCGCCCTGGCGGAGGAGCTCCGCCTCCACGCCCAGCCGCCCGTCGGCTTATTCGATTACCTGACCACCGGCCATTTCGTGTCGGCGACCTTCGAGAACTGGGAGAGCGAGTTCCTCCAGATGTCGGTCTATGTGCTGCTGACCGCCATCCTGGTCCAGAAAGGCTCCTCGGAATCCAAGAAGCCGGGAGAGGCCAACCCGGAGGACGAAGCGCCCGAGCGGCGGCGCGGCGACCCCGACGCGCCCTGGCCGGTGCACCGGGGCGGCCTGCTGCTGCGGCTCTACTCCCATTCGCTCAGCATCGCGCTGGTGACCCTGTTCGTGATGTCCTTCGTCCTGCATCTGGCGGGCAGCACGCGGCGCTCGAACGAAGAGGCGGCGTGGCACCACCAGCCCACCAAGACCATGGGCGAAACCCTCGCCGATCCGGAATTCTGGTACGAGAGCTTCCAGAACTGGCAGAGCGAGTTCCTATCCATGGGCGTTCTGGTCGTGCTCGGCATCTATCTGCGTGAGCGCGGCTCCCCCGAATCCAAGCCGGTCGCCGCCCCCAACCGCCAAACCGGCGACTGACCGCCCGGCCTCTCCCGGCCGGCCTTTCCGGGGGCGTCGGGCGCTCGACTCTCGGGCCGCCTTCGGCCATGGTATCGCCCCGAAGGGAAGAGGCCGCATCACATGTCCGACGAAAAGACCACCGACACGCTCCAGACCGCCACCGACGCCCCCGCGCCCGCCGGGGACGGCAGCGGCCTGTATCTGGTGGACGGGTCGGGCTTCATCTTCCGGGCCTTCCACGCCCTGCCGATGCTGAACCGTCCGGACGGCACGCCGGTGAACGCGGTGCTGGGCTTCTCCAACATGCTGCTGAAGCTGCTGGCCGATCTCAAGGCGTCCGCGGTGGCGGTGGTCTTCGATTCGAAGCGGCTGAACTTCCGCAACGAGTTCTATCCCGAATACAAGGCCCACCGCCCCGAGCCGCCGGAGGAGCTGAAGCCCCAGTTCGCCCTGATCCGCGAGGCGACGGAGGCCTTCTGCCTGCCCTGCCTGGAGCTGGAAGGCTACGAGGCCGACGACCTGATCGCCACCTACGCGCGGCTGGCCAACGAGGCCGGGCGCGAGGTCACCATCGTGTCGTCCGACAAGGACATGATGCAGCTCGTCCGCCCCGGCGTGCGCATGCTCGACCCGCTGAAGAACAAGCCCATCGGTCCCGACGAGGTGTTCGAGAAGTTCGGCGTCGCCCCCGACCGGGTGGTGGACGTGCAGGCGCTGGCCGGCGACAGCGTGGACAACGTGCCGGGCGTGCCGGGCATCGGCGTGAAGACCGCCGCCCAGCTCATCACCGAATACGGCGACCTGGAATCGCTGCTGGCCCGCGCCGGCGAGATCAAGCAGCCGGCCCGCCGCCAGAAACTGATCGACTTCGCGGAGCAGGCGCGGATCTCCCGCCGCCTCGTCCTGCTGGACGACCACGCCCCGCCGCCGAAGCCGCTGGAGGAGCTGCGCGTCCGCGAGCCCGACCACCAGAAGCTGATCGACTTCCTGCGCGCCCAGGGCTTCCGCACCATCGTCAGCCGCGTCGAGGCGGAGATGCGCAAGGACGGCACCATCGCCGACGGCGCGGTCCCCTCCTCCGCCACGCCGTCCGCCGGCCCGGCCAGGACGGCAACCACCTCCCCCGCCCCGGCGGCGGAGGCCGGCGCGCCGCGCAGCCGCCCCGCCCCGCCGACCGACGTCGAGCAGCGCTACGAGCTGGTGCAGGACCTCGACGCCCTGGCCGTCTGGCTGGAGCGCGCCCGCACCACCGGCATCCTCGCCGTGGACACCGAGACCAACTCGCTGACCCCCGCCACGGCGACGCTGGTCGGCATCTCGCTGGCGACCGAGCCGGGGCTGGCCTGCTACATCCCCCTGGCCCATCAGGCGCCCAACGCCGCGGCCAGCGGGGAGCTGTCCTTCGAGACGCCGGAAGCGCCGAAGCAAATCCCGGCGGAGGACGCGCTGAAGACCCTGAAGGAGGTGCTGGAGGACCCGGCGATCCTGAAGATCGGGCACAATTTCAAGTTCGATTACCAGCTCTTCGCCCGCCACGGCGTGCGCGTGTCGCCGGTCGACGACAGCATGCTGATCTCCTACGTGCTGGAGGGCGGCGCCCACGGCCACGGCATGGACGAGCTGGCGGAGCTGCACCTCGCCCACACGACCATCCCCTACAAGGAGGTCTGCGGCACCGGGAAGAACCAGATCACCTTCGACCGCGTGCCGCTGGACAAGGCCCTGGCCTACGCCGCGGAGGACGCCGACATCACGCTGCGCCTGTGGCGGGTGCTGAAGCCGCGGCTGGTCGACGAGCGGATGGTCACCGTCTACGAGACGCTGGAGCGCCCGCTGGTCCCGGTGATCGCTGACATGGAATCCTGCGGCATCCGCGTGGACCGCGCGGCCCTCGCCCGCCTCTCGCAGGACCTCGCCGTCCGCATGGCGGAGATCGAGAAGGAGGTGCACGGGCACGCCGGGCGCAGCTTCAACATCGGCTCGCCCAAGCAGCTCGGTGAGATCCTGTTCGACGAGATGAAGCTCGGCACCGGCAAGAAGGGCAAGACCGGCGCCTACTCCACCGACTCCAGCGTGCTGGAGGAGCTGGCTGAGCAGGGCCACGTCATCGCCCAGCGCGTGCTCGACTGGCGCCAGCTCGCCAAGCTGAAGAACACCTACACCGACGCGCTCCAGGCGCAGATCGTCGAGGGGTCGGAGCGGGTGCACACCGCCTTCGCCATGGCGGCGACCAACACCGGCCGCCTGTCCTCGACCGACCCGAACCTGCAGAACATCCCGGTCCGCACCGAGGAGGGCCGCAAGATCCGCCGCGCCTTCGTCGCCGCACCGGGGCACAAGCTGATCTCCATCGACTATTCGCAGATCGAGCTGCGGCTGGTCGCCGAGATGGCCGACATCGCCGCGCTGAAGCAGGCCTTCCAGGACGGCATCGACATTCACGCGGCCACCGCCAGCCAGGTCTTCGGCGTGCCGCTCGACCAGATGACCTCGGAGACCCGGCGCAAGGCCAAGGCGATCAACTTCGGCATCATCTACGGCATTTCCGGCTTCGGGCTGGGCCGCCAGCTCGGCATCGCGCCGGGCGAGGCCAACGCCTTCATCAAGGCCTATTTCGAGCGCTTCCACGAGCTGAAGGTGTGGATGGAGGCGACCAAGGCCTTCGCCCGCCAGAACGGCCATGTGGTGACTCTGTTCGGGCGGCGCTGTTACATCCCCGGCATCCACGACAAGAACGCCGCCCGCCGCGCCTTCGCGGAACGGCAGGCGATCAACGCGCCGATCCAGGGCACGGCCGCCGACATCATGAAGCGCGCCATGGCCCGCGTGCCCGGCGCCCTGAAGGAGGCCGGCTTCGACGAGGTCCGCATGCTGCTCCAGGTGCACGACGAACTGCTGTTCGAGGCGCCGGAGGATCAGGCCGAACGCGCCGCCGCCCTGGTGCGGCAGGTCATGGAAGGCGCCGCGACGCTCGGCGTGCCGCTGGTGGCCGAGGCCGGAATCGGCGGCAACTGGGACGAGGCACACTGAGATGTCCGGCAAGGAAACCAACGCCAAGGAGCCGGCCGACCCCGAATTCGAGGCGTTGATCCGCTACATCCAGGAAAGCCGCGGCCTCGATTTCCGCGGCTACAAGCGCACCAGCCTGCAACGGCGCATCCGCCGCCGGATGGAGGAGGCCGACTGCGAGGATTTCGCCGCCTACCACGCTCTGCTGGAAGCCGACCCGCAGGAATTCATCCATCTTCTGAACACCGTTCTGATCAACGTGACCTCCTTCTTCCGCGACACCGAGTCGTGGGACGTGCTGCGGAAGGACGTGGTCCCGCAGATCCTGGCGCAGCGTTCCGACCGCGACCCCATCCGCATCTGGAGCGCCGGCTGCGCGTCGGGGGAGGAGCCCTATTCCCTCGCCATGCTGCTCGCCGAGGCGCTGGGCAAGGACGCCTTCATCAACCGGGTGAAGATCTACGCCACCGACCTGGACGACGCGGCGCTGAACACCGCCCGGCACGCCATCTACTCCCCGCGCGACGTGGAAAGCGTGCCCTCCCCGCTGCTGGAACGCTATTTCGAGCGCACCAACAACCACTACGTCTTCCAGCGCGAGCTGCGCAAATGCGTGATCTTCGGGCGGCACAATCTGGTGACCGACGCCCCGATCTCCCGCATCGACCTGCTGGTCTGCCGCAACCTGCTGATCTATCTGGAAAGCGAGACCCAGAACATCGTCCTGCCGCGCCTCCACTACGCGCTGACCAACGACGGCGTCCTGTTCCTCGGCAAGGCGGAGACCCAGCTCGCCCGCTCCAAGATGTTCGAGCCGGTGAACCTGAAGAGCCGCATCTTCCGCAAGGTGCCGCAGGAATGGCGGCGCAGCCTGGGCGGCAGCCTGACCATCGCGCCGGACCAGAACAGCCCTCGGCAGAGCTTCCAGAGCCGGCTGATGGAAGGCATCGTGGACAGCAGCGCCACCGCCTATCTGTCGGTCAACGGCGACGGCATCCTCGTCTTCGCCAACGCCATGGCCCGGCGGCTGCTCGACGTGGGCGAGATCGACATGGGCCGCCCGTTCCAGGACCTGTCGATCTCCTACCGCCCGGCGGAGCTGCGATCGCGCATCGAGGAGGTGCAGAAGACCGGGCGCGTGGTGCGCATCGAGCATCAGGAATTCGCCCGCCCGCCGGGCGAGCCGATGCGCCTGAGCATCGAGATTTCCCTGCTCTACGGGCGTGACGGCAAGCCCTTCGCCACGCTGCTCGGCATCACCGACACCAGCCGGCACTTCCAGGTGCAGCAGGAGCTGGAGGCGGCACAGGAGAGCCTGGAGACGACGATCGAGGAGCTGCAAAGCTCCAACGAGGAGCTGGAGACGACCAACGAGGAGCTCCAGTCCACCAACGAGGAGTTGGAAACCACCAACGAGGAACTCCAGTCCACCAACGAGGAGCTGGAGACCATGAACGAGGAGCTGCGCTCCGCCAACGAGGAGCTGGAGGTCGCCAACGAGGAGCTGCGCCGCCAGGGCGAGGAGTCCGGGGAGTTCCGCCGCTATTCGGAATCGATCCTGCGCAGCATGGACGTGGGCATCATCGTCCTGGACCAGGATTTGCGCGTGCGCTCCTGGAACCGCTGGGGCGAGAACATGTGGGGCCTGCGCGCCGAGGAGGTGCAGGACGAGGACTTCCTCGACCTCGACATCGGCCTGCCGGTGCACCGGCTCCGCCTCGACCTGGAGAGGGTCCTGCACAGCGAGGCGCCGCAGGCGCCCGTCATGCTCAACGCCGTGGACCGGCGCGGCCGCGCGGTGACCTGCCGGGTCCGGCTCTCCCCACTGCTCTACGAGGCGCGGGAGGCCCGCGGCGTCGTCCTGATCATCGAGGACGTGACCGAACAGACCCGGACCGAGGCCTTCGCCGGCTATCTCGGGCGGATCATCGGCGAATCCCTGAACGAGGTTTATTTCCTCGATCCATCCAACTTCCATTTCCTGCTGGTGAACCGCGGGGCCGAGACCAAGCTGGGCTTCAAGCTGGACCATCTGAAGCAACTTGCCGTCCACGACCTGATGCCCGAGGTGCCGGCGGAGAGGTTCCGGGCGCTCGTGGCGCCTCTTCTCTCTGGCGATAAGCAGGAGGTGGTCTTCGAAACGGTGATGCAGGGCAGCCACCGCGGCCCCTACCCCGTCGAGGTGTGCCTTCAGCATTTCGGCAGGGAGCAGCCGCCGATCCTCGTCGCCATCGTGCACGACACCAGCGAACGCCAGCATCTCGGCGCGGGCGGCGGCGCGACGGCGGCGCCGACGTAAAGGACGGCCGGGGCGCGCCGCCCGGCAGCGGGTGGAGGCGACTCCGTCAGTCCTCCCCTTCCTCGGCCAGGCCGCCGGCCAGCTCCTGACCCTTACCCTGCCGGGACAGCACCTCCTTCAGCATTGCCACGGTCCGCTCGGCCTCCTGGACGGACTTGGTCCAGTTGGCCTCTACGGTGGCATGCCCCTGCTTACGGGCCCGCTCGGCCAGGCGCCGGAACATGAGGGCACGGTCCTGATGGGTGCGCAGGGCGACCCAGATGGCCTGCTCGACCGCCTCCCGATGCGACTCCGCCAGCGCCGCAGGGCCATAGGCGTGGCCGACCTTGCAGCGGAAGCGCAGCAACGGCCCGTCCTCGATCTCCACCAGATTGCCGCCGCAATCCGGGCAGCTCAGCGTGCTCGGCCTGCCGACGGCGGCGGTGAGGTCCGGCATCGCGTCGAACTCGTTCTCCGGGACGCGCGCCTCCATCGCGATGTCGACGGGGACCGGTACGGCCGGGCCGGACGGCTCGGACAAAAGGCGGACCAGCAGCGCCGGCAGATCGGACAGCGGAGCGCAGGAGTCCGCCGAGACGTGCCGCAGCGCGTTGCGCGGCATGTCCGGCCATTCGGCGTCGTCCGGGTCCTGCACCACCGCCAGCCCGCCGCAGCGCTTGATGGCGCGCAGCCCGGCGGTCCCGTCGTCCAGCGTGCCGGTCAGGATCAGCCCCACCGCCCGCACCCCGTAGGCGACCGCCACCGACCGGAACAGAGGATCAATGGCGGGACGGCAGCGGTTCTCCCGCGCGCCGCGGCGCACCAGCGCGCAACCGTCCTTGACGAGCAGATGGTGATCGGGCGGGGCGACGTGGATCCAGCCCTCCCGCACCGGCTCGCCATCCTCGGGATGGAAGGCGGGAAGCCAGCCGGCGCGCGACAGCAGAACCGGCAGCACGCTGCGCGTGGCGCCGATGTGCTGAACGACGAAGACCGTGGCCGTCGCATCGCGCGGCATGGCCGCGAACAGCCTGCGCAGGGCGGTGATCCCGCCGGCGGAGGCTCCGATGGCCAGGATGTCCCTCTTGTCCATGATCCGGGAACGACCCTTTTGCGTGCAGGATGACAACAGCGCGTCGGCGCGAAAATTCCGGCTTTGGTTGTATAACTTTTCCCCAAGCGCGCCGTTGTTCGTTCTGTGCAAACATTCGTTGCCAGTGAGAGGGAATGTTCGTTCCCAGCGAGGGGGAAGGGCTTGGGCAGATCGGCATCCATCCGTGCGGAGGACGGGGCGCGCGAGTCCGAGCGTGAATCGCTGCGCCAGCGTGTCGCGGAGCTGGACCGGAGCCTGGAACAGGCCCTTGTGACGGCGGAGGACGCGCAGGAGGAAGCCCGCCTTCTCGCCGCCGATCGGCTTCAGTTCGAAGAGGAGATGACCGCGCAGCGGCGGGAGATCGCCACACTGCGCGAACGCCTCACCGCGTCGGAAACCCACCGGGCGGAGCTGCTCGACGCCCTGGCGGATTCCGACCAGCGCTTGAACACGCTCCGCCAGGGCGAAACCCATCTGTCGGAGGAACTCCAGACCTCCTACGAGGAGCTTCAGGTCCTCACCGAGGAATTGGAGGAGGCCAACGCCGATCTGGAGCAGCGGGTGGAGGAGCGCACGGCCCAGCTCGCCGAGAGCGAGCGGCGCTTCCGCACCCTGTTCGAGGCGATGGACGAGGGGTTCCTCCTCGCCGAGGTGCTGTTCGAGGGCGACCGGCCGGCCGATGTCCTCTATCTCGAGATGAATCCCGCGGCGCAGCGTATGACCGGGGAGGATTTCGTGGGGCGGCGGCTGCGCGAGATCAGCCCGGCCTTCGAGGATCACTGGTACGAAGTGTTCGGCCGCGCCGCCCGCGACGGGGAATCGACGCGGACGGAGCTGTACGCCGGGCCGCTGGAGAAGTGGATCAGCTTCTACGTCTTCAAGGTCGGCGCCCCCGACCAGCGCCGCATCGCCGTGATCTTCCGCGACGTGACCGAGCGGAAGCGGACACAGGAACAGCTCAAGCGCGCGAAGGAGACCGCGGAGGCGGCGAACCGGGCCAAGACCAAGTTCCTCGCCGCGGCCAGCCACGACCTGCGCCAACCGATCCAGGCGGCGGCCCTCTACGCCCACGTCCTGCTCGGGTCGGTCGGCGCGGACCCGGTCGCCCAGGAATCGCTGAACCGGCTGAAGGCGTCCATCGACAGCCTGAACGGCATGCTGAGCGGGCTGCTCGACCTGTCCCGGCTGGAGGCCGGGGTCATCGAGGTGTCGGTCACCGACTTCTCCCCCACCGCCCTGATGACCCGTCTGGCCGAGGAGTTCCGTGGCGTGGCCGAGGCCTCGTCCATTGAGCTGCGCTGCCGGCCCGGCCGTCTGGCGGTGTGCACCGATCCGCATCTCCTGGAACGGATGCTGCGCAACCTGCTCTCCAACGCCATCGCCCATGGCCGGCCAAAGGGAACGGATGCCAGGGGAACGGACGCCAAGGGAAAGGACGCCAAGGGCCGGGTGCTGCTCGGCTGCCGCCACCGGGCGGACGGGGTCGAGTTCCAGGTGTGGGACAACGGGCCGGGCATCCCCGAGGACGCCCGCGGGGCCATTTTCGAGGAGTTCCGCCAGCTCAACAACCCGGAGCGCAACGGCACCCAGGGCTTCGGGCTGGGGCTGTCCATCGTGTCGCGCATCGCCCACCTGCTGGGGACGGAGGTGACGCTGCGCTCACGGGTCGGGGCGGGCTCGGTCTTCTCGGTGACGGTGCCCTACGCCCGCCAGACGGACACCGGCGCCGCGGCGGTGCCGGCCGTCGGCCGGGAACCCCGGCTGAAGGGGCGCACGGTGCTGCTGGTCGAGGACGACGAGCAGGTCCGCCGCAGCATGACCATGTTGCTGAAGCGCTGGGGCCTGCGCGTGGTCGCCGTGTCCTCGGCGGGGGAACTGGCCGCGACGCTGCCTAGCCTGCGGCGCCCCCATGTGGTGCTGACCGACTACCGCCTGCCGGGCGGCGACTCCGGGCGCTCGGTGGTCGAGCTGGTGCGCCAGCGCTGGCCGGTGCCGGGCATCATCATCACCGGCGACACCGCGCCGGAGCGTTTGCGCGAGGCCATGTCGCTCGGCTGCCGCCTGCTGCATAAGCCGGTGCTGCCCGCCGATCTGGCCGGGGCGCTGGACGAGGTTCTGCCCTCCTGATTTTGCCCTCCTGGGGTTGCGCGCCGACGCGGGGGTGCGACCAATGGTCCCTTGTTCCTTCGGCTTAGCCCGATTAGCCTAACCCCTTGCTCGGATAAAGGGGTTCGCCCGGAACATGTCGGCTTTGTTTGGAAGCATCGGACGCAGGCTGGGCCGCGCCGCCGTGATGGCGGGCGGTATGGCCTTGCTGCTGCAGCTTCTCGGCTGGGCCTTCCTGGTTCCGGTGGCCAACGCCGAGACCGGCGAGACGGTCATGATCTGCACGCCGCAGGGCATGGCCTCCATCGCCCTCCCCGACGGCCCTCCTCCCGAGTCCCTGCTTCCGGATGGAAAACCCACGCTGTCCATGGGTGAGGACTGCCCGGTGTGCGGTCTGGTCGCCGGCCTCACGACGCTGCCGCCGCTTCTGACGGTGGTGCTGCCGGTCTCCGTCACCGCCCACAGTTCCATCGGATTGCCCGGCCAGCACATCGCCGCCGGCTGGTTCCTGTCGCGGCTGAAGGCCCGAGCGCCCCCGATCCTCGTCTGACCACCCTCGGCACGCGCCCTGTGATCGCCGCGCCCGGCTGTCGAGCCCGGCGGCGCGGCCTGTCCGGCCATGCCCATCCCACCCTGAACGCCAGCCTCCGCACCGCACCTCGCCGGTCGCGATCCCGTGCGCCGATCGGCGCGCGGATCGAGGACCGGGCGGGACGGCAAGGCTGCGTCGATCTCCACTCGTCCGTTTCGAGAACGAGCGCCCAATGATTCGCCTGTCCACCGCCGCCTTCGCGGCGAACGCCCCCCGTTTGTCCAACCGCCTTCTCGCCTCCACCGCCCTGCTGACGGCGGTCCTCGCCGCGCTGAGCGCAGTGCCGGCCCAGGCACAGACCCCGCAGGCCCTGCCCGCCGTCCCGGTCGAGACGAACACCGCACCCGCCGTCACGGCGCCGGAGAAGGGCCTGTCCCGGCCGCTCGGCGCCGGCACGCTGGACGCCGCCGAGATCGCCAGCCGCCGCATCGCCAGCGCGGACGCCGCGGCTCTGCTGCGCAGCCTGCCCGGCGTGTCGCTCTACAGCGCGGGCGGCTTCTCCAGCCTGCCGGCGCTGAACGGTCTGGCCGACGACCGCGTGCGCGTCCAGCTGGACGGCATGCCGATGACCGCCGCCTGCGCCAACCACATGAACGCGCCGCTGTCCTACGCCGACCCCGCCGTCATCGGCGCCATCGAGGCCATCGCCGGCGTCACCCCGGTCAGCAAGGGCGGCGACAGTATCGCCGGCACCGTCTCGGTGACCAGCAAGCCCCCCGTCTATGCCCAGCCTGGCGAGCCCATCCACGGCGAGGGCAGCCTGTCCACCGTCTACCGGTCGAACGGCAACGGCACCACCCTGTCCGGCACCGCCACCGCGGCGACCGAGCGGTTCAGCCTGCGCTACAGCGGCGCCTGGAGCCGCGCAGACGACTACAAGGACGGCGATGGGGACAAGGTCCGCTCCACCCTCTACAACGTGCAGAACCACGCGCTGTCGGCCAGCGCACGCAAGGACGGGCACGAGATCACCCTGTCCGGCGGCTACCAGTATTCGCCCTATTCCGGCTTTGCGAACCAGCGCATGGACATGACGCTGAACCGCGGCACCACCCTGAACGGCCATTACAAGGGTGAATTCGACTGGGGCACGCTGGACGGCCGGGCCTTCTGGCAGCGCACCGCCCACGCCATGAACTTCCTGCACGACAAGGGCGGCGCCGACCGCGGCGGGATGCCGATGAACACGGATTCGCACGAGATGGGCTATGCCGTCTCGGCGGAAGTTCCGCTGTCGGCGCAGGACACGCTGCGCATCGGCAACGAGCTGGTCCGCTACCGCATCGACGACTGGTGGCCGCCGGTCGCCGGGTCGGCGATGATGTCGCCGCTGACCTTCGTGAACCTGAACGACGCACGGCGCGACCGGCTGGGCACCTTCGCCGAGTGGGAGAAGCGCTGGACCCCGGCCTGGACCTCGCTGCTCGGCGTGCGCAACGACGTGGTGTGGATGGAAAACGGACCGGTCCAGCCCTACTCCTGGGCCAACACGATCGGCATGGGCATGATGGGTATGGCGAACCCGGACGCACCCGCCGCCGCGGCCTTCAACCGGGAGAACCGCTCCAAGACCGACGTGAACGTCGACGCCACGGCGCTGCTCCGCTTCGCGCCGTCCGCCTCGGAACGCTACGAGCTGGGCTTCGCCCGGAAAACCCGTTCGCCCAACCTGTACGAGCGGTTCGCCTGGGGCACCGGGGGCATGTCCTCCACCATGATCGGCTGGTACGGCGACGCCAACGGCTATGTCGGCAACCCGGACCTGAAGCCGGAAACCGCCTACACGGTCGGCGCCACCGCCGCCTGGCAGGACGCCGAGGCCAAGCGCTGGTCGGTCAAGGTCACGCCCTATTATTCGCACGTCGAGAACTTCATCGACGCCGACCGCATCGGCCCCCTGTCGAACGGCTTCGTCCAGCTGCGCTTCGCCAACCACACGGCGGAGCTGTACGGCATCAACGCCGAGGGCCGCAGCCTGGTGCATCAGGACGAGCGGCTGGGCGAGTTTACGGTGGGCGCCGTGGTCAGCTACGTCCGCGGCCGCAACCTCGAC
This sequence comes from Azospirillum sp. OGB3, assembly GCF_014192915.1. Taxonomy (GTDB): domain Bacteria; phylum Pseudomonadota; class Alphaproteobacteria; order Azospirillales; family Azospirillaceae; genus Azospirillum. The sequence goes on along the minus strand of NZ_JACHYN010000013.1, from coordinate 20,075 downwards.
ACCGGGCGCGACCTCTATCACATCATGCCGCTGAACGGGACGATCGACCTGGGCCACCGGCTGGGCGACTGGAGCAGCGTCCTGGAATTCCAGGTGGTCGGGCGCAAGTTTCTGGTCGATTCCGGGCGGAACGAGCCGGAAACCCCCAGCTACGCCCTGGTCAACCTGCGCACCAGCTACGTCTGGGGCAACCTGCGCGCCGACGTCGGGATCGAGAACCTGTTCGGCGCCCAGTATCACCTGCCGCTGGGCGGCGTCGATTACGGCGATTTCCGCGCCAGCGGCAACCGCCAGCCGATCGGCGCCCTGGCCGGCATGGGGCGGTCCTTCAACCTCGGCCTGACCATGGCCTTCTGATGGAGGCCGGCTGACGAGGCCCCCGCCTTGCGCGCGATCCGCCTGCATGAGCGCCCCCAGCCGGCCCGCCGGCCGCTGGGGGCGCTCGCCCTGTCCGGGACGCTGCACGCCGGCGCCCTGGCCGTCCTTCTGTCCGCCGCCGGAGCGGCCCCCGGCACGGTCGCGGAGGAGACCGGCGCCGTCAGCCTGAACGAAACCATCACCCCGGTGATCGAGATGATGCTGGTGGCGTCCGAGGTGGACAGCGGCCCGCCGCCGGCAGCGGTCGCCGAACCGGAAAGCGAGCCGCAGCAGGACCCCGGGCCGCAACCGGTCCCGGAACCCGAGCCGGAGGTGGCGCTGGAACCGGTGCCCCCGCTGCTGGAGCCGACCCCGGAATCCGCACCGGAACCGCCCCCTCCCCCGCCACCCAAACCGAAGCCGAAGCCGCCCGTCAAGGCGGTGTCGAAACCGCAGGCGGCACCGGGCCCAAGCCCATCACCGGCGCCATCCGCCGAAGCCGGAACCGGAACCGGAACCGGAACCGGCCGCAACGCGGCGGCGGTTGAGCCGGTCTCGGCCAGCCGGGGCGCAATGGTGGATTACGGGGCGCAGGTCTGGGCCTGGATCGGACGGCACAAGCCGGAGAAGGTGGTCGGCAGCGGGCAGGCCACCGTCAAGCTGACCCTCGGCACGGCGGGCGAGGTGCTCGACGCCTCCATCCTCACGTCGAGCGGCGACGAGGCCCTGGATCGGGCGGCCCTGGCCGCGGTGCGCAAGGCGTCGCCCTTCCCCGCCCCGCCGCCCGGCCTGACGGCGGAGGACCGCGTCTTCTCCGTGCCCTTCCTGTTCCGCCCGCGGTGACTCAGCCCCGCCGGAAGCGGCGTTCAACCCTGCCCACCCCCACTTCCCGTTTGCGCTTTGCGGCTCCACGTAGGATAAAGCGCCCCAATTCCCGAGATTTCCGACGGCGAGCACCCCCATGGGCTTCAATTGCGGCATCGTCGGCCTGCCGAACGTCGGCAAGTCGACCCTGTTCAACGCGCTGACCGCCACCCAGGCGGCCGAGGCGGCGAACTTCCCCTTCTGCACCAAGGAGCCGAACGTCGGCCGCGTCGGCGTGCCCGACCCGCGGCTGGACAAGCTGGCGGCCATCGCCAAGTCGCAGAAGATCATCCCGACCCAGCTCGAATTCGTCGACATCGCCGGCCTGATCCGCGGCGCCTCGAAGGGTGAAGGGCTGGGCAACCAGTTCCTCGCCAACATCCGCGAGGTGGACGCCATCGTCCACGTCCTGCGCTGCTTCGAGGACGACGACGTCACCCATGTGGAAGGCAACGTCGATCCCCTGCGCGACGCCGAGGTGGTCGAGACGGAACTGATGCTCGCCGACATGGAGAGCCTGGAGCGCCAGCTCACCAGCCTCCAGAAGAAGGCCAAGGGCGGCGACAAGGACTCCAAGATCAAGGCCGATCTGATGGAGCGCGCGCTGAAGGTCCTCCAGGACGGCAAGCCGGCCCGGGTCGTCGAGGTCAGCGAGGAGGAGAAGCCGGTCTTCAAGCAGTTCATGCTGCTGACCGCCAAGCCGGTCCTCTACGTCTGCAACGTCGAAGAGGCGTCCGCCGCCACCGGCAACGGCCTGACCGCCAAGGTCGCCGAGAAGGCCAAGGCCGAGAACGCCGGCATGGTCGTCATCTCCGCCGCCATCGAGGCGGAGGTCGCCCAGCTCTCCGACGCCGCCGAGAAGCAGGAATTCCTGGAATCCCTCGGCCTGGAGGAGACCGGCCTCAACAAGCTGATCCGCGCCGGCTTCCAGCTGCTCGACCTCATCACCTTCTTCACCGTCGGCCCGAAGGAGGCCCGCGCCTGGACCGTGCGCCGCGGCGCCAAGGCCCCGGAAGCGGCGGGCGTCATCCACACCGATTTCGAGCGCGGCTTCATCCGGGCCGAGACGATCGATTTCGACAGCTACGTCACGCTGGGCGGCGAGCAGGGCGCGAAGGACAACGGCAAGATGCGCCAGGAAGGCAAGGAATACGTCGTCAACGACGGCGACATCTTCCACTTCCGCTTCAACGTCTGATTGGAATTCCGCTGACCCCTTCCCCTCCTTGAGGGAGAAGGGGTTAACGCCCCCCAATCTTATCACCGTCGGGAAATCCGTTAACCCTTTCGTAAAACTGGAAAAACCGCTTAAATACCCCTGAGATATGGTTAACAAGCCTCGCTTCGGCTGTTAAGTCCACTGAAATGGGCGACAACCGCGGGCCGGACCGGAGGGGATATGGCGGTGAACCAGAACGCGACCATCGCGCCGGGTGCCATCGCGCCGGGTCCCGGTACCTTCTCCGACCGCGTGCGCGACGCCATCCGGCACGGCGAGCTGCGCCTCGCCTTCCAGCCGCAGGCTGATACCCAGAGCGGGCGACTGACCGGGTTCGAGGCGCTGTCGCGCTGGCGGCTCGACGACGGCACGGTGATCCCGCCCGACGTCTTCATCCCCATGGCGGAAACCAGCGACGCCATCCACATCCTGGGCGAGTGGACGGTGCGCCGCGCCTGCGAGATCGCGGCGGGCTGGATGCAGGGTGGCATCGCCGATGTGCCGGTGGCGGTGAACCTGTCGGCGCGGCAGTTGCAGGACCCCGGCTTCGCCCGTGCCGTTCTGGGCATCCTCGCCGAAACCGGCCTGCCCGCCGCGAACCTGAAGCTGGAACTGACCGAAACCGCCCTGTTCGAGCACAGCGAGTCCTCGCGCGAGGTGCTGACCCAGCTGCGCGGCGCCGGGGTTCGGCTGGTGCTGGATGATTTCGGGACGGGCTATTCCTCGCTGGCCCTGTTGCGCCGCGTGCCGGTCGAGGCGCTGAAGATCGACAAGCATTTCACCCAGGCGATGGTGCAGGACCGCGACGCCGCCGCCATCGTGCGCGCCATCATCGACCTCGCCCACGCGCTGGGGATGCAGGCGATCGCCGAAGGGGTGGAGACCAACGAGGAGCTTCTCTACCTGCGCGCCTACCGTTGCGACCGCATCCAGGGCTATCTGCTGGCCAAACCCCTGGACGCGGCGCAGGTGCCGGACTTCATACGGCGGCTCGCCGCGACGCCGACAGGCGGATGACCCGCTCCGTCTCGTCCCATTCGGTCAGTTCCGCGGCCTCGTCGATGGTGGCCCACCGCGCCTCCAGGGCGTCGTCGGCGCAGACCGCCTCGCCCTCCGGGCTCTCCGCCGCCACCTCGACGATGGTGTAGTGGTACTGGACGGCCCCGGTGTCGTCGAGCGTCATGGCGTCCACCACCGTGACCACCTCCGTCGGCACGACGTGCAGGCCGGTTTCCTCCAGCACCTCGCGCACCGCCGTCTCGAACACCGTCTCGCCCACCGACTGGGCGCCGCCGGGCAGGCTCCACTGCCCCATCCGCGGCGGGCGGCCCCGGCGGATCAGCAGCACCCGGTCGCCGCGCCACACCACGGCGCCCACCCCCACCCAGGGACGGTCGGGATACTCGCGGCCGGAACGATCGGCGGGGGGTGTGGTGGACATGGCGGCTCCTCGTTGCGCTTGACCCGACGCTAACCCAGGGGGACAGTCGGATACCAGTGGCCAAGAGGCCGAGCGACCCGCCACCCTGGACAGCGAGCCCCGGACGCCGCCATGAAGCTCAACGAGATCCGCACCTTCGTCGCCGTGGCCGAAGCCCAGTCGGTGCAGGAGGCCGCGCACCGGCTGGGGCTGACCCAGTCCGCCGTCTCGCGCCTGATCCAGCGGCTGGAGGCGGAGCTTGGCGTGTCCCTGTTCGACCGCCAGACCAAGCCGCTGGCCTTGACCCGCGACGGCGCCATGGCGCTGGCCCACGCGCAGCGGGTGCTGAGCGCGGCGGACGAGCTGTCGGACGCCTTTGCCGGGGCCGCCCAGCCCAAGGGCCTGCTGCGGCTGGGGGTGGCCCATGTGCTGAGCGCCATCGCCGCGCACCATCCGCTGGACCGGCTGCGCGCCGCCTTCCCCGGCCTGACCGTCCGCCTGCATTCGGACTGGAGCACGCCGCTGGTCGAGCAGGTGCGCAACGGCACGCTGGACGGCGCGCTGGTTCTGACCCACGACGCCCAGACGCCGCCGGACGACCTGGACGCCGTGTGCATCTCGCGCGAGCCGGTGCGGGTCGTCGCGTCGGCCGAGCTGGCCGGGCAGCGGGACTGGACGCTGCCGGCGATGAACGCCGTGGGCTGGGTGCTTCAGCCCGACGGCTGTCAGTATCGGACCGCCATGAGCCGCGCGATGGCGCAGCACGGGCCGGCGCTGAACGTCACGGTGGAGGGGTTCGACCAGTCGCTTCTGCTGTCGCTGGTCGCCCGCGGCGTCGGATTCGGGCTGGCGCCGCTGCGGCTGATCGCCCCGACCCTGCACGCCGCCCAGGTGCGGCCGCTGGAGACCCCCGACTTCGCGCTGACCGTCGCGGTGTGGCTGCTGCGCGGCCGCTTCACCGGGCGCATCGGCCCCGTCTTCGACGTGCTGGAGGACAGCCTGCTGGACCTGCTTCCCCCGGCGGAAGAGGCGCCTCTGCCCCTGCCCTGCCATTCCGCGGCCGAATAACCTTCTTTCCCATTGTGAATTTGATGCACGCCCGGCGCACGCTTATCGTGTGACCCTGATGAGACGCGGGCCAGCGTTGCCGCACCGGCCACAGCCCGCGCCGAGGGAGGATAACTTGGACACCAGCAACCGGGTGGGCGGGGCGCCGTCGCCCCGCTCCTGGCGGACGCCGGGATTCGTCATCGCCTGCGGCTGCCTGATCGCCATGCTGGCGTTCGGCCCGCGGTCCAGCATGGGCCTGTTCACAGCCCCCCTGTCGGAGGCGCACGGTTGGGGCCGCGACGTCTTCGCCCTGTCGATCGCCATCCAGAATCTGGTCTGGGGCATCGGCACCCCCTTCGCCGGCGCGCTGTGCGACCGCTACGGCCCGGCGCTGGTGCTGGGGATCAGCGGCGTTCTCTACGCGCTGGGACTGGCTCTGATGCCCTACGCCGACACGCCGCTGATGCTGCATCTCAGCTCCGGCCTGTTGATCGGGCTGGGTCTGGCCGGGGCGTCCTTCGGCATCGTCATCGCCGGCTTCAGCCGCATCGTCCCGCCGGAGAAGCGGAGCTGGTCGATGGGTGTCGCCACCGCCGCCGGCTCGATGGGCCAGTTCCTGTTCGCCCCCACCGGCCAAGCCTTCATCGCCGCCTATGGCTGGCAGACGGCGCTGATCCTGTTCGGCGCCTCGATGCTGATGATCCCGGTGCTCGCCTCCTCCTTCGCCGGGGCGGGCGGGTCGAAGGGCGCGCAGGCCGTCACCGGGGCCGACATCGGTTTCGCCGCGACGATCCGGCAGGCCTTCAAGCACCGCAGCTACGTCCTGCTGGTCACCGGCTTCTTCGTCTGCGGCTTCCAGCTCGCCTTCATCACCACCCACCTGCCGCCCTACCTGACGGCCGCCGGGATCAGCCCCGGCCTCGCCTCCTGGGCGATGGCGCTGATCGGGCTGTTCAACGTGGTCGGCTCCTACATGTCGGGCGTGCTGGGCGGCAAGATGAGCAAGCGCCTGCTGCTCTGCGCCAACTACACGCTGCGCGGCCTGTGCACGGCGCTCTTCATCCTGCTGCCGGTCACCCCGGTTTCGGTGATCCTCTACGCCGCGGCGATGGGCCTGCTGTGGCTGTCCACGGTGCCGCCGACCTCCGGCCTCGTCGTTCTGATGTTCGGCACGCGCTATCTCGGCATGCTCTACGGCTTCGCCTTCCTCAGCCATCAGGTCGGCGGCTTCCTCGGCGTGTGGCTGGGCGGCGTGCTGTACGAGCGCATCGGCTCCTACGACGTGGTGTGGTGGGCCAGCGTGGCCCTGGCCTTTGCCGCCGCGGTGGTGAACTGGCCGATCGCCGAGAAGCCCGCCCCCTCCCTGGCGGCGGAAGCCAAGGCCTGACGGTCATGACGAACCCGGCGCCCGCCTCCTCTCCTGGCTTCGGCCACGGCTTCGCGCTGGCGCTCGGCGCGCTGGCGCTGGCCGTTTGGGCGGTGGTGACGGGGGTGGCGCTGAACCAGGCGGCTCTGAACGAGGAGGACGGCGGCACGGTGCTCGCCGTCTTCCCGCCGGGCACCCCGACCGCCGAGGCCTTCACCGCGGTGGTCCGCGCCGGCGGCCAGCCGGTGCGCCAGACCTGGATTCCCTTCGCCTGGGTCGCCCGCAGCGACGGTGGCGGCTTCGTCGGCCGCCTGAAGCAGGAAGGGGCGGTCACCGCCTACGGCGAGCTGTCGGTCGGCCCGGCGCTGGGCGGCTGCGCGGTGGTCTCGCTGGACGACAAGCGCCCGGTCGGCTTCCAGTTCAAGTGATACCGAAGGCGTTTGATGGCCTCCATCAAACGCCTTCGGTTCAAACCCGACAGCACATGGCGCAGCCTTGTGCGAAAGGGTCATACGGCCGGCCGATCATGGAACGGTTCATGCGCCGGCCGTATGACGTCACAAACCCGTCATCAAGCGGCAACGGGACCGCAGTTCGGGTATTGACAACCCCCGCAAGGAAGAGCAGGCTATCCCTCAGAGCAACACTGGTTGAGGTGAAGACGCGGTGGACACCGCATCAAGTTGGCCCAAAAGCCAGCTTCTCATCACAGCAAATGTTCCCGTAGCCAGGAGGGTGTGATCATCATGAGTCCACCTGCGCTTACTTGAGGAAGCCGACCTGTTCGGCCACACATTTCTGAACATTGCCGTTGAGACGGCTCAACCATTGCGGATGTCCTGGCACAGCCGCTGAAACCCCCGCCCCCCGCGCGGGGGTTTCGCTTTTTCGGCCTTCCACGCCGCGCGTCATGTCCTCGGCGATCCATCTTCTAGACGGCCCAAAGAAAAACCCCTCCCCCGCGGGTGCGGGAGAGGGGCGAAGGCTTCGTGTCGCTTCAAACGGGTCCGCAGACCCGGGAGTCACTGCACCGGCCGATCAGTACATGTGCTGGCCGCCGTTGATCGACAGGGTCGAGCCGGTGATGAAACCGGCGTCGTCGCCGACCAGGAACAGCACGCCGCGGGCGATCTCCTCGGCCTTGCCGAGACGGCCGACCGGGATGCGGGCGACGATCTTTTCCAGCACGTTGGGCGGCACCGCCCGCACCATGTCGGTGTCGATGTAGCCCGGCGCGATGGCGTTGACGGTGACGCCCTTGGCCGCGCCCTCCTGGGCCAGAGCCTTGGTGAAGCCGTGGATGCCCGACTTGGCGGCGGCGTAGTTCACCTGGCCATACTGGCCGGCCTGCCCGTTCACCGAGCCGATGTTGACGATGCGGCCGAAGCCGCGCTCGCGCATGCCGTCGATGACGTTGCGGCACAGGTTGAAGCAGGAGGTGAGGTTCGTCGCGATGACGTCGTTCCACTGCTGCGGGGTCATGCGGTGGATCACGCCGTCGCGGGTGATGCCCGCGTTGTTCACCACCACGTCCACCGGCCCGAGTTCGGCGGTGATCTTCGCGATGCCATCCTTCACGGCGTCGAAGTCCGACACGTCGAACTTGTAGACCGCGATGCCCGTGCGGGCCGAGAATTCCTTCGCCTTCTCATCGTTGCCGGCGTAGTTGGCGGCGACGACATAGCCGGCATTCTTCAACGCGACGGAGATGGCTTCGCCGATACCGCGCGTTCCGCCCGTGACGACTGCAACTCGAGCCATTGGCTCCTCCCCCAAAGCTTGGTGTTGGATTCTTTATCGGTTTCTGTAGGCACGTATACGAAACGGGCCGCACCCCGGAGGGAACGGCCCGCTTTTCGTCAGCCCCGCTCGACGGTGAGGGCGATGCCCATGCCGCCGCCGATGCACAAGGTGGCGAGGCCCCTCTTGGCGTCGCGCTTCTGCATCTCATAGAGCAGGGTGGTCAGGACGCGGGCGCCGGAAGCGCCGACCGGGTGGCCGAGCGCGATGGCGCCGCCGTTGACGTTGACCTTGGAGGTGTCCCAGCCAAGGTCCTTGTTGACGGCCAGGGCCTGCGCGGCGAAGGCCTCGTTCGCCTCGATCAGGTCGAGATCCTCATGCTTCCAGCCGGCCTTCTCCAGCGCGAGGCGGGAGGCCGGGATCGGGCCGGTGCCCATGATCGCCGGATCGACGCCGGCGGTCGCCCAGGAGACGATGCGGGCCAGCGGGGTCAGGCCGCGCTTGGCCGCGTTCTCGGCGGTCATCAGGACCAGCGCGGCGGCGCCGTCGTTGATGCCCGACGCGTTGCCCGCGGTCACGGTGCCCTCCTTGGAGAAGGCCGGGCGCAGCTTGGCCAGCGATTCCGCGGTGGTGCCGTGCTTCGGATACTCGTCGTCGGCGACGATGATGTCGCCCTTGCGGCCCTTGATGGTGACCGGGATGATCTCGTCCTTGAAGCGGCCCGACTTCTGGGCGGCCTCGGCCTTCTGCTGCGAGGCGGCGGCGAAGACGTCCTGCTCCTCGCGGGTCAGCTGCCACTTCTGGGCGACGTTCTCGGCCGTCGTGCCCATGTGGTAGCCCTTGAAGGCGTCCATCAGGCCGTCCTTCAGCATGGTGTCGAGCATCTCGGCGGCGCCCATCTTCACGCCGTTGCGAAGATGCATGACGTGCGGGGCCTGGCTCATGCTCTCCTGGCCGCCGACAACCATGACCTCGGCGTCGCCGTTGCGGATCGCCTGATAGCCGAGCGCCACCGAGCGCAGGCCGGAGCCGCAGAGCTGGTTGATGCCGAAGGCGGTGGCGGAGGCCGGGATGCCGGCGTTGACGGCGGCCTGGCGGGCCGGGTTCTGGCCCTGACCGGCGGTCAGGATCTGGCCCAGGATGACCTCGGTCACCTCAGCGGCGTCGGTCTTGGCGCGGCTCAGCGCCTCGCGGATGGCGATCTCACCCAGGTAATGGGCCGGCACGGTGCTGAGCGCCCCGTTGAAGCTTCCGATGGGAGTACGCGCTGCGCTGGCGATCACAACCTCGGTCATGTTGACGCTCCTCAGATTTTGTCAGTTTTATTATCGTGTCAGTGGGCCGCACGGAGTGGGAAAAACCTTATGCGCGGATTTCCCGCAATGCAAGACACCTGACTGGCTGCGGTTATCCTGCCGCACTAAGCCATTCGGCCAGGGGGCGCCAAACGCCTGTTTCGGCTCCGGCGCTGACCACCATGCCAATATGGCCAAGCGGCGGCCTGATCATTTGCGCGCTGTCGATTGATCTTGCCAAGGCCACCGCGGAAGCTGGCGGAACAATGCGGTCGCGCTCCGGGATCAGCGCCAGGACCGGCATGCGCAACCGCGCCGGCTCCACCGGCTGGCCGGCGACCAGCCACGCGCCGCGCGCCGTGTCGTTGCGCCCGTACCAGCCGGCCAGCGTGTCGCGGGCCACCCCGGCGACCAGCGGCACCCCATCGTTCAGCCAATCCTCCAGCGACACGAAGGCGAGCGCGGCGCGGCTGTCCGGCTCCATGCGGGCGAACTGAGAAAATTTCTTGAGCGCCAGCAGCGGGTCGAGCTGGGCGAACAGCGCCTGCAGCATGTCCACCGGCAACTCCCCCCAGACGTCGAGCAGCGGGCCGAAGGGCTGGAAGACGGCGGCGGCGCGGCGGGCCATCCCGGCATCTTCCGCATGGAAGTCCCAGGGAGTGGCAAGCAGGCCGAGCGCCGCGACCTCCTTGGGGCGGCGCTGCGCCAGCGCGGTGGCGAGCAGCCCGCCCATGCAATAGCCGACCACCGGAACCGGGCGGCCCACCGCCTCCACCACCGCGGCGAGCACGCGCTCCAGCCGCCCGGCGATGTAGTCGGTCAGGTTGTAGCGCCGCTCCAGCGGGCCGGGCGTGCCCCAGTCGATGAGGAAGGGGCGCAGCCCCTGCGCGGCCAGCCAGCGCATCAGGCTTTTGCGCGCCGACAGGTCGAGGATGTAATGGCGGTTGACCAGCGACGGCACGAACAGCACCGGCGCGCCGGTCGCCGGGCCGAGGGCGCCGTAGTCGAGCAGGCGGGACGCGCCTTCCGTCCACAGCACGGGCGGGTCGGGAAGGTCGCGGCGGTAGGGATGGTGGCGGTAGCGCTCGATCCCCGTCAAGGCGAGGTTGAGCTGGCGGCGGACCTCCCGGTCAACCGTCTGGGCGAACGCGTCCGCGTCGGTTGCGGCGATCCGCCGGCGCAGGTCCTCCGCCCGCTCCCGCAGATGCGGCTTCCATGGCAGCGAGCCGTTCCTCAAGTGCGGCAATGCGGCGGAGGAGCTGAGCAGTGTCGCCGCCACCGTCGCCAGATGCAGCGCCAGGGGCCGCGGGCCCATCCTTGGGACGGGCTGCGGGGTGGGGGGGTGCGGGGGGATCGTGGCGTTGTCCCCGGTCACGCGGCTCTCCTTGGGAGGACGGCTGGGATGAAGCCGCCTGGGATGAAGCCGGCATCGGATTCCAGCCGGTGCCCGGCGGGCTGGCATAGACGAAACCGCCCGGTCCCAGCACGAAGGGCGCCATCGCCGCGGCGCCCTGCGCCATCATCTGGAACAGGCGGGCAGCGGCATCGGCCATCTCGGGATCGGCGGCGCAGGCCGCCCATTGTTCCTGCCACAGGTCGAGGTACCGTTGCGCGAGCGTTTCCAGGGACGGGCTGTCGGATTCGGACGATTCGGCCATGGCCGGGAGTATATGGGGGAGGCGGTGCGCTTGACCAGAGCCGCGACGGACCGATCGAAAATGTCGCAAATCCTGAAATATCGGCGCGATGTCCACCAGCGGTCGCAGCGCTGCGGCACAGCACTGGACAGGGTGCATTCCTTCGAGTAGTCCTTATATCTGGAACATTCCCGCCGCACGACCCTTCTTGAAAGAAACAGCGATGGCCGACAAGGAAGACCAGAAGTCCGCGACGATCACGATCAAGAAGTACGCCAACCGGCGGCTCTACAACACGGCGACCAGCAGCTACGTGACGCTCGACCATCTCTGTCAGATGGTCAAGGATGGGCTCGACTTTGTGGTCTATGACGCGAAGACCGGAGAGGACATTACCCGCTCGGTGCTGACGCAGATCATCGTCGAGGAGGAGAGCAAGGGCCAGAACCTGCTGCCGATCAGCTTCCTGCGCCAGCTTATCGGCTTCTACGGCGACAACATGCAGTGGATGGTGCCGCGCTACCTCGAATATTCGATGCAGTCCTTCTCGCGCAACCAGGAGCAGATGCGCGACTATTTCCAGAACACGCTGGGCGGCATGTTCCCCTTCGGCCGGCTGGAAGAGGTCGGCAAGCAGAACATGGCGATGTTCGAACGGGCCATGCGCATGTTCTCGCCCTTCGGCGGCGCCGAGGACGGGCAGCCCGGCGAACACCCCGCCGCTCCTCCGCGCCCGGCGGCCCCCGGCCCGTCCGCTGTTCCGCCCAATGGTGCGGCGGTTAGCCACACCTATGAAGAGCTCCAGAAGCAGATCGACGACCTGCAGAAGCAGATCGCCAGCATCGCCAAGCCGGCACGCCCGGCCAAGCCCGAAGGCAAGTGAGCGGCAGCGCCGCCAATCGCATCGACGGCCATCGCCTTCACGGCGTTGCAGCGCAGGGCGGGGAAAGTTCCCCGCCCTTTTCTGTTTTTTTCGGCACCAGAGGCACGCCCGGCTGTTTGTTCGTTGGAACGGTCCAGAGGAGGAACGCCATGAAGACCGAATTGCAGATGACGATGGAACTGGAGGTTGCAGACGTCCAGGACGCCCACCGGTTCGAGGAAAAGCTGCGCGGTTGGCTGCGTCACCAGAGTCAGGTGGTGTCGGTGTCCGCCACCCACAGCGGCGTCGGCAACGACGTCGCATGGCGGGACGCCCGCCGGGCGGCGTTTGGCTCGCCGTTGCCCAATCCCTTCGCGCCGGGCCGCGGCCGTTAAAGCCTGCCGGTCAATCGCCGCCAAAGCGCCCGCCCTGCCCCTCTCAAAGACAGGGCGGGCTCAGTCCGCCCCTTGAAGACGCCTCAGCCCCGGAAGATGTGCGGCACCATCGCCGCGTCGGAGCCGACCCGCGGGTCCGCTGACTCGCGGACCGACATGCCCAGGCACTTGTCCCCGATGATCCAGCAGTGCAGGAGCGCGTGGACGCCCTCCTCCTCGAAGATCGGCGGGGTTTCCAGCCAGACCCGTCCCCCCGGATACTCGGCCTCCCCGGTGTCCGAGATGGCGCGGCCGTGCGCGGTCATGCGCTGGGCCGCGTCATCCAGCCCGAACAGGCTGCGCTCGGTCACCGCCTCGCAGCCGGCCAGTTCCTCGGGGTCGAGCGCGGCGCGGCACAGGTTCGGGTGGCGCGGGTAGAGCGACCAGAGCGTCGCCAGCAGTCCATGGTTCGACATCGGCCAGCACCACAGCGGCGACAGCATGCTCATGCCACCCATCCGCAGCTTTTGCAGGAAGGCGTCGTCGGCCAGCCCCTGCCAGGGGTAGATCTTCGCCAGCCAGGAGGCCGCCCGCCCCTCGTCGTCGATGAAGCGCCGGCCGTCCCAGCCCAGGCTCTGCAGCGGCAGCAGATGCGTGGCGATGCCGGCCTCCGCCGCGGTGGCGGCCAGATAGACCAGTTCGCTCTCGCGCATCGGGTCGGGGGTGGCGCAGGCGAGATGGACGAGGCTGCGGCCCGGCATTCCCACCGCCAGTTCCTCCCAGCGCTCCACCAGCCCCTCGTGCAGGCCGTTGAACTGGTTGGCGTCGCCCATCAGGGCTTCGCGCCAGTTGCGTTGGATGATCGAAGCGGCGAACAGACCTTCCGGCGTGTCGTAGTTGCAGGCCAGCAGCTTGACCGAATCGCGCCCGTCATAGGCCAGCGTCAGCCGCCCGATCAGCGCGCCGGCCCGCTCGTTCAGCCGGCCGGACGCCCAATAGTCGTTCCAGGAGGCCTCCAGCAGCCGCCCCACGCCGCCGCGCACCCCCAGCCGGGCCAGCGCCCGCCCGTCCACCGTCGCGCGCAGCGCCTCGCGCAGCATGGTGTGCAGCTCGTCGGCGACGCTCTCGATCAGGTCGATCTGGTGGGCGGAGAACTCGTACCGCACGTCCTCGCGCCAGAAGGCGCCGGCGTTCATGGCACGGACGCCATAGGGGTATTTGCGGAGCCCCGGACGCCAATCCGCACGGGGTTTCATGACTGCTCTGCGCATCGTGTGCTTACCGGGCCGGCGGATTCAATCCATGGTTTTGCCCCGCTGCGGCGCGCCGCTTGCGGCCGTCCGGGATTCGGTGGGGGCGGATCATTGCGGCGCAAACGCGCCAACACAAGCGCCTTGCGCGCCCGCCCCTCCGTTTTTCCACGCTTCCCCCCGTGGATCTCACAGGCCGGGCGGGAACGCCCGTCAATAGGCGCGGTCGGCCAGCCAAGCCGCGATGGCGCCCTCCATTGCCTCGGCGGTGGGATCGCCGTGCTCCGGGCCGGTTCCCACCATGGGAAGCCGGGCCGCCGCGGCGATGTCCGCCGCCGGGGCCCCGGTCCCGACGAACAGGTCGCAGCGCCGCAGCAGGGCGCACAGCCCGTCGAAGCCCAGCCGCCCAACGGCGTTCAAACAGGCGGCCCCGGCCTCCCCGGCGATGCGCGCCGCAGCCCCCTTCGCGGCCTCCTCGCCGACCAGGATCAGAGCAGTGTCGCCCCGTGCGGCGAGGCGGCGGCACAGCTCCGACAGGCTTCCAGCGCCGGCGGACGCGGACAGCCCGACGGCGCAGCGCCAGCGCGCCGGAACGCCCTCGGCCAGAAGCGCGGCGGCGGCCCGCTCGCCGGCGGGGGGGGTCCAGACCTCCGTGGCGGGGTCCGGTTCTCCGGTGGTCAGCGCCTCCAGCAGGCCGGCGGGAGTCGGGGCGACGTGGGTCAGGAAGGCGTCGGCGTAATAGCCGCGCACCGGCCGGCCGACCTTGCAACCGAGGCGGAGCGGCGCGCCGGTGTCCTGCATCAATCGGTTGGCGAAGCTGGCATCCTCGCCGCGGATCGGGTTGACCGCGAGGTCGAAGGCACCGCGGAACTGCTGGCCGATCTCCTGGCGCACCGCGCTCACCAGCGCGTCGTCGGGCGCCCGCCCCCCCAGCGGCGGCAGGGTGACCCGCTGGTTGATGTAGGGGCAGAGGGCGAGCGCCGCCTCCGCGTCCGGCGTCGCGAAAACGGTGATCCGGGCCAGCGGCAAGGCCCGCCGCAGCTCCCGCAGGAAACCCGACGCCCGCAGCACGGCGCCGGCCCCGTCGAGCAGGAACAGGCCGACGTTCCGGATCAGGTCGCTCGGAAAGGGCGGCGGTTCGCCGGGAAGGAGCGTGCGGCGGCGGACGGCGGGGCCGGACTCCCGCAGCAGGGCCACCGCCGGGGCCGTCGAGGCGCCCCGCGCCGGCGGCACGAAGCCCCAGGTCCCTGCGGCGTCCGGGCGCGCCAGCGGCTCCACCAGGGCGTGCTCGGCGCGGGCGACAGTCGCCGCGTCGGTCACCCAAGGGAAGAAATCGCGCAGCGGAAGGGTGCCGCCTCCGATCGACCGTCCCGCCGTCTGCAGGGCAGCCCATTGCCCGACCGCGCCGTCGTAGCCGTAATAGACCTCCTTGAACGCGACCTGCTCCCGCGTCGCGTAGGCGAAATGCTGGAAGACCAGCCCGCCCGCCGCCGTCTCCTCGTGCAGGAAGGGGTTGGCCGCGCCAAGCTCGACCTCGGACCCGTCGGGCTGCGGGCGCATCAGCCGGGGCGGGACGTGCGAGTGCCAGTAGTCGCCCGGCCGGTAGCGCCAAGTGCGCAGCCATTCGTAGGCGCGGTAATTGCCGTACTGGTCCAGCCGGTCGAGGACCAGGGACGGGCCGACGAAGAAATGGCAGAGGTACAGAGCCGCCGTGCGCGACGGCGAGCCTAGGAACATCCGGCGCGCACGGGTGATCTGCTCCGCCGTCCACAGCTCGTCCGCATCGACCTGCCAGAGCAGGCAGTCCTCCGTCATGGCGGCCAGCGGCGCGGTCACCATCTCCACCTTGCCCTGCCAGAACATGCCCGGCGGCTTGCGGTAGACCGACACGCGCTCGGGTTCCTCCGCGGCGATGCGGTCGAGATACTCCGACGTCCCGTCGCTGCTGCGGCCGTCGCGGTGAAGGTCCTGCGGAACGCGCCCACCCCGCTGCGCGCACCAAGAGGAGTCGCGAACCTGTTCCGCCACCCCTTCCACGACATGCCAATGCCAGGGGAAGGGCAGTTGGCGGAAAACCTCCAGGTGATAGCGGATGAAGGGATCGCCGTTCAGCACGATGGTCAGGAAATGAACCGGTAGCATGCCCGCAATCCCGTCCTTCGCCCGTTGGTCCGGCGCCGCGCAGTCCGTGGCACCTTGTCGCCTCCGTGGGAACGGTGTCAAGGAAGGCATGCGATGCCGCGGTCGGGCCTCCATCCCCCTCTTGACGGCAGGGGAGCCCGCCCCTACCCTGGCGCCGGTTATGGTTCCCCGCGCCATCCGGTCGCGGGGCTAAGAGGGAAGCCGGTGCACCGCCCCGTTCGGGGAGACACGGCAAATCCGGCGCTGCCCCCGCAACTGTGAGCGGTGAGCGGCCTCGTCCTTATCCGTGTCACTGGCGCCGCCTGCGGGAACGGGCGCCGGGAAGGCCGGACGATGCCGCCTTGACCCGCAAGCCAGGAGACCTGCCGTGACCGAACGTACGTCCTCGGGCGGGGTGCCCCGGTGGTCGCTTGCCGATGTCCGGCCCGACGGCCGCCCGTCCTCCGCAAGCCGTCCCTCCGGTGCGCCCAGCCAAGGGGACCAAGGGGGTTGCGATGCCGGTGCCTGCCAGCAACGACGCCCCTCCCAACGCATGGCAGACTCGGAAAGGGCATAGAGCATGCACATCGAACCCGGCGTCGTGGACGGCGCCAAGATCGCTCTCAGCTACGCGACGGCCGCCGGCGGCTTCGCGATGGCCGGCAAGCTGGCGCGCGACGACGTCCGCAACAATGGCGGGGTCGCGCCGCTGGTGCTGCGCAGCCTGATCGCCACCGCGCTGGTCTTCAGCTTCTTCGAGGTGTTCCCGCACCACCCCGTGGGCGTGTCGGAGGTTCACCTGATCCTCGGTTCGACCCTGCTCCTGCTGTTCGGCGCCGGTGCCGCCTCCATCGGCCTTGCCGCCGGCCTGCTGATCCAGGGCCTGTTCTTCGCGCCCTTCGACCTGCCGCAGTACGGCATGAACGTCACCACGCTGCTGGTTCCGCTGTGGGGCATCAGCCTGCTGGCGAAGCGGATCGTTCCCGACGCCACCCCCTATGTCGACCTGAAGTACTCGCAGGCGCTGGCCCTCTCCACCGCCTACCAGGGCGGCATCGTCGCCTGGGTGGCCTTCTGGGCCTTCTACGGCCACGGCTTCACCGCCGAGACCATGACGGAAGTCGCCTCGTTCGGCGCCGCCTACATGACCGTCATCATCGTCGAGCCGCTGGCCGACCTCGCCGTGCTGGCCGTCGCCAAGGCGCTGCGCCGCCAGAGCCAGGGTCCGCTGTTCAACATCCGCCTGCACCAGGGCGCCTGACCGGCTCCCCGGACCGGATGGTTCGCGTGAAGGGCGGCGGGGATGTCCTGCCGCCCTTTTCCGTTCAGATCACCAGTTCGCCCTTGCGGATCGCCGCGTAGCGGCGGTTCACCGCGCCCCAGTCGACGACGTTCCACCAAGCCGCCAGATAGTCGGCGCGGCGGTTCTGGTATTTCAGATAATAGGCGTGTTCCCACACGTCGTTGCCCATCAGCACGGGCACGCCCTCCATGGCCGGCGAATCCTGGTTCGGACGGGCGGCGATGGCCAGTTTGCCCGACGACGGGTCGGCGGTGACGAAGACCCATCCGCTGCCGAACTGCCCGGCGCCCGCCGTGTTGAAGCGCGTCTTGAACTCGTCGAAGGTGCCGAAGTCGCGCGTGATGGCGGCGCCCACCTCGCCGTCCGGGGCGCCGCCGGCGTTCGGTCCCATGATGCTCCAGAACATGCTGTGGTTCGCGTGCCCGCCGCCGTTGTTGCGCACCGCGGTGCGGATGCTCTCCGGCAGTTCCGGCACGCGCTTCAGCAGTTCGGCCAGCGGCATCGTCTGGAGGTCGCCGTGGTTGGCGAGCGCCTTGTTGAGGTTGTCGACGTAGGCCTGATGGTGCTTGCCGTGGTGCACGCTCATGGTCGTCGCGTCGATGTGCGGTTCCAGCGCGGCGGGGGCGTAGGACAGCGGCGGCAGCGTGAAACCCTTGCCGCCCGGCGCTTGGCCTCCGGTTGTTTGGGCCCCTGTTGTTTGGGCCAGAACGAAGCGCGGCGCCACGGCCAGCACCAGCGCGGCGGCGCCGGCGGACAGCAGCAGTTGGCGGCGATCCAGGCGAACGGACATGAGACCTCCCAATCTTGTGTTTCGTGCCGAACAGCGGGGAAGCGACAGCGTCAGTGCGCCCCGCAACTCACTCAACAGGGCAATGGGCGTACTCATTCGGTACCAGCGGACCGCGCGATGCCCGTTCTTTACAAGCGGGCCTTTCCCGCCAAGCCGGCGGGTACCGACCGGGCCGCGCCCATCGCCACCGTTCGCCAGCGCCCCAGACGGAATCGCGAGGGTGGCGCCGCCGGCTTCCGGACCGGAGCGACCAGGGGCGCTTGCGCCGCCTCGCGGATACTGCCGGCGCGGCGCTCCCGCAGCAGCAGCCGCATCACCTCCTCCTCCGTGACGCGGCGTCCGGCCTGTGCCGAGGCAAGGCTGGCGGTGTCCTGGAGGGCGGCGACCTGCGCCAGGGTGCCGCTCAACCCCTTGGCGGCGGCGGTTTCCAGCGCTTCGCGATGAATGGCGAGAATGAAGGGCTTCAGCCCTCGGTCGGGCAATCCGTGCGGCGGTGTCGGCATGGCGGAAAAGCTCCGGCGATTCGTTCGATCGGGTAAACCATCATCCAACCGATAACCCCGTCGCGGCAAAGGCCCCTACGGATTAGCCCACCCCCTCATTAAAACGTCCGATTTCCGTCTTGGAAGCAGGCGCGTTACGGCGTGATCAAACCATAGACCAGTGCGGTGGAAACCGCCTGGATGGTTGTGACCGCGTTGAGCTTGTGCCGTGCGGATTCGATCTGCTTCTTCACCGTTTTGATATCCAAGATGGCCCGTGTGTTCTCCCAGATGCGATCGAACTCAGCCCAGGATAGGGGCGCCGCGCACAGGCCAAGCCCGCTGACGCCCAACCCACTACAGGGGGGCGGTTTCCACTTTGGCCGCCCGCACGAACTCATCGCACCAGTAAAGCCCGCCGAACATTTTGGCGTCTATGTAGGCGTCGTCGTCGAAGCTGGTCAGCACGATGTCGTGCATGCGCCCGATGTCGGCGAACGCTTCGACCCCGTACACCAGAGCGGTGACGCCGAACCTCGCCATACGAACACCTCGATAAACCGCTTTTCAGCCTCGGTTGATGGTGAGAGTGAGGGCGTCCGGGCGTGAAAGCTTTGCCTTTTGAGGGATGAAGCGCGATTTCTGGCGAAAAATGCGGGAATATGCAGCGATTTTGGCGCTATACGGGCGCAATTCGCCCCTCAAGCCAGATCAGGCGTCGGAAATTGTGGGCGAGATTGGCGATGCCGATCGTCACCGTCGCGCCCAAGGCCGATGGTGCGGATGAACAGCCCCATGCGCGCCTTCTGGTCGGCGAACACATGCTCGACGGCCGAGCGCACCGCCGAGCGGGCACGGTTGGCACGCTGGTAGGGCTCCGGCATCGGCCGACCCTTCGGCTTGCGGACATGCACCATGCTGCGGCGCCCCGCCGCCGTGATGGCCGCTTCGTTGGCCTTCGAGCGATAGGCGCTGTCCGCCCATACCCGGCTGTCGAAAGCGTCCGGGTTGAGCAGGCCCGGCAGTTGGGCAGCGTCGTGCCGCGCCGCGTCGGTGACGATGAAGCGCCGGATCAGACGGGACCGGTGGTCGATGGTGATGTGCGACTTGTAGCCGAACGCCGGGATCAGAAGTCCCTCTACCATGCGCGCCTCGGACCCGTCGAGCGTCGGTCCCGGCTTCGCCTTGACCCGTCCCCGCTTCACCGTCCAGCGCGCCTGCCTGTCCTTCTGGCGCGCCTTGGCCGGCGGCGAGGGCTGGTCTTCGCCGTCACGGATCTGGCGCTTCTCCTCCTGGGTCAGCCGCTGCCGGGGCGCCTCCACGATGGAGGCGTCGATGATCTGGCCGCCCAGGGCGAAGGAGCCGCATGAACGACAGCCGGTCGCGCACCTGATGCTCGGCCTGCTTGTCCGACAGACCCTACAGCGCCTGCAGCACCAGGATCTTGAACATCATCACCGCGTCCAGCGGCGGCCGGCCGCCCTTGCAGCGATCCTTGCGTCCCAGGGCCGCGTCCAGCGTCGGGCGGAACACTTTGAAGTCCATCACCGACAACAGCCGTTCCAGTGGATCACCGCTCTTGCTCAGCTCCGCGTCGCGGTCCCGAAGATCGAACAGCCCAGTTTGACCGGCCATGTCCCGTCCTCCGTCGCCCTCAAGCCAAGGGAATCACCAGAACGCCGGCAACGCTACGGTTTTTCGAGGCGTCCAGGTGTTCACAAGAGCATCGCCAAGGAAAGCCCCGACAAGCTCTGCACCGTCCACCTCCCAACCCCTTGATCCCCTCCCCCGCCCACGGCGGGGGAGGGTTAGGGAGGGGGCCCGTGGCGACACCTCGACACAACGAAAAGCCGGCGCTTCCCGCAGGGGAAAGCGCCGGCCTTGCCGTTCATGAAGCCGATTGTCAAGCGTGTTTGAAACCGTATCGTCCAAGTCCTGGGTGGCT
>NZ_JACHYN010000012.1 GCF_014192915.1 Azospirillum sp. OGB3 | reverse complement strand
TCCGGCGCCGACCCGCTCGACAAGGTCATCGACGTCTACATCTGCAAGCTCCGCAAGAAGATCGCCGAGGCCACCGGCGGCGCCCGCTACATCGAAACCGTCTACGGCCGCGGCTACAAGTTCGAGGCCCCGCCCGAGCATGAGGACCCTGCCCCGGCCCTGCCGGCACGCCGGGTGTTGCCGGGCTACGCGGCGTTCGGGCGCGGGGTTGGCGAAGCACGGCTGGCGGGGTGAGGGGGAAGTGGTTGCGTCGAGCCCCCACCCTGCCCCTCCCCCGCTGGGCGGGGGAGGGAATAAGATTTGCGGGGGAGAAACCTCCCTCTCCTGCGAAGCGGGGGAGGGAAGGGGCCCACGGCGTGAGCCGTGGGAAGGGTGGGGGCCCGGCGCGACCACCTCCCACGCCCTACCCAGACCAGTCCGCGCTGAGAGTCTCCTCCTCCAGATCCAGCCAGGCCCCGGCCAGCGGCCCCACCGTCAGGTCGCCGCCCAGGCCCGCGTCGCCCATCGCTCCGGCGAAGCCGTCCTGCATATCGGCCAGCGCGGCGGAGGACAGACCGCCGCCGGTCTGCAGCGTCACGTCGAACCGCCGCCCCTCCCCCGCCGCGACGAGTTGCACCGCGCCCAGCGCTGGCAGCCGCATCTGCAGGACCAGCGCGCTTCCCATCTGGAGGTCCGCCCCGTCGGAAATGGCGCAGAGCAGAGCGCGGCAGCCGCCCGCCGCCGTGCCGTCCATCACCGGGATGCTCATCACCCGCCACTCCCGGCCGTCGGCGGTGCGGCGGTGGCGCGGCGCCAGCGCCAGGTCGAGGTCGTCCAGCAGGGCGCCGCCGTCGAGCTGCTCCAGCAGGCGGCAGCGCTTCGGCCCCAGCCACGCCCGCGCGCCGTTGGCGGTCGCCGCCAGGAAGAAGGCCAGCCCGAGGCCGAAGGTGGAATCGCAGCGCGGCAGCCCGCCGCGCAGCTCTTGCGCCGCCCGTGGGTCCAGCGCCTCCACCACCGCCAGCAGATGGCCAACCTCGGCGACCGCGTCCGGCATCAGCATACCCATCGGTAGACGACTCAGTAGACGACCATCAGTACACAACGGCGTCCGCTTCGTCCGATTGCGGAAGGACGATCGCCCCGTCGTCGGCCATGGCCTTGGCGACCTGCACGATCTCCGCCTGCGCCTCGTTGACGTCGCGCATGCGCACCGGCCCCATGTTCTCGATCTCGTCCTGCAGGATCATGCGCGCGCGCTCGGACAGGACGGACAGGAAATGGTCGCGCTGCAGCGCCTCCGCCCCCTTCAGCGCGATGGCCAGCTGGCCGGTGTCGCAGCGCCGGATCACCGCCTGCAGCGACACGCGGTCGAGCCGCAGCAAATCCTCGAAGGTGAACATGAGCTGGCGGATGCGCTGGGTCGAATCCGGCATCACCGCGTCCAGGTCGGTGAAGATCTCCGCCATGGTGTCGCGGTCGATGCGGTTGAAGATGTCGGCCATCCGCTCGTGCGTGTCGGCGCCGTGGGTGCGGGCGTAATTGGCCATGAACTCGTTGTGCAGGATGGATTCGATGTCCAGCAGCACCTCGCGCTGCACGGATTCGATCTGGATCATCCGCTCGATCACCTCCAGCCGCAGCGCCGGGGCCAGCAGCGGCAGCACCTTGGCGGCGTGGTCGCTGCGCATGCGGGACAGGATGACCGCCGCCGTCTGGGGATATTCACCCGCCAGATAGGTGGCGAGCACGGCCTCGTTCACGTTGGACATCTTCTCCCACATGGTGCGGCCGGCCGGGCCGCGGATCTCGCCCATGATCTCCGACACGCGGTCGTCGGGCAGGAAGCGGGAGAGCATGCGCTCCGTGCTGTCGTAGGAACCGACGACGGAACCGGTGTTGGCGAAGCGCTCCGTGAAGCTGCGCAGCAGCGCCTCGACGAGGTTGGAGGTGACGTTGCCCAGGCTGGCCATGGCGCGGCTGACCATGCGGATCTCGTCGTCGTCCAGCTTCTCCATCAGGCGGGAGCCGCGCTCCTCGCCCAGGGCCAGGAAGATCACCGCGGTCCTCTCCGACCCGCTCAGGCTCTTGAAATTGTCTCGGATCTTGATCGGCATGCCCATGCTGGCACCTCAGAAGAAGCGGTCGGCGGTCAGGGTGGAATGGTCGGAGTCGTCATCCCGTTCCAGCGGGCGGTCGCCCTGCAGGCGGTCGTGACGGAAGGCGTTCGCCAGGACGCTGCCGGCCACCAGCACCATGCGGTGCGGCACCAGCGGGTTGGGGTCGAGCGCGTTCAGGAGGGTGACGACGGCCGTCTCGTCGTCCACCGTGACGCCCCGCCGCCGGGCGAAGGCGGTCACGCTGTCGGCCATCCCCGACGCCCCGGCGGGCGGTGCGGCGGGCGGCGCCGACAGGCCGGCGGAGGGAACGGCGGGCAGCAGCCTGGGCTCGGTCATCGCGTCAGGTTCCCCCATAGGAGCGGATCAGGCTGTTGGCGATCAGGAACCAGCCGTCGGTCAGCACGAAAAAGATGATCTTGAAGGGCAGCGCGATCATCACCGGCGGCAGCATCATCATGCCCATCGCCATCAGCACCGCCGCCACCACCATGTCGATCACCAGGAAGGGCAGGAAGATCAGGAACCCGATCTCGAAGGCGCGGCGCAGCTCCGACAGCAGGAAGGCCGGCACCAGCACGCGCAGGTCGGCGGTGGCCGCCGTCTTGGGCTGCTCCGCCTCCGGCTTGCCGGTGAAGCCGGCGAAGGCCGACAGGTCCTTGTCCCGCACCTGGGAGGCCATGAAGTTGCGGAAGGGCTCGACCATCCGCTCCAGCCCCTGCTCCTGGGTCACCTGCTCGTTCAGCATGGGGCGCAGCCCGTCCTGCCACGCCGCGTCGAAGACCGGCCCCATGATGTGGAAGGTCAGGAACATGGCGAGGCTGATCAGCACCATGTTCGGCGGCGACTGCTGAAGCCCGAGCGCGGAGCGCAGCAGCGACAGCACGACGATGATCCGGGTGAAGGAGGTCGCCATGACCAGCAGGCCAGGCGCCACGCTGAGCACCGTCAGCAGGACGATGCCCTGGATGACGCGCCCGGACAGCGACCCGCTCTCCCCGGTGGCGCTGCCGAGCGCGCTGCCGATGGAGGACAGGTCCAGCCCACTGCCCTGCGCCCAGGCCGCCGCGGGAAGCAGCGCGGCGAACGCCAGGGCAAGGGCGGGCGGAAGCAGGCGTCGGATCATGGCGGGACCCCCGTGGATGCGGTGCCGAGGGGGGTCAATCGATCGCCAGATCGGTGCGCACGATCTCGGTCAGCGTGACGCCCAGCCGCTGGTCCTCGACGATGACCACCTCGCCGCGGGCGACCAGACGGTGGTTGACCAGCACCTCCACCGGCTCGTCGACCTTGCGCTCCAGCTCCACCACGGCGCCGCGGCCGAGCTTCAGGAGCTGCGCCACCAGCATGCTGGTGCGGCCGAGCACCACCTGCACATCCACCGGGACGTTGTAGATGGCGTTCATCGAGCCGCCGGCGATCGCCGCGGCGGGGATGCCGGCGGCGTCCTTCTCGGCGGGCTTGGCGTCGTCTTCCAGGACGTCGAGGTTCAGTGGGGCCATGATGCGGTGCTTTCCGTGTCGGTGAAGAGGTCATGTTCGGTGGACAGGGCGGCCAGCGCGCGGTCGCACAGGCCGTCGACGGCGCGTTCCACCGCCGCCGGGTCGTAACGCAGGCCTCCGGCCTCCCAGGCGGCGTCGAGCCCGCCGGGCGGCAACGACGGGTCGGTGACGACCTCCAGCGCGCCCTTGAAGCCAAGGGAGTCCGGGTCGGCCAGCCGCGCGCGGACGGGCTCCGCCAGATCGGGATGAACGCGCAGCCGCAGCCGCGGGGACCCACCGGCCAGCCGCAGGGCGTCCGCGGCAAGCCGTTCGGTTTCCGCCGCGCCGATCCGCTCCAGCAGCGCCGGGGCGAGGCGGCGGACGAGCGCCAGCATCACCGCCGACCCTTGCGCCTCGACCCCGCGCAGGGCGTCGGCGAAGCGGTCGTCCAGGGCGGCGAGCTGTTCGTCGAGGTGGGAGAGCGCCTGCGCCAGAGCGGCGTCGGTGCGCGCGGCGGCCTCCGCCGCCCCCTCGCGCCGGCCCTGATCGATCCCTTCGGCGAAGGCGCGGACTTCGGCACCGTAGACGGCGGCCTGGAGATGGCGTTCGGAATGGACGATCTCGTCGAGCGGATCGACGGGGTCCGGCTCGGGAGGGGCGCCGAACTCCGCCGCCGCCTGCGCCGCGGCCTGGGCCGTGCTGTCGAAGCGCAGGTCGAAGCGGTAGCGCGGGTAGCCCATCAGACCGCCTCCTCGTAGAGCCAGGAGCGCAGGATATCGATCGCCTCATCGGGATACTGGTCGACGATGTCGCCCAGCCGGCGGATGGAGGAGGCGCGCACCCGGCCCTCCACCGTGCGCAGCTCGATGAGCTGGTCCATCGTCTCCTCGATGCCCGGCAGGGCCGCCGCGGACTCGCCCGCGTCGGTGAGTTGGGCCGCCTGCATGGCGGGGTCGCCGCCCATGGCCGGCCCGGTGAGCTGCGGCATCGCCGCTCCCGCGGCCAGCGCCGGAGTCGGGGCCTCGGCCGCCACCGGCTCCGGCGCCGGGAAGACGCGGCGGATCAGCGGGCGCAGACCCAGCACGATCAGCAACCCGCAGAGCACCAGCAGGATCACCCACTGGATCAGCGTCATCACGTTGCGGCTGAGCGTGTCGACGATCTCCGCCATCGGCTCGCGGGCGCCCAAATCAGGAGCGAGGGTGGCAAACTCCAGGTTGTCCACGGTGACCCGGTCGCCACGCACCTCGCTGAAGCCCATGGCGGAGCGCACCAGTTCGGTGATGCGCTGCAGCTCCTCGGGCGAACGCGCCTCGTAGCGGCGGGTGCCGTCCTGCGCCGTCGCCCAGGTGCCGTTGACCAGCACGGCGACGCTGACCCGGCGGATGTCGCCCGGCTCGATCACCGTTTCGCGGGCGACGTTGGAAATTTCGTAATTGACCGTCTCCTCCTGGCGCTTGGAGTCGGAGGAGGAGCGGTTGTTCTGGGCCTGGGCGCGGACCTCGCGCTGCGGCAGGTTCTGCTCGGCGGTGACCGGCGGCTCGCCCGTGCTGTCCAGGCTGCGGTCCTGCTCCTGCACCGTCTGGGTGGAGCGGACGACCTGGCTGTTCGGGTCGAAGCTCTGGCTGCGCACGACCTCGCGCTTGGTTTCGACGTCGACAGCAACCTGAACGCGAACATTTCCCTGCCCCAGCCGTGCCACCAGCATCTGCTCAATGGCGCGGGAGATGCGTGTCTCGTGCCCGGCGCGCAGCCCGTCGACCTTCGCCGAGGAGCGCACGTCGCCGTCCTCCTCGGTCAGCAGCACCTCGCCGGAGGCGTCGAGCACGGTGACGGCGCTCGGCTTCAGGTTGGGCACGGCGGCGGAGACGAGGTGGCGGATGGACAGCGCCTGCCGCCGCTCCAGCGGCGCCCGGCCCCGCATCCGCACCACGATGGAGGCGGTGGGCGTGGGGGCGGCGCGCGAGAACTCCTCGCGGTCGGGCAGCACGATGTGGACCCGCGCCGCCTCGATGCCGGACAGCGTCTCGATGGTGCGGGCCAGTTCGCCTTCCATGGCGCGCAGCCGGTTCATCCGCTGCATGAAGCTGGTGATGCCCAGCGGCTTGTCGGTGTCGAACAGCTCGTAGCCGATGCCGCCGCGCGACGGCAGGCCCTGTTCGGCCAGCAGCATGCGCAGCCGCGGCACCTCGGCCTCCGGCACCTGGACGGCGGTGCCGTCGAAGGCGGCGGACACCGGCACGCCCATGGCCTCCACCGCCTTGACGATGCGCCCGGCCTCCGCCGGTTCCAGCCCGGTGTAGAGCGGCGTCATGTGCGGCCGCGACAGCAGAACCGCCATGGTGGCGACCGCCAGGACGATGCCGACGCCCGTGCCGGCCAGCACCAGAAGGCGCGTGCGCCCAAGCGTCCGCAGATTGTCGATCAGTCCCGTCACGACACCCGCACCTTTAAAGTTTCCGAAAAGCGGGGACCGTAATGTTCACCCCGTGAGCCTTCACAACCTACCGGGATGACTTTTAAGCGGAGTAAAAGCCGCGAAGATCGACCGGAAGGAAGTCGCTAAAACTTGATCGTTTAAAACAGTCTCTCAAATTTTCGGTATTTTGGAGGCGCCGGCCGCGATGAATACAGATGCTGGAAAGGCAAGGACGGGAACGCCGGGCCGGCAGCGGATGTACGTCATCGTGCTGCCGCTGGCCCGGCTGGCGCTGGGCGCGGCCGCCCTGTGCGGCGTCGCCGCGGCCGGGTTCGGCGGCTACTGGATGGCCGTGGGGCCGGACGGGGTGGCTCGGCTCTTCGAGGGCACGCCCATCGCAGAGCCGGCCCAGGCGACGCTCGACATGCCGGAGCTGCTGGTGAACCTGCGCCCCGACACGCCGTCGCGTTTCATGAAGATCGGGGTGACGCTGGCCCTGGCGCCCAAGGACCGCGGGCGGGTGGAGCAGGCGATGCCCCACCTCGTCAACGCCCAGCAGGAGTTCCTGCGCAACATCGACCAGCACGACCTGCGCGGCTCCGCCGGTCTGCTGCGGCTGCGCGGGGAGCTGCGCCGCCGCTTCAACCTGATCCTCGGCCCGGACACGGTGTCCGACGTCCTGCTGCGCAGCCTTCTCACCCAATAGCCGACCCAGAGGAACGGATGAGCACTCCCATCGACACGGATGACGGCGGCGGCGAAGACGGCGGCCATGGCGGCGGCACCGGGGACGACCTCGACTGGGGCCTGGACAGCGGCTCCGGAGAGTCCGAAACCGCCACCCTGATGGCCGACACCAAGGAGTTGAGCCAGGAGGAGATCGACCGCCTGCTGAACTTCGCCGTCGGGCCGCAGACGGAATCCGCCGGGCAGACCCGCGCCATCGAACGGCTGATCAGCACGACGACGGTCAACAAGGACCGCCTGCCGATGCTGGACGTGGTCTTCGACCGCATGGTCCGGCTGCTCAACACGTCGCTGCGCCAGTTCTCCTCGACCAGCGTGGAGGCCAGCCTGCTGCGCATCGACTGGCTGCGCTACAACGAGTTCCTCGACACCATCGAGCTTCCGGCCCTGGTCGGCGTCGCGCGGGCGGAGCAGTGGGACAACCACATCGTCGTGTCGGTCGACAGCGCGCTGATCTACTGCATGATGGACGTGCTGCTGGGCGGACGGCGCAGCCGCGCCCGGCGCATCGACGGGCGCACCTACACCTCCATCGAGCGCAAGATCACCGAGCGGCTCATCCGGGTCATCCTCCAGGATCTCAGCCAGTCCTTCGACCCGATCACGCCGATCGACTTCACCTTCGACCGGCTGGAGACGAACCCGCAATTCGCCACCATCACCCGCGCCACCAACGCGGTGATCCGCGTGCGTATCGCCGTGGAGGTGGAGCGCCGCGTCGGCCATGCCGAGGTGGTCATCCCCTACGCCACGCTGGAGCCAGTGCGCGGCAAGCTGGTGCAGACCTTCATGGGCGAGAAGTTCGGCCACGACACGGTGTGGGAAAGCCACCTGAAGGCCGAGCTGATGCGCGCCAAGCTGGACCTCGTCGCGGTGCTGCAGCAGACGCAGGTCTCGCTGGGCGAGGTGCTGAACTGGGAAAAGGGCACCTCGCTGAAGCTGCGCATCGACCCCGACGCGCCGGTGGTGCTGCAAAGCAAGACCACCCCCCTCTTCGCCGGCCACATGGGCCAGCGCAACGGCAACATCTCCGTCAAGATCGACACCGACCTGGAGACCAAGCAGGAGCTGATCGATGGTCTCATTCCTCATTGACGCCGTCCTGGCGGTCATGCTCGTCACCGCCACGGTGTTCCTGGTGATCGTCAACAAGCGGCTGAAGGTGATGCGCTCCAGCCAAGCCGAGATCGGCGCGCTGATCGGCACCTTCTCCAAGACCATCGACGAGACGGAGGCCTCGGTGCAGCGGCTGGTCGCCGCCGCGACGGAGGCGTCCGCCAAGCTGTCCGACGGGCTCGACCGCGCCAAGGACGTAACCGAGGAGGCGGCCCTGGTGCTCGGCTCCTGCGAGCGGGCGTCCAAGCGCATCGAGGCGTCCGTGCAGGAGGCCCGCGCCCTGGTCCGCCGGCTGGAGGACGGCCCGGCGCCGCGCCCGCGGCCCCGCCCGGTCCCGCCGCCCGCAGCCGTCGGAGAGCCGGTACCCGTCCCGGCGAACGGCGCCCCCACGCCGGACAGCGACGCGGCGGAGGACGAGGACGGTTTCCGCCCGATGCGCGTCGCCGCGCTGGCCGGGGCCGCGCTGGCCGGGGCCGCCGCCCGCCCGGCGGAGGAACCGCCGCCCGTCGCGGAGGAGGCCGCCGAATCCATGGCGGAAACCAACGGCGCCCGGCAGCAGGCCGCCAACGCCTTCTACGCCCGGCTGCGGGCCATCGGACCGGAGCGCTGAGCCATGCTGCGCGTGCTTCCCATCACTCTGGTGGCGATCCTGATGGTGCTGCCGCTCAAGCTCGGCTCGCTGATGGAAGGGCTGCCGGTGGTTGCCCAGCAGTTCGATCGCGAGTTCGGCAAGCATGAGCGCCCCTGGGCCAAGGACCTGAAGGCCGGTGCCGAGGCATCGCCGGACGCCGTGCCGGAGCCGCTCCCCGCCCTGGCCGGCCCGGCGATGGCGGCGCTGCCGATGACGCCGGCGGCCCTTCCCGCCGACGCCGCGCTGCCCGCGGCGAGCTGCACCGACCCGGCCCTGCGCGCCGCCATCGCGGAGCAGAAGGCCGACGTGACCGCCCGCACCCGCCATCTCGGCGAGGCGGAAGCGGTGCTGGCCGCCGCCGAGACCCGCGCCACCGCCCAGATCCAGAAGCTGAGCGCCATCAAGCGCGACGTGGAGGCTCTGATGCAGCAGCGCTCCAACCTCCAGCAGGAGGATCTGAAGCGCATGGTGACGATCTACGAGACGATGAAGCCGCGCGACGCCGCGCGCATCTTCAACGACCTGGAAACCGACATCATCATCGACGTGCTGGACCGCATGGCCGAGCGCCGCTCCGCCCCGATCATCGCGGAGCTGGAGGATGGCAAGGCGCGCGAGGTCACCCGCCTCGTCCTGCAACGCCGCGCCCTGCCCGGCGACCGCCCGCCGCCGCCCGCCCCGCTTCCCGTCCGCCTGATGCAGACGCCGACGAACTGAACCCGGCCCGGCTGCCAGACACGCGGTTCTCTCACCAAGAGACATCATGCCCAGCCTTCCCGACGTCATCGCCGCCCCGCCGCCCCGCCCCGCCCGTTCCGCGGAAGGAACGGCGGCGCCGTCCCCCGGCGCGCCGGGGGAGCGCGAGGCGTCCGGCACCCCCTTCGCCGACCTGCTGGACGACGCGGCGGAACGCGGCGGCGCCGAAACGGACGGGGAGCAAGCGGACTCCTCCGCCCAAACCGGTGGCACCCAAACCGGTGGCGCGCCGGCCGGCGCCGACGCCGCTCTGGCGGCGCTTCTGCCGCTGCTGAGCGCACCGCCGCCAGCGACAGCGCCCGGCATCGCGACGGACGGGGCCTTGCTGGACTCCGTGCCCTCGACCAGCGGCCTGCCCGTGGTGCCCCCCGTCGCGGCACCCCCGGCAGAAAGCGCCGCAGCACCTCAGCCTCCGGTTCCGGCGCAACCCGGTTCGCCGCCGCCCGTCGCCTCGCTGCCGACAGTGCCCACCACCCCGGCACCCCCGGACGCCAGACCGGACGGGACGTCGCCGCAGGCCGCGACCGACGCCGCGGCACCCGCCACCCCGCCCGTTCCCCTGCCGGCTTCCGGCGCCAAACCGGACTCGGCCCCGCTGTTTCAAACCAAGGACTCCGCGACGCCCGCCAAAGGCGACACGGCGCAGGCTCCCTCCCCCCAGCTTCAGCAGGCGATGGCCCAGGCGGGCGGCAACGCCGCGTCCAATGGTGGCACCGGCCAGAATCCGGGCCAGGGGCAAGGACGCGGCAACCCGGCCGGACCGGAAGCCTTGTCGACGCTCTCCTCTCCGGCGGACCCCGTCGGCGCGCCGCCGCTGCCCACGGCCCTTGCCCCGCCGGCCGCCCACGCGGCGGCCCACTACGCGGCGCACCCCGGTGAGAGCGCCGCGGCGCGGCTGCCCGCCGCCCAGGTGGCCGGCCAGTTGGTGCGCGTCGTCGAGGCGGGCGGCGGCGAGTTCCACATCGACCTGAAGCCGGAGGAGCTTGGCCCCGTCCGCGTCGTCGCCGAGTTGAGCGGGGCCCGCGTCGCCCTGCATGTCCAGGCCGAAAGCCCGGAGACGCTGGCCCTGCTGCGCCGGGACATCCATCACCTGGAACGCGCCCTGTCCGACGCCGGGTTCGAGCTGGACGGCGGCACCCTGAACTTCTCGCTGCGCGGCGACAGCGAGCCGCGCGGCTTCGCCTTCTCCGGCCAGGGCGACGGGACGGGCGGACGGGAGGACGGCCCCGGACGGGCCTTCCGTCTCGCCGATTCCTCCGGCCCCCTGCCCTCTGAACGCGCCGCCCGCCCCATCGACGGCCTCGTCGACATCTCCGTCTAGCCGCAAGGACCCGCCATGACCACGACCGCGGCCACCAACACGGCCACCACCCCCCCCTCAACCGCCGCCAAGAAGCAGACGGTGGATTACGAGGCGTTCCTGAAGCTGCTGACCGCGCAGCTGCGCAACCAGGACCCGCTGTCACCGATGGACGCCACCCAGTTCATGACGCAGCTCGCCCAGCTCTCCACCGTGGAGCAGGGCGTGCGGACGAACGAGACGCTGGGGCAGGTTCTGGACACGCTGAAGAACAGCGGCATGCGGCTGGACATGGCCTATCTGGGCCGCAAGGTGGAAGCCGCGTCGGACCGCATCAGCCTGTCGGAGGGCAAGGCGGAGATGGCCTACGCCATCGACGGGGCCGCCGCGTCGGTGAAGATCGAGGTGGTGAACGACGCCGGGCAGGTCATCTACAGCGCCCCCGGCAGCCCGAAGACCGGCCGGCAGACCTTCACCTGGGACGGCAAGCGCAGCGACGGCGCCACCGCCGCAGACGGCACCTACCTTGTGCGCGTGACGGCGAAGGACAAGGCCGGCGCGTCGCTGACCACCGCCACCGTGACGACCGACACGGTGAAGGAGGTGCGCAGCGTCAACGGCGAGACGGAATTCGTCCTGAAGGGCGGCGCCGTCGTGAAGGGAACGGACATCCTGTCCGCGTCGTAAAATCCGTCTTCAACAAACGAAAAACCCCTTCTCCCGGGACCGGAAGAAGGGGTTTTTCGTTGTGAGGCGTCGCGTCACTTCGCCGACACGGTCCCGTTCCAGCCGGGCTCGACGCCCTTCATGTCGGGAAGCCGGTGGGCGATGCCCTTGTGGCAGTCGATGCAGGTCCGCTCACCCGTGAACAGGTAGGTCTCGTGCATCTTGGCCGCCCGCGGGTTCTGGCGGGTGATGTCCATGGATTCCGCGCTGTGGCAGTTGCGGCATTCCAGGGAATTGTTGGATTTCAGCCGGTCCCATTCGTGGGTGGCCAGCTCCAGCCGCTTGTCGAGAAACTTCTCGCGGGTGTCGATGGTGCCGAAGATCTTGCCCCAGACCTCCTTCGACGCCTGCATCTTGCGGCCGATCTTGTGCGTCCAGTCGTGCGGGACGTGGCAGTCCGGGCAGGTGGCGCGCACGCCGGAGCGGTTGGTGAAGTGGATGGTCTGCTTCAGCTCCTCGTAGGGGTTGTTCTTCATCTCGTGGCAGGAGATGCAGAAGGCCTCCTTGTTGGTGACCTCCAGGGCGGTGTTGAAGCCGCCCCAGAACATCACGCCGGCCAGGAAACCGCCCAGCGTCAGGAAGCCCAGGCTGAAATGCACGCTGGGCCGCGAGAAGACGCGCCAGAAGCGCCCGGCGAAGCTCAGAAGGCCCTTCATTTGGCGCCTTCCTTTCCACCGGCCAGAATGCTGTCGATGTCGCGGAAGCGGTTGCCGGTGATCGGCTGGGCGTCGGTCTGCGGCACGTGGCACTGGGTGCAGAAGTAGCGCCGCGGGCTGACCGCGCCCAGCGTCTGGCCGTCGCGGTCCTGGAAGTGGGTGACCGAGATCATCGGGGCCTGCGAGCCCTCGGTGTTCTTGCGGTCATGGCAGGTCATGCACTTGTTGATGTTCAGGTCGATCTGGTAGTCGCGGATCGCGTGCGGGATCAGCGGCGGCTGGTCGGCGTAGTTCCGCGCCCGCTTGTGATCGTCGGTGATCTCCTTCGCCATCGGGTCGGCGGGAATCTCCTGGGTGATCGGGTGCGGGCCGGAGGGAACCTTCGCGGGGGCGGCGCCGTCCGCGGCGAACACGCCGGACACCAGGAGCGGCATGGCCGCGGCCAGCGCGAGGGCGGCAAAGGTGATGCGGGTCTTCATGGACGGGCTCCTCACGCGACAGGAATGATCTTGACCGCGCATTTCTTGAAGTCGGTCTGCTTGCTCAGCGGGTCGGTGGCGTCCAGCGTCACCTTGTTGATGAGCACCGTGTGGTCGAAGAAGGGCACGAAGACGAGGCCCCGCGGCGGCTTGTTGCGGCCCCGCGTCTCGACCCGCACCCGCACCTCGCCACGGCGGGAGGCGATGCGCACCTCCTGCCCGCGCCGCAGGTTCAGGTCCTTGGCGTCGTCGGGATGGATGAAGACGACGGCGTTGGGGAAGGCCTTGCGCAGTTCCGGGACGCGCAGCGTCATGGAGCCGGAGTGCCAATGCTCGACCACGCGGCCGGTGCAGAGCCAGAACGGGTAATCCTTGTCCGGCGATTCCGCCGCCGGCTCATAGGGCAGCGCGAAGATGTTCGCCTTGCCGTCCTTGTTGCCGTAGAAGCGCACGCCCTCGCCCGCCGGAACATAGGGGTCGAAGCCCTCGCGGTAGCGCCACTTCGTCTCCTTGCCGTTCACCACCGGCCAGCGCAGGCCGCGCTCCTGATGGTACATGTCGTAAGGAGCCAGATCGTGGCCGTGGCCGCGCCCGAAGGTGGCGTATTCCTCGAACAGGCCCTTGTGTACGTAGAAGCCGAAGGCCTGCGATTCGCGGTTCTCATAGGCCGGGTCGCAGTCCGACAGCGGGAAGGCGTTGACCTGACCGTTGCAGTACAGCACGTCGTAGAGGGTCTTGCCGCGGACTTCCGGCTTCTTGGCGATCAGCTCCTCCGGCCACACCTCCTCGATCTTGAAGCGCTTGGAGAACTCGATGATCTGCCAGAGGTCGGAGCGCGCCTCGCCGGGCGCGCCGACGAGCTGGTGCCAGACCTGGGTGCGGCGCTCCGCGTTGCCGTAGCCGCCTTCCTTCTCCACCCACATGGCGGTCGGCAGGATCAGGTCGGCGGCCAGCGCCGTCACCGTCGGGTAGGCGTCCGACACGACGATGAAGTTCTCCGGGTTCCGATAGCCCAGATAGGTCTCGTTCGCCGTGTTCGGCGCCGTCTGCATGTTGTTGTTGCACTGGACCCAGTAGGCGTTGAGCTTGCCGTCCTTCAGCATGCGGTCCTGCTGGACGGCGTGGTAGCCGACCTTGTCCGGGATCGTGCCCTCGGGCAGCTTCCAGATCTCCTCGGCGTGCTTGCGGTGTTCCGGGTTGGTCACCACCATGTCGGCGGGCAGGCGATGCGAGAAGGTGCCGACCTCGCGCGCCGTGCCGCAGGCCGAAGGCTGGCCGGTCAGCGAGAAGGGGCCGCAGCCCGGCTGGCTGATTTTTCCGGTCAGCAGATGGATGTTGTAGACGAGGTTGTTGGCCCAGACGCCGCGGGTGTGCTGGTTGAAGCCCATGGTCCAGAAGGACATGACCTTCACCTTGGGGTCGGCGTACAGCTCGGCCAGCGCCTCCAGCCGGTTCTTCGGCACGCCCGACAGCTCGTGCGCCTTCTCCAGCGTGTAGGGTTCGACGAACTTGGCGAACTCCTCGAAGGAGATCGGGTCGGACTCGTTGGCCTTGGCGACGTTCTTCGCCTTCTGCTCCAGCGGGTGCTCGGGCCGCAGGCCGTAGCCGATGTCGTCGCGGCCGCGCTTGAAGTTGACGTGCTTGGCGATGAACTCCTGGTTCACCCGGCCCGTCTTGATGATGTGGTTGGCGATGTAGTTGAGGATCGCCAGATCGGACTGCGGCGTGAAGACCAGGCCGATGTCGGCGAGGTCGAAGCTGCGGTGTTCATAGGTGGACAGGACGGCGACCTTACAGCCCTCATGGGTCAGCCGGCGGTCGGTGACGCGGGTCCACAGGATGGGGTGCATCTCCGCCATGTTGGAGCCCCACAGCACGAAGGCGTCGGCCTGCTCCATGTCGTCGTAGCAGCCCATCGGCTCGTCCATGCCGAAGGTGCGCATGAAGCCGACCACCGCCGACGCCATGCAGTGGCGGGCGTTGGGGTCCAGGTTGTTGGAGCGCAGGCCCGCCTTCATGAACTTGGAGGCGGCGTAGCCTTCCATGATCGTCCACTGGCCGGAGCCGAACATGCCCACCGCGGTCGGACCCTTCTTCTTCAGGGTCTCCTTCCACTTGGTGGCCATGATGTCGAAGGCTTGGTCCCAGGTGATCGGGGTGAACTCGCCTTCCTTGTGGAACTGGCCGTCCTTCATGCGCAGCAGCGGCTGGGTCAGCCGGTCCTCGCCGTACATGATCTTGGACAGGAAATAGCCCTTCACGCAGTTCAGGCCGCGGTTGACCTCGGCCTTCACGTCGCCGTGG
The DNA here is from genome assembly GCF_014192915.1 of Azospirillum sp. OGB3. Taxonomy (GTDB): domain Bacteria; phylum Pseudomonadota; class Alphaproteobacteria; order Azospirillales; family Azospirillaceae; genus Azospirillum. Next base: position 187,567 of record NZ_JACHYN010000012.1, on the reverse strand, counting down.
GTGGCGACGATGCGCCCCTCCTTCACCCCGACCATGACGCCGCAGCCGGTGCCGCAGAAGCGGCAGGGGGCCTTCGACCAGGTGAGCTTGGCATCGGCGCCGGCCGTCAGGGTGCCGGCCTCGGCGGTCTGGAGGGCGGCCGGCAGGCTCACACCGGCCGCCGCCGCCGCGGTCACGGCGGCTTGGACCTTCAGATAATCACGGCGGGTCAGGGACATAGGGGGGTGCCTCCTGGGGCGGGTCGTCTTTTCTTGGACGGACGTCAATGGGCGTGGGGGACGAGAGCGGTGTCGGCGGGCATCGGCTCCGCGCAGCGCTCGGCGTCCTCGTAGTGGTGGTAGACCAGCGTGGTGGTGTGGACGCCCGCCATGGCGTTGATGTCGGCGATGCGGTCCAGGACCTCGGCCTCCGTCGCGGTTTCCAGCGTGACGATGGCCTTGCCGTTCTCCGACGCATGCCAGTCGGCACCGGCGAGCGCGCAGACCACCTCCTTCAGGGCGGCGGTGCGGTCGGGCGCGTGCTGGATGACGAGGCTGGAAATGTGCAGTTCGGGCATGGCCGCCTCACATCCCGCCGGAATGGGACAGGATCTGGTACATCCAGACGGAGAAGCCGTAGGCCCCGACCATGCCGATTGCCAGGAACGGCCAGATCAGGATGGACAGGACGAAGAAGACCAGCCCCTCGAAGCGGCGGGTCGGGGCGGCGGCAGTGGCGGTGCGGGCGGGCGGCGCGTTCATGGCGATCCCATGGAGTGATCGAGCGGTATCGCCGCGGAGCTTCATCCTTTCGCATCAGGAGTGGCTTGACCGAGGTCAAGTGCCGGCACCGACTCAGCCCCTAAGTACCGGTACTTTCGTCGTTATGGACGTTTTGCCGCACACAACGCAAAACCCCTCCCCCGCTGGGCGCGAGGGAGGGGCTGACGACGCGAACCGGGATCGGACGGTTTACAGCCGGGTGTTTTCCTGGCGCATCAGGCGGTCGATCAGCACGCCGCGCACGAGGTCGGGGCCGAGCTGTTCGGCGGCGGCCTGCTTCAGGGATTTGGCGACGGCGGCGGGATCGACCGACGGGCCGTCGAAGGCGCCCGCCCCTGCCATGCCGAACAGGGCCTGGAGCAGGGCGTTGCGCGCGTGGGGAAGATGGCGGCGCAGCCGATTGGATTGCTCGACGCTGCCCGTCTGCAGGGTGATCTGGGTCAGGATGAAGGCGTTGGTGCGGCCCTCCACCAGCACCGGCACCATCAATTGCCCGACCTCCACATAGAAGGGGCCGGGACCGTCGCTGGGCAGGTCCGGCCCGGCGCCGGCCTGCTGCTCCGCCGCGGCCTTCTCGTCGGCGCCGAGCGTCAGCTGCAGGCGTCCGATGCCGTAGCCGACCGCCGCCGCCAGCGCGGCGCAAAGCACGAAGACCGAGTATCGGCTGGGTCCGGGGCGGTCCGCCATGGTCGCGTCTCCCCGCCGCTCAGAAGGGCATGATGATGTCGAAGACCTGCTGGCCGTAGCGCGGCTGCTGGACGTCGGTGATCTGGCCGCGCCCGCCGTAGGTGATCCGCGCCTCGGCGATCTTGTCGTAGTCGATGGTGTTCACGTTGGTGATGTCCTCGGGCCGGATGACCCCGGCGATGCGCATCTCGCGCAGCTCGTAGTTCACCCGCACCTCCTGCCGCCCGGCGATCACGAAGTTGCCGTTGGGCAGCACCTCGGTCACCACCGCCGCAGCGCGCATGGCGATGCGCTCGTTGCGCTGGATCGTCCCGGTGCCGGAGGAGGAGGAGGAGCTGTCCATGTCGACGAGGCTGGACGGGTTCACCGCGTCGGGCAGAACCGCGGGCAGCCGCGACTCCAGCCCGAAGAAGTTCGGCACGCCCGCCGACTCGGCGTTGGAGCGCTGGCGCTGCGTCTGGTTCTGCAACTGCGCCTGGTCGGCGATGTTGATGATGACGGTCAGCAGATCGCCCACCTGCTTGGCCCGCGGGTCGCGGAAGAAGTCGCGGGACCCGGTGCGCCACAGCGAACTCGGCACCTGCTCGTTGGTGTTGGGGCGCGGCATCGGCATGGAAATGACCCGCGCCTCGGGCGCCATGGCAGGGTTGGAGATCTCCGACAGGCGCGGCGCCTGCCCCACGTCGGCCAGACGCCCGCAGCCGGCGAGCGCCACCGTCAGGGCGAGGAAGGGAAGCAGAACGCGGCGGGGCGGGAGCGTGCGCATGGCGGTGTCCTTGAGTGGACTCAGAATTTCGCGGGAGCCGCATTGGCCGGCATGGCCTCGGGCGGCCCGGCGACGGTGACGGTCTGCGGCCCGGTGATGGTGCCGGTGACGACGATGTTGCTGGCGATGTTCATCACCCGCACCAGTTCCCCCACCCCACCGTCCTGCAGGGCGCGGCCGCGCGCCATCAGTTGCAGCGGCCCGTCCTCGTAGACGAGGCTGACCGGCTTGTTACGCTGGACCACCAGCGGGGCGCCGACCGCGGAGGTCTGGATCAGCCGCCCGGCCGAGAGCTGGCGGCGGCTGGCCAGCCCGGCCAGAGCGTCGCGGGAGGTGACGACGGCGCCGTTCAGCCGCTCCAGCGGCATCGGGATGGTGGTCAGGTCGCTGTCGGCGATCACCTCGCCGGGCAGGATGCGGCGCGTCGGCACCGGCACCTCGACCATGATGTCGGCCTTGGCCTTGATCTCCAGGACGCGCCCGTTGCTGCTGACCAGCGCGCGGACCAGCCCGCCGCGCGGGTCGTAGGACAGGTCGCGCACCGCCTCCACCGGACCGGAGAAGGGCACGGTCAGCACCACCGACACCCGCGCGTCCGACGGCACCGCCGGGCCGAGCGAGGCCGCCAGCTCCTGCGCCAGCAGCGCCTCCACGGCGCCCTCGCCGTCGGACAGGGAGGCCGCCTGGGCAGGCGCGCAGAGCAGGTGCAGAGCCAGCGCGAGGCCGGTGAGACGCCGAACGGAACGCCGCATGGCGGTCACCGCATGTTGGAGAGCGTGGAGGCCATCTGGTCGCCGGCCTCGACCACCTTCGCGTTCATCTCGTAGGCGCGCTGGGCGGAGATGAGTTCGGTGATCTCCTGGACGACGTTGACGTTGGAGGATTCCAGATACTTCTGCCGGATGGTGCCGAAGCCCGCCTGCCCGCCGGTGCCGTCCTGCGGCTCGCCCGAGGCCGGGGTGGCGCGGTAGAGGTTGTCGCCCATCGCCTCCAGCCCGGATTCGTTGACGAACACGGTCATCACGAGCTGGCCGAGCACGCGCGGGCGGGTCTGCCCGTCCACGAAGGCCTGCACCTCGCCCGACGCGTTCACGGCGATCTCCCGCGTGCCCTGCGGCACGGTGACCTCCGGCAGCACCGGATGGCCGTCGCTGGTCACGATGGTGCCCTCCGGCGACAGCTTGAAGCCGCCGGCGCGGGTGTAGGCCGTCTCGCCCGCCGGCATGCGGATGTTGAAGTAGCCGCGCCCCTCGATGGCGAGGTCCAGCTCGTTCCCGGTCGAGGTCAGGTTGCCGGTCGTGTTGATGCGGTTGACCGCCCCTGGACGCACGCCGAGACCGACCTCGATGCCGGTCGGGATGATGGTGCCGGCGTCGGTGGACTGGCTGCCCTGGCGCCGTTCCGACTGGTACATCAGATCCTGGAACTCGGCGCGCCCGCGCTTGAAGGCGGTGGTGTTGATGTTGGCGATGTTGTTGGAGATGACTTCGACGTTCAACTGCTGGGCCATCATGCCGGTCGAAGCGATGCTGAGCACGCGCATGGACGCAATCTCCTGGTTTTAAGCGGATTTGCCGAGGCGGTTGATGGCGGAGCGCAGCAGGTCCTGCCCGTCGTCCATCATGCGGGTGACCGACTGGTAGTCGCGCGTCAGCTCCATCATCCGCGACATCTCGGCGATGGACTGGACGTTGGATTGCTCCACCTTGCCCTGGATGATCCGGGTGTCGGGGGCCGGCAGGGGCTGGGCGTCCACGGCGTCAAACAGCACGTCCCCGGTCTGGGCCAGCGCCTGCGGACTCTCGAAGCGGACGACGCGCAGCCGGGCGATCATCTCGTTGTCGGCGGAGACCAGCCCGTCGGTGCCGATCTCCATCCGGCTGCGGTCGGCCGGGATGACGATGGGCTGCTGGTTGTCGTCCAGATAGGGGAAGCCGCCGGCGTTCACGAGCTGCCCGTCCACGTCGCGGCGCATCCGCCCGTCGCGGGTGTAGCGCGGGCCGTCGGGCGTCTGCACCTGGAGCCAGCCGTCGCCGTCCAGCGCCACGTCGTAGGGGTTGTCGGTCGGCTTCAGGCTGCCGGCGGTGAAGTCGGTGTAGGTGGCGCGGTCGATGGTGAAGGCGATCTTGTCGGACGGCTTCATGCCGCCGCGCTCCATCGCCGCTTCGAACAGCATGCGTTCACCGCGGAATCCCGCAGTGTTCATGTTGGCGATGTTGTTCGCCACGACATCGAGCTGCCGACGCAACGCCACTTGCCGCGACAATCCAATGTAAAGGGGATTCTCCATCGCCGGACACCTTCGGTTTGAACGCCGCCTTAACCTAGGTGATGCAGTTTAAAGCCGGGTTTCAACCTGGGGCGCCGCGACGGGAACTGACCGGTGTCTTGGGGGATTTGATTCCGATTTAGATAAAATTTGGGGCAGTCGCGATGCATCCCTGCCGGACCCTGTCCATCTCCCTGGCCCTGCTGTCGGTCACCACCGCCCTCACCGCGCCCGCGAGCGCAGCGGACTCCACCCCCGCCCCCATCACCGTGCAGACGGGCGACCACGCCGACTTCTCGCGCTTGGCGCTGGTCAACGCGCAGGGCGCCCCGGCGGTCGATGTGGGAAGCTGCGGCGGGCGGATCGCCTTTTCGCAGGCGGTCCCCTGGCCGCTGGAAGCGCTGAACGGCACCTATTCGCGGCGGCTCACCGGCTTCCAGACGGCCGAGGACGGACGCAGCCTGACCATGGACTGGCCCTGCGGCGCCCGCGTCACCGTGCGCCGGGAGCGCCGCATCACCTTCATCGACGTCACCGACCCGCCCCGCCCGGCGCGCAAACCCGGCGCCCCGGTCCCGGCGTCCGAAGGCGTCCTGCTGGCCGAGGCGCCCGGCGCGTCGGTCTTTCCGATGATCGCGCCGCCACCGGTTCCCGAACCGGCGCCTGCCCCAACAACGCCCATCAGCCTCGCCGACCGGCTGAACCCGGTCGCCAGCGCCAAGGCGCAACCCATCGTCCAGGCGCCGCCCGTGGTGCAGGTCCCGTCACCGGTCGCGTCTCAACCGATCGCCAAAGCCCCGCCTCCCGCCCCGCCGCCGAAGCCGGAACCCGCCCGGACGGTGGCCGCCGTGCCGCCGTCAGCCATGCCGCCGGTCGCGGCCCCCACTCCCACCGTCCAGACCGATCCGCCGATCCGCGCCTTCGACCTGGACGCCTGGGCCGGCGACGACTACCCCGCGCGCAAGCAGCATCTGGAGCAGCGCATCGCCGAGAGCCAGGGCCGCGCGCGGGTGGACGCGCTGCTCGCCATGGCCCGCTTCACGCTGGCCCGCGCCCTGCCGGAGGAGGGCCGCGCCGCGCTGGACGCCGCGGAGAGCCTGACGCCGGGGCCGGACCAGCGCTACGAGCTGCGCCTGCTGCGCGACGCCTTCCGCGCGCTCGACGGCACCGCCGATCCCGACGACAGCCAGTTCGTCCGCGCCCAGCCCAGCCCAGCCGCCGCCGACCACCATGTCTGGCGCAGCGCCACCCTGGCCCCCAGCCGCTGGACCGCGGCGAAATCGAGCCTGCCCATCGCGCTGAAGCGGCTGCTGTCCTACCCCGCCGACCTGCGCGGCCGCCTGCTCACCCTGCTCGCCGAATCGGCGGGCGATGCGGCGGACGGCGCGTCGCTGAACCTGATCGTGCTGGAGATGATCACGCTGGACGGCATCGGCTCCATCGACGGGCGGCTCGACTTCTTCCGCGGCCGTCTGGCGGAGCTGCACAACGAAACGGCGGAGGCGCTGACCCACTACAAGCGCGCCGCCGCCCTGCCCAACCTCTACGGCCACCGAGCGCAGGTGCGCTCCATCGAGCTGCGGCTGGCCAGCGGCGCGCTGGACGATCCCGGCGCCATCGCGGAGCTGGAAAGCCTGCGCTACGCCTGGCGCGGCGGCGACGTGGAGACGGACGCGCTGGCCGCGCTGGGCGCCGCCTACACCCGCGCCGGGCGGATCGACGCGGCGCTCGACATCTTCGGCCTGCTGGGCCGCCGCTTCGGCGCGACGGCGCGCGGGCGCGCGGCGCTGACCACCGGGCGCGGGCTCCTCGACGCGGTGATCGGTCATCTGGAAACGACCCCGGGCAGCGCGCTCGACGCGCTGTCCCTCCAGGTGCGCTACGGCCGCACGGTGGCGCTGACCGACGACGACGCCGGAACGCAGCAGCGCCGGCTGGCCCGGCTGCTGGCCCGCGGCGGCTTCATGCTGGAGGCCGCGCGCCTGCTCCACACCGTCGCCGAAGCCACGCGCGGCGCCGAGCGCGCGGCGGTCGGGCTGGAGCTGGCCCGCGTGCTGCTGGACGCCGGGCGCGGCGCGGAGGCGCTGGCCGTGCTGGACCACACCGCCGGCCCCGCGCCGGACGCCACCGCCGCTGACCCTCAAACCGCCAAGCGCCGCGCCCTGCTGCGCGCCGAGGCCTTCGCGGCGGAGGGTGAAGCCATGCGCGCCTTCGACGCGCTGCGCGGCTTGACCGGCCCCGAGGCGGCGCGCATCCGGGCGGACAGCCTGTTCCGCGCCGGCGAGTGGCCGGCGGCCCGCGCCGCCTACGCCGAGTTGCTTGGCGGACAGGATGCGCCGCTGCCAGACGACATCGCCTTCCACGCGCTGGCCGCCTTCCGGGCGGGCGACGACGCGGCGGTCACCGCCGCTGCGGAGCGCCACGGCAAGGCGCTGGCCGGGACCCGCTGGGCCGGGCTGCTCGACGCCCTGGCCGTCCCGCCCGACCCGGCGGGCAAGCCGCTGTCCAGCGCCACGGTCAGCGGCCAACTCGCCGCCGCCGACGCGCTGGCCGGCATGGTGCGCCGGTGGAAGACGCCCTGAAAGCGTCCGCCTTACACGACGGCTCCCTGAGCCCGATCCCCCTTTTCGGCCGAGCCGGAGGACTCACATCATGCGTTTGCTGTTCGGAATCGTCGCGGTCTTCCTGAGTGTGCTGGGCGGCTTCGCCGCCATGGGCGGGCGGATGGGCGTGCTGTGGCAACCCGTGGAGATCGTCATCATCGTCGGCGCCGGCATCGGCGGCTATGTCATCGCCAACTCCATGGCGGTGCTGCGCGCCACCGTGCGCACCATCGGCGCGGTGGCACGCGGGCGGCACACCAGCAAGGACGAGTATCTGGACCTCATCTCCCTGCTTTACGCCCTGCTGCGGCAGGCGAAGTCCAAGGGCGTGTCGAACATCGAGAGCGACATCGACAAGCCGGACGACAGCCCGATCTTCGCGCAGTACCCCTCGGTCTTCCGCCAGCCGCGCTGCGTCACCTTCCTGTGCGACTACATGCGCCTGATCGCGCTCGGCCAGGACAACCCGCACGACCTGGAAGCCCTGATGAACGAGGAGATCGAGACCATCGGGCGCGAGCTGAACCAGGTGCCGAAAGCGCTCCAGAATCTGGCCGACGCGCTGCCGGCGCTGGGCATCGTCGCCGCCGTGCTGGGCGTCATCAACGCCATGAGCGCGATCAGCGAACCGCCGGAGGTGCTGGGCCACATGATCGGTGGGGCGCTGACCGGCACCTTCCTCGGCGTGCTGCTGTCCTACGGTCTGGTCGGCCCGATCGCCGCCGCCGCCCGCCATCGCCGCGAGGCGGAGCTGACGCTGTTCATCTGCGTGCGCGCCGCGCTCGGCGCCTATCTGCGCGGCAGCCCCCCGCAGGTCTGCGCGGAGTTCGCCCGCAAGGTGCTGTTCGCCGACACGCAGCCGAGCCTTGCCGAGGTCGAGGTCGCCACCACCCTCTCCTCGCAGGCGAAGGCCCGCGAGGCGAGCCAGCCCGCCTGAGGCCCCGCCATGCCCCGCAAGCGCATCGAGCCGACGATCATCATCAAGCGCCGCTATGGCGAGGAGGAGGAGGAGCACAACAGCGCCTGGAAGCTGGCCTACGCCGACTTCGTGACGGCGATGATGACCTTCTTCCTGATCATGTGGCTGATGAACATCACCACGGTGGAACAGCGCAAGGGCATCGCCGACTACTTCAACCCGGTGGCCCTGTCGCAGTCCAACTCGGGCGCCGACGGCATGCTCGCCGGGCGGGCGGTGGACAAGACGGGGGCGTTGTCCACCCCCAACGCACCGGGGGAGCACAGCGTGCCGGTGGCCGCTCCGCCCGTCGTCGCCTCGCTGGGCGAGAGCGACCGCGAGCCCGCCGGGCGCAAGGACCCCATGCCCAACCCGCCCGGGGGCCGGAGCCAGACGGACCGCGACGCGCGGGCGGAGTTGGAAGCCCTGCTCGACCGCCAGACCGCGGCGCTGAGCGAACAGCAGGGGTTGGAAAAGGCCGAACGCGACCTGCGCACCGCGCTGGAGACGATGCCGGAGCTGGGGGCGCTCGCCGGCAGCGTGGTCATCGAACAGACGTCCGTCGGCCTGCGCGTGCAGCTCACCGATCAGGCGAAGGTGTCGATGTACAACGTCGGCTCCGCCCAGATGAACGAGCAGGGGCGCCGCCTGATGCGGCTGGTCGCCGGCGCCGTCGCGTCGTCGCCCAACCGCCTCAGCATCACCGGCCACACCGACGCGCTGGGCTATGCGGACGGGGCGAAGTACGGCAACTGGGAACTGTCCAGCGACCGCGCCAACGCCGCCCGCCGCGAGTTGATCGCCGCCGGTGTACCGGCCCGGCGGATCGTCCGGGTGGAGGGCCGCGCCGACCTCGACCACCTCGACGGAGCCAACCCGCTGGCCCCGCAGAACCGGCGGATCAGCATCACCCTCCTGAAGGGCGCGGCGGGGGAATAGGCCCCCCTCAGGTCGGGCTGGTCTTCACCACCGGCCGCGCGCGGAGCAGCTGGACGGTGGTCAGGAAGCCCAGCACGGCGGCGACGCTTCCCAGCAGGAAGACGCCGCCGTAGCCCACCCGGTCGGCGAGCAGCCCGGCCAGAGGTCCGGTCAGGCCGTAGGCGACGTCCTGGAACGCCGCGAAGGCGCCGAGCGCGGTGCCGCGGAGCTGCGGTTCCACGAGATGGACGACCTCCCGCCCCATGGCCGGAAAGACCAGCGAACAGCCGAGCCCCGTCAGGAAGGCGCCGGCCAGCGCGGTGACGGGATCGCCCGCGCTCCACAGCAGCGCCTGACCGACCGCCTCCACCGCCAGCGACCCCATCGCGACGCGCAGGCCGCCGACGCGGTCGGGCAGATGGCCCAGCGCGAAGCGGACGAGCACGAAGCCGAGGCCGAAGGCGGTCAGGCCGAGCCCGGCGTAGGGCCAGCCCTCGCGGACGAAGTGCAGCGAGAAGAAGGCGCCGATGGCGGCGAAGCCGATGCCTTGGAGGCTGACGACGGCGCCCTGCCGCCAAATCCGCCCCAGCACGCTGCGGAAGGGCGGGCGCTCGGCGTCGGGATGGGCCGGGGGTCCTTCCATGCACCGGATCGCCAGAAGCCCGAGGGCGGGCAGCAGCGCGCTGACCGCCATGACGCCGGAGAAACCGAAGCGGTCGAGCAGCGCCAGCCCCAGCGGTCCGCCTGCCGCGAAGGCGCCGTAGAGCGCCGCCCCGATCAGCGCCAGCACGCGGCCCGAGCGCTGCGGCCCGACGATGCCGATTCCCCAGGCGACCACCCCGACCCCGACGAGGCTTTCGCCGACGCCGATGAGCAGGCGGCCCGCCACCAGAACGGAAAAAGCCGCCCATGGCGAGAACGACAGGGGACCGGCGGCCATCGAGACCAGCCCGCCGACCACATAGAAGCCCAGCCCCCGCCCGACCGCGCGCTTGGCGCCTTGGCGGTCGGAAAAAGTTCCGGCGAAGCCGCGGCTGAGGATGGTGGCAAGGAAGGCGCTGCCCACGCCCAGCCCGGCCCAGACATTGCCCATCCCGAGATCCCCGGCGACGAACAGCGGCACCACGGGAAGGGACAGGGCGACACAGAGGTAGGAGACGAAGAGGACGGCGGTCAGGACGATCAGACGGCCTTGCGCCGCATCACGCGCCGAGACTGGCCTTTGATCCGGCCGTGTTTGGGGACCCATGGTGTGCTCCACACTGGTCCCCGCCGATGGCCGTCCGTCCGAACACGCGAACGCACTCCGATCGGCGAGGATCGTTGAGTGCGTTGGTTGACGTTGAACGCTTACGGCCAGCGTGGCTGGCGATGCGGCACAGGGTACCGATCCCGCGGAGAAATGCAACAGGCCGCGTCGATCGGGTCCCCCTTCAGCGGGCCACGTACCAGTCCGTCCGGTGGTTGAAGGCAACGAAGGCGTTCAGCACGGCCGCTCCCAGCATCGACGCCAGCACCGCCTTCCCATCGATCACGAAGACCGCCATGGAAAAGATCACCACGTCGAACATGGCCTGGAGCCAGCCGGCGCGGAAGCCCGTCTTCTCCTGGATGTAGAAGGCGAGGATGCCCACCCCGCCGCCGCTGGAGCCGTGTCGGAACAGGCCGATGACCCCGATGCCGATGCAGAAGCCCGCCAGGACCGCCGCGACATAAGGGTGCAGAGCGTCGTAGCGGATCGCGTGGGGCGCCAGCGTGGTCAGCACCGAGATGCTGGTGACCGCCAGAAGCGACTTCGCGGTAAAGCGCCAGCCGATGCGCGCCAGCGCCAGCGCGTAGAAGGGCAGGTTCACCACGAAGAACACCGGGCCGAAATCCAGCCCCGTGGCGTAGGCGATGACGAAGGACAGCCCCGCCGCCTGCCCGGTGATCAATCCGGCGGCATGCAGTATGGAAATCCCGAACGCGGTCATGATGATGCCGAACAGCTGCCCCTGCGCATTATCAAATGCGCTGTGCGACGCCTTTTTGACTTCGTTTGTTGCTACGGCAGTGTTGACGGTTGCGGATACTGCACTTTTCTTAAGCACGCTGGGCACCTTCCAGACTTCATTCCCTTTCAACAGTATCATCAAAGACCAAATCAAGAATAGAGCGGTGTGATTCCGTTCGCCACGCCCGCAATCCGTGGGGCAACGCCGCTTCGCGTCCGCATCGCCCCGCCCCTTGCCGTCGATTTCTCCGGATGGCGCCAAGCCTCTGTGACGCAGACGGAGGCGGCGGGACGCGGAATTGCACGGCCCTGCGTCCATCGTTGCCTCTGCAACGCAAGAATCGATCGCGCCAGCGCCACACGCTTTCTCCGCATCACCGGTCGCAGCGCAACCCAGGCGCACAAAATTCGCGCGGTCCGCCGGATTCTTTCGCCGGATAGACCAATCGCCCGGACGAGCGCGTCGCTACAGTCGCACCGTCCGCTGTTCACGCACTCCATGGTCGCATGGAAACGCGCGAATGATCGACGCCACCAGCGGCCGCCTTTGAAACCGGCCCCACTAGTGAGGAAAGACAATGGCATTTCCGACCGCCGTGAACGACCAGATCACCGATTCCGTCACCCAGGCCAACACCAAGGTCCTGGGCGACGCTCCGGCGATCGCCATGGGCAACCTGTTCCAGGCCACGGCTCAGGCGCTGGCCAACGCGGCCCACAACGCCACCAACGCCCAGCAGCAGTCCTACGTGACCGCTCAGGCCGCCACCACCCAGGGCGTGGCCACGCTCTACTCGATCGACACCGCCTCCACCGGCGTCGCCACGAAGAGCATCCTCAGCACCGGCGTCAAGGGCCTCGGCTCCTAAGCCGGACCCGCGCCGCCATCGACGTTTCAACCACCTGCGCCACCCCGCCCTCCATGAGGGACGGCGGGCGGGCGGCAGGCAACCGAAGAGGACGAACAAATGGCTTTCCCGACCGCCGTGAACGACCAGATCACCGATTCCGTCACCCAGGCCAACACCAAGGTCCTGGGCGACGCCCCGGCGATCGCCATGGGCAACCTGTTCCAGGCCACGGCCCAGGCGCTGGCCAACGCGGCGCACAACGCCACCAACAACCAGCAGCAGTCCTACGTGACCATGCAGGCCGCCACGACCATGGGCGTCGCCACGCTCTACTCGATCGACACCGCCTCCACCGGCGTCGCCACCAAGTCGATCCTGGGGAGCTGATGAGCCGACCGGCTAGGACCGGGCGCCCGCGGGCATCCGGAACGGGCCGCCGGCCATCCATCCCGAACCATTCGCCAAGGAATAACGTCAGATGGCTTTCCCGACGGCAGTCAACAGCCAGATCACCGATTCCGTAGCCCAGAGCAACGTCCAGGTCGTTGGCAGCTCGCCGGCGATCGCCATGGGCAACCTGTACCAGGCCACCGCCCAGGCGCTGGCCAACGCGGCGCACAACGCGACCCTGGCGCAGCAGCAGATGTACGTCACGGCGCAGGCCGCCACGACGACGGGCGTCGCGATGCTCTACTCCATCGACACCGCGACCACCGGCGCCGCCACGTCGAAGCTCCTCGGCTGAGCGGACGGCGGACGCGGCACCCGCCGCCGTCCGCCGCCCGCCGCCGGCGCTTTGGCCTCGAACCAACGCAACATCTGATGTAAGGAGCAAACACGATGGCTTTCCCGACCGCCCTGAACAACCAGATCACGGACTCGGTCTCCCAGGTCAACACCAAGGTCCTGGGCGACGCCCCGGCCGTCGCGATGGGCAACCTGTTCGTCGCCACCAGCCAGGCGCTGTCGAACGCGGCCCACAACGCCACGAACAACCAGCAGCAGTCCTACGTGGTGATGCAGGCGGCGACCACGCAGGGCCTGTCGACCCTGTACTCGGTGGACACGGCCTCGACCGGCGTCGTCACCACCCAGATCCTGGGCCTCTCCTAAGGAGAGCCGGCGGGCCGCCCTCGGGACACCGGGGGCGGCCTCCGCCGCAGGTTGAAGCGCCCGGTCGCGCTCAAGTCCGTGTCCGCAGGAGCCTGCGGCGGAAATCCGAAGGCTGGAGTGTGTGAATGCCCGACGGAAGCTCCGCCAGCCTTGCCGGATCGGTCGCGGCGAACACGGCGATACCGCTTGGCCTGACCCCATCCCTGGCGATGGACATGACCTACGTCGCCATGGCCGACAGCCTCGGCCTGGCCATGCAGAACGCCGTCGCCAACCAGCAGCGCGCCCAGGTCATCACCGAGGCCGCGCTCGCCCAGGTCCTCACGCTGATCATCACCAAGGGAACCGCAAAATCATGAGCGACGAAGGCACCGTGAACACCCAGGTGATCGACGCGACGTCGGACATCGTCACGCTTCTGACGGGACAGTCCCCCGCGCAGTCGTTCGCCATGCTCGACGCCGTGATGGTCGAGACGCTCGGCATGGCGATGCACAACGCCGTGCACCGCCAGCAGAACGCCGGCATGGTCAACTCCGCCGCGGTCACCGCCGCCTGCGCCAAGATGCTGTCCGTGCCCTTCCCCACCACGCCCCCGCCGCCGCCCTCCGGCTCGTCCACCTCCGGGGGCAACGCGTCGCCGCTGCAGCCGCTGACCCCGCTGCTGACGACCTCGCTCACCACCCTGCCCTCCACCGTCACCGGCGGCGCCGGAAACAGCACCGTCAGTGGCGGAGCCGGGAACAGCACCGTCGGTGGTGGAACCGGGAACAGCACCGTCAGCGGTGGCACCGGAAACAGCACTGTTGCCGGAGGCAACGGAAACAGCACCGTCAGCGGCGGGTCGTGATTGACCCCGCGTCCATCTCCCAGCGGCCGGCCGTCCAGGCCACAACGAGCAAGGAGCCTTCATGTCGGAGCCCACGAAGGTCAATGCCCAGATCATTGACGTCATAAACCAGACGCAGACGGCGACCATGAGCCAGCAGGTCGTCACCACCAGCGGTGCGGGAAAAGCCTATCAGGCGGTTGCCCAGTCCACGGCCATGGCCGTGCAGGACGCGACGGACACGCTGCGCAACGTCTCGACCATCGCCACCACGGCGATCGGCGTCGCGATGGCGCAGCTTCTGGCGACGGGCGATCCGAAATACGTCACCGCCCTGACCCAGGCCCAGGGAATGATGACGAGCGCCGCCAACGACTTCACCAGCATCGGTACCGCGGCCTCCACGGTCCTGAATAGCTTCCCGTCGAGCTGACCCTTACGCAGGTGTCCCCACCATGACCGTCTCTGTCGCCAACAAGATGATCCAGAACCGCGCCGGGCTCACCGACCTGGGGCGGCTTGCGCTCGCCTTCATCGATGGCGGGTCGGAGTGGCTCGACTGGGCCATCAGCAACGCCGGCCCGCGCTACGATTTCCCGGACGAGAGCACGCTCGTGGAGCAGGTCCAGCAGGGTCTTCACGCGACGCGGCTGGCCCTGCTGCCCAATCTGAAGCTGATGGTCAGCCCGGTGAAGCTGATGACGCTGGGGGTGGACAGCCTGCGCACGCTGGCCGACGCCGAATCCGGCGACACCAGCGCTACGGTGTCGGCCCAGGTCAAGCGCATCCTCGCCGACCACAACCTTCTGACCCAGGACGATTTCGCCGCCAGCGCCTCCTTCCTCTCGGGACTGGGGGTCTCCGGGGCTCCGGTCTTCCAGTTCATGGGGTTCGACGAGCAACTGGCGGTGCAGGAGCTGCTCTACCGCAAGGAAAGCCAGGGAACGGCGAACCCCGAGCTTCAGAAGGAGGCGGCGGCCTTTGCGGTGGATCAGGCGCGCACCGTGCAGGAGTTCGCGGACTACTATCAGTTCTATCTCATCTACGTGAACCGGCTGGGCTCGCTGACCGCCACACCGGACGACCGCAAGAAGCGGGCCGGCGGCGCGCTGGACACCATCCTGCCGCAGCTCTTCGGCTTTCTGGAATGCCCGCAGGTCGGACCGCTCGCCGCACCGGCGGAGGTGGCGCGCGCCGTCGCCGACTGGCAGAAGCGCGGCCGGCCGATCGGCTTCGCCCGCCTGTCGGACGGGGCGCTGCAGATCGTCCGCGACACCGCCTTCCGGGACGAGACCGGCGACGCGGTGCGGGTGCTGGTGGCCGGCTATCTGGCCGGGGCGCAGGCCCTGCTGTCGGCGACGCCGCCGCAGCGCGGCATCATGGGCCAGGACGGCGCGTCCTGCCTGTTCCCCGTCTTCGGCAAGGGCAACCAGGCAGAAATCCAGATGGGGTCCGCGGGGGTGATCTCGCTGCGCTGCTTTCGCCCCGATCCCCCTGCCACTGCTACCGCCACCGCCACCGCCGCCGCCTGACTCGCCCCGACCGGCGGCGGCCGGGGCGGTCCTCCCTGCTGCACCGCCCTGTGCACCGTCTTCTGCGCCGCCCTCTGCGCCATCCACGCCAGCCGCAGCGACCGCGCAACCGCCGGCTCCGGCGGAGACGCGGACGGCCCCGGCGGCCCGCGCGCCGCAAAACCGAACCGGACGAAGGAGATCGAAGGATGGGCGTTTCCCAGCCCCCCAACAGCCCCAACCCTGAACCGGCGGCCGCTCCGCCGGCGGCGGGCACGTCGGCTCCGGCCACGCCCGCGGCGAATGCGCCGCCGGCCGACGCCCCGGCCGCGCCGCCCGATACGGCGCCGTTCGAGGCGGGCAGCAAGACACCCGCCGAAATTGCCAGCGCGCTGCTCGACCACGCGGTGAAGAGCGTGAACGCCGCCGCCGAGCAGGCGCTGGCCGCTGTCGAGCAGGCCATCCAGCTCGCCGGCCAGGCGGTGGAGGCGATCCCCGGCCTGACCGCGCATCCCGGCGGCCATGCCGACGAACAGAGCGCGATGTCCCAGGCGAGCGAGGCGATGTCGCAGGCGCTCCAGGCCGCCAGCGGCGCCGGCGCCGGGGGTCAGGCGATGCAGCAGGCCAGCGAGCAGCAGCAGAAGGCCGTCACCGCGGCCAATGAGGCGGCGCAGCAGGCCATGGCCGCGGCCAGTGCCCAGATCGCCCGGGCCATGACCAGCAAGGGCGACCCGGCCCTGTGAGGCCGCCGACCTGACGCCGATGGGGCGACCGCGACGTTGCGCGGTCCCCTGGCGCGCGGGGCGGGAACCGTTCCGCCCATTTCCCAACCGGGTCCCGAAACTGAGCCGAAGGACATCCCGCATGCCGTCCCGCACGCGCCGGAGAGCGATCGTTGTCGCGCCCGGAACCCCGTACGCCACCCCGCCCACCACCCCGGTGGACGCGAGCATGGACGCGGTGGCCGCCGCGGCGTCGCAGGCGCTGGGCCTGCCGGTCGTGCCGGCGTCCCAGCGCGACTCCATGGTCGGCTGGACCGCGGCGGCGGTCCATCCGCTCCAACCGTTCCAGACCGCCTGGCTGCGGATGGTGCGCGGGGCGTCGGTCGGAATCGGGGCGCCGGACAAGCGTGCCGCCGTCGAGACCGCCGCCATGGACCGGCTGTTCGTCGCGGGCGAGGGCACCCCGGCCCTGCTGGGCGTGCCGCCCGGCTCGGTCTACGAGGGCGAGCGGTATCCTCTTCCCGACGACCGGCTGAACGGCGCCCGACGGACGCTCAAGCAGGCGCTGCGCACCATCGGCGAGGCGAAGGACGGCCTGCCCGTGGAGGGGGATGCCATTTCGCGCCGGCTGCGCGCCGTCCGCGACATTCTGCTGCCGCTGGCCGAAGCCCTGGCCGGACCGGAGACGGCGGCTGCCGCTCCCTTCGCCCAGGAACGGCGTCAGCTTCTCGGCCTCGACCAGGATATGGCGGTCGCGCGAAGCTGGGACGCGGTGGAGGCCATCGTGGCGGGGCTCGCCCGGATCGCGGACACGCTTGGCGACGCCACCCAGGCCGCCGCGGGGGTCCAGCTCTCCTTCACCGCCGAAGCCGCCTGCCGCCTCCGGCTCGCCGTCCGCTTCACGATCCTGTACGATGCCCGGCTTCCCGCGGACCGGCTGGCCGCCGCCGACCGCACGCTGACACGCCTTCTCAACGGCGGCTATCCCCCCTTGGCCGGCTGGCTGCGCGACCGGATGGGGGCGCTGGCGCGGCGGCTGGCGGAAATCGACCCATCCGGCAACAGCCGTTTCGTCGTGCTGGAGGATGGACGCGACGGCACCGGCGGCTGGACCGCCCGGCTTCTCATCAACCCCGCCCTGCCGGCGCCGGCTTGGTTCGCCCTGTTCCAGCGCCTGCACAACATCCTGGTCATGGCGCTGTTCGCGCTCAAGCTGGAGCTGTACGGGCTGCTGCACCGGCTGGCCGGCGCGGCGCCGGCGGGAACTTTGGCGGCGGATGGAGGCGATGACGGAGGGGGGAGGGCCGGGGGCCGGGACCCGGCGGAGCAAGGGCGCAACGGCTGCGCCGCCGTGCTGGTCGACGTGGACATCCCCCGCCACGGGACGCTGGCGATCCAGCAGCAATGGCGGCGCTTCACCGGCGACATCTGGGTCGAGGACGGCCTGCCACGCCCTGGAATGGCCTACCGCATCACCTCGGCCCTGGATGCGGTCAACGCGCTTTGCCAGTCCACGGTCCCGCCGCCGAGCGCCGCGCCGGCGCTGATCGCGCGGCTGCACGGCCTGCTGGCCAATCAGGACAAGGCCACGGCGGACGGCATCGCGGCGATCCGCGCCCGCATCCGCGAGGGCATGGCCCCCCTGTCCCTGAAGGCCATCGACGGGCTTGCCGACGGCGCGGTGCGGCGGCTGCTCACCGTGACGCTCGAACAGACGTGCCAGGGCTACGGGCTCGCCACGGACACGGCTCTCGCGGCCGCCTTCGACGGCTGGTTCGCCGCCAAGGTTCCGGGTTACGCGGATCTGACCGCCCTTCCCGCCAAGGTGTCCGGCGCCATCAGGGCGGCCAAGGACCGTGGCGCCTGGAGCGACGGCGCCGGGGCCATCGCCGATGCTGTGGGGTTCGGCCTGTGGGTGTCGATGACGATGGAAAGCCATCTGGCGAAGCGCGCGTCCTCCCTGCGCGCCTCCCTCTGCGACGAGGACGAGCTGCTGCGCCGGCTCATCGCCCTGCTCGCACCAACCGGGACGCTGGCCGATCCGGCGATCCAGCCGGTGATCGACGGACCCTGGGCGGCGGCGCTGCATCTGGACCATTGCTGGCCGCGCGGGGGCTACGGTGAATCGGCCGCCCCTGTCGATATCCTTCTCCAGGACGGCAAGGCCGGGCGCCCGCCTGGTGATATCATTGCCGCCGTCGCCCCCCTTGTCGAGGATTGGCTGGCCGCCCGGCACAGCGGCTTCGGGCTGAAGCGCGGCGGCGAGCGGCTGGCCATCGTCTGGAACGCCGAGACCGAATTGGCCCCCTTCCGCTACCGCCCGGTCGCGGCCACGCTGTCGGTGGCGCCCGCCGCGCAAGGGGCAACACCCCCGTCCCTGGTCAACGGGCTGCCCGTCACCGCCCTGTCCGAAGCGATCCGGTTGGTCCGCGAGGACATGGCGCAGACGGACAATTGCGCCGTCCACAGCCGGCTGACCGCGACGCTGAACGCCTTGACCGCCGCCGGCCTGCGCGACGGCGCGCCGGAGGACGCCGACCCGTCGGTGGACGCTCTGCGCCAGGGCCGGTGCCGCCATCTGATGCTGAGCAGCGCGGAGCTGGCGCAGGGCACCGCCGCCGACTACCCGCGGAGCTATTACCCCGACGGCACCGTCCGGATCGTTCTGGGCGCCAATCCGGCAGCGGTCGCCAACCAGCTTTCCCTCCCCTCCGGGACGACCGCGAACCGGACCCTGGACCTGCTGGTCGTCAACCAGGGGAGCGGCGGAATCGACCGCCTGTCGCCGGGGCCATGGACGACCGACGCGATGGTCCACAGCGTCGTGGAACCCCTGAAGCGGTCGGGGCTGTCGGTCCGCACGGTCCTGCTGGATTACCCCATGTCGGCGGCGATGATCCCGGCCTTCCTGCCGCTGTGCGCGCTGGACGGCCGGATCGTCGGGACGCTGTACGGGACCGGCGTTCCCATCATGGACCGCGCCCTGTGGGAGGCTGTCCGTCCGGCGCTTTCCACAGGCGACGCGACAATGCTCGATCGCCTGATCGACGAGCGGATCGGGCGGCTGAGCGCCGGCGTGACGGGGAGGATCCATCTGGCCGACTTCCTCACCGCGTCCGACGCGATGATCCACACACATCTGGCCGAGCATCCAGGCGGACAGGGCGCGGTGTCCCTGCTGCGCTGCCTGAAGCCGGTCGGCGACGCGCTGAGCGACCCCGACGCGCCACTCGACCGCGTCGAAGGCGTGGTGCGGGCGCTGCGCAGCGCCCCTCTTCCCTGCACTGATTTCGCCGATGCCGACAAGGCCGTGCTGGAGGAATTCCCAACGGAGGCCGCGGGCACGACCGCGGACTCGCTGGAACGGCTCCGCGACCGGCTGCGCCGTCGCGTGACGGCGGTCCTCACCGATCCCGCCTGGACGATCGGCATGGACCCCGCGGCGCTGGACGCCCTGCCCCTGTTCGGAGGGCCGGACAGCCTGTGGGGCCGGGTCAGCGGCCGCTGGACCGACCTCCTGGCCCTCGATCCCGGCCTGTCGCGCTGTCCGTCCAACGTTGCCCTGTTCGATGCCCGGACCGGTCAGCTCAGCCTCGACGCCGCGTTCAAGAGCATCGACGGCACGCTGGAGGAGATGCTCCGCCGGGCGGCACCGAACGCCGACCGGGAAGCCGCCGAATGCGTGGCCGACCTGCGGTATGGCGAGGACCCCGCGGACCTGCTGTGGGTCGACTCATACTGGCAATAGAGGCCCCCGCGTTCCCGGCCGGCGACCCCATGGGCAACGGGCCGGGCCAGCCCGAAATGGAGGTTCTCCATGAAGTCGCATTCCCAGTTTCAAGACGACGTTTACAGTTTCCTCGAGCAGTTCGTCCGCACCATCGAATCCGTCAGGGGGAAGGACCCGGAGGTGGCCGAACAGCTCTACGATGTCATGAAAGCCGCTGCGGGCATGGCCGAGTCCTATGACTTCATCGCCGATTTCATAGCGGCCGAAAGCGGGCAGATCGCCCAGATCGACCGGTTGGCGGCATTCCGGAATTCCTTCGAGAAGAAGGCCCGGGGCGTGGCGTCGAACGTGCGCGGCACCCAATTGGAGTGGTTCCAAGCGGCAAAGAACCTGTCGGAAGGCAAGACCATCGCCATCGACCTTGATAAGGTTCTGGACCCGGATATGCGCATCGAGTACGAGAGCAGCACCGGCAAGGCAAAGGTCATTGAATTCAAATCGACCGCAGGCACGGCCGGAACGATTGACGAAAACACAAAAAGCCAGCTCAACTCCGCAATTTTTCAGCTCTGCAAACGCACCGTCGATCACGACGGCATTGAATTCTCAAGCAAAAAATTAAAGGCCGTTGTCGAAGTAAACTACACGGACAACATGCTTTTTGACACCATCGCCGAAATGGGCGCACTTTCTCCAGATGAAATCTACAATCATTTTTCAGAAATCATCACGTCATCATGGAAGAAAAATAAAATAGGATTGGGCGAAATATCTCCAATGGTTGAGGTGAACAAGCTTGGGTGGAATCGCACAAATCCCCCGGCAATCAATCTGAACAACGATTACCCTTCGCAATTCACCGACACCGCCTGCCAATCGATGTTCCAAATTGTTTTCATTTTCCAGCCATTCATAAAATCAAAAATAGTCATTGATGATATCGCCTCCACAACATTCTGCCGAAAGGCAAAATTTCTCGTCTATTTCTATGAGGGCGACGGAAAAAAGAACATTGCGCTTTACAAAAAAATGATGCTGAAGAGCAGCCTCATGATGGACGGCCAACCGATGTACACTCTGTTTGACAGAGGAACCGACATCGTCATGCGGTCATTCTGATAGAAAACCCAGAAGCAAGCCGTGAGACCAAGGAAACGGACCCGCCGGGAGCACGCCAGACGGGTCCGTTTCGCCTGCCTTCGGCTCACCCGCGCGCGGCGGGTTCGGCCAGATTGCGACGATACTCGCGCGGGCTTTCCCCGACGAGGCGGCGGAAGCTCTTTTCGAAATGGCTGAGGTCGCCGTAGCCGACGCTCATCGCCACCTCGGTGATGGGCAGCCGGCGGTCGGCGGCCAGAAGTTCGCGCGCCTTGTGGATGCGGATGCGGCCGAGCAGACCCTTGAAGGAGGTCTGAAGCTCCGTCCGGAACAGGTAGCTGAGGTGGGAGGGGCTGACATGGGCCTGCCGCGACAGCTCGTCCAGCGTGATCGGGTCGGCAAAGCGCTCGCCCAGGAACATCAGCGCCTTGCGCAGGCCGCCGTGCAGCCGGGTCAGGGCGCCCTGGTCGCGGGTCAGCGCGCAGCGCACCCAATGGTCGGCGGGCGAGGAGGCCGGCGGGACGACCGGCGCGGCCTCCGCATGCCCCGCCGGATGAGCCGCGGCCCCCGGGTCCGCCGGCATGGCGCCGCCGACCATCCAGGGGGCGTGGCGGCGCACGTCGCCGTGACGGATCGGCCGGCCGCCGGTCATCACGGCCAGCCGGGCGATCACCCGCTCCAGCTCGAACAGGTTCTCCGGCCAGGAGTGTGCCTTGCACAGGGCGATCAACTCGTCGGTCCGCGTCTCGTCGGCGCGTCCGCCATGGCGCTCCAGGGCGGCGAGGACCAGCGGCTCGATGTCGGCCGGGCGGTCGCGCAGCGGCGGCACGGTGGCGCACAGGAAGTCCAGCTCGGCCAGCAGCGGGCGGGAGAAGCGTCCGTCCTCCGCCAGCCGCCGCAGGTCGGCGGTGGTCGAGGCGATGACCCGCGGCCCCTCCATCCCACCCGACATCCCGCTGCCCGCGCCGGCGGCGGACAGCGTCCAGCCGCCCGGCGCGTCGAGCCATTGGCCGAGTTGGGAGGGCATGTGCTGGACGATCTGCCCCTGAAGGGCCGGCGTCATCTCGTCCACGCCGCTGAGGAACAGGGTGCCGCCGGCGGCCCGCGCGAACCAGTCGGCGGGCGTCCCCGCCGGGTCCGCCCCGTTCACCTGGACGAAGGGGCCGTCGCGCCGCGGCCCGCAGCCGTGGATCGCCGCGGCGAGCGGCGCCTTCTCCGTTCCGAACTCTCCGGTCAGCAGGACGGGCAGCGCGCTGTGGGCGGCCTGTTCCAGGAAGGCGTCCAGTTCGCGCAGCGCCGGGCTCATGCCGACCATCATCAGGGGCCGCCCAAACCGCCGCTCCGCCCAGCGCCGCACCTCGTAGCGCTTGGCCAGGTAGCCGCACTGGCGGGCGACGTCGTGCAGGATGGGCGCCTCGGGCGCGGCGCCGTCCGGCGCGCGGTCGAGGACCAGCCGCATCTCGCCGACCGGCGCGTCGGCGTAGGTGATGGGCACCACCACCGCCTCCGGATCGGCCGCGGCCTCGTTGGGATCGCCGTCCGCGGTCCAGCAGACACGCCCGCCCGCCCGGTCCTGGGCGAGCACCAGCGTGCCCATGTCCTGGAGCCACAGCGCCCCGCCGCGCAGCGGCGTGCGATCGGCCAGCCGGTCCATCAGCCCGCCGATCAGGTCCGGCAGGCTGCGGAAATCGGCCGAGGCCGGGTGCAGGATCTCGTCCAGCGCGCCACCGACCGACACAGTCATCGCGTCGCCTCCGTGGAAAAACCGTGCCGCGCCTTCCGCGCGCGCCGGACCTTGAAGACGAATGCATGCATCGCGGAGCCGCGATGACGGTAATCGGATTGATAGGAGCGAATCATGACCGGAATCTCCTGCCGCCGTTTCAGACAATAGGCTCACAGCCAATCGACGCTTCATGGCGTCAGGGCGTGAAGTCTTCGGCGGACCGGCTTTTTTTCCGGACAAAAGAAAGGGCCACCCGCCTTCGGTTTCCCGGCGCCGGGCGGCCCGTCAGGCCTAAATCAACGTAAAGGCATCACCGCGAACGGACCAGCGCCACCGGCTTGCGCTCGGCCTTGACGTCCGGCTCACGCTCCGCCCCTTCGGCGTAGGCGCGGCCGTAGTAGCTGTCGAGCAGGAGCTGCCGGATCTCCGCGACCAGCGGGAAGCGCGGGTTGGCGCCGGTGCACTGGTCGTCGAAGGCGGCCTCGGCGATGGCGTCGAGCCGGGCCAGGAACTCCGCCTCCGGCACCCCGGCGGCCTGGATCGAGGCCGGGATGTCCAGCGTGCGCTTCAGCTCCTCCACCCAGGCCACCAGCGTTTCCACCCGCTCGTGGTCGCGGCTGCCGCCGAGGCCGAGGTGCCGGGCGATCTCGGCGTAGCGGGCGACGCCCTTGGGCCGGTCGTACTGGCTGAAGGCGGTCTGCTTGGTCGGGATGTCGGCGGCGTTGTAGCGGATGACGTTGGCGATCAGCAGCGCGTTGGCGACGCCGTGCGGCAGGTGGAACTCCGCCCCCAGCTTGTGCGCCATCGAATGGCAGACGCCGAGGAAGGCGTTGGCGAAGGCGATGCCGGCCAGCGTGGCGGCGCTGTGCACCTGCTCCCGTGCCTTGGGGTCCTTGGCGCCGTTGGCGTAGGCGGAGGGCAGATGCTCCTTCAGCAGCTTCAACGCCTGGAGCGCCTGCCCGTCGGTGTACTCGTTCGCCAGGACCGAGACATAGGCCTCCAGCGCGTGGGTCACCGCGTCGATGCCCCCGGCGGCGGTCAGGCCCTTGGGCATGTCCATCACCAGATTGGCGTCGATGATCGCCATGTTCGGCGTCAGTTCGTAATCCGCGATCGGGTACTTGATGCCGGTGCGCTCGTCGGTCACCACGGCGAAGGGCGTGACCTCCGACCCGGTGCCCGACGTGGTCGGGACGGCGACGAACTGTGCCTTCACGCCCAGCTTCGGGAAGGTGTAGATGCGCTTGCGGATGTCCATGAAGCGCAGGGCCAGATCCTCGAAGGCGACGTCCGGCGCCTCGTACATCACCCACATGATCTTCGCCGCGTCCATCGGCGAACCGCCGCCCAGCGCCAGGATGACGTCCGGCTGGAAGGCGTTGGCGAGCGCCAGCCCGCGCCGCACCACCGCCAGGGTGGGGTCGGCGGCGACCTCGAAGAAGGTCTCCACCGCGAGGCCCAGCCCCTTGAGGATGCGCACCGTCTCGTCGACGTGGCCGTTTTCGAACAAGAAGCGGTCGGTGACGATCAGGCAGCGCTTCTTGCCGCGCAGCTCCTCCAGGGCGAAGGGCAGGCAGCCGCGGCGGAAGTAGATGGATTTCGGCAGCTTGTGCCACAGCATGTTCTCGGCCCGCTTCGCCACGGTCTTGCGGTTGATGAGGTGCTGCGGCCCGACATTCTCGGAGATCGAGTTGCCGCCCCAGGAACCGCAGCCGAGCGTCAGCGACGGCGCCAGCCGGAAATTGTAGAGGTCGCCGATGCCGCCCTGCGACGACGGCGTGTTGATCAGGATGCGCGCCGTCTTCATCGCCTGCCCGAAATGGCGGATGCGCTCCGGCTGCTGGTCCTGGTCGGTGTAGAGGGCGGAGGTATGGCCGATGCCGCCCAGCGCGACCAGCGCCGCCGCCTTGTCGCAGGCGTCCATGAAGTCGCGGGCGCGGTAGAGCGCCAGGGTCGGCGACAGCTTCTCGTGGGCGAAGGGCTCGTCCTCGGTCACCGCTTCGACCTCGGCGATCAGCACCTTGGTGTGGGCGGGAACGCTCACCCCGGCCATGGCGGCGATGGCGCCGGCCGACTGGCCGACGATGTCGGCGTTCAGCGCACCGTTCTTCAGCAGAACCTTGCGCACCGCGTCGGCGTCCGCCGCCGAGAGGATGTGGCCGCCATGATGGGCGAAGCGGTCGCGCACCGCGTCATAGACGGCGTCCACGACGATGGCCGACTGCTCCGACGCGCAGACGACGCCGTTGTCGAAGGTCTTGGACATCAGGATGGAGGCGACGGCCCGCTTGATGTCGGCAAACTCGTCGATCACCGCCGGGGTGTTGCCGGCGCCGACGCCGATGGCCGGCTTGCCCGAGGAGTAGGCCGCCTTGACCATGCCCGGCCCGCCGGTCGCCAGGATCAGGTTGATGTCGGGGTGGTGCATCACCGCGTTCGACAGCTCCACCGAGGGCTCGTCGATCCAGCCGATGATGTCCGGGGGCGCGCCGGCCTCCACCGCGGCCTGAAGCACGATCCGCGCGGCCTCGCAGGTCGCCTTGCGGGCGCGGGGGTGCGGCGAGAAGACGATGCCGTTGCGCGTCTTCAGGCTGATCAGCGCCTTGAAGATGGCGGTCGAGGTCGGGTTGGTCGTCGGCACAATGGCGCAGATCAGCCCCACCGGCTCGGCGATCGTCATGATGCCGTATTCCGGGTCCTCCTCCAGGATGCCGCAGGTCTTCTCGTCCTTGTACTTGTTGTAGATGTACTCGGAGGCGAAGTGGTTCTTGACGACCTTGTCCTCCATCACGCCCATGCGCGTCTCGGCGACCGCCAGCTTCGCCAGCGGGATGCGCGCGTTGGCGGCGGCCAGGGCGGCGCTGCGGAAGATGCGGTCCACGGTTTCCTGCGGGAAGCCGGCGTAGACTTTCTGCGCCTCCCGGACGCGAAGGACGAGGTCGTTGAGGTCTGCAAGCGTGGTGACGGGCATATCGTGTCGCCTCTGCGGTTGGCGCGCCGCCGGCCCCTTCGGGCCGGTCCTGGACAGCGGATGCGGGCGGGTTGAAGCCCTTCAGACAACAGCATCCAAGGCACGCACGGAAAATCGGTCATGGCCGGGCGGCGCTTCGGTCCTGTCCGCGCGGCAAAAGGACTATCCCCCCATTGCGGGTAGAGCGACATGACTCAGGTCAAAACTGGTATGACCACTTTCGGGGTAGCGCCACCCCCAACCGACCTGACCGGCCTGGAAAAATCTCTTCCGAACGGGTGTCGAATTGCGCTGGACAAGCGCCCCGGTTCTTCTTATAAGACGCCCCCGCACGCAGCGGCGCCCAGGTAGCTCAGTTGGTAGAGCAGGGGACTGAAAATCCCCGTGTCGGCGGTTCGACTCCGTCCCTGGGCACCATTTTCCTCAAGGTCCGGTTCGAGAAAATGGTGTTCCGGTCACATCGGCCGAACCCGGATGTTGCGCTTCATTCTTCCATTTCTTTGGTTTGATCCGGCGTCACGATGGCGCACTGCGAGCGTCTTTTGCACCAGCAAAACGCCGCCGGTTCGAACGGGCACGCCTGACGGAACACATCCGAAGCGACGACCTTGCCCTGCTTCGATCGCCGAAATAACGCATATACCTTCCTGAAAGTTCCAATAAGTTGTATATACTCCCATAATAATCCGTGGGAGGGGAATTCTATGTTTAATGCTGGTCAGCCGAGTCGCCGCACTTTCCTGGTCGGGGCGGGCCGTTTCGCCGCTGCCTCGGCGCTCACCAGCGTCGCCCCCTTCCCCGCGCTCGCGGATTCCGGCGACCGCCGGATCGCGGCCTCGGCGCTCAGGGACTTGGCCGGGGCGGTTCAGGGCGGTGTCGTGCTGCCCGACGATCCGTTCTTCGACGATTACGCCCGCCCGAACAATCTGCGTTTCCGGACGCTTCCGACCGCCATCGCGCGTTGCGCGAGCGAGACGGACGTGCAGGCCTGCGTCGCCTGGGTGAGGAAGCACGGCGCCCGCTTCGCCGTGCGCAGCGGCGGGCACAATTACGCGGGCTTCTCCACCACTCCCGGCCTGCTCATCGACATGACGCCGCTCAGCACGATCACCCCCCTGCCCGGCGGGGACGGGCTGGTCAAGGTGGGCGGCGGCGCCCTGAACGGCATGGTCTATCAGGCGCTCGAACGGCTGAACCGCACCGTGACCCACGGGCGCTGCACGACCGTGGGGGCGGCGGGCTTCCTGCTGGGCGGCGGCATCGGCTTCAACATGCGCATGTTCGGCATGGGCTCGGACCTGCTTCAAGCCACGAGCATCGTCACGGCGGACGGCGCACTGCACGCCGACATCCAGGACAGCGGCGACGGCAGCGACCTGTTCTGGGCCTGCCGCGGCGGTGCCGGCGGGAATTTCGGGATCAACACGTCCTTCACCCTGCGCACCTTCCCGGTGGAGACGGTCACCTTCTTCGACATCACCTGGACCACGGAGGTGGGCGAGGTGCTCCACACCCTGCTGACCCGTCTGGCGGACGCGCCGCCGGAGTTCGGCAGCAAGATCAACGTCACCAAGCCGGCGCGCGGCAGCGCCGATCCGCGGCTCACCGTCTCCATCCTCGGCCAATTGCATAAATGCGGCACGACCGTCGAGGCGATCATCGGCCCGGTCCTTGAAAAGGCGTCGAAGACGCGGATCGACCGCGACATCGCCTATTGGCCGGCGCAGGACCTGCTGAGCGAATTCACCTACCCCTACTTCTATCAGGAGAAATCCTCCTACATGAGGGCGGCGGACATCACGCCCGAGTCCGTCGCCACCATGATCCGGCTCGCCGAGCGCATGCCGGGCACCAGCATGGCCAACGCCTTCAAGTTCTTCCAGGTGGGCGGCAAGGTCAACGCCACGGCGGCGGACGCGACCGCCTACGTCCACCGCGGCTACGACTGGCTGTTCTCCTCCGAAGTGAACTGGTGGAACCGGAAGGACCCGAAGTCCCTGGTGGACGAGAATCTGGCGTGGCAGGAGCGGTTCTACGCCACCGTCAACACGGCCACCAAGGCGGCGGGCGCCTTCCAGAACTTCCCCGATCCGTCCCTGAAGGACTGGTTGTCGGCCTATTACGGTGGCAATTACGCCCGGCTGCGCCGGGTGAAGACCGACTACGACAAGGCCGATCTGTTCACCTACCGGCAGGGCATCAAGCCCTTGTGACGGCACCGCCGATCGATCTTTGGCACCGGCCTCCGCCCTTCGGTGGAGAATCCGGGCGCCAAAGCCCCCGCTCGCCTGTTATCCTAGTGGGAAGCCTCTCGCGCCACGGGGTCCGGGCATGGAAGAAAAGCTGATCGCCTACATCGGCCGGTTGAAGGAGCAGATCGCCACCCTGCGCTCCGCCGACTTCACCACCCCGGAGGAACGGGTGTCCTGCGAGGCGGTGGCCGACAGCCTGGAACTGGTCGTGCGCGAGTTGACGGACCTCATCGAGATCCGCTGACAGGCACTCCGACGCTTTCAAAAATCCCGGCGCGCTCCAGCGTGACTGGCATCGCGTTGGGCGGCCACAGCGTGTCCGGGGCGAGGCCCAGCCAGCGGCACAGCGCGTGCCACGTGCCGGCGTGCGCCACCACCAGCGGCGGGCGGCCGTCCGCCGGAACCGGCAAGCCGTCCAGCGCGGCGGCGACGCGGGCCTGGAAGGCCGTGAGGCTTTCGCCGCCCGGCACCTCTTCGCGCAGGAGGTCCGCCGGGACGGCGCCCCCTTCCAGATCGCCCCAGCGCCGCTCCTCCAGACCAGGGACGACGGTCACTGGAAGACCCAGCGCCGCGCCGATGACGCCGGCGGTTTCCAGCGCGCGCCGCTGTGGGCTGGAATGAATGGCGGCGACCGGGCTCCCCTGGGCGGCCAGCGCCGCGGCGGCGGCGTGGGCCTGCGCCCGCCCGCGCTCGGTCAGCGACACATCGCGCGATCCGGCGAGCCAGCCGCCGACGTTGCTCTCCGTCTCGCCATGCCGGCAGAAGACGAGACGGTTCAGCATGCCGAGGTCGCGGACAGCGCCCCCGTCAGGTCGCCGAAACGCTCCAGGATGCCGTCGTGGGGAAGGCTGTCGAGCGGCACCCGCGCGTAGCCGTAGCGCAGAACCAGCACCCGCGCCACCCCGGCGGCGCGGGCGGCGGCCACGTCATGCTCGTTGTCGCCGACGAAGACGGTCTCCTCGGGGCGGACATCCATCAGGGCGAGCAGGCCGAGCACCGGCTCCGGCGAGGGCTTGCGGGTGGGGAAGCTGTCCCCGCCGACCACCGCCGTGAAGCGGTCGGCGATGCCGAGGTCGGCGAGCAGCCGCCGGGTCGCCGCCATCGGCTTGTTGGTGCACACGCCCAGTTTCAGCCCGGCTGCGGACAGCGCCGTCAGTGTCTCCGCCACGCCGGGATAGAGCGCGCTGTGGGCGCTGGGGTCGGCCTCGTAGATGGCCAGGAAGCGGCGGGTGTGGGCCGCCGTCTCCTCCGCTCCGGGCAGGCCGCCGGTGGCGGCGAGGACCCGCTCCACCAGCTTGGCCACCCCGTCGCCGATGAAGGAGCGCACCGCCGGCAGATCGACCGGCGGGCGGCCCAGCTCGGCCAGCAGGGCGTTGGAGGCGTGCATCAGGTCGGCGGCGCTGTCCACCAGCGTGCCGTCGAGGTCGAACGCGACGGCACGGAACGGAATGCGGTTGGGAAGGCTGGTCACCGGAGTGCGGCTCCTATCGGCGCAGGAAGCGGGCCTTGTCGGCCGCGAGGTCGAGGGTGATCGGGGTGTCGGTCGGCAGCAGCGCGTCGCCGGCCTGGTGCGGGGCGTCAACCTGCACCTGCTGCCCCCCGATGTCCACCGCGTAGCGGATCGAGGCGCCCAGGAACTCGCGATGCCGCACCACGCCCACCAGCCGGACATGGCCGTCGCGCGGCTCCCCGCCATCCTGGCGGATGAAGAGGTTCTGCGGCCGGAACATCAGCTTGCCCTCGGCCCCCGGCTCCACGCCGCGCGGGAGCGGGATCGCCACGCCGCCGCCCATGACGAAGACCGTCCCGCCGTCCACGGCGCGCACCTGCCCCTCCAGCACGTTGGCGGTGCCGAGGAAGCCGGCGACGAACAGGTTGGCCGGGTGGTCGTACAGCTCCTGCGGGGTGCCCACCTGCTGGACGATGCCGTCCTCCATCACCGCGATGCGGTCGCAGATGGTGTTGGCCTCCTCCTGGTCGTGGGTGACGAAGATGGTGGTCAGCCCCAGCTTGCGTTGGAGGCTCAGCAGCTCCTGGCGCATCTGCACGCGCAGCTTGGCGTCCAGGTTCGACAGCGGCTCGTCCAGCAGCAGCACCTTCGGCTCGATCACGATGGTGCGGGCCAGCGCGACGCGCTGCTGCTGGCCGCCAGAGAGCTGCGACGGCCGGCGATCGGCCAGATGCTTCAGCCCGACGAGGTCGAGCGCCGCGTCCACCCGCCGCTCGATCTCCGCGCGCGGCACGCGCCGCTCCTCCAGCCCGAAGGCGACGTTGCGGCGCACCGTCATGTGCGGCCACAGCGCGTAGCTCTGGAACACCATGCCGACGTCGCGCTTGTGCGCCGGCAGGCCCGAGATGTCGCGCCCGCCGATCGTCACCGCCCCGCGCTGCGCCGTGTTGAAGCCGGCGATCAGCCGCAGCAGCGTGGTCTTGCCGCAGCCCGACGGGCCGAGGAAGGCGAAGAACTCGCCCGGCTTGATGTCGAGATGGATGTCCTTCAGCACGCGGTGGCTGCCGTAGGACAGGTCCACGCCGTCGATGCGGACGCCGACGCTCTCCATCCCGGCGGCCAAGGAGGTGGGGGAGAATTGATGGTTCATGGTGGCGGTTCCCCTCAATGGTCCTGGCCGCGCTCGCGCCGGCCCCGCTCGATGATGACGTGCGACAGGTAGGTGCCCAGCCCGACGATGACGACGGCGAAGACGCCCAGCGCCGCCCCCGGACCGCGCCCGGCCGCCGACTGCATGTAGACGTAGAGGCCGTAGGCCAGCGGCGCGTCGCTCTGCGAATGGACCAGCATGATGGTCGCCGACAGCTCGACCGCCGCGGTGGCGAAGCTGGTGACGAAGCCGGCCAGGATGCCGCCGGACATCAGCGGCACGACCACGCGGCTGATGGTACGCAGCTTGGTGGCACCCAGATTCTCGGCCGCTTCCTCCAGCGAGTTGCTGACCTGCTGCAAGGCCGCCGTGCAGGCGCGCAGCGCGTAGGGCAGGCGGCGGATCGCCAGCGCGAAGACCAGGATCAGCCAGAAGCCGGACAGCGGCTGCCCGGTGAAGGGCATGGGCACGTCGTAGAAGCTGCGCAGATAGCCGATGCCCAGCACCACGCCCGGAACCGCCAGCGCCGCCATGGCGATGTAGTCCAGCCATTGCCGGCCCGGCAGCTTGCTGCGCAGCACCAGATAGGCGATGGCCGTGCCGATCACCACGTCGAGCAGTGCGGCCAGCGAGGCGTAGAGCAGCGTGTTGGTGATGTACTGGCCGCTCTCCAGGAAGACCGTCCCGTAATGCTTCATCGTGAAAGCGTCGGGGAACGGGCTGAAGGACCAGATCGTCGCGAAGGACAGCAGCGTCAGGCCGATGTGCGGCGCCAGCACCAGCACCAGGATCAGCAGAACGACGGCGTAGGCCGCCACCAGCTCCAGCGGCTTCATGCGCCGACGGGCCAGACCGCCGCCGCCGCGCTGGACGGTCGCGTAGTCCTTGCCCTTCATCGCCAGCGCCGACACCCAGAGGGCGAGCAGCGAGCAGACGATCAGCACCACCGAGATCACGTAGCCCATCGGGTCGGCGATGCCGATGGAGGAGATGCGCAGGTAGGCCTGCGGCGCCAGCATGTCGTTGACGTTGAGCAGCAGCGGCGTGCCGAGATCGTCGAACACCTTGATGAAGACCAGCGACGCCCCGGCGACGTAGCCCGGCATGGCCAGCGGGAAGACGATGCGGCGGAACAGCCGGAAGCCGTGGCAGCCGAGGTTCTGCGCCGATTCCTCCATCGCCCGGTCGATGTTCTTCAGGCTGGCCGACAGGTTGATGAGGATGAACGGGAAATAGTGGATGCTCTGCACGAAGATGACGCCGTTCAGCCCCTCCATGAACGGAATGGAGATGCCGAAATGGTCGCGCAGCAGCAGGTTGACCGTGCCGTTGCGCCCGAACAGGAGCTGCATCGCGACGGCGCCGATGAAGGGCGGCATGATCAGCGGGATGATGCCCAGGCTCTGGATCAGCACGGCGCCGCGGAACTCGAAGCGCGTCGTCAGGTAGGCCAGCGGCAGGGCCAGCGCGCTTGCCACCACCACCGACATGGCGGAGACGTAGAAGGAATTCCAGAACGACCGCATGAACAGGTCGTTCCGGAAGAAGTCGGCGAAGTTGATCAGGGTGAAGGCCCCGGTCGTCTTGTCCTGGAAGGCGACGAAGATGACCTGGACGACCGGCACGACGAGGAACAGCAGCAGGAACAGCGCGATCAGCACAGCCGCCACCGCCGGCCCCGGCCGCACGCGCGCGATGCTTTCGCGCGTGAGCGCAAGAGACGTCATGGTTCAGCCCAATGGTATCGGGGGAGAAGGCGAGGCGGGGCGCCCGCGCGGGGCGCCCCTCCCGTCACGCTCGGGTCAGCGGGCCAGCGCCAGGGCCTCTTCGGCCTTCTTGCGGGCGGCGGCGTAGTTGTCCTTGGCGAAGGCGGCCCACTTCTGCTCGACCTGGGCCTGGCGCTCCGGAACGGCGTCGGTGGCGCTCTTGCGCTCCACCGTGAAGGCGCCGGCCAGCTGCGGGTCGGCGGCCTCCTGGGCGGTCACCGGCATGACGGCGACGAGGTCGCGCGCCTCGGCCAGCAGCGCCTTGCCCTTGTCGTTGGGCTTCTTGGCGAGCGCGGCGTCCGCCTGATGGATGGCGCGGGTCGCCGCCTTCAGCCCGTCGAGCTGGAAGGTGATGAGCTGGTCGAACAGCGCGTCCACCACGTTGTAGCGGGCCTGCGACACCTCGACGTCGAAGTTCACCTGCGAGCCGAGCGAGGTGTCCTTGAACGGGTTCGGGTAGTCGGCCGGGGCCTTGGCGTAGGTGGCCGGATTGACCGGCAGGCGGCGGATGGCCGGCTGCAGCAGCACCTCCTGGCCCTGCGGCGACAGGATGAAGTCGACGAAGGTCTCGGCGGCGGCCTTGTTGGGGGCGTTCTTCACGATGCCGATGTTGGCCGGCACGATGGTGGTGACCGTCGGATAGACGAACTCCACCGGGAAGCCCGAGGCCTGGGACGACAGCGCGAAGAAGTCGATCACGATGCCGATGCCGAAGCTGCCGGAGTTCACGCCGTCCGGAACGCCGAAGCTGCGCTCGGTGATGGTGCGGTAGTTGCCGGCGATCTCCTTGTTGGTCCGCCAGCCCTTCTCCCAGCCCTCGCCCTGGAGGATGGTCTCAATGGTCAGGTGCGTGGTGCCGGAGCGCGACGGGGCGGAGATGGCGACGTGGTCGTAATAGACCGGCTTGGCGAGGTCCGACCACTCCTTGGGGGCCGGCAACTCGTTGGCCTTCATGTAACGGCTGTTCCACATGATGCCGTAGCCCGAGGCGGCGAAGCCGGCGTACATGCCCTCCGGATCGTTGATCGGGTAGGCGCCGACCTTCTCCGGAATGCCCTCGACCTTCGGCTTGTAGGCCTGCAGCAGGTTGGCGCCCTTCAGCACCTCGAAGGCGTCGGGGGCGGAGGCCCAGAACAGGTCGGTGCCGTTGTTCGACGCCGTCTCCTGGAGATACTTCACGCCCGCGTTGGTGTTGCGGTTCAGAACCTCCAGCGTGACCTTCGGGTAAGCCTTCTGAAAGGCCTGCTGGAAGGCGCTGGTCAGGTCCTTCGGGAAGGAGGTGACGACGACCAGCTTGCCCGACGGGTCCTGGGCGAAGGCGGCGGTGCTGGAAGCGAGCAGGACGGCCAGGGCGGCCGCGACGCCGTGCAGCGTGCGAGACATAGGTATGGTTCCTCCCAGTGTTTTTCTGCAGGCCGTTTCAGCAATCCGCGTGCCAGACCGTTCGCAGGCGAATTCACTGGGGTCTGGTTGGGAGGATGGGTAATCCCGGTAACATCGGGCCTGCGCGATGGGTAACGGCGGGAACAGGGCGGCCCGGTCCCAGAGCGCCGCTGTCTTGGAGCGGAGACCACTTCCCCCGCGTGGCGGCAAAGCCGGGCAACGAAGAAGGCGACGCCGCGGCCAAAAGCATTACCGCCTCTCAAAGTATCCAACCTCTCCTTGAATGGGTTCGCGCGGCGCATCGGTGATCGATTCAAATATTTAAAATAAAAATGAATCGCAGAATTCCCGCAAACCTCTGATAACAAACAAAAGAACTCACTCACCAACCTAAAACACAATCGCATTCCCAAAAATATTGTCGCTTATGAGGCAGAACGGCGCACCTTGACCGGTGATGATGATTGCTATTTCACTTGGCGGCCCCTCCGATCAGCGACGTGCGTACAAAATGAACTTTTGAAGGAATTGCCATGTCATGGCTCCATTCGATCGTCAATCAATCTCCGGAAATCGCGTTATTTCTTTCCCTGGCCGGCGGCTATTGGATCGGTAAATTTCAGTTCGGCAAATTTCAGCTTGGCGGCGTCGCCGGATCACTGCTGGTCGCCGTGGTGATCAGCCAGATCGGCGTGTCGGTCGACAACGGGGTCAAAGCCGTTCTGTTCGCTTTGTTCATTTACGCGGTCGGCTTTGAAAGCGGGCCGAAGTTCTTTCAATCGCTCGGCCGGCAGTCGATCCGCGAAATCATCCTGGCGGCGGTTCTGGCGATCAGCGGTCTCGTCACCGTCGTGATCATGGCCCGCCTGACCGGCCTCGACAAAGGTCTGGCGGCGGGCATCGCGTCCGGCGGGCTGACCCAGTCGGCCATCATCGGAACGGCCAGCTCGGCCATCGGCAAGCTCGGGCTGCCGGCGGAGGAGGTGCAGCGCCTCCAGGGCAACGTCGCGGTCGGCTACGCGGTCACCTACATCTTCGGGTCGTTCGGCGCCATCCTGGTCTGCGTCAACCTGCTGCCCTGGATCATGAAGCGCGGCATCCGCGACGACGCCATCAAGGCGGAAACCGCGATGCTGGCCGGCGCCCATTTCCTGGCGCGCGGCGAGGAATACGCCATGCCGCCCCTGGTCGGGCGTCTGTACCGGATCGAGCGGGCGGCCGGGCGGACGGTGGCGCAGATCGAGGCGGACTCCGCCGACGGCCCGGTCAGCGTGGAGCGGGTGAAGCGCAACAACGCGCTGATCGGGTTGCAACCGGACCTGCGGCTGGAGGCCGGGGACGTCGTGCTGCTGGTCGGAAGACGGGCCGGGGTGGTCGGGCTTGCCGACCGGCTCGGCCCGGAGCTTCAGTCCTCGCAGGGCATGGACCTCATCATGCTGGTGCGCGACGTCGCCATCACCAACCCCGCCTTCATCCACCGCACCGTCGCCGAGATCCGCAAGCTGTCCTCCGCCAACCTGTACCACGGCATCTACGTGACCGGCCTCAAGCGGAGCGACCGGCCGCTGCCGCTCGCCCCCGACACGGTGATCGAGGCCGGCGACGTCGCCACGCTCTACGGCACCGCCGAGGACGTGCAGCGCGTCGCGAGGTCGGTGGGGACGGAGGTCATCCCGAGCGACAAGACGGATTTCATCTACCACGGGCTGGGGCTGGCGCTCGGCCTGCTCGTCGGTCTGGCCGTCGTCCGCATCGGCGACATCCCGCTGACGCTGGGCAGCGGCGGGGGCGCGCTGCTGGCCGGGCTGCTGTTCGGCTGGTACCGCACCCGCAACCTCGCCATCGGCAACATGCCGACGCCGGCCTCCACACTTCTGCGCGATCTCGGTCTGGCCGGCTTCGTCGCCGTGGTCGGCCTGCAATCGGGTCGGCAGGCGGTCAGCACCGTGGTCGAGAGCGGGTTGAGCATCTTCCTGGTCGGCGTGGTCGTGACGCTGGTGCCGATGATCCTGACCCTGCTCGTCGGGCGCTACCTGCTGCGCTACGACAACACGGCCATCTTCGCCGGCGCGCTCGCCGGATCGCGAAGCGCCAACCCCGCCTTCGGCGAGGTGCTCGATAAGGCGGGCAACTCCATCCCGACCGTTCCCTTCGCCATCACCTACGCGCTGGCGAACGTCTTTCTGACCCTGCTGGGGCCGCTAGTGGTGGCCTTCGTGTGATCCAGACGAGGAGATCCCCTGATGGACTCGATCGATTACAGCCGATACGCGAAGCTCAGCCCCTTCGAGCTGAAGGACGAACTGATCAAGCTCGCCTCCGGCCGCGAGAACCGGCTGATGCTCAACGCGGGGCGCGGCAACCCGAACTTCCTGGCGACCCTGCCACGCCGCGCCTTCTTCCGGCTGGGCCTGTTCGCCGTCGCCGAGGCCGAGCTGTCCTTCTCCTACATGCCGAACGGCGTCGGCGGCCTGCCGAGGATCGAGGGCATCGAGGGCCGGTTCGAACGCTACGTCTCGGAACACCGCGACCAGGAGGGCGTGGTGTTTCTCGGCCGCGCGCTGAGCTATGCGCGCGACCAGCTCGGCCTGTCGGGCTCCGGCTTCCTGCACGAGATGGTGGAGGGGGTTCTGGGGGCGAACTACCCGGTGCCGCCGCGCATGCTGTCGCTCAGCGAGGACATCGTCCGCCACTATCTGGTGAAGGAGATGGTCGGCGGCTTCCTGCCGACCGGCAACATCGACCTGTTCGCGGTCGAGGGCGGCACCGCGGCGATGACCTACATCTTCAACACGATGAAGCAGAACGGGCTTCTCGAACGCGGCGACAAGGTGGCCATCGGCCTGCCGGTCTTCACCCCCTACATCGAGATCCCGGAACTCGACGAGTACGGGCTGACGGAGGTCGCCATCAACGCCGACCCGGCCAGCCATTGGCAGTATCCGGACGCCGAGCTGGACAAGCTGAAGGACCCGGCGGTCAAGGTGTTCTTCTGCGTCAACCCCAGCAACCCGCCCTCGGTCAAGATGGACGACCGCAGCCTCGACCGCATCGCCGGCATCGTGAAGACCGAGCGGAAGGATCTGGTCATCCTGACCGACGATGTCTACGGCACCTTCGCCGACGATTTCCGGTCGCTGTTCGCCGTCTGCCCCGACAACACCATGCTGGTCTATTCCTTCTCGAAGTATTTCGGGGCGACGGGGTGGCGGCTGGGGGTGATCGCCACCCACAAGACGAACGTGTGCGACCGGCGGATCGCCGGCCTGCCGGAGGAGCGCAAGGCGGCGCTCGACCGCCGCTACGGCTCGCTGGTGCCGGACGTGCGCGGCCTACGCTTCATCGACCGGCTGGTCGCCGACAGCCGCACCGTGGCGCTGAACCACACCGCCGGGCTGTCCACGCCGCAGCAGGTGCAGATGGTGCTCTTCTCCCTGTTCGCCCTGATGGACGAGCAGGACGGCTACAAGGCCGAGCTGAAGAAGGTCATCCGCCGGCGCGAGGCCGCTCTGTACCGCGAGTTGGGCCTGCCGACGCAGTCCGACCCGAACGCGGTGGACTACTACACGCTCCTTGATCTGGAGGACATCGCGCTGAAGCTCTACGGCCCGGACTACGCGGCCTGGGTGAAGGCAAACTTCGTTCCGAACGACATGCTGTTCCGCATCGCCGGGGAAACCGGCATCGTCCTGCTGCCCGGCAAGGGCTTCGGCACCCTGCAACCGGCCGCCCGCGTCTCGCTGGCCAATCTGAACGAGTACGAATACGCGGCGATCGGGCGATCGCTGCGCGGGATGGCCGACCAGTCCTTTGAGGAGTTCAAAAGGCAACGGCAGGGCGGAGGCGCGCAGAACGGCCAGAGCAAGCCCAACTGACCGCGCCCGCCCTTACTCCTCGGTGAAGTCGCCGCGCTGGAGGCCGTGGTGGCGCATCTTCAGGTACAGGGTCTTGCGGGTGATGCCGAGCTTGTCCGCCGTCTCGCCGACCCGCCCGCCGCAGCGGGCGAGCGCGTCTTCGACGAGCTGCTTCTCGATGCGGTCCATCTGCTCGGCCAGGGGTTCGATCCCGCCCCCCCCTGCCCCGGTCACCGGTCCGCCCGCCAGACCGTCACCCAGCCCCAAGGCCATCCGCTCGGCGACGTTGCGCAGCTCGCGGACGTTGCCCGGCCAGCCATGGGCGGCCAGACGGGCCAGCGCCGCCGCGTCCACGGGCGGCGCCGGGCGGCGGGAGCGGGCCGCGGCGGCGTCGAGGAAATGGCGCAGCAGCAGCGGCACGTCCTCCCGGCGCTCGCGCAGGGGCGGCAGCGGAACGGTAACCACGTTGAGGCGGTAGTAGAGATCCTCACGGAACCTGCCCTCCCCGGCCAGCCGCAGCAGATCGACCTTGGTGGCGGCGACCACGCGCAGGTCGAGCGGGATCGGCCGATTGCCGCCGACGCGCTCGATCACCCGCTCCTGCAGCACGCGCAGCAGCTTGACCTGGAGGTGCATCGGCATGCTCTCGATCTCGTCGAGGAACAGCGTTCCCCCGTCGGCGTGCTCCAGCTTGCCGATGCGCCGGCCCTGCGCGCCGGTGAAGGCGCCGGGCTCGTGGCCGAACAGCTCGCTCTCGATGATGGTGTCGGGCAGCGCGCCGCAGTTCAGCGCGACGAAGTTGCCGGCCCGCCGCCGCCCGGCGTCGTGCAGGCTGCGGGCGACCAGCTCCTTGCCGGTTCCGGTCTCGCCGAACAGCAGGACGTCCACCTCCGCATCGGCCAGCCCGGCCACCGCGGCACGCAGCCGCTCGATGGCGGCGGACCGGCCGATGATGCGCGCCTCCAGCGAGCCGCCGGCGGCCAGCTGCGCCCGCAGGCTGCGGTTCTCCAGCACCAGCCGCCGGTGCTCCAGCGCGCGGCGCACCACCTCGACCAGATGGCCGGGCTCGGCCGGCTTCTCGATGAAGTCGTAGGCGCCGCCGCGCACCGCGCGCATCGCCATGGCGATGTCGCCGTGCCCGGTGACCAGCACCACCGGCACCTCCGGGTCGGCGGCGCGCACCCGCTCCAGCAGAGCGAAGCCGTCCATGACGGGCATCCGCACGTCGGTCACCACCACGCCTGGCCAGGACGGGCCGAGCCGGTCCAAAGCGTCTTCCGGGCTGGTCGTCGCCTCCACCGCGAAGCCTTCCAGCTCCAACGTCTGGCGGCTGGCGTCCAGCACCTCGTGGTCGTCGTCGATCAGCAGAACGGTCATGCGGTGTTGCTCAGGCACGGGTCAGGGTCAGCAGGAAGGCGGTTCCGCCGGGGCCGCTCTCGGCCACCGACAGGGCACCGCCGAAGTCCCGCACGATGTTGTAGGAGATCGAGAGGCCGAGGCCCAGCCCGGCGCCCACCGGCTTGGTCGTGAAGAAGGGGTCGAACACCTGCCCGGCCACCGCGTCGGGGATGCCGGGGCCGCTGTCGCGCACCGTGATGCGGACGGTGTCGCCCGCCGCCTCCGCGGCGATGGCGACGCGGCGCTGCGGGGCGCCGGCGACGGCGTCCAGCGCGTTGCTCAGCAGATTGACCAGCACCTGCTCCAGCCGCACCTCCTCGGCGCGGACGCGCAGCGGCGCGCCGGGCGGCTCCTCCGGCAGTTCCACCGCCAGTTCCACGGACTCCTCGCGCAGCCGGTCGCCGAACAGCGAGAGCGCGCCCTGCACCACCGGCGCCAGTTCCACCGCGCCCAGCCGGGTGTCGGGGCGGCGGGCGAAGCGCTTCAGATGGTTGGTGATGTTGGCCATGCGGGCGGTCAGGTCGGCGATCTTGCCAAGGTTGCCCTCCGCCTCCGCGACCCGGCCGAGCGCGATCAGCTTGCGCCCGTTGTGGGCATAGGAGCGGATGGCCGACAATGGCTGGTTCAGCTCGTGCCCCACCCCGGCGGCGAGCTGGCCGAGCGCCGCCAGCTTCCCGGCCTGCACCAGCTCCGCCTGGGCGTCGCGCAGGTCGCGCTCGGCGCGCTGATGCTCGGCGATGGACCGCTCCAGCCGCGCGTTGGTGGTGCGAAGGTCGGCGGTGCGCTCCGCCACCGTGCGTTCCAGGAGCTGCTGCGCCTCCACCCGCTCCGTCATGTCGGTCAGGGTGACGATGAAGCGCTGCTGCTGGCGCCGCCGGAAGGGGCGGATGCCCACCTGCACCGGCACCGGGCGCCCGTCCGGCCGCCGCCCGGCGGTCAGGATGGAAAGGGACGGTGCCGCGTCGTCGGGCGCCTCGCGGGCCTCGCGGAAGAAGTCCTCCACACGCCGCGCGCCGGCGGGCTCCAGCCGGTCCGCCAGACGCCCGTCCGCGCCGCCGTCCGGCGCGGCGATCAGGGCGGCGGCCAGCGGGTTGACGAATTCGATCGCCCCGTCGGCGTCGGTGGTCGCCAGCCCGGCCTGGGCGTTGTCGATGATGGCCTGGGCGTTGGCCTCCTCGACCGCGATGGCGGTGTCGCGGAAGACCAGCAGGGCCGCGGCCATCTGCGACAGCTCGTCGTTGCCCCCCAGCGGAATGTCGGCCTGGAGGTTGCCGGCGGCGATCTCGTGCGCCGCGCTGCCCAGCCGCGTCAGGCGCGAGATGATGCTGCGGTTGACGTACAGCCAAGCCACCAGCACCGCCACCAGCAGGCTGACCAGCGCGCTCGCCAGCAGGGCCGACCGTCCCTCGGCGATGGCCTGGGCCGACCGCGCGGCGGCGGCGCGCGAGGTGGTTTCCACCGACTGCACCTGCTGGGCGATCAGTCCGTTCAGCCGGGCCACCAGCGTCCGGTTCTCAGCCAGCAGGCCCTGCCCCTGGTCGGCCGCGGCCAGCTCCGCGCGGCGCAGCTCCGGGACGCTGCCCTCGCCGCGGGCCAGCTCCAGCAGGCGGGAGACCAGCTGCGCCAGCGACACGCCGTCCGCCCAGTCGTCCAGGGTCGCCAGATCGCGTTGCAGCCGGTCGGCCGTCTCCTCCAGGAATCCCGCGTTGTCGTTCAGCGCCTCGGTGGTGGCGAGAGTCGCGGCCCGCGCGATGAGCCCGACCGCGAGGTTGCCGTTCGCCCCGATCTGGAGCACCGCCTCGCTGCGCCGGCTCTCCGCACGCAGGGTGCGGACAGCCTCGGCGGAGCGGGTGCCGGTCTCGACGAGGCCCAGCGCGCTCTGGATGTTGAAGCGGGCGTCGGTGACCAGCGGCTCGATCTCGTCGAGGAAATCGGCGTGCAGCCAGCGCAGCCGCTCGATGCCCTCCTGGTTGCGGCGGGCCAGCGCCAGCCGGTGCCGCACGGTGGCGTCGAGGTCGGTCAGGTTGTGGCCGAGCGCGTCCACCAGCGGGCGCAGCCCGGGAACGCCGCGCTCCCCCTCCGCCGCCAGCCCGCGCAGCGCGGCGAGCCGGCGGCCCAGAGCGTCGCGGATGCCCCCCAGCTCCGGCTCCGTCTGGGCGTTGGCGAGGATCGGCGCGGTGGCGATGATGCTGCCGCCCTCCTCCGCCAAGCGCGCGGCGAGGCCCAAGGCGGGCAGATGGCTCTCGGCGAACTCGTCCAGCGTGCCGCCCAGCCGGTCGTAGGACAGCCAGCCGAGCCCGCAGGCGACCACCGACAGCGCCGCCACCGCGACGAAGGCCAGCAGCAGCCGCGCCCGGATGCCGAACCGCACGGGGCCGGCGGGCTGCCCGGACATCGTCTCCGCGCTCATGGCCACACCCCTTCGCCGCTGGCCACGCGCAGGATGATCAGGGCGCGCTCCGCCAGGGCCAGCGCCTCGTCCAGACTCTCTTGGGAGAAGGCCCGCCACGCGGCTTCCAGCTCGGCCTGCCGGCTGGACACGGGAAGCCCGCGCGCCGGCCGGCGCAGCGCCATGGAGAAGGCGGGGTCGGCGGCCTCAGCGGCGGAGACCGGGACCGCGGTGGCCGCCGCCCGCGCGGCGCGCAGCAGGTCCGCCGCGACCGGCTCGTGGGCGGCGGCGCCGTAGAGGGCGGAAAGGCGCGCCTCCCCCTCGTGGATCAGCTGCCAGACCCGGTTCAGCGTCTTGACCCGGAAGGTCACCAGCTCGTCGAACAGCAGGTTCACCAGCTCGTAGCGGGCACCGGACAGGGCGCGGTCGAACAGGAACAGGTCGTCCCCGGTCTCCGTCCGGTAGGGGTCGGGATAGCCGGGCGGAGCCGCCGCGTAGGCGTCGGGCCGCACCGGCAGCCGCTGGATGTCCGGGCGGACCAGCAGCGCCTGACCGGCCGGGGACAGCAGGAAATCGATGAAGGCCCCGGCCCCCTCCGGGTTCGGCGCGCCGCGCAGCAGCGCCACGCTGGCGGGAAAGAACAGGCTGTCAGCGGGATAGGCGAAGCGCAGGTCCTCCTCCTCCGACCCGGCGGACTGCCCGAGGAAGTCGATGCTCAGCCCGGCGCCGAAACGCCCCTTGGCGACGCCGTCCACCACGCCGTAGCTGCGCGCCGTGACGGTGGCGAGGTTGCCGGCGATCTCCAGCCACGTCGCCCAGCCGCGCTCCCACCCCTGCATCTGCAGAACGGTCTCGACCATCAGATGCATGGTGCCGGAGCGCGACGGGGCGGTGATGCCGAGATGCCGGGCGTAGACGGGGCGGCGCAGGTCCTCCCACCGCTTGGGCGCCGGCAGGCCGTGGCGGTCCAGATAGCGCTGGTTCCACAGCAGCCCGTAGCCCGACAGCGCGAAGCCGAGATAGGAGCCGTCCGGATCGTTGATCGGCTGGTTCCCGACCGTCGGCGGCGCCCCCGTCGGTCGGGCGGCGAGCGGCTGCAGGCGCTTGGCCGCCTTCAGCACCTCAAAGGCGTCGGGGGCGGACGCCCAGAAGACGTCGACGCCGTCGTCGGCCCGCTCCTGGAGCTGGCTGATCGCAGCGGTGGTCTTGGTGTTGACGATGCGCAGGCGCCAGTCGGGGTGCGTCGCCTCAAAGGCCTCGCGCACCGGCTCGTAGAAGCCCGATGGGAAGGAGGTCAGCACCGTGACGGCGGTGCGGGTCTCCCGCCCGGCCGCGCTCTCCGGCGACAGGAAGGGAAGCAGCAGAAGAGCGGCGACGAGACGCCCGGCGAAGGCACGCAATCCGATCATGACGGGGGCCACTGTGCGGCGGCCTCCGTCCGTTTGTCCAACGGTTCCGTCACATCACCCCGTGCCGCGGGGCGGCCGGCCCGCCCTCACGCCGGCTCGTAGAAGCGCGCCAGCTCCGACGCCGGGACCGGGCGCCCGATCAGATAGCCCTGGAGTTGGTTGCAGGATTCGTTCTTCAGCAGGGTCCGCTGCTCCTCCGTCTCCACGCCCTCCGCCGTGACGGCGATGTCCAGGCTCTTGGCGAGCGCCAGGATGGTGCGGATGATCGACAGGGACTCGCGGTTCTCCGCCATCAGCTGGACGAAGGAGCGGTCGATCTTCAGCTTGTCGAAGGTGAATTTCTGGAGATAGCTGAGACTGGAATAGCCCGTGCCGAAATCGTCGAGCGCGATGCGCACCCCGGCGGTCTTCAGCGCGGTCAGCGCGGCCAGGGCGCGCTCGGTGTCGTCGATCATCACCCCTTCGGTCACCTCGATCTCCAGCCGGTGCGGCGCCATCTCCTCCTCCTCCAGGATGCCGAGGATGGTGGCCGGCAGGTCGGAATGGCGGAACTGGACCGGCGACAGGTTCACCGCCACCTTGACCGGATCGGGCCAGGCCCGGGCATCCCGGCAGGCGGTGCGCAGCACGAACTCGCCGAGCTGCATGACCATCCCGCTCTCCTCGGCCAGCGGCACGAACTCCGACGGCGGGATCATGCCGCGCTCCGGGTGCTTCCAGCGCACCAGCGCCTCGAACCCCAGGACGCGGTGGGTCCGGCAATCCTCCAGCGGTTGGTAATGGACGCTGAGCGCGCCGTCGCTGAGCGCCTGCCGCAGGTCGCGCTCCAGGCCGCGGCGGGCCTGCAGCCGCTCGTCCATTTCCGCCTCGAAGAAGCGGAAGGTGTTCCGCCCCTCCGATTTGGCGCGGTAGAGGGCGGTGTCGGCGTGCTGGAGCAGCGCTTCCGCCCCGCTGCCATCCTGCGGGAACAGCGCGATGCCGATGCTCGCCCCGACCACCATGCGCTGGCCGTCCAGCTCGGCCGGAACGCCCAGCGCCTTGACCAGCCGGTCGGCCAGGGCCAGCGCCTCGCCCGGCTGGGCGATGCGGTGCAGGACGGCGAACTCGTCGCCGCTCAGCCGCGCCACCGTGTCGTGGCTGGGCACCGCCTCCAGCATGCGGCGCGCCATCTCCTGCAGCAGCCGGTCACCCGCCGGGTGGCCCAGCAGGTCGTTCACCGCCTTGAAGCGGTCGAGGTCCAGATAGAGCACCGCCACCCCGGTGCGCGCACGCCCGGCACTGGTCAACGCGCCGTTCAGCCGGTCGAGGAACAGGGAGCGGTTGGGCAGGCCGGTCAGCAGGTCGTGGTGGGCCATGTGGCGGATGCGCTCCTCCGCCCGCTTGCGCTCGCGTATGTCGCGGACGGCGACGACGCGGGCGGGCCGCCCCTCGTGCGTGATGTCCTGCCCGTGCGCCTCGACCATCACCAGCGTGCCGTCGTCGTGCAGCAGGTCCAGTTCGACCCGTTCGGAGGTCGGCTGGGCCAGCTTGCGCTCGATGTCGGAGCGGCGGTTCTGCACCACGAAGCGCAGCATGGACTGGCCGATGAAATCCACCTGCGGCCTGCCCAGCAGCTCCGCCATGGCGCGGTTGACGTCGAGGACCACGCCGTCGCGGTGGATCACGATGCCTTCCGTGGTCGCGTCGGCGAGCTGGCGGAACCGCTCCTCGCTGGCGCGCAGCCGTGCCGCCTCGTGCGCCGTCCGCGCGGCCAGCCGCTGGTCCACGATGGCCCCGGCGAGGCCCAGAGCCATCACCACCGTGGCCGTCAC
This sequence comes from Azospirillum sp. OGB3, assembly GCF_014192915.1. Classification (GTDB taxonomy): domain Bacteria; phylum Pseudomonadota; class Alphaproteobacteria; order Azospirillales; family Azospirillaceae; genus Azospirillum. The sequence continues at coordinate 143,199 of NZ_JACHYN010000012.1, read as the reverse complement.
CGCGATGGCGACCGCCAGAAGGCCCGGCTCCATGATCGCGTCGGACATGTCGTGCAGCGGGTCGAGGATCAGCGTGACGCCGGCCATGCCGGTGAAATGCAGCCCGCAGATGCCCAGCGCCAGCAGGGCCGACCCCGCCGCCAGCCCCTTCAGCGATCCGATCCGCAGGGCGGCGGTGAAGCCCGCCCCGCCCAGCAGGACGCCCAGGCCCAACGCCACCGCGACATAAGCCGGATCATAATGCAGGTTGGCCGGCACCTGGAGCGCCGCCATGCCGGTGAAATGCATGGCGGTCGCCGCCGCCCCCGCAATGGCGCCGCCCAGCGGGGCAGCCAGCCGCCCGACGCCGATGGCGCGGCGGATGCCCACCGCGGCGCCGCCGATGGCGATCAGGCTCGACAGAACCGTCAGGCCGACGTCGTAGCCCGTGGGCAAGCTCGTCTGGAAGGCCAGCATGGCGATGAAGTGGGTCGCCCACACGCCGCCGCCGGTCGCGGTCGCCGCACCGGCGAGCCAGCCCCAGCGCGCCCGTCCCACCGCCGCCGCGGCGCGGCGGGCGAGATTCAGGGACACCCAGGCACCGAATCCACAGACCGCCCCCGCCAACAGCACGAGCCACAGATCGTGCTGCTGGGTTATGCAGGCATACACACGCATCATCCGGCGTTCATCCCGTTCCGGCGGCTCTGCACCGCTTGCTCCGATTACCTTAATCTTTTGGTACGTTAATAATCCTTTTTCGGATCTGTCCGGAGCGCGGAATCGGCATGCGTACGTTGCACAGTCGCTACAGTCGCTACAGTCGCTACAGTCGGTAGCGCAGCGCGTCGACCAGCGCGGCCAGGGCCGGCGGGATCTGCCGACGGCTGGGATAGTAGAGGTAATAGCCGGGAAACGGTGTGCACCAGTCGTCCAGCACGCGGACCAGCCGCCCGGCGGCGATGTGCTCCGCCACCTCGTCCTCGAAAATGTAGGCCAGTCCCCGCCCGTCCAAGACGGCGGCCATGATGACGTCCATGTCGTTCGACACCAGCGATCCCGACACGCGAACGTTCACCGGGTGCCCGTCCTCCTCGAACTCCCAGACATAGACGGCGCCGGACGAGGTGAAGCGGTAGTTGATGCAGTCGTGCCCGGCCAGATCCTGCGGGGCGCAGGGCACCGGACGCTGTGCGAAGTAGGAGGGCGCCCCGACGATGGCCGCCCGGATGTCCGGGCCGATGCGCACCGCGATCATGTCCTTCTCGACCTGCTCGCCCAGCCGGACCCCGGCGTCGAAGCGGCTGGCCACGATGTCGGTCAGGCTGCTGTCGATGGACAGTTCCACCTGCACCTCCGGATAGTCGGCAAGGAAACGCGACAGCACCGGCCACAACAACCGGACGGCGGCGTGCTTGCCGGTGGTGATGCGCAACGTGCCGGCGGGCTTCTCGCGCAGTTCCCCCACCGCGGCGAGCCCGGCGGCGATATCGTCCAGCGCCGGCCGCAGGGTGCGGAGCAGCCGCTGCCCGGCCTCCGTCGTGGACACGCTGCGGGTGGTGCGGGCCAGCAACCGCAGGCCCAGCCGGTCCTCCAGCGCCTTCATGGCGTGGCTGAGCGCGGATTGGGACATGCCCAGCCGGGCCGCCGCCCGCGTGAAGCTCCCCTCCTCCGCCACGATGGCGAAGGCCGCCAGATCGCTGAGGTCGTTCCGGTTCATTCATGCACCAAATTCATAAGCTCAAGCGGATTGTACCGGCTATTCGGCTCGCAACGAAGCGGTTAGGATGATCGTGGTCACGTTTGCGGGCCGAACGAACAGATCGGTCGGGCGCTTCCGCAAAAGCCCGACTCCCACGCTGGGCTGTTCGCCGCACCCGCCGGATGCGACCATACTGCACACGGTCTTTTCGACGCTGGGATTCGCGCAAAGGAATGCCCGCCGAAGGCCCGCACCATAATACCCGACAGGCAGAGTCGAGAGACAGGGATCATCCGATGATTCGTTTGAACATCAACGGGCAGGACCGGGACGTCGACGTGCCCGGCGACATGCCGCTTCTGTGGGTCCTGCGGGACGAGCTGAACCTGACCGGCACCAAGTTCGGCTGCGGCATCGCCCAGTGCGGCGCCTGCACCGTCCATATGGACGGCACGCCGGTCCGCGCCTGCCAGACCCCGGCGGAATCCGCCGCCGGCACGAAGATCACCACGATCGAGGGTGTGTCCGGCAAAGCCGCCGAGGCCGTCCAGGCCGCCTGGCAGAAGCTGGACGTGGTGCAGTGCGGCTACTGCCAGTCCGGCCAGATCATGAGCGCCGTGGCGCTGCTGACCGACAACCGCAACCCCACCGACGACGACATCGACGCGGCGATGGACGGCAACGTCTGCCGCTGCGCCACCTACCCGCGCATCCGCGCGGCCATCAAGGACGCCGCCAAGGCGATGGGGGCCTGAGCCATGCTGAACCAGCTCATCAAGCAGGCGGCGGCGGACGTCGCAGCACCCTCGCGCCGCGGCTTCCTGAAGGGGGCCGGCGGCGCCCTGGTTCTCGGCGCCATGCTCCCCCGGACCGGGTTTGCCAGCGAGGCCGCCGCCCCCAAGGTCGTCGGCCCGGCGGACCCGCGCCCGCAGGCCTTCATCCGCATCGCCGCCGACGACACGGTCACCGTGCTGGTCAAGCATCTGGACAAGGGCCAGGGCATCATGACCGGCCTGACCACCATCGTCGCGGAGGAGCTTGACGCCGACTGGGCGCAGATGCGCGGCGCCTTCGCCCCGGCCGACGGCGCGCTCTACGCCAACCACTTCTTCGGCATCCAGGGCACCGGCGGCTCCACCGCCGTCGCCAACAGCTGGGACGAGCTGCGCATGGCCGGCGCCGCCGCCCGCGCCATGCTGGTCGCCACCGCCGCGGCGCGCTGGTCGGTTCCGGCCTCGTCCGTCACGGTGGACAAGGGCGTCGTCCGCCACGCCGCCTCCAACCGCAGCGCCCGCTTCGGCGCGCTGGCGGAGGACGCGGCGAAGCTGCCCGTCCCGCAGAACGTCGCGCTGAAGGACGCCAAGGACTACACGCTCATCGGCAACCCGTCGCTGCACCGGCTGGACCATGTGTCCAAGACCGACGGCACGGCGATCTTCGCCATGGACATCCGCCGCCCCGGCCAGGTGACGGCGGTGATGGCCCGCTCCCCCCGCTTCGGCGGCACGGTGAAGTCGGTGGACGCCGCCGCGGCCAAGCGGGTGCCGGGCGTGCTGGAGGTGCTGACCGTGCCGAGGGGCGTCGCGGTTGTCGCCAAAAACACCTGGGCCGCCATGAAGGGCCGCGAGGCGCTGACGGTGGAGTGGGACGACGCCAAGGCGGAGATGCGCGGCACCGAGGAGATGCTCGCCGACTACCGCAAGCTGGCCGACCAGCCGGGCAACGTGGCCACCGACACCGGCGACGCGGCGAAGGCGCTGGCCGGCGCCGCCAAGGTGGTGGAGGCGGAATTCGTCTTCCCCTACCTCGCCCACGCCCCGATGGAGCCGCTGAACGCGACCGTGGAGCTGAACCCGGACGGCGGCTGCACCATTTGGGCCGGCTCGCAGTTCCAGGGGGTCGAGCAGAAGGTCGTCGCCGCCATGCTGGGCTGCAAGCCGGAGCAGGTGGTCATCAACACCGTCTGGGCGGGCGGCAGCTTCGGCCGCCGCGCCACGACCGACGCCGACTACATCGCCGAGGCGGTGTCCATCGCCAAGGCCTATGGCAAGGCGCCGGTCCATCTGGTGTGGACGCGCGAGGACGACATCCGCGGCGGCCGCTACCGCCCGCTGTTCCTGCACAAGGTGAAGGCCGGCCTGGATGCCGGGGGCAAGCTCGTGGCGTGGCGGCAGAAGATCGTCGGGCAGAGCTTCATGGCCGGCACCCCGTTCGAAGCGGTCATGGTCAAGAACGGCGTCGACGCGACCTCGGTCGAAGGGTCCTCGGACATGGCCTACGCCGTGCCGAACCTGTACGTCGACCTGCATTCGCCGGCGTCCCCGGTCACCACCCTGTGGTGGCGCTCGGTCGGCCACACCCACACCGCCTACGCCAAGGAGGTGATGATCGACGAGCTGGCGGCGGCGGCGGGCAAGGACCCGGTGACCTTCCGGCTGGAGATGCTGAAGGACCACCCGCGCCTGCAGGGCGTGCTGAAGCTGGCGGCCGAAAAGGCCGGCTGGGGCCAGCCGCTGCCCAAGGGCAAGGGCCGCGGCATCGCCGTGCATGAGAGCTTCAGCAGCTTCGTCGCCCACGTCGCGGAGGTCTCGGTGGACGAGCAGGGCCGCGTGACCATCGACCGCGTGGTCTGCGCGGTGGATTGCGGGCAGGTCGTGAACCCCAACATCGTCGAGGCGCAGATCTCCGGCGGCACCGGCTGGGCCATCGGCCACGCGCTGCGCGACGAGATCACGCTGACCGGCGGGCTGGTGGACCAGAGCAACTTCGACACCTACCAGCCGCTCCGCAATTCGGAGATGCCGCCGGTCGAGGTGCACATCCTCCCCTCCACCGCCCGTCCGACCGGCGTCGGCGAGCCCGGCGTGCCGACCGCCGCCCCGGCGGTCGCCAACGCGGTCTTCGCCGCCACCGGCAAGCGCCTGCACCACCTGCCCTTCACCCGCTCGGGCATGGTGTAACGCTCCGTCACGCTGGAAAAAGGCCCCTCTTCCCGTCCAGGGAAGAGGGGCTTTTCTTTTTCACCGCTCGAACTTCGTCGCCATGATGATCGACGAGGTCGTCCGCTCGATCCCGTCGATGGCGCCGATGCGGTCGATCAGCGCGTCCATCTCCTTCATCGTCCCGGTCCGCACCACGGCGATCAGGTCGTGCGCGCCGCTGATGGCGTGGAGCGCCCGCACCTCCGGAATCCGCTTCAGCGCCTGGACCACGGCGGCGGTCAGCTTAGGCGACAGGTTGATGGAGACGTGGGCGCGGATCATCCGGCGCGCCGTCTCGTCCGACAGCCGCACCGTGTAGCCGGCGATCACCCCGCGCTCCTCCAGCCGCTGGATGCGGCTCTGCACCGTGCTGCGCGACACGCGCAGGCGGCGGGCCAGCGCGGCGGTGGGCTCCCGCGCGTTGTCCTGAAGCGCGTCGAGAAGCTGCTGATCCAGCTCGTCCATCATATCGCCGGCCTTTCCGTCAATCCGCCGACCAATTTCGGGCGTTTCGTCACCCTGCACCCTGCACATCGACAGGCCGTCCGGTCAAGATTGCGTCATAACGACGCAAACCAACGAAGCTGGGGGTACGGGACGATGCGCGACATTCTTCTGATGGGCGGCGGCAAGATCGGCGAGACCATCGGCGACTTCCTGAAGGCCACGGGCGATTACCGGGTGACCGTTGCCGACCGTTCGGCGGACGCGCTGGAGCGGCTGCCCGCCCACCCGCGGATGGAGACGCGCGTGGTCGACGCCGCCAACCCCGCCGACCTCGCCGAGGCGATGCGCGGCAAATTCGCGGTGCTGAGCGCGCTGCCCTACCACCTGACCGTCGGCGTGGCGGAGGCGGCGCGGGACGCCGGCACCCACTACCTCGACCTGACCGAGGACGTGGCGAGCACGCGGCGCGTCAAGGAACTGGCCGACGGCGCTCCCTGCGCCTTCATTCCGCAGTGCGGGCTGGCGCCGGGCTTCATCTCCATCGTCGCCAACGACGTGGCCTCGCGCTTCGACGCGCTGGACACGGTGCGGATGCGCGTCGGCGCCCTGCCGAAATACCCGTCCAACGCCCTGAACTACAACCTGACCTGGAGCACCGAGGGCGTCATCAACGAGTATCTGGAGCCCTGCGAGGCCATCGTCGAAGGCCGCCTCGTCTCCGTCCCGCCCCTGGAGGAGCGCGAGGAATTCTCCCTCGACGGCGTGCTGTACGAGGCGTTCAACACCTCGGGCGGGCTGGGCACGCTGTGCGAGACGCTGGCGGGCAAGGTGCGGACGCTCAACTACCGCTCCGTCCGCTATCCGGGACACCGGGACCTGATGAAGGCGCTGCTGCACGACCTGCGGCTGGGCAGCCGGCGGGAGCTGCTGAAGGACATTCTGGAGCACTCGATCCCGGCGACCCTCCAGGACGTCGTGCTGATCTTCGTGACGGTGACCGGGACGAAGCGGGGACGGCTGCTCCAGGAAACCTACGCCAACAAGATCTATGGGCGGGAGATCGGCGGCACCTTCTACAACGGCATCCAGATCACCACGGCGTCGGGCATGTGCGCCGTGCTCGACCTGCTGGCCGACGGCACGCTGCCGCAGCGGGGCTTCGTGAAGCAGGAGGAGGTGCGCTACGCCGACTTCATCGCCAACCGCTTCGGGCGCAACTATGCGATGACCGACGCGGCCCCCCAGCAGGGATCGCAGCAGGGGGTGGGGCGCGCCGCCTGATCGGGTGCCCCTCCTTCCCCGCCGGTCCGCGCCTCAGATCACCTCGCGGGCACGGCCCTTGAAGACGGTGGCGGCGATCTTCAGGGCGTCGGGGGTGCCGCGGGCCAGCGCCTCGGTGAAGTGCAGGGCCTGCTTGGCCTGGACCTTCGGCGGCATCGGCGGCTCGTTGGTGTCGACGAGGCAGTCCACCACCACCGGTCCGGGATGGGCGAGGGCGGCGTCCAGCGTGGCGCCGCAGTCCTTCGGGTCGGTGATGGTGAAGCCCCGGCCGCCGCAGGCCTCCGCCACCTTGGCGAAGTCGATGGGCTGGAGATCACAGACATACTCGGGGTTGCCGAGCATGGCGATCTGCTCCCACTTGATCTGGCCGAGCGAGTTGTTGTTGTTGATGATGACCTTGATCGGCAGCTTGTACTTCACCGCCGTGGCGAAGTCGGCCATCAGCATGGAAAAGCCGCCGTCCCCGACATAGGCGATCACCTGCCGTCCGGGATGGGCGAGCTGCGCCGCGATGGCGTAGGGGACGCCCGGCGCCATGGTGGCGAGGTTGCCGGACAGGGAGTGCATCTGGCCGCGCCGCGCCGGAATCTGCCGCGCCCACCAGGTGGCGATTGTGCCGCTGTCGCAGGCGACGATGGCCGTGTCGGACAGGCGCTTGCCCAGCTCCCACGCGACGACCTGCGGCTTCATCGGCAGGTCGGGGCGGGTGCCGCGCTCCTCCATCAGCTTCATCCACTCCGCCTTGCCCGCCTGCGCCGTCTTCAGGAAGGAGCGGTCCTCGTGCCGCCGCACCCGCTCGGTCAGGATGTCCAGCGCCAGCCCGCAGTCGCCGACCAGCCCGGCCTCCACCGGGTAGCGCAGGCCGATGCGCGCCGCGTCGATATCGATCTGGATGGCGCGGGCCTGCCCCGGCTTCGGGTAATACTCGATGTAGGGGAAGGTCGATCCGGCGATCAGCAGCGTGTCGCAGGTCTCCAGCGCCTCCTGAGAGGGGGCGGTGCCGAGCAGACCGACCTGTCCGGTGGTGAAGGGGCTGTCGTCCGGCACCGCGGCCTTGCCCAGCAGCGCCTTGACGATCACCGCCCCCAGCTTGTCGGCCAGCCGTTCGAGCTGGTCGGTCGCCCTCAGCGCGCCCTGGCCGGCCAGGATGACGACGCGCTTGCCGGCGTCGAGGATCTCCACGGCGCGGCGGGTCTGCGCCTCCGACGGGACGGGAAGCTGTGGGGCGAACAGGGCGGTGTTGTGGCCCTTCACGTTGCGCGGCGCCCGCATGTCGGCGCCGATGCCCTGCTCCTGCAGATCGACGGGGATGGTGATGTGCGACACGCCGCGGTGGGCGAGCGCGGTGCGGCAGGCCAGGTTGGCGATGTTGCGGACATGCGCCGCCCCCATGATGCGCTGGTTGTAGAGCGCGACGTCCTGGAACACCTTGTCCAGCTCCACATCCTGCTGGGTGTAGGTGCCGACGAGGTCGTGGTATTGCAGCCCGGTGATCGCCAGCACCGGCTGGTGGTCGAGCTTGGCGTCGTAGAGACCGTTCAGCAGATGCAGCCCCCCGGGGCCGGAGGTGGCGATGCACACGCCCAGCCTCCCGGTGAACTTGGCGTAGCCGCAGGCGGCGAAGGCCGCCGCCTCCTCGTGACGGACCTGGATGAAGCGGATCTCGTCCTGGCGGCGGCGCAACGCCTCGACGATGCCGTTGATGCCGTCGCCGGGCATGCCGAAGATCGTGTCCACACCCCAATCCACCAGGACATCCACCAGGATGTCGGAAGCCGTGCTCGCCATGAGGGAGTCTCCGTCGCAAACGGTCGTGATGAAGTCGCTTTACCCCTCGGCAACCGAGCGGAGCCGGGACGGTTCCCCGAACGGCAGGACGTTCTTAGCCCTTGACCTCAAGTTAACTTGAGGTTCTAGAGTGGCATGAATGTATCTGGCATGCCAGAGACGCGCCGCACGACGGACGTCCGGACGCAGGTCGAGGTGCAGGATGGAGCAACCACCCGGGCGGGCGAAGGAATGACGACAACCGGTCTCAGGGAGAATGCGCAGCGGTCGCCGGCAACGACGCGGTCGCTGCGCGTCCATCATATGGAGCGGGTCGCACCGCAGGTGCTGCTGGTGGAACTGCGCGACCTGGAGGGCGAGGACTTGCCGCCCTACGAGCCGGGCGCGCACATCGACGTGCATCTGCCCGACGGGGCGGTGCGCTCCTACTCCTTGTGCGGCGACCCGGCGGACCGCTCCGCCTATCGGATCGCCGTGCTGAATCTGCCGGGCGGGCGGGGATCGCGCTTCATCCACGGGGAATTGCGGCTCGGCACCGCCGTCACCGTCGCTCCGCCCCGCAACAACTTCCGCTTCGACGCCGCCCCGCGCTATGTGTTCATCGCCGGGGGCATCGGCATCACGCCCCTGCTGCCGATGATCCGCGAGGCGGCGCGCCGGGGAGCCGACTGGGTCCTGCATTATTGCGTGCGCAGCGCGGCCGAGGCGCCGTTCCTTGCCGAGCTTCGCGCGCTGGGCAACGGCGCGGTGGTGGTTCATGCCGCGGACGAAGGCCGGCGGCTGGCGGTGGCCGACCTGCTCGCGGCGACGCCCGACGATGCCCTGATCTATTGCTGCGGCCCGCAGCGCTTGATGGACGCGGTCGCGGATGCGGCGCGGCCGTCGCAGGACGTGCGGTTCGAGTGGTTCGCGCCGCGCGCGGATGCCGGGCGTGACGCGGCGCCGGACGATCGCTTCGAGGTCGTCTGCGCCCGCTCCAACGTGACCGTCGTGGTGAAGGAGGGGGTGAGCGTGCTGGACGCGCTCGACGCCGCGGGCGTTCGCGTCGACTCCTCGTGCGAGCAGGGAATCTGCGGCACCTGCGAGACGGCGGTGCTGGAGGGGGAGCCCGACCATCGCGACAGCGTCCTGTCCGACGCCGAGCGCGCCGCCGGCAAGACGATGATGATCTGCGTGTCGCGCGCCCGCAGCGCACGCCTGGTTCTGGACATTTGACTGAAACACAGGGACGAAGGGGAAACTCATGACCGAGAACGATCTGCAACGGCTTGGGCTGGCTCTGCTGAACAGCCCGGCCGAGGCCATCGCCTACTCCGACCGCGAGGGCATCATCCGCTTCTGGAACGCGGGGGCGGAGCGCGTGTTCGGCTTCACCGCCGACGAGGCGCTCGGCCAGTCGCTGGACATCATCATTCCGGACCGCCAGCGCCAACGCCATTGGGACGGCTACGATCAGGTGATGAAGACGGGGGAGAGCCGTTACGGCAGCGGCGACCTGCTGTCGGTGCCGGCCACGCGCAAGGACGGAACGCGCATCTCGGTGGAGTTCACCATCGTGCCGCTGAAGGACGCGGACGGCGCGATGCTGGGGATGGCGGCGGTCATGCGCGACGTCAGCGCCCGCTTCGACGAATTGAAGACCCTGCGCCGCCAAGCCGCCGGACGCTGAAACACCCTTGGGTGCCCGCGCTCCTAAAATCGGAACCCTCCCGGACGGGGTCCGTTGAGAAGGGCTGTACCTTCAAGACATCAACGTAGGGAGTGCGACATGCGCAATCTGATGATCGCGGCGTCGGCCGCGATGCTTCTGGCCGCCTGTTCGGGCATGGACGGCAGCGGAACGGGCAGCAGCGGGATGAACAGCGGTGGCTCCGGCAGCGGCCTCACGGGCGGCGGCATGTCCGGCAGCCAGGGCGTGGACGAGCCGAACGTCAACCCGAACGCCACCAGCTCCAGCCCCGGCCCCTACAGCGGGTCCGGCGTGAGCGAGCCGCAAAGCCGCACGCGGTCGCCCAACGAGTCCGGGATGGACCAGGGTATGACCCGCCAATCCCTGCCGAACCGCTCCGGCACCGGGTGGTAACCCGCAACGGAGCGGCCATCCTGCGGAATTCCGGACCCTGACGAATAGGGAGGGGCGGACCGGCCGCCGCGGGAACCCGCAGCGGTCCGCGAGGTTCCTACCCTGCCGGACGAGCCGGCCGGTTTCGGGAAACGCAGGAGCGGTCCATGCTGAAATGGGCGTTGATCTTTTTCGTGGTGTCTCTGGTCGCCGGCGCGCTCGGCTTCACCAACGTGTCGTCGGCCACCGCGGGAGTCGCGAAAATCCTCTTCGGGATCGCGCTGATCATCTTCCTGGTCTTCCTGGTCCTCGCCCTGCTGGCCGGCGAGGTGATCTTCTGATCCGTCAGCGGAGCCCCGCTGACTGGGGACGAAGAGTTGACGGGGGACGAAGAATGGACAGCGCGCGGGCAAAGACCTGATCGTTGGCCGCGTTGGGAATTCCCCCGGCTACCGGGGCGGACGACCCGTCCTCCGCAGCGGCCGGCTCGGCGATGGTTTCGTCGGGCTGGATGCCGATCTGGTGGATCGACTGGCCCGACGGCGTGTAGTAGCGCGCCGTCGTCAGCTTCAGCGCCCCGCTGTCGAAGGGGATGACGCTCTGGATGATCCCCTTGCCGAAGGTCGTCGTGCCGATCACCGTCGCGCGCCGGTGGTCCTTCAGCGCCCCGGTCAGGATCTCCGCCGCCGAGGCAGATTTCGCGTTGACCAGCACCACCAGCGGCAGTCCGTCCGTCTCGTCGCCCGGCGTGGCGGTGTAGGTCTTGTCCGCTCCGCGCCCGGGGCTGCGGGCGGTCAGGATCGTTCCCTTGTCCAAAAAGGAGTCGGCGACGCGGACGCTCGCCTGCACCAGCCCGCCCGGGTTGTCGCGCAGGTCGATGATGAAGCCGCCGATGTCCGGCCCGATCCGGTCGCGCAGCGAGCGGATGGCCGTGCTGACCCCGGTGGCGGTCTGGCGGTCGAAACGGGCGATGCGGATGTAGCCCACCGTCCCGACGGCGCCCAGCCGGACCGAGGGGACGCGCAGCTTGCCGCGGACCACGCTGACCTCGAAGGGGTCCGGCGTCCCGGCGCGCAGGACGGTCAGCGACACCGCCGCCCCTTCCGGCCCGCTCAGCATCTGCTTGACGGTCGCCAGTTCCGCTCCGCCCACCGGCTGCTGGTCCACCGCCAGGATCACGTCGCCGGAACGCAGACCGGCGGCCTCGGCGGGGGATTCGGGAACGGTTTCGGCGATGCGGACGCGGGTGCCGTGGGCCTCGTAGCGGATGCCCAGCCCGGCGAAGGCGCCGTCGTTCGACGCCTGCAACTGCCGGTATTCGCCGTCGTCCAGATAAGCGGAGTAGCGGTCCCGCCCGGCCATCGCCTTGATGGCGATGTCCACCAGCTCGCGGTCGGTCAGCGGCTCGACATACTGGCCACGGATGGTGCGCAAGGCCCGCAGGAAGCGGTCGACCTCCTCCGCCTCCGTGCTGTGGCCATAGGGGGTGGAGTCGCCTGCGGCCAGTGCGCTCCGTCCGGTGGTCATGCCCCCGGGGATCGCGAGGAAGGCGCAAAGGGCGGCGGCGGTGACGAGGCGCAGCTTCACGGCGGCAATCTCTCGGGATCGGAGCGGCGATGCTTCGAAATTAGCCGTGAATTGGTTTATGTACCGTTAACCATAACCGGAACGTGTTAGACCTTGTCCGTGTCGATGGACCGCCGCCATACCGGCTCCGACAGGCGCTCGACCAGGAAGTCGGCCAGCGCCCCGACCTTCGCCGGGCGCGTGCGGGCCGACGGGGTGACGAAGTAGAGCCCGCCTTTCGGCAGCGACCAGTCGGTCAGGATGGCGGTCAGCCGCCCGTCCGCCAGATGCTCCGCGGCCATGAACTCTGGCAGTTCGGCGATCGCCAAGCCCTCCAGCAGCATCGGCACCAGGGCGTCGGCGTTGGTGACGCGCAGCGGGCCGGACGGCGTCACGCTCTCCTCCTCACCGGCGCCGTTGGTGAAATGCCAGATGTCCTGGCGCCGCCGGTAGGCGTAGCCCAGGCAATGGTGGTCCTTCAGGTCACCGGGATGCCGGGGCAGGCCATGGCGGGCGATGTAGCTGGGGGCGGCAAGGACGACGGGAGCGATGGGGCACAGTCGCCGGGCCACCAGCGAGCTGTCCGGCAGCACGGCGATCCGCAGCGCGGCGTCGAAGCCCTCCCCCACCAGATCGACGGTCGCGTCGCTCAGATGCAGGTCGATGGAAATCTCCGGATAGAGACGGAAGAAGTCCGGCAGAAGGGGCGCCACCCAGCGCAGCCCGAACGACATCGGCACCGCCAGACGGATCAGGCCGCGCGGGCGGCTGGACAGTTCGCGGGCCGCGCTCTCAGCCGCCTCCGCCTCGTCATAAAGGCGCATCGCGCGCTCGGCCAGGGAATGGCCGAAATCGGTCAAGGCCAGCCGGCGCGAGGTGCGGTTGAACAGCCGTCCGCCCAACCGCTCCTCCAGCCGGCCGACCGCGCGCGACACCGTGGCGACCGACACCCCCATGGCGCGGGCCGCCCCGGCGAAGGAGCGCTCCTCCACCACCTTGGCGAACATCGCCAAGCCTTCGAAATCCGGCAGCTTTGACATCGCCAATCCTGCAACGATGGTTTTCAGTCGTTTCTATTTCGATGTGTGTCCGCCGTCGATAGCTTTGTCTCCAGCGAACAACCCAATCCCAAGGAGACTTCCGATGTCACGCAAGCTCGACGGCAAGATCGCCCTCGTCACCGGCGCCACCAGCGGCATCGGCCTCGCCGCGGCCAAGCGCTTCGCCGCCGAAGGTGCGACCGTCTATCTCACCGGCCGCCGCCCATCCGAACTGGAGGCCGCGGTCGCGGCGATCCAGGACGCCGGCGGTACGGCGACGGGGGTCCAGGCCGACTCCGCCAATCTGGCCGACCTCGACCGGCTCTATGCCCAGATCCGGAGCGAGGCGGGCCGCCTCGACGTGCTGTATGCCAACGCCGGCGGTGGCGGCATGCTGCCGCTGGGCGCCATCACCGAAGAGCAGTATGAGGACACGTTCAACCGCAATGTGAAGGGCGTGCTGTTCACCGTGCAGAAGGCGCTGCCGCTGCTCGGCCGGGGCGCGTCGGTGATCCTCGCCGGGTCCACCGCCGGCAGCATGGGCACGGCGGCCTTCAGCGTCTACAGCGCCAGCAAGGCGGCGGTGCGCAACTTCGCCCGCAGCTGGATCCTCGACCTGAAGGACCGCGGCATCCGAGTCAACACGCTCAGCCCCGGCCCGGTCCACACGCCGGGTCTGGTCGAGCTGGCCGGTCCGGACGCGGCGCAGCAGCAGGGGCTGGTTGATTATCTGGCGGCGCAGGTGCCGCTGGGCCGCGTCGGCGATCCCGACGAAATCGCCAAAGCCGCCGTCTTCCTGGCGTCCGACGACAGCAGCTTCGTCAACGGCGTGGAGTTGTTCGCCGACGGCGGCATGGCCCAGGTCTGAGCCGGATGCAAGCGAGGAGCGGCTTTCGCTCCCCCGCCCGTGGGTGAGAACCGCCCTTACGCCTGATCCAGGGTGATGCCTTCGATGAGGTCGCCCACGTCGTCGCAACGGTCGGTGACGGCTTCCAGCAGCTCGTAGACCTCGCGGCGGCCCAGGAAGTCGATCATCTCCGGACGCTCGGCGATCAGGGACTTCATGGCGTCGCGCAGGATCTCGTCGGCCTCGTCCTCCAGGTCGGAGATCTGGCCGCAGATGTGCAGGATGCGGTCGGCGTGGACGGAGATTTTGGTCAGCAGCGGCATGACCTCGGACAGCAGGGCGGCCTGACGGCGGCCGATCGCCGCCATGCGCATCATCCGGTCGTCGAAGGTCTCGATGCCGTAGAGCGCGGCGAGGCGCGGAACCTCGTCCATCAGGTCGATGCAGTCGTCGAGCGCGTTGATGAGCGCCTGGATCTCCGACCGGTCGAAGGGGGTGATGAAGGCGCGGTGCAGCCCTCGCCCGGCGTCCTTGGCGACGCGGTCGGCGTCCTTCTCGATCCGCTTCAGCGTGGCGGTGCGGTCGGCGCGCTCCTCCGGACCGGCTTGCATGACGGCTTCCAGGGCGGCCGCGGCGTCGACGATGTGGCGGGCCTGCTCGATGAATTGCTCAATGACCCGCTCTTCCTTGGGCATCATGGAGCGGATGGCGCGCAGCAGCAGCATGGAAACGGTTCTCTCGGTCGGTTCTGCCGTTTCCTCTTAACGCCGGGCGTCATGAATTTGCAGCAAAAACGTCATACGAAGAGGGCCTGTCTGCCCTGACGAAGACGCCCCGGCCCGGCCCGCTCCCCTCCCCCGATCGGTCGGGGAGGGATTTTCTCCGTCTTCTCAAAGGCTTCGGCGTCACCTCACGGGCCGTTGCCGGGGCGCGCGACGGCGACCCCGTCCGCCGCCTCGCAGGCCCCCAGCAGCCATTCCCGGAACGCCACCAGCGGCGGGTGATGGGCCCGTGACGGCGGGTGGACGAGGTGATAGGCGCGGTCCGGGTTGCGGTAGGGCCGGTCGAGCGCCGGGACCAGCGACCCGTCCCGCATCTCCGCCTGGACCAGCAGGGTCGGCAGCAGCGCCACCCCCAGCCCGGTGATCGCCGCCTGGGCGGTGGTGGAAAACTGCTCGAAAAACATGCCGGCGCCCTCGTGCCGCTCGATGCCCTGGGCGGCGAACCAGTCCCGCCACGCCTCCGGGCGGCTGGTGGTGTGCAGCAGGGGCAGCGCCACGAGGTCTCCCGACTCCCGGATAGGATGGGCGGCCAGGAAGGACGGGGCGCAGAGCGGCAGAACCTCCTCCTCCATCAGCCGCTCGCAGACGGCGCCAGGCCAGTCGGCGGCGCCGAAATGGATGGCGGCGTCCAGATCCTCCGAGCGGAAGTCGAAAGGCTCCATCTTCGTCATGAAATGGATGATGACCTGCGGGTGCGCCGCCTGGAAGGCGGGGAGGCGCGGCACCAGCCAGCGCGTGCCGAAGGTCGGCAGGACGGCCAGCTTCAGCACGCCCCCCTGCGGCGCGGTCATGACCCGGAGCGTGGCCGCGCCCACGCGGTGCAGCGCCTCCCGCACCTCCGCCGCGTAGGATTCGCCGGCCGGGGTCAGGCTGACGCGCTGGTCGCGGCGCACGAACAGCGGAACACCGAGCTGGTCCTCCAGCGCCTTGATCTGCCGGCTGACGGCGCCCTGGGTCAGCGCCAGCTCCTGCGCCGCGGCGGTGAAGCTGCCGGTGCGCGCCGCCGCCTCGAAGGCGGAGAGCGCGCTCATGGAGGGGAGGAGACGGCGTTGCAGACCCATGGGTCATGACTATAGCTCATGACCCGGGGAAAGAAAGTCGGTTGCGCGGGGCGGAGCCTGCCGCCAGATTGAGGAGGATTTGAACGCCCAGCCGAGGAACGAGCGCGCCATGCAGACCAATGGCAAGACCGGAGGCCAGTTGATCGTCGATGCGCTGGAGGCGCAGGGCGTCGAGCGCGTGTTCTGCGTGCCGGGCGAAAGCTACCTCGCCGTGCTGGACGCGCTGCACGACTCCCCGATCCGCACGATCAACGCCCGCCACGAGAGCGGTGCGGCCATGATGGCGGAGGCCGAGGGCAAGCTGACCGGCCGGCCGGGCATCTGCTTCGTCACCCGCGGCCCCGGCGCCACCAACGCCGCGCCGGGCGTCCATGTGGCGCAGCAGGACTCCACCCCGATGATCCTGTTCATCGGCCAGATCGAGCGCGGCATGCGCGGGCGCGACGCCTTCCAGGAGGTCGACTACACCCTCATGTTCGGCGGCATGGCCAAGTGGGTCGCCGAGATCGACAGCGCCGACCGCGTGCCGGAGATGGTCAGCCGCGCCTTCCACACCGCGCTCGCCGGCCGCCCCGGCCCGGTCGTCCTGGTGCTGCCGGAGGACATGCTGGTGGAGACGGCGGACGTCGCCGCCGCCCGCCCGGCCCAGCCGGTGGACAGCGCCCCCACCCCCGCCCAGGTCGCCGAGGTCGGGCGCCTGCTCGCCGGGGCGAAGCGCCCGCTGGTGATCGCCGGCGGGTCGCGCTGGACCGAGGACGCGGTGGCCTCGCTGCACGTCTTCGCCGAGACCTTCGCGCTCCCGGTGGCCGTCACCTTCCGCCGCCAGATGCTGTTCGACCACACGCACCCGAACTACGCGGGCGACATCGGGCTGGGCATCAACCCGAAGCTGGTCGCCCTGGTGAAGGACGCCGACGTCATTCTGCTGCTCGGCGGCCGCTTCTCGGAGGTGCCGTCGCAGAGCTACGGGCTGCTCGGCATCCCGGAGACCGGCAAGACGCTGATCCACGTCCATCCGGGGGCGGAGGAGCTGGGCCGAGTCTACAACCCCGACCTCGCCATCAACGCCACGCCGGGGGGCTTCCTCGACGCCGTCGCCGGGCTGGAGGCGCCGGCCTCCCCCGCCTGGGCCGGTCAGGCCGAGGCCGCGCACGCCGCCTACACCGCCTGGAGCGAGCCGCCGGCCACCATTCCCGGCGAAGTCCAGATGGGCGCCGTCATGTCCTGGCTGCGCGACACCCTGCCCGACGACGCCATCCTGACCAACGGCGCCGGCAACTACGCCACCTGGATCCACCGCTTCTGGCGCTTCCGCCGGTTCGGCACGCAGGCGGCGCCGGTCTGCGGCTCGATGGGCTACGGCCTGCCCGCCGCCGTCGCGGCCAAGCTGCTCCACCCGGAGCGGGACGTGGTCTGCTTCGCCGGCGACGGCTGCTTCCAGATGACCGGTCTGGAGTTCGGCACCGCCGTGCAGGAGGGCGCCAACCTCATCGTGCTGGTCATCGACAACGGCATGTACGGCACCATCCGCATGCACCAGGAGCGGGATTATCCGGGCCGCGTGTCCGGCACCGCCCTGACCAACCCGGACTTCGCCGCGCTCGCCCGCGCCTATGGCGGCCATGGCGAGACGGTGGAGCGGACGGAGGAGTTCGCCCCGGCCTTCGAGCGCGCCCGCGCCGCCGGTCGGCCGGCCATCCTGCACGTCAAGCTCGACCCCGAGGCCCTGACGCCGAACCGCAGCCTGTCCGACATCCGCGCCGCCGGGCGCCAGCGCTAACTCTCCACCGGTTGCCTTACACCGAGGACCTTTTCCATGCAGCACCGCGACCTTCTCTCCCGCCTCGGCCTTGAGCTTCCCGCCGACGGGGCCGGCCTGTCCGTCCGCTCGCCCATCGACGGCGCCGCGCTGGGCGTGGCGCCGGTCACCCCGGCGTCGGAGATTCCGGAGGTGGCCGCCCGCGCCCAGCGCGCCTTCGAGGCGTGGCGCTCCGTCCCGGCGCCGCGCCGCGGCGAGCTGGTCCGCCTGCTGGGCGAGGAGCTGCGCGACGCCAAGGAGGACCTCGGCCGTCTCGTCACGCTGGAGATGGGCAAGATCGTCCAGGAGGGCTTGGGCGAGGTCCAGGAGATGATCGACATCTGCGACTTCGCGGTCGGCCTGTCCCGCCAGCTCTACGGCCTGACCATCGCGTCGGAGCGTCCGGGCCACGCGATGCGCGAGACCTGGCACCCGATGGGCCCCTGCGCGGTGATCTCGGCCTTCAACTTCCCGGTCGCGGTTTGGGCCTGGAACGCCGCCCTGGCTCTGGTCTGCGGCGACCCGGTGATCTGGAAGCCGTCGGAGAAGACCCCGCTGACCGCGCTGGCCTGCCAGCGCATCTTCGAGCGCGCGGTGGCCCGCTTCGGCGACGCCCCGGCGGACCTGCTGCAGGTCGTCAACGGCGGCCGCGACGTCGGCGAGGCGCTGGTCGCCAGCCCGCTGGTCCCCATCGTGTCGGCCACCGGCTCGACCCGCATGGGCCGCGAGGTCGCGCTGAAGGTGGCGGAGCGCTTCGCCCGCCCGATCCTGGAGCTGGGCGGCAACAACGCGATGATCGTGGCGCCGTCGGCCGACCTCGACATGGCGGTGCGCGCCATCGTCTTCTCGGCGGTGGGCACCTGCGGCCAGCGCTGCACCACGCTGCGCCGCCTGATCGTCCACAAGGACGTGCGCGACACGCTGCTGCCGCGCCTCAAGGCCGCCTACGCCTCGGTTCCCATCGGCAACCCGCTGGAGTCCGGCGTGCTGGTCGGCCCGCTCAACGACAAGGGCGCCTATGAGGGCATGCAGCGCGCGCTGGAGCAGGCCAAGGCCGACGGCGGCGTGGTGACCGGCGGCGACCGCGCCCTGGCGGATCAGTATCAGGACGCCTGGTACGTGCAGCCGGCCATCGTCGAGATGCCGGGCCAGACCGACATCGTCCGCCACGAGACCTTCGCCCCGATCCTCTACGTCCTGACCTACGAGACGCTGGAGGAGGCCATCGCGCTGCAGAACGCGGTGCCGCAGGGCCTGTCCTCTTGCATCTTCACCACCGACATCCGAGAGGCCGAAAGCTTCCTGTCGGCGTCGGGCAGCGACTGCGGCATCGCCAACGTCAACATCGGCCCGTCGGGCGCGGAAATCGGCGGCGCCTTCGGCGGCGAGAAGGAGACGGGCGGCGGGCGCGAGTCCGGGTCCGACGCCTGGAAGGGCTACATGCGCCGCCAGACGGCCACGGTGAACTACTCCCGCTCCCTGCCGCTGGCCCAGGGGATCAAGTTCGAGATCGCCGGCTGATCCTGTCGGGACTCAAGAAGAAGGCCGCCCGTTCCACCGGGCGGCCTTTTCTCTGGGAAGGGTCAGTCTGGGAAGGGTCAGAAGGCTTCGCGCGGAAGCCGCCTTGCGGTTCGCTCGGGGGGAGTGTTGCGGCGCAGGTGCTCGGCAATGGGGGTGAGCTGTGCCAGAACCTGCTCGTGGGTCAGGCGGTCGCGGCGCAACACGGCCTGGACCACGGGATCGCTCAACAGTTCGGCAACGCGGCAGCGCCACGTCTGCTTGGGCAGTCCGTTCATTGCTGTTCTCGTTGCTGGTGGATGGAAAAAACGCCGGCCCTCACCGACCGGCGTACGGTACGCGGAGCATGTTACAGTTCGACGCGTACGGCCCGTGATATTTCGGGTACCTGAACGTCCTGTGTACGTGCCTCCGGCATAGGGAAGTCATGGGAGAAAGGGGACCGCTCAGGGTCCCTCGGCCGCGCTTTTCGCCGCGGCCTCGCGCGCCCGCACCTGCTCGCGGTGGAAGATGTAGATGCCGCTGGCGACGATCACCAGACCGCCGGCGAGGGTCGAGGCGCTGGGGGACTCCCCGAAAACCAGCAGGCCGTAGAGCACCGCCCAGATCAGCGTCGTGTAGCCGAAAGGCGCCACCGTCGCCGCGTCCGCCACCGTGTAGGCGCGGATCAGGCAGTAATGGCTGCACGCTCCCAGCACGCCGAGCATGATCATCAGCGCCGCCCCCGTCAGGTCCGGCGTCACCCAGCCGAAGGGCAGCAGAAGGCCGCAGAGCACCGTCCCGGCCATGCTGGTGTAGAAGAAGGTCGTCAACGTTGAATCGCCGCCGCGCAGCAGCCGCGTGACGATCTGGTAGAGCGCGTTGCACAGCGCGGCGGCCAGCGGCAGCAGGATCGCCCACTGGAAGACGAGGCTGGCCGGGCCGATGATGATCATCGCCCCGATGAAGCCGCCGAGCACCCCCAGGGAGCGCCGCCAGCCGACCTTCTCCTTGAGGAGCGGAACCGACAGGACGGTGACGAGGACCGGCGCCACGTTGGCGATGGCCGCCACGTCCACGAAGGGCAGCGTCTTGTAGGACACCGCCACCAGCAGCGTCAGCACCGCCAGCAAGGTGGAGCGGAGAATTTGAATGCCCGGGCGCTGGGCGATCAGATGGCTGGGGGAGTTCACCGCCACCACGACGAAGGCGATGGCCAGATGCACGGCGAAGCGCGCCCAGGCGACCTCCGCGAAGGGGTAGGTCTGCACCAGAAAGCGGAGCGTCGCGTCCTGCGTCACGAACAGAAGCGTGGTGAGCAGCATCCAGGCGATGCCCGCCCGCCCGGAGGAACTGGCGGACAGGGCCTTTTCGGTGGCGGTCATCGGGCGGCGCTCATGGGCGGGGCGGTTCCTTCCTGTGGCGCGCCGGCCTTCTGCCGGACCGGCGTGCCACACCCTGCGCCCATGGGGCCGGACGGTCAAATGCGATGCTGGTATATCAGTACCGACCTGCGGTTGCGGCCACGCCGGTCCCTTTCCAACGGCCGGCGTGGCGCATATCCGTCAGTGCTTGTGCTGCGTGCCACCGGCCTGCGGCCCGCCGGCGCCACCATGGGACGGGGCGGCGGACCCGGCGCTCTGCACGTCCACCTGAACGGTCACCGGCCCGGCCTTCTCGAAGGTCAGGGTCAGCGGGAACGCCTTCCCCGGAGCAAGCGGCTGCTTCAGGCCGAACAGCATGACGTGCAGGCCGCCGGGCTGCAGCGCGGTCGGCGAGCCGGGCGACACCTCGATGGCGTCGACCTGGCGCATTTTCATCACGCCGTTGTCCATCAGGTGGGTGTGCAGCTCCGCCTTGTCGGCGACCGGCGTGCTGGCCGACAGCAGGCGGTCGCTGTCCGGGCCGTGGGTGCTCAGCACCATGTAGGCCGAGCCGTTCGGGGCCGACGGCGCCGTGGCGCGCGCCCAGGGATGCTCGATGTCGACCGGCCCGGCCTTGAAACCATGGGCCAGGACGGGGCCGGCGGTCAGGGCGACCAGCGCGGCGAGAAGGAGGGCGTGCTTCTTCATGATGACGAAGTCCTGCAAAAACGAATGCCTTGGAGATCAGGTGGACAGGGCAGGACGCGTCATCGGCGGGGCACGGGCGTTCGGGCAGAACACGCTGCGGCGGCGGAGCTTGCGGGCGCGGAGCGGAAGCGCGCCCAGCGCCCCTGACAGGCGCGGCGGCGGAACGGCGACGTCCGCCGGGGTCAGCATGGCCGGCGGCGCGCAGCCGAGCTGGCAGCCCAGGCAATGCTCCAGGTCGTGCTTCGGCTGGTCGGGCGCGGCGGGCATCCGATCCGATGCCCCGTCCGGGCCGCACATCGACGCCGCCCAGAAGGACTGCGCCAGACCGGCGGAGAGCATGGCGACCGCCTGCCCCGGCACCTGGACCAGGATCAGCAGAAGGACGGTGGCCAGCGTCGCGGCGATCCGGGATCTCCAGCGGGAGAGAGGCCGGCGGGACAGGCGCAGACGCGCCGCAAGCGCGGCACCGCCTTCCTCGCGATGCCCGCTCGCCCCGTCCTGCTCCGCGAAACGGAGAGGGGGGGCCGATGGCCGTGCTGACGTTGCCCCGTTCAATCCGGTTTCCATTCCACCCACAGGACGGATGACCGGTTGTAGGCGATGTGGATGGAGCTTGTCGAGTTGCCGCCGTTCACGCGCCAGCGCAATCGCGCTTTGCCTTCCTAGCCCTCTCCCCGAAGGGAAGAGGGAATGTCAGATGCAATTGCCCCGGTTTGCCCGCCGCAACGTCAGGCCGAATCTCCGTCCAGCAGACAACGGACGGTGCTCTGCAGGGTGTCCACGCCGACCGGCTTGCTGAGCATCCGCGTGCCCGTTCCCAGGCTGTCCGGTTCGAGAGCCGCGTAATGGGCGTAGCCGGTCACGAACAGCACCCTCAGCCCGGGGCGAAGGCGCCGCGCCAGGGCCGCCAGATCGCGGCCGGTCATGCCGGGCAGGCCGACGTCGGTGACCAGGAGGTCGATCGCCGCGTCGGACTCCAGGATCGCGATCGCCGCCTCGGGTTCGGGGGCCTGCAGGACGTGGTATCCCTGCCCCTCCAGCGCCTCGACCCACAGCATGAGGACGAGGGCCTCGTCCTCGACCACCAGGATGGTTTCATCGTTGCGGGACGGGTCCTGCGGCTCCGCCTCCGCAGCATCGGACGGCGCGTCGGCGCCGTCCACACCATCGTGCTGCGGCAGGTACAGGCTGACGGTGGTGCCCTGGCCGGGCTGCGACCGGATGGCCGCGTGCCCGCCCGATTGACGGGCGAAGCCGTAGAGCTGGCTCAGCCCGAGGCCGGTGCCCTGGCCGATCGGCTTCGTCGTGAAGAAGGGTTCGAAGGCCCGCTCCAGCACGTCCGGCGGCATCCCGCTTCCGGTATCGGTGATGCGGAGCAGGACGTAGCGGCCGGGAAGGATGTCGCCCTGCGCGTCGGAGACAGTCTCCTCCAGAACGGTGTTGCTCGTCTCGACACGAAGGAGCCCGCCGTCCGGCATGGCGTCGCGGGCGTTGATGGCGAGGTTGAGCAGGGCGCTTTCGACTTGGTTTGCGTCCGCCCAGGTCCGCCAGAGCCCGTCGGCCAGCACTGTCTCCACCCGGATCGACTCGCCGACGGATTGCTGGATCAGGCCGCTCATCGCGGTGGCCAGGGTGTTCAGGTCCAGGCTGCGCGGCGTCAGCGGCTGGCGCCGGGCGAAGGCCAGAAGATGCCGGGTGAGCGCCGCGGCGCGGTCGCCCGCCGTGATGGCCATGGCGACGTGCCGCAGCAGCGGCTCCTCGGCGGACAGCGCGCCTTGCAGCAGATGCAGGTTGCCGAGCATGACCTGCAGCAGGTTGTTGAAGTCGTGGGCGATGCCGCCGGTGAGCTGGCCGACCGCCTCCATCTTCTGCGCCTGCTGCAACGCCTCCTCGGCCTTCCGGCGCTCCCGCATCTCGGCCTTCAGGGACTGCGTGCGCTCGGCCACCCGGCCTTCCAGCTCGTCGTTGGCCTGCTCGATGTCGGTCAGCAGCGCGCGGGTGCGGTACTGGCGCTGGCGGGCGCGCAGCGCAGACTGCACCGCGCTCTGCAAGGCCTCGGCGTGCAAGGGCGGGTCAAGCAGCGTGACGTTGCCGAGCCGCTGGAACTGCGCCCACCGCGCCTTGCTGGCCGACCGGTTGCCGCGCGCCGTGATCACCAGGACGGGAAGGTCCGACCAGGGCGGCTGGGCGTCCAGGCACGCGACCAGAGGCTCCATCCCTGACCGCAAAAGCGCGCCTTCGGACAGAATCAGGGCCGTGATGTTCTTCGTCAGGCCGCTGCAAAGGGCGGGCAGATCGGCGCAGGCCTCGGTGATCACGCCAACCTCGTCCAGCACGAGGCGGATGACCTCCGCGTCCCGGCCGTGCGGGGCGAACACGAGGATCGGGGCGTCCATGCGCTGCGGTCAGCCCGTCTCGCGCTGCCCGCGCAACAGCGGGTCCGCCGACCCGCCATAGCTGGGCACGCCGGTGAGCACGCCCTGGAATTCCAGAAGCTGCGGGCCGACCTGCATGCCGTCGGGGAACAGCCGGAATTCGCGGATCGCCAGCTCATGGACCCCGGTGCGCTTCTTGACCACCGAGATCGCCTTGCGCACCTCCCCCGCCGCCTCGAAGAAGCGCAGCAGGACCACCGTGTCGCTCATGAAGGACAGGTCCACCGGATTCTGGATGTCGCCGACGATCCCCTGCTGGGCCAGGATGAGGATGGTCACGACGCCCTGGTTGTTCAGGTAGGTCAGCAGCTCGTGCATCTGCAGGATGAGCGCCTGCTCCTCCGGCATGGTGCTGAGGTAGGAGTTCAGGCTGTCGATCACCACGACGCGCGCCTTCTGGTCCTCAACCTGGCGACGGACCTGCCAGACGAACTGGCCCGGCGAGAGGCGCGACGGGTTCGCACGCTCCCAGCCCAGCTCGCCCTTGCGCACCGCCTCCTCGATGTCGATGCCGAGCGCGGTGCTGCGCAGCGACAGGGTTTCGAAGGACTCGTCGAAGGAGAAATAGGCGGTGTGCTCGCCCCGGCGCACCGCCGCCGCGACATATTGCAGGGCGATGGACGATTTTCCGACGCCCGACGGGCCGACGAGCATCGTCGTGGTGCCGCGCGTCAGCCCGCCGCCCATCAGCTCGTCCAGCCCGCCCAGGCTGCTGGACACCGAGGTCGGCTCGAACTCCGCCTTGTGCTCGTCGGCGATCAGGCTGGGGAAGATCAGCACGTTGCCCGGCGTGATGGCGAAATCGTGCCAGCCGCTCTGATATTCGGAGCCGCGCATCTTGGCGATGCGCAGGCGCCGCCGCGCCGCGCCGTAGGAGCGCTCGATCTGCTCCAGGCTGACCACGCCGTGCATCAGGCTGTGCAGTTCCATGGACCCGGTCTGGCTGGTCAGGTCGTCCAGCGCCAGGGTGGTGCACTGCCGCCCCTGCAGGAACTGCTTCAGCGCCAGGATCTGCCGCCGGTAGCGGAGCTGGTCCTGGGCGAGCAGCCGCAACTCGGACAGCGAATCGATCACCACGAGGTCCGGCTTCTCGGCCTCGATCCGCTCGGTGATCAGGCGCATGGTTTCGCCCAGTTCGACCTCGGATGGGTAGAGCACGCTCTGCTGGCGGTCGAGCTGGGCCTCCAGCGGGACGAGTTCGAAGATGCCGATGCCGTCCAGCGACCAGCCGTGGCTCTTGGCCGAGGCGCGCAGCTCCGTCTCGGTTTCCGACAGGGTCACGTAGAGGCCGCGCTTGCCATCGCCCAGACCCTTCAGCAGGAATTGAAGCGCGATGGTCGTCTTGCCGGTCCCCGGCGCGCCTTCCAGAAGATGAAGCCGCGCGCGCGGCAGCCCACCCCGCAGGATCAGGTCGAATTCTGGAATTCCGGTCAGGATCTTGTCCGTCTTGGTCGGCTTCGACACCCAGGTCTCCTCTTGGTCTGGCCCGCTGGCAGCGCCTTGCGCCGCACGTCGCCGTGATGATGAACGGCCCGAACGCCCGGACGGACGGACAAACGCGCAGCCTGGAGAACATTCGCGCGTCGTGGACGCGGCTCCGCCACCATCAACCCAATGCCGGGGTTCCTGTTCCTTTGTGCCTTCGGGATGCCGACCGTCAGGGATGCTTGCCCGTCGCCGCGGGTTACCGCGACGTTGGGCGCCCGTCGCCCGAACGACGCGGGATCATGTCTTGCGTCGCCTTCACCGTCCCGCCCCCAGCACGCGGCGGCGCTTGGGGTCCGGCCCCAGCGAGCGGATGAAGGGCGGCAGTCCGCCGGCCGACCGCGTGTTGAAGGCCGCCTTCGGCGTCTCCTCGCCGGCCGCCGTCTCCGGCACCGCCTTCTCTTGCCGCTCCGTCTCCGCAGGCTCGGCCGGCTTGCGGAAGCCGCGGGCGATCCACAAGGCAAGCCCGCCGGACAGCAGAAGAAGAAGCGGCGGCACGGCGGCGCGCAGGCCCCAGGGCCACAGAACCTCGGCCCGGCGCGTCCAGCGCTCCGCCCAGAAACGCTCGGCGATCCGCCGCACGCGCTCCTCGCCGAGACCTGGCGGGGCGGCAAGGCTGGTGCCGTCGGGGAAGTCCGTCCGCGCCACGACGCCCCGCCTCACCCCATCCTCCACCACCGCCTCGTCGGCGGCGTAGTGCTGCGGCAGGAAGGCGTCCCGCGTCTCCGAATAGGCGTAGAGACCGGCGAAAGGATGGCGCCCCTGCAGATCGGCGGCGGCGAAGGCGGTCACCGCCGCCCCCCACAGCAGGGCGGCGGCCAGCCAGCCCCGCCACAGGCCCTTGCTCCAGTTCATGTCCCGTCTCCCTCTTGCCCAAGGAGGCACTTCCCCAAGGAGGCGGAAAAACTAAAGACCCGGCCGCGGGGCGGCCAGGGTCAAAAACCGGCCTTTCGCCGTCGGGCCACCCAGAATCAGGCCGTCCAGGATCAGGCCGCGGGCTTCAGCAATTCGCGCAGGATGTTCGGGGTGATCGGCTTGTGGACGAGGCGGAAGCCGGCGCCGCGGATTTCGGTGATGCGTTCGGGCGCGGTGTCGCCGGTCAGCACCACGGCGGGGATGCGCACGCCGCAGACGCCGTGGATGTCGCGGATCGCCTCCACCCCCGTCCGCCCCTCGCGCAGGCGGTAGTCGGCGATGATGAGGTCCGGCAGGCGGCCCAGCCCGTGCAGCAGGTCCACCGCCTCCTCCGCCGACACGGCGGCCACCACCTCGTAGCCCCACTGCTCCAGCAGGGTGCGGAGGCTGAGCAGCACGATGGCCTCGTCGTCGATGACCACCACCAGGCCCTGCCCATCGTCGTTGGCGCGGTCCGGCCCGTTGCGGCGCAGGATGGCGCGGGCGCGCACGGAGGGAAGCTCCACCGAGAAGACGCTGCCCCGTCCGGGCCGCGAGTTCAGGGTGACCGTGTGGCCGAGCAGCCCGGCCAGCCGCTTCACGATGGCGAGGCCGAGGCCCAGCCCCTTGGCCCGGTCGCGCTCCTGGTTGCCGATCTGGAAGAACTCCTCGAAGACGGCCTGCTGCAATTCTTCCGGGACGCCGATGCCGCTGTCGGCCACCTCGATGCGCAGGGCGCCGCTGCGGCGTCGGCAGCCGACCACGACACCGCCCCGCTCGGTGTAGCGCAACGCGTTTTCGATCAGGTTGCGCAGGATGCGCTCCAGCAGCATCGGATCGGTGCGCGCCCACAGCGAGGTCGGCACGACCCGCAGGCGCAGCCCCTGCCCCTCCGCTTGCGGCCCGTATTCCGCCGCCAGCCGGTCGAGCAGCGGCCCGACCGCGCATTCGGTGACGCTGGGTTCCACCGCACCGGCGTCGAGCCGCGACACATCGAGCAGACCGTCGAGCAGGAGCTTCAGAGCGTCCAGCGAGTGGCCCATGCTCGCCACCAGCTCGTGGCCGGGGTGGCCGTGCAGCTTATCGCCCAGCACCTGCGCGAAGAAGTAGAGCGACTGCACGGGCTGACGCAGGTCGTGGCTGGCCGCCGCCAGGAACTGGGTCTTCGCCCGCTCCGCCTTCTCGGCGCGGGTCTTTTCCCGCCGGGCCTCGTCCGCCGCGGTCAGGGCGCGCTCCATCGCCTGCTCCGCCGCCTCCTTGGCGGCGAGCAAGGCCTCCGCCGCCGTTCGGCGGGCGGTGATGTCGCGCACGATGCCGGTGAAGCGCACCTCGCCGTCGGCCTTCCATTCGGCGACCGACAGCTCCAGCGGGAACACCGACCCGTCTTTGCGCTGGCCCGTCACCTCGCGCCCGATGCCGATGATGCGCCGCTCCCCCGTACGGTGGTAGCGCTCCAGATAACCGTCATGGGCGCTGCGGTCGGGATCGGGCATCAGCATGCTGACGTTGCGGCCCATCACCTCCTCCGCGGCGTAGCCGAAGATCCGCTCGGCGGCGCGGTTGAAGCCGTGCAGGATGCCGGCCCGGTCGATGACCACGATGGCGTCGACCGCCGTGTCGACGATGGAACGGTAGCGGGCCTCAGCATGGGCGGCGGATTCGCTGGCGCCGACCAGCGCGGCGCTGGCCTCGGCCAGGATGCGGTGCAGCTCGTCGATCTCGCGCACCGGCACACCGCCGTCATAGCGGATGGCCTGCCCCGCCATCAGGTTGCCGCCATGGGCGGCCAGCTCGCGGACGGGGTGGGCGAGCCGCCGCGCGAAGACCGCCGCCGAGGCCAGCGACACGCCCAGCAGGATCAGCCCCAGTCCCAGGGCCAGCATCACCGTGCGGTTCAGGGGGTTGAGCACGGCCTCCGTCGGCGTCGCGGCGACCAGGGTCCAGTCGGCCTGCTGCGTGCGGTGGAAGGCACCGATGATCTCCACCCCGTCCAGCGTGGCGCCGCGGTAATTGCCGGACTCCGCCGTCCCGCGCGCCGCCAGGAACCAGTCCGGCACCGTCCGCCCCAGATATTCCGCATGCTTGCGCGAGTGGGCGGCGATGCGGTTGCGGCCGTCGATGATCGCGGCGATCAGGCCGGACCGCGTCTCGAACCCCTCCAACAATGTGCTCCAGGTCCGCGGGTCGACCACCGCGGACAGGACGTAGCGCAGGCGGCCGTCGCGCAGCACCGGCACCATCACGGCGATCGTCGGCCGCTCCGCCGCCGTCGCGACGACCAGATCGGACACGACGGGCTCATGGCTTACGATCAGCCGCTGCAGTGCGTCGCGCTGGGGCACGTCCGGCAGGGTCTCGCCGAGCCGGACCACCGTGTTGACGATCTGCCGCCCGGACGGCTCGATCAGCGCGATGTTGGTCCAGGACGGATGCTGGGTCAGAGCCAGCGTCGCCCGTTCATAGAAGCCGGCGGGATCGTCGTCGGCCAGAGCGTCCGTGCGGGACAGCCCCCGCAGCGCCTCGATGGTCGCCCCCAGTTCCCGGTCGACGATCAGGGTCAGCGTCTCCGCCGTGTCGGCCATGTTGTCTTCGACGGCCTCCCGCTGCTGCTGCACCAGCCAGCCGATGAGCATGCCGCCGAGCAGGAGCATCGGCACCAACGTCACGAGCACAAGCCTCAGCAGGTACCCGCGCAGAGTCATCGGTTGCTGACGGGACACCGTGTTCAGCGGCATGGAAGGACAATCCGAAAGATTCGCGACACGAACAGATTATCGCATCTTGCTCCGCCCTTTCGTGCTTCGCTACCGGAATCTGAAACGATGGGATGAGACTGATTATAGAGGCGTTACCCTGTTGGAACAATGAAGGGTCTGCCAAGCCTTCGCTCCTCCCCGTCCGTTCGCTCCACAGTCATGAGAATGCCTATGTTCTCGGATTGAACTTTTCGTACGCAAGCCCTTACTGAGAAACTCAGAACCCTGTCCTTCACATACCCTAGTATGAGAGATGCTGGTCAACTGATCCTTTTTGAGTCTCTTGGGAATGTCTCGTGTCGTCTGGGACAAAGGGCGCGCGCGGACCAAGTCCACTTGTGCATCATCCGGCGTGACGGAGATCAGAGAGGAAACGGGGGCTGGACATGCCGGAACCGCCGGCTTCGTCCCGGCGAGCGGAGGTGCGACCGGAAGGGCGGTCAAGGCGGCGGCCTGCTGGCGGCGGGCGGTGTCCGCCTCCTTCTCCTTCTGGCGGCGGCGCTGGGCGATCTCGCGGATGCGGAGCTGTTCCTCCTGGCGCAGGGCCATGGCCAGCCGGCGAAGGGCCGCCGTTCCGCTGTTCGCCGATGCCTGACCGGCTGCGGCGCGGAAATCGCCGATGGTGGGGAAGCGCCGGTAGCCGGAGCGGAAGGAGGACCAGACTCCGCGGAAGCCGGCGATCCACTCCTCGGCCGGCCAGCCGGCCATCTCAAGAATGTCGGCCTCCAGCACGTCGGCGTCGGGAAGCTCCAGCCCGAAACGGACCGCCAGCTTCTCGATGCCGGTCAGAACATTCTCCACGCCGATGGCCGGGCAGCCGGCCTCAAGGGCGGCTTCCACCCGCTCGGCCAGCGCCCCGATCTCCTCCGGCGCACGATCCGCGATTTCGAAGCGCAGGTCGGCGCGCTCAAGCCGGGCGAGCGAGGCGATCGCGCAGGGCAGAGAGGACGCCGGCGTTGCGGGCAGCCACGCCATGTCCGGCGTCTGCGGGGCGGCGCTGACGGAAAGGCTCGGAAGGTTGGCGGTCATTCTGGTCGCTCCGGTTGGAGGGGCGGCGGGAGGCGGTTGCAAAGGGGACGACGGTGCCTTCGGGCGTTTCATCGGCCGCAGGGACGGCGGGGGCGACCAGCTCGCGGGCGACCCATTTGCGCCAGGCGCTGGACGGGTCGGCGGGGCTGTAGCCGTTGCGGGCGTTGGCCTTGCGGCACCAGGACACGAACTTGCGGGTCACCGTCGCCGGATCGACCTCCGGGCGGGCTTCCGCGGCCCAGGCCAGATCGGCGGCGCTCGGCTGCCAGTCTTCGGCGAGAGCGTCCCGGTTCCTGATGCCCGAAGGCTCAACCGAACCCCCCGCCCGGAAGGAGGAGGGGTTTTGAGAATCAGGATTCAGGGGATTCCCTGTCCTTAGGAGTCCGTCAGCCGGCTGACCGGTGGTGTCGACGGGCCGACCGGAAGAGTCGGTGTCCTGCGCGCCCGCCAGGGCATAGACCATCCCGCGGAAGCCGCGTTCGCGACGGGCTTCCACCAGGCACAGGTCCGGCGCCTGCAGCTTCGTCAGCACGGCGGACAGCCAGGGACGGCTCTTGCCGAGTTCGGCGGCCAGCTCGTCCTGGACAAGACCGGTGCAGACGCCGGCGGCGTCCGCACGCGCGTAGAGGCCGGAGAGCACCGCGATCTCCGCGGCTCCCACACCGGGCGCAGCGATCCATCGCCGGTACAAGGTCGTGTACGGGGTCATTGTCTTCCCATGATCCAGCGCTTCGATCCCGGCGGAAGACAAAGCGGGAGCGTCAGTGGAATCCGCGATTCCACTTGGTTTTCCGGACCTACCCTGGCATCATGAAGTCGCCAAACCGCTGATGCGGGGTCCGGTTCTCCCGGTCTTCCATCGGTTTTCGACACTTCGGTGTGCACGAGGGCACAGGTCGCCAAACCTGTGCCCTTTGTGTTTCCGGAGGTCGTGTCCTCCCTTACGTCATCGTCGCCTCCTTCGGCGTCTCGCGGCTGTTCGGAGCCGCCAGCTGAAAATCCTGGCCCAAGACCCTGCTCCAAAAGCTATCGGTTCGGGCTTTGGTGAGCCCGTTACGCAAGATGTTGTCGTGGCCCCGACAGGCTGTCCACGATTCAAATGCGTGCGTCGGAATCGCTCCGGTTGCGTCGATGCAGGGGCATGGAGTCAGCGGAATCAAGGCGTTGAGCCCCCTGGAGCGATGGCGGACCATGGCCGGGTGTCGCCGTTCTGCCGAGAAACCGGACGGAAAACGTCGCCGTTCTGCCGAAAGATTCCGGCGCACGGGGGAGCGCGCCTGAGCGTCGGAGTCCGCCGGATGTCGCCGTTCTGCCGAATAATCTGGGCTGTGACCCATCGGTGACTCCGGGAATCGGCCGAGAATCGGACTCCGACTCGCGCAACCGAGTGTCGCCGTTCTGCCAATGTGCTCCCCCCGCGGCGGCCTCCGGACCCCGGGGAGTCCGGAAAGAGTCAGGGAATCCAAGCCTTTCAGCGCTGTTCCGCGGCTTGTCGGAAGCCCGGACCGTCAGAACGCGGACGCTTTCGGCAGGGAAAGCCTCCAGCGGGGCACAGCGTCCGGGGGAACTGGCAGAACGGCGACATTCGTCCGCACGGTCACAGCGTCGTTTCCGGCCGGTGAGGAATCTTTCGGCAGAATGGCGACGTTTGCGCCTGCGCTGTGGAACATGCGGGGCGTATCGGGAATCAATACCGTAACCGCCAGCGGCGGGGCCGGGGAGACGGGGTGCATGGACGACCACAACACCGACAAGGAAAACGCCGAACTGCTGGACCGCCCGGTCCAGTTGGCGCTGCGGCTGGATTCGCCGCTGCGCGGCGACGTGAACAACGACCGGGCCCTGATGGCCTATTCGCTGTTCGGCCTGTCGAAGGACAAGGTGGAAAGCCTTCCCACCTACGACGACGGCAAGGTGAAGATCGAGGTGCGCGCCCCGCGCGACGTCGGCGTTGCGACGATCTGGGACAA
Organism: Azospirillum sp. OGB3; assembly: GCF_014192915.1. Classification (GTDB taxonomy): domain Bacteria; phylum Pseudomonadota; class Alphaproteobacteria; order Azospirillales; family Azospirillaceae; genus Azospirillum. The sequence continues at coordinate 111,727 of NZ_JACHYN010000012.1, read as the reverse complement.
GTCGGTGCTGATCTACGCCGTCTCGCTGCTGCGCGAGAAGATGGCCGAGGGCAAGATGGGGCCGGAGGTGGGGAAGCTGCATTTCACCACCAGCGATCTCCAGCGCATCGTCGGCAAGACCGCCGGGGGCAGCGCCTACGACAAGATCGAAGGGGCGCTGGAGCGGCTGCAGGGCACCCAGATCAAGACCAACCTGGAGGCCGGGGGCGAGGGCGAAAGCGGCGCCTTCTCCTGGATCTCCGACTACAAGCTGCTCTATCGCCGCGGCAAGAAGGACGGCGAGCGGCAGGTGCGCGGTCTGACCCTGGTCCTGTCGAACTGGGTGGTGCGGGCGGCGCTGGGCAACAACCTGCTGACCTATTCGGAAGACTATTTCGCGCTGAAGCCCATCGAGAAGCGGCTCTACGAGATCGCCCGCGCCCATCTCGGCCACGGCAACGCCTTCTGGATGGCGCTGGAGCCGCTGCGCAAGCGGGTCGGCTCCGACAACGACCTGCGCAAGTTCAAGAACGCGCTCGGCCCGGTGCTTCAGGCCGACCGCATTCCCGGCTACGGCGTGCGCATCGTCGAGGCCGCGGAGTACAAGGAACTGATGACGGCGCGCGGCGCCTCGATCGCCCGCGTGCTGAACGCCGACCTGCCGGTGATCTTCTGGCGCAAGGACGCCGGCGAGCCGGAAAGCTGGATCGACATCCCCCGGGTCGAGTTCGACGAGGTGGTCTGACCACCCTCCCCTACTCCGCCAGCAGCCGATCGCGGAAGGTCCGGGCGGCGTGACTCAAGCCGCGCTCGCGGTGGCGCAGCAGGCGGAAGGGCCGTTCGGGCAGCGCGAAGGGAACGCGATGCAGGTGCCCGGCCGCCAGAGCGCCGCGCGCCACCAGATCGGACAGGGCGGTTGCCCCCGCCCCGGCCATGACCGCTGACAGCACCGCCTCGTTCGACGGCAGTTCCAGCGTCACCGGCAAGTCCTCCGGCGCCCTCCCCCGCCCGCGCAGCGCCTCCTCGAATTCGGAGCGGGTGCCCGATCCGGCCTCGCGCAGGACCCAGGGGGAGTGGTGCAGGTCTTCCACCGGAAGGTCGCTCCGCCCGCGCCAGGGGTGACCGTCGCCCACCAGCAGCAGCAGACGGTCGCCGGGCAGCCGGTCCTGGTCGAGCAGCGGGTCCGTCACCTCCCCTTCCACCAACCCCAGATCGGCGGCACCGTCCAGAACGGCCTTGGCGACTTGGGCGGTGTTGGCGGCCTTCACCGTGACGTCGACATCCGGATGGCGCTGGTGAAAGGCCACGAGCCGTTCGGGCAGCCAATAGCCGGTGATGGTCTGGCTGGCGTGGATGGCGATGCGCCCGCGCTTCAACGCCGACAGGTCGGCCAGCATGCGCTCCGCCGCCTCGGCACGGGCGAGCACCGCGACGGCCTCGTTCAGGAACAGGCGCCCGGCCTCCGTCAGCTCGATGCGGCGGCCCACCCGGTCGAACAGGCGGACGGCGTGCCGGGTCTCAAGGCTGGAGACGGCGGCGCTGACCGCTGACTGCGTCAGATTCAGGGAGGCGGCGGCCCGCGTCACATGCTGCTGCGTGGCGACCGCCACGAAGATGCGGAGCTGTTCGAGAGTCATCCGGTCCTCTGCCCCTTTAAACGTTCGTTTTTATCGAACGATTCGTCCACTATAATCTGTTGGAACGAACGGTCCAGAGGGCGCAGCTTCCCGGCATTGGAATTCGAGGACGCCATGCCGAACCACGCTCTTTCATCGCCCCGCGACACCCTGCGCACCCTATTGCCGGGAATTCTGCTTTGCTCCGGCGTGAGCGGCGCGGCGTTGGCCCTGCAAAGCCTGGAGGTGCGGGTCTTCGGGCAGGCTTGGCTGGAGGCGCTGGTCCTGGCGATCCTGATCGGGGTGGCCCTGCGCAGCGTCTGGACGCCAGGGCGGCGGTGGAAGGCGGGGACGGACTTCAGCGCCAAGACCCTGCTGGAGGTCGCGGTGCTGCTGCTGGGCGCCTCCATCGATCCGGAGACCATCCTGACCGCCGGGCCGGGGCTGGTGGCGGGGATCGCCGGGGTGGTCGCGCTGGCCCTGGCGGTCAGCTACGGCATCGGGCGCCTGCTGGGATTGCCGCCGCGCATGGCGGTGCTGGTCGCCTGCGGCAACTCCATCTGCGGCAACTCGGCCATCGCGGCGACGGCGCCGGTGATCGGGGCACACGGCGACGACGTGGCCGCGGCCATCGCCTTCACGGCGGTGCTGGGCGTTCTGGTGGTGCTGGGGCTGCCGTTGCTGGTGCCGTTGCTTGGGCTCAGCCCCATGCAGTATGGCGTGTTCGCCGGGCTGACCGTCTACGCGGTGCCGCAGATCCTGGCGGCGACGGCGCCGGTCGGCGCGCTGAGCGTCCAGGTCGGGACCCTGGTGAAGCTGCTGCGCGTGCTGATGCTGGGGCCGGTGGTGGTGGCGCTGGCCCTGATGGCGAAGCCGGAGGGGGAAGAACACAGCAGGACCCGCCCGCCCCTGCGCCGGCTGGTGCCCTGGTTCATCCTGGGCTTCCTGGCGCTTGCCGGGCTACGGGCGGCGGGGCTGATCCCGGACGCCGCCCTGGCGGCCAGCCAGACCGCGGCCGGCATCCTGACGGTGCTGTCGATGGCCGCGTTGGGGCTTGGGGTGGATGTGCGGATGCTGTCGCGGGCGGGCCTGCGCGTCACCGCGGCGGTGGTGCTGTCGCTGGCGGCGCTCGGCGCGATCGGGCTGGGTCTGATCCGGCTGTTGGGGATCATGTGAGCGTGGATGGCGGCGCGTTGGGGCGGCAGCGTTTGCAGGGGCGGAAGCCCGCCGCCTCCGCCGCCGCGGCATCGGGGTGGAACGCGACGTTTTCCCGCTTGGCCCGACGCGATGGGCAGGACGGCCGGCAATAGACGCCGGTGGTGCGCACCGCGTAGACGAAGCGCCCGTCACCGTCCCGGTCCCGGCGCGCCACCGCGCTCCACATCGCCTCCTCGTCCATGATGCCCTCCCGGTCCTGCTGCCGGGATCGTCGCGGATGCCGCGACGGAGGGCCACCCGTTTCCTGCGTCCCGCAAAAAAGACGACTGGCAAAAAAGACGGCCGGCAGAGGTCTGCCGGCCGCGAGGTTCGGGGAGGGAGGGATGCGAAGCGGGGGAGCCTTACTTCTGGATGCCGGTGACCTGCTGCTGGGCCTTGTTGCCGATGCCGGCGGCGAGGTTGGAGACGGTGCCGAGGTTCTGGTTGAACAGGGCACCCGGCGCGCCGAACTGCATCGCCTTGACCTGCTGCTGGGCGGTGTTGCCGATGCCGACCGCGCTGTTGCTGACGGTGCCGGCGTTGCTGTTGAAGCCACCCAGCGCGAAGGGCGTCTTCACCCCGCCGCCCATCCCGCCGGCCTGCACGCCAACCACCTGCTGCTTGGCCTTGTTGCCGACGCCGGCGGCGAGGTTGGAGACGTTGCCCAGGTTGGAGGCGGTGCCGAAGGGCCCGGCCAGCCCGCCGCCCGCCTGGACACCCATCACCTGCTGCTGCGCTTTGTTCTGGATGCCCGCGGCGGTGTTGGAGATGACGCCCAGGTTGCTGGCGTTGCCGAGCGGGATGCCGCCGGTCATCAGGTCGCCGGCGAAGGCCGGGCCAAAGGAGGCGGCGGAGCCCAGGACGGCGACGACGGCGGCGATCAGGGTGGTGCGGCGCATGGTGTGGTTCCTTCCGGTGTCTGGGGGAGTTGGTGTCTGGGGGCGTTGGCTGCCGGTTCCGTCTGCGTCGGGGCCCGGCCTGTTCGATGACCAGACACTACGCCCCGCCGCCCAACCCCGCTGTGGCCTGCGCCACACTGTGAGACAGCTTTTCCAAAAGGCTCTTTCTTCGGCCCGAACCGTTGAGGCACGGGGGATTTCCTGTACGATCCCCCGACGCCTTTTCCGGCACCCGCCCCTGTTCCGCGCGGGGCCACCACAACGATGCGAGACGGCGCAATGCTTCAGACACCCGACCGGCTGGACCCGGAGGTCGTGATCTTCGATTTCGACGGCGTCATCATCGACTCCGTGCCCACCAAGAACGGCGGCTTCGCCATCCTCTACGGCATCGACGATGCGGAGACGGAGGAGCGGATGCGCCAGACGATCTGGCGCAACGGCGGCCTCAGCCGCTTCAAGATGCTGGCGATCCTGGAACGGGAGATGTTCGGGCGCGACCCCGGCCCGGCGGAGATCGACGATCTGGCCCGCCGCTACGCCGAGATCGTCGATCCGCGCGTTCCCGACTGCGCGCTGATCGCCGGCGCGGAAACGGTGCTGGACCGATTGGACGGCACGCCCTGCCACCTCGTCTCGGGCACGCCGCACGAGGTGTTGATGGGAACGGTGCGCGCCAAGGGGTTGGAGCGGCATTTCCGCAGCATCACCGGCTCCCCCAACGTGAAGGCGGAGGTCTTCGCGCGCATCGTTGCGGCGGGCGGGCACGACCCGGCGCGGTCGCTCGCCATCGGCGACTCCCTGACCGAACTGGAGGCCGCCCGCAAGGCCGGCATGGGCTTCGTCGGCGTGGTGTCGGAAGGGCTGCCGAACCCCTTCCCGCCCGACGTGACGGTGGTCGGCGACCTGCACGGGCTCGCCCACCGACTCTGAGCGGGGGATTTGCGGGAAACGGTCGCGCTGGGGTATTGTTTATGGAGCCAACAATCCATAAATGATTATGGCATCCTATGACGAAAGGGAGGTCAGTATGCCCGTGCCGAAAGAGGCTGCCGAAGCCGCCCGTGACCGTTATCTGGCGATCCTCAGCGGGTACCCCGGCATGACCCGCGCCGAAGTCACGAAGCTGTCCGACGACTACGCCATCGCGGTCAATTTCGCGTCGGGCATCCCCGACGATCTTCCCAAGGATCTGGACGGTGTGCCGGTGATCGCACGCACCCAGTGACGCTTACCCGATGACACGCAAACGAAACGCCCGGTCCAAGCCATGGACCGGGCGTTTTGCGTGCGCGGCGCTTACGCCGGGTTGGAGGGGGTGGAAGCGTCGGCGCGCTCGGCCGGCCCCTTGTTCATGGCCATCGCCATCATCTGGCTGGCCTGCGCGGTGCAGGTCGCGGCGAGCGTGCGCACCGTCTGGCCGCCTTCGACGAGAAGCCGGCTGAGCATCGGGCCGGGCGCCTCGAAGGTGCCGATGAAGACCCGCTCCTCCTCCCCCTTGCCGGCGAAGCCGCGCTTGAACAGGTGGACGCCGGGGTTGGCCTGGGCATTGACGCCGTGCAGGTCGTAGCGCTTCCCGCCGTTTGCCTTCACCCACTGCATCGCCTTCCAATGGACGAGGAAGGCCGCGTTCAGCGGCAGTCCGGCCTCCGCGGTGGCCGAATTCTGCATCAGCGCGGTGTCGCCGAGCAGCGACACCACCACGCCGGCCACCGGCTCGCCGTTGTGGGAGGCCATCACGGCGTGCATCTTCATGCCGTCGGGCAGGGCGCGGTGAACCTTCGTCAGGGTGCGGCTGTCGAAGGCGCGGAAGCCCTTGCGGCGCTGCGTCTGGATGAACAGGTCGTCGATCGCGTCGAGGATCTCCGGCGAGGAGCCCTCGACGATCTCCAGCCCTGCCCCCTCGGCTTTGGCGAGGCCGCGCCGCCAGTGGCGGGACAGATCCTTGTGGATCGTCGCCTCGTCGCGGGTCAGGTCCATGATGAAGGTGCGGTAGGGGGCCTTGGCATCGCTGTGCCGCATCCCCAGCGCCTCCATGGCGGACAGCGCGCGGGCGCCCTCCCCTGCCCCGTCCTCGACGCGCGGCAGGACGCGCAGGAACAGGCCGCGCCGGACGCTGTACTCGGCCTTCATCGCTTCCATGATCGCCAGGAAGTCGGCCGGATCGGCTTGGCGGCCCTTGGGGCGCCACAGCGGTCCCCACATGACCAGCGCGATCCCACCGATGCCGGGCACCCGGCGGACCAGCAACTGCGCCGCGGCCACGGGCTGGCCGTCCCGGCGCAGCACGATGTGGCTGAGGTCGCGGCCGGGATGGGCGATGCGCCCGAAATCCCAGGTCTGGAAGATGTTGGCGTCGTCGAATCCGTTCATGACGGTGTACCAGCCGCCGCGGTCCATACGGTCGATTTCGACAGCCGGTGAAGCGTCCAGGCAATCGCCCCCAAATGCGTCGGTGTGAATCTGGCGTTTCCCCAGCGAAGTCACGTCGAGCCTCTCGCGTGGTTGGTCGAATGGGCGCAATCGGGGCGGACGTGGAACCTCGCCCGTCCCGCTTCCCTGGCCGGAGGCCAGAGCCGTCGCATCGTCGAAGGTCGAAGCTCCGCGGAAAGTTTTAGACAATTCACGCGCGGCCTACGGTCTTTGCGATCATCCACAAACAATAGGAGACGCACGGGAAAATCACACAAACCCTGATGGGTTCGCGCAAAATCCCACTGGATTATTCTCTGTGGCTAAGCGCTTTTTCTGGGGATTGTATGGGCTACGCCCGTATCGACAGCTACACCGCGGCGCAATAAGCCCAATTCGGCGCCGATCGAGTGGAAACCTGTGCTTCGGCGTTCAGAACATCGTCAATTGGATGATGCCGTCGGCGCGCGCGTGGCGTTCCGCCGCGTTGGCGGCGGCGTCCTGAGCGCCTTCCTGCGATTGGGCGATCCCGACGGCGATGCGCTCCCCGGCCACCGAGACGGTCCAGGTCCAGCGTCCATCGGTCCGCCACGACACGGCCAACTCGCAGCCATGCGCCTGACACACCAGTTGCCGCACCGACCAGTTCGCCGCCATTCGCGCAACCCCACAGCCCCGGCGCCGCCGCCGGCCCCGCATGCCTCAGTTATGCACCGGAGAGGCCATGTTCCGCCAGTGCCGGCTGCTCCGGGCCGTGGGTAGACACCCATTGCAGGGGTTGGGACGACTTGATAGCTTCCCAGACGACTCCGGCACAATGGGGCGACGAGGGGGCAATGACCGGCGACGATTTGAAGCTGCTGCGCGAGAGGCGCGGCCTCACCCAGACGCAAATGGCCGCGTTCGTGAACGAACTGACCGGCCGCCGCTATGACAAGCAGAGGCTGAGCAAATGGGAGACGGGGCGCGAGCCCCTGCCCCGCGACGTGCTGGGCCGTCTGCTGTTGCTGTCCCTGGAGCAGCCGGCGACCGCGACGCCGCGGGCCGGCACGACCATCGCCGTCGGCCTGCAAAAGGGCGGCACGGCCAAGACGGCGACCTCGATCAACGTCGCCTTCATGCTGGCCCGGTCCGGCAACCGCGTGTTGCTGGTGGACGCCGATCCGCAGGGCAACGCCACGGTCCATGTCGGCGTGCCGCAAACCGACGTGGTGGCGCTGACCGAGCAGGGCAGGGTGCTTTACCACGCGCTGATGGGCAAGGCGAAGCTGACCGAGGTCATCCGCCCGACCAGCGTGGAAGGGCTGGACGTCGTGCCGTCGAGCATCGCGCTCGCCAGCGCCGACACGGAACTGCCCGGCAACCTGACCAACGCCCAGACCGCCATGGCGGAGATGCTGGACGCGGTGCGGGGCGAGTATGATTTCATCCTGATCGACTGCGCGCCGAACCTGGGGGCGGTCACCATCAACGCGCTGACCGCGGCGGACTATGTGCTGATCCCCTGCCAAGCGGAGCCGCACGCCATCCTGGGCGTGAACGCCTTCCTGGACACGGTGACGAAGATCCAGCGGCGGTTGAACCCGAACCTGCGGATTCTGGGCGTGCTGCCGACCATGCTGAATCCCCGCCAGACCCAGGACCGCTCCTCGCTGGACGATATCGGCCGGCTGTGGGGAGAGGATTATCGGGTCTTCCCGCCGGTGCCGCGCGCGACGATCTACGCGCAGGCCGCCGGGGCCAACGTCATCACGCTGGACGCCGACATCGGCGCGCCGGGTGTGGAAAGTTACGCCGCCATTGCCGGTGCCCTTCTGAAGGCCACCGGACGCATCCGGGAGTCGTCCGATGCCGCCTAAGAAGCTGACCCGCCAGACCGCCGCCACGGTCCTGCAAGCGAAGACCGCCGCCCCGGCCCTGGAGACCGACCGGCTGTTCGGGCTGACCGGCGCCCTGCCCCGGCTGATCGAGGCCGACGTCGCCGCCATCCGCACCGACCCCAACCAGCCACGCACCGTCTTCGACGAAACCGCGTTGGCCTCGCTCGCCGCCTCCATCGAGCGGCACGGGCTTCAGCAGCCGGTGCTGGTGCAGGAGACGGTGGAGAAGGGCGTCTACCGCCTCGTGGCGGGTGAACGCCGCCTGCGCGCCCACCAGATGCTCGGCCGCCCGACCATCGCCGCGATCATCACCAAGGGCAAGGCGGAGGAGATCGCGCTGATCGAGAATGTCCAGCGTGTGGACCTGGACGCCATCGATCTGGCCCGCGGCCTGACCCAGCTCATCGACAGCCACGGCTACGCCCAGGCGGAGGTCGCCGCGGTGCTCGGCTGTTCCGAGGCCGAAGTGTCGAAGCGGCTGAAAGTTCTAGACCTGCCCGTTGACATCCTCCGCGAGTATCGGGAAAACCCCGACGCGGTGTCCCGCTCCGCCCTGGTCGAGCTGGCCTTCGTCGGCGACGAGGGGGAGGTGCGGCGGCTGTGGCAGTCGGCGCGCACCGGCGGTCTGACGGTGCAGTCGGTGCGCGCGGCGCGGGCGTCCAAGGCGCCGGGCTCGGTGGAGCCGATGCGTGTGCTCGGCCGCTCGATCAACCGCATCGAGAAGGAGCTGAAGGCCATCGACGCGGTCAGCACCGCGATGCAGAAAGAGCATCGGGAGCTGCTGCGGGACCTGCGGATGCGCATTGACGATCTGTTGGGGGAGTGAAGGGTTTCGAAATCGAAAGCGTCTTTAGGTTGTGATGTTTTATGAACAAAGCAACTTATAGGGGCTTTCGAAGTCGAAACGTGGAATGCCCCAGGGCGTCAATTTTGGGCAGTATTGCCCCCACCCCAACCCTCCCCCGCTGCGCAGGGGAGGGGGCAAAAAAAGTTCCCTCCCCTGCGTTAGCGGGGGAGGGTTGGGGTGGGGGCAAAGCCCTCGACAACTCATGCAACAAGCACCGCGTGAACGGCGCTGTGCTTCGCCTTACACGGCCTGCTGCGGGCGCATGTCCGACGGGTCGATGCCGGCAACCGCCACCGGCTTCTTCATCGCGTCGCGGCGGAACGGCTCGCCCAGTTCCTGGTTCAGGATGACCTCGACGAAGGTGGTGATGCCGCGGCCCTGGTCCTCGATGGCCTGGCGCAGGGCGGCGGTCACCTCGTCCTGGGTGCGCGCGGTGACGCCCTTAAGGCCGCAACCCTCGGCCACCTTGGCGTAACTGAGTTTGGGGTTCAGCTCCGTGCCGACGAAGTTGTTGTCGTACCACAGCGTCGTGTTGCGCTTCTCCGCTCCCCACTGGAAATTCCGGAAGATCACCATGGTGACCGCCGGCCATCCCTCGCGCCCGATGGAGGACATCTCGTTCATCGAGATGCCGAAGGCGCCGTCACCGGCGAAGCCGACCACCGGCGTGTTCGGGCAGCCGATCTTCGCGCCGACGATCGACGGGAAGCCGTAGCCGCAGGGGCCGAACATGCCCGGTGCCAGATACTTCCGCCCCTCCTCGAAGGTGGGGTAGGCGTTGCCGATGGCGCAGTTGTTGCCGATGTCGGTGGAGAGGATGGCGTCCGCCGGCAAGGCCGCCTGGATGGCCCGCCACGCCTGCCGCGGTGACATGCGGTCGGACTCGCGCTCGCGCGCCTCGGCGTTCCAGCTCGTTCCGGGATCGTCCTCCTCATGGTCGAGCGAGGACAGGAGCTGAAGCCACGCCGATTTGGTCTGGTGGATCAAGGCGCGGCGCTCCAGCCTGCCCGCGTCTCCGGCGCCGGGGGCGAGCTGCGCCAGGATCTGCTGGGCCACTTGGCGGGCGTCTCCGCAGATGCCGACCGAGACCTTCTTGGTCAGGCCGATGCGGTCGGGGTTGATGTCCACCTGGATGATCTGCGCGCCCTTCGGCCAATAGTCGATTCCGTAGCCGGGCAGGGTGGAGAAGGGGTTGAGCCGGGTGCCGAGCGCCAGCACGACGTCGGCCTTGGCGATCAGCTCCATCGCCGCCTTGGACCCGTTGTAGCCGAGCGGCCCGACCGACAGCGGGTGGCTGCCGGGGAAGGCGTCGTTGTGCTGGTAGCCGCAGCAGACCGGCGCGTCCAGCCGCTCCGCCAGCGCGATGCTGTCCGGAATGGCCCCGCCGATCACCACCCCGGCGCCGTTCAGGATGACCGGGAATTTCGCCTCCGACAGCAGGCGGGCCGCCTCGGCGATGGCCTGCCGCCCGCCCGCCGGGCGCTCCAGCCGGACGATCTGCGGCAGTTCGACGTCGATGACCTGGGTCCAGAAATCACGCGGCACGTTGATCTGCGCCGGGGCGCAGCCGCGCCACGCCTTCTCGATGACGCGGTTCAGCACCTCGGCCATGCGGCTGGGATCGCGCACCTCCTCCTGGTAGCAGACCATCTCTCGGAACATGGCCATCTGCTCGACCTCCTGGAAACCGCCCTGGCCGATGGTCTTGTTGGCGGCCTGCGGCGTCACCAGCAGCATCGGCGTGTGGTTCCAGTAGGCGGTCTTGATCGAGGTGACGAAGCCGGTCACGCCGGGTCCGTTCTGGGCGATGGCCATGGCCATTTCCCCAGTGACGCGGCTGTAGCCGTCGCAGATCAGGGCGGCGTTGGTTTCGTGCGCGCAGTCCCAGAACCGGATGCCGGCCTTGGGGAAGAGGTCGGAGACCGGCATCATGGCCGATCCGATGATCCCGAAGGCGTGGCGGATGCCGTGCATCTGAAGGACCTTCACGAACGCTTCCTCGGTGGTCATTTTCATGGTGCGCATCCTCGTTTCATGGATGGGATGAAGGGGAAGGGCGGGGCGGTCAGCCGGCGATCACGCGCGGCATGGCCCGCTCGCCGGGGCCGGGAAGAATGGCGGGCCGGTGCACGGCGATCAGAGGGGCGTAGCCGTCGGCCCCCTCCGGCATCGGCATGGCGAACCAGCGGTAATGGCGCCCGCTCCAGACGAGAAGCCCTTGACTCAGGCCTTGTCCGTCCACCGCGAAGCGGTCGAGAAGGTGCCCCGCGAGGCCGGCGGACAGCGGTTCGTAGACGATGCCCGGACCGGAGCGGAAGCCCACGCGGGGGCATGAGGGCGAGCCGCAGATGTAGAGGCTCCGAGCGTCCATCGCCTTGGCGCGGGTCATGAAGAGGGCCAGGGCGGAGCCGTGATCGATGTGGTCCTGCAACATGTCTGCTCCTTTCCCGATGGAGGGGTGAAGAGGCGGGGCCAGAGTGGCGGGCTTAGGTTTCCCCGGCGCCGTAGAAGAGGGTTACCGTGTGCTTCGCCTCGGCGAAGAAGAGCCAGCGCTCGGCGATCACCCCCAGGGCGGCGGCGGCGGCGGCCAGCAGCGCCAGCGTGCCGGACAGGGCGCCGGGACCGGCGACCAGCGCGCCGAGGCTCAGCGCCGCCGGCAGGGCGAAGGCGGCGAGGCGGGTGATGAAGCGCAGGCGGGCGGCGTGGCGGCGCCCGACGCGGAAACCCATTTCCTTGAGCAGGTAGTTGTCCTCGCTGTGGGGGGCGTCGAGCAGGCGGACCCGCCCGATGTGACCCAGCCCGGTTGCCGTCTCCGCCGTGCTGACGGGGCGGGTGGTGGCGCAGTGCCGCCAGTGCCCCTCCTTCACCGACCAGGCCAGCGCCACCGACGCCAGCGCCAGCAGGGAGGACCAGCCCGCCGCCTGTCCCGCCGCGCCGAGCAGCGCGTTCAGCAGCAGCGCCCCGGTCATCAGCGACAGCGCCAAGTACGTGCGCGGCACCCAGGGGTTGGCCCATTGGCGGATCGGCTTCAGCGAGGCGTAGATCATCGCCGTGCAATAGACGGTGACCGCCGCCATCGCCGCGGTGATCCAGCCGGCAACGCCTGCCACGCCGCTGCCGCTGCCCTCATCGCCGGTCGCCAGGACGATCCAGGCGATGGCGAAGACGCCCGCCGGCAGGAAGGTGGCGACCGCCGCCACGCCTTCGCGCGACAGCCAGGAACTGCGCCATTGCGACAGCGCCCGCCACGCCCGCTCCGGCCGGCCGAGATGGGCCAGAGAGGACAGCAGCCCGGCGACCACCAGACCCAGGGCGAGGGCGAGGGCGGCGAGGCCGAACAGCGGGCTCGCCGGCAGCAGGCCGAGCGGCGCCAGCAGGCCGAGCAGGGCGAGCAGGCCGTAGCCGGCGCCCGCCGCGCTGGTGAAGAAGATGATGGAGAAGGCCGGATGCATGGAACTCCCTCCTTCAGCGCGCCAGGATGCGGTCGGCCCATTTCAGCAGGCCGTGGAGCGGCAGATCGTCGTTGGCGCTGTCCCTGGTGACGCGCTCGTCGAGCGCCAGGGTCGGGCGGGGCCGGGGCGGCAGGTACTTGTTGGTCGGTTCGTAACCCAGCTCCGGCATCAGGTCGTAGCCGCCGCGCTCCGCCACCAGCTTCGAGACGGCGGAGGAGGGGTCGGCGAGGTCGCCGAAATGCCGGGCGGAGGTCGGGCAGACCATGACGCAGGCCGGCACCCGCTCCGATTCCGCCAGCGTCTCGTTGTGGATGCGGTCGATGCACAGCGTGCATTTCTTCATCACGCCGACGTCCTGGTCGAACTCCCGCGCGCCGTAGGGGCAGGCCCAGGAGCACAGCTTGCAACCGATGCACAAATCCTCGTTGACCAGCACGATGCCGTCCTCGGCCCGCTTGTAGGAGGCGCCGGTCGGGCAGACGGTCACGCAGGCCGGCTGTTCGCAATGCAGGCAGGAGCGCGGGAAGTTGGTGGTGCGCGACCCGCAGCCGCCTTGCTCGGAGCCGGCCTCGAAGCTGTGGATGCGGTTGAACCACACCCCGTCCGGCCCGGCGCCGTAGGCGTCGGTGTCGGTCAGCGGCGCCATATGGCCGCCGTCGTTCCACTGCTTGCAGGCGACCGCGCAGGCGTGGCAGCCGACGCAGGTGTCGAGGTCGATGACCAGCCCCAGCCGGGGGGCGCCTGGTTCGCGGTTGGGAAGGCTCGTCATGCGCGGGTCCTCCGAGACGTGGGCCGGAATACGGCGCCGGTGCGCAGGATGGCGGGCGGCGGCTCGACGCCCGGCGGCATGGCCTGGGCGGGGAAGCGCGGCATCGTCTCGGCCCGCTCCTTGGGTGGGGCCTTCTCGACGCGGACGCGCAGGTCGTACCAGGCGGCCTGTCCGGTCACCGGGTCGGCGTTGGAATGGCGGTAGCCGTTGCGCTCCGGCAGCAGTTCCGAGATCAGGTGGTTGAGCAGGAAGCCCTTGGTCCCCTCCGGCGCGTCGGTGGACAGGTTCCAGGCGCCGGAGCGCTTGCCGATGGCGTTCCAGGTCCACACCGTCCCGGCCTCCACCCCGTCCATCAGCTGGACCGGCACCCGGATGCGCCCGGTCGGGCTGGTCACCCAGGCCCAGTCGCCGTCGGCGAGGCCGAGTTGCTCCGCGGTGGACCGCGCGATGTAGAGGCTGTTGCGCGCCAGGATCTGCCGCAGCCAGGCGTTCTGCGAGCCCCAGGAATGGTACATGGGCATCGGGCGCTGGGTGACCGCGTGCAGCGGGAAGGCGCCCTCGTCCAGCCCCTCCTCCTCCAGCGGCGGGTACCAGAAGGGCAAGGGATCGAAGTAGGTCTCCACCCGCTGCCGCTTGTCGGCGGGCGGCACCACCGCGCCGTGACCGCGCGCGGCGAGGCGGAATTTCTGCAGCGGCTCGACGTAGAGCTGGAGGATCACCGGCTCCGGCTTGTCGAGGAAGCCCATGCGGGTGGCGGTTTCCAGATAGGCCTGGTTGGCGTGCTTGAAATAGTGCTGCTCCGGCGGCAGCTCGAAATGCCAGAAGCAGCCGTTGCGGACGTAGCGGTCGAGCTGGTCCGGGTTTGGCGCGCCCTTGCCGGCGTCCTTGCCGTCGGCGCCGCGCCAGCCGGCCAGAGGACCGATGCCGGGCTTGCGCTCGTGGTTGGTCATGTAGTCGGGGTAGCCGCCGGGGTAGCGCGGGCTGCCGTCCTCGCGGACGAAGGCGGGCAGGCCGAGCCGGGCGCCCAGCTCGATCAGCACGTCCTGGAAGGGCCGCACGTCGCGGTCGGGGGTCAGCACCGGCTGGCGGATGGAATCGCCGGGGCCGTGCGCGCTGCCGATCGGGCGGTCGAGCAGGGAGATGCAGTCCCACCGCTCCAGATAGGTGGTGTCGGCCAGAACGAGGTCGGCGTAGGCCACCATCTCCGAGGCGTAGGCGTCGCAATAGACGATGAAGGGGATGCGGTGCTCGCCGGTGTCCGGGTCCTTGTCGGACAGCATCCGCATCGTCTCGGACGTGTTCATCGACGAGTTCCAGGCCATGTTGGCCATGTACATGAACAGCGTGTCGACGCGGTACGGGTCGCCCTCCCAGGCGTTGGCGACCACCATGTGCATCAGGCCGTGCACCGACAGCGGCGCGTCCCAGCTGAAGGCCTTGTCGATGCGCAGCGGCTGCCCGTCCTCGCCGACCAGCAGGTCCTCCGGCCCCATGGGGTAGCCGAGCGGCATCCCGTGGATGGCCTTGCCGGGGCCGGTCTCGCCGCGCTTGCCGGCGGGCTTGGGACCCGGCGGGGCGGGGCGGGGGTAGGGCGACTTGTAGCGCCAGCCGCCCGGCACGTCGATGGTGCCCAGCAGGATTTGCAGGATGTGGATGGCCCGGCAGGTGTGGAAGCCGTTGGAATGGGCGGAGATGCCGCGCATGGCGTGCATGGCGATGGGCCGCCCGACCATCCGCTCGTGGCGCCGCCCGGCCCAGTCGGTCCAGGGCTGCTCGATGGTCAGCGTCTCCTGGAAGGCGAGGTGGGCCATCTCGGCGGCGATGCGGCGGATGGTGTCGGCGGGCACACCGCAGCGCTCGGCCACCGCCTCCGGCGCGTGCTGGGGGTCGAGGTAGCGTTCGGCCAGCAGATGGAAGGAAGGCACGGCCCGCCGCCCGTCCGGCAGGGTGACGGCGCCGACCAGCGCTGGGCGGATGCCGGCCTGCGTGGCTGGAACGGCGCGCTGCTCCACCGCGTCCCAGGCCAGCGGGGCGCCGTCGGCGTCGCGAGCGAACAGACCGTCGTCGGGGGCGCCGGGGTCCTGGATCACCAGCCAGGGGGCGTTGGTGTAGCGGACCAGATACTCGGCGTCGATGCGGTCGGCGCGCAGCAGCTCGTGGATCAGGGCGAAGACGAACAGCCCGTCGCTTCCCGGACGGATGCCGACCCATTCGTCGGCGATGGCGGAATAGCCGGTCTTGATCGGGTTGACGGAGACGATCTTGGCGCCGCGCGCCTTCATCTTCGACAGGCCGATCTTGATCGGGTTGCTGTCATGGTCCTCGGCCACGCCGAACAGCAGCAGGTATCGGGTGTGGTCCCAGTCCGGCTCCCCGAACTCCCAGAAGCTGCCGCCCAGCGTGTACATGCCCGCCGCCGCCATGTTGACGGAGCAGAAGCCGCCGTGCGCCGCGAAGTTGGGCGTGCCGAACTGCGCCGCCCAGAAGCCGGTCAGCGACTGGCTCTGGTCGCGCCCGGTGAAGAAGGCGAGCTTGCTGGGGTCGCTGTCGCGGATCTTGCCCAGACGCTCGGTCAGGATGGTCAGCGCCTCGTCCCACTCGATCTCGCGGAACTCGCCGGTGCCGCGCTCCCCGGTGCGCAGCAGGGGCTTGCGCAGCTTGGCCGGGGAGTTCTGGGTCATGATGCCGGCGGACCCCTTGGCGCAGATCACGCCGTGGTTCACCGGATGGTCCTTGTTCCCTTCGATGAAGCGGAGCTGGCCGTCCTTGATGTGCACTTTGATGCCGCAGCGGCAGGCGCACATGTAGCAGGTGGTGTATTTGACCGTGTCGGAGACGGTCGGCGAGGGGTCGATGTCCTCGCGCGGCGACTGGTAGCGGTCGAGCCAGCCGCGCGCGTCCTCGGGCGCCGCCGGCCCGCTCCTTCGCTGGAAGCCTTGGGTGAAGGCGAACCCGCGCGCACGCTGGCCGCCGACGTCGTCGATCTTCGCCATCCTGTTCCGTTCCCTTCCGGAATGCCTCCCCCGTTCCCTCCCGGCGGGGGCCGGGAGAGGGGGCGGTGCTGCCGTGCCATTCTTCAAAAGGGCGGCTGAGCGGTCAGTCCGCGAGCCGCTGCGCGCCCGACCGTTTCGCGGCCTCGGCCATCAGCGCGTCGAGGGCCGCCGGCAGGTCGCCGGGCACGTCCACCACCACGGCCCCGGCGCGTTCCAGCGCGCCGCGCTTGGAGGCGTGGCTGCCGCGGTCGCCGGTCACGATGGCCCCGGCGTGGCCCATCTTCTTGCCGGGCGGGGAGGCGCGGCCGGCGATGAAGGAGACGACGGGCTTGTCCGTCTTCGCCACCAGCTCCGCCGCCTCCTCCTCCATGCTGCCGCCGATCTCGCCGACCAGCGCGATGGCGTCGGTGCCGGGATCGTCGATCAGGACGGCCAGCGCGTCCTTGGTCGTGGTGCCGATCATCGGGTCGCCGCCGATGCCGAGGAAGGCCGACTGGCCATGGCCACCGCGCACGAGATTCAGGCAGACCAGCGTGCCCAGGCTGCCGCTGCGCGAGATGACGCCGACCCGGCCCGGCTGGAAGACGCGCGGGTTGAAGGCGGGCATGATGCCGACGAAGCCCTCGCCCGGAGTCACGATGCCGGCGGTGTTCGGGCCGATGATGCGGGTGCCATGCTCCGCCGCCGCGGCGTGCATCTCCATCACGTCGTGCGACGGGATGTGCTCGGTCAGGCAGACGACGGTCTTCGCCCCGGCCTCGATGGCGTCGATGGCGGCGGCCTTGGCGGCGGCGGGCGGGATGAACATCACCGACACGTCGAAGCCGCCGTTCGCCATGGCCTCCTTCGCGGTGGCGAAGATGGGCACGCCGCAATGGCTCTGCCCGGCCTTCTTCGGGTTCACGCCGCCGACCACGGTGGTGCCGTAGGCCTGCATCTGCTCGGTCCAGAAGGTGCCCTGCTTGCCGGTGATGCCCTGCACCAGGACCCGGTCGCTCTTGCGTACGATCATCGCGCGGCCTCCACGGCTGCCGAGATGGCGTCTTCCATCCGGTCGTAGGGTTCGATCCCCAATTCCTCCCGCACCATGCGCACGGCCTCGTCCTCGCCGGTGCCGTGGATGGAGAAGAAGACGGGGATGGTGGGGTTCAGCGTCTTCCAGGCCTGGATCACGCCGCCGGCCATCACGTCGGTGCGGGCGAAGGCGCCGCAGAAATTGACGACGAGGCTTTTGACGCCGGGGTTGGACAGCACGAGGTCCAGCGCCTCCGTCCCCTTGGTGTAGGCCTCGCCGCCGATCTCCAGGAAGTTGGCGGGGCGACCACCGGCGTGGCTGACCACGTCCATGGTCGTCATGGTCAGCCCGGCGCCGTTCGCCAGGACGCCAACGTTGCCCTCCAGCTCGATGTATTTGAGGTCGAGCGCCCGCCCGCGCTCCTCCAGCGCCGACAGCGGCTCCTTGGCGCCCAGCCCGGCGATGTCGGCCTGCCGGTAGAGCGCGGCGTCGTCCACCGTCAGCTTGCAGTCCAGCGGCACGACGCGGCCGTCGGCGAGCAGGGCCAGCGGGTTGATCTCCAGCAGTTCGGCGTCGTGCTGGCGGTAGACGCGGTAGAGATCGACCAGCATCGCCGCCACTGGCACGGCGGCCTCGCCGAGATCCAGCCCCAGCAGCAGGCGGCGCGCGTCCGCCGGGCCGAAGCCCTTGCGGATGTCCACCGCCATGCGGCGCAGGGATTCGGGGCGGGTCGCCGCGACCTCCTCGATGTCCATGCCGCCCTCGGTGGAGAACAGCACGAGCGGGCTGCGGCTGGCCGGGTCGTTCAGCACCGCGGCGTAGAATTCGCGGGCGATGGCCGCTTGCTCCTCGACCAGCACGCGGGCGACCGGAAAGCCGCCGATCTCCATGCCCAGGATGGCCTGCGCCGCAGTGGCGGCCTCCTCCGGCGTGGCGGCCAGCTTGACGCCGCCCGATTTGCCGCGCTTGCCGGCCGGCACCTGCGCCTTGACCACCACCGGCCCGATGGCGCGGGCGGCGTCCTCCGCCTCCTGCGCGCTGGCGCAGAGGCGCCCCTGCGGGACGCTCACCCCGGCGCGGGCGAGCACGGATTTTCCAGCCTGTTCCTCGAAGTTCATCGTCGCCTCCGTCAGCGTCCGTGGCGGGACCAGAAGGGGCCGAACAGGGCCTCTTCGCTCGGCTTGTCCTCCGGGATCGGGCGGACGAGGTGGGTGATGTTGACGAAATGCTTCCAGTTCAGGTTCTCGGAGATGGAGTTCTTCTGCCAGCTCCCGCAGCCCATGGAGAGGGTGAAGTTCAGCCCGCTGTCGAAGCCGCCGCCGTTGCCGAAGGTGTGGGCGAAGTTGACCAGCACGCGCACCACGTCCAGCTCGTCGGCCAGCCGCTTGGCGTGCGCCTCGTCCCGCGTGTGGATGCCGCAGGAATGGCCGCGCCCCTGGTGGTCGAGGATCCGGCGCACCTGATCGACCGCCGCGTCGAAGTCCGGCACGCGGTAGACCGCCAGCACCAGCGACAGCTTCTCGCCGGAGAAGGGATGCGCCTTGCCGACGCCCGTCTCCTCGACCAGGAAGAAGCGGGACTCGCGCGCCTTGGGCGCCAGTTCGAACGCCTCGGCGAGGATGGCGGCGTCCTTGGCGATCAGCTTGCGGTTCAGCTTGCCGTTCTCCCACAGGCGGGACTGCACGCGCTCCCGCTCCTCCGCGGTGCAGAGATAGGCGCCGGCCTCCCCCAGCGCGGCGATGGTCGCGTCGTAGACGGAGTCGAGAACGACCAGCGCGTTCTCCGACGAGCAGGAGGTGGAGTTGTCGAAGGTCTTCGACGCGCAGATCTTGCGCGCCGCGTCGGCCAGATCAGCGCTTTCGTCCACGATGACCGGCACGTTGCCGGCCCCGACGCCGATGGCCGGGGTGCCGCTGGAGTAGGCGCGGCGCACGTTGTCCTGCGAGCCGGTGACGACGACCAGATCGACCGCCTCCATCAGCGCCTGGGTCAGGCCCTTGGTGATGGGGGTGGGGATCATCTGCACCAGATCCTCCGGCGCGCCGATGCGCGCCAGCTCGGCCCGCATCAGCTCGACCGTGCGGCCGGTGGCGGCGGAGCCCATGGGGGAGGGGGCGATGATGATGGCGTTGCGGCCCTTGACGGCCATCATCGCCTTGTTGACCGGCGTCGCCGCCGGGTTGGTGGAGGGGGTGACGGCGCCGACGACGCCCAGCGGCTTGGCGATCTTGACGATGCCCTTGGCGGTGTCCTCCTCGATCACACCGACGGTGCGCACCCGCATCAGGTCGCGCAGCGTGCCGAAGGTCTTGCGCTGGTTCTTGGTGATCTTGTCCGTGACGTTGCCGAGACCGGTGTCGGCCACCGCCAGCTCCGCCAGGGCGCGGGCGCGGCCCGGCTCGTAGATGGCCCAGGCGAGGGCGGCGACGGCGTCGTCCACCCGCTCCTGCGTCGCGTCGGCGAAGGCGCGCTGGGCGGCGCGGGCGCGGGCGACGAGGGCGGCGACGGCCTCCTGGTCGGCGCTGGCCGGCGTTCGGTCGAGCATGATGTTGTCCATGGTTGCTTGTCTCTCTCCCTGAAGGTTCGTTCGTTGGTTCGGACGGTCAGGCTTTGAGCACCCGGTGGGGCGGCTCCTTGGGCGGGCGGCGGAGCAGCGGCTTCACCACCGGCCACATCGACCAGGCGAGGAAGATGGCGGACAGCGCCAGGATGGTGCCGCTGATCGGGCGGGTGAAGAACACCGCCATGTTGCCTTCGTAGTTGGCGAGCGAGGTGAGGAAGTAGCGCTCGCACAGCGGCCCCAGGATCACGCCGACCACCAGCGGGGCCGGCGGGAAGTTGGTGCGCTTCATGAAGTAGCCGACGACGCCGAAGGCCAGGCAGACATAGACGTCGAAGAGGTTGTTGCGCACGCCGTAGGCGCCGACGACGCTGAGCACGATGATGAAGGCGCCGAGGATGGCCGGCGGCACGCGCATCAGCGTCGAGAAGACCCGCGCCACGCCCATCGCCGCCACGATCATCAGCAGGTTGGCGATCAGCATGCTGGCGAAGATCGTGTAGACCAGCGTGGTGTTCGAGGTGAAGAGGAGCGGGCCGGGGTTCAGCCCGTGGATCAGCATGGCGGCCAGCATGATCGCCGTGGCGGCGCTGCCGGGAATGCCCAGCGTGAGCAGCGGGATCATCGCGGTGCCGGTGGTGGCGTTCTTGGCCGCCTCCGGGGCCGCCAGCCCCTCCTCCATGCCGGTGCCGAAGCGGTCGCCCTTGCCGCAGGCCTGCTTCTCCACGCTGTAGGCGATGACCGCCCCCACCGTGGCCCCGGCGCCGGGGATGACGCCGATGGTGCAACCGAGGCCGGTGCCGCGCAGGATGGAGGACTTGACCCGCCACAGATCGGACAGGCCGACCTGCTTGCCGGGCTTGGCGGTGATGGAGCGGCCGCCGCCGGCCCGCTTGCAGATCAGGTCCACAACCTCGCCGATGGCGAACAGGCCGATCATCACGACGGTGAAGTTGATGCCGCTCTCCAGGTCGGGAACGCCCAGCGTCAGGCGGGGCATGCCGTACATCGGATCGACGCCGACCGTGCCGATCAGCAGGCCGAGGAACATCGAGACGGCGCTCATCAGCGGCGCGTCCTTGGCGATGGCGATGACGCTGACGAGGCCCAGGATGGTGGCGGCGAAGAATTCCGGCTGGTCGAACTTCAGCGCGAAGCTGGCAAAGGGCGGGGCGCCGAAGGTCAGCAGCAGCGCGCTGACCAGCCCGCCGAAGGCGGACGCGGTGATCGCGATGCTCAAGGCCCGCGAGGACAGGCCCTTGCGCGTCATCGGGTAGCCGTCCCAGCAGCTCGGCAGCGAGGCCGGCGTGCCGGGGATGTTGATGAGGATCGAGGAGATCGAGCCGCCGAACACGCCACCCACATAGATGCCGCCGAGGAAGGACATCGCCGTGACCGGCGGCAGCAGGTAGGTGAAGGGCAGGGCGATGGCCATGGCGTTGACGAAGGAGATGCCCGGCAAAGCGCCGGCCACCACCCCGAGCATCAGGCCCGAGACGAGGAAGACGAAGTTGTACGGATCGAGGGCGCCGGCGAAGCCACCGGCCAGATTGGCGAGGATATCCATGGGACGATCCTTCCGGTGGCCGGCTCAGTAGATGCCGAGCAGGCGGTAGAGCGCGACGGTGAAGCCGTCGAAGACGCCGTGGCCGCGGTTCAGCGGCATCTGGGCGAGCAGGACGAAGACGTACAGCAGCACCACGCAGCCGATGCCGGTGACCAGCGCCAGCGTCAGCGGGCGCCGGATGCCCCCGATCAGGCACCACAGGGCGACGAAGGCCGCGGTGGCGATGGGAAAGCCGAGCTGCGGCAGGGCGATGCCGTACAAGACGACCAGCCCCAGCCCGATCATGGCCCGGCCATAGGCGTAGCCTTCGTATTCCTCATCGATCGGCGTGTGCCGCTGGGCTGCGCGGCGCAGCGCCAGGAGTTCCTTGGCCATCCAGATCAGGGCGCACAGCCCGACCGCGCCCAGCATCAGCCGGGGCCATCCCGTCGGTCCCACCGGGTCCGGCAGGCTGGCGATCATGGTGCTGTCGCGCACGATGTGTTGCGAGAGAAGAAGCGACCCGAGGAGCAGGGCCGCGGGTGTCGCCAGCCGGCGAAGACCGTGGGACAGGGGAGTCACGGTTCCCTCCCTGAAGAGCGATGAAACGGGTGGGGCGATTCCGGAGCCGGGCTCAGCCCGCCGGACTTAACCCGGTGTTTGGCCGACCGTCTTGGTCGCGAAGCGGTCCAGATAGCCTCTCACCGTCTCGTAGAAGGCCTTGACCTCCTCCTTGGCCTGGTCCGGCGTCACCAGCGTGTCGACGCAGGTGAAGGTGTCGGCGCAGAAGGTCTTCCATTCCGGGCTCGCCAGCACCTTGGCGGCGGCCTCGTGCAGCTTCTGCACGCGCTCCGGCGGCGTGCCGGCGGGCACCGCCAGCGTGCGGAAGTTCGGCAGGTCGCCGATGTCCAGACCCAGCTCCGCCGAGGCGGGCACGTCGGGGAAGGAGGGGTGGCGCTGCTTGTCGAACACGACGATCGGGCGCAGGTCGCCGGACTTCAGGAACTGCGCGACGTCGCCCGGCTCCTCGTAGATCGCGTCGGTGTGGCCGCCGATCGGCGAGGCGTAGCGCTCCGACGGACGGGCGAAGGGGACGTTGGTCACCGGCACTCCCTGGCTTCCCAGATATTTCAGCGTGATGTCGTCCTGCGTGCCGTAGCCGGAGGTGGCGACGCGCAGCTTGCCGGGGTTGGCCTTGGCGTGGGCGGCGAAGTCCTCGTAGGTCTTGAAGGGGCTGTTCTTGGAGACGTAGAGCATCGACGGCGAGTTCTGCATCATCGCCACATAAACGAAATTGTCCGGCTTCGCCGTGCCCAGCCCCGACGCCCAGGAGGAGACGGACAGGGCGATCAACGTGCCGACCGTGTAGCCGTCGGCCGGGTTGGTCAGGACCCGCGTCAGGCCGGCGTTGCCCGACGCCCCGGAGACGTTCACGACGGGCATGGCGACGCGGAGATGCGGCTCGGCGAGGCGCGCGAACTGGCGCGCCATCAGGTCGGCGCCGCCGCCGGCCCCGAAGGTTGCGATGACCTCGATGGGGCGCGACGGGTAGTCGTCGGCGCGCGCGGGGTCGGATGACAGGACCGGTGTCAGCAGCGCGGCCACCGCCGCGGTGAGCGTCAAGGCGTTGCGGAGCATTTGCATTCCCTCCCAGGATTTATTTTTGACCGTCAGGCGTGCAGGCCGGGTGCGGCGCCTCCCTTGGCTGCGGTGGCGGGATAGGGCGCGCCCGGCGTGGCGGAGCGGCGCCCGGCGACGATCTGGGCGATGGCGGCGGCGGCGATGCGGGCCGCCGGCGGGTCGGCGCGCGAGGTGAGGACGATCGGCACCGCCGCACCCAGCACGATGCCCGCGGCGACCGCGTCCAGGAAATGCACCAGCGCCTTGAACAGGGCGTTGCCGGTCTCGATGTTCGGCACCACCAGGATGTCGGCGGCCCCGGCGCAGGGGTGGGACAGGTTCTTGATCCGCGCCGCCTCGGCGGAGACCGCGAGATCGAGCGCCAGCGGCCCGAACACCGTAGCACCCGGCACCTCCTGTTGGCACAGGCGGGTCAGCCGGTCGGCGTCCAGGCTGGAGGGCACGCGCTCGGTCACCTCCTCGGTGCAGGACAGCAGCGCCACGCGCGGGTCGTTGCCGCCAACCAGCCGCCACAGCTCCACGGCGTTGCGGATGATGTCCAACTGAGTGTTCAGCGACGGCGCCACGTTGATCGCCGCGTCGGTGATGACCAGCTCGCGGCTCGAACCGGGCAGCGTCATGTGGAAGGCATGGGTGAAGCGGCGCCCGGTGCGCAGTCCGCTCTTCGGGTCGAGGGCCGCGAGCATCAGCGTGTCGGTGTGGATGTGCCCCTTCATCAGCGCGCCCACGTCGCCGGAGCGGGCGAGCGCCACCGCGACCCGCGCCGCCGCCGCATCGTCTCTTGCCGGAACCACGCAGGCGCCGTGGAGCGTCCAGCCGATGCGGCGGGCGCTGTCGGCAATGGCCGTGGGATCGCCGACCAGCACCGGCTCGATGAGGCCGAGGGCGGTGGCGCGCCGCGCGCTTTCCAGCGCGACCGGCGATCCCGCGGCGACCACGGCGGTGGGAACCGGCTCCAGCGCGGCGCTGCGCGCCATCAGCCGGGCCGGGCATCCGGCGGCGGTCGTTTCAAGCGTCCTTGCCATGGCGTCCGTCGTCCTTAGGGTGAGAGGGCCGGCTCGGCCGGGGCGGCGTCGATGCCCAGCGCGTGGGCCATGTCGCTTGCGGCGCGGTGCAGGACCGGCAGCCGGTCGGCCACCGATTCCCGCGACAGCCGGACCTTCGGCGCCTGCACGGCCAGGGCGGCGACCATCCGTCCCGCGCCGTCGCGGATCGGCACCGCCGCGCAGAAGACGCCCGGCATGTACTCCTCGTCGTCGAAGGAGTGGCCGCAGGCGGCGATGCTGTCCAATTCCGCGCGGAACAGCGCCGGGTCGCACAGAGTCGCCGCCGCCATCCGGGGCAGCGGCAGGCAATCCAGCAGGCGCCGCCGCGGCAGTTCCGGCAGGAAAGCCAAGAAGAGCTTGCCCATCGCCGTGCAGTGCAGCGGCACCCGCGACCCGACGCCGAATTCCAGGCGCAGCGGCCAGCCTTCCACCTCGACGCGGTCGAGATAGACGACGTCGCCGCCCTCCAGCACGCCGATGTTGCAGGTCTCCCCCAGTTCCAGGCTGAGCGCCCGCAGCCGGGCATGCGACGGCGCCTGGCCCAGGGAGCTGCGCAGCGTGTTGAGCGCCAGGGTGCGCAGTTTCGGGCCGACGGTCACCAGCCGGCCGTCGAACGGGCGGGCGAGGAAGCCGCGCTCCTCCAGCATGGCGATCAGCCGGTGCGCGGTCGGCTTCGGCAGGGCCAGCTTCTCGGCGATGTCCTTGACGGCCATCGGCTGCCCTGCCCCGGCCACCGCGTCCAGCAAGGCCAGGACGCGGTCGGCGAGCGGCCGGCGGTCACCGGAGTTGGCGTCACCAGCGTTGGTGTCGGCGGCGTATTCGGTGGTCGGTTCGCGGGGCTCCCGCAACGGGGCGGAGCCCAAGGCGATCTTCCGCGTCATCGTTCCTCCCCGTGACTGGAAGCGTATCGCTCGGCCTCTTGGTCTCATTCAGCGATACGATTTGTATCATTAACTCACAGGACCCTGGGTCGCGCAAGCCCAAAAAGTTCGTGTACCCAATTATCCATGCATACGGGGGCATGCCCGGCCGGCATCCTGCGGCTCGGGCGATGAAACGTCTGGTTTTGAAGAACGATGGGGGTAGGAGGGACTATCCGAACTGCGCGGACAGGGCCTCGGCGCCGCGGCGCAGGATGGGGAGGACCTGTTCGACGCGGTCGTGCGACAGCCGGACCTTCGGCGCCTGCACGGCGATGGCCGCCACCGTCCGGCCCGTGGAGGACAAGATCGGTACGGCCACGCAGAACACGCCCACCACATACTCCTCGTCATCGAGCGAGTAGCCGCGCGCGCCGATGCGCTCCAGCTCGGCGGCCAGCGCGTCCGGATCGGTGAGGGTGTGGGCGGTCTGTGCGGAGAAGGGACCGGAGGCCAGCAGGCGGCTCCGCATGCCGTCCGGCAGGGTGGCGAGGAACAGCTTGCCCATGGCCGTGCAGTGCATTGGCACCCGCGATCCAACGCCGAACTGGAGCCGCAGGGGCCAGTGCTCGACCTCCACGCGGTCGAGATAGACGACGTCGCCGCCATCGAGGACGCCGACGTTGCAGGTTTCCCCCAACTCGGCGCTGACCGCGCGCAGGACGGAGCGGACCGGCGCGCGGGACAGCGAGGCGCGCAGGATGCCGACCGCCAGCCGCGCCGCCTCGACGCCGATGATGACGTCGCGCGTTTCCAGGTCCCGCGCCAGAAGCCCCTTGTCGATCAGGCTGTTGACGAGGCGGTGAGCGGTCGGCTTGGGCAGGCCGAGCGTCGCCCCGATGGTCTTGACGGCCAGCGGGCCGGAGGCCGACGCGACCAGTTCCAGGATGGCGAAGGTCCGGTCGGTGGCGGCGGCTTTCGGCTTGGCCGCGTCGTCCGACGTGTCGGGGAGCTGGGTGCTGCGCGTCTTCAAGGTTCGCCCGTCCTGGCGGTTTCAGCGTCTCATTGAGTGAGACGTTACGCATATAGACCGGCCGCTTTGCGCAAGCAATAGGCAACGGGGGCTGGGCGTAGGGTGACAGCATTTGAAGTCCCCTCTCCCCCCTGGGGAGAGGGTTAGGGTGAGGGGGTTGTGCTTTTGCCGGACGTGACGCCAAGCGCAACCCCCTCACCGGCCCTCCGGGCCACCCTCTCCCCAGGGGGGAGAGGGTTATAGAGGCCAAACGCCCGATCCTCTTGCTCACCGGCAGCCATGAGAAATGAACTTCTATGAAATGCTTCTAACGTGGAAATATTTTCTACAGCGAAGCACCTTCTCGGCCAAAAAAGTAAAAAATTCTCATACGAACCATGCGATATTGAGAATCACTACAGGGGCTTCGCAAAAATTGCCGAAGCGTGAGTCTAAAAAGAAAACCAGCAAGTAAAATCCTAGGTATTCTGGGTTTTTACGTAAGAAAGAGGGACTTCCGTTGTTGACTTCATTTCCTCCATGGCGAACATTGACGAGACATCCTGAAGCTCGATGCGCTCGATGAGCTTTCGGTAGAAGGCGTCGTAGGCCTTGATGTCCGGAATGACCACACGCAGCAGATAATCGATTTCGCCACTCAGCCGGTAGAGATCGACAACCTCCGGTATGTCGGCCACCACGCGGCGGAACTCCTCCAGCCATTCCGCCGAGTGTTTGCTGGTTCGGACGGCCACGAAGACGGTCACGTCGACGTTCAGCTTGGCCCGGTCCAGCAACGCCACGCGGCGGCGGACATAACCTTCCTGTTCAAGGCGTTGCACGCGGCGCCAGCAGGGGGTGGCGGACAGGCCGACCTGCTTGCCGAGGTCGGCGAGCGACAGCGTCGCGTCGGCCTGAAGGGCGGCCAGGATCTTCCGGTCGGTGGCGTCGATGGTCATCGGGGTTGCTCGGGGCCTTCGCGGTTGGGACGGATGATTTTGCTCGTTTGGCCCTCCGGGAGAAAAGCTTTTTCGTTTTGAGGATTTCGCATGCATCCGCATGCCGTCCCCGCGGGCAGACCGCCCAGCCTTTGAGCACTCCAACCTTCGAGCAGGCGACGGTCGCCACCACAGGGCCAAACCAGGAAAGATCAGGAAGATGAGCGACACCATCGCCACGGACAAAGCCCCGGCCGCCATCGGCCCCTACGCCCAGGCCCGCGTCGCCGGGGGGCTGCTGTTCGTCTCCGGCCAGCTGCCGATCGACCCGGCCACCGGGGCCTTCGCCGGCCCGGACGCGCCGACCCAGGCGGCGCGCAGCCTGACCAACATCGCGGCGATCGCCGATGCCGCCGGCACCAGCCTGGCGAAGGCGGTGAAGATGACCGTCTACGTGACCGACCTCAGCCAGTTCAAGGCGGTGAACGAGGTCTACGCCGGCTTCTTCCAGGCGCCGTTCCCCGCCCGCTCGACCGTCGAGGTGTCGGCGCTGCCGCTCGGCGCGTCGGTCGAGATCGACGCCGTCATCGCGCTTTGAGGGTGACATGACCGCTTCCGCGCAGACCGTAGCGCTGCAACCCGGCGCCGGTTCGATCCGTCAGCCGCTCCGCCTCGACTACACCCCGCTGCCCGAGGTTGCCTGCCGCGACTGGACCCGGCGCGCGATCGAGCTGCTGGAGACCGAGGCGGCGCGGTCGCCCGACACGCCGCTGCTGAAGCTGGACGTTCCGGAGCTGTCCGGGATCGACGTCTACCTGAAGGACGAATCGACCCACCCCACCGGCAGCCTGAAGCATCGCGTCGCGCGTTCGCTGCTGCTGTTCGCCATCTGCAACGGGCGGATCGGCGAAGGCACGCCGGTGATCGAGGCGTCGTCGGGCTCCACCGCGGTGTCGGAAGCCTATTTCGCCCGGCTGCTCGGCCTGCCCTTCCACGCGGTGATGCCGCGCGGCACCTCGGACGAGAAGATCGCCGCCATCGAGCTGCACGGCGGGCGCTGCCACTTCGTCGAGTCCTCCAAGGCGATCTACGCCGAGGCGGCGGGGCTGGCGGCGCGGCTGGGCGGCGTCTATCTCGACCAGTTCACCTACGCCGAGCGGGCGACCGACTGGCGCACCGACAACATCGCCCAGTCGATCTTCGGCCAGATGCGCAGCGAGCGCCATCCGGTGCCCGACTGGATCGTGATGAGCGCCGGCACCGGCGGCACCGCCGCCACCATCGGGCGTCACATCCGCTACCGCCACCTGCCGACCCGGCTGTGCGTTCCCGACGCCGAGCATTCGGTCTTCTACGACAGCTTCGTCAACCGCGACGCCGCCATTACCTGCGAGCGCGGGTCGGGCATCGAGGGCATCGGGCGGCCCCGCGTCGAACCGTCCTTCATCCCCGAGGTCGTCGACCAGATGATCAAGGTGCCCGACGTGGCCTCACTGGCGGCGATGCGGGTGCTGTCGCGGCGGCTCGGCCGGATGGTTGGCGGGTCCACCGGAACGAACTTCTTCGGGCTGTGCTGGATCGCCGGACGGATGCGCGACGCCGGGCGGGCCGGCTCGCTGGTGACTCTGATCTGCGATTCCGGCGAGCGCTACCGCAACACCTACCACGACGACGCCTGGATGGCGCGGTCCGGTTTCGACACCGCCGCCGACGAGGCGCGGATCGAGGCCTTCCTTCAGGGCGGCCCATCCCTCTGAAGCAAAAAGAACAAGCGCTTTAAAAAACAAAAATCGCCACCGCAAAACAATTGGCAGAAAAACAGGAGCATTCACCGATGGACGAGTTTCGCACACTTCTGCGCAACGCGATGAAGAGCCGCGCGATGGTCTATGAGGCGGCCTTCGACGAGATGCGCAAGGAGATCGGCGAGGAGAAGGCCCGGGAGATCATGGCGCGCACCATCTATCGCCGGGGTGCGGCCATCGCCCACAATTTCGCGCCGCACGCCCCGGCCGATCTGACCGGCCTGCGGGACTCCTTCCTGAAATTCATCCCCGACGCCGAGGTCCAGTTCGGCCCCGAGGTCGTGCGCTGCACCGACGAGGTGCTGGAGATCCGCTTCCACACCTGTCCGCTGAAGGAAGCCTGGCTGGAGGCCAACCTGCCGGCTGAGACGGTTGAGACGCTCTGCGAACTCGCCGGCGCGGTCGACAAAGGCACTTTCGAGACCGCCGGCTTCGAGATCGAGGTCGACACCTGGAAGCCGGGCCGCAGCACCTGCTGCCACCTGACGATCACGCCGGGCGCCGCTGCGCCGGCCGCCGCGAACTGACCGTCCAGCCTCGCCGACAGGGGAATCGAATCATGAGGAAGAACGCCATTCTCGGCGCCGTTCTGGGCGCCATGCTGGTCACCGGCACCGCCGTCCAGGCCGCCGACCGCGAGATCGTCATCGGCTATCAGGCGCCGCTCAGCGGCGACCGCAGCCAGTACGGCGAGATGTTCCGCAACGCCGCCCAGATCAAGCTGGAGGAGTTCAACGCCTCTGGCAAGCTGACCGGCGCCAAGGTCGCCATCACCTTTGAGGACAGCAAGGACGATCCCAAGGAGGCGCGCAACATCGCGCACAAGTTCCTCGACAACTCCAAGATCGTCGGGGTGATCGGTGACTTCTCCTCCACCGTGTCGATGGCGGCGGGCGAGATCTACGCGGCGGAGAAGATGCCGCAGCTCTCCCAGACGGCCTCGCACCCGGATTTCACCAAGCTCAGCCCCTGGCAGTTCCGCAACATCACCACCCAGGCCTTCGAAGGCCCGTACAACGCCGACTGGATCATCGCGGCGGGCATGAAGACGGCGGCGGTGATCTACATCCAGAACGACTGGGGCATCTCGGCGCTCGACGGCTTCGTCAGCGGTTTCAAGGCCAAGGGCGGCAAGATCACCGCCACCGAGGCCTTCAACCCCGGCAACCGCGATTTCCGCTCCATCCTGACCAAGGTCGCCCGGCAGAAGCCGGACGTGATCTACCTCGCGATGTTCTACGAGGAGGGGGCCGCCTTCGCCCAGCAGCGCGAGCAGCTGGGCATCAAGATCCCGCTCTACGGCACCAGCTCCCTCTACTCGCCCAAGCTGATCGAGCTGGGGCGTGAATCGGTGGAGGGGCTGCATCTCGCCACCACCTTCACGCCCGACAACCCCGACCCGGCGGTGCAGACCTTCGTGAAGGAATACGCCGCGCGCTTCAAGTCGGAGCCCGGCATGTTCGCCGCCCAGGCCTACGACGCGGTCGGCATCATGCTGGACGCCGTCGCCAAGGCCGGCCCGTCGGTGACGCGCGAGAGCCTGCGCGACGCGCTGGCCGCCACCACCGGCTACCCCGGCGTGACCGGCGCCACCAGCTTCGACCCTGTCACCCGCGAGCCGGCGAAGGCGCTGGCGAAGATGATGGTGAAGGACGGCCGCTTCCAGGTCGTGACCGGTCCCTGACCGGTACCGTCTAAGGACGCCCCGGGGACGCCCCAAGGGCTTTCCACACGATCCTCCTTTCGGGACACACGCCGTGGTGCGCGCTCCGCCGGGACCGGCGGGCGCGCTCCCCGAAGCCTGGAGCACGCCATGGTCTTCGATGTCTTCTTCCTTCAGCAGGTCATCAACGGCCTGTCCATCGGGTGCGTCTACGCCCTGATGGCGATCGGCTTCACGCTGATCTTCGGCGTCCTGAACGTCGTCAACTTCGCCCATGGCGAGGTCTACACCATCGGCGCCTTCGTCGGGCTGATGGTCATCACCGCGATGGCCCCGCCGCTGCTGGCGGTGGTGCCGCTGGTCCTGGCGGTCGGCGCGGTCTCCGGCGTCGGGCTGGAGCGCATCGCCTTCCGCCCCTTCCGCCGCTTCACCGACGAGGCCAGCCAGAAGTCCCGCGCCATGCGCGAGGCGACGCTGCTCTCCTCGCTCGCCGTGTCGATCGTGACGCGCGAGATCATGATGCACATTTTCGGCGGCGACATGCAGGGCATCCCGTCCGGCTACCTGCTGCAGCAGCCGGTCGCCATCGGGCCGATCATGGTCGCCAGCGGCAGCCTGGTCATCTTCGCCACCTCCGCCGTCATGCTGGGCGCGCTGCAGTTCCTGCTCTACCGCACCCAGACCGGCCTCGGCATCCGCGCCGTGTCCAACAACCAGCTCGGCGCCCGCTACGTCGGCATCAACACCGACCGCACCATCGTCACCACCTTCGCGGTCGGCTCGATGCTGGGCGCCACGGCGGGAATCCTGGTCGGCCTCTACGACGGCGCCATCTCGCCGCACATGGGCTTTGCGCCCGGCGTGAAGGCCTTCGTCGCCATGGTGATGGGCGGCCTGTCGAGCATCCCGGGGGCGGTCGCCTGCGCCCTGCTGCTCGGCGTGTCGGAGAGCATCGCGACCGAGTTCCTGTCGAGCGGCTGGAAGGACCTGATCACCTACAGCCTTCTGGTCATCACGCTGGTCTTCTTCCCGCAAGGATTGTTCGGACATGGACGTGAACGTGCCTGACGCCCGGCTGATGCCGGCCACCCTCGCGCCGCCCGCCGCGTTTTCCGGGCGAGGCCGGCGGTTTGCCTGGACCCTCCTCCTGCTGGCGGTCGCCTTCGGCGCCGTGCCCGCCGCGATCGTCGGCACCGGGTCCAGCTACCTCGCCCAGATCGCCATCACGACGATGATCTTCGTGATCCTGTCGGCCAGCCTGAACCATGTGACGGGCACCGCCGGGCTGCTGTCGATCGGCCACGCCGCCTTCTACGGCATCGGCGCCTACGCGGCGGCCCTGCTGTCGACCAGGCTCGGGCTGCCCTTCATCGTCACGCTGCCGGCGGCAGGGCTGATCGCCGCGCTGTTCGGCTTCCTGGTGGCACTGCCGACCATGCGGCTGGTCAGCATCTACTTCGCCGTCGCCACGCTCGGCATCGGCGAGATGATCTACGTGGTCCTGCTGAACTGGGTGGACGTGACGCGCGGCCCGATGGGCATCCGCGGCATCCCGCCGATCTCGCTGTTCGGCTGGCAGGCCGACACGCTGCTCAGCCGCTATCTGGCGGTCGCGGTGATCGCCGTCGCCTGCGTCTGGGTGCTGCACCGGCTGACCCACTCCTACTACGGCAACGCGCTGCGGGCTCTGCGCGAGGACGACCAGTGCGCCGACAGCATGGGCATCAACGTGGAGCGGCTGAAGATCGAGTCCTTCGTCGTCGCCACCTTCTTCGCCGGCATCGCCGGGGCGCTGCTCGCCCACACCTCCGCCTACATCGCGCCGGACAACTTCCGCTTCATGGAATCGATCCTGATCCTGGCGATGGTGGTGGTCGGCGGGCTGGGCAGCCTTCCCGGCGCCGTCGTCGGCGCCCTGTTCATGATCGTCCTGCCGGAGGCGCTGCGCGACATCGGCGATTACCGCATGATCGCCGTCGGGGCGACCATGTTCCTGTCCATCCTGCTGCTGCCCAAGGGCATGCTGGCCGAAGGCACCGCGCTGGGCTTCGTCCGCCGTTCCTTCTCCCGCGGCTGGGCTACCATCGCCGGCGGCACGCCCGTCGGCTGGAAGTGAGGCGGATCATGAGCAACACGCTTCTCTCCATCCAGGGGCTGACCCGGCGCTTCGGCGGCCTGCTGGCGGTCAGCGACGTCAGCGCCACCATCGCCGAGGGCGAGCTGGTCGGGCTGATCGGCCCCAACGGCGCTGGCAAGACCACCCTGTTCAACCTGATCACCGGCTTCACCCCGCCGTCGGACGGCACGGTGACCTTCGACGGGCAGGACGTCACGGGGCGCAAGCCCTGGCAGATCGCCCGCATGGGCATGGGCCGCACCTTCCAGAACCTGCGCGTCTTCCCCAACATGACGGTGTTCGACAACGTGTCCGTTGGGGCGGTCGGCGCCTTCGGCCAGTCGCCCTGGCGGGCGTTGGTCAACGGCGGCGCCCACAGCCGCGCGGTCAGCGAGCGGAGCTGGGAGGCGCTGGAGCGGGTCGGGCTGACCGCCCAGGCCGGGGACATCGCCGCCAACCTGTCCTACGGCAAGCGCAAGTATCTGGAGATCGCCCGCGCCCTGGCGACCGCGCCCCGCCTGCTGATCCTCGACGAGCCGGCGGCCGGCCTCAACGACACCGAGACGGCGGAACTGGCCGACTTCATCCGCCGCCTGCACGCCGGCGGCGTCACCGTTCTGCTGGTCGAGCACGACATGGGGCTGGTGATGGGAAGCTGCAGCCGCGTCATCGTCCTGGCGTCGGGGCGCAAGATCGCCGACGGCACGCCGGAGGCGGTGCAGCGCGACCCCGCCGTCCTCGAAGCCTATCTGGGAGTGGAAGACGATGCCGCTTGACGGAGCACAAGCCACCACTCGCCGCATTCTTGAGGTCCGCGACCTGACGGTGCGCATGGGGCCGCAGGAGATCCTGCGCGGCGTCTCGCTCGACGTGGCGGAGGGGGCCATCGTCGCGGTGCTGGGCGCCAACGGCGTCGGCAAGACCACGCTGATGCGGGCCCTGTCGGGCATCTACCGCACCACCGGCGGCGCCACCGTCTTCGACGGCCAGGACATGACCGACAGCCCCAGCCACGAGGTGGTGCGCCGCGGCCTCGCCCAGGCGCCGGAGGGGCGGCAGATCTTCGGCACCATGACGGTGCGGGAGAACCTTCTGCTCGGCGGGCGGACGCTGCGCCACGACCGCGCCGCCCGGATGGAGCGGATGCTGGAGCTGTTCCCCCGCCTGCGCGAGCGGCTGACCCAGAAGGCGGGGTCGCTGTCGGGCGGCGAGCAGCAGATGCTGTGCATCGCCCGCGCTCTGATGTCGAAGCCACGCCTGCTTCTGCTCGACGAGCCGTCGCTCGGCCTCGCGCCGATGGTGGTGAAGCAGATCTTCGACCTGCTGGTCCAGATCCGCGGCGAGGGCACCTCGATCCTGCTGGTGGAGCAGAACGCCCGCGCCGCCCTGCGCGTCGCCGATCACGCCTATGTCATGGAGGCGGGAAGGGTGACACTCTCGGGCAGCGCCGCCGATCTGGCCGCCGACCCGCGCGTGCGGGCGGCCTATCTCGGCGGCTGACGGAAAAAGGATCGCAGCGATGACCACCGACACCGAAAACGCCGCTCCCGCGTCTGCTCCCCTGCCCATCCTGGAGCGGCGGCGCATCGAGGCGGCCTTCGCCAAGGCGCTCTACGACCAGCTCCTGCCCGAGATCGGGCGGGAGCGGGCGCGCGCCGTGCTCGCCCGCGCCATCGAGGTGATGGCCCGCGAGGCCGGCGCCGCCATGGCGGCGGAGGACCGCGCCACCCGCGGCACCGCCGATCTCGCCACCTTCCACGAGCGGCTGGCCCTGTGGACCGCCGGGGACGCCCTGCGGCTGGAGGTGATCGAGAGCGCGCCCGACCGGCTGGGCTTCAACGTCACCCGCTGCCGCTACGCCGAAAGCTACCGCGCCATGGGCGTGGAGGAGATCGGCGACATCCTGTCCTGCAACCGGGACGGCGAGTTCATGTGCGGCTACCGCCCCGACGTCCGCTTCACCCGCACCCAGACCATCATGCAGGGCGCCAGCCACTGCGACTTCCGCTACAGCCTGCCGGCGGGCGGACCCCAGGAGTCCCCGGAATGACCATCCCCGCGAACGTCCGCCTGCATCCCGCCGCCGAGGCCCTGGCCCCGGAGATGCGGCAGTGGCGGCACCATCTGCACGCCCATCCCGAAACCGCCTTCGAGGAGCACGAGACCGCCGCCTTCGTCGCCGACAAGCTGCGCGCCTTCAGGCTGGAGGTGGCGACGGGTCTGGGGCGCACCGGCGTGGTCGGCACGCTGAAGGGCCGCCGCCCCGGCGGCCGGGCCATCGCGCTGCGCGCCGACATGGACGCGCTGCACATCCACGAGGCCAACGACTTCGCCCACCGCTCGGTCAATCCCGGCCGGATGCACGCCTGCGGCCACGACGGCCACACCACGATGCTGCTGGGGGCGACCAAGGTCCTGGCCGACGATCCGGACTTCGCCGGAACGCTGCACGTCATCTTCCAGCCGGCCGAGGAGAACGAGGGCGGCGCCCGCGAGATGGTCGCCGAGGGGTTGTTCGAGCGGTTCCCGGTGGACGGCGTCTACGGCATGCACAACTGGCCGGGCCTGCCGCTCGGGCAGATCGCGCTGCGGCCGGGGCCGATGATGGGCAGCTACGACATCTTCGAGGTGACGGTCCACGGCAAGGGCAGCCACGCCGCCATGCCGCATCTCGGCCACGACCCGATGACCGCGGCCGGCCATCTGCTGACCACCCTGCAGACCATTCCGGGGCGCAGCCTGCACCCGCTGGACAGCGCCGTGGTCTCCACCACCTGGATCACCGGCGGCGACACCTGGAACGTCATCCCGGCGGAGGTGACGCTGCGCGGCACCGTCCGCGCGTTCAAGGAGGGGGTGCAGGACGTGGTCGAGGCGCGGTTGCGCGCTCTGGCCGAGCACACCGCCGCCGCCTTCGGCTGCACCGCCAGCGTGCGCTACGAGCGGCGCTACCCGGCGACGGTCAACAGCGCCGCCGAGACCGCGCTGTGCGCCCGCGTCGCCGCCGCGCTGGTCGGCGAGGCGAACATCGACCACGATCCGATGCCCTCCATGGGGGCGGAGGATTTCGCTTTCATGCTGAAGGAGCGGCCGGGCTGCTACGTCTGGCTGGGCAACGGCCCGACGGACGGCGGCTGCCTGCTGCACAACCCCGGCTACGACTTCAACGACGCCAACCTGGCCATCGGCGCCAGCTATTGGGTGGCGCTGGCGAAGACGCTGCTGGTGGAGGAGGGGACGCGATGAGCGCGCTTCTCAAACCCTTGCTGGACGCGCCGATGCCGGACTCCCACTGGGCGGCGAGCGCCGTCGCCGGGCCGGAGACCGGTCCGCTGGACGGGGCGGTCCGGGTGGATGTGGCGGTGGTCGGGGCGGGCGTCACCGGCCTGTCCACGGCGATCCATCTGGCCGAGCAGGGCGTGCGCGTGGCGGTGCTGGAGGCGCGCGAGCCGGGCTTCGGCGGGTCGGGTCGCAACAACGGCCAGATCATCCCGACGCTGTCGCGCCTCGACCCCGCCAATCTGATGGCGGCCTACGGCGAGGCCAAGGGATCGGCGCTGGCCCGCATGGTCGGCGGCTCGGCGGCGCTGGTCTTCGACCTGATCGAGCGTCACCAGATGCGCTGCGACGGCGTGCAGAAGGGCTGGATCCAGCCGGCCCACCGGCCGGGCCGTATGGCGGCGGCGGAACAGCGCGTCGCGCAGTGGCGGGCGCTGGGGGCGGAGGTCGCGCTGCTTGACGCGGCGCAGACGGAGCGGGCGCTGGGCACGCGCTTCTGGCACGGCGGCATGGTCGCCCCGACCGGCGGGCATGTGAACCCGCTGTCGCTGGCCCGCGAGATGGCGCGGGCCGCCCTCGGGCTGGGTGTCGTCCTCCACAGCGACACGCCGGTCTCCGCCATCGACCGCGTCGGAACCGCTTGGCGGCTCACCACGCCGCAGGGCTGCGTGACCGCCGACCGCGTCGTTCTGGCGACCAACGCCTACACCGACGACCTGTGGCCGGGGCTGCGCCGCTCCGTCGTGCCGGTGCTGAACTTCCAGATGGTGACGGAGCCGCTGCCCGCCGCCCTGCGCGCCAGCGTGCTGCCCTCCGACATGGCGTGCAGCGACACCCGTGGCGACCTGCATTTCTTCCGCTGGACCGCCGACAACCGGCTGGTTTCCGGTTGCACGCTGGTGCGGTCGGCGGACGCCGAGCGGCGGGCGCGGGAGCGCACGCGGGAACGCATCCGCCGCGTCTTCCCCCAAATCGGCAATCCGGCCATCGCGCGGAGCTGGAGCGGGCATCTGGCGATGACCGCCGATTTCCGGCCCCATTTCCACGAGCTGGCGCCCGGCGTGACCGGGGCGGTGGGCTACAATGGGCGCGGCATGGCGCTGGGCACCGCCGTGGGCCGCGAACTGGCCCGCCATGCCATGGGAGCGGGCGCGCCGGAACTGGCCTTGCCCTTCACCCCGGTGAAGCCGCTGCCGTTCCACGATCTGGTGACGCGTTTCTCCCGGCTCTACATGCTGCATCTGCGCCGGCTGGACCGCATGGACTGAGGGGTTAGAGCAGGCGATGGCCTTGGACAAAACCTCCGGCGGTTGACAGTCCGGGGTGGCCCGGCCACTGTGGCGCCATCCTGAAGCGGCCCCACGCGGATTGTCCCGGCCCATGGCCACCGTCTCCGAAGCTTTGTCCATCGCGCTCGACCATCACATTGCCGGGCGGGTGGCGGAGGCGGAAGCCCTCTATGGCCGGATCCTGGAGGCGGTCCCCGGCCATCCCGACGCCAGCCATCTGATGGGCCTGCTGCTCGCCCAGACCGGGCGGGTCGCGGCGGCGCTCGCCCATCTCGACGCCGCCGTGGCCGGCGATCCGGCATCGCCGACCCACCATCTCAACCGTGGCAAGGTTCAGGATGCGCTCGGACGGACCGCGGACGCGGCGGCGAGTTGGCGCGCCACGCTGCGCCTGCAACCGGATCACGCGGAGGCGGCGGAGCGGCTGGCCCCGGCGCTCCGCGTCCTGGCCGAGACCGCGTTCGATTCCGGCGCCCTGGCCTCCGCCGCGGCGCTTTACGAACGGGTGCTGGCCCTCGATCCGCAAAACCTGTCCGCCGCCTTCGACGCGGCGATGGCCGCCAAGGGGCTTGGATGGTTGCAGGAGGCCGCCCGGCTGGCCGGGATCGCGGCCCGGCTCGACCCGACGCTGTTGCGCGCCCGCATGGCCGAGGCAGAGGGATGGGGGGCGCTCGGTCAGACGGGACGGGCCGTCGCCGCGCTGCGTCCGGCGGTGGCCCTGGACCCGGCGCAGGCAGGCTGCTGGGCCAGCCTGTGCCTGCTGCGCAGCGACCTGAGCCAGCGCGGCGCGGCGGTCGTCGCCGGCCGCCGCGCCGCGCTGGCCGCGCCCGCCGACACCGCGCTTCTGGTCCGGCTCGCCGCCGCCCAGCAAATCGCCGAGAAGCCGCGCGCGGCGCTGGCGGCGGCGCGGCGCGGGCTGACGCTCGACCCGGCCTCGGCGGATTTGCAGCTGGCCCTCGGCACGGCGCTCGACGCGGTGCACGCCTTGGAGACGGCCGGGCAGGCGCTGGAGCGCGCCGGCCGGCTGCGGCCCGGCGATGCGGCGACGCTGGCCGAGCGGGGGCGGCGGTGCGAGCGAGTCGGCATGGCGGAATGGGCAGCGGCGCTGCTGAGGCGGGCGCTGGCCGTGCGTCCGGACGACGCGGAGTCCTGGGTGGCGCTCGGCCGCGCGGCGCTGCGGCGGGGCGATGCGGCGTGGGCCGGCCGCTGCGTGCGTTGGGCGCTGCGGCTGGCTCCGGGCCTTCCTGTGGGCCTGCTGCTGGCCGGCGCGGTCCGCGAGGCGCAGGGCGCGGACGGCGATGCGTTGGCCCTCTACGACCAAGCGATCGCCGCCGCACCGGGCCTCGGCACCGGCTTTTCCCGCCGGGCGATGCTGCTGCTGCGCCAAGCCGTGGGCGCCGCGCCGCCGCCACGCCAACCATCGGGCAAGCGTCGGCTGTCGGTGTCCACGCTCGGCCATGCGGGACGCTTCGGCAACCAGCTCCTCCAGTACGGTTACCTGCGCGTCTGCGCGGAGCGGAACGGGATGGAGCTGGAAACGCCGGAGTGGATCGGTCGCCATCTTTACGGCCTGGACGACCCGCTTCCCGGCCCGCCGCTGCCCAGCCTGCACGAGGAGGACTGCGGCGTTCCGGCGCTGCTGGACGGGCGGGCGCTGGCGGGCACGGACGGTCACGACGTGGTTGGCTATTTCTGCGGTGACACCACGCCCCTGGCGCCGGACCGCGCGCGGTTCCGCGCCCTCTTCACGCCGGTCGGCGCGGTGGCGGAGCGGGCGGCGGCTGCGCTGGACGGGTTGCGGGCGCGTGGGCGGACCCTGGTGGCGATCCATCTGCGCCGCGGCGATTTCGGCCTGAACGACCGGTTCTGGATCGCGCCGGAGGGCTGGTATCTCGACTGGCTTGCCGGGGTGTGGGCGACGTTGGACCGGCCGGTGCTCTATCTCGCCACCGACGCGCCGGAACTGGCGGACCGCTTCGCCCGCTACCGTCCTGCCCTCGCCGGCGATCTGGTGGCGCCGCTGCCGGGGGCGGAGTTCTTCACCGACCACTGGATTCTGTCGCGGGCCGATCACGTCGCCGTGTCCAACAGCTCCTTCTCGGTGACGGCGGCGATGCTGAACCCGGCGCTGCGCGCCGCCCTGCGTCCCGACCGCGAGCGGGCGCGGCTGGTGCCCTTTGATCCCTGGAAGGGGCCGGTCCTGCTTCCGTGACCGGTGTCAGCCGTGACGGCGGACGTAGAGCGCGTCGCCCCAGCTGTGATGGTAGGGGCTGGTTTCGGCGGCGCGGTCGAAGCCGTGGGCGAACAGGATGTCGTCCACATCGGCGGCGAGGCCGGAGCCCTCATACAGTTCCGTGTAGCTCACCTCGGTCACCACCGCGTCGAACCGGGGCAGCAGGCTACGGCAGCCGTTGAGAATCCGGCATTCCGATCCCTGCGCGTCGATCGCCAGCACGTTGAACCCTTCCGGCGCGAGGCCGTTGGACGCCAGCAGGTCCGGTAGGGTCCGGGTCTCCACCTCGATGACCTCGTCGACGGTGATGTGGGGATAGACGGTCAGATGGCCGGTCGGCTCCAGCAGGGAGCTGGACTGCCGGCTCGACATGCGTGAAAAGCGCGCCCGTCCGGCCCGGTCTGACACCGCGGCGTTCAGGCAGACGACGCCGCCGTTTCCGGCGAATCGGGCTTGAAGCGTGGCGAAGGTCGCCGGGTCCGCCTCGACGAACAGGACGCGGGAACAGCCGGCTTCCTGGTAGTTGACGTACTCCTCCCCCTCATGGGCGCCGACATGGATGATGCCGCGCGGCACGATTCCATGGCGGGGGAACAGGTCCTTGTAGCGGAACATGCCCTGGCTGCGCGCGAACAGCCGGTTCCAGTGCCGCGGGGCGACCGCCATGTGCGTGCCGCCGCGCCCGTCCTCCGGCGGCTTGGCGCGGAATTCCAGATTGCGGTCGGCGAAGCGGAACAGCGAATAGCCATGGGTTTGCAGGCGCGCGTAGAGCGCGGCCAGTTGCCCACCGGCCTCAGACTCATCGAATTGAAAAAAGTCGATGCGGCGCAGGCGCAGCAGTTCGGCGGCCCCCTCCAGCATCGCCAGGGCGTCGCCGCAGCCGTCCAGAACCAGCCAGTCGATGTGGCGCGGCCCGACCGGACCGCACCACGCGTCGAGTCCCGGCGCGGAGGATGGTGGGGCAAGGCACGCCCGGCCAGCGGCGCCGTCCGCCCAACGCCCGGCACCGGCTCCGACCGCCACCAGAGTGGCCTCGGGCGGCAGGAAGGCTTTTTGAAGCGGGAGTCCGGGAAGGGTGGGGGCCTCGTGCTGCATCTCATCATCGTCCTGGGCCTGATTGACAATCCCAAGGGATGATCGCAGACGCTTCCCGTCGCCTTGGCACGGTGGCCATTGTGGAAGCGGACGCGGGGCGGGTCAACGGCACCGCCCCGATCGCATCGCTTGGCGGCGTCAGGCCGCGCGGTGGAGGAAGCCCAGATGCTGCGGCGCCAGGGTGGAGGCCCACTCCTCCGCCGCTTCCTGCGCCTCGCGGCGGGTGGCG
This sequence comes from Azospirillum sp. OGB3, assembly GCF_014192915.1. Lineage (GTDB taxonomy): Bacteria > Pseudomonadota > Alphaproteobacteria > Azospirillales > Azospirillaceae > Azospirillum. Next base: position 71,356 of record NZ_JACHYN010000012.1, on the reverse strand, counting down.
AACCAGCGGGCGTCGGGGGTCCAGCTCAGCCCCTCATGCTCCGCGTGCCAGTTCCACCAGCCGTCGGTGGCCTCGCAGACCGTCAGCATCACGCCGAACGCGGATTCCAGGGCGCGGGCGCCGGTCTTAGCCTTTTCGTTATGCCAGTCCATAAGCGTTACTCCAGATGTCCTGCCTTTCGGCATAGCATAGTTCGGTAGACGAACAAAACCAAAAACGGAGGAGGCTGCTTGGGATTGTCGATCCGGACGCTGCGTCCCCTCACTCCGGTAAGGACGCAAACGCCGCGGGCTGCGTGACTATTCCATGGCGCGCGCGGCGCGCGCGTTGGATGGCGCGATGTCCCAGCCGGACGGTCGTGATTCCCAGGGCGACTCCCACGGCGTTCCCGGCCAGGTCGGACAGGCTGGCCTCGCGTCCTGGAACGAAGGATTGCGCCACCTCGATGGCGGCGCCGAGCGCGAAGACGGCCAGCACCGCCAGGACGGCGGCGCGCCGGCCGGCGCTGGCCAGGATGCCGAGCAGGGTGAGGAGCCCGAAGGCCCCGGCGTGCACCACCTTGTCGAAACCGTAAAGGCCGCTGGGCGCCAACCGCGGTTGCAGCGCGGCCCAGAAGGCGATCCCCATGAGGCCGAGGAGGGCGCAGAGCGCGAGCCGGCGCCAAACAAGGGGAAGTGGGCGGAACGTCATGACGGCCTCCTGCGACGAAGGCCATCCTGCGCGGAACAGTCTCAAGAGCCGGTTAACCGCCTAATGTCCGCGCTGTGACATCAGGCGGGCAAGGCCCGTTTCAGGCCACGGTCGCCAGCCCCATGGCGATGCCGCGCGCTTCGGTGAAGGCGGCGCGCTGCTGCACCAGCGTCCCGTCGGCGTAGACCCCCCAGCCGCTCTGCGAGCCGGTGGCGTGGTAACGGATTTCGATCCGGCGGTGACAGTCCTGCATCACGAAGTGACAGGGACTGATCTTTTTCCACATGGACACCATCGGCATGTCGGGCACCCATCCAAGCGATGAATTACGATGACTGTACCAATGGCCGATTATGGTTGCCGTGATATTAACGAGACGGCCTCCGATTCCCGCGCAAAATGGGTAGTGGCCTGTTCAGGCGTGGTTTTTCGGAGTTTCCGGGCATCCGGGAGCGTCCTGGACCGGCTTTCCGGGGAGGGCATATGCCCGATGGGAGGACGTGCCTCGGACTTCATTGGTTAATATTCTACTAACGGACGGGTAGCCGGCCCGCCAACGATAGGGTAGGGTTGCTCATCTCAATCACCTTCGAGAGTGACTGGACGATGCAATCGGTCTCCATCTTTCTGATCGACGCCAACAAACTTTTCCGCGAAGGCATGAAGGCCCTCTTCTCGGAAGGGGAGTTCCGCATCACGAAAGAGGCCGCCAGTTTCAGCGACGTACCGCCGTCGGCCATGATGGAGGGCGACACGCCCGAACTCATCATGATGGACCCGGCTTCCGCCAACGGCACGGTTCAGGCCGTGACCGTCCTGCGGGAGCAGTATCCGACCGCGCGGCTCGTCCTTCTGGCCAGCCACCTCGACGCCCAGGAAATGGCCAACGCCATCCAGGCCGGCGCCGACGCTTTCCTGATGAAGGACATTTCTCCGGCCGCGCTGGCGCAGTCGCTGCGTCTGGTGATGATCGGCGAAAAGGTCTTCCCGACCCACCTCGCCGCTCTCCTCATCACCGGCAAGGCCGGCGCCAACACCAGCGCCAACGGCCCGACCGCGGCCAAGGGCCTGTCGCAGCGCGAGACGCAGATCCTGGAGCGCCTGCTGCAGGGTGACAGCAACAAGATGATCGCCAATCATCTGAACATCACCGAAGCGACGGTGAAGGTTCACCTGAAGAGCCTGCTGCGCAAGATCAACGCCTCCAACCGCACCCAGGCCGCCATCTGGGCGCTGGAAAACGGGTTCGGTGGCAAGGTCGAAAAGCCGATGGAAGCCGTCGCCTAAGGATCAGGACGCCGCGCCATCCCGGAACCTCGTGGCTTCGACGCCCGACACGCTGGACGGGTCAGGCTGGAAAAGTCAGAACGAAGCGGGTTCCGGGGCGGCCGCCCTGATCGGGGCGGTCGATCTCCAGCTTTCCGCCGAGTTGGCGCACCAGACCGTGCACCAGCGTCATGCCCATGCCCTGCCCCGACCCTGCGGGCTTCATGGTGCCGGCGCCGTCCGGCAGGCCGGTCCCGTCGTCGGTCACCGTCAGCCGGCGGTCGTTTTCGACGGCTTCGAAGCGGACCGTCACCGTCCCCTGCTGGTGCGCGCCGAAGGCGTGCTTCAGGGCGTTCAGCACCAGCTCCGTCACGATCAGCCCCATGGACGAGGCCTGCGCGGCGGGCATCGGGATTCCGTGCGCGGCGTCGATGACCAGGGTGCAGCGGCTTGAATCGATGAAGGCGCCGGTCAGGCTCTCCCCCAGCCGTTGCAGATAGTCGGCCGCATCGAGCGTGGCGAGGTCGTTGCGCGTCGCCTCGAACAGACGGCGCTGCACCAGCGCCATTGCCTGGATTCGGGAGAAGGCCTGCTCCACCGCCTTGCGCGCCGCAGGATCGGTGACCGTGGCGGTTTGCATCGACACCAGCCCGTGCAGAAGCTGGAAGCTGTTCATGATGCGGTGGCTCATCTCGTGGGCCACCAGCTCGCTGCGGCGGGCCTCGTCCAGCGCCGCGGCCAAGCCCTGCGCAGCCCGCTTTTCCGCGTCGATGTCGCTGACCACGGCGACCACGCCGGTGATCCGCCCGTCGCCGTCGCGCAGCGGGGCCGCCGACACGCGCGTCCAGTGCTCCGTTCCGTCGGCGGCGCGGTGCAGGAAATCCATGCCGGGCACCACGATTTCGCCCCGCAAAGCGCGCGCGCCCGAGAAATCCTTGCGTTCGACCGGCCGCCCGTCGGGGTGGAAGGCATGCCAACGCGACGCCTCCCGGTCGTCGGCGGACGGCAGGGAACCGTTGGTGTAGTCGCGCATCAGCCGGTTGTTGCGGGTGGTGCGGCCATGCGTGTCGTAGACGGCGACGCCGACCGGCAGATGCTCCAGCACGGAGGACAGCAGCGCTTCGCTGGACTGGCGCTCCCGTTCCGTCCGGTCCCGCTCGATCAGCAGGGCGGCGGTGCGGGTCAGCCGATCCACCGCGTCCAGATCCTGCGGGCCGGGCGCGCAGGGGGTGGCGTGATAAATGGTGAAGGCGCCCAGCACCGTTCCGGTGGCGGTGCGGATCGGGGTGGACCAGCAGGCGGCGATGCCATGGTCCAGCAACGGCGCTTGGCCGCATGCCCAGCGCGGGTCCTGCGCCACATTCGCGATGACCACCCGCTCTCCGCTGTGGGCGGCCAGAGCGCAGGGGAAGTCTTGCGGACCGATCGCGGTCCCATCCACCGCCCGCCGGTAGGACTCCGGCAGGCCGGCCGCGACGCCGAAGCGCAGGGAGCGACCGTCGTCGCTCATCAGGACAATGGCGGCGCGCCCGCCGAACCGCTCGGCCCCCGCTTGCACCAGAAGTTCCAGCGCCTCGTCAAGCCCGGCGCCGCCGATGGCTTGCTCCAGGGCGGTCGTCTGGGCCAGCAGCAGCCGTTCCGATCGCCGGACGCCGCTGTCCTGTTCCGCCCCATGATCGTCCACTGTGCCGTCGCCTTTGCGCTTGATGCCGCGCCCCGCGGGGCCACGGCATGGTACGCGTCCACCCCCCGCCGCGCCAGAGAATGCGGCTATGGCTTTGGGTGAACGCAAAATCCGCGCGGACATGTCCGCGTCGGTCGGGGTTGTCAGTTGGTGTCTTCGGGGTAGGGGGGCGAGGTGCGCCAGGAGAACAGCGTCATCGCCCGGTAGCTCTGCTCCCCCGACAGGCCGTAGGCCGGTTCCGTCGAGGCGACCAGTGCGCCGCTCTGGTTGTCGTAGGCGAAGGCGGAGAATTTCGCGACCGCCTGGTTCTCGGTGGAGCTGTAGACCGACGCCTCCGGCAGGGTGATCGCGCCGGGCAGGGTGATCGGGGGAATGCCCAGCACCGTCTTGCTCTGGTTCACCGACAGGGCGCCCAGCCGGATCTCGATGATCGTGTCGGCGGCGGCCCGGTCGGGGACGAGGCGGACGCCCTGGCGCAGCAGCGATTCCTTGATCGCGCTGGCGGCGTATTTGGCGTCGGTGCCGTCGAAATTGCCGGTGTCGAGGAAGGCCCGCTTGTCCGTCGGCAGCTCCAGCCGCAGGCGGTTGGCGGCGTTGTCCGCGGCGCTGGAGATCAGAAGCTGTTCGGTGGCGGTCCGGGACGGAAGGCTTTCCTTCACATCGGTGCATCCGGCGGCCAGGGCCGCGGTGGCCGCCAGCGCTGCGATGATCGGTCTGTTGCGGGGCATTCGGGTCCTCGTGCTTTTCGTCTCCGGCTTCTCAGGTTCGCCCGATCCGGGCAAGGGAGAGATTTGGGACCGGCCCGCATCCTGGGCGATCAAACAGATCGGACAAAAAAAAGCCACGCATGGAAACCATGCGTGGCCTGAGTCTAGGGAGGAAACGCCCTATAGAGCGTGCTGCCGAGGCAGCAATAGAAAGATAGGGCTGACGAGGCGTTCTGTCCAGGGGTTATGTAAACGTTTTCATCTCAGCGACGCTTTCGCAGCGCTGTTACGCCGTCACCACGCTACTGACCGGACGCTTCAGGAACCGCAATGCGACCGCCGTGGTGACCGTCCCGGCGACCAGCGCCACGACGTAGCCCGCCAGATGGGTGACGGCGTTGGGGATGGGCAGCACGAAGATGCCGCCGTGCGGGACCTTCAGCTCCGCCCCGATGCCCATGGAGATGGCGCCGGTCAGCGCCGCGCCGAGCACCAGCGCCGGGATGACGCGCAGCGGGTCACGGGCGGCGAAGGGGATGGCGCCCTCGGTGATGAAGGCGATGCCCAGGATGCCCGCGGCGTTGCCGGCCTCCCGCTCCTCCCGGGTGAAGCGGTTCGCGAACAGCTTGGTGGCGAGCGCGATGCCGAGCGGCGGCACCATGCCGGCGGCCATGGCGGCGGCCATCGGGGTGTAGACCTGGGAGGCGATCAGGCCGGTGGAGAAGGCGTAGGCGGCCTTGTTGACCGGCCCGCCCATGTCGAAGGCCATCATGGCGCCGATCAGCAGGCCGAGCAGGATCGCGCTGCTGCCCTGCATGCCCTTCAGCCAGGCGCTGAGTGTCGCCAGAGCCTCCGCCACCGGCGCGCCGACCACGTAGATCATGGCGAGGCCGGTGATCAGCGAGCCGAGCAGCGGCAGGATCAGCACCGGTTTCAGCCCTTCCAGATTCTTGTGCAGCTTGATGTTGCGGTTGAGGAAGCTGGTGGCGTAGCCGGCGATGAAGCCCGCGACGATGCCGCCGAGGAAGCCGGCGCCGAGGTTGGCGGCCAGGATGCCGCCGACCATGCCCGGCGTGATGCCCGGCCGGTCGGCGATGGAGAAGGCGATGTAGCCGGCCAGCGCCGGCACCATCAGCGCGAAGGCGCCCTTGGCCCCGATCTGGAACAGCGCGTTGCCCAGCGTGCCCTGCTGGCTGTCCTCGAACACGTAGATGCCGCCGAGCGCGAAGGCGATGGCGATCAGCAGGCCGCCGGTCACCACGAAGGGCAGCATGAAGGACACGCCGGTCATCAGATGCTTGTAGGGGCCGCTGCGCTGCGCCGCCGCCGGCTCCGCCTTGCCCGCCGCCACGCCGTCGGCCGGCGCCGGGGCGGCGCCGTGCGGCTGCGCCTCGGCCAGCGCGCGTTCGACCAGGGCGCGGCCGTCGTTGATGGCGGGCTTGGTGCCGCTCTTGAAGACGCGCTTGCCGGCGAAGCGGGCGAGGTCCACCTGCGTGTCGGCGGCGATCAGCACCACGTCGGCCTCGCGGATCTCCTGCTCGGTCAGCGTGTCGCGGGCGCCGACCGAGCCCTGCGTCTCGACCCGCACGGCGTGGCCCAGCGCCTGGGCGGCCTGCTGGATGCCCTCCGCCGCCATGAAGGTGTGGGCGATGCCGGTGGGGCAGGAGGTGATGGCGACGATCTTCTTGGTGCCCGGTTGCGCCGGAGCCTGGGCCGGGGCGGTTGCCAAGGCCTGCTCCAGCACGGCCCGTGCGTCGCGCAGCACGGCGTCGAGCGCCGCGGCGCTGCGCTTCAGCCCGGCGAAGCGCTCCTCACCCAGGTCGCCGGAGCCGACAAGAATGACCCCTTGCGCGCCCTGCGCCGCCCCGGCGGGCAGCGTGTTGCGCACGCCGAGGCTGGAGCGCACCTCCACCTGGATGGTGTGGCCGAGCGCCGCCGCGGCCTTGCGCAGCGCTTCGGCGGCCAGGACGGCCTGGGTGCTGAGATCGCCCGCCGCGATCACGGCCAGCATGTTCGCCATGGTTTCCTCCCGAGCGGTCGCCCGCTCCCCGTTCATTAAAGCGTTGATATCTCGACCTGCCCGGCCAGCGCGCGGACCGCGTCCGCCCCCGGCAGGTTGGGTCCGAAGCAGCCGAGCTTCGCCGTGGCGAAGGCCACGGACAGGCGGGCGATGCCCTCCAGCGGCGCGTCCGCCCCGAAGGCGGCGATCAGCCCCGCCACCATGGCGTCGCCGGCCCCCACCGTGCTCAGCGCGTTGACCGCCGGCAGCCGGGCGTGCAGCACCGGGCCGTCGGCCACGAACAGCGCGCCGTCCGCCCCCAGCGAGACCACCACGACCGCGACGCCGCTGCGGTGCAGGCCGCGCGCCGCCTCCAGCAGGTCGGCGGTGGAGGGCAGGGGCGCACCGGCCCAGGCCTCCAGCTCGTGCCGGTTCGGCTTAATGCAGAAGGGCAGGTCCGGGGCGGCCAGCGCCGCCGCCAGCGGCGGGCCGCTGCTGTCCAGCACGACGCGGGCGCCCTGGGCGCGCAGGTCCGCCGTCAGCGTCGCGTAGCTGTCCGCCGGCAGTCCGTCCGGCAGGCTTCCCGCCAGCAGGACCGGCGTGCCGGGCAGGACCAGCTCGCGCAGGGTGCGGCGGACGCGGTCGAGCGCGTCGGCGTCGGCGGTCAGGCCGGGCAGGTTGAGGTCGGTGGTGTCGGCGGCGGCGCGGTCGGCAATCTTGACATTGACGCGCGTCTCGCCGGGCAGCCGGACGAAGCGGTCGGCGATGCCCTTGGCGGCGAACAGCGCCTCGAAGGCGGCGGCGTTGCCGCTGCCCAGCAGGCCGGTGGCGACCACCGGCGTTCCCCAGTCGGCGAGGCAGCTCGCCACGTTCACGCCCTTGCCGCCGGCGTTGCGCCGCACGGCGCTTGCCCGGTGGACATGGCCGGGGCGCAGCGCCTCCACCGTGATGGTCTGGTCGATGGCCGGGTTCAGCGTGACGGTGACGACCGGCCGGATGTCCTCTTCGGGCCTGCTCATGCCGGGCCTCCGTCGAGCGCGCGCACCGCGTCGGCGGTCTCGCAGTCCAGCGCCCGTTGCGCGGCGTCCTTCAGGGCGGACAGGTCGCTGCCGCGCAGCCGGTCCTTCACGGCAGGGATGTCGCGCGGCGTCATGGAGAGTTCCCGCACGCCGAGCCCGGTCAGGAGCGCGGCGCCGAACGGGTCGCCGGCGATGCCGCCGCAGACGCCGACCCAGCGCCCGTGCCGCTCCGCCCCCTCCACCGTCAGGCGGATCAGCCGCAGGACGGCGGGGTGCAGGCTGTCGGCCTCCGCCGCCAGTTCGGGGTGCTGGCGGTCGATGGCCAGCGCGTATTGCGTCAGGTCGTTGGTGCCGATGGAGAAGAAATCGACATGGCGGGCCAGGACGTCGGCCTGGATGGCCGCCGCCGGAACCTCGACCATGATGCCCAGCGGCACGGTGGGGGCATCCAGCTCCGCCCGGATGCGGTCGCAGGCGGCGCGCAGGGCCTGCACCTCGCCCAGCGCCGTGATCATCGGGAACATGATCGACAGGGCTCCGCCGTCCTTGCTCTTGGCGTCCTTGCCCTTGGTGTCCTTGGCGGCGCGGTAGAGGGCGCGGAGCTGCGTCTCCAGCAGGTCGGGCCTGCGCAGCAGCAGGCGGGCGCCGCGCACGCCGAGGAAGGGGTTCTCCTCGTGGGGAAGCTGGAGGTGCGGCACCTGCTTGTCGCCGCCGATGTCGAGCGCGCGGACGATCAGTGGCCGGCCCTCCAGGGCGGTCAGCATGCCGCGGTAGGTCTCGTACTGCTCGTCCTCGCCGGGGGCGTCGCCGCGCTCCAGGAACAGGAACTCGGTGCGCATCAGGCCGACGCTCTCCGCGCCCTGCGACAGGGCGACCGCCACCTGATCGGGGCGGTTGACGTTGGCGCCGATCTCCACCTCGTGGCCGTCGCGGGTGCGGGCGGGCAGGCCGCGCCGGGCCTCCTCCTCCGCCTTGCGGGCCTCCTCCCGCGCGATCCAGGCGCGGGCGTCGGCGGTGTCGGCCTCGGCGGGGGAGAGGTGCAGGCGTCCGGTCTGCCCGTCGAGGATGGCCGGGGTGCCGTTCGCCAGCTCCATCAGCGCCGCCCCGCCCGCCACCATGGCCGGCAGGCCCAGCGTGCGCGCCAGGATGGCGGTGTGGGAGGTCGGGCCGCCCTGCGCCGTCGCCAGCCCGATCACCCGCGCCATGTCCAGCGCCGCCGTGTCGGAGGGCGACAGGTCCTCGGCGATCAGAATGCAGGGGGTATCCGGCAGATCCGGCGCGCCGCCGGTGCGCAGCGCCGGGTCGATCCGCGACAGCACGCGCTGGCCGACGTCGCGCAGGTCGGCGGCGCGGGCCGCCAGGACGGGGTTGTCGAGCGCGGCCAGCCCGGCGGCGGTGCGCTCCACCGCCTGATGCCAGGACCAGGCGACCCCGTGCCCCTCGACCATCAGCTGGCAGGCCAGAGTCACGAGGTCGGTGTCGTTCAGGATTTCCGCCTGGGCGGTGAAGATGGCCGCTTCGGAAGGCCCGAGGCGCCGGGCGGTGTCGTCGGCCAGCGCCTTCAGATTTTGGCGGGTCAGGCTCAGCGCCTCGTGCAGGCGGTCGCCGCCTTCGATCAGCGGGACCGGCTCGTCGGGCACGGACACCGTGGCGCGCGGCAGCACATGCACCGGGCCGATGGCGAGGCCGGGGCTGGCGGCGATCCCCGGCACGGCGGGCAACGGGTTCGGCGGCGTCCAGCCGCGCACAGGCATGCGGACCTTCTGCGCCGCCGCGGCGGCGTCCGCCTTCTCGCGCGCGGTCAGGCGGGTGATGGTCGCCTTCATGCGGGCCAGCGCCGCCACGGCGTCGTCGCCCTCCGCCGAGACGACCACGCTGTCGCCGGCGCGCAGGCCGAGCTGGAGCAGCGCCACCAGCGCCTTGGCGTCGGCCACCAGATCGCCGTGGCGGACCTGGATGCGGGCGGCCGACGCGCGCGCCGTCTCCACCCAGGCGGTGGCCGGGCGGGCGTGCAGGCCGGTGGGGTAGTCGACCACCCAGTCGAACCGCTCCGCCAGATCGCCGCCCGGCATGGCCGGGGCGGCAACAGGCGCGTCCTCGCTGAGGGCGGCGGCGAGGGTGGCGGGGTCGGTGACGGTGAACAGGGCGGTCAGCCGCGCCTCGTCCTGCATCAGCCGGGTCAGGCGGCGCAGCACGGCGATGTGGGCGTCGGACTGGGCGGCGATGGCGACCACCAGATGGGCCGTCTGGCCGGGATTCCATGCGATGCCGCCCGGCACCTGGAGGACGGCGATGCCGCTGCGGCGGACCATGCCGCGGTCCTCGACCATGCCGTGGGGGATGGCGACGCCGTGGCCGAGGAAGGTGTTCGCCACCGCTTCCCGGCGCAGCATGCTGGCGGCGTAGGCCGGATCGATGCAGCCGGCGGCGATCAGGAGTTGGGCGGCCTCGCGGATCGCCTCCTCCTTGCCGGCGGGGCTGGCGTTCAGTCGCAGCAGATCGGGCCGCAGCAGATCGGTGGGCATGATGGCGGTGTTGGTGTCGGGGGCCATGGCGGGTCCGTCTCCTCCGTTCGGTGTGGCGCCGGGCGGTCTTGGGTGTCGTCCTTGCAGCGCTGTTATTGAAAACGATTACATCGGCCTCTGTCAACGGAGTTTGCATTGAATCCGCGGACTCCTTCGGGCAGACTGTGCCGTATGGGGCGGTGGATTGGCCCTAATGGATGGAAACGATTTCAAAAACGGTTTCAAGACGGATCGGTGACCGGATCATCATGAGCGACAGCGTCAAAGCCACCGGAATCAAGGCCGTCGGAATCAAGGACGTCGCCCGCGAGGCCGGCGTCTCGGTCGCCACGGTGTCGCGGGTGCTCAGCAACGGCCCGGTCAGCGACGCGCTGCGCGCGCGGGTGGAGGACGCGGTGCGGGCCACCGGCTACCGCCCGAACCTGTCGGCGCGGCGGCTGCGCTCGCAGCATTCCCAGACCATCGGGCTGATCGTCTCGGACATCCGCAACCCCTTCTTCACCGCGGTCAGCCGCGCGGTGGAGGACGCCGCCTTCCAGGCCGGCATGCGGGTCATCCTGTGCAACACCGACGAGAATCCGGAGCGGGAGGCCATGTACCTGCGGCTGATGCAGGAGGAACGGGTGACCGGCCTGATCTTCGCGCCGACCCGCGCGACGCTGGCCCAGCTCGACCGGGCCGACCTGGATTTCCCGGTGGTGCTGATCGACCGCAGCGCGCCGGCCGGGCGCTTCGATTCGGTGGTGCTGGACAACCCGCAGGCCGCCGCCCTGCTGGTCGATCACCTGCACGCTCAGGGCTACCGCCGCATCGCCGGCCTGTTCGGCAACACCAGCACCACGGCGGTGGAGCGCCACGCCGGCTATCAGGCGGCGCTGGCCGCCCACGGTCTGCACGCGGAGGCCCGCTTCGTTCCCCCGACGGCGGAGGCGGCGGAGGCGGAGATCGCCCGCTGGCTGGCGGAGGCCCGGCGCTCCGGCGCCATGCCGGACGCGGTGATGGTCAGCAACAGCCTGCTGCTGATGGGGGTGGTGAAGGCGACGCGGACGCTGGGGCTGACGATTCCCGGCGATCTGGCGGTGGCCGGCTTCGACAACGAGCCTTGGACGGAGCTGGTCGGCCCCGGCTTGACGGTGATCGAACAGCCGGTCCATGAGATCGGGCGGGCGGCCATGACGCTGCTGTTCGAGCGGCTGGACGATCCGGAGCGGGCGACGCGCAAGGTGGTGCTGTCGGGGACCTGCGTGGCGCGGGGGTCGACGGGTGGGGGGGGATGAGGGTGGTGAGTGGTTGCGGCGGTGCCCCCCTCCCGACCTCCCCCCGCTCTCGGCGGACCGAAGGTCCGCCTGCCCCGTCAGCGCAAACCTCTGGTTTGCGCGAGAGCTTCGCGGGGGGAGGAGTTAAGCCCTCCCCTGCGGAGCGGGGGAGGGTTTGGGTGGGGGCGCACCGCAGCCACTTTCCAAAAAACTAGCCCCGCTTCCTCCGCCCCGGCGCCCGCGCCGGTTCCGGCACCGGAGCCAGCATGCCGGCGCTGACGAAGCTGCTGATCTCCGTGATGATCTCGTCCGGGTCGCCGGGGTTGCAGATGCCCGGCGCCAGTTCCTCCAGCCGGTGGGTGTCGGAGAAGGCGTAGAGATAGGCGCCGATCATCAGCGTCATCCGCCAGTAGACGTCCCGCTCCGACAGATGCGGCAACGCCTCCTTCAGCGCGGCGGCGAAGATGCGGGTCGAGGCGTCGTAGGCCTCGTTGCGCAGCTTGTAGGAGATTTCCGGCGGCTCGGTGTGCAGCCGGGCCTGGAGCCGCATGAAGGTCCGCCCCCCCTCCGTCTCGCGCATGGCCAGCGCCGGCATCAGGAAAGCGTAGACGATGTCGCGCACTGGTGGCGGCGCGGGGCCGCGGCGCAACGCCTCCAGCCGCTCCATGCGCTCGTCGGCGATCTTCCGGCCGCGGCGCAGGAAAACCTCCTCGAACAGCCCGTGCTTGGACCCGAAATAGTAGCTGATGAGGGCCTGGGTCACCTCGGCCCGGTCGGCGACGTTGCGCAGGCTGGTGCCGGCGTAGCCGAGGTTGGCGAACTCCAGCTCCGCGGCGTCCAGGATCTGGTCGCGCACGTTGCTGGTGCCCTCCGGACGGCCCGGGCCGGCGCGGCGGCCGCGCGCGGGCCGGCCCCGCGCCTGCCCACTCTCCGGCGCGGTGTCGGCGACGGGCGCGCTGTCCTGGACTTTGCTCATCGGTCGGCTCATCTCACTCCCGGCGGCACTCTTCGGATGGAAAGTCTAACATGGTGCAACGCCTGATCCTCTTTTCAACCCCGACCGCGTCTCACAAGGCGAGAATGCGCTCCGCCGGAACGACGTCGCCGTATTTCTGGCCGATGTCGAACAGGTTGGCCTCGTGCGGCGCCAGGGCGCGGTCGCCCACGCAATCGGCCATGACGACCGGGCGGAAGCCGTGGCACATGGCGTCCACCACGCTGGCCCGCACGCAGCCGCTCGTCGTCGCTCCGGCGATCAAAAGAGTCTCGACGCCGCGCTGTGTCAACCACGGCGCCAGCCCGGTCCCGAAAAAGGCCGACGGAACCGTCTTGCGCACCACCAGCTCCCCCGGCACCGGAGTCAGCTCCGGCACGATGGCGCTGATGGCGGCGTGCTCGGTCAGGGTCTGCATGCCCGGCACCTTGATGGAGAAGACGTTTCCGTCCGATCCGTCCTCGGCGTAGACGATCCGGCTGTGGGCGACGAACCAGCCGCGCTGCCGGGCCTTCTCCAGCACTTGCGCCGTGCGGGCGATGGCCGGGGCGATGTTGCCGCCGCCGAACACCGCCGGGTCGGCGAAGCCGTTGACGAAATCGACGATCAGCAAACCGATTTGGCCCTGAATGCCCAGCGACCGGCCGAAGCCCTGCCGCTCGTAGACGGCCTGTTCCGAAACACTCATGCCAGTTCCTTTCCGGCGAGCAGCTTGCCGTCGCGGACGACGTCGCGCCCGTCCAGGCTGACCGTGCAGTTCCGCATGGGGATGTCGATGTGGCAGGCGGTGGTGCGCGACCCGCCCGCCTCGTTGTTGGGGCCGAGCGAGAAGAGGAAGTTCCCGGCGAAGGCCCGCGCGTCCATGCCCAGCGTCTGCTCGCGGTCGTAGAGGCCGAGCGTCGACCAGCGCGCCCGCTTCTGCGTGCCCCAGCCGATGTGGGAGATGGCGTAGGCCTCCGGGTCGGCGAAGGCGTCCATGTAGTCGTTCAGCAGGTCGGCGTCCAACCCGCCGGTGATGGCGGTGACGTAGCCCTTCTCCACCGTCATCTCGATCTGCGAGGTCAGGTAGGACTTCATCGGCAGGAGGATATCGCCCTTGTCGAGCACGATCCGCCCGCTCGCCTGCCCCTCGTTGGGGAAGGTGAAGCCGAAGCCGCTCGGCCAATGATCCCAGCGCCCCGGCTCGTCGACGAAGCCGTATTCCTGCACCGTCGGGAACTCCCCGATGGGCAGGCGCAGGTCGGTGCCGGCGCGCGAGGTGACGTGCATCTCCTTCGCCGCCTTCAGAAGCGCGGTCGCCTCGCCGACGGTCGCCTTGTCCTCCAGGCTGGGCAGCAGGCGGACCAGAACCTCCGGCGGTTCGACGGCGAGCAGGATCTTGGTGCCGCTCTCCAAAATCTCCATCTGCTCCGGCGAGAAGAGGAGGGTCATCAGGTCCAGCACCAGATCGCTTTCCTTCAGCGCGGCCATGGCGGCGCGGTTTCCGGTCAGCGGGGTGGTGCCGAGATAGGCGAGGCTGTCGCGGCTGTGGGCGTGCTCGGCGTTGACCGGCGGCAGGTCCAGCCGGTTGACCCGCGCCCCCAGGGTGGAGGCGGCGATCAGGGCGGTGCGCAGGGTCTGCGGGTGGGTGCCGTCGCTGGTCAGGACGGTGACCACCTCCTGCGGCTTCAGCTTCGACAGGGTCAGAACATGGGTCCAGGCGCGGACCATATCGGCGTCACTGACGGGCATGATGCGTGTCCCTTTCCGGATGGGCGGTCAGACGGCGGTGCCGAGGAAGGCGCCGAAGGCGCGGTAGAAGCCCTCCTCGTCGTCCCAGGGGATCATGTGGCCGGCCCCCTCGACGCGGGTGACGGCCAACTCGGGCTGGAGCTTGCGGATCTCCGCCTCTTCCTCGGGCCGGATCACGTCGCCGCGCCCGGCGGCAATCAGCAGGGCCGGGCAGAGGATGCGCGGGAAGTCGGCGTGGATGTCGTCGGTCTGGAAGTCGTTGAAGGCGGTGACGATGGCCCGCTCGTCGCAGGTGTGCAGCCATTCGGCGCGCAGGCGGAGCTGCTCCTCCGTCCAGGTCGGGCAGAAGGGCCGCATCGCCTCCAGGTCGGCGCCCTCGCGCATGAGGCGGATGGAATCCACGTACCAGGGAAGCTGCGCCGGGTAGGGGCGGCGGCCCGGTCCGGAGACCGGCGGATCGACCATCACCAGCCGCGCCGGGGCGGCGCCATGGCGGCTGACCGCGCGCAGGCCGATGCGCGCGCCCATGGAATGGCCGACCAGTGCGTAGTCGCGCAGGCCCAGCGCCTCGGCGAAGGCCGTCACGTCGGCGGCCATGGCGTCCAGCCCGTAGTCGAGCGCGTCCGACGCTTCCGACAGGCCGCGGCCCCGCACGTCGAGCACGTAGGTGTCGAAGGTGCGCCCGAAGCGCTCCGCCACGAAGCCCCAGGTGACGGCGGGGCTGGTGATGCCCGGCACGATGACGACGGGACGGGTTTTCCCCTCGCCGCCGTAGCGCAGGTAATGCTGGCGGATGCCGTTGGCGCGGACGTTCGCGCCGTAGCGATAGGTGCTGCTGGTCATGGCATCCTCCGCTCAGTAGGCGCCGGAGAGCAGGGCGCCGGCCCCCGGAACGCGCGTCGGCAGGCCCAGCGCCTTCAGCTTGGCGTAGGTGGTGGCGACGGCGGCGCTCAGCACCGGCTTGCCGGTCATCGCCTCGACCTGCGCGATGGCGGGCAGCGAGGGCATCTGGACGCAGGCCGACAGGACGACGGCGTCCACCCCGGCGGTGTCCAGGCCGGCGACGATCCCCGGCAGGCGGGACGGGTCGTGGCGCCCGACCTCCAGATTGTCGGGGATCTCCAGCGCGCGCCAGTCGACGACCTGCACGCCCTCATGCTCGATGTAATCGACGACGAGCTGGGCCAGCGGCTTCATGTAGGGGGCGACAAGGGCGATGCGCTTGGCGCCCAGCACGTGCAGCCCGTCGACGAGCGCGCCCGCGCTGGTGATGACCGGGGCGGCCCCGCCATTCTCCACGGTGCGCCCGTGCAGCCGCTCCTGCGAGACGCGATGGTAGCCCTTGCCCATGCTCATGATGGCGACGAGGCAGGCGTAGCCCAGCACATCGACGCGGGCGTCCGAAAGCTCCAGCGCGCAGCGGTCGGATTCCGCGTCCATGGCGGCGAGTTCTTCCTTCTTCACCGTCTTCATGCGCATGCGGCTGGAATGGAAGGTGAAGCGGGTGCCGTGCGCCAGCGCGTGGGCGGTCAGCATCGCCGGGATTTCCGTCTCCATGGTCGTGTTGGAGGAGGGGACGATCTGGCCGATGCGGTAGGTCTTGTTGGTCATGGTCGGTCCTTGGAGATGTCTTGCGGCGGCTGGCGTTCGTTGCTGCCCTTGCCCCCACCCCGGCCCTCCCCCGCTGGGCGGGGGAGGGAGATTTTCGCGAAGCGGCGACAGTCCCCTCCCCCGCCCAGCGGGGGAGGGTTAGGGTGGGGGCAAGCGACGCCCACTCACGCCACGAGGCGCGGCTTGTCGGAGAGGTTCGGCCGGAACGCGCGGGCGTCGTACTGGTAGACCCAGTTGGCCTGGATGCCGGTGGCCTGCGGGTTGAACAGGCCGCGCAGCCAGTACATGAAGTCGCGCTTCGCCTGGGCCAGCGGGGAGGGCAGGTGGTAGGTCCGGCCGCGCTCCCGCGCCTCCAGCTGGACGCGGCTGGTGCGGGGAAGCCGCTCCGCCTCGTAGTCGCGCAGCGCCGAGGCCACGTCGCCGCCATGCCCCTTCAGGGATTCGGCCAGCACATAGGCGTCCTCGATCGCCATCGCCGCCCCCTGCGAGAGGAAGGGCAGCATGGGGTGTGCCGCGTCGCCCATCAGCGTGATGCGGCCCTTCGACCAGCTCGTCATCGGGTCGCGGTCGAACAGGCCCCATTTGTAGACCTGATCCACCTTGCTGAAGAGCGTCTCCACGTTGCGGTGCCAGCCGCGGAAGGCGCCGAGCATCTCCTCCTTGCTGCTGGGGGCGTTCCAGGACTCCTCGACCCACTCCTTGGTCTCGGCGACCGCCACGATGTTCACGGCCTTGCCGCCGCGCACATAGTAGGTCACGACGTGGCTGTGCGGTCCGAACCAGAAGGACGCGTCGGGGCTGACGTAATCCACCACCCCGCCGGTCGGCACCACGGCGCGGTAGCACATGTGGCCGGTGAAGCGCGGCGCCTCCGGCCCGAACAGGGCGGAGCGCACGACGGAGCGCACGCCGTCGGCGCCGACGATCAGGTCGGCCTCGTACTCGCTGCCGTCGCTGAAGCTGGCGACCGCCGTGCTCTTGTCCTGGCGCACGCCGGTGCAGCCCACACCGAAATTGGCGATGCTCTCCGGGACCAGCGAGGCCAGGATGGCGTGCAGGTCGGCGCGGTGGATGTGGATGAAGGGCGCGTCGTAGAGCACCGGGCAGGTCTCGATCAGCGGCGTGCGGAAGCTTTCCCGCCCGCTGCGCCAATTGCGCCCGACCAGCGACTGCGGCAGGAAGCCGGCGGCCAGCATCTTGTCGAGCAGACCCAGCGACTTGATGACCTTCACCGCGTTCGGCGTCATCTGGATGCCGGCGCCGATCTCGCCGAAGCCCGGCGCCCGCTCGAACAGGCGGACTTCGAAGCCGCGCTGGAGCAGGCTGCCGGCCAGCGCGACGCCGCCGATGCCGCCGCCGACGATGCCAATTCGCATGTTGGTTCGCACTCTTGCCTCCTGAAGGACGGCGACCGAGAATTGTTCGGTCGTTCGTTTAATTATTCGTGACACGGCCTTTCGCCGTCGCTGTGGCCTTCAGCCGCCCAGATAGGCGCGCAGCAGGTCGGGATCGCCGCGCAGCTCCGCCGAGGGGCGGCTGGCGGTGATGCGGCCCGTCTTGACCACATAGGCGCGGCTGGCGACGCCCAGCGCGTTGTGGATGTTCTGCTCGACCAGCAGCACGGTGACGCCGTGGGCGTTGACGGAGCGCACCACGTCGAACACCTCGTCGGCCATCTTCGGGCTGAGGCCGAGGCTGGGCTCGTCCAGCATCAGCAGCCGCGGCTCCGACATCAGCGCGCGGGCGATGGCGAGCATCTGCTGTTCGCCGCCGCTGAGCGTTCCGGCCATCTGGCGCGACCGCTCGCGCAGGCGGGGGAAGCGGTGGAAGGCCATGCCGATGCGCCGCTGCACCTCCTCGCGCGAGCGGCAGAGATAGGCGCCGAGCGCGATGTTCTCCTGCACCGTCATGTTCGGCCAGACGTGCCGTTCCTCCGGGCAGTGGGCGATGCCGGCGGCGACGATGCGGTCGGCGGGCAGGTTCGCGATCGGCTTGCCGTTCCAGACGATGGAGCCGGAGCGTGCCTTCAGCAGGCCGGAGATGGCCCGCAGGATGGTGCTCTTGCCCGCACCGTTGGCGCCGATCAGAGCCACCGTCTCGCCGGCCCGCACGTCCAGCGACACGCCGTGCAGCGCGGCGGTGGAGCCATAGGCGACGTGCAAGCCCTCCACGGCGAGGACCGGCGCGTCGACGGCCTGCGCGATGGCGGAGGGCGAGGGGGATTCGGAGAGCAGCGTCATGCGGCGGCCTTTCCGAGATAGGCTTCGGCGACCTGCCGGTTCTCAATGATCTCAGCCGGCCGGCCCTCGGCCAGCTTGCGGCCGAAGTTGAGGACGACGATCCGGTCGGACACCGACATGACCAGATCCATGTTGTGCTCCACGATCAGCAGCGCGTCGATGCTGCGCCCGATCAGCGTCTTCAGCACCGCGCCGAAGGTCCCGGCCTCGTGGCTGTTCAACCCGGCGGCGGGTTCGTCGAGCATCAGCAGGCTGGGCTTGGCGGCCAGCGCCACCGCGACCTCCAGCAGGCGCAGCTCGCCGCAGGACAGCAGATGCGCCGGGGCGTTCATGCGTTGGGCCAGACCCATCGTCTCGACGATGGCGGCGGCACTCTCCCGCGCCTCGCGCTCGGCGCGGCGGACCGCCTCGCCGGGGAAGAAGGTGGCGAGGAGGGATTGGCGGCTCGCCATGTAATGGCCGGTCAGCACATTCTCGAAGACCGTCAGCCGCTTCATGACGTTGGTCTTCTGGAAGCTGCGCACGAGGCCGAGCCGGGCGATGGCGTGGGGCTTGCGGTTGGTGATGTCCTGCCCCTTGAAGCGGACCCGCCCGTTGCTCGGCGCGTAGAAGCCGGTCAGCATGTTGAAGCAGGTCGTCTTGCCGGCGCCGTTGGGGCCGATCAGGCCGACGATCTCGCCGGGCTCGATGTGGAAGCTGAAGTCCTTCACCGCCGTGATGCCGCCGAAGGTCATGGTCAGGTCGTCGGCGCGCAGAAGCGGCTGCCGGTCGATGGTCGGCTCGGTGGTCGCCGTCATACGGTGCGCTCCTTCGCGGCGTTGAGGGTCGGCTTGGCGGCCTGCTGCTCGCGGCGCAGGGCGATGAAGCCCATCAGGCCGTTGGGCAGGAACAGGACGATGGCCATGACGATCAGCCCGAACAGGGTGAGGCGGAGTTCCTGCACCTCGCGCAGATATTCCTCCAGCACGGTCACGATCACGGCGCCGGCCAGCGGGCCGATCAGCGTGCCCTTGCCGCCCAGCAGGACCATGATGATCATCGTCGCCATGAAGGCGAAGCGGAACACCTCCGGCCCGACGAAGGAGATGTAGTGGGCGTAGAAGCCACCGGCCAAGCCGGCCAGGAAGGCGCCCAGCACGAAGGCCTGCATGGCCGTGCCGAAGGGATCGACGCCGATGGACTGCGCCACGTAGCGGTTCTCGCGCACCGCCACCGCCGCCCGGCCGGCGTTCGAATAGACGAAGCGGTAGGACAGGTAGAGCGCCACCGCGGCGATGCCCAGCACGATCAGGAAGAAGCCCGCCTTGTCGGTGACGGCCACGTCTCCGAAGAGATTCTGACCGACGCCGGCGAGACCCATCGGGCCGTTGGTCACCGCGATCCAGTTGTTGGCGACGATGCGCAGCACCTCGGCGAAGGACAGGGTGACGATCACGAAATAGGGGCCTTGCAGCCGCAGCGTGATCGCCCCGATGGCGAAGCCGAAGACGGCGGAGACCAGCCCGGCCAGCGGGATCGTCACCCACATCGGCATGCCCGCCTGGGTGGACAGCAGCGCCGCCGTGTAGGCGCCGGTGCCGAGGAAGGCGGTGTGGCCCAGCGAGAACTCGCCGACATAGCCGACCACCAGATTGAGGCTGCTCGCCAGCACCGCGTAGAACAGCGCCATGATGGCGAGGTGCAGGATGTACTGGTCCGACACCACGAAGGGCAGAAGCGCCGCCCCCGCCAGAAAGGCCAGGAGGATGTTGCGTTCCAGGGTCATGTCAGGCCCTTTCCGTGCGGATCGAGAACAGGCCCTGGGGCCGGAACAGCAGGATCAGGATGACCAGGACGAAGCCGATGACGTCCACCATGCCCATGGAGACGTAGCCGCCCCACATCGCCTCGGCGACGCCCAGCAGCAGGCCCCCGGCGATGGCCCCGGCGAAGCTGCCCATGCCGCCGAGGATGACCACGACGAAGCTCTTCAGGCTGATGAGCCCGCCGACCGACGCCTGGGCGGAGTAGATGGAGGCCAGCAGCATCCCCGACAGCGCGGCCAGCGTGCAGCCCAGCGCGAAGGTGGCGGCGTAGACGTGGCCGGTGCGGATGCCGGCGAGGCTGGCCGCCATCGGGTCCTGGAAGGTGGCGCGCATCGCCGCCCCCAGTCGGGTCCGGCGGATCAGCAGATGGGCGCCGACGATCAGCGCGATGCCCACCGCCACGGCCAGCAGGCGCAGCTTGGTCACCGCGATCGGGCCGAAGAACAGCGGCCCTTCGGCCACCGCGCCGGCCACCTTCATGGGCGCCGGGCCGACCAGCAGGAGCGTGCCGTTGACCAGGAAGATCGACAGGCCGATGGTCAGCAGGATGCCCGGCTCCTCACCCTGGCCGCGCACCCGCTCGATCAGGAAGCGGTCGACCAGCCAGCCGACGGCAGCCATGAAGGCGGCGACCACGATCAGGCCGCTGAAGAAGTCGAGGCCCAGGTAATTGGTGACGAACCAGCCGCTGACCCCGCCCAGCATGTAGAACTCGCCATGGGCGAAGTTGACCACGCGCATCAGGCCGAAGATCAGCGTCAGGCCGAGGGCGGAGAGCGCGTAGAACACGCCCATCACCAGCCCGTTGGCCAGGAACTGCGGAAAGAGATCCATGACGTTCTCGCAAAAGCAGGCCCGCACAAACGGTGCGTTGGATCGGTGCGCGCCGCGGGGACGGTGCCGTCACGGCAGCCCCGCGGCGCGTCCGCCGGTCAGTGCGGCGCGTCCACCGGGGTGGAGGCGATCACCTTCGGTTCGCCCTTCTCGATCCGCACCAGCACCGCGTCGAAGCCGTAGGCCTGGCCCTTGCCGGTGAACTTGTAGACGCCGTTCGGCGCCTCGTAGCTGGTCTTGGCGAGCGCTGCCCGGATGGCCTCGGCGTCGGTGCCGCCGGCCCGCGCGATGGCCTGCCCGGCGATGTTCAGCGCGTTGTAGCCGGCGGCGCCGTACTTGCCGGGCTTGATGCCGTACTTCGCCTGGTATTTCTGGACGAAGGCCTGGTTGCGCGGGGTGTCCATGCTGGAGGCGTAGGGGACGGCGGCGTGGATGCCCTCCGCAGCCTCGCCGGTCAGGTTGATGAAGTCCGCGGTGGCCCAGGAGCCGACGCCGAACACCTTGGTGTCCAGCCCCATCTCGCGGATCTGCTTGACCAGGATGGAACCGTCCTGAGTCTCCGCGGCGACGAACACGCCGTCCGGCTTGGCGGCGCGCAGCTTGGTCAGCAACGTGAAGAAGTCGGTGGCGCCGTGGTCGAAATACTCGGTCAGCACCGTCTTGACGCCCAGCGCCGTCAGGTCGCGGGAGAATTCCTCAACCCCGCCGCGGCCCCAGTCGTCGTTGACGCCGATGTAGGCGACCTTGGTCAGCTTCAGATCGTTGGCGAGGATTTTGGCGAAGGCTTCCGCCATCAGCGCGTCCGTCTCGGCGGCGCGGAAGAAATAGGGGTTGCCCTGTTCCGTCAGGCTGGCCTTCGACGACACCCCGGTGATCAGCGGCAGCTTGTACTTCTGGGCCACCGGCATGATCGCCGCGGTGGCGGAGCTGCAGAAGGCGCCGACCAGCGTGACGACCTTGTCCTTCTGCACCAGCTTCTCGACGGCGTTGACCGAGTTGGCCGGGGTGCACTGGCCGTCCTCGACGATCAGTTCGATCTTCTTGCCGAGGACGCCTCCGGCGGCGTTCATTTCCTCGACGGCGAGCCGGGCGCCTTCCACCACGGACTTGCCGTTGTAGGCGACCGATCCGGTCAGCGGCTGGACCAGCCCGATCCTGACCGTGTCCTGCGCCTGCGCCGGAACCGACGCGGCGATGCCGGTCAACAGCAGGCCGCCCAGTACCACGTTTCTCATCTCTCCCTCCGCGTTCGACGGTGATGTCGCGATGACGGCGAATGACGATTCCCTGTCGGCGCCCCGCCGCTCTCGGCGTGGGCGCGTCGGCCCGTTGCGGGAACGCGTGCCGTCCGATGCGGCAACCGTTCCCGTGTTTTATTATACGGCCAATTAATTATTCAGGGATGCTAACGGTCGCGTCGCGGCGCTGTCAATCGCTTTTCCGACGAAGACGGTTGGGGATTTTTCGTGGGCAGTTTTTGGGGGATGTTTTGCGCGCGTTCGGCGCGCTCCTCAGCGGAGCGCGTCGAGCGTGTCGGCGTTGGGGCAGAGCAGTGCGTGCTCCGGCCGCGTGCAGTTCTCGGCCAGCAGACGGCGGCAGGTGCGGGTGCTGCGGCAGAGCGCGCAGACGCGCTGCAGGTCGTTCATCAGGTCGGGGCGGTCCCGCTCCACCGTCGCGCCATCGACGCCGTGCAGCGCGATCGCGGCGGGCAGCAGCGTGTCGACATGGCCGGCGCGCAGCACGGACGGCGCGGTCAGGTCGGTCAGGCCGGCGTCGGCCAGCACGCGGTCGCGGTCGTGCGGGGCCAGCGCCTGGAGCGCGTTCAGGGAGCGGACGCCGCGCCAGCCGCGCAGGAGCGTCGCGCACAGGCCCTCTTGCGGCGCGTGGGCGGGGGTGGTCATGGGAGTCTCCGAGGCTAGTTATTAATCGTTCGATTAATATTTGCCGTCGGAGCGCCCGGCGCCTTGATGTGGATCAGCCGCGCCCGCATTTCGTCACGGGGTTGGACGCGTCCCGACGCAGCGCACGGCGTAGCGCCGGAAGCCGAAGCCGGATTCCCCCTCGCACCGCTCCACCACGAAGGCCGCGCGCCTCGTGACGACGCGGCTTCCCGTGGCGAGCGGGGTATGGTGCGCCAGCTCCAGCATCATGCGCTGCTGGCGCCGCGGGTGGGATAGCAGCAGGGCGCGGGCCTTGCCCAGCCGCCGCCCCTCGGCGTCGCGGCAGCGGGCCGGGACCTCGAACATCCAGAAGGCGAGCGCTGCTTCGGACATGGGTGGAGTCCTTCGTGGGATGGAGAGGTGTTCGGGTGCCGACGCTGCCCCCACCCCGGCCCTCCCCCGCTTCGCAGGGGAGGGAGAACAGTCCCCTCCCCCGCCCAGCGGGGGAGGGCTAGGGTGGGGGCACAGCTTCCTTTACGCCGCCACTGGAATCGGCTTCGGCAGCAGCGGGCTGTCGACCTCCTGCACCACGCCGTCGCGCAACGAGAAGGCCGGGACGATCATCTCCGGCGCGGTCACCCGCTCGCCGCTGTTGTCGCTGAGCTGCCAGCGGCCGGTCTTGACCTCCAGCACCGCGACGTCGGCGGCCATGCCCGGTGTCAGCGCGCCGATCTCGTCGGCCATGCCCAGCATGGCGGCGGGGTTGCTGGTCACCGTCTTCAGCACGTCGCCCAGCGCCATGCCGAGGGTCAACAGTTCGGTCATCGCATGGGTCAGGCTGAAGGGGGCGACGCCGTAGAAGGGGTTGGCCTCGCGGTCGCCGCCGCCCGCCGTCGGGGCCTTCACGTTGTAGCCGTGCAGGTCGGCTCCCAGCGTGTAGGGCAGGATGCCCGCCGCCAGCGTCCGCCGCGCCATCTCGAAGCTGAAGTGCGAGCCGTGGCCGACGTCCACGGTGAGCCCGCGCTCCAGCGCCTTGTAGATGACCGGGTGCACCTCGCCGGTGCGGGTGGAGATGAAGCCCCCGGGGTGGCGGGTGAAGGGATGGGCCAGGATGTCGCGCGAATCCAGAAGCGGGACCAGCTCCTCCACCAGCATGTCGGGATCGACGGCCTCGCCGCCCTCCACCTCCGGCCAGAGCTGGCCGAGATGGACGTAGAGCGGCACGCCGATGCCGTCGGCGATGCGCTTGGCCTGCTTGATGACGTCGAGGCCCCAGCGCGAGGCGCCGCCAACCTCCGCGTGGGCCTTGATGCCCTTCACGATGTCGCGGTTCTCTCGCCCAACGCGGATGGTGGCGTCCACATCGACGCAATCCGGGCGGTAGAGCTGCGGGTAATAGTGCCCCTCCAGCCCGCCGACCAGATAGGCCGACAGGAAGCACAGCGTGCGCGAGCGCGCCGGCTCGGCGATGAAACGGCGGAAGGCCGGCAGGGTCATCAGGCTCGGCCCGCCCTGGTCGACCAGCGTCGACACGCCGGAGCGCACGCCCACCATGTCCGGGTTCAGCCCGAAGCGCCCGGTTACCTTCTCGAAGACGTGCGCGTGGGTGTCGATCAGGCCCGGCGTCACGAGCTTTCCGGAGACATCGAGGATGGTGTCGGCGGCATCGTCGGGCAGCCGTTCCGCCACCGCCGCGATGCGGCCCTTCGCGACCGCCAGATCGCCGACCAGATCCAGCCCGTTGGCCGGATCGAGAATCCGTCCGCCGCGGAGCACGAGGTCGAACGTGTGCGTCTCTGACATAACCCACCTTCTTGCGCTGATTTTTATCTGGCCGTCCTTTCAGCAAGCGTCATGCCAAGGCAGGGCGGAGTTGCTGGGCCGCACAAAACTTCAGCACACTGACGAATGACCGCCTGTTGGGCATTTGGTGGTCAAAATACGCACAATACGGCATACCACGGCATGCGCCCGCCGCCCGCCGGTGCCCGATTTTCCGCAGTATGCTGATGATTGACGGCGCGGCGGCACGGCGTGGCACCCTGCCACCGATTTGTGCACGAACACAGAAGCCGAGGCGGAAACCAGGGGTATCAAAGGGCTCAGGAAGCGGTCCGTCGCCGCCGCGCCGGGCGGGCGCGGGTCCTTCGCAGGCATCCTCACATCGTCAGTGTACTGATTAATGCTCGCGCGGCAGGCAGAGGTTGCGCAGGAATGAAGCGGAAGGCTGGCCCGCTCGGAATCCGCGATTGTCGGTTTTTTCTCAAAAGGATAACGGCCATTTCCCAGGAGCCGAGTGGCCCTTCCTTCAATCCGTTTGCCCAACATTCGGGCGATTTCCGGCCCCGGCGTCGCGCCGCGCCGGCCCTCCCGTCGAACCGAAATGCGCAGTGGTCTGCCGGTTGGCACGGCGTTCGCAAAGGGATGGGAAACCAACGGAAAAAGTCGGATATCCATAAAAATGAGAGGGTTTCTGCAGATGTGGCGGGGCATCCCGTGACCGGGCTGGGGATCGCGGCGGTGCCGCAGCTTCCCATCCTCGGCGGCGGGCTGCTGCTGGCCGGCGGCTTCGCCGGGCTGGCGGCGGGCATGATGGGGGTGGGCGGCGGCATCGTGATCGTGCCGGTGCTCTATCACCTGTTCACCGCGCTGGGTGTGGACGAGGCCGTGCGCATGCACGTCGCGGTCGGCACCTCGCTCGCCACCATCATCGCAACCTCGCTGACGTCGCTGCGCGCCCACCGGCGGCGCGGCGCCGTCGACGGCGAGCTGCTGCGGGCCTGGGGGCCGGCGATCTTCCTCGGCGTGCTGGCGGGTACGGCGGTGGCCGGCGTGGTGCGCGGCCCGGTGCTGACGGCGGTGTTCGCCGCAATGGCGGTTCTGGTCACGCTGCACATGCTGTTCGGCAAGGCCGAGTGGCGCATCGCCGACGGGCTGCCGAGCGGCGCGCCGCGCCAGGGGCTGGCCGGCGGCATCGGCATGGTGTCGGCGATGATGGGCATCGGCGGCGGCACGCTCAGCGTCCCCATCCTGACCCTGTTCGGCTACCCGATCCATCGTGCGGTCGGCACGGCGGCGGCGCTCGGCTTCATCATCGGCGTGCCGGGAACGGTGGGCTTCGTGTTGACCGGCTGGAACGTGCCGGGCCGCCCGGATTTCAGCCTGGGCTACGTCAACCTGCTGGGGCTGGCGCTGATCCTGCCGGCCTCCATGGCAATGGCGCCGCTCGGCGCGCGGCTCGCCCACAGCCTCGACACCCGCGTCCTGCGCCGCGTCTTCGCCCTGTTCCTGGGGCTGACCGCGGCGCGGATGATCCACGGCCTTCTTCCCTGAGGTTCCCATGCTGAACACGCCGCGCAGCCGCCGGGGAATGGTCACCTCCCCGCATCATCTCGCCAGCCAGGCCGGTCTCCAGATCCTGCGCGACGGCGGCACCGCCGTCGAGGCGGCGGTCGCGGTCGCCGCGGCGCTGGCCGTCGTCTACCCGCACATGACCGGCATCGGCGGCGACGGCTTTTGGCTGATCGCCGAGCCGGGACGCGATCCCATCGCCATCGACGCCTGCGGCGGGGCGGGCAAGGCCGTCTCGCTCGACCTCTACCGCCGCCATGGCCACGCCACCGTGCCCTGGCGCGGGCCGCTGGCCGCGAATACCGTCGCCGGCACCATCGACGGCTGGCGCGAGGCGCTGGCCGTCAGCGCCGGCTGGGCCGAGCCGCTACCCCTCGCCCGCATCCTGGAGGAGGCCATCGCCCACGCCGAGCAGGGCATCCCGGTCACCGCCAGCCAGGAGGGGCTGACCCGCCAGAAGCTGCATGAGCTGAAGGACGTTCCCGGCTTCAAGGACACCTTCCTGCCGGGCGGCGCCGTGCCGCGCGAGGGTTCCACACTGAAGCAGCCGGCGCTGGCCGCCACGCTGCGCCGCTTGGCGGTGGAGGGGCTGGACAGCTTCTACCGCGGGCCGCTCGCGGTCTCCATCGCGGCGGATCTGGAGCGCGCCGGATCGCCGGTCGGCGCCGCCGATCTGGCTGCCCACGCGGCGCACCGCCGCCCGGCCTTGTCGGTGGGCGTGCGCGGGGCGCTGCTGTTCAATCACCCGCCGCCGACGCAGGGTCTGGCCTCGCTGATGATCCTCGCGCTGTTCGACCGGCTGGGGGTGACGGAGGGCGAGGGCTTCGACCACATCCATGGGCTGATCGAGGCGACCAAGCAGGCCTTCCTGGTCCGCGACCGCGAGGTCGGCGACCCGGCCTACATGGGGCGGGAGGCGCAGAGCTTCCTCGACGACGCGGTGCTGGACGGGCTGGCGGCGAACATCGACCGCGCCCGCGCGCTGCCCTGGCCGCATGTGGCGAAGCCCGGTGACACGGTGTGGCTGGGGGTGATCGACGGGCAGGGCCGCGCCGTCAGCATGATCCAGAGCGTCTATTTCGAATTCGGCTCCGGCCTCGTCCTGCCGGACACCGGCATCACTTGGCAGAACCGCGGCGCCTCCTTCCGACTGGCGGAGGACGGCTGGAACGCGCTGGCGCCGGGGCGCAAGCCCTTCCACACGCTGAACCCGGCGATGGCCCGCTTCGACGACGGGCGCAGCATGGTCTACGGCACCATGGGCGGGGAGGGGCAGCCGCAGACGCAGGCCGCCGTCTTCTCCCGCTACGCGATGTTCGGGCAGGGCCTGCAGGCCGCCGTCACGGCGCCGCGCTGGCTGCTCGGCCGCACCTGGGGCGAGGACAGCGTGACGCTGAAGCTGGAGAGCCGCTTCGACCCCGCCCTGGTCGCCGCCCTGCGCGACGCCGGGCACGCGGTCGAACTGCTCGATCCGTTCACGAGCACCATGGGGCATGCGGGCGCCATCGTCCGCCATGCCGACGGAACGCTGGAGGGAGCGACCGATCCCCGCAGCGATGGGGCGGTCGCCGCCTGGTGACCGAATAACCCGAGAGTTCAAATCAAAAAGAGGGGGCTAGACGACATGCGGACGATGAAGACCACGGCGTTGCTGCTGAGCGCCGCGCTGCTGGCGCCGGGCGTGGCCTTTGCGCAGGAGACAATCAAGATCGGCGTGACCCAGCCACTGACCGGCGCGGTCGCCGCGTCGGGCAACTACGTCGCCAACGGCGCGCGGGTGGCGGAGGAGGTCGTGAACGCCAACGGCGGCGTTCTCGGCAAGAAGATCCAGCTGATTATCGAGGACAACAAGAGCAACCCGAAGGAGGCCGTCGCCTCCGCCGAGAAGCTGATCGTGCGCGACAAGGTCCCGGTGCTGATGGGCGCCTGGAGCTCCACCTTCACCCTGGCGGTGATGCCGAAGCTGGTGGAGTACGGCGTGCCGATGGTGGTGGAGACCTCCTCCTCGACCAAGATCACCACCTCGGGCAACCCGTGGGTCTTCCGCATCGCCCCGACCTCCGCCATGGAGGCCAAGTCCTTCGCGGAGAAGCTGGACCACTTCCAGCCGGCCATCCAGAAGGCCGATTTCCTGGCGGTGAACAACGACTTCGGCCGCGGCTCGGCGGAGGAGTTCCGCAAGATGCTCCAGGCCAAGGGCGTCAAGATCGGCGTCACCGAGACGATGGCGCCGGAGGCCACCGACCTGTCGGCCCAGCTCTCCAGCATCAAGCAGTCGGGCGGCGACACGCTGTTCGTCACCACCGGCGTCGAGCAGATCACCCTGATCCTGAAGCAGGCGGCCGAGCTGCGCCTGCCGCACCGGGTCATCACCAACGGCGGCTCCTCCTCCCCCGACCAGCTCATCGCGCAGGCGGGTGCCGCGGCGGACGGCGGTTACTTCACGCTGTTCTTCGCCCCTTGGTTCCCGGAGAAGGCGGTGCACCCGACGGTCGCCAAGACCTTCGTCGATGGCTGGAACAAGAAAGGCTACGACTTCGCCGGCCTGACCGAGGGCTACCGCGGCTTTGACGGCATCATGACCATCGTGGAAGCCATCAAGACGGCCGGCAAGGCCGAGCCGCAGGCCATCCGCGACGCGCTGTGGACCGTCAAGCTGGACGGCGTGAACGGCGACATCGCCTTCAAGAAGGACGGCCCGGAGGGCAAGGAGAGCGGCCAGAACGAGGCCAACGTCTACGTCGTCCAGGTGAAGGACGGCAAGGTGACCATGCCGTAACCGGCTTCACCGCCCTCTCCCCTCCGGGGAGAGGGAAGGGGCCCGCGCCGCAGGCGTGGGAAGGGTGAGGGTGCCGCCGAGAATCAGGCGCTGATCCTCGGGCGACCCTCACCCGTCGCCTTCGGCGCCACCCTCTCCCGGGGCGGGAGAGGGGAAGTAAGGAGACACGCGGTGGAAGCGCATCTGCAGCACCTTTTGAACGCCGTGGTCCTGGGGGGGACCTACGCGCTGCTGGGAATCGGCCTGACGCTGATCTTCGGCATCATGCGCGTGGTCAACTTCACCCATGGCGAGCTTTACACCTTCGGCGCCTACATGGCCTACATGCTGGCCGGGATGATGGGGCTGAACTTCTTCATGTCCCTGGCGATGGCAGCATTGTTGGGCATGGCGCTGGGCGCGCTGATCGAATTCACGCTGCTGCGCCCGCTGAAGGGCGCCGACATTGACACCACCATGCTGGTGATGATCGGCGCTGGCATCGCCATGCAGGCCGGCGAGCAGCTCGTCTGGGGCGGTGTCGCGAAGTCCGTGCCCAGCCCCTTCCCGACCGAGCCGGTGGTGCTGGGGTCGGTGTCGGTGGGCATGAACCGGCTGTTCGTGCTGGGCGTGGCGCTGCTGCTGCTGGGCGGCTTCTACCTGCTCATCAACCGGACGAAGCTGGGCGTGGCCATGCGCGCCACCTTCCAGGACCCGGACACGGCGGCGCTGATGGGCGTCAACCGCGGACTGATGTACACGCTGACCTTCGCGCTCGGTTCCGGCCTCGCCGCCACGGCGGGGGCGCTGCTCGGCCCGATCTTCGTGGTCACGCCGACCATGGGCGATCTGGTGGCGCTGAAGGCCTTCGCCATCGTCATCCTGGGCGGGCTGGGCAACATCCCCGGCGCCACCATCGGCGGCTTCGTCCTGGCGCTCGCCGAGGAGTTCGGCGCCGGCTACCTGTCGTCGGGCTACCGCGACGCCATGGGCTTCCTGCTGATCATCGCCGTGCTGATCGTGCGGCCCCAGGGTCTCTTCGCCATGAAGGAGCGGATCGGATGACGACGCGTCTCCTCCCCTGGCTGTTCGTCCTGGTCATGGCGGTCGGGCCGCTGTGGCTGGGCGACCAGTACATCCTCTATGTCCTGACCTCGACCGGCATCTTCATCATCGGGGCGATGAGCCTGAACCTGCTGCTCGGCTACACCGGGCAGCTCAGCCTCGGCCACATCGCCTTCTTCGGCATCGGTGCCTACACCAGCGCGCTGCTGTCGCTGGGCTTCGACCTCGATCTCGGCGGGGCGGAATCCTTCGTGCTGGGGCCGCAGCCGGTGTGGGTCGCCTTCCTCGGCGGCATCCTGGTGGCGGCGCTGTTCGGCTTCCTGATCGGCAAGCTCGCCTTCCGGGTGCGCGGCGCCTACTTCGTCATCGTCACCATCAGCTTCGCCCAGGTCATGCGCATGGTCGCGCTGAACTGGGTGGACCTGACCGAAGGGCCGATGGCGCTGAACAACATCCCGCCGCTGTCGGTCTGGCTGCCGTGGGACGGGGTGCTCCCGCTCTACAAGAAGGAATACAACTACCTTCTGGTGCTGGCGGTCGCGGTGGTCTGCTTCCTGGTGATCCAGCGTCTGGTGCAGTCGCGGGTCGGCCGGGCGCTGGTCGCGCTGCGCGAGAACGAGTCGCTGGCGCGCTCGGTCGGCATCGACGTGACGCGCTATCTTGTCGTCGCCACGGTGATCGCCGCGGGCATGGCCGGGGCCGCGGGCGGGCTCTACACCCACTACATCCGCATCGTCGATCCGGATGTCTTCATGTTCATCTACACGGTGACCATGGTCATCATGGTTGTGACGGGCGGCAAGGGCACGCTGGCCGGGCCGATCGTCGGCGGCCTCGCCTTCGGCATTCTGCCCGAGGTGCTGCGCGAGGTGGCGCGGCCCGAGGTGCAGTGGATCATCTACGGCGTCGCCATGATCGTGGTCGTCTTCTTCCTGCCGCAGGGCATCGTTCCGGCGGTGAAGAACTGGTTCGCCGGCCGCCGCAAGCGCGTCGCCGGGACGGCGCTGGGCCTGCGCAAGGAGACCTCCGCATGAGCCTCGCCCTCGACGAATCCGCCGCGCCGATTTTGGAGGTGCGCGAGGTCGCGGTTCACTTCAGCGGCCTGATCGCCATCGCCTCGATGAGCTTCGCCGTGCCGGAGGGGGAGATCGTCAGCCTGATCGGCCCCAACGGGGCGGGCAAGACGACCGCCTTCAACGTCATCACCGGCTTCCTGAAGCCGACCGGCGGCAAGGTGCTGTTCCGCGGCACCGACCTGACGCGCCTGTCCTCCAACCGCATCGCCGGGCTGGGAGTCGTGCGCACCTTCCAGCGCACCAGCATCTTCGCCGGCTGCACCGTCTTCGACAACGTGCTGACCGGGATGCACCGACAGGGCCGGGCGGAGACCTGGGGCGCCTTGCTGCGGCTCGCCTCGGTGCGGGCGGAGACCGAGCGGATGCGGGCGGCGGTGGCGGAGAACCTCGCCTTCGTCGGGCTGTCGCACCGCGCCGACGAGCTGGCCGGCAACCTCGCCTACGGCGAGCAGCGGCTGCTCGGCATCGCCATCGCGCTGGCCGCCGACCCGAAGCTGCTGCTGCTGGACGAGCCGGCCGCCGGGCTGAACCCGTCGGAGACGGAGGCCTTCATGGGCGTCGTCCAGCGCATCCGCGACCGCGGCGTGACCATCCTGCTGGTCGAGCACGACATGCGCATGGTCATGACCATCTCCGACCGCGTGGTCGTGCTGAACCACGGGCGCATCATCGCCGAAGGCCCGCCGGAGGTCATCCGCGCCAACCCGGACGTGATCCAGGCCTACCTGGGCCAGGGGGTGAAGCATGCTAAAGGTTGAGGGGATCACCGTCTGCTACGGGCAGATCCCGGCGCTCCGCAACGTTTCGCTGACGGTGGAGGAGGGGGAACTGGTCACCCTGATCGGCGCCAACGGCGCCGGCAAGACCACCACGCTGCGCGCCATCAGCGGCCTGCTGCCGCTGGCGTCCGGCCGCATCACCTTCGAGGGGCGGGAGATCGGCAACGCCGCGCCCCGCACGGTGCTGGCGCTGGGTGTGGCGCACTGTCCGGAGGGGCGGCGCGTCTTCCCCCACCTGACCGTGCGCGAGAACCTGGAGATGGGCGCCTATCTGCGCCGCGACCATCAGGCGGTGGCCCAGGACATGGAGCGGCTGTTCGACCGCTTCCCCCGCCTGAAGGAGCGGCTGCACCAGCCCGCCGGCACCATGTCGGGCGGCGAGCAGCAGATGCTGGCCATCGCGCGGGCGCTGATGTCGCGCCCGAAGATCGTGCTGTTCGACGAGCCGTCGCTGGGCCTCGCCCCCAACCTCGTGGAGCGCACCTTCGAGATCGTGTCGGACATCCGCCGGGAGGGGACCACCGTGCTGATGGTGGAGCAGAACGCCTACGCCGCGCTCGACATGTGCGACCGCGCCTACCTGCTGGAGAGCGGGCAGGTGATGGAGCAGGGCACCGGGCAGGCGATGCTCGCCAACGACCACATCCAGCGCGCCTACCTGGGCGGTTAAGCAAGAAACGAGAGGGTTCAGGGAATGGGAGAGGTTTCCACTGCCGGCTCGGGCGCCGGTTCCGGTGTGGGCGCCAGGGTCCGCCGCAAGGAGGACGACCGGCTGCTGCGCGGGCGGGGCCGCTTCGTCGGCGACATCGCCCTGGTCGGCATGAAGGAGCTGGCCTTCGTGCGCAGCCCGGTCGCCCACGCCACCATCACCGGCATCGAGATCCCGGAGGAGCACCGCGGCGCCGTCTTCACCTGGGCGGATCTGGCGGCGGGCGGCGTCAAGCCGATCCGCGCCGTGTCGGGCCTGCCTGGTTTCAAGGTGTCGGAGCAGCCGGCGCTGGCCGACGGCAAGGTGCGCTTCGTCGGCGAGCCGGTGGCCGTCTGCGTCGCCGCCACGCGCGCCGAGGCCGAGGACATCGCCGCGTCCGTCTTCGTCGATTACGCCGAACTGCCGGTGAATTCCGACATGCTGGAGGCGGTGAAGCCGGGCGCTCCGAAGGTGCACGACCACTGGCCGGACAACGTCTTCCTGGAAACCAACGTCGGCGGGAACATCGCGGAGATTGCCGCCACCGCCCCGGTGAAGGTCTCGCGGACCATCCGCACGGCGCGCCAGTGCATGGTGCCGCTGGAGGGCAAGGGCGTGGTCGCCCATTGGGACCGCCACGTCGAACAGCTCGTCCTGACCACCTCGACCCAGATGCCGCACATCGTGCGCGCCGGCCTGTCGGAATGCTTGGACCTCGACCAGGGGCTGATCCGCGTCGTGGCGCCGGACGTCGGCGGCGGCTTCGGTTGGAAGGGCCTGCTCCAGCCCGAGGAGATCGTAGCCGCCTGGATCGCCATGCGCCTCGACCGCCCCGTCCGCTGGACCGAGGACCGGCGGGAGCATCTGGTCGCCGCCGCCAACGCCCGCGAACACCATTACGAGATCACCGCCTACGCCGACGCGCGCGGGCGGCTGCTGGGGATCGAGGCCGACGCCTGGGTCGATGCCGGGGCCTACTCCGTCTATCCCTTCTCGGCCTGCCTGGAGGCGGCGCAGGTCGGCAGCATCCTGCCCGGCCCCTACGACTTCGCGCATTACCGCTGCCGCACCTTCTCGGTCTGCACCAACAAGCCGCCCATCGTTCCCTACCGCGGCGTGGCGCGCACCGGCGTGTGCTTCGCCATGGAGCAGATGATCGACGCC
This sequence comes from Azospirillum sp. OGB3, assembly GCF_014192915.1. GTDB lineage: Bacteria > Pseudomonadota > Alphaproteobacteria > Azospirillales > Azospirillaceae > Azospirillum. Next base: position 38,234 of record NZ_JACHYN010000012.1, on the reverse strand, counting down.
GTGGCCGACGCCGTCGGGCGGGAGCCGTGGCAGGTCCGGCTGGAAAACCTCGTCCCGCCGGAGAAGATGCCCTTCGACAACGTGACGAAGAAGCATTTCGACAGCGGCGACTATCCCGAATCCGTCCGCCGCGCCGTCGCCGCCATCGAATTGGACGGCTGGCGCGCCCGCCAGAAGAGCGGGGAGGCGGACGGCCGGCTGATCGGCGTCGGCTTCGCCACCTATTGCGAGCAGTCGGCCCACGGCACCGCCGTCTATCACGGCTGGGGCATCCCCATGGTGCCGGGGCACGAGCAGGCGCAGGCCCGCATCACCCCGGACGGCGGGCTGGAACTGCGCGTCGGCGTGCAGTCGCACGGCCAGAGCATGGAGACCACCTTCGCCCAGGTCGCCCACGAGGTGCTCGGCATCCCGCTGGAGAAGATCAAGCTGGTGCACGGCGACACCGGCCTGACGCCCTATTCGACGGGCACCTGGGGGTCGCGCAGCATGGTCATGGCCGGCGGCGCCGTCGCCACCGCCTGCCGCACGCTGGCCGAGCGGCTGCGCCGGATCGGCGCGCATCTGATGCAGGCCGGCCCGGACGGGGTGGTGCTGGACGGCGGGTCGGTGAAGGCCGGGGCCGCCGCGGTGACCATCCGCGAGATCGCCCACACCTGGTACCGCGCGCCGCAGCTCCTTCCCGCCGACGTGGATCGCGGCGGGCTGGAGGTCACCGCCGGCTACAAGCCGGGCAGCGACCACGGCACCTTCTCCTACGCCACCCACGCCGTGGCGTTGGCGGTGGACCCGGAGATCGGGCAGGTCGAAATCCTCGACTACGTGGTGGTCGAGGACGCCGGGACCATGGTCAACCCGATGGTCGTCGACGGCCAGATCTACGGCGGCGTCGCCCAGGGCGTCGGCACCGCGCTCTACGAGCGGATGCCCTACGACGCGGAGGGCCAGCCGCTCGCCTCCACCTTCGCGGATTACCTGATCCCCGGTTTCACCGAGGTCCCGCACGTAAGGATCATCCACATGCTGACGCCCTCGCCCTATACCGAGTTCGGCGTGAAAGGCATCGGCGAGGGCGGCGCCATCGCCCCGCCGGCGGCGATCTGCAACGCCATCAACGACGCGCTGAAGCCGCTGGGAGTCATCGTGACGAACGCACCGATGACCCCGGAAGCCATCCTCGGCGCCATCGCCGAAACGCGGGGTGCGGCATGAAGGCGGTCGATTTCGACTACGCGCAGCCGGCGACGCTCGACGCGGCACTGGAGCTTCTGGCGCGCGAGGACGTGATGGTGCGGCCGGTGGCCGGCTCCCAGTCGCTCGGCCCCATGCTGAACCTGCGGCTGGCCCAGCCGGAGCTGCTGGTGGACATCACCCGCATCGCCGAGCTTCGGACGATCCGCCAGGAGGGCGACCGGCTGGTCATCGGGGCCTGCGTCACCCACGCGCGGCTGGAGGACGGCGATTATCCGGACGTGACGCGCGGCGTGCTTCCCAGCGTGGCGGCGGTGATCGCCTACCGCGCGGTGCGCAACCGGGGCACCATCGGCGGCAGCCTCGCCCACGCCGACCCGGCGGCGGACTGGGTGAACGTGCTGACCGCGCTCGGCGCCGACGTGGTGATCGCCGGCCCGGGCGGGCGGCGCAGCGTGCCGATGACCGACTTCATCCTGGGCGTCTTCGAGACGGCCCTGCAGCCGGGCGAGATCGTCGCGGAAATCCAGGTGCCCGCCCTCTCCGACCGGGCGCGCTGGGGCTACTACAAGGTCTGCCGCAAGACCGGCGAGTTCTCCCACGCCACCGGGGCGGTGCTGGTCGACCCGGCCCGCGGCGTTCAGCGCTGCGTCGCCGGGGCGACCTCCGGCAAGCCGGTGGTGATCGACGGCCCGGCCCTGTTCGCGGACGGCTGCACGGAAGCGGCGCTGGCCGCGCATCTCGACGGCAGTCCGGCCGCAGACGACCCCATCGCCCTTCGGACCCACACCGTCGCGCTGAAGCGCGCCATCGCGCAGGTGATGTCATGAGCGCCCACGCCAAAACCATTTCCCTGACCGTCAACGGCACGCGGGTCGAGGCCAGCGTGCCGCCGCGCCAGCATCTGGGCGACTTCCTGCGCGAGCGGGAACTGCTGACCGGCACCCATCTGGGCTGCGAGCACGGCGTGTGCGGCGCCTGCACCATCCTGATCGACGGCGAGCCGGCGCGCTCCTGCATCACCTACGCGGTGGCCTGCGACGGGCGGTCCGTCACCACGGTGGAGGGGCTGGACGATGATCCGCTGGCGGCGGAACTGCGCGAGGCCTTCTCCGCCGAGCACGGGCTCCAGTGCGGCTTCTGCACGCCGGGGATGCTGGTGGCGGCGCGCGACGTGGTGCTGCGCCGCCCGGACGCCGACAACCCGGCGATCCGCACGGCGATGAGCGGCAACCTGTGCCGCTGCACCGGCTATGTCGGGATCGTCAACGCCATCCGCCGCGTCATCGACGCGCGCAACACGAACGCGGGATAAGCCCATGCCGACCATGACCCAGACCCTTGCCGTCAACTTCCCGCGCGCCCGCGTCTGGCCGCTGCTTGGCGACGTGGAGCAGGTGATTTCCTGCATGCCCGGCGCCTCACTGACCAAACCGCGCGAGGGCGACCGGATCTTCGGGCAGATGCGCGTGAAGCTCGGCCCCATCGCCGCCGCCTTCGCGGGCGAGGGCACGCTGACGATGGACGCGGCGACCCACACCGGCGTCATCCACGGCCAGGGCACGGACCCCAAGAACAACTCCCGCGCCAAGGCCGACGTGACCTTCGCAGTGCTGGAGGACGGGCCGGGGACGCGCATCGACCTGACCGTCGATTTCACCCTGACCGGCGTGCTGGCCCAGTTCAGCCGCGGCGCCATCGTGCAGGAGATCGCCAACCGCCTGACCGCCGAGTTCGCCCGCAACCTGGAAGCCAAGCTCGCCGCGACCGCCCCGGTGGCGGAAGAGGAGGTGGCTGCGTCCTCGGAAGCGGTGGCCGCCCCGGCCCCGGAACCCGCTCCCGAGCCCGCCAAGGAATTGAACGCTGGCAATCTGCTGTGGGTGATGCTGAAAGACTGGCTGCGCAAGCTCTTCTCCAACCCTCTCCCCTCTGGGGAGAGGGTGGCCCAAAGGGCCGGTGAGGGGGATGCGCGTGGCGGTGCGTCCGGCAAAAGCGCAACCCCCTCACCCTGATCCTCTCCCCGCTTCCGGCGGACCAGAGGTCCGCCTGTCGCGTCAGCGCAAACGTCGTTTGCGCGAGAGCGGAGGGGAGAGGGAATTTGGAATTCTGACGAGACCCAAACCCGCATCATGCCCAACGACCCTTTGAACGCCTTCGTCCCCTACGGCCGGACCGAGGTCGCCGGAGCCTCAAGCGGCCCGCTGGCCGGACTGCGCTTCGCGGTGAAGGACCTGTTCCACATCGCCGGCCTGCCCACCGGAGCCGGCAACCCGGACTGGCTGCGCACCCACGAGGTTCCACGGGAGACCGCGCCCGCCGTGCAGCGGCTGCTCGACGCCGGAGCGCGCGTCGCTGGAAAGACGCTGACCGACGAGCTGGCCTGGAGCCTGGCCGGCGAGAACGCCCATTACGGCACGCCGGAGAACCCGAAGGCGCCAGGCCGCATTCCCGGCGGCTCCTCCAGCGGGTCGGCCGCCGCGGTGGCGGGCGGGGCGGTGGATTTCGCCATCGGGACGGACACCGGCGGGTCGATCCGCCTGCCGGCGAGCTATTGCGGCCTCTACGGCATCCGGCCCACCCACGGGGTGGTTCCGCTGGACGGCTCCGTTCCGCTGGCGCCGAGCTTCGACACGGTGGGCTGGTTCGCGTGGGAGGCGGCGCTGCTCCGCCGTGTCGGGGCGGTGCTGCTGCCACCGTCGCCCACCCCGGAGCCCGATCTGGCCTTCCGCCGCCTGCTGGTCGCCGAGGACGCCTTCGCCATCGCCGGGGAGGCGGTGCGATCCGCCCTCGCCTCGGCCGTGGAGCGGCTGCGCGGGCGGTTCGGGTCGGCGGACGCCGTGACGCTGGCACCGGAGGGGCTGGACCAGTGGCGTCCGGTCTTCCAGACGCTCCAGGCCGCCGAAGCCTGGGCAGCGCACGGCGCCTGGATCACAGCGACGAAACCGACCTTCGGGCCAGGGGTACGCGACCGCTTCGCCGCGGCGGCCACGCTCGACCCCGCCCTTGCCCGCGCGGCGGCGGAGTCGCGGGAGGGCATCCGGCGGCGGATGGACGACCTGCTGGGGACGGACGGGCTGATCGTCCTGCCCAGCGCGCCGGGCATCGCGCCGTTGCGCGGCTCCTCAGGGGCGGCGGTGGACGCGGAGCGCGGTCGGGCGCTGGCGATCCTCTGCCCCGCCGGTCTGGCCGGGCTGCCGCAACTCTCCATCCCCGCGGCGCGGCTCCAGGGCTGCCCGCTCGGCCTGTCGCTGATCGGGCCGCGCGGCAGCGACTCCGCGCTTCTGGCCATCGCCGAGGACCTCTTCGCATGACGCCTGAGATCAACATCCCCGAGGTGGTGGCCGAGGTCACCGCCGCCTTCGAGCGCTACGAGCGCGCGCTGACCGGCAACGACGTGGCGGTCCTGGACGAGCTGTTCTGGAACCACCCGGCGACCCTGCGCTACGGCGTGGGCGAGAATCTGTACGGCTACGACGCCATCGCCGCCTTCCGCCAGGGCCGCCCGGCGGCGGGGCTGGACCGGAGCTTGCGCAACACGGTCATCACCACCTACGGCCGCGATATGGCGACCGCCAACACCGAGTTCACGCGCCCCTCCACCGGGCGCGTCGGGCGGCAGAGCCACACTTGGGTCCGCATGCCCGAGGGCTGGCGGATCGTCGCGGCGCATGTGTCGCTGATGGGTTAGAGGTCACGGACGTCCGGCCCGGTTGCCGATTCTCCGCCCCGCGGCCATCCTCTCTCTGCTCACCGCTTTCCCGAACCCGCTCCGACGGACTGCCCGCGATGACCTTAGACGACCCCCTGATCGAAGAGGCGTACCGCGTCCTGGCGGAGCGTCCCGGATTTCTCATCCGCCGCCTGCACCAGATCCACGTTGCCATGTTCATGGAGGAGTGCGCGGAGTTCAACATCACCCCCGTCCAGTACAGCGTGCTGACCGCCCTGGTGGATCGGCCCGACCTGGATCAGGTGACGCTGGGCGCCCAGATCGGCATCGACCGCACGACCACGGCGGGCGTTCTGGCCCGGCTGGCCGAGCGTGGGCTGATCCAGCGCCGGGCCAGTCCGGTGGACAAGCGCATGAAGCTCGCCGCCATCACCGCAGAGGGCCGGAAGCTGCTGCGCCGCATGGACAAGAAGGCCCAGCGCGCCCACGACCGCACCATCGCGCCCCTGCCGAAGGAGGACCGGGCGGTCTTCCTGCGCTACCTGCTGCATCTGGTGGACGCCAGCAACGGCTACGGCCGCGCCCCCCTGCATCTGCCGTGAGGTGAACCATCCCCTCTCCCGCCCCGGGAGAGGGAGGGGCCCACGCGCGAGCGTGGGAGGGTGAGGGTGCCGCCAAGGATCGGTGCCTTGATCCTCGCACGACCCTCACCCGCCCGCTCGCGCGGGCACCCTCTCCCGGGACGGGAGAGGGGTTGTACGCAAAGGACACACGCGATGAACGACGCCACCGCGCGGGCCGTGGAGCGGATGCTGGCCGCCGATCCGGAGTGGACGGAAACCGGAACCGCCGGGGAGCGGATCGGGCTGGACCGCCACACGCTGCTGCACGCCGGGCCGCCCTTCGCCGATCCGGCGGAGATCTGTCCGCCGATCCTCAACGCCGCCGCCGCGGCGCTGCTGTTCGAAGGGATGGCCGACGGGGTGGAGGAAGCCCGGGCCCTGGTGCGAAGCGGTGCCGTGACGCTGCGCCCGGCGCAGGATTTCGGCGTGGTCACCCCGCTCGCCGCGGTGGTGTCGCGGTCAATGTGGCTGCATGTGGTGGAGGATGCGGGCGGCTCCGGCGCCTGCGCCTACAGCCCGCTCAACGAAGGCGGCGGTCCTGCTCTGCGCTTCGGCATCGTCAGCGGGGCGGTGGTGGAGCGTCTGCGCCTGCTGCACGGTGCGGTCGGACCGGCGCTGGCGGGGATCGGGCCGGTGGCGCTGACCGGGATCGCCCGCGAGGCGATGGAGCAGGGGGACGAGCTGCACGGGCGCGTCGGGGTGGCCTCGGCGCTGCTGACCGAGACGCTGGTGGCGCGTCTGGGCGGGACCGGCGCGGTCTGCGCCTTCCTGAAGGAGGCCGGGCAGTTCTTCCTCAACCCCTGGATGGCCGCCTGCAAGGCGGTGCTGCTGGCCGGCGACGGCGTGCCGGGGGCGGCGCTGGTGACGGCGGCGGGCGGCAACGGGGTGCGCTTCGGGCTGCGCCTGTCGGGCATGATGGGCGAAGGCTGGGCGAGCGCGCCGGTGGCCGCCCCGCAGGGGCCGGACATCGGTGTGTCTCGCCCGCGCCTGCCGGCGATCGGGGATAGCGCCGTCATCGACGCGCTGGGCTTCGGCGCGCTGGCGCTCGACGCCGCGCCGCTGCTGCGGGCGGAGCTGGGGGCGGCGGCCGAGACGGCCATCGCGGCGGCGGACCGATTGCTCTGCGCCGATCATCCCGTCCATGGGCGGCGCGTCGGGCTGGACGCCCGCGCCGTGCTGCTGGGCGGCCCGGTGCCCCCGGTGTGTCTGGCCGCCCTGCACGCGGCGGGGGAGGACGGGATCGTCGGGCGCGGCCTCGCCTGGCATCCTCCCTCCTGCCACGCCGAGGCGGTGGCGGCGGTGGATGCGCGGAGCCGCGCCGGTTTCCCGGACGCCCCCGACCGTCGCGCCTGACGTCCGGGGAGCTGGCGACGCCTATGGCGTCACAGCGCCTGCTCCAGCTCCGGCACCGCCTTGAAGAGGTCGGCGACGAGGCCGTAGTCGGCGACCTGGAAGATCGGCGCCTCCTCGTCCTTGTTGATGGCGACGATGATCTTGCTGTCCTTCATGCCGGCGAGGTGCTGGATGGCACCGGAGATGCCGACGGCGATGTACAGCTCGGGCGCCACGATCTTGCCGGTCTGGCCGACCTGGTAGTCGTTCGGCACGAAGCCGGCGTCCACCGCCGCGCGGCTGGCCCCGACCGCGGCCCCCAGCTTGTCGGCCAGCGCCTCCAGCAGCTTGAAGTTCTCGCCCGACTGCATGCCGCGGCCGCCCGACACGACGATCTTGGCCTGGGTCAGCTCCGGACGCTCCGACTTCGTCAGCTCCTGGCCGACGAACTTGGCCGAACCGGCGTCACCCGTCCCGGCGATGCTCTCGACCGTCGCCGAGCCGCCGCTGGCGGCGGCCGCCTCGAAGGCGGTGGTGCGCACCGTGACGACCTTGATCGGGTCGGCGGACTTCACCGTGGCGATGGCGTTGCCGGCGTAGATCGGCCGCTCGAACGTGTTGGCGGAGACCACGCCGGTGATGTCGGAGATCGCCGCGACGTCGAGCAGGGCGGCGACGCGCGGCAGCAGGTTCTTGCCCTCCGACGAGGCGGCGGCCAGCACATGACCGTAGCCCTTGGCGAGGTTGACGACCAGCGGCGCGACGTTCTCCGGCAGCGGGTGGGCGTAGGCCGCGTCGTCGGCCAGAAGCACCTTGGCCACGCCGGCCACCTTGGCGGCGGCCTCGGCGACGGCCTGGGCGCCCTGGCCGGCGACCAGCACGTGGATATCCCCGCCGATCTTGGCGGCGGCGCTGACCGCGTTCAGCGTGGCGGCCTTCAGCGTGGCGTTGTCGTGTTCGGCGATGACGAGAATGGACATGTCAGATCACTTTCTCTTCGGAGCACGCTGGCCCTATCAGATCGCGCGGGCTTCGTTCTTCAGCTTGTCGACCAGCGCGGCGACGTCGGCGACCTTGACGCCGGCCTTGCGCTTGGCCGGCTCGGCGACCTTGAGCGTGGTCAGGCGCGGCGCCACGTCGACACCCAGCGTGTCGGGGGCCAGCGTCTCGATGGGCTTCTTCTTGGCCTTCATGATGTTGGGCAGCGAGGCGTAGCGCGGCTCGTTGAGGCGCAGGTCGGCGGTGACCACCGCCGGCAGCGTCAGCTCCACCGTCTCCAGCCCGCCGTCGATCTCGCGGGTCACGGTGACCGAGCCCTCGCCCGGCGCGACCTTGGAGGCGAAGGTGCCCTGCGGCCAGCCCAGCAGGGCGGCGAGCATCTGGCCGGTCTGGTTGCAGTCGTCGTCGATCGCCTGCTTGCCCAGGATGACCAGAGTCGGGCCTTCCTTGTCGACGAGCGCCTTGAGCACCTTGGCGACGGCCAGCGGCTGCGTCTCGGCGTCGGTCTGGACCAGGATGCCGCGGTCGGCGCCCATGGCGAGGCCGGTGCGCAGCGTCTCTTGGGCCGCCGTCGGGCCGACGGTGACCACGATGACCTCGGTCGCCTTGCCGGCTTCCTTGAGGCGGACGGCCTCCTCGACGGCGATCTCGTCGAAGGGGTTCATGCTCATCTTCACGTTGGCGGTCTCAACGCCGGAACCGTCCGCCTTGACGCGGATCTTGACGTTGTAATCGACCACCCGCTTGACCGGGACGAGGACCTTCATGGGATTAATCCTAGACTGGCGGAACCGCGCTCAGGCGCGCAGGATCTTGCCGGGATTCATGATGTTGTGCGGATCGAAGGCGCGCTTCAGCGTTGCCATCATGTCCAGCTCGACCGGGGACTTGTAGCGCGGCATCTCGTCGATGCGCAGCCGCCCGATGCCGTGCTCGGCGGAGATGGAACCGCCCAGCTCGACGACGATGTCGTGGACGATGGCGTTGACCGTCGCCAGCTTCGCCTTCCATTCGGCCGGGTCGCCGCCCTCCGCCTGGATCGGGTTGAAATGGATGTTGCCGTCGCCGAGATGGCCGAAGGCGAAGGGGCGGATGCCCGGGCATTCCCGCTCCAGCGCCGCGTTGGCGCGGTCGAGGAAGCGCGCCACGCGGGAGATCGGCACCGACACGTCGTGCTTGAAGGACACGCCCTCGCGCTTCTGGCCCTCCGGTATGCCCTCGCGGATGCGCCACAGCGAATCGGCCTGCGCCTTGGAGGCGGCGACGACGCCGTCCAGCACCTCGCCGGCCTCCATGCCCGCTTCCAGGATGCCTTCCAGCATCTCCATCAGGCGGTTGCCGCCGTCCTGGTCGGCCAGCTCGACCAGCACGTACCAGGGGTAGCGGTCGCGCAGCGGATCGGGCACGTCCGGGACATGGCGGCGGGCCACGTCGATGCAGTCGCGCTGGATCAGCTCGAAGGTGATGATGCGGTCGCCGGCCACACCCTTGGCGCGGGTCAGCAGATCGACGGCGTCGCTGGGCGCCGACACCGCGACCAGCGCCGTGGCGGTGGCGCGCGGCAGCGGCGACAGCTTCAGCACCGCGGCGGTGACAATGCCGAGCGTGCCCTCCGACCCGATGAAGATCTGCTTCATGTCGTAACCGGCGTTGTCCTTGCGCAGCCCGCGCAGCCCGTCCCAGATCCGCCCGTCGGGCAGCACGACCTCCAGCCCGGCGACGAGGTTGCGCATGTTGCCGTAGCGCACGACCTGCACGCCGCCGGCGTTGGTGGCGATGTTGCCGCCGATCTGGCAGGAGCCCTCGGCGGCGAGGCTCATCGGGAACAGCCGGCCGATGTCGCGCGCCGCGTTCTGGATGTTGGCGAGGATGCAGCCGGCCTCCACCGTCATCGTGTCGTTGTCGATGTCGATCTCGCGGATGCGGTTCAGCCGGTTGGTCGAGAGGACGATTTCCGTCCCGTCGGCGTGCGGCTGGCTGGCCCCGGTCAGGCCGGTGTTGCCGCCCTGGGGCACGATGGGGGTGCGCGTCTCCGCGCAGATGCGCACCACCGCGGCCAGCGCCTCGGTGCTGTCGGGCAGGACCACGGCGGGGGAGCGGCCGACCCAGCCGTCGCGCCAGGATTCCATGAAGGGCTGCATGGTGCCGGGATCGGTGATCAGCCCGCGGTCGCCGACGATGGCGTGGATGGGGGCGAGCACGGCCGTCGCGAAGTCCGGCCGCCCGGCGGTCAGGGTGTGGTTGGACAAGGGAGCTCTCCCAGGGCTTCGGTTCGGCGTCACAGCGCGCGGTAGGCCGTCTTGATGATGGTGTAGAACTCGATGGCGGAGCGTCCCTGCTCGCGCGGGCCGTAGCTCGACATCTTCCGGCCGCCGAATGGGACGTGGTAGTCGACGCCGGCCGTCGGCAGGTTCAGCATGGTCATGCCGGCCTGGATGTTGGCCTGGAAGTGGCGGGCGTGCTTCATCGAGTTGGTGATGATGCCCGACGACAGGCCGTAGTCGGTGTCGTTGGCGACCGCCAGGGCCTCCTCGTAATCCTTGACGCGGATGACGCTGGCGACCGGGCCGAAGACCTCTTCCCGGTTGATGGTCATGGCGTTGCTGGTCTCGGTGAACAGGGTCGGGGCGAGGAACCAGCCGCGCGTCGGCCGGTCCAGCCGCCCGCCGCCGGACGCCAACTGCGCGCCTTCCTTCAGGCCGGTGTCGATGTATTGCAGATTCTTGGTGAGCTGGAACTCATCGATGACCGGGCCGATCTGCGTCTCCGGCTGCAGGGCGTGGCCGACGCGCAGCGCCGCCATCCGCTCCGTCATCGCGGTGACGAAGGCGTCGTGGATCGAATCCTCGACGATGAAGCGGCCGGTGGCGGTGCAGCGCTGGCCGGCGTGGAAATAGGCGCTGTTGACGCCGATCTCGGCGGCGCGCTCCGGGTCGGCGTCGCCCAGCACGACCAGCGGGTTCTGGCCGCCCAGCTCCAGCTGGACGCGGATCATCCGCTCGGCGCAGCGCACGGCGATGCGCCGCCCGGTGTTGACGGAGCCGGTGAAGGACACGGCGTCCACCGCGTCGACCACAGCGGCGCCGACGTTGGGGCCGGCGCCGATCACCAGATTGAACAGGCTGCTGGGCATGCCGTGGGCCTCCAGCGCCTCCGCGATGAGGCGGGTGACGGCGATGGAGATGCCGGGGGTCTTCTCCGACGGCTTCCAGATCACCGCGTTGCCGAAGGCCAGTGCCGGGGCGATCTTCCACATCGGCGTGGCGACCGGGAAGTTCCACGGCGTGACGAGGCCGATGACGCCGACCGGCTCGCGCGTCACGTCGACCTCGACTCCGGGCCGGACCGAGCCCAGCGTCTCGCCGGGCGCGCGCAGCGCCTCGGCGGCGAAGAAGCGGGCGAGGTGGGCGGCGCGGGTGATCTCGCCCAGCGCGTCGGGGATGGTCTTGCCGCCCTCGGTCGCGGCGATGCGGGCCAGCTCGTCCTTGCGGTCGAACAGCGCGCGGGAGATGGCGTCGAGCACCAGCGAGCGCTGCTCCACCGTGGCGGCGCGCCATTGCGGCTGTGCGCCGCGCGCCGCGGCCACGGCTTCCGTCACATCGTCGGCGCCGGCCAGCGAGTAGGAACCGGCCAGTTCGTCGAGGTTCGACGGGTTGAAGATGTCGAGCCGGTTACGGCCCGGACGCCAGGAGCCGGCGATGAAATTGGTGATGCGATCGGAAGCGGGGGACATGTCGTTTTTTCTCCGGGGACGTTCTTTGGTGGCGCTGGTCCTTGCCCCCACCCCGACCCTCCCCCGCTGCGCAGGGGAGGGGGATCTTCGCGAAGCGGCGGCAGTCCCCTCCCCTGCGACAGCGGGGGAGGGCTAGGGTGGGGGCGAGTGCGCTCAGGCGCGCGCCACCCGCTCCTTCAGGGCGGTCAGCGCCCACAATGTTTCAATGGTCGGCACCGGCACGCCGCGGCGGCGGGCCAGGTCGAGGACGGCGGTCACGATGGGGTCGATCTCCATGCTGCGCCCCGCCTCGAAATCCTGGAGCATCGACGGCTTGTGGCCGGGCACGCCGCTGCCCCGGCTCAGCCGCTCGTCGATGTCGTCGGGCAGGGCGACGCCCCAGGCGCGGGCCACATTCAGGCATTCGCGCATCAGTCGGCCCTGGACGGCGGCCATCCCGGGGGCCTGCTCCATGGCGCCCATGGTGGCGCCGGTCAGCACGCTGGTCGGGCCGACCGCCATATTGAGCATCAGCTTGCTCCACAGCGGCACGCGGATGTCGGCGGGCAGGCGGGCGGTGGCGCCGGCCGCGTTGAAGGAGTCGGCCAGGGCCGCCAGCTTTTCCGAGTAGTCGCCGGGCCGGGGGGCGCCGAAGGCCAGCACCGGCAGGGCGGTGTGGGCGACGGTGCCGGGCTCGACGATGCGGGCGGGCAGCACCTCCATCACACAGGCGGCGACCCGCTCCGGCCCGATGGCCGACCAGATGGCGCCGCCGGGATCGACCACCTCCAGCGGCTCCGGCGTCACGCCGTTGCCGGCGCCGTACAGATACCACCAGGGAATGCCGTTCTGCGCCGCCACCACCAGCGTGTCCGGCCCGCACAGCGCCGGGAAGGACGCGGCCAGGGCCGGCAGCCCGTGCCCCTTCACCGTGACGATCACCACGTCCTGTGGCCCGAGGTCGGCGGCGGAATCGCTGGCCCGCGGCCGGCTGGTCAGCGTCCCCTTCGGCGTCTGCACGGTCAGCCCGCCCTCGCGGATCGCCGCCAGATGGGCGCCGCGGGCCAGCAGCGACAGCTCGTGCCGGCCCGTGGCGGCGAGATACCCGGCCAGCGCGCCGCCAACGGCCCCGGCCCCTACGACGGCGATGCGCATGCCGCTCTCCCTTCCTTCGTCTCGATCACTTGAATTCCAGCGGCGGCAGGTCGTCGTCGAGGTCGCCGCCGAGGCCCTTGAACTGCTCCTCGATCTGCTTGTCGTCGAGCTTGGTGGCGGTCGACTTGTAGTGCATGACCATCTGCGGGAAGGCGATCACCAGGGCCACCATGACGAGCTGGATGACCACGAAGGGCACGGCACCCCAGTAGATCTGGCTGGTCAGGACGGGGGCCGTCTCCTTCTTCGTGATGCGGTCGATGTAGGGCACCTTCGGCGCCACCGAGCGCAGGAAGAACAGCGAGAAGCCGAAGGGCGGGTGCATGAAGCTGGTCTGCATGTTCACCGCCAGGATGACGCCGAACCACACCAGATCGATGCCCAGACGATCCGCCGCCGGGGCCAGCAGCGGGATGACGATGAAGGCCAGCTCGAAGAAGTCGAGGAAGAAGGCCAGCAGGAAGACCATCACGCTGACGGCGATCAGGAAGCCCATCTGCCCGCCGGGCAGGGAGACCATCAGCTCCTCGACCCAGATGTGGCCGTTGACGCCGTAGAAGGTCAGCGAGAACACCCGCGCGCCGATCAGGATGAACAGCACGAAGGCCGCCAGCTTGGCCGTCGAATAGGTGGCCTGCTGCACCATGTCGAAGGTCAGGCGCTTCTTCATGGCCGCCAGCGCCAACGCGCCGACGGCACCCATGGCGCCGCCCTCGGTCGGGGTGGCGAGGCCGATGAAGATGGTGCCCAGCACCAGGAAGATCAGCGCCAGCGGCGGTACCATGACGAAGGTCGCCTGCTCCGCCATGCGGGAGATCAGGCGCTTGCCGGTCGCCCGCTCGACCACCGCCACCGCCAGGGCGTAGAGCGCGCCCGCCGCGATGGAGTCGCCGATCAGGGCCAGGGTGGTCCAGTCGTTGACCGTCAGCCACACCGCCGCCGCGGTCAGCGCCGCCGTGGCGACGGTCTGCAGGACGAGGCGCTGCGCGCCGAAGCCGCGGTTGAAGGCGGCCGCCAGGAAGGCGACCAGCACCGCCACCGACAGCATCAGCACGACGTAGTCGGCGCCGGACTTCACATCCGTGCGGCCCATCACCCAGGTGGCGACCGCGCCCGAGAACAGGGCCAGCAGGCCGAGCTGCCAGACGCCGCGCGCGCCGTTCGGCTCGCGGTGGGCGATGGCCTCCGGCGGCAGGCCAGGGGCGGCCTTGGGCCAGATCATCGAGACGACGAAGACGTAGAGGGCGTAGAGACCGGCGAGCAGCAGGCCGGGGATGAAGGCGGCCTCGTACATGTCGCCGACCGAGCGGCCGAGCTGGTCGGCCATGACGATCAGCACCAGCGACGGCGGGATGATCTGGGCCAGCGTGCCCGACGCCGCGATGACGCCCGACGCCAGACGGCGGTCGTAGCCGTAGCGCAGCATGATCGGCAGCGAGATCAGGCCCATCGAGATCACCGACGCGGCGACCACGCCCGTCGTCGCGGCGAGCAGCGCGCCGACGAAGATCACCGCGTAGGCCAGACCGCCGCGGATCGAGCCGAACAGCTGCCCGATGGTGTCGAGCAGGTCCTCGGCCATGCCGGACCGCTCCAGCACCAGACCCATGAAGGTGAAGAAGGGCACGGCCAGCAGCACGTCGTTGTTCATCGTGCCGTAGACGCGCTCGGGGAGCGCCTGGAACAGGTCGGGGCGGAACAGCCCGATCTCGATGCCGATCAGGCCGAAGAGCAGCCCGTTGGCAGCCAGCGCGAAGGCCACCGGATAGCCGAGCAGCAGCATGCCGACCAGCGTGGCGAACATGATCGGCGCCATGTTGTGGCCGAACCAGCCGCGCCAGCCGTCCTGTTCGGCCAGAGCGGCGGCACCCGGCACCGGCAGCACGTAGAGGGCCACGGCGACCACCGCCAGCAGCACCAGGGAGATGACGGACAGCCGGACGGCGCGCGGCGAAGGAGTGGGGGAGGTTGTGCTCATCGCGCGGTCACCGGCTGGGAAGGGTGTCGGGGTGGGTGGTGCGCTCGCGTTCGGCCGCCAGCAGCCGTTCCGCCTCGGCCTCGGCCGCCGCCTGATGGCCGCCGGCCCGCTGCTGGTCGTCCTCCAGATGGCCGGACATGATCGCGGCGCGCTTGGCCAGCTCGGACAGGCCCTGGATGAACAGCACGGTGAATCCCAGAGGAATCAGCATCTTCGCCGGCCATTGCGGGAGGCCGCCGGCGTTCATCGACTGCTCCTCGATGGCGTAGGAGGCGATGGCGAAGGGCCAGGAGGTGACCAGCATCACGAAGCTGAAGGGCAGCAGGAAGGTCAGATGGCCGAACAGGTCGATGGTGTCGCGGGCGCGCTTGCCGAGCTGCGCGTTCACGATGTCGATGCGGATGTGCTCGTCCTCCTTCAGCGTCCAGGGGGAGCAGAGCAGGAACACCGCGGCGAACAGCACCCATTGCAGTTCGAGCCAGGAATTCGAGCTGATGTCGAACATCTTGCGGACGACCGCGTTGACGGCCGACACCAGGATCGCCAGCACGATCAGCCAGGATATCGCCTTGCCCAGCCGCGCGGTGACCGCGTCGACCAGCCGGCAGGCCCCGACCAGGGCCGTCATGAAGGGGGAAGCGTTGGGGCTCGGCATGGTGGGCAGGCCCTCCCGAAAAAGCCGGTCGCGCGGGGCGCGACGATGCCACGGCCGGGGGGCGGCGGCCCCGCTCCCCGGTCATGGTTGAGGACGTGCCGACTCAGCGCCGGGCGAGGCGGAGGACGGCGCTGTCGTAGGCGTATTCCGACGCCTGGTTCCACAGGTTCGAGTCCGTCTGGAAGCGGCGGTAGCTCTCGTAGAACTTCTTGAAGGTCGGGTTCTTGTCCGACAGCTCGTCGTAAAGCTCCATGGCCGCCTTGTGGCTGGCCTGCAGCACGTCCTGCGGGAAGGCGCGCAGCTTGGCACCCTTCTCCACCACACGCTTCAGCGCCGCCGGGTTCAGCACGTCGTAGCGCGCCACGCTGTCGACGTTGGCGAGCGCCGCCGCCGAGGTCAGCGCCGCCTGGTAATGCTTGGGCAGGCTGTTCCAGCGGTTCGTGTTGATGAAGAAATGCTGGAGCGAGGTTCCGTCCCACCAGCCGGGGTAATAGTAGTTCGGCGCGATCTTGTAGAGGCCGAGCTTCTCGTCGTCGTAGGGGCCGTTGAACTCGGCGGCGTCGATGGTGCCGCGCTCCAGCGCCGGGTAGATGTCGCCGCCGCTGACCTGCTGCGGCACGACGCCAAGCTTGGACAGGATCTGGCCGCCCAGGCCGGAAATGCGGAACTTCAGACCCTTGAGGTCGTCCATGCCCTTGATTTCCTTGCGGAACCAGCCGCCCATCTGGGCGCCGGTGTTGCCGCCGGCAAGCGCCTTCAGGTTGTGCCCGGCGTAGAACTCCTCCAGCAGCTTGCCGCCCTCGCCATGGTAGAACCAGGCGTTCTGCTGGCGGGTGTTCAGGCCGAAGGGCAGGCAGCAGCCGAAGGCGAAGCTCGGGTCCTTGCCGACATAGTAGTAGGAGGCGGTGTGGGCCATCTCCACCGTGTCGTTGCTGGCGGCGTCGAGCGCCTGCAGCGCCGGCACCAACTCGCCGGCGGCGAAGACCTGGATCTGGAACTTGCCGTCCGTGGCCTCGGCGATGTTCTTCGCCATCACCTCGGCGCTGCCGTAGAGCACCTCGATGTTCTTCGGGAAGCTGGACACGCAGCGCCAGCGGATCGTCGGCTCCGACTGGGCGATGGCCGGGGCGGCGAGGGTGGAGGCGCCGGCGACGACGGCAGCACCCTTGAAGAATTGACGGCGCTTCATGTGGATCTTCCTCCCGAGAGTTTTATGGCCGAGATTTTTATGGCCGAGATTTTTGTTGCCCGGACAAGGCGATCCCGGTCCGAGGCGCTTGGTCCCCGGTGGGTGGCCGGGGAAGCTGTGGTGACCCTGACAGTGGATCAGGCGGCCGCACAGCGGAATGCGTATTGCCGGCATATCAGCCATAAGCGCGGCAAGCCATCAGCGGTACGAACTGTTTCACCCGAAACCCGCGGCGGCCCGCCCCGACCGGTGCGGGAGCGGACGGTTTGCTATGCCCGCAATGAATATCTGTTACAGGCACGCCATGCGCTCCGCACCGCGCGTCGGGTCGATAAGCTGGGGGCAATTGGTCTTCGACCGCCATCAAACCGACGGATGTTCAATCGCATGAACGGTGTGCGCCATGTCTAGGCCGTCCTCCCCGCTCAACGCCGCCGGAGCCGCCTATCTCGAAGCGTTGCAGGAGCGTTTCCGCGAGGACCCCGCGTCGGTGGACGTGAGCTGGCGCGCCGTCTTCCAGATCCTCGACGAGCTGGGTGCGGTTCCCGCCGGGATGCCGGCGGATGGTCCGGCCGGCGATCCGACGGTTCCGCTGCGGCAGGAGGAAATCCGCCAGCGCGGCCACGCCGCCGCCGCCCTCGACCCGCTGGGCCGCGCCGCGCCTCCCGCATCCTCCGTGTCCGAAGACGCTGAAACCGCGCGCCTGCGCCGGCTCTACCAAGGCACGCTGACGCTGGAAACCGCGCACATCGACGATCCGGCGCTGCGCTCCTGGCTGCGCGACGCCTATGAGGGGGCGGAGACCACGCCGCCCGCCGAGGCGCGCCGCCGCGCCCTGGCGCTGCTGACCGCGGCGGAGGAGTTCGAACGGCTGCTCGGCGTCCGCTACCCGACCAAAAAGCGCTTCGGGGCGGAGGGCATGGAAACGCTGATCCCGCTGCTCGACCGCATCCTCGCGGCGGCGGCGGCGGCGGGCGTCACCGAGGTGCAGGTCGGAACCATGCACCGCGGCCGGCTCAGCCTGATGGCCAACGCGCTGGGCAAGCCGCTGGTCGAGCTGTTCGCCGGGATCAAGGGCATGCACCCCTTCCTGGCCGACCCGCCGGTTCCCGCCGACGTGCCCTATCATATGGGGGTGGAGAGCACCCTGTCCTTCGGCGAGCGGTCGCTGGCGCTGACCCTGTCGCCCAACCCGTCGCATCTGGAGGCCATCAACCCGGTCACGCTGGGCCGCGCGCGGGCGCGCCAGGACCTGGAGAAGGAGCGTGGGGGTGAGGCCAAGCGGGTGCTCTGCGTGCTGCTGCACACCGACGCCAGCGTGATCGGCCAGGGCAGCGTGACGGAGGCGCTGCAACTGTCCGGCGTTCCCGGCTTCACCGTCGCCGGCACCATCCACGTCATCGTCAACAACCAGATCGGCTTCACCACCGAGCGGGAGGAGGCGCGGACCTCGCTCCACTGCACCGGCCTGTGGAAGGCGGTGGACAGCCCGATCCTGCACGTCAACGCCGACGATCCCGACGCCGCCCTGCGCGCCGCCGACCTCGCCGTGGCCTTCCGGCAGGCGCACGGGCGCGACGCGGTGATCGACCTCGTCGGCTACCGCCGCAACGGCCACAACGAGATCGACGAGCCGCGCTTCACCCAGCCGCTCGACTACAAGGCGATCGACGCCCACCCGGCGGCCCGCGCGCTCTACGCGCAGCGGCTGGCCGCCGACGGGCTGGTCGGTCCCGAGGAGGCCGAGGCGCTGGCCGCCGGGCACAAGACCCGCTTCCAGGAGGCGCTGGCCGCGGCCTCCGACCACCGGCCGAACCACGACGGCTTCCCCGGAGGACGCTGGGCGCCCTTCGCCCCGGCCGGCGCGGTTCCCGCCGAACCGGACAGCGGGGTTACCGACGACCGGCTGCGCGGGCTGCTGGCGGCGCTGGCCGCCATTCCCGACGGGCTTGCCGTGGACCGCAAGGTGGAGCGCGTCATCCGCCGCCGCGCCGAGGAGCCGCTGGACTGGGCGACCGGCGAGGCGCTGGCCTTCGCCACGCTGCTGGCCGAGGGCACGCCGGTGCGGCTGACCGGCCAGGACGTGGTGCGCGGCGCCTTCTCGCACCGCCATTTCGCGCTGACCGACACCGTCACCGGGCGCCGCCACGTCAGCCTGAACCATCTGGGTGTCGAGCAGGCGCGGTTCGACGTGGTCAACAGCCCGCTGTCGGAATACGCCGTCCTCGGCTTTGAATACGGCTACAGCCTGGAGCGGCCCGACGCGCTGGTGATCTGGGAGGCGCAGTTCGGCGACTTCGCCAACGGCGCGCAGATCATGATCGACCAGTTCATCGTCAGCGCCGAGGACAAGTGGCGCCAGCCCTCCGGCCTCGTCATCCTGTTGCCGCACGGGCTGGAGGGGCAGGGGCCGGAGCATTCCTCCGCCCGGCCGGAACGCTTCCTCCAGATGGCGGCGCGCGACAACATCCGCGTCGCCCACCCCTCGACCCCAGCCAACTACTTCCACCTGCTGCGCCGGCAGATGCTGCGCCGCGACCGCAAGCCGCTGGTGGTGCTGAGCCCGAAGACGCTGCTGCGCCTGCCCGCCGCCGTGTCGACCCTGGCCGACTGCGCGCCGGGCACCGCTTTCCAACCGGTGATTGTCACCGCCGGGGCGCGGGTCGAGCGCATCCTGCTGTGCAGCGGCAAACTGGCCTACGAGCTGGAGCGCGAGCGGGCCGAGTGTGGGGCGGAGGATGTGGCGGTGGTCCGGCTGGAAATGCTGTACCCTCTGCCCGCCGCTGCGCTGTCGGCGCTGTTCCGTCGCTGGCCGGGCGCGTCCTGCGTCTGGGTGCAGGAGGAGCCGTGCAACCTCGGCGCCTGGACCTATCTGGACCGCCGCTTGGAGGCGTTGCGCGCGGCCGCCGGCTGCGCCGAACCGCGCGTCGGCTGCGTGGCCCGTGACGAGGCGGCGTCGCCCGCCGGCAGCTTCCACGGCGACCACGAGGCCGACCAGCGCCGGCTGGTGGAGCGGGCCTTCGCCGGGATCGCCGCGTCCCTCCCGCCCCGCGAGACGATCGCGGCGGACTGAGCAAGAACAACACCAAAACAACACGCACCGAGGAAACGCGCCATGTCGTCCACCCCAACCTCCAACGGCCCGCTTCCGCTGTCTGATCCGCTGGCCGACCTGTTGTCCACCACGGCGGCGGCGCTCGACGCGGTGGCGCGGCTGGCCGAGGCTGCCGAGCGCGGCGTCGCCGCGCTGGTGGCGCCGGACGGGCGCGTCGATGCGGCGGCGCTCGACCGCCATCAGGTGGCGGCGCACGGCTTCGCCTGGGTGGCGACCTACGCCGAGGCGCTGCGCCAGATGCAGGGCTGGGCGGAGCGGCTGGACCGGGCCGGCCGGCTGGGCGAGCTGGAGGCCTGCATGCTCCAGGCCGCCTTCGGCGAGTATCTGGCCCAGCTCGACGGCGGTCTGGCGATGAGCCAGGGCGAGATGGTCCGCCCCGCCGATTTCGGGCTGGACGACGCGGAGCGCGCCGCCTTCCGCACCGACGCGGTGCGCCGGCTGATCGCCGCCGGCAACGCCTCCACCCTGCGGCTGCGCATCGCCGAGCTGCTGGCCGACGCGCTGCATGGGGGCGGCTTCGGCGAGGCGGCGCTGGAGGACGAGGCGCTCGACATGGTGCGCGAGCAGTTCCGCCGCTTCGTCGCCGACGTGGTGGAGCCGCACGCCCACGAGTGGCACCTGAAGGACGAGCTGATCCCGATGCCGGTCGTCGAGCAGATGGCCGAGATGGGCGTCTTCGGCCTGACCGTGCCGGAGGAGGACGGCGGGCTCGGCATGGGCAAGCTCGCCATGTGCGTGGTGACGGAGGAGCTGTCGCGCGGCTACATCGGCGTCGGCTCGCTGGGCACCCGGGCGGAGATCGCCGCCGAGCTGATCCGCCTGGGCGGCACCGCCGAGCAGCGGGCGCGCTGGCTGCCGCGCCTCGCGTCCGGCGAGATCCTGCCGACCGCCGTCTTCACCGAGCCCAACACCGGCTCCGACCTGGGCAGCCTGCGCACCCGCGCGGTGCTGGACGGCGACACCTACCGCGTCACCGGGGCGAAGACCTGGATCACCCACGGCAGCCGGTCGGACCTGATGACGCTGCTGGTGCGCACCGACCCGGACGCCCCCGGCTACCGCGGCCTGTCGATGTTGCTGGCCGAGAAGCCGCGCGGCACCGAGGCGGACCCCTTCCCGGCCGAGGGCATGAGCGGCGGCGAGATCCCGGTGCTGGGATATCGCGGCATGAAGGAGTACGAGATCGGCTTCGACGGCTTCGCCGTGCCGCGTGATAACCTGCTGGGCGGCGTCGAGGGCCAGGGTTTCAAGCAGCTGATGGCGACCTTCGAATCCGCACGCGTCCAGACCGCCGCCCGCGCCGTCGGGGTGGCGCAGAACGCGATGGAGCTTGGCCTGCGCTACGCCCAGGAGCGCGTCCAGTTCGGCCGCCCGCTCGCCGCTTTCCCGCGCGTCGCCGGCAAGATCGCCTGGATGGCGGTGGAGACGATGATCGCCCGCCAGCTCACCTATTTCGCCGCGCGCGAGAAGGACAGCGACCGCCGCTGCGACATCGAGGCCGGCATGGCCAAGCTGCTGGCCGCGCGCGTCGCCTGGTCGAACGCCGACAACGCGGTGCAGATCCATGGCGGCAACGGCTACGCGGTCGAGTATCCGATCAGCCGTGTGCTGTGCGACGCCCGTATTCTGAATATTTTCGAAGGAGCGGCGGAAATCCAGGCCCAGGTTGTGGCCCGCGGCCTGCTCACCCGGCGCAATTGATCGCGAGACACGGCGGAGGACCGGGCAGGACTGACCTGTCAGGACTCCGCTTGTGTCATACCGGCGTATTCGCTATCCGACGCGGAGACCGAACGACGAGACCTGTCCCGCGATGGAACTTCTGGAACTGCGCTACTTTGTTCAGGTGGCCGACCTTGGCAGCTTTTCCAAGGCGTCGGTCAAGCTTGGCATCACCCAGCCGGCGCTCAGCCGGCAGGTGCAGAAGCTGGAGCACGAGCTGCGCACCAGCCTGTTCTACCGCCATGGCCGCGGCGTCTCGCTGACCCAACAGGGGCGCAAGCTCTACGACGTGGTGCGCCATCTGCTGGGCGCGCTGTCGGAGATCAAGGAGGAGATTCAGGACCAGTCGGAACGGCTGACCGGCTCCGTCACTCTGGGACTCCCGCCGTCGATCTGCGCCACGCTGGGGGCGCCGCTGGCCCGCCGCTTCCACGAGAACTACCCCGACGCCACGCTGCGCATCCACGAGGTGTTCAGCGGCACGCTGCTGGAATGGGTCGAGGGCGGGCGGCTCGACCTCGCCGTGCTCTACGACGCCCGGCGCGGGCGCAGCATGCTGTCCTCGCCGCTGCTCGTCGAAAATCTGCTGCTCGTCCAGCCCGCCAAGGACGCGGTGGCCGGCGACGACGGGCCGGTCGAGGTGGAGACTTTGGGCGGTCTGCGCTTCGTGCTGCCGGGGCTGGAGAATGGGCTGCGCCGGGTGGTCGACGCGGCGGTGCGGCGGGCCGACATCGACCTCCAGGTCGACATGGAGATCGATTCCGTCACCGCCATCAAGCAGCTGGTGGAGGAGGGCATGGGCTCGACCATCCTGCCCTTCGGCGCCGTCCACCGCGAGGTGCGGCAGGGCCGGCTGATCGCCCGCGAGATCAGTTCGAAGGACATGCACGCCATGCTCGTCACGGCGACGCCGCTGCACCAGCCGGTGTCAAAGGCGACGCGCGCCCTGCTGCGGCTGATCCACGCCGAGGTGGCGAAATGCGTCGCCAACGGCGTGCTGAAGGGGAAGGTCGTCGCCCCCGGCAGCGCCGGGGAGAACACCGCCCCATGATGCGATGGTCATGACCGGCTGTGCGGGCTGATAGCAGCTATGACGGATGGTCCATAGCACGACCGGTGCGGCGCGGATAGCCTCCCCATCACCACATAATCCCTTGGGGAGGAAACAAGAATGACGAAGCGTCTGGACGGCAAGGTCGCCCTGATCACCGGTGCGGCGCAGGGGCTGGGCCTCGCGATGGCCGAGACCTTCGTGCGCGAGGGTGGCCGCGTCGCGGTCGTGGACATCAACGGCGATGCCGCCAAGGCGGTCGCGGAACGGCTGGGCGAGTCCGCCATCGGCATTGCCGCCAACGTCACCAGGATGGCCGATGTCGAGATGACCATCGCCGCCACCGTCGAAAAGTTCGGGCGGCTGGACATCTTGGTCAACAACGCCGGCTCCACCCACGCCAACGGCCCGTTCGAGAATGTGACGGAGGAGGAGTTCGACCGCGTCTTCGCGCTGAACGTCAAGTCGATCTACCTCTATTCCAAGGCGGTCGTCGCGACCATGCGGGCGCAGAAGTCCGGCGTGATCCTGAACCTCGGCTCCACCGCCGGCCTGCGGCCGCGTCCGGGCCTCGTCTGGTACAACGCGACCAAGGGTGCGGTGCACAACATCACCAAGTCGCTGGCGCTGGAGCTGGCGCCCGACAACATCCGCGTCTGCGCGCTCGCCCCGGTCGCCACCGAGACGCCGCTGCTCGCCACCTTCATGGGCGGCGACACCCCGGAGAAGCGCGCGCGCATGATGGGCATCGTGCCGCTTGGCCGCCTGGGCCAGCCGACCGACGTCGCCAACGCCGCCCTCTACCTCGCGTCGGACGAGGCGGCCTTCCTGACCGGCGTGGTGCTGGAGATCGACGGCGGGCGCTGCGTGTAAAGCGCATCGGCCTTTACCCCCATCCTAACCCTCCCCCGCCCAGCGGGGGAGGGCCGGGGTGGGGGCACCCGTCCACCACGTCGTTTCCATCTGGATCGAGACTCCCATGTCCTCGCTTCTCTCCGATCTGCGCGTCGTCGAGGTGTCGGCCTTCATCGCGGCACCGCTAGGCGGCATGACGCTGGCCCAATTGGGCGCGGAGGTAATCCGCATCGACCCCATCGGCGGCAACATCGACTACCGGCGCTGGCCGGTGGCGCCGAACGGCACCAGCCTCTACTGGACCGCGCTGAACAAGGCGAAACGGTCGGTGACGCTGGCGCTCGACCGGCCGGAGGGGCGGGAGATCGCCCAGGCGATCATCACCGCCTCGGGCGAGAACGCGGGCTTCCTGCTGTCCAACCTGCCGGCCAGCGGCTGGATGGGCTACGAGGCGCTGTCGGCCAGGCGCGACGACCTGATCATGCTGCGCCTGACCGGCAATCCGGACGGGTCGGCGGCGGTGGACTACACCGTCAACTGCGCCAGCGGCTTCCCGATGGCGACCGGCCGCGGCGGCGAACCGGTGAACCACGTGCTGCCGGCCTGGGACGTCGCCGCCGGCCTCTATCTGGCGACCGGCCTGCTGGCGGCGGAGCGGCACCGCCGCCGCACCGGGCGCGGGCAGGAGGTGACGGTGGCGCTAGCCGATGTGATGCTGGCGACGGTCGGCAACCTCGGCTACCTCGCCGACGTCCGGGTCAACGGCGCCGTGCGCCCGCCGATGGGCAACGACCTGTACGGCGCCTACGGCCGCGACTTCGCCACCGCCGACGGACGGCGGGCGATGGTCGTCGCCATCTCCAACCGCCAGTGGAAGGCGCTGGGCAAGGCGACCGGGTTGACCGAGCGGCTGGCGATGATCGGCCCGCTGATGGACGTGGACATGAACGACGAGGGCGGGCGTTTCGTGGCGCGCGACGCCATCTCCGCCGTGCTCGCCCCCTGGTTCGCCGCCCGCACGTTGGCCGAGGTGGAGAGCGCCTTCGCCGGGACAGGCGTGCTGTGGGGGCCGTACCGCGATTTCGGCCAACTGGTGGCCGAGGACGCGCGCTGCTCCACCGCCAACCCGCTGTTCCGCGAGGTCGAGCAGCCGGAGGTCGGGCCTCTGCTGGTTCCCGGCTCGCCCCTCGGCTTCCCCGGCCTGGGCGAGCGCACCGACCACCGCCCGGCACCCGTCCTGGGGCAGGACACCGACGCGGTGCTGGCCGATCTGCTCGGCCTGCCGTCGGCCGAGATCGGCCGCCTGCACGACGCCGGGATCGTCGCCTGACCATGTGAACGGGGCGAGACGACCGGCGCGCGGGCGTGTTGGTGAGGCTTACGGCGGACCGCACCGGCCCGCCTCATGCCGGAGGATGACGCAATGGGCGACAACCGCAACACC
This sequence comes from Azospirillum sp. OGB3, assembly GCF_014192915.1. Lineage (GTDB taxonomy): Bacteria > Pseudomonadota > Alphaproteobacteria > Azospirillales > Azospirillaceae > Azospirillum. The sequence continues at coordinate 13,543 of NZ_JACHYN010000012.1, read as the reverse complement.
GACTCCCAACCGCAGGCCGAGAACGACCGCGCGGCCGGCAAGCCCGACGACAAGTCGGCGGCGACCAAGGACGAGATGACCAAGGCCCAGGAGGATGCGGCGCGGGAGCGCGCGGACAAGGGCGGCTATCAGTAACCGGTTCCAACTGATCGAAAACGGGCCGCGAGTTTGCCCTTGGGCAAAGACGGCCCTCCTCTCCCGCGTCATGGTCCCTTCCGGTCATCACCTCCGGTAAGGACAGCGGATATGACGGAAACTGCCGCGCCGACGACGGTCGTCGCTGCGGACGGGGCTGCGGACGGGGAGGCCGCCGACTGGGGGCCTCTCTCCAGCCTGCCCGGCAACCCCATGATGTGGATTCTCATCCTGGGGGAGCTGGCGGCCTTCGGGGCGATGTTCATCGGCTTCGCGGTGACGCGCGCCCTCGACCCGGCGACCTTCGACGCCTCGCAGGCGCAATTGGACCGTCTGCTCGGCGGCGTGAACACCATGGTTCTGGTGACGAGCGGCTGGCTGGTCGCCGTCGCCGTGCGGCGCCGGGTCTCGGGCCGCTCCCACCGGGTAGCGATGCTCGGCGCGATGGCCCTCGGCGGCCTGTTCCTCGCCATCAAGGCGGTCGAGTACGGCGACAAGATCGGTCGGGGCCTGACGCTGGAGACCAACAGCTTCTTCCAGCTCTATTACTTGTTGACCGGCTTCCACGCGATGCACGTCGCCGCGGGGATCGTGATCCTGGGCATCGTCACGTGGTGGGACAGCCTGGAGAACCTGGAGACCGGGGCCGCCTTCTGGCACATGGTGGACCTGATCTGGGTGCTGCTCTACCCCATCGTCTATCTGCTGAGGTGAGGCGATGGCGATCCTGACACGCACCTGGATGGTCCTGATGCTGCTCACCGCCGTCTCGATGTGGGCGGGGCATGGCAGCGGCGGTCTCGGCCCGCTCGGGGTCGGACTTGTTCTCGCTGCGGCCAACCTTAAGGCCGACCGGATTCTCACCCACTACCTGGACCTTCACCGCGCGGAGGGCGGTTGGCGGGCGGGGTTCCGGAGTCTGCTCACCCTGCTGGGGGTGGCACTCTTCGGGATCTACGTTCTCTATCCGATGATCGGCGCGGCTCTGCGCTGAGAGGCGGTTCGCAGCCGGGCCGCGCCGTCGGAGGTCGACGGTCACGCCCGGCTCCGCAACGTCACTCGTAGCGGATGCTGATCGCCGAGGCCGCTTTCAGCGCGCGCTCGCGCGCGTCGTCGGTGTCGGTGCCGGCGGCGAGCGCCACGCCCATGCGGCGGTTCTTGCGGGTCGTCGGCTTGCCGAACAGACGGACGTCCACGTCATGCTCCGCGCTGCCCACGCGCATGGCGTCGGCCAAGCCTTCGATGGCGAAGCGCTCCGCCTCGCGGTCGGCCAGGACGACGGCGGAGGCGGCCGGGCCGCGGACATGGATCGCCGGGATCGGCAGGCCCAGGATGGCGCGGGCGTGCAGGTCGAACTCCGACAGGTTCTGCGACAGCAGGGTCACCATGCCGGTGTCGTGCGGGCGCGGCGACAGCTCGGAGAAGACGACCTCGTCCTTCGTGACGAAAAACTCGACGCCGAAAATGCCGTAGCCGCCGAGATTGTCCACGACCTTCGCCGCCATGTCCTTGGCGTCGTCCAGCAGCGCCGTGGGCATCGGCACCGGCTGCCAGGATTCCTGATAGTCGCCGCGCTCCTGCCGGTGGCCGATCGGCTCGCAGAACAGAATGCCCTCGCGGGTGCGGACGGTCAGCAGGGTGATCTCGTACTCGAAGGGCACGAACTCCTCGACGATGACCTTCCGGCGGTCGCCGCGCATGTTGGCGACGGCGTAGGTCCAGGCAGCCTCAAGCTCCGCCGCGGTGCGGACGGTGCTCTGCCCCTTGCCGGAGGAGGACATGACCGGCTTGATGACGCAGGGCAGGCCGGTGTGCTCCGCCCCCGCGATCACCTCCTCCAGGCTTTCGGCGTAGCGGTACTTGGAGGTGCGCAGCCCCAGCTCCACCGCGGCGACCTCACGGATGCGGTCGCGGTTCATCGTCATCGTGGCGGCGCGGGCGGAAGGCACGACGGTCAGGCCGGCGTCCTCGAACTCGTGCAGCACCTCGGTGCGGATGGCCTCGACCTCCGGCACGATGAAGTCGGGCGCGTGCTTGGCGATGGCCGCGCGCAGGGCGTCCGCGTCGAGCATGGAGAAGACCTCCGCCGCGTCAGCGACCTGCATCGCCGGGGCGTTGGCGTAGCTGTCGCAGGCGATGACCTCGCAGCCGAGGCGCTTGGCGGCGATGACGAACTCCTTCCCGAGTTCGCCCGAGCCGAGAAGAAGGATTTTGGCCGTGAACATGCGCGGACTCCCGTGACGCAGACGCCCGCGGAGCTTTACCCCAACGCGGGCCGTGCGTACATGGCCGACTGCATGCGTTATTGCAAGCTGCCCCAGCGCCGGGTGGAGGGCTCGGCCAGCGCCCAGCGCCACTGGCCGTCCTTTGCCCGGCAGACCGTGGTGACGTTGAGGTCCGGCGCGTCGTCCAGCGTGAAGACCACGTCCTTGCAGGGGATCGCCTCGCCGAAGCCGCGGGCCACCTGCACGGTGCCGGTCTTGCCGCTGAGCGGCAGCTTCTCCTCCACCGTCCAGGTCGCCGCCTGCCCGACGGCGAGCGGACCGGCGGCGCGGGCGACGGCGTTGTGGACGTTGTCGGTGATCCGCCGCTCCGCGTATTTCACGCCCTGGTCGATGCCGTAGCTGGCCCCGGCGCCGGCGATGATGCCCAGCACCGGGTTGCCGGTGGCCGAACCGACCGTCGCCGCCACGCCCGCCGTGGTCACCCCCGTGACCGCCGAGCCGAACCCGGCGCAGCCGGACAGCGCGAGCAGGGCGGCGGGAAGGAGGACGCGGCGGAGCGGGGATGCGGTCATGGAGCGGAACGGGGTTTGGTGGGCGGACCGCCGCACCCTATCCTTTCGGATGGAGAGGCCGCCCGTGGCCAAAGCGTGACCTTCGCGGGCGGCGTCCCTCTCCCGCCTCGGGAGAGGGTGGCCCGAAGGGCCGGGTGAGGGTAAAGCCGAGGATCAAGCGCCAGCCCATCCCCGGGACCCTCACCCTTCCCGCGCCTTGCGCGGGCCCCTCCCCTCTCCCGGGGCGGGAGAGGGGATTCAATGGCGATTGTCGTATGGACGGTGGCGGGCGCAGACCCCATGCTTTGGAAGAGCGCTACGGGAGAAGCAGGATCGGCATGGCGGGCAGACGACGTTGGATCGCGGGAGCCGGGCTGCTGCTCGCGCTGATGGCCGGGCCGGCGGCGGCGGAGCGGATGGTCACGGACTCCTCCGGACGCCGCGTCGCCGTGCCGGACCGGGTGGAGCGCGTGTTCCCCGCCGGGCCGCCGGCCTCGGTCGTCGTCTACATGCTGGCGCCCGACAAGCTGCTGGGCTGGACACGGGCGATCAGCCCGCCGGAGCGGCCCTTCCTGCCCGACCGCTACGCCGACCTGCCGGAGCTGGGGCGGCTGACCGGGCGCGGCAACACCGTCAACCTGGAAACCGTGGTCGCCGCGAAGCCGGACGTCGTCGTAGACGTCGGCAGCACCGCCCCGACCTTCGTGTCGCTGGCTGACCGGGTGCAGGAGCAGACGCGGGTGCCGACCCTGCTGATCGACGGGCATCTCGCCGACTCCCCGCGCACCTTCCGCACGCTCGGCACGCTGATGGGCGTGGCGGAGCGGGGGGAGGAATTGGCCCGCTACGCCGAAACGACGCTGGCCGAGGTGCGCCGACGCTTCGAGAGCGTGCCGGAGGACCAGCGGCTGAAGGTCTACATGGCGCGCGGGCCGCGCGGGCTCCAGACCGGCATACGCGGCTCCATCAACGTCGAGGCGCTGGATGTCGCCGGGGTGCGCAACGTCGCGGCGGAGAATCTCGGCGACGGCGGGCTGGTCAACGTGTCGATGGAGCAGGTTCTGGCCTGGCAGCCGGACGCCATCGTCACCATCGACCGCGGCTTCTACGAGAGCGTGTGGACCGACCCGCTGTGGCAGGGGGTGAAGGCGGTGCGCGACCGGCGGGTCTATCTCTCGCCGGGGCTGCCCTTCACCTGGATCGATTCCCCGCCCGCCGCCAACCGCCTGCTCGGCCTGCGCTGGCTGGGCGCCGTCCTCTATCCGGAGCTGTTTCCGGAGGATCTGCGCGAGGAGACGCGACGCTTCCATGCCCTCTTCTACCACCGCGAACCCACCGCAGAGCAGATCGACGCCCTCCTCGCGGGAAGCCGCCCGCCGGGGTGAGCTCCTATTCGTTCTGACTCTGGGCGGGGTGGCCGCGTTGCTGGTCGCCGCGGTCTGCGTCGCCTTCAGCATTGGCGCCTATCCCGTCACGCCGGGGGACCTGGCCGGGCTGCTCGCGGCGAAGCTGGGGCTCGGGAGCGCCGCCGTCGCCCCGGCGGTGGAGACGGTGATCTGGGACATCCGCGGCCCGCGCGTGCTGACCGCCATGCTGGTCGGAGCGGGGCTGGCCGCTTCGGGCGCCGCGTACCAGGGGCTGTTCCGCAACCCGCTGGTCTCGCCGGACATTCTCGGCGTGTCGTCGGGGGCGGCGCTGGGGGCGGTGTTGGGAATCTTCGCCTCGCTGCCGGTCCTCGCCATCCAGGGCATGGCCTTCGCGGGCGGGCTGCTGGCGGTGGGGGTGGTGCTGGCCGTCGCCTCGGCCATCCGCGGGCGGGACCCGGTGCTGGTCCTGGTGCTGGGCGGCGTGGTGATCGGGGCGCTGCTGGGCTCCGGCGTGGCACTGCTGAAGTACCTGGCCGACCCCTACAACCAGTTGCCGGCCATCACCTTCTGGCTGCTCGGCAGCCTGTCGGCGGTCAACCGCGGCGACCTCGCGGCGCTGGTGCCGCCGGTGGCGGTGGCGCTGATTCCGCTGGTCCTGCTGCGCTGGCGGCTGGACGTGATGACGCTGGGCGACGAGGAGGCGACGGCGCTCGGCGTGCCGGTGCGGGTGGTGCGGATCGTGGTGATCGCGGCGGCGACGCTGATGACGGCCGCCGCCGTATCGGTCAGCGGCATCGTCGGCTGGGTCGGGCTTCTGGTGCCGCACCTCGCCCGGCTGATGGTCGGCCCGGCCTTCGTCCGGCTGCTGCCCACGGCGGTGCTTCTGGGCGCGGCCTATCTGCTGGCGGTGGACACGCTGGCGCGCAGCCTGGGGCCGGTGGAGCTGCCGCTCGGCGTCCTGACGGCGGTGATCGGCACGCCGGTCTTCCTCTGGCTGCTCGCCTTCGGAAAGCGCGGCTGGTCATGAGCGCGCGGCTGTTGGTGGAGGATCTTGCCTTCGGCTATGGTGAGCGGGTGGTCGGCGCCGGGGTCGGCTTCGCCGTGGCGGCGGGGGAGGTGCTGTGCCTGCTCGGCCCCAACGGCGGCGGCAAGACGACGCTGTTCAAGACGCTGCTCGGCCTGCTGCCGCCGTGCGGCGGGCGGGTGCGGGTCGATGGCGAGGACACCGCCGGCTGGTCGCCGCGCCGCCGGGCGCTGGCCTTCGGCTATGTCCCGCAGGCGGGGGCGGGGCAGTTTCCCTTCACCGTGCGCGAGATGGTGCTGATGGGCCGCACCGCCCACCGCGGCGCCTTCAGCGCCCCCGCCGCGTCCGACCACGCCGCCGCCGAGGCCGCGCTGGAACGGCTGGGCATCGGGCATCTGGCCGAGCGCGACTGGCTGCGCATCAGCGGCGGTGAGCGGCAGATGGCCCTGATCGCCCGTGCGTTGGCCCAGGCGCCGCGCGTGCTGGTGCTCGACGAGCCGACCGCCAGCCTGGACTTCGGCAATCAGGTGCGCGTGCTGGAGCAGGTGCGGCGGCTGGCGGACGGCGAGGGGGGCGATGGGTTGACGGTGGTCTTCTCCACCCACCACCCGGAGCAGGCCTTCGCCATCGCCGACCGGGTGGCGCTGCTGCACGACGGGCGGCTGACCCGCTTCGGCACGCCGGAGGCGGTCATCACCGCCGCGATGATGCGCGAGGTCTACGGGACGGAGGTCGAGGTGGTGGCCGTGGGGGCGGACGGGATGCGGGTGTGCCTGCCGGTCGGGCTTCGGCGGCCGGCTCAGGTCCGGTAGGACGGGGAGAGCCGCCCCGTCGCCGGCGACTTCGCGTAGCGCAGGGCAATCAGTCCCAGGAAGATCGCCGCGTAGACGAAGGGCGGGTACTGCCAGCCCTTGACCAGCATGACGTAGTGGACGCAGCCCGCCGCCCCGGCGACGAACACCGCCTTGTGCAGCGCCTTCCAGCGCCGCCCGCCGAGCCGCCGCACCATGCCGTTGGTCGAGGTCGCGGCCAGCGCCGTCAGGATCACGAAGGCGCCCATGCCGACCGTGATGTAGGGCCGCTTCACGATGTCCTTCCACACCGCCGCCCAGTCGAAGAACTGGTCCACCCCCACATAGACGGAGACGTGCAGCAGGGCGTAGAAGAAGGCGAACAGCCCGATCATCCGGCGGAAGCGCGCCAACCCCGCCTGACCCGTCAGGATGCGCAGCGGCGTGACGGCGAGTGCGACCAGGAGCAGGCGCAGCGCCCACAGCCCGCTCTGCCGCACCGCCTCGGCCACCGGCTCCGCCCCCAGCCCACCGCTCAGGCCAAGCCAGACCATCCAGCCGAGCGGGACCAGACCCAGGACGAACACCGCCGGCTTCGCCCAGCGCGAGGACAACGCCTGGGCAACCGGTCCTTTCGACGTTGCGGCCATCTCAGTAGTTCTTCCGCAGATCCATGCCGGCGTAGAGCGACGCCACCTCCTCGCCATAACCGTTGAAGGGCAGCGTCTTGCGGCGGGAGAACTCGCCGACGCGGCGCTCCGTCGCCTGGCTCCAGCGCGGGTGGTCGACCTCCGGGTTCACGTTCGAATAGAAGCCGTACTCGCGCGGCTGCGAGCGGTTCCAGGAGGTCGGCGGCTGGTCCTGCGTCAGGGTGATGCGGACGATCGACTTGATCGACTTGAAGCCGTACTTCCACGGCACGACCAGCCGCACCGGCGCGCCGTTCTGGTTGGGCAGCGTCTCGCCGTACATGCCGACTGCGAGGATGGTCAGCGGGTGCATGGCCTCGTCCATGCGCAGCCCCTCCACATAGGGCCATTGCAACACGGGATACTTCAGGCCGGGCATCTGCGAGCGGTCGGCCAGCGTCTGGAAGGCGACGTACTTGGCGTTGCCGGTCGGGTCGACGCGCTTCAGCAACTCGGCCAGCGGGAAGCCGACCCAGGGGATCACCATCGACCAGCCCTCGACGCAGCGCAGGCGGTAGACACGCTCCTCCAGCGGGAAGGACAGCAGATCCTCGATGCCAAAGGTGGTAGGCTTGCCGACATCGCCGTCCACCGCGATCTCCCACGGGCGGGTGCGCAGCGTGCCGGCGTTCTCGGACGGGTCGGTCTTGTCCGTCCCGAACTCGTAGAAATTGTTGTAGCTGGTCGCCGACTTCATGGGAGTCTGGGCGTCCATCTTGGGGTCCTTCGGGCTGACCGTCAGCGGAGCCTGGAAAGGCGCCGCCAGCGCCGGACCCGAGAGGGCACCCGTGCCGCCGAGCGCCAGGGCTGCGGCGCCGCCAGCCATGATCGAGCGCCGGGACAGGAACAGGCCGCGGGGCGTCACCTCGTTCTCGCTGGCCTGCGACGCGCTCCGGACTTTGATGAGCATGAACCCTCTCCACAAGAAAGCCGCCGGGAGGCGACAGCGCCCCCCGTCCCTCATCTAGCCTTGGTCGCCGGTCCCGGCAAATCAAGCGCGGGACACGAGTTCGTGAGCGTGACGTGAAGGGCTCTCGAATACCCTCTCCCGTCCCGGGAGAGGGAAGGGGCCCGCGCGAAGCGTGGGAAGGGTGAGGGTAACGCCGAGGATCGGGGCTTGATCCTTGATTCTACCCTCACCCGCCCGCTTGCGCGGGCACCCTCTCCCGAGGCGGGAGAGGGGCATGGTGGCCACTTGGTTCAGCTCTCCGGAACCGCCGTGACGGCGCCGCTTTCGGACGCCTGGAGGATCGCCTCGATCAGCCGGTGGACCTTCAGCGCCTCCCGCCCCGATACCCGCGGCTGGGTGCCGTGGTCGAGCGAGTCGAGGAAGTCGGCCAGGACGGCGCGGTGGTGGGCGTTGGAGAAGGCCATGGGGTCGGCCCCGCCGCCCAGCGTGCCCGCCGTCTCCCCGGCCTGGACCGTCCCGCCGGAGCGCAGTTGCACCTCCAGCCGGTCGCCGATCAACAGGGCGGAGCCGGCGGACCCGGCAATCTCGATGCGCTCCGGATAGCCGGGATAGGCCGCGGTGGTGGCGTCCACCGTGGCGAGCAGTCCGCCGTCGTAGCGCAGGGCGGCGCACACCACGTCCTCGGTGTCGATGGGGCGCAGGCCGCTGGTGGTGGCGAAGGCGTCGACCTCGCGCGGCAGGCCGAGCAGGCTGACGTAGAGGTCGAGCGTGTGGATGGCCTGGGTCAGCAGCACGCCGCCGCCGTCGCGCGCCTTCATGCCGCGTCCCGGCTGGGCGTAATAGGCGTCGTCGCGCCACCAGCGCACCACGACGGAGGCCGACAGCGGACGGCCCAGCGTGCCGGTGCGTAGCAGCTCCGCCAGCCGTTCGGCGGCGGCGCGGAAGCGGTGCTGGAGCATGACGCCGAGCGTCAGCCCGGCGCGCTCCATGCTCTCCACCACGGCGCGGCAGCCGGCGGGGGTGGCGTCGAGCGGCTTTTCCAGCAGGACGTGCTTGCCGGCGGCGGCGCAGCGGGCGACGAGATCGGCGTGGGTGTCCGGCGGGGTCAGCAGCAGGACGGCGGAGACGGTGGGATCGTCGAGGATCGCCTCCACCCGGTCCACCGCCGGCAGGCCGAAGCGCGCCGCGAAGGCGGTGCGGCGGTCGGGCGACGGGCTGAAGCAGCCCGCCACCTCCACCCGGTCCGCCAGATCCAGCAGGCTCTGGGCGTGCGGCGTCGCCGCCATGCCAAGCCCGATCACGCCGACGCGCCGCCGCATCCGGCTCAGCCCTGGGCCAGGGCGGAGGCCTCGCGGGCCAGCCGCTCGATCTCGGACCAGCGGCGCTCCTTCACGGCGTCGGCCGGGGTCAGCCAGGTGCCGCCGAGCGCGAAGACGTTGGGGAGCGACAGGATCTCCTTCACATGCTCCGCCTTGAGGCCGCCGGTCGGGCAGAAGCGGATCTCCGGCATCAGCGGGGCCATGCCGCGCAGCGCCGGGGCGCCGCCGTTCAACATCGCCGGGAAGAATTTCAGCTCGCGGAAGCCGTGCTCCATGGCGATCAGCGCCTCGGCCACCGTGGCAATGCCCGGCAGATAGGGCAGGCCGGCGGTCTTGGCGGCCTCCGCCAGACGGTCGGTCAGGCCGGGGCTGACGACGAAGCGGGCACCGGCATCGCGGGCCTGGGCGAACTGCTCCGGCCGGATCAGCGTGCCGAGGCCGACGAGGGCGCCCGGAACGCGGGCGGCGATGGCCTCCGCGCAGGCCAGCGCCGCGGGGGTGCGCAGTGTCACCTCCAGCGTGGTCAGGCCGCCGGCGACCAGCGCCTCGGCCAGGGCGACCGCGGTGTCCGGCTCGTCAAGGACGAGGACCGGGACGATGCGCGGGCCGGATAGGGAGGGTTCAAGACGCGGGTGGGTCATGTCAGGGCCTCGGCAGGAGAGAAATACAATGGTGTGGCGAGCCGCATGTCGTCGATGGTCAGCAGCAGGCCGTCGATGTGGTCGCCGAGCGCCTTCACCGCGCGGTCGGGGTCATGGTCCGCGATGGCGGTGACGATGGCCTCGTGCTCGGCGATGACGGTCGCCATGCGGCCGGGAAAGGGAAGGGTCAAGTGGCGGCAGCGGTCGATCTGCACCTTCACCTGCTGGGTGATCGGCCAAAATCCCGGATAGCCGGCAATGTCGGCGATCAGCGCGTGGAACGTCTCGTCCGCCTGATGGAAGCCGTCGGCACAGCCCGAGGCGTCGACCTCGCGCTGGCGCTCCAGGTTGGCCTGGAGAGCGGCGACTTGGCTGCGGGTGGCACGTTCCGCCGCGAAGCGGACGGTCGCCTGCTCCAGCGTCTTGCGGATCAGGTTGGCTTCGGGCAGGTCGGCGATGGGAATGCGCGCCACGAAGGTGCCCGATTGCGGAAAGACCTCCACCAGCCCTTCGTCGGCCAGCCGCAGGACGGCCTCGCGCACCGGGGTGCGGCTGACGCCGAAGGCTTCGGCCACCAGCTTCTCCACGATCGGGTCGCCCGGCTTGCGGGCCAGCGACACGATGTCGGCCCGCAGGTCGCGGTAGATCGCCGCCGCCGCCGTGGTCCCGCGCTGCGAGGCGCGGGGCGGCTTGACGATGGCTGGAACGGTCGTGGCTAGGCCCGTAGAAGTTTGCCCTGGGGGCATGGAGGGTCCCTCCGTCAGGGGATCAGCCGTCCAGCACGGACGCCATGGCGTCGCGCGGGATGACGGCGCCGCGGTGCTGGATGACCACGGCGGCGATGCGGTGGGCGGAGCGCGCCGCCTCCACGGGGCCGAGGCCCTTCAGGCGGGCGCTGAGATAACCGGCGCTGAAGCTGTCGCCCGCGGCGGTGGTGTCCACGACCTTGGCGACCTTCTCCGACGGCACGGTCTCCTCGACGCCGGGGGCGGAAACGATGCAGCCCGGCTTTTCCAGCTTCAGCACGATTTCCGTCACCCCGGCGCCGCGCACGCGGGCCATGGCGGTGTCGGCATCGGCGTCGCCGTAGAGGCCGCGCAGGTCCTCGACGCCCGGCAGGGCGATGTCGGTGCGTTCGAGCATCGCGTCGTAGGCGCGTTGCGCCGTCTCGCGGTCGGGCCACAGGCGGGGGCGCCAGTTGGTGTCGAAGGCGACGCGGCCGCCGCGCTCGCGCAGGCGGTCGAGCATGGGGAACAGCACCTCGCGCCCGCGCTCGCCCCAGATGGCCAGGCTGATGCCGGACATGTAGAGGAGGTCGTAGCTTTCCAGATCGGCGACCAGCGCCGGGCTGTCGGGCAGCACGAACAGGTCGCGGGCCGGCGCGGAATCGCGCCAGTAGAGGAAGCGCCGCTCGCCGCTGTCGTCCGTCTCGATCATGTAGAGGCCGGGGACGCGGTTGGCGACGCGCAGCACATGGCCGGTGCCGACCCCTTCGGCCTCCCAGGTGGCGACCATGGCGTCGCTGTTGCCGTCGTCGCCCAGCGCCGTCACGTAATCGGTTGCCACGCCCAGCCGCGCCATGTAGACGGCGGTGTTCAGGGTGTCGCCGCCGAAGCCCATGGTGAAGGTCCCGTCGGGACGGCGCACCAGTTCGATCATGCATTCGCCAAGGGCCGCAACCCGGCGCGCGGACTCACCCATCGCCATCCCCCGTCCGGCGGTCCGATCCGCCGGTCTGTGCTAAAGAGTTCGAACGACACGGGTTTTTAGTCCCGTGCCTCCTGGGTCAAGTATACTAATATATCAATGCGGGTGGCAAGGCTTTTCGGGCGCTGGCCATAGGGTGGTCATGCGGCGTTCCGCTGCTGCTTCTTGCGCAGCCGCTCGCGGTGGGCGGTGTAAAGGCCGCTGGCGATGATGATTCCTGTGCCCAGGAAGGTCCAGTGGTCGGGCAGCGCGCCGAAGATCAGGAAGCCCAGCAGCGTGGACCAGACGATCTGCACGTAGGAGCAGGGCGCCAGCACCGACGCCTCGCCGAAGCGGTAGGCCTGCACCATCAGCCATTGCCCCATGGTCGAGACCAGACCGATCAGGGCGCCCAGCGCCACCTCCGTTGCGGTCGGCATGGTGACGTTGAAGGGCAGCAGCACGGTCAGCACGGCGAGGCCGGTCAGGGCGGACCAGATCAGGGTGGTGGTGGGGTGCTCCTGCCCGGTCATCTTGCGGGTGATGACCACGCCTGTCGCCCAGCTCATCGCCGACAGGATGGGGAAGATGGCCGCCGGCTGGAAGGCCGCCCCGCCGGGCCGGATGACGATCAGCACGCCGAGCAGCCCGACCAGCACGGCCGCCCAGCGGCGCGGCCCGATCTTCTCGCCCAGCACCAGGATCGACAGCACGGTGACGAAGACCGGCGAGACGTAGCTGGTCGCCGCCGCCTCGGCCAGGGGCAGGTAGTGCATGCCCATGATGAAGAACAGCGCCGAGCCCAGCATCCCCAGCCCGCGCAGGACCTGGAGGCCGGGGCTGGCGGTCTTCATCACCGGCGGACCGCCGCGGATCATCAGCGGCAGCAGCAGCGTCGTGAAGCCGACGTAGCGCATCCAGCCGATCTCGATGGACGGCAGCGTCTGGGCCAGATACTTCGCCGTCGCGTCGGAGCAGGAGAAGAAGAAGACCGCGGCGACGACCATCAGGATCCCGCGCACGGGATCGTCGCGGCGCTCGCGGCCATGGGACGGCATGGTCTGGGCGGCGGACACCCCTTCCAGGGGTCGGGAGCAGTCGGGCATGGCCGGGGGGCGTTTCCAGGCAGGAGGGCGGCAGGCAAACGGATGGCCCGGGTCTCGGCCCGGTTAACCATCAGGTTACTGATATATCATGCCTGGGAACAATGGTGCGGAGCGTCATGGCAGCCATACGGCCAACCCCACGGATGTCATGACGCGGGACTGCGGATCAGCCGTCGCCGCGGTCCGTTCCGGCCGGGCCGCGCAGGGCCGAGGTGACGGCGGGAGCCGGGCGCAGCAGGGGCGTCGGCGGGTTGATCGGCAGATCCATCAGGCCACGGCGGGCGGCGTTGCGCTCCAGCTCGTAATCGGGGTCGGGAAAGCGCTGCAGGAGCGTCTCGTAGGTGTCGCGCGCCGCGGCGGGGCAGCCCAGGATGCGGAACGCCTCGCCTTGCCGCAGCAGGGCGCCGGCCTCCGTCCCGCGGTGGTAGGAGGCGAGGCTGGCCGCCACGGCGAACCAGCGGTCGTAGGCGGTCCACAGCGCCTCCACCGTCGGGCCTTCGCACCGCCCGGCCTCCACCGCCGCCTCCAGCGCCTGGCGGTAGGCGGTGTCGGGCGCCGGGCTGGTCATCGCGCAGCCGCCCGCCAGCAGGACGACGCTCGCAAGGGCGGCTCCGGCAATCGCCTGTCGGTTGCGGGTCGGCATTGGTTCCTCTCCCCCGTTGGCATGCTCTCGCCATCAGTCAAATACAACCGGGTTAAAGCCCGGTTCAAGCCGACGGGACGGCGTGTGCGGAGGTTCGTCGTTGCGGGCAAGTCGGGAGAAAAATGCTTCGAATTTCGAGGCAAAGAACAGCCAAGAATCTACGCCTTAACGGATATTAAAAGTCATATAAAAGCGGGCCGTAACATTATCCCTTGAGGTAAGCCGGATGGTTGACTCGCGGTACAGGAAGGCTATTACCTGAGGGTGTGAGAAAATAAAGCACTCGGAATTAAGGAAAATTTTAAGTGCCTTGTCCTCCCGCCCTCTAGTTGAAACCCCCGTTGCGGAGAATCCCATGCGCGCTGTCCTGGTTGAACCGAACCCCCTGATCGCCGACGCGCTCGGCCGTCAGCTCGGCATGGGGAAGATCCGCTACGACCGCCAGGACTGGGCCGG
>NZ_JACHYN010000011.1 GCF_014192915.1 Azospirillum sp. OGB3 | reverse complement strand
ATCGAGATGATCGGGTAGCGGCCGACCAGATCAGCCCAGTAGGAGACCATCTGCTCGGGCGCCAGCGACTTGCCCTCGCCGGCCAGCTCGTACTTCCCGTTCTTGAAGAACTCGGTCGAGGCGGCGTCGATCGCCAGCATGACGTCGTCGCCCGGCTTGTAGCCGGCGGCCTCGATCGCCTTCATGACGAAGCCCAGCGCGTCCTCGGTCGAGGCGAGGTTGGGGGCGAAGCCGCCCTCGTCGCCGACGTTGGTGTTGTGGCCGGCGTCCTTGAGCTTCTTCTTGAGCGCCTGGAAGATCTCCGAGCCCATGCGGATGGCCTCGGCGCCGTTCTCGGCGCCGACCGGCATGACCATGAACTCCTGGATGTCGATCGGGTTATCGGCGTGGGCGCCGCCGTTGATGATGTTCATCATCGGCACCGGCAGCAGGTTGGCAAACGCGCCGCCGACGTAGCGGAACAGCGGCAGCGCGGCCTCTTCCGCGGACGCCTTGGCAACGGCGAGCGAGACGCCGAGGATGGCGTTGGCGCCGAGGCGGCCCTTGTTGGGGGTGCCGTCCAGCTCGATCATGGCGAGGTCGAGGGCGCGCTGGTTGGAGCCGTCGAGGCCGGCGATGGCGTCGAAGATCTCGCCGTTGACCGACTCCACGGCCTTCAGCACGCCCTTGCCGCCGTAGCGGCCCTTGTCGCCGTCGCGCAGCTCCACCGCCTCGTGCGCGCCGGTCGAGGCGCCCGACGGAACGGCGGCGCGGCCGAAGGCGCCGGATTCGAGCAGGACGTCCACCTCGACGGTCGGGTTCCCACGGCTGTCGAGGATCTCGCGGGCGTGGATTTCGGTAATGGCGCTCATGTTTGTCCTTCCTCCGCGTTGCGCGCGTCCTCTGGATGATCTTTCCAGGCGGATGATCTTTCCAGGCGAAAAAGAAGCGCGCGGGCTTGATAGCCCCGCGTGCGGGGGGATGCAAGGCCGCTGGGGCGCCAACACGCAGGGAAAGAGGCCCGGACGGCGGAGCACCCTATCCGGTTGTGCAGCGCACCTGCTTCCAAAGTCGCATAGACCACCTTGTCCCGTACCCGTAGCGTTCTAACGTTCGCTAGCGGGGCCGCCCGCGGCGGGCGGCACCATCCCCTGGGAATCACCCCAAGGCCAATCCAAGCGCGGAGGACCCAACCATGAAGACCTGGCGCAAGCCCCAGATCGTCGAAATCGCCGTCGGCACCGAAATCAACGCCTACGCCTGCGCCCGTCTCTGAGCGCCGGCCGGTTCCCATGCGTGACGACCGCCGCCTGATTCGGGCCGCCTGATTAGGGAAGGCACCCCATGCTGACGATCCTCGTCCTTGGCTCCGCCGCGGGCGGCGGTTTTCCCCAGTGGAACTGCAACTGCGCGGGCTGCCGCCGCGCCCGCTCCGGTGACCCGGCGGCCCGCCCGCGCACCCAGTCGTCGCTCGCCGTCAGCGGCGGCGACGGGCGCTGGCTGCTGCTGAACGCCTCGCCGGACATCGGCCAGCAGATCCTCGCCAACCCGGCGCTGCACCCGCAGACCGCCGTACGCCACAGCCCCATCGCCGCGGCGGTGCTGACCAACGCCGACATCGACCATGTGGCGGGCCTGCTGACGCTGCGCGAATCCCAGCCGCTGGCCGTCTACGCCACCGACCGGGTGCACCGCGTGCTGGAGGCGAACGCCGTCTTCCGCGTGGTCAACCCGGAGCTCGCGCCGCGCCGCGTCATGGCGCTGGACCGGCCCTGGGTTCCAGCCGACGCCGCCGGCACCCCCTTCCCCTTCGAGATCGAAGCCTTCGCCGTGCCCGGCAAGGTCGCGCTCTATCTGGAGGACCCGTCCGCCGCCGGCTTCGGCTCGGTGGCGGAGGACACGGTGGCCCTGCGCATCCGCGACCGCAACGGCGACGGGGAGTTCTTCTACATCCCCGGCTGTTCGGCCATGCCGGGCTGGCTGGCCGACCGGCTGCGCGGGGCGCCGCTGGTGCTGTTCGACGGTACCACCTGGACCGACGACGAGATGATCCGCGCCGGCACCGGCAGCAAGACCGGCCAGCGCATGGGCCACATGGCGATGTCCGGCCCGGACGGCTCCATCGCCGCCTTCGCGGGGCTGGGCGTGCGGCGCAAGGTCTTCGTCCACATCAACAACACCAACCCGGCGCTGCTGGACGACTCGCCCGAACGGGCCGCCGCCACCGCCGAAGGTTGGGAGATCGCCCACGACGGGATGGAGTTCACGCTATGACGTCAGCGCTGTCGCGCGAGGACCTGGAACGCGAGCTGCGCGCCATCGGCGAGCGCCAGTACCACGACCTCCACCCCTTCCACAAACTGCTGCACGGCGGGAAGCTGAAGCGCGGGCAGGTCCAGGCCTGGGCGCTGAACCGCTTCTACTATCAGGTCTGCATACCGAAGAAGGATCTGGCCCTGATGGCGCGGATGGACGATCCGGCCCTGCGCCGCATCTGGATCCAGCGTGTGCTCGACCATGACGGTTTCGGCGAGAGCCGGGAGCGCGAGGAGGGCAAGGTCGGCGGGATCGGGCGCTGGCTGCGCCTGACCGACGGGCTGGGTCTGGACCGCGACTATGTCACCTCGCTGAAGGGTATCCTGCCGGCCACCCGCTACGCCGTCGATTCCTACGTCAATTTCGTGTCGGGCAAATCGACGCTGGAGGCCGTCGCCTCGTCCCTGACCGAGCTGTTCGCCCCGGCCATCCACCGCGAGCGCATCGCCGGGTTCGAGGCCTATTACGCCTTCGCCAACGACGCCACCCTGTCCTACTTCCGCAAGCGGCTGGACGAGGCGCCGCGCGACGTCGAGTTCGGGCTCGACTACGTGCTCGACAACGCCCGGACACCGGAGCAGCAGCAGCAGGTGATCGCCGCCCTGCGCCACAAGGCGGAGCTGCTGTGGGCGCAGCTCGACGCGCTGCACCACGCCTATGTGTCTCCCGGCCTGATCCCGCCCGGCGCCTTCGTGCCGGACGACATGGAACCAACGGTCTACCGGCGATGACGGACGGCGTGACCGAGGAGGACCGGGTCCGGCTGGCCCCCGGCGTCATGCTCCGCCAGGACCGGGTGCGCGGCCACTGGCAGCTTCTGGGGCCGGAGCGCGTGCTGATCCTGGACGAGGTGGCGCTGGAGGTGGTGCGGGCCGTCACCGCCCAGCCTCAGACGGACCAGCCTCCGGTCACGGTGGGCATGGCCATCGGGGCGCTGGCCGCGCAATTCGACGCGCCGCGGGACGAGATCGCCGCAGACGTGTTGGAACTGTTGGGCGACATGATTGCGAAAGGGTTCCTGACCCGATGACCTTCTGTGGCGCCACGATCGGACTCGAACCGCCGCTGGCCCTGCTGGCGGAACTGACGCACCGCTGCCCGCTGCGCTGCGCTTACTGTTCCAATCCGCTGGCCCTCGACCCGGCCAGCCGGGAGCTGGACACCGCCGCCTGGTGCCGCGTGCTCGACGAGGCGGCGGACCTCGGCATCATCCAGGTGCATTTCTCCGGCGGCGAGCCGACAGCGCGCAAGGACCTGGAGGCGCTGATCGCCCACGCCACCGCGGCCGGGCTCTACGCCAACCTCATCACCTCGGCGGTTCTGCTCGACCGGGCGCGGCTGGAGCGGTTGCGCAACGCCGGGCTTCAGCATGTGCAGATCGGCTTCCAGGACACCCAGCCGGCCAAGGCCGAACTGATCAGCGGCTTCCCCGGCGGCCAGGCGAAGAAGCTGGAGGTGGCGCGCGCGGTCACCGACGTTGGCATGGCGCTGACCGTCAACGCCATCGTGCAGCGCCACAACATCGACCGCGTCGACGACTTCATCGACATGGCGCTGGAGCTGAAGGCGGGCCGGATCGAGATCGCCAACGTCCAATATTACGGCTGGGCGCTGAAGAACCGCGCCGCCCTGATGCCGACCCGCGAGCAGTTGGTCCATATGGACGAGCGGGTGCGCGCCCGCCTGCCGGAGCTGAAGGGCCAGCTGGTCGTCGACTACGTGGTGCCCGATTACTACGCCAAGCGCCCCAAGGCCTGCATGGGCGGCTGGGGCCGCAAGTTCCTGAACGTGACGCCCAGCGGCTCGGTTCTGCCCTGCCACGCTGCCGAGACGATTCCCGGCATGACATTCGACCGGGTGACGGAGCGCCCGTTGGCCGATATCTGGGCCAACTCCGCCGCGTTCCAGCGCTACCGCGGCACCGACTGGATGCCACAACCCTGCCGGAGCTGCGACCAGAAGGAGATCGACTGGGGCGGCTGCCGTTGCCAGGCGCTGGCCCTGACCGGAAACGCCGACAACACCGACCCGGTGTGCGACCTGTCGGAGCATCATGGTCTGCTCGCCGAGATAGCCGCAGAAGACGGCGGCACGGCCGAGGCGCCGATCACCTACCGGAGCTTCAGCCTGTAGGGGCGGGCCACAGAACCATAGCCCTCTCCCCTCCCGGGAGAGGGTGGCCCGAAGGGCCGGTGAGGGGGTCCTGCATTACCGGTACGTCCGGCACACGCACATCCCCCTCACCCTAACCCTCTCCCCGCTTTCGGCGGACCAAAGGTCCGCCTGTCGCGTCAGCGCAAACTTCGTTTGCTCGTGAGCGGAGGGGAGAGGGAATTGTCTCATTTCTTCGGGGCGGTTGCCGCCGAGGCGCTGGTCTTGGAGCCGCCGACCGCGGCGATCCGGCCCTTGATGTCGTCGTAGACGTTCTGCGGGACGATCTTCTTGCTGACCAGCTCGTCCTTGGACCGGTAGGGGCGGTTCTTCACGATGGCCTCGGACCGTGCCTCGCCGATGCCCGGCAGGGTCTGAAGCTCATCCTTGCCGGCGGTGTTGAGGTCGATGACCTTTGCTTTCGCCGTCCCCGTGGAAGAGGAGGACCCGCTGCCCATCGGCGGCGCGGTGGTGGTGCCGCTGTGGCCCGGCGGCATGGCCGGCTTGGCCTGCGGCATGGGCGTGGTGGAAGGCGTTGCGGACGGCGCGGTCGATTGCGCAAAAGCGGGAACGGCGATCATTGCGCCAACACTGGCGATGGCGGCGATGGCGCACAGGCGGATCGGCTTCATGGCGTTGCTCCATGGCTCATTCCGCGGGCGCTCCACCATAAGCGCGGCGCCCGCGGTGCCAAGGCAACGCCGCGGCCGGCGCGCCGTTCCCGAACCTGTCCTTTCGTCAGCCCTTTGCAAGCCGATCGAAGGCCTGGAGCCGCGCCAGCAGGGCCGGCATCTCTTTCAACGGGACCATGTTCGGTCCATCGCTGGGGGCGCAGTCCGGATTCTCGTGGGTCTCCATGAAGACGGCGGCGACGCCCACGGCGATGGCGGCGCGCGCCAGCACCGGAACGAACTCGCGCTGGCCGCCGGAGGTGGTCCCCTGTCCGCCCGGCTGCTGCACGGAATGGGTGGCGTCGAACACCACCGGGAAGCCGGTTTCCGCCATGATCGGCAGGGACCGCATGTCCGACACCAGCGTGTTGTAGCCGAAGCTGGCGCCGCGCTCGCACAGCAGCACCTTGTCGTTCCCCGACGCCACCAGCTTGGCCGCGACGTTCTTCATGTCCCAGGGGGCGAGGAACTGGCCCTTCTTGACGTTGACCGCCCGGCCCGTCTTGGCAGCGGCGATCAGCAGGTCGGTCTGGCGGCACAGGAAGGCGGGGATCTGGAGGACGTCCATCACCTCGGCCACCGCGGCGCACTGGTCGGCTTCGTGCACGTCGGTGATCACCGGGCAGCCGAACCGCTCCTTGATCTCGGCAAAGATCGGCAGCGCCTTGTCCATGCCGAGGCCGCGCGCCGTGCTGATGGAGGTGCGGTTGGCCTTGTCGAAGGACGACTTGTAGATCAGCCCGATGCCCAGCGCGCCGGTCATCTCCACCAGCGCCGCCGCCGTCTCCAGCGCGTGGTCGCGGCTTTCCATCTGGCACGGGCCGGCGATCAGGGTGAAGGGCCGGTCGTTGGCGATGGTCAGGGTGCCGATCTGGACGGTCTTGGCGGTGGTCATCCCGTGCTCTCCAAAAAAGCAATGCGAGGGGACGCATGCCGAAGGTCCCCTCGCGCTGCCCATTCCTTCCCAGATATCGGCGATCCCGGTCAACCGGAATGGCGTCAACCCAGATGCTGCTTGAAGAAGGCTGCCGTGCGTCCGTTGGCAAGCTCCGCCGCCTCGGCGTCGAAATGGGCGCCGCCGGCGCGGGCGAAGGCGTGATCGACGCCGGGGTAGACGTGGGCGGTGACGTTCGGGTTGCCCCTCACCGCGGCCAGGATCGTCTCCCGCGCCTCCGCCGGGACGAACTGGTCCTTCTCGGCGATGTGCATCAGCAGCGGCTTGGTGATGCTCACCGCCTCGCCGGCCAGACCATCCAGCCCGACGCCGTAATAGCTGACGTTGGCGTCGGAGTCGGAGCGCGCTGCCATCATGAAGGCGAGCCGGCCGCCCAGGCAGTAGCCGACCGACCCGGCCTTGCCGGTGCAATCCGGGCTCTGGCGCAGCCACGCGAGCGTGGCCTTGAGGTCGTCCACCGCCTTGTCCTGGTCCATGCCGTTCATCAGGGCGAAGGCGCGGTTCCACTCCTCCTGGGTCTTGTCGGTGATCTGGACGCCCGGCTCCTGCCGCCAGAACAGGTCCGGGCAGACAGCCAGCCAGCCCTGGGCGGCGAAGCCGTCGCACAGGTCGCGCATGACCTGATTGACCCCGAAGATTTCCTGGATGACGACGAGTCCCGGCGCCGGTCCGCCGCCCGCCGGCTTGGCTACATAGGCGGAAAAGCTGCCGCCGTCGCCGGCGGGGATGCTGATGTCGGTCATGGTTGTGTCCCTTCCCTTGGTTTTTCCCTGGCCCGTAACGCAAAAGCGGCGACCGTTGGCTCGGCCGCCGCTCTCACTATACCCATGGGAAACCCGGAACCGGAACACGCGGGGGAGGAAGGCCCTCCCCCGTATAGTCACATCAGACCAGCCGGCTCTGCTCGATCGCCGCCTTGATGAAGGAGGTGAAGAGCGGGTGCGGGTCGAAGGGCTTGGACTTCAGCTCCGGGTGGAACTGCACGCCGATGAACCAGGGATGGTCCGGGATCTCGACGATCTCGGGCAGCTCGCCGTCCGGCGACAGGCCGGAGAACAGCAGGCCGACCTTCTCCAGCCGGTCCTTGTAATAGACGTTCACCTCGTAGCGGTGGCGGTGCCGCTCGGTGATGTCGGTGGTGCCGTAGACCTCGGCGACCTTGCTGCCGGGGACCAGCTTCGCCGGGTAGGTGCCGAGCCGCATGGTGCCGCCGAGGTCGGTGCCCTCGGTGCGCTTCTCCAGGCTGTTGCCGCGCATCCACTCGGTCATCAGGCCGACCACCGGGTTGCCGGGCTTGCCCAGCTCGGTCGAGCCGGCGTCGACGATCCCGGCCATGTTGCGGGCCGATTCGATCACCGCCATCTGCATGCCGAAGCAGATGCCGAAATACGGCACCTTGCGCTCGCGGGCAAATTGGGCGGCGCGGATCTTCCCCTCCGTGCCGCGCGAGCCGAAGCCGCCCGGCACCAGGATGCCGTGGACGTTCTCCAGCCGCTGGACGGCGGTGTCGTCCTCGAAGATCTCCGAGTCGATCCAGTCCAGCTTGACCTTCACGTTGTTGGCGATGCCGCCGTGGGTCAGCGCCTCGGCCAGCGACTTGTAGCTGTCAAGCAGGCTGGTGTACTTGCCGACGACGGCGATGGTCACCTCGCCCTGCGGCTTGCGCACGCGCTCCATGATGCTGGTCCAGCGCGACAGGTCCGGCTTGCCCTCGGTCGGCAGGCCGAAATAGGCCAGCACCTGGGTGTCGAAGCCTTCCTCGTGGTAGCTGACCGGCACCTGATAGATCGAATCGACATCCAGGGCGGCGATCACGCGCTCCGGCCGGATGTTGCAGAACAGCGCGATCTTGCGGCGCTCGTTGTCCGGGATCGGGCGGTCGGCGCGGCAGAGCAGGATGTTGGCCTGGATGCCCATGCCCAGCAGCTCCTTCACGGAATGCTGGGTCGGCTTGGTCTTCAGCTCACCGGCCGTCGGGATGTAGGGCAGCAGGGTCAGGTGGATGAACAGCGCGTTCTCCGGACCGACCTCGTTGCCGAACTGGCGGATGGCCTCCAGGAAGGGAGTCGACTCGATGTCGCCCACCGTGCCGCCGATCTCGCAGAGGATAAAGTCCTCATCGGTCGTGTCGGCGCGGATGAAGTCCTTGATCTGGTCGGTGACGTGCGGAATCACCTGCACGGTGGCGCCCAGATAGTCGCCTCGGCGCTCCTTGGCGATCACCGTCGAATAGATGCGGCCCGTGGTGATGTTGTCGCCACGGCGCGCGGCCACGCCGGTGAAGCGCTCATAATGGCCGAGGTCGAGGTCGGTCTCAGCGCCGTCGTCGGTCACATAGACCTCGCCGTGCTGGTACGGGCTCATCGTGCCGGGGTCCACGTTCAGGTACGGGTCCAGCTTGCGAAGCCGCACCTTGTAGCCGCGCGCCTGGAGAAGCGCCCCAAGCGCCGCCGACGCCAGACCTTTGCCCAGCGAGGAAACGACGCCACCGGTGATGAAGATGTAGCGAGTCATGTCCGTCCGAAGACCTTCAGAGCCTGATCCGTTCCCCGAGTTCGGACCGTCCCCCGGGCGCTGCCCGGATCGACGATCCTCAAAAGAAAGAGGCGGCTTCGGGGGAGGCCGCCTCGCGTCGGACCCGGCCGGAGCCGGGTCGCGTTTGCCGGGCCGCTGTTACTGGGCGACCGGCGGGGCGGGCTGCGCCGGCGCGGCCGGCTGGGCGGGTGCCGCCGGGGCCACGGGCTGGGCCGGCATCGTGTCGATGATCGAGGTCGGCGCCTTGTGCGCGCCCGCCAGGATCGCCAGGACCAGGCTGGTCGCCATGAAGCAGCCCGCCAGGATGCCGGTGGTCCGCGTCAGCAGATTGGCGGTGCCGCGGGTGGACATCATGCCCCCCATATTGCCGCCGCCGATGCCGAGACCGCCGCCTTCCGACCGCTGGATCAGGATGACCCCGACGAGCGCCAGGGCGATCAGCAGGTGAATGACCAGAAGCACCGATTCCATGCAACCCGTTCCCTTGATCCCTTCCCGGAGCGATCCGCAGGGACCGCCCAAACCAACAGCGCGCCACGGACCTTGGCAAGGGCCCGTGGCGCGCGCCCACTGTTTTTAACGCGGTCCTGCGCGATATGCTAGCGGCAACTGGTGGCAATCGCCCAGAAATCGTCCGCCTTCAGCGCGGCCCCGCCGACCAGCGCGCCGTCCACATTCTCCACCGCCATCAGTTCCGCCGCGTTGCCCGGCTTGACCGAACCGCCGTAGAGGACGCGCACCGCGTCGGGATCGGCGGTCTTGCCGGCCAGTTCCGCCCGGATGTGGGCGTGCATCGCCTTGACGTCGTCGGGCGTGGCGGTCTTTCCGGTGCCGATGGCCCAGACCGGCTCGTAGGCGATGACGGTGTTGGCCGCGGTGGCGCCCTCCGGAATCGAGCCCTTGAGCTGGGTGGCGACGACGCTGTTCGCCTGCCCGGCGTCGCGCTGGGCCTCCGTCTCGCCGACGCAGATGATGGCGATCAGGCCCGCCTTGTGGGCGGCGGCGGCCTTGGCGGCGACCTGGGCGTCGGATTCGGCGTGGTCGGCGCGGCGCTCCGAATGGCCGAGGATGACGTAGCGGCAGCCGGCGTCGGTCAGCATGGCCGGGCTGACGTCACCGGTGTGCGCGCCGGAGGTCTTGGCGTGGCAGTCCTGCGCGCCCAGCGCCAGCGGGCTGCCGGAGATGGCGTCGCCCACCGGGAACAGCAGCGGGAAGGGCGGGCACACCAGCATGTCAAAGGCGACCGTCCCGGCCCCCGTCAGGCGTCCGGCGAGGTCCGAGGCGAGGTCGAGCCCGTCGGCCTTCAGCCCGTTCATCTTCCAGTTCCCGGCAATCAGTTTGCGGCGTGCGGCCATGGCGTTTTCGTCCTCCGGCTCTCGTTTGTTGGTGCGGGTGTTCGTTGGCAAAGTGCGCCCCCTGTCTAGCAAGGAGTGCGGGGCTTTTCCACCCGCCCAACGGGTTCTTTCCGATGGGGAATCGCGGGGGAAATGGGGTGTTGCCGGGCTTTCGCGGGGTGCCTATGATGCCGCCCCGGCCGCAGGGCCGCCCTTTGCGCACTCACTTCGGGTCCCATGCTTCAGTTCATCCGCACTTACGCCGGTTCGTGGGTCGTCAAGATCCTGTTCGTGCTCCTCATCGTCAGCTTCGCGGCCTGGGGCATCGGCGACATGATCCGCACAGGCGGGATCTCCAGCACCGTCGCCTCCGTCGGCAAGGTGGACATCGACCGGGCGGAGCTGGACCAGGAGTTCCGCCGCCAGATGGAGCGGCTGCGCCCGATGATGGGCGGCAACCTGACGACGGAGCAGGCGCGCCAGTTCGGCCTGCTCGACCAGTCGTTGTCGGCGCTGGTGCAGCGCGCGCTCTATGATCAGGCGGCGCGCGACGCCGGGATCTCGGTCGGGCCGGATGTGGTGCGCCAGCGCATCGCCGAGGAGCCGGCCTTCCGCAACGCGCAGAACCAGTTCGACGCGGCCCAGTTCCGCAGCGTTCTGCGCAACAACCAGCTCACCGAGGACGGCTACGTCGCCCTGCTGCGCCGCGAGACCGCGCGCGAGTTGGTGGCGGGAGCGGTCGGCGCCGGGGTGACCCCGCCGAAGCCGCTGGTCCAGGACCTCTACCGCTTCCGCGGGGAGCGTCGCGTGGCCGAGGTGGTCACCCTGCCCAACGCCGCCATCGGCGACGTCGGCGTGCCCGACGAGGCGGAGCTGACCCGCTATTACGAGGACCATCAGGTCCGCTTCACCGCGCCGGAATACCGCGCGTTGAGCATCGCCCAGCTCTCCGCCGACGAGATCGCCAAGGACATCCAGATCCCCGACGCCGAGCTGCGCGCCGCTTACAATGAGCGCGCCGACGAGCTCGGCACGCCGGAGCGCCGCACGGTGGAGATGGTCCTGGCCGACGACGAGGCGAAGGCGAAGCAGATCGCCGAGGCCGCCAAGGCCAAGGGCCTGACCGCCGCCGCCAAGGACGCCGGGACCGACGTCATCACGCTCGACAACGTCACCCGCAACGAGCTGCCGGAGATCGGCGACGCCGCCTTCGCGCTGGCCCAGGGTGCTGTCAGCGACGCGGTGCGCAGCGGGCTGGGCTGGCACGTCCTGACGGTCACCGCCATCCAGCCGGGGGCCACCAAGAGCTTCGAGGAGGCCCGCGACCAGCTCCTGGCCGAGCTGCGCAAGGAGAAGGCGATGGATTCGCTCTACTCCATCGCCAACCGGGTCGAGGACCAGCTCGCCAGCGGCGCCCCGCTGGAGGAGGTCGCCCAGGCCCAGTCGCTGCCGATCGCCAAGATCGCCGCGGTCGACAGCAGCGGCAAGGCGCCGGACGGCAAGGACGCCGCTCCCGGTCGTCCGAACGTCGCCGCCATGGTGCAGACCGCCTTCCAGCTCGCCTCCGGCGCCACCTCGAACCTGACCGAAGCGCCCAACAACGTCTTCTACGCCGTTCGCGTCGACGGCGTGACGCCGGCCGCGCCCAAGCCGCTGGCCGAGGTGCGCGATCAGGCCGTCGCCGGCTGGCAGGACGACAAGCGCGCCAAGCTGGCCGCCGAGAAGGCCCAGGACATCGCCGCCAAGCTGAAGCAGGGTTCGGAAGCCGCGGCGCAGGACGTCGCCAGCCAGTCCGGCGCCAGCTTCGCCATGACCACGCCCTTCACCCGCGACGCCCGCTCGGTGGAGGGCCTGCCGGGCGAGCTGGTGCGCAAGCTGTTCGAGGTGAAGCCCGGCGAGACGGTGACCGGCGCCACCGCCGACAGCCAGGTCGTCGCCCGCCTGAAGGAGATCATCCCGGCGGACCCGGCGGCCAGCGACGCCACGCTGGCGACCGTGGAGAGCACCGTCGCCCAGGGGCTGGAAAGCGACATCATGGCCCAGTTCGGCAACGCGCTGCGCAACAGCTACCCGGTCGAGGTTCACCGCAACCGCATCGACCAGTTCTTCGCCAGCGGCAACTAACCACACTCAGTCGCCCCACTCACTCGAGGCCCGTCCCGTGAAGGTTCAGCCGGAATTCGCCGCCTTCCACACCGCTTATGAGGCCGGCAAGCCGCAGGTGGTGTGGACCACGCTGGTCAGCGATCTGGAGACCCCCGTCTCCGCCTACATGAAGCTGGCCGACGGGCGCCCCTTCGGCTTCCTCTTCGAGTCGGCGGAGCGCGGGGCGGGATCGCGGCGCGACCGCTACTCGGTGATCGGCTTCAAGCCCGATCTGGTGTGGCGCTGCCGCCGCGACCGGGCGGAGGTGAACCGCAACGCCCTGCACGACCGCGACGCCTACGAGCCCATCGACACCGCCCCGCTGGAGTCGCTGCGCGCCCTCATCAACGAGAGCCGGATCGATTTGCCGGACGCCCTGCCGCCGATGGCCGCCGGCCTGTTCGGCTACCTGACCTACGACATGGTCCGGCTGATGGAGCGGCTGCCGGACGACAACCCGGACGAGCTGGGCATCCCCGACGCCATCCTGTCGCGACCGAGCATCGTCGCCATCTTCGACAGCCACACCGATTCGGTGACTCTGGTCACCCCGGTCTGGCCGAAGCCGGGAGTCGACGCCGTCGCCGCCCACGGCGACGCCCGCGAGCGTCTGATGGACGCGGTGGCCGATCTGGAGCGCCCCCTGCCCTACCGGCGGGAGCCGCGGACCAAGGACGGGCTGCCGCTCGCCTGGACCTCCAACACGACGCGCGAGGAGTATCACGCGATCGTCGAGCGGGCGAAGGAGTACATCCGCGCCGGCGACATCTTCCAGGTCGTGCCGTCCCAGCGCATCCGCTTCCCCTTCAAGCCGTCGCCGCTGGCGCTCTACCGCACGCTGCGCCGTCTGAACCCGTCGCCCTTCCTGTTCCACTGCGACTTCGGCGAGTTGTCGGTCGTCGGCTCCAGCCCGGAGATCCTGGTGCGCGTGCGCGACGGCAAGGTGACCGTCCGCCCCATCGCCGGCACCCGCAAGCGTGGCGCCACGGCGGCGGAGGACCAGGCGCTGGCCGAGGACCTGCTGAGCGATCCGAAGGAGTTGGCCGAGCATCTGATGCTGCTCGACCTCGGCCGCAACGACGTGGGCCGCGTGGCGCGCACCGGCACCGTCAAGGTGACGCAGAAGATGATCGTGGAGCTGTACAGCCACGTCATGCACATCGTCTCCAACGTCGAGGGCGACCTCGACCCCAAGCACGACGCGCTGGACGCCCTGATCGCCGGCTTCCCGGCCGGCACCGTCTCGGGCGCGCCGAAGGTCCGCGCCATGCAGATCATCGACGAGCTGGAGAAAGCCCGCCGCGGCGTCTACGCCGGCTGCGTCGGCTATTTCGGCGCGTCGGGCGCCATGGACACCTGCATCGCGCTGCGCACCGCCGTGTTGAAGGACGGCATGATGTATGTGCAGGCTGGCGGCGGCGTGGTCGCCGACAGCGATCCGGAGGCCGAGTATCAGGAGACCGTCAACAAGTCGATGGCCCTGATCCGCGCCGCGGAGGAAACCGTCCGCGAGACCTCCGCCCGGTAAGGACCGCATGCCCCTCGATGCGCTGCTGCTGCCGCTGATCGTCAAGATCGTGGCGGCGGCCCTGGTCGTCGTCGTCGCCTCGCTGGCGGCGGAGAAGGCCGGCCCCTTCTACGGCGGCATGATCACCGCCCTGCCCGTCTCCACCGGACCGGCCTTCGTTCTGCTCGCGATGGAGCATGGCGACGGCTTCGTCGCCGACGCCGCCCTGTCGGGGTTGGTCGGCAACGCGACGATCGTCCTCTATCTGGCGCTTCTGGTGCGGATTGCCCCGCGCTGGAGCATGCCCACGACCGTCATCACCAGCTCGGCCTTCTGGATCATCGTGGCGGCCACCCTGCGCTCCGCCGTCGACTGGACACTGCCGCTGGCGCTGCTGCTGACCATGGTTTGCTACGGGATCGCCGCCTGGGCGGCGTCGGCGCCGATTCCGGCGGACACGGTGATTCGGACCGCGCGGTCGCGCTGGTACGACATCCCGGCCCGCGCCGGCCTCGTCGGCCTGCTGGTCGCCACCGTGACGACGCTCAGCCACAGCATCGGGCCGGCGGCCACGGGAATCGCCGCCGTGTTCCCCATCGCCCTGACCAGCCTGACGGCGATCCTGCACGGCCGCCTGGGCGGCGGCGTGGTCGCCGCGGCAATGCGCAGCGCGCTGCTGACCAACCCCGGGCTTGCCCTGGCGCTGACCACCGCGCATCTGCTGGCCGAACCCGCCGGACGGTTTGTCGCGCTCGGCGCCGCGCTGGCGGTGTCGCTGTCCTGGGCCGGCGGCCTGCTGGTGTGGCGGCTGCGCCGCCCTCAGACGGCCTGAGTCTGCCTCAGGCCTGACCGCCGAAATCGAAGCCGGCGCCTTCCACGGCCTTCTTCACCGTCTCCGGGGCGACTCCGCCCTCCACGGCCACGGTGCCGGCGTCGAGGTCCACCGTCACGGCGGCGCCCGGCGCCAGCTTGCCGATGGCGTTGGTGACGGAGCGGGCGCAGCCGCCGCAGGTCATGCCGCCGACCTTGTAGGTGTCAGCCATGGAACTCTCCTCAAGCGGACCCGGCGGTCACCCGCCGGTGTGATGGGCGCGCACGACGGCGCTGACCGGAACCAGGACGAAGCCGCGTTTCTGCACCTCCGGCATCCAGGAGGCCAGTGCGTCGATTGTCGCATCGTGCGGATGGCCGATGGCGATGGCGTAGCCCTGCTTGCGCGCCACCTGCTCCGTCTTGGCGAGCTGGCCGCGCACCGCCGACACGGTCATCTCGTTGTCCAGGAAGATGTCGCGCCCGGCGAAGGGCATCTGAAGCTCCCGCGCGAGTGTCAGGCCGGCGCTCTTCGCGGTGGTCCGGCTGTCCAGCCACAACAGGCCGCGCCGCGCGATCTCACCCAGCACGGGCGCCATGGCCGCGGAATCCGCGGTGAAGCGGCTGCCCATGTGGTTGTTCACCCCGACATAACCGTCGAAGCTGTCCAGCGCCGCCTTGGTCCGGCGCAGGATCTCGCCCTTGTCGAGCGACACGCGCAACGCCTGCGGCCCCGGATCGGCCGAGCCGCTCGGCTCCATGGGAAGATGCAGCATCAGCTCGTGCCCGGCGGCGCGGGCGGCGCGGGCCTGGGCCGGCAGCTCGTGGGCGTAGGGCAGCCACGCCAGCGTCAGCGGCGCCGGCAGCGAGACCGTCCGGTTCGAGCGCTTGCGGTCCACCCCCATGTCGTCGATGACGATGGCGATGGCCGGCTTGCCCGGCGGGGCGCGGAAGGGCAGCGCGTTCTTCTTCCACAGCGGCGAGCCGGGCGCCACCTTGGGCGGTTCCAGCGGGGCGACGGGGGGCGGCAGCATCGCCACCACCGGCTTCGGCGTCAGGGCCGGCGGCGGAGGCGGCGCTGGTACCGGAACGGGGGCCGGGGCCTCGGTCACCTGGGGAGGAGGCTCGGGAACGGGAGCCGGAACGGCTTCGGCCTCGCGAACCGGCGGCGGCGGGGGCGGCGCTTCGGCGACCTTGGACGGCGGCGCCTTGATCGGCGCAGCGGGGGCGATGACCGGCGCCTCCCGCTCGACCACGGTCTCCGTCTCCGGCGCGTCGCGCCCGATGATGAAGCGCGCGCCGAGCGCCACCGCGAAGACCGCGATCACGCCGGCCAGCGCCAGCAGGACCAGCGAGACGGCGCGTCCCGAGGCGGCGGCAGGCGTTTTCGGCGATGGCTTCCGTGCCGCGGCTTTCTGGGGCTTGCGCGGCGTTGTCTTGGCCATGGGAAGGAATCTCGAACCCTGGTTTCCGGTTTGCGCGCAAGGTGGCACCGCCGCACCGTCCCTGCAACAGCGGAGCGGGGTGGAGGCTCCCGCCGGCTGGGACTATGCTGTGACCCGCCATGCTCCGCCCCCTCGCCCCCCTTGCGCTCCTCGTCGCCGCCATCGCTCCCCCGGCCCTCGCCGAGGAGGTCCGCTGCCCGCCCAGCCTGACCGTGCAGGCCCAGCCCGAGGCGCCCGGCGGCTGGTCGCCCTACCCGGCGAAGGACCAGCACACCCTCGCCGGCGTCGCGCTGGTGGAGGGCGACCGCTCGGCGCTGATGGCCACCCCTGCCCCGGCGGCGCTGGAGCCGGACCGCAGCCTGCGGCGGGGCCGTTCGGAAATCCGGCAATGGGACTTTCCCGCCGCCCGGCGCAGCAACGTCGTCCTGATCTGCCGCTACGGCGGGACGCAGGCCACGCTGGCCATCGACCTGCCGCGCACCGTGCGGCGCTGCCAGATCACCGAGGAGATCGATGCGCGCGGCACGGTCCTGGACAAGCCGACAACGCCGCCGCAGTTCCTCTGCCGCTGATTCTCCGCCGTTTGCGGGTTCGGACGGGCTGGAAATCCGTTGCTTCAGCCGCTAGGGTAGCCGCCTTGGAACAAGGCCGGAACGCTAGTCCGGGATGATCGGGCCGTGACCGACGGACCGGAAACGACAGGCCGGAAGGATGCCGGGGCGCCCCATGCTGCTGCTCATCGACAACTACGACAGCTTCACCTACAACCTCGTCCATTACCTGGGCGAACTGGGCGCCGAGCTGGACGTCCGCCGCAACGACAGCCTGACGGTGGAGGAGGCCATGGCGCTCCGCCCCGAGGGGATCGTGCTGTCGCCCGGCCCCTGCGATCCGGACAAGGCGGGCATCTGCCTGCCGCTGATCGACGCCGCCGCCAAGGCCGGCGTTCCGCTGATGGGCGTGTGCCTGGGCCACCAGGCCATCGGGCAGGCCTTCGGGGGCACGGTGCTGCGCGCGCCGGTGCCGATGCACGGCAAGGTCGACCGCATGTTCCACCAGGGTCGCGGCGTCCTGAAGGACCTGCCCTCCCCCTTCCGGGCCACCCGCTACCATTCGCTGATCGTCGAGCGTGCCACCCTGCCCGCCTGCCTCGAGGTGACCGGCGAGACGGAGGACGGCCTGATCATGGCGCTGTCCCACCGCGAGCTGCCGATCCACGGCGTGCAGTTCCACCCGGAAAGCATCGAGAGCGAGCACGGGCACAAGATCCTGGAAAACTTCCTGAACACGACCCGCCGGCTGGAGACCGCCGCATGAGCACGCCGTCCGCGCCGCACGGCGACCTGACCGACATGAAGGCGATCCTCGCCAAGGTCGCCGCCGGCGACGCCCTGAACGAGCCGGAGGCCGCGCTGGCCTTCGACATCATCATGTCGGGCAACGCCACCCCGTCGCAGATGGGCGGCTTCCTGATGGCGCTGCGCGTGCGCGGCGAGACGGTGGACGAGATCACCGGGGCCGCCCGCGTCATGCGCGCCAAGGCGATCCCGGTGGAGGCTCCCGACGGCACCATCGACACCTGCGGCACCGGCGGCGACGGGTCGGGCACCTACAACATCTCGACCGCCGCGGCGGTCGTCATCGCGGCCTGCGGCGTGCCGGTGGCCAAGCACGGCAACCGCGCCATGTCGTCCAAATCGGGCGCCGCCGACGTGCTGGGCGCGTTGGGCGTCAACCTGGACTGCGACATGGGTCTGGTGCGCAAGGCCCTGTGGGACGCGCGCATCGGCTTCCTGATGGCGCCGCGCCACCACCTCGCCATGCGCAACGTCGGCCCGACCCGCGTCGAGCTGGGCACCCGCACCATCTTCAACCTGCTGGGCCCGCTGTCCAACCCGGCCAGCGCCAAGCGCCAGCTCCTCGGCGTCTACGCCCGGCAGTGGGTGGAGCCGCTGGCCCATGTGCTGAAGCGCCTGGGGTCGGAGGCCGCCTGGATCGTCCATGGCTCCGACGGGCTGGACGAGATCACCACGACCGGCCCGACCACCGTCGCCCAGCTCAAGGACGGCGAGGTCACGGTGTTCGAGATCGAGCCGGAGCAGGCCGGCATCTTCCGCGCCCGGCCGGAGCTTCTGAAGGGCGGCGACGCCCATGTGAACGCCGAGGCCATCCGAGCGCTGTTCGACGGCGCTCAGGGTGCCTACCGCGACATCGTCCTGCTGAACGCCGCCGCCGCGCTGCACGTCGCGGGCAAGGCCGGCGACCTGAAGGAGGGCGTCGAGCAGGCCCGCCACGCCATCGACAGCGGCGCGGCCCGCGCCGTGCTCCAGCGCCTCGTCTCCATCACCAACTCGTCTGCCACCAACGAACCGGTTGCCGCGCCATGAGCGACGTCCTGACCCGCATCTGTGACGACAAGCGCGCGCTGGTCCAAGCCCGCAAGTCCGCCCGCCCGCTGTCCGCGGTGGAGGACGCCGCCCGCAGCGCCGACCCGGCGCGCGGCTTCATCCGCGCCCTGCGCCGCACGGTCGATGGCGGCCGCTACGGCCTGATCGCCGAGATCAAGAAGGCCAGCCCGTCCAAAGGGCTGATCCGCCCGGACTTCGACCCGCCGTCGCTGGCCCGCGCCTACCGCGAGGGCGGCGCCACCTGCCTGTCGGTGCTGACGGACGAGCCCTACTTCCAGGGCTGCGACGACTATCTGCTGGCCGCCCGCGCGGCGGTGGACCTGCCGGTGCTGCGCAAGGACTTCATGGTCGATCCCTACCAGATCGCCGAATCCCGCGCGCTCGGCGCCGACTGCATCCTTATCATCATGGCCGCGCTGAGCGACGCGCAGGCCGCCGAGATCGAGGACGCCGCCATCGCCTGGGGCCTGGACGTTCTGGTCGAGGTGCACAACCGGGAGGAGCTGGACCGCGCGCTGGCGCTGAAGACCCCGCTGCTCGGCGTCAACAACCGGAACCTGAAGACTCTGGCGGTGGACATCGCCACGACGGAGGAACTGGCGGCCCACGTGCCGGCCGACCGGATGCTGGTGGCCGAAAGCGGTCTCTACAGCCCAGCGGACCTGTCGCGCATGGCGGCTGTGGGCGCGCGTTGTTTCCTGGTCGGTGAATCGCTGATGCGGCAGGAGGATGTGACCGCGGCCACCCGCGCCCTGCTCGCCTGACACCAAATAAAAAGCAATGGGGAGGAGCGACGCCGTGCCGAACGTGACCATTGCCCGTGAAAGCCCGCTCCAGGACGAGGTGGTCCAGCTCATCGAGGAGCTGGACCGCTATCTGGGCGACTTGTACCCGGCCGAGAGCAACCATCTGCTCGACCTGCAGTCGCTGGCCAAGCCGGACATCCGCTTCCTGGTCGCCCGGCGTTCGGGAACCGTGGTCGGCTGCGGAGCCATGCGCATCGACAGCGAGGGCGGCTATGGCGAGGTCAAGCGGATGTTCGTCCAACCGACCGCGCGCGGCGGCCAGATCGGTCGCCGCCTGCTGGAGTGCATCGAGGACGAGGCGCGCGCCGCCGGCCTGTCCCTGCTGCGGCTGGAGACCGGCGTGTATCAGGACGAGGCCATCGCCCTTTACCGCAAGCAGGGCTTCACCGACCGCGGACCGTTCGGCCCCTACGGCCCGGACCCGCTGAGCCTGTTCCTGGAGAAACCCCTATGACCGACCAGCCCGCAAGCGGCTTCACCCATTTCGACGCCGAAGGCCGCGCGGTGATGGTGGACGTGTCCGACAAGGCCGACACCGAACGCACGGCGACCGCCCGCGGCTCCGTCCTCATGCAGCCGGAAACGCTGGCGCTGATCCTCCAGGGCGGCGTCAAGAAGGGCGACGTCCTGTCGGTGGCCCGGCTGGCCGGCATCATGGGGGCCAAGCGCACGCCGGACCTGATCCCGCTGTGCCACCCGCTGATGCTGACCTCGGTCAAGGTCGACCTGACCTGCGACCCCGAGCGCAACGCCGTGGACATCACCGCCACCTGCAAGCTGAAGGGCCAGACCGGCGTGGAGATGGAGGCGCTGACCGCCGTGTCGATCGCCGCGCTGACCGTCTACGACATGTGCAAGGCGGTGGACCGCGGCATGACCATCACCGAGGTGAAACTGCTGCACAAGGCCGGCGGCAAGAGCGGCGACTGGGGGAGCGCGGTCTGATGCTGCAGGTCGGTGAAGCCCGCGCCCGCATCCTCGCCGCCTTCACCGCCCTGCCGGCGGAGACGGTGGCGCTGCCCGACGCGCTGGGGCGCGTCCTGGCGGAGCCCGCCGTCGCCCGCCTGACCCAGCCGCCCTTCGCCGCCGCCGCCATGGACGGCTGGGCCGTCCGCGCCGCCGACATCGTCCTGGCGGCGGCGGATGCGCCGGTCACTCTGCGCCGCGTCGGTGAGTCCGCCGCCGGCCACGCCTTCGTCGGATCGGTCGGCGCGGGTGAGGCCGTGCGCATCTTCACCGGTGCCCCCCTCCCCGCCGGGGCCGACGCCGTGGTGATGCAGGAGGATTGCGAGGACGACGGGGACCGCGTGCGCGTCGGGCGCGCCGTGCCCGCGGGCCGCTTCGTCCGTCCCGCCGGTCTGGACTTCACCGCGGGAGAGGCGTTGCTTCCCAAGGGACGGCTGCTCACCGCCCGCGACGTCGCCCTGGCCGCCGCCGCCAACCTGCCCTGGTTGCGCGTCCACCGCCGCCCGCGGGTCGCCGTGCTCGCCACCGGGGACGAGATCGCCCTGCCCGGCGATCCGCTGGGGCCGAGCCAGATCGTCAGCTCCAACGCGCTCGGCCTGTGCGCGCTGGTCGCCAGCCAGGGCGGGCTCGCCCACAATCTCGGCGTGGCCAGGGACGATCCGGAGCATCTTGCCGCCATGGCCGCGGGGGCGGCGGGCTGCGACCTGCTGGTGACTACGGGCGGCGCCTCGCAGGGCGAGCACGACCATGTGCGCGACGTGCTGGGAGGGCTGTCGCTGGATTTCTACCGGGTGGCCATGAAGCCCGGCAAACCGTTGATCTTCGGGACGGCGAACGGCGTGCCGCTGCTCGGCCTGCCCGGCAACCCGGTGTCCACCGGGGTGGCCGCACTGCTGTTCCTGGTGCCGCTGCTGCGCCGTCTTCAGGGGCTGCCCGCCGAACACGCCACGCTCACGGTCCGGCTCGGCGCGCCGCTGAAAGCCAACGACGACCGCACGGATTTCCTGCGCGCCACCCTGTCCCCCGGAGCGGATGGCGAGCCCGTCGCCACTCCCTTCCCACGCCAGGACAGCGCGATGATGTCCCGGCTGGCCCAGGCGGACGCCCTGATCGTCCGCGAGCCGCAGGCAACCGCCGCCTCCGCGGGCGACCGCGTGACGGCGATCCCGCTGAGCGGCGGCATTCTGTCGCTTTAATCCCTTCCGCATTCGCCATCCAATTGGGGATCCTTTCGGGAGTCCTGTCCGTCGATTTGCGATTGATTTCATTCGTAGGGCTTGACGGGGGTTAAGAACCAAACTAGAACAAGATGGAACGTTTTGCTTTTGTTCCATATCTAGTGCGGAACCGGCCGGGAGGCACAAATGCTCACGCGCAAGCAGCACGAATTGCTGCTTTTCATCAACGAGCGGCTCGGACAGGGCGGTGTGTCCCCTTCCTTCGACGAAATGAAGGACGCTCTCAACCTGAAGTCCAAGTCGGGCATCCACCGCCTCATCACGGGGCTGGAGGAGCGCGGCTTCATCCGCCGCCTGCCCCACCGCGCCCGCGCGCTGGAGGTGCTGCGCCTGCCGGAGGGGCTTGAGACCGCCCGCACCCGGCCGCCGCGCGCCAAGTTCCAGCCCAACGTCATCAAGGGCGACTTCAGCTTCGCGGGACGCGAGGCGAACCCGGCGTCGGAATCGGTGCAGTTGCCGCTCTACGGCCGGATCGCCGCGGGCACGCCCATCGAGGCGTTGCGCGACGCTTCCGCCTTCGTGGACGTTCCCGCCGCCATGCTCGGCATGGGCGATCACTACGCGCTGGAAGTCGCCGGCGATTCCATGGTGGAGGCCGGCATCCTCGACCATGACACGGTGGTCATCCAGCGTTGCGACAGCGCGGACAACGGCTCGATCGTCGTCGCCCTGGTCGACGACGCCGAGGTCACGCTGAAGCGCCTGCGCCGCAAGGGCAACACCGTGGCGCTCGAACCGGCCAACGCCGCCTATGAGACCCGCATCTTCGGCGCCGACCGCGTTCGGGTGCAGGGCCGCCTCGTCGGTCTGGTGCGGAAGTACTGACGGCGGGGTGCTCCGGGGCGACGGTTCAGCGCGCCTCGGCCCTTCCATCGGGCAGCTTTCCTCCCATCGTCCACGGGCGGTCGCCGCGCCGCCCGCGCACGCTTTCCACCCGGATGCCCTGGTCCGACAGGGTGAGCGCCTGCGCGCCTCCCCGCCGCAGTTCCCAACGGTCGATGACCAGCGGCGCCCGGCACCCGCGTGACGGGGCCGCGGTCACCACGGCATCGGCCACCGCGCAATCCTCCGGCAAGGCGTCCGGCTGGCGCAGCAGCGCCACCGTCTTCCCCTGCGCACGGTAAAGGCACCCCAGAGCGTCGCAGCGCAACCGCCCGTCCAGGCTGACCCCGGCAAGCGGCCAGACATCCTGACCGGCCTTGTCCTCCGGCTTCTCCATGCCGTCGCGCCGCCTCCAGCTGTTGGCAATCCGGCCGTCGCTGGCAGTGGAGAGGCTGAGAATTCCCTCCGCGCTGCGCACGGCCATCAGCTTTCCGTCCTCAGCCACCAGAATGTCGGGGCGCGGCGCAAACACCGGGGCGACCAGCCCTCCGACCACAGCGGCCAGCCCCAGCCAGCGCCAGCGCCTTGTCCAGATGGCCAGCCACAGCCCACCCAGCGTGACCGCCGCGATGGCGGCGTCCGGCATGGCCGGCAGGAAGGCGGTGGCTCCGGGCAGCGCCGCGGTCCGCTCCGCCGTTTCGATGACCAGCCGAACGCCCCAGCTCATTGCCGTCACCGCCGGCCCCTCCAGCCCAAAGGGCAGCAGCAGGTAGGACAGCAGACTGAAGGGCATGATCCACACCGTCGTGATGGGGATCGCCACCATGTTGGACAGCACGCCGTAAAAGGCGACCTGCTGGAAATGGTAGAGTCCGTAGGGCGTCGTCGCGACCGTCGCCACCACGCTGGAAAAGGCGATGCCGCCCAGCGCCATGACGCCCTTGCCGAGCCAGCCCATTTCGCGCCGCCGCCGCACTGCCCAGGGCGTGAAGCGTTCGAAGGCGGCGATCAGGGCGACCACCGCCGCGAAGGACATCTGGAAGCTCGGCCCCAACATCCCCTCCGGGTCGTAGAGGACGGTGACGAAGCCGGCGAAGGCGACCAGCCGCATGCTGATCGGCGACCGGTCGGCGATCACCGCGCCCATGACGAGGCCGGTCATCAGCACCGACCGCAGCGTCGGCAAGGGCGCCCCCACCAGCAGCGTGTAGACGATGGCCGACAAGATGCCGGCCAGCGCCGCGATCTTCTTGATCGGCCAGCGCAGCGCGATCCAGGGAACCAGCGCCAGCAGGGCCCGCACCACCCAGAAGACGATCCCCGCGGCGATTCCCACATGCAGGCCGGAAATGGACAGGAGATGCGCCAGACCGCTGTCGCGGAAGGCGTCCATCATCGGCTCGGGGATTGCCGCAGCGTCGCCGTTCAGCAGGGCGGCGGTGACGCTGGCCTCCGCGGAATCGGCCACGACGGCGCGCACCCGCTCGGCGATGACGGCACGCGCCTGCTCAAAGGCCACGGTCACGCGTCGCCAGCCGCCGGGCGGCGGCGCCTCCTGCGCGACGGGGGCGCCCAGGACGAAACCGACCGCACCGAACCCCTCGAAATAGGCGCGCCGCTGCAGGTCGAAGGCCCCCGGCTCCGCGGGGGCGGCCGGCGGGTGGAGCATGGCGCGCAGCCGGACCACCGTCCCGGCCTCCGGCGGCGTCACCTTGGCCGGCAGATGCAGGCGGACCCGCTCCGGCGTCGCCTCCGGAGCCAGCCGCTCCACCGTCGGCTCACCGATCATCAGCCGCGTGCCCGTGGGCTGCCGCTCGATCGCCAGCACCCGCCCGGTCAGTTGCACCGGCCCAAGCTCCCGCGTCAGCATCGGTGCCGCCGCCGCCACGCTGTGCAGCTGCGCCGCGGCAAAACCCAACGCAACGCTGAGCAGCCCCAGCAGCAGGACGACCGGCGCCAGACGCCGCCGCGCCAGCCACAGCAGAGGCAGACAGCTGGCCGCGGCGCCCGGCCCGAGCCAGAGCGGGGGCTCGGCCGGCAGGCTGAAATACAGGGCCACGCCCGCCCCGGTTCCCACCGGAAGCCACAGCGCCCAGCGCTCCCGCTCGGCGGCGAGGCACTCCGCCGCCGCCGAGGCAAGGCGCATGGCGACGCCGCGTCGGACGGGACCGGCATCGTCCTCCTCCGCCGCCAAACCTCCGGCTATGCCCTCTTCAACCCCGTGGGCCATACTGCCGCCTATGCGCGCAAGGCAAATGCCTCCGGCGCCCTTAATGTGTTACACCACCGCACCAGCGCAGTCGCACCGCAGCAGTCGCGACCCCGCAGCCGCATCATTGTAGCAGCGCCGAACCCGGAATTGAGCCACCCATGACCGTCGTCACCCGTTTCGCCCCGTCGCCCACCGGCTTTCTCCACATCGGCGGTGCCCGCACCGCGCTGTTCAACTGGCTGTACGCCCGGCGCAACGGCGGCACCTACCTGTTGCGCATCGAGGACACCGACCGCCAGCGCTCGACGGACGCCGCGGTGGACGCCATCCTCGACGGCCTGTCCTGGCTCGGCCTCGACTGGGACGGCGACGCGGTCAGCCAGTTTGCCCGCAAGGACCGCCACGCCGAGGTGGCGCAGCAGATGCTGGCCGCCGGCCGCGCCTACTACTGCTACGCGAGCCCCGAGGAGCTGGAGGAGATGCGCGCCGCGCAGAAGGCCGCGGGCCAGCCGGTGCGCTACGACGGGCGCTGGCGCGACCGCGACCCGTCGGAGGCTCCGGCCGGCGTGAAGCCGGTGATCCGCCTGAAGGCGCCGCAGGATGGCGAGACGGTCCTGAAGGACCGCGTCCAGGGCGAGGTGACGGTGCAGAACGCCCAGCTCGACGACCTGATCCTGCTGCGCGCCGACGGCACCCCGACCTATCTGCTGGCGGTGGTGGTCGACGACCACGACATGGGCGTGACCCACGTCATCCGCGGCGACGACCATCTGACCAACACCTTCCGCCAGATCCAGATCTACAACGCCATGAGCTGGGACCTGCCGGAGTTCGGCCACATCCCGCTGATCCACGGCCCGGACGGCGCCAAGCTGTCGAAGCGCCACGGCGCGCTCGGCGTCGACGCCTACCGCGACATGGGCTACCTGCCGGAGGCGATCCGCAACTACCTGCTGCGGCTCGGCTGGGGGCATGGCGACGACGAGATCATCTCGACCGAACAGGCCGTGGAGTGGTTCAACCTGGAGGGCATCGGGCGCTCCCCCTCGCGCTTCGACTTCGCCAAGCTGGAGAACCTGAACGCCCACTACATGCGGCAGGCCGACGACGCCCGCCTCGTGGGCCTCGCCGCGCCGCGGCTGGAGGCCGAGCTTGGCCGCGCGCTGACCGAGTCGGAACGCGACCTGCTGACCCGCGCCATGAACGGGCTGAAGCAGCGCGCCCGCACCGTGGTCGATCTCGCCCAGAGCGCCCGCTTCTACCTCGCCGCGCGCCCGCTGGCGATGGACGACAAGGCCGCCGCGCTGTTGGACGGGAAGGGCCGCGGTGTCCTCGCCGAGCTCGCCGCCCGCTTCGAGGCCGAGGCCGACTTCACCGCCGCCGCGCTGGAGGGTCTGGTGCGCGCCTTCGCCGAGGAGCGGGGCGAGAAGCTGGGCAAAATCGCCCAGCCGCTGCGCGCAGCACTCACCGGCTCCACCGTGTCGCCGCCGATCTTCGAGGTGGCGGAGATCCTGGGCCGCGCGGAAACGCTGGCCCGGATGAAGGATGCCGCAACTGCAGCACGGGGATAACTTCCGTGCGTTGATATCCGCCCGGCATAGAACTATGCTGCGCGCATTCGAAAAGGGCGTTAAGCCCCAACCCTAAAGATAAGGACGTGCCGAGATGACCCAAACCGCGGACAAGGCCGATACCTTCACCCTGATCGACAACCGGACTGGAAAGCAGGTAAGCCTGCCCGTGATGAAGGGAAGCACGGGTCCGGACGTGATCGACATCCGCAAGCTCTACGCCGAGACCGGTTGTTTCACCTACGATCCGGGTTTCACTTCGACGGGCAGCTGCGAGTCCAAGATCACCTACATCGACGGTGATGAGGGTGTTCTGCTGCACCGCGGTTACGCCATCGACGACCTTGCCGAGCACGCGACCTTCCCGGAGGTCTGCTTCCTTCTCCTCAACAACCACCTGCCGAACGCCGCCGAGAAGGAAGAGTTCGAGGGCATCCTGCGCGGCCACTCGATGGTGCATGAGCAGCTGACCCGCTTCTACAGCGGCTTCCGCCGCGACGCCCACCCGATGGCGGTTCTCTGCGGCGTGACCGGTGCCCTCTCGGCCTTCTACCACGACTCGACGGACATCGAGGACCCGGTGCAGCGCAAGATCGCCGCGCACCGCCTGATCGCCAAGATCCCGGCGATCGCCGCGATGGCATACAAGTACTCGGTCGGCCAGCCGTTCATGTACCCGCGCAACGACCTGTCCTACGCCGAGAACTTCCTCTACATGACCTTCGGCACGCCGTGCGAGCCGTACAAGGTCAACCCGGTCCTGTCCAAGGCCATGGACAAGATCTTCATCCTGCACGCCGACCACGAGCAGAACGCCTCGACCTCGACCGTCCGTCTGGCCGGCTCGTCGGGCGCCAACCCGTTCGCCTGCATCGCCGCCGGCATCGCCTCGCTGTGGGGTCCGGCCCACGGCGGTGCCAACGAGGCCGTGCTGAAGATGCTGGAGGAGATCGGCTCGGTCGATCGCATCCCGGAGATCGTCCGCCGCGCCAAGGACAAGAACGACAACTTCCGCCTGATGGGCTTCGGCCACCGGGTCTACAAGAACTACGACCCGCGCGCCCAGGTCATGCGCAAGACCTGCCATGAGGTTCTGGCCGAGCTGGGCATCAAGGACGAGCCGCTCCTCGACATCGCCATGGAGCTGGAGAAGATCGCCCTCGAAGACCCGTACTTCGTCGAGAAGAAGCTGTACCCGAACGTCGACTTCTACTCGGGCATCATCCTGAAGGCGATGGGCTTCCCGACCAGCATGTTCACCGTGCTGTTCGCCGTGGCGCGCACCGTCGGCTGGATCTCCCAGTGGAAGGAGATGATCGAGGACCCGGTCCAGAAGATCGGCCGTCCGCGTCAGCTCTACACCGGCGCGACCAAGCGGGACTTCATCCCGCTGGCCGAGCGTGGCTAACCGGCCGACAGCACACATCGGGACGGGTGGCTCCGACGGAGCCGCCCGCAGCCCGGCTGCGTTCATCGTTCCGGCGCGGCGGGTCCGTCAGGGCCAGCCCGCCGCGAACGACAACAAGCCGCCGCTGTCGCGGCGGCTTCGCCGCATCGTCTTCTATGCGGTGATTGTGGCGATGATCGCCGCGGTGGTGCTGATCTGACCGTTTAGCCCTGGGTGATCGGGATGTGCGGCCCTTCCGCCGCCACACGCTCCATCCATGCGCGCACCGCCGGATAGCCGGACAGATCGAACCCACCCTCCTCCGCCACATGCGTGTAGGCGTAGAGCGCGATGTCGGCGATGCTGAAGCGATCGCCCACGAAGAAGCGGCGCTCCGCCAGATGCCCCTCCATGACGCCCAGCGCGTCGTAGCCGAGCCGGCGCTTGGTCACCAGCCCCAGCTTGCGCTCCTCTGTCATCTCCACATGGTGCGTGATCCAGAAGCGCACGGTCGCGACGTTCGGTTCGTGGCTGTACTGCTCAAAGAACATCCATTGCAGGACCCGCGCGCGGCCCTCCCGGTCGTCGGGCAGGTAAGGCGTGCCTTCCGCCAGATACCACAGGATCGCGTTGGATTCCGGCAGATGCCCGCCGTCCTCCATCTGCAGCGTCGGGATGCGCCCGTTCGGATTGCGGGCCAGGAACTCCGGCTTGCGGGTTTCCGCCCGGTCGATGTCCAGCTCGATCCGCTCATAGGGGATGCCGAGCTTGTGCAGCAGCAGCCGGCACTTGTAGCCGTTTCCGGAAGACAGGTTGTCGTAAAGGCGCAGCATGGGGGCGTGTCTCCGCTCCAAATCCATCCGATGGCGGATATAAACACGAAACGGGATCAGACGCCAGCGCGCCCCAGAGGAAGCGGCAGGCCGAGCCGTTCCAGCCGCGCCTGGTCCGCGGCGGCCTCCGCCAGCAGCCAGTGCCGGAAGGCGCGGAGCACGCCGCGCCCGCGCCCTTCCGCCGGCGCCGTCAGCACGTAGCGGTCGCCGCAGGGCACTGCCGGTCCGAAGGGGCAGACGAGCTGTCCCGTCTCCAGCGCCTCCAGCACCAGCGACGGGCGCCCCAGCGCGATCCCCTGACCCGCGATGGCCGCTTGAATGACCATCACCGATTCCGAAAAGCTCAGCCCGCGCGCTCCGTCCAGATTTGCTCCCGTGGCGGCGCGCCACAGGCTCCAATCCGGCGACGCCTGATAATGCAGCAGAGTCTGGCGGGACAGGTCGGCCGGGCCGGACAGCCGTTCCGCCAGCGATGGCGCACAGACCGGAAACAGCGGCTCTTCCGACAGGAGCGCCCCGTCTGGACCGGGATCGCCGCCGCGCACATAGCGGATCACCGCCCAGCCCGCCTCGGCCTCCGATGCGCGGTCGCTGTTGCCGCCCTCGATGTCCAGGCGCAGGTCCGGCCGGCCGTCCAGGAAGCGCCCCAGCCGCGGCACCAGCCACAGGGCCGCCCAAGTGCGCGGCGCGGCGATGCGCAGCCGCTCCGGCCCACGGTCGGCGATGCGGTCCCAGCTTTCCTGAAGGCGTCCGAGCCCGGCGGTGCAGGCCTGCGCGAGGTCGCGCCCAGCGTCGGTGAGAAGGAGGCCCTGCGGGGTGCGGTCGAACAGACGGACCTTCAGCCGCTTCTCCAGGTCCCCCACCTGCCGGCTGACCGCGCCATGGGTCAGTCCAAGCTCGTCGGCGGCGCGGGTCATGCTGCCGTATCGGGACGCCGCTTCGAAAGCGGCCAGAGCGGTGAAGGGAAGACGCGGCATCGGCGCTGCTGCTGGGGTTGACTGTGAGGATTCCTCACACCCCCGCCCGGCAAAATCAATTGTGGAGCGCAGGCGCAGCGGGCAGGCTTGGGCCGCGAACAGAACCATCCCGGCGCGTCCCATGACCACCCCCCTTGCCATCACCGACATTCCCGCTCTCGACGACCGCCGCCTGAGGGCAGAGCTGGAAGCCCTTCTGGAGGACGCGGTGAACAGCGGCGCCTCGGTCGGCTACCACGCCCCGCTGGAATCTCACTGGAAGCGAACCTTCTGGGACGGGGTGGAGGCCCAACTGTACGGGGGCGCACACCGTCTGCTGATCGCC
The DNA here is from genome assembly GCF_014192915.1 of Azospirillum sp. OGB3. Classification (GTDB taxonomy): domain Bacteria; phylum Pseudomonadota; class Alphaproteobacteria; order Azospirillales; family Azospirillaceae; genus Azospirillum. The sequence continues at coordinate 191,095 of NZ_JACHYN010000011.1, read as the reverse complement.
CACGGACCGGAGGGAGAGTTGCTGGGAAGCGTGCAGTTGGCGCTGTGCACCAAGCCCAACGGCGCGCACCGTGCCGAAGTGCAGAAGCTGCTTGTCTTCACCCGCCATCGCCGGAACGGAGTCGCGCGGCGGCTGATGGCGGCGGTGGAGGACGCGGCCCGCGGTCTGGGGCGGTCCCTGCTGGTGCTCGACACGCTGAAGGGCGACAGCGGCGAGCCCTTCTACGAGGCGACGGGCTGGCGGCGGGCCGGACTGATCCCCGGCTACACCGTGGAAGCGGACGGCGCCTTCGGCGACACCGTCCTCTTCTACAAAACGCTGTGACGCCGCTTACTTCGTCTCGATCAGCTCGACTTTGTAACCGTCTGGGTCCTCGATGAAGGCGATCACGGTGGTGCCGTGCTTCATGGGACCGGGCGGACGCGGAATCTTGACGCCTTCCTTGGCGAGCTGCTCGCAGGTGGCGTAGATGTCCGGCACGCCCAGCGCGATGTGGCCGTAGGCGGTGCCGATGGCGTAAGGCTCGGCCTGGTCCCAGTTGTGGGTCAGCTCAAGGACGGCGGTGTCCTTCTCGTCGCCGTAGCCGACGAAGGCCAGCGTGAAGCGCCCACCCTCGTAATCGTTGCGGCGCAGCAGCTTCATGCCGAGCAGGCGGGTGTAGAAGTCCAGCGACTTCTCCAGATCATAGACCCGGAGCATCGTGTGCAGCAGGCGGAATTGGCTCATGGTCTCGTCTCCCAAGCGGGTTCTTGCGCTCTCGTCTTATCCGGCTTTGTCTTCTCCGACCGACCGGCGGCGACCTCCAGCACGACCTGGGCGGCGCGTTCGCTGGGCGGCGTCCCGCCCTGCCCCAGCCAGCGCGCCACCTCCGCCACCCCGTCGATCTGCGTCGCGCGGGCGGCGGGATCGTCGAGCAGGCGGCCCAGTTCGGACGCCAGCCGGTCGGGCCGGCAGTCCTCCTGAAGCAGTTCCGGCACCAGCATGCGGTCGAGCATCAGATTGACCAGATTGACGTATTTGACCCGGATCAGCCGCCGGTACAAGGCCACCGTCACGGGATTGAGGCGGTAGGCGATCACCGTCGGCAGGCGGGCCAGCGCCAACTCCAGCGCCACCGTCCCGGACGCCGCCAGCGCGGCCTCCGCCGCCACGAAGGCGTCGTATTTCGGGCCGTCGCCCTCGACGAGAATGGTGCGCAACGGCCAGCCCGCGACCTCCGCCGCGACGCGGTCGCGCACCGTCGCGACGGTCGGCACCACGGCGACCAGCTCCGGATGGGTCGGTAGCAGGCGTTCCAGCGTGGCGCGGAAGTCGGGGAGCAGGCGCGACACCTCGCCCTTACGGCTGCCCGGCAGAACGGCGACGATACGCGCCTCCGGTCCCAGCCCATGGGCCGCCCGGAAGCGTTGCGCATCGCCATGGCCGGCGCCGCTCTCCACCACCGAATGGCCGACGAAGGTGCAGGGAAGCCCTTCCTTCTCGAAATAGGGCGGTTCGAAGGGCAGGATGGCCAGCAGGTGATCGTAGACCGCCGCGTATTTGGCGGCGCGCTTCGGCTTCCAGGCCCAGACGGTGGGCGCCACATAGTGGATGAGCGGAATATCCGGCGCCTTCGCCTTGACCCGCTTGGACACCCGCACCGTGAAGCCCGGCGAATCGATGCCCACCACCGCGTCGGGCTGCAGCCGCTGGATCTCTGCGACCGTCTGGTTGATGCGGCGCAGCAGGTTCGGCAGATGGGGCAGCAGTTCGAACACGCCGAACAGGGTCAGCTCGCCCATCGGGAACAGGCTCTCCAGCCCTTCCGCGATCATCTTCTCGCCGCCGATGCCGGCGAAGCGCACCCGCCCGCCGGTCAGCCGCTTGCAGGCGGCCATCAGCCGCGCGCCCAGCGCGTCACCGGAAGGCTCCCCGGCGATCAGGAAAATCAGCGGATCGCTCATGACCGGGTCTCCGGCGGAACGGTGATGCCGACGACGAACAGACCCAGCCGGTCGGCGGCCTCGGCCACCGCGGCGCGGTCCACCAGCAGGCTGCCGCCCGCCTCGACGGCGATGCCGCGCAGCCCCGCGCGGGCGGCGTTCTCCACCGTTGTCACCCCCATGGTGGGCAGGTCGAGGCGGCGGTCCTGCTGCGGCTTCTTCACCTTGACCAGCACGCCACCTGACCCCGGTCGCGCCAGCCCGGCGCAACGGGCCAGCATGGCGTCGGTGCCCTCGATGGCTTCCACGGCGAGCACGATCCCCTGCTGCACCACGGCGCCCTGCCCGACGTCGAGCGCGCCGAGCGCGCGGGCGACCTCGACGGCGCGGGCGATGTCGCGCTCCGACTCGGCGTCCGGCCGCAGCCGGCCCACCGGCCCGGACGGGGTCAGAATCTCGCCAAGCAGGTCGTGCAGACCGACGACGCGGAACCCCTCCCCTTCGAGTTCGCGCGCGACGGAGCGCAGAAGCCCGTCGTCGCCGAGCGCGCGGGTGCCGACCTTGGCGAGGAACTTGGTGGTGTACCAGTCGGGAAGAAGCTCGGTGAAGGACGGCCGGCGCACAGGACCGGCGAAGACCAGATCCGCGACCTTTTCCTTCTTCAACCGGTCGATGATGCCGCCGGCGGCACCGAAGCGGCTCCACAGATGGGGAAGGCCCGCGACGGTGGCGGGGTCGGTGTGGCCGTCGAAGGCGACGACGAAGACCTCGCGCCCCTGGCCGCGCACCGCGGCGGCGATGCGGGCCGGCAAGGTGCCGCCGCCCGCCAGGATGCCGAGCTTGGGAAGAGGCTGCGACATGGCCGGGACTCTCCCAGGAAGCAGAAGCCAAAAAGAGGAGCGTGAAGGCTCCTCAGCCCTCGCGCGGCTGGCAGAGCGACCGCGAGGCGCGCGCGAAGGTCAGCACGTCGGCGACCAGCGTCTGCTGCCCCATGTCGCGCCCGACCTCGTCCATGCGCTCGGCGAAGGTGCCCTCGTTGCCGAACAGCAGGCGATAGGCGGCGCGCAAGGCGTGGATCTCGTCCTTCTGGAAGCCGCGACGCTCCAGCCCGACGAGATTCAGGCCGGCCAGACGGGCGCGGTCGCCCATGACGAGGCCGTAGGGTATCACGTCCTTCTCCACGCCGGACATGCCGCCGATCATGGCATGCGAGCCGATGCGGACGAACTGGCGGACCGCCGACAGACCGCCGATGGTCACGAAATCGCCCAGATGGACATGGCCGGCCAGGGTGGCGTTGTTCGCCAGGACCGCGTTGTTGCCGACGACGCAGTCGTGGGCGATGTGAACGCCGACCATGAACAGGCCGTTGTCGCCGACCCGTGTGACCATGCCGCCGCCCTCGGTGCCGGGGCTCATGGTGACATGCTCGCGGATCTGGTTGTTGCGCCCGATGATCAGCTCGGACGGCTCACCCCTGAATTTGAGGTCCTGCGGACGGTGGCCGATGGACGCGAAGGGGTAGATGACCGAGTCCTCGCCGATGCGCGTGCGGCCTTCGACCACCACATGGGAGGTCAGCCGCACGCGGTCGCCGAGTTGGACATCCGGTCCGACCACGCAGAAGGGACCGATGGAAACGTCTTCGCCCAGCCTGGCGGCCGGATCGACGACCGCCGTCGGGTGAATGGAAACGCTCATTTCTCGTCCAGGATCATGGCGGAATAGACGGCTTCGGCGACCAGGACACCGTTGACCTTGGCCTCGCCCTTGAACTTCCACACGTTGGCGCGCTGGCGCTGCTTGCTCACATGGATGTGGATGGTGTCGCCGGGGGTGACCGGGCGGCGGAAGCGCGCTTCGTCCACGGTCATGAAGTAGACCAGCTTGCCCTCGGACTCCTTGCCCAGCGTGGCGACCACCAGCACGGCGGAGGTCTGGGCCATCGCCTCGATGATCATCACGCCCGGCATCACCGGTCGCGAGGGGAAGTGACCCTGGAAGAACGGCTCGTTGATGGTGACGTTCTTCACGCCGGTGGCGCTTTCGCCCAGCGTGATGTCGATCACCCGGTCGATCATCAGAATCGGATAGCGATGCGGGATCATTTCCATGATCCGCATGATGTCGAGGTCGGCTATCTTCTTGTTGTCCGCCGTCACATCCATGGTCCGGCCGCCCGCCTTTCAAAATCCACGAAAACGCCCCGCGCTTCGCCTGCGGCGGCACGGGACGAAGCCCCTTGTGCCCCATTTCCAGGGATTTGGCAATCCCGACACCGACGGCTTTCCGGCTCCGCCCTTTGCGCAAAGAAAAAGCCGCCACGCCCCCCTTGCGGAGCGTGGCGGCTCGTTCCGGTGCGCCTTACTGCTTGGGAACGGTCAACGCGACCTGGGGCAGCTTCTTGTTCACCCGCTCCAGCACCACGTCGGTGACGTCGAGCTGGGTGTCGACCAGGACGAACTGCTGGCGGGCGAGGACCAGGTTGGCGCCGCGCTCGCGCGCGACGTCGGCCACGATCTCCACCATGTTCTTGTGGACGACGGCCATCGCCTCGTTCAGCGCGTTTTCCAGGGCGCGCTTGCGGCTCTGCACCGTCTTCTGAACGTCGCCGACCTGCTTCTCGAAGTCGCGGCGCTTGTTGGCCAGGGCGTCGGGAGCCAGCACGGTCTGCTGCTTGCGCAGTTCCTCCTCGGACTTGCGCAGCTTGTCCTCCAGCGAGGCGATTTCCTTCTGATAGGTCTCGCGCAGCGATTCGAAGGACTTCGAGACGCCCTTGGAGGCGTTCGACTCCTGCATGATCTTCTGAACGTCGACCACCGCGATGACCGGCGCCTTGAGGTTGTCGGTCGGCTTGTCCTGGGCGAAGGACGGCGTCGCCATCGCGACGCCCGCCATCACCGCACCGGCGGCGACCAGCGCCCTGAGCTTGCTGAACTGCATGTTAGAACCTGGTTCCAAAGCTGAAGCGGAAGATCTCTTTCTTGTCGTAATCTTCCTTGATAATCGGGACCGCAAAGTCAAGGCGGATCGGCCCGAAGGGCGAGCGCCAGGACAGACCGGTGCCGACCGACAGGCGGACCGATTCGTCGTCGGGAACGAGCGGGTCGTTGATGTCGACCTTGCCCAGCGTTCCGACATCGGAGAAGGCGTGGCCCTTCAGCCCGAACTCTTCGGGCAGGCCGACCGGGAAGCTCATCTCCACCGAAGCGCGGTAGTAGCGGGTGCCGCCCAGGGCGTCGCCGGTGCGCAGGTCGCGCGGGCCGATGCCGGCGGTGTTGAAGCCACGCAGCGTGTCGCCGCCCAGGAAGAAACGGTCGGACAGGGCGATGCCATCGTCACCGATGCCGACGATGTAGCCGATTTCGCCCGTCGTACTCAGCACCCAGCTTTCGTCGAACAGCGGCAGGTAATAGCCGGCGCCGAGACGGTTGCGCAGGAAGCGCGCGTCGCCCCCCAAACCCGCAAGATCGTTCGTCAGGCGGATGTAATAGCCTTCCGTCGGGTTCAGGCGGCTGTTGCGGCGATCGTAGGTGAGTTCCTGGCCGATCAGCGAAGTCAAGCGGGCGCCCTTCTGCTCCTGAATGTAGCGGGACGCCGAGCTGGGAACGCTGGTGATGTCGGTGTTCTGGAGCTGGTAGTAGACGCGCTGGCGCAGGTTCTCGGTCAGCGGATAGCCCATGCGCAGGGCCATGCCGGTGCTCTTCTCGTCGAAGGAGCTTTCGTCCTGATAGTCGCGGGTGATGCGGAACAGGTCGAAACCGGCCGACAGGTCGCGGTCGAGGAAGTACGGCTCGGTGAAGGAGACGTCGTATTCCTGGCGGCTGCCCGACACGGTGGCACCGAAGCGCAGGTCCTGGCCGCGGCCCAGCAGATTGCGCTCGCGGATCGAGAAGTCGGCCAGCGGACCGTCGGAGGTCGAGTAGCCGGCGCCGATGGAGATTTCACCGGTGGACTGCTCGGTCACTTCGACGTTCATCACGGTGCGGTCGGGCGCCGAGCCCTCCGCGGTGGTGATGTTGACGCGCTCGAAATAACCCAGGTCCTTGATGCGCTGCTCGGAGCGGCGCAGCTTGGTCGTGCTGAACGGGTCGCCTTCGGACAGCAGCATCTCGCGCCGGACCACCTTGTCCAGCGTGCGGACGTTGCCGGTCACGTCGATGCGCTCCACGAAGACACGCGGCCCCTCGACAATGTCATAGACAATGTCGATGGTCTGGTTTTCACGGTTGCGCGAAATCCGCGGCCGGACGTCCACGAAGGCGTATTGCAGGTCGCCGACCGCGTTGGACAGCCTGGTGATGGTGTTCTCCACCTCCTGCGCGTTGTACCAGTCGCCCTCGCGCGTGGTCAGCACGCTGCGCAGCTGCTCCGGGTCAAGCGCCTTCAGGGAGGTGCTGATGTCCATCTTGCCGAACTTGTAGCGCTCGCCCTCGTCCACCGTGAAGGTGATGACGAAGTCCTCGCGGTCCGGCGTCAGCTCCGCCACGGCGGAGACGACGCGGAAGTCGGCGTAGCCTTCCTTGAGGTAGTAGCGGCGCAGCAGGTCGCGGTCGTAGTTCAGCCGGTCCGGATCGTAGTTGTCGTCCGACGTCATGAAGCGCCACCAGGCGCTCTCCCGCGTCTGGATCGCCTCGCGCAGCGTCCCGTCGGAGAACTTCTCGTTGCCGATGAAGGTGATGCTGCGCACGCCGGTGCGCACACCCTCGTTGATCTCGAACACCAGATCGACGCGGTTCTGGTCGAGCTGGATGATCTTCGGCTCGACGGTCGCGGCGAAGCGGCCCTGGCGGCGGTAGATGTCCAGGATGCGCTGCACGTCGCTCTGGACGCGGGTGCGGGTGTAGACGACGCGGGGACGGAGCTGGATTTCCTTCTCCAGGTTCTCCTTCTCGATGCGCCGGTTCCCCTCGAAGGCGATGCGGTTGATGATCGGGTTTTCCGCCACCTGCACCACCAGCGCGTCGCCGTCGCGCTTCAGCACGACGTCGGCGAACAGGCCCGTGTTGAACAGGGCCTTCAGCGACTGGTCGATGCGATCGGGATCGAAGGGATCGCCGGGCGCCACCGCGAGGTAGGAGCGGACCGTCGTCGGCTCGATGCGCTGGACGCCCTCCACCCGGATGTCCCGGATGGTGCCGCCCGAGAACATCTGGGCGACCAGCGTCCCGTCGCCGAACGCGGCGGATTTCGCCGCGCCCGGTTTGGGCGCGCCCGCCTGGGCCCAGGCTGCGTGGGAAAGGGCAAGAGAAACCGTCGTCATGGCGCAACCGGCCATCAGGCCGAACGCCAGAACCCTGCTCGACACCCGCAAAGCTCGCTCCCTGGCTTTGGGGGCATCCCTCAGGAAATGAGCCCCCTAAAGAAATCCACCACGCGAAGCTGAACGAGATCGTTCCACGTGGCGAAAACCATGAGCGTTAATACCAAAGCAAGCCCGATGCGGAAACCGTATTCTTGCGCTTTAGGTCCGAGAGGACGCCCACGGAGTCCTTCAAGGGCGTAAAACATCAGATGCCCGCCGTCAAGCAGCGGAACCGGAAACAAATTGATCATGCCGAGGTTCACCGACAGGAAGGTCATGAACCAGATCAGCGGATACCAGCCGGATTGCGCGACCTCGCCGGACATCTGGGCGATGCGCAGCGGCCCGCCCAGCTCCTCGGTGCCGCGCGACCCCTCGATCATCTGGCCGAGCGCCACGAAGGTGCCGGACACCATGCCGACGACCTCCCGGCCCGCCTGCCACAGGGCGGTCACCGGGTCATGGCGCTTCGTCTCAGCCCCGCCGCGCATGATTCCGAGCTGGCCGATGCGATGGGTGTTGCCGAGTCGGTCGGTGACCTCGCGCACGTCCGGAGTCGCCGTCAGATTGACCGGGCGGCCGTCGCGCTGCACCACCATTTCCAGCGGCGCCCCCGGCTGCATGGAGACGATCTGCCGGATTTCCTCGAATCGCTGGATGCCGCTGCCGTTGATCGAGACGATCAGGTCGCCCGGTTGGAGACCGGCGCGCTCCGCGGCGCTGCCCGGCTGCACGCCGCCGACGTCCGGCGGTGTGAAGGACTGGCCGGCGGTGGCGAAGAGAATGGTCAGGGCGACGATGGCGAACAGGAAATTCGCGATGGGTCCCGCCGCCACAATGGCCGCGCGCTGGCCGAGCCGCTTGTGGTGGAAGGAGACCGCCTGCTCCTCGGCGCTCATGCTCTGCGTGTGGGCGCCGGGCGTGCTCGCCGGGTCGGCGTCGCCGAACATCTTCACATAGCCGCCGAGCGGAATGGCGCTGAACTTCCAGCGCGTTCCGGAGCGGTCGGTCCAGCCGAACAACTCCGGGCCGAAACCGATGGAGAAGACCTCGATCCGCACGCCGTTGCGGCGCGCCACGAGGTAGTGGCCGAGTTCGTGCACAAACACGAGCACGGTGAGGACCAGCAGAAAAGACAGAAGCGTGGTCCCGAAGCCGCCCATGACGTCCATCACATCCTTTGCATCCCGGAGCGGCCCCGTCGCGGTCCGCGCCCGGAAAAAGACTCAGCGTGCCAGCGCTTCGACCCGGTCCGCCGCGACGCGGCGCGCCTCGGCGTCGGTGTCGCGCACCGCGCCCAGGTCGCGGAGCGGCCGGTGCGGCAGCGTGCCCAACACCCCCTCGACGATCCGTTCGATGTCGAGAAAGCCGATCCGGCGGTCGAGAAACGCCTGCACGGCCACCTCGTTGGCGGCACTGAGAATAGTAGGAGCGCCCCCACCGCTTTGCAAGGCGGCCCGGGCGAGCCGCAGGGCCGGGAAACGCTCCGGGTCCGGCGCCTCGAAGGTCAGGGTTGCGGCCTTGACGAGGTCCAGCCGTTCGGCGGGCGTGGGGATGCGCGCCGGCCAGCCGAGCGCGTAGGCGATCGGCGTGCGCATGTCCGGCGTGCCGAGCTGCGCCAGGACCGAGCCGTCCACATACTCGACCAGCGAATGCACGACCGACTGCGGGTGGACCAGCACGTCGATCTTCTCCTCGGGAACCCCGAAGAGGAAGTGCGCCTCGATGATCTCCAGCCCTTTGTTCATCATGGTGGCGCTGTCGATGGAGATCTTGGCGCCCATCTCCCAGGTCGGGTGGGCCACCGCCTGCTCGCGCGTCGCCGCGGCCATGAAGGCGCGGTCCCTGGTCCGGAAGGGGCCGCCGGACGCCGTCAGGATCAGGCGCTGCACGCTGTCCAGACGGTCGAAGTCGAAGACCTGGTATATCGCCGAATGCTCGCTGTCGACCGGCAGCAGGTTGGCGCCGTGGCGGCGCACCTCCTCCATCATCAGGGCGCCGGCACAGACCAGAACCTCCTTGTTGGCGAAGGCGACGCAGGCGCCGCGGCGCACCGCGGCCAGCGTGGGCTCCAGCCCGGCGGCGCCGACGATGGCGGCCATCACCCAGTCCGACGGACGCTCCGCGGCCTCGGCCACGGCCTGCGGCCCGGCGGCGGCCTCCACGCCGGTTCCGGCCAGAGCCTCCTTGAGGTCGGCGTAGGCGGCGGGGTCGGCGACCACAGCCAGCTTCGGGCGAAGTTGCCGCGCCTGTTCGGCGAGGAGGGCAACGTTGCGGTTGGCGGTCAGCGCCTCAACCGGGAAGCGCTCCGGATCGCGGGCGACGAGGTCCACCGTCTGCGTGCCGACCGACCCGGTCGAACCGAAGATCGTCACGCGGCGCGGCGCGTCCTCCGCCCCTTCAGCCTTCACAACCATGACCCCGTCACCACCATGCGATTGCCGTGCCGATGGTCGCGTGGAACAGGGCCAGCACCGGGGCGGCGGCGAGCAGCCCGTCGATGCGGTCCAGGATTCCCCCGTGACCAGGAATGAGATGGCCGCTGTCCTTCACGTTGTAACGGCGCTTGACCGCGGATTCGAAGAGGTCGCCCGCTTGCGCCACCACAGCCAGGACGGCGCCCACCGCAAGAGCCAGCAGCGGCCGTTGCGCGCCCGCGGCCAGAGCCACCCCCCACCCCACCAGGGCGGAGGAGGCCATGCCGCCGATCAGGCCGGCCCAGGTCTTCTTCGGGCTGATGCGCGGAGCCAGCTTCGGCCCGCCGATGCTGCGGCCGGCAGCGTAGGCGCCGATGTCGGTCGCCCAGACGCCGAGCATGGTGAAGAGGAACAACGCGAGGCCGGACTCCGGATCGTCGCGCAGCCACATCAGCCCGGCCAGACCGGCCACGACATAAAGGATGCCGCCCCCGGACAGGCCGCGATCCGGCCCGCCCGAGGCCACCGCGACGCCGGCCGTGGCCAGGATGGCGACGACGACGGCCGCCCACGGCCCGGCGGCGATCTGCGCGGCCAGCGCCAGCAGGACGCCCGCCACCGATAACGCGATGGCAGCACCCTTGCGGCGGCAGGGAACGAGGTTGCCCCACTCGATGGCGGAAGCCACGGCGCCGAGCGCGATCAAGGCGTGGAAAATCCAACCGCCGGCCCAGACCGCGGCCAGGACGAGCGGAGCCAGGACGAGCGCCGAGATGGCGCGCGTCTTCAAATCGCCGGATTTAGCGGGTGCCGGTGGTTGCGCCGAAGCGACGTTCCCGTCGGTGGAACTCTTCAATCGCCGCCTCCAGGTCACGCTTGGAAAAATCAGGCCAGAGCGTGTCCACGAAGACCAGCTCGGCATACGCCGCCTGCCAGAGCAGGAAGTTGCTGATGCGCTTCTCGCCGCTGGTGCGGACGATCAGGTCGGGGTCCGGGATGTCGGCGGTGAACAGACGTTCGGACAGCCGATCCTCGGTGATGTCCGCAGGATCGAGCGTCCCCGCCTTCACCTCTTCGGCCAGACGCCGCGCCGCCAACGTGATTTCCTGGCGGGAGCCGTAGCTCAACGCCACCACGAGGGTCAGCTTGCGGTTGTCGCGCGTGAGGGTCTCGGCGTTCTCGATCAGGCTGACGATGTCCTTGGACAAACGGGCCCGGTCGCCGATGACGCGCAGGCGCACGCCGTTGCGGTGGAGGTCGGCAATCTCGCTGCGCAGATAAAAGCGCAGGAGCTGCATGAGGTCGGACACCTCCTCCTCCGGCCGACGCCAGTTCTCGGACGAGAAGCTGAAGATCGTCAGATAGCCGATCCCCAACTCGCCCGCGGCTTCGACCGTCCGGCGGACGGCGTCCACGCCCTTTTTATGGCCGGCGGTGCGGGGCAGCCCTCTGGACTTCGCCCAACGCCCGTTGCCGTCCATGATCACGGCCACGTGCGCGGGCGGGCGCAGGGGGCGGCTGTCTTCCGCGTCGCGCATGCCGTCAGACCTGCATGATGTCCTTTTCTTTCGCCGCAAGCGCATCATCGACCAGCTTGATGTACTGGTCGGTCAGCGCCTGGACCTTCTCGCCGAGCCCCTTGTGCTCGTCCTGCGAGATGTCGCCGGCCTTCTCGGCCTTCTTCAGGCCGTCCATGCCGTCGCGGCGCACGTTGCGCACGGCGACGCGGGCCTGCTCGGCGTACTTGTGGGCGACCTTGGCGAGCTCCTTGCGGCGCTCCTGCGTCAGGTCGGGCAGCGGCACGCGGATCGACTGGCCTTCCGTCTGCGGATTCAGGCCGAGGCCCGAATCGCGGATGCCCTTCTCCACGGCCTTGACCATGCCGCGATCCCAGACCTGCACGACGATCAGGCGCGGCTCCGGCACGCTGACGGTGCCGACCTCCTTGAGGTGCATGCGGGCGCCGTAGGCCTCGACGGTCACGGGCTCAAGCAGGCTGGCGGAGGCGCGGCCGGTGCGCAGGCCGCTCAACTCCTTGCGAAACGCCTCAAGCGCTCCTTCCATGCGGCGCTTGAGATCCGACTGGAGGTCCGATGTATCAGGCGCAGCCACGGCTCACTCCGTTTCTTCGTTGATGATCGTAAACTTGCCCCGGCCCTGCATCACCTCGGCGAAGGCGCCGGGGGTGTGGATCGAGAACACGAGTATGGGGATGTGGCTCTCACGCGCCAAGGAGATCGCGGAAGCGTCCATCACCTGCAGGTCGTTCGCCAGGACTTCGAGATAGCCCAGGCGCTCGTAACGCTGCGCGTCCTTCACCTTCTTCGGGTCGGCGGTGTAGACGCCGTCCACCTGCGTGCCCTTCAGCAGGGCGTCGCAGCCCATCTCCGACGCGCGCAGCGCGGCGGCGGTGTCGGTGGTGAAGAAAGGGTTGCCGGTTCCGGCGGCGAAGATCACCACGCGGCCCTTCTCCATGTGCCGGATGGCGCGGCGCCGGATGTAGGGCTCGCACACCGACGACATGGGGATGGCCGACTGCACGCGGGTCGCGACACCCATCCGCTCCAGAGCGCTCTGCATCGACAGGGCGTTCATGACGGTGGCGAGCATCCCGATGTAGTCGGCCGAGGCGCGCTCCATGCCGCTCGCCGCACCCTTCACCCCGCGGAAGATGTTGCCCCCGCCGATGACCAGGCTGACCTGGACGCCCAGCTGGATCACCGCCTTCACCTCGTTGGCGACGCGGTTGACCACCTCCGGGTCGAGGCCGTAGTCGCGCTGACCCATCAACGCCTCGCCCGACACCTTCAGCAGGACTCGTTTGAAGCGGATGCCGTCAGCCGGCTCGGTGGTCCCGGTGGTCTGGGCCATGGGGGGCTTTCTCCCGGTTGGTGTGAAGAGTGCGTGCGGCGGGTCGCCGGGTCCTTACTTCTGGCCGGCGGCGGCGGCGACTTCGGCGGCGAAATCGCTCTCCGCCTTCTCGATGCCCTCGCCCAGCGCGAAGCGGACGAAGCCCGTCACCTTGACCGGGGCGCCGACGTCCTTGGCGGCGTTCTCGACCACCTTGCGGACCTTGGTCTCGCCGTCGATCACGTAGGTCTGCTCCAGCAGCACCACTTCCTCGTAGTACTTGCGGATGCGGCCTTCGAGCATCTTCTCGACGATGTTCTCCGGCTTGCCCGAGGCGCGGGCCTGGTCGGCGAGCACGTTGCGCTCACGCTCCAGGGCGGAGGTGTCGACGTCGGCGATGTCCAGAGCGTCCGGACGGGCGGCGGCGATGTGCATAGCGATCTGCTTGCCCAGATCGTTCAGCTTCGCGGCGTCCCCGGTCGACTCCAGGGCGACCAGGACGCCGATCTTGCCGAGGCCCGGCGCGATGGCCGAGTGGACGTAGGACACGACGACGCCCGCCGGAACCGACAGCTTGGCCGAGCGGCGGATGTTCATGTTCTCGCCGATGGTGGCGATCAGGTTGGTCAGCTCTTCCTGGACCGTGCGGCCGGCGTCCGGATAGGCGGTGCCCTTCAGACCCTCGACGTCGCCCGAACCCGACAGGACCAGCTCGGCGGCCTTCAGGGAGAAGGCCTGGAACTTGTCGTTGCGCGCGACGAAGTCGGTCTCGGCGTTCACCTCGACGACGGCGCCGGCGGTGCCGGCGGTGGCGACGGCGACCAGGCCCTCGGCGGCGACGCGGCCGGACTTCTTGGCGGCGGCGGCGAGGCCCTTCTTGCGCAGCCAGTCAACGGCGCCCTCGAGGTCGCCCTGGGTCTCGGCCAGCGCCTTCTTGCAGTCCATCATGCCCGCGCCGGTCTTCTCGCGCAGTTCCTTGACGAGCGCGGCGGTAATCTCGGCCATGGTTTCGCCCTCTTCCTTCCGAACGGATCCAAGCGGATCGGGTTGATCCTAACAACTCATAAAAAAGGCAGCCGGGCCATAGGTCATAAGGCCCGGCTGCCCCGTATCACCGGGTTCAGGCCTGGGCTTGCTCAGCCGGCGCGGCCTCTTCCGCTTCGGCTTCCGGCAGCTGCTCGGCCGGAGCCTCCTCGCTGGAGCCGACGTCGATGCCGGCGGCGCTCATCTCAGCCTGCAGACCGTCGAGCACGGCGCCGTTCACCAGCTCGCAGTACAGGTCGATGGCGCGCAGGGCGTCGTCGTTGCCCGGAATCGGGAAGGCCACGCCGTCCGGATCGGAGTTGCTGTCGATCACCGCGATGACCGGGATGCCCAGCTTGTTGGCTTCCTTGACCGCGATCGACTCCTTGTTGGTGTCGATGATGAAGAGGACGTCCGGCAGGCCGCCCATCTCCTTGATGCCGCCCAGCGCGCGCTCCAGCTTGTCGCGCTCGCGGGTCAGCTCCAGGATTTCGCGCTTGGTCAGGCCCGAGGTGTCGCCGCCCAGACGCTCTTCCATCTCGCGCAGGCGCTTGATCGACTGGGAGATGGTCTTCCAGTTGGTCAGCATGCCGCCGAGCCAGCGGTGGTTGACGTAGTACTGGCCGCACTTCGACGCGGCCTCGGCCACCTTCTCCTGGGCCTGGCGCTTGGTGCCGACGAACAGGACGCGGCCGCCGCCGGCGACGACGTCACGGACGGCCTGCAGGGCGCGGTGCAGCGCCGGGACGGTCTGCTCCAGGTCGATGATGTGCACGCCGTTGCGCACGCCGAAGATGTACGTACCCATCTTCGGGTTCCAGCGACGGGTGTGGTGACCGAAGTGGACGCCGGCTTCGAGCAGCTGGCGCATGGTGAAAGACGGGATAGCCATTTGGAAAAGTCCTTTTCCGGTTGCTCCGCCGCGGGCACTGTCCGTTTGACAGGACACCGGATCGGGCCATCGGGGTAAAGCCGAGGGACCGCCAGCCCGCGTGAGGTTTTGACGACGGCGCTTACATAGCCCGCCGCAACCGCTTTGGCAACACCGGTTTGCCAATTGGTTGGGGCCAATTGCGGAGCTGCGCGCACCGCTTCGTCATGGCAAGCGTGTTCTTTACAGCTCCACCACCTCCACCACACCGGGCACCGCCTTGAGCGCGGCGCGGCTCTGGTTGGTGATGTTGAAGGAACCGGGAAGCTGGATCTCCACCTCCTTCAGCGGGTCGATCTCGACCAGCAGGTGGATCTTGCCTTTGCCCCGGGCCAGCCGCTCCAGCATGCCGCGGATGCTCTCCACCGGCGCGTTGTCGCGCACCACCACCTTCAGGCCGTCCGAGACTTGGGCGACGGCGTCCTCCAAGGGCTTCACCTCCTGGCAGGTCAGGCGGATGTCCTCGCCGTTCATCTGGACGTCCACGGTCATCAGCACCGGGCGCCCGGCCTCCAGGAGGTCGCGGTTGGTCGCCAGCACCTCGGAGAAGACCGTCACCTCGTAGCCGCCGCTGCCGTCGGACAGCTCCACGAAGGCGAAGCGGTTGCCCGACTTCGCGGTCTTCTCCTTGCGGCTGACCACGATGCCGGCGACGCTGCGCCGGGTCGAGCCGCCGCCGGTCACCGCCGTGGCGAGGTCCGCCGAGCGCACCACCCGCATGCGGGCCAGCGGGCCGGCGAAGGCGTCCAGCGGGTGGGCGGACAGGTAGAAGCCGATGGCGCCGAACTCGTGCTTCAGCTTTTCCAGCGGCTCCCACTCCTTCACCTTGGGCAGGTCCGGTTCCTTCAGCCCGCCACCGGCGCCGCCGAAGAGATTGCCGATGCCGCTGTCGCGCTCCGCCGCCTCGGCCTGGGCGTAGCGGATCAGCGTCTCCAGCGCCGCGTGCACCTGGGCGCGGTTCGGGTTGATGCCGTCGAAGGCACCGGCGCAGGTCAGGTTTTCCAGCTGGCGCTTGTTGATGGTCTTCAGGTCGAGGCGGCGGGCGAAGTCGAACAAACTCTTGTAGGGACCGTTCTTGCGCCGCTCCTCCACCACCGCCTTCATGGCGGGCAGGCCGACGCCCTTCACCGCGGCCAGCGCATAGCGCACCGCCTTGGTGCCGTCGGGCAGCGCCTCGACCCCGAAGATGCTGTCGGACTTGTTGATGTCCGGAGTCAGCAGCTTGATCTTCAGCCGCACCAGCTCCTGCCGGAAGACGTTCAGCTTGTCGGTGTTGCCGAGGTCGAGCGTCATCGACGCCGCCATGAACTCCACCGGGTGATTCGCCTTCAGATAGGCGGTGTGGTAGGCGACCAGGGCGTAGGCGGCGGCGTGGCTCTTGTTGAAGCCGTACCCGGCGAACTTGGCCACCTGATCGAAGATCATGCTGGCCTGATCGGGGTCCACGCCCTTGCCCTTGGCACCGACGACGAACTTGTCGCGCTCCTTGTCCATCTCCTCCTTGATCTTCTTGCCCATGGCGCGGCGCAGAAGATCGGCGCCGCCCAGCGAATAGCCGGACAGCACCTGGGCGATCTGCATGACCTGCTCCTGGTAGATCATGATCCCGAAGGTCTCCTTCAGGATCGGCTCCAGGGCCGGATTCATGTAGTCGGGCAGCTCCTCCCCGTTCTTCACCTTGATGTATTTGGGGATGTTGTCCATCGGACCGGGGCGGTAGAGCGACACCAGCGCGATGATGTCCTCCAGCCGGTTCGGCTTCAGCCGGCGCAGCACGTCGCGCATGCCCGAGCTTTCCAGCTGGAACACGCCGGTCGATTCGGCGCGGCCGAGGATCTCGTAGCTTCGCGGGTCGTCCAGCGTGACGGTGGTCAGGTCCGGCTTCTCGGGGATCAGGTCCACCGCCGTCTTCAACACGGTCAGCGTCTTCAGGCCGAGGAAGTCGAACTTCACCAGCCCAGCCTGCTCGACGAACTTCATGTTGAACTGGGTGACCGGCATGTCGGAGCGCGGGTCTCGGTACAGCGGCACCAGATCGTGCAGCGGCCGGTCGGCGATCACCACGCCCGCCGCGTGGGTCGAAGCGTGGCGATACAGCCCCTCCAGCTTCAGCGCGATGTTGACGAGGCGCGCCACCGTCTCGTCGCCGTCGCGGGCTTGGCGCAGCATCTCCTCGCTGTCGAGCGCCTGCTGGAGAGTCACCGGGTTGGCCGGGTTGTTCGGCACCAGCTTGCAGATCTTGTCCACCTGCCCGTAGGGCATCTGCAGCACGCGCCCGACGTCGCGCAGCACGGCGCGGGCCTGCAGCTTACCGAAGGTGATGATCTGGGCGACGCGGTCGTAGCCGTACTTGTCCTGGACGTAGCGGATCACCTCCTCGCGGCGGTCCTGGCAGAAATCCACGTCGAAGTCGGGCATGGACACGCGTTCGGGATTCAAGAAGCGCTCGAACAGCAGGCCGAAGCGCAGCGGGTCCAGGTCGGTGATGGTCAGCGCCCAGGCGACGACCGAGCCGGCGCCCGAACCGCGGCCCGGCCCCACCGGGATGTCGTGCGCCTTGGCCCACTTGATGAAGTCCGACACGATCAGGAAGTAGCCGGGGAACTTCATCGACACGATGACGTCCAGCTCGAACTCCAGCCGCTGGAAGTAGGTTTTGCGGGTTTCCGCGCGCTGCTCCGGCGTCATGTCGGGCGTGTAGACGACGCTGTTCAGCCGCATCTCCAGGCCCTCGCGGGACTGGGCGCGCAGTTCCTCCCCTTCGTCGCGGCCGCCCTCGCAGGGGAAGGGCGGCAGGATCGGCTTGATCGGCTTCAGCAGGAAGGAGCAGCGCCGGGCGATGGCGACCGTGTTGTCCACCGCCTCCGGCAGGTCCTTGAACAGGTCCCGCATCTCCTCGGCCGACTTGAAACGGTGGTCGGGGGTCAGGCGGCGGCGCTCGGTCTGGCTGATGTAGGCGCCCTCGGCGATGCAGAGCAGCGCGTCATGCGCCTCGTACATGTCCTCGGTCGCAAAATAGCAGTCGTTGGTGGCGACCAGCGGCAGATCGTGGGCGTAGGCGAGGTCGATCAGCGCCGGTTCGATGGCGTCCTCGATCACCGCGAAATGGTCGCGGTGGCGCTGAAGCTCGACGTAGAGCCGGCCGGGGAACAGCCGCTTCAGCCGTTCCAGCACGTCGAGCGCCAGATCCTTCTGCCCTTCGCCCAGCAGCCGACCGACCGAGCCGGCGGGACCGCCGGTCAGCGCGATCAGCCCGGCCGAATGGCCCTCCAGCGCGTCCAGCGGAATCTGCGGCCCGGCCATCGGGTCCGATTCCAGGAAGGCCTTGGAGACCAGCTTCATCAGGTTCCGGTAGCCCTCGTCGGTCTGGCAGAGCAGGACGAGCTGGTCGGGGACCGACGCCGCCTTGCCCGGCAGGCCCGGCTTGCCGTTGGCGGGTCCGACTCGGGTGATGCCCAGGACCGTGCCGATGATCGGCTGCACGCCCGAATCCGCCGCGGCCAGCGCGAACTCCAGCGCGCCGAACAGGTTGCCGGTGTCGGTCACGGCCACCGCCGGCATCTCCTTCTTCTGGCAGAGCTTGACCAGCTCCTTCACCTTGATGGCGCCCTCGGACAGGGAATAGGCGGAGTGGACGCGCAGGTGGATGAAGTCGGCGTGGGGCATGGCGGGGATGGGCACCGGTTCCAGCGAAGGGGGACGTCTCCCCTTAGTCGTCGCGCATCCCGTCCCGCACTGCAAGGGACCAAGCGCGGGCCCGGCCATGCGGCGATGCGCCAACCCGATCGAGGGCAAGGGAAGAGTCCCCGATCATGCGTGTTCGTGCTATCGAAAGAGGCAGAGCCACGATCCAAGAATGACCCGTTCCATGCGCCGCATCCGCTCCAGCGCCGTCCTGGCGGTGCTGGCGGCCACGCTCCTCACGGCTTGCCAGACCACCGGCGCCCCCGCACCGTCCGCGGAGCAGACCCACCGGCCGCCGCCGACCGATACGCCCGCCTCTCCCCTGTCCGACGCGCCGGGGCGAGTCGTCGCGCAGAACAAGGGCTGGGTCGTGCGGGCCCATCCGGCGACCAAGACCGGCTCGGCCTACTGCTACGCCACGCGGACCGACGACTCCTCCCCCCTCTCCTTCCGAGCGACGGCGAAGGGGGCGGCCATGCTGGTCAACGCCGACCAGCACGCCCAGGCCGGCAAGGACACGGAAAGCCGCCTGACCGCCATCTTCCCCGACGGCGAGACCATGGCGCTGGAGGCCAGCCCCCTGCCCGACGGCGGCGTGGTGGTTCCGGTCGAGCTGCCGAAATACGAGGACCTGTTCGAGCCCTTCATGCGGTCGCGCGCGGTGACGCTGCAGCGGGACGGCGGCGGGGCGGAGATCGGCGACGTCAATCTCGGCGGTTCCTCCTGGGCGCTGGCCGCCCTGGACGAGTGCCGCATCCTGCACACGGACAAGTGAAGCGATTCGGGGATCTGACCCGCAACGGGTGCATCGGACACCGCATTGACCGACGGGTTGCCCGCCTCTAGCCTCCACCCCATGCGCACCGCCCACATCGGCCTTGCCGTCGCCGTCGCGGCGATCTGGGGCTTCAACTTCGTCGCCATCAAGGTCGGCCTCGCGGACTTTCCGCCGATCCTGTTCTGCGCCCTGCGCTTCGCGCTGGCGGCGCTGCCGCTTCTCGTGCTGGGGGTTCGCGGCGGTCCGCCGGTGCCTTGGCGCTTCATCCTGGGCATCGGGATGGTGCTGGGGGTGGTGAAGTTCTCGCTGCTGTTCGTCGGGATGGACATCGGCATGCCGGCGGGGCTGTCGTCGCTGGTGCTGCAATCGCAGGCCTTCTTCACCGCCCTGTTCGCCGCGGCGGTGCTCGGCGAACGGCCCGGTCCGAAGCAGGTGCTGGGCATGGCGGTGGCCTTCGCCGGGATCGGCCTGATCGCGCTGGAGATGCCGGCGGGCGATTCGCTGCTCGGTCTGGGGCTGGTCATGGCCGCCGCGGCCACCTGGGGTGTGGCGAACCTGCTGATGAAGCAGGCCAGGGCGCCGGACCTGTTCCGCATGATGCTGTGGGTCAGCGTGGTGCCGCCCATCCCGCTGCTGCTGCTGTCGCTTGGGATGGAGGGCCCGGAGCGGGCGTGGCAGGCCCTGACCCATCTGACTCCGCTGGGTGTCGGGGCGGTGGCCTACATCGCCTTCGGGGCAACGCTGTTCGGCTTCGCCGCCTGGGGCTTCCTGCTGCGTCACTACCCGGCGAGCCTGGTGGCCCCCTTCTCGCTGCTGGTGCCGGTCTTCGGCATGAGTTCCAGCGCGCTGGTCCTGGGGGAGAGCTTCACACCGCTGAAGATGGCCGGCGCGCTTCTGGTCCTGGCCGGGCTGGCGGTGGCCGTGCTGAAGCTGCCCTCCGCACGGCCCGCCACCCGCCGCTCGTAATCGCTCAGGTCAGGTTCTTCTTCAGGAACTCCACGGACCGCCCCCAGGCAAGCTCGGCCGCCTCCTTGTTGTAGCGCTCCGCCGACGTGTCGTTGTGGAAGGCGTGATTCACGTTGTCGTACATGAAGAGTTCGTAGGACTTGCCGCCCTTTTTCAGGGCCTCCTCATAGGCCGGGACCTTGGCGTTCACATTGTTGTCCAGCCCTGCGTAGTGAAGCTGAAGCGGCGACTTGATGGTCGTGACGAGCGCCGGGTCGGGCGACGGGCCGTAGAAGACGACGCCCGCCTTGAGGTCCGGCGCCTTGATGGCCAACCGGTTGGTCATGCCGCCGCCCCAGCAGAAGCCGATGGCGCCCACCTTGGCGTTGGAGTAGCGGTAGGCCATCAGGTCGCTCATCGACGCGATCAGGTTGTTCACCACCTTGTCGGGGTCGAGCTGGCCGATCATCTCCCGGGCACGGTCGGGGTCCTGCGGGGTGCCGCCGAGCGGGGACAGCAGGTCCGGCGCCATGGCGACGAAACCGGCCACCGCCAGCCGCCGCGTCACGTCTTCGATGTAGGGGTTCAGGCCGCGGTTCTCGTGGATCACCACCACCGACGGCGCCTGCTCGGCCAGCTTCGGGCGGGCCCGGTAGGCCTGAACGTCGCCGGTCGCCCCCTGGAAGGTGACGCGGTCCGTGGCGATTCGGCTGTCGTCCTCCGGGATCTCGGCGGCCAGGGCGTAGTTCGGCTCGATCTGGGAGAGGATCGCCGGAATGGCCGCCGCGCTGCCCGCCAGCACCGCCAGCCGCTCCAGGAAGACGCGGCGCGGCAGCGGCCGGTGGGTGTACTCGTCGTACAGATCGATGATCTTCTGATCCATGGACTCCGGTCCCTCCTTGTTGAGTTGCGCGAAGTCTGCCCCAGGACGCGCCGATCACCAATCCGCCGAACGGCGATGCCACTCTTACGCGGTTTGGCCGGTCATGCGGTGCGGACCCGGACGGCGATCAAACCCTGGCGTGCTCCACGAGAAGACCGTCGCTCATCTCGAACACCCGGTCCATGCGGTTCGCCAGTTCCAGATTGTGGGTTGCGATCAGCGCGCCGACGCGCGCCTGCCGGACGATGGTGGTCAGCATGGCGAAGACCCCCTCCGCCGTGTGCGGGTCGAGGTTGCCCGTCGGCTCGTCGGCGATCAGCAGGCCCGGCCCGTTGGCCAGCGCGCGGGCGATGGCGACCCGCTGCTGCTCGCCGCCGGACAGGCGGGCCGGACGGTGGCCGGCGCGCGGCTCCAGCCCGACCATGCGCAGCAGTTCCATGGCGCGCTCGCGGGCGGTGCGCTTCGCCACCCCGTTGATCATCTGCGGCAGCACGATGTTCTCCAGCGCGGAGAATTCCGGCAGCAGGTGATGGAACTGGTAGACGAAGCCGACCGAGCGGCGGCGCACCTCCGTCCGCTTCCCGTCGTCCAGGGCGGAGACGTCGGTGCCGGCGATGCGCACGGTGCCGGCGGTCGGCCGCTCCAGCAGGCCGGCGATGTGCAGCAGGGTCGATTTGCCGGCGCCCGACGGGCCGACCAGGGCGACCAGCTCACCCGCATGGACGGTCAGCTCCGCCCCGCGCAGCACCTGAAGCTCCGTCCCCGCCTGCTCGAAGGTTCGGACGATCCCTGACAGTTCCAGCATCGGCTCACTCATAGCGCAGGGCCTCCACCGGATCGAGACGGGCCGCCCGCCAGGACGGGTAGACGGTGGCGGCGAAGGACAGGCCCAGCGCCATCAGGGTGACCTGGACCACCTCCGACCAATCGATCTTGGCCGGCAATTGCGACAGGAAATAAATCTCGGCGTTGAACAGGTTGGTGCCGGTCAGCGCCTGGATGCCCTGGCGGATCGTCTCGATGTTCAGCGCGAAGGACACGCCCAGCGCCACCCCCACCAGCGTTCCCGCCACCCCCACCGAGGCGCCGGACAGGAAGAAGATGCGCATGATCATGCCGCGGGTGGCGCCCATGGTGCGCAGGATGGCGATGTCCCGCCCCTTGTCCTTCACCAGCATGATCAGGCTGGAGATGATGTTGAAGGCGGCGACCGTGATGATCAGCGACAGGATCAGGAACATCACGTTGCGCTCGACCTGGAGCGCGGTGAAGAAGCTGGCGTTGGACTGCTGCCAGTCCACCACCCGCCCCACTCCGGCCACCGCCGACTGGATGGCGTCGCGCGCCGCGCGGATCTGGGTCGGGTCGCTGACGAAGACTTCCAGCGAGGTCACCGCCTCGCCGGTGCGGAAGAAGGCCTGCGCCTCCGGCAGGGGCAGGAAGATGAAGCTGTTGTCGTACTCGAACATGCCGACGTCGAACACGGCGCCGATGGTGAAGCTGCGCATCCGCGGCACGGTGCCGAAGGCGGTAACGTTGCCCTGCGGCGCGATCAGGGTCATCTGATCACCGACCGCCAGCCCCAGCCGCTGCGCCATGCGGATGCCGATGGCGATGTTGTCGTCGCCGAAGGCGTCTGCCGTGCCGCGCACGATGTTGCGGGACAGCGTCGGCCGCACCCGGAAATCCTCCGGCCGCACGCCGCGCACCACCGCGCCGGAGGCGACCCCGCGCACCGACACCAGCGCCTGCCCCTCAACCGTCGGGGTCACGCCGACCACGCCGGGCACGCCCTGGAGGCGCTGCACCAGCGGGTCGTAGTCGGGCAGAGGACCGCCGCGGACGCTGTAGACGTTGAGGTGGCCGTTCAGGCCGAGCACGCGGCCTAGAAGCTCCGCCCGGAAGCCGTTCATCACCGACATCACGATGATCAGCGTCGCCACGCCGAGCGCGATGCCCAGCAGCGAGAATCCCGCGATGACCGAAATGAACCCTTCCTGGCGGCGCGCCCGCAGATAGCGCATCGCGACCATGCGTTCGAAGGCGGAGAAGATCATGCGGCTCCCGATGAGCGAAAGGCCGGCGACGGAGGTCCGGCAAAAGCAAAGGCGGCGGACCGCAACCAGTCCGCCGCCCCGCAACATAAGTGCTTAACCGTGGCAGGAAAAGGGCGACCTTCCAGCGACCTTCCAAGGCGCCCGCTCTCCCGCCCCACGGTGTTACGCCGAGAGCTTCTCCAGCGCGCGCTCCACCGACAGCTCCTGCTTCTCGCCGGTGGCACGGCGCTTCAGCTCGACCATGCCGTTCTTCAGGCCGCGCGGTCCGACGACGAGCTGCCACGGCAGGCCGATCAGGTCCATGTCGGCGAACTTGACGCCCGGCCGCTCGTCGCGGTCGTCGTACAGCACGTCCATCCCATTGGCGCGGAGCTTGTAGTACAGCTCCTGGCAGACGCGGTCGGTCTCGGCGTCGCCGACCTTCAGGTTGACGAGGCCGACGTTGAAGGGCGCCACGGCGTCCGGCCAGATGATTCCGTTGTCGTCGTGGCTGGCCTCGATGATGGCGCCCATCAGACGCGACACGCCGATGCCGTAGGAGCCCATCTCGACCGGGACCGGCTCGCCGCCCGGACCGGCGACGACGGCGTTCATCGGCTTCGAGTACTTGGTGCCGAAGTTGAAGATGTGGCCGACCTCGATGCCGCGGGCCGACACCAGATCCGTCTCGGCGACCGGGCAATTGCCGGGCTCGTGCTTCTCGTCTGTGGCCGCGTAGATCGAGGTGTAGGTGTCGAAGAAGGGCTGCAGGTCCTCGTCGAAGCCCGGCGCGTTCTGCAGCACGTCCAGGGTCAGCCAATCCTTGTGGCAGAAGACACCGCTCTCGCCGGTCTCGGCCAGGATGATGAACTCGTGGCTGAGGTCGCCGCCGATGGGGCCGGTGTCGGCGCGCATCGGGATCGCCTTCAGACCCATGCGGGCGAAGGTGCGCAGATAGGCCAGGAACATCTTCTGGTAGGAGCGCCGGGCGCTGGCCGCGTCGATGTCGAAGCTGTAGGCGTCCTTCATCAGGAACTCGCGCCCGCGCATCACGCCGAAGCGGGGGCGGATCTCGTCCCGGAACTTCCACTGGATGTGGTAGAGGTTCAGGGGAAGCTGGCGGTAGCTCTTCACGAAGGCGCGGAAGATGTCGGTGATCATCTCCTCGTTCGTGGGACCGAACAGCATCTCGCGGTCGTGACGGTCGGTGATGCGCAGCATCTCCTTGCCGTAATCGTCGTAGCGGCCGCTTTCCTTCCACAGCTCCGCCGACTGGATGGTCGGCATCAGCAGCTCCTGGGCGCCGGCGGCGTCCTGCTCCTCGCGGACGATCTGCTCGATCTTCTTCAGGACCCGGTGGCCCAGCGGCAGCCAGGCGTAGATGCCGGCGCTGGTCTGGCGGATCATCCCGGCCCGCAGCATCAGGCGGTGCGAGACGATCTGCGCCTCGGTCGGGGTCTCCTTGAGGGTCGGCAGGAAGAAGGTGGACAGCCGCATGGCTCTGCTCTCGGTTTCGAGGGGAATCGTCCGGCCGTTCGCCGGGCCGCAACAGGGAGAGCGACTTTAGGAAGCCACCGCGCGCTTGTCCATCGTCACGGCGTGCAGCGAGGGGCGCTTCGGCCTATCGGGCGGTGCGGCAATAGGCGTAAACCTCCGCCTCGCTCGGCCCGCCGATGGGCTGGCCGTTGAAGTAGAGCCGGTTGGCGTACCAGGTCAGATAGCCGACCTCGACGCCCGGCGCCGCGGCACCCTGCGGCACCGGGAAGCCCATGCGGCGGGCGAAATCCACCGTCACCGGAATGTCGAAGCGCTCCAGCGGCGGCGCGGCCCCGGCCGAGCCCGGCAGGTCGGCGGGGGCCACCGCCTTGCCCTTCACGTCCACGCCCGGTGTGTACTCCACCCCGGCCGCCGGGCGATGGGCGGTCAGGAACTGGCAGGCGGACAGGTCGATCGGCTGCGCCGCCGCCCCATTGGAAAGCGCCAGAAACGCGACGAGAAGGGGAGCGGAGCGGCGGATCATGGCGGACCTCAGCCTTGGGCGGCGGCAGACTGTTTCATCGATTTCCAGTAGGTGGCGAGATAGGGCATGCCCTTCTCCGCCTCCTCCTGGGTGCGGGCCGACTGGCGGATGTACTTGCCGAGGAAAGGCTTGTTCACGAACTCCATGTCGACGGCCGCCTTCAGCACCAGGAATTCGCCGATCCGGTCCGGCAGATTGTAATGCCATTTCTGCAGGCAGTCCGAGGTCACCCCCGGCTTGGCCTGATCCTGGCCCGACAGGTAGAATTCCTGGTGATGGTACTGGTTGATCTCCTTCCAGGCCTGGAAGATGCGCGCCGGCTTGACGCGGATCAGCCCCTTCAGCACCTTGATGTCGTCATGGAACAGCGGCAGGTAGCCGCGCCGCTCCGCCTGCTCGTTCAGCATGGTGTAGAGACCGGCCATGACGTCGCCGTCGGCGCCCTGCTCGCTGGTCTTTCGTTCCGGCTTGTCCGCCTTGCGACCGAACAGCGAGGCGAAGAAACCCTTCTTCTTGGCCGGCGCCGACGAGCCGCTGTCCGCTCCCACCTTCCGCTCGTCCCACAGCGCGTCCCAGGCGTAATCCCAGGCGGTGAAGACGGCGTTGGAGCGGTCGTCGAGAACGGTCAGCAGATAGTCGCGGCCGTCCCGCGGCCAGTCCACATCGCCGACGATGGCCCGCACCGGGCGGCGGCTGAGCAGGACCGGGAAGATCCCGACACGCACCAGCTCGGCGTAGATCTCCTGAAAGGATGGGGTCAGGGCAAAGGGGAGCTTGGCCGCCGGCTGCTCTTCGGGGGTCAGCAGTTCAAGACTCTTGCGGGTGCGGTCGAGCAGTTCGGTGGTCAGGATGGCCGCGAACTGTTCGAACTTCTCGTTATCACCCGCGGTCATCGGCGCCTCGGCATCGTTCTCCCCGCTGACGGCCGCAAAGTCCGGCTGCGAACGCCGCCGCATGTGAATCCAAAGCCGGAACGGACCCCTGCCCGCCTCCCGCACAGTTGGATGAGCTATACCCGTAAAGGGTTAATTCATTCTGTACCGAAGCACAACGCTCCGTCTGCCTACGGACGAAGCTCATCGTAGGCTCCGTGAACCGGGCCGGGGCGAAAAAAGGACCGCGCGGCGATCGCGGCGCGGCCCGAGGTTTAGGGAGGAATCGCCACCAGGCGTCGGAAAAGAGGGAAGAACCCCTCTCGTCACACAAAGTACATTGAACCCGACATTCCTCGATGACAAGACAGAATTTGGACTAAACCAAGTCGTCATCGAAGAATTCGAGATTTTCGCCCAAGTCATAGGCGGTTGATTACGCCATAGGCTGCGTTATGCCCGTTTTGTGAGCGTCGTATCCTGCAAACCCCTGCCGAACGGCGGCCATCCAGGGCGGATCGAGCGCGGCGATCATGGGCCAGGCCGGGCAATCGGCCTGATGCGCGCCCGGCAGGTAACCGAGGCTCATCAGGAATTCGCCGGTGATCTCGCCGCCGGTGAACCGGAAGGTCCGCTTGAACAGCCGGACCCAGTCCGCCTTGCCCAGGGGGTGATGGGCGCGCAGCCACCCGTCAAAGGAGCCGTGCGAAGCGCGCAGGGCCACGATCCGCCGGGCGTTCTCGATGGCGGCGTCGATCTTCAGCCGGTTGCGGATGATCCCCGGATCGGCAAGCAGCCGTTCCCGCTCCGCCTCGCCGTAGGCGGCGACGCGGTCGATGTCGAAACCGTCGAAGGCCGTGCGGAAGGCCTCGCGCTTCTTCAGGATGGTCAGCCAGGACAGGCCCGCCTGGTTGATCTCCAGCACCAGCCGCTCGAACAGCACCCGATCGTCGGCGCTGGGGAAGCCGTATTCGGTGTCATGATAGGGGCCGTGATGCGCGTGGCCGGGCGCCGCATCGCAGTAGGTCAGGCTCACGCGAGGACTCCATTCTGGGGAGTGTCAGTGCGGCTTGGCCATCTCGCGGAAGGAAATCAGGTCCGACTGCACGATGCCGAAGATGACCAGCCACACCACCGCCGCAACCAGCGTCGTGGCGGCGAATTTCAGGAGGATGCGCGGGCGCTCCGGCGCACTGCTCGCCATGCCCGGCTCGGGCTGGGCCGGGGTGCGCACGCCCCAGGGCAGCACCGCGAACAGCACCACCCACCAGACGACCACATAGACGCTGATGCCCGTCACCCAGCCCATCGCAGCCTCCCTTCGTCTCAGGCCTGCTCCAGCTCGACCAGGGTTCCGCAGAAGTCCTTGGGGTGCAGGAACAGCACCGGCTTGTCGTGGGCGCCGATCTTCGGCTCGCCGTCGCCGAGAACGCGGGCGCCCTGCGCCTTCATCCGGTCACGGGCGGCCAGGATGTCGTCCACCTCGTAGCAGATGTGGTGGATGCCGCCGGACGGGTTCTTTTCCAGGAATCCGGCGATCGGCGACTTTTCACCGAAGGGATGGAGCAGCTCGATCTTCGTGTTGGGCAGCTCGACGAAGACGACGGTGACGCCGTGCGGCGGCAGGTCCATCGGCTGCGACACCGCGGCGCCCAGCGTGTCGCGGTAGAGCGCGGTCGCCGCCGTCAGATCCGGCACGACGATGGCGACGTGGTTCAGCTTCCCGATCATGGGTCCTCCCGAAAGGCGTAAAGTCGGAAACGCTTATACACGGACCAGATGGACGTCCGTCACCGGCTTCTTGCCGTGCGTCGCGTTGAAGCAGCGGCGGACGGCGATCCGGGCGGCGGCGCGCACCTGCTCGTCGTCGGACCGCGCCGATTTCGGCAACTCGGCGACAGCCTCGCGCACCGCGTCCACCACGTCGAGCAGCATGTCGCGGTCCGCCGAGTCGTCCAGCAGCCCCATCACCGCGATCTGCGGAGCGGTCACCAGCTCGCCCTTGCCGTTCATCACCAGCGTGACCACGGCAGCGCCGTTGTGGACCATCCGGTGGCGCGCCCGCATCAGCCCGGTGTCGAGCGGGATCAGCCGCTTGCCGTCCAGCGCCATGCGGCCGGAGCGGACCTGCGCCACCACGCGCGGCGGGGCGTCGGGCGCCAGCCGGATCAGGTCGCCGTTGCCGGGGACCAGCGCCTCCGGCACTTGGCAGGCGCGGGCCAGCTTGGCGTGCTCCAGCTGGTGGCGCTGCTCGCCGTGGACCGGCATGGCGATGCGCGGGCGCACCCACTGGTACATGCGGACCAGCTCGTCCTGCGCTGGGTGGCCGGAGACGTGGACCGGCGCCTCGTCGGCGGTGACGATGCGGATGCCCTGCCCGACCAGCAGGTTCTGCATGCGGCCGATGGCCCGCTCGTTGCCCGGAATCTCGCGGGAGGAGAAAATCACCACGTCGCCGCGCTGCAGCGACACCTGGGGATGGTCGTCCGAGGCGATGCGGGCGAGCGCGGAGCGCGGCTCCCCCTGGCTGCCGGTGCAGACCAGCACCAGCTTGTCGCGCGGTACGTAATTGGCGTCATGCTCGGTCAGGAAGGCCGGCAGGTCGGCGAGGTAGCCGTTGGAGCGCGCGGCCTCGTTGATCCGCCACATCGACCGCCCGACCAGCGCGACGTGGCGCCCGTGCGCCGCCGCGGCGTGGGCGATGCTCTCCAGTCGCGCGACGTTGGTGGCGAAGCAACTCACCGCGACGCGCACATCCGGAAACTGCCCGATCAGCTCGGTCAGCGTCTTGCGCACGCTCCCTTCCGACCCGGAGCTGCCGGGCACCAGGGCGTTGGTGCTGTCGCCGATCAACGCAAGCACGCCTTCGTCGCCGATGGCGCGCAGCCGCTCCTCGTCGGCTGCCTCCCCCACCAGCGGCTCGGGGTCGAGCTTCCAGTCGCCGGTGTGCAGCACCGTGCCGGCGGCGGTGCGGATCGCCAGGGCGTTCGGCTCCGGGATGGAATGGGTGACCGTCACATACTCGACGGAGAAGGGGCCGACCTCGATGGTGCTGCCCAGCGCCACCTCGTGCACCGGCACCACCCCGGCCAGCCCGCGCTCGTGCAGCTTGGCGCGCAGGACGGCGGCGGTGAAGGGCGTGCAGTAGACCGGCACGCGGAGCTGCGGCCACAGATACTGGATGGCCCCCAGGTGATCCTCATGCGCGTGCGTCACCACGATGCCCACGAGGTCGTGCCGGCGCTCCGCGATGAAGGCGGGGTCCGGCATGATGACGTCCAGCCCCGGCATCGTGTCGTCCGCGAAGGAGATGCCGAGATCCACCATCAACCACTTGCCGCGATGGCCGTAGAGGTTGAGGTTCATGCCGATCTCGCCCGAACCGCCCAGCGGCAGGAAGTAGAGCGCGTCGTCCTCGGGAGCGAACAGGTCGCCGTCTCCCTCGACCGGGTGGACGGAGGGAGCGGAGTCGGGATGGGTCATTGGGCCGTGTTGCGCTTGTGGATCAGGAGGAGGCCGCGCAGCGTGAGTTCGCCGTCGGTGTGTTCGATTACATGGGTTGCCTTGGCGAAAAGCACACCCAGCCCTCCGGTCGCGACGACCGTCATCGGCTCGCCGTACTCCGCCCGGATGCGGTTGACCAACCCTTCGATCAGGCCGACATAGCCCCAGAAGACTCCGGACTGCATGCACTCGACGGTGTTGGTGCCGATGACGTGGCCCGGCTGCTGGATTTCGACGCGGGGCAGCTTGCTCGCCGCCATCTGCAGCGCCTCCAGCGACAGGTTCAGACCGGGCGCGATGACGCCGCCTCGGTAGTTGCCGTCGCGGTCGACCACGTCGAAGGTCGTCGCGGTGCCGAAGTCGATGACGATCAGCGGCGTCTGGTAGGTGGCCGCCGCCGCCACCGTGTTGACCAGCCGGTCGGCTCCGACCTCGTCTGGCCGGTCGACCAGAGCGCGTGTGCCGAGATCGACCCCCGGTTGACCGACCACCAGCGGCTCGCAGCCGAAATGGTCCTTGCACAGGCGCTTCAGGTTGAAGGTGGCGCCGGGCACCACGCTGGCGATGATGGTGCTGTCGATGTCCGCCGGGCCCATGCCCTTCAGCGCCATCAGGTGGGTCAGCCACACCATGTATTCGTCGGCGGTGCGCTTCTTGTCGGTCGCCGTGCGCCACAGGCCGCGCTGTTCGTCGCCCTCATAGATCGCGAACACCACGTTGGTGTTTCCGGCGTCGATGGCGAGCAGCATCTCTCAGGTCTCCACCGCGGGTGGGAAAAACACGTCTCCGGCGGCGATGCGCTGGCGCCCCGCCCCGTCATCCCGATCAAGCAACAGAACGCCGTCGCTGTCCAGATCGGCGAAGGTGCCGGTCAGCGTGCGGTCGGGCAGACGGACGACGATGGGCTCGCCCAGACCCCGCGCCCGCTTCATCCAGGCGTCGCGCACCGGGCCGAATCCATGCTCCGCCCAGACGCCGTACCAGCGCGCCAACTGCTCCGCATAGATTTCGAGCAGAGCCGCGGGCTGGAGCGCCGGGGCGCCCTCCGCCGCCAGCGAGGTGGCCGCGTAGTCCGTGCCTTCGGGAAAATGCCGCAGGTTGATGCCGACGCCGAGCACCAGCCAGGAGATCCCTCCCCCGGCGGTGGCCTCCGACTCGAGCAGGATGCCGGACAGCTTGCGCCCGTGCACCAGCACGTCGTTCGGCCATTTGCAGCGCACGCCGTCGGGATCGGGAAGGACGGCGGCGGCGGTGTCGGCGATGGCGAGCGCCGCCACAAACGAAATCTGCGCCGCCTCGGCCGGTGGGCGCGAGGGGCGCAGAATGGTCGAACTGTACAGATTGCCTTCCGGCGAGGTCCAGGCCCGGCCACGGCGGCCACGGCCCGACTCCTGCCGCTTCGCCCAGACGATGGTGCCCTCGGCAGCCCCTGAACGCGCGAAGGCCTTCGCCTCGTCGTTCGTGCTGCCGACGGAGTCGAAGGCCATCACCCGGAAGCCCGGAGGCAGGCGCAAGCGCGCCGCCTCCGCTTCGTTGCCTGCCGTCATCCGGCGAACAGCGAGGCCGCCGCCGCCGCCGCGTAGTTCAGGATCGGAGCCGGAACCACGAAGAACAGCAGGGTGAACAGGCCGGTGGCGATCAGGATGCCGGTCATCCCGTCGTCGCCGATCTTGTCGAACGCCTCCACCGGCTCATCGAAGTACATGATCTTGATGATGCGCAGGTAGTAGTAGGCGCCCACGACGCTGGTCAGCACGCCGATCACCGCCAGCGTGTAGAGCTGCGCCTCGATGGCGGCGAGGAAGACATAGAGCTTGCTGAAGAAGCCGGCCATCGGCGGGATGCCGGCCATGGAGAACATGAACACCGCCATCGCGCCCGCCAGCAGCGGGTTGGTGCGCGACAGGCCGGCGAGGTCCTTGATCTCCTCGACCATGCGGCCCTGCTGCTTCATGCACAGGATGACAGCGAAGGTGCCGATGTTCATGACGATGTAGACCGCCATGTAGATCAGCACGCCGCGCACGCCTTCCTGGGTGCCGGAGGCAAGGCCGACCAGGGCGTAGCCGACGTGGCCGATGGAGCTGTAGGCCATCAGCCGCTTGATGTTGCTCTGGGTGATCGCCGCGAAGGCGCCGAGCGACATCGAGAGGATCGAGCTGACGATGATGATCTGCTGCCACTGGTGGGCCAGATGACCGAACGGCTCGATCAGCAGGCGGGTGAACAGCGCGATGGCGGCGACCTTCGGAGCGGCGGCGAAGAAGGCCGTGACCGGGGTCGGGGCGCCCTCGTAGACGTCCGGCGTCCACATGTGGAACGGAACGGCGGAGATCTTGAAGGCCAGGCCGGCGGCCACGAAGACCAGACCGATGATGACGCCCACCGACGGATGCGCGCCGCCGGCGAACAGGGCGGCGATCTTGTCGAAGGAGGTCGTGCCGGCGAAGCCGTAGACCATCGAGGCGCCGTACAGCAGCATGCCCGAGGAGAGCGAGCCGAGCACGAAGTACTTCAGGCCCGCTTCCGAGGACTTGGCGCTGTCGCGGCGGAAGGCGGCGATGACATAGAGCGCGAGGCTTTGCGTCTCCAGCCCGACATAGAGAGAGATGAGGTCGTTGGCCGACACCATCATCAGCATGCCGAGCGTGGCGAAGAGCATCAGCACCGGGAACTCGAACCGGGCCATCTTCTCGCGCTCGTTGAAGCCGAGCGCGAGGAGGACCGACAGCGAGGCGGCGACGAGGATCAGCACCTTCATGAAGACGCCGAAGGCGTCCATCACGAACAGGCCATTGAAGGTGACGACCCGGCCGGTGCCGTAGCCCATGGTCAATATGGCGGCCAGCAGCAGCGCCACCATCGTCATGTAGCCGATGGGGCGCGTGAAGCCGTCGCCGCGGAACACGCCGATCAGCAGCAGGGCCATGCCGG
This sequence comes from Azospirillum sp. OGB3, assembly GCF_014192915.1. GTDB lineage: Bacteria > Pseudomonadota > Alphaproteobacteria > Azospirillales > Azospirillaceae > Azospirillum. The sequence goes on along the minus strand of NZ_JACHYN010000011.1, from coordinate 158,991 downwards.
CGCAGGCGAGGAAGATTTCCGGCAGGGCCGGCCAGATGTCGGGAAACACAGCGGTCATGTCGGAACCTCTAGCGCGCGGCGACGGAGACGTCGGCCCCGCCCTGAGCGGCGGCCAGCTTGGTCTGGTAGGTCTGGATCAGCTGCCCGACCGACGCCGAGGTGACGTTCAGGAAGCTGTTCGGGTAGACGCCCATCCACAGCACCACGACGATCAGCGGCAGGAAGATGGCAACCTCGCGGGTGTTCAGGTCGAACATCGCTCGGACATCCGCCTTGACCAGCTTGCCGTACACGACGCGGCGGAACAGCCACAGCGCGTAGGCCGGGCCCAGGATCAGGCCGGTGGCGGCCAGGAAGGCGACCCAGGTGTTGTCGCGGAAGGCGCCGAGCAGGACCAGGAACTCGCCGACGAAGCCGGAGGTGCCCGGCAGGCCGACCGAGGCCATGGTCATGAACAGGAAGACCACCGCGTATTTCGGCATGTTCTTCACCAGACCGCCGTAGCGGGCGATCTCGCGGGTGTGCAGCCGGTCGTAGACGACGCCGACGCAGAGGAAGAGCGCGCCCGAAACGATGCCGTGCGACAGCATCGTGAAGATCGAGCCCTCGATGCCCTGCTGGTTCAGCGCGAACATGCCGATGGTGACGAAGCCCATGTGGGCGACGGACGAGTAGGCGATCAGCTTCTTCATGTCCTCCTGCGCCAGGGCGACGAGGGAGGTGTAGATCACCGCGACGATCGACAGGGCGTAGACCATCGGGGCGAAATACTCGGTCGCCTCGGGCAGCATCGGGATGTTGAAGCGCAGGAAGCCGTAGCCGCCCATCTTCAGCAGGACGCCGGCCAGGATGACCGACCCGGCGGTCGGCGCCTCGACGTGGGCGTCGGGGAGCCAGGTGTGCACCGGCCACATCGGCACCTTCACCGCGAAGGAGGCGAAGAAGGCCAGCCACAGCCAGAGCTGCATGTTGCGCGGGAAGTGGGTCGCCGTGATCGTCGGGATGTCCGTCGTGCCGGCCGCGAAATACATGGCCAGGATGGCCAGCAGCATCAGGACCGAGCCGAGCAGCGTGTAGAGGAAGAACTTGAACGCCGCGTAGACGCGCCGCGCACCGCCCCAGACACCGATGATCAGGAACATCGGGATCAGCACGCCCTCGAAGAACATGTAGAAGAGGACGAAGTCCAGCGCGCAGAACATCCCCACCATGAGGGTTTCCAGCACGAGGAAGGCGATCATGTATTCCTTCACCCGGGTCTGCACCGCCTCCCAGGAGGAGAGGATGCAGAGCGGCATCAGGAAGGTCGAGAGGATGACGAACAGCATCGAAATGCCGTCCACACCCATGTGGTAGGAGATCCCGAACTCGGGAATCCACGCCGCCTTCTCCACGAGCTGGTAGCCCGGGTTGCGCGGGTCGAAGTTGAACCAGATGAACAGCGACAGGACGAAGGTGATGACCGTCGTCCAGAGCGCGACGTAACGGACGTTCCGAACCACATCCGGCGTGTTGCCCCTGCAGAAGAGCAGGATCAGCGCCACACCGGCCAGCGGCAGGAAGGTCGTGAACGACAGGAGCGGCCAGCTAGCCATTGTTCTTGTTCCCCTTCAAACCGCTCAACCGAACACCGAGAGCCAAGCCACCAGCAGCACCACACCGATCACCATCGCGAAGGCGTAGTGATAGACGTAGCCGGACTGGAGGCGGCTGGCGCGCGCCGCGACGTCGCGGGTGGCGGCGGCGATCCCGTCCGGACCGACACCGTCGATCACGGCGCCGTCGCCGGATTTCCACAGGCCGTAGCCCAGATACTTGGCCGAGCGCACGAACAGACGGTCGTACAGTTCGTCGAAATACCACTTGTTGTACAGGAACTGGTGCACGCCACGGAACGTGGTAGCGACCTTCTCCGGCAGGCCCGGGATCGCCATGTACATGATGTAGGCGAGCGCGATGCCGATCAGGCCGACGACCAGCGGAGCCAGCTTGACCCAGCCCGGAGTGTGGTGGTGGGCCGCCTCGATGCTGTTGTTGTCCGCCAGCACCAGGATGGTCTTGCCCCAGAAATGCTCCATGCTGTGGCCGATGAACAGCTCGTGGAAGCCGAAGCCGGCGAACAGCGCGCCCACCGCCAGCACGCCCAGCGGGATCAGCATGACGATCGGCGATTCATGGGCGTGGTCGAAGACCGACTTCTCCATCCGCGGCTTGCCGTGGAAGGTCATGAACAGCAGGCGCCAGGAGTAGAAGGCGGTCAGCAGGGCCGCGGCGATGCCGAGCGCGAAGGCGAACTTGCCGACCGGGCTGGCCGAGGCGAAGGCCGCCTCCAGGATCATGTCCTTGGAGTAGTAGCCGGCGAAGAAAGGCAGACCGGCCAGCGCGAGGTTGCCGATCCACATCACCGCGTAGGTGAAGGGGATCTTCCGCCAGACGCCGCCCATGTTGCGCATGTCCTGCTCATGGTGCAGGGCGTGGATCACCGAGCCGGCGCCGAGGAACAGCAGGGCCTTGAAGAAGGCGTGCGTGAACAGGTGGAACATCGCCGCACCGTAGGCGGAGACGCCCGCGGCGAAGAACATGTAGCCGAGCTGGCTCATGGTCGAATAGGCGATGACGCGCTTGATGTCGAACTGGGTGAAGCCGATGGTCGCCGCGACGAAGGCCGTCAGGGCGCCGACCACGGCCACGATCTCCAGCGCCGTCGGGGCGTATTCGAAGACCGGGGACAGGCGGCAGACCATGAAGACGCCGGCGGTCACCATGGTGGCCGCGTGGATGAGCGCCGACACCGGGGTCGGGCCTTCCATGGCGTCCGGCAGCCAGGTGTGCAGGCCGAGCTGCGCCGACTTGCCCATGGCGCCGATGAACAGCAGCAGGCAGGTGATGGTCAGCGCGTCGAAGTTCCAGCTGAGGAAATGCAGCGTCTGGCCGGCCAGTTCCGGCGCCTTGGCGAAGATCGCGTCGAACTGGACGGAACCCGTCAGCACGAAGATCGCGAAGATGCCGAGCACGAAGCCGAAGTCGCCGACGCGGTTGACCAGGAAGGCCTTGATCGCCGCGTTGTTGGCCGAAGGCTTCTCATACCAGAAGTTGATGAGCAGGTAGGAGGCGAGGCCCACGCCTTCCCAGCCGAAGAAGAGCTGCACGAGGTTGTCGGCCGTCACCAGCATCAGCATGGCGAAGGTGAACAGCGACAGGTAGCCCATGAAGCGCGGCTTCTGCGGGTCCTCGGCCATGTAGCCGATGGAGTAGAGGTGAACCATCGACGATACGGTGTTGACCACCACCAGCATAACCGCGGTGAGCTGGTCGACGCGCAGCGCCCAGGACACGTCCAGGCCGCCGCTGCGCATCCAGCTCATCAGCTCGATCGTGCGGGGATGCCCACCGACGGCGACGTCGAAGAACAGCACCCAGGACAGGATCGCGGAGAGCAGGACGGCACCGGTGGTGACGAACTGAGCGGCGCGGTCGCCCACGGTGGGCGGCCCGGCGACGACGTGATGGTCGTCGTGACCGTCGTCGTGATGCGCATCATCGTGATGCACGTCATGAGCATGGGCACCGTGCGCATGAGCGTCGTGCCCATGCGCATGGTCATGCCCGTGATGATCGTGGCCGCCGGCGTGCGCCGGCTCCGCCTTCGGCCCGCCGAACAGGGCGATGGAACCCGCGACGAGGAACGCCAGGAGCGGGAGGAATACGACAAGGACTTCCATGGCGCTGCCTTAGCCCCTCATCAGATTGATGTCTTCGACCCGGATGGAGCCGCGGTTGCGGAAGTACACCACCAGGATGGCGAGACCGATGGCCGCCTCGGCGGCGGCGACGGTCAGGATGATCATGGAGAAGACCTGCCCGACCAGATCGTTCAGGAAGACCGAGAACGACACCAGATTCAGGTTCACGGCGAGCAGCATCATCTCGATCGACATCAGGATGATGATGACGTTCTTCCGGTTGAGGAAGATGCCGAGGACGCCGAGCGTGAAGATGATGGCCGAGACCGTCAGATAATGCCCGAGACCGATTTCCATGATCACACGCCCTCCCCGGTCGGCACCTTGCGGATGGCGACCACGTCCTCGCGCCGACGGGCGAGCTGGGAGCCGATGTTCTGCTTCCGGACACCCTCGCGCTGACGCAGGGTCAGGACGATGGCGCCGATCATGGCGATCAGCAGCACGAGGCCCGACGCCTGGAACAGATAGACGTAGTGGGTGTAGATCAGCTGGCCGAGCTGCTCGGTGTTGGTCGCACCGGCCATCGCCGCGACTGGCGCCGAAGCGGCCTTCTCCGCCGCCGGCGCGATGATCCAGCCGCCGAGAACGGCGGCCAGCTCGGCCAGCAGGATGAGACCGATCAGCCCGCCGATCGGCAGGTACTGGAGCGCGCCCGCCCGCAGTTCGCGGAAGTTGATGTCGAGCATCATCACCACGAACAGGAACAGCACCGCGACCGCGCCCACATAGACGATCACCAGGATCATCGCGATGAACTCGGCCCCGAGCAGCACGCACAGGCCGGCGGCCTGGAAAAAGGCCAGGACCAGATAAAGGACCGAATGAACCGGATTCCGCGCCGAGATGACCATCACACCGGAGGCCACCAGCAGCGCGGCAAAGACGTAGAAGGCGATGCCTTGAACAATCATCGTTATCCCCGTTTCCGCTTACCGCACTGCAACGACTTACCGGTACGGCGCCTCGGCCGCGAGGTTCTGGGCGATTTCCGCTTCCCAGCGGTCGCCGTTCGCCAGCAGCTTCTGCTTGTTGTAGAAAAGCTCTTCACGGTTCTCGGTGGAGAACTCGAAGTTCGGACCCATGACGATGGCGTCCACCGGGCAAGCCTCCTGGCAATAGCCGCAGTAGATACACTTCGTCATGTCGATGTCGTAGCGCGTGGTGCGGCGGCTGCCGTCCTCACGCGGTTCGGCCTCGATGGTGATGGCCAGGGCCGGACACACCGCCTCGCACAGCTTGCAGGCGATGCAGCGCTCCTCGCCGCCGGGATACCGGCGCAGGACGTGCTCGCCGCGGAAGCGGGGGCTGATGGGGCCCTTTTCGAACGGGTAGTTCAGGGTCACCTTGGGCTTGAACATATAGCGCAGGGTGAGCCCGAGGCCGCCCAACAGTTCGGTCAGGAACAGGCTGCGCGCCGCACGATCGAGGAACGCCATGGCCTCTTCGTCTCCTTCCTAGCGGGCGCCCCATTCCGGGTGACGCCCGCGCTTTCTCTTTGAAACTCGATCCGATGGTCCGTTCAGGCGCCGGTCACTTCGGCAGCCAGCCGAACGTCACCAGCACGCCGGCCGTCAGCACGACCCACAGCAGCGAGAACGGCAGGAACACCTTCCACCCCAGACGCATCAGCTGGTCGTAGCGGTAGCGCGGCATGGTCGCGCGGACCCACACGTAGACGAACAGGCAGAAGGCGATCTTCAGGGCGAACCAGATCGGGCCGGGGATCCAGGTGAAGGGCGCGAACGGCAGCGGCGGCAGCCAGCCTCCCAGGAACAGGATGCTGGTCATCGCGCTCATCAGGATCATGTTGGCGTATTCGCCAAGGAAGAAGAGCGCGAAGGGGGCCGAGCTGTATTCCACCATGAAGCCGGCCACCAGCTCCGACTCGCCTTCCGGCAGGTCGAAGGGGGACCGGTTGGTTTCCGCCAGCGCCGAGATGAAGAAGATCACGAACATCGGCAGCAGCGGGATGGCGAACCAGATCGTCTCCTGCGCCTCGACGATCTTCGTCAGGTTCAGCGAGCCGACGCAGAGCAGGACGGAGATGATGACGAGGCCCATCGAGACCTCGTAGGACACCATCTGCGCCGCCGAGCGCAGCGCGCCGAGGAAGGCGTAGCGCGAGTTCGACGCCCAGCCGGCCATCACGATGCCGTACACGCCCAGCGACGAGATCGCGAACAGGTACAGGATGCCGACGTTGATGTCGGCCAGCACCATGCCGTAGTCGAAGGGAATGACCGCCCAGGCGACCAGCGCCAGGAAGAAGGTCAGCATCGGCGCCAGATAGAACACGAAGCGGTTCGCGCCCACCGGCAGGATCTGCTCCTTCGCGAACAGCTTCAGGCCGTCCGCGAAAGGCTGCAGAAGCCCGAACGGGCCGACGATGTTCGGACCCTGGCGGAGCTGCATGGCGCCCATGATCTTACGCTCGGCGTAGGTCATGAAGGCCACGGCCACCAGGAGCGGCACGACGATCGCCAGGATCTTGAGGACGATGATGATCAGCGGCAGCAGGAAGCCGCTCCAGAACTCAGCCATGGGTACCGGTCCTCTCCTGAGCGCTCTCGGCGGGCTTCACGGCGGGCTTCACGAACGTCTCGGCGCAACGAGCCATGGTCACCGAGGCGCGGCTGATCGGGTCGGTCATGTAGTAGTTCGCGACCGGCGACTGGAGCGGGGCCGCATCGAGCGCGCCCTGCGCGCCAAACGGCGCCCAGGGGGCCGGCGTGACCGTGCCGACCGCCGCGAAGACCGGGTTGACCTCGGCCAAACGGCGACGGATCTGCGTCAGGCTGTCGTAGGGCAGCTTGTGGCCGAGCTGTTCCGACAGGGCGCGCAGGATCTTCCAGTCCTCCCGCGCCTCGCCGGGCGGGAAGGTGGCGAGACGCGCCTGCTGCGGACGGCCCTCGGTGTTGACGTAGAGGGCGTTCTTCTCGGTGTAGGCGGCACCCGGCAGGATGACGTCGGCGCGGTGGGCGCCCTTGTCGCCGTGGTGGCCCTGGTAGACCACGAAGGCGTTGCCGAGCGCGGCGGTGTCGATCTCGTCGGCACCCAGCAGGTACACAACGTCGATCTCGCCCTTCCCTGCCCCTTCGACGATGCCGGCTGTGCCGCGACCACCCTCGCCCGGCAGGAAGCCGATGTCGAGGCCGCCGACGCGGGACGCCGCCGTGTGCAAGACGTTGAACCCGTTCCAACCGTCCTGAACCACGTTGAAGGTCTCGGCCAGCTTGCGCACCGCGGCCTGGACGGCGGCGCCGTCCTTGCGGCGGAAGGCGCCGGCGCCGAGGATGATCATCGGGTTCTTGGCGCCGCGCAGCGCATCGGCGAAGGCGTGCGTGCCGTCGACGAGCTGCTGCAGGGCGTCGGTGCCCGTGCCGAGATGGCTGTACGGGTACGTCAGCTCACGGGCCTCGCCGATCACCGCGACCTTCAGGCCACCCATCAGGTAGCGCTTGCGGATGCGGGCGTTGACGATGGTGGCTTCCCAACGCGGGTTGGTGCCGACCAGCAGGATGACGTCCGCCCGCTCGATCCCGGCGATGCCGCTGTTGAACAGGTAGCCGGCGCGCGACGACGTGTCGAACAGGGCGCCGTCCTGGCGGCAGTCGATGTTGGCCGAGCCGAGGCCGGCCATCAGCTCCTTGAGCGCCAGCATGGACTCGGTGTCGGCCAGATCGCCGGCGATGGCGGCGATGCGGTTGCCCGGGACGCCCTTGACCTTGGCGGCGATGGCCTGGAAGGCCTCGGCCCAGGTTGCCGGCTGAAGCTTGCCGTCCTTGCGGACGTAGGGGCGGTCGAGACGCTGGCGCTTCAGCCCGTCATAGGCGAAGCGCGTCTTGTCGGCGATCCACTCCTCGTTGATGTCCTCGTTGACGCGCGGCAGGACGCGCATCACCTCGGGGCCGCGGGTGTCGACGCGGATGTTCGAGCCGACCGCGTCCAGCACGTCGACCGTCTCGGTCTTGCGCAGCTCCCACGGACGGGCCGTGAAGGCGTAGGGCTTGGACAGCAGAGCGCCAACCGGACAGACGTCGGCGAGGTTGCCCGACAGCTCCGACCCGATGGCCTTCTCGACGAAGGTGGTGATCTCCATGTGCTCGCCGCGGTTCACCGCGCCGAGGTCGGGAACGCCGGCGATCTCGTTCACGAAGCGGATGCAGCGCGTGCAGTGGATGCAGCGCGTCATCTCGGTCCGGATCAGCGGACCCATGTACTTGTCCTGGACGGCGCGCTTGTTCTCGCCGTAGCGACCACGGTCGAAGCCGTAGGCCATCGCCTGGTCCTGGAGATCGCACTCGCCGCCCTGGTCGCAGATCGGACAGTCCAGCGGGTGGTTGATCAGCAGGAATTCCATGACGCCCTTGCGGGCCTTGTGCACGAGCTCGGTGTTGGTCTTGACGACCATCCCGTCGCCGCAGGGCATGGCGCAGGCGGCCACCGGCTTCGGCGCGCGTTCCATCTCCACGAGGCACATACGGCAGTTCGCCGGCACGCTCAGACGCTCGTGGTAGCAGAAGCGCGGGATCTCGATGCCCAGCTGTTCGCAGGCCTGCAGGATCGAGGTGCCCGGCTCGACTTCGATCTCGATCCCGTCGATGGTGAGTTTCGGCATTGGAAACCGGGCTCCTTACTCGGCCGCCAAGGACTTGGCGGCGTTGCGGTAGTCGAGGATGCGGCGCTCGACCTCCGGCCGGAAATGCCGGAACAGGCCCTGGATCGGCCAGGCCGCGGCATCGCCGAGCGCGCAGATGGTGTGCCCCTCGATCTGCTTAGTGACCTCCAGCAGCATGTCGATTTCCTCGACGCGCGCGTTGCCGGTCACCATGCGCTGCATGATGCGGTTCATCCAGCCGGTGCCCTCGCGGCACGGCGTGCACTGGCCGCAGCTCTCATGGGCGTAGAACTGGGACAGGCGGGCGATGGCCTTCACCACGTCGGTGGACTTGTCCATCACGATCACCGCGGCGGTGCCCAGGCCCGACCGCACGTCGCGCAGGCTGTCGAAGTCCATCAGGACCGTGTCGCAGATCGACTTCGGCAGCAGCGGCACCGACGAGCCGCCGGGGATGATCGCCAGCAGGTTGTCCCACCCGCCGCGCACGCCGCCGGCGTGCTTCTCGATCAGCTCCTTCAGCGGGATGCCCATCTCCTCTTCCACGTTGCACGGCTTGTTGACGTGCCCGGAGATGCAGAAGAGCTTGGTGCCGGTGTTCTTCGGACGGCCGAGACCGGCGAACCACGCCGCACCGCGGCGCAGGATGGTCGGAACCACCGCGATGGATTCGACGTTGTTCACCGTGGTCGGGCAGGAATAGAGACCGGCCTGGGCGGGGAACGGCGGCTTGTTGCGCGGCTGGCCCTTCTTGCCCTCGATGGACTCGATGAGCGCCGTCTCCTCGCCGCAGATGTACGCACCGGCGCCGCGGTGGATGTAGATGTCGTAGTCGTAGCCGGTGCCGCAGGCGTTCTTGCCGATCAGCCCCGCCTCGTACGCCTCGTCGATGGCGCGCTGGACGTTGGAGCCCTCGTTGTAGAACTCGCCGCGGATGTAGATGTAGCAGGCCGACGCGCCGATGGCGAAACCGGCGATCAGGCAGCCTTCGATCAGCTTGTGCGGATCGTGGCGCAGGATGTCGCGGTCCTTGCAGGTGCCCGGCTCGCCCTCGTCGGCGTTGATGACGAGGTAGACCGGCTTGTCCGTGACGTTCTTCGGCATGAAGGACCACTTCATGCCCGTCGAGAAGCCGGCGCCGCCGCGCCCGCGCAGGCCGGACTCCTTGACCTGCTCGATGATCCATTCCTTGCCCTGCGCGATCAGGGCCTTGGTGTTGTCCCAGTCACCACGCTTCCGGGCGGCGTCCAGGCCGAAGCTCTGGTAGCCGTACAGGTTGGTGAAAATGCGGTCCTCGTCGCGAAGCATCGCATCCCCCTCAATCGGCCGTGGTGGTGAAGGCCTTCAGAGTCGTCGGGCCGCCCACCGGTTCGGAGGACTGCCGGCCGATCTGCGAGCCGTGCTTGGGGATCTCGCCACCCTTGAGGGCATCGATGATCGTTTCCATGTGTTCCGGGCTGACGTCTTCGTAATAGTCGTCGCCGATCTGGACCACCGGCGCGTTGACGCAGGCGCCCGAACACTCGACCTCGCGCAACGTGAACTGGCCGTCGGCCGTGGTCTCGCCGACGCCGATGCCCAGCTTGCGCTCGCAGGTGTGCACGATGTCGTCCGACCCGCGCAGCCAGCACGGCGTGGTCGTGCAGACCTGGATGACGTGCTTGCCGACCGGGGTCTTGTTGTACATCGTGTAGAAGGTCGCGACCTCGTACACGCGGATGCGCGGCATGCCGAGCAGGTCGGCGACGGCGTCCATAGCGACGCGCGGCAGCCAGCCCTCGCTCTGGCGCTGGGCCAGGTCGAGCAGCGGCATGCAGGCGCTGGCCTGCTTGCCCGCCGGGTACTTCGCGATGATGGCCTTCGCCCGTTCCAGATTTTCCGGAGTGAAGGCGAAGGAGGCCGGCTCCTTGGCCGGGTCGTGAGCCGGGGCGCTCATCGGTCAATTTCTCCGAACACGATGTCCATGGACGCGATGTTGGCCACCGCGTCGGCCAGCATGTGGCCCTTCGACATGAAGTCGAGGCCCTGCAGGTGGGCGAAGCCCGGCGCGCGGATCTTGCAGCGGTACGGCTTGTTCGTGCCGTCCGAGACCAGATACACGCCGAACTCGCCCTTCGGCGCCTCGATGGCGGTGTAGGTTTCGCCCGCCGGGACGTGGAAGCCCTCGGTGAAGAGCTTGAAGTGATGGATCAGCGCTTCCATCGACCGCTTCATCTCGCCGCGCGGCGGCGGGGAGACCTTGCGCTCCTCCGCGCGCACCGGGCCTTCGGGAAGCTCCTTCAGGCATTGGCGGATCATGCGGTTGGACTGGCGCATCTCCTCCATGCGGACGAGGTAGCGCGCCCAGCAGTCGCCGGTCAGGCCGACCGGCACGTCGAAGTCCATGCGGTCGTAAACTTCGTAGGGCTGCGACTTGCGCAGGTCCCAGGCGACGCCCGAGCCGCGCAGCATCGGGCCGGTGAAGCCCCAGTTGAACGCCTCTTCCTTGGTGACGACGCCGATGTCGACGGTCCGCTGCTTGAAAATGCGATTGTTCGTCAGCAGATTGTCAATGTCGTCAACAAACTTCGGGAAGCGCTCCGTGAACTCCCAGATGTCGTCGGTCAGGCCAGCGGGCAGATCCCAGGCGACGCCGCCGGGGCGGAAGTAGTTCGCATGCAGGCGCGCGCCGCACACACGCTCGTAGAACTCCATGAGGATCTCGCGTTCCTCGAAGCCCCACAGCGCCGGCGTGATCGCGCCGACGTCGAGCGCGCCGGTGGTGATCGACAGGATGTGGTTCAGGATGCGCGTGATCTCGGAGAAGAGAACGCGGATGTACTGGGCGCGCAGCGGCGCCTTGATCTGCAGCAGGTTCTCGATGCCGAGCACATAGGCGTGCTCCATGCACATCGGGCTGACGTAGTCCAGGCGGTCGAAATACGGAACGGCCTGCAGGTAGGTCTTGTACTCGATCAGCTTCTCGGTGCCGCGGTGCAGCAGGCCGATGTGCGGGTCGCAGCGCTCGACGACTTCGCCGTTCAGCTCCATCACCAGACGCAACACGCCGTGGGCCGCAGGGTGCTGCGGCCCGAAGTTCATGGTGTAGGGCTTGATCTGGGTCTTGCCGCCGGACTGGCCGGCGGCGGGGTGTGCGGACGTGGCGATGGTCACGGCTTGCTCCCGGTGTCAGGGGCCTGGGCCTTCTCGTCGCCGGGCAGCATCACGTTCGTCATGCCTTCCCAGGGCGACAGGAAGTCGAAGCTGCGGAAATCCTGCGTCAGGCGGACGGGTTCGTAGACGACGCGCTTCTGGTCCTCGTCGTAGCGGCACTCGACATAGCCCGTCATCGGGAAGTCTTTGCGCAACGGGTGACCTTCGAAACCGTAGTCGGTCAGGATGCGGCGCAGGTCCGGATGGTCGGAGAAGAAGATCCCGAACATGTCCCAGGTTTCACGCTCGAACCAGCCGGCCGCGTTGTACACCGGCACGGCGGAGGCCACCGGAGTGTCCTCGTCGGTCGTGACCTTCACGCGGAGGCGCCGATTGTGCTTATAGCTCAAAAGGATGTAGACGACCTCGAAGCGTTCCTCCCGCTCCGGCCAATCCACAGCGGTGACGTCCAGCAGCTGCTCGAACGAGCAGGTCGGATCGTCGCGCAGGAAGGTGAGCGACTTGATGAGCGAGGGACGGCGGACGGTCACCATCAGCTCACCAAGCTTCAGCTCGACCTTCAGGACGTCATCGCCGAGCGTCGCGGCGATATGGTCCCCAAGTTCCTTCAACGCCTGTTCGGACATGGCCAGGACCTGCCTTTTTCTTATTCAGCGAGCGATGCGGTTGCCGCGCCGGATCTTCTTTTGGAGTTGCAGAATGCCGTAGACCAGCGCTTCCGCGGTCGGAGGACAGCCCGGCACATAGATATCGACCGGAACGATCCGGTCGCAGCCGCGCACCACCGAGTAGGAATAGTGATAGTAGCCGCCGCCGTTGGCGCAGGAGCCCATCGAGATCACCCAGCGCGGTTCCGGCATCTGGTCATAGACCTTGCGCAGCGCGGGGGCCATCTTGTTGGTCAGCGTGCCGGCCACGATCATGCAGTCGGACTGGCGCGGGCTGGGGCGCGGAATGACGCCGAAACGATCCAGGTCGTACCGGCTCATGTAGGCGTGGATCATCTCCACCGCGCAGCAGGCAAGGCCGAAGGTCATCGGCCACAGGGAGCCGGTGCGGGCCCAGGCGAGCACGTCCTCGTACTTCGCCGTGATGAAGCCCTTTTCCTGGATCTCCTCGGTGACCGCGCGGAGATAGGCGTCCTGTTCCGGTCCGGGCGGAATCGGCGCCAGCTTGGCAGCCTCTACTCCCATTCCAGAGCTCCTTTCTTCCACTCATAAATGAAGCCGATGGTCAGAATCCCGAGGAACACGATCATCGACCAGAAGCCGAAGAGGCCGATGTCCCCGAGCGCCACGGCCCACGGAAACAGGAAGGCGACCTCGAGGTCGAAGATGATGAACAGGATGGAGACCAGGTAGAACCGCACGTCGAACTTTGTGCGGGCGTCCTCGAACGGCTCGAAGCCGCACTCGTAGGGGGAGAGCTTCTCCGAATCCGGATTCTTCGGGCTGATGACGTAAGACGCGCCAACCATCACCACGGCCAGCGCGATACCGATCAACAGGAACACCAGGATCGGAAGGTACTCAATGATCAGCGGGTTGGTCACCGCGGTCCTCCCATAAGCCCACGCCACGATCGCCGGTACGGCCGTAATCGGCCGACGCGCGGTGTCGTGGCTGGAATGCCTTGGATTAGCCCATCAGACGGGCCGGAATATATGACGAGAGCGTGATCAAGGAAAGCGCTTTGAATCGCTTTCGGCCAATGAATCCACTCTGCGGAAATGAGCGGATGTCCTTGGTATTACCAAACTTTTTAAATGACCCTTCTCTCTATCCGGCTTATCGGATATGCGGGTCGAGCTTACCGGATATAGGGATCACGAACCCGCCGGTAAAGCCGCGAACGCTTCGTTTTCATTGCAAAAAGGAGAGTGGGGAAGGAGGAAATGGCGCGAGTGACGGGACTTGAACCCGCGGCCTCCGGCGTGACAGGCCGGCGCTCTAACCAACTGAGCTACACCCGCGCAACGCGGCGAAGTGAAATGCGCAAAGCATGCGTCCGTGTCATAAGATCGCAGCGCAATTTCCGGGGCAGCCGCCCGTCGCCGATGGGCGGTTTCTAGCCGCCCGACGCATGGCCTGTCAATCACGAATTTGAAAAGTGCCGGCCGGGCCGGCCGGGGCGCGATGGTGGGCGATGAGGGTTTCGAACCCCCGACCCTCTCGGTGTAAACGAGATGCTCTACCGCTGAGCTAATCGCCCGCGCCGCACTGTTGTCCGGATTGGCGCTCCAGACAACGCAAAGCCGGCCAGCGGATGCTGACCGGCGCGCACTATGCCCGGATTGCCCCACCCGTTCAAGCCGTCATCACTTCAAACCATCTTTCAACGTTTTTCCGGGCTTGAACTTCGGCTGCTTCGACGCGGGAATGGCGATCTTCTCGCCGGTGCGCGGATTGCGTCCCTCGCTGGCGGCGCGCTCGGACACCGCGAAGGTTCCGAAGCCGACCAGACGGACTTCTTCCCCGTTCTTCAGCGAGTCGGCAATGCCATCGAACACCGCATCGACGGCCTTGGTTGCATCAGTTTTAGACAAACCCACAGCATCGGCGACGTGCGCCACCAGATCGTTTTTGTTCACTTACTTCCCCCCTTCCCCAATCGGCAAAGAAAATGGAAGCAAAGCCGCCCAATGACTTCGCGCGTTCAGACGATAAACGCGACATCGCCCGCCCGTCAATTGCAGACGGGCGGGCGATGCGAGGCTTGGTGGCGCTTTAACGGCGTTTTAAACGCCGGACTCGATCAATGACGCAGCACCTCGCCGCCGCCGTCGGGCTGCGACTTGGCGACCGCCGGCTCGACCGATTCCGGTTCCTTCCACTCGATGGGCTCGAGTTCGCGGACCAGGGCGTGCTTCAGGACATCGTCCACCGTGCTGACCGGGATGATCTCCAGCCCGCGCTTCACGTTGTCCGGAATGTCGGCGAGATCCTTCTCGTTGTCCTTCGGGATCAGCACATGCTTGAGGCCGCCGCGCAGGGCGGCCAGCAGCTTCTCCTTCAGGCCGCCGATCGGCAGCACCCGGCCGCGCAGGGTGATCTCGCCGGTCATCGCCACATCCTTGCGGACCGCGATGCCGGTGAGGACCGACACGATCGAGGTGATCATCGCCACACCGGCCGACGGGCCGTCCTTCGGGGTGGCGCCTTCGGGCACGTGGACGTGGATGTCCCGCTTCTCGAAGAGCGTCGGCTTGATGCCGAAGGCGGTGGCGCGCGACTTGACGTAGCTCTCCGCCGCCTGGACCGACTCCTTCATGACGTCGCCGAGCTTGCCGGTGGTGGTCACGCGGCCCTTGCCGGGCAGGGCCACCGCCTCGATGGAGAGCAGCTCGCCGCCGACTTCCGTCCAGGCCAGACCGGTCGTCACGCCCACCAGATCCTCAAGCTCCGCCTCGCCGAAGTGGAAGCGGCGGACGCCGGCGTACTTGTCGAGGTTCCGGCGGGTGACCGAGACCTTCGCGCCGGCGGAGCCCTTCATCAGGATCTCCTTCACGGCCTTGCGGCAGAGGTTGGCGATCTCGCGCTCCAGGCTGCGGACGCCGGCTTCCCGCGTGTAGTAGCGGATCAGGTCGCGCAGCGCGTCGTCGGAGATGGCGAACTCGCCCTTCTTAAGGCCATTGGCCTCCACCTGCTTCTCGATCAGGTGACGCTTGGAAATCTCGACCTTCTCATCCTCGGTGTAGCCAGCGACGCGGATGATCTCCATGCGGTCCAGCAGCGGCTGCGGCATGCGCATCGTGTTGGCCGTGCAGACGAACATCACGTCCGACAGGTCGTAGTCGACCTCCAGGTAGTGGTCGTTGAAGGTGCCGTTCTGCTCGGGGTCGAGGACCTCCAGCAGGGCCGACGACGGGTCGCCGCGCCAGTCGGCGCCGAGCTTGTCGATCTCGTCCAGCAGGAACAGCGGGTTGGACGACTTCGCCTTCTTCATGCCCTGGATGACCTTGCCGGGCATGGAGCCGATGTAGGTGCGCCGGTGGCCGCGGACCTCGGCCTCGTCCCGCACGCCGCCGAGCGACATGCGCACGAAGTTGCGGCCGGTGGACTTGGCGATCGACTTGCCGAGCGAGGTCTTGCCGACACCGGGCGGCCCGACGAGGCAGAGGATCGGCCCCTTCACCTTGTTCATGCGGTTCTGGACCGCGAGATACTCGAGAATGCGTTCCTTGACCTTCTCAAGGCCGTAATGGTCGGCGTCAAGGATCTTCTGCGCGAGCTTCAGGTCCTTCTTCACCTTGGTGCGCTTCTTCCACGGAATGGACAGCATCCAGTCCAGGTAGTTGCGCACCACCGTCGCCTCGGCCGACATCGGGCTCATCGAGCGGAGCTTCTTCAGCTCGGCCAGGGCCTTGTCGCGGGCTTCCTTGGAGAAGCGGGTCTTGTTGATCTTCTCTTCCAGCTCGGCCGACTCGTCGCGGCCGTCCTCGGTCTCGCCGAGTTCCTTCTGGATCGCCTTGAGCTGTTCGTTGAGGTAGTACTCGCGCTGGGTCTTCTCCATCTGCCGCTTGACGCGGTTGCGGATGCGCTTTTCCACCTGCAGGACGCCGATCTCGCCTTCCATGAAGGCATAGACCCGCTCCAGCCGCTCCGACACCGTGGCGCATTCCAGCAGCTGCTGCTTCTCCGGAATCTTCAGCGCGAGGTGGGACGCGACGGTGTCCGCCAGCTTGCCCGGCTCCTCGATCTGGTTGATCGAGACCAGAACCTCCGGCGGGATCTTCTTGTTGAGCTTGATGTACTGCTCGAACTGCGAGACGACGGCCCGGCCCAGCGCCTCAAGCTCCTGGCTTTCCCCGACCTTCTCCTCGACGAGGTCGGCGTGGGCCTGGAAGAATTCCTCGTTCTCGGCGAACTTGGTGATGGACGCGCGCTGGCCTCCCTCCACGAGCACCTTCACCGTTCCGTCGGGCAGCTTCAGAAGCTGCAACACGGTCCCAACGGTGCCGACGCTGTAGATATCGGACGGCGTCGGATCATCCTGCGCGGCGTTCTTCTGGGTGACGAGAAGGATCTGTTTGTCGTCCTTCATCACGTCTTCCAGGGCGCGCACGGATTTCTCGCGGCCGACGAAAAGAGGCACGATCATGTGGGGGAAAACCACGATGTCGCGGAGCGGCAGGACCGGATAGAGGGCACCACGAGGGATTTCGAACATTGATTGGGCCTCTTTCATTGGGACGCCGTCAGCCCGGGATGGGCCTGGGAGGACCCCCGCCTCGGGGGATGAGCACAGGGATCGGAAACCGGCACTTTTTCTAACGTGGCACAGCCATAGCCCCCCTTCAAGGGCCAGCACCCCAATTCCGTATGGCGGTGCGGCAGGCGGGTTGGCCCCGATTTCACGCCCTGGCACGCCCCCCGATGCGCCAAAAGCCAAAAACGACGAAGGGCGCCCGAAGCGCCCTTCCCCGTACCCAATTTTGTCCCTCGCTGCGAAGACCTCAGGCGCCCGGCGCCTGCTGCTCCCCGCGGCGTTCGGCGTGGACGTAGAGCGGTTTGGCGCGCCCTTCGACCACCTCCTTGTTGACCAGGATGCTTTCCACTCCGGACAGACCGGGCAGATCGAACATCGGGTCGAGGAGGATCGATTCCATGATCGACCGCAGGCCGCGCGCGCCGGTCTTCCGCTGGATCGCCTTGTGGGAGATGGTGCGCAGGGCGTCGTCGGAGAATTCCAGACGGACGTCCTCCATCTCGAACAGACGCTGGTACTGCTTGACCAGGGCGTTCTTCGGCTTGGTGAGGATCTCGACCAGAGCCGACTCGTCCAGATCGGCCAGTGTGGCGACCACCGGCAGACGGCCGATGAACTCGGGGATCAGGCCGAACTTCAGCAGATCCTCGGGCTCGACCTCGCGCAGGATGTCGCCGGTCGAGCGCTCGTCCGGGCCGCGGACGTCGGCGCCGAAGCCGATCGAGGTGCCCTTGCCGCGCTGCGCGATGATCTTGTCCAGCCCGGCGAAGGCGCCGCCGCAGATGAACAGGATGTTGCTGGTGTCGACCTGCAGGAACTCCTGCTGCGGGTGCTTGCGGCCGCCCTGCGGAGGCACGGAGGCGACGGTGCCCTCCATGATCTTCAGCAGGGCCTGCTGCACGCCCTCGCCCGACACGTCGCGCGTGATCGAGGGGTTGTCGGACTTGCGGCTGATCTTGTCGACCTCGTCGATGTAGACGATGCCGCGCTGCGCCCGCTCGACGTTGTAATCGGCGGCCTGGAGCAGCTTGAGGATGATGTTCTCGACGTCCTCACCGACATAACCCGCCTCGGTGAGCGTCGTGGCGTCGGCCATGGTGAAGGGAACGTCGATGATCCGGGCGAGCGTCTGGGCGAGCAGCGTCTTGCCGCAGCCCGTGGGGCCGACCAGCAGGATGTTGGACTTCGCCAATTCGACGTCGTTGTGCTTCGTGCCGTGCGCCAGCCGCTTGTAGTGGTTGTGCACCGCAACAGAAAGGACCCGTTTCGCGTGATGCTGGCCGATCACGTAATCGTCCAGTACCGCATGGATGTCGCGCGGGGTCGGCACGCCGTCGCGGGACTTCACGAGGGTCGTCTTGTTCTCCTCGCGAATGATGTCCATGCACAGCTCGACGCATTCATCGCAGATGAACACCGTCGGACCGGCAATCAGCTTGCGGACCTCGTGCTGGCTCTTGCCGCAAAAGGAGCAGTAGAGCGTGTTCTTCGAATCGCCGCTGCTGGACTTGCTCATCGGTACTCCGTCATCTCGCGGGGGACTGATCCGTATAACCTGTCAACCGCCTGCGGCGTCCCCCGACGCCGGTCCTTTCAAAGGTTGTCCCGGGGAAGGCCCGAGACAAGGTTAACGCATCCGCTCATCCTTCGAACCCGATCCATCGGACCGGTTCCCCATCATTCAACAACAGGGAACCGGCGCAATCAATCATTAGTTCGCGCGCCCCATCAGGCGGCGCTGCCGTCGCCGATCGAGCCGGGACGCTTTTCCACGACCTCGTCGATCAGGCCGAAGGCCTTGGCCTCCTCCGGCGACATGAACTTGTCACGCTCCATGGCCGCCTCGATGGTGTCGAGCGACTGACCGGTGTGCTTGACGTAGATGTCGTTGAGGCGCGAGCGCAGCTTCAGGATCTCCTGGGCCTGGATCTCGATGTCCGAGGCCTGGCCCTGGGCGCCGCCCGACGGCTGGTGGATCATGATCCGGCTGTTGGGCAGCGAGAAGCGCTTGCCCGGCGCGCCGGCGGCGAGCAGGAGCGAGCCCATCGAGGCCGCCTGACCCATGCACACCGTCGACACCTGCGGACGGATGTACTGCATGGTGTCGTAGATGGCCAAGCCGGCCGAGACGTAGCCGCCCGGCGAATTGATGTAGAGCGCGATGTCCTTGCTCGGGTTTTCCGATTCCAGGAACAGCAGCTGCGAGCAGATCAGGCTGGCGACGGCGTCGTTCACGCCACCGATCAAGAAGATGATCCGTTCCTTCAGCAGGCGCGAATAAATATCGTACGCTCGTTCGCCCCGGTTGGTCTGCTCGATGACCATCGGGACCAGAGCATTCATCTTCGGTTCGAAGTCGTACATGGTGGTCTTCCCTGCTCCCGCAGCTCGGTTAGTCGTCTGAGCAGTCTACATATAGGAATGGAAAGGGGCGACCGGTAGGCCGCCCCTCAACCTTTCTGACGTCAGGCCGCCTCGGCCGCCTCGTCGGGGTCCTTCATCAGCTCTTCGGCGGACACCGGCTTCTCGCTGACCTTGGCCTGGTCCAAGATGTAGTCGACGACCTTGTCCTCGAAGATCGGGGCGCGGAGGTTTTCCAGCGCTTCCCGGTTCTGCTTGAAGAACTCGAACACCTGTCGCTCCTGGCCGGGGAAGCGGCGGGCTTCCGCGATCAGGGCGCGGTTGATCTCGTCCTGGGTCACCTGGATGTCGTTGCGGCGGCCGATCTCCGACAGCAGCAGACCCAGGCGCACGCGGCGCTCGGCGATGCCGCGGTACTCGGTCTTCAGCTCCTCTTCCGGCTTGCCGGCGTCCTCACCGGCGGTGCCGTTCTGCAGCTCCTGCTGAAGGCGCTGCCAGATGCCCTCGAACTCGACGTCCACCATGCCCGGCGGGACCTCGAAGGAGTGGGCCTCGGCCAGCTTGTCGAGGAGCTGGCGCTTGACGCGCAGGCGCGACACGTTGGCGTACTCGCTCTTGATGCGGTCGCCGACGGCCTCGCGCAGCTTCTCCAGGCTCTCCATGCCGAACTCCTTGGCGAGGTCGTCGTTGACCTCGGCCGGGACGTTCTTGCGGAGCTCCTTGACGTCCACCTCGAACACGGTGTCCGCGCCCTTCAGGCGGTCGTGCGGGTAGTCCGCCGGGAAGGTGACCTTCACCGTGCGGTGCTCGCCGGCCTTGGCGCCGACCAGCTGGTCCTCGAAGCCCGGAACGAACTGGTTGGCGCCCAGCTCCAGCGGGTAGTCCTTGCCGTCCATGCCCGGCAGGGCCTCGCCATCGACCGAACCGGCGAAGTCGATCACGGCGATGTCGCCCTTCTCGGCCGCGCGGTCCTCGGTGACCGGGGCCTGCACCGAATGGGCGGAGGCCAGACGGGTCAGCGCTTCGTCGACGGCCGAGTCCTCGACCGTGGCGACCGGCTTCTCAAGCTCCAGGCCGCTGAGGTCGCCCGGCTCGATGTCCGGCAGAAGCTCGACGCCCATGGTGTAGGACAGGTCGCCGCCGTCCTCGTACTTCTCGACGTTGATCTTCGGCTGCATGGCGATGCGCAGGCCGCGCTCGTTCAGCGCCTGGCGCGAGCTGTCGGCGATCGCATCCTCCAGAGCCTCGGCCAGCACGCTGCCGCCGTAGCGCTGCTTGATCACGGCAACCGGCACCTTGCCCGGACGGAAGCCGGGGAGCTGCACCGTCCGGCGCAGCTCTTCGAGCCGGCCCTGCACCTTCTGTTCGATATCCTGGGCGGAAATGACGACCTTGTACTCGCGCTTCAGGCCGTCGGCGCTGGTCTCGGTGATGTTCATCGGAACGAAAGCCTATCTCGTTGTCCGGCCCGGCGGCGCCCGTCCGGGCGGCCCGAGACCGTGTGTTCCCATGCGGTCCAAGCTGTTGCCATGGTGCGGGCGAAGGGACTCGAACCCCCACGACCGAAGTCACCGGAACCTAAATCCGGCGCGTCTACCAGTTCCGCCACGCCCGCAATGGCATAGACAGCCCGCGACGGGTGCGGAACACCCGACGGACTGCCGGCGAAGTCCGCTCTATAGCACAGGGTTCGCGCCGCAAACAGGCAAAATGGGCGCTGTTCCGCACGCCTTTGGTGGGTGCGCCCGGAGGGGCGGCGCGGAAGGGCGGACCGCATCACGCGCCCCCATTTCCCAAGGACCGGATGGCGGAGGAGGCGTTGACCTTGCCCTCCCCCCGATAAGCCTCGTGGTTGGTGTCGATTTCGCCCAGCTTGTACCGATAGTTGATCATCATCCCGCAGGACTGCCGCACCCCTTTGGCCGAGCGGTCGCCCAGCCAGTTCAGCCGCTCCATGCGGGCGCCGTTGCTGAGGTGGAAGTGCGCGACCGGGTCGAGCGCCCGCGCCGGCGCCGCGCCGGCCCGTTCGCTGCGGCGGTCCGACGCGCTCGCCGTCGTGAGGTAATGCGCGCACAGCCGCATCAGCGGGCTGCGAAGCTGCTTCTGCAGTTCCTCGTCGGTGTGCCAGGAGGGCAGAGCCAGGGCGGCGGCGAGTACCGGGCGTTCGTCCGGATCGTCCATAGCGTCCGATTCGCCGCCATTCGGAAGCGCCGTCATGGCCTCGGCGATGCGCTCCGCCTCGGACGGGGTGAGCAGCGAATCGCCGCGCTCGGCCAACTCGCGGTCCAGCCAGCGGCGGAAGCCGGGAATCGGCGACAGGGTGGCGAAGCACTTGATGTTCGGAAACTCCCCGATCAGCCCGTCGACCACCCGCTTGATCAGGAAGTTGCCGAAGCTGATTCCCGCCAGCCCCACCTGGGCGTTGGAGATGGAATAGAAGATGGCGCTGTCCGCGCTCTTCGGGTCGCAGACCGGCGCGGAGGGGTCGAGCAGCGCCTGGACGTTGTCCGACATGCCCTGGACCAGCGCGACCTCGACGAAGATCAGCGGCTCGTTCGGCATGCGCGGGTGGAAGAAGGCGAAGCAGCGGCGGTCGGAATCGAGGCGGTCCTTGAGGTCCCGCCAGCCGCTGATCTCGTGCACCGCCTCGTACTTGATGAGCTTTTCCAAAAGCGAGGCCGGGCTGTCCCAGGTGATCCGGTGCATCTCCAGGAAACCGACGTCGAACCAGTTGCGCAGCAGGCTCTTGAGATCGTCCTCCAGCGCCTGGAGCAGTGGTTCGCCGCGCGCCATCTCCATCAGTTCGGCGCGCAGGTCCACCAGGAACTTCACCCCTTCCGGCAGGCCGTTGAACTGGGTCAGCAGCCGCAGCCGCGGCGGCTCCAGCGCACGGCGCAGGGCGCGCTCGGCGTGGCCGCGCGACACCGGGTCGCCCGCTGTCTGGAAGGTCGCCATTGCCTGGTCGACGGCGGCGCGGTCGACGTCGAAGTCGCGCGCCAGCATCATGAGGAAATTGCGCCTCCCCTGCCCGTCCAGCGCCAGATAGGTGCGGCCGAGCTGCGCCGCCCGCGCCCGCGCCGACACCTCGCCGCCGCGGCCCTCCAGGCAGGCTTCGATCTGCTCCTTCAGCCGCTCCGCGTCTTCCTTGGGAAGGTTGGCGCGCGGCGCCGCGCCGACCACCCCGCGGGCGGAGGCGGCGATCTCGCGCCAGCCCGCGCGAAGCGTGTCCAGCGTGCGGTCGAGCAGGCCCAGCGGTGTTCCCGCCCCTATGGCGGGGGGCTGGGCCAAGCCGGGCGGGCTGGATTTGGTCTCAGCGGATTTGATCTCGGGCGTCTCGCTCATACCCAGAGTCTGGCGTGCGGGCGCGCTCTCGGCAAGCCATAGCTTGAGCCCGGCCTTAAGGGTAAGCCCCCTGTCCAGGCGTATGTATGCCCAGGGGAAATCGGGTCAGCGCGCTCCCGCCTTGAGCCGCTTCAGCACTCCCGGCAGCGCGTCCGGCAGATCCTCGGCGATCAGGCCGGGTCCGAAGGCGTTCGCCGCCTCGCCGTGCAGCCAAACCGCCGCGCAGGCGGCGTCGAACGCGTCCATTCCCTGAGCGATCAGCCCGAGCGCCATGCCCGCCAGCACGTCCCCCGACCCGGCGGTCGCCAGATCGGCCGGAGCGTTGGCGTTGACGACGGCCCGCCCGTCCGGCGCCGCGACCACCGTGTCCGCGCCTTTCAAAAGGACGACCGCGCCGCAGCGCTCCGCCGCGGCACGGGCGCGCGTCAGCTTGCCGCCTTCCTGCGCCGCGATATCCGGAAACACCCGCGCGAACTCGCCCTCGTGCGGGGTCAGCAGGCAGCGCCCGTTCAGCCGGTCGAGCAGATCGGCGGGCGACTCGGCGAAGCTGGTCAGCGCGTCGGCGTCCAGCACGCAGGCCTTGCCGACGCCCAGTGCGGCGAGCGCATGGTCCCTTGTGCCCGCCCCGACACCGGCCCCCGGGCCCAGCAGCACCGCGTTCTTGCGCGGGTCCGCCAGCAGCGCCGCGAAGGCGGCGCCATCCGCCACGTCGGTCACGATCAGGCTGGGCGAGCCGGCGGCATAGATCGGCACCGAGTCGGGCGGACAGGCCAGCGTGACCAGCCCCGCCCCCGTCCGCAACGCACCCCGCGCCGACAGCCGCGCCGCGCCGGTCATCCGCGCCCCGCCCAGCACCACCGCGTGCCCCCGCGCGTATTTGTGGGCGTCGAACTGCGGCCAGGGATAGCGGCGACGCCACAGGGCGGGGCCATTGAGCAGGGTTCGCGGCGCGATGGCGTCGAGCACGGTGTCGGGAATGCCGATGTCGGCGACCACCACCTCGCCGCACAGGACCCGGCCCGGCAGCAGCAGATGGCCGGGCTTGCGGCGGAAGAAGGTGACGGTCAGCGCCGCCTGCGGGGCCACCCCCATCACGTGGCCGCTGTCGCCATGCAGGCCGCTCGGCACGTCCACGGCGACGACGGTGCGCCCCGCCATCGCCTCGACCACCTCCTTCGCCATGCCGTCGAGCGGGCGGGTCAGCCCGGCCCCGAACAGCGCGTCGATGACCAGGGGGTTGCCCTCAAGGAGCCAGGGATCGGCGGCCTCCACCGGCCCGGTCCAGCGTCCGGCCGCCACCGCCGCGTCGCCGCGCAGGGCGGAGCGCGATCCCAGCAGGGCCAGCCGCACCGGCCAGCCCGCCTCGAGAAGAAGGCGCGCGATGACGAAGCCGTCGCCGCCGTTGTTGCCCGGACCGCACAGCACGACGGTCGGGTGCGGCGCCCAGCGCTCGCAGACCGCCCGCACCACCGCGGCGCCCGCCGCTTCCATCAGCACAGGCCCCGGAACGCCGCCCGCCATGGTCAGCGCGTCGGCGCGGTACATCTCCGCCACGGAAAGCAGTTCGTCCATCGCCTCCACCCACCGCACTCCCGCACCACCGTCACCCGGCACAATAAGCACCGCGATGGCCGCAGCATAGCCGGGCACAAGGGGAATGGTCAGGAATGCCCAGCTTGGCACAGGATTTGGAAGGAAGGACTGGGGCGATGGATGGGACTCGAACCCACGACCGCTCGGACCACAACCGAGAGCTCTACCAACTGAGCTACCACCGCCACCGGAGACGAAAACAATTCGTCCGCAAACACCCGACCCGCCGCCTCGACTGATGCAACGCCGGCGTGAACTGCTCACGCGACCGACACATCCACCGTCAAGGAGGACTGGGGCGATGGATGGGACTCGAACCCACGACCGCTCGGACCACAACCGAGAGCTCTACCAACTGAGCTACCACCGCCACCGGGGTCGCCTATTTGCCCCAAGGTACGGGTCGGGTCAAGCTCTATTTTCCATCGCTTTCAGCAATATGACAAAGCCGGGCCTACCCCCTCCGAATGGGCGGGCCTGCGCGGATTGCTTGCAGCGTGTGCACAAATATTGTTCACTTCGCCCTATCCGTTGGCAGTTGCGTGCCGCCCCTGGTGGCATCGGCGTGTTGCGGCCCGGCATCCCACGCAGCCGGACCGCAACCGCTCCGATTGGCACGCAACGTGCTTTATAGCGGACCGTCGGCAGAGCCGTGGACGGTGCCTGCCGGCGTTGGCACCTCGTACACGAGAGACCCATGAAGAAGATCGAAGCCATCATTAAGCCGTTCAAACTCGACGAAGTGAAGGAAGCCCTTCACGAAGTCGGCATCAAGGGCATCACCGTCACCGAGGCCAAGGGCTTCGGCCGTCAGAAGGGGCACACCGAGCTGTACCGCGGCGCGGAGTATGTGGTCGACTTCCTGCCGAAGGTGAAGATCGAGGTGGTGATGGAGGACTCCCTGGTGGAGCGGGCGATCGAGGCGATCCAGCAGGCCGCCCACACCGGCCGCATCGGCGACGGCAAGATCTTCGTCACCCCCGTGGAAGAAGTTGTCCGCATCCGGACCGGCGAGAAGGGAGGCGACGCGATCTGATCGCGTCCCGAGAACCCGACCACCGGCCGACATGAACCAGCCCCGCCCACAACCGACGCAAGGCCGGCCGACGCAGACCGTCGCAACCGCGAGCGGAACAATCCGTGCGCGGAAGCCCCATCGGGCGCGACTTTTTGTGCTGTCACGTTGTGTGCTCGGGAAAGGCATGACATAACGTCCGCCGCGAGCGCCGTCACCCGCCCCTTGGTCGGTTTGACGCAGCGGGACCCAAACCTCTTAAGCGTGGAAAAAGAGATATGTCCGACATCAGCAAGGTCTTCGACCTGATCAAGGAACACGACGTCAAGTACGTGGACCTCCGCTTCACCGACCCGCGCGGCAAGCTGCACCACACTGCTCAGCACGTCTCGACCATCGACGAGGACGTGTTCGAAGACGGCATCATGTTCGACGGCTCCTCGATCGCCGGCTGGAAGGCGATCAACGAGTCGGACATGATCCTCCAGCTCGACCCGACCACCGCCGTCATGGACCCGTTCTCGGCCCAGCCGACGCTGAACATCCTCTGCGACGTGTACGAGCCGTCGACCGGCCAGCCCTACGCCCGCTGCCCGCGCGGCATCGCGAAGGCCGCCGAGAAGTACATGGCGTCGGCCGGCATCGGCGACACCGCCTACTTCGGCCCGGAAGCCGAGTTCTTCGTTTTCGACGACGTCAAGTTCAAGGTCGAGATGAACAAGGTGTCCTACGAGTTCGACTCGGAGGAAGGCCCGTACACCTCGGACAAGGACTATGAGGACGGCAACCTGGGCCACCGCCCGGGCGTCAAGGGCGGCTACTTCCCGGTCGCTCCGGTCGACAGCGGCTCGGACCTGCGCGCCGAGATGCTGAGCGTGCTCGCCGAGATGGGCGTGCCGGTCGAGAAGCACCACCACGAGGTGGCCGCTTCGCAGCATGAGCTGGGCATCAAGTTCGACACGCTGGTCCGCACCGGCGACAACATGCAGTACTACAAGTACGTCGTGCACAACGTCGCCCACGCCTACGGCAAGACCGCGACCTTCATGCCGAAGCCCGTCTTCGGCGACAACGGCTCGGGCATGCACATGCACCAGTCGATCTGGAAGGAAGGCCAGCCGCTGTTCGCCGGCAACCAGTACGCCGACCTGTCGGAGCTGGCGCTGTACTACATCGGCGGCATCATCAAGCACGCCAAGGCGCTGAACGCCTTCACCAACCCGACGACCAACTCCTACAAGCGTCTGGTCCCGGGCTATGAGGCTCCGGTTCTGCTGGCCTACTCGGCCCGCAACCGTTCGGCCTCCTGCCGCATCCCGTACGTTGCCTCTCCGAAGGGCAAGCGCGTCGAGGTCCGCTTCCCGGATCCGTCGGCCAACCCGTACCTGGCCTTCGCCGCCCTGCTGATGGCCGGTCTGGACGGCATCCAGAACAAGATTCATCCGGGCGAGGCGATGGACAAGAACCTGTACGACCTGCCGGCCGAAGAGTTGGCCAAGGTTCCGACGGTTTGCGGCTCGCTGCGCGAGGCCCTGGACAGCCTGAAGGCCGACAGCGCCTTCCTGCAGAAGGGCGACGTGTTCACGAAGGACATGATCGAGTCCTACATCGACCTGCGCACCGAGGAGCTGCTGGCCTTCGAGACCATGCCGCACCCGATCGAGTACAAGATGTACTACTCGGTCTGATCCAACGGACCTCGGTCCGCCGGTTTCCGGTGTCCGCCCTGCCCTCGCGGCGCGGCGGGCACCGCCAGCGGATCGAACCGTGGAACAGAGCACGAAAAAGCCCACCGGCGGCAGCGTCGGTGGGCTTTTTCGTTTCCGGGACTTTGAACAGGCGTCAGGCGGTGCCGCCGAAACGCCGCGCCGCCTCGATGGTCAGGCCGGTGCCGACCGAGCCGAAGATGTTGCCTTCCACCACGCGGGCGTCGGGCAGTTCGGCCAGGATGGCCGCCCGCACCTGCGGCAGCAGCGTGGAGCCGCCGGTCAGGAACACCGCGTCGATCTCCGCCGGCAGCGTGCCGGCCTCGGCCAGACAGGCCCGCACCCGCCCGCCGATGCGGCCGGCCAGGATCGCCGTCGCCTCGTTCAACTCATCCACCGACACCGGGCGCGTCATGCCGCCGCCGCCCCAGTCGAGCAGAAGGCCGGCCTCCGGCCCGTCGGACAGGGCGATCTTGGTGCGCTCCACCGCCATGGCCAGGGCGTGGCCCAGCCGGTGCTCGACCACGCCGATCAGCCGCTCGATGCGGTCCGGAGTCGCGGAATCGCGCTGCAGGCGTTCCAAGTCGGCCATCGCCTTGGCGGTGTAGAGGAAGTTGATCTTCGACCAGGTCGCCAGATCGAAGAACAGATGCTTGGGAGCCAGCAGGCCGGGGCGCTTCATGGCGCTGCCATGGCCGAGCAGCGGCATGGCCGTCGCCAGCGACAGGTCGCGGTCGAAGTCGGTGCCGCCGACGCGGATGCCGTCGTTGGCCAGGATGTCGGCGCTGCGGTCGGCCCGCCCGCGCCGCTCCGGCCCGATGCGGACGATCGAGAAGTCCGACGTGCCGCCGCCGATGTCGGCGATCAGGGCCAGTTCCTCCCGCTCCACCTGTTGCTCGTAGTCAAGCGCGGCGGCGATCGGCTCATACTGAAAGGAGATGCCGCGGAAACCGACGGAGCGGGCGATCTCGCCGAGCACTTCCTCCGCCGCAGCGTCGCCCGCCGGGTCGCCGTCGACGAAATGCACTGGGCGGCCCAGCACCACGTCGGTCAGTTCGCCGCCGAGCGCGGTCTCCGCCCGCTCCTTCACCGCGGCCAGGAACGTGGCGATGACCGCGCGGAAGGTGATGCGGCCCTTGCGGAGCGCGGTGTCGGCGTCGATCAGGTCGGTGCCCAGCATCGACTTGATGGAGCGCATCAAACGCCCCTCGACGCCCGACGCGTAGGCATCGACGGCCGCTTGCCCGACCGTCACGACATCGGCCTCAAAATCGAAGAAGACGGCGCTGGGCAGGGTCGTCCTCGCGCCGTCGAGGGGAAGCAGGCCGTAGCCGCCCTCCCCCGTGCCGGCGCCCGCGGACGCCGTCCGCACGCCGAGCGTCGTGTTGGACGTGCCGAAATCGAGGCCGCAAGCCGTCATGGAAACCCCCGCCGTGATGGAAGGGGCGAGGCTATACAGGGGCCGGGCCTGCCGATCAAGACGCGCGACGGGACAGGCCGTTCGTGTTCGCTACTCCGCCGGAAGGCTGCGGGTCGCCACGATGTGATTCAAGGTGATGGTCATCACCGCCTCGCCATGCTGGTTCAGCGTGGTGTAGGCCAGCCGGACCGTGCCGCGGTCGCCGCGGCGGGACGGGGTGGCCTCCACCACCTCGACCCGGACGCGCAGCGTGTCGCCGGGCCGCACCGGGCGCAGCCAGCGCAGTTCGTCACCGCCGGAGCCGCCCAGGCTGGTGCCGGTGATGGCCCCGGTGTCGCGGAACAGCCGGAAGGTCAGGGACAGGGTGTGGAAGCCGCTGGCGATCAGCCCGCCGAACGGCCCCTCCGCGGCGGCCACCGCGTCCATGTGGAAGGGTTGCGGGTCGAAGCGCTGGGCGAAATCCATGATCTGGCTGTCGGTGACCGTCGCCCCTTCGGTGTCGATCACGTCA
Organism: Azospirillum sp. OGB3; assembly: GCF_014192915.1. Taxonomy (GTDB): domain Bacteria; phylum Pseudomonadota; class Alphaproteobacteria; order Azospirillales; family Azospirillaceae; genus Azospirillum. The sequence goes on along the minus strand of NZ_JACHYN010000011.1, from coordinate 130,318 downwards.
CCAACGCGGAAGTCTTCGAAATAACGCCCCGCCATGCCCGCTGCCCTCCCGTTCCATTGGCCGTTCCATCGGTCCTCGTATGGACGGCGCTAAATGTAGATGGCGCCATCCATGTAGAGAACCGCTTTCCCGGCGATCCTCACGCGGTCGCCGGCCAGTTCGCAGGACAGGGAACCGCCGCGGGCCGAGACCTGCCGGGCTTTCAGCCGCTCCTTGCCCAGCCGTTGCGCCCAATAGGGGATCAGCGTGCAATGGGCGGAGCCGGTCACCGGGTCTTCCGGAATCCCCTGGGCCGGCGCGAAGTAGCGGGAGACGAAATCCACGCCGCCGCTGCCCGGCGCCGTCACGATGACCGCGTGGGAGCCCTCCAGCCGGGTCAGGGCGCCCATGTCGGGCGCCAGGGCGCGCACCGTCGCCTCGTCGTCATGGACGACCACGAGGTCGCGCGCCTTCAGCAGCGCCGTCGGCGGCGGTCCGCCCAGCGCGCCGAGCAGGCCGGCCGGCGGCCCGGCCAGCGGTTCCGGCGGGCGGCTCGGGAAATCCAGCGTGTAGAGGTCGCCGTTGCGGGTGACGCTGAGGGTTCCGGCTTCCCGAGTGGTGAAGTCGATGCGCGGGCAGCCCCACTCCAGCATCGTCGCGATGACGAAGGCCGAGGCCAGCGTGGCGTGGCCGCACAGGTCCACCTCGACCGTCGGGGTGAACCAGCGGATCGCGTAACCGTCGCCGCGGCGGACGAGGAAGGCGGTTTCCGCCAGATTGTTTTCCGCCGCGATGGCCTGGAGCGTCGCGTCGGGAAGCCAGTCCTCCAGCGGCACGACCGCCGCCGGGTTGCCCGCGAACACCGCGTCCGCGAAGGCATCGACCTGATACAGGGGAAGGCGCACGGTGCCTCCTTAGGGTTTCTCGGTGAACAGGAACGCCTGGGCGTGCCGCTCCATCCCCGCCGCCTCATAGAAGGTGATCGCCTTGGGCGCCGACAGGAGAAGGCAGGTGACGCCCTCCCCCACTGCGGCGCGGGTGCGGCGCATCAGCTCCTTGCCGATGCCGCGCCCCTGACAGGCGCGGTCGACGGCAAGGTCGGACAGGTAGCAGCAGAAGGCGAAATCGGTGACGGACCGGGCGACGCCGATCAGGTCGCCGTCCGCGTTGCGGGCGGTGACGATCAGTCCGGCGTTGCGCAGCATCGCCTCCACCCGCGGGCGGTCCGCCACGGGCCGGCGTTCGGCCAGCCCGGAGCGGTGGAGCACGTCGATGAAGGCGTCGGCGGTCAGATCAGGCTCGACGGCGTAGAGGATCGCATCGGCGCTCATCGCATCAACCCCGCCAGAAGGGCTTGCTGACCTCGCTGTCCACATCGGCGCGGGACACGCCGATGTCCTTCAGCAGATGGTCGTCCAGCCGCATCAGCGCCTGCCGCTGCCGCCACCGCTCGTAGCCGTTCAGACCAGCCTCGATCACGAGCCAGACGGGGCGGATGCCGACGGAAAGGGCGCGCGCGATGACCTTGAAGACGGTCGTGAACGAGGACGATCCGGACGAGCGGGTCGCTTCTGTGGTGCGCATGATGTGCCTCCTTCGTCAAAACATTCAGCCCCGAACAATCGAGACAATGGGGATTATGTCGACACAATCGCGCCGGTCAATGTCGTTATTGTCACCATTACATTTCCGATATCGGATGTATCCTGATGGCAACACCCATCGGTTACACAGTCCTTTGGACGAGTCCGGCCTTCATGGACCTCACCATCCGGGCATGAAAAAGGCCGGCCGCGAAAAGCGGCCGGCCCGGCAGAGCGCCTCAACCGGCGCCGGATGCGGTTCCGTTACTCGCGGTTGCCCATGAGCTGGAGGAGCATCTGGAAGAGGTTGATGAAGTTGAGGTAGAGGGAAAGGGCGCCCATGACGGCGAGCTTGGTGTTGCCCTCGTGGCCGTAACCCTCGGCGTACTCTTCCTTGATGCGCTGGGTGTCGTAGGCGGTCAGGCCGGTGAAGATGACCACGCCAATGACCGAGACGGCAAACTGCAGCGCGCTGGAGCCGACGAAGATGTTGACCAGGCTGGCGATGACGATGCCGATCAGGCCCATCATCAGGAACGAGCCCATCTTCGACAGGTCGGCCTTGGTGGTGTAGCCCCACAGGCTCATCGCTGCGAACATCGCCGCGGTGATGAAGAACACCCGCGCCACGCTGGCCCCGGTGAAGACCAGGAAGATCGACGCCATCGACACGCCCATCACCGCGCAGAAGGCCCAGAACAGCCCCTGCAGCGCGCTGGCCGACATCGCGTGGAAGCGGAAGGACAGCACCATGATGAAGGCCAGCGGCGCCAGCATCACCACCCACTTCAGCGGGGTCGTGAAGATCGGCACGTACAGCGCCGGCGTGCTCGCCACCAACAGCGCCACCAGCCCCGTCACGCCAAGGCCGAGCATCATGAAGTTGTAGACCCGCAGCATGTGCTTGCGCAGGCCCTCGTCGAACGCCGCACGGTCCACGCCAGCGGCGCCGGCGCCCCAACGACTCTGGTTGGGATACTGGTCGAACATTGCGAAAACTCCCTTGTTCAAGCCTTTGACCGGCGGGCCTTTGACCGGCAAGCCTCGGACCGGCGGCGGGCGCATGGCAGCGGATCGGCCGCGGAAAAGCGGCGGCGGGACGGTAAGGCTGCGCTGTCCATCGAAAAACCCTCCAGATGCGGTCACGCCCGTCGGCGCAAAAGCGGATGAAGAGATCCGACATTGCAGCCCCCGGCCTCGTAACCGGCGACTCGGCTGCCAGAGGGGCCCGGACCCTGATTGCCCTAATAGTTGGCCGTGTGGCCGGCGCCTTTCAAGAGACCCGCGCCTCACAGGTTCCACACAAACGGGAGCTTGGAACACGCGTGGCTGTTCCCATATGGCGGCTTGGGAGCGGTCGGCCCGGCACGCCGGGACGCCGCTTCACCCGTCAACAACCATGCAGAGCCGGATCAACAAGATGGAGAGTGCCGCGTTGAGCGACCAGCACCACAGACGCCTCGAACGGCGGGTGGATCGCATCCAGGAGAAGCTTCCCGACTCCATGGCGCGGGTGCTGGCTTGGCTCCGCGAGCCGCGGGCGACCTGGGTGCGCGTCCCCGCCGGATTGCTTCTGATTCTCGGTGGGCTGTTCAGCTTCCTGCCCGTGCTGGGCATCTGGATGCTGCCCCTCGGCCTCGTGCTGCTCGCCTACGACGTTCCGTTCCTTCGCCCGCCGATCAACCGCGCGCTGGTGCGCGGCGAACGGCGCTGGAAGGAGTGGAAGCGGCGGCGCCGCGCCGCTTCCTCGTCCTCCTGACCGTCGTCCTCGTGACCGTCCCGTTCCGTCAGGAGTAGGAACCGGTGCGGGCCGGCGTGCGCTCCAACGGCCCTTCACCAGGGCTGTAGCGTTCCGACCGCGGAGCGGACAGGCGTTCGTGATCCTCGTCGGCCACCATCGCCTTCAGCGGGCAATGGCCGCTCATGCCGCGGGCCACCAGGGCGGCGCCGGCCAACCCCATGATGGCGCCCCGCACGTCGGCGCCGCGGCGCACGCCGCCCGCCGCCATGACAAGGCCGAGGCCGGTGGACACGGCGCGTTCCAGCGGCCCGAGATTCCGCGCGCCCCCAAAGAAGCGGTCGTAGGTGTGTCGGATGGCGTTTTCGGCGCTCATGCCTGAATTCTCCCGGCTGTGCCCGGCGCGAAAGGGATGACGAAGCGGCGCCGGGCGGTCCTGACTGCAACGCCCGCCCGCCCGTCCGGGTTCCCGAGCGCGCAGCGCAACCGGACCCGCACAATCGCGACAATGCGGTGACACTTGCCGACGGATCGGTACAATGTCATCATTGTCCCCATGACACAGTGGGTTCCTGATCTGGAGGGGCGGCAAGGCCCCCGTTACCGCGCCATCGCCGACGCCCTGTCCGACGACATCGCCAACGGACGGCTGGCCCCCGGCACGCGGCTTCCCACCCACCGCGACCTCGCCTACCGCCTCGGCGTCACCGTCGGCACCATCACCCGCGCCTACACGGAGGCGGAGAAGCGCGGGCTGATCGGCGGCGAGGTCGGGCGCGGCACCTTCGTGCAGGGGCAGCGCCACATGCCCCCCTCCGACCCCTTCAGCTGGACTCCCCGGCCCGAACCTTCCGTCGTCAACATGACCGTCGTGACACCGGAGCACCCGATGTCGGTTCCGATGATGGGCGCCACCCTGGCCGCCATCGGCGCGTCACCGAACCTGGGGGCGCTGCTGGAATACGCGCCGCACGCCGGCCTGCCCGCGCACCGCGCCGCCGGGGCGCAGTGGCTGACGCGGCAGCACCGGGTGGCCACCTCCGCCGACACGGTCCTGCTGACCACGGGCGCGCAGAACGCCATGGCCGTGGCGCTGGCCGCGGTGGCTCGCCCCGGCGACGTCGTCCTGACCGAGCGTCTGACCAACTACGGCATCAAGACCCTGAGCGCGGTCGAGGGCTACCACCTGGAAGGCATCGCCATCGACGAGCATGGCGTGGTCCCGGACAGTTTCGACAGCGCCTGCCGCCGTCTGGCGCCCAAGGCGCTGTATCTGGTGCCGACCATGCACAATCCCACCGCCTCCGTCATGCCGCAGGCCCGGCGGGTGGAGATCGCAGCCATCGCCCGCCGCTACGGGGTGGTGCTGGTCGAAGACGACGTGTTCGGCTTCCTGGTCCATGACGCCAAGCCCATCCAGGCCATCGCCCCGGACGTCACCGTCTACGTGAACAGCCTGTCCAAGAGCGTGTCCGCAGGGTTGCGCGTCGGCTACGTCGTCGCTCCGCCTGCCCTGGTGCCGCGGGTGGAGGCGGTCATCCGTGCCCTGCAATACTCCTCCCCGCCCCTGCCGCCGGAGGTCGCGACGCGCTGGATCACCGACGGCAGCGCCGACCGCATCGCCGAGGCCCAGCGCGGGGAGGCCATGGCGCGCCAGCAGATCGCCCGCTCCATCCTGCCCGCCAGCGCCGTCTGCGGGCACGCGTCGGCGCAGCATCTCTGGCTGGTCCTGCCCGAGCCCTGGCGGCGCGACGACTTCATCGCGGAGGCGCTGCGCCGCGGTGTGAAGGTGACGGGCGGCGACGTGTTCGCCGTGGGCCGGGCCAGCGCCCCGCACGCCGTGCGGCTGGGCCTGTGCCACCCGCACAGCCGGGACGAGCTGGCGCGCGGCCTGGGCACGCTGGCGGATCTGCTGGAAAATCCGCAGACGGCGATGCTGTCGATCGTGTGAGGAGGCGGAAAGGCCGCGCCCTTACGGGAACGGCCGGACCGTGTGCAGGTGGTTCAGCGGGCCGTGACCGTGGCCGAAACCGGGGGCGGAGCGGATGGCCTCGTCCACATAGGCGCGGGCGCGGGCCACCGAATCGCGCACGCCCAGCCCCTGGGCGATGCCGGCGGCGATGGCCGAGGCCAGGGTGCAGCCGGTGCCGTGGGTGTGCGGGGTGTGGATGCGCCGCCCCTCGAACACCTCCTCGCCGTCCTCGGTGAGCAGCAGATCGCACAGCCGCTCGTCCTCCAGATGGCCGCCCTTCAGCAGGACGGACTTCGGCCCGAAGGTGCGGATCATCTCGGCGGCGCGGCGCATGTCGTCCAGGTTGCGCACCGGGATGTTGGTCAGCGCCTCGGCCTCCGGCAGGTTGGGGGTTACCAGTTCGGCGTGGGGAAGCAGGCGCTTGCGCAGGGTCTGCACGGCGTCCGGCTCCAGCAGGAAATGGCCGCTCTTCGAGACCATCACCGGGTCGACGACCAGCGGAACGTTGATGGCCCGCGCCTCATACTCGCCGGCCACCGCCTCGATGACCGCGGCGTTGGCGAGCATGCCGATCTTGATGCTGTCGGCCCCGAGGTCCTCCAGCACCACCCTCATCTGCAGGGCGACGAAGGCCGGGTCCACGGGCAGCACGCCATAGACCCCGGTCGTGTTCTGCGCGGTCAGCGCCGCGATGGCGGTCATGGCGAAGGCGTTCAGCGCGCTGACCGCCTTGATGTCCGCCTGGATGCCGGCACCGCCGCCGGAATCGGACCCGGCGACGATGAGAACACGGCCGTTGATCGGGTGGGCCTGCATCGGGATTGCTTCCGTCTGGTCGTCTGGTTGGAGGGGTGGCCTTAGGAGGCGGTCTCCAGCCGGGCGGCGTCCGTGATGGCGCCGGCAATGTCGGCCACCACCGCGTGCACCAGCCCTTCGTCGTCGCCTTCCGCCATGACGCGGATCACCGGCTCGGTCCCCGACTTGCGGATCAGGATGCGACCCGACCCGTTCAGCCGCGCCTCGCCGTCGCGGATCGCCGCCTGGACGGAGGCGATGTCCAGAGGCTTCGAGCCGGCGGCAAAGCGGACATTGGTCAGCTTCTGCGGCACCGGGGCGAAGACCTGGCAGACCTCGCTGGCCGCCCGGCCGCCGGACTGGATCAGCACCGCCAGGACCTGGAGTGCGGCGATCAGCCCGTCGCCGGTCGTGGAGTAGTCGGACAGCACGACGTGCCCCGACTGCTCCCCACCGACGTTGTAGCCGTGCTCGCGCATATGTTCCACCACATAGCGGTCGCCGACCGGCGTGCGGACCAGCGCGATGCCCAGCCCCTGGAGATGCCGCTCCATGCCCAGGTTGGACATGACCGTGGCGACCACGCCGCCGCCCTTGAGCGTCTGCGCCTGCGCCCAGGATGAGGCGATCAGCGCCATGACCTGATCACCGTCGACGACGCGCCCGGCCTCGTCGACCATGATCAGGCGATCGGCGTCGCCGTCCAGCGCGATGCCCAGATGGGCGCCGTGGGCCACCACCTGCTCCTGCAGGGTCCGGGTGGCGGTGGCGCCGCAGTCCTTGTTGATGTTCAGGCCATCCGGATTGACCCCGACCGGGATCACGTCGGCCCCCAGCTCGTACAGCACCTTCGGGGCGACACGGTAGGCGGCGCCGTTGGCGCAGTCCACGACGATCTTCAGCCCGTCCAGACGCAGGCCGCGCGGGAAGGTGTTCTTCACATACTCGATGTAGCGGCCCGTCGAATCCTCCAGGCGGGAGGCGCGGCCAAGGTCGGCGGAACCGGCGAGGTCCGGCGCGAAGGGCTGGCCCATGCGCGTCTCGATGGCGATCTCCACCGCGTCCGACAGCTTGTAGCCGTCTGGCCCGAACAGCTTGATGCCGTTGTCCTGGTACGGGTTGTGCGAGGCGGAGATCATCACGCCGAGGTCGGCGCGCAGCGAGCGCGTCAGCATGGCGACGGCGGGTGTCGGCAGCGGGCCGAGCAGCACCACGTCCATGCCCATGGAGATGAAGCCCGCGGTCAGCGCGGGCTCCAGCAGATAGCCGGACAGGCGGGTGTCCTTGCCGATCACCACGCGGTGCCGGTGGTCGCCCCGGCGGAACTGCAAAGCGGACGCCATCGCGACGCGCAAAGCGGTTTCCGCCGTCATCGGGTCGATGTTGGCGGTGCCGCGGATGCCGTCGGTGCCGAACAGGTGTCGCGTCATGGAAACCCTCAGGAATAGGCCAGTCACTGTACCGCATTCGCGGATGTGTGAAAATGTCATCGCTTGGCACGGGGGGCGGGGTCAAGCACCCTTCCGCGCAGACGCCAAAGGGTTACATGAGCGATGCGGTCAAGGCACCCGTGCGGGATGCAGCCCCTCCCAGACGGCGCGCGCCTGGACCGTTTGGGGCACGTCATGGACACGCAGGATCTGCGCGCCCTGGCTCAGCGTTTCCAGTCCCCCGGCCAGCGATCCGGCCAGCCGTTCCTTCGGCGGCTCGCTCCGCGACAGCTTGCCGATCAGGGTCTTGCGCGACAGCCCGATCAGCAGGGCGCAGCCCAGCCCGTGATACAGGGCGGTGTGGCGCAGGATGTCCAGATTGTGCTCCACCGTCTTGCCGAAGCCGATGCCAGGATCGACGGCGATGCGCTCCAGCGGCACCCCGGCGGCGGCGCAGGCGTCCACCCGCTCCTCCAGCCAGTCGAAGACGTCGAGCGCCGCGTCCTCATAGGTCGGGTTCTGCTGCATCGTGCCGGGCTCGCCCCGCATGTGCATGACCACCACGGGCGCCGCCTTTTCCGCCACCAGCGGCAGCGCGCCGGGATCGCGCAGCCCGGCCACGTCGTTGATCAGCGCCGCTCCGGCGTCGAGCGCCGCGCGCATCACCCACGCGTGCCGCGTGTCCACCGACACCACCGCACCCTTGGCCGCGAAGTGGCGGACCACCGGCAGGACGCGGGCCTCCTCCTCCTCCGGCGACACGGGGGCGGAGCCGGGTCGGGTGGACTCGCCACCGACGTCCAGCAGGTCGGCGCCGGCTTCCAGCATCGCCTCGCCATGGGCGATGGCGGTCCCGGCGTCGAAGAAGTCGCCGCCGTCGGAAAAGCTGTCAGGCGTCACGTTGACGATGGCCATGATGCGCGGGCGCCCGAGGTCCAGCCCGCCGAACGGCGCCCGCCCACGGGTCAGCGCGCCCAGCCGCTTGTCCAGGCTCTGCGCCACGGCGGTGCCGCGCTCCCACCCCCAGGCCATGATTTCGGTCAGCGGCGCGAAGGCCCGTTCGATCCGCGCCCCCTGCCGGATGATCAGTTCGGCGGTGGCGAAGGAAAAGCGCCCGCCGGCCAGCGGCACCGCCGCCCCGGCGCTCCAGGCGGCGATGGGCAACAGCCCGACCGGCCTCAGATAGACGCGGACGCCGCCCTCCCCCGCCCAGGGCGCGAAGGAGGCGAGCGAGCCGGCGGCGGATTTCGGGGCGGGCTTGGCGATCGGGGTCTTTGCGATCGGAGGCATGGCGACGGTTCGTGCAGCGGAACGGAAGACCGCAGCCTGTCACGCCGGGAAGCCCCGGCGCAAGAGACTGCACCGGATCGATGCAAGGTGATCACCGTTTGGCATCATTTCCCTCGTCCCGCCCCGGGAGAGGGTGGCGCCGAAGGCGCCTCTCGCGCTGGCTGACAGCCAGCGCTGACGGCGACAGGCGGATGCCCATGGCATCCGCTGAGAGCCAGGTGAGGGTCGGTCGAGGATCAAGGAGCTGATCCTTGCAGGCACCCTCACCCTCCCACGCTTGCGCGTAAGCCCCTCCCTCTCCCGGGACGGGAGAGGGGAAAGGGACAGGCACCCGTCGATGGGCTTCAGGCGCTCTTGGGCAGAGGGGCCAGGGCGGCCAGCATCTGCTTCTTGCGCTCCCCGTAGATGCTGCCGAGTTCCTCGGCGCGCTTGTCGTCGAGCGCCTTCTTGGCCTCCTCGAACAGCTCCTCCTCCTCCTCGTCGAGGTGGTGGCGGGTGACCTCGCCCAACACCTGGAGCTTGGCCTTCCAGGCGGTGCTGTCGGCGGGCATGGCGTTCAGCTCGTCGAGGAAGCCGTTGATGATGTGGTGCTCGTTCAGGCCCTCGGTGGTCTCCTGCTTGGTGTTCTTCGCCTTGGACAGCGACTGGTAGAAGACGGCCTCCTCGATCTTGCCGTGGGCCCACAGCTCGCGCTGCAGGTCCTCGTAGGCGGCGCGCCCGTCGCCGTTCGCTTTCTCGGCCGCGTCGAGCAGGCGGCGGATGGTGTCGTGGTCCTGCTTGATCCGGTCGAAGATGCTGGTCATCGGTCCTGTCCCGTTGTTGCGGTGTCTCGACGGGACTCAACCCTGGCCCCGATCCGGTGTTCCCGGTGCCAAACGGGGTCAGCCATGCCGAACCATCCAGTGGAGACTGAACAGGCGGTTCTCATCGGTCCAGCTCCGCTCCGTGCGCCAACCGGCGCGGGCGGCGAGGCGGCGGAAGCCGGGAACCGAATATTTGTAGGAATTCTCGGTGTGGATCGTCTCGCCGCGGGCGAAGCGGATGGGCTGGCCGGCGATATGGACGGTCTGGTCGTCCAGGCTGCGCAGATGCATCTCGATCCGCCCGCGCGCGGTGTCGTAGCGGGCCACATGGGCGAAGCGGTCCAGGTCGAAGGAGCCGTCCAGCTCGCGGTTGATGCGGGCCAGCAGGTTCATGTTGAAGGCGGCCGTCACCCCGCGCGCGTCGTCGTAGGCGGCCTCCAGCACCGCCGGGTCCTTGCGCAGGTCCACCCCGATCAGCAGCCGCGCTCCGGACCCGAGCCGCCGGCCGAGCGTGTCCAGGAAGGTCATCGCCTCGGCGGGCCGGAAATTGCCGATGGTGCTGCCGGGGAAGAAGGCCATCGTCCGCTCCGGCGCGACGCCCCGCGGCAGCGCGAAGCCCCGCACGTAATCGGCGGCCACCGGCACCACCGTCACCGCCGGGTAGTCACCGGCCAGCCGGGCGGCGGCGGCGATCAGATGGTCGCGGCTGATGTCCACCGGCACATACATGGCCGGCGCGTCCAGCGCGTCGAGCAGGATGCGCACCTTGACGCTCGACCCGCTGCCCAGCTCCACCAGGGTGGCGCCGCGCCCGGCCAGACCGGCGATCTCCTCGGCGCGGTCGTGCAGCAGGGCGGTCTCGGTCCGCGTCGGGTAATATTCGTCGAGCGTGCAGATGGCGTCGAACAGGGCCGAGCCCTCGGCGTCGTAGAAGTACTTGCAGGGCAGGCTCTTGTCCGGGCGGGACAGGCCGTCCAGCACGTCGGCCAGGAACACGTCGTCCGGGGCCTGCGCCGGATGGGCGCGGGCGGCGGAAATTGCGGTCATCAGGCGTCCTCCGCGAGGCGCACGCCGCTGAACATCCAGCGTTGGTGCGGATAGAAGAAATTCCGGTAGGTGGCGCGGGCATGGCCGTCCGGCGTGGCGCAGCATCCGCCGCGCAGCACATACTGGTTGGCCATGAATTTGCCGTTGTATTCGCCGACGGCCCCGGCGGCGGGGCGGAAGCCCGGGTAGCCGCTGTAGGCGCTGGCCGTCCATTCCCAGACGTCACCGAACATCTGGACGAGCCCCTCGCCCGCCGGAGCGGCGACCGGGCGCAGCAGCCCACTGCCCAGCGTGTTGCCGGTGGCGGGACTTCCGCTGTCCAGCGCTTTGCCGACGGCGGTTTCCCATTCGGCCTCGGTCGGCAGGCGCTTGCCGGCCCAGCGGGCGAAGGCGTCGGCCTCGTAGAAGCCGACGTGGCAGACCGGCGCGTCGTCGTCCAGCGGATGCTCGCCGAGCAGGGTGAACTCCCGCCAGCCGCCATCCTCGCCGCGCCGCCAGTAGGCCGGCGCCTCCCACCCCTCGGCGTTGACCGTCGCCCAGCCGTCGGACAGCCAGAGCGCCGGGTTGCGGTAGCCGCCATCCTCGATGAAGGCCCGCCACTCCGCGTTGGTCACCAGGCGGGAGAACAGGCGGAAGGGACGCAGCAGCACCTCGTGCCGCGGCCCTTCGTTGTCGAAGGCGAACCCGTCTCCGTCATGGCCGACCGCGACGATCCCGCCGTCCACCGCGATCCAGCGCCCTTCATGGGCGGGGCCGCGCAAAGCCGGGCGGTAGGGCCGGTAGGCCGGTGCGATCGGGTTGCAGGAGAACAGGTGCAACAGGTCCATCAGGATCAGTTCCTGATGCTGCTCCTCGTGGGCGAGGCCGAGCGTGACCAGCGGGGCCAGCCGCTCGGCGTCGGGCCGCTCCAGCAGGGTCAGCATGGCGGCGTCGACATGGTCGCGGTAGGCCGCCACCTCGGCCACGCCGGGACGCGTCACCAGACCGCGCCGGGGCCGTGGATGGCGCGCGCCGACGGCCTCGTAATAGGAATTGAAGAGATAGCCGAAGGCCGGATCGAAAGGCCGGTAGCCCGGCAAATTCGGGATCAGCAGAAAGGTTTCGAAGAACCACGTTGTGTGGGCCAGATGCCATTTGACCGGGCTGGTGTCCGGCATGGACTGCACCACCTGATCCTCCGGCGACAGCCCGACGGCCAGTTCCGCCGAGGTGGCGCGCACCCGGCGGAATCGATCGGCGAGTCCGCCGGCTTTGGCGGCTGTTTTGAGCATGGGCGCTGTGTCCTCCCCGCCTTACAGGTCCCGGTAAAGCTGTGCCGCTTCGCTGGGCCGCCAACCCTCCTTTCGGAGTGGCCCGGACGCACCGTCCGGCGGCAACGCTCCGCCCGACCGCCTGTTCACAGCGGATGACGCACGGTTTCCGACGATCGAACGATGGAGGAACGGCATTCATGCAACCGCGTCTCAAACCCATTGACGAGCAGGTGATCGTCATCACCGGCGCGTCGAGCGGCATCGGGCTGGTCACCGCCCGCATGGCCGCCCGGCAGGGCGCGAAGGTCGTCCTGGCCGCCCGCGACCGCGACGCGCTCGCCCAGGTGGCGGAGGAGATCCGCGCGGACGGCGGGGACGCGATCCACTGCGTCGCCGACGTGGCCGACCCCGACGCCCTGCGGCGGGTGGCCGACGCGGCGGTCCGCAGCTACGGCCGGATCGACACCTGGGTGAACAACGCCGGCGTGGCGATCATCGGCAAGCTCCTCGACACCGCCCCGGTCGACCATCGCCGCCTGTTCGAGACGAACTACTGGGGCGTGGTCAACGGCTCGCTGGCCGCCGTCCCGCATCTGCGGCGCGAGGGCGGAGCGCTGATCAACATCGGCAGCGTGCTGTCCGACCGCGCCATCCCGCTCCAGGGCGCCTATGTCGCCACCAAGCACGCCGTGAAGGGCTTCACGGATGCGCTGCGCATGGAACTGGAGGCGGATGGCGCGCCCATCTCGGTCAGCCTGATCAAGCCGGCGGCCGTCGACAGCCTGTACGAGGAGCACGCCCTGAACCTGATGGATGCGGAGCCGAACAACCCGCCCCCGGTCTACGCGCCGGAGGTGGTGGCGAAGGCCATCCTGCATTGCGCCCGCCGCCCGATGCGCGACCTCTACGTCGGCGGCGGCGCCAAGCTGTTCGCCCTGGCGGAGACCTTCGCGCCGCGGCTCACCGACCGGATCATGGAGCGGACGCTGCCGCGCGTCATCCGTTCCGGGGGACCGCTCCGCCCGCGCAAGGATGCCCTGCACAGTCACGGCGACGACGGGCGAGAACGCGCCGGCCGGCATCGCTTCGTGCGTGAAACCAGCCTCTACACCGAGGCGCGGATGCATCCCTGGATCACCGCCGCCGTGGTCGCCGGCTTCGGCGTTCTGGCGGGGGCGGCGATGGCGCGCGGCTGGGTCCGGGACGACCACGGCGCCTCCGGGCTGAACCGCCACCGCCGGTCGATGCAACGGCATCGCGACCGGATGGACGAGGGCGACCGGATGGACGAGGAGAGGCGCACCATCGGCCACAACGCCAAGCCGGCCTGGCAGGCCGCGGAAGAAGGCATGGTGACCTTTCCCCGCTGACGGCCGTCACACCGGCTCTCTGGTTTCCGCCGGCTCCGCCTTGGATGCGTGATGGTGGCCGCGGGCGACGCGCAACGCGAGGATCGGCTCCAGTTCCTCCGCCAGCACCGGGCGGCTGAACAGATAGCCCTGGAAGCTCTCGCATTTCAGGCTGCGCAGAAGCTGGAGCTGCGCCTCCGTCTCCACCCCCTCGGCGACGACCGACAGGCCCAGGCTGCGCCCCAGCCCGACGATGGCCCGCGGGATGGAATCGCCGGCCCCGTCCTGCTCCAGGTCGTGGATGAAGGAGCGGTCGATCTTCAGCTTGTCGATCGGGAAGCGGTGCAGGTAATTGAGCGAGGAGTAGCCGGTGCCGAAATCGTCCAGCGCGATGAGGCAACCGCGCTGCTTCAGCGCGCGCAGCGTCGCGATGGCCGACGGGATGTCGTCGATCAGGGTGCCCTCGGTCACCTCGATCTCCAGCTCCCAGCCCTGGAGGCCGTTGCGGTCGAGCGCGGCGGCCACCTTGGCGGGAAGCTGCCCGCCGCGGAACTGCTGGGCTGAAACGTTCACCGCGACCGGCACCGTCAGGCCGATCTGGTCGCGCCAGAGGCGGATCTGGGCGCACACCTCGTCCAGCACCCAATCGCCGATGGCCTGGATCAGGCCGGTCTCCTCGGCCACCGGAAGGAAGCGGTTCGGCATGATGAGGCCGGCCTCCGGATGGCGCCAGCGCAGCAGCGCCTCCACCCCGACCACGAGGTCGTCGGAGATGCGCAGCTGCGGCTGGTAGACGAGGAACAGTTCCCGGTTCTTCAGGGCACGGCGCAGCGCCGCCTCCAGGTCCAGCCGTTCACGGGAGCGTGCGCCCATCTCGCGCGTCACGAAGCGGAAGGCGTTCCGGCCGGCGTCCTTGGCGTTGTACATGGCGATGTCGGCGCAGCGGATCAGCCCCTCCGCATCCTCCGCATCGTCGGGGAACAGGCTGATGCCGATGCTGGGGGACACCACGAAGTTCCGCCCGCCGATGGTGAAGGGCGCGGCGAGCTGGGCCATCACCTTCTCCGCCACCGCGGCGGCCACGCCCGGCGTCTCGATGTGCGGGACGACGATCAGGAATTCGTCGCCGCCCAGCCGGCCGACCGTGTCCGACGGACGCATCGCGCCATGCAGTCGCCGCGCCACAGACCGCAGCACCTCGTCGCCGAAGGAATGTCCCAGACTGTCGTTGATGATCTTGAAGCGGTCCAGATCGATGAACAGGACGGCAACCCGCGCACCGTCGCGTCGCGCCTCCCTGGCCGCCTGGGCGATGCGGTCGAACAGCAGGACGCGGTTGGGCAGTCCGGTCAGCGGGTCGTAATGGGCCAGATAGTGGACATGCTGCTCGGCGCGCCGCTTGTCGCCGATGTCCTCGACGAAGGCCATGACGAAGGGCGGGTCGCCGGGCGTGATCACCGGCTGGAAATGCACGGAGAAATGGCTGTGCCGCCCGCCGGCCAGCAGGAGACGGTCGACCTCCAGCCGCACGCTCTGCCCGGCGATGGCGGAGTCGATGGCGGCGCTCACCGCCGGGTCCTGGGCGCGCAGCCTCGCATCGGTTCCGATCAACCCGTCGCGCGGCACCCCGACCGCGCGGGCGAAGGCGGGGTTGCAGTCGGTGATCCTGGCGTCCGGCCCGATGAGGGCGATGCCCAGCGGCGCCTGATTGAACAGCAGGTCCAGTTCCGTCTCGCGCCGGCGCAGAGAGGCGGTGATGCGCCCGGCGATCACCAGCGCCCGGTGGCGCGTCACCGCCAGTGCCCACAGCAGGGCGGACAGCAGCAGGCTGAGCGACAGCCCCGTCGCCAGGACCAATGTCGGTTTCCAGTGGTCCAGCCCCTCCTCGAAGCTCGACCGGCTCTCGTACTGGACCGACCAGACGCGGTTGCCCAGCGCGATGTCACGGCTCGCGGTCAGCAAAGGCCGGTCCGGCGCGTCCGGGCGGCCGCGGTAAAGCGGAACCCCGCCGCGCCCTTCGAAGACCGTGGCCGCGACGTCGCCCATCCGGCCGAACACGGACTCGGCCAGCGGCGCGAACTGGATCGGGGTCATCACCACGCCGGCGAAGGTGGCGCGCCGCTGCTCCTGCGTGGCGGGACTTCGTCCATCGCGGTAGACGGCTTGGAGGACCATGACGGCTGGCGGCGTGGGCTCGCCTTCGTCAGGCCCCAGGCCGGGGACGCGGACGACCGTCGGATCGCCGCTGTCCCGTGCCTGTTCCACGGCGGCGCGGCGCACCGGTTCCGCCAGCAGATCGTAGCCGAGCGTGCGCAGGGCGCGTTCGTTGACAGGCGCGGCGTACAAGGTGACGAGACGCATCGGACCGATCGTGTCCGGCCAGATCCGGAAGCTGCGCAGCCCGTCCATACGGGCCTCCGTCACCAGCTCCGGGCCGGTCCATTGATCGACGACACGCGCGAAGGCGACGACGGTGATCGCCGGAAAGCGCTCTGCAAGGTGCAGCCCGTCGACGAACCGGTTCCACTCCGCGCGCTTCACCTCGGGATAGGCGGTGAACAAGGCGGCGGCCGAGCGCGTCACTTGGACATGGACCTGAATCTGGTTCTCGAAGCGGCGGTGCAGTTCCTCCACCCTGAGGGCGAACCGTCCTTCGGCGTCCGCGGCGACGCGCTGGCGGGTGTCGTGCCAGACCACAACGGTCAGGACGAGCGCGGCCAGCAGAACCAGAAGAGGAAGGCGTTTGGGGACGGCCACCGGTTCCGTCGCGGAAGCGCCCATGGAATCGGCGGCGGACTCGCCCGGCGCAAGGTCGATCGGATCGGGGCTGGAAGACCTCTGCATGGGGCCGTACCGAAGCTGCCTGTGACGCCGCCTGCATGGAGTGCATCCGGGCAACCGACGCGCGCCGGTAGACCTTAACCAGAATGAGCCCGTGCGAGAAGCGCATAAATGGGGCCCAAATCACCCAGCGCGTGCGGCGGCGTTCAAAATTCCTGCAGAACCTTGGGGCTGTTCTGCAAAAGGGTTTCGATCATGCCGAGGATCTGCTCGATCTTGGTGCGGGTGGCATCCAGCTCGTCCGCCGTCTTGTCGTCGATGCCGGCCTCCATCAGCATCATGTCGAAGGCGTTCAGCGTCTCGGAAAAGGCCTTCTGCTCCGCCTGAAGCACGTCGAAGGCGCCGAGCGAGCTGGTCAGCGCCAAGGGCGGGTCGCTGACGAAGGCGTAACTGATGTCGGTGAAATGGGCGATCGCCGTCAGCTTCTGCCGGATCACCCATTGCGGAAAGTTCGGCGGCAGGTCGTTCCCCGTCTCCGGCAGACGCTCCTGAATGGAGAAAACCAGCCCCTGAATGTCCAGATAGGCGTTCCGGATCTCGCGGAAATGGGGAAAGGTCTTGGGCTTGCCGGCGTTGCGGACACGGCCCAGCCGGGCGTTGTCGTCGGTCAGCTTGCGCGCCATCTGGACCACGATGTTCGCCACCTTCCCCATCGCCCCGTCATCCTTTTGCTTCGCGGCTGTCACGGATCTATAGCATGCAGGGACCGGCCGATGGCAGGGCGTTCACTCCGCCGTCCGCCCCGTCGCCTGCGGCAGGCGGTCGCCCACCCCGCGGAGCAGCGCGTCGCGCGCCGCGTCGTCGGGGGCGGCGTCCAGCGCCCGGTGCAGGTCCAGCAGGAAGGCGGCGTAGCGGTTGTGCCAGTCCCGCCCGGCGGACACGGCCTGCGGCTCCAGCCGCGGCGGGCCGCCCTCGGCGGTGGCCGGCGCCCGCGCGGGGGCGGGGGCGGTCAGGTCGGCCACCTCGTCCAGCTCGGGCAGGCGGATCAGCGCCGGGTCCCAGCCGCGGCGGACCAGGGCGTCGCGCAGGCCGGCACAGGCGTCCTCCTCGCCATGGACCAGGAACAGGCCGCGCCCCACCCCCTGCCGCGCCGTCACCCAGGACAGCAGGCCGCTGCGGTCGGCGTGGCCGGAATAGACGTCCAGCGAGCGGATGCGGGCACGCACCGCGATCTCCTCGCCATGGATGCGGACGCTGGCCGCCCCCTGCTGCAACAGGTGGCCCAGCGTGCCCGGCGCCTGGTAGCCGACCAGCAGGACGGTGGCCTCCGGGCTCCACAGATGGTTCTTCAGGTGGTGGCGGATGCGCCCGGCGTCGCACATGCCGCTGGCCGCCATGATGATGGCGCCGCCCTTGATCGCGTTGAGCCTCTGGCTTTCCGCCACGGAGCGCACGCGGTGCAGGTTGGGCCGGGCGAAGGGATCGTCGCCGGTGCCGAGATCGGCCAGATGGCGGCGGAACACCCCGGTGAGGGAGTCGGCCAGCGGCGAGTCGAGAAACACGTCGACCAGCGGGATCTCGCCGCCGTCGAACAGCCGGTGCAGGTCGTAGAGAAGCTCCTGCGTGCGCTCCACCGCGAAGGCCGGGATCAGCAGCGGGCCGCCCGCGGCGAGCGCCCCCCGCACCTCGTCGCGCAGCAGGGCCTGCCGCTCGGCCTCGCCGACCTCGACCCGCTCGCGGTTGCCGTAGGTGGTCTCCAGCACCATCCAGTCGGGCCGCGGCGGTCCCTCCGCGTCGGCGTGGAAGGACTTGCCGCCGGGGCCGAGGTCGCCGGAGAACAGGATCGTCTCGGCCGTCCCACCGCGCGTCACCTCCAGCTCGACCGAGGCCGAACCCAGGATGTGCCCGGCCGGCCAGAAGCGGGCGCGGATCCCGCGCAGCACCGTCACCCATTCCCCGTAATCGACCGCGTGCAGGTGGCGGATGGCCGCCTGGGCGTCGGCCTGGGTGTAGATCGGCTCCACCGCCGGGCGCCCGCGCTGGCGGTTGCGGCGGTTCAGCCGCTCGACCTCCGTCTCCTGGATGTAGCCGCTGTCGGGCAGCATGTAGGCCAGCAGGTCGGCGGTGCCGGCGGTGGCGTGCACCCGCCCCTTGAAGCCCTGGCGGACCAGCTTCGGCAGCAGGCCGGAATGGTCGATGTGCGCGTGTGTCAGCAGCACCGCCTTCACGGCGGACGGCTTGAAGGGAAAGGGCCGGTAGTTCAGCTCCTTGACCGTCTTGGTGCCCTGGAACAGGCCGCAGTCGATCAGCAGGTCGCCGTCGCCGGTCCGGATGCGGAAGCAGGAGCCGGTGACCGTGCCGACGGCGCCGTGGAAGGTGAGGGACAGTGTCATGGCGAAACCCCGCCTTGTTGTGCCCTGTCCCCTATCCTGCCTGACGAAGGGTTACCGGCCCGTCAACGGGGCGCCACCAAAGCGTCGGCGATCAGCCGGGCGAGCGGCAGGGCGTTGCTGGGGTGCGGAACCCCGTCGCAGGACAACGGCGTTCCCAGCCCTTCGGATTGGAAACGGGCGGCCACCGCCGCGTCGAACAGGGCATGCACCCCGAACACCCGGACCGACGCCGCGCCCGCGGACCGCGCGGCCCGCGCGCAGGAGAAGATGGTCTCGCCGGAGCTGATGACGTCGTCGACGATCACCACGGGCCGTTCGGCCAGCGGCGCATCGGCGGGCAAAGTCACCGTCACGTCGCGGTCGCCGCGCCGCTCCTTCCGCCCGACCAGGGCGGTGAGGCCGAGCGGCCCGGCCACCGCCTCGACCAGCGGGGCGGCCTCCTCGTCCGGGCCGACGACCACGGTGCCGGGCGCGACCCCATCACGGCGCAGCCGCTCGGCGATGGCCCCGGCGCCGCTGAGGCAGACCGAGGGACGCCCGACGAACACCTCGTCCAGCGTGTGGGTGCGGTGCAGGTGCGGCTCCACGCAGACGAAGCGGTCGAACAACCGGCCCAGCCAATCCCCCACCACCGTCTGGCTTACCGGCTCGCCCGGGCGGAACACCGCGTCCTGGCGCATGTAGGCCATGTAGGGAGCGACGAGGCACAGCTCCGTGGCACCCTGCCGGCGCAGGACGGAGGCGGCCAGCGCCAATTCCACCAGCTTGTCGTTCGGGCGGTCGAGCGAGCGGTAGACCACCGCGCGCTCCACGGGTTCGGGCAGGCGGACGAGGCTTTCGCCATCCGGAAAGCGGTGCAGTTCGGCGATGTGGCAGGGAACGTTCAGGGCCTCGGCCAGACGCCGCGCGCCGTCCGCCGATTCCGGAAATCCGTAGACGCCCGTATAGCGGGCCATGCTGTCCCCTCTGCGTTGCGCGCCCGGACATGGGCGCCCCGTAAGGCCGGTACTATGCCGCAAGGGCCGCGGCGGGGCGACCACGACCTTAGGCGCAACGTTACCGTGAAGGCGATAGGACGGCAGGAACGGACGCCCACAAATAACGCTCGGACGTCCACCGCTCATTGACCGCAGACGAAGGTATGAGGCAGTTTCCCGCCATGCGCGTGCTCATTGCCGACGATACGGTCCTGATGCGCACCATGCTTTCGGAGCAGGTGGCGTCTTACGGGCATGAGGTGATCCTGGCCAGGGATGGCCGGGAAGCGCTGGAGCGCGCCCAGGCCGAACCCTTCGACATCGCCATCATCGATTGGGAGATGCCGTGGCTGTCGGGGCTGGAGGTGTGCTGGCATCTGAAGGCCGACCCACGGACCGCCTACAGCTACCTGATCCTGATGACGTCCCACGACGAACCCTTCTATGAGATGAAGGCGCTGGACGCCGGGGCGGACGACTTCATCCACAAGCCGGTCAACCGCGCCCACCTGAAGGCGCGGTTGAAGGCGGGCGGCCGAATCACCGAAATGCACCGGCTGCTGGTCGCGCAGGCGCAGACCGACCCGCTGACCGGCGTCGCCAACCGGCGCGCCCTTTTGGACCGTGCGGACGAGGAGATCCGGCGGGCGCAGCGGTCGCGGCAGCCTCTGTCCCTGCTGATCGCCGACATCGACCATTTCAAGCGCATCAACGACAGCCGCGGCCACGCCGCCGGGGACGAGGCGTTGCAGCGCTTCGTCCAGACGTTGGGCGACGCCCTGCGTCCCGGCGACCTGATCGGGCGCTACGGCGGCGAGGAGTTCGTGGTCCTGCTCCCCAACACCGCTCTGGCAGATGCGTCGGTCGTGGCGGAGCGCTTGCGCCGGCGCGTCGCGGCACAGGAAATGGGGCTGAACGGCGATCCCTTCCGCATGACCGCCAGCTTCGGCGTCGCGCCCGTCGCGCCGGACGCGCCCGGCGGCATCGATGACGCGCTCCGGGTGGCCGACGCCGCGCTGTATCGGGCCAAGGCCGCAGGGCGGAACCGCGTGGTCCCCTCCCCTTAAACCGTTCACGCCCTGCCCTTCCCACCCGTCTCCGGCAGCGGAGCCAACGGGATGCGGGGGAAAAGGCGATGCGCCATGTCCATGTGGCGTTTCTGGAGGGGACGAAGGTCCTGATCGTCCGGCGGCGCGAGGTCAGCACCTGGTGGGGCCGCGGTCCGGCGGAGCCGCGGGTCGTCGACGCGGCGGGCCAATGGGCGGTTCCCGGCGGCGGCTACGAGAGCGTCACCAGCCCGCTCGCAGCACTTCAACGCCTGTTCCACGAGCAGACCGGACTCGCCTTCCCCGATTGCCGCTCGGCGGAGCCCTGGCGCCCGACATCGCGGAGTTTCACGCTGTATTTCGTTCCGGTGACCGGGCTGGAGTCGCTGGCCTCCTCGATCACCCTGCGGGTCGCGCCATCCGCCGTCACGCCCGGGCGCCCGGCGGGCGGCGCCATCGTGAATTGGGAACTGTCCTCAGCCCACGTCGTACCGCTTGCCAAGGTTGTCGCCCATCTGGGGGTGCGGCAGCCCGTTTCCCATGAGAATCAGCTCGCCATCACCCGGCAGGCGATGCGTTTGCCATCCTCCCAGTCGATCGAGCGCTACGCGACCATGGCCGCCATCATCGCCCTGCAGTAAGTCCGTCGCGGCGGCCTCAGCCCTTGCCTTCGGGCGGGGTGCGGGCAGCGGTGGCGGCGAGGTACTGCGCCGCCGTGCGCAGCAGGAACTCCGCCACCGCCATGTCGCCGAGGTCGCGGTCGGGACCGCCCAGCCGGTGGCGGCGGTCGGCGTCGATCAGGCCGGTGGCGATCACCTGCGCGGTCAGCCACGCCCGCTGCTCATCATCCGGCACCCCGGCCATGCGCTCCAGCATCTCGTTGCAGGCATGGTCGATCGTCCCCAGGCCGGGCCGGTCGGACGACAGGTAGCTGGTCTCGTTGCGCGGCGCCGGCTCCCCGACGTAGGAGCGGGCGAGCAGCGCCGTCTCCAAGGTCAGGCGGAAGGCGGTGCGGCGCGGCCGTCCCTTCCGCCGCAGGCGCAGCGCCATCATGGTGAAGAGTTGGGCCACCGCCTCGACCCGCTCCGCCGGCACCTCGTCGAGAATGTCGACGATCTCGGCGCTGACGGCGTTGCGCGGCGCCGTCTCGCCGGGCCGCACCACCGCGGTGGCGAAGACGGCGATCAAGGTGCGCAAGGCGTCGGCCTGCTCCACGGGAGAGATGCGGCCGATCTGGGCGGGGTCGAACATGGGGCGCTCCGCTCTGGCTGGGAGGGATCAACAACTCCTCCCAGCAATGTTGGAACGCGGAGGGCGGTCAGGAATCCCCCTCCTTCGGGTCGATGGTCTCCGCCCGACGGCTGATCAGCTGGTAGAGTCCGAGCCCAAGCACCATGAAGACGATGACCATCAGGAGGATGGCCGGATAGACCATGTCGCTCATCTGCGAGGTCCGCGCCTCGAACACCAGCACCAGCCCTTCCAGGCTGGCGGCGATGATGATGGTGGTCAGGAACTTGGTCAGGGTGCGCCGCGCCTCGTCGGCGTGCCGCAACTCGCGGTCGTGCTCCAGCTCCTCCTCGTAGAGATACTTGGCGATTTCGAAGACGGCGATGGCCAGAACGATCATGCCGACACCGTCCAGCAGCCCGTGCGTCGTCGCCTCGATGTCGAGGAGCAGAAGGCTGTGAAAGACCGAGTAAGCGGCGACGCCGATGAACACCAGGGCGAACAGCATCAACACGCCGGTCGCCAGAAAATACATGACCCGCGATGCCTTCTGAAATCCGTTCCCCACGATGCGCTTCCCTTCCCGACGCCGGTGTCTGTCCTGCGGCTGTCAACGCATAGTCCCGGCTTTCGGACCGCAGCCTTGCGGGTCACCCCGGAAGGGAAGGTGGAACCGGCGGCCCGGCGGGCGTGTTTGGATCAAGGCAGCACAGGGGATTGTGCCTCCTCGACAGGCTCCGCCGCGCTCCCTGAAGCGGCGGAGCCTTTCTTTTCCTGCCCCTTGTCTTCTCCTGCCCCTTGCGTTTATGGCTGCGGTGCCGGACCACGCCGACCACGGAACCGCCCCATGCCCGAGACCCCGCCGCCCTCCGCCGAGTCCCTTCACGCCCTGCTCGACCGCTACCTGCGCTGCCCGTCCGAGCCGCTGCGCGGGGAATTGAACCAAGCTCTGACCGCCTTCCAGACGGCCTGGATACACGCCCGCGCCGGGCTGGACGCCCCGCCGGCGGCTCCACCCGCCCCCACCGCGCCGAACCGCACCCCACCGAAGCCCAAATTCCCCATCGCCGCCGCCGATCTGGCGGTGCTGGAGCGGATGGCCGAGGGCTGGGTCCCCACCGCGGCCGAGGTTCCCCGCTGGGTCTGGTTCGAGAACCGGGAACTGGTGACGATGGAGCCCAACCCCGCCGGCAGCGGGCCGGAGGTGATGCGCCTCGCCGCCGCCGGCTGGGCCGCGCTGGGCCGCCGGCCGGGCTGAGGACCGGCCGCCAAGAGGTGCGGCCAACAAAAAAGGGAGGCCGAAGCCTCCCTTTTCCTCTCAGCGACCGGCTCCGGCTTACTTCGGAACCTTGCCCTGCACACCCTCGACATACCAGTCCATCTTCAGGATCTGCTCGTCGGTGGCCTGCTTGCCCTCGGCGATCACGACCTTGCCGGACTGGTCCTTCACCGGCCCCTGGAAGGAGTGGCGCTTGCCTTCCATGATGTCGGTGCGGGTCTTCTCCGCCGCCGCGACGACATCCGCCGGGAGCGCCGGGTTGTAAGGGGCCAGGAACAGCATGTGGTCCTTGAAGCCGCCCCAGGTGTCCTGCGACTTCCAGGAGCCGTCCAGAGCCGCCTTGACGCGGTTCACGTAATACTCGCGCCAGTCGTCCACGATGGCGGTCAGGTGCGCCTTCGGGCCGAAGCGGGTCATGTCCGACGACTGGCCGAACACCCACAGGCCACGCTCCTGCGCGACCTGGATGGCCGCCGGGCTGTCGGTGTGCAGGGAGATCACGTCGGCGCCCTGGTCGATCAGCGCCTTGGCGGCCTCGGCTTCCTTGCCGGGATCGTACCAGCTGTTCACCCAGACGACGCGCACCTCGGCCTTCGGGTTCACCTCGCGCATGGCGATGGTGAAGGCGTTGATGCCGCTGACCACCTCGGGGATCGGGAAGGAGCCGATGTAGCCGATGATGTTCGACTTGGTCATCTTGCCGGCGATCTGGCCGATGACCGTGCGGGCCTCGTAGAAGCGCGCCGAGTAGGTGGCGACGTTGGCCGAGCGCTTGTAGCCGGTGGCGTGCTCGAACTTCACGTCGGGATGGCGCTGCGCGACCTTCAACGTCGGGTTCATGAAGCCGAAGGAGGTCGTGAAGATCAGCTTGTGGCCGGAAGAGGCCAGCTGCTCAATCACGCGCTCGGCGTCGGCGCCCTCGGGCACGTTCTCGACGAAGGTGGTGGTGACCTTGTCGCCCAGTTCCTTCTCCACGGCCAGGCGGCCCTGGTCGTGCTGGTAGCTGTAGCCGTGGTCGCTGATCGGACCGACGTAGACGAAGCCGACCTTCATCTTCTCCTGCGCGCCGGCCGCGCCGACGCCCAGCGCCAGCATGGCGGCGCCGGTGGCCAGACCCATCAGGGCCTTGCCCATGGTCCTTCTGTTCACGTGTTTGCTCCCTGATCCAATTGATTGAGCACGAACGTAAGACTTGCGAACATCCCGGAGCCTGTCAGGCATCGGCCCATCAGGCGTCCGGATGGAAAACCTTCCCGAGGCTGGCCGGCGCGTTCAGCCGGATCCGGGCGACATCCCGTGAAATCACCACCAGGACGATGACGGTAGCCAGATAAGGCAGCATCGACAAGAGTTGTGACGGAATGTCGATTCCCAGCCCCTGGACGTGGAGCTGCGCGATGGTCACCCCGCCGAACAGCCAGGCTCCGAGCAGCACGCGGCCCGGCTTCCAGGTGGCGAAGACCACCAGCGCCAGCGCGATCCAGCCGCGCCCGGAGGAAATGCCCTCCGCCCACATCGGGGTGTAGTCGAGTGACAGAAAGGCCCCGGCCATGCCGCTCATCGCGCCGCCGAACAGCACGGCGAGGAAGCGGATGCGGATGACCTTGTAGCCGAGCGCGTGGGCGGCCGCGTGGTTCTCGCCGACCGCGCGCAGGATCAGCCCCTTGCGCGTGGCGTAGAGGAACCAGTGCACCGCCGGCACCGCCGCCAGCGCCAGATAGACCAGCGCGTCCTGCCCGAACAGCGCCTTGCCGATCACCGGCAGGTCGGTCAGGCCGGGGATGTAGAGTTCCGGCACGTCGGCGATGGGGATGCCGACGAAGCCCTGCCCGATCAGCGCCGACAGGCCGACGCCGAACAGCGTCAGCGCGAGGCCGGTCGCCACCTGGTTGGCGAGCAGGAGCAGGGTCAGCACGCCGAACAGCGCCGCCATGCCCGCCCCCGCCGCAGCCCCTGCGACGAATCCGGCGGTGGAACTGCCGGTCTGCACTGCCACGGCGAAGCCGCAGACGGCGCCCACCAGCATCATGCCCTCGACGCCGAGGTTCAGGACGCCGGACTTCTCCACCACCAGTTCGCCGAGGGCTGCGAACAGCAGCGGCGTGGCGGCCGCCAGCATGGCTGCGAGGATCGGGCCGAGAAGGGCCAGTTCGGCGCTCATGCCGCAGCCCTCCCAACGACGGCCCGTTTTGCGCCGAAGCGCACGCGGTAGCGGATCAGCACGTCGGTCGCCAGCAGGAAGAACAGCAGCATGCCTTGGAACACGCCGGTGATGGCTTTGGGCAGGCCGAGCGCGATCTGCGCCGCCTCGCCGCCGATGAAGGAGAGCGCCATCAGGAAGCCGGCCAGCAGGATGCCCACCGGGTGCAGCCGCCCCAGGAAGGCGACGATGATGGCGGTGTAGCCGTAGCCGGGGGAGATGGTCGGGTTCATCTGGCCGATCGGCCCGGCGACCTCGCCCAGACCGGCCAGACCGGCCAGCGCGCCGGACAGCAGCAGCGTCAGCCAGATGATCTTCTTCTGGTTGAAGCCGGCGTAGCCCGCCGCCGTCGGGGTCAGGCCGATGACCTTGATCTGGAAGCCGATGAAGGTCCGCGCCATCAGGAACCAGCCCGCCGCCACAGCCAGCAGGGCGAACAGCGATCCCAGATGGACGCGCGTCCCGGCGACGAGCAGCGGCAGCACCGCGTCGGCCTCGAACAGGCGGGATTCCGGGAAGGCGAAGCCGTCCGGGTCGCGGTAGGGGCCGTGCATCAGGTAGTTCAGCAGATGCAGCGCCACATAGTTCAGCATCAGGCTGGTCAGGATTTCGCTGGCGTTGAAGCGCACCCGCAGGAAGGCGGGGATCGCCGCCCACAGCGCGCCGCCGGCCATGCCCGCGACGATCATCAGCGGCAGCAGCCACCAGCCGCCCTCGCCGTAGAAGGCCAGCGCCAGACCGCCGCCGGTGATGGCGCCGAGCGTGAGCTGCCCTTCGGCCCCGATGTTCCAAACGTTGGCGCGGAAGCCGATGGCGAGGCCGATCGCGCAGAGCACCAGCGGGGTCGCCTTGACCGCCAGCTCACCGAGGCCGCGCAGCGACATCAGCGGCGCGATGAAGAAGGCGTGCAGCGCCTTCACCGGGTCGAAGCCCATGGCCCAGAACAGCAGGAAGCCGCTGGCGAGCGTGAGCGCGACCGCCAGCAGCGGCGTGGCGTAGACCATCGCGCGCGACGCCTCGCCGCGGGGTTCGAGACGGAGGAGGGTCATGAAAAGGCTCCGACGCACGTCGTCCCCTCTCCCGCCCCGGGAGAGGGTGGCCGCCGCAGGCGGCCGGGTGAGGGTGACGCGAGGATCAGGCGCTTTTTCCACGCCGAACCCTCACCCTTCCCGCGCGCGGCGCGGGCCCCTTCCCTCTCCCGGGACGGGAGAGGGGGCAAGTCGCGTTCACACCGCACGGTCCACCTCATCCTCATCGGGCGGGTGGTTGAACAGGCCGCCCATCAGCAGACCGATCTCCTCCACGCTGGTGTGGTGGGTGGGGCGGCTCTCCGACAAATGGCCGTGAAACAGCACGGCGATGCGGTCGCTCAGCACGAACAGCTCGTCCAGGTCCTGGCTGATCACTAGGACGGCGGCGCCGGAACGCGCGAGGTCGATCAGCGCCCGGTGGATCGCCGCCGCGGCACCCGCGTCCACGCCCCAGGTCGGCTGGCCGACCACCAGCAGGCGCGGCTTCTGAAGGATCTCGCGGCCGATGATGAATTTCTGGAGATTGCCGCCCGACAGCGACCGCGCCTCCGCCCGATGACCGTGGGTGACCACGTTGAAGGCGCCGATGATCCGCTCGGCGTAGGAGCGGGCGCGCCCGAAATGGACCAGCCCGCTGCGCACCAGCGGCTCGCGGGCGTAGCCGGAGAGCAGCGCGTTCTCCGACAGGCTCAGCTCCGGCACGGCGCCGCGGCCCAGCCGCTCCTCCGGCACGAAGGCGAGGCCGAGCAGGCGCCGCTCGCGCGGGCCGAGATGCCCGGCGGGCCGCCCTTCGATGGCGACCGACGCCGGGTCCGGCACCAGCGCCTCGCCGCTCAGGGCGGCCATCAGCTCCGCCTGCCCGTTGCCGGCCACGCCGGCGATGCCCAGGATCTCGCCGGCCCGCACCTCGAAGGACACGTCCTTCAGGTTGGTGGCGAAGGGGTTGTCGGAGGTGGTGGAGAGGTGCCGCACCTGGAGCTTCGCCGCCCCGGCCTCGCCCTGCGGCAACCGTTCCGGGGTTGACAGCTCGGTGCCGATCATCATCTCGGCGAGGCTGCGCGCCGTCTCCCGGCGCGGGTCGCAACTCCCCACCACGCGCCCGCCGCGCAGCACCGTGGCGGTGTCGCAGAGCGCGCGGATCTCCTCCAGCTTGTGGCTGATGTAGAGGATCGTGCAGCCCTCCGCCGCCAGCCGGCGCAGAGTCTCGAACAGGCGGGTCGCCTCCTGCGGCGTCAGGACCGAGGTCGGTTCGTCCATGATCAGCAGCTTGGGGTCCTGGAGGAGGCAGCGCACGATCTCCACCCGCTGCCGCTCGCCGACCGACAGGTTGTGGACGTGGCGGCGCGGGTCCAGCGACAGGCCGTAGCGTTCCGACACCTCGGCGATGCGCGCCGACAGCGCGTCCATCGGTCCGGGCTGGTCGAGGCCGAGCGAGATGTTCTCGGCGACCGTCAGCGTGTCGAACAGGGAGAAATGCTGGAACACCATCCCGATGCCCAGCCGGCGGGCGCCCGCCGGGTCTGGGATGTGCGTGTCCTGCCCGTTCCATTGGATCCGGCCGGCGTCGGCGTGCAGGACGCCGTAGATGATCTTCACCAGCGTCGACTTGCCGGCGCCGTTCTCGCCCAGCAGCGCGTGGATCTCGCCCGGCCGAAGGACGAGATCGACCTGATCGTTCGCCAGACAGCCCGGAAAGCGCTTGGTGACGCCGCGCAGTTCGAGCCGGTGCGGTGGGGATGACACGGATGGGGAATCCAAGGAGGCGGACCGGGTAGGGGTGAAGTCGGCAGGGCATTGCCAAAGCCATGCCACTTTCGGAGAGTCTTGCCCGTCAAGGCTGTTCGCCGTCAACAGGGGAAGCGGTTGCCCAGCCTGCGGTCATTCGCCCCGTTTCGGGCGCCTGTCGCAGCCCAACAAAGCGGCAGATGACCCAACAAATCAGCAGTTGCTTCGCACACGGACAGATGCCACGCCGCCGCACGGTTGACAAGAGGCCGCCGTCGTCCTCAGCTATGGGAAGGGCCGCCATTTCCGGCGGCCTTTCCTTATGGAGCTTTTGGAATGAACCGCAAGTCGATGCTCGGCGATCCGCCGCCGATCCGAATCACCCCTCATGACCTCGGGCGTCTCGACGTCCTTCTCGCCCATCTCAGCCAGCCCGCCGGCGTCATCGACTTCCTCCAGCGCGAGGTCGACCGCGCCGATGTCGCGGATTCTTCCGACGGCGGCGGCACGCCCTTCGTCCGGCTCGGCAGCCGGGTCACCTTCGCGGACGACCGGGGCACGCGGCACACCGCCACACTCATCACACCGGACGAAGCGGCCCGGCGCCAGGACGGCATCTCGATCCTGACCCCGGTGGGCGCCGCCCTGCTCGGCCTGTCCGAGGGGCAATCCATCGCCTACGGCACGCTCGACGGCCGCACCAAGTCGGTGCAGGTCCTGCGGATCGAACCTCCAGCCGGCTGACCGCCTACCTGAAGGTCCATCGACCACGGCTTGCACCGTGGCGCGTCCGCGGAAAAGGCGGACGCGCCATGCAAGGGCACAGACCTCGCCACCCTTGCCTCCCCTGCCCCCTTCGCCCAACTATCGGGGACTTGAACGGGACGATCGGAGCAAGGGCATGACGGCGGAACAGGCGGGCTACGCGATCCTGGAGGACCGGGGCGTCATCGCGGTCGCGGGCGAGGACCGGGCGGCCTTCCTGCAAGGGCTGGTGTCCAACGACGTGCGCCGCGTCGCCGAGGACCGCGCCGTCTACGCCCTGTTCCTGACCCCGCAGGGCAAGTTCCTGCACGATTTCCGCATCGCCGAATCGGACGGCGCCCTTCTGCTCGACCCCGAGACGGAGCGGCGCGAGGAATTCCTGCGCCGGCTGAAGATGTACAAGCTGCGCTCCAGGATCACGCTGGAGGACCGCGCCGGCGCCATGCTGGCCGTCGTCCTGTTCGGCGGCGACGCGCTGGCCCGGCTGGGTTTGCCGGAGGAGGCCGGGGCCGCGATCCCCTTCGCGGGCGGCGTCGCCTTCACCGACCCGCGCCTGCCGGCGCTGGGTGCCCGCGCCTTCCTGCCGCGCGACGGCGCCGCTGCGGCGCTGGAGGCGGCGGGCTTCGCGCCGAGCGGGGCGGAGGACTACGACCGGCTGCGCCTGTCGCTCGGCGTTCCGGAGGGCAGCCGCGACCTCACGCCCGACAAGTCGCTGCCCCTGGAGAACGATCTGGACGACCTCAACGCCATCTCCTGGGACAAGGGCTGCTACATGGGGCAGGAACTGACCGCCCGCACCAAGTACCGCGCCCTGATCAAGAAGAAGCTGTTCCCGGTGACGCTGGACGGCCCCCTGCCCGCCCCCGGCACGCCGGTGACGCTGGAGGGCAAGGAAGTCGGCGAGATCCGCAGCGGTTCCGGCTCCTCCGCCCTGGCTTTGTTGCGGCTGGAAGACCTCACCCGTGCGGGGCAAGACGGATTGGTCTTGACAGCCGGAGAGGCCACAGTCACGCCGGCAAAGCCAGTCTGGGCAAGCTTTTGAGTTCTTCGCCACTTTTATTCCCGAAACTTGCACGGACTAGCCGAAAGATTTTTTCGATTTTCCGCGTGACCATTCCCGCCGAGGCCCTGTTGTTGAACTGCCTTACCGAGACAAACCAAGGCACTCGACAGAAACGCCGAAACACGGAGAGGAGTGAGTTATGCGTAGGGAAATCATCGCGGCTGCGTCCGTCCTGGCGCTGATGACCGGCACGGCGATGGCGCAGACCACGTCGCCGACCACCGGCAGCCCCACCACCGGCGCCCCCACCGCGACCGAGATGAACAAAAGCGGCAGCGCCCCGGGTAGCGCCGCGACCGGCAGCGCCACGACCGGCAGCGCCTCGGGCCTGACCGGCGGCACGCTCGCCAGCGCCGAGAACATGATGGGCAAGAACGTCTACGGCACCGACAACGAGAAGGTCGGCGAGGTCGAGGACATCATCCTCGACAGCAACGGCAAGGCCCAGCAGCTCGTGATCTCCTCGGGCGGCTTCCTCGGCATCGGCGAGAAGCAGATCGCCGTGGACATCGGCAACGCCACCTGGGACGCCCAGCAGGAGCGCGTCCAGCTCTCGGGCATGACCCGCGACCAGGTGAAGGACATGGCGGAGTTCGAGTACTCCGACACCACCACCTCGCTGAACCGCAACAAGGACAAGGCCGGCGACACGGTGAACGGCGCGGCGAGCCGCTCCTCCACCGGCACCTCCGGCAGCATGACCGCCCCGGGCGGCGCCACCGGCACCCCGCCGGCCGCCCCGTCGGGCACCGGCCAGTAATCGCCGGTCCGGTCACGAGAAGCCCCCGCGGCCAAGCGCCGCGGGGGCTTTTTCCTGTTCGGAGTCGTGCTTACGGACGGGCGACGTGCCAGACGTTGTTCACACCATCACCGGTGGTGTCGCCCGGCTTGCCGTCCTTGGCCCAACCGTAGAGCGGCTTGCCCTTGTAGGCCCACTGCATGGAACCGTCGTCGCGGGTGACGACGGAATAGTCGCCCATCGCCTTGGCCCCCGCCGGGGCCATCAGCGGCGGCCAGTTGGTGGCGCACTGCCCGTTGCAGGCGGATTTGCCGCCCGAATCGCGGTCGAAGACGTAGAGCGTCATGCCCTTGCTGTCGGTCAGCACGGGGCCGCCGGCCGACTGGCCGGTCTTGGCGGGCATGGCGCCCTGTGCAAAGACGGACGGCGCAACAAGGCCGAGCGTCAAAGCGGTCGCCGCGGCGGCGGCGAAGCGGGTGAAGCGGTGCATGGACGGAACCTCCCTGTCGTGACGGGGCGGGTGATGGAACCCGGCCCTCACTGACAGGACGCCCGCCGCGGCGCTTTATTCCGTCCTCACCCGATGGAGGATCACGCCCGCAGCAGATCGACGAAGCGGCGGCAGGCGGCGATGTCCACGCGCAGGGCGGCGCGGCGCTTGGTCGTCTCCGGGTCCTCGCCCCAGGCTTCGATCTGGAAGGTCTCGTCGAGCTGCGACACCGCGAAGGCCTCCTCGGCGTCGATGTGCCCCTCGACCAGCGCCAGCGCGACGATCAGCGAGCCGCAGGAGCCGGTGGCGGTCTGGAGCGCCGACAGCGTCCAGTCGTCGTAGGCCTCCACCGCGTTGCGCAGGGCGCGCAGCGCCTCGGGCGGTTGCGGCTTGGGCATCAGCCCGGCGTTGACGTGCAGCGGCGCGTCGTAGCGCAGCGTCGCCCAGTCGAGCAGCGGCTGCCAGCGCTGCGCCTGCAACTCCACCAGATTCCGGGGATGCTCCGCGCGGTAGCAGAGCAGGTCCGTCTCCGCATAGGCGGCCACGCCGTCGACGATGGCCGCGCGGCCCTTGCCCATCAGGTCCACCGCCGTGCTGGCGAGCTGCATCAGCGGCATGCTGTCCGGGGCGATGTCCTCGGGCTGCGCGTCCCATTCGGCGGCGACGGCCTGGGCCAGCGGCCAGCTCGCGAAGACCAGCGGCGCCTTGGCCGGGCTGCGGATCGGGCGGTTGTCCAGGCGCACCTCGAAGCCGCCGCCGGCGGCCTCGTCGACGGAGGCGGTCTTGTAGAAGCGCTTCATCAGGGTCCTTCGAATGCTCTCTTAACGGTGCAACAGGTCCAGCACGGCGCCGGCCACCTCGCGCCCGCGATGGACGATGCGGTCGGCCCCGGCGCCCTCCAGCTCGGCCACCGCGTGATAGCCCCAGGAGACGCCGACCGACGCGACCCGCGCGTTGCGGGCCATCTGAATGTCGTAGGTGGTGTCGCCGATCACAACCGTCCGCGCCGCCACCACCCCGGTTTCGGCCAGGGCGCGGTAGACCATGTCGGGGTGCGGCTTGCCGGGGCCGATGTCGCTGGTCTGGAGCGTGACGAAACGGTGCGCCAGCCCGTGGTGGGCCAGCACGGCGTCCAGTCCACGGCGCGACTTGCCGGTCGCCACGCCGAGCAGAACGCCTTCGGCCTCCAGCGCGTCCAGCGTGTCGCGCAGGCCGGGAAACAGCGGCTCGTGCAGGTCGCCGCGGTGGCGCAGCGCCGCGAAGGCGTCCTTGTAGCTTTCCGCGACGGCCACATGGCGCTCGGTGTCGAGGTTCGGCAGCAGGTGCGACACCGCCTGCACCAGCGGCAGCCCGACCATGCGGCGCACCTCCAGCGGGTCCGGCTCGCCCAGTCCGTGAGCGGCCCAGGCGGTGGTCATGGCGTCGATGATGGCGAACTGGCTGTCCACCAGCGTGCCGTCGCAATCGAACAGGGCCAGCCGCAGGGAACGGGCATTCTCTGAGCTGCTCACGGGCATCGCCTCCGGGACACGGGTCGTACCGGACTTATGCGGCTCGCATTGGGAAAGCGCAACTCATACGGCCGGAAAATTATCATTTGAATCGTTTTCCGGCCGTATAATCCGACAGATCAATGCCAGAGCATTGATCGATAGGGTGATGCCAAAGGCATCACTTTGCCGGCTGCGACACCGGGGAGCGCCAATGGAGCAGGTGGACCGCCCCGCCCAGCAGCAGCCCCCAGAAGGCCGAGCCCACCCCGGCGAAGGACAGGCCGGAGGCGGTGACCAGCATGGTGACCAGCGCGGCGGTGCGGTTCGCCTCCACCTGCACGGCGCCCATCAGGGCGGAGCCGAAGGCGCCGACCAGGGCCAGCCCGGCCACCGCCTCGATCAGGATCGGCGGGGAGCGGGTGACCATCACCGCCGTCACCCCGGCCAGCCCGGCGAACAGGATGTAGCCGACGCCGCCGACGAAGGCCGCCTGCCAGCGCCGCGCCGGGTTCGGGTCGGCGTCCGGGCTGGCGCAGAGCGCCGCGGTGATCGCCGCGAGGTTGACGGTCGGTGCACCGCCCAGCGCCGTCAGGGCGGAGGCTGCTCCCGTCGCCAGGAAGATCGGGCGGGTCGGCGGCGCGTAGTTGTAGGTCGCCAGCACGGCGAGGCCGGGGATGTTCTGCGACGCCATGGTGACGACGAACAGCGGCAGCGCGATGCCGACCATCGCCTCCCAGGTGAACACCGGCTGGACGAAGGTCACGCCCGGCCACAGCGCACCGGACAGCGCCGCCCCGCCGGTCGAACCGCCGGAGGAGTCCAGCGCCATCGCCCCCAGCGCCACCGCCACCGCGGCGGGCACGGCGTAGAGACGCGCCACCCGCCCCACCACCGCCCAGGTCGCCAGCACCAGCAGCGCCATCCCCGGCACCTGCGACACCGCCAGGAAGGGGGCCAGGCACAGCTTCAGCAGGATGCCCGCCAGCATGCCGTTGGCCAGCGGCTTGGGGATCGCGGCGATCCAGCGGCCGAGCGGCGACCACAGCCCGGCCAGGACGATCAGCACCCCCGTCACCACGAAGGCCCCCACCGCGGCAGGGAACCCGCCCTCCACCGCGCCGGTGGCGGCGAGCAGCGCCATGCCCGGCGTCGTCCAGGCGATGCTGATCGGCTTGCGCCGGTGCAGGCTGAGCCCCATCGCCGTCAGGCCCATGGCGAGGCCGACCAGGACGAGGCCCGACACCACCTGCTCCGTACTCGCCCCCACGGCGGTCAGGCCATGGATGACCACCGCCACCGAACTGGCGTAGCCGACCAGCGCCGCCAGCAGGCCGGCGCCGACCGCGCGCAGGGAAAGCCCCGTCGAAAGGCCCGTTGCCGGGACGGTGTCGGAAGAGGACATGGCTTGGGACCCTCCATCGGGGGTGCAGGATGATGAGACCGGTGATAGATTGGATCCAATATCCTGGCAAGGGGAGATCACGCATGGCGGTCAACGACGGGCTGTCGCGCCTCGTGGCGCGCGCGCGGCCGCGCCACCGCACCACCACGGAGTTCGTGGAGGCGACGCTGCGCGAGGCGATCCTGACCGGGGTCATCGCGCCGGGGACGCCGCTGCGGCAGGAGGAGCTGGCGGAGACCTTCGGGGTCAGCCGCATGCCGGTGCGCGAGGCGCTGCGCCAATTGGAGGCGCGGGCGCTGGCCGAGTTCCACCCGCACCGCGGGGCGGTCGTCGCGGAAATTTCGGCGGCGGACGGCGCCGACATCGGGGCGATCCGCATGGCGCTGGAACCGATGGCGCTGCGCCTGTCGCTGCCCGGCCTGACGGCGGCGGACCTCGATCAGGCGGAGGAGCTGATCGCGGAGATGGATGGGGAGGCCGATCCGGGACGCATGGGGGAGCTGAACCGGCGCTTCCACATGACGCTTTACGCGCGGGCCGGGCGGCCCCGGCTGCTGGCGCTGACGGAGCAGCATCTGCTGGCCGCCGACCGCTATCTGCGCTTCCAGTTCGCGGCGCTGGGCTACCGGCCGCGATCGCAGGACGAGCACCGAGTGCTGCTGGCGGCCTGCCGGGCGGGGGACGCGGATACCGCCTGCCGGCTCGTCACCGAGCATGTCGGGCAGGCGGCGGAGCAGCTTACGGCGTTTCTGGAGGCGCGCGAGGCGGGGTAAACCCCGCCCTTACTCGACCCCCTCGAACGGGTCGCCCTTCAGGCTGGCGCTGAAGCCCAGATACTTCCAGGTCGTCAGCATGTGGTCCGGCAGCGGCGCCGTCACGTCGATCATCCGGTTGCCGCCGCGCGGGTGCGGCAGGATCAGGCGGCGGGCGTGCAGGTGCAGCTTCTTCTGGACCTCGGCGCCCGGAAGATAGGCCCCCTGCCCGGCGTACTTGCCGTCGCCGAGGATCGGCGTGCCGATGGCGTTCATGTGGACGCGGAGCTGGTGGGTGCGGCCCGTGCGCGGCCACATGGCGACGAAGGCCGCCTGCTTGCCCAGGTTTTCCAGCACCGAATAGTAGGTGACGGCGCGCTTGCCGTCGTCCTCGTCGCCGGCCACCCGCTCGCCCTGCGGCCCGCCTTCCTTGGCCAGCGCGAGGTCGATCTTGCCCTGGTAGGGCTTCGGCACGCCGACCGTGGCGGCCCAGTAGATCTTGCGCACGTCGCGGCCGCGGAACTGCTCGGTCAGCTTGGACGCCGCGAAGGTGTTGCGCGCCAGCAGCAGGACGCCCGAGGTGTCCTTGTCCAGCCGGTGCACCAGCTTGGGCCGCTCCTTCGCGTCGAAGCGCAGGGCGTCCAGCATGGCGTCGAGATGCTTGGTAGTGTTGGTGCCACCCTGAACGGCCAGCCCGGCCGGCTTGTTCAGCGCGATGACGTCGCCGTCCTTGAAGAGAACCAGCGCCTGGAGCGCCGCGACGTCCTTGTCCGACATGGCCGGCTTCTTCGGCGCCGGGGCCGCGGGGGCGCCCTCCGGCTTGGCCCAGTCGGCCAGCGGCGGGATGCGGATGGACTGGCCGGCGGCGAGCCGGGTCGAGGTCTCCGCCCGCTTGCCGTCCACGCGGATCTGGCCGGTGCGCAGCAGCTTCTGCAGATAGCCGTGCCCCACATCGGGGAAATGGCGCTTGAACCAGCGGTCGAGGCGGACGTCGGCCTCGTCGGACGTTACGGTCCGGGTTTCCACGCTGGGGGTTTTGTTCTCACTCATCAAACGGGCACCGAAACAAGAGAACGCACGACCGCGAGGCCGGCAAAGAAACCCGCGATGGTCAGCACCATCGAGGCCAGGATGTAACCCGCCGCCGCCGGCAGGGCGTTCCGCTCCACCAGCAGCCCGACGTCGAGCGTGAAGGAGGAGAAGGTCGTGAATCCCCCCAGCACCCCGACCATCAGCAGCGCCCGCAGCTCCGGCGAGGGCGACCACACCAGCGCGGCCAGCTCCGCCAGCGCGCCCATGGTGAAGCAGCCGACGGCGTTCACGATCAGCGTCCCGTAGGGAAACTGCGTGCCCAGCCAATGGCCGACCGCCGTCATCAGAAGATAGCGCGCCATGGACCCGACGGCACCACCGACGGCGACCGCGGCGAGCGTGGACGGTGATGCGATCACGGAACCTCCGGAGCGGATGGGACGACGGGCATCCCGCGCGGATTAGAGCCAGAATTGCGGCGGCTTGTCACGCGCCGGGCGCAGGAAGCCCCGCATTCCGGTCGCCGACCCCGAAGATCCAGCCCTCCTGCCGCCGCGCCCGCGCGTCCATCGCCGGCGGGCTCCACACCGTCTCCCGCCCGGCCAGCCAGCGCAGCCCCGCCGCGGAAACCAGCGCGTCCGCGTCATGGTCGGTCACCGCGCCGGACAAACCGGCGGGCGGCGCGCCGAGGGCGGCCAGCGCGGCATCCACCGCCGCCCCGTCGCGGATCTTGCGCAGACCGAAGCCGGCGCGGATCAGGAACAGGCGCGGGTAGATCTCGCAGAAGACGGTGCGCCCCGGCAACGGCGGGTCGAAGGGCCAGACGGCCACTTGGTCCGGCGCCGCTTGCTTCAGCGCACGCAGCATGCGCATTCCGGCCAGCCCGCCCTTCCCCACCTGCTTGGCGCCGATCAGCTTGTAGGGGCTCTGCGGGCTGCCATAGCCGTCGGCGCGGCACACCCGCTCGGTCAGCCGGTGCGGGTCGCGGTACCAGTCCGGCTGCGTCCCGGCGCGCCAGAAATCCGCGCCATAGTCGGGATGGGCCGCGAAGCCGCCCCCGGTGAAATCCGGTTCCGCCCCGACCACCGCCTCCACCCGGTCCCACAAATCGAAGGCCGTCGCCGCCTCGGGGTCGGGGAAGTAGCGCCCGGCGACGTCGAAGGGCAGCGAGAAGGCGCAGTCGATGCCGACCAGCGCCGGCCCGCGCGCCAAGCCATCCAGCAGCCAGTCGAACACGGCGGAGCGTGACCAGAGGCGGTCCATCGGCGCAACGATCCGGGGCGGCCCCTCTGCGCCGCATTCCGCCACCGCTACCCCGGCGTAGCGCCTGCCGGCGGCGCCCGACCAGTCGATGGCGATGAAGCGCCCCAGCTCCGGCACCGCGCCGCCCGTCGTCATTCCTGATCGCCCCAATCCAATTTCACGATGCTGAAAACGGAACGTCCGACTGTCAGCGCAGGATCATTGCACTGGAGTATCGCCATGCCCACCCTCAAGATCGCCGGACTGCTCATCGTCGGTTTGCTCTTGTCCACCGCTCCGGCGCGGAGCGCTCCCTGCCTGGAAATCCAAAGCGTCCGGCTTTCCGCCGATCCCGAACGCAACATGGCGGAGGGCGGGCGTCTCGCGCGACACATTCTGGGCGCGGTGCCACTGCCCAAGGCCGGGCAGAGCGTCGGCATGCCGATGTTCGCCGACCGCCGGGCCTGGGATGCGGCATGGCAGGCCTTGACCGGCTATCCGGGACAATTGCTGTGCGACCACGAACTTGGCAGCAGCCAATACGGCAAGACGCTGAGCGTTCAGGTCCCCTCGATGCGGTGCGAAGAAGCCGACGGCGCGGGGCGCTGCGTTCGCGCGCAGCCCTTCACGAGCGAAACCGTGACCTATGTGTTCGAGGTTTCCGGTCCGCCGGAAGCGCCGGCCTGGATTCTGGGAACCGCCTATCCGAAACCGTGAAACCCGCCTACTCGTCCCCGTCCACGGCTTTGCGTTCGCGCAGGCGCGCCCAGTAATCCTGGCGCTTCTTGATCTCGCGCTCGAAGCCGCGCTCCACCGGCTGGTAGAAGGCGCGCCGCGCCATGCCCTCCGGGAAGTAGTTCTGGCCGGAGAAACCGTCCGCCGTGTCGTGGTCGTATTCGTAGCCCTTGCCGTAGCCGATCTGCTTCATCAGCTTCGTCGGGGCGTTCAGGATGTGCTTGGGCGGCATCAGGCTGCCGGTTTCCTTGGCGGCGCGCACCGCGCTCTTGTAGGCGGTGTAGCCGGCGTTCGACTTGGGCGCTGTCCCCAGATAGATGACAAGCTGGGCGATGGCGAGTTCACCCTCCGGGCTGCCCAGCCGCTCGTAGGCCTCCCAGGCGGCGGTGGCCTGCGCCAGCGCGTTGGGGTCGGCCATGCCGATGTCCTCCACCGCGAAGCGCGTTAGCCGGCGGGCGATGTAGCGCGGGTCCTCGCCGCCCTCCAGCATGCGGGCGTACCAGTAGAGCGCCGCGTCGGTGTCGGACCCGCGCAGCGACTTGTGCAGCGCGCTGATGAGGTTGTAATGCCCCTCCTGCGCCTTGTCGTAGAGCGGGGCGCGGCGCTGGATGGCTGTGGCGAGCGCGTTGTTGTCGAGAAGCGCGCCGTCCTCCGGAACCGGCAGGGCGAACAGCTCCTCGCAGAGGTTCAGGCAAAAGCGCCCGTCGCCGTCGGCCATCGCCTTCAGCGCGGATCGGGCGTCCGGCGTCAGCGGCAGCGGACGGCCCATCTCCGCCTCGGCCCGCGACAGCAGCTTTTCCAGCGCCGCGTCGTCGAGCCGGTTCAGCACGAAGACCTGGGCGCGGGACAGAAGCGCCGCGTTCAGCTCGAAGGACGGATTCTCGGTGGTGGCGCCGAC
Organism: Azospirillum sp. OGB3; assembly: GCF_014192915.1. Lineage (GTDB taxonomy): Bacteria > Pseudomonadota > Alphaproteobacteria > Azospirillales > Azospirillaceae > Azospirillum. The sequence continues at coordinate 91,806 of NZ_JACHYN010000011.1, read as the reverse complement.
CAGCGTGACGGTGCCGTCCTCCACATAGGGCAGGAAGCCGTCCTGCTGGGAGCGGTTGAAGCGGTGGATCTCGTCGATGAACAGCAGCGTGCCCTGCCCGGCCGCGCGCCGTGCCCGGGCGGCGTCGAAGACCTTGCGCAGGTCGGCCACGCCGGAGAAGACCGCCGACAGCGGCTCGAAATGCAGGTCGGTGGACAGGGCCAGCAGCCGCGCGATGGTCGTCTTGCCGCAGCCGGGCGGCCCCCACAGGATCATGGAGGCCAGCCGGCGCGCGGCGACCATGCGGCCCAGCGGCCCGTCGGGCTTCAGCAGATGCTCCTGCCCGACGACCTCGCCGAGGCTGCGCGGGCGCAGCCGGTCGGCCAGCGGGCGCGGGGCGCCCGCCTCGAACAGGCCACCGGTGGCGCCGGAGTCGCCGCGCTTGCTCATCGTTGATCCACCGATCGCACCGGACCGGTCACTGGTTGGTGGGCGCGCCGCAGCGCTGGTAGCACATGCGCAGCGAATGCTGGCAATTGTCGGTCGGCGAGAAGATGCCGCCGCGATCCGGGCGGTCGAGCCCGCTCTGCGTGCGCGCAGCCACCGAGTCCATGCAGGAGTTGTTGCTGCGCTCGCACTGGGCGCGGCAGGAATCGTCGCTGCCGACACCGCCATCCAGGCGCAGCGACGGGTCTTCGACACCGCGAGCCTGCCCCTGGGCCGGGCGCGGCGTGGACGGGGCTCCCGTGGAGGTCGTGGTGGAGGCCGCCGGAGCACCGCCCACGGCGGCGCCGGACGAACGCCCCGGCGCGTCCGCGCAGGCGGCGAGCGCAACCAGGGCGAGGGCCAGCACCGGCCCCAGAATGAGTTTTGGACGGAACATCTCGGCTTTGACTCCCATTGTTCTTGCGTGACCCCGGACGTTGGCGGATGGTCCCCCGCATGGACCATGCCGCGGGCTCGGCGCCCACTATGCCGGGAACGCAAGCGATAAGGGAATGCCTCAAATGAGTCCCAACAATCCCGGCCCGTCTCCGCGCCGCCGGACCTCAACCACCATCTTCGTGGCACTGCTGATCGGCGGCCTGTTGCTGCTTGTCGTGCGCATGCTCGCCATGCCCACCGTCAGTGCCGGCGAGGTCGTCCTGCCCCTGCTGGCCGGCATCGGCATGGCGCTGGCCATCGGCGTGATGGTCATGCGCGACCGCCGCGAGCGCAACGCCCTGCCCCCGTCGGAGCGCAACCGCCAGGACCACGGCATGCCGGATTGATTTGGCCGGCCGGATTGATTTGGCCGGATTGATTCTTGGTGGATGCGGATGACGCGCGGGGCAAGCCCCGCGCCGCTCACACGAACTTGAAGCTGAGCAATCCGCCGATGATGATGACCAGCAGAACGGTCGTCACCAGCATCAGCCGCTTCTCGATGATGTCGCGCACCTGCGGCCCATAGAAGTGCAGCAGGATCGCGATCATGTAGAATCGCGAGAATCGTGCGACGATCGAGCACAGGATGAAAACCGTCAGGTCGAGGTGTGCGAATCCCGCGGTGATCGTCAGCAATTTGTAGGGTATGGGCGTGATGCCCTTGAGGATCAGGAACCAGGGGCCGAACTCGGCGAACATGTCCTGGAAGCGCTGGAACGAGTCCTGCGCGTTGTAGAAGTCGATGATCAGCCGTCCGACACTCTCGAACAGGTAGAACCCGACCGCATAGCCGAACAGCCCGCCGATCAGCGAGGCCAGTGCGCAGATGTTGGTGTAGCGCCAGAGCTTCTTGGGCTCCGCCAGACACATCGGCACCAGCATGATGTCGGGCGGCAGAGGGAAGAAGGAGCTTTCCGCGAAGGAGACGGCGGACATCCACCAGACGGCGTCCTTGCGGGCGGAGAGCTTGAGTATCCGGTTGTAGAGAGGCTTCAGCATACCGCGCGCGCGGCGCCCTCCCGAAGTGACGGAACCCGAAAACCGGAAACCCTCCCTCCGGGGGTGAACCCGAAGGGAGGGCCGGTCGGTCACCTATATCGTCGTCCGAAACCCGGTGGGCAACGGCGGCGACAAGATTTCACGATCGCTCAACCGTGGGCTCAGCCCTCGGCCTCGACCTCTTCCTTGATCTCCACCGGGCCCGAGTCCTGGCCCTTGGCGGCGACGTCGCGGTCGACCAGCTCGATCACGCCCATGGCGGCGGCGTCGCCGTAGCGGAAGCCGGCCTTCAGGACGCGGCTGTAGCCACCCTGGCGGTCCTTGTAGCGGTCGGCCAGGACGGTGAACAGCTTGGTCACCATCGCGTCGTCGCGCAGCTGCGCGAAGGCGAGACGGCGGTTGGCGAGGCCACCCCTCTTGCCGAGCGTGATCAGACGCTCGACGATCGGGCGCAGATCCTTGGCCTTCGGCAGGGTCGTCTTGATCTGCTCGTGCTTGATCAGCGCATTCGCCATGTTCGAGAACATGGCCTTGCGGTGGCTGGTGGTCTTGCTGAACTTACGTCCGGAAACGCCGTGACGCATGACGGTCCTCCTTCATGGCGTGGCCCCCCTCGGGGAGCCGGTGGTGAACCCGACCGCCCAGTTTTCGGCTGGTACGGCGCGGGGCGGGCCGGTTGGTGGCCCTGGGAACATTTGCCCCCTCCCCGGCCCTCCCCCGCCTTCGGCAAGGGAGGGAGCTTGTCCCCTCCCCTGCGGAGCGGGGGAGGGTCAGGGAGGGGGCAATGGAACGTGCGAGACTTAGTACGGCTCTTCCAGACGCTTGGCCAGCTCTTCGATGTTCTCGGGCGGCCAGTTCGGGATTTCCATACCGAGGTGCAGACCCATCTGGGCCAGCACTTCCTTGATCTCGTTCAGCGACTTGCGGCCGAAGTTCGGCGTGCGGAGCATCTCCGCCTCCGTCTTCTGCACCAGATCGCCGATGTAGACGATGTTGTCGTTCTTGAGGCAGTTGGCCGAACGGACCGACAGTTCCAGCTCGTCCACCTTGCGGAGCAGGTTCTTGTTGAACGGAACCTCCTCGTGCTTCTCCTCGGCGACCGCGTGGGTCGGCTCCTCGAAGTTGATGAACAGCTGCAGCTGGTCCTGGAGGATGCGGGCGGCCAGAGCCACCGCGTCGTCCGGCTTCACGGCGCCGTTGGTCTCGACGACCATCGACAGGCGGTCATAGTCGGTGACCTGCCCGACGCGGGCGTTGTCGACCTTGTAGGAGATCTTGCGCACCGGCGAGAACAGCGCGTCGACCGGGATCAGGCCGATCGGGGCGTCCTCCGGACGGTTCTGGCTGGCCGGGACGTAGCCCTTGCCGGTCTCGACCGTCAGTTCCATGTTCAGGCGGGCGCCGGTGTCCAGCGTGCAGATCACCAGATCCGGGTCCATCACCTGGATGTCCGCGCCGGTCTCGATCATGCCGGCCTTCACCTCGCCGGGGCCTTCCGCGCGCAGGCGCATGCGCTTCGGGCCGTCGCCGCCCATGCGCAGACCCATCGACTTGATGTTGAGGACGATGTCGGTCACGTCCTCGCGCACGCCGGGGATCGAGGAGAACTCGTGCAGCACGCCGTCGATGTGGATCGCCGTGACGGCCGCACCCTGCAGCGAGGAGAGCAGCACGCGGCGCAGCGCGTTGCCGAGCGTCAGACCGAAGCCGCGCTCCAGCGGCTCGGCCACGACGGTCGCCACGCGGTCGGCGTCGTCACCGGGCTGGATGTCCAGCTTGTTCGGCTTGATCAGTTCCTGCCAGTTCTTCTGAAGAGCCACGGTATTACCTCATGCCATCGGGGTGGACACACGTCCGCGGGGACCGGCCGTTCCCATCCGATGGCGCCGCGATGGCTGCGGCGCCTGTCCCGGAACGGCGGGTCCCCGCGGGTGCGGAGTAGCGATGCTTCTTAGACGCGACGCTTCTTCGGCGGACGGACGCCGTTGTGCGGAATCGGCGTGACGTCGCGGATCGAGGTGATCTGGAAGCCGATCGACTGCAGAGCGCGCAACGCCGACTCACGGCCCGAACCCGGACCCTTCACCTCGACCTCGAGGGTCTTCATGCCGTGCTCCTGGGCCTTGCGGCCCGCGTCCTCGGCGGCGACCTGAGCGGCGTAGGGGGTCGACTTGCGCGAACCCTTGAAGCCCATCGTGCCCGACGACGACCAGGCGATGGTGTTGCCCTGCGCGTCGGTGATGGTGATCATCGTGTTGTTGAAGGAGGCGTTCACGTGAGCGACGCCGGCGGTGATGTTCTTGCGCTCGCGACGACGAAGACGCTGCGAAGCGGCTGAGGGCTTGGCCATGGTCCGTGCGTCCTCTTACTTCTTCTTGCCGGCGATCGGCTTGGCCGGACCCTTGCGGGTGCGGGCGTTCGTGTGGGTGCGCTGGCCGCGGACCGGCAGGCCCTTGCGGTGACGCAGACCACGGTAGCAGGCCATGTCCATCAGACGCTTGATGTTCATGGCGACCGAACGGCGCAGGTCGCCCTCGACGCGGTAGTCGGCGTCGATGGTCTCGCGGATCTTGAGGATCTCGTCGTCCGTGAGCTGGTTCACACGGCGCTCCGCCGGGATCTCCAGCTTCGTGCAGATTTCCTTAGCCTTGAAGGGGCCGATGCCATGAATGTAGGTCAACGCAATCTCCACGCGCTTCTGCGCGGGGATGTTGACGCCAGCGATACGCGCCACGCCTGCTCTCCTCGATATCTCAACGGCAGCCCTCATGGGCCGCCTACACACCGATTGATCCCCGATCCGGACGCCGGGACCCGAAAGCCGGACGACGAAACACGGATACGGGACGCACAATGTCTCCCGCCGGGCCGGTTGGGCCGCGGGAGGGTGCGACTATAGAAAAAGCCGGAAATCTGTCAAGGCCGTTCTGCGGCGTTACCGTGCTTTTCCCGGTGCCCGACCATTGTGGGGAGGATGGCCGCGGTTGACAAGCCGGACGGCAGAACTTGAGATGAACGGCCCGCCCCGAACGGAACAACCCGAACGGCACATATCAGAAGGCAGTCCCATGACCCGCAAAGGCATCCCCTTCCGGCGCTTCCGCCTGACCAAGATCGTCGCCACGCTGGGGCCGGCCACCGCGACGCCGGAGATGATCCGCGCGCTGTTCGAGGCGGGCGTGGACGTCTTCCGCCTGAACTTCAGCCACGGCACGCACGAGGACCATGGCCAGCGCCTCGCCACGCTGCGCGCGCTGGAGGCGGAACTCGACCACCCCATCGCGGTCATGGCCGACCTGCAGGGGCCGAAGCTGCGGCTCGGCACCTTCGCCGAAGGTCCGGTCACCGTCGAGCCGGGGCACCGCCTCCGCCTCGACCTCTCTACCGAGCCGGGCGACGCGACCCGCGTCGGCCTGCCCCACCCGGAGATCTTCGCGGCTCTGGAACCGGAGGCGGAACTGCTGGTGGACGACGGCAAGGTCCGCCTGCGCGTCGTCGATTGCAGCCCGGACCATGCCGACTGCGTCGTGCTGTCCGGCAGCCGCCTGTCCGACCGCAAGGGCGTCAACGTGCCGGGCGTCGTCCTGCCGCTGACGCCGCTGACCCCGAAGGATCACGAGGATCTGGCCTTCGCGCTCGACCAGGGGGTGGATTGGGTGGCCCTGTCCTTCGTGCAGCGGCCGGAGGATGTGGCCGAGGCGCGCAAGCTGGTCGCCGGGCGCGCCGCCCTGCTGTCGAAGATGGAGAAGCCGCAGGCCATCCAGCATCTGGAGCGCATCGTCGAGTTGTCGGATGGCGTGATGGTCGCCCGCGGCGACCTCGGCGTGGAAATGCCGGCGGAGGACGTGCCGAGCATCCAGAAGCGGATCATCCGCGAATCGCGCAAGGCCGGAAAGCCGGTGATCGTCGCGACACAGATGCTCGAATCGATGATCGGCTCCCCCGCCCCCACCCGCGCCGAGGCGTCGGACGTGGCGACTGCGGTCTATGACGGGGCGGACGCGGTGATGCTCTCGGCCGAGACGGCGGCGGGCACCTACCCCATCGAGGCGGTGTCGATGATGGACCGCATCGCCCGCCGGGTGGAGCAGGACCCGCTCTACCGCACCATCACCGACGCCCAGCATCCCGACCCGCAGCAGACCTCGACCGACGCCGTCACCGCCGCGGCGCGGCAGGTCGCCCACACCATCCAGGCCGCGGCCATCGTCACCTACACCACCAGCGGCTCCACCACCCTGCGCGCCGCCCGCGAGCGGCCGGAGGTGCCGATCATGTGCCTGACCTCCAGCCTGGAGACGGCGCGGCGGCTCCAGCTCGCCTACGGGGTGCACAGCGTGCATTCCGCCGACGTGGCCGACTTCAACGAGATGGTCCAGAAGGCCGCCCGCTGCGCCTACGAGGACGGGCTGGCGGTGGAGGGGCAGCGGCTGGTCATCACCGCCGGCGTGCCCTTCGGCACCCCCGGCAACACCAACATCCTGCGCATCGCCTGGGTGGACGCGCAGTGAAGCATCGAGCGGACCTCAGGCGGTGGCACGCTCCGCCGGCGCGACGCGGGGAAAGCGCAAGGTGAAGGCCGTGCCGCGGCCCGGCGCGCTGTCGAGCGCGATGCGGCCCTTCAGCTTGCGGGTGGCGATGTTGTAGACGATGTTCAGACCCAACCCGCTGCCGCCCGCTCCACGGCTGGTGGTGAAGAAGGGCTCGAACACCTTCCCGTGGAGTGCGGGCGGGATGCCGCGTCCGTCGTCGGCGTAGACCAGCTCGACCTCGTCGGCACCCACCGAGCGCACGGCGACGCGCAGCGTCCCGTGCTGCCCCGGCGCGTAGCCGTGAATGATCGAGTTCATGACAAGGTTGGTCAGCACCTGGCTGAGCGCCCCCGGATAGCCGTCGATCAGCAGATCCGCCGGGCAATCCACCTCCACGCCGTGGGCCGCCCGCTTGATGCGGACGCCCAGGCTGCGCAGCACCTCGTCGATATAGTCGCGCAAGTCGAAGACGCGGCGCTCCTCGCTCGCCTGGTCCACGGCGATCTGCTTGAAGCTCTGGATCAGCTGGGCGGCGCGGTCGATGTTCAGCAGCATCAGCTGCGCCGCCTCCCCCGCCGTGTCGAGGAAGTCGGCGAAGTCGGGCCGGCGCAGCGTTCCCGCCTCGAAATCGCGCCGGATGAGGCGGGTGCGCTCCGCCACCAGCGAGGCGCCGGTTAGGGCGATGCCGATGGGGGTGTTGATTTCGTGCGCCACCCCCGCCACCAGCGAGCCGAGCGCGGCCATCTTCTCGGACTGGATCAGATGGGCCTGCGCCTCCTTCAGGTTGCGGAGCGCGCGCTCGGCCTCCTTCCGCGCCGCGTGGGCGCGCTCCTCCGCATGGACCCGTTCCGACACGTCGGTGTGGGTGAGGACAAAGCCGCCGTCGGGCAGGGGCCGGATCAGGCATTCCAGCACCTGCCCGTCGGACCGTGTGCACTCCCATGACCGCTCGTCCGGAGCGGGCCGGGCAGGAAGCGGCGATCCCAACGCTGCGGACGGACCGCTTCCTGCCCGGCCCGCTCCGGACGAGGTGTCGGGGCACACGCCCCCCGGGCCGAAGGCCACCCCCTCCCCGACCCTCCCGGCGATGGTGCCATAGGGCCTGTGGTAGGTCAGAAACTCCGGTTCCAGCCCGAGAAGCTCACCAGCCCGCCCGTTCCAGGCGACGAGGCGGAGCCCCCGGTCGAAAGCCATCACCCCCTGGCCCAGCCCGTTGAGGACCGCCCGCGTCTGGTCCCACTGGGCTTCGAGCGCCTGTTCGGTGCGCTTGCGGGCGGAGATGTCGCTGATGCAGGCGAGCATGGCGTCCTCGCCCCGGAACCGGAACCGCCGCGCGGAGACCATCGCCCAGAGATCGCTGCCGTCGGGCCGGCACAGCCGCGTCTCGAAGCCGTCCACGCCGCCCGCCCCGTCGCGCAGGGCGGCGAGCAGCCGCTCCCGCTCCGCCGGGTCGGTGTAGTAGGCCTTTGCGAAGCTGCGTCCGACCACATCGTCGAGCGGCACCTTGAACAGCAGCCCGGCGGGCTGGTTGACCGCCATGACCAGACCGTCGGACAGCCGCGTCACCACCAAGGGCACGGCGATGGCCTGCATGATCGCCCGCTCCGCCTCGCCGGCCCGGTCGCCCAGCAGTCCCTCCAGTCCGATGAAGCCCGTCTCATCCGGAGGCCCCGCCGGGGCAACGCTGCCATCGGTGAGGGTCAGCACCAGCTCGCCGCCCTCACCCTCGGCGGGGATCAGCGTCGCATGCGGACCACCGTCGGGCGACACAAGGATCAACGGTTGTCCGGCGCGCAGCCGGCCTGCCGCCCCGGCACCGCCACCCTGCACCGGAAGCGCGGCCAGAAGGGCGTCGAGCCTGTCCCCCGGGCAACCGCCCAGCGACGCCCGGAAGGCGGCGTTGGCCCAGATCAGACGCCCCTCGGCATCGAAGCGGGCAAGGCCGGCAGCGGCCATCCGCGAACACTCCCCTCATTTCCCCAAGACGGCGCCCGCCAGCCAAGATCTGGTCGGACGCCCCGAATCCATCCGCTGCGAATCCAGTCAAAATGAATCTACACCAGATCAACGCGGCCGCACCATGGCGCCTCCCGCATTCCTGTATGCACACCCATGTTCTAGCCTCCGCCACCCCCGAGCCCGGAAGGACCGACCGCCGCATGTCCGAGATTGCCGCCTACGGCGGGCTGTTCCTGACCGCGTTCCTGGCCGCGACCATCTTTCCGGCCCAATCGGAAATCCTGCTGGTCGGCATGCACGCCTCCGGCCATTACGACCATCTGGCGCTCCTGCTGTTCGCCACGGTGGGCAACGTGCTGGGGTCTGTGGTCAATTGGGCGCTCGGGCGCTACCTGATGCATTTCCAGGACCGCCGCTGGTTTCCGGTTCCCGCGTCGATGGTGGTGCGGGCCACCGGCTGGTATCAGCGCTTCGGGGTGTGGTCGCTTCTGCTGGCCTGGATGCCCTTTATCGGCGATCCGCTGACGCTGGTGGCCGGCATCCTGCGGGTGGACCTCCGGCTGTTCCTGCTGCTGGTCACGGCGGGCAAGGCCGCCCGCTACGCGGTGCTGGTCCTGGCCGTGTGAGCGTTCTATCTTCACCTCATGGATGACCCGACCGCCCTTCCTGAGGACGCCCCCGTCTGCGCCTCCCCCCTGCGGCGCCGGCTGTGGCTGGCGCTGGGCTACGCCGCGGTCGGGCTGGGCATCGCCGGGACGGTGCTGCCGCTCCTGCCGACCACCCCGTTCCTGCTGTTGGCAGCCGGGGCCTTTGCCAAGAGCAGCCCGGCGCTCCGCGACCGGCTGTACCGCGACCCGCGCTTCGGCCCGCTGCTGCGCGACTGGCAGTCCGAAGGAGCGATCCCTCGCAAGGCCAAGGCGGCGGCGCTGATCGGCATGAGCGCGAGTTGGGCGATCGTGGCCCTGACCGCCAGTCGGCCGCTGGTCCCCATCCTGGCCGGAACCTGCATGGCGGCGGTCGCCGTCTACATCGTCACCCGCCCCTCTCCCTCCCGGCCGGGACCACAGGACGCGGCGCCCGACGGCGTCGCGGCGGCGGAGGGCGGAAACGTTTCCGCATTGCGAAACGAAGCTTGAGCCAATCGGCCGATGGACGTATTACAGCCGGCGATCCCGGCCGGTCACCAGCGCCGCTGAAAAATCCTTATAATCCATATGGATTTTTCGAATCCGTTCTCGTCTTGATCCCGATCAAGAGGCGATCGGGTCCTGTCCGCTATTGTCCGGTCTTGCGTCCCTATCCGGAGCCAAGGCAGACGATATGCCAGACGGAAGCGCTGTCACGCCGGCGAAAATCCAGTTTTTCGAAAGCCAGAAGAAGATCCACCCGAAGGCCGTCTCCGGACGCTACCGGCGGTGGAAGACCATCCTGACCTGGGTGCTTCTGGCAGTCTTCTTCATCGCCCCGTGGATTCGCTGGGAACGCGGCCCCGACGCGCCGGCCCAGGCGGTGCTGTTCGACCTGACGACGCCCCGCTTCTTCATCTTCTGGATCGAGATCTGGCCGCAGGAGATCTACTACCTGACCGGCGTCCTGATCGTGGCGGCGCTGGGGCTGTTCCTGGCGACGGCGCTGGCCGGGCGCGTGTGGTGCGGCTTCACCTGCCCGCAGACGGTGTGGACCGACCTGTTCGTCTGGATCGAGCGCGCTTTCGAGGGCGACCGGGCGGAGCGCATCCGCCTGGACAAGGCCCAGTGGAGCGCGAAGAAGGTCCTGCGCAAGACCGGCAAGCACGCCGGCTGGCTGGCGCTGTCCGTCATCACCGGCTTCGGCTTCGTCGCCTTCTTCACCGACGCGCCGCGGCTCGCCGTCGATCTGCTGACCTTCAACGCGTCCTACGAGGCGGCGGGCTTCTTCGCGCTGTTCGCGGGCATGACCTACGTCATGGCCGGCTGGACGCGCGAGCAGATGTGCTACTACATGTGCCCGTGGCCGCGCATCCAGACCGCGATGCTGGACGAGCACAGCCTCGTCGTCACCTACGACACGCTGCGCGGCGACACCCGCGGCCCGAAGCGCAAGTCGCAGAGCTGGGACGAGCGCCGTTCCAAGGGCTTCGGGGACTGCATCGACTGCGGCCAGTGCGTGCAGGTCTGCCCGGTCGGCGTCGACATCCGCACCGGCGAGCAGGCGGACTGCATCAATTGCGGCCTGTGCGCCGACGCCTGCGACAACATCATGGTGTCGCAGGAGCTGCCGAAGGGCCTGATCCGCTTCGACAGCCTGGCCGCCCAGGACACCCGCGCCCAGGGCAAGACCTACCAGTGGCGGCTGATCCGCCCGCGCACCATCGTCTACGGGCTGCTGATGCTGGTGATCACCGGCGCCATGGCCTGGAGCTACGCGCTGCGCCCGCGGCTGGACATCGCCGTGCAGCGCGACCGCGCCCCGCTCTTCGTCACGCTGCAGGACGGCACCATCCGCAACGCCTACACCTTCAAGGTCTCCAACAAGACCCGGCAGGACCGTTCCTACACGCTGGCCGCCGCCGGCATCGCCGGCGCCGAGGTGAAGGTGGTGGGCGAGCGCGACGAGGACAGCGGCAGCGCGGTCAGCCACATCTCCGCCTCCCCGGACAGCGTGGCGACCTACCGCGTCTACGTCACGGTTCCGCGCGACTCCGTGCCGGACGCCTCCACTCCGGTCACCTTCCAGCTGACCGACACCAACAACGGCGACCGGGACAGCTACAAGAGCGTGTTCCTGGCGCCGGGCAGCAAGTAAGCCTGCCGGACACTCCATAAGGACCGCCGCCCATGACCTCCGCACAGCCCGCCCGCATCGGCATCGTCACCGTGTCCGACCGGGCCAGCCAGGGCATCTACGAGGACAAGGGCGGCCCGGCCATCCGGGAGGAGCTGACGCGCATCGTCGCCTCCCCCTGGGAAGCGGTGGCCCGCGTCATCCCCGACGACCGCGAGGGCATCGCCGCCACCCTGATCGATCTGGCCGACCGGGAGCGTTGCGACCTGATCGTCACCACCGGCGGCACCGGCCCCGCCCCGCGCGACGTGACGCCGGAGGCGACGGAGCAGGTCTGCGAAAAGATGATGCCTGGCTTCGGCGAACTGATGCGGTCGGTCAGCCTGACCGTGGTCCCGACCGCCATCCTGTCGCGCCAGACCGCCGGAATCCGCGGTTCCAGCCTGATCGTGAACCTTCCGGGCAAGCCTTCCGCCATCCACGACTGCCTGATGGCGGTCTTTCCGGCAATTCCGTATTGCCTCGATCTGATCGGCGCGGCGCGCATCGACACTGACCCATTGGTCTGCAAGGCATTCCGCCCGAAGTCCTGAGCTTTTGCCTATACCCTTTTTGCGCGTGCGGAGAGGAATACCATACGCATGGCCATGTTGCCTTGCGGGAACCCATGCTCACCTTTTTCGTTCGAGGGGAGCGGGGTCCCCGATCAAGGTGAGCCAGCCATGCTGTTCGATTTCGAGCCTTCGGGCATCAACGACACCTATCTGCGCCTGACCCGGCGCGGTGTTTCCTGCATCGTCGCTCCAGCCGGGGCGTGGAACGGGTTGCTTCGGGTCAACTACATCGTCGCCGGGTCGCCGGGCGGTGCCGATCCGCACATGATCTACCGCTGCCTGGACATCGGATGGGACGACGGGCGCTTCTGCTGGAAGGGCCGCGCCGCACCGGTGATGACCACCTCCGCCATGGTGGACATCCTGCAGGAGCGCGGGCTGGTCACCAGCGGCGAGGCCGAGCGGCTGCTGTTCGGCATCAACAGCCCGGCGTCGGGCGGCTCGACGGACGAGGCGCTGATCGCCCGCGCCATGCTCCTGGGCTGCACCTTCTCGCCGATCTACGAGGACGCGCCGCTGAGCAGCGGCCCGCCGCGCGTGGGCGGTTTCGCCCTGCGCACCCTGGCCGATCCCGGCGCTTTCGTGCTGACCGCCCGCGACGGCCTTCCCGTTCTGGACGCGCCCGCCCGCGACGCGCTGAAGCGCCTGATGGCTGAAAACGGCATCACGGTCTGACCGCGGCTTTTCTCCAATGTGACGGATTCTGTTTGCAGGGATTCTGTTTGACCGCGGTCAAAGAAGGGTGACCGCCCCCGGCGCAGTGTGACGGCATGACCGATGCCTCCAACGCGCGGGGAACGCCATGACCAGTTCCGTTGCCGACCAGCCCGATCGCCCTCCGGTGCCCCTGATCTTCGCCTATGGGTTCCGGCCCTTCTTCCTGCTCTCCGGCCTTGCCGCGCCCGTCCTGCTGGCCGCCTGGATCGCCGTGCTGGCGACCGGGTCCTGGCCGGACGGCGCCGTCCCGGCGGCCTCCTGGCATGCACACGAGATGCTGTTCGCCTTCGTGGTCGCCGCGGTGGCCGGTTTCCTGCTGACCGCCGTGCCGAGCTGGACGGGAACCAAGGCGCTGTCCGGCCTGCCGCTCGCCGGCCTGACGGCGCTTTGGCTGGCCGGGCGGGTGGCGCTGCTGCCCTTCATCGGCGTGCCGCTGCCGGTTGCGGCCATCCTCGACCTCGCCTTCCTGCCGGCGCTCGGCGTCGCTCTGGCCGGCCCGCTGGTCGCGGCGGGCAAGATCCGCAACACCGCCTTCCTCATTCTGCTGGGCCTGCTGACCGCCGCCAACCTGCTGTTCCATCTGGATTGGCTGGGTGTGCTGTCCGGCGGCACCGCGCTGGGCGAGACGCTGGCCATCGGCGTCGTGCTGATGATGGTCGCGGTGATCGGCGGGCGCATCGTCCCGGCCTTCACCCGCAACGCCCTGCGGCTGCGCGGGCTGGACGGCACTGTCGTCTCCCGCCCCTGGGTGGAGAAGGTGACGCTCGTCGCGACCCTGCTGATGATCCCCGCCGACCTCGCCCTGCCGGGCACCGCCATCGCCGGCCTGCTGGCGCTCGTCGCGGCGCTCGCCCACGCCCTGCGGCTGACGGGCTGGCAGCCGGCGAAGACGCTCGACCAGCCGATCCTGTGGGTGCTGCATCTCGGCTACGCCTGGGTGCCGGCGGCGCTGGCGCTGAAGGCCGCGCATCTGCTCGGAGTGGGCGTGGACAACTCCGCCTGGGTCCATGCCCTGACGGCGGGAGCCTTCGCCACGATGATTGTGGCGGTGATGACGCGGGCCTCGCTCGGCCACACCGGGCGAATGCTGGTGGTGACCCGCCCGACCGTGGCCGCCTACGTCCTGGTGACCGCCGCCGCCCTGCTGCGGGTGCTGGCCCCCGAACTGCCGGGCGGCCTCTACTGGACCGCCCTGGAAGGGGCCGGTGCGGCCTGGATCGCGGCCTTCGCCTGCTACCTGTACGTCTACGCGCCCATCCTGCTCGCCCCGCGGGCCGACGGCCGGCCCGGCTGAGGTCCATCGGGCTGAAGGAGACCCATCGCGCGTGGGCTGCGTTTCCCGATGAGGCTGGTGGCGAAGCGGCGCTGGAGGTCTTCCGGATCACGGAAGATCTCCGCGCAGCCGGCCTTGCGCAGATCCTGCTCCGCGAAGCCGCCGCACAGCACGCCCACCACGGTCAGGCCCGCCCGCCCCGCCGCCTTGGCATCCCAGGGGCTGTCGCCGACCACCACGGCCTCCGGCGCCGGTAGGCCCAGCCTTTCCAAAGCCGCTTCGAAGATGTCCGGATGCGGCTTCGACCGCTCCGCGTCGTCGGACGAGGTTTCCACGTCCACCAAGTCCGTAATCTCCGCGGCGCGCTTGTACCGTTCCAGCTCGTCCCCCTTGGCGGAGGAGGCGAGCGCGATGCGCAGCCCCTCGGCGTGGAGGTGCTGGAACAGGCCGCGCACCCGGCGGAAACCGCGGACCTTCGGCATGTATTTGCGGGCGAACAGCTCGTGCCGGAAATGGTCCAGCGCGTCCTCGACGCGGGCCAGATCCTGCTCCGGCACGAAGACCGGCATCAGCTGATCGCCGCCCTTGCCGATCTGGGAGCGCACCGCGTCGAACTCCGCGTGGTAGCCGAAATGCCGGATCGCCTCCACCCAGGCGTGGGCGTGCAGATCCACCGAGTCGACCAATGTGCCGTCCACGTCGAAAATGACGGCCTTCAGAACGCCGCTCATCGCCGCCTCCTCACCATGGGTTGCCCGTGTCTTTGGGGGTATTCCTTCTCGAACAGGCGGCACGGCACGGCGTTCCTCGAGACGGTGTGCAGTGCGATAGAATTTGTCACATGGACCCGTCATAGCTGTGATCCGTTCACCCCCTGCACAGATTGGGAAGAACGGACATGCCCAAGACGTTGAAGAGCTACGCCTCGCTGATCGGTCGCGCCCGCCACGCCGTCCGACGCTTCAACCGCCGTCGCGCCCGCCGTGTGCCGATGGAGCATCTCGACCTCGGCCTGTTCCAGAGCGACATCCGGCTGTAGCGCCACCCTTTCGGATGAGGACTCCATCAAGCTGAGGCGCTCCCTTCGCGCCCCGCGGCCCCGCTCCGCCATAGGCCTCCCCCTCCGTCCTAGGCGGGCAAGCTGAATGTTTCCGCCGGAACCGGCGCGCTATCGTCGCGCGGACCATCCAGCGGAGCCTCAGCCCCCATGACCGCCACCTTCGAGTCCGCCAGCTTCGAGACCGCCAGTTTCGAGGATCGGTATTTCTCTGGCGCCGCCCTCTACGGCGACGACTTCGACGCGGCCCGGATCGCCGGCTGGTACGGCGTCGCGACGCGGGACCCGGCGGAGGAATTCGCGCGCACCGCGCCCGACCGGTCCGGCTACCGCTACGAATACCACGCGCTGAACCAACGCCACGCCTTCCGCTTCCTGGCCGGGCGGCGCTTCCGGCAGGCGCTGGCCTTCGGCTGCGCTGCGGGCGACGACGTGGCGCCGATCGCCGGGCAGGTGGAGCGATTCCTGGCCGTGGAACCCATCGAGCGCTTCTGGAAGACCGATATCGCCGGCACCCCCGCCGAGTACCGCCGCCCCACGCTGGGCGGGCGGATCGACTGCGCGGACGGGGCCAACGACCTGACCGTCTGCCTGCACACGCTGCACCACATTCCGAACGCGGGCGCGCTTCTGGCGGAGTTCGCCCGCGTCACCGCTCCCGGCGGTCTGTTCATCCTGCGCGAGCCGATCAGCACCATGGGCGACTGGCGCCGGCCCCGCCGAGGCCTGACCGCCAACGAGCGCGGCTTCCCCGTACAATGGCTGGAGGAGCGCTTCGCCCGGCTGGGCTTCACCGTGCGGCAGCGCCGCTTCTGCTCCTTCCCGCTGACCGAGCGGCTGGGGCCGCTGCTGGGCGTCTCCCTGCCCTACGGCAACCCGCTGCTGGTGCGGCTGGACGAGGCGGCCTGCGCGCTGACGCGGTGGAACATCGCCTACCACCGCGACTCGCTCCGCAAGAAGTTCGCGCCCGGCGCCGTCTATTACGTGCTGGAACGCGACGCTGCTACGACGCCGCCAGCGCGTCGCTGAAGGTCGCCGCGTCGACGTTGCCGCCGCTCAGCACCACGGCGACGGTGCGGCCAGCCGCCGGCAGCTTGCCGGTCAGCACGGCGGCCAGCCCGACCGCCCCGCCCGGTTCGACCACCAGCTTCAGCACGGTGAAGGCATAGGCCATGGCGGCCTTAACCTCGGCGTCGGTGACGGCGAGGCTGCCGGACAGCAGTGTCTTCATCACCGGGAAGGTCAGGGCGCCCGGCGTCGGGGTCAGCAGCGCGTCGCAGATGGAGCGTTGCCCGGCGGCGTTCTCCACCCGCTCCCCCGCGGCCAGCGAGCGCGCCACGTCGTCGAAGCCCGCCGGCTCCGCCGCCCACAGGCGGGTGTCGGGGAAGCTGTGGCGGACCGCCGTGGCGACCCCGGACATCAGCCCGCCGCCGCTGCACGGCGCGATCACGTCGTCGGGAACCGCGCCGATGGCCTGCGCCTGGGCGGCGATCTCCAGCCCGACCGTGCCCTGCCCGGCCATGATGTGCGGGTCGTCGTAGGGCGGCACGGTGGCGGCACCCCGCTCCGCCGCGATGGCCTGGGCGATGCCTTCGCGGCTTTCGGTCCAGCGGTCGTAGAGCACCACCTCGGCGCCGTAGCCGCGGGTGTTGGCGATCTTCAGGGCCGGGGCGTCGCTGGGCATGACGATGACCGCGGGCATGCCGAGCAGCGCCGCCGCCGCCGCGACGCCCTGGGCGTGGTTGCCCGACGACCAGGCGACCACCCCGCCCTTGCGCTCCCCCGGCGTCAGTTGGGACAGGCGGTTGAAGGCGCCGCGGAACTTGAAGGAGCCGCTGCGCTGCAGGACCTCCGGCTTCAGCAGGACGCGCCCGCCGACCCGCTCGTTCAGCAGCGCGCTCTCCAGCAGTGGCGTGTGCACGGCGACGCCGTCCAGCCGCGCCGCGGCCTCCACGATGTCCCGATGGCCGATGGCGAAGGAACTCGAAGCGGGCATGGCTCAGCGGCCTCCGGAGACGTTGAGAAGGGCGCCGGTCACGTAGGACGCGGCGTCGGACAGCAGCCACAGCACGGTCTCGGCGACCTCGTCCGCCGTCCCGGCGCGCCCGGCGGGCGGGATCAGGGCGGGGTTGTCGAGCCGGTTGCCGATGCCGGGGATGATCTGGATGTCGGTGTCGATCAGGCCGGGCCGCACGCAATTCACGCGGATGCCCTCCTTCGCCACCTCGCGGGCGAGGCCGACGGTCAGGCTGTCCACCGCGCCCTTGCTGGCCGCGTAGCCCACATACTCGTTGGGCGAGCCCAGC
Organism: Azospirillum sp. OGB3; assembly: GCF_014192915.1. Classification (GTDB taxonomy): domain Bacteria; phylum Pseudomonadota; class Alphaproteobacteria; order Azospirillales; family Azospirillaceae; genus Azospirillum. Next base: position 74,680 of record NZ_JACHYN010000011.1, on the reverse strand, counting down.
ACGGCGGCGATGGAGCCGACGTTGACGATGGCGCCACCTTTCCCGCCATGACGGGTGGACATGCGGCGCACCGCCTCCCGCGCGCAGAGGACGGCCCCGGTCACGTTGATGTCCAGCATGCGGCGCAGCTCGTCCGGCGCGGCCTCGTCGAGCCGCCCATAGGGGCCGATGATGCCGGCGTTGTTGACCAGCCCGGCGGTGGGGCCGAAACGGTCCTCCGCCGCGTCGAACAGGGCGCGGATGTCCTCTTCGCGCGCGGCGTCGCCTTTCACCGCCTGGGCCTGCCCGCCGGCCTCGCGGATCGCCGCCAGGGTGGCCTCTGCCGCCGCTTCGTTGCCGATGTAGGAGAAGGTGACGGCGTGGCCGCGCCGCGCGGCCATGCGGGCGACCGCCGCCCCGATGCCCCGGCTGCCTCCGGTGACGACCAGCGATGTCAGCGTGGTGGACATGGTTCCTCAGCCCTCCTGCGGGTTGCCGGCCAGCCGGTCGAAAATTTGGGCGAGCGCGCCGTCGCCCTCGCGCCCCAGCCCGACCGCGGCGGCCATGGTGAAGAGTTGCAAAGCGGAGGCGGCGAGCGGCGTCGGCACGGTCAGCCGCCGCGCGGCGTCCATCACGTTGCCCAGGTCCGTCCCGACGATCCCCAGCGGCCGCTGCGACGGGATGTGGAAGGGACCGGCGGCGAGGATCTCGGCCAGCCGCTGCGGATCGACCCCGGCGCGGACGCCGAAGGCCGTGGCCTCAGCCACCGCGGCGGCGTGGATTCCGGTCAGCATCTGCTCCACGGCCTTCACGGCGGAGCCCTGCCCGTGCCCCGTGCCGACGCGGTGCAGCGTGCCCGACGCGGCGGCAACGAGGTCAGCCGCCCGCGCGAAGGCGTCCTCGGGACCGGACGCCATCACCACCATGCGGCCCTCCGCCGCCCGCACCGGGCCGCCGCCGACCGGCGCGTCGAGCATCAGCAGGTCCCGCTCGGCGAGGCGGCACCCGACGGCGGCGGCCATGTCCGGCGGGACGCTGGTGGACAGGACGACCACGCCGCCCTTCGGCAGCGTGCCGGCCACGCCCTCGGTGCCGAACAGCACCTCCTCCGCCTGCTCCGCCGTGGCGACCAGGACCATGACGCGGTCCACCCGGCGCCCGACGTCGGCGGGCGATCCAGCGGCCTCCCCGCCGTGGGTGACGAGGCTCATGCATTTGGCGGCGTCGAGGTCGCAGCCGACGACCCGGAAGCCGGCGCGCAGCAGCGACAGCGCCACCCCCATGCCCATGGAGCCGAGTCCGACGACGCCCGCGCTGCGGGCCGGTTCCAACGCGTCGCTCATGATCCCCCCTTGCGGGTTTGCCCGCCTCCTCATGGCCCTTGGCCAAGGCCGTTGCGTCGGAGTGTCGGGGGCGCAGCGGGGAGCGTCAAGTGCGGATGGGTCAGGCCCTGATCCGCTTCGGCACGCGCAGCAGCACCCACAGCACCAACAGGTGCGCTCCCATCCAGGCCAGCGCCGCCGCAGGCATCAGCAGGTCCGGCGCCGTGCTGGCCGCGGCGACGCGCAGCGCGGCGGCCAGCCCGACCAGAGCGATGGCAGCGGTGGCGGGCCGGGAGAAGTCCGGCGGCATCGCCTCCCGCTGCAGGGTCGCGCGCACCATCATCGAGGCTGCCAGCGTGCCGAGCGCGCCCGCGCCGATCACGTGCCAGCCCGCCCCGCCGGTCAGCGGGGCCACCCGCTCGACGCCCAGGAACAGCCAGCCGAGCCCGAGCCAACCGTACCCCAGATGCAGGCTCCACAGGTCCGGACGCCCCAGCACGGCGCCGGTCCGCCAGCGCGCCAGGCGCGCCCAGGCGGTCAGCCCGGCAAGCGCCGCGCCCGCCGCCCCGATCCAGGCCAGCGGACCGCTCGCCACCCCGGCGGCCACGGTCAGGGCGGCCAGCACCGCCCCGGCGACGCCCGCCCATTCCAGGCGCGGCTGCACCCGCTCCACCAGCGTCCCGCCCTGCTTGCGCAACTCGCCCGCCGTGGCGGAGGGGATGATGCGCCCGCCCATCACCAGCATCAGGATGCCGACGAGATGCAGCGCGAACAGCGCGCCCGTCCGCCCGCCGTCGCCGCCCCACCAGACCAGCGCCTCGGCCAGCGCGAAGGCGCCGATCACCGGGCCGAACAGCCTGTTGTGGCCGCTCTTGGCGGCGCGCAGAAAGGGAACGCCGGCGACCACGAACAGCGTCACCGGATAGGCCAGCGCCAGCGGCGCCGCGATCTCCGGCGGCAGTCCGACCAGCACCGCCAGCCGCCCGGCCAGCCACGCGGCGAAGGCGATGCTCAGCGCCACGCCGGACGGCCGCGTCAGCAGGAAGCCGCCGACCACCGCAAGGGCGTAGCCCATCAGCATCTCGTGCGCGTGCAGCGCCGGCGTCCAGCCGATGCCGAGCCAGCCGAAGTAGCCGGCCACCCACAGCGGGACGCTGAGCGCCCCGTAGAGGGCGGCGGCAGGGAAGAACAGGCGGTGCCCCCAGGGACGCTGCGGGGGCGGCGGGACGAAGGCGCTCATGCCGCGGCGACAGCGGCAGAGGCGGCGTCGGAAACCGCGGCGGCGGGGCGCAGATGCTCCTCGCCCCAGGCCTTCAGCGCCAGGATGATCGGCTCCAGGCTGCGCCCGCGCGGCGACAGGCTGTATTCGACGCGCGGCGGCACCTCCGCGTAGACGGTGCGGACCAGCAGCCCGTCCGCCTCCAGCTCGCGGAGCTGGGTGGTCAGCATGCGCTGGGTGACGTTCGGCACGCGGCGGCGGATTTCGTTGAAGCGCAGCGTGCCGTCCAGCAGATGGTAGAGGATCAGCCCCTTCCACTTCCCGCCGATGAGGGCGAGGACGCCCTCCACCGGGCAGCCCGGCGAGCAGTCCAGGTTGGCGTGCGGGACGCGGGCCATGACGGTATCCTTTTCGACACTATGTGCGTTTCATGTGCATTCTTGCGCCCTGGTGCTGCAAGGCGCAAGTCTGTCGGCAGAGCACAACACGCCGCAACAAGCAGGCAACACCAAGCACCCAACAACAAGCACAAGGACTTCAGGCCATGCGCGCCGTCGCCTTCACCCGATCCCTGCCCATCGACGCCCCCAACGCCCTGATCGACGTGGAGCGTCCCCGTCCCGAGCCCCGGGGCCGCGACCTGCTGGTCGAGATCAAGGCCGTCTCGGTCAACCCCGTGGACACCAAGGTCCGCCGCAACATGCCCCCCGCGCCGGGCGCCATGAAGGTGCTGGGCTGGGACGCCGCCGGTGTCGTGGTGGCCGCCGGGCCGCAGGCCACGCTGTTCAAGCCGGGCGACGCCGTCTTCTACGCCGGGGCCATCGACCGCGACGGCACCAACGCCGAGTTTCATCTGGTGGACGAGCGCATCGTCGGGCCGAAGCCGGCCAGCCTCGACTTCGCCCAGGCCGCGGCGCTGCCGCTGACCAGCATCACCGCGTGGGAAGCCATGTTCGACCGGCTGGACGTGCGGCGCCCGGTGCCGGGGGCGGCGAACGCCATCCTGATCGTCGGCGGGGCCGGCGGCGTCGGCTCCATCGCCATCCAGCTCGCCCGGCAGTTGACCGACCTGACGGTCATCGCCACCGCCTCCCGCGAGGAGACGCAGGCCTGGTGCCGCGATCTGGGCGCCCACCATGTCGTCGACCACCGCAAGCCGCTGGCCGCGCAAGTGGAGGCTCTGGGCATCGGCGCCCCGGCCTTCGTCTTCTCGACCAACGACACCGGCGCCCATCTGCCGGAGATCGCCGCCCTGATCGCCCCGCAGGGCCGCGTCGCGCTGATCGACGATCCGGCGGGGCTGGACGTCATGGTGCTGAAGCGCAAGAGCGTGTCGCTGCACTGGGAGTTCATGTTCACCCGGCCGGTGTTCGGCACCGCCGACATCGCCGCCCAGCACGCGCTGCTCAGCGAGGTGTCGCGCCTCGTCGACGCCGGCACCGTCCGCACGACGCTAGCCGAGACGTTCGGCACCATCAACGCCGCCAACCTGACGCGCGCCCACGCCCTGCTCGAAAGCGGGCGGGCCAAGGGCAAGATCGTGCTGGCCGGCTTCTGATCCGCGCCTTGCCTTTTGGGTGGGGGACGGTCAGTCTCCCCCCTCAAGGGAGCGGAGGAGCGCGCATGACTGGGGTGAAAGGGGGCAGAGGCCGGGCGGGGACCGGCGGGGCGATTCTGTCTTGGACGCCGCCATGACCCGCCTGCGCATCCGCATCGACTTCGACACCGGCGGCTCGGTCGGGCCGGGCAAGATCATGCTGCTGGAGCGGATCCGGGAAACCGGCTCCATCTCCGCCGCGGCGCGGACCCTGGACATGTCCTACCGCCGCGCATGGCTGCTGGTCGACGACCTCAACCGCATCTTCGCCGAGCCGGTGGTCTCCGCCGCGGTGGGCGGCAAGCACGGCGGCGGGACCGCGCTGACCGCCTTCGGCGAACGGGTGATCGAGCATTACCGCGCGGTGGAGCGCGACGCCTTCGCCGCCACCACCCCCCGGCTGGAGGCGCTGGAGGGGATGCTCAACGCCGGATATGGCGCGGGAAGCGACCCGGCGGACGACGGCAGCTTTTCCAGCGATCCTGGGCTGAAGCCCGGCTGCAAGCCGGCCTGACAGTGTCTTCCAGACGGCGAGAGGGGTTGGGGCGGCGGGGGAGCCGTGGTATGGGAAGGCGGATTTTCCACCGCCCTTCCCCGCACCGTTCACGCCAAGGATTTCCGCCATGCGCCCGGTCAAGATCGCCCCGTCCATCCTCTCCGCCGATTTCGCCCGGCTGGGCGAGGAAGTGCGCGCCATCGACGCGGCGGGCGCCGACTACATCCACATCGACGTGATGGACGGCCATTTCGTCCCCAACATCACCATCGGCCCGGCGGTGGTGAAGGCGCTGCGCCCGCACACGGCGAAGCCCTTCGACGTGCACCTGATGATCTCCCCGGTGGACCCTTACATCGCCGCCTTCGCCGACGCCGGCGCCGACATCATCACCGTCCATCCGGAGGCCGGCGCGCACGTCCACCGCACCATCCAGCTAATCAAGTCGCTGGGCAAGAAGGCCGGCCTGTCGTTGAACCCGGCCACCCCGCTGGAGGCCGTCGACTATCTGCTGGAGGACCTCGACCTGGTTCTGGTCATGACGGTCAACCCCGGCTTCGGCGGGCAGAACTTCATCGCCAGCCAGCTTTCCAAGATTCATGAGCTGCGGCGCCGCATCGACGCGCTGGGCAAGCCCATCGACCTCCAGGTGGACGGCGGGATCAACGGCGAGACCGCCCGCATCGCCATCGAGGCGGGCGCCGACGTTCTGGTCGCCGGAACCGCCACCTTCACCGGCGGACCGGACCGCTACGCCGCCAACATCCGCGCCCTGCGGAGCTGATTCCACCCCTAACCCTTCTCCCTCCCGGCCATGCTCCAGGTGGGTTTATCCGCAAGGGGGTCCTCCTTCGGGCAGAACCAAACGCCGTTTTGGGCGTTATGGCTGCGTGGGATCGAGGACATCGATACTGGAGGGAGAGAGGTTATGGGTATTCTGTGGACGATCATCATCGGCTTCCTGGCCGGCATCGTCGCCAAGTTCCTGATGCCGGGCCGTGATCCGGGCGGCTTCATCATCACCACGCTGCTCGGCATCGCGGGTGCCTTCGTCGCCACCTATCTGGGCGAGGCCGTGGGCTGGTACCGGGCGGGCGAAGGGGCCGGCTTCATCGGCGCCATCGTCGGCGCCATCATCATCCTGGCCATCTACCGCATGATCGCCGGGCGCCGCACCACCGTCTGAGGCAGCGGCAAACCACACCGCACATGCAAAGGGCGGCCCGACGGGGCCGCCCTTTCGTTTTCAAGGCAAGCCGCGGTTTACGCCAGGGCCACCGGGCTCGGCATGAAGACCGCGCGGGAGATCGCGGCCTGGATCGCCTCGTTGGTGAAAGGCTTGCGGACGATCTGGCCGAGGTGGCGAGCGTCCGCCTCCTCCAGGTCACCGTCGAAGGCCGTGACAAAGATGGTCCGCATGGCGCGCTTCTGGCGCAGCCGGCGGGCGACCTCCACCCCGCTGCCGCCGTCGGCCAGCCGGACGTCCAGCAGGGCCAGCGTCGGCTTCTCGGCCTCCAGCAGTTCCAGGGCCTCCTGCTCGTTGTTGGCGGTGCCGCAGACGACGTGGCCCATATCGGTGACCAGCGAGCCGATCTCCATCGCCAGGATCGGGTTGTCCTCCACCACCAGGACCCGCTGGGTCAGGGCGTTGCGCACCTTGTCGCGGGCGACGGTCAGCCGCTCCTGGGCTTCCGGCGCGGGAAGCTGGAGCACCTGGGCGGCTTCGGGGACCGTCAGCCCCTCCAGCGTGATCAGCAGATACATGCGCCGCTCGCCCTCCGGCAGAGAGGCCAGAGCCCGTTCGATGGGGTGCGGCGACGGCGACGGCAACCCGTCCCCGTCCTCGTCGAACAGCAGATTCAGCAGGGCGTAGAGCGGCACCCGCGCCCCGGCTTCCAACCCGAAGCGGGACGGGGCCATCACGGCGACCTCGACGCAGCGCGTCACGAGATCGTCACCGCGTTCGGTCGCTCCGGTCAGCGCGCGTGCGTAGCGGCGCAGGTAGGGGAGATGATCGTAAAGCTGGCGTGCGTAGACTCGCATGACCCGTTCTTCCGCGCCGGTGGGTGGGTCCGTCCGGCCTTCGGCACCGAGGGGCGCTGGCCGGTCGGCTTAATTAATAACTTGTTAACACTCTGAAACACTATCACGCCCCCCAAGGAGGGCGAACCGAAAAAAAGGCCGAGTCCCCCTTCCCCCGTTGGCAGAGGCCAGATGGCCGAACCGCATCGCTGGGCCTACCGCGCCTGCTCACGCTGCTGGCGCGATCGCCACTGCCAGGGCTTCTCCACCTGACCGGCCCACAAGCCCAGCCGGCGGCTCTGCGCGAAGGCCTCGCTGGAAGTGTAGGCCGGCGACAGGCTGCGGTAGGCGAAGGCCCAGCCGCGCGCCACCATGGCCGCCCCCAGATCGACGCCGAGCACCCGGCATTCGCCCAATTGCTGGCCGTTGCGGTCGCGTTCGGCGATGGTGCAGGTCACCTCCTGGTCCTTGATCAGGCCCGCCAGCACCGCCGTGGCGATGCGGAAGCAGTCCAGCTCATGCCCGTAACGGTTCCGGCATTTCTGCCCGACATCGGGCGCGTCGACTCCCATCAGGCGAACCGGCGTGCCCTTGATGGACAGCGTGTCGCCCTCCATCGCGACACCCTGCCCTTTTAGCGTTTCATTGGGGGTGTTGGCGACCTTGCCTTTGGTCGTCCCTCCCTGGGCATACACCGTTTCGGTTGAGCACAAGACGAGAATCGCTACCAAAGGAGCGAACCATTCAGAACAGGGTCGGCGCGTCATCGGGTGGTGCATCGTCGAAGGGAGCCGCGCACGCCTCGTCGTCGTTGCGCACGTTGTTGACGCGCGGTCCCACCGGGTGGGTTTCCAGCAACGCGTCGGGCGCCGGCTTCAGAAGCCCTTCCAGCACCGGCAGCGGGGCGGCGGGGTCCAGCCACAGGTCCCAGTTCGTCTCGTCGAGGATCACCGGCATGCGATCGTGCAGCGGCTTCAGCACCGCGTTCGCCGTGGTGGTGACGATGGTCAGCGTCTCCAGCGGCTCCGCGAGGGCCGGGCCGCCCTTCGGGCCGTTCCAGCGCTCCCACAGGCCGGCGAAGGCGAAGGGCGCGCGGTCGCGGCGGCGGATGGCATAGCCCTGCTTGCGCTTGCCCTCGGCCTTCCACTCATAGAATCCGTCCACGGGAACCAGGCAGCGCCGCTTGCGGAAGGCCTCCCGGAAGGACGGCTTCTCGGCCAGCGTCTCTCCGCGCGCGTTGATCAGCCGCGCGCCGATGGACGGGTCGTCCGCCCAGAAGGGCACGAGGCCCCAGCGCAGGGTGACCAGATGGCGCCCATCCTCCTCCCGCCGCACGGCGGGCACCGGTTGGGTGGGAGCCACGTTCCAGCGGGGCTGGAGGTTCGGCAGTTCGGGGAAGCCGAACAGCCGCTGGACCTCCGCGGCCGGCGTGGCGAGTATCATGCGTCCGCACATGGCCTAAGAATAGGTGGCCCGGCGCCCCCACGCCACCGCCGGCTTATGCCCTACCGAGGGTTTTCGCCGGCCAAGGCTCCGCCTATCTTCTCCGGGTGTTTCTCCACGCGACAGGCCCGCGCAACAGGAAAGACCCCGCCCCATGATGAAGTTCGGCATCGGCCAGCCGGTCCCCCGCACCGAAGACGCGCGCCTGCTGACCGGCGGCGGGCGCTACACCGACGACGTGTCGCTTCCCGGCCAGACCCACGCGGTCTTCGTGCGCTCCCCCCACGCCCACGCCGACATCCGCGGCATCGACGCGGCGGAGGCGGCGGCGCAGCCGGGAGTGCTCGGCGTCTTCACCGTCGCCGACCTGGAGGCCGACGGCGTCCAGCCGATCCCCTGCGCCGCGGCGCTGACCCAGCGCGACGGTTCCCCCTACGTCGCCCCGCCCCGCCCGGCGTTGGCCAAGGGACGGGCGCGCCACGTCGGCGATCCGGTCGCCGTGGTGGTGGCAGAAACACTGGACGCCGCCCGCGACGCGGCGGAGCTGGTGATGGTCGATTACGACGACCGTCCCGCCGTCACCGGCACGGCGGAGGCTCTGGAGGCGGGCCGCCCGCAGGTGTGGGACGAGGCGCCGGGCAACCTCTGCTTCGACTGGGAACAGGGCGAGGAGGCGGCGGTGGAGTCGGCGATTGCCAAGGCCGCCCGCGTGGTGGAGCTGGAGATCGTCAACAACCGCGTCGTCGCCAACCCGATGGAGGGCCGCGCCTGCCTCGCCGCGGTGGAGCCGGAGACCGGCCGGCTGGTCATTTACGTCACCAGCCAAGGCGTGCACGGGCTGCGCAAGCAATTCGCCCAGCTGTTCGGCCTGCCGGAGGAGAAATTCCGCGTCGTCACCACCGACGTCGGCGGCGGCTTCGGCATGAAGCTGTTCAACTACCCGGAATACATGGTCTGCCTGTTCGCCGCGCGCCGCCTGAACCGGCCGGTGAAGTGGGCGGCGGAGCGGACCGAGGGCTTCCTCAGCGACGACCACGGGCGCGACCATGTCAGCCGCGCCCGGCTGGCGCTGGACGGCGACGGGCGCTTCCTCGGGCTGCGGGTGGACACGGTCGCCAATCTCGGCGCCTATCTGTCGAACTACGGCCCCTTCATTCCGACCGACGCCGGGTCGGCGATGCTCGTCGGCTCCTACACCACGCCGGCGGTCTATGTGCGGGTGAAGGGCGTCTTCACCAACACCCAGCCGGTCGACGCCTACCGCGGCGCCGGTCGTCCGGAGGCGGCCTATCTGCTGGAACGGCTGATCGACCACGCCGGGCGCGTCACCGGCCTCGGCCCGGCGGAGATCCGGCGGCGCAACTTCATCCCGCCCGGCGCCATGCCCTACGCCACCCCGATGGGCCAGACCTACGACACCGGCGAATTCGAGCAGAATCTGCGCGACGGGCTGGAGCTGTCCGACCACGCCGGCCTTCCCGCCCGCAAGGCGGCGGCGAAGGCGCGCGGAAAACTGCGCGGGGCGGGGATCGCCACCTACATCGAGGCCTGCGCGGGCGGCGGCGCGGAGCAGGCGACGGTGCAGGTCAACGGCGACGGGCGCATCGTCCTGATGATTGGCACCCAGACCAACGGCCAGGGCCACGAGACCGCCTACAAGCAGATCATCGCCGACCGGCTGGGCGTCCCGCCGGAGGATGTCGAGGTGATCCAGGGCGACACCGACCGCGTGTCCTGGGGGGCCGGCACCGGCGGTTCCCGCTCCGTCCCGGTGGGCGGGGCGGCGCTGGCCGAGGGTGCCGCGCGCGTGGTGACCAAGGCGACCGAGGTCGCCGCCGACCTGCTGGAGACCGCCGCGGTGGACGTCGAGTTCGTCGAGGGCCGTTTCAGCGTCGTCGGCACCGACCGCAGCGTCTCCTTCAAGGAGGTGGCCGCCAAAGCCGCCGCGCAAGGCCCCATCGCCTTCACCGAGGTGGCCCGCTGGACCCCGCCCGCCAACACCTTCCCCAACGGCTGCCATGTGGCGGAAGTCGAGGTCGATCCCGAAACCGGGGTGGTCGAGGTCGTCGGCTACACCGTCGTCGACGATTTCGGCACGGTGGTGAACCCGCTGCTGGTCATGGGTCAGGTCCATGGCGGCGTCGCCCAGGGCATCGGGCAGGCGCTTCAGGAACGGGTGGTGTTCGATCCGGACAGCGGCCAGCTGCTCAGCGGCTCCTTCATGGACTACCAGATGCCACGCGCGGTGGATGTGCCGGACATCCGCATCAAGCTGAATTGCGTGCCCAGCACCACCAACGCGCTGGGCATGAAGGGCGCCGGCGAGGCCGGGGCCATCGGGGCACCGCCCGCGGTCATCAACGCCCTGGTGGACGCGCTGTCGGAGTATGGAATCGACCACATCGACATGCCGGCGACCCCGCTGTCCGTATGGACCGCGATCCAGACGCATAGTAAAACCGCTGCGGAATGACGAAGAACGGAGTAACGACGTCATAGGCCCTATTTCCAGACCCGATGTCACACCTTGCGTCGAATAAATTTGAGACAATATACGTGCTATAATGAATTAACATAGAATCACCCCACGAAAGAAACGGGCATGACGGCGGAGCGGATCAAGGGCGGCGGGTGCGGCGGGCAGTGCAGCGAGGGATTGGGGTTCGACTTCACCATGGCCTTCCAGCCGATCGTCGATGTCGGCGGCGGCGGACGGCCGTGGGCGCACGAGGCGCTGGTGCGCGGCCTCGACGGCCAGGGGGCCGGTTGGGTGCTGGGCCAAGTGACCGAGGCCAACCGCTACGCCTTCGACCAAGCCTGTCGGGTCAAGGCCATCGAGCTGGCCGCCAGCCTCGGCATGGGCCAGCAACCTGACACCCGGCTGTCGATCAATTTCCTGCCCAACGCCGTCTATCAGCCCGAAGCCTGCATCCGCGCCACGCTCGCCGCCGCCAAGCGCACCGGCTTCCCGCCGGAGCGCATCATCTTCGAGGTGACGGAGAACGAGCGGGTCGTCGACGGCGCCCATCTGAAGTCGATCTTCACCGAATACAAGCGCCAGGGCTTCCACACCGCCATCGACGATTTCGGCTCGGGTTATTCCGGCCTGAACCTGCTCGCCGAGTTCCAGCCGGACATCATCAAGCTGGACATGGAGTTGACCCGCTCCATCGACACCGACCGCGCCCGCCGCAGCATCGTCAGCGCGATCCTCACCGTGTGCCGCGATCTCGGCATCACCCCGGTGGCCGAGGGCATCGAAACACCCGGCGAGGCGAAGGCGCTGCGCGACCTGGGGATCACGCTGATGCAGGGCTATCTGTTCGCCCGCCCGGCGGTGGAGACGCTGGTGGTGCCCACTATGGATTTCGCGCCAGCGGTGGCCTGAGAACGGTGACCTGTCACAGCATCCGCGGGCGACGCACCGCCCGCGGCCGGGGGGCGGCGTAACGCCCCCGCTGCTCGGTCGCGAGAGTCAGCGCCTCATGCGCGATCAGACGGCGGTAGTCGCCGTCCACCCGTAAGAACATGGCGAAGGCGAACTTGACCGCGTCGGGGCTCGGACTGATGGAGGCCTCGCGGAGCGCGTTGCGCAGCATGCGCAGTTCCAGCACGCCTTTGACGCAGATGCGCTCGACCGCCTGAGCCAGGATGTCGATCGAACACAGGGACGCCTCGTCGTCGAGTCGGTACTGCACCCGTCCCCCACAAGGAAGAACCGTCACGGACCGGCCGGGTTCTAGCTTGGGTTGGGCGGGAATGCCAGAGTTTCGGTGAAGCGGTGGTGGGGTGGGCAGGTGGTCGCGACGCCCGCCTCCCTAACCTCCCCCCGCTCTCGGCGGACCGGAGGTCCGCCTGCCGCGTCAGCGCAAACCTCCGGTTTGCGCGAGAGCTGACGCAGGGGGAGGAGATAAGCCCTCCCCTGCGAAGCAGGGGGAGGGTTGGGTGGGGGGCCCGTCGCGACCACTCCCCCTTCCCTCACCGCCCCGGCGGACGGATGCGCCAGATCGCCGCCGGGTTCTGCTGCGGGTCCAGCCAGACATGCTGGAACTTGCCGATCCAGGTGAAGCGCTGTCCGGTGAACAGGTCCTCCACCTGGACATGCGCACCGTCGTCCAGCCCCAGTTCCCACAGCGGAACCTCGATGGTGCCGCCATGGCCATTGTGCGGGTCGAGGTTCACCGCGATCAGGATGACGTTGTCCTTGCTCTCGGTCATCTTGCCGTAGAGCAGGATGTTGTCGTCGTAGGCGTTGTAGAATTTCAGGTTCGTGAACTTATGAAGCGCCGGGTTCTCCGCGCGGATCTTGTTCAGCCGCGTCACGTAGTCGACGATGTTGCCGGGCTTGTTCCAATCCCAGTGCCGGATCTCGTATTTTTCGGAGTGGTTGTACTCTTCCTTGCCCGGGTAGGGGTCGGCCTCGCAGACGAAATACGGGGCGTAGAGCCCGTAGACGCCCGACAAGGTGCTGGCCAGCACGGCGCGCATCATGTGCGCCGGTCGCCTGCCATGGACCAGGATCGGCGGCAGGATGTCCGGCGTGTTGGCGAAGAAGTTGGGCTGCATGTAGTCCTTGGATTCGCCCTGGGTCAGCTCCGTCAGATACTCGGTCAGTTCCGCCTTGGTGTTGCGCCACGTGAAGTAGCTGTAGGATTGGGTGAAGCCGATCTTCGCCAGCCGCCGCATCAGCTTGGGCCGGGTGAAGGCTTCGGCGAGGAACAGCGCGTCGGGGAAGCGGTCCTGCACCTCCCGGATCATCCATTCCCAGAAGGGGAAGGGCTTGGTGTGCGGGTTGTCGACGCGGAAGATGCGCACACCCTCGTCGCACCAGAACAGAACCACGTCGCGCAGCGCGTACCACAGGTCCGGGTAGGATTCGCGGTAGAAGCTGACGTTGACGATGTCCTGGTATTTCTTGGGCGGGTTCTCGGCGTAGCGGATCGTGCCGTCGGGGCGCCAGTAGAACCACTGCGGGTGCGACTTGATCCATGGATGGTCGGGGGAGCACTGGACGGCGAAGTCCAGCGCGATCTCGATCCCATGCCGCCGCGCCTCCTTGACCAGCCGGCGGAAACCCTCGAAGTCGCCGATCATCGGGTCGATGTCGGCGTGCCCGCCCTCCGAGGCACCGATGGCGTAGGGCACGCCGGGATCGTTCGGGCCGGGGTTCAGCGTGTTGTTGCGCCCCTTGCGGAAGCTGCGCCCGATCGGGTGGATCGGCGGGAAATAGAGAACGTCGAAGCCCATGCCGCGGATGAAGGGCAGCATGTTCGACACGTCGTCGAAGGTGCCGGGCCGTGACGGGTCCGGGGAGGCCGAGCGCGGGAAGATCTCGAACCACGCGGAGTAGCGGGCCGCGGTGCGGTCCACATAGACCTCCAGGTCGCAGCCGTAGCGGGACAGATACTGCCGCTCCCCATACTTCGCCATGGCCTGGCGCGGTTCGTCCGACAGGGCGTAGGCGGTCAACTCCGCGCCTTGCAGGGTGGTCATCCGTTCGACCACCCGCTCCAACGCGGCGCGGCCCTCGCCCCCGTCCTCGCCCCGGTTCAGCCCGACCGCGTGCTCGACGAAGCGGCGGCCCTCGATCAGTTCCAGCCCGACGTCGAGCCCCGCGTCGTTCTTCTTCTTGAAGTCGGCGCGCCAGCTCTCCCAGACGTCGCGCCACGCCAGGATGCTGTACTGGTAGCGCGTGTTGCGGGTCAGCGGCAGCTTGCCCATCCAGCGGTCGTTGTCGACGAAGGTCATGGGCACCTCGCGCCACTCCTCCTCGTCGACCGGGCGGTAGGTGACGGCGGCGCCGAGGACGAAGGTGCCGTCGGTGTAGATGTCCGCCCACACCTCCATCACGTCGCCGACCACCCGCTTGACCGGGAAGCGCCCGCCGTCCAGCTCGGGATAGACGTTCTCGATGGTGACGCGTCGCGCCGCCAGCTCGTCCATCCAGGCGCGGGTGGCGGAGTCATGCTCCGCCCCGCGTTCGCCCAGATGGTTCAGCTCGATGGGGCGGCTCTGCGCCGGACGGGCGCGGAAGACGCGCATCTCCAGCGGGCGCAGGCGCAGGTCGCGGCCCGGCTCGAAGGGCAGCGGCGCCACCTCCGGGGTCACGTCCTCGAAGTCGGCGAAGCCGCCGCCGCTGCTGGCCAGCAGCGGGCCGGGGTCGATGGCGTGGGGCTGGTTCTCATCGGGGTTGATGAGCAGGACGGAACAGCCCTCCCCGCTCCCGTTGGCCCAGCCGCTGGTCTCGCGGATCAGCCCGATCACCGGGTTGTGGGGTGAGGTGACGCGCCGCTGCGGCCCTTCGACGTTCAGCGCCGGGCTGTCCGCCTTCATGGCGTTGACCGCCCTGATGAAGCCGGTCAGGTCCAGCTTCGGCTGCTCCCAGTCGTCCGGCGTCGTGCTCACCACGTCGAGCTTGCGGGTGAAGCCGTATTCGTAGCCCACCGGCATCATCACGCCGGTCGAGAAGGAGGCGGCGAACAGGTAATGCATCTTCAACTGGGCGGCCAGCCGTTCGCTGTCCTGGCTGCCGACCTCCGCCGCCAGACGGTCGGTGTCGTGGCTCTCCGGAAAGGCGATGGACGGGGCGATCCAGCGGAACTCGTCATACTGGTCGAGCAGCCAGTCGGACTTGAAGTCCCACCATTTGGCGCTGTTGAACAGGAAGTCGAAGCCCGCCCCACACAGGTCGCGCACCTGCTCCACCGTGCAGCCCAGCGTCTCGGCGAAGAATTTCACCTCCGGATCGGCCTCGCGGGAGCGGTCGATCAGCGTCTTCCACACCTCCGCCGGGATCTGGTAGGCGGCGTCGCAGCGGAAGCCCTTCACGCCCAGCCCGATGAAATGACGCAGGTACCGCGTCCAATAGTCGGTCAGCCCCGCCCGCACATCGGCCCGCTCGTAGTCGAGCATGGCGAGGTCGCCCCAGATGGTCACCCGCGACGGGTCCACCGGGTCGACGGCCCGCGGGCTGTAGAGGTCGCCGTTGCCGTCGCGCCGGTACCAGTCCGGATGCTCGCCGACCAGGATCGCGTCCTTAGCGGTGTGGTTGATGACGAGGTCGAGCATGACCGACTGGCCGTGCCGCCCCGCCTCGGCGATGAAGCCGCGCAGCAGCTCGTCCGGATGCTCCGGCGCGCCGCCCTGGATGCGGTCGTGCAGCCGGTAATAGTCCTTCACGGCGTAGAGGCTGCCGGAGAAGCCGGGATAATGGATCGGGTTCAGGAACAGCCAGTCGAAGCCCATGCCCTGGATGCGGGGCAGGTGCCCGGCCCAGTCGCGCATCGGGCCGACGAGCGTGGGAAACAGGTTGTAGATGCGCGGTCCGGCGGTGGCCATCGGGGAATTCCTCCTGGTCGGCAGCGGCACGCCAGCCGGTCGCCGCTGGTTGACAAGCGTGGCGCCTCCCGTGGATCGTCCGACAGGCCGTTAACGGCCGAAGGACCATCACCGGAAGGACCATCGCGAGGTTGCAACGCGCGCCCTGCGGGGCGCACGCGCTCAACCCCTGCGAAGCGCGAAGGTTCCGAAACCTGACACTTGGGCCAGACATTTCGAAAGGTGCGTGCATGGGCAACGGAAACGGCAAGATCCGTCTCGACAAGCTCGATATGACGGCGGAAGGCATCGGCAGCAAGGACGACTACGAACGCCGCCTCGCCAAACTTCAGAAGGACCTGCTGCACATCCAGCAGACCTATTGGCACGAGAAGCGCCGCGCCATCCTGGTGTTCGAGGGCTGGGATGCCGCCGGCAAGGGCGGCTGCATCCGCCGCCTGACCGAACCGCTCGACCCCCGCGGCTTCCATGTCTGGCCGATCGGCGCCCCGGCGGCGGACGAGCAGGGCAAGCACTATCTCTACCGCTTCTGGACCAAGCTGCCCGCCCCCGGCACCTTCGCCATCTTCGACCGCTCCTGGTACGGCCGCGTGCTGGTGGAGCGGGTGGAGGGCTTCGCCGAGAAGGAGCAGTGGAAGCGCGCCTACGACGAGATCAACCAGTTCGAGAAGATGCTGACCGACGACGGGGTCCGCATCATCAAGATCTTCATGCACATCACGCCGGACGAGCAGCTCAACCGCTTCCGCGAGCGGCTGAGCAACCCCTACAAGCGCTGGAAGCTGACCGAGGAGGATCTGCGCAACCGCTCCCGCTGGGACGACTACAGCAAGGCCATCGAGGCGATGTTCGACAAGACCTCGACCGAGACGGCGCCCTGGCAGGCGGTTCCCGCCAACTCCAAATGGCACGCCCGCCTGAAGGTGATGGAGATCGTGACCGAGGCGCTGAGCCGTGGCGTCAACGTCGCCCCGCCGCCCATCGACCTGACCGTCGCCCGGATCGCTGCGGAGGTTCTGGGCGTCCACCTGACCTTCGACACGAACGCGAAGGACTGACCGCCCCTCCCCCGGCGCCCTGGCCTCGGTCACTTCGTCGCGGTGGGCGCGCGGGCGGTTGCCTGACGCGCCGGCATCTCCTAGCGTTGGTTGGCGGGGACAACAATAAGCAGGGTGTGTTCGATGGACGAGGTCAAGACGGGTGCCGGGGCCGGGGCGGAGGACAAGCCGCGGAAGAAGCGCAAGGCGCTGAAGCTGAAGGACCTCGGGCTCGGCGTGCCGGCCACCGGCGGCGAGGTGCTGCGCGACGCCAAGGAGGTCGCGGCCATCGAATCCCACTGGCGCGACCTGAGCGGCGGCAAGCCGGCGAAGGACGGCAAGAAGGTGAAGTACATCGATGAACTGGCCCGCCTGCAGTTCGAGCTGATCAAGCTGCAGGAGTGGGTGCGGGTCAACGGCCTGAAGGTCTGCGTGCTGTTCGAGGGGCGCGATGCGGCCGGCAAGGGCGGCGTCATCAAGCGCATCACCGAAAGCCTCAACCCCCGCGTCTGCCGGATCGTGGCGCTCGGCACGCCGACCGAGAAGGAACGCGGGCAATGGTACTTCCAGCGCTATGTGGCGCAGCTTCCCGCCAAGGGTGAGATCGTCCTGTTCGATCGCAGCTGGTACAACCGTGCCGGCGTCGAGCATGTCATGGGCTTCTGCACCGACGCGGAGTACCAGGAGTTCCTGCGCGCCTGCCCGCTGTTCGAGGAGATGCTCGTCAAGTCCGGCATCATCCTGATCAAATACTGGTTCTCGGTCAGCGACGAGGAGCAGGAGAAGCGCTTCACCGAGCGGATGCGCAACCCGATCAAGCGCTGGAAGCTCAGCCCGATGGACCTCGAATCGCGCAAGCACTGGGTCGAGTACTCCAAGGCCAAGGACGCCATGCTGGAGCACACCGACAAGAAGCTGACGCCCTGGTACATCGTCGACGCGGACGACAAGAAGAAGGCGCGGCTGAACTGCATCAGCCACCTGCTGCAGCAGATCCCCTACCAGGACATCGCCCCGGTCGAGCTGGACCTGCCGCCGCGGCAGAGCGACGACGGCTACAAGCGGCCGAAGAAGTCCAAGCAGAACTGGGTGCCGGAGGTCTACTGACAAGGCTTTCGCATTCAGCCTTCTTAACCCCCTCCCCTCTGGGGAGAGGGGACTTCAACCGCGAGCCGGACGGTCAGTCCCGCCCGTAGAGGCTGCGTTCCCCCAGTTCCTCGCCGCGCTGCCGCTCCAGCTCCTGGCTGTAGCGGCGCAGGGCATAGGCCTCGGTGACGTAGCCGACGATCCGCCGGTCGGTGGGCGACGTCACGACCGGCAAGGCCTCCACCTCGGCGCTGCAAAAGCGGTTGAGCACGCTGCGCACGTCGTCGCCGGGCCGCAGGAAGTCGTCGGCGTGCTTGGCCAGCTCGCCGACCGGCGTCTTCGCGTCCTCGTCGCCCAGCGACGGGTCGTGCACCGCGCCCATGTCGATGATGCCGGCGTAGGACCCGTCCGGCTCCACCGCGAAGACGGTCTTGGCGGCGCCCAGCGGGTGCAGGCGGCGCAGCGTGTCGAGCGTCTGGGTGGTCAGGATCGTCTTCACGTCGCCGCGCATCAGCCGCATCGCCGTCAGCTCCGACACCCAGCCGACGTCGTAGGCGCCGCGGATCGGCACGCCGCGCAGGTGGAAGCGCCACGTCGCGAAGGAATAGCCGAAGGCCTGCCGGACCACGGTGGTCGACACCACCACGCCGATCAGCACGCCGGACGCCGCCCAGAAATCCTGCGTCGCCTCCAGCACCAGAAGCACCATGGTGACCGGCGCGCCGATGATGCCGGCGGCCACCGCCCCCATGCCGGCCAGCACCAGAAGCATCCGGTCGAGCCCCAACCCCGGCACCAGCAGATCGAGCACCCCGTAGGCCAGCCCGCCGAACAGCCCGCCGAGAAGCAGCGAGGCGCTGAACAGCCCGCCGCGGAAGCCGGAACCGAGCGACAGGGCCGACGCGACGATCTTGGCGACCAGCAGCACCGCCATGGCCTCCAGCCCGCGGGCCAGTTGCGACGGGTCGGCGCCGGGACCGGCGCCCAGCACCTGCGGCACCGCCAAGGCCAGCGCGCCGAGCGCCAGCCCGCCCAGAGCCGGGCGCCCCCAGACAGGGATGGGCAACGCGCGGAAGCCGCGCTCGGCCACCGTCACCGCC
The DNA here is from genome assembly GCF_014192915.1 of Azospirillum sp. OGB3. Taxonomy (GTDB): domain Bacteria; phylum Pseudomonadota; class Alphaproteobacteria; order Azospirillales; family Azospirillaceae; genus Azospirillum. The sequence goes on along the minus strand of NZ_JACHYN010000011.1, from coordinate 56,041 downwards.
TGCATGGCGAGGATGCTGAGCCAGCCCGCCAGGAAGCCGAGGACCCCGCACGCCACATAGTCCCAGCCCTCCACCGCCACCGGACGGCCGAAGAACAGGGCCGGGGACGGGTCGGTCAGCCAGTGGGCCACCGCCACCGCGGCGACCGAAGCCGCCCCGATCGGGGCCAGCGTGGCGATGGTGTAGCCGCCCATGACCAGTTCGAAGGCGTAGAAGGCGCCGGCCAGCGGCGCGCCGTAGGCCGCGGAGATGGCCGCGGCCGCCCCGCAGCCGACCAACATGCGCAGGTCCGCCCGCCGCAGATGAAGCCTTTGCCCGAGCGTCGAGGCGATCCCCGCCCCCGCCTGGGTGTAGGCCGCCTCCATTCCCACCGACGCGCCGGAGCCGTTCGACAGCAGGGTTGCCAGGGTCAGGCGCAGGCTGTCGATCAGGGACATCTTGCCGCCGTAGAGCGCGTTCGCCTCGACGGGGTCGACGATGTCGTTGGAGCGCCAGCGCCGCACCAGCTTCACCATAACGCCGAGCAGCAGGCCGCCAATGGTCGGAACCAGCAGGGTCCGCCAGGGGTCGGCCAGTGCGGCCTCGCCCAGATCCTGCCCATGGGCCACCGAGAACACGAAAGACTGCGTCCAGACCACGGCCTCGTGCAGCAGGGCCACGGCCAGCCCGACCCCGGCGCCGATGGCCCCGGCCAGCATCAGCACGCCCAGAACGCTGTCGCGCAGGCTTCGCCGTGTCAGCACCCTGAGGAACCGCCGGCCGGGGTTTCGTGCTCTCGTCAGGGCGCCGGCCGCATCCCCCGCGGCGCCCCGGATTCCCGTCATGTCGTCCGGCATGCCGGTCAATGTGTGCCCTGCCCGCGCGCCGTCAACCGCAGGGCGCGGCCCTACCCCCTTAGGGCTTGCCCGTCTGGGCCGGCACCGGAGCGGCCGGCGACTGGCCGGAGGACGGCTGGGCGGAGGGTGGGTTCACGGCGAGGCGGCGCAGCACCTCCGCCAGATTGTCGCGCACCTTGTCGGCCAGCCCGATGTCGGCCTCCTGGGCCTCGTGGAACAGGATCGTGAAGAGGCGGCCCGGCGACAGGAAGAAAGTCAGCGAGACGTGCATCTTGCCCTCCTTCAGCGCGCAATCGACCGAGCCGGTGCGCAGCATCAGGCCGGGCAGATCCTCGACGGCGCTCAGCGACGCGGTCGGCGTGCCGCCCTCGCAGCGCTTCTTCATGGCGTCGACGTAGCCGGCGGACAGATCCTCCAGCTTGGAGCCCTCCTCGACCATCCGCTCGCGGATGCCGCCGACGATCGGGCCGATGCGCCAGGCCATGTCGGCGGGCCGCTCGCCCTTCGGCACATTCTCCAGCGACACGCGCTTGACGTCGCGCACGCCGGCCGCCTTCAGCAGGTCGGCCAGCCCTTCCGGCAGTTCGTCGGGGCGGGTCGCGACCTTCTTGGTGCGGGTGTCGATGGGCGGAACGGCGCCGGCCTTGTCCACGCAGGTCTTCAGATCGGTGAGCACCTTCTTGGTGCCCTTCAGCGCGAAGGACATGCGGTCGGCGTCGGAGGCGAAGACCACCTCCTTGCCGTTCATCAGGGCGGTGTAGAGTTCCTCGTCCTTGCCGTTGGGGATGACCAGCATGTCCGGCTTGGGCGCCAGCGCGCGGCGCTCGCGCGTCAGCTTGCCGTCCACCACGACCTTGACCTTCCACTGCTCGCCGCCCGGCAGCTCGGCGCCGGGGATGCCCATGCCGAGATTGACCTCGCCCTTGACGTTGCGCGCGATCATCAGGACATGGCCGGTGTCGAAGCGGCCCTCGATGGCGCAATAGGCGAACTTGCCGTCCCGGTCGCGCGACGGGCCGCCTTCCCAGCCATCCTCGAGCTCGGCCGGCCCGGTCTTCTCGGTTGGATCGGCGGCGGCCGGAGCCGACGGCGCCGAAGGAGCGACCGTGCGGGGCGCCGGCGCCGGGCCGGAGGACGGCGCCGGGTAATACATGGTTGGCGGGTTGACGGGGACCAGCTCCGCCACCTGCGCCCCATCGGCGTGGGCGGCGGCGGCGCCCAGCAGAAGAAGGGAGGAGAGTGCAGCAGCGACGGCTTTGTCCAGCATGGCAGAGGTAATCCTTACGGGCAGGGCGACGCCGGAAGCTAGCCCCGCCGTCTGGGATCGGCAAGCGCAAGACGAGAAAGTCACGACAAAGATCCCGGCCTGTTGCCGCAATGCCGAATTGCGTTCGGCGCCGCCCTGCGACCGCGGATCAGCCGCCCAGAAAGGCGTCGCGCAACGCCTCGGCAGGGAGGGTTTCCACCGGCCCGTCATGCACCGCCCGGCCGAGCCGCAGCAGGACGACGCGCCCGGTGGCGGACAGGGCGCGGGCGGCGCTCTGCTCGGCGACCAGCACCGCCGTCCCCGCCGCGGCGATGGCGCGGACGGCGGCGAAGACTTCCCCGGCCAGCTTGGGCGACAGGCCGAGCGACGGCTCGTCGAGCAGCAGGACCCGGGGGCGGCCCATCAGGGCGCGGCCCACCGCCAGCATCTGCTGTTGCCCGCCGGACAGGCGCCACGCCCGTTCCTCCGCCTTGCCCTCCAGCGCCGGGAACAGGGCGAAGACGCGCTCCAGGTCGCGGGCGCGCCCGGCCCGGTCCAGCCAGCTCGCCACTTCCAGGTTGTCGCGCACGCTCATGCCGGGGAAGACGCGCCGCCCCTCCGGCACATACCCAAGGCCACGGCGCACCCGCCGTTCCGGGGCGAGGGCATCGATCGCCTCCCCCGCCAGCCGGACCCGCCCGGCCGTCGCCGGGACGAGGCCGAGGATGGCCTTCAGCAGCGTGGACTTGCCCGCTCCGTTGGCGCCCAGCAGGGCCACCGCCTCCCCCGCCGCCACGGACAGCGACAGGCGGTCCACCGCCATCGCCCCGCCATAGCCGGCGGTCAGCCCCTCGACCTGCAACAGGGGTTCGCTCATCGCGCCCCCTCGCCCAGATAGGCGGCGACCACGGCGGGGTCGCTGCGCACCCCCTCCGGCGGGCCTTCGTAGAGCGGGCGCCCCTGGTCAAGGCACAGCACATGGCCGGCGAGCGGCAGCAGGAAGCCCATGTCGTGCTCCACCACCAGCAGCGCGGTGCCCGTGGCGGCGATGGCGCGCAGATGGCCGGCCAACTCCGCCTTCTCCCCGTCGGTCAGCCCTGCCGCCGGCTCGTCGAGCAGCAGGACGGCGGGCTGGCGAGCCAGCGCGCGGGCCAGTTCCACCCGGCGGCGCAGCGCCGCGGGCAATCCGGCGCAGGGCTTGGCGGCGAGGTCCGCCGCGCCCAGCCGCTCCAGCGCCCACAGGGCGTGGGCCTCGGCCTGGGCAATCGAGCCGTCGCGCTCCAGCCGCGCCGCGGCCACGGCGGCCAGGACGCTGGCGCCCTCCGGCAGGCTGACCGCCTGGAAGGTGCGGGCGATCCCGGCGCGGGCGATGCGGTCGGGCCGCTGCCCGGCCAAATCCGCACTCCCCATCAGCACCCGCCCGCCGTCCGGCGTCTCCAGGCCGGAGATCAGGTTGACCAGCGTCGTCTTGCCGGAACCATTGGGGCCGATCAGACCGGTGATGGTCCCGGCCTTCAGCGTCAGCGACACGCCGTCCACCGCCCGCACCCCGCCGAAGCCCTTGGTCAGCCCTTCCACCCGCAGCAAAGGCCCGTTCGCAATGGCCAATCCCGACGGCGCTTCGGGCTTCGGCAACGGCGCCGGGCGGGCCGGGAACAGCCGGTCGAGCAGGCCGGTCAGCCCGTGCGGCGCCAGCACGATGGTGGCGAGCAGCGCCACGCCGTAGACGATCAGATAGCTGCGCTCCAGAAAGCGGAACCACTCCGGCAGGTGGAGCAGCAGCACCGCCCCCAGGATCGCCCCGGCCACGCGCCCCCGCCCGCCGACCACGGCGATGGTCAGGACGGAGACCATGACGGGAAATTCCAGCACCTCCGGCGAGACGACGCGCTGGGTGTGCACGGCCAAGGCGCCCGCCGCCCCGGCATAGACGGCGCTCAGCGCGAAGGCGGCGAGCCGCAGCCCGCCGACGTCCAGACCCAGCGTGCCGGCGGCCAGCGGGTCGTCGCGCACCAGCGTCAGCGCCCGCCCCCAGCGTCCCCGCGCCAGCCTCCAGGCCAGCAGCCCGCCCAGCGCCACGAAGCCCCAGACCACCGCCGCCAGCGGCAGGCCGCGCGGCACCGCCCAGCCGAACAGGACGATGCCCGGCACACCCGGCAATCCATTGGCGCCGCCGGTCAGGGCGGGGCTGTTGACCGCCAGCAGATGGACGACCTGCGCGATGCCCAGCGTCGCCAGGGCGAAGTAATGGGATTCCAGCCGCAGCACCGGCAGCCCGACCAGCAATGCCAGCAGCAGCGGCACCAGCAGCGACACCGGGAAGGTCGCGGCGAAGCCCCAGCCCCATTGGCTGCCCAAAATGCCGGTGGCGTAGGCCCCCAGCCCGAAGAAGGCGCCATGGGCCAGCGACAGCGCCCCGCCCAGCCCGAAGACGATCTGGAACCCGATGGCGGCCAGCGCGTACACCCCCGCCACGGTCAGCACGCGCAGCCCGTACGGCGACGCGTACAGCAGCGCGTACGCCAGCAAGGCCGCAACCATCATCCCCTCCCCTGCGAAGCGGGGGAGGGTCAGCGTGGGGGCAAGCGCCCGCAACTTGCGTACGCTCCTACGCACGGCGCCGCGCCGCCTCCCCGAACAGCCCCTGCGGGCGGGCGACCAGGATGACCAGCAGCGTCGCATAGAGCAGCCCCAGCGCCACCGGATAGGAGAGCACCGACGACACCCCCACCTCGAACAGCGCGATCAGCAACGCGCCGGCCACCGCTCCGGGAACCGAGCCCCAGCCGCCGATGGTCACGGCGATGTAGGCCTTCAGGATCAGGTCGCCGCCCGCCGTCGGCGTGACGAAGTAGCGGTTGGCGAGCAGCAGCCCCGCCGCCCCGGCGAAGGCGGTGCCCAGCGCGAAGGTGATCAGGATCATCGCCGTCACCGGCACGCCGCAGGCCCGCGCCATCTCCGGATCCTGCGCCGTGGCGCGCAGGCGCCGGCCGAGCTGGGTCCGTCCGAACAGCCACTGCTGCCCGGCGATCAGCAACGCTGCGACGGCGATGATCGCCAGCGACTGCTCCGCCACCACCAGACCGCCGAGGTCGAGCGTTCCCCCGCCCAGCAGCGGCGGTGCCGCCCGCGGCTCCGGCCCGAACAGGACGGAGGCGCCGTTCTGCAGGATGATCCCCGCCGCGATGGTGCTGATGAAGACCGCCACCGGCGGGCGCCGCCGCAGCGGCAGATAGGCCGCCACCGCCAGCAGAAGCCCCAGCCCGGCCATCAGCACCAGCACCACCGGCAGCAGGAGCAGACCGGGCAGCGGCAGATAGCCCGGCAGATGCGGCGCCAGCGCGACGCCGAGCAGCCCGCCGGCCATCACGAGATCGCCCTGCGCGAAATTCACCGCCGCGGTGGCGTTCAGCACCAGCACGAAGCCTAGCGCGACCAGCGCGTAGGCCGCACCCAAGGCGAGGCCGTTGACGAGAAGCTGCAGGGTGATCAAGGCCCGCTCACTTCACCATGCCGGTCACCACGCCGGTGAGGTTGTCGTAGCGCTTGGTGATCGACGGCACGCGCGAGGCGCCGTCGTAGCAGACGATCACCGCGGAATGGGCCATGTTGCCCTTGCCGTCCGACTTGTAGGTCATGGCGAGGCCCTGGTGGGTCCCGCCGGACAGGGCCTTGCGCACCGCCTCCGCGCTGTCCGCCCCGCCCTGCACCGCCGCCAGCACCATGCGGATGCTGTCGTACTGGCCGAGCGCGAAGGCGTCCGGCTCCGCGTTGAAGGCCGCGCGGTAGGCGGCGGTGAAGGCCTCCATCTCCGGGCTCCCTCCGGAGATCGGCGAGGCTGCCGTTTCGGCGCAAACGCCCTTCAGCTCGGCCGGCTCCAGCAGCGCCGCGGTGCTGGGCTGATGCATGGCCGAGCCGGCGACGATGGGCACCGCCACCCCGTTGGCCGCCGCCTGCCGGATGAACAGGGCGGTCGGGCCGGAATGCAGGTGCAGCACCAGCACGTCGGGCTTGGCCGCCAGCGCCTTGGTCAGGACCGGCAGCAGATCCTTGGCGGCGGGGTCCACCCCCTCCTCGAACACCGGCTCGACGCCGAGCGTCTTGAAGGCCTGCTCCAGATGGGCCTTGCCGCTCTGCCCGTAGGCGGTCGTCTGGTAGATCACCGCCGGACGCTTCTTGCCCAGCTCCTCCGTCACGTAGCGGGCGTGGGCCTCCTTGGTCACGGCGTCACCGGGGAAGAAGCGGAAGACCCAGGGGTTGTTCTGCTCGGTGATGCTCGCCGTGCCGGAGACGGTGACCAGCGGAATGCCGTAATCCTGGGCCAGCGGCAGCATCGCCAGCATCTGCGTGCCCAGCATGCTGGCCGCCACCGCCGTGACCTTGCCGCCCGCCGCGCGCTCCAGCGCCGTGACCGCGGCCTCCGGCGAGGTGCCGGTGTCGATCACCTCCGACCGCACCGCGACACCCGCGGGCGCGTCCTTCAGCGCCAGGACGGCGCCGTTGCGCTGGCTCGTGCCTTCCAGCGACAGGAAGCCGGTCAGCGGCACCAGCACAGGGACCGAGGCCTCGCCCGCCAGCGCCGCGCCCGGCAGGAGCGTCGCCGAGAAAACCGCCGAAAAGGCCGTCGCCGAGAGGATGGAAAGGAAGCGCCGCATGGATGTGTCTCCTCCTGCCCGGCGAAGAACCGCGCGAGGACGAGGAGGCCAGGGGTGTAGCGGCGGCACAGCCTCGAACGCTTGGCTCCCTTCGCTGGCATGACCCAGATCAGGTTCGATGGGTGTGGTCTCAGCCCGCCCTGCGGCAGGCACCCCAGCCGTTCGTGTGCACAGTGTGAGCCCGGCGCGCGGCTGTCAAGCGGCGGCCCGACGCCTTTTCACAATTTCGCAACGCAACAGACACCGGAGAGTCGCGCTTCCCGTGGTTCCTTCCGCCGCCCCCGGCCCGCTCGGGGCCGTCGCCCCAACCGGAAGTCGCCCCGAAGCATGCGGCCCACCCCGTCGCACAGCACCGTCACCCTGCACCCCTTCGCCACCGCACGGGGCGGCTGCGGGCTGCGCGCCGTCCTGTCGGGGCGGGTTGACCATGCGGCGCTGCCCGGCCTGACGCCCTTGCTCCGCCGCGTCGCGGACGCGCGGGCCCTGACCCTGTGCGTCGACCTGGGGGCGGTGGAGTTCCTCGATTCCTGCGGCATCGGCATTCTGCTGGCGCTGCGCAACGCGGTCCTCGAACGGGGCGGCGCCATCGCGTTCGAGAATCACCCGCCGCGAATCCGGCGCGTGCTGGAGCGCAGCCGGATCATCGCCCTGACGGAGTCTCCGCTCGTCATCGACCACGGGCCGGCGCTTCCCGCCGCCGCCTGAGCCGTCAGCCGCCGCGGCGCAGCGTTTCCCGATAGAGGATGTAGAGCCCGCTGGCGATGATAATCCCCGCCCCGGCCAGGACCGTGGGCGTCGGCACGTCGCCGAAGACGAGGAAGCCGAGCAGCGTCGCCCAGATCATTCCCGTGTACTCGAAGGGCGCCACCACCGCGGCGCGGCCCAGGCGGAAGGCCTGGGTCATCAACACCTGCGCCGCCCCGCCCAGCGTGCCGACCAGAAGCATCAACCCGAGGTCGAAGCCGCCCGGTTGCACCCAGTCGGGGATCGCCGCCACGCCGCTCACCACCGTGGTGGTCAGCAGCAGATAGACGACGATGGCCGTGTTGCTCTCGGTCCGCGACAGGCCGCGCACCGCGATCATCGCCAGCGCGTAGAAGAAGGCCGCGGCCACGCCGACGAGGATCGGCAGGAGCGGCGCGTCGGCCTCCGGGCGTGCCATCACGACCACGCCGCCGAACCCGACCAGCACCGCCGCCCAGCGCCGCCAGCCCACCGGCTCGCCGAGCAGCGGCATGGACAGCGCCGTGATGAACAGCGGCCCGGCGAAGCTCAGCACATAGACCTCGGCCAGCGGCAGATGCTTGAAGGCGTAGAAGAAGCAACCCATCGACAGCAGCCCGGCGAGCGAACGGAAGACATGGGCGAAGGGCCGCCGCGTGCGCATCCCGCCCCAGCCGCCGCGCGCCACCGAAATGCTGCCGACCAGCACCAGCGCCACCACCGATCGCGCGAACATGAGCTGCGCCACCGGATACCCGTTGCTCAGATATTTGATGAGCGTGTCCATCCCCGCGAACAGGAAGATGGCCAGCAGGAAGCAGCCGATGGCGCGGCGCGTGTCATCGCTGTCAACGGCGGGAAGAGCGGCGGCTTGGGTCATGATTGCACAGTATCTGAGCAACCACGACGCTGCCCAATGCCGCAACCGCAGGTCTGGCCCGCGCGACGGCGCCCGGCGGAGCGCCGGCGTTTCACGCTTCGTGAATCGACGGGCGGGCGTTTGGCGAAGCGAAACCGGCCTTTCGCGGATCGGTTCTGGCCCCGGCCGGTGCTTTGAACAGTCTGGCGGGCGTCACCACCGCAAAGGTCCGCCATGCTCCTGTCAAAGCCGATGCCCCAATCGACCCGCATCCTCGTCGGCGTCTCGCCCTGGATCGCCTTCGGCGTTCTCCAGCCGGCGGGCCATCCGGCGGCCGCGCTGGCGGCGCTGCTGCTCAGCCTGACGCTCTGCGCCCATGACCGGCGGCGGGGTTCGCCGAAGGCGCCGGAGCTGGTCGCCGCCGCCTTCTTCGCCATGCTGCTCCTCATCGGGCCGTTGGAACATATGGGGGTGACCGTCCATCTCGCGCTGGCCGGCATGGCCTTCGCCTCGCTCGCGCTGGGCCGTCCCTTCACCCTGCCCTACGCCCGCGAGACGACATCGCCCGGCCTGTGGCACCTGCCGCAGTTCGTCGCCGTCAACAAGGCGGTCACCGCGCTGTGGGGGGTGGTCTTCCTGGCTGGCGCCGCCGGCTTCGCCGTCGCGACGGAGGTCGGCGTCGTCACCTCCGCCCTCGGCACGCTGGCCGGCATTCTAGGGAACCGCCACTTGCCGGATTGGCTGGTCAACCGGGCCGTCGCCCGCCGTCTGGCCGAGCGGGAGCCCCATCCCTGGCCCGCGCCTTCCATCCATGGACAACAGGACGGTGTCGTCGTGGTGGGCGCCGGCATCGGCGGGCTGACCGCAGCGGCCCTGCTGGCTGAGGCCGGGGCCCGCGTCACCGTCCTGGAGGCGCACGACCGCCCGGGCGGCTATTGCTCCTCGTGGGAGCGCAAGGTGCGGCTGCGCGACGGGACGGTCGGGCGCTTCACCTTCGACGCCGGCGTGCACGACGTCAGCGGCACCCGTCCGAACGGGCCGGTCGGGCATCTGCTGCGCACGGTCGGCGTGGCGGACCGCGTGCGCTGGCAGCCGGTGAACCGCGGCATCGTCCGAAGCGGTGTTCTTGAGCCGCTGCCCGGCGACGCCGCGGGTCTGGCCGCCCTGATCGCGCGGAAGCATCCCGGCAGCGCCGCCGGAGCCGCCGCCTTTCTGGAGGAGATGCGCGGCGTCTACCGCGACCTCTACCGCGGCTGCGTCGAGACCGGCCTTCCCCACATCCCGCGCAACGTCGCGGCGATGCGCGCCTACCCGCTGGAATGCCCGCAAGCCTTCCGCTGGCAGGACCGCGGCTTTCTGGAGATGCTGGAGCATTACGTGCCCGACGCCGAAGCCCGCGCCCTGCTGTCTAGCCTGACCGGCTATCTCTCCGACCGGCCGGAACGGCTGGGCGCCACCCAGATGGCGCCGATCTTCGGCTATGTCTTCGACGGCGGCGCCTATCCGGAGGGCGGATCGCAGCGGCTGGCCGACGCGCTGGTCGAGGCGATCCGCGCCAAGGGCGGCGAGGTCCGGCTGCGCACCCCGGTCCGCCGCATCCTGGTCGAGGACGGCCGGGCCGCCGGCGTCGAAACCCTGGATGGGGAGCGCATGGCCGCCGCCGCAGTGATCTCCAACGCCGACGCCCGGCGGACCCTGCTGGAGTTGGTGGGGGAGGAGCATCTGCCCGCTGCACGCATCGAACAATACCGCGCGCTGCGCCCCACGACCTCCGCCTTCCTGGTCACGCTGGCGCTGGACATCCGTCCCGACCTGCCGGCGATGACCTTTCTGAGGGATGAGGGGATGGCGCTGGCCCTGCCCTCGGCCCACGACACCACCCTGGCCCCGCCGGGCTGCGCGGCGCTGACGCTGATGCGGCTGGAGCCTGCGGGCGGCACCTGGGACCGCTCCGCCCCCGACTACCGAGCGCGCAAGACACGGGAGGGCGACGCGATGATCGCCGCCGCCACGGCCGTGATCCCGGATCTGGAGCGCCACATCCTGCACCGGCAGGAGGCCAGCGCGGCCACCTTCGCCCGCTACGCCCACACGACGGAGGGGGCGATCTACGGCATCGATCCGGCGCTCCCCGCCAAGTCGCCGCTGCCCGGCCTGCTGCTGGCGGGCGGTGGGGTCTTCCCCGGCCCGGGGGTCGAAGCCTGCGTCATCTCGGGCCGCCTCGCCGCGGAGGCGCTGGTCGGGCCAGCGCGGGCGCGGCAAGCCGAGGACGGACGCCGCGCTGCGTGACCCCGCCTTTACAGCCGGATACGGTCGGCGATCAGCGGCCCGGCCGGCGGGGCGGTGTCGGCCACGGTGAAGGCGCGACGGAGCAGCGCCGCCGCGTCCTCCGCCTGCGCCGCGCTGCGGGCGTGGACCACGGCGAGCGGGCGCTCCGCCGGCCCCACCGAAGCGCCCAGCCCGGCCACGTCGGCCAGCCCGACGGCGAAGTCGATGGGATCGGTCGTCTTGGTCCGCCCGCCGCCCAGGGCCACCACGGCGATGCCGACCGCCCGCACGTCGATGGCCGCCACCACGCCCGCACGCTCGGCGAAGACCGGCTGGACGACGGGGGCGGCGTCCAGATAACGGTCCGGCGCGTCCAGCAGGTCCGCCGGGCCGCCCAGCGCGTGGACCATCCGGGCGAAGCGCTCGGCGGCCTGCCCGCTCGCCATCGCCTGGTCGAAGCGGGCGCGGCCGGCGGCGGCGTCGGGAACCAGCCCGGCCAGAACCAGCAGCTCGGCGGCCTGGGCGGCGGTGACCTCGTAGAGCCGGGAGTCGGCCGCTCCGCCGCGCAGGATGTCGATGCACTCCCGCATCTCCAGCGCGTTGCCGGCGGTCAGGCCCAGCACCTCGTTCATGTCGGTCAGCAGCGCGACGGTGGGCAGCCCGGCGCCCTCGGCAACGGTGACGAGGCTGTCGGCCAACTCCCGCGCCTTGGCGATGTCGGGCAGGAAGGCGCCGGAGCCGAACTTCACATCCATCACCAGCGCCTGCAGCCCCGCCGCCAGCTTCTTCGACAGGATGGAGGAGGTCAGCAGGTCGATGGTCTCCACCGTCGCCGTCACGTCGCGGATGGCGTAGAGGCGGCGGTCGGCGGGGGCGATGTCGTCGGTGGCCCCGATCACCGCGCAGCCGACCTCCTTCGCCACCCGCTCCAGCGTCGCCCGGTCGGGCTTGGCGCGGTAGCCGGGGATGCTCTCGAACTTGTCGAGCGTGCCGCCGGTGTGACCCAGCCCGCGGCCCGACACCATCGGCACGAAGCCGCCGCAGGCGGCCAGCGCCGGGGCGAGGATCAGGCTGACCTTGTCGCCGACGCCGCCGGTCGAATGCTTGTCGACCACTGGGCCGGGCAGGTCGAGATGGTCCCAGCGCATCACCGTCCCGGAATCCCGCATGGCCAGCGTCAGGGCCACCCGCTCCTCCAGCGCCATGCCGCGGAAGAAGACGGCCATGGCGAAGGCCGCCGCCTGCCCTTCGCTGACGGAGCCGTCGGTGATGCCGCGCACGAAGGCGCCGATCTCCGCCGCGTCCAGGCGTGCGCCGTCGCGCTTCTTGCGAATCAGTTCCTGGGGAAGCATCCGTGCGTCCGTTCCGTGGTCTGGTCTGTCGCGCGGATCAATAGCCGGCGGTGGCCGGTTGGGCAACCGCCCCACCGCCCTTGCCGTCACCCTTGCCGTCCTTGCCCTCGCCCTTTCCCTCACCCTTGCCGCCATGGCCGGCGGTGGCGAGCAGCGAGTCGAGCAGCGCCGACGCGCCGAAGCGGAAGGTCTCCGGCTTCGCCCAGCCCTTGCCCTGGATCACGGTGGCAAGCGCCAGGAAGGCCGCCGCCCCATCGGCGTCGCGGATGCCGCCCGCCGCCTTGAAACCCACCGGCTTGCCCGACTCGTGGATGACGTGCAGCAACAGCGCCGCCGCCTCCAGCGTCGCGGCGGGCTGCACCTTGCCGGTGGAGGTCTTCAGGAAATCCGCCCCGGCGGCGATGGAGTCGCGGGCGGCCCAAGCCAGCAGCTCCGGGTCGGGGAAGCAGCCGGATTCCAGGATCACCTTCATCGTCACGTCGGTCCCGCAGGCCTCGCGGCAGGCGCGGATCACGTTCATCGGCTGGGTGCGGGCGCCGTCGATGAAGGCGCGGTAGGGAAGCACGACGTCGATCTCGGTCGCGCCGTCCTTGATGGCCGCCTTGGTCTCCGCCGCCACCGTCGCCGCGTCGGCCTCGCCCGAGGGGAAGTTGATGACGGTGGCGATCTTCACGCCGCTGCCCTTCAGCGCCTTGCGCGCGGTCTTGACGAAGCGCGGCCAGACGCACACCGCGGCGACCTTGCCGGCGGGGGTGACGGCGCGCTTGCACAGCGCCTCCACCGTCTGGTCGGTGTCGTCGTCGTTCAGGCTGGTCAGGTCGAGCAGGCCGATGGCCCGGCCGGCCCCCTTGGCGTCGGCCTTGACGGCGGCCGCGGTGTCGAGCGCCCGTTGCAGATCGGCGGGAAGTTTCATGACCGGCGTCCTTCGTCTATGTTCAGCCCGTCGAGAAAGCCGGTCAACAGCCGCTCCAGGTCGGAGGCGGCGGCCGAGGCGGCGCGCAGGGTCTGGTCATGGTCCACCGGCCCGTCGCCGAGTCCCACCCCCAGGTTGGTGATGACCGCGCAGCCCGCGACCCGAAGGCCGCAATGCCGCGCGACGATGCATTCGGGCACCGTGGACATGCCGACCGCGTCCGCCCCCAGGACCTTCAACATCCGGACCTCGGCCGGCGTCTCGAAGGAGGGGCCGGGATAGGCGGCGTACACGCCCTCGACCAGATCGATGTTCAGCTCCAGCGCCCGGCGCCGCATCAGCGCCCGCAAGGCGGGGTCCCAGGCGTCGGTCATGCTGGGAAAGCGCGGGCCGAAGCTGTCCTCGTTGGGACCGGTCAGCGGGTTGGCGCCCAGCATGTTGATGTGGTCGGAGATCGCCATCAGCCGCCCCGGCCCGACCTCCACCCGCAGCGAGCCGGCGGCGCAGGTCAGCACCAGCGTGTCGCAGCCGGCCAGTTTCAGCGCGCGGATCGCCGTCTTCAGCGCGTCGAAGCCGTTGCCCTCGTAGGCGTGGACGCGGCCCTGCATGCAGGCGACGGGCTGGCCGCCGAGACGACCCAGCACCAGCCGGCCCATATGCCCCTCCACGCTGGGCAGCGGAAAGCCGGGCAGGTCGCCGTAGGGCATGACCGTCGCCCCCTCGATCCGGTCGGCGACCCCGCCCAGGCCGGAGCCGAGCACGATCCCCACCCGCGGGCGGAAGCCGGGGACCCGATGCAGGATTTCCGCGGCGGCGCGTGCGGCGGTCATGGCGGTCAATTCCCCTCAGAAATCGAGATTGTCAGGGCCGAAGGAGTGCGGCAGCAGTTCCTCCAACGTAAACGTGCGACGAAGCCCTTCCGGTCCACAGACATGAATCGGCGTATCGGGTCCGGCGAATTCGCGCAGCCGCTGGCGGCAGCCGCCGCAAGGCGTGCACAGCCGCCCGTCGCCGGACTGGCCGCCCATGACGGCGATCGCCCGGATGCTCCGGTCCCCGGCCAGGACCATTGCCCCGATGGCCGAGGACTCGGCGCACTGCCCCTGCGGGTATGCGGCGTTCTCCACATTCGCCCCGGCGTGGATGCGCCCGGATTCGCCCAAGATGGCCGCACCGACCGAAAAATGCGAATAGGGCGCGTAGGCCTGCGCCATCGCGTCGCGGGCGGCGGCGATCAGAGAGTCGACGACCGGGACGTCTTGCGGGTCGCTCATCACCGCTCCTTCACATAGGGAACACCACTGGCCCTGGGGGCCACCGCCCGGCCGACGAAGCCGGCGAGCAGAAGCACGGTCAGAACATAGGGCAGCATCTGGATGAACTGCACCGGGATCACCCCCACCACCGGCAGCGGCACGCCCTGCAGGCGCACCTGCACCGCGTCGGTGAAGGCGAAGAGCAGGCAGGCGAACAGAGTCGGCCAGGGCCGCCATTTCCCGAAGATCAGCGCGGCCAGCGCCAGATAGCCCTTGCCCGCCGTCATGTCGCGCACGAAGCCGGCGCCGTGGGCGGTGGACAGATAGGCGCCGGCGATGCCGGTCAGCACCCCGGTGATGATCACCGCCTGATAGCGCAGCCGCGTGACCGACAGGCCCGCCGTGTCGACCGCCGCAGGGTTCTCCCCCACCGCGCGCAGCCGCAGCCCGAAGCGCGAGCGGGTGAACAGCCAGTGGGTCGCCACCACCAGAAGGACGGTCAGCCAGATCAGCACGTTGGCGTCGTCGATCAGCTCCCGGTAGACGGGGCCGAGGACCGGAATCCCGGACAGCGCCTCCACCCCCGGCAGATGGATTTGCGGCAGGCGCGCCTCTCCCGGCAGCAGCGGGGTCTGGCCGCCCTGGCGGAACCAGGCGTAGGCCAGGGTCGGCGCCAGCCCGGCGACCAGGATGTTGATCGCCATGCCCGACACCACCTGATTGCCCTTGTGGGTGATGCAGGCGAAGCCGTGGACCAGCGCCAGCGCCACCGAGGCCGCGACCGCGGCGCCCAAGCCAAGCCACGGGTTGCCGGTGGACGACGCGACGGCGGCGGCGAAGAAGGCGCCGGCCAGCATCTTGCCCTCCAGCCCGATGTCCACCACCCCCGCCCGCTCGCTGTACAGCGCGGCGAAGGCGGCGAGCACCAGCGGAGTCGCCACGCGGATGGTGGCGTCGGCCAGCAGCAGGACGACGAGCAGGGCGTCATCCATGGGCCGCTCCCCCGTCATGGCCCCCGCCGCGCCCCTCGCTACGACGGCGGAACAGCGCCTCGACCCGCGGCTTGAACAGGTTTTCCAGCGCCCCGGCGAAGAGGATGACGAGGCCCTGGATGACCATCACCAGCTCCCGGTTCACGGTGGGGTATTCGAAGGACACCTGCCCGCCCCCCTGCGCCAGCACGCCGAACAGCAGCGCCGCCAGGATGATCCCCACCGGATGGTTGCGCCCCATCAGCGCCACGGCGATGCCGACGAAGCCCACCCCGCCGGTGAAATTCAGCAGAATGCGGTGCTGCACCCCCATGATCTCGTTCACGCCGACGAAGCCGGCAAGCGCCCCGGAGATCGCCATGGCGAGGATGATGTTCCGCGCCGGGGAAATCCCGGCATAGACCGCCGCCCGCTCGTTCCGCCCGACCGTGCGGATCTCGTAGCCCCAGCGGGTCCGCCAGAGGAACAGGTAGAACAGCGCGCAGCAGGCCAGCGCCCACAGGAAGGACAGGTTCAGCGGCGAGGCCGGAATGGCGACGCCGACCCAGCCGAGCGCCCGGTCCATGGTCGGCAGCCAGACGCCCGGATCGAACTCCCGCGTTTCCGGCGACTGCGATCCGGGGCGGATCAGCACGTCGACCAGCAGGTAGGTCATGATCGCGGCGGCGATGAAGTTGAACATGATCGTCGTGATGACGATGTGGCTGCCGCGCCGGGCCTGGAGCCAGCCGGGAACCGCTCCCCAGGCCGCCCCGAACAGCGCCGACAGGGCCACCGCCCCCAGCGCCGCCACCGGCCAGGGCCAGCCGGTCAGCGCCAGCCCGACCAGCCCGGCCCCCAGCCCGCCGAGATAGGCCTGCCCTTCCCCGCCGATGTTGAACAGCCCGCAATGGAAGGCGACGGCGACCGCCAGCCCCGTGAAGATGTAGCTGGTCGTGTAGTAGAGGGTGTAGCCGATGGCCTCCGGGTAGCCGACCGCCTCGGTCACCAGCAGCGCCAGCACGTCCAGCGGATTCTCGCCGATCACCAGGATGACCAGCCCCGACAGGGCGAGGGCGGCGATCAGGTTCAGCAGCGGCAGAAGCGCGTAACCGACCCAGCCGGGAATCGCGCCCGGCGGCCGGCCGAAGCCCCGGCCCGTCACCCCCTGCGCCGCGTCCTGCGCCATCCCGGCTCCATCCGTGGTGAATTCCGTTCACAAGCCGGACGGCGTCAACGCTCCAGCGTCAAGGAAAGTGCCCCGCGCCACGGCCCAGCGCAAGCGGGAGCGTTCGGGGTCAGCCTTACGCAGCCCCCGCCACCCCGGCCATCATCAGGCCGAGGCGCCGCTCGTCCGCTTCGTCCGGGGCTGCCTCGCCGACCAGACGGCCGTCGAACATGACGAGGATGCGGTCGGACAGGGCGCGGATCTCGTCCAGCTCCACCGACACCAGCAGAATTGCCTTGCCCTGGTCACGCAGCGCCACCAGACGGCGATGGATGAACTCGATGGCCCCAATGTCCACGCCGCGGGTGGGCTGGCCGACCAGCAGCAGGTCGGGATTCCGCTCCATCTCGCGGGCCAGGACGATTTTCTGCTGGTTGCCGCCGGAGAAGTTGGCGGCGGGCAAGCGTGGGTCGCGCGGGCGCACGTCGTAGGCGTCCATCTCCGCCGCACAGCGGTCGAACAGCGCGTGGCGGTCCATCAGGAGCCGCCCGTTGAAGGCCGGATCGCCCTGATGGCCGAGGATCGCGCATTCCTGCGCCTCGAAGCTCGTGACGAGGCCGACCCGCTGCCGGTCCTCCGGCACATGGCCGACGCCGAGCGCGCGCAGCCCCCGCGCGGTGAAGCGGTCGGGCCGGTCGGTCAGCTCCTCCCCGCGCAGGCGGACGGAGCCGCCGGCCAGCGGGCGCATGCCGGCCAGCGCCTCCAGCAACTCGGACTGGCCGTTGCCGGACACGCCGGCGATGCCGACGATCTCCCCGGCGCGCACGGTCAGCCCGACGCCCTTCACCCGCTCCACCCCAGCCCCGTCGCGCACGCGCAGGCCGGAGACCTCCAGCACCGCCGGGCCGGGCGTGGCCGGCGCCTTCTCCACCCGCAGCAGCACCTTGCGTCCGACCATCAGCTCGGCCAGTTCCTCGCGGCTGGTGTCGGCGGTGGCGACGTTCGCCACCACCTGCCCGCGGCGCATGACCGTCACGTTGTCGGTCAGCTCCATGATCTCGCGCAGCTTGTGGGTGATGATGACCACCGTCTTCCCCTGCCCGCGCAGCGCGCGAAGGATGCGGAACAGGTGGTCGGTCTCCTGCGGGGTCAGGACGCCCGTGGGCTCGTCGAGGATCAGGAGGTCGGCGCCTCGGTAGAGCGCCTTGAGGATCTCCACCCGCTGCTGCGCCCCCACCGGCAGCTCGCCGACCGGGCGGTCGAGGTCCACCTCCAGCCCGTAGTCGCGGGCCAGCCGGGTCAGCTCCACCCGCGCCCGCGCCATCCCGGCTGCCAGGGTGACGCCGCCCTCCGCCCCGAGCAGCACGTTCTCCAGCACCGTGAAGGGATCGACGAGCATGAAATGCTGATGGACCATGCCGATTCCGGCGACCAGGGCGTCGCGCGGGCTGCGCACCGCCACCGGGCGGCCGTCGACCAGGATGGTGCCGCCGTCGGCCGGCAGATAGCCGTAGACGATGCTCATGATCGTCGACTTGCCGGCGCCGTTCTCGCCGATCACGCCGTGGATGGTGCCCTTCGGCACGGCCAGCGACACGTCGCGGTTGGCGTGGTTGGCGCCGAACCACTTGTTGACGCCGCGGGTTTCCAGGGCGGGAGGCTGTCGGGGCATGGGGACTTTCATGATTGGAAGGTCCTTGCCCCCACCCTTCCCACGGCTTGCGCCGCGGGTCCCTTCCCTCCCCTGCTTCGCGGGGGAGGGTCAGGGAGGGGGCAATGCTCGGCGATGCAGAAGCTCAGCTCACGGCTGATACGGCTTCACCACCAGCTCGCCCGCGATGATCTTGCGCTTGGCACCCTCAACGGCCTTCTCCATCTCCGCCGTGACGAGCTTGCGGTTGTTTTCGTCGAGCGCGTAGCCGACGCCCTCCTCCTTCAGCCCGACGACGCGGTGGCCCGCCGTCCAGCTGCCGTCCTTGGCCGACTTCATGCAGTCGTAGACGGTCACGTCCACCCGCTTGACCATCGAGGTCAGGATCTTGCCCGGGTGGATCCAGTTCTGGTTGCTGTCCACCCCGACGCTCAGTTTCCCCGCGTCCGCAGCGGCCTGGAGCACGCCCAGCCCGGTCGCCCCGGCCGCCGCGAAGACCACGTCGGCACCGCGCCCGAACTGGCTCTTGGCCAGCTCCGCCCCGCGGGTGGGGTCGTTCCAGGCGGCGGGGGTGGTGCCGGTCATGTTGGTGAAGACCTCGCCGTCCGCCTTCACATGTTTCACCCCCTGCTCGTAGCCGGTCAGGAAATTGCGGATCAGCGGGATGTCCATGCCCCCGATGAAGCCGACCTTCCCGCTCTGCGAGGCCAGCGCCGCCAGCATGCCGACGAGGAAGGAGCCCTCATGCTCCTTGAAGGTCACCGACTGGACGTTGGGCAGGTCCAGCTTGTCGTCGATCAGGCAGAATTTCGTGTTGGGGTATTCCCGCGACACCTTGTCCACGGCGGCGGACTGGGAGAAGCCGACCGCCGTGATGACGGTGGCGCCCCGCCGCGCCATGTTGCGCAGCGCCTGCTCGCGCTGGCTCTCGCTGGTGACCTCGAACTCGCGGTAGACGATCCCGGTTTCCTTCTTGAAGCGCTCCGCCCCGTTGTAGGCCGCCTCGTTGAAGGACTTGTCGAACTTGCCGCCCTGGTCGAACACCACCGCCGGCATGAACTCGTCCGCCGCCAGGGCGGGTCCCGCGGCGGGAACGGTCGCCGCCGTCAGCGACAGGGCCAGCATGCTCAGAATGCGCGTCATCGTCATCGTTCCGCTTCCCCGTTCCGGTGCGCCCGCTTGCCGGGTCGTGGCGGCCAGGATAGCCGCTCCTCCCAGCCCGCGACAGAGGGCACATGGCGGAGGGGATTTCCGCCGCAGGTCACAGCCCGTATGGGACCTCATGCCGCGACGCCGGTTGACGGAAGGGCGGTGGCCCGCTATCACGCCCGCCATTGCCCGGAGGAGGCGCCCGCAGGAGGGAATCGCAGATTGGACGAGGTGATCGGCGTGCATGGTCTGGTGGTGCTGCTGCAGGGCATCGTCCTTGGAATCGCCATCGCCGCTCCCGTCGGTCCCATCGGCCTGCTCTGCATCCGGCGCACGCTTCAGCACGGACCGCTGATGGGCTTCTTCACCGGCTTCGGCGCCGCCGTGGCGGACACCATCTACGGCGCCATAGCGGCCTTCGGCGTGTCCGCCGCCCTGGACTTCCTGCAGGGGCACGAAATCGCCTTCCAGCTCGTCGGCGGCATCTTTCTGCTCGTTGTCGCCATCCGCACCTTCCGCCAGAAGCCGGAGGACGAGGAGCGCGAGGCCGCCAGCGCGCCCGACACGCCGTCGTTCCTCGGCGGCTTCATGACCGGTCTGTCGCTTACCCTGACCAACCCGGCGACCATCATGGCCTTCATCGCCATCTTCGCCGGCTTCGGTCTGGGTGGAAATCTGGGTCGGGTGGACGCCTCCACGCTGGTGGCCGGCGTCTTCATCGGCGCGTCCTTGTGGTGGTTCACCCTGTCGATGGGCGTGGCCGCCGTGCGCCACCGCATCTCCGACCGCGGGCTGACCCGGCTGAACCATTGCACGGGAGTGGCGCTGGCGGCCTTCGGCCTGTGGGCGCTCGGGATGGCCGTAACGGGCATGGCCGGCTGGGCCATGGGATGAGGCGTCCAAAGCTGGGCCTTAAGGACTGAGCGGGGCCCCCGCTACCGGCGGATCGCCGTCCGGCCCACGCGACGACTTCTGCGCGCGGCGGATGCCGTGGAAATGGCTGACCAGTCGGTACAGGTACAGCCCCACCAGGACCACCAGCAGCCCCACGGTGAAAAAGCCCACCAGACTGTGGGCGAAGGGCCAGCGGGACAGCATGTAGCCGGTCCAGGCCAGCAGCAGCGTCCACAGGATCGACCCGGCCCCGGAATAGAGGCAGTAGAGCGGGATCGACATCCGGCAGGCCCCCGCCGGGATCGAGATCAGGGTCCGCACCCCCGGCACAGGCTGGGTCAGGAAAACGGCGATCCCGCCATGCTTTCCAAACCACTCCGTGCTTCGTCGGACCTTCCTCGGGTGAATCGTCAGCCAATGGCCGTAGCGTTTTAGAAAGGCTTCCAGCCGGTCACGGCCCATCAACCGGCTGGGCAGGAACCAGACCAACTGCCCGGCCAGCGACCCCAGCCCGCCAGCCAGGGCGACACCGAGCAGACTGTACTCGCCCTGCGCTGCCGCGATGCCCGCCAATGGAATGACGGATTCCGCCGGAACCGGCGGGATGACCCGCGCCAGGACCAGCAGCAGGAAAATGCCCACGTAATTCATCGTGTGCATCACATCGACCAGCCAATTGGTCAGTCCGCCAGCCATTTCCGCTCACCCAGGTTTTAATCCCTGGAAAAAACAGGTTGGCGGGCCGTCGGTTCCTGAACGTTGTCGCGGCGCGAAACCGCATGTCACATTCAGACGATAAATGCTTAGATGTAGAATAGGCAAGAGACGTACACACCCCTGTATGCAGTCGATCGTCTCTGTCCGATACCGGCCATGACGTATTCACTCCGCCATGGTGAGAAGAGAGAGAACCGCCATGCTTCTGAGCAACTTCAAGATATCCACGAAAATCTTGTCCATTATCATCATGCTGGGAGCGATCTGCGCTGGCATTACTGCCACGTCGGTCACCGGATTGGACGCGCTGAGCCGCGCCACCGACGAGATCAAAGCTTCCGGCGATGAGATGAGGCTCGGCGCACGACTGAATCGCCTGGTGGTCGAATTGCTCCGCGACGAATACCGTCTTGCTGCCAACCCGGCCGATCTGCCGGAGGTTCTGCCCTCCATCGCGACGAGCCGCGACACGCTGTCCACGAACCTCGCCAAGATCAAGGAGACCGCCGACCCCGAGCAGATGCGTCTGCTGACAGACTTCGAAGCGGCGTTGTCGCTCTACAAGACTCAGTTGGAACAGACCCTGGCCTTAGCCCGTCAGATCAATGCGAAAGGCGCGGTCGGATATCATCAGGACATTCTCTCTTCGGTCGAAAACAGTGCCGTTGCCGCCCGGAAGCTCCAGGAGCTGAGCGTCAAATACACCGCCTACACCGACGACAAGGCGTCACGGCTGTCCGACGATGCCTCCCAACTGGCGGAGCGGCGGGCCGTCCAGCTCATCGCCGCCGCCGTGGTCGGCATTGTCGTCGGGCTGCTGCTGGGCTGGCTCATGTCGCAGTTCGGCATCGTCCGCCCGGTGACCGCCATCGTCGCCTGCCTGCGCGGACTGGCCGACGGCAAGCTGGACACCGAGGTGTACGGCACCGACCGCAAGGACGAAGTCGGCCAGATTGCCGCCACCGCCGACGTCTTCAAGCGCAACCTGCTCCACAGCCGCGCGATGGAGCGCGAGGCCAAGGAGGCCGAAGCCCGCTCCCAGGCGGAAAAGCGCGCTGCGATGCTCGCCCTGGCCGGCCGTTTCGAGTCGCAGGTGGGCGTCATCGTGAACGACGTCGGCGGCGCCGCCACCGAGCTTCAGGCCACAGCGGCGCAGCTCGCCTCCGCGGTCGAGGAGGTCGGCGCCCAATGCAACGCCGTGGCCGGCGCATCGGAGGAGGCCAGCGCCAACGTCCAGACCGTCGCCTCGGCATCGGAGGAGATGTCCGCCTCCATCCACGAGTTGGCCGAGCGCGTGAGCCGGGCCGCCGCCCGCTCCAAGGCTGCGGCGGAGGGGGCCAATCTGGCCCAGACCCAGCTCGATTCCCTGTCCGCCGCCATCGAGCAGGTCGACCAGATCGTCGCTTCCATCAACGCCGTCGCCTCCCAGACCAATTTGCTGGCGCTGAACGCGACCATCGAGGCCGCCCGCGCCGGGGAGGCCGGCAAAGGCTTCGCCGTGGTCGCTCAGGAGGTCAAGAATCTCGCCAACCAGACCCACGCGATGACGGAGCAGATCGGCAACCAGATCGCCGCGGTGAAGAGCGCCTCCGGCCGGACGGTGGAGGCGATGCGCGCCATCATCACCCAGGTCGAGGAGATCGACCGCTCCACCGCGGAGATGGCCGCCTCCGTCGAACAGCAGAGCGCGGCGACCGGCGAGATCAGCCGCAACGCCCAGCAGGCCGCCAACGGCACCGCGGAAGTGTCCAGCAACGTCGCCGGCATCCAGCAGGCGGAGTCGGAGACCAGCGCCGCCACCCACAGCGTGAAGGAGGCGGCCGACCAGTTGGCCGAACGCGCATCGAGCCTGAAGCGCGAGGTCGATCAGTTCCTGTCCGAAGTGCGCGTGGCCTGATCGGCCGCCCGGCCCCTCAGCCCACCCCCCTTAGCCCCGGGTGCCGCCCGGTGGCGGGGGCGGCGGGGCGCTTTCCGCCACGGCGGCACGGCCCGGATCGCGTTTCTGGCATTCCAGCAGGATGTCGCGCGCGATCGGTGCCGCCGCGGTGGAGCCGCCGCCGCCGTGCTCCACGAACACCGCGCAGGCGTAGCGCGGCGAACTGACCGGGGCGTAGGAGATGAACAGCGCGTGATCGCGCTCCCGCCAGGGCAGATCCTCGTTCTTCTTCACGCCGGTGCTGCGCTCGGCCATGGTGATGCGGCGGACCTGGGCGGAGCCGGTCTTGCCGGCCATCTCATAGCCGGGTTCGGTGATTCGCGACTTGTAGGCGGTGCCGTTCGGCGCGTTGGTCACCTCGTAGAGGCCGCGCAGGACGAGGTCGAGGTTCTCCTTCTTCACCCCGATCGGCGGCCAGCTCGTCTGCTCGCCCGACAGCGCCTTGATCTGCTTGGTCAGATGGGGCTTCACCGCGAAGCCGCCGTTGGCCAGCCGCGCGGTCATGGCGACGAGCTGCATCGGGGTGGACAGCACGTAGCCCTGCCCGATCGCCGCGATCAGCGTCTCGCCCTGTGCCCAGGGTTTGCCGAGCGCCCCCTTCTTCCAATCGATGGAGGGGATCAGGCCCGGCCGCTCATGCGGCAGGTCCAGCCCGGTCAGCTGCCCCATGTCGAAGCGGTTGGCCATTTCGGCGATGCGGTCGATGCCGATGCGCCGCGACACGTCGTAGAACCACACGTCGCAGGAATGGCGCAGCGCGCCAACCACGTCCACCGTGCCGTGCCCACCCTTCTTCCAGCAGTGGAAGCGGTGGTCGCCGAGATCCATGTGGCCCGGGCAGAACACCGAGTGGTTGCGGCTGATCAGGCCGGACTCCAGCGCCGCCAGGGCCACCACCGGCTTGAAGGTCGAGCCCGGCGGGTATTGCCCGGCCACCGCCTTGTTGTTCAGCGGGGTCGCCTGGTTGGACAGCAACTCCTCCCACAGCTCGGCGCTGATGCCCATGGTGAACTGGTTGGGGTCGTAGCTGGGGTGGGAGCACAGGGCGTAGATGCCGCCGGTGTGCACATCCATCACCACACAGGAGGCGCTGACCTCCTGCGCCAGCCGCTGCTGCACGAATTTCTGCAACCCGATGTCGATGGTCAGCTGGACCTCGCGGCCCGGCTGACCCTCGTCGCGCGACAGCTCGCGGATGACGCGCCCGACCGCGTTGACCTCGAGCTGGCTGGTGCCCGCCGTGCCGCGCAGCGCCTTTTCGTGATACTTCTCCATCCCGGCCTTGCCGATGCGGAAGCCGGGCAGCGACAGCACGGGGTCGCCGTTCAGCTCCGCCTCCGACACGGCGCCGACATAGCCCAGGATATGGGCGGTCGCCTCCGCCTCCGGGTAATGGCGGATCTCGCCGACTTCGATGGCGACGCCGGGCAGATCCGGCGTGTTCATCTCGATGGTGGCGACCTGCTCCCAGGTCAGGTTCTCGCGCACGGTGACCGGCACGAAGCGGCGCTTGCGGTGCAGTTCGCGCATCACGCGGCGGCGGTCGCCGTCGGTCAGCGGGACGATCTTGGAGATCTTGTCCAGCGTGTCCTGGATGTTGCGCGTGCGCTCCGACACCACGACGACGCGGTAGTTCTGCTGGTTCACCGCCAGCGGCGCGCCGAACCGGTCGACGATGGTGCCGCGCGACGGGGCGACCAGCCGCAGGCTGATGCGGTTCTCCTCCGCCAGCATGGTGAAGCGCGCGGATTCCACCACCTGCAGGTAATAGAGCCGTCCGACCAGGGCGGACAGACCGGCGAGCTTCAACCCGCCCAGCACGGCGGCGCGGCGGGTCAGCAGGCGGTAGCGGTCGGTGTCGCGGTCCATCGCAGTCAAAGGCTCACATCCCCTGCCAGATCATCCCTGCCGGCTATCCCTGAAGAAACGCCCGATGGACGCGGATCAGCATCCAGGCGACCGCCGGGAAGAAGGCCATGGTGAGCAGCGCCTGGAACAGCGCCGGGCGGAACGGCAGAACCGTCGCCTGAAGCGCCGAAAAAGCCAGCCACTGGACGCAGGCCACGCCCATCATGACCAGCCCGAAGCCGAACCACATCAGGGCGAAGGTGCTGGACACCAACACGCGCCGCTGACTGGACACCGCCCAATGGACCAGCACCAGCACCAGCGCGTTCACCCCCAGCGGCCCGCCGGTCAGCAGGTCCTGCAGAAGCCCGATCAGGAAGGCGGTGCCCGGCCCCATCAGGTCGGGCCTGTGGATCGCCCAATAATAGACGGCAATGGCGGTCAGGAAAGGCGCCACCGACGCATAGCCGGGCAGCGGCACCGGGATCATCCCGACCAGCGCCAGCATCACCGTCACCGCGAACGGGGCGAGATTCCGCCCCGTCTTGTCCAGCCGCTGCCACAGGGTCAGCGTCATTTCGACTCGGACGACGGTTCCGCCTCGCTTCCCGGCAAGCTGAACTCGACCAGTTGCAGGTGCTCGACCCGCGACAGATCGACGTTCGGCTGCACCCGGACGCCACGTTCACCGGCCGAGGACACCACGCCCACCGGCAGGCCCGGCGGGAACTGCCCGCCGTGACCGGAGGTCACCACCCGCTCGCCGACCTGCACCGGCGCTTCCGGCGGCAGGTAGAGCAGGCGGGTCTGGTCGGAGTTGTCGCCCGCCATCACCGCCCGCTGGCGCGAGCGCTCAAGCACCACGGGGATGCGCGTGTTGATGTCGGTCAGCAGGAGGACGCGGGCCGACCACTCCCCGACCTCGATCACCCGGCCGACCAGCCCGCTGCCGGCGATGGCCGCCTGCCCCTTGCGCACCCCGTCGCGGCGGCCGGCGGTCACCACCAGCGTGCGCAGGAAGGAGCTGCCGGGAGCGGCGATGACCCGCGCCGTGATGAAGGAGGAGGACGGCTCCGGCGTCGCCTTCATCAGCGAACGGAGGCTGATGTTCTCCGCCTCCAGGCGCAGCGCCGCCTGCTTCCACTGCAACAGCCGCGCGTTCTCCGCCTTCAGCCGCTGGTTCTCCTCGAAGGCGTTCTGCACCTCGACCACCGACTCCACGACGTGGGCGGCGGTGGCGGCGGGGCGCGAGATCGCGTCGAGGATCGGGGCGAAGGCGTCGGTCACCCGGGCGCGCGCGCTGTCCACCGACAGCGCGTCGATCCGGCCCACCATCATCAGAGCGACGGAGGCGAGCACCAGCAACAGGAAGGAGAAGCGCTGAGCGAGCGCCCGCAGGGGAGCGGCAAGGCGCAAGACGGAACCGGAATTGCGAGGCTTCACAGGATCATCCCGTCCAGGTACGCGATCCGCCCCCGGCTACGCCGGCGAATGGACGAACCACCGGGGGAACCCAACCGAGCAATACACCAATCAGTAGGCGCTGACCAAGACGTTTCGCAGCGTCTTCATCTCTTCCAACGCCCGCCCGGTGCCCAGCGCGACGCAGGACAGCGGGTCGTCGGCGATCGACACTGGCAGGCCGGTGGCGTGGCGCAGGACGAAGTCCAGGTTGCCCAGCAGGGCGCCGCCGCCGGTCAGCACGATGCCCTTGTCCACGATGTCCGCGGCCAGTTCCGGCGCCGTGTGCTCCAGCGCAACCTTCACGGCCTCGACGATGGCCGACACCGGCTCCGCCAGGGACTCGGCGATCTGCCGCTCGGAGATGATGAGTTCCTTGGGCACGCCGTTCATCAGGTCGCGGCCCTTGATCTCCAGGATGCGGCCCTCGCCGTCTTCCGGCGGGCAGGCCGAGCCGATTTCCTTCTTGATCCGCTCCGCCGAGCCTTCGCCGACCAGCAGATTGTGGGTGCGGCGGATGTAGCCGATGATGGCCTCGTCCATCTTGTCGCCGCCCACGCGGACCGAGCGGGAATAGACGATGCCGCCCAGCGACAGCACGGCCACCTCGGTGGTGCCGCCGCCGATGTCCACGACCATGGAACCGGTCGGCTCCGTCACCGGAAGCCCGGCGCCGATCGCGGCGGCCATCGGCTCCTCGATCAGGAAGACCCGGCGGGCGCCGGCGGCCTCCGCCGATTCCTGGATCGCCCGGCGCTCCACGGCGGTGGAGCCCGACGGCACGCAGATGATGACCTGCGGGCTCGCGAAGCTGCGCCGGTTGTGCACCTTGCGTATGAAGTGCTTGATCATCTCCTCGGCGACTTCGAAGTCGGCGATGACGCCGTCGCGGAGGGGGCGGATGGCCTGGATGTTGCCGGGCGTGCGGCCCAGCATCATCTTGGCCTCGTCGCCGACGGCCAGCACCTGCTTCTTGCCGCGGACATTGGCGATGGCCACGACCGAGGGTTCGTTCAGAACGATGCCGCGGCCCTTGACATAGACCAGGGTGTTGGCCGTCCCCAAATCGATCGCCATGTCGGCGGAAAGCACGCCGAGGAGTTTGGAAAGCATGGACCCGACTAACTCTTCAATGCGGTTGAGACGGCCTTGCCGGCGATGTGCCCGCTCCGGTGCGGAGGGCCACGCCCGCCAACGGTTCCATAGACGAATGCCCCTTCGCGCTCAAGCGGAGAGTGCAGACGGCACGCCTTGCCGAACCCTGTGTCCAGCGCCCGTGGGGCGGGTGCCGGCGCCGGTCCGGCGCTCTGGTCGATGGGAGGCGGTCCTTGAGGCAGGGCCGGTCCCGGCGGAATGTCCAGTCCCCGAAGTCCTGGCGCAACGCCGTCCTCCGGTGCCCGCCACACTGCCGCGTCAGGGTTAATTTTCCGTCAACAGGAGGCGGGAACCTCCGGCGTCCGGCCAAACCGCCCCGCTCGCGGCGGGGGTATCCTTAGGCTGATTCCCAACCCGCCGCAACGGCTTTGTGTCGCGTTTGAAACCGCTCCGGCGGCCTCAGTGATGATCGGATTTCGCCCCGGCCGCAGCCTTGCCGTGCGCTCCGTGATGGCTCCCTTCCAGCCGGTCCATCAGGGCCAGCAGGACGCCCGACACCACGAAGGTCATGTGGACGATGACCATCCACATCAGGTTTTCCTTGCTGGTGTTGTCGATGTTCATGAAGCTTTTCAGCAGGTGGATGCCGGAGATCGCCACGATGGAGGCGATCAGCTTCAGCTTCAGCCCGCCGAAGTCGACCTTGCCCATCCAGTCCGGGCGATCCTTGTGGTCGGCCACGTCGATCTTCGACACGAAGTTCTCGTATCCCGAAAAGATCACCATCAGCAGCAGGTTGCCGGCCAGCGACAGGTCGATCAGGGTCAGCACGGCCAGCAGCACGTCCTTCTCCTGCATCTCCAGCACATGCGGAACGATGTGGAAGATCTCCTGGGTGAACTTCACCAGCAGGAGCACCAGCGACACGACGAGCCCCAGGTAGAAGGGGGCGAGCAGCCAGCGGCTGGCGAAGATGATCTGTTCGAAACGGCGTTCGATCATGACGGTCGGCGTCCGTGCTTGGTCATAAGGGGTAGGAGCGCCGGACTCTTGCCATTTCGCATCTGCGAAATCAACCGTTCCCATGCAGCGCGCGCTGCCAGCCCCGCGGCAACGGCACTGGCCTGCCGGGACGCAAAACTGTAAGGTTTCCGGCCGTCCGCCGCACCGACGCCCGCACTGACAAGGCCAGCCCCATGAAGCACCCCGCCCCGCACATCGTCACCGCGTTCGAAGACGCCATGAAGCGGCTGAAGGCCAGCATCGTGCAGATGGCGGGCGCCGCGGAAACCCAGCTCGACGGCGCGCTGACCTGCCTGACCCAACGCAACCCGGAGCAGGCCCGCGCGATCGTCGAGTCCGACGCGCGCCTCGACAGCTACGAGCACGAGATCGAGGCGAACTGCATGCGCATGCTGGTGCTGCGCCAGCCGGTGGCCGACGACCTGCGCGAGGTGATCGCCGCCCTGAAGATCGCCGGCAACCTGGAGCGCGTCGGCGACCACGCCGCCAACACCGCCCGCCGCGCCGTCGCCGTGGCCGAATTCCCCGAATCCCCGGCGATGAGCACACTGCCCAACCTGGGCCGTCTGGTGCGCCAGCGCCTGACCACCGCGGTAGACGCCTATGTGGACGGCGACGTCGAACTGGCGCTGCGCGTCTGGCGCACCGACGACGAGGTGGACGCGCTCTACACCAGCCTGTGCGAGAGCATCAACCAGTCGGCGGCCCGCCTGCCGGAGATGTTCACCGCCCACATGCACCTGCTGTTCATCGCCAAGAGCCTGGAGCGCATCGGCGACCACGCGACCAACATCGCCGAGGTCGTGCATTTCGTGCACACCGGCCGGCCACTGCTCGACGAGCGGCCGAAGGCGGACCGGTCGCGGGGGGATGTGTGAGCGTGTTGCGGCGCTTGCCCCCACCCTAACCCTCCCCCGCTGACGCAGGGGAGGGAATTTTCTCCTCCCCCTGCGAAGCGGGGGGAGGCCGGGAGGGGGGCAAGCCAATGCAGCACTCCCCACAAACGAAAAAGCGCGCCTCGCGGCGCGCTTTCCCATTTCTCGATCCAGGAACCGATCAGTTCTTGGACTTGTCGACCAGACGGCGCTCGGCGATCCAGGGCATCATGGCGCGCAGCTTCTCGCCGACCTGCTCGATCGAATGCTCGGCGTTGCGGCGGCGGGTCGCCTTGAAGGACGGCTGGCCGGCTTTGCACTCCAGCATCCAGTCGCGGACGAAGCGGCCGGTCTGGATGTCCTCCAGGACGCGCTTCATCTCGGCCTTGGTCTCCGGGGTGATGATGCGCGGGCCGGTCTTGTAGTCGCCGTACTCGGCGGTGTTGGAGATCGAGTAGCGCATGTTGGCCATGCCGCCCTCATACATGAGGTCGACGATCAGCTTCACCTCGTGCAGGCACTCGAAATAGGCCATCTCCGGGGCGTAGCCGGCCTCGGTCAGGGTCTCGTAGCCGGCCTTGATCAGCTCGGTCAGGCCGCCGCAGAGCACGGCCTGCTCGCCGAACAGGTCGGTCTCGCACTCTTCCTTAAAGGTCGTCTCGATGATGCCGGCGCGGCCGCCGCCGATGGCCGAGGCGTAGGACAGGGCGATGTCCAGCGCGTTGCCCGAGGCGTTCTGGTGCACGGCCACGAGGCAGGGCACGCCGCCGCCGCGCTGGTACTCGCCGCGGACGGTGTGGCCGGGGCCCTTCGGCGCGATCATGAACACGTCGAGGTCAGCGCGCGGCTCGATCAGGTTGAAGTGCACGTTCAGGCCGTGCGCGAAGGCCAGAGCGGCGCCTTCCTTCAGGTTCTTGGCGAGGTCGTCGCGGTACAGGTCGGCCTGCAGCTCGTCCGGGGTGAGGATCATCACCACGTCGGCCCAAGCGGCGGCCTCGGCCGGGGACATGACCGTGAAGCCGGCGTTCTCGGCCTTCTTGATGGTGGCCGAGCCGGGGCGGAGGGCGATGCGCACGTCCTTCACGCCGCTGTCACGCAGATTGTTGGCGTGGGCGTGGCCCTGGCTGCCGTAGCCGACGATGACGACCTTCTTCCCCTTGATCAGGTTCACGTCGGCATCACGATCATAATAGACGCGCATGGTGGTCTTCCTTGGATTTTTCGATCTGGTGGTGCGGGTTTTGCGCAGCGGAATTACTCCACCGGCGAAAGGGCCGCGTCAAGCAGAACACTGTTCGTTAGACGGATAAAGGGCGGCGGGCTGGGTCGCTTCAAACTCATGGCCCGCCGTCGTCCTTGGTTGCCAGGGGGGCCGGGATCAGAACCCGGTGGGACCTTTGGACATGGCGACGACGCCGGTCCGGCTGGCCTCGACGAGGCCGAGCTGGGCCATCAGCCCGACGAAGTCGTCGACTTCGGCCGTCGTGCCGGTCAGCTCGAACACGAAGGAGGTCAGGGTGGCGTCCACCACCTTCGCCTTGAAGATGTCGGCCAGACGCAGCGCCTCGATGCGGCGCTCGCCGGTGCCGGCGACCTTGACCAGCGCAAGCTCGCGCTCCACCGAGGGTCCCTCGTCCGTCAGGTCGTGCACCTTGTGCACCGGGACGAGGCGGTCGAGCTGGGCCTTGATCTGCTCCACCACCATGCGGGTGCCGGAGGTGACCAGGGTGATGCGCGACAGGTGGTCGGCGTTGTTCACCTCCGCCACCGTCAGGCTTTCGATGTTGTAGCCGCGGCCCGAGAACAGGCCGATGACGCGGGCCAGCACGCCCGGCTCGTTGTCCACCAGCACGGCGATGGTGTGCTTCTCGATCTTCTCTTCCACGATCCGTACTCCGCCAGAGGGCCTTCAACCGTTCGTCTTGGTCGCCGCGATCAGACCAGCACCATGCCGTCTTCCGGCGTGGCGTCGGACGGGCTGTCCTCCGGACCGAACAGGATTTCGTTGTGGGCCTTGCCGCCGGGGATCATCGGGAAGCAGTTCTCCTTCGGGTCCACGGCGATGTCGATGATGCAGGGGCGGTCGGTGACGGCCAGCATCTTCTCGATGACCTCGTCCACCTCGGCCACCGTGGTCGCGCGCAGGCCGACGCAGCCCCAGCTTTCCGCCAGCTTCACGAAGTCGGGCAGCGCCTCGGAGTAGCTGTTGGAGTAGCGGGAGCCGTGCAGCAGCTCCTGCCACTGGCGCACCATGCCCATGTACTTGTTGTTCAGGATGAAGATCTTGACCGGGGCGCGGTACTGCACCGCCGTGCCGATCTCCTGCATGTTCATCAGGAAGGACGCCTCGCCCGAAACGTCCACGACGATGGCGTCGGGGTGGGCGAGCTGGGCGCCGATGGCCGCCGGCAGGCCGTAGCCCATGGTGCCCAGGCCGCCGGAGGTCATCCAGCGGTTCGGCTCGTCGAAGGGCAGGAACTGGGCGGCCCACATCTGGTGCTGGCCGACCTCGGTCGTCACGTAATGGTTCTTGCCGCGCAGCGCCTCGCGCAGCCGCTCCAACGCGTACTGCGGCTTGATGACCGCCTCGGTGCGGTTGTAGTTCAGGCAGTTGCGGGCGCGCCAGCCCTCGACCTGACCCCACCACTCCTTCAGCGCGGTCTGGTCGGCGCGCTTCTGGCGGGCCTTCCAGATGCGGATCATGTCCTCCAGAACGGCGCCGGCGTCACCGACGATGGGGATGTCCACCGCGACGTTCTTGTTGATCGAGCTGGGGTCGATGTCGACGTGGATCTTCTTCGAGCCCGGCGCGAATTCCGACAGCTTGCCGGTCACGCGGTCGTCGAAGCGGGCGCCGATGTTGATCATGACGTCGCAGTTGTACATGGCGAGGTTCGCCTCGTACGTGCCGTGCATGCCCAGCATGCCCAGCCACTGCGGGTCCGACGCCGGGAAGGCGCCCAGCCCCATCAGAGTCGAGGTGATCGGGAAGCCGGTCATCTTCACGAACTGGGTCAGCAGCTTGGCCGCGATCGGGCCGGCGTTCACCACGCCGCCGCCGGTGTAGAAGATCGGCCGCTTGGCGGTGGCGATCAGCTCGATGGCCTCCTCCACGCGGGCGATCTCGGGCTTCACCTGCGGGCGGTAGGTCTTGTGCTTTACCTCAGTCGGCGGGATGTAGGTGCCGTCGGCGAACTGCACGTCCTTCGGGATGTCGACCAGCACCGGGCCGGGCCGGCCGCTGCGCGCCACGTAGAAGGCCTCGTGCATGGTGCGGGCCAGCTGGTTGACGTCCTTCACCAGGTAATTGTGCTTGGTGCAGGGGCGCGTGATGCCGGTGGTGTCGGCCTCCTGGAAGGCGTCGTTGCCGATCAGATGGGTCGGCACCTGCCCGGACAGGCAGACCAGCGGAATGCTGTCGCACAGCGCGTCGAGCAGACCCGTCACGGCGTTGGTGGCGCCGGGGCCGGAGGTCACCAGCACGCAGCCCACCTTGCCGGTGGAGCGGGCGTAGCCTTCCGCGGCGTGCACGGCGGCCTGCTCATGCCGGACCAGGATGTGCTTGATGTCGTTCTGCTGGAAGATGGCGTCGTAGATCGGAAGTACCGCGCCGCCCGGATAACCGAAGATGATGTCGACGCCCTGATCCTTCAGGGCCTTGATGACGATCTGCGCGCCGGTCAGCTTCTGTTCGGGCATAGCTCACGACCTTCCAATGGGGGCCCCTCTTTTCACGGGCGGCCCTGTTCCTTCTCAAACCCCGGCGATGGCCTGCTGGGAAAACAAGGGGTTATCCCCAAAGGCGAAAGGCCGGGACCGGCAAACTAGACAATTCGTCGGTCCTCGGTCAACCCATTTTGCGAATGATCGAAAAGATTTTTTGCCGCAGTTTTTCCAAATATTTCGCAAGCTGGAAAGACCGCCCTCCCCGCAAAGCCGCCCACGAACGCGAACGGCCTGCCCCGCGGGTGCGGAGGCAGGCCGTTGCGCAAGAGATGGCGGAGGTTACGCCGCGACGGTCTGGAGCAGGCCGCAGAGGCGGCGGATGCCTTCGCGGATGCGTTCCGGGTTGTTGTTGGAGAAGCTGAGGCGCAGCGTGTTCTTGCCCGAGCGGTCGGCGTGGAAGGCCGAGCCGGGGACGAAGGCGACGTTGGCGTCCTTGATGGCGCGGGCCAGCAGGTCCACCCCGTCGGTGCCCTCCGGCAGTTCGATCCAGACGAACATGCCGCCTTCCGGCTTGGTCCAGGTCACCCCGGCCGGGGCGAACTCGTCCAGCGCGGTCAGCATGGCGTCGCGGCGCTCCTTATAGGCGGCGCGCAGGCGGCGGATGTGGCTGTCGAAGTTCTGCGACACCACGTCGTGCAGCACGATCTGGTTGATGGTGCTGGTGTGCAGGTCGCCGGCCTGCTTCATCAGGACCAGCCGGTTGATGACCTCGGCCGGGCCGTTGATCCAGCCCACGCGCAGGGCCGGCACCATCGTCTTGGAGAAGGAGCCGCAGAACAGCACATTGGTGATCTTGCCGCCATTGCGGGCGGCGTCCAGCGCGGCGATGGACGGGATCGCCTCGCCCTCGTAGCGCAGCTCGGTGTAGGCGGCGTCCTCGACGATCGGCACGCCGTGCTTGGCGCAGAGGTCGAGCAGCGCCTCGCGGCGGGCCAGCGAGATCGTCGTACCGTTGGGGTTCTGGAAGTCGGGGACGAGGTAGAAGAACTTCGGCTTCTGCTCCAGCGCCGCCTCCACCGCGGCGAGGTCCGGCCCCTCGGCGTCGCCGGGGACAGACAGGTACTGCGGCTCGTAGGGTGAGAAGGCCTGGAGCGCGCCGAGGTAGGTCGGGCGGGTCACCAGGATCTTCTCACCCGGCCCGATCAGCAGCTTGCCGACGAACTCCAGCGCCTGCTGCGACCCGCTGGTCACCAGCACCTCGTCCAACCCGGCCTGGATGCCGCGGCGGCCCATGTAGGCGCCGATCCACTCGCGCAGCGGCGTGTAGCCCTCGCTGATGGTGTACTGGAGCGCGTCGCCGGCCCCGCTGTTGGACTGGAAGATCTTCTCATAGGCGCGGGCGATGGCCGCGGTCGGGAAGAAATCGGGGTCCGGGATGCCCCCGGCGAAGGAGATGATCTCCGGCCGCTGGAGCAGCTTCAGCAGCTCCCGGATTTCCGAGGCCCCCATGCCGGCGACGCGACCGGCAAACACGTTTCCCCAATCGACCGTCACTTTCAATCCTCCTGAGGGTCAACGACGCAACGTCGTTTCAAGATAGGTCAGTATTGCTTCACTAAGTGGTCTTGTGTAGAGCGAATTGATCGTATGGCAGCCATGCAGCGCGGAGGCCGGAGGCCGCGCCGCGAGCTGGTGGCGGAACCAGGTGACCTGCCGCTTCGCGTAGCGGCGCGTCGATTGCTGTG
Source organism: Azospirillum sp. OGB3 (assembly GCF_014192915.1). GTDB lineage: Bacteria > Pseudomonadota > Alphaproteobacteria > Azospirillales > Azospirillaceae > Azospirillum. Next base: position 21,734 of record NZ_JACHYN010000011.1, on the reverse strand, counting down.
CCAGCGCAATGGCTTCGTCGAGGGTCAGCGCGCCGCGCAGATGGTCGCGCAGTTCCGGCACGCCCAGCGCCTTCATCGCCGGCAGGTCGGCGTCGAGGCCGAGCGCGTCGAGCCGCCGCACCTCCTCCAGCGCGCCCTGCCCCATCATCACGCGAAAGCGGCGGTCACAGTTGGCGTAGAGCGCGTCGCGCGGCGGGTCGATCACCAGCACGGAGAACAACAGCCCCTCCGGCGCGCCCTCGGCGCGCTGGGTCTGCCAGTGGGACAGCGGATGGCCAGTGGCCTCCAGCACCTCCCAGGCGCGGGTCAGGCGGGTGGTGTCACCGGGATTCAGCTTGGCCGAGGCCGGATCGCGGCGGATCAGCTCCTCGCGGAACGCCTCGCCGCCAATATCCCGCAGGCGGGCGTGGGCGGCCTTACGCACCTCGTCCGGGACGGCGGGGACGGCGCTCAACCCCTCCATCAGCGTGCGCAGGTAGAGGCCGGTGCCGCCGACGACGATGGGCAGACGCCCGGCGGCGTGCGCCGCGGCGATCTCAGCCAGCGCCATGTCGCGCCAGCGCGCCGCAGAGCCGCGCTCCGCCGCCGGCAGCACGCCATAGAGCCGATGCGGGGCCTGCGCCAGATCCTCCGCCCCCGGACGGGCGGTCAACACGTCCAACTCGGCGTAGAGTTGCATGCTGTCGGCGTTGATGACCGTGCCGTTGCGCGCCAGGGCGATGTCGAGCGCCATACCCGACTTGCCCGAGGCCGTCGGGCCGCCGATCACCACCACATGCCGGTGCTGCACATCCCGGTCGCGCGGGCTGTTCTCTGCCATATCGCCTTGCCTGACGTTCCTCCGGCTACAGCGTATGGCAGGGGAAGGCTCGGCTTGGCAAGGGCGACCGGTGCGGGGCCTCAGCGAACCGTGATCGTCCCGGTCATGCCGAAACCGCTGTGCAGCGGTTCGTGGCAGGCCAGGTCGTAGGTTCCAGCCTGGACCGGAACGAACTCCACCACGTCGGTCTGACCGGCGGGGATCTCCAGATTCACCAGGGCCGGCGTTTCGACGGCGCCTTGCGCGGTGGTGACCCGACGCACCGCGATGGCCTTGAAGAAGCCTTCGGAGGTGAAGGTGTGCGCGACGGTCCCGTGGTTCTCCAGCTTCAGGCGATAGGGCGCTCCCCGCTCGAAGGCCAGACGGTCGGGCTGGAACCGGAACTCGTCCAACCGCACGGTCACGGGGCGGGCCTGCGTCCAGTCCACCGCCGAGACGCGCGCCCCCACGTCGCCGACATAGCCGGGCGGCGGGCGCTGCGCCAGATCGGTCCCGGCGCCGCATCCGGCCAGGATCAGGGTGAAGGCGAGAATGGGCGGTGTAAGAAGGGTGGCGGGCCGCTGGATCATGGACGAGCCCTCCGGCGATTTGAGCGGAAACACGGCGGGACGTGTCCAGGTCCCCGGCGCGGAATGTCTACGACGCTTGGCGGAGTGGGTTGGCGCAAACTCCCGGCTGTGCTAGGGAGCGCGCGCGCCCTTCCCCACGGCTCTTCCAGGATCGCCCCGCCATGAGCGCTGTCGTTACGCTGATCGCCGCCGCCTCCGCCGTTCTCGACGAGCAGGCCGTGCAGGCCGCCCGCGCGTCCCTGACCGCGCTCGGGGCCGACACCGCCAAGCCGGACTGGCTGGCGCCGGACCGCGCCTGCGACATCGCCGAGGAAGGGCTGGTGCCCGAGCAGGCCGAGGCCGCCGTGCGCCGCGCCCTGGCCAATCTTGCGTCGGACGGCCTTGCTGTGGACGTCGTCGCCCAGAAGCCGGGCAACCGGAGGAAGCGCCTGCTGGTCGCCGACATGGAATCGACGATCATCGAGCAGGAGATGCTGGACGAACTGGGCGATTACGTCGGGCTGAAGGACCACATCGCCGCGATCACCGCCCGCGCCATGAATGGCGAGATCGACTTCAAGGGCGCGGTGCGCGAGCGGGTCGCCCTGCTCAAGGGCCTGAACGAGAGCGTCGTCGACGAGGTTTGGCAGCGCGCCACTCTGATGCCGGGCGCCAGGACGCTGGTCTCCACCATGCGCGCCAACGGGGCGACCTGCGTGCTGGTCTCCGGCGGCTTCCGCTGTTTCACGGAGCGGGTGCGCCAGTGGGTCGGCTTCGACGACGACCGCGGCAACGTGCTTGAGGTGGTGGATGGCGTCATGACCGGCGCGGTGGTCGAGCCGATCCTCGACAAGGACAGCAAGCTGGAGGCGCTGCTCGCCTATGCCGGGGAGCGCCACGTCCCGACCGTCGAGACGATGGCCGTCGGCGACGGCGCCAACGACCTGCCGATGCTGCTGGCCGCCGGGCTGGGCGTCGCCTTCCACGCCAAGCCGACGGTGGCCGCCCAGGCCCGCGCCCGCGTGGACCATGGCGACCTGACCGCCCTGCTGTTCGCCCAGGGCTACCGGATCGGGGAGTTCGTGGAGGGCTGACCGTCCACCTTTGACGGGCACGCTCCACGACCTCACAAAGCGAAAGGGCACCGGCGGGAGACCGCCGGTGCCCTTTTCGTTTGGAAATGGCCTCTCCGATCAGCCCTGGCTGAGCGGGATGGCGACGAAGCGCAGGTCGCCGTGGCGGTCCACCAGAAGCAGGATGGACTTCTTGCCCTGCTCCTTGGCCTTCTGGATCTTGGACGTCACGTCCTCCGGCTTGCGGACCTCCTCCTGGCCGACCTCGATGATGACGTCGCCGGCGCGGATGCCCTTCTCCGAGGCGGTGGAGTTGCCCGCCACCTCGGTCACCACGACGCCCTTCAGCTCGGGCTTGATCTCGAACTGCTGGCGCAGCTCCGGGGTGATGTTGGTCAGCTTCAGGCCCAGAGTCTCGGTCGGCTTCTGGGCCGGGGCCTGCTGCGGCTGGCGGCGCTGCTCCTCCGGATTGGCGGCGAGAAGGCCCGATTCCTCGGCGGCCTCAAGCTCGCCCACCTTCACCTGGAGCTGCTGCGACTTGCCCTTGCGCCACACCTCGACCGGGACGGCTTTCTCGATCGGCGTTTCGGCGACGACGCGCGGCAGGCGGCGCATCTCGTTGATTTCCTTGCCGTCGAACTTGGTCACCACGTCGCCCGCCTGGATGCCGGCCTTGGCCGCCGGGCCGTTCGGGGTGACGGAGGCGACCAGCGCGCCCTTGTGGCCCTGCAGGCCCAGGCTCTCGGCGATCTCCGGGGTCACGCCCTGGATGCGCACGCCCAGCCAGCCGCGGCGGGTCTTGCCGTACTCACGGAGTTGCGCGACCACCTGCTTGGCGAGGTTGGACGGGATGGCGAAGCCGATGCCGACCGAACCGCCCGACGGCGAGAAGATCGCCGTGTTGATGCCGATGACCTCGCCGTTCAGGTTGAACATCGGGCCGCCGGAGTTGCCGCGGTTGATCGAGGCGTCGGTCTGCAGGAAGTCGTCGTAGGGACCGGCGTTGATGTCACGCTGGCGGGCCGAGATGATGCCGGCGGTGACCGAGCCACCCAGGCCGAACGGGTTGCCGATGGCCAGCACCCAGTCGCCCACGCGCATGGCGTCCGAATCGCCGAAGGGCACGGCGACCAGCGGGTGGTTGGTGGTGATCTTCAGCAGGGCGACGTCGGTCTTTGGGTCCTTGCCGATCAGCTCCGCCTTGATGTTGGTGTCGTCCTGCAGGATGACGGTGATCTCGTCGGCGTCCTGGATGACGTGGTTGTTGGTGACCACGTAGCCGTTCTTGGCGTCGATGATGAAGCCGGAGCCGAGCGATGTCGACTTGCGCGGCTGCTGCGGCTGGTCCTGCTGCTGGCGGTCGAAGAAGTCGCGGAAAAACTCCTCGAACGGCGAGCCCGGCGGGAACTGCGGCATCTCGGGACGGGCACCCTGCTGGCGCTGCGCCACCGCCTGGCTGGTGGAGATGTTGACCACGGCGGGCAGCAGCTTTTCCGACAGGTCGGCGAAGCTGGTCGGCGCCGGGCGCGACTGGGCCATGGCGGGGGTGCCGACGGCGGCGGACAGCCCCAACAGGAGAGCGGCGATCAGCGGCACGACGCGCAGACGGCGGCCCAGCGACCGGTTGCCCGCTTCGCGGCCGGATTCGGCGCGGTGGATGGGGTGGTTCGGGTTCAACTCAGCTCTCCCTGCCGGACATCCGGCACCTTCTTGTTCCAATCGGCCATCTGTTCCAATCGGCCCGCGGCTTCATGCCAATCGCGGTCCGAGGGGGCGCTTCACCGATCCGTGTGCCGGATGTAATCCCCGCGCGTCACCGCTTCAAGCAAAGGCGCACGGGTCCCATCCGCCACGGAGGACGCGCGAGTATAGAAGTCGGAGTATGGCCGGAAAATGGCGGCGCGGTCCAGCGACGCGCGCGCGGCAAAAGGGTGTCAAACGCCCCGCAGAAGCCAGACGAATCCGACACCGGCCATCGCCGTCGCCAGCCCGACGGCGCGCAACCGGTTCTCCGGCATCGTCAGCGCCTCGACGATCAGGCGCCGCATCGCGGACGGGAACAGCGCGTAGAGCACGCCCTCGATCACCAGGACCAGGGCCAGCGCGGTGAGAAAATCCGTCATCGGTCGGGCGGCATTTCGGAGAAGGGAGCCAATGCGGCAAGACAAAAGCGGGGTGGGAGAACGGGAGCCCCCACCCCACCCCCTCCCCCGGGACAAAGGGGGAAGGGAATCGAGCGCGACGTCTTACTGCTGCTGGGCGGTCGCCGGGGCCGGGGCCCGCTGCGGCGCCGGGCCGCTGCCCGAGGCCGGAGCGGGCTGGCCGTTGCCGCCGCCGGTGATGTCGCCGAAGTAGCGGAAGAACTCGCCGGTCGGGGACAGCACCATGGTGGTGTCGTCCTTGTTCAGCGACTTCCGGTAGGCTTCGAGCGTCCGGTAGAAGCTGTAGAACTGCGGGTCCTGCGACGTCGCCTCGGCGATGAGCTTCAGCGCTTGGTTGTCGCCTTCACCGCGCAGGATCTGCGAATCGCGCTGCGCTTCGGCCAGGATGACGGTGCGCTCGCGGTCCGCGCGGGAGCGGATCTGCTGCGACTGCTCCTGGCCCTGGGCGCGGGCCTCGGCGGCTTCGCGCTCACGCTCCGACCGCATGCGGGCGAAGATCGACTGGCTGGTCTCCTCCGGGAGATCGGCGCGGCGGATTCGAACGTCGACGATCTCGATGCCGAAGCGCTTCGCCTCGTCGTTCACCTGCCCGCGGATGTCGTTCATCACGCGCGGACGTTCGTCCGACAGGATGGCGAGCAGCGTCACGCTGCCGAGAACGCGGCGCAGCGCCGAGTTCACGATGGCGTTCATCCGCGTCTCGGCCACCGCCTCGTTGCCGGCGGTCTGGTAGAAGCGCAGCGGGTCCAGGATGCGGTAGCGCGCGAAGGCGTCCACGTCCAGGCGCTTCTGGTCGGCCAGGATGACCTGCTCCACCGGCGGATCGAGGTCGAGCACGCGGCGGTCGAGGATGCGGACTTCCTGGATGAAGGGGACCTTGGCCTTCAGGCCGGGTTCGCGGATGACGCGCATCGGCTCGCCGAACTGGAGGACGAGCGCCTGCTGCGCCTCGTTCACCGTGAACAGCGAGGCCGAGGCGAGCACGCCCGCGGCGAGGATGCCGATGCCGGCGACCAACAATGTGCGGTTCATGGCATCCCTCCTCAACGGGCCGGCTGCTGGCCGGCGGGCCGCGCCGGGGCAGTCTGGAGCTGGTTGAGCGGCAGATAGGGAACCACGCCCTGGGCACCCTGCGCGTTGCCGTCGATGATGACCTTGTTCGCGCCGCGCAGGATCTCTTCCATGGTCTCCAGATACATGCGCTTGGCGGTCACGTCCTTGGCGGTCGTGTAGGCGTCGTAGACCTTGCGGAAGCGGTCGGCGTCACCCTGGGCCAGGTTCACGACCTGCTCGCGATAGGCGGAAGCCTCCTGGATCAGCCGTTCCGCGTCGCCTCGGGCGCGCGGGATCACGTCGTTCCGGTAGGCCTCGGCCTCGTTGCGGGCGCGTTCGCGGTCGGCGCGGGCGCGCTGCACGTCGTTGAAGGCGTCGATGACGGGCGACGGCGGGTCGGCCTTCTGCAGCTGCACCTGCGTCACCTCGATGCCCGCCTCATAGTCGTCCAGCATGGCCTGGAGGAGCTGGCGGGTGGAGGTTTCGATCTGCTGGCGGGCCTCGGTCAGGGCCGGCTGCAGGTCGGTGCGGCCGATGACCTCGCGCATCGCGCTTTCCGCCGCCTTCTTCACGGTGGCCTCGGGGTCGCGGATCTTGAACAGATACTCGCCCGCGTCCTTGATGACCCAGAAGACCGTGAAGTCGATGTCGATGATGTTCTCGTCGCCGGTCAGCATCAGCGACTCGTCGGGAACGTCCCTGTCGCCGCGCCGGCCGTCGCCGGCCGAGCGGTAGCCGACCTCGATGCGGTTGACGCGCGTCACCTTGGGCATCAGCACCGTTTCGATGGGCGACGGCAGGTGGTAGCGCAGGCCGGGCTGTTCGGTGCGCACCCACTGGCCGAAGCGCAGCACGACGCCCTGCTCGTCCGCCTCGACGCGGTAGATGCCGCTGGCCAGCCAGACCACGGCCAGCAGGCCGACGACGAGCGCGATGCCCCGGCCGCTGCCGACGCCGCCCGGCATCACCCGCTTCAGGCGGTCCTGGCCGCGGCGCAGCAGATCCTCCAGGTCCGGCGGCTGCGGCCCTCCGCCGCCGCCACCACCGCCGCCGCCGCCGCCACCCGGCGGACGGCCCCACGGATTCTGACCGCCACCACCCGGCGGAGGACCCCAGGGGCCGCCACCGCCGCCCCCTCCCTGATTGCTCCACGGCATTCCGTTCGTTCCCCTTCGCGCTCTCTCAATTCTTGGGACGGAAATTCCGGAAAACAAATCGTTTCCGGACCGTCCGATCCCTTTACCATTATTGTCCGCCGGCCCTATAGTGCCCATCCCATTCGGGGAAGGATTTCACCGACGGATATCCGCCAATATCGGGAAGGAAGCGGAGTTTTCAACCATGGCGCAGGTCAGCGAAGCTCAAGTCCTTGAAGCTCTGAGGACGGTTGTCGATCCGGAACGGGGCAAGGACGTCGTCAGCCTCGGCATGCTTTCCGGCCTTGTCGTGCGTGACGGGCACGTCGCCTTTTCGATCGAAGTGGATCCCAAGCGCGGCGCCCAGGCCGAGCCGGTGCGCCACGCCGCCGAGAAAGCGGTGGAGTCCCTGCCGGGCGTCCTGTCGGTCACCGCGGTCCTGACGGCGCACCGCCCCGCCGGCCAGGGCGCGGCTCCGCAGCAGGGCCATGGCCATGCTCATGGGCACTCCCATGGCGGCCAGGGGCACTCCCACGGCCACTCCCATGGGCAGCCGGCGGAGCAGAAGCCGCTGGTGCCGGGCGTGAGGGCCATCGTCGCCGTCGCCTCGGGCAAGGGTGGCGTCGGCAAGTCCACCACGGCCAGCAATCTCGCCCTCGCCATGGCGGCGAACGGGTTGAAGGTCGGACTTCTGGACGCCGACATCTACGGCCCGTCCATGCCGCGCATGCTGGGCATCTCCGGCCGGCCGACCAGCCGCGACGGCAAGATCCTGGAGCCGATGGAGAATTACGGCATCAAGGTGATGTCAATGGGCTTCCTGGTCGCCGAGGACACGCCGATGATCTGGCGCGGCCCGATGGTGATGAGCGCCCTGCAGCAGATGCTGCGCGACGTGAACTGGGGCACGCTCGACGTTCTGGTGGTGGACATGCCGCCGGGCACCGGCGACGCCCAGCTCACCATGGCGCAGCAGGTGCCGCTGGCCGGGGCGGTGATCGTCTCGACCCCGCAGGACATCGCCCTGCTCGACGCTCGCAAGGGGCTGAACATGTTCCGCCGCGTGGACGTGCCCGTCCTCGGCATCATCGAGAACATGAGCTACTTCTGCTGTCCCAACTGCGGCCACCGCACGGACATCTTCAGCCACGGCGGCGCCCGCAAGGAGGCGTCGGACCTGGGCATGGAGTTCCTCGGCGAGGTCCCGCTGCACCTCGACATCCGCGAGACCTCCGACCAGGGCCAGCCCATCGTGGTGTCCCAGCCCGAGTCGGAGCACGCGAAGGTCTACCGCGGAATCGCCAAGCGCCTGTGGGAGAAGATCGCCGGCGAGCAGGGCCCGGCGCGGGCGGCGCCGCGGATCGTGGTGTCGTAAGGGGGCGCACTTGCCCCCACCCTCCCCACTTCGTGGGTCCCCTCCCTCCCCCGCTAACGGGGAGGGCCTAAGTTCCCTCCCCTGCGTCAGCGGGGGAGGGTTAGGGTGGGGGCAAGCCTTTAGGGGGTGGGACCGATGCCGGATTTCGTGACGTTGGTGGTGCTGCTGGCCGCCGTGGTCCTGGCGGTGCCGGTGGCCAAGCGGATCGGCTTCGGCGGGCCGCTCGGCTATCTCGCGGCGGGGCTGGCCATCGGACCGGGCGGGCTCGGGTTGGTGACGGACGTCGAGGCGATCCGGCACGTTTCGGAACTCGGCGTCATCATGCTGCTGTTCCTGATCGGGCTGGAGCTGCGCCCCGCCCGCCTGTGGGTGATGCGACGATCGGTCCTGGGGCTCGGCGGCGCCCAGGTTGCGGTGACCGCCGTCGTGATCGCCGCCGCTACCATTGTCCTGCTGGGTTTCTCCCCGGCCGCCGCCGCGGTGACCGGATTCGGCCTTTCGCTGTCCTCCACCGCCATGGTGCTGCCCATGCTGGCGGAGCGGGAACTGCTGACCACCAACGCCGGACGCAGCGCCTTCTCGATCCTGCTCTTCCAGGACCTCGCCATCATCCCGGCGGTGGCGCTGCTGCCCCTGCTCGGCCATGGCGCCGGGGAGGTGCCGGACGCCGGAACCGCGTGGCTGGCCGTGCTGAAGGCTGGCGGAGCGATCGCGGTGATCCTGGCCGGCGGCCGCTATCTGCTGCGCCCCGTGCTGCGCATCGTGGACGGCGCCCGGACGCCGGAGATCTTCACCGCCACCGCCCTGCTGATCGTTCTGGGCACCGCCCTGTTCGCCGCCTGGGCGGGGCTGTCCATGTCGCTCGGCGCCTTCATGGCCGGGGTGCTGCTGTCCGATTCGGAATACCGGCACGAGGTGCAGGCCGACATCGCGCCGTTCGAGGGGCTGCTGCTCGGCCTGTTCTTCGTCTCAGTGGGCATGGGGGCCGACGTGGCGGCGCTGATGGCCGAGCCGGTGCGCTACCTGTCGCTGGCGCTCGGGCTGATGGCGCTGAAGGCGGCGGCGCTGTTCGGGCTGGCCCGCCTGTCCGGGCTGCGCCCGGGCGGCTCGACGCGGTTGTCGACCGTGCTGAGCCAGGGCGGCGAGTTCGGCTTCGTGCTGTTCGGGCTGGCCGTCGGCGTCGGAGCAATGAGCGGGGGGCAGGCGGCGACGGCCATGCTGGTGGTCACGCTGTCGATGATCGCCACTCCCTTCGTCTTCGCGGCGGAGGAGCGCTGGCTGGCGCCGCGGCTGATCGTGAAGCCCGTCCGCCCCTACGACACCATCGCGCCGGACGGGGAGCCGCCGGTGCTGATCTGCGGCTTCGGCCGGGTCGGGCAGATCGTCGGCCGCGTGCTGCGGCTGCGCGGCATCCCCTTCACGGCGCTGGAGCAGAGCGCCGAGCAGGTCGACGTCGTGCGGCGATTCGGCAACAAGGTCTATTACGGCGACCCGTCGCGGCTCGACCTGCTGCGCGCCGCCGGGGCGGACAAGGCCAAGGTGCTGGTGGTGGCGCTGGAGGACATGGAGCAGTCGCTGCGCGTGGTGGAGCTGGCGACGCGCCATTTCCCCCACCTCGTCATCCACGCCCGCGCCCGCAACCGCCGCCATGCCCATTTCCTGATGGACCGAGGAGTCACGCATTTCGTGCGCGAGACCTACGATTCCAGCCTGCGGCTGACCGGCGGCGTGCTGGAGTCGCTGGGCCTGCCGCCGGAGGAGACCCGGCACACGCTGGACACCTTCCGCGAGCATGACGAGCGCACGTTGATCCGGCAGCACGCCGTGCACCACGACGAGAACCGCCTGATCCAGACCTCCCGCCAGGCCGCCGCCGAGCTTCAGGCCCTGTTCGAGGCCGACCGCGAGGACCCGGAGCAGGAGCGCGACCGCAAGACCGTCTGACGCCCCTCCCCCTGCCTCAGGCGATCAGGCCTCAGCCGATCAGCAGGCTGTCGTCGGTGATGTCCTCGCCGCCGCGCTGCTTGGCGAACAGCGCCAGCAGGTGCGGCACGTCCAGCCCGGCGCGTTGCTCGCCGGACACGTCCAGAACGATCCGACCCTCGTGCAGCATCACCGTGCGGTCGCCGTAGTCCAGCGCCTGCCGCATGGAATGGGTGACCATCAGCGTGGTCAGCCGGTTCTCCTCGACGATGCGGCGGGTCAGGCCCAGCACGAACTCCGCCGTTCCGGGGTCGAGCGCCGCCGTGTGCTCGTCGAGCAGCAGGATCTTCGACCCGGCGAGCGTCGCCATCAGCAAGCTGACCGCCTGCCGCTGCCCGCCGGACAGCAGGCCCATGCGGTCGTGCAGCCGGTTCTCCAGCCCCAGCCCCAGCTCCGCGATGCGCTCGCGGAAATGCCGGCGGCGGTCACCGCGCAGGGCGGATCCCAGGCCGCGGCGCCGCCCGCGGGCGGCGGCCAGCGCCATGTTCTCCTCGATGGTAAGCGCGGTGCAGCTTCCGACCATCGGGTCCTGGAAGACGCGGGCGACCAGCGAGGCGCGCTTCGGCGTCGCCCAGCGGGTGACGTCCACCCCGTCGATGGCGATGCGGCCCTCCTCGGCGATCACGTCGCCGGCCAGCGCGCCCAGGAAGGTGGATTTGCCGGCGCCGTTGGAGCCGATGACGGTGACGAACTGCCCTTCTGGGATCGTCAGGTCGACGCCCCGCAGGGCGTGCTTCTCCAGCGGGGTGCCGAGCCCGAAGGTGACGTGGATGCCGTTGACCGTGATCATCGGACGGCCTCCCTCTTCTTCGACGCGGCTTTAAGCCGCACCCGCGGCAGGATCAGCGCCACCGCGACCAGGACGGCGGTGACGAGGTTGAGGTCGGAGGCCTGGAGCCCGATGGCGTCCGCCGACAGGGCCAGCTGGACCGCCAGACGGTAGAGGATGGAGCCGACGACGCAGCCGACCAGCGCCCACAGGATCGCGCGGGCCGGCAGCACCGTCTCGCCGACGATCACCGCGGCCAGACCGACCACGATGGTGCCGATGCCGGTGGTCACGTCGGCGAAGCCGTTGGTCTGGGCGAACAGGGCCCCGGCCAAGGCGCACAGACCATTCGACAAGGCCATGCCGGCGTAGATGTGGAAGTCGGTCTGCACCCCCTGCGCGCGGGCCATCCGCGCGTTGACGCCGGTCGCCCGCATGGCGAGGCCGAATTCGCTGTTCAGGAAGCGCGACAGCAGCAGGACGATCACCACGACCACAACCAGGACGACCAGCGGCCGCACCACATGGTCGGGCAGCCCCAGCCCGTAGAAGGGCGTCAGCACCGTGTCCTGCATCAGCAGCGCCACGTTCGGGCGGCCCATCACGCGCAGGTTCACCGAGAACAGCGCGATCATCGTCAGGATGCTGGCCAGCAGGTGCAGGATCTTGAAGCGGACGTTCAGCGTCGCCGTGACCAACCCGGCCATCGAGCCGGCCAGCGCCGCGACGAGACTGGCGATCCACGGGTTGACCCCGGCGACCAGCAGCGTGGCGCAGACCGCGGCACCCAGCGGGAAGCTGCCGTCCACCGTCAGGTCCGGGAAATCGAGCACCCGGAAGGACAGGTACACGCCAAGGGCGACCAGCGCGTACACCAGCCCGATCTCGACGGCCCCGAAAAAGGCGATTTCACTCATGATCGGTCCTTGGGAAGTGTCGCGTCGGGCCCCCACCCAAACCCTCCCCCGCTCCGCAGGGGAGGGCTTTATCCTCCCCCTGCGAAGCGGGGAGAGGCCGGGAGGGGGCCCGTCTCAACCACTCCCCCTCAACGAAACAACTTACTGCCCGACCACCTTGGTCGCGCGCTGGGTCACCGCCTCGGGGATGGTCACGCCCATCGCCGCCGCGGATTTCGGATTCACGAACAGGTCGGTGCCCTTGGCGAAGGTCACCGAGACGTCGCCCGGCTTCTCGCCCTTGAGGATGCGGACCACGGCCTCGCCGGTCTGGCGGCCGACCTGCCGGTAGTCGAAGCCGATGGAGGCCACCGTGCCGCGCGCCACGCTGTCGGTGTCGGCGGAGAAGACCGGCAGCTTGGCTTGCTGGCCGACCGCCACGACGCTCTCCAGCGCCGAGACCACCGTGTTGTCCAGCGGCACGTAGATGGCGTCGGCCTTGCCGACGAGGCTGCGGGCGGCGGGCTGGGCGTCGGCGGACTTGGTGGCGGTCGCCTCGACCACGGTCAGCCCGGCCTTCTGCGCCTCGTCCTTCAGCGCCTTGACCAGCGAGACGGAGTTCGGCTCGCCGGCGTTGTAGAGGACGCCCAGACGCTTGACCGACGGCACGATCTCGCGGATCAGCGCCACATGCTCGGCCACCGGGGCCATGTCCGAGACGCCGGTCACGTTGGCGCCCGGCTTGTCCAGGCTGCGGACGAGCTGCGCGCCGACCGGGTCGGTCACCGCGGTGAAGACCACCGGAATGTCGCGGGTCGAGGCGACGACGGCCTGGGCGGAGGGGGTGGAGATCGGAACGATCACGTCCGGACGGGAGCCGGCGAACTGGCGCGCGATCTGCGCGGCGGTTGCGGGGTTGCCCTGGGCGCTCTGATACTCGACCTTCAGGGTGTCACCCGGCGTGTAGCCCGCGGCCTTCAGCGCCTCGACCACGCCGTCGCGCGTGGCGTCCAGCGCCGGATGCTCGACGATGGCGGTGATCGCGACGGTCTTGGTCTGGGCGAAGGCGGCGGCGCTGGTCAGCGCGACAGCCGCCGTGGCGGCGGCGAAAAACAGGCGGGTGATCGTCATGGCTCCCAGGCTCCCGGAGGGGGTTTGTGCATCCCGTAGACGCCCAGGGGCCGGTCCGTCAACTGCCCGAACAGGAATCCGATGAGCGAAGACCCGCGCGACTCCCGAATCCACGCCCTCGAATCCGCCATCGCCGACATCGAGGCCGAAGCCCGCGCCGCCGCGCACGCCCTGTGCGCCCATGAGCTTCAGATGCGGCTGGAGAACATCGCCCGGCGCGTGGAGGCCCTGCGCGCGGCGCAACCCCGGGGTGCGGGCGACGGAACGGCGTGACGATCGGTCGCTCCCTCCCCATATGAGGCCCTTCGGGGAGCGGAACGCAGGGGGACGGTCATGACGGCGGAAGACAGGGCGGCGGCGGTCGGAGCGGAAGACGGCGCGCGGTCGAAGACGACGGCGGCGCTGCGCGGGCTGATGGGGCAATGCCCGGCCTGCGGACGGGGACGCCTGCTGCGGAACTACCTGAAGCCGGTGGACCACTGCGCCCATTGCGGCGAGGCGTTCGGCCATCTGCGCGCCGACGACGCCCCGCCCTGGATGACCATCCTGATCGTCGGTCACATCATCATCCCGGCGGTCCTGTCGGTCGAGCAGAGCTACGAGCCGGCGACCTGGGTGCATCTCACCATCTGGCCGTTGCTGACCCTGCTGCTGACCGGCCTGCTGCTGCCGCGCTGCAAGGGCGTGGTGCTGGGGCTGCTGTGGAGCACCGGCGCGCCGGGGTCCGAGCGCGCCTGATCTTGTTTAATCGAAGCTAAGGGCGAAGCTCGCCCGCCCCTGCTCGGCCTGGAAGCGCTGCCACATCACGCCGTAGGCGGCCTCCAGCGCGCGGGTGAAGCGCACGCCGTTCAGCGCCGGGGACGCCGCCAGCCGGTCCCGCAACCCGCCGCGCAGGGCCGCCAGCACCGCCGGGTCGGCGACCAGCGCCGCCGCCTTGGCGACGTAGCCGTCCGGCCCGTCGGCCACCAGATCGGACAGCCCCGCCGAGGCGAGGTGCGTCACCGAATGGCGGGCGCAGAAGCGGTCGCCGCCCAGCGTCACCACCGGCACGCCCATCCACAGCGCCTCCAGGGTCGTCAGACCGCCGGAATAGGGGAAGGGATCAAGCGCCACGTCAATTTCGCCATAGCCGGCCAGGAAGTCGCGGTGCGGCGCCCCACCCCGCAGATCCACCCGCGCCGGGTCCAGCCCGGCCCGCTCGAACAGGGCCAGCGTGCGCGCGGCGGTGCCGGCGTCGTCCAGCCCCGGCGTGCGCAGCAGCAGGCGGGAGCCGGGGACGGCGCCCAGCACGCGCGCCCACAGCGCCGCGACCTCCGCGTTCAGCTTGGGCAGCGCGTTGAAGGAGCCGAAGGTCGCGTGACCGCGCGTCGCCAGCGGCAGCGCCGCGACCGGCGGCGCGTCCTCGGGCGGCGCCCAGGGCACGTAGGCGTCGGGCATGCGCACCACGCCTTCGATGCACCAGCCGTCCGACCCCGGCGGGCTCTGCCGCGAATCGGAAATCAAATAGTCCATGGCCGGCAGGCCGGTGGTGCCAACATAGCCCGCCCAGGTTGCCTGCACCGGCGCCGCGCGCCGCGCGAAGACCGGCAGGCGGTTGCCGAAGGTGTGGCCCGCCAGATCGACCAGGATGTGGACGCCGTCCGCCTGGATGCGCTGGGCCAGAGCCGTGTCGTCCAGGCCGGTGGTCCAGACCCAGTGCTCGGCGTGGGCCATCAGCCGCTCGGTCTTCCAATCCGGGTTGGCGGTGTTGGCGTAGCAGACGACCTCGAAGGCGGTGCGGTCGTGGTTCGCCAGCACCGGCTCCAGGAAGAAGCCCACGGGATGCGCGCGGAAGTCCGGAGAGACATAGCCGATGCGGATCTTCGGCGCCGGAGCGGCCACCGCGGGCGCCGGGCGGTCGGGGTAGCGGGCGCCCCAGTCCGCGTGGGCCTGGGCGATCGCCGGCATGGCCAGCCCCGGCACGAACTGCATCAGATAGAGGCGCGAGGCGTGCAGCGAATCGACATTGCCGTGCTGCGCCACCACGGCTTCAATGTCCGTCAGAGCCTCCTCCGCCCGCCCCTGCATGGCGAGCACGCGGGTGGCGCGGTTCGCCCGCACCTCTGCCCGGCCCGGCGCGAGGTCCAACGCCGCCTGATAGGCGTCGTCGGCCTCGTCCAGCCGGTTCATCTCGGCCAACGCGTTGCCGAGGTTGTAGGGGTGCGCCCAGTTGGCCGGGTCGAGCCGCCCGGCGCGCCCGTAGAGCGCCACCGCCTCCGCCCGCCGCGCCTGGGCGCGCAGCAGCACGCCGAGATTGGCGACGGCCGCCAGCGTCTTCGGGTTCAGCGCGATGGCGCGGCGGAAGAAGGCCTCCGCCCGCGCCGAATCGCCGGCCCGGCGGACCGCTTCCGCCATGGTGAGCAGCCCGTCCATCGCCATCTCCAGCGACGGGTCGAGGTTCAGCGCCCCGGCGTAGGCGTTGGCCGCCCCGGCGACGTCGCCCAGGCTTTCCATCACCAGCCCGTAGTTGGCCCACCAGACGGGGACCGAGGGATAGGCGGCGATGGCCCGCCCGATCCGATCCAGGGCCTCGTCGAACCGCCCGGCCTGCGCCGCGACGAGGCCTTGGCGGTGAAGTCCATCGGCCTCGTGCGGCGTCATCGGGGGCGGTGTCATGACGGTGATCCTTTGGAGATTGAAGCGGGCGTTACTCGGCGCGGCCGAGTTGGTCCATCAGCTCCCGCCACTCGCGCTTGGACAGGCCGCTGGCCTCCTGGGTCACCGCCTCGCCCGACAGCAGACGCTTCACGACCTCCAGGCCGGTCTTCGACATGTGGGTGCCGCCCAGCCGGTACTCGCTGAAGGCGTCGAACACGGCGGGAACCCAGCGCTTCACCACGTCCAGCATGGCCTCGGCGTAGACGCGGATCTCGTACTGGGCGTGCGGGTCGGCGCGCAGGCTGAGGAAATGCAGAAGGTTGTGGAGATCGACCTTCCAATACCACTGCGTGTAGTAGTTCAGCGTCAGGTTCATGCGCGCCAGCTCGCGCGCCAGACCCTGGCGGCCCTCCTCGATGGTGGTGCCGTCCTCGCGCTGGTTCAGCATCTCCTCGTAATGGGCGTAGACCGCCTCCGAATCGTCGCGCAGCAGCTTCATCACCGCCGCCGCCTCATCGCCCTGGAGGACGTCGCCGCGGCCCTGCCGGTTGACGACGGCCTGGGCACCCAGGTTCTCCGGCGTCGGGATGTAGAACTCGCGGTCCAGGATGGAGTAGCGCGCGGAGTATTCGTTGACGTTCGCCGTGCGGTGGCGAATCCACTGGCGGGCCACGAAGATCGGCAGCTTGACGTGGAACTTGATCTCGCACATCTCGAAGGGGGTCGAGTGGCGGTGGCGCATCAGATACTTGATGAGGCCGGCGTCCTCGGTGACCTTCTTGGTGCCCTTGCCGTAGGACACGCGCGCCGCCTGGACGACGGCCGAATCGTCGCCCATGTAGTCGACGACGCGCACGAAGCCGTGGTCTAGGACCTCCAGCGGCTCATAGAGGATCTCCTCCAGGGCCGGAACGGTGGCGCGGCGGGTGGTGGCGGTGACGGCGCGCAGGCGGTCGATCTCGGCGCGCTGCTCGGGCGTGATCGGCATGGGTACTCCGGGGACTGAATTCGGCCGGCACTCTACGTCCGCGAACCCGGACAGTCACCCCCTTCGCAAGGGCGTCGGGTCAGAATCCGCCGGACCCCCTTTCCATCTTCGGACGAAGGGCCTATATTGGGTCCGTCGGCAGCAGCCGACTATGGCGATAAACGCCTTGCGGAATAAGCGTTGTGGACCCGGGGGCGGTACCCGGCGCCTCCACCAAACAAACCACCGGTCTCTCGGGCGTTGCCGTAGGGAGCGGGTTCGTTGGGGGCGAAATAGGATCGACACGCGTGGTAAAGGCATGGTCTTCGCCCGGCATGGTTCCGCCGTTATCGGGCCATTGCAATAGTTGCCAACGACAACGTTGCTCCGGTCGCCGTTGCCGCCTAACGGCGGTGACTGACCGAAATCAATCCCCGATGGGTAGCACCTGAGGGTGGGGCCGTGGGCCGCCTAGCAACAGAAGGCCCACACTTACCCGTCTGGCGTTAAGGACCCGCCCAAGAATGCCGAGAGAGCAGTTGCGTTATGACCGCATGGTCGAGGCCGCCCTGCGCGGTGTCGTCCGTGACGCGCTCCGCCAGGTGACGGACCGCGGGCTCCCCGGCGATCATCACTTCTACCTGACCTTCCGGACGGGTTACCCGGGCGTCGACATCCCCGAATATCTGTCGTCCCAGTATCCCAACGAGATGACCATCGTCATCCAGTACCAGTTCTACGGGCTGGAAGCGCTGGATGATCATTTCGAGGTGACGCTGAGCTTCAACAACGTGCATGAGCGGCTGGTCATCCCCTACGCCGCCATCACAACCTTCGCTGATCCGTCGGAGAATTTCGCCCTCCAGTTCCAGCCCGTGGAACCCGCCGAGTCGGCGGAGATCGCCACCATCCCCACGCGCGAGGCGCCGGAGAAGAAGGCGATGGATGGGGCGAAGCCGTCCATTGCGAAGCTGGCCAAGTCCGATATGGCCAAGTCCGACACGGCGAAAGCCGACGGCGGCAAACCCGACACGGACCGTTCCGGCGAGGAGCCGAAGCGCGGCGAGGTCGTGACGCTCGACGCGTTCCGCAAAAAATAGGCGTTCCGCCATGGCCACGGTCAGCGAACTCGTCCGTTTCCTGTGCGAGTCGCTGACGCCCTTGGGGGCCATCACAGCCCGCCGCATGTTCGGCGGGTACGCGGTCTATTGCGACGGCGTCGTCTTCGCGCTGGTCGCCCGCAACATCCTGTACTTCAAGACCGACGACGGCAACCGGCCGGATTACGAGGCGCTGGGCCTGCGCCCGTTCAAGCCCTTTGACGACAAGCCGACGGTCCTGCCCTATTTTCCGCCGCCCGACTCGGCGCTGGACGACCCGGACGAGCTTCTGTTCTGGGCACGTCCGGCCCTGGCGGCGGCGATCCGCACCGCCGCCGTCAAGAAGCCCGCCCGTAAAAAGGTTCCCCTTAAGAAGGCCGGGGCCTGAACCGTCAGATGTTCTCCGCCATATGGGCGGAGGCGGTGTCCACCGGAGCGGCGCCGGCGCGCTGACGGACCTGACGGGCAAAGCGCGCGGGGCTCGGCAGATGGCTGAGCAGGCGCCCGGCGCGCCCCATGGCGGACATCGCCTTGCCCATGCTCATCACATCGCCCAGACGGCGGTCCACGAAGGCCCAGGTCTCGGCATGACCCTCCGACTGGTCGTCGAGCCAGTAGAAGGTGGCGGAGCTGAGCACCGCGGCCAGGGTGGCACGCTTGGTGTAGTGGTTGAAATCGGTGGCCGTGTCGCCCGCGGCGAACCACATGGCGTCCACCGTGCGGTAAAGCATGCTCAGCCCCATGCCGATGTTCTGCGGCATGGCGAGGTAGGCGAGCAGCCGGCGCTTGGCCTCCATGTGCGGCTCCAGCACCTCGAAATGGGTGCGGATGGCGAGCGCGATCTTCTCCCCCACCCTCATCTCGTCGAGCGGATGCTTGTCCAGCTCCGCCAGCATGCGGCGGTCGGTCCAGGCGCCGAAATGCTCGACCAGCTCCGGCACGCCGCCGGGAAAGGCACGGTGCATGGTCGCGGTGTCATAACCGGCCATCTGCGCGCCATCGCGCAGCGCCTGCTGGCTCCAGCCGTCGAACACGATGTTGGGAAGCGTGGAGAGCAGGATGTCGTCCCGCACCGCGTCCATATCCAGCGCAGCGTCCATGTCAGTCACTCCTCTCCTGCTGTTCCAGCGCCTCGGTCACGTGATGCGCCTCGTCGGTGAAGGCCAGATAGCGCAGATCGGTCATCCGGTCGATGTAAAGCACGCCGTCCAGGTGATCGCACTCATGCTGGATGACCCGGGCGTGGAATCCCGACGCTTCGCGCTCGATGGGTTCGCCGTCCAGCCCGACGCCGCGGTAGCGGATGCGCGCGAATCGCGGAACGACACCGCGCAGCTCGGGAATCGACAGGCAGCCCTCCATCCCATGCTCCATCCCATCGTCCAACGGCTCGATCACCGGGTTGATGAGGACGGTCGGCTCCACCGACTCGCCGCCGGAACGCATGGCGGGAACGCGGAACACGATCATGCGCAGCGATTCGTGCACCTGCGGCGCCGCCAGCCCGACTCCGGGCGCGTCCAGCATGGTGTCGATCATGTCGGACGCCAGCCGCCGGATCTCCGGGGCCGTCGGGTCGGGCACCGGGTCTGCGACCTTGCGCAGCACCGGGTGCCCCATGCGGGCGATCTTCAACAGGGCCATGCCCTATTATCTGGGCGCCGCGGGCCGCCGGGCAACCGTTTTGCCCACACATTGTCCCCTTGGGACACGCAGGGTTGGAAGACTCCGCTTCACAGGCGGCCCCGTCCGTGCTACATAAAGGTCCACACAAGGGGTGCGCCCGAAAGCGCATGCCTGTCGCATGCCTGTTTGTTGCTTCATGGCAACTCGGCTCACTTGATAAAGGTGACGGTTAACGTGCAAGTTCTGGTCCGAGACAACAACGTCGATCAGGCCCTCCGCGCGCTGAAGAAGAAGATGCAGCGCGAGGGCATTTTCCGGGAAATGAAGCTGCGCCGGAACTACGAGAAGCCCTCGGAGAAGCGCGCGCGTGAGAAGGCTGAGGCGGTGCGTCGCACCCGCAAGCTGCTCCGCAAGCGCATGGAGCGCGAGGGCTATTAATCCTCAGGCGCGTTTCGCGCCGGATTGACAGGCGCGCTCCGGCGCGCCGGGCATCCATGCGCGTTCGCGCGCTTGCCCCTCTTGTGTCCTGCACCTGCCGCCCCGCGTCTGCGCGTGGGCGGTTTTGGTGCATCTGCGGTCCGCTTCGCCGCGCAAGAACGTCTGCCAAGAAAATATAAGGGGAGGGTCGCCAATGAGCGCATCCAAGGACACTCCGCGCGTCTCCGTGCCGGCGCTGCGCGCGCGCAAGGGCGGTGAGCCGATCGTCTGCCTGACCGCCTATACGACCCCGGTCGCCCGCCTGCTCGACCCGCATGTCGACCTGCTGCTGGTCGGCGACTCGCTGGGCATGGTGGTTTACGGCTTCGACAGCACGCTTCCCGTCACGCTCGACATGATGATCGCCCATGGCGGCGCCGTGGTGCGCGGTTCGCGCCACGCCTGCGTGGTCGTCGACCTGCCCTTCGGCAGCTACCAGGAGAGCCCGCAGGTGGCCTTCCGCAACGCCGCCCGCGTCATGGCGGAGAGCGGCGCCCAGGCGGTGAAGGTGGAAGGCGGGCTGGAGATGGCCGAGACGGTGGCTTACCTGACCACCCGCGGCGTGCCGGTGATGGGCCATGTCGGGCTGCTGCCGCAGTCGGTCAACGCGCTCGGCGGCTACAAGGCGGTGGGCCGCGATCCGGAAGCGGCGGAGCGCATCCGCGCCGACGCCCGCGCCATCGCCGAATCCGGCGCCTTCTCCCTGGTCATCGAGGGCACGATGGAGTCGCTGGCCCGCCAGATCACCGAGGATGTGACCATCCCGACCATCGGCATCGGCGCCTCCCCCGCCTGCGACGGGCAGGTTCTGGTGTCCGACGATATGTTCGGCCTGTTCGGCGAATTCCAGCCCAAGTTCGTCAAGCGCTACGCCCAGCTCGGCACCGCCATCGGCGAGTCCGCCGCGACCTACGCCGCCGAGGTGAAGGCCCGCAGCTTCCCCGGTCCGGAGCATTGCTTCGGCATCAAGAAGGCGTAAGGGGCCCCTGCCCTTTCCGAAAGAGAAGCCGTGCGGCTCCGCACGGCTTTTTTCTTGTTCCGGGGAATGTCAGGCGCCGTCCACCACGATCATGCGGAAGTCGGCGGCGCCCTTCCGGGCCGCGCGCGCCTCGCGGTACTCGGGGCTGTCGTAGAAGGCCTTGGCGGCGGCGTAGTCCGGGAACTCCAGAATGACGACGCGGCTGGGCTGCCAGCCGCCTTCCAGCTCCTCCGCCTGCCCGCCGCGGGCGATGAACCGCCCGCCGTTCTTGGCGACCGCGTTCGGGGTCAGCTTCTTGTAGTTTTCATAGGCCTCGGGATTCGTCACGTTCACGTCGGCGATGATGTAGGCGGGCATGGCGTCCTCTCTCCGTTTCTTGTGATGGCAAAAAGAAACCCCCGGGGCGAGCCGACCCCGGGGGTTCATCCTAACCCACAGCCGTAAGGGCGCGGATCACTCCATCGACTTCACGACCTCTTCGGTGACCTTCTTGGCGTCGCCGAAGAGCATCATGGTGTTGGGGCGGAAGAACAGCTCGTTCTCGACGCCGGCGTAGCCGGCGGCCATGCCGCGCTTGATGAAGAACACCGTCTTGGCCTTCTCCACGTCGAGGATCGGCATGCCGTAGATCGGCGACTGCGGATCGGTCTTGGCCGCCGGGTTGGTCACGTCGTTGGCGCCGATCACGAAGGCCACGTCCGCCGTGCCGAAATCGCGGTTGATGTCCTCCAGCTCGAACACCTCGTCGTAGGGCACGTTGGCCTCGGCCAGCAGCACGTTCATGTGCCCGGGCATGCGCCCCGCCACCGGATGGATGGCGTACTTGACCTCGACGCCTTCCTTCTTCAGCAGGTCGGCCATCTCGCGCAGCGCGTGCTGGGCCTGGGCCACCGCCATGCCGTAGCCCGGGACGATGATCACCGACTGGGCGTTCTTCATGATGTAGGCCGCGTCCTCCGGCGAGCCGGCCTTGACCGTGCCGCGCTCGCCGCCGCCGGCCGC
>NZ_JACHYN010000010.1 GCF_014192915.1 Azospirillum sp. OGB3 | reverse complement strand
TGGAGGGCGCCAACACCACCCTCGACCTCGGCGCCGGAGCCCGCATCACCATCATCGGACAGACCGGAAACCTCGCCGCCTGGTTCGGCTGAGCACAGGCGCACCGCGCCAGCCGTGACCGGCGGGTGCCGGGGCTTTCGGGCTCCGGCACCCGCCTTTTTTTGTTCAGGGACGGACGCGGTCAGGGGACCGGTCGCCCGCCGTTCCGCGCCCGCAAATGGTCGATGAGGGCGCGCAGCCGGGGCGGCACCGTCCGGCGGCTCGGATAGTAGAGATGAAAGCCGGCGAAAGGCGGACAGAAATCTTCCAGGACCGCTTCCAGCGCGCCGCGCTCCAGATGGGGACGGAAGGTCTCCTCCATGCCGCAGGTGAGCCCGGCGCCGGCCAGGGCCAGCCGGACCATCATCCCCATGTCGTTGGTGGCGACCCGCGGATTCACCGCGATGTCGAAGTCGCGCCCGTCCTCGGTGAATTCCCAGCGGTAGGGCGCCACGTCCGGCGCCGGACGCCAGCCGATGCAGCGGTGGGCGAGCAGGTCGCGCGGATGGGCGGGACGGCCGGCCCCTGCCAGATAGGCCGGTGAACCGACCACAAGCTGCCGCTGCGGGGCGGAAACCGGCACCGCGATCATGTCCTGCTCGATGGCCTCGCCCAGCCGGACGCCCGCGTCGAAGCCCGCCGCGACGATGTCGAACTCCTCGTCCGTCACCAGGATGTCGACGCCGACGGAGGGGTAGGCGGCGAGGAAGCCGGCCAGCGCCTCCCCCTCCAGGATGCTCTCCGCGATGGACGAGACGGCCAGCCGCAGCGTGCCGCCCGGCGCCCCGTGCGTCGAGGCGATGACCTCCAGCGCCGTGCCGATCTCGGCCAGCGCGGGGCGCGTCGCGGCGAGCAGATGCGCGCCCGCGTCGGTCAGCCGGACGCTGCGCGTCGTCCTTTGGAGCAGCGGCACGCCGATGCGGTCCTCCAGCCGGCGGACCGCCTGGCTGACGGCGGAACGGGTGACGCCCAGGCGCTCGGACGCCCGGCGGAAGTTGAGCGTCTCGGCCACCGCCAGAAACGCCGCCATGCCTTCGAAGGGATCGCTCATTGGTTAGCGATGCTAACCAGCCCGTTCATGATTGGCAACTCGAACATTCCACCGGCCGGTCATAGCTTGTCTCCATCACCGCAACGATCGACGGAAAGGAGCACCACATGACCGCGATCACCGACAAGACGATCCTCATCACCGGCGCCTCCAGCGGCATCGGCGAGGGCACCGCCCGCGTCCTCGGCGCCGCCGGGGCGAAGCTGGTGCTCGGCGCCCGCCGGACCGGCCGGCTGGAGACCCTGGCCGCCGACATCCGGGCCGGCGGCGGCACCGCGGAGGTCCGCGCGCTGGATGTGACGAGCCGCGAGGACATGGCCGATTTCGCCGCCTTCGCGCAGGAGCGGTTCGGGCGCATCGACGTGCTGGTCAACAACGCCGGGGTCATGCCGCTGTCCCCCATGGCCTCGCTGAAGGTCGAGGAGTGGGACCGCATGATCGACGTGAACATCCGCGGCGTCCTCTACGGCATCGCCGCGGTGCTGCCGGTCATGAACGGCCAGGGTTTCGGACAGATCATCAACATCGCCTCCATCGGGGCGCTCGCCGTCTCGCCGACCGCCGCCGTCTACTGCGCGACGAAATACGCGGTGCGGGCCATTTCCGACGGGCTGCGCCAGGAGAACGAGCGGCTGCGCGTCACCTGCGTCTGCCCCGGCGTTGTGGAATCGGAGCTGGCCCACACCATCACCGACCCGGAGGCCGAGGAGCTGATGCGGAGCTACCGCGCCGTCTCCATCAAGCCGGACGCCATCGGGCGGGCCATCCTGCACGCCATCGAGCAGCCGGACGACGTGGACACCAACGAGATCGTGGTCCGCCCCACGGCCAGCCATTGAGCACACCATCGAGGAGGAGGCCAAGCATGACCGACGGCACCGACACCCTCACCCGTCCCCCGGCCCGCCTGCGCACCCTCGTCGCGGCGGGTCTGCTCGCCGCGGTTCCGGCGATGCCCGCCGCCGCCCTGACCACGGAGGAGCGCGCCAAGCGCGGCGGCGAGGTGATCAGCCGCCTGAACAACGGCCAGCCCCAGCCCACCCTGGAGCGGATGCGCGAGGAGTTCCCCTTCCTGGCGGAGGCCACCGAGGCCTACGCGCTGGGCGACGTCTGGTCGCGGCCAGGGCTGGACACGCGGACCCGCCAGCTGGCCGCGGTCGCCGCCTTCGCCGCCATCGGCGAGACGGCCTTCATGAAGATCCACGCCGGCTACGCGCTGAACGCCGGCGTCTCCGAGGACGAGTTGAAGGAGATCGTCTACATGGTGACCGTCCCCGCCGGCTTCCCCCGCGCGATCACCGCCGCGCGCACCCTGTCCGACCTGTTCGCCGAGCGCCGCCCATCGGAAGGAGAAACGCCATGAAACGCGCGTTCGCCCGGACCGCCACCCTGACCGCCGCCCTGCTCGCCTCCGGCGCCGAGGCCCTGCCCGACCGCAAGGCGCTGGCCCAGACCGCCGACCGCCCCGGCGTGGAGCAGGCGGATCACCCCTATGCCGGCCTGTGGGTGACCGAGGACGGCCGCGTCTGCCACGAGCTTCTCCCCAACAACCGTTACGTCGAGGCGCGGGGCAACCGGGAGAAGGCCTACCAGGGCCGCTACCGGGTCACCGGCGACCACATCGACTATTGGGACGACACCGGCTTCACCGCCGACGGCGATTTCATCGACGGGGTGCTGCACCATGGCGGGATGATCCTGCACCGGCGGCGCTGACCGCCGGGTCTTTTTCCCTCCTTTTCAAAATTGTGAAGTGGACAACAGTGCCGGATGCCCGATCCGGGAAAAATGACTGTGCAAGGGCGAGGTCTTCAAAGCGAACCGGCAAGAAGAAAGCCGAATGAAGCATCTGCCCCTGCACGGCACAATCCCCTGATCCGAAGGAAACGCATCATGGCAAACGTCTATGGCACCAACAACGCCGACTATCTCGACATGATCAAGTACGGCGTCAGCAATGACTACGTGCAGGGCTATGACGGCAACGACACCATCCTCGGCTGGTCCGGCAACGACACGCTGGACGGCTGGAACGGCAACGACGTGCTCTACGGCGAGTCGGGCAATGACCTGCTGATGGGCTATTACGGCACCGACACGCTCTATGGCGGCAGCGGCAACGACCAGCTCTACGGCGAGAGCGGGTACGACAAGCTCTACGGCGGCGACGGCGACGACACGCTGAGCGGCGGCGACACCTTCGACGACCTCTACGGCGGCATGGGCAAGGACCAGATGACCGGCGGGGCCGGGGCCGACTGGTTCTTCTTCGAAACGAAGGACAGCGGCGACATCTACGCCAACCAGGCCGACACCATCACCGACTTCAAGGACGAGGACCAGATCTGGCTGAAGGGCAGCTACAGCTACGCCGGCTCGACCAGCGCGCCCGCCGACGGCCAATACAGCATCTGGCAGAAGGACGGCAATTACGTCGTCACGTGGAACGCGGCCAACGACACCGGCTTCCACGACCTGATCGTGAAGGGCGACAACCCGATGGGCGACATCTCCTTCTACTGATCCGCCTGACCGAGGTCCCGGGCGCGCCGTCCTTCCCGGCGCGCCCCTTTCCCTTCTCCAGACGACAGGAGCGCCCTTCCCATGGCCGCACGGGAAACCCGCGATACGTCTCCGGCAAGCCCGCCGGCCCTGCGCACGATCCGTCGGCGCATCGCCACCGGCCTTGCCGCTGCGGGCGGTTTCAGCGTCTTTCTCGCCCTCATCCAACTGGCGATGCCGCTCTACACGATGCAGGTCTACGACCGCGTGCTGGGCAGCCGCAGCGTGGAGACCCTGGTGGCCCTGTCGCTGCTGGCGCTGGGCTGCTTCGCCGTATTCGGGCTGGTCGAGGCGATCCGCGGGCGGCTGACCCAGGCCATGGGCCATCTCGCGGCCCGCAGCCTGACCATGGACGCGCTGGAGGCGTCGATGGGCGGCCTGCTGCGCGGCGGCGCCAGCCGCCCGGCCCAGGTGCTGCGGGATGTCAACGAACTGCGCCAGTTCCTCTCCGGGCCGAGCCTCACAGCACCGCTCGACGCCGCGCTCAGCCTCGTCTTCCTGCTTTTCCTGACGCTGATCCACCCGCTCTACGGCCTCGTCTGCGGGGGGAGCATCCTGTGTCTGGTCGGGGTGAGCCTGCTCGGCCGCCTGCTGACCATGCCGGGTGCGGCGGAGGCCAACCGCGCCCTGTGCCGCCACGGCGCCGAGGTCGAGGCGGCGTCGCACGGCGTGGAGGCCGTCGCCGCCATGGGCATGATGGGCACGCTGCGCCGCCGCTGGCAGGCGGTTCAGGACGACCATCTGCATCTGGTCAACCAGACCGCGGGGCGGGCGCAGACCATCGCCTCGCTCGCCAAGGTCTGCCGGATGACCGCTCAGGTGGCGATCCTCGCCGCCGGCACGATGCTGGTGCTGGACCGGCAGGTGTCGCCGGGCAGCATGCTGGCCGCCTCCATCCTGATGGGCCGGGCGCTGGCGCCCTTCGAGCAGTTGATCGACTCCTGGCGCAACTGGTCCTCGGCCCGCGAGAGCCTGCGCCGCCTGCGCGGCCTGTTCACGACGGACGCGGCGCAAGCGCCAGCCGCCCCCCTGCCCCGCCCCAGCGGCTCCCTGCTGCTGGACCGCGTGACCTATGTCCCGCCGGGGTCGGACCGCCCGACGCTGCGCGGCCTCTCCTTCTCGGTGGAGCCGGGCGAGGCGGTGGGCATCGTCGGCCCCTCGGCGGCGGGCAAGTCCACGCTGGCCCGGCTGCTGGTCGGCGTTCTGGAGCCGACCCAGGGCGGCGTCTATCTCGACGGCCACAACGTGTGGCGCTGGCACCGCGACGACTGCGGGCGGCACGTCGGCTATCTGCCGCAGGGTGTCGGCCTGCTCGGCGACACGGTGGAGGACGCCATCGCCCGGCTGGGCGAGCCCGACCCGGCGCTGGTCACCGCGGCGGCGCGGCGGGCCGGCGTGCATGAGATGATCGGCCGCCTCCCCGACGGCTACCAAACGGCGATCGGCGAGGGCGGCGCCCGGCTCTCCGGTGGGCAGAGGCAGCGCATCGCGCTTGCCCGCGCCCTCTACGGCGAGCCCCGTCTGCTCGTTCTCGACGAGCCCAACGCGAACCTCGACCAGGCCGGCGAGGCGGCGCTTCTGCACGCCATCGCCGAGGCCAAGGCCGGGGGTGCCGCGGTGGTGGTGATCGCCCACCGCCGCTGCGTCCTTGACGCCGTGGACCGCATCGTCGTGCTGCGCGACGGCATGATCGACCAGACCGCGACGCGGGCCGAGATGGTCCGGCGGCTGGGGACCCCCAATGGCGCCGCCACACCGCAGCCGGTCGCCGCCGCTACCCTCTGATTGGAGAGCTCACGATGACGACGACCGACACGCTGCTGGACCGAGGCGCCATCCCGGTGGAGCCGCGCCGCGCCGGGCCCTCCATCGGCGGAGCCGTGCGGGCGGGCTGCGCGGTGATCGCCCTGGCGCTGGGCGCCGGGCTCGGCTGGGGGTTCCTCGCCCCGCTGGACAGCGCCGCCCACGCGCCGGGCACCGTGGTGGTGGACGGCAACCGCAAGACCATCCAGCATCTGGAAGGCGGCATCGTCGCCGAACTGGCGGTGCGCGACGGCGACACGGTGGCCGCCGGCCAGACCCTGCTCCGCCTGGAAGGGACGCAGAGCCGCGCCACCCTGGAGGAGCTGACGAACGAACAGGCCGCCGCCCTGGTGCGCATGGCCCGCCTGCGCGCCGAATACGCCGGGCAGCGCGCCTTCTCCGTCCCGGCAACCCTGGTGGACGGGGCCCCCGCCGCCCGGCGCGCCCTGGCCGTGCAGCAGCAGTTGTTCGCCGCCCGCTGGACCCGCCACGACGGCGACATCGCCGTGCTGCGCGAGCAGCGCCTCCAGGCCGAGCGCGAGGTGACCGCCCACCGCGCCCAGGAGCGCGCGGCGGCCGAGCAGATCGTCTACATCGAGGAGGAACTGGCCGGCGTGCTCGACCTCTTCAACAAGGGACTGGAGCGCAAGCTGCGGGTGCTGTCGCTGAAGCGGGCCATGGCCGACCTGGCCGGCACCCGCGACCAATCCCGCGCCCGCGCCCTGCTGGCCGAGCAGGCGGTGACGGTCGCCGACACCCAGCTCCACGCCAAGGAGACGGCGCGCCGCTCCGACATCGCCGCGGAGATGGAGGAGGCGCAGAACGCCCTGGACCAGACCGCCGCCCGCCTGAAGGCCGCCCGCGACGCGGTGGAGCGCACGGAGATCCGCGCGCCCGTTCCGGGCCGTGTGGTCGGGCTGACCGTCTTCACCGTGGGCGGCGTGGTGAAGCCGGGCGAGCCGCTGATGGACATCGTTCCGGACAGCGGCCCGCCGACCATCGAGGCGCGCATCGACCCGCTGGACATCGACGTGGTGAAGGCCGGCCAGACCGCGCAGGTCCGCCTCAGCGCCTTCAAGCCGCGCCGCACGCCCTCGATCGACGCCACCGTTGTCGACGTCTCCGCCGACCGCCTGACCGACCCGACGACCCACGCTCCCTACTTCGTGGCCCGCATCCGTCCCCTGCCCGGCGCGCTGGAGCGCCTCGGCCCGGCGGCCCTGCATCCGGGCATGCCCGCCGACGTGATGATCGCGACCGGCCAGCGGCGGGCCATCGACTATGTGCTGGCACCGTTGCAGGACGCCATGGCCCACGCGCTGACGGAGGATTGAGGGGGGAGCGCGGCTTGCCACGCCGCCCAAAGAAAAAGCCCGCCAAGTCGAAGACTTGACGGGCTTTCTTGATGGTAGCAGCGGAGGGATTTGAACCCCCGACCAAGGGATTATGATTCCCCTGCTCTACCACTGAGCTACGCTGCCATCGTGCTTACCATCATCTCCCAGCGCGGTCCGTTTCGGTGTTGGCCGCCGCGGTTCGTGCCGGGGCCGCTTATGTATTCCAGGGGGAGCGGGGTGTCAACGCCGAAATTTCACCTTTTGCGAAGTTTTCGTCAGGCTCCCGTTCCGGCAATCCAGCCGCCGCCCAGCACCCGGTCGCCCTGGTAGACGACGCAGGCTTGGCCGGGGGCGACGCCGTATTGCGGCTCGCGCAGTTCGGCCTGCGCAGTGCCGTCCGCACCCAGCCGCCACACCGCCGGGGCCGGCGGCTGGGCGGAGCGGAGCTTCACCTCGACCTCCATCCCCTCGACGGGGGCGAGGGCGGGGCCGAGCCAGTTGACCTCGCGGATCGTCACCACGCTGCGCGCCAGCTCGCGGCGCGGACCGACGACGACGCGGCGCTGGCCGGGCTCCAGGCGCACCACGAACAGCGGCTCCTCCTCACCCCGGATGCCGCCGATGCCCAGCCCCTTGCGCTGGCCCACCGTGTAATGGACCACGCCGCGGTGACGGCCCAGCACGCGCCCGTCGACATGGACGATGTCGCCGGGCTCGACCGAGCCGGGGCGCAGCTTGGCCACCACGTCGGCGTAGGAGCCGTTGGGGACGAAGCAGATGTCCTGGCTGTCCGGCTTGGCCGCCACCTCCAGCCCGTGGCGCTCGGCCAGGGCGCGGGTTTCCGGCTTTGTCAGGCCGCCCAGCGGGAAGCGCAGGAACTCCAGCTGCTCGCGCGTCGTGGCGAACAGGAAATAGCTCTGGTCGCGGCCGGGATCGATGGCGCGGTGCAGCTCCGCCCCGCCCGCCCCCTGGACGCGGCGCACGTAATGGCCGGTCGCCAGCGCGTCGGCGCCGAGGTCGCGGGCGGTGTTCAGCAGGTCGCGGAACTTGACCCGCTGGTTGCAGCGCACGCAGGGGATCGGCGTCTCGCCGCGCAGATAGGTGTCGGCGAAGTCGTCGATCACGTCCTGGGAGAACTTGCCCTCGTAATCCAGCACATAGTGCGGGATGCCGATGCGGTCGGCGACCTGACGGGCGTCGTAGATGTCCTGCCCGGCGCAGCAGGCGCCCGGCTTCTGCAGGGCGATGCCGTGGTCGTAGAGCTGGAGCGTGATGCCGACCACGTCGTAGCCCTCCTCCCGCAGGACGGCGGCGGTGACGGAGGAATCGACGCCGCCGGACATGGCGACGACCACGCGGGTGTCCTGGGGACGCTTGGCGATGCCGAGGGAGTTGGCGTAGGAGATCATGGCGCCCTATATGGGCTGGTTCCCAAAAAATTCACCACCGGAGAACCGGGGCGCCGCGCCCGCGAGCGGGCTGGCGCGCCGGTTCCCCGGTGGCGGGTGCAAGCCTTGGCGGCCTTGGAAGGCGCCGCGGCGGTGGGTCAGCGCATGGCGTTGTTGGTGCCGCCGGGAAGGCGCACGGCCAGACCGTCCAGCTCCTCGCTGATGATGATCTGGCAGCCCAGGCGCGAGGTCTTGGTCAGGCCGAAGGCGAGGTCGAGCATGTCCTCCTCGTCCTCCGAGGCCTCGTTCAGGACGTCGAACCACTCCGGCTCCACGATGACGTGGCAGGTCGAGCAGGCGAGCGAGCCCTCGCAGGCGCCTTCCAGGTCCAGGCCGTGCTTGTGCGCGACCTCGAGCACGGACAGGCCGAGCGGGGCGTCCACCTCGTGGCGGGTGCCGTTCGGCTCGATGAAGGTCATCTTGGGCATTGGGGTGCTCTCCTGAACAAAGGCGTCGGTGTGCGGTGGCAAAGGTTAGGGTGATTTCGGGGCAAGGCCGGAACGCCGCGTCCGGGATTCGGCCGCCAGCGCCTCCAACCGCTCCAGCCGCGCGAGGATGCGCGCGGCGTTGTCGGTCTGCCCGTTGCGGAAGGCAATGGCAAGATACTTGATGCAACTTTCCACGCGTTGCCCGATGTCCTGGGCCAGCCGGTCCACCGCGGCGACGTCCGCGGCACCGTCCAGCCGCTGGGCGAGATCGGTCACCTCGTCGTCCTCCTCCGGCGGGACGGTGACGGGCGGCGCGTCCAGCAGCTCCAGCAGGTAGCGGGCGCGGCGCACCGGGTCGCGCAGCGTCTCATGGGCGTCGCCCAGCGCGTCGGCCTGGGCGCGGGCGTTGGCCTGCTGCCGCGCGCCGCGGGCCGCGAAACGCTCCGGGTCCATGGCGCGGGAGAAGCCGGCGTGCTGGCGGGCCAGCGCCTCCGGCTCGATGTCGAAGCGGCGCTCCAGACCCAGCCGGGTGAAATGGTCGAGCGGGCGCGGCGCCTGCACCGCCCCGCAGGAATGGCAGAACATCGCGCGCGCGGCGACCGAACGGCCGCACAGCCAGCACGGCTCCAGATCGCCGTCGATGGTCCCGGCGATGCCCTTGGGAGCCTCCCCCTTGGGAAAGCGCGGCGGGCCGGAATCGGATGTCGTCATGCTTGCCGTCCGTTGAAACGCTGCACAGGTCGGCCGCGAGCCCGGCGGGTCGCCGTCCCTTCGGCCGGGTGATACCCAGAAGCGGGGCGCCGCGCAACCTTACACGGCCCGCGGCGAAAGGAGGAGGTCATGGAGAGGCGATTACGCCGCAGGCGCGCGCGCCAGCCTTGCCGCCATGGCGGCGTAAGCGGCGGCGAAACGCTCCACCGCCGCGCCGTCGCTGTCCCAGCCCAGGCTGACCCGGATGGCGCAGGCGGCGTCACCCGCGCTCTCGCCCATGGCCGCCAGGACGTGGGACGGCTTCACCTTGCCGCTGGAACAGGCCGACCCGGCGCTGACCGCCACCCCGGCGAGGTCCAGCGCCATCACCTGCGTCTCCCCCGCCACGCCGGGCAGCAGCAGGTTGCTGGTGTTACCGACCCGCGCCGTGCCGGTCCCCATCACCCGCGCAGCCGGAACGGCGGCGAGCGCGAGCGCCTCCAGCGCGTCGCGCAGGGCGGTCAGGCGGGCGCTGTCGGGAAGCTCCTCCCGCGCCAAACGGGCGGCGGCGCCGAAGCCGGCGATGCCGACGACGTTCTCGGTCCCGGCGCGGCGGCGCTTCTCCTGCCCGCCGCCGCGGATCAGCGCCTCCGGCTCCAGCCCGTCGGCGAGGATCAGGGCGCCCACACCGGCGGGGCCGCCGATCTTGTGGGCCGACAGGGTCAGCAGGTCGGCGCCGAGCGTCGCGCGGTCAAGCGGCAGCCGCCCTGCCGCCTGCACCGCGTCGCAATGGAGCAGCGCGCCGTGGGCGTGGGCGATCCGCGCCGCCTCGGCCACCGGCTGGATCACGCCCGTCTCGTTGTTGGCGAGCATGAGGGAGACCAGCGCCGGACCGTCCACGTCGGCGAGGAGGCGGTCGAGCGCGGCGAGGTCGGCGACGCCGTGGCGGTCCACCGGGACGCGGGCGGCGCCGGGCACCGCCTCCAGCACCGAATCATGCTCGATGGCGGAGGTGACCACCGCCCGACCAGGAAAGCCGCGCAGCGCCAGATTGTTCGCTTCCGTCCCGCTGCCGGTGAAGAAGACCTGGGCCGGACGCACCCCGGCCAGGGCGGCGACCTGGGCGCGCGCCTCCTCCACCGCGCGGCGAGCGCTGCGGCCGAAGCCGTGCACCGACGACGGGTTGCCGGCGAGATCCATGGCCTGGATCATCGCCGTCTTCACCGCCGGCTTCAGAGGCGCCGAGGCGTTGTGGTCGAGATAGACGCGGGTCATCGGAGCGAAGGGCCGGAGGGCGCTCCCTTATTCCGCCCCTTACTCCGCAGCAACCGCGGCGCTCTCGTCCGCCGGCTGCGGGCCGCGGATGGTCAGGCTGCTGGTGCCGATGATCCGCCGCTCCACCACGTCGGCCACGGTGACCGAGCTGAGATACATGTGGATCTGGTTGCCCAGCTCCTCCCACAGGTCGTGGGTCAGGCAGCGCGAGCGGTTGGTGCGGCAGCCCTGCGGCGTGCCGTTGGCGCAGCGGGTCGTGCGGATCGGCTCGTCCACCGCCAGGATGATGTCGGAGACCCGGGTCGCGTCCGCCGGATGGGCCAGCAGATAGCCGCCGCCGGGGCCGCGCACGCTCTTGACCAGACCGCCCTTGCGCAGCTTGGCGAACAGCTGCTCCAGATAGGAGAGCGAAATCTCCTGCCGGTCGGCGATGTCGGCAAGGGCGACGGGGCTCCCCTGGCTGGTGGCAGCAAGATCGACCATGGCCATGACGGCATAGCGTCCCTTGGTGCTGAGTCTCATTTTACCCTCCTTACCCTTCCTTCACCCCGGCCCGACCGTCCAGCGGATCGACGCCAAGCCTCGTGTTTGTGTTTGGTTCAACAGGACGCCGCCGGACCGCTCTCCACGGACACCGGCTCGCGCACCCCATTGTCGGGCCGGGCGCTCCCGTTGGGAATGCCCGATGTTTCGTATACGGATGAATTATGCGCGTCGCCGCGCTCCGATTCCAGTTCCTCGACGCGCCGGCGCAGGGTCGACACCTGATCGAGCAGGCCGTTCAGCGCGCGCGCCACCGGATCGGGGATGTCGCCACAGGGCGTGCCGTAGGGCATGAACTTCTGCGTCTCGACGCGGTCGCGCGTCACCACCGCCTTGGCGGGGATGCCGACCACGGCGATGCCCGGCGCCACGTCCGCCACCACGACGGCGTTGGCGCCGACGCGGGCGCCACGCCCGATGGTGATGGCGCCCAGCACCTTGGCCCCCGCGCCGACGATCACGCCGCTTTCCAGCGTGGGGTGGCGCTTGCCCTGGTTCAACGAGGTGCCGCCCAGCGTAACCCCATGATAGAGCATCACATCGTCCCCGATCTCGGCGGTCTCGCCGATGACGACGCCCATCCCGTGGTCGATGAAGAAACGGCGCCCGATGGTGGCG
The DNA here is from genome assembly GCF_014192915.1 of Azospirillum sp. OGB3. Classification (GTDB taxonomy): domain Bacteria; phylum Pseudomonadota; class Alphaproteobacteria; order Azospirillales; family Azospirillaceae; genus Azospirillum. Next base: position 232,529 of record NZ_JACHYN010000010.1, on the reverse strand, counting down.
CCGGGATGGATCTCGATGCCGGTCAGCGCGCGGGCGATCTGCGAGACGGCGCGCGCCATCAGGTGCCAACGGCGATCCCAGCAATAGCGCGCGACGCGGTGCAGGACGATGGCGTGGAAGCCCGGATAGCACAGCGCGACCTCGGCCCTTGACCGCGCGGCCGGGTCGCGGGCCATGATACCGTCGATCTCTTCGCGAAGATGCTTGAACACCGGAACACCCGCCGTGGTATAGTCCGCCCTCTTGCCGGAAGAGGTGATCTTTCGCAAGAGCCCTCGACCCGTGCCTCGCCGGTCGCGCGGGTTGCCCTGAAAGGACGCATCGACGCATATATGATGACCAAGCAAAACGGTCAAGAATTGTGTGCGAAAAATCCATGCTTGTCCATGGGCAACCACGCCCGCTTGCCGTGGCGTCCGCCCACCGCTCCGCCGGTGGTCCGGATCACCTTATATTCGCGTCAGGATCGCCGTTCCCATGCCTGAAGTGATGATCAACGGTCCGGCCGGACGGCTGGAAGGGCGCTACACACACGGCACGATCCCCAACGCGCCGGTGGCTTTGCTGCTGCATCCGCACCCGCATCACAACGGGACCATGAACAACAAGGTGGTCTTCACCCTGTTCCAGTCCTTCACGAAGCGCGGCTATTCGGCCCTGCGCTTCAATTTCCGGGGGGTCGGCCGCAGCCAGGGCGCCTACGACAAGGGCGAGGGCGAACTGGCCGACGCGGCGGCGGCTCTGGACTGGCTGCAGACCCACAACCCCAACGCCCCGGTCTGCTGGATCGCCGGGGTCTCCTTCGGGGCGTGGATCGGCATGCAGCTTCTGATGCGCCGCCCGGAGATCGACGGCTTCGTGTCCGTCTCCCCACCGGCCAACCTGTTCGACTTCTCCTTCCTGGCGCCCTGCCCCTCCTCCGGCCTGATCATCCACGGCGACAAGGACGAGCTGGTTCCCGGAGCGGCGGTGAACAAGCTGGTGACCAAGCTGTCGCACCAGAAGGACATCCGCATCGACCACCGCGTCGTGCCGGGCGCCAACCATTTCTTCGCCAACCGCAGCGACGATCTGGCGGTGCAGGTGGACGACTATCTGGACCGCGCGATGGGCAACCCCGTTGCCGCCGTGGCGGAATGAAAGCCGTGACGATCCTTCGACTCACCGTCACCGCCGGTCTCGCCGTGCTTCTGCTGTCGGGCTGCAGCAACGCCCAGATCGCCAGCACCTTCGGCAACTGGTGCAAGCACGCCGACAACTGCACCGACAACAGCCGCCCGCGCCCGTAACCGTTCCGGCCTCACACGGGGTGGAAGCGCCCGCCGCTCATCGGCCGCGGGACACCGGTGGTGGCCGGCAGGCTGAGCGGCAGCCCCTTGCGGCTGCGCACCGCCAGATAGGCGAAGGCTTCGGCCTCCAGCGCGTCGCCGTTCCAGCCCACCGCTTCCACCGGATCGACCGGCACGCCCAGCCGGTCGGCCAGCATCCCCATCAGCGTCGCGTTGTGCCGCCCGCCGCCGCAGACCAGCCAGCGCAGCGGCGCCTCCGGCAGATGCGGGACGATGCGGGCGACCGACGCGGCGGTGAAGGCGGTCAGGGTCGCCGCGCCATCCTCCACGGACAGGCCGCGGACGGGGGACGGATCGAAGGCGTCGCGGTCCAGCGACTTCGGCGCCGGCTGGTCGAAATAGGGATGGGCGAGCAGCGCCGCCAGAGCGCCCTCGTCCACGTTGCCCCGCGCCGCCAGCGCCCCGCCGGAATCGTAGCGGGCGCCGTGGCCGGACAGCACCCAATCGTCGACCAGCGCGTTGCCCGGCCCGGTGTCGCAGGCGATCACGTCGTCCGCGCCCACCCCGATCCAGGTGACGTTGGCGACGCCGCCGATGTTCAGCACGGCCAAGGGGCGCGGCAAGGCGTCGGCCAGCGCGCGGTGGAACAGCGGCACCAGCGGAGCGCCCTGCCCGCCCGCCGCCACGTCCGCCGTGCGGAAATCGTTGACCACGGCGATGCCGGTCGCCCGCGCCAGCCGCGCGCCGTCGCCGATCTGCCAGGTGCGACGCTGCGCCGGGTCGTGGAAGATCGTCTGGCCATGGAAACCGATCAGGTCCACCGCGGCGGCCTCCGTCCCGGCCTCCGCCAGCAGGCGGCGCACGGCGTCGGCGTGGGCGTCGGTCAGGGCGCGCTCGACCGTCTCCACCGGCCCCTTGCCGCCCAGGCAGGAGCGCAGGTCGGCGCGGAAGCCGTCCGCGTAGGGAATGGTCACGAAGGCCAGCGGCTCCACCCGGCGCTCGCCGTCGGTGCGGACCAGCGCCGCGTCGATCCCGTCCATGGAGGTGCCGCTCATCAGCCCGACGACCGTCTGCATGTCCTGCCTCATTCCATCGGACCCCAATCCCCTGTCGAATCAGCCCCGAGAATTGTGGGGCCGCGCGTTCCATGCTAACAGACGCGACCCTGGACCCTACCACGACAGCCGGATCGCGGCCATGACGACGCTGACATCGGATTTCCTCCGCACGCTGCAGGAACGCGGCTTCATCCACCAGTGCACCGACCTCGCCGGGCTCGACGAGCGCGCGGCGAAGGGGCCGATCATTGCCTACATCGGCTTCGACTGCACGGCGGACAGCCTGCATGTGGGCAGCCTGCTGCCGATCATGATGCTGCGCTGGCTGCAGAAGACCGGCCACAAGCCGATCGTCCTGATGGGCGGCGGCACGACCAAGATCGGCGACCCGTCGGGCAAGGACGAGGCGCGCCAGCTCCTCACCGACGAGGCCATCAACGCCAACATGGCGGGCATCAAGCGCATCTTCGGGCGCTACCTGTCCTTTGCCCCAGAAAACACAATGGGTGGGCCGACCGACGCGGTGATGGTCAACAACGCCGACTGGCTGGACGAGCTGAAATACATCCCGCTGCTCCGCGACATCGGGCGGCACTTCACGATCAACCGCATGATGACCTTCGAATCGGTCAAGCTGCGGCTGGATCGCGAGCAGCCGCTGACCTTCCTGGAATTCAACTACATGATTCTCCAGGCCTACGATTTCGTGGAGCTGTTCCGTCGCGAGCAATGCATGCTCCAGATGGGCGGGTCGGACCAGTGGGGCAACATCATCAACGGCGTCGAACTGGGCCGCCGCACCGATGGGGCGGAGCTGTTCGGCCTGACCACCCCGCTGCTGACCACCGCGTCGGGCGCCAAGATGGGCAAGACCGCCGCCGGCGCGGTGTGGCTGACCGCCGACAAGCTCAGCGCCTATGATTTCTGGCAGTACTGGCGCAACACCGAGGACGCCGACGTCGGCCGCTTCCTGCGGCTCTACACCGAGCTGCCGCTGGACGAGGTGGCGCGGCTGGAGTCCCTGGAGGGTGCCGGCATCAACGAGGCCAAGAAGATCCTCGCCCACGAGGTGACCAAGCTCGCCCACGGCGAGGCGGCCGCCCTGGAGGCCGCCGAGACCGCCCGCCGCACCTTCGAGCAGGGCGGCGCCGCCGAGGGCCTGCCGACCATCGACGTGCCCCGCGCCGAGCTTGAGGCCGGCGTCGCGGTGGTGGACCTGCTGGTCTCCGCCGGGCTGGCCGCCTCGAAGGGCGAGGCCCGCCGCCTCATCAAGGGCGCCGGCGCCAGGATGAACGACGCCGCCATCCCCGACGAGGCCGCCAAGGCCACCGCCGCCGACCTGAACGCCGACGGCGTCATCAAGCTCAGCGCTGGCAAGAAGCGTCACGCGCTGGTCAAGGCCGTGTGAGGCACCGCTGAGTCCCTCTCCCGCCCCGGGAGAGGGTGCCCGCGACAGCGGGCGGGTGAGGGTCGTCCGAGGATCAGAAATCCATCCTTGCCGGCACCCTCACCCTCCCGCCGCAATGCGGCGGGCCCCTCCCTCTCCCGGGGCGGGAGAGGGGGAATCAATCCCCTACTTCACGAACGTCCCCGGCGAGGGCGCTTCCTTGCCGTCGCCTCCCTCGCCCAGGAAGAACAGGTTGCGCAGGAAGCCCGGCGCCAGCATGGCGAGCGGGTTCACCGTCACGTCCGGGTCGCCCAGCGGGCCGCGGACGTGCCAGGTGGCGCTGAAGATGCCCTGCCCCTCGCCGCCGCTCAGCGCGTCGCCCAGCAGCGGGATCTGGCCGAGCAGACGGTTCAGCCCGTAGATGGGCACGATGGTGCCGCGCAGGTTGGCGGTGTCCGTCTCGATGTCCACTTCCCCCGACAGGGTCAGGCCGAGCGCGGAGCCGGAGGTGCGCAGGTCCTTCACGGTGAGCAGGCGCCCCTCCTTGCGGTAATCGCTGACCGCCCGCCCGAAGCGGATGCCCTTGCCGCCGCCCATCAGCTCGGCGAAGCCGGACGGGGAAATGGAATTCAGGATGCGGGCCAGCACCGGCGGGTCGACCAGCGCGTAGTCGGTCAGCTCCATCCGCCCTTCGATGGCGGCGTCGGCCCGCGGCTCCACCGTGCGGCCGGTGATCGCCAAGGCACCGCCCTGCACCCGGTCGTTGATGTCGAGCGCGCGGAAGGTCTCGCCCGCATTGCTGGCCGAAATGGCCACGTCGTAGAATCCCTGGGCGCCCGGCAGGTAGCGCAGGGACACCGTCCCGTCGCGCCCCGCCCTCGCCGTCACGTCGAGCGCCGTCCAGGACAGGCTGTCGCGCTTGATCCGCCCGGCCACGTCGGACAGATGGCGGCCATCCCCGAAGACGACGCGGTTCAGCTTCAGGTCGAAGTCGAGCGGCAGCGGCTTCTCGTCGGGCGGTCCCTGCTTCTTGCCGCCGGGCGGGTCGGCCTTGCCGGCCAGGACGCGGGCGTCCAGGCTCTGGCCGGTGATGGTCCCGGAATAGCCGCTCTTGCCGCCGTCATGCACCGTCACGTCGGCCTTCAGGTCGGTCTGGCCCACCGACATCTGGCTGACCGCCACCTTGGTGACCGCCATGCTCTGCGGCGCGAGATCGACGGCCGCCTGGGCGCGCAAGCCCCCGGCATCGACGGACAGGCCGGTGATGCGGGTCACCCGGTCCTTCTGGAACTCCAGCGCCAGCTTGCCGGTGCCGGGCACGCCGGGCCGCTTCTCCCAGCCCAGCTCGTCGATGCGCAGGTGCGTCTTCTCCAGGTTCAGCCCGGCCGTCAGGCCGAAGCGGCGGCGCTGGTCCACGGTGAACAGCACGTCCGCCCCCAGCGGCCCCGCCACATGCTCGCCGAGGTCGATGCCGTGGCTGCGCAGGTCCTGGGCGTCCACGTCGCCCTTCACGGCGATGCGGGTGCGCGGCCCCTTGGCGGTGGAGGTAAACTGCTCCTTCCAGTCGATGGTGACGGGGATGCCGTCCAGCTTGGTGTTGCCCTTCACCGTCATGGCGTTCATGTCGAGCGCCAGGGTCAGGTCGCCCTCGGTCGCGGTCAGCCCGGCGGCCACCTTCTCCACCCCGACGCCGCGCAGCTTCGCCGCGACGTCCAGGTTCAACTGCTCCACCTTCAGATCGACCAGCAGCGGGAACTGGAAGTGGAGTTGCGCGTCGGCCTGCCCCTGGGTCTTCCTGGGGTCGAGGTCGAGGCGGCTGGGATAGCCCAGCGGCGGGCTGTCCAGAACGGTCAGGATGGTGCGCACCGGCCCGCGGACCGGGACGCGGATGTCCATGGTCTCCTTGCCGGTGTCCAGGCCGCCGATGATGATCGTGCCCTCGCCGAGCTGGACGTCGTCGATGCGGCCGCCCTTGGTGTGGATGGTGAAGGTCTTGCCGTCGGTGGTCACCTCCCCCCCAACGCCGGAGACCTTGGGCAGCGGGTGGAAATAGTCCACCGTCATGTCCTCGGCCTTGATGCCGGCCTCGAAATGAGTCACGTCGATCGCCGCAAGGTCGGACAGCGGCCCGCTGGCCCGGACGGTCGCCGTCGCCTCCGGCACGACGCCGCGCGACAGGTTTTGGGTCACCCATTCCCGCGGGTTCTTCCCCACCCCGAGCGGCCACAACCGCGGCAGCTCGTCCGCCGGCACCCGCTTGGCCGTCACGGCGGCCTCCACCGACAGCCGGGCGTCCGGCGTGCCGGGCGGGTCGATGGTAGCCCGCGCGGTTCCCTCCACGGTCGGCCCGCCGAGGTCGACCGCAAGCCGCTCCACCTCCAGCCGGCCCGAGGCACGATCCCCCGCCACCGTCAGAGCGGCGGAGGCGACGGGCAGCGGCTCCGGGAACAGGTCCGGCCGGACGACGCGGCCGGCGCCGGCTGTCAGTGCCGCCCGGCCGCTGCGCGGCTGCCCGTCGGGGTCCAGCTCCAGGCTGGCCGTGCCGGACAGGGGAAGTTGGGCCGCGGCGAGCGGCGCCAAGGCCGGGGCGAGCCCGGCCAGCGCGGCGGGCACCAGCCCGCCGAGCGTTGCGGCGACCGACGCGCCCTTGTCGGGAACCTGCGTTCCGTCGAGGTCGAGCGAGGCCCGCTCGCCGCCCGCCGTCAGGTCGAGCCGCAGGCTGCCGCTGCGCTGCCCGCCCTGCTCCCTCAGGTCGCCCCGCCCGGCCATCGCCATCCCGTCGAACGCGAGGTCCAGCCGCTCCAGCTCCGCCCGCCGGCCCGGCACGTCCAGCCCGCCGCGCAGCCGCAGGCGGTCGACGCGGTAGGGCTCGGGCCGCAGCGCGGGCAGGCTGACCTCCCCCGCGCCGCCCTGCAGGTCGAAGCTGAAGCGCACCGGCTCGAACCGCGAATCCAGGGTGGCGTCGATGCGCCCGCCCAGCGGCACGGTCACCGCCGACAGCGGCGCCAGCAGCGGGCCGATCTTGGCCAGAGCCGCCGGCTGCAAGCCGTCGAAGCGGGTGGACAGCGCGGTTTCCGCGTCGGCCATGCGATGGACGCCCGACGCCTCCACCGCCGCCGTCCGCCCGTCGAGGTCGAGCAGAAGCTGCGCCCCGCCGACGATCTCCGTCCCGTCGCGGGTCAGCACGATGTCGGCGCGGTTGGCGTGCCAGGAGAGCCCCAGCATCCGGTTGGTCACCGTCAGGTCGGCGCCGACGACGGTCAGCCGCCGCAGCAGGCCCAGCGGGCGGGCGATGTCCGGGGGCTGCATCAGGGTGGAGACGATCTCCCCCGCGAAATCGGGACCGCCGTCCGGCTCCTCCTTCTCCGGCGCGCCGGGAGACGGAATTGAGCGCACGTCGAAATCCAGGCTGCCGTCGGCCCGGCGCACCACCTGGAGGCGCGGCCGCACGAGGTCGAGCCGGGTCGGCGACAGCTTGCCCTGGAACAGCGCCCGCACCGAGAAGCCGACGCCCAACTCCGGCACCGCGGCAAGCTCGTCCCCCTCGGCGTTGACCGCGTGCACGTCGATGGCCCGCAGGTCCAGCCGGGTCAGCCCGTCGCTCTCCTCCTCGTCCACCCAGGACAGGACGAGTTGGCCGACGTCGACGCGGTAGCGGCCTTGCGGGTCGCTCAGCGCGCGCTCCACATAGGGGGTCAGCGGGTCGAGCGCGATCGGCCCCTGGGCCAGCCGCCACGCGAACAGCCCGCCGGCGGCGCCGACGACGACGACCGCGCCCGCGGTGGTCCAGGCGAGAATCTTCGCGGTGCGCCGGATCACGGTCGGTGTCCCGGCGACGATGCCCGCGCGTTGTCACAGTTGACCGGACCCTCGCGACCGCGCACCTTCCTGCTCAGTTCTTGTGCAGGGATAGCCGCGACCATGACCACCACGCTGCCGAAACCCTTCGACACCGCCCTCGCCGAACGCGGCCTGGAGCGCTGGCGCGCCGAGGCGGCGAACGCCGCAGACGACGACGGCGACAGCACCGGCGGCGGCGACGCCTTGCGCGCCTGGGCCGAGGCGTACGCCGATTCGGCCGAGGGCCGGGCGCTGATCGACGCGGTGTGCGGCAACAGCCCGTATCTGGGCCAGATCCTGACGCGCGAGCTGCCCTTCGTCCGCGCGATGGTGACGCAGGGGTACGGCGACGCCTTCGCGGCGCTGCTGCGCCGGCTGGAGGCGGACTGCGCGGAGGAGCGCAACATCGACCGGCTGATGACCGCCCTGCGCGTCGCCAAGCGTCGGGCGGCGCTGCTGATCGCGATGGCCGACATCACCGGGACGTGGGAGCTGGAGGCCGTCACCGGCGCGCTGTCCGACATCGCCGAGACGTCGGTGCGCATGGCGGCAAACCACCTGCTGCGCCGCGCCGCGGAGGCGGGGACGCTGACGCTGCCGGAACCGCAGCGGCCATGGGTCGGGTCGGGCCTGATCGTGCTTGGCATGGGCAAACTTGGTGCGCGCGAACTCAACTATTCCAGCGATATCGACCTGATCGTCCTGTACGACGACGCCGTCGTTCAAACGCCCCAGCCGGACAACCTCGCCCGCACGTTCATTCGTATCGCGCGCGATCTTGTCCGCATTATGGATGAACGGACCAAGGACGGCTACGTCTTCCGTACAGATCTGCGGCTTCGCCCCGATCCCGGTGCCACGCCGCTCGCGGTGTCCGTTTCGGCGGCCGAAATTTACTACGGCAGCGTCGGGCAGAACTGGGAGCGCGCGGCCATGATCAAGGCCCGCCCCATCGCCGGCGATCCGGAAGCGGGGGCGCATTTCCTGCGTTTCCTCGAACCGTTCGTGTGGCGGCGCCACCTCGACTTCGCGGCCATCCAGGACATCCATTCCATCAAGCGTCAGATCAACGCCCACAAGGGCCATCGTGAAGTGACGGTGAACGGCCACGACATCAAGGTCGGCCGTGGCGGAATCCGCGAGATCGAGTTTTTCGCCCAGACCCAGCAGCTCATTTTCGGCGGGCGCGACATCCGCGTGCGGATCGCCCCCACCCTGCTGGCCAACAAGGCGCTGTGCGCGGTCGGCCGCGTGCCGGAGGCGGCGGTGGAGGAGCTGGAGGAGGCCTACCGCTTCCTGCGCCGGGTCGAGCACCGCATCCAGATGACCGACGACCGCCAGACCCATCAGATCCCGGCGGACGACGAGGGGGTGGCGCATCTCGCGACCTTCCTCGGCTACGGGCGGGTGGAGGATTTCCGCACCGACCTGCTCGCCCAGCTCGGCCGGGTGGAGGACCGCTACGCCGAGCTGTTCGAGGAGGCGCCGTCGCTGTCCGGCCCCGGCAACCTCGTCTTCACCGGCACCGACGACGACCCCGGCACGGTGAAGACGCTGGCCGGCATGGGCTACCGCGACCCCAGCCGGGTCATCGCCGTGGTCTCCACCTGGCACCGCGGGCGCTACCGCTCCACCCGCTCGGGCCGGGCGCGGGAGCTGCTGACCGAGCTGGTGCCGGCCATGCTGAACGAGCTGGCGAAGACGCCCGCCCCGGACGACGCGCTGGTGAAGTTCGACAGCTTCCTGGAGCGGCTGCCGGCGGGGGTCGGGCTGTTCTCGCTGTTCATCGCCAACCCCTGGCTGCTCGCCCTGGTCGCGGAGATCATGGGCACGGCGCCGCAACTGGCCGAGACTCTGTCGCGCAACCCGTCGCTGCTCGACGCCGTGCTGTCGCCCGACTTCTTCGACCCGCTGCCGGACGCGGCGGGGCTGACTCCGGAGTACCAGCGCTTCATCGCCGGGGCGCACAACTTCGAGGACGTGCTGACCCTGTCGCGGCGCTGGACCAACGACCAGCGCTTCCGCGCCGGGGCGCACATCCTGCGCGGCATCACCGACGGCGACCGCTGCGGCCCCTTCCTCGCCGATCTGGCCGATGTGGTGGTGCCGGAGCTGGCCGCCCGCGTCGAGGAGGAGTTCGCCGCCCGCCACGGCCGCATCCCCGGCGGCGCCTGGGTGGTGGTGGCGATGGGCAAGCTGGGCAGCCGGCAGCTCACCATCACCTCCGACATCGACCTGATCGTGGTCTACGAGGTGCCGCCGGGCACGCGCCAGTCGGACGGGGCCAAGCCGCTGGCCCCCAACGAGTATTACATCAAGCTGACGCAGCGCCTGACCAACGCCATCACCGCCCCGATGGCCGACGGGCGGCTGTACGAGGTGGACATGCGGCTGCGCCCGTCGGGCAACGCCGGGCCGCTCGCCACCGCGATTGACGCCTTCACCGCCTATCAGGCCAAGGACGCCTGGACGTGGGAGCACATGGCCCTGACCCGCGCCCGCGTCATCGGCAGCGATTCCGGCGGCGGCGGCCCGGCACTGGCCGGCAAGGTCGAGTCGGCCATCCGCGGCGTGCTGACCGGTCCGCGCGACCCGGCCAAGGTGCTGTGGGACGTCGCCGACATGCGCCGCCGCATCGACAAGGAGTTCGGCACCACCAACCCGTGGAACGTCAAATACGCCCGCGGCGGCCTGATCGACATCGAGTTCACCGCCCAGTATCTCCAGCTCCGCCACGGGCACGCGCATCCGGAGATCCTGTCCATCGCCACCAGCCGCGCCCTGCTCAACGCCGCCGCGGCCGGGCTGCTGGCACCGGAGGTTGCGGAGGAGCTGGTGGCGACGCTGAAGCTGTGGCGCCGCGTGCAGGGCTTCCTGCGGCTGACCACCGACGGGGTGCTCGATCCCCGGCAGGTCTCGCCGACGCTGCGGGAGGGTCTGTCCCGCGCCGCCTTCCCGGACGAGGAACCGGCGGTTGACTTCGCCGCGCTCGACAGCAGAATCCGCGACATCGCCGCCCGCGCCCACCGCCATTTCGTGGCGCTGGTCGAGGAGCCGGCGTCAAGGCTGCCTCCCCCAGAGACCAACGAAGAAGCCAAACTCCCATGAGCGAAGCCACCAACGCCGCCCCGATTGAGGCCGGCACCCCGGCCCCGGACTTCACCATGCCGACCGACGGCGGCGGCAGCGTCACGCTGTCCGCCCTGCGGGGCAAGCCGGTGATCCTGTACTTTTACCCGAAGGACGACACCTCCGGCTGCACGTCGGAGGCCTGCGGCTTCCGCGACCAGCTTCCGGACTTCAGCGGGCTCGACGCCGTCATCATCGGCGTGTCCAAGGACAGCGTCGCCAGCCACGACAAGTTCAAGGCGAAGTACGAACTGCCCTTCACGCTGGCCTCCGACAAGGAGACCGGCGTCGCCGAAGCCTACGGCGTCTGGGTCGAGAAGAGCATGTACGGCCGCAAGTACATGGGCCTGGAGCGTGCCACCTTCCTGATCGACAAGGACGGCATCGTCCGCAACGTCTGGCGCAAGGTGAAGGTCACCGGCCATGTGGCGGCGGTGCTGAAGGCGTTGCAGGCGCTGTAATGGCGTCCCCTCTCCCCTCCGCTTTCGCGCAAACTTCGTTTGCGCTGACGCGACAGGCGGACCTTCGGTCCGCCGAAAGCGGGGAGAGGGTTAGGGTGAGGGGGGTGCGCGTGGCGTTACACTCGGCACGAGTGCCATTCCCCCTCACGCCGCCCGGCGCAGGATCTCCTCGGCCAGCGCCTGCATCTCCGCCGCCGCCTGGGTCTTGCGGGCGGCCTCGGTCACCGACAGGCCGGACAGCAGGGTCCCGGCGTAGGCGGTGCGGTTGCCGATCTGCGACTCCGCGATGTCCACCGCCGGCGGGTTCACCAGCTCGCGCACCCGCGCGATCAGCTCGTCGGCGATGCGGGCGCGCGGCGGCACGCGGTTCAGCACCAGCAGAAGGCGGCGCTTCTCCTGCGCGGCGAGGTCGAGCGTCGGCTGCACCGCCCACAGGTCCATCGGGCTGGGCTGCACCGGGGCGATGACGAGGCTGGCGGCGCGCACGGCGATGCGCGCCTCCGTCTGGGCGTGGGGCGGGCTGTCGATCAGCACGATGTCGTGGTCGCGGGCCAGCTTCTCGACCTCGGTCTGGGTGCGCCAGCCGGTGATCTGGACATGGGTGAAGCCGGGCTGCCCGCCCGTGGCCTCCGCCCGCACCGCCTGCCAGCGGGTCAGGCTGCCCTGCGGATCGATGTCCACCGTGGCGACCGAGCGCCCAAGCTGCATCCAGGCAATGGCGAGGTGCGCCACCAGCGTGGTCTTTCCGGCCCCGCCCTTCTGCTGAGCCACGGTGAAGACCTTGCCCGCCATGCCCACACCCATCATTTGGTTGTTTATCGCGCACACCCGTCATAAGGCTTGGACAGAGACGGCGCAACCGCGCGAATTGACTTCATCCCCCGACGCTTTACAAATCGTCCCGTGACCGACAAGCATCCCGACATCATCCCCGCCACGCCCGCCGGCCTCGCCCGCGCTGGCGAGGCCCTGCGCAGCGGCGACCTGGTCGCCTTCCCGACCGAGACCGTCTACGGCCTTGGCGGCGACGCCACCGACGACCGGGCCGTGGCCGCGATCTTCGCCGCCAAGGGCCGCCCGCAGTTCAACCCGCTGATCGCCCATGTGCCCGACCTGGAATCGGCCGAGGCCATCGCCGTGCTCGACGAGCGCGCGGTGGAGCTGGCCCACCAGTTCTGGCCCGGCCCGCTGACCCTGGTCCTGCCCCGCCGGGCCGAGGCCGGGCTGTCGCTTCTGGTGTCCGCCGGACTGGACAGCGTGGCGGTGCGCGTGCCCGCCCATCCGGTGGCGCAGGCCCTGCTGAAGGCCGCCGGCAAGCCGATCGCCGCCCCCAGCGCCAACCGCTCCGGCGCGGTCAGCCCGACCGCCCCGCACCACGTCATCGAGAGCCTGGGCGACCGGGTGAGCATGGTGGTCGCCGGCGGGAAGTGCCAGGTCGGGGTGGAATCCACCGTGCTCGACCTGACCGGCGAGACGCCCGTGCTGCTGCGCCCCGGCGCGGTGCTGCGCGAGGAGATCGAGCGGCTGATCGGCCCCATCCAGGTCTCCGCGGGCGACCCGGACGCCCCGAAATCGCCCGGCCAGCTGGAAAGCCACTACGCCCCCAACGCCCCGGTGCGGCTGAACGCCACGAGCGCCGAGGAGGACGAGGCGTTCCTGACCTTCGGCCCCGACCGCTTCATCCGCGGCGGCAAGGCCCGCCTGAACCTGAGCCTTCAGGGCGATTTGAACGAGGCGGCGGCAAACCTGTTCGCCCATCTCCGCGCGCTCGACCAGGAGGGTGCCCGCGCCATCGCGGTGATGCCGATCCCCGACGAGGGGCTGGGCGTGGCCATCAACGACCGGCTGCGGCGCGCGGCGGCCCCGCGGGGGTGACGGCGGGCCGGACGGTGGGGGTCGTCAGGAGGCGGGGCAGGCCGGCGGATGTTTCCGGTCGCGCAGGCGGCCCAGCAGCAGCTTCGCTTCGCCGTAAGCCTGCCGCGCCGCCTTCTCGGCGAGCGCGTCGGCTTCCGCGAGGTCGCAGGCCGTCCCCCGCCCTTCCATGATCATCGACGCCAGTTCCGTCTGCCCCCAGGCGTCGTTCTGCCCGGCGGCCAGACGGAGCCAGCGGACGGCTTCCTCGTCGTTCCTGCCGACCCCCTTGCCGGCGGCCAGGGCCAGGGCCCACCGGACCTGCCCCCGCGCATAGCCACTCTCCGCCGAGCGCCGATACCATCGCGCCGCCTCTTCGAGACTCGGCGGGACGACCTCGCCTTTCTCGTACTGGAAACCAAGGGCGGACTGGGCCGGGCCGTACCCCTGGTCGGCGGATTTGCGCAACCAGACCAGACCCTGCTCCACGTCCTTGACGCCGCCCTGTCCGCGCAGCAGCATGTTCGCGAGAAAGGCTTGCGCCACCTTGTCGCCCATGTCGGCGATGCGCCGATACAGGCGCAGGGCCTCCGCGCCATCCTTGGCGTGGTAAGTCCTTCTGCCGGCGAACAAACCGTTTTCATGGAGAACGCCCAGGTTCCTCGTTCCCAACGGGTCGCCCTTCTCGGCGGCCAGCCGGGTCAGCCGTACCCCCTCGGCCTTGTCTTCGGGAACGCCGCGCCCCTCCAGATACAGGACTCCCAGAACCGCCATGGCGCGCGCCGACCCACGATCGACCGCCTCGCGCAGCCAGGCGGCGGCGGCGGCCTCGTTTCCCTCCACGCCCCGGCCAAAGAGGAGCATGTACGCATAGTCCACCATGGCATCCGGAACGCCGTCCTCGGCGGCCTGCCGGTACCAATCGGCGGCCTCGACGTCGTTCTTGGCGATCGCGGTTCCCGTGCGTCCGGGTCCCCCCGACACCCCGCCGCCTTTTTCCCCGGTCGCGGCGCAGGCGGCGAGACACAATGCGCCCCCGGCCAGAAGCACGCGGAGACCCCGCGCTCCGATCTCCCGAAACGAATGAACGCGCGGCACGGCGTGAGTCCTATCGAAGGTTGGTGTCATACAATTGCCCGAGATACCGCTTGGCCGCGGCATCGCCCTGCGCCGCCGCCTTGAGCAGCAGGTTGCGGGCCTCCGCCGGATTCCGTTCGGTTCCCCGTCCGTCCATCATCATGCGCCCCAACATGCGTTGCGCCCGCGGGTCGTCACGGTCGGCCGCCATGCGCAGCCATTGCACAGCCTGGACCTCGTCCTTTTCGACGCCTCTGCCGTCGATCAGGTAGGTCGCCAGGTTCACCTGCGCGGTCAGCGCCCCCCGCTCCGCTCCGCGCCGGACCCACTTCGCCGCGTCGGGCCAGCTTTGGGGCACGCCGGTCCCCTCCGCGTACAGAACGCCCAGATTGTTGGCCGCCTGGGCATGCCCGGCATCGGCGGCCTTCCGGTAAAGCTCCGCCGCCGTCGCCTTGTCCTCGGCCACCCCGCGACCGCGTTCGTACGACACCCCGAGGTTGAACAGGGACCCCGTATCGCCCAGGTCGGCGGCCCGCCGGTACCAGCGGGCGGCCTCGGCATCGTCCTTGGCGACGCCGCGCCCGAAGCCGTAGGCGATGCCGACGTTCCTCATGGCCAGGGGGTTGCCCTGATCGGCCGCCATCCGGAACAGCCGGACGGCTTCCACGTCGTCCTTGGCGGCCTCCCGCCCGTCGGCGAGCATCACCCCCAACTCCACCATGGCACGCACGGAGTCGAGCGCCGAGGCCTTGCGCAGCCAGCGAACCGCCTCCGCCTCGTCCTTGGCGACGCCGCGCCCGGCGGCCAGCATGCCCGCATAGTCCACCATCGCTTCAGGAACGCCGTCCTCGGCGGCCTGCCGGTACCAGTGGGCCGCCTCGGAGTCGTTCCGGCCGATCCCGGACCCGGCGGTGGCGTTGCAGGCCCCGACCAGAAGGGCCACGCCGAGCATGGCGTGACGCCAGGGGCGCCGCCCCGCCGCGACGAACCGCTTTATAACCATAAGACGATTCAAGCCCATCATTCTTCCCGCAAAATCGGGCCGTCTTTCGCGGCTCTCCCGCAATGATTGCCATGACAGGCGGGCACGATCAATCACCGACCGGGCGTGATCCGCCGCATACGCGCGATCCGCAAGGCCCGACCGGCTGGAAAATCGCCGCGTTCGGCGCTATCAGTTCGCAGCACCGTCGCCACCATCCCCGGACCGTCCGCCCATGACCTCCGCCAGCCCCGCCTCCGCCGGCCTCGCCGACGCCCTCGACCGGATCCGCGCCATCGTCGGCCCGAACGGCCTTCTCACCGCGCCGGAGGACATGGCCCCCTACCTGTCGGAATGGCGCGGGCGCTTCAAGGGCAACAGCCCGGCGGTGGTCCGCCCGGCCAGCACCGAAGAGGTCGCGGCGGTGGTGACGATCTGCGCGGAGGCCGGCATCCCGGTCGTCCCGCAGGGCGGCAACACCAGCCTCGTCGGCGGCTCCATCCCCTACGAGGAAGGGCGCGAGATCGTCATCAGCCTGTCGCGGATGAACAAAATCCGCGGCATCGACACGCTGAACTACACCATGACGGTGGAGGCCGGCGTCGTGCTGAAGACCGCGCAGGAGGCGGCGAAGGACAAGGACCGCCTGCTGCCGATGAGCCTGGGGGCGGAGGGCACCTGCCAGATCGGCGGGCTGATCTCGACCAACGCCGGCGGCATCAACGTGCTGCGCTACGGCAACATGCGCGACCTCGTGCTGGGGCTGGAGGTCGTGCTGGCCGACGGGCGCGTCTGGAACGGGCTGCGCAGCCTTCGCAAGAACAACACCGGCTACGACCTGAAGCACCTGTTCATCGGGGCGGAGGGCACGCTGGGCATCGTCACCGCCGCGGTGCTGAAGCTCTACCCGCGCCCGCGCCAGGCGGAGACGGCCTTCATCGCCGTGCCCAGCCCCGCCGCCGCCATCGAGCTGCTGGCCCGCCTGCGCGCGGCGTCGGGCGACGCCGTGGCCGCCTTCGAGCTGATGTCGCGCCGCTGCCTGGAGTTCGCGCTCAAGCACGTCGCCGGCACCATCGACCCGCTGTCGGAGCCGTCGCCCTGGTACGTGCTGACCGAGCTGACCGCCGGCACCCAGTCCGACGCCTTCCGCGAGACGGTCGAGGCGGCGCTGGGCGAGGCCTTCGAGGCGGAGCTGGCCACCGACGCCACCATCGCCCAGTCGGAGACCCAGGCCAACCAGCTCTGGTTCATCCGCGAGGCCATCGTCGAGGCGCAGAAGTTCGAGGGCGGCTCGATCAAGAACGACGTGTCGGTCCCGGTGTCGCGCGTCGCCGAGTTCATCGAGCGCGCCGAAGCCGCCGTGGCCGCGGCCTGTCCCGGCATCCGCCCGACCCCCTTCGGCCATGTCGGCGACGGCAACATCCACTTCAACCTCAGCCAGCCGGAGGGCGCCGACACCGCCGCCTACCTCGCCCGCTGGGACGAGATCTGCCACATCGTGAACGAGGTCATCTTCGACCTGGACGGCTCAATCTCCGCCGAGCATGGCGTGGGCCGCTTCAAGAAGGATGAGATGCCGGTCATCAAGAGCCCGGTCGAGTTCGATCTGCTGCGCGCCATGAAGGCGGCGCTCGACCCCAAGGGCCTGCTGAACCCCGGCAAGATGCTGCCGTAAGGGGCTCTGCCCAAGAGGTGCTCTGCCTGCCCCGTGCGACCTTTCGCGGTTCCGGCCTGTTCGTAGGAGTCGGTCGGTAACCGCGGAACGGAGGCGGCGATGCTTCTCGCGATGTCGGCGTGGATGCGCCTGATGCTGGGCGAGGCCGAAATGGCGCCGGTCCCCGGCACGTCGTTGGCCGAGGCTCTGCCGCCGGAGCGGGAGCGCATCCGGCAGGCGGTGCATGGGGCGGTGACCGCCCATCCGCTGCACCGCGATCTGGTGCACACCCACCGGCTGGGAGGCTGCCAGTATTACGCCTTCGCCGGGGCGATGCTTCTGGAGTCCCTAGGCCACGGGCGGGCCGAGGTCGCGTTGGGCCGCGTGGCGTTCCGCAACTCCGAGGCCCACGGCCGGGCGCGCTGGCTCGGCTATCCGGCGGCGACCGCCGATGTCCGCCCGCCCGATCCGGCACAGCGGCGGCAGCAAACGGAGTCCTTCCCCTTCCACGCCTGGATTCACCTGACCGGCCCTGGCGGGCGGCGGGTCCTCATCGACTTCGACCTGACCAATGTGCTGCGTGAAGTAAGGCTGCGCGAGCCGCGCCATGCGACGGGCCTGAGCCGTCGGCCCCCGGCCTTCTGGGGAAGCGCCGCGGCGGCGCACCGGGCGGGCTTGCGATTCGAGCCGCACCGCCGCCTAACCGCTGACGCGCTGCTGCCCGGCGACCGCCGGGTCTTCGCGGCCATCGCGGGGGAAGCCCGCGACCGGCTCACGGACCGCTAGCCCCGACGTCAGGCGATCAGGCCGCCTTACTCGTCTCCGCCCCAGCCGTCGTCCCGGTTCCCTGTCCGACCACCTTGGACAGGCCCAGCCCGAGGCCCAGCCCCGTGTGCTCGTTCTGATCGGTGCGGACCGGCTGGTCGCGCATGCGGCGGTTGTCCTTGTCCTCGCCGTCCGGGCGGCGGCCACGGGCGGGCCGGCCGGAGATGCTGTCCACCTCGTCCGGCGTCTCCAGCGCATTCAGAGCCAGCACGTGGTAGATCGACAGCGGCGTGCCGTTCAGCGCCTTCTGCGGCATGCTGGGCACCTGGGTGGTGAAGCCGTCCGGCATGTCCTGGCGGCGCACCCGGTCGATGGCGGTCTGGGCCGGCGCAAAGTCGGCGTTGGGTGACTCCGCGAACTTCGTCGCGAAACGGTCGTAGATGTCCTTCAGCGACTTGGCCCGGCCGGTGTCCTTGTCGAAGAACACCGCCTTGTTGGCCGAGGCGGCGTCGGGGAACAGCTCCTTGGCGGCGCGGTTGGGGTTGTCCTGCATGGCGTTCAGGAACTTCGACGCCCCGCCCGCCCCGAGGAAATGCGCCATGTAGAGTTCGGTGGAGCCGACCTTCCCTTTGACCGTATCCTCCAGATACTCCTTGTTGTCGCGGGTGTACTCCGCGGCCATCAGGGCCGAGGCGTTGGGGTCCTTGCGCAGATCCAGGATCTCGCGCTTCAGGTCGGGATCGGTGACGTAGGGCCGGCCGTCGCCGCGCGTCTGGATCGCGTTGGCGTATTTGGCGTAGCCGTGGTCCGCCCCGTGGTCGCGCATCGTCGCCAGCCAGGTGCTGTCGATGAACTGGTAGAGCCCGGTCGCCGAGGAGGAGGAGGACTTCACGTCCGTCCGGTACCCGCTCTCCACGGCAGCTTTTTCCATGAGGTAGGAAAAATCGACCCCGGTCTTGGCGCTGGCGTTGCGGACCGCCGCCTCGACGTTCTCCGGCCCGCGGCTGGTCTTCGCGGCCTGGACGGCGGATTCGGCCTGACGGGCAAGGGCGGCGGCGATGGTCATGGGAGGAACCCCTGTGAGCGGTGCTGCCCAACTCTTGCAACAGGGATGCCAAGTCGGACGTCTCCTCCTGCGTCGCAGCCGCGCTGTTCGCGCCGCAACCCAGATGCCAATATTCCTGTCCGACGGCGAGGCTCGCCATGCACCATTCGGTACGGTATGGTGACGCGCACGTAAACCGCCCAAGCCGTGTTCACGCGCAATCGGGCACGCAGAAACGCACGCACAATCGGGTCACGGGAGGCCGCTCCATCCATGATTCCCTACACCGCTCCGGTCGATGACCTCCGCTTTGTCCTCAACGAGGTGGTCGGCCTCGAAACGGTCGCCGCGCTTCCGAACTGCGACTCGGCGGCCCCCGATCTGGTGGACGCCGTGCTGGAGGAAGCCGGCAAGTTCGCCTCCGGCGTTCTCGCCCCGCTGAACCGGGTCGGCGACAAGGAAGGCTCGGTGCTGGAGAACGGCGTGGTCCGCACGCCGACCGGCTGGAAGGACGCCTACAGCCAGTTCATCGAGAGCGGCTGGAACAGCCTGCCCTTCGAGCCGGACTATGGCGGGCAGGGCCTGCCCTGGACCGTGGCCTTCGCGGTGAACGAGATGTGGCAGGCGGCCAACCTGTCCTTCGGCCTGTGCCCGCTGCTGACCCAGGGCGCCGTCGATCTGCTGACCGAGCACGCCAGCGCGGAGCAGAAGGCGCTCTACCTGCCGAAGATGATCGCCGGCGAGTGGAACGGCACCATGAACCTGACCGAGCCGCAGGCGGGCTCCGACCTCGCCGCCGTGCGCACCCGCGCGGTGCGGGCGGAGGACGGGACCTACCGCATCACCGGCCAGAAGATCTTCATCACCTACGGCGAGCATGACCTGACGGACAACATCGTCCATCTCGTGCTGGCCCGCCTGCCCGACGCGCCTCCCGGCATCAAGGGCATCAGCCTGTTCATCGTGCCGAAGTTCCTGCCGAACGAGGACGGCACGCCGGGCGAGCGCAACGACCTGCGCTGCGCCAGCCTGGAGCACAAGCTGGGCATCATGGCCAGCCCAACCGCCGTCATGGCCTTCGGCGACAACGGCGGCGCCGTCGGCTTCCTGGTCGGCCAGGAGAACCGCGGCATCGAATACATGTTCACCATGATGAACAACGCCCGCCTCGGCGTCGGCATCCAGGGCGTTGCGATCGCCGAGCGCGCCTACCAGCAGGCCCGCGACTACGCCAAGGGCCGCGTGCAGAGCAAGGATCTGGCCGACCCGAAGGGCTCCGGCGTCGCCATCATCCGCCACCCGGACGTGCGCCGGATGCTGCTGGACATGCGCGCCAAGACCGAGGCCGCCCGCGCGCTGGCGCTCTACGCCGGCACCCAGCTCGACGTGTCCCGCCACCACGAGGACGCCGCGGTGCGCGCCGCCGCCACCGCCCGCGTGGACATCCTGACCCCCATCGTGAAGGCGTGGAGCACCGACATCGGCTGCGACGTCGCCTCCACCGGCGTGCAGATCCACGGCGGCATGGGCTTCATCGAGGAGACGGGGGCGGCCCAGCATTACCGCGACGCCCGCATCACGCCGATCTACGAGGGCACCAACGGCATCCACGCCAACGACCTGACCTTCCGCAAGACCGGCCGCGACGGCGGCGAGTCGGCCCGGACCTTCATCGCGGAGATGCGCGCCACGGTGGCGGAGTTGGAGAGCATTCCCGGCGACGACATGGAGGCGATCCGCACCAACCTGTCCGCCGGTCTGGACGCGCTGGAGCAGGCGGTGGCCTGGGTGGTCAAGACCCAGGCCGACGGCGACCTGCGCGCCGCCGCCGCGGGGGCCGTGAACTACCTCAAGCTGTGGGGCACGGTGGCCGGCGGCTGGATGCTCGCCCGCTCCGCCGCCAAGGCGCTGGACGGGCTGCGCCAGCCCGGCGCCAACGCGCCCTTCCTGGAGGCCAAGCTGGTCACCGCGCGCTTCTACGCCGAGCAGATCCTGGCCCAGGGGCCGGGCCTGCTGCTGCCGATCCTGACCGCTCACCGCACGGTCATGGCTCTGGGCGAAGACCAGTTCTAAGCAAGGCCGTGCTCCATCACTGTGGCGGTTTGGCCACAACCAGCTGAAACGCGGCCGGCGCCCCAAGCCGGCCGCAACTTTTGCGGTTGGTCCGCGTTCCCCGTTCGATCGAGACGTCCCAAGGGGAAACGCCGCATGCGCACCGCCGCCCTTCTCGCCTTCGCCCTCGCCGTTGCCGGAACCTCCGCCGTCACCGCCCAGACCATGGATGGTCCGGCCGAGTCCCCCTTCCACGTCGGCGCGCAGGCCAGCACGCTGGGGCTGGGGCTGGAGGCCGGCTACCGGGTGAATCCGATGTTCGGGCTGCGGCTGGGCGGCAACATGTTCACCTTCAGCACCGACCGCGGCATCTCCGGCGTCGATTACGATTTGGACGTGAAACTGCGCAGCTTCGGCGCGGTGCTGGACCTCTACCCCGTTGCCGGCACCGGCTTCCGCATCAGCGGCGGCGCGCGCATCAACTACAACAAGGCCGACCTGACCGGCACGCTGTCCGGCCCGCGCAGCTTCGGCGGGGTGGTGGTCACGCCGCAGCAGGCCGGCGAGTTGACCGGCAAGGCAACCTTCGACCGCGTCGCTCCCTATGCCGGCATCGGCTACAACGGCACGGTGTTCAGCCCGAACTTCAGCGTCGGCCTGGATCTCGGCGTGCTGTTCCAGGGCAGGCCTCGGGTCAGCCTGAGCGCCCCCGGCGTGGCGACCACGCCGGCCATCGCCGCCGTTCTGGAGGACCAGCGCCGCGAGGTGGAGGATTCAATCCGCGCCGCCCGCTTCTGGCCGGTGGTCGCGATCACCGCCTCCTACCGCTTTTGAGGGAGGGTCCGCTTTTGAGGGAAGACGGGCACCAAACGCCCCCATGAACCGTTACGCCTCCATGGATCAACTGTGGAGACCATCCCATGGCTCGTCGTAACGGGATTCGCACCGCCGTCCTTGTCCTTCCCCTCCTGGCCCTGCCGCTGCTGGCCGCCTGCGACGACCAGCAGTCGGCGGAGAAGACCGGCCAGGAGATCGGGCGCGCGGTGGACCAGACCGCCGAGCGCGTGGGCGAGGCCGCCAAGGGCATTGGCGCCGAGGCCGGCCGCATGATGCAGGACGCCGGCGCGGCCATCCAGCAGAAGGCCCGCGACGCCAAGGACGACATCAACCGGGAGACCGCTCCCGAGAAACCCTGAGGCGCCTCGCCCCCTCAGCAGCCGCCGGAATCCCAGGTGAACTGGCCGGAGAAGGGATCGTACCGGCGGCGGGCCTGAAACCGCACGCGCTCGCCATTTGAATAGGTGCGGTAACAGTCCCCATTGAAGCAGCGGGTGTTGCACGACACTCGGCCGGGAACGGGCGCCGGTTGGGGCGGATAGGGACCGCTTGACGCCGCCGGTTCCACCGGTGCAGGGGCCGGATTGCCCAAAAGGGAGGTTTTGACCCAGCCGACCCGGTGGCCGTCCGGAATGTAGACTTCCGTCCAGCCCGCCTCCCTGTCCTCACCGAGGCGATAGACGCCGGCTCCCTTGCTCAGCTTGGCAACGACCTCGGCCTTCTCGTCGCCGTTCGCCCGCACATTGACCGTCTGGCCGGCAACCTTCAACTGGCGCAGGTGGGGAAGGCTCTGTTCAAGGTTCCGGACCGCAGCCTCATTGCCGCCCCTCGCCGCCAAGGCGTACCAGTAGGCGGCCCATGCATGGTTGCGATCAACGCCGCGTCCCTCAGAATACATGAAGCCAAGGTTGTTCTGAGCGTTCGCATGGCCGTGCTCTGCGGCAAGGCGGTACCAGCGCACCGCTTCCCCGTCATCCTGCGCAATGCCGAGGCCGCTTGCATACATATACCCAAGATTGGCCTGGGCGTCTGTGTTCCCCTGATCGGCGGCAAGGCGGTACAAGCGCACCGCTTCCCGGTCGTCTCGTGCAACGCCAAGGCCTTTTCCATAGCTGAACCCAAGATTGGCTTGAGCCGCCGCATTCCCTTGATCGGCGGCGAGCCGGTACCAGCGCGCCGCCTCTCCGTCATCCTTCGCGACGCCGCGGCCTTCCGCGTGCATGGTTGCGAGGTTGTATTGGGCGTACTGATTGCCCTGACCCGCGGCAAGGCGGTACAGGCGCGCCGCCTCCCGGTCGTCCCGCGCCACACCCCGGCCGCTCGCGTGCATGGCGCCGAGAGCGTTTTGTGCGAAGGAATCACCTTCCTCGGCGGCAAGACGGAACCAGCGCGCCGCTTCCTGGTCGTCCCGTGCGACGCCTGATCCATTCGCATACATGCGACCAAGAGCGGCCCGAGCCACGGTGTATCCCTGGTCGGCCGCAAGACGGTACCAACGCGCCGCTTCCCCATCGTCCTTCGCGACGCCACGGCCATTGGCATACATGCCGCCAAGATTGTATTGAGCGTACTGAATGCCCTGGTCGGCGGAAAGACGGTACCAACGAGCCGCTTCCAGGTCGTCCCGCGCCACACCCCGGCCGTTCGCGTATATGATGCCAAGAGCGTTCTGCGCGATGGCATTGCCTTGCTCGGCGGCAAGACGGTACCAACGCACCGCTTCCTGGTCGTCCCGCGCCACACCCATTCCATTTTCATACATATGGCCAAGATTGCTCTGCGCGAAGGCATGACCTTGGTCGGCGAATTTCCGGAAAATACTCAACGCCTCTCGGAAATTTTTCCCGTTGTATGCGGCAATCCCTTCATCAAACGTCTGGGCAGATACTGAAGAGTTCCACAGGACTGCACACAGAACGAAAAATATTATTTTTGCCTTCATGACACCGAGCAACCGGAATGATCGAACCGGAAAGCACCATACAACCCGCTAAAGTTGTGCATCGCGAGGCAAATTGCCGCAGAGCTTAAATCAGACGAGGCGAACCGGAGCGGTCCGACAAGCGCCGACCACGCACCGTCAGCTTTTTTCCGGCCCGCGCAGCGTCCGCCACAGGCAGACCGCCGCGTAGTAGGCGCTGCTGGCAAGCCAGACGTACCAGACGGCGTCGGGACGGTCCGGATAGAGGACCACCAGCGCTGCGCTGGAAGCCAGCCACGCGCCGCTGACCAGAAGGTTCAGGCGCATCCAGCGGCGCACCCGGAAGGGATGCAGGAACTTGACCGTCGTGAAGGTCAGCAGGCCGAGGACCAGCACCACCGCGGTGTTGATCCATGGGTCGAGCGCCAGAAGCCACAGATAGAGCGCGACCACGTTCCAGATCGCCGGGAAGCCGACGAAGTAGTTGTCGCCGCTCTTCATCCCGGTGTTCGAGAAGCAGTAGAGCGAGGTCATCATGATGAAGGCGGCCAGCGCCACGCCGAACCCGTCCGGCAGCAGGCCGAAGCGGTACATGAAAACCGCCGGGACGACGACGTAGGTCAGATAGTCGATCACGAGGTCGAGCGCCGACCCGTCGATGCCCGGCAGCACCTCCTTCACCGAGGCGCGTCGGGCCAGGGTGCCGTCCACCCCGTCGACCACCAGGGCCAGCCCCAGCCAGCCCAGGCACGCCTTGGCCTCGCCGTTGACCGCGGCGAGCAGGGCCAGCAGCCCGAGCACGACGCCGCTGCCCGTGAAGGCGTGCACACCCCAGGCCGACAGCCGCCGCCCGATCCCGTAACCGCCGTCGCTGTCGTCCTTGAACCCGCTGTCCACTGAGCGCCTCATCGTCCCGTTGGCGCCAACCTAGCCATACGCCGCGAAAAGTCCAAGCGGGTCGGTGTTGGAGACTGTCCCGCACCGCGGGGGCACCCCTCTCCCTACTCCGCCGCGCGCGCAGCCGCGCCCGGCGAGTGGTCCGGACCGGCGAAGGCCGGGCTGTCCCTCAGCGCCTCGGGCTTCGGCCCGCCGGTCGCCCAGTCGAGCAGTTCCACCGTGTGGACGACCGGCAGCCCGGTCCCGGTGGCGATCTGGGTGATGCAGCCGAGGTTGCCGGCGGCGATGGCCGCGGCCTTGGTGCTTTCGATGTTGCGGACCTTGCGGTCGCGCAGTTGCACGGCGATCTCCGGCTGGAGCATGTTGTAGGTGCCGGCGGAGCCGCAGCAGATGTGCGCCTCCGGGATCTCCTTCACCTCGAAGCCGGCGCCGCGCAGCAGAGCCCGCGGTGGGTCCTTGATGCGCTGGCCGTGCTGCATGGAGCAGGCGGAATGGTAGGCGATGGCCTGCCCCGTCTCGATCACCGGGGCGGACAGACCGATCTCCGCCAGGAACTCCGTCACGTCGCGGGCGATGGCCGCCACGCGCAAAGCCTTTGGCGCATATTCCGCGTCCTCGCGGAACTGGAAGGCGTAATCCTTCACCGTGGTGCCGCAGCCCGAGGTGTTGACGATGATGGCGTCCAGCCCCTCCCCGTCCATCTCGGCGATCCAGGCGTCGATGGTCTTCCGCGCCGAGGCGTCGCTGAGATCGGTCTTGCCCATGTGATGGGTCAGGGCGCCGCAACAGTCGGCGCCCTTGGCCACCACCACCTCGACCCCATGGCGGTTCAGCAGGCGGATGGTCGCCTCGTTGATCTGCGGGGCCAGCACCTGCTGGGCGCAGCCGACCAGCAAAGCGGCGCGCTGGCGGCGCGGCCCGACCGCCGGGTGGCTGCCCGGCCGGTCGCTGTGACTCGGCCCCGGCACCGACGTCGGCGCCAGTGCCAGGAGCGCTCCCAGCCGCCCCGGCAGCAGCCCGGCGAAGGGCTTGCCGAACCAGGCGGCGATCAGGGCCAGCCGGAACAGCCGCGGGTTGGGCAGCACGCGGGCCAGCAGGTCGCGGATGGCGCGGTCGGCGGGCGGGCGGGCGTGGGTCGCCTCGACATGGGCGCGGGCGTGATCGACCAGATGCATGTAGTTGACGCCCGACGGGCAGGTCGTCATGCAGGACAGGCAGGAGAGGCAGCGGTCGATGTGCTTCACCTGATGCTCGGTGGGCGGCCCGCCCTTTTCCAGCATGTCCTTGATCTGGTAGATGCGGCCGCGCGGGCTGTCCAGCTCGTCGCCCAGCAGGACATAGGTCGGACAGGTCGCCGTGCAGAAGCCGCAATGGACGCACTTTCGCAGGATCGCTTCCGAATCCCGGTAATCGGCGTTGGCGAGCTGGGTCAGCGTGAAGTTCGTCTGCATGGATGCCTACACTCCCGCGTACATGCGGCCGGGGTTCAGGATGCCGCAGGGGTCGAAGCTCTCCTTCACCCGGCGGCTCAGCGCCATCACCGGGTCGGGCAAGGGCTGGAAGACCTCCGCCGCGCTCCGCACATCCTCGGGCGCGCGCACCAGCGTCGCGTGGCCGGCGGTGCCCAGCGCGCCGCGGATCGCCGTGGCGGAGTCGGGGGTCGGTGCCACCGCCGCCCAGATCAGCCCACCGCCCCAGTCGAAATACAGCTCCGCGTCGAGCGCCCAGCGGATCGACTCCGCCACGCGCGGCCCTTCGGAGGGCTGGACGGAGATTTTCCAGACGTGGCGCGTATCCTGGCCCCCACCCCGACCCTCCCCCGCTGACGCAGGGGAGGGAGAATGGTCCCCTCCCCCGCCCAGCGGGGGAGGGTTAGGGTGGGGGCAAACGAGGGTTGGCGTGTGGGGGCAAAAGAACGCCACATCCCGAACCTCCTTCCACACCGCCCGCGACTCCTCCCGGTCCAGCACGGCGTCGGCGCCAAGCTCCTCCTTCAGCGCGGCCACACGAGCGGTGACGGACGGGCCGAAGCCCTCCACCCGCACCAGCGTGACCGCCCCGCCCACCGCGACGACCGGCCGGACATGGGACCGCGCCGCCACCGCGGCCGGCAGATGGGCGGCGCCGGACACGTCGTAGGGGCTCTGCAGCGCCGCGGTCAGCGCCGCGACGGCCGCGGCGTCCTCGCGCCCGGCCAGCAGCAGCGTCCGGACATCCTCCGGCGCCGGCAGCACCTTCACCGTCAGTTCGGTCAGCACGGTCAGCGTGCCGAAGGAGCCGGCCATCAGCTTGGGCACGTCATAGCCGGTGACGTTCTTCACCACCTTGCCACCGCCCTTGTAGAGGTCGCCGCGCCCGTTCACCCCCTCGATCCCCAGCGTGTGGTCGCGGGCGGAGCCGGCGCTGATGCGCCGCGGCCCGGCCAACCCGCAGGATATCACCCCGCCCAGCGTCCCCTGCCCCTCCGGTTGACCGAGCAGCGGCCCGAGGTCCTGCGGCTCGAAGGCGAGCTGCTGCCGCCGCTCCGCCAGCATCGGCAGGATCTCGGCCATCGGCGTGCCGGCCCTGGCGGTCAGCACCAGCTCCTCCGCCTCGTAGGCGACGACCCCGGACAGGCCGGACAGGTCGAGCGTGCAGGCGGTCTGGATCGGACGCCCGAGGCCGCGCTTGGAGCCCGAACCGGCGACGTCCAGAGGCGTCCCCTCCGACAAGGCCCAGCGCACCGCGTCGGCGGCCTGGGTCACCGAGTCGGGCTTGAAGGTGGTCACGGTCATGCGGGGGGCCTCAGAACCGGGGGATATCGGGGAAGCGCAGCTCCCCCTTGTGGATGTGGACGCGGCCCAGCTCGGCGCAGCGGTGCAGCTTGGGGAAGACCTTGCCGGGGTTCAGCAGCCCGTCGGGATCGAAGGCGCATTTGATGCGCTGCTGCTGGTCGAGATCGACCTCGTCGAACTGGTCGGTCATCAGGTCGCGCTTCTCCACCCCCACGCCGTGCTCGCCGGTCAGCACGCCGCCGACCTCGACGCACAGGCGCAGGATGTCGTTGCCGAAGGCCTCCGCCCGCTCCAGCTCGCCCGGCTTGTTGGCGTCGTAGAGGATCAGCGGGTGCAGGTTGCCATCCCCGGCGTGGAAGACGTTGGCGACCCGCAGGGCGTAGCGGTCGGACATCTCCTGCATGCGGTGCAACACCAGGGGCAGCGCCTTGCGCGGGATGGTGCCGTCCATGCAGTAGTAATCGGGGCTGATGCGCCCCACCGCCGGGAAGGCCGCCTTGCGCCCGGCCCAGAAGGACAGCCGCTCCTCCTCCGAGGTCGAGACCCGGGAGTAGCAGCAGCCCTTGGACCGCGCGATCTCCGCGACCTGATCGATCAGATGGTCGACCTCCGCCGCCGGGCCGTCCAGTTCGACGATCAGCAGGGCCTCGACGTCCAGCGGGTAGCCGGCGTGGACGAAATCCTCCGCCGCGTGGATGGCCGGCTTGTCCATCATCTCCATGCCGCCGGGGATGATGCCCGCCGCGATGATGGCGGCCACGCAGTCGCCGCCCTGCTCGCTGGTCGGAAAGCCGATCAGAACGGCGCGGGCGGTGGCCGGCTTCCTGAGGATGCGCACCGTCACCTCGGTCACCACCCCGAGCAGCCCCTCGGAGCCGGTGACCACGCCCATCAGGTCGTAGCCGCCGGCGTCGAGATGCTTGCCGCCCAGCCGCAGGATGGTGCCGTCCATCAGCACCATCTCCAGCCCCAGCACGTTGTTGGTGGTCAGCCCGTATTTCAGGCAATGCACCCCGCCGGAATTCTCGGCGATGTTGCCGCCGATGGTGCAGGCGATCTGGCTGGAGGGGTCGGGCGCGTAATAGAAACCCTCATGCGCCACGGCGGTGGAGATGCCGAGGTTGGTCACCCCCGGCTGGGTCACCACGCAGCGGTTGGCGAAGTCGATGTCCAGGATGCGGTTGAACTTGCCCATCCCCAGCAGCACGCCGTCGGCCAGCGGCAGCGCCCCGCCCGACAGGGAGGTGCCGGCGCCGCGCGGCACCACCTTCACCCCCATCGCCTTGCAGGTCCTGAGCACCCGGCTCACCTGCTCCACCGTGCTGGGGAGCACCACGACCATGGGCAGCTGGCGGTAGGCGGTCAGCCCGTCGCATTCATAGGCGCGCAGTTCGCTTTCGTCGGCGATCACCCCTTCGCCGGGCACGATGGCCCGCAGCGCTGCGATGATCTCGCGGCGGCGCGCGATGACGCCGTCGTCGGGCGCGGGCATCCGCATGGCCGGCCTTCCTCCCCTCTTGTCGGTCGCCCGGATTGTTCCTGCGGCGTTCCTGTTTCAGAGGTAGCATCGAAGCCGCGCCGGCACCAGTCCCCCTTTTGTCGCCCGACCCCGGTCAGGCCGGAGCGGGCACCTTCTGAAGCGTCGTCAGCAGGTGGAAGCCGCGCCATTCCTGCGACAGGACGCGGAAGGCCCCGCGGAAGCCGTAATTGGCCGCCCAACGGTGCCGGTCGTCGAAATAGAGGGCGAAGGTGTTCTCGGTGATGATGTTGACGTGGGTGGGGTCCTGGAACGCCTCGGCGTGCGGATAGGCGGGGGTCTGGGAATAGAAGAGCCCGTCCGGCTTCAGGACGCGGTGGATCTCGTCCATCAGCGCGATGAAGCTGTAGCGGCGGCGCGGCGCATAGACGATTCGCGGCACATGCTCGATCACGTCGAAGGCGGTGACGTAGTCGAAGTAGGCGTCCTCGAAGGGGAGCGAATCCACGGCCAGATCCGCCGTCCGGATGTGCGATGCGGGGTGATCCTCAACATCGAGTCCGAACAGCTCGCTCGCAGAAAAGGGGTTTTTTGGGTTGGGGCCGCAACCCAGGTCCAAACTTTTGGTCATCCAACAACTCCGGATCGCACAGGCGACCTGAAACTGTCCGGAATTGATGCCGCTTTCAACCGAAACAAATGCCAAGCACGCAAAACGCGACGCCGCGCCGTCCCAAGGGAACGGCGCGGCGTCGCGTTCAACAACACAGCACGCGTCGGCCGGGCGGACCCGGCCGCCGGTCTCAGCCCTGACGGGCCTTGAAGCGCGGGTTCTGCTTGTTGATGACGTAGACGCGGCCCTTGCGGCGGATCACGCGGCAAGCCTTGTGGCGCGTCTTCATCGACTTGAGAGAGTTAACGATCTTCATAGTTCTTCATCCTGGTCGGTCGGCGGCTCGATCGAAGGCGCGCACCATAGTGCGGCGCACCCCCGCTGTCAACGGCCCCCGTCGTGGTTGCGTTTCCCGAAGAATACGGCCGTTTCGACGCTACTCCGCCGGTTTCAGCGCGTAGAAACGACACACCCGCATCCCCGCCTCGATGGCGGACACACGGCGGACCCACAACTCCACCTCGTCCATCACGGCGAGCTTGGTCTCGTGGTCCATATGGTGGCGCTCCAGATGCTCGACCAAGCCCTGGATGGCGCTCACGATCAGGCCGCGGTGGGTGTCGGTGATGTCCTCGGCGATTCGCAGGTCCAGGTTCCGCTGCGCGAAGGCGGCGGCCATCTGGTCCTTCGACCACAGATGGGGCTGCATCGGCTCCTTGTCGCACCAGATCCGGACGGCCTTGGCCCCGGCCAGCGCCGGCTCGATCACGTAATCGGTCATCAGCAGGTGGCCGCGCGGCTTCAGGGCCAGTTCCATCCCGTCGAACAGCTGGTCCTTGCCGCGGACGGAGAACATCCCCTCCTTGTAGACGATGGCGTCCACGCGCTTGGAATAGCTGAAATTCTCCGGGTCGTAGGTTTCGATCGGGGCCTTCTTCTCCAGCCCTTCCTTGAAGGAGCGGATCATCCCCTCCTTCGCCAGAAGCTCCGACGCCTCCAGCCCGGTGACCCAGCAGCCGTACTTGCTCGCCATGGTGCGGCTGGTGCCGCCCAGCCCGGCGGACAGGTCCAGGACGCTCATCGCGGGGTTGAGGCCGAGCGGCTTCACCAGGTAGGGGATGTGGTCGTGACCGCCCGGCGTGTTGAAGCCCTCGCCCCACAGCTTCTCGGCCACCTCGATCCGCGTGGCGCTCCACAGCGGCTTGCCCCAGCGGTTCACGCCGGGACCATGGCCCCGGAGGGCGGGCTGGGCCGGCGCGGCGGCGGGCGGCGGCTTGCCATCCTCCTCCCCGCCCCTGCCCTTCAGGCCGGAGAGGTCGTACCCTTCCCACCACGCGTGAAGGCGGGTCTTGAGCGTGATGCGGGGAGCGCCCGCGTGATCGTGTCCGCCGTTATCGCTCATCGCCTTCGCGCCTGCCCCGTTGCCTGGACCGCCGGACGAATTCATTCCGACTTTCACAGTATCCGGGCGCTCCGCTCGTGCAAGCGCAAAATCCTGCGTCACATTACCGTAAGGCCTTCTCCGCGTGCGGATCGTCCATGGCGGCGACCCGCGTCCCGGCGGCGCGCAGCACCGCGGTGCAGGCGGGCGGCATGCTGACGTAGCGCGGCTGCGGCTTGCCGTTGTGCCGCTCCACCACCGGATAGACGGAGCCGAGCCAGGACGCGACCTCGTCGCCGCAGCCGTCGCCGTCGGGAATATCGCGCTGGTCCTCGCATTGCGGGCTTCCCGCCGGACAGCCCAGCCGGATGTGCATGTGCCCGTCATGGCCGTGCCAGGGCCGCAGCTTGCGCAGGAAGGCGCGGTCCGGCCAGGAGTGGCGGCACATGGCGAGCTTGATCGCCGGGTTGACGAAGATGCGGGTCACCCGCGGGTCGCTGGCGGCGATGCGGACGAGCTGGGCCTGCCGTTCCGACCAGTCCTCGGTGACGCGGACGCGCCCGTAATCGACGTATTTGATCTCGGTCAGGCTTTCCCGCGCGTTGCGCCCCATCGGCGGGTGGTCGAGGCGAAGCCAGACGTCGGCGTCGAGCCCGATCTGATGGCTGGCGTGACCGAAGCTCATCGGGCCGCCGCGCGCCTGCCCCATGTCGCCGATCAGCGCGGTCCCCAGCCCGGCCGCCGCGACCTTCCGCCCGAAGCCCTTCAGATAGT
This sequence comes from Azospirillum sp. OGB3, assembly GCF_014192915.1. Taxonomy (GTDB): domain Bacteria; phylum Pseudomonadota; class Alphaproteobacteria; order Azospirillales; family Azospirillaceae; genus Azospirillum. Next base: position 201,265 of record NZ_JACHYN010000010.1, on the reverse strand, counting down.
CGATCAGCTCCGGGTGGCCGTAGTAGCGCTGGCGGGACATGCGGATCACCTGATAGCCGGCGCCCTCCCCCGGCAGGGCCTGCGCGCCGGTGATGCAGCCCGCGGCGTAGCCGCCAATGGACTGGGCCGACCCCAGGGCGGGGCCGCTCACCTGACTCCAGGCGATGGAGTTGGGGGCGGGCGGCGCGGGCTTCTTTTTCTTGTGCGATCCGGCCTCGGCGGGGCCGGCCAAAGCGGCGGCGACCAGGGCCGCCGCGAGAATCCCGGCCATCGGGCCAATCGCCAAGCGCCGCATCATCTTCCCCCACGGACCGCCAATCGGGAAAGATTAGAGCCAATGTTTCTTAACGAAAGGTGAGGCACACGCTCATGTCACAACCGATTTCGACTTGACGGGAAGGATGAAGGGCCACAGCCATCGCCCGTTTACTGCTCAGTCCAAGGTCTGCCGGTAGCGTCTCAGAGCGACGACCGTGACCACAACCAGAAACACCAGCAGCGCCGCCACCTCCCCCGCGATCTCCGCCGGGCCGTTGCCTTTCAGGAGGATGCCGCGGACGATGCGCAGGAAATGGGTCAGCGGCAACACCTCCCCCACCGCCTGCGCCCAGCCGGGCATGCCGCGGAAGGGGAACATGAAGCCGGACAGCAGCATCGACGGCAGAAAGAAGAAGAAGGACATCTGCATCGCCTGGAGCTGGTTCCGCGCCACGGTGGAGAAGGTGAAGCCCACCGCCAGATTGGCGGCGATGAACAGCACCAGCACGGTCGACAGCAGGGCCAGGCTGCCGACGATGGGCACGCCGAACAGCAGCCGGGCCGCCAGGATGATGATGACGACCTGGATGTAGCCGACCAGGATGAAGGGCACGATCTTGCCCAGCATCACCTCGAACGGGCGGACGGGCATGGACAGCAGGTTCTCCATCGTCCCGCGCTCCCGCTCGCGGGTGACGGCCAGCGCGGTCATCATCACCATCGTCATGGTCAGGACCACGCCCATCAGGCCGGGCACCACGTTGTACTGGGTGATGCCCTCCGGGTTGTAGCGGCGGTGGACCCGCAGCTCGACCGGATCGGGGGTGGCGCGCAGATGGGCCAGCGGCCCGGTCAGGTCGGGGTCCAGCGCCTGCCGCGCAAGGGTGGACAGGGCGGCCAGCGCGTTGCTGGTCGCCGCAGGATCGGTCGCGTCGGCCTCCACCAGCAGCACGGGCCGCTCGCCCCGCTGCAGGTCGCGGGCGAATTCGGCGGGAATGGTGACGGCGAACTGCACCCGCCCCTCCGCCAGCAGGCGGTCCAGCTCCGCCGGGCCGTCGGCGCTGCGCGTCACGTCGAAATAGCCGGAATTCGCCATGGCCGACACCAGGGTCCGCGCGAAGGGGCTGGAGTCGGCGGCGTGAACGGCGGTCGGCAGACTCTTGGGGTCGGAGTTGATGGCGAAGCCGAACAGCACGAGTTGCAGCACCGGCACCCCCACCATCATGGCGAAGGTCAGCCGGTCGCGCCGCATCTGGATGAATTCCTTGACCATCACCGCAACGAAGCGCGCGAAGGAAAACCGCATCACGACGCCCTCCCCAACCGTGCATTTCAAAAATGAAACACAACCTTCTACTTCAATCCCGCATCGTGAAACTTGAGGCCCGTTGACATATCAAAATTGCCTCAAGCATCGTTCGAATGGATTAACTCGTATGCGGGACACATACCATGACCTCTATTCTTGCCAAGGGCGCCGCCGCCGCGGTCGCCCTGTTCCTGTTTCATGGTGCCGCCCTGGCCGGGCAGCAGGATTTCACCATTGCGAACGAGACGGGCTACGCGCTGAAGCACATCTATGTCAGCGAGTCCGCCAACGAGAAGTGGGACGAAGACATCCTCGGCCGTGACGTCCTCGACGACGGCGAAGAGTTCGAACTGAGCTTCGACAAGGCCGAGAAGACCTGCAAGTGGGACATGAAGGTCATCTACGACGACGGCGAGTCGGCGGTCTGGCAGAACCTGAACCTCTGCAAGATTTCCAAGCTGACCCTGCGCTGGAACAAGAACACCGGCGTGACCTCGGCGTCGGTCGAGTGACCGCGCGCCGTCCCCGCCCCGGCGTTCGCACCGGCGCGGGGACGGCCCGGCTTCCCCAATCCCAGCCGCGGTCATGCGAAGTTGTCCGTGCTGCGGTTCATCAGGTGGATGAAGACGTCCTCCAGCGTCGGTTCCGTCCGCCGCACCGACAGGCCCGAGTCGCCCGCCCAGGGGCGCAGCGCCGCCTCCAGCGCCGCACCATCGCCGCCGCTGACATGCAGCCGGGCGCCGAAGGCGGCGACCATCTCGACCCCCGGACGGTCGCGCAACGCCGCAGCGACGTGCCCGAGATCCGGCCCGCCCGCCTCGTGCGCGCCGACCTCGTAGGTCACCAGCCCCGAGTTGGCGATCACCTCCTCAACGCTGCCCTGCGTCATCAGCCGGCCGTAGGCGAGGTAGGCGATGGCGTGGCAGCGCTCCGCCTCATCCATGTAATGGGTGCTGACCAGCACGGTCAGACCCTCGGCGGCCAACCGGTGGATCTCGTCCCAGAACTCCCGCCGCGCCTTGGGATCGACGCCGGCGGTCGGCTCGTCGAGGAGCAGCAGCTTCGGCTCGTGCAGGATGCAGGCGGCCAGCGCCAGACGCTGCTTCCAGCCGCCGGACAACTCGCCCGCCAGCTGTGCCCGCCGGTTGCCCAGCCCCAGCCGCTCCAGCGCCCCGGCGACCTTGGCCCGCCGGTCCGGCAGACCGTACATGCGGGCGACGAAATCCAGATTCTCGGCGATGCTCAGATCTTCCCAGAAGCTGAACTTCTGGGTCATGTAGCCGACCTGCCGCTTGATGGCGGCGCTCTCGCGGCGGATGTCGAGCCCCAGGCAGGTCCCTTCCCCCGCGTCCGGGGTCAGCAGCCCGCAGAGCATGCGGATGGTCGTCGTCTTGCCCGACCCGTTCGGCCCCAGGAAGCCGTAGATCTGACCGCGCGCCACCCGGATGGAGAAGCCGTCCACCACCGTCTTGGCGCCGAAGCGCTTGACCAGTCCGCGCACGTCGATGGCGGGCTCCCCGGTCATCGCGGCAGTTCCACGTCCACCGGCAGGCCGGGGTTGAGCGCCGCCCCGTCCTCCAGCCGCGCCTCGACGCGGAAGACCAGCTTCTCGCGGCTGCCGACGCTGTAGATCACCGGCGGGGTGTATTCCACCCGCGGCGCCACGTAGGTCACGCGCGCCGTCAGGCCGGGCGGGCAGCCGTCGCAGCGCACCGTCACTTGGTCACCCGGACGGACGCGGGCCATCAGCGGTTCCGGAACGAAGAAAACCAGCTTCCGCTTGGTCGGCGGCAGCAGCGAGACCACCGGGGCGCCCGCCGGCACCCATTCGCCGGGGTTGAACAGCGTGTCCTCGACCAGCGCCGCCTCGGGCGCCGACGGGGCCAGTTCGGCGAGGCGCTTGTCCGCCTGGGCCAGCGCCGCCGCGGCCTGGGCCACGGCGTCCTCGGCGGCGCGGATCTGCTCGGGACGGGCCGGCAGGTTGGAGACGGCCAGTTGCGCGGTCAGCTCCTCCAGCCGCGCGCGATCGCCATCGCGGCTGGCGCGGGCGGCGTCCAGCCGGTCGTTGGAGCTGACCTTGCGCGCCACCAGCGTCTGCTGCCGCGCAAGCTCCGCTTCGGAATAGCGCAGCGCCGCCTCGGCCTGCGCGCGCTGGGCGGCGACCACCGCCAATTCGTCGGGGCGCCGGCCGGTCCGCAGGTCGGCCAGCTGCGCCCTCGCCTGCGCCAGACCGGCGGCCAGCCGGTCGCGCTCCGCCCGCGCGCTGGTCCGGTCGAGCGCGAAGAGGGGCGCGCCCGCCTCCACCCGCCCACCGCGCGTCACCGCCAGCGTGTCGAGCGTCCCGGCCACCGGGGCGGCGATGCGCAGATACTCCCCCTCGGCGTAGCCATGGGCCAGCGGCACGGCGTCCCCGCCGCCCAGACCGAGGACGGCCAGGGCCGCCGCCAGCGTTTCGGCGATCCAGCTCATGACGGCGGCCCTCCCTCCGGGGCGAGCGTCCGGCGCAGCGCGTCGAGATGGGCGGCCAGCAGAGCCGCAACGTCCGGCGGGCGGCCCTCCAGCGCTTCGAAGGAGGAGCGCCACAGCGCGCTCATCAGCATCGGCGCGACGATCAGCCGGACGGTCGAATCGACATCCACCGGGCGGAACTCCCCGCGCGCCATGCCGCGCTCCAGAACCGCCGCCAGCAGGGCGAAAGCGCGGCGGATCACCTCGTCGTAATAGAAGCGGGCGAGATCGGGGAAATTGCCGGCCTCGGCGATGATCAGCTTGGGGATGGCGCCGGCGCGGGATTTCAGGATGCGCGTCGCGAAGAGGGTCAGCAGCGTTTCCAGAACGGCGAAGCTCGGCCCCTGCGCCCCGGCCAGCAGGCGCTCGGCCATGTCGAGGTTGGGCAAGATGGCCTCGCGGACCACCGCCTTGAACAGCTCCTCCTTGTTCGGGAAGTAGAGATAGAGCGTGCCCTTGCTGACCCCGGCCTGCGCCGCGACGTCCTCCAGCCGGGCCGCCGCGAAGCCGCGCTCGCCGAAGACGGTCAGGGCCGCGTCGACGATCTCCCGGGGGCGCGCCTCCTTCCGGCGGCGCCAGCGCGGAGCGGCGGGATCATCCCCCGGCATGCCGTCCTCCAGGGTGGAGAAAATATTACTGACCAGTCAGTTATTAGCTGTTTTGCGGTAGAAATTCCAGTTTTCTCAAGGGTTGCGCCCTTCTGCCGCAGCCATAAGTCATTGTGCGACGCAGCAACTGATATGCAAAAGGGCTTGCCTTTCGACCGAGAGTTTCCGAAACTTTCGACAGTCCGCAGCGCGAACGGCTTGTCACGGAAGCACGCGCCACGGGCGCACCGGTGGTCAAAGGCGCCGATCCGCAACGAGCGCACACCCCACCCCGGGAGGAACGGTTCAAGGCGCCGTGCCGGGATCGCATCGACGAGCGCGCTGGTGCGCGGCGTCCGGAGTCCCGGTTGAGCAGGGGGTGTCGATCATGCCGGGTGCAATGCGCCAGTCCACGTCGAACCTGGAGCTGCTGACCATCTATGAGGTCAGCAAGATCCTCGGTTCCTCCCTCGACCTCCAGCAGACCCTGCGCGAGGTGCTTCGCGCGCTGGCCTACCAGCTCCAGATGCACCGCGGGCGGGTCTATCTGGTCGGCGAGGACAATGTGCTGCGCCTCGTGGCCGCCAACGGCCTGTCGAACGAGGCCGCGGCGCAGATCGAATTCCGCGACGGGGAAGGCATCACCGGCCGCATCCTGAAGACCGGCATGCCCGCCGTCGTCCCCAACCTGGCGGAGGAACCGCTGTTCCTCAACCGCACCGGCGGGCGCGAGGATTTGGACGAGCAGGTGGCCTCGCTGGTCGGCGTGCCGATCAAGGCGGCGGGGGTGGTCGTCGGCGTGCTGACCATCGACCGCATCTCCGACGAAGGGCCGCAGGGCCATTTCGGCAGCGACGTGCGCTTCCTGACCATGGTCGCCAACCTGATCGGCCAGACCGTGCGGCTGCACCGCACGGTGGCCGAGGAGCGCCGCTTCATGATGCGGGAGACTTTCCGCATGCAGAAGGAGCTTCGGCCGGTCGCCGCCCCGATCAACGACGTGGTCTGCACCAGCCCCAACATGCTGGAGGTGATGGCCCAGGTCCACCGGGTGGCGCCCTTCAAGTCCACCGTGCTGATCCGCGGCGAGAGCGGCACCGGCAAGGAGCTGATCGCGCGGGCCATCCACAACATGTCGCCGCGCAAGGACGCCCCCTTCATCCGCGTGAACTGCGCCGCGCTGCCGGAATCGCTCCTGGAATCGGAGCTGTTCGGCCATGAGAAAGGCGCCTTCACCGGCGCGCAGAAGGACCACAAGGGCCGGTTCGAGCTGGCGTCGGGCGGCACCCTGTTCCTCGACGAGATCGGCGACATCTCGCCCAACTTCCAGGCCAAGCTGCTGCGCGTCCTGCAGGAGCAGGAGTTCGAGCGGGTCGGCGGATCGAAGACCATCAAGACCGACGTCCGCCTGATCTGCGCCACCAACCTGAACCTGGAGGAGGCGGTCGGCCACGGCAAGTTCCGCGCCGACCTGTATTTCCGCATCAACGTGGTGACCATCCACCTGCCGCCGCTGCGCGAGCGCCGCCAGGACATCGGCCCGCTGGCCCGCCATTTCGTGGCGAAGTTCGCCAAGGACAACGGCATGGCTCTCGTCATGGAGGACGAGGCGCTGGAGGTGCTGAACCGCTGCACTTGGCCCGGCAACGTGCGCGAGCTGGAGAACTGCATCGAGCGCGCGGCCACCCAGTCGCGCGACGGCATCATCCGCACCGAGTCCCTGTCCTGCAGCCTCAACCTCTGCAACTCCTCGGTGCTCTTCCAGTACCGCACGCTGGGCGCCTCGGTCGGCGGCCTGGCCCCGTCCATGGGGCCGGGCTCCATCAACCGCGCTCCTCCCGGACGCCCCGGCGTTCCGGCGCCAGCCAACGCACCGAAGTCTCCGGCCATGCCGACCCCGGTGCCGGAGCCCGTCGGTGCCGGTGGTGGCGCGTGGCCGGCCTGCGCGTCGGGCTGTTCCGCCGGCCCGTCGCCGGTCTGCGGCGCCGCTCAGCCGGTGGTTCCGGTTCCCCTGATCCCGCTGCCCCTGCCCGAGTCGAGCGCGCCCGCCGCCGTGGCTTCCGCGCCCGCATCGACTGCCAATGCCGCTCCGCCACCCACCGCCGAGGTGCCGCTGGACGAACCGGAGTCGGGGTCGCTGCGCGACCGATTGCTCTGGGCGATGGAGCGCACCGGCTGGGTGCAGGCGAAGGCCGCCCGCCTGCTCGGCATGACGACCCGTCAGGTGAGCTACGCCCTGCGCAAGTACAACATCGAGATCAAGCGCTTCTGAGGGATGGGGCACCATCAGCCCCTTTCTCCCTGACGGCATGAGGGGCATGCGGCTGCACAACCGGGACAGGTGCCCGGGTGTGTGTTAACCTCCCGGCACTCTCCCCGGTTGCCGCTGATTCATGGAAAAGCCCCTCGCGCTCCTCTTCGTGGACATTGCCGACAGCACTCTGCTCTACGAACTGGCGGGTGACCGCAAGGCGGCGGCGCTGACCCAGCGGGTGCTGGAGGGCCTGCGCCGGATCGTCGGAGAGAACGGCGGCACGGTGGTGAAAAGCCTGGGCGACGGGCTGCTGGCCTGCTTCCCCATGAGCGACGGCGCCGCCCGATCCGCGCTCGCCATGATGGAACGGCAAGGGGAGTTCGGTCTGCGCCTGCGCGCCGGATTGCATTTCGGCCCGGTGATCGCCGGCCCCGGCGACCTCTATGGCGACGCCTGCAACGTCGCCGCCCGGCTGGAAGCCATCGCCCGCCCCGGCGAGATCCTGGCGACCGACGATCTGGTCGACCGCCTTTCCCCACCGCTGCGGAAGCGGGCCCGCCTTCTGAACAGCGTTTCGGTGAAGGGAAAGGCGGCCCCGGTGCGCGTCCACCAGATCCGCGACGGCGACGCCACACCGGAGGCCGAGGACAACGCCACCGTCGGCCTGCCCCTGTCCGAACCCGGCGGGCGTGGCCTGCCCTCCCTGCGCCTGTCCAGGCGCGGCGCCGACGCAACGCTGACCCCGCTGCTGCCGCGCGTCACGGTGGGGCGCGACGAGAGCTGCGGCCTGCGCATCCCGTCGCGCCGCACCTCGCGCCAGCACGCGGTGATCGATTTCAGCCGCGGCGGCTTCCTGCTGACCGACCATTCAACCAACGGCACCTTCATCCGCACGGGCGACTCCCCCTCCCTGCTGCTGCGCCGCGATTCGACGAAGCTGACCGGCCGCGGCCTGATCGGCTTCGGGGGAGAACCGCTGCGCCCGGACGAGGACCATGTCCTCACCTTCCAGGTCGGGAGCGCGTGACGACGCGCCCCGTGTCGCAAACAGTTGCATGTGGCCGTCTTAACCCTCTCCCCCTGGGGAGAGGCGACTTCAAAGGCACCTCATGACACCATGTCGGGTCCCCGACAGGCGGCGTGTTTGTCGGCCATTGTTTGGCTTTGTCCGCCTTTGTCGGATTGCCGACATGCCCGACAGGCCCGACACAGCCGCCCAACCCTCTGAAATTCCACAATTCTACCGGTTGGCCCCGAACTTGCTTTTAACGACCTGACCAAGGGCGCCGACGGCGCGGCTGGGAAGGGAGTGGACGATGGCCAACGTTATTTCGCTCGACAGCATCCTGGGCGTGGGTGAGCTGAAAGCCGCCGCCGAGGCGCCGCCCGCCGCCGCCTCCGGCTGCGCGTCCTCCTCCTGCGGGTCGTCGGACGGCCCCGCCGACATGGCCCCGGAGGTGTGGGAGAAGGTGAAGAACCACCCCTGCTACTCCGAGGAGGCGCATCACTATTTCGCCCGCATGCACGTCGCGGTGGCGCCGGCCTGCAACATCCAGTGCAACTACTGCAACCGCAAATACGACTGCTCGAACGAGAGCCGGCCGGGCGTGGTCTCCGAGAAGCTGACCCCCGATCAGGCGCTCCGCAAGATCATGGCGGTGGCGAAGGAGATCCCGCAGCTTTCGGTCATCGGCATCGCCGGCCCCGGCGACAGTCTGGCGGCGGGCGGGCGGAACACCTTCAAGACCTTCGAGATGCTGGCGAAGAAGGCGCCGGACCTCAAGCTGTGCCTGTCCACCAACGGTCTGGCCCTGCCCGACCATGTGGACACCATCGCGAACTACAACATCGACCACGTCACGATCACCATCAACATGGTCGATCCCGAGGTCGGGCAGCACATCTACCCCTGGATCTTCCACGACCACAAGCGCTGGACCGGGCTGGACGCCGCCAAGATCCTGCACGAGCGGCAGATGCTCGGGCTGGAGATGCTGACCTCGCGCGGCATCCTGGTGAAGGTGAACTCCGTCATGATCCCGGGGATCAACGACGAGCACCTGATGGACGTGAACAAGGCCGTGAAGTCGCGCGGCGCCTTCCTGCACAACATCATGCCGCTGATCTCCGACCCGGCGCACGGCACGCATTTCGGCCTGACCGGCCAGCGCGGCCCGACCGCGCAGGAGCTGAAGGTTCTGCAGGACCAGTGCGAGGGTGGGGCCAAGCTGATGCGCCACTGCCGCCAGTGCCGCGCCGACGCGGTCGGCCTGCTCGGCGAGGATAGAGGGTCCGAATTCACCATCGACCGCATCGACGCGATGGGCGAGGTGGAGTACGACCAGGAGGCCGCCCGCACCTACCGCGAGCATGTCGAGGGCGAGCGCGCCGGGCGCCACGCCGCCAAGGCCGCAGCGCAGGCCGACGTCGCCGGGACGGTCGGCACCGACGTGCAGCCGATCCTGATCGCCGTCGCCACCAAGGGCGGCGAGCGCATCAACGAGCATTTCGGCCACGCCAAGGAATTCCAGATCTACGAGGTCGGTCCGAAGGGCGCCAAGTTCGTCGGCCACCGTCGCGTCGACCAATATTGCGAAGGCGGCTCGGGCGACGAGGACGCGCTCGGCGGCGTGCTGTCGGCGATCAACGACTGCACCGCGGTCTTCGTCGCCAAGATCGGTGGATGCCCGTCGCAGAACCTCAAGGACGCAGGCATCGAGCCGGTTGACCGCTTCGCCTTCGAATACATCGAGGAGTCGGCATTGACCTACTTCAAGGACTACGCCGAGCGCCTCGGCCAAGGTGCGATCAACGCCCGCGAGGGGCAGGACGCGGTGATCCGCACCGGCGCCTTCACCGCCCTGCGCGCCTGACACCCAAGAGACCGACCAAAACCCACGGATTTACCCGGCGGCCCACCGCAACAGCCGCCCCACCTGCAAGGAGAGTGTCATGGCTTACAAGATCAAGGCTTCCGACTGCACCGCCTGCGGCGCCTGCGAGGCCGAGTGCCCGAACAACGCCATCAGCTTCAAGAAGGGCGCCTACGCCATCAACGCGGACCTGTGCACCGAGTGCAAGGGCCAGTTCTCCAGCCCGCAATGCGCCTCGGTCTGCCCGGCCGACTGCTGCGTCCCGGCCTGATCGCCCGAAACCCCTCTCCCGTCCCATCACGGGAGAGGGTGTCCATGGAGCGCACCGCCATGCTGGACGAGGTGGATGAAGGCTGGCTCAACCGCCGTTACTACGGCGGCGACCTGCCGCCCGAGGCGGAGCGGTTCCTGCATCTCGCCGCCGCCAGCCACGCCGACGCCGAGACGGCGCAGCGCCACCTCGCCCGCGCCGCCGAACTGGCGCCGGGGCACCAGCTGGTCGATCTCGGCCATTACAAGTTCCACTTCTACAAGGCGAACCTGGACACCGCCCTGCACTACGGCGAGCGGATGCTCGGCCACGCCATGGCGGCCATCGGCCTGAATCACACCGACTGGCGCATGGTCGGCAACGATCACGCCGACTTCGCGGGTCTGGAGCCGGCCCCACGCCTGTTCCTGTTCGCCCTGACCGCGGTCGGCTACCTGCATCTGCGCCTGGGCCGTCTGGCCGAAGGGCGCGAGGCCCTGAACAAGGTCCGGGACCTGGACCCGAAGGACCGCTTCGGAACCACCCGCCTGCTCGCCGCCGCAGACCGACATGAAGCTGGCCGTCATGAAGCCGGCCAAGACGAAGCCGGCCCGGAGGACGACGCATGAGCGACGACATCGACAAGGCGCTGGACTGGCTGGGCAACCCCGTCGATTGCGACGGCTGCGTCCACCGCGACCGTCTGGGCGAGGGGCGCTGCGAACCGCTGCGCGCCTGCGTGCAGGACCGCTACGCCAAGCGCATCCAGCGCTTCTTCCAATGGAACGACGATCTGGCGGGCGAGCATCTCGACCATCCCTATTTCGAGGTCCGCGCCAACGCCGCCCGCTTCGCGCCGATCTTCATCGTGCCGCGGCTGATGGACGATCCCGACGAGACGGTGCGCGCCGCCGTCGCCCGCCGCCTGCCCCGCCGCCTGCTGCTGAAGATGCGCGGCGACCCCGACCGCGAGGTGCGCATCGCCGTCGCCTCCCGGCTGGAGGACGCCGACCTCTCGCCGCTGATGCGCGACCCCGATTACTCCGTCCGCCTGCGCGTCGCCCGCCGCGTGCCCGAAGGCATGCTTCCGGCGATGATGCACGACGAGGACCCGGAAATCCGGCTGGAGGTCGCCAACCGCATCGGGCTGGACTGGCTGATGAGCATGGCCTGGGACGACAGCGCCCGCGTGCGCATGGTCGTCGCCCGCCGCCTGCCGCCGGAAAAGCTGGCCGCGCTGATCCAGGATACCGACTGGTGCGTGCGCTTCGTCGTGGCCAGCCGCCTGCCGCCCGAAGACCTCGCCCCGCTGACCGAGGACCCGGTGGACGACGTCCGCACCGTGGCGCAGAAGCGCCGCGCCGGACTGCCCGCCACCGGCGACCTGATCCCCGACTGACCGTCCCCCGACTGACCGGAGCAAGGAGCACCGAATGCGCGAGCGCGCCCGCGATCCGAACGAACCGATCGAACTGGAAGACCGCCCCGCCTTCGAGGAGGGCCAGAAGGTCCGCGCCCTTCGCGACGTGCGCAACGACGGCACCTATCCCGGACGCTCGATGGGCGATTTCCTGATCCGCACCGGGGACATCGGCTACGTCAAGTCGATCGGCACCTACCTGCAGATGTATTACATATACGGCGTCGATTTTTACGAGAAGCGCATCATCGTCGGCATGCGCGCCAAGGAACTCGAACTGGTCGACGCCCGCTGCAACGACCCGCAATGACCGTCTTGCCCAAGGAGCACGCGATGAGCGACGCCGTCACCGAAGCGAAGAAGCCCGGCTTCATCCCGCCCCGCGAACCGCTCTACGACTGGGGTCTGGCGGTCACCGCCGCGGTGGACCTCCACAACGACGGCAGCCACCCCAATGCCGAGGACGGCGCCCTGCTGGCTCCCAAGGGCACGCCCGGCACCATCGTGCGCATCGGCCACGCCGAGGGCACGCAGATCCCCGTCTATCTGGTGGAGTTCCCGGCCGGCGTCGTCGTCGGCTGCCTGGAGGAGGAGATCACGCCCGCCGACGGCCGCCGCCGCGGCGTCCCCGGCGTGATGGACTGACCGCCCCCTCCGTGCCACGGCCAGCGATGGACCCATGATCTATCTCGACAACAACGCGACGACGCCGCTGGCGCCCGAGGTGCGGGAGGCGATGCTGCCGCACCTGTCCGGGGAGTTCGGCAACCCCTCCAGCCCGCACGCCGCCGGCATGGCCGCCAAGCGGGCGGTGGGCGAGGCGCGCGCCCAGGTGGCGGCGCTGGTCGGCGCGAAGGCGGCGGACATCCTCTTCACCGCCAGCGCGACGGAGGCCAACCACACGGCCCTGCTCGGCACGCTGCGCGCCGTCGCCGCGGAGCATCCGGAGCGCCGCCACCTCGTCACCACGGCGATCGAGCATCCCTCGACGCTCATGCTGGCGGAGGATCTGGAGCGGCAAGGCTGGCGGGTCACCGTCCTGCCGGTGGACGGCACCGGCACCATCGCGCTCGCCGACCTGCGCGACGCGGTGACGCCCGACACGGCTCTGGTCTCCGTCCTATGGGCGAACAACGAGACCGGGGCGATCCAGCCGGTCGGCGCCGCCGCCGACATCGCCCAGGCGCGCGGCGCCCTGTTCCACACCGACGCGGTGCAAGCCGCCGGGCGGCTGCCCATCCGGGTGGACACGGTGAACGCCGACTTGCTGACCCTGTCCGCCCACAAGATGCACGGGCCGAAGGGCATCGGCGCCCTCTTCATCCGCAAGGGCGTGCCCTTCGCCCCGCTGATCCACGGTCATCAGGAGCGCCACCGCCGCGGCGGGACGGAGAATGTGCCGGCCATCGTCGGCTTCGGCGCCGCCGCCGACCGCGCCGCCGCCACGGTGGCGGAGGCCGGCGCCATGGCGATCCTGCGCGACCGGCTGGAGCGCGGCGTGCTCGCCGCCTGGCCGGGCAGCCGGGTCAACGGCGAGGGGGCGGCCCGCCTGTCCAACACCAGCAACATCCGCTTCGCCGACCCGCAGGGCCGCCCGCTGGACGCGGAGGAACTGCTGATGCGGCTCGACCGCGCCGGCATCGCCGTCTCCATGGGGGCGGCCTGCGCGTCCGGCGGCAACGAACCGAGCCACGTCCTGACCGCCATGGGCCTGACCCCGGCGGAGGCGGCGGCCAGCCTGCGCTTCTCCCTCAGCCGCTGCACCACGGCGGAGGAGGTGGAATCGGTCCTCAACGAGTTTCCCGCGCTCTACGCGCGGATCGCGGCCTGACACCCGCGAGTGCCCAAAACGAACGACGACTGGAGAGTGACATGAAGGTGATGGTGCGCAAGGCCGGTGAGCAATACACGATCTACGTCGCCAAGAAGGACCTGGAGGAGCCCATCACCGAGATGGAGAAGCCGGGCCTGTGGGGCGGCTGGGTCAAGGTGGCCAACGGCTGGACGCTCGACCTGCCGGAGATGCCGGCGGACACCCGCCTGCCCATCACCGTCGAAGCCAAGAAGCGCGGCGCGGAGTGACCGCCATGGCCCTGTCCCCGGAACGGATCGACGCCATCGTCACCCTGGCCGGCGGCCTCTTCGCCGACGGCACCCGGCTCGATGCCGTGGTCCGCGTCGTTCGCGAGGCGAACCCGGACCTGTCCAACGTCACCGGGGCGCACGCCGCGGTGATGGCGGAGGACGCCTTCCGGGAGGAGCCCGGCTTCAACCTCTACCTCGTGGACGGCACCAACCACTGCTGGCTCATCACCAACAAGCCGGAGACGGCGACCGGCGTGGTGATCGCGCAACAGGACGAGGACGACTGAACAAGGATCGCGGAATGACAATGCCCCCGGACAACTCAGCCGAAGACGACGCGGAGCTTGGCGATTACATCCCGCTGATCGACCCGGACATTTCGGAAGCGGAGGTGGCGGTCATCGGCCGCATCCTCACCTCCGGCAGCCTCGGCGACGGGCGGATGACGGAAGGGTTCGAGCAGGCCTTCGCCGCCTGGCTCGGCCGCGCCCACGCGGTCGCGGTGTCCAGCGGCACCATCGCCACGCTGATGGTGCTCAAGGCCTACGGCATCGGGCCGGGGGACGAGGTTCTCTGCTCTCCCTTCGGCTGGCATCAGGTGCAGCACGCCATCGCGCTGGCCGGCGCGGAGCCGGTCTTCGTCGACATCGACTACTGGCAGCACACCATCAACCCGGCGAAGGCCGAGGCGAAGATCACGCCGCGGACCAAGGCCATCCTCGCCGGCAACGTCAACGGCCACCCCGCCCACTGGGACGAGCTGCGCACGCTCGCGTCGGACAAGGGCCTGATCCTGATCGAGGATTCGACCGAGGCGATCGGCTCGTCCTACAAGGGGAAGCTGGTCGGCAGCTTCGGGGACTGCGCCATCTTCGACTTTTCCGAACCCGGCGTGCTGGTGACCGGCGAAGGCGGGATGATCGTCACCGACGACCGCAACCTCGCCCACCAGTTCCGCTACCTGCGCCGGCGCGAGATGGAGCACCGCAACACGGTGGTCATCACCCGGACCATTCCCTTCCAGGCGGGCATGAGCAACCTGACCGCCGCGCTGGGCCTCGTCCAGTTGAAGCGCCTGCCGGAAATCCTGGCGAAGCGCCGCGAAGTGGTCGGCTTCTACGAGGCGGCCATGGCCAGCTTCGAGGGCATCAAGCCGCCCTACAAGGGGCCGGGCGCCGACGACGTGCACCCGATGGTCTACGCCGTCCATCTCGGCACCCGCTTCACCGCCTCGGGGCGCAAGGCGGTGCTGGAGGACTTAGCGACCCACGACGTCGAGGCGTCGGACTACGGGCAGGCGCTCTACACCCAGCAATACTACCAGGAGCGCGGCGCCAGCCGGGCCGACTGTCCGGTCTGCCAGAAGACGGTCGACCGCGTTCTGGCCCTGCCGCTGCACCACAAGGTCACCGCCGACGAGGTGCAGTTCATCGTGGACACGCTGAAGGACGCCACCGTCAACACGGGGGCGGGCGCGGCGATCTATTTGTGAAACGCGTCCCTTTCCCGGCGCCATTCCCCTCCCCCGCCCAGCGGGAGAGGGTCAGGGAGGGGGCAAACGCCAGCCGAACGGGGTTAGCATGACCGACACCGCCGTCATCGACAGCATGGACACCAGCACGGGCACCGACACCATCATCGCGGACATCGCCGCGGCGCTGAAGGCGCGGGGCGTGGTGCCCTATCTCGGGCCGGGCGCCTTCGCGCTGCTGCCGGAGGCCGACTGCCCGATCCCGCGCACCTCGCTGGAACTGGCGCAGCGGCTGAACGCCAAGGTCGCCGCGCCGGGCCGCATCCGCAGCCAGTTGACCGCGGTCGCCCAGTTCATCGAATCGCGCCGCCACCGCAAGACGCTGGACGGCATCCTGAACGAGATCTTCAAGCGCGAGGTTCCGGCCACGCCGGTTCACGCGTGGCTGGCCACCCTGCCCGCCCCGCCGATGATCGTCGATGTCTGGTACGACAACACGCTGGAAAGCCTGCTGACCGCCGACGCCGGCCGGAGCTGGGGCCAGATCCAGGGCCTGTCCCACCCACAGGGCGTCGGCGAATGGGTGAAATACTACGCTCCCGGCGGAGCGGAGGTCGAGGCCGCCGCGGCGTCCGGCTGGGAGACCCTGCTCTACAAGCCGTCGGGCAGCGCCACCCCGGCGGGCAACTACCTGATTTCCGACAGCGACTTTGTCGAGATCCTGACGGAGATCGACATCCAGACGCCGATTCCCGCCGTCGTGCAGGACCGCCGGGCGGGCCGGAGCTTCCTGTACCTCGGCTGCCGCTTCGACCAGGAAATCCAGCGCACCTTCGCCCGCCAGATCGCCAAGCGCTCGTCGGACAAGCACTGGGCAGTGATCGAGGGCGAGCTGTCGAAGAACGAGGCGCGCTTCCTGGAGCTGCAGAACATCACCCGCCTCGACCTTCCCCTGGACGAGGCGATCCGGCGGATCGGCGAGGCGATGGCGGCGTAAGAAAAATCCCTCTCCCTGGGCGGGAGAGGGACCATCTGAACCTTTACGCCGCGACCGGGGTCGCCAGGGCGTCGATCTCCTGCTGGGCGGCGGCCAGCGCCTTGGCGCGGGCGTCCGGACCCATGCCGACGCCCTCGGCGCGGATCACCGTCACGTCGGTGACGCCCAGGAAGCCCAGAACCGTGCGCAGGAAGGCCTCCTGGTGGTCCAGCGCGCTCATCGCGGCGTTGGTCGAGTAGACGCCGCCGCGCGTCGAGGCGATGTAGACCTTCTTGCCGCCGGCCAGACCGACCGGGCCGGTCTCGGTGTAGCGGAAGGTGCGGCCCGCCTGGGCGATGCGGTCGATCCAGGCCTTGAGCTGGGTCGGGACCGTGAAGTTGTACATCGGGGCGCCGATCACCACGACGTCGGCGGCCAGGAACTCGTCGACCAGCGCGTCGGTCAGGGCCAGCTCCTCCTGCTGGCGGGCGGTCAGGCCCTCCAGGTTGCGGAACTTCACGACCTGCATCAGCTCGCCGGTCAGGTGGTCCGGCGGGGCGACGGTCAGGTCGCGGTGCGAGACCTCGGCGTCCGGCGTCGCCTGGCGCAGCGCCGCGACGATGGAGCCGGTGAGCTGGCGCGAAACGGAGGCGTCGCCCAGCGGGCTGGAATCGATGCGAAGGATCTTCATGGTCACGTCTTCCTGTCCGGGAAGCGGGGCGCCGGTCCGGCACCGTCACCGCTTCGGTTTGTCTCGGAGGTGACCATAAGCCCGCTTACGCCAATCGATTGAGCCCCGATTTTGCCAATCTTCGTTGCACGGATCAGAACAATCCCCGGTCAACGCACCCGATTGCCGCCCTTGAACACGACCATCTCGCCGCTCTTCATGACGGTCCAATTCTCGTCGCGGGTCAGGGGACGGGTGGCGACGACCGTCACCACGTCGTTGGGCGTCGTCTCCTTGGCGAAGTCGACGCTCATGTCCTCGTCGATCAGCGTCGCCGGGCCGAAGGGGGCCTTGCGGGTGAGCCAGGCGAGGTTGGTCGCGCAGTGGCACCACAGGTACCGCCCGTCGCTGAGCAGCATGTTGAAGACACCCAGCGTGCCGAGGTCGGTGGCGAGGTCGCGGATCAGCCGCATCAGGGCGCCGCTGCTCTTGGGCGGCTCCGGATACTGCATGCGGATCTGGTCGAGCAGCCAGCAGAAGGCGTGCTCGCTGTCCGTCGTCCCGACCGGCTCGTAGAAGGTCAGCGTCCGGTCCTTGATGCCCTTGAGCTGGCCGTTGTGGGCGAAGGTCCAGACACGGCCCCACAGCTCCCGTGTGAAGGGGTGGGTGTTCTCCAGCGACACCCGGCCGCGGTTGGCGCGGCGGATGTGGGAGATCACCACGCAGGACTTGATGGAATAGCTGCTGACCAGCCGCGCGATCTCCGACTCGCAGCTCGGTGCCGGGTCGTGGAAGGCGCGGCAGCCCTTTCCCTCGTAGAAGGCGATTCCCCAGCCGTCGCGGTGCGGACCGGTCTGCCCGCCGCGGCGCATCAGGCCGCGAAAGCTGAAGCAGATGTCCGTGGGCACGTTGGCGCTCATGCCCAGGAGTTCGCACATGGATCGGCCCCCATCGCAGGATTGTCGGGTATCCGACAGGTCGGGGGCAAACCTACGACAGTCGGGGTTGTCCCGTCACCCCTTTGCGGGCGGTGGGCAGGGCGGCATCCCGGCGCGGGCGCAACCTTCCAGCTTGCCCCCCGGCGCCCCGGCGGCCAGCCCGATCCAGGCGTCCACCCGCTCCGCCTCGAAGCCGCAGTCGCGACGGTCGCCCACCTGCATCAGCGGGCGGCGGATCAGCAGCGGCGTCTTGAGCATCAGCGCCAGGGCGGCGGCCTCGTCCAGCGCGTCCGGGTTCACCTCCCCGTTCTTCACCGCGGGGGCGGCGCGGTTGAACCACTCGGCCACCGGGCGGTCGCCGAAGAAGGGGCGCAGGCGGTCCGCCGTCCAGGGCTCGGACAGCAGGTCGCGGGCGTGGACGGTGTGCCCGGCCTCCGCCAGCAGCGCCTTCTGGCGGTTGTTGCCGGCGCAGCCGGGCTTTTCGAAGAAGATCACGTCGGCCATGGTCGCGGTCACCCCTGCTTGAGCGCCGGGGAGCGGGCGAGCAGCCCGTCCACCTGGGCGCAGATTTCGTTGTAGACGTCGCGGTCGAGCTTGCGCAGCCAGCGCGGCGGGATGGTCTCCACGCCGTAGGTCGCCCCGGCCAGCATGCCGGCGATGGCGCCGGTGGTGTCGGCGTCGCCGCCCTGGTTGACGGTCTCGACGACGCAGGATTCCACGGAATCGGTCTGGAAATAATAATGCATGACCGTCTGCATCGTATCGACGATGTAGGCGGTGGCGAGGCCCCGGTAGGGCTGGAACTTGAATTGCCGGTGCTTCGCGATGAGCTTGTTCGATTCGTCGCGCACGTCACGCACGTCGCCGCCCAGCACCAGACGGCGGACCATGTGGCCGAGCGTCAACGTCGCCGCGTCGGACATCGCGTTGCAGTGGGTGATGTGCGCCTGCTCCACCGTCCAGCGCTCGAAGGCCGCGTCGTCGCCCAGCGTCGCCAGGGCGACCGGCAGGTTGCGCATCGCCGCCCCGTTGCCGGCGTGATACTCGCTCTCCGGCTCCGACAGGGTGCCGTGCATGATGAAGCGGCGGATGCCGCGCCGTGTCGTGTCCCCGACATCGACGGGAACGCCCTTCAGCCAGACGGCGAACTCCTCCGCGGCGCGGCGGGCGTCCCACTCCGGAGCGGCCAGGATGGCGCGGCCGAGATGGATCGACATCTCGGTGTCGTCGGTCACCTGCCCGGCCGGCAGCTTCAGCCAGCCGCCGCCCTTGATGTGCTTGTGCACGCCGTATTGGTGGGCGATCTCGCCCTTTGTCAGAAACTCGACGGTGGCGCCCAGCGCGTCGCCGCAGGCCAGCCCGAGATAGGCGCCCAGCGCGCGCGAGCGTATGGAATGGTCAGTCATGGGCCGGATCTGTCCCGTGATCGGTTGTCAGAGAAGCGACACCCCCACCCTGTAGTCCCCGCCGACGACCAGATACTCGCCCTCCCCCTTGAAAGGATAACGGGGCAGGATGTCGCGGAAGAAGACCACCTTGGTGAGCGGCACCCAGGTTTCGAGGATGTAGTCCCCGAACTGGCCGGCGATGTCGCGCTCGATGGAAAAGGAGCTGAGGTTGTTGAGGCGCAGGACCGCCGTGCGCTTGTCGGGGCGCGCGACGATGTGGTGCTCCTCGAAATCGTTGACGCCGCGGTAGAGCCGGATGTGGCTGGCGCGGGACGGCATCGGCGCGTCCGGCCAGCCGCGGCGCATCCACCACTGGCAATACTCGTACAGCAGGTCGAGCTGCAGGTTGATGTTGTTGTTGTGGAAGCGGGTGGCGACCTTCTCCTCGCCATAGGTCCGCCACGCGTCGGAGGCGAAGCGCAGGATCGGCTCCTTGTGATAGGTGGGCAGCAGGCCGAACCGGCTCTCCACCCAGCCCTTCAGGACCGCCCCCTCGGCGTTGTTGCTGTCGAACAGCCAGCCCTTCAGCAGGCGCAGGTAGCTGGCGCGGTAGCGCCGCCGCCCGTCCGCGCCCTCGGCGCCGGAGAAGTCCGGGTTCAGCCCGAAGGTGAAGGCCATGTAGTGTTGGAAGATGTCGGCGGCGATCAGGCTGTTCGGGCTCTCGTCCAGCGCTTCGAACAGCACGGCGTGGTCGCTGCGCGTGCCGCCGATGCGCAGGCGCCGCGGCTCGTCGTTGAAGGACTCCGCGCACAGCGCGTCCGCCGTCACGTTCAGCAGGTTGGTGCGATGCGCCTTCAGCGCCAGCGGCGAATCCGGATCGATCAGCCGTCCCCGCGCATCCCTCAAGCCGCCGCTCGCCGAACCGTCCGCCATGACATTCCCGAAATCCACAATTCTTTCATGGATACCCCGAACCGGCGCATCCGCCAAGGGTCCGCATCACCGCGGGACGGCGCCCTCCACCCTGCAATACATTTCGAATTCAAAAACAATTCGATTAAACAGCCGAAGCAACTTTCGGCTTACTCCAAATATCTTAAAAATATCCGTTTGAACGGATGATGAGACGACACCATAGTTGATCGAACGGGACTCAGAGCACCGCAAGACGAGGCAAGGCCATGTGGCCGATGAAGCGAAAGGAACAGGAGACGCGCAACCGGGCGGCACAGCCCCCGCGCGTTCTTCTTCCTTCCGCCGTCTCGGAAAAGATGCCGATGCGCTCGGGTCGGGCGCCCGTTCCGCTGCGCGGCGCCAGGGAAGCCCGCGACGCCGTGACGCTCGTCCGGCTGCTGCGCGGCACCATCACCCCGCTGCGCGGCAACGAGGTGTTGGCCCTGCTGGAGCCCCACCGTCCGCGCCTGGTGCCCAAGCCGGTCAACCCACTGGCCGCCATACCCGGCCAGCCGCAGGGCCGCCTGCTGGAGGCGCTGCTGCGCCCCACCGCGCCGATCATCCTGGACGTCCTGCTGCCCCGCCTGCGCGACCATCTGATCGACCGCGTCGTCCACAACAAGGGCACCGCCGAGGATGGGCTGCCCGGCGCGCTGGAGGTGGCAACCGCCCTGCGCGCGCTGGTCGCCCTGTTGCGCGGCGCCGGGCGCGGCGCCGTGCTGTCGGTGGTGTCGGCCATCGAGGCGGACGCCCGCGCCGACGCCGACCGGCTGGTCCGCGGCGAGGCGTCGGTGGCGAGCATGGAGGACGAGCCGGCGGGCGCCACCGCCGGCGCCATGGACAGCCTCGCCCACGCCCTGCTGCGCTTCGAAACGCGGCGGCTGATGCTGGAGACGCTGGGCGCCACCGTCGCCCTGCGCGACGTCGTCTATCAGTCGCGCCGCCTCACCCGCCACGCGCTGCGCCGGGCGGCGGAGGCCATGGACGGCTTCGGCGCCGACCGCGGCATCAAGGCGCTGCACGCCAGCCTCGCCACGCTGGCCTCGGTGGATGGGCTGCTTGTCGTCGCGATGCGGAACCTCGACGACCAGGAGGAGCACCGCGAGGAGGCCAACGCCTTCGTCGAGCCCGCCGACCGCAAGGCGATGAACGACTGCCTGTCGGCGGCGTGGCGGCTTTCCGACACGCTGTTCGATCTTGTCGGAAAGGCCGCCAACGGCGGCGACCTCGACGAGCTGCTGTTCGAGGCGCTGCTGCGCCAGCTCCGCTCCCTGCACCAGTTCTGCACCGACCTCGACCATGCCGGGCGGCCGGCGGTGCTCGACACGCTGGAGCGCCGTCTGGCCGAGCGCAGCCGCGCGCTGGCCGGCATCGCCGGGGAGCGGCTGGTCGGCATCCTGCTGGCCCGTCCCGCCGACCCGGCCAAGGCGCGCCGCCTGCTCGCCCGCGGCCAGTCGCTGGCCCAGCTTCTCTATGACATGGGCCAGGACGGCGACGAGCTGGAGGCGCTGGCGCTGCGCCTCGTGGTCGCCCGCGACGCGCTGAACCACGCCGCCGCCTGACGGCGCCGAGCGCCATTCGTCCATCCCTTCCGTTTCATTGCGAGAGACCCGACAAAATGTCGGGCTTTGTCGGGTATGTCACAGGCCCGACAAAGCGGACCGCGCTCGTCCGCAATCGAATTTCTTATTCGTTTTCAATGATTTAAAAATTTTCCGCGAACTGGCACGGGGGATGCAGAGAAGGGGTCGAAGCGGCCGCTGGGCAGGCCGCCCCGGAATTGAAGACACCCTGTAGACCCAAGCAAAGGAGTAACCTCCCATGTCTTTGCGCCAGATTGCGTTCTACGGTAAGGGCGGTATCGGCAAGTCCACCACCTCCCAGAACACCCTGGCCGCGCTGGTCGAGCTGGATCAGAAGATCCTGATCGTCGGCTGCGATCCGAAGGCCGACTCGACCCGCCTGATCCTGCACGCCAAGGCGCAGGACACCGTGCTGCACCTCGCCGCCGAAGCCGGCTCGGTCGAGGATCTGGAGCTCGAGGACGTTCTCAAGATCGGCTACAAGGGCATCAAGTGCGTCGAGTCCGGCGGTCCGGAGCCGGGGGTCGGCTGCGCCGGCCGCGGCGTGATCACCTCGATCAACTTCCTGGAAGAGAACGGCGCCTACGACGACGTGGATTACGTCTCCTACGACGTTCTGGGCGACGTGGTGTGCGGCGGTTTCGCCATGCCCATCCGCGAGAACAAGGCCCAGGAAATCTACATCGTCATGTCCGGTGAGATGATGGCGCTCTACGCCGCCAACAACATCGCCAAGGGCATCCTGAAGTACGCGCATAGCGGCGGCGTGCGCCTCGGCGGCCTGATCTGCAACGAGCGCCAGACCGACAAGGAAATCGACCTTGCCTCGGCCCTGGCCGCCCGCCTCGGCACCCAGCTCATCCACTTCGTGCCGCGCGACAACATCGTGCAGCACGCCGAGCTGCGCCGCATGACCGTGATCGAGTACGCGCCGGACAGCCAGCAGGCCCAGGAATACCGCCAGCTCGCCAACAAGGTCCACGCGAACAAGGGCAAGGGCACCATCCCGACCCCGATCACGATGGAAGAGCTGGAAGAGATGCTGATGGACTTCGGCATCATGAAGTCGGAGGAGCAGCAGCTCGCCGAGCTCCAGGCCAAGGAAGCCGCCAAGGCCTGATACCTGGGTCCCTGACGGGGCACAGGTCTGAACTGGCCCCCTCCCCAGCCCACCCCGCCTTTGTGCGCGGGGTGGGAGAGAGGGGGCTCGGTCCCGCGCTGCAGTGGCGCGGACAATGAGAGCATGCAGGAGACTGGCACCATGAGCCTGTCCGTGAACGAAGGCGTCGACGTCAAGGGTCTCGTCGACAAGGTTCTCGAAGCGTATCCTGAGAAGTCGCGCAAGCGCCGCGCCAAGCACCTGAACGTGCTGGAGGCCGAGGCGAAGGACTGCGGCGTCAAGTCGAACATCAAGTCGATCCCCGGTGTGATGACCATCCGTGGTTGCGCCTACGCCGGTTCCAAGGGCGTGGTGTGGGGTCCGATCAAGGACATGATCCACATCTCCCACGGCCCGGTCGGCTGCGGCTACTACTCCTGGTCCGGCCGCCGCAACTACTATGTCGGCGACACCGGCGTGGACAGCTGGGGCACGATGCACTTCACCTCCGACTTCCAGGAGAAGGACATCGTCTTCGGCGGCGACAAGAAGCTGCACAAGGTGATCGAGGAGATCAACGAGCTGTTCCCGCTCGTCAACGGCATCTCCATCCAGTCCGAGTGCCCGATCGGCCTGATCGGCGACGACATCGAGGCGGTCGCCCGCGCCAAGTCCGAGGAGCTGGGCAAGCCGGTCGTTCCGGTCCGTTGCGAAGGCTTCCGCGGCGTCTCCCAGTCGCTGGGCCACCACATCGCCAACGACGTCATCCGCGACTGGATCTTCGAGAAGACCGAGCCGAAGGAAGGCTTCGTCTCCACCCCGTACGACGTCACCATCATCGGTGACTACAACATCGGTGGCGACGCCTGGGCCAGCCGCATCCTGCTGGAGGAGATCGGCCTGCGCGTGATCGCCCAGTGGTCGGGCGACGGCACGCTCGCCGAGCTGGAGAACACGCCGAAGGCGAAGGTGAACCTCATCCACTGCTACCGCTCGATGAACTACATCGCGCGTCACATGGAAGAGAAGTTCGGTATTCCGTGGATGGAGTACAACTTCTTCGGCCCGTCGCAGATCGCCGAGTCCCTGCGCAAGATCGCCGCTCTCTTCGATGACACCATCAAGGAGAACGCGGAGAAGGTCATCGCCAAGTACCAGCCGATGGTCGACGCCGTCATCGCCAAGTTCAAGCCGCGGCTCGAAGGCAAGAAGGTGATGATCTACGTCGGCGGCCTGCGTCCGCGCCACGTGGTCGACGCCTACCACGACCTGGGCATGGAGATCGTCGGCACGGGTTACGAATTCGCCCACAACGACGATTATCAGCGCACCCAGCACTACGTGAAGGAAGGCACGCTGATCTACGACGACGTCACCGCCTTCGAACTGGAGAAGTTCGTCGAGGTGATGCGTCCGGACCTCGTCGCCTCGGGCATCAAGGAAAAGTACGTCTTCCAGAAGATGGGCCTGCCCTTCCGCCAGATGCACTCCTGGGATTACTCGGGTCCGTATCACGGCTACGACGGCTTCGCGATCTTCGCCCGCGACATGGATCTGGCCATCAACAACCCCGTCTGGGGCATCATGAAGGCTCCGTTCTAAAGCGGCCTCTGGAAGATAGGAGTAATGAGCATGTCCCACCCCGTTTCCCAGAGCGCCGACAAGGTCATTGACCACTTCACGCTCTTCCGTCAGCCCGAATACAAGGAGCTGCTCGAGCGCAAGAAGACGGAGTTCGAGTACGGCCACTCCGACGAAGAGGTCGCCCGGGTTTCCGCGTGGACCAAGACGGAAGAGTACAAGCAAAAGAACTTCGCCCGTGAGGCGGTCGTCATCAACCCGACGAAGGCCTGCCAGCCGATCGGCGCGATGTTCGCGGCCCAGGGCTTCGAGGGCACCCTGCCCTTCGTCCACGGCTCGCAGGGCTGCGTCGCCTATTACCGCACGCACCTCACCCGCCACTTCAAGGAACCGAACTCCGCGGTCTCCTCGTCGATGACGGAAGACGCGGCGGTGTTCGGCGGCCTGAACAACATGATCGACGGCCTGGCCAACGCCTACGCGCTGTACAAGCCGAAGATGATCGCCGTGCTGACCACCTGCATGGCGGAAGTCATCGGCGACGACCTCTCGGGCTTCATCAACAACGCGAAGAACAAGGAAAGCGTCCCGGCGGATTTCCCGGTTCCCTTCGCCCACACCCCGGCCTTCGTCGGCAGCCACATCGTCGGCTACGACAACATGATCAAGGGTGTTCTGACCCACTTCTGGGGCACGTCGGAGAACTTCGACACCCCGAAGAACGAGACGATCAACCTGATCCCGGGCTTCGACGGCTTCGCGGTCGGCAACAACCGCGAGCTGAAGCGCATCGCCGGTCTGTTCGGCATCGACCTGACCATTCTGTCGGACGTGTCGGACAACTTCGACACCCCGGCCGACGGCGAGTACCGCATGTATGACGGCGGCACCACGCTGGAGGCCACGAAGGAGGCCATCCACGCCAAGGCCACCATCTCCATGCAGGAATACTGCACCCCGCAGTCCCTGCAGTTCATCAAGGAGAAGGGCCAGCAGGTCGCCAAGTACAACTACCCGATGGGCGTCACCGGCACCGACGAGCTTCTGCTGAAGCTGGCCGAGCTGTCCGGCAAGCCGGTACCGGCGGAGCTGAAGCTGGAGCGCGGCCGTCTCGTCGACGCCATCGCCGACAGCCACACCCACCTGCACGGCAAGCGCTTCGCCGTGTACGGCGACCCGGACTTCTGCCTGGGCATGTCGAAGTTCCTGATGGAGCTGGGCGCCGAGCCGGTGCACATCCTGTCCACCTCCGGCTCGAAGAAGTGGGAGAAGCAGGTTCAGAAGGTGCTCGACGGCTCGCCGTTCGGCAAGTCCGGCAAGGCCTACGGCGGCAAGGACCTCTGGCACCTGCGCTCGCTGCTGTTCACCGACAAGGTCGACTACATCATCGGCAACAGCTACGGCAAGTATCTGGAGCGCGACACCAAGATCCCGCTCATCCGCCTGACCTACCCGATCTTCGACCGCCACCACCATCACCGTTACCCGACCTGGGGCTACCAGGGCGCTCTGAACGTGCTGGTGCGCATCCTGGACCGGATCTTCGAGGACATGGACGCCAACACGAACATCGTCGGCGAGACCGACTACTCGTTCGATCTGGTGCGCTGACCTCCCCCGGCCGGCGCGGGGCCTCCATCCCCCCGCCCGGCCGCTTTCCCGGAGAGCCGGAGCCCACCGCAAGGTGGGCTCCGGCTTTTCCATTTTCCGATCCGTGATCTTGCGGCGCCTGACAGCGGGCCGGCGGAGGCATCACCCCCGGTGGAAAAATGCTGCGGAGCCGCCCCCAACGATCGCTGCACGCTTCGCCTCCACACAGCTTCATGAAGAAGGCTGTCCGGCGCGGCGGTATCCGACTGTTTTCCTTTGCATGCGCGGATTGCCCACGGGTTGAATGGCCGGGGCGCATGAAAGCCGCGAAGTCGCAGCGATCACCACCCACTGAATGTCCACAAAATCAACAAAAAATTGCAATCGTTCGATATCTTTTAAAATATATACGCTCGCGATTACTTTCACCACCGCTGCGATGCAACGCCATACGAAGAGTAATTAATTATTTTTTATCCAAGCTCACCATAGCCTCAAAAAATCTTTCCCGTCTTAAGCGTTAAGGATAATCGGCATGCCTTTTACAGCCTTTCTAAAGTCGAAAAATACTGAGGCGTCCGAGATCACGGACGCATTAGACAAATCTAATGGCATAATCAGCTTTGACACATCTGGCAACATATTGTCGGCAAATGACCAATTTCTCCGATGCATGGGATACAGCTTCGAGGAGATCAAAGGGAAACACCATCGCATCTTCGTCGAAACGAGTCTCCAGGACGGCCCGGAATACAAGGATTTCTGGGAACGCCTGCGCCGCGGCGAGTTTCAGTCCTCCCTCTACAAGCGCATCGGCAAGGGCGGTCGGGAGGTCTGGATCGAGGCCTCCTACAACCCGATCAAGAACCGCCAGGGCGTCACCCACAAGGTGGTCAAGGTCTGCACCGACGTCACCGAGCGCCACCGGGAACACCTCGATCTGCGCGGCAAGGCTGAGGCCATCTCGAAGTCGCAGGCGGTGATCGAATTCACCCCCGATGGCACGGTCATCACCGCCAACGAGAATTTCCTGTCCCTGCTCGGCTACACGCTGCCGGAGATCGCGGGGCGCCACCACAGCACCTTCGTCGATCCGGCGGAGCACGGCAGTCCGGACTACCGCGCCTTCTGGGAGAGCCTGCGGCAGGGCCGCTTCCAGGCCGCCCAGTACAAGCGGATCGGCAAGGGCGGTCGCGTGGTGTGGATTCAGGCCTCCTACAACCCCGTGTTCGACAGCAACAACCGGCTGAGCAAGATCGTCAAATTCGCCACCGACATCACCCAGCAGGTGGAGTTGCTGGACCAGCTGAAGTCGCTGATCGACAACAACTTCACCGAGATCGACACCGCGCTCTCCGCCGCCGGGCGACAGGCCGAGGACGCCGCCCAGCGGTCGGGCGCCACCCAGGGCACGGTCCAGACCGTCGCGGCGAGCGCGGAGGAGCTGGCCGCGTCGGCCCGGGAGATCGCCGACAGCATGATCCGCTCCCGCCAGGCGGCGAGCACCGCGATGGCCGAGACGGAGAACGCCGACCGGGCGGCGGCGCGGCTGACGGAGGTCGCCAAGGCGATGGGCGGCATCGTCGATCTGATCAGCTCGATCGCCAGCCAGATCAACCTGCTGGCGCTGAACGCCACCATCGAGGCGGCGCGGGCCGGCGAGGCGGGGCGCGGCTTCGCGGTGGTCGCCAACGAGGTCAAGAACCTCGCCAACCAGTCCGCCAGCGCAACCGCCCAGATCACCAAGGAGATCGAGGGGATGCAGGCAGTCTCGTCCGACGTGGTCGCGTCGCTGGGCAACATCCGTCAGGCCACCGGCAACCTGATGGAGTTCGTCACCGTCTCCGCCGGGGCGGTGGAGGAGCAGAGCGCGGTCACCGGCGACATGTCCACCAACATGCAGAACGCCTCGGCCTCGGTCAGCGCCGTCGACCACAACATCGGCGCCATCAACGCCGCCATCACCCAGATCGCCGCGGCCGTCTCGGAAACCAAGGAGGCCGCCAAGGTTCTGGCCCGTTGAGGGCGCGCGCCTTACGCGGCCGGCCATCGCCCCAAGGCTGTGCGATACCCGACAAAGTCCGTGATTGTCGGGTATCGCACACGGGGCCGCTCACCTTAACCTATTGAACATAAACAACTCACTCTTTGGCACACCTCCTGCATATGACTGACTCACAGGCGACTGGCCCACAGGCGCCGATGTCGGCCAATGGCGGGAGAAGGTCATGCTCCAGGAAAAGCTCCAGGACGTCTTCAACGAGCCGGGTTGCTCCACCAACCAAGCCAAGTCGGAGAAGGAGCGGAAGAAGGGTTGCTCCAAGGCTCTGAAGCCGGGGGCCGCCGCCGGGGGCTGCGCCTATGACGGCGCGATGATCGCGCTCCAGCCGATCGCCGACGCCGCCCACCTCGTGCACGGGCCGATCGCCTGCCTCGGCAACTCCTGGGACAACCGCGGCACCAGATCGTCGGGCTCGCAGCTCTACCGCACCGGCTTCACCACGGACATGTCGGAACTCGACATCATCCACGGCGGCGAGAAGAAGCTCTACCGGGCGATCAAGGAGATCGTTCAGCAGTACGACCCGCCGGCCGTCTTCGTCTACCAGACCTGCGTCCCCGCCATGATCGGCGACGACATCGAGGCGGTCTGCAAGTTCGCCGCGAAGAAGCTGGGCAAGCCGGTGATCCCGGTGATGGCGCCGGGCTTCGTGGGCTCGAAGAACCTCGGCAACAAGCTGGCCGGCGAGACGCTGCTCGACCACGTCATCGGCACGGTGGAGCCGGAGGTCACGACCCCGACCGACATCTGCATCGTCGGCGAATACAATCTGGCCGGCGAGCTGTGGCTGGTGAAGCCGCTCCTCGACGAGATCGGCATCCGCATCCTGTCCTGCATCTCCGGCGACGGGCGCTACAACGAGGTGGCGCAGGCCCACCGGGCGCGTCTGACCATGGTGGTCTGCTCGCAGGCGCTGGTGAATGTCGGGCGCAAGATGCAGGAGCGCTGGGGCATCCCCTATTTCGAAGGCTCCTTCTACGGCGTGTCGGACATGTCGGACACGCTGCGCACCATGGCCCGCATGCTGGTGGAGCGCGGCGCCGACAAGGCGATCATCGACCGCACCGAGGGCGTCATCGCCCGCGAGGAAAGCCGCGTCTGGCGGCGCCTGGAGCCTTACCGGCCGCGCTTCGACGGCAAGCGCGTCCTGCTGTTCACCGGCGGCGTGAAGAGCTGGTCGATGGTCACCGCGCTGGAAGGCGCAGGGCTGACCATCGTCGGCACCTCCACGAAGAAGTCCACCAAGGAGGACAAGGAGCGCATCAAGAAGATGAAGGGCGAGGAGTTCCACCAGTGGGACGACCTGAAGCCCCGCGACATCTACAAGATGCTGCGCGACAGCGAGGCCGACATCATGATGTCCGGCGGCCGGTCGCAGTTCATCGCGCTGAAGGCCAAGGTGCCGTGGCTCGACCTCAACCAGGAGCGCCACACCCCCTACGCGGGCTATGACGGCATCGTCAACCTGTGTGAGGAAATCGACAAGACCCTGTCCAACCCGATCTGGCGGCAGGTGCGCTTGGCCGCACCCTGGGACTTGAAACCGGACTCCAGGCCGGACGCCAAGCCGGTGGGGGCGTGACCGCCATGGGCAACATCCAACGCTTCCCCCACTCCGCCAAGGCGGCCTCCACCAACCCGCTGAAGATGAGCCAGCCGCTGGGCGCGGCGCTCGCCTTCCTCGGCGTGGACCGCTGCATGCCGCTGTTCCACGGCAGCCAGGGCTGCACCGCCTTCGGGCTGGTCCTGCTGGTCCGCCATTTCCGCGAGGCCATCCCGCTCCAGACCACGGCGATGGATCAGGTCTCCACCATCCTCGGCGGCTACGAGAATCTGGAGCAGGCCGTCCGCACCATCCACGAGCGCAACGCGCCCGCCCTGATCGGGGTCGCCACCACCGGCGTGACCGAGACCAAGGGCGAGGACATGGCCGGCCAGTATTCGCTGTTCCGCCAGCGCAACCCCGCCCTGGCCGGCCTGAAGCTGGTCTTCGCCAACACCCCGGATTTCTCCGGCGGGTTCGAGGACGGCTTCTCCGCCGCGGTGACCGGCATCGTCGAGGAGGTGGTCCAGCCGTCGGAAACCACGGTGAAGGGCCAGATCAATGTGCTGGCCGGCTGCCACCTGTCGCCGGGCGACGTCGAGGAACTGCGCGACATCATCGAGAGCTTCGGCCTGTCGCCGATCTTCCTGCCCGACCTGTCGCTGTCCATGTCGGGCCGCCAGCCGGACGACTTCACGGCGACCTCGCTGGGCGGCGTGACGGTGGAACGGATCGCGGCGATGGGCGCGTCGGAGGCCACGCTGGTGATCGGCGAGCACATGCGCGTCGCCGCCGCCGCGCTGGAGCTGAAGACCGACGTGCGCAGCGTCTTCTTCGACCGGCTGACCGGGCTGGAGGCGTCCGACCGCCTCGTCCGCACTCTGTCTGAGCTGTCGGGCCGCCCGGTGCCGGCGAAGCTGCGCCGCCAGCGCGAGACGCTGGTCGACGGCATGCTGGACGGGCATTTCTTCTACAGCCGCAAGCGGATCGCCGTGGCGCTGGAGCCGGACCTGCTCTACGCCGTCACCAGCTTCCTGGCGGACATGGGGGCGGAGGTGATCGCCGCCGTCTCCCCCACCCAGACCGCCGTCCTGGAGAAGCTGAAGGCCGCGACCGTCATGGTCGGCGACCATTCCGACGTGGAGACGCTGGCCCGCGACGCCGACCTGATCGTGTCGAACTCGCACGGGCGGCAGGGGGCGGCGCGCATCGGCGTGCCGCTGCACCGCATGGGCCTTCCCATGTTCGACCGGCTGGGCGCCGGGCTGAAGGTCCATGTCGGCTACCGCGGCACCCGCGAGCTTCTGTTCGAGATCGGCAACCTGTTCCTGTCCCGCGAGATGGACCACGACGAGCACGGCCACGCTCACGGTCATCCTCACGGCCATCCTCATGGGGACGGGCATGAACACGGCCAGCACTGCGGGAGCGGATCATGCGGATGCAGCGCCGGCTGAGTGTGGTGGGCCAGGCCGAGGAGGGCCGGCCCCGCAAAGGAGGTTCCATGAAGGTCGCTTTCTGCACCCAGGACATGCAGCACGTCGACGCGCATTTCGGGTGGGCCAAGAACATCGTGGTCTACGAGGTGGACAAGGCCGGCTACAAAATGGTCGAGACCTGCCAGTTCGGCGGCTCGATGTTCGAGGACGGCAACGAGGACAAGCTGATCCCGAAGCTCGACGCGCTGGCCGACTGCGCCATCGTCTACCTGTCGGCGATCGGCGCCTCCGCCGCCGCCCGCGTGGTGGCGAAGAAGATCCACCCCGTGAAGGTGGAGGCCACGGACAGCATCACCGCCCTGCTCGACCGTCTGGTCGAAACCATCAACGGCAACCCGCCGCCCTGGCTGCGCAAGGCCCTGAACGCCGGCCAGCCGCAGGAGCTGGCCTTCGACGAGGAGGATTGAGAGCATGACCGACACCACCGTGGCCGCCGGGAGCGATCTCGCCGAGGCCTTTCTGAAGACCCTGGTCATGCTGTTCCGCGCCGAAGACAGCTACGGCGCCTGGGAAGGCAAGAGCGACGAGACGATCCTCGCCCCCTTCATCCTCGACAAGGAGGCCCGCGCCGCCATTCCGATCATGGGCGACCCGGACCCCGACACGCTGTGGCGGCTGGAGCTGTTCTACAAGGCCGTCGGCATCACGGTCGAGAAGCAGACCGGCCACATCGCCTCCCCCATCATGAAGATGAGCCACGAGGGCTTTGGCCGCATGGTGCTGACCACCGGCCGGCTGGTCGTGGTGTCGAAGCACCTGCGCGACGTCCACCGCTTCGGCTTCCCGTCGCTGGAGAAGCTGGCCGCCGACGGCGCCAAGATCGTGGAGGAGGCCGTGGCGCTGATCCGCAAGTATCCCGACGTCGCCGATCTGTGAGGAATCCGCCATGTCCGACATCGACGCCCTGAAGGACGAGGTCAAGAAGCTCAACGCCCGCGCGACCCAGAAGAAGATGGACCTGCACGACCTGTCGGAGGAGCTGCCGCAGAACTGGCAGTCCATCCTCCAGGTCGCCCAGGAGACCCACGACGCCTACAAGGCCCTGACCGAGAAGCGCGCCGCGCTGAAAGCGCTGGAGGCGGCGTCCGCCTGAGCGCTGGTTCGGAAACATTGCCCCCACCCTAACCCTCCCCCGCTGCGCAGGGGAGGGAACTGTTCCCCCTCCCCCGCCCAGCGGGGGAGGGCCGGGGTGGGGGCAACCACAGCGTCCAATTCCCACCAAACAACACACCAAGCCCGATTGAGGAGCAGACGATGGCTGAGTTCGTGACCGGCACCACCCGCGGCGGCGCCGCCTGGACGCCGAAATTCGTGGAAAGCGTCGACCAGAAGATGTGCATCGGCTGCGGCCGCTGCTTCAAGGTCTGCGGCCGCGACGTGCTGGAACTGATCGGCATCACCGAGGATGGCGACATCGTCGACGCCTTCGACGACGAGGCCGAGAAGAAGGTCATGAGCGTCAAGAACGCCGGCAACTGCATCGGCTGCGAGAGCTGCGGCAAGGTCTGCTCCAAGAGCTGCATCACCCACTTGCCCCAGGCGGCCTGACGGTCGCCCAACCTTGCCTGAGACGGCCTGACCACCCCCGGAGGAGGACGCCATGGGCATCCTGCACGCCGCCCCGCCGGGGGTGGGCGACACCACGCGGCTGTACCGCTGGCTGACCGACCGCCAGGGACGCTGCAACGTCTTCGACGCGCATCTGTTCGCCTGCATCCTGGCTCGCCGCTGGCCGGCGGGTCCGGGCGCGCTGGGTCTCGACGAGCGGGCGCTTGGCCAGCTTCTCGACCGCTACTTTCCCGGCGCCTTCGCGGCCGGCCTGCCGGTTCCCGACAGCTCGCCCGCCCCTCTGCCTGTGCTTCTCCGGGGTGAGGCGGACGACATCGCCGCCCTCCTGCTCGCCCACCGCTCGCTGGGCATCGAGGAGGAGGACTGGCTCGCCGCCATCGTGGCGCGGGCCATGCTCGACGAGGGTGAGCTGTGGCGGGACCTCGGGCTGGCCGGACCGAGCCACCTCGCGGCGCTGATGGAGCGCCATTTCGAACCGCTGGCCCGACTCAACGCCACCGGCACCCGCTGGAAGGCCTTTCTCTACCGCTTCCTCTGCGCGCGGGACGGGCTGATCCCCTGTGGCGCCCCGGTCTGCCGCGATTGCGGCGCGGAAGCGGTCTGCTTCGGGGCGGGTGACTGACGGACCCGATCCGCCAATCACCCGTCCCTTTGCCGAGTCACTCGTCCCCCACGCCCCTCGCCAGCGCGGCGATGACGCCGTAGCCGACCCGGTCCTGCGGGTCGATCTCCACCAGCTTGGCGAGGATCGCCCGCGCGTCCTCCACCCGCGCGCTGCGCAGGCTGATGAAGGCCAACGCCTTCAGGGTGAAGAGGGTGAAGCGCGGCGGCCCTTCCTTCGCCCAATCCGCGCTGTCCACGCGCAGGCCCCGCCAGTCGCCGGCGTATCCACCCTCGCGCGCCGCCGCGTCCAGACCGATCATCGCCACCCGCTCCGCATCCGCGAGGCGCTTGCGGTTGAAGTAGAATTTGTAGAGCGCGTAGAAGACCGGCAGGACGCGCGGCCCCATCCGGTGGGCCTCCCACAGCAGTGCCTCGCAGGCCGCGGCGTCGGGGCGTGCCTTCACCGCCTCTTGGAGCTTCTCGTCGATGTGCTCGGGCACCTCGCCGAAGGCCATGCGCCCGTTGGACATCCGCAATTCGACCGGCCGCTCCATTACCCCGTCCCTTTCCGTTGTTTCGCGAAACCGTGCGCCCGACCGACAATCCTGTATGGGCCGCAAGCCGGTTTCGCAAAAGCCCATAATCAAATTGTGCGTCCTTTCGTCGCAGGATGTCGCAAAGCCGACATGGCCCCGACCCGACAATTGTCGGGAAAACACCAGCCACCCGATCTGACAATTTATCAAAATCAACAACTTAGAAGTTGGCACACCGCTTGCTGTTCTATGACCAGGAACGGTCGGCATGCCCGACGGAGCATTTGGAGGCGGCAGACATGGTGACCCTGACGGATGCGGCGGTGAACACCCTGGAGCGCGTGCTGGCGAAGTCCGGCGGCGCCGCGGCCGGCCTGCGCATCGCGGTGGCCGACGGCGGCTGCGCCGGCATGAAGTACCAGATGGGGCTGGAGGCCACGGCGGGCGACGAGGACGCCGTGCTGACCTTCGGCCCGGTGACGATCTTCGTCGATCCGACCAGCCAGCCCTTCCTGACCGGCGTGGTGGTCGATTTCGTCGAAGGGGTCGAGGGCGCGGGCTTCAAGTTCGACAACCCGAACGCCACGGGCAGCTGCGGCTGCGGCAAGTCCTTCTCGGCGGGTCCGGGGGGCAGCTGCTCCTCCGCGCCGTCGGCCGGCGGCTGCGGCACCGCCCACTAACCCCGAACACTCTCCCCCACCCGATAACGTCGGGAAAGGCAAGGCGTCATGTGGAACTACACCGACAAGGTCAAGGAACACTTCTTCAACCCGAAGAACGCCGGCGCGCTGGATGAGGCGAACGCCGTGGGCGAGGTCGGGTCGATCACCTGCGGCGACGCCCTGAAGCTGATGATGAAGGTCAACCCCGACAGCAAGGTCATCGAGGACGCGAAGTTCCAGACCTTCGGCTGCGGCTCGGCCATCGCGTCCTCGTCGGCGCTGACGGAGATGATCATCGGCAAGACGGTGGACGAGGCGCTGGCCGTCACCAACCGCGACATCGCCGAGTATCTGGGCGGCCTGCCGCCGGAGAAGATGCACTGTTCGGTCATGGGCGCCGAGGCGCTCCGCGCCGCCATCGCCGACTTCAAGGGCGAGGAGTGGGTCGACGACCACGAGGAAGGCGAGCTGGTCTGCAAGTGCTTCGGCATCGACGCGGCGATGATCGAGCGCGCGGTGACCGTCAACAGCCTGACCACGCTGGAGGAGGTCACCCACTACACCAAGGCCGGCGGCTCCTGCCAGACCTGCCACGAGAAGATCGAGGAGGTGCTGGAGGCCGTGCTCGCCAAGACCGGCGCGCTGGCCCCGCCCAAGCCCCACGCGCCCGGCACGGTCGGGCTGGACGCCATCAAGCCGCTGGCCCCGAAGGCCGAGGCCGCCCCGGCGAAGCTCACGAACGTGCAGCGCATGCAGAAGATCATGGTCGCCATCGAGGAGCTGCGCCCGCAGATCCAGCGCGACGGCGGCGACGTGGAGCTGGTGGACATCGACGGCAAGGACATCTACGTCCGGCTGACGGGCGCCTGTTCCGGCTGTTCGCAGTCCGCCGGCACCATGATGGGCGTGCAGGCCAAGCTGGTCGAGGCGCTGGGCGAGTTCGTCCGCGTCAAGCCCGCCTCCCTCCTGCCGGT
Source organism: Azospirillum sp. OGB3 (assembly GCF_014192915.1). Lineage (GTDB taxonomy): Bacteria > Pseudomonadota > Alphaproteobacteria > Azospirillales > Azospirillaceae > Azospirillum. Next base: position 166,023 of record NZ_JACHYN010000010.1, on the reverse strand, counting down.
GGGGGCCTGAGCCATGACCGCGAACAACCTTCAAAAGGGCATCTACCTCGACAACAACGCCACCACCCGCGTCGATCCGGAGGTGCTGGCGGAGATGCTGCCGCTGTTCACCGAGCAGTTCGGCAACCCCTCCTCCATGCACGGCTTCGGCGCCGCGGTGGGCGGCAAGATCGAATGGGCGCGCAAGCAGGTGCAGGCGCTGCTCGGCGCCGCCCATGACAGCGAGATCGTCTTCACCTCCGGCGGCACGGAGAGCGACAACACCGCCATCCTGTCGGTGCTGGAGGCCTATCCGAAGAAGAAGAGCATCGTCACCAGCGTGGTCGAGCATCCCGCCGTCCTGGCGCTGTGCGACTATCTGGAGAAGAAGCGCGGCTACACCGTCCACCGCATCGGCGTGGACAACCGGGGCAACCTCGACCTCGACGCCTACGAGGCGGCGCTGGGTCCGGACGTCGCCATCGTCTCGATCATGTGGGCGAACAACGAAACCGGGACGATCTTCCCGATCGAGGAGCTGGCCCAGCTCGCCAAGGCGGCGGGGGCGGTGTTCCACACCGACGCGGTGCAGGCGGTCGGCAAGATCCCGATGACGCTCGCCACCAGCGCGGTGGACATGCTGTCGCTGTCCGGCCACAAGCTGCACGCGCCCAAGGGCATCGGCGCGCTCTACGTCAAGCGCGGCCTGCGCTTCCGCCCGATGCTGCGCGGCGGCCACCAGGAACGCTCGCGCCGCGCCGGCACGGAGAACGCGCCGGGCATCGTCGGGTTGGGGGCGGCGGCACAGCTCGCGCTCATGCACATGACCGACGAGAACACGCGGGTGAGGGCGCTGCGCGACAAGCTGGAGCAGGCCATCCTGGCCGCCGTTCCCAACTGCTTCGTCACCGGCAACCCGGCCAACCGCCTGCCCAACACCTGCAACGTCGCCTTCGAGTACATCGAGGGCGAGGCGATCCTCCTCCTGCTGAACGAGGCCGGCATCGCCGCCTCCTCGGGGTCGGCCTGCACCTCCGGGTCGCTGGAGCCGAGCCACGTGATGCGGGCGATGGGCGTGCCCTACACCGCCGCCCACGGCGCCACCCGCTTCTCCCTGTCGCGCGAGACGACCGAGGAGGAGATCGACCGGGTGATCGCGGTCGTTCCCGGCATCATCGCGAAGCTGCGCTCGCTGTCGCCCTACTGGTCGCAGGCGGGCGCGCCGAAGGAGTTCGCCCCGGTCTATTCGTAACACCGAGATCGCAGGCCGGGCCGGGCCCACGCCCCGGCAACCCGCCCGACGACACCCGCCGGGACGCGGTTCCCCGGCCCGGTCTGCGACACACTTTCTGGCCCCGCTGCCCCCTCCCTAACCCTCCCCCGCTTCGCAGGGAAGGGAATCAAGGCCCTCTCCCGCCCAGCGGGGGAGGGAGGGGACCCACGCAGTGGGGAGGGAGGGGGCAACCACCGCGACGCATTCGCATCGAGGCTCACGTCATGCCGATGGCCGGTTCCACCATCATCAACGACACGACGCTGCGCGACGGGGAGCAGACGGCGGGGGTCGCCTTCACGCTCGACGAGAAGATCGCCATCGCCCGCGCACTCGACGAGGCCGGCGTGCCGGAGCTGGAGATCGGCATCCCCGCCATGGGCCCGGAGGAGCGCGAGGGCATCCGCGCCGTCGCCGCTCTGGGGCTGAAGGCGCGGCTGATGGTCTGGTGCCGCATGCACGACACCGACCTGAAAGCCGCGCTGGACTGCCGGGTCGGCACCGTCAACCTGTCGATGCCCGTCTCCGACATCCACATCACCAAAAAGCTGAAGCGCAGCCGCGCCTGGGCCCTGGCGGAGATCGAACGCAAGGTCAAGACGGCCCGCGACCACGGGCTGGAGGTCAGCCTGGGCGGCGAGGACTCCTCGCGCGCCGACATGGATTTCCTGATCGCCGCCGCGACCGTGGCGCAGGAGGCCGGCGCCCGCCGCTTCCGCTTCGCCGACACGCTGGGCGTGCTCGACCCCTTCCAGACGCGCGCCTGCATCGAACGGCTGCGCCGGGCCACCGATTTGGAGATCGAGATCCACGCCCACGACGACCTCGGCCTCGCCAACGCCAACTCGCTGGCCGCCGTGCTGGGCGGGGCGACCCACGTCAACACCACCGTCAACGGTCTCGGCGAGCGCGCCGGCAACGCCCCGCTGGAGGAGGTGGTGGTGTCGCTGAAGGTGCTCTACGGCCAGGACTGCGGGGTGGACACCCGCGCGCTGGGGGCGATCTCCGACCTCGTGGAGCGCGCGTCCAACCGGCCGGTGGCGGTCAACAAGTCGATCGTCGGCGACGCCGTCTTCACGCACGAGGCCGGCATCCACGTCGACGGGCTGCTGCGCGACCGCGCCACCTACCAGAATTTCGACCCCGCCGAGGTGGGGCGCGAGCACCGCATCGTGCTGGGCAAGCATTCCGGCACGGCCGGGGTGAAGATGGCCTACGGCCAGCTCGGCATCGCCTGCGACGACGCCACTGCCCAGGCGGTGCTGCCGCGGGTCCGCGCCCTCGCCACCCGCGCCAAGCGCGCCCCGACGGCGGAGGAGTTGCGCGCCTTCCACGACGACGCCACCCGCTGGAGCGTCGTCTCTTCGTGATCCGGAGGACCCCATGGCCGCGATCGACGCCCACCCGGACCTCGCCATGAAGGAAGCCAGCCTGTGGCGGCTGCTGCGCGAGGACGTCGCCTGCGTCTTCGACCGCGACCCGGCGGCGCGCAACGTCCTCGACGTGCTGACCTGCTACCCCGGCATCCACGCGCTGGTGGTCCACCGGCTGTCCAACGCCATGTGGCGGCGGGGTCTGCGCTGGCCGGCGCGCTTCCTGTCCTATCTGGCCCGCGCCCTGACCAACATCGACATCCACCCCGGCGCCACCATCGGCCGCCGCTTCTTCATCGACCACGGGGCCGGCGTCGTCATCGGCGAAACCGCGGAGGTCGGCGACGACGTGACGCTCTACCACGGCGTGACGCTGGGCGGCACCTCCTGGACCAAGGGCAAGCGCCACCCGACGCTGGGTGACGGCGTGCTGGTCGGGTCCGGGGCCAAGATCCTGGGGCCGATCACCGTCGGCGCCCACTGCCGCGTTGGCGCCAACTCCGTGGTGACCAAGGACGTGCCGGAGGGCATGACGGTGGTCGGCATCCCCGGCCGCGTCGTCCGTCCCGACACCCAACGCCGGCTGGCCGCCCACGGCATCGATCTCGACCACCACCTGATGCCCGACCCGGTCGGCAAGGCCATCGCCTGCCTGATCGACCACATCAACCGCATCGAGGCCCGGCTGGAGGCCCACGCGGCGGAGGAGGCCACGCGCCCCGCCCCGCCCCATTCGGCCCCGCCGCTGAGCGCGATCCGGCTGGACGATCTGCCGCTCGACGGCATCGTCTGCCGGAGCTGCGGAAACCTGTGCGACCAGGACGCCTGCGGCGACCGCAACCACGATCACCACGACACCGGCGCCCACGCCGATCATTACGTCATCTGAACGGAAAGGACCCCGCCATGAGCTTCAAGGACGATCTGGAGGATCTGGAGACCGCGGAGGATTTCCTGCGCTTCCTCGGCGTCACCTACGAGCAGCGCGTGGTGAACGTGAACCGCCTGCACATCCTGCAGCGCTTTCACGACTATCTGTCCGCCGACACCGGCATGGAGGGGCTGGACGACGAGGGCATGGCCGCGCGCTACAGCGCCCATCTCCAGCGCGCCTACCAGGACTTCGTGGTGTCCAACGCCATCGCCGAGAAGACCTTCAAGGTCCACCAGGAGGAGGCCAAGCGGATGGCCGACCGTTTCGTCCCGCTGGACGCCCTGCTGCCGACCTGATCCCTTCTTCGTTCGATTTTAAAACGGCCTGCGGACCCGCCTTCCGGCGCGCGTCCGCGGGCCGTTCCGCTTTCTGGCCGTCCATCGCCGCCGCCGGCCGTTGTCGGGTTTGTCCGGTTGGCGACAGAGGCCGGACGGGGCTCCGGAATCGCGTCGGGCCGCGGCGCACACCCCTGTTGAGAAGCCGACACGTTGGCCCTTTGTCGTTTTTGCGACAATCTCTCAATCGCCATTAAATTGATTATTTTCAATATCTTACCGCAGACGCGCAGAACTGGCACGCCGCTTGCTGATAGGGCCGCAGCCACGCCGCGCGACAGGCGGCGGAATGTCAAGGAGACCGGGATGCACATCGTTGTCTGTATCAAACAGGTGCCCGACAGCGCCCAGATCCGCATCCACCCCGTGACGAACACGATCATGCGTCAGGGCGTCCCGGCCATCATCAACCCCTTCGACCTCTTCTCGCTGGAGGAGGCGCTGCGGATCAAGGACAAGGTCGGCGCCCGCGTCACCGTCCTGACCATGGGGCCGCCGATGGCCGAAACCTCGCTGCGCAAGGCGCTGTCGCTGGGCGCCGACGACGCGGTGCTGCTGACCGACCGCAAGTTCGCCGGGTCGGACACGCTGGCGACCTCCTACGCGCTGACCTCCGCCATCAAGAAGCTGTCGGAGGAGGAGACGGTCGATCTGGTCTTCTGCGGCAAGCAGACGGTCGACGGCGACACCGCGCAGGTCGGTCCGGGCATCGCCACGCGGTTGGGCTTCCAGCAGCTCACCTACATCACGAAGATCGAATCGATCGACCAGGGCGCCAGGGAGATCGTCGTGCACCGCCGTTCCGAAGGCGGCGTGCAGGTGCTGAAGACCGCGCTGCCCTGCATGATCACGATGCTCGAAGGCACGAACACCATCCGCTTCGGCAAGATGGACGACATGTTCCGCGCCGCCCGCTACGGCCTGAAGACCTGGAGCAAGGACACCACCGGCGCCGAAGAGACGAAGGTCGGGCTGAAGGGCTCACCCACCGTCGTGTCGAAGGTCTTCGTGCCCAAGCCGCGCGCCCAGAAGGCCACGATGGTCGAGGCCGACGCGCCGACGCCGGACGCCCAGGCTGCCGCCGCGGTCGAGGCCATCTTCGGCGCCCAGCCGAAACTCGCCGACGAGCTGCTCGCCCGCGCCGCCGGCCTGTGACGCGCTGGCCTTGACGCGCCGTTCCTGACGAATCCTCCGCCGGAGACATCCCGATGAGCGAACCAAGCAAGCCGCAGGGACGCAAGTTCCAACTGCCCGAGCACCTGAAGGAATACAAGGGCATCTGGGTGATCGTGGAGCAGGAGCGCGGCTCCGTCCATTCCGTGTCGTGGGAGCTGGTGGGCGAGGCCCGCAAGCTCGCCGACAAGCTGGGGGTCGAGGTGGGGGCCGTGGTCCTGGGCGCCGACAGCCCGGAGCTGAACGCCATCTGCGGCGACGCCTTCACCTACGGCGCCGACGTCGTCTACAAGGTGACCGACCCGGTCCTGGCCGACTACCGCACCGATCCCTACACGCGGGTGATGACCGACGTGGTCAACACCTACAAGCCGGAGATCGTGCTGCTGGGCGCCACCACGCTGGGCCGCGACCTCGCCGGCGCCATCGCCACCACGCTCGCCACCGGCCTGACCGCCGACTGCACCGAGCTGGACATCTACATGGACAACCGGTCGCTGGCGGCCACCCGCCCGACCTTCGGCGGCACCCTGCTCTGCACCATCCAGACGCTGGCCTACCGCCCGCAGATGGCCACGGTGCGCCCGCGCGTGATGTCGATGCCCGACCGCGACGACAGCCGCACCGGCCGCGTGGTCGAGGTCTTCCCGAACCTGCGTGAGACCGACGTCATCACCAAGGTGCTGAGCTTCATCGCCGACCGCGAGCAGAACGAGGCGCAGCTCGCCTTCGCCGACATCATCGTGGCAGGGGGCAAGGGGCTGGGCAAGCCGGAGAACCTGAAGCTGGTCTTCGACCTCGCCAAGGTCCTGGGCGGCGAGGTCGGGGTGACCCGTCCGCTGGTCCAGGCCGGCTGGACCGGCTTCGACCGTCAGGTCGGGCAGACCGGCAAGACGGTGCGCCCCAAGCTCTACATCGCCGCCGGCATCTCCGGCGCCATCCAGCACCGGGTCGGCATGGAGAAGTCCGACCTGATCCTGGCCATCAACACCGACCCCAACGCGCCGATCTTCGACTTCGCCCATCTCGGGCTGGTCGGCGACGCACTGACCATCCTGCCGGCCCTGACCGACGCTTTCGGCAAGCGCCTGTCGGTCAACCGGCTGGCCGGCTAAGCAACCGCCCGGAAACCAAGGGACGAACAGGAGCCACAAGGACCATGGTCGAAAAGTTCGACGCCATCGTCATCGGTGCCGGCCCGTCCGGCAACGCGGCGGCCTACACGCTGGCCAAGCAGGGCCTCAATGTTCTTCAGCTCGAGCGCGGGGAGTATCCCGGCGCCAAGAACGTCCAGGGCGGCATCATGTACGCCGCCGAGCTGGAGAAGATCATCCCGGACTTCCGCGAGGATTGCCCGACCGAGCGCCACATCATCGAACAGCGCGTCTGGCTGCTCGGCGACGACAACTACATCGGCACCAACTACCGGTCGGACGCCTTCAACAGCGACAAGCCGAACCGCTACACGATCATCCGCGCCAACATCGACAAGTGGTTCTCCGAGAAGATCCGCGAGGCCGGCGGCCTGCAGATCTGCGAGACCACGGTGACGGAGCTGATCCGCGACGCGTCGGGCAAGGTCATCGGCGTGCGCACCGACCGCGAGGGCGGCGAGATCCACGCCGACGTGGTCATCATGGCCGATGGCGTGAACGCCCTGCTCGCCCGCCGCACCGGCTTCCAGCCGGAGCTGGCGCCGCAGAACGTCGCGCTGGCGGTCAAGGAGATCCTGTTCATCGATCCCGAACTGATCCAGCAGCGCTTCGGCCTGAAGGACGAGGAGGGCGTGGTCATCGAGATCATGGGCAAGGTGACCAAGGGCATGGTCGGCACGGCGTTCCTCTACACCAACAAGGAATCGCTGACGATCGGCATCGGCTGCCTGATCTCCGACTTCAAGCAGGGCGCCATCCCGCCCTACAAGATGCTGGAGGACCTGAAGAACCACCCCGTCATCAAGCCGCTGATCGAAGGGGCGGAGATGAAGGAATACGCCGCCCACATGATCCCCGAGGGCGGCTACAAGGCGGTTCCGCAGCTCTTTGGGGACGGCTGGATGGTGGTCGGCGACGCCGCCCACTTCAACAACGCCGCCCACCGCGAGGGCTCCAACCTCGCCATGGCGTCCGGCCGCATGGCGGCGGAGACGGTGATCGAGCTGAAGCAGGCCGGCAAGCCCTTCAACGCCGCCAACCTCGCCGCCTACAAGAAGAAGCTGGACGACAGCTTCATCATGAAGGACCTGAAGAAGTACCGGAACCTGCCGGGCATCATGCACGAGAACAAGCAGTTCTTCGGCGCCTATCCCGACACGCTGACCGCCGCCGCCCACAGCTGGTTCACCGTGGACAGCGTCGACAAGAAGACGAAGGAGAAGGAGATCATGAAGTCCTTCGTCAGGAAGCGCTCGATCATGGGTCTGATCGGCGACGCAATCAAGCTGGTGAGGGCCGTGCGATGAGCATCGTGGTCAAGATCGAAGAGAAGCTGTACCAGAACCGCTACATCGTGGACGAGAGCCGGCCGCACATCCAGATCCGCAACGACGCGGTCTGCAAGTCCTGCGAGTCCCAGGCCTGCACCGTCTGCTGCCCGGCCGCCTGCTACAGCAAGAACGAGACGGGCAGCGTGACGCTGGCCACCGACGGCTGCCTGGAATGCGGCACCTGCCGCGTGGTCTGCCAGGACAAGGAAAATATTCAGTGGGACTACCCGCGGGGCGGCTACGGCATCAGTTATAAGTTTGGTTGAGGAACGCACCGGCGGTCCTACGGCCTTCGCCGCTGGTCCGCCGGTCGTCTCCCTCTCCTATCCGCCATGACTGAAACCCCTCCCCGCCTCGCGGGGAGGGGTTTTCTTTGGTGCCGGGGGGATCGGCGCCCCACCCGAATTTTCAACAATCCGGCGGATGCGGAAGGGACGGACGCTGCTCATATCCGTTGTATCGAGACCCGCGGAACGAGGGAGACGGAACATGCAGCTTCGTGTCTGCTTCGAAAACATGAAATCGGTCAACGTCAACGACGCGTCGATGATGCGGTATTACGCCGAAAGCTATCTGGCCGACTTCCGGCCAGAATGGGCCGGCTTCATCATGCTGCCGCACAACGAGACCCAGCGCGCCACCATGGAGCCGGCCTGGCAGATGCTGATCCGCAACGCCACGCCGGACACGGAGCGGCGGCTGGTCGAGTATGTCCGCGGCAACCCGATGGCCGCCTACCACGTGCACATTTATCGCCGGGACCGCGGCAATGAAATAAAGGTTCACTGAAATTTTCCAAACTCTCCCTATGGCAAAGAACACACAAAGCATAATTCAGGAGAGATAGCAAAAAGGCCGCCGCTTGATGCCCAACATATGACCGCTTACAACGAAGGAATGGCGGCGGCCTTTTGACTTTTTTTACTTATTGAAGTTCACATTGGCGCTCGAAAAGAAACGGACGCAGGCGGATCCGAATCCGCTGCACGAAGGAAGCGCTTCATGAAATTCACCATCAAATTCATTTTGCTCTCGGTTCTCAGCCTGTTGGGCGCCCTGCTGGCGCTGAGCGATCTGGCAGGGCTGCGCGCGCTCAACGTGGCGAACGGAAATCTCCGCACGGTCCACGATGAGCGCGTTCTGCCTTTGCGAGACCTCAAGATCATTTCCGATGCCTATGCCGTCTTCATCGTCGATGCCTCGCACAAGGCGCGCAACGGCAACTTCACCTGGGACGAAAGCCTGTCTTCCGTCCGCAAGGCCAAGGAGGCCATTCGCGAGCGCTGGAACGCCTATCTCGGCAGCGCCCTCAACCCGGAAGAGACGGCCCTGGTGAATGGGATCAAGCCGGACATGGCGAAAGCCGACGCGGCGGTGGAGCGGCTCATCGGCGTCCTGTCGGGTCGGGACGCCGCCGCGCTCGATGCCTACGTGAGGAGCGAGTTGTACCAGACGATCGATCCCGTCACCGACGGCATCAGCCAACTCATCGACCTTCAGGTGCGGGTCGCCGGAGAGCGCTATGCGGAAGCTCAAGCGACCCACGCCACCGCCAATTTAACCTCCCTGATGCTCCTGGGGATCGGCGCTGTGATGGTGATCCTGGGCATGGCGGTGGTGGTGCTCCGCGTCGTACGGCCGGTGGCACGGCTCACCGACACGATGCGGCACATCGTCGGAGGCGACTATGACACCATCGTGCCGGCGACCGGGAGGCGCGACGAGATCGGCGCGATGGCCCAGGCGGTGGAGGTGTTCAAGGCCAACGGGCTGGAAAACCAGCGCATGCGCCGGAAGCAGGAGCACCAGCAGGAGCAGGCCGAGGCCGCCAAGCGCGACGCGCTGGAAGCCATGGCCCAGACGGTGGAGCGCGAAACCCGCAACGCCGTGGACCAAGTGTCGAAACGCACTGGGCAGATGAAACACAACGCCATCGCCATGGCCCAGTCGGCGAGCGCGGTCGGGGGGAACAGCCAGTCCGTGGCCACCGCCGCAGAGCAGGCCCTGCGCAACGCCCAGACCGTCGCCGCCGCCTCGGAGGAGTTGGCCGCCTCGATCCGCGAGATCGGCACCCAGGTGGCGCAGGCCAGCAGCATCACCCGCGTCGCCGTGGAAAAGGGCAATCAGGCGCGCGGCACCATCCAGTCGCTGTCCGACGCCGTGCAGAGGATCGGCGATGTCGCCCATCTCATCCAGAACATCGCGAGCCAGACCAATCTGCTGGCGCTGAACGCCACCATCGAAGCCGCAAGGGCCGGCGAGGCCGGCAAGGGATTCGCCGTGGTGGCCAGCGAGGTGAAGAATCTGGCAAGCCAGACCGCACAGGCGACCGAGGACATCGCCCGGCAGATCGGCGAGATCCAGGCGGCGACCAGCGGTGCCGTAGCCGCCGTCTCCACCATCACCGGCAGCATCGGCGAAGTGGATCAGGTGGCCGGAGCGATCGCCGCGGCGATGGAGGAACAGGCCGCCGCGACCCAGGAGATCAGCCGCAGCGTCAACCAGACCGCCGAAGCCGCGCGTGAGGTTTCCCGCCGCATTGCCGAAGTCTCCGGCGAGGCGAAGGCCACCGGTGACCACGCGTCCGATGTGCGCGTCGCCGCCGACGACGTCTCGGGCAGCATCGACGAGCTGCGCGGCATCCTGGTCCACGTCGTCCGCACCTCGATGAGCGAGGTGGACCGCCGCCGCGAGGCCCGCTACGCGGTGGATCTCCCCGCCCGCGCCGACACCTCCGCCGGCAACCGGATCTGCCGCCTGCACAACCTGTCCTCCAGCGGCGCCGCGCTGGAGGTCTGGGACGGCGCCACGAACGGCGCGCGGGGCACGCTGCACATCGACGGCTTCGGCATGCCCCTGCCCTTCACCGTCGTGACGGTCCAGACTCAGAGCTGCCACGTCCGTTTCGAATTGCCGGACGAGGCGAAGGCCGGATTCGAACAACGGTTCAACGCGCTGGTCCGTGACCGCGCCCTGCGGCCGATGGCCGCTTGAGGAACCGTTTGGGAGCCGCCTGATCGGATGATGGGCATGGCGCCGGCTCGCTAAGCCGGCGCCATGCCATGAATGTACGCGGCGGCGCGGCCAAGTTCATGGTCGACGCGGGCGACCAGCGAACCGATGCCGTCGAGCCGCCGTTCCACACAGGACAGTTCGATGTCATCGCTCGCCGCCGCAAGATCGCGTGCGCCCACCGTGCGGGAGGACCCCGCCAGCTTGTGGGCGGCCTGACGCACGCCGTCCCAATCCTCCGCCGCGTGGGCGGCGACCAGACGATCGCGGCTGGCGCTGTTGGAGACGATGAATTCCTGCAGCAACTGCCCGACAAACTCCATGTCCCCGTCGAACAGCGTCGCCAGCACGCCCACGTCGATGGGCGGCGCGTCGGGGTCGGAGTTTAGCGCCGCGACGGGTGCGGTGGGAGCCGGCACCGGTTCGGGCCCCGGCTTGGACGGCAGATGGCGGTCCAGCAGGCGGCGGAGCTGGCCGATCTCCACCGGCTTCGACACGGCGTCGTCCATCCCGGCGGACAGGCAGCGCTGGGCCTCTCCGGCCATGGCGTTGGCGGTGACCGCGATGATGGGCCGGCGGGGACGCCCTTTCGCCGCCTCCTCGGCGCGGATCAGGCGGGTCAGCTCGAAGCCGTCCATCTCCGGCATCTGGCAATCGGTCAGCAGCAGCGCGTAATCGCCGTCGCGCCACAGGGCCAGCGCCTGGACGCCGTCCTCCGCCATGTCCGCCGTCTGGCCGAGCAGGGCGAGCTGCCGTTGGATGACCTGCCGGTTGGTCGGATGATCCTCGGCCACCAGGATGCGGGGTGCCGACACGCCCCCCGCCGCGGTCGGAGGCGCTGTGACCGGTCCGGGATGCCCCGCCTCGGCCTCGACCGCCGGTCCGCGCCCCGCGGCGGCCAGCACGGCGCGCACCAGGTGGCTGCGGCGAACCGGGCGGGCCAGCCCGACCGCGTCGATCAGGGCACCGCGCCCGCCCAGCAGCACCCGCCCGCGCGCCAGGCCCGGCACCGCGGCGTCCAGCGCCTGCACATCCTCCTCAGCGGTCGTCAGCACGACGTCGCAGAGCGTGCCGGGCGGCAGGGCCCGCACCCCCGCCGCCGCGTCCGGTGCGTCCAGCAGCACCGCACCGTCGGTGCTCAGGTAGCGGGCGAGGAACCCCCGCTCCTCCGCGTCGGCGGCGAGAAGCAGCACGGACAGCCCGGCCAGTGGCGGAGCCGCGACACCCACGGCGTCGCCGTCCGGAGCGAGATCGGCGGTGAAGGTGAACCAGAAGGTGGAGCCGCGGCCCGGCTCGCTCGCCACCCCCACCTCGCCGCCCATCAGCTCGGCGAGACGGCGGCAGATCGACAGCCCCAGCCCGGTCCCGCCGAACCGCCGGGTGGTCGAGGCCTCCGCCTGCGTGAAGGGGCGGAAGAGCTGGGCCTGCGCCTCCGTGGCGATGCCGATGCCGGTGTCGGTCACGGCGATCCGGATGGTCGCCCGCCCATCCTCGAAGCGCACCAGCTCGGCCCGGATGCGCACCGCGCCGGAGGGGGTGAATTTCACGGCGTTGCCGGCGATGTTGAACAACACCTGCCGGATGCGCACCGAATCGCCCATGACCAGCGGCGGCAGGTCGGGATCGACGTAGGTGATCAGCGTCAGGTCCTTGTGCCGCGCCGCCGGGGCCAGCGTCTCGGCCACGCCCTCCACCACCGCGGACAGCGACACCGGGGCGCGCTCCAGATCCAGCCGCCCGGCCTCGATCTTCGAGAAGTCGAGGATGTCGTTGATGATGGTCAGCAGCGCCCCCGCCGAATCGCGCACGACGGCGACCAGCTCCTGCTGCTCGGTGGTCAGCGGCGTGTATTCCAGCAGCTCCAGCATGCCCTGGACGCCGTTCATCGGCGTGCGGATCTCATGGCTCATCGTCGCCAGGAACAGCGACTTGGCCTGATTGGCCGCCTCCGCCTCCGCCCTTGCGGCCTCCGCCGCCTCGGTCGCGGCGACCAGCTCGCGGGTGCGGTCGGCCACTTGGCTTTCCAGGTTGCGGTTCAGCGCGGTCAGCTCCTCGTACAGATGCACGTTGTCGAAGCCGACCGCGACCTTGGAGCAGAAGACCTCCAGCAGCCGCCGCTCATCCTCGGTCAGGGAACGTTGGTGGCTGATGTGGAACACCGTGTCGTGGTGCCGCGAGGTGGAGCGGAAGACCAGCAGGCTGCGCTCCCGCTCGTAGCGGTTCCGCCCGTCGGCCAGCGCCTGGGCCACCGCCTCCGCCGCCTCCGCCGGCAGGGCGGCGCGCACCGGCTTGCCCTCCGCCGCCGCGTGGACGCCGCTCGCCCCAAGCACCAGCGGGTCGCGCGCGGCACCGCCGGTTTCCTCCTCCGTCCAGCGGCTGCACAGGGCGATGCCGTCGCAGGGCGGGCAGATCTCGGCGATCTTCGACACCGCGCCGCGGACGAACTCCGCCATGGTCCGCTTATCCAGCAGGGCGGAGGAGGCGTCCAGGATGCGCTCCAGACCGCGCCGGTGATCCTCGATGGCGGTGATGTCCTGATAGCCGCGCAGGGCGGCGACGACCGAGGTGAACAGCTTCTGCGCCGTCAGCTCCGTCTTCGATTTGTAGTCGTTGATGTCGTAGTTGAGGATGACGTCGCGTTCCGGCGCCTGCCCCGGCTGGCCGGTGCGCAGGATGATGCGGACGCGCCGGTTGTTCAGCTCGCTGCGGATCATGCGCACCAGCCGCAGGCCGGCGTCGTCCGATTCCATCACCACGTCCAGCAGCACCACGGCGATGGCCGGGTTCTGCTCCAGCAGGCTGCGCGCCTCGGCCGCGGTGCCGGCGGACAGGAACTGCGCCGGGCGGCCTTCGAAGGTGAAGCCGCGCAGGACCATCTTGGTGGTCGCGTGGATGGCCTGATCGTCGTCGACGATCAGGATGATCCAGGGATCGGCGGGCTCCGGCGCCGCTTCCTTCGCCGTCTCGGCCTCGATACCCGGCTCGTCGTCGGCGAAAAGAAACTCGTCGCTCATCCAACTCCCTCCGCACCGCCGGCAGCTTCCGGATGCGGGAGGATACCACAGCGCCGCTGCGCGTGAACATGCCCCAGCGGCCCGCCACAACCCTTCATCGGCAAGGCGCCGCCGTTGACGACAACCCCAGACTGCGCCCCTCGCCCCCCGTCAGCCGTGGGAATCGCCTCCGGCATCGGCGTTGCAGAATCCGCGCAGCGCGTCCAGGTCGGCGACGGACACCGTCCCGCCCTGGGTCTCCACCCCGACGCCGCGCAGCTTCGCCAGCGCGCGGGAAAAGGTCTCCGGCTGCATGCCGAGGCGTCGCGCGACCAGCGCCTTGTCGAAGGGCAGAGCGAAGCTGGCGGCCCCGCTCCCGTCCGGGCAGAAGCGCAGCAGGAAGCTGCCGACCCGCTGGGCGGTCGGCTGGACCTGCAACTGCTCGATCTGCTGGACGAGGTGGCGCAGCCGCACCGACAGCGAACCCAGCATGGCGAAGGCGATCTGCTCGTCCTCGCGCAGGCAGCGGGCGAAGCCCTCCGCCGTCAGGGTCATGACGCGCGAGTCGGCGACCGCCTCCGCGCAGACCGGGAATTTGCCGCTGGCGAACATGGCGGCCTCGGCGAAGGTCTCACCGGGGGCGACGATGGTCACCACCGCCTCCGCCCCGTCGCGGGTGAGGCGGTAGAGCTTCACCCAGCCGTCGAGCAGCGCGAAGAAGCGGTCGGCCTCCTCGTCCTGGACGAACAGGGTGGTGCCGCGCGGAACCGTGCGCACCTGGGCGGTGCTGACCAGAAGCTCCAGCGACCGGTCAGGCAGGCGCCCGAACAGCGCGTTGGACCGCAGCGTCGCGGCGTCCTGGGGCCGATAGCCCGGCGGATCGTTCCTCATGCCTACCCTCACCTCGTCACCACAGAACCTCGGCCACTGTCGCAGCTTGCACAAGGTTTGGGCAAGACAGGGAATCACCGCGACGATGCGGATGCCTCGGGCACCGGCACCCGGGACCCGGAAACGAACCGGGGCGCCCCCTTGCGGAAGCGCCCCGGCCGTTCTTCAGAGGCTGAAGAGGCTTAGCGGTACTCGACCTTGCCGGCCTCCGGACCCTTCTGGCCCTGGCGAACGGTCACGCGCACCTGATCGCCTTCCTGGAGCGTCTGCATGCCGGAGCGACGCAGAACGTTCACATGGACGAAGACGTCCTTGCCACCGGTGCTCGGCGTGATGAAGCCGAAGCCCTTGTCGGCGTTGAACCACTTGACGGTGCCGTCGACCTCTTCGCCGCCGCCGGCGTCGTTGCCCCAGCCGCCGCGGTCGTAACCGCCGCCGCCGCCGTAGCCGCCACGGTCATAGCCGCCGCCGCCAAAGCCACCGGCGCCACCCGTGCGGGCCGGACGGGCCGAACGGGACGCGGTGGAGGTGTCCACGGATTGGATGGAAGCAACCTGCGGACCCTTCGGGCCGCGGGCGAGGTCGCAAACGATGGTCGCGCCTTCGTCGAGCGCGTCATAGCCGGCGGCCTGAACCGCGGAGACGTGCAGGAAGGCGTCGGGCGAACCGTCCTCGGGTGACACGAAGCCGAACCCCTTGGTGGGGTTGAACCACTTCACAGTGGCGGTGACGTTGGCCTTGGTGATCTCGGGAGCGCGGTAGCCCTGGCGGGGCGGGCGGTCGAACATGTGTCTTCAAGCTCATAGAGGATGCCGAATTATCTTTGTCACAGGGTACGAGCCATCCGTCAAGCACGCCAAAGGCCAGACGCCCCGTCCTGCGACATTCGGCCAGGGGGAAGCGCGTCCGTTCGGAAGGGGTACCGGTCCCGAAGACGCCTGGTGCCGACCCCGCCCGGCGGGGGGCCGCAACGTCCACCCCGGTCCTGGGACGGCGACGATTTCTTTCGCCAATTGAACAGCTTAAGACATTTTCCACAGCGTTCCGCGGGACACGCGCCGCACAGCGGAGCCGGAGCCGCAAACCCCGCGCGCATACGCTTGTGACAAAATCCCGACATGGTTGTCCCCCGCCAAGGGTCATAGAGGCGACAGCCACTCCCCCAGCTTCGTCCAGCGCCGCCGACCCTGGACTCCACGCACCGCCATGGCGAGCGCGCGGCGCTGGCCGAGCATGATCACCAGCCGCTTTCCCCGCGTCACGCCGGTATAGATCAGGTTGCGGTGGAGCATCGTGTAATGCTGGGTCACCACCGGAATGACGACCACCGGGTATTCGGAGCCCTGGCTCTTGTGGATTGTCGTCGCGTAGGCGAGGACGATCTCGTCCAATTCTCCGAAATCATAGGTCACCGGACGGCCGTCGAAGGTGGCGGTCAGCGTCCCTTCTTCGGCATCGACGGCGGATACGATGCCGAGGTCGCCGTTGTAGACCTCCTTGTCATAGTTGTTCTCGACCTGCATGACCTTGTCGCCGGGGCCGAAGGTCCAGCCGAATCGCTCGACTCGGGACTCGCCCGGTGGGTTCAGCACCCTCTGCAATTCGATGTTCAGCGACCGCGCGCCAAGGCCGCCGCGGTTCATCGGGCAGAGGATCTGCACGTCGCGCACCGGGTCGGCGCCGAAGCGGCGGGGGATGCGGTCGCGCACCATCTCGATCAGCTTCGCCACCCCGGCCTCCGGAGTCGCCGCCTCGACGAAGTAGAAGTCGCTGTCCTCCCCGGCCTTCGGCGTCTCCGGCATCTGGCCGGCGTTGATGCGGTGGGCGCTGACGATGATGCGGCTGGTCGCCGCCTGCCGGAAGATCTCGGTCAGCCGCACCACCGGCACCGCGCCGGAGCCGATCACGTCCCCCAGGACCTGCCCCGGCCCGACCGAGGGAAGCTGGTCCACATCGCCGACGAGCAGGAGGGCCGCCCGCCCCGGCACGGCGCGCAGCAGGGCGTTCATCAGCGGCACGTCGACCATGCTGGTCTCGTCCACCACCAGCAGGTCGCAGTCCAGCGGGTTGGTCTCGTCGCGCTTGAAGCCGCCGGCCTGCGGGTCGGTCTCCAGCAGGCGGTGGATGGTCCGCGCCTCCAGGCCGGTGCTCTCGCTCAGCCGCTTGGCGGCGCGGCCCGTCGGGGCGGCCAGCGCGATCGACACGCCCTTGGCCTTCAGCATGGTCAGGATGCTGTTCACCAGCGTCGTCTTGCCCACCCCCGGCCCGCCGGTGATGACCAGCAGCTTCGACGTCGCCGCCCGACGCAGCGCCTCCCGCTGCCCCTCGGCCAGCGTGATCCCGGCCTTCGCCTCCACCCACGGAATCGCCTTCTCCGCGTCGATCTCCGGCCAGGGTACGGGACCACCGGCCAGCCGGTGCAGCCGCTCGGCGATGGCACGCTCCGCCCGGTGCAGGCTCGCCAGGAACAGGCAGGGCTCGCCGCCCAGGCTGTCGGCGACCACCGCGCCGTCCTGCCGTTCCAGCTCCGCCGCGGTCTCCAGGATGGAGGCGTCGATTTCCAGCAGCTTCACCGCCATGGGGATCAGCTCGGCCACCGGCACGCCGCAATGGCCCTGGTCGGTCGCCTCGGCCAGGGCGTAGCCGATGCCGGCCCGCGCCCGGATCATCGCGGTCTTCTCGATGCCCAGCCGGGCGGCCACCGCGTCCGCCGTCTTGAAGCCGATGCCGCGGATGTCGCGGGCCAGCCGGTACGGATTCTCGGTGATCAGCCGGATGGCGTCCGGCCCATAGGTCTTGAAGATGCGCACCGCGCGCGAGGTGCCGACCCCGTGACTGTGCAGGAAGATCATGATCTCGCGGATCACCTTCTGGTCGGCCCAGCCGGCGATGATGCGCTGCGCCCGCTTCGGCCCGATGCCGGTGACCTGCCGCAGCCGGTCCGGCTCCTGCTCGATCACGTCGAACACCGCCTCGCCGAAGGCCTTGACCATCTTCTTCGCGTAGACCGGGCCGATGCCGCGGATCAGGCCGGAGCCGAGATACTTCTCGATCCCCTCCATCGTGGTCGGCGGGGTGGCGCGCAGGAAGTCGGCCTTGAACTGGAGCCCGTGGTTGCGGTCGTTCACCCAGGCGCCGCTGGCCTGCACGAACTCCCCCGCGCCGATGGTGGCGGCGTGGCCGACCAGGGTGACGAGGTCGCGCTGCCCGCGCACCTTCAGCCGCAGCACGCAGAATCCCGTCTCCGGGCTGTGGAAGGTCACCCGCTCCACCAGCCCCGACAGCGGCTCCCGCGCGGGCGTGCCCGCCGCCGGGGGTGCATGGCCGGATATGCTCATGCCACCCAACATAGGTGCTGGCGTGGCTTTGGGGGAGTTCCCCGCGCAACCGCTGCAGCGCGTCAATTCGGGGGAAGACCGCGGCGCCGCGAATGTGTACCTTGTCGCGCGAAACCCGCGCCGGACACCGGAGCGGGCTTGCGGTGAAAAAACGTCAGCCAAAGAACGACAAACCGAAAAACCGCGGTGTCTACGACTTCGGAAGGAAAGAGCAGCAATGGTGACGGAACGCATTCAGGTTGGCGGCTTGCAAGTTGCCACGGAGCTTCACCGCTTCATCGAGAACGAAGCCCTGCCGGGCACCGGCGTGACGCCGGAGCAATTCTGGTCGGGCCTTGACGCGATCCTCCACGATCTGGCCCCGCGCAACCGCGCGCTTCTGGCCAAGCGGGACGCGCTCCAGGCCCAGATCGACGAGTGGTACCGCAGCCGCCGCGGCCAGCCGCTGGACCGCGCCGCCCACACCGAATTCCTCAAGGAGATCGGCTATCTCCTGCCGGAAGGCCCGGACTTCGCCGTGACGACCGAGAACGTCGATCCGGAGATCTCCACGACCGCCGGCCCGCAGCTCGTCGTGCCGGTGATGAACGCCCGCTACGCGCTGAACGCCGCCAACGCCCGCTGGGGCAGCCTGTACGACGCGCTCTACGGCACCGACGCCATCCCCGACACGGACGGGGCGGAGCGCACCGCCGGCTACAACCCGAAGCGCGGCGAGAAGGTCATCGCCTTCGCCCGCGACGTGCTGGACCGCGCCGCCCCGCTGTCCGACGGGTCGCACGCCGACGCCGCCGGCTACACGGTGGACAACGGCCGCCTCGTCGTCGCGCTGAAGGACGGCCGCGCCACCGGCTTGGCCGAGCCGGAACGTCTGGTCGGCTACAACGGCGCGCCGTCCGCCCCGACCGCCATCCTGCTGGCCGACAACGGCCTGCACATGGAAATCCGCATCGACCGCAGCCACCCGATCGGCAAGACCGACGCGGCGGGCGTCGCCGACCTCGTGCTCGAATCCGCCCTGACCACCATCCAGGACTGCGAGGACTCCGTCGCCGCCGTGGATGCCGAGGACAAGGTGCTGGCCTACCGCAACTGGCTGGGCCTGATGACCGGCAGCCTGACCGCCAGCTTCCCCAAGGGCAGCGGCACGGTCGAGCGCCGGCTGAACCCCGACCGCAGCTACACCAGCCGCAACGGCGAGACGATCACCCTGCCCGGCCGCAGCCTGATGCTGATCCGCAACGTCGGTCACCTGATGACCAACAGCGCGGTCCTGCTCAACGACGGCAGCGAGGCGCCGGAAGGCATCCTCGACGGCATGATCACCTCGCTGATCGCGCTGCACGACGTCAAGGGCGCCCGCCTCAACAGCCGCGCCGGCTCGGTCTACATCGTGAAGCCGAAGATGCACGGGCCGGAGGAGGTCGCCTTCGCGGACGAGCTGTTCGCCCGCGTCGAGGACGCGCTGGGCATCGCGCGCAACACGCTGAAGATGGGCATCATGGACGAGGAGCGCCGCACCACGGTGAACCTCAAGGAGTGCATCCGGGCCGCGGCGGCGCGCGTGGTGTTCATCAACACCGGCTTCCTCGACCGCACCGGCGACGAGATGCACACCGCCATGGAAGCCGGCCCGATGATCCGCAAGAACGACATGAAGTCGTCCGCCTGGATCAAGGCCTACGAGGACTGGAACGTGGACACCGGCCTGCTCTGCGGGCTGAAGGGCCACGCCCAGATCGGCAAGGGCATGTGGGCGATGCCCGACCGCATGGCCGACATGCTGGCCGCCAAGATCGTCCACCCGCAGGCCGGCGCCAACACCGCCTGGGTGCCCTCGCCCACCGCCGCCACGCTGCACGCCCTGCACTACCATCAGGTCAACGTCGCCGCCCGCCAGGAGGAGCTGGCCCGCCGCGAGCGCGCCAGCCTGGACGCCATCCTGACCATCCCGCTGGCCGACCGCCCCAACTGGTCGGAGGAGGAGATCCAGCAGGAGCTGGACAACAACGCCCAGGGCATCCTCGGCTACGTCGTGCGCTGGATCGACCAGGGTGTGGGCTGCTCCAAGGTGCCGGACATCAACAACGTCGGGCTGATGGAGGACCGCGCCACCCTGCGCATCTCCAGCCAGCACATCGCCAACTGGCTGCTCCACGGCATCACCACCGAGGCGCAGGTCATGGAGACGATGAAGCGCATGGCCGCCGTGGTGGACAAGCAGAACGCCGGCGATCCGCTCTACCGCCCGATGGCCGCCGACTTCGACGGCAGCGTCGCCTTCCAGGCCGCCTGCGACCTCGTCTTCAAGGGCCGCGAGCAGCCGAACGGCTACACCGAGCCGGTGCTGCACCGCCGCCGCATCGAGGCCAAGGCCAAGGCTGCGGGCTGACCGGACCCACCAGCCGGCGCGCATCACAGGCCCTTATCCCGAAGGCCCTTCCCCGTTCGCGGGGGAGGGCCTTTTTCTTTGCGTCCGCACAATGACGTGACCGGTCACGGGACATGAAACAAGTCCTCAATGGCGGAAAATCCGGAACATTGAACCACAAATGAAATTGAGGGCTCCAAACAAGTTTTCCCTGAACGAAAGCCCTCGTCCAAACGTCCAATTACCGCGCACCGCGACCGCATGCCAGGTTAGGACCCTTTCTTACGGCAAACGCATCTCTTGGTTCCGTTATAGGATCAACGGTAAACTTGATTTCATGACTGATTGAATGAATTGTCCCAGCGAAACAACTGCCGGCCACAGGTCAATCTCGGCAATATATGGAATGGAGCATTGTTATGAATTTCTTGCACGCCGTGACCATCAAACGAAAGGCAACACTGACGTCCGTGTTCGTTTTTATCGTCATGGCGATCGCAACGTTCTGCGTTGGGAAAGAAACATCGTTGCAGGAGCACCACCTCTCCCACGTCCGCCAGACCGTCGACACGGTGAGCCGCAAGATCGTGCCGCTGAGCGAGATGATCGCCAACATCCGTTACGATGTGGCGCAGGTTCAGCAATGGTTGACGGACGTGTCGGCGACCCGCGGGCTGGACGGTTTGGACGACGGGCCGGCCAAGGCGGATGAGTTCGCGAAGGCCTTCGCCCAGCACGCCGAGAGCGCCCATGCCATCGCCCGGGAACTGGGGCTGACGGACATGATGCGGATCATCGCCGCCACCCGCGACGCCTTTCCCCCCTTCTATGAGTTGGGCCGTCGCATGTCCCAGACCTACGTCGAGGGCGGTCCGTCGGCGGGGAACGCCATGATGGGACAATTCGACGCGGTCGCCGAGAGCATGGACAAGGAGATGGAACAGCTCCTTTCCACCATGGAGCAGATCCGCGACGAGCGTCTGGGCGGCCTCGACGCGGCGGTGACCGACATCGAGACTTCCGCCGCCACGCTGCAAACCCTGCTGATCGCGGCGGCGTCGGTGATGCTGTGCCTCATCGCCGCCTCCATAATCTTCCTGCGGCGGGGGGTGGTCGGCCCGATCGACTGCATGCGGCTGACGATGACCGGCATGGCCGCCGGCAACCTGCGGATGGAGGTCGGGTTCGCGGGACGCCGCGACGAGATCGGCCAGATGGCCGATGCCGTGCGCGTCTTCCGCGAAGCCGGCTTGGAGAACGAGCGCCTGCGCGCCGAACAGGAGCGCGCCCGCGAGGCCGGCGAGATGAAGCGGCGCCTTGCTCTGGCCGCCATGGCCGACACGGTGGAACGCGAGACCCGCGCCGCCGTGGAACAGGTGGCCCGGCACGCCGGGCAGATGGCCGGCAACGCCGAGGCGATGGCCGCCTCCGCCGGGATGGTCAGCGACAACTCCCAGAGCGTCGCCGCCGCGGCGAGCCAGGCGCTGGCCAACGCCCAGACGGTCGCCGCCGCGGCCAACGAGCTGTCCGCCTCCATCCAGGAGATCGGCCGACAGGTGACGGCGTCGGTGTCGGTGACCGGACAAGCCGTCGAGAAGGCCGGGTCCGCCAGGGCGATCATCGGGCACCTGTCGACGGCGGTTGAGCGGATCGGCGCCGTCGCCCGGCTGATCGGCGACATCGCCAGCCAGACCAACCTGCTGGCGCTGAACGCAACCATCGAGGCGGCCCGCGCCGGGGAGGCGGGCAAGGGGTTCGCGGTCGTCGCGCAGGAGGTCAAGAACCTCGCCAGCCAGACCGCCCGCTCCACCGAGGAGATTGCGACACTGATCACCGACGTGCAATCGGTCACCAAGCAGGCCGTTGACCGGGTGAGCGAGGTCGCCGCGAGCATCGACCAGGTGTCCGACATCTCCTCCTCCATCGCCGCCGCGGTCGAGGAGCAGGACGCGGCCACCCGGGAGATCGCCCGCACCGTCAACGAGACCAGCCACTCCGCGCAGGAGGTCTCCAGCCGCATCGCGCTGGTGTCCGAGGAGGCCAACCAGAGCGGCGGGCGGGCCGCCGGGATGCGCGCCGTTGCCGGAGACGTGGCGCGGAGCATCGACGATCTGCAAAGCGTCCTGGTGCGTGTGGTCCGCACCGCGACCAACGACGTCGACCGCCGCCGCAACACGCGCTTCCAGATCGACCTGCCCTGCACCATCGACGGTGCCGACGCCGGAACGGACGGCAAGGCGCGAATCGCCAACCTCTCCTTGGGCGGCGCGATGATCGCCGACGCGCCGATGATGAGGGTGGGCACTCCCGGCACCCTGCGCGCGCCCGGCCTGTCCCGCCCCGTGCCTTTCACGGTGAACTCCTGCGCGCCCGGGCAGTTGCAGGTGAAGTTCCATGTGCCGGAGGCCGACCAGCCGGCGCTGGAGCGCGATCTGGAAAAGCTGGCGCGCGGCACGGCGCCAAACCGCAACGCGGCCTGACCCGCGGGATGGCAAGGCCCTTGCCCACCGTGGCAAGGGCCGGTCGCCCGGCAGAGCCCAGATGTGGCGAAGGCCGGAAACCCGCTAGGGTTCCGGCCTTCGAGGATGGTGGGCGCGACAGGGATTGAACCTGTGACCCCTACGATGTCAACGTAGTGCTCTCCCGCTGAGCTACGCGCCCATCCGTGCCGCCGGTCGGTTCGGGGTTCGGCATCCGTCTTGCGTCCCGTCCGGCGTGGGCGTGGGGTGTACCATCATCCCGGGGGTCTGGCAAGCCCGGATTTCACTTTTTTGCCGCCCGGCAGCGGACACCGTCATTTTTCCGCCGAGGGGACAAGCCGCGCTTCACATCTGTTGGGGCGTGAGCGGGACGGTGCGTGACAGAGCCGTCCGGGTCCACTACATCACAATGCCATGGATGCTTCCGTCGACGCCGCCACACCGGAGCCGGCCTTCGAACTTCTGGCCCCGGACGAACAGACCCAGCCGCTGGTGCTGGCCTCGCCGCACAGCGGCAACCGCTATCCGGCCGAATTCCTGGCGGCGGCGCGGCTCGACCCGCGCGCGTTGCGCAAGTCGGAAGACTGTTTCGTCGACGAGATCTTCGCGGGCGCCCCGGCGCTGGGGATCCCGTTGATCCGCGCGCTGTTCCCCCGCGCCTTCCTGGACGTCAACCGAGAAGCCTACGAGCTGGACCCGGAGATGTTCGCCGACGCCCTGCCGCCCTACGTCAACACGCGCTCGCCGCGCGTCGCGGCGGGGCTGGGCACCATCGCGCGCGTGGTTGCCAACGGCGAGGACATCTACCGCGGCAAGCTGCGCTTTTCCGAAGCGGTGCGGCGGGTGGAGCAGTGTTACACCCCCTACCACACCGCGCTGCGCCGGCTCGTCGAGGACACGCGCGCCCGGTTCGGCCACGCGGTGCTGATCGACTGCCATTCCATGCCCTCCCCCGGGCTGGGCGACCGCGACAACCGGCGCAGCGACATCGTGCTGGGGGACTGTTTCGGCAATTCCTGCGCGCCCGCGGTCACCGAGACGGCGGAGCGCTTCCTGCGCGGCCTGGGCTACACGGTCAGCCGCAACGCGCCCTACGCCGGCGGCTACACCACCCGCCATTACGGGCGCCCGCGCCAGGGCATCCACGCGCTCCAGATCGAGATCAGCCGGGACCTCTACATGGACGAGGCCTCGCTGTCGCGTCTGCCCTTCCTAACCGTCCTGACCCGGCACATGCACGAGATGGTCGACAACATCGCCCACCTGCCGCCCGGCCCCCTTGCGCCGCGCTGACCAGCCTTTCACGCGCCGAACGGCGCACAAAAAAAGGCCGGGGCAAAGGCCCCGGCCCGAGTCTAGGGAGGAAACGCCCAAGAAGTGCGTTACGGCACCGCCCGCGTCGCAGACACGATCGATGCCGCACTGCACAATATGATGAAACCCCGTCCGGGGATCAAGAGGGAAAATGTTTTTTCATGCTATTCAATGGTTTAACCAAAGTTAAGACAAAGCTTCGGCGCGGCGCAAGCAGCCGTTTATGCTGCATTGCACACAGAGTCCCATCCCTGCTCCCGCACAATCTGGGGCTGGCGGCGCGCCCGCCAACCCACCCCGGCCCTTCGGCATAACCCATTCGACCGATAGGGAACCAACCCCCCACACGGTCGTTTTGTCCCTGCGCGTCCCGGGGTCCGCCCCGACACGCGCCATTCGGCCGCTTAACCACGCGGCCGTCCGGCACCGGAGAACCACCCACGTGAGCAGACTGGTCGTCGTATCCAACCGCGTCGCCCCCATCGACGAAGGCAAGCAGGCCGCCGGGGGCCTCGCCGTGGCCGTGCTGGCCGCGCTGAAGAAGACCGGAGGCATCTGGTTCGGCTGGAGCGGCACGGTGGTCGAGGAGGAGTCGCAGAGCGAGCCCCGGCGCACCGACGTCGGACGCCTGACCTACGCGACGCTGGACCTCAGCCGCCGCGACTTCGAGGAATATTACAACGGCTTCGCCAACCAGACCCTGTGGCCGCTGTTCCATTACCGCGTCGGCCTGATCGAGGTCAGCCGCCGCACGCGCGAAGGCTACAAGCGGGTCAACGGCTATTTCGCGGAGAAGCTGGTTCCGCTTCTCCAGCCGGACGACATGGTGTGGGTCCACGACTACCATCTGATCCCCTTCGGCGAGGAATTGCGCCAGCGCGGCTGCACCCAGCGCATGGGCTTCTTCCTGCATACGCCTTTCCCGGCCCCGGAAATCCTGGTGGCCCTGCCGAACCACCGGGAGCTGATCCGCGAGCTGTGCGCCTACGACCTCGTCGGCTTCCACACCCAGGTCGACCTGCGCAGCTTCGCCGACTACATCCGGCAGGAGCTGGACGGCGAGGTGGAGGACCGCGGCCCCGAGGGCGGCATGCTGATCCACGCCTTCGGGCGCACGCTGCTGGCCCGCGCCTTTCCCATCAGCATCGACACCGAAAATCTGGTGGGCATCGCCGAAACCTCCGGGCGTTCACGCCACACCCAGCGGCTGAAGGAAAGCCTCGTCGGGCGGCAGCTGATCATCGGGGTCGACCGGCTGGACTACTCGAAAGGCCTGCCGCAGCGCTTCCAGGCCTTCGAACAGCTTCTGGCGGCCTACCCGGAGCATTGCAACCGCGTCTCCTTCCTTCAGGTGGCGCCGCCGAGCCGCGAGGACGTGCCCGAATACATCGCCATCAAGCGCGAGCTGTCGGAGCTGTCCGGACGCATCAACGGGCGCTTCGCCGAATTCGACTGGGTGCCGATCCGCTACCTGAACAAGAGCTTCGGGCGGCGCGTGCTGGCCGGTTTCTACCGCACCGCCCATGTCGGGCTGGTCACCCCGCTGCGCGACGGCATGAATCTCGTCGCCAAGGAGTATGTCGCCTGCCAGGACGCCGACGACCCCGGCGTGCTGGTGCTGTCCAGCTTCGCCGGGGCGGCGCGCGAACTCGATTCGGCGCTGATCGTCAATCCCTTCGACATCGAAGCGGTCGCCGACGCCCTGCAGCGCGCCCTGACCATGTCGCTGCCCGAGCGCAAGGAGCGCCACGCCGCGATGATGCGCATCCTGCGCAGCCACGACATCGGCTGGTGGCGGGAAAGCTACGTCGATGCCTTGACGCGCGCGCCGTACGGGTGAAACTGACTTTATGACCACAGACAGCAATGCCGCCTCCGGCCCCGTCACCCTGGTCGCCGACATCGGCGCCACCAACGCCCGCTTCGGCCTGATCGACGGCACGGGCATCCACGGTTCGCGCGTGCTGCGCTGCGCCGACTTCCCGTCGCTGGAGGCGGCGGCGCTCGCCTATCTGGGCGGCGTGGCGCACGACGCCCGGCCCAGCCGCGGCGCCTTCGCCATCGCCGGCCCGGTGACCGGCGACGCGGTGCTGATGACCAACCGCGGCTGGTCCTTCTCCACGGCCGAGGTGCGCGGCCGGCTGGGGCTGGAGCGGCTGGCAGTCATCAACGATTTCACCGCCGTCGCCCTGTCGGTGCCCCGCCTCACCGCCGCCGATGTGCGCCAGGTGGGCGAAGGCGCGCCGGAACCGGGCCGCGTCGTCGGGGTGATCGGGCCGGGCAGCGGGCTGGGCGTGTCGGGGCTGGTGCCCGGCGCCGAGGGCTGGACCGCGCTCGCCGCGGAGGGCGGCCACGTCACCATGGCGCCGGTCAGCGACCGCGAGAGCGCCGTCCTGGCCCAACTCCGCAAGAGCTTCGACCATGTGTCGGCGGAGCGGGTGCTGTCCGGGCCGGGGCTGGTCAACCTCTATCAGGCGCTGTGCGTCCTCGACCACCAGGAGCCGGAGCCCTTCACCCCGGCCCAGGTGTCCGACGCGGCGACCGCCAACACCAACCCGCATTGCGTGGAGGCGGTGGAGATGTTCTGCGCGATGCTCGGCACCGTGGCGGGCAACCTCGCGCTGACGCTGGGGGCGCGCGGCGGCATCTACATCGCCGGCGGCATCGTGCCGAAGCTGGGCACCCTGTTCACCCACTCCCGTTTCCGCAAGCGCTTCATGGAGAAGGGCCGGATGCGTGACTTCCTGACCCCCATCCCGACCTACGTCATCATTCACGAGCTTCCCGCCTTCCTCGGTCTGGCGGAGGCCGCCGAGCGGGCGTAAGGGCGCTTACGCCGTCAGGCGCGACGCGGCCAGTTTCAGGTCGGCCAGGAAGGTCGGCTGTTCAGCGAGCTGGCCGCGCAGGATGTAGCTGGGGTGGAAGGTCGCCACCACCTCCGCCCCCGGCACGAGGCGGCAGGGCTGGACCGTGCCGCGGAGCTGCATGATCCCGTTCAGCCCGGTCAGCGCCCACAGCGGCGTGCGGCCCAGCGCGACGATGACGCGGGGGGCGAAGCCCTCCAGCGTCCGCTGCAGATGCTCGATCTCGCCGGAGAATTCCCCCAGCACCCAGTCGGAGGTGCCGAACGGCCCCCAGCGCTCGTCCAGCGCCCGCCCCTCCTTCCTGGCACGGGTGCGCGAGGCGAAGAAATGGCCGACCTTGTTGCCCGGCGGCTGGTAACGGAAGACGTTGGCGACGAGGCATTCCGCCCGCTCCACGCCCACTGCCTTCAGCGTCTCGTCGAGGAGCTGGCCGCTGCGCCCGACGAAGGGCACGCCGCGCCGCACCTCCTCCGCCCCCGGCGCCTCCCCCACGATGGCGAGGCGCGGCCCGGCGGCGGTCTTCGTGGGCTGTTGGTAATCGGCGAAGGGCAGGTCCGTCATGCGCGCGTCCATGGCTGGTCGTGAGGCTTGCCGCCGCGAGGCTTCGGCCCCAGCATTGTTCAAAACGAGGAGTCGAATCCAACAACACAGGAGGACGCGAGATGGCGACACACCAGGAGCTGGCGGGAAAGAGCTGCGAACCCTGCCGCGGCGGCATTCCCCCGATGGACCGCGCCATGGCGGAGAATTATCTGGTGCAGGTCCCCGGCTGGTCGATCAAGCCGGACCCCGACCGGCTGGAGCGCGACTACCGCTTCTCCAACTTCCGCGAGGCCCAGCATTTCGCGATGCGCGTCGGCGACCTGTGCGAGGCGGAGGGCCACCACGCCGAGATCCTCTATGGCTGGGGTCATTGCACGGTCACCTTCTGGACGCACAAGATCAGGGGCCTACACGAGAACGACTTCATCATGGCCGCCAAGGTCGAAGGGCTGATCGACGAACCCTACGCCCCGGTCTCGGAGTCCATGGGCGACGTCTCTCCCACCGCGCGGCACGGCTGATTTTTCCCCTCTCCCCTCAACTTTCTCCCCTCTCCCCTCCGGAGAGAGGGTTAGGGTGAGGGGGGTGCGCCTTTGCCGGACCGACCACAAAGCGCATCCCCCTCACCCGGCCCTCCGGGCCACCCTCTCCCCAGAGGGAAGAGGGCAATCCAACCCGGAGCACGCCCCATGCCCAACGCCCTGCCCGCCGTCATTCAATGGGGCCTGTCCAGCTACAGCGGCTGGGGCGTCAACGGGCTGCAACTGGCGCTGAGCTGGACGCGCAGCGGGCGGCTGGTGCCGGTCTGCTCGCTGCCGCTGCGGCTGGAGGACATCGCGCTGTCGCCGCTGGAATGGCGGCGCATGGCCGGCTTCGTCCGCGAATCCGAGGCACTGTGCCGGCAGATCGCGCCCCATGCTGGGCAGGAGATCGGCGTGTCGGTACCGGTGCTGCGCGGGCTCGGCAACAACCTCGTCGGCAGCCGGTCGGTGGAGGGGGTGACGGTCAAGGGCCAACCCACCGTCGGCGTCTGCTATCTGGAGGACTCCGCCATCGACGCCGAGGGCCGGGCACGGGCGGAGCAGTGCGCGGCCATCGTCGCCGGGTCGAGCTTCGTCGAGCGGGTGCTGACCGGCGCCGGCATCGGGCGGGTCCGCACGGTGCTGCAGGGCGTCGATCCCACCCATTTCCACCCGGCGCCCAAGGTCGGCTGGTTCAAGGACCGCTTCGTCGTCTTCTCCGGCGGCAAGCCGGAGTTCCGCAAGGGGCAGGACCTCGCCCTGCTCGCCTTCTGCGCCTTCGCCGAGCGCCATCCCGAGGCGCTGCTGCTGACGGCGTGGCACAACCCCTGGCCGGAAAGCGCCCGCTCGCTGGAGGCCAACCCCGCCGTGGCGCCGGTGCCCTTCCACGACAACGGGCAGTTCGACGGCGCGGGCTGGGCGGTGGCCAACGGCGTGCCGCCCGATCAGGTGATGGACCTCGGCCCGGTGCCCAACGCCGACATGGCCCGCATCCTGCGCGAGGTCGACGTCGGCCTGTTCCCCAACCGCGGCGAGGGCGGGACCAACCTCGTCGCCATGGAATGCATGGCCTGCGGCGTCCCTGCCATCCTGTCGGCAAACACCGGGCACCTCGACCTGATCGGAACGGACCGTTGCGTCCCGCTGACCCGACAGGGCGCCATCCGGACGTCCTTCGGCACGGAGGGCTGGGGCGAGAGCGACGTGGAGGAGATCGTCGCGGCGCTGGAAGGGCTGTGGGCCGACCGGGCCCGCGCCGCGGCCATCGGGCGGGCGGGCGCCGCCTTCCTGGCCGGGCTGACCTGGGACCGTTACGCTGACGGCGTGGCGGAGGTCGTGGAGTCGGTGCTGTAGCGCCTACAGCGCCTTCACCGCCGCCAGCAGCCGTTCCACCTCCGCCTCGTCGTTGTAATAGTGCGGAGAGGCGCGGACGACCTCGGTCAGGCCACGGGCCTCCATGTCGAAGGGGGTCGAGGGCGCCGAGGACACCGACAGGTTGATGCCCTGACCGCGCAGGGCGGCCTTGATGGCGCGCGGGTCGTGACCGTCCACCGTGAAGGTGACGATGGCGCAGCGCTCCGCCCCGAGGTCGCGCACCGTCACGCCGGGAAGCGCGTCTAGGCCCTGCCGCAGCGCGTCGGCCAGCGCGAAGGCGCGGTCGCGGATCGCCGCCAGCCCCCAGGACAGCGCGTAGTCCACCGCCACCCCCAGCCCGAGCCGGGCGGCGATGTTGCTTTCCCACAGCTCGAAGCGGCGGGCGTCGGGGCGCATGGTGTAGCGGTCCGGCCCTACCAGCGCGGCGCCGCTGTGATCCAGCGTGTGCGGCTCGATGCGGTCGAGCCAGTCCTTGCGGACATAGAGGAAGCCGGTGCCCCGCGGCGCGCGCAGGAACTTGCGCCCGGTCGCCGACAGGAAGTCGCAGCCCAATTCCTCGACGTCCACCGGCATCTGGCCCACCGTCTGGCAGGCGTCGAGCAGATAAGGGATGCCGTGCCGCCGCGCCACCCGCCCGATGGCGGCCGCCGGGTTGACCAGCCCGCCGTTGGTCGGGATGTGGGTGATGGCGATCAGCCGGACCGGACCCTTCCCCGGCTCCCCGATCATCGCCTCCAGCGCCGCGACGGAGGTCTGGCCGGTCTCATCACTGGGAATCACCTCGACCGCCACGCCGGTGCGCCGGGAGGCCTGCAGGAAGGGAATCAGGTTGGCGGCGTATTCGGCGCGCGCCGTCAGGATGCGGTCGCCGGGCCGGAAGCCCTCCTCCGGCAGGGCGGCCAGCGCGTTGAAGGCCATGCCCCAGGCCGCCGTCGCGCTCTCCGTCAGCGCCACCTCATCCCGCGAGCAGGCGAGCAGGCGGGCCACGGAGTCGTAGACGCCCTCCAGCCGGCCGTTGGCGTGCTCGGCCGCCTCGTAGCCACCGATGGTGGCCTCCAGCGCCAGATGCGCGGTCACGGCGTCCAGCACCGGCTGCGGCGGCAGGGCGGCCCCGGCGTTGTTGAAGTGGGCGACGTGCCGGGTGCCCGGCGTCTCGGCGCGGGCGCGCGCGACGTCGATGGTCATTGGTCCTCCCCCCGCCCCGGTGTCTCCGGGGGCTGCTTCTCGCCGATGTGAACCGCCAGCCAGACGGTCGGGGCGGTCGGATCGGTCCAGGCCACGCGATGCCGCCGCCCGGCGGGGATCATCAGCCAATCGCCGGGTCCGAGCGTCCGCTCCGCCTCATCCTCAAGCTGCAACCGGGCCGCGCCCTGGACGACCAGCACGAACTCGTCCCACGCCTGATCGTACCAAATGCCGTCGGGGGACGCCTGACCGGTGGACAGGATGCGCTCGATGCGCACCGTGCCAGACGACGCCGCCGCTTCCGTCAATGTCGTGAAAATCTCGTCCGGCAGCGCTTCCGCCGGCAGGCCCGCCAGCAGGTTGCCGGCCGGAACGCTCATCCCCAGAGTTCGGGGGCCGGCGGACACAGAGTTCCACCGTCGTAATGCAGGGCCGGCGTGCGGTCCTCGGCCAGCAGCAGCGGCCCGTCGAGGTCGACGTAGCGCGCGCCCTGGGCCAGCAGCACGGCGGGCGCCATGGCCAGCGAGGTGGCGACCATGCAGCCGACCATGATCTCGAAGCCGGACTCCTGAGCCGCCTGCTTCAGCAGCAGCGCCTCGGTCAGGCCGCCGGTCTTGTCCAGCTTGATGTTGACCACCCGGTAGATGCCCTTCAGCCGGTCGAGCGAATCCAGCCCATGGCAGGATTCGTCGGCGCCCAGCGCCACCGGGCAGTCGATGCCGCGCAGCGCCTCGTCCTCGCCGGCGGGCAGCGGCTGCTCGATCAGCTCCACCCCCAGATCGGCCAGCACCGGGGCGAAGCGGCGGAGCATCTCCAGCGTCCAGGCCTCGTTGGCGTCGACGATCAGGCGGGTGGTCGGGGCGGCCTCGCGCACCGCGCGCACGCGGTCGAGGTCGCCCTCCCCGGTCAGCTTCATCTTGAGCAGCGGATGGTCCGCCGCCCGCGCCTTGGCGGAGGCGGCCATCGCCGCGGGCTCGTCCACGCTCAGCGTGTAGCAGGTGGTCAGCTTCTTCGGCGCGTCGGGCAGCCCGGCGAGCCGCCACGCCGGTTTGCCCGCCTGTTTGGCCTCCAGGTCCCACAGCGCGCAGTCCAGCGCGTTGCGCGCCGCCCCCGGCGGCAGAAGGGCGCGCAGCCGCTCGCGGTCCAGCCCGTCCGCGACCGCCCCGGCCAGGGACTCCAGCGTCCTGACCGTCTCGTCCAGCGACTCCCCGTAGCGGGCGTAGGGCACGCATTCCCCGCGGCCCCGCTTGCAGGACTCGACCACTTCGGCGACCACGACCTCGGCCTCGGTCTTGGCGCCGCGCGATATGCGGAAGGTCCCCGCGATGGGGAAGGTATCGCGGCGGACGTATAGACGGCGGGCGGTGGACGACATGAAACTCTCCAGCAACGCGGCGGACCCGAAGTGTAAGCAAACCCGCCGCGATGACCAGAGCAGGGTGGGAATGCCAGCCTTACCCGTGAAGCCCGGCCCCGTTCATTCCCATACGCCCGTGCCCACCAGAGGTTGCGGGCGCCTGCTGCTGGCGTGGATCGGGGTCCTGCACGATCACCCCGTACCAGCCCAGCCCCTTGTAGGTCTCGTAGCCCGGCGTCAGGGCGTAGCCGTAGGTGCGCCCGGCGCCGTCGGCGTAATGGCCCATGCTCTCGCCGCTGCGGCGGATCTGGACGGTCTCGCTGAGGATGCCGCGCCCGTCGGACGAGGCGATCACGCGGTGCCGCGCGTCGAGCAGAAGGCAGCGCGAGCGGGAGCGCTCCTCCTCCTCCAGCCGGACGCCCTGGACGACGGCGGCGGCCTGAGGCTCCCAGTCGAAGAAGATGCCCAGCACGCCGATCGGATCGCCGTCCGCCTCGCCGCCGCGCCGGATCGCGGTGGCGTAGGTGGCGACCACCCGGTCCTCCAGGCGGCCGTTGCGCGCCACGTCGCCCACCGTGAACTCGCCGCCGTTGCGCGTGGCCAGCGCCTGGCGGAACCACCCCTCGTCTCCCACGCGGGCACCCTGGGCGCCGGGGTAGCGGCCGGGACGGCCGGTGGCGATCACCTCCCCCTTCAGGTCGGCGATCCACAGGTCGAGATAGACGGTGTAGGATTCCAGGATGACGCCCAGCCGGTGCGAGGCGTGCTGGCGGTTCACCTCGGTCGGGTCGGCGGCGCAGTCCACCACCGCGCTGTCGGTCGCCCACCAGCGCACGTCGCAGGACCGCTCGTACAGGTTCCGGTCGATGATCTCGATCATGTTCAGCGACAGGTCGGCCAGACGCCGCCCGTGCATCTCCTGCACCATGGCGCTGCCGGTGGTGGTCAGGTGGTCGACGCGCGAGACGATCTCCGACCGCAGTTCCTTGGTGATGGTGTTCACCTGCTTGGAAATCTCGGAGACCTCGTTCGCGACCACCGCGAAGCCCCGCCCGGCGTCGCCGGCCCGCGACGCCTCGATCAGGGCGTTCATCGCCAGCATCTTGGTGCGGCGGGTAATGTCTTCGATCAAAGACACTTTCCGGGAAGCGACATCCAGGACGCCCCGGGAAAGCTCGAACAGTTCGTTTCCGGCCACACTCATCCCGAACACCTCTGTGAGTTTGGGTGGGATATCTTTTTTAGACGTCTAACCATCAAACGCTGTGCCAACAGCCCTTTTGGGACCATCAGAGCGCGCAACGCCCTGGAACGCCTGCGTTTTCACGCAAACTCCCGAGATCGGCCTCAATGTTTTCGAGATGTCAGTTTCGAAATTGTGATGAATTCGGCGTCATAATGGAGTCCGAACAATCACACGCGGCACCGGTCCTGCCGCGCCGCACCCCACGCACCGCGTGCGCCGCAACAAAAACACCGGTTTCTCCTAAAAAATGAGGCAAAAGGTCGCATGGACCCATTGCACCGCTTCGACACTGCTTAGCATACAAGCAAATGCCGGGCGGCTAATCAATGCCCACCTAATAAGCAAGTGCAGTTTTTCGGACAAAAAAGGCGACTATGCACAAAGAAGCGTCAGGCGACCTTGTGCATCTCGTCGAGGAAAAGCTGCACCTCGCGGGTCAGGCGGTCGGCCTGGACGCTCATCCGCTCCGACGCGGCGAAGACCTCGTGTGCGGTGCCGCTGGTCCGTTCGGCGGCGGTGGTGACGTCCTGGATGTCCTCGGTGACGGCGCGGGTGCCGGCGGCGGCCTGATCCATGTTGCTGACGATCGAGCGGATCGCCGAGCCCTGCTGCCCGATGCCCGCGGCGATGCCGCCGGCGATCTGGTTGATGTCCTGGATGGTGTGGCCGATGCCGACGATGGAGGCGACCGCCACGTCGGTGGAGGACTGGATGCCGGCGATCTGCCCGGCGATGTCGCCGGTGGCCTTGGCGGTCTGGTCGGCCAGCCGCTTGACCTCCTGCGCCACCACGGCGAACCCCTTGCCCGCCTCGCCGGCCCGCGCCGCCTCGATGGTGGCGTTGAGCGCCAGCAGGTTGGTCTGGCTGGCGATGTCGTTGATGAGGGTCACCACCTCGCCCACCGTCTTGGCGGCCCCCGACAGTTCGGCGATCAGGGCGTTGGAGCGCTCGGCCTCGCCCGCCGCGTTGGCGGCGACCTTGGCGACCTCCTCCACCTGTCGGGCGATCTCGCGGATGGAGGCCGACAGCTCCTCGGTCGCCGCGGCGACGCTGCCGACCGAGGAGCCGGTCTGCGACGCGGCGGCGGCCACTGAGGACGCCTTGCCGGTGGCGGTCTGGGCGTCGGTCTCCATGGTGCGGGCCGACATCTCCAGTTGGTGGGCGGTGCCGGACACCTGCTCGCACACCGCGCGGATCTGCGTCTCGAAGCGGTCGGTGACCCCGGCGAAGCCCTTCACCTTGCCGGCGATGGCGTCGGTGGCGGTGTTGATGGTGCGCGACGCGTGCAGGAAATTGCCCTGCATGCCCTTCAGCACGATCCGCCGGAAATACTTGTTGGCCGACACGTAGCTCATCGAGGCGGTGGCCTCGCGGATGAAGGCGTCGGTGCGGTCGATCGAGTCGTTCAGGGCGTGCATCAGCTCGCCGAGGTCGCCCGTCTCCCGGACATTGACGACCCGCGCCTCGAAGTCGCCGCGCGACACCGCCTGGCAGACCGCCACCGCCTGCCCCACCGCGGCGCGGGCGCGCACCATGCACAGCATGACGCCGACCAGCGCGGCCAGCGCGGCGGCCCCGATCCCGATGCGCAGCGGCGCGCCGCCGACACCCAGCGAATCGGTCACCAACAGCGCTGTGACGAGCAGCGCGGCAACCGCCCCCAGGCCGAACGCCTTAGAGAGAGAAGACGAATTCGTCATACCCGATCCCCTTCTCGGTCAGCAGCCCGACAACGGTGGCGAAGGCCTCGTTCATGCCCTGCTTGCGGTCTTCGTGGCGGTTTTCAATGTCCAGGAGCGTGCGGTAGAGCGGCACCACCTTGTCGATGGCGCCGCGGTCCGGCACCCGGCGCGACGAGTGGTAGCCGACGAGCCGGCCGTTGACGTCGTAGCTGGGGGTGACATGGGCGAAGACCCAGTAATGGTCGCCGTTGCGCGCCCGGTTGACGACATAGGCGAAGATCTCCTGCCCCGCCCCCAGCGTGTCCCACAGCAGCTTGAACACGCAGCGCGGCATGTCCGGGTGGCGGACGATGGAATGCGGAGCGCCCATCAGCTCCGCCTCGCTGTAGCCGGCGACGCGCTGGAACACCCGGTTGGCGTAGGTGATTCGGCCCTTCAGGTCGGTCTTGGAAACGATGACCTCGTCGGCGTCGAAGAACCGCTCGACCCCGGTCAGCGTCCGGTCGCGGGGGCCGGGACTGAGAACAGCGCTGTGTGCCATGTGCCTGCGGTCGCGGGCCGAGAGCCCGGCGCCCCCTTATTGGTTCGCGGTCGGTTACAGGGCGTACATCTCCCCATCCGCGCGCTCCCGTCGGGCACTGGCGGACGCCGCAAAATAAAGACCATGCAGGTTATACAAAAGATTAAATTTGTTGCCGGACGGAAATATGATTCAGCTCAACCGTTCGCCCGGCATCGCTCAACCGTCGGCCGGACGCAAGATTGTGCCGCGCCTCACTCCGGCGGGTAGGGCACGGTCAGCAGGCGGCCGATGGGCGGGTTCTCGACGATGGCCGTCATGCCGTCCGGCCAGCGCACCTCCAGCCGCTCCACCGCGCGGGCGGCGCCCAGCCCGAAATGGGCCACCGGCTCCATCTGGCAGAGATAGCCCGACCCGGCGCAGACGGACCGCACCTGCCGCCGCCCGTTGGCCGTGCAGGTGACGACGGCGCCGCGGGCCGGCGCGCCGTAGTGGGTCAGCGGCAGCACGCGCAGCCACCCGTTGTGGTTGGCCGCCGTGCGGTAGAGCGACAGGGGCTGCGGCGATCCGCCGCCATGCCCGCCGCCCTCTCCATGGCCGTGGGCGACCAGCAGTTCCAGCCGCCCGTCGCCGTCGATGTCGGCGACCGCCGCCCCGGTCCCCAGCCCCTTGGGCTCCAGCGCGTCGCCGAGGTCGATAGCCTGCCAGCGGTCGTCGCGCCAGCCGAACAGGCGGTTGGGTTCGCCGTGCAGGTTGAAGAACAGCTCCTCGTAGCCGTCGTTGTCGAAATCGGCGGCGATCACGCTGGACACCCGGCCCGGAAAGGACATCTCGGGATCGGCCTCGTCCACGAAGCCGCCGCCGGAGCGCTGGACGAACAGGCGCTGCGGCCCCTCCCAGGCGCCGACCAGCAGCCCGAACCCGCCATAGCCCGGCCCGTCCACCGCGGTCACCGCCCGCCCGGCGAAGCGCGAATCGGCGACGCCCCGCTCTTCGGCGATCTCCTCGTAGGTGCCGTCGCCCAGGTTGCGGAACAGGAAGTTCGGTCCGCCCTCGTTGCAGGCGAAGAGGTCGACGCGGTCGGACAGGAACGGCATGGCGAGCAGCCCGCGCCCGGCACCGATCAGGTCGATGCCCGCGTCCTCCGCCGCGTCCTCCAGCCGCCCGCGCCGGCTCAGCTCGAACAGGCGGAAGGGGCCGCCGTCCGCCGCCACGACGAAGCCGTAGCGGCCATGGCCGTGCCGGTCCATGGCGATCACCGACCGCCCGGCGATGCGGTTCGCCATGCCGGCGTTCTCCGGCTGGGCCAGCAGGTCGAGCCAGTGCTTGCCGAAGCAGGCGAACAGCCGGTCGCCCATCTCCTTCGGGCCGCTCGCCCGGTCGGAGTTCAGGACGTACAGCTCCTCCCGCCCGTCGCCGTCCACGTCGGCGGCGGCGATGGCCACCGCGCAGCCCGAGGCGTCGGCCAGCAGAGGCCCGGCGATGTCCACCAGCCGGGAGCCGTCCCATTTGAGGATGAGGTTGTTGGTGGCGTAGCCCGTGACCACCAGTTCGAATGCCCCGTCACCGTCGACGTCGGTCACGGTGATGCCGTTGGACAGGCGCGGCTGGTTGCCGTCGATCAGCCGCGAGCATTCGAAGAACATCGGGCGCCACTCCCTCACTGCCGCGACGACGCCCGGGGAGGGTTTGACCCGCGAGGGCCGGTCCCTGACGGGCTCTCATCCGTTGATACCTCTTCGAACGGCTGAGGTAAACCCGCACGGAAGTCCAGCCCGGCAAGGAGCTGCGGCCTATGACCGCGCAGGCAGCGTTCCGGCGGGCATGAAAAATCCCGCCGCAGCGGGCCGGCTGCGGCGGGATTGGTCTCGGATCGCGCGACTCTCAGCGGCGCTTCTTGACCCCGCCGTTGGTCAGCGAGCCGCCGGCGGCCAGCTTGACCGCATCGGACTCGTCGCCGTCCTTGGCCGCCGCCGGACGGTTGCCGGCCACCGCCAGCTTGGCGCTTTCCTTCAGCGCCTTGGCGGCGGCCTCGCGGGCCGGCAGCTCGATGTTCAGCTCCAGCGTCGAGCAGTCGCCGCCGCGGTCCAGCTTCACCTCGACCTTGTTCTGGTCGATGTCGATGTACTTGGCGATGACCGCCAGCAGCTCCTGCTGGAGCATCGGCAGATAGTCCGGCCCCGTCCGCCCGGCGCGCTCGTGCGCCATGACGATCTGAAGACGTTCCTTGGCCTGGACCGCCGACGCGCGCGGGGCGGAGCGGAAAAAGCTGAAGATGCTCATGCGGACCTCCGGAGGAGGCGGCTGAACAGGCCCTTCTTCTGCGGCGTGACGAAGCGGTGCTCGACATCCTCGCCCAGGAAGCGGGAGACCGCGTCCAGATAGGCCTGGCCGGCGTTGGACGCCTCGTCGAGGATGACCGGCATGCCGACGTTGGAGGCGCGCAGCACGGCCTGGCTCTCCGGGATCACGCCGAGCAGCTGGATCGCCAGGATCTCCAGAACGTCGTCGACCTTCAGCATCTCGCCGCGCTCCACCCGCTCCGGGTCGTAGCGGGTGAGGAGAAGCTGCTGGGTCACCGGCTCCAGCCCCTGCTCCGCCCGGCGCGAGCGCGAGGCCAGCACGCCGAGGATGCGGTCGCTGTCGCGCACCGAGGAGACTTCCGGGTTGGTCACGATCACCGCGTGGTCGGCGAAGTACAGCGCCATCAGCGCGCCCCGCTCGATGCCCGCCGGGCTGTCGCAGACGATGTAGTCGAAGTCCTTGGACAGTTCGTTCAGGACCTTCTCCACGCCTTCGCGGGTCAGGGCGTCCTTGTCGCGGGTCTGCGAGGTCGGCAGGATCGACAGGTTGTCGATGCGCTTGTCCTTGATCAGCGCCTGGCTCAGCTTCGCTTCGCCGTTGATGACGTTGATGAAGTCGAACACCACGCGCCGCTCGCAGCCCATGATGAGGTCGAGGTTGCGCAGCCCGACGTCGAAATCGATGACGACCGTCTTGAAGCCGCGCAAGGCGAGTCCGGTCGCGAAAGCGGCGGAGGAGGTCGTCTTGCCGACGCCGCCCTTGCCGGAAGTCATGACGATGATCTTGCCCAACGGAGCTTCTCCCACGTTCCTAAATGTTGCCGCCAAGGTCCGGTTACCGGTTTACGCAGATCAGGGTCTGTGCCGGGCACGCTTTGCGTGACACCGTCCTCGCACAGAGGGCCGTTCGACCGAAAGCGCTCAAAAGCGTCATCACTGGGGCTCCATGTGAAGATAGCCGTCGCGCAGGAAGATCTGCACCGGCTTCTTCAGCACGTCGTTCCCGAAATCCTCGCTGACGCGGTACAGCCCGGCCACCGAGACGACCTCGGCCTCCAGGCTGTGACAGAAGATGCGCGCGTTGGTGTCGCCGGACACGCCGGCCAGCGCCCGGCCGCGCAGCGCGCCGTAGACGTGGATGTTGCCGTCGGCCACCACCTCCGCGCCGGGGGAGACCGGGGCGGTGATGACCAGATCCGTCTTCTCGGCGTAGATCTGCTGGCCGGAGCGCACCGGCTCGGTCACCAGCAGCGCCGGGCGGTAGACCGGCTCGGGCGGCGGGGCGGGAATCGGGGCGGCGCCGGCCTGCGGGTCGGCGGGGGGTGCGGTGGACTCCAGCTTGGCGGCGCGCCCGGCGGGCATCGGGGTCAGCCCGACGGCGAGCGCCCCCTCGTGGACCGCGCGCGGGCCGCCGCGGAAGCCGACCGGCAGCAGGTACAGCGCGCGCAGGTTGGTCACCAGGGCGGCGATGTCGAAGCGCGGGGTGTCCTCCGTCAGCTCCTCGAAATCGAGGACGACGGGGGCGTTGCGGAAGAAATTGGGCGCCTGCCGGACCTTCACGGCGAGTTGGGTGAAGAAGTCCGGCGAGGCCGGATCATTCACCTTCAGCACCATCATGGTGAAGGAATTGCCCCGCAACTGGAACGGACCGTCCCGATCGGCACCCTGCCTGGCGCTGCTCACCGCTGCCATCCTGCTTGTGTTCCTGCCGAATCCGTATCGTCCGCATGTCTGGGGCCATCGGCCAGGCACCAGGGCGGAAGGGTCAACCACCCGGGTTCTAGCGGCGCGGACCCCATCCGTTCAAGCCTTTCCCGGCGCCGATGGAGTGACAACCGCCGGACACACGCGCCATGGGCCGGAACAGGGCATCCCCGTCCGGGCTAGAGGTCCATGTGTTGCGTCAGCGGAAGGTCTCACCACAAAGTATGGTAATGGAACTGGATTCGCCGGGCAAAGGGTTTTGCAGGGATATGCCCTTTTCACGCTGCGGCATCTTTCCCTCGTCCCGACACCCGCAGAGATGGTCATGGGTCCGTCAGAACATCCCTGCGTCGCGATGCCGCCGGGTTCCCTCCGCCTCTGGCGGTAGTCCGTCGCCGCTGCGCCTCCCCCTGCGGCTCATCCACAACATCTTGTGTGAATCTTTTGCGATGCCCGCAATTCCGCCTGACCTTCGCCGCCGGGCGACCTATGTTTGTGATGTGAGGTTCCTAGTCTGACGAAGAGGTTCCGCTTGCACCCTGCTTCGTTCCCGAGCGTCCGAATGTCGCCGGCAGCCCATGACGGGCGCAGCCGACGGGACGCACGCCTCGCACCGGCAAGCCAGACTCCGGCCATCCTGTTGCACAGCAGCATCGACGACCTCCCCCTGCGGGAGGTTTTTTTGTGCCCGGAGCCGCCGCCCACCAACGTGACGTTAGGAGAGCGATATGGCCAAACGCCAGACCAAAGGCAGCGCCGTTTCAGCGTCCGAGTCGACGGTCCACCCACTGTTCCCCGCCGCCGGCTGGGACCCCGTGGGCGGCGCCGACCGCCGCGACCAGAGCTATCTCCGCAAGGTCAAGCCCCAGAGCCCCAACCAGAAGAGGCTGATGGAGGCGATCAAGGACCATAACCTCGTTGTGGCGCTCGGCCCCGCCGGCACCGGCAAGACCTACCTGGCGATCTCCTCCGCGGTGGAGGCGCTGGAGGAGGGCAAGGTCGACCGGATCGTGCTGTCCCGCCCGGCCATCGAGGCGGGCGAGAGCATCGGCTATCTGCCGGGCGACATGCACGAGAAGATGGCCCCGTTCCTGCGCCCGCTCTACGACGCGCTGAGCGAGCGGCTGGGCGCCAAGCGCCTGCGCGCTCTGATGGCCGACGGCACCATCGAGATCGCGCCGGTCGGTTTCATGCGCGGGCGCACCCTGAACAACGCCTTCGTTGTGATCGACGAGGCGCAGAACTGCACCTACGCCCAGATCAAGATGCTGCTGACCCGGCTGGGTTGGCATTCCACCATGGTCCTGACCGGCGACCCCGACCAGACGGACCTGCTGGACAACCTGTCGGGCCTGGCCGACATCGCGCGCCGGCTGG
This sequence comes from Azospirillum sp. OGB3, assembly GCF_014192915.1. Classification (GTDB taxonomy): domain Bacteria; phylum Pseudomonadota; class Alphaproteobacteria; order Azospirillales; family Azospirillaceae; genus Azospirillum. The sequence goes on along the minus strand of NZ_JACHYN010000010.1, from coordinate 125,396 downwards.
AGGCGGTGGAGGGCATCGCCGTCGTCCGGCTGAGCGACACCGACATCGTCCGCCACCCCCTGGTCGCCAGCATGCTGACCGTGCTCTGAAGCCGTCGGCAAACGAACGGCACCGACACGCACCCACCCTTTCCAATTCGCAACTGCGGGAGGCCTTCGGGCCTCCCCTTTCTTTTCCGGGGCGCTGCAATCTTTCTCTTCCAAACTTTTGGACGGCGACCCGCGACGTTTTCTCACCCTGGGTTGATGCGCCTTGACGACGATCAGGCCCCCGGAGCAAAAGTAACAAAAAATTTAGCAGAATTTCCGGACGGTCACCGCTTCGTCCGGGACCGGCGCCCTTGCGCCGGAAGACGAAGATTCCGGAGGAACGTCAGGTGTTCGAGCGCATCAGCATCAAGGGTAAGATCTCCGTCATCCTGGGCGTCGCGGCCGTCGGGCTCGCCCTGATCGCCGCCGTCAGCCTGTTCGGCCTGCGCGCCGAGATGATGAAGGACCGCCAGGACAAGACCCGCAGCGTGGTGGAGGTCGCGCACAGCCTCGTCGCCCATTACGAGGAGATGGAGCGCAAGGGCACGCTGACCCGCGACGCCGCCCAGGCGGCGGCCAAGGACGCGCTGCGCCGGCTGCGCTACGCCGGTTCGGAGTATTTCTTCGTCATCGACCGCGCGCAGCGCATGATCATGCACCCCATCCGTCCGGAGATGGACGGGCAGGACCAGTCGCGCTCCGCCGACCCGAACGGCAAGCTGCTGTTCGTCGAGATGACCCGCGTCGGCGTCGCGGCGGAGGGCGGCTTCGTCGACTATCTGTGGCCGAAGCCCGGCCAGGCGGAGCCGGTGCCGAAGATCTCCTACGTGCGCGGGTTCGAGCCTTGGGGCTGGCTGATCGGGTCGGGCATCTATGTGGACGACGTGGCCGCCGCCTTCCGCGAGGCCGCCCTGTTCCTCGGCGGGCTGGGGCTGCTGATCGCCCTGGCGGCGACGGGCATCGCCCTGCTGGTCAGCCGGGCCATCGTCCGGCCGCTGCACGCGATGACCGGGGTGATGCAGACGCTGGCCGGCGGCGACACGGCGGTGACGGTGTCCGGCACCCGGCGCGGCGACGAGATCGGCGTCATGGCTCGCACCCTGGAGATCTTCCGCAACAACCAGATCGACCTGCAGCGCCATTGGGAGCGCCAGCAGGTGGAGCACCGCGTGACCGGGCAGCGCGCCCGCGCCCTGGAGCGGCTGACGGAACGGTTCGACGCCACGGTCACCGCCATGGTCGGCGCGGTCGGTCGGGCGGTGCAGGCGCTGGAGAACACGGCGCGCTCGCTGTCCGACACCGCCGACCGCAACATGCGCGAGGCGGCGTCGGTCGCCGGGGCGTCGCAGCAGGCGTCGGTGAACGTGCAGACCGTCGCCGCCGCCGCCGAGGAGCTGAGCAGCGCCATCGCCGAGATCGGCACCCAGGTCGCCACCTCCTCGCACATCTCCATGCAGGCGGTGACCGCCTCCCGCCAGGCCAGCGACCGCATCGACGGGCTGGGCCACGCCGCGCAGAAGATCAACGAGGTCGCCGACCTCATCACCAGCATCGCCAACCAGACCAACCTGCTGGCGCTGAACGCCACCATCGAGGCCGCGCGGGCCGGCGAGATGGGCAAGGGCTTCGCCGTGGTGGCGGGCGAGGTGAAAAATCTCGCCGGCCAGACCGCCAAGGCGACGGAGGAGATCGCCGCCCAGATCGGCGAGGTGCAGCAGGCCTCGCAGGGCGCCGTCACCGCCATCCGCGAGATCGCCGGGATCATCGCCCGCAGCGACGAGATCGGCACCTCCATCGCCGCCGCGGTCCAGCAGCAGGGCGCGGCGACCGGCGAGATCGCCCGCAGCGCGGGAGAGGCCGCGCAGGGGACGCGGCAGGTCTCCACCAGCATCGACGAGGTGTCCTCCTCGGCCCTGGAGACGGAAAAGGCCGCCAACGGCCTGCTCGACGCCGCGGAAAGCCTCGCGCAACAGGCCGGGTCCCTGCGCGCCCTGGTCGACGCCTTCCTGGTCAATGTGGCGGCGATCAACAGCGCGGAACTGGCCACCCTCTTCGCCCCCGCCGGGGAGGAGGTCTTCATGCCCTGGAACGACACGCTGGCCGTCGGGCAGGAGGACATCGACAACGACCACATGATCCTGGTCGCGCTGATCAACCGGGCGGCCCGGCGCATCCGGGGCGGCGAAGTGCCGCAGGCCATCGGATCGGCCATCGACCAGCTCGTCGCCTACACTGTTCTGCATTTCGAGGAGGAAGAGCGGGTGATGCAGCGTTCGGGCTATCCCGATTTCGTGCAGCACAAGGCTCAGCACGACGCCCTGCGCAAGCGCGTGGCCGAGCTGAAGCAGCGCTTCGCGGCCGGGGAGGCGCGGGTCGGCGACGATCTGCTGGCCCTCTTCCGCGACTGGCTGACCGGCCACATCCAGCGCTTCGACAAGCGGATCGGACATCATCTGGCCCACCCGGGTGAACCGGCGCGCAAGGCGGCGTGAACAACCGGACACACGGCCGCATTCCCGATGGACATGATCATCGATGCTCTGGTCGAGGGAGTCGCCTGGTTGATGGCCAAGGCCACGGTCGACTTCGTCGTCTGGAAGCCCCGCCTGGCCTGGCTGTTCCTCGCCCTGGTGCCGGGCGGCATCGCCGCCGCCGCGGTCTACGCCGCCACCGGCAGGTTGAGCGGCACCGCGCTCGCGCTGATCGCGCTGGCGGCGGCCCCCGCGGCGCTGGCGCTGCGCTGGGCGGCGGGGCGCCTCTGGTGACGGCCGGGCGCCGCCGGCTTGGGCAGATTGTCCTCTTGACCTGGACCGTGCGCCGCCCCATTCCAGTCGGTCATGAAAGCCCGACTCATCCGCATCGCCGCCGCCTCCGCCGTGGGGCTCGTGATCGCCGCCGGCATCGCCTGGTGGCAGGTCCAGAACGCCTCCAGCACGGTGCAGAGCAGCGTGCCCATCGGCGGCCCCTTCACGCTGACCGACCAGGACGGCAGGACGGTCACCGACGCCGACTACCGCGGCAAGTATCTGCTGATCTATTTCGGCTATACCTACTGCCCCGACGTCTGCCCGACGGAGCTGGGCACGATGGCGCGCGTCATGGATCTGCTGGGCGTGCAGGCGGACAAGGTGCAGCCGATGTTCATCTCCGTCGATCCGGAGCGCGACACGGTGGCGCATCTAAAGGACTATGTCGGGCTGTTCCACCCCAATCTGGTCGGGCTGACCGGCACGCCGGAGCAGGTCAAGGCGGCGGCCAAGGCCTACCGGGTCTATTACGCCAAGGCGCCGCAGGAAGGCGGAAAACCGGAGGATTACTTGATGGATCACTCCAGTTTTCTTTACCTGATGGGCCCCGACGGGCGCTTCCTCGGGGTGTATCCGGCCGGCACCACCGCCGACCGCGTGGCCCAGGATCTGGGCAGCCGTATTGCCGGCTGACGGAAAACACGGGCTGAACCGTGCCCATTGACCCGGTAATACCAAGGTTTCAGCGCGGTTTCGTTGGGTTTTCAAGCACTTGTATTAAGGGTTTTGCGACTTGACAGGGTTGTGCCCTGTCCGTATGGTCTCGCCGCTTTCGCGTGGCTGCGAGACAACGGGGACAACGAAGCGACATGAGCGACGAAAAGCCCCCGCCGTCTCTGGCAGAGCTTGACGCCCGACTGAAGAAGGCGCGTGAAGGGAAGGAATCGCAGAGCGGTCCGGGGAAATATCACCGGCTGCCGCAGAGTCCTCTCGGCATCGCCTTTCGAATCGGGACCGAGCTGGTCGCTGCCATGATCGTTGGCGTCGGTGGCGGGCTCCTGCTCGACCGCTGGCTCGGAACGGCGCCCTGGGGATTGATCGTCATGTTCTTCCTCGGCGCGGCGGCCGGAATTCTGAATGTCTACCGGGCCATCACCGGGCTCGGATTAGCCCCCGGCTACCGCCGGGCCCGTGAGGATGACAACGAGCGTCCCAACGGCGACGCACACTGAGCGAGGACGACCTTGGATCCGCTGCACCAGTTCCAGATCAACCCGATCCTCCAGATCGTGATCGCCGGGTATGACGTGTCCTTCACGAACTCGGCCTTCTTCATGGTCGTGGCGGTCGCGCTGATCTACGCGCTGCTCGTCTTCGGCATGTCTGGCCGTGCCCTGGTTCCGGGCCGCCTGCAGTCCCTGGCCGAGATCTTCTACGAATTCGTCGCGAACATGGTTCGGGACAACGCCGGGCACGACGCCCGCCCCTACTTCCCGTTCGTCTTCGCGATCTTCATGTTCGTGCTGTTCGGCAACCTCGTCGGCATGATCCCCTTCACCTTCACCTTCACCAGCCACATCATCGTGACCTTCACGCTGGCGGCGACGGTGTTCGTGTTCGTGACCGTCCTGGCCCTGATGAAGCACGGCCTGCATTTCTTCAGCTTCTTCATGCCGCACGGCGCGCCGCTGGCGCTCGCCCCGATCCTCATCCCGATCGAGGTGATCTCCTACCTGATGCGCCCCGTCAGCCTGTCGATCCGACTGTTCGCCAACATGATGGCCGGTCACACCATGCTGAAGGTGTTCGCGGGCTTCACGGTCATGATGATCAGCGGTCTGGGCGCCGTCGGCTTCCTCGCCGGCCTCGTCCCGCTGGCCATCAACATCGCGCTGACCGGCTTCGAGTTCCTGGTCGCGTTCCTGCAAGCCTACGTCTTCTCGATCCTGACCTGCCTGTACATCCGCGACGCTCTGGAACTGCACTGAGCACCAGCGCCGACCCGGATCACCTCGTTACCTTTTCCACCACAGTTCACCCTTACCTAGAGGAATGAGTACCATGGAAGCTGAAGCCGCCAAGTACGTCGGTGCCGGTCTGGCCGTTATCGCCCTCGCCGGCGTCGGCCTGGGTATCGGCAACATCTTCTCGACCCTCATCGGTTCGATCGCCCGCAACCCGGCCGTCCAGCCGAAGGTCTTCCCGATCGGCATTCTGGGCTTCGCGCTGACGGAAGCCGTCGCGCTGTTCGCCCTGCTGATCGCCTTCCTGATCCTGTTCGCCTAAGGCCCGAGCGAACGTCATATTTCGCTCTGACGCGGCGCCGGGCTCTCGAAGTTTCGGCGCCGCATTCTTGCCTAGGGGGACCGATCCATGCCGAACCTGTTGGCCAAGCGACGGCTGGTCCGCTGGTCGGGTGCTGCGGGCGCCTCGCTCGCCACTCTGACCGTGCTTGCCGGTAACGTCCTGGCGGCGACGGCGGAGCACGCGCCGGAAGCCGCCCATGGCGGCGAGCACGCCGCCGGCGGCCTGCCGCAGCTCAATCCCGCCACCTTCCCCACCCAGATCTTCTGGCTGGCGCTGACCTTCATCACCCTCTACTACCTCCTGTCCAAGAAAGCGCTGCCGCGCGTGGCCGAGGTTCTGGAGGAGCGCCAGGAGCGCATTTCGCGCGACCTGAGCAAGGCCGCTTCGCTCAAGGAAGAGGCCGAGGCCGCCATGGCCCAGGTCGACCAGTCCCTCGCCGGGGCCCGTTCCGAAGCCCAGGCCCTGATCGCCCAGGTGGCCGCCGAGATCGACGCGAACAACCACGCCCGCCAGGCCCAGTTGAACGCCGAGAACGCCGAGCGTCTGCGCAGCGCCGAGGCGAACATCGCCGCGGCCAAGGAGCAGGCGATCGCCAACGTCCGCTCCATCTCCGCCGACATCGCCCGTGACGTCGCCGGCCGCCTGGCCGGGCTGAACGTCGACGCGGCCCAGGCCGATGCCGCGGTCGCCGCCGTGATCGAGGAGCGCCGGTCATGAACACGCCTGAAATGTGGGTCGCCATCGCCTTCATCATCTTCGCCGTCCTGGTGTGGAAGAAGGCGGCCGGCGCGATCACCGGCCTTCTCGACGCCCGCGCCGAGAAGATCCGTGCGGAGCTGGACGAGGCCCAGCGCCTGCGTGAAGACGCCCAGGCGCTGCTCGCCAACTACCAGCGCCGTCAGCGCGACGCGCTGAAGGAGGCCGAGGCCATCATCGCCCACGCCCGCGAGGAGGCCGACCGTCTCCGCTCGCAGGCCGGCGCCGACCTCGAAGCCTCGCTGAAGCGCCGCGAGGCCCAGGCCATGGACCGCATCGCCCAGGCGGAAGCCGGGGCGCTGGCCGAGGTCCGCAACCTGACCGTCGACATCGCCATGGACGCCAGCCGCCGCATCCTGGAAACCGGCATCCAGCCGGCCCAGGCGGACAAGCTGATCGAACAGTCGATCGCCGAACTGCCGAAGCACCTGCACTAAGATCGTTGCTCAACCGGCAACGGTCTTTCGAAAAACCCCGGCCTAGGCGCCGGGGTTTTTCTTTGGTCGAATGGTCCGGCAACCCGGAGCCCTTCCATGACCACGACTCAGCCGGCCACCGCCCTGCCCTCCTCCCTTCCCAGCGTTTTCGTCTCCCACGGCGCCCCCACCCTCATCATCGAGGATTCGCCGGGCCGCCATTTCCTCGCCGGTCTGGGCAAGCGGCTGGGCCGCCCGAGCGCGGTGATCGCGGTGTCGGCCCACTGGACGACCCGGGTCCCGGCGATCAGCGGGGCGGCTCGGCCGGAGACCATCCACGACTTCTACGGCTTTCCCCGCGCCCTCTACGCCATGCGCTACGCGGCCCCCGGCGCCCCGGCGCTGGCCGACCGCGTGCGCGCGCTGACCGGCGCCGCGGTGGATCCCGGCCAGGGGCTCGACCACGGCGCCTGGGTGCCGCTGATGCTGATGTACCCGGAGGCCGACATCCCGGTCGCCCAGCTCTCCGTGCAGCCCGGCGCCACCGCGGCCGACCACATCGCGCTGGGACGCGCCCTGGCGCCCCTGCGGAACGAGGGCGTGCTGGTCCTCGGCAGCGGTGGCGCCGTCCACAATCTCGGCGATTTCCGCTTCGGCCAGAGCGACGTGGCCGGTTGGGCGGAGGAGTTCGCCGGCTGGCTCGACGGGGTGCTGGCGGCGGGTGACGAGGCGTCGCTGGCCGGCTGGAAGACGCTTTGCCCGCAGGCCAAGGCGGCCCACCCCACCGACGAGCATTTCCTGCCCCTCCCCGTGGCCTTCGGCGCCGCCGGCGATACGGTGCAAACGGAGCGGCTTCACACCGGGTTCGAGCATGGCAGCATCGGCATGCAAGCCTACGCCTTCCACGGCGCCGCCTGAAACGAAGCCGGAGATGTTTGAAGAGGGGATGTTTAAAGAGGGGATGTTTAAAGGGGGCTGCCCCTTACGCACTTGTCTGTTTGCGCCGTTGCGTCGCCAAGCTACAATCCGCGCGACCCGTCCGTGCACACGGAAGGGTTTCTGACAACGTCGGGCTTTTCCCGCCCGCAACCTTCGGCCGGATCTCGTGGCTTACCAACGACAGCGCGTACGGGACGTGGCGTGAAGCGGAACGGAACCCTGCCCCGGTCCGGCGACGCCCCCTCCCCCCTCGGTGCCCCGGCCCACCCCACGCGCTCCCTGCCGGGGCTCGGCCTCCTGCGACGCCTGGACGAGCTGACGCTCGTCGCGCGCGTCGGGCTGGGCTTCGGCGTGGTCCTGGCGCTGGTCCTTCTGCTGGCGCTGATCGGCGTGGCCTCGCTCTACGGGGTCAGCCGCGAGGTGGGCACCTTCTCCGGCCACGCCGATGCCTCCCAGACCGCCGCGGACCTGGACATCGGGTTGCGTGACCTGGAGGTTTCGGTCCGCGACCATCTGGCCGAGGGCGATCAGCAGAGCCTGCTCGACGCCGGGCTGCGCCGCGACGGCCTGCTGGAGCGCCTGACCGCCCTGGCCAACATGGTGGGCGGCGAGGCCGACCGCCGCTCGGTCGAAGGCGCGCGCAAGGCGCTGGACGCCTATTGGAGCGGCTTCGAGGCGCTGGTCGCCCTGCGCGGCGAGCGCGCCCGGCTGACCGAGTCGGTGCTGGAGCCGCAGATTTCCCAGATCCGCGCCGGGCTGGGCCGGCTGAAGGACGCGGGCGGCGTCGATTCGGCGGCGCTGGCCGGCGATGCGACCGTCGCCATCCTGATGATGCAGGACCATCTCGGCCGCTACGTGGCGCGGCGCGACGACCGCGACTCGCTGCGCATGCGCGCCGAGCTGGGCAGCGCCCGCGCCAAGCTGGCGGAGATGAACCGCTACCTCTGGGTCCCCGGCACCCGGCAGACCATCGACGAGGTGGAGGCGGCGCTGGCCGGAATCGACGGGGTCCTCGACGGCATCGAGGCCTCCCTGGCCGACGAGGACGGGCTGCGCGCCGAGCGGCTGATGCCCAACGCCGCCGCCGTCGCCGCCCACGCCGCGGAGATCCGCCAGCGCAACGACGCCATCGCGGCGGCGCTGCGCGGCGGCCTCGCCGAGCAGTCCTGGCGCACGCTGCGCATCGCCCTGTGGGCGGCGCTGGGGGTGACGCTGGCCGGGCTGGCGATGGTCTGGTTCGTCAACCGCCGCGTCGCCCGCCCGGTCGCCGGCATGGCCGCCGCCGTGACCTCGCTCGCCGCCGGACGGACCGACATCGCCCTGCCGCCGGACGACGGGGCGGACGAGGTGGCCGCCATGGCCCGCGCCGTCCGCGTCCTGCGCGACAACACGGCTGAGATGGAGCGCCAGCGCCGGGAGGCCGCCGACCGGCACGGGCAGCTTCTGCGCGACAAGGAGCGCGCCGACGCCGCCAACGAGGCGAAGACCCATTTCCTGGTGAACATCGGGCAGGAGCTTCACGCCCCGCTCAACGAGATCGTCGCCTCCAGCCAGTCGCTGATGGGCGAGCTGCACCGGCTGGGCGCCGGCGAGCTGGCAACCGACATCGAGCAGATCCAGTGGACCGGCGAGCAGATGCTGACCCTGGTCGATGCGATCCTCGACTATGCCCGGATCGAGGCCGGCAACATGGACGTCGTGCTTCAGGATCTCGACGTGCACCGGCTGCTGATCGAGGCGCGGGAGCGCACCCTGCCCGCCGCCGACCTGAACGGCAACGAGGTGACGCTCCAGGCCGACGCCGCGGCGCTCGGCCAGATGTATTCGGATTTCGGCAAGGTGCGGCAGGCGCTCCTCAACCTGCTCGACAACGCCTGCAAGTTCACCCAGGGCGGCACCGTCCTGCTGGCCGCCGAGCGGGTCGAACGAGACGGCGAGCCCTGGCTGCGCTTCACCGTGACCGACAGCGGCAGCGGCTTCGCCACCAGCCAGACCGCCCGGCTGTTCCAGCCCTTCGTCCAGGGCGGCGGCGCCAAGCGGCGCGGCGCCGGGCTCGGCCTGACGCTGGTCGGCCATTACGCCGCCATGCTCGGCGGCGACATCGAGGTGGCGAGCGAACCCGGCCAGGGCACACGCGTCACGGTGGCCCTGCCCGCCTACTATCAGCCTCCGGCGGAGGAGCGCCCGCTCCAGGTCGGCCCCACCGGGGCGGCCAAGCGTCCGCTGGTCACCGTCGCCCCCCTGCGCCCGGTCGCCCAGCTGGCCTCCTGACGCCTGGAGCCGTCGGCCGTCAGGCCTCGCGCGGGCGGGCGGTGTCCTCCGGCGCGGCGCCCTCGTCGGGCGGCAGGCCGTACTTCATGCGGCGCATCTTCTCGGCAACGCGCGCGATCTCCTCGGGCGGCAGGATGACCGGTTCGCCCAGCAGATGGGCGTGGAGATACTGACGGGCCAGCGTCTCCACCTCCACCGCCAGGGCCAGCGCGCCTTTCACCGTCTTGCCCAGCACGATCATGCCATGGTTGGCCAGCAGGCAGGCCAGCCGCCCCTCCAGCGCCGCGAGCGCGTGGTCGGACAGCTCCTGCGTCCCGAAGGTGGCGTAGGGCGCGCAACGGATCGAATCGCCGCCGGCCAACGCCACCATGTAATGGAAGCTGGGGATGCCCCGGCCATGGACGGCCAACGCCGTCGCGAAGGTCGAATGGGCGTGCAGCACAACATCCACATCGGGCCGCGCCTTCAGGATGTCGCGGTGGAAACGCCATTCCGACGAGGGCCGCCGCCGGCCCACATAGGTCCCGTCGAAGCCCATCTCCACGATGTCCTCCGGCGCCGTCTCGTCGTAGGGCAGGCTGCTCGGCGTGATGAGGAAGCCGCCCTCCACCCGCACCGACAGGTTGCCGGAGGCGCCCTGGTTGATGCCCGCCCCGTTCATGGCGAGGCAGGTGTCGATGATGGCGCGGCGTTGCGCCGGGTAGGTCAGGCTGGTCATGGGCGGCGGTCTCGTGTGCGGAACGGATGCGGCCGAACCGGCCACGGGCGGGGGCGCCCTGTCAAGGACGCTCGGCGTCGGCCTTGCCCATCAGGTCCCAATGGCGGACCACCGCGTCGTAGCCGGCGGACAGGGCGCCCCGCCCGTCCGGGGTGAAGGCGACCGCCAGGACCGGCTTCTCGTGGCCGCGGAACGAGGCGAGCTGCCGCCCGGTGGCGGTGTCCCACAGCCGGACGCGCCGATCCCCTCCCCCGCCGGACAGCAGGGTCCTGCCATCGGGCGAGACAGCGACGGAGGTGACGAAGCCCGTATGCCCGTAGAGCGTGCGCAGGAGCGTGCCGGTCTCCAGGTCCCACAGCCGCACCGTCTCGTCGCTGGACGCCGTGACGGCCAGCCGCCCGTCGGGGGACAGGGCCAGACCGTTCACACTGCCCTCATGCCCTTCCAGAATGGCCTTTTCCCGCCCGGTCGCGGCGTCCCAGACGCGGACCTGGAAGTCGTAGCCGGCGGAAACCAGCCGCCCGCCGTCCGGGGTGTAAGCCACGGCGTTGACGTTGGCGCCATGCCCCTCCAGCACCCGCAGCGCGGCGCCGCTCTCCGGGTCCCAGACGCGGATGGCGAAGTCCCAGCCGGCGGAGGCGAAGCTCCGGCCGTCCGGCGCCACCGCCAGACCGGCGACGGTGCCGGTGTGGCCTTCGAAGCGGTGCAGCGGCCGGCCGCTCTCCAGGTCCCAGAGGATGATGGCGGAGTCGCGGCTGCCGGTCAGGGCGCGTTTGCCGCCCGGCAGGAAGGCCACGGAGGTCACCCCGGCGGCATGCTCGTGGAAGGACGCGATTTGCGAGCCGGAGGCGAGGTCCCAGAGGATGGCCGAATAGTCCCAGCTCCCCGTCAGGACACGGGCGCCGTCGGGCGACACGGCGACGGCGTTGACCATGGCGCCATGGCCGATCAGGTCGGCGGCGCGGGACAGCAGGGGAACGGTCAGGACGGGCGCCGCGGCGGCCAGCGCGAGCAGCCGGCGGCGGGCGTGGCACGGCGGGTTCCCCGGATGGCGCGCTCTTCCCATGCCCGAACCACCTCCCGAAAAGGAAAAGACCGGCGGCCTCTCAGCCGCCGGTCTGGGGTAACAGGTGTCAGCACCGGACGTTCTTGGTGCCCGGTTTTCTCAGCGCCCGGCTATTTCAGCGCCCGGCTATTTCAGCGCCAAGTGTGCCCGCGGGCGACCGCGGGGTTGTTGGAGGTCCGGTTCGGCTCGTAGCTGCCGCCCTGGGGCAGGCTGTAGCCCGCCGCGTGGTGGCGGAAGGGCGGCAGCGTCAAACCGGTCGCCGCATCGACGGTCAGGGTGTTGACCATGAAGGCGGCGTTCCCGGCGGTCCCCGGCATCATGGCGGCGACCTTGTAGACGGCGGTGCCGTCCTCCAGCGCCGCCTCGGTCACGCGCAGGACCTGCACGTTGTAGGTCTGCTCGACGATCCGCTTCACCTCGTCCGCCGGCTTCGCCGCCGGAGAGGTCTGGTCGGAGGTCTGGGCGGCGGCCGGAGCGGCGACCGCCCCGGCCAGCAGCAGGCCGATCAGGAAGGAACGCATGGATGGTGTCCTCACTCGGCGGGCGCGCGGTGGCGGCCGTGGTGATGGCCCCCATGACGGCCGGGGGTCTCGCCGGTGACCTCCTGAACCCACAGCGAGTGGTGCTCGCGCGCCCACTGGAGTTCGACGTCGCCCGTGCCCATGGCGTCGAAAGCGCCTTCCATGCCGACCGAGCCGATGTAGATGTGCGCGATGATGACGGCGGTCAGCACCACCGCCACCGCGGCGTGGATCAGCTGGTAGAGCTGCATGTCGGCCATCGAGGCGAAGGAGAAGGGCCACAGGAGTTGCACGCCCGTGAAGCCCAGGGCCGCGCCGCCCAGCACCGTCGCCCAGAAGATCACCTTCTGGCCAGCGTTGAACTTCTTCGCCGCCGGATGCACGCCCTTGCTGAACAGGCCGCCGGCCTTCAGCGCCCAGGTGATGTCGTTGCGCTCCGGGATGTTGTGCTTCACCCACATCACGAAGATGAGGAGGATGCCCAGCATGAAGGCGAAGCCCAGGTAGTTGTGGGCGAACTTGCCGTACTGGGTCATCGTGGCGAACGCCTCCGGCCCCAGCAGCGGCAGGACGGTGTACCGCCCGTACAGCACGTTCAGCCCGGTGAAGGCCAGGATGACGAAGCTGCCGGCGGTCAGCCAGTGCACGCCCCGCTCGAAGGCGTTGAAGCGCTGGATGGTCCGGCCGGTCTTCTGGCCGTCGATCCGGATGCGCCCGCGCACCAGGAAGAACAGGACGAGCAGCCCGATCATGCCGCCCAGCACCCAGCCGCCGTAGGTGGACAGCGGGCCGTTGCGGACCGAGCGCCACAGTTCCCCTTCCGACTGCACCAGCACCCCGGCGCTCTTGTTGGGGATGGAGACGGTGCCCTGCTCGCCGGAGCGGATGCCGCGCCACATGTCGACCTTTGACGTGCCGTCGGCCGGCTGGCTGGCGACCGGCGGGAACGCCTCCGCCGCCGCAGCGGAGGAGACGTTGGCCACGACCAGGGTCAGCGCCAGCATGGCGACGCCCAGAAGCACGATCTGGAACGGCGACCGGAGCCAGCCTTTGGCCGATCCGCCCTTGGAATCATTCGACGTCATTGCGTCAGCCCTTCCCTTGAGAAGCGCGCCCATCGGAAACGCCCTCTCAAAAACGCTGGCCGGCCGAGCGCTGCTGGAGCGCCTGGACCTGATCCGCGGACAGATGCGTATCCGCGGCGCCGCGGTAGGCGCCCTTCTCCAGATGGATCGGGCGCGCCTGCTCCTCCTCGTTGCACCCCGCCAGAAGCGGGGTGACGAGAAGGAGCGCCATCGCACAGACGGTGCGGCGGATCACGGTCACGACCCCGCCTTCATCTGATAGGCGGTGCCCCAGCCCCAGGCGCCGGACCCGAAGCCGCGGGCGACCACGCGCTCGCGGTAGATGTCCGACACCTTGTCGCCGTCGCCGGCCAGGAGCGCCTTGGTCGAGCACATCTCGGCACAGAGCGGCAGCTTGCCTTCGGCCAGACGGTTGCGGCCGTACTTCTTGTACTCCGCATCCGTGTTGTCGGCCTCCGGGCCGCCGGCGCAGAAGGTGCACTTGTCCATCTTGCCGCGGGTGCCGAAGTTGCCGGCCTGCGGGTACTGCGGGGCGCCGAACGGGCAGGCGTAGAAGCAGTAGCCGCAGCCGATGCACAGGTCCTTGTTGTGCAGGACCACGCCCTGCTCGGTCTGGTAGAAACAGTCGACCGGGCAGACCGCCTTGCAGGGCGCGTCGGAGCAATGCATGCAGGCGACCGAGATCGACCGCTCACCCGGCTTGCCGTCGTTGATGGTGACGACGCGGCGGCGGTTGATGCCCCAGGGCACCTCGTGCTCGTTCTTGCAGGCGGTGACGCAGGCGTTGCATTCGATGCAGCGGTCCGCGTCGCAGAGGAATTTCATGCGGGCCATGGTGATGAACTCCTAGCGTCTCAGGCCGCCGAGATCCGGCAGAGGGTGGTCTTGGTTTCCTGCATCTGCGTGACCGAGTCGTAGCCGTAGGTCGTGGCGGTGTTCGCCGCTTCGCCCAGCACGATCGGGTCGGCGCCCTGCGGGTACTTGGCGCGCAGATCCTGGCCCTGGTAATGGCCGCCGAAGTGGAACGGCATGAAGGCGACGCCACGGCCGACACGCTCGGTCAGCATGGCCTTGACCTTCACCTTGCCCTGCTCGGCACCCTCGACCCAGACCATCTGGCCGTCCTTGATGCCGGCGTTGTTGGCATCGAACGGGTTGATCTCGACGAACATGTCCTGCTGCAGTTCGGCCAGCCAGGGGTTCGACCGGGTCTCGTCGCCGCCGCCCTCATACTCGACCAGACGGCCGGAGGTGAGGATGATCGGGTACTCCTTCGACACGTCGCGGTCCTGGATCGACTTGTAGAGCGTCGGCAGGCGCCAGGACTTGGTGTCCTTGTAGGTCGGGTAGCTGGCGACCAGATCGCGGCGCGGCGTGTAGAGCGGCTCGCGGTGCACCGGCACCGGGTCCGGGAAGTTCCACGCGACGCAGCGGGCCTTGGCGTTGCCCGGCGGGTTCAGGCCGTGCTTGATCGCCACGCGCTGGATGCCGCCCGACAGGTCGGTGGTCCAGGACACGGCACCGATCTTCTCGCCGCCGATCTTCCGGATGACCGCCATCTCGGCCTCGGTCAGGTCCCCGGTCCAGCCCAGCTTGTCGAGCATGGCGTAGGTGACTTCCGGGTAGCCGTCCTTGATCTCCGACCCGACCGGGTAGGAGCCCTCGGCCAGCAGCGTCACGCCGTTGCGCTCGACGCCGAAGCGCGCGCGGAAGGCGCCGCCGCCCTCGGCGACCGGCAGGGAGGTGTCGTAGAGGTTGGCCGTGCCCGGATGCTTCATCTCCGGCGTGCCCCAGCAGGGCCACGGCAGGCCGTAGTAGTCGCCGTCGCACGGGCCGCCGTTGGCGCGCAGCGTGGTCTTGTCGAAGGTGCCCTGATGCTGCATGTGCAGCTTCAGCCGCTCCGGCGACTGGCCGGTGTAGCCGACCGACCACATGCCGCGGTTCCACTCCCGCGTCGTGTCCTCGATGTCCGGCTCGTTGCCATGGAGCTTGATGTTCTTGAACATCGGCTCGGCGAAGCCGAACTTCTTGGCGAACAGGTACATGATCTCATGGTCCGTCTTCGCCTCGAAGAGCGGCTCCATGATCTTGTCGCACCACTGGACCGAGCGGTTGGACGCGGTGCGCGACCCGACGGTCTCGAACTGGGTGGCGGCGGGCAGCAGGTAGAAGTTGTCCTTGCGGTCGGACAGGACGGCGGTCATCGTCGGGAACGGATCGACGACGACGAGCAGCTCCAGCTTCTCCATCGCCTTCTTCATGTCCGGCAGGCGGACCTGGCTGTTCGGCGCGTGACCCCAGAAGACCATGCCCTTGATGCTCTCGGGCTGGTCCATGTTCTCCTTGGCTTCCAGGACGCCGTCGAACCAGCGGGACACCGGGATGCCGGTGGCCTCCATCAGCTTCTTGTCCTTGAAGCGGGCCAGGACCTCCTCGTACGGAACGTCCCAGACGCGCGCCCAGTGGCGCCATGCGCCCTCCGCCAGGCCGTAGTAGCCGGGCAGCGAGTCCGAGGTGACGCCGAAGTCGGTGGCGCCCTGCACGTTGTCGTGGCCGCGGAAGATGTTGGTGCCGCCGCCCGTCACGCCGACGTTGCCGAGTGCCAGCTGGAGCACGCAATAGGCGCGGGTGTTGTTGTTGCCGATGTGGTGCTGCGTGCCGCCCATGCACCAGACGAGCGTGCCCGGACGGTTGGAGGCCAGCGTGCGGGCGACGCGCTTCAGCTGCGAGCCCGGAACGCCGGTGACCTTCTCGACCTCTTCCGGAGTCCACTTGGCGACCTCGGCGCGGATCTCGTCCATGCCGTAGACGCGCTTGGCGATGTACTCCTTGTCCTCCCAGCCATTCTCGAAGATGTGCCAGAGGATGCCCCAGATCAGGCCGACGTCGGTGCCGGGGCGGAAGCGGATGTACTCGTCGGCCTTGGCCGCGGTGCGGGTGAAGCGCGGATCGGCGACGATCAGCGGGGCGTTGTTCTGCTCCTTGCCCTTCAGGATGTGGAGCATGGAGACCGGGTGGGCCTCCGCGGCGTTGGAGCCGATGAAGAACATCGCGCGCGACTTCTGAATGTCGTTGTACGAGTTCGTCATGGCGCCATAGCCCCACACGTTCGCCACGCCGGCGACGGTGGTGGAATGACAGATGCGGGCCTGATGGTCGACGTTGTTCGTGCCCCAGAAGGCGGCGAACTTGCGGATCAGATAGGCCTGCTCGTTGCTGTGCTTGGCCGAGCCGAGCCAGAAGACCGAATCCGGGCCGGACTTCTCGCGGATCGCCAGCAGCTTGTCGCCGACCTCCTGGATGGCCTGGTCCCAGGAGATCCGGGTCCACTTGCCGTCCACCATCTTCATCGGGTAGCGCAGGCGGCGGTCGCCGTGGGCGTGCTCGCGCACCGCGGCACCCTTGGCGCAATGGGCGCCCAGGTTGATCGGGCTGTCGAAGCTCGGCTCCTGGCCGATCCACACCCCGTTCTGCACCTCGGCGGTGACCGTGCAGCCGACCGAGCAGTGGGTGCAGACGTTCTTGACCAGCTTGACCGGCGCGCCCGCGGCAGGGGTGGCGGTCACCGCCTCGGCCTTCTTCACCATGCCGAAGGGCATGGTGGCGGCGATGGCGGCGCCACCGGCGGCGATGCCCGAGGTGCGGAGGAACGAACGACGGTCGACGGTGTTGCCGGTCAAGCCGGAAACCATCTTCGACAGCGAACGGCCACCGGACGCGGCCGCTTTCTTCTTCGTCAGCATGTGCGGCGGTCCTTCTTAGAAGCGGCTCAGTTCGTAGACCGTCCGGACATGGTCGGTCTCGCGGTAACCCTGGGCGGGAGCGGGCTCGGCGGCCTGCACCGGCTCGGCACCCGCCACGGCGCCCACGGCGGCGACGCCCAGCGCGCCGACGCCCAATCCAGCCGCGCGGAACAGGTCGCGCCGCGCCAGCGTGGTCTTTTCCTTCTTGTCCGTCATAGCTTCACCCTATTCTTCGCGGCTTCCCCGAGACTGAAGACCGATGTGCCGCCCGGTTTCCGGGCCTTGTTTTGAGCGTTTCCGGACCGGCCTTGTCGTGGACCGGTCTCGTTGTTTTGCTGTCTGTTCGGCGGCGGTGCCGGTGTGCGGCCCCGCCGCCTGTTCAGGCCGCCCCGTCACGCCGCCATGTCGAAGGCTTTCCCCTCGACCTCCAGATACCGGTGACCCAGCGTGCCCACCGCGCGGTAGAAGGCGGCGGACGGCGTGGATTCCAGATCGGTGAAGAACCGGCCGGCCCAGGAGGCGATGTGGCGGTCGAAGAAGCGGCGCTGCGCCTCCAGATCGGCCGGGGCGTCGAAGGCCCCGGTGATCAAACCCGCCATCATCTCGGCCAGGGCGGCGATGTGGTCTTCGGGTTCCTTCACATCGTCGGCGCGGGCGATGCCCAGCAGAGCCATGTCGCCGCGCAGCTCGGCCAGCGGCTTTTCGTGAAGGAAACCCGTGAGATAGTAGGACCCGTAGGGAGACAGGATGCCGCCGCCGACGCCGATGAAGAGGGTGTTGAACTCCTCCTCCACCGCGGCGGCGTCCGTGCCGCGGGCGGCCTCGGCCAGACCGCTCAGCGCCTGCCCCAGCGGGCTCGCGTCGCCGTCCAGCGCCGACAGAGCGGCCAGAAACTCCCCGCCGGGCGGGCGGGCAAGCAGATGCGCCAGCAGCGCGTAGAGCTGCGCCCGCTGCATCTCCTCCGGCGGCAGGGCCGACGGATCGTGTTCACCGGTCACGGACACGGCGTTCATCCCTCCCGACACGACGAAAGGACCAGATCGGCAAAACTCCGGCACCCGGCCCCACCCGTCGCGACAACGGCGGCGCATTGGCTCGCCCGTTGCAGGCTCACGGCGTCATGGGCCGGCGCCCGAGACGCCCTGGACCGACAACCTCATATTGCACCTGCGAAAAGCCTCGCCATATCAGGGGCTTAACGTTCAGGATTGGTATATTAAAGGGCAGATTCGCGGTGTTTGTCAACAAAGGTTGACTCAGAAGTGTGCTTACCGCGACTTGGGCTGGACTGGCGCTATGCTCTTTTTATCATATCGATACCCGGTTCCTGCGAAGCAGAGGGGGCCTGCTCGGGCTCCGGACCTTCGGGAAGCACCGCTTTTTCTTTCCCGTCTTCATCGGCGCCGCTGTCCGCGGCCGCACCGCCGGCTGCTTGCTCCGCCTTTTCCGCCGCTTCCTCTGCGGCGTCGAGGAAGCCCTTGCCGACGCGGTAGAGCGTCTTCACCGGCGAGGAGCCGGTGAACAGGCTGGCGTAGTCGTCGGCGTAGTCCTTCAGCCCGTCGTCGTTGGCGAAGACGGGGTCGGAGGTCCACAGCTTGCGCAGCGCCTGACGGTGCAGGTCATCCGGGACTTCCGCCCGCAGGAAGGGCGTGAAGTCGGACTCCAGCGTCAGTTCCTCCACGGGCGGAAGGTCCTTCAGCGGGTCATCGGCGTCCAGCGCGGGCTCCGTGGCAGTCTCAGCCGCCGCATCCACCGGGAGTTGCGCGGGCGGTTCCTCGGCAAGCGGCGGCTCCACCGGCTCCGGAGCGGGGGCGGCGGGTTGCCGCTTCAGGCGGGACCAGCGGGAGAGGAAGGATTCGTCGGTCATGCTGTGTCTCGGGGATTGCCGGACCTTGCCCCCACCCTAACCCTCCCCCGCTTCGCAGGGGAGGGAATCAGCTCCTCCCCCTGCGGAGCGGGGGGAGGCCGGGAGGGGGGCAAGGCTTGGCACCCCATCAGAAATCCATCACCCCTGCTTCGGGAAGTGCCGCTTGCGCTCGCGCTTCACGAAGGGGACATCCACATGGTGCTGCTCGGTGAAGTCGCGGACCAGCGCCGTGACCTCGGGCGGCATCGGCACCGTCTCCACCATCTCCACGCCGCTGACCTGATAGGCCTCGCATTCGTGGGCCGACGCGGTGACGACGAAGGGCACGACGCCCCCCGGCTCGCCCGTCTCGTCCGGGCGCAGCACGACCCAGAGGCGCGGCGGCTCCTGCGACAGGTTCAGCTTGTAGCCTTCGGTGTCGCTGCGGAACAGCTCCAGCGGCAGGGTCGCCGCGTGGAAATGCGCCCAGCCCTCCCCCTCGCGCAGCAACCGCCAGGGACCATCGACCGGCGGGGCGCCGGGGATCACCGACACCGGACGCCACGCCCATTCCGCCCAGGCGCTGGTGCCCTTGCGGCGCTCCAGCACGATGCCCAGGGCCATCGTCTCGATCTTGTTCAAGGTCTCGCTCATCGGACCAGTCCCGCCGCCATCAGCCGTTCCGCCTCCGCCAGATCGTCGGGGCGGTTGGTGTTGAAGAAGGGGTCTACCGGATCGGTGGCGAAGTCGGCAACCGCCAGACGGTGACGGGCCGTCCAGGCGTCCACCTTGCGCATGTCCTCCTCCACCATGGCGCGGCGGAGGTCGCCGACGAGGTCCACCCGCCACAGCCCGAAGACCGGATGCTCCTGCCCGTCGGAGCGGGCGCAGGCGAGGTCGGCGCCCTCGCGCTCCACCGCCGCGACCAGACGCGCGACCAGATCGCCGGGGATGAAGGGCGCGTCGGTGGCGAAGCTGGCCAGCCAGCGGCAGTCCGGCGCGTTGGCCCGCGCCCACTCCATCCCGGTCAGCACCCCGGCCAGCGGCCCGGCGAAGCCCTCCACCACGTCCGCCGCCACGGGCAGGCCGAAGGCGGCGAAGCGCGCCGGATCGCCGTTGGCGTTCAGCACCAGCGGCCCGACCTGCGGGCGCACCGTGGCGATGATGCGCTCCAGGATGCTGCGCCCGCCCAGCGTGCGCAGGCTCTTGTCGCCGCCGCCCATGCGCCGCGACAGGCCGCCGGCCAGCAGCACGCCGGCAATGCCCTCACTCGTCATCGCGGCTCCCCTTGCGCTGGTGGCGTCCGCCCTCGTCCCCGACCGCGGCCGGGTCGGCGTCGAAGTCCAGCCGGTCGGTGCCGGCCAGGGCGAGGAAGCGCTTGCCCTTGGCCCGTCCGACCATGGTCAGGTTGGCCTGCCGCCCAAGCTCCACCCCCCAGGCGGTGAAGCCGGAGCGGGAGATCAGGATCGGGATGCCCATCTGCACCGTCTTGATGACCATCTCCGAAGTCAGGCGCCCGGTCGTGTAGAAGATCTTGTCGTGCGCCGGCACGCCGTGCAGATGCATGTAGCCCGCCACCTTGTCCACCGCGTTGTGCCGCCCGACGTCCTCCATGTAGACGAGGGGACGGTCGTCCTGGCAGAGCACGCAGCCGTGGATGGCGCCGGCCTCCAGATAGAGGCTGGGAGTCAGGTTGATCTTCTTCGACAGGGCGTAGATCCAGGAGGTCTTCAGCCGCGCGTCGGGATTCAGCCGCACCGACTCGAAGGTCTCCATCACGTCGCCGAAGGCGGTGCCCTGGGCGCAACCGGAGGTCAGCGTCTTCTTCTTGAGCTTCTGCTCGTAGTTCGTCGCGCGCTCGGTGCGGACGACGACGGTGTCGATCTCCTCGTCGTAGTCGATGCCGGTGATCTGGTCGTCGCGCTTCAGCATGTTCTGGTTGAGCAGATAGCCCACCGCCAGATAATCGGGGTAGTCGGCGATCGTCATCATGGTGACGATCTCCTGCCCGTTCAGGTACAGCGTCAGCGGCCGTTCGACGGTGACCGACGCCTCCACCGGGCGCCCGTCCTGATCCAGCCCGGAAACGCGCTCCGTCAGCTTGGGATTCGCCGGGTCCGGCCTTATGGTGAATTCCGAGAGGTCCATAACCGGAAGAGTGGGGAAGATTGCGCGCCGGGGCAAGCGGCGGATGATCGGCTCCCGCAAGACGGAAGCGATGCGGCCCCGGTTTGACGCGCGAGCGCTTGGTATGCACGAGTATCCTTATGCATGAGTTCGGTCTGGCCTTTGTCACCGCCTTCCACCTGATCGCCGATTTCGACCCCGGTCTGGTCGGGATCGTCGGCCTGTCGCTGCGCGTCAGCCTGACGGCCGTGCTGCTGTCGGCCCTGATCGGCTTGCCGCTGGGCGCCGCCGTCGCCGCCTTCCGCTTTCCGGGACGGCGCGCGGTGACCCTGTTCCTGAACACGGCGATGGGGCTGCCGCCGGTGGTGGTGGGACTGATCGTCTATCTGATCCTGTCGCGCTCCGGCCCGCTGGGGGTGCTGGGGCTGCTGTTCACCCCGACCGCGATGATCGTGGCCCAGACCGTGCTGATCGTGCCCATCGTCGCCGCCCTGACCCGCCAGATCGTCGAGGATCTGCTGGTGGAGTATGGCGACCTGCTGCGGGTGATGGGGACCGGGCCGCTGACCACCCTGTGCACCCTGCTGTCGGAGGCGCGCTGGAGCCTGCTGACCATCGTGCTGGCCGGCTTCGGGCGGGCTTCGGCGGAGGTCGGGGCGGTGATGATCGTCGGCGGCAACATCGACCGGGTGACCCGCGTCATGACGACCTCCATCGCGCTGGAGACCAGCAAGGGCGACCTGCCGCTGGCGCTCGGCCTCGGCGTCATCCTGATGACGCTGTCGCTGTCGGTGAACCTCGCCGCCGCCATGGTGCGGGAGACGCGGCGAGCCTGAGCCGCCATTCGCACGCCAATTCTGGAAAATTTGCAAAGCCGCTCGAACTTTCCCATAGTCGCCGCCACAGCCCGCAACCAAGGCGGGCAAGACCATGGAGAGGGATAGTCCGATGCTGCGCCGTTCTTTCGTGCTGGGATGCGCCGCCGCGGCGGCTCTGCTGCTCGGCTCCGTTCAGCCGTCCACCGCCGCCGACCGCTTCATCACCGTGGCCTCAACCACCTCGACCGAAGATTCGGGGCTGTTCAAGTCGATCCTGCCGAAATTCACGGAGAAGACCGGGATCGAGGTCCGCGTGGTCGCCAAGGGCACCGGCCAGGCCATCGACATCGCCAAGCGCGGCGACGCCGACGTGCTGTTCGTCCATCACAAGCCGTCGGAGGACAAGTTCGTCGCCGAGGGCTTCAGCACCGAGCGCAAGCCGGTCATGTACAACGACTTCGTGATTGTCGGGCCGAAGGCCGACCCGGCGAAGGTCGGCGGCAGCAAGGACGTCTCCGCCGCGCTGAAGGGCATCGCCGCGGCCAAGGCCCCCTTCGTGTCGCGCGGCGACGACAGCGGCACCCACAAGTCGGAGCAGGCGCTGTGGAAGACCGCCGGCGTCGATCCGGCGGCGGGCGACGGCTGGTACCGCGCCATCGGCCAGGGCATGGGCGCCACGCTGAACACCGCCGCCGCCGTGAACGGCTACGCCATGACCGACCGCGCGACTTGGCTCAGCTTCAAGAACCGCGGCGACCTCGACATCCTGGTGGAGGGCGACAAGCGCCTGTTCAACCAGTATGGCGTGATGCTGGTGAACCCGGCCAAGTTCAGCCACGTCAAGGCCGCCGACGGGCAGGCCTTCGTCGATTGGCTGGTCTCCGCCGAGGGCCAGCAAGCCATCGCGGACTACAAGATCAACGGCAATTCGCTGTTCTTCCCGAACGCCAACGAGCCGGGCGCCTGACCGGCCCCCGCTCCGCGGGCACGAAAAAAGGCGCAGCCGCGGGGCTGCGCCTTTTTCATAGGGCGGAAAAGCGCCGGCTACAGCTTCTCGTTCGGCGACACCGTAACGCAGCGGTGTCCGTTGCGGGTCAGTTCCGAGCAGACCTTGCGGGCGGTCCGTTCGTCCAGCCCGACCATGCGGGCGCGGTAGACGGTGGAGCCGTTCGCCTTCACCGGCGTCACCGCCGGCTTGGCGGCGCGCAGCAGGAAGGGCGCCTGCTTGGTCGCCTGGGTCAGCGCCCGGTTGCTCGCCTCCCGCGTGGAGAAGGCGCCGATTTGCACACCCCATTTCGACCCGTCCGCCTTCGCCCCGTCCGCCTTCGATGACTCGGCGTCCTCGTCGCGGGCGCGGGCCGGCGGACGGACCGCGGCGGGGGTCGAGACGGTGGAGGCGAGCTGCGCGATGGTCTCCGCCTTGGCCGGCGGCTTGCCCTTGGCGGTGACGCGCGGCGCGTCCTCGTCGCCAGCGCGGGCGACGACCGGCGCCTCAGACCCGCGACTCGGCTTGTCGAACGCCTTGTCGAGGATCGCCTCCATGCGGGCGTCGCGCGCGGCCGCGGACTTGCCGCCCAGCACCACGGCGACCAGACGCCGCCCGTCGCGCACCGCCGACGCCGCGAGGTTGAAGCCACTGGCCACCGTGTAGCCGGTCTTGATGCCGTCCATGCCCTCGTAGCGCGACATCAGCCGGTTGTGGTTGTTCAGGCTGCGCCCTCCATAGACGAAGGCGCGGCGGCTGAAATAGGGGTAATAGCGGGAGTGGTCGGACAGCATCGCCCGCGACAGGATGGAGAAGTCGCGCGCCGTGGTCACCTGCTGCATGTTCGGCAGGCCGTTGGAGTTGCGGAACACGGTGTTGCGCATCCCCAACTCGCGGGCCTTGCGGGTCATCATCTCGGCGAACTTGGCCTCGCTGCCGCCCAGCGCCTCCGCCAGCACGACCGAGGCGTCGTTGGCCGACTTGGTGACCAGCCCGAGGATCGCCTGCTCCACCCGCAGTGTCTTGCCCGCGCGCAGCCCGAGCTTGGTCGGCGACTGCGCCTCCGCCCAGGCCGACACCGGCAGCGCCTGGTCCAGCCGAAGCCGCCCCTCGTCCAGCGCGTCGAAGGTCAGGTAGAGCGTCATCATCTTGGTCAGCGACGCCGGGTAGGTGAGGGTATCGGCGTTCTCCTCGTGCAGCACCTCGCCCGTGCGTGCGTCCACGACGATCGCCGCGTATTTCGCGGCCAGCGCCGGCAGCGGCGCCAGCACGGTCACCGCCAGCACCGCCAGGGCGCCGCACAGCCTCCGTCCGCGCAGCGCTCGAACGAAAGAGGTAATGCCGAAGGCACTTCTCAGAGTCGAACGTCCATTCGCCAAACGTTCTGTGGCCTGTTCCCCCTCCGTTTCGCGCCCGCGCCAAGCGAACGCCAAAAGCAGGCTTCGAACGGTCTGGCCCGTTACGTTCATGATGCCCCCGCCAAAGGCTAATACTTGCTGTTTGGCGCAATGGTAAATTCCATGGAAATCAGTGTCTAGCGACAATTCGTTAATTTGCCGCTTCGATTTCTTCGGCAGCGCTGTGACGAAATTGGATGAGGCACGGACCCGTACGGGGCGAACCGCGTTGAAGGAGCGCGACCGCCGATCCATCTTCCCGGAAGCGCAGGACCTTTTCCCCTCCCGATTGGACGCGAGGCACCTCATGACCCGCCCGCCCGAGCGACGCCCGCCGACTCCGCGCGCTGTTTCACGGGACGGACGAAGAGGGAGATTTGCCAGGATTGCGGGGCTGACGGTGGCGGCGGCGGGATTGCTCGCCGGCTGCGCCTCGGTCGGGCCGACCGACAACCCGGTGGCGCGCAAGCTCACCTGGGTCAGCTACCTCAACGGCGACGACCTGCGCGCCGCCTGCACCAAGGGGGAGACCGACCGCTACCGGCTGGTCTTCAACGCCGACTATCAGAAGCATGTGCGGACCTACGACATCGTCGGCGACCGCGGCACCGGCGGCGCGCTGGTCGAGGCGCGCGTGCTGGAGGCCACCGACCTCGCCCGCATCGATCTGGACGACCCGGCGGCGGTGGCCCGCGGCCCGGTGGCCAAGGCCCAGCTGTCGCCGCGCCAGTTCGCCCTCTTCGTCCTGCGCCTCTACGAGAGCGGCGCCTTCGAGCCGGCGCCGAGCGGGGTGCGCCTGCCGTCGAACGGCGTCTACTGGCTGATCAACGGCTGCCGGCGGGGAAGCTGGTTCTTCAACGCCTACCCCTACCCGTCCGACCGCTTTTCCGACATCCGGTTCGACGGGCCGCTGAAGGAGCTGGAGGGCAGCGGCCAGGGGACCGGCGTGCCCTACCCCGCCCTGCCGCGCCCGCAGGACGCGCCGCGCACCCTGCCGACCGGCGGACAGGTGGACAGCGCCGGCGTGGTGTTCGAGGTCCAGGTGGGCCGCGACGGGCTGGTCGGCCCGACCGCGCCCTTCGGCTCCTGGCTGTTCGCCGGGAAGTAGCGGGCAGGGCTGACATTGTCCCCACCCCGGGTCCCCACCCCGGCCCTCCCCCGCTTCGCAAGGGGGAGGGCCGGGGTGGGGGCAGGAAACTAGACCACCTCTTCCTCGGCGACATCCGCCCGCGCGCCGGCGGCCAGCAGCGTGCCCACCCACGGGCCGTCCGGCATGCGGCGGGCCAGCTCGGTGATGTTCCGGTTCCACCACAGGCGCTGCTCGACCAGATCGTCGTAGTCGAAGTTCGACTGGCGCCACAGCCGCTCCTGGGCGTTGAAGGTCACCATGTCGATGGGGAAGCCGACGTCGTTGGACGAGAAGCGCGTGCTGTCGAAGGACAGGTAGGCGATCTTCAGCGCCGTCCGCATGTCCGTGTTGTAGGACAGCGCGCGGTCGAGGATCGGCTTGCCGTAGGCGGTGGCGCCGATCGACAGGTAGGGCGTGCGCTCGTCCACCTCGATCCAGTTGCCCTCCGGATAGACCAGGAACATGTAGGGCTCGCGGTCCTCGGCGAGCTGGCCGCCGATGATGGCGTGCAGGTTGAAGGCCAGCTTGGACGCCTCCAGCGCCTCCTTGTCCTCCGCCGCCACCTGCCGCAGGCAGGCCGTGAAGGCCGACAGCGCGTCCAACATGGTCGGGTAGGTCTCGCCGCGGCGCCGGGACATGTCGCGGCGCAGGTAGGCCAGCGTCTTGTCGCGCACGCTGCGCAGGCCGGAGTTCAGGATGAAGAAGCGGTCGCCGCCGCCGCCCACCATGGTCACCTTGCGCGCGGACGACAGTTGCGAGCCGCTGGTGATGCGCCCGTCGGACAGGCCGATCAGGCCGTCGCGGGTCTTGATGCCGAGGCAATAGGTCATGAAAGAACGTTCCCGAACTGAAAGCTGCGACGTTCCGCCGCGGTTGGTCTGACCTTTGGCCGAAGCGCGTCCCTTCGGCGGGCAGGGTATGATTGGGCAGGATTGGCGGTAAAGCTTTCGTAAAGGCTCCGCCCAGTCGAGCCGAAGTGGATCGGATTTCCCATGGGGCGGAACGGTGGAGCTTGCACCGTACCCACCAAGCAAAGGGACCGGGCTCAACTGATATATTGTGCGACGCACAAGATTCTTTGTTGACTCCACGGACATCTGCCCATAGTTTAGCCATTGCTGCACTGCAGCATTTTCGGGCCCGGAGCCGTCCGGGCCTCCCCAACGCAGCCGGTCTGCGCCCCGCAGGCGGACGGTCCGCCGGTCCGGGTTGATGCGCGCCGGGCTTCGACGAAGGAAGGAACGCAAGGCATGACGACCGTGACGAAGGCCAAGCCAGCCCCCGCCCCCACCCAGGCGTTCGAGAACGCCGCCGCCCAGGCCAAGGAGCAGGTCGAGGGCTTCGTCAAGGCCGGCCAGGAGCAGGCCGCGAAGACGTTCGAGCAGACCGCCTCCGCCACCAAGGAGCAGGTCGAGAAGCTGTCCGCCCAGCTCCTGAAGATCTCCTCCGAGCTGCAGGCCCTGAACAAGGCCAACGTCGAGGCGCTGATCCAGAGCGGCAGCATCGCCACCCAGGGTGCGGAGGAGCTGACCCGCGAGGTGACCGCCTACGCCCAGGCCTCCTTCGACAAGTCGGTCACCACCGGCAAGGCCCTGCTGACCGCCAAGTCGCTGAAGGAGGTCGTCGATCTCCAGAGCGAGTATGTGAAGGCCAGCTTCGACGCCTTCGTCGCGGAGTCCTCGCGCCTCCAGGGCATCGGCACCCGCGTCGCGACGGCGGCCCTGACCCCGCTGAAGGACCGCGTGTCGGTCACCGTCAGCACGCTCTCCAAGCCGATCGCGGCCTGATCCGCCCACACGGCGAAACCACGGAGCCCGGCCGTTTCCCGACGGCCGGGCTCCGCGCGTGAAGGGGCCGGCAAGGACGCGTCAAAGTTTTTGTGCACCGCACAAAAACCCGTTGACAGCCACGGGAACCTGCCCTAAGTTTAGTCATGTTGCATTGCAACATCGACCCGACGCCCGAAGCCACGGGGTCGTTGGTCGGATCATCCGCGCGGTCGCCAATCGGTGGGTCCGGCGCGGGTCAACCCGATGAAATTCGAGGAGCCGTTCCATGACCGACAAGTTCGCCGCCGCCACCAAGACCTTCGAAGACGCCGTCTCCGCCGCCAAGCTGAACGTCGACGGCCTGGTCAAGGCCCAGCAGGAGCAGTTCGAGAAGGCTTCGGCCCAGATCCTCAAGGGCTTCGACGAGCTGACCGCCCTGACCAAGGGCAACGTCGACGCCGTCGTGAAGTCGGGCACCATCGTCGCCAAGGGCGCCGAGGAAGCCGGCAAGCAGGTCGCTTCCTTCACCCAGTCCTCGCTGGAGAAGAGCGCCGCCACCGGCAAGGCCCTGCTGGCCGTCAAGACCGTCCAGGAACTGGTCGAGCTGCAGAGCAGCTTCGCCAAGGCGAGCTTCGAGACCTTCGTCAAGGAGAGCGCCAAGCTGCAGGAGCTGTCGCTGAAGACCGCCAAGGACGCCTTCGCGCCGATCAACGACCGCCTCCAGGTCACGGTCGAGACGCTGGCCAAGCCGGTCGCGGCGAAGGCCGCCTGATCCAGGCCGGTCCCAGACGTCAGCCTGAGACAAAATGTCCCGGAGCCCGCAATCCCACAGGCCCGGCCGCAGGGCCGGGGCGGCTCCCACCTCCGCCACCCCCGGGACGCTATCGTCCGGGGGTGCGGACGGCGCAAGGCGGTACCGCTTTAAATCCTGCCGCCTCACGGCGTTGTGAAGTTCCGGGAAAGCCCGGCGGTGCAGACCGCCGGGCTTGTTTCTTTTGGGCGCGAGGGACATCTACAGGGTGCGGGCCGTGCCATTTTTGGCACGCCGGTGCGGCAGTTCTGCCGCAAATTCAAATGCCTTCCACCAATTCCGGGGTAGCCGGGCAGGTCTTGTTCCGAATGGGCCTCTCCCAAATGGGGACTCACCGAAAACGGCCCCTTCCCACCGCGCCCGGAGTTCTCATATCATTCATGCGACGTACATCGCGATGTTGACCTGTTGAGACCATGGCCGAAAACGACAAGCACGGCGACGAGGGCACCACCACGGGCGTGGTCATCAAAACCAAGCCTAAGACTAAAAAGCCCTCGATGTATAAGGTCTTGATGTTGAACGACGACTACACACCTATGGAATTCGTCGTTCATGTCTTGGAGCGCTTCTTTGCCAAGTCGCGCGAGGAGGCTACGCGGATCATGCTGCATGTGCACCGGCGGGGTGTGGGCTTGTGCGGCGTGTTCACCTACGAGGTGGCGGAGACGAAAGTCACGCAGGTGATGGACTTTGCACGCCAGCACCAGCATCCGCTGCAATGTACGCTAGAAAAGGATTAAGGCCACAGATGCTGTCGCGTAACTTGGAACAGACGCTGCACCGAGCCCTGGCCCATGCGAACGAGCGCAGGCACGAATACGCGACGCTCGAACACTTGCTGCTCGCATTGACCGAGGATGCCGATGCCATGGCCGTCTTGCGCGCTTGTGGGGTCGATCTGGACCGACTGCGCGCCGAACTCTCGGATTACCTCGACAACGAGCTTGCGAACCTGATCACGAACAGGCCCGATGATGCTAAGCCGACGGCTGGCTTCCAGCGGGTGCTGCAACGCGCGGCCATCCACGTCCAGTCGTCGGGGCGTGAAGAGGTGACGGGAGCAAATGTGCTCGTCGCCCTGTTCTCTGAACGCGAAAGCCACGCGGTCTATTTCCTGCAGGAGCAGGAGATGACCCGTTTCGACGCGGTGAACTACATCTCTCACGGAATCGCGAAGGCCCCGGGCCGCTCGGAAGCGAAGCGCGTTACCGGAGCCGACGAGGACGCGGCGGCGGAGAAGGTCGTGAAGAAAGGCAGCGAAGCCCTAGAGGCTTATTGCGTCAACCTGAACAAGAAGGCGGCCAGCGGGAAGATCGATCCGCTGATCGGACGGGAGCAGGAGGTCGAACGGACCATCCAGATCCTGTGCCGGCGGTCGAAGAACAACCCGCTGTATGTCGGTGACCCCGGTGTCGGCAAGACCGCCATCGCCGAGGGGCTGGCCCGCCGCATCGTCCATGGCGAGGTTCCGGAGGTGCTGAAGGGCGCCACCATCTTCGCGCTCGACATGGGCTCCCTGCTCGCCGGTACGCGGTACCGCGGCGACTTCGAAGAGCGCCTCAAGGCCGTCGTCTCCGAACTGGAGGCCACGGAAGGTGCCGTCCTCTTCATCGACGAGATCCACACGGTCATCGGCGCCGGTGCGACCTCGGGCGGTGCGATGGACGCCTCGAACCTGCTGAAGCCGGCCCTCGCCTCCGGCTCGCTGCGTTGCATCGGTTCGACGACCTACAAGGAATACCGGAACTATTTCGAGAAGGACCGGGCGCTCGTCCGGCGCTTCCAGAAGATCGACGTCAACGAGCCGACGGTCGAGGATGCGATCAAGATCCTCCAGGGGATCAAGACCTACTACGAGAAGCATCACCGGGTGAGCTACACCAACGACGCGATCCGTTCGGCGGTGGAGCTGTCCGCGAAGTACATCGGCGACCGCAAGCTGCCGGACAAGGCCATCGACATCATCGACGAGGTCGGCGCCGCGCAGATGCTGCTGCCGGAGAACAAGCGGAAGAAGAAGATCTCCGTCAAGGACGTGGAGGCGGTGGTCGCCAAGATCGCCCGCATCCCGCCGAAGTCGGTCAGCCGCGACGACAAGGAGACGCTCCTCAACCTGGAGCGCGACCTGAAGACCATGGTCTTCGGCCAGAACAAGGCCATCGACGCGCTGGTCTCCGCCATCAAGCTGGCCCGCGCCGGCCTGCGCGAGCCGGAGAAGCCGATCGGCAACTACCTCTTCACCGGCCCGACCGGCGTCGGCAAGACCGAGGTGGCCCGCCAGCTCTCCCTCACGCTGGGCATCGAGCTGACCCGCTTCGACATGTCGGAGTATATGGAGCGGCACACCGTCTCCCGTCTGATCGGCGCCCCTCCGGGCTATGTCGGGTTCGACCAGGGCGGCCTGCTGACCGACGCCATCGACCAGCATCCGCATTGCGTGCTGCTGCTCGATGAGATCGAGAAGGCGCATCCGGATCTGTTCAACATCCTGTTGCAGATCATGGATCACGGCAAGCTGACCGACCACAACGGCAAGACGGTGGACTTCCGCAACGTCATCCTCATCATGACCTCCAACGCGGGCGCCTCGGACATGGCCAAGCCGGCCATCGGCTTCGAGCGCGAGCGTCGGGTCGGCGAGGACATGGAAGCGGTGGAGAAGCTGTTCACGCCGGAGTTCCGCAACCGTCTGGATGCGATCATCCCCTTCGCGCCGCTGACCCAGGAGGTCATCAACCGCGTGGTGGACAAGTTCATCATGCAGATGGAAGCGCAGCTCGAGGACCGCGGCGTCACGATCGAACTCGACGATCAGGCCCGCGAGTGGCTGGGCAAGAAGGGCTACGACCCGCTCTATGGCGCGCGTCCGCTGGGCCGCGTGATCCAGGAGCACCTGAAGAAGCCGCTGGCGGAGGAGCTGCTGTTCGGCAAGCTCGCCAAGGGCGGTCTGGTCAAGGTCACCGTGAAGGACGACAAGCCCGCCTTCGAGTACACCGAGGGGTCGCGCAAGCGGCGCTCCGGCGACGAGGACGAGGACGAGGTCGTGCACGAACTGGCGGAGTGACGCCGCGTCGCACGCAACGCGAAAAAGGGGGCCGCAAGGCCCCCTTTCTTTTTGTCCGGTAACCCGGTGCTCACTCCTCGACCAGGACGACCGCGTCGCTGGAGCTCTTCATCAGGGCGATGCCGTGCAGGCAGTCGCGCTCGGCCGTGTAGCCTTCGCTGCTGACGGCGATGGCTTCCCCGTTCGCGGCGTGGAAAGTCCAGCGCCATTCGTTGCGGTGATCCTTGTAGACCTTGTACTTGGGAGCTTTGCCCGCGGACATGTTTTCCTCCTGACCATTGGTCTCATATCGACGGTGGAGGCGGCACGATTGTGAAGGGCGGACGGTTGCATTCCGGACGCCCCATCGCGGACACTCCTCCCCGGCGGCGCCACCAGAACAAAGCCCCAGAAACGAAGCCCAAAAACGAAGCCCAAAAACGAAGAATGAGGAAACGCACCATGCCCCTGCCCTTCCTGAGCGGATTGCGCGTCATCGACCTCGGCCAGTATCTGCCGGGCCCCTACGCCGCCCAGATGCTCGCCGACCTCGGCGCGGAGGTGGTGAAGGTGGAGGCTCCGAGCGGCGACCCGTTGCGCCAGATGGGTCCCACCGACGCCGACGGCACGACCGCCGCCTACAAGCTCCTCAACGCCGGCAAGACCGTCATCCGCCTGAACCTGAAGGACGAGGGCGACCGCGGCGCCTTCGAGACGCTGATCGCCGGCGCCGACGCCCTGGTGGAAAGCTATCGCCCCGGCGTGCTGGACAAGCTGGGGGTCGGCCACGCCCGGCTGCGCGCGCTGAATCCGCGGCTGGTCCACGCCAGCCTGTCCGGATGGGGCAGCAGCGGTCCCTACGCCCGGCGGGCGGGCCATGACCTGAACTACATGGCGGTCGGCGGCGGGCTGGATTCCTCGGGCACGCCCGACCGCCCCTCGATCAGCCACCCGCCGGTCGCCGACTTCGCGTCGGCCCAGCAGGCGGCGCTGGCGGTGGTCGCCGCCCTGTTCGGGCGCCAGCGCAGCGGCGAGGGCTGCTTCCTCGACCTGTCGATCATGGAAACGGTGTTGGGCTGGCAGGGCTTCAACCTGACCGCCGACGCCCGCGGCGAGGTCCCGGCCCGCGGCGAGGCGCTGCTGTCGGGCGGGGCCGCCTGCTACCGCATCTACCGCACCGCCGACGGCCGCTTCGCCACCCTGTCGGCGCTGGAGGCCAAGTTCTGGCAAGGCTTCTGCGAAGCGGTGGGACACCCCGACTGGATCGCCCGGCAGGGCGACCCGCTGCCCCAGACCGCCCTGATCGCGGAGCTGGACGCCCTGTTCGCCAGCCGCAGCCTCGCCGACTGGAAGGCGCTGCTCGACCCGGTGGACTGCTGCTTCGAGGCGCTGCCGACGCTGGCGGAGATGCCGGACCACCCGCACATCGCCGCCCGCGGCCAGATCCGCGTCACGCCGGGGCCGGAGCCGCTGGTGGAGACCCTGATGGGCCTGCGCGTCGACGGCGGCACGCCGCCCGAGCGCGCCCCCTTGCGCGAGTCCACCGCCGCCGCGGTGCTCGCCGCCTGGAAGTAGTGGCTACAGGGCGATGAGCGGCCCGCCGCCGTCGCGCGGCGGCCGCGCGTCCAGCGGGCCGCGGCGGGCGCCCATCAGGCTGGCCTTCGACAGGTTCGCCGCCGCGTCGTCGCAGCCGCGCAGGTCGGCGGAGGCGAGGTTGGCCATCTCGAAGCTGGCGCCGGCCAGCTTGGCCCCGGTCAGCCGGGCGCCGCGCAGGTCGGCGGCGGTCAGGGTGGCGCCGGTCAGGTTGGCCGGCCAGCTCCGCCCGGTCGGGGTGCCGTCCGGGTTGCGCAGGTCCACCATGCCGAGGTCGGCACCGTGGAGATCCGCCCCGGTCAGATCGGCCCCGCTCAGGTTCGCCCCGGTCAGCACCGCCTGGTCCAGCCGCGCCCGGCGCAGGCTCGCCCCGCCGAAATCGGCCAGCGAGAGCGAGGCGTTGGACAGCCGGGCCTCGTCCAGGTTGGCGTCGCGGAACACCCCGCCCGACAGGTCGCAGGCGGTGAGGTCCAGCCCGCGCAGGTCCATCCCGGTGAAGTCCGCCCGCAGCCCGGCCCCACCGCCGCTGTTGATCCACAGGATGTGGGCGTCCAGCACGCTGCGCACCGGCGTCGGCAAGGCGTCGGCGTTCCGCATGTAGACGGCGCCGCTCAGGTTGGCGCCCTGGGTGTCGGCCACGGTCAGGTCGACGTTGCGCAGGGTCGCCTCGCGCAGGTCGGCGTTGCGCAGGACGGCGCGGGTCAGGTTGGCGCCGTTCAGCACGGCGCGCTTCATCTTGGCCCCGCTGAAATTCGCCTCGGTCAGGTCGGCCCCGGCCAGATTCGCGGCGAACAGGTTCGCGTTGCTGAAGTCGCCGCCGGCCGTCGAGGCGTTGGCCAGCTCGGCGTGGCTGAGGTCGGCGCCCTTGAAGCTGACGCCGTCCATCCGCGCGTCCGTCAGATTGGCGGGCCGCCGCTCCTCCTCCTCGTCCTCGCGCCCGGCGCGGTGGACCATGATCTGGCCGGGGCGCAGGTCGGCCCCCTCGAAGTCGGTGCGGGTCAGGTCGGCCTTCAGGAAGTTCGCCCCGCGCAGGTCCGCCCGCGCGAAGGAAGACCCCACCAGCTTCGCCCGGCTGAAATTCGCCCCGAACAGGTCGGACATGGCGAAGCTGACCTCCTCGAGCTGGGCGTCGGAGAAGTTGCCCTGGGTGAGGATGGCCGTTTGCAGGTTGAAACCCTTCAGCCGCAGCCTCGACAGATCGACGCCCTTCGCCTGAAGGCGCACACCGCCCGGCCTCAGTTTGAGATAGAATAGATGGTCCCGCACCTGCTTCAGGAATTCCATGGTGCGGTCGGTCATCGGGCGGGTCCGTCGGTCGGCTGGTCCGGCCCACACTACGCCTTGCGCAGGGGCAGTAAAGGAGAAATCCCCAATCGTCCGCCGTCCCTGCAATGCCCCGCGCGCATGCCGGGCCTGGGCCGTGAAACAGTCACTAAACGATTGAACGACAACGCGGTTGGGGTTCAGAAGAGGGAAAGCATGACGAGTTTCGACACCGATTGCCTGCGCCGCGCCATCGCGCTCAGCCGCACCCACATGCAGGGCAACGCCGGCGGCCCCTTCGGCGCGGTCATCGCGCGGGACGGTCGGATCATCGGCGAGGGGTGGAATTGCGTGACCTCCAGCAACGACCCGACGGCGCACGCCGAGGTCGTCGCCATCCGCAACGCCTGCCGCGACCTCGGCAGCTTCAGCCTCGCCAGGGCGACCGTCTACACGAGCTGCGAGCCCTGCCCAATGTGCCTGTCGGCCATCTATTGGGCGCGGATCGAGCGCATCGTCTACGCCAACGGGCGCGACGACGCGGCGGCCATCGGCTTCGACGACGCCTTCCTCTACACGGAAATCGCCATGCCGCTGGAGCAGCGGGCGATCCCCATGCAGCGCCTGCTGGCCGACGAGGCGCGCGCCGTCTTCGACGAATGGGCCGCCCGGCCCGACCGCATTCCCTACTGATCCGGGTTGCCTACTGATCCGGCCCTATTGCTCCGGCACGCCATCCTGGCGGTAGGGTGACAGTTCCATCAGCGCTTCGCGCTCCGCCGCCACGCCGGGCCGCTCGCGGCGCAGATAGTCCGCGATGGCGCGGCGGAAGCCGGGATCGGCCACCCAGTGGGCGCTGTAGGTCGGCACCGGCAGGTAGCCGCGCTGGATCTTGTGCTCCCCCTGGGCGCCGGCCTCGACCCGGCCGATGCCGCGTTCGATGGCGAAGTCCAGCGCGCGGTAATAGCACGCCTCGAAATGCAGGAAGCGGTAGCTCCCGTCGGAGCCCCAGTTGCGGCCATAAAGGGCGTCGGCCCCGATCAGGTTCAGGGCGCCGGCCACCCATTCCCCGCCGTCCTCGCACATCACCAGCATGACCCGGTCGGCCATGGTCTCGCCCAGCAACCGGAAAAAGGCGCGGTTCAGATAGCCGCCGCCCCATTTCCGGTCGGCGGTCTCCAGATAGAAGCGGTGGAAGGCGTCCCAATGCTCCGGCTTCAGGTCGGCGCCGGTCAGGCTGTGCAGCCGGACGCTGCTCTCCGCCACCTCGCGCCGCTCCTTGCGGATGGCCTTGCGCTTGCGGCTGTTCAGGGTTCCCAGGAAGTCGTCGAAACTGGCGTAGCCGCGGTTCTCCCAATGATACTGCACGCCTTCGCGGAGCAGCCAGCCGGCCGCGCCGAGGCGGCGCCAGTCGCCCTCCTCCGGGAAGGTGACGTGGACCGAGGAGACGCCGTAGCGCCGCGCCACCTCCTCCATGCCCTGGATCAAGGCGCCGGCGACCGCCTCCGTCCCGTGGGTCGAGGCGCCGGGCCGGACGAGAAGACGCGGCCCCGGCACCGGGGTGAAGGGCACGGCGCATTGCAGCTTCGGATAATACTGCCCGCCCGCCCGCTCGTAGGCGTGCGCCCAGGCGTGGTCGAAGACATACTCGCCGTAGGAATGGTTCTTCAGATAGAGCGGCACCGCGCCCATGATCCGCCCCGTCCCGTCGAGGGCAACGAGGTGGCTGGGCTGCCAGCCGGTGCGGCCGGTGGCCGACCCCGATTCCTCCAGCGCCAGCAGGAAGGCGTGGCTGAGAAACGGGTTGTCCGGCCCGGCACAGGCGTCCCATTCCTGGGGATCGGCCAGACCGATGCCGGTCAGGACCTTGACGGTGATGGCCTCCCCGGCGCCTGGGCCGGTGTCCTTGCCGTCGGGCATGCTCTCTCCTTCACGGGTACGCCGAGGGAGGTGGGCGCTTTGCCGCGCCGCGGCAAGAGGTCCGCCCACCCCGGCCGGAGCCCCGGATCAGGCCAGTTCGAGAATGGCGTCCACCTCGACGGCCACGTTGCCGGGCAGCGACGGGGCACCGACCGCGGCGCGGGCGTGCTTCCCGGCGTCGCCGAACACCTGCATCATCAGCTCCGACGCGCCGTTGATGACCAGCGGCTGGTCGTGGAAGTCCGGGGTGCCGTTCACGAAGCCGCCCAGCCGCAGCACGCGCACCACCCGGTCGAGATCGCCGCCGCAGGCCGCCTTCGCCTGGGCGATGATGTTCAGCGCGCACAGCCGCGCCGCCTGCTGCCCCTGCTCCACCGTGAAGTCCTGCCCCAGCTTGCCGACGAAGCGGCGCTCGCCGTTCCATACGGTGACCTGCCCCGACACGTAGAGCGTGTTGCCTGACTGGGTGTAGGGCACATAGGCCGCCACCGGAGCCGCCGCCTGCGGCAGCTCGATCCCCAATTCCTTCAGCCGCGCCTCGATGCGTCCGGCCATGCTCGTTCCTCCGTCCTCGTTGCGGGCGCCGAGAACGCCCCTGTGGATGGCGCCCCGATGGATGCGCCCCCCGACGATAGCCCCCTCCGCTGCCGGCACCAAGGGCTTAGCGGCACCCCAAGCGGGCCGCCAACTGGGAAGTTTTGTCCCGGACTCCGGAGCGCAACACCCTTTCTGCCCGGCAAAACTTTCCACCGCCGTAGGAAGGTCCGTCCTGCCAGCCAGAGCCCGCCAGCCGCCCAAGCCGCAATCATAATCCATAGAATCAATAGGTTACCGGCTATTCCGCGAATTGGCACGGGTCTTGATAGGGGAGGGTCGCGCAAATGCACGTTGCCTCGCTTCGGTTTCAAGCACCAGCCGCGGGGCGAGCCTCAGAAGGAGACTTGGAACCATGGCCATCAACGACGTCACTCTCACCGCGTCAATGCGCACGAATCTGCTGCAGTTGCAGAGCGTGAACGACAAGATCGGTGTCAAGCAGAACATCCTCTCGACCGGCAACAAGATCAACTCGGCGCTCGACGGCCCGACTTCGTTCTTCGCAGCGAAGAGCCTGACCCAGCGCGCCGGCGACCTGTCGTCGTTGAAGGACGCCATGGGTCAGTCGATCAGCACCATCAAGGCCGCCGACAAGGGCGTGACCGCGATCGAAAGCATGATCGAGCAGGCGCGCGGCCTGACCACCGCCGCCTATTCCGCGCTCGGCACCGACGCCGGCTCCGTCGCCACCCGCAAGACGCTGGCCTCGCAGTTCAACGCGCTGAAGGAGCAGATCGACAAGCTGGCCGGCGACAGCGGCTATGCCGGCAAGAACCTGCTGGCCGGCAACGGGCTGCGCATGGACTCCACCAGCGAGTCGCGCCGCGCCGTCAACACCATCCAGGGCATCGAGAACGCCCGCGTCACCAACGTGGTGTCGGCCGACACCTACTCGGTGCGCATCAAGGGCGACGGCTCCATCGAGGGCGCGGCCGGCGAGATCAACAGCGCCGAAATGGCCCACGGCCTGGTCGGCCTGAAGCTGTCCGGCACGATGGCCACCACGCTCGGCAGCTTCTCCGACGTGCAGATCGAAGTCCGCGGCGCGTCGGGCCGCGAGCGGTCCTTCATCATCACGGACGGCAACGAATCCCGCACGATCACCTACTTCGACAACAGCCAGACCATGGCCGCCAACACGACCACGGCGGCCAAGACGGGCACGCCGCAGGTCACCCAGGTGACCATGGGCGGCACGATCGAGGCGGGCGACAGCTTCACGATCACCGTCGAAGACCAGACCTTCACCTACACCGCCACCGCCGGCGACGTGGCGACGGGCCAGACCGCCCGCATCAACATCGCCAACCAGCTCAAGGCGTCGATCAACAGCGCGCTGGGCGCCAACGGCCGCCTCAGCGGCAAGGACGTCCAGACCGTCACGGTCAGCACGACCGGCACGATCACGCTGTCCGGCGCGACGACGACCAACGCCGCCCGCGAGATGACGGTCAAGGCCACCGCCGAGAACGCCCTGACCAAGCGCATCTCCGAGAGCTTCGCGTCGGGCACCGTCGTGTCCTTCGTGGTGGACCGCAAGCTGCTGGAGCAGGCCTCCAACAACGGCAACGGCATCTCGACCATCGAGAAGAAGGTCGACATCCAGATCCAGGTCAGCAACCTGAGCGGCGCCACGGTGACCCGCGACGGCATGGCCAAGCGCGGCGAGGGCAAGCTGTCGGAAGGCGAGAACGCCTTCGCGTTCGACACCGGCACGGTGCGCTTCAACGTCGACCAGAAGAGCATCAAGCAGGCGGCGGCGGCCAACTCGGCGGCCAACCTGGTCTCGGTTCAGGTGACCGACGCCAACACCTCCAACGATCTGACGGTGCAGCTCAACGAGCGCAACACCAACGCGATCACGGTGAAGTCGCAGAACCTGAGCACCAGCGGCCAGGGCCTGCGTCTGGACTACGCGCAGAACGACTGGACCGACCGCGCCGACATCGACAAGGCGGTCGCCAGCATCGACTACGCGAAGCAGACCCTGCGGTCGGCCTCGCAGACGCTGTCGACCAACCTGAACATCATCACGACCCGCGAAACCTTCACCAAGGAGTTCAGCGACGTGCTGGTCGAAGGCGCCAACAAGCTGACGCTGGCCGACCAGAACGAGGAAGGCGCGAGCCTGCTGATGCTGCAGACCCGTCAGCAGCTCGGCACCATCGCCCTCTCGCTGGCCAACCAGTCGCAGCAGTCGATCCTGCGTCTGTTCTAACCGGCAAGGTCCAGCCGGCGACCACAGGCCGAGGCAAGGCATTGCGCAGCAGGCGCCCCCACCGGGGCGCCTGTTTTCCTTTGGACACCCGCGCTCCCTACCGCAGGGCGGCCTCGATCAGGGCCCGGGCGTCGGCGGCGAGCTTCGCGCGCTCGGGCGCCCGCGTGTACATCATGTGCCCGCCCTCATGGACCGTCACGGCCACCCGGTCGGCCTGCCCCTCCGGCAGCTCCAGGCGGGAGGCCACCCAGCGCGACGCCATGTAGGGAGTGATGAGGTCGGTGCGCCCATGGGCGATCAGCACCCGCAGCGCGGGCTGCAGGGTCAGGGCCGTCTGGAGATCGTCCACGGCGCTGGGCTGGCCGGAGCGCGGCCATTCCCAGCCCCGGTTCACCCGGTCGCTGAGCAGCTCGAACGGCACCTCCGTCCGCACGCCCAGCCATTCGTGGGCGTAGGCGGCGAAGGCGGTGGTGTAGGTCGGCACCGTGCCCTTCAGGAAGGGATCGAAGGGAAGGCGCGCCGCCGACGGGTCGGGGTCCGCGGCGGTGAAGGTGCCGTCGTAGACGCTGGCCACCCGCCCCTTCCCACGCAGCAGTTCGCGGGCGAAGACGTCGGTGGGGATCTCGCCGCGGAAACGGGTGACCAGCTCCTCCGGCAGGCCGGTGGTCCGCGCCACCTCGGCGAAGAAGCCCTGCGCCGCGCCGGGCCGGCGGTAGTCCAGCCCGGCCAGCCCGGTGAGGTATCCGGTGAGGGCGTAGCGCTCGGCCGCCTCCGCCGCCTGCTCCGCGGTCCCGGCGACCAGACCGTTGGCGGCGGCGGAGGCGGCGTAGGAGGGCAGCCGCAGCGCCGGCACAAGAAGCCCGCCGCCGCCGCGGATGGTGGCGAAATCGACCACCGGCGACACCATGATCAGCCCGTTGACCGCGATGCCGGTGTCGTCGATCAGCCGGTTGGCCATCTTGGCGATGCGGAACCCGCCATAGCTTTCCCCCACCAGGAACTTCGGCGACTCCCAGCGCCCGTTGCGGGTCAGCCAGAGCCGGACGATCTCCGCCATGGCCCGGCTGTCGGCGTCGACCGACCAGAAGCGCTTGCCGGGGTCCTCGTCCCGCCGCGCGCCCTCCTCCTTGCCACCGTCACGCCGGATGCCGCGGCTGTAGCCGGTGCCGACCGGATCGACGAAGACCAGATCGGTGAAGGCCAGCCAGCTGTCCGGGTTGTCGAGCAGCGGGGCCGGCGGACGGGTCAGCGACCCGTCGTCGTTGAAGCCGACCACCTTCGGCCCCAGGGCGCCCAGGTGCAGATAGGCCGAGGAGGCCCCCGGCCCGCCGTTGAACACGAAGGCGACCGGCCGCCGGCCGCGGGGCGCCCCGTCCAGCGTGCCCCCATCCGGCGCACCCCCATCCAGCGTATAGGTGACGGTGAAGACACGGGCCGCCGCTTCCTCGCGCGGACCGTCGCGCAGGGGCAGGAACTCCGCCACCGCCGTGTAGGCGAGTGGTCCGGAGGGCAAAGGCAGCTGATGCCTGGTCTCGCTGCGCTGGGCGTCGAAGCCGCCGCCGGCCCGCTCCGCCGGTTTCGGCCCGTCCTGGCGCTGTTCCTGGCGCTGTTCGGTCCGGGCCGGGGCGTTCTGGGGCGCCGCGTCCTGGGCGGTCGCGGCGTGGAGGGGCGGCAGCGCCAGCGCGGCGAGCAGCGGCAAAAGGCGGAGGCGGCGGTTCATGGCACGGCGCATGGCGCATCCCGTCGGCTGTGTCGTCACTGGGCCGCATATTGACCCGCAACGGGCTTCCGGCAAGGACGCAGCCCCTCGCCTGCGCGCTCCGGATCATGGCCGAAACCGCGACAATTTATCTCAATTCAAACCATTGATGCACATACGACCGTGTTTATGATGCCCAGGCTTCCACCACCTTAAGCCGAGTCATCGCGATCATGGACATGCCCACCGAGAATTTTCAGGATCTCGTCTGGAGCGACGATCTTGCGTTGGGCGTCGAGGACATCGACGAGCAGCACAAGCATTGGATCGCGCTGGTCCAGGCGTTCCATGTCGCCGTCGCCGAAGGCCGCTCCCGCGAGGAGGTCTATCGCACGCTGGCCGACGCGGTGGTCTATACGGAGATTCACTTCGCCAGCGAGCAGAAGGTGATGGAGGAGGCCGGCTATCCCTTCCTGGCCGACCATCTCGTCCAGCATTCCCTGGCGTGGGAGCAGCTGCACGCCTTCACCACCGGCAACGTGCCGGAGGAGAACATCGCCGAGTATCTGGCGACCTTCCTGCCGCAATGGCTGATGCTGCACATCAATTCCGCGGACCGCCAGTTCGCCCGCTGGCTGAAGGAGCGCGACGCCATCCCGGCGGAACTGGCCGATGTCCAGCTGTCCGGCCGCGTCTTCCCCAACATCCCGGTCTGATCCCGCCGGAGCGCGCTCTCACCGGAGCGCGCACAAAAAGGCCGCATGAAAAAAGGGGAGGTCCGAGGACCTCCCCTTTTCCACGCCATGCCGGGGATGGAGCCGGCTGGCCTCAGCTGCAGCCCGTGGTGGAGCCGCAGGTGTCGCACTTCAGGCAGGTGCCGTTGCGGACAAGCGTCATGTTGCCGCACTCCCCGCACTGATCCCCCTCGTAGCCGCGGGCGCGGGCCTCGCGGATGCGGTCGTAGCGCTGGTCGCTGTTGCTGCCGCCGTAGGACGTGCCGGTGGTGCCGCCGACCGGAGCCGTGCCGCCGGCATGGACCACCGCCGCACCGACCGCCGGGCTGGCCACCACCGCCGCGTGGGCGGCGGACGCCGTGGCCTGGACCGAGCTGGCGGCCAGGGCCGCGGCGGCCGAGGCCCGCTGGGTCTGCCCGCCGTTCAGGACGCGCAGGTTGTTGCGGACATAGCCGGTCGACGCAACCTTGCGGACGATGTCCGACGGCTGGACCGCCTCGGTGTCCGGCAGGTCGCCCTGCTTGTCGCCGCTGCCGACCGTGAAGGGCACCAGATCCTCCGGCGTGGCGTGCGCCAGATCGGTGCGGCCCAGGTAGGAGATGGCGATCTCGCGGAAGATGTAGTCGATGACCGAGGTCGCCATTTTGATGGTGTCGTTGCCGGTCACCATGCCCGACGGCTCGAAGCGGGTGAAGGTGAAGGCCTCCACGAACTCTTCCAGCGGCACGCCGTACTGCAGGCCGATCGACACCGCGATGGCGAAGTTGTTCATCAGCGAGCGGAAGGCGGCGCCCTCCTTGTGCATGTCGATGAAGATCTCGCCGATGCGGCCGTCCTCATACTCGCCGGTGCGCAGGTAGATCTTGTGGCCGCCGACGGTCGCCTTCTGGGTGTAGCCCTTGCGGCGGTGCGGCAGGCGCTCGCGCTCGGTGCGCTTGCGCTCGATGATGCGCTCCACGACCTTCTCGACGATGCGCTCGGAGACCATCTGGGTGCGGGTGGCGTTCGCCGCCTCGACGATCTCCTCGACCGCGTCCTCCTCGTCGTCCAGCAGGGCGGCGGAGAGCGGCTGGCTCAGCTTCGAGCCGTCGCGGTACAGCGCGTTGGCCTTGATGCCCAGACGCCAGGACAGCAGGTAGGCGTCCTTGCACTCCTCGACCGTCGCCGTGTTCGGCATGTTGATGGTCTTGGAGATGGCGCCGGAGATGAAGGGCTGCGAGGCGGCCATCATGGTGATGTGCGATTCCCAGGACAGGAAGCGCTTGCCGATGCGGCCGCAGGGGTTGGCGCAATCGAACACCGGCAGGTGCTCGTCCTTCAGGAAGGGCGCGCCCTCCAGCGTCATGGCGCCGCAGCAGAAGGTGTTCGCCGCCTCGAGCTCGGCCTTGGTGAAGCCGAGAGCGGTCAGCAGGTCGAAGCCCGGCGCGTCCATCTGCTCGGCGGGGATGCCCAGCGTGTCGACGATGACGTCGGCGCCGACCGTCCAGCGGTTGAAGGCGAACTTGATGTCGAAGGCGGTGGCGAGGTTGCCCTCCAGCTTCTCCAGAAGCTCGGCCGGGAAGCCCTTGGCGGCCAGCGTCTCGTGGTTGACGCCCGGCGCGCCCTTCAGCGTGCCGTGGCCGACCGCGTAGCGCTCGATCGC
Source organism: Azospirillum sp. OGB3 (assembly GCF_014192915.1). Classification (GTDB taxonomy): domain Bacteria; phylum Pseudomonadota; class Alphaproteobacteria; order Azospirillales; family Azospirillaceae; genus Azospirillum. The sequence goes on along the minus strand of NZ_JACHYN010000010.1, from coordinate 83,204 downwards.
GGCGATCTCGTCGGCGGTGTAGCCCAGCGTGCGCAGGGCCTCCGGCACCAGACGGTTCACGATCTTGAAGTAGCCGCCGCCGGCCAGCTTCTTGAACTTCACCAGGGCGAAGTCCGGCTCGATGCCCGTGGTGTCGCAATCCATGACCAGACCGATGGTGCCGGTCGGGGCGACCACCGTGGCCTGGGCGTTGCGGAAGCCGTGCTGCTCGCCCAGCTCCAGCGCCATGTCCCAGGCGCGGACGGCGGCCATCGCCAGTTCCTGCTCCGGGCACTCGTCGGCGACGAAGGGCACCGGCTTGACCGACAGGCCCTCGTAGCCCTCCATCTCGCCGCAGGCGGCGCGGCGGTGGTTGCGGATGACCCGCAGCATGTGGTCGCGGTTCTGCTCATAGGCCGGGAAGGCGCCCAGCTCCTGCGCCATCTCGGCGGAGGTGGCGTAGGCGACGCCGGTCATCACCGCGGAGATGGCGGCGCAGTAGGCGCGGCCTTCCGCCGAGTCGTAGGGCAGGCCGGAGGACATCAGCAGGCCGCCGAGGTTGGCGAAGCCCAGCCCCAGCGTGCGGAACTCGTAGGAGAGCTGGGCGATTTCCTTGGACGGGAACTGCGCCATCAGCACCGAGATTTCCAGCACCATGGTCCACAGGCGGCAAGCGTGCTCGAACGCCTCGACGTCGAAGGAGCCGTCCTTCAGACGGAACGACATCAGGTTCAGCGAGGCGAGGTTGCAGGCCGTGTCGTCGAGGAACATGTACTCCGAGCACGGGTTCGAGGCGTTGATGCGCCCCGAGGCCGGGCAGGTGTGCCAGTCGTTGATCGTGGTGTCGAACTGCACGCCCGGATCGGCGCAGGCCCAGGCGGCGTAGCCGACCTTGTCCCACAGATCGCGGGCGCGCAGCGTGCGGTGGACCGTGCCGTCGGTGCGGCGGATCAGCTTCCACTCGTCGTCGTTCAGGACGGCCTGGATGAAGTCGTCGGAGATGCGCACCGAGTTGTTGGAGTTCTGACCGGCCACCGTCAGGTAGGCGTCGGAGTCCCAATCGGTGTTGTAGGTCTTGAACTCGAGGCTGGTGAAGCCCTGGCCGGCGAACTGGATCACGCGCTGGACGTAGTTCTCCGGCACCTGCGCCTTGCGGGCGGCGACGATGGCCTTCTTCAGCTCCTTGTTGACCTTCGGGTCCTGGCCGTCCTGGGCGGCGGCCATGATGGCGGTCAGGTGCTGCTGGCAGATCTTCGAGCCGGTGACCAGGGCGGCGACCTTCTGCTCCTCGGTCACCTTCCAGTCGATGTAGGCCTCGATGTCCGGGTGGTCCATGTCCACCGTGACCATCTTGGCCGCGCGGCGGGTGGTGCCGCCCGACTTGATGGCGCCCGCCGCGCGGTCGCCGATCTTCAGGAAGCTCATCAGGCCCGACGACTTGCCGCCGCCGGCCAGCTTCTCACCCTCGCCGCGCAGGCGGGAGAAGTTGGAGCCGGTGCCGGAGCCGTACTTGAACAGGCGCGCCTCGCGGACCCACAGGTCCATGATGCCGCCCTCGTTCACCAGATCGTCGGCGACGGACTGGATGAAGCAGGCGTGCGGCTGCGGGTGCTCGTAGGCCGAGGCGGACGAGGTCAGCAGGCCGGTCTTGAAATCGACGTAGAAGTGGCCCTGGCTCGGGCCGTCGATGCCGTAGGCCCAGTGCAGGCCGGTGTTGAACCACTGCGGGCTGTTCGGGGCCGCCATCTGGGCGGCCAGCATGAAGCGCATCTCGTCGAAGAAGGCGCGGGCGTCGGCCTCGGTGTCGAAATAGCCGCCCTTCCAGCCCCAGTAGGTCCAGGTGCCGGCCAGACGGTCGAAGACCTGCTTGGCCGACTTCTCGCCGGAATAGCGCTTCTCCTTCGGCAGCGCCGACAGAGCCGATTCATCGGCGGTCTTGCGCCACAGCCAGGACGGGACGGTGTTCTCCTCGACCGCCTTCAGGGCGACCGGAACGCCGGCCTTGCGGAAGTACTTCTGGGCCAGGATGTCGCTGGCGACCTGGCTGTAATTCTCGGGAACCTCGATGTCCGTCTGCTGGAAGACCACAGAGCCGTCAGGGTTGCGGATCTCGCTCGTCGTGCGGCGGAAGCCGAGAGCGGCGTAAGCATCCTGACCCTCTTTCGTGAAACGACGCTGGACCCGCATGTGACTCGTGCTCCCTCTGGCTGGCGAACAAAGGTGTCGCGCTCCGTGCGGCGCAGCTCGCGCTGGCTGACGAACGCAACACCCTGTATGTTGGTGCGCATCCTAGCCTCAAGCTTTGGACCAAGCAAGACCCGACCCAAGATATTGTGTGCTTGACGCGGGCCTACCTCCTAGATATGGCGCGTCAGGTCAACGGGCCAAGCCGCCGCGGGTTCCCGGAAAAAATCCGCCCACCCCCACATCTAGTCCCTCGCCGAAAGCCTCCGGTGACCGATTCCCGTAAGGAATCCGCCACGTTCGCGGGGTCGCCGGGACCCTTCGACCGCAGGAGTCACGGGGAGCGAATCGGCGGTACGCCCTTCTCCCGATCCCCCGCTCCGCAACCCCACTTTTGCCCGCTGGACCAGCCCCACGGCGGGGCTCCCCGACAGCACCCCGAGTCGCCCCAGGATGTCACAGGCGGCCCCGCGTGACCTTTTCCGCCCTCCCGGTGTTGGAAGGGTCGGTTTCGTGCAACGAGGAGATCTTCCATGCACAAGACGGTGATCGCGACCCTGTCCGCCCTGGCGCTGATGACCGGCGCCGCCGCGGCCCAGACCGGCACCGGCGGCTCCACCCAGGCCCCGAGTTCCCAGGCCCCGAATTCGGTCATCATGGACCAGGGGCAGAGCGCCCGCCCGGCCGGCTCCGCAGGCAACGCCACCACGGGCAACGCCACGGGCGGCGCCAGCGTCGAGCATCTGATGAGCCGCACGGTGATCGGCGCCGACGGCGAAAAGGTCGGCAAGGTGTCCGACGTGATCCTCGGCCCGGACGGCAACGCGCAACTCCTGGTGATCCAGAGCGGCGGCTTCCTCGGCATCGGCGGCAAGGAGATCGCGGCGGACATCGCGCTGGCCGACGTGCTGCCGGGCAACGGCCCGATCACGCTGCGCGACGTCACCCAGGCGAGCGTGCGCGACATGCCGGAGTTCCAGTACAGCGACAGCATGACCTCGCTGAACCGCGGCCCGAAGCACAGCGGCGACCCGAACAAGCAGTAAAGCGCAGCCACCCATATTCCCTCTCCCCTCTGGGGAGAGGGTTAGGGTGAGGGGGTTGCGCTTGTGCCGGACGTATCGCCACGCGCCCCCCTCACCGGCTCTCAGCGGATGCCAGAGGCATCCGCCTGCCGCCGCAGTGCTGGCTTTCAGCCAGAGGGGAGAGGGCTATCAGGCTCTACGCCTCCACCCCGCGCTCGCGCAGGTAGGCGCCCAGCTTGGTGTCCACGCCCAGGATGTGGCCCGACAGCCATTTGGCGAGGAAGCCCAGCACGAAGGCGCCCTTCTCCCCACCCGCGTCCAGCGCGCTGTTCACGTCGTGCAGCTGGCGGACGAAGCTGTCGTGCAGCGCCTTGTGGGCGGCGTAGTCGGGATAGCCGTGCTCGCGCATCAGCGTCTCTTCCCGGTCGAAATGGGTGTCGGTGTAGTCGAGCAGGTCCCTCAGCACGTCCTGGATCTCGCTGTCGGCGCGGAACTCGTTCACCGCGGTGACGAATTCGTTGAACAGCTCGAACAGGCGCTTGTGGTCGGCGTCGATCACGGCGTTCCCGACGCCGAAGCCGTCCTGCCACGCCATCGTTTCCCAACGCGGATCGGCAAGATTCGGCTTCATCGTCTTCGGCTGCGTTGTGTTTAATTGCATGATGTTTCCCCCTTCAGGAAACATCCTTATAAGCCGCCGCCCACCCACGGCCGGGGCGACAGATAGTCACACGCACAGTATGGTTATAGGATTGCCGGTCAGTTCATCTGCGCCAGAGGCAGGTTGACCAGCAGGTTCTGCGGCTTGAGGCGCAGCTTGCGGTCGGCGGTCATCGCCAGGGCCAGATAGACCGGCCGCCCGGCGATGTCGGCGCGCATGGCCGCGGGGTCGGCGAACTCCAGCCGGAACAGCGACAGGATGCGGGCCAGCCGCTCCTCCCCCACCTCGGCCCCGTTGTAGAGGTCGTTGAGGATCGCCGTGGCCTCACCGTCCAGCCCGACATGCCAGACCCAGCGGTCGTCGCTGATCCGCTGCACCGGATGGATCGACACCGCCACCCCCAGGAAGTGCTTCACCCAGCCCTCCAGGACGCGGCACAGCGCATCCAGCCCGGCCGCGGCGAAGGTCACGTCCAGCACGGTGTCGTGCCGCGAATCGCGCTCCCAGTAGCGGGGGTGGTTGGTCTCGTCGAGGATGTCGAGATCGACGGAGCGCGGGGCGGTCCCCGCCTCCACCACCAGCCGGCCCAGGCTGCCGAAGCCGCCGGTCGCGGCCAGCATCTCCACCGTCTCGCTGTCGGCCAGCCGGACGCGCCCGTCGTCCACCGACACGGTCTGGGGCCGGAAGAACAGCTCCCCCGCCCGCGCCCGCAGGCCCGACGGCGTGCCGTCCAGCAGGTTGCGCAGGACCACATGAGCCATCTGGTCGATGAACAGCCCCGGCACGCCCCGCGCGCCCTCGCGGAACAGGCGGAGGTAGCAGCCCTCGACCGTGCCGGCGGCGAGCAGCCGGTCGCGGAAGCCCAGCCAGACCGCCCAGTTCTCGCGCGCGTCCGCGTCGGCCAGCGCCTCCACCATGCCCGGCGGAACGGGGCGGGCGGGATCGTCGAGCAGGCCGGCGAACAGCGTGTGCTCGGTCTCGCAGGCGTCCTCGGGCGGGCGCATCTCCGGCCGCATCAGATAGGCGCGCAGAAAGTCCGGCGTGACCGCCAGCCAACCGTCGGCGTCGCGCGTCAGCAGATGGAAACCGGACTCTTTCCAGAAATCGGACATGGAAGGCAGACCCTTGAACAGAAAAGCGGTCGCAAAGCGTCCCTCATGTGGGCGCGCGGGCGCCCATACCAAGGACCTAGCACAGCCCGGCTTACGGATGCCCGACTTACAGATGCCCGACTTACAGATGGAGGGCCGCCAGGAAGGCGTCGACGTCGGCCCACACCCGGTCGCGGATGTCGTCGCGCTCCATCAGCAGCTCGTGCTTGGCCTCGGGATGCTCCTTCAGCACGGCGTTGCCCAGCCGGGCGGCGGCCAGCCGGTGCGATTCCGAGCGGACGACGGCGTCGGCCGGGGCGCTCAGCAGCAGGATCGGCGTCGTCACCCGCTCCAGCGGCGCGGTGAAGCGGATGTGATCGGCGGCGCGCAGGGCCGCCCGCACCCAGCCGAAGCTGACCCCGCCCACCCGCAGCTCGGGCCGGTCGCGGAAGGCGTCGTGGTAGGTGGCGTAGCGGCGGGGGTCGGAGGTGATCGGGTTGACGGGGGTGAACAGCCCCTCCACCGGGTCGTAATCGTGCTGGCCGAAGGCGTATTCGGCGGCCCGCCCGCGGGCGCACAGGCGTTCGGCCAGCCAGACCGCCATGCGGCGCGGCACCGGGCCGGTGAAGATGTCGAACATCGGCGCCGTCAGCACCGCCGCGTCGCACAGGGCCGGGTTGCGCAGCAGGGCCATCAGGGCGACCAGCCCGCCCATGCTGTGGGCGACCAGCAGCAGCGGACCGCGCTGCCGCGGCCTCACCAGCCGCTCCACCACCTCGTGCAGGTCGCCGGCCAGCGTGTCGAAGCTGTCCAGGTGATGGATTTGCCGGTTGGGCAGGGGCCGGTCGGACAGGCCCTGGTTGCGCCAGTCGAAGGCGAAGACCTCGAAGCCGCGGGCGAGCATCTCCCCCGCCGTCTCGGCGTATTTCTCGATGAACTCCGCGCGGCCGGTCAGCAGCAGCGCGGTGCCGCGCGGGGTGGCGGCGGCGGCCGTCCAATGGGCGGTGCGCAGCCGGGTCCCGTCCGCCATCGTCATCCAGCCGAATCGTGGCTCAACACCCAGATCCGCCACGCTCACGGCCATTCCTGCGCTCTCCCTCGCTGACGGGACGATTGAAGCATCAACGCACCGGGCGGGTCCAGCGTCCGGCGGCCATCCGCCGGCCACCCGGTGGCCATTTGATGGAACCCCCGTCCTTCCACGGGTGTTGTCGAGGTCCAATGGGAGGTACATTCGAATGCACATGGCGCGTACAATGTCCATGGCGCTCTGCGCCCTGTCCCTGACCCTGTCCCCCATGGCCGCCCAGGCCCAGCCCTCCTCCAAATCGCAAAGCCCCAAGGACGCGTCGGTGCCACCGATCACCGTGGAGCGCACGGACGAAGGCGAGCCGGTGATCGTCCATGAGGGCGAGGCGTCCTTCTACGGCGGCTCGTTCCACGGCAAGAAGACGGCCAGCGGCGAGCGATTCGATCAGAACAAGCCGACCGCCGCCTCGCGCGAGCTGCCGCTGGGCAGCAAGGTCACCGTGACCAACCAGGACAACGGCAAGAGCATCGACGTCATCGTCAACGACCGCGGCCCCTATGTGGACGGGCGGGTCATCGACCTGTCGAAGAAGGCCGCCAAGCAGCTCGACATGATCGAGGACGGGGTGGCTCCGGTCCGCGTCGAGGCCAAGCCATCCGAACAGCCGACCGAGGCCGTGAAGGAGAAGGTCGAGGCCAAGGCCGAGAAGGCCGACCAGACGCAAGTGGCGGAACAGCCCGGTTCCCAGAAGAAGGGCAGCGGCGCCGCTCTCTCAGGATCGTCCAAGGCCGACCAGCAGAGCGGTTCGGGGTCCGACCGCTAAGCCCCCTCGCGCGGCGGACGGCCGGACCGGCCGGACCGGCCGGCGCGCTGCCCTCGGTCGAAAGCGGCCAGCAGCGCGCCCAGCCCGTCCGAGGCCGCGTGGCGCGACCACAGGAAGGGGCGCAGCATGTTGCGGGTGCCGAAGCCGTGCACATGCACCGTGCGGCGCCCCAGCGCCTGCAGCCCCTCCCGCGCCACGTCCAGCGGATCGGCGGCCCCCGGCAGCGCGTTCAGGGCAAAGCCGGCGCGCTTGCCGAAGGCGGTGCGGGTGGCGCCGGGGCACAGCACCAGCACATCCACCGGCTTGCGCTTCAGCTCCGTCGCCAGCGCCTCGCCATAGGCCAGGACGAAGCTCTTGCTGGCGCAGTAGGTGCCGAGGAAGGGGATCGGCTGGAAGGCCGCCGTGCTCGACAGCAGGATCAGCCCGGCCCGCCGGCCGTCGCGGGCCGCCCGCTCGATCATCCCGGGCAGCAGCGCGCGGGTCAGCACCGTGGTCGCCACCACGTTCAACTCCACCGTCGTCCGCTCCGCCTCCGGGCTGTTGTCGAGCACCGGCCCGAAGGCGCCGGACCCGGCGTTGTTGATGAGCAGGTCGATCTCCAGCGTCTCCGCCTTCTGGATCAGGGCGTTCCGCCCCGCGTCGGTGGTCAGGTCGGTGGCCAGCACCTCCACCCGGCGGCCGGCGGCCTCCAGCTCCGTCTTGGCGGTGTTGAGGGCCTCGGCGTTGCGGGCGGCCAGCAGGAGGCCGGTGTCGGCGGACAGGGCGCGGGCGAAGCCGGCGCCGATGCCGGAGGTGCCGCCGGTGACCAGCGCGAAGCGGTGGAGCATGGGTCGGATTCCGTCGCGGTTCAGGGAGATGAGAGGTGACGGTTGGCCGCGGCGGCGCGAAGTCAAGCCGTCCGCCCCCGAGTCGCCGCGCATTCCGCGCTGCAGCAGGGCGAATTGTCAGTACACATATTAACCGGCCCCATCCCGCTCTTTTACTGTCACGGTTCTGAAATCGGCGGGTTACCGAAAATAGGCGGAGCGTCTCGACTGCCTCCTCTTTCGAAAGAGGTTAGCGGTTTTTTCACATTTTCAGGCGAGTCGTGTTGCCATCACGTGGTTGCAGTGCATATATCGCGTTGCACCATACGTGTTGTCGCACCGCTTGGCCGGTGCTTGTTGAAAAGGAACCGCGGTATGGATGATGTTCGCCAAGTCCTGAAGGACAACGAGGGCCACTGCATCGAGGATTTGACCGTCGGCATGACGGCGTCCTTCGCGAAGACGGTTACCGAGGCGGACATCGTGCTGTTCGCCGGCATCTCCGGCGACACCAACCCGGTCCATCTGAACCAGGAATACGCCAGCGGCACCATGTTCCAGGGCCGCATCGCCCACGGCATGCTGAGCGTCAGCTTCATCTCCGCCGTTCTGGGCACCAAGCTGCCGGGTCCGGGCGCCATCTACATGAGCCAGACCGTGCGCTTCAAGGCGCCGGTCCGCGCCGGCGACACGGTGACCGCCCGCGCCACCGTCACCGAGATCATCCCGGAGAAGCGCCGCGCCGTCGTCCGCACGGTCTGCACCGTCGGCGAGACGGTGGTGATCGAGGGCGAGGCCCTGCTGATGGTCCCGTCGCGCGGCTGATCCCGCCACGCGCTTGAGGCGGGCGAGCCTTTAACAGGTGAAATGACTTGCCGGTCGCCGGTGCGTAGACCACGCGCCGGCTCCGGTCTATATAAGACGCCCATGGCATGGCCCGCCCCGGCGGGCCGCCATCGTTTTCGGGGGCCGTCCGCGGCCCGCAGACCATCAGGGCGTGACGCATGCGATTGTTCCGACACACCGCCGACCTGCCGGAGGACGCCCGCGGGGCCGTCGTCGCCCTTGGCAACTTCGACGGGGTGCACCGCGGCCATCAGGCGGTGATCGCCACCGCCCAGCGGATCGCCCGCGATCTCGGCGCGCCCTCGGCGGTGATGACCTTCGAGCCGCACCCCCGCTCGGTCTTCCGCCCCGACGACGCCCCCTTCCGCCTGTCGCCCTTCCGCGTCAAGGCCCGCCACATCGAAGCGCTGGGGGTCGACCTGCTGTTCGTCTGCCATTTCGACGAGAGCTTCCTGCACAAGAGCGCCGACGCCTTCATCCAGGAGGATCTGGTGGCCGGGCTGGGCGTGCGGCACGTCGTCTGCGGCTACGACTTCCTGTTCGGCCACGGCCGCGGCGGCGACCCCGCCCTGCTGCGCCAGGCCGGCGCGGCCCACGGCTTCGGCGTGACCGAGGTCGGGCCGGTGGCCGACGACGCGGTGGCCGACAAAGCCAGGGGCGTCTATTCCTCCACCCGCGTGCGCGACGCGCTGGTCGCCGGCAACCCGCGCGAGGCCGCCCGGCTGCTCGGCGCCCCCTGGGAGATCGAGGGGCGCGTGGAGCATGGCGACCACAAGGGCCGCACCATCGGCTTCCCCACCGCCAACGTCGAGCTGGCCGACTATCTGCGCCCCGCCTTCGGCGTCTACGCGGTGCGCACCGGCGTGGACCAGGGGGCGGGCACGGTCTGGCGCGACGGCGTCGCCAACCTGGGCCGCCGCCCGACCGTGGGCGGAACGGTGGAGCGGCTGGAGACCCACATCCTCGACTTCGACGGCGACCTCTACGGCCAGCATCTGCGCGTGCAGCTCATCGAGTTCCTGCGGCCGGAGCGCAAGTTCGGCAGCTTCAACGAGCTGAAGGACCAGATCGTCCAGGACGCCGCCGCCGCCCGCACCGTTCTGGCCCAAGAACCGCGGTCGGAAGGCTGAGCGACGATGGACCGCGTGATCCTCCTGCTCTTCATCCTGAACCAGGGCGGCCCGACCACCATCGAGTTCCAGACGATGGAGCAGTGCAAGGCCGCCGAGCCCGCCATCGTCCAGGCCTACCGCGAAATGACCGGCAACCCGGTGCTGACCCGCTGCATCACGCTGGCGCTGCCGGAGAAGTGAGTCCATATGGACCGCCCGCGGCGTTCCAGGGTAACCTGACGCACGGTTTCCACCGGGAGGGTCCCATGCCCGACGGCCGCCTCTACGACACCGACTGGTACGCCTGGACCCTGGAACAGGCCGCAGCCCTTCGTCGGATGGCGGAGACTCGCGTCAACTCCGAGTTGGATCTGGAGAATCTGGCGGAGGAGGTCGAGAGCTTGGGCCGCAGCCAGGAAAACGCGCTGGTCAGCGCCCTCACCCACGTCATCGAACATCTGTTGAAGCTGGAGCACTCGCCCGCCCAGGCGCCACGCAACAAATGGATGCTCAGCGTCGTGGAGCAGCGCGGCCGGGCGGTCTACGCGCTGGAGGACAGCGGCACCCTGGCGCGCAAGGCGCCCGATCTTCTCCCCAAGGCGTGGAAGCAGGGGCACCGGCTGGCGGCCAAGGCCCTGGAGCTGTTCGACGGCGTGGCGCCCGAAGCCCTTCCCACCGATTGCCCCTACAGCCTCGCCCAGATTCTGGAGGATGACTTCATCCCGGCCAACCGGCACGGGCTGGGCTGACCGGCAAGGTCCGGCCATTGCGATTCGCACGCCGGGGGGCTACACACGGGACAGTTTGAGCCTCCCTGGGAGCCGTTAGGCCATGACCACCGCCGCTTTGCCCGACCGGGCTACCATCGCCGCCACCGCCGCGAAGATCCTGCTGGAAATCAAGGCGCTGCATTTCAACGCCGAGACGCCCTTCATCTTCACCTCCGGCTGGGCGAGCCCGGTCTACACCGACTGCCGGCGCATCGTGTCCTTCCCGCGCGCCCGCAAGGCTCTGATGGACTTCGCCGTCCAGACCATCGAGCGCGAGATCGGCTACGAGAGCATCGACGCGGTGGCCGGCGGCGAGACGGCGGGCATCCCCTTCGCCGCCTGGATCGCCGAGCGGCTGGAACTGCCCATGCAGTATGTCCGCAAGAAGCCGAAGGGCTTCGGACGCAACGCCCAGATCGAGGGCGTGCTGACCGAGGGGCAGCGGGTCATCCTGGTCGAGGACCTCGCCACCGACGGCAAGAGCAAGGAGAACTTCGTCACGGCGCTGCGCAACGGCGGGGCCACCGTGACCGACAGCTTCGTGATCTTCCATTACGGCATCTTCCCGCAGTCGAAGACCAACATGGACCGCATCGGCGTCCGCCTGCACGAGCTGTGCACCTGGTGGGACGTGCTGAAGGTCGCCCGCGAGAACCGGTACTTCGACGAGAACACCCTGTCGGAGGTCGAGAAGTTCCTGAACGACCCGGTCACCTGGTCTGCCGCCCATGGTGGCAAGGCCAGCTTCGACTGACGCCGCCCGGAGGCGCCGCGCCTTGACCGCACCGCCCACACCGCTAATATCCCGCGCGATGCTGCATCCGGCGTGGGTCATGGCGCGTATGGCGCGAATTACCAACCCGGCCTCCTGAGGGGGGCCGGGACCGCCTCGTTTGTGCGTGCGTCGGGGGCCTGACCGCTGCCGCCCGACGGTTCTGCTTCAGGTTCAGGATATCCCCGACATGACCCGCGACTACAAGTCCACCGTCTTCCTGCCCCGCACCGACTTCCCCATGCGCGGCGGCCTGCCCACCAAGGAGCCGGAGCTGCTGAAGCGCTGGGAGGACATGGGCCTCTTCCAGCGGCTGCGCGAGACGGCGAAGGGCCGCGAGAAGTTCGTCCTGCACGACGGCCCGCCCTACGCCAACGGCAACATCCACATCGGCCACGCCGTCAACAAGGTGCTGAAGGACGTCATCGTCCGCTCGCGCCAGATGCAGGGCTTCGACGCCAACTACGTCCCCGGCTGGGACTGCCACGGCCTGCCCATCGAGTGGAAGATCGAGGAGAAGTACCGCGCCGAGGGCAAGGACAAGGACGAGGTTCCGCTCAACCAGTTCCGCGCCGAGTGCCGCCAGTTCGCCCAGAAGTGGGTGGACGTGCAGGCTGGCGAGTTCCGCCGTCTGGGTGTCGAGGGCAACTGGGCCGACCCGTACCTGACCATGACCCTGCCCGCCGAGGCGCAGATCGTCCGCGAGATCCACAAGTTCGCCATGAACGGCGGCCTCTACAAGGGCGCCAAGCCGGTCATGTGGTCGGTGGTGGAGAAGACCGCGCTGGCCGAGGCGGAGATCGAATACCACGACCACACCTCGACCACCGTCTTCGCGCGCTTCGCCATCTGGGGCTCGCCCGCGCCGGAGGTCGACGACGCCAACATCGTCATCTGGACGACCACCCCCTGGACCCTGCCGGGCAACCGCGCCATCGCCTTCGGCGACGAGATCGAATACGCGACCTACAAGGTCCTTGAGGTCGAGGAGGGCAGCCTCGCCGAGGTCGGTGAGCGTCTCGTCGTCGCCACCGCGCTGGCCGAGAGCGTCTTCAAGGAAACCAAGATCAAGGACGCGCGGCTGCTGCACCGTTTCCCCGGCTCGCGTCTGGCCGGCGGCTACTGCCACCACCCGCTGACCCGCAGCGGCTACGACTTCAAGGTGCCTCTGCTGGCCGGCGACTTCGTCACCACCGACGCCGGCACCGGCTTCGTCCACATCGCCCCGGGCCACGGCGAGGACGACTTCCACCTGGGTCAGGCCAACGGCATCGAGGTGCCGCAGACGGTCGGCGAGGATGGGCGCTACTACGACCACGTCCCGCTGTTCGCCGGCCTGCGCGTCTACACCGCCGAAGGCAAGCCGGGCGAGGCCAACGGCGCGGTGCTGAAGGCCTTCGCGGAGGTCGGGGCGCTGCTCGCCAAGGGCCGCATCAAGCACAGCTACCCGCATTCCTGGCGGTCGAAGGCCCCGCTGATCTTCCGCGCCACGCCGCAGTGGTTCATCTCCATGGAGACGAACGACCTGCGCAAGACGGCGCTGCAGGCGATCGCCGACACGACGTGGTTCCCGGCCCAGGGCGAGAACCGCATCCGCGCGATGATCGAGCAGCGCCCGGACTGGTGCATCAGCCGCCAGCGCGCCTGGGGCGTGCCGATCGCCCTGTTCGTCCGCAAGGACAACGGCGCCATCCTGCGCGACGCCGATGTGTTCAACCGCATCGCCGACATCTTCGAGAAGGAAGGCTCCGACGCGTGGTTCGCCCGCCCGGCGCAGGACTTCCTCGGCAACGCCTACCGCGCCGACGATTACGAGCAGGTCAGGGACATCGTCGACGTGTGGTTCGAGTCCGGCTCGACCCACGCCTTCGTGCTGGAGCAGCGGCCCGAGTTGAAGTGGCCGGCCTCGCTCTATCTTGAAGGTTCCGACCAGCATCGCGGCTGGTTCCACTCCTCCTTGCTGGAGAGCTGCGGCACGCGCGGCCGCGCGCCCTACGACGCGGTGCTGACGCACGGCTTCACGCTCGACGAGCAGGGCCGCAAGATGTCCAAGTCGCTGGGCAACGTGGTGGCCCCGCAGGAGGTCTGCGACAAGTACGGCGCCGACATCCTGCGCCTCTGGGTGGTCAGCACCGACTACACCGAGGACCAGCGCATCGGGCCTGAGATCATCAAGTATCAGGCCGACCATTACCGCCGCCTGCGCAACACGCTGCGCTACATCCTCGGCGCGCTGGCCGACTACACCCCGGCGGAGCGCATCGCCGTCTCCGAGATGCCGGAGCTGGAGCGCTGGGTCCTGCACCGCCTGTCGGAGCTGGACGCGCTGGTCCACGCCAAGATCGAGGCCTACGACTTCCACGACCTGTCGGTGGCGATCCACAATTTCTGCGCCGTGGAGCTGTCGGCCTTCTACTTCGACGTCCGCAAGGACAGCCTCTACTGCGACGCGCCGGGCTCGGTCCGCCGCCGCTCGGTCCGCACGGTGATGGAGCATCTGCTCTCCACCCTGACCGCGTGGCTGGCCCCGATCCTCTGCTTCACCGCGGAGGAGGCGTGGCTCGCCCGTCCCGAGGGCCTGACCGGCACCGAGGGCTGGAGCGAGGAGAGCGTCCATCTGCGCGTCTTCCCGGCCATCCCGGCGGAGTGGCGCAACGACGATCTTGCCGCCAGGTGGGAGTCCATCCGCACCGTCCGCCGCACCGTCACCGGCGCGCTGGAGCTGGAGCGGGCCAACAAGAAGATCGGCTCGTCGCTCCAGGCCAACCCGACCGTCTTCGTGGACGCGGCGACCAAGACGCTGCTCGACGGCGTGGACTTCGCCGAGATCTGCATCACCTCGCAGATCACCGTGGCGGAGGGCACGGCGCCCGAGGGAGCGTTCGTGCTGCCCGACGTGGCCGGCATCGCGGTGGTGCCCGGACTCGCCGAAGGGGGCAAGTGCGAGCGCTGCTGGAAGATCCTTCCGGAGGTCGGCACGAACGCCGCACACCCGACGCTGTGCCTCCGTTGCGCCGAAGCCGTGGACGCGGAACCGGCGTTCTGATTGGGTGCCCCCACCCTATCCCTCCCCCGCTGGCCCTCCCCCGCTGGGCGAGGGAGGGAACCAGGGGCGCCCCATTCTCCCTCCCCCGCCCAGCGGGGGAGGGCCGGGGTGGGGGCACCGCGCTACAACTCTCCGGAGTCCAGAATGAGCAGCCTCTCCACGTCCGGCAGCCGCAGCCACACGGTCTTCGGCCTGTCCGTCGCCGCGCTGGTGGTGGTCCTCGACCAGTTCACCAAGTGGTGGATCCTCGACGTGGTCATGCAGCCCTATCCACGGGTCGTCGAGGTCACGCCCTTCTTCAATCTCGTGCTGGCCTGGAACACCGGGGTCAGCTTCGGCACCTTCGGCAGCTCCCACGCCTGGATGCCCTACGTGCTGGCCGCGGTGGCCTTCGCCATCGTGGTGGCGCTGCTGCTCTGGCTGCGGCAGGCCGACCGGCGCTACCTCGCGCTGGCGCTGGGCATGGTCATCGGCGGCGCCATCGGCAACGTGATCGACCGCTTCCTCTACGGGGCCGTCGCCGATTTCCTCGATTTCCACATCGGGGGGTGGCATTTCTGGGCCTTCAACGTGGCAGACAGCGGAATCAGCGTCGGCGTGGCGCTTCTCGTGCTGGATGGGCTGTTCGCGGGCCGCGAAAAGTCGTAATAGTTCACGCGACGGAGCCGCTATAAGGGACGCGGCCCGACGACAAGCGGCCTGACGACTAGACGACGGGACTCGAACGTGACCATGCTTTCCTTCGCCTCCTCCATCGCGCGGCGCTCCACCCGTTCCCTGGGGCGGGGTCCGCTGCTGGGCTTGGCGCTCGTCGCGCTGGCGCTCACCGGATGCACCGACGTCCGCCGTTCCATCGGCCTCGACCGCACGAGCCCGGACGAGTTCACGGTCGTGTCCCGCGCGCCGCTGACCATGCCGCCCAGCCTCGCCCGCCTGCCGGAGCCGCGTCCCGGCGCGGCCCGCCCGCAGGACGCCACGTCGGCCGCTGTGGCCGCCGCCTCGGTCTTCGGCGGCTCCTCCTCCCGCGCCACGGCGGCCACCGCCGCTGCCGGACACACGGCGGGCGAGTCGGCGCTGATCGCCCAGGCCGGCGCCAAGAGCGGCATCGAGCCGGGCATCCGCAACAAGGTCGACCAGGAGACGACCCAGCTCGTCGTCGCCGACAAGAGCTGGATCGACTCCCTTCTGTTCTGGCAGACGCAGCAGCAGCCCTACGAGATCGTCGATCCGAAGAAGGAGAACCAGCGCCTGCGCGAGGCCCAGGCCACCGGCAAGGCGCTGAACGACGGTACCGTCCCGACCATCGAGCGCAAGCGCCGGGCGCCGCTGGAAGGGCTGTTCTAAGCCGCCTCCGGAGCCCCAATTCAGGGCCCCAATTCAGGGCATTGTTCCGGGCGGCTCGCCGCACCAGTATCTAGGGGGGCGTTCCCGGACGGGGACGCCCCCTTTGCATTCCCGTTCCCCCGCTGCCAACGAGAGGCCCATGCTCCCCAACGGCCCCACCGCTCCCCCACCCTGGAAACGGCCCTGGCGCCGGCTCGCCGCCGCGGGCGTCCTGGCCATCGCCCTGACCGGCGCCCTGGCCGGCGCCATCCCCGCGGCCATCACGCCGGCCTTCGCCGCCGAGAAGGGCGTCTTCTTCCCGGAGACCTTCACCCTGTCCAACGGCATGCAGGTCGTGCTGGTGACCAACCAGCGCGTGCCGGTGGTCACCCACATGGTCTGGTACAAGGTGGGCGCGGCCGACGAGCCGCGCGGCGTGTCGGGCATCGCCCATTTCCTGGAACACCTGATGTTCAAGGGGACGGAGGAGGTTCCGCCCGGCGCCTTCTCCCGCATCGTCGCCAAGAACGGCGGGCGCGACAACGCCTTCACCTCCTGGGACTACACGGCCTATTTCCAGAACGTGGCGCGCGACCGGCTGGAGCTGGTGATGAAGATGGAGGCCGACCGCATGTCGAACCTCCGCCTCACCGATCAGCTCGTCTACCCGGAGCGGGACGTCATCATCGAGGAGCGCCGCCAGCGCATCGAGAACGAGCCCGCCGACCGCATCGGCGAGCAGATCAACGCCACCCTCTACGTCCACCACCCCTACGGCACGCCGATCATCGGCTGGCCGCAGGAGATGGCCACCCTGACGCGGGAGGAGGCGGAGTCCTTCTACAAGAGCTGGTACGCGCCCAACAACGCCGTCTTGGTGGTGTCCGGCGACGTGACGGCGGAGGAGCTGAAGCCGCTCGCCGAGAAATACTACGGCGTCATCCCCACCCGCCCGGTGCCCGAGCGCGTCCGCGTGCAGGAGCCGCCGATCAGCGCCGCCCGCCGGGTCATCCTGCGCGACGACGAGGTGCGCCAGCCCTCGATCCGCCGGAATTGGCTCGCTCCCTCCTACCGCACCGACAAGGAGGGCTACGCCTACCCGCTCCAGGTGCTGTCGGAGATCATGAGCGGCGGCCCGACCTCCCGTCTCTACCGCAGCCTCGTCGTCGACCAGCGCATCGCCACCTCCGCCTGGCTGGGCTACAGCCCGTCGTCCTGGGACATGACCTCGCTGGCGGCGGGCGCCTCGCCGGCCCCCGGCGTGACCATGGAGACGCTGGAAGCGGCGCTGGAGGCCGACATCCGGACGCTCGTCGAGAAGGGTGTGACCGAGGAGGAGGTGGCCACCGCCAAGAAGCGCATGCTGGCCGAGGCCGCCTATGCCCGCGACAGCCTGACCGGTCCGGCCCAGACGCTGGGCGCCGCCATCGCCACCGGCCAGAGCATTGATGACGTGGAGAACTGGCCGGTGCGCATCGACGCGGTGACCGCCGATCAGGTCAACGCCGCCGCCCGCGCCGTTCTGGGCCAGACCAACCACGTCACCGGCCTTCTGCTGCCGCTCCAGGACAAGGGAAGCTGAGATGACCGTCCTATCCAAGCGCCTCATGTCCAAGCGCGTCTTCGGCGCCTGTCTTTTCCTCTTCGCCTTCGCCATCACCACCCCCGCCGCCACATCCGCCTGGGCCATCGAGATCAAGCGGGTGGTCAGCCCCGGCGGGATCGAGGCGTGGCTGGTCGAGGACCACAAGGTCCCCATCATCGCCCTGGAATGGGCCTTCGAAGGGGCCGGGGCATCCGACCCCAAGGGCAAGGATGGCCTCGCCAACCTCGCCGCCCGCACGCTGGACGAGGGCGCCGGCCCCTATGACAGCCAGGCCTTCGCCGCGCGGCTCCAGGACAACGCCATCGCGCTGGGCTACGACGCCGGGCGCGACGGCTTCGGCGGCAGCCTGCGCACGCTGAGCGACCGCCGCGACGAGGCGTTCGAACTGACCCGCCTGTCGCTGGCCGAGCCGCGCTTCGACGCGGAGGCGGTGGAGCGCATGCGCGCCGCCGTGCTGTCCAGCCTGCGCCGCGACCAGGCCGATCCCAACTACGTCGGGCGGCGGCTGTTCTACTCCACCGCCTACCCCGGCCATCCCTACGGGGACGAGATCCGCGGCACGCTGGAGTCGCTGCCGACGATCACCCCGGACGACCTGCGCGGCTTCGTGAAGACCGGCTTCGGGCGCGACCGGCTGGTCGTCGCCGCGGCGGGCGACATCACGCCGGAGGATCTGGGGCGCGCGCTCGACCACGTGTTCGGCGGCCTGCCGGCCACCTCCGCGAACGCCGCCATCCCCGACGTCGAGCCGAAGGGGCTGGGCGAAACGCTGGTGGCCACCCGCCCGACCGCGCAGACCGTCATGCTGATGGGCCAGACCGGGCTCAAGCGCGCCGACCCCGACTGGTACGCGGCGACCGTGATGAACTACATCCTGGGCGGCGGCGGCTTCGGCTCCCGCCTGATGGAGGAGGTTCGGGAGAAGCGCGGCCTCAGCTACGGCGTCTACAGCTACCTGATCCCGATGGACCATTCCGCGCTGGTGATGGCCGGCGGCAACACGGTGAACGCCAAGGCCGGGCAGGCGCTGGACATCATGCGCCAGGAATGGAAGCGCATGGCCGACGAGGGCGTGACGGAGGAGGAACTGGCCGACGCCAAGACCTACCTCACCGGCAGCTTCCCGCTGCAGCTCAGCAGCACGCAGGCCATCGCGCGCATCCTTCTCCAGGTCAAGCGCGACGATCTGGGCATCGACTATCTCGACCGCCGCGACGCCTTCATCAACGGCGTCACCCAGGCCGACGTGCAGCGCGTGGCGAAGCGCCTGCTCGATCCCAACCGGCTGCTGACCGTGCTGGTCGGCCGTCCGGAAGGCGTGACCGCGACGCGGACGATCGACGGGGGAAGCTGAGGAACGTTGTTGCGGTGAGCCCCCCTCCCGACCTCCCCCCGCTTCGCAGGGGGAGGAGAAAAGCCCTCCCCTGCGAAAGCGGGGGAGGGTTGGGTGGGAGCCCATCGTAGCCACGCTCCCTTACGCCAGATCCGGCTGGCTTCCCGGAAAGCGCGGATCACCGGGGTCGATGGGGCGGCCCGGCACCTTGCCGGGGATGATTCCCACCTGATCGGGCCGCTCGTCCTCGCGGCGTTCCTCCTCTTCTGGAACCGGGGCCGCCGGAACCGGCGGATTCTGCGCGGGCTTGTTCGGATCGCTCATGGTCACCTCCTGTCCCGAAAAGAACACAGGGCGGCGGTTGCCGGTTTCATCCACCGCCCCGCATAGTCCGCTCACCTTAGACCGCTTCACCTAGACCTTTGTGCACGTTGGATGCGCCGCTTTGGCGCGTACCCGCCGCGCACCGATCGGTGCTAGGCTCCGCGCACGCGAGAAGGAGGCAAAATCCCAATGTCAGCGCTCACCCGTTCGCCCGCCTGGGAAGCCCTGGCCCGTCACCGCCAGGACGTTTCGACCCTCCACATGCGCGACCTGTTCGCCGCCGACGCCGACCGCTTCAACCGCTTCTCCCTGGAAGCCTGCGGCCTGCTGTTCGATTATTCGAAGAATCGCATCACCGAGGAGACCCGGACCCTTCTGCTCGACCTCGCCCGCCAGCAGGACGTGGAGGGCTGGCGCGACCGCATGCTCGCCGGAGAGCGGATCAACATCACCGAGGACCGCGCCGTCCTGCACACCGCGCTGCGCAACCGCTCCAACCGCCCCGTGCTGGTGGATGGCCAGGACGTGATGCCGGAGGTGAACGACGTCCTGCACCGTATGGAGCGCTTCGTCCGGCAGGTCCGCGACGGCGCCTGGACCGGCTACACCGGCCACCCGATCACCGACATCGTCAACATCGGCATCGGCGGCTCCGACCTCGGCCCGGTGATGGTGACGGAGGCGCTGACCCCCTACCTGCACCCGCAGATCGGCGTGCATTTCGTCTCCAACGTGGACGGAACGCACATCAGCGAGACGCTGGAGTGGCTGGACCCGGAGACGACGCTGTTCGTCATCGCGTCCAAGACCTTCACCACCCAGGAGACGCTGACCAACGCCCACACCGCGCGGCGCTGGTTCCTGGAGAGCGCCGGCGACCCCGCCCACGTCGCCAAGCATTTCGTCGCCGTCTCCACCAACGAGGCGGAGGTGCGCAAGTTCGGCATCGACCCGGCGAACATGTTCGGCTTCTGGGACTGGGTCGGCGGGCGCTATTCGCTGTGGTCGGCGATCGGGCTGTCCATCGCGCTCGGCATCGGCATGGACCGCTTCTACGAGCTGCTGGCCGGCGCCCACGACATGGACGAGCATTTCCGCACCGCGCCGCTGGACCGCAACATGCCGGTGCTGATGGCGATGCTCGGCGTCTGGTACGTCAATTTCTGGGGCGCCAAGTCCCACGCTGTGCTGCCCTACGACCAGTATCTGCACCGCTTCCCCGCCTATCTCCAGCAGTTGGACATGGAGAGCAACGGCAAGACGGTGGACCGGCAGGGCGCGCGGGTGGATTACGCCACCGGCCCGGTGGTCTTCGGCGAGCCCGGAACCAACGGCCAGCACGCCTTCTACCAGCTCATCCACCAGGGGACGGAGCTGGTGCCCGCCGACTTCCTGGCCCCGGCGGAAACCCACAACCCGATCGGCGACCATCACCGCATCCTGCTGTCGAACTTCTTCGCCCAGCCGGAAGCCCTGATGCGCGGGAAGACCGCCGACGAGGTGCGCGCCGAGATGGCCAAGTCCGGCAAGCCGGCCGAGGCCGTCGAGCCGCTGGTCCCCCACCGCGTGTTCGAAGGCAACAAGCCGTCCAACAGCATCCTGTTCAAGAAGCTCGACCCGCGCACGCTGGGCGCCCTGATCGCGCTGTACGAGCACAAGGTGTTTGTCCAGGGCATCGTGTGGGCCATCAACAGCTTCGACCAGTGGGGCGTGGAGCTGGGCAAGCAGCTGGCCGGCAAGATCCTGCCCGAACTCCAGAACGGCCCGACCGCCGCGCTGGGGCACGACGGCTCGACCAACGGGCTGATCGGCTGGTACCGGAAGAACCGCTGAGCCACCGCTCCCCCGTCCCGTCGGCGGGGGAGCTTTCTTTCCAAACTGATCTCACCCTGACGGGATAAGGGCAGGGGCGGAATAAGGTCGGGGCGGGATCAAGTCACGTTGGATGAACAATGCGGCGTCCATCCGGCCGCCGTGCCCACCCGTCCGCCAATTTGGTGCAATCGCTTGTAGCGCCAGCAATCCTCCGCCGCCACGCTTTTCCGGACCGCTTCGGAATTCCCCGTGCGTGTGGAGATACTGATGCCCATCCTGAAATTTATCGAGGTCAACGCTGCCAAAGTCATTCTCGCGGAAGCGAAGCCGAAGAACGTCACCTTCGGCAACAGCAGCGGCAAGCTGAACATTGGCATCGGCGTCGATTTCGAAAAAGAGTTCATCGAGAAGCTTCAGGACGACCCCCTATCCTGGCAGAAACTCCAGGACGCCGCATCCTCTGCCTATAAGAATTTCATCACCGAAGCGGTCGCCGAAGTCACGAAGGCGGACAAGGTGGTCGGAAAGCTGGTCGGCGATCCCACCATGCAGAAGGCCGCGGTGGACGTCTGCGCCGCCGCCCTCAAGATGAAGGCGTCCAACCTGCCCAAGGAGGTGGACGCCAACGTCAAGAAGGCGTGGGAGGAGATCGTCAAGACCAACAAGGACTACAGCAAGTACAAGTGGCGGGCTGCCGTCCATGTCGGCCTTCAGATCGGCGGCGTGGCGATCTCCGCCGCCGGTATCGGTGGCGCCGTGGCGACCGGCGGCGTGTCCGCGGTCATCGGCCTCTACAGCCTGATCAAGGGTTGCATCGGACTGGTCAAGGATTTGGGCAAGCTCTGGCTGACCGCCGAGAAGTTCCGCGTGGCGATCAACGGGCAGGTCACCAAACTCGTCAAGGCTTACAACGCGAAGAAGTCGCTCACGCGGAACAGCTCCGACTCCGCGGGTGAGGTCATCAACGCGATCTTCGGGACGGAATTCGCCACGATCGGGAAGTGCCGCAAAGACGTCAAGCAGTATATCAGCAAGCTGGACGGCGTGGACGTGAAGTCTCACGAGATTTCACGGGAACTTGGCAGGGCAATGTCCACTCTCGACAAGGCCATGAGGGACATCAAAGCCGTCGCCAAGAACAACAAGGAGCTGGCCGCCGCACTGCCCAAGCTGGAAGCTCAAATCAACGATTTAATCGTCAAGATTGTCGAAAAGCAGGAGATGATCAAGGAAGGGCGCGATTGGGCGAAGCAGATGGACGAGGCGCTGGAACTGCTGGAGAAGGGAAAGCCGGGCTGGCTGAAGGTCTTCGACAAGTCGCTCGTTCTGCTCGATCTTGGACTGTCCTTCAACGACCTCTCCGGTCAGGCCGACAAGGTTCTGGAGATCGCCTGGGGCGCCGCCCAGGCCGCCGAGCAGCTGTACGACGACATCAACGAGGCGGTCGCCTGACGTCGCCATGACCGAGGCGCCGGGCGACGCTCCCGCAGGAAATCCTTGTGCGGTGCGGCGATCCGGCGTAGGGTGCAGGCCATGAACCCCGTGCGCCTCACCTCTCCCGCCCTCCTGGGGCGATTTTGGTACCGCTGGTACACACCGGCGGCCTAGGTATCGCACACCCACGATGCACCCAAAGCCGCCCGACCCGAGGCGGCTTTTGTGTTTCCAGCACGCGGTGCACGCAAAATCCTCCTGACGGTCACGGCGGCCTCCCTTATCAACCGGAGGTCCCATCATGTCCGATTTCGATTTCGACGTCGTCACCGGCCCGTCCCGCGCCAGTTGCCCCGCCACCCCCAGCGAACCGGAAACGCAGGAGGACGGCCACCCCGCCGACAAGACCGGCCCGGCGTGACCGCCCCGTCCCTGGAACCATCCCGCCCTTCCCGCCCCGCCATGGCGGTACGGGACGGCGGGGCGGTCCATACGCAAGAACGTCCGCCGCTTACGGCAGCGTGACCGGCGCGGCGGTGGCGAAGCCGAGCTGGCCCAGCTGCGCGTCGAAGAAGTAATTGTAGGCCAGCAGCAGGTTGATGCCCGTGTTGACGAAGGCGATGTCACCGTCCGGCAGAACCGGTTCCAGAGACGCCGGGGCCGCCGCGGTGGACAGCGCGGCGTCGATGGCGAAGATGCCCTTGACCGGAGCCGCGCTCGAAACGGCGAAGCTGTAGGTCATCACCGGTTCCGCGTCGGGGCTGGACCCGTTCGGCACGGCGATGGTGATTTCCGCTCCGCCGAGATTGGCCGTCCACGTTTTCACCTGCGGAACGCTCATCATCGCGCCGGTGACGCCGCTGTCGAGCAGCAGGGTGGCCTTGAGCGGCAACGCGTCGTTGACCGTGCTGATGGTGATGGTCGCCGGACCGGTCAGCCAATAGGGCTGGGCCGGCGCCGCCGGCCAGGAGGTTCCCGACGCCGGGGCGCAGTTGCAGCCGTTGGTGACGTTCGGCGTGACCGGCGGCTTGACCGAGGTCAGCGCGACGGTCTGGCCGTTGAAGGGGGCGGCCGTGAACTCGGCGGTCGTGACGCCCAGCGTTATGTAGCCGCTCGGCCCGCTCCCCGCCGAGGACAGCAGGTAGGAAGGGTAGAGCGGCTGGCCGCCCACCGACGCCGACAGGAACGGGTTGCTCAGCGTGTAGACCACCTGATCGGATTGACCGGCGTTCGCGGTGTAGCTCAGCGCCGGGCGGCCGAAGCCGACGCCCATCATCCCCATGCCCGGATCGACCGGGTTCTGGACGCCGGGCGTGCCGGTGTTGCCGGCATATTGCGCGCCGAAGACCACCAGCGGCCCGGCCTCGCAGACGGAAACGACCTGCTTCGAGTCGTTCAGCGACGCGCCGATCGTCAGGCTGGGCACGAGATAGAGGCAACCGGCCAGCGTGTTGCCCGACGGGTGATAGGTGATCTGCGCCGGCCCGAGCGACACAACGCCCGCGGCCAGCCCCTTCGACGTGTCGCCGTCGACCATCAGCAACGTTGCGGGGATGACGATGCCGGTCGAACCGGTGTCGACCTGCACCTCGTGCAGCAGGCCACTCGGCGTGCCGATGGTGACGTTGAGGGAGTTGCTGTAGCCCTGCAGGTTGAAGGGCTGCCGGACCACCGGGATGTCGACTGGCGCGGCGTAGATGGCGGGGGTATCGGACATGGACTGCTCCCACAACAAATCGGATGGAGCAGCACATTTCCTCGGATCAAAGCAATATTCAAACATCTCATCAATAGACATGCATTTGTGTTCTTATGACACTCTCAGGACAAAGCAAGCGAACGCCAATAGTGATTGGTGATTTTTATTTTCACGGACCCCATTGACGTTTCGTCCTTCAATTTATTACCCCGACAAAAGAAGCGGGCTGGACACGCGCCATCCGACCGGTCGCTTCCGCCGCATGGACAACCGATCCCGCCCCCGGCATCATCGCTCACCACCTCGGGATGCATCCCGAAGGCCGCACCATCGAAAAGTGGGGGGAAGCGCGCATGTCCATCACCGATGTCACCAGCAGCACGCCCGCCGCTTTCGGCGCCAGCGCCAAGCCGGCTCCGGCAAAGGGACACGATGCCGCCACGTCGGGAACCGCCGCGCCCACGAGCGGCCGCAACGGCACGGTGGACACGGTCAGCCTGTCTCCCGACGCGGTCCGGGCCATGAAGGCCGGGATCATCTCCTTCGCGGCGCCAAAGGCCGACGAGACGACGGCGAAGGACCCGGTGGCGGCGCGCATGGAAACCATGCTCGCCCGCCGCGACTACGATCTCAAGCAGGCCGACTACATGCGGGAGGCGATGGGCATGCTGCGCCAGACGCTCAACCTGCCCGAGGACCAGCCCATTGTCCTGGGTGGCGCTGCGCATGGCCTGCTGGACAAGCTGGCGGCGAAGAACGGCCTCAGCAAACCCGAGATGCCGGACGCGCTGCGCGTTGCCGGGGTGAAGGACCCGTTCGCTGAGGATGCCGACGCCGAGGCCGGCCTGATCGGCATCGGCATGCCCAACAGCGGCAAGGAATTGCAGATCGTCTTCGACCGGCTCGGCCTTGCCAGCCGGTCCGCCAAGACGGACGATCCGCTGCACATGATCGCGCTGAAGGATGGAAACGACCACAGCGGCCCGCTGCTCAGCGCCGTCAGGGGAGGAACGCTGGGACGCCTCAGCGACACCCGGCCGGGTCAGGGCGCCAGCCTGTGGGCGGTGACCGGCGGGGGTGAGGGACAGAATGCCCGCGTCCTCGCCTCCGTCCGCTCGGTCGGCATGGACGACACCGCCACCGACATGGCCGCCGGCCTGCTGAACGGGTTGACGGAGCTGTTCGCCGGAGCCTGAGGACCGCCGCATCCGGTTGCCGCGCACGCCCCCGCTCATGGTGGCATTCCCGGCGTGACCCTACTATATTTGGCGCATGCCGATCCGTATGCTGCCCGACACGCTCGTCAACCGCATCGCCGCCGGCGAGGTGATCGAGCGGCCCGCCGCCGCCGTCAAGGAACTGGTGGAGAACGCCATCGATGCCGGGGCCACCCGCATCGACGTGGTGGTGCGCGACGGCGGGAAGTCGCTCATCACGATCACCGACGACGGCTGCGGCATGGGGCCGGACGAGCTGGCGCTCGCCGTGGAGCGGCACGCCACCTCCAAGCTGCCGTCCGACGACCTGCTGGACATCCGCTCCTTGGGCTTCCGCGGGGAGGCGCTGCCCTCCATCGGGGCGGTCAGCCGCCTGACCCTGACCAGCCGTCCGCGCGGCGCCGACAGCGCCTGGGCGCTGACCGTGGACGCAGGCCTGAAGGGCGCGCCGCAACCCGCCGCGCTGGCCCAGGGCACCCGCGTCGAGGTGCGCGACCTGTTCGCCGCCGTTCCCGCCCGGCTCAAGTTCCTGAAGGCCGCCCGGACCGAGTTCGACCACATCGGCGACTGCATCGAACGGCTCGCCATGGCCCATCCCGGCGTGGCCTTCACGCTGGATGGCGACAACCGCTCGACGCTGCGCCTGTCGGCGGCGCAGGGCGACCTGCTCGACGCCCGGCTGACCCGGCTGGGCGCCCTGATGGGCCGCGACTTCCAGGACAACGCCGTGCCGGTGCAGGCGGCGCGCGAGGGGGTGACGCTCGCCGGCTGGATCGGCCTGCCCACCCTGCACCGCCCCACCGCCCGCCATCAGCATCTGTTCGTCAACGGCCGCCCGGTGCGGGACAAGCTGATGGTCGGCGCGGTGCGGGCGGCCTACGCCGATTTCCTGCCGCGCGACCGCCACCCCATGCTGGCTCTGTTCCTCGAGCTCGACCCGCAGGAGGTGGACGTGAACGTCCATCCCGCCAAGGCGGAGGTGCGGTTCCGCGACCAGGGCCTGGTGCGCGGGCTGATCGTCGGCGCGTTGAAGCACGCGCTGGCCGAGGCCGGGCACCGCGCCTCGACCACCGTGGGGCTGGCGACGCTGGGCGCGCTGCGCCCGGAGAGCGGGGTGGACACCGACGGAACCATCCCGCCGCCCTCCCCCCTGCCCTACCGCAGCCCGGGGCACCAGCCGGCGCAGTCCTGGGGCGGAAGCTACGGCTCCGTCGTGCCGCGCGGGCTGGCCGACCGGGCGAGCGCCTTCCAGGCGCCCCATCAGGCGCCGCTGCCCCCCTTGCAGGGCCGCCTCGCCGGCTGGCAGGCGGCTCCCGCCGCGCGCCCGCCGGACTACGCGGCGCAGGCCGCCGCCGTTCCGCCGCTGGACAGCCACCCGCTGGGGGCGGCCCGCGCCCAGGTCCACAACACCTACATCGTCGCCCAGACCACCGAGGGCATCGTCATCGTCGACCAGCACGCCGCCCACGAGCGGCTGGTCTATGAGCGGATGAAGGCTGCCCTTCTGGAAGGCGGCGTGAAGCGGCAGGCCCTGCTGATCCCCGAGCTGGTGGAGCTGGACGAGCCGTCCGCCAACCGCCTTCTGGGCCGCGCCGCAGAACTGGCGGAGCTGGGCCTTGTGGTCGAAGGCTTCGGCCCGGGCTGCGTCCTGGTGCGCGAGGTCCCGGCCCTGCTGGGGCAGAGCGACGTCAAGAGCCTCGTCCGCGACCTCGCCGAGGAGTTGGCGGAGCTGGGTGACGCGCTTTCGTTGAAGGAGCGTCTGGAGCATGTGTGCGGCACCATGGCCTGTCACGGCTCCGTCCGCGCCGGGCGCAGCTTGAGCGTGGAGGAGATGAACGCCCTGCTGCGCCAGATGGAGGCTACCCCCCACAGCGGCCAGTGCAACCACGGCCGCCCCACCTACGTGGAACTGAAGCTGTCCGACATCGAACGGCTGTTCGGGCGCCGGTGAATTTGCCGCCCGCCGGACGCATCAACCTCGGCAGCCACCAACCCGTCGCTCCGAAGAACCGTTGTCTTTCACCCCTTCCTGACCGGCAAGCATGCGACGCACGACGAAGGCGACGGCAATCAGCATCAGGGCGGCCGTGCCGACGACACCAATGAAGGCTTGGTCGAAGGCCACCCGGGCCACACCGATCACCTGCTCGGCCTGGTATGGTGCCAGCCCTTCCGATAGGGCAAGGGCCTCATCAATGCTGTCGCGCGCCTCGGGAGCGATCGCAATCCCGGGCGGCACGAGCATGGCCCGCGTGTAAAGCAGCGACATCAGGCTGCCCAGCAGCGCGATGCCGAGCGTTCCTCCCAGCTCGTAGGAAACCTCCTCGACCGACGCCGCCATTCCGGCCCGGTCCTCGGGGGCCGAGAGCATGATGGCCGAGGACGCCGCCGTCATCGCGGCGCCGCTGCCAAGCCCCATCACCGTGAGGGCCGCGATCCACAGCCCGGCCGGGCCGTCGTGGCTGGCGAGGAAGGCCAGCAGGGCCAAGCCGGTCAACAGGAGTGCGCCCCAAAGCACGCGCGCGGGTCCGAGCCGCGACAGCGCCGCCCCGGTCAGCGGTGCCGCGACCAGAGCGGCAAGCGGGATCGGCAGGATCAGCAGTCCGGCCTCGAGCGGTGAAAGCCCCAGCACAAGCTGGAGACGTTGGCTGAACACCAGCTCCACCCCGATCAGCGCCGCCGCCGCCGCCAGGGCGGTCGCCACGCCCGCGGAAAAGCGCGGATCGGCGAAGAGTGAAAAGTCGATCAGGGGAAAGCGGCTGCGGCGCTGCCGGCGCGTGAACTGCGCCATGGCGAGCAGACCGACGAGCAGCGTCAGCCCGGCCATTCCCCACGAGGGGTCGCGCTTGGCGGTTTCCTTCAGCGCATAGATCAGGCCGCCGAGGCCGATCATGACCTGAACCGAACCGATCAGGTCCCAGGGACGCCCGGCGTCTCCGGGACGGTTGGTCAGCAAAAGGGTGCTGGCGGCGAACGCGGCCACAACCACCGGCACGTTGATCAGGAAGACCGAGCCCCACCAGAAATGCTCCAGCAGCGCCCCTCCCATCACCGGACCGGCCGCGGCGCCGCCGGAGGCGACGGCG
This sequence comes from Azospirillum sp. OGB3, assembly GCF_014192915.1. Lineage (GTDB taxonomy): Bacteria > Pseudomonadota > Alphaproteobacteria > Azospirillales > Azospirillaceae > Azospirillum. Next base: position 55,222 of record NZ_JACHYN010000010.1, on the reverse strand, counting down.
GCCCAGATGCCGATGGCGAGCGACCGCTCCTCCGCGTCCGTAAAGGTGAGGCGGATCAGGGACAGCGTCGCCGGCATCATCATCGCCGCGCCGACCGCCAGCACCGTCCGCGCGGCGATCAGGGTTGCCGGCGAAGGCGCGAAGGCAGCGCCGAACGACGCCGCGCCGAACACGAGGAGGCCGGCCGTGAACATCAGCTTGTGCCCGACCCGGTCACCCAGCGTGCCCAACCCGGGCAACAGCCCCGCCATCACCAGGGGGTAGGCGTTCACAATCCAGAGCTTCTGGGAAGCGGTGGCCCCCAGCTCACGGGTGAGCGTCGGCAAGGCGGTGTAGAGCACCGTCATGTCGACGACGATCAGGAACAGGGCGCTGGAAACGGTGGCCAGGATCAGCCATCGCGTGCCGGGGAACATGGGAAGAGTCCTTGGTGGTTACGAGTGTGGAGCGCCGGCGGAAACGACCCAGGTTTTCCCTCAGAGCCCATCATCGAGGAGCGCGCGCAGGTCGCGCCCGAGGCCGCTCCAGTCCTCGTCGCGGAAGTCCATGAAGCCGAAGGCGCGCAGGAGGAAGGCCCCTTCGGTGGCCAGAAGCGCGATCCTGGCCCGGCGCCCTTCCGTGGAACGGGGGTCCAAGCCGCCGAACCGCTCCTCGTACCAGGCCTTGGTGCTGTCGATGTGCCGTTTGGCCTCGATCAACGCCGCCATCATGCCGGCGGCCCGGGCGTGGCCGTCGGCGTCCATCGCCATGGTGGCTTCGACGTGGCCGCGCACCGCCTCGACAGGCGTCGGCGCCGGTCCGACGGCGGCGGTGATCTGGGCGTCGTACTCGCACGCCCAGCGTTCGATCATCGCGGCGATCAGGTCGTCCTTGCTGCCGAAGCGCGACTGCACGCCGCCTTTCGAGACGCCGGCGGCCTTGGCGACGGCATCCATCGTCAAGCCGCTGGTGCCCGCCGTCAGCACGAGGCTTTCAGCGATGTCGAGAACCCTGTTCCGGTCGATCGTCGGCAGACGCCCCACGAAAACCTCCCCAACCAAATATCAATCCATACGGATGAATTGATATAGCAAAGCGCCGATGCGGGCAAGCCGTTCAGGCATGGCGACCCTCCACCCTTCCCGTCAGCCGTCGGTTGCTTCTCGTTTCGGGTGTTTCGCGTTCGCTCCCTGATTGCTTGTCAGGGACGGCTCGATGGAGACACGGTGCCAAGGGTCGGAGTGGCGGGCTCGTCGTCCATCGCGCCGCCCAGCGCCTTGTAAAGCGCAACCGCGTTGCCCAACTCGTCGCGGCGCAGGTCCAGCAAGGCCTGTCGCGCCGTATAAAGCTGGCGTTGGGAATCCAGCAGTTCCAGCCGCCCTTCAACACCCGCGCGGTAGCGCCGGCTGGAAAGCTCGACACGGCGCTCCGCGCTGGTGACCACGCGCGTCTGTGCTTCGATTTGGCGACCGAAAGTCGCCTGCCCCGCCAGACCATCGGCAACCTCGCGAAACGCGATCTGGATGGCGCGCTCGTACTCGGCGACGGCGGCGGACTTGCGAAGTTCGGCCAAACGCAGTTCGGCGTTCAGCCGTCCGCCTTGGAACAAAGGCAGGGTGATCTGCGGCGCGAAGGTCCACGTCCCATGATCGGCACCGAACAGGCCGGCCATGGCCGGGCTGACGTAGCCCAGCGAGGTGGTCAGCGACAGGCGCGGGAAGAACGCCGCCCGCGCCGCGCCAATGTCGGCGTTGGCCGCGATCAGAGCCTGCTCCGCCTGGAGAATGTCAGGCCGGCGAAGCAACAGGTCCGATGACAGGCCCGCCGGAGGGCGAAGCGTGACCGCCTGTCCTTCAAGCGGCAGGGCGTCCGGCAGGTCGGCGGGCGGTTCGGCACCGATCAGGAGTTGCAGCGCGTTGCGAGCTTGCGCCACGGCTCGTGTCCGCGCCTCCAGATCGGCCTGGGCCGTGGCCAACTGCCCTTCGGCCTGGGCCACGTCCAACCCACTGTTCTGGCTGCGCTCCCGCAATCGCTGCGCCAGGTCGAGCGACCGCTGCCAGTCGGCCAGGGTGCGTTCGGCCAGCTGCCGCTGTTCCTGAGCCAGCCGCTCGGCAAAATGAGCGTCCGCAACCGCACCGATCAAAGCGATCCGTGCGGATCGTCGCCCCTGGTCGCTGGCGAGGTAGCGAGCCAGGGCGGCGTCGGACAGCGACCGCACCCGGCCGAACAGATCAATCTCGAACGCGCTCAGCCCGACGGTGAGCCCGTATTGATTTTGTGTGGTTGCCGGCACGGCCGGGCTGGTCTTGGCATTGGCGGCCGTCCGCTGGCGGGTGACGCCACCGGTCGCGTCGATGGCGGGCAGACGTGCGGCGCGCTGGATCCCGTACTGGGCTTGGACCGTCTCGGTGTTCAGGGCCGCCAGCCGCAGGTCGCGGTTGTTGGCAAGCGCCAGTTCGACCAGCCGCCGCAGACGGCGATCACCGAACAGCGTGCGCCATTCAAACTCGACCGCAAGTGCGTGTGTCTCGACCCCGGCGACGGTCGGCAAGGCCGCCGGCACCGGCGGGGCCGGTTTGTCGAGGGCCGGGGTGAGGGAGCAAGCGGACAGCGCGAGGAGGAAGGGGATGGCGAGCGGTCTCATCGTTTTCATTTCTCTTCCACCTGGCGGGGCGCAGGGGCGGCTCGGCGGGCCATCCGCCAGGCTTCAAGGCGTTCCCTCCCGCCCATCACGAACACGAAGAAAACGGGCACGAAGATGATGGCCAGCACGGTTGCGCTGACCATGCCGCCGAACACGCCGGTGCCGATGGCGTGCTGGGTCTCGGCACTGGCGCCCATGGCGATCATCAGCGGCACGACGCCGAGACCGAAGGCCAGGGAGGTCATCAGGATCGGGCGCAGGCGCAGGCGGGCCGCGGCCACGGCGGCCTCCGCAAGACCCATGCCCTCGTCGCGCAGTTGCTTGGCGAACTCGACGATCAGGATGGCGTTCTTGGCCGACAAGCCGATCACGGTGATCATGCCGACCTTGAAGTACACGTCGTTGGGCAGGCCGCGCAGCGTCACCGCGAGCACCGCGCCGAGGAGGCCGAGCGGCACCACCAGCATGACCGACAGCGGAATGGCCCAACTCTCGTACAACGCGGCAAGCACGAGGAACACCACCAGCATCGACAGCGCCATCAGCATCGGGGCCTGGGCGGCGGACTGCCGCTCCTCCAGCGATTGTCCGGTCCAGGCGATGGCGAAGCCGGACGGCAGCTGCGCGGCCAGCCGCTCCATCTCGGCCATGGCGGTGCCGCTGGAAACGCCGGGGGCGGCGCTGCCGGAGATGCGCGCGGCCGGAAAGCCCTGATAGCGAACAAGTTGCAGCGGCGTCTCGCTCCAGACCGGACGGACAATCTCCGACAACGGCACCATCCCGCCGGCCGCGTTGCGCACAAACAGCTTGAGCACGTCGTCGATCTGCATGCGCGCCGATGCGTCGGCCTGGATGATGACCTGCTGCATGCGTCCGGCGTTGGGAAAGTCATTGACGTACGTCGACCCCATCGCCGTGGACAGCGTGTCGCTGACGCTGGTGAACGCCACGCCCAGCGCTTCGGCCTTCTCGCGGTCGATGTCCAGGCGGACGCTGGTCCCGGCGGGCAAACCGTCGGGATAGACGCCGGTCACGGCCCCGCTCTTGGCCGCCAGTTCCAGCAGGCGTGCTTCGGCGGCCTTGAGCGCGGCATACCCCTGGTTGGCGCGGTCCTGCAGACGCAGTGTGAAGCCTGAGCTGGTGCCCAGCTCCTCGATGGCGGGCGGCAGCAGAGTCATCACCGTGCCTTCCGTCGTGCCGGCCATGGCCTGCTGCGCAAGGTCCGCCTCGCTCCGGGGCGTGGCGCCATCGCGCTCGCCCCGGTCCTTGAGCATGGTGAACCCCATCGCGGCGTTCGTGCCGGACCCCGAAAAGCCGAACCCCACGATGGACAGGTTGGACGCGACCGATGGGCGCGAGGCGACATGCTCCTCGAACGTCTTGACGATCTTGAGCGTGCGGTCGGTCGTGGCCTCGGCGGGAAGCTGGATGGAGGTCATGAAGTAGCCCTGATCCTCCTCGGGCAGGAAGGATGACGGCAGTTGCCGGAAGGCCAGCACCAGGACCGCGACGAGTGCCGCGAAGACCAGCATGACGCGCCCGGTGCGCGTCACCAACCCGGCGACACGCCGCTCATATCGCTGCGTCAGGCGGTCGAAACCACGATTGAACCAGCCGAAGAAGCCGCGCTTTTCGTGATGCGCGGGGTCGACCGGCTGGAGGAGCGTCGCGCAGAGTGCCGGCGTCAGGGTGAGCGCCAGGAAGGCGGAGAACAGAATCGCCACCGCCATCGACAGCGTGAACTGCTGGTAGATCACACCGACGGAACCGCTGGCCAGCGCCATGGGAATGAACACGGCGGTCAGGACCAAGGTGATGCCGATCACCGCACCGGTGATCTCCTTCATCGCCTTGACCGTCGCGTCCTTCGGCGCCAGCCCTTCCCGGGCCATGATGCGCTCGACGTTCTCGACCACGACGATGGCGTCGTCGACGATGATGCCGATGGCGAGCACCATCCCGAACATGGTCAGGACGTTGATCGAAAAGCCCGAGACCAGCATCACGGCGAAGGTGCCGAGCAGCGCGATCGGCGCGACGATGGCGGGGATGAGCGTGTAGCGCACGTTCTGGAGGAACAGGTACATCACCAGGAAAACCAGCAGCATCGCCTCGGCCAGCGTCTGGATGACCTTCTCGATCGACATCTTCACGAAGGGTGCGGTGTTGAAGGGAATCGAATGGCTCATGCCCGTGGGCAGGGTCCTGCTCAGCTCCTCCAGGCGGGCCTGCACGCCCTCGGCGGTCCTCACCGCGTTGCCGCCGGGCGTGAGCTGCACGGACGCGGCGGTGGTGGGCTTTCCGTTCTCCCGGTTGATGAAGCTGTACGACTGGGCCCCGAGTTCGACGCGCGCGACATCGCCGAGCGTCACCTTCGAGCCGTCGGAGGCCGCACGGAGCACGACGCCGGCGAATTCCGCCGATGTGGTCAGCTGTCCCTGGATCGTGAGCGGAACGGTCACGGTCTGGCCCGGCAGCGTCGGCGACGCACCGACACTGCCGGGAGCGATCTGGACGTTCTGCTGGCTGATCGCCGCCGTCAGGTCGCTCATGGACAGGCCATGGGCCATCAGCTTGGCCGGATCGACCCAGACGCGCATCGCCTGCTCGGAACCGAACAGCTGGACCCGACCGACGCCGTCGATGCGCCGCAGCTCCTCGACGATGTTGCGCGCCATGTAGTCGCTGAGCGCGGTTTCATCGAAACGGCCGTCATCGGACTTCAGCCCGACGATCATCAGGAAGCCCGACGACGCGGATTCCACGGTCAGGCCATTCTGGCGCACGACCTGCGGCAGCCGCGGCTCAATGGACTTGAGCTTGTTCTGCACATCGACCTGGGCCATCTCCGGGTCGGTGCCGGGTGTGAAGGTGGCGGTGACGGTCGCCGATCCGGAGGCATCCGACGCCGATTCGAAGGTGAGCAGGTTCTTGACGCTCGACAGCTCGCGCTCGATGAGGCTGATCACCCCGTCGTTCATCGTCTGCGGGCTGGCCCCGGGGTAGGTTGCCAAGATGCTGACGGTCGGCGGCGCCACCGAGGGGTAACGGGCGATCGGCAGCTGTGGAATGGCGATCACACCGAACAGGATGATGAACAGGGCGATGACCCAGGCGAACACCGGGCGTTCGATGAAGAATTGAGGCATGATGGAATTGTCCTGTCCGCTCAGCGCATGGTGGTGGCGGTCGGTTTGGAAACCGGCCAGTCACGCGCAGTCACCGGGACACCCTCGGACAGACGTTCCATGCCCTCGACCACGACCCTCCGCCCGGCTTCGAGGCCGGCAGTGACGCGATAGCGGCGGTCCACCAGTTCGCCGAGTTCCACCGGCGTGAGGAAAGCCTGATCGTTCCCGTCGAGCGTCCACACCTGCGGCTGGCCGCCGACGCGCACCACCGCCTGCTGAGGAAGGGTCAGGGCATCGGCGTAGCTCACGCGCGGCACCCGCGCACGAACGAACATCCCCGGAAGCAGGTCGCGCCGCGGGTTGTCGACGAGGATGCGGAGCAGCACGTCGCCCGTGCCGGGATCGACGGAAATGCCCGAGAACAGCACGCGCCCGGTCGCCTCGTACGGTTCGCCGTCGCCGCGCAGAATGGCGACCGGCAGACCATCCCCGGAGTCCGCTTTCCGCAGGGCCATGGCCTTGCGCAGGGGAGCGAGCGAGGACGCCGGCTGACGCACATCCACATAGACCTGATCGATCTGCTGGATGCGCGCCATCGGGTTGCCATCGCTGCCGCCGACCAGCGCCCCCTCGGTCACCAGCGCCTGGTCGATGCGTCCCGGGATCGGCGCCTCCACCGTGGCGAATTTCAGGTCGAGTTCGCGGCGGGCCAGGGTCGCGCGGGCCTGCGCCACGTCGGCCACGGCCTGGTCGCGCTGGAACACCGCATCGTCGTAGACTTGGCGGCTGACGGCATCGGCCTTGACCAGCGGCTGCAGCCTCGCCACCTGCACCCTGGCACGCTCCAGCCCCACCGTTGCCCGCTGCAGCGCGGCGGCGGCCATGTCCATCTCGGACTTGAACGGCGCCGGGTCGATCTGGAACAGCGGCTGGCCGGCAGCCACCTCGCTGCCCTGCTCAAAGCGTCGGCGCAGCACGATGCCGCTCACCTGCGGTCGTATCTCGGCAACCCGCAACGCGGCGACGCGGCCCGGCAGATCGTCGGTCAGCTCCAGCCGGGATGGCGCAACGGTGAGAACGGAAACCTGCGGGGCCGGATTATCCGTAACCGGTTCGGATTGCTCACACCCCATCAGCATCACCGCCACCAGGGCACAGGCGCCACCATGACGGCGCAACTGGTCGATCCTCATCCGCTTTCCTTCAGGCGCAGGCCGATATCGGCAAAAACGCCGGCAATCTGAAGGCGCCTGATTGCGTTTCGTTCGAGGTCGTGTGGAGATTTGATGGAGAGGGAAAAATTGTTGCGAGCCGCCGCGATGCCCATGACGCCTGCGCCCGCACCCTCAGACGCCGGCCCCCGCTCTGCCAAGGCGGCACAGGCGGGTCGTCCGACGTCGAACCCGCCGATGGCTGGACAGCATGCTTGCGGCTTATGGTGCGATTTTCGGCAGCCGGATCTCGAACGTCACACCTTGCGGTTCCGACGCCATCGCCACCGCGACGCCGCCATGGGCCTGCGCGATGGCCTGCACCACCGCCAAGCCCAAACCGCTGCCGCCGCTCTCCCGCGAACGAGACGCGTCGCTCCGCCAGAAGGGATCGAAAATTTTGCTCTCCGCACCGTCCGGCAGGCCGGGGCCATGGTCGCAGACCCGCAAAATGGCATGATCGCGCGTCGCCCTGGTTTCGATGCGCACCTCGCAGGGCGCGGCGTAGCGCCGGACGTTGTCGAGCAGCGCCGTCAGGACCTGACGGATGCGCGCACCGTCGCCGTGGATCATCACGGCCCCCAGATCCGCGTGGATCGACACGCCGGCCTGCTGAAGCATCGGCTTGGTGATCGCCACCACGGAGGCGACTTCACCCGCAAGATCAATCGTTTCGAGCCTCAACTCGAGACGCCCGTTCTGCGCCAGCGTCAAAATCTTCAAATCGTCGACGATCCGGCTCAACCCCTCGACCTGGACGAGAAGGACCTGAAGCGACGGCGTGTCGGGAATGAAGACGCCATCGACGTACCCCTGTATCTGGCCGCGCAGGATGGTCAAGGGCGTGCGCAACTCGTGTGCGATCGCGGCGTGCCAGGCCCGCATCTCCGTTTCGGCCCGGCTCAACTGTCCGGCCATGTGGTTGAAATCCTCGATCAGTTGGCGCGTTTCGGCAAACGACGCCTTCGTCGGCATGGCCCGCGCGCCGAGATCGCCGGCCGCAATCCGCCGGGCCGCCGTCGCGACCGCGTCCAGGGGATGGATGAGCCGACGGGCGAAGCGCATCGCCGCAACGATCGCCCCACCCAATCCGATGGCCCACAGCACGAGGAAGGCGGTCCATTCCGGCGTCGTCGGCCAGTAGCTGTCCGGTTCGGGAACGCCCTCGAACCCCTCGGGTGCCCAGAACCGGAAGAAGACGAGCTCGTAGAACAGGAAGGACCCGGCGCACATGATGATGAGCGCCAGCCCGGTCACGCCCGCCATGGACGCAACCAGCTGCCGGTTCAATGACTTGGCCGATTTCATGAAACGGACGACAGCCGATAGCCGACGCCCCTGATGCTCTCGAAGAAATCCTCGGTTCCGGCGGCGTGAAGCTTGCGCCGGATGTTGCTGGCATGCGTATCGATGGTCCGCTCCAGCGTGTTGCCTTCCGGCAGGCAGGCGTCGATCAGGTCGGCGCGGCTGAAAACGCGCGTGGGCTGCCGCGCCATATGCGCGAGGATGCGGAACTCCGTCGCCGTGAAGTCGATGCGGACCCGGCCGTCGGCGCCTTCGACGGCGACGGCATGAGCCGTCAAGTCGATTTCCAGCGGACCGACCCGCAGCACCGTGACGTCGCTCCGGCCCATCGCCCGCCGCAGAACGGCCTTGACCCTGGCGACCACCTCCAGCGGGTTGAACGGCTTGACGATGTAGTCGTCGGCACCGATCCGCAGCGCCTGAAGCTTGTCGAGATCCTCGTCGAGCGCCGTGATCATGATCACCGGCGTATCGCCGCGACGCCGAATGGCCGCCAGAACCTCGTAGCCGTCGAGCTTGGGGATCTTGACGTCGAGGAGCACGATGTCGGGCCGGAGCTGCTGATGCAGATCCAGCGCGATCTGACCGTTCTCCGCACGGACGGTGCGCAGCCCTTCACGATCGAGATACCCCGTGATGATCCGCGCGACGTCGGGCTCATCCTCCACAACCAAAGCCAGCACGCTCATTCCACTCTCCAAATTCCGACCACTCTGCGATTGCCGGCAAGGCTCATGATAGCGCCGCTTCATGGACGTTCCGTGGAGATCGTGAGGACATCCCCCCTGTCCGCACGCCCATACCCGCACACCCCTGGACCGGGCTCATCCGGATGTCGAAGGACAGCCGCCCAGGGCACGGTAGAGAGCGGCGGCGTTCTCCAGCCGCGCCCTCCTGGCGTCCAGCAGAGTCTGGTCGGCGGCGAACAGGCTGCGTTCGGCGTCCAGAACCTCGAGGTAGCCGACCGCTGAGCCTCCTCCGGATCGGTGGACACCTTTGTTAAGCTCCCGTTGGGAGCGGAGAGGTGGACATGACAACGACACGGCGCTTTTTCACGGACGAGTTCAAGCGAGAGGCCGTGGCCCTGCTGGAAAGCAGTGGCCGGCCCCTGGAACACGTCGCCAAGGCGTTGGGCATCCAGCCGTCGATGCTGCGCACCTAGCGGCGGCGCGTATCCGGGCCAGCGGGGCCGGCGCAGCTCCCCACCAAAAAACTGTGAGCATTTTCTCGGGGCCTCTGAAATGAGGTTCCGGATCATTGAGGACTGCCGCGACGAGTGCTTCACACGGCGATGATCGCGTCGATTTCGACCTGGGCGCCTTTCGGAAGGGCCGAAACTTCGTAGCAGGCACGGGCCGGCTTATGCGTGGAAAACACTTTCGCATATTCATCGTTCAGGGCGGCGAAGGTGGACAGGTCGGTGACCAGAATGGTGAGTTTCAGGGATTTGGCGATGTCCGTGCCGGCAGCCTCGGCAATCGCGGCGATGTTGGCAAGGCATTGGGCCATCTGTTCGACGGGGTCTTCCGACACAAAAGCCCCGGTCGCCGGAACGATGGGAAGCTGGCCCGAAACAAACAGCAGGTCGCCGTGGCGCATGGCTTGACAATAGGGGCCGATGGCAGCCGGGGCGGAGTCGGTATGAATGGGGGTCACGGTCTGTCTCCTTATGGCTCGTTATGGCTCGGGGGCGGGGAAGTGAGATCAGCCATCGCCGCGGCGAATCAGGGACTCGGCGAAAGCGACGAGCTGGTCGACGTCCGCCTCGGTGTTGAAGTAGTGCGGGGCCGCGCGAACCAGCGTGGGCAGATGCCGGCGTTCGGCGTCCAGGCGGGTGCTTTCCGGCGACGAGGTGCTGATGGCGATGCCACGGGCTGCAGCTCTGGAGACGATGCTCTGCGGAGCCAAGGCATCGGAACTGAAGCTGACGATGGCACTGGGGCACTCGCCCAGGTCATGGGTCCGGAAGCTGGGCACGCTTGCCAAGCCATCTCGAAGCCGCTGTGCCAGCCGGCGGCAGCGGCGCCAGATGCGGTCGATGCCGATTCCCATCGCATAATCGGCGGCCTCGCCCATGCCGAGCCGCGCCATGTGGTTGCTTTCCCAGCTTTCGTAGCGCCGGGCGTCGTCGCGCAGCTCATAGCGGTTGCGCTCCACCCACCGGGCGCCGATGTGATCGATGAAGGGGGGCTCGCACCGATCCAGCATCGCGCGGCGGACATACAGGAAGCCCGCGCCACGCGGTCCCCGCAGGAACTTGCGCGACGTCGCGGCCAGAAAGTCGCAGCCGAGTGTCTGGACGTCGATCGGCATCTGACCGACCGCCTGGCAGGCATCCAGAAGATAGGGAATGCCGTGCGCGCGGGCGATCTGGCCGACGGCCGCCGCCGGATTGTTCAATCCGCCATTGGTCGGCACCCACGTCAGCGAAATCAGGCGAACCTTCGGATCGATCATCCGCTCAAGCGCCGCCAGATCGACGACGCCTTGCTCATCCGACGGACACACGCGGATGACGACTCCCCGGCGCCGCTGCATCTGGAGCAGGGTCACATAATTGGCGCCGTATTCCGCCTCGGCGGTGATGACCACATCGCCGGGGGTGAAGTCGAGGGAATGGAAAGCCAGCTGCCACGCGACCGTGGCGTTCTCGACGAGAGCGATCTCGGAGGGTGCTGCGTTGATCAACCGGGCAATCGACCCATAAACACGCTCCAGTCGCTCCTCGGAAGCCGCGAAGGCACCGTATCCGCCCAGCCGGGCTTCCAGGTCCAGGTAGTCGTGCATCCGCTCGACCACGGGGCGTGGCATCAGCGACGCGCCGCAACTCAGGAGGAAGGTTTGCCCGGCGAGCCCTGGCGTCTCGGCGCGGAGCGCGTCCAGTTCCTCGTCTAGGATGTCGGCAGGCAAAGGGGATGCGCCGGCCGGACGGAGATCGTTTCCGGTCATAGTCATTGGACTGCTTTGTAACGGCCGCCGGGGAAAGGCACCGCCCTCCCCCGGTGGTCTTGAACATGTGCCGCACCCGCCCGTGGGCGGCCTTAGCGAACCTCGGCCCAGATGTGCTCACGGACCACGGCGTCCTTCAGGGTGACGCCGTAACCCGGCCCGTCCGGAATCTGCAGAGCGCCGTTCTTCAGGCGGCCCTCGAAGGGCTCCGTCGCCACTTCGATCCAGCCGGGAATGCGGGCCCAGTAGGGGAAGTGTTCCTGCACGTAGAAGTTCGGGATCACGGCGCTGAGATGGGTGGCGATGCTGGCCGCAACGGAACTGCCGCAGACATGGGGTTGCACCTTGACGCCGTAGGCATCGGCCATGGCGGCAATCTTATGGGTTTCAGCGAACCCGCCGGTGTTGCCGATGTCCGGCTGCAGAATGCCGACGGCCCGACGCTCCAGCAGATCGCGGAAGCCGTACCGCAGATATTGCCGCTCGCCGGTGGCGATCGGAATGTTCGTCTTGGCGGCGACCTGTTCCAGCGCACCCAGGTCTCCCGGATCGCAGATCTCCTCGATGAAGGCGATATCCAGGTCTTCCAGACCATGGACGAAGCGGATGGTGTCGCTCACCGAGAAACCACCGGCCAGATCGAGCATGAGCGTGACGTCGGCGCCCACGGTGCCCCGGACCTGCGCGACGATATCCAGGGCGGTGTTTACCGCTTCGCGGTCATCCGCGTAGCGGTTGACCGTGTGCCGAAGGGTCCCGTTGGGCTGAATCCGCGCCAAGGGGTACATTTTCAGGGCCTTGTGCCCGTCCTTCACGGCCGCTTCCGCTTGGCGCAGCAGATCGGTAACGGAGGTCGCGCCGAAGTACCAGCCATTGGCGTAGTAGGCGAGCGTGTCACGCATCCGTCCGCCGAACAGCTCGTGGACCGGAACGTTCAGCGCCCGCGCCCGAATGTCCCACAGAGCCTGCTCGATGGCACTGAGGCCGGCTCCGGCAATGCCCCCCGGATTCTTCAGCCAGAAGGACTGATCGTACATCTCGCCGATCAGGCTGTTGATGCGGGTCGGATCGGCGCCGATCACGAACCGTGCGCACAGGTCCTGGATCATGCCCGCGGCGCCGGTCCGGCCGCAGCCATAAGCCGTGGCGACCTCGCCGAGGCCGGATATTCCCTCATCGGTATCGAGCTTGACGATGACGGGTTTGAGGCCCTCGCTGTTGATGACGTAGATCGTGGCTTTGGTGATCTTCATGATGACGCTGTCCGGTGAATGGGATGGGATAAAGGCTCAGGCGCCGAGTTCATCGCGCAGGGACCGGTGGAGCGCGGAAGCCTCCTCCAGCCATCCGAGGCGCATTTCGGCAACCGAGGAGCGCAGCAGCCGGGTGTAGGGATGACGGGGAGCCCCGAGGACCTGCGCCGTGGGGCCTTGTTCGACGACTTCGCCGTTGCGCAGGACCATGATCTTGTCCGACATCGCCGCCACGGCGGAAAGGTCGTGGCTGATGAACAGGATGCCGATGTTCAGCTCGCGCTTGAGTTCGTTGATCAGGTCGAGGACCGATGCCGCGACGATGTTGTCGAGCGCCGAGGTGATTTCGTCGCAGATCAGCACGTCCGGTCGGGCGGCGAGAGAGCGGGCCAGGTTGACGCGCTGCTTTTCACCGCCGGACATCTGGCTCGGCTTGCGGTCGACGTAGTCGGCGGGCAGATGGACCTGTTCCAGAAGTTCGCGTATCCGCTCGGCGCGGCGCTCTTTGGAACGTTCTCCGAAGAACGTCAACACCTGCCCGAGGATGCGGCCCACGGTGTGGTGGCGGTTCAGGGACGTGTCGGCCGACTGGAAGGTGATCTGGACGGCCCGGCGCATGGGGAGTGGACGCTTGAGCACATCCCGTTCCATAAGCCGCCCGTTGACCAGGACGTCGCCCTGGCTGGGTTGGACCAAGCCGGCGATGGCACGGGCCATGGTGCTCTTGCCCGACCCGGACTCGCCGACCACCGCCATCATCTCGCCGCCGTTCAGGGTCAGCGACGCACCGCTGAGCGCCTTCACCGCAAAACCGCCGGTGCCGTAGCACACGGCCAGATCGCGAACCTCCAGAAGCGGCGGCCGGTCGGTCCTGTCGGACGGGGACACCGCTGCCGCGGTGGTGGCGGCGGCGGCGGTGTCCGCCATGGTCCCGGATCCGGCATCGAAACCGCGATGCATCTCCAGGAGCCGCTGCGTGTAGGGGTGTTGGGGATGATGGAGGATTTGCTCGACCGTGCCGCGCTCGACCACCTCGCCGTTGCGCATCACCAGGATGTGGGTGGCGACCTGGACCACCTGGGCGATGTCGTGGCCGACCAGGATGGCGGCGGTCCCGCTGGCGCGGATCCCGGTGTCCAGGGCCTTCAGCACCTCCACCTGGGTGGTGGCGTCAAGGGCGCTGGTCGGTTCGTCGCAGACCAGAATCTCGGGCATTTCATGCAGGCCCATGGCGATCATGAACCGCTGCAATTGCCCGCCGGAAACCTCATGGGGAAATCGGTTGTAAAAGGCTTCGCCGGTGGGCAGGTCAAGCGTCCGATAGACTTCCCGTGCGCGGGCGTGGGCCGCGTCGGGGGACATGGTGTGATGGATGCGGCTGCTTTCCGTGACCTGGCGGTCCAGCCGGATGCGCGGGTTGAAGGAGACCGCGGCGCTCTGGGCGATGTAGGCCAGCTTGCGGCCGCGCAGGCGCGCCAGTGCCCGCCGGCTCATCCGCAGCAGATCCTGGCCTTGGAAGAGCACCTGTCCGGAGACGTGGCGGACGCCCGGCCGCATGTGCCCCAGGGCGGTCAGCGCCAGGGTCGTTTTCCCGGACCCGGATGCCCCGATGAGCGCCAGGATCTGGCCATGTTCCAGGGTCAGCGAGACGTCCCGCAGAATGGGTTTCCCGCTGTCCGCGGACAGGTTCAGGTTCTGTATACGGAGAAGCGTCATACCCCGCCTCCCTTCTTTTCACGTTCCTGCAGGCCGTCGACGAACAGGTTCAACAGGACGGAGACGACCGCGATGGAGAGAGCCGGATAGATCGGTGCCCAGGAACCAATCTGCAGGCCGTCCAGATTTTCGCGGACCAGCCCGCCCCAGTCCGCCATCGGCGGTTGCACGCCAAGGCCAAGGAAGCTCAGGCCGCTCATGAAGAGGATCGCGAAGCTCAGCCGCAGGGCGAAATCCGCGGTCAATGGCATGACCACATGCGGCAGCATCTCGCCGAACAGAAGCCACCGATTGCCCTCGCCGCGGGCACGGGCCACGGTGATGAAGTCCTGTGCGATCAGATCTTGCCCAAGCGCACGGGAGATCCGGAACACACCGGCCGCATAGACCACGGCCGTCAGCACCACGATGGCGACGAGGGACGGGCCGGTCACGGCGAGCACGACGAGACCGGCAATGATCTTGGGAACGGACAGAACCACGTCGACGATGCGGCTGACGACCGCATCGAACCATCCGCCGCGCAGCGCCGCCAGCAGACCCAGCGTGTCGCCGATCAGGTGGGCAAGAATGGTGCTGAGCAAGGCCATGCCAAGGGTGACGCGGCCCGAGCTGAGCAGCCGCGCCAGCAGATCGCGGCCGAGGAAGTCGGTGCCCAACCAGTACTCGCCGGACGGCGGAACGAAGCCGTCGCTGCTCAGGAAGGCGTTGGGGTCGTGCAGCGGCAACAGCGGTGCCGCCAGAACGACGAAGGCGACCAGCAGCAGGAGAGCGACGACAACCGACAGCAGCGTCGGCCGGAACAGGCTTTTGAGCCGGGAGGGTGTCTGGTGCGGCATCATGAGGAAGCCCCCGATTCCTTGCGGCTGTCGAACAGCTTGGCGACGATGTCGGCGACCATGATCAGGCCGATGTAGGCGGCCGAGAAAATCATTGCGCAGGCCTGGACCACCGGCAGGTCGCGCGCCTGAACCGAATCCGCCATGAGCCGGGCGAGGCCGGGGAAGGCGAAGATGGTTTCGACGATCACCACGCCGCTGATGAGGTAGGCGACATTCATCGCGATGATGTTGATCAGCGGTCCGATGGCGTTGCGCAAGGCGTGCACCGTGATCACGCGGACCGATCCGGCGCCTTTCAGCCGGGCCGTCTCGACATAAGGCTGCGTCAGGATGTTGCCGACCACGGCGCGGGTCATCCGGGCGAGCTGCGCGGTGACGATGATGGTCATGGTGGCCAACGGCAACAGCATGGATTTGATCAGGGTCAGGACCCCCGAGCCGGGCGTCACGTAGGAGATCGCCGGTAGCCAGCGCAGATGGATCGAGAAGACGAGCACACCCAGCGTGGCGACCAGGAATTCCGGCGTCGCGCACAGGCCGACGATGACGATGGTTCCGACCCGGTCCAGACGGGTGCCCTTGTGGACAGCCAGGACCATGCCGATCAGCAAAGCCAGAGGAACCGAGACCAGCGTGGTCAGCCCGGCCAGCGTCAACGTGTTGGACAGGCGTTCGGACAACATCACGCTGACGGGTTGGCGGGAGGTCATCGAAACGCCCCAGTCGCCCTGAAATATGCCCCACAGCCAAGCCAGATAGCGAACCGGCGCGGGCTGATCCAATCCCAGCTCGGCCCGCAACGCAGCCACGTTCTCGGGGCTGGCCGACTGTCCGAGCATGATTTGCGCCACATCGCCGGGCAACATCTCGCAGCCGACGAAAATGAGCAGGGAGATGACCAGCAGCAGGACGAAGCCTGCTGCCAGCCGCTTGACGATGAATCTGATCACGGCGAGACCTAGTGCTTACGAAAGCCAGACCTGATCGGAGAACCGGAAGCCGGAGAAGTTTCCGATCTGGTTGGGTGTAAGCCCCTGGATACGGCTTGAAACACCGTCGAGATAGCTCAGGAAGACCGGCATCGTCACCGCACCGCAGCTGTGCAGGATCTCCTGGATCTCATGGTACATGGCGATGCGCTTGTCCACATCCAGAGTGGTCCGAACCCCGTCGATGAGAGAGTCCAGCCGCGGATTGCCGTAGTGGGAGAAGTTCCACTGCGAGCCGCTCTTCCAGGTCACGTTGAGCAGCAGATGCGGCGTCGGACGAGGGAAGAAGTTGGTTGCGAAAAAGCGGCGCTTGCCGGCGACGGCGGTCCAGTAGCTCTCCGACGGCTCGCGCCGCAGGGTCAGGTTGAGGCCTGCCTGGGCGGCGGAGCGCTGCAGAAGCTGGGCGATTTCGACGCTGTAGACCACCCCGTCGCTGACCGAAAGTTCGAGCGGGGTCCTCCCGATGCCCGATTTCTTCAAGTAATGCTTGGCTTTGTCGAGGTCCAGTTCACGCTGTGGCAGGTTGGCGTTGTAATAGGGGCTCATCTTGCCGATCGGATGATCATTGGCGACGGAGCCGTGGCCCTTGAGCACGGTTTCGACGATCTTCGGGCGGTCGAACATGTTGGCGATGGCCAACCCGAGGTTGGGGTCGAAGTTGGTGGCGGCGTCAAACTGATACCCGGCGTAGCGGGTGCTCGGCGTCTCGAAGATCTTCGTGGACGGGTTTGCCGCGACTTGATCGATGCCCGCGCCTTTCAGGTCCGCGGCCATGTCGATGTCGCCGGACAGCAAGGCGCTGACCCGTGCGTTGGCATCGGTGATCGAGATCATCTCGATCTCGTCCAGGTAAGGCTGACCGTCCTTCCAGAAGTTGGTGTTGCGAGTCAGCACGGTGCGAATGCCGGGCTGGAACTCCGCCATGACGAAGGGGCCCGTGCCGATCGGCTTGGAAAAGTCCTCGGTGCCGTCCTTCACCACGCAGAACTGCAGCAGGCCGAGCAGAACGGGCAACTCGACATCCGCCTCAGCCAGGCGGACCAGAATGGTGTCGTCACCTTCCGCGGTCACCGCGGCGATGTTGGCGACCAGGGGCTTCGCCGACGAGGCCTTGGCTTCGTTCTTGTGGCGCATGATGGAGAACGCAATGTCCTGAAGCGACAGGGGCTGGCCATCGCTGAATTCCACGCCCTTGCGGATCTTGAAGCGCCATTCGGTGGCCGACGGGTTGGCTTCCCAGGACAAGGCCAGTTCCGGTTGCGCCTGGCCCGAGCCATCGACGCGGGTCAGCGTGTTGAAGACGGCGGACCCGCGGATGTAGTCGTTGGCGTTGGTGAAACGCGCGCTGTCGAAGGTATCGTTGGTGCTCTGCTGGGCAAGGGCCAGCCGGACGCGGCCACCCTTCTTCGGCACCATCGCGGAGGGGCTGTTCGTTGTCCCGGCCGCTTGGGCGATGACGGGAATCCCCCCGAGCACGGCTGTCCCCATAGCGGTTCCGAACAAGGTGTGGAAATCACGCCGGCTGATTTTTGAAAAATTCATTCTCTGTTCTCCCTGTTACTTCCTCCGTGTATGGAACAGGGCGACAAGCGTGGGAAGCGAGTTCGTAACAGACTGATAATAAATGATTTGTTTGCTTTGGTGGGGTGCTGTATACCGGCTGCATGGGGGTAATCATAACCAAGGCGCATGATATGAAGAGGGTTTTGCCGCCAACGAACCTCTTTCTGGCTTTTGAGGCGGCTGCGCGGCACCGGAATTTTTCGCGCGCAGCGGAAGAATTGGGAATTAGCCAACCTGCTGTCAGCCGGGCTGTGGCGTCCCTGGAGGAGGCCATCGGTGTGAAGCTGTTCTTGCGGTCAGGGCCGCGCGTGCGTCTGACCACGCGCGGCGCCGAGCTGAGCGGGTTGATGTCCAACAGCTTCGACGCCATCGAAAAACTGATTGCGTCGTGGAAGGACAAGGAGGGCGGGCGGAAGCCGGTGCTCTTGTCCATCTCTTCATCGATGGCCGCACACTGGCTGATTCCGCGGCTGTTCGACTTCCGGCTGGCGTTCCCCGACGTGGACCTGCGCTTCGAGCTGATCGCCGGAGGTGTTGGGCAGAGTCCGGTTCGGGCTGATCTGGGCTTGCGCCGCTTTCCAGAAACGGCCAAGGCTCCTCCGGAGAGTCACTTCCTGGATGAGATCATCCAGCCGGTGGCCGCGTTGGACTACATAAAGCGCATGGGAACGCTCGACCAACCGCGGCGCAACCGGACGCACACCTTGATCACCCTCAGCGATCACTGGTGCGACTGGGATACGTTCGCCCGCCTCGCTGGCTTGGAATTGCCTCCGAACCACAAGACGATGGTTTTCTCCGATTATTCGGTGGCCCTTCAGTCGGCCTTGAACGGGCAAGGGATCGTCCTGGGATGGCTGTCGGTGACGTCCCGATTGCTTCGCTACCGCTCACTTCTGGCGGCGTCGGACAAGGGTCTCAACACCCGCGCGACCTTCAACTTCATACTTGGTGATCAAACGCCGGCGGGTGGTGTTGCGGGAGATGTGCGCGAGTGGTTGTGCGCAGAGGTCGGGAAGGACGTAGCGAAGATCGGTAAAGGAGGACGGCTGCACTCCTTCGAGTGCCATGTTCTAGCCTCCTGATGGGAGTTCTATGCGGGAGATTGAACCGCGCCGGGTTTTTCGGACCTTATGAGGGTCGCGACAGACCAAGTAAACGTCTCTCCACCAGCCCGCAGCGTTGGCGGCGGACCAACCGCCATGCGCATTCCGCGTCCCGCACGAGCCCTTGCTCCCTGGCGCGGTCGAGCAGATGCTTCACTGACGAGCGGCTCCAGCCCCGCCACCATCTGCACGAGGTCGTCGCTGTCGACCCGCTTGGGCGCCGGGTCGAGGACATCCTGACGGACCAGCCCCACCGCGGCCAGCCGGCGCACGGCGCGGATCAGGCTGTTGGACGTCCATGGCATGCGATCCCACGGTCGCGTTCCGTCCCTGCCCCGTCAGCGTCCGCGCGACTTGGTCCCACGGTGCCTTCGGCCGCAAGGCTTCGACAGTCGGCAGGAACTCCTGAGCCCGGGCAATGACCAGCTCGTCGCGGGCGGTCTCGCGGCCCTGCCGCGCCTTTTCCAGCGCCGCAGGGTCCCGTCGGCGCAGGCCAGGATTGCCAGGTTCCTTGCCCTTGGCCACCGCGGCCTTGAGCCCGGCGATCCAACGCTCGCGGATCAGCGCCCGCTCCAGTTCGGCGGCAGCCCCCGACGGCGCGAGAGCGCGCGTCCCCCATCACTGTGGATCGAGTGACGTCCAGCCGCCGATACGCGCGTAAACGGAATCGCGCAGTTGCGCGATCTCACGGTTGAGCTTTGCCAGGGCCGCGGGTGACTCCCCGGAAGCGCGGAGCAACGCATCGCCCAGGCAACCGGCCTTGGAGCGCAGATCCATTCCTTTGGCCGTCAGCGACACGATCACCTGCCTCTCGTTGGTCGGGTTGCGCGTGCGATGGATCAGATCCGCAGCCTCGAGGCGTTTGAGCAGAGGCGTCAGCGTGCTGGATTCAAGAGCAAGCTGCTGCGCGATGCCCCCCACCGTCTGTCCGTCCTCCCGCCACAGGACGTTGAGGACGAGATATTGCGGATAGGTGAGGCCAAGGGCGTCCAGCAGCGGCTTGTAGGCCCGCTGGATGGCGATGCCGGCCGAGTAGATCGCGAAGCAGAGCTGCTCCTCCAGCGGCACCGGCGGGTTGTTCTCGTCCGACATAGGCTGGCTCCCTTCGCAACGCGTCCTCCGCCGACATATATCGCGATAAATTTTTCTGGACAAGAGCGGGGCACCAGCGATACAAACACTTATCGCGATAACTGTTATCGCCATCAAGCGGAGGCAAACATGAGGAACACGCTTCAGGCCCTGATCCTGGCCGCTTCGGTCGTCACCCTGCCGCTGTCTGCCGCGCAGGCGCAGCCGACCGGCCATTCCGTCGAACGGGCGGTTGTCAGGAACATCGTCCTTGTCCATGGCGCCTTTGCCGACGGATCGGGATGGCGGAAGGTCTATGAGGATCTGACCAACCGCGGATACCGGGTCACGGTTGTCCAGAATCCGCTCACCTCCTTCGAAGACGATGTGGCGGCCACGCGGCGGGCGCTCGACAGGCAGGACGGTCCCGCCGTTCTGGTCGGCCACAGCTGGGGCGGTACCGTCATCACCGAAGCCGGTGTCCATCCCAAGGTGCGTGGTCTGGTCTATGTCTCCGCCCTGTCGCCCGACGCCGGCGAGACCACCGCGCAGCAATATGACGGCTATACGACACCGCCCGAGTTCGTCATCGAGACGAGCGAGGACGGCTTCGGCTTCATCAAGCCCGACACTTTCGCCGCCGGCTTTGCGGCGGACGCGACGAAGGCCGACGTCGATTTCCTGACGGCGTCGCAAGTTCCGATCAATATGGCGAGCTTCGGCGTGACGCTCCGGCACGCCGCCTGGCGGACCAAGCCCAGCTGGGCGGTGATCGCGACGGAGGACAAGGCGTTCGATCAGCGGATGCTCCAGGACATGGCGCGACGCATCGGTGCGAAGGTCACGAACGTCCCGGCCAGCCATGCCGTCTACGTCACGCAGGCGGAGGTCGTCGCGACGGTGATCGACGAAGCGGCCCAGCAGTCGGGCGCGGTTTCGCCCTAGGCCCCGGTCCCGTCGGACCATTTTCTCCGCTCACCACAAGGTCCATGCCATGAACCATTCCATCTCCGGCGGTTCCGAGGAGTTCAACCGGCGCGTCCGTGACAACCGGACGCAACGACTCGCCAACCTCAAGCCGGCCTATGACTTCATCGTCTGCGGTGCCGGCGCATCGGGATCCGTGATCGCACGCCGCTTGGCTGAGAATGCCGGCTGTTCCGTCCTCCTCATCGAAGCGGGGGGCAGCGACGAGGATGAGGCGGTGCTGAATCCGTCGTTGTGGCCCACCAACCTCGGCAGCCGGCGCGACTGGGGGTTCCAGGCGGAGCCGAACCCGCATCTGAACGGCCGCGCGCTTCCCATGTCCATGGGGAAGGGGCTCGGCGGCGGGTCGAGCATCAACGTCATGGTGTGGGCAAGGGGCCATCGCGCCGACTGGGATTATTTCGCGGAACGATCCGGCGATGCCGGCTGGAACCATGAGGCGGTTCTCGGCATCTACCGACGCATCGAGAACTGGCAGGGTGCGCCGGACCCGCGTTACCGCGGCAGTTCCGGGCCGGTGTGGGTGCAGCCCGCACAGAACCCGAGTCCGATCGCCGACGCCCTGCTCAGCGCGGCCGGGTCCCTCGGCATCCCGCGCTACGACAGCCCCAATGGCCGGATGATGGAAACCGCGGGGGGCGTGGCCTACACCGACATGCTCGTGCGGGACGGACGGCGCAACTCGCTCTACCGCGCCTATGTCCACCCTGTGGCCGATCGACCGAACCTCACGATCCTGACCGATGCGCTCGTGCGCCGCGTGCTCCTCGACGGGACGAAGGCGGCCGGCGTCGAGGTCGAACGGGGCGGCGCGATTCTGTCGTTCACGGCAGGCTCGGAGGTCATCCTGTCCACCGGCGCCATCAACACGCCCAAGCTGCTCATGCTGTCGGGGATCGGCGACCGGAGCCAACTTGAACGGCACGGCATTCCGGTTGTACGCCACCTGCCTGGTGTCGGCCGTGGCCTGCAGGATCATGTGTCGTTCGGCTGCACCTGGGAGTATCGGGAGCCGATCGCCCCACGCGCCAGCGGCAGCGAGGCGACCCTCTACTGGAAAAGCCGCCCCGACCTGGAAGCGCCGGACCTTCTGTTCTGCCAGGTCGAGTTCCCCGTTCCCAGCGAGCGCACGGCGGCGCGCGGCGTCCCCGCCCATGGGTGGACGATGTTCGCAGGGCTGGCGCAGCCCCACAGCCGTGGCGAGGTGCGGCTGCGGTCGGCGGACCCGGCCGCAGCACCTCTGGTCGATCCCAACATGCTGTCCGATCCGCGGGACCTGGAGACGGCACGCGCCTGCGTGCGGCTGTGCCGCGAGATCGGGAACGATGCGGCTTTCGCGCCCTATGTCCGGCGCGAGGCCATCCCCGGGGCGGGAGCGGCGATCGACGATCAATTCCTCCGGGACGCGGCGGTGACCTATTGGCACCAATGTGGGACGGCTCGGATGGGCATGGATGACCGGTCGGTCGTCGACGCGTCGCTGGCGGTTCACGGCATCGACCGGCTGCGCGTCGCAGACGGCTCGATCCTCCCGAGGGTGACGACGGGCAACACGCAAGCGCCGTGCGCGATCGTGGGCGAGCGAGCGACTGACATCTTGCGACGGCGGCACAGCTTGTAGACGCTTTCCATCAAACCGGGGGGTGCTGGACAGCGCGCAGAGTGCCGGTTCGGCGGCAGGTCAGGGCCGCCTTCGTCCGGCGCATGGGATGCGGCCTGCCGGTCTCTGGGGCGAGACCGATCTTCGTTGACCCAACGATCAACCAAAGCGGGCATGTTGGCGCATTCGCCGACTGAAGGCGGATACGGTTATCAAGAGCATCACGCCTTCCAGGAGCCGAGCAGCACCTCCAGAAAGCGCGCCGCCATCGGTGAGAGGATGGCGCCGTGTCGTCGGACGACGCCGATCGTCCGGGAAATCCTCGGGTGGCTCAGCGGGATGGTCCGGATGATCGGGTGGCCGGAGGCCGGGGTGGCGAGCTTGGGCAGCACCGCGACGCCGAGGCCCGCCTCCACGAGCCCGAGCGAACTGGCGAGATGCGTGATCTCGTAGGACCAGCTGAGCTTCAGGCCGTGCTGCGCCAGGGCGTTGTCGATCAGCGCCCGGTTGCCGCTGGTGCGGCCCACGGTGATGACCCGATGGGCGGTCAGCTCCTCCCACGTGGCGGCTTCCTGGGAGGCCAGCGGATGATCGTGCCGGCAGGCGACGACGAACGGGTCCTCGGCCAGCGGCGTGAAGTCGATGTCCGGGTGTGACGTGCCGATGAAGTTGATGCCGAAATCGGCCTCGCCGCGGGCCACCGCCTCCAGCCCCTCGTTGGCGCCGAGGTCGAGGATGCGGATGCGGATGCGCGGGAAGGCCACGCTGAAGCGGCTGATCGCGTTCGGCAGGAAGTAGAACACCGCCGTCGGGACGGAGGCGATGGTGATCTGCCCGCCGCTCCGCGCCCCCAGGTCGCTGATCCCCAGCAGCGATGTTTCGAACTCGTCCAGGAAGCGCCGGACCTTGGGGATGAAGTCGCGCCCGACCATGGTCAGGGCGACGTGGCGGGTCGAGCGCTCGAACAGGGCGACGCCCAGCGTGTCCTCCAGCTTCTGGATGCGGCGGCTGAGCGCCGGCTGCGAGAGGTTCAGCAATTCGGCGGCGCGGTTGAAGCTGCCCAGTTCGGCCACCGCCACGAAGGCTTTCAGATCGACCAGTTCGAAGTTCATGCTCCCCTCCCCGCGACGGTACCAATTGATGCGTGAAACGCAATAATACCCCGAATCATTGCATTTAACAAATACGGTTCCGAGGCTGAATATCTGTCCATCGGCTTTCTTCGCCGCGACGGCGAGACCAAGAGACAGCAAGCGCCATGAACCACCTGACCAGCCGCCAGATCGGCATTCCCTGCGTGATGATGCGCGGCGGGACCTCCCGCGGGCCCTTCTTCCTGGCATCCGACCTTCCGGCGGCGCCGGCCGAGCGCGACGCCCTTCTGCTCTCCGTCATGGGGGCGGGGAACGACCTGGGAATCGACGGAATCGGCGGCGGCAATCCCTTGACCAGCAAGGTCGCCATCGTCGGCCCCACCACCCTGGCCGGCGCGGACGTGGACTATCTGTTCGCCCAGGTGCGGGTGCAGGAAGGGATCGTCGACACCTCGCCCAACTGCGGCAACATGCTCGCCGCCGTCGCCCCCTTCGCCATCGAGGCCGGGCTGGTTCCGGCGACGGACGGCGTGACGGTGGTGCGCATCCACAACGTCAACACCGGCAAGCTGATCGAAGCGCGCGTCCAGACCCCCGACGCCCGGGTGACCTACGAGGGCGAGGCCGCCATCGACGGCGTGCCCGGCACCGCGGCGCCCATCCATCTCGCCTTCCTCGACGCGGCGGGCGCCAACACCGGCCGGCTGCTGCCCACCGGGGCGCCGGTCGACCGGATCATCGGGATCGATGGGATCGGCGGGATCGGCGGGATCGATGGAATCGACGGAATTGGCGGGGTCGAGGTTTCCTGCATCGACGCCGCCATCCCGGTGATGCTGGTCCGCGCCGCCGACCTCGGCAAGACGGGGCATGAGCCGATGGACAGCTACCGGCTCGATCGCGGCTTCATGGCCCGGCTGGAGGCGCTGCGCGTCGAGGCGGGCCGCCGCATGGGCTTCGCCAACGCCGCCGGCATGGTGATCCCCAAGCCGGTCCTGCTGGCGCCGCCGACGCGCGGCGGCACACTGGCCGTGCGCTATTTCATGCCGCACGACTGCCATCGGGCGATGGCCATCACCGGGGCCGTCGCCACCGCGACCGCCTGCACGATCCCGGGAACCGTGGCCTCCGCGCTGGCCGGCGCATCGGCTGGACGGCTGGCCCTGCCCGGCGACGTCACCTTCGAGCATCCGGCCGGCCGGCTGACCGTCCACCTCGATCCGGGCGCCGGTCGATCCGCCCCCACCGCCAGCATCCTGCGCACGTCACGACGCCTGTTCGAAGGAACCGTGTTCGCCCGGCCATTGGACCCGCCGCGGGCCGCCATGGCCGCCTGACCCATAACGCACCGAGGAGGAAACGCCATGCGCCTACAAACGGGAGAACAAACCCCGGCGCCGACCGAGCCCAAAGCCATCCACCCCAAAGCCATCTACCCCAAAGCCATCTACCCCAAAGCCATCTACAAGGCCCTCTACTTCCAGGTCGTCGTCGGCCTGACCCTGGGCATTCTGGCCGGTCACTTCTGGCCGGACTTCGGCGCCTCGCTGAAGCCGCTCGGCGACGGGTTCGTCAAGCTGGTCAAGATGATGATCGCGCCCGTCGTCTTCTGCACCATCGTCAGCGGCATCACCAGCCTCAACGACACCCGCGAGATCGGCAAGACGCTGGTCAAGTCGATGGCGCTGTTCTACGCGCTGACGGTGGCGGCGCTGCTCATCGGGCTGGCCGCGGTGATGATCATCGAACCCGGCGTCGGCATGCACGTCTCGCCGTCGTCGCTCGACCCCGCGGTGGCGGCGCGCTACGCCAAGCAGGCGGCTCCGGTCGGCTTCACCGACTTCGTGCTGCACATCATCCCGCATTCCTTCTTCGGCGCCTTCGCCGAGGGCGAGGTGCTGCCGGTTCTGCTCATCTCCGTCCTGGTCGGCTTCGGGCTGACGCGGGTCGGCAAGGCCGGCGAGCCGGTGGTCCAGGGCATCGAATCCTTCTCCCACGTCCTGTTCGCCGCCTTCGGCTTCATCATGAAGCTGGCCCCGATCGGCGCCTTCGGCGCGATGGCCTTCACCGTCGGCAAATACGGCATCGACTCCATCGGCTCGCTCGGCTTGCTGATCCTCACCTTCTACGTCGCCTGCGGCTTCTTCCTGGTGGTCGTCATCGGCACGCTGGCGCGGCTGCATGGGTTCAGCCTGTGGAAGGTGCTGCGCTACTTCCGTGAAGAACTGCTGATCGTGCTCGGCACCTCCTCCTCCGAACCGGTCCTGCCGCGCGTGCTGCAGAAGCTGGAGGCGCTGGGTTGCAAGAAGGGCGTCTCCGGCCTCGTGCTGCCCATGGGCTATTCCTTCAACCTGGACGGCACGGCGATCTACCTGACGCTGGCCTCCTTGTTCATCGCCCAGGCCTGCGACATCCACCTGTCGGCCGGCCAGATCGTCGCCATGCTCGGCGTCATGCTGCTGACCTCGAAGGGTGCGGCGGGCGTCACCGGCAGCGGCTTCGTCGCCCTGGTCGCCACGCTGACGGTGATGCCGGACCTTCCCGTGGCGGGCGTCGCGCTGCTCGTCGGCATCGACCGCTTCATGTCCGAGGCCCGCGCCCTGACCAGCATCATCAGCAACTGCGTCGCCAGCATCGTCGTCTCGATCTGGGAGAACGCCTGCGACCGCGAGGTTCTGCAGCGGGAGCTGAACCAGAGCTACGCCAGCACCGAGCGGACCCTGGAGGAGAAGGGCGACATCGCCGTCCTGCCGCTGAACGTCCGGACCCCCGCCCAGCCGTCGCACTGATCCGCCGCAGGCCGCTCCCACGCATCGAGGACGCCACCATGACCGCCCCCGCCATGACCCTTTCCGCCATGACCGTTTCCACCACGGACGCGAAGGACTGGATCGGCCGGACCGAGACCGTGTCCGACACCGTCACCCCGACCCCCTACGCCGCGCTGTCGGCCACGCTGGACCGGCCCGCCGAGCGCCCCGCCGCCGGCACCCCGCTCCCGCCGCTGTGGCACTGGCTGTACTTCCTGCCGCTTCACCGCCAGTCGGAGATCGGACCGGACGGTCATGCCAGGCGCGGCGGCTTCCTGCCCCCGGTGCCGCTGCCCCGCCGGATGTGGGCCGGCAGCCAGTTCGAGTTCCACAGCCCCCTGCGCGTCGGCGACGCCCTGACCCGGACCTCGACCATCCATGACGTGACCGAGAAGTCCGGGCGCACCGGTCCGCTGGTCTTCGTCAAGGTCCGCCACGAGATCCGCCGCGCCGGCGAGACCGCGGTCGCGCTGACCGAGTTCCACGACATCGTCTACCGTGAGGCGGCCAATCCGGACGACGCGCCGCCCGAGCCCCGGCCGGCGCCGGCCGACGCGGCCTGGGAGACGCGCTGGGTTCCCGACGACGTGCTGCTGTTCCGCTACTCGGCGCTGACCTTCAACGGCCACCGCATCCACTACGACCGGCGCTACGTGACGGGGGTGGAGGGCTATCCCGGGCTGATCGTGCATGGCCCGCTGATCGCCACCCTGCTGCTCGACCTGCTGCGCCACCGGCTGCCGGAGGCCGAGGTCGCCTCCTTCCGCTTCAAGGCGGTGCGGCCGACCTTCGACATCAACCCCTTCTCGGTGTGCGGCACGCCCCAAGACCATGGACGGGGTCCCGACGGCGGAACGGTCCACCTCTGGGCCAAGGACCATGACGGCTGGCTGACCATGGACGCCACCGCGGTCCTGAAGTGAGGGAGAGCATCATGAAACCCCTGGCCGGCATCACCGTCGTCACCCTGGAACACGCCATCGCCGCCCCCTTCGCGACGCGGCAGCTCGCCGATCTCGGCGCCCGCGTCATCAAGGTGGAGCGCCCCGGCGTCGGCGACTTCGCCCGCGGCTACGACGAGCGGGTGCGCGGCGTCGCCTCGCACTTCGTGTGGACCAACCGCTCGAAGGAAAGCCTGACGCTCGACGTCAAGCATCCGGAGGCGCAGGCGATCCTCAAGCGCCTGATCCGCGAGCAGGCCGACGTGGTGGTGCAGAACCTCGCGCCCGGCGCGGCCGCCCGCCTCGGCCTGTCCTACGAGGCGCTGTCCATCGGGAAGCCGGACATCATCGTCTGCGACATCTCCGGCTACGGCGGCGACGGCCCCTACCGCGACAAGAAGGCCTACGACCTGCTGATCCAGGGCGAGTCCGGATTCCTGTCGGTGACCGGCACGCCGGAGACGCCCGCCAAGGCCGGCCCGTCCATCGCCGACATCTCCGCCGGCATGTACGCCTACAGCAACATTCTGGCCGCGCTCCTGCAACGCCTGCAGACGGGGCGCGGCTGCCGCATCGACGTCTCCATGCTGGAATCGCTGGTGGAGTGGATGAGCTACCCGCTCTACTACGCCTTCGACGGCGCGCCGCCGCCCGCCCGCACCGGCGCCAGCCACGCCACCATCTACCCCTACGGCCCGTTTCCGGCCGGCGACGGCAAGACGGTGCTGCTCGGCCTGCAGAACGAGCGCGAATGGGTGGCCTTCTGCGAGACGGTGCTGCAACGCCCCGAACTGGCGGAGGAGGAGCGCTTCTCAAGCAACTCCCGCCGCAACGCGGCGCGCGACGAGCTGCGCGGGATCATCGTGGCGGCCTTCGCCGGCCTGACCGCCGAGCAGGTGGTCGCCCGGCTGGATCAGGCCGCCATCGCCAACGCCCAGGCCAACGCCATGCAGGACGTCTGGAACCACCCGCAACTGGCGGCCCGCGACCGCTGGCGCACGGTGGAGACCCAGAACGGGCCGGTGCCGGCCCTGCTGCCGCCGGGCATGGCAAGCAACGGGGATGCGCGCATGGACCCGGTGCCGGCGCTCGGCCAGCACACCGACCGCATCCTTGCCGAGCTGGGTTACGCGCCCGGCGACATCGCCCGGCTGCGCGACGCGAAGGCGGTCTGAGCCGGGACCCGAACGCAAAACCATTTTTGGGAGGACCAGCACCATGCCGTCCACGATCATCGACTCCGCCATCTTCGGCGACATCTTCAGCACCCCGGCCATGCGCGCCGTCTGGTCGGACGAGAACCGAACCCGCAAGTACCTGGACATCGAGGCCGCACTCGCCCGCGTCCAGGGCCGCCTGGGCATCATCCCGCAGGAGGCCGCCGACGAGATCGTCGCCAACTGTTCGCTCGACAGGATCGACACGGCGACGCTGAAGGCGCAGACGGAGCGCATCGGCTACCCCGTGCTGGGCGTCGTCTCGCAGCTCAACGCGCTCTGCCGCGACCGGCTCGGCGAATTCTGCCACTGGGGCGCCACCACGCAGGACATCACCGACACCGCCACGGTCCTGCAGATGCGCGAAGCGCTGGCCATCGTGGACGAGGACCTTGCGGGCCTGTCGGCGGCCCTGGCGACCCTCGCCAAGCGCCACCGGGACACGCCGATGATCGGCCGCAGCAACCTCCAGCAGGCGGTGCCGGTGACCTTCGGCTACAAGATGGCCGGGCTGCTGTCGGCGGTCGAACGCCATCGGGAGCGGCTGGCGCAGCTCCGCCCGCGCGTGCTGATGGGCGAGTTCGCCGGAGCGTCCGGCACGCTGGCCTCCCTGGAGCACGGCGCCATGGAGACCCAGGCCGGGCTGATGGAGGAGCTGGGCCTCGCCCAGCCGGTGATCGCCTGGCACACCATCCGCGACACCATCGCCGAGGTGGGCTGCTTCCTGGGTCTGGTCGGCGGCACGCTCGGCAAGCTGTCGATGGACGTGAAGCTGATGATGCAGACGGAGGTCGGCGAGGTTTACGAGCCCTTCGCCCATGGCCGCGGGTCGAGCAGCACCATGCCGCAGAAGCGCAACCCGATCTCCAGCTGCTACATCCACGCGTCGATCTCCGTGCTGCGCCAGCACGCGGCGGCCCTGCTCGACGCCATGGTCGCCGACCACGAGCGGTCGACCGGCCCTTGGGAGATCGAGTGGATCGTCCTGCCGGAGGCGTTCTGCCTGCTGGCCGGCGCCTTGAAACAGGCGCGGTTCGTGGCGAGCGGCCTTGAGGTGGATGCCGAACGGATGCGCGCGAACCTGGAGATGACCAACGGGCTGGTGGCGTCCGAGGCGGTGATGATGGGGCTCGGCCGCCACATCGGCCGCGAATACGCCCACGACCTCGTCTACGACCTCTGCCGCGAGGCGGTGCGGCAGAACCGGCCGCTGCTCGACCTGCTGGCCGAAACGCCGGAGATCAGCGCCTGCCTCAGCCGTGCCGAACTGGCCAGGCTCTGCGATCCGGCCAATTACCTCGGGCAGTCCGGGGTCATGGTCGATCGTGTGCTGGCCCGCATGAACGGCTGATCGGGCCGTTCAGGACAGGCTCAGGTGAGCCAAGCGCAGGCTGTTGGTGGTCTCTGCCTGGGCGACCTCGGCTCCGGCATCGCGCCTGTTGTCCAGGCGCGGGCCTGATCCACAGGGCATGTCGACGGCGCCTTCGGGCGCCGTCTCTTGGACGGCCCGCCCGCCTATTCCGCCGCAACGTCGCCCGGCTCGTTTCCCCCGCTCCATTCCCGAATGAGGCCGTAGGCCACGGCGAGCAGCGTCGGGCCGAGAAAGATGCCGATCAGGCCGAACGCGACGAGACCGCCGATGATGCCCAGGAAAATGATGATGAAGGGCAGATCGCTGCTCCGGCCGATCAGGATCGGGCGCAGGATGTTGTCGAGGCTGCCGACCAGCAGGCCGACCCAGGCCACCAGAAAGATCGCCATGGCGGTGCGGCCCTGGCTGGCCAGCCAGATCGCGGCGGGCAGCCAGATCAGCGCCGGTCCCATCGGCACCAGCGTCAGGAAGAAGGTGATGAAGCCGAGGAGCAGGGCGCCGGGAAGCCCCGCGATCCAGTAACCCACGGTGGCGATGATGGCTTGCACCAGCGCGGTGCCGAGCACGCCATGGACGACGCCGTTGATCGTCTCGGCCGCGACGTCGAGGGATTTCCGCGCGCGGTCGCCGGCGATCCGCCCCACGATGCTGCGCAGCCGGCGCACGGCGGTGCGGCCGTCCCGATAGAGGAAGAAGGCGATCAGGATGCTCAGCGCGATCAGCGACGTCCCCGAGAGAAGATGCCCGCCGCTCGCCAGCACCCCGTCGCGGATCTGGCCGAGATAGGGCTGGAGCGTCGTGCGCAGATTGGACTCGCCGCTCGCCAGCACGCTCCACATCTCCCGCAGCCGGTCCCCGAGGATCGGGAGGCCGACCAGCCAGTCCGGCAGGGGCGGAAGCCCCCGGTCCATGGCCGTGTGAAGCGTTTCGAAGACCCGGACGACATTTTCCGACAGCTTTATTCCAAGCGCGACGAGGGGCCCGACGAGGATCGTCATGATCGCCAGCGTCATGATCGCCGCCGCCAGCGTCGTGCGCCCGCCGAGCGCGCGCTCGATGCGCCGGTGCAGCGGCCAGGTGCTGAAGGACAGGATGACGGCCCAGAGGATCGCCGCGATGAAGGGGCGCAGCACGACGAAGCAGCCGATCAGCAGGACCAGCATCATGGACAGGACGAGCGCCTTGCGGACATAGCTCATCTCGTACCGCTCCGGGGCCTCCGCGGCGTCGGCGCGCGGCATGAACCGGTCGTGAATGAAGTCCGCCACGGTTTCCGTTCCCTTCAGCTTGTGTTCCCGTCAAGACGCGGGTGGTCACACACCGCTCGTCACTCCCTTGGTCGGCGCCGGGCCCGGCGGGTGCATGGCCTCGTCGTAGCGGGGCTTGGCGCGTTCCTCCGCCGCCGGTTCGCGGATCCGGAACCAGGCGACGTAGAGCGCCGGCAGGAAGAGCAGCGTCAGCAGGGTCGCCACGATCAGGCCGCCGATGATCGCGTAGGCCATGGGACCCCAGAAGACCTCCGGGGCGATGGGGATCATGCCCAGGCTGGCCGCCGCCGCCGTCAGCAGGATCGGCCGCACGCGGTGCATGGTGGCGTTGATGACGGCGTCCCAGGGATGCTCCCCCGCCTCCAGATGCTCGTCGATCTGGGCGATCATGATGACCGAGTTGCGGACGATCATGCCGATCAGCGCGACCACGCCCAGGATGGCGACGAAGCCCAGCGGCGTGCCGGTCGGCAGCAGCGCCGCGACGACGCCGATCAGGCCGAGCGGCGCCACGCTGATGACCAGGAACAGCTTCTGGAAGCTCTGGAGCTGGATCATGAGGATGGTCAGCATGACGAAGACCATGATCGGGAAGACGGCGGTGATCGAGGCCATGCCCTTGGCGCTGTTCTCCACCGTGCCGCCCGCTTCGACGGTGTAGCCGGGCGGCAGGCTGCGCCGCAGCTCGTCCACCGCCGGGGCCAGCTGCTGCACCACCGTCGCGGCCTGCAACGGCGGGACCAGATCGGCCTGGACGGTGATGGTGGGCAGGCGCGTCCGCCGCCAGACCACCGGCTGCTCCAGGTCGTAGCGCATGGTCGCGACCTCGCCCAGCGGCACGGTGCGTCCATCCGGAATGGCGATCTGGAGGTTGCGCAGCGTCTCGATGGAGCTGCGCTCCGCGTTGGTCGCCTGGGCCACCACGTCGATCAGGTAGATGTCGTCGCGCACCTGGGTGAAGGCGGCACCCGACACCGTGGCGTTCAGCGCCTGGTTGAGCGACTTGGAGCTGATCCCCAGCAGGCGGGCCTTGTCCTGGTCGACATCGACCCGCACCACCTTCGACGGCTCGTTCCAGTCGTAGTTGACCAGCAGCGTGTAGGGGTTGGTGCCGATGGTGTCGGCCATCCGGGCGGCGATGGCCCGCACCTCGCCCACGTCGGGTCCGGAGACGCGGTACTGGATCGGCCAGCCGACCGGCGGCCCCATCTCCAGCGGGCTGACCCGCGTGTTCAGGTCGGAGAAGTCCTCGTTCAGCACCTTCTCCAGCCGGGCGCGGACGGCCTCGCGGACCTTGTAGCCCTTGGTCACCACCACGGCCTGGGCGAAGTAGTCGTTGGCCAGCTGCACGTCGAGCGGCAGGTAGAAGCGCACCGCGCCCTGGCCGATGTAGAAGCTCCACCGCTCGACGTCCGGATCGGCCGCCAGCACCTTCTCGAAGCGATCCACCACCTCCTCGGTCGACCGGATCGAGGCCGTCTGCGGCAGGGTCAGGTTGACCAGCAGTTCCGGGCGGTCGGAGGCGGGGAAGAACTGCTGCTGGACGAAGCGCAGGCCGAAGACCGACAGGCCGAACAGCAGCAGCGTGGCGACGATCACCACATAGCGCGCCCGCATGGCCAGGCGCAGGCTGCCCCGGAACATCCGCATCAGGCGCCCCGGTTCGCTGCCGTGCTTCGATTTCATGGTCTTGGGCAGAACGTTCACCCCGATGAGTGGCGCGAACAGGACCGCGACGATCCAGGAGAACAGCAGCGCCATCGCCACCACGGCGAACAGCGTGAAGCAATATTCCGCCGCGCCGCCCTGGGCGAAGCCGATGGGGATGAAGCCGGCCACGGTGATCAGCGTGCCGGTCAGCATGGGAAAGGCCGTGGAGGTGTAGGCGAAGGTCGCCGCCTTATCGAGGCTGAAGCCCTCCTCCAGCTTGGTGATCATCATCTCCACGGTGATCATCGCGTCGTCGACCAGCAGGCCCAGCGCGATGATCAGCGCGCCCAGCGAGATGCGCTGGAGCGTGATGTCGAAGAACTCCATGCCGATGAAGGTCATGCCCAGCACCAGCGGGATGGAGGTCGCCACCACCAGCCCGGCGCGCAGGCCCAGGCTGATGAAGCTGACCACCAGGACGATGACGACCGCCTCCTTCAGCGCCTTGGTGAAGCCGGCGACCGACTCCTCGACCACCACCGACTGGTTGGCGACGAGGTGGACGCCGATGCCCACCGGCAGGTTCGCCTCGACCTGCCGCATCCGCTCGCGGATGCCCTCGCCGAAGGTCAGCACGTTGCCGCCGGCCGCCATGGAGATGATCATTCCGATGGACGGCTCCCCGTTGTAGCGGAACAGCGGCGACGGCGGGTCGGCGTAGCCGCGCCGGATGTCCGCCAGATCGGCCAGCCGGTAGAACTTGTCGTTGGCCCGGAGGCTGATGGCGCGCAGGCTGTCCTCCGACGTGAAGGCGCCGCTGACCCGGACCGAGATCTTCTCGTCGCCCGCCTGCACCACGCCGGCCGGGGCCACGGCGTTCTGGGCCTGAAGCTCGGCGATGACCTCTTCACGGTCGATCCCCATCGCGGCCAGCTTGCGCGTCGAGAAATCGAGGTAGATCCGCTCGTTCTGGACGCCGACGAACTGGATCTTGCCGACGTCCGGCACGCGCATCAGGTCGGCCCGCGCGGTCTCCGCATAGTCCTTCAGCTCGCGGTAGCTGAAGCCGTCGGCGGTGAAGGCGAAGACGGTGCCGAAGGTGTCGCCGAACTCGTCGTTGAAGGCCGGCCCCTGCACGCCCTGCGGCAGGGTGGGCTTCATGTCGGCGATCTTCTTGCGGACCTGATACCACAGGTCGGGCACCGCCTCGGCCGGCGTGTAGTCCTTCAGGTTGACGTAGACGACCGAGATGCCGGGCTTGGTGTAGCTCTTGACGTAGTCGAGATAGGGGATCTCCTCCAGCTTCTTCTCGATCGGGTCGGTCACCAGCTTCATGGTGTCCTCGATGGTGGCGCCGGGCCAGTTGGCCTGGACCACCATGGTCTTGATCGTGAAGGCCGGGTCCTCCTCGCGGCCGAGGCGCATGTAGGCCATGCCGCCCGCCACCGTCAGCGAGATGATCAGGTACCACACGAAGGAGCGGTGGCGCAGGGCCCACTCGGAGAGATTGAAGCCGGTCATGGTGCCGCCGCCGTTTCGATTTTCTGGTTGAACCGGACCCGCTGGCCTTCGCTCAGGCTGTGCACGCCGGCGGTGACCACGACGTCGCCGCGGGTCAGGCCCTCGGTGACGATGACTGGGCCATCGGTCTCCCTGGCACCATCCCTGGGCCGGATCACGACCGGCTGGCGCCGGACGGTCTGGGCCTTCGGGTCGACGAGCCAGACGAAGCTTCGCCCCGCCTCCTCGAACAGCGCCGTTGCCGGCAGCTCGACCACCGGGGCGGGCGGCTGCTTCAGGCGTCCGACGACGGTCGCGCCGAGGCGCAGGGCGTCGGGCGGGTTGTCCAGCGCGATCCGGACGGTGTGGGTCCGGGTGACGGGATCGGCCTGGGGCGAGATTTCGCGGACGCGGCCCACCGCCGCGATGTCCGGCGCGCCGGCCAGCGAGACCTCGATCACCGGGTCCTTCGGCGCCGCCCGGATGCCGGTTTCGGCGACGTTGAAGACGGCTTCGCGCTCCTCCGGCTGGGCGACGCGGACGACCATCTGGCCGGCTTCGACCACCTGTCCGGGCTCGGCCCCGATGGTGGTCACCACGCCGTCCCGGTCCGCCTTCAGCTCCGTGTAGCCGACCCGGTCGCGGGCCGATTGCAGCGCCGCCTGCGTCGCGACGACCTTGGCGTCGGCCGTGCGCATCGCCAGCAGCGCCGCGTCGTACTGGGCCTGGGGGGCGTTGCCGTTGGCCAGCAGTTCCCGCTTGCGGCCCTCCTCGTTGCGCGCCTGCACCTGATCGGCCTTGGCGGAGGCGAGGTTCGCCTCGGCGGTGCGCAGCGCGTTGCGCTGGTCCTGGTCGTCCAGCCGCGCCAGCACGTCGGCGGCCTTGACCAGACTGCCCACGTCGACCTTGCGCTCGATCAGCTTTCCGGCGATGCGGAAGCCAAGGTCGGCGTCGGCCCGCGCCTCGATGGTTCCGGTGGCGGAACCGCCCATCCGGAAGGTCACCGGCTCCACGGTGACGGTCCGCACCGGGCGGATCACCGGCGCCGCGTCGGCGTGATGGCCACCCTGCGGCTGACAGGCCGCCAGAACCGGGGCCAGCGCCAGCAGCGCGACGAGAAGCGGCTTCGCGGGTGGCCGCCACATGGCTGGGGGCCGCATGGTTGGTCGCGCGATGCGGGTCATGCGCCGCTCCCCGGCTTGATGGTGACCTTCTGGTCCGGCCGCAGCTTCTGGACGCCGCCGACCACCACCAGATCGCCGTCGGCGAGGCCGCTGGAGACGGTGACCGTGCCGGTGTCGTATTGCAGGACGGAGACGGGGCGCAGGCTCACCGTGTCGGCCGGCCGCGCCACGACCCAGACCGCCGGCTCCCCGTTTCCCGTCTGGAACAGGGCCGAGGACGGCAGATTGACCACCGGCCGCGCCGGCAGCTTGGCCCGCCCGACGACGGAGGAGCCCAGCAGGAAGGCGTCGGGGGCGTTGGGCAGGGAGACCTTCACGGTGTAGGTCCGGGTCACCGGATCGACCCCCGGAGACACCTCGCGGATCGTTCCCTCGGTGACGGTCTTGGCGTCGTTGACGAGCCGCACCTCGACCGGCGGCAGGCCCTCGCGTCCATCCAGCCGGATGCTGGCGCCGGGCACCTGGAAGACCGCCTCCCGCTCATTCGGGTCGGCCAGCCGCAGCACCGTCTGTCCGACGCCGACCACCTGGCCGGGCTCCGCCGCCTTCGCCGTGATGACGCCGTCGCGGTCGGCCCGCAGTTCGGTGTAGGACAGCGTGTCCCGGGCCGAACGGAGCTGCGCCTCGGCGGAGTTCAGTTCGGCCTGCGCCTGCTGGAAGCGCTTCTGGGCGTTGTCGTACTGGACCCGGGTGGTGAAGCCGTTGGCGAGCAGGGAGCGCTGCCGCTCCTCCTGCGTCCGGCTCTGCTCGACGGCGGCCTGCGCCGCCGCCACGTCAGATTCGGCGGACCGCACGGCGTTGGTCTGGTCCTGGTTGTCCAGCCGCGCCAGCAGCTGGCCGGACGTGACCGCCTGCCCCACCTCCACCAGCCGTTCGACCACCTTGCCGCTGACGCGGAAGCCGAGGTTGCTCTCGTGGCGGGCCTGGATCTCGCCGGTCAGCGCGGCGGTGCGGTCGAACTGGCTGACCTGCGCGGGCAGCGCGCGGATCAGCGTCGCCTCGGCCGGCGGCGGCGCCGGCTGCTCGCAGCCGGGAAGCAGGAGGCCGGCGACGATCGCCGCTCGGGATGACCAAGACGATGACCAGGACATGGGGCCTCTCTCCTTCTCGGGACCGCTCATGGGCGCCCTCACCCCTTCACCGGCTGCTCGATCCGCTGCCGGTGCGCGTAGAGCGCCGCCACGGCGCAGGAGGCCATGCGCGTCATCACGCTGTCGGCCCGGCTGGTCAGCACGACGGGCACCCGCGCCCCCAGCACGATGCCGGCGGCATCGGCGTTCGCCAGGAAGGTCAGGTTCTTGGCGAGCATGTTGCCCGCCTCCAGATCCGGCACGACGAGAATGTCGGCCTGCCCGGCGACCGGGGACGCGATGCCCTTGATCCTCGCCGCTTCGGGGCTGATGGCGTTGTCGAGCGCCAGCGGCCCGTCCAGCACCCCGCCGGTGATCTGCCCCCGGTCGGCCATCTTGCACAGCGCGCCGGCCTCCACGGTGGAGGGAATCTTCGGGTTGATGGTCTCGACCGCCGACAGGATCGCCACCTTCGGCTGGGGATTTCCCAGCGCCCGCGCCAGATCGATGGCGTTCTGGATGATGTCGCGCTTGTCCTCCAGGGTCGGCGCGATGTTCACCGCGGCGTCGGTGATGAACAGCGGCTTGGCGTAGGTCGGCACGTCCATGATGAAGACGTGGCTGATGCGCCGTTCCGTCCGCAGCCCGCTGTCCTTCCTCGCCACCTCGCGCAGCAGCTCGTCCGTGTGCAGGCTTCCCTTCATGAGGAGTTGCGCACGCCCCTGGCGCACCAGCTCCACCGCCGTGGCGGCGGCGGCGTGGCTGTGGGGCACGTCCACGATCTCGTACGGGGCGATGTCGAGGCCGGACTCGTCCGCCACGGCCCGGATGCGCGCGGCCGGACCGATCAGGATCGGGGTGATGAAGCCCTGGCGGGCCGCGTCGACGGCGCCGCCCAGGGACGAGGCGTCGCAGGGATGCGCCACCGCCGTGGAGACGGGGGGGATTTCGCGGCAGGCGGCGACCAGCCGCTCGTACTTTTCATGCCGATGGGCGGGCGGTGGCGGGCTGCCGGCCATGACGCGCCCTCCTCACCAGCGCAGATACAGCCCGACGTCCCCCGGCATACCGCCGGGATAGTCCAGGATCTGCGCCCGCAGCTTGTAGCCCTTCGCCCTCAAACTCTTGTCGAAGACCTCGTAGGCTTCGCGGGCGAAGCCGGTCAGCGAATTCGGCCAGTCCGGCTCGAAATTGTTGATCGCCCGGCCACCGTCGGTGCAGTAGCTGCTCGGGAAGCGCGCCACCTGGATTTCCTTCACGCCGCGCGACGCGGCGTCGCGCACCGCGCGGGTGAACCGCTCCTTGGCGTCGGGGCGGATGTGCTGGTTCATGAAGGCTTCGCGGACGGTGTCCTGTTCCTTCATGTGCTTCTTTTCCCGCTCCAGGGCTTCCTGGAGCAGGGCCATCTCGTGCTCCTCGGCGAGCTTCCGGAGTTCGTCGGGCGAGATCAGGTCGTCGCCGATGTCGGGGACGGCCGTGGCCGCCTTGCTCTGATCAATGTTGCTCATGACGCGTTCCCCTTGTTGCTTGTCAGCCTCGTCCGGCGGCACCGCGGCTCATTTGGCCTTCGCGGCGCCCATCACCCTGCGCGGCGTGTCCGCCCGGCTGATGTCGGAGGCGGCCTTGGCCAGCGACGTTCCGTCGGCCCCGGGCAGCACGCGCAGGGGCGGCTCGCGCTCGGCCTCGATGCGCTCCTCCTTGTCGTGCAGAAGGGCGTTCACCTGCCGCAGACGGGCGCGCTGGTCTGGGGTCAGCGGCCCGGAGGCCTCCAGGACGCGCTCCGCCAGCGCCATCACCTCCTTGCGCTCCTTCTCGCCGGGCAGCAGCTTGGGCAGCGCGCTCATCGCCGCGTCTTCGTCCATCAGCATCAGGAAGACCTGTTCGCGGAAGACCGCGCGGACGGCGTCCACGGACAGGTGCTGGGTGCCGGGATGCTCGTCGCGGATTTTCCGCAGCATCTGGAAGGCGCGCTCGTCGAGGGCGCCTTCGCCGCGCCGCGCGTGGATCAGAACGCGGAACAGCGCCTCCCGCACCCCGCCCTCCTCCACGCGGGCCATGATCTCGGCCATCCGCTTCTCGACCAGGGCTTCGAACGCCTCGTCGCGGACGTGCGGCGGCCGCGCGTCCTCGCCCGGCGCGGCCAGACCGACCAGAGCCTGAAGGAGCGGTGCGTTGTAGAGGCCCAGGAACAGACGTTCGACGGCGCCGTCCCGCGCGTCCCGCCAGCGGTCGAGCCCCTGCGCGATCTCGTCCGAGACGCGGTTCTGCGCGCTCAGGTACGGGTTGTCCGGGCTGACCGGGCGGCGGTGCTCGCGCACCCAGTCGGCCATGGGGCCGACCGGCGCCATGAAGGGGTTGAGGTGCGAGAACAGGTAATACTGGCTGCGCGCCGGGTTCATCATCCGCAGCCATTCGGCGAAGGGCTCGTTGACGGCCGCCTGGATGGAGGGTCGGGCGAAGGTGGCGTACAGGCCCTTGTTGATGTCGGAGATGCGGGCCACCGCGGCGAAGCACCGGTCGTCCTCCGGCGTGTTGCCGCCGAGCCCGCGGATGTCGTCGAGCGTGCGCGGCTCGAACCGCGTCACGTAGCCGCCCGCGACCAGGTCGGCGCCGGGGACGTTCGGGTCCTTCGGCTGAAGGGTCATCTCGTAGAGACCGGGCGGCAGCAGGTCGATGAATTCGATGTTCTCGACGAACTCCGACGTTTCCTTCCGTGCGACGCGGCCGGACACGAAGATGCCCAGATGCCCGATGTCGTGATGGAGGTTGTAGACGATGGTCTGCTCGTGGGTCCGGATGTCCTCGATGTCGCTGTAGAGGTCGAGGATCCAGCCCAGCGCCTGTTGCGGCGGCGTGATGTTGTCGCCGAAAGACGCGAAGACGAGGATGGGCGAGCGGATGTTCCGCAAATCCAGCCGGCGCCCGTTCCGGACGATGCCGCCGCTGGTCATCTTGTTGCCGACGAACAGCTCGTCGGTGATGGCCTCGATCTCCTCGCCGTTCATCAGGAAGAAACCGCTCCACCACTTTTCGAAGTCGAGATAGCGGTCCGCTTCCGTGTCGATGGAGGCGTACAGCTTGTACGCTTTCTTCCAATAGGTGTTGGCCGGGTCCAGCTTCTCGAAGTTGCCGACCAGATGCGCCCCGTCGAAGCGGCCGTTGCCGAGATCGCTGGCCAAGGCGGCGAGCCAGGAGCCGCCATACAGCCCGCCGAGATAGCGCATCGGGTTCCGCCCCGTCACGCCGGCCCAGTAGGACAGTGGGGAGCCCGCGATGATGATCGGCCCCATCAGGTCGGGCCGGACCGCGCTCAGCGCCATCACCGCCCAACCGGCCTGGCAATTGCCGATGACGCACGGCTTGCCGCCCGCGCCGTCGTGCAGTTTTCCGACATGCTCGATGAAGAAGGCCTCGGCTTCGCCCACATCGGCCAGGGTCTGGCCCGGCACCGGATCGGGATGGAAACCGATGAAATAGCAGGGATGGCCGGCGCGCAGAACGGTGCCGATCTGGCTGTCCGGCTTG
Source organism: Azospirillum sp. OGB3 (assembly GCF_014192915.1). Taxonomy (GTDB): domain Bacteria; phylum Pseudomonadota; class Alphaproteobacteria; order Azospirillales; family Azospirillaceae; genus Azospirillum. The sequence goes on along the minus strand of NZ_JACHYN010000010.1, from coordinate 15,245 downwards.
AACCCGCCGATGCCCGGCCCGTGGCCGGCGCGCGGATCGACGATCACGAACGGTCGCTTGGACGGGTCGGTGCCGACGGAGGGGTCCGGCAGGATGCGAAGCAGCGTGTAGTTGCACGGCCGCTTCAGCTTCCGCCCCTCCATCACGACCTCGTACGGGAAGGTCAGGACGGGCGGCTTTCCCTTGTCGGCGTGCTCGATGAACTGGTCGCCGCGGCGCCGCAGGACATCCAGGAACAGGACCCAGCGCTGCATGGCGTCGACGCCATACTCGAAGGCGTCCTGGATCGGGTTGAAACCAGGGAATGGGTTGAAGCCAGGGAACGGGTTGGGAAAAGCCGGCGCTGGCGTACCGTCCGCACCCTCCCTGGCCGCCGTCTCCGCAACCGGCTTTGTTCCAGCCGGTCTTGCCGAGGGTCCGTCCCCCGCGGCGTCGACGAAGGGACCCAAAAAGGGAAATGCCGAAGTCCAGGCGGAAAACCACGTCGTCAGAAGCGGTTGTTCAGTCAGGGGATGCTTCCGCCGAGTTCTCATCACACGCTCTCTCTGGCTGTACGCGCATGCGCCGGCTGTGCGTTCACTGTGCCGACCGGTTTCTTCGCCTCCGCGAAGGCGTCGCAACGCCGGCCCTGTGGACAACGACCCTTTATGAAGGGACCCTTTATGAAGGCGAAGGGGTCGAGGTTCCGGCTTTGACGCGGGGAGGGGAACTCTGCACCAAGCCACCCGCCACGTTGAAGCATGCAACTGTTGGCCTTGTTACCGTATCAAGCCACGTTCCCTTGTCGGTTCATGCCCGGAGATTGGGTTGGGCACGGTCTCTCGGCATGAGATTTGGCCGGATCGCCCAAGAACGGATTTCGATTTCTTGCACATTAAATGAGGATCAAACCCTTGACGCCTTATTAAATTTCTCGTTAGTTTAATAACTATTGTCTAAAATGCTCCTAATTGAATTGATCACTCACAGCGCAAGTTCTTTCCGTTGTTTTTAACGGAGAACGGCCGTCTCTACATGGCCGTTACGGCGGGCGTTACCGTAGCAGACTGCGCAGGGGCTTAATCGAGTGCTATTTTTCAAGGCGATGACTTTTGCGAGTTAAACTTTTCCCCGACCTCCGCACCCTGCCCCACCGACCGGCTGCCCATCCGACCGGCTGTCCATCGAGTGCGCGCCGGACCAGCCGGTTCGTCGGGGAGCCGTCTCCTCGTCCATCAAAAGCCGCCCATAAAAAGCGCTGGGAGCAAACCATGAAACACCCAATCAAGGTCGCTCTGGCCGTCGCCCTGTCGGCAACGGCAATCACCGCCGTGAACGCGCAGACGGGGCCGACCCCCACGGAAACCAATTTTCAGGTCCGGACCACGGGCGACCTCGTGCGGCTGTGCGAAGCCACGCCGAACGACCCGACCGGCATCGCGGCGCTCCATTTCTGCCACGGCTTCGCCGTCGGCGCCTATCAATACCATCAGGTCGTGGCGGCCGCCGAAGGCAAGCGCCAGCTGGTGTGCGCGCCGACGCCTCCGCCATCGCGCAACGACGCCGTTTCCGCTTTCGTCTCCTGGGCGAAGCAGAATCCCAGGCTGATGGACACGCCGCCGGTGGATGGGCTGTTCCGCTTCCTGTCCCAGCGCTACCCCTGCCGCACCTGATCCGCCGGCATCCGCTTCCTCCGCCGCGGTCCACGGCCTTCGTTCAAAGGCCATCCAGGATGGGAAAGACCATGAAACTCACACAGTTCCTCCGCGTCGCCGTCGTCGCGCTTCCCCTCGCGGCTTGCGCCGACATGTCACCAACCCAGCAGCGCGCGCTCACCGGCACGACCGGAGGGGCCGCGGGCGGAGCGCTGATCGGCGCCATAGCCGGCAACGCCGGCATGGGTGCGGCCATCGGCGCGGGCGCCGGTTTGGCCGGCGGCCTGCTCTACGACTATCACAAGCGGACCGAGGCCTCGGCCTACCAGCGCGGCGTCCAGCAGGGGTCCACCCAGCGAAGCGGCACTCAATGACCGCGCCGCGGCCTCATCGACGCGACAGCACCAGGACGGAGACGCCCGCCCTGGTGCTGTCGCGAAAGGCCGTGAGAATGCGAACCGATCCGACGGTCCGTGCCATCACCACACTGCAAACGCTCAGTAGCCGGGAGGCGGGCTGACGGTGACGTAGGTGACGCTGCCGTCCACATAGCTGCGGTTGTACCAGGTTCCTCCGCAGCCGTAGTAGCTGACGCCGCCATAGGGCACGACGGTGGGCGTGCAGGGAAGCACGGTCACATAGGTCGGCCGCGCCGTGGCGGCACCGGCGATGTAACCCGCGGTCGCCCCGACCGCCGCCCCCGCCAGAGCCCACCCCCAGTCATCATCATCGTCATGATAGTAATGACCGTCCCAGTCGTTGGCGATGTTCTGCGCGGCGTTGGACCGCGCCTCCGTGCGTTCGGTCTGGCCCTGCTGGCGGGCTTCCGTCCGCTCCGTCTGGCCCTGCTGCCGTTGCCCCTGCCGTTCGGTCCGCTCCTGCTGGCCTGATACGCGCGTGTCGGCCCGGGCCTCCGTGCGCGTCTGCTGCGTCTCGGCGCGCTGCGCGGAACGCTCCGTGGCGCCGGACTGCCGGGACGTGGTCTGCGCGGCGGCCGTCCGCTGGCTCGACCGCTGGGTGGCGCCGGCCTGACGGGCTCCCACGCCCGCCGTGGATCGCTGAGCCGTGGATCGTTGAGCGGAAAAGCCGCCCCCCGCCGCCGGACCGGATCGGGAAAAGCCCCCGCCCCCACGGCCGCCGCCGCGGGCATAGGCATCCGCGACCGATCCGACCACCAGCAGCAGGGATGCGGCGATGGAAAAGGCAATCCGTGAAGTTGGCGTGTTCATTTCGGCGCTCCTTCCGAACTGCCGGTCGCGGTCCGGCGGACACGGATCATGACCGGGATGCGTTCCGCGCCTTCCGGAGGATGGAAGGCGAGCTGCGCCGGCTGGACATCCGGGTTGAGGTTCCAATCGGAGAAGTCGGCCCGGTATTGCGGCTCGCCCTCGTCACCCTGGTAGGTGATGGTCACGCGCTGCGGCAGAGGCGGGCCTTCGGAGGCGATCCAGATCTGGAAGTCGACATCCTCGGTCTGCCCCACCAGGTGATCGGTCGGCACATCCGTGAGCGTGTCCCGCTCCACATAGTCGAGCGTTTGGAGGCGCCGCTCCAGTTCATCCGGCAGGGTGCTGACCAGCAGCAGAGCCAGCGGCAGCCTCACCCGGAGGTCCTGGACGAGATAGCGCACGGCGTCGTCCACCGTGCCGGCCCGTTCGATCTGGCCATAGACGTTCTCGTCCGCATTGAACACGGAGATCGCCTTTCCATCGAACGTCACCAGCGACCGCCGCCCGTCGCTTTCCTGCGCTTCGACCCGCAGCCCGTCGGGACGGTTCAGGGTGACGGCGCGTCGCTCGCCGAACGTGATCTTCTCGCCCGTGTCCTGAACCACGTCGTAACTGGCCCGGATGGTCACGGTGAAGCGCTGGGCCTGGGCGAGCGTGTCGGCCATGCGCGTCAGAACGGTCATCGCTTCGCCGTCGATCGGCGGGTCGTCGGGCGCGTCCTGGTCGGGCGCGTCCTGTTCGACCGCTTGCGGCGGGCTGTCGGATGGCGGCGCCTCGGCCCCGAATGCCGGTCCGACCAGGGCGCACGCGCAGAGCACCGGGCACAGCGCCGACCGTATCAACCACCTGGGTCCGTTCATCGACATCCCTCCTGACCCGCCTCCCGACCCGCCTCCTGACCCGGATGCCGCGCCGGCGGCATTGATGAAAGGCCATTGATGAAAGGCCTGGGGTCATTGAGCCGCCATTGAGCCGCGTGGAGCGGAGCCATTGAAAGTAGCAGCCACGGTCGATGCAGGCCGCTACGGTATCGCTGCCCGCGTTGTCGGTGCGCCCGGAGCCGGTCAAGCCCTGTTGGGCTGAACACGGTGATTGCGCCAAGTACGCTACCGTAACATCCATTACGGTAACCGGAACCGCGCAAGCCGTCCGATGCATACGCTCGTCACCGGGCTCGGCGTGTTCCGAACAGCTGGTCCAACGGCAGGGATCAGCGAAATCCAGGCTACCGTAGAATACTCGTCAGAGACGGCGTCTCGGGCTACAGGATCTTGGGCTAGAGGATCTCGGGCTACAGGACTTGGCTGTGGACAACAACGCACCACACCGGACAGCCCCGGATCCGCACTTCAACTTCGCGCTTCGAAGGCGGCGCCGGCACATGCCGGGCAACACAGGAGGACAGCATGAAGCGTCGTGCAACCTTGCCAACGGTCACCGCCACCGCGGTGGGCATTCTCTGCGGCGCGCTCCTGGCGGCGGTCACCGTTCCGCATCCGGCGTCGGCGCAGGGCAGGCCGGTTCTGACCAACGTCATTCCGGAAAGTGCCGCCGTCACCCTTCACGCGAAGATCACAGGCATCGATGCGGACAAGCGGAAGGTCACGTTGGGCGGACGGTCGGGCACGCCGGTCACCGTCATGGCCGGGCCGGCGGTGCGCTTGGAGATGCTGAAGGTGGGAGACACCGTCGACGCGCAGTTCTACCGCTCCGTGGCCTTCATGGTGTCGCAACCTGGCACCCCCGTGCCCGAGGACGAGGTCCAGCAGGCGGTCGCACGCCCGGTCGAGGCTCCGGGCGGCATCGGTGTGCAGGTGACACGGCTCAGCGGGCTGGTCGTCGGCATCGACCTCGGTGCGAACAGCATCGACCTCGTCAATCCCAACGGCGGCGAGGTCTACACCGTCAACGTGACGGACCCCGCCCGTCAGGCGAGGCTCCCCTCGCTGAAGGTCGGCGACACGATCACCGCCGTCGTCAGCGAGGCTCTTGCGGTGTCGATCGAGCCGGCGCGCAAGAGCTGGTTCTGAACGGCGGTCGTCGCGAGCGCATTCGAAGGGTGTGGGCCAAAAGCACGGGCGGAGGGCATGGGAGTGCACGCAATCCAAGATGCCCGGCCGATGGCGATGGGCGGCACGAAAGGCTGCCGGAAGAGGCGCCCGCCTTTTCCGGGAGGCGTCACCGTCGCGGTCCTGCTGGCCGCGACGCTCCTTGCCGAGGGTTGCGCGTCGGCGGTCAGTGTCGAGCGCGTGGACCACGTCACCGTCCATCGGCAGCTCACGCACAATGTCCTGTCGGCGCACGCCCTCAGCGATCCGACCCACAATGTGCTGCGCCGGTGGTCCCTGGTGGATCGCTTCCTGGTGCAGCCGGAAAACGCCATGGCCGACCTCCGCGCGGTGATCGTGCAGGGGCATGGCGGCGCCGACGAGATCTTCGCCCTGGCCGAGATGTCGTTCCTGCACGCCGAGGATCGGGGCGGCCCACCCTATTATCTGGCGTCCGCCCTCTACGCCTACGCCTTTCTCTTCCCGGGGGGCATGGACCAGCCGCCCAGCCCCTATGATCCCCGGTTCCGGCTTGCCACCGACCTGTACAACCGTGGCCTGACATCCGGGCTGGCGACGGAGGGCGGAACCGGCATCGCCATCCGGGAGGCGCGCCACCCGCTCCCGTTCGGTGAGTTGGATGTCGCCCTCGATCCCCGGGAACTGGCGTGGGGCGGGCGCCAGTTGACGGGTTTCTTTCCGGTTGCCGAGCTGGAGGTTCATGGCCTCGACGCCCGCTATCGCCAACCCGGCATCGGTGCCCCCTTGGCGGCGGGAACCACGCAGGGCACCCTGGCGAAGGGCTTCCAGGTCGCCCCACGCGTCAAGACGCCCGTGACCGCTCTGCTGCGCATCCCCGATCCCCGGCGCCAGCTCTCGAACGGGCAGGTGCGCGCGCAACTCGAACTCTACCCCTCGTCCGAAACCGAAACGGTGCTGATCGACCGCCAGCCGGTGCCGCTGGAGGTCGAGCACACCGCCACGCTGGCCTATATGCTGGACGGCATGCCGGTCTGGGAATTCGAGTTCGGCGGCTTCCTGCGCGGCGGCCTGCTGGACAAGATGCCGTCCCGCCTCGTCGCGATGGAACCCTACCGGTCCGGCCGCATTCCCGTCGTCTTCGTCCACGGGACGGCGTCGAGCCCGGTGCGCTGGGCCGAGATGCTGAACGATCTGAGAAGCGACCCCCGCATCCGCGACCGCTTCCAGTTCTGGTTCTTCAGTTACGAGACGGGCAATCCCGTTCCCTATTCCGCCCTGCTGTTGCGCGACGCGCTGCAGGAGGCTGTGTCCACCCTGGACCCGTCCGGACGGGAACCGGCGCTGCACGAGATGGTCGTCATCGGGCACAGCCAGGGCGGCCTGCTGACCAAGATGACGGCGGTGAACACGGGTGCCCGCCTGTGGAATGCGGCGTTCCACAAGCCGCCGGACCAGCTTCAGCTCGACCCGGAAACGCGCGACCTGCTGACACACGCCTTGTTCGTGAAGCCGGTTCCGTCGGTCAAGCGACTCGTCTTCATCGCCACGCCGCACGGCGGCAGCTACGTCGCCGGCAACCGCATCAGCCATCTGGTCGCAAGCCTCGTGCGATTGCCGGGGCGCCTCCTGAGCGCGAGCTTGGAAATCGGCCGGCTGGACGACGCCAGCACCACGCTTGCCGGACAGACGGGGTTCGGAAGCGTCCATGCCATGACCCCAGGCAGCCTGCTGGTCCAGACCTTGGCGCGCACGCCCATCGCCGAAGGGGTCAAGGCGCACTCGATCATCGCCGTGCGCGGCGACGGGCCGGTCGAAACCGGCGACGATGGCGTCGTGGAGTACCGGAGCGCCCACATCGACGGGGTCGAGTCCGAATATGTCGTGCGTTCCGGCCACTCGACGCAATCCGATCCGCGCACGATCGAGGAGGTGCGCCGCATCCTTCTCCTCCACTGGGATGAGTCCTGCACGAAACGCAACGCGTGTGGACCGCTGGGCGCCGCCGCCCCACGCGTCGCGAGCCGGCCCCGATGATGATCAGTTCCATGGCGGCTCATTCGGGGGCGGCTCATTCGGGAGCCGCTCATTCGCGGACAGCGCCGGCCGAGGATGACCGCCCGGCGTCACCCTGCGGGCCATGACAACTCCGGAATGACCTTTGACGGATAGTTGGGGTCCTCGTAGCCGTCCGGGTCCTGGCGCTTGGGCAGCTTCACGGTTTCCCTGGGCAGCTCTTCGTAGGGGATGTGGTCAAGCATGTGACGGATGATGTTCAAACGCGCCCGCTTCTTGTCGTCCGACCGCGCGACGAACCATGGGGCCCAGGAGGTGTCGGTTTCTGCGAACATGTCGTCGCGGGCGCGCGAATAGTCGTACCAGTGGCTGTAGGATTTCAAATCCATCGGCGACAGCTTCCAAACCTTCCGCCCATCGTCGATCCGGGCCTGCAGTCGGCGCGTTTGCTCCTTTGGGCTGACTTCGAGCCAGTATTTCAGCAGAATCACCCCGGACTCAATGATGGCCTTCTCCACGCTGGGGACGGCGTCAAGGAAACGCTTTGCCTGATCCTCGGTGCAAAAGCCCATCACCCGCTCGACTCCGGCGCGGTTGTACCAGCTCCGGTCGAAGATGACGAATTCCCCGGCAGCCGGCAGATGCGGGATGTAGCGCTGGATGTACATTTGCGACTTTTCGCGCTCGGTCGGCGTGGGCAGGGCGATGACGCGGAACACGCGCGGGCTCACGCGCTCCGTGATGGCCTTGATGGTTCCGCCCTTGCCAGCGGTGTCGCGCCCTTCGAAGACAACACAGACCTTCATGCCTTTATGAACGATCCATTGCTGCAGCTTCACCAATTCGACGTGAAGCTCTGCGAGTGCGCTTTCGTACTCCCGTCGCTTGAGCTTTGGTTGTTCATACTCGACGCTTTGAAGGGCTTTCCGTTTTTTTGCCATGCTCATCATCCTCGCGGACGGGTGTTCGATATGATTGGTGACGGGATTGGCGGTTCATTGACGGATGCGGCGACAAGCTCGGCGGATGGTCATACACCATCGTTCCGGTTCTGGAGTTCGAGCAGAATTTCCTGCTCAAGATCCGCGATGAGAGCGCGGCACGCGTCGGTGCGTTTCAAGCCTCGCCCGCTGCTTGAAGCCTCCCATCCGCGCAGAACTTCGATGGCTTCTCCATAGTCCTCGCAGAGACTGCGAAAAAACCGATTGTCCGCGCATTGTTGTTTGATCATCCCCTCCAAATCCGGGAACCGCTCCACGACGTGCCGCAGCTTATCCAACATGGGCTGGTCTCCCCGGTTCTGGACGAGCGCCGGGGTGCCTGCCTTGTTCCGGACTTTGCTCCTGGACAAGCTGCACCGGAATACCCGCTGTCTTGAAGCGTGAAACGGTTGGCTTTGATACCGTAACAGGTGTGCAGCACGCCTTTGTGCGCTGCACGAAAAGGTAAGAGAAGATTTCGGGCGAATTAATGGAGCGAGGGCCTGGGTGTAAATCGCCTATACCATCAGCGTGTGTTCCAGCCGCCGATTCTCCGGATTAAAATGCGTCCAGCCGATAATACGGCATGACGTTATGCAATGATCATGCAGACCATTATTTTTGGAAACTTTTCGTACACTCGCACAGGTTTATTGATGTTGCGCCTCCCGCCTTATGATCAGGCCATTCACAGCTTATGGTGATTGGCTGGTGAAGGACATACCGGCAGGGATCGAAGGTTGCAGCAGCCGCCTGCCCCGTCGACACGGCTGCCGGATGGACTCAACGGAAGGAGGGCGTCGTGCTTCACACCTCCGACGGACCGCAGAGCACGGATTTGCCCGCGTCCACCATCACGGCACCTCTTATTGAAGCGGCGCTGGCGCGCGTGCTGGCCAGCCGCAGCCTGCGCGGTTCCGCCCGCGGCCGGCGCTTTCTGCAGTTCATCGTGCAGGAGGCTCTGGCCGGGCGCGCCAACCGCATCAAGGCCTACACCATCGCCATGGACGTGTTCGACCGTGACGCCAGCTTCGACCCGCTGCTCGATCCGGTGGTCCGCATCCAGGCCGGCCGCCTTCGCCGCGCCCTGGAGCACTATTATCTGACCGAAGGCGCCGCCGACCCCCTGCGCATCGCCATTCCCAAGGGTGGCTACGTTCCCCAATTCTCCCTGGTGCCGGTCATGGCCGGGACCGACCTTCCGGACGAAGCCTCCGGTCCGGCACCGACGCCAACCGGTGAAAGGCTGAATCCGCCCCGCGCGCCGCTGATGATCGGGCACCAGATCGCCCGTCCGCTCCGCTGGTTGGCCGCCGCGGCCGTCGTCATGCTGCTGGCGGTGGCCGGTCTGGGGCTGTACGCCGGCTGGCGCGGCATCGCTCCGGCCCCGTCGAAGACCGTCTTGGAGCACGCCACGGCGTCGGCCGCGGCACAGAGAGCGGTGCGCGGTCCGGCCCTGCTGGTTCTGCCCTTCGCCAACGGCTCCGGCGACCCCGCCCTCGACCTCGTCGCCGACGGCATCACCGAGGATCTCGTCGCCGCGCTCGTCCGCTTCGAGGATTTCCTGGTCTTCGGCGCCGACACCAGCTTCCGCTACCCTTCGGCACCGGCCCTGCGCGAGGCCGTGCCGGCCACCCGCGTCGATTACCTGCTCAAGGGCAGCGTCGCTCAGACCGGCGACTACATCCAGGTCACGGCCACGCTGATCGCCGCCAAGGACCATCGTTACCTGTGGTCGGACAGTTTCCGTCGCTCCGTCACGCCGGCCAAGCTGCTGGATCTGCGCCATGACATCGCCGTTCAGGTCGCCCGCACCCTGGCGCAGTCGGACGGTGTGATCGAGCGCGAGGAAGCGCGGTTGAACAGCCAGCACGCGCCACAGGATCTGTCGTCCTACGCCTGCCTTCTGCGCGCCCGCCAGTACTGGCGTCAGCTCAGCGCCTCCCTCCACGCCGAGGTGCGGGATTGCCTCGAGCGGACCACCAGGAGCGACCCCGGCTATCCGGAAGCCTGGGCGGCGCTCGCCATGGTCACCATCGACGAGGCCCGGCTCGGCTTCAACCCCCGTTCGACGCGCGTCGATCCGATCGATGACGGGCTGCGGTTGGCCGAGCGCGCGGTGATGCTGGCTCCGGACAGCGCCCTGGCCCATCAGGCGCTTGGGCTTGCCTGGTGGCTGCGCCGGGAGCCGCAGCGCAGCATCGAGGCGTACGAGCAGGCGCTCGCGCTCAACCCGAACGACAGCGCGACACTCGCCGACCTGGGGCGCTGCTACAGCTTGACCGGCGAATGGGAGCGCGGGATCCCGCTGATCCGCGAAGCCTTCACCCGCAACCCGGCGCAGCCGAGCTGGTACCGCATTGTGATCGCCACCTATCACTACGTGCACGGTCGCTACGCTGACGCGCTTGAGGAGATGCGGCGGGCCAATCTGGGGCGGGAGGTCATACTCGGCCATGTCGCGCTGGCGATGATCCACGGCCAGACCGGAAACCGGGCCGAGGCGGCGAAGGCGGTCTCCGAGATTTTACGGCTGGACCCGAACTTCCCGGTCAAAGCGATTTCGGAATTCGAGCGCCGCAACATCCACCCGGACATCATCGTCCGGATCGTCGATGGGCTGCGCAAGGCCGGACTTGCCATTCCGCCGCCGCAGACGGCAGACGGCGAGAGGCTTTGACGGCGAGAGGCTTTGAGCGCCGCGATTCAACCCGGTGTCGCCGTGGCATTCCCGGAAGCCGTGGGATTCGCAGTCCGTCACCGCGACAGGGCCTGCCGCATCGCCTCCGCCGTGGCGAGGTCGGCCGGGAAGAACGCCTCGATGGCCAGTTCGGACAAGGTGACGTCCACCGCCGTGCCGAACACCGTCGTGGTGCTGAAGAAGCTCAGCGTCCCGGCCTCCGTCCTGAGCCGCAGAGGAACCACCACGCCATCATGCGACGACAGCGGCTCGCCCCGGCTGCGCGGAGCCTGCCCGTCGGGCGCCGGGTAGCCGGTCAACTCGCCGAGCAGCGCGGCCAGCACGGGATCGGCGCTGACGTCGATCTGGCGGGTCAGCCGGTGCAGGATATGGCTCCGCCACTGGGCGAAGTTTTCGATCCGCGGCGCCAGCCCGGAGGGATGGAGGCTGAGGCGCAGCACGTTCATCGGAGGCTGGAGAAGATCCGGCGCGGCCCCGGTGAGCAGCGGGGCGACCGCCCGGTTGGCCGCGACCAGGGTCCAGTGCCGGTCCACGGCCAGCGCCGGGTGGGGCTCGTGCCCGGTCAGCACGAGATCGACCGCCTGACGGGCCGCCCGCATCTCCGGATCGTCCAACCCGTGTTCGGAAAAGACCGGCGCGAAGCCCGCGGCGGCGAGCAGCGCGTTGCGGTCGCGCAGCGGAATGTCCATCCGCTCCGCCAGATGGAGCAGCATGGTCCGGCTGGGCTGCGAGCGGCCCGTTTCCAGGAAGCTGACGTGCCGGGTCGAGATGTCGGCTTCGCAGGCAAGGTCGAGTTGGCTGAAGCCGCGCCGCTTGCGCCACGCGCGCAGCAACTCGCCGACCGGCTGGCGCGGCACGGTCCTGGGGGGCGGCCGGTGCCGGGCGGCTGTTTGCGGCATGGTTCCGGCCTCCCCTCCGGTGTCGTCGGTGTGTCGCGATCGATGATGATACCCGGCGCCGCCGATCATGCATCCAGAAAGGCCATCAGATCGCGGTTGAAGCGGTCCATATGCGTCAGGAACAGACCGTGCGGCGCCCCTTCATAGATGCTCAACGTCGCGTTCGGCATCAGCTCGGCGGTTTTCCTCCCGGTGATGCCGAGCGGGCTGGACACGTCCAAATCGCCATGAATCAGCAAGGTCGGCACGGCGATGGCCGGAAGCTCCCGTCGGAAGTCCGTGGACGTCGTCACCCGATGGCAGTCGAGAAGCGCCTTCATCGAGGCCTGCAAGGCCATCGATTTCACCCAGGCCATCATGCCGGGCGAACTGTCCGCCGTCATGAAGGGGCGAATGTTGTCCTCCAGCCATCCCGGAAAGTCCCGCATCAGCCAATCCGAGCGGAAGGACTCGAAGACGGCGGGATCGATTCCGTCAGGGTTGTCATCGGTGCGGGACAGTGCCGGGGTCACCGTGCCGACCAGAACCGCGCGGGACACGCGGCGGTCGCCGTGCCGGCTCAGATAGCGGATGATCTCGCCGCAGGACATGGAATGGCCGACCAACGTGACGCCCTCCAGGTCCAGCGTGTCGAGCAGGGTGGCGAGGTCGTCGGCCAGCCGGTCGAAGTCGAAACCGCTTCCCGGGTCACTCGACCGGCCATGGCCGCGGCGGTCGTACGCAACGCAGCGGTGGCCGTGCTCGGCCAGCGCCAGCATCTGATAGGCCCAGGAGTCGGAGTTCAGCGACCAGCTGGACAGGAAGACGACGGGTTTCCCCCGCCCCCAATCCCGGTGGAAGAGCCTCACCCCGTCGTCCGTGAGGATGAAGCCGGGCCGGATCGGGTCGGCCGCCGCTTTCGAAGACATGCTCATGATCGGTGCTCCTGCGTTCCGGGCGCTGTGGGATGGCAAGCCGATGCGTCAGGCACCGTCCGGAACCCGGTCCAGAAAGCCGCTCACCGAGCGGATGCGTCCATCGGCGGCCAACTGGACGAAGTCGGTGCCGCCGGCCACGGGATCGCCCCCCGCCGGAACGAGGGACCAGGAGAGGCGCACCCGGTCGTTGTGGCCGTCGGGCGTGCCGTGCAGGACGAAACGGCTGTTCGGGAACCGCTGCTGCACGGCGCCGATCAGCGCGCTGATGCCGGTGTGGCCATTCGCCTGCATCATCGGGTCGATGTAATGCGCGTCATCGCTCCAATGTTCGGCGACCAGCGCCAGCCGGCGGTTCGGGTCGGTCTCGTTCCAGGCACCGATGAAGCGCTGGGCGACATGGGCGGCGTTCGTCATGGCGGAACTCCTTCGTGGGGCTGCCCGGATCGGCCGGACACCCACAGCATCGTCATTCCGCGATCCGGCTGCGATTACGTGGGAGGTAAGGGAAAAGCCTTTGACCGGGTCATCGAGCGACCGGGTCATCGAGCGACCGCGTCATCGAGCGTGCGCCGGCTGGATCATCGGAGCGCCGCATCGCGGCACGCCGGCAACGGTCATGGATGGCGGGGCAAGGCGTTCTCGTTGCGCATGTTGCTGCGACGTGGTCGCAATTTCGCCGTTGGGCGAATAGGTTGCACCGGCGCATGGGAACGTCGGCCTCTGGCCTGCGCAGGAATGATGGCGGCGGAAGACAATGTTCACTCTCAAGAAAAACGAGCAATTCGCGCAGGAGATCAAAAAAAGCCGATTCCTCGCCTCGGCGGGCCCGGTCAGCACTGAGGAAGAGGCGCGTGATTTCATTGCCGCGTGCAGCCGGCGGGACGCGGGTCACAATTGCTGGGCCTTCCGGATCGGCGACCTCTTCCGGTCCAGCGACGATGGCGAACCCGGGGGCACGGCGGGACGTCCGATTCTTCAGGCCATCGACGGCCAGAACCTGGATCGGGTGGCGGTGGTGGTCAGCCGCTGGTTCGGTGGCGTGCTTCTCGGTGCGGGCGGGCTGGTGCGCGCCTATGGCGGCACCGCGTCGGCCTGCCTCCAAGCCGCAGACCGCCAGCCGATCATCAGCTATGCCGTCCTGTCCGTCACGTGCGCTTTCGCCGACGAGGCCAGGATCAGGACGGGAGTTGGCGCCTTCACCGCGGCCCTTGCCGAGACCAACGGCTTTACGGCCGACGGTGTGCAGCTTCAAATCAAGGTTCCGTGCGAGCGGTTGGACGATGTCATCCGCATGATCACGGATGTTTCCCGCGGTCAGGCCAAGATCCAAAAGCCGCCGGAGTAGCGAAACGGGACGCTCGCCCCTTCGATCGGACGGGTTTCGCGGGGCCGGATCGGGCCGGGCGATGGTTCAAGCCGCTCGAACATGTGCTGGTGGCGGACGATCAACCGCGAAGCCGGTGTCGAGCGCAGAAGGCGGTATTCATAAATCGGCGGCCCTGCATGCGATGAGGACGATGCCTGCGGTTGTGAGGATGTGTTTCCCCTACAGCCTCAGAGCCCGAGATGGGGAGCAATCATTTCTTTCCCAATTCCGAAACATCGACACCGTTCCGCGTGGAAAATACCTGTGATCATTGGAAACCGCCACTTACTGTCAACTGATCCATCCCAGGTTCAGGCTGTCAGCTGTTCCAGCGGTTCCCGACGGGTTCCCGACGAAACGTGGTCGTCAGCACCGCGATCGCGAGACGGCCGCTCCAACAAAAGCAGTCACTGAGCAAACCGTCATCCAGCAGGGTCACGCGCCATGCCGATCAACGCCTTGAATGCGGCCGAAGGATTTCGCCTGTTGGGATAGTAGAGACACAAGGGTGCCAGCGATGGCGTCCAATCTTCCAAGACCCGAACGAGGCGCCCGGCCGCGATGTCTTCACGAACATCGGACTCCATAAAGTAGCCGATGCCGACGTGATTGAGGACAGTGATGCGCGCGAGGCTCGCCTCATCCAGCGTGATAGGACCTTGAACGTCGATCTGGACGGGCTGACCGTCCTTTTCGAATTGCCAGCGATGCAGCCCGCCATTCGGCAACCGGATGCGAAGGCAGGAATGGCGCAGCAGCTCGGTGGGCACGCGAGGCTTGTCGTTGGCTTCGAAATACGCTGGCGACGCAACCACGGCAAAGCTGCGGGGAGGACTTACGGGAATGGCAATCATGTCGCTCGGCACCAGGTCGGCGCTCCTCAGGCCAAGATCGAACCCTTCGGCAACGATGTCCACGATCCGGCCCTCGGTGACGAGATCGATGTGAATGTGTGGATAGCGCCGCAAGAACTTCAACAGGAGCGGACCCAGCACCTCCCGCGCACCTGTCGCGAACGCATTGATCCGAAGGGTTCCGGATGGAGTTTCCTGCTGCGAGCGGGCGGCGCCCATCGCATCGTGCAGGGTCTGCACGGCGGGCCCGACATGATCGACGAAGTTTCGTCCAGCGTCCGTCAGGGAAACACTGCGGGTGGTGCGATTGAACAGCCGGACGCCGAGTTGGCGCTCCAGCTTCCCGATGACGTTGCTCAGTGCGGTAGTCGACAGGCCAAGTTCCAGCGCCGCTGCCCGGAACGATCCACGCCGCGCAATGGCGAGAACAGCATCAAATTCGATCAGGCCGTGTTTCGGCATTGTCCCGCTTTTCGCAATACCGCATGCCAATTTACCCTGATTATCGTGATTGATGTTTGGCTCTAATACCAAGACTCGTGGATCATGACCGATGCGCCCAGTCGCGCAGCCCGATGGACATGATGGTCCAGGGCTGCGCGACGATGGTGTTCCAGGCGAA
>NZ_JACHYN010000009.1 GCF_014192915.1 Azospirillum sp. OGB3 | reverse complement strand
CAGAACTCCCTTGAGAGCCGTGACAGACCATCACGTCGATAGGAGGCATGTGGACGGGCGGCAACGCCTGAAGCTGAGCCTTACTAATCGCTCGAAAGGCTTGATCCTTCATGAACGTCGCGTGCAGCGGCAAACCGCTCATGCGCATCAGAAGATGCATCCTCACATTCTCGACTTTACGAACGACTCAAACGAAAAGGGCGCCCGCGACGATGCGGGCGCCCTTTTCGTTTGGAGCGGATTTCCGTTTGCGAAACCGTTTATCCGCCGAGATCCTTGAAGCCCATGTCGCTGTCGGCGGCGGTGACGAACCAGTTCTTCGGGTCGCCGATCAGCGGAGTCAGTTCCGGACGGTCGGCCGCGGGACGGGCCATCATCCGGGTCGGCTGGCGCAGGCCGTTCTTCAGGCACAGGAAACCCACCATCGACAGGGGACGGGCGGCCTGGGCGTTCAGCGTGCGGCAGACCAGGGCGGCCAGCCGGTCCCGCCGGGCGCGCTCGACCAGCAGGGCGAAGGCGGGCATCAGCCAGCCCGGACGGGCCAGATAATCGCAGACCACCCCGACGCTTTCGCCGCGCCAGCGGTCCACCCTCAGCACCACATAGGCCACCACGGTGTCGCGGCGCATGACGAGGAAGCGGCGGTGCCGCGCCGCGTTCGGGATCTTGTCGAAGCGCCACTGGAGATAGGCGTGGTCGCGCCGGGCGGCGCAAAGATGCTGTGGCGCCGCGGCCTCCCACAGGCCGTCCATCCGCTCGTCGAAGCGGTCGACCTCGACCAGCCGGGCGCCGAAGGTCCGGGCGGCCGCGTGGCCGACCAGCGAGGCGGCGCTCATCGCCGGCTTGCCCAGCCGCGCCATCAGGCGGGCCAGCCCGCCGTCATAGGGGCTGACGCGCAGGCAGCGCTGCGGGTCGATCACGCGCAAATAGGTCGGGATGTTCCCGAGATCGAGCCAGCCCGCCCGCTTGTAGGACTTGTAGGCGGCGTCGGTCATCGAGAGGGAGACGCTCACCTCGCTGGCGGCGGCGTGGGTCTCCGACAGACCCGGCCCGACGCCGCGCAGCCGCCATTCCGGGGCGACCATCAGGTCGATCGCCCAGGAGGCGCGGCGCACCCGCTGCCCCACCTTCAGCGCGAAGGGAATGCCCGCCTGCTGGCCGACGATCCCCCCGTTCCGCTTGCAGACCCAGAGCTGCATCCCCTCCGGATCGGGGGTCGGCGGTTCCTCGAACAGCCAATTGAAATGGGTGTCGTCCAGCAGCGGGGAGTCCGCGCCGAAGTGGTCGCGCTGGAAGGACTCCAGCGCGACGCGATCCTCGGACATGAACCGTTCCACACCCCGCTGAAGCCAGGGCATTGCGGTCATGCGTCGCTCCCATCCACCTCGACCGGCTGCACCAGAGCGGCGTTGCGCAGGATGCGGCCCGACGTGCGGCGCTTCAGGACGATGTCCTTGTAGACGCGGCGGACCTGCTCGACCGACAGGTTCAGGGCGCGGGCCGCCTCGTCCTCCGGCACGCCGCGGCCGTAGGCGCAGAGCGCCAGGTCCAGCTTGTCGTAGGGGATGGCGTAGTAGAACTCCTCCTGCGACTGCGGCAGGGTGTAGGTGTCGGTGCTCGGCGACTGGCTCTGGATGTCGTCGGGCAGGCCGAGATAGGCGGCCATCTGGTAGACCTGGGTCTTGAACAGATGGGCGATCGGCTTCAGGTCGGCCAGACCGTCGCCGCCGCGCACGAAGAAGCCCAGCTCATACTCCAGCCGGTTCGGCGTGCCGAGGACCGAGTAGTTCAGCCGGTCGGCGTGGGTGTATTCCATCGTCTTGCGGACGCGCTGCTTCAGGTTGGTGGCGGCGACCACCGACAGATAGACGTCCACCGGCATGCGGCTGGTCTGCCGGTCGCCCTCCGGCGATTCCACCGTCATGGTGAAGTAGTTGACGCGGTCGGCGTCAAGCAGGCCGGCGGCCAGGCCGATCTTCTGCTTCCAGCCCGGACCGTATTCCGGGAAGAGGCGGCGGATGGCGCTGTCGCGGCGGTCGTAGCAGCCGAGCGCGGTCAGCGGAGCGGTAAGGTTCTCCATGATCGGCTCGATGCCCAGGCTCTCGCAGAGCAACCGGCCCCGGCGGGTGCTGTCGGGCGAGGATTCCTTCTCCGGCATCAGGATGGCCAGGACGCGCTCCGGCCCCAGCGCGCGAACGGCCAACGCCGCGCAGACCGAGCTGTCGATGCCGCCGGACACGCCGAGCACGATGCCCTGGCGCTTCAGGTCGTGGGCGACGGTGCGCTGGATGAACTGTTCGATCTCCCGGGCAGCCGCCGCGCAGTCGAGCGAGAGGGCGTTGGCGTCGAAGGGATGCAGGGCGTTCAGCATGGTGTCGGTTTTCCCGGTTGGCGATGTTGCATCGACTGTGGAGAGGACTGTGGAGAGGACTGTGCCTTGGGGACCTCGCCGGTCCGCCTAGTCAGGCGGCGGCGGCGTTGTCCAAATGCTCTTCGAGAATGTGGATGGGCGCGGCGTCCAAGCGGGCGCGGAGCGTCGAGGCCCGGCCCGGCAGCTCGTCCAGCACGTTCCGGGCGAGCATCTGGAGGGTGAGAACGCCGACCAGGGCCATCTCCTCGCGCTCGCCGGCCATGCGGCCGTCGGTGCGGTGGGCCTTGGCGGCCAGCGCGGCGACGCCGGCGGCGTCGACCAGCCCGTAGCGGTTCAGCGACTCCTCCGACAGCAGGTCCCGGACATAGGCCGGGGACTGGGCGCCGAAGAGGGCGGTGGTCATCGGGGCGCGGTAGGGGCGCTTCGGGCGGTGGAAGATCTCCGCCGGCAGCAGGCGCGAGGCGACGCGGCGCAGCGCCAGCTTGTCGCGCAGCCCCAGCATCTTGACCCGGTCGGGCAGGGCGGCGCAGAGGTCGTCCACCTCCGGGTCGAGGAAGGGGTAGCGGACCTCGATGCTGTTGGCCATCGCCACCCGGTCGCCCTGGCTGGTCAGCAGGTAGGGCGACATGAAGGCGGCGATCTCCGTCCACTGGGTGCGGGCGAGCGGGCTCCAGCGCGACCAGCCGGCGGGCAGATGGGCGGCCACCGCCTCGTCGAAGGCCTGCGCGTTGGCGGTGGAGCGCACATCCGGCGCCAGCAGGCGCTGGGTCCAGGCGGTGTTCTGCCAGCGGACGCGGTGGGCGTAGAAGGGATCGTCGGTCTCCGTCATGCCGCGCTTCCAGAAGGCCTGCCAGAGCGGGCTGTCCTTCTGGCCGCTGGTGGCGGCGTAGGGATGGATGCGGCTGAGCAGCTTCGGGCGCGCCGTGGAGTCCGGCTGCCGCGCCCAGAAGCGGCGGACCTTGTCCTCCTTGAAAATGTCGTAGCCGGCCAGCCACTCGTCGGCGCCCTCGCCGGACAGCACGACGCGGATGCCGCTGTCGCGGACAAGGCGGGAGAGCAGGAAGAGCGGCGCCGGGGCGGTGCGGACCAGCGGCGATTCGCCGTGCCAGATCACGTCGGGCAGGGCGGTCTGGATGTCCTCCGCCGTGCAGAGGATGTCGTGGTGCTCCGTTCCGACATGGCCGGCGACCAGCCGCTGCTGCGGCGTCTCGTCGAAGGCGTTGTCGGCGAAGCGCACGCCGAAGCTGTGCATCTGCGTGGTGTCGAGCTTGCGGGCCAGCGCCGCGATCACCGAGCTGTCCAGCCCGCCGCTGATGTAGACGCCCACCGGCACGTCGGCGCGCAGCCGCAGGCGGATGGCGTCGAGCAGCTTCTCCTCCAGCCGGTCCGCCGCCTCGTCCAGCGTGATGCCGGACAGGGCGGGATCGCCGGCCATGTCCGGCTCCCAATAGCGGGCCTCGTGCAGGCGCAGGTCGGCGTCGATGCGGATGGCGGTGGCCGGCGGCACGCTCTGCACCCCGGCGAAGACGCTGCCCTGGGGGGCGACGCTCCAGTGGGTGAAGACTTGGGCGAGGCGGGCGGCGTCGAAGCGCGGCTCGATCCGCCCGCCGCCGAACAGGGCCTTGGCCTCCGACGCGAAGGCGAGATGGTCGCCGCTGCGGGCGTAGAACAGCGGCAGGATGCCCAGCCGGTCGCGGACCAGCCACAGCTCGCGCTTCACCGCGTCCCACAGGCCGATGGCGAACTGGCCGTTCAGCTTGGCCCAGGCGGCGGGGCCGTATTCCTCGAAGGCGTGGACGATGACCTCGGTGTCGGTGCGGGTGTAGAAGCGGTGCCCGCGCGCCTCCAGGTCACGCCGCAGCTCGACGTGGTTGAAGATCTCGCCGTTGAAGGTGATCCACAGAGTCCGTTCCTCGTTGTGGATCGGCTGGAAGCCGCCGGCCAGCCCGACGATGCTGAGGCGCGCGTGGGCGAGCCCGATCCGCCCGTCGCGGTAGAAGCCGTAGCCGTCCGGGCCGCGGTGCCCGATCATGGCGATCATGCGCTTCAGTTCGTCGAGTCCGGCGGGCTCGGCACGCGGCCCGGCGAGAACTCCGGCGACACCACACATCGCACGTTCTCCTGTGTGTTGAAGGCCAGCGGGGGGAAATCAGGCGGAAAGGGTCAGGCGGTTTCGGCGAGCGTCGCGCGCCTGATCTTGCCGGACTCGGTCTTCGGCAACTCGTCGCGGATCTCGATGAATTTGGGCACCAGATGGCTTTCCAGACGGCCCCGGCAGTGCTGGCGGATCGCCATCTCGGTCAGGGTGGCGCCGGGACGGACGACCAGATAGGCCTTCACCGCCATGCCGTCGGCGGGGTCGGGGACGCCGAGGACGGCGGCCTCGACCACGGCGTCCAGCTCGTAGAGGGCGTTCTCGACCTCCTTGGGGCTGACCTTCTCGCCGCGGCACTTGAACACGTCGTCCTTGCGGCTGACGAAGTAGAGGCAGCCGTCGGCGTCCATGGTGAAGAGGTCGCCGGTGTAGAGCAGGGTCTCGCCCTGCGGCCCGCTGCGCAGGCGCTTGGCGGTCTCCTCCGGGCGGTTCCAGTAGCCGCGCATCACGTTGGCGCCGCGGACCACCAGCTCGCCGACCTCGCCGGGGGCGGCGCGGTTGCCAAGCTCGTCCACCACATAGGCTTCGCAGTTGGGAATGGCCCGGCCCACCGAGGCGGTCTTGGTGCCGAGGTCCCGCGGGTCGAGGTAGCAGATGCGGGTGCAGCATTCCGTCATGCCGTACATCGAGTAGAAGGCGGCATCGGGGAAGCGCTCGCGCAGGCGGTCGATGTGGGCGGTCGGCAGCGGGGCCGCCGCGTTGGTCAGGTAGCGCAGCGATGACAGGTCGGCGGTCTTCAGCGCCTCCATCCCGAGAAGGGTGGAGAAGAAGGTCGGCACGCCGGGCAGGCCGGTGATGCGGTGCTTCACCATGCGCGCCAGCGTTTCCGCCGGGAAGGCGAAGGAGCGTTCCAGGACCACCGTGAAGCCGACCCGCGCCCCGGTCAGGATCTGCGACAGGCCGTACCCGAAGGTCAGCGGCAGGACGCACATCACGACGTCGTCGGGCGTGTTCTCCAGATAGGTGGAGATCGACCAGGTGGTGTTCACCAGCGCGGCGTGGCTGAGCATGACGCCCTTGGGCCGCCCGGTGGTTCCTGAGGTGTAGAGGATGGCGGCCAGATCCTGGTCGATCAGGCCCCGGTCCTGCGGTTTGGTGTTTCCGGACGGGGTGTCCGGCTGGGCGGCCGCGGTGTCTGTGGTCGCGATGTCTATGGCTACGATGTCTGTGAAGGAGAGCCCGCCGGCCCCGGCCGGCACGGCGGGCCCGACCCACAGCGTGGTGGCGAGGTGGGGTGCCTCACCAGCCGCTGGCACGACCTGCCGGGCGAGCGCGGCGGGCGCGATGAGCGCCCGCACGCCGGCGTCGGTCAGGATGTAGGCCAGCTTGTCCGCCTTGGTGGACGGGTTGACGGGAACATAGACGGCCCCGGCCTTGAGCGCGCCGAACAGGCCCGCGACATACTCGATCGAGTTCTCCAGCATGACCGCCACGCGGTCGCCGCGCCCCACCCCGGCGGACTGGAGCGCGCAGGCGACGGCGTCGCTCTGGCGGTCCAGCTCGGCGAAGGTGACGGCGTTCTCCCCCGCGATCAGAGCGGTGTGGTGAGGCCGCCTCGCGGCGGTTTCGCTGAGGAACTGATGAAGCAGGTGCGCCATGACGCTGTTCCCTTGCCTGGCTTCGGTGACTGTTCCGATGACCCGTTCCGTCCTGACGGATGGATTAGGCCGCGTCCTTCAGGGTCCGCTTGCGCTCGACATAGGCGGCGATGCGGCTGACCGACTCGAGGTTGTCGGCGACCATGTCCTCGTCCTCGACGATGATGCCGAAGTGCTCTTCCAGGAAGGCCACAACGTGCATGATGCCGGTGGAGTCGATGATGCCGGTTTCCAGCAGGGATTCGGTGTTGTCGAAGCCGGAGTCGCTGCCCAGCAGGAAGTTTTCCACGATGAAGGCGCGGATCTCCTGGGTGGCGGGTGCGCTCAGGGTCGTCGTATCGGTGGTGATGGCGGTCCGCATGTCGCTGGCAACTCCTGTGGGTGTGGTCGTCGTTCCTTGGCCGGCAGTTCGGGACGGTGGGCGGCCTCGTTGGGAGTTACTCCAAAGGGGTCGGTCCGTTCCTTTCGGCGTTACCACCTCGTTGCGTGGGATGGGGAAAGGCATTTCCCGTTCTTTGCAGCGAGGTTTCGGCAATGCCGCCGAGTACGTCATTCTTTATTGCATCCGAATGCGGTGTTTTCGAGAGTGCAAAGGACGATTGGACGGTGAAGACAGTGGCTAACCACTCAGGGTCATTGCAATTGAGCAAGGAATACCTTCTCGTACTCTTGGAGAACCCTCTCTGACTTGCGGCGTAGGAGGGCCTATCGCTCTCGTCATGGTTGCCGAGGGGTGGGTGAGCCAAACCCCTCTCCCGTCCCGGGAGAGGGTGGCGCCGGTGGCGCCGGGTGAGGGTGATGCGAGGATCAAGCCCTTGTCCGTCGCCGTACCCTCACCCTTCCCGCGCTTCGCACGGGCCCCTTCCCTCTCCCGGGGCGGGAGAGGGAAAACTAAAAATCACGCCGCCGGCAGCGGATCGCCGTGCGTCGGGGCCGGGGCGGGCGCGCCGCCGCCGTTCTTGCGCTTGCGCAGCCAAGCCGGAATGCCGGTCACCTGCACCGACAGCCAGTCCACCGAGGCGTCGTCCGAGATGGGCACGGCGTGCAGGCGCAGCGGGTCGGTCTTCGGGCCGTTCCAGCCCGGATCGATGGTGCGCGCGGTGCGGTAGCCGGCCTGCCGGATGATCGCCACCTCGCGGTCGCTGAAATCGCCGTTGGGGAAGGCGAAATGGCGGCAGGGCAGGCCGATGGCCTCTTCCAGCTCGGTCTTGCACAGCGCGATCTCCTCCGCGCAGCGCTGGTCGTCGCATTGCAGGAGGATCGGGTGGGTGCGGGTATGGGCGCCGTAATCGGTGACGGCGGCCAGATGCCGGACCTCGTCCCAGGTCAGCGACTGGCGTTCGGCGCCGTCCCGGTCAGGGTCGTCGCCGGCCTCGGCCAGCCGGCGGCGGCGCTCCGGGTCGGGGAGGCGTTTCAGCGTCTCGGCGCCGATTCGTCCGGCTGCGGCGGTCTTCCACCAGTAGGGGCGGGCGGTGCCGACCACGCGGCTGCACAGATAGATGGTCGGGCGAACCCCGAACTCCTTGAACAGCGGTTCCAGGCGGGCGTTGTCGCGGTGGCCGTCGTCGAAGGTGACGACAAGCGGATAGGGCGGCAGGTCACCCCACCGCCCGCCTTCCAGCGCATCGGCCACCGCGTCCAGAGTGGTGAAGCTGTAGCGCTCGGCGTACCAGGCGAGGTGCGCGCGCATCACCTCCGGGTCCGGGTCGTGATACACGACGATGGTCACGTTCCGGCGCGCGAACAGATTTCGGAACAGGGCACCGACTCCCGTCCAGCGCACGATTCCGGCCGCGATGGCTTGCTTCATGGGGATTGGACCTCTGCTGTGTGTCCGGTCCTTTGTTCACGGCTGGCGAGGCGGCTGCGGACCGGTTGAAAGGCAGGACGGGCCCGGTTCGAAGCCGGGCCCGGATCGGTGGCAATGTCAGCCCGAACGCGCCCGGCGCGGCCCGATGGAGGCCGTGGGCGCCGGCTCGGACATCCAGCCGCGGGCGTTGCGGCGGTAGATCTCGACGATGCGTTCCCGGTAGACGGCGATGTCGAACTGGCGTTCGAAGCGGCGGCGGGCGCCCTGGCCCAGCCGGCGGCGCAGCTCCGCGTCGTCGATCACGCGGGCCAGCGCCTCGGCCAGGGCCGTCCGGTCGCCCGGCGGCACCAGCAGGCCGGTCTCCTCGTCGGCGATGGCGTCGCCCACGCTGCCGACCGGGGTGGCGACGATGGTCAGACCGTTGGCCATGGCCTCCAGCACCGACATCGGCAGCCCCTCGAACATGGAGGGCTGGACCAGCACATGGGCCTGCACCAGTTCCTTGCGGCAGCCGGTCTGGTCGAGCCAGCCGGTGAAGCGCACGCGGTCCTCAAGCCCCAGCGCCTTGGCCTGGGCGCGATAGGTCTCCAGGTCGCCGTCGCCGGCGATGGTCAACTGCCAGGAGCGGCTGCGGCAGGCGTCGGACGCCAGGGCGTCCAGCAGGACGTCGATGCCCTTCAGCTTGATCAGGCGGCCAAGGAACAGCAGGCGCACCGGCCCGTCCGCCGCACGCTCCGGAATCGTCTCCGGCCCCGGCACGGCGTTGTGCAGCAGGGTCACGCGGCGCACCGCCGGGAAGGTGGTGACCACCCAGTTGCGCCAGTATTCGCCGAGCACCACCACCTCGCTGGTCATCTCCATCATGTGGCGGATGGCCCAGCGGGACAGCGGTTTGGCATCCTCGTAATGCTTCGGGAAGCGGCCGCCGTGCAGGTGCAGGACGACCGGCACCCGGAACAGCGAGGCCATGGCGACGATCAGGCCCTTGCGCAGGACGCTGCCGTACTCCGCCATGTGGATGTGCACGAGCTGGGCCTTGCCGGTCGCGAAGCAGCCGAACAGGCGCAGCAGCGCGGCGGCGAAGTAAAAGGGCATCAGGTGGAATTTGGCGTCCGGCCCGTAGCTGTCGATCACCTCGAACTTTACGTCGGGACGGTTCTCCCGCAGGTCTGCCGTGAAGTTGTCGACGATTCGACCCATGCCGCCCTTTTCGAGCGTGCCGCCGGGTGAAACGATGTAGATCATATCCGCTCCTGACTGTCGCGCTCCCCTCGCGAGGCTTCAGGGAGGAAGGAATAGGGACCCCGCGGGAAAATGGGTTCTTACTGTCGGCCCGCGCGGGTCAGCGATGGCTTGGCCGCCGCGGCGTCGGGCAGCGCCCCCAGCGAGGGGCGCCGAACGGCGTCAGGGCGGTTCAGCTCCGCGTAGATGTCCTGAAGGCTGCGGCCATAGGACTCGATGACGAATTTCTCAAGGAACAGCCGACGCCCCTCCGCCGAGAGGCGCGCGTAAAGCGCCGGCCGGGAGGCAAGGTCGCTGACCGCATGGGCCAGCGCCTCCGGGTCGTTGACCGGGACGATGCGCGCCGTCTCCCCGTCGGTCAGAACCTCCGGGATCGAGCCGACCGGGGTGGTGATGACGGGCATGCCGGTGGACAGCGCCTCCAGGATCACCATGGGCAGGCCCTCGTGGGTCGAAGGCAGCAGCAGCATGTCGTGATCGCGCAGGTGGGCGTGCGCCTGCTCGCGGGAGATCCACCCCTCGAACCGGCAGTCTCCGTCCACGCCCAGCTCCGCCGCCATCCGGCGGTAGCCCTCGACATCGCCGCCGCCGCCGATGGTCACGCGGAAGCGGAAGCCCTGCTCCTTCAGCAGCCGGCAGGAGCGCAGCAGCGTGCCGATGCCCTTGCGCTCCGACAGGTTGGCAAGCACCAGGAGCGACACAATCGCCCCCGGCGGCGGGGCGGTGCGGACCGGCAGGTCGGCGCCGATGTCGGGCACCGCGTTGTAGAGCACGCGCACCTTGTGCGGGTCCGTCCCGACCGACTGCACCAGGAAGTTCCGCCAGCTCTCGCCCAGCACCAGCGCGATGCCGCAGCGGTCGAACAGCCAGCGGCTGATCGCGCGGGACACCGGCCCCTTGTCGAAATACTCCATGAAGGACGCGCCGTGCAGATGCACCACCGTGGGGCAGGAGAACAGCCCGGCGAAGAGCTGGACCACCGCCTTGCGCCAGACGCTGGCGTTCTCCGACACGTTGATGTGCACGACCGTCTGACGGCGGCGCAGCATCAGGGCGCCCAGCCGCGCCAGCGTCCCGGCCAGATAGACCGGCGACAGCAGGGCGCTGCCGGTGCCGCGGGTGTCGAGCACCACGGTTTCCGGGGCGGCAGGGCTGTTCTGGAAAGCGTCGACGATGTAACCCGTCATCCGCCCGATCCCCCCGCCGCCGTCGAGCGCGCCGGGGGTGGCGAAGACAATGCAGGCGCGGGACGCCTTCCTGCGCCGGAAACCCCTGTCGATCAAAGCCATTCTGCCCTCACGCCGCGCCGGGAGCCGAGAAGATGGCCTGACGCAGCCGGCGCCGCAGCCCGACCGGCATCAGCGAATGCATCAGGAAGGTGGTCAGCGCCATCGGGGTCGGCGCGCCGTCCCGCAGCGCCGATTTCAGGATGCGCTTGCGCACCGCCGGGGTGCGCGCCGCCTGCTCCCCGCCGGTGGCCTGGAGCAGCAGGCTGGCGTAGGCGCGCGGCGACAGCTTGGGTCGCACCGACTCCGCCCAGTTCAGGGCCATGTCGATGTTGTGGCAGGTGGACAGGGTGATGCGGTCCGATTCCGTGTAATGGATGGCCAGCACCTCGGGCACCGTCACCAGGGCGCAGCTTTCGATCTGCCCGCAGGAGATCAGCCATTCCCAGTCGTCGAAGGCCGACTTCGGAATCGGCTGGCGCTGGAGCAGCGCCTTGGGGGCGAGCAGGGTGGTGGTGGGGGCGAAGGTCTCGCCCTTGAACAGCCCGTGGCGGACGAACAGGTAGTCGCCGATCCGGTCCCGCGGGGTGCACAGGCGCCGCGGCCATTCGAAGTCGCCGCGGGCCGTCACCACCTTGCAGCGGCAGCTCATGATCGGGTAGCGCACGCCGGGCGGGCGGGCGGCCATCTGCAGGGCGATCTTGCCCGGCATCCATTCGTCGTCATCGTCGAGGAAGGCGATCCAGGCGCCCTTCGCACGCTCCACGCCCAGATTGCGCGCGCCGGCGGCGCCGCGGTTCTGTTCCAGCGCGATCACGGTCAGCCGCGGATCGCCGAACGCCCTCAGGCGCTCCTCGGTGGCGGGGTCGGGTCCGTCGATCACGACGACGACTTCGAGCGCGGCGTAAGTCTGGGCCAGAGCGCTTTCCACGGCCCGTGCGACCATGTCCGGCCGGTTGCGGGTGGGAATGACGACGGTGACCATCTCGTGTGGGGACGTCATGACATTACCTTCTGTCGCGACGGAGATTTCAGGGGGCGGTGCATGAGGGGGCCTCCTTCCGTCATCCGGGCCGGGCCGGACCGCTCCAACCGGCGGCCGGCGGGCCGCCGTAGGAGGTTCCGTAGGGGGAGGAACTGGCGTAGGCGGCGTGGGCGTTCTGCTGCCGGTCCTCGAACCGGGCCTGCATCTTCGCCCAGCGGCGGCGCTGCACGAGGCGGGTCACCGCGATCACCAGCACGATCCAGTTCAGGGAATGGCGCTCCAGGAACACGCTCTCCGACACCGAGATCAGCAGCAGGGCGCAGCCGACGGTGAAGATCCAGGCGGGCTCCGCGCGGTTCTCGCTGTAGCGGATGGCGCCGAAGCCCTGGATCAGCAGGCGGCCCATCAGCATCGCCGTCAGGATCACGCCGGGCAGGCCGAGGTCGAGCCACGCCTCCATCCACCCGTTGTGGGCGGAGTTGATGCCCCAGCCCTGGGTGAAGGTGCTGCCCGGACCGTAGGCGCCGTACCAGTAGGCGCCGTAGCCCCAGCCGAGCAGGAAGCGGTCCTGGATCGACATCAGCGTGTGTTCCCACAGCACCGTGCGTCCGGTCAGCGTCGGGTCGCGGCCCAGCATGTAGAGGATGTCGTGCCAGAAGGTCGTGCCGCTCGTGATGCCGACCACCGCGACCAGCAGGACGAAGGCCATGGCCGGCGCGAAGCTGCGGATGCCGCCGCGCACGAAGCCGCTGGCCAGCAGCAGGCCGGCGACCAGGATCGAGGTCACCAGGCCAGTGCCCGACCGGCTCATCACGATCAGCAGCAGGGCCATCAGCAGCAGCGGGCGGACCACCCAGCGCTTGCCCTCGCGCGTCCAGTCGAGCCAGAGCAGGCAGAGCACCAGCCAGACCATCATGCGGCCCGTCACGTTCTTCTGCCAGAAGATGCCCTTCCAGGCGCCGACATGCTGCTCGTGGTCGAGACCGACCGCCGGCATGGCGAAGACCGAGACGTAGGACAGCACCATCAGGATCGACAGGCCCGTCGCCAGCATCCGGACGATTTCCGGGAAGGTGTAGCGCAGGGCCAGATAGACGGCGAAGGCGGTGGTGAACAGGAAGGCCACCGCACGGCGCAACGTCACGTCCGGGTAGATCGACCACAGGGCCGACAGGAAGGCCAGCGCCACGATCAGCGACACCGCCGGGCTTCCCGTCGGGATGCGGAAGGCCAGGCTGGGCCGCAGCGCGATCAGGCCCAGGATCATGACGTAGACGGCCATGAAGTAGATCACCGCGCCCGGCGCGTCCGGATCGGTCGTGCCGCCACCGGTCAGCAGCGCCGGCAGCACCGACCCGCCGAACGAGACGATGCAGAAGACGGTGATGCTCTTTTCCAGAACTTCGAGGACTTTCATGGGGCCGCTGTTCCGGTGAAAAGGGCTGCTATGGCAGTGAACGCCCATCACAGGCGCACCGCATCGTTTTCTGAAGATGCCAACCCGATGCCCGGACCTGTAGCCGGGCGGAGGCATTAGGCCTAAGGAGGCCGCCCCCGTCAGGGCTACCTCCGGTTGGACCACCCACCCCGATCTTGCGGGTCCCGCAGGGCATATGCAGCCCAGCTCCGGAAGGGATCCCAGAAAAGGGAAGGCCCCTCTCCCGGGTGGGAAGAGGGGCCTGGATGGGGCGCCGCGGGGTCATGACCCGTCGCCCTTGAGGACGATCACCGCGGTCTTGCACAGGATGTAGAAGTCGAACAGCAGGCCGCAGTTGCGGACGTAGAAGACGTCCATCGCGACGCGTTCCTGGAAGGTGGTGCGGTGGCGTCCCGACACCTGCCAGTAGCCGGTCAGGCCCGGACGGACGGAGCCGATGACCTCCGCGGAGGCGCCGACCTCCGGCAGTTCCTTCGGCATGTAGGCGCGCGGGCCGATCAGGCTCATGTCGCCCATCAGGATGTTGACCAGCTGCGGCAGTTCGTCGAGCGAGGTCTTGCGCAGGAAGCGGCCGACCGGGGTGATGCGCGGGTCGTAGGTCAGCTTGTGGTAGGTCATGTACTCTTCGCGCATTTTCGGATCGTTCTCCAGCAGGCGCTGGAGATGCTCCTCCGCGTTGATGTGCATCGAGCGGAACTTCAGCACGTCGAAGGTCTTATCGCCGCCGGCCCAGCGCTTCTGGCGGAACATGACCGGGCCGGGGCTGTCCAGACGGATCGCCGCGGCGATGCCCAGCATCAGCGGCGCCACCGCCACCAGCAGGATGCCCGACAGCAGGATGTCCAGCGCGCGGCGGATGCGCAGGTAGCTGGTCGGCGGCCGGACCGAGACGCGCAGGGCCAGCGAGCCGTGCAGGTTGTGGTAGGTGGCGTCGACCGCGCTGACGTTGCCCTCGCCCAGCAGGCAGTAGACCTGCTTGAAGGGCAGCCGCTCGACCAGGGCCGTCAGCTCCCTCTTATGGCGCCCGATGTCGGCGACGATGGCGGCCTGGGCCTGCTGGGCGTAGGCCGGTGACTTGGCGAGCAGGTCGGTCGAGCCGACCACCGGCAGGTTGGCGACGCGGGTCTGCCACAGCGTGTCGTCGTCGTCGAAGAAGCACACCGGGCGCATCCCCAGCCAGGGCAGGCGCTGCAGCTTCTCCGCGATGGCGGCGCCCTGCGGGCCGGCGCCGACGATCACCACCGGGGTGCGCCAGTTCAGCGCGCTGGCCATCAGACCGTGCACCAGCAGCAGGTCGGCGGCGTAGGTGATCGCGAAGCCGATCAGGGCGACCGACAGCGCCTCGACGAAGAAGGAGCGGAAGCCGTCCATGACGATGAAGGGCACGGCCAGCACGGCCACCGACAGCAGGGCCGCCTGGAAGGTGCGGCGGGTGCGCTCCAGATAGTCGAAGCGGCCCAGCGAATAAATTCCGAAAACCGATTTCACCAGCGGCACCAGCATCAGGCCGGTGACCAGGGCGCGCTGCGACAGGTCCGCTTCCGCGGTCAGGGTGTCGCTTCCGAACAGCTGGATGAGCGTCCAGCCGAGCAGGGCGAGCATGAAGCCGTCGGACAGCGCCAACAGCAGCCCGGGTCCCACCGTCGGCATGGCCGTCTTCTTTACCGGGGCCAGGTTGATGACCGCTTCTGGGTCGAGTTTGCTCATCGCAGGTCCCATTTATGTGTGAAACGGAATGTCATCCGTCTCGCGCCTGACCTAACGCGCCGCAGCGTAAGACGGTTTCTCATCAGCTTTTTCTTTGAGTCTTTCTGTGTTCAGAAAGACACACAAATATCAGCGCTTATTCTGCCTCTGTGCAGACAGATCAGAAGGTTGCGCTGTTCTCCACGAATTAGGATAAAGGCTGCCGTCAATCAACAAATCACAAGAGGCCTCCTCGACCAGCGGCGATACCCCTTACATCCAGAGTGGATTCCCCTGGGTGAGTTTGAAGAGATTAAGGAAAGTGGGTGACTTCGTCCGGATCATCCGGATCGGTGGCGGCGCTGCCACCGCCGCTCCCCGACTACTCCTTTCCTTCCCGCAATTTGGGGGTATTCGGGGGATGTTCCCGGTCCCCTATGGTTGGGTGCGGCGCCGGCTGGCGGTGGATTTCCCCGGGTTGGCTTGCCCGTCCCGCCGAGGCGGAGGCACCGACGTATCCCATAAGAAGCCGCCGGGCGATTCCGGATGAGACGGTGTCTCGAACGCCCCGTTGATCGCGCCGGAGTGCCCTCGCAGGCTGGGTCGGTTGTCTGCCTGACTGGTGGACCGTGTTGCCCCCACCCTAGACCCTCTCCCGCTAACGCAGGGGAGGGGACTGCCGCCGCTCCGCGATCATCTCCCTCCCCTGCGCAGCGGGGGAGGGCCAGGGTGGGAACACGGGGTGCCATCGGGATAAGTCCGAAGAGGACGACGACGGCACCAACGCGAAATTGAAACGTCCCGGTCCGGTTCCAATCATCGGAATTGCGTTCGCGGGTGCGGCAGCGCCGCCCCACCGGAGTTCTAGGCGGAGTTCCTGATGGCGTCCGAAGCAGCGACGATCTTGAAACACGGTTGGCTGTTCATGCTGGCCAACGTGGTGAACCGGGCTGCCGGGCTTCTGCTCCTGCCGCTCTACACCCGGCTTCTCACCCCTTCCGAATTCGGCGTCTACGCGTTGGTGGTGGTGGTCGCCGACCTGCTGGCGGTCATGCTGATGATCGGCATGAACAACGCCTTCACCGCCGTCTATTTCGAGCACGCCGAGGAGGGCGACCGGCGCCGCGTCGCCAGCACCTGCCTGCTGGCGGTGGTCGGCACGTCGGTGGCGATGGTCGGTCTGGCCTGGCCGCTGGGCATGGCGGGAAGCTGGGCCATGTTCGGCGACACCGGCCACGCGGCGGTGATGGCGATCGCGCTGGCCGGCGTCGCCCTGACCACCCTGTTCGAGCTGGCGCTGGCCTATTACCGGGCGCGCAAGAGGTCCGGCCTGTGCCTGCTGGTGTCGCTGGCCAAGGTGGTGGCCCTGCTGGCCTTCAACCTGCTGTTCCTGTGGGCGCTCGGCCTCGGGGTGGAGGGCATCTTTCTGGCGAACGGCGCGTCCTTCCTGGCGCTCGGCCTCCTCCTGGTGGTGGCGATCCTGAGGGACACCGGCTTCTCCTTCTCCTTGCCGATCCTGAAGCGGGTGGCGGCGCTGGGACTGCCCTACGCGCCACAGTCGCTGCTGGACATCGCCAACAACTTCGTCTCGCGCTGGCTGCTGAACATTCTGCTGTCCACGGCGGCGGTGGGCCTGTTCGCCTTCGGGATGCGGCTGTCGCAAATCCTCTTCATGTTCCTGACCGCCTCCTTTCTGCAGATCTGGTCGGTCAGCCGGCTGGAGTCCCAACATGGCGCCGCGGACCACGCCCAGGCGGATTTCGTCTTCCACCTCTTCGTCGTCCTGCTGACCGGGGCCGGGCTGGGGCTGGCGCTGACCGCGCCGGAAATCCTCTGGCTGATCGCGTCGGCCGACTACACGCCGGTGCTGACCAGCATGCCCTTCCTGGTGCTGGCCTATGTGCTGCACGGGGTGCGCATGAACCCGGAGGTGGCGATCCTCAAGGCCAAGCGCGTCGGCGTGCTGCCCTGGATCTCCGCGGCCAGCCTCGCGGTGGGCTCGGCGCTGGCGCTGGCGCTGGTCTGGCAGTGGGGCCTGCTCGGCGCCGCTCTGGCCAATCTGGGGCGGGAGGTCTTCCAGATCGTCCTGACCGAGACGGTGCGCCGCCGCATCTGCCGCGACGAGGTGCCGCTGAACGCCGTGCGCATCGGCTGGATCCTGGTGCCGGCGGCCTTCGCCTATGCGGCGGGCTGGTACCTGTTCGGCACCGAGGTCAACCCGGCCTTCACCGCCGAGAAGGTGCTGCTGGTGCTCCTGTTCCTGGCGGCGGCGGTGTTCGGTCCGGGCATGGGATCGGCGGGCCGGGGAATGCTGGGCAAGCTGCTGCTGGGCCGCGTCCGCCGCCTGCAATCGGCGTCCTGAAATTTCCCTCTCCCGCCCCGGGAGAGGGAAGGGGCCCACGCAAAGCGTGGGAAGGGTGAGGGTGCCGTCGAGAATCAAGTCCTCGATCCTTGGCGTTACCCTCACCCGCCCGCTGCGCGGGCACCCTCTCCCGGGGGCGGGAGAGGGGATTTTTACCGCTTGCGCGGTCGTTACGCGGCCTGATGTTCGAGCATCAGGTTCACGGCGTCCAGCGTCATCATGTGCGAGAAGTCGACCGACGACAGGTCGAGCGCGGACTGCACGCCCACCGACTGCACCGTCGCCGTGTCCTGGGGCAGGCTGTGGGCCAGCAGGTCCGCGGACAGGGCCTGGGCGCTGCCCGGCGGGTTGATGGTGCCCACGCCGGTCCCGTCGGAAATGGTCGCCTGCGTCGGGTTGGAGAGCTTCAGGTTGAAGGTCTCGACGCCCTCGACCACGTCGTCGCTCAGCACCTTGACGGCGACCGTCTTGGTGGTCTCGCCGGCGGCGAAGGTCAGCTTGCCGCTGGTCGCCAGATAGTCCGAACCGGCCTTGGCCGTGCCGTCCGCCGTGGCGTAGTCCACCGTCACCGTCTGGTTGTAGGCCTGGGACAGCTTCACCGTGAACACCGCGTCGGTGGTGACCGGGCTGGCGGCGGTGCTGCTGTACAGACCGGGCTTGATGGCGTTGTACTTGTTGTAGTCCACCTTCCAGCTGTCGTTCATGATGCCGCCGGTGTCGCCCGAACCGGGGCTCCAGGCCCAGTAGGTCCAGCTCGCCCCCTGGTCGCCCGCGGCGAGGTCGATCTTGCCGTCGCCGTTCCAGTCGCCGTTCATGTACTGGATCAGCTTGGGCATCCAGGCCTTGTCGATGGCGGTTTCCATGCGGCTGCCGAACTCGCCGACCAGGATCGGGGTCTCGTCGTTCTGGATGAAGTGGCCCCACATCTGGTCCCACTTCGCCGGCATGTTGTTCGGGAAGTTGTTGGCCTTGAACCAGTCCATCATGTACAGCGACGGGCCGTAGTCGTGGACCGAATAAACCAGCTTGCCCGGCTCGTTGAACTTGACCTCGTAGTTCTTCTCGCCCAGCAGGTTGCCGCCCCACCAGTACCACTGGTTCTGGTAGGTCTCGACGCCCTCGACGATCAGCAGCCAGTCCTTGTTGACCGACTGGATGGCGTTGCCGATGCGCTCCGCGGCGCGGGCCCAGTCGTTCGGGCCGCCGTCGCCCCAGGTGGCCGGGTTGTGCGGCTCGTTGTGCAGGTCGGCGCCGATGACGGCGTCGTTGCCCTTGTAACGGGTCGCCAGCATCTTCCAGTTCTCGATCATCTTCGATTCCGGATACTGGCTGGTGTACCAGAGCCCGTTCTCGTTGGCCGAGGCGCCGTCGCCGGAGCGGTGGTGGTCGAGGATGATCTTCATGCCGATCTTATCGGCGTATTCGATGATCTTGTCGAACACCTCCAGCGAGGTCTTGCCGCGCAGGTCGGGATTCTTCGAATAGTCGATGCCGGTCGGCATGCGGCCGTTGTCGAGCATCGCGTCGGAGTAGGGCAGGCGGATGGTGTTGAAGCCCAGATCCTTCATCTGGTTCATGTGGCTCTGGTAGCTGTCCATCCACAGCCCCTGCGGCGCGAAGGCGTAGCCCTCGGACCCGAACCAGTTCACGCCGGTCAGCTTCACGGCCTTGCCGCTGCTGTCCATGATCTGGCCGCCCTCGGTGTGCAGGAAGCCCGGCGCGATGCCGGTGGTCTTGCCGGTCGGCTCGGTCACCGAAACGTCGCTGACCGACAGGGTCGGCTTCGTCGGGGTGGGGGCCGGCGGGGTGGTCGGCGTGGTGGGGTTGGTCGGGTTGGAGGAGCCGGGGAAGAAGCTCTTGTCGGCGTCGACGACCAGCGTGCCGTTCCACCACATGCCCGACTGGCCCTTGACCACGTCCTTGCCGTCCAAGGCACCCTTGTCATAGGTGACGATGCCGTCGGTGGGCATGACCGACTTGCCGTTGATGGTGATCTTGTTGACCAGCAGGTTGCGGTCCTGGCCGTTCACCGTGGCGTCGTTGTCGTACTGGATCTGGACCTTGTGCGCCTGATCCGCCGTGGCGTTGATCGAGAAGGCGTAGTCCTTGGCCGAGGTGCCGGCCATGCCCTCGCCGACCTTCTTGCCGTCGATCAGCAGGTTGAAATGCGCGTTGACGCCGCCCGCGGCGTTGCCTTGCAGGTTCAGGATGACCTGGGTGTTGCCGGCCGGGGCCGGCGGCGTCGGGACCGGGAAATAGTCCTTGGTCAGGGCGAAATCGAGCGAACCGTCCCACCACATGCCTTCCTGGCCGGGGATCACGTCCTTGCCGTCGGAGGCGCCGCGGTCGTAGCTGACCAGCGAGCTGGTGGAAGCGACGGGCTTGCCGTTCACTTCCAGCGACTTGACGAGCAGATTGCGGTCCTGCCCGTTCACATAGCCGTCGTTGAAGTAGACGATCTGCAGCTTGTGCGCCTGGTCCGGAGCGACCTGGGCCTTGAAGGTGTAGCGGCCGGCGCTGGTCGAGCTGACCGTCGCCTGGCCGAGATTGACACCATCCAGGAGCAGCCGGAACTGCGGCCAGATCCCGCCGGCAGCCTGCCCCGAGGCGTTGACGACGAAGGTCGTGTCGACGAGACCCGTGGTGGTCGTTGCCATTGGAAGTAACCTCTCTCCATTTTCGGTGGAGCAAAGGTGGCGCCCAATTGGTTAACGAGGTATTTCGGATTTTAGGGAAATGCGACTCAAAAGCCACGATGGGCTGTGAAAAGAATGAGGCGCGAAAATCCGCCATCGCTGCGGTTTTCGCGCCACAGTGGGGCCTTGCGGCCACGGGGAGGGGAAAGTGTAAAGTCTTGTTACAGAAAGGTTTCCGGAATCGGCGGCCTCAACCCTCGTGACTTTTGTGGGCCACCATGAAGACCTCCGGGCGGAACAGGTAAAGCTGGCCGAGCTTGCCGAGCTTGCGCCGCAGGGTTAACGGCATCGCCCCCATGAAGGATTCCACGGCCTTCACATAGGCGAGGTATCCGCGCCCGGACCCATGGATGTGCATCCGCCGGCGGACCGCCATCGGGGCGATGTAGACGGCCTCCATCCGGGTGAAGCCGGCCTCGCGCAGCGCGCGCTCCGTCTCGCTCCAGGTGTATTCGCGCAGATGCATGCAGATCGGCTCGTCCAGCCCGAAGACCTCCGACAGATCCATCGGCCCGGCGTGCTTGTGCGGCATGCTGAGCACGTAGCGGCCGCCCGGCTTGAGGATGGCGTGCACGTTGGACAGGTGCACGGACACGTCCTCGGGGTGGAGATGCTCGATGACGTGGGTGGAGACGACGGCGTCGTAATGGCCGCGCGGCTCGAATTCGGCGAGGTTCACGCCGTCGCAGCAGCGCCACGTCACGTTGGAGCGCTCGTCGGTCCAGCGCTCCCCGCGCTCGCGGGTGATCTCGGTGGCGACGCAGCGGTGGCCGTGGCGGGCCAGATAGCTGAGCAGCCGGCCCTTGCCCGACCCGACCTCGTAGACGTCCCGCGCGCCCTTCAGCAGCGTCAGGAAGTGGCGGAAGTCCAGCTCGTCGTTCTGCGCCGCGGTGTCCACCGCATCGTTCAGCCAGGGGCACTCGCTGTAGAGGGTGGTGTAGTTGCGCTCGAACACCGTCCAGCGCTCTTCGCGGCGGGAGTCGAGCAGCTCGCGGGCGAGCTGGCGTTCCAGGTCCCAGTGCTGGCGGACCATGGTTTCGCTGAGGGGGTAGTTCGGGGCCAGACCGAACTTCCGCTTGTAGCGGGCGACCAGCTCATCCGACGTCAACGTGTCCACAGATCACCTCGTTGGGAGAAACGCTGCTGTTCCGCTAATCTAAGGTCGCTGTCGGAAATCCTTACAGGCGCGGACGGCGGAGCGGATCGCGCGATCGGGCGGGGTAGCGGGGCCGGAAGGGGTACCGCGCCGCCTCCCGGCCAGGCTCACCCGGACCGCAATTATCCGGACCGGCCTCACCCCGACCGGTTGCGCCCGCGCAGCGCCTGCACCGACGCCTCGTACAGCGGCAGCGGGCGCGACGCCGCGTCGTAGGGGGAGGGGTGCGGCTTCAGCTCCGGCATCTCCCGTGAGATGTAGTTGAGGTCGGAGCGCAGGTGCCACCAGCACAGCTCGGCCAGCCGGGCGTTGCCGGCGATGTCGCCCAGATACTGCCCGGCCAGGAAGGCCATGGCGCGGTCCTTCTCCGCCCGCGACCAGGAGCGCGGCAGGTGCTTCTCGTTCACGTCGAACTCGGTGACGTGGATGGGCAGGCCCAGCCGGTCCATGGCCCGCAGGAAGCCCTTCATGCCCTCGCGGTCGTAGGGCTTGCCGGCCATCAGGTGGCTTTGCAGACCCACCCCGTCGATCGGCACGCCGCGCTTGACCGCGTCGGTCAGCCAGGTCTGGAAATAGGCACGCTTGCGCTGCTGCCACCCCTCGTCGATCTCGATGCCGAACTCGTTGATGACCAGCTTGGCGGAGGGAAATTCCTTGCGGATGTGGTGGAAGAACGGGTCGAGCCACTCCGGTCCCTTGGCGCCGCCCGCCACAACCCACCACATGCCCTTGCGGAAGCCGTAGCGGTCCTGCTCCTGGGGGTGGCTGCGCTCGGTCTCCCAGAAGAAGGCCTCGTTCATCACGTCGATGCGGTAGAAATTGTCGCCGTAGCGCTGCTTGACCGCCGCGACCATGGCGGTGAAGCGCGGCCAGTAATTCTCCTCCGACAGCGTGCCGTCCGCCGAGAAATAGGCGCTTTCCCCGATGCCCAGCGCGCGCTGGCGGCTGGCCGGCAGCGTCATGTAGTCGGGCATGCCCATGTGCTGCCACAGGGCGCAGTGCCAGTTTGGCTTGGCGCCGATGCGGCGGGCCAGCTCGACCCCGGCGTCGAAACGGCCCCAGTCGAAATTGCCCTCCTGCGGTTGGAAGACGGCCCATTTGCCGCCGTTCTCGGGCGTGACGACGTCGCATTCCCGCGCCATCAGCGTGTCGAGCATGGGGTCTTCCGGCTCGATCAGATGGTCGCGGGCGGCGCCGTGGAGGATGCCGGCGGCCCGGCAGGCGTCGCGCAGGGTGGGGTTCGGCATGGCGGCGGATGCCGCTTCGGCAATGGACGGGCCGGCGGCGGCCTTGCAGCTTGCCAGCACCGCGGCGGCTGCGGCGGCGCGCAGCGCGTCGCGGCGCGTGAAGGAAAGGGCTTTCGAGGTGGCTTTTGCCGAGGTCTGGGCCATGGGCGTCGGGCCTCGTTTGGTTTGATGGAAAATGAAAAATTCCCTCTCCCGTCCCGGGAGAGGGAAGGGGCCCGCGCGATGCGCGGGAAGGGTGAGGGTGCGGCCGAGGATAAGGCTGTGATCCTCGTACGACCCTCACCCGCCCGCTTCGCGGGCACCCTCTCCCGGGACGGGAGAGGGACAAAGCGTCGCTTACGGCGCGGCGCGCAGGGTCTGGTCGCCGTAGTATTTCCGCGTGGCGACGTAGCTGTTGTACGGACCCTGGTAGCCCTTGCTGGCGGCCTTCTTCAGGTTCACGTCGGTCATCACGCAGACGAACTTGCTGTGGTCGATCGGACCCAGGTCGGCCACCGCGTCCAGGTCGCTCGCCGTGGTGTGGCCCCAGCGGGTGACGAAGAGCACCTTGGAAGCGGCGCCGCAGACGATGCGGGCGTCCGACACGGCCAGCGCCGGGGCGGTGTCGAACACCACCAGATCGAAGCTGGGCGACAGGCCGGCCATCAGCTGCACCAGGCTGTCGACGTTGAAGCGGTCCAGCGTCATCGGGTTCAGCTTGCCCGCCGGAACCATGGCGAAGGGCACGTCGTCGGAGGTGTGGACGATCTCGTCGAGCGTGGCGTCACCGGCGATCCAGTCCGACAG
Organism: Azospirillum sp. OGB3; assembly: GCF_014192915.1. Taxonomy (GTDB): domain Bacteria; phylum Pseudomonadota; class Alphaproteobacteria; order Azospirillales; family Azospirillaceae; genus Azospirillum. Next base: position 241,221 of record NZ_JACHYN010000009.1, on the reverse strand, counting down.
GCCCTTCTTGGTGGACAGGTCGAACAGCCCTTCCATGCGGGAGCGGCGGAAGTCGGTGTCCACCACCACCACCCGGCGGCCGGCCTGGCTGGCGACCTGGGCGACGGCGAGCGTCAGCGAGGTCTTGCCGTCCTGCGGGCGGGCCGAGGTCACCGCCAGCGCACCGACCGGGCCGAGATCCGACAGATGGTTGCGGAACAGGGCGCGCAGGGATTCGCTGAACAGCGAGAAGGGGTGGCGCTGGAAGATCTTGTAGAGCCGGCCCTTGGCCCCGCGGTCGCTGTGGTGCGGCACGATGTGGACGGTGCCGACGCCCAGGATGCGGCGCACGGCGTCCGGGGTGTGGATGCGGCGCTGAAGAAGCTCCAGACCGAAGACGCTGAAGACGGCCAGAGCGAGGGCGGCGACGAAGCCGGCCAGCAGCAGCAGGACGCGGAAGGGACCCGACGGCTCGTGCGGCACCTGCGGCGCAGAGACCAGCTTGACGGCGGCCGGGAAGGCGCGGCTGTCCTTCTGGGCCTCGACCTCTTCCAGACGGCCCAGCAGGCTGTCGAGAAGCTGGCGCTTGGCGGTCGCCTCGGATTCCAGGGTGCGCAGCGGGATGGCCTGCTCCTGCATGGTGGCGTAGCTGCCCTCCATGCGGGTGATCATGGCGCGCAGCGCGCCTTCCTGTTCGACCGCGACCTGGGCGGCCTCGCGGACGCCGTTGATCTCACGGCGGATTTCCTGCTGCAGCGAGGCGTTGGCCTCGTTCAGGCGGCCCTGGAGCTCGACGATGCGCGGGTGCTTCGGACCGTACTGGCGGGAGAGCTGGGCCATTTCCGTGGAGATGGCGGCGACCGTGGCGCGGAGCTGGGCGACGACCGGCGAGGCGATGCTGCCGCCGATGGCGTTCCAGTTGCCGGCCTTCAGGTTGCGCTCCAGCGTGTCGGCCTGGGCGACCGAGCGGGCGCGGATGGCCGAGGCCTCGCTCAGGCGCAGGCGGGTCTGCTCAAGCTCGTTCTGGGCCATCAGGCCGGTGCCGCCCTTCAGCAGGCCGCCCTTGACACGCGCCTCCTCGACCTTGGCGTCGGCCTCGGCCACCTCCTTGCGCAGCAGGACGATGCGGTCCTGCAGCCAGGAGATCGCGCTGGTCGACAGGTCGCGGTCCATCTGCTGGCGGGTTTCCATGTAGCGGCGGACGATGCCGTCCACCACGTCGCGGCTCAGCTGCGGCTCCTTGGAAGTGAAGCGCACCTGGATCACGCGCGACCGGCCGACGATGGCGACGTCCAGCTTGCGGTGGATGCGCGCGATGATCTGGTCGTTGCCCAGCGCGGCGTGCGCCTCGCGCGCCCGGATGTCCTGCGCCACCTCGTCACCATGGCTCAGCAGCCAGGCGACCGGGGCCGGCGGGGCGCCGTCCCAGAAGCGCCCGGCGACGTCGCGGCCGTAGGCCACCGCGCGCTCGACGAGCGGCAGCGTCTCGTCCTCCTGCGCCGGCGGGTTGAATTCCGGATGCTGGGCGAGCTGGAGATCGTTCACCACCTGGTTCAGCACCTGCGGCGACTTCAGGATCTCGATCTCGCTCAGGATGGCGGCGTCCTCGGTGGGGATTGCGCCCACCACCTGCTCGACCTCGCGGACGACGCGGACCTGCCGGTTGTCGACCAGCAGAAGGGCTTCGGAGGTGTACTGGTCCTTGAGCGTGGAGACGCCCAGGGCCGACAGGCCGGTCAGCACCACCACGATGGCCGCGATCAGCCACTTGTGGCTGCCCAGCACGCGCAGGATGAAGCGGAAGTCGGGGCCCATGGACGGGGTCTGGGATTCGAACTCGCTGCGCCGGGACGGGCCGGGGGCGGCGGGCCATGCCGGAACCGGAGCCGGCGGACCGCCGTGATGGCCGCCATGATTGACTTGGGGCAGATTTTCCACGTCTCAAAGCTCCTTATGCATGGGCGCTGGTGCTGGGGCGCTGGACGAACGCATGGCGGCACGGCGCATAAGCATGACGGTGTGGGCGAAGCCGAAAGCGCCGACGCAATAGCGGCGAAACAGGCGGCGGGGCTCCTGGACCAGCCGGAACGCCCATTCCAGCCCGATGCGCTGGACGGCGGCGGGGGCCCGGGTGAAGCGCCCGGCGAGGAAATCGATGATGGCGCCGCCGTTGATGATCAGCACCTTATGATCCAGCGCGCGCTTGAGCTGGGCCGCGACCTCCTCCTGGCGGGGCATGCCCATGGCCAGGATGATGACGTCGGGCTCAATCTCCCGCGCACGGGCGATGTAATGCTCCACGGAATGGAACCCGTGCTGGGCATCGACATAGTCGTGCGGGGTCCGCTCCTTCAGACGCTCGATCCCCTCGTCCAGCCAGGGCGCCGCGGTGCCGTAGACGGCGACCCGACGGGGCGACAGGTGGCGAAGGAGGAGCGGGATGAAATCGGTCCCGTTCATGTTCAGCCCGACCGGCTGGTCGAGCCAGGGCAGGGCGGTCTCCAGCGCCACGCCGTCCCGCAACAGGACGTCGGAGGCGCGGAAGGCCGACCACGCGGCGGAGGACCCCGCGCAGAGGTTCACGCCGTGAGCGTTGAGGAACGACAGGATGGTCGGTCGCTCGACGGCTGACAATGTCTTTATCAATGCATGGCGCTCGTCCTCGCAAGAAATACACCGTATTCTCTCGATCAGTGCCAGGACGTCACGAGGGGTCGGCATGCACATCTCCTAACCAAATCAGCGAAGCGACGACGGTTGCGTTGTCTGTGCAACGATGATGCCCGACGGTTTGCGGTGCAGTAAGACGATATTGCTTGCTAACACTTTCGATTGGGGGCAGCCGGCAAGACCGTTACCGGGTACCCCTTTCGACGCCATTGCCGGACAACAGGGAATGATGTGGCCGGCACCGCCCCTTTTTCGCAGCGGTGGGATGGGAGAGGGGCAAGTTCAGGCGAATTAGCCCGGCCACGCCGGGAGAACCCCTGAATCGGCTTGCCCTATCTTATGGCTCCGACCATATAGGTACGCCCGTGGGGTGCCGGTGTGCAGAATAGGGGGTGGGCGTCCGCCCCGCGGCACGGCACTGTTCGAGAACCGGCGAAGCCCCCCAAGACCGCCAGACCCCGACCAGCCCCTTGAATTCTTAGGCCGATCTCTCCGGGGCCGGCGATGGAAGAAGACCAGTTCATGAGCAACGACGAGACCACCCCCCGCCAAGCCGGCACCGCTGACGAGTTCGACCGGCGCGACGCGCTGCGCGCCATCGCCGCGGTGGTGCGCGGCGACGGAATCGAGGTGGACGCCGACAGCACCCCAGCCCGCTGGTCGGTCGCCGTCGTCCATGAGGTGGTCGTTCCCGGAACCGACCGGAAGCTGAAGCTGCGTTTCCGCGTCGCGCTCGGCCCGCTGCCCGACATCGAGGCGGAGCTGTGGGGCCTGATGACCGCGGAGGAGGGCTTCGGCCGTCCCCAGGCGAAGGCGCTGGGCAAGCGGGTCAAGGCCGCCTGCCTGTCCTCCGCCGCCATCGAGAAGGCGCGCGGGCGGGTGGACGGCTGGTTCGCCTCCATGGCGCAGCGCGCCAACGGCTTCGGCGAGGCGTGGCGGCCCAAGGGCTTCGCCGACGAGCTGGGCCGGGTGATCGGCTTCGGCGGGCGCATCCCGCGCCTGCAGACCCTGCTGGACGCGCTGGAGGAGGCCTTCTCCACCGCCGCCGCCCGCGCCGGCCTGAAGGTCCGGCGGGAGCGGCTGGAGAACGCCTCCGGCCTCGGCGTCTATCTCGACAGCTTCGCCACGGCGCGCGCCATGGTGCGCAAGCTGCGGCTGTTCGTCGGCCCGACCAACTCCGGCAAGACCCACGCCGCCATGGACCGGCTGGCCGAGGCGCCGAGCGGCTGCTACCTCGCCCCGCTGCGCCTGCTGGCGCTGGAGGGGCAGGAGGCGCTGGAGACGCGCGGGCAGGCCTGCAGCCTGGTGACCGGCGAGGAGCGCGACGTGCGGCCCGGCGCGTCCTTCACCTCCTCGACCATCGAGATGGTCAACACGTCCAAGGTCTGGGGCGCCTGCGTCATCGACGAGATCCAGATGATCGGCGATCCCGACCGCGGCTGGGCCTGGACCCAGGCGGTGGCCGGCGTGGCCGCCCCGGAAATCCTGATGACCGGCTCCGCCGACGCCATTCCCTACGTCCAGCGTCTCGCCACCGCGCTGGGGGAGGAGCTGGAGGTCGTGGAGTTCACCCGCAAGTCGCCGCTGCGCGTGCAGGAGGAGCGGGTGCCGCTGGAGAATGTGCGCCGCGGCGACGCGGTGATCGCCTTCTCGCGCAAGGACGTGATGGGGCTGCGGCGCGAGCTGCTGGCCCGCGACCACACGGTGGCGGTGATCTACGGCGCCCTGTCGCCGGAGGTGCGGCGGGCCGAGGCGCGGCGCTTCCGCGACGGCTCGGCGGACGTGCTGGTGGCGACCGACGCCATCGGCATGGGGCTGAACCTGCCGGTCGCCCGCGTCGTCCTGTCGACCACCCGCAAGTATGACGGGCGGGAGGAGCGCGACCTGAATTCCTCCGAAATCCGCCAGATCGGCGGGCGGGCCGGGCGCTTCGGCATGCACGAGGAAGGCCGCGTCGCGGTGCTGGAGGGAGAGAACATCAACCCGGTGCGCCGGGCGCTGACCACCCCGCCGGTGCCGCCGGAAGACCCGCGGGCCTGGATCAGCCCCAACCTGACCCACGTCGAGGCCATCGCGCGGGAGCTGGACACCGACAGCCTCGCCAAGGTGCTGCGCACGGCGGGGCAGGAGCTGCTGCGCGCCAACCAGACCTTCCGCATGACCGACCTGGAGCAGCGCATCCAGGCCGCCACGGCCGTGGACCGGGCGAAGCTGCCGCTGGCGGAGCGCGACATGCTGGCGCGCTGTCCCATCGACGTGCGCGACCAGAACAACCTGCGCCTTTTGGCGCTGTGGGCGACCAACCAGGGCAAGGGGATCCGCAACTCCGCCCCCGACGCCGCCGAGCGCTTCCACCACCGCGTCGGCACCGACGTGGAGCTGGAGAAGGCGGAGCGGGCGGTGAAGGAACTGACCGCCTACGCGTGGCTGGCCTACCGCTTCCCCGATGCCTATCCGGACATGGACCTGTGCCAGGAGCGCCGGGCGATGCTCAACGCCTTCATCGAGCGGACGCTCGCCGAACGCTCGCTGGCCCGCGCCTGCCCGGTCTGCGGCACCCGGCTGAAGGCCAACCACCGCTTCCGGGTCTGCGACAGCTGCTACGCCGGGCGGGTGGAGGAGCGGCAAGGCGAGCGGCGCGGGCGCCGTCCCGACGGGGCGCGCGGACCGGACAAGGGAGCGGCTCCGGCGGAAGGTGGCCACCCGTCCTTCCACCACCCGCTGCCCGGCCGCAAGCGCGGCAAGGGCGGGGCGGGGCATCGCGGCCGACGCCCCGCGGGGGGATGAGTTCGTTCCCTCTCCCGCCCCGGGAGAGGGTGGCCCGAAGGGCCGGGTGAGGGTTATGCGAGGAACAGGGGCTGATCCTTGGCTGGACCCTCACCCTTCCCGCGCTTTGCGCGGGCCCCTTCCCTCTCCCGGGGCGGGAGAGGGAATTCATCGTCGTCACGCTGCCACGACGCCGCTCTGGCCGGTGTCGTCCCGGCGGGTCCAGGTGATCTCCTCGGTTCCGCCGCCCTCGGTCAGGAAATAGCGGCGCAGCGGCACCAGATCGGCCCCCAGTTCATAAACCAGCGGGCGGCTGGTCGGGATCTCGAACAGCGGGATGTCCCGGTCGGCCACCTTGTCGAGATGCTTGACGAGGCCGCGCAGGCTGTTGCCGTGGGCCGACACCAGCACCCGCGCGCCCAGCCGCAGGGCCGGGCAGATGCCTTCCTCCCAGAAGGGGATCACCCGGTCCGTGGTGTCCTTCAGGCTCTCGCCGCGCGGCAGGTTCGCGCGGCCGATCCCGGCGTAGCGCCGGTCCGACACCGCGGAGCAGGGGTCTTCCGGCTCGACCGGCGGGGGCGGAACGTCCCAGCTCCGCCGCCACAGGAAGACCTGCTCAGCGCCGTGGCGGGCCGCCGTCTCCGTCTTGTTCAGCCCCTGGAGCGCGCCGTAGTGGCGCTCGTTCAGGCGCCAGTGCTTGTGCACCGGCAGCCACATCCGGTCCATCTCCTCCAGCACGATGTCGAGCGTCCTGATCGCCCGCTTCAGGACGGAGGTGAAGGCCACGTCGAAATCGAATCCGGCCTGTTTCAGCAGGCCGGCGGCATGGCGGGTCTCGGCCACCCCCTGTTCGGTCAGATCGACGTCGGTCCAGCCGGTGAACAGGTCCGAACGGTTCCAGACGCTCTGACCATGCCGCAGCAGCACGAGCCGATGCATGGGTCCCCTCCTCCTCACGTGACGGTTGCTCCTTCCGGGAACGGGGGGACGGAGGAAGGGTTCCGGCCAAGGCGTCACAAATGGCGCGGCTTTGTGTCAATTTGGAAACGCAGGAGACACATTCGGACAACAAAGACGGGGTAATCTGCGGGGCAGGCGAAATTATCCGCCCGGCTCATTGCGAAGCCGGACTGCGACGCCGAGCCAACTTGCGTTCCGAGGCCGCCATGCAGCATCATGACCTCCTCTCCAGGACCGTTTCGACCGATCGGGACATCACCCTGGAGGCGCTTCGTGTGTTCACCTATCTGAGCCGGCGGCTCCATTTCGACCGTCCCGTGCCGGTGCTCCAGTCCGAACTGGCTGATGCGCTCGGCATGCAGCGGCCCAACGTCAACCGGGCCATCAAGCTGCTGGAAACCAAGCAGATTCTTCTGCGGGATTCCAAACTGGGGCGTGCGATCACGTTCCGGTTGAACCCGGAACTGGAGGGCGGCCGGGCCTGAAACTGGTCCGGAATGATTTTCGAAACGCGTCATCTTGTCTTCACGAACTCGGCCCTCAAGAAAGCCTTCGGCTGGTACCAGAAGGTGCCGAATCAGACCGATCTTCCCTTGGGCCTGATCGCCTCCGTCGTTCCGAAATCGGACGGAGGCGTGGTGGTCATGGTTCAACAGGGTGCCGCGAAGGTGAGGGATGTCGCCTTCATGCCCAGCAAGACGCTCGGCATCCTCCTGCTGTTCTGCCGCCGTCAGAAAATTCCCATTCCGCGCGACGCCGAGAAGGACATTTTCCCGTCCGACGATGGACTGATGATGACGGTCCGTGGCAGTTGCAACACCACGGCTCCGCCGCCGTGACTTTGCCGAGCGCGCTCAGTCGGCTCCGCAGCCCACGGGCTGCGCCATGGCCAGGGGAATGTCCGCCTCGGTGAAGCGGTAGCCGTGGCCGGCGGCGAAATCGACCAGATCGCCCAGCGTGATCAGCCTGCGGGACGCTCGCCGCAGCGCCTTGCGCAGGGTGGGGTCGGCCTCGACCGCGACCAGGAATCGGATGTAGTCGCCATGACACATGCCCAGCCCCCTTATGTCGTTGCGGCGTTGCCGACACAAGCAATGGAACGTTGCGGACAGTCCGGTGTCTTGATATCGCCTATTTGCCTAAAATTGTATATAAAAAGCAAGACAAACGGTGCGGCGTCCTGCCGCACCGTTTGTCTTGCCAGATTATAAGGATCGGGCCGTCACTCGCCCGGTTGCTGCACCGTCTCGGCAGGGCTGGAACCCGACGCGATGCTGTCCGGCGTGATCGCCGCGACCGGTTCGCCTGGCCCGGACGCGGCGCGCAGGGCCCGTGCGGCGGCCTTCAGCCCCATGTCGGAACGGCGGTCGGGCATCAGTTCGAACAGCAGCAGGGAGCGGCCGTTGACCGGGATCTCGTCGCCGGTCTGGGCGGTGGCGACCTCCAGCCGTTCGGGCTCCGTGGTGTCCACCAGGGTCAGCCAACGGCTGCCGCCGGCGACCTCGGGCAGCTTGAAGGGCACCACGTCGTGGTAGGCGTTGATGATGAGGAGCAGCGTGGCGTCCGACGCCACCTTCTTGATGCCGGTGGCCTGCGCCCGCCCGTCCAGCAGCATGCCCAGGCAGCGCGCCATCGGGTCCTGCCACTGCTCGGTCGTCTTCTCCTCGCCGGCGGGGGTGATCCAGGTGAGGTCCTTAACCTCCAGGTCGGGGTTGTAGGCGCCGGTGAAGAAACGGCCGCGGCGCAGCAGCGGATGGCTCTGCCGCAGCCCGATCAGGTGGCGGACGAAGTCGGTCAGCGCCCAGCCCTCGTCGCTGACGCCCTCCCAGTCGATCCAGCTGATCTCGTTGTCCTGGCAGTAGGCGTTGTTGTTGCCGTTCTGGCTGCGGGCGAACTCATCGCCGGCCAGGATCATCGGCGTTCCCTGGGACAGCAGCAGGGTGGCCAGCAGGTTGCGCATCTGGCGGAAGCGCAGGGCGTTGATCTCCGGATCGTCGGTCGGCCCCTCCGCCCCGTGGTTCCAGGAGATGTTGTGCGAATGGCCGTCGCGGTTGTCCTCGCCGTTCGCGTCGTTGTGCTTGTCGTTGTAGGCGACGAGGTCGTGCAGGGTGAAGCCGTCGTGGGCGGTGACGAAGTTGACGCTGGCCCAGGGCTTGCGGCCCCGCCGGTTGAACACGTCGGCCGAGGCGGCCATGCGGGTCGCCAGCTCGGGCAGCTTGCCCTCGTCGCCCTTCCAGTAGGAGCGCACGGTGTCGCGGAACTTGTCGTTCCACTCCGCCCAGCCCGGCGGGAAGCCGCCCACCTGATAGCCGCCGGGGCCGCAATCCCAGGGCTCGGCGATCAGCTTGACGCGCGACAGCACCGGGTCCTGGCGGCAGGCGTCGAGGAAGCCGCCACTGTGGTCGAAGCCGTAGGTCTCCCGCGCCAGGATGGTGGCGAGGTCGAAGCGGAAGCCGTCCACATGCATCTCGGTCACCCAGTAGCGCAGGCTGTCGGTGACCATCTGCAGGACGCGCGAATGCACGAGGTTCAGCGTGTTGCCCGTGCCGGTGTCGTTGATGTAGTAGCGCGGGTCCGGCGCCAGCCGGTAATAGGAGGCGTTGTCGATGCCCTTGAAGGACAGCGTCGGCCCCATCTCGTTGCCTTCGGCGGTGTGGTTGTAGACGACGTCGAGGATCACCTCGATCCCGGCGTCGTGCAGGCGGGCGACCATCTCCTTGAACTCGTGGATCGCACCGGTCGCCATGTAGCGGGGGTCGGGCGCGAAGAAGGAGATGCTGTTGTAGCCCCAGTAGTTGCGCAGCCCCTTTTCCAGCAGATAGCGGTCGTCCACGAAGGCGTGGACCGGCAGAAGCTCCACCGCGGTGACTCCCAGCGAGCGGATGTACTCCACCACCTCCTGCTGGGCGAGGCCGGCGAAGGTGCCGCGGTACTGCGGCGGCACCGCCGGGTGCCGCATGGTGTAGCCGCGCACGTGGGTCTCGTAGAAGATCGACTTCTCCCAGGGGATCGCCGGGTGGCGGTCATGGCCCCAGGTGAAGGCCGGGTCGATCACCACGCATTTCGGCATGCCGGGGGCGCTGTCGCGCCGGTCAAAGGACAGGTCGCCGCGTGGCGAGCCGACGCGGTAGCCGAAATGCGCGTCCGACCAGCGCAACGGCCCGACCATGTGCTTGGCGTAAGGGTCGAGCAGAAGCTTGTTCGGGTTGAAGCGGTGGCCCGCCTTGGGTTCGTACGGCCCGTGCACCCGGTAGCCGTAGACGGTGCCCGGCCGGGCGTCCGGCAGATAGCCGTGCCACACCTCGTCGGTGTATTCGGGCAGCTCGATCCGTTCCAGCTCGCGGCGCCCCTCCTGGTCGAACAGGCACAGCTCCACCTTGGTGGCGTTGGCGGAAAACAGCGCGAAGTTGACGCCCAGCCCGTCCCATGTGGCGCCGAGAGGGTAGGGAAGACCTTCCCGGATGCGGGACTGGCGGAAAACCTTAGGAGCGAACGGCGGCTTCTTCACGGTGGAACCTCGTGTGGGCGCGTTGCGGCATGAAGCAGCACAGGAACGCGCAGACCGCCCGGGTGATCCCGTCATCGGCACAATTTCCGATGAATGCCGGAGCCTCAACTCCTGGCCGAAGCATTTGGTGCTCCCTCACCCAAAGAGTGGGTTTGGTATGAGCATGGTCATAGTCGTCATGGCGAGTCGCGCCGATAACTATCGCATGCTATCATCGGTTCCAGACAATAAAGGCAAATAAACTTCTGGGGGATGTCCGGGAGCTTTCCGACAAAGGTCAGAGGAAGCGGGTGTAACGCAAATGACAACTTTCGCCTTTCCATGCTGCCGCCGGGTCTTCGGGTGCGAAGACGTGGAAAGATCAATGAAGGGCGGCGTTGGCGGCCATTCCTCTGCGGCCCCTTCAACCCACGCGCGATGCGCTGTCCGGCGACCCGCGAACCCTTGAATCCGCTTCCCGCCTATCGATCATCGCCCCGGACACAGGCTTCGCCGGTGACCCACGGCATCGTGCATCCGGCGGATCGGCGACGTCATCTCCGCCCCGCCTTACCAAGACGCGCCCGCCCATGATCCGGCTCCCGGTCTACGCCCTGCTGAACTTTCACCCGAAAGCCATCCTGGCTGCCATCGTCCTGGTGATGACGCTGCTCGGCGGTGTGGCGTGGGGTGCGCTGTCTCTGGTCGATTACGTCAGCACGCTCGACCGTGCCGAACGCGGCACCCGGCAGGCCGCCGCCTTCCTTGAAGGGCACGCCGACGCGGTGCTGGACGGCGGGGCCGCCGCCCTGGCGCGGGTCGCCGACCGGTTGGAGGAGGGCGGCTTCGCGTCGCTCGCCGACCGCGCCTTGGGCGAGGCGCTGGCGGCGTCGCGGTTCGGCGCTCTGTCGATCCTGGACGCCGACGGCCGCACGGTGTTCGGTCCCTCCATCCAACCCGACGGCGGAACCGCCAGCTTGTTCCAGGGGGCGGGCGGCGCTCTCGAGCTGTTGCACGGACAGGTGGACGGGCTGGATTCGATCCTGATGGTCCGCCGCATCCTGGGGCGCGACGGCATCGCGGAGGGGGCGGTCCTGCTGGCTCTTCCCGCCTCCAGCCTGCACACCGTGCTCGACGTCTTCGGCGACGGGCGGCACAGCGTCGCCGGGTTGTTCCGTCTGGACGGCACGCGGCTGGCCGGAATCGGAGGTGACGGGGTCGGTCCGCTGCCGGCGCTGGAGCCGGGAGAGGAGAGCGGCGAGAGCGATTGGACCGTTGGCGGAGACGGCGTCGTCATCGGCCTGAAGCGGATGCGCGACTTCCCGGCAGTGGCGGCGGTCGCCCTGCCGCGCATCGTCGTCCTGGAGCCGTGGAGCAACCGTCTGCAGCACGGCTTCATGATGGTCGGCGTCAGCGTCGTCGCGCTGTTCGGGCTGGCCGCGCTCGGCTGGGCCAGCCTGCGGCGCGAGGCGGCGGCCCGCGACGCCCTGCGCGACGCCAACGCCCGGCTGGAGCAGCGGGTGGAGGAGCGCACCGCCGACCTGCGCTCCCTCAACCAGAAGCTCGTCCGCGCCCTGGCCGAGAAGGAGCGGGCCAACCAGGCCAAGGCCCGCTTCCTGTCGGCGGCCAACCACGACCTGCGCCAGCCCTTCCAGGCGCTGCGCCTGTTCCACCACCTGCTGATGGAACGGCTGAAGGAGCCGCGCGAGCGGTCCATCGCCGAGAAGATGGGCGAGGCGCTGGACAGCGGGGAGAAGCTGCTGCACGCGCTGCTGGAGGTCGCCACGCTGGACGCCGGGGTGGTCCGCCCGAACATCGCCGACGTGCCGGTCGCCACGGTGCTGGACAGCGTGGCCACGGAATTCCGCGGGCTGGCGGCGGACAAGAAACTGGATCTGCGGGTGCGCGGATTCCCCGCGATGGTGCGCACCGACGCCACGCTGCTGACGCGGATGCTGGGCGACCTGCTGCGCAACGCCATCGCCTACACCCCGTCGGGCGGCGTCGTGGTCGGTTGCCGGCGGCGCGGCCAATGGCTGCGCATCGAGGTGTGGGACACCGGCTCCGGCATCGCGGCGGAGCATCTGGACGCCATCTTCGAAGACTTCGTGCAGCTCGGCAACCCGGAGCGCGACCGCCGCCGCGGCCTCGGGCTGGGGCTTCCCAAGGTGCGCCGCAAGGCCGCGCTGCTGGGCCACGCGGTGGAGGTCCGATCGCGCCCCGGCCATGGGTCCGTCTTCTCGATCATGGTCCCGTTGGCGTCCAGCGAATCGCGGACGGACACGGTGGTCCCGGTCGCCGCCGGCCGGGCGGAGGATGCCGACACCCGCCTGATCCTGATCGTGGAGGACGACCCGGTGCAGAGCGCCGGGATGCAGCTCCTTCTGGAGAGCTGGGGGCACGACGTTCTCCTGGCGGCGGACGGGCCGGCGGCGCTGGCGGCGCTGCGCGCGGCGCCGCGCTGTCCGGACGTCATCCTCTCCGACTTCCGCCTGCCGGGACCGCTGACCGGCGCCGAAACGGTCACCCGAGCGGCGGAGCAGGAGGGACGGCCGATTCCCGGCATCATCCTGACCGGCGACACCGCCCCCGAACGCATCCGCGAGGCGGTGGCCGCCGGTTGCCGCCTGCTGCACAAGCCCGTCACCCCCGACGTGCTGCGCGGCGCGCTGAACGCCCTGGGAACGGAACGCCAGCCGGTCCGCCACAGCCGGTCGTCCGCGGCCTGACCGCCGGACGGCGCCGGCCTCGACAGGAAGAGCCTTCTATCGAGGGCTGCATTAATCATTCGTGAAGGCCACAAAGGGTACTCTGAAACCGTGATCGGAGGCGAACACGGCCATGCAGCAGCGTCCTCTCACCCGTCTGGATCAGGTCCAGCTCGATGCGGTGGTGCGCCGGCACGAGATGTTTCGGAACGCCCGCATCGGCGGGGCGCGGGCGACGCTGTCCTTTTTCGACCTGAGCGGTCTCGATCTCGCGGGGCGTGACCTCGCCCACGCCGACTTCGTCGGGGCCAGCCTGCGCGGCGCCAATCTGGCCGGGGCGCGGCTCGACTGCGCATCGATGTTCGCCACCGACCTGCGGCTGGCCAACCTGGAGAACGCCAGCCTGATCAAGGCGGATCTGCGCGGTGCCTGCCTGCGTGGGTCGATCCTGGTCGGCGCCAACCTGTTCGAGGCTGACCTGCGCGACGGCTCGCTGGCGGAAAAGGACCGCGACGGCAGCCTGCGCATCATCCAGGTGGAGGGCCAACCGACGGAGGCGTCGGGGGCCGACCTGTCCGGCGCCAACCTGACCAACGCCCGGCTGTCCGGGGCCATGGCCATCCACACCGACTTCACCGACGCGCTGATGCGCGGGTGCAAGCTGGTGCGCGCCACCATGCGAGGAGCCAACTTCACCGGATCGAACCTGGAGGGGGCAGACCTGTCGGGGGCGGATCTGCGCGGCGCCTGCCTGCGCGGCGCGGTGCTGACCGGCGCCACCATGGTCATGACCGAGCTGGCCGACGCCGACATGGAGGACGCGCTGACCGACGATCCGGTGGGCCGCATCGTCGCCGAACTCGGGCGCCCGCTGGACGAGCTTCTGCACGACCACATCCGCTGGGTCGGGTCGAGCGGGGCGGAGGGGACGGCGCTCGACCTGTCGGGCTTCGACCTGAGGCACGCGCCGTCGCTGGCCCACACCTGCCTGACCATGTTGCGGGCGGTGGGGGCGACGCTCTACGGGCTGGACCTGACCAACGTCCAGCTTCAGGCGGCGGTCCTGGAGAAGGGCGACCTGCGGCTCGCCAAGCTGATCGGCGGCGACCTCCGCGGGGTCAACCTGCGGCTCGCCAAGCTGAACAACGCCGACCTGCGCAAGGCCAACCTGCGCCCGCTCTATTTCGACGAGAGGCGGTCGATGCAGTCCGACCTGTCGGGCGCGCGGCTGCGCTACGCCGACCTGCGCGGTGCCTGCCTGCGCGAGGTGAATTTCGCGGGGGCGGACCTGTCCTTCGCCAATCTGGCCGGCTGCGACCTGACCAAGACGGACCTGACCAACGCCCGCATGTTCGGGGCGAAGCTGGAGCGCCGCGCCCTGTCGGACGGCGCCATTCTCGACGGTGTGGCGGGGCTCAAGCTTTAGGACTATATCTGTTGCGGAAGTCTTGATCTGTTGCGGATGTCTTGCGGGAGTGCGGTCCCATGGCCGGGCGCGTCGGTGCGGTTTGCGGTGGCGTGATGTTCGGACTGGTGCTGGCGGTCGGGCTGACGGCCCTGTCCGGTCCGGCGCAGGCGCGGTCGTCGGTGTTCCTGTCCTTCGGGGGGCCGGTCTATCCGGGCTATCCGCCGCCCCACCGGCATTTCCACGGCTATCCGCCGGTTTATGGGGCACCGGTTTACGGACCGCCGGTCTATGTGGTGCCGGCCCCGCCGCCGGTGGTCTACGTGCAACCGGCGCCGACCCCGCCGCCCGCGGTGGTCTTCACCGAACCCGCGCCGGCCCCCATTGCCGCCACCCCGACCGGCCCGGCCTACACGGCGCGCAACGGCCAGCTCTGCCGGGAATACCAGACGATGGTGATGGTCGGCGGCCTGGCGCAGCCCGGCTACGGCACCGCCTGCCGCCAGTCGGACGGAAGCTGGCGGGTGGTCAACTGAGCGGCCATTGCCGTTTCGGCGCCGGGCAACGCCGTTCCGCGCCGCACTATGCCTCCTAAGACCGTGACGGCGGCGCGGAATGTGGTATATCCGGGCAGCGGTTCAGCCCGAGGAGAGTTCTTTGCCCGCCGATACCCGTGCTTTTGGCGCGCCGGCGCCCAGCACGCCGACCAATGCGCCTTCCGATGCGCCGGCCGGTCAGCCGCTGGTTCTGGCCCTGCCCAAGGGACGCATCCTGAAGGAGCTGCGCCCGTTGCTCGCCCACGCCGGCATCGAGCCGGAAGCGGCGTTCGACGACGCGGACAGCCGGCTCCTGCGCTTTGCGACCAACATCCCGAATCTCAGCATCATCCGCGTCCGGTCCTTCGACGTGGCGACCTTCGTCGCCTTCGGCGCCGCCCATCTGGGCGTGGCCGGCAACGACGTGCTGATGGAGTTCGACTATCCGGAAATCTACGCGCCGCTCGATCTCGGCATCGGCAAGTGCCGCCTGTCGGTCGCTGAACCGGTCGAGCTGGGGGAGAGCGACGATCCGTCGCGTTGGAGCCACGTGCGCGTCGCGACCAAATACCCGGAGGTCACCAGGAAGCATTTCGCGGCGCGCGGGGTGCAGGCGGAGTGCGTGAAACTGAACGGCGCCATGGAACTTGCCCCGACCCTCGGCCTGTGCCGCCGCATCGTCGATCTGGTGTCCACCGGCTCGACTCTGAAGGCGAACGGGCTGGTGGAGATCGAGCACATCGCCGACGTCACCTCCCGCCTCATCGTCAACCGGGCCGCCTTCAAGACGCGGCCCGAGGAAATCTCCGGCTGGATCGACCGCTTCCGGGAGGCTGTGAATGCCCGTCAGGCTTGATGCCCAGGACCCCCGCTTCGCCGAGGGGTTTGAGGGGCTTCTCCACGCCAAGCGCGAGACCAGCGAGGACGTCCAGGCCCTGGTCGCCGGCGTCATCGACACGGTGCGCAAGCGCGGCGACGCGGCGCTGATCGACTACACCGCCCGCTGGGACCGCCAGACGCTGACCCCCGCCACCCTGCGCATCTCCCAGGACGAGGTGGACGCGGCGGTGGGCAAGTGCAGCGCGGAGCTGCTGCGCGCGCTCGACACCGCGGCGGAGCGCATCGAGAGCTTCCACCGCCTCCAGGTGCCGGAGACGACCGACTACCGCGACGCCCAGGGCGTGCGGCTGGGTGCCCGCTGGACCGCGGTCGGCGCCGCCGGCCTCTATGTGCCGGGCGGCACGGCGTCCTACCCCAGCTCCGTCCTGATGAACGCCCTGCCGGCCAAGGTCGCCGGGGTGGAGCGCATCGTCATGGTGGTGCCGACCCCGGACGGGGCGATCAACCCGCTGGTCCTGGCTGCCGCCAAGCGCTGCGGCATCACCGAGATCTACCGCATCGGCGGCGCCCAGGCCGTCGCCGCGCTCGCCTACGGCACGGCGACCATCGCGCCGGTGGACAAGATCGTCGGCCCCGGCAACGCCTTCGTCGCCGCCGCCAAGCGTCTGGTCTACGGCACGGTCGGCATCGACAGCATCGCCGGCCCGTCGGAGATCCTGGTGGTCGCCGACAACCGGAACGACCCGGCCTGGATCGCCATGGACCTGCTGTCCCAGGCGGAGCACGACACCTCGGCCCAGTCGATCCTCATCACCGACGACCCGGCTTTCGCCGATGCGGTGGCGGCGGCCGTGGACAAGCACTTGGAGACCCTGCCGCGCGCCGCCATCGCCGGGGAGAGCTGGCGGGAGCACGGCGCGATCATCGTGGTGCGCGATCTGCTGGCCGAGTCGCCGGCCCTGATCGACCGTCTGGCGCCGGAGCATCTGGAGCTGGCGGTGGAGGACCCCGACGCGCTGGCCGCGAAGGTGCGCAACGCCGGGGCCATCTTCCTCGGCCGCCACACGCCGGAGGCCATCGGCGATTACGTCGCCGGCCCGAACCACGTCCTGCCGACGGCGCGTTCCGCGCGCTTCTCGTCGGGTCTGAACGTGCTGGATTTCATGAAGCGGACGACCTTCGTCGCCTGCGACGCGGAGAGCGTGAAGGCGATCGGCCCGGCGGCGGTGACGCTGGCCCGGTCGGAGGGTCTGGACGCGCACGCGCTGTCGGTGGCGCTGCGCCTGCCGGGAGGAGGTCAGGGGTGAGCACGAAGGGCAACCGCCGCATCGTCCATGTGACGCTCGACGAGAAGACCGTGATCCGCCGCAAGCCGGAGGTGGAGCACGAGCGCGCGGTTGCCATCTTCGACCTGCTCGAAGACAACGAGTTCTGCCCCTGCGACCACGCCGACGACGGGCCCTACCACCTGCATCTGTCGATCGAGGACAACCGGCTGGTCTTCGACGTCCGGCGCGACGACGACAGCGCGCTGGACAAGATCACCCTGCCGGTGACCGGCTTCCGGTCGATCGTTCGGGACTATTTCCTGATCTGCGAAAGCTACTATCAGGCGATCAAACGCTCCACGCCCTCGCAGATCGAGGCGATCGACATGGGGCGCCGCGGCCTGCACAACGAAGGATCGGAGATGCTGCGCGAACGGCTGGCCGGCAAGGTCGAAATGGATCTCCAGACGGCGCGTCGGCTGTTCACGCTGATCTGCGTCCTCCACATCCGCGGCTGACGGGGTCGGGCGGCGCATGGCCCCGGTGCTGCAACCGCTCCCCGTGACGAGCGTGTTGTTCGCCTGCACCTACAACATGATCCGCTCCCCGATGGCGGCGGCGATCATGCGGCATTTCCATGGCACGCGCGTCTACGTCGATTCGGTCGGCGTGCGCGAGGGGGACGAGGTCGATCCCTTCGCCGTGGCGGTGATGGAGGAGATGGGCATCGACCTGTCCCGCCACCGTTGCCGCAGTTTCGAGGATCTGGAGGACACGAATTTCGACCTGATCGTGTCGCTGTCGCCGGAGGCTCAGCACCGCGCCATCGAGATGACCCGCACGATGGCCTGTGAGGTGGAGTTCTGGAACACGTTCGACCCCACCCTGGTGGACGGAAACCGCGACGCCATGCTGGAGGCCTACCGCAAGGTGCGCGACGGGTTGCTGACCCGGATCAAGGAGCGATTTCCGCTGTCCCGCGGCCCGACGGTGTGACCATTCGCCGGTTTGACGGCGAGATTTTGCGAAGGTCTTTTTCAAGGCTGGGTTGAGGTGCTATTGAGATGAATCATCGAATGACGTGTGTTCCGCCCCGTAGACTTTAGCGGTTCCTGAGAGGTTCTCCGCCTGATGCTCGCCGGTTTGCCGTCCCGCCTGTTTCGTGCCACCGGCCTGCGGAGCCTCCGGCTGCGTCTGATGGGAGTCGTCCTGGCGTCCCTGGCCCTGCCGCTGGCCGGAGCGGTGTACTTTTTCGACCAGCAACTCGACCAGCGCTTGAGCAGCGCACGGGAACTGGCGCGGCACCTGACCGAGGACGGGGTGGAGCGGCAGCGCGACCTGATCGGCGAGGCGCGGAACCTGCTGAGCGTGCTCGCGCTGGTGCCGGCGGTCCGCGATGCCGTCCACGGGAGCACCGACGCCTGCGTCGCCACCCTGGCGCCGATGCCGCGGCAGCATCGCTGGACGACCGGGGTGTGGGTGGCCGACCCGAACGGCCTCCTCATTTGTGACACGACCGGTCCCGGCTCCGGCATCAGCCTGCGCGAGCGCGAATATTTCCAGCGGGCGCTCGACACCAAGTCCTTCGTGCTGAGCGAGGTGGTGGTCGGCAAGCGGTCGGGGAAGCCGCTGATCCTGGCGGTGCAACCGGTCCTGGTGAACGGCGAGATCGAGCGTGTGCTGGGCGTCGCCATCGATCTTGCCTGGCTGACCGACCTCGTGAAGGTGACGAAGCAGGACGACGCGCGCATCCTGGTGCTGGACCGCCACGGCGTGCTGATCGCGCGCCAGCCCGATCCGGAAGGCTGGGTCGGGCGGAGCATGACGGAGTTTCCGCACATCCGGCGGATGCTGACCGAAGACAGCGGCGCCTTCGAGGGTGAAAGCGCCGACGGGCTCAACCGCATCTGGGCCTTCCGCCACTCCCCGGAAACCAACACCGTCTTCGCCGTGGGCATGCCGACCGGGCCGATCGTGGCGGACGCCCAGCGCGACCTGCTGCGCGGACTGGTTCTGCTCGGCATCGTCGGATTGCTCAGCGTGGCGGCCCTGTGGTCGCTGCTCCACGCCTCGGTCCTGCGCTGGATGCGCGTCCTCAGCCAGGCGGCAACCCGGATCGGGGCCGGCGACGTCGGCACCGTGGTGGAGGCCCGCGGCGCGCCCGATGAGATCCGTCTGGTGGCCAACGCCTTCAACGACATGTCGGGCCGGCTGAAGCGGCGCGAGCAGGAGTTGCGCGCCGCCATGGAGGAGGCCCGCGCCGGAAGCCGCGCCAAGGAGGATTTCCTGGCGACCATGAGCCACGAGATCCGCACGCCGATGAACGGCGTGATCGGATTCGCGGACATGCTGCTGGAAACGCCGCTGACGGCGGAGCAGCGGCGCTACGCCTCACAGGTGCGGGATGCCGGGCGCTCCCTGCTGACCGTCATCAACGACGTGCTGGATCTGTCGAAGCTGGAGGCGGGCAAGCTGGATCTGGTCTGCGTGCCGTTCCGGCTGGACGATCTGGCCGACCGCTGCCAGGCCATCGTGCGGTTGACCGCCGAGCAGAAGGGACTGGAGCTTCACACCTCCGTCGCCGCGGCGGCGCGGGGCTATGTGATGGGCGATCCCGACCGGGTGCGCCAGATCCTGCTGAACCTGCTGGGCAATGCGGTGAAATTCACCGACACCGGCAGCGTTCGTCTGACCGTGAAAGCGATGGGGGAGGAATCCGGCACCCGGCGCTACACCTTCACCGTCAGCGACACCGGCATCGGCGTGCCCGAGGACCGCCAGCGCGAGCTGTTCCAGCGCTTCAGCCAG
Organism: Azospirillum sp. OGB3; assembly: GCF_014192915.1. Lineage (GTDB taxonomy): Bacteria > Pseudomonadota > Alphaproteobacteria > Azospirillales > Azospirillaceae > Azospirillum. Next base: position 221,794 of record NZ_JACHYN010000009.1, on the reverse strand, counting down.
TTGGACCGCGGGCGCGGCGGCACCGGGCTGGGGCTGGCCATCTGCCGCCGCCTGGTCGAACTGATGGGGGGCGAGATCGGCGTGGAAAGCCGCCCCGGAGTCGGCAGCACCTTCTGGTTCAGCCTGCCGCTGAAGCCCGCCAGCGCCCCGGAGCGGGACGACCATGACGGTGGCGCCCTGCATCAGCACCAGCCATCCAGCCGCGGCGCGCGCATCCTGCTGGCCGAGGATCTGGCGATGAACCGCGATCTGGTCATCGCCATGCTGACACGGGCCGGGCACCATGTTGACGCGGTGCAGGATGGCGCCGCCGCGGTGACCGCCGTGCGGGAGCGCGCCTACGACCTCGTCCTGATGGACGTGCAGATGCCGGTTATGGACGGGCTGGAGGCGACCCGGCGCATCCGGGCACTTCCCGGCCCGCTGGGCCGCATTCCGATCCTGGCGTTGTCGGCGGGCGTGCTGGCCGTGGAGGTGGAGCGCTGCCAGCAGGCCGGGATGGACGATCATCTGGCCAAGCCTTTGGAGAAGGCTCGCCTTCTGGCCGCCATCGACCATTGGAACGGCGAGGGGCGGCGGACGGCGGTCGACGCCGGACCCATCCAGCGGACCGGCACGCCGGTCGATTGAGCCCGTCCCACCACAACGGGCCAATGATTAAGAAAAATTAAGGTTCTTTTGCTAAAGTTGTGACGAAGGGATCCGCGAGAGCGGTTCCGGTCTGACGGTTCCGGTGTTCCATGAAGGTCGCGCTGCCACCACTCGCCCCGATCCCCGAGCGCAAGCCGGATGTGCCGGCGTCGCCGTTGTCAGCGGGTGCCGCGCCGGTGGGGTCGTTTCAAAGCGCGCTGGCGGACGCCCAGCCGGTTCCGCGCGGGCGATTGGCCAACGGGCAGAAGGTTCCGCCCCTGCCGGCCTTGAAACCGGAAGCGCCGATCCAGCTCGCCGACGGGACCCGCGTGCCGTTTCCCACCCGCAAGCCCGAGGCCGCCGCGATAGCTGCTGCGTCAGGCACCCAATCGACGGTGATCGGCGCCGCGCTGGCGAACAACCCCGCCGCCGGGCAGGTGGTTCTGGCGGCCCAGCAGGTCGCCGGCCTGTCGGGCCACAGCTTCACCGCCATTCTCGCCCAGGCGACCCAGGAAAGCGGGCTGGATCCGGCGGCCCGCAACCGCTCCAGCTCCGCCGCCGGTCCGTTCCAGTTCCTGGAGCGCACCTGGCTCGACCTGTTCCGCCGCCACGGCTCCGCCTACGGCCAGGGGGAGTTGGCGAGCGCGATTCAGAGCCGCAACGGCATCCCCTCGGTCAAGGACCCGGCGGTACGCCGCCAGATCCTGGCGCTGCGCCACGACGTCGATCTTTCCGCCGGCATGGCCGCGCGCTACCTGTCCGAGGGGCGCGACCGGCTGGAGGAGCGGCTGAAGCGCCCGGTGTCCGAGACCGAGAGCCGCATCGCCTATGTGCTGGGCGTCGGCGGGGCCGCCAAGCTGATCCGCGCCGCCGAGTCGTCGCCCAGGGCCGCCGCGGCGGAGCTTCTGCCCGCCGCGGCGCGGAGCAACCGCGGCCTGTTCTACGACCGCGCGTCGGGCCGGGAACTCACCGCGTCGGAGACCGTCGCACGGCTGACGCGCCGCATGGACACCGACCAGAGGGAGATGTTCGAGCGCATCGCACAGGCCGCCGAACCCCGCGTCCGGCTGGATGGCGGCCCGTCGCCGCTCAGTTCTTTCCAATCGGCGGCGTTCGGCGGCACCGCGGGCATGGACGCGGACGGCGCGGCGGAGTATGAAAACGGCGACGGAAACCCGTTCGGCTGAACCGCCGGCTGTTTCCGTCCCATCTGGAAGGCTTTGGCCAACCCCCACGCCGGAGGCTCACCGCCCCCGGTGGAATCCCCCTTGACCGGGCGGCTTCGGGAGGTCAGTTATTGCCTCGAAACTGTTACGGACTTAAGGGGCTATGGCTAAGGAAGATCTGATCGAGTTCTCCGGAACCGTCGTCGAGCTGCTGCCGAACGCGATGTTCCGGGTGAAGCTCGACAACGAGCATGAAGTGCTGGCGCACACCTCCGGCAAGATGCGCAAGAACCGCATCCGCGTGCTGGCCGGTGACCGCGTCAACGTCGAGATGACGCCCTACGACCTGACCAAGGGCCGGATCACGTTCCGGTTCAAGTGATTGAACCGGTTTCCCGCGTTGAACCGGTTTCCACCGTCGGCCATCCTCCCCGCGTTATGAGCACCGAAACCACCCACCGGCTCGTGCTGGCGTCCGCCTCGCCCCGCCGGCTCGACCTGTTGCGCCAGATCGGCGTGGTGCCCGACGCGGTCGACCCCGCAGACATCGACGAATCGCCCCTGCCGCGGGAGCTTCCGCCCCAGCACGCGCTGCGTCTGGCCGGCGAGAAGGCCGCCGCTGTGGCCGCGCGCCATCCCGGCGCCTTCGTGCTGGCCGCCGACACGGTGGTCGCCTGCGGCCGCCGCATCCTGCCCAAGGCGGAGGAAGAGAAACAGGCGCGCGCCTGCCTCGGCCTGCTGTCCGGGCGGCGGCACCGGGTGTTCGGCGGGGTCGTTCTGCTGGCGCCTGCGGGTGAAGAAGAAGCGTTGCGCCGGTCGGAGCGGCTGGTGCGCACCGACGTGACCTTCAAATCCTTGTCCCACGAGGAGACCGAGTCCTACATCGCCTCCGGCGAATGGCAGGGCAAGGCCGGCGGCTACGCGATCCAGGGCCGGGCGGCGGCCCATGTCCGCTGGATCGGCGGCTCCTACAGCAACGTGGTCGGGCTGCCCCTGTTCGAGGTGGCGGCGCTGCTGCGCGGCGCGGGGTTCCCGCTGCCGTGACCGGCCCCACGGGAGGCGCCGCATCGGAAATCCTCATCGACCGCGACGGTCCGCTGACGCGGGCCGCCGTGCTCACCGGCGGGCGGCTGACCGACCTCTACATCGACCATGCCGAGCGTCCGTCCCTGCTGGGCCATGTGTTCCTCGGCCGGGTGGAGCGCATCGCGACGGGGCTGGACGGCGCCTTTGTCGATCTCGGCACCGGCAAGTCGGGCCTGCTCTCCGCGCTCGACGCCCGCGGGCCGAAGGGGCGTCCGAAAGCCAAGGGCGAGCGGATCGGCAACCTGCTGCGCACCGGCCAGACCGTGCTGGTTCAGGTGAAGGCCGACGCCACCGGGGCCAAGGGGCCGTCCCTGACCATGGACATCACCCTGCCGGGCCGCTTCCTGGTGCATGCGCCGCTGGGCCGCGACGTGGCGGTGTCGAAGCGGCTGGGCAGCGGGCCGGAGCGGGCCGAACTGGCCCGCCGCATCCAGGACATCGCCCCCGGGGCCGGCTGGATCGTCCGGGCGGGCGCCGCCACCGCGACCGACGGGCTGCTGGCCGCGGAGTCGGACGCGCTGCATCTGGCGTGGCGGTCCATCCGCGACGCGGCGGAGCGGGGCGGCGGACCTGCGCTGCTGCTGCCCGGCCCCGACGCGCCGCGCCGCGCCCTGATCGAGCATGGGGCGGCCGCCCCGTCGCGGATCACCGTGGACGACGCGGCTCTGGCCCACGACCTCGCCGGCTGGTGCGCCGACCGCGCGCCGGACCTGGAGGAGCGGGTGGAGCCGTTCGACGCCCGCCTGCTCCCCACGCCGTCCGCCGATCGGACAGGGGGGGGGCGGCAGCGGCTGTTCGACCTGCGCGATCTCGACGCTGAAATCGAAACGTTGCTCGGCACGCGGGTGCCGCTGTCCGGCGGCGGGTCGCTGGTCATCGAGCGGACGGAAGCGATGACCGTCGTGGACGTCAACGCGGGGGAACGCGGCAACCCGCTGGACGTCAATCTGGAGGCGGCGGCGGAGATTGCCCGGCAACTGCGCCTGCGCAACGCCGGGGGGATCGTCGTCGTCGATTTCGTCAACATGCGCAACCGGGGCGACGCCGAGCGGTTGCTGAACGCGCTGTCCCGCGCGGTGGAGGACGACCCGGCGCAGACCCAGGTCTATGGCCTGTCCAAGCTGGGTCTGGTGGAGATGACCCGCGCCCGGCGCGGCACGGCCCTGGCCGAGCTGCTGGGGAGCGCCCGGCTGGACTCCAACCGCACCGGCGCGGCGGAGGATTGAGCGATGAACGACAATCAAAAGCCAATGGGCGCAAAGCCGACCGAGAAAGCCTGCCCGATCTGCGGCCGTCCGGCGGTGGAGGAGAGCAAGCCCTTCTGCTCCAAGCGTTGCGCCGACGTGGATTTGTCGCGCTGGCTGGGCGGCGTCTACCGCATCGAAAGCCCCGACCGCCCGGACGCCGAAGAGGCGGACGAGCGCGAGTGACGGGGCGGCGCTTTTCTGCATTTTAGGGCTGGACAGGCCCGGCGAATTTGCCTACAAAGCGCGCCTCGACGCGCCGCGGTCTCCATCGCGGCCTCGGTGCCCAGGTAGCTCAGTTGGTAGAGCAGGGGACTGAAAATCCCCGTGTCGGCGGTTCGACTCCGTCCCTGGGCACCACTTCATCCCTTCGTGGGGTTGTGGTGTTTTGAACGCTCCGTCATCCACGGGGCGTTTTTTGTTGTCCGCGCCGCGTCACACGGCCCGGTGCGCGCGGAAGGGGTGGCGTTCGCGCCGCGACGACCGTATCGTGCGTCGCGCAACGAGCCGGCACGGATGGCGGGATGCTCGATCAGCGGACAAGCGCGTTTCTGGCGGAATTCCTCTCACAGCCCGGCGGCGATCCGGAGCGGCTCGACCGCTTCCTGCTGCATGGCCCGTACCGCGGACGGCGCGGCGGCCGGCCCCGGCTGAAGCTGGCCTTCCACGACTTCTGGCCGGAGTTCGACAAGGGCACGAACTTCTTCATCGAGATCCTGTCCAGCCGCTTCGACCTGTCGGTGGTCGAGGACGACAGCGACCTCGCCATCGTGTCGGTCTTCGGTGGGCGGCACCGCGAGGCGCGCAGCCGCCGCACCCTGTTCTTCACCGGGGAGAACGTCCGGCCGCCGCTGGACGGCTTCGACATGGCGGTGTCCTTCGACCGCGTCGACGACCCGCGCCACTACCGCCTGCCGCTCTACGTCATGCACGCTTACGAGCACATGCGGGAGGGGGCGGTGCCGCATTTCTGCTCGCCGGTCCTCCCGCCGGTGCCGCCGACGCGGGCGGCCTTCGCGGAGCGCGGCTTCTGCGCCTTCCTCTACAAGAACCCGAACGGCGAGCGCCGCAACCGCTTCTTCCCGGCGCTGGACGGGCGGCGGCGCGTCGATTCGGTGGGCTGGCACCTGAACAACACCGGCAGCGTCGTCAAGATGGGCTGGCTGGCCAAGATCCGCGTCTTCGAACGTTACCGCTTCGCCTTCGCCTTCGAGAACGCCAGCCACCCCGGCTATCTGACGGAGAAGATCCTGGACGTCTTCCAGGCCGGCGCGGTGCCGCTCTACTGGGGCGATCCCGAGGTGGAGCGCGAGGTGGCCGCGGGCAGCTTCATCGACGTGTCGCGCTTCGCCACGGACGAGGAGGCGGTGGAGCGCATCCTGGCGGTGGACAGTGATTACGACGCCTATTGCGCCCATCGCGCCGTGGCGCCCTTCCTGGGGACGGAGGAGTTCCATTTCGACGCCTACCGCCTCGCCGACTGGATCGAGAGCCGGCTGTAAGGGCCGGGGGAGGGGGAGCGATGGCGCGGGTGCTGCTGAACTACGCGGACGGGGCCTTTCTGGCGGCGCAGAAGCGCAACGCGCGGAGCGGGATGGAGGTCGGCGGCTTCGATTCCGTGGCGATGCTGGGCCGCGGGCACATCGACCCGGCCTTCGTCGAGCGCAACCGCTTCATCCTCGACCAGCCGCGCGGGGCGGGCTACTGGCTGTGGAAGCCCTGGGCCATCTGGACCCTGCTGCGCGACCACCTGAAGGACGGCGACGTTCTGTTCTACTGCGACAGCGGCGCCCATTTCGTGCACCGCGCCGACCCGGTGATCGAGCTGTGCCGGGAACGGCGCGACCTGCCCATCCTGCTGTTCACGCTGCAGGACGAATTCAAGAACCGCGGTTGGACCAAGCGCGACTGCTTCCATTTCATGCGGCTGGACCGCCCCGAATACACCGACGCCACCCAGATCCTGGCGAGTTTCATCGTCTGCGAACGGACGCCGGACACCATCGCCTTCGTCTCCGAATGGCTGCGCTTCGCCCAGGACGAGCGCATCCTCACCGACGCGCCGAACGAGTGCGGCAAACCCGACTACCCGGAGTTCCGCGACCACCGCCACGACCAGAGCATCCTCAGCCTGCTGGCCCGCCGCCGCGGGGTGAGCACGATCCCCGATATCTCGCAATGGGGTGACGACCGCCGCCCGCCGGAGATTCCGCGCATCCTGCTGCACACCCGCCAGCGGGATTGAGGGGCGCGCATGGACCGTCCCGAAACCGCCGAACGGGCCGCCGCGCTGCACCGGCAGGCCGTCGCCGCCCAGCGCGAGGGCCGCGTCCGCGAGGCCGTGGCGTTGTTCCAGCAGGCGCTGGCGCTGCGCAAGGACTTGGACACGTACCTGGATTTCGGCGGCCTGCTGGCCGGGCTGTCGCAATGGGGACCGGCGGGGGCGGTCTACGCCGCGGCGCTGAAGCTGGCGCCCGGCTCTCCCGACGCCCATTACGGGCTGGCGCTGGCTCATCACGCCCAGGGACGCCCGGCGGAGGCCGAACCGCATTACCGCGCCGTCCTGGCGGCATGCTCCGGTCTGGGTGCGGTGTGGAACAACCTCGGCGTCGCGCTCCAGGAGCAGGGCCGCCCCGGCGAGGCCGAAACCGCCTACCGCGAGGCCCTGCGCCACCAGCCGGAGGACGCCGGCACCTGGAAGAATCTGGCGGTCGCGCTGGAAAGCCTGAGCCGGACCGGCGAGGCCGAAGCCGCCTACCGCGCGGCGCTGTCACACAACCCGGAGCATGCGGTGTCCCTCAACAACCTCGGCGGCCTCGCTTTGGCCGCCGGGCGCTTGGACGAGGCGTGGCGGATCGGGCGCCGGATGGCGGCGCTTGACCCGGCGGACCGGCACGGCTGGATGCTGCTCGGCAACGCCGCCCACGCGGCGGGCCGCTGGAGTGAAGCGGTGCGGGTGAACGCGGTGGCGGTGCGGCTGGCCCCGGACGATCCCGGCCCGCGTCGCAACCTCGCCAACGCGCTGTCCGCCGCCGGCCGGCGGGAGGCGGCAGCGGCCGAGTACCGGGCGGTTCTCGGGCTTCAACCTGGTTCCCCGACGGCGGCGGTCGATCTGGCGGTGGAACTGCTCGGCCTGCACGACACGGCGGGCGCGCTCGCGGTGCTGCGTGGCGCGATCGGGCGGCATCCCGACCACGCCGCGGCGTGGCGGATTCTCGGCCAGACACTGACCGGCGCCTTGAGGCCGGACGCCGCGCTCGACGCGCTGCGCCGGGCGACGGCCCTCGATCCCGGTGACCGGGCAGGATGGGAGGATCTCGCCGCTGCCGCCACTCTGGCCGACCGGGTCGCGCCGTCCATCGAGGCCCTCCGCCGCGTTCGCCGGCTCTCCCCCGCCTACAACCCGGCGCTGGCGCAGCTGGTGCAGCAGCAGAGGCACGCCTGCGACTGGCGCGACCTGCCGGCGCTGGAGGGCGATCTGATCGGCCGGCTGCGCGCCGGGGCGCTGGGCGTGCCGCCCTTCGGCCTGCTGGCGGTGGACACGACCCCGGCGGACCAGCGGGCGGCGGCGGAGCGATGGGCGCGGCAGAAGGCGCGCGGCGTGCCGGCGGTGGCGCGTCCCGCCGTCGCCGGAGACGGTCGCCTGCGCATCGGCTATCTCTCCGCCGACTTCCACGAGCACGCCACCGCCTATCTGATGGCGGAGCTTCTGGAGCGGCACGACCGGACGCGATTCGCCGTCACCGCCTATTCCACCGGCATTGACGACGGAAGCCCGATGCGCCGCCGGTTGACCGCAGCGGTCGAGCGCTTTGTGGACCTGCGCGACCGCTCCGACCGCGACGCCGCGCAAGCCATCGCCGCCGATGGCATCGACATCCTGGTGGACCTGAAGGGCTACACGGCCTTCGCCCGCACACCGATCCTGGCGGCGCGGCCCGCCCCGGTGCAGGTGAACTGGCTGGGCTATCCCGGCACCATGGGGGCGGACTTCATCGACGTGATCCTGGCCGACGCGGCGACCATCCCGCCGGGCGAGGAGGCGTTCTACAGCGAGGCGGTGGTCCAGCTCCCCCATTGCTATCAGCCCAACGACCGCCACCGCGCCATCGCGGAGCGCACGCCGACGCGCGCCGATTGCGGGTTGCCGGAGGACGGCTTCGTCTTCTGCTGCTTCAACAGCCCCTACAAGCTGACCCCCGCTGTGTTCGACGTCTGGGCGCGGCTGCTGCGCGCCGTGCCGGGGAGCGTGCTGTGGCTCTACGCCGGCAACCCGCTGGTCGCCGGCAACCTGCGGGGCGAGGCGGCGGCCCGCGAGGTGGCGCCGGAACGCCTCGTCTTCGCGCCGCCGCGCCCCCTGGCGGAGCATCTGGCGCGGCACCGGCTGGCCGACCTGTTCCTCGACACGCTGCCCTACAACGCCCACACCACGGCCAGCGACGCGCTGTGGACCGGGCTTCCGGTGGTGACCTGCCGCGGCGGGACCTTCGCCGGGCGGGTGGCGGCCAGCCTGCTCGACACGGTGGGGCTGCCGGACCTGATCACCGGCTCGCTGGAGTCCTACGAGGCGCTGGCCCTGGACCTCGCCCGCGATCCGGCACGGCTGGCCGGCCTGAAGGCGCGCTTGGCATCGGCGCGGACGGCCAGCCCGCTGTTCGACGGAGAGCGCTTCGCCCGCGACCTGGAGGACGCTTACCAAGCGATCTGGCAACGATTCGCACCGGCAGGAGACGCGCCATGACGACCACGGACCGGCGGCTTCACATCGTCGTGCCCTACCGCGACCGCGCGGCCCATCTGCGGGACTTCGTGCCGCGGGTCGGCGCTTACTTCGCAACACTCGCCGATCCCATCGACTACCGCGTCACCATCGTCGAGCAGGAGGCCGGGCTGCCCTTCAACCGGGGCGCCGTCAAGAATGTCGGCTTCCTGCTGGGCGAGGCGGAGAGCGGCTACACCTGCCTGCACGACATCGACTATCTGCCCATCGACGCCGATTACTCCTGGGTTGACCGGCCGACCCCCATCCTGTCCTTCGGGGCGGAGCAGCGGCCGGTGGCGCCGGGCCGCTCGGACCAGACGGTGACCACCGACCTGGAAAGCACGATGGGCGGCGTCCTGCTGATGCCCAACGACGTGTTCCGGCGGATCGACGGCTATTCCAACGCCTATTGGGGCTGGGGCTACGAGGATTTCGACCTGTCGCTGCGCATCCGCTCCCGCCGCATCCCGACCGCGCGGCGGCCCGGCCGGTTCGAGCCGCTGGACCACGACAACGAGGGCTTCAACCCTGATGCCTCGGCCTCGACCATCTCGCGGGTCAACAAGCGGGTCTTCCAGGCGAACTGGTCCGGCGGCGCGATTCCGGAGGAGGACGGCCTGTCCAGCCTGTCCTTCGAAATCCTCGACCGCCGCCCCTGCGACGGGGCGCCTCCCGGCGGCGAAGGACGGTGGGAGATCGTGCGCGTCCGCCTGACCATGGCGCCGCTGCCCGGCCAACTGGCGGCCTTCCGGGCGCGCTGAAGCTGTTACCTTTCGGGACACCGACGCATCTGCGGGAAGACACCGGCGCGTTCCAATGCGTATAGTGCGCCGCTTGCCTGCCCCGCTCGGGGTGGCTTTTGGCCCGCAGGACGAACACCCGCGAAACGACGAAGCGGAATGGACATGACCAGCCACGAAGACGTCTTCGACGCGCCGGAGACGCGGCAGCCGACCATCCTGGCGGTGTACAACCAGAAGGGCGGCGTCGGCAAGACGACCACCTCCGTCAACCTCGCCCTGGCGCTGGCCGCGCTGGGCAAGAGCGTCGTCCTGATCGACTTCGACCCGCAGAGCAGCGCCACCAGCAACTTCCTGCTGCGGGAGAAGGCGCGCGTCGGCATCAACGACCTGCTGAGCCAGGACACCTTCGTCGAGGACGCCATCACCCCGACCAGCTTCGACGGGCTGTCGATGATCATCGGGGCGCGCAAGCTCTATTCGCTGGAACACGCGCTGGACGCCCGCGGCGGTTCGCAGCGCGGCCTGCGCAAGGCGCTGCACTTCTCGCGCAACCCGCCGGATTACGTGGTGATCGACTGCCCGCCGGCGCTCGGCCACCTGGCGGCGGGCGCGCTGGCGGCGTCGGACCGGCTGGTGCTGCCGGTCTTTCCGGGGCGCTACGCGCTGGACGGGTTGAAGCGCACCCTGTCGGTGGTCGAGCACATCCAGAAGGGCATGAACCCCAACCTGTCGGTGGCCGGCATCCTGATGCTGTCGATCACCAACGACGAGGTCGGACGCGAATCGCTGACCCTGCTGCGCTCCGAGTTCCCGGAACTGATGTTCCGCACGGCGATCCCCTACGACGTGGACGTGGTGAAGGCGACCTACCGTCGGATGCCCGCCGCGATCTTCAGCCCGGAGGGGCGGACGACGACGCGCTTCCTGGCGCTGGGCTGGGAGATCGTCCACGGCCGCGGCTCCTCCCCGACCGACGAGCAGTTGAAGCCGGCGCAGGACCGCATCCGCGCGTGGCACGCCGACACCGACTCCTCCTACAGCGCCCGCCGCGCGGCGGCGCAGGACGAGGGCGACGAGTCCACGGGCGGCGGCAACGGACGCAGCGCGGGGGCTGAGGCGCCCAAGGGCGGCGGCGGCCGGGCGCTGGTCGCCGCGGCGGTCGGGCTGATCGTCGGATTTGCCCTTGGCGTGCTGTTCGGCCAACCCCTTCTGGGCGGCGTGCTGGCGGGGCTCGGCGGCTGACCTACAGCACCGCCTTGCGGGCGGAGAGCAGGATGCTGGTCTCGGTGGAGGCGATGCCGGCGATCTGCCGGACGCGGCGCAGCGTGTCGTCGAACGCCTCCAGCGACTCCGTTTCGATTTCAGCGACGACGTCCCAGCGCCCGTTGGTCGTGTAGACCGTCCGCACCTCCGGAAAACCGTGCAGGCGGGCGATGACCGTTTCGGCGGCGCGGCCCTCCACCTCGATCATTGTGATGGCCCGGACCATGGCGGGCCGCAGATCCTTGCGCAACAGCACCGTGAAGCCGGCGATGACCCCGCTGTCGACCAGACGGTCGATGCGGGCGCGCACGGTCGCGCGCGACACCTTCAGCGCGGCCGCGAGGCCGGCGACGGGCTGGCGGGCGTCGGCGCGCAGCAGGCCCAGCAGGCGGTGGTCCAGGTCGTCCATGCCAGAATGATAAGCCGGGCTTGTCAGACTGTCAAAAACGCCGCCGTTCGTTGGCACTTTTCCGTCTTTCTGCCGCCGGTGCCGCCCCCGATAGTCATGGAAGGCACGATCGCGCAGGGAGAGGGGCGGCATGGCGTCGGGGGATCGGGACGATCAGCGCTTCGTGGAGATCATCGGCGTTCCCATCGAGGCGGGGGCCGGCCATCCCGGCGCCCTGATGGGGCCGGCGGCGCTGCGCACGGCGGGGCTGGTCCGCGCCCTGCGCGATCTCGAGCATGAGGTGCGTGACCTGGGGGACCTGACGCCCGCTCCTTGGAGCGAGGGCGATGCAGCGACGGCCCGTCTGGCGGAGATCACCGCCTGGTCGCGGGCGTTGGCCGACCGCTCCTACGCCATGATGCGGACGGGCGGGGTGCCGGTGTTCCTGGGTGGCGACCACAGCCTGTCCATGGGCTCGGTCACCGGGGTGGCCCGCCATTGCCGGGAGGCCGGCAAGCCGCTGTTCGTGCTGTGGCTGGACGCGCACGGCGACTTCAACACCCCCCACACCTCGCCGTCCGGCAACATGCACGGGATGCCGGTGGCTCTGCTGTGCGGGGAGGACGGCTTCGACGACGTCTTCCCGCCGGAGCAGCGGGCCACCGTGAACCCGGCCCATGTGCATCTGTTCGGCATCCGCTCCCTCGACCCCGGCGAGCGGCGCCTGCTGCGCGCCCGCGGGGTGGACGTGGTGGACATGCGGCTGATCGACGAGCACGGCGTCGGTGTCCACATGCGCCGCATCATCGAGCGGGTGCGGCAGGCCGGCGGCCATCTGCACGTCAGCCTGGATGTGGATTTCCTCGACCCTGCCATCGCGCCCGCGGTGGGAACGGCGGTGCTGGGCGGGGCGACCTACCGCGAGGCGCACCTGATCATGGAGATGCTGCACGACGCCGGCGTCGTCGGCTCGCTCGACGTGGTGGAGCTGAACCCCTTCCTGGACGAGCGGGGCAAGAGTGCCCTCCTGCTGGTCGATCTGGTGGCGAGCCTGTTCGGGCGCCGCATCATCGACCCCGCCGTCACCCAGTCGCAGATCGGCGGCCAAGCCGTTTGAAAAAGAAACAGACCCGGAGAGAACGCCATGCTTCAGCACGCCGCCGACCTGATCGGGACCGAACACCGCCTGGGCGCCCACAATTACAAGCCGCTGGACGTCGTGCTGGCGCGCGGCGAGGGCGTGTATGTCTGGGACACCGAGGGCAACCGCTACCTCGACTGCCTGTCGGCCTACTCCGCCGTCAACCAGGGCCATTGCCATCCGAAGATCCTGGAGGCGATGGTGCAACAGGCGTCGAAGCTGACGCTGACCTCCCGCGCCTTCCGCAACGACCAGCTCGCGCCGTTCTACGAGGAGCTGGCGGCGCTGACCGGCTCGCACAAGATCCTGCCGATGAACAGCGGGGCGGAGGCGGTGGAATCGGCGATCAAGACGGTGCGCAAGTGGGGCTACGAGGTGCGCGGCGTGCCGGAGAACCAGGCGGAGATCATCGTCTGCTCGGACAATTTTCACGGCCGCACCATCTCTATCGTCAGCTTCAGCACCGACCCGGACGCCCGCGGCGGCTTCGGCCCCTTCACGCCGGGCTTCCGCACCGTGCCCTTCGGCGATGCGGCGGCGCTGGAGGCGGCGCTGACCCCCAACACGGTGGCCGTCCTGCTGGAGCCGATCCAGGGCGAGGCCGGCGTGGTCATCCCGCCCGCCGGCTACCTGCGCCGGGTTCGCGACCTGTGCACGGAGCGCAACGTCGTGATGATCCTGGACGAGATCCAGACCGGGCTGGGCCGCACCGGCAAGCTGCTGGCCGAGGAGCATGAGGGGGTGGAGGCCGACGTCACCCTGATCGGCAAGGCGCTGTCCGGCGGCTTCTACCCGGTGTCGGCGGTGCTGTCGAACTCCGAGGTGCTGGGCGTGCTGAAGCCCGGCCAGCACGGCAGCACCTTCGGCGGCAACCCGCTGGCCTGCGCTGTCGCCCGCGCCGCCATGCGGGTGCTGGTGGAGGAGGGCATGATCGACAACGCCGCCACCCAGGGCGCCTATTTCCTGGAGCAGCTCGGCGCCATCCGCAGCAACGTGATCCGCGAGACGCGCGGGCGCGGCCTGATGCTGGCGGTGGAACTGCACCCGGAGGCGGGCGGGGCGCGCCGCTATTGCGAGGCGCTGCGGGCGCGCGGCGTGCTGGCGAAGGACACCCACGACCACACCATCCGCATCGCCCCGCCGCTGGTCATCACCCGCGCGCAGGTCGATTGGGCGCTGGAGCAGTTCGACGCCGTCCTGACGGGCACCGCCCTTCCGTAAAGGGGGGCCTGCGGAAAGGGTGCCCGGCGCAAAAGGCGCTTGCGGCCCGCCCCGGCCTTCGCCACGGTGGGGCGGGCTTCTCATTCATCCGGCAGCGATCCGCCATGCACAGCGCCATCATCGACCTCCCGTCCGCCACCCCCGGCACCCGGCGGACCCTGACCGTCCAGCGCTTCGGCACGGCGGGCGCGCGGCCCTGCGCCTACATCCAGGCGTCGCTGCACGCCGACGAGATCCCGGCGATGCTGGTGGCCGACAAGCTGCGCCGCATCCTGACCAAACTGGAGGCCGAGGGGCGGATCGCCGGCGAGGTGATCCTCGTCCCGGTCGCCAACCCGGTGGGGCTGGGCCAGTCGCTGATGGACCATCACCTGGGCCGCTTCGACCAGGACGACGGCAAGAACTTCAACCGCGACTACCCCCACCTGGCCGAGGCGGTGGCCGAGCGCGTGGCCGACCGCCTGACCGACGACGGCGAGGCCAACAAGGCCGCCATCCGCGCCGCCCTGGCCGACGCCCTGGCCGAGCGCACCCCGCGCACCGAGACGGAGCACATGAAGCACCGTCTTCTGGGCCTCGCGCTCCAGGCCGATTGGGTGCTGGACCTGCATTGCGACCTGGAAGCGGTGATGCACCTCTACACCCTGACGCCCTCGGCGGAGGCCTTCGCCCCGTTGCAGCGGCTTCTCGGCGCGCAGGCCGTGTTCCTGGCCGAGGAATCCGGTGGGGACCCCTTCGACGAGGCGGTCAGCCGCCCCTGGAACGAGCTTGCCAAGCGCTGGCCCGACCGCCCGATCCCCTTCGGCTGCCATTCGGTGACCGTGGAGCTGCGCGGGCAGGCCGACGTGGAGCACGCCCAGGGCGAAGCGGACGCCCAGGCCATCGCCGGCTTCCTCACCCACGCCGGCGTCCTGTCCGGCGAGCCGCCGGCCCTGCCGGAGCCGCTGTGCGCGCCGACCCCGCTGGAATCCTCCGAACCCCTGACCGCTCCGGTGGGCGGCGTGGTGGTCTTCCATCACAAGGCGGGCGACCGCGTGGAGGCCGGCGCCGTGGTCGCCGACATCCTCGACCCGCTGACCGGCGAGGTGACCCCGGTGCGCAGCGAATCGGCGGGCGTGCTCTACGCCCACAGTGCGACTCGCTTCACCCTGGCGGGCAAGCGGATCGCCAAGGTGGCGGGGACGACGCTGCGGCGGACGGGGCCGTTGTTGAGCGCGTAAGTACCGGGCAATCACAGGCGGTCATTAGCTTCTTAAGGATATCACTCGGTAATTTCCTCGGTCTGCCGCACACGGCAATGATCTTCGCGCAAGCGGATTCAGGAATTGCCAAGTGTTTCTATGATTATGGTCGTTTATTTCGCGAGCCTATTTATTCCTAATGTCCGTTCAATTTGTGCTCTTTGATTGGACAAGCCTCTTATATCGCTTGGTGTCGTTGATATAGTAATTGTTTCAAGCCCAAAGTACCCATCTTGAGGCTCAAGTCGAATGTGTTTGTTTTGTGATTTTATTCTATATCCATGTCGGCAGAGTAGTTCAGTTAGTTGGTTGGCAATTCGTTTTGAATCTTTGGTGGAGCGTTTTAGATCTTCTATTAATTCTCGGAGTCCGGCAGATGGCGCTAGCGCAGAGAATTTCTCAAGGATAGCTTTTGAACGGCTATCAAGTCCATCTTGGTCACAACGGGTGAGACTGGATTTTGCAGAATCTCGAAGTCTGTCTAAAAATTCACCAGGATATATTTCTGGTCAAACTTGTGAGGCAATATATGAATGTAAATAGTTTTCATGCGCATTGTTTGAATTTATGGATTGTTGGCGAGCAAGATCGTCTTTGAGCTGTACAATTGTCTCGCGCAAATTTTCGTTTTCTTCTTCGTAAAGAGCCCTTTCCTCTTGAGAAGTTAACCGATTTCGTTCGCGTTGGCGATGTTGACGTAGCGATTGTTCTTGAAGTTCAGTCCAATCCCAGCCGCAGGATGGCATTTGGCTGCGAAGTGCGTGAGCAGTATCATGGACTATATCTACGAGATTTCGCGATCCAGGGGATTGCTTGCTAGCAAATAGCCGGCGAACGAATCCATAATTCGGCAAAGCAATTCCAATAGCTCCTCCGTATACATTTTGTCCAGAGGTTAAGTCGCGCAAGGTTATGGAAAAATCCCTGTCAGGTTCAACTACAACATGAGCCACTCCGCCTAGTTCATATGCAAGTTTATCTACCTGTTTTCTATTAAATGGCCATGACGAGCCTTTTATTGTGGAGATATAAATAATTGGGAGATTGTTGCTAGCTTTCCCAAGAGAAATGGATTCTGCTAGCTGGAGTGAATCGTCGTTGTTTTTGAGCCAAACAGGCTCATCAGAAACAAGAAATTGCCCATCAGTTCCTGATAGACGATCAACTAAGAAAGATTTAATTATGTAAGGTTTCCGTGGGTGGTGAAGCTTTGCCCCAGACTCTCTTGCAATGCATTGGGTTCGAAAACGCACTATGCTTTGGTCGCCTTCTTTGTCGTTTCTCAATAAAACGGACTCAGTTCGCCAAAGGCGTCCTTCCTGGTCAGGGAAGTCATGACGAAATCCTACGGCCTTCTCTGCTCCTGAAACTTTAAGAACCCTTAAGCGTAATTCTTCTCCATTCGCGCTTATGGCTAATGGTGAATCGCCATCCAAATCGATCTCTACATTATTTTCGAATAATCTACTGTACTGCGTTCCTTTTAACCAAGTTATAATTTGAGCGACAAACATTCTTGAATCTAGGCCGGCTTTGACCGGGAATTCGGTAGCAAAGGGCATCATGTTCAATCTCCTCCAAGTGGCAGAATAGGCGGAAGGATAGAAGAATTTTTCACGATTTTATACCGAAATGCAACGGCAGGAATGGTCGCAGTGTCTTATGGCTGTTGCAGATATGTGTAATAAAACTTTATGCAATTAGCAATTTAGTTTCATAGCAAGAAATGTAAGAAAAACTTGAAAGTAGTTTTTCAAAGGGAAGTGTATTATAAATAATATCATGGAGAAGAAAAATATATAATAGAATTTTTTCTTCATTTGCATCAGAATGTTTCGAAATACTCGTGATGGTATTTGTTGTAGTCCGGAATTTTCAGCATTTTATGTGCCATAATCGCTTTTTGATCATGCATTCCCATCCGTGAACAGCGCGCGGAAGGATTCTGCAAACTCGTCGTAAGGGACGAAGGCTATGGCGGCCGGCCGGTGGCGATCCTGGTGTTATGACGGCAACTTCTGACGCTTGACGTCCATACCAACCGTTCGGTATGTTTCCATCCATGCCGAGACCCGCCAAACATCACCCCGAACGTGGCGACGCCCGCACCCGGCTTCTCGAAGCGGCGCGGGACGTCATCCGGGCCAAGGGCTTCGCGGCGACCTCCGTCGATGATCTCTGCAAAGCGGCGGGGGTCACCAAGGGCGCGTTCTTCCATCATTTCGAGACCAAGGAAGCGCTCGGCGTCGCCGCCGCCGCTTATTGGACGGAAACCACCTCGGCCTTCTTCGCGAACGCGCCGTACCGCAAGCTCGACGACCCGCTCGACCGGCTGTTCGGCTATGTCGAGTTCCGCAAGGCGATCATCGACGGCGATCCCGCCGAATTCACCTGCCTCGTCGGGACCATGACGCAGGAGGTCTACGGGTCGCACCCGGCGATCCGCGACGCCTGCGCCGCCAGCATCTTCGGCCACGCGGCGACCCTGGAGCCGGACATCGCGGCGGCCATGGCGGCGCGCGGCATCGAGGCCGACTGGACCCCGGCCAGCCTCGCGCGGCACACCCAGGCCGTCCTCCAGGGCGCCTTCATCCTCGCCAAGGCGACGGGCGGGCGCGCGGAGGCGCTGGACAGCGTCGATCACCTGAAACGCTACCTCACGCTGCTCTTTTCAACGCCCCGTTCGAAAGGGAACCCCCATGACGGAAGTTGAGCGCGACCTCGTCCTGACCCGCAGCCTCGACGCGCCGCGCGGCGCGCTGTGGCGCTGCTGGACCGAGCCCGAACTGCTGAAACAGTGGTTCTGCCCCAGGCCCTGGTTCGTGTCCGAGGCGCGGATGGACTTGCGGCCGGGCGGCGAGTTCTTCACGCTGATGAACGGCCCGAACGGCGAGTCCTTCGGCGAACCCGGCGTCTTCCTCGACGTGGAGGAGGGGCGGCGCCTCGTCTTCACCGACGCCTTCCGTCCCGGCTGGCGGCCGTCGGGCCGGGCCTTCATGACCGCCGAGGTGCGGTTCGAGGATGCGGGCGCCGGCCAGACCCTCTACACCGCGCGCGCCATGCACTGGAGCGCCGAGGCGCGCGACGAGCACGAGAAGATGGGCTTCCACGAAGGCTGGGGCAAAGCGACCGACCAGCTCGAAGCCCTCGCCAAAACGCTCTGACACAAGAACACTCTGACCGGGAGGAAACGAAACCATGGAACCGACGATCTACCTGTTCTTCAACGGGACCTGCCTGGAAGCGATGACCCACTACGCCGAAACCCTCGGCGGCGAAATCGTCTATGTGTTCCGCAACGGCGACGCCCCGGATGCGGACAGCCGGATGCCCGGCGACGACCAGCTCGTGATGAACATGATGGTGAAGCTGGGGGCGACCACGGTGATGGCCTCCGACTCGTCGGACTGCATGTACAGCACGCCTCAGGGCTTCCGGGTGCAGATCGCTCCGCCGTCGCTCGCCGAGTTCGACCGTGTGTACGACGCGCTCGCCAAGGACGCCCGATCCGTGGAGATGGCGCCGGGCGAGACCTTCTGGGCCGAGCGCTTCGCCATGTTCACCGACCGCTTCGGCACGCCCTGGATGCTGAACCACACCGGCGCGAAGGACCCAGGCGCGGCGGCGTCCTGACGGACGGGGCCGAAGCGTCAAACAAGAAGGGGAGGAACGACATGAGCTACATCGACGGGTTCGTCATCGCGGTGCCGACGGCCAACAAGCAGGCCTTCATCGACCACGCGAACACGATCGACGTTCTGTTCAAGGAGCTTGGCGCGACGCGCATCATCGAATGCTGGGGCGACGACGTGCCCAACGGCAAGCTCACCGATTTCCGCCGGGCGGTGCAGGCGACGGACGACGAGACGGTCGCCTTCTCCTGGATCGAATGGCCGGACAAGGCGACGCGGGACGCCGCCATGGGGCGGATCGAGGAGCTGATGAAGACCGACGAGCGGTTCAGCCCTGAGAAGAATCCGATGCCCTTCGACGGAAAGCGGATGATCTTCGGCGGCTTCGCGCCGGTCGTCGAGCTGTGAGCGCCCCCCTCAGGGGCCGGTGAGCACGCCGGCCTCGCTGTGTGAAAGCCCAAGGTCCGCGGCGGCGCCGCGCATCAGCGCCGCCGCGTCCCGCTCCCTCATGCGCCGGTATCCCGCCTCGGCCAGCGCCTCGCGCCGCGCACCGTCGGCGACCAGCGCGCAGGCCGCCGCGACCAGCCCGTCGTAGGGGGCGAAGGCCATGGCGTCGAGCAGGTCTGAGTCGATCTCGGTGTCGGGGTGGCGCTCGGCCAGCACCGCCTTGCGGTTGGACAGCAGGTGGGAGACGCGGACGATCTCGAAGATGCCCGCCTCGTAGTAATGCAGGTTCAGCACCAGCTTCGCATCGGCGATGAAGCCGTCGCGCAACGCTCCATAATAATGCTGGAGGGCGACCACGGTCAGCCCGCGCTCGCCCAGCGCGTCGAGGATGGCGCGGCGGCGCGGGTTCACCGCGCCGTAGAACAGCACGTCGATGCCGGGGGCGGGGCTGTTGGGGATGCGGGTCATCTCGTCCACATGCCCGATGGGGACGAGGCGCGCCCGGATGCCCTGGCCGGCCAGTTCGGCGATGTTGCGCAGGCTGTAGTCCCACACCCGGCAGCGGCGCAGCAGGTCCAGGTAATGGGCGTTGCGCGGGTGCAGCGTGGCGATCTGCTCCAGATTGTACAGGATGGTGCCGCTGGGCAGCCGGTCGCCTTCCTCCGGCGTCAGGTCGTGCCCGCCCAGGACGATGGCGCGGCGCCGGCGGCCGACGCGGTTCCACACGATCTCCGCGTCGATGCCCAGGCGGCGCAGCGCGAAGCGCAGGGTTTCCGCGACCTCGCCGAAGACGCTGGCCCCGGCGTCGCCCAGGCCGCTCTTCTTGATGATGACGATGTCGATCCCGCCGGCCATGCGCTTGCCCCTCCGTTCCGCGCCCTCATCCTAAAGCGTGGGCGGGCGGGCGCACAAAAAGAAACCCTCCTCCCCATGTGGGAAGGAGGGCGTGCAGTCTGGGGACTTCAGTGAAAAATCAGGTCGCGGCCTCAGGCCGAAACCAGCTCCTCCAGGGAGCGCTCGATGATGTCCAGGCCCTCGTCCACCAGCGCGTCCGACGCGGTCAGCGGAACCAGGATGCGGATCACGTTGCCGTAGGTGCCGCAGGACAGCAGGACGAGGCCCTTCTCCGCCGCCTTGGCGACCAGCGCCTTGGTCAGCTCCGCCGCCGGCTCCTTGGTGCCGCGGTCCTTCACCAGCTCCATGGCGATCATGCCGCCCAGGTTGCGCACGTCGCCGATCACCGACAGCGTGTTGCGCTGGGCCATGGTGCGGAAGCGGCCGGCGATGCGCTCGCCCAGGTCGTTGGAGCGCTGGATCAGCTTCTCCTCCTCGATGACGTCCAGCACGGCCAGCGCCGCGGTGGTCGCCAGCGGGCTGCCGGCGTAGGTGCCCCCGATGCCGCCGGGGATCGGGGCGTCCATGATCTCCGCCTTGCCGGTGACCGCCGACAGCGGGAAACCGCCGGCCAGGCTCTTCGCCATGGTCATCAGGTCGGGCTCGACGCCGGAATGCTCGATGGCGAACATCTTGCCGGTGCGGGCGAAGCCGGTCTGGATCTCGTCGATGATCAGCAGGATGCCGTTGTCGTCGCAGATCTTGCGCAGTGCCTGCAGGAACTCCGGCGGGGCGATGTTGAAGCCGCCCTCACCCTGCACCGGCTCCACGATGATCGCGGCGACGCGGGTGGCGTCCACGTCCGACTTGAACAGCTGCTCCAGCGCCTTCAGGCTGTCCTGGACGCTGACCCCGCGGTAGGCGTTGGGGAAGGGCGCGTGGTAGACCTCGGCCGGGAAGGGGCCGAAGCCGACCTTGTAGGGCACGACCTTGCCGGTCAGCGCCATCGCCAGCAGCGTGCGGCCGTGGAAGGCGCCGGAGAAGGCGATCACACCCGGACGGCCCGTGTGGGCGCGGGCGATCTTCACCGCGTTCTCGACGGCTTCGGCGCCGGTGGTGAAGAAGGCGGTCTTCTTCGGCGTGGAGCCCGGCACCAGCGCGTTCAGCCGCTCCGCCAGGGTCACGAAGGACTCGTAGGGCGTGACCATCGCGCAGGTGTGGGTGAAGCGGTCGAGCTGGGCCTTCACCGCCTCGATGATCTTCGGATGGCGGTGGCCGGTGTTCAGCACCGCGATGCCGCCGGCGAAGTCGATGAAGCGGTTGCCCTCGACGTCCCACAGCTCGGCGTTTTCGGCGCGGTCGACATAGACCGGCATGGCGTTGGCGAGGCCGCGCGGAACGGCGGCGTTGCGACGATCCTGGAAGGACTGGTTGCTCATCTCAAACCCCCGATTGGAAAGGATGGCGTCAGGCGCCCAGGCCGACGCACAGGTACTTGATCTCCAGGAAGTCCTCCACACCGTACTTGGAGCCTTCCCGCCCGATGCCCGACTGCTTGATGCCGCCGAACGGCGCGACCTCGGTCGACAGGATGCCTTCGTTGATGCCGACCATCCCGTATTCGAGCTGCTCGGCCACACGCCACACCCGGCCGATGTCCCGGCTGTAGAAATAGGCCGCCAGACCGAATTCGGTGTCGTTCGCCATGCGGATGGCGTCGGCTTCCGTCTCGAACTTGAACAGCGGGGCCACCGGGCCGAAGATCTCCTCGCGGGCCACGCGCATCTCGGTGGTGACGCCGGTCAGGATCGTCGGCTCGAAGAAGGTGCCGCCCATCGCGTGCCGCTTGCCGCCGAGCGCGACCTTGGCGCCCTTGGCCAGCGCGTCGCCCATCAGCTCCTCGACCTTCTCGACGGCCTGGCCGTTGATCATCGGGCCCTGGGTGACTCCGGCCTCCATGCCGTTGCCGACGCGGATCTGCTTCACCGCCTCGGCCAGCTTGGCGGCGAAGGCGTCGTAGACGCCGGCCTGGACCAGCAGGCGGTTCGCGCAGACGCAGGTCTGGCCGGAGTTGCGGTACTTGGACGCGAGCGCGCCCTTGACCGCCTCGTCCAGGTCGGCATCGTCGAACACAATGAAGGGCGCGTTGCCGCCCAGCTCCAGCGACACCTTCTTCACCGTGTCGGCGGACTGGCGCATCAGGATCTTGCCGACCTCGGTCGAGCCGGTGAAGGACAGCTTGCGCACGATCGGGCTGGCGGTCAGCTCGCCGCCGATGGCGACCGGGTCGGACCCGGTGACGATGTTAAACACACCGGCCGGGACGCCCGCGCGCTCGGCCAGCTCGGCCAGCGCCAGGGCGGACAGCGGGGTGTCCTCCGCCGGCTTGACCACGATGGTGCAGCCGGCGGCCAGCGCCGGGCCGACCTTGCGGGTGATCATCGCGTTGGGGAAGTTCCACGGGGTGATCGCCGCGACGACGCCGATCGGCTCCTTCAGGACGACGATGCGCTTGTTGTCGGCGAAGCTGGGGATCACGTCGCCGTAGACGCGCTTGCCCTCCTCGGCGAACCACTCGATGAAGCTGGCGCCGTAGGCGACCTCGCCGCGGGCCTCGGCCAGCGGCTTGCCCTGCTCCAGGGTCATCAGAACGGCCAGATCCTCCTGCGCCGCCATGATCAGCTCGAACCAGCGGCGCAGGATGGCCGCGCGCTCCTTCGCGGTCTTGGCGCGCCACGCCGGCAGGGCGGCGTCGGCGGCGTTGATGGCCTGCCGCGTCTCTTCCGCGCCGACGTCGGCGACCTGGGCCAGCTCCTCGCCCGTCGCCGGGTTGGTGACCGCGAAGGTCTTGCCGGAGAAGGCGTCGCGCCACGCGCCGTTCACATAGGCTTGTGTCCGAAGAAGGCTCTGGTCGTTCAGCGACAGCATGGGAATCAGCCTCGATTTGCGATGTGAAGGGAGCGTACCCATGTTTAATAAATTAAACAACCCTAATCGGGTGTTGAGTTTTTGATGACGCACACACGCGAATCCGGTATGCCTTCCGGTCAGGAGCGAGGAACCGATCCATGGATGTGGACGCTGTCGATTTCAACGTGGGCGCGCGCCTGAAGCAGGTTCGCGAAGCGCACGCCCTGTCCCAGCGCCAGTTGGCGCAACGGGCGGGCGTGACCAACGGCACCATCTCGCTGATCGAGCAGAACCGGTGCAGCCCGTCCGTCTCCTCGTTGCGCAAGGTGCTCCAGGGCATTCCGATGACCCTGGCGGAGTTCTTCTCCTCCGACGACCTGCCGCCGCGCGAGCAGATCTTCTTCAAGGGCAGCGATCTGGTCGAACTGACCGGATTGGTGAAGAGCCGGGTCGGCTTCATGTCCTTCCGGCAGGTCGGCGACCTGCACGGCCGCAACCTCCAGGTCTTGCACGAGCGATACGCCCCCGGCGCCGACACCGGCGGGCGCACCATGCTCCAGCATGAATCGGAGGAGGGCGGCGTCGTCATCAAGGGCCGGATCGAGCTGACGGTCGGCGACCGCAAGGAGATCCTCGGTCCCGGCGACGCCTATCTGTTCGACAGCCGCATTCCGCACCGCTTCCGCAACGTCGGCGACGAGGAATGCGAAATCATCAGCGCCTGCACCCCGCCGTACCTGTGACATCACTCCACCGGATTTGAGGAAAGGCCGGGCCGCCCATCGGGCCGCCCGGCTTTTTCATGTCAGCGCAGGTTGCCCTTCAGCCGCTCGTTGCGGCGGCGCAGCGCCTCCAGCGTGGCGAGCAGGATGACCGAGATGGTCGTCAGGATCACCGCCGCCGCCGTGATGGTCGGGCTGATGTTCTCGCGGATGCCGCTGAACATCTCGCGGGGCAGGGTGCGCTGCTCCGGACCCGCCATGAACAGCACCACCACCACCTCGTCGAAGCTGGTGGCGAAGGCGAACAGGGCGCCCGAGGCCAGACCCGGCAGGATCAGCGGCAGGATCACCCGGCGGAACGCGTAGATCGGCGAGGCGCCGAGCGAGGCCGCGGCCCGCGCCAGGTTCATGTCGAAGCTCTGCAGCGTCGCGCTGACCGTGATGACCACGAAGGGTGTGGACAGCGCGGTGTGCGCCAGGATCAGCCCGGCGTAGCTGCCGGTCAGGCCCAGCGGCGCGAAGAAGAAGTACAGGCCGACCGCGGTGATGACGCCCGGCACGACGACCGGCGACAGCACGATGGCCAGCACCAGCGGCTTGAACTTGCTCTTCCACTGGGCGAGGCCGAGCGAGGCGAGCGTGCCCAGAACCATCGACAGGATGGTCGAGGCCACCCCGATGATGACGCTGTTCTTCAGCGACGACACCCAGCGCGGGGAGTTCAGGAAGTCTTCGTACCAGCGCAGCGACAGGCCCGGCAGCGGGTAGGTCAGGTAGGAGCCGGAGCTGAAGGACAGCGGCATGATCGCCAGGATCGGCGCCATCAGGAAGACCAGCACCAGCGAGGCGACGACCACGGTGGTGATCCAGGCGACGCGCTGGCTGGCGGTGCGGGGGGCGTGGTTGTCGCTCAATTCTTCATCCCTCCCGTGACCTGCTGGCCGTGGACCAGCTTTCCATAGACGACGGCCAGCAGCAGCGTGGCGAGCAGAAGCACGGCACCCAGCGCCGAGGCCAGACCCCAGTTGACGGTTTCCGTCGTGTAGAAGGCGATGAAGTAGCTGATCATCTGGTCGGCGGCTCCGCCCACCAGGGCCGGCGTGATGTAGTAGCCGATGGCCAGAATGAAGACGAGCAGGCTGCCCGCCCCGATGCCGGGCACGGTCTGCGGCAGGTAGATGCGCAGGAAGGCGGTGACCGGCGAAGCGCCGAGCGACGCCGCGGCCCGCATGTAGGCCGGGGAGATCGACCGCATGCTGCTGTAGAGCGGCAGGATCATGAAGGGCAGCAGCACATGCGTCATCGCCACATAGACGCCGAAGCGGTTGTAGATCAGGCGCAGCGGCTCGTCGATCAGGCCGATCCAGCGCAGGCTGTCGTTGACGATGCCCTCGCTCTGCAGCACGACGATCCAGGCGCAGGTGCGCACCAGAAGCGAGGTCCAGAAGGGCAGCAGCACGAAGATCATCAGCACGTTCGACTGGCCCGTGGGCAGCGTCGCCAGCATGTAGGCGACCGGGAAGCCCAGGATCAGGCAGAGGACCGTCACGCCCAGGCTGATGGTGAAGGTGCGGCCGAAGACGTCGCGGTAGATCGCCTGCTCCTCGGGGGCGGCGACGATGGCGCCGTCCAGGTTGCGCGTCAGGTCGAGCGCCCCCAGCAGGTAGAAGCTGGTGAGCGGCCCGCTGGCGCCCTTGATCGCCGCCCAGGTGGCGCGTTCGCCCCAGGCCGGGTTGATGCCGATCAGCGTGTCCTTGGCGGTGCCGGGTTCGGGCAGGGCCTTCAGGTTGCGCGCCGTGCCCGACATGATGGTGCGGAAGCCGTTCAGCGCGTAGTTCAGCCGCTTGGACGCGATGGCGACGGTGCCGGCGTCGCGCGCCGTGCGGATGTCGCCGGCCAGCGCGGCGAAGGCCGGCTCGCCCGGAACGTCCTTGCCGTCCCAGTCGGCCAGGGCCGCGACGGTGTGGGGCAGGACCTGACGCACCTCCCAGTCGTCGACCGAGCGCCAGAGCATGCCGGCGATGGGACCGAGGAAGGTGAAGAGCAGGAAGAGGAGGAGCGGCAGGATCAGCGCCAGGGCCTTGAGCCGGCGCGTCCGCTCCGCCCGTTTCAGGCGGCGCTTGAGAGGCACCTCGGACGACGCATCGGCGCCGGCGACGAACGCGGCTGTCATGGGCGGCCTATTTCGAAAATGCGGTAGAGACGTGTGCGGGGTGGTCGAGGTGGGCCCCCACCCCGGCCCTCCCCCGCTTCCGCGGGGGAGGGAGATTGATTCCCTCCCCTGCGTCAGCGGGGGAGGGTTAGGGTGGGGGCTCTGCTCAGCGGCTTACTTCGCCGCCCACTTGTTGAAGCGCTCGGTCAGGCGGTCGATGTTCTCCAGCCAGAAGGGAACGCTGATCTCGACCGCGTTCTTCATGTTTTCCGGGGCGGTCGGCAGGTCCTTCAGCACGGCCGGGGCCAGCTTTGACGGGGCGTCCTTGTTCGAGGTGCCGTAGGCGATGTTCTCGGACAGCTTGGCCTGGTTCTCCGCCTTGCCGACGAAATCGAGGAACTTGTATGCGGCCTCCTTGTTCGGGCTGCCCTTCAGGATCACCCAGCTGTCGATGGTGTAGAGCGCGCCGTTCCACACCATGCCGAAGTTCTTCTTCTCGGCCTTGTTGGCGGCGTCGATGCGGCCGTTGTAGACGGAGGTCATCGCCACCTCGCCCGAGGCCAGGAGCTGCGGCGGCTGGGCGCCGGCCTTCCACCAGACGATGTCGTTCTTGATGGTGTCCAGCTTTTTGAACGCGCGCTCCAGGCCCTCTTCGGTGCCCAGGACCTTGTAGACGTCCTTCGGCGCGACGCCGTCGGCCATCAGAGCGATCTCAAGGGTGGTCTTGGCGCCCTGGCGCAGGCCGCGCTTGCCCGGAAACTTGGTGGTGTCGAAGAAGTCGGCCCAGCTCTTCGGCGCGTCCTTCAGCTTGTCCTTGTCGTAGCCGAGGACGAAGTCGTACACGATCGCGCCGACGCCGCAGGCATCGACGGTCTGCGGCAGGTAGGCCTGCTCGCCGCCGATCCGGTTGAACTCCATCGTCTCGAACAGGCCCTCTTCGCAACCGACGGCCAGTTCCTCGCTTTCCACCTGCACGACGTCCCAGGTCGCCGCACCGCCCTGGACCTTGGCGCGCAGCACGCCGATGCCGCCGTCCCAGGACTCGTCGTTCATCGGGGTGCCGGCCTTCTTGAACGGCTCGAAATAGACCTTCTTCTGGGCTTCCTGATAGGCGCCGCCCCAGGACACGACCGTCAGGTCGCGGGCCTGCGCGGCGGTGGCCAGCGCCACACCGGCAGTGAACGTCGCAAGGAACCCAACTGCCACCTTAAGCTTCGACATCGTCCCCGTTCCTTCATTATGCGTGGTTGCGTCAGGAGGTGTTGCGCGCCCCCGGTCCCCCCTCCCGGAGAGACCGGACGGACGGGTGCGGCCGATCACACGGGATCGAGCGCCCGGCAGTCCTCGGGGCGGAAGCCTATGGACACGCTCTGGCCGTGGCTGAGGCCCGCATGGGCGCCCGGCGGCAGCTTGACCATGAATTCCCCGTTGCCGGCGACCTTCAGCACAGCCAGCGCGTGGTCGCCGAGATAGATGGTGTCCTGCACCTGGGCGGGCAGGGCGTTCATGCCGTCCGGGGCCTGCCCGTCGGTCAGGATGCTGATGCGCTCCGGCCGGACCGACAGCGCGGTGGCGGCCCCGGCGCCGGCGACGTTGACCGCCTGGGCCACGACCGAACCGCCCGACGCCAGCGCCACGCGGCAGAAGCCCTGTTCGATATTCTCGACGGTGCCGCTCAGCACGTTGTTCTCGCCGATGAAGTTGGCGACGAAGCTGTTGACCGGGCGTTCGTACAGCGCGTCCGGCTTGTCGATCTGCTGAACGATGCCGTCGTTGAACACCGCGATGCGGTCCGACATGGTCAGCGCCTCGCTCTGGTCGTGGGTGACGTAGACGACGGTGATGCCCATCGTCTCGTGCAACTGCTTGATCTCGAGCTGCATGTGCTCGCGCAGCCGCTTGTCCAGCGCGCCCAGCGGTTCGTCCATCAGGACGAGCTGCGGGTTGAAGACCAGCGCGCGGGCGAGCGCCACGCGCTGCTGCTGGCCGCCCGACAGCTGGCCGGGATGGCGGTGCGCCAGATTCTCCAGCTTGATCATGCGCAGCGCCGACCGCACCCGCTCCTTCACCTCGGACCGCGGCATCTTGCGCACGGTCAGCGGGAAGGCGACGTTCTCCTCGATCGTCAGGTGGGGGAACAGCGCGTAGTTCTGGAAGACCATGCCGATGTCGCGCTTGTGCGGCGGCATGTTCTTGATCGGCCGGTCGGCGAGATAGATATCGCCGTGGGTGGGGACCTCGAAGCCGGCCAGCATCATCAGCGTGGTCGTCTTGCCCGAGCCCGAGGGGCCGAGCAGGGTGACGAACTCGCCCTTCTTGATGTCGAGGTCGAGGTTCTTCACCACGAGGTGTTCGCCGTCATAGGTCTTCTGGACCCCGACGAAGCGCACCAGTGCCTGTGCGGTCGTGACCATGCCGCCGTCCATCATCCTCCCCCCGTCCGAGGTGTCCCGAGCGCGGTCCGGAGTCAGGGTTGCGTTCCCGACACAGGACCTATGCAATGGGTCAGACGGTATACCCGTTTAATAAATTCGACAAGCCCGATGCTCGCATTGTGATCAATTCAACGGTTCGGCATGGGGCTGACGAAATTTTGTGCATCTGCGAAGGCCGTGCACGCGGTTTGAACGGGAGTTTGCTCCTTCCTTGACCGCTTGAAAACCCAGACTTTGGGAGGCTTGGGGTTCGGACGGGCGATTTTTCCCGAGTCGCCGCTCACGCGCTGGCGATGGGTGGAACAAACGGAACGATCCGCTCTACGAGACCGGTGAATTTTTTCACCAGGGGCGAACTTTCGTTGCTCCGTTGCGCCAGTTGCAAGGTGGTGACGGCGTCCGGCGTGTCGAGCGGCCGGTACACCACCCCCTCCAGCGCCACCTGCCGCAACTGGCCGGGCAGAATCGATACGCCCAGCCCGGCGGCGATCAGCCCGATGATGGTGAAGGCCTCGCGCGCGTCCTGGGTCACGTTGGGGCGGAAGCCGGCGGCGGCGCACAGCGCGAAAACCTGCTCGTGGGTGCTGGTGCCGAAATCGGCGGGGTAGAAGACGAAGGGCTCGTCGCGCAGGGCGGCCAACGGCACGACCTCCCGCCCGGCCAGCGGATGGTCGGCGCGCATCACCGCCAGCAGCGGCTCGCGCACCACGTCGTGGAAGCGGAAGGACTCGGGCTCGGGGACGAAGCGCGGCTCGCGGATGAAGCCGACGTCGAGCCGGCGGTCGGCCAGCGCCGTCAACTGCTGCTTGGACGGCAGCTCGACCAGGGTCAGATGCACGTCGGGATGGGCGCGGCGGTAGGCGTCGATGATCCGCGGCACCATCGGCAGGAAGGGGGCCGCGGCGGTGAAGCCGACGCGCAGCTCGCCGACCTCGCCCTTGGCGGCGCGGCGGGTCAGCACGGCGGCGCGCTCCGCCCGCGCCAGGATCTCCCGCGCCTCGCCGAGCAGGAGCTGGCCCGGCTCGGTCAGTTCGACCCGGCGCTTGGTGCGCTCGAACAGGCGGGCGCCCAACTCGGCCTCCAGCGCCTGGATCGACTGGCTGAGCGGCGGCTGCCCGATGCCCAGCCGGGCGGCGGCGCGGCTGAAATGCAGCTCCTCGGCGACGGCGACGAAATGGCGGAGATGGCGCAGGTCCATGACGCCTTATTTATATGAGGATCATATTAAAGTCCCCTGATAAATGTATTTGAACCATGAAAGCGACCGCGCCATGTTGGGGCGCATCGGACCTAGGGAGATTTCAAACATGGCCGCCAAGACCGGAGCCGCCTCCGCCAAGCTCGCTTCCTTCGCCTGGGAGGACCCGCTGCTCCTCGACGAGCAGCTGACCGAGGACGAGCGGATGATCCGCGACGCCGCGCGCAGCTATTGCCAGGACAAGCTGCTGCCGCGCGTGACCGAGGCCAACCGGCACGAGATCTTCCACCGCGAGATCATGAACGAGATGGGCGAGCTGGGCTTCCTCGGCTCGACGATCGACGGCTACGGCTGCGCCGGGGTCAACTACGTCTCCTACGGTCTGGTCGCCCGTGAGGTCGAGCGGGTGGACAGCGGCTACCGTTCCGCCATGTCGGTGCAGTCCTCGCTGGTCATGCACCCGATCTACGCCTACGGCAGCGAGGCCCAGCGCGAGAAGTACCTGCCGAAGCTCGCCACCGGCGAATGGATCGGCTGCTTTGGCCTGACCGAGCCGGACGCCGGCTCCGACCCCGCCGGCATGAAGACCCGCGCGAAGAAGGTCGCGGACGGCTACATCGTCAGCGGCGCGAAGATGTGGATCACCAACTCGCCGGTCGCCGACGTCTTCGTCGTCTGGGCGAAGAACGACGAGGGCAAGATCAACGGCTTCGTGCTGGAAAAGGGCATGAAGGGCCTGTCTGCGCCGAAGATCGAGGGCAAGTTCTCGCTCCGCGCCTCGGCCACCGGCGAGATCGTCATGGACGAGGTGTTCGTGCCGGAGGAGAACCGCCTGCCGAACATCGAGGGCATCGTCGGTCCCTTCGGCTGCCTGAACCGCGCCCGTTACGGCATCGCCTGGGGCGCCATGGGTGCGGCTGAGTTCTGCTTCCACGCCGCCCGCCAGTACCAGATCGACCGCAAGCAGTTCGGACGCCCGCTGGCCGCGAACCAGATCCCGCAGCTCAAGCTCGCCAACATGCAGACGGAGATCGCGCTGGGGCTTCAGGCCGCGTTGCAGGTCGGTCGCCTGCTCGACGCGGGCAAGGCGGCGCCGGAGATGATCTCGCTCATCAAGCGCAACAACTGCGGCAAGGCCCTGGACATCGCCCGCGTCGCCCGTGACATGCATGGCGGCAACGGCATCGCCGACGAGTTCCACGTCATCCGCCACGTGATGAACCTGGAGGCCGTGAACACCTACGAGGGCACGCACGACATCCACGCCCTGATCCTGGGCCGCGCCATCACCGGCATCCAGGCCTTCGCGTGAGGTGATGTTTGTTGTCCCTCTCCCGCCTCTCGCGCCCGCTTGCGGGCGCTGACGGCGTCAGGCGGCCAGGGCCGCCGAGAGCCCCGGGAGAGGGAAGGGGCCCACGCCCCCGGGCGTGGGAAGGGTGAGGGTCGTCCGAGAATCAGCGCCTTGATTCTTGGACGACCCTCACCCGCCCGCTGACGCGGGCACCCTCTCCCGGGGCGGGAGAGGGAATGAGGCGCTCTTCCATAAGGACCCCAGCATGCCCGGCCCGCTTTCCCATGTCCGTGTCCTGGAACTCTCCCGCGTGCTCGCCGGGCCGTGGGCGGCGCAGACGCTGGCCGATCTCGGCGCGGACGTCATCAAGGTCGAACGGCCCGGCGCCGGGGACGACACCCGTGCCTGGGGTCCCCCCTGGGCGGGCGAGGAATCGGCCTATTTCCTCTCCACCAACCGTGGCAAGCGGTCGATCACCATCGACTTCGAGCGCCCGGAAGGCCAGGAGCTGGTGCGCAAGCTGGCTGCCCAGGCCGATGTCGTGATCGAGAACTTCAAGGTCGGCGGGCTGGTCAAGTACGGGCTCGACTATGACAGCCTGAAGGCGATCAACCCCGGCCTCGTCTACTGCTCGATCACCGGCTTCGGGCAGGACGGCCCCTACGCCAAGCGCGCCGGCTACGACTTCATGATCCAGGGCATGGGCGGGCTGATGAGCATCACCGGCCAGCCCGACGCCGAGGCGGGCGGCGGACCGGTCAAGGTCGGCGTCGCGGTCACCGATGTCTTCACCGGCCTCTACGCCACCATCGGCGTGCTCGGCGCGCTGGCCCACCGCGACCGGACGGGGGAGGGGCAGTGGGTGAACCTCGCCCTGCTCGACGTGCAGGTGGCGGTGCTGGCGAACCAAGCCATGAACTATCTGGTCGGCGGCAAGGCGCCGCAGCGGCTCGGCAACGCGCACCCGAACATCGTGCCCTACCAGGCCTTTGCCACGCTGGACGGCCACATCATCCTGGCGGTCGGCAACGACGGGCAGTTCGCCAAGTTCTGCCAAGTCGCCGGCCGTCCGGAACTGGCGCAGGACCCGCGCTACGCCACCAACCCGGCCCGCGTCGCCAACCGTAAGGAGCTGGTGCCGATCCTGGAGCTGCTGCTGGAACAGCGGACCAGCCGCGACTGGCTGTCGGCGCTTGAGGCGGTGGGCGTGCCCTGCGGGCCGATCAACGACGTGTCGCAGGTCTTCGCCGACCCCCATGTCCAAGCCCGCAACATTCACCAGGACCTGCCGCACCCGACCGCCGGGACGGTGCCGACGGTGGCGAGCCCGATCCGCTACTCCGCGACCCCCATCGAGCACACGGTCGCCCCGCCGACGCTCGGCCAGCACACCGACGCCGTGCTGGAGGAGGCGCTGGGCCTATGCGCGGCGGACATCGCCGCCCTGCGGGAGAAGGGCGTGGTCTGAACCGCGCGCACCCGTCATTTTGCCGCCCCGATTCCATCCCTTCCCCTGCCGCTTGCGGGGGGAGGGATTTTTTGCGTGAACCGAGATGATCGCCTCCAGCACCCCGTCCTCCGCCGCCACCGACACCCGCCTGGGCATCCTGCTGATGCTGCTGGGCATGTCGCTGTTCACCGTCAACGACGCGCTCGGCAAATGGCTGGTCGCCGACTATCCGGTGGCGATGCTGCTGGCCATCCGCAGCCTGTTCGGCGCGATGCTGCTGGCCCCGCTGATCCTGCGCGAGGGGGTGCGCTCGGTCTTTGCGGTGAAGCGGCTGCCGTTGCATCTTCTGCGCGTCGGCTGCGTGGCGGGTGAGGTCGCCTGCTTCTACTGGGCGGTGCGGTCGCTGCCGCTCGCCAACGTCATGACCATCTACATGGCCGCCCCGCTGATCGTCACCGCCCTGTCGGTGCCGCTGCTCGGCGAGAAGGTGGGCTGGCGCCGCTGGGCGGCCGTGGTGGTCGGCTTCGCCGGGGTGGTGATTGTGCTGAACCCGACGGGCCAGTTCGACGCGGTGCCGTCGCTGGTCGCCCTGTTCGGCACGCTGGTCTTCTCCACCGGGCTGATCTCCACACGGCTGCTGCGCGATTCGAGCAACCTGTCGCTGGTCAGCTTCCAGACCTTCGGCACCGGCCTGCTCGGCGGTGCGGCGCTGCCGCTGGTCTGGGTGCCGCCGCCGGGGCTGGACTTCCTGCTGCTGGGGGCGCTGGGCGTCACGGCGCTGGCCGGGCACGCGGCGATGAACCGCTCGCTCCAGCTCAGCCCGGCGGCGGTCGTCGTGCCGTTCCAGTATGTGTCGATCATCTGGGCGGTGGTGCTGGACCTGCTGGTCTGGGGCACGGCGCCGACCCTGCGCATCATCGTCGGCGCGCTGCTCATCATCGGCAGCGGCCTGTTCGTCTTCCACCGCGAGCAGGCGCTGAACCGCGGCGCGGCGGCCGAGGCCAACGCCAGCGGCGGCCCCGGCGCTTAAAAAGGGCGTCTAAAGCGGGAAGAAGCGTGGCTCCAGCCGGACGGCGACGGGCTCCACCGGAGTCCAGCCGAGGCGCGCGATCACCGCGTTCGACTCCACGGCGCGGCGGCCCGGCCCCAGCGACCATGTGACGTGGTAGGTTCCGCCGCCCGGCCGGTCCGTCGTCCCGGCGATGGCGACGACCAGCGCCTGCACGCCGTCCCCGTCATCCGCCAGCCCGACAACGGTCCCCTCACGCTCCGTCGGCAGCGGATGACGTGCCCCGACGCCGTGGGCCAGCGTGACGTGATGGGCGACGGTGCGGGCGTAGCGCGCCGGGAACCGCGCCAGCAGGCGGGCGCGTTCGGCCCCCGGCAGCGCCCAGCCGACATAGCCGCGGCGACGCGTCATGCGATCTCTCCGGTCCCCTCAGCGGCGCCCACCCCTCAGGATGTCGTCCATGATCTGGTTGGCCTCCGCCGGTCCGGCAATCAGCTCGATCATGCGGATGGCGGTGTAGCCGGTCCGCGCGTCGCCGATGCCGTCGGAAAGCGACTGCCGCGCCGTGCCGGTCAGCGAGGCGGTGGCCTGCTGGGTCACGCTCTTCAGCTCGCCGCGCAGGCCCAGCGTGTCGGCGATGGTCGAGCATTTGCGCAGGGCGCGGGCCTGGTTCTCCGCCAGCGTCATCCGCGCCGTGTCGGTGCCGGGGACCAGCGTCTCCACCGCCGTGAGGATTTCGGTGTCCGCGCCGTCGAGCACCTGGCTGCGCACCAGCTCGTGCACCGAGTTCCGGATGATCTTCAGCCGTTGGTCGAAGTCCTTGTTGCGGCTGTGCTCCATGGCGTTGCGCGTGGCCTCGAGGCTGGCCACCAGATCGACCGCGAGGGTGGCGGCCGCCATGCGGTCCACCGTGCCGCCGGAGGCCGAGGCGACGCCGCGCGACCGCTCCTCGATCTGCGCCACCACCGTGCCGCTGAGATCCAGGAACAGGGCGGCGCGCTCGCTCGACTTCTGGCCCAGATCCATGTCCCACAGGCTGCCCAGCAGGATCGACGGGTCGGACAGGCGGGCCGCGGCCAGCAGGATGAACAGCTTCAGCGCGTCCGGCCGCCCGCGCGCGACCTGCCGCCCGATGGCCTGGATGCCGTCCAGATGGTCCTTGTGCAGCTTCTGGATCGGCTTGGGCGACAGGGCGGCCTTCAGTTCGGCCACCGGCTGGGCGATGGTCAGGATGCGGGCGATGTCCTCGATGGTGCGGAGGCGGTCGGGGTTCAGCCGCAGTCCCAGTTCGTCCGCGAAGCGCCCCGTTTCCGTCTGCTCCAGAATGTCGGCCACGGCGGCGGAGGCCATGGACCAGAAGGCGCGGGCCGGCTCTGCCCGCGATGCACCGTCGCCCAGCGCGCCGGCGACGCCGCGCAGCCGCTCCTTGCCGATCCGGCTTTCCACCAGCGGCCACAGGGCGTTGACGGCGTCGCGGTCCACCTTGTTCAGCGGAGCCGGCTGGTTGCCGGTGGGAAGCTGGAACAGGTCCTCGAACGGTTCGCAGAACAGCCGCTTGAAGGTCGCGCGCCGCCTGGGCCGCACCTCCGCCAGACGGGGACGGATCAGCGAGAAGGTGTGCCGGACCTCGGGATGGTCGCCGATCTGCTGGAGCAGATCGACCACCTGCCGGAAGCGGGCCTCGTCGATGTCGAGAAGCTTGGTGCCGAGGCTGAGGAGGGCTTTGGGGTCGGTCGTCATGGGTCAGGCCGCCCTCGCCTTGATCGCCTCGATCCGCATCACGAGGTCCATGTCGAGCTGGCCGCTGCGCCAGTCCACATAGGCGCGCACGGTGCGGCGGTTCGAGGCCAGCAGACGGTCGGCCAGCAGCGCATGGTCGGACTTTTCCTCGTCCTTGGGCAGCAGGGGCAGCACGCGGAACAGCTCGTGCACCGTCATGTCCTGCTCATGCTTGCCCCGGGTCTGGGCCTCCGTCCAGCTCGTGATGATGAAATCCCAGCCGTCGAGCAGCCAGGACAGCCGGGTGGTCGACCTGCGCACCAGCGTGCGCTTGGTCTCCCACTGGCGCAGCAGCGTCTCGAAGGCCGCCACCGACTGGTCGAGCTGGTTCACCACATTGCGGACCTGGTTGAGCGTGTGCTCCGCCACCTCCGCGCAGAAGGTGCCGATGGGGGCGGCCTCCGACACGCTGCCGTTCGCCCATTCGGTCATGCTGTCGCGGAACTGCAGCAGGTCGCGCGCCAGACGGCGCAGCCGGGCCGGCCGGGGCGAGGTGGCGACGCCCACCGGCTCCATGAAGGTCGCCAGCTCGGCCACGCGCGCGTACAGTTCTGTCGGCTCCAATGCGAGGCTCTGCGCCGCCTTGGTCATGTAGCTGCGGGTCAGCTGCTCGCCCTTCTCGGAGCCGAGGCCGGCGCGCAGGATGTCCGTCGACTCCAGCCCGACCGCCTTCAGCACTTCGACGATGAGCTGGTAGTTGATGAGCAGCCGCTGCTCGTCCTCGTCGCGCAGCGCCGCCTCCGCCGCCTCCACGGCCAGCGGCCCGGCGAGGCCGCAGCGCGCCGCCTGGAGCACCGCCTTGCGGATGTCGTCCGGCGAGCAGCCGTCCGCCTTGCGGATCAGGTCCTGCAACATGCGGTCGTGGACGGTCATCGGAAAGGCGGCCGGCAGGCTCTTCCACGGCACCACATAGACGCCGTGCCCGTCCGACAGGTTGGGGATCAGCACCTCCAGCTTGTCCCGGTCGTCCTTGCGCACCCGCGTCTGCGCCAACACCGGCGTGGTGAAGGCCACGGCGGCGCCGCGCTCCTCGAAGGTGGAGGGGGCAAAATTCGTAAGTGAACGCATGGTTCTCGGGTCGGGAGGAAAGTGGAACGCCGTGTGGTACCACCCGTAGCATGATTCGCTCAATTTTTCGTTAAATCTGCACAAGATCGTCCTCTTCTCTGCCCTTTGGAGGTAAGGCGTCACACCGCCGGTCATTTGCCCGTTATTCAGCCAGAGGGTGCGGTGCAGGCAGGCAAAGGGGCGCGGGGGATGGCCGTGGTGAAATGGATCGGCTACGGCCTGTTGGGGCTGGTGGTGACCGTGGCGGCGGGGGGCGGCATCGCCTTGGCCGTCTTCGACTGGAACGACGCCCGCGGCTTCATCGCCCGGCAGGCATCCAAGGCGCTGAACCGTGAGGTCGCGATCAACGGCGATCTCAACGTGCGGTTGGGAGACCCGCTGCGCATCCGCGTCGAGGGACTCCGGGTCGCCAACGCGGAGTGGAGCGACGACAAGACGATGGCGGAGCTGCGGGTGCTGGACCTCCAGCTTCGCCCCTGGCCGCTGCTGCGGGGTGATTTCGAGTTCCCGGAGATCCGCCTGTCGGGTCCCAAGCTGCTGCTGGAGAAGAACCGGGAAGGCGTGGCCAACTGGGACTTCGGCGGGCCGGACCCGCGCAAGGAGGCGGCGAAGGAGACGGTCAAGCCGGAAGACCGCACCGACCTGCCGATCATCGAGACGCTGGTGGTCGAGGAGGGGCGCCTGCGCTTCCGCGATCCGACGCGCAAGGTCGACATCGACAGCGGCGTCAACACGGCGGTCGGCGGCAACGGCGACCAGGAGGTTCGGCTGGAGGGCAAGGGCGACTTCGCCGGCAAGCCCTTCACCCTGACGGCGGCCGGCGGCTCGCTGGAATATCTGCGCGACGACCCCAAGCCCTACCCGCTGCGCGTCGAGACCGCCATCGGCAAAACCCGCGGCAAGATCGAGGGCTCCATCGCCGAGCCGGTGCGGCTCCAGGGCGTCGACCTGTCGGTTGACCTGCGCGGCGACGATCTGGCCGACGTTTTCCCGATCCTGGGCATTCCGGTGCCGACGACGCGGCCCTACGCCATCTCCGGCCATCTCGGTCGCGAGGGCGACATCTGGAGGTTCGAGGGGCTGAACGGCAAGGTGGGCGAGAGCGACCTGTCGGGTCAGATCGCGGTGGATATCGGCGGCGAGCGGCCGCGGATCACCGGCGACCTGACCTCGCGCAAGCTGGCGGCGGTCGATCTGGCGGGCTTCATCGGCGCCTCCCCGGAAGGGCGCGGCGACTACCCGACCAAGGGGCGGGAGCGGATCATCCCGGCCACCGAGGTCCCGCTGGAGAAGCTGCGCACCGCTGACATGGACGTGAAGTTCCGCGGCGAGCATGTGGAGGCGCCCTTCTCCACGCTGGACGCGCTGGACGCGCGGGCCAAGCTGGAGAACGGGCGGCTGGTGCTCGACCCGCTGTCGCTCGGCGTCGGCGGCGGACGGGTGGCCGGGACGGCGGTGCTGGACGGCGGGCGAAAGACCCCGGCGCTGGACGTGAATCTGGACGTCCGGCAGATCAAGCTGGCCCGGCTGTTCCGCGAAACGGCCTTCGCGCAGGAGATGGGCGGCACGGCCAGCGGGCGCATCCAGCTCAAGGGGCAGGGGAGCACGGTCGCCAACATCCTGGGTTCCTCCGACGGCAAGCTGGGCGTCGCGGTGGACGGCGGGCGGATCACCAGCTACGCGGTCAAGGGGCTGAAGACCAACATCCTGGAAACGCTCGGCGTCGTCCTGTCCGGCGACAAGCCCTTGCCCTTCAACTGCCTGGTCGCCGACGTGACGGTGAAGGACGGGCTGGTGGAAAGCCGCGCGCTGGTGCTCGACACGCCGGAAACGCTGGTGACGGCGGACGGCACCATCAACCTGCGCAGCGAGGCGATGGACCTCACCGTGCTGGGGCGCGCCAAGAGCCCCCAGATCTTCGCCACCCACGTTCCGGTGCATGTCCGCGGCACGCTGGGGGCGCCGGACATCGGGGTGAACGCCACGGAGTCGGCGGCGCGCGGCGCCGCCGCGGTGGCGCTGGGCGTCCTTTTGACTCCGCTGGCCAGCGTTCTGCCTTTTCTTGACCCAGGCAGTGACGAGCAGCCACACTGCGGCGAACTCGTCCGGAACGCCCGGTCGCCGTCGAACGCCAACACCGGTTCCAGCGGGGCCGGCAAGGGGCGCGACGCGGCCCCATCGGGCTCCCCATCCGGCAAATCCCAATAACGACGCACCAACAATTCCCGAAAAAAGGGCTGCATGACGCTCGACCAGGGACTCGCCTTCGGCATCATCGGCGCGGTGATCGCGCTGCTGATCTGGGACAAGCTGCGCTACGATCTCGTCGCCATGCTGGCGCTGCTGGCGGCGGTGGCCGTCGGGATCGTCAAGCCAAAGGACGCCTTCAGCGGCTTTTCCGACGACATCGTCATCATCGTCGGCTCGGCGCTGGTGGTCAGCGCGGCGGTCGGCCGCTCCGGCATCGTCGAGGAGGTGATGCGCCCCCTCAGCGCCCGCATGAAGACCGTGCCGGCGCAGATCATCGTGCTGACCGGGGCGGTGACGCTGCTGTCCGCGGTGGTCAAGAACATCGGGGCGCTCGCCATCTTCATGCCCATCGCCATGCAGGTGGCGCGGCGCAACGGGACGAAGGTGTCGTTGCTGCTGATGCCGATGGCTTTCGGCTCGCTGCTGGGCGGGCTGATGACGCTGGTCGGCACCTCCCCCAACATCATCGTCAGCCGCCTGCGCAACGAGATGGTCGGCGAACCCTTCACCATGTTCGACTTCACGCCGGTCGGCCTGACCATCGCGGTGGCGGGGGTGGCCTTCCTGACGGTCGGTTACCGCCTTCTGCCCACCGGCCGGCAGGCGGCCACGGGCAGCGCCGGGGGGTTCTCCATCGACGACTACACGGCGGAGGCCCTGCTGCCGGAGAAGTCGCCCTTCGTCGGCAAGACGGTCGCCGACCTGGAGGCCTATGGCGAGGGCGACGTGACGGTCGCGGCGATCATCCGCGGGCGGCACCGCCGCCACATTCCGTCCGGCCACTGGGTGCTGCTCGCGGGCGACGTGCTGGTGCTGGAGGCCGACACCCAGGCGCTGGGCGACCTCGTGAAGCACGCCGGCCTGGAGCTGATGCATGAGAAGGAGCTGGAGGGGGTGGAAAGCGACGAGGATCTGGCGGTCCTCGAAGCGGTGGTGGAGCCGCGCTCCCCCCTGATCGGCAGCAACGTCGAGGATGTCGAGCTGCGCGAGCGCTATGGCGCCAACCTGCTGGCGCTCAGCCGGCGCGGCCGGCCGATCCGCCAGAGGCTGCGCCGCGTCCGCTTCCAGCCGGGCGATCTGGTGGTGCTCCAGGCGCGGGCGGCGGGGCTGTCGGACACGCTGAACGAACTCGGCTGCCTGCCGCTGGCGGAGCGCAACCTGTCCATCGGGCGGCGGCGCAAGCGGCGGATCGCGCTGGCCGTGATGGCGGTGACCATCGGGCTTGTGGCGACCAGCCTCGTTCCGGTGACGCTGGCTTTCTTCGGTGCGGCGGTCGCCATGACGGCGCTGCGGGTGATCACGCTGAAGGAGGCCTACGAATCGATCGAGTGGCCGATCCTGGTGCTGCTGGGCGCCCTGATCCCGGTCAGCGAGGCGTTGCGCACCACCGGCGGAACCGAGTTGATCGCCGGCTGGCTGTCCATCGCCGCGCAGGGGCTGCCGCCTGTCGGGGCGCTGGCCCTGATGCTGGTGGCGGCGATGGCGGTGACACCCTTCCTCAACAACGCGGCCACCGTGCTGGTGATGGCCCCCATCGCGGCCAGCCTCGC
This sequence comes from Azospirillum sp. OGB3, assembly GCF_014192915.1. Taxonomy (GTDB): domain Bacteria; phylum Pseudomonadota; class Alphaproteobacteria; order Azospirillales; family Azospirillaceae; genus Azospirillum. The sequence goes on along the minus strand of NZ_JACHYN010000009.1, from coordinate 182,182 downwards.
CAACCATCTGGGCCTGCGGCCCGATGCCTTCCTGATGGCGGTGGCGGTGGGGGCGGGCTGTGACTTCCTCACCCCCATCGGACACCAGTGCAACACGCTGGTCATGGGGCCGGGCGGCTACCGCTTCAGCGACTACGCGCGTCTCGGTTTGCCACTGTCGCTGATCGTCGTCGTGCTGGGCACGACGGCGATCGCTCTGTTCTGGCCCCTGATGCCGCATTAGCCCCGGACGTCAGTCCCAGGCGGGCGCCAGACCGTCCGGGCTGACGATCCGCCCGTCGGGGCGGGCGAGGCCATGGATGGCCGCCATGTCCGCCTCCGACAGCGCGAAGTCGAAGACGGCGAGATTCTCGGCGGCGCGCGTCTCGCCAACCGTCTTCGACAGGGCGATCACTCCCTCCTGCTGCACCAGCCAGCGCAGGACCACCTGGGCAGGGCTCTTGCCCAGCCGGACGGCGATGTCGGTCAGCACCGGGTCCTTGAAGACTTTGCCGTCGGCCATCGCGTAATAAGCGGTGACCGACTGGCCGTGGCGGCGCGCCGCCTCCAGCATCACCGACTGGTCGAGATAGGGGTGGTATTCGATCTGGTTGGTCACGATGGGCGCCGTGCTGAGGCGCACGGATTCGTCCAGAAGCGCCCGGTTGAAGTTGCTGACGCCGATGTGGCGGGTCTTGCCGGCGGCCCGGACGGCGTTCAGCGACTCGATCTGCTCGGCGAGCGGGACGTCCTCGTTCGGCCAGTGGAGCAGCAGCAGGTCCACATAGTCGGTCCGCAGCTTCGCCAAGCTTTCGTCCACCGAGCGGCGGAAGTCGTCGGCCTTGTAGTTGCTGACCCAGACCTTGGTGGTCAGGAAGACCTCGCCGCGCGGCAGGCCGGATGCCTTGATGGCCTCGCCGACCTCGCTCTCGTTGCCGTAGATCTGGGCGGTGTCGATGTGGCGGAAGCCGAGCTTCAGGACCTCCGGCACCATGCGCAGCACGTCGGGGCCGCTCATGCGGAAGGTGCCGAAGCCGAGGGCGGGAATGGAGGCGCCGTTGGCGGTCACGGTGTGCATTGGTCTCGATCCTCTCGAAGGCGGTGTTCTTCTCAATGTAATCAAGCGGGCTGGGTAATCACGCAGGCTGGGCGACGGCCTCGCCGCGGCGCCCGTCCCTGCGGTCCAGTGCGCCGCTGAGCAGGGTCAGCGCCAGCCCACCCAGGACGAACAGCCCACCCACCCACGGTGTTGCCGCGAGGCCGAGCGCGCTGTCCACCACCCGCCCGCCGAAGAAGGCACCGGCGGCGATGCCCAGGTTGAAGGCGGCGATGTTCAGGGCCGAGGCGACGTCCACCGCCCCCGGCGCATGGCGCTGCGCCAACTGCACGACATAGAGCTGGAGCCCCGGCACGTTGGCGAAGGCCAGCGCGCCCATGCCGGCCAGGGTGATCAACGCCGGGACCGGGCTGGAGGCGGTGAAGGTGAAGACGATCAGCACGACCGCCTGGAGGGCGAACAGCCACGCCAGCGCGCGGACCGGGTTGCGGTTGGCGAGCTTGCCGCCCACCATGTTGCCGACCGCGATGGCCGCGCCGTAGAGCACCAGGACGAGGCTGACCGTGCCGCTGGAGAAGCCGGTGATCGTCTCCAGGATCGGCGCCAGATAGGTGAAGGCGACGAAGGTCCCGCCATAGCCGAGCGCCGTGATGGCGAAGGCCAGCAGCAGGCGCGGCTTGGCCAGCACGCGGACCTGCGTGCCGAGGCCGGCGGCTGGCGGCTGGCTGAGCTTCGTCGGGACCAGGGCCGCCACGCCCAGCGCGCCGATCACGCCCAGAGCGGAGACCGCCAGGAAGGTGGCGCGCCAGCCGAAATGCTGGCCGATCCAGGTGCCCATCGGCACGCCGGTGACGATGGCGATGGTCAGGCCGGAGAACATCATGGCGATGGCCGAGGCCCGCTTGTCCTCCGGCACCAGATCGGCGGCGATGGTCGCGCCGACCGAGAAGAAGACGCCGTGCGCGAAGGCGCTGAGCACGCGGGCGGCCAGCAGCGTCTCGTAATTGGGGCTGACCCCGGCCAGCAGATTGCCGGCGATGAAGAGACCCATCAGGCCGAGCAGCAGCGGCTTGCGCCGCAGCCGGCCGGTTAGCGCGGTCAGGACCGGGGCGCCGACGGTGACGCCCAGCGCGTAGACGCTGACCACCATGCCGGCCATCGGCAGGCTGACGTTCAGGTCGGTGGCGACGGTCGGCAGCAGGCCGACGATGACGAATTCCGTCGTTCCGATGGCGTAGGCGCTGATCGCCAGCGCCAGCAGTGCGAGTGGCATGACTGAAGGCTCCATCCATGCGAGCTGTGCAGGACGCATCAGATGAGCCAAAAATCCGGGATGCGGAATGCCGTCCGTTTTCGCATGATCGTGTCATTGAATGACAAGATCGACGAAAGGGCGGACAGGATGAGCGACAGCCGGGCCTGGGACATGAGGGTCTTCCTGCGCGTCGCGGCGCTGGGCAGCTTCAGCGCCGCCGGGCGCGAGGTCGGCATGACCCCGTCCTCCACCGCCAAGCTGGTGACCCGGCTGGAGGAGCGGCTCGGCGTGCGGCTGGTCGAACGCTCCACCCGCCGGCTGCGCCTGACCGCGGAGGGCGAACTGTACCGCGAGCGGGCCGAGAGCCTGCTGGGCGACCTCGACGCCATGGAGGCGGAAGTGGCGGGCGGCGCCCGTTCGCCCACCGGGACGATCCGCGTCAGCGTGTCGGTGCCCTTTGGGCGGCATTGCCTGCTGCCGCTGCTGCCCGACTTCACGCGGGCCTATCCCGGCATCCGTCTGGACCTGACCCTGACCGACGAGGTGGTGGACCTCTACGCGGCGCGGACCGACGTGGCCTTCCGCGCTGGGCGGCTGTCCGACTCGGCGTTGCTGGCGGTGCGGCTGGGCGACGTGCGGCGGCGGATCGTGGCGTCGCCGGACTATCTGGAGCGCAAGGGCCGGCCGGAGAGCGCCGCCGATCTGGAGCGTCACGACTGCCTGGGCTTCAACTTCCGCCGCGCCGCCGCGGTCTGGCCGCTGAAGTCCGGCGGGCGGCTGGTCGACCGCGAGATCGACACGCGCATCGTCGCCAACAACGGCGAGACGGTGCGCCACATGGCCCTGCTCGGCCTCGGGCTGGCACGGCTGGCCGAGTACCATATCCGCGCCGACCTCGCCGCCGGGCGGCTGGTCAGCGTGCTCGACGACGTGCTGGTCGACCGCGAGGAGATCCACGCCGTCTACACCGGGCGGGAACGGGTGCCGCACCGGGTGCGCGCCTTTCTCGATCACATGACGCCGCGGATGCGCGCATGCCTGCAATGACCGAGCGGCGGGGTGGGGCACCTTGCCGAAAATAGATAGCAAAGCTATTAAATAGGCATGCAATCGAACGACCCGTCCACGCCCGCCCCAAGCCCCGCTCCGGACTTTCCGTCCAACTTCGGCATCCATCTGTTCCGCGCCGCCCATCTGTGGCGGCGCGAGGCGAACAAGGTGCTGGCGGAGAGCGGTTTTTCCTCTTCCGTCATCTCGCCGCTGATGCTCCTCAACGAACTCGGCGACGGGATGCGCCAGCGCGAGCTGGCCGAGGAGATGGGGGTGGAGGGGCCGTCGCTGGTCCGGCTGCTCGACAGCTTGGAAGCCGCGAAGCTGGTCGAACGCCGGGAGGCCCCGGACGACCGGCGGGCCAAGACCCTGCACCTGACCGACCAGGGCCGCGACCTGCTGGCCCGCGTCAACGCCGCGCTGAACGACGTGCGCCGCCGCCTGCTCCAGGGGGCCTCCGGCCCGGAGATCGCGGGTGCTGTGCGCGTCATGGCGGCGATTGAGTCAAACGCCCGAGCCATGAAGGGCTGACGGCGGTTCTACACAGCAGCGCGTCCCGCAGCGGCGGGACACGGAACGATCGCTCCCGGCCGCGCCGGTGGAGCGCAAGGACGAATCACGGTGAAACTCTTCTCCCTCCTCATTCGGATCACGGTCACGCTGGCCGTCACGCTGGGCGCCGTCGGCGGCGGCTGGTGGCTGTGGGACTACTACATGAACGAACCCTGGACCCGCGACGGGCGGGTGCGGGCCGACGTGGTGCAGGTGTCCTCCGACGTCGCCGGTCTGGTGACCGAGGTGCGGGTCATCGACAACCAGGAGGTTCGCAAGGGCGACGTCCTGTTCGTCGTGGACCCCAGCCGCTACCGCCTCGCCGTCGATCAGGCCGAGGCCAACCTGGAGAGCGCGCGCGCCGAGCTGTCCTTCCGCAAGGCCGAGGCCGACCGCTACGCGCAGCTCGGCAACAACGTCGTCTCCACCGCCCAGCGGCAGGAGGTCGCCGCCGCGCAGGCGAAGGCCGCCGCCGCCGCCCGCCAGATGGAGGCGGCGCTCGACCTCGCCCGCTTCAACCTGGAGCGCACGGAGGTGCGGGCGACGGTGGACGGCTTCGTCACCAACCTCCAGCTCAAGGCCGGCAACTACGTGACGGCGGGCCAGCCGGTGGTCGCGGTGATCGACCGCCATTCCTTCTACGTCGTCGGTTATTTCGAGGAGACCAAGCTGCCGCGCATCCGCGTCGGCGACCCGGTCCGCGTCACCATCATGGGCGAGCCGGAGCGGCTGACCGGCCGGGTGGACAGCGTGACCCACGCCATCGTGGACCGCGACCGCACCGAAGGCACCGGCCTGCTGCCCAACGTCAACCCGACCTTCAACTGGGTCCGTCTGGCCCAGCGCATTCCCGTGCGCGTCGCGCTGGAGCGGGTGCCCGACCCCCGTGACCTCGTCGCCGGGCGCACCGTGACCGTCGAGGTGGTGCGGGAGACCGAGCAGGGGGCGCCCGCCGAGCGGGTGGCCGGGCAATGAAGACTCCCGCCTTCACGCTGGTCTCGCTGAACGAGGCGCTGTTCTCGGTCAAGGCCTTCGCGGCGGCCATGGCGGCGCTCTACATCGCCTTCTCCATGGGACTGCCGCGGCCCTTCTGGGCGATGGCGACCGCCTACATCGTCTCCGGCCCGCTGTCGGGGGCGGTGCGGTCGAAGGCGGTCTTCCGCGTCGCCGGGACAGCGCTGGGCTGCGCCGGGGCCATCGCCCTGGTGCCGGCTTTGGCCGATTCGCCGGAGCTGCTGACCTTGGCGCTGGGGCTGTGGGTGGCGGTCTGCCTGTTCATCTCGCTGCTCGACCGCACGCCGCGCAGCTATCTGTTCATGCTGGCCGGCTACACCATCGGCCTGATCGGCTTTCCCGCGGTGACCGACCCGTCGACCATCTTCGACACCGGGCTGGCCCGCGTCGAGGAGATCCTGATCGGCATCCTCTGCGCCACCGTGGTGCACAGCGTGGTCTTCCCGCAGAGCGTCGGGCCGGCGCTGCTCGGCCGGCTGGACGCCACGCTGCGCGACGCGGAGCGCTGGACGCGCGAGGCCCTGTCGCGCGAGACGGCGCCGGAGGGCGCTGCCAACGCGCAGGAGCGCCAGAAGCTGGCCCGCGACATCACCGAACTGCGCGTCATGGCGACCCATCTGCCCTACGACACGTCCGACGTGCGCTGGATGACGCGGGCGGTGCGGGCGATGCAGGACCGCATGGCCTATCTGCTGCCGCTGACCGCCGGCATCGAGGATCGGTTGGACGCCCTGCGCGGCCAACTGCCCGCCGAGGTCTCCGCCCTGCTGGCCGATCTCGACCGCTGGGTGGCCGGTGATGACGAGGGGGGCGGCGCCGACCGCCTGCGCGCGGAGATCGCCCGGCTGTCCCCGGCCATCGGCGCGGACACCGGCTGGAAGGAGGCGACGCTTCTCAACCTGCTGACCCGGCTGCGGTCGCTGGTCGACATCCATCAGGACTGCCGCGACCTGCGGGCGCACATCCGCGACGGCAAGAGCAGCCTGCCGGAGCGCCTCGACCCGCTGACCCGCCGCCGCTCGCGCGACGTCTTCCATCTGGACGCCGGCATGGCGTTGTGGTCGGGCTTCGCGGCGCTTCTCGGGATCGCGGCGGTCTGCGCCTTCTGGATCGGCACGGGGTGGTCATCGGGATCGGCGGCGGCGATGATGACGGCGGTTTTCTGCTGCTTCTTCGCCTCGCTGGACGATCCCGCACCGGGCATCCGGCTGTTCCTGGTCTTCACCCTGCTGTCGGTGCCGCTGGCCGCCTTCTACCTGCTGGTCGTGCTGCCGTCCTTCGACAGCTTCCCCATGCTGGTGCTCGGTCTCGCCCCGACCTTCCTGACGCTGGGGGTCTTCGTGGCGCGGCCGGCGACCATGGGCAAGGCGATGGCGCTGCTGATGGGGGTGGTCGGCTCGCTCAGCCTCCTCGACCTCGGGACGGGGGATTTCGCCTCCTTCCTGAACAGCAACGTCGCGCAGGTGGTGGGCATCGCCACGGCGCTGCTGGTCACCCAGCTCTGCCGCTCGGTCGGCGCGGCCTGGAGCGCCCGGCGCCTGCTCCGCGCCGGCTGGACCGAGATCGCGGCGATGACCGCCGCCCGTTCCGGCATTCCGGTGGGCAGCTTCGAGAACCGGATGCTCGACCGTGTGGGTCTGCTCTCCTCCCGTCTGGCGCTGGCCGGTCCGCAGCAGGATCTGGCGGCGGCGGACGCGGTGAACGACCTGCGCGTCGGTCTGAACGTGGCAGAGCTTCAGCGCGCCCGCCGCGCGCTGGGCGGCCCGGCGGCGCCCCATGTGGCCCGGCTGCTGGGCGCGGTCGGGCAGCATTTCCGCGGCCTGTCCAGCCGCCGCCTCGGCACGCCCCCGGCGGAGGTCCTGCCGATGATGGACGCCGCCCTGTCCAACCTGTCGGCCGAGCCGCGGTCGGCGGAGCGCGACCGCGCGGTGATCGCGCTGGCGGGCTTGCGCCGCGCGCTGTTCCCGCACCTGACCTTCGCCGCCCCCGACCCCTCCAGCGAATCGCTCCGCGAACCGGTGACCGCATGATCGGCGAGATCGACATCTACGGGCTGTTCATCCCCCCGCTGCTGATCCTGGCGATCGCGGCCTGGTTCGTCTCGGGCCTGCTGCGCCGCGGCCTGCGGGCGGTGGGATTCTACGGTTGGGTGTGGCACCCGCCGCTGTTCGATCTGGCGCTCTATGTGCTGGTGCTGAGCGCGCTGACGGCGCTGACCGCCTGGTTGCGGTAGGAGTCTCAATCCGGAGGGGGAGAAGGTGGATCGGGACGCTTATTGTTATGGACTTCCCTCCGACGCCCCGAACCACCTATACCCATCCAAACCATAAGGTTTAGAGACGTATCGGTTACCGCTGATATAACAGTTTGTCAAGCGACGGGGAGGGGGGATCGGAACAGTCTTGTCCGGCTCCTGGTTGCCCTCTCCCGTCCCAGGCCCGTGGCTTCGCGCGATGTGCGGCCAAGCAACGCCGCGCTTCGCCGCCCGGACATTGAGCCAGTCCCGGAGCGTCACGACGGACCCCGGATTTCCATGGCGTGCACCCTCGCCGCCCTGCGATCACGCCACCGGTGCCCTCAATCGCCAGGATCGACCGGCCCGCGCACCGCGGGGATGCGCTGAAAGCAGGGCGGGCGGAACTCTCCGCCCCGGCTCCCGCCATGCCGCCCCGGAAGCACCTCCTGTCCCCCGTCCCAAGGCCACAGGACGCCAAGAGCCGCTCAAACGGGACCACAGCAACACACGCAGTGTGGACGCCCGCCCCCAGGGGGAGAGAGTTCTGTCAGTGGATGCCCGGCGCCTCCTGACCGGTGCTCGCCACATATTCGGTGTAGCCGCCGCCATACTGGTGGATGCCCTCCGGCGTCAGCTCCAGCACCCGGTTCGACAGGGCGGCCAGGAAATGGCGGTCGTGCGACACGAACAGCATCGTGCCCTCATAGGCGCCGAGCGCCGAAATCAGCATCTGCTTGGTGTCGAGGTCGAGGTGGTTGGTCGGCTCGTCCAGCACCAGGAAGTTGGGCGGGTTGAACAGCATGATCGCCATGACCAGCCGGGCCTTCTCGCCGCCGGACAGGACGCGGCACTTCTTCTCGACGTCGTCGCCGGAAAAGCCGAAGCAGCCGGCGAGTGCGCGCAGGGCCCCCTGGCTCGCCTGCGGAAAGGAGGTCTCCAGCGATTCGAAGATGGTCTTGTCGCCGTCGAGCAGGTCCATGGCGTGCTGGGAGAAATAGCCCATGCGCACGCTGCCGCCGACCGCGACGGTGCCGCTGTCCGGTTCGGTCGCGCCGGCCACCAGCTTCAGCAGCGTCGATTTGCCGGCGCCGTTGACGCCCATGACGCACCAGCGCTCCTTGCGGCGGATCGTCAGGTCCAGCCCCTCGTAGATGGTCCGGCTGCCGTAGCCCTTGTGCACGTTCTTCAGCACGGCGACGTCGTCGCCGGAGCGCGGGGCCGGTGGGAAGTCGAAGGTCACGATCTGGCGGCGCTTCGGCGGCTCGAACCGCTCGATCTTGTCGAGCTTCTTGACGCGGCTCTGGACCTGGCTGGCGTGCGAGGCGCGGGCCTTGAAGCGCTCGATGAACTTCAGCTCCTTGGCCAGCATGGCCTGCTGACGCTCGAACTGGGCTTCCTGCTGCTTCTCGCGCAGCGCCCGCTGGCGCTCGTAGAAGCCGTAGTCGCCGGAGTAGCTGGTCAGCGACCCGCTGTCGATCTCGATGATCTTGTTGACGATGCGGTTCATGAACTCGCGGTCGTGCGAGGTCATCAGCAGGGCGCCCTCGAAGCCCTTCAGGAAGCCTTCCAGCCAGATCAGGCTTTCGATGTCCAGATGGTTGCTCGGTTCGTCGAGCAGCATGACCTCGGGCCGCATCAGCAGGATGCGGGCCAGCGCCACGCGCATCTTCCAGCCGCCGGACAGCATGCCGACGTCCATGTCCATCATCTCCTGGCTGAAGCTGAGGCCGGCCAGCACCTCGCGCGCCTTGCCCTCCAGCTCGTAGCCGCCCAGCTCGTCGAAGCGGGCCTGGACCTCGCCGTAGCGCTCGATGATGGCGTCCATCTCGTCGGCGCGGTCGGGGTCGGCCATGGCGGCTTCCAGCTCGGCCAGCTCCGCGGCGACGGCGCTGACCGGGCCGGCGCCGTCCATCACCTCGGCGACGGCGGAGCGGCCGGACATCTCGCCGACGTCCTGGTTGAAGTAGCCGATGGTCGCCTGCTTCTCGATCGCCACCTGACCGGTGTCCGGCAAATCCTCGCCGGTGATCATGCGGAACAACGTCGTCTTGCCCGCCCCGTTGGGACCGACCAGCCCGATCTTTTCGCCCCGGTTCAACGCCGCCGATGCTTCGAGGAAGAGGATTCGGTGACCATTCTGCTTGCTGATGTTGTCGAAGCGGATCATGTGCGGCTGCGTTCCTGCGGCGTTGTTCCCATGGCGTGGCGGGGGCTCTTATGCCACAGGATGTGCGGTGCGATGGAGTCCTGATCGGTGCCGTGCGAAAATCGCAATCCGGAACCCGTTCGATGGGAAGGACCGCCGTCATGACGCCGCTGCCGCTTCCGGCGATGCCGACCTCCGCCGGCCATCCCCGGCACGTCTGGGACTACTGGCGCCCGGCCGGCGGCGGCATCGTCGAGCTGGGGACGGTGCGCGGGCACGACGTGGCCTTGCCGGTGCATTTCCATCGCGAGGATCAGCTGACCTTCGTCCTCGCCGGGCGCCGGCGCTTCGTCATCGCGGGCGAACTGTGCGAGGCCGGCCCCGGTGAGGGGCTGCACATTCCGGCGGGAACGCCGCACCGCTCGCTGTGCGGAGCGGACGAGGTCGTCTGCGTCAACCTCTACACGCCGTCCGGCCTGTACGCCGCTGCGGAACTGATCGCCGCGCTGGCCCGGCACTGGCGGCGGGCGGGCGGGCTGGGCTGGGCCGACCTGACGCGGACCGCCGAGGAGCACCGCCGTTCCTTGGGCACCGGGCTGACCCCCACGATGGAGCTTGGTGGGTGCGGAGCGTGGGACGGCGTCGCCGCTGCGGCCGACCGCGCCGGGATGAGCCGCGAGGGTTATTCTCGCCGCTTCCGCAAGGAGCGTGGCGTGCCGCCGCACGCCTTCGGGCTTCAGGAGCGGCTGAACGAGGCGCGGGGTCTGCTCCGTGCGGGGGAGCCGGTCGCGGCGGTCGCGGCGGACACCGGCTTTGCCGACCAGAGCCATCTCGGCCGCTGCTTCCGCCGCGCCTTCGGCGTGACTCCGGGCCGCTACCGGGCCGGGTAGGTCACATTCGTACCAGACCGCCGCCGCTCCGCCTGCTACCCATCCGCCCGAGAGCGCCGCACGGACACGATCCGGCGGCGCGCCCACAGGCACTCTTGGGAGCATGGCATGTCCACCGCACTGTCCGCCGTCTCGTATCTCCTGGTGATCGGCGCCGGGATCAGCGTCGCGTTGCAGCAGGTCCTGAACGCCAACCTGCGCGCCGACCTCGGCTCGCCCTGGTGGGCGGGGTTCGTCAGCTACGTCGTCGGCATGCTGGCGATGCTGGCGGTGGCACTCCTCGCACCCGGCCCCCGCCTTGCCGAAGCGGTGAGCGGGGTGGGGTCGTGGGTGACCTGGACCGGCGGGCTGTTCGGCGCGCTGTTCATTGGGACGGCCATCCTGATGGTGCCCCGCCTGGGGGCGGCCACGGTGCTGGCGCTGATCGTGGTCGGCCAGATGCTCGGCTCGCTCGCCTTCGACCATGTCGGTCTGCTCGGCCTGCCGCAGCAGCCGATAAGCCCGACCCGGCTGGCCGGTGCGGCCTCCCTGATCCTCGGCGTCGTGCTGATCCGGCTGTAGCGCTCACGCAGTCCGGTGCAGGGCGAAGCCGGACGCGCCGGGGACTTCCAGTTCCGGGCGGAGTTCGAGGCTGGGGATCGCATAGTCGCCGCCGTTCTGACGGCGGAAAGGGATCGGCGTTGTCGTCTCCAGCGTCCGCATCCGCTCCCGCAAGCCCTCCGCCGCCTGCGCGAAGCCGGTCTCGTCGAAGCGGTCCACCCGGTAGGCGACGAAGGGGGGCAGCACGTCGTAGCCGGGGTAATGCAGGATGCCGTGGTTGATCGGGAACAGCAGGTCGTCGATCGGGCCGTTGATGCCGCGCGGCGCGTAATGCTCGGCCCAGCCGCCCGTCGTCACCACCAGCATGGCGCGCTTGCCGGCGAAGCGGCCCTCGCCGTAGCGGTCGCCCCAGCGGCGGTCGCTGTGCTCGCCGACGCCATAGGCGAGGCCGTAGGCGTAGACGCGGTCAACCCAGCCCTTGAGGATCGCCGGCATGGTGAACCACCAGAGCGGGAATTGCAGGATCAGCGCGTCGGCCCACAGCAGCTTCTCCTGCTCGGCCTTCACATCGTCGGTCAGCGCGTCGGCCGCGAAGGCGGCGCCGGAGGCGGCGGCCACCTTCAGGCGCTCCCCCTCGCCGAGGCTGGGGAAGTCGGCGTGGTCCACCGCGGTCTTCCAGTTCATGGCGTAGAGGTCGGAAACCCGCACCGTATGGCCCTGCGCCTCCAGTTCCGCGACGGCGGCATCGCGCAGGGCGGCGTTGAGGGAGCGGGGGTCGGGATGGGCGAAGACGATCAGCACATTCATCGCAGGCACCTGTTCGCTTGAAGCACGTGCGACTCAAGCTAGGCGGATAGTGATTGATCCGGTAGACAGGGGGTATGGATAGGATATTGCCGTAAAATGGATCAATCGCCCTCTAACGTCACGCTGGACCGCATGCGGACCTTCGTCCGCGTCGCCGAGCGGGGAAGCCTGTCGGCGGTGGCGCGCGAGATGGTCATCGGCCAGTCCAGCGTCACCCGGCACATCCGCGAACTGGAGGAGGCGCTCGGGGTCGCGCTGTTCAGCCGCACCACGCGGCGCGTCGCGCTGACGGCGGAGGGCGAGCGCTACTACGCCAACGCCGTCCAGATCCTGCGCCTTGTCGAACAGGCCGGTGACGAGGCGCGCGCCACCGGCCGCGCCTCGGCCGGGACGGTGCGCGTGTCCTGCACCGCGGCGCTGGGCGTCCGGCACATCAGCCGGCTGATCTTCGCCTTCCAGGACCGCCATCCGGAGATCGCCGTCGATCTCGGCCTGACCGACGAGCGCATCGACCTCGTGCGCGACGGCGTAGACCTCGCCATCCGCCTCGGCCCGCTCGCCGACAGCACCCTGAAGCGGCGGGCGCTCGGACTCAGCCGGCGCGTGCTCGTCGGGGCGCCGGCCTGTCTGGAACGGCACGGCCGGCCGACGACACCCGGCGACCTTGCCGGGTTCGACGGTGTCCGCATGTCGAACATCGCGGGAAGCGAGCGGCTGACGCTCGAAGGACCGGACGGTGCCCTCCACGCCGTGTCCCTCGGCGGGCGTTTGCGCGTCGATCACGGGCTCGCCGCGCGCGAAGCCTATCTTGCCGGCCGCGGCATCGGCCCGGCCCATGTCTGGCTGGTGGACGACCTGCTCGCCGACGGCCGCCTTGAGATTCTCCTGCCGGACCATGCGCCGCCCTCCGTGCCGCTCAACATGCTGATCGTGCCGGAGCGGGCCGGCATCGCGCGGGTCCGGCTGCTGGTGGAGTTCCTGGCCGACGCCATCACGGGCGTGCCCGGCATCGAACGGCCGTCCGGCGGCTGACCGGCGCGGCCAGGCCTCCTCTTGATGGCGGCCGGCCGCGATCCACATGGCTCATCGCGAAACGAAGGAGGACCCCATGCGCGCGATGGTCATCACACGGTTCGGCGGCCCGGATGTGTTCGAGCGCCGGGACATCGAGCGTCCGGAGGCCGGCCCCGGCGAGGTTCTGGTGCGGGTCGTCGCTTCCGGGACCAACCCGGTCGACGCCAAGATCCGGCAGGCCGGCGCCTGGGCGAACATCCCGTTTCCGGCCGTGCTGGGCTATGACGTCTCCGGCGTCATCGAGGCGCTGGGGCCGGGAGTCACCGGCTTCGCGATCGGGGACGCGGTGTTCTACACGCCGGAAATCTTCGGCAATCCCAAGGGCAGCTACGCCGAGTACACCGTCGCGTCCGCCGCCATCGTCGCGCGCAAGCCGGAGAACCTCAGCCACATCGAGGCGGCCGGGATCCCGCTGGCGGGCGGCACGGCCTGGGAGGCGATCGTGCGGCGTCTGGCGGTGCGGCCGGGCGAGACGGTGCTGATCCATGGCGGCGCCGGCGGAGTCGGCTCCTTCGCCATCCAGTTCGCCAAGGCGGCGGGCGCCCGCGTGATCGCGACCGCCAGCGCGGCCAACCACGCGGCTCTGCGCGACCTTGGCGCGGACGTGGCGGTCGACTACCGCGACGCCGACGCGGCGGAGCGGATCATCGGCGAGACCGCCGGGCGCGGGGTCGACGCCGCCTTCGACACGGCCGGCGGCAACGTGCCCTTGAGCACCCAGGTCACCCGGCCCTTTGGCCGGATCGCCACGATTCTCGACCCGACCGGCGACCTGAGCGCCCTCTACACCAAGAACCAGACGCTGTTCGGCACCTTCCTGACGCGCGAAGGCGCCCGGCTGCGCGAGATGGCGCCGTTGTTCGAGCGCGGGCAGGCCAAGGTCGTCGTGGACGCCGTCCTGCCGCTCGAGGAGGTCGCCAAGGCGCACGAGCGGCTCGATTCGGGCCATGGCCGGGGCAAGGTGATCCTCCGCGTCGGGGAGTGATCCAGCTTCGGCCTCGGGGCGCCCGTCAGCAGCGCGCCGGCTCGCCGGAAATCGGCGGCGCCGGCACGCAGGGACCATCCTCCACGCTCCGCGACACCGCGGGCTTCGCCATGCCCCCGGTGAGCAGTTCGTCGAGGCCGACCCCCTTCGCCATGGCGATGCCGGGCGCCATCATCAGCGGCGCCCAGATGACCGCGGACGCCAGGTTGGCGACCTGGAAACGGTGGTGGGGCATCGCCATCATTCCGGCGGTGAGCGGAACGACCGGGCGCAGCGGCCCCAGGAAGCGCGCCAGGAAGACGCTCTTGCCGCCATGGCGCAGGAAGAAGCGGTTGCTCCGTTCCAGGAACTCCGGCCGCCGGCGGAACGGCCAGACATGCGGCACATGATGGCCGAACAGCCGGCCGAGCCAATAGGACAGGGCGTCACCCAGGATGGCGCCCAGCGCGATGGCGGCGTAGACCTGCCAGAAGCCGAGGACGCCGGAGGCGACCAGCGCGCCCCCAGCGGTGAGCAGCACGACGCCCGGCACGACCAGCCCGACGAAGGCCAGCGACTCCGCGAAGGCGCACAGGAACAGGATCGCCTCCGCCCAGGACGCGTTCGCCTCGATGAAGGCGCCCCAACGCGCCACGCCGTCGCTGAGCATGGTCCGTGTCGCGTCGTTCATGGAAGCCCCCTTTCGAAATCCTGGTTCATGCTTGGACCGGCCGCGGCGTCACCGGTCCGCCCTCAGGGGCCGCATTTGGAATAGCCGCAATTCAGGCAGCTGTCGCAGCCTTCCTGCCGGATCAGGCCGGGCTGGCCGCATTTCGGGCATTGCGGAAGGCCGGCCGTCTCCATCCCGCCGGGCGGGGCCGCCGCCAGCGTCCCGCCGGCCGCCCCATCCTCGGGCAGCATGCCGATGGCCTTCAGATGCCGTTCGATCACGTCCCCGATGGCGGCGAGCAGCGACGGGACGTAACGGCCCTGCATCCAGGCGCCGCCGCGCGGGTCGAAGACCGCCTTCAACTCCTCCACGACGAAGCCGACCTCGCCGCCGCGGCGGAACACCGCGGAGATCATCCGCGTCAGCGCCACGGTCCAGGCGTAATGCTCCATGTTCTTGGAGTTGATGAAGACCTCGAAAGGCCGGCGCCGCCCGTTCTCCACGATGTCGTTGATGGTGATGTACATGGCGTGGTCGCTGTCCGGCCAGCGCACCTTGTAGGTCTCTCCCGGCAGGGTTTCCGGACGGTCTGGCGGCTTGGCCGCCAAGGCGCCCGCCCCTTGGGCCGGGGAAGGGGGCCGGGGAGCGGGCGAGGCCGCACCCTCCTTCTTGACCGACAGGACGGAGCCGGTGACCGCGTTCGGGCGGTAGGTGGTGCAGCCCTTGCAGCCCAGCTCGAAGGCCTGCCAATAGACGTCCTTGAAGGCGTCGAAGGGCAGATCCTCCGGGCAGTTGATGGTCTTGGAGATGGAGCTGTCCACATGGCGCTGGGCGGCGGCCTGCATCACCACATGCTCCGCCGGGGTCAGGGACTGGGCGTCCACGAAATAGTCGGGCAGGGGGGCCTCGTTCCCGAAGCGCGCACGGAACAGGCGATAGGCGTGGTCGCTCACCTCCTCCGTCCGGCGGGTGCCGTCGGGCATCAGAACGGCGCGCTCGTAGCTGTAGGAGAAGACCGGCTCGATCCCCGACGACACGTTGTCGGCGAACAGCGAGATCGTGCCGGTCGGCGCGATGGAGGTGAGCAGCGCGTTGCGGATGCCGTGCTCGGCGATCAGAGCGCGCACGTCCTCGTCCAGTCCGCGCACCATCGGGGCGTCCAGATAGGCGTCGCGGTCGAAGAGCGGGAAGGCGCCCTTCTCCGCGGCCAACCGGGCGGAGGCGCGGTAGGCCTCGTTGCGGATCGTCCTCAGCCAGGATTCGGTCAGCGCCACCGCCGCCTCGCCGCCGTAGCGCGTGCGGCAGAGGATCAGCGCGTCGGCCAGCCCGGTGACGCCCAGCCCGATGCGGCGCTTGGCGTGGGCCTCCTGGGCCTGCGGCTCCAGCGGGAAGCGCGAGGCGTCCACCACATTGTCCATCATCCGCACGGCGAGCGCCGTCAGTTCCTTCAGCCGGTCGGTGTCGAGCCGGGCCGTCTCCTCGAACGGGCCGATCACCAGGGCGGCGAGGTTGATCGAGCCGAGCAGGCAGGCCCCGTAGGGGGGCAGCGGCTGCTCCCCGCAGGGGTTGGTGGCGGAGATGGATTCGCAATAGCTCAGGTTGTTCCGACCGTTCACCCGGTCGATGAAGATGACGCCCGGCTCCGCATAGGCGTAGGTGGCCTGCATGATGCGGTCCCACAGGCCGCGGGCCCGCACCTCGCGGTGGACCTGTCCGTCGAAGACCAGCGGCCAGGGCCGGTCCTCCCGAACGGCGTCCATGAAGGCGTCGGTGACCAGGACCGACAGGTTGAACATGCGCAGCCGGCCGGGCTCGCGCTTGGCGTCGATGAAGTCCTCGATGTCGGGATGGTCGCAGCGCAAGGTCGCCATCATCGCGCCGCGCCGGGCGCCCGCCGACATGATGGTGCGGCACATGCTGTCCCACACGTCCATGAAGGACAGCGGGCCGGAAGCGTCGGCGCCCACACCCTTCACGAAGGCGCCCTTGGGCCGCAGGGTGGAGAAGTCGTAGCCGATGCCGCCGCCCTGCTGCATGGTCAGCGCCGCTTCGCGCAGATGGGCGAAGATGGCGCCGAGGTCGTCCTCGATCCGCCCCATGACGAAGCAGTTGAACAGCGTCACCGCCCGTCCCGTGCCGGCCCCGGCCAGGATGCGCCCGGCGGGCAGGAATTCGAAGCTTGACAGCGCCCGCTCGAAGCGCGGCGCCCAGACCTGCGGATCGGCCTCCGGCGCGGCGAGCGCCGTGGCGACGCGGCGCCAGGTGTCGGCGACGGTCTGGTCGACGGGATCGCCCGCGGCGGACTTGAAGCGGTACTTCATGTCCCAGATCCGCTGGGATATGGTGGCGATCCCCGGCATGCGTCCTCCCCTTTCGCGGGCGGCCGGTCCGAAACGCCGGGCCGCCGACAATGATGCCCGGAGAGTAGGGGGCGCCCTTCCGGGGGTCAACCCGGCCGTTCCTCTTGCGTTCCGTCGGTCAGTTGCTGATGCGGTTCTTCTGGTCCGGCATGGCCTTGAGCGTCGCCAGGATCCGTCCGGTGTCGGCGCCGGACCCGCACAGGCCGAGAGCGGTTTCGCCGAAGTCCACGAGGCTGTGGTGGCGGGGGGCAGGCGCCCGTTCCAGCGGCACCAGCCACGCCGCGTGCCCGCGCGCCGCCAGGGCGTCGAAATAGCCGCGCTGGGTGTCGAACGGTATGTTGGTCTCGCGCGGGTCGCCGATGACGAAGACGCGGCGTTTGGGATCACGCGGGATGCGGTCGAGGGATTCGGCGGGGTCGAACCAGCCCTGCGGGCGGGCCAGCACCCTCTGGAGCCCGCGCGCCTCCAGATAAGCCCGATAGGCGGGCGCGCCGGAGGAGATGACCGCGCAGCGCAGGTCGTTTCGGCGGGCGAGGAACTCGGCGGTCAGCGTGCCGCCGGCGCTGTGCCCGCCCAGGGCCCACTCCGTCACTCCGTAGCGGGCTTTCAGGACGTCGAGCAACGCGTTCATCAGGGCCGCCTCGCGCGGCGTGTGGCGCGTCGTCCAGAAGCGGCCGGAGCTGCCATAGGCGCCGGGCCGGGCGAGGAACAGGAAGGGGATGCCGAACCGCTCCGCCAGGGCGCGCTCCTGGTCGATCATGGCGGCGACGCCCAGCCCTTCCTGGTGGCCGACGGAGGTCGGCTTGGTCCCCATGATGTCGCCGTGCATCCAGGCCGCGGCGATGGGGTTGGGCCCGGGGGCGGGGCGCAGTCCCGCCGCGTAGTAGCGCAGGCATTCCCCGCGCCCGTCCACCTCGACCCAGGCGGCACTCTCCTGCGCTTCCAGGGCGGCGCAGGCTTGGCGGGAGATGGTGACGCCCTTGGCCACCGCGGCGTTGGAAAAGCGCTCCGCGCTCGGCTGCGACTGGGCTTGCGCGTCCGACGCCATCGGCATCGCCAGCGCCAACGCCAGGGCGAGCCCCGCGAGGATGGCGATGGCCGCGGCGCGGCGCATCAGGAGGCGGTTTCCGTGACCGGGGCGGCGACCGTGTCCGTCGTCTTGGGCCGCACGGTGGCCGGGCCTCCCGCGGCGACGACCAGCCGGTCGGTGGCCGCCTCCAGCCGCTCCTCCAGCTCCTTCATGGCCTTGGCGCGGCCCAGACCCGGCGGGATGGGGGGCAGGAATTCCACGATGATGGTGCCGGGCCGCTTGATGAAGCTGTTGCGCGCCCAGTAGAGGCCGGCGTTCAGCGCCATCGGCACGATGGGGATGTCGAGGTTGTCGTAGAGCACGCCGACGCCGATCCGGTAGGGGCGGTAGGCGCCGACGGCGACCCGCGTGCCCTGCGGGAAGATCACGATGGGCCGCCCCTCGTCCCGCACCGGACGGGCGTTGCGGACCATCGAGGCGACGGCGCGGCCCTTGGCCCCGCGGTCGACGGCGATCATTTTGGCCTTCGCGGCGTACCAGCCCCAGATGGGAATCCACAGAAGCTCGCGCTTCAGGATGATCGCCGGGTCGTTGACGAGGAAGTGCAGCTTCATCGTCTCCCAGGCCGACTGGTGCTTGGCGGCCAGCAGGAAGGACCCGCTCTGGGGTACATGCTCCCGCCCGCGCACCTCGTAGCGGATGCCGGCGAGCGTGCGCTCCAGCCACGAGACGGTGCCGAAATACCACGTGACGACGCGGATCATGCTCGGCCGCGGCAGCAGCAGCGTCCACAGGATGCCGACGCAGATGACCGCCGTCCACACATAGAAGGCGACGTTGAAGGCGAGGGAGCGCAGGAAGATCATGGCCGGGAACTTGTCAGGATTCGATCAGCTTCTCAAGCGTGTAGCGAAGCCGCGTCACAATGTACTTGTTGTATTCGGTCATCAGCAGATTCGCCGTGCCCGGCCACAGCCACCAGTCGTTGAGATGCACGTTGGGGGAGGCGACGGGGTGGGGCACCACCTCGATCTCCGGGATCACCATGCGGAACTCCAGCAGGCTGCGCATCATGTGGTAATTGGCGGTGACCAGCCGCATCGAGCCGTAGCCCTGCGCACGCAGCCAATCCGCCGTCTCGTAGGCGTTGCCGATCGTGCTGTCCGCCGAATAGCCGAGGGTGATGCAGCATTCCATCTCGCCGGGGAACTGGCGGGAACGCTTCAGAAGCTCCTGCACCTCCAGCCCCTCGTAGACTCCGGAGACGAACAGCCGGTGCGCCCGCCCGTCGGCCAGCAGCTCCAGACCGGTGCTCAGCCGGCCGCTGCCGCCGGTCAGCACGACGATGGCGTCGGTGTTGCGGGTGGCCTCGGCGCTGCCGGGCGGCGGCGGGGTGCGGGGGATCGACGCGGCGAACCAGAACAGCCCGCCGAGCCACGCCAGCCCGCCGAGCATCGCCAGCAGCAGCAGCCGTCGGAAAACCCGCAGGACCCGGGCGCGCCGCGAGTGGGCCATCCCTCAGCCTCCGGACGGGCGGGTCGGGAACGCGGTCACGGCATCGACTCCAGCGTGCGCAGCACCGTCCAGCGCGCGGTCAGCGCGGCCAGCAGGCAGGCGGCCAGCGGGACGGCGGCCAGCGCGCCGACGGCCCACCAGGGCGAGGTGGCGAGGTCCGGCAGCAGGCTGGCATGGAGACCGGCGGCGGCATGGCCGATCCCGCCCAGCGTGCCGGCGGCCAGCAGCAGCCCGGTCGTGCCGCCTCGCAGGGTCAGGCCGATGACGTGCGATTCGAACTGCCGTGCCACATAGCGGTCGGTGGCTCCCATCAGGTGCAGCAGCTCCACCACATGGCGGTGGATGGCAAGGCCGGAGCGCACCGCGAAGATCACAGCCATCACGCCCGCCCCGCCGATCAGCGCGACGATGCCGAGCGCCGCCAAATGCATCGCCCCGGCGAAGCGGCGCAGGTCGGCCAGCCACACCGCGTGGTCGTCCAGCGTGGCGCCGGGGGCGGTGGAGGTCAGGCGCGACGCCAGCGCCGCCGTGTCCACCGGCCCGTTGGTCATCACGTCGATCAGCCGCGGCATCGGCAGCAGCGGGTCTGCGGCCTCCTTGCCCAGCCAGGGTTCGAGAAGCCGGCCCACGTCGCCGCTGGACAGGAGGCTGGCGGTCGCGATGCCGGGGGTGGCGCGCAGGACGGTCAGCGCCGCCTCCGTCCGCTCGTCCAGCGGGGCGGCCTGGGCGCTGTCGGGCAGCGGCATGACCTGCACGGTCAGCCCGCCGGCCAGGCCGCTGTCCCAGCGCCGGGTCATGTCGGAGACGAGCAGTGCCCCGGCGAGCGCCAGCGCCGCCAGATAGACCATCAGCGCGGTCAGCCACATCAGGAAGCGCGAGGTCGGGTCCTTGGCCAGCGGCAGGTCGGAGTTGCGGCGGGTCAGCGGCGGCAGGGCCATGGCGTGTCTCCTTCCCTCCGCGTCACGCCCAGCGCGAGGCGTGCGCCGGCAGGACGTGCAGGCGCCCGTTCTCCAGCATCAGGCGCGGGTGTTCGAAACGGCGGATCAGCGCCTCGTTGTGCGAGGCGATGACCACGGTGGTGCCCAGCTTGTGAAGCTCCTCGAACAGGTACAGGAGGCGCATGCCGATGCCGTCGTCCACGTTGCCGGTCGGCTCGTCCGCCAGCAGCAGGCGCGGGCGGTTGATGACCGCGCGGGCGATGGCGACGCGCTGCTGCTGACCGCCCGATAGGGTGGAGGGCAGGGAATTCAGGTGGTTGCCAAGCCCGACCCAGCGCAGGATCTCCGTGCAGTGCTCGACCACGTCCGATTCGCGGGCACCGCCCATGCGCAGCGGCAGGGCGACGTTGTCGAGCGCCGAGAGATGGTCGAGCAGGGCGAAGTCCTGGAACACCACGCCGATCTGACGGCGCAGCGCCGGCAGGTCGGTGCGCTTGACCCGGGCCATGTCCTTGCCGAACAGGGTGACCAGCCCGCGCGACGGGCGGAGCGCCAGATACATCAGCTTGAGCAGCGACGACTTGCCGGCCCCGCTCGCCCCCGTCATGAAGTGGAACGAGCCGGGCGGCAGGGTGAAGCTGATGTCGCGCAGCACCTCCGGTCCGGTGCCATAGCGCAGTCCCACATTCTCGAAACGGATCACGGTCCCACCAAAGGCGCAACGGAAGGCCCCGGCGGCGTCCCGCCGGGTGCGCGGATGGACAATGCACCGGCAGGGGCCGGCGCGTCCACCGCTGTCCGCCTTGCCGCGCCCATTGCCCTGGTTGGAGCGGCCGCGCACGGCGCCCGTGCGTTCCTTGCTTCACACCTCATGACTACCTATAAGGACAGTCTGCAAATTCGGTGACAACGATCGGCATCTATGATCATCACCTGCCCGGCCTGCGACACACGGTACACTCTTGCCGATTCGGCGGTTGGTCCGCAGGGCCGGAAGGTGCGTTGCGCCCAATGCGGCCACATGTGGTGGCAGTCGCCGCAGGATGAAGCCGCTTTTCCTCCCGACGCGGTGACCGAGTTCCATCCGGTCCCGCCGCCATCCTCCAAGACGCCGTCCTCCAAGATGAAGGCGGCTGCCAAGCCTGCGGCGGACCCCGGCGCGCGGCGCCGGGCGCTGGTCGGTTGGGGGGCCTTCGTGACGGTTCTGCTGGCCATCGGCGCCGCCGGCTATCTCGGCCGCGCCACCGTGGTGCGGCTGTGGCCCGCCGCCGCCCTGTTCTACGAGACGGTCGGCCTGCCGGTGGAGCCGCCGGGCACCGGCCTCCAGCTTCAGAACGTCCGCTCGGAACAGAAGGCCGAGGACGGCAGGGCCGCTTTGCTGGTGGAGGGGCAGATCGTCAACGTCTCCGAGACGCTGCGCACGGTGCCGGCGCTGCGGGTCACCGCGCTGGGCGCCGACCGTCAGCCGTTGCGGAACTGGACCGTCGAGCCGGTGCCGCCGCAGATCCTTCCCGGTGAGATCGCCACCTTCCGCGATGTCCAGGCGGACGCCGCCGGGGTGCTGGAGGTCATGATCACCTTCGACGGCGGTCGCTGACCGCAGTTCCGTTATGGCGCGTAGCCCCGGATGATCAGGGAGACCGCGCCGTCGACGATCCGGGTCAGCTGCTCCTCGGTCGGGCGTTCGGACAGGCACAGCATGAAGCGCAGGTGCGTGTGCGACTTGACGAGGCCGACGAACTGCTCCGCCGCGAGCTGCGGATCGGGGATGCGCAGCAGGCCGCGGCGGTCGAGGTCGGTCATGAAGGCGCTGATGTGCTCCATGGTGCGGGCCGGGCCGGCCTCGTAGAAGGCGCTCGCCAGCTCGGGGAAGCGGTGCGCCTCGCCGACGACCACGCGGTAGCCGGCCAGCGCTTGCGGCGACAGGATCAGCGTGACGAAATGGCGGGCGATCAGGCGCAGCCCGTCGGCCATGTCGAGCGCGCGCGCCTCGTCGCAGACGGCGGCCATCGCCTGACCCTTGCATTCGCGGGCGACCATGACGCGGAACAGCTCGTCCTTGCTGCCGAAATGGGCGTAGAGCGTCGCCTTGGACACGTTGGCCGTCTTGGCGATGGCGTCCATGCTGACGGCGCCGTAGCCATGGTCCAGGAACAGCTTTCCGGCGGCCTCCAGGATCTGCGCGGGCTTCGATCCTGCCTCCGGGGTGGGGGCGACCAGCGTGCTCATGCGTTCCTCATGTCCTGAAGCCGGGTGTCCTGAAACCGGCCCTGCGTCCTGTTTTACCACGGTGCCGGCGGTGCTTGCGGGACTTCGTGCGCCGAGTCCCCGCTGCCGTAGCGTGTTCCGCATTCAACCACAATCCCAAACGTTAAAACTAGACCGTTCAGTTCACTCTTGACAACAGGTAGGCCCGCGATCATCTTTTCGCAAGACTAAACTGAACGGTTCAGTTCCGGCGGAGCGGCGGCAAGCCGGATCATACCGGGCAAAGAACCGAAACGGGTGGGTTGGATCACGATGAAGGCCGTGCGGAAGATCGTTCTGTCGGGTGTGGCGGTGGCGGCGCTGGCTGGTGGCGGTTACGCCGGCTGGGAGTGGTGGACCGAAGGCCGCTTTTTCGAGTCGACCGACAACGCCTATGTCCACAGCGACATCACGGTGGTGAGCCCCAAGGTCTCCGCCTATGTGCGGGACGTCCGGGTGGCGGAGAACCAGCAGGTCGTTGCGGGCGACGTGCTGGCGGTGCTGGACGACCAGGACTTCCTCGCCAAGGTCGCGGAGGCCGAGGCCAACGTCGCCGCGCAGAAGGCGGCGCTCGGCACCATCGACAGCAAGCTGCAACTCCAGAAGGCGATCATCGATCAGGCCGCCGCCTCGGTCGCCAGCGCCGAGGCCGAGCAGCGCCGCGCCCAGCAAGATTTCGACCGCACCCGCGCACTGGCCAGCGACAGCTGGGCCAGCCGCCAGAAGTTCGAGACGGCCGACGCCGACCTGCGCAAGGCGACGGCGGAGACCGCCCGCAGCCGCGCCGCGTTGGTCGCGGAGCAGGATCAGGTCGGCGTGCTGAACGCCAGCCGCAGCGAGACCGACGCCCGCTTGCGCCAGGCGGAGGCCGCCTTGCAGACCGCGCGCAACGATCTGAACAACACGGTCATCCGCGCCCCGGTGGACGGGGTGGTCGGCAACCGCGGCGTCCAGGTCGGCCAGTACGCGCGTCCGGGCGTGCAGCTTCTCTCGCTGGTGCCGCTGCCCGACGTCTATGTGGTCGCCAACTTCAAGGAGACGCAGCTCGCCCGCATGCGCCCCGGCCAGCCGGTGACGGTGGAGATCGACGCCTATCCGGACAAGCATCTGCTCGGCCGGGTGGAGAGCTTCGCCCCGGCGTCGGGCTCGCAGTTCAGCCTGCTGCCGCCGGAGAACGCGACCGGCAACTTCACCAAGATCGTCCAGCGCGTGCCCGTGCGCATCGCCCTGCCGCGTGACAGCGCGCTGTCCGGCCTGCTGCGCCCCGGCCTGTCGGTGGTCGCCGAGGTGGACACCCGCGGCGCCGAGGACCAGCCGCACAACGCGGGCACCGTCATGGGCGCGCTGATCCCCGGCCGGACGGTCGCGTCGAAGTAACCGCGCCGATCATCGGAAACCGCTTTCTTTCCAACCGTTTTCGTCCTGGAGAGGGCGACCATGACCGCCATCACCAACGACGACACGCCCACCGCCCGCGACGCCAATCCCCCGGCGGACGCGGGCGGAGAGACCGCCGCGTCCCGGCTCCAAACTCCCCCGCCCCCCGCGGGCCGGGGCGCGGCGGCTCCGTCTTCCCCACCCGCGGCGGGACCGCGCCCGGTGACCACCCGCGACTGGCTGGGCTTCCTGTCCATGGTCGTCGGCATGTTCATGGCGATCCTGGACATCCAGATCGTTTCCAGTTCCCTGTCGGAGATCCAGGCGGGCCTCGCGGCCAGCGCCGACGAGATTTCGTGGGTGCAGACCTCCTACCTCATCGCCGAGGTGGTGATGATCCCGCTGTCCGGCATGCTGGCGCGGATTCTCTCCACCCGCGTGCTGTTCACCATCGCCGCCGCCGGCTTCACCCTGACCAGCGTCGCCTGCGCCTTCACTTCCAGCATCGAATCGATGATCGTGTGGCGGGCGCTTCAGGGCTTCATCGGCGGCGCGATGATCCCGACCGTCTTCGCCACCAGCTTCTCCCTGTTCCCGCCGGAGAAGCGCGCCGGCGTGTCGGTGATGATCGGGCTGGTCGCCACCATGGCGCCGACGCTGGGCCCGACCCTTGGCGGCTGGCTGACCCAGAGCTTCTCCTGGCACTGGCTGTTCCTGGCCAACGTGCTGCCGGGCATCGCCGTGACCGCGCTGGTGTGGACGCTGGTCGACGTGGACAAACCCAACCCGGCGCTGCGCAAGGGCTTCGACTTCATCGGGCTGGGGCTGATGGCCGCCTTCCTCGGCAGCCTGGAGTTCGTGGTCGAGGAAGGCCCGCGCCAGGACTGGTTCCAGGACGAGTATGTGGCGATCTTCGCCGTGGTCGCCGCGGTGGCCGCCGTCGGCTTCTTCTGGCGGGTCCTGACCTACGGCAACCCGATCGTCGAGCTGCGCGCCTTCCTGGACCGCAACTTCGCCATCGGCTCGCTCTACAGCTTCATCATCGGCATCGGGCTCTACGGGGCCGTCTACCTGCAACCGCTGTTCCTGGCGCGGGTGCGCGGGCTGAACAGTCTGCAGATCGGCACGATCATGTTCGTGACCGGCGCCTTCCAGTTCCTGTCCGCGCCGATCGCCGGCGCGCTGTCGAAGAAGCTCGACCTGCGGGTGATGCTGGCGATGGGGCTGTGCCTGTTCGGGACGGGCGTCTGGCTGAACGCCCACCTGACCAACCAGTCCGGCTTCTGGGAGCTGTTCCTGCCGCAGGCGGTGCGCGGCCTGTCGCTGATGCTGTGCTTCATCCCCGTGAACACGATCGCGCTCGGCACCCTGCCGCCGGAGCAGCTCAAGAACGCGTCGGGCCTCTACAACCTGATGCGCAACCTGGGCGGCGCCATCGGTCTGGCGGCGATCAACACCGTGCTGCTGGAGCGGTCGGCCCTGCACATGAACCGGCTGGGCGACAACCTGAACCTCGCCCGCCCGCTGGTGCAGGAGACGCTGGACGGGCTGGCGGCCAAGTTCGACGGGCTGGTCGCCGACCCGCAGGCCGCCGCCATGAAGACGCTGGCCCGCATGGTCGAGCGCGAGGCGATGGTGCTGACCTTCAACGACTGCCTGCTGCTGATGGCCGGGGTGTTCTTCGCCGGGCTCCTGCTGATGCCGCTGGTGCGGCGTCCCGGCGGCAAGCCGGCGGCGGCGGATCACTGACGCTTCGGCGCCGTCCCTTCGTGGCGGCGAAGCGTTCCGGTGAAGCGTTCCGGTGACCGGCGCCGGTCTTCGTGCTATAGGGCAGGCCGTCGCGTCGAAGGGTCTTTCCGCCGTCATGAGCAAGCGCCAATACACCCGCGCCGAGGTCAAGGAACTGCTGTCCGCGCTGGAGCGCCAGTGCCGGGAAGCGTCGAAGCTCGCCCAGCTTGCCGAGCATGAGGCGAGCAAGCACAGCTTCGGCGCCTACCGCGAGTTCCGCGACAAGGTCGGCGAGTTCCAGGCGCTGGTCATCCTGATCGAGCAGCGGCTGCGCAACCTCGTGGACACCCGCTCCGACGACCTGCGCGACCAGTTCGAGCGGCTGGACACGGTGATGCTGGCCCTTCTGGTGCGGGCCAGCATGCGCTTCTTCTTCGTGCTGTCGGCCAACCCGATCCTGCCGATGGGCGCCCGCGAGATCTTCGTGGCGGAGCTGCGCAGCCTGCACGACGCCCACGAGAAGCTGAAGCGCCCCAACTACGCCGGCAAGCTCGGCGCGGACCTGGAGCGCGATCTGGAGACCGCCTCCCTGATCCTGGAGGAGATCATCGACAAGGCGCCGAGCCTGCTCAACTTCCGCGGCGGCGGAGGGGGCGGCGGGGCGTAACCCGCCTCAGCGCTGGATCAGCGCGCTTTCCTTGCCGGACAGCACGAACACCTTGGCGTAGCTCTTGAGAAGCGCGTCGATCAGGGCGTTGACCTTCGGGCTGGACATGGCGCGCGGGTTGGCCGGATCGACGTGGAGGACGCAGCTGTCCTTGACGTCGTTGAAGGCGGCCAGGGCGTGGATGCGGTCGGGCCGGAACTCGTCGGGGAAGTTCTCGTCCATCAACCAGAAGCATTGGAAGTTCCGGCAGGACTGCGGACGCTCCTCATAAACGGTGCAGCCCTTGCCCTGGTCGCAGGACACGCACCATTTGGCCGACGGCTTCTTCAGTTCGGGCACGCCCATCAGCTTGCAGCACAGCGTGCATTCTCCGCAGTTGCGGTCGGCCATAACGCGAAATCCTGATCTGTCCCGGTGAAAGAGCGCGGACACTCGCACAAAGGGCGGTGCCGGGGAAAGTGTCCGTTGGATGGGGGAGGGATTGGGAGAAGCGACGTTCTACGCCAGGCTGGGAAGGACCAGCGGTTCCTCCGCCTCGCGGACCAGCAGAGCCTCGATGGCGTCGGCCGGGGCCGGGCGGGCGTAGAGATAGCCCTGGGCGTACTTGCACATGATGTCGCGCAGGAACTCCGACTCCATCTCGGTCTCCACGCCTTCGGCCACCGCCTCCATGCCCAGGATGGCGGCCAGCGTGGCGATCACCTGCACGATGGCGGCATTGCCTTCGCCTGACGAGATGGCCTGGACGAAGCTGCGGTCGATCTTCAGCGTGTCGGCCGGGAACTTGTGCAGGTAGGACAGCGACGAATAGCCGGTGCCGAAATCGTCGATGGACAGGCGCACGTCCATGTCGCGGATGCCCTGCATCAGCACCCGGCACTTGGCGGGGTCCTTCATCAACAGGCTTTCCGTGATCTCCAGCTTGAGGCTGGAGGGTGGCACCCCGCTCTCCTGCAGCACGTCGCTGACCAGCCCGATCAGGTCGTCGTCGCTGAACTGACGGGAGGAGACGTTCACGCTCATGAACAGCGGGGTGGGGCGGGGGAAGCGGGCCTGCCACCGGCCGAGCTGGCGCGCTGCCTCGCGCAGCGCCCAGCGGCCCATTGGGACGATCAGGCCCGACTCCTCGGCCAGCGGAATGAACTCGCCCGGCGGGACCAGCCCGCGCTCGGGATGCTTCCAGCGCATCAGCGCCTCGAACCCGGCGATGTGGCCCGAGGACAGGGCGACGATCGGCTGGTAGTAGAGGACGAGCTGATTCTGCTCCAACGCCGTGCGCAGGTCGGTTTCCGTGCGCATCTGGGCCATCGCCTGGCGGCGCAGGTTGCTGTCGAACACGTCGACGCGCGCCCGCCCGCCCGATTTGGCGCGGTACATGGCGAGGCTTGCGTCGCGCAGCATCTCCTCCGCCCGGTCGTAGCCGGAGACGCTGAGCGCGATGCCGATGGAGGCGGACAGCACCAACTCGTGGCCGTCCAGCGCCAGCGGCCGCGCGACGGCTTCGCCCATGCGCTCCGCCGCCGACAGGGCGTCGCCCACGTCGTCGATGCCGTCGAGCAGCATGGCGAACTCGTCCGCCGACAGGCGGGCCAGCGTGTCGCCCATGCGGCGGGTGTCGTCCAGCCGCTCCGCGATGGTCTTCAGCAGCCGGTCGCCGACGCTGGAGCCCAGCGCGTCGTTGATCGACTTGAAGCGGTCGAGGTCGACGAAGATGACGGCGAAGGCCTTGCCGCCGGCCCGCCGGTTGCGGTCCAGCGCCTGCCCGATGCGGTCCAGCAGCAGGGTGCGGTTGGGCAGCCCGGTCATGCCGTCGTGGAAGGCGTCGAACAGAAGCTGCTGCTCCGCCCGCTTCTGGGCGGTGATGTCGGTCATCGAGCCGGCGATTCGTACCGACCGGCCCGACCCGTCGCGAACGGCGAGGCCGCGGACCAGCATCCACAGCTCGTCGCCATCGGCGGCGCGGATGCGGAAGACGTGCTGGAGATGCTCGCGCTCGCCCGTCAAATGCAGATCGATGGCGGTGCGCAGACCAGCCAGGTCGTCGGGATGCACCCGGTCGAACCATTCGCCGATCCGGTTGGACAGGCTGTCCACGGCGAAGCCGAGCATGGCCGCCCAGCGCGGGGAGTAGTAAACCTCGTCCGCGTCCAGCCGCCAGTCCCACAGCCCGTCGTTGGCCCCGGCGGCGGCCAGCGCGTAGCGCTCCTCGCTCTGCAGCAGGCGCTGCTCGGCGGTCTTGCGGTCGGTGACGTCGGCCTGGCTGCCGACCAGCCGCACCGGGCGACCGTGGGCATCCAGCACCGCGATGCCGCGGCAGGCCATCCAGCGGATGCCGCCATCGGCGTGGCGCACGCGGTATTCGATCTGGAACACGGTGTTGTCGCTGCCCAGGGCGTCCAGAGTCTCGCGCAGCGACGGGCGGTCGTCGGGATGGACGCGTCCCATCCATTCATCGGGGCTGCTGCCGACCACGCCTTCCTCAAGCCCAAGAAGCGACAGCCAGCGCGGCGAGTAATAGATGGTTCCGGCGCCGAGGTCCCAGTCCCACAAGCCGTCGTTGCTGGCCGCGGCGGCAAGCGCGTAGCGCTCCTCGCTCTTGCGCAGCTGGCGTTCGGCGTGCTTGCGGTCGGTGATGTCGGCGACGGACCCGACGAGGCGGACCGGGTCGCCTGACTCGTCGGGCACCGCCATGCCCCGGCAGACCAGCCAGCGCCAGCCGGAGTCGCCATCGTCCGGCGATAAGCCGGCTTCGCCGTGGCGGACACGGTGTTCGATCTGGAAAGGCAGCGAGACGCCGACCATCTGGCCTTCGAAGGACGCGTAGAGCCAGTCGATGTCGTCCGGGTGGACGCGGTCGAGCCAATCTTCCGGGCGATTGACGTCGCCCGGCGGCAGGCCAAGAAACTCCTTGAAGCGGGGAGACAGGAACATCGTATCGTTGCGAAGGTCCCAGTCCCAGACGCCTTCGGAGCCGGCTTTCTCGGCCAGCAGATATCGCTCGATCGTGCTGCTCAAAGCCCCCTCACCGCCGCGGCGCGCCCGCATCTTGTGACTCGCAACATAGTGCCCGAATGGTGAATGAGAAATGAAGCCCCGTTGCGAAGGATTTGCGCCATGCTGGTGGTAAGGACGACCAAACCCGCTTCGCGGGCGCCCGGCAGCGCCCGCGGGCGCCATCGGCGAGTCGGATCCAGGCCGTCAATGTGAGGAAGCGGAAGCATGGAATGGTCCGATCAGGGC
This sequence comes from Azospirillum sp. OGB3, assembly GCF_014192915.1. Classification (GTDB taxonomy): domain Bacteria; phylum Pseudomonadota; class Alphaproteobacteria; order Azospirillales; family Azospirillaceae; genus Azospirillum. Next base: position 152,846 of record NZ_JACHYN010000009.1, on the reverse strand, counting down.
GTCGTGCTGTCGGCGCGGCCGCATGGCGAGACCTCGGCGGTCGTCAGCCTGCTGACGCGGGACCATGGGCGGCACGCCGGCATGGTCATGGGCGGGCGGTCCAGCCGCATGCGGGCAGCGCTGGAACCCGGCACGCTGGTGTCGGCGCGCTGGCGTGGGCGGCTGCCCGAGCATCTCGGCAATCTGACGCTGGAGGTGGTGCAGGGCTATTCCGCCGCCTTTCTCGATGATCCGTTGCGACTCGCGACCCTGACGGCCGCCTGCGCGCTGGCCGAGGCGGCCCTGCCGGAGCACCAGCCGCACCCGGCGCTGTTCGACGGGCTGCTGGCGCTGTTCGGCCTGCTCGGTGGCGACGCCTGGGCCGAGTCCTACGTGCGGTGGGAGGTCGGGCTGCTGGCGGAACTTGGATTCGGGCTGGATCTCGACCGTTGCGCGGTCACCGGGGCCAACGACTACCTTGCCTATGTCAGCCCGCGCACCGGCCGCGCGGTGTCGGCGTCGGCCGGCGAGCCCTACCGCGACCGGCTGCTGCCGCTGCCCGGATTCCTGATCGGACTGGGCGGCGGCGGGCCGCAGGCGGTGGCGGAGGGGCTGCGCCTGACCGGCCATTTCCTGGAGCGCCATCTGCTCAACGGCCCGCTGCCGCCCGCAAGGCTGCGATTAAGAGAACGTTACGAGAACACGGTGGCGCGTGTCCGCTAGATTTGGTATCCACAGGCCATGACGTCCCAAGACCCCGTCCTCGACATCCAGGAGAAGCCGCTCCGCGACGCGCTGAGCGAGCGGTATCTGAGCTACGCGCTGTCCACCATCATGGCGCGGTCGCTGCCCGACGTGCGCGATGGGCTGAAGCCGGTGCACCGGCGGCTGCTCTACGCCATGAGCCAGCTCCGGCTCGACCCCTCGACGCCGCCGAAAAAGTCGGCGCGCGTGGTCGGCGACGTGATCGGCAAGTTCCACCCGCACGGCGACACCTCCGTCTACGACGCGCTGGTCCGTCTGGCGCAGGACTTCGCGGTGCGCTACCCGCTGGTGGACGGGCAGGGGAACTTCGGCAACATCGACGGCGACAACGCCGCGGCCATGCGCTACACCGAGGCGCGCCTGACCGACGTCGCCAAGACCCTGCTGGAGGGCATCGACGAGGACGCGGTCGACTTCCGCCCGACCTACGACGGCGACGGGGACGAACCGGCGGTCCTGCCGGCCAACTTCCCCAACCTGCTGGCCAATGGCTCCAGCGGCATCGCGGTCGGCATGGCGACCAACATCCCGCCGCACAACGCCGCCCAGCTCTGCTCCGCCCTGCGGCTGGTGCTGAAGCACAAGCAGGACTGCGTGAAGGCGGCGTTGGCCGGCAAGGAGAAGCCGGCCCCGACGAAGATCGAGGATCTGGTGACCCTGATCTCCGGCCCCGACTTCCCGACCGGCGGCGTGCTGGTCGAGCCGCGGGCCAACGTCGTCGAGGCCTACCGCACCGGCCGCGGCTCCTTCCGCCTGCGCGCCAAGTGGGAGGTGGAGAAGCTGGGGCAGGGGACTTGGCAGGTCGTCGTCACCGAGATGCCCTATCAGGTCCAGAAGGCCCGGTTGGTCGAAAAGATCGCCGAGCTTCTGACCAACCGCAAGCTGCTGCTTCTGGAGGATGTGCGGGACGAGTCGGCGGAGGACGTGCGCCTCGTCCTGGTGCCGAAGAGCCGCAACGTCGATCCCGAGGTCCTGATGGCCTCCCTGTTCCAGACGACCGATCTGGAAATCCGCTTCGCCATGAACATGAACGTGCTGGACAAGGACAACGTCCCGCGCGTCATGAACCTGTTCGAGGTGCTGGACGCCTTCCTCGACCACCGGATGGAGGTGCTGGAGCGGCGGTCCCGCCACCGGCTGGCCAAGATCGACCACCGGCTGGAGGTTCTGGGCGGTTACCTGATCGCCTATCTGAACCTGGACGAGGTGATCCGCATCATCCGCGAGGAGGACGAGCCCAAGCGGGAGCTGATGCGCGCCTTCTCCCTGACCGAGGTCCAGGCCGAGGCCATCCTCAACATGCGGCTGCGCAACCTGCGCAAGCTGGAGGAGATGGAGATCCAGCGCGAGAACGACGCGCTGACCGCCGAGAGGGCCGGCCTGACCGAACTGCTGGCGGACGAGAGCCTGCGCTGGAAGACCATCGGCAAGGAGACGGAGGAAACGCGCAAGCGCTTCGGCGAGGACCGCCGTACCCAGGTCGCCGAGGCCACGGCCGTCATCGACATCCCCGTCGACGCCATGGTGGAGCGCGAGCCGCTGACCGTGCTGTGCTCGCAGAAGGGCTGGATTCGCGCGGTGCGCGGTCATCTGACCGACGCCGAACGCCTCGACGTCAAATACAAGGAAGGCGACAAGGAAGGCTTCTGGGTCCATTGCGAGACCACCGACAAGCTTCTCGTCTTCGGCACCAACGGTAAATTCTACACGCTGTCCGCCGACAAGCTGCCGCGCGGGCGCGGCTTCGGCGAGCCGGTGCGGCTGATGATCGATCTCGGCAACGAGGCGGACATCATCACCCTGTTCAAGCACCAGCCCGACCGCCGCCTGCTGGTCGCGTCGGAGGACGGGCGCGGCTTCCAGGTCGAGGAGAACGAGGTCGTCGCCCACACCCGCTCCGGCAAACAGGTTCTGAACCCCGACGACAACAAGGATGCCAAGATCTGCATCCCGGCGGAGGGCGATCACGTCGCCGTCATCGGCAACAACCGCCTGATGGTGGTCTTCCCGCTGGAGCAGGTGCCGGTGATGGCCCGCGGCAAGGGCGTGCAGCTTCAGAAGTACAAGGACGGCAGCCTGTCCGACCTGAAGGTGTTCACCATCGCTGAGGGGCTGAGCTGGAAGCATGGCGAGCGGCAGTTCAACGTCACCAATCTGACCGGCTGGCTGGGCAACCGAGCCGGCGTTGGCAAGATGCCGCCCAACGGCTTCCCCAAGGTCAATCGCTTCACCTGAGCCGTCAATACCTAACGTTGCGCGCAAACGGGGGGCTTCAGGCCCCCCGTTTCACTTTTGGCGGAATTTCCGATGGAAAATTCCCGAATTGGTAGGGTCCAGCCATGCTCGGGCTTGAACTCTGACCCGCGATTCCGGCATAGTGACCGTATCAAAACGAACTCGGTGCCGCCGACCGAAGGAGTGCCCCGAATGGGGCATCAGGGGTCGGAGGAACATCGGGCGATAGGGAGGCACGCGCATGGTCACCACAGATCCGTGTGAAGGCACAACGGTGGCACGGGGCTCCATCGGCCCTGGCAGCCTCGGTCCGTGACCCGCACGGTGACGTCGATCCGGCGTTGCCAGACAACTTCCTCAAAAACAACAGCCTTTCGGTTCGCACGCCGCGCTCCCTGTCCGGGGGCCGGAACGGCGGCGTGCACCCGCGCCGGGACGAGAGGACCCAAGGAGACCGCCATGAAACGCCGTACCTTCATCACCAGCGCCGGTGTCGGTGTCGCCGCCAGCACGCTGGCCGCCCCCGCCATCGCGCAGAGCAACCCCGAGATCAAATGGCGCTGCGCGTCGAGCTTTCCCAAGAGCCTGGACACCATCTACGGCGGGGCCGAGCGGGTGGCCAAGCGCGTCGCCGAGATGACCGAGGGCAAGTTCCAGATCCGCACCTTCGCCGGCGGTGAGATCGTCCCCGGCCTGCAGGTGCTGGACGCCGTGAAGGACGGTACCGTGGAGTGCGGCCACACCGTCTCCTACTACTATGTCGGCAAGGACCCGACCTTCGCCTTCGACGCGGCGATGCCCTTCGGCCTGAACGCGCGCCAGCAGAACGCCTGGATGACCCACGGCGGCGGCATGGAGCTGATGCGGGAGTTCTTCAAGGGCTACAACATCATCCAGTTCGCGGCGGGCAACACCGGCACCCAGATGGGCGGCTGGTTCCGCAACGAGTTGAAGTCCGTCGAGGACCTCAAGGGCCTGAAGTTCCGCATCGGCGGCTACGCCGGCACCATCCTGCAGCGCCTTGGCGTCGTGCCGCAGCAGATCGCCGGCGGCGACATCTACCCGGCGCTGGAGAAGGGCACGATCGATGCGGCGGAGTGGGTCGGCCCCTATGACGACGAGAAGCTCGGCTTCAACAAGGTCGCCAAATACTACTACTACCCGGGCTGGTGGGAAGGCGGTCCGCAGGTCTCCTTCCTCGTCAACCTGCCCCAGTGGGAACAGCTTCCCAAGCACTACCAGTCGGTTCTGGAGGCGGCCTGCGCCGACGCGACCGCCGACATGGTCGGCAAGTACGACGTGGTGAACATGCACGCGCTGAAGCGTCTGGTCGGCGCCGGCACGGTGCTGAAGCCCTACCCGCGCGAGATCCTGCAGGCCTGCTACCAGGCGACCTTCGACGTCTATGAGGAGGAGGCCGCGAAGAACGAGAAGTTCCGCAAGGTCTATGAGCCGTGGCGCAAGTTCCGCGACGAGGAATATTTGTGGTTCCGCGTCGCCGAGAACACCTTCGACAACTTCGTCTACTCCGCCCCGACGCCGAAGAAGAAGTCGTAGGGAGCGAGAGGCCGGACACGAAAAAGCCCCGCGGAAGCGGGGCTTTTTTGTTGCCGATGACCCGGTTGTTGTTCCGCTCCCCGATCCTCCCCCGCCGGGCGGGAGAGGAGGGAAACGAGGGGCGGGCTACTTGCCCTGCAACTGCTTCATGAGGTCGGCGTTGGGGTCCTCGGCGGGCTGTTCCGGCGCACCGAAGGGCGGCGGCGGCTCGCCCGAATCGAAGGCCGGGATCTCGATCTTCACGTCGTCCAGATTGATCGGCTCGCCGCGGTCCAGGCCGGAGAAGACCATCTCGGGGAACATGATGACCAGCGCCACCATGATCAGCTGGATGCAGACGAACGGCACGGCGCCCCAGTAGATCTGGCCGGTGGTGATCTTCTTGATGATCTTCCCGGTGATCTTGTCCTTGTAATCCTCCCGTGGAGCGACGCTTCGCAGGAAGAACAGGGCGAAACCGAAGGGCGGATGCATGAAGGAGGTCTGCATGTTGACGCCCAGCAGGACGCCGAACCAGATCAGGTCGATGCCCAGCTTCTCCGCGACCGGGGCGAGCAGCGGCACGATGATGAAGGCCAGCTCGAAGAAGTCGAGGAAGAAGGCGAGCAGGAAGACCATGATGTTGACGACGATCAGGAAGCCCAGTTCGCCGCCCGGCAGGCTGGTCAGCAGATGCTCCACCCAGAGGTCGCCGTTCACGGCGCGGAACACCAGACCGAAGACCGTCGAGCCGATCAGGATGAAGATGACGAAGGAGGACAGCTTGGCCGTCGTGTCCATCGCCTGACGCATCAGCGACCAGCTCAGCTGCCGCTTCATGAGCGCCAGGATCATGGCGCCCGCGGCACCCATGGCGCCGCCTTCCGTCGGCGTCGCGATGCCGATGAAGATGGTGCCGAGCACGAGGAAGATCAGGACCAGCGGCGGCACCAGCGAGGTCAGCACCCGGAACAGCAGCTGGAAGCCGCGCAGGGAGCGGGCCTCCGGCGGCAGGGCCGGGGTGAATTCGGGGCGGACGATGCTGACGACCAGGATGTAGCCGGCGTAGAGGCCGGTCAGAACCAGGCCGGGGACCAGGGCGCCGGCGTACATGTCGCCGACCGAACGGCCGAGCTGGTCGGCCAGGATGATCAGCACCAGCGACGGCGGGATGATCTGGGCCAGCGTGCCCGACGCCGCGATGACGCCCGACGCCAGCCGCCGGTCATAGCCGTAGCGCAGCATGATCGGCAGCGAGATCAGGCCCATCGAGATGACCGACGCCGCCACCACGCCGGTCGTCGCGGCGAGCAGCGCGCCCACGAAGATCACCGCGTAGGCCAGGCCGCCGCGCAGCGGGCCGAAGAGCTGCCCGACCGTGTCGAGCAAGTCCTCGGCCATGCCGGATCGTTCGAGGATCAGCCCCATGAAGGTGAAGAAGGGAATGGCCAGCAGCGTGTCGTTGCGCATGATGCCGAAGACGCGCTCCGGCAGCGCCTGGAACAGCGCCGGGGTCAGCAGGCCCAGCTCGATGCCGATCAGACCGAACAGCAGGCCGTTCGCGGCGAGCGCGAAGGCGACCGGGAAACCCATCAAAAGGAAAAGAACAAGCGCCGCGAACATCAGCGGCGCCATGTTCTCAATGAGGAAGGCGGCCATGGTGTGTGGTCCCCGGTCTCTTAGGAGTGGCTGTGCATCTTCTCGCCGGGCTCGTCAATGAGACCGGCCAGGAAGGCGATGCGTTTGATCAGCTCGGACACCGCCTGCATGGTCAGCAGGAAGAAACCGGCGGGAACCAGGATCTTGGCCGGCCAGCGGATCAGGCCGCCGGCGTCGCTCGACATTTCCTTGGTGATGAAGCTGTCCCAGAACATCGGCCAGGAAAGCCACATGATCAGGATGGCCATCGGGAACAGGAAGAAGAGGATCCCGAAGATGTCCACCATGCACTGGACGCGCCTGGAGAAGCGGCCGAGCACGATGTCAATGCGGATATGCTCGTTGCGCAGGAAGGTGTAACCCGAGCACAACAGGAAAATCGCAGAGAACAAATACCATTGCAGCTCAAGCCAGGCGTTGGAGCTGTAATGGAGGCTGTAGCGGATGACCGCGTTGCCGGCGCTGACAATCACGGCGACCAGCACCAGCCAATAGACGAGCTTGCCGATGCCGTCGTTGACAGCATCGATCAGCCCGCTGATTCGGAGCAGGAACCTCAACGGAGAGCCTCCCTGTTGGTTTGGAACGGGTGTATCCCCGTCCGTTCCTTTTGTTGCCCTGTGAACGGTGGCGCTGGGCGCCGGTTCAATCTTTTATGGTAACACCATGGGGTGTTTGCTGCGGCAATATTCCGCAGGAGACCCCGGCAGCGCAAGAGCTTGCAAGCCTTTATACGTGATTGCCCCAATAGTCTTCGATCACGGGCAATCCGCCAGTCGGTCGGTCAGTCCACCGGATCGTTCGGCAGGCGGAACCAGCCGTCGCGGCCCAGCGCCTCCAGCGGGCGGAACTTGGCCTTGTAGGCCATCTTGCGGCTCTGGGCGATCCAATAGCCGAGATAGACGTAGGGCAGGCCGTCCGCCCGGGCGCGCTCCAGCAGGCTGAGGATCATGAAGCTGCCCAGGCTGCGGCGGTCCTGGCGGGGGTCGTAGAAGCTGTAGACCGCGGAATAGCCGTCGGTCAGCCGGTCGGTCAGCATGCAGCCGACCAGCCGCCCCTCCGCGTCGCGGGCCTCGAACAGGCTGGTGTCGGCCCGGCCCTCGTCGATCATCGCGGCGAAATCGGCCATCGCCATGCGCGCCATGTCGGATTCGCCGTGGCGGGAGTTCTGGTAGAGCGAGAACAGCCGGTACTGCTCCGTCGTGGCCGCCGCCGGGGCCTCCGCCAGGGTCAGGTCGCCGTTGGCCCGGCGGACGCGCTTCTGCGACCGGGTGGGGACGAAGGAGGCCACCGGGATGCGGACGGGGACGCAAGCCTGGCAGTTCGGGCAGACCGGCCGGTAGACGATGTCGTGGCTGCGCCGGAAGCCGGCGCGCGACAGGGTGGAGTTGACCTCCGCCGAATAGGGGCCCAACAGCCGGGTGAACAGCTTGCGCTCCACCCGTCCCGGCAGATAGGGGCAGGGCATCGGCCCGGACCGGAAGAACTGCTGGAGCGGGCGGAGTTGCGGCTGGATGACCGACATCGGGCTGGCTGACTTCTGAGTAACCGGCCCGTGGGTCGGCTGTTGGGGGTCTGTGGCTGGAGAGGGTTGCTGAACGAAGACTACTGGGATTGGCTCTGGGTCATGGGGACGGTGTCCTGGCCGAAGAAGGCGCGTCCGATCTCGTTGGTGATGCCGCAGAGCTGAGCCTGCACGCCGTCCAGATACTCGTGCAGGCCGAGCTGGATCACCTCCTCGATCGGGTGAGCCAAAAGCGCGCCGAGCAACTCGTCCACCTTCTCCATCGCCTCGCTGCCGTTGCGCAGGGTGTAACGGGACTTCAGGCGGGTCAAGAGGCCGTCGATCTGTCGCACACACATCACAACGGAGCGTGGGAACCCCTCGTTGAACATCATGAAGCCGGCAACCGTGGTCGGCGACATGCCGCGCGGGTAGACGCGCCGGAAGGCGTGGTAGCCGGCGGCCGAGCGCAGCACCGTCGTCCACTGGCTCATGTCCAGTGTGGAGCCGACCACGACGGGGGAGGGCAGCAGCGTGTGGTACTTGATGTCGAGCAGCCGGGTGGTCTGGTCCGCCCGCTCGATGTACTTGCCGAGCTGGTAGAAGTACCAGCCCTGGTCGCGGTAGAAGGTGCCCTCGGTGATGCCGGTGTGGGTCTGGCACTCCTCCTTGATCCAGGTGCAGACCTTGGACAGGTTGGGCAGCGCCACGCCCTTGCCGTTCATCTCCACCAGCTTGTTGTGGAACACGTTGATCTGCGTCCACATCTCGGTGGAGATCCAGGGGCGCAGGACGCGGGCGTTCTCCCGCGCCATGCGCAGCATGGACACCAGCGAGTTCGTGTTCTGGGTGTCGAACATGTAGTAGTGGACCACCGCCTCCGCCGTGGGGCGGTCATGGCGGCTGAAGAAGTCCTTCTCGTCGGCGTTGAGCTGGACGATGGAGAACCAGTTGGTCATCCCCCGCGTGTCGCGCGCGAAGGTCTCATGCACGTCCAGGATCCGGGCGAGATTCTCGGCGCGCTCCATGTAGCGCGCCATCCAGAAAATGCATTCGGCGTAACGGGCCAGCAGATTCACGACGCGCTCCCTTCCTGTGCCCCATCCTGGGGACCCCCGTCCTGGAGAACCCAGGTGTCCTTGGACCCGCCGCCCTGCGACGAATTGACGATCAGCGTGCCCTTCTTCAGCGCCACGCGGGTCAGGCCGCCGGGCAGCACCCAGGTGTTCTTTCCCGTGATGGCGAAGGGGCGCAGATCGACGTGGCGGGGATCGATGCCGTCGTCGGTCACGGTGGGGCAGACCGACAGGTCGACCACCGGCTGGCTGATGTAGTTGGACGGGTCGGCCAGCAGCTTGGCCCGGCAATCCGCCAACTCCTCCTTGCTGGCGCGCGGGCCGATGGTGATGCCGTAGCCGCCGGCCTCGCCGACCGGCTTCACCACCAGCTTGTCCAGGTTGTCCAGCGTGTATTGCAGCGCGTCGGCCTCGCGGCAGATGCGCGTGTCCACGTTGGGGATGATCGCCTCCTGGTCCAGGTAGTATTTGATCATCCGCGGGACGTAGCAGTAGATCGCCTTGTCGTCCGCCACGCCGGTGCCGATGGCGTTGGCCAGCGCCACGTTGCCCTTGCGGTAGGCCTCCATGATGCCCGGCACGCCCAGCATGCTGTCCGGGTTGAAGGCCTTGGGGTCGAGGAAGGCGTCGTCGATGCGGCGGTAGATCGAATCGACCCGCGCCAGACCGTTGGTGGTCTTCATGTAGACGCGGTCGTTCTCCACCACCAGATCGCGGCCCTCGACCAGCGGCACGCCCATCTCGCGCGCTAGGAAGATGTGCTCGAAATAGGCGGAGTTGTAGGAGCCGGGCGACAGCAGCACGACCTGCGGGTCGGCCACGTCCTGCGGCGCGATCTCCATCATCGCGTCGAGCAGTTTGTGGCCGTAGTTGTCCACCGGTCGGATGCCGATGTCCTGCATCAGGTCCGGGAACACGCGCTGCATCATGTGGCGGTTCTCGACCACGTAGGACACGCCGGACGGCACGCGCCCGTTGTCCTCCAGCACGCGGAAGGTCCCCTCGCGGTCGCGGACGAGGTCCGTGCCCATGATGTGGATGTAGGTGTCGAACGGCACGTCCAGCCCGACCATCTGCGGCCGGAAGCAGCTGTTGCCCAGTACGAGGTCGGCGGGGATCACCCCGTCCTTCAGGATCTTCTGGTCGTGGTAGATGTCGTGGAGGAACAGGTTCAGCGCCGTGACGCGCTGGGTTATTCCCGCCTCCAGATGCGCCCATTCCTTGGCCGAGATCACCCGGGGAATGATGTCGAAGGGAAGAATCCGGTCCACCGCGTCCTTGTTCGAGTAAACGAGGAAGGTGATGCCCAGATTGTACAGTTCACGTTCGGCGTCCTGCGACCGCCGCAACAGATCCCCGAAGTTCAGACCGGCCAGTCTCTGCCGGATCAGCGCCGAGTGCTCGGCTGGATAATCACGGCCTCCGAACAATTCGTCGTAGTAAAGGCCGGGATCATAGTTCGTCAAAAGGTCAGTCGCCTTGCCTTCGGGTACGCTCACAGACTCCCCCGCAGCTAACGCCCTTGATTGACCGCTGCCGTGTGGCAATGGTGTCTGACGCGAAGTATGAACCATCGCTTCGCCATTTGAACAGGGCAAACATTCCTGGCGTTGTGCGGCGCATCGACAAATCAAGAAGGGGTACGTTCAAAGGCAAGGAACTAACGCCTTGGTACCAGCGCCTCGTCCGGCTTTGGTATCAGTTCGTGGCGGCGGGCGGGGGTGCGGTCTTGGTTTCGCGCAGCAGGACCATGCTGATGCGGCGGTTGCGTGGGCTGCCCGGCTGGTCGGGCACCAGCAGATCGCGGTCGGCGCGGCCGATCACGTCCTGGACGCGCTCCTCCGGAATGCCGCCGGCGATCAGGGCGCGGCGGGTGGCGTTGGCGCGTTCGGTGGAGAGGTCCCAGTTGTCGCGCCCGGCCCCGGAGGTGAAGGGAATGCCGTCGGTGTGGCCGCTGATCGACAGCTTGTTGGGCAGCTTGGCGAGCGCCTTGGCCACCTGCATGACGAGCTGGCGGGTCTGCGGGTACATCTGGCCCGACCCGCCGGGGAACATCGAGACGCGGTCCTGGTCGACGATCTGGATTCGCAGGCCCTCGGGCGTCTGGTCGATCATCAGGTTCTGGGCCAGCGGCTCCAGCTCCGGCACGGATTGGATGGCTTGGCGGATCTCGGTGGCGGCCTGCTGGAACTGGCGGGCCTCCTTCTGGGCGTCCTGCAGCTTCTCGCCGCCTTCCTTCACCCGCTCCGCGAAGTCGGACAGCCGCTCGCCCGGCTTCTGGCCGGGGATGCCGAGCTGCTTGGCCTGCTCCTCCAGGCGCTTCTGGTAGTCGAGCCGCGACTCGTTGGATTTCTGTTCGGCGGTCGAGGCGGTCGAGGCGGTCGAGGCGGGCGGCGGGGGGGCGGCGTCGGTCGGGTCGTTCGCCTCGTCGTCCTCCTGGGTCGAATGGCCGGGCGGGCCGGAAACCGGGACGTCGGCCGACATCGGCGAGGAGGGGGAGATCTGGGCGCCCGGCGCCGTGATGGTGCGCCCGCCCAGCATGCCGCCGGACCCCGAGCTTTCCCGGCTGACCGAGGTTGGGGAGAAATAGTCCGCGATGCCCTTGCGCTGGTCCGACGTGGTGACGTTGAGCAGCCACAGCAGCAGGAAGAAGGCCATCATTGCCGTCACGAAGTCGGCGTAGGCGACTTTCCAGGCGCCGCCATGGTGGCCGCCATGGCCACCCTTCTTCTTCTTGATGATGATCGGCTGTTCGCCGCCGGACGGGTTCGCTGACATGAAGCCTTGCTGGGTGGGGCCTTACGGTCGGGACTGCGCGGTCCGTGCGGACGCGCGAAGGGTGGAGCGTTATCCTTAAGATCCATTTAATGCGGCGGAGGGCGGCTTCCGGCGGCTTCCGGCCGGTCCGGGGCAGATGCGGCTTGCGCCGACGGTCCGGCTGGGTTAATCCCGCTGTTTCGCCGCCGCACCCCCGCCCCAATAACCGACGAGCCCACACAGGCCGCCATGACCTTCGATTCTCGGGCTTTCCGCAGCGCCCTCGGATGCTTCGCCACCGGCATCGCCGTGGTCACCACCGTCGCCCCGGACGGCGAGCCGATCGGCGTGACCGTGAATTCCTTCTCGTCGGTGTCGCTCGACCCGCCGCTGGTGCAGTTCTGCCTGGGCCGCGCGGCCATGTCGTTCGAAGCCTTCACAACCGCACCGTCCTTCGCCGTGAACATCCTGGCCGAAGGGCAGGCGGAGCTGTCCAACCGCTTCTCCCGCCGTGACCTGCAGGAGCGCTGGGACGGGGTGGGTGTCGAACGCTGGGACAGCGGCGTGCCGATCCTCACCGGCTGCCTCGCCAGCCTGGAGTGCGACCGGGAGCATGTCTATGACGGCGGCGACCACGTCATCATCGTGGGCCGCGTGCGCCGCCTGTCGGGCAGCGAGGACGGGAAGCCGCTGCTCTACTTCCGGGGCGCCTATTCGCAGCTTCCCTGAGCCGGGCCCCGGGTCAGGGGATATCGCTCAGGAGATATCCGTCATCAGTTCCGTCGGGAAGCCCGCCTCCTCCATGTGGGCGACGAGGCGCTGGACGTGGCTGCGCCCGCGGGTTTCCAGCACCACGTCGATCTCGGCCATGCGCACCGGCACGTCGTGGAACAGGCGCTGGTGGTGCACCTCGACGATGTTGGCCCCGGCCTCGCCGAGCAGGCGGGCGACGCGGGCGAGCGCGCCGGGGGCGTCGGTGATGCCGATGCGCAGCCGCACCATGCGCCCCTCGTAGACCAGTCCGCGCGTCAGCACCTGGGCCAGGATGCGCGCGTCGATGTTGCCGCCGGAGACAACGATGCCCACCCGCTTGCCACGGAACCGCTCCGGGTCGTCCAGCACCGCGGCCAGACCCGCCGCCCCGGCCCCCTCAGCGACCAGCTTCTGCACGGTGGCGAGGCGGTAGACGGCCTCCTCCAGCCGCGGCTCGCCCACCTCCAGCACGGCGTCCACATGCCGGCGGACCAGCGGCAAGGTGACGGCGCCGGGGGCCTTGACCGCGATGCCGTCGGCGATGGTGGCGCCGCCGCAGGTGATGGGTTGCCCGGCCAGCGCCTGGCGCATCGACGGGAACATGGCGCATTCCACCCCGACCACCGCGATGTCCGGCTTCAGCGCCTTGGCCGCCACCGCCATGCCGCCGATCAGCCCGCCGCCGCCGACCGGCACCACCAGCATCTCCAGGTCCGGCGCGGCGTCGAGCAGCTCCAGGGCGGCGGTGCCCTGGCCGGCGGCGATCAGCGGGTCGTCGTAGGGATGGACGAAGGTCAGCCCCTCGCGCGCCGCCAGCTCCTGGGCGTGGGCCGCGGCGTCGCTCAGCGTCTCGCCGTGCAGTTCGACCCGCGCGCCGAGGCTCTCCGTGCGCTCGACCTTGGTGAAGGGGGTGAAGGAGGGCATCACGATGACCGAGCGGATGCCCAGCCGCGTGGCATGGCAGGCCACGGCCTGGGCGTGGTTGCCCGCCGACATGGCGATCACCCCGGAACGCCGTTCCGCCTCGCCCAGCGACAGCAGCTTGTTGAGCGCCCCGCGCTCCTTGAAGGAGCCGGTGAGGTGCTGGTTTTCCAGTTTCAGCACCACCGAGCAGCCGGTGATCTCCGACAGTCGGGGCGAGGCTTCGGTGGGCGTGACGGGCAGGTGGCTGCCGATCCGCGCGGCGGCGGCGCGGACGTCGTCCAGGGTCAGAGTCGGGGTCGGAGACGGTGTAGCCTCGGTCATTGCGAACTCCCTGGACGGCTGGGGGAAAGCGTCAGCAGCGTGGCGCCGTCGCGGGCCAGCGTGCCGCGGTCGCCGGCCAGCCGCAGCCCCACCCCGTCGCGCCAGCCCTGCGCCAGATCCCCCCAATGGGGCGACAGCGGGTTGCCCGACTGGCCGGTGGCGATGGAGAAGCGGGAGTTGCCGAGGTCGGCCAGATCGTAGACCGCGCGCAGCCCCGGACCGTGGACGTGGGAGAAGGGGTCCTGCGGGTCGCGCACGTGGGTGGTGCCGCGGTTGACGGTGAAGGCGCCGCCGCCGGTCGGGATCGACAGGTCGAACATCGACCCGAGCAGCGGCACCCGGCCCAGCAGCCGGTGGGTCAGCGCGGCCTTGTGCTCGGCCCCCCAGCGCCAGCCGTTCATGTCCGCGCCGTGGCGCCGCTCGATCTCGGCCAGTGCCGTCTTGAGGGAGCCGGCGAGCATGGTGGCGCAATCCTCGCGGGCCGGCGTCGTCCGGTCGTCGCACCACTGCGGCGCCTGGGTCAGCACACGGTGCAGGGCGCGCGGGCGCAGGTCCCAGTAGCTTTGGAACAGTGGTCCCAGCTCGTCGGCGAAGACGCTGCGCACCAGCTCCCGCTCCCACCAGGAGAAAATCAGCGGCTCGGCCCGGTCGCGGTCCATCCGCCCGTCCCAGCCGGCCAGACGGTCCAGCGCGGCGCGGGCCTGTCCGTTCAGGTGGGGCACGCCGCGCAGCGGCTCCAGCATCAGGGGCAGCAGGTCGCGCGCCGGCAGGGACAGCTCGTCCATCTGCTGGGCGGCGACCTCCTCCACCGTGTGCGGGCCGTCGCCCAGCATCTGCACGATCCGCTCCGCGCGGGCGGGGTCCGGCCATTCGGTCGCCAGGGCGTAGGGGTAGCCGGGGCCGACCACCGCGTTGTTGGCGTTGACGAACTGGCCCGACGGCGGATCGACCGCCTGGGGCAGAGCGTCGAAGGGGATGTAGCCGATCCAGTCGTGTTCGCCGGTCCAGCCCGGCACCGGAACGCGCCCGTCGCCACCGCGCCGCACCGGGACCAGCGCCGGCGACAGGAAGCCCAGCGTCCCCGCCGTGTCGGCGTAGACGACGTTCTGCTGCGGCGCCACGTGGAGGAACAGCGCCTCGCGCACCGCCGCGGCGTCGATGGCGTGGTTGAGGCGGTACAGCGCCTCCGCCGTGGTGTCGGCGGCGTCCAGGCCGGGGAAGGCCAGCGCCAGCACATGGCCCTCCGGCGCGGCGTCGGCGGCGTCCGGCGTGGTCAGCACCGGGCCGTGCCGCGTCTCCCGCACCGTCAGCGTCTCGTCCGGCTGCCCGGCGATGCGGATCGTCTCCCGGCGCGTCTCGAAGGCCGCGCTGCCGTCCGGCGTCAGGTAGCGGCCAGGGTCTTGCGGGTCGAGCTTCTCGATGAACAGGTCCTGGGTGTCGCTGTGGGTGGTGGTGAAGCCCCAGGCGACGCGCCCGTTGTGCCCCAGGATGTGAAGCGGCACACCGGGGATGGTCGCCCCGGCGATGCGGTGTTCCGGCGTCACGATGCGCGCCAGATACCACAGGATCGGCGCCTCCAGCCCGAGATGGGGATCGTTGGCGATGATCGGCTTGCCGGTCGCGCTGCGCCCCCCGGTCAGCGCCCATTCGTTGGACGCGGTGTCGAAGCCGAGGTCGGGCAGAGCGGCCAGCGCGCCTTGCAGGTCCATGCCGTCGAGCGCCGCCGCCAGGGTCACCGGGGCGGTGGCGTCGGAATCCGGGAACAGGTCGCGCATCTGCTCCGGCGTCAGGTTCTTCAGGGCGCTGGCGCGGAACAGCTCGTCCCGCGAATCGCCCGAGAGCTGGAGCGCCATCAGCTTGCCCCAGACGAGGCTGTCGGCGGGCCGCCAGGGCTCCGGCGTGTGGCGCAGGAGCTGGAACTCGATGGGCAGGGCCTCGCGCCGCGTCTCCATCCAGGCATTGACCCCGGCGGCGTAGGCGTCGAAGGCCGTGCGGGCTTCCGGCGACAGCTCCTCATAGGCCTCCTCGGCCCGGAGGTAGACGCCGAGCGTGCGCATGGAGCGGTCGAGCCGCAGCGCCCAGTCGCCGAAACGCGTGCCGATCAGCTCGGCCAGGCGTCCGGCGCCGCCGCGCCGCATCGTCTCCATCTGCCACAGCCGGTCCTGGGCGTGGACGTAGCCGAGCGCGAAGTAGGCGTCCCGCTCGGTGGCGGCGAAGATGTGCGGGACGGCGTTGCGGTCGCGCAGGATCTCCACCGGGCTTTCCAGCCCGGGGACGGTGGCGGCGCCTTCATAGGCCGGAGTCTGCTGGCGAAGCCACAGCAGAAATCCGCCCGCCCCCAGCACCGGCACCACGATCACCAGGGCGAGAACGGCGACCAGGATGGCCAGGGGCTTGCGGACGGCGCGGGGGATCATCGGGAAACCAAAGCTCGGAAAAGGGGCTCGACAGACAGAGATGGGGATGGGGCCCGCCTGGGGCCATGCTCCTCAATTCCGCTTGCGGCCGCCCGCAGTCCCGGACTTACGGCGCCGCGGCTTCCTTCAGGTACGCGACCAGATCGCGGCGGTCGGACGCGCTGGGGATGGTCTGCATGGGCATCTTGCTGCCGGGGGTCATCACGTCGGGGCCGATTTCGAACAGGCGGGCCACCGCCGCCTCGTCCCAGACGATTCCGCTGCCCTTCAGCGCCGGGGAGTAGTGGTAGCCCGCCACCGCCCCGGCGGGGCGCCCGAACAAGCCCCACAGCGTCGGCCCCGCGCGGTTGCCGCCGTCCGGAGTCAGCGTGTGGCAGAAGGCGCAGGCGCGGAACAGCGTCTTGCCGCGCTCCGGATCGGGCGCGTCGTCGCCCAGCGCGGGGCTGCCGGCGGCCAGCAGGAGGAGGGCGGCCAGCGGCAGCTTCCCGCTCATGGCGCGTCGTCCGGGTCGGTGACGGTCAGCGCGACCACGGACGTGTTGATGAGCAGCTTCCCGGCGTTCTCGAAATTCACGGTGACGCGGTCGCCGATGGCCGACTGCACCTGCCCCAGCCCCCAGTCGGGACGGGCGGGATGGCGCACCCAGGCGCCGGGAACCAGTGAATCGTCCATGCCGCGCCTCCTGCATCCGCCGGGATTGGTTATCGCTTTCGCGGGATGACCGCGGAAAAGCGGCGGCATCCGCGCCCCTGGAATGATACAAACGAACGTCGCCGCCGGCCATCCCCATAGGGTGCCGGCATGCAACAGAATGCCGCCCGGCCGGGGGAAGTTCCCAGGACTGCGGCCATGGCCGTTCCCCGGTTCGCCGGAGGCCGGCCGTCAACGATCTGGAGACCACCCGTGCCGCTTGACATCCGTGTGATCGAGCTTGTCGCCTCCCGCATCTGCCACGACCTCGTGAGCCCGGTGGGAGCGATCCGCAACGGGTTGGAGCTGATCGAGGAGATGGAGGACGAGCCCGCCGGGGGCTTCCTGGGCGAGGCGGTGAAGCTGATCGAGCATTCCTCCGGGCAGGCCGACCGGCGGCTGCGCGTCTTTCGGCTGGCCTACGGCCTCGCCGGGCGGGAGCAGAAGGGCTTCGGCGACACCCGCTCCTCCGCGCAAGGGCTTCTGGAGGGCGGGCGCACCACGCTGGAATGGCCGGCCGGGGTGCCGAACGACCAGCTCGCCTTCAAGCGCGGCGCGTCGAAGGTGCTGCTCAACGTCATCATCCTGGCCGACGAGGCGCTGACCCACGGCGGCACCATCACCGTCGCGGCGGAGGGGGACGAGCAGGCGGGGCGTTTCACCATCACCGCCGCCGGGCGTCCCGGCGCCCTCAAGGAGGAGTCCGCGGCGGCGCTGGCCGGCACGGTGGCCGCCGCCGATCTGACTCCGCGCAGCATCCACGCCTACATGACCGGGCGCTTCGCGGAGGACGACGGCTACCGCGTCGCCGCCACCCCGGCTGGGCCCGACCGGCTGGTCTTCACCGTCGAGTGGTGACGCGGCCCCCACCGGGGAGCCTGACCCGCGCAGCGATGACGTAATTCAAACCGCCACTGGTCCGGTGCGCGGCGCTTTGCCATGGCTGCGTGGAGCGTCCCCGGCGGTCATAGGCGGTGACGTCGGCTCCGGCCTTGTGGGCTGTGACCTTGGGCCGGTGGGCTCGGCATGAGGACGGATCCCGAGAGTGGTATCAAAGGAGGTAAGGTTCTCTTAATCAGTGTTTGACAGGCTCCCTTCCATAGCTGGGAAGGCCCGTACCGGCGGCGTCGCGCACGCCGCCCTCCGGACGGCCGGCCGGAAACGGATGCAATTGCGGGCGTGGGGATCGCGACATGGATGATCTGCTCTCCGAATTCCTGACGGAAACCAACGAGAACCTGTCGGTTCTCGACGTGGAACTGGTCCGTCTGGAGCAGAATCCCAACAATCCGGAACTTCTGTCGAACATCTTCCGTCTGGTGCACACCATCAAGGGCACCTGCGGCTTCCTCGGCCTGCCGCGCCTGGAAAAGGTCGCGCACGCCTCGGAAAACGTTCTGGGCAAGTTCCGCGACGGGGAACTGACCATCAATCCCGAAGCGGTCTCCCTGATCCTTCAGGCGCTGGACACCATCAAGAGCCTGCTGGCGGTGCTGGAGGCGACGGAGGCGGAGCCGCCGGGCGACGACCTGCCCCTGATCGAGCGGCTGAACCTGTGCGCCGAAGGCAAGCTGGGTGCCGCCGCTGCCCCGGCCAAGCCCGCCGCGGCCCCGGTGCCGCCGCCGGCCCCCGCGGTTGCGGCGGCGGAGGAGGTTCCGGTCTCCTCCTCGGGCAACCTCACGCTGGACGAGCTTGAGGCGATCTGGAACGCCACCCCCGGCCCGACCAGCACCGCGCTGGCCCCGGTCGCCGCGGAGCCGGCGGAAGAACCCGCCCCCTCGCACGATCTGGTGGTCCCGGACCCCGATCCGGTCCCCGCCGCCGCCAAGATGCCCGCTCCCACCGCGGAGGCCGCGTCCGGCGCCGGTGCGGGCGGCGAGGCCGCGACCAAGGAATCGGCGGTCGCCGCGCAGACCATCCGCGTCAACGTGGACCTGCTCGAAAACCTGATGACCATGGTGTCGGAGCTGGTGCTGACCCGCAACCAGCTGCTCCAGATCCTGCGGTCGCAGAAGGAGAGCGAGTTCGCCGCCCCGCTGCAGCGCCTGAACCACGTGACGTCGGAGCTGCAGGAAGGCGTCATGAAGACGCGCATGCAGCCCATCGGCAACGCCTGGGCCAAGCTGCCGCGTCTGGTGCGCGACCTGTCGCACGAACTGGGCAAGAAGATCGACCTCCAGATGCTCGGCGCCGACACCGAGCTGGACCGCCAGGTGCTGGAGCTGATCAAGGACCCGCTGACGCACATGGTGCGCAACTCCGCCGACCACGGCCTGGAGGTGCCCGCCGACCGTGTGCGCGCGGGCAAGTCGGAGACCGGCCGCATCACGCTGAACGCCTACCACGAGGGCGGCCACATCATCATCGAGATCCAGGACGACGGTAAGGGCCTGGCGATCGACCGGATCAAGCAGAAGGCGATCCAGAACGGGATGGCCTCGGAAGGCGAGCTGGCGGCGATGTCCGACCAGCAGATCATCCAGTTCATCATGAAGCCGGGCTTCTCGACCGCGGCGAAGGTCACCAACGTGTCGGGCCGCGGCGTCGGCATGGACGTGGTCAAGACCAACATCGAGAAGATCGGCGGCACGATCGAGATCAAGTCCCAGCAGGGCAAGGGCTCGACCTTCGTCATCAAGATCCCGCTGACGCTGGCCATCGTCTCCGCCCTGATCGTGGAGTGCGCCGGCGAGCGCTTCGCCATCCCGCAGATCAGCGTGGTCGAGCTGGTGCGCGCCGCCGCCGACAGCGAGCACACCATCGAGCGGCTGAAAGGCACGCCGGTCCTGCGCCTGCGCAACCGCCTGCTGCCGCTGGTCTCGCTGCAGGAGCTGCTGCGGCTGGACGACCAGGAGGGCGGGGAGAAGAAGACCGACGAGACCTTCATCGTGGTCACGCAGGTCGGCACCTACACCTTCGGCATCATGGTCGACCGCGTGTTCGACACCGAGGAAATCGTGGTGAAGCCGGTGGCGCCCATCCTGCGCCACATCGAGATGTTCTCGGGCAACACCATCCTCGGCGACGGCTCGGTCATCATGATCCTCGACCCCAACGGCATCGCGTCGGCGACCGGCGAGATGGCCATGGGCGAGACCGCGTCGAAGGAGGCGACCTCCGTCCAGGCGACCCGCCAGGAGGACAAGATGGCCCTCCTGCTGTTCCGCGCCGGGGCCGGAGCGCCGAAGGCGGTGCCGCTGTCGCTGGTGGCCCGCCTGGAGGATGTGGACCTCGCCAGCGTCGAATCGTCCAACGGCATGCCGGTGGTCCAGTACCGCGGCAAGCTGATGCCGCTGGTGCCGATCGATCCGGGCTTCATGATCGGCCAGGAAGGCCGCCAGCCGGTTCTGGTCTTCGCCGACGGCGACCGCTCGATGGGCCTGATCGTCGACGAGATCGTCGACATCGTGGAGGAGCGTCTGGTGGTGCAGCTCACCGCCGACCGTCCGGGCCTGATGGGCTCGGCGATCATCGCCGGCAAGGCGACGGACGTGATCGACGCGGGCTTCTTCCTGACCCAGGCCTACAAGGATTGGTTCGGCTCGTCCTCGACCGATGCGTACGAGGAGGAGAAGGCGCTCCAGCGCGTGCTGCTCGTCGACGACAGCCCCTTCTTCCGCAACCTGCTGACCCCGCTGCTGTCGGTCGCCGGCTACGACGTCACCGCCGTGGAGAACGCCAACGAGGCGCTGGCGCTGTGCGAGGCGGGCGAGGACTTCGACGTCATCGTCTCCGACATCGAGATGCCGGGGATGAGCGGCTTCGACTTCGCCGAGGCGGTCCGCCAGGGCGGCACCCGCTGGAGCGGCACGCCGATGGTCGCCCTGTCCAGCCACGCCTCCCCACGCGACCTCGACCGCGGCCGTCAGGCCGGGTTCACCGATTATGTCGCCAAGTTCGACCGTGACGCGCTGCTGTACGCGCTGCAGCAGACCCTGTCCGAGCAGAAAGGTGCCGCATGAGCAACGCCAAGCTGCCCGCCACCACCAAGAAGTCCAAGGGCGACGAGATCACCTCCGGTGGCAGCCAGGACTATGTGACCATGACGATCGCCGACCAGCTGTTCGGCATCCCGGTCCTGCAGGTTCAGGACGTCCTGGGGCACCAGCGGATCACCCGCATCCCGCTGGCCCCGCCGGAGGTCGCCGGTTCGCTGAACCTGCGCGGTCGCATCGTCACTGCCATCGACGTGCGCCTGCGGCTCGGCCTGACATCGCGCCCGAAGGACAAGCCGGGCATGTCCATCGTGGTGGACCTGCGCGGCGAGCTTTACAGCCTGATGGTCGATTCGGTGGGGGAGGTGCTGAGCCTCTCCAACGATGACTTCGAGCGCAACCCGGCCACACTCGACCCGCGCTGGCGCGAGGTGTCCACGGGCATCTACCGCCTGAACGGCCAGCTCATGGTCGTCCTGGACGTGCCGCGTCTGCTGAACTTCACCACGATGGAAGCGGCCTGAGGCGAAACCCCGGTCGGTGTGCAAAGCGAAGCCTGAGGCCCGTTCACCATGAAAGTTTGTCTGGTCGTCGATGACAGCCGCGTGGTCCGCAAGGTCGCGCGGAAGATCCTGGAAGAGCTGCACTTCGCCTGCACCGAGGCGGAGGACGGCAAGCAGGCCATGGAGGCCTGCGCGCAGAAGATGCCGGACGCCATCCTGCTGGACTGGAACATGCCGGTGATGACCGGAATCGAGTTCCTGCGCCGTCTGCGCAAGATGAGCGGCGGGGACATTCCCAAGGTCGTGTTCTGCACGACGGAGAATGACCTCGCCCACATCCAGGAGGCGCTGTCCGCCGGGGCGAACGAGTACATCATGAAGCCGTTCGACAGCGACATCATCCAGACCAAGTTTGAGCAGGTCGGGCTGCTGTGACGGGCGGGACCCCCGCGACGCGCACCGCTCCGACCCTGAAAGGCTGATTGCGTTATGTCCGATCGTTTCGGCAGGCCTCCCCCCCCCGCACCGGCGGGCCATCCCACCGGTGCGGCCGGCGGCGATCCCGTCCGGGTGATGGTGGTCGACGATTCCGCCGTGATCCGCGGTCTTCTGACCCGTGCTCTGGAAGGCGACACCGAAATCCGCGTGGTCGCGTCGGTCGGCGACGGCCAGATGGCGGTCAACGCCCTGCAGCGCAACTCGCTCGACGTCATCGTCCTCGACATCGAGATGCCGGTGATGGATGGGCTGACCGCCATCCCGAAGCTGCTGGCGGTGGCGCCGCAGGTGAAGATCATCATGGCCTCCACGCTGACGCTGCGCGGGGCCGACATTTCCATGCGCTGCCTCTCCGCGGGGGCGGCCGACTATATCCCCAAGCCGACCTCCACCCGCGAGATCGGCGGGGCGGACGCCTTCAAGCGCGAGCTGGTGTCGAAGGTCAAGGCGCTGGGCGCCGCCGCGCGCCGCGCCGGATCCCGCACCCGCGGCGAGCTGCGCCCGCTGACCCCGGTGCCCGCCGCCTTCCTGAAGCGCGAGCCGCCGCCCGTCACGCTGCGCCCGGCCCCGGCCGTCGGTTCCGTCGGCCAGGTGAAGCCGGACGTCATCGCCATCGGCAGTTCCACGGGCGGCCCGCAGGCGCTGTTCGAGGTGCTCTCCCATCTGAAGGCCGGCGTCACCCAGCCGATCCTGATCACCCAGCACATGCCGGCGACCTTCACCACCATCCTGGCCGAGCACATCACCCGCCAGTGCGGGCTGAACGCCCAGGAGGCGAAGGACGGCGAGCCGATCGTGTCGGGGCGTTGCTACATCGCGCCGGGCGACTTCCACATGCTGGTGACCCAGCGCGCGGGCGCCAACGTGATCTCGCTGACCAAGGACCCGCCCGAGAATTTCTGCCGTCCGGCGGTGGACCCGATGATGCGGTCCATCCTCCGCGCCTTCGGCGGGCGCAAGGTTCTGGCCTGCATCCTGACCGGCATGGGGCAGGACGGGCTGAAGGGCTGCACCGAGGTGGTGAACGCCGGCGGCACCCTGATCGCGCAGGACGAGGCGTCCAGCGTCGTGTGGGGCATGCCGGGCGCCGTTGCCCAGGCGGGCATCTGCTCCGCGGTGCTGCCGCTCAAGGAAATCGGTCCCTACATCCGCAAGTTCGCATCGAGGGCAGCATGAGAGTCGAAGATTTCGACATGTTCTCCACGCTGCTCAAGCAGCGTTCCGGTCTGGTCCTGACCCGGGACAAGGCCTACCTGCTCGAATCCCGGCTGATGCCGGTGGCGCGCAAGTGGAACATGAAGGGGCTGGAGGAACTGGCCGCCACCGTGCGGACGCGCAAGGACGAAGCCCTGCTGCGCGACATCACGGAGGCGATGACGACCAACGAGTCGTCCTTCTTCCGCGACCAGAAGCCCTTCGACCAGTTCAAGCAGATCGTCCTGCCGAAGCTGATGGCGGCGCGCGCGGCGAAGCGGTCGATCCGCATCTGGTCGGCGGCCTGCTCGTCCGGGCAGGAAGCCTACTCGCTGGCCATGCTGCTGAACGAGGATGCGGCGAAGCTGGCCGGCTGGCGGATCGAGATCGTCGGCACCGACATCTCGGCGGAGATGGTGGAACGCTCCAAGTCGGGCATCTACACCCAGTTCGAGGTCCAGCGTGGCCTGCCGATTCAAATGCTGGTGAAGCATTTCAAGCAGCAGGGCGACAAGTGGCAGATCAGCCAGCAGCTCCGCCAGATGGCCTCGTTCCGCGAGTTCAATCTGCTGGGCGACCTGTCCGTGCTGGGGCAGTTCGACATCGTCTTCTGCCGCAACGTGCTGATCTATTTCGACCAGCCGACCAAGACCAAGGTGCTGGAGGCGATCGCCCGCCAGATGCCGCAGGACGGCGTGCTCTATCTCGGCGGTGCGGAAACCGTTCTGGGCATCACCGACCGCTTCAAGCCGGTGGATGGACAGCGCGGCCTCTACAGCCTGGGCGGCTTCCAGGTGCCGAGCGGCCTCAAGGCGGCTGTTTGATTGAAAAGGGCGTGGTTCAAGGCGGCGTGACGGTAAGACGGTCGGCGGCGCCTTCCTCCATGATCCAACGGCGGAAGGCGGCGATCTTGGGCCGGTCGGCGGTCACCTCCGGGCAGACGAGGTAGTAGCCGAAGTCTCCCGGCAGGGCGAGGTCGAACAGCCGGGTCAGCCGCCCGCTCGCCAACTCCTCCAGCACCAGGGTGCCGCGCGCCATCGCGATGCCTTGGCCGTTCTCCGCGGCTTCGATGGCGATGCCGATCTCGTCGAAGACCATCTCCGAGCTTGGCTTCAGGTCGCCGAGCCCGGCCATGGCGAGCCACGTCGCCCAATAGCTGTGGCCGGTCTCCTCGACCAGGACATGATGGCGCAGGTCGGCGGGCTGGCGCAGCGGCATCGGGCCTTGCAGCAGGGCCGGGCTGCAGACGGGAAACACCGCGTCGTCGAGGAAGCGGTCGGCCCTCAACCCTTCCCACAACCCCAGGCCATGGCGAAGCCCGATGTCGATGTCGGCTTCGCGTTCGAAATCGATCTCGTGCTGGCTGACGCTGATGCGCAGGTGGATTTCCGGGTGGCGAGCGCGGAAGCGTCCGATGCGACTCATCAGCCAGCGGCTGGCGAAGGAGGGCGAGACGCTCATTGTCAGCACGCCGGAGCGCTCATGCTCCATCACCCGCTCCAGGCCGGTGGCCAGCCGCGCGAAGGCGTCGCGCACGCTGGGCAGCAGGAGCTGGCCGGCGTCGGTCAGAACCAGCGCCTGATTCAGCCGGCGGAACAGCCGGATGCCCAGCCGATCCTCCAGCGTGCGGATCTGGTGGCTGATCGCGCTCTGGGTGACGTTCAGCTCCTCCGCCGCGCGGGTGAAGCTGAGATGGCGCGCCGCCGCTTCGAAAGCGCGCAGGCCGTTGAGGGGAGGGATCTGCATGGGTCCGCATCCGCCGGGTTGTTGCCGCCGGATTGTTGCCCAGCCGCATGAAATTCTCTCATGCAGGTTAGAGAAAGCATCCTTTGCGGACAAGCCGCTTCCAGGTCATTTCTAGGGGACGGAAATCATTAAGCGGAGTGTCGGATCATGAGCAGGAGAGCGCTGGGCGCCGTTTCCTCAGACCGGGGCATGGTGTCTCTCGGCGGCGCGCGACGCTTTGCCGAGCGGGCGTTCGGCGAGGTTCTGGGAATGATCGAGCGCCACCGGCAGCGCCGCTCCCTGGCGGCGCTGGACGATCATCTGCTGCGCGATGTCGGGTTGAGCCGCACCGAAGCCCGCCGGGAGACCGACAAGGCCTTCTGGCAGGAGTGACCATGGTCGTGGCGGGCCCGAGCCCGCCGTTCGCCAGGGCCGTTCACCAAAATGACTGTCAACGGTGACGGGCGGTCGGCGGTCAGCCGGCCGCCTGCGCCTGCTGGTGCGGGACGCGGGGGATTGGGGACGCGTCCTCGTGCGGGTCGCGCAGCACATAGCCGCGGCCCCACACCGTCTCGATGTAATTGTCGCCCTGGGTCGCCGCCGCCAGCTTCTTGCGCAGCTTGCAGACGAAGACGTCGATGATCTTCAGCTCCGGCTCGTCCATGCCGCCGTAGAGATGGTTCAGGAACATCTCCTTGGTCAGGGTCGTGCCCTTGCGCAGGGACAGCAGTTCCAGGATGCCGTATTCCTTGCCGGTCAGGTGGAGCGGCTGGTTGTCCACCTCCACCGTGCGGGTGTCCAGGTTCACGGTCAGGCGGCCGGTGCGGATGATGCTGTCGGAATGGCCCTTGGAGCGGCGGACGATCGCCTGGATGCGGGCGATCAGCTCGCGCTTGTCGAAGGGCTTGGTCAGATAATCGTCGGCGCCGAAGCCCAAACCCTTGATCTTGTGGTCCAGCTCCGACAGGCCGGAAAGAATGAGGATCGGCGTGGTCACACGGGCGGCGCGCAGGCGGCGCAGCACCTCGTAGCCGTCGATGTCCGGCAGCATCAGGTCGAGGATGATGATGTCGTAATCGTACAACTTGCCGATTTCGAGTCCATCCTCACCGAGGTCGGTAGAGTCGACGATGTAGCCTTCCGACTGGAGCATCAGTTCGATGCTCTTGGCCGTGGAGGAGTCGTCTTCGACCAGCAGAACCCTCATGGCGGTATCCCGATGTTAGATGGCGCGTTTCTGGCTTCCGATGCGGCGTTGCTTTCCCGCAGTTCTTTAACCAATTCCCTTAACAGATCGGCGGGTCTGTTTACACAAGTTAACAGACGATTCAGCTTAACGCCAGAGGCATAGCACTTCATTTAACGTTAATGTTTTTGGACGAGCATGACGCGGGCGGCATGGCGGCGGACTCCCGGCCCACCGCAAATTGCGCCGTCCGCGCCCGGCTCACCCGTCCCATTCCCGTTCGCTGATCCGCAAGACCGTGCCCGCCGACGTCGCCCGCATCCTTCAGGAAATCGAGTCCGTCTCCGGCTGCAGCCGGTTCGGGCGGGTCACCGCCGTGCTCGGCCTGCTGGTCGAGGTCGGGGGGATCGAGAAGGAATTGTCGGTGGGCGGGCGCTGCATCGTCGAATCCCGCGACGGCCGGCAGGTCCCCTGCGAGGTGGTCGGTTTCCGCCAGGGACGCGCGCTGCTGATGCCCTTCGGCTCCATCGACGGGGTCGGGTTGGGCTGCCGCGCGCTGGTCTCGGACAGCCAGCCCATGGTCTTTCCGACGGAGGCGTGGCTCGGCCGCGTCATCAACGCGCTGGGCGAACCGGTGGACGGCAAGGGGCCCCTGCCCAAGGGAACGCACGGCGTTCCCATCCGCAACAACCCGCCGCCCGCCCATTCCCGCGCCCGCGTGGGCGAGAAGCTGGACCTGGGCATCCGCGCGATCAACGCCTTCCTCACCTGCTGCCGCGGCCAGCGCATGGGCATCTTCGCCGGCTCCGGCGTCGGCAAGTCGTCGGTGATGTCGATGCTCGCCCGCTTCTCCGGCGCGGAGGTCGCGGTGATCGGGCTGATCGGCGAACGCGGGCGCGAGCTTCAGGAATTCATCACGGAGGATCTCGGGGAGGAGGGGCTGGCGCGCAGCGTCGTGGTCTGCGCCACCTCCGACGAGGCGCCGCTGATGCGCCGTCAGGCCGCCTACATGACGCTGGCCGTGGCGGAGGCCTTCCGCGACGCCGGCTGCAACGTGCTGTGCATGATGGACAGCGTGACCCGCTTCGCCATGGCCCAGCGCGAGATCGGCCTGTCGGCCGGCGAGCCGCCGACGACCAAGGGCTACCCCCCGACCGTCTTCGCCGAGCTGCCGCGCCTGCTGGAACGCGCCGGGCCGGGCCTCAGCGGGTCGGGCTCCATCACCGGCCTGTTCACCGTGCTGGTGGAGGGCGACGACCACAACGAGCCCATCGCCGACGCCGTGCGCGGCATCCTGGACGGCCACATCGTCCTGGAGCGTCAGATCGGCGAGCGCGGACGCTACCCGGCCATCAACATCCTGCGCAGCGTGTCGCGCACCATGCCCGGCTGCAACTCCCCCATGGAGAACGAGCTGGTCAACCACGCGCGGCGGCTGATGTCGTCCTACGACAACATGGCGGAGATGATCCGCCTGGGCGCCTACCGCAAGGGCACCGACCCGCAGGTGGACGAGGCCATCCATTTCCAGCCGGCCTTGGAGGCGTTCCTGAAGCAGGGCAAGCGCGAGGCGACCGACCTCGACAACAGCTACGCCCAGCTCGCCGCCATCTTCGGCATTGAACAGTGGCCGCCGCAAGAATGAGCAGTCTGAAGACCATCATCCGCCTCCAGAAGTGGAAGCTCGACGAGAAGCGCCGGGCGCTGGCGGAACTCCAGAACCTCGCCGACCGGCTCCAGGCCGAGATCGAGCGGCTGAAGGAGGAGATCGCGGCGGAGCGCGACACCGCCCGCGGCAACGTCGAATACGCCTTCACCTACAGCAACTACATCCAGGCGGCGATGGAGCGCGGCAAGCGGCTGACCCAGTCCATGGGGCAGGTGGAAGCCCAGATCGCCGTCGCCACCGACGAGATGGCCGAAGCCTTCCAGGAGCTGAAGCGCTACGAGCTGGCCGAGGAGGAGCGGCTGAAGCGCGAGAAGGAAAAGCTGAAGCGCAAGGAAGCCACCATGCTGGACGAGACCGCGCTGGTCGGCTTCCGCCGCCGCCAGCAGGAGGAGAGCAGCGTCGAATCCTGACGTCCCGCTTCGACCGGCCCGGCCCGCTCAGGTTGCCAGGGCGGTGTCGGTGGGAAGATCCGAATAGGACACCACGCGCGCGCGGCCGGCGCGTTTGGCGGCGTACAGCGCCCGGTCGGCGTTCTGAAGCGCCAAGGTCAGGTCCGCCGCGTCCGTCGGCCACAGCGCAACACCAATGCTGCAGCCGATCTGGATGTCCAGGTCGTCCACCCGGATCGGGGCGGACACGCTGTCGATGATCCGTCTGGCGACGTCCAGGGCGTAATGCCCCTGTTGGCCGTCCGGCAGCGCGAGCAGCACCGCGAACTCGTCGCCGCCGAGGCGCGCGGCGAAGTCCCCTTGGCGCACGCAACGCCCCAGCCGGGTTCCGATTTCCTTCAGCACGATGTCACCGGTGTGGTGACCGTGCTCGTCGTTGATCGGCTTGAACCCGTCGAGGTCGATGTAGAGGATCGCGAGCGGATCGCGATCCTGTGCGGGCTGTTCCCGAAGGCGTTCCACGTGAGCCTCGAAGAAACGACGGTTGGCGAGCCCGGTCAGGCGATCCTCGAAGGCGATGGCGCTCAGCGTCCGCCCCATCGTCCGCATCGCTTGGGCGACCTGACCGATCTCCGACGTGTGGAGCGGCGCCGGGATGCAGGGGGCGTTGGGATCGAAGAGGTCCGAGGATAGGAACGCCGCCGACGCCTTGAGGTCCCGCAGACCGCGCAGGACCATCACCTCCATCAGCACCCAGACACCTCCGGCGATGAGGAGCACCACGCCGGCCATGACGCCGGTTCCCAGCATCAGGTTCCGGTCGGCCGCCGCCAGAATGTCGTCGCGCGCGACGGCGACGACGATCTTGGCGCCGGTTTCCTCCAGGGTCGAGAAACCGCTGATCCGGGGAACGCCGTCCAGGCCCTCGCCTTCGATGATGCCCACCTCTTCCCGCAGGATGCTGCGGAGCATCGGATGATCGGCCATCGGTTGGCCGACGAGACCCTGCGGGTCCGGAACACGGGCGAGGATCGTCCCCTGTGAATCGAACAGCGACACGATGCCACCGGACTCGTGGGCGATCTCCGTGGACAACTCCGCGAGCCAGCCCAGATCCACCCCCGCCACCAGCATGCGGCTGACCGACCCGTCGTCATCGAGGATCGGCAGGGCGGTGACCACGCGCGGCTGCTTGCTGTTCTGGCCGATCAGAAAGTTGCTGACCGTGAAGCCGCGCGTCGCCAGGGCTTTACGGAAATAGTCACGATCGGCCACGTTCATGGGCCGATTCCTGTTGCTGCTGCACAACAGGTTGCCATCGGGGTTGAACAGCGCGAACCCGGTGCTCCAAGGGTAAAGGTTGGTCGCCTGTTTCAACATCGTCGCGCAACGTTCGGGACTCGCCTCCCGGATGTCGGGGACCAGGGTGAGAAGCTGGAGGACGCTGTGGGCCTGCTGCACGATCTGCGCTTGCTGCTGCGCTCCCCGGTCGGCCAGCAGGCGGGTGGCCTCACGCGCCCGCTCGATGTCCTGGCTGCGCTCTTGAAGCAGAAGCACGACGACCAGACCCACCATCGGAAGAAGGGCGAGCAGGATGAAGGCTTCGAGGCGTGCGCGAAGCCCGACGCGCGCCCAGAGGGTTTGGGCGCGTCTTAATATCCGTGTACGTTTCACCAGACTCATCCACGCACCGACCGACCCGCTTTATTCTCATGCGGGTTGAGGAAATCAAGCGGCGAAAGCTGTGACTTGGCGCGGTGCAGCCATGCCGAACGCACGCCGGGGTGTGGCGTGGGGGATCAGACGCGCCGCATCCGGGAGAAAAGATGCGGGTTCTCCCAACCGGGCTGACGGTCCTCGATGACCACGCGCTGACGGACAGGCAGGGTCCGCTCCACCGTGACTTCGACCCAGCGGGGAATCAACTCGTTGTTCAGGTCGTCGAGAACGGCGACGGCCAGCGCCTCCGGCCCGGCGGTTGCCGCGCTTCCGGAAAGGGCGCCGAGATAAGCGGCGACGCCGTCCGGCGTGGCGACCGCGCGGTCGGGAACGTAGCGCAGGGTCAGGCGGGTGCCGGGTGCCGGTTCCCCGTGCAACTCCACCAGATAATCGTGGCGGGCGTCCGGGTTGGTGGCGGTGGTCAGAAACTCGCGGCGGTGCATGGCGTCCGGGTTCGTCAGGCGGTGTAGCTGCTGCCGCCGGCCCCGGTCCGGGTCAGCTTGACCCAGCATTTGGCGCCGGACTGGAAGGACAAGCCGCCGATGTAGCCGACGGCACGGATGCTGTCCGCGAAAATCTGGATCAGGTCCAGGCGGATCTCCGGCGACAGCGGGGTGTGGCTGCGCAGGATCAGGTCGAACCGGTTGGGCTGCACCAGCCCGTCGAGCTGCATGGGGCCGAGGCGGCTGAGGTCGAGGTCGAGCAGGAAGCGGCTCCCCTTGTCGCCGCCCTTACGGCCCGTCTTGCCATCCTCTTCCGAATTTATGGGATGGATGTGCAGCTTGATCGGGAGCAGCCCGTTGGCGTCCATCATCGGCAGGGTGTAGGGGCGCCAGTCGCCGGGAAGGGGATCGCCGGCCTGCTGCTGAAGGCTGCGGAATTCGCGCTCCAACTGGGATAGCAGGCTCCCCTGGCCGGATTTCTCCAGGGCGGCGGCGGCGTCCTCGCCCAGCCAGCCGCGGGCGTCGCCGCCGCGGATCGCCGACAGGAAGAAACTCATCGCCGCGCCGAGCTTGCGGTTCGGCTGCGGCATCACCGTGCCGATCAGCGCCTGCGCGGCGGAGCGGTCCACTCCGGCGAGGGTGGCCAGGAGCTGGCGCATGGCGGGCCAGTCCCGCTCGCTCAGCGGTCCCGGCTCGGCGGCGAGCGGGGGCGGCGCGGTCTGGAGCGCCTTGGCGGGGTCGGTCAAGGCGGCGGTGACGGCGCTGCCCTGCGGCAGGCTCGCCTGGACGTTGAGTGCCAGCATGCCCTGCGGCGTGGCGAGGATCGGCTGGCCCTGCGGCGTGCTGCCGGCCACCGTGCCCTTCAGCACCGGCCCGTCGGGCGTCTCCGGCGTTGCCGGGGAAGCGCCGGAGTCTGTGCTGGGCATCGCGGGCGCTGCGGTGGGGGTTGCGGTGCTGCGGGGCGAGGCAGGGGCCGATTGCGGTGCCGCCGGGGGCGGAGAACCGGGTTGGGTCGGGGCGCCGTCCTTGCGGAGCGGGTTGCCGGCGCTCTGGCCGTCCGATGGCGGAGACCCGTCGTCCGGCGGGGCTGCCTGCGGCTGGTCCGGCGGGGGCGTGACGGTCAGGATCTTGAGAGCGACGGTGCCGCCCTGGGTCAGGACCGGTTCCCCGGCAGGTTTCGCGAGGGTCGGTTTCGTGGGGGAGGCAACCTCCGGGAGGTCCCCTCCGGGATGCGCCGCATCGCCGCCGAGTTCCACCGTGGTGTCGAGCATCGGTTTGCCGGGGAGCGGCGATGCGCTGGAAGGCGTGGACGGCGCCTGCGGGGTGGGGGCCGCGTTGGGCTGACCGGCTTGTGTCGGTGGCGGAGCTTGGCCGCCGTCGGTGACGGGGAGGGGAGCGGGTGCCGCCGGTGTGGCGGTGGGCTGGCCGGGCAGGGCCGCGCCCGGCGGGGCCGGGGGCTTCGGTGCCGCGGCGATGACCAGCGCGGGGACGACGGTTCCCGGCAGCAGCAGGGGAAGCGGCTGGCCCGTTGGTCCTATTGTCGGCGTGGCGGACCCCGGGCTGGGCAGGATCACCACCGGCGTCGCGGAGCCCTGGGGGGACGTCGTTCCGGTCTGGCCGGGAACGGCCTGCGGCGGCCCGCCGGCCGTCGGTGAGCTTGGTGCGTGAGGTGGTGTGGCCGGCGCCATGGTCTGGGTGCCCTGGGTCAGCACCAGGACCTTCGCCGCGAGACTCTGGGTGGGGGAGGCCGCAGCGGGGTCGGTCGATGCCGCCTGCTCCAGCAGCACCTGCGCCGGGGTGATCTGGAGTGTCACCGGCTTGTCGGCGGGCAGCGGCGTCGGGGTCTGCACAAGCAGCTCGCCGGCCTGGGTGCGCACGCGGGCCAAGCCCTCCGGCGTGGTGCCGACGACGGTGCCGGTCAGCACCACCGGGCGGGCGATGTCCTGCAACCGCTCCGGCAGGGCCTTGACCGTGCCCTCGGCGACCGTCACCGGGGCGGGCGCGGGGGTGGCCGCCGCCGGGGCGGCGGGCGCGCCGGCGGCTGTGGGAGGAAGGGCGCCCCCCATCCCGGCCTTACTGGCCGTTCAGAAGCCGCTGGGCGATGGCCAGCACGTCCCGCGCAGCGTCGGAGCTGGGGGAGCGGGTCAGCAGCGGCGACTGGTTGCGGATGGCGTCGCGCACCTTCAGGTCGCGGCGGATGATGCCGGCCAGGGCGGGCTTGTATTTCAGGAAGTTCTGGCAGGCCTTCAGGATGGTGCCGTAGGTGCGCTCGCCGTCCTTCACGCTCTGCGCCATGTTTACCACGACGCGCAGGTCGGCGGTGGGGTTGGTGGCGTGGGTCAGCTTGATGAAGGCGTAGGCGTCGGTCAGCGAGGTCGGCTCGTCCGTCGTCACCACCAGCGTCGTCCCGGCCGGGCCGGACAGGGTGCGCACCGTGCGGTCGACGCCGGCGCCCATGTCCATGATGACGCAGTCGTAGCGCCGGGCCAGCTCCATCAGGTCGTTGCGCAGGCCGGACAGGCGCTGGCTCGGCAACTGGGCGAGCGTCCCCGAGCCGGAGCGGCCGGCGATGATGTCGAAGCCGCCCTCGGTGTAGCGCTGGGCCGCGCGGCCCAGCGTCACGTCGCCGTTGATGACCGCGCCCAGATCGTTCTTGGGCTGGAAGCCGAGCTGGATGTCGACGTTGGCGAGGCCGAGGTCGCCGTCGAACAGCAGCGAGTTCTTGCCCATCTTGGTCAGCGCGTGGGCGAGCGTGATCGAGAACCACGTCTTGCCGACGCCGCCCTTTCCACTGGCCACGGCGATGACGTTGGCACCGCGCAGCGGGTGAACGTTCTTGAGGGCGGCCGGAAACACCGGATCGGTCATGGGATGGTCCTCGACGAAGAACGAACGGCTTTGGTCTTGGCGGGGGCCGCCGGCTTGGGCCGGTTGCGCGCCGCCTTGTCCTCGGCGGGCATCATCAGGCGGGCGAAGGCCACCGGGTTCAGCGGTGTCAGCCCCTCGGCCACCTTGGAGGAAACGCTGGCGTTGCAGAAGGCCATGCGCGAACGGTGCGCGGTGCCGAGCAGGCTGCCCAGCCGACGCGCCATGTCGAGACGGGTGATCAGCATCCGCCGCACGCCCAGCGCCTTGAAGGATTGGGCGATGTCGGCGGCTTCCATGGCGTCCAGCCCGGCGGGGAGCACGAGAATCGGCTCGGCCACCCCGGCGGACAGCAAGGCCTTGAGGTCGGCCATGTCTTCCCGGTTGTAGGGGTTGCGCCCGGCGGTATCCACCAGGACGACGTCGGCACCGCGGCTGACCTCGAACGCGCCCGCGAGCGCGTCGGGGTCCTCCACCGTCGCCAGTTTGATTTTCATCAGACGCGTGAAGGCGGCCAACTGTTCCATGCCGCCGGCGCGAACCGTGTCGGTGGTGATCACGCCGACCGAGCGTTTGCGGAACACCGCCTGGGCGGCCAGCTTGGCGACGATCAGCGTCTTGCCGCTGCCCGGCGGGCCGACCAGGATCAGCGGCTTGTTGCCGCCGCGCCGGTCCTGCAGCGGGCTGAAGGTGAACATGGAGTCGAGTGCGGCGCCCAGCGCCAGCGCGGGGTCGTCGGTGTCCAGCCCGGCGGCGGCGTCGATCAGCTGCTCGGCCAGCGCGGCGGGGACGCCGTGGCGGTGCAGCACGTCGGCCACCACCTCGCCCACGTCGATCTCCGGCTCCTCCTCGACCACCACAACGGGGCGGGCGGTCCGGGTCGGCTGGGCCGTGCGCGCCTGCGCCATCAGCAGATCGTCGTCCTCCACCGCCGCGGTCACGCGAACGCCGCCGCCGTCCTCCTCGCGCGTGGCGACGATGATGGCATCGTCGCCCAGCGTCTGGCGGACCATGCGCATGGCTTCGGACATGGACTTGGCGTGGAACGACTTCAGCCGCATCGGCCCGCTCCCCGCCCGTCACACTGGTTCGTCATGGCCTGCATCAGATCTGCCCCAGGGTCTTGATCCGCGCCTTGGGGTGGATCTCGTTCTGCGACATCACCACGGTGGCCGGCCGGAACCGCTCGACGATCGAGCGGACGAAGGGACGGATCAGGGGGCTGGTCAACAGGACGGGGGTCTCGCCCATCATGGCGTGTCGCTCGAAGGTTTGGCGGACCGAAGTGATGAATTGCTGAAGCCGGCTCGGCGCCATCGTCAGTTGCCGGTCGTCGCCATCGCCCACCAGCGATTCCGCGAACGCCTGCTCCCATTCGGGGGACAGGGTGACGAGCGGGATGACTCCCATCTCGTTGATGTTCGCGTCGCAGATCTGCCGCGCCAGGCGCGTGCGCACATGCTCGGTGATCTGCGTGATGCTGCGGGTTTGGCTTGCCGCTTCGGACACGCCCTCCAGAATGGTCGCAAGATCGCGTACCGAAACCCGTTCTGCAAGCAGGTTCTGCAACACCCGTTGCAATCCGCCCACAGTGATCTGCGCCGGCACCACGTCGGCGATCAGCTTCTGGTGCTCCTTGTCCAGCTCGTCCAGCAGCTTCTGAGTCTCGGTGAAGGACAGCAGCTCCGGCATGTTGTCCTTGATGAGTTCGGTCAGGTGCGTGGTGATGACCGTGGACGGGTCGACCACCGTGTAGCCCTTGAACAGAGCCTCCTCGCGGTAGCCCGGCTCGATCCAGATGGCCGGCAGGCCGAAGGTCGGCTCCACCGTCTGCTCGCCCGGCAGGCTCATCGCCTCGCCGCGCGGGTCCATGACCAGCAGCATGTTCGGGCGGATGTCGCCGCGCCCCGCCTCGATCTCCTTGACGCGGATGATGTAGGCGTTGGGCGGAAGCTGGAGGTTGTCCTGGATGCGCACGGCGGGCATGACGAATCCGACCTCGCCGGCGATCTGGCGGCGCAGCCCCTTGATCTGGTCGGTCAGCCGGTGGCTGCCCGCCTGCGGCTGGTTGATCAGCGACAGCAGGCCGTAGCCCAGCTCCAGCCGGATCAGGTCGATGGCCAGCGCCGTGGCGATCGGCTCGTCGGCCACCGGGGCGGCCCCGCCGCCCGGCCCGCCCATGCCCGCGGCCTCGGCGGCGGCGGCTTCCGCCTCCTCCGCCTCCTTCTTCGCGCGCATCTTCGGCAGATACCAGGCGGCGGCCCCGACGGCGGCGACCACCGGCAGGAAGGGCAGCATCGGCATGCCCGGCATCAGGGCCAGAAGGCCGATGGCACCCGCCGACAGGCCCAGCGCGCTGACATGGTTGGTGAGCTGGCCGACCACCGCCTTGTCGGTGGAGCCGCCGGTGCCAGCCTTCGAAACCAGGAAGCCGGCGGAGATGGAGATGACCAGCGCCGGGATCTGCGAGACGAGGCCGTCGCCGATGGTCAGCTTGGTGAAGGTGTCCAGCGCCTGCA
Source organism: Azospirillum sp. OGB3 (assembly GCF_014192915.1). GTDB lineage: Bacteria > Pseudomonadota > Alphaproteobacteria > Azospirillales > Azospirillaceae > Azospirillum. The sequence goes on along the minus strand of NZ_JACHYN010000009.1, from coordinate 117,585 downwards.
TGATCGGCATGTCGTAGCGCAGGACCGCCAGCGACACGCCGCCGATGATGTTGATGAACATGATCATCAGGCCGGCGACGGCGTCGCCCTTCACGAACTTCGACGCACCGTCCATGGAGCCGAAGAAGGCGCTTTCGTCCTCCAGCTCCTTGCGCTTGGCGCGGGCGGTGGTCTCGTCGATCATGCCGGCGGACAGGTCGGCGTCGATGGCCATCTGCTTGCCGGGCATGGCGTCCAGGGTGAAGCGCGCCGCCACTTCGGCGATGCGGCCCGAACCGGCGGTGATCACCTTGAAGTTCACGATCGTCAGGATCGCGTAGACGATCACGCCGATGATGAAGTCGCCGCCCATGACGAAGCCGGCGAAGGCCTCGATCACATGGCCCGCCGCCGCCGTGCCCTCATGCCCCTGGGTCAGGATCAGGCGGGTCGACGCCATGTTCAGCGACAGGCGCAGCAGCGTCGTGATGAGCAGGATGGTTGGGTAGGACGACAGCTCCAGCGGCTTTTCGATGAACAACACCACCATCAGGATCAGGATCGAGATGGTGACGTTCAGCCCGAGCATCATGTCGAGCAGCATCGGCGGCAGCGGCAGGATCAGCCCGACGACGATCAGCATGATGCCGGCCGCCATCACGATGTCGCCGCGCTTCAGCGCCCCCTTGGCGACGGCCACCATGTCGGTCAGCGCGGACATGTTGCCGCCGCCCGCTCGCGCGCCCGGATTGTGTTCGGTCAGTGCCATGCCGCCGCTCCTCCGCCTTTCCCCCGATCAGCGGATCAGTAGGCCGCCCGTTCCTCGCTGCCCGGCGGCGGCACCGGCACGCCCTCCTCGCTGTACTGCTTCAGCTTGTTGCGCAGCGTGCGGATCGAGATGCCCAGGATGTTCGCCGCGTGGGTGCGGTTGCCCAGGCAGTGCGACAGCGTGCCGATGATCAGGTCGCGCTCGACCTCGGCCACCGTGCGCCCGACGAGGCCCTGGACGGCCGGGGCGCCGGGCGCCGCTCCGGCATTGCCGTAGGACGATGCCCCGGCGTTGCCGTAGGCCGCCGCTCCCGCGGCGTGGCCCGGAGGCGGTGCGTAGGAGGTCGGGTAGCCGGGCGCCGGCTGCCCATAGCCGCGCGGCGCCTGCGGCACCGTGCCGCCCGGTCCGGCGAAGGGGTTGGCGACCGGCGAATTGGTCGGGATCGACGCCTGCGCCGAGCCTTCCGGGGCGAGCATCTGGCTGGTCAGCATGATCGCGTCCGGCCCCACCGTCTCCGCCTTGGAGAGCAGCACGGCGCGGTGCATGGTGTTTTCCAGCTCGCGCACGTTGCCGCGCCAGTGGTGGGCGCGCAGCATCAGCAGCGCGTCGTCCGACAGCCGCTTCTCGCCCAGCCCGTTGGCCTGCGCGTATTTCTTCAGGAAATGGTCGGCGATCATCGGGATGTCGGCCGGCCGTTCGCGCAGGGACGGGATGGCGACGCTGAAGACGTTCAGGCGGAAATAGAGGTCCTCGCGGAAGTTGCCGGCGCGGACCTCGTTCTCCAGGTTGCGGTTGGAGGTGGCGATCAGGCGGACGTTGACCTTCACCGGCTGGGACGAGCCGATGCGGTCGATCTCCTTCTCCTGGATGGCGCGCAGCAGCTTGGCCTGGAGCCGCGGGTGCATCTCCGACAGCTCGTCGAGCAGCAGGGTGCCGCCGTTGGCCTCCTCGAAGCGGCCCAGCCGGCGGGCGACGGCGCCGGTGAAGGCGCCCTTCTCATGGCCGAACAGCTCCGATTCCAGCAGGTTCTCCGGGATGGCCGCGCAGTTCACCGCGACGAAGGGCGCGTCGGAGCGCCGGCTCTTGCGGTGGATGTAGCGGGCCATCAGCTCCTTGCCGGTGCCGCTCTCGCCGGTGATCAGCACGGAGGCGTCGCTGGGCGCCACCTGGTCCGCCAGCCGCAGGGTCGCCAGCATGGCCGGGTCCTGGCAGACGATGGCGTGGCTTTCCTCCGCCACCGCTTCCAGCACGGCGGCGATCAGTTCCGCGTCGGGGGGCAGGGGGATGTATTCCTTCGCGCCGGCGCGGATCGCCTTCACCGCCGCCGCCGCGTCGGTGCCGATGCCGCAGGCCACCACGGGAATGGTGATCCGTTCCGCCTTCAGGCTTTCGATGAAGGTCGCGATGTCGAGTTTGACGTCGATCATCACGAGGTCCGCCCCCGCCGCCGCGCGCAGGGCGTTCAGGGCGCCCGCGATGCTGTCGGTGTGGGACACCTTCGCCCCGCGCTGCATGGCGATCTTGCCAGCGGCGGTGATGTACCCTTCCAACGTTCCAACGATCAGCAGACGCATCTTACGCTCCCCTCGGAGAACCCCGGTCGGAGTCCCGGTCGAAGTACTGAATCCGCTTTCCAGGCGGAAGAACGGCGTTCAGGAGCATCTCCAGACGCCGCGGATTTTCCTGACGCGCGATGGATACCGCGCCGATGGTGTAGAGAGTCTTGACGAGCGCGTCCTCTTCCGCCGTCCGCTCCACCTTGGCGGCCAGCGGCGCCAGCGCGACGTTGCCGAGCACCGCCCCGTAGAAGGTGGTCAGCAGGGCCAGCGCCATCGCCGGGCCGATGCTCGACGGGTCGTTCAGACTGCCCAGCATCTGGACGAGGCCGACCAGCGTGCCGATCAGCCCCATGGCCGGCGCCACCTCCGACGCGCGGCGCAGCACGCCGGCGCTCTTGACCTTGCCGGCGCCCGACGCCTCGACCTCGCCGATCAGCATCCGCTCGATGTCATCGGGCGGCAGCCCCTCGGCCACCAGCGTGACCGAGCGGTGCAGGAAGGACTCGTGCTTCAGCTCCGGCAGGACGTTGCGCAGCGTCTCCGGCGCGCGCCGCGCCGCCTCGGCGAGCAGCAGCACCTGCCGGGCCACGCCGCGCGGGTCGCTGGTCCGGTGGATCAGCACCGCCCCGGCGTCGCGCCACGCGATGGCCACGTCGGACAGCGAGAAGGAGGCGGTGGTGACCGCCAGCGTGCCGCCCAGCACGATGATGAGCGACGGCGGGTCGACGAAGGCGCGCAAACTGCCGCCCGACGCCATGGCGACGAAGATGACCACGGCGGCGGCGGCCAGGCCGACCAGCGTCGCCATGTCCACCCCGCCGCGCGGGCGGGCCGAACGCCCGCCCCGGCGGGACGATTCGGCGCTGTCTCGTGTGAGGCTCATCCGCGGTCCGACTTGATGATTTCGGTCATGGTGATGCCCAGCCGGTCTTCCACCACCACGACCTCGCCGCGGGCGACCAGACGGTTGTTCACGTAGATGTCGATGGCCTCGCCGACCTTGCGGTCCAGCTCCACCACCGCGCCGCGCCCGAGCTTGAGCAGCTGGCTGACCTGCATGGTCGATTTGCCGAGCACGGCGGAGATCTGGACGGGGATGTCGTAGACCGCTTCCAGATCCTTGGCCGGACCCAGGCCGGTCTCATACTCCGCAATGTCGCTGCGGCCGCCGCCGTCCAACTCGTCGAGGGAGAAGCTGTCCTTGGCCATCGAAGTCTCCAGAAGCCCTTAGAACCTCAAAAAAATCCTGTTCGCCGCCATCGGTCCGCCGGGGCGTCAGCCCGGCGGCGCCTCCAGCAGGCCGGCCATCCGCCGTTCGATCTGGACGAGCAGGCCGGCGGTGTCGCGCTCCACCCCGCCTTCGGCCCATTCGATCCGGCAGCTTCCCGGCGCCAGCGCGGAATCGCCGACCACCATCAGCTTGGCGCCGAAGCCGCGGGCCGCGATCACCTGGTCGAGATGCTCGCGCACCGCGTCCACCGTGTCGTCGGCGACGCGCACCACCAGGCGCGGCTCGTCGATCAGGTCGGTCAGGCAGGCGCGGACCAGCCCTTCCACCTCCATCAGCCCGCCGCGCCGCGCCAGTTCCGGCATCAGCTTGCGGACGATGGCCAGCGCGATGTGCACGGGCTGGTCGGCCCGCTGGGCGCTGGTCGCGTAATGCTCGTTCAGCAGATGCTGCACGCCGTTGCCGACGGTTTCCAGCGCGTTGGCGATCCGCGCCTGCACCGTCGCCTCGATCTCGACGCGGGCCTGCTCGTAGCCGTCCTTGCGGCCGGCGTTGTTGCCGTCCACGAACCCCTTGCCGTAGCCCACCGATTTTCCGGCGGTCTCGCCCTCGGCATAGCCCTCGGCGCGGGCGGCGGCCAGATCGGCCTCGCCGAACACCGGGGGCGGCGGCTCGGGCGGCAGCTCCGGCTCCGGTTCGGGCTCCGGTTCCGGCAGGGGAATGTTGTCGAAATAGTCGTCGTCGGCCTGGAGCTGGCGGCGCGGCGGCGCGTCCACGTCGAAGGACTCGTCGAACAGGAACTTGCGGACCGAACTCATCGCGTCAGCTCTCCTGATACAGCCAGTTGCGCAGGATCGACACCGCTTCCTCCGGATGCTTCTCCACGATCTCGCCCACCTTGCGCAGCGAGGAAGCGCGGACGCGGCCTTCGACGCGGTTGATGTCGATCATCTGCTCCAGCTCCTCGTCGGCCTGGGCGGCCTCCAGGGCGAGATCCTGGGCCAGCGCGCCGGTCGGCGCGGCCAGCGCGGCGGGCATGCCGCCCTGGTCGGCCAGCAGGCGGTCCATGTCGTCCTCCTCCTGCTGGTCGGCCTTCTCGAAGGCACGGGTGATCAGTGGGCGGATGACCAGCAGGATGATCAGCACAGCGACGATGCCCAGCACGACCATCTCCGCGATGCGGAACAGGTCGTCCTTGGTCATGCCGAGGAACAGCTCCTCCGGCTTCTGGATGTCGTCTTCCGGCGACCAGAAGCGCATGTTGATGACTTCCAGCGTGTCGCCGCGCACGGCGTCGAGGCCGACGGCGGAGCGGACGAGCGCCTTGATGCTCTCAAGCTCCTGCTCCGGCCGCGGCTGGTAGGCCGCCGGGTTGCCGTCCTTGGGCAGGCTGTAGGTGCCGTCGACCAGAACCGCGACCGACAGGCGGCGGACCTGCCCGGATTCGCGGACGTGGTTCTTGGTGGTCCGGCTGATCTCGTAGTTGATCGTCTCTTCGCTGCGGTTCTGCTTGTTCTGCGAGATCGGCCCGGCGTTGTTGCCCGACTGCGCGGTCGGCAGATTCTGGTCCACGGTGACCGGCGACAGCGGGTCGCGGTCGTGGCTCTCGTTCGCCTCGGTCACCGTCTGGGTGGAGCGGACGACCTGGCTTTCCGGATCGAAGATTTCCGACTGGGTCGTGATGCGGTCGAAGTCGAGGTCGGCCGACACCTCCGCCCGCACCTTGCCGTAGCCGACGGTGCGGCCCAGCAGATCCTCGATGATGCGGGCGACGCGGCTCTCGTAGGCGACCTTCTTCTCCTCCGCGGAGGCCAGCATGGCGTCCGCGCTGTCGTTGCCGGTGCCGCGGGCGAGCAGGGTGCCCTTGTCGTCGACGATGGAGATGCGGCTGGGGTCGAGGTTCGGCACCGAGGCGGCGATCAGGTGCTGGATCGCCTGGATGTTCTCGCGCGACAGCTGGGCGCCGGGGCGCAGCTTTATGAAGATGCTGGCCGTCGCCGGGTTCTGCTGTCGGGCGAACAGCTCGCGCTTGGGCAGCACCAGATGGACGCGGGCGCTCTGCACGCCGTTCAGCGTCTGCACCGTGCGCGCCATCTCGCCTTCGAGGGCGCGCAGGTGGTTGATGTTCTGCATGAAGCTGGTGGCGCCGAAGCCTTCGCCCTTGTCGAACAGCTCGTAGCCGATCGAGCCGCCCGACGGCAGGCCGGCGGCGGCCATCCGCATGCGGGTCGGCCCGACCTGCTCGGCGGCGACCATGATCTTCGTGCCGGTCTTGTCCACTGTGAAGGGGACCTTCGCCTCCTCCAGCTTCTTGGCGATGGCGGCGGCCTCGGTGGGCTGGAGTTCGGCGTAGAGAAGCTCCATCTCCGGGGTGGAGAGGCGCGTCATCAGATAGACGAAGAATCCGATCAAAAGCAGGCCGACGCCGCCGATGGCGGCCAGGCGCGCGGGACCCAGGTTGCGCAAGGTCTGCAGAAGGTTGTTCACGCGCCAGTCCCCGATCGGATGCCCCGGTGGATGTCCGGGAAGTTCTTGATTTCGCAGACGCAAAAAAGAAATCTGCAAAAACCGCGCCGGTCTCTGCTTTCCCGTGCATGCTGGGCTGTCTTGATGAAGAGAGTGTTAATCCGTGGGCAGAAATTGCCCAGTGCCCGGCAAATTGTGCCTACCGATGCGCGCCGGCAACGCTTCTTTGCCGACTGTAGGGCGAGGAATGGGGATCGGGCTCGCTAAAAGAGCGCGGTGGGCGGATCGTTTCCGAAGCCGACAATTAAAAATTACCCCGAAAGAACGAATGGATTGCGAGCATATACCCATTCTTATTCTGTGGTTTGTTTGGACGTAGGTAGTAAATCCCGCAACGGTGGTTGACTTTGCGACACCGACGACATAGCTGAGTTGCAATGGTCGCTTGTCCGATACCAAAAAGATCGTGGCACAAGCACGTCAGAATCTTTCCAACGCAAAACCGAATGTTGCTTCGCGCGACATGGGCTTTGCCACCGTTGCCGATGGGGGAATGCCGTGAAAAGACGTGGACGCGAAAAGAAGGAAGGCCTCAATGAGGTCGATGTGTTCGTCGGACAGCGCCTGCGCGAGTTGCGCATGCTCGCCGGTCTGAGTCAGAGCGACGTTGCGTCGGCTCTGGGGCTGACCTTCCAGCAGCTTCAGAAATACGAGCGTGGCTTCAACCGGGTTTCGGCAAGCCGGCTGTTCAAGCTGGCGCAGTTCTTCCGGGTTCCGGTTTCCGTGTTCTTCGAAGGTCTCGAAGAACGCCACGCCGCCCAGGAGGCGGGCACCGCCAGCCCCCAGACGGAGGAGTCGGAGGGCACTCTGCGCTCCCGCGAGGCGCTCATGCTCGCCCGCTACTTCCAGAACATCCGCGATCCGGAGATCCGCGGTGCGATCCGGGAACTGGCCGAACGCTGCGCCGACCAAGCCGATGGTGCCGGCGGTCCGGCCCTTGGCGAGGATGTGGATGTGGTGGATGCGCCTGCCGCGCGCGGCCGCCGCGGACGCGGTGCCGGCCACAGCGTCGGGCGGGCGTGAGGCACGGGCGGGGATGACGAGGGCTTGGCCCCATGCGATTCCCCCGCCCCGTTCCCAACCGGTGTGACCAGCCCTGCCATCCGACGGCGGGGTTATGGAAGACCGCGCAAGCCCGGTCGCCTTCAAGCCCCCCGTGGGGTGTCCGGGCGCGCGCGGTCTCGTCGAACCTTGCTGTGGCGTTGAGGCCGAATGGAAAAAGCCAGCAACCCGTCCAGGTTGCTGGCTTCATGATGGTGGAGCCAAGGAGGATCGAACTCCTGACCTCTACAATGCCATTGTAGCGCTCTCCCAGCTGAGCTATGGCCCCACTTATGATCAGACCAACACAAGAAGTGTTGGTGCGCTTGGAGGGACTCGAACCCCCACGGCCTTTCAGCCACTAGGACCTGAACCTAGCGCGTCTACCAATTCCGCCACAAGCGCATCGTCTGCTCTTTGTCCCGCGCCCTCGGGGTGACGCGGGAGCGCTGATATAGCCGTGCCGCCGCTGGTGCTCAAGCGAAATCGTTCGAAAGGGCGTTTTTTCCGGGGTAGGGCGTTCATTCCCTTCGGTGCACTCCGGGCGTGCGGGGCGCTACGACTTTCCCCCTTTCGCGCGGGGAGGGCGTGGCTGCTATCTTCAGCCTTGCCCCAAGGGCGTGTGCCTCCCTGTTTTGCACCTCAAGAGCCCGCCGTTCGTTCGGACGGCGGGCCACTTTCTTGGGGCCGGTGGCCCGGCCCTCTACAGGGGGAGGCGCTCGCCCTGCGCGCCGGTCATGGCCTCCGCCGCCTTCGCCCGCTTCGCCATGGCGCGGTCCAGAACGCGCCGGAGTTGGCGCGGCGTCACCGGCTTGCGGACCACCTCCAGCCCATGCGCGGCGGCGTCCGTCTCGCATTCCGGGCCGGCTTCCCCGGTCAGGATCATCGCGGGCACGTCCCATCCGGCCATGGCACGGACGCGGACCACGGCCTCCGTCCCGACGCGCCCCTCGCGCAGGCGGTAATCGACCAGCATCACGTCGGGCATGCGTCCGTCCGCCTCGATCTTCGCCACTGCCTCGTCGGTGGAGCCGGCGATCCGCACTTCGTATCCCCATTCGCGGAACATGTCGCGCAGTCCCAGCAGGACGATGGCGTCGTCGTCCACCAGCAGGACGTGCGGGGCCTCGCCGCCGCCGGTGAAGACGGAGGCGGCCATCGGCGGCGGAGCCGTCGGCGTTTCCACCTCGGCCAACGGGACGGTGACGGCGAAGACGGACCCGCGGCCCGGCTGGGATTTCACCTCCACCGGATGGTCGAGGATCGCCGAGAGCCGCTGCACGATGGCGAGCCCGAGCCCGAGCCCGCGCGCCCGGTCGCGCTCCGGGTTGTTGATCTGATGGAACTCGGCGAAGATCCGGGTCAACTGGTCGGACGGGATGCCGATCCCGGTGTCGCTGACCTCGATCCGCACCCGACCGCCCCGCGTCTTGCCGTCCTGCGTCTTGCCGTCCAGCGGGCGGACGGCGATCTGCACCGCGCCGCGCTCCGTGTACTTGACCGCGTTCTCCAGCAGATTGCGCATCATGCGGCCCAGCAGGACACGGTCGCTGAGCACCGTCGTCGCATGGTCCTGGACGATGCGGAAGGCCAGCTTCTTGCTTTCCAGGATCGGCGCGTAGGAGGCGGCGATCTCGTCCAGCAGGCTGTTCAGGGCGAAGGGCTCCACGCGCGGATCGACCGCTCCGGCGTCCAGCCGCGACACGTCCAGCAGGCTGTCCAGCAGTCCTTTCAGCGTGTCCAGGCCGCGCTCCAGCATCTCCAGGCTGCGCTGTCCCTGCTCGTCGCTGATGAAGCGGTGCAGGATGCCGGTGAACAGGAACATGGACTGCATCGGCTGGCGCAGGTCGTGGCTGGCGGCGGCGAGGAACTTCGATTTGGCGCGGTTGGCCTCGTCGGCCTCGTCCTTGGCGCGCTGGAGCGCCTGTTCCATCGCCTTGCGTTCCCCGACGTCGCGCAGGGTGCAGATCGCCAAGATCACCCGCCCATCAGCGCCGCGGACCGGCGTGGCGCTGACCGACAGGGTCATGGCGGTTCCGTCGGGCCGGGTGTAGGGCAGGTCCTCCTGCTCCACCGTCTCGCCGTTCCGCAGCGCGCGGGACAGCGGGCAGCGTCCTTCGCCGAAGCAGGCGCCGCCGCTGCAGGACCGCGTGCCGTCGCAGCCGCAGCCGGTGACGGGCGGCGGTGGGCCGCCGAGCAGATGGAGCGCGGTGTCGTTGACCTTGACGATCCGCCCGCTCGGCGCTTCCGCCACCAGCAGCCCCGAGGGCAGATGGTCGAGAATGGCCGTCAGCAGGCCGCGCTCCGCCTCAAGCTGCCGGGTCAGGAGCGTGCGCTCGTCCTCCAGGTGCCGGCGCTCGGTGGCGTCCCGGAAGTAGAGAGCCAGACCCTTGCGCGACGGGAAGGCGCGGACGGCGAACCAGATGCCGCTGCGCGGCCCCTGCGTCTCGAACTCCACCGGCTCACGGTTTTCCATGGCCTGTTGCAGGGTGCGTCCGGAGTCGCCGGACATCAGTTCCGCGAATGCCTGACGCCCGTTCCGGCCGACGGCGTCTCCGGAGTCGGGGAGCAGGGTCCGCGCCCGTTCGTTGACGAAGACCACCCGCCAGGACCGGTCGAGTTCGGCCACGGCGTCCGTCGTGCTCTCCAGGACCGAGGCCTTCTCGACCACCGTTTCCAGCATCCGTTCCCGGACGCGCAGGAATTGCCGCATGCCCCAGGCGGCGCCCAGGCAGGTGAGCAGAAGCACCCCGCCGAACAGCGCCAGCGAAAGGAGCATGGCGTCCCGGACCGGACGCATCGCGGCGTCCCGGTCGATCCCGATGGCGATCATCGATTCGCCGGTGCCGGTCTCCAGGGGGGCGGAGACCACCATCCGTTCCGTTCCTCCGCTCTCGAAGGCGGCCGCCGACCGTGTCCCACGCGCCGCCCGCATGGCCTGAAGCATGGCCGTGGGCAGGGGCTGCCCGATGGCCTCGGGGGCCTCCGGCAGGCGCGCCACCGCATGGCCCTGGCGGTCGGCGATCACCATTTCCATGCCCGGTGGCAAGGGGCGGCTGCCCAGATTCTCCTCCAGCCAGCGGGCGTCGAGAAGAACCGTCACCACGCCGCCCGCGGGACTGCCCGGCACGCCGTCCGACGCCGGATAGGCCAGCCGGAAGGGCAGGATGGGGCGCTGGTTGGGATAGCGCAGCCCGTACTCGCCCACCGTCAGGGCGCCGGTGGCCAGCGCGCTCTGGAAAGTGCGGATGCCGCCGAGATCCACGCCCAGCGAGACCGGGTCGGTCGCGCACCACACGCGACCCTGCCGGTCGGCCACCTCGACCGACAGATAGGCGGGATAGCGGGCACGCAGCCGGTCCATGGTCTGCTGGCAGGACGGCGGCCCCGCCAGCGGCACGCCCGATTCGACGATCGTGGCCAGCACTTGCCGCGCCTCCGCGGCGATTCGCAACTGTTCGGCGTCCAGCAGGTCAAGAAGGCGCAGGGTATCATTGCGCACCTCGTTCTCCCGATCCTGCCGCAGGCTGTGCTGCGTCATGAACTGGAGCGCCGCAAGCGGCACCACGGCGACCACGATCAAAAGAAACAGACGCAGATAATGGGGCATTGCCAAGGAGATCTGATGAAGGAGACCGGCCATCCTCGCACCCGGATGGCCCAAACGGTCATGGGTGGCAGCCGAAACAGGGCCGTCGTTGGTGGATGTTCTTCAAACTCCACAGCGCGTTCATGCCACACGGGGGCGGAGATGCAACGATTAACGGACTGGATAACTCCATTTTGCTTCGGCGGCGGTCCCCTTCCTCAGCGGCGTCCGAGACGGAGGACGGCCAAGGCGCAGCGCAGGGGGCGATGACGAGGCGCAGGGCGGTTGGATCACAGGTGTCCACCGTCAACGTGGCGGTCGTGTCCATGCGAACCGCTTCTCCCAAAGCCATCCGCTCCGGCGATCAAGCGTGCGCAGCATGCGTTGTGGCGGCGGTGGACGTAACCGTCCCGAGCAATCCAGGCAGCCGTGCGCAACGATAAATTTTCATGGCGCCGCTCGCATTCCCGTAATATTTCTCAATTGTAATTGGAGCCCCCGCCACCGTCTGTCCGCGTGAGCCGATCATGCCGTGGAACCTCAGGCCCTCCTATCAGGCCATCACTTTGCTGCGCCGACACAGCCGGGAATGCCGTGGGTTGGAAACCCGTGAATATCTGGTCGCCGTGGAGCGCCGGATGGTGGAGCTCATTGATCTGGAGCGGCAGGAGACCCGCGACGCAGCCGCGTCACCGATCCGTCAGGCGGCGGAGTGAACTCGACTTTTATCGTATTTCAGATCGGTAATGTCGTAAGCCGCTCCTGAAACACAACCGACACAGATCGGTGTTAAAGGCCAACGTGTCGTTCATTGACACGAGGCCGTCGCGTTCATGGTTTTCCCGACCGAAATGGCCGACAACGATGATGGCGGTAGCAAGGAGGGTTGCGACGTCGCCCTCTGCACCGTCCCCGCCGAGTCCATTCACAGCCGCATTCGGCGGGTTCACCAGCGCGCCACCGCCATGCTGAGCGAGGCGCTGACCGGGTTCAACCTGACAGCGCCGCAATGGGCGGCGCTGGCGGCGCTGCACCAGCACGGGCCGATGTCGCAGATCGATCTGGGGCGCAGCATCGCGATGGACCCCGCCACCATGCAGGGGGTGGTGGTGCGGCTGATCGACCGCGGCTATCTCCTGCGCAGCCCCGACAGCCTCGACCGCCGCCGCAACCTCGTCCGGCTGGCCGACAGCGGGCGACGGGTGGTCGAGGCGGCGGGGCCGGCCATCGCGCAGGCGGAGGCCGAACTGACCGGGCGTCTGTCCGCGGACGAACGGCACCGGCTGGCCGATCTTCTGGCCCGCCTGTGCGTGTGAGCCCCGGCGGTTCCTCCATGATCAAGTCGTAACGGTGGGTAGGGCCAATGGTCCGGGTTAGCCCGAGTTATGCACATTCGCCTGAACGGCGTCCTTGACTCTGCAAATGTTGCTTTTTTGTTTTTGCCGACTTGCCTGGAACCGGTAAAACCCACAAAAGCCGGGCGTTTCCGCTTCATCAGTTGTGCCTGAAATTTAGGCATTTTGTTCGGGACCGCTGATTCACGGCCATGCTCACAGGTTGCTCCCGGATTCGCTCACAGAGTTACCCACAGCTTCTGGGGATATCCCGATATTGCGGATAGAGATGCCTGCCCTCCGCTCCTGTCCTCAACCGATCACCCGCCACTGGCCATCCGGGTCCAGACAGGCGGTCCCGACAAGCGTCGCGGGGCGTCCGCCGACGACTCCCGGCATCTGGAAATCGCGGCAATAGCGACCGCCGGGGCCGAGATAGGTGGGGGAGGTCCGGGTGGCCAGCGGCGCCGCCGGAACGGGCTGGGGAACCGGCACATAGACCACGGGCGGCGGTGGAACATAGACGGGGGGCGGAAAGCCGAAGGCCAGCGGCAGCGAAATGCTGAAGCCGAAGAAATTCCCTCCATGCCAGCCACCGGCGAACGCCGGAGCCGGAGTCATCAGAAGGACGGGCAGGAGCAGCGCGCACAGCCGCGCCGAAGCCGGGAAGGGGATCATCGCACACCTCCGCCGCGGCGCGGGATGGGGCGCCGCCACAAGGAAAGATGGGTACGAAAAAAGGCGCCGTCGAGACGGCGCCTTTTTCACGTTCGGCTAAGTCTGAAACCCGGCGCGGTGGCGTCACATCGCCGTGCGGACGGCCTCGGCACCGCTGCGCGTGTCGGCGGCGCGGGCCGGGGTGGCCGTGGAGGAGGACTGGGCGGGCGCCGGAGCCGGCTGCGGGGCGGCGGCCGGGGTCGGGCGGACGGGCTTCTGCTCGACCCGCCGCGGAGCCGAGACGGTCCCCACGGCGGCCGGGGCCTGGGTCGCCGACGACGGCGCGGAGGGGCTGGTCGGCACGTCGTCGTAGATGCCCGGATGCACCCGCACGGTGCCGTCCGTCTCCACCGTGGAGGTCCAGTAGACGAAGCGGACCGGGACGGCGTTGGGCAGGGAGACCGTCTTGGTCTTGCCGCTGTCGAGCTGACGCTCGATCGCCGCGGAGTCGAGCTTGGCGGGGCGCAGCAGCGTCTCCGCGACCATCCGCGCGTCGGCCAGCCGCACGCAGCCGGAACTGGCGGCGCGCAGGTCGCGCTCGAACAGCCGCGGGTCGTTGGTGCCGTGCAGGAAGATGCCGTCGCCGTTGGTCAGGTTGAACCGGAAGCGGCCGAGGGCGTTGTCGTCGCCGGGCTTCTGGACGATGCGGATGCGCTCCGGCGTGACCTGCCACCAGTTGATGCTTTCCGGCACCACCTCGACCCCGTCCAGATAGACGACGGCGTCCTTGATGCCGGTGTTGCCCTTCTTGCGCAGGACCGGCAGCTTGTCCTCGACCAGAACGGTCGGCGGCACGGTCCAGGTGGGGTTGATCGTCACGCTGGTGACGCGGTCCTGGAGCAGCGGGGTCTGGCGCGACGGGCGTCCGACCACGGCGCGCATGGTGAAGTTCAGCTTGCCGCGTTCGATGTAGGTCACGGTCTGGCTGGGCAGGTTGACCAGGATCACCGTGTCCGGAACCGACGCCTGGAAGGCGCGCATCGACGCGGTGGCGCCGCGCATCAGCTTGGCGGCCTCCTTCGGCGTGCGGTCGAGCGCCTGGCGCGTGACCTCGCCGACCTTGCCGTCCTGCATCAGCCCTTCGGACAGCTGGAAGGCGCGGACCGCCACTTCGAGGGTGTCGTCGAAGGTCTCCGTCCACTGTTCCTGGTTCAGGAAGCCCAGCTCGATCAGCCGGGTGGACAGGCGGCCGATGCGGTCGGCGGTGCGCGCCCGCACCTGGATGGTCAGGGCCGGGGGCGGGGGCAGCACCTCCACCACCGTGCCGGGCGTCGCCGTTCCGCTGAGGACATTGCCGGGCGTCGCCGACGGATCGGCCTGCGGGATCGGCTCGGCGGGCGGGGTCACGACGACCGTCGGCGCGGTCCCGGCGGCGGGGGCGGTGCCCTCCGGCACGTCGGACGGACGGACGGGGCCGGGGGCCACCACGTCGACCATGCCGCCGTCGCCCTTTTTCAGGACGGAGCCGTAACCGACGCGCGTTTGCTGCACGCGGGGCATGGCCTCCAGTTCGGCGGCGCGCTGGTCGATCCGCGCGATCCAGGTTCCCACGACATCCCGGCCCGTGGAGGTGCCCGAAGCGGTGGACGGCGCGGCCTGCGCGGGCAGGGCGAGCAGCCCGGCGAGGAGGCACGCGGCCACCCTCGCTCCGAGGGCGGGCCGGGCGCAGGTGCGAATGGTCGTCAGCATAATCGAAGCATCCCACGCGGCGATGAACAGACGGCTAACGAAAGGCTCTGTCCATACGTGAGGTCGCACGGACGACACGCGGGAACCAGCGCCCTTTCGGCATAAGACATCTGACGCCCGCGGCGGCGCGGCACAAGTGACATCGCGCCGGATGATGCTTCTGTGCCACAATGTGCACAGCAGAGTTGCCGCTGCGACACAGGCAATGGCGGAGCCGTGGATGATCGATTGGTATCAGCCGATTTGGTAAACGGCGACGCTCACGCCGGAACCGCAAAATCACACAAGGCGCCAGAGATTCGACACATTTTTTGTTAACCGCTTTCAGGGTACAGGAGGCGACCATCTCTCCATCCGGTCGCCATCATGCCGCGTTCGCCGTACGGTTTCGTCCTGCCGCTGCTTCTGTCCCTGGCCGTCGCCACGCCTGTCGCCGTCAACCCTGCGGATGCCCTCGCCAAGGCGGCCCAGGAGACGGTGCACAAGCAGGCGCCCAAGCCCACCGCCAAATCGGCCGCCAAGGCCGCGCCCCAGAAGGCCGCTGCGTCCAAGACGGCAGCGAAGCCCGCCGCCGTCCGGACCGTGCACAAGGCCGCCGTCCACAAATCGGCCACCCACAAGGCCACCGTTCGCAAGGCCGCCGTCCATCGCACCGGCAAGGCGCGCCGCGCGGGCCGGGTCGCCGCCGGGGCCGCCGCCGGCACCGTGGCGGGTGCCGCCGTCTTCCGTCCGGTCCACGCCTATGTGCTGATGGACGCGCAGTCGGGTCGGGTCCTCGATTCGGAGAACGCCGATACGCTGACCTACCCGGCGTCGCTGACCAAGATGATGACCCTGCTCCTGACCTTCGAGGCGCTGGAGCGCGGCACGCTGCGGCTGGACCAGGAACTGCCGGTGTCGCGCCACGCCACCAACCAGAAGCCGTCGCGCCTGAACCTCGCCGTCGGTTCGACCATCCGGGTGGAGGACGCGATCCTCGCCCTGACCGTGAAGTCGGCCAACGACGTCGCCGTCGTGCTGGCGGAGGCGCTGGGCGGCAGCGAGGAGCAGTTCGCCGAGATGATGACGGCCAAGGCGCAGGCGCTGGGCATGGCCAGCACCACCTTCCGCAACGCCTCCGGCCTGCCGCACAAGGAGCAGCGCACCACCGCCCGCGACATGGCCCGCCTGTCGCGCGCCATCGTGGCCCGCCCGGCGCGGGAATACGCCTATTTCTCGCGCACGCGCTTCGACTGGAACGGCACGGTGGTGCCCGGCCACAACCGGCTGCTCGGCCGGGTCGAGGGCTACGACGGCATCAAGACGGGCTTCATCAACCTCAGCGGCTTCAACCTCGCCGGCAGCGCCAGCCGCAACGGCCAGCGTCTGGTCGCCGTCGTGCTGGGCGGCACCACCGCCGCGTCCCGCGACCGCGAGGTCGCCGAGTTGCTGGAGCAGGGCTTCGGCGCCGCGCCGCCCAAGCAGACGGTGGCCGTCACCGACGTGAAGGCCGTCCGTTAAGCGCGCCCCTCACGGCTCCGCCGGCCGCTTGCGGTCGGCGTGGCCCAGGGGCTTGTCCGGGGCGATGTGATCGCGCACCCGCTGCTTCAGTTCGGTGATGTCGGGGAAGCGGCCCTCGGCCTTGCGCGACCAGACCACCGCAGTGCCGTGCCGCACCTCGAAGATGCCCCCGGTGCCGGGCATCAGGGTGACGCCGCCCAGTTCCTCCTCGAAGGTGGTCAGAAGCTCCTGCGCCATCCAGGCGGCGCGCAGCATCCAGCGGCACTGGCGGCAATATTCGATCTGAAGGGTGGGCCGGTCGGGGGCTTCGCTGGTCACGGTGCGCGCTCCTGTCGCTTGGGCTGTCGTCCGTAAGGGTGCTGCCGAACGGCCCGTCTTCCAAGCCCTTCGCGCGTCTCCGTTCGAAGAAGGGGCGCTCTGGCATCCCCACAGAGCGGTATCGCCAAAGACGTTTTGCCTCGCGGCCCCCTCCGGCGCTCTTCTGGAGCCGGGGCAACGAGGTGGGGAGCATGCCGGTACACACCGCGAAACGCTTGTGGAGCCAGGAAACGGGCTGCGGATTCTGCATGAGGTCGGAGACCGGCGCCTTGTGGTGCCGCGGCCTGTGCCGCGACATATCCCTGGCCGAACTGGTTCACCGCGTCCATGCGGTCCGCGACAACGCCATGCGGCTGGAGGTCTCCACCCTGCTGGTGACGAAGCCGTCCCCCCTGCACGCCGTGCCCGACGACAAGGACGCCCCCGCCGCCCGGGCCGCCCAGCTCCGCGGTGCCGCGGTGAACAGCATGGTTCGCAGCCTGCACCGCCTGCGCAAGAGCGCGAACGCCATGGCGCGTTCCGCCGACCGGCTGGAGGCCACCCGCAACGCGCTGGGCCTCGGCAAAGAGGAAACCGCTGCCGCGGAATCCCCGTCCGCAGGCCCTCCCCTTTCCCTGTGCCGCCCCAATCGGGTATGACGCTGAAGACCGGCCGGAACGGCCGCCGTCACGCGGCTGTCATGGTTCTGGCGTAAACAAGGGCCTTCGTTCGCATACCGGGGCACTCCAGTGAGGCTCCGGACCGGCGGAGACGACCAGAGAGGGAAACGGGAGACATGAAGGCCAAGCGCACACATCTGGCCGCGGCGTTCGCCGCCATAGGAACGACCATCGCCGCCGTCGCCGCGAGCGCGCTTCTGCTGGCCTTGCCCGCCCAGGCCGCCACCGACAAGCCGACCGGCAAGCTGGTGCTCTACACCTCCCAGCTCGAAGCCGACGCGAAGCAGACGGTGGACGCCTTCAAGGCCAAGAACCCCGGCGTCGAGGTCGAATGGGTCCGCAGCGGCACGACCGAGCTGATGAACAAGCTCCGCGCCGAGATCGCCGCGGGCAGCCCGCAGGCCGACCTGCTGCTGATCGCCGACGCGGTGACCATGGAGTCGCTGAAGGCGGAGAAGCGCCTGCTGGCCTACAAGGACGCGCCGGTCCAGGGCTACCGCCCCGGCACCCACGATCCGGACGGCACCTGGTTCGCCACCAAGCTGATCACCACCGGGATCGCCTACAACACGGCGGCGCCGATGAAGCCCTCCTCCTGGCTCGACCTGCTGAAGCCGGAGGCCAAGGGCACCACCGTGATGCCCAGCCCCCTCTATTCCGGCGCCGCCGCCATCCACATGGCCGCCGTGAAGGAGCAGCCGGATCTCGGCATGGCCTTCTACGAGAAGCTCCAGGCCAACGGCACCACCGCGGCCAAGGGCAACGGCGGCATCCTGAAGTCGGTGGCCAGCGGCGAGAAGCTGTACGGCGTCATCGTCGACTATCTGCCGATCCGCGAGCAGGCCAAGGGCGCCCCCGTCGCCTTCGTCTTCCCCAAGGAGGGCGTCAGCGCGGTGACCGAGCCGGTGGCCATCCTGAACACCAGCAAGAATCCCGACGCCGCCAAGGCCTTCATCGCCTTCCTGCTGAGCAAGGAGGGGCAGGAGCTGGCCTCCCGCCAGGGCTTCCTGCCGGCGCTGCCGGGGGTGGCGCCGCCGGCCGGGTTCCCGGACACCTCCTTCATCTCGCTGATGCCCTATGACCCGGCCAAGGCCCTGAAGGACGACGAGGCCAACAAGAAGGACTTCGCCGACCTGTTCGGCGGCTGAGGATGAGTCTCGCCACCTTTGGCGACCGGCGGCCTTTCCACGCCGCCGGTCGTTTTTCCGTTTCCGGGGCGCCGCTGCTGTTCGCGCTGGCCGGGCTGATCGTCCTGCTGCCGATCCTGCGGCTGGTGTGGGAGGTCGCCGGGCCCATGGCGGCGGGCGACCTGACGGCGATGACCCGCGTGCTGACGTCCAAGATGACGTGGCGCGCCACCGGGAACAGCGTCGCCATCGCGGCGGGGGCCACGGTTGTCGCGGCGGCGCTTGGCGTGCCCTTCGCGCTGCTCTGCGGCATGACCGACCTGAGGGGCAAGACGGCGCTGGCCTTCTGCCTGATCCTGCCTCTGATGATTCCGGCGCAGATCGTCGCCCTGTCGTGGATTCACCTCGCCGGGTCGGGAAGCCCGCTGCTGAAGCCGCTGGGACTCGCCCCGGCGCCGGGCACGCCGAATCCGGTCTATTCCTCCGCCGGGATGATCCTGGTGATGGGGATCGAGCACGCGCCGCTGGTCTTTCTGGCGCTGCGCGCCGCGCTCCGCGCCGTACCGCGCGATCTGGTGGAGGCGGCGCAGGCGGCGGGTGCCCGGCGGGGGCGGGTGCTGCGCACCATCGTCCTGCCGCTCAGCCTGCCGGGTCTGGCCGCCGGTCTGGCCCTGTCCTTCGTCGCCGCGCTGGGCAATTTCGGGGTTCCGGCGCTGCTCGGCATCCCGGCGGGGATTCCGGTGCTGCCGACGCTGATCTACCGGCGGCTGGCCGGGTTCGGCCCGTCCGTTCTGCCGGAGGTCGCGGTGCTGGCCGTGCTGATCGGCGCCATCGCCTGCATCGGCATCGCCGCGCAGATGGCGCTCCAGGCGCGGGTGGACGCGCGGGTGATCGGCGGCTCGGCGCCCGCGGCGGTGCTGCGGCTGGGCCGGGCGCGGCGCCCGCTGGAAATCCTCTGCTGGAGCGTGGTGGCGCTGATCCTGGCGGCTCCGCTGGCGGCTCTGGCCTCGACCAGCCTGATCCGCGTCTACGGCCTTCCGCTGGGGCCGGAGACGGCGACGCTGGCGCATTACGCGACGGTGCTGGGGCTGGATCAGGTGGGGCGGGCCTTCACCAATTCCTTCGTGCTGTCGGGGGCGGCGGCGCTGCTGCTGACCCTGCTGGCGATCCCGCTGGCCCATGCGATGGCCGGGCCTGGAAAGGGTGGGCGGCTGGTCCGCGCCGTCGGCGTGCTGATCGAGCTGCCGCACGCGGTGCCCGGCGTGGTGCTGGCAATCGGCTGCATCCTGGTCTTCCTGAAGCCGCTGCCGCTGCTGAGCGTCAGCCTGTACGGCACGCTGGGGATCATCCTGGCGGCCTATCTGGCGCGCTTCCTGTCGCTGGCCCTGCGCCCGGCCCAGGCCGCCTGCGCCGCGCTGGACCCGGCGATGGAGGAAGCGGCGCGCGCCTGCGGCGCCGGCCCGCTGCGCCGCCTGCGCACCATCGTGGCGCCGCTGGTGGCCCCCGCGGCGGCGGCGGGCGGGGTGCTGGTGTTCCTGACCGCCTTCAACGAGCTGACCGTGTCGATCCTGCTGTGGTCGCAGGGGCGGGAGACCCTGGGCGTCGTTGTCTACGCGCTGGAGGAGGGCGGCAGCCCGACGCTCGCCGCGGCGCTGAGCGTGGTGACGATCGCCGTGGTCGTGGCGGTGCTGCTGGCCGTCGGCTGGCTGGGGCGGCGGCTGCCGGCGGGGATCATTCCCTGGCGGGGGTGAGGCGTTCCCGAGACGGGCCCCCACCCAACCCTCCCCCGCTTCGCAGGGGAGGGCTTTAACTCCTCCCCCTGCGCAGCGGGGGGAGGCTGGGAGGGGGGCTCTACGCCAACCACCTCACGCCCCCTCCGGCACCACCCAGCCGTCGCGCACGGCGAGGCGCAGCGCTTCGCCCGGCGCGACCTGGGCGTCGCCGGACACCCGCAGCAGCAGGCGCACGCCCGGGGCCGCCTGCGGTTCGGCCTCCACAAGGACGAAGCCGCCCTTGTAGGCGGCGCGCACCACCGTCGCGGTGATGGGACCGTCCGCCGCCGGCTCCAGATCCTCGGGCCGCAGGCAGACCAGCGCTTGCCCCTCCGGCTGGCCGGTACGGCAGCGGACCAGCGCGTCCGCCCCGAACAGGCGCACCCGCGCCCGGCCGTCGGCGGCCGGACCCGTCACCACACCGTCCACCACCGCGCCCTGGCCGACGAAGCCGGCGACCATGCGCGTCGCCGGTTCGCGGTAGAGCGTGCGGGGCGCCGCCACCTGGGCCAGCCGCCCGCGGTCGAGCACGGCGATGCGCGTCGCCAGCGCCATGGCCTCGGCCTGATCGTGGGTGACATAGACCATGGTGGCGCCGGTCTTGGCGTGGAAGTCGGCGAACTCCTCCTCCATCGCCGCGCGCAGATGCACGTCGAGGTTGGCGAGCGGCTCGTCCAGCAGCACCAGCTCCGGGCTCATCACGAGGCAGCGGGCCAGCGCCACGCGCTGCCGCTGGCCGCCCGACAGTTCGGCGGGGTGGCGCGCGTCGAAGCCCGAAAGCCCCACCGTGTCGAGCGCGGCGCGCACCCGCTGCTCCCGCTCCGCGCGGGGAACGCGGGCGGTCTCCAGCGGGTAGGCGACGTTGCCGGCCACCGTCATGTGCGGCCACAGCGCGTAGGACTGGAAGACGAGGCCGATCCGCCGCTCCTCCGGCGGGACGTGGGTGCCGGGGCCGGACAGCGTGCGCCCGCCGACCGTGATGCGCCCGCCGTCCAGCCGCTCGAAGCCGGCGACCATGCGCAGCAGCGTGCTTTTCCCGCAGCCCGACGGGCCGAGCAGGGCGAGGAACTCCCCCGCCGCCACGTCGATGGTCACGCCGTCCACCGCAGGGGCGGGCGTCCCGGCATAGTGGCGGGAAGCGTCGTCGATCAGGAGAGCGGGCGTCTGAGTGGTCATGGCACCGGAAGTCGCGCTATTCAGGAAGGCGGCGAGGGATAGGCACAGTGCGGAACGGGGGCGTGATGTCAAGTGACGCTGCTATGACGAGGGCAACGACGGTGCGCGGCGGCAAGGTCCGGCTGCGCTCCCTGTCGGGGCTGGGCAACAAGGGGCCGGCCTGCTTCCTGGCGATGATCGGCGGGGCGCGGCTGCTGCTCGACCTCGGCGAGGGGCCGGACGCCGGGCGCCTGCCGCCGCTGAGCGGGGCGGGGCGGGTGGACGCCATCCTGATCACCCACACCCACGGCGACCATGCCGGCGCCCTGGGCCTGCGCCACCGGCTCGGCAGCCCGCCGGTCTACGCAACGCCGCTGGCCGCCCGCCTCCTGCCGCCGACCGTCGCGGCCCTGCCGCTGCCGGTCCGCGGAACGGTGGAGACCCAGGGTGTGCCGGTGACGACCGGGCGGTCCGGCCACGCGCCGGGTGGGGTGTGGATCCATCTGGGGACGGAGGATGGCGGGATTCTCTACATGGGCGACCATTCCGACGAGTCGGCCCTGTTCCCCTTCGACCCGCCGCCGCCGGCGCGGCGGGTGATCCTCGACGCCTCCTACGGGCTGGACGACACCCCGCAGGCGGAGCGGCTGGCCGCGCTGGAGCCCTTCCTGCACGCGGGCGGCGCGCTGTTCCCGGTGGCGGCGGACGGGCGGGGGCCGGAGATGGCCCTGTGGGCGATGGAGCATGGCGTCGTTCCGGCCATCGACGACGCCCACCGCGTCGCCATCGCCCATCTGCTGGCGGAGGCCGACACCGCCCTGCGACCCGGCACGGAGGAACGGCTGCGCCGGCTGCTCGACCGCGCCAAGGAACCGGGCGACCCGCGCGACGTGACCTTCGCCGCCGGTCCCAACGCCACCAGCGGCACCGCCGCGGAGCTGGTGGAGCGCTGGGCCGGGGCGGGCAGGCGGGAGACAGGCGGGCCGGACATCGTCTTCACCGGCTACCTCGCGGCGGGCACGCCGTCGCGGACCCTGGTCGACGCCGGCCGCGCGCGGTATCTGCGCTGGAACGTCCACCCGACGCTGCGCCAGTTGACGGCGTTGGTCGCGGCGACCGGGGCGGAGCGGGTGCTGCCCGCCTTCGGCGACATCCGGCACCGGGAGGGCTGGCGGACCGCCTTCGCCCCGGCCACTCTGGAGGGGCTGGACGCCCCGGAGGGCTGACGCGCGAGAGGATCGCGGCGGACGCCCTGTTGGCATGGCTTGTCTCTCCCAAGCCGCCGGACGTTCATGGGCACCTTCGAGTTGCTGTCCCTCCTGCTGACCCTGGCGGCGCTGTTCAGCTTCGCCAGCCGCGGGCTGCTCGGCCTGCCGGCGACGGCGGGGGTGTTCCTGCTGGCCTTCGGCTTCGCCTTCGCGACGGCGGTGGTTGGGACGCTGGTGCCGGCCATCGACATCCGCGCCTGGGAGGAGCGTCTGGTGACCAGCGCCCACCTGCCCGAAGCGCTGCTGGAGGGGGTGCTGGCCTTTCTGCTGTTCGCCGGGGCGGTGGAACAGGACAGCGGCACGCTGTGGCGGCGGCGCTGGGCGGTGGCGCTGCTGGCGACGCTGGGGGTCGTGATCTCGACCGCCGTCATGGGCGCCGGCATGTGGCTGGTCTTCGACGCCATGGGCCAGCCGGTGCCGCTGCTGTGGTGTCTGGTGCTGGGGGCGGCGCTGGCGCCGACCGACCCGGTGGCGGTGCTGGCCGTGCTGCGCAAGGCGCCGCTGCCGGAGGGGCTGCGCACCGCCATCGCGGGGGAGAGCCTGTTCAACGACGGCATGGGGGTGGTGCTGTTCGCCCTCCTGCTCGGGCTGGCCACCGGGACCGACACCGATGTGACGGTGCTGGGCGTTGCCTGGGACATCGTGAAGGAGGCGGGCGGCGGCGTCCTGCTCGGGCTGGCGACCGGTTCGATCGCCTTTTGGGCGAAGAGCCGGGCGGACGACCCGGCGGTTGAGCTGTCGATCTCGCTCGCCCTGGCGGCGGCGACCTACAGCCTCGCCCAGCGGCTCGGCCTGTCCGGCCCCATCGCCGTGGTGGTGGCGGGGTTGCTGATCGGCAACACCGCCAAGCACCACGTCTCGTCGGAGCGGACGGGCTTCATTATGAAGGCCTTCTGGTCGATGGTCGACGCGATCCTGAACGCCATCCTGTTCATGCTGGTCGGGCTGGAGGCGGCGGTGGTGCTGTCCTGGCAGGCGCCGGTGATGGTCGCAGCCGTCCTGGCGCCTCTGCTGGCGCTTGTGGCCCGGCTGGCGAGCGTTCTTCCGGTTGTCGCGGTTCATCTGCGCAGCCAACGCAAGGCGGCGGCGACCGCCGTGCTGACCTGGGGCGGGGTGCGCGGCGGCATTGCGGTGGCGCTGGTCCTGTCGCTGCCCGACAACCCGCACCGCGACCTGCTGCTGGTGGCCTGCTACGCCGTCGTCGCCTTCACCATCATCGTGCAGAGCCTGACGCTCGGCCGGCTGGCCCGGCGTCTGTTCCCCGAGGGCTGACGGAGGTCTCCCGCGCAAGACAGGGATGCGCAAAACAGCCTTTCCTGTGGAAAGCATCCCATTATCTACTGAAGCCAATCAGGCAATCGCCTTTATCAACGTCTCATTTTTGTTGTTTTGGAGTGTCGGGATGACGGACACGACTCTGGGCCGGGCGGCGGGTTCGGCCACGCTTCTGCCGGGAATCGACTGGCGGGTGGTCACCGTGGCGCTGCTCGCCCTGGCGGGCGGCGGCCTGTGGATCGGCGACGCCGTGTCGGGTCGGCAGGCGGCGCTCTATCTGGTGGGCGGCGCCATGGGCCTCGTGCTCTACCATGCGCTGTTCGGCTTCACCTCCGCCTTCCGCGTCTTCATCGCGGACCGGCGCGGGGCGGGGCTGCGGGCGCAGATGGTCATGCTCGCCGTGGCCTGCGCGCTGTTCTTCCCGGTGCTGGCGGCGGGGACGCTGTTCGGCACGCCGGTGAAGGGGCTGGTGTCACCGGTCGGCCTGTCGGTGGTGGCCGGCGCCTTCCTGTTCGGCATCGGCATGCAGTTGGGCGGCGGCTGCGCCTCGGGCACGCTGTTCACGGTGGGCGGCGGCAGCACGCGCATGGTCGTGACGCTGGCCTTCTTCATCGTCGGCTCGGTGCTGGGCGCCTATCACCTGCCCTGGTGGCAGGCGCAATGGACCGCCGCCCCGGTGTCGGTGGTCGCCGCCTGGGGCTGGCCGGTGGCGCTGGCGGTCAACCTGGCCATCTTCGCCGCGGTCTATGCCGGCACCCTCGCGCTGGAGAGGCGGCGCCACGGCCGCCTGATCGAGGGCGCCCCGGCGAAGACGGAGGGGCTGCGGCGCTTCCTGCGCGGTCCCTGGCCGCTGGTCTGGGGCGCGGTCGCGCTGGCCGTGCTGAACTTCGCGACGCTGGCGCTGGCCGGACGGCCGTGGGGCATCACCTCGGCCTTCGCGCTGTGGGGCAGCAAGGGGCTGGCCGCGCTGGGCGTGGACGTCGCCTCCTGGCCCTTCTGGCAGGCGCCGGCCCAGGCCAGGGCGTTGCAGGACAGCGTGCTGGCCGACATCACCTCGGTGATGGATTTCGGCATCATCCTGGGCGCGCTGCTCGCCGCCGGGCTGGCCGGCAAGTTCGCCCCGGTGTGGAAACTGCCGCTGCGGTCGCTGGTGGCGGCGGTGGTCGGCGGGCTGCTGCTCGGCTACGGCTCGCGCCTCGCCTACGGCTGCAACATCGGCGCCTATTTCAGCGGCATCGCGTCGGGCAGTTTGCACGGCTGGGTGTGGATCGTCGCGGCACTGGCCGGCAACTACCTTGGCACCGCCCTGCGCCCGTTCTTCGGCCTGGAGGTCGAGCGCACGCCGCGTCCGACCGCCTGCTGAGCGACGTCGAGGGCGCCGTGGCCTGTCAAGGCGGCGAACCGGTGGACTCCGGTTCGCCGCATGTCGATCGGGACGACGTTATGATCCGTACGAAACCGACACGATGTCCGAAGCGGACAGCGTCTTGACATTCAGCGTTGCGATCGCGATTCCCGCACCGGAACCGATGCCGTCAGCATCGTAGGACAGGACACCGGTCGTGGTGTTGAAGATGAAGCGGTCATTGGCATCGACCGGGGCATCCAGCGCAAACAGATCGGCGTTCAGTGTCCCATCAGGAAGATTGCCGTACGACCAGCCGTAGACTTCGATGCGATCCACCCCGTTTTCGAAGTCCTGGATGGTGTCGCTTCCCGTGTCGTAACGTAGGAAACGAAAGGCATCCGCACCGGAGCCACCGATCAGGAGGTCGCTGCCGTTGCCGCCGATGAAGGTGTCGTCACCCTTCCCGCCGGAGAGGGTATCGTTGCCTTCCCATCCGTCCAATTGGTTGGCCGCCGTGTTGCCGATCAGGGTGTCGCCGTAATAGGACCCTTGAATATTCTCGATGCCGCTGAGGCGATCGCCTTCGGCAACGCCACCACTTCCCATTCCGGTGGTCAGATTCACGGTGACGGCCGCTCCGGAGCGGCTGAAATAGGCGATATCGACCCCGTCTCCACCGACGATCAGATCGGCTCCGACGCCTCCTTCGAAGGAATCGTTTCCTGCGCCGCCGCGTAACGTATCATTGGCGCTGCCTCCGACCAGCCAATCGTTGCCGGCGCCCGCATTGATCTCGACGGAAACCGCGCGGTAATCACCGTAGAAGTAATCGTCTCCGTCACCGCCATAGGCCCGTTCGACGTTCCAAACATCCAGGTCGATGTAGACGGGGCCGCCTCCTTGCACGACGACGGTGTCGTATCCGTCTCCGCCGTCGCCCCAATCATCGTAACCGCTGATGTAGAGGCGGTCGTTCCCATTGCCTCCCAACAGTGTGTCGAAGCCCGGGCCTCCAACGAGCGTGTCGTCACCAGCGCCGCCCTGAAGCAGATCGTCGCCGTCTCCTCCACGCAGGGTGTCGTTGAAGTCGCTGCCGGTGATGGTGTCGTTCCCGCCGCGGCCGTCGATAAGAACACTTTCGATCGCGCCGGAGGCTGTCAGCACATCGTCGCCCGCGCTGCCGTAGGCGTGCTCGATGTCCGTGGCGGCGAGATCCAGCGTGATGCCGACCGTTCCTTGAACGACGACGGTATCGATGCCGGCACCGCCGCTGATCAGCAGATCGTCCGCATCGATGTACAGGCGGTCATCTCCATCGCCACCACGCAGAATATCCGCCCCTCTTCCACCAATCAGCGTGTCATTCCCTTCCAAGCCAGAAAGGTCGTCGTCATTCTGTGTGCCCCGCAATTCATCCGCATCCGGGGTCCCAACAATCACCGGCATCGTCATCTCCTGATCGATCTTATTTTTGCAACCAGCCGTAAGGCGTTTTGAAAATAGAGTTCGGAAAGGAGCGAGCGATGTGACGGCTGTCACTCTCTTCGAGGGATTTTCATGGGCCATTTCGCCGCATAATGAATGTTGTTTGGGGAAAACCATCCAGGAATGTTGGCGGCGGGCGTCCCCGATGCTCAACGGTATTCCGGCCTCCGGGCCAGCCCTTCCTTGAGATGCTGGATCAGCAGCCGCACCTTGGGCGACAGGTGGCGCTGCGGCGGGTAGACGGCCCAGACGGCGGTGTTGGGCGGGCGGTGGGCTTCCAATAGGGAGACCAGCCGGCCCGCCGTCAGATGCTCCACCACATAATAATCGGGCAGCTGGCACAGCCCGAAGCCGCGCAATGCGGCGTCCAGCACCGCCGTGCCGCTGTTGCAGCGCCAGCGCCCCTGCGGCCGGAACAGCCACTCGGGCCCGCCGTCCTCCAGCGATCCCGCGTCGAAGGTCCAGCCGTCCGCCGTGCCGGTCAGGCAGTCGTGTTCGGCGAGGTCGTCTAGCCGGCGCGGCGTCCCGCGCCGCTCCAGGTAGGACGGTGCGGCGCACAGATGCATGACCCGCGGCGCGATCCGCGTGGCGACAAGGCTGGAATCCATCAGCCGCCCCAGCCGCACCGCGAGGTCCACCCCCTCATGCACCAGATCCAGCCGGCGGTTGGTCAGCTCGATCTCGACGCGGAGTTGCGGGTAACGCTCCAGGAAATCGTTGACCAGCGGGACCACGAACCGCTCGCCATAAGCCACCGCGCAGGTCAGGCGCAGCAGGCCCTTGGGCTCCGCCTGGAGGTCGCTGACGGCGAGCAGCGCCTCGTCCCGCTCCTCGATCAGGCGGCGGCACTGGGCGAGCAGGGAGCGGCCGGCCTCGGTCAGCGTCACGCTGCGGGTGGTGCGGTAGAACAGGCGGGCCTGCAAGCGGTCCTCCAGCCGCGCCACCTGCCGGCTGACCTGCGAGGAGGAGATGCGCAGCCGCTCCGCCGCGCGGGAGAAGCCGCCGCACTCGGCGACCGCCACGAACTCGTCGATGCCATCCCAGCGGCTCACCCGTCAAACTCCCGATTCCGCGCCGATTATCCCCATACGGCAACAATCCTCTCCAACATTGCAGCGTTGTCAACGCGCGCGGAATGCTAACGTCGATCATCAAAGAAACGCGAACGCATGGAGACGGTGGGATGGTGAAGTCACGCGCGGCGGTGGCCTGGGAAGCGAAGCGCCCCCTGGAGATCGAAGAGGTCGAGGTCGCGGCGCCCAGGCAGGGCGAGGTTCTGGTGCGCATCGTCGCTACCGGCGTCTGTCACACCGACGCCTACACCCTGTCCGGCATGGACTCGGAAGGCGTGTTCCCGGCGATCCTGGGCCATGAGGGCGCCGGCATCGTCGAGGAGGTCGGGCCGGGCGTTACCTCCGTCCAGGTGGGCGACCACGTCATTCCGCTCTACACGCCGGAATGCGGCAAGTGCAAATTCTGCCTGTCCGGCAAGACCAACCTCTGTCAGGCGATCCGCGCCACCCAGGGCAAGGGGCTGATGCCGGACGGCACCAGCCGCTTCACGGCGAAGGGCCAGCCGGTGTTCCACTATATGGGCACCTCCACCTTCTCCGAATACACGGTGCTTCCGGAGATCGCGGTCGCCAAGATCAACAAGGCCGCTCCGCTGGAGAAGGTCTGCCTGCTCGGCTGCGGCGTGACCACCGGCATGGGTGCGGTGCGCAACACCGCGAAGGTCGAGCCGGGCTCGACGGTGGCCATCTTCGGCCTGGGCGGCATCGGCCTGTCGGCGATCATCGGCGCCGTCATGGCGAAGGCGTCGCGCATCATCGGCATCGACATCAACCCCGACAAGTTCGAGATCGCCAAGCAGCTCGGCGCCACCGACGTGGTGAACCCGAAGGACTACGACCGCCCGATCCAGGAAGTTCTGGTCGAGATGACCGACGGCGGCGTCGACTACAGCTTCGAGTGCATCGGCAACGTGAAGGTGATGCGCGCGGCGCTGGAGTGCTGTCACAAGGGGTGGGGCGAGTCGGTGATCATCGGCGTCGCCGGAGCCGGGGAGGAGATCAGCACCCGCCCGTTCCAGCTGGTCACCGGGCGTGTCTGGCGCGGCTCCGCCTTCGGCGGCGTGCGCGGCCGGTCGGAGTTGCCGGATTACGTGGAGCGCTACCTGAAGGGCGAGTTCGAGCTGGACACCTTCATCACCCACACCATGGGGCTGGAGGACATCAACCACGCCTTCGACCTGATGCACGAGGGCAAGAGCATCCGTTCCGTCATCCTCTACAACCCGTGAGGACCGGATGGAGTCGCAACTGACCCAGATCGCGGCGAACCGCTGCTTCGGCGGCTGGCACAAGCGTTTCCGGCACCGCTCCGCGGTGCTGGACTGCGACATGGTGTTCGCCGTCTATCTGCCGCCGCAGGCCGAATCGGGCAGGGTGCCGGTGTTCTACTGGCTGTCCGGCCTGACCTGCACCGACGAGAACTTCATGCAGAAGGCCGGCGCCATGCGGATGGCGGCGGAACTCGGCATCGCCATCGTGGCGCCGGACACCAGCCCGCGCGGCCCCGACGTGCCCGGCGATCCGGACGGCGCCTGGGACTTCGGGCTGGGCGCCGGCTTCTACGTCAACGCGACGCGGGAGCCGTGGGCGAAGCACTACCGCATGCACGACTATGTGGTGCGGGAGCTGCCGGCGCTGGTCGAGGCCGAACTTCCGGTGACCGACCGGCGTTCGATCTCCGGCCATTCGATGGGCGGGCATGGCGCGCTCGTCTGCGCGCTGCGCAACCCGGGCCGCTACCGCGCCGTGTCGGCCTTCGCGCCGATCGGCAACCCGGCCAGCGTGCCCTGGGGCGAGAAGGCATTCGAGCGCTTCTTCGGCACCGATTACGCGGCGTGGCTGGAGTGGGACAGCTGCGCCCTGCTGGGCCGTGCCACGGAGAAGCTGCCGATCCTGGTGGACCAGGGCGACGCCGACAGCTTCCTGGAGAAGCAGCTGAAGCCGGAGAATCTGCAACGGGCGGCGGAGGCGGCGGGCCACCCGCTGACCCTGCGGATGCAGCCGGGCTACGACCACAGCTACTTCTTCATCGCCAGCTTCATCGACGACCATCTGCGCCACCACGCAGCGGCGCTGCTGGAGGGCTGACGCCTTTCCGTCCGGACATACGGTTCACCCGCTTTCGGAATGGGCCGTATGTCCGGACCGGTCTCCCATTCGTGTCGACAAGCCTCCTACCCAAAGGCATCATTTCGTTACGACGCGAAATAATTGGGAGGTTGTCGTGAAGTTCATGTCCAAGACCCGCCGTCTGGCCTTCGCCGCCGTGGCGGGCGCGGTCGCCATCGGCGCCACCGTCGCCGTGGCGCAGACCCCGGCCTTCTTCCGCATCGGCACGGGCGGCACCGCCGGCACCTACTATCCGGTGGGCGGGCTGATCGCCAACGTCATCTCCGGCGCCAACGGCGGCGTGCCCGGTCTGGTGGCGACCGCCGTGGCCTCCAACGGCTCCGTCGCCAACATCAACGCCATCAAGGGTGGTTCGTCCGAGTCGGGCTTCTCGCAGTCGGATGTCGCCTATTGGGCCCACACCGGCACCGGCCTGTTCGAGGGCAAGGGCAAGGTGGAGGACCTGCGCGTCATCGCCACGCTCTACCCGGAAACCATCCATCTGGTCGCCCGCAAGGACGCCAACATCAAGTCGGTTGCCGACCTGAAGGGCAAGCGGGTGTCGCTGGACGAGCCGGGCTCGGGCACGCTGGTCGACTCGCGCATCGTGCTCGGCGCCTTCGGCCTGACCGAGAAGGACGTGAAGGCGGAATATCTGAAGCCGGGCCCGGCGGGCGACCGCCTGCGCGACGGCGCGCTGGACGCCTACTTCTTCGTCGGGGGCTACCCGACCGGCGCCATCTCCGAACTCGCGACCTCCTCGGGCATCTCGCTGGTCCCGATCACCGGGCCGGAAATCGACAAGATGCTGGCCCAGTACCAGTTCTTCGCCAAGGACACGGTGCCGGCCAACACCTACAAGGACGTTCCGGAGACGGCGACCATCTCCGTTAACGCCCAGTGGCTGACCAGCGCCAAACAGCCGGACGACCTCGTCTACAACATCGTCAAGACGCTCTACAACGAGAAGAGCCGCGCCGCGCTCGAAGCCGGCCACGCCAAGGGCAAGCTCGTCACGTTGCAGACGGCGACCAACGGCCTGGGCATCCCGCTGCATCCGGGTGCGGAGAAGTTCTTCAAGGAGCAGGGCGTCCTGAAGTAAGGCGCGTCTGATCAGCTTGGCAATCCTAACCCTCTCCTCTCCCGAGAGAGGGTGCCCGCGAAGCGGGTGGGGTAGGGGGATGCGCTTGTGCCGGACGGTCCGCCACGCGCACCCCCCTCACCCCGACCCTCTCCCCAGGGGGGAGAGGGGGCTTTGAGCATGCGCCGGCCCAGCCCGATTTATTCTGGAGCATCCATGACCGATACCCATCGCGATCCGCCATCCGACATCCGGCTGGATTCCGCGTCCATGGAACTCGACGAGGCCAAGGCGCGGGAGCTGGAGGAGAAGTTCGACTCCGAGATACGCTTCCGGCCGCTGTCGCCGCTGGCCGGAAAGCTGGTCGGCGGGCTGCTGATCATTCTGTCGCTGTTCCATTACTACACCGCCGGCTTCGGCCTGCTGCCGGAGATGGAGCACCGGGGCATCCATCTGTCCTTCGTGCTGGGCCTCGTCTTCCTGGTCTTCCCCTTCACCAAGCGCGGCTACGGCGAGCCGGTGATGGGGACGCTGCTGCGCCCGCTGGGCATCGGCCTTCAGGACTGGGCGCTGGCCATCGGCGCGGTGGTCGCGGTGATGCATGTCCCGCTGATCCCGCTCGACGATCTGGCCTTCCGCGTCGGCAACCCGACCACCACCGACGTCATCCTCGGCTCCATCCTGATCATCGTGCTGCTGGAGGCGACGCGCCGGTCGGTCGGCTGGCCGCTGCCGATCATCTCGCTGATCTTCATGAGCTACGCGATCTGGGGGCCGCAGATGCCCGGGCTGCTGAAGCATCCCGGCGCCACGGTCTCGCAACTCGTCGACCATCTGTATCTGACGACGCAGGGCGTCTACGGCATCGCGCTCGGCGTGGTGGCGACCTACGTCTTCCACTTCGTGCTGTTCGGCGTCTTCGCCACGCGCATCGGGCTAGGGCAGCTCTTCCTCGACTGCGCGGCCTGGGTGGCCGGGCGCTACGCCGGCGGTCCCGCCAAGGTCGCCATCTTCGGGTCGGCGCTGTTCGGCATGATCTCCGGCTCCTCGGTCGCCAACACGGTGACGGTGGGCTCGCTGACCATCCCGGCGATGAAGCGGATGGGCTACAAGCCGCATTTCGCCGCCGCCGTGGAATCGACGGCCTCCACCGGCGGGCAGATCACCCCGCCGATCATGGGCGCCGCCGCCTTCCTGATGATCGAGTTCCTGGGCCTGCCCTACACGACCATCATCATGGCGGCCATCGTCCCGGCCTTCATGCATTTCTTCGGCGTTCTTGTTCAGGTGCATTTCGAAGCCAAGCGCAACGGCCTGCGCGGCCTGCGCCCCGACGAAATGCCGGATCTGAAGGAAGCCTTCCGCCGCGACTGGCCGACGGTCATCCCGCTGGTCGTGCTGATCGGCATCCTGATCGCCGGCTACACCCCCTACATGGCGGCCTTCTGGGGCATCACCCTGTGCATCGCGGTCGGCCTGCTGAACCCGCGCAAGCGCATGACCATCTGGGAGGTTCTGGACGGGCTGCGCGACGGCGCCAAATACGCGCTGGCGGTCGGCGCCGCCGCCGCCACGGTGGGCATCATCGTCGGCGTGGTCACGCTGACCGGCGTGGGCTTCAAGATCTCCTACATCGTCACCTCCACCGCGGGCGAGATGGCGGTGTGGGCCGGGGCGTTCCTGCCGGGCTGGCTGGCCGACGCCAAGGGGCTGACGCTGCTGTTCACCCTGATCATGACCGGCGTGGTCTGCATCCTGATGGGCTGCGGCATCCCGACGACGGCCAACTACATCATCATGGCGACCATCGCCGCCCCGGCGCTGGGTCTGCTGGGGGTGGCGCCGATCGTCGCGCATTTCTTCGTCTTCTACTACGGCGTGCTGGCCGACATCACGCCACCGGTGGCCCTGGCGGCCTACGCGGCGGCGGGCATGGCGGGAGCCGACCCCTTCAAGACCGGCAACACCGCCTTCCGGCTGGGGCTGGCGAAGGCGCTGGTGCCCTTCGTCTTCGTCTTCTCGCCGTCGCTGCTGCTGGTGGCGCCGGGCTTCAACTGGCCGGACTTCTTCATCGCCTTCCTTGGCTGCATCGTCGGCATCGTCTGTCTGGGCGCCACCCTGACCGGCTGGCTGCTGACCACGATGCGGGGGTGGGAGCGGCTGCTGCTCGGCATCGCCGCCATCCTGCTGGTGACGCCGGAGCTGTATTCGTCGCTGCTGGGGCTGGCGCTGATCGTGCCCGTCCTGCTCCGCCAGATGTCCGCCCGCCGCCTGACCCCCGAAGCCGCCTAACGGAAACATCCGGTCTTTTCGAGAGGACCCGACCATGAACATTCCCCATCCCTACCTGATGTTCCTCGGCGACGTTCAGGACCAGCTCGGCGCCAAGACCGCGCAGGGCATCGTGGACTGGCGGCGCGACTGGTGCCTCGGCCAGATCCGGCTGGAGGGCTGCAAGGCCGACCTCGGCATTCCCGACATGACGATCGCGGAAGCGGCAGGGCGGGGCGCCCGCACGCTGGTGGTCGGCGTGGTGAACGCCGGCGGCGTCCTGCCGGAGCATTGGACGAGCGTCATCGTCCAGGCCATCGAGGCCGGCATGGACGTGGCGAGCGGCCTGCACACCCGGCTGGAAAGCATCCCGGCCATCGCCGAGGCGGCGGCGCGCCACGGCCGCCAGCTTTTCAACGTCCGCCATTCCGACCAGCGCTTCGCCACCGGCAAGGGCACCAAGCGTCCGGGCCGGCGGCTGCTGACGGTGGGCACCGACTGCTCCGTCGGCAAGAAGTACACGGCGCTGGCCCTGGAGAAGGAGATGCGCGCCCGCGGCATGGACGCGGATTTCCGCGCCACCGGCCAGACCGGCGTGTTCATCTCCGGACGCGGGGTCGCCATCGACGCGGTGGTGGCGGACTTCATCTCCGGCGCGGTGGAGTGGATCGCCCCAGCGGCCGACCCAGCCCACTGGGACCTGATCGAGGGGCAGGGCTCGCTCTACCACCCCTCCTTCGCGGGTGTGTCGCTGGGGCTGCTGCACGGTGCCCAGCCCGACGCCTTCGTCGTCTGCCACGAGCCGACCCGCAGCACCATGCGCGGCGTGCAGCACCCGCTGCCGTCGATCCAGGAGGTCATCGACCTGACCATCCGCTGCGGGCAACTGACCAACCCCGCCATCCGTCCGGTCGGCATCGCCATCAACACCAAGGCCTATGGCGAGGACGAGGCGCGCGCCTGCCTGGAGGCGGCGGCCAAGGCCCATGGCCTTCCGGCCAGTGATCCTATCCGGTTCGGCGTAGGCGAAATTGTTGACCGTCTGACGGAAGAATTTGCCACTGAGTAACGTTAATAGGGGATGATCAGGATGACGATGGGCGGTACGGAGCACCCCCGCCCATCGTCCTATGAATGATCACCCGTCATCCGGTTCAGCCGAGTTGGATCGCGGGTCCGGCCTTCCCACTTGGACATGATGAGCAACCGCACTCCCGCCACCCAATACGCCGCCCTTCCTTTCCGCCTTCGCAACGGCCGGCCGGAAATCCTGCTGGTCACGTCGCGGGAAACCAAGCGGTGGATCATCCCCAAGGGGTGGGCGGAGGAGGGCGTGAAGCCCTGCGACATGGCGGCGCGGGAAGCCTACGAGGAAGCCGGCGTGCGGGGCACCGTCGACCACCGGCCCTTCGGCAACTTCCGCTACATGAAGCGGCTCAGCGTCAACAAGTCGGTGCTGTGCGCGGTGACCGTCTTCCTGCTGGAGGTCGACGAGGTGCTGGACGAGTGGCCCGAGAAGGGCCAGCGCGAGCGCCGCTGGCTGACCCCGTCCCAGGCCGCCCTGGCCGTCGGGGAAAGCGGCCTCGTGGAGATGCTGCTGCGGCTGGGCATCCCGCCGGACTGAATCCGGGCCGGGACGAAGCTCTTGGTAAAGAAGAAAGGCCCCTTCCGCGCCGGCGGAAGGGGCCTTTTCAGTGTCAGCGCTCCAGCCTTGCGGCGAGACGGGCGAAGGTGAAGGGCTCATCCGTCAGGAAGCGGATGTCCTCGATGACCTGGGCGCGCAGCGAGCGGTCGTCGATGCTGCGGCCCCAGAAGGCCGTCTCGTCCAGATAGGCGGCGACCATCGCCTCCAGCCCCGCCGGGGTGCCGTCGTCCAGGGCGCCGATGGCGCGGACGCGCTCGACGATCTCGGCGGAATCGCGCGGCGGCAGTTTCTTGGCGCCGGGGAAACGGCCGAGGTAGAAGGCCAGCCAGGCGGCCAGCGACAGGCTCATCAGCGGCGCCGGCCGTCCGAAGCGCTCCCGGTAGGCGAGCAGCCGGTCCAGGTTGCGGGTCTGGTACTTGACGAGGCCGTTCAGGCTGATGTCGTACCACAGGTGCCGGATGTAGGGGTTGCGGAAGCGGCGCAGCACGGCGGCCGCGAAGTCCTCCAGCTCCGGCTTCGGCAGGGTGAGAAAGGGGATGACCTCCTCGT
Organism: Azospirillum sp. OGB3; assembly: GCF_014192915.1. Classification (GTDB taxonomy): domain Bacteria; phylum Pseudomonadota; class Alphaproteobacteria; order Azospirillales; family Azospirillaceae; genus Azospirillum. Next base: position 82,519 of record NZ_JACHYN010000009.1, on the reverse strand, counting down.
TGAGCAGCCGGTCGAGGAAGCGCGCCCCGGCGGGATCGCTCACCGCCTCGCCCACCGTCTCGACGCCGGCCAGCAGGGCCAGGGCACACAGGCCGGTGTGGGCGCCGTTGAGGATGGCGACCTTGCGCGCCTTGTAGGGGGTGACGTCGGCGGTGACGACGGTGCCCTCGTCATGCTCGCCCAGCGGCAGGCGCAGCGCCGGCATCCCCTCCTTGCGCTCGATCACGAAGAGGTGGAACAGCTCGGCGGCCGCCATGAAGCTGTCGTCGTAACCCAGCTCGCGGCGCAACTCGTCGGCCTCGGCGCGCGGGAAGCCGGGGACGATGCGGTCGACCAGCGTGTTGTAGAAGGCGTTCGCCGTCTCGATCCAGTCGATGAAGGCCGGCTCCAGCGCCCAGTCGCGGGCGTGCAGCAGGACGATGCGCTTCAGCTCCTCGCCGTTGTGGTCGATCAGCTCGCAGGCCAGCATCTGCAGGCCGGCGTCGGGCGCGCCGTCGAAGGCCTTCCAGCGCTCGTGCAGGAAGCGGGTCATCTTGCCGGGGAAGGAAACCGGCGGCTCGTCGGCGTAGGCCACTGACGGGACATAGGCGATCCCGGCGTCGGTGGTGTTGGAGACGACCACGGTAACGTTCGGGTCGCGCGCCAGCTCCAGCACCGACGCCCAGTCGCCGTGCGCGGCGATCTCGTTGCGCACGCAGCCGATCAGCCGGGCCTGCGAGACCTTCCGGCCGGCTTCGTCGACGCCGCGCGACAGGACGGTGTAGACGCCCTCCTGTTCGTTCAGCGTCTGCGGGAAGCTGCCGGGGATGGGGCGGACAACGGTCACGCCCCAGTCGCCACCGGTGGCCTCGTTCAGGCGGTCGACCTTCCAGTCGAAGAAGGCGCGCAGGAAATTGCCTTCGCCGAATTGCACGATCCGCGTCGTCGTCGGGCGCGGCCGGCCGTTGAGAAAGGATGCGTTCAGGCGCTGCATGGTCGGCGTCCTTGTCCGAGAGGTGGCGGGGTTCAGAGCGTGACGCCGGACTTGAAGATCACGAGGTCGTGGACGTCGTTCTCCTCGTTGCGCGCCTCCTTGCCGTTGGCGACGGCGAGGATGCTGTCGATGAAGGACGGCAGCAGGCTGTCCACCGTGGCGGTGGCCTCGGCGATGGGGCCGGCGTTGAAGTCGATCCAGTGCTTCTTCTTCTCGGCCATGGCGGTGTTGGTGGCGATCTTCATGGTCGGCACCACGCCGCCCAGCGGCGTGCCGCGGCCGGTGGTGAACAGCACGATGTGGCAGCCGGCGGCGGCCAGGGCGGTGACCGCCACGCCGTCGTTGCCCGGAGCCTCCAACAGGGTCAGGCCCGGCTTGCGGATGCGCTCGGCGTAGCGGATGACGTCGCGCACCGGGGAGAGGCCGGCCTTCTGGGTGCAGCCCAGCGACTTCTCCTCCAGCGTGCTGATGCCGCCCGCCTTGTTGCCGGGCGAGGGGTTCTCGTAGATCGGCTGGTTGTGGTCGATGAAATACTGCTTGAAGTCGTTGATCAGGGTGACGACGCCCTCGAAGACTTCGCGGCTCTCGGCGCGCTCCATCAGCAGATGCTCGGCGCCGAACATCTCCGGCACCTCGGTCAGCACGGTGGCGCCGCCGATCCCGCACAGCCAGTCGGAGAAGGCGCCCAGCAGCGGGTTCGCCGTGATTCCGGAGAAGCCGTCCGAGCCGCCGCACTTCAGGCCGATGCGCAGGCGGTCGGCGCCGACCGGCTCGCGCTTGTCCTCGCGCATCACCGCGGCCAGCTCGGTCATCGCCTCCAGCGACGCCTCAAGCTCGTCCGACACCTCCTGGGTGGTCAGGTAGCGCAGGCGGCGCGGGTCGGGATGCTCGAAGCCCTGGGTGAACAGGGCGCGGGTGTTGTTCTCGCAGCCCAGCCCCATGACCAGCACGCCGCCGGCGTTGGGGTGGATGGCGAAGTCGCGCAGGATGTTGCGGGTGTTGTCGAGGTCGCCGCCGAGCTGCGAACAGCCGTAGGGATGCTCCAGCACTGTGACGCGGGAGCCCTCGGGAAGCAGGCCCATCGTCTCGAAGCGCTTGGCCGCGTTCTTGGCGAGGCCGTTGACGCAGCCGACCAGCGGGATGATCCACAGGTCGTTGCGCACGCCGATCTCGCCGTTGGCGCGGACGAAGGCCTGGATGGTCGGCGCCTCCCGCCTGGCCGGCGCCGCGTCGTTCGCCGGGCCGGCGTAGGCGTAGTCCTGCAGGCCGCCCAGCGCGGTCCCGATGTTGTGGGTGTGGATATGCCGCCCCACCGGGATCGCCTCCTTGGCGAGGCCGATCACGCTGCCGTACTTGATGACCCGGTCGCCCGGCTGGTGCGGCGTCACGGCGAACTTGTGGCCCTGCGGCACCTCGTCGAGCAGGACGACGCCCAGACCGTCGATCGCGGTGCCCTGGGCCAGCGGCTCCAGGGCGACGGCGACGGTGTCGCTGGAATGGATCTTCAGGTACTTCGACATGTCAGGCCCCTTGGGGGAGAAGCGAGGGAAGCGGGAGGGCGGCAGGAAAGGTCAGCGGGCCAGGGGTCAGCGGGCCAGGAGCAGCGAAAGCTCCGGCACGAAGGTGACGAGCATGAGCGAGATGAACAGCGCCACGAAGAGCAGGGTGGACTGCTTCATGAAGTCCGAGATCTTCACCTTGGCGAGGTTGCAGACCAGCAGCATGACCGTGCCCACCGGCGGTGTCAGACAGCCGACCGCGAGGTTCACGATCACCACGATGCCGAAGTGGATCGGGTCGATGCCGAGCTGGTGCACCGTCGGCATCAGCAGCGGGACCATGACGATGAGGATCGCGTTGCCCTCGATCAGCATGCCGAGGAACAGCAGCAGCAGATTGAGGATGATCAGGAAGACGTACTTGTTGTCGGTCAGCGCCGTGATGAAGGTCGCCAACTGCTGCGCCGCCTGCTCCAGCGACAGCACCCAGGCCAGGGCCGAGCAGGCCATGATGACCAGCATGACCGAGGAGGTCGCCTTGAAGGTGCCGACCAGGGCGTCCAGGACATGGGCGACGCGCATTTCGCGGTAGATCACGAAACCGATCACCAGGACGATCAGCACCGCCACCGCGCCCGCTTCGGTCGGGGTGAAGATGTTGGCGCGGATGCCGCCGATGATGGCGACCAGCAGGACCAGCACCGGCCAGGCGCCGACCAGCGCGCTGGTGGTCTCCGAGGCGGTCGGCCAGCTGTCGCGGGACGGCGGATAGCCGTTGCGCTTGGACACGATGTAGGCGGCGCCCATCAGCATGATGGCCATGACGATGCCGGGCAGGATGCCGGCCATGAACATGGCGCCGATGGAGACGTCGGCGACGAGGCCGTAGATGATCAGCGCGATGCCCGGCGGGATGATCGGCGTCACCAGCGCGCCCGACGCCGTGACGGCGGCGGCGAAGGCGCGGTTGTAGCCCTTGCGCTCCATCTCCGGCACCAGCATGCGGGTGAGCATGGCGCTGTCGGCGAGGTTGGAGGCGCTGACGCCGCCCAGCAGCGTGCTCAGCATGATGTTGGTCAGCGCCATGCCGCCGGTGAGTTTGCCGACCATCAGGTCGGCCACGCGCAGCAGGCGCTTGGCCACGCCGGTGTGGTCCATCAGCGTGCCGAGCAGGATGAAGAAGGGGATCGCCAGGAGGGACAGATTCTGCGACGCGCCGATCAGCCGCTGCACCGCGATCTGGTCCGGAACCGGGCTGAAGAACACGAAATAGACAAGAACCGATGCGAAGATTGCAATGTAGATTCGCATATTCAAAGCGAAAAGACAAAGCATAATAAGAATGATGACGGGCCAGCTCATGGCGCTTCCCCCTTGACGATCACCATGATGTCAATAAAGCAACGGTGCAGAAGATAGGCGACGAGGCCAATCGCACCGACCGGAACGGCAATGTCGATCCAGAACCAGGAGATCTGAAGAATTTCCGTCAGCTTGTACTGGGCGCTCTGGGCGAGCAGGTAGCCGAGCCAGCCGGCATAGCCGAGAACCAGGATCGACAGGGCCGAAATGGTCAGATCGACCGCCGCCCGGATGCGGGTGGGCAGCAGGTCCACGAACAGCGGGATTTCGAGATGCTGGCCGTCACGCTCGGCGACGATGGCGCCGATCATGATGATCCAGATCATCAGAAGCCCCGACATCTCCTCGCCCCAATGCAGCGGGGCGTCGAAGAGATAGCGCGCGAACACCGCCACGATGGTCATCACCACCAGACCGGCCAGCGCGGTTCCCGCGATGACCGATGGCAAACGCCGGATCAACTCCATGGCATAATCCTCCAGGCGATCCGGGCGGAACGGAAGCTCCGCCCGGATTTACTTATTTCTTACTTGAGATCCTTCTGGATCTGTTCATACAGGCCAGCCGACCACTTGGGGAACTGGGTGTATACGACCTTGGTGGCCTCGCGGAACGGCGCCGGGTCCGGCTGGATCACGGTGACGCCGGTCGCCTTCATCTTCTCGATGAACTCGGCGTCCTGCTCGGCGGCCAGCTTCTGGCTGTAGAGGCCGGCCTCATAGCCGGTCTCGTGGACCATCTTCACGACGTCCGCCGGCAGCTTGCTGAAGAAGGCTTCGCCGCCGACCCACACCGAGGTGTTGGTCAGATAGCCGACGAGGCTGAGATACTTGGCCTGCTCATGCAGCTTGGCGCCGTACAGCACGGAGATCGGGTTCTCCACGCCGTCGATCAGGCCGGTGGTCAGGGCCGGGTAGACCTCGCCCAGCGGCATCGGCGTCGCGGTGGCGCCCATCGCCTCGATCGTCTTGATCTGCATCACGTTGTTCGGGACGCGGATCTTCATGCCCTTGAGGTCTTCGGGCGTGTTGATCGGCTTCTTGGCGAGGATGTGGCGCACGCCGTACAGGTAGTTGGACATGACGATGTGCACGCCCTTCTTGCGCAGCGCCTCGTCCTTCTTCTTGAACCAATCGCTCTCGTAGATCTTGAAGAGCTTCTGGGGGTCGTCGGTCAGATACGGGCCGAACAGCACGCCGAGATCCGCGTCGTAATCCTGCAGGAAGCCGACGTCGGTCAGGGTGATGACGTTCATCCCCATCATCGCCTGTTCCATCACGTCCTTCTTGGCGCCCAGCTGGGAGCTGGGGAACAGCTTCAGGGTGATTTCACCCTTGCTCTTTTCCTTCAGGAGGTCGGCCCAGTGATGCATCACCCGGTCGAGCGGCTCGCCCGGGTTGTTCTCATAGGCGACCATGATCTCGGTCTTGGCCATGGCGCCGGACGCGGCACCGATCGACAGCACGCACGCGGCAAGGGCAGACGCCAGAAAGCGCTTCATTGTTATTTCCTCCATAGTGGATGCCGGAGAGCCCGTCTGCGGACGTGGCCCAGGGACGGGTCCCGCCGAACATGGCCGGACCCGGCGGCGGGACCGGCATGTCCCGCCGTAGCAGTTCTGGTGGCGGCGGCGCCCGGCGGGCGCCGCCGGAAGGGTCAGCGCTCGATCATCACCTTGACCGTGGTGTCGCGCTCCTTGGCCCAGTAGGGCAGGGCCTTGTCGGCCTCCTCGAAGGGGAAGACCTTGGAGATCAGGTCGTCGGGGGCGTGGCCGAGCGTTTCGAGATAGTGGATGACGGCCTGGAAATCCTCGGAGGTCGCGTTGCGCGACCCCATGATGTCCAGCTCCTTCAGGTTGAAGAACTGCGTCTTGTAGGACACCGGCTCCTTGGCATAGCCGATGTAGACGACGCGGCCGGCGAAGGACACGAGGTCGATGGCCTGGGTGAAGGTGGCGGGCAGGCCGACCGCCTCGATCACCACGTCGGCGCCGTCGCCGTTGGTCAGCTCCAGGACGCGGGCGGTAACGTCCTCTTTGGCGGCATCGATGGTGTGGGCGGCGCCGTAGCGGCGGGCCAGACCGGTCTTCGCCTCGCCGATGTCCACGGCGATCACCGTGGCGCCGCGATGGACGGAGCCGGCGATGGCGCCCATGCCGATCATGCCGCAGCCCAGCACCAGGACGGTGTCGGACGCCTCGACGCGCCCGCGCGCGGCGGCGTGGAAGCCGACCGACAGCGGCTCGACCAGCGCCAGATGGCGCGGCGCCAGCGTGTCGTTCAGGATCAGCTTGCCGTAGGGCAGGACGATGCGCTCGGCCAAGCCGCCGTTCTGCTGCACGCCGAGCGTGCGGTTGCTGCGGCAGGCGTTGACCCGGCCCTTGCGGCAGGACGGGCAGGTGCCGCAGGCGGTGTAGGGAATGACGATGGCGCGCCGGCCCACGGCGTATTCGGCCGGAACGCCCTCGCCCACCGCGGCGATCTCGCCGCCGATCTCGTGGCCGGGGATGCGCGGCAGGGACACCAGCGGGTTCAGCCCCTTGAAGGTGCTGAGGTCGCTGCCGCACAGGGCGACGTGGCGGATGGCCAGGAGCACCTCGCCGGGGCCGGGGGTCGGCTCCGCCACCTCGTGGATCGCGCAGACGTCCACGCCTTCGATCATCAGTGCTTTCACAGGTGATGTCCTTTTTTGGGAAGCCGACGTGTTCAGGGCTTGGGCGCAGCCGTGGGCTGCGCTTCCTGGTTGAACACGCTCTCGCTGAAATGGAAGTGTGCGTTGCTGGCCTCGACGGCCTTCCCGACCGAGCGCTCGCGCAGCGCTGCGATGATCTGACGATGATAATCGACCGTGGTCGGCCCGATCACCGCGTTGCTCTTGCCGATCTCCATGTAATAGATCATCGGCTGCGACATCGCCTGATACATCTTCTGCAACATGGAGTTGCGGGAGGCGGCGACGATGGCGGCGTGGAAGCGGAAGTCCACCTCCGCGGCCTCGCGCACCGTCAACTGGTGCTCCATGTCCTCGGCCAGACGGTCGAGCCCGTCGATCTCCGCGTCGGTGATGTGCCGGACCACCTCGGGCAGCACGCCGATCTCGATGATCCGGCGGAACTGCAAGACTTCCCGGCAGGTCTTGACGCTGCGGTCAAAGCATTGATCGAGAATGCGGAACATCGCCTCGATGTCCGGCTTGCTGGCGCGCGGGCCGCGCTGCGTCTTTTCCACCAAGCCATAAGCTTCGAGAAAGATGATGACTTCGCGGATCGTGTTGCGGCTGACGCCGAACCGTTCCGCCAGCAGCCGCTCATTGGGCAAGAGATCGCCGGGCTGGTAGCGCTCGGGGATCTCCTTGCGAAGCTCTTCGAAGATGGCCTTGACGGTTGAGACGCCGTTCATGATCGCGCCGCCTGAGTTTGGTCCAACAATTGGACAACTGATGGCGAACGATAGCACCGCGGCTCCGGGTGGAAAACGGCAAAAGGAGTCATAAAATGTCAAAAACAGCGCTGTTAACGCATGAAGTTAAATTGTTGCACCGCATCATCGTGCTGTGCGGCGCCTTGCTCCGGGTTTTTCTCTTCTCCGTCTTTGGTGAGGCATTGAATTGAAACCTTGGGATGTCGGCGTGCGCCCGTTCGACCGTTGGGCACGCCCGGTTGAAGCATCCCGCTTGCTTATCCCCCCGGAATGCGATAACAGGGCGCGGCGCGCACGAATGGGGCGCGGGCGGGCCGGGAACGGCCGGTCGGCGGCTTGGTCGCACCCCGAGAAAGTTGTTGCAATCCGATGCGGCGCCGCGTAACGTCCCGCTTAGGAAAGCAAGTTAATTCAATGGGTTGGGCTTTCGTGCCCAGTTCATTCGAACGATGAAGTCGCGGTCGTGGCGGAATTGGTAGACGCGCAGCGTTGAGGTCGCTGTGGCAGAAATGCTGTGGAAGTTCGAGTCTTCTCGACCGCACCATCCCTATCGTCGGCGCATTGCCGGACGACAATGAAAATCGGGGCCTTCTCAGGCCCCTTTTTCATGCCCGCACGGAGCGGGCCTTATCCCCCTTCACTCCTCAAGGGTCCAGTTCCCGGCGGTCCGGCAGGTGCGCAACGGCGTCCCGGCATCCCGCCCGGCGGGGGTGGTGACGACGTGGGTCAGGCCGAAGCACAGGCGCCCACGGTCCTTCGGATCGGCGATGCGGCCCGTCACGGTGACCACGCCGGAGCGCAAGCGGTCTCCCGACATCCACTCCTGACCGACCGCCGCCCGTTCCGTGCCCGACGCGGCGAGAGCGCCGAGGAAGGCCCCGGCGACCTGCGCCTGGTCGTCCTGGCTCATGCGCAGGCGGGTGGCGTTGCTCCAGCCCGGTCCGACCAGCAGTTCCGGCGTCCGGACATTGACGGCCACCCGGTCGGCCGCGATGGCCACGGCCAGATCCAGCGGGTCTTCCGGAGCCACCCCCGGCGGCGTGTCGATCAGTCCGGTCAGGCTGGCGAGCCCGGTCCGCGTGCCTTCGCCCATTTTGCCGTCGATGGCGCCGTCGTAGCGCCCCAGCCGGGCGAGCGCCCGCTGCGCCGCCATGATCCGTTCCTCCGGAGTCAGGACGCGCGGGGTGGGCATCGGGGCGCGTCCCTCGGTGATCGCCTCGACATCCAGCCGGTGGTTCAGCCGGCTGAAGCCCGGCCCGCCGTTCCACCAGGTCAGCAGGCCGAGATGGAGCACCGCCGCGGCGGACAGCAGGGCAAGCGGCCAGGACCCCTGCTCCGGCGCGCGGACCGGCCCGCCGAAGGCCGCGCCCAGTGCACCGCGCACCACGGTGCGCACCAGCATCCACAGGCCCAGCCCGGCGGCGATGGGAAGCCCGATGTCCCAGCCCAGCCGCAGCGCCGCCGGGGCGGGCTGTTCCGGCGTCGCACCGGTCAGCAGGGCCGCGCCGTCCACGCCCGCCACCAGCAGCAGGACCAGGGCGAGCAGCCCCGCCGCGGCGATCCAGCTCCGCGCCACGGCGGTGCGGCTGGTCTCGGCGAAGCGCTCCGCCAGGACGGCGGCGATCTCCGTCACGAAGCCGGGGCTGACGCAGCCCTCATGGTCGGCGACGATTGCCGCGGCGTCCGGCTCCCGGCCGTCCAGCACCGCCTCGGCGATGGAGCGGGTCAGGCGGTAGGTGCCGGCCAGGGCGAAGGCGTCGGCGGGTGGCAGCGCCGCGATGCGCGCCAGAACCGGGGCCAGCACGGTGTCCAGGAAGGGGGGAAGCGGGGCGGAGTCGCCGTCCGCCCCGACGGTCTCCACCTCGAACGGCACGCCGTCGCAGTCCCAGGACAGCGCGACCACCGTCAGCGTGCCGCTGCGCTGGTAGAGGAGTTGCGTGCCGGAATGGCGCACCGTCGCGGGCGCGGGGTTGGCGAGCGCGGCGAAACCGGAGAAGCCGGCCTCCTCCAGCGCCATCCGCACCGCCGCCGGGGCGTCCGGCGGGGCGGTGAGGCTGTAGGACGGGTGGGCGGTCAGGCGGGGGTGGTGGATGTGGGTGAACTGCCCGACCCCGCCGCAGGACTCGCAGGCGACCACCCCGTCGCCGGCGCAGACCGGGCAGCGGTGCTGGCCGCGTCCGCCGCAATCGGGGCAGTCCGGCGCCTCGGCCGTCGCGCTGTGGGTGCAGCGGACCTTGCCGCCGCGGCAGCCGTCGCCGCCGCAGGCCCGCACCCCGCCGCCGTTGCAGCCGGTGCAGACCTCGTGAAGGTAGTAAGGGCCGCGCAGCGAGGGCAGGGGCGGCAGCGGTTCCTCCGCCGCGGCCATCGCCTCGACCCGCTCGTCCAGCGGGCCGAGCAGCGTGGCGAAGCGGTGGGCGGTTTCCAGCGAGGCGGCCTCGGCGTCAAGATCGCGGGCGAGCGTCGCGTTCAACTCGGCGGCGTTGCGGCAGTAGATGGCGAATCGCACCATCTCCGCGCCCAGCCGGACCTCGACCTCCGTCGCCCAGTCGATGCTCAGGGTCAGATGGGCGCCGACCATCACCTCGCGCTGCTGGGCCTGGCGAAGCGTCACGCCTTCCGGCGCCGGGACGTTGCCCGAAGCCGCCCGGCGCAGCCGCCGGATCAGGGCGGTCTGCGGAACCGTCGCGGCGGGGGCGGGCCGGTGACGGTCGCCCGGAGGCGGGTCGCTAAGGGGCGAATCGCCTTGGGGCTGATCGCCCTGGGTCCGATCGCCCTGGGTCCGATCGCCTTGCGGCAAATCACTGGAGCCCAGTCGGAGGGGGCCAAGCTCGTTCCGGTCGAAGTCGAGGCTGTCGGGCATGGGGCGTGCGTGTCCGCGAACAGGGGCGCCGGCACTGGATCAGGCCGCGGATGCCGGAGCAGAAAATCAGGCGGCGACGTCCGGCGCGGGCCCGCCACCGGTCGGCGCCCGGTCGTCGGACTCACGGTCTCCGAAGTCGAGATCGTCTGAGGCGTCGGCGGAGGCCGGCGTGTCCGCGGCGTCGTCGGGAGCCGGCGCGTGGCGGACCCAGCGGCGGCCTTCCATGGCGAATCCGTGGTCGCGGAACCACAGCCGCTCGGCCTCGTCGGCGGCGCGGAACAGCACCAGAGTCCAGCCGTCGCAGTCCTGCGTCCCGTCGCCGCCATCGTCGGGCATCGCGTAGGGCTGGAGCGAATAGGGGAAGTCGTCGCGGGTCACTGCATGCCCCCCGGATTGGAGCCGCCGGAACCGGATGGCCGCGCCGGAGCGGACGGGGGTTCGGACCCGTCCCCCTCGATCGGTTCCAGGTCGCTTTCGGCGGCGTATTTGATGAGACGGCCGTCGTCCAGACGGATGTCGTAGGTCGGCTCACCGGCAAGGGTCCGTGCGACGACGAGGGCTTCCTGGCCCGCAAACCTTACCCGTGTTCCCAACCGCAGCATCCCGCCCCCGACCATGTCTTGTTCGTCGTCGCAGGCTAAGGATTCGGCCGGGGGTGTGCTGTGTCAAAAACCGGACGCCAAAGGAGCAAGGCTGTGCTTGCGGGGTTCTCCCCTTGCGGGGCTTGGTGCGACGGGCCCTTTGCGCTGTTGATGATGCAAAAGGACAGGTGTGGTGCAACGATGGAGGTGTTCATGCCCGCACAGCAGGACAACGGCAACCGGAAGCCGTCCGTCATCGATCTCGTGACCGATCCCGAGAAGTTCGATCAATGGCAGCGCCAGCGGGAGCGCGACGAGGCATCGGACAGTGACCGCGGACGTGAGCCGGACCGCGGCCGGCCCGATTCCCCCGGTGGGCGGGACTGACCGCCCAGGGGATGATGGCCTGGGGTGTCGATGGCCCGGGGATCAAAGGTCTGGGTTGGATCGAGCGGCTATTCGGCGGCCTCGCGGGGCGGCGGCGCCTCCGCTGGAATGCCCAGCGGGGCACCGCAATGGAACTGCATGAGCCGGCGCTCGACCCGGATCAGATAGGCGCGCGCATCCAACCCCACGGGGCCGCGGCTGTGTTCGCGGACGAGCCTGATCGCGCGACAGGCGTGACCGCATTCCGGTGTGGCAAACTGGCACAAGACGATCGTCCGCCAAAAGGTGTGGGTCCCAAAGTATTACTTCTTTTGACGGAGAGCGTCGAGCTTCAGTTGCGACTCGAATTCAATGTCACAACGTATCGTTCAGCAGCGACACCGGTGCCGCCCCGGCTGGTTTGCATACGATAGTATGTATCGCGGGACTTGGCTGTCCTGCCATTGCTGCCCAGGCAACGGTTGAAGGGGTTCAGTTCGACCCCTGGTTGTCTTCGGCCCGCGCGCCGGGCTGGGCGTCTTCGAGAGCCGCCAAATACTCCAGAAGCCGTTCCAGCGTCTCGGTCGGCATCCCGACGGACGGGACGTCGTTGCGCTTGGCGGCCTTCAGCGCGGTGCGAAGCAGAGTGCGGTCGATGTCGGTCAAGCCGGCCATGATGATGACGTGCGTGTGAAACGACGATGCACAACCTGTATCATCAAGGCGCGCAACCACGCCATGCCCAATCGGAAGGCAGTCGCACGAAACCGCCGACACGGACGGGTGCCGCCGGTCCGCGCGAGCAGACTCCCGCGCGCAACGCCCTGTCGCATCCTGGTGACACGACGCGCCATACTTTTGCCGTGACGACGAAGAGTATAGGTATCCCTTTTCCCGGTTCGCCGGGGCCGCAGCTTTTCGCCAACATGAGCTTTCGAACGGTGATGCTGACTTCCTCCGCTTTCCGCCATCGGATCGGCCGCTTCCTGGTGGTCCTGATGCTGTGCGGCGCGCTTGTCGCGGCCGTCCACCAATCGGCCATGGCCCAGTCCGCCACGCCGACAGCGGAAGCGGCGGCGGACTTCAAGACGAAACTGCCGCAATGGCAGAACGCCTTGGAGCGGGCGGCCAACCGCATCGCGGGCGGCGATCTGGCAAACACCGAGTACGAGACGCTGCGCGCCGATCTGGCGAAGATCCAGCACGAGGTCCGCGAGGCCGGGGCCGCCGCCGCCGCCGCCCGCGACACCGCCCAGCGCATGCTCGACGCGCTGGGCCCGCCGCCGGCCCAGGGCGCCCCGCCGGAGGAGGCCGGGATCGCCGCGGAGCGCAAGCGCCTGACCCAGACAATCGGCGAGGCGGAGGGGCGGACCAAGCAGACCGAGCTGATCGTCACCCGCGCCGACATCCTGCTGCGCACCGCCGCCGACCAGCGCATGACCCAGCTCACCGAGCAGATCGTCCGGCGCGGCCCGGTGCCGCTGCTGCCCGCCACCTGGGCCGCCCTGCCCGAGCAGACGGCCTATGTGCAGGAGCGCATCGGGCGGGCCTTCGGCATCGTGATGGGTGACGACGAGTGGCGCGGCCGCCTGTACGGTCTGGGCGCGCTCGCCGCCGTCCTGTTCCTGGTCGCCTGGCCGGTGCGCCGCGTGCTGCTCCGCCGCTACGGCCACCGCAATCAGGAGGAGCGGCCCAGCTACCGCCAGCGGGTGGTGGCGATGGCGGTGGAGGCGCTGGCCCGCTGCCTCGTGCCGCTGGTGCCGACTCTGGTGCTGAGCGGCGCCCTGGTCGGGCTGCTGCGCGACGCGGCCGACGCCGGGCCGCTGACCGCGCTGGTGGTCGGGGTGTCGGGCGGCCTGACCGCCTATTTCCTGGTCACCGGTGTCGCCCGCGCCACCCTGGCGCCCGATCATCCGTCCTGGCAGCTCGCCAACCTCGACCCGGACAGCGCGCGCCGTCTGGTCCGCCGCGTCCCGCTCGCCATGATCGGACTGGCGCTGGCCGGCACTGGCATCGCCTTGTCGGAGGGGATGTTCACCCCGCCGGAGCTGCGGTCGATCACCGGCTTCGGCACCATGGCGCTGATCGCCGTGTCGCTGCTGTTCCTCTACCCCGATCACCTCTGGCTCGCCGCCCCGCCGCCGGAGGCCGAGGCGACCGACGATTGCGGGTGCCCCGAGCCGACGCCCGGGGGCGGACTGGACGTCACCCTGCCTCCTCCGGCGTCCGCACCCGCCGCGGCGGAGGCCGAAGAGGCTCCGCCGCCCCGTCCACGGGTCGTCGGGCTGCGTCTGCGCCTGCTGATCGGCGCGGTGGCGCTCGCCTCGCTGGTCGCCTCGGGCGCCGGCTATCTGGTCGGTGCGATCTACGCCTCGAAGCTGATGCTGACCACGCTCATCATCGGCGGCGTCCTGCTGGTGGCGCGCGGCGTCCTGCGGGAGCTGCTGTGCGTCCTGCTGGAGCGCGGCAGCGGGCAGGTGGCCGAGGTGCGCGACATCGTGATCGCCACCGACCGCGGCCGGCGGATGCTGGGGCAGGCCGGGCGCACGGTGATCGACGGGCTGCTGCTGACCGTGGCGGCCTTCTTCCTGCTGCCGCTGACCGGCATGACCCTGTCGGAGATGAAGGGGCTGGCCGACGGCTTCCTCAGCGGCGTCACGGTGGGCGGCGTGCGCATCGCGCCGGGCGACATCATGTCGGCGCTGATGGTGCTGGGCGTCGTCGTCGCGGTGACCCGCTTCATCCAGCGCCAGCTCGACGAGCGCATCCTCGGCCGCGTCAACATGGACGACGGCGTGCGCAACTCCATCCGCATGGGCGTGGGCTATCTCGGCACCACCATGGCGGTGCTGATGTCGGTCGGCACGCTGGGGCTCGACCTGTCCAGCCTCGCCATGATCGCGTCGGCCCTGTCGGTCGGTATCGGTTTCGGCCTGCAGAACGTCGTCAGCAACTTCATCTCCGGCCTGATCATGCTGGTGGAGCGGCCGGTGAAGGTGGGCGATTGGGTGGTCGTCAACGGGCTGGAGGGCACCGTGCGCCGGATCAGCGTCCGCGCGACGGAGATCCAGACCTTCCAGCGCGCCTCGGTGATCATCCCGAACTCGGAGTTCATCTCCAAGTCGGTGGTCAACTGGACGCTGAAGGACAAGACCACCCGCATCGAGATCAAGGTCCGCATCACCTACGACACCGACGCCCGGCAGGTCTACGCGATGCTGCTGAGGATCGGCTATGGCCACGCCCAGGTGCTGCGCAACCCGGAGCCGGTGGTGATGTTCCGCGACTTCGGGCCGAGCGGGCCGGAGTTCGAGCTGCGCTGTTTCGTCGCCAACACCGAGCACATCATCCCGGTGCGCAACGAACTGCGCATGCGCATCCTGGAGCAGTTCCGCGAACAGGGCATCCAGATGCCCTTCGACCAGCAGACCGTCCACATGCCGAAGGTCGAGGCGATGCTGGAGGTCCTTCTGGCCGAGCGCCGCGCCCAGGCCGGCGTGCCGGAGCTTCAGGTGGTGGCCGACGGCGGCAAGGTCGTGCCGCTGGCCGATACCCTTACCGAGCGCGGGCCGCGCACCGCCACGTAAGGCTCAGGGCTGCGGCTCCGCCGGCTTGCGGCGCCGCAGTTGGGTCACCTTGGGCGGAGGCCCGGCGGGGTCGGGCAGAGGGTGCCAGCCGGCGATGGCGCGCACGCAGCGCAGCGCCTCCGGGTTGTTGGCGAAGACGGGGAACAGCCGGCGCAGTTCCACCACGGCGGACCATTCCCCGCGGTCGTGGAAGGCTTGGCGGATCGCTTCGGCTTCGCTCTCGCTGACGGTGAACATGGCGCCAGACTGCTCCGCGGACCGGTGGCGCGCAAGTCGTCGCAGCGCCGGAAACAGCCCTTTGCCGTGGCCCGCAGGCCCTGTCAAGGAAAGTTGTTCACAGGCGCGCGCATCCTTCGCTTGACTCCCGTTGCCGGGCAGGGCAGCCGCTGGATCAGGGGCGAAGGCAAGCTCGGCGCCCGAAAAATCCTTGATTGGCGCGGTTTTCTAATGTGCCCAAAAACAAGGCATTTCTGCCGGACCCCTTGAGGGACCGTTGATCCCTTCGGTTACCCCTCGATTCGCCAACAGAGTTATCCACAGAATCTGGGGATATCCGAAATATTGACATATCAGTCGGGCCGGCCCTCTCAGGCTGGGCGGCGGATCAGCCGCACGGCGCCGACGCCCAGCAGCATGGTCAACGCGCCGCCGAACAGGAACAGGGCGGGCAGCCCGACCTGATGGGCAACCGCCCCATAGACCACCGGCCCGATTCCCTGCCCCAGGAAGAAGGAGGAGGCGAAGAGGGCGAGCGCCGACCCACGCGCCGTCGCCGACAACTCCGTCGCCTGGGTCTGCATCGTGTTGTGCAGCATGTAGAAGCCGAATCCGGCGACCAGGAACAGCAAGGACACCACCGGCCAGGGCACTGGGGCGAGCATCGCCAGATAGGCCCCGCCGGCCACCAGGCCGCCGGCCCCCATCATCCCCCATTGGCCGAGCGTGCCCAACAGGCGCCGCACGATGAAACTGTAGACGACTCCGCCAATGGCGAAAGCGGCGAGCGTCACCCCGGCCTCGAAGGCGCCCTCCGCCCCGTGGCGGGCCAGCATGGGAGCGACGAAGGGGAAGACGCCGAAAATCAGCAGCCCTTCGGCCGCCACCGTCGCGAAGACCCAGACCGACACCGGATTCGCCAGGACGGAGGCGTAGCGCGCCCGCGCGTCGGCAATGGACAGGGGAAGCCGCTCCTCCCGCTCACCCTTCAGGAGCAGGGCGGCGGTCAGCGCGATCAGGCCGGTCACCACCGCGGCCAGGGCGAAGACGGTGCGCCAGCCCGCCACCTCCGACAGGGCGCCGGCCACCGCGGAGCCGGACATCTGACCGAGGATGACCGCCAGCAGGAAGCGGCTGATGGCGAACTGCCGCTCGGTGTAGACCACCCGGTCGCCGATCAGCGCCATGGAGGCCGGGATGATTCCCCCGGCGAAGGCGCCGGCCAGCATCCGCGAGGCCAGAACGGTGTAGTAGCCGGGCGCCACCGCCGACAGCGCCACACCGATGGTCAGGACGACCAGCGACAGCCGGATCAGCCGCGTCTTGCCGATGGCGTCACCGACCGGCCCCAGGATCAGCTGCATCGCCGCGTAGGGCAGCGTGTAGGCGGAGGAGAGCAGGGCCGCCTCGGCCACGCCGATGCCCAGGTCTGACGCGATGACGGTCAGCATCGGGTCCGTGGTCCGCAGGGAAAAAGCGCTCGCGAAGCCGGCGAGGCCGAGCATCAGGATGAGAAGGCGCATGGGAAAGCGTCGGCCGGTCTATGGTCTGGGGCGTGCGGGGGGACAACCCTAAAGCAGACGCGCCCGTCCGGCGCACGGCAAGATGGCCATGGCACCCATGCGTGTGCATGATCCGACACGCCTCGGCCGCCGTATAGGACAAGGCCGTACAGCCAAGCGTCGCCGACCAGGAGACCGCCATGCCAACGACTCGCGATACCGTCCGAACCGCTGCCCGATCCGCCGTCCAGTTTGCCGCCGTGACGCTGTCCGCCGTCCTGATGCTGTCCGCGGCCGTACCCGGCGCGGCGGTGGCGGACGACAGCCGGGTGACGCCCGACGCGCTCGACTGGGCTTCGCTGCCCCTGCCGGCCATCGACGGCGGGACGCTCGCGCCCGATGCCTTCCGGGGCAAGGCGGTGCTGGTGGTCAACACGGCATCGCAATGCGGCTACACCGGCCAGTACGAGGGGCTGCAAAAGCTCTGGGCCGGGCGGCGGGACCGCGGGCTGGTCGTCCTGGGTGTGCCGAGCAACGATTTCGGCGGGCAGGAGCCTGGCAGCAACGCGCAGGTCGCGTCCTTCTGCGAAATCAACTACGGCGTGGACTTTCCCCTGATGGAAAAGCAGTCCGTTACCGGTCCGCAGGCCCATCCGCTCTACCGCTGGGCGGCGGCGGTCACCGGGCCGCAGGGCGTGCCGCGCTGGAACTTCCACAAGATCCTGATCGGCCGCGACGGACGGCTGGTGGAGTGGTTCGGCAGCCCGGTCGCGCCGGACTCCGCCACCCTGACCGCGGCCGTGGACAAGGCGCTGGCCCAATCCTCTTTGACGCCGTAAGCGCATGGACGCGCTGTCCTTCGATGAGCGCCGGGCCTCGGTCGTCCGGCTGCTGTCCTACGGCGGGCTGATCCCCTTCGTCGGCGGGACCGCGCTGGCCTGGATGGCGGAAGGCGACGGGCAGGCCGCCCTGGTGCGGGCGGTTGTCGTCTACGCGGTGTCGATCCTGTCCTTCATCGGCGCCATCCACTGGGGCCGGGTCCTCTCGGGGCGCGACGGCGAGACGAGCGGGCCGGCGTGGCTGGTCTGGGGCGTGACGCCGTCGCTGCTGGGGTGGGGCGCCACCCTGCTGCCGTCCGGCCTGACGGTGCCGGCGCTGATCCTGGCCTTCCTCCTCGCCTGGGCGGTGGACCGCAGCGCGGCGGCGGACGGGCGCTATCCCCGCTGGTTCGGCACGCTTCGGACCCGCCTGACCATCGTCGTCTGCCTGACGCTCGCCGCGCTCATCCCGCTTGCCGCATGACCGTTTCCCGATGGGGCACCAGCGCCGCAGCCTTCAGCAGCACCTCCGGTCCGGCGCCGGGGAGATGGGCGTTCTCGCTGATGTGGCGGCGCCATGCGCGGGCGCCGGGCAGGCCCTGGAAGAGCCCCAGCATGTGCCGCGTGATCGCCGACAGCGGCGCCCCCTGGCGCATCCGCTCCTCGGCGTAGGCCGCCATCGCCTCGACCACCGCATAGCGGTCGGGACCGGGCTCGCCGCCGAACAGGCGTCGGTCGGCGTCGGCCAGGATGAAAGGCGTCTCGTAGGCGGCGCGCCCGATCATCACGCTGTCCAGCGTGGCGAGATGCCCTTCCGCCTCGTCCAGGGTCCGGATGCCGCCGTTGATGGCGATGGTAAGCTGCGGGTTCTCCTGCTTCAGCCGGTGCACGAGGTCGTAGCGCAGCGGCGGGATGTCCCGGTTCTCCTTGGGGCTGAGGCCCTTCAGCCAGGCCTTGCGGGCGTGCACGATGAAATGGGTGCAGCCGGCGGCGGACACGGTGCGGACGAAATGGTCCAGAGTCGGCCACTCCTCCATCTCGTCGATGGCGATCCGCGATTTCACGGTGACGGAGATCGACACCGCCTCGCGCATGGCGCCGACCAGCCGGGCGACCAGATCGGGCTCGGCCATCAGGCAGGCGCCGAAGCGGCCCGACTGCACGCGGTCGCTTGGACAGCCGACGTTCAGGTTGACCTCGTCATAGCCCCACTCCTCGGCGATGCGGGCGCAGGCCGCCAGTTCCGCCGGGTCCGACCCGCCGAGCTGGAGCGCCACCGGATGCTCCGCCGCGTCGTAGCCGAGCAGCCGCTCACGGTCGCCGTGCAGCACGGCGCCGGTGGTCACCATCTCGGTGTAGAGCAGCGTGTTCTTCGACAGCAGGCGATGGAAGGTCCGGCAATGGCGGTCCGTCCAGTCCATCATCGGTGCAACGCTGAGGGCAATGGCGGGCATGGGCGAGAACTGTCTGTGAATCGGGAACGGCGGCGCACCAATTGGACCAAGCCGTCACGGATGGCAAGGGGAAGCCGTTGGAAGGCGGCTGAATGCTGCGGTGACCGTGCGAAATCGCCCTGAGTCCGTGTGGTTCACCGCAGGGCAGCGTCCGCCCCTCGGGTTCGCGGGGCCGCGCCGTTCTGCGCCCGGCGAACCTGAAACGTTCCGCTCACCCTGCCGTTGGTGTGTCGGAAGATCGGTACAGTCTGTCTGGAAAGCTGACACTCCGGGAGAGATGCGACGCCAGCGGGCTTCCTCGGGAAAATAAGCTATTCCAACAGGTTGGCCGAAATCTTGACGGTTGGCATGCCGTGTGCTTATACCAGCGTAACCAAAAACGCGGACCGGCAGACGACGCGGACGAACAGGGAGGGAAAAGCGGCACCCATGGCCGACGACATCATTCTTGAGGCGCGCGGACTCTCGAAAGAGTTCAAGGGCTTCATCGCGGTGAAGGAGGTGAACCTCCAGGTTCGCCGCGGCACGATCCATGCGCTGATCGGCCCGAACGGCGCCGGCAAGAGCACGGTCTTCAACCTGTTGACCAAGTTCCTGACGCCGACGCGCGGCCAGATCCTCTACAAGGGGCGCGACATCACCGCCATGAAGCCCGCCGACGTGGCGCTGCTTGGCATGGTGCGCTCCTTCCAGATCTCCGCCGTCTTCCCGCACCTCAGCGTGCTGGAGAATGTCCGCGTGGCGCTGCAGCGCCCGCGCGGCACCAGCTTCCATTTCTGGAAGCCGGAGGCCAGCCTGTACGACCTCCACGCCCGCGCCGAGGAGTTGATCGAGGCGGTGAACCTGACCCCCTGGGCCGGCCACACCGCCGCCGAGCTGCCCTACGGCCGCAAGCGCGCCTTGGAGATCGCCACCACGCTGGCGCTCGACCCGGAGGTGATGCTGCTCGACGAGCCGCTGGCCGGCATGGGCCACGAGGACATCGAGGGCACCGCCGCCCTCATCAAGCGCGTCTCCGCCGACCGCACCATCCTGATGGTGGAGCACAACCTGTCGGTCGTCGCCCACCTGTCGGACACGATCACCGTGCTCCGCCGCGGCGAGATCCTGGCCGAGGGCGCATACGACGTCGTATCGCGCAACCCGCAGGTCATGGAGGCCTACATGGGCACGGGTGAGGTGGGCCATGCCTGACGGCGCGACCGTGAAGACCGCCATGCTGGAAATCCGCGACCTCCAGGCCTTCTACGGCGAGAGCCACGTGCTGCACGGCGTCAACATCGACGTGCGCCAGGGCGAGGTGGTGACTCTGCTGGGCCGCAACGGCGCCGGCAAGACGACGACCATGCGCTCGATCATGGGAATCGTCGGCAAGCGCAACGGCTCGATCCGCTTCCAGGGCAAGGAGCTGATCGGCATGGCGCAGCACAGGATTCCCCGCCTCGGCATCGGCTACGTGCCGGAGGAGCGCGGCATCTTCTCCTCCCTCAGCGTGGACGAGAACCTGATGCTGCCGCCGGTGGTGAAGTCGGGCGGCATGACCGTGCCACAGATCTACGAGCTGTTCCCCAACCTCCAGGGCCGCGGCACCACCCAGGGCACGCGCCTGTCGGGCGGCGAGCAGCAGATGCTGGCCATCGCGCGCATCCTGCGCACCGGCGCCGACCTGATTCTGCTCGACGAACCGACCGAGGGCCTCGCCCCCGTGATCATCGAGCAGATCGGGGTGGCGGTGCGCAAGCTGAAGCAGCGCGGCTTCACCATCGTGCTGGTGGAGCAGAATTTCCGCTTCGCCGCGACCATCGCCGACCGCCACTACGTGATGGAGGAAGGCCATGTCGTGGACATGATCCCGAACGACCAGCTCGCCCAGAACATGGACAAGCTGCACACCTATCTGGGTGTCTGACCAAATCACCCCCTCTGCCGAAAACACTCAAAACAAAGCCAATCGAAGGGAGTTCGAAATGCTCAAGACGTTGCTTTGCGGGACCGCACTGCTGGCGTTGACCGCCGGGGCCGCGCATGCCCAGGTCTCCAACAACGTGATCAAGATCGGCGTGATGAACGACCGGTCCGGCATCTACGCCGACCTCGCCGGCGAAGGCTCGGCCATCGCCGCCCGTCTGGCGGCCGAGGAGTTCGGCGGCAAGATCGCCGGCGCGCCGATCGAGATCGTCGTCGCCGATCACCAGAACAAGGCCGACATCGCCGCCAACACGGCGCGCGAGTGGATCGACGCCGGCAACGTGGACGTCATCGCCGACGTGCCGAACTCCGCCGCCGCGCTGGCCGTCCAGGGCATCACCAAGGACAAGAAGCGCATCTTCCTGATGTCCGGTCCGGGTTCGACCGACCTCAGCGGCAAGTCCTGCAGCCCCTACGGCTTCCAGTGGACCTACGACAACTACGCCATGGCCGCCGGCACCGCCCGCGCGCTGGTCGAGCAGGGCAAGAAGAACTGGTACTTCATCACCGCGGACTACGCCTTCGGCCACTCGCTGGAGGATGAGACCTCGAAGATGGTCAAGCAGCTCGACGGCAAGGTCGCCGGCAACGTCCGCCATCCGCTGGGCACCGCCGACTTCTCGTCCTACCTGCTCCAGGCCCAGGCCTCGAAGGCCGATGTGATCGGCCTCGCCAACGCGGGCGGCGACGCCACCAACGCCGTCAAGCAGGCGTCGGAGTTCGGCATCACCCAGTCGGGCCAGAGCCTCGCCGGCCTGCTGCTGTTCATCAGCGACATCCACGCGCTGGGCCTCCAGGCCTCCCAGGGCCTGCTGCTGACCACCGGCTTCTACTGGGACATGGACGAGCAGACCCGCGAGTGGACGAAGAAGTTCGAGGCCAAGGCCGGTCGCAAGCCGACCATGGTCCAGGCCGGCGTCTACTCCGCCGTCCGTCATTACCTGAAGGCGGTCGAGGCGGTGGGTTCCGACGATCCGGACAAGGTCGCCGCCAAGATGCGCGAGACCCCGGTCGCCGACATGTTCACCAAGAACGGCAAGATCGCCGCGAACGGCCGCATGTTCCACGACATGTATCTGGCCCAGGTGAAGACCCCGGGCGAGTCCAAGGCCCCCTGGGACTATTACAAGATCGTGAAGACGATCCCGGCCGAGCAGGCGTTCCTCGACCCGGCCAAGAGCGGCTGCACGCTGGTGAAGTAAGCGTCTGAGACGGGCCCCCCTCCCGGCCTCCCCCCGCTTTCGCAGGGGGAGGGTAGGGTGGGGGCCCACCCCAAGCACCCAATCAAAAAAAACACAAGTCCGATACACAGGGAGGGACGGTCATGTTCGACTTGCTGGGGGTGCCGCCCCAGGTCCTGTTCGGCCAGCTTCTGCTCGGCCTCATCAACGGGTCCTTCTACGCGCTGCTCAGCCTTGGGCTGGCGGTCATCTTCGGCATGCTGAACGTCATCAACTTCGCCCACGGCGCGCTCTACATGATCGGCGCCTTCGTGGCGTGGCTGCTGCTGACGAAGCTCGGCCTCGGCTACTGGTGGGCGCTGGGCCTGTCGCCGCTGATCGTCGGGCTGCTGGGCGTGGTCCTGGAAAAGACCATGCTGTCGCGGCTCTACAAGCTCGACCATCTCTACGGCCTGCTGCTGACCTTCGGCCTCGCCCTGATCATGGAAGGCGCCTTCCGCCACTTCTACGGCGTGTCGGGCCAGCCCTATCCGATCCCGGACGCGCTCAAGGGCGGCCAGAACCTGGGCTTCATGTTCCTGCCCAACTACCGCGGCTGGGTCGTCGTCGCCTCTCTGATCGTCTGTTTCGGGACGTGGTTCGCCATCGAGCGGACGCGGCTCGGCGCCTACCTGCGCGCCGCCACCGAGAACCCGGTGCTGGTCCAGGCCTTCGGCATCAACGTGCCGGTGATGATCACCGCCACCTACGGCTTCGGCGTCGCGCTGGCCGGGCTGGCCGGCGTGCTGGCGGCACCCATTTATCAGGTGTCGCCGCTGATGGGCTCCAACCTGATCATCGTCGTCTTCGCGGTGGTGGTGATCGGCGGCATGGGCTCCATCCTCGGCGCCATTGTCACCGGCCTGGGGCTGGGGCTGCTGGAGGGCCTGACCAAGGTCTTCTACCCCGAGGCCTCCAACATCGTGGTGTTCGTCGTGATGGCGATCGTCCTTCTCATCAAGCCCGCGGGCCTCTTCGGACGGGAGCGCTGAGCCATGGCCGCCCAAATCAAGACGACCGACACCCAGACGACCACCATCGCGCTGCGCCGCCCGGGGCAGGACACCGCGCGGAACGCCATTATCCTCGGCATCGGCCTGCTGATCGCGCTGGCGGCACCCTTCGTGCTGTACCCCGTCTTTGTGATGAAGGTGCTGTGCTTCGCGCTGTTCGCCTGCGCCTTCAACCTGCTGATCGGCTTCGCCGGGCTGCTGAGCTTCGGCCACGCGGCCTTCTTCGGCGGGGCCGCCTACATCACTGCCCATTCCGCCAAGGTCTGGGGGCTGGGGCCGGAGGTCAGCATCCTGCTCGGCATGGGCTTCTCCGCCCTGCTCGGCCTCGCCTTCGGTGCGCTGGCGATCCGCCGGCAGGGCATCTACTTCGCCATGATCACGCTGGCGCTGTCGCAGATGGTCTTCTTCATGGCGCTCCAGCTCAAGTTCACCGGCGGCGAGGACGGCATCCAGGCGGTGCCGCGCGGCCATCTGTTCGGGGTGATCGACCTGAACAACTCGCTGTCCATGTACTACTTCGTGCTGGCGGTGTTCCTGGTCGGCTTCGCGGTGGTCTGGCGCGCGGTCCATTCGCCCTTCGGTCAGGTGCTGAAGGCGATCCGCGAGAACGAGCCGCGCGCCGTGTCGCTCGGCTACCGGACGGAGCGCTACAAGCTGCTGGCCTTCGTGTTGTCGGCGAGCCTCGCCGGCTTGGCCGGCGGGACCAAGGCGCTGGTCTTCCAGCTCGCCTCGCTGACCGACGTGACGTGGCAGATGTCCGGCGAGGTGGTGCTGATGACGCTGCTCGGCGGCATGGGCACGCTGCTCGGCCCGGTGGTGGGGGCGGCCATCGTCGTCACTCTGGAAAGCTATCTGGCGGCCACCAGCATGCCAGTCCCGGTGGTGATCGGCGCGATCTTCGTGGTCTGCGTGCTGGTCTTCCGCCGCGGCATCGTGGGCGAGCTTCAAGCCCGCTTCGGCCGGCGGTAAGATCGACGATACCGAACGACACAAAAAGCCAAAACCAGGATCAGCACGATGGATCAACCTTCAGATCTGCCGCTGTGGACCCCGTCGGAGGCGCGCGTCGCCGCCTCCAACCTGACGGCCTTCCGGCAGGCCGCGAGCGCCCGCTTCGGGCTGCGGCTGGACGATTACGACGCGCTCTACGACTGGTCAGTCGCCGGCAAGGAGGATTTCTGGCGCTTCCTGTGGGAGTGGGCCGGACTCAAGGGCGATCTCGGCGGCGTGGCCCTGGCCGACGGCGACAAGATGCCCGGCGCCCGCTGGTTTCCCGAGGCCAGCCTGAACTACGCCGAGAACATGCTCGCCAACGCCCCGGAGGGCGAGGCGGTCGTCTTCTGGGCCGAGGACAAGGTCAAGCGCCGCTGGTCGGGCGCCGAGCTGAAGGCCGAGGTCTCCCGCCTCCAGCAGGCGCTCAAGGCCGCCGGCGTCGGCAAGGGCGACCGCGTCGCCGCCGTCGTCCCCAACATGCCCGAGACACTGGCCGCCATGCTCGCCACGGCCAGCCTGGGAGCCATCTGGTCCTCCTGCTCCCCCGACTTTGGCGCCCAGGGCATCACCGACCGCTTCGGCCAGATCGAGCCGACCGTCCTCTTCGCCCCCGACGGCTACTGGTACAACGGCAAGAGCCACGACATCCGGGCCAAGATCGCCCAAGTGCTGACCGAACTGCCCACCGTCAAGGCCGCCGTCGTCATCCCCTACATCGACGAGACGCCGGACGTCTCGGCGATTCGCGGCGGCGTCACCTGGGGCGACTTCATCGCCCCCTTCGCGGCGGCGGAGCCGAGCTTCGAGCGGGTGGCCTTCAACCACCCGCTGTTCATCCTCTATTCGTCGGGCACCACCGGTAAGCCCAAGTGCATCGTCCACGGCACCGGCGGCACGCTGCTCCAGCACGTGAAGGAGCACCGGCTGCACAGCGACGTCAAGCCGGGCGACCGGGTGTTCTACTACACCACCTGCGGCTGGATGATGTGGAACTGGCTGGTCTCCGGGCTGGCCGCCGGGGCGACGCTGCTGCTCTACGACGGTTCGCCCTTCGCGCCGGACGGCAACATCCTGTTCGACTACGCCGACGCCGAGGGCATGACGCTGTTCGGCACCTCGGCCAAGTTCATCCAGCAGGCCGAGAAGTCGGGGCTGGAACCGATGCGCACACACCGGCTCGACACGCTGCGGGCGCTCGCCTCGACCGGCTCGCCGCTGATGCCGGAGAACTTCGCGTACGTCTACCGGGCGATCAAGACGGACATCCATCTGGCCTCGATCAGCGGCGGCACGGACATCGTGTCCTGCTTCGTCCTGGGTAACCCGACGGCCCCGGTGTGGGCTGGCGAGTTGCAGACGGCGGGGCTCGGCATGGCGGTGGCGGCCTTCGACGACGCCGGCCACGCGGTCAGCGGCGAGAAGGGCGAGTTGGTCTGCACACGGCCCTTCCCCTGCATGCCGGTGGGCTTCTGGGCCGACCCGGACGGGGCGAAGTACCGCGCGGCCTATTTCGAGCGCTTCCCCAACGTGTGGACGCACGGCGACTTCATCGAGCGCACCGTGCATGGCGGCTGGGTGATCTACGGGCGCTCCGACGCGGTGCTCAATCCCGGCGGGGTGCGCATCGGCACGGCGGAGATCTACCGGCAGGTCGAGCAGCTTCCGGAAATCCTGGAGGCGGTGTGCATCGGCCAGGAGTGGGACGGCGACGTGCGCGTCATCCTGTTCGTGGTGCTGCGCGAGGGTCTGGCCCTCGACAAGGCGCTGGAGGACACGATCCGCAAGCGCATCAAGGAGAACTGCTCGCCGCGGCACGTCCCGGCGCGCATCGTGGCGGTCAAGGACATCCCGCGCACGCGCTCGGGCAAGATCACCGAACTGGCGGTGCGCGACGCGGTGCACGGCCGCCCGATCAAGAACACCGAGGCGCTGGCCAACCCGATGGCACTCGACGAGTTCCGCGAGCGCCCGGAACTGGAAGGCTGACCGCCGTTCCGCCCTCTCCCCGGACGGGGGGAGGGCACCCAAACCATCAAGACAGCAGAGGATAAGCCATGACCTTGACTCAGAAGGTCGCGGTGGTCACCGGCTCGACCAGCGGGATCGGCTTGGGCATCGCGCGGGCGCTGGCCGGGGCCGGGGCGGACGTGGTGCTGAACGGCTTCGGCGAGGCCGACGCCATCGAGGAACTGCGCGCCGGTCTGGCGGCGGAGTTCGGCGTGCGCGTCGGCTATCACGGCGCCGACCTGTCCAAGCCGGCGGAGATCGCCGCGCTGATCGGCCACGCGGAGGAGACCTTCGGCTCCGTCGACGTGCTGGTGAACAACGCCGGCATCCAGCACGTTGCCCCGGTGGAGGACTTTCCGGCCGACCGCTGGGACGCGGTGATCGCGCTCAACCTGTCCGCCGTCTTCCACGGCACCCACCACGCCCTGCCGGGCATGAAGCGGCGCGGCTGGGGGCGCATCCTCAACATCGCCTCGGTGCACGGCCATGTCGCGTCGGTCAACAAGGCGGCCTACGTCGCGGCCAAGCACGGCGTCGTCGGGCTGACGAAAACGGTGGCGCTGGAGACGGCGGGCACCGGCGTCACCTGCAACGCCATCTGTCCGGGTTGGGTGCTGACTCCGCTGGTGCAGAAGCAGATCGACGCGA
Source organism: Azospirillum sp. OGB3 (assembly GCF_014192915.1). Classification (GTDB taxonomy): domain Bacteria; phylum Pseudomonadota; class Alphaproteobacteria; order Azospirillales; family Azospirillaceae; genus Azospirillum. The sequence continues at coordinate 56,033 of NZ_JACHYN010000009.1, read as the reverse complement.
TCGCCTCGACCAAAAACATTCCGGAGCCGCAAGCAAAGGCGGAACTGCTCGGCGCCAAGCAGCCCTCCGGCGCCTTCGTGACGCCGGACGAGTTGGGTGGGCTGGCGGTCTATCTGTGCTCCGACTCGGCGGCGCAGATGACCGGCGCCAGCCTGTTGATGGACGGCGGCTGGACCGCCCAGTAAGGGCGTCGATGCCCTCTCCCGCCCAGCGGCGGGAGAGGGGCCCATCATCACTTCTGGACGTTGGCTGCGGTCTGGCCGAACAGGACCTTCTTGCCCTCCTCGGTGACCGAGGGGCGCTTGGCCAGTTCCGCGCCCTTCTCATAGGCGCGAACGGTCGCCGGGCGGGCCTGGATCGCCTCGAACCAGCGCTTCAACTCGGGGAAGTCGGCGAGGTTCTGGCGCTGCCGCTCGTGCGGGACGATCCAGGGGTAGCAGGCCATGTCGGCGATGGTCAGCTCATCCCCCGCGATGAAGGCGCGGCCGGCCAGACGCTTGTTCAGGACGCCGTAGAGGCGGTTGGTCTCCTTCACATAGCGGTCGATGGCGTAGGGGATCTGTTCGGGCGCGTACTGCACGAAATGGTGGTTCTGCCCGGCCATCGGGCCGAGGCCACCCACCTGCCAGAACAGCCACTCCAGAACCGTCTTGCGGCCCCGCAGGTCGGCGGGCAGGAACGTGCCGGTCTTCTCCGCCAGATAAATCAGGATCGCGCCCGATTCGAAGATGGACACCGGCTCCCCGCCGTCGGCCGGCGCGCGGTCGACGATGGCCGGCATGCGGTTGTTCGGGGACATTGCCAGGAAGTCCGGCTTGAACTGGTCCCCGGCGGAGATGTCCACGGGATGAATCGTGTAATCCAGCCCGGCCTCTTCCAGGAACAGCGTGATCTTGTGCCCGTTGGGGGTCGGCCAATAGTGAAGGTCGATCATGGCGGTCCTTCCGGTTTGTCTCCTGCCCCGAAAAGTGATGGAGCGAAGGGTTTCAGGCAACCCGCGCCGTGCGCGGATCAGCCCTCCGGAAGGGGCAGGCGACGGGCGCAACGTCGCGGCCCCCGAAATGTTGAATACGGTGAACCGACAATCATCATGAGGACCGTCATGAGCGACGACCGGACACCCGCCACCCAGCCCCAGCGCAAGGACGACCGGATCGACGAGGCCCAGGAAGGCACCGTCAAGCCCGACCAGGGCGGCGAGGCCGAACTGACCGAGAAGGAGGAGCGGAAGCGCGGCGGCGCCAACACGTCCACGCCGGGGCCGATCTACGACGTGTGAGGCCGGCCCGTCACGAGACGAGCGCCAGGGTGGGGTCGGGCGGTATCGGCGTGGCGTCTTCCAGCGCCCGGGCCACCTCGTCCAGCGGGGCGGCGACCACCAGCGGTTCGGAGCGTCCGGCGAAGGTGATCTCGGTCCGCTCCCCTTCGGTGCCGCGCAGGTACAGAACACCCGCGGCGTTGATCAGAACCGGCGCCCCGGCGCGGTCGGTGAATTCGATGAACTTCATGCAGGACTCCCACGGAGGTTGCATCACGCTTGGACTGTCTCAAACACGCAAAGAGGGCGGCGGGTTCGCTTCCCCGTATGGCGCTGCCCATTCGGTGTCCTGCCGGCTCGTTCCATTGCGCGCAATCAGCCCCTTGATTGATGCACCGCATCGACAAACATGGGCGCTGCGGGCCATGTCGTTCCGCAGCCGTCCGCCAACAAGGAACAGATGCCGTGAAGTTGCTCGTCGTCGAAGACGACCCGTTGATCGGGCCCGCCATCAAGGCTGTGATGGAGAATGCCGGATACACGGTCGTCGGCCCTCTGCGCGACGCCGCCAAGGCGACGCGGCTGGGGGTCCGGGAACGGCCGGATCTCGCGCTGGTGGACGTCTATTTGGCTGGAGGTGAGAATGGGCTGACGCTGGCCCGGAAATTGTGGGAGGAACACAACATTCCCTCCCTGCTGATCACCGGCTTCGACCATCGTGGCGAGGAGGCGCGCGATTTCGCGGTCGGCCTGCTGCGCAAGCCGGTGATGCCCGACGCGCTGGTCGATGCGGTCGGGGCCGTCGGGGAAATCCTGGCGGGGCTGCGCCCTTCCTCCATCCCCCCGGCGCTGGAACTGTTCGGGCGGCCCGAACGCGTGTCCGCCACCGCGCCGCAGCCGGCGCCGCAGACCGCACCCCAACCCGTGCAACAGCCCATGCGGCGGCAGGGCTGAAGCCCTGAGGCCCCGCCCTGCCGTTTTCGCATGCTTTAAACAGTATCCTTAGACAATGACCGTTGGTCAGCGGTCCGGAGTCTCTTCCGGACCGCCCGATGCCGGGGCTTCCGCCGGCTGCGCGGAGTTCTGTGCGGGGGGCGCGGCGGACTGCCCGTCCTGCGGCTTGGTGTTTTCGGAGCCGTTGCTGGGGTCCAGTTCGACCCACTGGCGATGATCGCTCATGACTTGTCTCCCGTCCGTCTGTGGTCGCGTCCCGTGGTGCAGGAATGGTCCGATGAGGCGCCTCTCGTTTCTCGGATTGGGCGCCTGTCCTTTGGAATAACGCGTGGCGAAGGGATTCGATCAATCCCGACCGAAGAAATCGGGTATTTTGTGAGATCGCCCTGTCCGGGGTTCTCTTTTAGAAGCCCCCTCGGGCCAGCGCCGGCTCGCCCCGCCGCAACAGCCGGCGGGCCAGCGACAGCGGGGCGCGCAGCATCCGCCCCACGGCGGCGCGGGGGCCGAGCGGCTTCTCGATCGCGTAGTATTTGCGGATCGTCTCCCGCACCTCCCAGACGCCGGTGAAGCCCCTGGGAATGACGAAGGCGTCGCCCTGCGCGTGCTCCTGCGGCGTGCCGTCCCGGGGGGTGATGACCACCCGCCCGGCCAGCAGGACGCAGAATTCCTCATAGGGCCAGTCGGTCATGGCGATGCTGCCCGGCGTGCATTGCCACACCCCGCAGGCGAACCGCCCTCCGCCGCCGTCATACAGGTTCAGGAAGCTTTCCTGAGGGTCGCCGGACAGCACGGTCCCGAAGACGGCGGGCTTGCCGGGATGTTCCCCGATCAGCCTCTGGTCGATGGGGACGAGCGTCCGGCGCGGCGGCGGGTTGCGGTCCATGGCACTCACCCCTCCCGCACCAGCAGGGCGACGGGGAAGCTCCGGAAGAGCTCGGTGGCGGTCACCGCGTTGGCGGCCTCCAGCGTCCCGTCGGTCAGCGCGTTGCGCCAGCGCTGCCCGCGCGGCAGCGGGACGGAGGTGTCGCCCCAGTCCGGAGTCTCGCCCAGCGCGCCGACCAGACGCGGGGCGGCAACCACCACGGTGTCGTCGCCGAGGCGGCGGGCAAAGGCCACCACATGCTCCGCCCGCTGGCCCGTCGCCTCCAGCGGCAGGTAATCGCCCTTGGCGAAGAGGTCGGGCATGGCCGTCCGCAGGGCCAGGGCGCGCCGGGTCAGGGAGAGCTTCACCGCCCCGTCCTGCCAGCGGTCCAGCAGGCTGCCGATCGCCGTCCCTTCGGCCTCGTCGAGCAGGCGGCGGCGGGCGTCGTAGTCCACCGGGCGCCGGTTGTCGGGATCGACGAGGCTGAAGTTCCACAGCTCGCAGCCTTGATAGATGTCCGGCACGCCGGGGCTGGTCAGCTTCAGCAGGGTCTGGGTCAGCCCGTTGACCATGCCGATGCGGGCAAGCCGCGCCTGGAAGGGCAGGAAGGCGTCGAAGAAGGCGGTGCTGCGCGTCACGTCCAGCGCGTCGTGGACGAAGCTGGTCATGGCGCTCTCATAGGCCTCGTCAGGGGCGGCCCAGGTGCTGTGCACCTTGGCCTCGCGCATCGACTTGGTCATGGCGCCGGCGAGGCGTTCCGCGAACTCCGTCATCGCCTGCGGGTCGAGGCTCGCGGGGTCCGCGCCGGTCAGCTCCGCCGGCCAGGCCCCGACGAGGAGCTGGTAGAACAGATACTCGTCGTTGCGGTCGGGCGGGGCGGTGCCCTCCACGTCGCCGCGGCGGGCGCGCAACAGGCGGCTCCAGGTCTGGATCTGCCGCTCCCACTCCTCCGGCATCTCCGACAGGGCGTAGAGGCGGGCGCGGGTGTCCTCGCCGCGCTTGGTGTCGTGGGTGGTGCTGCCCAGCATGGCGTGGGGCCAGCGCTCCGCCCGTTCGGCGTTGGCGTGGTGGAAGTTGGCGGTGCCGACCCCGAAATGCTCGGGATGACCGCCCACCTCGTTCAGCGCGGCCAGCCGGTTGTAGCGGTAGAAGGCGGTGTCCTCCAGCCCCTTGGCCATCACCGGGCCGCTGTACTGCTGGAAGCGCATGGCGAAGCGCAGCACCTGCTGGCGGCTGTAGCCGCTGCGCGGCTGGGCCACCAGATCGGTGGTCAGCAGCCTGTGCAGGAAGTCGTAGGCGGAGCCGTCGGTGTTCGGGTCGGCCTTGCGCGCCTGGGTGATCGCCCAGTCGATGCTCCGCCGGTCCAGCTCGCTGACGCCGCGCCAGTCGACATAGGTGCGGTAGACCGGGAAGCGGGCGATGGTCTCCTTCAGCGCCTGATGCAGGATGTTGGCGGTGAAGTCGGCGGTGCGCGGGTTGGCGCGGGCGATGCGCGAGGCCTGCCGGGCCAGCACGTGAAGCTCGCTGGCCATCTCGCTTTCCATGATGCGGATCTTGCTCGTCCGCACCACCTCGTCGAAGCTCTCGCGCCGCCCGGTGAAGTCGGCATAAAGCTTGGTGAAGGCCTCCTCCCCCCGCGGATCGACGAACAGGCCGCCCATCAGGTTGGCGAACTCGTAGCCGGTGGTGCCATCGATCGGCCAGTCCTCGCGCAGCCGCTCGTGGCGGGCCAGGATCTTCTCGACCACCAGATAGAAGGGCCGCTCGGTTGCCTGGGCCAGCCGCTCGCAATAGCCCTTGGGATCGTAGAGGCCGTCGATGTGGTCGATGCGCAGCCCGTCCAGCGTGCCGTCGTCGACCAGCTTGAAGGCCAGCCGGTGGGCGACGTCGAACAGCTCCCGCTCTTCCATGCGCAGGCCGGCGAGCTCGTTGATGTTGAAGAAGCGGCGGTAGTTGATGTCGTCCGCCGCCACCTTGAAATAGGCGGCGCGCCAATTCTGGGCGGCGATCAGCTCGGTCAGGCGGCGCCAGCTCTCCGGTTCACCCTCTTCGCCGCGGAAGCGCTTCAGCCGGCGCTCCACGGCCTCGGCCACGTCGGGCTTCTCGGAGACCAGCGCGGCCAGCTCGGCCTTCAGGGCGTTGGCGCGGCGGATCTGGTGCGGGCGCACCTGGTCGAGATGGCGGAAGGCGTCGCCGATGCGCTCCAGGTCCGGCTGGTCGTCGCCCAGGATCGTACCATAATCGGCGGGCCGGATGGGCAGCTTGTGGGTGTCGTAGGCCCAGACGGCGAAGCCGCCCGTCTCCTTGTCGAAGCGCAGTTCCAGCCCGCCGGATTCCAGCACCGCGCCGAACTGGTCGCCGAGCAGCGGCACCAGCACCTTGCCGTGCAGGTAACGGCGGTCGGGCTCCCACTCGATGTCGAAATAACCGGCGTAGGGGCTGTCCGGCCCCCATTCCAGCACGTCCAGCCACCAGCCGTTGTCCGACCCGCCGACGCCCATGTGGTTGGGCACGAAGTCGAGGATCTGGCCCAGCCCGTTGCGCTTCAGGGCGTCCACCATGGCGTGGAAGGACTCCTCGCTGCCCAGCTCCGGGTTCAGGGCGTTGTGGTCGACGATGTCGTAGCCGTGGGTGCTTCCCGGCCGCGCCTTCATGTAGGGCGAGGCGTAGAGGTGGCTGACGCCCAGCCGCGCCATGTAATCGGCGATTCCGGCGGTGCGGTCGAAGCCGAACTCGGCGCGCAGCTGCACGCGGTAGGTGGCCAGGGGGATCGGCTTATCGGCGTCCGCCGCCATGGGTTGGTCTCCTGAATCAGGAACGGTGAAAGCCCCTCTCCCGACCCGGGAGAGGGAGGGGCCCGCCGCAGAGCGGCGGGAGGGTGAGGGTACCGGCGACGGGCAAAGGGCTGATCCTCGGCTGTACCCTCACCCGGCGCCTCCGGCGCCACCCTCTCCCGGGGCGGGAGAGGGGCGAGCGGCGGCCACCGCGGCCGGCCGGGCGGCAGCCATGATGGCGGCGATGGCGCCGGCCTGCGGGCAGTCGGCCATGTCCTCCAGCGCAAGGCGCAGCTTGCGGCGCCAGTTGGGGTACTGATCCACCGTGCCGGGCAGGTTCACCTGCTCCAACTCGCCGGTCAGGTCGTCCATCTGGACCATGGCGATGGCCGAGCCGGTGCGGGCCAGGAAGGCGTGCACCGCGTGGCCCAACGCCTCGCTGTAGGGGCTGTCGGGGCCGAAGCTGGCGGGCAGCGGCAGGTAGGCGTCGGCGAGCGCCTCGAGCAGGCGGGCGCGTTCGGCCATGCGGCGGTCGCGCTGGCGCTCCGCCTCGCCTTCGGCGGGGTAGAGTCCGCGCTCCTCCTTCAGTGTGATGTCGTGCCCCTCCCACCAGCCGCGCAGCGTGGCGAGGTCGTGGCTGCCCACCGTGGCGAGCGCCGCGTAGGGGTAGTCGTCGGGGCCGCGGAACCCGCCGTCCTCGGTCCATTCGAAGAACATCACCCGGTAGCTCAGGACACCCGCCTCCGCCATGCGCTCGCGGAATCCCTCGGGCACGGTGCCCAGATCCTCGCCGACGACGAGGCAACGGTTGCGCTGGCTCTCCAGGGCCAGGATTCCGAGGAGGTCGTCCATCGGGTAGGCGACGTAGGCCCCTTCGGAGGGCGGGTGCCCCTCCGGTATCCAGTAGACGTGCTGGAGCGCCATGGCGTGGTCGATGCGCAGCGCCCCGGCGTGGCGCATGTTGGCGCGCAGCAGCTCGATGAAGCGGGCGTAACCGCCCTCGCGCAGCGCGTGGGGATGGAAGGGCGGCAGGCCCCAGTCCTGCCCGGCCGGGTTGAACAGGTCGGGCGGGGCGCCGACATGGGCCTGCGCCACCACCACATGCGGGTCGGCCCAGGTCTCCGCCCCGCCGCTGTCCGCCCCGACGGCGAGGTCGCGGAAGAAGCCGACGGCCATGCCCCGCTCCCGCGCCCGCTCCGCCGCCGCCTGCAACTGGCTGTCGGCCAGCCATTGGAGCCAGACGAAGACGTCGATGCGCTCCCGCTGCTCCTCGGCGAAGCGGCGGACGGCGGGGGAGGCGGCGTCCCGATACTCCTCCGGCCAGCGGCGCCAGTCGGGCGTGCCGTCCTTGGCGAAACGCTCGCGCAGGGCCTGGAAGGTGCAGAAGCGCTCCAGCCCCTCGCCCAGTTCGGCCCGGAAGGCGGCGAGTGCCCGATGCCGCTCCTCGCTGCCCTCCGCCTGGAAATGGGCGAACAGCCGTTCCAGGACCGGCAGCTTCAGCGCCGCCACGGCGGCGTAATCGACCAGCGGCGCGGCCTCCGCCGCCCTGACGTCCCGCAGGAACGCCTCATCCGCGATCCGGTCGCGCGCCTCGGCGCAGCCCATCAGTTCCGGCACCGCCAGCACGTCGATGTAGAGCGGGTTGAGGAACAGGCGGCTGGCGGGGGAATAGGGGCTGGCCTGATCGGGCTGGTCGAGGAACAGAGCGTGCAATGGGTTCAGCCCGACGATGCCCGCCCCGCGCGCTGCCGCCATCTCCGCGACGCTGACGAGGTCGCCGAAATCGCCGATCCCCCAATCCCCGGCGCAGCGCAGGGCGTAGAGCTGGACCGACAGGCCCCAGATCCGCTCGCCCATCTGGAGCGGGGCGGGAAGGTGGCAGGTGGCGGGGGCGGCGATGACCGTCATCTCCAGGCCGGGATGCTCCGCCCGCAGGCCCTCGACCTCCAGCCGCAGCCGGTGGTAGCCGGGTGCCACCGGCCCGCCGAGGTCGAGGCGGCGCACCTCGAAGCGCTGCCCCTCGGCACCCGCCTTGCGGACCAGCGGCAGGTCTCCGAAATCGGCCTCGCCGCTGCGCTCGCCCCCCTCTTCCAGGGTCAGGGTCCAGCGCAGCGCCCCGCTGCCTTCCGGCAGGGTGACGGTGACCGAGAAGGGCGGGCGGTCGACGCGCAGCACCGCCACCGGCGGCAGGGGGCGGGCCAACTCGCGCCGCTCCAGCGCCGCCAGCGCCTCCTCCGGGTCGTCGGCATCGACCTCCATGGCCGTGAGCAGGGCGCGGATGGTGCCCTCCGACGCCTGGATCGTCTCGCCCGACGCGCCGGTGTAGTGCGTCTCGATGCCCATCCGCTCGCCGAGCCGGTCGAGCGCCGTCGTCTCCTCGATGGTCCACAGGACGGACAGCGGCGCCATGGTACCGGCGTTGGGCTTGTTGGCATCGAGGCCGTCGCCCTCGGTCCACAGCACGCGGCCCACGGCCTCGCCCATGCCCTCGACCGGCGCGTCGGACAGGTTGGCGAGCAGATGCAGACGGCTGCCGTCGCCCATCCGCCAGGAGACGCGGATGCCCCGACCGTCGATCACCTCGTGGACGGCCGCCCCGCCGGGCGCGTTCTCCAGCCGCGGCGCGATCTCCTTGTGGCGCACCGCCAGGATGCGGCGGTACCAGTCCAGCCACTCCCCATGCTCGCCCTTGTCGCGGTCGTCCCAATCGAGCTTGGCCGACTGGAAGGTCTCCGGCGCGGTCGGGTCGGGGATGCGGTCGCGCACCTTCGGGTCCTGGAATTCGGGGAACTTGGCGAACTCCTCCCGCCGGCCGTTGCGCACCGCCTCGGCCAGCTCGTCGGCGAAGTCGCAGAAGAAGGGGAAGGGGCGGTCGGACGCCCACTCCTCGCCCATGAACAGCATCGGGATGCCCGGCCCCAGCAGATAGAGCGAACTCGCCGCCCGCACCGCCTCGGGCCGCGAGAAGCGGGTGATGCGGTCCCCGAAGGCGCGGTTGCCGATCTGGTCGTGGTTCTGGATGAAGGTGACGAAGGCGGTCGGCGGCAGATGCGCCGACGGCTCGCCGCGCGCCTCGCCGCCACGGTAGGAGGAGGCGTGGCCCTGGAAGGCGAAGCCTTCGGCCATGGCGCGGGCCAGCTTCACCGCGTCGCCGGCGTAGTCGGCGTAATAGCCGGCGTCCTCGCCGGACGCCCAGACGTGCAGGCAGTGGTGCAGGTCGTCGTTCCACTGCGCGGTGTGCCAGCGCGGGTCACCCTCCGGGTGGCGTTCCAGCAGGTGGGCTTCGTTCTCGTCGTTCTCCAGCACGAGATGGACGTGGCGGCGGCAGCGCACGGCGTCCTGCACGCGCTCGGCCAGCTCCTGGAGGAACAGCTTGTCGCTGTCGTCGAGGATGGCGTGGACCGCGTCGAAGCGCAGCCCGTCCATGTGGAACTCCTCGATCCAATAGAGCGCGTTGTGGATGAAGTAGTCGCGCACCGTGGCGTTGCGCGGCCCGTCCACGTTGATGGCGTCGCCCCAGGGGGTCTTGTGGCGGTCGGTGAAGAAGGCCTTGGCGTAGGCGTGGAGATAATTCCCGTCAGGCCCGAAATGGTTGTAGACGACGTCGAGGAAGACCATCAGCCCCTTGGCGTGGGCGGCGTCGACCAGCGCCTTCAGGTCCTCCGGCCGGCCGTAGGCGGCGTCCGGGGCGTAGGGCAGCACCCCGTCGTAGCCCCAGTTGCGGGCGCCGGGGAAATCGGCGACCGGCAGCAGCTCGATGGCGGTGACCCCCAGCTCCACGAGGTGGTCGAGCTTGTCGATGGCGGCCCGGAAGGTGCCTTCCTCGGTGAAGGTGCCGACGTGAAGCTCGTACAGCACCGTCTCGTGCCAGGGGCGCCCGGTCCAGGCGGCGTCGGACCAGCGGAAGACGGTGGGGTCGATCACCTCGCTCGGCCCGTGCACGTCCCCCGGCTGGTGGCGGGAGGCCGGGTCGGGCACGCGCAGCCCGTCCGGAAGCTCGAACTGGTAGCGGGTGCCCGCCTGGGCCTGGGCGGTGGTCCATTCGAACCAGCCGTCGGGCCGCCGCACCATGGGCAGCAGGGCCTGGGTGTCCTCCAGCCACAGCGACACCTGCTCAGTCCCCGGCGCCCACAGGGTGAAGCGGACGGAGCCGTCGGGCTGCACCTGCGCACCGAAGGGCATGGCGTGCGCCCGCGCCTCGCCGATGCGGGTGGCCCCAGGGGCGGCCAGCCCGACCGGGCCGGACGCGCGGTCGGCCACCTCCGGCCCGGCGTCGGCGCCCAGGATGCCGATGGCGCCGGCCAGCGGGATGGCCAGCCAGTCGGGCCGGTTCGCCAGCTCGTATCCGATTTCGTAGAGCGCCTTCTCCAGCAGGAAGAGTTTCAAAAGCTGCGTGGCCGTCGCCGCGTCGGCGGGCCAGCCGGGGCAGTCCCCGATGGCCTCGCGGTATCCGGCGACGAAGGCGGCCGCCGCCTCGCCCTCCCACCAGTTCAGCCAAGCGGTGCGGGCGCCGCGCGCCGTCTCGTCCAGGTCGGCGGGCAGGGCGGCCCGCGCCCCGGCGGCGGCGTAGGTGATGGAGCGCAGCATCCCCGCCACGTCGCGCAGGATGCAGTGCTTGGCCCGCCGCTCGGCCAGCGGGCGCATCGGCTCGCCTTCGAAATCGACGATGAACAGGTCGTCCTTGCCGGCCAGCACCTGCCCCAGGTGATAGTCGCCGTGCAGGCGCATCGCGTGGAAGTCGCCGCGTGGCGGCGTCAGCGTCGCGATCTGGCGCATCACCGTCGCCTCGCTGTCGGCCAGCGACGCGGCGTAAGGGGCGATGTCGGCGTTCAGCCGCGGAGCGGCCTCGCGCAGCTGGCCCAGCACGCGGCGGGCGAGGCTGTGCACCCCGTCCGCCCAGCCCGTCAGCATGGCGGGAGTGACGGGTTCCGGCGTGAAGGCGTCGCCGCCGCCGGGGGTGGCCAGCGCCCGGTGCATCTCCGCCGTGCGGCGGCCCAGCCGGCGCATGACGGTCATCAGCGCGACGTCGTCCGCCTTGTCGTCGTCGAAGCGCTCGACGCGCTCCGCCAGGGCGGCGGTGACATGGCTCCAGGCGTCGCGGGCGTCGGGGACCAGCTCCTGCAGGATGCACAGGGTGGCGGCCTCGCCGTCGCCCGTGCGCTCCACCCAGCCGAGCAGGGCGGGAGTGTTGCGGAACTTGGCAACCTCGGTCAGGAAGCGCCCGACCTCCAGTTCGGGATGAGTACCGGACTCCAGCTTGCGCAGCCCCTTCAGGATCGCCGCATCGCCGACGCGGACGGAGGTGTTGGATTGCTCCACCCCCGTCCAACGCAGCGGGGCGCCACCATCCAGCGCGCCCTTCACGGCATCAAGGGCGCGGCTTTGCCCAAAGCGCAGGCCGCCGCTCTCCCCACCCTTGCGGATGCCGTCGAGCAGGGCGCGCACCACCTCCTCGTCGCCGTAGCCGTCGCGCAGGCTGCCCGGCCAGGGGAGCGCCTCGGGGCCGGCGATGGCGAAGGAGTCGGCGGAGTCGCTCTTGCCGCCGCGGTCGAGCACGAGGGGAAGCTGGTAGAGCTGGGGCTCGCGCCCCGGCGCCTCCACCCGCAGCAGGCAGAGCTGGGCGGAGCCGGAGGCCAGCGGAAGCGGCAGCGCATCGACGATGCGCACGGTGGGTGTGCCGGCGTCCTTGGCGGCGTACCAGCGCCGTCCGGTCAGGAAGCCGGGAAGCAGTTTGTCCTGAAGCAGGGACAGGGCCTCGCCCTCGATGGGGCCGGAAAAAGCGTTCGATTTGGGCGCTGTCGGCAAGACACGTCTCCCCTGTTGGGCGGCACGGCTCGCACAACAACCGGGGCGGGTCGGTGTTCCTCCCGCCTGACCGTAGGTGGCTAGCCGTCGGACATGCGCGGATGGTGGGGCAGGCGGCCCAGCCGGCCGATCCGTTCGGCCAATTGCAGCGCCTCGACCACGTCGTCGAGCCGCCCGCACTGCATCAGCGTGTGGGCGTGGGTGTTGAGCGCGGCAACCACCGCGCGTTCGTCGGACACGCCGTCGGCCGGACGCCCGTCGCGGTCGAGGATGACCGCGCCGAGCGCGGCCAGCGCCTCCGCCGACAGATTCACGGCGTCGAGCATCGCCGCGTCATCCTTCTCCGCGGCGTTCAGCACGGGTTCCAGCACCTCGGCGAGCAACCGGGGATTCATGAAGGCACGCTCCTGACGGCATCTGTGCTTTAAAACACTGAAAATGGCCCGTTGTGCCGCCGCCGCAAGCCGATGCCCCGTCAACTGAACGGGAGGTAGAGGCGTTGGCGCTTCCCAAATTCCATCTCACGGAGGGGAGAGGGACTCTGAACCCTGTCTGACGTTCAGGAAGGCGCAGTCAGGCCTGCACCGGCGCACAGCCGTTAGCCTTGTCCCAGGCCGCATCTCCCATTTTGTATGAATTCCGGCGGCGTATTGGATGCATTCAAATTGACATTGCCAGCCTTGATGGTGCATACGATCACGCATTGCATGCAGGCATTGCTTGCCATTGCCCTCGAAGGAACACGCGATGTCATCCGAACAGGAGTGGCCGCCTCTTCCCCCGTTCAGCACCGGCGCGCGTGGTCGCTGCCCGCGCTGCGGCCAGGGTCATCTGTTCAACGGCTTCCTGGCGCTGCGCTCCCACTGCGAGGTCTGTGGTCTTGACCACTCCTACGCCGATCCGGCCGACGGCCCCGCCTTCTTCGTCATCTGCTTCGCCTCCATTCCCACGGTCATCCTGGCGCTCTGGATCGAGGTAAAGTTCGAGGCCCCTTACTGGGTGCACCTCGTTACGACCCTTCCGTTCCTGTTGCTGACCTGTGTGCCGCCCTTGCGGCCGTTGAAGGGGTGGCTGGTGGCCAGCCAGTACGTCTACAAGGCCGAGGAAGCCCGTTTCGTTGCGGCTCCGCCAACCCACCCGTCTGCGGCCCCGCCCGCAGACAAAATCTCGCGCTCGACCTGACTGTCGTCAGGTTTCCTTGACGATAGACGGTGTCATAGCTTGGAGATGTTCAAAATGTATGACTGGTTCCCTTTGGTCTTCTTCCCATTCAAGATCATCGTTTTGGGAACGGGCATGTTCTTCGCCATCAAGTGGCATCACGATCAGGCGAAGAAGGAGAAAGCGAAGAAGAACAACGAAAACAGCGCATCGTAAGCGCCCGTTGAACACAACGGCCGCCGCATTCCGCGCCCTCCCGGCTGCCGATCAGCAACGAACAGACGGGCATGACCGCCAGGGCCATTGGACAAGTCCGTCGAAAAGGACCTACGCCTCCAGGACGGATTCGACCTCGGACAGGTCGCTCAGACGGCGGGCCAACTTGTCCGTGCACTGGATTTCCAGGATGCCGAATCCGGCGTTGGGGGCGATCGCGTGAAGGTCGCCGGCCATGCCGTTCTGGCTGGCAAAGCGTTTGAGCCGCTCCACCATGGCGTCGCGTTCGGGCCGGCCAGGACGCAGGCCGGGCAGGGGGCGGGTGAACAGAACCTTGTAGCGCTTGAACATGGCGTGAGCCATGGGAGGGGCTCCCGGCCTGGGTGAGGATGGACGTGCCAGGGGGTTTGGCACGCCCGCCCCCGCCGGCGCAAGCCCTTCGGGCCGGGATCAGTCCCCGGCGTCAGTCCTTGGTCGGCTCGACGTTCTCCGCGCCCTTGCGGGTGCCGCCGAAGCGGTCGGCGCCCTTGGCATCGGGGGCGTCCGGCTTCTTGTGGTTGCCGGTGTTCTGCTGGTCGTCGGTGTGCTTGACGGTCTCTTCGGTGTGGGGCTGCTTCATCGCGGGGCCTCTTGCTCCGTTCGGAAAGGTCACCCCCATCAACCGGCCAGGCTTGCGCCCGTTCCCTCAGATGACGTTCGTCTCCAGCAGGGGGCGGTTCTCCACCAGACGCTCATAGGCGAAGGCCGACAGGTTCAGGCTGCGGTAGGCGCCGGTCGTGATCAGCTCCGCCAGCCCGCGCCCGGCGCCCGGCGCCTGTTGAAGCCCGTGTCCGCTGAAGCCGTTGCAGAACAGGAAGTTGCCGAGCTCCGGATGCGGCCCGATGACGGCGTTCTGGTCGATCTCGTTGTATTCGTAGAAGCCGGCCCAGGCGTTGGTGACCTTGATCGCCTCGAAGGCGGGGACTCGCTCGGCCAGCGCCGGCCACATCATCTCCTCGAACAGGTCATGCTCCACCGTCAGGTCGTCGGTGTCCGGGTCGCGGTCGGCGGGCGGCGGGGCGCCGCAGATGAACTGCTTGCCCTCGGGCCGGAACCACACGCCGGACGGATCGATGACCAGCGGGCAGCCGGGAAGCTCGTCGCGGCAGTCGAACACGAAGACGCAACGCTTGCGCGCCGCCACCGGCAGTTCCACCCCGGCCATGGTGGCGACGCGGCGGGCCTGCGGCCCGGCGGCGTTGACCGCCACCCCGCAGGACAGCCGCCGCCCGTCGGCCAGACGCACAGCGGCGACCTTGCCGTCGGCGGTGTCGATGCCCGCGGCCTCTCCCGCGATCATGGCGACGCCCAGCGCCTTGGCCTTGCGGCGGAAGGCCTGCATCAGGCTGTAGCCGTCGAACCAGCCCTCCCCGGACAGGCCGAGCGAGCCGAGCGCGATCCCCTCCACCGACAGCCAGGGGAAGCGGGCGGCCAGTTCCTCCGGCGACAGCAGCGCCACGTCGGCGCCGCAGGAGAGCTGGATGGCGTTGTTCCGGCGCAGGATGTCCGCCCCGGCCCCGGTCGCCAGATAGAGATAGCCCGGCTCGCGCAGGCCCAGGTCCACCGGGTCGCCGTCTACGGACAGATGTTCCGTCGCGTTGCGGATGAAGGACAGGCCGAACTGCGACAGCGCGATGTTCGCCGGGGTCGAGAACTGCTGCCGGATCGAGCTGGCCGACAGGGCGGAGGAGGCGCGCTGGTAGGTCGGGTCCCGCTCCACCACCGCCACGCTGCCGCCGAAGCCGGGGTCGTTCGCCAGGAAATAGGCCACAGCGCAGCCCATCACACCACCGCCGACGATCACGACGTCGTACCGATCCGCCATCGAACGCTCCCGAATTAACCTTGTTTATCGTTCCGGTGATCGGGCCAGAAGGCGGGGCCGCCGTCAAGGGGGCTTGGCAGGACCGGCGCTCAAAGCCCGGCGATGGCGCGGGCGACGGTCATCCACTCGTCGCCCGGCTCGGCGTCGCGCAGCGCCAGCAGCGGCGGCCAGACGCCCAGTTGGCTGCGGCGGCGCTGGGCGACGAAGCGGTCGATCTCCTCCGGGGTCGGCAGGCGGTCGGCCTTGCGCTGGTTGCAGCGGCGGTGCGCCAGCACGACGTTCGGCGCCGCGTCGAGGCCGCCATAGGCCAGCGGGATCAGATGGTCGAAGGTCGCCTTGGCCCCCACCGGCTCCCCGCAGTAGAAGCAGCACCCGCCCTGCTGGACGTCCATGAGGCGGTACTCGTCGGGGCTGACCGGCATGGCAGGTTCTCCAGGGCGGGGGGCTCCTATGAGTCTCACACCGGCAGGCGGATCAGCACGCGCAGACCGCCGTAGGGGCTGTCGCTGAGCGTGATGTCGCCGCCGTGGCTGCGGGCGACGTCGCGGGCGATGGTCAGCCCCAGCCCGGCCCCGCCGGTCGCCTGGTTGCGGGAGCTGTCCAGCCGGAAGAAGGGTTTGAACACGTCGTCGCGGGACGCCTGCGGGATGCCCGGCCCGTCGTCGTCCACCAGGATGTCGATGAAGCCGTCCTCGCGCTCCGCCCGCACCCAGATGCGGTCGCCGTGGCGCCGCGCGTTGGACAGCAGGTTGGCGAGGCAGCGCCGCGTCGCGTTGGGGCGCAGCGGCAGCGTCAGCCCGTCCGGTGCCGCCAGGGCCACGTCCGCCCCTTCGCGGCGGACGCCGGAGACCACCTCGTTGAGGATGCGGGTCAGGTCGGTCGGCTGCACGGCCTCCGTCCCCTCGCCGCGGGCGAAGGCCAGATAGCCCTCGATCATCGTCTCCATCTCGGTGACGTCGGTCAGCAGCTCCTCGACCTCCGGCCCGTCGCCCAGCATGTCCAGCGCCAGCTTCATGCGGGTCAGCGGCGTGCGCAGGTCGTGGCTGACGCCGGCCAGCATCTCCGTGCGCTGGGTGATCTGGCGGTGGATGCGCTCGCGCATGCGCAGGAAGGCGACGGCGGCCTGCCGCACCTCGGTCGCCCCCTCGGGCTTGAAGTTGCGCACGTCGCGGCCCTTGCCCAGTGCGTCCGCGGCGGCGGCCAAGCGCTTGATGGGACGGATCTGGTTGCGCATGAAGATGATGGCGACGGTGAACAGCACCAGGGCCGAGCCGACCATCCACAGGATGAAGATATAGCTGGTCGGGCTGAACAGGCGTCGCTCCGGCGACATCACCGACAGCACGCCGTCGGGCATCTGCACGCGGATCTCGTACCATTCGCGGGTGATCCGGGTGTTGATGGCGAAGGGCCGCCGCACCCGTTCGTGCAGCGCCTTGCTCAGCGTGTTCTCCAGCATGCCGCGCAGCTTCGGCGGATGGTCGGGCAGGGTGCTGCCGGGCTCCAGCGTCACGATCAGGTCGGTGCTGCGCGCGGTGGCGGCCAGCGTCCAGTTGCGCCCCTCCGGGGTCGGGTCGTGCTCCAGCATGCCGATGACCATGGCGATGTCGCCGGCCACCGCGAAAGCCAGCCGGTTCGTCATGGTGTCCCAATGCCGGTCGTAGAAGATCCAGGTGGCCACCGCCTGCGCCAGGATGACCGGCGTCACGATGATCAGCAGCGAGCGCCCGAACAGCGTGCGCGGCAGGAACCGCTTCAGCAGCCCCGTCTGCTCGCGGCGCGGCATCGGCATCGGTGCGGCGGCGGTGTCGGTGGTCATGGTCCTGGTCCTGGCTTTCCGGCGGTCCCGTTACGGGTCCGGCCTCAACACATAGCCCTCGCCGCGCACGGTGTGGAGGTAGCGCGGCTCCCGCGGGTCGGGTTCGATCTTGCGGCGCAGACGGGTCACCTGCACGTCGATGGTGCGGGCGTTGCCGGCGACCTTGCTGCGCTCCGTCAGCTCCTCGCGCGAGAAGATGGTGCCGGGAGAGGCGGCGAGCACGCGCAGCAGCCCGGCCTCCGCCGTGGTCAGCCGGACCACCTCCTCGCCCGCCCGCAGCTCGTCGCGGTCGGGCAGATAGATCATCGGGCCGAGCTTCACCGGCTGCGGCGGCACCGGGTCGGCCGGGCGGCTGGCCTGACGGCGCAGGATCGAGTTGATGCGCAGCAGCAGTTCGCGCGGGTTGAAGGGCTTGGCGAGGTAGTCGTCGGCCCCGGCCTCCAGCCCGGCGATGCGGTCGTCCGGCTCGCCCCGCGCGGTCAGCAGCAGGATGGGCAGGTCGCGCTCCCGCCGCAGCGATTCGGTCAGCTCCAGCCCGGTCTCGCCCGGCATCATGATGTCGAGCACCAGCAGATCGAAGGCGAGCCCGGCCAGCTTGGCCCGCGCCTCCGCCGCGTCCTTCGCGGTGGCCACCAGGAAGCCGTTGCCGGCGAGATACTTGCGCAGCAGCTCGCGCAGGCGGGTGTCGTCATCGACGACCAGGATGTGGGGCTGGTCTTCTTCGGTCATGCCGCGACTGTAGCGCAACCGTGCGCCGCGCACCAAGGGAAGCGGCGGTGGCCGGACGGGGCATCGGGCCGCATGCGCCGGGAGCCGCATCAGGCCGCGGCATCGGCGCCCGCGGTCAGCTCCGCCAGGGCGGACAGGATGCGGTTGGGTGCTGCGGGCTTGGTCAGCACGAGGCATCCCGCCTCCTTGGCGGCGCGCACGAGATCGGCGGACAGCTCCCCGGTCAGCAGGATGGCCGGGACGTCGCGTCCCAGCACCCCGCGCAGGGTCTGGATGCCGCTCAGCCCGTCGGTGCCGCCGGGCAGCCGGTAATCGCTGAGGATCGCCGAGGGCGCCTGGAGGGTCGCCTGGGCGGCGGCGAGGGCGGCATCGAAGTTGTCCGCCGCCATCACCCCCGCTCCGGCCTGCTCCAGCAGCAGGGTCAGGGAACTGCGCTGCAGCGGATCGTCCTCGACCACCAGAACCCGTCGTCCGGACAGCCGCTGGCTGGAGGTGTCGGCGGGGTGGGCCCGCGGGGCAGGCTCCATCGATGGAGGCATCGCCACCGGCGGCGGGACGGCGGGGACGGCAACGCGGGGCAGGGTGACCGCGAAGACCGAGCCGCGGCCGACCCGCGACCGGACCTCCAGCGGATGGCCGAGCAGGCGGGCGGTGCGCTCGACGATGGACAGGCCGAGGCCGGCGCCGCGCGACCCGTCGCGGGCGGGATTGCCGATCTGGTAGAACTCCTCCCAGATCGTGCCCAGCTCCGCCTTGGCGATGCCCTGGCCGCTGTCCCAGATCTCCACCCGCAGGCCGTCGCCGCGCGGCCGCGCCCCGACCACCACCCCGCCGCGCGCCGTGTATTTGACGGCGTTGGACAGCAGGTTGCGCAGGATCGGCTGAAGCCGCGCCGGATCGCTGCGCACCCAAGCCTTGGTGGGCATCACGGTCAGCCGCAGGCCCTGGCCCTCGGCCTCCGCCCGCAACTCGGCGGCAAGCTGGTCGAGCAGCGGGGCGAGCGGGAAGGCGCCGGTCTCCACCGGCACCACCCCGGCCTCCAGCCGCGACAGGGTCAGCAGATCGTCGAGCAGCCGCTGCCCGGCCTGGAGCGACGCCGACGCCATGGCGCCCAGCTGCTGGAGCGTCGGGTTCGGGGCCTCCTTCAGCAACAGTTCGTGGAAGGCGGCCAGACCTTGCAGGGGTTGGCGCAGGTCGTGGCTGACGGTCGCCAGCACCTTCATCTTGGCGAGGCTGGCCGTCTCCGCGCTGCGCAGGGCCTTCTCCAGGTCCGCCGTGCGCTGGCGGACGCGTTCGTCCAGGCTCTGGTTCGCGCGCAGAAGCTCCGCCCGGACCGCCTCCTCCCGCCGGGCGCCGGCCAGCGCGAAGACGAACAGCACCGTCGCGCCGGTCAGGATGCCGCCGCTGACCGCCGTGGTCCACAGCGCGCGTTCGCGCCAGGGGGCCAGCACCTCGGCCAGTGGGCGGCTCGCGACCACCACGATCGGGAGACCGGCCAGCATCCGCGCGGCGGTGATTTGTGTGCCCTCGATGATCGCCGGGCCGCCCGCCGGGTCCCAGGGCTGGGGCCAGGCGGCGTCGGGCGGGGCGACGGCGCTGTCCGGCGGCCATTCCGCCAGCTTCTCCTTGCCACTGGTGAACAGGGCCAGCCGCGCGCCTTCGCCCCAGCCGGCCTCGCCGTACATTTGCGAGAAATAGGTGTTCTGAATGCCGACGACCGCAATCGCCTGCAGCGCTCCCTCCTCGTCGCGCAGGGCACGGCTGATGGTGAAGCGTCCCTGGTCGCTTCCAGGGGCGGGCAGATGGGATCCGACATGGAGGCCCGGGGATGGCCCCGGCGCGGCGCCCAGATGGGCCTTGGCATAATCCCGCCCCGACAGGTCGCGGGGCGGGGCCGGGTGTTCCGCGCTGTCCAGAAGCAGCCGGCCTTGCGCGTCGAGCGCCCAGACGCCGCCGATCTGTGGCAGTCGTTCCGCGCGGGTGTTCATCGCGGCCTGGATGCGCTGCCCTTCCGCGGGGTCGCGGCGGTCCCACCGCTCCAGCGCGTCGAGCAGGATGCGCAACTGGGCGTCCCCCGCTTCGATGGCGCGGCTGGCGTGCTCGTCGAGCAGATGGGCGGTCGCGGCGAACTCGCGGCGGGCCTGTTCCAGCGTGGCGTGGCGGTCGCGCGACACCGACAGGGCGGACACGCCGACACACAGGGCGGCAAAGGTCAGGAAAGCGGCCACGAGATGGGCACGCTGCATGCCGCCGGCTCCTTCAAGACAGCTAAGACAAAAGAATCGGGTCGTCAAAACTATGGGCTAAGCAACAAGCCGGGGACAACTCCGCCGAAGGGCAGGGCCGACGCCGACGAACGAGGCAAGAGTCGTGAGGCGAATCAAGTGCGCGGGGCTTTGGCCGAAGGGCTCGGGTTGCATCCCGGCCTTTCGATCCCCACATGAAAAGAGTCGAATTTCTTTGGGTCTACGGTCCGCTTGCAGAACGCTGCGTCTGGTCCTTCCCCTCGGTGATTTGATGTGAACCCGTGGCACGAGCGCCATGGGAAACCTCGTTCAAGGAACTGCCAGATGGCTACTGGAACCGTGAAATGGTTCAACACCACCAAGGGCTACGGCTTCATCCAGCCGGACGATGGGACGGCCGACGTGTTCGTCCACATCTCCGCTGTCGAGCGGTCGGGCATCAACATTCATGAAGGCCAGAAGCTGTCCTACGAACTCCAGCGCGACCCCAAGAAGGGCAAAAGCGCCGCGGCCAACCTGAAGGAAGCGTGATTTTTTAGCCCCGATTTTTTCGGGGCCGCCCGTTCAGGGGCCGGTTGCCCCCAATCCTGCAACAGCCGCTTCACAAAAGAAACGCATGCTCCATGGACCGCCGGGACCGCCCGGATGGTGCCACGGGGCACGATGACGATCACAGGAGGCATGCATGGCATCCGATAACCGCAGCGCGGATCGGAATGATCTCGACTCCATGACCCGCGAGTTTCTTGCGAAGGGGGGTAAAATCGTTCAGTGCCCGCCGGGGTCTTCGGACAGCGTGGTGTACAAGCGCACGTCCTTCCGCCGCCGCGGCGCCGCGAACGCCGCGGGCAAGGAAGGGGCGGACGGCACCGCCGCCGGCGCGCCGCCGGCGGATGCGGCTCCCGCCGCTTCTCCGGAGACGGTTCCGGCCAAGGACAGCTGATCGAGGGCCGGGCCGACCGGCCCTTCTTCCGGCCCGGTTCCTACCGCTTCACGGCGGCGAGCCGGGCCGGCACCGGCGGGGCGAACTTCACCCGGTCCTCCTCGTCCATCATGCCCAGCATCACCTTGCGGAAGCCCTCCACGGCCTCCGCCCCGGCCATGCGGTAGGCGCGGGCGATCCGCTGCCGCTGCGTCTCGGAGAGCTGGCGTTCCAGCTCCACGCCCTTTTCGGTCAGTTCCAGCAGACGCTGCCGCCGGTCCCGCACGCCCGTCTGCTGCAGAATGAATTCCTGCCGGACCAATTCCCCCAGCACGCGCGACAGGCTCTGCTTGGTGATCTTCAGGATCGCCAGAAGCTCCGACACGGTGATCTTCGGGTAGCGCCCGACGAAATAGATGACGCGGTGGTGCGCCCGGCCGAAGCCGATCTGCGCCAGGATCTCGTCCGGCTCCGCAGTGAACTCCCGATAGGCGTAGAACAGCAGCTCCATGCCCGTGCGAAGTTCCTCTTCGCGCAGGAAAAGCTGGTTCACGCCCGCTTTTATGTCAGCCATGTTGACGTGATCGGTGCGATTCGTTACAAATGGGTCAATAAGCCAGACATAAACGAACAAAGCCCGCGAGACAAGCGCGGCTTTCGACAATTCCATTCCAAGTCCCGAGCAACGGGCCAAAGACCAAGGTGGGAGCCGCCATGTCCATCCTTCCCTTCGACGACCGCGACGGCGTGATCTGGTACGACGGCGCGCTGGTGCCGTGGCGCGACGCGAATCTGCACGTCCTGTCGCACGGCCTCCATTACGCGAGCTGCGTGTTCGAAGGCGAGCGCGTCTACAACGGCACGGTGTTCAAGCTGACCGAGCACAGCGAGCGTCTGGCCGCCTCGGCCCGCATCCTGGGCTTCGAGCTTCCCTATTCGGTGGCGGAGATCGACGCGGCGACCAACGAGACGGTGAAGGCGATGGGCTTCACCGACGCCTATGTCCGCCCGGTGGCGTGGCGTGGCAGCGAGATGATGGGCGTGGCGGCGCAGGCCAGCCGCATCCACGTGGCCATCGCCGTCTGGCAGTGGCCGAGCTATTTCAGCCCCGAGGCGAAGATGGCCGGCATCAAGCTGACCTGGTCCCGCTGGCGCCGCCCGGCCCCGGACATGGCGCCGACGGCGTCGAAGGCGGCGGGTCTCTACATGATCTGCACGCTGTCCAAGCATGAAGCCGAAGCCGAGGGCTATCAGGACGCGCTGATGCTCGACTACCGCGGTTATCTGGCCGAGGCGACCGGGGCGAACCTGTTCCTGGTGATGGACGGCAAGATCCACACGCCGAAGCCCGACTGCTTCCTGGACGGCATCACCCGCCGCACGGTGATCGACCTCGCCAAGGCCCGCGGCATCGAGGTGATCGAGCGTCACATACAGCCCGATGAACTGTCGAACACCCAGGAGGTCTTCCTGACCGGCACCGCCGCGGAAGTGACCCCGGTCGGCCAGATCGGCGACCACCGCTTCACGCCGGGCCGCGTCTGCGAGACGCTGGTGAAGGACTACGACGCGCTGGTGCGCGGGTAACGGGCACGCCCTTTTTCTCCTCCCCTGCGCAGCTCTCGCGCAAACCAAAGGTTTGCGCTGACGCGGCAGGCGGACCATAGGTCCGCCAAGAGCGGGGGAGGGCCAGGGAGGGGGGAAGCGCGAGCGAACGCTCCGGACAAGCCCACGCTCGACAGCGGGGGTGGGGTGGGCCATATACTCGGTTCCCGTTCCGTACCCCTGGCGCGAGCGCACCCGCATGTCCCATCCCGTCCTGACCACCCTTCCGCAGAAGTCCCTGCCCAAGCTGGAGGCTGGCAAGAAGTTCGAACTGGTGTCGGAGTTCAAGCCGTCCGGCGATCAGCCGCGCGCCATCGGGGAACTGACCGAAGGGCTGCGCGCCGGCGAGAAGGACCAAGTGCTGCTCGGCGTCACCGGGTCCGGCAAGACCTTCACCATGGCGCACGTCATCCAGCACGTCCAGCGCCCCACCCTGGTCCTCGCCCCGAACAAGACGCTGGCGGCGCAGCTCTATGGCGAGATGAAGTCCTTCTTCCCGAACAACGCGGTGGAATACTTCGTCTCCTACTACGACTACTACCAGCCGGAAGCCTACGTCCCGCGCACCGACACCTTCATCGAGAAGGAATCCTCGATCAACGAGCAGATCGACCGGATGCGCCACTCGGCGACGCGGGCGCTGCTGGAGCGGGACGACGTCATCATCGTGGCGTCGGTGTCCTGCATCTACGGTATCGGCTCGGTCGAGACCTATTCGGAGATGACCGTCGATCTGCGCAAGGGGCAGGTGGTCGCCCAGCCCGATCTGCTGCGCAAGCTGACCGAGCTTCAGTACAAGCGCAACGACGCGGCCTTCGGGCGCGGCCTGTTCCGGGTGCGTGGCGACACGGTGGAGCTGTTCCCCGCCCACATGGAGGACCGCGCCTGGCGCATCTCGCTGTTCGGCGACGAGATCGAGGGCATCCACGAGATCGACCCGCTGACCGGCGAGAAGATCGCCTCGCTGGAGGCCGTGCGCATCTATCCCAACAGCCACTATGTGACGCCCAAGCCGACGCTCAATCAAGCCATCGAGCAGATCAAGCGCGAGCTGAAGCTCCGGCTGGAGGAGTTCAACGCCCAGGGCAAGCTGCTGGAGGCGCAGCGGCTGGAGCAGCGGACGACCTTCGACATCGAGATGATGGCGGCCACCGGCGCCTGCGCCGGCATCGAGAACTATTCCCGCTACCTGACCGGCCGCGCGGCGGGCGAGCCGCCGCCGACGCTGTTCGAGTATCTGCCGGGCGACGCGTTGCTGATCGTGGACGAGAGCCACGTCATGGTGCCGCAGATCGGCGGCATGTACCGCGGCGACCGGATGCGCAAGGAGACGCTGTCCGAATACGGCTTCCGCCTGCCCAGCGCCATGGACAACCGTCCGCTGAAGTTCGAGGAGTGGGAGGGCATGCGGCCGCAGACGGTCTTCGTCTCGGCCACCCCCGGCCCCTGGGAGATGGAGCGCACCGGCGGCGTCTTCGCCGAGCAGGTGGTCCGCCCGACCGGTCTGATCGACCCGGAGGTGATCATCCGTCCCACCGAGACGCAGGTGGACGACCTGATCCACGAGTGCAAGGAGGTGGTGGCGAAGGGCAACCGCGTGCTGGTCACCACCTTGACCAAGAAGATGGCGGAGGCGCTGACCGAATACATGCACGAGGCGGGGCTGCGCGTGCGCTACATCCACTCCGACGTGGAAACGCTGGAGCGCATCGAGATCATCCGCGACCTGCGGCTCGGCGCCTACGACGTGCTGGTCGGCATCAACCTGCTGCGCGAGGGGCTGGACATCCCCGAATGCTCGCTGGTCGCCATCCTGGACGCCGACAAGGAGGGCTACCTGCGCTCCAAGACCTCGCTGATCCAGACCATCGGCCGCGCCGCGCGCAACGTCGAGGGGCGGGCGATCCTCTACGCCGACAAGATCACCGGCAGCATGCAGTACGCCATCGACGAGACGGCGCGCCGCCGCGAGAAGCAGCGGGCCTACAATCTGGAGCACGGCATCACGCCGGAATCCGTGAAGAAGGCCATCGGCGACATCCTGGAGAGCGTCTACGAGCGCGGCGACCACGTCACCGTCAAGACCGGCCTGAACGCGTCGGAGCTGGTCGGCCACAATCTGAAGTCGGTCATGGCCGACATGGAGAAGCGCATGAAGGCTGCCGCCGCCGACCTGGAGTTCGAGGAGGCGGCCCGTCTGCGCGACGAACTCCGCCGGCTGGAGGCGATGGACCTCGGGCTGGAGCAGCCGGGCAGCATCGGCATCAGCTCCGCCCGCCAGGGTCGCGGCATTCCCGAGGGCGCTCCGAAGAAGCAGGGACGACGGGGACGGCGCTGACCACAGAGCCACTTGCGGAATAATGTCCCCGTCGCAGGCGTTCATCCTGCCAGTACGGCCCGCTCGCCGGGCCGCGATCCCTGGCACAGGAACGCCAATGACGACGCTCCGCTCTCTGTTCCTTCTGTCCTTCGCCGCCCTTCTGCTGTCCGGCTGCTACGTCGCCGCCGGGAGTCCAGGACCTGTTTATGGCTACGGACACCGTTCCTATGGCTACGGCTATTACGAGCGCCCACAGTATCGCCATTACGCGCCGCCGCCCGTGGTGTACGGTCGCCCCTACTACGGCGGCTATTATGGGGGATATCGCGGTGGTCACCATGGCGGCCCTCGTCACCATCACCGGCACGGCGGGCACCGGCACGGCGGCTGGTGAGGAGCGGCCGGGGCTTGCCCGTGACCGGAAATCGTCGTTAACAAAGGCTCAATGCTTTGGTCCGATCATGACCTGAATACATTCGCTCCCGCTGATGCACGAATCCGAGGCACCGGGGCGACGCAGGGCAGGAAAGGGTCAGCGACCCATGAGCGACCAACTCACCAAGGACGACGTGTCCCGGCTGCTGTCGGACCCGTCGCCGAACAGCCGTTCCGAACTGGCGGTCAAGATCGCCAAGCAGTTCTCCGCAACCACCCTGTCGGACAGCGAGCGGCGGCTCGCCGAGGACATCATCCGCTTCATGGCGCGCGACGCCGTCGTGCGCGTGCGCCAGTCGCTGGCCGAGAATCTGAAGGCCAACCCGGCGCTGCCGCGCGACGTCGCGCTGATGCTGGCGCGCGACGTGGAGGCTGTGGCCATCCCGGTGCTCAGCGTTTCC
Organism: Azospirillum sp. OGB3; assembly: GCF_014192915.1. GTDB lineage: Bacteria > Pseudomonadota > Alphaproteobacteria > Azospirillales > Azospirillaceae > Azospirillum. Next base: position 30,662 of record NZ_JACHYN010000009.1, on the reverse strand, counting down.
ACGGTGCTGACCGACGCCGACCTCGTCGAACTGGTGCGGACCGGCACGGACGCCAAGCACACCGCCATTGCGCAACGCCCGGACCTCTCGGCCAGCGTCGCCGACGCGCTGATCGACACGGCGTCGGAAGGGGCGGTGGCGGTCCTCGTCGCCAACGAGAGCGCCGACCTTGGCGAGCAGACGCTCGGCCGGGTCATCGAGCGCTTCGCCGACAGCGAAACCGTGCAGGAGCCGCTGGTTCAGCGCGCCCGTCTGCCGATCACCATCGCCGAACGGCTGGTCGCCGTGGTCTCGGAAAAGCTCCGGCAGCATCTGGTGACCAACCACGACCTTCCGGCCAAGGTCGCCGCCGACCTGATCCTGCAAAGCCGCGAACGCGCCACCGTTTCCCTTTTCTCCGGGGAAAACGACGAAGGCGCGCTGGAACGGCTGGTCGCGCAACTGTCGCGCAGCGGCCGCCTGACCCCGTCGCTGATGGTGCGGGCATTGTGCATGGGCGACGCCGCCTTCTTCGAGACGGCCCTGTCCTTCCTGGCCAACGTGCCGCTGACCAACGCCCGCCTTCTGATCCACGATGCCGGGCGGCTGGGCCTGAAGTCCATCTACGACAAGGCGAAGCAGCCGCCGGCCCTGCTGCCGGCCTGCCGGATCGCCTTGGATGTGCTCAAGGAAACCCCCTACGACGGCGAGGCGCACGACATCGAACGCCACCGCCGCCGGGTGATCGAGCGCATCCTGACCCAATACGAGGATCTGGCGGCGGAAGATTTGGACTATCTGCTCGACAAGCTCGGTGATCTCATGCGCGTGGAAACGAAATAACGCCACAGACTCCGAAAGTCGCTCGGCGTGCAGTTTTCGGTTGCGGTGACGGGCGACTCCGGCAACCTTTTATTTTTCAAATCCTTGACGTGATCTGACCGTCCCGTCACGGGCATCGTGCGCAATCCGTTCCGTGGTGCCATTTCGCGGTGCCCGCTGTTCCCAACCTTTGCGTCTGGCCGCGGTCCTCTTGCCAGAGCCTTGGAAAGGACAGCGCGTTGCCTGCTGACAGCAATGGACGGATATCGGCGCCTCCGGGCGAAATCGATCGGAGTTTCCGGCCGGCGTCGCTGGACGCCGTAAATTTTCTGCTGGCGGACGTGCGGGGGGCGCTTGGCCCCTATCTGAACGTCTTCCTGGTGACCCAGCAGCATTGGAGCCAGTCGGAGGTCGGTCTGGTGACGAGCCTGGCCGGCTGGCTCGGGCTCGCCGTGCAGACGCCGATCGGGGCGGCCATCGACGCCACGCACCGCAAGCGCGAGGCCATCGTCCTGGCGCTGATCGTGCTGGGTGTCGGGGCGGTGTGCATCTACCTGTTTCCCACCTTTTGGCCGGTCCTGATCGCGAACACGCTGATCGCGGTGGTCGGGGATGTGTTCGGTCCGGCGGTGGCGGCGTTGACCCTCGGCCTCGTCCCGCAGCGCCTGCTCGCCCGACGAATGGGGCGCAACGCCGCCTTCGACCACGCGGGCAACGTCGCCGTGGCGGCTCTCGCCGGGCTGGTCGGCTGGCTGTTCTCACAGCAGGCGGTCTTCCTGCTGGTCCCGGTGTTCGCGGTCCTGTCGTCATTCGCCGTCCTGTCGATTCCGGCCTCCGCCATCGACCAGCGCCGCGCACGCGGGGTTGAGGCGTCGGCGGCTGACGGGACGGGTAAAGGGCCGGGCGGCGGGGAGACGGTGTCGGGCATGGGCATCCTGGTCCATTGCCGGCCGTTGCTGATCTTCGGCAGTTGCGCCTTGCTGTTCCATTTCGCCAACGCGCCCCTGTTGCCGCTGGTCGGGCAGAAGCTGGCCGCGGCGCACCCGGAATGGGCGACAATCATGATGTCGTCCTGCATCATCGCCGCCCAGCTCGTCATGCTGCCCATCGCCGTCCTGGTCGGGCGGACGGCGGACCGTCTGGGCCGCAAGCCGATCCTGCTGGTCGGCTTCGCCATCCTGCCCTTGCGGGCGGTCCTTTACACCCTGTCGGACGACAGCGCCTGGCTGATCGGCGTGCAGCTTCTGGACGGGGTTGGCGCCGGCATCTTCACCGCGTTGACGCCGCTGGTGATCGCCGACCTGATGCGCGGCACCGGACGCTACAACCTCGCCTTCGGAGCGGTCGCCACGATGCAGGGGGTGGGAGCGGCGACCAGCGGCTTCGTCACCGGCGTGATCGTGGACCGCTTCGGCTATTCCGCCGCGTTCCTCACCGCCGGGGCAATGGCCATGATCGCGCTGGCCGCCCTGTTCCTGGGCCTGCCGGAAACCGCGCCGGCCACCTCCGCCGAGGCCGAGGTTGACGCGTTGGATGAGCCAACCCTCGCCGAATGATCCCTTCCGGAGCCGGGCGCCCGACCCGCGGTGGGGCGCGCATGCCCTACAACGCCCTCGCTTGCCGGATCCCCGCGATGGGTGGCGCGGTCAGGCGGGCGGCGGGCAGCAGGATGGTCACGGTGGTGCCACCCCCCGGTGCGCTGTCCAACTCCACGCTGCCGCCGTGCAGTTCGGCGAAGCGGCGGACGATGGGCAGACCGAGCCCGATCCCTTCATGCTGGCGCACCAGGGAGCGCTCGCCCTGGATGAACGGGCGGAACACGTGATCGACGATCTCCGGCGGGATGCCGGGGCCGTCGTCGGCCACGGCGATGGCGATCATCCCCCCCTGAAGGGCGATCCGCAGCGAGACGCGTCCGCCGCGATGGCCGAACTTCACCGCGTTGTCCAGCAGGTGGACGATCATCTCCCCCAGGCGGCGCTGGTCGGCGCGCAAGGTGACGGGCGGTCCGGGCTGCAGCGTGATGGTCTGGGACTTTGCCCGCGCCTTGGCGCCGAGCAGTTCAATGCAGTGGATCAGCAGGCCCGGCAGGTCGATGGACGATTCGGCGAGGTCGATGCCGCCGGACCCCCGCGTGAAGTCCAGGATGTTGTTGACCATGCCGAGCAGCGCCTTGCCGCTCTCCTCGATGAGCCGGACATAGTCCATGTAGTCGTCGTGACCGAGCGGCCCGTGCGCCTCGCTGGACAGCACCTCGGCGAAGCCGATGATGGCGTTCAGAGGGGTTCGCAACTCGTGGCTGGTCACCGAGAGGAAGTCGAGCTTGGCCCGGTCGGCCTGCCGCGCCGCCTCCAGGGCGGCGCTGAGTTCCGCGGTGCGCTCCGACACGCGGCGTTCCAGCCCGCGGTTCTGCTCGGCCGCGCGCTGGTAGAGCTTGCGGATCTCCAGCACGCTGCGCACCCGGTGCAGCAGCTCCCAGGCGATGAAGGGCTTGGTGAGGAAGTCGTTGGCCCCCATTTCCAAGGAGCGCCGCCGCGTTTCCTGGTCGGTGTGGGCGGTCAGCACCAGGATGGGCACGATATCGTCGCCGTACAGGGCGTTGACACGCTCCATCAGGTCGAAGCCGCTCATGTGCGGCATGCGGATGTCAATCAGCAGAAGGTCGAAGCGCTGCGCCTCGCACAGGGCGGGCACGCGGCGGGGATCGGTTTCGCCCCGCACGGCGGTGTAGCCCTCGTGGGTCAGGATGTCGCGCACCAGATCGACGTTCGAGGCATTGTCGTCGACGATCAGGATGGCGGCGTCCTTGACGTCCCGCGCCAGGGTCGGGTCAAGAGCGCTGCGGGTCATGGCGCAGCCGTGCCCGCGCTTCGGACGCACCTATGCATATTGCCCTCCACCTGTGCGCCGCCCCGCGGGATTTTACGGGTTTTAGATTAACCTTGCGCACAGGAGGCCCGTCAAGAACGGTTGGTACAATCGAATGCATTATTATGCCGCGTTAGCGGTATCATTCGAAGAATGTTTCAATGCATATAAGGTTTGTCGGCTTTAAGCGCGTTTTTCCCAGCCGCCACGGTCGTTTTGTTGCCAGTAGGTGAGGGAATGGCCGGCGGCCTTGCACACCTTCCAGCGCTCCCGCGCCGCCAGCACGGCATCGCCGTCGTTGCCGTCGAACAGGTCGCAGACGAGGTCGAAGGACCCCATCGCGCCGCTGGTCACTCCGTCCACCAGGACCAGGACGGTGGCCGCGTTGGGGTTCTCCTCCTCGGCCGTCAGCCAGACCGGCTGTTCCGCGGCGAAGCCGTCACGCGCCGCGCCGTGCGGCAGGAACGAGGAGGGATCGTAGGTCCACAAATGCTGATTGAGCGCGTCCACCCGCTCCGGCGAGCCGGCCAGGACCACGGCGCGCCAGTTTCGCTCCAGAACCTTTTCCAGGATCTTTGGCAACGCCTGTTCGAGCGTGCGCCGCTGGAGGTGATAGAAACGGACCTCGGTCATGGCCCCTCGTAGAAATTTCCCTCTCCCCGAGGGGAGAGGGAAAAAAAACGGCATCCTCCGGACGGAGATTCTTACTTGCCTTCGTGATAGCTCGCCACGAAGCGGTCGAGCAGGCGGACGCCGAAGGCGGTGCCGCCCTTCGGCACGGTGGCCGTGTCCTTCTTCGACCAGGCGACGCCGGCGATGTCGATGTGCGCCCAGGGCAGGTCCTCGACGAAGCGCTTGAGGAACTGTGCGCCGACGATGCTGCCGGCCCCGCGGCCCGACCCGACGTTCTTCATGTCGGCGATGTCGGAGTTGATGTCCTTGTCGTAGGCGTCGCCCATCGGCAGGCGCCACAGCGGCTCGCCCACCGACTTGCCGGCAGCCAGCAGGTTCTCGGCCAGCCAGTCGTCGTTGGCGAACAGGCCCGCGTGCTCATGGCCCAGCGCGATGATGACGGCACCGGTCAGGGTGGCGAGGTCGACCAGCAGGCGCGGCTTGAAGGTCTCCTGCGCGTAGGTCAGGCAGTCGGCCAGGACGAGGCGGCCTTCGGCGTCGGTGTTGATCACCTCGATGGTCTGGCCGGACAGCGAGGTCACCACGTCGCCGGGGCGCTGCGCGGTGCCGGACGGCATGTTCTCGACCAGGCCGACGATGCCGACGGCGTTCACCTTCGCCTTGCGGGCGGCGAGCGCGCGCATGGTGCCGATGACCACCGCGGCCCCGCCCATGTCCCACTTCATGTCCTCCATTCCGGCGGCGGGCTTGATGGAGATGCCGCCGGTATCGAAGGTCACGCCCTTGCCGATGAAGGCGAGCGGGCGGCGGTCCTCGGCGTCGGGGGCGCCGTCCCAGCGCATCACGACGACGCGCGGCTCGAAGGCGCTGCCCTGGGCGACGCCGATCAGCGCGCCCATGCCGAGCTTCCTCAGCTTCTTGAGGTCCAGCACCTCGACCTGCAGCCCGACCTCGGTCAGGTCCCGGCAGCGGTCGGCGAGGCTTTCCGGGTTCAGGACGTTGGCCGGTTCCGACACCAGGTCGCGGGTGTAGGCGACGGACTCGGCCAGAGGTTCCAGGCGGCCATAGGCACGCTTGGCGGTGTCCGGCTCGGCGGTCAGGACGATGATCTTCTTGAGGGAGGGCTTGGCCTCCTTCTTCTCGGTCGTCCGGTACTTGTCGAAGCGGTAGGAGCGGAGCTGCGCGCCGAAGGCCAGCTCCGCCGCCGCGGCGTCGGGGGCCACGGTGCCGCCGTCCGGCAGGTCGAGCAGGACCGAGACCTCCGTCTCGCCCGACTTGTCCAGCGCGGCGACGATGGCGCCGCCGACGGCCTGGAGCGTGGCCTCGGACAGATCCTCGCCCTTGCCGATGCCGACCAGGAGGATGCGGTCGAACTCGACTCCGGCGGGGGCGAGGATCGCCAGCGTCTCCTCCCTCTTGCCGGTGAAGCGGCTGGCCTTCATGGCGCGGGACAGCGTGCCGCCCGTCTTCTGGTCGAGATCCTGCCCCGCGGCGCCGAGCGCGCGATCGGTGGCGACGGTGACGGCGACGGTGCCGGACTTGGGCAGCGCGGGCTTCGCAAAGGCGAACTTCATCGGCTCCTCTCAGGCTCCTCTCGGCTGGGTCGGCCGGCGCGCGGGCGCCGGGGCGGGTGGGATCGATCCGCAACCACCCTGGGATAAAGACCTTCCCGTGCGCCCTGTCAAGGCGCGGACCGGTTGTTTCCCGCGCCCGTCCGCAGTACATAGCCCCGGCACGCCGTGGTGGAAGCTCCCGGCGCGCCGCGTACCGCCCGTCGATCGGCCGGGGAGGCCGGAGCCCATGTATTCATCCGCCACGCTGTCGCGCTACATCGGGCGCCAGTTCGTCACCTGGTTCCTGCTGCTGCTCGGCATCCTGCTGTCGATCATCCTGCTGCTCGACGTCGTGGAGCTGCTGCGCCGCGCCGGAACCAAGCCGGACATCACCTTCTGGCTGGTCCTGCGCATGGCCCTGCTGAAGCTGCCGGAGATCGGCCAGCAGATCTTCCCCTTCGTGATCCTGTTCAGCGGCATGTTCACCTTCTGGCGGCTGACGCGCAGCGCGGAACTGGTGGTGGCCCGCGCGGTCGGCGTCTCGGCGTGGCAGTTCCTGACCCCGGTGCTGATCGCCGCTCTGATGATCGGCGCCGTGAAGGTGACGATGATCAACCCGGTCGGCGCCGTCTTCATCGCCAAGTACAACCAGCTCCAGGACCGCTATCTGAAACTGAAGTCGAGCAGCTTCGACGTCTCGCGCAGCGGCCTCTGGCTGCGCCAGCAGGAGGCGGGGGAGCAGTATTTCATCCACGCCGACGGGGTGAACCCGCTGACCTTCGAGATGTCGCAGGTCATCGTCCTGCGCTTCGACACCAACATGACCTACATCGGCCGGGTGGACGCGCCGCGCGCCGTGCTGCGCGACCGGAAGTGGGAGCTGCAGGACGCGACGATCAACCTCGGCAAGAAGGAATCGGAGACGGTTCCGGCCTACGTCATCCCGACGGAGCTGAACCGGACCACCATCGAGGAGAGCTTCGCCGCGCCGGAGACGATCTCCTTCTGGGAACTGCCGCAGTTCATCCGCACGCTGGAGGCCACCGGCTTCCCGGCGGTGCGGCACCGGCTGCACTATCAGTCGCTGCTGTCGCAGCCCCTGCTCTACGTGGCGATGGTTCTGTTCGCCGCGGCCTTTTCGCTGCGGCTGCCGCGGCGCGGCGGCACCATGACGATGGTGTCGGGCGGCGTTCTGACCGGCTTCGTGCTGTTCGTGATGACCGACGTGATCCGCACCTTCGGCATCTCCGAAACCATCCCGCTGGCCATGGCGGCCTGGAGCCCGGCCTGCGTCAGCGTGCTTCTGGGAACCGCGGCGCTGCTGCATCTGGAGGACGGCTGACGCCGGATCCGGAGCAGGGCCGACGCCGGTCGCCCGGTCTTTGGACACAATTCCGTTCCAGGATGCGGTCCACGATTCCGTTTACACGCGCCCGGGGGGGCCGTATTAAACGGCAAACACCTCTGGAGTCTGGAGCACCATGCAGAGTTTGCGAGCCGTCCGGTCTGCCTTCGCCGTGGCGACCGCCTGCGCCCTTCTTGCCGCCGGCGCGCCCGCCGCGGCCCAGACGCGGGCTCCCAACGCTCCAAACAGCCCTGCTGCGGGAACGCAAGGCCCCGCGGAACGCATCGCCGCCGTCGTCAACGACGAGGTCATCTCGCTGTCCGACGTGCACGCGCGAATCCGCCTCGCCCTGCTGAACGCCGGCGCCCAGGACAGCGCGGAGACGCGCCAGCGCCTGACCCCGCAGGTGCTCCGCCAGCTGATCGACGAGCGCCTCCAGCTCCAGGAGGCCAAGCGTCTCGGCGTCTCGGTCCCGTCGAAGGAGATCGACGAGGCGATCGGACGCATCGCCGAACAGAACCGGATGGGCCGTCCCCAGCTCGAAGCCATGCTGAAGGCCCAGAACGTCCCGGTGTCCACCCTGCGCGAGCAGGTGCGGGCGCTGCTGTCCTGGCAGCGGGTGATGCAGCGCCGCATCCGGCAGGAGGTGGTGATCGGCGACGAGGAGATCGACGCCGTGATGCAGCGCATCAAGGCCAACATCGGCAAGCCGGAGTATCTGGTGGCCGAGATCTTCCTGGCCGTCGACAGCCCCGACCAGGACGAGGAGGTGCGGCGCAACGCCGAGCGGCTGGTCGAGGAGGTGCGCCGCGGCGGCAACTTCGCCGCACTCGCCCGCCAGTTCTCGCAGTCCGCTGGCGCCGCCTCGGGCGGCGACATGGGCTGGGTGCGCACGGGCGAGCTGAACGCCGAGCTGGACAAGACCCTGTCCACCATGCGCGCCGGCCAGCTCTCCTCGCCGGTCCGCACGGCGACCGGCTATCACGTCCTGCTGGTGCGCGACCAGCGGCCCTTCGGCAGCACCGCCTCCACCGCTCCGCCGCCGCCCCCCCCGCCGCGCCCGCGCGCCCAGCCGAAGCCCGATCTGGCCAAGGCCAAGGTCAACATGAAGCAGATCGTCATCCCGGCCCCCTCGAAGGAGGAGCTGAAGGCAGTCCAGGCGCAGGCGGAAAAGCTGCGCAAGTCGATCAAGAGCTGCACCGACTTCGACGAGAAGGCCCGCGCCATGGGCATTCCGGAGTCGGGCGACATGGGCACGCTGCGGGTCAAGGACCTGGCGCCGGGCCTCCAGCAGCTCGCCGTCGGCATTCCGCTCGGCCAGCCCAGCCCGGTGCTGATGAGCCCGGGCGGCGCCGTCATCCTGATCGTCTGCAAGCGCGACGTGCCGATGATCGAGCCGCCGCCCGAGGCCGAGCCGCAGCCGGTGGCCGCCCCGGCCCCGCCGCCGATCGACCCCAAGGACATCAAGATGCCGCCGCGCGAGGAGATCGAGCGCGACCTGATCAACGAGCGCGCCGACCTGCTGGCCCGCCGCTACCTGCGCGACCTGCGCCGCACCGCCTTCGTGGAGATCCGCAACTGATGACCGCATCCGGCGTCCGGCCGCCGCTCGCCCTGACCATGGGCGAGCCGGCGGGGATCGGCGGGGAGATCGCACTTAAGGCCTGGTCGATAGCCAGGGGGGCGGCCCGCGCGGACGGCGCGGTGCCGCCCTTCGTCCTTCTGGACGATCCCGCCCGCCTGGAGGCGCTCGCCGCCAAGCTCGGTCTGCCGGTGCCGGTCAGGGCGGTCGGCAGCATGGCCGAAGGCGCTGCGCTGTTCGGCGCGGCGCTGCCAGTGCTGCCCCAGCCGCTGGCGGCGCCGGTCACGCCGGGCCGCCCCGACCCGGCCAACGGTGCGGCGGTGATCGCCAGCATCGACCGGGCGGTCGAGCTGGTCCGCCGTGGCGAGGCGTCGGCGGTCGTCACCAACCCGATCCAGAAATCGGCGCTCTACGCCGCCGGCTTCCGCCATCCCGGACACACCGAGTATCTGGCCCATCTGGCCGGGCTCACCGAGGAGCCGGTGATGATGCTGGCCGCGCAGGATCTGCGCGTCGTGCCGGTGACCATCCATGTCTCGGTCCGAGACGCGATGCCGCTGGTGACGCGGGAGGCGATCCTCCACGCCGGGCGGGTCACCGCGGCGGCGCTGGCCCGCGACTTCGGCATCGCGCGGCCACGGCTGGCCGTTGCCGCGCTGAACCCCCACGCGGGGGAGGGCGGCGCCATGGGGCGTGAGGAGATCGACGTCATCGCCCCGGCGGTCGCCGACCTGCGGGCGGAGGGCATCGACGCGGTGGGGCCGCAGCCCGCCGACACGCTGTTCCACGCGGCGGCGCGGCGCGGCTACGACGCGGCGCTGTGCATGTACCACGACCAGGCGCTAATCCCGCTGAAGACCATCGACTTCGACACGGGGGTCAACATCACGCTGGGGCTGCCCTTCGTCCGCACCTCGCCGGACCATGGGACGGCGCTGGACATCGCCGGCACCGGCAAGGCCGGCGCGTCGAGCCTGATCGCCGCCCTGACGACGGCGGAGGCCATGGCCGCCCGCCGCGCCTGACCTTCGCCGCGGGTAAGCGTCAGAGGCGGACCGAGCTGCTGGAAAAGCGGCTGGCCGAGCTGTGGTCGATGGAGGTCAGCGCGACCGACGCGCCGATGGCGATGACGATGGCGGCGGCGAAGCCGAGCAGCATGGCTTTCATGGGGGCGCTCCTGGAACCTGATTCTTGGTCGTGGTTTCGGCGCAAAGGCGCCTTTTTCCAAGACCATAAGCGGGGCGGAGCGCGCTTTCAACCACACTCGGGGCTCGACCAGGGGCGGAGCCTAGGCGGCGGAGGTCAACGCGTTGCGCAGCACCTCGGGCGCCACCGGCTTGTGCAGAAGGCGGTGGCCGCTCTGCTGGACCTCGGCGATGCGGGCGGGGTCGGTGTCGCCGGTCAGCACCAGCGCCGGCACGCGCACCCCGCAGACGCCGTAGATGTCGCGGATGGCTTGAAGCCCCGTGCGCCCTTCGCGCAGGCGATAGTCGGCGACGATCATGTCGGGGCGCTGGCCGAGGCTGGTCAGCGTGCCGACCGCCTCGTCGGCGGAGACGGCGGCCACCACCTCGTACCCCCACTCCTCCAGCATGGTCCGCATGGAAAGCAGGATGATGGCGTCGTCCTCCACCACCACGACCAGCCCTTTTCCACCGTTGGCGGGGGGCTGGGCGGCCGGGCGGCAGGTCTTCATCACCCGGCGCGGCGCGACCGACGGCACGGTCAGCCCGAAGGCGCTGCCCCGCCCCGGTTCGGAGCGCAGGGTGACCTCGTGCCCGAGCAGCCCGGCCAGACGCCGCACGATGGCGAGCCCCAGCCCCAGCCCCTTGCGCCGGTCGCGCTCGGGGTTGGCGAGCTGGGCGAACTCCACGAACACCTCGTCGCGCTTGTCCTCGGGAATGCCGATGCCGGTGTCGAGGACCTCGATCCGCAGGCCATTGCCGGTGCGGCGGCAGCCGATCAGAATCCGCCCGCTCTCCGTGTAGCGGATGGCGTTCTCCATGAGGTTGCGCAGGATGCGCTCGACCAGCGCCGGGTCGCTGCGCGTCCAGCCGTCGGTGGGGACGTGGCGCAGGGCGATGCCCACCTCCGCCGCGCGGCCCCGGTACTCGTCGGCCAGCCGCTGCAGCAGCGGGCCCAGCGCGAACTCGGTCACCGCGGGGGTGACCACCCCGGCGTCGAGCCGCGACACGTCCAGCAGGCTGTCCAGCAGCGTGCGCAGGCCGTTCAGCGACTCGCTCATGCTCGCCAGCAGAGGGGAGGCGGGATGGCCGTCGAGCCGGTCGGACAGAGCGTGCGCGAAGAAGAACAGCGACTGCACGGGCTGGCGCAGGTCGTGGCTGGCCGCGGCGAGGAACTTGGTCTTCGCCATGTCCGCCCGTTCGGCGTTGTCGCGGGCGGCCAGCGCCTCCTCGCGGGCACGCTCCGCCTCCGCCTTGGCGCGGTGCAGGGCCTCTTCCACCGCCTTGCGGGCGGTGATGTCGCGCATGATGCCGGTGAACAGACGCTGCCGGCCGTCGTGCCATTCGGCCACCGACAGTTCCAGCGGGAAGAGAGAGCCGTCCTTGCGCCGGCCCTCGACCTCGCGCCCGATGCCGATGATCCGCCGCTCGCCGGTCTCGCGGAAATGCGCCATGTAGCCGTCATGGGCGGAGCGGTGCGGCTCCGCCATCAGGATGCGGACGTTCGCGCCGACGGCCTCTTCCGCGCTGTAGCCGAAGGTCGTCTCGGCCGCCCGGTTGAAGGACTGGATGGTGCCGGTCTCGTCGATCACCACGATGGGGTCCACGGCGGAGTCGACGACGGCGCGGTAGCGCGCCTCCTGCCCCGCGGCGCGCTCCGCCGAGCGGCGCCGGTCGATCAGGACGGAGAGCAGCCCCAGCGAGAGGATCAGCAGGGTCCCCACCCCGGTCCCCACCGCCAGGGACGGCGTGGACAGCACGAAACCGAGGTCATCCCCGGTCGGGACGGCGTCCGTATTGGCGGCATGCCCAATGGCGGTTACGGCCGCGCTGGCGGCGGCCATGCCGATGTAATGCATGCTGACCACCGCAGCGCCGAGAACCAGCGCGCCGGACAGGCGCTGCAGAGGGCTGGCCGTGCGGAAGGCGAGCCAGAGCGCGGCGGTGGAGGCGGCGACGGCGATGACCACCGACGCGGCGACCAGAGGCGTGTCGTAGATCAGCGGCACCGGCAGCCGCATGCCGGCCATGCCGACATAATGCATGGAGACGATCCCGAAACCGGTCAACAGACCCGCCGCCGCCAGGGTCGCCCGGCCGCCCCCGCCGTGCGCCACCGCGAAAAGGCCGGTCCCCGACACCCCGACGGCCAGAAGGAACGATAACGCAGTCAGCAGGATGTCGTAGGACACCGGCACGGGCATGCGCATCGCCATCATGCCGATGAAGTGCATCGACCAGATACCCGCCCCGAGCGCGAGCGCCGCGGCGCCCAGCCAGCCGTTCCGTCCCCGCCCGGCCTCCCGCGCGTGGGAGGCGAGGTCCAGCGCCACATAGCCGCCGAAACAGGCGACGACCACGGAAAGCGCAACGAGGTAAGGATCGTAATGGCCGAGCACGATGGGACGCACCGAGAGTAACCGAGGGGACGGACGCGCAGTGGCAGAAATGTTAGACTTAGATAGTGGAAATCCGCGGCGAACCCAAGCCGGCGAAACGCCCCTGTACGCCTGACGAAAGACCTAATGGCTACCTCGAACGGAGACTCCTCCTCCCGGGCTTCGGACCGGACCGTAAGTCGAAGGCTGGGAGCGCTGCTGCGCCGCATGGTCCTGCGTCCGCTGCTGACCGCGGCGGCGCTGGTCTATTTCCTGATCGACGCGGTGGCGTTGGAAGCGTTGCGCCCGCTGGCCGCCTGGATCGGACGGCAGCGCTTCGCCGAACGGCTGGCGGCGCGCATCCGCCGGCTCGGCCCCTATCCGACGCTGGCGCTGTTCGTGATTCCGCTGGTGGTTCTGGAGCCGCTGAAGCCGGTCGGCCTGTACCTGATGGGGACCGGGCATGCGGTCCAAGGCGCGCTGCTGCTGGGAGCCGTGGAACTGGTCAAGGTCACGCTGGTGGAGCGGCTGTTCCACATCGGCAAGGACAAGCTGTTGACCATCCCGGCCTTCGCCTGGTGCTACGTCCGGGTGGTGCGCTGGCTGGCCTGGCTGACCGCCCTGCCGCCCTGGCAGGCCGCCAAGCGTCTGGTCGCGCGGGTGCGCGCGGCGACTCGCCCGGTGCTGGCGGTGGTCCGTGGATGGGCGCGGTCGCTGCGCAACCACCTGCGCGCTGTGTTGAAAAGAGGGTAACCCTGTCCTGCGCTTGCCGTGACTTGCGGGCAGCCTCATATCAATGCGGTTTTGCAGACCGTTCCAAGGCCAACCCGTGCGTTTCCTTCCCCTGACCTTCGCCCTTTTCGTCGCCTTGGCGGCCCCCGCCGCCCTCGCGGCGGGCAAGTCCGGCTCCGTCTCCTCGCGCGAGTCGCGCATGGCCGACTGCGAGGCGGCGGAGAAGGGCGATCCGGAGGCGTCCTACCGCATGGCGCGGCGTTTCCTGTTCGGCGTCGGGGTGAAGCGGGATCAACGGGTCGGCACGGCGTGGCTGCGCGCCGCGGCCTCGCGCGGCCACAAGGAGGCGCGGCGGCTGGTCGCCTATGTGCCGGGCCGCATGGGCCATGTCCGCCCCTGGTGCCGCCCCGGCGCCGCTCCCCTGCGCGAGGCGTCGCCCCCGCCGCCGGAAATCATCGCGCTGGTCCACAAGACCGCACCGCAGTACGGGCTGGACCCGGCGCTGGTGATGGCGGTGATCCGGGTGGAGAGCGCCTTCCGCTCCGACGCGGTGTCACCGAAGGAGGCGGCCGGGCTCATGCAACTCATCCCCGACACGGCGGAGCGGTTCGGCGTGTCCGACGTCTTCGACCCCGCTCAGAACATCCGCGGCGGCGTGCGCTACCTGCGCTGGCTCTTGGCCTATTTCCAGGGGGACGTTACGCTGGCCCTTGCCGGCTACAACGCGGGGGAGCGGGCCGTGGACCGCTACCGGGGCGTTCCGCCTTACGAGGAGACGCGGAACTACGTGCGCTCCATCCGCCGCCTGTACGACGCGCCGCGTCATCCCTTCGACGCGGCGGCGGCGGAACCGTCGCCCATGGTCGTCCGGCAGGCGGCGGAACTGGCGAAGCCCGGCAAGGGCTGAGAACGAACCAACAGGGGAGGGGCCACCCGTGCCGATGTCCGAACGCAGCTTTCTCGGCCTCAGCGCGGCGGGGTTCCACCGCGTCGCCTACACCCAGTGGGGGCGCGAGGATGCGGCCCGCACCGTCGTCTGCGTGCATGGCTTGACCCGCAACGGCCGCGATTTCGACGCGCTGGCGCTCGATCTGGCCGACCGCCTCCGCGTCGCCTGCCCGGATGTGGTGGGGCGCGGCAAGAGCGGCCGGCTGGCCAACCCGACGCTCTACGGCTACCCGCAATACTGCGCCGACATGGCGGCGCTGATCGCCCGGCTGGGGGTGGAGTCGGTGGATTGGGTCGGCACCTCCATGGGCGGGCTGATCGGCATGCTGCTGGCCGCCCAGCCCGACAGCCCGATCCGCCGTCTGGTGATCAACGACGTCGGCCCCTTCATCCCGAAGGCGGGCTTGCAGCGCATCGCCGATTACGTCGGCAAGGACCCGGTGTTCGAGGATCTGGCGGCGGTCGAATCCTACCTGCGCTTCGTCCTGATGGGATTCGGGCGGCTTTCCGACGAGGCGTGGCGCCACATGGCCGAGCACAGCGCCCGTCTGCGTCCGGACGGCTGCTACGGCCTCGCCTACGACCCGGCCATCGCCCAGGCATTCAAGGCGCAGCCGATGGAGGATGTGGACCTGTGGGCGGTCTGGGACCGCATCCGCTGCCCTGTGCTGGTGCTGCGCGGCGCCACCTCGGATATCCTGCCGGCGGAGACGGCGGAGGAAATGACACGCCGCGGCCCCAAGGCCCGTCTGGTGGAGTTCGCCCACACCGGCCACGCCCCGGCGCTGATGACCGGGGACCAGATCGCCGCGGTGCGCAACTTCCTGCTGGAGGACTGACGGGGTACCCCGGCATGCGGCCCGCAAGCGGGCTGGATATGGCGGCGGTCCTGCCATAGCATGAATGGTACGGTTGCGCCGCAACGATGGTCCGGAGGCCCGACGCCATGAGGGGTTTCGCCGCGCTCGTCCTGTTGCCGTCCTTCATGTTTCTGACCTTCGTCTCTGGTCCGGTTCAGGCCCGCGACGCGCTGGACTGGCTGGCGCGGGAACCGGTGACCCTGCTCGACTGGGGCATGACCCGGCTGCGCGGCGACCTGCACGACACGGTGGACGGGCTGTCCCGCGATCTGCGGACGGAGGTATCGCGCAGCGGCGTCTTCTACCGCTTCCAGGACCGGCGGATCGTCGCCTACGCCAACTTCGTCGACCTGTCACGTAACCGGACGGAGGAGGTGTGCAAGGATGTCTACACCCGGCTGGCCGGCGCTCTGGTCCGTGGCGGGCCGCAGGGGGCGGGCGGGGCGGCCTGGTACCTGGAGAGCGTGTTCAGCCACGATTCCCAGGGCGGCGACCGGCCCCAGGATCTGGGCGACCAACTGGCCGACAAGGTGGTCCTGCAGGTGACCATCGGGCCGAAGCCGTCCCAGGCCTTCGACGACGGGCGCCGCATCACCTGCACGGGCCGCCTCGACGCCACGCCGGAGAACATCGCGCTCAAAAGCGAAGGGTGAGGATCGACGCGCGGCAGATGACGGCGGGCCTGCGCCGTCCTATAAGTGCGGCCATGACCGACGCCACGCCCGATTCCACTCCCATGCCCACCGCTTTCGACCCGCAGGCCCTGCCGCCGCTGCGCGAGGTGATCGCCCGCTTCGGGCTGGATGCCCGCAAGGCGCTGGGGCAGAACTTCCTGCTCGACCTCAACCTGACGGGACGCATCGCGCGCTCGGCGGGCGACATGACCGGCGTGACGGTCGTGGAGATCGGCCCCGGTCCGGGCGGGCTGACCCGCGCGCTTCTGGCGACCAAGGCGACCCGGGTGATCGCCATCGAGCGCGACCACCGCTTCATCGAGGCGTTGCAGGACGTGATCCAGGCGGCGGACGGGCGGCTGTCCATCGTCGAGGGCGACGCGCTGGACGTCGATCCCATCGCGATCGCCCCGGCCCCGCGGGCCATCGTGGCGAACCTGCCCTACAACGTGGCGACGCCGCTGCTGATCGGCTGGCTGGGGCGGATCGAGGAGTTCGTCAGCCTGACGCTGATGTTCCAGAAGGAGGTCGCGGACCGTCTGGTCGCCAAGCCGGGCAGCAAGGCCTATGGCCGCCTGTCGGTGATCACGCAATGGCGGTCGGACGCGCGGGTGCTGTTCAACCTGCCGCCCAAGGCCTTCACCCCGCCGCCCAAGGTGGAGTCCACCATCGTCCACCTGACCCCACGCGCCAACCCGGAGCCGGCGGAATGGAAGGCGCTGGAGCAGGTGACCGCCGCCGCCTTCGGCCAGCGCCGCAAGATGCTGCGCCAGAGCCTGAAGAGCCTGGGGAACGCGGAGGCGCTGCTGGCCGCCGCCGGCATCGAGCCGACCGCGCGGGCGGAGGAGGTGGATGTGGCGGGGTTCGCGGCGATGGCGCGGGCGTATCGGGGGAGGTAGGTCCTTGCCCCCTCCCTAACCCTCCCCCGCTCCGCAGGGGAGGGGACAAATCTCCCTCCCTTGCGAAGCGGGGGAGGGAAGGGGCCCGCGGCGAAGCCGTGGGAAGGGTGGGGGCAATGCCCCGACGCTTACAGCGCCGCCTGCACGCTCTCCACAAACGCCGGCATCCCGACCTGCCGCGTCCGGCGCAGCCGCTCGGCGCGCAGGATGGCCTGGACCGCCTGCACGCTCTCGTCCACGTCGTTGTTGACGATCACGTAATCGTATTCGCCCCAGTGGCTGATCTCGTCCGACGCCTTGGCCATGCGCTGGGCGATCACCTCCGCCGAATCCTGGCCGCGGGCGTGGAGGCGGCGCTCCAGCTCGGTGCCCGAGGGCGGCAGGACGAAGACGCTGACCAGATCGGCGCGGGCGTTGGCCGCCAACTGCTGCATGCCCTGCCAGTCGATGTCGAACAGCACGTCCCGCCCGGCGCTCAGCGCCGTCTCCACGGCGTGGCGCGGCGTGCCGTAGCAGTTGCCGAACACGCGGGCGTGCTCCAGAAGCTCGCCCTGGCCGGCCATGCGGTCGAACTCCGGCATGTCGACGAAGTAGTAATGGACGCCCGGCTGCTCGCCGGGGCGCATCGGCCGGGTGGTGACGGACACCGACAGGGTTATGCCGGGATCGCGGTCCAGCAGGCGGCGCGAGATGGTGGTCTTGCCCGCCCCGGAGGGGGAGGACAGCACGAGCATCAGGCCGCGCCGGGCGATCTTCGTGTTCATGGTCTCAGGCATATGATCTCGGGCATGGGGCGGGTGTCACTCGATGTTCTGGACCTGCTCGCGAAGCTGCTCGATGGAGGCTTTCAGCGACAGGCCGATGCGGGTCAGCTCCACGTCGGCGGACTTGGAGCACAGGGTGTTGGCTTCGCGGTTGAATTCCTGGCACAGGAAGTCGAAGCGGCGGCCGATGGCGCCCCCCTCCGCCAGCATGTCGCGGGCGGCCTGGATGTGGGCGCGCAGGCGGTCCATCTCCTCGCGCACGTCGGCCTTGGCGATCAGGATGGCGGCCTCCTGGGCGAGCCGCTCCTCCGGCAGGGCCGGGGCGGCGTCGAGCAGGGCGGCGACCTGGCTGCGCAGCCGTTCGCGCAGGGCCTCGGGCTGGGTGCTGGCGCAGGCGGCGGCGGCGGTGATCAGCCGCTCGATCTCGTCGAGATGACCGTTCAGGACGGTGACCAGACGGGCCCCCTCCGACAGGCGGGCGGTGACCAGCTCGCCGATCAGCCGGCCGAGGTCGGCCTTCAGCGCGGCCTCCACCCGCTCCCGCGCGTCGCCCTCGTCCTCCTCCACCGGCTCGATGATGCCGCGGACGGACAGCAGCGAATCGAGCCGCGGCGGGGCGGCCCCGGCGCCCTCGATCTCGCGCGCCAGCTCCAGCACCTGGGCCAGAAGCTCGCGGTTGATGCGGAGCTGCGACACCGATTGGCTGCGGGTGACGGTCAGGTTCAGGTTGACGCTGCCGCGGGCCAGCCGCTTGGGGATTTCGGCGCGGGCGGCGGCCTCCAGCGTGTCGAAGCCGGCGGGCTGGCGGCAGCGGATGTCGAGGTTGCGCCCGTTGACGCTCTTCACCTCGAAGGTCCAACTGTAGCCGTCGGCATGCCCGTCCACGCGTGCGAAACCGGTCATGCTGGATACGGCGGAGCGTTGGGCGGGCAAAGCGGCCTCGACGAGTATTTGTGGGATCGGGAGGCTCACGTTATAGCGTCGGGCGGCCAAGGCAACAAGCGTCAGGGACAAGGGGGAAAGGGGCATGCGCGATCCGCGCTCGATCGTCATCACCGGGGCGTCCAGCGGCATCGGGGAGGAGCTGGCCCGCGCCTACGCCGCCCCCGGGGTCGCGCTGGCCCTGAGCGGGCGCGACTCCGCAAGGCTGGAGGCGGTGGCGGAGCGCTGCCGCGCCGCCGGGGCGGCGGTGGAAACGGCGCTGGTCGACGCGGCCGACCGCGAGGCCATGGCGGGGTGGCTGAGCGCGCTGGACGCCCGTGCGCCGGTCGACCTGGTCATCGCCAACGCCGGGATCTCCGCCGGCACGGGGGGCGGCGTGGAGAGCGCCGAGCAGGCGCGGCGGATCTTCCAGGTGAATGTCAACGGCGTGCTGAACAGCGTCCACCCGCTGCTGCCCGGCATGCGGGCGCGGCGGCGCGGGCAGATCGCCCTGATGGCCTCGCTGGCCGGCTTCCGCGGCATGCCCGGCGCGCCCGCCTATTGCGCCAGCAAGGCGGCGGTGCGGGTCTACGGCGAGTCGCTGCGCGGCGATCTGGCGGGGCAGGGGATCGGGGTGACGGTGATCTGTCCGGGCTTCGTGAAAAGCCGGATGACCGCGGTGAACCGCTTCCCTATGCCCTTCCTGATGGAGACGGACCGCGCCGCCCGGGTCATCAAGAGCGGGCTGGCCCGCAACAAGGCGCGCATCGCCTTCCCCTGGCCGATGGCCGCCGCGGTGTGGCTGCTGGCGGCTCTGCCGGTGGGACTGACGGATGCCCTGCTGCGGCAGGCACCGCGCAAGGAATGAGGAAAGGGGATTAGGGCTTGGCTTTCCAATAACCCCAGACGGAGGCCGGCGGGACGTTCAGCGGGGTGAAGCCCAGCCGCTTGCCCTTGACGCCCAGCGCGCGCTGGTTCAGCGGCGACACGAGGCCGTAGGTGTAGAGAACGAATCGCCCGCCTTCGGGCAGGATGCGGAAGCAGGCCTCGACGACCTCCTTCTGGGCGCGCATCGGCAGGTTCAGCATGGGGATGCCGATCACCACCGTGCCGACCTTGCCGACCAGCTCCGGGCCGAGGATGTCGGCGGCCTTGCGGCAGTCGTCATGGACGACGTTGACGTCCGGGTAATGGCCGCGCAGGAAGCGCGACAGGTGGTCGTCGATCTCGAAGGTGAAGATGCGGTTGCCCGGAATGCCGCGCTGAAGCAGGGCCTTGGTGATGGCGCCGGTGCCGCCGCCGAACTCCACGACGACCTGATCCGGGCCGCACAGGACCTGTTCGCCGATCAGCCGGCAAAGCGCGCCCGAGGACGGTGTAACGGAGCCCATGGAAAGGGGATTTGCCAACCAACGCTGGAAGAAAAGCCACGCGGCCGGCGGCGTCTTGCCGCTTTTCTGCTTCTCCGCGACGGTGATTTCCGTTGGTGTCATGATCGGCCTTTCGCCGTTGGCTGTTGAGCGTTTTACCCCGGGGCTAAACAAGCTGGAGCCTCGGGGGGTCCCGAACCTAACAATCCCAGAGCGCACTTATGTCGCATCCCGGGTTCCCCCGCAACCGGCCGAAGCGGCGGGAGCTATGCCATAAACGCGGGATATGACGTGAGGGACAGCAGGGTCTGGCCGGCGTAGGACAGGCTGCTGGCGACCAGCGCGAAGAAGACCAGGGCGGCCACGGTGAGGGCGAGGCTGACCGCGACGGCGGCCCCGTCGCGCTCGATCAGGCCCAGGGACAGCAGGACCAGGGCGAAGCCGGGCAGCCAGCCGGTCAGCGGCAGCGGCACCACGCAGGTCAGCGACAGAAGCAGCACCAGCACGCCGAACCAGCGTTCCCCGTCGATGCTGGCGAAGCGGCTGTGGCGCGGCTTCAGCATCCTCTCGATGGCGGTCAGCCGCGGCATCGCCTTGTCGATCATGCGGGCGGCGAGGGAGCGGCTGACCGAGCGGCGCAGAATCCAGCCGGGCAGGGCGGCGCCGCGCTTGCCGAAGGCCATCTGGGCGGAGAAGAGCAGGATCGGGAGGTCGAACAGGCAGGACACGCCCAGCGGCACCGGCGCGATGGTCGGCAACGACAGGGCCAGCAGGATGGTGCCCAGCGAGCGGTCGCCCAGCGCCTGGATCAGGTCGCCCAGCGACACCCGTCCATCCGGCAGGTTGGCGCGGAAGGCGGCCAGGACGTCGGAAGTCCGCTCCTCCCCGTGGTCCTGCCGCCCGCGGCGGGCGACCGTGGCGGGGAGCGAGCCCGCTCCGGTGAAGGCCACGTTGCGCGGCACGCTCATACGCCGGCCTCCGCCGCCGCCGACTCATAGGCTTCGAGATGCTCCAGCCACGCCTCCTCGGCGGCGGACAGCTTCTTGTCCACCAGCCCGAGATCGATCTGCAGCTTCTGCAGCTTGTCGCTGGGACCGCTGTAGAGGGAGGGATCGGCCAGCTTCGCCTCGATCTTGCGCTTCTCCTCGGTCAGCTTGCTGACCTGCGACTCCGCGTCGGTGGCCTTCTTCTTCAGCGGGGCCAGGGCGGCGCGGGCCTCCGCCGCGGCGCGGCGCTGGTCCTTGCGGCTGGCCCCGGCGTCCGCCGGTTCGCCGCCCTTGGCGGCGGCCCGCTCGGCCCGCGCGCGGTCGAGCAGGAAGCGGCGGTAGTCGTCGAGGTCGCCGTCGTAGGGCTGCACCGTGCCGTCGGCGACCAGAAGCAGCCGGTCGGCGGTCAACTCGATCAGGTGCGGGTCGTGGCTGATGAGGATGACGGCGCCCTCGAAGCCGTTGATCGCCTCGATCAGCGCCTCGCGGCTGTCCACGTCCAAATGGTTGGTCGGCTCGTCGAGCATCAGGATGTGCGGCGTCTCGCGGCTCATCAATGCCAGGAGCAGCCGGGCCTTCTCGCCGCCGGACAGGTCGGAGATGCGGGTTTCCGCCTTGCTCTGCTGGAAGCCGAAACGGCCGAGATGGGCGCGGACCTTCTCCTCCGGCGCCAGCGGCATGATGCGCTGGGTCTGCTGGATGGGGGTCAGCGACAGGTCCAGCTCGTCCTGCTGGTGCTGGGCGAAATAACCGACGCGCAGCTTGGTCGGGCGCTTCACCTCGCCGGCCATGGCGTCCAGCCGCCCGGCCAGCAGCTTCACCAGCGTGGATTTGCCGTTGCCGTTGGCGCCGAGCAGGGCGATGCGGTCGTCCATGTCGATGCGCAGGTTGACGCGGCGCAGGATGGCGCGGTCGCCGTAGCCGATGGTCACCCCGTCCAGCGAAATCAGCGGCGGGGGCATCTCGTCTGGCTGGGGGAAGTTGAAGACGACCTCGGCGTCGTCCTCCATCAGCGTGATGGTCTCCAGCTTCTCCAGGGCCTTCAGGCGGCTCTGCGCCTGGCGGGCCTTGGTCGCCTTGTAGCGGAAGCGTTCGACGAAGGCCATCATGTGCTTGCGCTTGGCCTCCTGCTTGGTCGCCATGGCCTGCAGCCGCTCCATGTTGGCGCGGCGCTGCTTGAGGAACTGGTCGTAGTTGCCGGCGTAGGTCACCAGCTTTCCCTGGTCCACATGGATGGTCGTCGTGGGGACCGAGTTCAAGAGGTCGCGGTCGTGGCTGACCAGCAGGATCGTGTGGGGGTAGTTCTTGAGGTACCCCTCCAGCCAGATGGTCGCCTCCAGATCGAGGTGGTTGGTCGGCTCGTCGAGCAGCAGCAGGTCGGGCCGGGCGAACAGCACGCCGGCCAGCGCCACGCGCATCCGCCAGCCGCCCGAGAAGTCGGAGCAGGGCCGGGCCTGCGCGTCGGCGTCGAAGCCCAGGCCGGAGAGCACCTGGGCGGCGCGCGACGGCGCCGAATGCGCCTCGATGTCCGCCAGCCGCGCGTGGATCTCGCCGATGCGCATGGGGTCGGTTGCCGTCTCGGCCTCGGCCAGCAGGGCGGTGCGCTCCGTGTCGGCGGCCAGGACGGCGTCGATCAGCGTGGTGGCGCCGCTCGGGGCCTCCTGCGCCACCATGCCGATCTTGGTGCCGGTGGGCACGCCGATGGCTCCGGCGTCCGTCTGGAGCTGGCCGGCGATCAGCTTGAGGAGGGTGGATTTTCCGGTGCCGTTGCGGCCGACCAGCGCCACGCGGTGGCCCTTCGACACGACCGCGGTGGCGCGGTCGAACAGCACACGTCCGCCGTAGCGGAACGTCAGGTCGTTGATGTGCAGCATATCGGCGCCGGTTTACCACGGGGAAACCACGATTTGAAGCGGGACCCGCGGGGCAACCCTTCATGGCAGCCGCGCGGCAGGACGTGAAGCGGCCTCACGAACCGGTTGCCGTGGCCGAAAAGCGGCTATATAACCCCGCGCAATCGGCGCCCCGGCCAAACCAGCGGCGCCCATAACGCATTTCCAGCAGGAGCCCACCGCCATGGCCGTCGAACGCACCCTCTCGATCATCAAGCCCGATGCCACCCGCCGCAACCTGACCGGCAAGATCAACGCCAAGTTCGAGGACGGCGGCCTGCGCATCGTCGCGCAGAAGCGCGTCCAGCTGTCCCAGGCCCAGGCCGAGCAGTTCTACGGCGTGCATCGCGAGCGTCCGTTCTTCAACGACCTCGTCTCCTTCATGATCTCCGGCCCGGTCGTGCTCCAGGTCCTGGAAGGCGAGAACGCCATCGCCCGCAACCGCGAGATCATGGGCGCCACCAACCCGGCCAACGCCGCCGAGGGCACCATCCGCAAGGAGTTCGCCGAGTCGATCGAGGCCAACTCGGTGCACGGCTCCGACGCTCCGGAGACCGCCGCGCAGGAGATCGCCTTCTTCTTCGCCGGCATCGAGCTGGTGGGCTGATCGCGGTTTCTCCGCGTCGCCGTCTTGCGCGAAGGGCCGTCCCGACCGGGGCGGCCCTTTTCGATTCAGAGGCGATTCAGGGCATTCCGCCCGCAACTTGTCGCCCGCGCCGGGTCACGGCGTCGTGGACAGGCGTGGCGAAGTCGAGTATTCGGGGATTCTACCGCTAGGAGTACCCCCGCCATGGAAAATCCGGACGTCAAGCCGATCGTCGCGGCCCTGCTGGAACCGCTGCCGCCCCTCGTGAAGGGCAGGAACGACCTGAGCGATCCGGGCGTGGTGGAACTGCTGGTGCGCGGCTACGTCGACCAGTGTCTGGCGGCCTTCCAGGAGGTGCTGCGCGGCAACATCGAACAGGACGCGGCCATCGACGCGATCAACGCGCAGGCGACGGCCCTGAACGCGGTGTTCCTGGGGACCAGCGGCTTCAACACGGTGGTCGTCCACCCTTGGAATTCCGCCGACCAGCTCGGCCAGTTCCTTCAGGACACGATTGGGCTGGATTTCCCGGCCGAGGATTGCGTGCGCGCCGCGCTGATCCATCTCGCAACCCACGTCATGCACGCCATCCAGGGCGGCACCGAGACGTGGGAGCAGCAGGTGGATTCTCTGGTCGGCGAAATGCGCGACCTTCTGATCGGCCGTCTGCCGGACGGGGCGTAAGCGCCCCGCCATAGCTTTCCGGTTGGCCGCTTGAACGGGCCGTCAGACCAGGAAAATCGCCATGAAGACCAGCACGGCGATTACGCCTGCGGTCGCCAGCGTCATGAAGCGCGTGAAGGCGTGCCAGCCCGCCTCGTGGCGGCGGACGACATCCTCGCTGACCGGATTGTGGCCGTGATCGGTAACCGCCATCGCCCTTTGCCTCCCCTGTTATGGTTCCGGCGGAGAATGTGGGGAGTGCGGACGGTTGCGGCAAGGGTCTCGCTTGGGCGACTTAGGCTGGCGGGTTGATCAGCGTCGGCAGATTCGTATCAGGACCGGACAGGGTCACCCGGCCATCCTCGACGCGCGCGCGGCCCTCGGCGATCAGGCGCAGGGCCTGGGGATAGAGCCGGTGCTCGGCCTCCAGCACGCGGGCGGACAGCCGGTCGGCGTCGTCGCCGGGCAGGACCGGCACCGCGGCCTGGGCGATGATCGGCCCCTCGTCCATCTCCGGGCGCACGTAATGGACGGTGCAGCCGTGGAAGCGCACCCCGGCGTCCAGCGCCCGCTGGTGCGTGTCCAGCCCCTTGAAGGAGGGCAGGAGCGACGGGTGGATGTTGATCATCCGATCGTGCCAGCGCTCGACGAACCAGGGCGACAGCAGCCGCATGAAACCGGCCAGACAGACCAGCTCGACGCCCGCCTCGCGCAGCCGCGCGTCCATGGCCTCTTCGAAGGCGCGCTTGTCGCCGGGGAAGTCGCGATGGTTGACCACGGCGACCGGGACTGCGGCGGCGGTGGCGCGCTCCAACCCATAGGCGTCGGCCTTGTTGGAGAGCACCAGAGCGATCTCCGCCGGAAAGTCCGGGGCGGCGCAGGCGTCGATCAACGCCTGCAGATTGCTGCCGCGCCCGGAAATCAGGACCCCAACCTTCAGAGCGGCTGCCTTTAGTCCGGATGCCGTCAGGCCGACCATGCCGTGTCCATGCCGGTGACGGTGACGCGGGCGTCGCCGTCCTTGACCGCATGCACGGTGCCGACGGTGAAGACCGTCTCGCCGCCCCGGGCCAGGATCTCGACCGCCTGCTGCGCCTTGTCCGCCGGGACCACGACGACCATGCCGAGGCCGGTGTTGAAGGTGCGCGCCATGTCCAGCGGGGTCAGCCCGCCCGTCTTCATCAGCCAGTGGAAGACCGGGGGCAGCGGCCACTTGGACGCGTCGAGCGTGACGCCCAGCCCGTCCGGAAGGACGCGCGGGATGTTCTCGATCAGGCCGCCGCCGGTGATGTGGGCCATCGCCCGCACCGTGCCGGCGCGCACCGCGGCCAGCGTGCTCTTCACATAGATGCGGGTCGGGGTCAGCAGGGCCTCGCCCAGCGTCTTCGAGGCGTCCCAGGGGCAGGGCGAGTCGTAGCCGAGGCCGGATTTTTCCACCAGCTTGCGGACCAGCGAATAGCCGTTTGAATGCACGCCGGAGGAGGCGAGGCCGAGCACGACGTCGCCGTCCCGCACGGTGGCGCCGGTCAGCGCGTCCTTGCGCTCGACGGCACCGACCGAGAAGCCGGCGAGATCGTAGTCGCCGTCGGCGTACATGCCCGGCATCTCCGCCGTCTCGCCGCCGACCAGCGCGCAGCCGGCCTGACGGCAGCCTTCCGCGATGCCGGCGACGATGGCGCGGCCCGCGGCGACGTCCAGCTTGCCCGTGGCGTAATAGTCGAGGAACAGCAGCGGCTCCGCGCCCTGGACGACGAGGTCGTTCACGCACATCGCCACGAGGTCGATGCCCACCGTGTCGTGCCGGTTCGCCAGGATGGCGACCTTCAGCTTGGTGCCGACGCCGTCCGTGGTGGCGACCAGCAGCGGGTCGTGATACCCGGCCGCGCGCAGGTCGAACAGGGCGCCGAACCCGCCCAGCCCGGCGTCGGAGCCCGGGCGCGCGGTGGAACGGGCGAGCGGCTTGATCGCGTCAACGAGCGCGTTGCCCGCATCAATGTCCACGCCGGCCTGCTTGTAGGCGTCGGACGTGTTATTAGACTGGGTGCTGATGGTATCCTCGCTTGGGCTGAGCTATATACCTGGGCCACCTGAACCGGGTCATTTTGGGCCGGGTCAATAGGGAACGGGCCGAACATACTCGAATCGGAAGGCTTTGCAATGCTCCACCGCCGCCATGCGCCGCTGTTTGCGGGCTTCGCCGCCATCACCGTGGCCCTGGCCGTTCCGGCCGGCCCCGTGGACGCGCAGGTGCCCGGTGCCGCGCCACCCGCGGTGGCGGCTCCGGCAAGTTCTGGGACGGCGCCCGCGGCGGTTCCGGCGGCGGACCCCTTCACCGTGTCAGGCGTGAAGGTGGACGTCAGCGCCGCCAACGCCAACGCCGCCCGCGATCAGGCGATCCGCGATGCGCAGGTGAAGGCCTGGGCGGAGCTGTACAAGCGCCTCGTCCCCACCGCCACCAGCGTGCCGCGGGTGTCGGACATCGAGCTCGCCCGGCTGGTCCAGGGCTTCGAGATCGACGACGAGAAGGTGTCGGCCACCCGCTATGTCGGCAGCATCACCGTGCGCTTCCGTCCCAATTCCGTGCGCGAGACGCTGGCCGGCGGCGGCCAGCAGTATGTCGAGCCGCCGGCCCGGCC
This sequence comes from Azospirillum sp. OGB3, assembly GCF_014192915.1. Taxonomy (GTDB): domain Bacteria; phylum Pseudomonadota; class Alphaproteobacteria; order Azospirillales; family Azospirillaceae; genus Azospirillum. The sequence goes on along the minus strand of NZ_JACHYN010000009.1, from coordinate 4,387 downwards.
CTACGTGATCCTGCCGGTCACCGTCGTGGACGGTCGCCCCGTGCTGTGGGAGGACCGCACCGATTGGCGCGAGGCCTGGGAGGGCCGGCAAACCGGCGCCTCGCTGGTGCCGCTGGTCGTTCCGGACGGGGAGTTGGCCGACATTTCCGCCATCGGCGTGAACGAGGCGCTGTCCGGCGATCCCGAGGCATTGGCCCGCATCGCCCAGCGCTACAACGCCGGCGGCGTGGTCGTCGCCAAGACCGACCTGCCGGCGGGCGGGCTGGATCTCGGCCGTCCGCTGGCGGTCGAGGTGACCCACTACACCCCCGACGGCGCGCGGGACCAGCAGACGGTGAACGTGAAGGCCGACATGGCCGACCGGGCCGGCGACTTCCTGACCCGCGCGACGACCTTCGTATCGGCCGCCATCGACGAATCCTACCGCCGCGACAACACCGTGGCGAGCGGGCCGGAGCAGGCGACGCTGGTGCGCGTGCCGCTGGCCAGCCTCAACGACTGGGTGGAGGCGCGCAAGCGGCTCGCCACGGTCAACGCCGTCACCCGCACCGACGTGCTGTCGATCAGCCGCTACGAGGCGCTGGTCGCGCTGACCCACCGCGGCGACGTGGAGCGGCTGCGCCAGGCGCTGGCCCGCCGCGACCTCGGCCTCGCCCGCACCGGGGCGGTCGCCGCGCCGGTTCCGGTCCCCGTTCCGGGCCAGCCGCTTCCGCCGGCCGCGCCCACGCCGGAATGGCAGCTCCAGGTGCTGGCGAAGGGCGCCGGGGCGTCGTCCCCGGCACAGCCCGCCGCGGCGTCTCCGGCGTCCGTCCCGGTGACTCCGTCCGCCTTCTCGCCGGCCACCGCCGCGCCGTCGGCCTATCCCAGCATGACTCCGGCCCCGATCGGCGCGCCGCCGACCGCGCCGGGGGCGCCGGGGGCGCCGCCGCGCATCCTGGGCACGCTGCCGGCCACCGGCACGGCGCGCCCCTGATGGTTGGAAGGGCGTGACGGCAGGCCGTCCAGCGGCGTTACAGACGGGCCGGGACCGACACCCATGGAAACGGCGGCGTAAGGGACAACGGCAGAAGGCACCGCGGTGAGCATCCCGAACATCATCACCTTCGGCCGCATCCTGGTGGTGCCGGTCGCCGTCTATTTCATCCTGGCCGGGGAGCTGGGGGTCGCCTTCTGGCTGTTCGTCGGGGCAGGGGTGTCCGACGCCGTGGACGGCGCTGTGGCCCGCATGTTCCGTGCCCGCACGGTGCTGGGCGCCTATCTCGACCCGATCGCCGACAAGGCGCTGCTGGTCAGCGTCTACGTCTCGCTAGGCCACATCGGCGTGCTGCCGCTGTGGCTGGTCATCCTGGTGGTGTTCCGCGACCTGATGATCGTCGGCGGGGTGATGCTGCTCTACACGCTGAAGGAGTCGCTGGCGATGCAGCCGCTCTACGTCAGCAAGATCAACACGGCGGTGCAGCTTGCCCTGGCGGCGGCGGTGCTGGCCCCGGCGGGGCTGGGGCTGCCCGACTTCCACCTGTTCGGGCGGGAGCTGGTGCCCCTGCTGATCTGGGTTTGCGCCGCGACGACGGTGCTGTCGGGGCTGGCCTATATCTACCGCGGCGGCCTTCTGTTCAGCCGGCACGGAGGGGTGCCGTGACGACGGGCAAGCAGATCCGCTTCTGGCTGATCGGGCTTGGCCTGTTCGTCCTGGTTCTGTGGCTGCTGTCCGGCATGCTGCTGCCCTTCGTGGTCGGGCTGGCGGTCGCCTATCTGCTCGATCCGGTGGTCGATCGGGTGGAGCGCTGGCGCCTGCCGCGCTGGCTCGCGACGACGCTGGTGCTGCTGTCCTTCGTCCTGGTCCTGGTGGTGATGGTCCTGCTGCTGCTGCCGCTGGTGCAGTCGCAGGTGTCCCACCTGATCGAGGTGCTTCCCAACTACGCCAACGCCGCGCGGGACCGGCTGATGCCGATGCTGGACCGGCTGGTGCACCGCCTGTCGCCGGAGGATGTGGAGCGGCTGCGCGGCGCCGCCGGCACCTACGCCGGCGATGTCGTCGGCTGGGTCGGCCGGGTGCTGAAGCACATCCTGTCCGGCGGGCTGGCGCTGTTCGACGTCCTGTCGGTGATGTTCATCACGCCGATCGTGGCCTTCTACCTGATGCGCGACTGGGACATCCTGGTCGCCAAGGTGAACGGCTGGCTGCCCCTGCATCACGCCGCGACCATCCGCGAGCAGGCGCGGGAGGTCGACGAGACGTTGGCCGGCTTCGTCCGCGGGCAGGCGCTGGTCTGCCTCGTGCTCGGGGTGTTCTACGCGGTGGCGCTGTCGCTGGCGGGGCTGGATTTCGGGCTGGTCATCGGGCTGATGGCGGGGCTGTTGTCCTTCATCCCCTATGTCGGCTCGCTGTTCGGATTCGTGTCCAGCACCGGGCTCGCCCTGCTGCAGTTCGACGACCCGTGGCGAGTCGCCATCGTCATTGCGATCTTCCTGTTCGGGCAGGCGGTGGAGGGCAACGTCCTGACGCCGAAGTTGGTGGGCGAGAAGGTCGGGCTGCACGCGGTCTGGGTGATTTTCGCCCTGCTGGCCGGCGGGTCGCTGTTCGGTTTCGTGGGGGTCCTGCTGGCCGTTCCGGTGGCGGCGGTGATCGGGGTGCTGACACGCTTCGCGTTGGGGCGCTATCTTGAGAGTCCCTACTACCGCGGTACCCCTTCCTGATGGCCTCCGCCTTATGACCCTTGCGGCTCAGATACCGCTCGACCTTGGACACCGCGCCGCCATGGGGTGCGAGGACTTCCTCGTGGCGCCCAGCAACGCCGAGGCGGTGGCGTGGCTCGACCGCTGGCCGTCCTGGCCGGCGCCGGCCCTGACGCTGTACGGGCCGGACGGTTGCGGCAAGACGCATCTGGGCCATGTCTGGCGGGCGCGCAGCCACGCCCCCATCGCGCTGGGCGAGGCGTTGGACCGGATCGACCCGCACGCGCTGCTCGCCCGCGCCAACGCCGTGGTGGTGGAGGACGCGGACCGCGTGGCCGGTGCGCCGGCGCGGGAAGAGGCGCTGTTCCACCTCTACAACCTCGCCCGCGACTCGGGCGGGCATCTGCTCCTGCTGTCGCGGCGCCCGCCGTCGCGCTGGCGGATGAAGCTGGCCGACCTGCGCTCCCGCATCAAGGCGGCCCCCGCGGTGGGGGTGGAGGCGCCGGACGACGCCCTGCTCGCCGCCGTGCTGGTCAAGCTGTTCGCCGACCGCCAGTTGCGGCCGGGCATGGACCTCATCACCTACCTGCTGACCCGGATGGAGCGGTCGCTGGAGGCGGCTGGGCGGGTGGTCGCGGCGCTTGACCGCGCCTCGCTGGCCGCGCACCGTCCCCTGACCGTGCCGCTGGCCCGCGAGGTGCTGGCCGGTCTGGAGGCCGGGAAGGGAGGAGACGAGGATGGATCTGGGAATCGCCGGACGCCGCGCCATCGTGTGCGCAGCCAGCAAGGGACTGGGTAAGGCCTGCGCCCTGGCGCTGGCGCGCGAAGGGGTGGCGGTCACCATCACGGCGCGCGGCCGCGACCTGCTGGAGGCCGCCGCCGAGGAGATCCGCAAGGAGACCGGCGCCACCGTGACCACCGCCGTCGGCGACATCGCGACGGAGGAGGGGCGCGCCGCCGCGCTGGCCGCCTGTCCGGAGCCGGACATCCTCGTCAACAACGCGGGCGGCCCGCCGCCGGGCGACTTCCGCGATTGGGAGCGCGACGACTGGGTCCGCGCCGTCGAGGCCAACATGCTGGCCCCGATCTTCCTCATCAAGGCGACGGTGGACGGCATGATCGGCCGCCGCTTCGGGCGGATCGTCAACGTCACTTCGGCGGCGGTCAAGGCGCCGATCCCCATCCTCGGCCTGTCCAACGGGGCGCGGGCGGGGCTGACCGGCTTTGTCGCCGGGCTGTCGCGCCAGACCGTGCGCCACAACGTGACGATCAACAACCTGCTGCCCGGCCCCTTCGAGACCGACCGCCTGCGCGCCACCATGGAAGGCGGGGCCAAGGCCAACAACCGCAGCCTGGACGAGGAGATGGACCTCCGCCGCGCTGGCAACCCGTCCGGCCGCTTCGGCGATCCGGCGGAGTTCGGCGCGGCCTGCGCCTTCCTCTGCTCCGCCCACGCCGGCTTCATGACCGGGCAGAACGTCCTGCTGGACGGCGGCGCCTATGCGGGGACGCTGTAGGGCGCTTGTCGTTGAGGGCCTTGCCCCCACCCCGGCCCACCCCCGCTAACGCAGGGGAGGGAGGATGATTCCCTCCCCTGCGAAGCGGGGGAGGGCTAGCATTACAGTTGCGCCTTACGCTTGTGGGCTTGGTTGGCGATGGCCTGATGGCATCGTCTCCAAGCTGACCATGCGATGACGGCAGCGGGCTCGAT
>NZ_JACHYN010000008.1:136988-279057 GCF_014192915.1 Azospirillum sp. OGB3 | reverse complement strand
ATCGCCGGGTGGGTCTTGTAGCGCTGGAACTCCTCGAAGGGCGACAGGTGCGGGTTCTCGTAGTCGAGCCCGACCACGAAGCCGACCGACACCAGATTGCCCTCCATGTGGTAGAGCCAGGAGCCGCCGTAGGTCTTGGGGTCCATCGGCCAACCGATGGTGTGGACGATCAGGCCGGGCTGGGATTTCTCCGGCGCCACCTCCCACAGCTCCTTGATGCCGATGCCGTAGGTCTGGGGATCGGCGTCGCGGCGCAGGTCGAAGCGCTCGAACAGCGTCTTGGTCAGCGAGCCGCGGCAGCCCTCGGCGAAGATGGTCTGCCGGGCGTGCAGCTCCATGCCCGGGGTGTAGTTGGCGGTCTTCCCGCCGTCCTTGCCGATGCCCATGTCGCCGGTGGCGACCCCCTTGACCGCGCCCGCGTCGTCGTAGAGCACCTCGGCGGCGGCGAAGCCGGGGTAGATCTCGACACCCAGCTCCTCGGCCTGCCCGGCCATCCAGCGGGCGAGGTTGCCGAGGGAGATGATGTAGTTGCCGTGATTGTGCATCTGCGGCGGGGCGAAGGGCGACTTCAGCGCCTTGGTTTCGGTGAGGAAGAGGAAGCGGTCCTCGCGCGCCGGGGTGGTGAGCGGCGCGCCCTTCTCCTTCCAGTCGGGGATCAGCTCGTCGAGCGCGTGCGGCTCGAACACCGCGCCGGAGAGCAGGTGGGCGCCGACCTCCGAGCCCTTCTCGACGACGCAGACCGACAGCTCCTGCCCCGCCTCGTTGGCGAGCTGTTTCAGGCGGATGGCCGCGCTCAGGCCCGACGGGCCGGCTCCGACGACAAGGACGTCGTACTCCATCACCTCGCGCGGGTCGCGAGCCATCTCGTCAGCCATTTCTTCTTCTTTCCTTGTTTCGTGCGAACAAACTCAGTGCGACAACAGAACGGGAAGGGTCATCTGGCGCAGGATCTGGCGGGTGTTGCTGCCCCGCCCGAACAGCGGGAACAGCGAGCCGCCATAGCCGCCGAAGCCGCCCATCACCAGAAGGTCGGCGCCATGGTCCGAGGCGCGTGACAGCACGGCGTCCATCGGCGTCATGCCGGTGATGGTCATGCGTTCCGGTGTGGCCTTCACGCCATGGCTCGCCAGATGCTCCAGGATATCGACCTGTGGGACGGCGCCGCTCCCCTCCGCCCGCGGCTGGGTGTGGAAGGCGAGCAGGAGCACCGAACTCGCCTGCTTCAGCAGCGGCAGCGCGTCGTTTACGGCGCGGGCGGCCTCGCGGCTGCCGTTCCAGGCGATGACCGGACGGTCGGCGAGCTGCGGATAGCTGCCGGCGTGGGGCACGACCAGGATCGGGCGCCCGGCGTTCAGCACCACCTCCTCAAGGAGATCGGCCGGAACGCGGCTGTCCTCCGGATCGTGCTGGCCGAACACGGCGAGGTCCGCGTAGCGCGAGCAGATCACCGTCTCGGCGATGACATGGCCGTATTCGCCGTGGCTGAGCTGCCACCAGCGCGTGGTCACGCCGGCCTCGCGGGCCTTCTCCTCGAACATGTCCCGCGCCCGCTGCGCCGCCTGGGTCAGCGCCGGGCCGGCCTTGCGCGTGACGATGCCGGCGCCGGAGCTGTCGCTCTGCGCGAACAGGCCGGTCAGTGCGGCGCCATGCTTCTGCGCCAGGGTCAGGGCGACGCTCAGCCGCTCCCCGCAGCGGTCGCTGTCGTCCACATGCACCAGCAGGTTCGTGAAGCTCATGGCGCCCTTCCCTTCCCTCGTTCCCGTGTTTTACGCACATCCCCGCGCGCGGGCGACCTTCGAGGCGGTCGGACGGCCGATGGCATCGCTGATATAAGCGCCAGCCGCCACCAGCCGGTCGAGATCCACCCCCGTCCCGACGCCCAGTCCGTTCAGCATGTAGAGCACGTCCTCGCTCGCCACGTTGCCGGACGCCCCCTTGGCGTAGGGGCAGCCACCCAGCCCGGCGACGGAGCTGTCCACCACCGCCACACCCATCTCCAGCGTCGCCAGGATGTTGGCGAGCGCCTGGCCGTAGGTGTCGTGGAAATGCACCGCCAAACGATCCATCGGCACGCGCTCCGCCACCGCCGCGATCATCGCCTGGGCCTTGGCCGGCGTGCCGGTGCCGATGGTGTCGCCGAGCGAGACCTCGTAGCAGCCCATATCGAGCAGCCGGCCGGCCACCTCGGCCACCGCCGCCGGGGCGATCTCCCCCTCGTAGGGGCAGCCGAGCACGCAGGAGACGTAGCCGCGCACCGGCACACCCCGGGCCTTCGCCTGCTCCAGCACCGGGACGAAGCGGTCCAGGCTCTCGGCGATGGAGCAGTTGATGTTCGTCCGGCTGAAGCTCTCCGACGCGGCGGCGAACACCGCCACCTCGTCGGCGCGGGCGGCGAGCGCGCCCTCCAGCCCCTTGGCGTTCGGGGTGAGCGCGACATAGCGCACCCCCTCCTTGCGGCGGATGCCGGCGAAGACGTCCGGCGTGTCGGCCATCTGTGGGACCCATTTGGGCGACACGAAGCTGCCGGCCTCGATGGCGATCAGCCCGGCATCGGTCAGCCGGTCGACCAGACCGATCTTCACCGCCGTCGGGACGATCTGCTTCTCGTTCTGGAGGCCGTCGCGCGGTCCGACCTCAACCATGCGGACGCTTTTCGGCAGGCGCATGCTCATCCCTCCGCCACGTCGAGGACCAGCAGGTCCACGCCTTCGGACACCTGATCGCCCGCCGCGAAGTTGACGGCGCTGACCGTGCCGGCGGCGGGGGCCTTGATGGTGTGCTCCATCTTCATCGCTTCCAGCAGCATCAGCGGTGCGCCCGCCTCCACCGTCTGGCCCGGCTCGACCAGCACGCGGACGACGGTGCCCGGCATCGGCGCGGTGAGGCGGCCGGACCCGCCCTCCTGCTCCGCCGCGCGGGCGGTCGGGTCGTCGAGATGCAGGCGCCACACCGCCCCGTCTGACAGGATGGTCAGGTCCAGACCCTGACAGATCACCGTGGCGCGGGTGCGCACCGCGTCGATGGTGGCGGTCAGCGTCTCGCCGTCCAGAGTGACCCGCTCGGCCCGGATGGCCGGGCGGCCCTCCACCTCGATCTCGTAGCCGTCGGGGCGGAAATGCAGGGTCAGGGCGCGCGGCGTGTCGCCATCCATCAGGCGCAAGTCGTGGTGGTTGTCGTCGTTGAGGCGCCAGCCGCTGGCCGACAGCCAGGGCGACCAGGGGTCCGACGCGGCGCGGCGGGCCTTGCGGGCGTCGGCGTTGCGGCGGAGCAGAACGCTGAGCGCCGCGATGGCCAGCCCGCGATCCGGCACCGGGGCCGGAGGGGGCAGCAGGTCGGCGCGGTGCCGCTCGATGAAGCCGGTGTCGATCTCCACCGCGCGGAAGGCCGGATGACCGGCGATGGCGCCGAGGAAGGCCACGTTGGTCGTCACCCCGACCACCTCGTAGGCGGCGAGCGCCACGCGCAGGCGGCGCAGGGCGGCGTCGCGGTCCTCGTCCCAGACGATCAGCTTGGCGATCATCGGGTCGTAGAACATGGTGACCTCGTCGCCCTCGCGGACACCGGTGTCGACGCGGACATGGTCGTTCTCGGCGGGCGGGCGCAGGCGGACCAGCTTGCCGATGGCCGGCAGGAACTCGCGCTGCGGGTCCTCCGCGTAGAGGCGCGCCTCGAAGGCGTGGCCGCGGCGGGTGAGCTGGTCCTGCATCAGCGGCAGCGTGCCGCCGGCGGCGACGCGCAACTGCCACTCCACGAGGTCCTGGCCGGTGATCTTCTCGGTCACCGGATGCTCGACCTGGAGGCGGGTGTTCATCTCGATGAAGTAGAAGCCGCCGTCCTCGTAGAGGAATTCCACCGTGCCGGCGCCGACGTAGTTCACCGCCTTGGCGGCGGCCACCGCGGCCTCGCCCATGCGGCGGCGCAGGTCGTCGGGCAGCGCCGGGGCCGGGGCCTCTTCGATCACCTTCTGGTGGCGGCGCTGGATGGAGCAGTCGCGCTCGAACAGATAGACGCCGTTGCCGTGGGTGTCGCAGAAGACCTGGATCTCCACATGGCGCGGGCGGCCCAGATACTTCTCCAGAAGCACGCTGTCGTCGCCGAAGGCGGCCTTGGCCTCGCGCTTGGCGCCGGCCACCGCGTCGGCGAACTCGCCCGCGGCGCGGACCACGCGCATGCCCTTGCCGCCGCCGCCCGCCGACGCTTTGACCAGCACCGGGTAGCCGATGCGCTCGGCCTCCGCGCTCAGCGTCTCCAGATCCTGGGCCTCGCCGTGGAAGCCGGGGACCAGCGGCACGTCGGCCTGGGACATCACGCGCTTGGATTCCGCCTTGGAGCCCATGACGCGGATGGCCTCGATCGGCGGGCCGATGAAAACCACGCCGGCCTCGGCGCAGGCCGCCGCGAAGCCGGCGTTCTCCGACAGGAAGCCGTAGCCGGGATGGATGGCCTGGGCGCCCGTGCGCTTTGCGACCTCAAGGATCGCGTCGCCGCGCAGGTAGCTCTCGCCGACCGGCGCCGGGCCGATGCAGACGGCCTCGTCGGCCATCTCCACATGCATGGCGCGGGCGTCGGCTTCCGAGTACACGGCGACGGTGCGGATGCCCATGCGGCGGGCGGTGCGGATGATGCGGCAGGCGATCTCGCCACGGTTCGCGATCAGAATTTTGTCGAACATGCCTGTCTCAACCATGGGCCTCAGCTCCGCCACGCCGGTTCGCGTTTCTCCAGGAAGGCGCCGACGCCCTCCCTCCCCTCGTCGCTCGCGCGCTGGCGGGCGATGCGCTCCGCTGTGCCGCGGACCAGCGCGTCGTCCAGCGGGCGGCGCGCCACGGCGCGGATCAACTCCTTCGCCGCGGTCTGCGAGGCCGGTCCGCAGTGCAGCAGGTTGCGCACCATCACCTCGACCGCGGCGTCCAGTTCCGCCGCCGGAACGGTCTGGTGCAGCAGGCCGAGCCCCAGCGCCTCGGCGGCGGAGAAGCGCTCCGCCGTCAGGAAATAGCGGCGGCAGGCGCGCTCGCCCATCGCGGCCACCACATAGGGGCTGATGACCGCGGGGATCAGGCCAAGCCGCACCTCGGTCAGGGCGAAGCTGGCGGTCTCGGCGGCTATGGCGACGTCGCAGGCGGCGACCAGCCCCACCCCGCCGCCGAAGGCCGGACCCTGCACCACGGCGACGGTCGGCTTCGGGCATTCGTCCAGCGTGCGCAGCATGGTGGCGAGGCCCATGGCGTCTTGGACGTTCTCGTCGTGGCTGTAGCCCGCCATCTTCTTCATCCATCCGAGGTCGGCCCCGGCGGAGAAGCTCTTGCCCGCACCGCGCAGCAGGATGACGCGGACGTCCGGATTCGACCCCAGGCTGAGGAAGGCGTCGGTCAGATCGGCGATGACCCGCTCGTTGAAGGCGTTGTGCACCTCCGCCCGGTTCATGGTGACGGCGGCCACGCCGCTGGCGGCGATGTCGATCAGAATGTCGCTCATGCTCGTCGTCCCTCCGCTCACATCCGGAACACGCCGAAGGTGGTCTTCTCGACCGGGGCGTTCAGCGACGCCGACAGGCCGAGGCCGAGCACCATGCGCGTGTCCGCCGGGTCGATGATGCCGTCGTCCCACAATCGGGCGGAGGCGTAGTAGGGATGGCCCTGGTCTTCGTACTGCTGGCGGATCGGGGCCTTGAACGCCTCCTCCTCCTCCGGCGCCCAGGTCCTGCCCTGGGATTCCATGGCGTCGCGCCGGACCTGGGCGAGCACGCCCGCCGCCTGCTCCCCGCCCATCACGGAGATGCGCGAGTTCGGCCACATCCAGAGGAAGCGCGGGCTGTAGGCGCGCCCGCACATGCCGTAGTTGCCCGCACCATAGCTGCCGCCGATGATGACGGTGAATTTCGGCACTTTGGCGCAGGCGACGGCGGTGACCAGCTTCGCGCCGTCCTTGGCGATGCCGCCCGCCTCGTACTTCCGCCCGACCATGAAGCCGGTGATGTTCTGCAGGAAGACCAGCGGAATGCCGCGCTGGCAGCACAGCTCGACGAAATGCGCGCCCTTCAGGGCGGACTCGCTGAACAGGATGCCGTTGTTGGCGATGATGCCGACCGGGTAGCCGAAGATGTGGGCGAAGCCGCAGACCAGCGTCGTGCCGTAGAGCGGCTTGAACTCGTCCAGCACCGAGCCGTCGACCACGCGGGCGATGACCTCGCGCACGTCGAAGGGCTTGCGCGGGTCGCTGGGGATCACGCCGTAGAGTTCGCGCGGGTCGTAGGCCGGCTCCTGCGGCTCGCGCAGGTCCATGTCGATGCGCTTGCTGCGGTTCAGGTTCGACACGACCTTGCGCGCCATGGCGAGCGCGTGGGCGTCGTTCATCGCGTAATGGTCGGTCACGCCGGAGGTGCGGGAATGCACGTCGGCCCCGCCGAGGTCTTCCGCCGACACCACCTCGCCGGTCGCCGCCTTCACCAGCGGAGGGCCGCCGAGGAAGATGGTGCCCTGGTTGCGCACGATGATCGCCTCGTCCGACATGGCGGGCACATAGGCGCCACCGGCCGTGCAGCTTCCCATCACCACCGCGATCTGCGGGATGCCCTGGGCCGACATGTTGGCCTGGTTGAAGAAGATGCGCCCGAAATGGTCGCGGTCGGGAAACACCTCGTCCTGGTTCGGCAGGTTGGCGCCGCCCGAATCGACCAGATAGATGCAGGGCAGGTTGTTCTGCTGGGCGACTTCCTGGGCGCGCAGGTGCTTCTTCACCGTCAGGGGGAAGTAGGTGCCTCCCTTCACCGTGGCGTCGTTGACGACCACCATGCATTCCTGCCCGGCCACGCTGCCGATGCCGGTGATGATGCCCGCCGCCGGGATATCGTCGTCATAGACGCCGTAGGCGGCCATCTGCGACAGCTCCAGGAAGGGCGAACCCACGTCGAGGAGCTGGCGGATGCGCTCCCGCGGCAGCAGCTTGCCGCGGGAGAGGTGCTTGTCGCGGGCCTTTGCTCCGCCGCCCTGCTTGATGGCACCCACCTTCTCGCGCAGGTCGGCGACCAGGGCGGACATGGCGTCGGCGTTCGTCTGGAACTCGGCGGAGCGCGGGTTCAGGGCGCTCTTCAGGACGGTCATGGCCGTCGTCCTCCCGTCTCTTCTTGTTCTACTGCATCAGGGCGCGGCTGATGACCAGCCGCTGGATGTCGCTCGTGCCCTCATAGATCTGGCAGACGCGCACGTCTCTATAAATGCGCTCCACCGGGAAATCGTTCAGGTAGCCGTAGCCGCCATGGATCTGGATGGCGTCGGAGCAGACGCGCTCGGCGATCTCCGAGGCGAACAGCTTCGCCATGGCCGCCTCCTTCAGGCAGGGCTCGCCGGCGTCGCGGAGACTCGCGGCGTGCAGGACGAGCTGGCGCGCGGCCTCCACCTTCGTCGCCATGTCGGCCAACCGGAAGGCCACCGCCTGATGCTGGATGATCGGCACGCCCATGCTCTGCCGCTCCTGGGCGTAGCGCGTGGCGTGGTCGAGCGCGGAGCGCGCCATGCCCACCGACTGCGAGGCGATGCCGATGCGTCCACCCTCCAGGTTGGCGAGCGCCACCCGGTAGCCGCCGCCCTCCGCGCCCAGCATCAGGTCGGCGGAGATGCGGCAGTCCTCCAGCACGATCTGGCAGGTGTCGGAACAGCTCTGGCCGAGCTTCTCCTCCACCCGCGCGACCTGGAAGCCGGGGGTGTCGGTCGGCACGATGAAGGCGGTGATGCCCTTCTTGCCGGCGTCGGGGTCGCTGACCGCGAAGACGATGGCGACGTCGGCGTTCTTGCCCGAGGTGATGAACTGCTTGGTGCCGTTGAGGACCCAGTGATTGCCGTCGCGGCGGGCGCGGGTCTTGATGGCGGCGGCGTCGGAGCCCGCCTGCGGCTCGGTCAGGCAGAAGCAGCCGAGCTGCTCGCCGCGGGCCATCGGCTTCAGGAAGCGCTCCTTCTGCTCGGCGCTACCGAACTTCAGGATCGGCATGCAACCGACGGAGTTGTGCACGCTCATGATGGTGGAAATGGCGCCGTCGCCCGCCGCGATTTCCTCGATGGCGAGCGCGTAGGCGATGTGGTCGGTGCCGGCCCCGTCGAACTCCTCCGGCACCAGCATGCCCATCAGGCCGAGCCGGCCCATCTCGGCCAGCTCCTCCTTGGGGAAGGCGCCGGTGCGGTCGCGCTCGGCGGCGGTGGGCGCCAGCCGCTCCGCCGCGAAGTCCCGCGCCATGTCGCGCACCATCCGCTGCTCTTCCGTCAGCCGCATTGCTTTCCCTCCCGAATTTGCATTGCCCCCACCCCGGCCCTCCCCCGCTGGGCGGGGGAGGGTTAGGGTGGGGGCAACACTCCGCCCTTACACCAACTCCACCGCCACCGCCGTGGCCTCGCCGCCGCCGATGCACAGCGAGGCGACGCCGCGCTTCAGCCCGTTCTTCTCCAGCGCCGCCAGCAGCGTGACGAGGATGCGCGCCCCCGACGCGCCGATCGGATGGCCGAGCGCGCAGGCGCCGCCATGCACGTTGATCCTGTCATGCGGGATGTCGAGTTCGCGCATCGCCGCCATGGCGACCACCGCGAAGGCCTCGTTCAGCTCGTAGAGGTCCACGTCCTTGGCCGACCAGCCGGCGCGCTCCAGCACCTTGTTGATCGCGCCCACGGGTGCGGTGGTGAACCAGGCCGGGGCCTGGGCGTGGTTGGCGTGGGCCTTGATCTCCGCCAGGATCGGCAGGCCCAGCTTCTCCGCGTTCGACCGTGTGGTCAGCACCAGAGCCGCCGCGCCGTCGGAGATGGAGGAGGCGTTGGCCGCCGTCACCGTGCCGTCCTTGGCGAAGGCGGGCTTCAGCGTCGGGATCTTGCCCGGGTCGGCCTTCAGCGGCTGCTCGTCCCTCTCCACCACCGTGTCGCCCTTGCGGCCCTTGACCGTGACCGGGGTGATCTCCTTGACGAAGCTGCCGTCCTCGGTCGCGCGGCGGGCGCGGTTCAGGCTCTCGATGGCGTAGTTGTCCTGCGCCTCGCGGGTGAACTGGTAGTGGGTGGCGCATTCCTCCGCGAAGGTGCCCATCAGGCGCCCGCGGTCGTAGGCGTCCTCCAGCCCGTCGAGGAACATGTGGTCGAGCACGCGGCCATGGCCCATGCGATAGCCGCCGCGGGCGCGGTCCAGCAGGTAGGGGGCGTTGGACATGCTCTCCATGCCGCCGGCCACCATGATCTCCGCCGAGCCGGCCTTGATCAGGTCGGTGGCGAGCATCACCGCCTTCATGCCCGACCCGCAGACCTTGGAGATGGTCGTGCAGCCCGCAGCCTCCGGGATGCCGGCGCCGAGCGACGCCTGACGGGCCGGCGCCTGCCCCAGCCCGGCGGGCAGGACGTTGCCCATGAACACCTCGTCCACGGCCTCCGGCTTCACCCCGGCGCGCTCCAGCGCGGCCTTGATGGCGGCGGAACCGAGCTGCGGCGCGGTCAAGCCCTGCAAGTCGCCCTGGAATCCACCCATCGGGGTGCGGGCGGCGCCCGCAATCACAACGGTATCGGTCATGACGCTCTTTCCTTCCCTTCCGGCCATACGGCGTTTTCTTTACGCCGTTTCCTTGAACAGCTCGCGCCCGATCAGCATGCGGCGGATCTCGCTGGTGCCGGCGCCGATCTCGTAGAGCTTGGCGTCGCGCAGCAGGCGGCCCGTCGGGAACTCGTTGATGTAGCCATTGCCGCCCAGAGTCTGAATGGCCTCCAGCGCCATCCAGGTGGCCTTTTCAGCGGCGAAGAGGATCGCCCCGGCGGCGTCCTTGCGGGCCGTCTCGCCGCGGTCGCAGGCCTTGGCGACGGCGTACACGTAAGCCTTGGCGGCGTTCATGATCGTGTACATGTCGGCCAGCTTGCCCTGCATGAGCTGGAACTCGCCGATCGGCTGGCCGAACTGCTTGCGGTCGTGCAGGTAGGGGACCACCACGTCCATGCAGGCCTGCATGATGCCGAGCGGCCCCCCGGCGAGCACCGCGCGCTCGTAGTCGAGGCCCGACATCAGCACGTTCACGCCGCGCCCAACGCCGCCCAGGATGTTCTCCTCCGGCACCTCGCAGTCCTCGAACACCAGCTCGCCGGTGTTGGAGCCGCGCATGCCCAGCTTGTCGAGCTTCTGCGCGACGGAAAAGCCCTTGAAGGATTTCTCGATGAGGAAGGCGGTGATGCCGCGCGGGCCGGCGTTGACGTCGGTCTTGGCGTAGACCACCAGCGTGTCGGCGTCCGGCCCGTTGGTGATCCACATCTTCGTGCCGTTCAGCACATAGCGGTCGCCCTTCTTCTCGGCGCGCAGCTTCATCGACACCACGTCGGACCCGGCGTTCGGCTCCGACATGGCGAGCGCGCCGATGTGCTCGCCGGAGATCAACTTAGGCAGGTAGCGGCTCTTCTGCTCCGCCGTGCCGTTCTTGCGGATCTGGTTGACGCAGAGGTTGGAGTGCGCGCCGTAGCTGAGGCCGACCGAGGCCGAGGCGCGGGAGATTTCCTCCATCGCCACGACATGCTCCAGGTACCCCATGCCGGCGCCGCCGTATTCCTCCTCCGCCGTGATGCCGAGCACGCCGAGGTCGCCGAACTTCCGCCACAGCTCGTTCGGGAACTCGTTGGTCCGGTCGATCTCGGCGGCGCGGGGCGCGATCTCGTCAGCGGCGAAGCTGCGCACGGTGTCGCGCAGCATGTCCGCGGATTCGCCGAGGTCGAAGTTCAGGGTCGGATACTGGTTCGACAGCATGGTGTTGGCGCTCCCCCCGGAGGTCTGTTCTTCGTTCCCGCCATACGGCGACGTATGGAGCCGTACGGTAGCGTATGGAAATGGGCGTGGCAAGACTTCTTAGCCCTCTCCCCTCCGGGGAGAGGGTGGCCCGCAAGGCCGGTGAGGGGGTTGCGCATGGCGGGCGTTCGGCAAAAGCGCAACCCCCTCACCCTAACCCTCTCCCCAGAGGGGAGAGGGAACAGAAAGTCCGCTCACTTCATGTTGATGATGATCGTCTTCTTGTGGGTGAAGTGCTCCAGCATCGCTTCCAGCGAGGCTTCCTTGCCCAGCCCCGATGACTTCACGCCGCC
Source organism: Azospirillum sp. OGB3 (assembly GCF_014192915.1). GTDB lineage: Bacteria > Pseudomonadota > Alphaproteobacteria > Azospirillales > Azospirillaceae > Azospirillum. The sequence goes on along the minus strand of NZ_JACHYN010000008.1, from coordinate 267,982 downwards.
GTAGGACAGGTTCGGCTGCACGACCAGATTCTGGTTCACCTGGACGAACCCGGCCTCCAGCCGATGCACCGCATCCATCGCCACCCTCAGGTCACGGGTCCAGATGGTCGCGGCGAGGCCGTATTCGGTGTCGTTGGCCTGGGCGATGACCTCTTCGTAGTCGGTCCAGCGGATGACGCAGCACACCGGCCCGAAGATTTCCTCCTGCGCGATGCGGTCGCTGTTCTTCACGCCGGTGAAGATGTGCGGCTGCACGTACAGGCCCTTGGTCAGCTTCGGATCGGACGGCATCGCCGAGCAGACATGCGGCGTCGCCCCGCCCTCCTTGCCGATGGCGATGTAGCTCTGCACCCGGTCGAGCTGCTGGGGCGAGACGATGGTGCCGATGTCGGTCGACTCGTCCAGCGGGTCGCCCATCTTCATGGCGTTCACTTTCTCCTTCAGCTTCTCCACGAAGGCGTCGTGGATGCTGTCATGGACGAAGATGCGCGACGACGCGGTGCAGCTCTGACCCTGGCGGGTGAAGCGCATGCCGGCGATGGCGCCCGCGATGGCCTGATCCAGGTCGGCGTCGCCGCAGACGATCATCGGGCTCTTGCCGCCCAGTTCCAGCGTCACCGGAATCAACTTCTCGGCGGCGGTCTTGTAGACGATCTTGCCGGTCTCGACCGAGCCGGTGAAGGTGACCTTCTTCACGTCCTTGTGCGCCACCAGCGGGGCGCCGCACTCCGGACCGTAGCCCGACAGGATGTTCACCACCCCGGCCGGAATCACCGTGTTGATGAGCTGCACGACGCGCAGCACGGCGAGCGGAGCCTCCTCGGCCGACTTCACCACCACGGCGTTGCCCGCCACCATCGCCGGGGCGATCTTCAGCGCCATCAGAAGCAGCGGGACGTTCCACGGGATGATCGCCCCGACCACGCCCACCGGCTCGCGCACCGTCATGGTCAGCATGGACGGGTTGAAAGGCACCGTCTCGCCCTTCAGCTCCGGTGCCAGACCGCCGAAGAAGACGAAGGCGTCGGACAGAACGCCGGCCTCGACGCGCGATTCGGTGCGCAGCGCCTTGCCGGTTTCCAGCGCGATCAGCTTGGCGATTTCCTCCTTGTGGGCGTCCAGCACGCGCCCGCATTCGGCGACCAGCTTGCCGCGCTCGCGCACCGGGCGCTTGGCCCATTCCTTCTGCGCGGCCACCGCGGCGGCCACCGCGGCGTCGACGTCCGCCGCCTCGCCGAAGGCGGCCTCGGCCACCGTCTCCCCGGTCGCCGGGTTCACGACGGGGAAGCCCTTGCCGGAGGAGGCCGGGCGGAACGCGCCGCCGAAGAAATGCTTGCCCGACAGCTCCCTGGCGAGCGCGAAGGGGTCGAGCTGGAGGTCGGTGCTGACGCTCATGGCGAAAAGGTCCTCGTGTGTATCGGGTCGGTTATCGTTGTTTTCGGGTCTCGTCGGCGCTCAGGCGCGGGCGTCTTCGATGACCTTGCCGTCGTTGGGCAGGCTGCCGGGGGCCGCGAACTCCACGACACCCTTCAATTTGGTGACGGCGGCCAGAGTTTCACGCACCGAAGCCGCCAAAGCCTCGCCGGACTCGGGCGACTCGCAGCGCAGGGTCATGGTGTCGTTGGCGTCCTCCCGCCCGACGACGAGGCGGGCCTTGCCGATCTGCGGGTGGCGGCGCAGCACCTCGGCGATCTGCTGCGGGTGGACGAACATGCCCTTGACCTTGGTCGTCTGGTCGGCGCGGCCCATCCAGCCCTTCAGCCGCATGTTGGTGCGCCCGCAGGGGCTTTCGCCGGGCAGCACGGCGGACAGGTCGCCGGTGGCGAAGCGGACCAGCGGATAGGCCTGATTGAAGGTGGTGACGACGACCTCCCCCACCTCGCCCGCCGGCACGGGATCGCCGGTGCCGGGCCGGACGATCTCCACGATCACGCCCTCCTCCACCACCAGCCCGGCGCGGGCCGTCGTCTCATAGGCGACGAGGCCGAGGTCGGCGGTGCCGTAGCTCTGGTAGGCGGCGATGCCGCGCCCCTCGTAATAGGCGCGGGCGTCCGGCAGGAAGGGGCCGCCGGTCAAATGGCCGATCGCGATGGAGGACAGGTCCAGCCCCAGCTCGTCGCCCTTCTCCAGGATGATCTTCAGGAAGTCGGGCGTGCCGATGTAGGCCCGCGGCTTGAGATGGGCGGCCACCTGGGCCTGCATCTCCGTGTTGCCGACGCCGGCGGGGATGACCGCGCATCCCAGCGCGTGCGCGCCCGTCTCGAACATCGAGCCGGCGGGGGTCAGGTGGTAGGCGAAGCAGTTCTGCACGAGGTCGCCGCCGCGGATGCCCGAGGCGTAAAGCGCCCGTGCGGTGCGCCAGGGGTCCGTGCCGTGGGCTTCCGGATCATGGATCGGGCCGGGCGAGGCGAAGACGCGGGCCAGCCGCCCGATGGCGACGGTGGTCATCCCGCCGAAGGGCGGCACCTCCTTCTGCAGCGCGATCAGGTCCGACTTGCGGGTGACCGGCAACGCGGCGAGCGCCGCGCGGTCACCGACGGCGGCGGGGTCCACATCGGCCAGCAGGCGGGTGAAGTAGGGCGCGTTCGCCTTGGCGTGGGCGATCTGTGCCGGCAGCGCCGCGAACAGCTCCGCCTCGCGCCGGTCGGGGGAGCGGGTTTCGAGTTGATCGTAAGTGTCGGACACCGATGCCTCCCGGCTGTTTTTCTTCTTCTCCCCTCTCCCGCCCCGGGAGAGAGGGTGGCCCGAAGGGCCGGGTGAGGGTGCCGCCAATGGTCGGCACCTTTCTTCCTGCAAGACCCTCACCCTTCCCACTTCGTGGGCCCCTTCCCTCTCCCGGGACGGGAGAGGGCAAAAATTCAAATCCAGCGCTTCCGGCGCTTGAAGCTCTTGAGATTCTTGAAGCTCTTGCGCTCTTCGTTGCCGCCGCCGAGGTAGAATTCCTTCACGTCCTCGTTGTTGCGCAGCTCTTCGGCGGTGCCGTCCAGAACGACCTTGCCGTTCTCCATGATGTAGCCGCGCGTCGCGGCCTGGAGCGCCATGCGGGCGTTCTGCTCCACCAGCAGGATGGTGACGCCCAGGTCCTTGTTGATCTGCCGGATGATGCTGAAGACCTCCTTCACCATCAGCGGCGACAGGCCCATGGACGGCTCGTCCATCAGGATCAGCTTCGGCCGCGCCATCATCGCGCGCCCGATGGCCAGCATCTGCTGCTCGCCGCCCGAGAGGTAGCCGGCGAGGCCGGTGCGTTCCTTCAGGCGGGGAAAGTAGTGATAGACCATCTCGATGTCGTCCTTCACGCCGCCGTCGCGGCGGGTGAAGGCGCCGAGGCGCAAATTCTCCTGGCAGGTCATGTCACCGATGATGCGGCGGCCCTCCATCACCTGGAAGATGCCGCGCCGGACGATCTGGTCGGGGTCGATGCCGTTGATGCGCTCGCCCGCGAAGGAGATGTCGCCGCGCGTGACCTCGCCGTCCTCGGTCTTCAGCAGCCCGGAGATGGCCTTGAGCGTCGTCGATTTGCCGGCGCCGTTGGCGCCCAACAGGGCGACGATCTCCCCCTCCGGCACCTCCAGGCTGAGGCCGCGGAGCACCAGGATGACGTCGTTGTAGACGACCTCAATGTTGTTGACGGACAGCAGCGGCGCCTTGGCCGTGCCGGGAACCGGCGCCGGAGCGCTGGCGGGATTGACCGCGGCGGTCGCGGTGGCGGCGTTCATGATGCGGCACCTGATGCAGTGAGACGGGACGGAAGCCCCCGCCGCCGCCCTTTCACGGCGACGGCGGGGGCGGTCCGGCTTACCAGCCCAGCCACTCCGGCTTGCGCGGGACGTCGACGGTGGCGATCTTCTCCAGCTTGATCGTGCCGGCCCTCACCAGCTCGTCCACCGAGCCGCCGGTGTCGCCGGTCACGTTGGCGCGGTACAGGTTGACCTTGTCCATGCCGCGGTGATCGGTCTCGGTCCAGGTGGACGGCACGCAGACGCCCTCCAGGCCCGCCGGCACCCAATCCTTCTTCTGGTACATGCCCTTGCGGATGTTCGGGCCGGTCACGCCGCCGTTCTGCTTCGCCCAGTCCATCGCTTCCTTCATGTAGAAGGCGGAGCAGATGCCCGACACGTAGTGCACCGGACGGTAGGCGGTGCCGGCGGCGTCGGAGACCTTGGAGATCTCCTTGACGATCTTCATGCCCGGCGCGTCGCCGCCCCAGATCGCCGCGGTGCGCACCGGGAAGATCACGCCGTTGGCGGCCGAGCCGGCGGCCTTGGCGGCGTTCTCGTCCATGCCCCAGACGTTGCCCATGAACTGCACCTGGGCGCCGACCGTCTGGCAGGCCTTCAGCACGGAGATGTTCGAGCCCGCCGTGTTGCCGAGATAGGCGTAGTTGGCGCCGGCCTGCTTCAGCGTCAGGCACTGGGCGGTGTAGTCGCCCGGCGTCAGGGCGAACTGCACCGCCGGAAGGACGTCGAAGCCCAACTCCTTGGCGAGCTGCTCGCCGGCTTCCTTCGGGGCGTTCGGGTAGGGGTGGTTGGCGCCCATATGGACGTACTTGGGCTTGCCCGAGCCGCCCTTCGTCTTCCAGTCCTCGGCCGCCCACATCAGCATGGCGCGCAGGCCGTCGGAGTAGGACGGGCCGTAGAAGAAGTTGTAGGGCGCCGGCTTGGAGCCGTGCGGGCCGTTGCCGGTCGGGTCGGTCAGGTGGCCCGAGTAGGAGCCGGAATAGTAGGGGATCTCGTCCTTGCCGACGAAGCCGGTCAGCGCCTCGGTGTCGGCGGTGCCCCAGCCCTGGATGGCCGCGACCTTGCCGCTGCCCGACGACCACTTCTTGTACTGGCTGATGGCGCGCGGCGCCTGATAGCCGTAGTCCACCGTCTCGACGTCCATCGTCGTGCCGCCGACGCCGCCGTTCTTGTTGATGTAGGCGAGCGCGTCGGCGACGCCCTGGCCGAAGGGCACGCCCACGTCCGAGGTGGCGCCGGACTGGTCGGCGAGGTGGCCGACCGGGATCTTCTGGGCGTTGGCGGCCCCGGTGCCGAGCAGGACGACGGCGGCGGACGCCAGCAGGACGGTCTTCATGGTCATGGTGCGTTTTCTCCCAGTCGTTATGTTTTTCAGAAGCCGATGTGCGAGAGGTCAGTGCGAGAAGGGATACAGTTTCCAGTAGGCCTTGATCTGCTTCCAGCGGTGGGCCAGCCCGTCCGGCTCGAAGACCAGGAACAGGATGATCACCAGGCCGATGGCCATTTCGCGCAGGAAGGCGATGGCCTCCCTCAGGTTCAGCGCAGCGTCGATGGCGGTGCCGGACAGCGCCGTGGTGATGGCCTGCATCACCTCGGGCAGCAGCACCATGAAGGCGGTGCCCATCAGCGACCCCATGATCGAGCCCAGGCCCCCGATGATGATCATGCCGAGGAACTGGATCGAGAAGAGGATCGTGAAGCCCTCCACCGACACGAACTGCAGGTAGTGGGCGTAGAGCGCGCCGCCGATGCCGGCGTAGAAGGACGAGATGCCAAAGGACATCGTGCGGTACTTGGTCAGGTTGATGCCCATGATCTCCGCGGAGAGATAATGGTCACGCACCGCCACCAGCGCCCGCCCGTCGCGCGACCGCATCAGGTTGGTCGCCAGGATGTACATGACGACCACATAGACCAGCACGACGTAGAAGAAGCTCTCGTCGGTGTCGAAGGCGTAGCCGAACAGGGTGAACGGTTCCGCGATGGTGCCGGCGGTGCCGCCGGTGAACCAGTCGGCGCGCGAGAAGAAGTCCTGGAGGATGTACTGCGCCGCCAGGGTGGCGATGGCGAGGTACAGGCCCTTCAGCCTCGCCGCCGGGATGCCGAACAGCATGCCGACCCCGGTGGTCATCACGCCGGCCAGCGGGATGGCGAGCGCCACCGGGATTCCGAAGCTGTTCGACAGCCACGCCGAGGAGAAGGCGCCGAAGCCGAAGAAGGCGGCGTGCCCGATGGAGATCTGGCCGGTGAAGCCGACCAGGATGTTCAGCCCCAGCGCCGCGATGCCGAGATAGCCGATCTGGATGCACAGGTTCAGCCAGTAGCGGTCCATGAAGGCCGGGCAGAGCAGCAGCAGCGCCACGCCCAGGATCGCGAAGTTGCGGCTGGTCTTGGTCGGGAAGATGGTCGTGTCGGCGGCGTACCGGGTCTTGAAGTCGCCGCTGGGGATGAGACTGATGTTCGCCATGGTTGCGGCCGCTCCTTACACGCGCTCGATGTCCTTGGTGCCGAAGAGGCCGTAGGGCTTGATCATCAGGATGACGATCAGGACGTAGAAGGGGGCGATCTCGTACATGTTGCCCCAGTTCAGCCACTGGCTGTCCAAGTAGTGCGCGAGATTCTCCAGCACGCCGACGATCAGGCCGCCCAGCACCGCCCCGGCCACGCTGTCCAGCCCGCCGAGGATGACCGCTGGGAAGACCTTGATGCCGAAGAAGGAGAGCGCGGAGGACACGCCGTTGACGACGCCGACCGTGACGCCGGCCACCGCCGACACCATGGCGGAGATCGCCCAGCTCATCGCGAACATATGGCGGACGGAGATGCCCAGCGACTGCGCCACCTGCTGGTCGAAGGCGGTCGCCCGCATCGCCAGACCCATCCGCGAGTATTTGAAGAACCAGCCGAAGCCCGCCATGATCAGCAGCGAGATGACCAGGCTCATCACATAGACGGTCTGCACGTCCAGCCCGAGGATGTTCACGGTCGGGCTGGCGAAGATGGTCGGGAACGGCTTGGCGAAGACGCCGAACATCCACTTCATCAGGGCCTGGAAGAAGATCGACAGGCCGATGGTGACCATGATGACGGAGATGATCGGCTCGCCGATCATCGGCCGCAGCACGACGACCTGAAGCACGATGCCGAAGACCAGCATGAAGGCCAGCGTAATCGGGAAGCCAATCCAGAAGGGCAGTTGCCAGGAGGTCAGCAGCCACCAGCAGGTCCAGGCGCCGATCAGCAGGAACTCGCCCTGGGCGAAGTTCACGATGCGGCTGGCCTTGTAGATCAGCACGAAGGACATCGCCACGACGCCGTACAGCGCGCCGACGATCAGTCCGTTGACGAGAAGCTGGAAGAACAGGGTCATGGCGTGGCCTCGTTCTCGATCCCCTCTCCCGTCCCGGGAGAGGGTGGCCCGCAGGGCCGGGTGAGGGTGCATCCAAGGATCGAGCGCCGGCCCGTTGCCGGCACCCTCACCCTTCCCACGCCGGGGGCGTGGGCCCCTTCCCTCTCCCGGGACGGGAGAGGGGTGTGAAAGCGCGTCATCCTCACCCCCCTCATGCCGCGGCCTGCGCCGGCTTCTTGGCCGGTGCGGGCAGCAGGTCGACCACCTTCAGCACGGTGCGGATGCGCTGCTTGGTGCCGTCCTGGAAGGTGATGGTGGTGTCCACGTCGATGGCCGGCTGGCCCGCGTAGATGGAGTCGATGATCTCGCCGTATTTCTCGGCGATCACGCCGCGGCGCACCTTGCGGGTGCGGGTCAGCTCGCCGTCGTCGGCGTCCAGCTCCTTGTAGAGCAGCAGGAACTTGGTGATGCGCTGAAACTCCGGCAGCGTCGCGTTCACCCGCTCCACCTCCTGGCGCAGCAGCTCGTAGACCTCCGGCTTGGACGCCAGATCGGAATAGGTGGTGAAGGCGATGCGGTTCTTCTCCGCCCACTTCGACACGATGGGGAAACGGATGCAGATGATCGCCGACAGGTAGGGCCGCTTGTTGCCGAGGATCACCGCCTCGGCCACGTAAGGGCTGAACTTCAGCTTGTTCTCGATGTATTGCGGGCTGAAGCGGTCGTTGTTGCTGGTGGTGGCGATGTCCTTGATGCGGTCGATGATGACCAGATGGCCCTTCTTGTCGAAGAAGCCCGCGTCGCCCGTGTGCATCCAGCCGTCGCGCAAGTCCGCCGTGGTCGAGGCCTCGTTGCGGTAGTAGCCGGCGAACATGTTGGGGTGGCTGACCACGATCTCGCCGATGCCGTTCTGGTCGGGCTCGATCACCTTGACCTTCACACCGTCGTCGAAGGGCACGCCCACCGTGTCGAAATCCACGTCGTCCGAGCGGTGCACCGTGTAGGCGCCCATCGTCTCGGTCTGGCCGTAGATCTGGCGCAGCGGCACGCCCAGCGCCTGGAAGAACTTGAAGGTGTCGGGGCCGAGCGCCGCGCCGCCGGTCGCCGCCGACTTCAGGTTGGTGAAGCCCAGGCGGTCTCGCAGCGCTGCGAAGAGAATGCGGTCGGCGACGGCGGAGCGGGTTCCGTTGGCGAGCGCCTCCAGCCCCAGCTTCATGCCGTAGTCGTACATCTTCTGCTTGAAGGGGGAGGCGTCCATCATGCGGGCGCGCACGTCGGCGGCGATCTGCTCCCACAGGCGGGGGGCGAACAGCACGAAGCTCGGCCCGATTTCGCGGAAGTCGTTCATCATCGTCTCGGCTTCCTCGACGAAGTTCACGCGCATCCGCGACACCATGCCCATGCCGACGGCGTAGATCTGCTCCATGATCCAGGACAGCGGCAGCACCGACACATACTCGTCGGTCGGTCCCTTAGGGTCCACCGACAGGTAGCTGGCGACGTGACGGATCAACCGCCCGGCCGGCAGCATCGCCAGCTTCGGGTTCGAGGTGGTGCCCGAGGTGGTGCAGAGCACCGCCACGTCGTCTCCGCGCGTCGCGCCGACCAGCTCCTCGTAGAGGTTCGGCTTCTCGGCGTGCAGCGCGTTGCCCAGCTTCACCAGCTCCGCCGCTTCCATCAGGCGCGGGTCGCTGTATTTGCGCATGCCGCGGGGGTCGGAATAGATGATGTGCTTCAGCGTCGGCAGGCGTTCGCCGAGGTTCAGCAGCTTGTCGACCTGCTCCTCGTCCTCCGCGAAGATGACGTGGACGTCGGCGTAGGTGATGAGGTAGGCGACCTCCTCGTCCATGGCGTCGCGGTAGATGCCCAGGCTCATGGCGCCCATGGCGTGGGCGGAGATTTCCCCCATCACCCAGTCGGGCCGGTTGTCGCCAAGCAGGGCCACCACATGGCCACGCTCCACCCCCAGCTTGATGAGGCCGAGCGTGAAGGCGCGCACCCGGGCGTGCACGTCCGCCCAGGTGAACTCGCGCCAGATGCCGAAGTCCTTCTCGCGCATGGCGACGTCGCCGCCATGCTCGCGGGCGTGCAGGGTCAGCAGCTTCGGCAGCGTGTCGTTGACCTTGATATCAGGAAGGGACATCACGCGACCTCCTGCTTGGGCGGCGGGGCCACGGCCTCGTCCTCCTCGTCGTCCTCGCCGAGATAGGCGCGCTTGACGCGCGGGTCGGCCAGAACCTCTTCCGGCGTGCCCTCGGCGATCTTCTTTCCGAACTCCAGGACGATCACGCGGTGGGAGATGTCCATCACGACGCCCATGTCGTGCTCGATCATCACCACCGTCATGCCGAACTCCTCGTTCAGGTCGACGATGTAGCGGGCCATGTCCTCCTTCTCCTCCAGGTTCATGCCCGCCATGGGCTCGTCCAGGAGGATCAGGTCGGGCTTCAGCGCGATGGCGCGGGCCAGTTCCACCCGCTTGCGCAGGCCATAGGAGAGCGTGCCGGCGGTGGCCTTGCGGACATGCTGGATTTCCAGGAAGTCGATGATCTCCTCGACCTCGCGGCGGTGGGCCAGCTCCTCCTTGCGGGCGCCGGTCAGCCAGTAGAGCGACCCGGTGAAGAAGTTGTTCTTCAGCAGGTGGTGCCGGCCGACCATGATGTTGTCGAGCACCGTCATGTGCCCGAACAGCGCCAGATTCTGGAAGGTGCGCCCGATCCCGAGCGAGGCGCGGTGGTTGGGCGTCATGCCCGTGATGTCCTTGCCCTTGAAAAAGACCTTTCCGTCGGTGGGCCGGTAGCGGCCGGAGATGCAGTTGACCATGGAGGTCTTGCCCGCACCGTTCGGACCGATGATGGAGAACAGCTCCCCCTTGCGGATGCTGAAACCGACGTCGGTCAGCGCCTGCACGCCGCCAAAGCGCAAGGACACGCCCCGGGCTTCGAAGATGGTGTCCGATGGGGAGGCCGCGCGGGTGGCGTCGGCCGGATGGGCGTAACCGCGTGGCGATGCGACGGGCGCGCCTGACATTTCCTCCTCCGTTGCTGTGGAACTGCCTTTTTATCGTTCGCTGGATCGTTGGCCTAGCGAACTGGTCCATATTGTGGACCGTCCTTTGTGCAACGTCTGAACTATAGCCTGTGATGCGCACGGTTTTCAACACGGACATTCCGTGTATGCTTGTTTTTTGGAGCGACATCCGGCCGCAAGGTCCATAATATGGACCCCATCATGACCCGGCCCGATTCCGACACCGAAGCCGCCCCCGCCGGCGCGTCCGGCGGCACGCAAAGCCTGGAGCGCGCGTTGGCCCTGCTGCGCGCCGTCGCCTCCCACGGGGCGGAGGGCGCGCGTCTGGCCGACCTGATGGGCGACACCGCCCTGTCCAAGGCGACCGCGCACCGGCTGCTGACCGCGCTGGCGCGGGAACGCTTCATCGACCAGGACCCGCGCAGCCGTCGCTACCACCTGGGGCCGGAGCTGGATTCGCTGGGCCGCATCGCCGCCGCTCGTTATCAGGCCGCCGAAGGCGACAGGCCGTCGCCCGGCCCGGCCACCGTGCAGCCCACCGCCTTCCTGCGCCCCGACTACCAGGGCGAGGCGATCCCGCTCGCCGACCTGCTGTGCGACCGCCACGCCCGGGCCGACGGCGCCCGCGCCGCCCTGCTGCACGAGAGCGTCGCCGGCCAGACGACGGAGCTGAGCTTCGCCCGGCTGGCCCGCGATTCGGCGCGCTTCGCCACGGTGCTGCGCGGCCTTGGCGTCGGGCGCGGCGACCGGGTGGCGGTGTTGCTGCCCAAGGGGGCGGAACTGCTGATCGCCGCGCTGGCGATCTGGCGGTTGGGTGGCGTCTACATGCCGCTGTTCACCACCTACTCCGCCGCCGCGGTCGCCTACCGGCTGGCCGACAGCGAGGCGCGGGCGATCGTCACCACCGGCTTCCTGCGCCGCAAGATTCCGCGCGACAACAGCCGCCCGGTGGTGATGGTGGAGGGTGACGAGGCTTTCGGTCCCGGCGCCGACGCGGTGCCCTTCTGGTCCGCCCTTCATGAATCGGCCCCCTTGCCCGACATCGCCCGCTACGCCGACCGCGACGCCTTCGCGCTGATCTACACCTCCGAGGCGGAGCCGAAACCGCTCGGCGTCTCGCTGCCCGTGATGGCTCTTGCGGGGATCGAGCAGTACATGCGCATCGGCCTCGACCTGCGCGATGACGACATCTATTGGAACATGGCAGACCCCGGCTGGGCCTACGGCGCCTATTACGGGCTGGTCGGGCCGCTGCTGCTCGGGCGCACCACGATCTTCTGCGACGGCCCTTACGACGTGCGGCAGGGCTACCGGATGCTGACGAAGTTCGGCGTCACCAACCTGACCTGCGCGCCCTCGCAGATCCGCGCCTGGCACAGCGCCGACCCGGAAGGCGGTCCGCACAAGCTGGCGCTGCGCATCCTGTCTGTGGTCGGCGAACCGCTGCCGCCGGAACTGATCGGCTGGGCGAACCGGGTGGTCAGCGTCCCCCTGCTCGACCAGTACGGGCAGCGCGAAACCGGCATCTTCATGATGAACCGCTACGACCCCGGCCACGCCGACCGCACCGCCGATTCCTCGCTGGGGCGGCCCCTGCCGGGCTTCCGCGTGGTCATCCTCGACCCGCAGGGCCGCGAGGCGCCGGTCGGCGGCGCGGGCGAGATCGCCATCGACGTGGAGTCCTCGCCGCTCTTCTGGTTTGACGCCTACGCGAACGATCCGGGACGCACCGCCGCCCGCTTCCGCCACGGCCGCCGCTATTACCTGACTGGCGACTGGGCCTTCCTGGACGGCGACGGCAACATCCACTTCCGCGGCCGGGCGTCCGACGCCATCGTCATGCAGCAGGCCGACTGAGGGGCGGCGTTTGCCCCCACCCCGGCCCTCCCCCGCTTCGCAGGGGAGGGAGGAAACAGTCCCCTCCCCTGCGTCAGCGGGGGAGGGTTAGGGTGGGGGCTCCGTGACCGCCCTTACGGCTTCCCGCGCAGCAGATTGACGATGCCGGAGAAGTCCTTGCCGCCGAAGCCGGCGTTGCAGAACAGCGCGTACATCTGCGCCGCCTCACCGCCGAGCGGCAGCGGGCTGCCGGTGCTCTGCCCGGCCTCGACCGCCAGCTTCAGGTCCTTCAGCATCAGCGCGGCGGCGAAGCCCGGCTGGTAGTCGCGGTTGGCCGGCGAGGTCGGGACCGGACCCGGCACCGGGCAATAGCTGGTCAACGACCAGCACTGGCCTGACGACTTCGACGCCACGTCGAACAGCTTCTGCGACTCCAGCCCCAGCTTCTCGGCGAGCGCAAAGGCCTCCGACACGCCGAGCATCGAGATGCCGAGGATCATGTTGTTGCAGATCTTCGCGGCCTGACCGTTGCCCGGCCCGCCGGTGTGCACGATGGCCTTGCCCATCGCCGACAGGATCGGCTCGGCGCGGCGGAAGGCGGTGTCGCTGCCGCCGACCATGAAGGTCAGCGTCGCCGCCTCGGCCCCGCCGACGCCGCCGGACACCGGCGCGTCGACCATGGCGTGGCCCGCCGCCTCCGCCGCCGCAGCGACGGTGCGGGCGCTGTCGACGTCCACGGTGGAGCTGTCGATGAACAGGCTGCCCGGCTTGGCCTTGGCGATGATGCCGTCCGGCGCGGTGTAGACCTCGCGCACATGCTTGCCGGCAGGCAGCATGGTCACGACCACCTCGGCCTCCCCCGCCGCGGCGCCGGGACCGGCGGCGATGGTGGCGCCTGCGTCGCGCGCGGCGGTGCAGGCGGCCTCCGACAGGTCGAAGGCCAGGACGGTGTGGCCGGCCTTCAGCAGGTTGCGCATCATCGGCGCACCCATGTTGCCCAGCCCGATAAAGGCGATCGTCGCCATTGCGTTTCCCCCTCGCTTTATAATGACGCTATCAGCCGCCGGTCAGATGGCGGGCGATGATGACGCGCATGATTTCGTTGGTGCCTTCGAGAATCTGGTGAACCCGCAGGTCGCGGAAAATCCGCTCGATCGGGTATTCCTTGATGTAGCCGTACCCGCCGTGAAGCTGCAGCGCCTCGTTCACCACCTGGAAGCCGGTGTCGGTGGCGAAGCGCTTGGCCATCGCGCAATGGGCCGTCGCCTCCGGCGATCCGGCGTCGAGGCTGGAAGCGGCGCGGTGCAGCATCAGCCGGGCGGCGTCGAGCTCCGTCGCCATGTCGGCCAGCTTGAACTGCAAGGCCTGGAAGGCGTTCAGCGGCTTGCCGAACTGCTTGCGCTCCGTGGTGTAGGCGATGGCCTGCTCCAGGCAGAAGCGCGCCCCGCCGACCGAGCAGGCGGCGATGTTCAGACGCCCGCCGTCGAGCCCCTTCATGGCGATGCGGAAACCCTCCCCTTCCTCGCCGATGCGGTTGGCGACGGGCACGCGGCAGTTCTCGAAGATGACGGCCGACGTCGGCTGGCTCTTCCAGCCCAGCTTGTGCTCCTGCTTGCCGAAGGACAGGCCGGGCGTGCCCTTCTCCACGACGATGCAGGAGATGCCCTTGGGGCCGGGCTCGCCGGTGCGGACCATGCAGACATAAACGTCCGACGTGCCGCCGCCGGAGATGAAGGCCTTCGAGCCGTTCAGCACGTAATGGTCGCCGTCCCGCTCCGCCCGCGTGCGCAGCGAGGCCGCGTCGGACCCCGCCCCCGGCTCGGTCAGGCAATAGCTGGCGAAATGCTCCATGCTCGTCAGCTTCGGCAGGAAGCGGGCGCGCTGCTCCGCGTTGCCGAAGCGGTCGATCATCCAGGAGGCCATGTTGTGGATGGAGATGTAGGCCGCCGTGGACGGGCAGGCTGCCGACAGCTCTTCGAAGATCACCGCCGCGTCCAGCCGCCCGAGTCCGGAGCCGCCGAACTCCTCCCCCACATAGATGCCGGCGAAGCCCAGCGCGGCGGCCTGCCTCAGGGTGTCGACGGGAAAGACGCTGTTCTCATCCCAGTGCGCGGCGTTCGGCGCCATTTCCTGCTGCGCGAAATCGCGCGCCGTGTCGCGGAACGCCTGCTGCTCCTCCGAAAGCGCAAAATCCATGCGCATCCTCCCCAGAACCGCATTGGCCCGGAGTCCAAAACGGGTCTCCGGTTCTCATTGTTGGGAAGAAGGACTATCATGGTGGATACGCGCTGTCCATCTCTTGTATACAAAGACGGGAGCGGCGGAAGGCCGCGGATGAGGAAGGGGACACGCTCGGGATGAGCGACCGGATTGCCGCCAGCAAGACCGCCGATAAGGGTGCCACCCGCGCCGACGAGGTGCGGCTCGCCATCGAGGAGGACATCTTCCTCGGCCGCCTGCGCCCCGGAACGCGGCTGGACGAGGAGAGCCTCGCCCAGCGCTTCAACATCTCCCGCACCCCGATCCGCGAGGCGATCCTCCAGCTCGTCCACGCCGGGCTGGTGGAAAAGCAGCCGCGCCAGGGGGCGGTGGTGGCGCCGCTGAAGCTGCACCGCATGGTGCAGATGTTCGAGGTGATGTCGGAAATCGAGGGGCTGTGCGCCCGCTTCGCCGCCCGCCGCATGTCGGAAGAGGAGAAGCAGGCGCTGAAGCGCCTCCACGACACTTCCAAGGCGCATATGGAGGCACGGGAACTGGACGCCTACTACGCGGTGAACCGCTCCTTCCACGAGGCCGTGCAGGCGGGCAGCCACAACGAGCCGCTGCAGGAAATCGCGCGCAGCCTGTTCGCCCGGCTGGCCCCCTATCGCCGCTACCAGCTCAACCACCCCTACCGCGTCAAGGACAGCTTCAAGGAGCATGACGACGTGGTGGAGGCGATCCTGGCCGGCGACCCGGAGGCCGCCTACGCCGCCATGCGGCGCCACGTGACCATCCAGATCGACATCTTCACCGAGTTCGTGTCCATCATGGGCGGGAACGAAATACAATAGGACGGTCTTCCGTATACAAAGCGGTGGCCGACGGGATGCGCTTGTGCTAAACCCTGGGCACCGGATCACCGGGTGCATGGAGGGGAAAACAATGTCCGAAGTGGGTGGCAATCTGTTCGAGCTGTTCCGTTCCCGCTTTCCGGCGGACCGCAGCCGCCCCTTCGCCGAGACCGAGCCCGGCACGGATAACGCCCGCACCGTCACCTACGGTGACCTCGAAGCCCTGACCGGCCGCTACGCCAACCTGCTCGCCGACCTCGGCCTGAAGAAGGGCGACCGGGTCGCCGTGCAGGTGGAGAAGTCGGTCGAGAACATCATCCTCTACCTCGCCACCGTGCGCGCGGGCGGCGTCTTCCTGCCGCTGAACCCGGCCTACACGAAGGCGGAGGTCGAGTATTTCCTGACCGACGCCGAGCCGCACGTCTTCGTCGCCCGTCCCGAATCCGCCGACGCCCTGCGCGAGGTCGCCGACAAGGCCAAGGTCGCCCATCTCCTGACTCTCGGCACCCACGGCGAGGGCACCCTGCCGGAGCAGGCCGCCGGCAAAGTCACGGACTTCGCGACCGTCCCGGCGGACGCCGACGACCTCGCCGCGATCCTCTACACCTCCGGCACCACCGGGCGGTCGAAGGGCGCGATGATGAGCCACCGCAATCTCGGCTCCAACGCGCTGACGCTGCACAAGTACTGGGGTTTCCAGCCGAACGACGTGCTGCTGCACGCCCTGCCGATCTTCCACACGCACGGCCTGTTCGTGGCGACCAACTGCGTGCTGCTGAACGGCTCCTCCATGCTGTTCCTGTCGAAGTTCGACGCCGAGCAGGTGATGGGGCTGCTGCCGCGCGCCACGGTGATGATGGGCGTGCCGACCTTCTACACCCGCCTGCTCGCTCATCCCGGCCTGACGCGCGAGGCGACGGCGCACATGCGGCTGTTCGTTTCCGGCTCGGCCCCGCTGCTGGCCGACACGCACAAGGAGTTCTCCGCCCGCACCGGCCACGCCATCCTGGAGCGTTATGGCATGACCGAGACCGGGATGCTGACCTCCAACCCGCTGGACGGCGACCGCATCCCCGGCACGGTCGGCTTCCCTCTGCCCGAGGTCTCGGTGCGCGTCGTGGACCCGGAGACCGGCGCGAGCCTCGGCACCGACGCGATCGGCATCATCGAGGTCGCCGGGCCGAACGTGTTCTCCGGCTACTGGCGGATGCCCGAAAAGACGAAGCAGGAGATCAAGCCGGACGGCTTCTTCATCACCGGCGACGTCGGCAAGGTGGACGGGCGCGGCTACGTCCACATCGTCGGGCGCGCCAAGGACCTGATCATCTCCGGCGGCTTCAACGTCTACCCGAAGGAGGTCGAGACGGTGATCGACGGCATCGACGGCGTGGTCGAATCGGCGGTGGTCGGCGTGCCGCACCCCGACTTCGGCGAGGCGGTGACCGCCGTGGTCCTGCGCAAGCCGGGCAACACCACCCTGGACGAGGCGGCGGTGATCGCCGTCTGCAAGGAGCAGCTCGCCAACTTCAAGGTGCCCAAGCGCGTCTTCTTCATGGATGAACTGCCGCGCAACGCCATGGGCAAGGTGCAGAAGAACCTGCTGCGCGACGCCCACAAGGACCTGTTCACTGCGGCAAAGGCGCGCTGAGGCGCGCCCGGCTTCCCCTCTCCGGCCAAATCCGTATAAGGTTCGACGCCCGCACCGCCCGCCGGGTTCTGGACAGGCCATCGGCGAATCGATACGCTGCCGTATGGTCTCCGGAGTGTTGCCGATGGAAGCGAAGACGCTGAACCGCGAATCCTGGCTGTCCGCCGCCTTCTCCGCCCTGGCGGAGGGCGGCGTCGAGCAGGTGCGGGTCGAGCTTCTGGCCAAGCGGCTGAAGGTGACCAAGGGCAGCTTCTACTGGCACTTTCGCGACCGGATGGAGCTGGTGGAGGCGATGCTGGAGGGCTGGAAAACCGGCCGCATCGAGGCGATCAAGGCGCAGACCCGCCTGGACGGCCGCACGCCAGCCGAGGGGCTGCGCTACGTGCTGTCGCTGTATGGCGGCAGCAGCAACCCGCGCGGCATCGCCATTGAACTGGCGATGCGCGACTGGGCGCGCCGCGACCCCCGCGCGTCCGAGATCGTGGCGGAGGTCGACCGCGAACGCCTGCGCTGCGTGTCGGACCTGTTCGCCGGCCTGGGGCTGGACCCCGACGACGCCTTCGCGCGGGCGTATCTGTTCTATTCCTTCATCTTCGGGGAAGGGCTGCTGGCCCGCTCCGCCGCGCCGGACCGTTTCGAGAAGGCGCGGGACATTTGCGGGAAGGTGCTGGTGCCGGAGGGAGTGTAGGCGCGTTGCCCCCACCCTTCCCACGGCTTCGCCGCGGGCCCCTTCCCTCCTCCGCTGTCGCAAGGGAGGGAGTTTTATCCCCTCCCCTGCGACAGCGGGGGAGGGTTAGGGAGGGGGCAAGCGTTGCCCCATCCGCAACTTACGTCCCCGTCCCGCGCACCGGTGCAAAGGGCAACCCCGCCTGATCCAGCGCGCGGTCGATCACCTCGTCCGACGCACCGTCGAACAGTTGCAGCAAAAGCTCGTCCACCACCCACTCATTCGTAGGGGTCAGGGTGGCGAACAGGTCGGCCATGACCTCCGCCTGGAAATCATCGCGGCGGTTGTCGCTGCCCTCGTAGCCCATGCGCTTGGCGGTCGCGATCGCCACCTGGAAGGGCGGCACCAGGACCGGCGCGACCGACGCCTTCTTCAGCACCGCCCGCAGCCCCAGCGCCCCGTCGTCCCAGGCCAGCCTGCGGGCGTTGTCCGCCGGGATGCCGGCCTTCGCCCCCAGCCCCGCCGCGAACAGCGCGACATCGCCCGCGCACAGCACGCGGAACAGCAGCGCCGCGGTGAAGCGCCCGTTGGCGTGCAGCCAGCGGGCCACCGCCTCCACATCCTCGTCGCCGCGCAACGCCGGGCGCAGCAGCCGCAGAGTCGCCGACTCGCGCCCGCGGTTGGCCAGCCGGTCCACCAGATCCTTGGACAGGCCATGGCTGTGGGCCAGCGTGGCGCGCACCGCGTCGGAGACGAAGGCGACCAGCCGCTCCACCACGGCCAGCGGCAGGCCGGGGCGGGTCGCCGCGGCCTCGCTGACCATGCGCACCCGGCCGAAGCGGTCCAAGGCCCGGTGCAGCGCCGGTTCCACCAGTTCCGCGCCGGGGTTGCGCAGCAGGGCGGTCACCACCGCGACGTTGCCGGTCTCGACGACCGTCCCGGCCACCCGCGCCGACACGGTGTGGCGGTTGGCGACGGCCATGTGCTTGCCGGCGTCGGGATCGGCCAGCACGTCGAGCAGCAGTTCGTCGCTGAGGCTTCCGGCGTCGCGCAGGATCGGGAAGGCCACGCGGGCCACGTCCTTCACCAGCCGCTCGGCCAGCTCCGCGGTCAGCAGGGCGTTGTTGCGGATCTGCCAGGCCACCGCCTCGCGCACCGCGACCTGGGCGTCGGCGGCGAAGCAGTGCATGACCTCCAGAGCCAGCGACCGCTCGGCGTCGGTCAGCCCGCCTTTCTCCAGATCGCCGGCCAGCTTCTGCATCGTGTCGATGCGGGCTTCCGCCGACGAGGATTCGAGCAGACGCTCGACATCGCGGATGGACAGGGATGAATCGCTCATGTGCGGATGCCTGCGGGTGGGAGATGCATAAGGCTGTTCAGTCGAGCCACTCAATCGAGTCCCTGGCCGGCGTAGCGGACCATGTCGCCCCAGATGCGGTCGAGCCGGCGCAGGGTGCGGTAGGCGGCCTTCAGGTCGGCCGCCTCCGCCTCGTTGCGGACCAGAGCGGTGGCTTGGCCCTGCTCCAACTTGAACAGCTCGTCCCGCAGCGTCCGTCCCTTGTCGGTCAGGCGCAGCCGGGCCGTGCGGCGGTCACGCTGGCTGGCGCCGCGGTCGATGTAGCCGGCCTCGACCAGGATCTTCAGGCTGTAGGAGGCGTTGGACCCCAGGTAATAGCCGCGCTCCATCAGGTCGCGGACCGACGGCTCGTCGTCGCCGATCAGCATGACCATCAGCGCCTGAACCGGCCCGATGTCGTCGATCCCCTGCCGCAGCAGGCCGGCCCGCACGACATCGAGGAACCGGCGGTGCATCCGCTCGATCAACCGGGCGAGCCCGTGATACTCGGCCAGTTCCGCCGCGTCGATGGCATCCGGCTTGTCTTGGGCCGGCTTGGATTCGGCGCCCGCCCGGCGCTGCGTACTCATCCCTCGTCTCTCCGTCACTCGGCGGCCTGCGCCACGGCCGGGCCGCGGTAGCCGCCCGGATGGCGGCGGCGCCATTCCCACGCGCTGCCGATGATGCTGTCCAGATCGGGGAAGCGCGGGTTCCAGCCCAACTCGCTCCGGATGCGCTCCGACGAGGCGATCAGAACCGCCGGATCGCCGGCGCGGCGCGGCCCGACTTTCACCGGAACCGTCAAACCGGTGACCCGCTCCGTCGCTTCGATCACTTGGCGGACGCTGTAGCCCGTGCCGTTGCCCAGGTTGTAGCGGACGCTGCGCGTCTCCAGCGTCGGCAGCACCCGCAGATGCGCGTCGGCGAGGTCGCAGACATGGATGTAGTCGCGCACGCAGGTGCCGTCCCCCGTCGGATAGTCGTCGCCGAAGATCTCGATGTGCGAGCGCCGGCCGCTGGCCGCGTCGAGCACCAGCGGGATCAGGTGGGTTTCCGGATCATGATCCTCGCCGATGATCCCGTTCGGGTGCGCGCCGGCGGCGTTGAAGTAGCGCAGGCAGGCGGAGCGCAGGCCGTGGCAGCGGTCGGCCCAATGCAGCGCGCGCTCGATGAAGAACTTGGATTCGCCGTAGGGGCTGCCGGGGTCGATGGTGGTGTCCTCGTCGATCGGCTGGCGCTCCGGCGTGCCGAACAGGTTGGCGGTCGAGGAGAAGACCATCTTGCGCACGCCGGCCGTGGTCGCCGCGCGGATCAGGTTCAGCGAGTTGACGGTGTTGCCGTGCAGGTAGAGGTGCGGGTCGCGCATCGATTCACCGACCAGCGACAGGGCGGCGAAGTGGAGCACCGCGTCGAATCGCCATTCGGCGAAGACGCGGGTCAGCGCGTCCATGTCGGCAAGGTCGGCCTCCACGAAGGCGGCGTCGGACGGCACGGCGGCGCGGTGGCCCTGGCGCAGGTTGTCGAGCACGACGACCCGGAAGCCGCGGTCGAGCAGTTCGGCCACGCAGTGACTGCCGACATAGCCGGCACCGCCGGTCACGAGTACGGTCTGGGGCGTGTTCATCGTAAATATTCCTTGGATTTGAGAAATATTCGTCAGTCCAGGCACCCGCCGGCATCAAAGGATCGTACATCCCCCGGTGGCAAGTGCAAGAGTTCCGCGATGCACCATGCCGTCAATTCAGACGGAAGGCCAGTTGACGAAAAAGAGACACGGGCGCTGGGAAAGGCGCGGGGTGTCATCGGAAAAATGTTATGGAACAACATTTTACAGCGCTGCAAATACCCCTTTCGATCGGCGCCGGAGGGGGTAAGGGCTCAAACTTGTCACACGCCGCAGCGCAGCGCCGGACGTAAGCGGAAATGGCGCGGGACCAGTCTTCCCGCAATGGGCGGCCTTTGTCCGGACTTCGTCTCAAAAGGAGTTCATGCGGTACGGCCGCGCCTCAACAATTCGTTAACCATGAATCCCTTTGCATGACCGGCTTCATGGCCCGCCCCCAAACCTGAGAACGCGGGACTCCGGAACGCGGCCGGAACGCGGGACGCAAGAAAAGGAATCGGCATGAGCGGTATGGATCGGACCCTGCTGACCCAAGCCTACCGGAAGATCGGACGCGGCCTGCTGCTGGCCGGCGCCCTCACCTTCTTCGTCAACATCCTGATGCTGGTGGTGCCGCTCTACACGATGCAGGTCTACGACCGCGTGATGAGCAGCCGCAGCCTGGAGACGCTGACGATGCTCGCGGTGATCTCCGTGGGCGGGCTGGTGCTGTACGGCGTGCTGGACTTCATCCGGGCGCGCGCCTTCCTGGTCTGCGGGGCGGTGATCGCTCACCGCTTCAACGTGCCGGCGCTGCAGGCATCCATCGTGGACGCGCTGGGTGGCGGGACGCGCAACGCCGGCCAGACGATGCGCGACCTGAACGACCTGCGCAACTTCATGACCAGCAACGCCGTGGTGGTGCCGCTGGACCTGCTGTGGACGCCGATCTTCCTGGTCATCCTGTTCATCCTGCACCCGATCTACGGCTGGATCGCGGTGGGGTCGGCGCTGCTGCTGCTGACCATGAACGCGCTGACCGACGCGCTGACCCGCCGCCCCATCGCCGAGGCGAACGAGGCATCGGCCAAGGTCTTCGCCGACGTCGCCAGCACCGTCCGCCACGCCGAGGCCATCGAGGCCATGGGCATGCTGCCGCCGCTGGCCCGGCGCTGGCAGATGGCGCAGATCGGCTCCGCCTCGCTGATCGACCGGGGCGTGGTGCTGTCGCGCGGCATGGCGTCGGCCTCCCGCTCGCTGCGGCTGATCCTGCAGATCGCCACCATCTCCGCGGGCGCCGCGCTGGTCATCCGGAACGAGGCGTCGCCGGGCAGCATGATCGCCACCGGCATCATCATGGCCCGCCTGCTCCAGCCCTTCGAGCATCTGGTGGAGAACTGGCGGCAATGGATCGTCGCCCAGACCGCCCACAAGCGCATCCGCGAGCTTCTGAACGGCGAGGGTGCGCGGCGCAGCACCATGCCGCTGCCCCGCCCCGACGGGCGCCTGGCCGTCGACCGCGTCAGCCATGTGCCGAAGGGCCTGCAGCGCCCGGTGCTGCGCGGCGTCTCCTTCGCGCTGGAGCCCGGCGAGGTGCTGGGGATCATCGGCCCGTCGGGGGCCGGCAAGTCGACTCTCGCCCGCCTGCTCGTCGGCATCTGGGAGCCCACCGCCGGCGGCATCTACCTCGACGGCACCAGCACCTTCCTGTGGGAGCGCGAGAGCTTCGGCCAATATGTCGGCTACGTCCCGCAATCGGTGGCGCTGCTCGACGGCACCATCGGCGAGAACATCGCCCGCATGGCCCAGGCCGACCCGGCGGAGATCGTGCGCGCCGCCCGGCTGGCCGGCGTCCACGACATGATCGGGCGCCTGCCCTTCGGCTACGACACGCCGGTCGGCGAGAACGCTTTCGCCCTGTCCGGCGGCCAGCGGCAGCGCATCGCGCTGGCCCGCGCGCTGTTCGGCAAGCCCCGCCTGATCGTGCTGGACGAGCCCAACTCGAACCTCGACCACGAGGGCGAGCAGGCGCTGCTGACCGCGATCAACCACGCGCGCCGCGACGGCGCGACCATTGTGATGGTCGCCCACCGCCCCTCCATCGTGTCGGTGGCCGACAAGCTGCTCGTCCTCAAGGACGGCATGGTCGAGCATTTCGGCGAACGCACCGACGTGCTGAAGATGGTCCAGCCCGGCGGCGCCGTGAAGGTGGCCCGCCTAGTCCGGACGGGAGAATCCGCATGACCGACACGACGATCACCCCTGCTCCGACTCCGCAATCCCCGCTCACCGCCGCCTGGTCGCCGGTCATCGACGTGACGCCGCACGAGCCGACGCTGCGCGGCACGGCGCTGGCGGGGGCGTTGGCCGTCGCCATCGGCTTCGGCGGCTTCTTCGGCTGGGCCTTCACCGCCAGCCTGGACAGCGCGGCCATCGCGCCCGGCACCATCATGGTGGAAAGCCACCGCAAGACCGTGTCCCACCTGGAGGGCGGCATCCTCAGCGAGCTGCTGGTTAAGGACGGCGACATGGTGACGGCCGGGCAAATCCTGCTGCGGCTCGACACCACGCAGAGCGGCGCGGTGGTCGCCCAGCTTCACGGGCAGTATTGGACCTCGCTGGCCCGGCTCGCCCGGCTGCGCGCCGAGCAGACCGACGCGAAAGCCCCGGTCTACGCCGACGAGCTGGTGGCCGCCGCCAAGACCAGCTCCGTCGCCGCCGAGGCGCTGGCTGCGGAGCAGCGGCTGTTCGAATCGCGGCGCGACGCGTACGAGGGGCAGATCTCCATCCAGCGCAAACGAATCGGTCAGCTCCGTGACGAGCTGGTGGCACTCGATTCGCAGCGCGTCGCCGCCAACGACCGGCTGCGCTACACCCAGGACGAGCTGCGGATCGTCGAGACGCTGCTCGCCAAGGGCTACGAGCGCAAGCCGCGCATGCTGGAGCTTCAGCGCAACGTCGCCGACACCAAGGGCCGGCTGGGCGAGATCCAGGCCGACAAGTCGAAGGCCGAGCAGGGCATCGCCGCAGCGGAACTGGAGATCATCAACCTCGGCAACAACCGGCGGTCGGAGGTCGGCAACGAGCTTCAGACCATCCAGGCCACCGTCTCCGACCTGTCGGAGCGGCTGCGCAGTGCCGGCGACGTGCTGAAGCGCCAGGAACTCGTCTCGCCCCAGGCCGGCCGGGTCACCAACCTGCGCTTCTACACGCCGGGCGGCGTCATCCCGGCGGGCCAGGGCATCCTCGACATCGTCCCGCAGGACGACGGGCTGATCGTCGAGGCCCGAGTCGCCCCCGCCGATGTGCAGAACATCGATGTGGGCGGCAGCTCCATGGTGCGGCTGGTCGGCTACCGACAGCGGCTGGTGCCGCCGGTGCAGGGGAAGGTGCTGACCCTCTCGGCAGACCAGCTTGAGGACGAGCGCACCGGGCAGGCCTATTTCCTCGCCCGGATCAGCCTTGACGCCGCGGCGCTGAAGGCGCTGCCGAACGTGGACCTGCATCCCGGCATGCCGACCGAGGTGATGATCCACGGGCACACCCGCAAGGCCATCGAGTATTTCCTGACGCCGCTGACCGACGGCATGAACCGCGCCTTCCGCGAGAACTGACCGCAGGGCGCCGCGCCGGATCATTTCGCACGCTCCTCCGTTGCCAAGCAGGCAAGACCAAGGGCCGACAGGCCAGGAAGGGAGCGTGCGAGCATGACCACACAGTGGGACCGGAACACCCTGAAGCGCGTCGCCGACGCCATCGGCGACGTCCATCTCTACGACAAGCACCACACCGGCGAGTTCATCGCGATGCGGCTGCGTGATTCGCTGGCCGACAGCCCCGGCTATGACCGGGCGGCGGTCGACGACAAGCTGATGCAGTTGGCGCGGGTGGCTCTGGACGCCGCCGAGGCCGGCAAGGCCTGATTTCGGGCGGACGCAAGACAAAAATTTTCACCCCTTCCGGGGCGTCGCTCACAGCCGTCCGGCGGCGCTCGGCCCGACCTCGGCGGGCCGCCGGAACGGTCTGGAGATCGGAAAAAGCCTGCCTGGAAGGTCCGGACAACGGCGTTGCGGGCGCCGCGCGCCTCCCGGCGGCCCCCACCGCCCCGCCTTCGCTTTCAAATTCCGGCTTTTAAATTCTCCGGCCTTCCCCGCCAGCATTTTTAAAAGCCGGGGTTTTGAATGCGCCGCAGCATCGCCGGACGCCCCCTAAGGGCAATGAAGATCGGCATAATCCTAAGCCAAACGCATAGGACTTGCGGGTCATTTCAGGGCATTTCGTCGAATTTCGACCGAAACGCCTTCCCGATATCTTTAAAAGTATTATGAGCCAACAATTCTGCATCTTCGGCTAATCATGAGTCTTCGTCTTGGACGAGAGCCGTAAAACCGCCAATTCGGCACTGTGTCCAAAATTAGATGTTTAGATTTTCGAAGGGCTTTGAAGCCAAGGTGACAGGAATGACGTAATGAACGTTGATGATTATTGTGTTCTGACTCTATGAACTCAAGATTTGCCTGGGTTTGACCTTATGTTTGTCACAGCCATGCCGAACGGTATTTGGGTAAAGGCTTAGTGGTACCTCGCCATTTCGGGGTAGGAAATCCCCCACCCCACCGAATCCCATCGTTAAGGAGTATGATTCATGGCCACCCTTCCTGGCGGCAACTATGACGACATCGTCACCGGCACCAACGGCAACGACTTCATCGACGGCGGCAACGGTGACGACATCCTGATGGGTGGCAACGGCGCCGACACGATCCTCGGCGGCGACGGGCGCGACGCCCTGTTCGGCGGCAACGGGAACGACCTGTTGAGCGGCGGCAGCGGGGCCGACGTCCTGGACGGCGGCAACGGCAACGACACGCTGGATGGCGGGGACGGCGACGATTACCTGTCCGGCGGCAACGGCGACGACGTTCTGATCGGCGGCCGCGGCAATGACATCCTCGATGGCGGCAACGGCGACGATGTCCTGAACGGCGGCGACGGCGCCGACATTCTGCGCGGCGGCAACGGCGACGACGTCCTGATGGGCGGCGGCCACAACGATTATCTGGATGGCGGTGCGGGCA
The DNA here is from genome assembly GCF_014192915.1 of Azospirillum sp. OGB3. Classification (GTDB taxonomy): domain Bacteria; phylum Pseudomonadota; class Alphaproteobacteria; order Azospirillales; family Azospirillaceae; genus Azospirillum. Next base: position 242,642 of record NZ_JACHYN010000008.1, on the reverse strand, counting down.
ACGACATCCTGATGGGCGGCACCGGCGACGACATCCTGAAGGGTGGCGAGGGCGACGACTTCCTGTCCGGCGGTGACGGCAACGACATCCTCGAAGGCGGTGCGGGCAACGACATCCTCACCGGCGGCGCCGGCAACGACATCTTCGTCTTCTCCGGCGGCGGCGGCCAGGACGTCGTTCTCGACTTCCGCGCCGGCGAGGATGTCCTGCAGATCGAGCGCAACATCAACGGTCTGGAGATCAACGACGCCTCCGATCTGGCGGCCCGCGTCACCGACATGGGCGGCAACGCCGTCATCGATCTCGGCAACGGCGACAGCATCATGCTGAAGGGCGTTTCGGCCGACGAAGTTCACAACAACCCGAACGACTTCTTCGTCATTCACTAAAGACGTAACCCACCCAGGGACCGGACCGGCGGCGTGTTTTCCGCACGCCGCCGATGGGTCCGGCTAAGGAACGCATGACCGTGCTCGCCGTCCTGCCGGCCTCCGCCTCCATCACGTCCGCCCAGCTCCATGCGCTCGGCGACGACTTTGTGCTCGCCTCGTGGGAGAGCGACGGACCGGAGCCCTCCGGCCGCGTCGTTCCCACCCTCGACGGTGAGGAGGTGCGGCCGCCCTACACCACCTTGTCCGTCCGGACGAGCTGGGGTGGGCAGCGGGTGCTGTCGATCCTGCGGGCGCCCCGGATCTCCGGTGCGCCCGTCCGTTTCGTGGCCCAGAGCCGCGTCGTCGCGGAGGTCCTGTCCGAACCGCAGGTTCCCGACCCCGACCCCGCCTTCCTGCTCGGCAGCCTCGACGCGCCGTCGCGGCTGCGTGTGGTCCGTTTCCTGTTCGATTTCGCGCGCTCCACCCCGGCGCTGCGCAGCGACGCCGGATTCGCCGCGGTGTGCCGCCGCATGGTGCTGGAGCTGTCGCCCACCCCCTCCCCGCTCGTCGCCCGCGCCATGGCGACCGACGAGCTTCTGCTCTGCGGCGGGTCGCTGTCGTCGGGCTTCGGCGAGGTGACGGGGGCGGTCATCATCACCGCCGGCGCCGTCGGCCCCTCCCCCTTTGACGTCTGCATCGGCTCCGCTCTGGACCGGCGCGGGCGTACGGCCATGTCGCTGCTGGTGGACAAGGCGCTGTGCGCGCCGGGCAACCTGCTGGTGGTGCTGGGCCGCAACGGGCTGGCCTGCCGCGCCTTCTCGGCCGTGGCGCCCAACCTGCCGAGCCTGACCGAACGCCTGTCCACGCGCCGCGACACGCCGTTGGAGCTGCGTCAGTACATTCTGAACGCGCTTGCCCAACGCGGACGGTCGGATGCCACGGCGGCGGCGGCGGTGCGCGAACTCCAGGTGCTCGCCCCGCTGCCCAAGCGGCAGGTCGCCGACGCCAAGCGCTCCATCGGCGCCGCCCTCGACCTCGCCGTTCCGACCGGTGACGGCGGGCTGTTCCTGGCCGGCTGGGTGCACGACCCGCACGGCCTGTCCGGCGGCCTCACCGTGCACACGCCCTTCGGCGGCGAGCGCCGGCTGGAGGTGCTGGAGCACCGCTTCCCGCGCGAGGACGTGGCGAAGCTGTTCGGCACCGCCCCGTCCACCGACCGCAGCGGCTTCGTCGCCTATCTGCCCGGCGCGCCCGAGCCCGCCGCGGCGCTCCAGGTCCATGCCGAGCTTCGCCTGGGCTCCGGCGGGTCGATCCGGCTGGTGCCGCCGCTGCGCCCGCTGTCGCCCGCCGACGCCCGCGCCGCGGTGCTCGGCAGCCTGCCGCCGCAGCACGCGACCCCGCTGGTTCTGGAAACGGTGATCGCCCCGGCCGTGGCACCGCTCCACGCGGCCCACATGGCGAGCCGCGGCGAACCGGAGACGGTCACCTTCGGGCGCGGTCCGGAGACGCCCGCCGTCTCGGTCATCGTCCCGCTCTACAAGGCGCTGGAGTTCCTGCGCTTCCAGCTCTCCAGCTTCGCCACCGATCCCGGCATGGCCGGGGTGGAGCTGATCTTCGTGCTCGACAGCCCGGAGCAGCGCGACGAGCTGGTGCACATGCTGCACGGCTTCCACGCGCTCTACGGCCTGCCGATGCGGGTGCTGGTGCAGCCGGCCAATTACGGCTACTCGGCGGCCAACAACACGGGCGTCGCGGCCTCCACCGGACGGACGCTGCTGTTCCTGAATTCCGACGTGATCCCCGACCAGCCCGGCTGGCTGCCCGTCCTGCTCGCCGCGCTGGAGCGCGCGCCCGGCACCGGGGCGGTCGGGCCGAAGCTGCTGTTCGACGACGACAGCCTGCAACACGCCGGCCTCTACTTCGACCGCGACGTCCGCGGGCGCTGGTACAACCATCACTTCTTCAAGGGCCTGCCGCGCGACTTCCTGCCCGCCCGGCGGGAGCGCAGCGTGCCCGGCGTGACCGGCGCCTGCCTGATGATGACCCGCGAGACCTTCGACGCCGTGGGCGGCTTCTGCGAGGACTATGTCATCGGCGACTACGAGGACTCCGACCTCTGCCTGCGCGTCCGCAAGGCCGGGCTGGACATCCGCTACGTCCCCTCCGTCGAGCTGTACCATCTGGAGCGCCGCTCGATCAGCCGGCACCAGGGCTACACCCGCGGTGTCGCCTCCGAATACAACGGCTGGCTCCACGCCCGCCGCTGGGCCGCGATGATAGAGGAGCTGGCCGCCCGCGACTGGAGCGCGTTGCCGCCGCCGCCCGCGCTGGAGGACAGCCTGATGCGCCCCCTGTCGGCGGTCGCCCCCACGGACACCGCCCTTCCCGTTGCCGTTCCGGGCAAATCCCGCCTGTTCGGGCGCGCGAACCGGAACCGGAGCTGACCTGATGAACGAGATCCTCACCGGGCGCCGCCTCGCCGTCCTGCGTCGCAACACCGACCCGCGGCTGGAATGGCTGTGCGCGCAGATCGCGCGCAACCGCTTCCTGCCCGTGCCGCCGCCGGACCGCGTGTTCATCGGCGACGGCGATTTCCGGGCCATCGGGGCGGAGTTCCTGCGCCACTTCGTGCGCGTCGGCGGGCTGAAGCCGAAGCACCGCGTGCTGGAGATCGGCTGCGGCATCGGGCGCATGGCCGTGCCGCTGACCCAGTACCTCGATTCCAGCTACGACGGCGTGGACATCGTCGAGGACGGCATCCGCTGGTGCGCCGAGACGATCACCCCGGCCTATCCGGAGTTCCGCTTCCGGACGCTCGACGTGGCAAACGCCCTCTACAACCCCGGCGGGGCGGAGGACGCGGCGCAGACCCGCCTGCCCTTCCCGGATGGCGGGCATGACTTTGTGATCCTGACCTCGGTCATCACCCATCTGCGGACAGCGGAGACGGTGCGCTACGCGGCGGAGATCGCCCGCGTGCTGAAGCCGGGCGGGCGCTGCTTCCTCAGCCTGTTCCTGGTGGACGCCCGCGCGCGGGACGGCATCGCGAAGAAGACCGCCCGCCCGGCCTTCCTCGAGGCCGCCGGGCCGGAGTTCATCGCCGACGAGGCCAACCCCAACGCCGCCGTCGCCTACAGCGAATCCTTCCTGCTCGGCACCTTCGCGGAACAGGGACTGCGCCCGGCGCGCCCAGTCCTGCGCGGCCATTGGAGCGGGCAGCGCAACGCCGAGAACTTCCAGGATCTCCTGGTTCTGGAAAAGGAGGCCGCGCGATGAGCCTGCCCCGCGTCCTCGTCGTCGCCCACAACCACCCGAGCCTGCACCCCGGCGGCACCGAAATCTTCGCGCACGAGCTGTTCGGCAGCCTGAAGGCCAAGGGGGCCGAGGCCCTGTTCCTCGCCTGCACCAACGGCGTCCACCGCGACCGCAAGCCCGGCACCAACCTCCAGACGCTGGGCCGCAGCGCCGACGAGGTGGTGCTGTGGGCCGGGCATTTCGATCACTTCTTCCAGAGCCAGATCGACCTGCACGGCATCGTGCCGGACCTGTCGAACCTGCTGCGCGCCTTCCAGCCGGACATCGTGCACATCCACCACACGCTGCTGCTGGGCGTGGAGATGCTGTTCCTGATCCGCCGCGTCTGCCCGCGGGCCCGCATCGTCTACACGCTGCACGACTACTACCCGATCTGCGCCAACGACGGGCAGATGGTGACGACGGGAAGCCACGCGCTGTGCCGCATGGCCTCGCCCGACGCCTGCCACCGCTGCTTCCCCGACCGGCCGGCCGACCAGTTCGTGCTGCGCGAAAAGCACATCAAGGCGATGTTCGGGCTGGTCGACCATTTCCTGGCGCCCAGCGCCTTCCTGCGCGACCGCTACATTGCCTGGGGCATCGATCCGGACAGCATCTCCGTCATGGAGAACGGGCGCCCGGCGGTCCGTCCGGCGCCGCACCGGCCGCTGCCCGTGGGCGCGCCGCGCAACGCCTTCGCCTATTTCGGCAACCTGAACCCCTTCAAGGGAATCACGGTCGCGCTGGAGGCCGCCGCCCGGCTGGAGAAGCAGGGGCAGGACCTGACGCTGGCCGTCCATGGCGGCGCGCCGTTCCAGACCGACGCCTTCAAGGACAGGGTCGAGCAGGGGTTCAAGGGCGCCCGCGGCACCGCCGTCCGCCACGGCCCCTACCGGCGCGAGGAGATGCCCGAGTTGATGGCCGCCGCCGACTGGGTGGTGATGCCGTCGATCTGGTGGGAGAACGCGCCCCTGGTCATCCGCGAAGCCTTCCAGCATCGCCGCCCGGTCATTTGCAGCGGCATCGGCGGCATGGCGGAATCGGTGACCGACGGGGTGGACGGACTGCATTTCCGGGCGGGGGACGCCGCGGATCTGGCGCGCGTGATGACGCGCGCGATGACCGAGCCGGGGCTTTGGGACCGGCTCGTCTCCAACATGCCGGCGGTCCCGACGACCGAGGAGTCCGCCGAAAAACACGTCATTCTCTATGACGACATAATGAACGGTCCGGGGGGATCGCATGCGCAGGGCTCGATTGCGGGGAGCATCGCGGTATGAAGGAACCGATCACCAAGGCCGACATCACGGCGGCCATTCTTCTTGACGACGACACGCTCGTCCTGTTCGGCGCCATCGACCGGGCTCTGCCCGCGCAGGGCGCCGTTCATCTCGACGGGTCGGTGGAGGGCCGCTACGCCGGACGCTCCTGGGCCGACGCGGAGGGCGAGCGTTGGTTCCTCGGCGGCATCCGCGTGCCGGGGCTGGCCCAGATGCGCCCGTCGCGCGTCGAGCTGGCGGACGAGAAGGGGGAACGCCTCGTCCTGCCGCGCCTGTCCAACGTCCGCACCAACCCGTCGCACCTCGTCTCGGCGCTGAAGGGCTTCCAGCCCGGCGCGCTGGCCGTGGCGCTGGATTTCGCGATCCAGCTCGCCGCATCTTCCAAGGACGGGGCGGAGAACGAGTCCGACCGCATCGGGCGCCTGCTCTCGGGCCTCGCCCAGGAGGTGTCGCAGCCGGACGGCTTCGCCGAGGTGTTCGGCCGCTTCCGCGACGGCAGCCTGATGCTCCAGGGCTGGGCGCGCAGCTTCCGCAACGGCGCCCAGAAGATCCTGATCGAGGCGGAGGAGACGACCGCCTACCGCGCCACCGCCGGGGCCTTCGCCCGCCCGGACCTGCCGCCGGAGGCGTCGGGCGTGATGGCGGTGCTGACCGACCAGACCCCGCTTCCCACCGCCATCCGCCGCATCCACTACCGCGCCGCCGAGGGCTGGCGCCATCTGGAGATCTTCGAGCACCGCACCATCCTGCCCGATGGCGTGGCCTCCGCCCATGTCCGCGACATGCTGGGCAACATCCAGGACGCCGAGACGCGCCAGCGGATGACGCGCATCGCCGCCTCGCGCTACGACGGTGCGGAAACGGTGTCGCGGCTCGACATCCCGGTGCGGACCGGGCTGGACATGGCGTTGCGCGTGCCCGGGGCCGGGCTGTTCGTCGCCGGCTGGCTGCTCGACCCGACGCGGCAGGTCCGCGCCGTCACGCTGAAGGGGCCGGGCGTCGCCGTTCGGCTCGATGAGGGCTGGTCGCGGCTGGCCCGCCGCGACGTGACCGAGGCGTTCCAGCACGACGGCCTGTTTGCCGGGCGCATGATTCCCGGCCAGGACCAGCACGGCTTCACCGCCTTCGCCGCCGAACCCTCGGGCCTGCCCCCGGGCGCCGAGTTCCATCTGGAGCTGGAGCTGGCCGACGACCGCTTCGCCTTCCTGCCGCTGAGCTGCCTGCCGCCGGCTCCGGAAGCGCTGCGGCGCATGCTGTCGCTGGTCAATCTCGACAGCCCGTCCATCGACACGCTGATCGCCAATCATGTCGGCCCGATGCTGCGCACCGCCCGCTCCCGCTCCGGGGCGCTGCCGTCGACCGGCGTGCACCCGATGGGCCGTCCGGTGAAGGCGCCGCGCGTCTCGGTGATCCTGCCGGTGACCGACGCGCGGGAGGATGTGGACCTCAACATCGCCCGCCTCGCCATCGACCCGGACTTCGCCGAGACCGAACTGCTGGTGGTCGCCGCCGCCGGCACGCACGAGCGGCTGGGCGGTGCCGTCCGTCAGGCCGCCGCCTTCTACCGCATGGCCGTCACCTTCGTCGCCGCGCCCGACGCCACCGACATGTTCGAGGCGATGGCCGCCGCCCTGCCCCACGCCCGCGGTGAGCGGGTTCTGACGCTCTCCCCCTCCGTCCTGCCGACCGAGAAGGGATGGCTGGCGGCGCTGGAGCGGGTGTCGCGCAAGTCCGGCGGGCCGGTGATGGTCAGCCCGACGCTGCTCTACGAGGACCATTCGATCCGCTTCGCCGGCATCATGGCGGTGGAGGGCTCGGACGGCGCCAAGACCTTTGAGCGCCGGTTCGCCGGCTACCCGCGCGACTGGCTGAAGGAGCAGGACGCGGCGACGGTGGACGCCGCCGCCCCGGAATGCGCCCTGCTGCCCAAGGACGCGCTGGTCCGGGCGCTGGCGACGATGGGCTCCTACATGGGGGCCGACCACAAGGGGCTGGATCTCTGCCTGCGCCTGCGCGCGTTGGGCGGGGCCTGCGTCTGGCTGCCCCGCGTCACGCTGGTGGCGCTGGACGAGCAGCCGCGCGACGCGCACGCCGACCGCTGGCGCCGTGCCGGCGCCATGGTGGACCGCTGGAGCTTCGAGGACATCTGGTCCGCCCGCGCCGCCGCCTGAGTCCCCTGAAAGCTCCCCCAGCAGACCTATCGAGATCGGCCCGACCATGAGCAACAAGCGCGTCCTGATCATCAGCCACGGCCATCCCGCCTTCTCGCTGGGCGGCGCGGAGGTGGCCTCCTACAACCTGCACCAGGGGCTGCACGACCTGCCGGGCTGGGAGAGCCATTACTTGGCCCGCACCTCCCCGCCGGTGACTCCGCACGGCAGCTCCGCCCTGATGGCGCTGCGCCAGAAGGAGCGGGAGGTCCTCTACTACGCCAACGACTACGACCATTTCCGGCTGTCGAACCGCAACCTGCCGGGGCTGGAGAAGGACTTCGTCCGCTATGTCCGCGATCTCCAGCCGGACGTGGTGAACTTCCACCATTTCCTGGGTCTGGGCATCGAGACGATCCAGGCGATCCGGCAGGCGCTGCCGCGCGTGCCGATCGTGGTGACCTTCCACGAGTATCTGTCCATCTGCCACCACCACGGTCAGATGGTGAAGACCAGCCGCAACACGCTGTGCTACCGCGCCAGCCCGGCCGACTGCGCCGGCTGCTTCCCGCACATCGGCGAGGCGCAGTTCTTCAAGCGCGAGCTGTTCCTGAAGACCTTCCTGGAGCAGGCGGACTTCTACGTCAGCCCGTCGAATTTCCTGATCGACCGCTACGTCGACTGGGGCCTGCCCCGCGAGAAGTTCCGCATGATCGAGAACGGCCTGACCGTCGAGGGCATCGCCCCGCCCCGGCCGCTGGCCCGCGGCGGCAAGCGCAACCGCTTCGCCTTCTTCGGCCAGCTCACCGAGTTCAAGGGCGCCCATGTGCTGGTCGAGGCCATCGGCCGCGTCTCCGAGAAGGCGTGGGGCGAGGACGGCGCGCTGATGATCTTCGGCGGCAACCTGGAGCGCCAGCCCGAGGCCTACCAGAAGAAGTTCAACGAGGCGGTGGAGCGCGCCGGCGACCGCGTGCGCTTCTACGGCAGCTACCGCTCCGCCGAACTGCCCGGCTTGATGAAGGACGTGGACTGGGTGGTGATGCCGTCCATCTGGTGGGAGAACTCGCCGGTGGTGATCCAGGAGGCCTTCCTGCACGGCCGCCCGATCATCTCCAGCAACATCGGCGGCATGGGCGAGAAGGTCACCCACGGCGTGGATGGCCTGCATTTCCGCAACGCCAGCGTCGAGGATCTGGTGGACCGCCTGACCGAGGCGCTGACCACGCCGGACCTGTGGGACCGGCTGCGCATGCGCATCCGCCGCCCCATCGACCGCGCGGAATGCGCCCGCCGCCACGCCGACGTGTTCGACGCGCTGATCGCGAACGCGGGTGGTGGCGCGGTGTCGATGCCCGAGCGGGCGGTGGCGCAGAAGCCGTGATGGGGATGTTCGTGCGACGGGCCCCCATGTCCGGCAGACGGGCCCCCACCCTAACCCTCCCCCGCTGGGCGAGGGAGGGGATTAAAGGCCCTCCCCCGCCCAGCGGGGGAGGGAGGGGACCCACGAAGTGGGGAGGGTGGGAGCAATACGCCGGCATCCTCCTCGCCACCCTCCTCCTCGCCACCCCCTCGCATGCCGCGGACCTCCGCGTCAGCGTCCCCACGGGGGCCGCGCTGGAGACCGTCTACGACCACCACACCCAGGCCTGCGAGGACTGGGACGTGCCGGACGCCCCGGCGCGCGCCTGGAAGGCGGCGGACGGCAGCGTCCGGCTGCTCGCCGCGCACACCCGCGCCCGCGCCCTCAGCGGCCCGTCGCTGAACGAGCTGCACCACGCCTGCCGTATCGTCTTCCAATCGGCCAAGCGCGACGACCCGGCGCGCTTCGACGACATGGGTTGGCTGACCTCGCCCTACACGCTGGACGGCACCACCGTCTACGGGCTGGTCCACAACGAGTATCACGGCCACAAGCGCCGCGACCTCTGCCCGACCGGCGACTACATGGCCTGCTGGTGGAACGCGCTGACCCTCACCGTTTCGCACGACGGCGGGCAGAGCTTCGGGTCGGCGCGCTACGTCGCCGGCGTGCCCTACCGCTTCCGCGGCGATCTGGGGAAGCGCGCCGGGCTGTTCGCGCCGAGCAACATCGTCGAGCGCGACGGCTGGTACTACGCCATGGCCTTTGCCGAGGGCATCGGCGCGCAAAAGCGTGGCGTCTGTCTGATGCGCACCCGCGACCTCGCCGATCCGGCGTCCTGGCGGGCGTGGGACGGGCGGGACTTCACCGTCCGCTTCCGCGATCCCTACACCGAGGGTGAGGCCGACCCCGAGGCGTCGGTCTGCGCGCCGCTGCCGCCCGACCGCCTGCCCTTCACCGTCACCAGCCTCGTCCGCCACACGCCGAGCGGCCTCTACGTCGCGGTGATGGCCGGACGGCGGGCGGAGCGCAAGGGCGGCGAGCTGGTGTCCGGCGTGTGGGTGTCGACCTCCGCCGACCTGATCGGCTGGTCCGCGCCCCGCCTCGCCTGGGCGGCGCCGCTGCTCACCGACAAGACTTGCGCCGTGGACGAGAGCTTCTATTACCCGGCCATTCTCGATCCGGACGCCAGAAGCCGGAACTTCGAGGACACGGATGGAAACGCCTGGCTCTACCTGACCCGGCTTGCCCAGAAGAACTGCAAGCCGACCAGGGATCGTGATCTGGTCCGAATAATGATCCGGGTTGAGCCGTCCCAAAGCGGCTAAAATTCATCAAGACAAAACCCGAACCCCGCAACCTTCCACCACCCCGACCCCAGGAGAATTAAATTGGCTAACATCCTAGTCATGATTCCCTCCGGCGAAGTCTATGACCATGACTGCGTGCGGTGGTACAGCTACCAGAACATTCAGCGTAGCATCAATCATTACCACAACATCGGCGACGCCTTCGTCTACGATTCCTCGCTGAAGCTGCTGACCTTCGACCGTCTCGACGTCGTCGAGATCCGCGAGTTCAAGCAGGAGGTGGTGGACCGGGCCAACGCCGAATACGATTACGTCTTCCTGCGCGGGTCGAACTACATCCACGACCACATGACCTGGCCGGAGGGCACCGAGCAGGTGCTGTCCAAGCTGCGCATCCCGGTCATCGCCTTCGGCGTCGGCGCCCAGGCCCCGGCGACCGGCAAGCTGACGCTGTCGGACGAGAGCAAGCGCATCTGGCAGATGTTCGCCGACAAGTCGACGACGCTGGGCGTGCGCGGCACCTACACCGCCGAAGTGCTGTGGGACCTCGGCATCAAGAACGTCCGCATCGTCGGCTGCCCGACCGCCTTCCGCAACCGCGATCCGGAGCTGCGCATCGACCTGCCCTCCCTGGACAGCGTGCGCAATGTCGGCATCACCATGCGCCGCGAGGTGTCCAGCCACTATTCGCCGGACGTGAAGACCTACCTCACCCGCCACCGCGACTTCGTCAAGGACATGAGCCGCCGCTTCGACACCGTCCTGATGATGCAGGGCGAGGTCGAGGAGAAGAAGCTGCTCTGGGGTACCGACGAGCAGAAGGCCGAGGCCTGGGACGAGCTGCACAACAACAACTGGCTGAAGAACTGGTACTTCGACGAGGAGCTGGACGCGCTGTACCGCTCGCGCCTGTGGTACTCGGACGTCGTGGCCGACTACGAGAACATCGTGCGCTCGAAGGACCTCGTGCTGGGCTACCGCCTGCACGGCAACCTGATGGCGCTGTCGAACGGCACGCCGTCGGTCTATTTCAGCTACGACAGCCGCACGGCGGAATTCGCGGAGACCTTCGCGATCCCCTGCTACGACGTCTATTCCGACAAGCCCTTCGTCCTGGAGGAATACTGGGACCAGAGCCTGTTCGAAAAGTTCAACCGCACCTTCTACCAGCGCTACCGCGACATGCGGGAGTTCCTGGACGAGAACTATATCCCGCACCGCATGCCCAGCCCGACCGCGCGCAAGAACCCGCAGCGCAAGGCGGCCTGACGGCGGTTGCCGCAGAAAGGGGCGCCGGCTCCGGAGAGTGCTCTCCGGGGCCGGCGCCCCCGTTCCCGTTCCTTCTTCCGCCTTACTCGCGAGTGCCTGCCATGCCCGACGTCGCCACGCCCGACACCCTGTCATCCACCCCCGTCGTGGCGGAGCCTGCGGCGTCCGTCATCGAAGGCCGGGTTGACGCCGTCCAGGCCGGACGGATCTACGGCTGGGCCTGGGACCGCTCCTACCCCACCGACCGCCTGACGGTGGAGTTCCGCGCCGAGATGCCGGACGGCCGCAGCGTCGTCCTGGGGCGCGCGCTGGCCGACCGTCCGCGCGAGGATCTGGTGGGCGGCAACTTCGGCGACGGCCATCACGCCTTCGAAGCCGATCTTGAGATTCCGGCCGGGCTCGACCCCACGCGCGTCGTCGCCGTGGTCGCCGCGCCCAGCACCGGCGCCATCGCCACCTTCGCCCAGCCGAGCGCCGAGGAAAAGCTGCTGGAGCGCACGCTCGCTCCGCATCTGGTGCGCATCGGCGCCGGGCTGGACGCCGCCCGCCGCGACCACCAGCAGATCACCGCCGGCCAGCAGGGCATCGCCCGACTGCTGCGCGAGACGCAGGAGCGCATCGCCGCCGGCCAAAGCGGAGCCGGTGCCGCCGCGGCGCAGCAGGCCGCCCTGTCGGACGCACTCCACGGCCTTCAGGAGCGGGTGGCCGGGCTGGAGGTCTTTCTGGTCCGCATGGACACGACGATGCGCGGCTTCGACGACGCGCTGAAGGTCAAGTCGACCAAGTCGCACGCCCCCACCATCATCGCCGCCCTGGCCTCGGCTGTGGGCGCTTTCGCCGCGACGGTGATCGGACTGGCGATTTTCGGATAACGGCGACCCGCCGCCACCTCGTCATTTCCAGGCGCTTCAGCCGCCGCCGAATCCGGCGGCGGCTTTTCCATGCGCCGGTGGTGGACGCGCCGCCGTTCCCCATGCCACCCTGAAGGAGTGGCCTTTACCGGGAGACAGGCGACATGCCCGCAGATGGTCCTTCCACCCCTCTGACTTCCCCGCTTGGCGGCGACCTCATCACGCCCAGGGATCTCCACGCGATCACCGAAGCGCAGGAGAAGGCGCGCCTTAAGGAGGCGCAGGATCTCGCGAAGAAGCAGCAGGAGGAGCAGACAGCGATCCACGAAGCCTTCATGCACCAGCACATCCGTCCCGACGCCAAGGAGCGCTTTACCCATGCCGTGCGCGCAGCGGCGGAACGCGGGGAGACCGAAATCCAGATCGTGCGCTTCCCGAGCAGCTATTGCAGCGATGGCGGCCGGGCGATCAACAATTTCGAGCCCGACTGGCCGGACAGCCTCACCGGCTTCGCGCGGGAGGTCTACGACAATTACGATCGGTATCTGCGCCCCGCCGGCTACAAGCTGCGCGCCCAGATTCTGAGCTATCCCGGCGGCATGCCGGGCGACGTCGGCGTCTTCCTGCACTGGTGAGGCCGACGGCGTTCAAACGCACCGACGCCCGGCCAGAAACTGGCCGGGCGCGGTCGTCGCCAAAAATGCTGAGAGGAAACCCGTCCTTAGGCGGTCGGGCTGGCCTTGGTGGCCGAGGAGATGGTGTTGTTGACGACGTTCTGGCTGATGCCGTCGGCGATCGACACCGCCGAGCGGCCGTTGTTGTTGTTGAAGATGTTGTCGTGCACGTCGAGCGTGATCGACCCGGCGCCCTTCAGGTGCTCCATGATGCCGCCGTTGTTGTTGAAGATCTCGTTGCCGTAGATCTTGTAGGTGACGCTGGTGCCCTGGTTCTGGCCGACCGAGATGCCGACGTTGGCGTTGCCGTAGATGGTGTTGTCGTAGATCTCGGTGCTCGACTTGGCGAGGATGCCGGCGCCGCGCGGGTTGTCGTAGATCGTGTTGTCGTGGATCTTCAGCGTGCTGTTGGCCTGGCTGTGGTCGTGGTACAGCCCGTGCGACCGGCCGTCGCCGCCGCCGGCGCCGTTGTTGAAGATCGTGTTGCCGGCGATCTCGCCGCTCAGGATGCGGCCGTTCCAGCCCGAATACACACCGTCGGTCCGCCAGCCGTTGTCGCTGATGGTGTTGTTGGTGAAGAACTGGTCGGCGTTGTCGGCGGAGTAATGCACGATGCCGTAGGCGCCGTTGCCGTCGATGGTGGAATGGTCGATCCGCAGCCCGTGCGAGGTGCCGCTGATGACGACGCCCGAACCGTGGTTGTCGACGATCTGCGAGTTGGTGACCTTCACGTTGTCGGCGCCGCCGTTGAGCAGCAGGCCGGCGTCGCCCGAGCCCTTCATGGTCAGGCTGTCGAAGGTGATGTTGTCCTTGTTGTTCAGGCTGACGGCGTAGCTGGAACCGCTGGCCGCCTCGATCACCGGGTTGGCGCCGGTGCCGTAGGCGCCGTAGATGATCGGCTTGTCGGAGGTGCCGGAGGTGGAGGCCAGAAGGCTGTCGTGCCAGGTCTCGCCACGCTCGAACAGGACCAGCGAGCCGGGAGCGAAGTTGGTGGAGTTCACCTTGTCCAGCGACTTCCAGGCCTGGTTCGCGTCATGGCCGGAGTTGCTGTCGCTGCCGTTGGTCGCATCGACGTAGTAGATCTGCGAGGCCGGGGTGGACGGGTAGTCCGACGTGCCGGAGGTCGGCGCCATGGGGGCGGCCGGGGCCGCGGCGGCGGTCGTCGCGAAGAACTCCTTGGGAGCGGCGACGGCCAGCGTGCCGTTCCACCACATGTTGGCCTGCCCCGGGACGACATCCTTGCCGTCCAGCGCGCCCTTGTCATAGGTGACGGACGGATCGGTCGGGGCGACCTTGTGGCCGTTGATGGTGATGGCGTTGACCGTCAGGTTGCGGTCCTGCCCATCGACGGCGCCGTCGTTGTCGTACTGGATCTGAACCTTGTGCGCCTGGTCGGCGGCCACGTTGGCGTCGAAGGAGAAGTCCTTGGCGTCGCCGCCCGCGGTGCCTTCGCCGACAACGGCGCCGTCCACCAGCAGTTTGAAATGGGGCGAGACGCCGCCCGCGGCGGTGCCGGAGGCGTTCACGACGATCTTGGCGGTACCCGCGGCGGCGGCCGTGGCGTCGGCCAGCGCCAGAGGCTGCGCGGTGGTCTGGAGTGCCTGGAGATGGAGAATTGAGTCCGGCGTCGCGGCGTTGTCGGCGGTCACCGGGGCGACGCTGTCGACAACAGCCTGGAACGGATCGGCAGCAGAATCACCGACAAAACCGGTCGTGTCGGCGTGGTTCTGATGATCAAGCTCAATGGCCATATGTTCCATGGTCTTTCACTCTTTCCTTTTTACAGCGCCACGTTTGTGGCGGTGGGCGGGAATGTGCGCGGATCGCGCCGTCCCGCTTGCTGTGTGCTCAATCGTTTTCGACAGGACCGGAGCCTAGCCAGCACCGTGTGGCCTTAAATGGTTCGATTTTAGGATAATTAGTTTTTGAAGTGCGCCAAATCCGTCACAGGAATTTCTCCAACGAAAGAGGTAGTTCCCTAAATTTTAGCGCTATCCAGAAAGGGGTAACTCTTTCGGCAAATTCTTGAAATTGCTTCGAACTACAAGAATTTAGCCGCCATTTTCCAATGGATTTCTGCGCCGCACCCAATGATTGGGGCCGGTCGTCTTGTGACATTCCTGTTGAAGAAAGCTGGGATGCCACATACCATACGCCACACGGACAGTTTGCTGAACAAACAATCCGTCTCGCCAGAAAATCCAAAAACGATGAGCCGTGCCGACGGAAGCCCGGCCACCCAAAAGGGAAGGAATGAGGCATGAAGGACGTACAGCGCCCGCGCTGCGCGCGGAAGACCCCTTTTGACTCCTTCGCTTTTAAAAACACGCCAAGAAGAACGCTCGCAAGCGGAACGGCCCTGGCCGGCGCGCTCGGCCTTCTGCTGATCCCGGCCGCGGCCCAGGCCGCCTGGGAACCGACCAAGTCGGTCGAATTCGTCGTCCCGGCGGGAACCGGCGGCGGCGCCGACCAGATGGCGCGGATGATTCAGGGCATCATTCAGAAGAACAACCTGATGGGCCAGCCCATCGTCGTCATCAACAAGTCGGGCGGCGCCGGTGCGGAGGGCTTCCTCGACGTCAAGTCGTCGAACCGCAACCCGCACAAGATCATCATCACCCTGTCCAACCTGTTCACCACGCCCCTGGCGACCGGCGTTCCCTTCTCCTGGAAGGACATGACGCCGGTGGCGATGCTGGCGCTGGACAACTTCGTCCTGTGGGTGAACAGCGAGTCCCCGCAGAAATCGCCCAAGGAATTCGTCGAGGCCGCCAAGGAGGGCGGCGCCAACCGCTTCAAGATGGGCGGCACCGGGTCCAAGCAGGAGGACCAGATCATCACCGCCGCCATCGAGCAGTCGGCGGGCGTCACCTTCACCTACGTCCCCTACAAGGGCGGCGGCGACGTCGCGGCCCAGCTCGTCGGCAACCACATCAACGCCAGCGTCAACAACCCGATCGAGGCGGTGTCGCAATGGCGGGCCGGCGCGCTTCGGCCTCTCTGCGTCTTCGACAAGGAGCGCATTCCGTTGAAGGAGCCGGTGGCCGACGGCAAATCGTGGAACAGCATCCCGACCTGCAAGGAATCCGGGCTGGACGTGGAATACACCATGCTGCGCGGCATCTTCATGGGGCCGGGCGTCACGCCGGACCAGATCGCCTATTACGTGGACCTCTTCAAGAAGGTCCGCGAGACGGAGGAGTGGAAGGACTTCATGGCGAAGGGGGCCTTCAACGTCAGCTTCAAGACCGGCGACGAGTTCAAGAGCTGGCTGACCGCGGCGGAAACCCAGCACAAGACGCTGATGGACAAGGCGGGCTTCACCAAGCAATAGCCCTCCTCGTCCGACGCGCGGCCCCCGGGGCATCGCGCCCCGGGCGCCCTCCCCCACCTTGCGGGTTTTCGTGGGAGTGAGCCATGGAGCATGGAACGCAGAACAGTGATCCGGTCGTCTCGAACCGGACCATGGAGATCGTCGTCGCCGGGCTGTTCGCCCTGGTCGCCATCGTGGTGATGGCCGACAGCGTCCGCGTCGGCAACGGCTGGGGGTCCGACGGGCCGAAGGCCGGCTACTTCCCCTTCTATGTCGGCCTGATCATGCTGGTCAGCAGTCTGGCCACGCTGGCCGTCAACCTCCGGCGCCACAGCGGCGAGCGCACCGCCTTCGTCGAGAAGCACCAGCTCGCCCTGGTTCTCCAGGTGCTGGTCCCCAGCGCCGTCTTCGTGGTCCTCACCGCCTTCCTGGGCATCTATCTGTCGGCGGTGCTGTTCATCGCCTTCTTCATGCATTGGGTGGGCAAGTATCCGCTCAAGACGATCCTGCCCGTCTCTATCCTCGTGCCCGCGGGCCTCTTCGTGATGTTCGAGATCTGGTTCCTGGTACCGCTTCCCAAGGGGCCGGTCGAGACGATGTTCGGGTTCTGACGAGTCCAGTTTTTTAAAAGTCGGGGCGGCCGCGGGAACGGCCGCGCACACCGAAGCAGCGGCGGGCATCCGCGACGAACCAGCCCATGCGGCGGGGACGAACCCCGTCCTGCGCGCTCAAGACGCGACCTTCCAAACGGAACGGGCGCGGATGCCGGAAAGGGAGGGAAACTTGGAAGCGCTCGGGTCACTCATAGAGGGGTTCGGCGTGCTCGCCGACCCCATGAACATCGCCTACATGTTCATCGGCATCACGCTGGGCGTCCTGATCGGCGTGCTGCCGGGGCTGGGCGGGGCGAACGGGGTGGCAATCCTGCTGCCCCTGACCTTCAGCATGTCGCCGACCTCCGCCATCATCATGCTCTCCTGCATCTACTGGGGAGCGCTGTTCGGCGGGGCCATCACCTCGGTCCTGTTCAACATACCGGGCGAACCATGGTCGGTGGCGACCACCTTCGACGGGCACCCTATGGCGCAGAAGGGCCATGCGGGCGAAGCGTTGACGGCGGCCTTCACCTCGTCTTTCTTCGGGGCGTTCGTGGCGGTCCTGCTCATCACCTTCCTGGCCCCGGTGATCGCCGGCTTCGCCCTGCGCTTCGGCCCGGCGGAGTTCTTCGCGGTCCAGCTCCTGACATTCTGCAGCTTTGTCGGCATGGGCAGCGAATCCCCCTTCAAGGTGCTGTGCGCCATGATGCTGGGCTTCGCGCTGGCCGCAGTCGGGCTGGACAGCGTGACCGGCGAGTTGCGCATGACCTTCGGGTCGGTGGAACTGCTGCGCGGCTTCGACTTCCTGATCGCGGTCATCGGCCTGTTCGGCATCGGTGAAATCCTCCTGACCATGGAGGAGGGGCTGGCCTTCAAGGGCAAGAGCGCGAAGATCAACGCCAAGGTCGTCTGGGAGACCTGGAAGAGCTTGCCCCGCTACTGGGTGACCGCTATCCGCGGCTCCATCGTCGGCTGCTGGATGGGCATCACGCCCGGCGGCGCCACCCCCGCCTCCTTCATGAGCTACGGCCTCGCCAAGCGCTTCTCCAAGAACCGCCAGAATTTCGGCAACGGCGAGATCGAGGGCGTGGTCGCTCCGGAAACCGCGGCCCACGCCGCCGGCACCAGCGCGCTTCTGCCCATGCTGACCCTGGGCATCCCCGGCTCGCCCACCGCGGCGGTGCTGCTGGGCGGCCTGCTGATCTGGGGGCTCCAGCCCGGCCCGCTGCTGTTCGTCGAGCAGAAGGAGTTCGTCTGGGGCCTGATCGCCAGCATGTATCTGGGCAACATCGCCGGGCTGATCGTGGTGCTGACCACGGTTCCGGTCTTCGCCTCGATCCTGCGCATCCCCTTCAGCATCATCGCACCCGTCATCGTGGTGATCTGCGCGGTCGGCGCCTACACCGTGCACAACGCCTTCCTCGACATCGTCATGATGCTGGTGTTCGGCGTCGTCGGCTACGTCTTTAAGAAGCTGTCCTACCCGCTGGCCCCGCTGGTGCTGGCCCTGGTGCTGGGCGACATGGCGGAAAGCTCCTTCCGGCAGGCCATGCTGGTGTCGCAGGGCGATCTGGCGATCTTCTGGTCCAACCCGCTGGTCGGCAGCATCGTCACGCTGGCGCTGGTCATGCTGTTCTGGCCGGTGATCTCCGCCCTGCTGCGCAAGCGCCAGTCCCGGCAGGATGGCGGGACCCAGGTCCTCCCCGTGAAATAGGGCATCCCTGCAAACCAGCTCCACCCACTCCCCCGCCGGCCTCCGGGACGGGACGACCGGCGGGGGGATTTCTTCTCACATCGGGGGGTTCGGGACGATGGACACGTCCGATTTCATGATCGCTCTGCTCCAGATCATCTGGATCGACATTCTGCTGAGCGGCGACAACGCGCTGGTCATCGCGCTGGCCTGCCGCTCGCTTCCGCCGAAGCAGCAGAAGATCGGCGTCTTCCTCGGCACCGCGGCGGCCATCGTGCTGCGCGTGCTGTTCGCCGTCATCATCGCCTATCTGCTGGCCATCCCGTACCTGAAGATCATCGGCGGGGTGCTGCTGTTCTGGATCGCCATCAAGCTGATGCTGCCCACCGAGGAGGAGGAGCAGGCGGCGCACTCCGGAACCTCCGCCGGTCTGTGGGGGGTGGTCCGCACCATCGTCATCGCCGACGCGGTGATGAGTCTGGACAACGTCATCGCCATCGCCGCCGCCTCGCACGGCAACACGGTCCTGCTGATCCTCGGGCTGGCCATCAGCATTCCGCTGATCGTCTTCGGCAGCACCCTGATCCTGAAAGCCATCGAACGGTTGCCGGCCCTGGTCTATGCCGGCGCCGGGCTGCTCGGCTACATCGCGGCGGAGGTCATCCTCACCGACCCGAGCATCCATTCCCACGTGACGGAAAGCCTTCCGGTGCTGACCGGGACGGCGCCCTTCGTCGCGGCGTTGGGGGTGATGATGGCCGGTTTCCTGATGGCCCGCAGCATCAACCGCCGCCGCGCCGTGGTGGAGACCGATCCGGCCTGAGAAGCCGTCAGCAGGAGGACGGGCGACGGGGCTCGCGGCAGCGGTCGCCCCGCACCGCCCGGAAACGGCCCGGCAGGGCCATGGCGCGCACGTCGGTGGTGATCTCGGAGATGAGGCCCGGATCGTTCCGCAAAATCTCGGTCACCACGGCGGCCAACCCGGCCAGGGCGAACACGACGGCAAGACTCTCCAACATCGGGAACTCCGGACTCTGACCACACCTATGCTGCGCTGCGGCAGGAATGGCGCAAAGTCCGTTGGGGAGCAAGGGATAAGAAACATATCATTTCGTATACCAGATACGCAGCAGGAGCCGGACACAGGCTCCGCACCGCCAGTTCAGGGAGGAACGTCGAGATGCAAGCGAAGGATGTCATGACATCGCCGGTCATCACGGTGTCGCTGGACACCCCCGTGCCGGACATCGCGGAACTGCTTTTGACCCATCGGATCAGCGGCTTGCCGGTGGTGGACCAGGACGGCCGCGCGGTCGGCATCATCAGCGAGGGGGACCTTCTGCGCCGGGTGGAGACGGGAACCGACCGTCCGCGCGCCCGCTGGCTGGAGATGCTGGTGGGCCGCAACGTGCAGGCCGCCGACTTCCTGAAGACCCATGGACGCCGCGCGCGCGACGTCATGTCGCGCCCGGTCCAGGCCGTCGCGCCCGACACGGAGATCGCCGAGATCGCCGACCTGATGGAGGACAAGCGGATCAAACGCGCCCCCGTCCTGGTCGACGGGCGTCCGGTCGGAATCATCAGCCGGGCCAACCTGCTGCACGGGCTGCTTCGCAACCGGCGCGGCGGGACCGGCTTCGGCGCGTCCGGCGACGAGGCGATCCGCGCCGCGCTGCTGGAGGCGTTGGACGGACAGTCCTGGGTGGACCTCGATCGGATCAACATCGTCGTCAACGACGGGGTCGTGCAGCTCTGGGGCATGGTCGACAGCGAGGAGCAGCGCCGCGCCCTGCACACCGCGGCGAGCGGCATCAGCGGTGTGAAGCGCGTGGAGGAGCATCTCAACCGGAACCGCTTCGTCGGGTGATTTCCCGGCCGTCCGCCCCATCGAAGGAGCAGCCCGATGCCGCCACCCGAATTGACCGTCCAGCCGCTGGATTCCGGAGCCACCTTCCGCAACCAGGTTTACCGACGGCTGAAGCAGGCCATCATCCAGATGGACATCTACGACCACCCCGGCGACGTCCGGCTGGACGAGCGCCAGCTCAGCGGCCTGCTGGGCGTCAGCCGCACGCCGATCCGCGAAGCCCTGACCCTGCTGGAGCAGGAGGGTCTGGTGCGGCTGGAGCCGCGGCGGGGGATCTACATCGTCCGCAAGACCAAGACCGAGATCATCGAGATGATCATCGCCTGGGCGGCACTGGAAAGCATGGCGACCCGCCTCGCCGCCGAACGCGCCACCGCCGAGGACATCAGCACGCTGTGGGACATCTTCCGCAGCTTCGAGGAGCAGGCCCCGTCCGACAACATCCAGGAGTATTCCGACGCCAACATCGAGTTCCACAAGGCGATCATCCGGCTCAGCCGGGCGCGCATCCTGGAGACGCTGACCGACAACCTGTTCATCCACATGCGGGCCATCCGCAAGCTGTCGATCCGGCAGGACAACCGGGCCGAACAGTCGATGCACGAGCACCGCGACATCATCCGGGCGCTGGAACGGCGTGACGGCGAATTGGCGGAGCGTCTGGCGCGCGAGCACACGCTGGGTCTGGCCGCCCATGTCGAGCGGCACGGCGATTTCCTCGACTGGCTGCGGCTGGCCGAGGTGCGCGGCGCCGACGTGAAGGCCGCGTTCAAGGACGGTCTGCCGCTGATGTAGCCTCTTCAGCCCTCTCCCCTCCGGGGAGAGGGTGGCCCGAAGGGCCTCTCGCGCTGGCGGAAGGCCAGCGCTGACGGCGTCAGGCGGATGCCTATGGGCATCCGCTGAGAGCCGGTGAGGGGGTTGCGCATGGCGGAGCGTTCGGCACAAGCGCAACCCCCTCACCCTAACCCTCTCCCCAGAGGGGAGAGGGGAAACACGCGTCCTTCACTTCATCGACGGGAAGGAGAACTGCGCGCCCTCGCGCACGCCGCCGGCCGGCCAGCGCTGGGTGATCGTCTTGCGCCGGGTGTAGAAGCGCACGCCGTCCGGCCCGTAGGCCGCCAGATCGCCGAACAGCGACCGCTTCCAGCCGCCGAAGCTGTGGTAGGACACCGGCACCGGCAGCGGCACATTGACGCCGACCATGCCGACCTTGATCACGTCGGTGAAGTAGCGCGCGGCCTCGCCGTCTCGGGTGAACAGGCAGGTGCCGTTGCCGTACTCGTGGGCGTCGATCAGGTCCATGCCCTCCTGCATCGTTTTCACGCGAACGACGCAGAGGACCGGGCCGAAGATTTCCTCCCGGTAGACACTCATGTCCGGTGTCACCCGGTCGAACAGGCAGCCGCCGAGGAAAAAGCCGCCCTCATGCCCCGGCACCACCAGCCCGCGGCCGTCAACCACCAGTTCCGCCCCTTCGGCGACGCCCTGGTCGACAAAGCCCTTTACCTTCTCGAAATGGGCGCGGGTGACCAGGGGACCCATGTCGCAACCGCTGCCGGTCCCCGCCCCGACCTTCAGGCCGCGCACCTGCTCCGCCAGCATCGCCACCACGCGGTCGGCGGTCGCGTCGCCCACCGCGACGACCACGGAGATTGCCATGCAGCGCTCCCCGCAGGAGCCGTAGGCCGCCCCCATGATGGCGCTGACCGCGTTGTCGAGGTCGGCGTCGGGCATGACGATGGCGTGGTTTTTGGCTCCGCCCAGCGCCTGCACCCGTTTCCCGTGGGCGGTGCCAGTGGCGTAGACATGCTCGGCGACGGGTGTGGAGCCGACGAAGCTGACCGCCTGGACGCGCGGGTCGGTCAGCAGCGTGTCCACCGCCTCCTTATCGCCGTGGACGACGTTCAGCACGCCCGGCGGCAGACCGGCTTCCTGCGCAAACTGCGCGACGAGCAGGGAGGCGCTGGGGTCGCGCTCCGACGGCTTCAGGATGAAGCTGTTGCCGCAGGCCACGGCGACCGGGAACATCCACAGCGGGACCATGGCCGGGAAGTTGAAAGGGGTGATGCCCGCCACGACGCCCAGCGGCTGGAACTCCGACCAGCTGTCGATGCCCGGCCCGACATTCTTGGAATGCTCGCCCTTCAGCAGGTCGGCGATGCCACAGGCGTATTCGACATTCTCGATGCCGCGGGTCAACTCGCCGCGGGCGTCCTCCAGAGTCTTGCCGTGCTCCCGCGTGATCGCCGCACAGATGCGGTCGGCGTTGTCCTCCAGCAGTTGGCGGAAGCGGAACATCACCCGCGCCCGCTTGCCCGGCGGCGTCGCCCGCCACGCCGGGAAGGCGGCCTCAGCCGCGGCGATGGCCGATTCCATGGTGGCGCGGCTGGCGAGCGGGACGCGGCCCACGGTTTCGCCCGTCGCCGGATTCATGATGTCGGCGGTGCGGCTGTCGGCGGGGGCGTCGGCCACGCCACCGATGAGGTGCGGAACGAGGGTCATTGCTTTCCCATCCTCCTCAAGCGGTCGCCTGGATGGCGTCGGAAACGGCGTTCATCAGCCGGTCGAGGTCCTCGCGCTCGCTGATGAAATGCGGGCCGAACTGCAGCGTGTCGCCGCCGAAGCGGACGTAGAAGCCCGCCTTCCAGCAATGCATGGCGATCTCGTAGGGGCGGCGGGCCGGCTCGCCCGGCAGGGCCGCGATCTGCACCGCGCCGGCAAGCCCGTAGTTGCGGATGTCGGTGACGTGTTTCAGCCCCTTCAACCCGTGCAGCACCGTCTCGAAATGCGGGGCGAGCGCCGCCGCCTTCTCGGCCAGCCGGTCCCGCTCGAACAGCTCCAGCGCGGCGAGTCCGGCGGCGCAGGCCACGGGATGGGCTGAATAGGTGTAGCCGTGCGGGAACTCGACCATGTAGTTGGCGCCGCCGTTGTCCATGAAGGTCTGGTAGATCTCATGGCTGGCAACAACCGCGCCCATCGGCACCGCGCCGTTGGTCAGGCCCTTGGCGACGTTCATGATGTCGGGGACCACGCCGAAGGCGTCGGCGCCAAAGGCCGCGCCCATGCGGCCGAAGCCGGTGATGACCTCGTCGAAGATCAGCAGGATGTCGTGCTTGTCGCACAGTGCACGGAGCCGCTGCAGGTAGCCCTTGGGCGGCGGCAGCACGCCCGCCGATCCAGCCAGCGGCTCCACGATCACCGCGGCGATGTTGGAGGCGTCGTGCAGAGCGACCAGCTCCTCCAGCGCGTCGGCCAATGCGGCGCCCTGCTCCGGCAGACCCTTGGTGAAGGCGTTCTGGGGCAGCAGCGTGTGCGGCAGATGGTCGGCCTCGACGCCCGAGCCGAAGAGCTTGCGGTTGCCGCCGATGCCGCCCAGGCTGATGCCGCCGAAATTGACGCCGTGATAGCCCTTGGACCGGCCGATCAGCTTGGTCTTGGTCGGCTGGCCCTTCAGCCGCCAATAGGCCCGCGCCATCTTCAGCGACGTATCGGTCGCCTCCGACCCGGAATTGACGAAGAACACATGGTCCAGCCCGGCCGGCGTCATCGAGGCCAGCTTGTGCGCCAGCTTGAAGGCCGCCGGGTGGCCGAACTGGAAGGCCGGGCTGTAGTCCAGCTCCCCAATCTGGCGGGCCACCGCCTCGCTGATCTCGCGGCGGCCGTGCCCGGCGCCGCAGCACCACAGGCCGGACAGGCTGTCGTAGATTTTCCGCCCTTCGGCGTCCCAGTACCAGGCGCCTTCGGCGCGGGCGATCAGGCGCGGGTTCGCCTTGAACTCGCGGTTCGCCGTGAAGGGCATCCAGTGGGCGTCCAGCTCCGCGCGCGTCAGCCCGGCGGTCGGGGCGGTTCCGGCTTTCTGGCTCTCGTCCAACGGCGGCATCGGGCGGCACTCCTGCTGGTTCGGGTGGGCGTGACGGGCCACGCCGGAAAACAGTGTGCGCGGAAGCTTGGTTGCGGTTAAATCCAAACCATTCAAACCTTACACAAGCATCCGCTTACCTATCAATGACCAAGCCCGCCCGCCCCCTGAGTGGCCTCAACGACGCCGACCTGCGCCTGCTGCGCGTCTTCACGACGGTGGTGGAGTGCGGCGGCTTTTCCGCGGCGGAGGTGGAACTGAACATCAGCCGCGCCGCCATCAGCCTGCACATGGCCGATCTGGAGCGGCGGCTGGGGCTGCGCCTGTGCCGGCGCGGGCGGGCGGGTTTCCTGCTCACCGACGAGGGGCGCATGGCCTACGAGGCGGCGCTGCGCCTGTTCGCCGGTCTGGAGAGCTTCCGCAGCGAGATCAACGCCGCGCATGGGCGGCTGCGCGGGGAATTGAACATCGGCATCACCGACAACCTCGTCACCATGCCGAAGATGCGGGTGACCAATGCCCTGCGCGGTCTCAAGCAACAGGGGCCGGAGGTGCGGGTGAACATCCGCATGATCCCGCCCAACGAGATCGAGCGCGGCGTGCTCGACGGACGGCTGCAGGTCGGCGTGGTCCCGGCGCGGCGCGCCCTGCCCGGCCTGGACCGCTACCCCCTGTATCAGGAGGAGTCGCGCCTCTATTGCGGGCGCGGCCACCCGCTGTTCGATGCTGAGACGGTGCCCGACGCCGCGGTGGAGGCCGCCGACGCCGTCGCACCGACCGAGGCGCAGCAGGTGCCGGAGGCGGCGGGGGTGCAGCGGGCGCTGACAACCACCGCCACCGCGACCGACCGCGAGGGCGTGGCCTTCCTCATCCTGACCGGCTGCTACGTCGGCTTCCTGCCCACCCATTACGCGCGGCAGTGGGTCGAACGCGGGGCGATGCGCGCCCTGCTGCCGGAACGCTTCCACTACGCCCAGGAATTCCAAGCGGTCACCAGGAAAGGCGCGCAGGCCAATCTGGTGCTGGAGCGGTTTCTCGATCTGCTGAGACGGACGGAATGAGAAGGCGAGCCCTGCAAAAATCAGGGTGATTTCCATTGACGCCGAGCCGGTCGCGCCCCACCGTAATTGAGGGGAATACGAACAAAGAACCGGTGGGGGAGCACGGCTATGGTGATGCTGACGGAACAGTTCGTCATCGACTATCTGCTGTTCGCCGCGGTCCTGCTCACCGTCACCTGTTCCCTCCTCGGCAGTTTCTTTCTCAGCGCGCTCAGCCGCCAGACGGGAGCCCTGTCCCGCCTGCTGCTGTGGAGCGTCCCGGCGACTCTGCTGAGCACCGCCCTGTGGTCGCTGGCCATGCCGACCAATCAGGCGCTGGTCGTCGGCGTCGCCACCGCCGGAGCGACGCTCGTCGGACAGCATCTCCTGCCCTTCGGCCCGGTCGGCCCACGCGGGGTCTGGTCATGGGAGGCGCTGCTGTTCCGCGGCCTGTCCTGGACCGGGCGCACCGCCCTGATGCTTGCCCCCGCCGTGTGGCTCGGCGGCATGCCGTCCTGGATCCTGTGGTTCGCCCTGGCCGGCCCGCTGAACGCCGCCATCTTCGCCTTGTGCCAGCTGCGCGGCACCAACCCGGCTCTGCGCCGGTCGGTGGAGCAGGGCGACGTTCTGTGGGGCGGCTCCCAGGGAGCGGTTCTTGGCGGCCTGCCGGCTTTTCTGATGCTTCTGTGATCGTTTTTCAGAAACCGGGGATGAACTCACCGTACTCATACGAAAATATACCGGGCGGGTCTTGCGCGGGCGGGATGACCGGGCCATCTGTGCGGGACTGGCTCCGGGCCCCTCTGGCGGTCCACTTGGTACGGACCGCGATGTCGGAGCCCTTCACTTGAGCGGACGGCGCAACCGTCCCCTTCTGGAGGGTCCGTATGACCGCTACCTCTTTTTCTTCCTTCCGTTACGGTTCCGCCCACGGCGAGACGGCGCATTTTGCCGCGCGCCAGCGGCTTGAATGGCTGGCACGAACGATGGACAGCGCCATCCGCGTGCCGGGGACCAACATCACCTTCGGCGCCGACGCGGTGTTGGGTCTGGTGCCCGGCTTCGGCAACCTCGCCACCACCGCGGTGTCCGGCTATCTTATCCGCGAGGCCTGGAGGCTCGGCGTGCCGCGCGGTAAGCTGCTGCGCATGGTGGGCAACGTCGCGATGGACAGCCTGATCAGCGCCGTCCCAGTGGCCGGCAACATCGCCGACGTGTTTTGGAAGGCCAACCGCAAGAACATGGCGATCCTGGCCGAGCATCTGGACGGCCATTCGTCGCACGGCGGCCCGTCCTATGGCCGCCGCCGCTCGGCGCCCTACACCATCGACGGCGAGTGGCGCCGGACGCGGTGACCCCGGACGCGGAGAAGGGGCGCGTTACTCCCCGCCGAACCGGATGCGGTGGTTTTCCAGCATCAGCTCGTCCAGCCGGCGGCCGGCGGTAAAGCCCGCCTGCCCCGGCGGGACCGGTGTGTCGGCGGGAAGCCGCGGGCAAAGCTCGGCGGCGCCGATCACCTGAGCCACCGGGTAGCGGGCGGTGTAGATGGGCAGGTCCATGTCCTCTCCCTCGTCGGACAGGCCCTTGCTCCGCACCTTGGCGCTCGCCTCCTCGATCGCCATGCCGACGACCATGGTCGCCTTGATCTCCTGCGCCGTGCCGGCCCGCAATTCGGCGCTGCGTCCCGGATAGAAGCGGTCGACCATGGCGTCGAGCGCGCGGGCCTTGGCCTCCGGCTCCTCGACGATGCGCGCGGTGCCGAAGCACATGGCGGACCGGTAATCCGCCGAATGGTTGAACCCGCTGCGGGCCAGCACGAGGCTGTCGAGATGCGTCACGGTCAGGCAGACCGGCAGGCCGTCGCGTTGCGCCCGCAGCATCCGGCTGGCCGAGGAACCGTGCCAGTAGAGATGCTCCCCCTCCCGCCAGAAGGCGGTGGGGGTGCAGTAGGGCTGCCCGTCGATCACGTAGGCGATGTGCGCGATCATCGCCCCGTCGAGGATGGCGTGGACGGAGTCCCGATCGTAGCGCCCCCGCTCGTGCAGGCGTTTGACCCGGTTGCGGTCGGTGACGGGATAGCTGTCGGACGGAACGGCCTCGGACATCGCGGAACTCACTTCGCGGCGGTGGACAACGACGCCATTAGAGCCTAGCCATTGGTCCGGCGTGAGAGCCAATTCCGACCTTGTCGACTGGACCAATCCGATGCCCGCCGATCTCTCCGACCTGATGCTCCTCCCCATCGACCGGACGGGTGGGGAGCCGCTGCTGCGGCAGGTCTACGGCGCGCTGCGCCGCGCCATCCTGTCCGGCTCCCTGCCGCCCGGAGGGAAGCTGCCGCCGACGCGCGCCCTTGCCGAACGGCTCGGCGTCGCCCGCAACACGGTGGTCGCCGCCTATGAGCAGCTTCTGGCCGAGGGCTTCATCGAGGGGCGCGTCGGGGCGGGCAGCTTCGTGTCCCGCGACCTGCCGGACGGGCTGGAGATTCCGCCGCCGGAACCATCCCGCCGCACGCCCTCGCCGCCGCCACCGGCAACCCCCTTCGGCACCCTGCCCTTCAGCACGGGGCGGTGCGCGCTGGATGAGCGCAGCCTGCGGATCTGGCGCAGCCTGACCCTGCGGCATTTGCAGCGTCCCGACCCGGACATGCTCGGCTATGGCGAACCCGGCGGACCGGCGGCGCTGCGGCAGGCCATCGCCCGCTATCTCCAGAACGCGCGGGCGGTGCGCTGCGAGCCCGAGCAGGTGGTGATCACCGCCGGCGCCCAACAGGCCATCGACCTCGTGCTGCGTGTGCTGCTGCGGCCCGGCGATCCGGTGTGGCTGGAAGACCCCTGCTACCCCGCGGTGCGCGCCGCGCTGGAAGCGGCACAGGCGCGCGTCGTGCCGGTGCTCGTCGATGGGCAGGGAATGACGGTGGCGGCGGGAGTCGCCGCCGCGCCGGACGCCCGGCTGGCCTATGTCACGCCGTCCTCTCATTACCCGCTGGGGGTCGTGCTGTCGATGGCGCGGCGGATGGAGCTTCTGGCCTGGGCGCGCACGGCCGGCGCCTGGGTGCTGGAGGACGATTACGACAGCGAGTTCCGCTACGCGGGCCGTCCGCTCGCCTCGCTCCAGGGGATCGACGGCGGCGGACGGGTCATCTATGTCGGCACCTTCAGCAAGGTCCTGTTTCCCGGCCTGCGGCTCGGCTACGCCGTGCTGCCGCCCGAGTTGCTGGAACCGGTGCTCGCCATGCGCCGCCTGACCGACTGGCACCCGGCGACGCTCTATACGGGCGTGGTGACGGATTTCCTGAACGACGGTCATTTCGGCCCGCACCTGCGCCGCATGCGCCGCCGCTACACGGCCGCGCGGGATGCGCTGGCCGACGCCATCGGCGCCCATCTCTCCCCCTGGATGGAGGCGGAAGTGCCGGAGCAGGGGATGAAGCTGATCGCCTGCCTGCGCCCCGGCCTGTCGGACCGCGCTGTCGAGGCGGTGGCGGCCCGGCGCGGCATCGCCGTCCGCCCGGTCAGCCCGATGCACATCGCTGCCCCGCCCCTGCAGGCGCTGATGCTGGGCTTCACCGGCCACGAGCCGGGCGCCCTGCGCCACGCCGCCCGCGAACTCGGCGCCGCGTTGGCGGCTGCACGATTAGACGTCTAATCCTCTCTCTTGTGCGCAAAAGGGTTAATCTTAAAAACCCCACTCCCACCAATGCGCTTTGGGGCACCGCACCCCCTGGCTTTCTCCGGCCGTGCGGCGATCCCGGCCCTATGGGGTAGCCCCGATACTCCCTTTTCGGGCCGCTCCCCTCCGGTCGTTCGGCGCGCCCTACCCCTGATACCCTGTGCAAGGCAGGCCCCAACCTTGCGACGATCAAGCTGCACGCCTGTTGAGGGGTGGCGCCGGTCCTTCGCCGTTTCCAAGCGTTTTTTGCCGGCGTCCAGTCCATTCGAATACGGAGATATTTCTTACAATGTGCGGCATCAGCGGGGAAATCCGCTTCGATTCTCGCCCGGCCTCCGCGTCCGCGGTCGGCTCGATGACCGAAGCCCTGGCGTTGCGCGGCCCTGACGGGCAAGGCGTCTTCGCCCATGGCCGGATGGCTTTCGGCCACCGGCGGCTGAGCATCATCGACCTGTCCGAGGCGGCGCAGCAGCCGATGACCGACCCCGAGTTGGGCCTCGGCATCGTCTTCAACGGCTGCATCTACAATTACCCGGAACTGCGGGCGGAGCTGGAGGCCAAGGGCTACCGCTTCTTCTCGCACGGCGACACCGAAGTCCTGCTGAAAGCCTATCACGCCTGGGGCCGCCGCTTCGTCGAGCGGCTCTACGGCATGTTCGCCTTCGCCATCTGGGAGCGTGACAGTGGGCGCGTCACGCTGGGCCGCGACCGGCTGGGCATCAAGCCGCTCTACCTGTCCGAAACGGCGGGGCGGCTGCGCTTCGCCTCCACCCTGCCCGCCCTGCTGGCCGGTGGCGACATCGACACCGCGATCGACCCGGTGGGGCTCTACCAGTATATGAGCTTCCACGCCGTCGTGCCGGCGCCGGGGACGATCCTGAAGGGCGTGCGCAAGCTGCCGCCGGCCACCCTGCTGACGCTGGAGCCGGACGGGCGCCGCATCGAGGAAACCTATTGGGAGCCGGTCTTCGGACCGCAGCCCGGCGACGAGCGGATGTCGGAGGGCGACTGGCAGGACGCCGTGCTGTCCACGCTGCGCAAGGCGGTGGAGCGGCGTCTGGTCGCCGACGTGCCGGTCGGCGTGCTGCTCTCGGGCGGGCTGGACAGCTCCGTCATCGTCGCCCTGCTGGCCGAGGCCGGGCAGACCGGCCTGCAGACCTTCTCCATCGGCTTCGAGACGGTGGGCCAGGAGAAGGGCGACGAGTTCCAGTATTCCGATCTGATCGCCCAGCGCTTCCAGACCGACCACCACAAGCTGTTCATCGACAGCAACCGCGCCCTGCCCGCCCTTCAGGACTGCGTGCGGGCGATGTCGGAGCCGATGGTCAGCCACGACGCCATCGGCTTCTTCCTGCTGTCGCAGGAGGTCGCCAAGCATGTGAAGGTGGTGCAGAGCGGCCAGGGCGCCGACGAGATCTTCGCGGGCTACCACTGGTACCCGCCGATGATGGGGGCGGCCGACCCGCTGTCCACCTACGCCAAGGTCTTCTTCGACCGCAACCGCTCGGAGATGGCCGAGGCGTTGAACCCGCAGTATCTGGCCGACGAGGACGCGGCGAGCGCCTTCGTCGCCGCCCACTTCGCCCGGCCCGGCGCCGATCGTTCGGTGGACAAGGCGCTGCGCCTCGACACCACGGTCATGCTGGTCGACGACCCGGTGAAGCGGGTCGACAACATGACCATGGCCTGGGGGTTGGAGGGCCGTGTCCCCTTCCTCGACCATGATCTGGTCGAACTGGCCGCCCGCGTCCCACCGGAGCTGAAGGTGCGCGATGGCGGCAAATACGTGCTGAAGGAGGCGGCGCGCAAGGTCGTGCCCTCCGAGGTCATCGACCGGCCGAAGGGCTATTTCCCCGTTCCGGCGCTGAAGTATCTGCGCGGCCCCTATCTGGAACTGGTGCGCAACGTGCTGAACCAGCCCGCCGCGCGGGAGCGCGCTCTGTTCCAGCCGGCCTATCTGGACCGCCTGTTCAGCGATCCGGAAACCCACATCACGCCGCTTCGCGGCTCGAAGCTCTGGCAGGCCGCCCTGTTGGAGTTCTGGCTGCAAACCCACGGGATCTGAACACCGCATGATGACGATGCAGAATCGCAACCAGACGCCCTTCCGGATCGAACGCGCCCTGGTCTCCGCCCTGATGGACGAGGACTCGCCGCGCCCGAACCGCCGGACGGGGGCCGGGCTTGGGCCGACGCCGCGCGCGGTGGTGAATTGCGGCTGGGGCCGCCTGCTGTTCGCCAACACCTTTCCCGATGTCGGCGAACTGATCGCAGCGATGCGCCAGGAGGGGCCGGGCCGGCGCGACATCGCGCTGTATTTGGAGGACCCCCACGTCGTGCTGGCCCGGGCGCCGACCGAGCTGTTCCTCGATCCCTCCCACACCTACCGCCTGCGGCTGGCCGGTTTCCGGCCGGGGAGCGAGACGCGCGGCTTCGCCATCGAGACGCTGCGCGGCCGCCAGGATGTCGACGCCGTGAACCGCATCTACGGCGCCCGCGGCATGGTCACCATGGACCCGGAATTCTGCTGGGCGGAGCGTGACAGCCGCGTGCTGACCCACCTGATCGCCACCGACCCGGTCAGCGGGGCGGTCATCGGCTCGGTCACCGGCGTGGACCATGTCCGGGCCTTCAAGGACCCGCAGAACGGTTCCTCCCTGTGGTGCCTGGCGGTCGATCCGCAGGCGGCCTATCCCGGCATCGGCGAGGCGCTGGTCCGCGCGCTGGCCGAGCATTTCAAGGAGCGCGGGCGCAGCTTCATGGACCTGTCGGTCCTGCACGACAACGCGAACGCCATCGCGCTGTACGAGAAGCTGGGCTTCCGGCGGGTTCCGGTCTTCGCGCTGAAGACCAAGAATTCGATCAACGAGAAGCTGTTCGCCGGTCCGGCGGTGGAGGCCAGCCTCAACCCTTACGCCATGATCATCATCAACGAGGCCCGGCGCCGCGGCATCGGGGTGGAGGTGGTGGACGCGGAGTCCAACCTGTTCCGCCTCAGCTTCGGCGGGCGCAGCATCCTGTGCCGCGAAAGCCTCAGCGAGCTGACCTCGGCGGTGGCGCTGTTCCGCTGCGACGACAAGGCGGTGACCCGGCGCACGCTGTTGCGGGCCGGTCTGTCGGTCCCCGACCAGATGACCGCCGCCGGCATGGACGACAACGCCGCCTTCCTGGAGCGCCACGGCAGCGTCGTCGTGAAGCCCGCCCGCGGCGAGCAGGGCCAGGGCATCACCGTGGACGTGCGCGACGCGGAGACGCTGGCCTGGGCCGTGGGCAAGGCGAGGAAGATCTGCGACACGGTCCTGCTGGAGCAGTTCGTGCAGGGCCAGGACGTGCGCATTCTGGTCATCGACTATCGCGTCGTCGCCGCCGCGGTGCGCCGCCCGGCGGAGATCGTCGGCACCGGCGACCGCAGCATCGCGCAGCTGATCGAAGCGCAGAGCCGCCGCCGCGCCGCCGCAACCGGCGGGGAAAGCCGCATCCCGATGGACGAGGAGACGGAACGTTGCGTGCGGGATGCCGGTTTCTCCATGGACTCGGTCCTTCCGGAGGGTCAGGCGCTGGCCGTCCGCAAGACGGCCAACCTGCACACGGGCGGCACGCTGCACGACATCACCGACCGTCTGCACCATCGCGTGGTGGATGCGGCGGTGGAGGCGGCGCGCGCGCTCGACATTCCGGTGGTCGGCCTGGATCTTCTGATCCCCGACCTTCTGGGGGCCGACTACGCGATCATCGAGGCGAACGAGCGGCCCGGCCTTGCCAACCATGAACCGCAGCCGACCGCCGAACGCTTCCTCGATCTTCTCTTCCCCTACTCCGCAGTCGATCCGCGGGCGTGACCGTTCAGGAGGTGGTATGGAGCAGGCAGCCTTGACGCGGACCGGAATCGTTCGGCCCGTCATCGACATGGACTATCTGACGGGCCTTCTCCGCCGCCTGCTGGAGATCCCGAGCCCGACCGGATATACCGACCAGATCGTGCATTTCTGCGGCGACGAGCTGCACCGTCTGGGCATCCCCTTCGAGCTGACCCGGCGCGGCGCCATCCGCGCCGATCTGGCGGGGCGGCAGTACAGCCCCGACCGCGCCGTGGTCGCCCATCTCGACACGCTGGGCGCCCAGGTGAAGATGCTGAAGGCGAACGGCCGGCTGGAGGTCGTGCCCATCGGCACCTGGTCGGCGCGCTTCGCCGAGGGGGCGCGCTGCACCGTTTTCACCGACAAGGGCAGCTACCGCGGCACCATCCTGCCGCTGAAGGCGTCCGGCCACACCTTCAACGAGGAGATCGACACCCAGCCGGTGGCCTGGACCAACCTGGAGATCCGGGTGGACGCACGCTGCGAGACGCTGGAGGCGTTGCAGGCCCACGGCTTCAACGTCGGCGACTTCGTGGCCATCGACCCGCAGGCGGAATTCGACGCCAGCGGATTCATCAACTCCCGCCATCTCGACGACAAGGCCGGGGTGGCGGTGATCTTCGCCGCCGCCAAGGCCGTGCTGGACGCCAAGCTGCCGCTGCCGGTGGACTGCCACCTGCTGCTGACCATCTCGGAGGAGGTCGGGTCCGGCGCCTCGTCGGTCCTACACAAGGACGTGGCGGAGATGGTGACCATCGACAACGGCACCACCGCCATGGGCCAGAACAGCCGCGAGTTCGGCGTGACCGTCGCCATGGCCGACAGCACCGGCCCCTTCGACTATCACCTGACGCACAAGCTGCTGTCGCTGTGCCAACAGCACGACATCGAGCACCAGCGCGACGTCTTCCGCTATTACCGCTGCGACAGCGCCGCCGCCATCGAAGCCGGCAACGACATCCGCACGGCGCTGGTCTGCTTCGGCATCGACAGCTCCCACGGCTACGAGCGCATCCACGCGGACTCTCTGCGCTCGCTGGCCGAGCTGATCGCGCTCTACATGCAGAGCGACGTGGCGATCCCGCGCGACCGCGTCGGCATGGGTCCGATGGGCGCCTTCCCCTGGCAGCCCACCGCGCCGGCAAAGGTCGAGGAGTGACCACGTTCCTTCTCCCCCCTGGGGAGAAGGTCAGGATGAGGGGGCACCGAAGGCGATCCGCGTCGCAGATCGATAGTTTTCCTCCGCCCTGTCGGGCGTAAATCCCCCTCACCCAAACCCTCTCCCCAGGGGGGAGAGGGCTTCACACCACCCCCCTCAATCCCCAGCCGCCAATTCCGGCCGAGGCGGACCCAGCGGGTCGAGAGGGGTGACGGTCGGCGTCGTCTGGGGCAGTGGGCGGAAGCTCGCCTGCGCCTCGGCGGGCGGCGGCGGGCGCATTCGCGTGCGCCACAGGCCATAGAGCGTCGCCGATCCCGCCCCCGCCGCGATGAAGCCGAACAGCGCCTCCGGCCCCGCAAAGCCCATGGCGGCCGAGGCCAGCGGCGGTCCGATGATCGCCCCCACGGAGTTGGCGAGGATCAGCCCGCCGCTGACCGACACCACATTGTCCGGCCCGGCGTGGTCGTTGGTGTGGGCGGCGCAGACCGGGTAGAGCGTGAAGGCCAGCCCACCAAAGAAGGGCGCCACCAGAAGCAGCGTCTCCTGCCGCCCGCTGCCCTCCGCCAGGATCATGCCGACGCTGACCAGAGCCAGCGCCGCCGACAAGCCGATGATGACGGCGCGCCGGTCGAAGCGGTCGGACAGCCGACCCAGCGGCCATTGCAGCGCCACCCCGCCCAGGATCAGGGTGCTCATGAACAGCGCCGTTCCCGACACCCCGAAGCCGGAGGCCGCGCCGAACACCGGGGCGAGGCCGTAGATGGAGCCGGTCACCGTCCCACTGATGAAGACGCCGACGACGCCCAGCGGCGACGCCTCGTACAGCCGCCGCAGCCCGTAGGATTCCACGTTGGGCAGGGTCGGCGGCGTGGTCCGGGTCAGCGCCACCGGCACCAGGGCGAGCGTCAGCAGAATGGCGATCAGCATGAAGATGCGCACGCCCGCTTCGTCGTCCAGCTGCAGCAACTGCTGGCCCACCGCCGAGGCGGCGTAGAGCGTGACCATGTAGAGCGACAGGATCTGCCCGCGCGTCTCGTTGTTGGCGGTGCCGTTCAGCCAGCTCTCGATGCAGATGTAGAGGCCGGCCATGCAGAAGCCCTCGGCCAGCCGCAGCGCGGTCCACAGCGGCACCGCGTCGAACAGGGCGTGGGACAGCGCCGCCGCCGACAGGACGGAGGCGAAGGCGGCGAAGGCGCGGATGTGGCCAACCCGCGTGATGACCCGGTGGGCGAACAGGGAGCCGCCGGTCAGCCCGGTGTAGAAGGCGGCGGTGATCAGGCCGACCGCGACCGCGCCGGACTCCGTGCCGGCCAGCCGCAGGCCGATGAGCGTGCTGAGCGCGCCGTTGCCCAGCATCAGGAAAGCGACCCCGAGCAGGAGCGAAAGTACCGACCGTGCAACCTGCGGCATGTGTCCGACCACCTGTTCCTTTCACGAAAAACCGGCGCCGCAGCCCGGGAGGCCACGGCGCCGGCCCTTGGATGGCACCCGCCGGATGGTGAATCAACCCTTGTAATTCGCGGAATCACGGCCGTCCCAGCCATTCCACAGAAATGCAGAAGAGGTACCGCTGGGGGAGCAGCGATACCTCTTCCGGTTGAGCGCTTGATCGTCTCCGGGCGGCTTGCCCGGTGTCCGGCTATTCCGCCGGGGTGGCGATCAGCGTCTCAGGCAGGGCGTCCTTGCGGATGCGCAGGAGTTCCTTCCACTTCTTGAGGGCGGCGATCAGGATCACGAAGCCGAGCGACAGCATGATGATCGAGATGCCGGCGTTGAAGACGTTGTAGCCCTTGGCCAGCGGGTTCAGATAGACGTTGGTGATCATCCAGTAGCCGGCGTAGTTCACCGTCACGAACAGGTAGGCCAGCGGGACCAGGCATGTCAGCATGTAGACCCGCTTCTGGCCGAGGCGCAGGATGATCGTGGCGCCGATGATCAGGCCGACCGAGGCCATGAGCTGGTTCGACACCCCGAACAGCGCCCACACCGAGTTGATGTCGCCCGACGTCAGCAGGTAGCCCCAGGCCACGCAGGCCAGCACGCTCGCGGCGATCGAACCGGGGACCCAGTCGAGACGCTTCAGCGGGGCATAGAGGTCGCCGCCCAGGTCCTGGATCAGATAGCGGGCCACGCGGGTGCCGCTGTCCACCGCGGTCAGGATGAAGACCGCCTCGAACATCACGACGAACTGGAAGAAGTAGGAGGCCAGCGTGCCGAACCACGGGATGCGGGTGAAGATTTCCGTCATGCCGACGGCCAGGGTCACAGCACCGCCGGTGCGGCCGTAGAGGTCGAGGCCGATTTCCTGGCTGAGCCGCGGCAGATCGACGACCTGCATGTTCAGGGCCTGGAAGGCGGCGGGCGAGGAGTTGATGGCGAAATAGTCGGCCGGGTGCAGGGAGGTAGCGGCGATCAGCGCCATGACGCCGACCACGCATTCCGCCAGCATGCCGCCGAAGGCCACGGTGCGGATGTCGCTCCATTTGTCGATCAGCTTCGGCGTGGTGCCCGAGCCGATGAAGGCGTGGAAGCCGGAGATGGCGCCGCAGGCGATGGTGATCGAGATGAACGGCCACACCGGGCCGGCCAGCACCGGGCCGCCGCCATGGATGAAGTCGGTGAGCGCGGGGAAGCGGATTTCCGGGTTGATGAAGACGACGCCGACGACGAGCGCGCCGAACACGCCGATCTTCATGAAGCTCGACAGGTAGCCGCGCGGGGTCAGCAGCATCCACACCGGCAGAGCCGTGGCGAAGAAGGCGTAGATCGGCAGGATCAGCGCGACCGTCTCGGCGTGCAGCGTCAGCCAGTTGCCCAGCATCGTGCCCTGGATGTAGGGGCCGGCGAAGACGGAGGCGGCGATGGCGGCGATGCCGACCTGCGTGGCGCCCTTGGACGAGCCGGTGATCTTCTCGTAGAGGCCGAGCGCCACGGCGATCGGGATCGTCATGAAGACCGCGAAGGCGCCCCAGGCGTTGCGCTCCAGCGCATGGACGACGACCATCGACAGGCCGGCCATGGTGATGGTGATGATGAACAGCATCGCCAGACCGGTGCACCAGCCGGCGACCGGGCCGAGTTCGGCCTTGGCGACCTCCGACAGAGACTGGCCCTTGTGCTTCATCGAGGCGAACAGCACGACCGTGTCGTGCACCGCGCCGCCGATGACGCAGCCGATCAGCAGCCACAGGAAGCTCGGCAGATAGCCGAACTGCGCGGCCAGCACGGGGCCGACCAGCGGGCCGGCGGCGGCGATCGCCGCGAAATGCTGGCCGGCGTTCACCCACTTCTTGGTGGGAACATAGTTTCGCCCGTCGGCCAGGATGTGGGACGGCGTCACCTCGGAATCATCGGCACGGAGCACCTTGCGCACAAAGAACACGCCGTAGAAGCGGTAGCAGAGGGCGAGGATGCAGAGTGTCGCGATCACAAATGTTAGGGCGTGATCCATGACAGCTCTCCTTGGAAGGAACTGCCGTCACGGTAGGCCGGGTTTCACCCTTCGTGTGGTGCTCTCCCAGGAGTGGCGCCATGGCGTGGCGAGCGGTCGGAAAGCGGGGATGAGCGGTTGGGGGGCTGCCTTTCCCTCTCCCGCCCCGGGAGAGGGTGGCGCCGAAGGCGCCGGGTGAGGGTCGAACCGCGAGGATTGAAGCGCCGATCCTTGCCGCACCCTCACCCTTCCCGCGCTTTGCGCGGGCCCCTTCCCTCTCCCGGGGCTCTCGGCGGCCAAGGGCCGCCTGACGCCGTCAGCGCCCGCAAGCGGGCGCGAGAGGCGGGAGAGGGAGACTCACCAGATGCCCAGCCGCTCCTTCAGCGGGCCGAGGAAGCGGCGGCTGACCGGGATGCTCTGGCCGCCGAGCGTCTGGATTTCCGCCAGCCCGTTGTCGATCAGGCGGATTTCCCGGATGCGCTCGGGATTGACCAGATATTGCCGGTGGCAGCGCACCAGCGGGGTGCGCTCCTGCAAGGTCAGCAAGGTCAGTTCGGTGAAGCGCTCCTCGCCGTCGGCGCCGACGACGAAGACGCCGCTCGCCTTGGAGGCCACGCATTCCACCTCGTCGAGCTTCAGCAGGGAAATGCGGTTGTGGCCGGTGCAGGGGATCAGCCGCAGCGGGGCGGCGTCCTTCAGCACGGCGAGGTCCTGCGGCGCCCGCTCGCGGCGCAGCCGTTGCAGCGTCTTCGCCAGCCGGGCCGGGTCCGCCGGCTTCAGCAGATAGTCGAAGGCGTGCTCCTCGAAGGCCTGGACGGCGTATTCGTCGTGGGCGGTCAGGAAGACGATGCGGGGCATCCGCTCCGGGTCGAGCATGCTCAGCATCTCCAGCCCGCTGACCCGCGGCATCTGGATGTCGAGGAAGACCACGTCGGGCGGCTGGCGGTTGATCGCGCCGATGGCCTCGATGGCGTTGGCGCATTCCCCGGCGACCTGGAGGTCGGGGAACTCCTCAAGAAGGCGCCGCAACTCCTCGCGGGCCAGCGGCTCGTCGTCCACGATCAGGACGGTCATCATGGCGCGGTCTCCGCGACGGCAGGGATGTCCAGGGGAAGGCGCAAGGTGATGCGGGTGAAGACGTCGGCCTCGCAGGCGACATCCACCCCGTAGCCGTTGCCGAAGCGGTTGCGGACGCGGCGGTCCACGATGGACATGCCCAGCCCGTCACCGCCCGGCTTTTCCTCGTAGAGGCCGGCGTTGTCCTCCACCGACAGCCGCAGGTCGCCGCCCTCCCGCCGCGCCGCGATGCGGACATGGCCGGGGCCGAGGAGCTGCGAGGTGCCGTGCTTGATGGCGTTCTCCACCAGCGGCTGGAGCAGGAAGGCCGGCAGCCGGGCATGGCGCAGCGCGTCCGGCACGTCGATCTCCACCGACAGCCGCCCGGTGAAGCGCGCCAGCTCGATCTGGAGGTAGGCGCTGACATGCTCCACCTCGTCGGCCACCGTGGCCTCCTGGCTGGGGCGCTTCAGGTTCTTGCGGAAGAAGACGGACAGGCTCTGCACAAGCTGGCGCGCCCGCTCCGGGTCGTTGCGGATGACCGCGGAAATGGTGTTCAGGGCGTTGAACAGGAAATGCGGGTTCACCTGCGCGTGCAGCAGCTTGATCTCCGACTGGGCGAGCAATGCCTTCTGCTGTTCGTAGCGCCCGGCGAGGATCTGGCTGGACAGCAGCCGCGCGATGCCCTCCCCCAGCGTGCGGTTGATGGTGGAGAACAGCCTGGTCTTCGGCTCGTACAGCTTGACGGTGCCGATCACCCGGTCGTCTTCCCCGACCAGCGGGATCACCAGCGAGGCGCCCAGCCGGCAGTTCGGGTGGATCGAGCATTTGTAGGAGACCAGATTGCCGTCGGCGTAGAGCACCTGGTTGTTGGCGATCGCTTGGTAGGTCTGGGGCGAGGTGATCGGCGTGCCCGGCAGATGGTGGTCGTCGCCGACGCCGATGAAGGCCAGCAGCTTCTCGCGGTCGGTGATGGCGACCGCGCCGACGCCCGTCTCCTCGTAGATGATGCGGGCGACCCGCATGCTGTTCTCTTCGTTGAAGCCCTGGCGCAGCACGCCGTCGGCCCGTGCGGCGATCTTCAGCGCCTTGGCGGAGAAGGCGCTCGACTGCTTGTCGATCAGGGCGCGGCGGTCCATCAGAATGCGCATGAACAGCCCCGCCCCAAGCGTGTTGGCGACGATCATCGGCAGCGCCACCACCTCGACCAGATGAACCGCCGCCGGGAAGGGCTTGGCCACCAGCAGGATGATCAGCATCTGCGCGATTTCCGCCACGAGGGTGACGGCGCCGACGCGCAGCGGATCGAACAGCGGCTCAATGCGGCCCTGGCGGACGAAGTGGCGGTGCACCAGCCCGCCGATCAGACCCTCCGTTACCGTGGAGATGGCGCAGGCCACCGCCGACATGCCGCCCAGCGAGTAGCGGTGCAGACCGCCGGTGAAGCCGACCGCCAGCCCCACCGACGGTCCGCCCAGGATGCCGCTCAGCACGGCTCCGATGGCGCGGGTGTTGGCAATGGAATCGTCGATCTGCAACCCGAAATAGGTCCCCATGACGCAGAACATGGAGAAGATGACGTAGCAGGCCAGCTTGTGCGGCCAGCGCACGGTGAGGTGCATCACCGGCAGGAACAGCGGCGTCCGGCTCAGCATGTACGCGATGACCAGATACACGCACATCTGCTGGAGCAGCAGGAAGACGAGGCTGAGATGCTCGACGGTCATGGGGGCGGACACGGGCAGCGGGCGGCGGGATTGCCGGCCCGCAGGCTACCCCCGCCCGTCCCGCCGCGGTATGATTCCAATCAATGGATGCGGCTCGTGGATTCCGGCCGAGGACGCGGTCAGGCGGCCAGCGCCGTGGCCTGCTCCACCGTCGTCGGAGCGCCGCCGGTGTTGGCGGG
The DNA here is from genome assembly GCF_014192915.1 of Azospirillum sp. OGB3. GTDB lineage: Bacteria > Pseudomonadota > Alphaproteobacteria > Azospirillales > Azospirillaceae > Azospirillum. The sequence continues at coordinate 202,635 of NZ_JACHYN010000008.1, read as the reverse complement.
CGGCAGGCGCAGTCGGCCGGCCAAACCCTCCAGGGAGTCGTGCAGCCGCCGGCAGGGGGTGCCGTCCTCCCCCGGCTCGTAGATGCCGACGAAAGGCGCGCCCGGCTGGTTGGGGTCGAGATGCAGTTCGACGATGTGGGTGCGCGATGTGCAGCCGCGGATCAGCGGATCGGCGGGGATCACCGTCCAGCCGCGCCGCAGGCAACGCTCGGCCAGCCCTTCCAGATAGAGCGAAGCGGACGGAACGCGCTTCAGCGCTTTCAACTCGGCGATGAGCTGGCGGACATTGTCCACCTGCTCCAGAAACAGGCCGGCGGCGTGATGGGTGTCGCGAATGACCAGCTTCAGCATGGGATGAAACCTCCTCTGTGCGCATGGCTCCGCCATCCGCAGGGCGCAACGGCGGCCTTCGCGGCGCGGCGCTCCTGCATGGGCAAACGGACGGAAACCTGCGCGCGTTGAACGTTTGGGCGGAAACCGTGCGGCGTGGCGCGGTCCCGTTAGTCGGCGGCGCCCAAATCCGTGTCGCCCAAATCCGGTTCGGGACGCTCGGCGACGGTCACGGGCGGTTCGGACACGGGCTTGCGGTCGGGGTAGAGCGCGGCGACCATCCGCTCCAACCGGTGCCGCAGAGAGCGGTTCGGCTGGTCGGAGGGCCGGGCTTCGACACGGACGTTCACCACGCCGTCGTCGATCATGCCCAGTTCGGTGGCGGCCTTCCGGGACAGGTCGATCACCCGGCCCTTCACATAGGGGCCGCGGTCGTTGATCACGACCTCGACGCTGCGCCCGTTGTCGGCGTTGGTCACCGTCACCCGGCTGCCCAGGGGAAGCCGGCGGGACGCCGCGGTCAGCCGGTTCTGGCTGAAGCGCTCCCCCGACGCCGTGGTCCGGCCATGGAAGAAATCGGCGTAGTAGGACGCCTTTCCCTTATGAACATAAACCGGTTCGATGTCCGGAGCGTCCGGCGCCAATGTGTCTTCGAACGCGATCTCCTGCGGCACCGGGTCCTGCGGCATGGGCGGGACGGCGGCAATCTGTGCGCCGGTCGAGCACGCACCAACAGAAACAGCACAGATGGCGAGCGCAACACAGCCATACCGCACTCTTTTTCTCCCCCGTTGTTGTTCTGCGGCAACGGTTGCGGAATCTCCCCATCCTGTCAATCCGCGAATCCTCATCTATGCTGTGACAGGATTGCGCCTTAATATTCTTTAACGATTTTATTGTGCTTTCATCATGGATGGCTGGTGGAAATTCGCGTTTTTTATTTTCTGCGACTGTTCTCGAGCCTCTTTCCGAAATCCAGACAGTCATACTCGGCACCGATCCGCGCGCCGTCCCGCTCCCGCGAGGATGCAGGAGGACATTCCCGGCATATCGACAAAGCACTGAAAATCCGTCGAGAAAATTCCCCCATCCTGTTTTTCGAAGGCCGTCTGATCCATTGAACCCGGCTGAACCGTTGGTCATAAATACTGGCTGATTGGAAGTTGAACACTGACCGTTTTCGCCAAACATCGTCGGAATTCGAAACGAATTTAGCGAAACACCGAATCACGCAGACGGAGCGCACAGAGATGAGGGAGTTTTGGAGTCCTGACGGTGGCGAAGACGGGGACGGAATCGACGGTGTCCGATCAAATCCCGAGGAGGATGGCTCCGGCCCGGCGATGGAAACGGCGCGCCGGAGGACGGACGGTGCCGACGACCCGCTGTTTCTCCGCGCCTTCGACAGTGGGCGGCGCTGGGGCGCACCGCCGGACGGCACCGCGACGGCGCCTTATACCCTCACCTACGGTTGGGTGGTGGACGCCGGCCTCCGCTACGTGCCGGGCTTCCGGCCGCTCAACGACGGCCAGCGGGCCATGGCGCTGCAGGCGATGGGGGAATGGAGCGCGGTCGCCAACCTCGCTTTCGTGGAGGCGACCGACCCCATGACCGCCAACCTCCAGTTCCACATGAGCCAACTGGACGTCTTCCGCGCCTCCGGTATGGCCTACTACCCAAACGCCGCGGGCTCCTACATCTACCTCGACCCCGAATCGGCTGGTTACCGGACCTATGTGCACGAGATCGGGCACGCGCTGGGGCTGAAGCATCCCGGCGACTACAACGGCACCGGCGGCGGCACCCCGCCCTTCCTTCCTCCGTCCGAGGACAACCGGACCAACACGATCATGTCCTATTACGGGGTCTGGCCCGGCGGGCTGGGCGTCTACGACATCGCGGCCATCCAGCGACTCTACGGCCCCAACTCCACCGTGCGCGCGGGCGACGACCTGTATCTCCTGACGCCGGGGGCCCCGGGGCGCTACCTTTGGGACGGCGGCGGCAACGACACGCTGTCGGCGGCGGGGGCGACCGTGCCCGTCACCATCGACTTGGCGGGCGGCTGGGGCTGGTTCTCGGCCCAGGAGTCTTCGATCCTCGCCCAGAACCAGTTCTTCGTCGGCCATGGCACCCGCATCGAGACCGTCGTCGGGGGATCGGCGGGCGACCGGCTGACCGGCTCCGCCTTCACCGACCGGCTGGAAGGGGGGGCGGGTGACGACACGTTCGTCGGCGGAGCGGGTGACGATTTTCTGGACGGCGGCCCCGGCAACGACACGGCCCTCTACGACTTCCCCTCCGCCAACGCCTTCGTGACCGGCGATCCGTCGGGAAGCGGGGCAGACGTCGTTGTCACCGGGGCCGGCGGCACCGACCGATTGCGCGGCATTGAACGGCTGGTCTTCACCGACCGCGTCGTCACCCGCCAGGAGGCGGCCACCGTCCTGTCCCGCGCCGAGCCGGACCAGCGCGCCTTCGTCCAGGATGGCGCCGGGAGCTACGAGGTGCGAATGGCTCCTTACTCCGGCCCCGTCGCCGGCCTGCGCAACCGGTTCCTGGGAACAGCGTCGGATGAAGCGGTCATCGGCAGCGACCAGGGAGACTTCCTTAACCTCCTTGGCGGCAGCGACGCCGCGCAGGGCGGCGGCGGAGACGACGTGCTGGACGGCGGCGTGGGCTCCAACTTCCTGATCGGCGGAGCCGGAGCGGACACCTTCTTCATCGACGGGCGGGGCGACGGCGTCACATGGTCCACCGTCACAGACCTGCAGCCGGAGGAATGGGCCATCGCCTGGGGTTGGACCGACGCCATTTCCAAGCTGACCTGGGAGGATCTGGCGGGGGCGACCGGCTATCAGGGGGCCACCGCGCGAATCGACTTGGACGGCAACGGCGGCACCGATCTCAGCCTGACCTTCAGCGGACAGACCCCCGGCGGGTTGCTCGCCATGCCCGGACAGGTGGGGACCGACAGTTACCTTGCCTTCCGAATCGGCTGACCGCATTCCGCAGGTCGGAAAACTGGCCCGACCGACTGCCGCGCCGCACCGATCCTGACGCATTCTCAAACGGAATGACCGAGCGAGGCACAACGAGGAAGCACGACCATGAAGCAGGTAATGTTCGTCGAACTCGGCATGGGCGCCGATCTGCACGGGCAGGACGTGACCAAGGCCGCGGTGCGCGCCGTGCGCAACGCCATCGAGCGCAACTCCATGCCCGGCATGCGCGCGCTGGTCGATGGCGACACCAGCCGGATGCAGGTCCGCGTTCATCTCGCCGTCCCGGCGGACGCCGACCGTCTGGACCTTGAGGCCGTGCGGGCCGTCTTCCCCTACGGGCAGGTCTCCTTCAACGTGGTGTCCGGCGGCATGCTGGCGCCCAGCGGCATCTTCCTGGCCGACAAGAACGACCGCAACGAGATGATCTACATCGTCAACGCCGCGGTGGAGGTCGGGGTGTAAGGTTCGGCATCTTCGGCCGGAGCGGTTGCCCCCGCCCCCCGTTTCGTGCCAGCGTCGGGGCATGAAGCGCGCGCTCCGAACCGCCCTGATCGCCGTCGGCATCCTGGCCGGCGGCCTCGTCACCCTGACCGTGGGGGTGGTGGCCGCCCTGCCGGTGATCGCCGACCACATCCCCCTGGAGCTGTCCCGAGTCGTGATGAGCGACGGGCGGCGGCAGGTGGAGATGCAGGGCATGGTCCATGTCGCCAAGCCGGACTTCTACAGCGGCATCGCCCGGCACATCGCCCAGCGGCGCCAGGAGGGCTGGCTGGTCTTCTACGAGGAGGTCCGTCCCGACGACTCCTCCAACCCCGCCGGGGTGGCCGACGTGCTGCGCCGGCTGGGGGCGGACTGGAACCCCGACAGCAAGCAGCATCCCTACGAGATGATGGCGAGCCTGCTCGGCGACGGGCTGGTGCTTCAGGACAACCGCACCCTGATCGGCCCGCCGGGACCGGACGCCCGCAACGTCGACGTCACCCTGTCGCAACTGCTGGCCGCCCTGCCCCCCGACGACCCGGACGACGCCGATCCGGAAACCATCGATCTGGCGCAGCTCCGGGAGGAGTACGACACACTGCCGGGCTGGGTGCAGCGGCGCGTCCAGGCCGCCATCCGCATCATGCTGGCCACCACCGCGTCGGGCTCCATGGTGCGCGAGGCCCTGCCGCCCGCGCTGACCACCCTGCGCGAGGAGAAGGTGGTGGCGGCGATCAAGGCCGAACCGGACCGCAACATCCTGATCCTCTACGGGCAGGTCCACATCGGTCACATCCAGACCATGCTGAAGGACGCCGATGCGCGGTGGCGGAGGGTCTCGTCGCAGGCGATCCAGGCGTTCTGAACCGCGCTGCCCCCCATGTGGATCACCAGATTTTGCGGGCAAGGTCCTCGCCGCGGGCCGTCAACTCCTCGAAGCGGCGGCGGGCCTCATCCTCGGCGTTCCAGTCGCCGGGGGCGACGACGGATTCGGCGGCGTCCGGACGGTCCGGCGCGCTGGGACGGTCGCCCGCCTCCGCATGGAGACCGTAGATCTGGCCGTCGCGCGCCTCGATCACGGCGTAGCGGCCGTCCCTCTCGACGAGCCGGAAGCTGCCATGTTCCGATACGGTCCGGACCTTGGGCATCGCAATCTTCCCTTGCGGTTCACATGTCACGCTGTGAACAACCGGCGTGCCGCCCATTTGTCGCATAGCAGCAATATAGCACTTTATGGGTGCAAATGAGAGTCGTTCGCACTATACAGGAAGCAAGTCAGCCGCAAAGAAGTTTGAACCGCCAATGTTCACAGCGCTTCACACCCGTTCCATCGCCGCGATGGCCGCCGCCGGCACCCTCCTGTCGAGCGGACTTGGCAGGGCGCAGGGCGTCCCCGCAACCAACGGCGGCGCTCCCACGGCACCGGCGCCCGTGGCGCCTCCCGTGACGGCGCCCTCCGCCGACACGCTGGCGGCCCCGCTGGCGTCGCCGGACGCTGCGGCGGGAGCGGCCGCCGGGCTGGACCACATGACCGCAGCGACGGCGATCCTGCCGCACGACCTGTCCCCCTGGGGCATGTTCATGGCGGCGAGCCCGGTGGTGCAGGCGGTGATGATCGGGCTGGCGCTGGCCTCGGTGGCGACCTGGACCATCTTCCTCGCCAAGTCGCTGGAACTGTCGAAGGCCAAGCGCAAGGCGCGGGCTTCCTTGGCGGCGCTGGAGCAGGCGCGCTCGCTGACCCAGGCGGCCGAGAGCATCGGCTTCGAGAAGACTCCGGCCACCGCCTTCCTGCGCGCCGTGATCGCCGAGGCCCACCAGTCCGCCGACGCCCCCTCCCAGGACGGTCTGAAGGAGCGTGCGGCCTCCCGCCTGGAGCGGATCGAGGCGGCGGAGGGGCGGCGCATGATGCGCGGCACCGGCATCCTCGCCAGCATCGGCTCCACGGCCCCCTTCGTCGGGCTGTTCGGCACGGTGTGGGGCATCATGGTCAGCTTCATCGGCATCGCCAAGTCGCAGACGACCAACCTCGCCGTGGTGGCGCCCGGCATCGCCGAGGCGCTGCTGGCGACGGCCATCGGCCTCGTCGCGGCCATCCCGGCCGTGGTGATCTACAACGGCTTCGCCCGCTCCATCGGCGGCTACCGCGCCCAGCTCGGCGATTCCTCGGCGGCGGTGCTGCGGCTGCTGAGCCGCGACATGGACCGCCGCGCCCTGCCGCGCGCCGTGTCCAAGGCGGCGGAGTAAGACCATGGCGGCGCGTCTGGACGACGGCGACGATCTCACCGAGTCGCACGACATCAACGTCACGCCCTTCATCGACGTGATGCTCGTGCTGCTCATCATCTTCATGGTGGCGGCCCCGCTGGCGACGGTGGACGTGCCGGTGGACCTGCCGGCCTCCACCGCCCAGCCGCAGCCGCGGCCCGACAAGCCCCTGTTCCTGACCATCCAGGCCGACAAGAGCCTGTCGGTGGGCGACACGCCGGTGGCGCGGGAGTCCCTGGCGGCGGCGCTGGACGGGGTGACGAACGGCGACAAGGGCGCGCGCGTCTTCCTGCGCGCCGACCGCAGCGTGGATTACGGTGCGCTGACCGAGGTGATGAACGCGCTGCGCGCCGCCGGCTATCTGAAGATCGCCCTGGTCGGGCTGGAAGGCGCGGCCGCGAAATGAGCGTGGCGACCGTCGATCCCAACGACCTTCCGGAGGATGGCGAGCGCACGGCGCCCGCCCTGGCGCGCTGGGGCGGCAGCCTGCTCGTCGTGCTGGGCGCCCACGCCCTCGTCGCGGTCGGTGCGCTGTCCTGGCACGTCGCGATGGAAGAGGCGCCGGCCATGCCGCCCGCGGTGATGCTCGATCTGCCGCCGATGCCGGAAACGCCGGCCGCCGAGCCGCCGCCGACGCTGGAATCGATGCTCCCGGAGCCGGAACTGCCGCCCGAGCCGGTGATCGAGCCGGAACCGGAACCCGAACCCATCCCCGAGATCGCTCCGGAGCCGCCCCCTCCCGTGCCGGCGGAGGTCACCCTCCCGGAGCCGCCCCCCAAGCCGAAGCCCAAGCCCAAGGAAGAGCCCAAGCCGAAGCCCAAGGCCGAACCGCCGAAGCCGCGCCCGCAACCGCAGGCGCCGCCCAAGCCGGTGACGGAAGCCCCGGCCAACGCCGCTCCCGCCACCGCCCCGCCCGCGGGCGCCCCGGCCCAGGCGGCGCCGGTGCCGCGCAACAGCAACGCGCTGCCCACCTGGCACGGCGCCGTGCTCGGCCATCTGGAACGCTACAAGCGCTATCCCCGCATTGCCCAGATGCGGCGCCAGCAGGGCGTGCCGCAGGTCCACATCACGCTCGACCGGCAGGGCCGGGTGTTGGCGGTGCGGCTGCACAAGGGCTCCGGCTTCGAGGCGCTGGACGAAGAGACGATCGCTCTGGTCGAACGCGCCTCCCCGCTCCCGGCCCCGCCGCCGGACGTGGCGCAGGACCGCATGGAGTTGGTGGTGCCGGTGCAGTACTTCCTGCGCTGAATTCGACCGCTCAAACACCGGTGACGTGGATGCGCATCACGGTGTGTGCATCCACAGGCGCATGAGTTCCGGAACTGTCCGGATGTCGAGTTTGCTGAGAATGTTCGCGCGGTGGGTCTCCACCGTGCGGACGCCGATCCCGAGGCGGATCGCGATGGCTTTGTTGGCGCAGCCCTCCACCATCAGCGCGGCCACATCCCGTTCGCGGGGGCTGAGAAGGGCCAGCTTCGCCAGGGCAGACTCCGCGGCGGAGCGGTCCCGGCGCTGGAGGGCGTCGCGTTGCAGGGCCTCGTGGACGCGGCGCAGGAAGACGCCGTCGTCGAACGGCTTTTCCAGGAAATCGACCGCTCCGGACCGGAAGGCGGTGACGGCGGAACTCACCTCGCCATGGGCGGTGATGATGATGACCGGCAGGCCGCAGCCGCGCCGAGCCAGCTCCTCCTGAAGCTCCAGCCCGTCCATGAAGGGCATGCGGAGGTCGGCCACCACGCAACCCGGCTGCTCCGGGCTGTAACGGTGCAGGAATTCCAGCGCGTTGACGAAGGTGCGCACAGACAGGCCGGCCACCTCGACGAGAACGGAGAGCGCGTCGCGGACCGCCTCGTCGTCGTCGATGATGAAGACGGTCGGTTCGCCGGTGGAGGTTTTATCGGTCTGGGTCATGAGATGGCCGGGTGTCGGAACGGGCTGCGGGCAGAAAGACTTGGAAAACGGAACCGGTCGAACCGGTGCGGCCGAGCCACAGCCTGCCGCCGTGGCTCTCGACGATCGAGCGGCAGATGGGCAGGCCGAGCCCCATGCCCGCCGGCTTCGTGGTGGCGAACGGCGAGTAGAGATGCTCGACCATGCCCGCCGACACGCCGGGACCGCTGTCCTCGACCTCGAAGGTCAGGCCGGCCGGCGGCGTGGCCCGGACACGCAGGACGACCTCGCGCACCGGGCTGTCCGCCGCGGCGATGGCCTCGATGCTGTTGTGCACCAGGTTGAGGAGGACCTGTTCGATCTGGATGCGGTCGCACAGAACGAGGGGAAGCGGCTCGGCCATGTCCACCCGAAGCTGGACCCGGTTGTAGGCGGCATCCCCCCGCACCAGCGTCAGCGTCTCGCGCAGGATCTCGCCGGCCGATTCCGGAGCCAGTTGAAGCGACCCCTTGCTCAGGAAGGTTCGCAGCCCGCGGATGACCTCGCCCGCGCGCTCCGCCTGGATCACCGCCTTGTCGATGAGCTCGTGGGCGCGCGGCGGCGTGTCGTTGTCTTCCAGCAGGCGCTGGGCGGCGCGCGCGTAGCTGATGGCGGCCAGCAGCGGCTGATTCAGCTCGTGGGCCAGGGCGGACGCCATCTCCCCGGTCACCGTGAGGCGGGAGAGGTGGGCCAGCTCGGTCTGGTGTTCGCGCAGCCGGACCTCGATCTCCCGCCGTTCGCTGACCAGCGCGCCGAGGAACAGGGCGGTGATGGCCAGGGCCAGCATCAGCGTCTGGTGATAGACCACCGCGCCCAGGGGAAGGCCGATCGCCTGCAACCCGGCGATCAGGCCGCTCTGGATGGCCAGGGCCGCCAGCACCGCGCCCGGCAGGCCGTGCGACACCGCCACCCAGACGAGGGGCAGGAACAGCACGTAGAACAGGTTGAACTGACCGTCGCCGATGGGCAGGAAGACCAGCAGCAGGGCCGCGGCGATGGCGGCCGTCTGGGCGGCGGTGGGCGTCTTCGGCACGCTCCAGGCGGGCGTCTGGTCCGGCCGGTGCAGGAGGAGGACGAAGGGCGTGACCACGGCGATGCCGATGGCGTCGCCCAGCCAGTATTGGAACGCCAGCGTCGGCAGGTCGGAGGCGGGCAAGGCCCCGTCCAGGACGAACACGCCGACAAAGAGGGGCGCCACGACGGCGGCGCTCAGGAAGGTGACGCCGACCAGCCAGCCGACGTCGCGCACCCGGTTCAATGCCAGACCGATCGCCACCCGGTGGCGCAGCACATGGGCGGCGGCCCCGTAGCCGGCGACGATGGCGAGGTTCGAGAGCAGCAGCGAGGCGATCGAGGCGGGATGCCCGCGCACCACCAGATCGGCGAGGATCAGCGTGGCGTAGACCATCGGCAGGCCACGCGCGCCGGTCCACAGCAGAAGGGCCATGTAGAGCCCCGCCGGCGGGTTCCACGGCGTGATGTTGAGGCTCGGCCGGGGATGAATAAAGGTCAGCCAGTCGATGGGCAGATAGGCCGCCAGGAAGGCAAGGGACAGCAGGACCATGTCCCGGCCGGTCAGGATGGCCGGCGTTCCCGTCGCACGGCTGGCGGGTGGAAAAGGCATCTCAGAACAGTCTTTCGGGCTGCACGGGCGAACGGCACGGGTGGACAGGGCATCGACTATACCGTCCAACCGGCGCGTTCGCCTATGCGGTGGGCGCCGATGCGATGAGGGGAAGCCCGGCGGGCTCCCCTTCCCGCCACGCACGGATCAGCCGACGAAGAACGGCTGCGTTCCATGCGCGGCGATGGCGTTCGACAGCCGCTCCAGCGCGTGGGCGTAGGCCGCCGTGCGCATCGGGATGTTTTTGGCCGTGCCCATGTCCCAGACCCGGCGACCCTCGGTCTCCATGATCACGCGAAGGCGCTCGTGGATCTCGCCGAGGCCCCAATAGTAGCCCTGGCGGTTCTGCACCCACTCGAAGTAGGACACCGTCACGCCGCCGGCGTTCGCCAGAATATCGGGCAGGACGATGACGCCGGCCTCGTTCAGGATGCGGTCGGCGTCCGGCGTGACCGGGCCGTTGGCGAGTTCCAGGACGACGCGCGCCTTGATGAGCCCGGCGTTGCCCTTGTGGATCTGATCCTCCAGCGCCGCGGGGACCAGGATCTCGCACGCGGTGCTCAGCAGCTCGTCGCCGGTCACCGCACGGGCACCGTTCTCGGTGTAGGCGGTCACCGAGCCGCCCCGCTCCTTGGCCGTCTGCACGGCCTGCGGGTCCAGCCCGTCCTCGCAGGCGATGGCTCCGCGGGAATCGGACAGGCCGACGATGCGGTAGCCGTCCGCGTGCAGCAGGCGGGCGATGTGGAAGCCGGCGTTGCCGTAGCCCTGGATCACCACCCGGCGGGCCGATCCGGACAGGCGCAGATCCTCTTCCAGATGCTTGATGAGGTAGTAGCCGCCGCGCGCGGTCGCGTCGTCGCGCCCGAGCGAACCGCCGAGCGGCAGCGGCTTGCCGGTGATGACCGCCGGGCTCGGCTGGCGGACAATGGAGCTGTACTCGTCGGCCATCCAGCCCATGATCATGGAATTGGTGTAGACGTCCGGCGCCGGGATGTCGCGGTCGGGGCCGATCATGCCGGCGAAGGCCTGGACATAGGCCCGCGACAGACGCTCCAGCTCCGACTTGGACAGGCTGTGCGGATCGACCTTCACCGCGCCCTTGCCCCCGCCATAGGGCAGGTTCATCACCGCGCACTTGAAGGTCATCCAGAAGGCCAGCGTGGTCACCTCCTCCAGGTTGGAACTCGGGTGGAAGCGGATGCCGCCCTTGGTCGGACCGCGCGTGTCGTCGTAGCGGCAGCGCCACGCCGGAAAGGAGCGCCGCGACCCGTCGTCCATGCGCACGGACAGGCGGACGCTCAACGTCTCCTTGGCGTACTTCAGTTTCTCGAGAACCTCGGAGTCCACCTCAACATGCTTTGCGGCTTCATCCAGGCGGCTCAGCGCCCCCGAAAGCAGATCGTCCATTCCTTTTCCCCATGGTTTCGGTCAGGAGCACCGAAGGTTGGCCGCATCTCCTTCCTGGAAGGTTCTGCTCACTTCCCCTAAGGCATATGACGGCCTTTTCTACTGGGGAATAACCCGGATCAAAATATCCGTATTATTACGGAAACCCCGTAACATTCTGTAAGTAAACGATAAATTTCTTACAGGCTGTCCGGTGCCATGCGCTCCGTATTCTTACGGATGGCCGTGGACAATGCCCGTGGGCAACAGTCCATCCGGGGTTGAACCACCGCCGCCGCGCAGGATCGAGGACGCATCGATGACCGAGGGAACCGACCAGCCGCTGATTTGGATCGGACGCATGGAGTACGGCCGCCTGCTGCGGGCCATGGACCGGCTGGCCGTGCAGGCCCCGGAGGTCTCGGCGTTCCTGTCGCGGGAGCTGGAGCGGGCGATCGTCCGCCCGGAATCCGACCTTCCCCGGACGATCGTGCGCATGGGCAGCCGGGTGCTGTTCCGCCGCGACGACGGCATGCCGCCCGAATGGGGGGAACTGGTTTACCCGGACCAATCGCCCAAGGACGACCAGATCAACGTCGCCTCACCGGTCGGGGCGGCCCTGCTCGGCCTCCGGGAGGGGGCGCATATGCCGTACAGCGACCCGGACGGAATCACCCGCCGGCTGACGATCGAACGCGTGCTCCCGGCCTGAGCCGCCTCCCCGGAGCGAGCCCGCCTCGCTCTTCATTTGCAAATGCGAATGATTCGCACTATTAGTGGAGCATGGTTCGCTCCACCGCCGCACTTGGCTTTGGACGGAACCGGAGACCCAACAGCCGAAGCCGATCGGGGGCGGAGACGATGTGTGAGCGTTGTCGGAAGACCGTGCCATCCTGCGTACTGGGACAGGCCAAACGCCGGAAGCTGTGGACGATTCCCACGGAGTATCATTGCTCGATCGTGGGCACCTGCCTGTCGTCGGAGGATGTGGCGTGGCTGTGCCGGCGGCTGAAGCTGGTGCCCACGGCGGACGCCCGCCCCTACGACATCCACCGCTATTTCGTGGAGAAGGCCGCGGAGGATGGGCCGGAAGCCCGGCTGATGCACAAGCGGCTGGATGAGAATTTCGCCGTCGCGGTGAAGCGCTTCGCCCGCGAGACGACCGAGGAGGGCTGGATGGCGCTGTGGACCGCCGCGGTGGCCTCGGGCGACGTGGCCGCCGCCTATTGGGGCGTGCTGAGCCACGGCGCCATGCCCGACGCGGTGCGGGTGCGCGCCTTCGCCGACGTGCACATGCTCTCCCACATCATGGGGGGCGAGAACCGCCGCCAACTGCGCGAGAACCGCGATCTGGCCCGGCGCTGCGAAGAGTTGACCGCCCGGCTGGCCAAGCAGGAACGCGCCGCCGCCGAACGCGTCGCCGAGAAGGACGCCCGCATCCGTGAGCTGGAAGCACAGCTCGCCGCCCAGCGGGCCGCCCCCGCGGTCGTGGAAGCGCCCAGCGCCCCGAAGCCCACACCCGGCCGGGCGCCGGGCCAGGCGCGGCTGCTGCGCACCATGGACGCCCTGCACCGTCGTGTCGCCAGCGAGCGCATGCGCGCCCGCCACGCCGAGGCCGAGGTGGAGCGGCTGCGGCGCCTGCTCGACCCACCGGCCGCGCAACTCCGCCGCACCACCGCCGCCGATACGAACGCCCCGACCGACCTTGGCGGGCGAGCCATTCTCTACGTCGGCGGACGGACCAAGAGCCTTCCCCACCTGCGGGCGGCGGTGGAGACGCGCAACGGCTGCCTGCTGCACCATGACGGCGGGTTCGAGCAGACGACCCGCTGCCTGGAGGGGCTGGTGGAGCGCGCCGACGTGGTGGTCTGCCCCGTCGATTGCGTCAGCCACGACGCCTGCCTGCGGGTGAAGGGGCTGTGCCGCCGCATGGGCAAGCCGTTCGTGCCGATGCGCAGCGCCGGAGCCACCAGCTTCGCCCGCATCCTGCACAGTTTTGGGCAGGACGGCGCCGGGGAGGAGTCGGCCCACCACTGAGCAGCGTCAGTACATTCGGCGCGGTCAGGCGCTGCGGACGCCGGCGAGGAAATCGCCAACCTCGCCGGTCAGCCGCTCCGCCTGCTGCGACAGCTCCTGCGCCGCGCTCAGCACCTGGGTCGCCGCCGCCCCGGTGTCGTTGGCCGCCTGCCGCACGCCGGCGATGTTGGACGCGACCTCCTGCGTGCCGACGGCCGCCTGCTGGATGTTGCGGGTGATCTCCTGGGTGGCGGCGCCCTGCTCCTCCACCGCGGCGGCGATGGCCGTGGCGATCTCGTTCACCTCGCCGATCACCCCGGCGATGGCCTGGATCGCCGCGACCGCGTCGCGCGTGACGGTCTGCACCTGGGCGATCTGGACCGCGATGTCGTCGGTCGCCTGGGCGGTCTGGCCCGCCAGCGTCTTGACCTCGTGCGCCACGACGGCGAAGCCCTTGCCGGCGTCGCCGGCGCGGGCGGCCTCGATGGTGGCGTTGAGCGCCAGCAGGTTGGTCTGGCTGGAAATCGCCTGGATCAGCCCGACCACCTCGCCGATGCGGTGCGCGCAGCCGGCCATCAGCCGCACCGTCTCATCTGTCCGCCGGGCGTCCGTGACGGCCCGCGTGGTGATGGCCTGCGACTGGGCGGCGCGGTTGCCGATCTCCCGGATGGAGGCGGTGAGCTGCTCGGTCGCCGCCGCCACCGTCTGCACGTTCGTCGAGGCCTGTTCCGACGCGGCGGCCACGGCGAAGGACTGCTGGTCGGTCTGTTGGGCCGCCGCCGACATGGAGCCGGCGGTCGTCTCCATCTCCGTCGCGGCGGAGGACAGGGTGCCGACCAGTCCGCTCACCTTGGCTTCGAAGCCGCGCGTCAGCCGGTCCAGCGCGACCGCCCGCCGTTCGCGCGCCTCCTGCTGGCGCCGCTGCTCCGCTTCCAGCCGCGCGCGCGCGACAGCGTGCTCCTGGAAAACCGCGACGGCCTGCGCCATGGCGCCGATCTCGTCGCGGCGGCCGGAGCCGGGAATGGCCACCCCCAGATCGCCGTCGGACAACCGCCGCATGGCCCCGGTCATTGCCGTCAGCGGGCGGACGACCCGCCGGATCACCAGCAGCGATCCCCCCACCCCGAGGAACAGGCTGAGCGTGAAGACGGCAAGGCTGGCGAGCAGGTCGGAACGCGCCTCCTCCGCGGCTTGCGCAACCCCCGAGTCAATGGCGGCGCCCACCGTGGCGGCCAGTGTGAGGATGGACTCGATGGCCATGGTCGCCCGGCTCATCCATTCGTCGGCGGTCACGGGATAGCGGCCGTCTGCACCGCCTGTCAGCACCGCCTGCCGGGTCTCGGCGAACCCCTGGAAGTAAGCGGCTTCGACCCCGTCGATGGCCCTCGCCAAATCGGGCGTGATGTCCGGCCGTGTGCGCAGCGCCCGGATGCCGTCCCAGGCCTGCTCCAGCCGTCCGCGGGATTTCGCCAGGGCATCGGCCTGTCCGGAGGCGACCGGCCGGCGGCCGGCGATGAGGGCGTTGAACAGGCCGCGCTCGCGCCCGGCGTGTTCGGCCATGTCCGCCGCGTAGCCGCGCAATTGGACGAGTTGGAGCGTCGCCGGCTTCGGCGGCGGGGCAACCGCTTCGAGCAGTTGGCGCAGGGCGGCGACCCGCTCGATGTGGGTGGTGATCACGCCGGCGAATCCCGAAACCACCTCCGGCGGTCTCTCGCCGACCTTGCGGGCCAGGGCCTCGTCGACACCGCGCCTGTGGTTCCTGAGTTCGACCAAGGATGCTTCCACGCCATCCAGGCGCGTTCCGTACGCAACCATCTCGGGCACGGCTCGCATGTCCTCCACTGCAGCGTGCAATGCGGCGTCTGCGCCGCTGCGGCGCTGCTCCAGACGGGCGCGACGCTCCGAGGACAGCGGGTCGGGGCTGTTCAGCGCACCGTTGGTGGCGCCCCGCTCAACGGCGAAATCACCCGCGGCGATGACCAAACCACCAGCCACCTGATTGACGATTCGATAGGCCGACGCCGCCTTGACACCGCGGAGAGCCCCATAGGCAGCGTTGCCCGCCATGTAAATACCGAGAAGGGCAAGTCCGCCAACAATCACTGGTAGAGTTGCCTTGATTGACAGTAATCGCATCGATTTACCTTGGGACACGGACAGCATTTGTGGAGTCAAATCCAGGCCTTGCCGTCTTTCCTTGATTTTGGTCAAAGAGCCTCCAAACACTTGAAGAAGCGCGGAATTTGCAAGAAAACCACCTATCGGTTGCAGGAATTGCGGATTTTCCGGTGGGAAATGTCCAGACGACGTTTCGCTTCAGCAAGCCGTCACCCGCCCAAAGTTGCGGGGCGCCGCTCCTCACTGTGCTACAGTGCCGCCGGAAGGAGCCCTCATGCCGTCTGAACACCCGTCGCCCGAAGCCTCTCAGCCCAGCCAGGATGTCCCCGAACCCCTTTTGAAGCTGGGCGACGCGCCCCGGCCGGCCGCCATGCCCGACAGCCTCGCCGCGGATGTCGCGGGCTGGCGCTTCGTCCTGCGCAGCCCCGTGGCCCCCAGCTTCTATTCCAAGCCGGGAACACCATGGCAGACACCACCGGAGGGCTGTCTGCGGGCCAGCGACCGTTGGAACCTGGACGGAGCCTTTCCCACCGACCGGCCTGTCGAAAACGGCGCGCAATGGGCAATCGCGCGGTTCGAAGGTGGTGTGTGGCGTGTGGAAAGCTGCGTTCCCGCAGCCCCCCGCCCGGCGGTGCGCGACCTGCTGCGCCTGCGGGTGGACCGGCTGACCGCCGCCCGTCGCTGGACGCACGGTGACCTGGAGCTTCTGAGCGGCCTGCTGGATGGCGGGACCATGGCGGAGGCGACCCTGCTGGCTGGCGACGATGGGCGGGCGCGCTCCTTGCGGTCGCTGAAGGCGCTGGGTCTGGCCGGAGCGGCCTCCGCGGACGACCCGGAGCTTCCCGACGCGGCGAAGACCCTGCTCGCGGACGGCGTGGAGAGCGTCGTCTGGCTCGACGCCGACGCGCGGGAGATCGCCGACGGCATCCTGTCCTGGCACGCCAAGAAGCAGGCGCGCGCCGCCGCGCGGGTGAGCCGGGGCGCCGAAGCCAAGCAGCGCGGCGACGACATCAAGGACGCGCTGACCAAGGCGGTGCAGCGGACCTTCCCCCGTATCCCCAAGGAGGCCGCCGCCGCCGCCGCGGCCCGGCTGGCGCCCGGCGTCAAGAAGCTGGGCCGCATGCCGGCGCTGCAACCCATCGTGGACGCGGTGGCGGAGGTGCGGCTGGAACGCTGGCGGCAGGCCGTGGCGTCGGAGCCGGAGGTGGCGAAGCGGCTGGCCGCCATGGAGGCGCGCGGCGACGCGAACCGCGCGCTCAAGCGCTATCGCGACCAGCGCGCGGTCGAGCGGGCGGAGGCCGAGCTGAAGGAATGGCGCGGCGACCTCGGTCCCGTGCTGTCCCGCCGTCTGGGCTGGTGACGGCGGAAATGGTGAACCGGCGTCAGCGCGCGCCGGGGAACCATTCGGTGTGACTGTCGCCGCTGCGGCCGTAATGGACGACCCGGCGGCCCAGGATGCTGACCGTCCAACCGGCGCAGCCGGACCGCAGCACCCGTTCGCAGAAGCCACCGTAGCGGATCATCCCGGCCTGGATGGCGCAGACTGCGGATTCCACCCCCGCGACGGCCAACGCCATGACGACCTCCGGGAAGGTGGTGCGCTCCTCGTCCGAAGCGCGGCTGCACTCCTGCAGAATGGCTGCGACCTTGGCGTCCATGACTTTTCTCCGTCCTGCGCAAGCTCTGTGGTCAATCGATGGGGATGGAGCGCAGCCCCATCCGGCGGACGATGCCCTTCAGCGTGTCCGCGATCCGCGTCCGCTCTGCGGGGTCCAGATGCCCGAAAAACTCGAATTCGTTGCAGTCGGCGAGGCCGAACGGATCGGCACGACGGTCGATCAACTGGTGGAGTCGGCAAAGCAGATCGGCTTGGTGGTCAAGATGATCTCGGACATCGCCAACCAGACGAATCTTCTGGCGCTGAACGCGACCATCGAGGCCGCGCGGGCCGGGGAGAACGGCAAGGGCTTTGCCGTCGTCGCCAACGAGGTGAAGGCGTTGGCGACCCAAGCGGCCAAGGCGACGGAACAGATCACCGAGCAGATTGAGCAGGAAGAGCAAAACCTATAATTGTGAATTATGAGAGAAGGCTCTCAACGGGCATCGCGCCGGTGTTCCGTTGCGGAAATGAAACAACCTAAAAGTTTAATGATCGGCTTGACCGATCCATTGACGGTGATATTGTCACGGGGAATCCGGAAATTGCTCCGGTGATGGTGATGACATTCAATCGGCGCGTCGCGTGCTCACGGCACCGGATCGCCGGACGTGCGCCACGCTCCGTCGTTCCGCTTTGCCGAGGCAGCCCATGCACCGCCTGATGCCGTTCCGCAACCTCGCGACCCTGTGGCTCGCCATCCTGCTTTGTGCTCCGGCATCGTCGTCCGCCCGAGCGGACGACATCTACCGGGTGCTGACCTGGAAGATGGCGCCCTACGCGATGGTGGACGAGCAGGGCAAGCTGACTGGATTCGAGGTTGAGATCGCCCGTGCGCTCTGCGACACCATGGGCATCCGCTGCGAGATCACCGCCCTGCAGTTCCCGGAGGTGCTGGATCTGCTGGACCGCAACGCCGCCGACTTCGCGGTCGCCAGCATCCTGAAGACTCCGGAGCGGATGAAGAAATACCTCTTCACCGACCGCCACAAACGCTCCAGTTCCAGCTACATCGGGCGGGCCGGCGAGTGGACGCCGGGCGCGGCGCCGGATCTGGCCGGCAAGCGCGTCTCCGTCACCCGCGGATCGAAGCAGTACGATTACCTGACCGCGAAGAACCCCGGCTGCACGGTCGTGATCTACGACGACCAGGCGGAGGCGCTGCGCGCCGTTCTCGACGGGCTGGTCGATCTGGCGCTGGCCCCGACCGCCGTCACCGTCCATCTGCTGACCAGCGCCGAGGGGGAGGCGCTGGAGGTGGTGGGCGACCCTCTGACTGAGAGTGGGCTGGGCGGCGAATCGGCGATCGCCCTGCCGCTGGGGCGCGAGGAATTGCGCGACCGGGTCAACATGGCCTTGCGTGCCATCCTGGCGGATGGGCGGTACGACGCCATCAGTTCCCGCTTCCTGCCCTTCCGGATGTACTGAGGCCCCGATGGGTTTCCGCATGCGCTTTCCCGCCGCACAGGTCGTTCCGATCATCGCGGTCCTGTTCGCCGGCCTTGCCCTGGTCCAGGCGGCACGGGCGGACGCGCCGCCGCCCGGCAAGCCGTCCCTGCGCATTGTGGTCATCGATCATTCCCCGCCCTTCAGCGACCGCGACGCCGACGGGCTGCTGATCGGCTTCAACATCGATTTCGGACGCGAGCTGTGCCGGTCGCTGGATGTGGTGTGCAGCTTTGACGCGGCCCCCTTCAAACAGATCATCGATGACGTCGCTGCGGGCCGCTACGACATCGGCTTCGGCAACGTCCTGCGCACGCCGGACCGCGAGCAGCGCCTTCTCTTCTCAATTCCCTATTGGCGGTCGAGCACCAGCCTCGTCGGCCGCCGGGGCATGCCGGAATTGACCCTCGAGGACGCCATCCGCAGCCGGCGCATCGCTTCCATCCGCGGGTCGCGGCAGCACGCGGCCCTGCTCCGTCTGGCCGACGCCGATCCGACGCTGCAGGCCAACGTGGTTCCCGTCGCGACGCTCGACGACCTGTGGGAGGCCATGCGCAGCGGACGGAGCGAGATGGCCATCGGCCCGACGCTGAACGTTGTGCATTTCCTGCTGTCCGACTCCGGGGACGGGTTCGAGACCATCGGCACCCCGATGTCCGAGGACGGGCTGGGCGGGACCGTGCACATCGTTTTCCCGCCCGGCCAGCGCGCGTTGAAGGAGGCGGTGGACCGCGCCCTGACGGCCCTGCGCAACGACG
The DNA here is from genome assembly GCF_014192915.1 of Azospirillum sp. OGB3. Classification (GTDB taxonomy): domain Bacteria; phylum Pseudomonadota; class Alphaproteobacteria; order Azospirillales; family Azospirillaceae; genus Azospirillum. The sequence goes on along the minus strand of NZ_JACHYN010000008.1, from coordinate 183,621 downwards.
GCACCTACCAGCGGATCAACCGCAATTACTTCCCCTTCGACATTTACTGAACCGGAACCGGCCATGGCGTCCGCCCGCGACCGCAGGCATCCCCGCGTACGGCTGCAGCCCGCCATTCTCACCGGTGGTGCGATCCTGTTGGCGCTGATCGGCTTGCTCTTCCTCGGCATCGTCGCGGAACAGGGCAAGATGGAACGGCTGGCGGCCGACAGCCAGGACCGCATGGTGCCGCTGATCCTGGAGCGCCAGCGCGCCGTCGTGAATCTGGAGCGGCTGAAGCAGTCGGGCGCGATCGTTCTTTCCGCCGCCGACCCCCGCCGCCGCCGAGAAGCCCTGTTGGCCGCCCAGGCTCTGGCTTTCCACCCGACCTTCCAGTTCGATCCCACCCTGAAACGGCAGGTGACGGACGCTTATTCGGTCATCCGGCAAGTCTCCTCGGCGAAGGCGCGGCGGTTGGAAGGCGCCTCCCCCGGCGACCCCGTTCCGACCGCCGAGGAGGAACGCCTCGCCGAAGCGTGGGCGCAGACGCTGGTGGAACTGAACACGGTCGGCGACCGGCTGCTCGTTGACGTGACCGAACTGACGGCGGGACGCCTCGGCCAGATCCAGGAGCGCACCCGCCTGGTGTCGCAGGTCATCCAGTTCGCCTTCGTCGCGGTGCTGGCGATCTTCATCGCCGCCGGGCTGCTGATCCGCCGCCATGTGGTGCGGCCGCTGCTCGCCGCCGCCGACGGCCTGCGCCGCATTGGCGAGGGCGAGCGCGACATCCGGCTTCCCGGCGCCCGCACGCAGGAACTGGACAGCATCCAGAACGCCGTCGTCCGGCTGGGCACGCAGGCCGAGGAGCTGCGCCTGACCCGCGACCGGGCGGAGGCGGCATCCCTGGCGAAGGCCAGCTTCCTCGCCAACATGAGCCACGAGATCCGCACCCCGATGAACGCGGTGATCGGCCTGTCGCATCTGGCGCTGAAGACCGACCTGACGCTGCGCCAACGCGACTACCTCCTCAAGATCAGCCAGTCCGGCCAGCATCTGCTGGGCATCATCAACGACATCCTGGATTTCTCCAAGATCGAGGCCGGGAAGCTGAGCGTCGAGCGCACCGGCTTCCACCTCGACAAGGTGCTAGGCACGCTGGCCGACCTGATCGCGGAGAAGGCTGCCGCCAAGGGGCTGGAACTGATCTTCGACGTCGCCCAGAACGTGCCCAGCGACCTGATCGGCGATCCGCTGCGCATCGGCCAGATTCTGGTCAACTACGCCAACAACGCGGTCAAGTTCACCGAGCGCGGCGAGATCGCCATCATCGTCCGGCTGGAGGAGGAGGCCGGCGAGGATCTGCTCGTCCGCTTCGAGGTGCGCGACACCGGGATCGGCTTGAGCGACGAGCAGAAAAATCAACTTTTCCAGAGCTTTCAGCAGGCCGACGCCTCGACCACACGCAAATACGGCGGCACCGGCCTGGGTCTGGCCATCTCCAAGCGGCTGGCCGAGCTGATGGGCGGCTCGGTCGGGGTGGAGAGCGCGCCGGGCCGCGGCTCCTGCTTCTGGTTCACCGCCCGGCTGGGCCGCGACAAGCCGCGCCGCGTGCTGCTCCCGCGGCCCGACTTGCGCGGCCTGCGCTGTCTGGTGGTGGACGACAACGAGAACGCCCGCGTCGTGTTGACCGACATGCTGGCGGCCATGTCCTTCACCGCCGAGGCGGTCGATTCCGGCCCCGCCGCGATCCAGGCGGCCCGCTTCGCGGCGCGCGAGGGCCGGCCCTTCCGCGTCGTCCTGCTGGACTGGCAGATGCCGGGCATGGACGGGTTGGAAACCTCGGCCGGCCTCGCGGCGCTGGAGCTGGATCAGGCGCCACACCACATCATGGTCACGTCCTACGGACGGGAAGAGGTGCTGAGGGGCGCAGAGAACACGGCCATCGAAGAGGTGCTGTTCAAACCGGTCAACCCGTCGGCGCTGTTCGACGGCATCATGCGGGTTCTGGGTGCCGACGAGCAGGCTGCGGACGCTCTTCCGGTGACGGCCGTCGCTCCGGCCGACCTGTCGGGCTTGCGCGGCGCCCGCGTCCTGCTGGCCGAGGACAACGACCTGAACCAGCAGGTGGCCTGCGAGTTGCTGGGCGACGCCGGGCTGGTGGTGGAGGTTGCGGAGAATGGCGCGATTGCCGTGGCCATGGTGCGGGCGGCCCCCTACGACCTCGTGCTGATGGACATGCAGATGCCGGTCATGGACGGCATCGCGGCGACCGTGGAAATCCGCCGGTTGGGCTTCGCCGGCCTGCCCATCGTCGCGATGACCGCCAACGCCATGCAGGCCGACCGCGAGCGTTGCCTGGACGCGGGCATGAATGATTATCTGGCAAAGCCCATCGACCCGGACGCGCTGTGGACCGCCCTGCTGGCCTGGGTGACGCCCCGGCCGGGGCTGGGCGCCGAGGCCCCGGCCCCCTTCCCCGCGCCCGTTGCGGAGGAGCCGGGCGATCTTCCCACCGGCATTCCAGGGCTCGACACCGTCACCGGGCTGTCGCGTGTGCTGGGCAAGAAGCGTCTCTACCTCGACCTGCTGCGCAAATTCACCGCCGGGCAGCGCGGTGTGACAACCGCCATTCGCGCGGCGCTTGACGAGAACGACCTCGCCACGGCGGAGCGCTACGCCCACACGCTGAAGGGGACGGCCGGCAACATCGGCGCCCACCCGGTCCAGGACGCCGCCGAAGGCCTGGAGGCGATCATCCGCAACGCCCGGCCACGTCCGGAGATCGATGCACGGCTTGCCGCGCTGGAGCCGCCGCTGGGCGCCCTTCTCGCCCATCTGGACGCGGCGCTGGCGTCGATTGACGACGCCGCACCGTCCCAAGGCGGGAACGCCGCGGTGGATGCGGACGCGCTTGTTGCTGTGTGCGACCAACTCCGCCGACTTCTCCTCGACAGCGACCCCGACGCGGAGGAGGTGCTGTCCGCCAACGCGAGCCTGCTGCAAGCCGCCTTCCCCGACCGGTTCGACGCCATCGCCGATCAGATTCGCAATTTCGACTTCGACGAGGCCAGTGCCACCCTGAACGCGGCGCTGGTCGTCCGCAACGCGGCCGCCCAAGTCTGAACTGAGGCCGGCCCTGCCAGTCCCCTCCACATCGGAACGCCTTCATGGACATCGCATCGCCCGCACCGGCTCCCGCTGCGCCAAAGCCCACGATTCTCATCGTGGACGACACGCCGGACAACCTGAAGCTGCTCAGCGGCTTGCTGAAGGAAAGCTACAAGGTGAAGGTCGCCAACAACGGGCGCAAGGCGCTGGAGATTGCCGCCGCGTCACCGGCGCCCGACCTGATCCTGCTCGACGTGGTGATGCCGGACATGGACGGCTACGCGGTCTGCGCCGCCTTGAAGAAGGCGCCGGCGACCCGGCACATCCCGGTGATCTTCCTGACGGGCCGGGCCGACGAGGCCGACCGGGAGCATGGCTTCGCCCTGGGGGCGGTGGACTACATCGCCAAGCCGGTCGATCCCCCGGCGGTGCTGCGGCGGGTCGCCGCCCGCATCCCACCGTCCTGAGCGCGGTGCGTGCCCGCGCCGGCCTCAGGCCGGCGCTTCGGCCAGAGCGGAGACGCGCCGCGGCATGCGCACGACGAAGGTGGCGCCGCCGCCGGGAAGGCTTTCCACCTCGATGGTTCCCTGAAGAACCTGATGGACAAGGTTGAAGGCGATGTAGAGTCCCAGTCCCGGGAACTCGACGCCGCGGCGGGTGGTGAAGAAGGGATCGAACAGCTTGGGCAGATGCTCCGGGTCGATTCCCTTGCCATCGTCGGACAGGCGCAACTCCACCCAGTTCTCCTCCCACGGGGTGACCGACAGCGTGACGCGCCCGCTTTGGCCGGGCCGGAAGGCGTGGGCTACGGCGTTGCGGATCAGGATCGACAGCACCTCCGAGAGGGGACCGGGATGGCTGTCGATGGTCAGGCCGGCGGGGCAGGACACGGTAAGGCTGTGACCGGTCTCGCGCAGATGCGGGTCCAGCCCGAACAGCGCGTCGGACAGATAGTCCTTGAGGTCGAACACCCGCCGCTCCGATCCGGCGCGGTCCACCACCACCTGCTTGAAGCTCTGGATCAGGTTGGCGGTGCGCACGATGTTGGTGGTGACCAGCAACGCCCCCTCCCGCGCGTTCTCCAGGAAACGCGCAAGGTCGGACTTGCGGATCGCCCCGCTCTGGAATTGCGAGGCCAGCGATTCGACTAGGCCGGAGAGATGGGACACCGCGGTCAGCGCCACGCCGATCGGCGTGTTGATCTCATGGGCGACGCCGGACACCAGCAGGCCCAACGCCGCCATCTTCTCCGTCTGGATCAGATGCTGCTGGGTTTCCTCCAGCCGGCTGTGGGCGGCGCGCACCTCCTCGACGGTGGCCCGCAGCGAGTCGGCGGTGGCCTTCAACGACAGGTGGTTCTTCACCCGAGCCAGGACGATGGGGGGACTGATGGGTTTGCTGATGTAATCGACCGCACCCAGGTCGAGGCCGAACTTCTCGTCCTCCACCGAGGTGCGGGCGGTCAGAAAGATCACCGGAACGTCGCAGGTCCGCGGATCGGCCTTCAGACGACGGCACACCTCGTATCCATCCATGCTCGGCATCATCACATCGAGCAGGATCAGGTCCGGCGGATGATCGGAAAAGGCGATGCGCAGCGCGGCGTCACCGTTGTTCACCGTCTTGACCGCATAAATGGATTTCAGGTGGCTGCTCAGCAGCGACAGGTTGTCGGCGGTGTCATCCACGATGAGAATCGTCGCCTTCGTCGGTGCTCCCATGTCCGCCCCTTCCTCTTGCAGCGGAAAGGGACGATCCGTCGACCAGCCTGCAGAAACATCCTCACCCGCCGAAACGGACCTTACAACGCGATTTTTTATCATCAAAGACAATTTATCAGAGCTGTTGTTGCGATGGATTCTCCCCTCGGCTTGTTCCGCACCAAGAAAAACAACTGCATTTTATGCAATGTCCGGATTTAAAGGCGCCATTCCACGCCAGGGGAACCGGTCGGCGTCCAAGGGTGTTTCCGTGTCCGCGGGCGGCGGCCTGGGCGCGAAAAAGTGGTAGCCCGCCCCCACCCGTCAAACTGTCACAGACCACCCGTATAGTCCGTCCAACTTTGGAAATGCCTCGTGAATCCAGCCATGCCGATGCCCTCACGCACCCATACGACTCCGACCCTTGCCACGCCCACGCTGCATTGCGCCTGCTGTGGGCGCCCGTTCACCCGCACTTCCGGTCGCGGCCCCACCCCGCTCTACTGTTCGGCGGATTGCCGGACGCAGATCCGCATCCGCCAGCGGGTGTGGTCGAGCCGGCCCGGCTACGCCGTCGCAAGCGGCACGGCCAACCACCGCTCCACCCTGTTCGAGACGGCCTGCGCATCATGATGAAGCTGGTGATTCACGACCGCCATTCCGCCGCGGGACTGATCCTGCCGGAGGTCGCCCACATGCGCGACGTCGTGCACGCCCTGCGCGGGCTGGATGCGGTGGACAGCGCGTCGGTGCTTCTGGAAGCCTTCGCCCGGCGCTGCCTGGAGGCCGGCGTGGCCTTCGATTCGACGGACCCGCTGACCGCCTGTTCCTTCTGCACCCATCTGGTGGAGGTGGAGGTCCATGCGGAGGACGGGGCGGCGCCCGTCCAGTTCGTCCGGCTCTATGACCGCGACGCCGACGGCATCCTCTGCCGCCGCCATCACGGCACCCTGCACGCGGTGGCCCGGCAGTTGCGGTGCGAGGACGGCGCGCCCTTCCCCACCCTGCCGGCCATTGCCGCCAAGACGGCGGCCTTTACAGCGGGCATCCCGCCGCGCCCGCTCTGACCCAAGCGGACGCGGACGGGACAGCCGATCGTTACGGCATGTGCCCATTACGGCATGTATTGGCCGCCGTTGACGTCGAGCACCTGACCGGTGATGTAGCCGCTGCAGGCGTGTGACGCGAAGAACAGGAAGGTCGGGGCGCATTCCTCCGGACGGCCGAAGCGGCCCATCGGGAAGCCGGAGCTGATGCGGGCCTTGGTGTCCTCGTCCTTGTCGGCGTGGAAGGCCGTGTCGAAGGTGCCCGGCGACACCATGTTGAAGCGGATGCCGTCCTTCGTGTGGAAAGCCACCCAGTTCTTCTGGATGTTGTGCAGCCACGCCTTGGCCGCACCGTACAGGCCCGCGCCCGGACCGCCGCCGGTGTAGCCGGCGACCGAACCGACCGAGATCACCGAGGAGGTGGTGCCGTTCTGCGCCGCTGCGGCCTTCAGGTGCGGCAGGGCGTGCTTGGTCACCATCAGCGCCGAACGCGCGTTCAGGTCGGTCACCGCGTCGAAGAAGGCATCGTCGATCTCCGGCAGCGGCTTGCGCGCGACCAGACCGCCCGCGTTGTTGACGAGCACGTCGATGCCGCCGAAGCGCTCCACGAAGGCTTCGATCAGCGTGCCGCACGCCGCGCTGTCCGACACGTCGGCCTGGAGGAAGACGACCTCGCCGCCCAGCCCGTTCAGACGGGCCAGCGTGGCCTCCAGGTCCGCCGGAACGCGGCGGCCGTTCATGGCGACCTTGGCGCCGGCGCGGGCGAACGCCTCCACCGCCGCCAGGCCGATGCCCTGCGTGGAACCGGTGATCAGAACGCGCTTGCCCTTCAGATCGTCAAACATTCCTTGCCTCTCGTGTCTTGGTCTTGAAGTTCCCTCTCCCCTCTGGGGAGAGGGTTCAAACAGTCAGGCGGGGTTCCGGCAGGCCCTGGGCGCCGGGATCGAACATCAGGACGCGCCCGCCATGCGGGTCCTCGACGAGGTCCGCCGGCCCGCGGCTGAGCGAGGTGACCAGCATCGTCCGCAGGTCCGGCCCGCCGAAGGCGCACATGGTCGGCTTGCGCATCGGCACCTCGATGCGGCGGTCGAGTTCACCGTCCGGGGTGAAGCGCTTGATGCAGCCCTCGTCCAGGCAGCAGATCCAGTAGCAGCCGTCGACGTCCACCGCCGCACCGTCGGGGCGCCCGACCATCGCCCGCATGTCGACGAAGGGGCGGCGGTTGGTGGCGGTGCCGGTGTCCGTGTCGTAATCCCAGGCCCAGACCATCCGCACGTCGCGGTGGCTGTCGGACGCGTAGAGGGTGCGCCCGTCCGGACTGAAGGCGGAGCCGTTGGGAATGATGTAGCCGCCGGTCCCGGTGTCCGTCAGCCCGTCGGCGCGGGTGAAGCGGTGCCAGAGGCCGGAGGAGTCGCCCTTGCTGATGTCCATGACCATGCTGGACAGCCAGAACCGCCCCTGCCGGTCGCAGCGCCCGTCGTTGAAGCGCATGCCTTCCTTGGGGAAGCGGTGGGTGGCGAGGACTGTAACAACCGCCTCCCCGCCTTCCCCCGCCAGATCGACGTCGAAGACGCCGGTCTCGCAGGCGCAGACCACGCCGCCGTCCGGACGCAGGACGAGGCTGCCGATCATCTCCGGCAGGGTCCAGCGGCGGTGGGCGCCGCTGGAGGGGTCGAGCCGATGGATGGTCCGCGCCGGAATGTCGATCCAGGTCCACAGCCCCCGCTCGGCGTCCCAGACCGGATTCTCGCCGGTGCCGTTGCGCAGATCGGGATCGAAGACGGCCTCCAGGCCGATTTGGGTGACCGCAACGCCACGGGCCGTCATTTCGCGGACCCCACGGTGCCGGCGGTCGCGCCGTCCGCGGTCGGACCGTTGCCGCCGTTGCCCCGGAAGTAGCGCAGCAGCGGCAGCGCCAGGGTGATGACCGCGACGGTCAGCAGGCCGAGCGTGATCGGACGGGTGTAGAGGAAGTCCAGGCTGCCGCCTGACAGCGACAGGGCGCGGCGGAAGCTCGCCTCGGCCATCGGACCCATGATCAGGGCCAGGACGACCGGCGACGCCGGATAGTCCCAACGCTGCATGAAGAAGCCGACCACGCCGACCGCCAGCATGATGCCCACGTCGAACATGCTGTTGTTGATGGCGTAGGCGCCGACGACGCAGAGCGCCAGGATGAGCGGCGTCAGGATGGCGCGCGGCATCTCCAGCACTTTGCCCATCAGGCGCAGCGACGACAGGCCGATGATCAACAGGGCCGCATAGCAGAACAGCATGCCGGCGAACAGGGTGAACACCAGACCCGCGTGGTCCTTGAACAGCAGCGGACCGGGTTGGAGGCCCTGCATGGTCAGCGCGCCCAGCATGACCGCGGTCACCGCGTCGCCGGGAATGCCGAGCGTCATCATCGGCAGCAGGTCGCCGCCGGTGCAGGCGTTGGCGCCGGATTCGGCCGCCGCGACGCCCTTGAGCTCGCCCTTGCCGAAATTCTCCGGATTCTTGGAGAAGCGCTTGGCCTCGTTGTAGGCGACGAAGGACGCGATGTCCGCGCCGGCGCCGGGGATGATGCCGACGATGATGCCCAGACCCGACGAGCGGAGAATGGTGAAGATCAATCCCTTGAAGACGCTCCAGGGCGGGATGATCCGGCCGATGTAGACCTTGACCTCGGCCCGCGTCTCCGGCTGGCCCAGCGACTTGAAGGCTTCCGACGCCGCGAACAGGCCGATCATCACCGGAATGAAGGGAACGTTCAGCAGCTCGTTGAAGCCGCCGGTGAAGCGCGGGAAGCCGGCCATCGGGTCGAGGCCGACGGTGGACAGCAGGAGCCCGAGGAAGCCGGCGATCAGCCCCTTGACCAGGGAGTCGCCCGACACGCTGGTGATGATCGACAGGCCGAACACCGCGAGCGCGAAGGACTCGGCAGCGGAGAATTCCAGCGCAATGCCGGCCAGCAGCGGCGCCAGGAAGATCAGCATGAAGACGCTGAGGAAACCGCCGAAGCAGGAGGACAGCGTCGCCGTGCCCAGCGCGAGGCCGGCTTGGCCCTTCTGGCTCAGCGCGTAACCGTCCATGGCGGTCGCGGCGGCGGCCGGCGTGCCCGGAATCTTGAGCAGGATCGCGGTGATCGAGCCGCCGAAGATGCCGCCGAAGAACACGCCGCACAGCATCAGGATGGCCGAAACCGGGTCCATGCCGAAGGTGAAGGGCAGCAGGATCGCGACGCCCATGGTGGCCGTCAGGCCGGGCAGCACGCCGATGATGATGCCCAGCGTGACGCCGATCAGGGCGAGCAGAAGCGGCAGGGGTTCGTTGGCAAGGTTGGCGAAACCCTGAAGGAGCATGTCGATTTCATACATCTTCCATCTCCTCGCTGACTAGAACTCGCCCGTTTCGAACAGGCTTCCGTCCGGCAGCGGGATCTGCAGGGCGTACAGGAACACCAGATAGAGGAAGGCCGTGACCGCCACCGCGATGATCGGGGCGCGGACCCAGCTGCGCATGCCCATGAGCCGCATCATGCCGATGAGGAACACCACCGTCGTGGGCAGGTAGCCGATCAGGGACAGCATGTAGATGTAGACCGCGGTCGCGACCACGCCGATGGCCACCCGGTGGAACCGGAACGCCTCGGCCGGGGCCTGCGGCTCGGCGGGGGCGGCCTGGGCGGATTGGGCCTGGGCGCCGCGCTTGGGCATCAGCCGGCCGATGACCAGGATCGCGCTCAGCACGAGCAGCGCACCCGCGTAAATGATCGGGAAGCGGGCCGGCCCGACATCGGTGTCGAGGCCGGCCATCGTCGGAAAACCGCCCGACACGACGATGGCCGCAACGGCGACGGCGGCAACCACGGCGCCGGCGAAGAGGTCGGCCGAACGCGGCGTTCCCGACCCCGGAGTTCCACCAGAGGAATGGCTCATTGGACGTCTCCACGCACGGGGCACGGGCGGTGGACGCCCGCGCCCCTGTCTTTCCTGATTACTTCGCCATTCCGAGCTTGGTCATCAGGTCCTTGAAGAAGGCGTTGTCCTTCTTGATCATCTCACCGAACTCGGGACCGTCGGCATAGGCCAGGGTCAGGTTCATCTTGGTGAGCGTCTCCTTGAAGGCCGGCTCGTTGGCGGTCGCCTTGGACGCCTCGCGCAGCGTGTCGACGACGGCCTGCGGGGTCTTCTTCGGAACGACGATGCCGCGCCAGGTGTAGACCGACAGGTCGATGCCCTTCTCCTTGACGGTCGGGACCTCCGGGAAGGCCGCCGAACGCTCGTCGCCCATGACGGCCAGGATGCGCAGCTTGCCGGCGGCGACGTGGTTCACCACCTCGGCCGGGCTGACGCTCACCGCCTCGATGTGGTTGCCGAGCAGGGCGGTCACCGCCGGGTTGGCGCCGTCATAGGGGATGTGGCTGAAGCTGGCGCCCGTCTTCTCCTGGAGCGCCGCCGCGGCGAGGTGCCAGATGGCGCCCGTGCCGGAGTTGCCGATGCGCACCTTGCCCGGGTTGGCCTTGGCGTTCGCCAGGAAGTCCTCAAAGGTCTTGAACGGCGAGTCGACGTTCACCGTGATGGCGCTCGGCTCGGCGTTCAGGCGGGCGATCGGGGTGAAGTCGTCCGCGGTGAAGCGGGCAATGCCCATATGCGGCAGCATGGTGAGTTCCACCGTGCCCATGCCGATGCGGTAGCCGTCCGCGCGGGCGGCCATGATCTCGGTCAGGCCGACGGCGCCGGCGCCACCGGTCTTGTTGACCACGCCCATCGACTGGGGCAGGTGCTTCTTGGCCGCGTCGGCGTAGGCGCGGGCTACCAGATCGGTGCCGCCGCCCGCTGCGTAGGGGACGGTCAGCTCGATCGGCTTGGTCGGATAGCCGGCCGCCTGCGCGGCCACCATCATCGTGGCGGAGGTCAGCGCGCCGACGACGGCGCCGGTGACGAAACGATAGCCCTTCATGAACGTTCTCCCTGGGACTTTGCTTGTGATGGTGAGGGGGATGGAGAGGAGGCCCGCGGCGCGTTCTGCGACCGGCCACGGGGCGTTCCCCGGTCGCCGTCAGCGGATCAGCGCGGGTTGAGGCGCTGCCACGCCGCGACGAAGGCCGCCGCCCGCTCGCCGACGTCGGCGGCGGAGAGGCCCGGTGAATAGAGCGCCGATCCGAGCCCGAAGCCGGCCACGCCGGCCTCGAGGAACGGCGCCATGGTGTCCGGGGCGATGCCGCCCACGGGCAACAGGCGGGTGCCGGCGGGAAGGATGGCGCGCATCGCCTTGATGATGCGCGGGCCGACCAGCTCCGCAGGGAAGATCTTCAGGGCGTCGGCCCCGGCTGACAGCGCTGCGAAAGCTTCCGTCGGCGTGGCGATTCCGGGCAGGCTGACCAGCCCCGCGGCCTTGGCGGCGCGGATCACCGCGGTGTCGGCGTGCGGCATGACGACCAGGTCGGCCCCGATCTCCTTCAGCCGGGCCACCTGCTCCACCGCCAGGACCGTGCCGGCGCCGACCAGCGCGTCGCGCGGCAGCAGCCGGCGGACGGCGGCGATGCTCTCGAACGGATCGGGCGAGTTCAGCGGCACCTCGATCAGGCGGAAACCGCTGTCGTAGAGCGTCTGGGCGACGCCCTCCGCCTCGACGGGGGTCAGGCCGCGCAGGATGGCGACCAGCGGCAGGGCGGAAAAGGCGGCGTCGAAGCGGGCCTTCAGGGACTCATCGGACATGGTCGTCACTCCCCCGCCGGCGCGATCAGGCCGGCGGCAACGGCAAACTGGAAAAGCCCACGCGGGGCGGTGTTCTCAAGCCGGTCGGTGGGCTCGACGCCCAGCAACTCCAGGCCGCGGACGTAGCGGCGGCAGAGCGCGCCCTCGCCGATCAGCAGAAGCGGACGGCCCTCATGCAACTCGTTGCGCATGTGGCCGAGGCCGGAGACCAGCTCGTGGCCGATCAGCAGGCCGGACAGGTAATCCTTCAGAAGCTCCGCCGGCATGCGGCGGGTGATGCCGAGCGTGCGCGCGGCGAAGATCTGGTGCGTGAGGTCGCCCGGCCCGCTGGACTGCGCCGCCCGCACGCCCTCGGCGAAGGCGGCGTCGGACTCGGCCGCCGCCGGAGCGGCGTCCGCCGGCATCAGCCGGCCGAGGATCGAATGCTTGCACAGGACGGCAAAGGTCTCGCCGGTCATGTAGGTGGAGAAGCGGATCATGCGCCCGCCGACGATCTCCACCCATTTGGAATGGGTGCCGGGCAGCACCATGCAGGCGTCGCGGCCCCAGTCGGGACGGTCGGCCAGCACGCCGGCGATCTGGATCTCCTCGCCGCGCAGGATGTCCGGCGGGCCGCTCGGCGGGTCGTAGAGGACGCCCGGCGCGATCAGGATGCGGGAGCCCGACGCGCTCTCCACCGGGATGGCCTGCGAGGCCAGGGTGGTCGTGTCGGCGGGACAGCGGACATAGGGGGCCTCGCGCCAGCCCTGGGCGCTGCCCACCATGCCGCCGGCCACGACCGGCAGGCCCGGATGGGCTCGCAGCCAATCGCCGCACAGGTCGGTGAAGGCCTGCTCGAAGCCGGTGACGCCCGGCATCGGCAGATTCTGGATGCCGTGCGCGTTGGCGCGCTGGTCCAGCACCCGCCCGTCGCGGCCCATCAGGAAGCCGCGCAGGCTCGAGGTTCCCCAGTCGAGGGCGATCAGCGATGCCCCGACGCCCGTTCGTCCCGTTTCCATCCCAAATCCTTTGAAATCGCGTCGGCGACCGCCCGGACGATGGGTCCAAGCTCCTCCATCCGTTCGTCCGGCATGTAGGGCACAGCGCTCGCCACGCTGATGGCGGCGACGACCTGGTTGCGGACGTCACGGATCGGCGCGCCGACGCAGCGGATGCCGATTTCGTTTTCTTCAAGGTCGAAGGACCAGCCGCGGTCCACATAGGCGGCCAGCCGGGATTCGAACTCCGGCCAGGGCGCCAGCGGGGGCCGTTCCGGCGCCGCCGCGGTCAGGCGGAGCGCGTGTTCGTACAGCTCGGACCAACGCTCGCGCGGCAGGCCGAGGAGAAGCGCCTTGCCCAGCCCCGTGGAGGCCAGCGGCATGCGCAGGCCGATGCGCGACCGCATTTCCAGCCCGCGTGTGTTCGGAATCTTGTCGAGGTAGAAGACCTCCGCCCCCTCGACGACGCCGAGATGGACGGTGTCGCCGGTCTGGCGGGCCAGCTCCTCGATGTGCGGGCGGGCGATGGCCACCAGCGGACGCTGCTCCAGCGCGCGCATGCCGAGCGCGATCAGCTTCGGCCCCAGCAGATAGCCCTTGTAGGGCACGTGGTGCAGATAGCCGTCCTGGGTCAGGCTGTTGAGCATCCGGTGCGTGGTGCTGCGCGGCGTGCCCAGCCGGGCGGCGATGCCCTTCACGTCACCGATGCCCGCCGCCACGCATTCCAGGAGGGCGAGGCCGCGCATCAGCGTCTGGGTTCCGGAGGCCTGCGGCTTCTCCGGCGACGCTTGTGCATCGAGCGGATTTGCTCCGATGCCGGCCATATCCTCCCTCCCGCGTTGTTGTCCGATATCTGGCATATCAGTTTCCACCACTTTATGAAGGCGTATGGAGTGTGTCAAATAAATAAATCACCGTCCATATAGTGAGACAATGACGGCGCAAGACAGCCTTGCCCCACGGTCTGGGCGGCCGTCTTGATCGGGGCGGCGCCCCTGCCCATCTGTTCCCTTGAGGCGACCGGGGCCGCGCATGGTGCGGGCCACACAGGCCGTCTTCCCGCGCCTTCGCAAAGGGCGGGAACCATAACGAACGGAGTGCCTGATGGACTTCGGTCTGTTCACCGACCGTGCGCGCGGCGTCATCCAGGCCGCGCAACTGGCGGCTCTCGCCGGACGCCACCAACAGCTCGTCCCCGAACATCTCGTGAAGGCCCTGGTCGAGGACGCCGACGGCGTGCCCGCCAAGCTGATCCGCGATGCCGGCGGCGACCCCGAGCTTCTGAAGACCGCCGCCGAGGAAACCCTGAACCGCCAGACCCGTGTGGATGGCGAAGGACCGCACCCGATCTTCATGTCCCCGGCGCTCGCCGGCGTGCTCCAGAACGCGGTCGAGACGGCGCGGGGGGCCGGCGACAAGTTCGTCTCCCCCGAACGGCTGCTCGAATCGCTGGCCGCCCAGGGCGGCGCCACCCGCGCGCTGTTCCACCGTGCCGGTGTCGATCCGGCGGTGCTGGTCGAAGGCGTCGAATCGCTGAGCAAGAACCGCCCCGCCGACCGGCAGGAGGATTCCCAGATGGGCGAGGCGCTCGCCAAATACGCCCGCGACCTGACGGAAGAGGCGCGCCAGGGCCGTCTCGACCCGGTGATCGGGCGCGACGACGAGATCCGGCGGACCATCCAGGTCCTGGCCCGGCGCACCAAGAACAACCCCGTCCTGATCGGCGAGCCCGGCGTCGGCAAGACCGCCGTGGTGGAAGGGCTGGCCCAGCGGCTGGCCTCGGGCGATGTGCCGGAAGGGCTGAAGGACCGGCGCGTGCTGGCGCTCGACCTCACCGCCCTGCTGGCGGGCGCCAAGTTCCGCGGCGACTTCGAGGAGCGGCTGAAGGCCGTCTTGTCGGAGGTTCAGCAGGCGGCGGGCCGCATCATCCTGTTCATCGACGAGCTGCACTCGCTGATCGGGGCCGGCCGCACGGACGGCGCGATGGACGCCGCCAACATGCTGAAGCCCGCGCTGGCGCGCGGCGAGCTGCGCTGCGTCGGCGCCACCACGCCCGACGAGTACCGCAAGTACATCGAGAAGGACGCGGCGCTCGCCCGCCGCTTCCAGCCGGTCAACGTCGACGAGCCGTCCGACGAGGACGCCGTGTCGATCCTGCGCGGCATCAAGGGCAAGTACGAGGTGCACCACGGCGTGCGCATCGCCGACGCGGCGGTGGTCGCGGCGGTGCAGCTCTCCGCCCGCTACATCGCCGACCGCCGCCTGCCCGACAAGGCCATCGACCTCGTCGACGAGGCGGCCAGCCGCCTGCGCATGGCCATCGACAGCAAGCCGGAGGCGCTGGACGCCGTCGGCCGCCGCGTCGCCCAGCTGAAGATCGAGCGCGAGGCCCTGAAGTCGGAGCCGGACGCCGCGTCCCAGGAGCGGCTGCAGAAGCTGGAGGCCGAGCTGGCGGTGGACGAGGCGAAGCTGACCGCCATGGAAGAAGAGTGGCGCGTCGGCCAGTCCCGCCGCACCGAGGGCCGCCGCCTGAAGGAGGAGCTGGACCAGGCCCGCACCAAGCTGGAGCACGCGCAGCGCGACGGCGACTGGGCGAAGGCCGGCGAGCTGGCCTACGGCGTCGTTCCCGACCTGGAGAAGCGTCTGGCCGAGGCCGAGTCCCGCGCCAACGCCGAGCGGGAGGAGGTCACGGCGAAGGACATCGCCGCCGTGGTCACCCGCTGGACCGGCATCCCGGTCGACCGCATGCTGGACAGCGAGCGGCAGCGGCTGAAGGGCATGGAGGACCGGCTGGCCGAGCGCGTCGTCGGTCAGGCCGAGGCGGTGCGCGCCGTGTCCAAGGCGGTGCGCCGGGCGCGGGCCGGGTTGAAGGACCCGAACCGCCCGACCGGCTCCTTCCTGTTCCTCGGCCCGACCGGCGTCGGCAAGACGGAGCTGGCCAAGGCGCTGGCCGCCTTCCTGTTCGACGACGAGACCGCGGTGACCCGCGTCGACATGTCGGAGTATATGGAGAAGCACTCCGTCGCCCGCATGATCGGCTCGCCCCCGGGCTATGTCGGCTATGACGACGGCGGCACGCTGGCCGAGAAGATCCGGCGCCGGCCCTATCAGGTCGTCCTGCTGGACGAGGTGGAGAAGGCCCACCCGGACGTGCTGAACGTGCTGCTCCAGGCGCTCGACGACGGGCGGCTGACCGATGGACAGGGCCGCATGGCGGACTTCCGCCACGCGATCCTGATCATGACGTCGAACCTGGGGGCGGACGCCCTGACGGCGCTCGGCGAGGACGACAGCCTGGAGGGCGCCCGGATCGAGGTCATGGACGCGGTGCGCCGCGCCTTCCGGCCGGAGTTCCTGAACCGGCTGGACGACGTGTTGATCTTCCGCCGGCTGGGGCGCGAGCAGATGGCCCACATCGTGGACATCCAGCTTGCCCGCGTCGCCGACCGTCTGGCGGAGCGCGGCCTGTCGCTGACCGCCGACGACGCGGCCCGCGCCCGGCTCGCCGACCTCGGCTGGGACCCCGCCTTCGGCGCCCGTCCGTTGAAGCGGGCGGTGCAGAATCTGGTGGAGGACCCGATCGCCGAGCGGCTGCTCGACGGCGAGGTGGACGAGCGCTCGACCCTGCACCTGTCGGCGCGGGACGGCCGCCTGACGCTCGACGGGGTGCCGGTCGAGGAGGACCGGGCCACCGGCTTCAAGGCCCCGGAACGCCCGCCGCTGGGCTTCGCCCTGACCGGCGGCGGCGGACGGAGCAGCGCCGCCGTCCACTGAGCGTGACTCGAAACGGAAACCCCGGTCCACAAGGGCCGGGGTTTTTCGTTGCGCGGGTCCGCCAACACATCATGGATGTTTGGCCGCTGTGGTAAGCAGGGGACGGGTCGGGCCGTCATCGGCGTGCCATGCGGAGGGATGAGAAATGAGCGGACTGAACGGGTACGGTGAAAACGCGACAGCCCTCACGGAACAGTATGAGAGCGTGGCCTTCGCCGACGTGCATCGCGACGTGCTCCACCTCTTCCCCTCCCGGCGGAGCCGCATTTTGGACATCGGCGCGGGCACGGGACGGGACGCAGCCGCCCTGTCACGGCTCGGCCACGATGTGACCGCCGTCGAACCGACGGTGGAGCTTCGCAGCGCGGGAACCCGCATCCACGCCGCGACGCCGATCCGCTGGATCGACGACAGCCTGCCGGAGCTGGCCGTGGTGCGGAGCGACGGCGGGCGTTACGACGTCGTGATGCTCACCGCCGTGTGGATGCACCTCGACGAGGCCCAGCGCGGCGTCGCGATGCCGCACATCGCGGCCCTGCTGAACCCGAACGGCCGGCTTCTCATGTCGTTGCGGCACGGCCCGGTGCCGGCGGGGCGGACCATGTACGACGTCTCGGCCGCCGAGACCATCGAGCTTGCCGCGTCCGTCGGCCTTCGCTGCGTCCATCGCAATCACCGGGAGGACATGCTCGGCCGCGGCGATGTGTCCTGGAGCTTCCTCGGATTGGAAGCCCGCTGAGGGACATCGGCGGGCCCCGGCCTTACGACCGCTGCCGCTCGGGCACCATCAGCCAGCGGGCCAGGGCGTAGAGGTTGATCGCCACATAGACCGCCGCCCCCACCACCCCCATGATGAGTCCGCCGAGCTGCTGGTCGGCGAGCGCCGACAGGCCCCAGGGCGCCGTCGTCTCCAGATGGTAGACGAACAGCGGCTGCGGGGCGAAGATCAGCAGCGCCGCCAGAATGGCGAGATGCACCGAGGTGCTAAAGGCCGACAGCAGCCCCCGTCCCCGCATCGCCGCGTCATCCGGGGCCAGCACCGTCCGCCACGCGGCGACCGCGCCAACGAGCAGGCTGGCGTGCATGACCCACAGCACCGCGTCGAAGCGCAGCGCCGCCATGTAGGGTCCCGGCAGGTGCCATACCCAGAGGAACAGCCCGAACAGGCCCCAGGCGATCTCCGGAACGGCCAGGGGTGAGGCGAGCGTCCGCACCCAACCCGGCCAGCGCACCGCGCCAATCGGCCAGGACAGGACCAGCAGGGGCGCCGCCACCTGGATGGTCAGGAGATGCTGGACCACCCGCGCCGAGAACAGGGCGGAGGTCAGGTTGCACAGAGGCGACACGAAGGCGGCGAACAGCACCAGCCACCCCGCGGCGAAGCACCAGGGCTGGTGCCGCGCCATGCCTGCCCCATGCCGCCGCACCACCATCGCGTATCCAGCGGCGGCCAGGACGAACACGGACAGCAGGACCGGGTCGCCGTTCCAGGCGCTCCAGAACCCGTCCGGCACCGGTGGGGCGCCGCAATAGGGAATGATCGAGGGCAGCGTTTCGGTGAGCACGGCTGGACCTCCCTTGGTCTACAGCCGTGTAAAACCGAGAACGGCGCTCAGGTTCCCAAACGCCGCCCTTTGGTTCAGGCCCGTTCGGCGGTTTCGATCAGGTCGCCGCGCCCGATGCGGCGCAGGGAGGCCTCCAGCCGCGTGTCGTCCTCGCGGATCTCGCGCAGGGTGTGCAGCGTGAACATCACATGCGCCTCCGCCGCCGCATGGGCGGCCTCGGCGTCGCCCGCCAGCACCGCGTCGGCGATGGCCAGATGCTGCTCCAGCAGCAGGTCGCGCACGCCGGGCCGGGTGTAGAGCCGGTCCCGGTTGTAGAAGACGTCGTTGCGCAGCATCTCCGACAGGGCGCCCATGATGTGCAGCATCACCGTGTTGTGCGCCGCCTCGTAAATAGCGAGGTGGAGTTGGGCGTCCACGTCGGCCTCTTCCGACGGGTCGTCCTTGCCGTGGGCGTCGCGCATGCGCTGGGCCAGGGCGCGGATCGCCTGACGGTCGAGGTCGGTCGCCCGCTGCGCGGCCAATTTGGCGGCGGCGGCCTCGATGGAGGTGCGGAACTCCAGGTAATGGAAGGGCGCGTCCGGATCGGATTGCAGCAGAGCCGCCAGCGGGGCGGCGATCGGTGCCAGGAACTGCGCAATGTGCGTGCCGTTTCGCCCGGAGACGAGCAGCCCGCGCTCCTCCAGCTTCTCCAAGGCGTCGCGCAGCGACGGGCGCGAGACGTCCAGCTTGAGCGCCAGGTCCCGTTCCGGCAGCAGCTTCTCCCCCGGACGCAGCACGCCTTCCCGGATCAACGTCTCCAGATGGTCGGCGATGGCGTCCGCCAACTTGGCCGGCTTTATCATTCCCCTGCCCTGCCCCTTGCCCTGCATCCGCAGAAATCCCGCCTGATCCCGAAGGTTAGATATCGTCACGGCTCGCGCGCGTCCAGCCCGACCACGCCCAATGGCACCGTTTCCCGATCGCAGCGCTATCGAAGGGGTCAGGTGGTAATACCACGGGCAAGAAAAAGTCCCTCGCAACGCCGACGGTAAATTGAATTTTCCCTATTGCCAACCATTGCGACCCAATGTATCCGTTCAGAGCCTTTGGTCATATGTTTTGACCGGAGCCCAACCCAAGAAAAAACTGATCTCCACGGCCGTTCGACCGTGGAATGACAGGCGGCGTGCGTCCGGATAAGACGCGCGGTTCCGGGCTCCATTCATGGTCGCTGGCCAAAGCAGAACCGAGAATCTGCGGCATAGGTAGGAAACATGCAGCCCTGGACACAAGTCTACGATCCCGCGGGTAACCTTTGGCTTTCGGCACTTGTGGCCGCGTTGCCGATCATTTTCTTCTTCATCGCGCTGACGATGCTGCGCTTGAAGGGCCACATCGCGGGCACCATCACCGTCGCCATTTCGCTGGCCGTCGCCATCCTGTTCTACAAGATGCCGGTCGGCATGGCGCTGGCGTCCGCCGGATACGGCTTCCTCTACGGCCTGTGGCCGATCGCCTGGATCATCGTGGCCGCCGTGTTCCTCTACAAGATCACGGTCAAGACCGGCCAGTTCGAGATCATCCGCTCGTCGGTGGTGTCGATCACCGAGGACCAGCGGCTTCAGATGCTGATGGTCGGCTTCTCTTTCGGCGCCTTCCTGGAAGGAGCTGCGGGCTTCGGCGCGCCGGTCGCCATCACCGCGGCGCTGCTGGTCGGTCTGGGCTTCAACCCGCTCTACGCCGCCGGTCTCTGTCTGATCGCCAACACCGCCCCGGTGGCCTTCGGCGCCATGGGCATTCCGATCATCGTCGCCGGTCAGGTCACCTCGCTCGACCCGTTCCGGATCGGCGCCATGGCCGGCCGCCAGCTTCCGCTGCTGTCCGTCTTCGTGCCCTTCTGGATCATCATGATCATGGACGGCTGGAAGGGCGTGCGCGAGACCTGGCCCGCCATCCTGGTCGCCGGCGGCACCTTCGCCGTCACCCAGTACTTCACCGCCAACTTCATCGGGCCGGAGCTGCCGGACATCACCTCCGCCCTGGTCAGCCTCGTCAGCATCACCGTCTTCCTGAAGTTCTGGAAGCCCAAGGCGATCTTCCGCTTCCCGAACTCCCCGCTGGCCGCCGGCCCGGTGCCGCAGTCGGTCGGCGCCATGGCGTCGAGCGAGTTCAACGCCCAGCGCGGCTACAGCGCCGGTGAGATCGCCAAGGCCTGGTCGCCCTTCCTGATCCTGACCGTGATCGTCACGATCTGGAGCCTGAAGCCCTTCAAGGCCCTGTTCGCCAAGGGCGGCGCGCTGGCCGACACGGTGCTGTACTTCCCGGTCGCCGGGCTGGACAAGCTGGTGCTGAAGGCCGCCCCGATCGTCGCCTCGCCGAAGCCCATCGAGGCCGTCTACAAGCTCGATCTGCTGTCGGCCACCGGCACGGCCATCCTGATCTCCGCGATCATCACGATGATCATGCTGAAGATGCGCCCGGCCGACGGCGTCAAGACCTTCGTCGAGACGGTCGGCGAGCTGAAGCGCCCGATCTACTCGATCGGCATGGTCCTGGCCTTCGCCTTCATCGCCAACTACTCGGGCCTGTCCTCGACCCTGGCGCTGCTGCTGGCCGGCACGGGCTTCCTGTTCCCGTTCTTCTCGCCGATCCTCGGCTGGCTGGGCGTGTTCCTGACCGGGTCCGACACGTCGAGCAACGCGCTGTTCTGCGGTCTGCAGGCCACCACGGCGCAGCAGGTGGGCGTGTCCGACGTGCTGATGGTCGCGGCCAACACCACGGGCGGCGTCACCGGCAAGATGATCTCCCCGCAGTCGATCGCCGTGGCCTGCGCCGCGGTGGGTCTGGTCGGCCGCGAGTCCGAGCTGTTCCGCTTCACCGTGAAGCACAGCCTGTTCTTCGTCGCGATCATCGGCGTCATCACGATGATCCAGGCCTACATCCTGCCCTGGATGATCCCCTAAAGCGTCGACGCCCGAACCCCCTTCTCCTCCCCCGGGGGAGAAGGGGCGTCATCCACTGCCGAGCTTCATTCCCTACGGCGCCGCTCGGCCTTCCATCCGGTCGGGTGGCGCCGCTTTCTTTGTCCGCCTTATTTTTTATGCATTGCAGCATCACAGCGCTGCGTTTGGTCAATTCATTTTACCATTGCGGCCACCCAGCAAATCGATTATCCGACGTACTGACTGTGGCACACAACAAGCCGTCCGCCCGGCGGGCGGAAACAAACCTCGCCCCAGCACCCGCAACCCGGACCGGCGATCACGGAGGAGTCGTCGCGCGGTCCCAGATCCGGAGGCCCCGAGAACCGATGCTGCCCGCGCCCTATGACCGCCTGCACGCGGCCCTCCGGGAGTTCATGCCGGACGAACGCCTCGTCACCGACCCGCTGCGCACGCTGGCCTACGGGACCGACGGCAGCTTCTACCGCCTGATCCCGAAGATCGTCGCCATCGTCGAGGCCGAGGGCGAGGTGGTGCGGCTGCTCAACCTCTGCCGGGAGCTGAAGACCCCGGTGACCTTCCGCGCCGCCGGCACCAGCCTGTCGGGCCAGGCGGTCACCGACTCCGTCTTGGTCCTGCTGGGCGACAGCTGGCGCGGCTGCACCATCCCGCCGGGTGCCGCGACGGTGACCCTCCAGCCCGGCGTCATCGGGGCGGAGGCGAACCGCAAGCTGGCCCCCTTCGGGCGCAAGATCGGCCCGGACCCCGCTTCCATCGCCACCGCCAAGATCGGCGGCATTGCGGCCAACAACGCCAGCGGCATGTGCTGCGGCACCGCGCAGAACAGCTACCGCACGCTGGCCTCCATGCGGCTGGTGCTGGCCGACGGCACGCTGCTGGACACCGGCGACGCGGCCAGCCGCGACGCCTTCGCCGCCAGCCACGGCGCCCTGCTGGCCGGCCTGTCCGATCTGTCCGCCCGCACCCGCGCCGACGAGAAGCTGGCGGAGCGCATCCGCAACAAGTTCCGCATCAAGAACACCACCGGCTACAGCCTGAACGCCCTGGTGGACTTCGAGGAGCCGATCGAGATCCTCCAGCACCTGATGATCGGGTCGGAGGGCACGCTCGGCTTCCTGTCCGAGATCACCTACAACACGGTGCCGGAACACGCCCACAAGGCGAACGCCCTGCTGATGTACCCGGACATCGGAGAGGCCTGCCGCGCCGTCGCTCTGATGAAGCCGACGCCGGTCTCGGCGGTGGAGCTGATGGACCGCGCCTCGCTGCGCTCGGTCGAGGGCAAGCCGGGCATGCCGGACTTCATCGGCGGGCTGGGGCCGGACGCCTCCGCCCTGCTGGTGGAAATCCGCGGCGAGGACGCGGCGGCGCTCGACGCCAACATCGCCGCGGTCAGCGCGGTGATCGCCCAGACCCACACCCTGTTCCCGCCGACCTTCACCACCGACGCCAAGCTGGGCGAAAGCTACTGGAAGATCCGCAAGGGCCTGTTCCCGGCGGTCGGCGCCATGCGCAAGGTCGGCACCACCGTCATCATCGAGGACGTGGCCTACCCGCTCGACCGGCTGGCCGAGGCGACGGTCGAGCTTCAGGCGATGTTCCTCAAGTTCGGCTACACCGAGGCGATCATCTTCGGCCATGCCCTGGAAGGGAACCTGCACTTCGTCTTCACCCAGGCCTTCGACACCGACGAGGAGGTCGACCGCTACCGCCGCTTCATGGATGCGGTGTGCGATCAGGTGGTGCGCAAGTATGACGGCTCGCTGAAGGCGGAGCACGGCACGGGCCGCAACATGGCGCCCTTCGTGGAGATGGAGTGGGGTCCGCAGGCCTATGGCCTGATGAAGGAAATCAAGGCGCTGCTCGACCCGCAGGGCCTGCTGAACCCCGGCGTCATCCTGAACGACGACCCGGAGGCGCATCTCAAGAACCTGAAGGCGATGCCCGCCGCCCATCCGCTGGTGGACACCTGCATCGAGTGCGGCTTCTGCGAGCCGACCTGCCCGTCGCACAAGATGACGCTCTCCCCCCGCCAGCGCATCGTCGGCTGGCGCGAGATTTCCCGGCTGGAGGCCACCGGTGCCGACGCCGCTCGGCTCGGCGCCCTGCACGACGCCTACGACTACCAGGGCATCGACACCTGCGCGGCCTGCGGGCTCTGTTCCACCGCCTGCCCGGTGGGGATCGAGACGGGGCTGCTCATCAAGGCGCTGCGCGGCGACCGTCGCGGGGCGGTAGCCAAGGGTTTCGGCAGCTACGTCGCCGACCACACCTCCGGTGCGCTCTCGGTCGCACGCGCCGGGCTGAAGCTGGCCGACCTGGCCAAGCGGACGCTCGGCGACGGCACGGCCAATTCGCTGTTCGAGGGGCTGCGCACCGTCACCGGCCGGCGCCTGCCGCACCTGCCGCGCGCCCTGCCCACCCCGACCGATTTCACCCCGCCGGCCCAGCCGAAGGGCCCAGCCGACGCGCCGACCGTGGTCTATGTGCCGAGCTGCACCAGCCGCAGCATGGGGCCGGCCGCCAGCGATCCGGAAAAGACCCCGCTGCCGGTGAAGGTGGAGGCGCTGTTCCAGAAGGCCGGCTACCGTGTCGCCTATCCCGAGCAGCTGGCTTCGCTGTGCTGCGGCATGCCGCTGGAGAGCAAGGGCCTCGCCGCCCAGGCCGACGCCAAGGCGGAGGAGATGGTCCGCGCCATCTGGGCGGCCAGCGCCAACGGCAGCGCCCCGGTGGTTCTCGACACCAGCCCCTGCTCCTTCCGGCTGAAGAAGCATCTGAAGGACGCCGGGCTCCAGGTCCTCGATCTGGTGGAGTTCATCCACGACCATCTGCTGGACCGCCTGACCTTCACCAAGCAGACGGAGCCGGTGGTGCTGCACCTGACCTGCTCCACCCGCCGCATGGGGCTGGACGGCAAGATGAAGGCGGTGGCCGCCGCCTGCGCCACCCAGGTGGTGGTGCCGGAGGATGTCGGCTGCTGCGGCTTCGCCGGCGACAAGGGCTTCACCACGCCGGAGCTGAACGCCCACGCCCTGCGCCACCTGTCCAAGGACATCCCCGCCGGGGCCAAGGCCGGCTATTCGAACAGCCGGACCTGCGAAATCGGCCTGTCCGACCACTCCGGCCTGCCGTACCGTTCCATCGTCTATCTGGTCGATGCCTGCTCGACGCCGAAGGCGCCCGCCACGGCTTCCACGCGCGCGTCGGAACCCGCGTTCTGAGGCGGGAGGGAGGAAAATCATGAGCCACGACGGCACCACGAGCCGCCCCGACATCGAGCGGCCTGAAAGCGTTTACTTCTTCGGCACCTGTCTGGTCGATCTGTTCTATCCGGAAGCCGGCATGGCCGGCATGGAGCTGCTGAAGGCGCAGGGCGTCCGCGTCGTTTTCCCGCAAGGGCAGAGCTGCTGCGGCCAGCCCGCCTACAACTCCGGCTACCGGGAGGAGGCGCTGAAGGTCGCCCGCGCACAACTCGACTATTTCCCCGGCGACTGGCCCATCGTCGTGCCGTCGGGCTCCTGCGCCGGCATGATGAGCAAGCACTGGCCCGACCTGTTCAAGGGCGAGCCGGACGAGGCCCGCGCCCGTCAGGTGGCGTCCCGCGTGTGGGAGCTGACCCAGTTCCTCGTCCAGGTTCTCAAGGTGAAGTTCGAGGACCAGGGGCCGCCGGTGAAGATCACGTGGCACGCCTCCTGCCACGCCCAGCGCGAGATGGGCGTGACCGACGAGCCGAAGGCCCTGCTGCGCCAGCTCGCCAACGTCGAGCTGGTCGAGTTGCAGCGGGAGAAGGAATGCTGCGGTTTCGGCGGCACCTTCGCCGTGCGCCATCCGGAGATTTCCGCCGCCATGGTCGGCGACAAGGTGGCGGACATCGAGAACACCGGGGCCAAGGCCGTGGTGTCCGGCGACTGCGGCTGCCTGATGAACATCTCCGGCGCGCTGGAGGGGGGCAAGAAGCCGGTCCGCGGCGTCCATATCGCCCAGTTCCTGAAGGAGCGCACCCATGGGTGAAACCAGCATCAACTTCGCGAAAGCCTCCAGCGCGGCGCTCCAGGACCAGCAGCTCCGCGGCAACTTCCGCCGCGCCATGGACGGGCTGATGTCCAAGCGTGCCGTGCAGTTCGCCGACACCGCCGAGTGGAACGGGGTGCGGACGCTCGGCGCCTCGGTCCGCCTGCGCGCCCTGTCCAAGCTGCCGGAACTGCTGGAGAAGCTGGAAGCCAACTGCACGAAGAACGGCATCCAAGTCCATTGGGCGTCCACCACTGACGAGGCCAACGCCATCGTCCTGTCCATCATGCAGCGCGTGAACGCCAAGCTGGTGGTCAAGGGCAAGTCGATGGTGTCGGAGGAGATGCACCTCAACGCCTTCCTGGAAAAGCACGGCATCGAGAGCCTGGAAAGCGACCTCGGCGAATATATCGTCCAGCTTGATGAAGCGATGCCCTCGCACATCATCATGCCGGCGATCCACATGAACACCAAGCAGATCGCCCATCTGTTCAAGCAGAAGATCAAGGAAGCGGAATACACCGAGGACGTGGCCCAGCTCACCGACCTCGCCCGCCGCGTCCTGCGCAAGAAGTTCGCGACCGCCGACGTCGGCATCTCCGGCGTCAACATGGCGGTGGCGGAGACCGGCACGCTCTGCCTGGTGGAGAACGAGGGCAACGGGCGGATGAGCACAACGGTGCCGCCCGTCCACATCGCCGTCATGGGCCTGGAAAAGGTCGTGGAGAAGCTGGAGGACGTGCCGCCGGTCATCAGCCTGCTGACCCGCTCCGCCACCGCCCAGCCGATCACCACCTACGTCAACATGATCTCCAGCCCCCGCAAGGAGGGCGAGAAGGACGGCCCGAACGAGATCCATCTGGTGATCCTCGACAACGGGCGGTCGGGCATCTACGCCGACGAGGAGCTTCGCAACACGCTGCGCTGCATCCGCTGCGGCGCCTGCATGAACCACTGTCCGGTCTACACCAAGGTCGGCGGCCACGCCTATCAGGCGCCCTATCCCGGCCCGATCGGCTCGATCCTGATGCCGCAGGTCGAAGGGCTGGAGAAGCGGGGCGAACTGCCCCACGCCTGCACCATGTGCAACGCCTGCGTCGAGATCTGCCCGGTCAAGATCCCCATCGTCGAGATCATGGGCCGCCTGAGGTCGGAGGCTGTTCATCCCGGCGACGCGGTGCGGGGCGCCGGCTCGCACGCCAGCAAGGCGGAGGCTATGGTGTGGAAGGGCTGGTCGATGACCTACGCCTCGCCGCTCGCCTACCAGTTCGCGACGGCGCTGCTGGCCAAGCTGGGCAACGCCGCTCCCGCCAGCCTGCCGCTGCTGAAGGAGTGGACGAACGTGCGGGCCAAGCCGCGCTTCGCCAACCGCACGCTCCACGCCCTCGCCCGCGAGAAGGGGATTCCCGATGTCTGAGTCCAGAAACGCGATCCTGGGCAAGCTGCGCGCCGGGCGCGACGCCCACCCGCTGACCCCGCCGGAGTCCGACTTCGCCGTCCTGCGCAACAAGCGCTGGGACGGCGCGGAGCGGCTGGAGCGCATCAAGCGCATGATGGAGGCCGTCCACACGGAATTCCTGGAGACGACGGAGGCCGACTGGCCCGCCGACGTCCAGGCCTTCCTGAAGGCGCAGGGCACCCGCAACCTGCTGTTCGGCCCGGCAACCGAGGCCGGAGCGCGCCTGTCGACCGAATGGGCGGCGTCCGGGATGGCGGGCGGGCCGGAGCTGATCCCCTACGCCGACCGGGTCGAGACCTTCAAGGAACGGCTGTTCGACGGCATCGACGCCGGCATCACCACAACGCTGGGCGCCATCGCCGACACCGGCAGCCTGATCGTCTGGCCGACGCCGGAGGAGCCGCGGCTGATGTCGCTGGTGCCGCACATGCATTTGGCGCTGCTGCGCGCCGACGCGCTGTACGACACCTTCTGGCAGGCGATGACCGAGAACCGCTGGGCCGACGGCATGCCGACCAACGCCCTGCTGATCTCCGGCCCGTCGAAAACGGCGGACATCGAGCAGACGCTGGCCTACGGCGTCCACGGGCCGAAGCGGCTGGTGGTGGTTATCGTCCGGTAAGGGCGCGGAAAGCGCGTTTGACGTTCATGACCCTCTCCCCTCCGGGGAGAGGGAATTTAAAGCCCCGCACGGGTGGCGGTGTGCCGCCGGGACGGGTATAGTGCGGGGTCTTGTTCGCCTCATGTTTTTCAGGACCCCACCGCCTTGGACCAGACCGCCGTTCCCACCCCCCAGTCCGCCACCATCGCCGAGCGGGTCGCCAAGACCGGCATCGACGAGGCGATGATCGACGCCCTTGTCCGCACCTTCTACGGCAAGATCCGCGACGACGCCCTGCTCGGCCCGGTGTTCGGCGCGGCGATCACCGACTGGGAGCCGCATCTTCTGAAGATGATCGACTTCTGGTCCTCGGTCGCCCTGCTGACCCACCGCTACGACGGGCGCCCCCTGCCCGCCCATGTCCGTTTCGACATCGGGCCGGCGCATTTCGAGCGCTGGCTGGCGCTGTTCCGCGAGACGACGGCCGAGGTCTGCACGCCCGAGGCCGCCGCCTTCTTCGAGGACCGCGCGGCCAACATCGGACGCAGCATCCAGATGGGGGTGGATTTCTTCCGCAAGCAGGCCGCCGACGCCGCTGCCGGCCGCTGATCAGGCGCCGCGCACCGGCTTGCCCTTCACGCCCCAGCTGTCCGTGAAGTCGCGCACGCCGGGGATGGTCATCATGTGGGCGTCCTTGACGTAGACGAACTGCTTGGGGCCAAGCTCGTACTCCATCATGGTGATGCCCTTGGCCCGGCAGCGCTTCTGCTCCTCCGCCCCGATGCGGCGATCGGAGACCACCATGTCGGGATGCTCCAAACCCACCCCGGCGCAGAAGCTGCGGAATCCGTTGTTGGTGCCCTCGGCGACGAGGCGCGGCTGGGTGTCGGGCGTGCTGTTGAAGCGGCTGGCCGCGGTGCCGACCGCCCCCCGCATGGACGGGCTGCCGACGATCCAGATCCCGCGCTCCTCGGGCGGCGGCTTCGGGACGGTCGGGGGCGGCAGGGTGGCCGTCTGCTGCGGCGACGGGAAGCCGGGGAACTGGCAGCCGGCCAGCGCCGCCGCGACGGTGACCATGGCAAGACCTTTCGACAGGGGTGGCACGCTGTTGTCTCCTCCATAACCCTCGCAGGGTGCGGCGCCATCGGCGCCGCTGGTGATAGCAACGCTCAAGCCGGCCCGATGGCTCCAAGATGACGGGCAAGCGCGGCTTCGAGAAGGCGCGGCGTCACCGGCTTGTGCATCAACCCGAGACCGTGCCGCGCGGCGTCGCGCTGCGGTTCCGGCCCGATCTCCCCGGTGACGATGAGGCCCGGTACGTCGGCGCCGAACAGGTCGCGGATGCGCAGAATGGCCTCCGTGCCGACGCGGCCCTGGCGCAGCCGGTAATCGGCCAACACGATGTCGGGCCGCCGCGCTCCCGTGCGCAGACGCTCCAGCGCTTCGCCGGTGCTCCCGGCGGACAGCACCTCGAACCCCCATTCGCCGAGCATCGCCGCCAGCCCCATCAGGACGATGGCGTCGTCCTCAACGACCACGGCCAGCCGCCCCTCCCCGGTCGCCGTGATGGAATCGGCCCGTTCGCTCCGGATGACCCTTGGAGACCGCGGCGTGTCCTGACGGACCAGCGGCACGCTGACCGAGAAGATCGACCCGTGGTCCGGACGTGACACCAGATCCACCGGGTGGTCGAGCAACCGCGACAGCCGGCGCACGATGGCGAGGCCGAGGCCCAGTCCCTGGTCGCGGTCGCGCTCCGGGTTGCCGATCTGGTGGAACTCCTCGAAAATCCGCTCCCGCTGGTCGGGTGGGATGCCCAGGCCGGTGTCGTGCACCTCGACGCACAGCCGCGTGCCCTGAGGGCGGCAGTCCACCATCACGCGGCCCCGGTCGGTGTAGCGGATGGCGTTGTCGACCAGATTGCGCAGCATCCGCCCCAGCAGGACACGGTCGCTGCGCACCGTGCCGGTGAAGGGCACGACCCGCCAGTCCAGCCCCTTGGCTTCGGCCAGCGGGGCGTAGGCGGCCGACAGCGGGCCGAGCAGGTCGGCGACCGGGAACTCCTCGATCTGCGGGGCCACCACCCCGGCGTCAAGGCGCGACACGTCGAGCAGGCTGTCCAGAAGATCCTTCAGCGTGTCCAACCCCTGCTGGAGCCGGTTGAGCGCCCGCTGCCCGGCCTCGCCGGCGACATGCGGTCCCAGCGCTCCGGCGAACAGCAGGATCGACTGCATGGGCTGACGCAGGTCGTGGCTGGCCGCCGCCAGGAAACGGCCCTTCGAGCGATCCGCCTCCTCCGCCGCCTGCTGGGCGCGCCGGATGTCGTGGATGTCCACCGCGGTGCCGATCCAGGAGACGATGGCCCCCCTTTCCCGCACCGGCACCACGCGGCACTGGTGCCAGCGCCACGCCCCGTCGGCGCGCCGCATACGGATGTTGCTTTGATAGGGCGTTCCGGCGGCGATCGAGCGCGTCCTCAACTCAAGGTATGCGGCGCGGTCATCCGGATGAAAGCCCTGCCACGCCGACATGGCGTCCGGGTCCTGGCCGGTGTAGGCGCGCAATTCCTCGTTGTAGTATTCAGGCGTGCCGTCGGAACGGTTGATCCACATGAGCAGCGGTGTGTTGTCCACCAGCGTGCGGAACCGTGCCTCGCTCGACCGCAGCGCCTCCTCCGCTCGCTTGCGGGCGGTGATGTCGCGGGCCACCCCGACGACGCCGATGGCCGCGCCCCAGGCGTCGCGCAGGGGCATGACGCTGATCATCAGAACACGTTTGCCCTCCTCCGTCGGGAAGGGCAACTCCTCCTCGACCGTCTCTTCCCGCCCGGTGGCGATCACCCTCCCGCACAGATCGTCGAGCCGCGCAGCCTCCTCCGGCGGAAACAGATCCTCGTCGGTCAGGCCCGCCACCTCCTCCCGCGCCCGCCCGAACAGGCGCGCGGTCGCGGAATTGACCAGGGTGAAGCGACGCTCGCGGTCCTTGGCGAAGATCGGGTCGGTGACGCTCTCCAGAAGGCTTTCCAGCAGGGCGTTCTTGTCCCGCAGCAGCGTCTCCGCCGCCTGGGCGGCACGGTGGGCGGCCTGGGTTTCCATCTCGTGCATGGCGAGACGGGCGAACTCCTCCAGATCCCGCTCGTCCTCCGCGCTGAACTCCGGATGGGGCCGGTGGTCGAGCAGGGAGAAGGTTCCGATCCGCAGCCCATCCGGCGCGATCAGCGGCGCGCCGGCGTAGAAGCGCAAATGCGGCGGCCCGGCCACCAATTCGTTGTCGGCAAAGCGGTCGTCCTCCCGCGTGTCGTGCACGACCAGCACCGCGTCGTCGAGAATGGTGTGGGCGCAGAAGGACAGCCGCCGCTCGACGACCATCGTTTCCAGGCCATAGCCGGCCTTGGACCATTGCCGCGTCTCGTCCACCAGATTGACCATGACGATGGGCATGCGGAAATGGCGGGCGCCCAACCGGGCCAGCCGGTCGAAAGCCGGTTCCGGCGGCGTGTCCAGCACGCCGTAGCTCTTCAGCCGGTCGAGCCGGGCGCGCTCATCCGATGGCCATGGCTGCTCGATGCTGGTCAACGTCACCCCTTACGAACAGATGCGGATAAGACGCTGATGGTCGGGCGCAGACGCGCCTTCATCATGATGTGGGCAGGGCCAATGCTCATGGAAAGACGCGGAACCGGTTTCCCTTCCGCCTGCCTTCCGGTCTGCGGCACAATTGCTTTGAACGCAAACCCTTTGAGTCCGGGCAAAGAGCCGCTCGCGACCCCACATGACCAGAAGCCGTTCCCCGTCCCCACTCGGAGCACAGCATGAAGGACAACAGGCCGAACCACGAATCCGCCGCCTACCGCATCGCCTTCGAGGACCGCGATTTCCTGTTGAGCGAGCCGATGCGCGGGGTGCGCTTCATGCTCGAATACGCCAAGCCGGAATCGGAGCTCAAGGCCTGGGGCATCCGGTCCACCATCGTGGTCTATGGCAGCGCGCGGGTGCCCTCGCCCGAACGGGCGGAACAGCTTCTCCGCGACGCCCGCACGCCGGAAGAGCGGCAACTGGCCGAGCGGCGGGCCAAGCAGGCGGCTTGGTACGAGGAGGCGCGGACCTTCGGGCGCATCGTGTCGGAGCGCGGCGGCGCCCTGGCGCCGACCGAGGACGGGCAGCGCGACAACGTGATCGCCACCGGCGGCGGCCCCGGCCTGATGGAGGCCGCCAACCGCGGCGCGCAGGAGGCCGGGGCGCCGAGCATCGGCTTCAACATCAGCCTGCCGCAGGAACCGCACCCCAACCCCTACAGCACGCCGGAGCTGACCTTCCGCTTCCATTATTTCGCCATCCGGAAAATGCATTTGGCGATGCGCGCCAACGGGCTGGCCATCTTCCCCGGCGGTTTCGGCACCTTCGACGAGGCGTTCGAGATCCTGAACCTGCGAAACACCAACAAGGCCTCCCGCCTGCCCATCGTCTTCGTCGGGCGCGACTATTGGAACGAGGTGGTGAACTTCCGGGCGCTGGCCGACCACGGCATGGTCAGTGCCAGCGACCTCGACCTGTTCGACATCGCCGACACGGCGGAGGAGGCGTGGGACTGTATGACCCGGCTCGGCCTCAAGCGCGGCAACCCGCCGCTGGGTCCCGCCGGCACCGGCCTGTCGGCGGCCGACGAGGAGGCCTGAGGCTCAGCCCGGCGGCAGACTGTCGGCAGCCGGAGCCGTCGGGGCGGGGGCGTTCAGCGCCACCCGCCCGACGCCCGGAATCTTGACCGCGAGATCGAAGGGATCGACCCCGAAGGTCATGCCCAGCAGGTTCACCTCGAACCCTTCCTCCTTGGCCAGGAGCAGGCCGGCGAGGCCGAACAGGCTGACCTGCCAACCGGTGCCGCTGGGCGCACGTGCGATCAGGCCGGTGCCCAGATAGTCCTTGCCCAGCGCCGTGGAGGGCAGGTCGAGCCGCAGGTCCGGCACCGCCCGCCCCACCCAGGCGGCGAAGGTGTTGCTGTTGGGGCCGGGCCAGATGCGGTATTCCCCGGCGTAGGGGTAGCTCCGGGCGGCCTCGGCGATCTTGGGGATGGCGGCCTCGGCGGCGGGGCCGCGCAGTTCGGCCAGCACCGCGGGGGCGGAGCCGAACCAGCGCCCGTCCGGGTCGCGGTTGCTGACCGCCACCGCCGGCAGGCCACGGTAGACCCGCCAGCCGACCACTTCATAGACGGTGTAGGCCGACGCCCCCGCCGGCTTCACCGCGAACCACGGGTGCGTGCCGAAGGCGCCGCGCCAGGACAGGGCGCGGGCGGCGTAAACCTGCACCACGGCCTCCGGCGTCGTGGCGGGATCGGGAGCGAGGCCGACGGACCTGCGGTCCGCCCGGCTCCAGTCCACGCCCAGTGTCGCCGTTCCCGACGCGATCACGAAGGCCGGACCGGCCAGCAGCACGACCAGCGTCATCAAAATCACCAGGATGGTGGCCGCCATTCTTTTCCGCACCGCTCCCTCTCGCCTGATGGGCCGTTTCCCAGATAGGCTGTCATCGCCCTGCCCGCCACCGATGTTGTACGTTGACGACCATCCGGATGGTTCATCGCCGGATGGTTCATCGAAGGAGCGCACCGATGCCCGTCGCCGATCTCACCGACCTCATGGACCGCATCACCCGTCAGGCGCCGACCCGTGCCGCGACGATGGAGGTCGCCCGCGCGCTCGGCTGGACCACGGGGCCGAGCCGCAAGGGGTGGAAGGTGGTCCAGCCCACCGGCTATGTCGGCGGCATGGTCGTTCCGCCCAGCGCCGACACCGCCGCCGCGGAGGCGTGGTTCGACCCTGAGGGGACGGAACGCGGCCTCGCCGGTCCCAACGCGGAGTTTCCGCCCTATCTGACCAGCCTGGACACCGCCCTGTCCGCCGTCCCCGCGGCGGGGCGAGCGGCCGCCCTGCGGACCGCGCTGGACCGGCACCGGGCATGGCAGGAGGAGTCCGGGCGGGACGACGCGGCGCTCGTCCGCCTGCCCGCCTTCGTCATCGCGGCGTGGCTGTCCGTGAAACCGGCGGCGTGACGGACGTCACTCCGCCGCTCCGCTCTCCTTGCGGGAGCTGTTCATGGCCTGGGCGGCGGCGAATCCGATAACCCGGTTGGCGGCGTCCGGATCGTCCACCCGCACCACCACGCCGCGCCCGACCAGATGGATGCCGTGAGCCTGGAAGGCCCGGATCAGGCGGTGATAGGCCTCGCGCCGGATGACGAACTGCTCGTTTGGCTTGGTGATGAATTTGACGCCGATGATCGCCGCGTCGTCCTCCACCCGCCGCACCCCCTGCGATTTCAGCGGTTCGATGAAGCTCGGCCCCATCTCCGGGTCGGCGGACAACTCCTTGCCGACCTCCTTCACCAGCTTCTTCACCAGCCCCATGTCGGTTTCCGGCGGGACACGGAATTCCAGACGCATCAGCGCCCAGTCGCGGCTGTAGTTGGTCAGCGCCTTGATCTGGCCGAAGGGCAGCGTGTGCACCGCGCCGCGGTGGTGGCGCAGCTTCAACGAGCGCAGCGAGATGCCCTCCACCGTGCCGCGCAGGTTGCCCACCTCAACGTAGTCGCCCATGTGAAATGCGTCCTCCAGCAGGAAGAAGACGCCGGCCAGGATGTCGGCGATGGTTGATTGCGCGCCCAACCCGATGGCGATGCCGACCACCCCCGCCCCCGCCAGCAGCGGCCCGATCTCGATTCCCAGCGAGGACAGGGCGATCATGACCACGATGACGACCAGAACGACCTGAAGGAACTTCCGCAGCAACGGCAGCAGGGTCGCCAACCGCTGGCCGCGTGACGACACCCCGTCGTGCCGGGCCTCCTCCAGGGTCCGGTCGATCGCCCGCACGACCATCGTCCAGGCGACGTAGCCCAGCAGCAGCACCACCGTCACGTTGAACAGCAGCCGCAGGGCGATGCCGGTCGCCCCGCTGGCCTTCTCGACCCGGAATCCCCATATCGCCGCGGTGGCGAAGACGCCGACGACGAACAAAGCCAGCCACAGCGCCCGCATCACCCGCGCCACCGCGGCCTTCCCCGCCTCCGTCTCTTCCCCCCGGTAGAAGCGGGCAAGCGGGCGCTGGGCCATCAGCGCGATGGCCGGCACGGCCAGCGCCACCAGCAGGCTGGTGAGCATCCGCGGCCCCGTCGCCGGTTCCAGCCGCACCGCCGCCGCCGCAACGACCAGCCACAAGGCGACGAGATAAACCGAAGCCACCACCGCCCACAGGCCGAGCGTAGGGTGGTCCCTCACCTCGACGCCCAATGGACGGGCGATTGCCCGCGCCACCGGGGCACGCCCGCGCCACACGCGGTAAAGCAGATACAGGAAGGGCACGGTGCTCAGCGGCAAGCCGATGGCGACGATGGCGTTCCCGCCGACTCCCAGCGCCAGCAGAAGATCGATCAGCCCGAGCACCGTCGCGGCCAGCGTCACGGTGACCACGCCCGTGCGGTGAAGGGCGCGCGCTTCGGCGTCCTCCAGCGGAATCAGGCGCAGTCTGGGGCGCCTCGGCGCGCAGAGGAAGCGGATCAGCCGGTCGGTCAGCAGCACGGTCAGCGCCGCCTGGAGCACCGCGAGCAGGACCGCCGGGGCCGCGGGATGCGGCGGCCGCAGGATCGCGTAGGCGGTCAGCACACCGAGCGCGAAGGCGCCCACCGGAACCAGCCCCAGCACGAAGCGCAGCGCGCCGGTCAGCAGCGGCGCCCCGCTGTCCGACTCCAGCTTGCGGAGCGGCCCGGCCAGGACCCGGCTCGCCAGCAACAACGCCGCCGTCCCCGCCGCGAAGAGGATCAACAGGCCGCGCAGCAGGCGCAGCGGGTGCACCGCCGCCTCGCGCCCGTTGGGGCGGGCGAAGGCGTCCGACAGGATGGTGGGAAGCTGCGGGTAGGTGGCGGCGACCGCCTCCAGACGCGCGGCATACACCTCCAGTGCCGTCGCCGGTCCCGCGGCCGCCGGCGCGTGGGCATCGGGCGTCTGCGCCACGGCCCATCCGGACGGCGAGGCCGCGAACAGCAGGGCGGCAAGCAAGGCAAGGACCGGCCACCGAGCCAACGTGCGGCGCGTCCCCGAATCTTCGTTCATAGCGGCCGTCCTGCCGGAGAGCGACGGAGCGGTGCGCATCGGGCGGAAAAGTCCGCGCCGACCTGGACCGACAATAGGAAACGCTCGTCTGCCCATCGATCAGGAAGCCAGTACGTTACCGTTGCCTATCGGACGGCCCTGCGGCGCAACGCGCACCGTGATCCTGACTTTGGACCATTCCGGAGCTCCCGGAGCATGGGAACGGAGCTTGGGAACGGCCGGAGGCCGCCGCCCGCCGATGGGTGGAGCGTATGTTACCGTAACACCCAGGTTCGTGACCTGCCGTCACATGCGGGCATCATCAATCGTCCCTATAATGCCCGGATTCACCAACGGTCTAAGGAGCCGCCGCATGCGCCTGTTATCCATCCCGTCCTTTGCCTTCGGGGTCCACGCCGCCGCGCTGGTCGCGACGCTGGCCATCGCCACCCCGGCGCAGGCGCAGTTCGGCCTGTTTCTCGGCGGGCGCGGCGGGGTGGATCTGACGGACGAGGATTGGGACCTGTTCCGCAAGGCGCTCGCCGACGCTCTGACCCCGATGGAGGCGGGACGGCGCACCGAATGGAACAACCCGAAGACCGGAGTGCGTGGCGATGTGGTCGTGCAGAAGGTCCATGAGCGCGACGGCGCGCCCTGTGGAGACGTTCAGGCCAATTTCATCCGCCGAACCGTCCAGCCCTACCGGCTGACCTTCTGCAAGATGCCCAACGGGCAGTGGGCCATCGCGCCCTGACGGTTTTCCGCGTCAGAAGCCGGTCTCGCGGATCAGCACGGCCAGGGCGGTGCGCCAGAAGCGGTCGGCCAGGCTGCGCGCCTCGCCGTCCACGCGGGCCACGCCGCGCATCTGGTGGCCAGGTCCCGCCTGCGTCCGGTCCAGCGGCGCCAGGGTCACCCGGTAGACGGCCTCCACCGGCTTCAGGTTGGACCGTGCGGCCTCGGCGTTCGTCCGCCCCATCGACGGCCCGGTCTGGCTTTCCACGGCGATCGGACCGCCGTGGATCGAAGCCAGGGCGGGAACATCCAGCCCCTTCACGCCGACCCGGTCCACCGCCGTCACCCGCGCCGCCATGCGCGGGCGCAGCGGATCGTCGGCATGGAACACCGCCCCCGCCCCCACCGCGACGCGGGTGAGGTCGTTCTCGGCGACATAGCCAACCAATTCACCGCCGCCGTCCGCGACGATCTGGCCCAGCGCCAGCGATGGTCCCACCCAGCGCCCGGGGCGCAGCGCGTCGGCGATATCCACCACCGTGCCGGCGATGGGCGCGCGGATCTCCAGCCGCGCCAGACCGTCCAGCAGGCCCTGCCGGTCGGCCAGCCCGGCGGCCAGATCCTCCTCCATCACGCGCACCCGGTCCAGCCCGTCGCGGGCGGCCAGCGTGCGGTCGATGCGATCCTGGGCCAGCGCGATGCGCAACTCCGACTGCTGCAGCTTGCTGGTCAGTTCCGGCGCTTCCAGGCGGAACAGCGGGTCGCCCGCCGCCACGCGCTGGCCGGGCTGGACCAGCACCTCCGCGATGCGCGACGGCACCGGGGCGAACAGGGTCGAGAAGCCCTCCGCCCGCCACACCGACGGCACGGCGATGGTTCCGGTGATCGGCACGAAGGCCAGCCAGACCAGCGCGGCCAGACCGCCCAGCGTCATCAGGAGGTTCCGGTTGGGCCGCAGGCTGCCCCGCCGCTCCCACCATTCCCTCGCCTCGTTGACCAGGGGGCGCAGGATGAACCAGCCGACTTCCACCGCGAACAGCACGATGCCCAACACCTTGATGAAGACGTGATAGACCAGCACGGCGATGCCGATGAACAGCACCAGCCGGTAGACCCAGGTGGCGAAGGCATAGGCCAGCATCACCCGGTGCAGCCACGGATCGAACCGCTCCGGCACCTCGTCGCCCAGGCCGAACAGCCATTCCCGCAGCCGCCAGCGGGCAAGCGCGAAGGCGCGGTCCTGCAGGTTCGGCACGTCCAGCGCGTCGGCCAGCAGGTAATAGCCGTCGAACCGCATGAAGGGGCTGAGGTTGATCGTCAGGGTCGTCACCCAGCTCACCGTCGCCACGAAGAAGGCGGCGCTGCGCAGCGGCCCGTCGGGCAGGAAACTCCAGGCCAGCGTGGCGAAGGCGGCCAGCGCCAGCTCCGTCAGCATGCCCGCCGCCGCGATGTGCAGCCGGGCGCGGCGGGAGACGAGCCGCCACGCGTCGCTGGTGTCGGTGTAGAGCACCGGCCACATCACCAGGAAGGCCGCCCCCATGGTCGGCACCCGGCAGCCGAAGCGTTTCGCCGTGTAGGCGTGCCCCAGCTCGTGCAGCGTCTTCGTGACCAGCAGGGTCAGGCCATAGAGCGCCATGCCCTCCAGCGTGAAGAAATGGAGGAAGGTGTGGGCGAAGCTGTCCCACTGGCGCATCGCCAGGATCAAGCCCAGAATCCCTGCCCCGATCACCGTCCACATCCAAGCGCGGCTGTAGAAGGGCGCCACATAGCGCACCGTGGCGTTCAGGAAGGCGTCGGGGCGGACCAGCGGAATGCGGAAGAACAGGTAATTGTGCAGCAGCCACATCCACCAGGACGTGCGGCGCGCCGCCGTCTGCTTCGCCAGGAAATCGACGTCGGCGCCCTGGGTCAGGTTGCTGCCGGCGAGGAACTTGTAAAGGTCGACGACATCCTCC
Source organism: Azospirillum sp. OGB3 (assembly GCF_014192915.1). Lineage (GTDB taxonomy): Bacteria > Pseudomonadota > Alphaproteobacteria > Azospirillales > Azospirillaceae > Azospirillum. Next base: position 145,991 of record NZ_JACHYN010000008.1, on the reverse strand, counting down.
GCCTCCGGCTGCAGGACCGTTTCGGCGGCCACCGCGGCGGCGATGGCGCGGGGCGATCCGTGATGCCAGCGGGCGATGACCTCGAAGGCGCCATGGCCGATGCGGAAATAGCGGTTGCGCACCGGATCGTGGATCGTCCAGCAGGGCGAGCCGTCCACCGCCGGCGGGGCCGGCAGCAGTTGCAATTCCTCGCGCAGCGGCGGCAGGCGCACGCTGTCCAGCGGGTCCACCGGCGTGACCGCCGCCGGCCCCGTCGTGATGCCGATGGCGGCGGCGCCCATGGCTCAGAGCCCCACGGTCTGGCGCAGCGCCGCCAGCGGACGGCGGAACAGGTAGAAGGCCAGCGGCACCCGCTCCCCCTGGATTTTGGCGGTGCCGCGCAGCCCGATGCGCGGCGTCGGCTGGTCCGGCGCCAGATCGGCGCGGACGCGGTAGGCCAGGACCCCGCCCGGGGTCAGCCCCGGCTCATAGCTGGCGTGCGAGACGGTCGCGCGCAGCGGGCGCAGGGGATCGACGTTCAGATAGAGGCTGACCGCCGCCCCCTCCTGAAGGACGATCGCGTCGTTGACCGGCACATGCACGTCGACCTCCGCCGCCTGCGGATCGGCCAGGGTCAGGATGCGCTCGCCCACCGCCACCGGCTTGCCCAGCCAGTCGTTGGCGTCGGTGAAGACGGCGATGCCCGTCCGCTCCGCCTTCACGGTGACGCGGTCCATCAGGTCGCGGGCGAAATCCATCTCCGCCCGGCGCAGCTCCACCTGGGTTTTCAACTGGGCGATGCGCGCCTTGCTCTGGGGGTCGGCGAAGGCCCCCTGCGACGCGGTCAGCAGCTCCGCCTCCGCCGAAGACAGCGCCTTGCGCGCCACCTCCAGGCGGCTTTTCAGGACCGTTGCCTCGAAGGTGAACAGCGGTTGGCCGGTGGTCACCGGCTCGTTCGGCTGGACGTGGAAGCGTTCGATGACGCCTTCCAGCGGTGCGCTGACGATCAGCGGGTCGCGTGGCGCCACCTCCGCCGGGGCCAGCGTCGATTGCGGCACCGGGATGGCCAGCACCGCTGCCAGAACCGCCACCGCCGCCAGCGCCCACACCCCCTTGCGCGCCCGCGCGCGGGACCGGCGTCCCGCCCGGGTCAACGCCCACCAGGCGTGTCCATAGCCGCCGGAAAGCTGCGCGAGCAGCACCTTCTCCCCATCCGTCCAGGCGTTGTCGCGGGCGAGCCACAACACCGCCGTGACGGTGCCGTCCGGCCCCGGCAGAGGCACCCACAGCGCCTGCGCCGGTCCCCACTGGCCCCAGTCGCAGGCCAGCGCGGGCGGAACCTCGGTGGCGGCGATGCCGTGCAGGTTGCGAGCCTCAGCCCCCGCGGCGATGGCCGAGGCGGCGGCCTCCAGCCAGCGGGTGAAGGGAGCGTCGCGTTCCGGAACGGCGACGTTGGAAACGGCTTCCAGCCGCGTCTTGCCCGACGGCGCGACGGTCAGGAAGACCGCCTGCTGATAGGCGATCATCCGCCGCGTCTGGTTCACGATGAGGAAGCGCAGCGCCTCCGGGTTCTGGGCCTGCCGGGCTTCCTGCTGCAAATTCAGGAGGAGCAGGAGGCTGTTCAGCGGGTTGGCCGCTTCCGTACGGACGGATGTGACGTCATCGGGCACCTTTGGCCTCCTCCGGCGGGGTGAAGCGGGCGGTTCCGCTCATGCCGGCGACCAGATTCGGGGCGTTGCCCGGCTTGTCGGCCAGCAGCTTGCCCGTCACCTTCAAGGATTGGCTGACCGGGTCGACGCGGGCGCCGATCAGGGTGACCTCACCGTCCAGAGCCTCGCCCGTCTCGTCGATGCGCATCTCGAACCGCTGGCCGGGCTTCAGCCAGACCAGCCAGGAGGACGGGACGATCAGTTCGACCCGCAGATCGCGGTCGGACAGCACTTCGAGCAGGGCCGTGCCGGCGGGCACCGACTCATGCTCGCGGATCCGCTGCTCCACCACCTTGCCGTCGAAAGGTGCCTTCACGTCGCAGCGGCGGACCTCGATCTCCGCCTTGCGCAGATCGGCACGGGCGGCCTCGGCCTTGACCTCGGCCATCTCGACCTCGGCCCCGCCGATGGACTTCAATTGTTCCAGCCGGCGACTCTGCCGCACCGTGACATCGGCGGCGCGCAGGTTGGCGCGGGCCGCATCGACCGCCGCCTGATAATGGCTGCAATCGAACGCGACGAGCGTCTGGCCCGCCTTGAAGGATTGCCCCGCCTCCACGGTGATCCGTCCGATGCGTCCGGCGATCTCGCTGGACAGGACGGCGTGCTGCCGCGCCTCGATCAGGGCGCGGACGCCGCCCTCGGGTGCCGGCGCCGGGTCGGCGGCGGCGAGCGGCAATGGAAGCAGCGCGATAGACAGCGCGGCGAGGAAGCGTGAAGGGCGAAAGCGGCTCATCATGGCAGAAATTTTCTGCACCCTTTGCTCCGGAAGCGCAACGTTCCAGGATCAGAAGGTGGTCCTGTACGCTTATTTGTTTCAGCGCCGGCACACCGGCACAGCCGAAAGGGGGCGGCGACGCCGCGCCGCCCCATTGGCATCAGCGGGCGGTGGCGCGCCCGAACGGGGCCAGCGCGCTCAACGGCACCGAGTAGACCTTCGCCGGTTCCGACCGCGTGGACGGGCTGTAGGACACCGTCATGGGTGCGGTCATGGAGGCGGCCGGTTGCTGCGGCAGTTCGGCCACCGTCACGCGCTCCGGTGCTGCGGCCTTGCGATCCGCCGGCTCGTCGCCGCGCGCGGCGACCGGGGCGGCCTTTGACTCGGCCATCGGTTCGGTCTTCGGCTCGGCCGCCTTTTCGACCGGAGCCTTCTCCACCGGGACCGCCTCGGAGGTCGTGGCGGGAACCAACAGATCCTGCAGGCGCCCCGTGCCGCCGGCCTTCTGCTGCCAGGCGCCCAGCCCGTCGGACACCGCCTGACGCAGGGTCGCGAGATCCTGGGACGGCACGGCTTCCGGCATCGGATCGACGCCTGCCGACACCATGACGCGGGCGTAGGCGTTCTGCAGGTCGGCGTAGACGAGATCGCGCCGCAGGTCGGAAACTAGTTCCGACACCTCGGCCTGGATCACGCTCATGTCGCCCTGCTGGCCGACCGTGCTGCTGTTGACGTATTGCTGCCGGATGCGCCGGTCGATCGCCGCCTGATCGGCGTTCAGCGAGAATTCCTGCGACAGCTCGCGGAACTGCACCATCGCCACGCGCACCTGGCTCAGCACCGCCACGCTCAGCGCCTGACGGCGGAAGGCGACCAGCTCCTCCTGCGCCTTGGAGAAGGCGTGGGTGTCCGGGGCCGAGGCCAGGGACAGGATGTTCCACGAAACCCGCGCTCCGTAATCGGCCCAGCGCTGGTTCAGCAGGAAGCTGTTGCTGTCGTAGTGCAGGCCGGCGTTCAGGTCGATGCCCGGCAGCAGCTTCAGCAGGGCGCGCCGCGTCTCGTCGGCGGTGATGCGGGCGTTGTAGGATTCCTCCAACAGCTCCGGCCGGTTGAGGAGCGCGTAGGTTTCCAGGGATTCCACAGACGCCGTGATCGCCGGCACGTCCTTGCCGGTGACGTCCGGCGGCATCTGGATGGTGAAATTCTCGCCCGGCGGAAGCCCCATCAGCGCGCCGAGCTGCGACTTGGCGGCGACAAGTTCACGCCGCAGCGTCTGGAGTTGGCGCAGCGTGTCGACCAGCGCACGCTGATAGGACAGGGTCTGCAACGGGGCCTGGACGCGCTGGGCCTCCAGGGCGTTGGCGTTCTTGCGCGCCGCCTCGATGCGCTTCTCCAGCGGCTCGATCCGCTTCAGCAGCCGCTCCGCCGCGACGGCGCGCCAGTAGGAGGTGCGCACGTCCTGCAGGATGCCCTGGACGACGCGGCGGCGGCGCTCGTCGGCGATCAGGACGAGGTTGGAGTTCTGCCGTGCGCGCAGGTAGCTGACCCCGAAATCGAGAATGTTCCAGGTGAAGCCCAGATCGGCGGTCCGGCGGTGCCGGTCGGTGGCCGTGGTGCTCTCGCCGGTGCGGCGGCCGGTGGCGAGGTTGAGGCTTTCCGACCCGGATTCGTTGTTGCGCCCGGTGTAGCCGGCCCCCGCCACGAGGCGCGGCAGCATGTCGAACCGCGACAGGTCGAGCTGCTGGTTGGCGACCGCCATCTCCATCAGCTTCACGCGCTCGTCGAGATTGTACTTGATGGCCCGCGCCATCGCCTCGTGCATCGACACCGGGCTGGTGATCGGCTCCTGAGGCGCCATGATGACCGACATGTCCTCGCGCAGGCGGGACACATTCTCGTCATCGGTGAGAGGCTTCGGGCTGACGGAGCATCCGCTGGCGATCAGCGCGGCGGCGGCCAGGGCGAAGGACGCGCGGGTCTTGTTACCCCGCGGCCGGAGGGAGGAAGCGAACCGGGTCATTCTCGTCGGCAATCCATTTGGAAAGAAAAGCTTACGCGGGGAAGACGGCGGCAGGAGCGACGGACGGCACTAGGCCGCCCGACTTCCCGGGGGAACATGCGAGGCAAGGGCGGCGAGCAACGCCGCGGTCTGGGCATCGGCGGCGCCATGGATCTGAGCGACCTGCCGGGAGAAGGCCGGGCGGGCCAGTGAGGACCCGTCGAACTCGGCGCGCGGGGCGGGAGCCTGCCCTTGCCCCTGCCCCTCCGGCGCGACCGGCGCGTTGCCGGGATCACCGCCCGCCGGCGCGTCGCCGGCCGGTTGCTGCCCTCGGCCTGGCGCTTGCCCCTGAGGCTGGGCTTGCGGTCCACCCTGGCCACCGGGACGGTTGGCCGGTGCGTTCTCGATCGTCGAGCCAGGCCCCGTCTGGCCGCCGGGACGGTTGCCCGGTGCGCTGCCCAGCCCACCGGTTGCGGTGCCAGGGCCGCCGGGAACCGCGCTGCCGCCCGGCGTGCCACCGGAGGCTGCTCCCGCGGCGCCGGCCGGACCACCGCCGACGCCGTTCAGGCCGCCGGAGCTCGTCCCGGTGCCCGTTGCGGCGCCACCGGCCGCAGGCCCACCCGTCGCCGGTCCCCCCGTGCCGAAGCCCGCCGGGGCCCCGCCGAACGCACCGCCGCCCGCGCCACCCAATCCGGCGCCAATTCCACCCGAAGCGGCACCGCCGAACCCCGAGCCGCCGCCTATGCCGCCGCCCAGGCCACCGCTGACGACGCTGCTCAACCCGGAATTGCTCGACCCGCTGGCACCGCCTCCCAGAACCCCGCTGGACGAACTTGCCGTGCCGCCGCCGGAGGGGACACCCCCCATGGCGGAAATCGTGATCGAGCGCCCGGCATCGCTGCTGGTGGAGTTGCCGATGTTGCCGATGGTGATCGAACGCCCGGCATCCGTGCTGCTGTTTCCGTTGCCGGCACCGCTCCCGCTGCCAATCGACGAACTGGTGATGACGCGGCCCGCGTCGCTGCTCGTCTGCAGGCCGGGCAAGGTCGGCGCGGTGCCCAGAGTCGGTCCGACCGTCTGCGTTATGCCGGTGCCGGTGGCTGTTGCGACCGACGTGATGGACGAGGACACCACCGTCGTCGTGTTCCCGGTGGAGGCCGCCACCACCACGACCGGTGGCGGTGGCGGCGGAGCCACCGCGTAAGTGGTCGTGCCGGCGTTGCCGGTGTTGCCGACGGCGTCGCTCGCCTTGGCCGAGATCACGTAGCTGCCGACACTCAGGTCGGCGGCCAGAGGCAGTTGCCAAGCGCCGGTCGCGTTGGCACGCGCCGTGCCGACCGTCTGGCCGTTGATCGTCACGGTGACAAGACTGTTCGCCTCCGCGGTGCCCTGCACGACCGGGGTGCTGCCGGCGGTGGTGTTCAGCGCCACGGTCGGAGCGGCCGGCGGCGTGGTGTCGATGGTCAGGGAGGTGACCGCCGACAGGCTGCTGGCATTGCCGGCCTTGTCGGTGGCTTGGATCTGGACGCTGTGCGTGCCGTCGGCCAGCGCCGCAGCGAACTGGAAGGTCCAGAAGCCGCTGGCGTCGGCGGTCGCCGTTCCGGCGGCCTTGCCGTCGACCAGCACGGTCACCGTGCTGCCGGCCTCCGTCGTCCCGGCGAGAGACGGCGTGGCGATGCCGGAAATCCGCTCGCCCGCCGCCACACCGGCGACGGTGGCACTGGTCACCAGCGGGGCGGGCGCAACCGGCACCGCGGTGTCGATCACCACGACCAGCGCATCCGACGGATCGCTGACGATGCCGAACCTGTTGGTCGCCATGGTCGTGATGCTGTGTGTCCCATCGGTCAATGGCGTCGGCAGACGATGGACCCAGAAGCCATTCTCGTCGGCCACGGTGGTTCCCACCGCAACGCCGTCCACCAGCACGGTCACCGTGGCGTTCGCCTCGGCGGTGCCGGACAGGGTGGGCCGCGTCACGTTGGTCAACCGGTCGGTCGCCGACACGCCGGAGTCGGACAGGCCGCTCAGCACCGTCCCGACCGGCTTAGCCGGGATCGGGGTGTCGATGCGTACCTGGCTGGTGTCGCCCACGCCTTTCAGGGTGGTCACCAGCGGTCCCTGGGCTGCGTCCGTCACGATCGAACCGTTCAGCGCCAACCCGAGGACCGCGATGCCTTGCGGCGCGCGGTCGCCGACCGGAACGACGTAATCGAACCGCAGCAGCGAGCCGGTGCTGCCCGCCGCGTTGTAGACGGCGTTCCGGATCTCGCTGCCGACCGCCAGTTCCAGAACCGGATTGCCGCCGCTGATGATGGAGGCTTCGCTGAGCTGCACGAAGAAGCTGACCGTCTCGCCCGGCAGATAAGTCCGTGCCGGGGGAGGCGTGACGCTGACCACCGACGGCGGCGTGCGGTCCACCGACACGCTCCGGGTCGCCTGTGTCGGGTTGCCCGCCGCGTCGGTGAGGCTGGCGGTGATGGTGTAGCTGGTGCCGTCGGTCAGCGCCAGCAGGTCGCTGGAGGGGACGGCCAGGCTCCAGCGGTTGTTGACCACCGTGGTGCTGTAGGTCTTGCCGTTCAGCGTCACCGTGATCGTCTGGCCGTCCTCGACACCGTTGGCGACGCCCGACACCGTCTGTCCCACCGCGCTGTCCGCGGCGTTCAGCACGTTGTCGCCCGCCACCGTGGCGATCGCCAGGGTCGGCGGCGTGCGGTCGATCGAGACGCTGCGCGTCGCCTGGACCGCGGCGTTGCCGGCCACGTCCGCCAGATCGGCGGTGACGGTGTAGGTGCCGCCGTCCGGCAGAGCCAGCAGGTCGGCGGAGGGAATGGACAGGCTCCAGGCGTTGTTGGTCACCGTCGCGCTGTAGGACTTGCCGTTCAGCGTCACCGTGACCGTCTGGCCGTCCTCGACCCCCGTGGCGGTGCCGGAAACCGTCTGGGGCACTGCGCTTTCCGCGGCGTTCAGGACATTGTCTCCAGACACCGTGGTGATCGCGACCGTCGGCGCCGCTCGGTCGAAGGTAACGGTCCGGGCGGTGGAGTCGGCGCTTTCCATTCCGGCGATGACCTGACGGACGGTGAAGTCCACCGCACCGCTGAGGCCGGACACATCGACACCGGTGAAGCTGTAGGCGCCCGACGCGTCGGCCATGGTCGTCGCAACAAGCGAGCCGTTGGCGTAGAGCCGCACCGTCGTGCTGGCGTTGGCGTTGGCGCCGCTGCCGTTGAAGGTGACGCTGCTCGCCTTGGTGATGTTGTCCGTGTTGCTGTTGCCCGTGTCCGACGCGGGCGCGAGGGTCACGGCGCTTCCCAGGACGGCCGGGGTGATCGAGAGGCTGGCCGTATCCGTCGCCGCGGAGAAGGCGGAAATCCCGCCGCCGCCCGCGGTCGCCACCTTGGTCCCGGCGGCGCCGCTGGTCTGGTCCCAGGCCCGGAAGGTGATCGCCGCGCCGAGGATGCCGGCGTTGGCGCCCGTCGGCTGGTAGTAGAGCCGGTCGGTCGTGCGCAGCAGCAGCGCGCTCCCGCTGTCGTTCACCGTGCCGACCGCGGTCCAGCTGGTGCCGCCATCGGTGCTGTAGAACCAAGTGCCGCCTTCCGACGTGTCCACACCGACCAGCGCGATGCCCGTGACGGCGCCGCTGTCCACGTCGGACACGTTCCCGCCAAGCGCAACCAGGGACGACACGGCGACGCCGCCGGCGCCGTTGGGCGCGCCCGCGGCCTGGGCAACGCTGGGCAGGGTGAGGACAGTGTCGGACAGCACCGGGGCGTCGTTCACCGCCGTCACGGCGATTCCCGCCGTGGCGCTGGAGGCGCTGAACTGTCCACCGGCCCCCAGCCCACCGTTCGCCGTGGTGTCGTTGCCGACCGTGGTGCCCGCCGTACCGGAGGTCTGATCCCACGCCTTGAAGGTGATGCCGTTGACGACCGAACCGTTGTAGTCGGCGTTCGGCACGAAGCGCACGCGGTCGGTGCTGGAGAGCAGCAGGGCCGATGCGCCCGAGACCCCGGTGATGGTGGTCCAGCTCCCGGCCCCGGTCTTGTACTGCCACGTGCCGTTGCTGGAGTCGGTCGCGGTGATCGCGATGCCCAGTGTGTTGCCGTCGACATCGGTGGCGGTACCGGCGGAGGCCAGGATGGCCGCCACGGTGTCGCCATTGTTGCCGGAGGCGTCCTCGTCGATGGCGGTCAGGCTGCGCGCGTCGGTGCTCTGCACCGGCGCGCTGTTGAGGATGGTGGTGTAGCCCGAGCTCGCCGTCTGCGTGCCGCCCTTGCCGTCGCTGGCCGTCACCACCACGCGCAGGTACTTGTGCGCATCCGACGTGGTCAGCGTGTAGCTGGAGCTCGTCGCTCCGCTGATCGAGGCGGCGTTGGTGCCGTTGCTGTCGTCGGCCCGGTACCATTGGTAGGTGAAGGACCGGTTGTCGCCGTCGGCGTCGCTCCAGGTGCCGTTCGTCGTGGTCAGCGCGTTGCCCACCGTCGCCGTGCCGGTCACGTTCGGCACCGCGCTGTTCACCGGCGCGCTGTTGAGGATGGTGGTGTAGCCCGAGCTCGCCGTCTGCGTGCCGCCCTTGCCGTCGCTGGCCGTCACCA
>NZ_JACHYN010000008.1:56125-136890 GCF_014192915.1 Azospirillum sp. OGB3 | reverse complement strand
CATTGGTAGGTGAAGGACCGGTTGTCGCCGTCGGCGTCGCTCCAGGTGCCGTTCGTCGTGGTCAGCGCGTTGCCCACCGTCGCCGTGCCGGTCACGCTCGGCGCGATACTGTTCACCGGCGCGCTGTTGAGGATCGCCGTGTAGGCGGAATAGGCGGTCGTCGTGTTGGAGTTGCCGTCGTTGGCGATCACCGCCACGCGCAGGTACTTGTGCGCGTCGGAGCTGGTCAGCGTGTAGCTGGCGCTCGTCGCCCCGCTGATCGAGGCGGCGTTGGTGCCGTTGCTGTCGTCGGCCCGGTACCACTGGTAGGTGAAGCTCAGCGTGTCGCCCTCCGGATCGCTCCAGGTGCCGTTCGCCCGCGTCAGCGCGTTGCCCACCGTCGCCGTGCCGGTCACGGTCGGGACCGCCGTGTTCACCGGAGCGCCGTTGGAGGGGGAGGAGCCTCCAAGAGTGATCTGGCTGGTTTGCGCGGCGCTGGTCGTTTCGCCGTCGTTGACGGTGACCGTGGCGGTGCGGGTGCCCGCGGTGACGCTGCCGGCGGTGTTCTTGTACTGGATCAGCCGAATCACTGCCTGATAGTTTGCCAGATCCGACGCACCCCTCAGCGTGATTGTGGCCGTGTCGTTGCCGGTGACGCTGATGCCGTAGCCTTTGGCCGTATCCACGGAAGCAGAAAGCATGCTCAGCACTTCCGCCGCACCGTCCGACGTGCCGGACAGGGTGATGGTGGCGCCGAGCAGGCGGGTGTCGCTGTCGGTCTGGGTCAGGACGGCGTCGGGGGCGATCAGCACGCCGGATGCGGGCGTGGAGGTGGTGACGGACTCCCCGTTGCCGACGCCCGCGCCGTTCAGATCAACGGACGGTTCGCCCACGTTCCAGTGCACCTCATAGGCACCGATGTCGAGCGCGCCGTCGCGGATGCGGTCCATGCCGCGGATGTCGTAGTTTCCGCCCCGGTTCGTCGCCGTGGTGCCGTCGCCCGCGTTGATGAAGGACGTCGCGGTCGCAGCAGGGCGGTAATCGCGGTTGGCCGCGTCGTGGAACGTCGCCGTCCCACCGATGGGGCCCTTGTAGTTGTTCACTTCAGTCAGGGCGGCGTTCGTGGTCGCGGCGGTGGAGCGCTTGATCGAATTCGGATCGGTCAGGTCGACGCCGTTTGCACTGCCGGTGTTTCCGGCGATGATCGTGTTGGCAACCAGCAGGCTCGAATTGGCGGCTACTGTCGCTCCGCCGTAAGAGATACCCGCGGTAGCAAGACCGCTGGCGGTTGTATTGACGGTGCGATTGTTGACAATCGTGGTGTTGACGATTCGACCCGTAACTTGCGTCGTCGCGCCGATGACAATCATGCCACCCAACAGATTGGCGTCGGAGTAGGCGCTTGTGTAGCTGTTGTTGGCGAAGACTGAATTTTCGACGACCAACGACGGCCCGCCATGACGGATTGTGGCGAACATATTCGAACCTGTCCCAGCGCCCAGGCCGTCGAGAAAGAAAGAATTCTTAACAGTCAGAGCCGCGGTTCCGACCGTAGCAACAGTTGTTCCGTAATTGTATCGAAATGTTACGCCTTCAAAGCTCAAGTTGCTGTTCAGGGAGTAGACAATGCCATTGCCCCCTGATCCCCCGTTATAAAACCGCTCGAAGGTCAAATTTTTGAGCGTGAGCGTTTTCCCGCTCGCGTTCATAAAAATACCCCGAAAATCGGTTGTATCGGTCACATTGTCGTTGTTGTTGTCGCCGCTCAGAACGACATCAGCGATACCGTCACCGTCGACATCGCCGTTAATCGTCAGGCCCTTACCTGTGATGGTTTGGAACGCCGCGTTGGTGGCATCGCCAATCCGCACCTTCGAACCGACGAGTGTCGGCGAGAAGAGGATGACTTGGCCATCGGTGGCGTTCGCAATCGCGTAAGAGAGAGACCCGGAGTTCAAGGACGCACCCGTCGACGTACCCGTTGCGGACGTGACCACCAGATCCGCCATGGTGCCGGAGAATGCCTCCATCGACGCCGCCGCGAAGGGGGCCGACGCTTCGATCGAACCGGACTTGACCTCCAGCGTCCAATTCTTGCCCACACCGCTTCCGGTGTCGTCGCTGGACGCGGCGACATCGGCGCCGGTCAGCCGGTGGACCGTCTCCACGAACTCCTTGCCGGCCTCTCCCGCCCCAACGTTGCACGCGTAGAACAGAAGGTCGCCGCCGGGCCGCAGCGCGGCGCCGATCGTCTGGAAATCAGCGGCCCGGTTGGCGAGCCCCGATGTCCAGTAAACGCGCCCGGCCATGTAGAGATGGCCCTCGCCACCGTGGCTGATGACCTGGACGGAATCCAGTCCGGACATCCCGGACAGCGCCTTCGCCATCTGACCGAGCGCCTCCTGCTGGGAGTCGAGCAGGACGACCTTGGCGTCGGGAGCGATGTCCTTGAGCAGCGTCTGGTAGTCGAGCACGGCGGTGTCGACGAACACCACCGACCGGACCGATCCCTGGATTCCGGCGAGCCGTGCCGTAACCGCCGCAGGCTCGGTGAGCGACGGGGCGGAAGCGGCCGGGGACGCCGCCGCGGCCGGAACGGTCGACTCCTTGATGGCCCAATCGACCATCTTGTCGGGGTCGGCGGACTTGCCGGCGCCTTTGTCCCCCGGCAAGGGCTGATCGGGTTGCTGATGGACCTCGGCGGCCGTGATGGCGCCCGCCGCGTCGAACATGAAGCGCGGTTCGAGAGCCATCGCGAACATCGATGAGGACGGCTTGCGCGTCTTGCCCGAATGCCCGTTCACGCCATTGCCGTTCGAACCACGCTTGCGCGCCATCGCCAGTCTCCCGCCATACGCAACACCGCCCGACCCTACGTCCAAAGCGGTCACCAAAAGGTGAATAGCATGCGGGAGCGTACCACCTTTTCACAGTCTTTGACAGCGCATCAGTCTATTCAGTCGGCAAAAGGGGTGGCCGATTTGCATCGATTCGCATCATCGGAGAGAGCAGCGTGTCGTAATTTGATGCATTTGTTTTCGCGCAGCGTTCTGTATTTCATTGGTGAAACGAACGCATATGTTGGTATGTTTTTCATGCCGGTGTTTCGCTGTCGGCGAGCGCATGGCGAGGCGAAGCCAAACATTCGCGTGCATAATGTCGCGCACCGATGTCACAGGCTTGGCAAGTCTCTACCGCACCGAAGGCCAGTTGATCGCCTGCCTGCTTTCTCGGGCGTCCACGGTCAGGAGGCGCCGCCCTGCTGCATCTGGGCCGGCAGGATTTGCGGCGGCAGATGCTGGATGCCAGGATGACCGGGCGGGAGCCAGATCAGTTCCAATGATGGCGACGTCTTAGCCAGCAGATCGAAGCCCAACCGGTGATAGAACCAGTGGACGCGCGTGTCCACCTCGGCCACCGACAAGGTGATCGGAATGCGCATTTGCGCCGCAGTCCCCTGAAAGCTGCGCAGCAGATCGGTGCCAATGCCCTTGCCACGGGCCAGACGGTGGATCTCCACCTCCGAAATGCGCCAGTCGTAGCGCCCCAGATCCATAACGATCCGCCCCACCGGCTGGCCCGTCTTCTCGACGACGAAATCCAGATGCTCCGGATAACGGCTCTCCTGCCCCATCCGCCGCGCGCCGTACTGCTGTTCGTAGAGCGTCCGGATGAAGTCGCGGTCGTGATGCGCCTTGGCCAGCCAGGGGCGAGCGTCCATGAAGAGGCCCATCAGGAAGTCGTCATCCGAAGGGCGGGGAAACCGCACCGTCAACCCGCCAAGCAGCGGCAGCGACCCATTCAGAACGGCCATCGGCCCCACTCCTTCCGGTAGCACAAGCGTGCGCCCTGGATAGCCGAAGATGCGGGCCCGACGCAAGAATCGCCGTTGCGAACCATACACGGCGGCGGGTGCCGTTCGAGTCGTCCACCTCCGCGCCGGTCCGGTGCGGGGCGGTCGAAACCGAGAGCGACCCAACGCCGCGGGCGATCGGGCGGCCGCATCGTCCACGATCCGGCGGCGGCCAAATACATACATGAATATGCAACCACAGGGTCGTAATGCAAAGATAACAATCGGAAAAAGTAACTTTTTGTATCGTCTATTGCTCAGGCCCTAGCCGTTCAGGAGAATATATCGGTATGCTTTCTATCACATTCGGCGGCGTGGCGCGTCCTTAGGGGGACGCTGGCCTCAGGCCGCCGCAACCGGTTTCATACACAGGAGGTTTCGCCATGGAAGTTTACCTCGGCTTGGTCATCCCGTTCGCCGGCGCCTACGCTCCGCAGTTCACCGCCCAGTGTCTGGGCCAGCAGATCCAGGTCAACCAGAACCAGGCGCTGTTCGCCATCACGGGTGCGATGTACGGCGGCAACGGCACCACCAACTTCAACCTGCCGGATCTGCGCGGTCGCGTCATGATCGGTTCGGGCACCAGCCCCTACCTGAACAATCAGACAATCAATCCGGGGAACAACGGCGGCGCCGCGAACAACGCCATCACCGCCCAGAACCTGCCCCTGCACACCCACGCGGCGTCCTTCACGCAGTCGGGCGGCAGCACCAACGCAACCGTCAACGCCGCCGCGGCCATCCCGGTGAGCACCAGCGTCGGCTCCAGCCCCACTCCGGCGGGCGGCAACAATTATCTAGGCGCGCTCCAACTCACGGAGCCCGGCCTTGGCGTCACTCTGGACGGCCCCTACAGCTCCGGCACCGCCCCGAACGGCTCGGCGCTGGTCGGTACGGCCTCCGGCACCGTCACGTTGGGCGGGCTGACGGGCACGGTGAGCGTTTCGGCGGGCGGCGGCGTCAGCAACCCGACGCCGGTGAACAACATGCAGCCCTATCTGGCCCTGACCATGCTGATCGTTACCAGCGGCATCTTCCCGATGCGCGACTGATCGGGAGCGATCCCCCGATCGTCGAACACCGGATGGACGGACGCGGCGTGTTGGCCTTTCATGCTCGGACCATCAGCCGAAACTCCAGACCCTCAGACCGGACCTTTGAGATGACCATCGACATCGCCACCATGTCTCACGAGATGTTCACCCCGCATCTCGGTCAGACGTTCCGTTTCCTGGCCCCGGAAGACGGGTCCGTGATCACGGAAGTCGAGTTGACGAAGCTGACGGAACGTCCGGAGTGCACGCCGCGCTGGGCGAAGCGCACGTCCTTTTCGGCACTGTTCGAAACTTACGGCCCCAGCCAGCTGTGGAATGGCTACTTCCAGATCGACCATCCGACAATGGGACCGCTGGGACCCTTCTACATCGTGCGCGTCATCCCGCGCGACCCCGACCGGGGCTGTTTCGAATTGATCCTGAACTGAGTCCGGCCGCCACGCTTCACCCCGCGGCTTCATCGCACGGCGCCGCGCACCGTCCGTTCCAGCGCATCGAATCCACCGGAGATCTTGCCATGGACTTCTACCTGGGTACCATTTTTCCATTCGCCGGCAGTTTTGCCCCGGTGAACACGCAGCAATGTCTGGGACAGGCCGTCAACACCCAACAGTACCAAGCCTTGTGGGCGGTCACGGCCGGTGCCTTCGGCGGCGGGCAGAGCAGCCCGACGTTCAACCTGCCCGACCTGCGCGGCCGCGTGATGGTGGGGACGGGGAGCAGCCCCTACACCAGCACCACGCTCAACCCCGGCAATTCGGGTGGCACGCAGTTCACGACGATCAACGGCTCCAACCTGCCGGCGCACACCCACGCCGCATCCTTCCAGAGCGGCAGCGTTCCGTTCAACGCAACGGTCACCGTGCCATTGAACCCCGCCGTCGGCACCAGCAACAGCCCTTCCGCCATTCCCGCCGTGCTGGGTGGGCAGCTCCTCACTGAACCCGGGCTCGGCGTGACCCTCGACGGGCCGTTCATCCCGGCCTCGAGCCTGCCGACGCCGCCCACCGGAAGCTCGCTGACCGGCGCGCTCTCCACGCAGGGTACGGTCAGCGGAGGCCCCACGGGCGCCAGCATCGCCGTGAGCGCGGGGGGCGGCGCCACCGGCCCGACCCCCCTCAACAACCTGCAGCCTTACCAGTCGCTGTTCTTCTTCATCTTCATGCTGGGCTATTTCCCGTCGCGTGATTGACGCGGAGAGCCCCGGTCCCTTCCGGTGGGCCGGGGCCCTTCCCCCGCAAGCCGTCCGCGGCGCCCGTGCCGATGCGCTCCAGCAGTTCATCCAGAAGATCGGCGAAGCGCTCCCGCGCAGCGCGCTCCATCAGGCTGTGGTCGGCCCCGGGAAGGCGCTCCATCCACAAGCCGCCCATCCGGCGCAGCCGCCCGCCATCCGTTCCAGCCTGGGCCTCCAACTCGCCCAACGTCACGTCGCCCGCGCTGTGCACCATCAGCGTGCGGACTCCGCGGTCGGACAGCGCCTGGAAGGCGTGGAGCACATCGTCCCGCGCGTAGCCCCGCCCCGTCAGCCCGGCACGCAGCCGCCCCGCGCCGATGCGCAGCCGGCGGGCCGCCCGTTCCGACAGGCTGCGCGCGACGCGCGACGCCTTGCGGTCCTGGCGCAGGATGGCCCGCCACACCGCCGGCTCGGTCAGCCGGGGAAGATAAGCGGCGGCCGGCTTCACCGCACTGCCGATGGCCTCCTCCTGCGTCACCCCGTCCCCCAGCACGAAGCGGCCCGGATTGACCAGCGCCAGCCCGACCACCCGCGGGTCGGCCAGCGCCACGTGCAGCGCCACCGCCGCCCCGGCGCACAGCCCCACGGCGACCGCGGTGCCATGCCCCGCCGCCGCCAGCGCGTCCAGTCCGGCCTGCGCGTCCTCGACCATGTCCCGGCAATAGATCAGCCCGTCGCAGCGCCCCGGCTTCGACGCGCTGTCGCCCAGCCCGCCCAGATCCAGGCGCAGCGAGGCGATCCCCCGCGCCGCCAGCCGCCGGGCCAGCCGCACCGACATGCGCCCGGTGCCGGTGTGCGGCGTGGCGCCGCTGTTCAGCAGCAGTACGGCGGGCCGTTCGACGGTAGCGGCGGCAGGCTCGCACAGGATGCCGAACAGCCCGCTGCCGGGACCGAAGCGGAGCGGGCGCTCCACCGCGCCGGGAAGACGCAAACGGAAGTCGGACGACTCCGCGGTCCGGGCGGTCGCGGCGGGCCCCCGGTTCCCCGTCAACCGGTCCCCCGTCAACCAGTCCGCTGCCCGCGCGAAGGCCGAACAATCCAGGGCCCCGTGCTGGACGCTGCTCATCAGCCGCGCGAGGTCAGGAAAAGGCGCCTCCTCGACGTCGGCCCCCAGCGCGCGGAAGCGCTCCGCCAAGACGGCGGCGCGGCCCTCCGGGCGGTCGAGGATGAGCACGCGCCGCGCCGGGGCGTCCGTCATCCGCGTGAGATCGAGTCCCCGCAGGGCCTCCGCCGTCTCCGCGGTCAGGCGGAAGCCGGCGCTGTCGATTCCTTCCGGCCCCACCGCGGGCGGGGCATCCGCCGGCCGCTCGGCGAGCAGGGCGACCGCCCGCAACTCCTGCAGGAAGGCCCGGCCCGAGGGGAAGGGCGCCAGCAGGACCAGGGCATCCGCCCCCGCCTCGCGCGCCGCCGCTGCGGCGAGCAGCGCGCCCAGCCGCAACCCCACCAAAGCCACCTCCTCCACGCCTGCAACGGCACGCAGATGGGCGGCCGCGGCGCGAATGCCGCCGAGCCACACCTCCAGGCGGTCCGGATCGCCCTCCTCGCCGACGCTGTTTCCGCTGCCGGGATAATCGAAACGCAGAACCGGCACCCCCGCCGCTGCCAGAGCGTTGGCGAAGCAGCGCCACGCCCGGTGGGTGGCCAGCGCCTCTCCGCCATAGGGGGCGCACAGCACGACGCCACGGCGTCCACCCGCCGGGTGGAGCCAGCCGAAGCAGCCCTGGAACAGCACCGGCCTCATGGTGTCCCCCGGTAGCGCGTTGGGTCCAGGCCGTTCAACGCATGAACATCGCCATCGGGCACCGCGGCGCCGGGGTGCCGCGCAATCAACCGGACTCGGCGCTCCACCCCCGGCGCGAGATGAAACCACTCTTCCTCCCCCCGGAAGCCGTCGTCCTCGATGTGGATGGAGCGGGCGAGGCGCCGGGTGGACAGCACCAGATGCCAACCCTCCGCCGCCCGCTCCACGCGGGCCCCCAGGCCCAACTCCGCGCGCTCCATCCGGCTGCCCCCGAGGAAATGGAAGGCGTCCGCCGCCAGCGCACCGGAACGCGGGTCGGACAACGCCACCACCACCGCGTCGTGGGCGGGCGGACCGAAGCGGTAGGCGCCGGTCAGGTCGATGAAGCGGTCGGCGAGCGAGGAGGCCGGAACCATCTGGGCGCTGCGTGGCGGCAGTGTGACCGCTCTCTCGGCCCGCAGCACCGGCGTCTCGCCCCGCCGCAGGGCGGTCAGGGTCATCACGGCCTCCACCGGCTGCGCCGTCTCGTTCAGCAGATGGATCGCCAGCCCGTTCACCCCCTCGTCGGTCAGCAGGACCTGCACGGGCCGGAAGGAGCGGCGCAACGCGTGCCATGCCGCCTTGGGCACGCCCGCGGAATCGACCACGCCCCAACCGGCCCCCGGCCAGACGTCCTGGAACATCCAGACCAGCCCGCCCGCGCAGGACGAACCGACCCGCCGCCATTCCGCGAAGACGGACTCCATCACCTCTCCCGTCACCGCGCGCGACAGCCGCGCGTAGCGGTCCGGTTCCTCGTAGCGCAGGACCATGGGGTCGACGCCGTGCAGCGTCCGCAGGTAATGGTCCCGCACATCCTCGAAATCCCACGGGGCGCCGGGGTCGCGCGGCACGCGCGCCTTCCAGCGCGGGTCGTGGACCGCCGGCACGCCGGGCAGCGCCCCGGCCGCCGGCATGTTGGCGAAGGCAAGGCATTCGGAGGCGAAGCGGACATGCGACCGGCGCGCGTCCTCCAGCGGGCGCAGATAGGCCCCGACGCCGTAATAGTGGGTCACGCCCGCATCGGCGGCGAAGGGCAGCGGCCCGCCGGTCGGCGAGTTGGCGACGTAGGGCACGTCGGGCCGCCGCCGTTCCGCCTCGTCCCGCAGGACGGTGTCGAACAGCGGCTGGCTCCAGCGCTCGCGCGGCAGGCCGAGCATGGCCGCCTGCTGCTCCGCCTCGCTGCCGCCGCACAGCACGGCCAGCGACGGAGACGCCTGGACCCGGTCGAGAAATTGCGCTGCCTCCCGCCGGACGCCGTCAAGGAACGGTTCGTCGGTGGGGTAGTCGAAGTTGGCGAACATGAAATCCTGCCAAACGAGAATCCCCATCTCGTCGCACAGGTCGAAGAAGGCGTCAGCCTCGTAGGCGGCGATGCCGGGGACCCGCAGCATGGTCATGCCGGCCTGCCGTACCAGTTCCAGCCAGGGGGCGTAGGCGTCCCGCGTCCCCGGCAAGGAGACGATGTCGGGGCTGCTCCAGCAGGCGCCACGGCAGAACACGCGTTCCCCGTTCACGCGCAGGGCGAAGCCGTCGCCGGGCTCGCGCTCGATGCGGCGGAAGCCGGTGCGGCCGAGGTCGATATGTGCGTCCCCGACCGCCGCTCGCACGGCGTGGAGCGCCGGGCGGCCGTGGCTGTGCGGCCACCAGGGCTCGATTTCCGGCAGGCGGATATCGCCACGCAACTCCCCCGGCCCGGTCCAGCGGAGCGGCGCCCGCGTCTCCCCGACCTCCAGCCAGCCCGGCGGCGGGGCGGAGCCGCTCCAATCCGCCGCCAGCGCCAGGGACAGGCGCCCGTCCCGCCCCTCCAGCGTCGCGCGCAGATCCGCCGAGTGGACGCGCAGCGGTCCATTCTCCGTGACCAGTTCCACCGGACGCCAGGGTCCGACCGCCGGCACGGAGGGGCACCAGCCGGGCATGTGACCCAGAAGCGTGGTCCGCACCGCGCGCAGACCCGCCGGCCCGGCCAGCCGGACCGGCCAGCGTCCCCGCCCCTTCCGTGCCCTCAGCACCGGGTTCAGGGCGCGGAAGACGATGCGCAGCGCGTGCGCCCCGCGCAGCGTCACCGGAACGTCGTGGCGCTCGAACATGCTGGCGCTGGTCAGGATGCGCTCGCCATCCAGCCAGACCTCCGCGACGGTGGCGAGGCCGTGGAAACGCAGGGTGCAAGGCCCCTCACCGGTGAGCCGCAGCCGGTACCAGACATCCCGGTCGTGCAGGGAAAGCGGCTCGCCGAGCCGGTAGAGCCCCGCTGCGCGCAGCGCCTGGGCGACGGTGCCGGGCACCGGAGCGGACAGCCAGCCGCCGACAGGCGTCTCCCCCGGCTCGGCCACGCACAGCTCCCACCCCTCCGATAGAGGCGTCACGCTGCGGCCCGTCACGGCGTGGAGGCGCGCCATCGTCCGTCACCCGCAATGGCGGAGCAGCGCGCCGAAGGCGCCGTCATAGGCCCGCTCCATCGCCTCCAGCGCTTCCGCGTGGTCGCCGAAGCGTCGCCGGTGTACGCCGCGCGCGAGTTGGAACTGGAGCGCCTTGGCGGTGGCGGAGAGGGTGGCGCAGGCCTCCACCGCCTCAAGCGGACCGCCGATCCAGCGCGCATACAGGCCGAGAAGTTCGAAATTCGCTCCCACCTGCCGCAGCGTGTTGAAGGCGTAGAGGTGGAAATAGTCCATGGGCCGGGCGGCCAGAACCTCCAGATGCTCCGGCAGCGCGGTGCGGAAGGCGGCGATGGGGTTGCTTGCCGGGCGGCGGCGCAGATGGTCGGACAGCAGGGCGCGGGACGCCTCCCTCAGGGCTTCCCCCTCCAAGGCCGGACCGCGGCGCTTCACGAACTCCACATAGGGGAACAGGGGGGCGGGGGCGAACAGGCCGTCGTAATCCTCCCCCTCCAGCGTGAAGCGTCCGGCGTTGTGGATGTAGTCGAGCCGCCGCGCGCCCGCGTCCATGCCGAGGATCGCGATGGTCGTCTTGACGTGCTGCGCGCGATACGACGTGCCACGGGTGTCCGGCAGGTGATAGCCGTCCACCTCGACCAGCACGGGACGCCCGCGCGCCACCTGCACCGCCGCGTGGTTTTCCACCCGGTCGTAAAGGGCGAGTTCCTGCACCTCCAGCCCGTAGAGCCGGCGCAGGTCCTCCGGTGGAACCTTGAAGAAGGTGAACTGGTCGCCCTCGAAATCCTGGGCGACGGTGAAGGCCAGGGCGGCCATCGGCTCCATCCCCAGCGCCCGCAGCAGCCCCAGCCACAGGTCGGTGTAGCAGTTGGTCTCCGCCCAGTCGCGGTCCGGCCTGTCGAGCGGATGCGCCATGCCCGGCCTCCCCTGCCCGCTCAGCCCCACAGGACGGCGCGCACGGCGGCGGGCCACGCCTTCACATCGAAGCCGTGATGACGGAACAGCGCCAGCGCCACCCGCTCCATCCCGAAGCCGACGCAAGCCGTGTGGGCGACGGCGCCGTCCGGGGTCCGCAGGTCCCACAGCAGCCCGAAATGGTCCTGGTGGTAGTTGAAGCTGAGGCAGGCGGTCGGCTGCTCGGCCGACGCGATGGGGATCAGCAGTTCGAATTTCAGCCCCTGGTCGCGCTGGCTGGCGGCCAGCATCCGCCCGGCCCGCCCGAAGAAGGGATCGTTCGCCAGATCGACGGCGACCGGCAGGGCCAGCGATTCCATCAGCGCCCGCCCCCGCTCCACCCAGCGTTGCCGGAAGTCCATCACCTGCTCCGGCGTGCCTACGCACACATACTCCCGCATCCGGAACAGCTGCATCCGCGCCGGGTCCAGCGACGGTTCATGGCGGAAGCAGTAGGAATAGACGTCGACCAGCGCGCCGTCGGCGGGCAGCGGCCCGCGCTCCGCGATGGTGGGGTAGACCGGGTAGCAGGCGGCGGGGGTCAGGACGACGTTGGTCGCCATCTGGGAGTCGGTCCACTCCTCCCCCTCCTCCAGCCGGCGCAGCAGGGACTGGTGGGCGCGCTCATCGCCCTTGAAGGCGTGGATGGTGCCGGCAAGGTGCGGAAAACTCTTCAGATAGCCGCTCTGCTCGAACTGATGGCGGGCCACCCCCGGGGGAAAGCGCATGACGTCCGCGCCGTCGTCGCCACCCCAGGTGGTGATCAGGTCGTTGAAGCGCTCCACCACATCCTCGAAGACGCCGCTTCGGCCGTACAGCCCGTCGACCCCCGTGGGGATCAGCAGCCCGGCCGCGACCAGCGCGTCGCGGAACGCCGCCTGCCCATTCTCCACCGGTGTGCCTTCTGCCCGCATGTCCATCCGCCGCGTTCCGTTCCGAAAAAGTCTCAGCCGAAGAGAGAGCCGTTGTCCCTGTGCGCCAGCAGCAGGTTCGCCGTGTTGCCCAGAATCCGGTCGTTGTTGATCATCAGCGGCGCCGAGTGCGCATCGCGCAGGTGGCGGCCCAGGCTGTGGGGACTGTCGTTGCGGTAGGCGGACAGCCCGCCCACCAGCATCGCCTGCCCGACGATCCGCACCACCATCTCCGCCGCTTCGGTCTTCAGCGTGTTCATGGCGACGGCGAAACCCAGGGCGGTGAGGCGGTCGGGATCCTCGGCCGCCTCCTCGAAGCGGGCGAGCGCGCCGCGCACCATCCCGCGCATCGCCTGAAGCCCGGCGGTCGCCTCGGCCAGCCGCCGCGCGCCCGGCGGCGGGGTGCCGGGGCGCTTGCGCGCCTCCGCCCGGATGAAGGCGGCGGCCCGCGCCACCGCGTCGGTCGCGATGCCCAGCCAGACGCTGCTCCACAGGATGTGCGTCACCGGCAGCATGGTGCGGGCGGAGATGTCGGCGTAGGGCAGCGGCAGGATCTGCGCCCGCCCGGCCTCCGCCACCAGCCGGTAGCCGACGCTGCGGGTGCCGCGCATGCCCAGCGTGTCCCAGCCGCCGATCTCCTCCAACTGCGTTTGACCGCGCAGCACCGGCACGATGACCTGATCGGAGGGCGGCGAGTCCGCCGTGCGCCGCGCCGTCACCAGGATCGCGTCGGCCTCCGCCCCGTAGGAGATGACTGTCGCCTGCTTCTCCAGCCGGAAGGTGCCGCCCGTCTCGTCCCCGCCCGCGCCGGACACCGCACAGGCGCTTGAGCGCACGTCGCCGCCGATCCCGGCCTCGGTGGTGGCGGAGGCGAGAAGAAGCTGCTCCCCGGCCAACCGCTCCAGGAAGCCGCGGTGCCAGTCGCTGCGCTGCCCGTGCCGCACGAGACAGGCCACCTGGATCTGGTGCATGGCATAGATCAGGCCGCTGGACGGGCATTTCTGGGCCAGGGCGTGTGCCACCGCCGCCGCGTCGGCCAGACCGCCCCCGACCCCGCCGAAATCCCGTGGCACCATCAGGCCGAGCAGCCGCGCCTCCTTCAGGGCGGCGAAAGCCTCGGCGGGGAAACGCGCCTCGCGGTCGACGCTGTCGGCATGGCGTCCGGCGATGGCGGCGGCCTCCGCAGCAACCTCCGGCGCCAACGCCGCCGGACCGTCGGGCGCGGCCGCCCTCATCCGGCCTCCAACCCGCCCGGCGCCCCGTCCAGCAGCAGGCCGGCAACCGCCGCGCGGATCGCCGCAATGCTCTCGAAGGTGCGACGGCGCAACAAATGCTCCGGAAACTCGACGCCGTAGCGCTCCTCCAGCGCCAGCATCAGGTTCACCGACCCGTGGGAGGTCAGACCGGCGGCGTAGAGGTCGTCCTCGTCGGACAGGGTGGCGGCGTCGGTGGCCAGCCCGCCGCTGTCGGCGAGAAGCGCCCGGATGTCGGCCGCGCTGACCGCCGGAGCCTCGCCGCCCCGCGGTGCCGCTCCAGCCGCGATCTGCCAATCCGGTTGGCGCATGCTCATTCCTCCTACCCCCATTCAACCTCTGGCTTTTCCTGTGCCGGGACAACGCCACAAAACCTTAATTGTTCTGCGCCTTCCTCTGCTTTTCCGTATGCCCCGGGTGCTTTTCGGGTGCCAAACGCTCCTCTTGCTTAACTCCTGTGGCGATTGCCGTTCCTCCGGTCGGTTCTAACTTGAGCGGAGGTTCATCCAACAATCACAGGATCGGGAGATCACCATGGCTGTGCGGCAATCGGATGCAGAGTGGCGCGGCAACCTCGCCCAGGGCTCAGGCACGATGCGGCTGGGCAGCGGCGCGTTCGAAGGTGCCTACTCCTTTCCGTCGCGCTTCGAGAACGGCACCGGCACCAACCCGGAGGAACTGATCGCCGCCGCCCACGCCGGCTGCTTCTCCATGGCACTGTCCGCCGGCCTGTCCAAGGCCGGGCACACGCCGACGCGTGTCCACACCACCGCCCGCGTCCACCTGGACAAGGTCGGCGAGGGCTTCGCCATCACCAGGATCGAACTCGACTGCGAGGCCGAGATCCCCGGCATCGACGCCCAGACCTTCCAGCAGCAGGCCGAGGGCG
Source organism: Azospirillum sp. OGB3 (assembly GCF_014192915.1). GTDB lineage: Bacteria > Pseudomonadota > Alphaproteobacteria > Azospirillales > Azospirillaceae > Azospirillum. The sequence goes on along the minus strand of NZ_JACHYN010000008.1, from coordinate 122,589 downwards.
CCAAGAAGAACTGCCCGGTGTCCAAGGCGTTGACCGGAACCGAGATCACCCTGAACGCCCGCCTCGCGTGAGCCTATCCACCCCGGCAGTCCCTCGACCGAGGGCTGCCGGGGTGGAGCCACGCCTCCCATTCATTAACGCCATTCTTTGATACCGGCGTCGGAATTGGCGGCAACAGCGCCGCGAAGCCGTGAGACAGTTTTGCGGCGCTGCTGTTTGTAACAAATTTCGTCATTTCAAAATGCAAATTTCCATAAAGTGGTTACTTTCAAAACGTGAAAACTTTCATGAAATCTATCACTCTCAGCTAAAATTCTTTCTCTCGGCCACTCATCGAATCTGCAAGACACGGGAAACAAGAGATCGTTCATAGATGTACTGCGATCTTTGCTGTGATATTAGATAAAAATTAAGTATGAATAATTTTGTTTGCTTTATAATTTGCCTTGGCGGCCAAAAGTGGTGCTCGTTATGATTGGGTGGTTCACACCATTGGTCGTAACGCTTAAGCCCCGCTTGCAAGGTGAGTTGCCCATGCCGCCGTCGCCCTCCCCCCTCGACACCATCCGCCAAAGCCTGATGTCGGGTGGGCGCCTTCCGGCGATGGTCGCCGCCCCCATCGCGCTCGGCGTGTCGCTCGCCGCGAGCGCGGCGCCGATCGACACGCTGTCGACCATCACCAACCAGTCCTTCTATCCGGGCGGAAGCAACATCCTCATCACCAGCACCGGTGGCGTGATCGACAGCGGCACCGGAACGGACCCGAACGATCTGAGCACCGGCGTCTGGATCAACGCGAACGGCGGCTGGACCCTGACCAACCAGGGCACGATCAAAATCTCGCTCGAGGCGGCATACAATCAGGCCGACGGTGTCTACGCGCAGAATTATGGAACCGTCATCAATGCCGGCCTGATCAGCGCGAAAAATGCCTATGTCGGCATCCTGATCAACAATTCGAACGGGTCGAAATCGGTCATCCAGAATACCGGGACGGTGATCGGCAACTGGTCCGCCATCGAGATCGCCCATGCGGCCGACATCACGAACGGCTCTCCGACGAACGGGACCGCGCTGATCCAAAGCCTGCTGCCGGCGCAACAGGCATTCCAGACCCAGTACCCGGCGATCAAGACCCAGAACTTCTCGACGGCGAGCACGCTCACCAACTACGGGACGATCATCGGCGCCTCCGACGCGGTTTCGATCACCGGCGCCTCGACCATCGTCAACCATGGGACCATCGCCGCCGGTTCCGGCCACAAGGCGATCCGGACCTCTGCGCCCGGTCAAGTCAGTTCCATCACCCTGAAGGACGGCAGCGTCGTTCTCGGTGGGTTGTCGAACGACGGCGGCACCCAGAACCTGATCCTGGAGGGAAGCGGCACCCTGTCCGGACCAATCTCCGGCGCCACGACCTTGACCCTCACCGGAACGGCCTGGACCCTGGGCGGCGCGAGTTCGGCCGCATCGACGGACGTCCAGGCCGGAACGCTGCGCGTCGACGGCTCCCTCACCACCGCGCTCCAGCTCGCCAGCGGGACGACGCTCGCCGGGACGGGCACGGTCGTCGCGACCGTGACCAGCCCGTCCGGCGTCACCCTGGCTCCCGGCGGCGCCACTACGCCCGGCACGCTGACCATCACCGGCAACTACACGCAGCAGAACGGCAGCACGCTGGCAATCCGGACGACGTCCAGCACCGCCAGCAAGCTGGCCGTCACCGGCACCGCCACCATGGGCGGCGCCCTGTCCATCACCTCCGCCGGCGGCGGCTACGGTGACAGCACGACCTACACCATCCTGACCGCGGCGGGCGGCGTGTCCGGCGGCTTCACGTCCATCACCAACAGCGACGCGACGCTGACACCGACGGCCACCCTGGACACGGCGAACAACCGGATTCAGCTCACCCTGACCAAGGTGGTCCCGCAGCCGGAGCCGAATCCCAACCCGAATCCAAACCCTGATCCGACCCCGAATCCCGAACCGAACCCAAATCCCACGCCAACGCCAACGCCGACACCCACGCCCACACCCACGCCTCCGGCGACCGGGGTGATCGACACCAGCCGTCCCAGCTTCACCAACGGCGACGGCGCGATCCAGGGCAGCACGGTCACCTTCGATGGCGGCACATTGCGCCCGGCCTCGCCGCTCACGGTCGGCCAGTCCGTCACGGTGACCAGCCAGGGCGGCACCATCGCCCCGAACGGCAGCACCGTCACGCTGGCGGGTTCGGTCGGCGGCAGCGGCGCGCTGGCGGCGTCCGGTCCCGGCACGCTGGTCGTCTCCGGCCAGCTCGCCAACGCCGGCGGCCTGTCGGTCGGCGACGGCGCGACCCTCAACATCGCCAAAAGCGGCGTGATCGCCGGCGGCGCATTGGCGCTGAACAACGGCGGCAGCGCCACGGTTGGCGGCGTCGTAGCCGTCCCGGTGACGGTGGCCCGCGGCGGCGCGATGACCGTCGTCGAGGGTGGCGGCGTCGGCGGCACGCTGGCGGTCCAGGGAGGCACCCTGACGGTCGCCGCCAACGGCGCGGTCAACGGGGCGGTCACCGTCACCTCCGGCGGTACCGCGACCCTGGCCGGCGCTGTCATGGCCCCGGTCACCGTCGGCGATGGCGCCATCACCGTGACGGCCACCGGCACCACCGGGGCGGTCACTCTTGGCAGCGGCGCCGCGGCGACGGTGGACGGGGTCGTCGCCGGATCGTTGGCCACCGGCGCCGGATCGACGTTCGGCGGGCACGGCGTGGTCGTCGGGCCGGCGGTGCTGTCCGGCACCCTGTCGCCCGGCAACTCCCCCGGCGTGCTGACCTTCCGGTCCGCCGTCACGCTGACCGGCACCAGCGTGCTGCGCGCCGAGATCGACGGCCCGACCGCCGGCAACGGTGCCGGCCGCCACGACCAGATCCGCGTCGAGACCGCGTCCTTCACCGCCGGCGGCACCCTGACCCCGGTGCTGCGCGGCATCAGCGGCGACGCCACCAACGCCTACACCGCCACGCTGGGGCAGAGCTTCACCATCGTCCAGGCGGACGGTGGTGTGTCCGGCAGCTTCGCCGCGGTGACCCAGCCGGCGGCGGGCCTGCCGGCCGGCACCCGCTTCGACACGCTGTACGACGCCAACACCGTCCGGTTGGTGGTCACGCCGACCAACTACGCGGTGCGCGGCGGCACGCGCAACCAGCAGGCCGCCGGTGCGGCAGTGGACGCGCTGCGTCCGGCCGCCGGGGCGCGGCTGGAGGGCGTGGCCGCCCCGCTGTTCAACAGCCTCTACGGCCTGCCGGGCAGCGGCATCGCCGGGGCGCTCGACCAGCTCTCGGGCAAGCTGCACGCCGACACTCTGGCCGCCGACCGCACCAGCCGCCGCCTGTTCGGCAGCGCGGTGGAAAGCCGACTGTCGGCGCTGCGCGGTGGCGAGGCCGCGTCCTCCGGCGTCCGGCTGGCCGGTGGCGGCAACGGCACGCGCGCCGTCGGCGAGACGGGCGAGACCACTAGCTCGGGCGGCGGCTCGGGCGGCGTGTGGGGCCAGCCGCTGGCGGCCTACAGCCGGACCGGCTCGGACGGCAACGCCGCCGGCACCACCGAGCGGATCGGCGGCTTCCTGCTCGGCGCCGACCACAGCTACGAGAACGGCGTGACCGGCGGCGTGGCGCTCGGCTACCTGCGCAACCGCGTCACCTCGCGCGACGGGCTGGGCAAGGCCGACGTGGACAGCTACCAGGCGACGCTCTACGGCTCCTGGAACCTGCGCGGTTCGGCCGACAGCCCCTACATCGAGGGCGCCGTCGGCTACGGCTACGCCAACTACGACGCCTCGCGCGGCATCGCCTTCGGCACGCTGGGCCAGGGCGCCAGCGGCAGCGCTGACGGCCATGACTTCTCGGTGGAGATCGCCGCCGGGCACCGCATGGCCTTCGCCGGGTCGGACAGCGCCTGGATCGAGCCGCGGGCCGGCCTGCGCTTCGACCGCATCACCCGCGAGGCGTTCCGCGAGTCCGGCGGGGGCGTGGCTCTGGACGTCGAGGCGGCGGGCTGGACCAGCCTTCGCAGCTCGCTCGGCGTGCGCGCCGGCACCAGCGTGACGGTCGGCGGCTGGCGCCTGCTGCCCAACGCCGCCCTGGCGTGGGAGCATGACTTCGCCGACGCCACGGCCTCCACCACCAACCGTCTGGGCGGGGTGGCCTTCACCGCCGACGCCAGCAGGCCGGGCCGCGACGCCCTGGTGATCGGCGCCGGGCTGGGCGTGGCTCTGGACGACCGGCTGACCGCCACCATCGGCGTCCAGGACGCGATCCGCGCCCGCGAGAACACGGTGTCGGCGACCGCCGGCTTGAAGTGGAAGCTGTGAGGAGCATGACGGCGATGCGCAAGGCGATCATCACGGGGGCGCTGGCGGCGCTCCCCCTCCTCCTCGCGGGCAGCCTGCCCGCCGGGGCGGTGGAGCCGGGCAAGACCTTTGGCGACTGGCAGACCGAATGCGAGACGCCGCCCGACGGCAAGCCGCGCTGCTTCCTGTCGCAGACCCGCGTGATGGAGAACAAGGAGGCGAAGCAGGCGACCCGCATCCTCAAGGCGTCGGTGGGCTATTTTACCCCCGACGGCAAGGGGGTGATGGTGGTGATCCTGCCGCTGGGCGTCGACCTGCGCGCCGGGGCGGCCTTGACCATCGATGACGGCAAGCCGCTGTCGCTGACCTACCAGCAGTGCATCCAGGACGGCTGCCTCGCCAACGCCCCGATGGACGAGGCGACGCTGACCGCGCTGCGCCGCTCCAAGAGCGCGCAGATCGCCGTCCGCCCCTATGGCGGTACGCAGGCGGTGGCCTTCCCGATCTCCACCAAGGGGATCACCGACGGCTTGGCCGCCCTGAAGCCCTGATCCTGCCTCCAGCCACCGCGGCGACGGCGCCGCGGATGGCCTCATCCCACCGTCCGGGCGCCGGTTGCCGGTGCAACGTGACGGTGGGATACCAGGGCGTGCCGCCGCAGCCCAGCAGCCAGCGCCAATCCGGCGCGTAGGGCAGCAGCAGCGCGGTCGGCCGCCCCATCGCCCCGGCCAGATGGGCGACCGCCGTGTCGACGCAGACGACGTGGTCGAGTTGCCCCAGCACCGCCATGGTGTCGGCGAAACTCTCCAGCTCCGGCCCCAGATCGACCAGCGGTGCCGTCCCGTAATAGCGGGCGGCCTCGGCCTGCGCCGGCCCCTTCTGGAGCGACACCAACGCGGTCTTCTCCAGCGCGAAGAACGGCGCGAGCCGCGCGAGAGGCAGGGAGCGGTTGCGGTCGTTGCCATGGGTCGGGCGCCCCGCCCAGACCAGCCCGACGCGGCGGTAGCCGCGGGGAAGCAACCCGTCCAGGCGCTCCGTCCAACGCTCCACCCGCTCCGGCTCGGCCCGCAGGCCGGGGAGCGGCGGCGGGACGGTGTCGATCCCCGTGCCGAACAATCCCGGCAGGCCGGACAGCGCGGCGTAGGCGTCGAAGGGCGGCACCTCCTCCCAATCGGTGACGATCCGGTGTCCGCCGGGAAGCGCGCGGATCACCGGCAGGATCTCCGGGCTGCACGCCACCACGAGATTCGCGCAGAGCGACGCCGCCATCGGCAGATAACGCGCGAACTGGATGGTGTCGCCGAAGCCCTGGTCGGCGACCAGCAGCAGAGTGCCCTCGGGCAAGGGGTGCCCATCCCATGGCCGCGGGGCGGACGAGCCGCCGCGCGTCAGGAGCGACGGCGGGACCAGCGGCGGCACGCCGCGAAGGCGCCAGCGCCATTCGTATTCGCGCCACCCCTCGTCCCATTGCCCGGAAAGCAGCAGCCCCTCGGCCAATTCGAAATGCGGCCCCGGCCAGTCCGGGCGGAGACGGACGGCGCGGCGCTCGCAGGAGATCGACGCCGCGACCTCCAGCCGGTCGTAGAGCACCACCCCGAGATTGTACCAGCAGGCCGCGTCGTCGGGGTCGAGCGCAACGGCGCGGCGGCCATGGGCGGCGGCCTCGTCCAGCCGGCCCTCGCGGCGGTGGAGTTCGCACAGGTCGCTGTCGGATGGCATGGTCGGCGGCATGGCGGCGGCTAGAGACTGTAGCCCAGGCCGAGAATGACCGGCTCCAGGATCGGGATCGCCGGCTTCAGATGGGCGATGTAGGCGCGATGGTGGTCGATGGAGCGGCTGTAGAGCTTCTCGGCGACCTGGGCGTGGCTGGGGGTGCGGGCGTGGCGCCGGTTCTCCTCGAAGCGCAGGCAGCGCCGGTCGAAACCCAGCCCGAGGAAGCCCAGCAGGCGCCGCACCGCCGGCTCCGGCTCCCGCACCAGATCCTCGTAGCGCAGCGGCAGGTAGCGCAGCGGCATCTCCCGCCGGTAATGCTCCACCAGATCGAACACCAGAAGGACGTGGCGGGCGGCGGTCTCCACATCGTTGGCGCAATGGAAGCCGTGGGTCAGGTTGGTGCCCATCATCGACAGCACGACGTCCAGCGGATGGCGCAGCACATGCACCACCGGCGCCGAGGGAAACATTAGCGCGATCAGGCCGAGATGCGTCTCGTTGAAGGGCATCTTGTCGGTGAACAGCGTGTGGCCCGGCTTGGCCGGAACCAGCTTGCGGGCGTGGCGGAGGTAGGCGTCGCGCAACCGCTCCAGCCCATCGCGCTGGTCGCCCATCCACAGCTCCGACAGCGCTTCCGGATAGCCGAGCGGGCTGCCCAGCGTTTGCGGCAGCGCCCGGACCACCGCGCCGAGCGCGGGCAGTTCGTCCCCCGCGACGATGGCCGGATGGCTGGACAGGATCTGCTCGACCAGCGTGGTGCCGGACCGCGGGGCGCCAGCGATGAAGACCGGCTGCGGCCCGGCGGCGGGAGCGGCGGGCCGCGGCATCAGGCGCAGGCGCGGCGCCACGAAGAAGGTGGCGAGGCGCGCGATGAGGTCCACTGCCGCCGCCTCGTCGTAATGGCGCCCGGCCTGCCGCAGCAGCGCCTTGCCGGCGGCGAAGGCGGCGAAAGCCTCGTCGTGGCGGCCCAGCCGGTCGAGGATGCGCCCCGTCTCCAGCAGCGCGTCGGGATCGGAACCGCTATGGCGGGCGGCCGAGGCGTCCAGGACGGCGAGCGCCCGCTCACCCTCCCCCTGCCGGGCCAGCAGGGCCGCCGCGAAGGTGTCGGCGCTACGGTGGCCGGGGTCGAGACGGCGAGCACGGTCCACCAGCCGTTGCGCGGCGATCAGGTCGCGGGCAGCGTCCTCGGTCTGCGCCCAGCCGTGCCAGGTCAGGGCGATGGACGGGTGAAGCGCCGTGGCCCGGCGGTAGGTCCGCCGCGCCTCCTCCAGCCGGCCCTGCCCGGTCAGGCTCCAGGCGAGGTTGGCCAGCGTCGCGGCGTCCGGCGGCGCCAGGGCCAGCGCCCGGCGGTAATGGAACTCGGCGGCCTGGGGGCGCTGGGTGTCGGCCAGCACCAGCGCCATCACCGTGTGGGAGCGCGCGTCCTCCGGTGCCAGGCGGACCGCGTTGCGGGCGTGGGGCTCGGCCTCGGCCGCGCGGCCTATCCGGAGCAGCAGCCCGGCCAGCTCCTGGGTCGCCGCCAGATCGTCGGGCGCGGCCCGCAACCGCCGCTCCAGCGCCGCAACGTCAGGAGCGCCGCTCGGAAGGTCGTCGGTCGTGGTCGTCATGACGGGCGGGTCCCCTGGCGGCGGAACGCCCGCAGGGGCGCGTGATGCGGCGCCAGGATAGTGAAGGGTATGGATGGCGGCAAGCGCATCCCCTCTCCCGTCCCGGGAGAGGGAAGGGGCCCGCGCGAAGCGTGGGAAGGGTGAGGGTGCCGTCAAGAATCCGTGCCTTGATCCTCGCAGGACCCTCACCCGGCCCTGCGGGCCACCCTCTCCCGGGGCGGGAGAGTGATTTGACGCCGCTGCGGACGCCCTACCGCCCCACCCAGACCGGACGGCGCTTCTCCAGGAACGCCGCGATGCCCTCCTGATAGTCGGCGGAAAGGTAGCAGAGGCGCAGCAGGTCGGCGTCGCCGTCCGCCGGCAGCCCATGGTCGCGCCAGCGCCGCAGCGCCTCGCGCGTCGTCCACAGGGTCAGTGGGGCGAGGCCCGCCAGCTCCTCGGCCAGTTCCTGGGTGCGGTCGGTGAGAGACTCCTCCGCAACGACGCCGCGCAGGGCGCCGGCCCCGGACAGTTCGTCGGCGGTCAGCAGGCGGGCGCTGAAGATCATCTCCTTGGTCCGCGCGGTGCCGAGGATGGCGGCGAGCCGGGCGAGGTTCTTGATGCTCAGGCAGTTGCCGACCGTGCGGGCGATGGGGAAGCCGAAGCGCACCGACGGCGTGGCGATGCGCACGTCGCAGCAGGCGGCGAGCAGCGCGCCCTCCCCGACGCAGGCGCCGGCCAGGGCGGCGATGGTGGGGACCCGCACCGCCTCCAGCGCCATGGCCGCGGTTTCCGCGCGGTCCTCCAGGATCGTGTAGTCCTCCGGAGTCTTCACGCTTTGCAGGCAGGAGAGGTCGGCGCCGGCCATGAAGGCGGGCTTGTCGCCGGCGGCACCGGTCAGCACCAGGGCCTTCACCGCCGGGTCGGCGTCGACCTCCCGGCAGATTTCGATCAGCCGGTCCTCCATCCACGGGGTGATGGCGTTGCGCGCCTTGGGCCGGTTGAAGATCACCCATTGGACGGCGCCGCGCCGCTCGGTCAGGATTTCGGGCAAGGCGTCGGCCTCGCCGGTCGTGGCGATGGTCATCGTTCGGAACTTTCTTGGATTGGACTGGCGGATTAAGCCGCCGGCCCGAGGATCTGGCAGGAGCCGATGGGAAGAAGCGCCGTCACCACGCTGCCCGGAGCGAAGCTCTGCGCCGGCGGGATGAAGGCGCGCAGCGTCCGCCCGCCCCCCAGATCCACCAACACGTCGCGATACTCCCCGAGATAGGCGGAGCGCCGGACGGTGCCGGACAGCACGTTGCAGCCCTCGGCCGGCAACCCTTTCTCCTCGGCGCCGAACAGCCGGACCTGGGAGGGGCGCACGCACAGCGACACCGTCCCGCCATGCGCCGCGCCGCTGCGGTCGGGCGCGGTCAGCACATGGGAGCCGACGCGGATGGCGCCGTTGCCCTCGCTGGTCCCGGCCAGCTCGTTGTTGGCGCCGATGAAGGTGGCGACGAAGGCGTTGGACGGCCGCTCGAAGATGTCCTCCGGCGAGCCGAGCTGCTGGAGATGGCCCGACTTCATGACGGCGATGCGGTCGGCGGTGACCAGCGCCTCCGACTGGTCGTGGGTGACGTAGACGGTGGTCAGCCCCAGCAGGTCATGGACCTGCCGGATCTCGAACCGCATCTCCTCGCGCAGATGGGCGTCGAGGTTGGACAGCGGCTCATCGAGCAGGAGGATGCGCGGCTCCACCGCCAGCGCGCGGGCCAGGGCGACGCGCTGCTGCTGGCCGCCCGACAGCTCCGACGGGTAGCGGTCGCGCAGCGCCTCCAACCGGACGGTGCGCAGCGTGCGGTCCAGCCGCTCGGCGATCTCCGCCTTCGGCAGGCGGCGGATGGCGAGGCCGAAGGCCACATTCTCCGCCACCGTCTTGTGCGGCCACACCGCGTAGTTCTGGAAGACCAGGGAGATGCCGCGCTTTTCCGGCGGCAGCACCCCGCGCGCCGAGGACAGCAGCACGTCGTCGGCCCAGATCTCGCCCTCCGTCGGCGCCTCGAACCCGGCGAGGAGCTGGAGCGTTGTGGACTTCCCGCAACCGGACGGGCCGAGCAGGGCCAGCAGCGTGCCGTTGGGGACCTGGAGGTCGATTCCGTGCAGCGCGGTGTAGGTGCCGAAGGACTTGCGGAGGTTCTTGATGCGGATCCCGCTCATGTGGGGAGAACTCCTTCCGCCGGGGCGGTTTTACGACCGGATTTGCGAGAGGTGCGGCGCACGGTGGTCAGGCGCGTCAGGGGACCGGCGGCGGCCACCAGCGCCAGCGTGATGAGGAGGAGAAGGACGCTCATGGCGCAGACGGCCTCGTAGTTGCCGCCGTCCTTGGCGTTGTAGATCAGGGTGGTCATCACGTTGGTCTTGGGCGTGATGAGGAAGACCGCCACCGACAGCTCCCGGATGATCGGGATGAAGACCAGGAACCAGCCCGACAGCAGACCGCCGCCCATCAGCGGGATGGTGATGGACAGGAAGGTCCGCCCCTCCCCCGCACCCAGGCTGCGGGCGGCGCGCTCCAGCTCCGGCCCGATGCCCTTGAGGATCGAGCCGCCATGGGCGTAGGCGATGGGCAGGAAGGTCGCCGCGAAAGCCGCCACCAGCAGCAGCGGCGTGCCGTAGAGGTTCAGCGGCGCCCGCGTGTAGGCGGCGAAGAAGCCGACCGACATGACGATGCCGGGGATGATGATGGGAACCGTCGCCACCGCGCCGAACAGGCTGGCGCCGAAGACCATCCGCCGCTCCACGATGTAGGCGACCACGGTGCCGAGCATCACGCACATCGTCGCGGCGAGCGTCGAGAACAGCAGCGAATTGACGATGGCGGTGTGCGTCTCCGAATTGCCAAACAGCGCCCACCAGTACCAGTGCAGCGACAGGTTCTCCCAAGACAGGCCCTGGCCCCAGGCGCGGGTCAGCGAGACCAGCAGCAGCGCCGCGTAGGGCAGGAAGACCGAGACCAGCGGCAGCAGCAAGGCCGCGCCGAAGGCCGGCCAGCGGGCGGCGCCCAGCGCGATCCGCCGCCCCGCCCGGCTCTTGCCGGAGATGGTGACGAACTGCTTGCGCCCCAGGATGCGGCGGCGCATCCAGAACAGCATCGCGGTGACCAGCAGCAGCGGCATGCAATAGGCGGCCGCCATGTAGATTTCCGGCGGGAACAGCTGGTAGAACTCGGCCAGCTTGGTCGTCACCACCGGGATGCCGGTCGGCGTCAGCAGGAAGGCCGGGACGCCGAACAGCGTCAGCCCCTGGATGAAGGACAGGATGAAGCTGGCGATCACCGCCGGGGTGACCAGCGGGATGGTGATGCTGAGCATGGTGCGCAGCGTGCCGGAACCCAGCGTGGCGGCGGCGTCCTCAAGCTCCACGGCCATCTCGTCGAGCGCGCTCGACACCATGGTGAAGCTGTAGGGGACGGTGTAGATGCCGCAGATGAAGATCGCCCCGGTCATCGAGTAGATGTTCAGCAGCGGCCCCGCCTCCGCCCCGGCGAGCGAGCGCCACAGCGCGTTCAGCCAGCCCGAGTTGGGAGCCGCCAGCAGAATCCAGCCGGTCGCCCCGATGAAGGACGGGGTGACGAAGGCGGTCAGCGTCAGCACGCGGATGGTGCGGCGGAACGGCAGGTCGGTCCGTGACACCAGCCAGGCCAGGGGCACGCCGATGCCGACGGCGATCACCGCGGTCGCCACGGCGAGGAGCAGCGAATTGAACAGCGGCTCCAGCAGGTCCGCCGACTGGAAGATCCGCGCGTAGTTGCCGAGCGTCCAGGCGCCGGTCAGGTCGTCGTGGAAGCTGTTGTTGAGAACCCAGCCGAAGGGCAGAACCACCAGCAGGAAGAGAAGAAGGGCGACGGCGCCGAAGACCACGGTCCTGGCGAGCGGCACGCGGGCCATCACCGGCCGCGCGGTCGCCGCGGCTGCGCTGTCTGGACTGTCCGTAGAAATGACCCCCATAGGGTCCGCCTCCATTGTCCATCAGAACCCTCTCCCGCCCCGGGAGAGGGTGCCCGCAAAGCGGGCGGGTGAGGGTCGGGCGAGGATCAGTGGATGATCCTAGACGGCACCCTCACCCTTCCCACGCTTCGCGCGGGCCCCTTCCCTCTCCCGGGACGGGAGAGGGAGTCTGGCATCAGCGCACCAGTTCCTTCCACTTGGCGATGCCTTCCGCGACCTCCGGGCCGAGGTCGTCGCCGGTGTTGCGATACCACTTCAACTGGTCCAGCGCCCGCCCCTCCGCCCAGGGCACGTCCTTGCGCAGCGTCGGCCAATAGTTCTTCTGGAGGATCATCGACACCTCCGTGGAGTAGAGGAAGTTGGTGAACAACCGGGCGGCGTTCGGGTGCGGGGCCTTGGCCAGGATGCCGGTGACGCCCAGGTTCAGGATGGCGTCGTCGGACGGCGCCACCACGTCGATGGGGTTGCCGGCGGCCTTCTGGGTCAGCGTGTAGCTGAAGGGCGCGCCGGAGCCGACGACGCGCTCGCCGGCCAGGATGTCGGTCACGGTGTCGACGTTGGACTGGCCGACCTTCGGCTTCTGCTTGCCGAAGGCGCGCAGGAAGTCGTCGCCGTACTTGCGGCGGATGGCGACGACCCAGTTCGCCACGTCGCCGGAGAAGGCCGGGCTGCCCGTGGTGATCTTGCCCTGCCACTGGTCCTCCAACAGAGCCTGCCAGCTCTGCGGCGGCGACGGGACCTTGCCCGGCGCGAAGTTGATGCTGGTCAGGCTGATGGCGCCGACATGGAACATCTTGTCGGGGTCGAGGGTGCGGAAGGCGTCCGGGATGTGCACGCCGTCCACCGGCTCGAAGGGCGCCAGCGCGCCGATCTTCTTCAGCTCCGTGTAGTGCAGCATGTTGGTGGTGCCCAGCGAGTCGCACTCGTGGACGCCGCTCTGCAGCTCCATGCGCAGGCGGGTGTAGACCGTCTGCGAGGCCTGGCGCAGCAGGTTGACCTCGATGCCCGGATACTTCGCCTTGAAGGCGTCGCGGATCGCCTCCATCGTCTGCTGCTCGTAGGAGCCCCAATAGAGGGTCAGCGCGCCTTCCTTCTTCGCGGCGGCGTAGAGCGGGTCGTCCGCCGCCGACGCGATGCGCGAGAAGGCGGTGCCGGCCAGCCCGCCGGTCACCAGGGCGGTGCCGACGAGTCCGCCGGTCTGGAGAAGGCGGCGGCGCGAGAATTCCATCATGTTGCCAATCCCTGTCTTGTGTTGCGGTACCGCCGTTTCGGCGTCGTTCTTCGTTCTTCAGTAAAAATCAGTAGTCGCCGGTGGTCGCCCCACCGTCGGCGACGATGGTCTGGCCGGTGACGTAGGCCGCGTCATCGGACGCCAGGAAGGCGACGACGGCGGCGATCTCCGCCGGCTTGCCGAGGCGGCCGATGGGGGTCTTCTCCAGCCATTGCGAACGCACCGCGTCGGGCACGCCCTCGACGATGGCGGTCTCCACGACCCCCGGAGCGACGGCGTTGACCAGGATGCCGCGGCGCGCCCCTTCCAGGGCGGCGGTGCGGGTCAGCCCAACCACCCCGGCCTTGGAGGCGGAGTAGTTGGCCTGCCCGAAGGTCCCCAGGATCGCCGTGGAGGCGATGTTGACGATGCGCCCCCAGCCGCGGTCGCCGACCAGCCGGAAGGCCGTCTGGCAGCCCAGCCATGTGCCGCGCAGGTTCACGTCGATGACGGCGCTCCATTCCGCGTCGGTCATCTTGGGCAGCGAGCGGTCACGGACGATGCCGGCAACGTTGACCATGATGTCCACGCCCCGGAAGGCCTCGGGCAGGCCGGTCACGGCAGCGCCCCAGCTTTCCCGGTCGGCGACGTTCAGCGCGGTGGCGTGGGCCTGGGCCCCTTCGGCGCGCAGCGCGGCGGCGACGGTCTCGGCGGCCTCCGCGCCGATGTCGGCGACGACGACCGCGGCACCCTCCGCGGCCAGCCGCTCGCAGACGGCGCGGCCGATGCCGCCGCCGCCGCCGGTGACGAAGGCGACACGGCCGGCGAGACGGCTGGAATGAGCGACGGGGGAACTCATGCCTGCGCCTCCTTGCGGGCGATGGAGAGCACGTCCTCGCCCTCCTGCACGGTCTCGCCGCGCTGGTTCTTCACGGTGATGGCGACGCGGACGATGCCGCGATCCGGCTTGGAGGCGCTGGGGCGGACTTCCGCCACCTCCGCCTCGTAATGCACGGTGTCGCCGGCGAAGACCGGGCCGACGAAGCGGCGGCGTGTCTCCAGAAAGGCGAGGATCGCCCAGTCGTCGATGGCCGAGCGCAGACCGGTGCTGAGCGAGTGGGTCAGCATGCCGTGGGCGATGGTCCGCCCGAAGCCGTTGGCCTTGGCGGCCTCGGCGTCCATGTGCAGCGGGTTGAAGTCGCCGGTCAGCCCGGCGAACCAGACGATGTGCGCCTCGGTGACGGTGACGCGCGAGGAGCGCGCCCGGTCGCCCGGCTTGATGTCGTCGAGATGGATGGCGGTCATTCTTAAGGCCCCTTCAGGCGGATGTCCGCGGGCGGAACACGGGAAGGCTGGTGGTCTCGTCCAACTGGTGGAAGGCCACGACGAGCGGCAGACCGGCCCGCAGATCGGCCTCATCCACCCCCTCGACGCGGGAGAAGACGGTGACGCCCTCCTCCAGCCGGATCAGGGCGCAGACGTAGGGATCGCCGCGCTGGTTGCCGCGGTGGACGACCGAATAGGTCAGCAGCTCGCCGCGCCCGCTGGCCTGGACCCATTCGGGACGGGCGTGGGGGGCGTGGATGGAATGGGCGCGCGGGTACCACTGGAACCGTCCGGTCTCCGGGCAGCGCTGGATGAGGAAGCGCCCCTCGCGCGCCGCGTCCCAGAAGGGGGCGGAGGTCTCGTCCTGGACGGGCGGGATGGTCATGGCGGTCATCGGGGCACCTTACCGGGCAAGGATGGCGGTGGCGGCGGAGCAGAAGGTGCCGCCCAGCCCATGGGCCAGGGCGATGCGGGCGTCGGGCACCTGGACGCCCGGCCCCTCGCCGCGCAGCTGGCGGACACTCTCGATCAGGGTGAAGATGCCGCGCTTGCCGGGATGGTTGGACGACAGGCCGCCGCCGTCGGTGTTGGTCGGCAGGCTGCCGCCCAGCGTCAGGTTGCCGTCCGCGACGAAGGCGCCGCTCTCCCCCCGCCCGCAGAAGCCCAGATCCTCCAGCGCCAGCATCGGCGTGATGGTGAAGGCGTCGTAGATCTGCGCCACGTCGATCTCGCCGGGGGTCAACCCGGCCATGGCGAAGGCGCGCGGGCCGGACAGCGCCGCCGGGGTGGTCAGGTCGTCGGGGATCTGGCTGTTCTGGGTGCGCGCCACGGCGGCCCCATACCCCACCAGATGGACCGGCGGCTTCTTCAGGTCGCGTGCCCGCTCCCGGCTGGTCATCACCACGGCGCCGCCGCCGTCGGTCACCACACAGCAGTCCAGCCGGTGCAGCGGTGACGCGATCATCGGCGAGGCCAGCACGTCGTCCACCGTGATCGGCTTGCGCAGCCGGGCGTCGGGGTTCTTCGCGGCGTGCTCGCGGAAGGTCACGGCCACCTGGGCAAGCTGTTCCGGCGTGGTGCCATACAGGTCCATATGGCGACGGGCGAACAGGCCGTAGGTCGAAATCAGCGTCGGCGCGTAGGGAATCTCATACTGGCCGGGGCCGGCGGGAAAGACGAAGGGGTCGAAGGACGGGCTGCTCAGCGGCCACCAGCGCGGGCAGGCGGCGTAGCTGATGACCACCACCTCGGCCAGCCCGGTGGCGATGGCCGCTGCCGCCTGCCCGGCCTGGAGGATGTAGGAGCAGCCGCCGACGTCGGTGCTGTTCACGTAGGTCGGCGCGATCCCGATGTATTCGGCCAGTTCCACCACATCCATGGTGCTGCCGCCCTCGGCCCAGTCGCCGGAGGCCGCGCACAGCCCGTCCACGTCCTTCAGAGTCAGCCCGGCGTCGTCCAGCGCGCCGAGGATGCACTCCATCTGAAGGGCGAAGGGGTGGACGCGCGGCGCATCCCGGCGGGGCGATTCAAAAACGCCGGCGATGGCCGCCTTTCCCGAAAGATCGATCACGCGCGGGTTGTCCTTTCCTGGTTGTGGAAGGCCGCACATCGCTGCCGCGACGCGCGCCGAGCGGCTTCATTGGACAGGCGATGAGAGTAAAGAGATCGCCCGCCTCGGAAATCACGAAGACTATCCGATGGCCGGCAGAGATTTCGTTCAGGCCGATCCGCTCCCGGCAAGATCAAGACTACCGGACACAGTTCGTGTCACAAGCAGAAAAAACGATGCGGTCCGGTGCACGGAACGCACCAATATCATACCAGACAAATCCGCGGAACGGTGCCTTCCATGCACCGGATTGGGCCAAACTAAGCGATTGTTTTCCGGTCGCCGTGGCGCAAGCCTTTGGGTGTCGC
Source organism: Azospirillum sp. OGB3 (assembly GCF_014192915.1). Lineage (GTDB taxonomy): Bacteria > Pseudomonadota > Alphaproteobacteria > Azospirillales > Azospirillaceae > Azospirillum. Next base: position 106,510 of record NZ_JACHYN010000008.1, on the reverse strand, counting down.
ATTCCCGCCGCCGCCCTGGACCGGACCGGTTTCCAGCCGGGCGCGCGGCCCCGCCCGGACCGCCTGCGCGGCGTCCGGCCATCCGAAGGATCATGCATGCTCAACACCGATACGCAACGCCGCGAAGGCCCCCTGGCCGGCGTGCGCGTGGTCGATCTCACGCACATGTTGGCCGGCCCCTACAGCACCTGGCTGCTCGGCGCGCTGGGGGCGGAGGTCATCAAGATCGAGCGTCCCGGCAAGGGCGATTTCACCCGCATCATTGCCCCCTTCAGCGAGGAGGAGAGCATTTACTTTCTGAGCGTCAACCGCAACAAGCGGAGTCTGACGCTCAACTTGAAGGAGGAAAAGGGGAAGGAGATTTTCAAGAAAATCGTCGCCACCTGCGACGTGCTGGTGGAGAACAACCGGGCCGGGGCGATGGACCGGCTGGGGCTGGGCTACAACGATCTGAAGGCGGTGAACCCGCGGCTGGTCTATGCCTCGATCTCCGGCTTCGGGCAGGACGGCCCCTACCGCCACCGGCCCTGCTTCGACGTGGTGGCCCAGGCCATGTCCGGCATGATGAGCATCACCGGCGAGCCGGGCGGCGATCCCTGCCGGGTCGGCGCGTCGATCGGCGACATCGGGTCGAGCCTGTTCGCCGCCGTCGGCATCCTCGCCGCCCTGCAGAAGCGGACGGCCACCGGCGAGGGCAGCTTCATCGACGTGGCGATGCTGGATTGCCAGCTCGCCCTGATGGAGAACGCCATCGCCCGCTTCCTGAACGCCGGGGAGACGCCGCGGGCGCTGGGCAGCCGCCACCCGCTGATCGCCCCCTTCCAGGCCTTCCCCACCGCCGACAAGCCCATCGCCATCTGCGTCGACACCAACGAGCAGTGGGACCGGATGTGCCGCGCCATGGGGCTGGAGCATCTGCTGTCCGACCCGCGCTTCCCCACCGGCTCGGCCCGCAACGCCAACCATGCGGAGTTGGAGCCGCTGCTGCGCGAGGTCTTCCTCACCCGCGGGCGCGACGCCTGGCTGGATGCGATGGAGGACGCCGACGTGCCGGCCAGCCCGATCAACAGCGTGCCGGACGCGCTGAACGATCCCCAGGTGATCCACCGGAAGATGGTCGTGGAGGTGCCGGAAGGCTCGGGCAAGCGCTTCGCCGCCGTGCCGATCACCATGCCGGAGGCCCCCCTGCCCGCCGAAAGCCCGGCGCCACGGCTGGGCGAGCACACCGACGCCATCCTGGCGGAGCTGGGCTTCAGCCCCGACGAGATCGGCGCCTTCCGCCGCGACGCGGTGGTGTGATGGCCGGCGGCGCGGGGGGAGAGCGGCGGGCGGCGGGCGGCGAAGGGGCGCGTGCGGTGCTGGCGGAAATGTTTCATACTGCTGTCGAGATCACTGCCGCCGGGATCGCTCCCAGCCTCGCCCCGGCTTCCGTCCACAGCCCAAAGGTCCGCATGGCGCGCCGCCTTCCGCCCCTCCTCGCGCTTCGCGCCTTCGACATCTTCGCCCGGCAGGGTACGGTGCGGGCCGCCGCCGACGAGCTGGCGGTGTCCCACACGGTGGTGTCGCGCCACATCCAAAATCTGGAACAGGCGGTGGGGGTGAAGCTGGTGGCGAAGTCGGGGCGCGGCCTGTCCCTGACCCGCGAGGGCATCCGCTACGCCGCCCAGCTCCGCCGCGCCTTCGACCTGATCGGCGAGGCCAGCAACGAGCTGCGCAACGGCGGGATGGAGGCGGTGCACATCTGCTGCCTCGCCGGGCTGGCCTCGCGCTGCCTGCTCGCCCGCCTGCCGGAGTTGGAGGAGGCGCTGACCGGGCGGGAGGTGATCCTTCAGCCGACCTCGACCCGCCCCGACTTCAGCCGGGAGGAGGCCGACGCCGAGATCATGTATCTGGAGGACGGCGGCTCCGTCGCCGACGGGCTGCGCTCGGAGATGTTCGCGCGGCCGCGCATCCTCGCCATCGCCAGCCCGGAGTTCAAGGCGCGCTACCCCGACGTGCGCACGCCCGCCGACCTCGTCGGCCTGCCGCTGATCCACGAGCAGTCCACCGGCATGTGGGAAGCCTGGCTGGAGGAGGCCGGCATCGCCGACATCCCCCGGCTGCGCGGCCCACGGCTGTGGCAGGCGCACCTGACCATCGAGGCGGCCCGGCTGGGGCGCGGGGTGGCGCTGGTCAGCGACCTGCTGGTGACCGAGCCGCTGGCCAACGGCGAGCTGGTCGAGATGGTCGACAGCAACGTGACCATCGGCGGCTATTACTTCATCGCCCCGGTCCACCGCTGGAACACGCCGGTCATCTCGGCCATCCGGCAATGGCTGCGCGGCGTGTTCCCGCCGGACCAGACCTCCCCCCTCTAAGGCACTTCCATGACCCAGGACCACGCCCTGCCGCCGGACATTCTGCTGTCCGGCGTGCACACCGTCGACGAGAGTTGGATCGACCTCTACGGCCACATGAACATGGTCCGCTACGTCGCCCTGTTCGACGAGGTCGGCTACGACCTGATGGAGCGGTGGGGGCTGGGCGAAACCTACACGCGGGACGAGGGGCTCGGCCTGTTCGTCGTCGACGTGGCGGTGCATTACCGGCGGGAGCTGCGCGCCGGAACGCCTCTGCAAGTGGCCTTGCGGCTGCTCGACGCCGACGACAAGCGGTTGCTGAGTCTGCTGGAGATCCGGCGGGCCGACGACGGCACGGTCGCGGCGACCATGGAACAACTGTCGATCCACGTTGATCTCGGCACCCGCAAGGTGACGCCCTTCCCGCCCGCCCTTGCGGAGCGCCTGCGCGCCCTGGCGGCGGTCCAGTCCGCCCTTCCCCTGCCGCCCCGCCACCGGCGGCGGCTGCATCTGGCATCCAATCCCTCTCCCGCCCCGGGAGAGGGTGCCCGCGCAGCGGGCTCTCGCGCTGGCTGAAAGCCAGCGCTGACGCGGCAGGCGGACCTTCGGTCCGCCGAGAGCGGGTGAGGGTCGCGCGAAGATCAAGGCGCTGATCCTCGGCTTTACCCTCACCCTTCCCACGCTTCGCGCGGGCCCCTTCCCTCTCCCGAGACGGGAGAGGGGATTCTGTATGCGGCCGAAACGGTTGCCGGCCGGCGGGACCTTCACGATATGTCCGCCATGACTCATCTGCGCATAGCGTTGCGGCTGGCTTGGCGGGACCTGCGGGGCGGCGTCGCCGGACTTTGGATCGTCGTCCTTGGCGTGGCGCTGGGGACCGCCATGATGGCCGCCGTCGGCTCGCTCAGCGGCGGCATGTTGGACGGGATGCGGGCGACCGCGCGCGAGGCGGTCGGGGGTGATCTCTCCCTGCGCCTGTTCCACGCACCAGCGACGCCGGAGCAGCGGGCCGTCCTCGACACGATGGGCAGGGTCGGCGAGACCGCAGAACTGCGGCCCGTCGCCTCGACGGTAACCGGCAGCGCCCGCGCCCTGGTCGAGTTGAAGGCGGTCGAGGAAAGCTACCCGCTGGTCGGCATGGCGGCGGTGTCCGGCGCCGTGTCCCTCGCCGAGGCGCTTGCCCAACGGGACGGGCGATGGGGCGCGGCGGTGTCCCCCGACCTTCTGTCCGCGCTGGGACTTTCCCTCGGCGACCGCCTGCGGCTCGGGGCCGCCGAGGTCGCGGTCCGCGCCGTGCTGGCGCATGAGCCGGACCGGGCGTTCCGCGCCTTCACCCTCGGCCCGCGCGTCGTCATCGACCGCCGGGCGCTGGACGCGACCGGCCTCGCGGAGCCGGGAATGCCTGTCTACTGGTATTATCGCCTCGTCCTGCCGGAAGCGGCCCGCTCCGATACCGTCCTGCGCGATCTGGAGCGCCGTTTTCCAGACGCCGGATGGCGGATCGTCGACGCCGCTCACGGCATTCCAGGCGTGGACCGCACCGTCCACCTCGCCCGCGCGCTGTTCCTTCTCGGGGCGCTGTCCATCCTGCTGATCGGTGGTGTCGGCATCGGACGGGCACTGTCGGCGCACCTCGCTCGGCGGTTGCCGGTCCTGGCGACGCTGAAGGCGCTGGGCGGCTCGCCGCGCCTTCTCTTCACCGCTTTCCTGCTGCAGACGCTGGCCGTGGTCGGCGTGGCGCTGCTGATCGGCGTGACGACCGGCGCCGCCCTGGCCGCCATGGCGGTGAACGCGCTGCCGCTCGACTGGATGCCGGAGACGGGCGGTGCCGTCGATCCGGCGGCCTTGCTGCTGGCGGGAGCGGTCGGGCTTCTGGCGGCGCTGCTCTGCGCCGTGCCGCCGCTGACCCGCGCCGCCGGAACCAGCCCTGCCGCGATCTGGCGGGGGGCGGTGGATGGCTTGTCCCAGCGGTTGGGGTGGCGGACCCGTGGCGCCGTCGCGCTTCTGGGGCTGGCGCTCGCCGGCGTGCTCGCCGCCTGGACGGGGATGCCGCTCGCGGTCGCCGGCTTTCTTCTCGTCGCCGGGCTGGTGGCGGCGGGTTTCGCGCTGCTCGGGCGGGGGCTCGCCGGAATGGCCCGCCGGCTGGCGCGTGGACAGACGGCGGTCGTCCGGCTGGCCGTCGCCAACCTCGGGCGGCCCGGCGCGCCGACGGTCCCGATGGCCGTCGCGCTGGGCATCGGCCTGACCCTGCTGGTGACGGTCGGCGTGGTCGGACGGTCGGCAACCAGCCATGTCGAGGCGACGCTGCCGGCGCAGACGCCTTCCGTCGTCGTGCTGAACATTCCACCGCCGGACGGCATCGGCTTGAGCGCACGCCTGTCCGCCCTGCCCGGCGTCGGGCGGGTCGAGACCGCGCCCTTCCTGCACGCCCGGATCAGCCGCCTCAACGGCGTTGCCATCACCGAGGCGGACGCCCCCCGCTCCGTCGGCTGGGCGGTGCGCGGCGACCGCGGCCTGTCCTGGCGCGACCGCCCGGCCTCCACCGACCAGATCGTGGCGGGGGACTGGTGGCCCGAGGGGTACGCCGGCCCGCCGCTCGCCTCGCTGGACGCGCAGGTGGCCCGCCGGCTGGGGCTGGCGGTGGGGGACAGCCTCACGCTGGCCCTGGCGAGCGGCCCGGTGACCGCGACCATCGCCAACCTGCGGCGCATCGACTGGACGCGGCTCGACCTGGACTTCCCGGTCCTCCTCTCCCCTTTCCCCGAACCGCCGCCGCACAGCCTCGTCGCTGCCGTCTGGTCCCCACCCGAAGCAGTTCCCGCCCTAGAGGCGGCGGTGGCACAGGCAACCCCGCAAGCCCCCACGATCCGCATGGCGGAGGTGCTGGACACGCTCGGTTCCACCGTCCGGACCGTGCGGCAGATGCTGGATGGCCTGTCGGCCGTCGCTCTCGGCGCGGCGGCCGTGGTGCTTCTCGGCGCCGTTGCCAGCAGCGCGCAGCGGCGGCGCCATGAGATGGCGATCCTGCACACCCTCGGCGTCGGGCGGCGCTCGATGGTTCAGGCTGTGGTGCTGGAGTTCGCCATCCTGGGCGCCGCCGTCGCCGCGGTCGCGGTGCCGCTCGGCTGGGTCGGCGGCACGGCGGTGGTCGCCAGCCTTGCCGATGGCGCGCCCCTGCCTGGAGGCGCTGTTCCCCTGGCCGCCTTCCTCGGCACCGTCGCCGCGATGGCCGCGGTCGGGGCCGTGCTGGTGGCGTGCCTGCCGCGACGGAACGTGATGCGGCGTTTGCGCAGCGACACCTTGTCCGCCTGACCCGCCGGCCGGTCAGGCCATCTCCGCCGCCGGGATGATGTCGTCGGTCAGCAGGGCGTTGAGCAGGCCAACATGGCCATCCGATCGCGCCGGGCGGGTGGGGTCGGAGGTCACGACGACGGTCAGCCCCAGGCCGGGCACAACATAGAGCATCTGCCCGCCATAGCCGCGCGCGTAGGCGATGCGGTGACCCTTCGCCTCGGCAAGGAACCAGCCGTACCCGTAGTCGTCGCCGGAGAAGGGGGAGCGCGTGCGCGGCATCCACGACGCCTCCACCCAGGCGGCGCTGATGATGCGCTGCCCGTTCCACAGCCCACCCTGCCTCCACAACTCGCCAAAGCGGAAGAGGTCGAGCGGCGACAGCGCCATGTTGTTGCCGCCGAGGTAGAAGCCCTGCGGGTCGCGCGTCCAGGACGGCACCTCGATGCCGAGGGGCTCGCCCAGCCAATCCCGCGCCAAGTCCAGCAGGCTGCGCCCCGACGCGCTGGACAGGGCCGCGCCCAGCAGATGATAACTCCCGGTTGAATAGAGCATCCGCGCGCCCGGCTCGGTGACGAAGGGACGGCGCAGCGCGTCGAAGACCCAATTGTGGCTGTTGATCCAGCGGCCGTAGCCCGGCCCGGAGGTCGGCTCCAGGCCGGCCTGCATGGTCAGAAGGTCGGCGATGGTGATCCGGCGCACCCGCGGATCGACGCCCGCCGGAACCAGCCCCGGCGCCGCCTCGGCGAGGGTGACATCGACGCCGCGCAGGACACCGCGGTCGATGGCGATGCCGGCGAGCGAGGCGGCGATGGTCTTGGACACCGACTTGACGTTGACGGCGCGGTTCACCGCTGGCCCCCGGAAGGCCTCCGCCGACACCACCACGCCGTTCCGCCCGATGATCAGCGCATGGATCTGCTCCAGCGCCGCCGCCCGTTTGACCGCCCTATCCAGCAGGACCGGATCGAACGCGGCCCCGGCCGCCGGTTGGGCGGCAAGCAGCGGGCGCGTCAGAGCGCCGCTGAGGGACGCGACGGTGACAGCGGCGGCGAGGACGGTGCGTCGGCCGAGCCGAAAAGGCGGTATCGAGGTCATCCCGGATATGTGGTCCCGCTTCGGTGCCATCCAAGTTTGCCACAGAGATCCTGATCGGACTTTGTCCCACCCGGCACCGCACGCGCCGCTTGCCTCCCCACCCCATGAGAACATATTAAGAACACACAAGCACCGTGGGATGGGACGATGGACGACGCCTTGATCGAGAAGCTCGGCATTCTGGCCGACGCGGCGAAATACGACGCCTCCTGCGCCTCATCCGGCGCCAAGCCGCGGCGCGGCGGCACGGAAGGGCTGGGCTCGACGACCGGCGCCGGCATCTGCCACGCCTACACGCCGGACGGTCGCTGCGTCTCGCTCTTGAAGATTCTGCTGACCAACCACTGCCTGTTCGACTGCGTGTACTGCATCAACCGGCGCTCCTCCAACGTCCGCCGCGCCCGCTTCACGGTGGCGGAGGTGGTGGACCTGACTCTCGGCTTCTACAAGCGCAACTGCATCGAGGGGCTGTTCCTGTCCTCCGGCATCATCCGCTCGCCGGACCACACGATGGAGCAGATGATGCTGGTGGCGCGGACGCTGCGGCGCGACCACGGCTTCGCCGGCTACATCCATCTGAAAACCATTCCCGAGGCCAGCCCCTGGCTGATCGAGCAGGCCGGGCTGTGGGCGGACCGCCTGTCGATCAACCTCGAACTGCCCACCGACCACAGCCTGAAGGCCTTCGCGCCGGAGAAGAACGGCGGCACCATCAAGGCGGTGATGGGGCAGGTCAACGAGCGCATCGTCGAGGCCAAGGAGGAGCGCCGCCGCTTCTCCCCCGCCGGCCAGAGCACCCAGCTCATCGTCGGCGCCGACGACGCCACCGACCGCTTGGTGCTGGAGACCAGCGGCACGCTCTACCAACGCTATGGGCTGCGCCGCGTCTACTATTCCGCCTTCAGCCCGATCCCGGAGGCCAGTTCGGTGCTGCCGGTCAAGCCGCCGCCCTTGCAGCGGGAGAACCGGCTGTATCAGGCCGACTGGCTGCTGCGCTACTACGGCTTCACCGTGGAGGAGATCGCGTCCGGCGGCGAGGGCGGGATGCTCGACCTCGGCATCGACCCCAAGCTGGCCTGGGCGTTGAAGAACCGCGAGCGCTTCCCGGTCGACGTCAACCGCGCCGACCGCGAGATGCTGCTGCGGGTGCCGGGGCTGGGGGCGCGCGCCGTCGACAAGATCCTGTCGGCGCGCCGCCACACCCGCCTGCGCATGGAGGATCTGGGGCGGCTGTCGAGCGGGCTGAGGCGGGCGCGCCCCTTCCTGATCGCCGCCGACTACCACCCCGTGGGTGGACTGACCGACCGGCTGGACCTGCGCCAGCGGTTGGTGACCCCGTCCAGACAGTTGAGCCTGTTCTGACGATGCACACGATCACCTTGCAGGAGGGCGCGGACCTCGACGGCTTCCGCCGGGCGGTGCGCCGCCTCACCGCCGCCCGGACAGCGCCCGAGGAAGTGCTGTGGAGCGTCGGCGCGCCGTCGCTGTTTGGCGACGATGCACTCGCATCCGACGCGGATGCGCCGGTCTTCTTGCCCCAGGCGGTCGGCCCGTTGATCGAAACCGTTGTCTGCCACGGCGACCCGGAACGCTACGCCCTGCTCCACCGGCTGGTCTGGCGGGTGCTGAACGGGGAGCGGGCGCTGCTCGACCAGCACGCCGACCCGCTGGTGCACCGGTTGGAGCGGCTCGACAAGGCGGTGCGGCGGGACATCCACAAGATGCACGCCTTCCTGCGCTTCCGCGCCCTCCCCCCCACTGCGCCCGGTCCCGAAGGCGGGGAACGCTACGTCGCGTGGTTCGAGCCCGACCACCACATCGTCGAGGCCGTCGCCCCCTTCTTCGTCGAGCGCTTCGAAAGCATGGTGTGGACGATCCTGACACCGAAGGGCTCGCTGCACTGGGACCGCCGGCGCCTGATGACCGGCCCGCCCGCCGAGCGTCCGGATGCGCTGGCCCATGACCGCGTTGCTGATGACCGCTTCGCCGAGGGCTGGCTGCGCTATTACGAGAGCACCTTCAACCCGGCGCGGGTCAACCCGACGGCCATGCGGGCGGAGATGCCGCGGAAATACTGGGCCAACATGCCGGAGACGGCGGCTATCCCGGCCATGGTCCGCTCCGCCCCCGCCCGTGTCCAGGCGATGCTGGAGGCGGAGGCCGCCATCCCACGCCGCCGCATGCCCGAAAAGGCCGTGGCGGCGATGGCCCGACAGGCCCCGGAAAGCCTCGCCGACTTGAACCGCCTGATCCAGCGCTCCGAGCCGCTTGTGCCAGGCGCGACGCAGGCGGTGCTGGGCGAGGGGCCGGAGGGTGCAGCCATCGCCATCGTCGGCGAGCAGCCGGGCGACCAGGAGGACCGTGACGGCCGCCCCTTCGTCGGCCCCGCCGGCCAGTTGCTGACCGCCGCGCTGGAGGAGGCCGGCATCGACCGCGAAAGCCTCTACCTGACCAACGCCGTCAAGCATTTCAAATTCGTCCAGCGCGGCAAGCGGCGCATCCACCAGTCCCCCACCGCCGGCGAGGTCAAGCATTACCGCTGGTGGCTGATGACGGAGCTGGGCTTCGTCCGCCCCCGCCTCGTCGTCGCGCTGGGAGCCACCGCGGCTTTGGCGCTGAGCGGCCGGCCCGTTTCGGTGCTGCGCGAGCGCGGACCGATGGCCTTCGACGGGTGGAACGGCTTCGTCACCGTCCACCCTTCCTACCTGCTGAGGCTTCCGGGAGACGAGGATCGGCGGCGGGCGCAGGCGGAGTTCGTGGCCGACCTGCGCCGGGCCGCGGCGCTGGCGTGAGACGGCACCGAACCGTCCCCCGTCAAAACCCTCACGGTCAAACCCTCACGCGCCCTGCTGCTTGAACCGCTTGCCCACCGTGCATTGGATGCGCTGAAGCTCGTACTTCGGGTGGTCGTTGATCCACTTGGCGCTCTCGATCTGACCGGCGATCGGGCAACTCGACATGGTCAGGGGTTCGGTATCGGGAACCATCGGGTTGATGGTCCGGCACTGGGTCGGGTCGGACGCCAAGCAGAAGATCATCGACAGGGTAACAAACATCGGGCGCTCCAAACTGCAACGGCACGGCTGTGCCAACATCCTGCGGGTCAGCGAGAGCAAGCCGCATGCCATGCCCAAGGGGGAGGACAGGATGCCGGGACTTCGGCTGCTCAGAAATGAGCCACCCCACAGGGCGCCGAAACATTAGGCATCGAAGGTTAACCAATGCCTAAACGTTAGGAGTTTGCGAAGGCGAGGGTGCGGGCGATGAAGCGAAATGGGCTGCGAGGCCCAGAGAATTCTTCGCGCACGTCTAGATCTGGCGCGCCGCAGATCAACGGAACGTTGAATGACGTGTTTCGTTTCCTTGAAGCAACCCGCGACGCAGTCAGGCCCCGGGCTGCTCGCACCGCCATTGGCGGACATTCCAGGTCGGATGCTCCATAAGCCAGTGCACGACATGGACATAGCTGTTTCGGGTGCATTCCACCGCGGTCGGGTACCGTTGGATGGAAAGTGGGCGCTCGATGGCGCATTGGTCAGGCCGCATGGCCAGACAGATCACCAGAACCAGTTCAAACATGGTTCGCGTTTCCTGTACGAATGCTTGATGAGCCGGCGCCTTCGGCGCTTCCGCCAAGGCGGGCGAAGGCCGGAACACACCCATCAACAATCGAGTCCACGGATCGGGCCACGCTGCTTTGCAGCAAATATTGTTGCTGTGCACAAAAATTTCTCTGGAAACTGCAAATAAATAGACTACAAAACCACGCTTTGAAGGATTAATCGCTTACTACCAATTTGCGTTCAGTCATGGATAAATCTGGTGCGGGACGATTGTTGAGCGTTTTCTATTCGGCAGAGCCTTGACGAGAAGATGGTCCCAATATAGCATTAAGTCCCAATTTGGCGTCAGCTTTTCTGAATATTGAATTCAGAACCGAACATACCGCACGAAAACATTCGTGCGACAACGCCCTTTTGCACTCTGCGCCGCGCTCATAAGCAAAAAGCCCATTGGTTTTTGGGTAAACAATAAGCGCCACCACGGGAGGGATCGTCATGAAGGTGTTGTCTCGCTGGCTTCTGGCGTCTGTCGCCATCGTCGCCGCCGGCTCGGTTTCCGCGAATGACAGTATTCTCAAGAATGAAGCGAACCCCAACAACTGGGCGTCCCAGCTTGGCAATTATGCCGGGCAGCGGTACAGCCCCCTCGACCAGATCACCACGAACAACGTCAAGAATCTTCAGGTCGCGTGGTCGTTCTCGACCGGTGTTCTGCGCGGCCATGAAGGCGGGCCGATCGTCGTCGGCGACGTGATGTACATCCACACGCCGTTCCCCAACAAGGTCTTCGCGCTGGACCTCAACAACCCGGGGCGAGTCATCTGGAAATATGAATCGGTCCAGGACCCGACCGTTATCCCGGTGATGTGCTGCGACACCGTCAACCGCGGCGTCGCGGTCGCCGACGGCAAGGTCTTCCTGGCGCAGGCGGACAACACGCTGGTGGCACTCGACGCCAAGACCGGCAAGGAGATGTGGAAGGCCAAGAACGGCGACCACACCAAGGGCGAGACCCTGACGGCGGCCCCGCTGGTGGTCAAGGACAAGGTCTTCGTCGGCATCAGCGGCGGCGAGTTCGGCGTGCGCGGGCATCTGACCGCCTACGACACGAACAGCGGCAAGATGGTGTGGCGGGCCTTCTCGACCGGTCCCGACGCCGACGTGAAGATCGACCCGTCGAAGACGATGATGATGGGCAAGCCGATCGGGCAGAAGGATCTCGGCGTCTCGACCTGGCCGGGCGAGGAATGGAAGCGCGGCGGCGGAACCACCTGGGGCTGGTACACCTACGATCCGGCGCTCAACCTGATCTATTACGGCACCGGCAACCCCGGCACCTGGAACCCGACGCAGCGGGCCGTCGACAAGGACCGGGCCAAGAGCGACAACAAATGGTCGATGACCATCTTCGCCCGCGATCCCGACACCGGGGAGGCGAAGTGGGTCTACCAGAAGACGCCCTTCGACGAGTGGGACTTCGACGGCGTCAACGAGAACATCCTGGCCGACATCACCATGAACGGCCAGCAGCGCAAGGTCCTGGTCAACTTCGACCGCAACGGCTTCGCCTACACCCTGGACCGGGCGACCGGCGAGTTGCTCGTCGCGCAAAAATACGACCCGACGGTCAACTGGGCGACCGACGTCGACATGAAGACCGGACGGCCGAACGTCGTCGACAAGTACAGCACCTTCGCCAACGGCGAGGACAAGAACACCGCCGCCGTCTGCCCGGCAGCACTCGGCACCAAGGACCAGCAGCCGGCCTCCTTCTCGCCGGACACCGGCCTGTTCTACGTCCCGACCAACCACATCTGCATGGACTACGAGCCGTTCTCCGTCTCCTACACGGCGGGGCAGGCCTATGTCGGCTCGACCGTGTCGATGTACCCGACGCCGAACTCGCACGGCGGCATGGGCAACTTCATCGCCTGGGACGCGGCGGCCGGCAAGATCGTCTGGTCGCGGCCGGAGCGCTTCGCGGTGTGGAGCGGCGCCCTGACCACCAAGGGCGGCTTGGCCTATTATGGGACGCTGGAAGGCTACATCGTCGCCGTCGACATGAAGGACGGCAAGGAGCTGTGGCGGTTCAAGACCCCGTCCGGCATCATCGGCAACATCAACACCTACACCCACAACGGCAAGCAGTATGTGGCCGTCCTGTCCGGCGTCGGCGGCTGGGCCGGCATCGGTCTCGCCGCCGGTCTGACCCAGGAATCCGGGGCGAACCAGTGGCATCAGGCCGTCCATCCCAACCGCACCGGAGGAACGGGTGTGGAGACCGCCGGCCTCGGCGCGGTCGGCGCCCACCAGTCGCTGGGCGAGTACACCCAGCTCGGCGGGGTCCTGACGGTGTTCCACGTTCCGGACCAGAAGTGATCGGCAGACCTGCCCCCGGTGCCGCGACGCACCGGGGGCTTTGCTTTACGGCTTTCGGCATTCACTGGGACCCGGCTTCCGGGCAAGGAACTCGACACACATGAAACCCAGACTTGGCTTGCTGACCGGCATGCTGACGGCGGGCACCGTCGCCTGTTTCGCCGCCCTGGCACAGGACGCGCCGACGACACCCGACGGGATGCCGACCTACATCGTCAAGGACGGTCAGGTGGACAAGGGAACCTACAACGGCTACCGGCGCTTTCACGCGACCTGCCACACCTGCCACGGCTTCGACGCCTCGGGCTCGTCCTTCGCCCCCAGCCTAGCGGACTCGCTCAAACGCATCAGCTACGACGAGTTCAAGGAGGTCGTCGTCAACGGCCGCCAGAACCAGGGCGCCACCGGCGACAAGGTGATGCCCTCCTTCGGGCTGGACCCAAACATCATGGATCACCTGGACGACATCTACCGCTACCTGAAGGCGCGGGCCGACGGCGCTCTGCCCGGTGGACGCCCGCAACGCATCGGCGGCTGATCCGGCGGAGGGAAACCGTTCATGGCACATCCTTCCACACCCGCGGCCATCGCCGTCGCCAGCGCCGCGGCTCTGCTGTCCGTCACCCTGCCGGCCCGCGCCGTCGAGGTGACGGAGCGCGAAACCGTGCGCGTCTGCGCCGACGGCAACCTCCTGCCCTATTCCAACGAACGGATGGAGGGTTTCGAGAACGAGATCGCCCGGCTCATCGGCGAGGACCTGAAGAAACCGGTGACCTATTACTGGTGGCCCCAGACCATCGGCTTTGTCCGCAACACGCTGCGCGCGCGGCAGTGCGACCTCGTGATGGGCACGGCGTCCGGCGAGGAGTTGATGCAGAACACCAACCCCTACTACCGGACCGTCTATTCCCTCGTCTACCGCACCAAATCGGGCATCCGGGCGGAGAGCGTGGGCGATCCGTCCCTGAAGGACGCGCGCATCGGCGTCGTCGAGAAGACGCCCGCGGTCAACCTGCTGCGCCTGTACGGAATCACCCGGACGGAGCCCTACCAGCTCAACACCGACACGCGCGCCAACAACCCGGCCCGCGACGCCATTGAGGACGTCGCCGCCGGCAAGACCGACGCCGCGGTGATCTGGGGACCGATCGCCGGTTACTTCGCCGCCCAGCAGAGCGAGCCGCTGACCGTCGTTCCGCTGGTCAGGGAACCGGCGGGCGCCCGGCTGCAATTCAACATCTCCATGGGCATCCGCTCCGACGAGCCGGAGTGGAAACATTGGCTGAATGACTTCATCAAGCGCCGCCAGGACGACATCGACCGCATCCTGCTGCGCTACCACGTCCCGATCGTCGGCCCGGACGGCACGCTGAAGTCCGCCGCCGCCATTGAGCCGCCGGGCTACCGGATGGACCAGTACCGCGCCCCGACCCCCGCCGGACTGTCCGGCGCCTCCACCGTGACCCTGGCGGAACTGCGGCGGCTGATCGAGCGTTTTCCCGACGCGCGGCTGATCGACGTGATGCCGGCGCCGCCGCGCCCGGCCGACCGCCCGGAGCCGGCCGTCTGGGTGCCGCCGCCCCGCCGCAGCCTGCCGGGGGCGGTCTGGCTGCCCAACGTCGGTTATGGCAGCCTGTCGGGCGAGCAAGAGCGCTATTTCCGCGCCGGGCTGGAGACGGTGAGCCACGGCGATCGGGCCGCCCGGCTGGTCTTCTTCTGCGAGCCGGACTGCTGGATGTCGTGGAACGCCGCGAAGCGCGCCGTGGAGTGGGGATACGGCAACGTCTACTGGTATTCCGACGGCGCCATGCGCTGGCAGGAGGCGGGATACGGACTGGAGACCGTCGAACCTTTTGCCGGCGGCGCGTCGAACTGATCGACGCGGTTCGCCACGGTCCAAGCTGGCTCAATCCAGGCGGGCGGCGATGTCCCGGGCGATGCGGCCGGCCTTCTGTTCGAACTGGACAGGCTGCTCGCACAGCGCCGCCTGGTTGCGCCGCCGCTCGTCGAGGATGCGCCGCCGCCACGCGATCTCCTCGCGCAGAGCCACCGCCTCGGGGGCGTCGGCGGGAAGCGCCTGGAGACGGGTCAGCGCCGCGTCGATGCTGTCGAGCAGGACGCGCTGCTGGTGGGCGTAGCGCTTGATGGCCGAAATGGCCTGACCGCGCTCGCGGTTGAGCGCGTCAAAGGCCCCGGCGAACAGGGCGGTGAGGGCGGCGTTGCGGTCCGCCGCCGCCCCGTTGGCCTCCAACTGGTCGGCGAAGCGGTCGATCGCCGCCCGCTCCTGTTCCGGATCGAGCCGGCGGTCGAGAAGCTGCTTCAGGACCGGTTCGGTGCCGGGAATGTCGCGCCAGTCGCCTTCCTTCCCCTCGATGGGGTCGCCGGGCCAGATCTGGCCGGACGACAGGGTCGGCACGAGGATCTGGATGCAAGGCCAGTCCGGATCGCTCCCGGCCGCCCCCGCCGGGACGGGCGCCAGGATAAGCAACGCGGCGGCGAGGACAGCGGAGCGGTGACGCATGATGAGAGCCTGCCGGATATCGGGCGTCCTTGCCCATCCACGCATTCGGATGAGGCCGACGGAATTCGCCGCGACGGCGCTCCTGTTCCTTCTGCTGAGCTGTGCGGCTCCGGCGGCGGCGCAGGCGCCGGCCAAGGCTCTGGTCTTCGATCTGGAACTGGTGGACACCAGCCGGGAAGCCCCCGACCCGGACCATGCCGCACGTCTGGAGCGGGTGACGGCGCTGCTGCGCGACGGGCTGAAGAATGGCGGTTACGAGGTGACCGGCGTTCGCGACAGCGCCGTTGCCGCGGAGGTGCCGGCGTCGCTCCATCGCTGCAACGGCTGCGAACGCGACCTCGGGCGCCGGGCCGGCGCGGACATCGTGGTGACGGGTTTCATCCATAAGATCAGCACGCTGATCCTCAACATGCAGATTATAATGCGCCGCACCGGAGACGGCGAGATCATCGCCGTCGCGAACGCGGACATCCGCGGCGACAACGAGCGGTCCTGGCGGCGCGGCGTCGAATGGCTGCTGCGTCACCGCCTGCTGGCCGCACCGCCGTCCGACCGGTGACGAACCCTGATGACATCCGAGGCGGGGGAGCCAACCTTCGTCCTACACGGGGAGGAGGATCGCTTGGCCGACGACGCTTTGCTCTCCTATGTGCCGTACCGCCCGGCGGCGAGCCGTGTGCGGTATTACGACATCACGCTGCGCGACTATGTGGACCAGTTCCGGATCGGCGTCTGGGATGAGGAGAAGGAGCGCACCCAGCGCGTCCGGATCAACGTCTCGCTGACTCTCCCCTGGCCCGACCGGCCGATGACCGACAGCCTGGACGAGGTGCTGTCCTATGACTTCCTGATCGACGGCATCCGCGCCCTGCGCGACGGCGCCCATGTGAATCTCGTCGAGACGCTCGGCGACCGCATTCTCGCCTTGTGCTTCTCCAACCCGGATGTGACCCGCGCGCGGGTGCAGGTGGAGAAGCTGGACGTCGTCCCGGAATCCGGCGGCGTCGGAATCATCATCGAGCGGTCC
Source organism: Azospirillum sp. OGB3 (assembly GCF_014192915.1). Taxonomy (GTDB): domain Bacteria; phylum Pseudomonadota; class Alphaproteobacteria; order Azospirillales; family Azospirillaceae; genus Azospirillum. The sequence continues at coordinate 90,292 of NZ_JACHYN010000008.1, read as the reverse complement.
CGCCCCGAGGGAGCACGAACGGCATCATGAGCAGCGCGCCGTTGTGGGTCGTGAAGCTGGGCGGCAGCCTGTGGCGCGCCCCGGAGTTGCGGCGCTGGCTGGAAATCCTGGCCGCGGCGCGCCGCCTGCGCGTCGTGCTCGTTCCCGGCGGTGGCCCCTTCGCCGACGCCGTCCGCGACGCCCAGCCGGCGCTCGGCTTCGGCGACCGCGCCGCGCACCGCATGGCCCTGCTCGCCATGGAGCAGTACGGAACCGCCCTGGCCGACCTGGAGCCGCGGCTGTCCCCGGCCCGCAGCCTCGCCGATCTGCGCGGCCGGCCGAGCCCGACCGTCTGGATGCCCCTTCCCCTGGCGGACGACGCCGACGTGGCGGAAAGCTGGGACGTCACCTCCGACAGTCTGGCGGTCTGGCTGGCCGGCGCGCTCGGTGCCACCTGCGCGGTTCTCGTCAAGTCCGCCCCGTTGCCGGACGCGACCGCCCCGGTGACCCGGCTCGTCGCCGACGGCGTGGTCGATCCGGCCTTGCCGGACCGCATGGCGCGCTTCGGCGGGGCGGTTTGGTGCGTGTCGCGAGAGGATCACCGCCGTTTCGCCCGGGCGCTGGACCGCGGCAACCCCTGCGGGACCCGGCTGATGTTGGATGCCGAAGCGCAGGACGCCGATCACCGGAATGCCGATGGCCGGAATACCGATGGCCGGAACGCTTATGGCTGACCCCCCCGAACACATCCTGTTCCTGACCGGCGCGCTGGCCGAGGCCCGCCTGCGCCATGTGCTGGCCTCCCTGGAACCGCTGGAATTCCAGGCGACCGTCGTCAATCTCGGCATCAAAGTCGCGGCGCTGGCGACGACGGAGATCGTGCTGCGCCGCCTCGCCTCGACCGAGGGGGCCGACCGCGTCCTGCTGCCCGGCCGGTTCCGCGGCGACCTCGACCGGCTGTCCGCCCATTTCGGCGTGCCCTTCGAGCGCGGCCCCGACGAGTTGGAGGACTTGCCGCAGCATTTCCGGCGTCAGGCAGCCCCGCTCGACCTCACCCGTTACCACACCAAAATCTTCGCCGAGATCGTCGAGGCGCCACTGCTCGGCGTGCCGGCCATCCTGGAGCGCGCCGCCCGCTTCGCGGCGGACGGCGCCGACGTGATCGACCTCGGCGGGCTGCCCGACCATCCCTTCCCCCATCTGGAGGAAGCGGTGACGGCGCTGCGCGCGGCCGGCCATACGGTCAGCGTCGATTCCCTCGATCCCAGGGAGTTGCTGCGCGGGGCGTCGGCCGGAGCCTCCTACCTGCTCAGCCTGACCGAGGAGACCGCCTGGGTCGCCCGCGAGACCGACGCGGTGCCCATCGTCATCCCCACCACGCCGGGCGATCTGCCGTCGCTCGACCGGGCGCTGGACACCATCCGCGGCGCGGGACGGCGCTGCATCGCCGACCCGATCCTGGAGCCGATCCACCACGGCTTCACCGACTCCCTGCTCCGCTACCGCGAGGTCCGGGCACGCCATCCCGACTTGGAGATCCTGATGGGCGTCGGCAACGTCACCGAGCTGACCGACGCCGACACGCCGGGGATGACCGCGCTTCTGATGGGAATCGTCTCCGAGCTGCGCATCGACCACATCCTGACGGTTCAGGTCAGCCCCCATTGCCGCTGGACCATCCGCGAGTTCGACGCGGCGCGGCGCCAGTTCTTCGCCGCCGCGGAGGCCGGCGCCCTGCCCCGCAACTTCGGCGGCGCTTTGCTCTGCCTGCGCGACCGCAAGCCCTTCACCAGCACGCCGGAACAGGTCGCCGACCTCGCCGCCCGCATCCGCGACCCGAACTACCGGATCGAGGTGACGGAACAGGGGCTCCATCTCTACAACCGCGATGGGCATCATGTGGCCGGCGATCCCTTCGCCCTGCTCCCGCACATCGATCCCCGCATCGATGCCGGGCACGCCTTCTACCTTGGGGCGGAACTGGCGCGCGCGCAGATCGCCTGGCAGCTCGGCAAGCGCTACAGCCAGGACAACGAACTGCGCTGGGGCGTGGCGGTGGGCGCGCCGGACGGTGCCGGAGGGCGCGAGACGTGACCTTCATCCGCGAAACCATCATCACGAGCTGCGACGCGGCGGGCAACGTCCACGTGGCCCCCATGGGGGCCACGGTGACCGAGAGCGGCTATGTCCTGGCCCCCTTCCGTCCGTCGCGCACGCTCGACAACCTGCTCGCCACCCGCTGCGCGGTCGTGAACTTCACCGACGACGTTCGGGTGTTCGCCGGTTGCGTCACCGGGCGGCGACGCGACTGGCCGACCGTCCCGGCGGAGCGCATCCGCGGCGCGGTGCTCGCCGGGGCGCTGGCGCACGAGGAGGTGGAGGTGGCCGCGGTGGAGGATGACGGCGTGCGCCCCCGCCTGGATTGCCGCCCGGTGCATCGCGTCACCCACCGCCCCTTCCGCGGCTTCAACCGGGCGCAAGCCGCGGTGGTGGAGGGGGCGATCCTGGTCAGCCGCCTTCATCTCCTGCCGCCCGAGAAGATCGACCGCGAGATCGATTATCTGTCCATCGCCATCGGCAAGACCGCCGGCCCCGTGGAGCTTGAAGCGTGGGGCTGGCTGCTCGACCGCATCGCCGAGCACCGGGCGGGCGAGGACCGCGAACCATGACCCGGTTGCTCGCCAGTGTCGCGTCTTTGGAAGAGCTTGCGCTCGCCGCGAAGGGCGGCGCGGATATCCTCGACGTGAAGGACCCCCGGGCCGGCGCGCTCGGGGCATGGCCGCTGGACGGCATCGTCCACGCCGTGGAGACGGCCCGCCATTCGCTCATCCACGCGCCGCTGAGCGCCACGGTGGGCGACCTGCCGATGGAACCGGCGGCCGTGACGAGGCGCGTCGCCGAGACTTGGGCCTGCGGCGTCGACTACGTGAAGATCGGGCTGTTCCCGTCCGGCGATCCGGCGGGCTGCGTGGCGGCACTGGCGACCGAGGCCCGGCGTGACGCCCGCATCGTCGCCGTTCTGTTTGCCGATCTTTGGAGCGACCCCGGCACTCTGCTCCCCGATATCGCGAAAGCCGGTTTCGCCGGCGCCATGCTCGACACCGCCGGAAAAAGCTCCGGCGGGTTGCTGCGGCACAAGACGAAGGATGAACTGGCGCGCTTCCTGGCACAGGCGCGCGGTTACGGCCTGTTGACCGGGCTCGCCGGTTCACTGCGCCTGGACGACATCCCGGCGTTGCTGCCGCTCGCGCCGGATTATCTGGGCTTCCGCACCGCGCTGTGCGCCGGTGCTGAGCGGGGCGGCGCGTTGGACCCGGCCGCGCTGGCCGCGGTCCGCAACGCCGTCCCGAGACAGCCCCTCACCGGTTGAACGCGCGCCCCGCTACTGCCCGGAGCCCTGCTTCGGCGGTTCGGAGGTGACGTTGCCGCCCTGCGACACCGAGCCGCCGCCGATGGTGCCCTGCCGCTGTCCGGCCAGGGAGTTGTCCGGCAGAGCGCCGGTGCCGCTCGTGGAACCACCCGACGCACCGGACGCCGGCGTGTCAGGCGTGGAAGTGCCGGACGTGCCGCTTTGTCCACCGCCTTGAGTGACCCCGCCGCCGACGGTGCCCTGCCGCTGCCCGGCCAGGGAGTTGTCCGGCAGAGCGCCGGTCGATGGGCTGGAGCCTTGGCTTCCGGAGCCCTGAGACATCGCGCCGCCCGTGCTTTGGGCCGACGCCGGAACCGCCGCCGCGGCCGACGCAACGGCCAGCAGAGACGCAGCGGCCAGGATGTGCAGATGTTTCATGGACCTGTCCTTCGGCATGATGTTGGACGAATCTGGGGACGATCGGGCACCGCTAACCCACGTCCTTCGTGCTGCGGTTCTGGCGGGACGCCTTGCCCATTCGGCCGATGTCCTCCTTCGCCCGCTCGTCCCGGCCGGCGTCCTGCGGTTGGTCCTTCTTGAAGTCCTGCTCGCTGCCGAGAACGCTCTTCTCGCCGCGCGGCTGGTCCTGAGCCTTGTCGGAATGACCCGTCATGACGTTTCCTCCACCCGAGCCCGCCCGGCGGGATGACCGGACGGTCGTCTGTACCATCAACCGGAGGTCGTCGGGGGCGGTTCCGTCCGTTCTGTCACCCCTGTTCCGCCGGCCCGCCGCGGCGGGCCCAGAAGCCCCGCCCGGGATCGTAGGCGAGGATCGCCCCCCCGAGAAACAGCGCGAGACACGCGGTGACGGCCAGGAACGCCGCGCCGTTGAACTGCAGGTACAGCGCGAAGCGGATCAGCTCGACGGCCTGCGTGAAGGGGTTGACCCCGGCGATCCAGGCGAGCGTCGGGCTGCCCTCACGGATGCGCCACAGCGGGTAGAGCGCGGAAGAGGCGAAGAACATCGGGAAGATGACGAAATTCATCACGCCCGCGAAATTCTCCAACTGCCGGATGAAGGAGGACAGCAGGAGGCCGAGCGCGCCCAGCATCAGCCCACTCAGCACCAGGGCCGGCAGCACCGCGAGATAGCCGAGTTCCGGCGGCTGGACGCCCCAGAACCAGGCGATGGCGAGGAAGACATAGACCTGTGCGATGGACACCAGAACGCCGGCCAGCAGCTTGCAGACCAGCAGGTACCAGCGCGGCAGCGGGCTGACCAGCAGGGTCTTCATGCTGCCCATCTCGCGGTCGTAGACCATGGACAGCGAGCTCTGCATCCCGTTGAAGAGCTGGATCATGGCCACCAGCCCCGGCGTCACGTAATCCTCGTAGAGGATGTAGGTCTCGTAGGGCGGGATGATCGACAGGCCGAGCACGGCGCGGAATCCCACCGCGAAGATGCCCAGCCAGACCAGCGGCCGCACCAGGGCGGCGAAGAACCGCTCGCGCTGGTGCACGAAGCGCAGCCCCTCGCGGACGATGACCGCGCGCAGGCAACGCCAGTGGAGCGTCGCGTTCATTCCCTCCCTCCCGTCGCCGTCAGCCGGACGAAGGCGTCGCCCAGGGTCGCGGCGCCGGTGGCGGCGCACACCTCCTCGACCCGCCCGGCGGCCAGCACGCGCCCGCGGTGCAGCACCACCACGCCGTCGCCGTCGCGGGCCTCGTCGATCAGGTGGGTCGCCCACAGCACGGCCAGCCCACGCTCCCGGCAGAGGTCGTGCACATGGTCGAGGACCTGCCGGCGCAGCGCGATGTCGAGCCCGACGGTCGGCTCGTCCAGCAGCAGCAGGCTGGGGCGATGGAGCAGAGCACGGGCAATCTCCACCCGCCGCCGCTGGCCGCCGGACAGGGTGCGCACGCGCTCGTCGGCACGCTCGGCCAAGCCGATGCGGGCCAGTTCCTCGCGCGCCCGCGCTTCGATGTCGGCGGGCGCCAAGCCGTGAAGCCCGCCGTGGTAGCGCAGGTTTTGGATGACGGTCAGGTCCGGGTCGAGCGTCGGCTGCTGGAACACCACGCCGATGCGCGCCAGCGCCTGGGCCGGGTGCCGGCGCATGTCGGCGCCGAAGACGCGGATGCTCCCCCGGCGGGTGTTGTAGAGCCGCGTGATCAGGGAGAAGAGCGTCGTCTTGCCGGCGCCGTTGAGCCCCAGCAGCACGGTGAACCGCCCTGCGGGGACTCCGAACGACACGCCGTCCAGCGCCGCCCGCGCCCCGAAGCTGTGGCTCAGCCCTTCGACCGCCAGGACCGGGGTCGCCGCGGCGTCACCGGGAACGGCAGGCGGCTCGGGAGGCGCCGTTTCGAAGCAATCCATGTCGTCTCCATCGCCCATCACTGCCGCTGTTCAAACCCTCTTCCCTCCGGGGAGAGGGAGGGACCCGCCGAAGGCGGGAGGGTGAGGGTCGGGCGTGGATCAATGCACTGACCCTTGCCAGTACCCTCACCCGGCCGCTTCGCGGCCACCCTCTCCCGGGGCGGGAGAGGGGAGCGTCCCCATCACGGCTTGACGATCACGCCCCAGGGCGCGCCGCCGACCGAGATCGACTTCACGACCCGGCCGCGCTCCAAATCCATCACCGACATGTCGTTGCTGACGCCGTTGGTCGTGTAGAGGCGTTTCTCGTCCGGCGACAGCGCCAGATTCCAGACGCGCTGGCCGACGAGGTGGTAGCGCTTCACTTCGTAGGTTTTGGCGTCGATCTCGGCGACCCGATTGGCCGGGCCGAGGGCGACGAAGGCCCGCTGCCCGTCGCTGGTCAACTGGATGCCGACCGGCTGGATGGATTCGCGCGGCACGCCCTGGACCGCGAAGCTGATCTTGTGGACGAGCTTGCGCGAGGCCGCATCGATGACGCTGATCGTCCCGCCGACCTCCGACGACACCCAGACGAACCGCCCGTCCCCGGTGAACTGGGCGACGCGCGGGCGCGCATCGACCAGCACGTTGTCGATGATCTTGTGCGATTCCGTGTCGATGAAATGCGCCATGTTCGTGGTCTCGGACGTGTTCACCAGCATCTTGCCGTCCGGACTCACGCCCATGCCCTCCGGCTCCACCCCCACCTGGATCTCGCCGATGATCTTCTTGGCTCCGATGTCGACCACCGAGACCATGTTGTCGTCCTCGTTGGCGACGTAGAGCCGGTGCCCCTGCGGGTCCAGGACGAACAGCTCCGGATCGGGGCCGGAGGGCAGCCGGTCGACCACCTTCTGGGTCGCCACGTCGATGACGTCGATCCGGTTGTCGTCACCGACGCAGACGAAGATCTGCGTCATGTCCTCGTTGAAGGTGATGCCGCGCGGCCGGCGGCCGACCTTGATCGTGGCGACCACCTGCAGCTTGCCGCCGTCGACCACCGAGACGGTGTTGCTCTTCTCGTTCGACACGAAGATGGTGTCCGCCTGCGCGGGCTGGGCGACGGCGAAGCCCAGCAACGCTAACGCGCCGATCCGGGCGGCTCCTCCGGTTAACAACATCACGTTCCCTCCCATGGTTGCCCCCTGCCGGGGCTTTTCTCAGCGGTTGCGGCACCGGCTTTCCGGGCGATCGTCGCCGAGCGTGTCGAGTTCCGAGAACTGGTGCAGGTAGCCCGGCTGCGGCGACACCGAGACGAGCACCCGCGGCCCCGCCAGCAGCACCGGCTGCCGAAGCTGCCCGTCCCAGGCGCGGAAGGTCAGGCCCTGCCCCTTGAAGGCCGGCAGGGTGAAGTCGGGGCCGCGCACGAAGGCGGCGAGCGCCGCGGGGTCGGCGGACTTGGTGCGCGTCGCCGCCTCGCCCACGGCGCGGACGGCCATCCAGGCGGTGTAGTCGCGCGGGCGCATCCAGCGCCCGGCCTGCCGTTCGAAGCGGCTGTGGATCTGCGTCGCCCCCCACTGCTCATGCACGCGCGACCACGCGGTCGGGACGAGCCCATGGGTGCCGACGACCGGGCGGGGCAGCCACGTCTGGTAGAGCAGATATTCGCCGAACCCGTCCGCTTCGTCGGCGACGACCAGAACGTCGTGCTCGGTGCCCTGGGTGAAGGTGAGGATTTCCGACTGGACGGTGACATGGCCAGTGTCGACGCGGCGGTTCGCGTCCTCGAAGGTCCAGCGCTTTTCCTCGACGATCTTGGCGCGGTAGCGCTTGGCGGCGGCGCGGATCGCGTCGGCGTAGGCGGCGTCCTGCGGCGTCCGCCCGACCACCAGCAGCCAGTTCATCCATTTCCGCGACGCGAGATACTGGGCCAGCGCGTCGGCCTGCATCCGCCGGCTGAGCGTCACATGCAGCAGGTTGGCACGGCAGCGCTCGTTGCGCAGGTCGTCGTCCGGAGCGCGCGTGTTGAAGATCAGCATGTCGGCCGCCTCGGGCGCCGCCGCTGCGGCGAGCAGGGCGTCCTCCTTCAGGTCGGCGACGAGCAGCCGCACGCCCTGCCCGGCGAGGTCGCGCACGGCCTCCTCGACGCGCCCGTCCTCCGGCACGGTCACCTCGACCAGATCGAAGCGCTGGTTGAGGAAACGCCCGGTCGTGTTGTTGTCGGCGATGGCGAGGCGGGCGCCCTGGATGCCCTCATCCTCCGACACCGGTTCGAGGAAGGTCTGGGGAATCCGCGGCTCCTCCGCGCGGGTCAGGTAGCCGATCCGGACCAGCATGGGTTCATCGCCCCAGGCCGGGGTCCCGAGCAAGACAGCCACGGCCAGGGTCAGAAGGGCGGCCCGCCACGCGGGTGGGCGTCCGCTAGACCTCCGACACGATAAGCATCTCTCCAATCCCTCCCGTCGACCGGTCGCCGATAAGGCGCCGGGCACGGGTTCCGCCGGTTGGGAATCCACTGGGCCAAGCCCCGCCATCGATCAGCTCCTTCCGCATCAGGTCCAGAAACAGCCAGTCGTTCATGCCGCCGTCGACGAAGCCGGACGGAACGGACGCCGGCGCTTGGGGCAGCAGGATGGAGCCGCGCCGCATGGCCTGCCCTGCATCGGGACCGCAACCGGCGCCGACGACTATGGTCCCAGCGATCATCCGGGCGCCGCACAGGCTCCCCACGCGGCCGTGAACGGCGATCAGGCCGCGGCGCATCCGCTCGCCGACGCGGTCCCCGGCGTTGCCCGCGACGACGACGGAACCGCCGCTCATGCCACGCGTGCCGCCGGCCAGCGGCGCCCCCAGGAAATCGCCGGCATCGCCCGCGACGCGCAGGTTCCCGCCGGCCATCCCGGCCGCAGCGAAGGCGCCGCAGTTCCCCGAGACGGTCAGCGTGCCGCCGCGCATGGCACTGCCGGCGTAGGCGCCGCACTCCCCCTCAACCCGGAGTTCCCCGGCGGTCATGCCGGTCCCCACCCCGTCGAGCACCGCACTGCCGGGATGCAAGACCAGGGTGCCGGGAGGGCCACCGTCCTCCAGCTTGAACAGCGTATCCAGCCGATGGCGCCCCCGCCCACGGACCAGCATCAGCCCGGCCAGTGCTTCCCGCCCACCCTCAAACAGCCGTTCGGGCAGGACGCCGGTCATGTCGATCGGCGGACCGGAAGGATCCCGCGTGGTGAGGACAAGGCTGCTCATGCCATCACCTCGTGGAGATGGAACTGGTAACGGCCGAGTTTGCCGCCGTAATTGCCGGCGGTGACCGACACCACGCCACCTGCGGCGCCCAGCTCCGCCACCGCGGCGATGCCCGCGCGCATGGCGGCGGCGACCGCCGCTTCGCTCACCCCGTCGATCACCAGTTCGAGGATGGATTCCACCCCCTCCGGCACCAGCGAGACCGGCACCGCCGCCCGCAGGGTCGGGCAGAAGGCGGTGTTGGTGGAGGCGATCATGCCCTTGTACTTGCCGCCGATCTTGGAACCGGACCGGACCACTCCGCCGGGAAAGGGCAGGATGGCGCCCGGAACGTCACGGATCGCCAGGACCGCGGCCTGCGCCGCCGCCAGCCCGGCGCGGCGGTCGGCCGCCAGGATGATGACGTTGCCGCCGCCGACGCCGTCGACCGCAGCCGTGGCCGCCTCGCACAGGAACTCGCCGTCCATCACCGGGATGCGCCAATAGCGGCGGGACCCAACCCGCTTGGCAATCTGCCAGCCGTCACCGAAATAGCGCAACGCGTTGCCGAGCGGGATTGGCGCCCCCTCCCGCAGCCCCGCGTAGCAGGCCGTCCCAGGGCAGGTCATCACGCATTGCCCGACGCGGCGCGCCACCTGCTTCGCCAATTCCGCCTTCGACATGGCGAACAGCAGCACTGCGGCACCGGGCCGGGAGTCCGGCGTCTCCTCGGGTGGCAGCGGGCGCTCCATCGCCGCCTCGCAGCCGCAGGCGATCACCGAGGTGGCGAAACCCGTCATGCTGACCACCGCCGCCTGCACCCAGGCCGGCGTGTCGGCGGTGATCACCAGCCGCGTGCCGAGCATGGGGAAGGCCTCGGCAAAGGTGTCCTCGATGTGGACGCCGTTGAGCCGCATCAGAAGGCCCCCGGCTGACACGCGTGGCGGAGCAGGCCGTTGCCGCCGCGGATCTCCTCCTCCGCGATGCGGAAATGCGTCAGCCGCTGGCCCATGCGCTCGTCGAAGCGGCGCGCCATCCAGGACTCGATCGTCGGGTCGTAGGCGGGCTCCACCACATGCGTGCGCCCCTGGACCAGCGCCACCACCACGCCGTCGCGGACGATCAGGCGGCCGTCCTTGAAGACGAGGTCCGGTGTCTCGAACATGGCGCGGCGGTCCGGCCGGTCGGTGTAGACGGTGATGTCGGCGACCGCCCCCGGCCCGAGATGGCCGCGATCGGTCAGGCCCAGGATGCGCGCCGGGGCGGCGCGGGTCATGGTGGCGATCTCGCCCAGCGAATATTCGCGCGTCAGCGATCCCAGGATGGTGTGTTCCGGCAACGCCGGGTGCAGCTCCGCCATGTGGGCGAGGCGGTGGTCGCGGTCCATCAGCAGGCGGATCAGCTCGGGATAGCTGGTGAAGGGCGCGCCGTTGGGGTGGTCGGTGGTGAGGAATATTCGCCAGGGGTCCTCGATCAGCAGGAACAGCTCCAGCCCGATCGCCCATTGCAGCGCGTTGACGAAGGCCTTGTCGCGGTAGCGGAAGGGCACGACGCCGCAGCCGGCGTCGCATTCGATGTCCATCATCACCCATTTCTTCGGGTGGGCGAGCCCGGCGTTGTTCATCTGCGCCATGGTGTCGGCGGACGCGGTCACCGTCTGGCCGAACATGATCTGCCCGACATCCACCGAGATGTTGGGCCGGCGATTGACCGCCTCCGCCACCCGCGCGGCGGCGGAGGAGAATTTCCGGTCGCCCTCCGCGCCATAGGCGTGGAACTGCACATGGGTGAGGTGAAGGCGCAGGCCATCGACCGCCGCGATGCTGTCGAGCGTCGCCTCGACGTTGCCCGGCACGCCGAGGTTGAAGCCGTGCAGATGCAGGGGATGCGGGATGCCCAGCCGCTGCACCGCCCCCGCCAGAGCGGTCAGAATGCGGCGCGGCGTGATGGCGTGGAAGGGACCGGTCTCGTCCACGTCGAGGCGGCGCTGGTTGTACTTGAAGGCGTTGATGCCGCCGGGATTCACCGCCTTGACGGCGAGGCTGCGCGTGGCGTTCAGCATGAAGCCGACGTAATCGGCCACCGCCTCCTCCCCGGCGCCGGAGGCGAGAAGCTCCAGCAGCAGGTCGTCGTTGCCCAGCACCAGATAGCCGCCGGTGTCGATCAGCGGGATATCCGCCATCTCCAGATGGGCGTGGCGGGCGTTGCTCGGCAGCATCGCTGGCTCGAAGGCCGCCGTGTAGCCCATCTGGGCGTAGCGGCAGCCCGTGGCGTGGGTGGACGGGGTGGCGAGGCCGCCGCAACCGCAAGGCCCCTCCGCCGTCGGGCGATGCTCCTCCGCCATCAGCAGGCGCGCGATGTTGACCTTTCCGCCGGCGATGTGGCTGTGGATGTCGATGGCGCCGGCCATCACAACCCGCCCGGACAGGTCATGGACCTCGTCCGGGGCGGCGCCGGGTCCGGGATCGGCGACGATCCGCCCGTCCCGGACGAACAGGTCGCCCACCGCGCCGTCGCGCCCGTTGGCCGGGTCGTAAACGCGCCCCCCGGCGAGTTTCGTCAGCATGCGGGAGCCTCCTGCGGCAGAGTCCCGGCGATGGCCGCCAGCACGGCCGCGACGTCCGGCAGACCACGGTCGATGAGGCCCCGCGCGCGCAGGGCGACGACCGTGTCGCTGCGGAAGACGTGGGCCGCATGATCGATGCCCGGCGTCCCGACGGGAATGAACACCGCCGGCTCGTCGGCGAAAACCGTTCCCGGCGGGGCCAGGGCGATGACAGTCTGTCCCGCTGAAAAGGCAGGCACCTCCGGCTGGAAGGCGGACACCCAGACGACGGCGTCCGCCACCGCCCCATAGCGCGTCCAGGCAAAGCGGTGGGGATCGTGCAGCGGCGCCCCTCCGGCGAGGGATGTGCGCAAGGGCACTCCAAAGCGCCACGTGCAGACTTGGTTGACCCCGACCACGTTGTCGTGCCCGGCCAGCGGCAGGCCGGCGCAGCGGGTGTGCCGGTTCGCGTCGTGCACAAGGCGGACCAGCCGCTCCACCGTCAAGTCGGCGTGTGGCGCCTCGAAGGCGGCGGCGGCCCAGGCCACGACCGCGTAGCGCGCCTTGCGCACCCGCTCCGCCAGGGCGGCGATGTCCTCCGCGGCGATGCCGGCGGCTCCCGTAACACGGGACGGATCGGCTAAGGCCGCGGCCAGCGCTGCCGCCGCCTCCCCAATCTTCGCAGGGTCACCGGCCAGCACCGTGACGGGAAGACCCGAGAGCGTGACCCGCGTGGCGTCCAGCGGCTCGCCGCACAGAAACACCACCTCGCGCGACGGCGGCGTCTGGAAGGCCGGCGCGGGCGCCACCCAGCGCTCGAAGAGGCGTGGGTGCAGCGCCGCCGGGTCCGGTCCGGCCAGCAGCAGCAGATCGCAGCGGTTGCGCAGTTCGGCCAGGGTCGTCGCGATCCAGCCCGTCCGTTGGAGCACCGCCAGATTGCGGTACAGCCCGTCAGACAGCGCGTGATCGACCACCGCCCCCAGCCGTTCGGCAAGCGACAGGGCGGCCCGCGCGCCATCGACGTCGGTGCCGAGACCGGCCACCAGCGGTGCTTGCGCCGCCGCCAGCACCGCGGCGGCAGCCTCCAGGGCCTCCGCCAGCGGCACCGGGACGCCCGCGACGCGCGGCGGTTCCGCCGCCGGCGTGCGGGAAAACCGTTCGCGCGCCACCGGGCAATCGGTGGAGCACACCGCCAGCGTCGCAGGCGGTTCCTCCTCGACAATCAGGTCGTCGCAGCCAAGGCCGCAGAACGGGCACACGACGTCACGATGGACGACGGGTCGCGCGACGGGAGGGGTTGGCCGCTCGCTCGCCATGCCGTCAGTCGTACTTGATGTAGGCGAAGCGCGGATCGTCTTTGGGCGTTCCCTCCAGCGCGCCGCCGTCGCGGGTGGGCTGCCACTGGATGACCTCCTCGATCTTGCGAGCGAGGTCGAAATCCTTGTCGGTGATGCCCTTGGCCGAATGGGTCTTCAACCGCACCTCGACCCAAGCGTAGGAGGCGGTGAGGTCCGGGTGATGCCACGCCGCCTCGGCCAGATGGCCGACCGCGTTGATCACCATCAGGGTGCCCTTCCAACTGTTCGTCTTGTACTTCCGCCGGATCCAGCCGTCCTCGAACCGCCACCGCGGCAATATTTGCTGCAGTCGCTCAGCGATTTCCGTATCGGAATAGGTGGTTTCCTGAACCGCGGTCATGTCTTCCTCCCCGAAGTGACCGAACAGTCCTCACCCCGAAGAGGTATATACTATTGGATCGGGGTCTTTTTTTAACGCAAGATTATCATGACCAAAAGAACGACGCAACTTTCCTTAAACGAGTGAGGTCCTCATGCCACTCGGCGTCGATGAAGTCACGGAGTTGAGGATCACGGCGCCCGCGCGCCTGCATCTGGGTTTTCTCGACATGAACGGCGGCCTGGGCCGCCGTTTCGGCAGCCTGGGGCTGACGCTCGACGGGATGGCGACAACCCTGCGGGCGCGCCCGTCCGACCGCCTCTGCGCGAGCGGCCCGTCGGCGGAGCGCGCGCTGAAGGCCGCGCGGGCGGTCTGCGACCGCTTCCGCTGGCCGGCCCGCGCCGAATTGACGGTGGAGGAGGCCATTCCCGAGCATGTCGGGCTGGGGTCCGGCACCCAGCTTGGTCTGGCGGTCGGCACCGCGCTCGCGCATCTGCACGGGCGGCCCTCGACGGTGCGCCGCCTCGCCGCGGAGCTGGAGCGCGGCGCCCGCTCCGGCATCGGGATCGGCGCCTTCGAGAAGGGCGGCGTCATCCTGGATGGTGGCCGCGGGCCGGACGACGCGCCGCCGCCCATCGTCGCTCGCCTGCCCTTCCCGGAGGCGTGGCGCGTGCTGCTCATCCTGCACCGCGACGGCCAGGGGTTGCACGGCACCGCCGAGCTGCAGGCCTTCAAGGCGCTGCCGCCCTTTCCGGCGGAGCGGGCCGGACATCTCTGCCGCCTGATCGTCATGGCGGCCCTTCCGGCGCTGATCGAGGGCGACGCCGACCGTTTCGGGCGGGCGGTGGGTGAGTTGCAACGCACGGTGGGCGACCATTTCGCCCCGGTCCAGGGCGGGCGCTTCACCAGCCCCCTGGTCGCCGAGGCGCTGGCATGGTTGGAGGCCGAGGGCATTCCCGGCGTCGGACAGACGTCCTGGGGGCCCACCGGCTTCGCCATCGTCGGCGACGCCCGACGGGCCGAGGCCCTGCTGGCGGAGGCGCGGCGCCGCTGGGCGGGGTCCGCGCTGGACTTCCATCTGGCCCGCGGCCGCAACGACGGCGCGACTCTGGAATCCACCACCGACCGGGTGGTGCTGCGGGCCTCCTGACCCCTCCACCCCCGAGCCAAGCGGGAGGCGCGCGATGGCCGCACCCTACGTTCTGCACATGCTGACGCCGCTGAAGCACGTCAGCCCCTTCGACGTCAACATGGCGGCGGACGCCGGCATGGGCCCCCTGTTCCCCTACACCGGCGTCGCGCTGGAGGAAGTCACCGGCATCACCCAGGACGCCATGTTTTCCCGCGACCCGGCGAACGCGGCGCGCACCGGGCTGTTCATCGGCGGGCGCGACGCGGTCTTGGCGCTCGACATGATGGACGCCGCCCGGAAGGCCATGTTCGCGCCCTTCACCATCTCGGTCATGGTCGATCCGTCGGGCGCCTTCACCACAGCCGGCGCCATGGTCGCCGTCGTCGAGCGCGCCCTGCGCCGCAGCCACCCGGACGGGATCAAGGGGCTGACCCTCAAGGTGTTCGGCGCGACCGGCGTGGTCGGCGGAATTGCCGCCGTGATCGCGGCGCTGGCCGGCGCCCGCGTCACCCTGGTCAGCCACCGCGGCCTGTCGGGGGTGGAGCCCAAGGCCGCCGAGTTCCGGCGGCGCTTCGGGGTGGAGTTGGCTTGCGCCGACGCGCCCGACGACGCGGCGCGGGAGGCGCTGCTCGCCGATGCCGAGGTGGTGTTCGGCTGCGGGCGGGCCGGCGTGCAGATCCTGTCGGCGCGCAACCTCGCCGCGGCGGGCCGCCTGCTGGTTGCGGCGGACATCAACGCGGTTCCGCCGTCCGGGATCGAAAGAGTCGGCGCCAAGGACAACGGCACGCCGCTTCCCGGCGGGCGCGGCGTCGGCGTCGGCGCGCTGGCGGTCGGCGCCGTCAAGTTCCGCGTGCAGCACGCCTTGCTGACTCGCCTCGCCACGGCGAAGACGGCGGTGTATCTGGATTTCTGCGATGCCTACGACGCCGCCCGCCAGATCGCCGGCTGACACGGTGGCGGAGGGGCCGGACATCGTCGTCGCGGCCCTGTCGGCGCGGGCACTGGCCGCCGCCGCCCGCCGCGCCGGCCGGCGGCCGGCGGCCATCGATCTGTTCGCCGATCTGGACACTAGACAGCTCGCCGAGTCCTGTCTGCGCCTGCCCTCCGACGCCTTGCGCCTGGAATCCGGCCACCTTCGGGATTCCCTGGCGCGGATCGATCTGCGCGGCCTGCCACTGGTCTACGGCGCCGGCTTCGAGGATGATCCGGCGCTTCTGGCGGCCCTCGCGGAAGACCGCCCGCTGCTCGGCAACCGGGCCGAGGTGGTGGCGCGCGTCAAGGACCCGTTCCGCTTCGCCGCCGCCCTGAACCGGCTCGGCATTTCCCATCCTACGGTCGCGCCGGCCTTGGACGGATCGCCCGGCGTCCATCTGCGGAAGCGGATCGGCGGCAGCGGTGGCGCGCACATCACCGCCGCGACGGACGCCCAGGCCAAGCCGGGCTGGTACGTCCAGCGCCGTGTCGCCGGCCATGCCGTGTCGGTCCTCTTCCTCGCGGACGGCGACCGCGCCGTCGTCGTCGGGCTGAGCCGGCAGTGGACCGCGCCGACCGCAGCAAGCCCCTACCGCTACGGCGGGGCGGCCGGACCGTGGCGCTGTCCGGAACGGTGGACCCCGACCTTGCCCGCCATGATCAATCGCCTTGCGGCGGCGTTCGAGCTGGTCGGACTGAACAGCGCCGATTTCCTGGTGACCGGATCGGCCGTCCATCTGTTGGAGATCAACCCGCGACCGGGCGCGACGCTGGACGTCTTCGACCGCCCGCCGCTGCCGCCCTTGCTTGGCCTTCACCTGGACGCCTGCGCCGGGCGCCTTCCCGATCGCCTGCCGGCCTTGTCGGGATGCCACGCAGCGGCGGTGCTCTACGCCGACGCGCCCATCCGGATCGAGACCGGACGGCGTTGGCCGGCCTGGACCGCCGACCGGCCGTCGGCGCCGACCGTCATCGGGTGCGGCGAGCCGGTCTGCACGGTGTTCGGGGAGGGGCCCAGCGCCACCGCGGCACGGCATCATGCCGAGCGGCGGCAACGCGAACTGGCGGCCCTCGCCGCGATGGAGATGCAGTGATGACCATGGAAAGCCCGTCCGACGTGAATCGGCAGCACGCGCATTTGATCTCCCCTCTCCCCAGAGGGGAGGGCTAACATGACCAAGCCCAACAACCCCGATCCGCGCCCGAGCCTCGCCGCGCTGTCGGCTCCGCTGGTCGAGCGGCTGATAGCCGATGCCCCGATGCTCCGTCTCGGCGTCCAGAAGGTCGGCGGGGCCTGCGTCGTCGATGCCGGGATCGGCCATCCCGGCGGGCTGGAGGCCGGACGGCGCATCGCCGAACTGTGCATGGGCGGCCTCGGCCACGTCACGCTTGGTCCGGTACCCGGCCCGCAGTCCTGGCCGTTCGGAGTCACCGTCCACAGCGCGCAGCCGGTCCTCGCCTGCCTCGGCAGCCAGTATGCCGGCTGGAGCCTCAGCCACGGCAGCGGCAAGGGCGCCTTCTTCGCGCTGGGCTCCGGTCCCGGCCGCGCGCTGGCCCGGCAGGAGGCGCTGTTCGACGAGCTGGCCTACCGCGACAGCGCCGACGCGGCGGCCTTCGTCATGGAGGCGACGGCGGTGCCGCCCGCCGACCTGATCGCCCACATCGCCGCCACCTGCGGCATCGCCGCGGACCGGCTGACCCTGATCCTCACACCGACGCAGAGCCTCGCCGGCAGCACCCAAGTGGTCGCCCGCGTGCTGGAGGTCGCCCTGCACAAGCTGCACGCCCTCGGCTTTCCGCTCGACCGCGTCGTCGACGGCATCGGCATGGCGCCGCTTCCCCCACCCGGCGGCAAGTTCCTGACCGCGATGGGCCGCACCAACGACGCGATCCTCTACGGCGGCACGGTCCACCTGCACGTCACCGGCCCGGACGACGCGGCGGAGGATCTGGCGCGCCGCCTGCCCTCCTCCTGCTCGCGGGACCACGGGCGCCCCTTCGCCGAGGTCTTCGCGGCGGCGAAGGGGGACTTCTACGCCATCGATTCCATGCTGTTCAGCCCGGCGCGCGTGACCGTCACCGCCCTGGACAGCGGGCGCAGCTTCCACGGCGGAACCCTGGCGCCGCACCTCGTGGAGCGCTCGTTCCGCGATGTCCGATGAACGCGCCGCCCTGATCCTCACCGAGCGGCCCGACTGGCACACGCCGCGGCTGGTCCAGGCCATCGAGGCGCGCGGCCTCCCCTGCCGCTGCGTTTCGCCGCGGCGCTGCGGGATCGCCGTCGGTCACACGGCGACGGGCCTGCTGATCCCCGGCTTCGAGGATACGCTGCCGGCGGGCGTCTTCGTCCGCGCGGTCGGCCAGGGCAGCTTCGAGCAGGTGACGCTGCGCCTGGGCGTGCTCCACGCGCTGCGCGACCTCGGGGTGCCGGTCTGCAACGACGCGCGGGCCATCGAGCGCTGCGTGGACAAGAGCATGACGAGCTTCCTGCTGGACCGCGCCGGCCTGCCCACCCCGCCGGCCCTCGCCGTTCAGGAGGCCGAGCCGGCCCGACACGTCTTGGGCCATGCGCCCGACCATGTGTTGAAACCGCTGTTCGGCGCGCAGGGACGCGGCCTGCAACGGTTGGACGGTCCGGAGGCGTTGCCCGACGCGGACGCGCTCGGCGGGGTCTACTACCTCCAACCCTTCATCCCGCCACGGACCGAAGGCGCGTGGCGGGACCGCCGCGTCTTCGTGACAGGCGGGCGGGCGGTCGCCGCGATGACCCGGCACGGGCGGAGCTGGATCACCAACGTCCATCAGGGCGCGGCGTGCGAGGCCGCGCCCGCCGACGACGAACCCGCCGCGCTCGCCGTCCGCGCCGCGGCGGCGGTCGGCGCGAGCTATGCCGGTGTCGATCTGATCCAGGACCGGGCGGGGCGCTGGCTGGTGCTGGAGGTCAACAGCATGCCGGCGTGGCAAGGGTTGCAGCGGGTCAGCGCGGTGGACATCGCCGGCGCGCTGGCCGCCGACTTCGTGAAGCGGGTCGGCTCATGATCGGCGGGCGCTTGATCGACTGGGCGCCGATCCCCCCCGACCCGGCCTCCGGCGTGGCCGGCGCCTACCGCGCCGCCTGCCATCTGGAGTTGCGCGCGCTGAAGCCCGGTAACGTCCACATCCACGCCGAGGGGCACCGCATGACCGTCGCCCAGTTCCTCGCCAGCGCCGAGGCGACCGCGTCCATCCTCGCACGGCCGGGGCTGGGCGTCGGGGAGCGGCTGCACGCCGCCGTCCGCGCCACGCGGGACGCCGTCGGGTGCAACACCAACCTCGGCATCCTGGTGCTCGCCGCGCCGCTGGCCCAGGCCGCACTGACGACCGGCGGCGGTTCGCTGCGCGACCGGCTGGGCCATGTCCTTGCCGGCCTGACGGTGGCGGATGCGGAGCTGGCTTTTCAGGCCATCGCGCTGGCCGAACCCGCCGGGCTGGGCCGCGTCGAGGGGGCGGACGTGCACGCCGCGGCGCAGGTGACCCTGCTCGACGCCATGCGGGAGGCGCGGGACCGCGACACCATCGCCCGGCAATACGCGACGGGCTTCGCAGACATCTTCGACACCGGCGTGCCGAGCCTGCGGCGATGGCTGGACGCCGGGGCGGATTTCGAGCAGGCCACGGAAATGATTTATGTCGAATTCCTCGCCACCCTGCCCGACAGCCATGTCATCCGAAAATACGGGCGGGAGCGCGCTGAATGGTTACGCGCGCGGGCTTCGGAATTGAGGGAAAATTCTGTCCCGGACCGTGCATTCACGCTAACGCGATCGCGCTTGGCGGAACTGGACCGGGACCTCAAATACAATGGCGTCAACCCGGGAACGACCGCGGATATTGTCGTGGGTTGCCTCCTTGCGTTCTGGCTCATGCAATCCCCGCAGCCGCCCGTCATAACGGACGTTCTTCAAAACGGCGCGCTCCGCGAAGAACGCCGGCAACGCTAGGGAGAGAGGACATGCCGATGTGGGGAGGACAATCCACGAAGATCAACCGCGTGCTCGTCGGCGAGTCGCTGGTCGGTGATGGGAACGAGGTCGCCCACATCGACCTGATCATGGGACCGCGCGGCAGCGCCGTGGAAACGGCCTTCTGCAACGCGCTGACCAACAACAAGGACGGCTTCACCGCCCTTCTCGCTGTCGTGGCGCCCAACCTGATGTGCAAGCCGGCGACGATCCTGTTCAACAAGGTCACCATCAAGGGCGCGGAGCAGGCGGTCCAGATGTTCGGCCCCGCCCAGCACGCCGTCGCCAAGGCGGTGGCCGACTGCGTCTCGGAAGGCACCATCCCCCAGGACGAGATCGACAACATCTTCATCTGCGTCGGCGTCTTCATCCACTGGGAAGCCAAGGACAACGCCAAGATCCAGGACTACAACTACCGCGCCACCAAGGAGGCGATCGAACGCGCGGTCGCCAGCTTCCCGAGCGCGCAGGACCTGATGAACCAGAAGGACAAGGTGAAGCACCCCTTCGCCGCGTGATGGGCTTATCGGGACAGGGCTTCCAACTCCGCGCCGCCGATGCGGCCGTCGTGCAGCGCCGTCGCCACCAGGGCGCCGGCGCTGCCCCGCGCCGCGAGATCGCGCAGATCGTTGCCGTCGCGGACCCCGCCGGCGGCGAACAGGCTTGCCTGCGGCTTGGCCCGGCCGATCTCCGAAAGCCGGTTCCAGTCAGGCCCCTCGCCCGAGCCGACGCGGGCGAGGGTCATGGCGATGATCCGCCGCGGCCACAGGTCTGGGCGGTCGGGCAGGTCCGGCGGTCCGACGAAGCGATCGCGGAAATCGAGCGAGAGGATCATCCGCTCCCAGGCCGGATCGGCCTTCAGCGCGAGCAGCGGCGCCAGCCCGTCCAGGCTCTCGCTGCCAAGCACCGCGTCGCCGAGCCCCGACGCGACGAAGCCCCGCACCGCATCGGCGGTGCGGAACCCGGCATCCACCCAGAGTTCAATGTCCGGAAAGCCCGCCTTCAGCCGCGCCAGCGCCGGCCGGTTGTCGCCGCTGCCCTGGATGGCGTCGAGGTCGGCGGCATAGACAACGCGGAATGGATGCAGGCGGAGCAGGCCACCGACCACCTCCACCGGGTCGTTGCCGGTGCACAGCGCCGAGCGCAGGGGCGGGTAGCGGCCGCGGTCGCCGCGGCGGGCGTGCACCACGCCGCCATCCCTGAGGTCGATCACCGGAACGACGTGGAACATCTCGCCCTCCCTCGGCTGCATGGTGGCGGACCGCATGCGCATCCTGGTTGTTGAGTTCGTGACCGGCGGCGGCATGCCACCGGACGATCCAATCCCCGCCAGCCTCGCCCGCGAAGGCGACCTGATGCTCCACGCCCTGCTGGCCGACCTGCTGGAGGTGCCGGGGGTGGCGGTGACGGTCACCCGCGACGCCCGCCTTCCGCCACCCATGGCCCCCGTGAGCAGCATAACCATCACCGACCCGCGCGAGTCCTGGTCGCTTTGGGAGGACCTCGCCCGGCAGGCCGACGGCGTCTGGCCGATCGCTCCCGAGACGGACGGCGCGCTGGAGCGCTTCAGCCGCATGGTCGAGGCCAGCGGGCGCAC
The DNA here is from genome assembly GCF_014192915.1 of Azospirillum sp. OGB3. Lineage (GTDB taxonomy): Bacteria > Pseudomonadota > Alphaproteobacteria > Azospirillales > Azospirillaceae > Azospirillum. The sequence goes on along the minus strand of NZ_JACHYN010000008.1, from coordinate 69,459 downwards.
CCTGTTCAACAGCCGCGCCGACGCGGTGGCCGTCGCGTCCAGCAAGGCTGCGACGGCGGCGGTGCTGTCGGAAGCCGGGATGCCCGTCGTCCCGGTCTGGCGGGTCGGTGCCGTCGTTGCGGACGGCCCACCGGAAAAAGGTCCCTGGGTGGTCAAGCCCGACGACGGGGCCGGCTGCGTCGACACCCGGCTGATCCGCGACCACACCGAGTGGCGGGGCTGGCTGGGAGAGGCGGACCGCAGCGGTTTCGTGGCGCAGCCCTTCCAACCGGGCACCCCGGCCAGCCTGTCAATGTTCTGCCGCGATGGACGAGCGTGGCCGCTGACCGCCAATCGTCAGACCGTTTCGCTGTCCGGCGGCCGCTTCTCCTACGGCGGAGGGATTGTCGGCGGGATGGCATTGACCCCTGCCCTTGCCGATCTCGCGCAGGGCGTTGCGGCCGCGCTGCCCGGCCTCTTCGGCTGCGTGGGCGTCGACATCATCATCGGTCCGGAGGGGCCGACGATCATCGAGGTCAACCCGCGCCTGACCACCTCCTTCGTGGGGGTGCGGCGCGCGACCGGGCTGAACATCGCCGCCACGGTGCTGGATCTGGCGCGTGCCCCACCGGTTCCGCCGCCGCCGGTGGGGCGCATCGAACCAATCCATCTGACGCTGGAGGGATGAGCCATGGATGGAGGCGCATTGATCGGGCTGGACGTCGGCGGGGCGCATCTGAAGGCGGCCCTGTTCGACGAAACGGGAACGCTCCGCGACCTCGACCAATGGCCCTGCCCGCTCTGGTTGGGCCTCGACCGCTTGGAGCAGGCCGTCGCGACGGTGCTCGCCCGTTGGGGCCGACCACAGCGGGTTGCCGCGACGATGACCGGGGAACTGGCCGACCTGTTCGACGACCGCGCGGACGGCGTGCGCCGCATCGCCGCCGCCATGCGGTCCGCCCTGCCCGCCGCGACGCTTACCATTTTCGCCGGTCCCCGTGGGCTGGTCCCGGTCGATTCCGTGACGGATTGCGCGGCGGCGGTGGCGTCGGCCAACTGGTACGCCACGGCGCTGCTGACCGCGGCGGCTGGGGACGCAATCCTGCTGGACGTCGGAAGCACGACGACCGACATCGTCCCGCTCAGCGGCGGCGGGCCGCGCCATGCCGGCTATTCCGACGCGGAGCGGCTGGACAGCGGTGAGTTGGTCTACACGGGCGTCGTGCGCACCCCAGTCATGGCGGTCGCCCGCGCCGTCCCCTATGGTGGAGGCCGGCGCGCTCTGATGGCCGAGCTGTTCGCGACCATGGCCGACGTCCATCGCCTGACCGGGACGCTGCCGGCGGACGCCGACCAGCACGCCACGGCGGACGGGCGCGACCACGGCATCAACGCCAGCGCGCGGCGTCTGCTGCGGATGGTCGGCGACGACCTGGAACCGGACAGCCTCCCGAAGGCCCGCCGCCTCGCCGGCCATCTCGCGGAACGCCAGCTCCGCCGGATCGAGGACGCGCTCGACCAAGTGCTGTCGCGCGACCCGATGGGCGACGACCTGCCGCTCGTCGGCGCCGGGGTCGGCCGCTTCCTGGTGCGGCGTCTGGCCGAGCGCCGGGGATCGGCCTACCGCGACTTCGAAGCGCATTTGCCGGTGGCGCCGGCCTTGCGGGAGCGCGCGGGATGGTTCGCCCCCGCCGTCAGCGTCGGCTGGCTGGCCTTTGACGGTGCGCCGCACAAACACCTTTGCCCGGTTGCCGGGCCCGCCGGCGCGGTTTCATACTCGTCCGATTGAACACAAATGCAGGACCGGACGATGGCTGCTGCGGCCACGTTCCTCCGGCCGTCCCCGCGCGCGGCGCTGGCCGGCGCCTGGCTGTCCGTCTGGCTGTTTGGGGCGGCGGCCCCGGCGACGGCCGATCCCCTGCCCGTGTTCGAGGTCGCCCCCGGCGTGTTCGTCCACGCCGGCCGCCACGAGGAAACCGACGCGACCAACGGCGGCGACATCGCCAACTGTGGGTTCGTCGTTGGGGACGGGGCCGTCGCGGTGATCGACAGCGGCGGCTCCCCGACCATCGGCCATCGCCTGCGCGAGGCGATCCGCGCCCACACCGACCGGCCCATCCGCTACGTCGTCAACACCCACATGCACCCGGACCATGCCCTGGGGAACGCGGCCTTCCTGTCCGACCGGCCGGACTTTGTCGCGCATGTCCGTTTCCAGGCGGCACTGGCTGCGCGCATGGACCATTACCGGCAGGCCTTCGACTCCGCGGTCGGTGCCCCCGCCGCAGAGGTCCGGCTCGTCCCGCCGACCCTCGTCGTCACCGACCGCCTGGAACTGGATCTGGGCGGACGCGTGCTCGACCTCGTCGCGTGGCCGGTGGCCCACACCGACAACGACCTGACGGTGCTCGACCGGCAGACGAAGACGCTGTGGGCCGGGGACCTGCTGTTCATGGAACGGGCGCCGGCCATCGACGGCTCCGTCCTCGGCTGGCTCCGCACACTCGACGCTCTGGCCGCAACGCCGGCGGCGCGCGTGGTTCCCGGGCACGGCCCGCCCTCGGCCCCCTGGCCGGACGCGGCGACGGACCTGCGCCGCTACTTGAGCCGGGTGGTTGAGGGAGTCCGCAAGGTCCAAGCCGCCCACGGCACGATCCAGCAGGCGGTCGATACGGTCGCCGCCGACGAGGCGCCGCGCTGGCGCCTGTTCGACTCCTACAACCCGCGCAACGTGACGGCGACCTTCGCCGAACTGGAATGGGAATGACGCCATGACCACACCACACCGGACGATTTCAACGCTGTCGGTCACCGCGCTGGCGGGAGCGGCGCATCTGTGCCTGAGCGGTGCGGGTGCTCTGGCCGCCTCGCCGCAGGACGAGCGCTGGGACATGCTCCGCGACATGTATTTCTCGGGACGCACGGTCGAGGAGGCCGGGTCGCTCCTCACGGTGGAGGCCCCGAAACGGGCCAACGACGCGGCGGTCGTGCCCATCCGGATCGTGACGGCACCCGGCAATGGCGTCAAGGTGACCGCGGTCCATCTCATCGTTGATGAAAATCCGGTGCCGATGGCCGCGACCTTCCGTTTTGCCCACGGCGACAGCCCGCAGGCGGTCGACACGCGCGTCCGGGTGAACGCCTACACCAACATCACCGCCGTTGCGGAGACCGGCGACGGGCGGCTGCTGCGCACCACGCAATTCGTCAAGGCGTCCGGGGGATGCTCCGCGCCAGCGCTGAAGAACGCCCAGCTCGCCGTCGCCCGCATGGGCAAGATGAAGCTGAACCTGCCCGACGGCATCGTCGCCGGAAAGCCTCTGACCGCGCAGCTGCTGATCAGCCACCCCAACTACACCGGCATGCAGTACGACCAGCTCAACTACTATTTCATCCCGGCCCACTACGTGAAGACCGTCGCCATCCGCTACAACGGGGCGCCGGTGCTCGACGTGCAGTCGGACATCTCGCTGAGCGAGGATCCCAGCATCCACTTCTCCCTGGTGCCTGAGGAGCAGGGAACGCTGGAGGTCACCGCCGAGGATTCGAACGGGCGGGTTTTTCGGGAGAGCTGGCCGATCCGGGCCAATTCCGGTTCGTGAAGGGACGGCGCGGTACGTTCGCTCAGAAGCATTTCAGGTCGGCGGCGACCTGGGCTTGCCGGAACTCGTTCAGCAGGTCCTTGATCCACCCGACATCGCGCATGAGAGCGGCGCGCTCGCCGGGTGCCTCCTGCATGCCCCGCGCGGTCTCCACCGCCACATAGCTGTCGTAGGGGAAATGCGCGGCGATCTCGTCGATGCTGCAGGAGCATTTGCGCACGACGTCCGGCCCCTGGCCGTTGGACAGCATGCAGCCGAGGACGTAATCGACGCGGGCGTAGGTGGGGTAGCCGTCCTCGGCCTGCGCCGTGCCGCCGCCGATCAACAATGCGATCAACGCAACCGGAACGCCATTCCTCGTCATCGGATCGGGTCCATGCTGGTCTGCCCAAAGAAACGCGCTATCATGGTGTGACCATAGATCACGTCGTCTCAAGCACGCATTTGGAGACGATTACGGGAAAGATTGGCCGTTCACAGCCGGAACAGAATAAATTCGGCGCTCTTTCTCCACAAAAAAAACTATACGCAATTTCCTTACCGCTATCCATTCGTATGATGGCCGTACGAGGATTGAGCCAGTAGGCTTTCTTAAGGAGACCGAGCAGCCGGTGGTCCTTTTTACCCCCAGAAAACGAGGGAGCGCATCATGAAGACTTGGCGCAAACCGAAAATCCGCGTGATCGCCGTCGGCACCGAAATAAACGCCTACGCCTGCGCTCAGCTTTGATGGCATGGCAACGGCGAGCCGCGAGTCTCGTCATGCCCACACCCGACTTTCCCGCGGGCAGCGGTTTGCCTGGTCTCCGCTGCCCGCCCGCCTGTTTCAACAGGGCCGCCTATCATGTTCCGGCCTGAGCTTGGGCACCGGACTCATGTCGGGCGCAACGGCTCGAACCGGGCAAACCATTGGCCCGCCCCATCCGGCGCCGCGCTGTCGTAGTACAGCGAGGACAGGTGCAGGCGGCCGGCGCCCTCCAGCCGTGGCCCCGTCGCCATGGTGTGAAAGCCCTCTCCCCCCACCACACGGTGCGCGATGGTGAGGTAGAGTCGCGACAGCGCGCCGTCCCGCAGCATGGTCGACAGCATGCGCGGGCCGGTCAGCAGATAGACGCTGCGAAAGCCGAGCGTGCCGAGTTCCCGGACCAGCGGCGCCCCCTCCACCGACGCGCCCTCTCCGGCGACGATCACCGGATAGCCGCGTGCGCGCCACGCATCGACGCGATCGCTCGGGGCCTGTCGGCCGGTCGCGATCAGGACCCGCTGCTTTTCCCGGATCACCGACTCCGGCACAGGAAAATCCAGGCTCGCGCTGGCGATCACGACGGCGGGCTGGGCGGACAGGCCGTTCTCCTGCCGCCACCGCGCGAGGTCCCGGTCCATGGCGCGCGTCCCGATCTGCAACACATCGTCCAGCCGCCCCGCCGCAAGATCGCGCAGATAGCCGCCGTGCGTGACGAGGCAATCGGCCTGTGCCTGCAGTTCGAGGAAGAGGCGGAAATCGCTTTCGCTGGTGATCTCGGCCGGAAGGTGGCTCGCTTCGCCATCCCGCAGCGCAATGCGCCCGTCGAGGCTGCCGACGAAGCTCGCATAGACGAACGGCGCGGCGGCGCCGCCCAGGGTGTGCAGCGCGTCGGCCACATAGAGCCCGGTCAGCGCCACCTCTTCGGGCGGTCCCGGGAAAAGTCTCAGAACGCGCGCAGCCATGCCCGACGATAGCACGGCCGTTTCCTCGGCCAACGACGCGGAAGGAGGGGGCGGGCTTGCGGCCGCCCCCGTCCCGTCAGGCGAACCAGCGGGCGGCGTCGCCGGTCTGCCCGACGATGGTGACGCTCACGCCCAGCCGCAGGTCGAGCACGGTGTTGCCGTTCACCACCCTCGCCGACGCAATCACGCTCCTGAGGTCGAGCGAGGGGTCGAACAGCGCCAGCCGGTCGGTGCCCGGAGTGAAATCCATCACCATCGATCCGCCGGACGCCCCGCCGAGAGCGAAGACGTCCGCCCCAGCACCGCCCCACACCGTGTCGGCTCCCTGGTCGAGGAACAGCAGGTCGTTCCCCGCCCCGCCGGCCAGCAGGTCGTCGCCCGCTCCGCCAAACAGCGTATCGTCGCCGTCCTCGCCGAACAGCGTGTCATTGCCCGTTCCGCCATCGGCCAGATCGCTGCCCGACCCCAGCGACAGGATGTCGTTTCCCGCGCCACCGAACAGCGTGTCGTTGCCGTCCTCGCCGAACAGCGTGTCGCTGCCGGCCCCGCCGTCGGCCAGGTCGTTGCCGGTTCCCAGCGACAGGATGTCGTCGCCGTCCTCCCCGAACAGCGTGTCGTTGCCGTCGCCGCCGAAGAGGGTGTCGTTGCCCGCTCCACCGAACAGGGCGTCGTTGCCGCCCTCGCCGATCAGGATGTCGTTGCCGGCCGCGCCCCCCATCGTGTCGTTGCCGGCCCCGCCGCCCATCGTGTCGTTGTCGGCGCCGCCATCCATCAGGTCGTCGCCGTCGCCCCCGTGCATCAGGTCGTCGCCGTCGTCGCCGTACAGCGTGTCGTTGCCGAGCGTGCTGGCCACCGTGTCGTTGCCGCCGCCTCCCGACAGGAGATCGTCGCCGGGGCCGAGGATCATCGACTGGCTGCCGGAGTCGCCATACACCACCTGGTTGCCCTCGCCGCCGGCCAGCGTCGCCGAACCGATGACCGCGGCGAACGACACCGTGTCGAGCCGGATGGTCAGCGGCCCCGCGACCCCGGCCGTGTCGATGACCAGGGCCATCGGCGAGGTGGACTCCGGCATCGCGCCGGTGACCCGGACCGCCGCCCCCGGCGTGCCGGGCGCGGTGAAGGCGAGCGTGCGCATCAGCAGCGACGTCTGCCGCGACAGGGTGTCCAGGTATCGCAGGCCGCCGCTGGAGAGGCCGGACCGCGACACCGATCCCGCCGTCGTGCGCGCCTCGATCGCGCGGATCAGGTCGGCCTGCGCCAGGGTCGTCCCCTCGCGAGACTCCGGGCCGCTCGCCGTCACGCCGACCCCGGTCGGCAAGCCGACCTGCAGCGTCGTCACCACCGTCGGCTGTCCGCTGGCGGGATCGGTCACCGTCTCCCGGACCAGCGGCACGTCGGCCAGCCCGGCGTTCGGGCTGCCGGGGTCTTCCAACTGGCCGTCGGCGGGCGCCTGGACCACCACCGTGGTGACGGCCTGTCCATTGGACTGGGACGAGAGCGTCTGCACCGGCGTGCCGTCCACCAGCCTTCCCGCCGCCTTCGCCGCGGTCGCCATCCCGGCCGCCGAGACATTGCCCGCCGCGTCGGTCAGCGTGACCGAGAGCGACAAGGTTCCGTCCAGCAGGCCGGACACGTCGATGCCGCCAACGGCGCCACCCGCCCCCGTGAGGGTCCCGGTCCCCGTCAGCGCACCGCCACCGCCCGAGGAGGACAGCGTCCAGCGATAGGTCGTCCCGCTCTCCCCGCCGGACAGGGCGAACCCGACGCTGCTCTGCTTGGCGCGGTCGATCGACGTGTCGTTGAAAGCCACCATGGGCGCCGTCGGCGCGATGGTGTCGATGACCACCGACCGGGTGCCGGAAGCTGGACCGGTGTTGCCTGCAGCGTCGGTCGCCCGCGCGGTGAAGGCGTGGGTGCCGTCCCCCAGCGGAGTCCCGCTGAGATCGGCGACCCAGGCGCCCTGCGCGTCGGCGGTGGCCGTCGCCAGCTCCGTCCCGCCCTCGGACAGTGTGATCCGGCTGTTGGCTTCCGCCGTGCCGCGGAGGAACAGCCGGTTCGTGTTGGTGACCGCCAGCGGGCGCGTACCGGCGGCGTCCGCGCTCACCGTGATGATCGTCGGGCTGTCCGGCGGGGTGACGTCCACCATCGGCAGCGTCAGCGTGCCGGTGGCGGGGATGGTGACCCCGTCGCTCACGGTCACCGCGACCGTCGCCGTGGCGGCGGTGCCGCCGGTGATCCGCAGGGCGGCCAGCGTCGCGTTCACGTCGGCGACCGACCCGCTGATCGTCAGCGTTCCGTCGCCCGCCGTCGCGACGGCCGCCTGCCCTGCCGCCGTGGCACCCAGGGTCGCCTGGGACGGGGTCAGGGTCACCGAGATCGACGGGCTGTCCGGGTCGGTGACCTGGATGCCGGTCAGCGCCGTGGCAAGCCCCTGGTCGAGGGTGATCGGTTGCGGCAGGGTGAGCGTCGGGGCGATCAGGGTCGCCGGATCGACGATGGTCACCACGATGGTCGCCTCGGCGTCGGTCGTCAGCGTGCCGAGATCGCTGGTCGTCACCCGGATCGTGCCGGAGGTCTGGCCTGCCGTGCCGGTGAAGGTCAGGGTGGCCAATGTCGCCGTGATGTCGGTCGGCGTGCCGAGCAGGCGCCAGACCCCCGCGGTGGGTTGGGTCAGCGTCACCCCGCCCTGTGCCGTCAGGGCCAGCGCGCCGTTGGTGGGGGTCAGCGTCACTTGCAGGGTCGGGCTGTCGTAATCGCTGACCGCCAATCCGGTCACCGCCGTCGCCAGGCCGGACACCACCGACAGGGTGGCGGGCGCGCTGTGCTCCGGCGAGGACAGGACGCCGATGACCAGCAGGCTGTCGGAGTCGGGGGTCAGCGGCTGATTGTCGGAGGATTCGAAGCGGATCGACGCGCTGCTGACGTTGCGGGACGCGGTGAACTCGAGCTGCTGGAGCGTGCGGTTCACGTCCTCCAGCGAACCGGTGAGCCGGTTCTTGCCGTTGCCGAGGTCGCTCGTCGTGGCCGAACCGAAGAGCGGCAAGGTGAGCGTGCCGTTGGTCGGCGTCAGCACGACGGTCATGGTGCCGCCGTCGACGTCGGTGATCTCCAGCCCCAGCACCTCGGTCGAGCGGCCGGCAACCAGGGTCGGGCTGCTCGGCAGCACGTTGGCCGGCGGCGACTGGATGGCGATGGCGAGCGTGCCCGAGGCGTCCGGCGTCGCAGGGTCGCCATCGGCCACCGTCACCGCGATGCTGCCCGCCGCCTGCCCGCCGGACCCGGTGAAGATCAGCGCGGCCAGCGTCGTGTTGACGTCGGCGACGCTGCCGCTGACCGTCACGGTGCCGTCGCCGGCCGCGCTGACCGCGGCAGGGCCGGCGAGACCGAGGCTGCCGTGGCCGGGCGTCAGGGTCACCGTCACCGTGGCGCTGTCGCCGTCCATCACCGACAGGCCGGCGATGGCCGTGGCCGTCCCCGCCACCACCGTCGGCGCGATGGGCAGGGTCAGCCTCGGGTCGATCGGGTCCTCGTTGCGGATGGTCCCCGTCGCCGACGCCGTCTCGATCGCCGTCGCGGCGACGGACGGGTTCGACAGGGTGACGGTGAAGGTCTCGTCCGGCTCGATGTCGGCGTCGCCCGACGCCAGGATGGTGACGGTCTTGGTCGCCTCGCCGTCGCCGAAGGAGACGGTGCCCGACGGCAGGGTCCCGCCGAAGTCAGCGGCGTCGAGCGTGGCGCCCCCGCTGCCGGGGCCGGCGGCGACCGTCCAATCCACCGTCAGGGCGCCGCTTGTGCTGCCCGCGCGGGTGACGGTGAAGGTGAAGGCGGTGTTGCCCCCCGGATTGGTTCCGTCGCCCTCGCGCTTGTCGGCGTCGGTCGCCGCGATGGCGAGGCGCGACGGGACGACCACGGCCACCTGGGCCGCGCTGATCTGCTGCTGGAGGTTGGTGCCGGTGAAGGCGGCGACCGCGCCCGACACGTCGCCCGCGGCGGTGCCGTTGCGCAGCTCGTCGGCCGCCGTGCCCTGCGCCACCACCTGGGCCTGGGCCATCTGGATCAGCCCGTCGACGCCGCCGCTGTTGGTCGTGCCCGCGGTGATCACCGCGCCGTTGGACGCGGCGATGACGTTGGCGGCACCACCGATCACCGCGGCCAGCTTCACGCTGTCCACAGCCCCGATGCGCGCTCCGGCAGCAGCCAGGATGGCGGCCAGGACCGTCGGATCGGCGAGGTCGATGGTACCGCCGGCCGGAACGGCCTTGACCGCGTCGGCGATGGCGCCCACCAGCGCCCGTCCGATCACGCCGCTGGCCCGCGGCGCGCCGATCACCACCCCGGCGAGCACGGCGCTGCCCTGGACGATCACGTTGGCGACGCTGGCGGCGGCGGCCTGGGTCTTCAGCGCGGTCGCGATGGCCGCGGCGTCCGCCCCGGCCGTGGTCACCGCCACGATCGGGTCGTAGGTGAGCAGGTCGAGGCCGGCGTCGAGGCCGAGCTTGCTCTTCAGCTCGGTTGCCGCCGCGGCGATCTCGCTGTCCGTACCGGCAAGCCCCGCCATCCCCATGATGATGGTGGAAAGCGGCGTGATGACCGACGCCGAGCCCGGCGCCTCGTAGACGCCGGTGAAGGGCAGATTGGTCGAGATGTCGGTGCCGCCGATCATGACGATGGGGCCGGACCCGCCGGGAATCGACCAGCTTCCCACCGCGCTGGTCGTCCCGAACGCCTCCCCGGCGTCGAGCTCGCCGTTGGCGTTGGCGTCGGCGAACACCGTGGCGCCGGCGATGTAGCCGTCGATGGCGTGGCCGCCGCGGACGTTGACGAGCACGTGGCTGGTGAGCGGCGCGGCGCTGCCGAAGGACAGGGTGGTGACGGCGTTGCCCGCGCTGTCGCGGATCTGCGCGCCGTTCAGGTCGATGGCCCCGGCAACGACGATGCCGTCGCTGTCCAGATCGCCCGTGCCGACGGCGTAGCGGAAGACCAGCTTGCCGGACTCCACGCGCAGGAAGGTGGCGTAGCGGGTCTGGGTCCCAATGGTCAGCGCCAGCCGCGGCACGCCGGCGCCGGAGACGCTGACCGCGTCGCTGAAGGCGATGGTGAAGTCGAGCGTATCGCCGCGCGCCGCCAGATAGCGGCCGGCCGCCGGGCCGGACACCGTGGTGATCGTCGCGGGCCGGTCGTCGTTGAGGATGGTGCCGATCGCCGTCGCGTTCTCCACCGTGATCTTGGCGTCGGCCACCGTGGTCGAGGGTGAGAAGAGCAGGACCCGGAACTGTTCGTTGCCCTCGACCTGCCGGTCGCCGCTGATCGGAACGGTGATGGTCTTGCTGGTTTCGCCGGCGGCGAAGGTGACGGTGCCGCTGGGCAGCGTGCCGCCGAAGTCAGCCGCGTCGGCGAGGCTGCCGCTCAAGCCGGTCGTGTCCACCTGCCACTTGACCGTGGTGGCGCCCGAACTGTCGCCGCGCCGGGTGATCGTGCAGGTCAGGCTGGTCGACCCGCTGTTGCCTTCGGCGATCGACAGGCTGGACGGGGTGAGGCTCAGCCATTGCACCGGCGTCAGGCTGATCGTTACCGCCCGGCCGACCAGGTTGGTCCCGTCGGACACGGCGTAGCTGAAGGACCCGGCGGCCCCGGTGGCGCCGAAGGGCGGCGTGTAGATCACCGCGGCGAGTTGATCGGGCGTCAGCGTGTCGCCGACGGCGAGCGCCGTACCGTCGTAGCGCTGGAGCGTCCCGACCGTCGGCAGACCGGTCACCGTGATGGTCAGCGGATCGCCTTCCGGATCGACCGGCTTGTCGATCGACAGGCCGACGCGGCTGGAATTCTGGTCGATGGCGACATGTTTGGCCTCCTGCACCGCCGGTGCGGTGTTGACGCCCCGCACGGTGATGGTCAGCGTCGCGGTGGAGGTTGCGCCCGTCTCGTCGGTGACGGTGTAGCTGATTGTCTCCTGCCGGGTCTGGCCGAACAGCAGCGTGCCGTAGGCTCCCGTCGGGTCGAAGCTGTAGCCGCCATCGGCGTTCAGCGTCAGACGGCCGCCGCCGGCCAGCGTGATGGCCCGGCCGACGTTGGCGGCGTCACCGTTCACCGCGCTGACGGCCATGCGGTCGCCGACGTCGGGGTCCGTGTCGTTGGCCAGCACGCCGCTCGCCGCGACCACCGTGACCGGGGTGAGCCGGTCGGTGCCGCCCGCGTCGTTCGCCGCGATGGGCGCGTCGTTGACCGACAGGACATGGATGCTGGTCGCGCTGTCCGTCGCCACCGCGCCCCCCGCGTCCGTGACCGTCACGGTGAAGGCCGTGGTTTCCTGGGTTCCTGGAACGACCCGATTGGCCGTCGGCTGAAAATCGAGCAGCCGCAGGGCGGCCTGAGCCGCCGCCGCCGAACTCGCGGATAGGAGGTACGTGCCGGCGGCCGACTTTACGAAGCCACTGGCGCTAAGGCTGGCGGCGGTGAAAAGGCCGGTGCCATCGCCGACCGTGCCGCCTGAACCGCGGACGCTCACCACGACCGTCTGGGCCTGGGCGGACTCGTTGTCGGAAACGGTCAAGGTGGCGAAGGGCCGGCGGCCGACCGTGTCGTCGGCCGCTTGGCCGGACACGGCGCCGCCGATTGCAGGAGCCGTGTTGCTGGGCGGGCTCCGGGTGTCGATCGCATAGCCGGCCGAGGTCACCGTGCCGCTCGGACCGTTCCCGGCGGCGTCGCTCCACACCGTTGCCACGGTGATCCGGCTGTCGGAGGCAACCGTCTCCACGCTCGGGGTCAGGGTCGCGGAATAGACCAGCCCGTTGCTGTCGGGCAGGACAGCCAAATTGGACAGCGTCCCGTTCTGTGCGGTAACGGCCGAGAGCGAGAATCCAACCGGCGCCTCGCTGAACGTAAAGGTGACGGTTGCCGTCTCCCCCACCCCGAGCGTGGTCTTGCTCAGGGCAATAGCAACGGATGGTGCCTCGCTGTCGATGGTCACCGTAAGCGCGGAGGAAGCCGGCGACGTGTTGCCCGCCACGTCGGTCACCGTGGCGGTCAGCGTGTGCGCGCCGACGCCCAGCGAGGCCGCCGTGATGCTCCAGGCACCCGCCGCCGAAGCCGTCACCGTACCCAGAGCGGTCGCGCCCTCGTACAGCACAACCACGCCCGCCTCGGCCGCCGTCCCGATGATGACGGGAGCAGCCACGTTGGTCAGTGTGTCCGCCGTCGACCCGCTGTTCGAACCCACGGCAAGCGCCAAGCCGGAGGGAGCGCTGGCGCCTGTATCGATGGTCACGGTCAGAGCCGTCGATGCGGCCGACGTGTTGCCCGCCGCGTCGGTCACCGTGGCGGTCAGCGTGTGCGCGCCGTCGCTCAGCGAGGCCGCCGTGATGCTCCAAGCGCCCGCCGCCGCAGCCGTCACTGTGCCCAAGGCGGTCGCCCCCTCGTACAGCACGACCACGCCTGCCTCGGCCACGCTGCCCGTGATCACCGGGGCCGTCACGCTGGTCAGCGTGTCCGCCGTCGACCCGCTGTTTGATACAGCCGCCAGCGCAAGATCGGAAGGAGTGTTAGTGGTCGTGTCAATAGTGACAGTCAGCGCAGTGGAAGCGGCCGACGTGTTGCCCGCCGCATCGGTCACCGTAGCAGTCAGCGTGTGGGTGCCGTCGCTTAGCGAAGCCGCCGTGATGCTCCAGGCGCCCGCCGCCGCAGCCGTCACCGTGCCCAGAGCGGTCGCGCCCTCGTACAGCACGACCGTGCCTGCCTCGGCCACGCTGCCCGTGATCACCGGGGCCGTCACGCTGGTCAGCGTGTCCGCCGTCGACCCGCTGTTTGAACCCACGGCAAGCGCCAGACCGGAGGGAGCACCAGCGCTTGTGTCGATGGTCACCGTAAGCGCGGTCGATGCGGCCGACGTGTTGCCCGCCGCGTCGGTCACCGTGGCGGTCAGCGTGTGGGTGCCGTCGCCCAGCGAGGCCGCCGTGATGCTCCAGGCGCCCGCCGCCGCAGCCGTCACCGTGCCCAGAGCGGTCGCGCCCTCGTACAGCACGACCGTGCCTGCCTCGGCCACGCTGC
>NZ_JACHYN010000008.1:0-56031 GCF_014192915.1 Azospirillum sp. OGB3 | reverse complement strand
CGCTGCCCGTGATCACCGGGGCCGTCACGCTGGTCAGCGTGTCCGCCGTCGACCCGCTGTTTGATACGGCCGCCAGCGCAAGACTGGTCGGCGACGGTGCGGTGGTATCGATCGTTAGCAGCAAAGGCCCTGACACTCCGCTCTCGACGCCGGAGACAATCACCTTGGCCGTCAGTGTCCAATCGCCATCGGCGAGCGTCGTACCAGGAACCATCGACCAGTCGCCGGATCCGTTGGCGGTTTCGGTCCCGATCTCGACGCCGTTGCCGTAAAGATGCACGACGCTGCCAGCGTTGGCGGTTCCGGTCAGCGTGGGCTGCGACGCGTTGGTCAACGAGTCCCCGGCCGCTCCGCTGTCCGACGTCGGGCTGAGCACCGGCGTGGACGGGCTGGACGGCAGGACGATCAGCGTGTCAACACCGTTGAGCGTCAACGTCTGGAACGGCGTGTAGACGGTCTCGATGCCGGAAACGAAGAGGGTTCCCTGGTTGCCCACCGGGGCGAATGTCAGCGCGTCGGTGCCGACGCCGCCGATGAGCGTCTCCACATCAGCCAACGCGAGCGTGTTGTCGGCGCTGCCCAGCGTCACCACGTCGGTGCCGGCGCCGCCGGTCAATGTCTCGACGCCGGTCACCAGCACGGTGTTGTCGCTGCTTCCCAGCGTCACCACGTCGGCCCCGATGCCGCCGGTCAGCGTCTCGATGCCGCTCACCAGCAGCGTGTTTCCGGTGCTGCCCAGTTCCACAAGGTCGGTGCCGATGCCGCCGACCACCCTCTCGACACCGTCCACCAGCAGCGTGACGCCGGCATTGCCCAGCGTCACCACGTCGGTGCCGTTGTTGCCGATCAGTGTCTCGATCCGCCACACCGTGAGCGTGTTGCCCACGCTGTTGCCCAGCGTCACGATGTCGAGACCGGAGCCGCCATTGATCGTTTCGACGCCGCTCACCGTCATCACGTTGCTGCCGGTGGCAAGCGTCACCACGTCGGTGCCGGAACCGCCGGTCAGCGTCTCCAGCAGCCGGACCAGCAGCGTGTTCCCGCCGCTGCCCAGCGTCACCACATCGGTGCCGGAACCGCCGAACAGCGTCTCGAGGCGCGACACCTCGATGGTGTTGCCGCCGGTGCCCAGCGTCACGATGTCGAGGCCGGAACCGCCAAACAGCGTCTCGACGAGGTTCACCTGCAGGGTGTTGCCCCACGTCGTGCCGAAGGTCACCACGTCGGTGCCGGCTCCGCCGGTGATGATCTCGAGCCGCGACACCTGAATGGTGTTGCCGCCGCTGGCCAGCGTCACGATCTCCTGGCCGCTGTTGCCGTTCAGCGTCTCGATGCCGCTGACCAGCGCAGTCAGGCCGCTGGCGGAGACCGTCACCACGTCGATACCGGAACTGCCGGTCAGCGTTTCCAGGCGGGCCAACAACAGCGTGTTGCCGGCGCCGCCGAGCGTCACCACGTCGGTGCCGGTGCCGCCGAGCAGAGTCTCGACGACGCTCACCTGGATCGTGCCGCCGGTGTCGAGCATGGTCACGACGTCAGTCCCGGACTCGCCGGTCAGCGTCTCGATGCCACTCACCCTCAGGGTGTTTCCGCCGGTGCCAAGCATCACGACGTCGGTGCCGGAACCACCGGTCAGCGTCTCCAGCAGCCGGACCAGCAGCGTGTTCCCGCCGCTGCCCAGCGTCACCACATCGGTGCCGGAACCGCCGAACAGCGTATCGAGGCGCGACACCTCGATGGTGTTGCCGCCGCTGCCCAGCGTCACGATGTCGAGGCCGGAACCGCCAAACAGCGTCTCCACAAGCCGGGTCGTCAGCGTGTTGCCGTTGCTGTCCAGCGTCACGGTGTCGGACCCGGAACCGCCCAGCAGCGTTTCGACACCGATCACCCACACCGTGTTGCCGCCGGTGCCCAGCGTCACGGTGTCGGACCCGGAGCCGCCGACGACGCTCTCCAGGAAGCGGACCGTCAGGGAGTTGCCGCCGGTGCCCAGCGTCACGATGTCGGCGCCGGACCCGCCGATGAGGCTCTCCAGCAATCGGACCGTCAGCGTGCTGCCCGCGCTGTTGCCCAGCGTCACCGAATCGACGCCGGTGGCGCCGGTCAGCGTTTCGATGCCCTCCGCCAGCAGTGTGTTGCCGCCATTGGCGAACGTCACCACGTCGGTGCCGATCCCGCCGGTCAGCGTCTCCAGCCGGAACACCGTCAGCGTGTTGCCCGCGCTGTTGCCCAACCTCACCACGTCGGCGCCCATGCCGCCGATCAGCGATTCGATGCCGTTCACCAGCATCGTGTTCCCGAGGGAGTTCAGCGTCACAACGTCGATGCCGGTGCCGCCGGTCAGCGTCTCGACGCCGCCCACCAGCATCGTGTTCCCGAAGGATCCCAGCGCCACCGCATCGGTGCCCGAACCGCCGGTCAGCGTCTCGACCCGGCTCACCAGAAGCGTGTTGCCGGCGCTGCCCAGAATCACGACGTCGGTGGCCGTGCTGCCGGTCAGCGTCTCGACCCCGGTGACGATGAAGGTCGCCCCGATGGCGACCAGCGAAACCATGTCGATGCCGGTGCCGCCGGTCAGCGTGTTGATCTGCGACAGCGCGATCGTGTTTCCGCCGTTGCCCAGCGTCACGGACACCGGGGCGACGTTGCGGAAATACTCCAGATCGCCGCCGTCGACGCCGATCACCAGATCGCGGTCGCCATCGCCGTCCAGATCGCCCAGGGCCGGCCGCGGATACGCTCCGGGGCCAAGAGCCCCATACGGATTCGTGGCAAGCAGCGAGAAGGTCGGCGCCGCCGCTGTGCCGACATTGACGTAGACGGTGCTCTTGGTGATGAGGTCGACGAGGCCGTCCCCATTGATGTCCGCCAGAGCGGGCGACGCGTAACCCTCGATGTCGCGGGGAAGGCCGAAGGGATTGGTCCCCGCCAGCGAGAAGGTCGGCGCTTGCCTCGAGCCGTTGTTGCGGTAAAGGGAAATGTTCCCGTCGGCGCTTCCGATCAGCAGGTCGAGATCGCTGTTGCCGTCCAGATCGGCGAAGCTCGGCGCCCCGTAACTGCCGGCGCTCTGGATGCCGAACAGGCCGGTGCCTTCCAGCGAGAAGGCTGGTGCCTGCGCCGCCCCGTTGTTGCGGAAGAACAGGGTGGTGCCGGCATGGTTGCCGACGAACAGGTCGAGATCGCCGTCACCGTCGATGTCCACGAAAGCGGGAAGCGCGCCGCCCGCGCTGACGTTGGTGATCCCGAACGGATTGGTGCTGTCCAGCGTGAAGGTCGGCGACAGCGTCGATCCGGTGTTTCGGAAGTAGAGCGTGTTGCCGTCTGCGTTGCCGACGAACAGGTCGAGATCGCCGTCGCCGTCGAGGTCGGCCAGCACCGGAGCTGCCTCGCTTCCGATGTCGGAGAGGCCGAAGCTGTTGGTGCCGATCATAGTGAAGGTCGGATTCGCCACGATCTGTCAGCCCCACGTCATGCGGCCGGCACACGCACCGGTCCCATATGGATCAATGCATGACCAAGAGCTAATTATTGGTATATAGGAGCTTCCGTAACGCGTTGTTGGCCGGGAACGCTGAATAGTACTCGCAAAAAACCCTTCTTCTTCAACCGTTTCTTGCTATTCGCGAGAAAGCGCATACATCGATCGGAGAGGATCACTCCACACGGAAGAATGTCGCGGCACGATTGAATTAGAAACCAAAGGTTTTCAAAATACAGGATTATCCCTTCAGATAGAACGTAGAGGGAACATATCTGACCGGTTGCCTGTCGTACAGTCGGTCTCATCGGCAGACCAAGCCCAACTCCGTGTCGGTTTTCTTGAACCGCAACCATTTGCGAATGTGCGAACGGACACCGTCCCACAGGCGCAAAGGCGGCGACTCGGCCAAAATTCCGGGCGCTCGGCGACCAACCGCAGTTTTTCCGCCTCATACAATCGCCGGCAGGGGGCTAGCCGCCGCCTTGCTGTCGGACTGGCCCCGGCGCTGCGGCACGCCACGTACCGCCGTGATTGACCGCTGTCCAGTGGAGGAACGCGGCGAAGGCTCCGGCCGAGCATGGCGCGCTAGACCCGTGCATTTCCTCCCCTGCCGACCGCGGCTTGCCGGCGCGACCGCAGCTTCCGCCACCAGATCAGGATTCCCGTCACCGACAGTGCCGCCACCATCAACCCGGCGAAAGCGACCGCAACGCGGCCCGCCCAGCCGAACATGCGGCCGGAATGGAGCGGGAACTGCCAGAGCAGAAAGCGGTCGGCCGTCGTTCCGCTGAGGTAGCCGGCCCGTCCGGCGACGCCCCCGCTGTCGCCCCGCACATAGACCTCTTCCCGCGCGACGCGAAAGGCGCCTTCCCGGAACTCCGGCTCCGCGAAGCCGACGCGATAGACCCCGGGGCCGGGAAGATAGGCCACGTAACGCAGCGGCCAGTCCACGCAACCAGCCGGCAAGGCGGCCCGCGCGGCCATGGCCGCCTCGGTCCAGCCGATCGCCGGCGGTCCGGTCACGCCGCCGCGCTTCGGCATCGCCGCGACGGGGGACGGGCTGACCGTGCCGAAAACGGCGACCATCGGGCGGAAGACCTCGCCGGGCAGGTTCATCGCGACGCTGGTCACCGCCAGCAGGGCGAGGATGGTCCACAGCCACAGCCCCCCGGCACGGTGCAGGTCGAGGGTGAGACGGTGGCCACCGGCAGACCGCTTGATGCCCCAGGCCGGCCGCCATTTGCGCCAGAAGGCGCCGCGCCACGGGGCCTGACTCCGCGGCAGGGTGAGGAACCCCGCGACGACCCCATCGAGCATCCACAGGATGGACACGACACCCAGCAGCCAGCGCCCCCAGTCCCCCGGCAGATGCAGGTTGTGGTGCAGTGTGACCAGGAAGGGAACGGCGTGCGCCCGGTCGAAGCGCGCCGCGCCCGCCTCGCGCCGGCCCAGAACACGGCCATCGGCCGGGTCCAGCCAGACCTCGTTGTAGCCCGGCTGGAAGGGCCGCCCCGTCGCCGGCTCCGGACGCGGCGCGACCGAAGCCCACACCGCCTCGCCGGGCCTTTTCGGCGGGTAGAGGTAAGTGATGCGCACCCGCGGGTCGGCAGCCTCCAGCCGCTCGACCAGCGCCGACAGGGCAAGCGGCTCGGCCATGGCGTCGACCCGCATCGAGGGGTTGAGCCAGCGGTCCAGCTCGTCCCGAAAGACGATGACGCTGCCCGTCAGGCCGGCCACCAGGAGAAAGGCCGCGATCGCCAGCCCGACGACCCGGTGCGCAAGAACCGCCGCGTGGCGCATCCCGTGCGGCTCAGAATCCGACGCTGGCCGACAGGGCGAAGGTCCGCGGCGCCCCGGTGGACAAAGCGCCCAGTTGCGGCGACGCCGAGGCCCAGTAGCTCTTGTCGAACAGATTGGTGACTCGGGCCCGCAGTTCGATCGGGGTGTCCTTGGCCTCGACGAGATAGGAGGCGCCGACGTCGAAGCGCGTCCAGCTCGGGATTCGCTGGGTGTTGGCGGCGTTCACATACTGGCCGCTGGTGTAGACGGCGCCGCCGGACAAGGTCAGCCCGTCCAGGAAGGGCGTGTCCCATTCCAGCCCGAGATTGAGCTGCACGTCCGGCGAAGCGACCGCGTCCTTGCCGTTGTTGACCCCGCCGGCCGTCTTGGTCTGGACCGCATCCAGTACCATCACGCCGCCCAGCAGCCGCAGCCCCTCGGTGAGTTCGCCGTAGCCGTAGAGTTCGATGCCGCGGTTGCGCTGCTCGCCATCGACGCCGAAGACCGGCAGTCCGCCGGTTCGGCTCGCCGTTGCCAGGCCGCTGGGCTGGGTGATCTGAAAGGCGCTGAGGGTCGCGCCGAGCCGGCCGAGGTCGAGCTTGACCCCGGCCTCCAGTTGCTTGGACACGAAGGGCGCGAAGACCTGGCCGGCGTTCGCCGTGCCGCTCGGCGCCACTGGCCCCTGGGACAGGCCCTCGATGTAGTTGGCGTAGAGCGAGAGGCGCGGATCGGGCTTCACCACCAGAGCCACGGCGGGCGTCGTGGCGCTCTCGCTGTAGCGGCTGGTCTGCCGGCTCGGCACGGCGCCGTTGTAGCTGTCGGTCGTCACCTGCTGGCGCCGCAGACCCAGCGTCAACTGCACCCGCTCGTCGAGAACGGAGAGCGTGTCGGCGATGGCGAGGCCGGCGAGTCTCTGACGGCTGAGCAGCCGCGGATGGGTGTCGTAGCCTGAGAGGTTCGGCTTCGGGACGACCACCGGGTTGTAGAGGTTGGAGGCGACCGTGTTCAGCGTGTAGGTCACGTTGTAGCGGGTCTGCCAGACGGCGCTGGCGCTCAGATTGACGCGATGGTTCACCGGCCCGGTGTCGAAATCGGTGCGCAGGCCCGTCTCGGCGGTCTGGGAATTCACGTCGTCGAAGAAATAGAGGTTCCGCTCCGTGAAGTTGCCGTTCAGGGCGGTGATCGTCGGCACGCTGACCAGCAGGTCGGTCGGGTTCTGGCGGAAGCCGGCCGAGGCGTAGGCGGTGACGGAGGAGCCGAGATCCACCTCGCCCTTCAGCGCTCCGTGCAGAGACTTCAGTTCCACGAAGCCCCAGGGTTGGGCGAAGTTCGTTCCGGCCTTCGGCGCCCCCGGCACGTCGGTCAGGGTCGGGGACACGCTGGCCGCACGCATCGGCGCGTCGGTCCTCCGCTCCAGATAGCCGAGGTCGCCCGACAGGCGGACGGCGTCGCCCCGGTAATCGACGCCGGCCGTCGCGTGCTTGATCTCGGCCGACTGGTTGTCGATGGCGGTGTCGCCCTTGCCGTAAACGGCGTTGACGCGGACGCCGAACGCGTTGTCCGGCCCGAACCGGCGGCCGATGTCCGCATGGCCCGCCAGATAGCCGTCGGATTCGTAACTGGTGGTGAAACGGGTCAGGGGCTCGTTCCCCGCCCGCTTGGGCACGAGGTTGATGACGCCACCGAGCGAACCGCCGGGCGGCACGCCGCTGACCAGCGCGCTCAATCCGCGCAGCACCTCGACCCGCTCGATCCCTTCCAGCGAGGTGAAGGTGCGGGGCGCGACGCCGAAGAGGCCGCCGAAGGCCACGTCGCCCGCCCCGACGGCCAGCCCGCGCAGTGAAAAGCTGTCGCTGTAGCCGCCGCGCGACGACCAGTCGCTGCGGATGGAGGGCTCGTTCGCCAGCACATCGGCCAGCGACTTCGCCTGCTGGCTCTCGATGGTCCGGGCGGTGTAGCTGGAGGTTGCGAAGGGCGTGTCCATGACATCGCGGTTGCCGAGCAGTCCCACCTGCGTGCCCCGCGCCACCTGCCCGCCGGCATAGTCCGGCGGCAGTCCGCCGATGACGGACGTGCGCGGTGCCCTCGCCGCCGCCTCCACCATCACCGGGTCCAACAGGACGGCACCGTCCTGCGGCGCCGTCTTGGTCAGCAGAACCGTGCGGTCGTCGATGAAGCGGCCGGTGACTCCGGTTCCGGCGAGCAGGCGGCGCAACGCCTCGTCCACCGTGAAGCGGCCGGCGACGGCCTGCCCTTGGACGCCCGTGATCGTAGCGCTGTCCACCGTCACCTGGATACCGCCCTGCCGGCCAAAGGCGTTCAACGCGCTCGCCAGCTGCTGGGCCGGAATGTTGAAGGCGCGCTGTTCGGCGCCCGGCGCGGCCTGGGCCACGCGCTCCTCGGCCAGCACCGGCGCTGCGGCCGACAGAGCGACCATCATGGTCGCCGCCAGCAATCCTGCGCCGCGTCGCCGCTGGCCGCCCAGCATCCGGCCCGCTTGCTCCGCCGGACACCCAGCCTTATTCTTCAGAAAGCCCCCCATCGCCCAGAACCCCTGCATCTCGTCATCGACCGATCATGCGATTGCGTTGCAATCGCACTTCCGATCAAAGACACCGTGGTCGGGCGCGTTTTTCACGATTGCCGAATTTTTTAGGGAGGCTCCGTCACGGCATCGACAGGACGTGCAAGAACGGCGTGAGCGTGCGCAATCGACCGCCATGGGGCTGGACGATCGCCTGCAGGGCACGCTCGGGCTGGCGCAGGTCGTACAGACCGGTGACGCGGCGTTTCGCCAACTGGTCGCTCTCCAGCAGGATCCAACCGGGCTGGTATCGGCGCAGTTCGTCGACCACCTCGGCCACCGTGGCGTTGTCGACGAACAGGTAACCCTCGCGCCATGTGGCGACGTCGCCGGGTGCCAGTTCCCCGCGGACGGTGCGCCCGCCGGCGTGATCGACGGTCAGCCGCTGGCCTGCGCCCAACCGCTCTTCCGCCGGCGGACCACCGTCGTGGCGAACCGTGACCACGCCGGATTTCACACTGACGGTCACCGCCGCCGGGCCCAGGCGCACGTCGAAGGCCGTGCCGACGACCGTGACCGCAAGCCCGTCGGCC
This sequence comes from Azospirillum sp. OGB3, assembly GCF_014192915.1. Lineage (GTDB taxonomy): Bacteria > Pseudomonadota > Alphaproteobacteria > Azospirillales > Azospirillaceae > Azospirillum. Next base: position 47,654 of record NZ_JACHYN010000008.1, on the reverse strand, counting down.
GCGACGACGAAGGGACGCGCGGGGTTCGGCTTCACCTCGAAGAAGGCCTCCCCCGCCAGCAGGCGCACGCCGCGTCGGCCGGGACCATCCTCCGTGGCGATGGCGCTCCGCGGGCCGAGATGGACCATCGAGCCGTCGGCCAGCGTCACGCTGCGCAATTCCCCGGCCCCGGTGGTCTGGTCGGCGCGCAGGCGCGCCAGGGTGTCGGCGTTGACCATCAGCATCAGGCTGGCGGCCAAGGCGGCTCCGGCAAGCCCGAGACGAACGGGTCCAAGACCGGCAGGCCAGGGCAGCCGGCGACGTGCCGGCGGCGTTTTCCGAGTTGCAGGGTTGCCCGTGGACACCCAATGGGCCGGTGGCACGGTGCCGATCAGCGCCCAGGTCCGCTCCGCCTGCGCCCAGGCGCGTGCATGGTCGCTGTCGGCCGCCATCCAAGCCGCCAGCCCACGGCGCAGACCGGGATCATCCGGCTCCGCCTGGAGGCGCATCAACCAGTCCATCGCCTCCTCCAGAGGCCGATCCGGTCTTTCGTCGGTCGTCATGGACCCCGTGCTTCTTTCCTTGCCCACCGTCACGGATCGATCATCGTCCCGCCGCGTCGGACCGGCATTGCCCTATCTCACACAACACGGCCGACCACGCATTCTTTTTACCTCCGGACGCCATGCCATTCCCCTCAATCCGACGAAGGGCCAAGCCGGGCCGCAACATGCATCAGAGCCCGGTGCACCAGTCGGTGGGCGGTCGGAACCGATACGCCCAGATGGTCGGCGACCTCCTGAAGAGTGCAGCCGCCGAAGCGGTGCATCTCCAGAGCGATCCGGCCATTCTCCGGCAGTTCGGCCATGGCCGCCGCCACGCGCTCCATGTCCCGGCTGTGCATGGCGTCCTGTTCGGGAGTGCGGGGCACGGCGGGCACCATCCAATGGGTCCGTTCGTCCTGTTCCTGGCGCTGTTCACCGCCCTCGCGACGGCGCCCGTTGAGCGCCAGATTTCGCACGATCCGGTAGAGATAGGCGACCGGATGGTCGATGACCCGGTTCACGGGATCGGGGGAGGAGGGCATGAAGCGCAGGAACGCCTCCTGCACCACATCCTCCGCCTGCCCACGGTCGCCGACAATCGGCGTGGCGTAGTCCACCAACGCCGCCCGGTGCGTCAGATACAGCTTCAGTTTCCCATCGTCCCGCTGCACGGCCCGTCGCCATATCCTCGCCGCCGCGCTCGATCCCCTTGGACGGGCGGCCTGGAGCGCATATTAATAAGAATGCAAATCATTATCAATTCCTCTGCGCATCGGCCATTGTCCCAGGCTGCTTGATCGCGACGCCGGTCGCGAGTTTTTGGACGCCCGTCGGTTGGATGGCATCGAGCAAGGAGGTGCGTTGATGCAAGAACAGAATGGGCGTAGCGAAAAGGCCAAGATGTTGGCGGGCGAGCTTTACGATCCTCTGGATCATGAACTGGTCATGGGCCGTGAGCGTGCTCGGGATCTCTGCCAAGCTTTGAACGCCACGCGCGAGGCGGAACAGGACGAACGGCGGCGCATCCTCCGCGACCTGTTTGGTTCAGGCGGCGACACGGTGTGGATGCAGCCGCCCTTCTTCTGTGATTACGGATCGAACATCGAGCTTGGAGAGCGGGTGTTCTTCAACTTCAATTGCGTCGTGCTGGACGTATGCCCGGTGCGCATCGGAAGCTTCACGTTCTTTGGTCCCGGCGTGCAGATCTACACGCCCCTGCACCCGATGAATGCCGAACTGCGTCGGCAACAGGAGTTCGGCAAGCCGGTGGAGATCGGATCGGATGTCTGGGTCGGTGGAGGAGCGCTCATCATGCCCGGCGTGCGGATTGGATCGCGGACGGTGATCGGTGCCGGCAGTGTCGTGACGCGGAGCATTCCGGACGGTGTGCTCGCCGCCGGCAACCCCTGTCGCGTCATCCGTGAAATCACTGAGTAGGCGGGGTGCCCGTCCACAGGTTGGGACAGCCCGGCCATCAAGCCGGAAAGGAAGCGAAGATGCCCCTCATGGGGCTGAGGCGACGGTTGGGCGGAAGAGCACGCGCCGGTCCCTTTTGACGGACCGTCCCTCGAATTTGCCCGCCCCGTTGGGAATGAATGGACGCCGGACTGTTAAGAGCCAACTGTCCCTGTTTCCCCTGACGCAGTGTGCCATGCCTGATTCCGCATCGCTGATGCACTTCGACCGCACCGTTTTCCGCTTGGACCGGTCCGTGACCTGCACCGTCCCGGCTGAAGGCGCACTCGCAATAGAGCTTGCCAGAGGCGCCGCCGGGTCACAGGTGACGCCATTGGTCGTGAGCCGCAGCGACACCCGGGCTGCCCGGCTCGCCAGGGCGATCCGGGACGCCACGCCGGACCTTGAGGTCGTGCTTATCCCCGGTTGGGACGTCCCACCTGGCGAGCGGGACCAGCCATCGCGGGCTGTGCTTGGGCAACGGGCCGCTGCCATCGCCGCCCTGTCCCAACCGGCCACAGGCGCCGGGCGGCTGGTTCTGGTAACCGCCGAGGCGGCGCTGCAACGTCTTCCGCCTCCCGACGCCTGGCCTGACGTCGCGTTGGTCATCGCGACGGACACCCTCTATGAGGAGGAGACTTGGCGGAACCTTCTGGTTGCCGGCGGCTACATCCTGGACGAGCGGGTCGACGAACCGGGGGAGGCCGCGTTCCGCGGTTCCGTGGTGGAGATCTTTCCAGGCGACGCCGACCGTCCCGTGCGCTGCGACATCGCCGATGGCCGGGTCGCCCGCATACGGACCTTTGATCCGGCAAGCCAGCGCTCCACGGGCGACTGCGACCGGATCACCGTTCATCCGGTGACCGAAATCCCGGCGGCGCCCGAAATCGTCGCTCGGTTGATCCATGGGCTGGAGGGTCGCGGCGACCCGATGGCCGCAGGGCTCGCGGAGGAGCTTGCCGCCGGACGACGCCCCTCCGCGTTCGAGCGCCTGCTGCCCCTGGCCTACGACCGCTTCCCGAGCATGCTTGAGCTTCTTGCCGACAGCCCCATCGTCATTGACGAGGGGGTTGGCGACCGGCTGGAGGCGCGGTTCGACGACCTGGAGGAAGCCGACGCGTCCGCCATGCACCTCGACCGCAACGCGTGGGAGACAGGGTTGCGGGGGCGCACGGTTCTGATCCTGGAGTCCGACGGGCAAGCCTTGTCCAGCGAGGCGCCGGCGGTCTCCGAACGCACCCTCCCCCGTCTCGCCGGAGAGCGGATTGCCGCGGGCGAGTCCGTGATCATCGCCGCCGCCAACGCCGCCGACGCCGCCAAGCTGGCGGAGCGGGTGGCCACGGCGACCGGCCGGCCGGTGCCGGTGCTCGACCGCTGGCCGGTGGATGGGCCTCCCGCGACCCCGGCCGCCCTAGTGCTTCGGGTCGCGGCGGGCTTCGCGATTGATGGCGTGACGGTGATCGCCCAACGCCCCCGCGCGGAAAACGACGGGCGCGCGGTCACCCCTCTGGCACCGGTCGACCTGTCGGCCGACGATCTCGCGGTCCATCTCGACTACGGGATCGGTGCGGTGCGCGGGCTTGAGACGGTCGAGGCCGGAGGCCAGCCGGAAGACGTCCTGGTGATGGAGTTCGCGCGTGAGAACCGGCTTCTGGTGCCGGCTTCCGATCTCGACCGCGTGTGGCGCTACGGCAGCGGCGACGCCCCGGTGGCGCTCGACGGGCTCAAGGGCGGGAACTGGGTCGCCCGCCGGGCGGAGCTGGAACGCGAGATCGGCCAAACCGCCAAAGGCCTCGTGCGCCAGGCCGCCCGCCGGGCCCGCAAGAAAGCCGCCGTGATCGCGCCGCCCGCCGGACCGATGCGGCGCGTATCCGCCCGCTTCCCCTACGAGGAGACCTCCGGGCAGCGGCGCGCCATCGCCGCCGTGATGGCCGAGCTCGCCAGCGGGCGGCCCATGGACCATCTGGTTTGCGCCGACGTCGGCTACGGCAAGACCGAAGTGGCGTTGCGCGCCGCCGCAGCGGTCGCGTTCACCGGCCGGCAGGTTGCCGTTCTGGCCCCGACCAGTGTGCTCGCCCGCCAGCATTTGGAGGTGTTCCGACGGAGGCTGGCCGGTTTGGGCCTGCGCATTGAGCCGTTGACCGGCGGCATGGCGGCGTCGGCCGCAAAAGCCGTGCGCGAAGGCTTGGCCGACGGATCGGTGGCGATCGCGGTCGGCACCCATGCCCTTTTGTCGAAGACGGTGTGTTTCGCCGACTTGGGGTTGGTCGTCGTCGACGAGGAGCAGCGCTTCGGCACCGTGCAGAAGCGGGCATTGGCCCGGCTTTCGGCCGGCGTCCATTGCTTGGCGCTCAGCGCCACGCCGGTTCCGCGGACGTTGCAGGGAGCATTGTCGGGACTGCGGGGAGTCAGCGTCATCGACACTCCCCCGGTGCGCCGCCGCCCGGTGCGCACGCGGGTCGCCCCCTATGACCCCTCGGTTCTGCGGTCCGCGCTGTTGCGCGAGAAAGCGCGGGGCGGACAGAGCTTCTGCGTGGCGCCGCGGATCGCCGACCTGCCGGCGCTGGAGGACGAGGTGCGCACGCTCGTCCCCGGCCTGTCAGTCGCCGTCGCGCACGGCCGCCTCCCCATTGCCAAACTTGATCAGGTCATGCTCGATGTGGCGGAAGGAACGGTCGACGTGCTGGTTTCGACACCCATCATCGAGACCGGCATCGACATTCCCCGTGCCAACACCATCGTGATCCGCCGTCCCGACCTGTTCGGGCTCGGCCAGCTCCATCAGCTCCGCGGCCGGGTCGGGCGTGGGGGAGCGCAGGCCTACGCCTATCTGCTGACCGACCCGGACACTCCGCTCGGCGAGCGAACCGAGCGGCGGCTGGGCTCGCTTGAGGCGATCGAAAGCTTGGGTGGCGGCTTCGCCCTCAGTTTGCTCGATCTCGACCGGCGTGGGGCGGGCGACCTGCTGGGAACCGATCAGAGCGGCCATCTGCGGTTGGTCGGAACCGAGCTGTACCAGCATCTTCTGGCCCGCGCGCTGGCCGGCGCCGAGATGGACGATTCCCCCGAACTGCGCCTGGGCATCCCCCAGACCATTCCCGCCGCGTATCTTCCGGAGGAGGACTTGCGCATCGGCCTGCACCGCCGCCTCGCGCGTCTGCGCGACGAAGCGGCGGTCGAGCCGTTGCGCGAAGAGATCGAGGACCGCTTCGGGCCGTTGCCGGAGGAGGTCGAGCTGTTGCTGGCGTCCGCCGCGCTCCGCGCGCGCTGCCGGCGGCTGGGCGTCGCCGCCTTGGCCGCCGGACCCTCGGGTGTCTCGCTGACGCTGAACGGCACGCCCTGCCGGGCCGTGCGCGAAGCGGCGCTGGAGCGTCTGTGGACCGGACAGGTGCGTCGGACAGACGACCGCCTCGTCTTTGCGCTGGGCGCCGAGGGCCCGTCGGAGATCCTGGACAATGCGCGCTCCCTGCTCGATCAGCTTCCGCCTATCGGCACGGGCTGAGCGGACGGTCGCTCCACATGGCCACCTTGTGGAGCGACACGCGGCGATCACCGTTATGATGGCCGGGAGTGTCATTCGATGGATGGCCCATGCCGAAGCCTGGTGAGCGCAATGGCAACGAGACGTGGCGGATCAAGTCTGCGCCCCGGCGGGGCCGGGTTCTTCATGTCCGCTCCGGAATGTCGGCGGAACAGACGCTCGCCCTTCGTGTCGGGCTCGTCGTCGTCCTGATTGCCCTGGTCATCGCGGTGTTCTGGTTCGACCGCGATGGCCTGAAGGACCAGATCGACGGCCATGTCAGCTTCCCTGACATCCTCTACTTCGCGATGATCACCGTCACCACCGTCGGCTACGGCGACATCGTTCCGGTCAGCCACACCGCGCGGCTGATTGATGCCTTCGCGGTCACGCCCATCCGCATCTTCATCTGGTTCATCTTCTTGGGCACCGCCTACGAATTCGTTGTGCAGCGGATCATCGAGGATTTCCGAATGAGCCGAATTCAGAAACATCTGCAGGGGCATATCGTGCTGTGCGGCTTCGGGCACAGCGGCCTCATCGCCGCGCAGGAGACGGTCGCCAAGGGGCATCCGGGCGAACGGATCGTCGTGATCGATCAATCGGAGGAACGCATCCGGCTGGCGGCCGAGGCCGGATTCATCGGGTTGCTCGGCGACGCCACCAGCGAAGAAATACTGACGCGGGCCTGCGTGGGAAGCGCCAAGGCGGTGATCGTCAGCTCGGGCCGGGACGACACCACCATCCTGGTCATCCTGACCGTCCGCCATCTGTCTGCCGGCACCAAGATCGTGGGCAACATCAAGCAGGAGGAGAACATCAAACTGGCCAAGCTGAGCGGCGCCGACCTGGTGGTGTCGCCGCCCAGGATCGGTGGCTATCTCATGGCCGATGCCGTGGAAACGAGCCATGCGACTCCCTTCCTGTGCGACCTGATGTCGGTGGGTGGTCAAATGGTGCTGACCGAGCGCCCGGCGGCCCAGGACGAAATCGGCAAGACCATGGCGGAGGCAAGCGCCGGCGTGATCGTGCAGATCCACAGCAATGGCCGCGCCATTCCCTTCACGGAACGTCACCGCCATATCATCCAGCCCGGAGACCTGCTGCTTGTGATCAGCCCGGCGCACGATGGCGAGACGGCAGAAGGCCAATAAACGCTGTCGGTCTTCGAAGGCGTGACCCAGATCGGCTGTGCACGAGTGCCACGGTCGTGAGAAACGCGCCAAGTCCGAAGGAGATGCTTGAAGCAGCGGTTACGGCGTGCCGGCGGGAGGTGGGGAGCGCCCACCACGGTCCGCTTGCCGTTTCCAAGCCTCCCCGTAGAAGCGGCGCATGGACGCCGCTCCCGCATCGGAGGAGGCGAATGACCAATAGCCGATCTGGAAGGCGAGATAGCAGGGAAGATGGAAGGCCACCAGCCGCTTTGAAGCGCCCACTGCGTCGCACAGCCGGTCGGCTTCCGCCTCCGCAAGGCCGAATTCCACGATGGCCCCCGCCACGTCCCAAGCGATGTCCTGGCAGCCGACCACGTCATGCGCATCGGCGTGATCGAGCGAGTCGGCCTTCAGCACCCGGCCGTCGGTGGTGCGCAGCCACTCCCAGATGTGAAGGCGGTTGTCGGTGATGACGCGCCGGACCCCGGCGTCCAACTCCCTCAGGATGTCCGGCGTCCAGCAATCCAAGGAGACGGTCGCGGCGGCGCCAAGCGCTTCGCCGATGTTCACGCGCGCCATCGCCAGCAGATCCGGAAGGCAGGCGCCCGTGTCACGCTCCGCCGGAAAGCGTTGGGCGCGGAACAGAAGATAGTCGGCCAAGCGCTCCAGAGGCATGGTGGAGGGCGGTTGCGCACCGTCCAACCAACGCTCCGCCAGGAAGCCATGACGGAGTGCCATTGGTTTTGTTGTGAAACCCGCCTGATGCAACGCGCGGGCCCGATCCAGCTTGGCCTCGCCCAGGCGTCCGAGGCCGGCGAATTTCAAAAGCCAGGAGCCGGAGGCAGTGCGCAGCAGGAACTTGCGGCGCTCCTGCTGCGCATGGACCGGCGGCCAGTCCGCCGCAACATTCGCCGCCAAATCCCCCGCCAAATCCCCCGATACCATCCGCCATGCGCCGCCCGACAGATCGCGCAACGGTGCGACCGCAGGGCCGAGCGTGTCCTCGAACCAGCACTCCAACGGCGGCACCGGGCCATGCGCAGCGTGCGTCAGTTCATCGAAGCCGATCACCGGACGCACCGCCTCGGCCCAGCGGCGACGGTGCCGGTCGGCTGAGCGCGGCCCCGGATCGCCGCCATGGCTGGGAAGGAACGCGATCCGCCGGGACGGCACGCCCGCCGTCTCCAACCAATCGGCGACGGCGCCGAACGAACTGCCGGACAAACCCGGCCCTTCATCGACGATCACATAGGACGCGCCCGCGTCGGCCAGCAGGGCGGCCCGCAGGCGAGCCGACACGCGGACGGCGCGTTGGAACGGATGACCGATCGGACGCAGAGTGACCGGAGGCGCTGCGTCCAGCGCAACCGCCGCCATCGCCGCCAGTCCGGTTCCGATGCTGCGCAGGCCAATCACGACGAACGGAGTCGGCAAGTCCGGCGGAAGCCGGGCCGCAGCCTCCAGATAGGCTTCCGGATAGAGGCCATAGAAGGCATAGCCTTCGGGTCGGCGTATCCGCACGGCTTCGGGCAAGGGTTGCGCCGACAACGTTTCCAGCTCAGCCGCCAGCGCGCAAGCGTCCGGCTGCGGCTCGCCGCGCCAGGATCGGGCGACGGCGCGGGCCAATCCCATCACGACCGCCATCGCCGCATCGCGGCACGGGGTGCAATCGTCCTCGCCCAGCGCCGCGAATTCCGCATCAGCGAGGCCCTGCGCAAGCTCCGCCGCCTCGATGAACAAGGACACCAGCATGGCATGACGGATCAGCCCGTCAGGCTTGGCGACGGCCGCACGATGGGCGGCGGCGATCCGCCCCATGGCGACGCGCGGGTTCTCGTGACGGTCGCGATCGCCGTAAACCAGCATGGTTCACCCGCTCCGCGCGGCGAAGTGTCTTGGTCTACCGCCTCCTATCCCATCGCCAGCAGGGGGAACGGCGCGGCCGGAGCGGTGCTGGCGTAACGGCGGACCATGGCGGCGCAAAAATCCGCGAACTCCTCGGCGACCTGGGGCGGGCTGGTGTGGTGCGGTTCGATTCCACGATGCTCGGGCGTGAAGCAGAAGGTTATGGTGACATCGAAATCGGCCAGCGCTTCCATCTGACGGTCGAACCAGGCGAGCGCGTTCGGCCGGAAGCTGTCGGCCCAGGACAGGCCGGTGCGCAGGTGCCGGACACCCAACCGCTTCATCCAGGCCACCGCCTCGTCCAGCCGGTGATCCTCGAAGTGGAACCATTGGCAAATCCCCATCTCGGCCGCATAGGGCGCGTAGGCGTCGAGCGCCGGCTTGGGCGTACCATCCGCCCGCAGCAGCCCCATATGGAAATGACGGTAGTAGGAGGAGCCCTCCGCCTCCTTGTGGCGCGTCGTCGCCTCCCAAGCGCTGGGCAGGTCGTAGAGGCTGTACCAGTGAATGCGCGGAACCCGGCCGATCAGCAGCTCCGCGGTGCGGGTGACGCCCCAGGCCTGCACCTCCTCGGCACCAAAGGACGAAACGCCGGCCTCCGTCACCCAGATGGGCTTGCCGGTGACGGCGCGAATCTCCTCGATCTTGTCCGGCCATTCGTGGATCTGCCAGAGATTCCAGTCGAGCGGAAAGCCATGCACCGCAACAACGTCCACATGGTCCAGCGCGCCGCGTTCGTCCAGACGTCGGATGAAGGAGGGATCGATGGGCGAGATGCCGCCCAACACGCGCGTGAGCGCGCCATTCTCCGCCCGGATCGCCTGTCCGGACAGGATCGTCATGCGGGCGAACAGATCCCATTCCGGATCGAGATCGGGATTCCAGTGGGACTTGTTGTTGGGCTCGTTCCAGATCTTGGCGGCTTCGATCATCCCTGGCTTCCCGTCCTGACGTGGTTTGCCGGTGCCCGTCCGGCGGATGGTGCGGCGGTGGGTGGCAGGGCGGGATAGACGGCGCCCGCCTCGGTCGGCCGTGCAGCGCGGCGGCAGACATAGACCTCCTGCTCCGGATGCTCGACGATCCGAAAGCCGGCGCTGCGCAGCATGGCCTCGGCGCAGGCGGCGTTCGGGACCCACCAGTTCGTCCAGTCGCCGGAATACTGGTGTTCGATGAAATGCAGCTTCGGATAGCCGGGCGCGTTGAAGTGGTCCTGCTGGCGGAAGTCGTAATCGGTGCTCAGCGGCTCGACCACCTCGGCACCGCGCTGCATCGATTGGAAGATCATCAGGTCACGGGCGGCATGCTCGTGGATCAGGTCGAGAGCCAGCAACGGGTGGCGCAGATGATAAAGCACCCCCATGAACAAGACGACGTCGAACCGCTCCCCCAGCCGCGCCAGATCGTAAACAGACAGCTTGCGGAATTCGATATCCTGGCCGGTCACTTCGGCGGCGAAGCGCGCCTGTGCGAGATAACGATCGTCAAAGTCGATCCCGACCACCCGCTCGGCGCCGCGCCGCTTCATCTCGATGGAGTAGAAGCCGCCGTTGCAGCCGATGTCGAGCACCGTCAGGCCGCTCAGATCCTGCGGGACCGCATGGGCGAACCGTCGCCACTTCACGTTCGGGTAATCGTGCAGGAAGTGGTCGGGGGCGGTGCTGACGCCGTTCAGATCGATGTTGTGGAACCAGTCCCCCAGCGCGGCGACCCGGGCGCGGATTTGGTCGGTCGTCAGATTCGTCATTCCGCCGCCTCGTTGATGCTGTGGACCTTCAGGCCCCATTCCCCGGCGATCAGCACGCTGCGGGACGCCGGAGCGATCTCGAACCGGGCGTGGAAATCCACCGAAAGCCCCAAGGCGTGGGACAGCGCCGCCTTGATGACGTCGGCGTGGCTGACCAAGGCCACGGTCCGGCCGGCGTACCGGCGGCGCAGCCGCTCGATGCAGCGCGTCATCCGGGCCTGAGCCTCCAGCATTGTTTCGCCCCCAGGCGGGCGGGCATGCGACCGCGCGCTGTTCCACAGGTTCCAAGCCGGATCGCCGCGCAGGTCTTCGAATCGCATGCCGGCCCAGGCGCCGAGATCAAGCTCGTTGAGATCCTCCTCCACCTCCACGGCCCAGGCCTGTGACGCGGCGATGGCCGCCGCCGTTTCTACGGCGCGCTCCAGCGGGCTGGACAGCACGGCGGCGAACCGGTGCCGCGCCAATGTGACGGCCAGCGCGTCGGCCTCGCGCCGGCCGGCCTCGCTGAGCGTCACACCGGGCATGCGTCCGCACAACACGGAGCCCAGCCGGTCGTGCGACGCGTGACGCAGCAGGACCAGGATCGTTTCCACGCCGCCGCTCACGCCCGGAAGCGCGGGCCGTCCGCTGCCTCGCCGGCGATGAAGCGCAGCGTGCGCTCGCGCGCTTCATGGTCGGTGAACTGCTCGGGGGGCGATTTCATGAAGTAGCTCGACGGCCCGATCAATGGCCCGGCCATCTTCCGGTCCAGCGCCAGCTTGGCGCAGCGCACCGCGTCGATCACGATGCCGGCGGAGTTCGGGCTGTCCCAGACCTCCAGCTTCAGCTCCACGCTCAGGGGCACCCCCCCGAAAGCGGTGCCCTCCAGCCGGATGTGCGCCCATTTCCGGTCGGCCAGCCAGGGGACATGATCGCTGGGACCGATATGGACGTCGTCCGCGTCGAGCGGCACGTCCAGTTGGCTGGTGACGGCGCGGGTCTTCGAAATCTTCTTCGATTCCAGGCGTTCGCGTTCCAGCATGTTCTTGAAATCGGTGTTGCCGCCGAAGTTCAGCTGATAGGTGTGGTCGAGCCGGACGCCGCGCTCGCGGAACAGGTTCGCCAGCGTGCGGTGGATGATGGTGGCACCCATCTGGCTCTTGATGTCATCGCCGATGACCGGCAGGCCGTGCCGCTCGAACCGCTTCGCCCAAACTGGATCGGAGGCGATGAAGACCGGGATGCAGTTGACGAAGGCGCAGCCGGCCTCCAGCGCCTGCTCGGCATAGAACTCCGTGGCTCGCTGCGAACCGACCGGCAGATAGGACACCAGGATATCGGTGCCTGAGCGGCGCAGGGTCTCGGCGATGGCAACCGGCGCCTCCTCCGACTCCTCGATGTCACCGGCCAGATAACGGCCGATGCCGTCCAGTGTCGGACCGCGCTCCACTTGTACCCCCGAAGCACGCGGGGTTGCGAAACGGCACGTGTTGTTCGGAGGGGCAAAGATGGCGTCGGACAAATCCCGCCCGACCTTGGCGGCGTTCACATCGAAGGCGGCAGACATTTCAATGTCGCTGACCCGGTAGCCGCCGAGATCGAGAGTCATCAGCCCGGGCGGCGGCTCATTAGCTTGAGCATCGGCATAATAGCTTACACCTTGCACGAAGGATGAAGCGCAATTTCCGACACCGGCAATCGCCACCCGCAGCTTTTTCCCAGTCACGAAATTCTCCTCATTCTGAAAACTTCCTCAATGAACCGGAATGATATTTGTATCTTGGAAAAATAATTGCGGGAAGATCGTCCAATCTGACCACGACTTTTGGATTAGGTGTGGAAAAGGATAAAACGATGTTAATGTTGATACGATCACGTTTCTGCTCACAAAGCGAACCGAACACATGGGAATCTCGTGCCGCATGTGAAAATTTATACTTCTTTATAAGCGACAATGCGGCTTCTGTTTCCAATTTTATGCATAATCAACACAACCGTTAATAGCCGTTGCGAACATCACCGTCCATCAGCGGAGGGACTCGTGGGAGAATCCGTTCTTGTCACCGGTGGCGCCGGTTTCATCGGCCGCCACGTCGCCAGGGCGCTCCTCGCCCGCGGCGACCGGGTTCGGGTTCTCGACAGTCTGATCGCGCAAGTCCATCCCACACGGACGCGGCCCGGCGAACTGGACCCGGACGTCGAGTTGCTGATCGGGGACATACGCGACGAGGCCATGGTCGGTCGGTCGCTGGAGGGAATGGATTCGGTGATCCACCTCGCCGCCGAGGTCGGTGTCGGCCAGAGCATGTACGCGGTGGACCGCTACACCTCGGTGAACGACCATGGGACGGCCGTGCTCTTCCAGCGGTTGATCGAGCGGCCGGTCCGCCGGGTGGTGGTCGCCTCCTCGATGAGCATCTACGGGGAAGGTCTGTACCGGACCGTCGACGGCATGGCGATGGAGGACGTGGTGCGCGGCGGGCGCAATCCGGACGGCTCCTGGGACCCGCTCGACTCCAACGGACGGCCGCTGATCCCCGTCCCCACGCCGGAGAGCAAGCGCCCGGCCCTGAGATCCGTCTACGCCATCGGCAAATACGTGCAGGAGCGGCTGGCCCTGACGCTCACCGCCCAGTACGGGATGGAAGGGGCGGCGTTGCGGCTCTGGAACGTCTACGGCCCCGGGCAAGCCCTGTCGAACCCCTACACCGGGGTGCTGGCGATCTTCGCCTCGCGCATCGCCAACGGTCAGCGGCCGATGATCTTCGAGGATGGCCAACAGCGGCGCGACTTCGTGCATGTCGGCGACGTGGCACGCGCGTTCCTGCTGGCGCTTGACCAGCCAGCCGCCAACGGCGAGGTCTTCAACATCGGGTCCGGCGAGGACCATACCGTGGAGGGGGTGGCGCGGCTCCAGGCCGCCTCGATGGGCCGGCCCGACCTGACGCCGGAGATCACCGGCCAAGCCCGCGCCGGCGACATCCGCCACAACATCCCTGACCTGGGCAAGGCCCGGACGGTCTTGAACTACGAAGCGCGGCAGGGTTTCGCCGGAGGTCTGAGCGAACTCGCCGAATGGGTTGCCCGGCAGGAGGCGCAGGACCGCGTAGCCGAGGCCCGGGGTGAACTCGAAGCGCGGGGGCTGGTGGCATGAACCGCCGGTCCGGACCGGCCTTGGTGGAGGCGACATGATGCGTGTGGCGTTGGTCAACCCGGCCTGGACCTTCGCGCACAGCATCTATTTCGGCTGCCGCGAGCCGCATCTGCCCCTTGAACTTGGCTACTGCAAGGCGCTTCTGGAGCGCGCTGGACATGACGTCCTGCTGCTCGACGGGCCGTTGACGGGGGTGTCGAACGGCGAACTGGCGGATCGGGTGGCCGGCTTCGCGCCCGGCCTCACCGTGGTGACGACCGCACCGACCTACCTGTTCTGGCGTTGCGCCCCGCCGGAGATGCGAATCCCCCGTGATTTCCTACTGACGCTGGATGGACGCGGCGGCCGGACCGTCGCGGTGGGGCCGCATGGATCGACCACCCCCGGTGCGGCCCTGGCCAAGCTGGGCGTGGACGTTGTCGTGCGGGGCGAATGCGAGGAGATCGTGAAACGGCTTGCTGACCGGCTGGATTCCGGCCAGCCCGGGTTGGACGGCGTTCCGGCGCTGGCCTTCCGCAGCGGCGGCGGAACCGTCGTCACCGGCGGCCCGCACACCGGCCGCTTCGTCGATCTGCCGGCGCTGTCCTGGCCCGCCGAATGGCTTGAGCGCCATCACCACCATCACCACCGGTACGGCACCGAACCGCTCGGTGCCGGGGCCGAGGTCGAGGCGTCGCGTGGCTGCCCCTACACCTGTTCCTTCTGCGCCAAGATCGATTTCCGCGACCAGTACCGCCGCCGCGACACCGCCATCGTGTTGGAGGAGATCGACCGGCTGACCGCCGTCGGCGTGCGCTACGTCTATTTCATCGACGAGATCTTCCTGCCCCGCCGCGACCTGTTGGAAGCGCTGGTGGAGCGTCCGGTCGAGTTCGGCATCCAGACCCGCATCGACCTGTGGAAGCCCGACCTGCTGGATCTCCTTGGGGCCGCCGGCTGCGTGTCGATCGAGGCCGGGGTGGAAAGCCTGACCGAGGAAGGCCGCGCGGCGCTCGACAAGAACTGCCGCATGAGCACCGACGCACTGGCCGACCGCCTGATCCACGCCCGGCGCAGCGTCCCCTTCGTCCAGGCCAACCTGATTGCCATGGCCGGCGACGACGCCGGGCTCGTCGCACGATGGCGGGAGAGGCTGCACGGTGCCGGCGTCTGGGCCAACGATCCGGTGCCGCTCTACCCCTACCCCGCCTCGCCCGATTACCGACGCCTGTGGGGCGAACCGGACGACCGGGCGTGGGAAAGGGCGCACGAGCACTATCTGCGCCAATTCGCACGACTGAGCGACATTCAGGAGGAGGAGCCCCTGCCCTTGCATGAGCTGGAGGCCGCATGCGGTTGCCGGTGACGCCCCCGGCAGCCCCCGCGCATCCATTCCCCGCGCATCTGTTGATGACGGCGGACAGCGTGGGCGGAGTGTGGACCTACGCGCTCGACCTCGCCCAGGAACTGGCGGCCGGCGGCCTGCGAGTTACGCTGGCGGTGCTTGGCCCGTCACCGCAGGAGGACCAGACCGCGGCGGCGCGCGCCATCCCCGGCCTGGAATTGATCGACACCGGCCTCCCGCTGGACTGGATGGCGGAGGACCCGGCCGCGATCCGGCGCGGCGCCGAAGCGCTGGGAGCGCTCGCCCGGCGATTGGACGTGGATCTCGTCCATCTCAACAGCCCGGCCCTGGCGGCGGACGCCGGATTCACGGTTCCGGTTGTGGGGGTCTGCCATTCCTGTCTGGCGACGTGGTGGGCCACCCTGCGCGGTAACGCCCTGCCGGGCGACTTTCTCTGGCGGATCGAGGTTCTGGCGCGGGGCTACCGGGCCTGCAACGCGCTGGCGGCGCCGAGCGCCGCCTTTGCGCAGGCCACCGCCGCCGCCTATGGTTTGCCGCCACCGGTCGTGGTGCGCAACGGACGCCGTCCTCCTCCCGGCGGTGGGCCGGGCGGACGGGAGCGTTTCGTCTTCACCGCCGGGCGCTTGTGGGACGACGGAAAGAACATCGCGACGCTGGACGCGGCGACGGCGCTGCTCGCGGCACCGGTGGTCGCCGCCGGCTCGCTGGAGGGGCCGGGCGGGAATCGCCGGACCCTGCGTCACGCCGAGGCGCTCGGGCGCCTGGATGCGGCGTCGGTCGCGGCATGGCTGGCGCGGGCGCCGGTCTTCGCTTCCGCCGCGCTCTACGAGCCGTTCGGCCTGACGGTGCTTGAAGCCGCGCAGGCCGGCTGCGCGCTGGTTTTGTCGGACATCGCGACCTTCCGCGAGTTGTGGGACGGCGTCGCGCTCTTTGTGGAGCCGAGGGACAGCGCAGCCCTGGCCGCCACGCTCCGCCGCCTGCTGGACGATCCGGAGGAGGCCGGGCGCCTCGGCGAGGCGGCGCGGCTCAAGGCTGGGCAATACGGCATGGAGCCGATGGCCTCCGGCATGCGCAGTCTCTACCGCAGCGTCCTGACGCGTCACACACCCACTCCCTCCCGCAAGGAGGCCGTCGCGTGAAGATCGTCTATTTCACCCATTCGCTGGCGTCCTGCTGGAACCACGGCAACGCCCATTTCCTGCGCGGCGTTCTGCGGGAGCTGATCATCCTCGGCCATGAGGTCCGCGTCTTTGAACCCGAGGGCGCGTGGAGCCTGCAGAACCTTCTGGCCGATCATGGCGAAGCGGGGCTGGCGCCCTACCGGACCGCCTATCCGGAGCTGAGCTCGCTGACCTTCACAGCCGGCGCCGACGCGGCGGCGCTGTGCGACGGGGCCGATCTGGTCATCGTCCATGAATGGAACGACCCGGCTCTGGTCGCGGCGGTGGGCCGGGCGCGGGCGCAGGGCGGTCGCTTTCTCCTGCTGTTCCACGACACGCACCATCGCGCGGTCAGTGATCCGGAGGCCATCTCCGCCTTCGATCTCTCCGGCTACGACGGCGTCCTGGCCTTCGGCGAAACTCTGGCCGCCGTGTACCGGCGCTGGGGCTGGGAGGATCGCGTCTTCGTCTGGCACGAAGCCGCCGACGTCCGGCTGTTCCACCCGCTGCCCGGGGCGGAGCGGCGCAGCGGAGCGGTGTGGATCGGCAATTGGGGCGATGGCGAGCGGGCGAAGGAGCTGGGGAGCTTTCTGTTCGCTCCTGCCCGCGCCGCGGGTCTGCCTCTGGACGTCTATGGCGTGCGCTACCCCGCCGAAGCCCTGTCAACGCTGAAGCGGCACGGCATCGCCTACAAGGGTTGGCTGCCCAACGTCCGCGCGCCTGCGATATTCGCCCGCCATCGGGTCACCGTCCATGTGCCGCGCCGTTTCTACGTCGAATCCCTGCCAGGCATCCCGACCATCCGCGTGTTCGAGGCGCTGTCCTGTGGCATCCCGCTGGTCAGCGCGCCGTGGAGCGATTGCGAGGTTCTGTTCCGACCGGGAACGGATTTCCTGGTCGCCCGCGACGGTGCCCATATGACCGCCCATCTGCGCGCCGTTGACGGCGACGCCGACCTCCGCGCGGCGTTGGTCCGCAACGGCCTGGAAACGATCCGCGCCCGCCACACCTGCGCCCACCGCGCCAGTGAGCTGCTCGCCATCGTCGCCGCTCTGGCTGGCACGCCCACCCCCTCTTCGATGCTGGAGCCTGTCCGATGAAGATGGCCTTCTACGGTTCGAGCCTGCTTTCCTCCTACTGGAACGGCGCCGCCACCTACTATCGCGGCATGTTGAGCGAACTCGCCAAGCGGGGTTGGGACGTCACCTTCTACGAACCGGACGCCTTCGACCGCCAGAAGCACCGCGATATCGAGCCGCCCGACTGGGCCGGCGTCGTGGTGTACGAGGCCACCGCCGACGCCTGCCGCACCGTGATCGCCCGCGCCGCCGAGGCCGATGTGGTGGTAAAGGCGAACGGCGTCGGCGTCTTCGACGACGAGTTGCTCGACGGCGTGATGGATTCCGCCGCTCCCCACGCCTTGCGTGTCTATTGGGATGTCGACGCCCCCGCCACCCTGGCCGAGCTACGGCAGGCGCCGGGCCATCCCCTGCGCCGCCGGCTGCCTCAAATCGACGCCGTGCTGACCTACGGCGGCGGCCCGCCGGTGATCGCAGCCTACGAGGCGATGGGCGCCCGCCTGTGCCGCCCCATCTACAACGCGCTGGACCCGGCGACGCACCATCCCGCTCCGACCCAATCGCGATTCGCCGCCGATCTCAGCTTTCTTGGCAACCGCCTGCCCGACCGCGAGCAGCGTGTGAAGCGCTTCTTCCTGGAGCCAGCCGCTCACAACCCCCAGAGGCGCTGCATCATCGGCGGCAGCGGCTGGGAGACGAAGGGGCTGCCGGCCAACGTCACCCACATCGGCCATGTCGGCACCGCCGACCACAACGCCTTCAACAGCTCGGCGCTGGCGGTTCTGAACATCGCCCGCGACAGCATGGCCGAGGTCGGCTTCTCGCCCGCCACGCGGGTGTTCGAGGCTGCCGGAGCGGCGGCCTGCCTGATCACGGACGCTTGGACGGGGGTCGAACTGTTCCTCACCCCGGACGAGGAGATCCTCATCGCCCGCGACGGCCAGGACGTGACCGATCATCTGCGCGCCCTCACCCCGGCCCGTGCCCGTGCCATCGGCGATGCCGCGCGGCGTCGTGCCCTTGCGGAACACACCTACGCCCGGCGCGGCACGGAGGTTGACATGTTGCTGCGCGAAGCCCTGGCGGCCCGGCGGGAAAGGAGCGCGGCGTGAAGCTCGTCGTCCTGGGGCTGAGCTTGTCCTCCTCCTGGGGCAACGGCCACGCCACCACCTTCCGCGCCCTTCTCAAGGCGTTCGCCGCACGCGGCCACGAGATCCTGTTCCTGGAGCGCGACGTTCCCTGGTACGCGCAGAATCGCGATCTCGCCGATCCCGGCTATTGCCGGTTGGCCTTCTACAAGGATCTCGCTGACCTGCGGCGGTGGGCCGGAATGGTCGAGGAGGCCGACGCGGTGCTCGTCGGTTCCTACGTGCCCGATGGTGTCGCCGTCGGCCGTTGGGCGCAGGAAATCGCGCAGGGGATCGTCGCCTTCTACGACATCGACACGCCGGTGACCCTGGCGAAGCTGGAACGCGGCGACGAGGAGTATCTCACCCCTGCCCTCATTCCCGGCTATGACGTGTATTTCTCCTTCACGGGCGGACCGACGCTGGAGCGGCTGGAGTCCCGCTACGGCTCGCCGGCGGCGCGCGCGCTCCATTGCTCCGTGGATGCCGACGCCTACGTGCCCCTGCCGACACCCAAGCGCTGGGATCTGAGCTATCTCGGCACCTACAGCCCCGACCGGCAACCGACGCTGGAGCGGTTGCTGCTGGAGCCGGCCCGGCGTGCGCCGTCGCTGCGCTTCGTCGTTGCCGGTCCGCAATACCCCGACGGGATCGCCTGGCCCGGAAATGTCGAACGTCGGCATCATGTTCCTCCAGCCGAGCATCCCGCCTTCTATGCGGCCAGCCGCTTCACTTTGAACGTGACGCGCGAGGACATGATCCGCGCCGGCCACAGCCCCAGCGTCCGGCTGTTCGAGGCCGCCGCCTGCGCCACTCCGATCATCTCCGACCGTTGGGACGGCCTCGACGCGCTGCTGGAGCCGAACCGGGAGATCATTCTCGCCCACACGTCCGGCGACGTTCTGCACGCCCTTCACCAGTTGGACGACAATGCCCGCCAAGAGATGGGCGCAAGAGCCCGGCGGCGAGTCCTGGAACACCACACCGCCGCGCATCGCGCGGACACGTTGGAACGGGAACTGGAAGGCGCGATGCGAAGGGCCGGCCGCATCACGAGTGCGGCATTGCCCCTTCAATAAAGCGGTGCAAGCAGTCCGTCACGGCTCCCCGGCCGCAGGCTTATTGGATGATTTCTTGGCCTCAATCTGGTCAAGCACCGCTTCGGGGGCGACATCCTGCTTGATGACGTCCAGATCGGAGTCAACGTCCGTCTTCACCCCCATGTGATCGGCCATGGACGACACCAGGGCCGTCAGTTTGGTGATTTCGTGCTCCGCCAACAGGCTGATTTGCAGATCGAGATCAGCCCGCTTGCTGGCAACCTCAGACATCCGATTTTGGCTGATGAGCACGAAGGTGGACAGAAAGATGGCCTCCACGGACGCGATCATTGCCAGGACGACGAAGGAAGGGTCCCAGCGCGAAACACCGGGCACCCACCCCAGGTTGGCGATGATCCAGAAACCAAAGAATGCCAAATGCAGATAAACGAACGTCATGCTGCCGGTGAAGCGGGTGATCGCATCGGCAATCCGCTCCTCCGCGGTCGCCTCGACCTCCTCCCGTTCCCTGCGCTGGTGCAGCGCCTGGATGTTCCGTTCGAGCACGGCGCTCAAGCCGGGGGATGGCGGCGGGTAGGTTGGCGGGTTTGCGGACTTCTCCGCACGATCTCCGCCATGCTGGGGCGGTTGTGCGTTCATGGCTCTGCCTTGCTCAAGTGAACCGTCTTCGCCTCGTTCCTCTTCCAGGACCGGGGTTTCGGTCGCCCCATAAGGCGGCGCTCAATGGCGCTTTCGATGCTGCCCCCGGCGGTTGGAAGTGGAGGCTTTGGCCTGGGACGGTTTCGGAGCCTCTGGGGACAAGGGTCTGTGCAGCGATAGGTTGCTGGTGACCGGCACCGCCGTTCGATGGACTGCGGGAATGGCTTGCAGCCCGGTCGTCCAACCGGTGAACCGGAGCTTGCTCCCCGCAACATCGGGCGGCGGCCGTCCCTTTTCCAGCGTCAACAGCAGGCGAGGCACTTCCCGTCACCCCGACGGCACGTTATTTTGCGCCACCGTGGGCCTGCCCAGTTCCATGGGGTGCCATTAGCAAAAATCCGCATGTCCAGCGTCGCCGCGCCCATGGCGTGCCGATGGGCCAGCCATTTCCCGGCGGCCAAACAACCGGCAAGGCAGCGGTGCCATTCATGCCGCTTCGCAAGTGGGACACAGCCGGATCTTTGATCAGACGTCCGTATCCAGCGCTCTAGAATTGTTTCAATGCCGATCAATGCTCGCGTTCCAATGCCTTTGATCCAAGAACAATCCAGCCCGGCCTGCCGCCCGGCCTCGCCGGTTGCATTGTCTTCTGTATTGCCGCCGCTCCTCTGGCCTTCGGAAAGCCATGGCCGGAGGTACCATGCCCTTCGGGCGACTTCCGGGCTCTATTTCTGTGTCGTACTCTGTGGCACCGTTTCCTTTCCGTTGCGATGGTCCCATGTCCAGGCGCATCAGCCAGAGCGTTTCCCTCACCCCGGAACTCGACCGCTTCGTCCAGACCCTGGTGGCGTCCGGCCGCTACCAGACGGCCAGCGAGGTGGTTCGGGACGGGTTGCGCCTGCTTCAGGAGCGCGTTGCGCTGCCGCCGGCGTCGCTTGCCCAGCCCTCTGCCTCAAGCGGTGGCCATGATCCGTGACGTCATCGCTTCGGAGTTGGATTGGCCCAGTGGCGGCGGGACCATGGGAGCGCTGATCCGAACCCATGATTGGGCTGCGACGCCCCTCGGACCGAAGGCGAACTGGCCACTGTCCTTGCGGGTGGTCGTCGACCTGATCCTCGCCTCCCCGCTTGGCATGATTGTTCTCTGGGGACCCGACCTCATCCAGATCTACAACGATTGCTACGCTGAGATCACCGCTGGCAAGCATCCCCGCGCCCTCGGCCAACCCACCCGCGAGTGTTGGCCCGAAGTTTGGGATTTCAACGGTCCGATCTACGAGGCCGTGTTCCGCGGTGAATCCCGAGGGTTCGACGATCAGAAGCTGATCCTCAAGCGCAACGGCGTCCCGGAGGAAACCTGGTTCGACCTCACCTACAGTCCGGTCCGCAACGATGCCGGGAACATCGCGGGCGTCCTGGTGACGGTGCATGAGGTCACCAAACGCAAGCGGACCGAACTTGCCTTGCGCGACAGCGAGAGCCGCTTCCGCGCCCTGGTGAGCGCGTCCTCCTACGCCATCTACCGCATGAACGTCGACTGGACGGAACTGCGGCAACTCGACGGGCACGGCTTCCTCACCGACACAACGGACGGCAACAAGGCGTGGCTGGAGCAGTACATTCATCCGGACGACCAGCCGCAGCTTCTCGAGGCCGTACGGGAAGCCATCCGGACCAAGAGCGCCTTCGATCTGGAGCATCGGGTCCGGCAGGCCGACGGATCACTGGGATGGACGCATTCGCGCGCGGTGCCGATCCTGGATGCGGATGGCGAGGTCTGCGAGTGGTTTGGGACCGCCAGCAACATCACCTCCCGCCGAAGCACCGACGAGGCGCTGCGGCGCAGCGAGGCGCGGCTGTCCGCTCTCTTCGCGCGCGCGGCGGTCGGCTTGTCGGAACTCACGCTGGATGGCCGCTTCCTCCGCGTGAACGACGAACTCTGCCGCATCCTGGGACGGGCGCGGGAGGAGGTCGTGGGCTTGTCCGTCGCCGACGTCACCCACCCCGATGATCTGGCGGCGAGCCACGCCGCCATCGAACAGGCCTTGCGGACGGGCGAGACCGTGGCGCTCGACAAGCGCTACCGGCGACCCGACGGGACGCATGTCTGGGCGAACAGCGGCATCACGATCGTGCCCGGCAATGGTGACGAGCGCCACCTCCTTGCGGTCACGGCCGATCTGACCGCCCGGCGGGAGACCGAAGCGGCCCTGCGCGAGAGCGAGGCGCGGTTCCGATTGATGGCGGACGCCGTGCCGCAGATCGTCTGGATCACCGACGCCGAGGGGCGGGTCGAGTTCTTCAACCGGCAATGGGCCGACTACACCGGCGTCGCTTACGATCCCCGGGGGGCGCCAACCACGGTGTCGGACGTCATCGCCGACTTCATCCATCCGGACGATGCGGCGCTGACGACCGAGCGCTTCCAAGAGGCGCAGCGCTCGGACAGCCTCTATCTCGTCGAACATCGTCTCCGTTCGAAGACAGGGGAATACCGTTGGTTCCTGGTCCGCGGCCTGCCCTACCGCGACCCGCACAGCGGTGAGATTGCCCGCTGGTTCGGCACCTCGACCGACATCCACGACCGCAAGCACGCCGAAGCCCTGCTGCAGCAGGCGCGCGACACGGCCGAGGCGGCGAGCCGGGAGAAGTCGAACTTCCTCGCTTCGGTCAGCCATGATCTGCGCCAGCCGGTGCAGGCGGCCAACCTCTTTCTCGAGCTTCTGCGGCGGCAGCCGCTCGACCTGAAGGCGCGCGACCTGTTGAAGCCGCTGTCAGACAGCATGACCAGCCTGACGGGCATGCTGAGCGGGCTGCTGGAGGTGGCGCGGCTCGACGCCGGCCTGCTCACGGTGCAGGCGCGGGTCTTCGACCTCGACGAGTTGCTGAAGCGTCTCTACGGCGAATTCCAGGGACCGGCGCGCGAGGCGAAGCTGTGGTTGCACATGCCGCCAGTTGCCCGATCGGTCCGGTCCGACCCGCTGCTGGTGGAACTGGTGCTGCGCAATCTGATCTCCAACGCCGTCAAATACACCGAACAGGGCGGGGTCACGGTGGGGACCCGGGTCGAGGGGGACCGGCTGGCGATCGACGTGACCGACACTGGGCGGGGCATCGCCCCGGAGGAGATGGAGCGTATCTTCGATCCCTACTACCAGATCGGCAATGCGACCGGTGAGCATGCGCGCGGCTTCGGCATCGGCCTCGCCACCGTGCAGCGGGTCGCCGATCTGCTGGCGACCCGGGTGACGGTCCGCTCCAAACCCGGTATCGGGTCGACCTTCAGCCTGACGCTTCCGCTGGCGGACGAGGAGGCGCAGGTCCCAACCGCTGGGGAGGGGGCGCTCGGCGGGACGTTGCGGGGCCGGACGGCCCTGGTGGTGGACGACGAACCAATGGTCCTGAAAGCGTTGGAGGTCACTCTGGGGAGCTGGGGCGTGTCCGTGCACACTGCCCGCACGCTTGCGCAGGCCCGGACCATGCTGAAGGAGTTCGGGGCTCCACCCGACATCCTGATCGCCGATCACTCCCTGGGTGCGGGAGAGACCGGCGTGGCCATCATCAGCGAAGCCCGCCGAGGCGGCACACCGGTCACAGTTCTGGTGACCGGCGACACCTCGGCTGAACGGCTGGCCGAGGCTGGGCGGACCGGCATTCGCATGCTGCACAAGCCAATCGATCCCGCCAAGCTGGAAGCACTGCTCGCGGATGGGCTGCGGGGGCGATGACAACGCTTTTTGTGATCGTGCCGGTTCGGCCAAACCCCTTCCCATCGTGATCTCGTCGCGTTGCCGGACACGCGGTGCACGACACCGGCTGCGGCACGCTGCTGATCGACGACCATGGCAGACCTGTCGCCCATCCGGTCTGAGTCCTGCTGGTTGAAGCGCTGCGTCACACCGGCGCTCACCGGTTCCGCTTGGCGCACGACGAGGTGCGCAACGTCCTGAGGCCAGCCACCAAGCGAAAACAGTGCGTCCCCGCAGCGCGCCGACGCGCGATCCATGTCCAGAGAGTTGCCGCCCTGCGCGACATGCGCGCCGTCTCGCAAACGCCGCCTGCCACAGGGCGCTCAGCACACATGAGCCAGCCGCAGGGCGTCGAGCACGGCAGCATGAACATTCCGACTTCCGGCGGCATCCCCGATGCGATGCAGCTCGAACCCTTCGTTGCGCATGGGTTGCGGCTTGTTTGCCAGCAGGGCTGGAATGTCGGTGACGCCGCGGTTGCCGGCATGGGTCCGCAACCCTTCGAACAGGTCGTCCATCGGCACCGTCCCCATCTCGACGATGACTTGGTCGACCTGGATCTCACGCAGGTCGTGCGTCAGTTCATCCAGCACCGTCGCCGCGAAACGATTGCCGGCGCGCGCCACCTTCACCAGGCGATGCTCCAGGTTGGGGGTGATCCCCATGCGGATGAATTCCTGCTTCCACCGGGTCCGCTCGGCGTAGGTGAGTTCCTGCGCCAGGAACCCGTCGATGCTGAAGTAATGGATCTTCGACCCGGACGCATGCGCCCGTTCGGCGGCAAGCGGAGCCGGATGGCGACCGGTTCCGTCGAAAATCAGAACTTCCGCCGCCGGCGGAATCTGGCGCCCGATGATGTCCCAGGAGGGGACCACCAGATCCGCCCCTTCGCCGAACTCCGTCTGCGGCAGTCCGCCCGTCGCCACGATGACGAGATCCGGTTCAAGCGCGAGCACGTCGGCGGCTTCCATGTAGGCGTTGTAGGACACGGTCACGCCCAGGCGCTCCAGTTCCGCCACCCGCCAGTCGACCAGCCCGATGATGTCGCGGCGCCACTTCCCTTCGGCAGCGATGCGCACCTGTCCGCCCGCCTCGGCAGCGGCTTCGTGCACCGACACGTCATGGCCGCGCTCCGCCAGCACGCGCGCCGCCTCCAGCCCCGCGGGGCCGGCGCCGACGATGACCGCGCGCCGGCGTGGCCCGGTGGTGGGGCGGACGACGTGCGGCAGGGCAAGCTCGCGTCCGGTCGCGGCGTTGTGCAGGCACCGGGGGCGGTAGGGCGATTGGCAGTGCGTCGCCCCGACGCAGGGTCGGATCAGATGCTCCTCGCCGCGCGCCAGCTTCGTCACCAGATAGGGGTCGGCGATCTGCGCACGCGTCATTCCGGCCATGTCCACCATCCCCTCACTGACGGCATAGCGGGCGGTGGCGATGTCGGAAATGCGGGCGGCGTGGAACACCGGAAGTCCGATCTCGCGCCGGAAGGCGCCGACGGCGGTCACCCATGGAGCGATGCGTGTGCCCATGCCGGGCATGTTCTCCTCGGTCAGGGCCCGCGCCGTGTCCATCGAACCGTAGATGGCGTTGAAGAAATCCACCGCCCCTTCCCGCTTGAGGATCTCGGCGGCGGCGATGCAGTCGTTCGCCTTCAGGGCGCCGTCTATGCCTTCGTCGACGACGAAACGCATGCCGACCAGGAAGTCGTCGCCGACCGCCTTGCGGATCGCTTCATGGACCATGAGGCCGAAGCGGATGCGGTTTTCCAGGCTGCCGCCGAAGCGGTCGGTGCGTTGGTTGGTCTTGGGCGAGAGGAACTGGCCGATCATGTGACCGGCCGCGAGCGTCTCGATTCCGTCGAGGCCACCCTCCCAGCAGCGGCGGGCGGCGGCGGCGTAGGCTTTCACCACGCGCTCGATGTCGTAATCGTCCATTTCGCGCGGGATAGCGCGGTGCAGGGTCTCGCGCAGGGCGGACGGTCCGATGGCCGGCAGCCAGTCCTGGGCGTAGGGGTCGGCGCGCCGTCCAAGGTGGGTGATCTGGCACATGAGCGCGGCCCCCTCGGCATGCATGGCCTCGGAGAAGCGCTGCAGGTGGGGGATGATCGCGTCGGAACCGGCATCGAGTTGGCGGAAGATGTTGGGGCTGTCGCGGTCGACGTTGGACGACCCGCCGAACATGGACAGCGCGATGCCGCCGCGGGCCTTCTCCACATGATAGGCGCGGTAGGCCTCCTTGGGCATCCCGTCCTCTTCCAGGCCGCAGGCGTGGCTGGTGCTCATGATGCGGTTGCGGAAGACCGTCTTCTTGATGGTCAGCGTTTCGAGCAGAGGGTCGTGCGTCGTCGTGATGGCCTGGTCGAGCATGTCTCGTGACACTCAGTGTGGGCGCAGGGGGCTTCGGTTCCGAAGCCTTGACTCCGGATACCGCCGCTCTGCGCGCGAATGTTGATCGGTGGTTTCCCCGGCTTATGGCCGCGATGCCGTTTCTGCCGGCGGGGCGAAGCGCCGCGCCTGGAGCGCCAGGAAGGCATCGACCTCCCGCGCCTTGTCGTCGTCCGACCAGCCGAGCGGACCGGCGATCACGTCGGCCACCGCGGCCGCATCCTCGCGGCTGAGCAGCCCCCGCCAGACTAGGCCGGTGCGTTGCACGAGCACGCCGTAGAGGTCGCGGGCGTGTTCACGCGTCACGGCATCCAGAAGCGCCTGCCTCGGCACGGCTCCGCGGCCGGGCAGGATGGAGTCCGCGCCGACCGCCGAAGGCTTGGCCGGGGACTGCGCATTCACCGGCTCGCGGCTGCCGAGCCGCCCGCGAACCTTGTCCAGGATCTCGCGGCCGGCGCTGCGGTGGCTCATGACGGGGCCGGCGGTCATGGCGAGGACGTTCGGCATGCCACGGCCTTCCAGGTCGTGAAGGATGCGCTCGCGGGCGCCCATCGGGCGCTGCGGGTCCCAGGTCAGCGGCCGTACGCCCGCCCAGGTCTGGTGCACGTCGGCGCGCGTCAATCCCAGGCCCGGCAGCAGATGGTTGGCTTCGGCCAGCAGGAAGTCGATGTCCTCCTGATCGGCGGCGACGTCGGTCGCATCGCCCTCGAAGGGGGTTTCGGTCGGCCCGAAGTAGAAGAACTCGTCGCCGAGCGGCAGGCAGTAGAAGGGATGGCCGCCGCGATGCATGGTCGCGATGCCGTGGTCGCGGTAGCGCTCCGGCAGACGGACGACAATGTGGGCGCCTTTGGTCCCCCGCACCAGACGGCCGGGGATGTCGCCCGCCGACTCCATCCAGGTGCCCGCCATGTTGATCACGGTGCGCGCCCGGACATGGCGCTGCCCCTGCGGCGCATCCAGCGCGACCCGCCACGTGCCGTCCGGCTGCCGGTCGGCGATCCGCGCCGTTGTGAAAAGCTCCATCGTCGCGCCGTGGGCTTCCGCATCCAGGGCCGCGTCGAGGCACAGGCGCTCCGGATGGACGAACAGGTATTCGCGGAAGGCCGCCATGGCCTGCAGGCGATCGAGATCGCGCAGGTCCTGCGCCAAGGGATGCCGGCGCGCCTCGGCCGCGCCGAGGATGCGGGCATCGAGGGGCGGACCCTTGGTGTGCAGCGCCTGCAGGAGCCGCAGGCCCGCCGAGAGGTGCCAGCGCTGGACGGGGCTGTCGGGCCAGATGGGAAAGCAGAGGGTGATCGGCCGTGTCGCCACGCGGTCGTCCTGCGCGAGGTCCGCGCGAGCTTCCATGGCCGCCCGTGCCATGGACAGCGCCGAGACGAAGCGCCGTGGATGCATGGCGAAATCGCGCACCGGGCTGGGCGTTTCGAAGTAGCGCAGGCCGCAGTGCAGCATCCGGGAGGACCGCCCGCTCGCACCGCCGGCAAAGTCGCCCTTCTCGCACAACAGCACGGAGTATCCCGCTCGGCTCAATTCCAGGGCCGCCGCCGTGCCGTTGATGCCGCCGCCGATGATCACGGAGTCGTACAGTGGCTCATCGCATGGCAGCTCCTGCTGCCTGATCCGTGTGCCGGCCACTGTGGTTTGTGCCATCGCCTCTGACCTTCGTCGGTAACGGGGAGCGTCGGAGACCATTAGGCGGCAGCGGTGGGTTTGCGCAAAATGAGAAGAACTCCCTTCGTTATGCGTGATCCGCATAGTCATGTTTTGTCGAAAAGCCCCCCCAGCAGGAGGTCGCGCTCTTCCTTTGCGTATCGGATGAGCGCGCTCGCGAGCGGCGTCGGCGGGCGCGTATCGGGCAGCAGCAGGGCGACACGGCAAGGGATGTCCGGCACGAAGGGCAGCACGCACAGGCCGTTGCCCTTCTGCGCCGCGGCGGTGAAAGGGTCCACGATTCCAACGCCGAGCCCACGCCTGACCATACCGCAGATGGACGAGGAGAAGGTGGTGGTGCAGATGGGCCGCGGCCGCACCCCTGCGCTCTGCATCACGTCCTCCAGCATCCGGCTCACGGTGGCGAAGGGAGACCATGACAGCAGGGGAAACTCCGCCAGATCGCGCGCGCGGACCTCGCCGCGCTTCGCCAGCGGATGATCGGCGTGGACGGCGGCGACGTAGGGAACTTCGCTGAACAGCTCCGTGCGGAAACCGGACCGTTTGAAGGGCGTCTCCGCCAGGCCGAAATCCACCTGCTGGGTCGCCGCCCAATCCTCGACATTGACCGACATGCGGACGTTCAGGGTGACGCGCGTGCGCGGATGGCTGGCGTGGAAGCGGCTGATGACCTGCGGCATGAAGTCGATGCCGAGCGCCGGCATGACGGAGCAGGCCACCTCGCTCTCTTCGCCTTCCTGCAGGCGGCGGGCGAAGTCCTGCAGGGAGGACAGCGAGACGAAGGCACGCTCCACCTCGTCCAGCAGATGATGCGCCGCGGCGGTCGGCGATACCCGGCCTTTACGGCGGACGAACAGGGTCAGGCCGATTTCATACTCCAGGCGGTCCATCATACGGCTCACCGCCGGCTGGCTGCGCCCGAGAATTTCCGCCGCGCCGCTTACGGTTCCTGTCTGCATGACCGCGCGAAAGGCTTCGAAGTGACTGAGATTCATGGATTTTCCTAGCGCTCCGCCACTCGTCGCGGCTGCGCGGCGCGGACGCACGCGCTCGCGGATGCGGTGGGTGGAACGGCATCCGAGGGAGGCCGCCTTACTTGACCCCCCATTCCTTCCGGATCGCCTGAAGCATTCCGAGGAATTCGCGGCCGACCCGGGAAAGCGGACGATGGGCGGGGTGGAGGACGCCGACGCGGAAGGGGATGTTCGGTTCGAACGGCCGCACGTCGATCCCGCGGCCCTGGAAATCCCGCGCCGTAAAGGGATCGATCAGCCCGACGCCGAGCCCTTGGGCGATCATGCCCGCGATGACCCCGGAGTTCTGGGCGTCGTAATATTGCTCGCGGGGCACGTTGGCCATCAGGAATTGCTGGTCGATGGCGTGCCGGGCCGCCGTGTTGCTGCTGAGCGAGATGAACGGCACGCCCGCCAGATCCGTCACCGACACCGTCGGCAGGGCTGCCAACGGGTGCCCGGCCGGCATGGCGAGGATGTAGGGCGTGCAGCAGAACTCCGCGGCGTCGATGCCGCTGCGGACGAAGGGAAACTCGCCCAGGCCGAAATCGACGTGATGGGCCGAGACCAACTCCTCGATCTTCGTGGACGGGAAAACCAGCACCGAAATGCGCGCCCGGGGGTGCTGCGCGGCGAAGCGCGCGATGACCGTCGGCAGAAACGCGTGCGCCAGAGCCGGCATGGCTGCGACGGTGAGGCTGCCCATGCGGGCCGCCTGGATATCGCGCGCGATCTCCGAGATCTTGTCGACGGAAACGAACGTCCGCTCGACCTCTTCGAAGAAGATGTCCGCCTCGGGCGTCGGGACGAGGCGGCCGTTCTTGCGGTCGAACAGCTCGAAGCGCAGCGAACGCTCGAGCTGTTCGATCAATCGCGAAATCGCCGGCTGGGAAATGCCGAGGATCGCGGCCGCGCCGTTCGTGGTGCGGGCGAGCATGAAGGCCCGAAACGCCTCAAGCTGGCGAACGCTCAACCGCACCTGGCCATAGCCGATGTCGCGGGCACTGCCCTTCGGCGTCTTCTCGGCATCCGTCACCATACTGGCCCCCCGCCAACGCGGCCGTTTATCCGTTTCGACGCCAGGCATCGGCCAGCGAGAACTTGGTCGCCGCCCCGCCGTCCACGATCAAGGTCTGGCCGTTAAAGCCGCTGGACCGTTCGCTGGCAAGGAAACTTATCGCCTCGGCGACCTCTTCCGGCCGGACCATCCGTCCCATGGGATGGGCCTTGAGCACGTTCGCCAGAACCTCCGGTGTTTGCGCGCTGCCGTGAACCATTTCGATGGACCGCCGGAGAAACTCCGTGTCGACATAGCCTGGCGCGACCGCGTTGGCACGAATTCCCTGGCCACCGTGATCGACCGCCAGCCCGCGGACAAGCGCCGTCAATCCGGACTTCGCCGTCAGATAGGCCAAGCGGTCGCACGGCGTCGTGAAGGCCCAGATCGTCGAGACGAACACCAGAGAGCCTCCGCCGCCGGAGATCATCACCGGCAAGGCCCTTTTCGCCGCGAGGAACGGCGCGCGCAGGTTGAGGCGGAAACAGGAATCCCAGTCCTCGCTCGTGAGTTCGAGCGCATTGCCGGGGTAGGCCCGGCCTGCGGCGAAAACGAGCGTGTCGATGCGGCCATGCCTTTGGGCGGCCGCATCGATGAAGCCGTTCAGGGCCGCTTCGTCCGCGACGTCACAGACGGCCCCGTCGATCCGCAGATCCGCTTGGCGCCCCTCCTCACACAGGGCATCGACGTCCTTCAGGTCCCGACTGCAGGCGAAGACAGCGAAACCGTCCTGAGCCAGAGCCAGCGACGCGGCCCGTCCCATTCCTTTCGTTCCGCCGACCACCACGGCAACGGACGGCTTTGCACGATCAGTGGTTCTCATCGGATGTCCTCTTTTGCCGCTGGAGCAGGCCGCTAGACGGGATTGAAGCACCGGAATTCGTGGTCGTCGCCGAACGCGGTCACCTCGGGCCGGACGTCGTGACATTTGCCAAGCGCGCGCGGGCAGCGGTTCGCGAAATTGCAGCCCTTCGCACTCCGCTTGGCTTCCTCCGCCACCGGGGCCTGTCCCTTGCGCGCGTTCATCAGCATCGCCGTGTACGGATGGCGCGGGCTGTCCATGACCTGGTCGACGGGGCCGAGTTCGACGATCCGGCCGAAATACATCACCGCAACGCGGTCGGCGAGAAACTGCGCGACACCGAGATCGTGCGTGATGAAGACGAACGCGATCTTCTCCGAACGGTTCAGCGACTTGATCAGGTTGAGGATCTGGGCGCGCACGGAGACGTCGAGCTTCGACACCGCCTCGTCGGCGACGATCAGGCGCGGCGACAGCGCCAGCGCGCGCGCAATGGCGGCGCGCTGCAATTGACCACCGGACATCTCATGCGGGTAGCGATGAGCGAAGCCCGCGTTGAGGCCAACCCGGCCCAAAAGCTCGGCGAGCCGTTCGACAATGGCTTCCTCGGACAGCTTCAGATGCAAGCGCAGCGGCAACGCGATCGACGAACCGACGGTGAAGCGCGGGTTGAACGAGGACAGAGGATCCTGGAACACCATCTGCAGATCGTGCGCGTCCTGACGGCGCGGCGCCGCGGCCTTCGGGGGGGCGACCTTGATGCTCCCGGAGGTCAGCGGGTGGAGACCGAGCATCGCCTTGCCGAGCGTGGTCTTGCCCGAGCCGGATTCTCCGAGAAGAGCGATGATTTCCCCTTCGTTCACGTCGAGCGAAATCTCGTCGAGGACACGGAGGTCTCGCTTGGCACCCCAGGCCTTGCCGATCTTGAATTCGAGAACGGCGTCGCGAATGCGGATGAGCGGAGAGGCGCCGACCGGCATCGCGTTGATCGCGTTATGCAGCATGATTGAAACACCTTACGCTGTGGCCAGCCTCCACCGTGCGCTCGGTCGGCTCCGCGGCCGTGCAACGGTCGGTCACCTGGGGGCAGCGCGCCGAAAAGGCGCAGCGCTTCGCCCAGCTCGTGGCGCCCGGCTCGCCCTTGATCTCATAGAGGGCCGCGTCGCGCTTCTCCAGGGAGCGCGCCGTCGCCAGCAGGCCCGCCGTGTAGGGGTGCGCCGGCCGTTCGAGGATGCGCTCCGTCGGGCCGATCTCGACGATGCGGCCGCTGTACATGACCGCAACCCGGTCGCACAGATGCCGCGCGACGGTCAGGTCGTGCGTGACGAACAGGACGCCCGTGTCGTGTTGCCGCTGCTGGCTCCGGATGAGTTCCAGGATCTGGCGTTCCACGAGATTGTCGAGATTGGTCGTGGGCTCGTCGGCGATCACCAGTTTCGGATTCAGTCCGAACACCATCGCGATCAGCACGCGCTGCAGCATCCCGCCGGACAGCTGGTGCGGATAGGACGCCATGGTGCGTTCCGGCTCCCGGATGTTGACCTGCTTCAGAAGCTCGGCGGCCACCGCCTTCAAGTCGCCGGGCTTCAGATCCCCAGATGGCCCGACGGAATGCCGGCCCAGCGCCTTCACGATGTGCCAGCCGATGGTCTTCGCGGGATTGAACGAGCCCACGGGGTCCTGGAAGATCATCGCCAGATCGGCGCCGCGAAGGCGTTGCATGTCCTTGGCGCCGACCTCGGCCAGCGACCGGCCGTTGTAGGTCAGTTCCGCCGCCTCCACATGGGCGTTGTCGGGCAGAAGCTGGAGAACGCTCAGTCCCGTCACCGTTTTCCCCGATCCGGACTCGCCGATGAGGCCCAACACCTCGCCTTTGTTCAGATCGAAGGAGACGCCTTTGACGACCTCGGATCTCCGATCGCCCGAGCCGAAGGAGGTTCTCAGGTCACGCACGCGCAGAAGGGGAGTCGGCATCACGACAGGCGCTCCTTCAGTTTCGGATCGGTCAGGTCCCTCAGGCCGTCGCCGAGGAGATTGAGGCCGAGAAGGGCGATGGAAATGGCCAGGCCCGTCATGGTGAGCACCCAGGGCGCGGTGTTGAAGTATTCGCGCCCATCCGACATCACGAGCCCGAGGGACGGGGCCGGCGGCTGGACGCCCAGGCCGAGAAAGCTGACCCCCGCTTCGATGACGATGCCGAAGGCAACGCCGATCGTCGCTTGCACCAAAAGCGGGGAAACGGCGTTGGGCAACAGCTCCCGCAGCAGGATCGAATGGGTGGGCTGACCGAACAGTTTCGCCGCCTGCACCCACGGCTCCATCACGATGAGCTGCGCGAGATTGCGCGCAAGCCTCACGAAGATCGGCAGGTAGATCAACGCGATCGCAAGCGCGACGTTGAAGACGCCATAGCCCAGGACCACCATCAGGAACAGCGCCAGGACGAAGCTGGGAAACGAGAACAGCAGGTCGGACGCCTTCATCAGCACGTTGCTGACGAAACCCGGCCGGTACGCGATGAACAGGCCGATCATCGACCCCAGAACGGCGGCGATGCCGACGCCCGAGATGGAAATCAGAAGGGACAGCCTAGCTCCGTAAAGGACCCGCGTCAGGACGTCCCGTCCCATCGTGTCGGTGCCGAACGGGTGGGCGAGGCTCGGCGGCGCCAGCATGGCCATGACGTCCATGGCGTCCCCGTCATAGGGAGAGATCATCGGCCCGAAGATGACGGCGAACGCGACCAGAACTGAAATGATTGCCCCGGTCAATGCAGTCTTGTTTGCGGCAAGCCGCTTCAGCACAGGGATCATCGCATCCTCGGGTTCAGCATGGTGCAGATCAGGTCGACGACGATGTTCACGAGCAGGACGATCAGCAGGAACGTGAGGGCGCAGGCCTGAATGATCGGATAGTCCCGCCCGAAGGCGGCGTCGATCATCAGGGATCCCACGCCGTTGATGCCGAAGATGCGCTCGATGACCACGGTGCCGCCAAGCAGGTAGCGGACCTGGAGGCCGATGACGGTGACGAAGGGAATCAGCGCGTTGCGCAGGACATGGTGCAGGAAGATGAAGCTTGGGCCGTGCCCCAGCGATCGGGCGACACGCACGTGATCGCGGTGTGCGTTGTCGATCAGCGCGGAGCGCAGGATGCGCGTGAAGGAGGCCGCCATCGGCGCCGCGATGGCAAGCGCCGGCAGAAATCCGCTGAGAAGTGAGCCCCCCAAGGATTCCACCGGCGAGATGAAGCCATAGGCCGGAAACCAGCCCAGGCCGAGCGCGAAGGCGTAAATGAGCACATAGCCGATCCAGAAATCCGGCATGGAGATGCCGGCCGCCGCGATCGACGTTGCGACGGTGTCGATGATCCCTCCCCGATTGAGCGCCGCCGCGGTGCCGGCGACCAGAGAAATCAGCACCGCCAGGATGATGGCATAGACGCCGATGAAAAGCGTGTTGGGCAGTCGATCGGCGAGCAGCGTGTACACGTCCGTTCCGGAAGCGATCGACAGCGACTGTCCGAAATCTCCACGCAGGGCGTTTGCGACCCACAGCCCGAACTGAACGATCAGAGGCTCATCGAGATTCCACCGCGCCCGAAAGGCCGCGATGGTTTCCGTGGAGGCGCCTTCGCCAAGGGCGGTCAAGGCCGGATCCCCGGGGGCGGCGCGCATGGCGAAAAAAACCACCGCCGCCCCCATCAGGGCCAGAATCATCACCCCGGCGCTTCGCATCACGGCATGGCGTAGGAGTGCGAAAGCCATGTCAACCTCAGCCGAGTTGCAGCTTGGCGAACTGGTCGCCGTAGTTCGAATAGGGCAGCTGTGTGAATCCCTTCAGGGCCGGGATCGACAGGTTGTGCACATTGGAATTGAAACAGGGAATCAGCGGCATGTCCTCCAGCATCAGGAGTTCCGCTTCATGGTACACATCGCGCCGGACCACCGGGTCGACCTCGCTGCGGCCCTTCTCAAGCAGGGCCTCGAACGTCGGGTTGTTGTACCCGTGGAAATTGCGCGACCCGTCCTTCCCGAGCAGATCGCCCAGATATTCGTCGGCATCGATGAAGCCGAGCCAACCCCAGACCGCCGCCTGGTAGTCGCCCGAACGCAGTCGACTGAAGACGGCGTTGCTTTCTCCCGCCTCGATCTGGATCTTCGTGCCGAGAACCTGATTGACCTGGATGACGAAGAATTCGCCGATCTTCCGCCACCATGTCGGACCCCAGATCAGGAGCTTGATCTCGGTGTCGGCCGGGTACTTCGCTTTGGCAAGCTCGGCCTTCGCCGCGGCCGGGTTGAAGGTCAGCGACGGCGGCACCGGCTGGCCGGGCTTGGCGATGGCCGGCGGAAGCAGGCCGGTGGCCGGGCTGCCCTCGCCGAAGACAACGGAGCGGACCATGGCTTGGCGATCAAACGCCATGGCGAGGGCGCGGCGGAAATGCGGATCGTCGAATGGCGCCTTGCGGCCGTTCAAGCCGATGTAGCGGACGTTCAGGCCGGTCTGCTTGTAGACCTTGATCTTCGGGTCCTTGACGAGGTTCGGAATGGAAGCGAACGGCGCCGTCGAGGTCAGATCGATCTGCCCCCCTTGCAGGGCCGTCAGCCCGCTGGATTCCTCACCGATCAAGGGCATCGACACGGTCTGGAATGCCGGCGCGCCGTCGAAGTAGTCCGGGAACGCCTCCAGCTTGACGCCGCTGCCGGTCTTCCACTCCTTGAGCACATAGGCGCCGGTGCCGACCGGATGGAAATCGAACTTGTCGCCCAGCCTCTCGACGGCCTTCCGCGGCACGATCTGCGTTCCCGTGCGC
Source organism: Azospirillum sp. OGB3 (assembly GCF_014192915.1). Classification (GTDB taxonomy): domain Bacteria; phylum Pseudomonadota; class Alphaproteobacteria; order Azospirillales; family Azospirillaceae; genus Azospirillum. The sequence goes on along the minus strand of NZ_JACHYN010000008.1, from coordinate 12,320 downwards.
GTGTTGGCCAGATAGGTCAGGAGCGGCGCAAATGGCGCATGGGTGATGATCCGAACCGTGTGGGCGTCCGGCGTTTCAATCGTCTTGATCGACGACAGCTTGGCGCGGTTCGGCGAAGCCGTCTTTTCATCCAACACGCGCTCAAGCGAGAACTTCACGTCGTCGGACGTCAGTTCGCTTCCGTCGTGGAATTTCACGCCTTTCCGAAGTTTGAACTCAAGCGTGGTGGGATCGATAAAAGAATAACTTTCGGCGAGATCGGGAACGATCTCCATCTTCTGGTTGAACTTGACAAGCGCATTGAACACGGCCCAGACGACGTAGCTTTCGGGCAGCTGTGTGACCTTGGCGGGATCGAACGTGTTGATGACCGTGTAGCCGGTGATCGCCGCTCGCAGCAGAGACGCCGACGACTGTGATGTCGTTGATTGTGCCTGCGCGCGGAAGCTCATCGGCAGAGTGGCAGCCGCAGCGACCAAGGACAGCGCCTGCCGGCGATTGAAAGTAATCGGGTTCATTCTACGCCTCTCTGTTCTGCATGTTATTGATCGTTGGGCCACCGAACCGATGCGGTCAATGACGTCCCAGGCCGGCTGGAGCGGCTCGATGAACCCGGGACGAAATCCACCCGTCCAGCGGGACACCATGTCCTCACGCGGCCGTATGCTGGGTTGCCACCGTACCGATGATGCCGCCGCCGTTGATCGCTGCATCGATCAAGCGACCGTTCAACGCATCAGGCGGCGTTCGCACGGGTGCTCTCAAGACACTCATTCAGCCGCCGCATCAGCGCGTGTGCCGAAGGTTCGCGCTCGACGTTGAGGATCCGGTCAACGAGATCGGCCGCACCGTTCCCCGACATGCCGAGAAACTTCTCCGTGAGATCGGCATCGCTCAGTCGGGAATGGTCCGTCCACGGATCACCAAGGGCGAATTCGTCCTCGTCGCGGAATTCACCCTTCACCGTCCGGACGAGCACACCACCCGGCATGGTGCGGATCTGGTTGGCCTCCATCGTCCGGGCGAAGTCGTTGCCTCGTTCATGCGCGACGACACGGACCTTTTCCGCGATGCTCAGGGTGTCCGGGTCCGTGACGCTCTCGGCATCCAGCCATTTCGGCCCCGCCGCAACATCACGAACGAGCATGGCGACCATATGGGGGTAGCTGAAACTGCGGCTGGCGAAGGTGCGCGGCAGAGGCTTGGTGAACCGGGGCGACGCCGCCATCGGGCCGGTCTCGATCACGACCTCCTCGATCTCGCTCGGGGCGATGTTCTCGCGCCGGAGAATGCGGGCGAGCGACGTCAGGGGATAGTGGGTGAAGCGGCACGTCGGCCAGGGCTTGTACGTGACGTTGGAAATCAGCCAGCTCGTCCCAAGTCCGGTCGTCAGATTCCCTTCGTCGAAGGTCTGCACCCCGCACATTCGGGCAAGGCCGTAGGGGCCATCGAGAGCGTCGGTGAAACCCGTCGAACCGGATTCGACGGAAAGCACCGCAAAGACCCCCGCGACGGCACACCAACCAGCGTCACAATATTTGCAGTTGGGCAGATCGACCGCGTTGGACCACAGCGCCCCCGCGGGCAGGGGGCTGTTCGAGACGGCCAGTCCGATGGCCTGGGCAAACTGGCTCTCGTCCAGTCGCGCGACCGCGGCGGCGGCCCCCATGGCGGCAAGCACGACCGGCGCCGCCACGCCCCAGACCTTCGAGAAGCCTCTCACCTGGCCGTCGACCACCTCGGTCATCGGGCCGATGTAGGTCGCGATCCGCGCCCCCAGTTCATAGCCCACGATGACGGCGCGCAGAACATCGTCGCCCGAGGCGCCACGCTCCTCGGCCATCGCCAGAGCGGCCGCCACCGCGGCGACGCCGAAGTGAACGCCGACCGGAAAGGTTTCGTCGAAATCAAGCGCGTTGGCGATGCGTGCGTTGCCGTAGACCGCGGAAATCAACGTGGTGTTGCCCTGTCCGATGAGCGTGCTGCCCCCGGACGCCAGACGCTGCCCAAGCAGGAGCGCCAGTTTGTCGGACGTCGGCGCGATCTCGCAGGCCCGCCCACCGACAAGACAACCCAACGTATCGAGAAGGATCCGCTTGGCCTCGTGACGCACGTCGGTTGGCGCGTCCTTGAGTTGGAACTCCGAGAAGAAGCGTGAGACCGCTGCGGTTGTGGTCGACATCGTTCGTTCCCTGGGAAATGGATGTGAACGATATTCAGGGATGCGCATAAAATCAAATGCGCTGCTGTCGATCCCGTATGCGATTATGTTATATAGTGCACCCGCGCTGTGTGATCGGCGGAACAGCGAGTTGGCATCGTTACATGAAGCCGTCGCAGACCCACGCAAAGCTCTGAAGACTGGCCAACCATTCGCGACGCCGAGCGTCTCGGCGAGGCCGGCATCGAGCCCTCCGTCGGTAGTGTTGGCGATGGACCATGGCGGGTTCTGTCAGGCTTCACGCCAGGACTGGCGTTCTCGTCGTGCTCCCGGCAGAACCGGCAAGCCATCCAGGAACAGGCTGATGGCAACAGTGCAGACGGTTGGCATCACCAACGCGACGTCAGCGCCACTGTGCATGAAGCCAAAACCCATAATGAATGTCTGGATTAGTCAATATGGAAGTCTTTCATCAGGAAAGCCATTCACATAGTATGGGCATGCCCAATCACAGAACAGCATGATTTTTGCCTCAATATTGCCCTGCAGTCGGTCGCAATGACCGGAGTGCCGGTCTGTGTACGGGTGCCGTCAAGTCAGTCATCAGCATGGGCGCGTTCCGCAAACGCCTTGGGCCTCGTGGATCGAGGTGTCTCCGAAATGGTTGCCCTAATTTATGGTGGACAAGCGAATCCTCCAAACTCGAAAGTCATGCTTACATGAAACTATGGGCTTGGAAAACTGCGAAGGCAATTCTCACGCTAATCATCGTGAGCGCGACGGTTCTTCTCTTCGTGCGCGCTTATGATTCGCAACGCGGCCTTCCGCTTGAAAAGTGGCACACATTTGTGCCTCAGGAGCTTAATTATAAGGAATTGGGAAATATCGGCTGGGCAGAATACTTGAATAACGAGGCCGTCATCTTTGAGAGCGTGCGATCAGAGGTGACCCAGAAGCTGCCTGCGGAAGAGCGCATTCCGGTCAACCGGTATTTCGATGGAAGCCCGACCTATCCCGGGCAGTTCACAAGGGACTGGAATCGTTCCTATGTGCTTGAGCCCGACGGTCCTGTCAAAGGAGCGGTGCTGTTCCTTCACGGTTTGACCGACTCACCTTACAGCCTTCGTCACATCGCCCGCCTTTATCAAACCTACGGTTTCGTCGCCATCGCCATTCGATTGCCCGGACACGGCACGGTCCCCGCAGGCCTGACGGACATCGAATGGGAGGATTGGTTGGCGGCCACCCGGCTGGCTGCGCGCGAAGCGCAGCGGCGCATCGCTCCGGACCAACCGCTCCATGTGGTCGGGTTCTCGAATGGTGGCGCGCTCGCTCTGATGTATGCGCTCGACGCCCTCGATGATGCCCAGTTGAAGCGGCCTGACCGCATCGTGCTGATTTCGCCGATGATCGGAATCACCGCATTCGCGCGGTTCGCCGGTCTGGCCGGATTGCCCGCGATCTTCCCCGCCTTCGCGAAAGCCGCGTGGCTCAGCGTTGTGCCGGAGTTCAACCCCTTCAAGTACAACTCTTTTCCAGTCAACGGCGCACGGCAGTCGCATCTGCTGACCTCGGCTCTCCAGAGCAGAATCGCACGCCGCGCGGGCGGTGGGCTGGATGGGCTTGCACCAATCCTCACCTTCCAATCGGTGATGGATTTCACCGTCAGCACGCGGGCGATCCTGTCCGGATTGTACGCCCACCTGCCCGCCAACGGCAGCGAACTCGTGCTGTTCGACGTGAACCGCAACACCAAATTCGGCCCGCTTCTGAGTTCGGCGTCGGACACCATGCTGGCGCGCATCCTGCCCGACCCACCCCGCCGGTTCAGGACCACGATCATCACCAACGCCGATGCGGAGCGCACCGACGTGGTCGCGCGAACCATGGAAGCCGGCACGGAGACGGAGCAGGTGCAGGAATTGGGGCTGGTCTATCCCTTCGACGTCTATTCCCTCTCGCACGTCGCCCTTCCGTTCCCGACGACCGATTCCCTTTACGGTCTGCACCCCGACCCCAACGAGGATTTCGGCATCCATCTGGGCGCGGTGGCCGCGCGGGGGGAGCGTGGAGCGCTGATCGTCAGCATGGATGCCCTGCTCCGCATGTCGTCCAACCCCTTCTTCCCCTACCTGCTTGGGCGGATCGAGGAAACCCTGACGGGGGAAGAGGCCGGGAACAAGTCGAGCCACCTGTCGCCCAGCGACCGGTCTCCCTAGACGCATGGGAAGGCGGTGAAGACATGCCCACCAAGAGGATTGCAATCGCTTGCCAAGGGGGAGGAACGCACGCGGCGTTCACCTGGGGCGTCCTGAGGACCATCCTGATGACGAAGCAGAGCTGGGACGAGAACCCGCGGGACGGCGACACCTTCGACATCGTCGCGATCAGCGGCACGTCGGCGGGCGCGCTGTGCGCGCTGGCGGCGTGGTACGGCCTCGCCCCGAACTCCGCCGACACGGCGTGCGGCACGATCGGAAAGGCGATCGAGCGTTTGGACTTCCTGTGGACGACCTTCGCCGCGACCACCCCGGTCGAGACCGCCCACAACCGTCTGGTCGCCGCCTTGCTGGAATGGAAATCGCAGGGATTGCCGCTGCCGACGTCCAACCCCTATTCCAGCGCCGGCAAATTCGGGATGGCCGGCCTCAACATGATGGGAGCGCGCTGGCAGTATCTTGGATTTACGGAGTTGCTGAAGGACCTGTGTCCGGATTTCGGGTCGATCGATTGGCCGCGGGTGGCCGAAGCCGACATCCGGATTCTCGCCGGCGCTATCGAAGTGCTCAGCGGCAATTTCGAGGTCTTCGATTCCAACAAGACCCTCGAACAGATGGGCCTGCGGCCGGACGGCCGGGAGATCAACCAGTACGACATCACCCGCTGGCGCATGCGCCGGGCGATCTCGCTGGAAGGCGTGGCGGCGTCGGGGACGCTTCCGGAGGTCCTGCCCGCCCAGGTCATCCCCGGCATGGTCTTCCCGACCTGCGTGCCGGGCCGGACCGTCACCCGCAACGGGTACTATTGGGATGGCCTGTATTCGCGCAATCCGCCGGTGCGCGACCTTCTCGACGCCAGGGTGAAGGACGAGAAGCCGGACGAGGTCTGGATCGTGCGCATCAACCCCCAGGAGTTCCATCCCGCGTCGCCGAACATCGGCCTCGAGGACATCCGGGACCGGGAGAACGATCTGGCCGGCAACCTGTCGCTCAACCAGGAACTGGACGCCATCATGACGATCAACCAATGGATCGAGCGATACGGAAACGGGCGTCCGCCGCTGGACAACCACAAGATCGTCGCGGTCCGGACCATCAAGATGACCCGCGACACCGCCTGGGGGCTCAAGCACACCTCGAAGTTCAACCGCTGCCCGGACTATTTCGCGACGCTTCGCGAGGAAGGACGAACCGTCACCGAACGGTGGCTGGCGGACTGGCGGAAGCTCGGCAAGGACTTTCCACGCTATCCCTACGACGCGCGCTACCCCGAGCCGGCCCAAACTCCATCGCATGGAGCGTCCTGAGAAGGTCCCTACGGAGCCACCGCCATGATCGATCTCGCCTCCGTCCTCGCCGCGCTCGCGCTGCTCATCGTCCTGGCTTACCGAGGCGTGACTCTGCTGATCGCGGCGCCGGCGGCCGCATTGCTCGCGGCTCTGCTGACCGGCGGCCTGCCGATCCTCGGGGCCTACACCCAGATCTTCATGACCAACACCGGCTCCTTCATCGTCTCCTTCTTCCCCCTGTTCATGCTCGGGGCGATCTTCGGCAAGCTGATGGACGACACCGGGTCGGCGCGATCCCTCGCCCGGCTGGTCAGCGCCCGGCTGGGGCCGGAACGCGCGGTCGTTTCGGTGGTGCTGTGCTGCGCCGTGCTGACCTACGGCGGCGTGTCGGCCTTCGTCGTCGCCTTCGCGATCTACCCGGTGGCCGCCGCGCTGTTCCGCGACGCCGACATCCCGAAACGGCTGATACCGGGCACCCTGGCGCTGGGCGCCTTCACCTTCACCATGTCAGCCCTGCCCGGAACGCCGGCGATCCAGAACGCGATCCCGATGCCCTTTCTGGGCACCACGGCCTTCGCCGCGCCGGGTCTCGGGATCGTCACCGGGCTCGTGATGTTCGTTCTGGGTGTCCTGTGGCTGGAGCGCCGTGCCGCCGCCGCGAGGGCCTCCGGCGAGGGGTACGGCGACCATGTCGACGGCACTCCGGTGCTGGACCGCGCGACGCGCGAACGCGCGCAGTGCGAGGGTTTCGACATCGCCGAACTTTCCGCCGAACCCACCTCGCAAAAACGCAGCGACACGGAAATCTTGCCTTCCGCGGCGCTGGCGGTGCTGCCGGTCGTCGTGGTCATCGCCAGCAACTTCCTGTTCATCCAGGTCATCGCCCCCCGGATGGACACCGCCTTCCTCGCCGACCCACGGTTCGGAGCCACGACCATCGAGGCCGTGCGTGGTGTTTGGGCGGTCATCGTGGCGCTGTTCCTCGCCATCCTTCTGCTCATCGCCAGCAACTGGAACCGCCTGGATGATCTGCGCACGAGCCTGGACAAGGGTGCCGATGCTTCGGTCCTGCCGATCTTCAGCACGGCGAGCCTTGTCGGATTCGGCGCGGTGGTTGCGGCCCTGCCGGTCTTCGAGGCGATCAGCCAAGCCATCCTGGCCATCGGCGGGGGCAACCCCCTGGTGTCGGTCGCGGCATCCGTAACGGTTCTTTCCGCGATCACCGGATCGGCGTCCGGCGGCATGAGCATCGCGCTCGACACGCTTGGCCCGACCTTCGTTGGCATGGCGCAGGCGTCCGGCTTTTCGCTCGACGTGATGCATCGGGTGACGGCGGTCGCTTCGGGCGCGCTCGACGCGCTGCCGCACAACGGTGCCGTCATCACGCTGCTCGCCGTCTGCAGGCTCAACCACCGTGACTCCTACGGCGACGTCTTCGTGGTCGCCACCGCCATTCCAATGCTCGCGCTGGTCGTCCTGATCGTTCTGGCCAGCCTGTTCAAACGCCTCGGAATCTAGGGCGAACGTCATCTCGGGATCGCCGGACGCCGCAAAAATGGGGGGCCCCGTGAACCACAATCGAACCGAACGCGCACGCCGCCGATGGGCGCTGCTCGCCGTCGCACCGTCGATCCTGCTCGCGGCATGCGGTTCCGACGAGGAACCCGCCGCGGAGCCGATCCGCCCCGTGCGGGTGGTGACGGTCGCAAAGCACGAGGGCGGCGAAACCCTGTCGTTGTCGGGCCAGATCCAGGCGCAGGACGAGGTCAGCCTCTCGTTCCGCATCGACGGGCGGATGATCGAACGCTTGGTCAATGTCGGCGATCCGGTCGAAGCGGGACAGGTGATCGCGCGTCTGGACCCGGAACCCGCCCGCAACGCCCTGAGAACGGCGCAAGCGAACCTGAGCGCCGCCATGGGGCAGCAGACACTGGCACGCAACGATTACGAACGGCAGGAAACCCTTCTGGGCCAGGGCTGGACCACCCGCGCGCGCTACGATGCGGCGGCGCAGGCCCTGAAGGCCGCCGCGGCGCAGGTCGATTCGGCACAGGCGCAGTTCGACACCGCGCAGGACCGTCTGGGCTACACGGAGCTTCTGGCCGATGGCCCCGGCATGGTTACCGCCCGCGGCGCCGAACCGGGCGAGGTGGTGGCGACTGGCCGCATGATCGTGCATCTGGCCCGCCGGGACGGGCGTGATGCCGTTTTCGACGTGCCGGCATCGGTGATCCGCACCGCGCCCGCCAGCCCCGTCGTCACGGTCTCGCTGACCTCCGACCCCGCCGTGCAGGCCATCGGTCGCGTGCGCGAGGTGGCCCCGCAGGCGGACCCGGTGACCCGCACCTTCACGGTTCGGGTCGGCCTCCAGAACCCGCCCGACGCGATGCGCCTCGGCTCGACGGTCAACGGGTCGATGCAGGTCGGCGGCGTGGGCGGCGTCGAGATCCCCGCAACGGCCCTGACACAGGCGAACCGGCAACCCGCGGTCTGGATCGTCGATCAGGCGACGAACACCGTCGCGTTGCGCAACATCGACCTCGAACGCTACGACCTTGCCCGGGTCGTCGTCGCGCGCGGCCTCGAAGCCGACGAGATCGTGGTCACCGCGGGCGTGCAGGCGCTGCGGCCGGGGCAGAAGGTCCGCCTGCTCGGGGCCGGACCATGAGCGGCTTCAATCTCTCCGCCTGGGCGATCCGCAACCGCTCGCTGGTCCTCTTCCTGATGGTCGGGGTCGTCCTGGCTGGAACCGTGGCGTTCCTGAAGCTCGGTCGGGCGGAAGACCCGGCCTTCACCATCCGCACCATGGTGGTGCAGGCGCAGTGGCCGGGCGCCACCCTGGACGAAACGCTCCAGCAGGTGACCGAGCGGCTCGAACGGACGTTGCAGGAGGTGCCGAACCTCGACACGCTGCGCAGCTACACGGTTCCCGGCACCACCGTGATCTTCGTCGATTTGGTGGGAAGCGCCCATGGCCGCACGGTGAGCGACACCTGGTACGAGGTGCGCAAGACGGTCGGCGACATGCGGCACACGCTTCCGCCGGGCGTCCTCGGTCCCGGATTCAACGATGACTTCGGCGACACCTTCGGCATCATCTACGGTTTCACCGCCGACGGATTCACGCATCGCGAACTGCGCGACACCGTGGAGGACATCCGCTCGCGCCTACTCCTCGTCCCCGACGTTTCGAAGATTGAGCTTCTGGGCGAACAGGACGAGCGCGTCTACGTGGATTTCTCGCTGGAGACGCTGGCAGGCCTGGGGGTCGAGCCCGGCTCCCTCGTCGCCGCGCTCCAGGCGCAGAACGCGGTGCGCCCGGCCGGCGTGCTGCGCACCGGCAAGGAGGCGCTGTCCCTGCAGGTTTCGGGTGCCTTCGCGTCGGAGCAGGACATCCTCGACGTCAATTTCGTGGCCGGGGGGCGCATGCTGCGCCTGCGCGATCTGGCCGAGGTGCGCCGCGACCTCGCCGATCCGCCCCAGCCGCTGTTCCGGGTGAACGGCAAGCCGGCCATCGGGCTCGCCATCGCGATGCGTCCGGGCGGCGACATCCTCGCCCTCGGCCGGAACGTGTCGGCGGCGATGGCGCGCATCGGCGCCGGCCTGCCGATGGGGATCGAGGCGCATCTGGTGGCCGATCAGGCGCACACCGTGGACGAGGCGATTTCCGACTTCATCACGTCGCTGTGGCAGGCCGTCGTGATCGTGCTGATCGTCAGCTTCGTCGCGCTGGGCCTGCGCGCCGGCACCGTCGTCGCGATCACGATTCCCCTGACGCTGGCCATCGTCTTCGCCGTGATGGATCTGTTCGGCATCGATCTTCAGCGCATCTCGCTGGGCGCGCTGATCATCGCGCTCGCGCTTCTGGTCGACGATGCCATGACCACCGTCGACGCGATGACCCGGAGGCTTGCCGCCGGCGATCGGAAGGAGGTCGCCGCCGTCTACGCCTACAAGGCCTTGGCCATGGCGATGCTGTCCGGCACGCTGGTGACCATTTCCGGCTTCGTGCCCATCGGATTCGCGCAGAGTTCCGCCGGTGAATACACCTTCTCCATCTTCGCCGTCGTGGGCATCGCCCTGATCGCGTCGTGGCTCGTCGCGACCGTCTTCGCGCCCGTCCTGGGCATGATGCTGCTGCGGCCGCCCAAGCCGGGGCAAGGCGGGGAACCCGGCGCCGTGCTGCGGCTGTACCGCCGCGTGCTGGGCGAGGCGATCCGGTTCCGCAAGCTGACGATCGCGACGACGCTCGTCCTGTTCGCCGCGGCGATCCTGGCGTTGGGGCTGGTTCCGCGGCAATTCTTTCCGCCGTCGGACCGCGTCGAGCTTCTGGTCGATCTTCGCCTGCCGCAGAACGCGTCGATTCACGCCACGCGTGAGGCGGTCGAGCGGTTCGACGCGCTGCTGGCCAAGGAACCGGGGGTTGCGCGCTGGAGCAGCTATGCCGGGCGTGGAGCGATCCGCTTCTACCTGCCGCTGAACGTCCAGCTTGCCAACCCCTTCATCGGCCAGACGGTGGTGGTGACCACGGACATCGCGGCGCGCGAACGGCTGCAATCCCGCCTGGAAACCCTGCTGGCCGAAGACTTCCCGGACGCCGTCGCGCGCGTGTACCCGCTGGAACTCGGGCCGCCCGTGGGGTGGCCGCTGCAGTATCGCGTCGTCGGGCCGGACCCAAGCGAGGTGCGCGAAATCGCTCTGAAGCTCGCGCAGGTCGTTGCGACCTTTCCCGAGACGCGGCGGATCAACTTCGACTGGATGGAGACCGCCCGCAAATTGCGGGTGCGGATTGACCAGGACGAGGCACGGCGCCTGGGCCTGAGTTCGGCGGCCGTCGCCGGGATGCTGAACGCCGCCGTCTCGGGGAGCGCCGTCACGCCCATCCGCGACGGGATCTACCTGATCGACGTTCTGGCGCGGGACTCCCGTGGGCAGACTCTGTCGGTGGAAACGCTGCGCAGCCTGCCGGTGTCCCTGCCGAACGGACGAAGCGTTCCGCTGAACCAGTTGGCGTCCTTCGGCTACGCCCAGGATCTTCCGCTGGTCTGGCGGCGCGGGCGGCAGCCCACCCTGACGCTGCAGGCGGACGTGGCGCCAGGAACCCTGCCGGAGTCCGCCATCGAAGCTCTGGCGCCCCGGATCGCCGACCTGTCGGCCACCCTACCGTCGGATTACCGCATCGAGGTCGGCGGAATCGCGGAGGAAAGCGCCAAGAGCCGCGCGTCGGTTTTCGCCGTCATTCCGTTGATGCTGCTCCTCGTGCTGACCGTGCTGATGGTCCAGCTCCGCAGCTTCCAGCGCCTGGCGATCGTGCTGAGCGTGGTGCCGCTCGGTCTGATCGGCGTCGTGCTGGCGTTGCTGGCGTCCGGCCAGCCGCTCGGCTTCGTCGCCATCCTCGGGGTCCTCGCGCTCGTTGGCATGATTGCGAAGAACGCGGTGATTCTGATCGAGCAGATCGAGACGGAGCGGATCGCCGGACGAGCCATCACGGACGCCGTGATCGAAGCCTGCGGTTCCCGGTTCCGCCCCATCATGCTGACCGCCGCCTCCACCGTGCTCGGTCTCATTCCCATTGCCTTCACCGTGTTCTGGGGTGCAATGGCCTTCGCGATCATGGGGGGTCTACTCATCGCGTCGCTGCTGACGCTCGTCTTCCTTCCGACGCTTTACGTGGCCTGGTTCGGCCGCCGTGAAACGATGCGCAGGCCAGTTCCGGCTCCGCCCTCGGCGATGCGGCACCCCCGGGACGCTCGGTCTTGAACGCGGAGATGACGATGCAGGTCGAAAAGACGAGCGATGTCATCGACGTCAAGCTCAGCCACCTGTCGCAACTTTTCGAAAGCGTCGATCCGTCGCCGTTCCGCGAAGGCTGTCTGACGGCGGGCGCCGAGGAGTATTTCCTGAGGCGCGTGAAGGCACAGCCCAGAAACCGACCGGTTCGCATCGTCATTCGTCTTCCGGCCAAGGAAATGATGCAGTCTCCGTCCTTCGACGTCGCCGCCGCACTGACTGGTCATTTCGCCGCCAGTGCTGCGGGTGAGTCGAAAAGGATTCACGAGTCGATCCGGACGTGGCGTCAAGCGGCCTTGATCGGTTTCGTGGTGCTGTCAATCTGCCTTTTCCTTGCTTGGCAAATTTCCAACAATCTTCCGGCTCGCCCTATGACCCGGATTTTGCAGGAGAGTTTTGTCATTCTTGGTTGGGTCTCAGTTTGGAAGCCCATCGAGACCTTCCTTTACGAGCTTTTACCGCCGGAAAAGCGCTGCCGCCAGCACCTGTTGCTTCGTCTCTCATCTGCCGAAGTTATTGTGTACAATTGAACACCTCGATAAACCGGCCTTTCTCACCGCTTAAGGCCGCGGAACAGGGATGAGCCGGTGAGAAGCTGGCCGATTTTGGGAGCTGAATCCCGACATTTTGCCAAAAAAGGCGAAAATATGCGGCGGTTTTGGCGCTGTCCGGGCGCCGTTCACCCCTTGAGCCAGATCAGGCGTCGACCGTGGATCAGACCCAAACCGAGTTGGCGTGGGTCGAGCGGTGCATGGGCAATCTGGTTGACGCCATCGCGGAGGGGGTTCCGGCCTGGTCGGCGAAGGACGAGCTTGTCCGGCGGGAAGCCCGGCAGGAGGAACTCCGCCTGGCTCGTGCCAA
>NZ_JACHYN010000007.1 GCF_014192915.1 Azospirillum sp. OGB3 | reverse complement strand
TATCCTGGTCCCTCAAGCAACGTCCCGTTAGGGGCACCCCCGACTGCCTGGGAGCCCGACCGTGCTCATCACGGGCCAGCCCCCTGAGCAATTACAAAAAATGCAAACTCTCCAACGGTATTATTGTCGCCCGCGATGGTGAAGAGGCGCTACGGATGCTGTCTCTTCGCGATCCGGAAACCGGATGGCCAACCCAGCTACCCGCGGTCGTCCTGCTCGAACTCGATCTCCCGAAAATCGATGGGCTGGAGGTGCTGGAACGGGTAAAAAGTAACCCGGCCGTCCGGCACGTTCCGATCGTCATGTTTACGGCGTCATGCGAGGACAACGACATCATGCTCAGCTATGAGTTGGGCGCGAATGCGTTCGTTGTTAAGCCCATGGATTCCGAGGCTTTATCGGAGGCGATCCGTAGTTTGAGCGCGTTCTGGGCCAGCCTGAACCAGTCGCCAGCCAGTTGCTTCCAGGGGTCGGCTGCGCCTTTTCAATGAGTGCTTGCCGCCGGTCGCAGCGGCAATGTCCCATCGCCCGAGCCGGTGGGCGGACCGGTTTCGGGCTGAGGAGTTCGATCAGGGGGTCCTCGGAAAGGGGGGAAACCCGCCGCGGAGGTCCGGGCGGGCTGCGTCTTCGGCGCTGATCGCCGGTGCTGGACTGGTGACCCAAGCGTCCTTAGGTCATGAGCAGGAAGCGTCGAACGTCGTCGCAATCTCCAGCGCTGTGGAGGTTACAGCCACGCCTTTAGCTCCCTTACACGAAAGCAAAGCCTCGACGTAGTCACGGAACGCTGGTTCAGCCTTGCCGACGATCCCATGCCTCATGAAATGGCGTTGGTATTGGTACGTGCTGGTCCACAACGCGGCAATAACTCCCTGTGGATCGACGATGACGGTCAGCGGGAGGTCGGTGACGGATTTCGGCGCCGGAAGGTCGCGGGGTGATGGGGCGCGGCTGTCAAGCACGGCGATGTAGTCCATACGCAGCCCCTTTCGCCGCTGATAGTCCAGGTCGCGTCGGAACGCCCCTTCGAGGTCGGTCTCGCTGGGACGCGGGGAAACGAGCATTACGACAGGCACATCGGGGTGGGCCTTCATGAAACTCTCGACCGAAGGCCGCTCTCCAATGCACGGGATGCACCATTCGGCTCCCCGCTTGAAAAGGAACCACTTGCCACGAAACTCCGCCGTTGAGCGACGCACACCGTCCTCGCCGTGAAATGTGTAGATCGGCAGTGTGTCCCCTGCTGTGAAGCCGTAGGCCGGTTCCCCAGCAGCCGGCGCAGTCAGAGTTGCAATTGAGAGTAGTGCCAGCAGTCCACAAAAGACGTTACGGGAAGCTGTTAAGGTTGGAGGCGTTCTCATTCTCATCTCGCACGAGGTAGGCTCAATTTTCTATCACGCGCCGTGCCGCTGAGCACTATCGCTTGTCGAGCCACCGGGCTGCTGACATGCCGACCCCAGCGCAATAGCCTGCCGACGATCAGCCCGCCTCGAACAGCGCCTTCTCCGCCGCCCGGCGCTTCTTCAGCCCGTCGAGCTGGACCTTCTTGCCGTTGACCGTGGCGTAGACCCACTTCGAGAACTCGGCCGCCGCCCCGGCATAGTCGCCCTGGTTCAGCAGGCGCAGCAGGGTCGAGGACTGCAGCGCACCGGCCCCCAGGTTGAACACAAATGAGGCGAGCGCCCCGCGCTGCCGATCGGGCAGCGGCACCTTGACGAGCTTGTCCACCGCCGCGGCGGCATCGGCCATGTCAGCGCGCAGGAACACCTCGGCCTGGAGGCTGGTGATGGTCTGGCCCATCTTCACCCCGGCGGTGTGGCCGTAGCCGACGGTCGGCACGCCAGCGGGGCAGAGGTAGGCGTCGAGGTACAGGCCCTCGAAGCGCCGGACCAGATCGAGGGCGTCGGGGTGGATTTCGCGCGGGATCGCCGCGCCGGAGGGCGTGGTGGTCATTTCGACATATTCCCATTGTGGTTGTTTAGGGCGGCGGCGTCACATAGGATTCGCCGATCTGCCTTCCAGGGCAGATTTAGCTGAACCTTGGCGGCTCACTGTGGCCGCCATTCTTTTGGTTCCGTCAGCTTTCGCGCCGGCTTGATCATTGCGGCGGTGCTGCCGTAGAGGATCCCCTCCCTCTTGGAGGAGACTCATGCGCTGCCCGCACTGTCACTCGATGGCGACGACCGAGCGTTCGGACCGAACGGCGCATGGCTATCGGCGGCATTGTCACGAGGACGGTGGCAGGCCGTCGGCCACGCCGCTATCCTGATCGAATGTCGCCGCTCTCGTATGCCCGCCACCAGTTCCCGCCCCCGATCATCCAGCACGCGATCTGGCTCTATCTCCGGTTCACGCTGAGCTACCGGGATGTCGAGGATCTGCTGGCCGAACGCGGCGTGTAGGTCTCCTACGAGACGGTGCGCCGCTGGGTCCTGAGGTTCGGACCGGCGATCGCCGGCAACCTGCGGCGCCTGCGGCCGCGACCCAGCCCACGCTGGCATCTGGACGAGATGGTCGTAAAAATCGGCGGCCGGCTGTTGTACCTGTGGCGGGCGGTCGATGATGAAGGCGAGGTCCTGGAGGTGCTCGTCCAGCGCCGGCGCGACAAGGCTGCGGCCCTCAAGCTGATGCGCAAGCTGCTCAAGAAGCACGGCTTCGCACCCACCCAGGTCACCACCGATAAGCTCCGCTCCTACGGGGCCGCCTTCCGCGAGATCGGTCTGACGGCTCGCCATGAACAAGGCCGGCGACGCAACAATCGGGCCGAGGTCTCGCACCAGCCGGTCCGGCGACGCGAAAGGAAGATGCAGCGCTTCAAGTCCCCTGGCTCTGCATAGCGCTTCGTCGCCCTGCATTTCGCCATCTACAACACCTTCAACCTTCAGCGCCACCTGGTCTCCCGTGGCAGCCTGCGTGCTTTCCGGGCGCAGGCGATGGCCGAGTGGCACGCCGCCACCGCCGCGGCGTGAGCCAGTCGGAGATTTGGGCGATCTGCGCGTCGGTTCAGTTCGTGTGACAATGCCCAAGAGCTGCATAGAGCGCGGTCTTTCCGACCTTGATCCGCGCCGCGGCTTCACAAACCGTGAGACCTTGGGCAAGGAGCGCCTTTGCCCGGCGCAGCTTGTCCTCGGTCACCACCGGCGTGCGCCCGCCCTTCCGGCCACGAGCGACAGCAGCGACCAAACCGGCACGGGTCCGCTCCCGGATGAGGTCACGCTCGAATTGGCTGAGAGCACCGAAGATGTGGAACACCAATCGGCCGCCGGGTGTGGTCGTGTCGATCGCTTCGGTCAGCGACCGAAAGCCGACGCCACGGGCCTCCAGCATATTCACCGTTTCGATCAGGTGCGGAAGAGATCGGCCGAGACGGTCCAGCTTCCAGACCACCAGACTGTCGCCGGCCCGCGCGAAGGCGATGGCCGCCGCCAGACCAGGCCGATCAGCCTTGGCTCCGGATGCTTGATCCTGAAAGACCCGCTCGCAGTCTGCCTTAGCCAAGGCGTCGAGTTGCAGCGCCGGATCCTGATCAGCGGTCGAGACTCTGGCATAGCCGATGTTCGCCACCGCCCGATCCGTTTGTCCGGAAACCCGTCCGACAAACTATGTGTCCGGAAAGCCGTCGTCAACGCGGGTTCCCGGACAGTTTGGCGGCTGGCCGTCAAACGGCGGTATGAAGGACAGTCTGAATAGCAACCTTAAAGGCATCCTGCCCATCGATTGGCGGCGTGCCTTCGCCGCCCCCCAAAAGGCAGATGCGGATCGCACAGGCTGCCCTCTGTCACGTGATGCGCTACATCTGGAAGGTCGTTCCCTCTGGTCGTGCTCGATGTCTGCTGAATCCCCATTGTCCAATGATCCTCCACCTCATCCTGGTGCCGTGCTGCGCAACTGGGTTCTGCCCGAACTTCGGTTGACGGTGACCCAGACGGCTCAGGAGTTGGAAATCGCCCGCCAGACGCTCCATCGCGTGTTGGCTGGCAAGGCCGCAGTCACGCCGGAGATGGCGGCCCGACTGGCCCGGCTCTGCGGCATGCCCGCCCACTTCTGGCTCGACCTTCAGCTGGCGCATGATCTCTGGCATGCCCAGCATGCCCTTGCCGATACCCTGGAACGCATCCCAGTACATGCGCTGCCCGATACCCTCAAAACGGACATCCTGACCCGCCATGGCCGTACCTGATGAACTGCCGCGCAAGGCGCGAACCGGCGTCGCCGGGCTTGACGACATCCTCGCCGGCGGGCTCACCCGTGACCGGGTTTTCCTGCTCGAAGGCAGCCCGGGCACCGGCAAGACCACGGTGGCCCTGCAGTTCCTTTTGGAGGGTGCAGCAGCCGGAGAGACGGGGCTCTACATCACCCTGTCGGAAACCGAGGAGGAGCTACGCGACGCCGCGGCAACGCATAACTGGACGCTTGGCGAGGAGATTTCGGTCTTTGAACTGGTTCCGCCGGAAAGCCTGCTCGACGGGGCCCACCAGCAGAGCTTGCTCTATTCCGCGGACCTGGAGCTCGGTGAGACGACCAGGCACCTGTTCGAAGCGATCGAGCGGGTTAAACCGATGCGGATCGTTCTCGACAGCCTGTCGGAAATCCGCCTGCTGGCCCAGGACTCCCTGCGATACCGTCGCCAGATCCTCGCTCTCAAGCACTATTTCGCCCGGCATGGCGCCACCGTGCTGCTACTCGACGACCTCACCACCGATACCATGGACAAGACAGTCCACAGCATCGCGCACGGTGTGATCCGCTTGGAGATGGTATCGCCGGCTTACGGGGCGGAGCGGCGGCGGCTGCGCGTGCTCAAGTACCGCGGCCAAGCCTTCCGTGGCGGCTTTCACGACTTCGCCATCACCACAGGCGGCATCCGGGCGTTTCCCCGGCTCATCGCCGCGGAGCACCGCAAGGGATTCACCGGAGAGCGTTTGGCCAGCGGTATCGACGAACTCGATACGCTGCTCGGTGGCGGGATGGAACGTGGATCGAGTTCCCTGATCATAGGCCCCGCCGGCACCGGAAAGTCGCTGTTCGCCCTTCAGTTCACCGTTGCCGCCGTCGAGCGGGGGGAGCGGGCCGCGCTGTTCGTCTTCGATGAAGAACTCGGTCTGCTGTTCGCCCGGACGAGGGCGATGGGCCTTGATCTCGAAGGCTTGCGCGACCGCGGCAGCCTGCTGATCGAACAGGTGGACGCGGCGGAGATGGCGCCCGGCGAATTCACTCATCGGGTGCGCGCCTGCATCGACCACCATCAGATCCGCACCGTGGTGATCGACAGCCTCAACGGCTATCAGGCGGCGATGCCAGAGGAGCAGCTTCTGGTCCTGCACCTGCATGAATTGCTGCTTTACCTGAACCGGCAAGGCGTCACGACCTTCCTCACCATCGCACAGCACGGCCTGATCGGTGACATGCAGGCGCCAGTCGATGTTACCTACCTTGCCGATACCGTCGTGTTGCTACGCTATTTCGAAGCGCTGGGCCGGGTTCGCCGGGCGATTTCAGTGATCAAGAAACGGGCCGGACCGCATGAAGACACGATCCGCGAATACCGGATCACCGAGCGCGGCATCAGCCTCGGACCGCCGCTGGAGGAATTCCAGGGCGTGTTGCGCGGCGTGCCCGTCTACAGCGGCCAAGGCGGCCCGTTGCTCCAGGACGATCCGGTGTGAGCAGGACAGAGTCCATGGAGCGTGCGCTGATCCTGGCGCCGCGCGGACGGGATGCCGCCGTCGCATCCGCTCTGTTGGGTGAGGTTGGGATCGCCGCTCAATCCTGTCCCGACCTGACGGCATTGTGCCGTGCGCTGGACGACGGGGTGGGGTTGCTCATCCTGGTCGAGGAGGCCGTGCGCACCGCCGACCTCCAGGGACTCGTCGCCTGGATTGGCGCGCAGCCGCCTTGGTCGGACCTCCCGGTGGTGCTGCTCACCATGCGCGGTGACGGCGCAGAGCGCACGCCGGAGGCGGCCCGCCTGACCGAATTGCTTGGCAACGTCACCTTCATCGAGCGGCCCTTCCACCCGACCACGCTGGTCAGCGTGGTGCGCACCTGCTTGCGCGGACGCAGGCGCCAATATGAGGCTCAGGCACATCTGGTCGAGCGCGACCGCCTCCTGGCCGACTTGGCCAGCGAGCGGGCACGCTTTGCCACCCTGATCGAGCACCTGCCGGTCGGCGTTTCGCTGATGGACCGGGATGGCCGGATCATGCTGTGCAATCCGGCCTTCGAAGGGTTCGTGCCGGATGCCGTGATCCCATCCCGGCAACCGGACGAAGACAACGGCTGGATCGGGCAGGACGAAGATGGACGCCGCCTGACCCGGGATCGGTTTCCCGGAGCGCGGGCTTTACGCGGCGAAATGGTTCATGGCGTCGAGTTCACGTATCAGCTGCCCGACGGGTTGATGACCTGGGTTCGGGTCAGCGGCGTGCCGGTGCGCAATGGCATGGGCCAAGTGGTCGGGGCGCTCGCAGTCATCGTCGACATCGGCGCCCAGAAGGCCGCGCAGGAGGCCCTGCAACGTCTCACGACGACGCTTGAGGCCACGGTGCAGGAGCGCACCCGCGAATTGGAGGCGACGCTGGAGCGCTTGCGCGCCGAAATGCGCGACCGCGAACGCGCCGAAGAGCAGTTGCGCCAGACGCAGAAGCTGGAAACCCTCGGCCAGTTGACCGGTGGCGTCGCGCACGATTTCAACAATCTGCTGATGGCGGTGCTCGGCAACCTGGAACTGCTGCGCAAACGCCTTCCCGACGATCCGATGACGGAGCGCCTTTTCGATGGGGCCATGCAGGGGGCACAACGTGGGGCGACGCTGACCCAGCGGCTTCTGGCCTTTGCCCGCCGTCAGGATTTGCAGCCACAGGCAGTCGACCTCGTGGGCCTGCTGGAGGGCATGCGGACCTTGCTGGAGCGCTCTGTAGGACCGCGCGTGGTGGTGCGGATCGAGGCGCCTACGGACCTGCCGCCGGTCCTGATCGATCCCAACCAACTCGAGCTGGCGATCCTGAATCTCGCCGTTAATTCCCGTGACGCCATGCCGGATGGTGGCACGCTGACTGTGTCGCTGGACGAGGCGCCGGTTTCCGTGACCTCCGGACTGACGTCGGGTGTCCACCCCTGTCTTTGCGTGCGGGACACCGGCACGGGCATGGATGCGCAGACCCTTATGCGGGCGATCGAACCGTTCTTCTCGACCAAAGGCATCGGCAAGGGCACCGGGCTCGGCTTGTCGATGGTCCACGGCTTGGCGGTGCAGTCCGGCGGCGCGTTCCAGTTGTCGAGCGTGCCGGGCCAGGGCACGCTCGTGGAACTGTGGTTGCCGAAGGCGACGTCACCGGTCCGAACGGCCGAGCTGCCGCAGGCTCCGACCACCGCCGCGTCCCCTGCCGTGGTCCTCGTGGTCGATGACGATGCGCTGATCGCCATGAGCACCGTGGACATGTTGGCCGATCTTGGACACACGGTCCTCGAAGCGAACTCCGGCAGTGACGCGCTCGACCTTCTGCGCAGCGGGCAGGTGGTTGATCTTCTGATGACGGATTACGCGATGCCTGGAATGACCGGCGTCGAACTTGCCCAGGCGGCCCGTTCCATGGCTCCGAACCTGCCGGTGCTTCTGGCGACGGGCTATGCCGATCTACCGGAAGGCATCGACGCCGATCTGCCCCGCCTTACCAAACCATATACACAGGCCCAGCTCGCAATGGCCACCGCGAAGCTGTTGCCCAAGGCGACGGCGACGTCTGCGCTTACTAAGCAGAATGACGGTTTTCATCCAGCCTCACATGCTGGACGGTACTGATGAAATAAACGTCAAATGTAGATCAGGCGAAGGAGCTATCGACATCCGTGTCCGTCAAAGGGTAGCAATGCGGACAGTCGGGCAGCGTGGCTCCGTGACAAGCGGTCCTGCGTTCGTTCATAACCCTCCCCCGTCATGTGCCAGCCTCGGGGGCTGGCGCCGGCTGGAGAGGGAGATGGCGTGCCGCGACATCGTTTGTTGCCCGACACGGAGTTACGGCAGCTTCTTGGCATTCCCGCGGATCGGGATGCTTTGGCGCGTCGCTTCACGCTCACCCCGTCGGATCAGGATCTCGTTCTGACACGGCGGGGCGCAGCTAACCGGCTGGGCTTTGCCGTGCAGCTGGCGCTGCTTCGGCATTCCGGCCGCGCGCTTGCCCAGATCGAGGAACCGCTCGACGCTCTGGTCGCCTGGATCGCCACCCAGATTCATGTGCCGGCGCACCTGTTCACCGATTATGCGCGCCGACCCCAGACGATGACCGATCATGCCCGGCAACTCGCCGCCATGCTCGGGTTGCGGCCATCGACCAATCTCGATCTTCCCTTCATGATCGAAGCGGCCGCCCAGGCCGCCTGGACCACGAACAGGCCGGAACCGATCGTCACCGCCATCGTCTCCGGCCTCCGCTCCCAAAACTTCATCCTGCCGGCATTGCCGGTGATCGAGCGCACCGGCGCCGCTGGGCGCGCCCGTGCCCGCAAGCGGGCGGTGGATGCTCTGCTTGCCGGCCTCACCGACGAGCAACTGGCCGAACTCGACCGTCTGCCGGTGGTCGATCCTGACCTCGGCGGGGCGCCGAGCCGCTGCGGCGCAAGCGTCTCAAGGACTGATGGGGCAGGGCGCCAGCCCCAGTTCCATGTGTGGGACGTGGGCTTCATGAAAAAGGGCGGACCCGGTTGGATCCACCCCATTCTGCGTCTGTTCTGTCAAGTTCCAGCTTCGCTTGATCTCAGCCTTTCTCAATCATTGAGTGAAACTTCTCAATCATAGAGTTAAAGTTTCTCAATCATAGAGTTCGGTTTCTCAAGCTTTGCGTTAAGGACCACCTTCACAAGATTTGTTTACACGTCGAGGTTGGCAACCTTCAGGGCGTTCTCCTGGATGAACTCGCGGCGCGGCTCGACGATGTCGCCCATCAGGGTGGAGAAGACCTCCTCAGCCTGGTCGGCGTGGTTGACCTTCACCTGCAACAGCGAGCGCTTGGTCGGGTCGAGCGTGGTTTCCCAGAGCTGGTCGGGGTTCATCTCGCCCAGGCCCTTGTAGCGCTGGATCGTCACGCCGCGGCGGCCCAGCTCCATCACCGTGTCGAACAGGGCGACGGGGCCGGTCAGGCTGCGGCTTTCCTTCTGCTTCTCGAAGGCGCGGCCCGGCTCGGCGTAGACGCGTTTGAGGTCCGCCGCGATGGCGTCCAGCTTGCGGGCCTCGGCGCTCTTCAGCAGGTCGGCGTCCAGATGGTGGCGGTGCGTCACGCCGCGGCGCGTCCGCACCAGCGCGTAACCGCCCTGGAGCAGGCTCTCGCCACGCCAGCCGCCTTCCACGTCCAGCGCGTTGAGCCGGGCGGCCACCGCCTCGGCCGCCTGCTGCGCCTGGGCGGTGTCCTGGGACAGCGCGACCGACAGGGCGCCGCTCACCGCCGCCGATTCCACCACCGACAGGTTGCCGGCCTTGCGGGCCAGCGTCTCGATGTGCAGGCGGGCGCCGCGGGCCTGCTCGACCATTTCCCGCAGCGGCTCGCCGTTCAGCAGGGAGCCGTCGGCGGGGCGCACGGACAGGTCGCCCAGCGCCGCCTCGATCAGATACTCCTCCAGCGCCCGGTCGTCCTTCAGGTACCGCTCCTTCGCGTTGCCGCGCTTGATGCGGTAGAGCGGCGGCTGGGCGATGTAGAGATAGCCGCGCTCGATCAGCTCCGGCATCTGCCGGAAGAAGAAGGTCAGCAGAAGCGTGCGGATGTGGCTGCCGTCCACGTCCGCGTCGGTCATGATGATGATCTTGTGATAGCGCGTCTTGTCCGGGTTGAACTCGTCGCGCCCGATGCCGGTGCCCAGCGCCGCGATCAGCGTGCCGATCTCGGCCGAGGACAGCATCTTGTCGAAGCGCGCCCGCTCCACGTTCAGGATCTTGCCGCGCAGCGGCAGGATGGCCTGGAACTGGCGCGACCGGCCCTGCTTGGCCGAGCCACCCGCCGAATCGCCCTCCACGATGAAGAGTTCGGACAGCGCCGGGTCGCGCTCCTGGCAGTCGGCCAGCTTGCCGGGCAGGGACGCGATGTCGAGCGCACCCTTGCGCCGGGTCAGCTCGCGCGCCTTGCGGGCGGCCTCACGGGCGGCGGCGGCCTCGACCACCTTCTGGACGACGCGCTTGGCGTCCGCCGGATGCTCCTCGAAATACTGGGCGAGGCATTCGCCCACCACCGCCTCGACCACCGGGCGGACTTCGGAGGAGACCAGCTTGTCCTTGGTCTGGCTGGAGAATTTCGGATCGGGCACCTTCACCGAGAGCACGCAGGTCAGCCCCTCGCGCGCGTCGTCGCCGGAGAGGTTGACCTTCTCCTTCTTCGCGATGCCCGACTCGTTGGCGTAGTTGTTGATCGCCCGAGTCAGCGCCGCGCGGAAGCCGGCGAGGTGGGTGCCGCCGTCCTTCTGCGGGATGTTGTTGGTGAAGCAGAGGGTCGTCTCGTGGTAGCTGTCGTTCCACTGGAGCGAGCATTCTACGGTGACCACGCCGCCATGCTCGGTCGGGCGTTCCGCCTTGATCGAGATCGCCGGCTTGTGCAGCGGCACCTTGGACCGGTCGAGCCAGTTCACGAAGGCTTCCAGCCCGCCTTCATAGTGCAGGTCCTGGACCTTGGGCTCCACCCCGCGGGCGTCGGTCAGCACCAGCCGCACGCCGGAGTTCAGGAAGGCCAGCTCGCGCAGCCGGTGTTCCAGCGTCGCGAAATCGAACTCGGTGTTGGTGAAGGTATCCTTGGACGGCAGGAAGGTGACTTCGGTGCCGGAGAGCGGCTTCTGCCCGCCGTTGCCGTCGTCGACCATCGGGGCTGCGCCGATGTCGGCCAGCCGCTCGTCGGCGACGCCGTGGCGGAAGCGCATGAACCATTCGCGGCCGTTGCGCCAGATGCGCAACTCCAGCGTCTCCGACAGGGCGTTCACCACCGACACGCCCACGCCGTGCAGGCCGCCCGACACCTTGTAGGAGTTCTGGTTGAACTTGCCGCCGGCGTGGAGCTGGGTCATCACGACCTCCGCCGCCGACACGCCTTCTTCGGAGTGGATGTCGGTGGGGATGCCGCGCCCGTTGTCGCGCACCGTGACCGACCCGTCGGCGTTCAGCTGCACCACGACCGCGTCGCAGTAGCCGGCCAGCGCCTCGTCGATCGCGTTGTCCACGACCTCGTAGACCATGTGGTGCAGTCCGGAGCCGTCATCGGTGTCGCCGATGTACATGCCCGGACGCTTGCGCACGGCGTCCAGCCCGCGCAAGACGGTGATCGATTCCGCGCCGTAATCCTGCTGCGGGAGGTCGTTCTTCAGTGCTTCCTGTGCCATGGCTCGACTATAGCAGACTGCGTTGGGTTTCGGCGGAATACCGTACTTCGGTAGGTGATTTTCTGGGCTTTTGAGCCCATTTTCGAACGCTAGGCCGGGGTCACGGTCGCATCCTCGATGTAGAAGCGTTTGGCCGCTCCGCCGAGCGGTCCGAAGACCGAATCGTCGGTGCCGGTCATCCAGGCCTGGGCGCCCAGCGCCAGGATCTCGTCGAACAGCGCCTCGCGCCGCTGCGGGTCGAGATGGGCGGCCACCTCGTCCAGCAGCAGCAGCGGGGCGGCCCCGCGCTCCGCCGCCAGAAGGCGGGCGTTGGCCAGCATGATGGCGATCAGCAGCGCCTTCTGCTCCCCGGTGGAGCAGAGCGCCGCCGGCATGTCCTTCTGGGCGTGGCGCACCGCGAGGTCGCTCTTGTGTGGTCCCAGCGTGGCGCCGCCGCCGTCCGAATCGGCGCGCCGGCTGTCGCGCAGCGAGCGGCGCAGCGCGTCCTCGGCGGCCAATGCCGGGCCCTCGTCGAGCCAGTGCTCCACCGTGCCCTGGACCGTCAGGTCGGCGCCGGGGAAGGGGCCGACGGCCCGCCCGCAGGCGGCGCGCAGCCGCTGCACCACGTCGCGGCGGGCGGCGGCCACGGCGACTCCGGTGGTCGCCATCTGGTCCTCCAGCCCGCCCAGCCAGCCCTCGTCGCCGTTCCAGCCGCGATGCCCCTCGCGCAGCAGGCGGGCGCGCTCGCGCAGGGCGTGCTCGTAGCGGCTGAGCCGGCCGGCGTGAGCAGGGTCGAAGCCGAAGACGAGGCGGTCGAGGAAGCGGCGGCGCCCGCTGGAGCCTTCCAGGAACAGCCGGTCCATCTGCGGGGTCAGCCAGACGACGGCGACATGCTCGGCAAGCACCGTCTGGCCCTTGGCGGGATGGCCGTCCACCCGGACGACGCGGCGGTCGCGCTCCGCTCCGGACGCTGCCTGCGGGCCGATCTCACGGCCGGTGCCGATCTCCACGGGGCCGGTGGGGGTGTTCAGAACGGCGGCGACCGCCCAGCCGGTGCCCGCGCCATCGCCAGCGCTGCCACCGATCCGCTCGACCTCCGACAGCTTGGCGCCGCGCAGGCCGCGTCCGGGAGCGAGGAAGCTGACGGCTTCGAGCAGGTTGGTCTTGCCGGCGCCGTTCGGCCCGGTCAGCACCACCGGGCGGTGGTCGGGCTCCAAGCGCGCGCTCTCATAACCGCGGAAGCGGGTCAAGGTCAGGCGCGTCACCGCCAAGGCGGCCGGAGTGTCCACAACCGGGGCGGGATGGGGCGAAGTCTGTCTGGCGTCGAGCAAAGCGTCCGATCCGGGATGCGGGGACCGGGCCGCCGCACCCCGTCAAACACGGGGTCCGGAGCGCGCCGGCCCGAAAAGCGCCGATCCGTCCGGACCGGTCACACACGCATCGGCATCAACACGTAAAGGGCCGTGGAGTCGGCGACGTCGCGCACGATGGTCGGCGAGGCGGCGTCGGCCAGCGAGAAGCGCGCGCCCTCGCCCTCGATCTGCTGCGTGATGTCGAGCAGATAGCGAGAGTTGAAGCCGATTTCCAGGGGGCCTTCCTGGTAATTGACTTCCAGCTCCTCGGTGGCGCTGCCGGCCTCGGGGCTGGTCGCCGACAGGGTCAGCGTGCCGCGGGTCAGCGACAGCTTCACCGCCCGGCTCTTCTCGGTGGAGATGGTGGCGACGCGGTCCACGGCGGCGGCGAACAGCTTGGCGTCCACCTCCATCGTCTTGTCGTTGCCGACCGGGATGACCCGCTCGTAATCCGGGAAGGTGCCGTCGATCAGCTTGGAGGTCACGACCACCGAATCGAAGGCGAAGCGGATCTTGTTGTCCGACAGCGACAGCTCGATGCGGTCGGCGGCTTCGTCGATCAGCTTGCGGATCTCGTTCACGGTCTTGCGCGGAACGATGACGCCGGGAATGCCGGCGGCCCCCTCCGGCAGCGGCATCTCGACCCGGGCCAGACGGTGGCCGTCGGTCGCCACGGCGCGCAGCACCGGCAGCTCGGCGCCGCCGGCCTTGGCCTTGGCGGCGTGCAGGTAGATGCCGTTGAGGTAGTAGCGCGTCTCTTCGGTCGAGATGGCGAAGCGGGTGCGGTCGACCAGCGCCCGCAGGTCACCCGCCGTCAGGTCGAAGCGGTGCGGCAGGTCGCCGCCAGAGAGCTGCGGGAAATCGTCGACCGGTAGGCAGGACAGCTTGAACTGCGACCGGCCCGCGCGCAGCGTCAGGATGGTGCCGTCGCCGCCGATGTCCAGCTCCACCTGGCTGCCGTCGGGCAGCTTGCGCACGATGTCGTACAGTGTGTGGGCCGGGGCGGTGGTGCCACCCGCGCGGGTCACCGTGGCCGGGACCGTTTCGACGATCTCCAGATCCATGTCGGTGGCGGCCAGCGACAATTCGCCGTCGCTCGCCCGCAGCAACACGTTGGACAGGATGGGGATGGTGTTCCTGCGCTCCACCACGCTCTGCACATGACCAAGGGACCGGAGAAGGGCGGCGCGTTCGATGATGATGTTCATGCTGGTCGTCGTCTCGGCAGGTCGTGTTTTTTTGCGATTCGCAGGTGTACCCATGCCGGTCCGGCCTCAGGCCAGCGGGCCGGAACGGGGGCGCATGATACCACAACGTCGGTTTTGCCGAACCAAATTCGTTCGGCACGGCCGGGCGGTCGCCGGAAAGGACGATTCCGGCCCATCCGGTGGTCCGTGATGCCCCCGCGGGGTGCTGCCGTAGGGGGATTGCAGGCGGTTGTGCAAGGGCGCCGATTCGCTTCCGCAGCGATTCTAGCGCCCGCCCTCCGCCGCGAATTGCGCGTCCAGGCCGGCGCGGTAGTCGGGGTATGTCAGATCCACGCCGAGCTGGCGCTTGATGCGGTCGTTCTTCACCCGGCGGCAGTCGGCGTAGAAGCTGGCGGCCATCGGCGACAGCCCAGCCTCCGCGAATGGCACCAGGGGGGGCGGTTCGACCCCCAGCAGGCCGCAGGCGTAGCTCACCACCTCGTGGGAGGGGGAGGGCAGGTCGTCGGCGACGTTGTAGACCGCGCCCAGCGTCGGCTTGTCCATCGAGGCGCGCAGCGTCGCCGCGATGTCCTCCACATGGATGCGGCTGAACACCTGCCCGGGCTTGTCCACGCGCCGGGCGGTGCCGTCGCGCACGTTGTCCAGCGCGCTGCGCCCCGGCCCGTAGATGCCGGCCAGCCGGAAAAGATGCATCGGCACGCCGTACTGGCGGTAGAGGTTCAGCCAGCCGCGCTCCGCCTCGACGCGGCGCTCCTGCCGCTCGCCGGTGGGGCGCAGCCACGCCGCCTCGCCCACCCATTCGCCCTTGGTGTCGCCGTAGACTCCGGTCGTGGAAAGATAGCCGGCCCAGTCGAGCGTCCGCAGGTCCGCCAGGTCCATGGCGTGCTGGTCGAGCACCGGGTCGCCCCGCTCGTCGGGCGGCACGCTGACCAGCAGGTGGGTGGTGCCGGCGAGTGCCGCGCAGGCGTCCTCCAGCGGGCGGCCCCGGTCGAACAGGAACGCCTCGATGCCCTGCGCCTCCAGGGCGGCGCGCTTGTCCTCGCCGCGGCAGGTGGCGGCGATCCGCCAACCCTCGGCCTTCAGCCGGTCGGCGAACACGCGGGCGGTGAAGCCCAGGCCGAAGACGAACAGACGGGGTGAGGCCATGTCTTGCGGGGTCCTTGCGTCGGAAGCGGCAATGACGGAGTGTAAGGCCGCCATGAACCGACGCAACGCTTACCTCATCACGGCCGCGCTGGCGCTCTTCTCCGCCAGCCCCGCCTTGGCCGCTCCCGCCGTCGATCACAACCGGGAGTTCCAGGCCTGCCTGACGCTGGCCGAGAAGCGCCCGGCCGAAGCGCTGGAGAGCGCGCAGACCTGGCTGAACCGCGGCGGCGGCGACCATGCCCGGCTGTGCCAGGCGCTGGCGCTGTTCCACAAGGGCGACTTCACCACCGCCGGGGCGCGGCTGGAGGAGCTGGCCCCCGTGCTGGGCAAGGACGACCCGAAGGCCGGGGCCTCGATCCTCGGGCGGGCCGGCTGGGCGTGGCTGCGCGCCGGCGACAACGCGCGGGCGGAGCGGGCCTACAGCCGCGCCCTGGCGCTCCAGCCGGACGACGTGGACCTGCTGATCGACCGCGCCATCGCGCGGGCCGAGACGGAGCGCTTCTGGGACGCCGTGGCCGACCTGGACGCGGCGCTGAAGAAGGACCCGCGGCGGGCCGAGGCCTATCTCTACCGCGCCGCCGCCCACAAGGCCCTGGCCAACGACCGGCAGGCCGTCGCCGACATCGACCGCGCGCTGGAACTGCGCCCCGGCGATCCCGACGCCCTGCTGCTGCGCGCCACCATCAAGGCGCAGGCCGGCAACCTGCCGGGCGCGCGGGAGGATTGGAGCCAGATCGTCCGCAACACGCCGAACAGCGCGGCGGCCAAGACGGCGCAGGCCAACCTCGACCGCTCGGCCAAGGCGCCAGCGCCCGCTCCCGCCCCGGCAGCCAACGCGAAGGGGCCGGCGGCCCCCGCAAAGCCCTAGTCGCAGTAGGGCCGTTACGCTCATTTCACAAGGCTCCTGCGACATTTAGCCGGCTGGACGAGTGCGAACGCTTCGCAGGATCATTCGCGGCGAAGAGGGGCGGCCACGGACGCGCCCCCCACCTCCCGGTGCGATCAGGTGCAGCCATGAGCGGTCATCCCACCCCCGAAACAGGCCAGTCCCCCGGCGGACGGCATTTGGGCGAGTTGAAGAAGGGCGAGCGCGCCCGCGTGACCGGCGTCGATGAGCGCGGGGTCGTCACCACCCTTCCCGAAGGGGAACTGGAGCGGCGCATGATCGAGATGGGGCTGGTCGAAGGCTCCCAGGTCGAGGTCCTGCACGAAGCCTTTCCGGGCCGCGACCCCATCGCCATCCGCGTGAACGAGCACACGCTGGCGCTCCGCCGCGCCGAGGCGCGCGCCGTGCTGGTGGCGCCCGCCGCCTGACGCGCGGCGCCACGAACCGTCTTCAAAGCACCCCCCTGCAAGGACATCCGGCCATGTCGGTCCTGGACTCCGCCCTGCCGCCGCGCATCGCGCTGGTCGGCAACCCGAACTGTGGCAAGACCGCCCTGTTCAACGCGCTCACCGGTTCCCGCCAGAAGGTGGCGAACTACCCCGGCGTCACCGTGGAACGGAAGATCGGGCATTTCGTCAGCCCGCTCGGCCGCCGCGTCCAGGTGATCGACCTGCCGGGCACCTACAGCCTGCGCGCCCGCTCCCCCGACGAGGAGGTGACCCGCGACGTCGTGCTCGGCCGCTTCTCGCACGAGGACAGCCCCGACCTGCTGGTCTGCGTTGCCGACGCCACCAACCTGCGCCTGAACCTGCGGCTGGTGGTCGAGCTGAAGCGGCTGGGCCGTCCGATCATCCTGGCGCTGAACATGATGGACGCGGCGGAGAAGCGCGGCTGCCGCATCGACGCGGCGGCCCTGTCCGCGGCGCTCGGCGTGCCGGTGGTGCCGACCGTCGCCATCCGCCGCGGCGGCGTCCAGCCGCTGCTGGAACAGATCGACGGGGCCATGGCGAGCGATGCGGCGGAAAGCCCGGCGCCCTGCGGCTGGAGCGAGCCCTCCTCGCGCGACCTGCGGGCCTATCACCAGGAGGTCGAGGGGTTGCTGGCCGGCTGCGTGGCCGACGCCGGCCTGCCGCCGCTGGCGACCCGGCGGGTGGACGCCGTTCTGCTGCACCCGGTGTTCGGGCTGGCCTTCCTGTTCCTCGTGCTGTTCCTGATGTTCCAGGCGGTGTTCGCCTGGGCCGAGGCGCCGATGAACCTGATCGACGGCGCGGTCAGCGGCCTCAAGGACTGGGTGGCGGCCACCCTGCCGGACGGCGCGTTGCGCAGCCTGCTGACTGACGGCATCATCGCCGGGGTGGGCAGCGTGGTCATCTTCCTGCCGCAGATCCTCGTGCTGTTCTTCTTCATCCTGGTGCTGGAGGCGACCGGCTATCTCGCCCGCGCCGCCTTCCTGCTGGACCGGCTGATGGGCGGGGTGGGGCTGCACGGGCGGGCCTTCATCCCGCTGCTGTCCAGCTTCGCCTGCGCGGTGCCCGGAGTCATGGCGGCGCGCACCATCGAGAACCGGGCCGACCGGCTGGCGACCATCATGATCGCCCCGCTGATGACCTGCTCGGCCCGGCTGCCGGTCTACACGCTGCTGATCGCGGCCTTCGTGCCGGACCGTCCGCTGCTGGGCGGTCTGGTCGGGCTGCCGGGGCTGGTGATGTTCGCGCTCTACGCCGCCGGCATCCTGTCGGCGCTGGCCGTCGCCTTCGTGCTGAAGAGCACGGTGTTCAAGGGTGCCCGCGAGCCGCTGCTGATGGAGCTTCCGGCCTACCGCCTGCCCAACCCGCGCGACATCGCGCTGGGCCTGTTCGAGCGCGCCAAGGTCTTCCTGGCGCGGGCCGGCACGACGATCTTCGCGCTGATGATCGTCATGTGGTTCCTGGCGAGCTTCCCCGCCGCGCCGGAGGGGGCGACCGAGCCGGCCATCCAGTATTCCATCGCCGGCATGATCGGCCACGCGCTGGAGCCGCTGCTGGCGCCGATCGGCTTCACCTGGCAGATCGCCGTGGCGCTGGTGCCGGGCATCGCGGCGCGTGAGGTGGCGGTCGGCGTGCTTGGCACCATCTACGCGCTGAGCGAGAGCGGCGACGCGTTGCAATCCTCGCTGGCCGGGGCTCTGGCCGCCTCCTGGAGCCTGCCGACCGCCCTGTCGCTGCTCGCCTGGTACGTCTTCGCCCCGCAATGCGTCGCCACCCTGTCGGTGGTGAAGCGGGAGACCAACGGCTGGTTCTGGCCGGCGGTGATGTTCGCCTACATGATCACGCTGGCCTACGGGGCGAGCTTCGTCACCTACCGCGTCGCGTCCGCGCTGCTGTAAGGGAAGGGGAGGGCACGGCCATGTGGCAGGATCTGCTGGTCGCGGTGGTGGTGGCGCTGGCCGCGGCGTGGACGGTGTGGCGCGTGATCCTTCCGGCCGGGCTGCGCGCCCGCCTGCTGGGCCGAGCCGCGCCGAAGGGCGCCGGTTGCGGCGGCGGGTGCAAGGGCTGCGGCCCGGCCGGCGGCGGTTCGGGCTGCCACTGAGCGGGAGCGCCTACAGGGCGGGGACCCGGACGGCGCCCCTCTTGACCGCGTACATCGCCTGATCGGCGTGGACGATGAGCTGCTGGGAATCCCGTCCGTCCTGCGGGTAGACCGCGACGCCGATCGACAGGGCGAGCGGCAGCTGCAGCCCGTCGATCAGGATGGGATCCTCCAGCGCCGCCCGGCACTTGTCGGCGACGGTTTCCGCCCCGGCGCGGGTGACCTCCACGTCCAGGATGATGGCGAACTCGTCGCCGCCGATGCGGGCGATCAGGTCGGACTTGCGCAGCAGGCCGGACAGGCGGCGCGCCACCACGCGCAGCACCTCGTCGCCCCGGCTGTGGCCATGGGTGTCGTTGATCGGCTTGAAACCGTCGAGGTCGATGTAGAGCAGGGCGAACAGGGTGCCGCCGCGTTCCGCCCGATCGATGGCCTGTTGCAGCCGCTGATGGAACATGGCGCGGTTCGGCAGGCCGGTCAGGGCGTCGTGGTGGGCCATATGGGCCATGCGCGCCTCGCTTGCCCGCAAGGCGGCTTCCTGCTCCCGCAGCTTGCCCAGCAGATAGTTGAAGCCCTGCACCAGCTCCCCGACCTCGTCCATGCGGCGGACCGGCAGGGGGGCCAGCTCGACATGCCCATCGGCCATCTGGTGCATCCGCCGCGCCGCCTCGGTCAGCGGGCGGAAGAAGCGGCGCATCCCGATGAACAGAACGGTCACGGCGAAGGCGGCGATCATCAGGCTGTTGGTGGCGATGAAGGTCTGGAGATCGCGCACCCCCTCGAACGCCTCCGCCGTGGGCAGCCGGGCGACCAGGAACCAGCCCGCCGTCGGGACCGCGGCGATGGCGGACAATTCCTCCACCCCCGCCGCGTTGACGGTGATGCCGGTGCCGCGGTAACCGGCCATGGCCCGGTCGTGCAGCGGGTTCACCCCCTCCGGCGGAGTAGCGGTCAGGATCATCCCGTGGTCGCTGGCCGACACAAACAGCCTGTCGCGGGGGGACACCAGAAGGAAGCCGCCGCTGCGCCCGATGCGGTTTCCCTGGACCAGATTGAGAAAGCCGGGCGATGACAGGGCGGTGGCGCCGGCAAGCACCGCGACCGGGCGTCCGGTGGCATCGGTGACCGCCATCGCCATGACCACCATGGGTTCTGCGTCGATGGTGGAGCGGGCGGGTCGCCCGATCACCGGTTCGCGGCCATCCAGCGCGGACCGGAACCAGTCGCGGTCCGAAACGTCGAAATCGGACGAACGCTCCCGTTCCGGATAATCGGCGATCACCCCGCGGCCATCCGGCCGGACGACCATCAGCCCGCGCGAAAACAAGGGCGCGATCTCGTGATGCGTCTTCAGCCAATCCCGCAGGGCTGCGGGATCGCTGAGGCTCGCAAACGGCAGGCTTCCGGTGGCGCGGCGCAGGAGGTCGAGCCGTGCCTTGATCTTCTCGTCGATGTCGTGGGCAACGTAGGAGGCGGTCGATTGCTGTTGGGACGAGGTCAGGTTGTTGAGCTTGTCCTCTAAGAAGGAGGACAGAACCCAGATGCGCGCGCAGGCGCCGATCAAGACCAGCGCTAGTCCAAACAGCATAAGACGCACGATGACGCTGCGGCTCTGCCGGCGCATTTCATCGGCCACCGCGACGAGCATTCGCAAGCTCCGCTCCTCCAAGAAACCGTCCGCACATTTCCCAGATGGATAGGCTTCCTGCCCACCGCCGCTCGAAGATAAACGATGCTGTGCCCATCCGGAAGACGCAAAGGACGCTAAATCTTCGACAAAAGCACCAGAACTGATTGAAAAAACGAAATATTTCCACCGCTGGGCGAACAGTGGCGGCGCCGATTCGCGCGCCTTCCCATTCTCGGTTCCCCACCCGTGATTCAGCGGCCCCGCTCTTCATCGGCTTGCCATACGCACGGGCAGGCCACCGATACCTCCGTATAGTTTCCAGGCCGGACCGCCTTCGGCACTGTTGTGACGCCGACGAGGTTCCGCGCTGCCCATGGAAAGGCCGGTGTCCGCCTTCCCCTCGCGCCGCGGATCTTTCGCGCGCCCGAAAAATGGAGGGGGTTTTGAGCACGATCTCGACCAAGGACGGCACCCGCATCTTCTACAAGGATTGGGGCAGCGGACAGCCGGTGGTCTTCTCACACGGATGGCCGCTCAGCGCCGACGCCTGGGACGGGCAGATGCTGTTCTTCGGCCAGCAGGGCTATCGGGTCATCGCGCACGACCGGCGCAGCCACGGCCGGTCCGACCAGACCTGGAGCGGCAACCACATGGACCAGTACGCCGACGATCTGGCCGAACTGCTCGACGCTCTGGACGTGCGCGACGCGGTGATGATCGGCCATTCCACCGGCGGCGGCGAGGTCGCCCGCTACATCGGGCGCCACGGCACCGGGCGCGTCGCCAAGACCGTGCTGGTCGGAGCGGTGCCGCCGATCATGCTGAAGACCGCCGCCAACCCCGGCGGCCTGCCGATGGAGGTCTTCGACGGCATCCGCAAGGGCACCTACGACGACCGGTCGCAGTTCTTCCTCGACCTGACCATGCCCTTCTACGGCTTCAACCGCGACGGGGCCAAGGTGTCGGAAGGGCTGCGGCAGTTCTTCTGGCTTCAGGGCATGATGGCCGGGATCAAGGGCGCCTACGATTGCATCCAGCAATTCTCGGAAACCGATTTCACCGAGGATGTGAAGAAGATGGCGCTCCCGACGCTGTTCATCCACGGCGACGACGACCAGATCGTGCCGATCGACGCGGCGGCCCGCCGCGCCGTGGAGATCGCGCCGCAGGCGACGCTGACGGTCTATGAGGGGGCGCCGCACGGCCTGACGGCCACCCACCAGGACCGCTTCAATGCCGACGTGCTTGCTTTCATCAAGGGGGCGTGAGCGGGCGCCGGTCAGGCATCGCCGGCGAGGGTCACCTTGTCGGCGATGCGCACCAGATCGGGCAGCGACCGCGCCTGCATCTTGCGCATTACGTTGGCGCGGTGGACCTTCACGGTGATCTCGCTGAGCTGCAGCTCGGCGGCGATCTGCTTGTTGAGTTGTCCGGCGGCGACGAGCCGCATCACCTCCCGTTCGCGCGGGGTCAGGCTGCGGAACCGTTCGCGAAGGTCGCAGAGGACATCCAGGTTGCGGCGGCGGTCGCGGTCGCGTTCGATGCCGGTATGGACGGCGTCGATCAGATCCTGGTCGCGGAAGGGCTTGGCCAGGAACTCGATGGCGCCGGCCTTCATCGCCGTCACCGACATGGGAATGTCGCCGTGGCCGGTGATGAAGACGACCGGCAGATGGATGTCCGTCCCGCTCAGCTCGCGCTGGAATTCCAGCCCGCTCTGGCCCGGCAGCCGCACGTCCAGCACGAGGCAGCCCGGCGCGTCGGGCAGGCGCTGCTGCAGGAACTCCTGCGCCGAGGCGAAGGGCAGGGCGGTCAGCCCGACGGAGCGCAGCAGGCTGACCAGTGACTCCCGGATGGACGGGTCGTCGTCGATGATGGCGACGAAGGGCGTCTCCACGGCCATGGCGGAGCGGTCGGTCATCGCGTCCGCTCCAACGCCGCCCCGGCCTCGGGCCGCTCCGGCTCGTCGTCGGCGGGCAGGGTGAAGCGGAAGACGGCGCCGTGGGGCTGGTTGGCGGCCACCCACAACCGGCCGCCATGGGCCTCCACGATCGACTGGCAGATGGTCAGCCCCATGCCGATTCCATGCTCCTTGGTGGTGAAGAAAGGTTCGAACAGCCGCCCCTCCTGCGCCGGTTGCAGACCGGTGCCGCTGTCCTCCACCGACACGATGACGTCCGTGAGCCCGCGGCGGCGCGAGCGGATGCTCAGCACGCGCGGGCGGTCGGTGACCGCGGCCATGGCGTCGTCGGCGTTGGCGATCAGATTGAGCAGGACCTGTTCGAGCTGCACAGCGCTGCCGTTGACCGGCGGCAGGCGCTGCTGGAGGTCGGTGCGCACGGCGATGCGGTTCAGGCGCCGTTCGCCCTCCGTGCGGTCGAGCGCGCTGCGGATCACACCGTTGATGTCCAGCCGGCTCCGCTGGGGCGGCGCCTTGCGGAAGGAATCGCGGATGCAGGCGATCACACGCGCGGCGCGGTGTCCATCGTCGGAAATCCGCTTCAGCGCCGCCCGCACCTCCACCAGATTGGGCGTCGGGCGGTCCAGCCAGCGCAGCCCGGCACCCGCGTTGGTGACCATGCTCGCCAGCGGCTGGTTGACCTCGTGCGCGATGGAGGCGGAGAGGGCCTCCAGGCTGGCCAGGCGCGCGTCGCGCACCCGCCGTTCCGCTGCCACCGAACGGACCAGCCGCCCGTAGAGCGTCGTCATCTCGGCCAGCAGGACCAGCAGGACGATGCTGGAGGCGGCGAGCCCGAACACCCGCCCTGACCACCAGCCGGCGCTGAAGCGGCCGCCGCTGATGAAGCTCAGCAGGCAGGTCTCGATGGCCCAGGCGGCCAGCACGACCATCAACCAAAGGTCGAGGACCGAGAGCCGCTGCCGTGCGAGGACGGCCAGCGCCGCGGCGCAGAGCGCCAGCGCCGTCACCGGCACGACCCGCCACAGCGGCGTTTCCCGCATGGTGTCGACCATCAGCCGCGGCAGAAGGGCATCCTCGGCCAGCGCCAGGGCCGTGAGGCCCCCGGCCAACGCCATCGCCAGCGCCATGCCGCCGGCGATGGCGGGGAGGGCCGGGCGGTGCGCCTCGCGCGGGCCGGACTCCATGGCCTTGAGCAGCGCGTAGGCAAGGATGAACAGCGGCAGGCCGAGGCGGCGCCCGGCGGCGACAATGGCCGTGCTCTGCAGGCCGGCGCCGAGCAGCCCGGCCGGCGCGAAGACGCCGGGAAAGGTCAGCGCCCAGGGAACGATCAGCAGCGCCGTGACCAGATAGCCGGCGGCCAGCGCCAGCAAGGCCGGTGAGCGTTGCGTGGCGTAGAGCGCGAAAAGCAGGACGGCGGTCATCAGCTCGGTCAGCAGGACCGCGGTGGCGTAGGCGGGCAGCAGGACCGCCGTCCCGTCCGGAGTCAGGCGGGCGAACGGGGCGGCGATCGCCAGCGCGACCAGAAGCCCGGCCACCGTGCCGATGGCCAGCCGCGTCTGCCCGGCCCGGGGGGGCAGGGTCGCGAGAAGAAACCGCTGGTCTCCAGGGTCATCGCCCGTGCGCATCACCGTCGCTCGCTCGCCCGTCGGGTCACGTCCGCCTTCAACCCTGCCCTCAACCCTGTCCTTTACCCCGTCCGGCACCGGCGGCGAGCGGCGCCTTGGCCTGATATACCAAGGTATAGGGCCGGCAAACGCAAGTTCAATGTCGCCGTCCTCCGTCCCTGTCCGATGCTTCGACGCACCGCCGGGTCACAGACACCGTCACGTGTTTCGCCACGGCCATCGCCGCACGGGCATCGCCGCACGGGCATCGTCATTGGCACCGGCGCCAAAAACAACGGGGAACAGAGACATGACCATTACCGCCACCGCGACTCCCGGCAAACTGCTCGTATCGCCGAAGGACCACGCGCTGATCATGATCGATCATCAGTCGCAGATGGCCTTCGCGACCCATTCGATCGACGCCACGACGCTGCGCACCAACACCGCGCTGGTCGCGCACGCCGCCGCCGGCTTCGGCGTCTCGACCATCCTGACCACCGTCGCGGAGAAGAGCTTCTCCGGCCCGATCTTCTCCGAGATCACCGAGGCCTTCCCGGGGGCGGAGGTCACCGACCGCACCTCCATGAACACCTGGGAGGACGCCAACGTCATCAAGCGGGTGAACGGCCTGGGCAAGACCCGGCTGGTCTTCTGCGGCCTGTGGACCTCGGTCTGCATCGTCGGCCCGACCCTGTCGGCGCTGGACCAGGGCTTCGAGGTCTACGTCATCGCCGACGCCTGCGGCGACGTCTCGGTCGAGGCGCACCAGCGCGCCATGGACCGCATGGTCCAGGCCGGCGTCCGCCCGATGACCTCGCTCCAGTACATGTTGGAGCTGCAGCGCGACTGGGCGCGCACCGAGACCTACGAGATGACCACCGGCATCGCCAAGAAGTACGGCGGCGCCTATGGCCTGGGCATCATCTACGCCAAGACGATGTTCGGCGCGTCGGAAGGCGGCCACAGCGCCGCCGCCTGATCCGCAGCGCTTGCTTTGCGGCGCCCGATGCCCCGCGCCGCGGCGGACCGGTCCCGACCCTTCCCGGGGCCGGTCCGCCTCTTTCCGCCCATCCGGACGAAGAACAGGCACGCCATGATGCCCTATCTGCTTTCCCTCGGCGCCGGCATCCTGGTCGGCGTCCTCTACGCGTTTCTCGGCGTCCGCTCCCCCGCACCGCCCACCATCGCCTTGATCGGCCTGCTCGGCATGCTGGTCGGCGAGCAGGCGGTGCCGGTGGTCAAGCGGCTGATCGCCGGGCAGCCGGTCCTCGCCTTCATCCAGAACGACTGCGCCCGCCACATTCTGGGGCCGCAGGCCGGCAGCGCCGCCGCTCCCGATGCCGCGACCCCGCCGGCACCCGCCGCTGACGCGCCCCCGCGGGGCCGGGCATGACCGGGACCGGCCGCCCCGGGATCGGCCGCCGCGGCGCCATCGCCGGAGGCGCCGCCGCCACTCTGCTCGCCTCGCCCCTGCTCACCCGCCTTGGGAATGCCGCCATGCCGTCTTCCGACCTTCTGATCGTCAACGCCCGCATCACGACGCTCGACCGCGCCAACCCGCAGGCCGACGCCGTGGCGATCCGCGACGGGCGCTTCCTCGCCGTGGGGCGGGAGGCCGAGGTGCGCGCCGCCGCCGCCCACGACGCCGCGGTGATCGACGCCAAGGGACGCCGCCTGATCCCCGGCCTGATCGACAGCCACATCCACGTCATCCGCGGCGGCCTGAACTACAACATGGAGCTGCGCTGGGACGGCGTGCCGACCCTGGCCGACGCCATGGCGATGCTGCGCGCCCAGGTGGCCCGCACCCCCGCCCCGCAATGGGTGCGCGTCGTCGGCGGCTTCACCGAGCACCAGTTCGCCGAGAAGCGCCTGCCGACGCTGGAGGAGTTGAACGCCGCCGCCCCCGACACGCCGGTCTTCATCCTGCACCTGTACGACCGCGCGCTGCTGAACGGCGCGGCGCTGCGGGCGGTGGGGTATGGCAAGGACACGCCCAACCCGCCGGGCGGCGAGATCCAGCGCGACGCCGCCGGCAACCCGACCGGCCTGCTGCTCGCCCTGCCCAACGCGATGATCCTCTACTCCACCCTCGCCAAGGGGCCGAAGCTGCCGGAGGAGTATCAGGTCAACTCCACCCGCCATTTCATGCGGGAGCTGAACAGTCTGGGCGTCACCAGCGTGATCGACGCCGGCGGCGGCTTCCAGAACTATCCCGACGACTACGCGATCATCGAGAAGCTGCACGCCGACGGCGAGATGACCCTGCGCATCGCCTACAACCTGTTCACCCAGAAGCCGAAGGAGGAGTTGCAGGACTTCGCCAACTGGTCCGACACGGTGAAGCCGGGCGACGGCGACGACCGTTACCGCCTGAACGGGGCGGGGGAGATGCTGGTCTATTCCGCCGCCGACTTCGAGGACTTCCGCGTCGCCCGACCCGAGATGCCGCCCAATATGGAGACGGACCTGGAGCCGGTGGTCCGCCTGCTGGCCGAGCGGCGCTGGCCGTGGCGGCTGCACGCCACCTACGACGAGACCATCGGCCGGGCGCTCGACGTCTTCGAGAAGGTCAACCGCGACATCCCGTTGCAGGGGCTGAACTGGTTCTTCGACCACGCCGAGACGATCAGCGAGCGCAACATCGACCGCATCGCCGCGCTCGGCGGCGGCATCGCCGTGCAGCACCGCATGGCCTACCAGGGCGAGTACTTCGTGGAGCGCTACGGCGCCAAGGCCGCCGAGGCCACGCCGCCCATCGCGAAGATGATGGCCGCCGGGGTGCCGGTGGGCGCCGGGACGGACGCCACCCGCGTCGCCAGCTACAACCCCTGGGTCTCGCTGTCCTGGCTGGTCACCGGCAAGACGGTGGGCGGGCTGTCGCTCTACCCGATGGCGAACCGGCTGGACCGCGAGACGGCGTTGCGCCTGTGGACGGAGGCCAACACCTGGTTCTCCAACGAGCAGGGCAAGAAGGGCCGGATCGAGGCCGGGCAACTCGCCGACGCGGCGCTGCTCAGCGACGACTACATGGCGGTGCCGGAGGACCGCATCCCACACATCCGCTCGGTCCTGACCCTGCTGGGCGGCGCCGTGGTGCATGGCGAGGGCGATTACGGCACGCTCGCCCCGCCGCTGCCCAAGCCGATGCCCGACTGGTCGCCGGTCGCCACGGTCGGCGGCTATCACCGCGATCCCAAGACGGTGCAGCGGCAGGCGGCGGAGTGCGGTTGCCATTCCGGCTGCGCCGTGCACGGCCACGACCACGCGGCGGCGCTGGGCGCCGACGTGCCCTCGTCCGACGCGCGCAGCTTCTGGGGCGTGTTCGGCTGCGGCTGCTGGGCGGTGTGAGGGGGAGCGGAACGATGGCCGACACTCTTTACACGCGCAAGGGCTCCGCCGGTGCGCCGATCGCCACCCTGCTCGACTGGCCGGGGACCGCCTGGCTCGCCCGCCTCGCGCTGGCGGCGCCCTTCCTGGTCAGCGGGCTGGTCAAGCTGACGGATTTCAACGGTGCGGTGGCCGAGGCGGCGGGGCTGGGGCTCGGCCTGCCGGTCCTCGTCGCGGTGGCGGTGATCGTCACCCAGCTCGGCGGGTCGGCGCTGTTTTTGACACGGCGCTGGTGCTGGCTCGGCGCCGGGCTTCTCGCCGGCTTCACGGTGGTCGCCACGCTGCTCGCCCACGCCTTCTGGACCTATGAGGGGCCGGATCGCGCCCGCCAGACCGCCACCTTCCTGGAGCATCTGGCCATCGTCGGCGGCTTCGCGGCGGCGGCGGTGCTGACCCACCGCGACTCCCACCGCCGGGGAGGGTCCGCATGACCGCCGAGACCGTTCCCACCCCCGGAACCAAGCCGGCCGGGGCCTTCGCGCCGCTGCGCAACCGGCTGTTCGCCGTGCTCTGGGTGGCGGCGGTGCTGGGCAACGTCGGCACCTTCATGCGCGACGTGGCGAGCGCGTGGCTGGTGCTCGACCTGTCGGGATCGCCCTCCACCGTCGCGCTGATCCAGGCGGCGGGCTCGCTGCCCATCTTCCTGCTGGCGATCCCGGCGGGCGTGCTGTCGGACATCATGGACCGGCGGCGGATGCTGATCGTCATCCAGTGCCTGCTCGCCTGCGTCAGCGCCGCGCTGATGATCCAGGCGTGGCTGGGCGTCGCCAGCGTGGCCTCCATCGCCGGGCTGACCTTCCTCGGCGGCGTCGGGGCGGCGCTGATGGCGCCGGTCTGGCAGTCCATCGTGCCGGAGCTGGTGCCGCGCGGCGAGCTGAAGGGCGCGGTGGCGCTGAACAGCCTGGGCATCAACATCGCCCGCGCCATCGGCCCCGCGGCAGGCGGCGCGATCCTGGCCGCCGCCGGGGCCGCCGCCACCTACGCGGTGGACGTCTCCTCCTACATCATCGTCATCGCCGCCCTGCTGTGGTGGCGGCGCACCCCCGATGCCCGCGACGATCTGTCGGAGCAGTTCGGCGGCGCGCTGCGCGCCGGGCTGCGCTACGCCCGCGCCAGCAAGGAGCTGCACCGCGTCTTCCTGCGCGCCGGCCTGTTCTTCGCCTGCGCCAGCGCCCTGTGGGCCTTGCTGCCCATCGTCGCCGGGCCGATGCTGGGCGGCGGGCCGGGCTTCTACGGCCTGCTGCTCGGCGCCGTGGGGGCGGGGGCCATCGGCGGGGCGACCGTCCTGCCGCGCCTGCGCGAGCGTCTGGGCGCGGACGGCCTCATGCTGGCGGCGGCGCTGGTCACCGCCGTCGTCATGGGCATCCTGGCCCTGGCCCCGCCGCGCTGGCTGGCGCTGCCGGTCCTGCTCGGCGCCGGTGCGGCCTGGATCGCCGTGCTGACGACGCTGAGCGCGACGACCCAGGCCATTCTGCCGAACTGGGTGCGCGGGCGCGGGCTGGCGCTGTACCTGACGGTGTTCAACGGCGCCCTGACGGCGGGCAGCCTCGGCTGGGGCGCGCTGGCCGAAGCGATCGGCGTGCCGGCTACCCTGTGGGTCAGCGCCGCCGGGCTGCTCGCCGTCGCGATGCTGTCCCGCGCGGTGCCGCTGCCGGAAGGCGAGGCCGACCTCACCCCGTCCAACCATTGGCCGGAGCCGCTGACCGCCGAGCCGGTGCGCAACGACCGCGGCCCGGTGCTGATCACCATCGAGTACCGGGTGGCCGCCGCCGACCAGCACGCCTTCCACGCCGCGCTGCGCCGCCTGTCGGAGGCGCGGCGGCGGGACGGCGCCTACGCCTGGGGCGTCAGCCAGGATTCCGGCGATCCGGAGCGGGTGCTGGAGTGGTTCTTCGTCGAATCCTGGGCGGAGCACCAGCGCCAGCACCGCCGGGTGTCGCACGCCGACGCGGACGTGCAGAAGGAGGCTCTGGCCTTCCACTGCGGCGACGGGCCGCCGCGGGTGTCGCATTTCCTGGCGCTGGAACACGGCGCAGGAAAGGCGTCGTGAGGCGGTGGCGCGGGGCGCTGGTTGCGGCTCTGCTGCTCCAGTCCGCCCCGCTCCTCGCGGAGACGCCCCCGCCCCTGACCAACAGCCGCTACGACGAGGATTACCGCTATCTCCTCGATCCCGCGGCGGGCAGCGGCGCCTTCTGGGAGCGCTTCAAGGCGATCCCGCTCACCCCCGGCGGCACGGTTTCCCTGTCCACCGGGCTGGAGGCGCGGCTGCGCGGCGAGGCGGTGCGCAACAGCGGCTGGGGGCAGGACGAGCCGAGAAACGACTCCTACGGCCTGTGGCGCCTGCTGCCTTACGCCGACCTGCGCGCCGGCCCGGCCCTGCGCGTCTTCGGGCAACTGATCATGGCCGGCTCGGCTGGCAAGCTCGGGCCGGAGGGGGCGCCGGACGTCGATCGCGCCGACCTGCTGCAGGGCTTCGCCGACCTGTCCGTCCCGCTGGGGGACGCGCAGGGCACGCTGCGGGCGGGGCGCCAGATGCTCGCCTACGGGTCGGAGCGGCTGATCAGCTTGCGCTATGGCGCCAACGTGCCGCGCGCCTTTGACGCGGTGACGGGCATCGCGACCGCCGGTCCCTGGCGGGTGGACGGCTTCCTCGGACGCCCGGTCCGCGCGGCGCCGGACCTGTTCGACGACCGGCGCGACGGCGGGCATTCCACCTGGGGGCTGTACGCCACGCGCGGCGCGGGGTCGGGCCGGGGCACGGGATTGGGCGCCTACTACATCGGCTACGGCAACCGGGCGGCGTCGTTCGAGGGCGGGCAGGGACGGGAGGAGCGGCACACGCTGGGCACCCGCCTGTTCGGAAAGGCCGACGGCTGGGATTGGAACTGGGAGGCCATGCTCCAGACCGGCCGCATCGACGGTGAAACCATCGCCGCCTGGTCGGTCGCCAGCGACACCGGCCACCGCTGGGAAAACGTCCCGCTGCGCCCGCGGCTCGGGCTGAAGGCCAACATCGCCAGCGGCGACCGCGATCCCGGCGACGGGCGGCTCGGCACCTTCAACCCCCTCTTCCCCCGCGCGAAGTATTTCGGGGAATTGACTCCGGTCGGGCCGCTGAACCTGATGAACCTGCATCCCTCCGTGGATGTGGCGCTGTCGGACGACTTCAGCCTCTCCGCCTCGGCCATCGCCTATTGGCGGATGAGTCTGGAGGACGGTGTCTACGACCTGTCCGGGACCCTGCTCCGCTCCGGTGCCGGGTCGCGGTCGCGTTACATCGGCACG
Organism: Azospirillum sp. OGB3; assembly: GCF_014192915.1. Lineage (GTDB taxonomy): Bacteria > Pseudomonadota > Alphaproteobacteria > Azospirillales > Azospirillaceae > Azospirillum. The sequence goes on along the minus strand of NZ_JACHYN010000007.1, from coordinate 249,015 downwards.
CAGGGGGAGCTTGTGCTGTCCTACGCTGCCGGGCGCACGGTCGAGGGGCTGTTGTCCTACTCCCTGTTCCGGCCCGGCTCCTTCCTCCAGGACGCCGGCCCCGCGAAGACGATCCACTTCGTCGGGATGGAGGCGGTGTTCAAGTTCTGATGGGCCATCGGTATGTTTCGGTACGGTACCTGCGCCGATCCCCTCCTTTGACGGCATGGTTGCGAACGTCGTGATGCATGGGGGCGCAGCAGCATGGTCCGCAGCACCGGTCCGGTCCTTCTTCTCCTCGCAACTCTTGCTTCGCCGGTCGGATTGCCGACGTCGGCCATGGCCGCCGAGATGCCGGATCGGACGGCGCAGGGGGCCGACGTGTTCGACCTGTTCGACGAGAATCACGACGGGCGGATTTCGAACGCGGAGTTTCAGAACAACAAGATTCTGGTCTTCTATGTCTGGGACCGGAACCGGGATCTCGTGCTGACGCTTAACGAGACACCGCTGCTGCCCGAGGTTTTCGGCCGCGCGGCCGGGCCGGACGGGCGGATCGACAGCTTGGAGTTCATCACGGTCATCGACGAGGCGTTCCTCATCGCCGACACCAACCGCGATTCCACGCTCGACCGGCAGGAGTTCCTCGCCTTCCGGCAGCGCATCCGTCCCTGAAGCGTGCCGCGGTCGGCGGGGCTTTGCCGTTCGCAGCGACGGTTGCGGTGCGATACGGTAACTTACGCCCGCTCCGTGTTGGGAACGCCGGGCGCCTGCGTAACGTTGCCGTCCGAGCGACCCAACCATCCAAGCGACCCAAACACAGGCGGAGACGATCCATGAAGCGCCGAGTCCGTGCCATCCTTGCGGTGTTCCTGACCGGCGCGGCCCTGGCCGGCTGCGCGCCGGCGTCCGAAACCGCGCCGCCGTCCGCCGCCATGGCCCCGGCGAGCGCCGAGCCCACGCCGCGGCTGTCCATGGTCGAGAATGTCCGCTCCACCGCCAAGGTCCGTGGCGTCGACAAGGCGGCGCGGACGGTCATCCTGCAATTCCAGGACGGGCGGGAGGAGGCGGTGACCGCCGGCGCCGGGGTGCGCAATTTCGACCGCATCAAGGTGGGGGATACCGTGCAGATCGAGTACGCCCGCCTGACCAACATCGTCACCCAGCCGCCGGGTGGCGGACCGGGGGCCGTTCAGCGGAGCAGCACGGATCGCGCCGCGGTCGGCGAGATGCCGCGCGCGTCGGCGATCACCACCACCCAGGTGACGGAGGTCGTCGAGGCCATCGACCTCAACCGGCGGACGGTCACGCTGCGCGGGCCGCAGGGCCGCACGCGCACGGTGCCGGTCCCGTCCGACGTGCAGGGGCTGGAGACGGTGAAGCCCGGCGACGAGGTGGTGATCAGCCGGACGGAGGCCGCCACGGTCACCGTGATGCGATGAAGAGGGGGGAGAAGAAGGCCACCGAGGAGGGAAGGTGGCGCGAGTGACGGGACTTGAACCCGCGGCCTCCGGCGTGACAGGCCGGCGCTCTAACCAACTGAGCTACACCCGCAATATGGCTCCGGATGCTGGACTCGAACCAGCGACACGCGGATTAACAGTCCGCTGCTCTACCGACTGAGCTAATCCGGAACGGAGGCCGGCTTATAAGCCCCTTTCCGGGGGCTGGCAAGGGGAAAACGACCCGACGGCGGTATTTTCTGTCCGGCACCCGCGGCGGCGATGCAGGGCCGTGACAATGGGGCGGAAATGTGGCGAAGGTCTCGCGCGCCGGTTGACAGGAGGCGTGGCTTTCGCTTCCTTCCGGCCCCGGTCCCCGTTCCAATTTCCAGCCGCTGGTCCCCGTTCCCCATGTCCAAGGTCGTTCCCTTCGCCCAGGCGCGCGAAGCCCTTCTCGCCCGCCTTACCGAGCAGCTTCCGCCTTCCACCGAGTGGGCCGGACGGCTGATGCTGATGCCGGACGGCCACCGGGTGGAGCCGATGCCCGCAGCGAATGCTGTCGAGGTGCTGCGCGCTTTCCGCGCCGGGCTGGGCGAGGCCATCGGCGCCGCCCCCTGTTCGGTCGGCGGCATGTGGGTGTCGCGGGAGGACTGCCTGGACTGGGACGGGCTGCTGGCACCGCTGGCGGTGGCCGCCGGCTATGTGGTGGCCGGGGCGACCGGCGGCGCCGGCCTGTCGGTGGAACTGTTCCGCTGCAAGGGCGCGCTGGCCGGCTGGGGCGTGCGCGGCCTGCGCGGAGAACCGGCGGTGGCCCGCTCCGCCGGCTACGCCGTGGTGATGGTCAGCCGCCGTCCGGACGACCAGGAGATCGTGCTGGACCGCGTGATGGACACCTTCGGCTTTGTGATGCGCAGCCAGGGCGAGCCGGTGGTGGAGACCGGCGACTTGAACGCCCGGTTGGCCCGACGGGCCTGCCCGCTGCGGCGATAGGCGCCGGTCAACGGTTCGGCGCGTCGGCCTGGACGATGCGGGCGACGGTTTGCAGCCGCTGCACGTCGCGCACCTCCAGAACAATTCCCAGGTTCAGCGCGGAGAGTGTGTCGGCCAGGGACCGCATGCTGTCCCGCACCCGCTCCAACGCGTCGGGGCCGTGGTCCGATTCGCTGCCGAGGGAACTGACGAAGGCATTGATTTCCAACTGCATTTAGGCCCGGCTCCGCCTGTGTGGTTGGTGCTGTCCCTGAAGGCGTTACTCCGATCCGCGCGGTCCCGTCCATCGCGCTTGCGCCATAGGCCGCTGGGCGAATCCTCCTATCCACCAGGTCGGGCACTAGGCCGACGGGCGGCGGAAGCGCAGCGGCTCGCCGAAGCCGGGGATCGCGAAATGTCCGGGATCGACCGACTGTTCGGCCAGGGCGTGGTGCAGCGCCCGGACGGGGGCGTCGATGCCCTCCGCGGTGAGCTGGAAGGTGCCGAAATGCATGGCGACGCTGTGTCGCGCCCCCAGGTCGCGGTGCGCCCGCACGGCGTCGGCCGGGTTCATGTGCTGAGAAGCCATGAACCAGCGCGGCTCGTAGGCGCCGATCGGCAGCAGGGCGACGTCGATGGCGCCGAACCGCCGTCCGATCTCCCGGAAATGCGGGCAATAGCCGCTGTCGCCCGCGAAATAGACGGCGACCTCCGGCGTTTCCACCACGAAGCCGCCCCACAGCGTCCGGCGCCGGTCGAAGGGGGTGCGGGCGGACCAGTGCTGCGCCGGGACGAAGGTGATGCGGGTGCCGTGCGGGCCGGGCAGGCTGTCCCACCAGTCCAGTTCATGCACCGCGTCGAAGCCGGCGCGGCGCATCATCGGGCCGTTGCCGAGGCCCGTCATCACCTGCGGCACGCCGCGCCGCCGCGCCAGATGGCGGAGCGTCGGGGCGTCGAGATGGTCGTAGTGGTTGTGGCTGAGCAGCACGGCGTCGACAGCCGGCAAATCCTCCATGCGCACCGCGGGCGGGCGCACCCGCTTCGGCCCCAGCCGCCCGAAGGGGCCGGCGTGGTCGGAATAGACGGGGTCGGTCAGGAAGGCCGCCCCGCCGATCTGGATCAGGAAGGTCGCCTGCCCGATGAAGGTGACCGCCACCTCGCCGCGCGCCGGAGTGACGGGACGGAAGGGGCGGGGCGGCTCCGGATCCGGCGGGGTCCAGCGTGGGCCACGCGCCTTGTAGAGCCGCCACAGCTCGCGCGGGCTCCTGTCCGTGTCGGCGTGAGGGTTGAAGAAACGGCGCCCGTCCCAATGGTCGGACGGGACGACGGGAAAGCGGGGCTGGCTGTCGTCGCGCGGCATGACACGAAAAGTGGGGTGGTGCGGCGGCTTTGGCTAGATCGCTGTCTCCCGCGATGCGGCAAGAATCCGGTGTCCGTTGCGTGAACAGTTCAAGCAACGGAATGTCGGATTGATAAAGCATTGAAAGCGTTGCATTTTTCGGGGTCTGCCCTGCAAGAAGCGCGCGTGTGGTATTGGGTATACCAGAGCATATTGGTCTCAACGAACAACGCCCCCGATAACGACTCCCAACGATTGGAGATCATCATGAACAGCTCGACCTACACCCACATCGGCAGCGACCGCGCCCCGTCCTCCGCCCTCCAGGCCGTCCGCGAGTTCCTCGGCGCCTGGCTGCGCGCGACCCCGGCCTACATCGTGTATCGCGCCATCAACGAGCGTTGATTGTCGAACGGGGGCGGCTCATCGGCCGCCCCCGTGCTGTATGAAGAATCCTTCGGGCGTTCGGTTCAGGATGCTGGCGTGAAGTTCCGGTTCCAGACCGGCGCCAGCTTCGGCAGGGCAAGCACCCGCTCCGCCACACCCGACAGCTTCGGGCAGTGTTCCGCGAACCAAGCGCGGCGGGGCCGCCAGTGCACCATCGCCCCGACGTAGATGTCGAGCGCGCTGAAGCGCTCCCCCAGCACCCACGGGCCATCGCCGATCTGCGATTCCAGCCAGAGCCACAGCGTCTTGCGCCGCTCCACCATCGCCGCGCCGAGTGTCTCCGGGGCTTCCGCTACCCAGCGCTCCGGATAATCGCCGTAGGTGAAGGTTGGGTAGACGTTCGCCACCAGCCAGATCAGCAGCCGCAGGAAGGCCGCCCGCTCCGGCGAGTCCGGTGGCGGGGCCAGTCCGGACTCCGGGTGCCGTTCGGCCAGCAGCAGCGCGATGGCCGCGCTTTCCGTCATCACCGTCCCGTCCGGCAGGACCAGGGTCGGGATCTGTCCCAGCGGATTCAGCGCCAGCAGCCGTTGCCGCGCCTCGCCCGGCGTGTCGAAGCCCTCGACGTCCTCGAAGACGAAGGGCGCGCCGCACTGGACCAGCATCGCTTCCACCAGGACGGACCCCCAGCCGGGCGCCCCATAAAGCCTGCAACCCGCTCCGCTCATTCCCGATTCCTCCCATCCTGCGGCGCCTGCTCCGCCGCCAACGCCCAGAAGGCTTCCGCGGCCGGGCTCTGGCGGGCGCGCGGGCGGTAGAGCCGCACCTCCACCGGGATTTCCCAACCCGTCCCGCCGGCCCGCGCCAGCCGTCCCTGCGCCAGGTCTTCGCCGATCAGGCTGTCCGGCAGCCACGCCACGCCGCGCCCGTCGCGGGCCAGCGTGCGCAGCACCGCGGCGAGGTGCGAGGTGAAGACGGTATCGAGCGCCAGAGGTGTTGGAAAGCCGCCGCGCGCCGCCGTGACGATGCGCCCCATGCCGGATTCCGGGCTGTAGGCGAGATGGGGCAGGGCGGCCCCGCCGCCGGACAGGGAATGTCGCGGCGCGCCAGTCCCATCCGGTGCGCAGACCGGCACCAGGCGGTCGCTTCCCACCGCGGCCGAGCGAAAGGCCCCGGCCTCCAGCCGGGACGGGGCCGCCGCATGGGCGTGGCACAGCAGGAACTGCGCCTGCCCCTGGGTCATCACCTGCTCGCAAGCCTGCATGCTGTCGGACAGCAGATGGATGGCGCCCAGCCGCGCCTGCCCCTCCAGCCGGCTCAGCCAGGTCGGGAAGAAGGTCAGCGACAGCGCGTGGGTCGCCGCGAAGCGCAGCGCCGTGGCCGCCGCGCCGCCGGCCAGCCGCGCCTCCTCCCGCCCTTGCAGGAGGCGGCGCACCGTCTCGTCGGCGAAGGGGCGGAAGCGGCACCCGGCCTCGGTCAGCCCGACCGGCTGGGTGCTGCGGTCGAACAGCGGCGTGCCGGTCCAGTCCTCCAGCGCGCGGATGCGTCGGCTGAAGGCCGGCTGGGTCAAGTTGCGCCGCTGCGCCGCGCGGGAGAAGTTGCCGCATTCCGCCAGGGCGAGGAAATCCTCAAGCCAGTTCAGTTCCATCGGTGACTCATCAGCCCATGCCGGACGCGCATCATGCGATTTGAAACTGGCATTGGCCCGGCGGTCCCGTCCATCCCTATCCTGCGGCCCACGGCATCGGAAAAGCCAAAGGGAAGCAGCGCCATGCGCATCGTGGAGATCCGGGAAAAGACCGTCGGCATCAAGTCCGACATCGCCAACGCCTACATCGACTTCAGCCAGATGACCTGCTCCACCGTGGCGGTCATCACCGACGTGGTGCGCGACGGCAAGCCGGTGATCGGCTACGGCTTCAATTCCAACGGACGCTACGGCGCCGGCGGCCTGATGCGGGAGCGCTTCATCCCCCGCCTGACCTCGGCCGCCCCCGACAGCCTGATCGACGAGGCGAACGGCAACCTGGACCCGTTCAGGATCTGGGCGCGGCTGATGACCAACGAGAAGCCGGGCGGCCATGGCGAACGCTCGGTCGCGGTGGGCACCATCGACATGGCGGTGTGGGACGCCGTGGCGAAGATCGCCGGAAAGCCGCTCTACCGCCTGCTCGCCGACCGCTACCGCGGCGGCGTGGCCGACGAGTCGGTCTGGGTCTACGCCGCGGGCGGCTACTACTACCCCGGCAAGGGGGTGGAAGCGCTCCAGGACGAGATGCGCAGCTACCGCGACCGCGGCTACAAGGTCGTGAAGATGAAGATCGGCGCCACCTCGCTGGAGGACGACCTGCGCCGCATCGAGGCGGTGCTGGAGGTGGTCGGCGACGGCCGGAACCTCTGCGTCGACGCCAACGGCCGCTTCGACCTGAAGACCGCCATCGCCTACGCCGAGGCGCTGAAGCCCTACAATCTCTTCTGGTACGAGGAGGCCGGCGACCCGCTCGACTACGCGCTCCAGGCCGAGTTGGCGAACCACTATGACCGCCCCATGGCGACGGGCGAGAACCTGTTCAGCCACCAGGATGCCCGCAACCTGATCCGCCACGGCGGCATGCGCCCGGACCGCGACTGGCTGCAATTCGACTGCGCGCTCAGCTACGGGCTCGTCGAGTACATGCGCACGCTGGACATGCTGGCGGAGAACGGCTGGTCGAGCCGCCGCGTCGTGCCGCACGGCGGCCACCAGATGTCGCTGAACATCGCCGCCGGCCTGCATCTGGGCGGCAACGAGTCCTACCCGGACGTGTTCAAGCCCTTCTGCGGCTTCGCCGACAGCATCGCGGTGGAGGACGGGCGCGTCCGCCTGCCGGACCAGCCGGGCATCGGCTTCGAGGACAAGGCGGAGCTGTTCCGCACCATGCGGGAGGCGCTGGAGACGGCAAACTGAGCCAGTCTCCGTTTTGCGCCGTACCCTGTACGGGCGGCATAAGGCGTTGACTCGCGCCGGATCGTCCTCACATGCTGTTGCGGTGTTCAACAGTTTTGAAAGGAGGTGATCCAATGTCTCATGGAGCCAAGCCGGTAGCCGTTCTGTTCGGTCTCGCCGCCCTCCTGACGGCGGGGGTCGCCAGCGCGGATTGCTCCTCCAGCCACAGCGCCAGCGCCGGCACGCAAAAGCCGGCCAGTGACACGGTCGCCACCGGCGACCGGGCTTCGGGCAGCACCCGCGGCTGATACCAGCAACGCAACACCGGCAGCACCATGCCGAACGGGCCGTTTTCCATCCGGGAAACGGCCCGTTTCTTTTTGGCGCCGGGTGGACGGGCCGAAGGTTCTCGTTCCAGTTTGTCCAGATAGTCCTGTCATCATGCTGTGCCCTTCTGGTCCATGAAAGATTCGTTCACGAATAATGCTGTCTCGGAAGCGGTGAGGTAATGCGGTTTCCGCGGGCGTTCGGCCCCACGAAACCTCAGCGACGTGGAGACCTCATGCAGTACCGACACAGCACCGGAATTGACTTCGGCTCGACCTGTTGCGGCGGCCTTCGGCACGACTCGCGCCGGACCTTTCTGAAAATCGCCACGCTGGGCGCCGGGGCTGCGCTGATGGCGCCCCTGACCTCCGGCGGCGCCCGCGCCGCCCAGCCCGGCGGCGAGGTGGACGCGCTTCTGCTCTCCTGCATGGATTACCGGCTGATCGACGACATCGGCCGCTACATGGACGGGCGCGGGCTGACCAACCGCTACGACCATGTGATCCTGGCCGGCGCGTCGCTGGGCGCCTTGACCGACCAGAAAAAGGCATGGGGCGAGGCCTTCTGGGACCATGTGGCGGTTGCCAAGCAACTGCACCGGATCAGGCGCGTGATGGTCATGGACCATCGCGACTGCGGCGCCTACCGCGTCTTCCTGAAGACGGACGTCGCGGCGGACCCGGAGAGGGAAACCGCCATCCACGCCGAGCAACTCCGCGCGCTGGGCGCCGGGATCAAGGAGCGGCACCCCGACCTTGAGGTGGAGCTGTTGCTGATGGCGCTCGACGGCCGCGTCGAGGTCATCGCCGAATCCGCCTGAGAACCGGTGGAAAATCCCGCGGCGCCGGGGCATCGGTGACCCGTTCCTCCGGCGCCGCTATAATTCGTATGCGAAATAGTCGGTTGAGCGCAGCCCCTCCTTTTGGTAAACGCAAGGTAAGGATGTGGCCGGCGAGGTAGCGGGACACCGCTGCCGCGAATACGACGGCGTGCATCGGACCCGGGGTGCCGTCCCGTCCCTTGGGAAGTGCAGGGTTGTGCCGTTCCCTTCCGCCGTGCTGTTCCCGGGCCGCCGATGAGCATTCTCACACGCCTTGTCCTGCTTGTTCTCCTCGCCAGCCTGCCGGCCATCGGCATCCTGGCCCACAACAGCCTGACCGCCATCGAGGCGGGTGAGCGGCAGGCCGAGGCGGAGGCCCGCCGCCTTCTGACCCTGATCCAGGACGAGCAGCAGAGGGTCGTAGAGGGCATGCGCGGCGTGCTGGTGACGGTGGCCGAGATGGCGCCGCGGCTCGCCGTCGATCCGCAGCAATGCTCCTCCACCCTGAACCGCCTGCGCGGCCGGCTGCCGCGGGTGAAGGGCATCGCCCTGACCGATCTCGACGGCTCGGTCCGCTGCGCCAGCGACGCCAAGCTGAACGGCCTGATGGTGGCGGCCCTGCCGCACATCCGCATGGCGCTCTACGGGCAGGGCTTCGTCGTCGGCGACTACGCGGTGCGGCGGTTGGACGGGCGCCCCGTGCTGCCCTTCGCGGCGCCCTACACCGACGGGGCGGGCCGCATGGCGGGGGTGGTGTCCATCGCGCTCGACGCCGGATGGCTGCGCGAGTATCTGGCGGAAAAGCCGCTGCCGCCGAACGCCATGCTGGTGCTCGCCGACCGCAACGGCACCGTGCTGGGCCGGTTCCCCGGGACCGACGAGCAGCGGGTGGGCAAGCCGCTGCCCGAACCGCTGATGGCCCTGCTGCGCGCGCCGTCCGACGGGGTGGCGGAGGTCGCCGGGCTGGATGGCGAGCCGCGCATCCTCGCCTACGCCCCAGTCGACCAGAAGGTCCGCGAGCTGTTCCTGGCGGTCGGGCTGGACCGGACGGAGGCGCTGCGCCCCGTCACCGCCGCGGCCGAGCGGAGCGCCTACCTGCTGGCGCTGGCGGCGGCGCTGTCCCTCATCGCGGCCTGGATCGGCGCGCGCCTGTTCGTGCTGCGCCCGGTGGCCCGGCTGAAGCGGGTGGTGGAGCGCTGGAGCGCCGGGGACCGCAACGCGCGGATCGGACGGCCGGGCGACCGCTCGGAGATCGGTGCCTTGGGCCGCGCCTTCGACTCCATGGCGCAGGAGCTTCAGGCGCGGGAACTGGCCCGCGACGCCGCCCACGCCGCCGAACACCGCATGGCCGCGATTCTCGCCGCCTCCACCGACTCGGTGGTGGAACTGGACCATGAGGGGCGGGTGACCTTCGCCAACGAGAAGGCGGCGCGCCTGTTCGGCGACGGCGGGGACCTCGTGGGCCATGTCTTCGTGGCCCTGCTGCCACCCGGCGTGGCCGAGCCCTTCACCGCGCGCTTCCGCGACGCTCTGGACCGGGGGGAGCCGGAGGAATTCGAAATCCGGTTGGCCGGCGGCGAGGAACGGGGCGGCGGCGACTGGTACGCCCTGCGCCTGTTCGCCACCGGCGACCGGCTGGCCGTTTACGCCCAGGACGTGACCCGCCGCAAGGAGGACGAACGGGCGATCCGGCGGGCCGTGGAGCGCCACCGCTCCCTGCTGGAAACCGCCGCCGACGCGATCCTGCTGGTCGACGCCAAGGGCACGGTGCACACCTACAACCGCGGCGCGGAGCGCATCTTCGGCCATGGCCCGGCCGACGCGGTGGGGACGGACGTGCGCCGGCTGATCCCCGGCGGCCTCATTTCGGAGCCCCTCAGCTCGGACCGGCTGGCCGACGGCGTCGCCCGCGAGGTCGAAGGGCGCCGCCGCGACGGGCTGGCGGTGCCGCTGGAGCTGTCGCTGTCGGCCTGGAGCGACGGCGGCGACCGCTTCTTCACGGCAATCCTGCGCGACATCACCGAGCGCAAGCGCACCGAATCGGCGCTGCGCCGCGCCAAGGACCAGGCGGAGCGGGCCAACCGCGCGAAGTCGCGCTTCCTCGCCGCGGCCAGCCACGACCTGCGCCAGCCGGTGCAATCGCTGTTCTTCCTCACCTCCGCGCTGGGCGAGCAGACACAGGGCGGTCCGGGCCACGATACGCTGAAGACCATGCAGCAGGCGCTGGAGGCGCTGAAGCGCCTGCTTGACGGCTTGCTCGACATCTCCAAGCTCGACGCCGGGGTGGTCGAGCCGGTGACCGCGACCGTGGCCGTCCAGCCCCTCTTCGAGCGCCTCGCCGCCGAATACGCGGCGGAGGCGGCGCGGCGCGGCCTGACCCTGCGCGTCGTCCCGACCACGCTGCACGCGCGCAGCGACCCCATGCTGCTGGAGCGGGTCGTTCGCAACCTGCTGGACAACGCGCTGCGCTACACCGGGCGGGGCGGGGTGCTGCTGGGCGTGCGGCGGTCGCGCCACCGTTTCCACATCGCCGTGTGCGACAGCGGCACCGGCATCCCGCCGGACCGCCAGGAGGACATCTTTGAGGAGTTCACCCAGCTCGGCAACCCGGAGCGCGACCGCGAGAAGGGGCTGGGTCTCGGACTCGCCATCGTGCGGCGGCTGTGCGCTCTGCTCGGCCATTCCGTGGCGCTGCGGTCGCGTCCGGGCAGGGGGTCGACCTTCCTGGTCACCGTGCCCGCCGCCGATCCGCCCCGTCCCGTGATGACCGTCCCCGCGGTCGGCCGGACGGAGGGCGGCGGGAGCCGGCTCGTCCTGATCATCGACGACGAGGTGATCATCCTGATGGGGCTGCGCGCCATGCTGGAGGGCTGGGGCTACGAGGTCATCGCCGCCACCGCGGGGGACGAGGCGATCCGCCTGCTCGACGGGGCCGGGCGGCGGCCGGACGTCATCCTGGCCGACTACCGGCTGCGCAACGGCAAGACCGGGCCGGAGGCGCTGCGCGCCATCCACGCCCATTGCCGGGCGGCGATCCCCAGCATCATCCTGACCGGCGACACCGCCCCCGAACGCATCGTCGAGGCCCAGCGCAGCGGCTTCGCCATCCTGCACAAGCCGGTGTCGTCCCATCATCTGAAGCAGGTGGTGGCCGAAGCCGGGAAGCGTTGAGGCCACCCCGGCTTCGGCTCGGCTCACCGCACCCGGACCAGCGCGTGGCGCTTGCGGCCGGCGGACAGGCGGACCTGACCCTCGCCGTCCGGGTTTGCACCGTCGAGATCGGCCAGGGTCAGCAGCGCCGCATCGTCGGTGACGGGAGTGCCGTTCACCCGCGCCCCGCCGTCGCGGATCAGCCGCCGCGCCGCCCCCTTGGACTCGGCGAGCCCGGTTGCGGCCAGCAGGTCGGCAAGCCGGACGCCGGCGGCGAGGTCGGCGCGGGTCGCCTCCACCGTCGGCAGGCCATTGCCGGCAGCGGCCTCCTCGAAGACCCGGCGGGCGGTCTCCCCGGCTTCGGCGGCCTCCTCCGCCCCGTGGCAGAGGGCCGTCGCCTCATGGGCGAGGATCTTCTTGGCCTCGTTGATCTCCGATCCCCGGAGCGCCTCCAGCCGGGCGATCTCGTCCAGCGGCAGCTCGGTGAACAGGCGCAGGAAGCGGCCGACGTCGGCGTCCTCAGTGTTGCGCCAGAACTGCCAGAAATCGTGCGGGCTGCGCCGGTCGGCGTTCAGCCACACCGCCCCCGCCGCCGTCTTGCCCATCTTGGCGCCCGACGCGGTGGTCAGCAGCGGCGTGGTCAGGCCGAACAGCTCCGTCCCGTCGACGCGGCGGGCCAGCTCGATCCCGTTGATGATGTTGCCCCACTGGTCCGACCCGCCCATCTGCAGCCGGCAGCCGTGGCGGCGCGACAGCTCCAGGAAATCGAAGGCCTGGAGGATCATGTAGTTGAACTCCAGGAAGGTCAGCGGCTGCTCGCGGTCGAGCCGCAGCTTGACGGAATCGAAGCTTAGCATCCGGTTGACGGTGAAGTGGCGGCCGATGTCGCGCAGCATCGGGATGTAGCGCAGCGCGTCCAGCCAGTCGGCGTTGTCGACCATCACCGCTCCGGTCGCGTCCTCGCCGAAGGACAGGTATTGGGCGAAGGCCCGGCCGATGCCGGCCATGTTGGCGGCGATCTGCGCGTCGTCCAGCATGGGGCGGCTGGTGTCGCGGAAGCTGGGGTCGCCGATGCGCGTGGTGCCGCCGCCGATCAGCACGACGGGCCGGTTGCCGGTCCTCTGGAACCAGCGCAGCACCATGATCGACACGAGATGCCCGACATGCAGGCTGTCCGCCGTGGCGTCGAAGCCGATGTAGGCGCCGACCGGCCCCTGGCGCAGCAGGGCGTCGAGGCCCGACAGGTCGCTGCCCTGGTGCAGGAAGCCGCGCTCGTCGAGCACGCGCAGGAAGTCGGACTGGAAGGGGCTGGAAGCGGTGGGGGGCGCCATGGTGCGGATCTCCGGAAGGGAAGGGCCGCGTCCCGGAGATCATCTGTCGAAGCACATGCCGCCGGTCCGCGGCGGCATGGTTCATATGGTCAAGACTGAACGCGCCGCCCTATGGGAGCAGCGGATAATAGCGGCTGGAATGGTGCGTGCGCGTCGTCATGGCCGGAAAGCTAGGCGCGCGGGGGCGAGGCGTCAAGGGTGGATGACGCGCCGGTGCCGACCCTTTGTCCGATGGCCGGGCATGTGGGGTCTGGCGCTCGCCGCGGCCATGCCGCATAAAGCCCGTCCTCCCCCTTTCGGGAGGAAGGGCTTTTCGTTTGCGGGGACCCGACCATGAGCGCCATTGCCGAAGCCGCGCCGGCCAAGCTGAACCTCTATCTGCATGTGGTTGGCCGCCGGGACGACGGCTATCACGAGCTGGACAGCCTCGTCGCCTTCGCCGAGGTGGCGGACCGGGTGACGGTGCAGCCGGGCGTGGCGCGGATCGCCCTGCGCGGGGCCGACCTGCCGCCGGTCGGGCCGAGGCTGGCCATCTCCGGCCCCTTCGGTCCGGCGCTGATGGGTGAGAATCCGGCGCAAAACCTCGTCATCCGCGCCGCTTACGCGCTGGCCGCCCGGCTGGGGCGCGAGGCCGACGCGATGATCGGGCTGGAGAAAATGCTTCCCATCGCTTCCGGGATCGGCGGGGGCTCGGCGGACGCGGCGGCGACGTTGCGCGCCCTGGCCCGGCTGTGGGGCGTGCCGGTGGCCGACCAGCGCCTCTACGAGGTCGCGGCGTCGCTGGGCGCCGACGTGCCGGTCTGCGTCGCCGGGCGGAGCTGCTATTTCAGCGGCGTGGGGGAGGTGCTGGAGGAGGCGCCTGCCCTGCCGGAGACCTTCGCGGTGCTGGTCAACCCCGGCGTGCCGGTGCCGACCCCCGCCGTGTTCAAGGCGCGCCGGGGGACCTTCTCCGCCCCGGCCCGCTTCACCGAAGCGCCCGCCGACGCCGCGGCGCTGGCCGCGCTGCTCGGCGAACGGCGCAACGACCTGACCGAGCCGGCGCTGACCGTCGCCCCGGTGATCGCCGCGGTGCTGGCGGCGCTGGACGGCACGGAGGGCTGCCTGCTGGCCCGCCTGTCGGGCAGCGGGGCGACCTGCTTCGGACTCTACGCCGATGCGGAACGCGCCGCCGCCGCCGCCCGGTCGATCCAGGCGGCGCAGCCGCGCTGGTGGGCCAAGGCCGCCCGGCTGCTGCCGACCCCGGCGGACGCGCCGCCGCTGCCCACGGGCCTGACGGCGCCATCGGCGGCCGCGACGGCCCCGGCGCCGCCGGTCCCCTTCCCGGACACCGGCGGCTGGGGCGTCGGTTGACCTCCTTAAGGGCTTAGCACCCGCCGCCGCGCGTCATCGCGCCGCCCAGCATGGCGCCGCCCAGCGTGCCGGCGGCGGTCGCCGCCAGCTTGCCGTCGCCGCGCCCGAACTGCGAGCCGACCAACCCGCCGACGGCAGCCCCGCCCAGCACGCCGATCAGATCGCCGTCGAGCGGCCCACACTCCACCACCTGCGGCGCGGCGCGGACCATGCGCGGGCGCTGCTGGACGATCACCGGCGGCGGCTCCTCGATGTAGACGGGGGCCGGGGCGTAATGCACGACCGGCGGCTCCTCGTAGACCACCACCGGCGGGGGGCGGCGGACGATCACCACGCGCCCGTCGCCGTAACCGCCGTCGATGTAGCCATGCTCGTAATAGCGGGCCCGCTCGTGCCGGTCGCGGTCACGCTCGTGGCGGTCGCGCTCGTGATGGCGCTCCTGCTTGGCGCGCCAGCCGTGGGCCGGCGCCCAGTCCGGCGGATCGGCGAGGACTGGGGACGCTCCAGCGCCCAAGGCCGCCACACCGACCAGCAGCGCGATGGCGAGGGATTTGGGGGTGAAGCGGATGTGCGTCATGATGGCTCCAGGATACGTCTCATCCGAATGAACATCCGGGAGCGGAGTCTTCATCCATCCGACCGCCGCGAGAGGCGTGACCTTTTTGGGGTGCGCGAAAGGGGTAGCCCGTCCTTGGCCCGCCCCGACGTGCCCCCTACGCCCACACCGGTTCGGGAAGGCTCTCCGTCAGCAGCGCGGTGACCATCTCCACCCCCGCACTCCGCGCCGCGCCTCCGATCAGCAGCGCCAGCTCCGTCTCCGGTAGGGACGGCAGGCCGTCCGCCACGCCGAGGAAGCGCGCGCCGGGCGGCAGGGCGCTGTGGGGAAGCACACTGACGCCCAGTCCCCCGGACACCGCGGCGCGCACCCCGGCGTGGTTGGGGCTGGAATAGGCCACCCGCCAGCGCCGTCCGGCGCGCTCCAACTCATGCACCGCGCGGTTGCGGTAGACGCAGCCCTGCGGGAACAGCACCAGCGGCAGCGGGTCCTCGCGGTGCAGGTCCTCCGCCGCCGGGCCGACCCAGCAGAGCGGCTCCCGCCACGCGCGCAGCGCGCCGGGGCGGCCGGGTTCCTGCTTGACCAGGGCGATGTCGAGGTCGCCGCACTCCACGTCGGCGCGCAGCCGCACCGACAGGTCGCAGCGCACGTCCAGCCGCAGCCGCCGGTTCGCCCGCGCGAAGTCGGCGAGCAGGCGGGGCAGCCGCTCCACCGCGTAATCCTCCGGCACGCCGAGCCGCACCACCTCCGCCGCCGGGCGCCCGGACAGCACGGCGTTCGCCTCGTCGTTCAACGCCAGCAGCCGGCGGGCGTAGCCGAGCAGCCGCTCGCCGTCGTCGGTCAGCGCGACGGCGCGGCTGTTGCGGTCGAGAAGCGGCAGGCCGACCTGTTCCTCCAGCCGGCGGATCTGCTGGCTGACCGTCGATTGCGTCTTGTGCACCCGCTCGCCGGCCCGCGTGAAGCCGCCGGCGTCCACCACCGAGACGAAGGTGCGCAGCAGGCCGAGATCCATCTCGCGCATCGAACCAACCATTCAGGTTTCGAATGCGATGGATGATATCATCGAATTTCCAAATGGAAAGGCCCCGCGCCATCCTCTCTCCAACGCACAGCTTTCCGCATGGGAGAGGATCGGCCATGACGACCGCCGCCACGCACCCCTTACCCCTGACCGGCCCGCGGGCGGCGCCGCTTGCGCTGGTCGTGCCCTTCTGCCTCGCCTGGAGTTCGGCCTTCGCCGCCGGGAAGATCGGACTGGCCGACTGCCCGCCGCTGCTGCTGCTGGCTTTCCGCTTCCTGATCGCCGGGTCGCTGCTTGCCGCCGTCGCGGCGTGGCGGGGCGAGTACCGGGGGATGGCCGGGCGGACCCTCGGCCTGCTGGCGCTGCTCGGCCTGCTCAACCACGCGCTCTATCTGGGGCTGAGCTACAGCGGCATGACCCACGTGTCCTCCGGCCTGACGGCGCTGATCGTCAGTGCCAACCCGGTGCTGACCGCGGCCCTGGCTGCCCTGCTGCTGGGCGAGGCGATGACCCGGCGCAAGGCGCTGGGGCTGGCGCTGGGGGTGGCTGGGGTGGCGCTGGTGGTGCGCGGGCGGCTGGGCAGCGGGACGGACGCGCCGCTGGGCATCGCGCTCGCGGTCGGCGCTCTGGTGGCGCTGTCGGCGGGGACGCTGCTCTTCAAGCGGCTGGCGCCGCGGACCGGGCTGCTCGCCGGGACCGGGGTGCAGGTGCTGGCGGCGGGGCTGGCGCTGTTGCCCCTGGGGCTGCTGCTGGAGGACGCCGGGTCGATCCGACTGACCGCCGGCTTCGCCGGGTCGCTGGTCTATCAGGCGTTGGTGGTGTCGATCGGCGGCTACCTGCTGTGGTTCCGCCTGTTGCAGCGGACGAGCGCCACGGAGGCCAGCGCCTATCACTTCCTGATGCCGCCGCTCGGCATGCTGTTCGGCTGGGCGCTGCTGGGCGAGGCGGTGCAGCCCTGGGACCTGCTGGGCATCCTGCCGGTGGCGCTGGGCATCCGTTTGGTGACGCGGGGATAAGGGCCGCTTCCTGGCAAAAGGGATACGCCTTTCGCGGGGGATCAGGTTGCGCCCTGCGATTGTTACGTTTTCATGACGCCCCACTCTCCATCGTCCTGTTGTTGAGGCCCACACGCCGGGAGGCCCGCCATCACGACCGCTGCCGGCTCAATTGCCGCTGTCTCGCCCACCCTGGTCCTGATCGACATCCTCGGCGCCGTGGCGCTGCTGCTGTGGGCGCTGCGGCTGGTGCGGACGGGCGTCTTCCGGTGGGGCGGCGCGGCGGTCCGCCGCTGGGTCGGCTACGGCACGCGCAACCGTCTGGCCGCCTTCCTGGCCGGGGTCGCCGCCACCATCGCGGTGCAGAGCAGCACGGCGACCGCGCTGATGACCGCCTCGATGGCCGGGCAGGGCTTCATGACCACCCCCATGGCGCTGGCGGTGATGCTGGGCGCCGACGTCGGGACCAGCCTCGTCGCCCGGCTGCTCGCCGTCGACCTGCACTGGCTGTCGCCCAGCCTGCTGTTGATCGGCGGGGCTCTGCACGCGCTGGGCGGCGAGCATCGCGGACGGCGGGCGCTGGCCCGCATCCTGGTCGGCATCGGGCTGATGCTGCTCGCCCTGAAGCTGCTCGGCGCCGCCACCCTGCCGGTCCGGGAATCGGTTCTGGTCCAGGCGATGCTGGAGGCGCTGGGCGGCGAGCCGTTCTTCGCCCTGATCGTCGCGGCGGCGCTGACCGCGGCGGTGCATTCCAGCCTCGCCACGGTGATGCTGGCGGGGTCCCTGGCCAGCGCCGGGGTGATCGGGACGGAGACGGCGGTGGCCCTGGTGCTGGGCGCCAACCTGGGTGGCGCCGTCCCGGCGGTGCTGGCCACCTCGGCGGACGGGGCGGTGGCGCGGCGGGTGCCGCTGGGCAACCTGCTGGTCCGGGTGACCGGGTCGCTGCTGGCCCTGCCGCTGGTGCCGATGGCGGCGGCCTTCCTCGCCGACATGGCCCCGCTGACGGCGGTGGTCAGCGCGCATGTCGCCTTCAACGCGGCGCTGGCGCTGCTCTTCCTGCCGCTGGTGACGCCGCTCGCCCGGCTGACCGAAGGGCTGCTGCCCCAACCGGAAGACGCGGGCGAGGACGCGGCGACGCCCCGGCATCTCGACGAGTCGGCGCTGGAGACGCCCTCCGTCGCCATCGCCGGTGCGGTGCGCGAGACCTTGCGGCTGGGCGATCTGGTGGAGGACATGCTGCGCCGCAGCCTGACCGCCCTTCGCCAGAACGACGAGCGCCCGATCGCCGAGGTCAGCCGCGCCGACGACCGGGTGGACCGGCTGCACACCGCGCTCAAGCTCTACCTCGCCAAGCTCGGGCGCCGCCATCTCGATGCCGAGGAGACGCGGCGGGTCGACGACCTGATGGCCTTCGCCATCAACCTGGAGCACATCGGCGACATCATCGACAAGAGCCTGATGGAACTCGCCGCCAAGCGCATCCGCCACCACCTGCATTTCGCCCCGGAGGATTTCCGGGAGGTGGAGGAACTGCACCGCCGCACGGTGGAGAACCTGCGCACGGCGCTCGGCATCCTGATCGGCGAGGACCGGCGGCTGGCCCGGCAGCTCATCGCCGGCAAGGACGCGGTGCGGGCGCTGGAGCGCACCGCCACCGCCCGCCATCTCGACCGCGTGCGCCGAGGCGACGCCGCCAGCATCGAGACCAGCGCCCTGGTGCTCGACATCCTGCGTGACCTGAAGCGCATCAACGCCCATGTCGCCGCGGTCGCCCTGCCGATCCTTGATCAGGTGGGCGAACTCCGCGAAAGCCGACTGAAGGTGGTCGGGCTGCCCCGGCTGGAAAGCCGCGACGTGTAGGGGAGGGGGGAGCGCCGCGTTACCGCGGCATCTCCCCGGTCAGGGTGGCGCTCAAGCCCTGCAGCAGGCCGTACCGGCAGCCCTCGCCGAAGGTGGCGCGCAGCCGGGCCGGGTCGCCGATGGACACGCGGATGTCGCCCGCCCGCGCCGGCTGGTGCAGGCGGCGCACCCGGCTGGCACACAGTTCCTGCAGCACCTCCAGCAGCATCAGGAGCGAGGTCGGGCGGCCGGTGCACAGGTTGAAGACCTCGGCCCCCTCGGGACGGCGCTCCATCGCCTTGACCTCCATCGCCTTGACGAGGAAGCGCACGACGTCGCCGACGAACACGAAGTCGCGCACCTGCTCGCCGTCGCCGAAGATCGTCACGTCCTCGCCCTGCGCCACCCGGCGGGCGAAGATCGAGATCACCCCGGAATAGGGCGAGGACGGGTCCTGCCGCGGCCCGTAGACGTTGAAGAAGCGGAAGCCTGTCGTCGGCACCCCGTGGATGGCCCAGGCGACGTTGGCGTGCAGCTCGCAGCCCAGCTTGTCCACGCCATAGGCGGACAGCGGGCGCGTCGCGGCGTCCTCGCGCAGCGGGGTGGCCGTGTTGTCGCCGTAGACCGCGGCGGAGGAGGCGTAGACCACCGGCACCGGGTTGCCGTTTCGGGCGCTGCGCGCCGCCTCGAAGACGGTGACGGTGCCCGACAGGTTGGTGCGGTGGGTTTCCGCCCACAATTCACGCGAGCGCTGGACGGAGGCGACGGCGGCGAGATGGAACACGCCGTCCACCCCCTGGATGGCCTGATGGACGGCGTCCGGATCGGCGACGTCGCCGACCACCAGCTTGGCCAGCAGCGGCTTGTTCTCCAGCCGGCCGGTGCTCATGTCGTCCAGGATGGTGACCCGGTGCCCGTCGCCGATCAGCCGGTCGGCTAGATGCGATCCGATGAATCCGCAGCCGCCGGTCACGAGATAATGGGCCATGCGCCGTCCTTTCCACCATCGCCTTGCATGGTGTCATAGTGGCGAGGCGGGGCGGGGCGGACCAGCCCATCTTAGGGGTAGCGAAGGGCGCATGGGGTGCGCCGTTCCTGGCCGTTCGGGGTGGCGCATCCCGAATCGGTGCCGTTTCGGAGGCTTTTTCCGGCACCCCCGCGGCGGGCAGGCGGAACCGAAGGTTCAACAGCCTTATCCACCATCTTATGCACTTTTTTGTGGATAACTTCGGTCAAGGGGACCGCTGCCCGCCGGGGAGCGGAAGGGACGCCGCCGTGTGCCCGGAGCAACAGCGAAGACATGGCTCGGCGGCCAATCGGTCCCTTTCCGTCGCTCCTTTTCAGCCGGCTTCCGGCTCGCCCGCCGTGGACAGCAGGCGGGCCACGGCCTTGCGCAGTTCCTCGTTCAGGAAGGGCTTGTAGAGCACGGCGTCCGCCGCGAACATCTCGGCCATCTTCAGGGCGTAACCGGCGGGAAGATTCGGCGCCCCGCCCGACATGGCGAGCACGCGGGCGCCCGGATTGCAGGTGCGCGCGGCCTTGATGACCTCCACCCCGTCGGCCTCGGGCATCAGCACGTCGGTGACGATCAGGTCGAAGACCGCGCCGCCGGCCAGCAGGGTGATGGCGACGCGGCCGTTTTCCGCCTCCACGACCTCGTGGCCCGCCTGTTCGATCACTTCGGTGACCGCCAGCCGCACGGCGGCGGAATCCTCAACGACCAGCACCTTCGCCATGAACCAGCATCCCATGTGTCGTTTGGCCCGGTCCGCCGGTGGGGGCGGTGGGCAGGTCGATGATGAAGGACGTCCCGCGTCCGGGGGTGCTTTCGACCAGAATGTCGCCACCCCCGTTTCTTACGATACCATACACGACCGAAAGCCCAAGCCCAGTCCCCTTGCCCACCGGCTTGGTGGTGAAGAAGGGGTCGAACACGCGTTGCCGCGTCGCCTCGTCCATTCCGGTCCCGCTGTCGGTGACGGTCAGCCGCACATAGTCCCCTTCGCCAAGCTGGCGGCGGGACGTGTCCCGCTCCTTCAGGGTCAGGGAGCGGGCTCCGATGATCAGCGTGCCGCCCTGCGGCATGGCATCGCGGGCGTTCTGAATCAGGTTCAGGAGTACCTGGGTCAGTTCGGTCGCGGTGATCGTCACCGCGCTCAATCCGGCCTCCAGCTGAGACCGCGTCTCTATGGACACCGGCATCGAAGGGGCGGCGAGCTCAAGGGCGGAGCGCACCGCCTCCTCCAGGTTGCCCGGCGGTGATTCGGCCACCTCGACACGGGCGAACTGGAGGACGTCGCGCATGATCGTACGGGCTTTCACGCCGCTGTCATGGATGGTGTTCAGATAGGCGTGCAGCTTGCGATCCTCTCCGGCGCGCGCGCGCGCCAGATCGGACAGGCTGATGACCGGTTGCAGCAGGTTGTTGATTTCATGGGCAAGGCCGCCGACGAGGCTGCCAAGCGCCGCCATGGTCTGCTTCTGCCGCGCCGCCTCCGCCGACTGGCGCCGCGCGCTGATGTCGCTGGTCGTCCCGCGATAGCCGAGGAAGGTGCCGTTGCCGTCGTAGCGCGGCGTGCCGCTGACCATCACCCAGCGCGCGGCTCCCCCCGGCGAGGCGAGCGGGAAGGAGAGGCGGCGGAAGGGCTCCCGCCGGTGCAGCGCCTCGATCAGGGCGGGGAAATCCTCCTCCGGACGGTTGCGGTCCAGAAGATCGGCGTGGGTGAAGCCCAAAAGCTCCGCCCCGCCGCGCCCGGTGGATTCCTGGGCCCGCGGCGACAGGGCGGTGAAGCGCCCGCGCTCGTCGGTTTCCCAGAACCAGTCGTTGGAGCATTCCAGAAGCGCCCGCCAGCGTGCCTCGCTCTCGCGCAGCTCGGCGGTGCGGGTGGCGATCAACGATTCCAGCCCGCTCAGATGGTCGCGCAGGGCCTCCTCGCTGCGGCGCATCCGGTAGAAGGCGAGGTCGTAGGGATTGCGCAGCGCGGTGACGATGATCGCCCGGTAAAGCAGGTAGAAGGACAGGATCTTGATGAAGTGCCCCAGCGCGTTCGCCACCCCGTGCGGATGGTTGTAGAGCGTGAAGATCAGCTCCTGCGGGGCCAGCAGCGCGATGCCGGCGAAGGTCAGGCCGAACACCCTGGGCTCGAACTGCTTGCGCTTGCCGCAGAGCAGCAGGCAGGCGACGACCGCCGCGGCGCTGAACGCGTATTCGGCCCCGATCTTGAAGGGGGTCAGCCCGACACCCGGAACGAAGGCGTCCGGCATGGTGTCGAAGGTGAAGATCGACAGAAAGGCGCAGGCCACCGCGGCGACCTGGATCAACAGCACGTCGCCCGCGCGCAGCCGTGTCTCGGTCAGCAGGGGAGCAGCCAGGAAAACCGCCGCCTGAAGGGCGCGGGCGGCGATCCAGAGCTGGGTGGATTGATTGACGCTGGCCTCGCCGATGACGTTCATGCCGGGAAAGGCGATGGCGTGGAGCAGGTCCAGCAGCGCGATGCCGGGCATGGACAGACCGACGAAGGCGAGGAAAGGCGACTGGTTGGTATCGCGTGTGTTCCAGGCGATCGTGAAGATCGTCATGGAGATGGCGACGGCGAACATCTCCACGCAGAGATGGAACAGCAGGTAGTTGTGACGGACCAGCACGGTTAGGACCGCCATGAGGATCAGCAGGGCGGCCGAGCCGGACAGGAAGGAACGGTCCCGGAGCCAGCGGGCAAGCGTCGGTCGGATGGCGGACGGTTGGGTCCCGCTCATGAACGGTCGGCTCCGCGGTGGACGGGAGGGGCGGCCCACGCATGACCCGGTCAGCCGACCGTGCGACGCCGCTGGACCGATCAACACACCAAATCCCGGCGCGGCGCAAGCCGGACGTTGAGCCTTTTCAAGGAACGCGGCAATACCTCACAGGAGAGCGGCGGCCACCGTCCTGTGCGTGGGGCATGCGCGGTTCAGCGGGAACAGCGCCGGGAACTCAGCCTTCCTTGGCGGGCTGGGCCGGAGGCAGATCGAAGGGTGTGCTGACGAAGGGGTCGCCGCGGCCATGGCCGGCCCGGTCGTGACCTTTCTCGGTCGCCGCCTTGCGGTAATAGCCGACGATGAACACACGGACCGCGTTCGCCAGCGACACGGCGGTCCCGCGCGACCGGCGGGATTGCGAATCAAGGCGGTCCTTCAGGTCGCTGCACAGCTCATCCACGGTCAGGTCTTCCCGGTGGCAGATGTCGTCCAGCGCTTCCCAATAGGACGGCTCCAACCGAAGCTGCGTCGGGCGTCCGAACAGTTTGACGGTACGCGCCACCAGCGGGATGGCGTTCAGCGGCGATGGCGCGTTGGACGCCTGTGAATCCTGACCCGACATAGCCCTGTATTCCTTGACTGTCAGCCGCGTTTGATGAGGTGCAATCAATATAGCGTGATTGAAAAAATTTGCGATGATAAAACTCAGCGGAGGTGTTGGCCGGGGTTACGGCACGTTGCCCGACTCTCCCGCCATGTCCTTAAGCATGTATAGATTGGTGATGACGATAAAACCTTTGTTATAGGTAATCGCTCCGGCGCTGCGCAATGCACGCAGGCTTTTGTTCACCATCTCACGCGTGACGCCCAGCATGGACGCCAGGGCCTCCTGCGACACCGGCTGGTTGATGCGCAGCCCGGTGGGCGTCTTCTGTCCGTAAGTGTCCGCCAGAAGAAGGATACGCCGGGCCAGCCGGCGCGGCACGTCGTGGAAAACCGCATCTTCGATGTTTTCCGACACCCAGCGCAGCCGTTCGCACAGCACGCCCATCATTCGGATGCATAGGGACGGATGCCGTTCCAGGAAGGAGATGAATTCCGGGCGGTCGATGCGGAACAGCTCCGCCGGGCGCAGCGCAGTGGCTCCGGCGGTGCGGTCCTTGCCGTCGATCAGCGCGATTTCCCCCAGCACGTCGCCGGGGTTCAGAATGTTGAGCAGCATCGTCTTGCCGTCCTCCGACGAGGTCGA
The DNA here is from genome assembly GCF_014192915.1 of Azospirillum sp. OGB3. Lineage (GTDB taxonomy): Bacteria > Pseudomonadota > Alphaproteobacteria > Azospirillales > Azospirillaceae > Azospirillum. The sequence continues at coordinate 225,600 of NZ_JACHYN010000007.1, read as the reverse complement.
GACGGCGATCTGCCCCTTCATGATGGCGTACAGGCAATCGCCGGGGTCGCCCTTGCTGAAGACCGTCTGGTTCTCGTGGAAGCGCGACACCCGGCCCAGCGCGACCAGCTCCTGCATCCGGGCGTCGTCGAGAACGCCCAACATTCGGTTGCGCCGCAGGATGCCGGCGACGTCCTTCAGTAAGGCCATGGCGCTTGCGATCCCGGTTGAGTTCCGTCGGACCGTTGATGGCACCCGGCGAACGTTCAGTCCAGCGGATTCCCCGTCTGGCAACGCCCGCCGTCCCGCAGGGCGCGGTCCCACAGGGCGGTGTGCTCGAAATGGAACCGCGCCTCGGGCGCGCGGGCGCCGGCGGCGGCCCAGCGGCGCATGGTCTGGAGCAGGTCCAGCGCGTCCTCCCGCTTCTGGTCGCACCGTCCGTTGGGCAGCCAGTGGCGGAGATCGGCGAGTTCCTCCTCCGGCAGCCCCTCGGCGGCGCCGAGGCGGAGCATCCGGCCATAGCCGCGCTCGCGATAGGGCAGGGCCTTGGCGATGGCCTCCAGCCGCCGCGCCGTGGCGGCGGGAAGGACTCCCTCCTGCGCCGCGTCGGCCAGGGTGCGGCGGATGTTCACCATCGCCTCGGACAGGCTGGGATAGCCGAGTTCCGCCGGGCCGTGGATCACCGCCACCTCGTCGTCGTCCTCCAGCCGGCCGTCGCGGAAGGCTTCGAAGACGGCGCCGACTCCGATCATGCCGAAGGGGTGCAGTTCCGCGGCACGCAGGGCGCCCATGCTGGACGCCCCGAACACCGCCACGCCCTGGTGGATGGCGTGCAGGATCTCCTTGTGCCATACGGACGGGATGTTCTCGAAATAGCCGTCCACGATGCCGATCGCACGCGGTTTGCGCGCGCACAGCCGGATGATGTCGCCCTGGGCGACCGGCGGCAGATAGGTGGCGCCCAGAAGCCGGGCCGCGTCGGTGCGGGGAAGGGTTGGGCCAAGAAAGACGTAAAGGCCGTCCGGGGTCTGCATGTCAATCTCCGCCTTCGCTCTCGCGACACTGTAACCCGGCTTCAAACCCCGGCGACGGCGCGCGCCCGCGCGCCCATCGCATAATCCGGGGAGGAATCCAGCCCCTCAAGGCCGGGAATGACCAGACGGACCACGGCGATGCCGAACTCCGGCTTGGTCAGGTCCACCGCCACCACCTCCTCGATTCCGGCGGAGCGCAGCCGGTCGAGCTGGCCGGCCAGATCCTCCTCGATGGTGCGTCCGGCGAGGCTGGGGATCGCGGCGAAGTCGCGGCGCCCGGTCCCTTCGGCGATCAGCGCCGTCCAGCGTGCGTGCTGCGCCGGGTCGAGATGGCGTTCGTATTCGGAGCGGGGCATGTCGTCGCGGGCCCCGGCGATGAAGGTCAGCCGGCTCTGCGCCGCCTCGGTCAGGGCGCGGGACAGCGCGATCTCCGGCGCGGCGTGGCAGCCCATGCCCATGGCCGGGCGGATGCTGTGCTGCGGCGCGTCGTCCCGCGTCGCGATGCGGCAGAGAATGGCGGGCAGGCCGATGTCGCTGGTGATGTCCCACAGGCCGACCGCGACTCCCGCGTCGTCGAAGCGGTCGAGCAGCGAGCGGCAGACCGGGTCGGCGACGCTGGCGGGATCGATGCGGGTGGCGGCCTGGGCCTCCGGGGAGGTCAGGCGCCACAGGGTGGCGGCGTCGCGCTCGACCAGTTCGGTCATGGCGTGCGCGGTCGCCTCGGCGAGGCTGTTGCCAGAGGCCAACCCATTCGACCCGGCGAGGAAGCAGCCGGACCCCGGCGGCATCGGCAGCGTGAAGTTCAGATGCACCGTCTCGAAGGGCACCCAGATCCGCTCGCCGCCCAGCAGGTCGTTGCCCTCGATCCACAGCATCGGGGTGTGGGGGGTGAAGGCGCTGGTCGACAGCCGGGGCAGGCGGGTCACGTCGACCACCCGGTGGGTCCAGCGCAGCTCGTCGTAGCTGGCGTATTTCAGGGGCAGGGTGATGCGTTCGGCGTGGTAGCTCTCGATCGACTCCATGACTCCCGACGCCTTGGCGGCGGCCAGCGTCACGCCCTTGCCCTGGGCGACGGAGATGGAGCGGGAATTCGGCCGGGTCACCATCACGACCGGGATGCCGATGCTGTCAAGCCCCGTGACGTTCGCCACCCGCGTGATGCCCATGACGGGAAGAAGGGGGGCGACGCGGGCCAGCGTCTGGTCCGGCGTGGCGATCCGGTGGGTTCCGGTGGTGTGGACCTTCAGCGGCTGGTCGGACATGGCCGGATCCCGCGCGATGCCGCGGACGAAGTCGAGGGGCATGGGACAGGGTCTCCGCCGTGGAATGCCCGTGGCGAGCCGGAAGGGAACCGGCGAAGGACGAAAGCCGGGCGGGGACCGTGGCAGGCCGGCCAGGGAAAACACCGGCCGCCACGGCCCGAGGAAGAATGCCCGAAGAACAGGCCCGGACAACGGGCCTTTGGGGGGCGCCCCGCCGGTCAGAGGCCCGGGGTGATCGCGTGGCGGGCGGCCTCGTGGTCGTCGCTGTTGAAGGCGCGGCGGTCGCCGATGCGGGCGGCAACGGTCAGCGCGGTGGCCTGCTCGGCAACCTCGGTCACGCCCTGGGCGGTCACGGCGAAGAGACGGCCGTCGGCACCACGGATGAGGGCGGTCTGGTCGATGATGGCGGTCATGGGAGCAGCTCCTGGGCGTGGGTTTCGGGGGACCGCGAATACTGCGGTATGTCGAAACCTTGGCCGGAATGCCCCGTCCGGACTGTGAAGAACTTCACATGCCGGACGCCCAGTGCCCGGGTAAGAATCGCTTACACACGCACACGCGTATGGTCAGCCCCGGAAAAACAGTCCCGGAGAAACTCCGGTGGCCCGGGAAAACCGCGAGGCCGAGAACCGGCAAGCCGAGACAGGAGCGTACCGATGAAGTTGGACCGCCGCATTCCCCGCAGCCTCGACGAGATGGCCGACCTAAGCTCGCTCGCGGCTCCGCCCGCCGTGGTGACGCGCTCGCTGACGATCGGGGGGCGCCGTGCCAGCCTGCGGCTGGAGGCGACGATCTGGGACGGGCTTAAGGACATCGCCAAGTCCCAGGGAAAGTCGCTGGAGGCGCTGTGCGCCGACATCCACGATGGCCGGACGGAGGGCATCCCCTTCGCCACCAGCGTCCGCGTCTATGTGCTGAACCATTTCCGCAGCACCGCCACGGGCACCACCACGCTGGTGGCCTGACGCCTCGGCGGAGCCCTACCGGGTCACGCCAGCCGGGCCACCTTACACCGGACCGGACGCGATGAGGCAACGGCGGAAGGCCCCGCAGCGGTCGGCGAGCGGCATCATGGACAGTTGGCGGCTCATTGTCTCGGCAGCCGCCAGATGTTCCATGGCCTCATGATGCTGGCCGACGGCGGTGAAGGCCTGCGCCAGGGCGAAGTGCGACCAGCCCTGTTCGGACAGTTGGCCGGCGTCTGTCGCAATGCCCAGCGCCTTGGCGGCGCAGCCGATCGCTGTGTCGTGCTGCACCGTTTCCAGGGCGAGATCGGACATCCAGTTCAGAATGCGCGGCCTGGGCAGCGAATGGTTCAGGATGTGCGCCTGTTCCAGGCTGGCGTTGAGCAGCCTCGCGCCCTCCGCGGCACCGCCGGTGCGGGCAATGGCGTAGCCCAGCGCGCCCAGCGTGATCGGCTGGAAGATGTGCAGGCGCGTCGCCTCGGTGATCGTCACAGCGTCCTTCAGCAGCGGCAGCGCCTCGGCGAAGCGCTCGCCGATGATGTGGACCAGCGCCAGATGGACCTTCACCGACGACACGGAGAAGGCGTGCCCGACCTCTTCGGCGATGTCGAGCGCGTGGAGCATCACCCGGACGGCCTCGTCGTCGCGCCCCAGCTCGGCGAGGCAGCGGCCCTGGTAGGCGGCGGTGATGGCAACCGCCACCGCGGTCAGGCCGAACCGCGCGCGGGGGGCGTGGGCCAGCGCGAGGCTGCGCGCCTGCTCCAGCTTCTCCTGCGCCTCCGGAAAATGGCCCTTGTCCACCAACATGCCGCCCAGCCGCATCAGCCCCTGGATGCGCAGCTCCATCGTCCCCTGGTTGCCCAGATGGTCGAGCGCGCTGCGGCTGAGCGCGATGGCTCCGTCGAGCACGCCGTAGACCCACTGGAAGGAGGCTTTCAGCGAGGTTGCGCGGGCGTAGCGGATGCGGTCGCCGATGTCCAGCGCCATGTCCCGCGCCTCCTCCAGCGGGTCGCCGGCCAGCTGGCGCCCCTGCGGCAGCAGGACGAGGGGAATTCCGACCCACAGGTCGATGCGCCGCTGGGTGTTGCGGCGGGTGTCCGGCAGATGGTCCAGAGCCTTCAGCGCCTGTTCGTAGAAGCGCCCGGCGTCGAAATGCTTGCAGCGCATCTCCGCGCGCCGCCCGGCCCGGCGGCCATAGGCGCAGGCGAGCGGCCAATCCTCGGCGAAGAAGGCGTGATGGGCGATCAGCTCGGCCCGGTTGGGCAGGTTGCGGTCGGACCGCCGGCGCAGGGCGTGCAGAACCCGTCCGTGCAGCGGCTGGCGCTCCCGCTTGGTCAGGGTGGCGTAGGCGACCTCCTGGACCAGCGCGTGGCGGAAGGTCAGCTCCAGATTCGGCAACAGGCGGGAGCGGGCGAAGAAGCCGCTCTGTTCGAGCCGGGCCAAGGCCGCCGGCAATTCTGCGGCGGGGATCGGCGACACCGCGCGCAGCAGGCCGAGATCGACCGACGTGCCGATCACCGCCGCGTGCATCAGCACCCGGCGCGGGCCGGGCTCCAGCGCGTCGATCCGTGAAGCGAGCAAACCGTGCACCGTGGCCGGCAGAGCCATCCGGGCGTCGGCCCTGCCCAGTTTGTAACGGCCCGGGCTGCCGACGATGACCCCGGTGGTCTCCAGGGTGCGCAGCGATTCCTCCAGATAGAGTGGCACGCCCTGGCTTTGCGTGGCGACGCGCGCCTTCAGGTCGGCCAGCGACGGGCTGTGGCCAAGCCAATGGTCCAGAAACTCGTCGGCCTGCAACGGTTCCAACGGCTCCAGCGCGATTATGTGGACCGAGTCCGGCGCGGACCAGCCGCCCGGCGTGTCGGGCCGCGAGGTGACCAGGACGAAGACCCTGGCGTCCTCCACCCCCTCGGCCAGGGCGTCGAGCAAGCGGTTGGTCAGCCCACGCGTCCAGTGCGCATCCTCGACGAGGATCAGCAGCGGGCGTTCCACGGACAGCTCGCGGATCGCTGCGACCAGCCCCTCGACGCTGAAATCGGCCTTCTGCGCCGGGTCAAGTCCCTGCCACAGCGGGTGGACGGAGACTTGGCCGAGCAGTTCGCGCATCGCTTCGCCGGCCAATTCGCCGCCGTTGCGCGCGGCGGCGGCGGTGAGGCGCGCCACCGCCAAGCCATCCATGGCCGGGTCGTCCGCCGCTCCACAGACTGACAAAGCAAGGCAGCGGGCCGCCGCCTCCAGGTCGTCGGGGTCGCCCAGGCGGCGAATCGGGAACTGCGGCCAGATGGTGGTGGTGAAGGCGGCCGCCTCCGGGCTGCGCATCAACTCTCCGGTCAACCGGGATTTGCCGATTCCGGCCTCGCCGACCAGGATGGCGCAGGCGCCGCGGCCCCGCTCGGCCTGCCGCAGGGCGCCGGTCAGCACCGCCAGCTCGGGCTGGCGCCCGACGAACAGCGTGCCTTCGGCCGACAGCAGGTCCATCGCCGTGCGCCGCATCGCCCGCGCCGCCTCCAGCGCGAAGACGGTCACCGGCTCCGCCGTGGCGGACAGGCGCAGCGTCCCCGCCGGGCGGACGGTCAGGCCTTTGGGCACGAGGTCCAGCGTTTCGCGGCTCAGCAACACGCTGTTGGGGTGCGCCCGCTGCTGCAGCTTGGCGGCGACATGCACCGTCTCGCCCACCGTGCGGTAGTCGGTCCAGACGCCTGTCTCGATGATCTGGGCCACCACCTCGCCCGAGCTGATGCCGATCCGCATCTTGAACTCGTCCGAATCGATGGCCGAGCGGGCGATGTCCTGGGCGGCAAGGCAGGCGCGCAGCGCATGGTCCTCCAGCGCGGAGGGAGCGCCGAACACCGCCATGATGCCGTCGCCCAGCACCTGGGCCACCGTGCCGCCGTACCGCCCCACCGCGTCGGTGAGGATCTGCAGGATGGTGAGGAGGGTCTGGTCGGCCTCCTCCGGGTCGCGGCCCGACACCATGCTTGAGGATTCGACGATGTCGGCGAACAGGACGGTGACCACCTTGCGTTCCGCGCTGTTGCGCCGTGCGGATCCGCCATCCGGTCCGTCCGCTGCGGGCATGGGCCGGCACGACGCCTCCCAAGGTGCTCCCCGAGGCGCCGCTGTGGGCATCGATTGCGATTCGCCCAGGTCCATGTCCGTTCCGGCCATCGAAGCCCCCCTGCGGAGCGTCATCGGCATGTTAGAGGATACAATTTCGAATGCGCAGACATTCAAAACAAGGGATGGGCAATTTCACTCCAAGAGCCTCAGCCTAACATATGTTGGTATGTTTCCTCGTGCAATCGGCAAGGGGCGGCGTCCTCCTGTCTGCATTCCTGCGGTGCCCGATTCGTGGCGACGCACGGATTGGTGTCGTAAAAAATAGGCTTGCCTTGGCCATCGCCTGGGCGTATACGGGCGCTCCTCCGCTGGAGCGGCGCGGGCGTAGCTCAGGGGTAGAGCACAACCTTGCCAAGGTTGGGGTCGAGGGTTCGAATCCCTTCGCCCGCTCCATTTTTCAGCGCGGATGGTACGAAAAAGGGCGGCCTCCCGGGCCGCCCTTTTCGCGTTTTGCGCCGTGTCGCTGCGCTGTGTCGCCGGGGCGGAAGCCCGTGGTGGGCCCTTCAGCCCGCCGGCCCCGCCGGCCCCGCCGGGGGTATCACCACAGCGCCAGAGACAGCTCGTAGAAGAGCGCGCCGACCACGGCGGTCGCCGGCAGGGTGATGACCCAGGCCATGACGATGCCCTGCGCCAGACCCCAGCGCACCGCGCTGGTGCGGCGGGCGGCGCCGACGCCGATGATGGCTCCGGTGATGGTGTGGGTCGTGCTGACCGGCACGCCGAGCCACGTCGCGACGAACAGCGTGATGGCCCCGCCCGTCTCCGCGCAGGAGCCCTGGACCGGCTTGAGGTCGGTCAGCTTCGACCCCATGGTCTTGACGATGCGCCAGCCGCCGAACAGCGTGCCCAGCCCCATCGCGGCCTGACAGGTGATGACCACCCAGAAGGGAACGTGGAAGGTCTCCCCCAGCATGCCTTGCGAATAGAGCAGGACGGCGATGATGCCCATGGTCTTCTGCGCGTCGTTGCCGCCGTGTCCCAGGCTGTAGAGCGCGGCGGAGCCGATCTGGATGTGGCGGAACAGCCGGTCGACCGCGAAGGGCGTGCTGCGCCGGAACAGCCAGGACACCGCCACGATCATCACGCTGGCCAGCAGGAAGCCGACCACCGGCGATACGACGATGGCCGCGGCGGTCTTTGCCAGACCGGACACCACCACGGCGTCCAGCCCGGCCTTCGCCACGCCGGCCCCGACGAGGCCGCCGATCAGCGCGTGGGAGGAGCTGGAGGGGATGCCCAGCCACCAGGTGAAGACGTTCCAGACGATGGCGCCCATCAGCGCGCCGAAGATGACGTGCGGGTCGACCACCCCCGCCCCGACGATGCCGGTGCCGATGGTGGTCGCCACATGCAACCCGAAGAACAGGAAGGCGATGAAGTTGAAGAAGGCGGCCATGGCGACGGCGGTCCGCGGCGACAGCACGCGGGTGGAGACGACCGTTGCGATGGAGTTGGCCGCGTCGTGCAGCCCGTTGAGGAAATCGAAGAGGAGGGCGACGCCGATCAGCCCGATGAGGATGGGCAGGGCGAGGGTAGCGGCTTCCATGGGATCAGACCTGTTCGACGATGATGCCGTCGATGGTGTCGGCCACGTCCTCGCAGGCGTCGAGCACGCGTTCCAGCAGCTCGATGATCTCGCGTTGAAGGGCGTGGCGGTGGGTGATGGGGGCGTCGAGCCCGCCGCTCTCGTCGCGCAGCCGGTGCTTGGCCTCGCGCAGGAGCCGGTCGCCTTCGCTCTCGATCCGCGAGACCTCGGCGGTCATCGCGTGGAGTTGCTCGACGTGCTTGGGGATGTCGCGGAGCAGGGGGATGCCCGCGCTCAGCCGAGTGGTGCAGCGCACGATGGCGTCGGCCTGCGCGTGCATTTCCGGCGTGTAGTCGATGAAGCCCGCCTCGACGAGGTGACGCGCGGTCTCCTCGATAAGGTTGAGAACGTCGTCCATCCGCTTGCCGAGTTCCTGGATGTCCGAACGGTCGAAGGGCACGATGAAGGTGCGGTGGACGGCGAGTTGGATGTTCCTCTCGATGGCGTCGGCCTCGCTCTCGACTCGGCGGATGGTCTGGAACCGCTCCTCCAGGTCCTGGCCGCTGGCCATCATCGCCCGCAGCGCTTCGGCACCCGTGGCGACGGTCCGGGCATGGTCGGCGAACAGGTCGAAAAACCGTTCTTCGCGCGGCATCAGGGCCCGGAACAAATTCAGCATGCGTGGTTCTCCAACTTACGCCGGCCTGCACTGCTGGGGATCTCGCACGGACGCGCGCGAGCCTCAGCGTCGCGGCTGGTGTAACATCCCCGGCGCTTGTGGGGAGTCACAAAAGTGTCATGCCGGGCCGGCTTGCGGCGAGATTTCACGGGGGTGCCCGGCGGAAAGACCGGTGATTTGCCGCGGCGGGCCGCTTATCCTGCCGCCGACGGATCGGCAGCGGGGAGGTGGGTGGCGAGTGGCAGGGGAAAGACAGATCGGCCTGGAAACAATGATCGGCCTGACGGCGGCCATCGTTTCGGTGGGCGTCTCCTCGGCGAACGGCGCCGAGCCGCGCGTGGTGACCGTGCGCAGCGGATTCGAGATCCCCGAATCGCACCGCCGCGGCGACGAGCCGCTGCCCCACCGCGACGCCCTCCCGGGCGCGCCCTTCGATCCCCAACGCTTCCGCACGCTTCAGGACGGCCTGCGCGCGGTGGCGGAGGACGCGGCCGGGCTGACCCTGCGCTATGTGGAACAGCTCTACAGCTTCGGCGACCGCTACCGCGACCCGCACGAGCTGTTCGGCGGCCCGCGCTCGCTGGTGGTCGGCTATCTGGCGCTGCTGCGCGAGGCGCCGCTGCGCATCGACGGGGCGGAATGGCGCGGCCTGTACGAGTTCTTCCCCTGGGAGGACTGGCGCGAGTCGCCGCCGGCGCTGCTCGATTCGGTGATCCGCCCGGCGCTGGCCCGCTGGGTCGCCGCCGCGCCGGATGACCCCGCCCGCGCCCGGCGCGGTGAGCGCGCCCGCATGGCCTTCGCCCTGGACGGCGGGGAATGGGACTCCGAGCGGGTGCTGGAACGCTACGAGCTTCTCTACGAGGCCGGGCTGGTGGTGGAGGCGTTCCGCGACCACGACCTGGCCCGCCGGGCGGGGGTGGCGGAGCGCAGGGTGCGGCTGGAGATGCCGCGCGCGCTGGGCCGCCCGATGGCCCGCGACGGCCGCCGCGTCCTGGCGACGGCGCTGGAACGGCTGCGCGGCAAGCTGAAATACCGCCCCATCGTGTTCGAGCTGCTGCCCCCGATCTTCACCCTGCACCAGCTTCAGCAGGTGGTGGAGGCGCTGTCCGGCGAGCGGCTGCACAAGCAGAATTTCCGGCGGCTGATGATCTCCGGCGGGCTGGTGGAGCCGACCGGCCAGTATGAGAGCCAGACCGGCGGGCGCCCTGCCGAACTCTACCGCTTCCGCCGCAGCGCCATCCTGGAGCGCACCAGCACGGGTGCCATCGCCGCCCCGGAGGATTGACCATCGCCGCACTGCGGGTATTCTGCCGCTAACGCCAAGGCCACCAATGCCATGAAGGGGAGCGAAACCGCATGACCGATTTCGACAGCACCTGCGACCTTTACGACCGGTTCGAGAAGACCGCCCGCGTCGCCGACCCCGTCTTCCGCGATTTCGGCGGGCGTTGCAAATTCAGCGGCGCGGCGGTGACCGTGAAGTGCTTCGAGGACAATTCCCGCGTCAAGGAGACGCTGGGCACGCCGGGTCGGGGCAAGGTGCTGGTGGTCGACGGCGGCGGCGGCCTGCGCGCCGCCCTGATGGGCGACCTGATCGCCAAGGACGCGGTGAAGAACGGCTGGGCGGGCGTGGTCATCCACGGCTGCGTCCGCGACGCCGCGATCCTCGCCACGCTGGACCTCGGCATCAAGGCGCTGGCGGCGATCCCGCGCAAGACCGTCCGCAACGGCGAAGGGCAGAAGGATCTGCCGGTGACGCTGGCTGGCATCCGCATCAATCCCGGCGATCTCGTCTTCGCCGACGAGGACGGGGTGCTGGTGCTGACTCCGGAGGAGTTCGGCGCGACCGCGTGACGGGTGTGGAACGAGGCAGGCTCCGGCCCTGAAAAGAGTGGCGCATGTTGATCGTCTTCGGCGGGCTGCCCGGAACCGGCAAAACGACCATCGCCCGTGTGTTGGCGCGCCGGCTCGGCGCGTTTCATCTGCGGATCGATACGATCGAGCAGGCGATTTGCATGGCCGGCGGCGCCGACGGTGAGGCTGTCGGTCCGCAAGGCTATGTGGTCGCCTACGCCCTGGCCGGCGACAATCTTCGGCTGGGTGCCACCGTGATCGCGGATTGCGTCAACCCTGTCCGGATCACGCGCGAGGCGTGGCGCGCCACGGCGCTTCAGGCCGGGGTGCGGCTGGTCGAGGTGGAGGTTGTGTGCTCGGACCCGGTCGAGCACCGGCGCCGGGTCGAAACCCGTCAAAGCGACATCGCCGGGTACCGTCCGCCCTCCTGGGCTGCGGTGAGGGGGCGGGAATACGAGCCTTGGGACGGGGCGGACGCCGTCATCGACACGGCGGGGCGCGAGGTCGACTCCTGCGTCGCGGAGATTCTGGCGGTATTGCCGAGCCGCCCGCTCCACGAAAGCCGGCGCCGTCCGTGAGGTGGGATCAGCCCGCGACTTTCTCCCACCCCATCTTCTGGTACCGGTATTCCAGGATCGTCGGCGCCGCGCAGGCATAGCCGACCCAGACGCCCAACGTCATCAGGGCGCCGACCGGCCACAGCGGGATGGAGATGAGGATCAGCGCCGCGTGAATCGCGGCGTGCAGCCATTCGGCCTTTTTCGCGAAGTAGATGGGGCCGAGCAGAAAGGCCCAGAGGATCTCGCGGTTGGTCACCGCCTCACGCTGGCCGTTCGTGGGATTCTCGAACATCATCCCGGACGGAGCCGCCGCCATCCCTGCCTCCCCTTGGTTGTTTTCCATTCTATTTGGGGAGGCAGTCTGGACGACGGCGGCCCGGCCTGTCGAGGCCGAAACGGTCTTTTTTCCGGATGGTGGAGACGGTGTCCCGACGGATGGATCAGGACACCGCCCCCTCCCGCCCGGCTCCCTCCCTTCCGGCCCCCTCCCTTCCGGCCTGGGCCATGGCCAGGAAGCGCCGGCACTGCTGTTCACGGTCGTAGCCGAGCAGCGTGCCGAGGATGAAATCCTCCTCCGGCGTCAGCTGGTTCAGCGGCTTGCGCACGACGCTCCGCACCATCGCGACGCAGGCCGGGTTGCCGAAGAAGACGTTGACCTTGGCCTCGGTCACCGTCTGGACGTGGTAGTCGACGAACCGCTCCGCCAGCTTGCGGGTCACCGTGTCGGCGTCCCGCGTGCTGAGCGTCATCATGACCATGGGCCGGACGCCCTTGCTGTACTCGTACAGATGGTGCCCGAGCAGGTGGATGGGCATGGTCGACCCGTCCTGGGCCGATCGGTCAGGGGGCATCACGCCAATTGGCTGATCCATGCGGTGATCCGTTTGTCGGTTTGGGAGGACTGGTTGTCCTGGTCGAGCGCCAGCCCGACGAACCGCCCGTCGCGTTCCGCCGTGGAGCCCGAATGCTCGTAGCCGGTGGTGTCGGTGAAGCCGACGACGACCCCGCCTTGCGCCACCACCTGATCGTAGAGCGTGCCCATGGCGTCCACGAAGGACTCCGGGTAGGTCACCTGATCGCCGGTGCCGAACAGGGCAACCTTCTTGCCGTTCAGGTTGGCGGCCTTCAGCGTGCCGAAGTTGGCCTCCCAATCGCATTGCAGGTCGCCAACGCCATAGGTCGGCGCACCGAGGATCAGCAGGTCGCAATTCTCGAAATCCGCGGCGGAGGCGCGGGCGATGTCGACGGTCTTTCCCTGAATCTTCTTCGCGATGCGCGAGGCGACCGACTTCGTCGCGCCGCCGTCGGAGCCATAGATGATCGTGACGTTCATGGTCTCTCTCTGGGCAATCCTGTGGGCCAATCGGATCAGGGCCGGCAAGCAAAGGCGAGAACGTCCGGCCTGGGATGAATGATAATAAGAATCATTCGCATTTGCAATATGACCATGAACGGTTTGTGGGAATTCCGCGAAGGGGAGGCCGCGCCGCCAGGGACGGCGCGGCCTTCAGGGGCTCAGGAGCCCTTGTGCGGGGACACGTTGGGCAGCAGCGCGGCGAACAGGCCGAGCAGGGGAACGGCCGAGCAGGCCTGGAACACGAAGCCGATGCCCTTCCAGTCGGCCAGGACGCCGAGCCCGGCGGCGGCCATGCCGCCGATGCCGAAGGCCAGACCGAAGAACAGGCCGGAGACCATGCCGACGCGGCCCGGCATCAGCTCCTGCGCGTAGACGATGATGGCGGGGAAGGCCGAGGCCAGCGCCAGCCCGATCACTGCGCTGAGCGCGACCGTCGCCGTCAGCCCGACATGGGGCAGCAGCAGCGTGAAGGGCAGGATGCCCAGGATCGAGATCCAGATGACCGTCTTGCGTCCGATCCGGTCGCCGACCGGCCCGCCGATGATCGTACCCGCCGCCACCGCCGCCAGGAAGACGAACAGGCAGAGTTGCGCGGAGTCCGGCGCCATGGCGAAGCGCTCCATCAGGAAGAAGGTGTAGTAGCTGGTCAGGCAGGCCAGATAGACGTATTTGGACAGGATCAGCACCATCAGCACGGCCAGCGCCCGGTTCACCTGCCCGTGGGTCAGGCCGGGGTGACGGATCGCGGCGCCGCGGCGGACCGGGCGGGCGTGGTCGCTGCGCGCGTACCAGCGCCCGATGCCGGTCAGCAGGACCATGCCGCCCAGCGCGGCGAGGGCGAACCAGGACAGGCTTTCCTGCCCGCGCGGCAGGATGATGTAGGCGGCCAGCAGCGGCCCCAGCGCCGAGCCGGCGTTGCCGCCCACCTGGAACAGCGACTGCGCCAGCCCGTGCGCGCCGCCGGAGGCCAGACGGGCGATCCGCGACGCCTCGGGGTGGAAGACCGAGGAGCCGAAGCCCAGCAGGGTCGCCCCGATCAGCAGCGCCGCGTAGTTCGGCGCGAAGGCGAGCGTGACCAGCCCGATCAGCGACGCCCCCATGCCGATGGTCAGGGAGTAGGGCGCCGGCCGCCGGTCGGTGGCGAGCCCGATGATCGGCTGAAGCAGCGAGGCGGTGATCTGGTAGGTCAGGGTGAGCAGGCCGATCTGCGCGAAGCTGAGGTCGAATCCGCCCTTCAGGATCGGGTAGATCGCGGGCAGCAGGGACTGGATCAGGTCGTTCAGCAGATGGCAGACGCTGATCGTCCCCAGGACGGGCAGCGCCGTCCCCCCGGCCTTGGGCCGGGACAGGGTGGTGTCGGTCACGGAAGGAAGCCTTTTTTGGCGCTTGGTTTGCGGGCGGCGCGTTGCTTGGTGTGGAGCAACAGCCTATGGTGAGCTGCAACGGCCTGCCACCGCGGTCAGGCCGACTTCTTACGAGACTGGGCCATGGTCCGGAACCTGCGCATCGACACGGTCGAGGAGTCGCCCAGCCCGCTGATCGCCCTGGGGCAGGATCACGCCGACGGCACCTTGCTGGCCGCCCACACGCACCGGCGCGGGCAACTGCTGTCCGGGGCGACGGGGACGCTTGTGCTATCCACCGCCCAGGGGCGCTGGGTGATGCCGCCCCATTGCGGGCTGTGGATTCCACCGGGCGTCCCGCATGAGGTCCGCATGATCGGGATGGTCATGACGCGGAGCCTCTATCTGGCCCCCGCGCTGGCCGACACCATGCCGGCCCGCTGCGAAGTGGTGGCGCTGTCGCCCTTCTTCCGCAGCCTGATCGGGCGGGCGATCGACGTGCCGGTGGACTACGACCCGGAGAGCCACGACGGCGCGGTGATGGCGTTGCTTCTGCACGAGATGCGGCGGCTTCCGGTGGAGCCGCTGTCGCTGCCCTTTCCCGCCCACGCCGCCCTGGCGGAGCGCTGCCGGCGGTTTCTCCAGGAGCCGACGATCCAGGCGACGATCGAGGACTGGAGCGACGGGCTGGGCATGAGCCGCCGCAACTTCACGCGGCTGTTCCGGCGCGAGACGGGGCTGAGCTTCGTGGAATGGCGCCAGCAGGCGTGCTTGGTGTCCGCCCTGCCGCGGCTGGTCGCCGGGGTTCCGGTGACGACGGTCGCGCTGGACCTCGGCTACGACAACCCGGCGGCCTTCACGACGATGTTCAAGCGGACGCTGGGAGCGGCGCCGCGCGCGTATCTGGCGCAGGCTGGTGCTCATGGCGCGGAACGTTCGGCCTGAGGCTCTCTGTATCTCTGTGGTTCAAATGCCGAGACCAAAGAAGAAAAGCCCCGCCGGAGCAATCCCGGCGGGGCTTTTCATCAACGCGGAAGTCCTTGCACCCAGCCCCCCTCCCGACCTCCCCCCGCTTGCGCGAGGGGAGGGGAAGGAGTGCAGGTGGATCAGGCGGCGACCGTGTCGGCCACGTCCTGGAACTCCTTGATCTGGTCGAAGTTCATGTAGCGGTAGATGTCGCCGGCCTTCTGGTTGATGACGCTCACCTGCTCCAGATACTCGGCCGGGGTCGGCAGCTTGCCCAGCAGGGCGGCGACGGCCGACAGCTCGGCGGAGCCGAGATAGACGCGGGTGTCGATGCCCAGGCGGTTCGGGAAGTTGCGGGTCGAGGTCGAGATGGCCGTCGAGCCCTTGCGGATCTGCGCCTGGTTGCCCATGCACAGCGAACAGCCGGGCATCTCCATGCGGGCGCCCGACTTGCCGAGAACGCCGTAATAGCCTTCCTCGGTCAGGATCTGGGCGTCCATCTTGGTCGGCGGGGCGATCCACAGGCGGGTCGGGATGTCGGTCTTCCCGTCCAGGATCTTACCGGCGGCGCGGAAGTGGCCGATGTTGGTCATGCAGGAGCCGATGAAGACCTCGTCGATCTTGTCGCCGGCAACCTCCGACAGCAGCTTCACGTCGTCCGGGTCGTTCGGGCAGGCGACGATCGGCTCCTTGATGTCGGCCAGATCGATCTCGATCACCGCGGCGTACTCGGCGTCGGCGTCCGGCTCCAGCAGCGACGGGGAGGATATCCAGTCCTCCATCGCCTTGATGCGGCGGCCGAGCGTCCGGGCGTCCTCGTACCCGTTGGCGATCATCCACTTCATCAGGGTGATGTTGGAGCGCATGTACTCGATGATCGGCTCCTTGTTGAGCCGGACGGTGCAGGCGGCGGCGGAACGCTCGGCCGAGGCGTCGGACAGCTCGAACGCCTGCTCTACCTTCAGCTCGGGCAGGCCCTCGATCTCCAGGATGCGGCCGGAGAAGATGTTCTTCTTGCCCTTCTTCTCCACCGTCAGCAGGCCCTGGCGGATGGCGTAGAGCGGGATCGCGTTGACGAGGTCACGCAGCGTGACGCCCGGCTGCAGCGCGCCCTTGAAGCGGACCAGCACCGATTCCGGCATGTCCAGCGGCATGACGCCGGTGGCCGCGGCGAAGGCGACGAGGCCCGAGCCGGCGGGGAAGCTGATGCCGATGGGGAAGCGCGTGTGGCTGTCGCCGCCGGTGCCGACGGTGTCGGGCATCAGCAGGCGGTTCAGCCAGGAGTGGATCACGCCGTCGCCCGGACGCAGCGCGACGCCGCCGCGGGTCGAGATGAAGGTCGGCAGCTCGCGGTGGGTCTTGACGTCCACCAGCTTCGGATAGGCCGCGGTGTGGCAGAAGGACTGCATGACCAGGTCGGCGGAGAAGCCGAGGCAGGCCAGATCCTTCAGCTCGTCGCGGGTCATCGGGCCGGTGGTGTCCTGCGAGCCGACCGTGGTCATCTTCGGCTCGCAATAGGTGCCCGGACGCACGCCCTGGCCCTCGGCCAAGCCGACCGCGCGGCCGACCATCTTCTGGGCGAGCGTGAAGCCCTTGCCGCTGTCCACCGGGGAGGACGGCAGGCGGAACAGGGTCGACGGGGCGAGGCCCAGCGCCTCACGCGCACGGGCGGTCAGGCCGCGGCCGATGATCAGCGGAATGCGGCCGCCGGCGCGCACCTCGTCGAAGATCACGTCGGACTTGACGGTGAACTCGGCGATCACCGCGCCGTTCTTCAGCGCCTTGCCCTCGTAGGGGCGCAGCTCGACCGTGTCGCCCGTCTCCATCTGCGAGACGTCGAGTTCGATCGGCAGGGCGCCGGCGTCTTCCATCGTGTTGTAGAAGATCGGGGCGATCTTGGAGCCCAGGCAGACGCCGCCGAAGCGCTTGTTCGGGACGAAGGGGATGTCCTCGCCCGTCCACCACAGCACGGAGTTGGTGGCCGACTTGCGCGAGGAGCCGGTGCCGACCACGTCGCCGACATAGGCGACGAGGTTCCCCCGGGCCTTCAGATCCTCAAGCTGCTTGATCGGGCCGCGGACGCCGGCCTCCTCCGGCACGATGCCGGGGCGCGGGTTCTTCAGCATGGCCAGGGCGTGCAGCGGGATGTCCGGGCGCGACCAGGCGTCCGGGGCCGGGGACAGGTCGTCGGTGTTGGTTTCGCCCGACACCTTGAAGATGGTCAGAGTCAGGCTGGCCGGGACCTCGGGGCGCGAGGTGAACCACTCGGCGTCGGCCCAGGACTGGATCACCGCCTTGGCGTTGGCGTTGCCCTTGTCGGCCAGCTCCTTGACGTCGTGGAAGTAGTCGAACATCAGCAGCGTGGTCTTCAGACCGGCGGCGGCGGCCTCGCCGCACTCGGCGTCGCCCAGCAGGTCGATCAGCGGCTTGATGTTGAAGCCGCCGAGCATCGTGCCCAGCAGCTCCGTCGCCTTGACCTTGGAGATCAGCGGCGAGGTCTCGTTGCCCTTGGCGAGCGAGGCCAGGAAGGCGGCCTTGACCTTGGCGGCGTCGTCGACGCCCGCCGGGACGCGGTGCGTGATGAGGTCGACCAGGAAGGCTTCCTCGCCCTGCGGCGGGTTCAGGAGAAGGTCGACCAGCTCCTCGGTCTGCTTGGCCGAAAGCGGCAGGGCGGGAATTCCGAGCGCGGCACGCTCAGCGACATGCTGGCGGTAAGCTTCAAGCACGGTGCGGTCCTCTCATCCAAGGTTGCTCAACAGTCGTCCGATTCCCCGACCGGGGGCGCGCTCGCGGACCCGGCTTTTTGCCCTTGCGGCGTCTTGCCACGCCGCTGGTCCTACCATTCCGGAAGGAACTTCCGCGGAACGGAGATGTCTTACGTCGCCACCTTGGGAGTCGTCAAGTCAACGCTCCGCCTGCGACACGTTTTCAGGCGCCGGCCATAGAAGTGGTATTACAACTTGCTCCCGCCGGCCCTGTGGAAGGGTGGCGATTTCCTGAATTCCTCATGGTTTTTGCAATGATCGCCCCGCCGGGGTTTCTGCGCGGGCCGCCGCATCACCATGTCTACCCCGTCGGCGAAGAGGTTGGCCGGCGCAGAGGTTGATGGTGAACAATTGGGCATGTAGGGTGTTCTGGCCGGCATCCACGGCACCGCGCAGGCCTCATGCCCTCAGGCTCCATGCCCCTTCGACACCGGATCACCGCCCGGTTCCTCAGCGTCCTTCTGGCGCTGGCGCCGCTGCAACCGTTGCCAGCCGCCGCACCTGCGGCGGTGTCCGCCGGGCTGGCCGCGGCCACCGCCGCGCTGCTCTGGCCGCAGGCGGCGGAAGCGCGGGCCGGCGGGGGCCGAAGCTCCAGCGGCGGATACAGCCGTCCGTCCGTGCGCACACCGTCCTTCTCCACCCGCTCCGCCCCGTCGCGCGCGCCGTCCACCGGCAGTGGGGGCTACAGCCGTCCTCAGGGCGGGCCGTCCTTCGGATTTCCCGGCGGGGCGCCGTCCGGCGGCGGCGACGCGGGTGTGTCCCGGCGTTCGAGCGGCGAGGCTCTGGACCGCTACCGCGCGCAACAGCAGCAACAGCAGCAGCGGGAGCGCACCCCGCCGGTGGCCGCCCCGCCGCCCCGTTCCGGGCCCGGGTCCACGTCCGGGTCCGGCTGGGGCGGGGGAGGATGGCAGGGCGGCGGCGGTTCCGGCGCAGGCTGGGGGCAGCGGCGCACCGGCGGCTATGGCCCGGGCGGCTGGTACGGCGGCTGGCGCCCGCCGGGCTGGGCCTATGGCAGCCGTCCCAGCTTCGGCCTGTGGGACGGGCTGTTCCTATGGTTCCTGCTCGATAACCTGTCGCGCCCCGGCTACGCCGACTGGTTCCACAACCACCAGGGCGACCCCGGCTACGCGGAATGGCGCGCGGAGGCGGAGCGGCGCGCGCAGGACGACCCCGACCTGCGCCGCCGCCTGGACGATCTCGACACCCGCCTGCGCGCGCAGGAGGACCGGCCGCGTGACCCCGGCTACCTGCCTCCCGACATCCCGCGCGACGTCGCGCAGGCCGCGCCGGAGACGCCGCCGTCCCCGGCCGAGTCCAGCGGGGGGGGCGTGGGCACCTTGCTCCTTCTGATTCTGCTCGTCGGAGGGATGGTGGTGGCGGTGACCGTCCTGCGCCGCCGTTCGTCGGGTTCCCGATCCGGAGGTTCCGCCATGACCCGTTCGCCCTGGAGCAACGCCGCCAGCACCGCCGCCGGCATCGTGAAGGCCAAGGCCACCGGCGAGTCTTACGAACCGTCGCTGTTCCGCGTCGGCATGACGCTGACGCCCGATCCCACGCCCTTCCTGCTGGGCGGCGGCGCGATCAAGGCCACCGCGCCGGAGGGCGCCGGCTCGATGGTCAGCGTGGCGGCCGTCGGCACGCTGACGGGCGGCGGCGTGACGCTGCACCGGCTGTATCTTCCGGGCGGGAAGGGTTTCTACCAGCTTCATCTTGGAGCCGGGGGGGCGCCGGACGAATGTCGTTGGTTCTCCATTCTGGACGAGGTGCACCCCACCGACAATGACGAATGGGGTTTCTGGCTGGACCCCGGCGATGGGATGATCGGCTACCCGCAGTTCCAGACCAAGGACGGCAAGCTGTACGGGCGGCAGTGGTCGCCCGGCGCGTCCCGCATCGCCCCCGTCGCCTTCGACGAGACTCTGACCGACCACCGCGGCAGCCGCACCCGCCGCGTGACCGCCATGCTCTACGCGGCCCCCACCGGAGCCGCCGACCCGGCGCCCCGCACCGAATATGTGCTGGTCGCCGCGGTGGAGGACGGCGGCGAGGCGTGGGTGGAGGTCCGCGCCGGCATCGACGTCAACCCCGCCTCGCTTTCGCTCGCCTGAGTTTCCCGCCTCATCCCGCCAGCCCTTACGGAAGACACCATGGACACCAGCGTCGCGCAAATCCTGCAAGGCCTCGAATCGGGCCTGCCGCTGCTGCTGCTGCATTTCGGAGCGACCCTGGCTCTGTTCCTGATCGGGGTGGCCGTCTACGTCGCGGTCACGCCGCTGCACGAGCGCGAGTTGCTGGCGAGCGGCAACCAGGCCGCCGGCGTGGTGCTGGGCGGCACGATGGTGGCGCTGGCGATCCCGCTGGCGGCGACGCTGGCGACCAGCCTCGTCCTGGTGGACATCCTGATCTGGGGAGCCGTTGCGCTGGCGCTGCAATTGATTACCTTCCTGATCGCCATCCGGCTGTTCCGCGACCTGCGCACGATGATCGAATCCGGCAACGTCGCGGCGGGCACGGCGTTGGCCGGACTCCAGATCGCCATCGCGCTGTTGAACGCCGGAGCCATGGCGGGCTGAAGGCCCGCCGAACCAGAGAGGAACCGCAACCATGATCTCGTTCATCCGCAACCTCGTCGGGGTGAAGACCGATCAGGCCGTCCAGTCGGCGGTGGAAGCCCTGGTGCGCTGGGACCCGAAGGCCGCGACGGAGGCCGAACTGCGCACGATGGAAGAGCATCTGGACAGCCTCGGCCTTCAGGTCGCGCAGGCGCGCGCCGCCTATGAGAAGGAGCAGAAGGAGGCCGAGGCCATCCTTCAACTCTCCCGCCAGCGCATGGCCGCCGCCGAGCATCTGCAGCGCCAGATGGAGGCGGAAGCCGACGCCGGTCGCAAGGCGCAGCTCGAAAAGAGCCTGGAAACGCTGGTGGGGATGCTGGAGCAGATGGCTCCGGACATTGATCGGGAGGAGCGGGACGCCGTGGACGCGCGCGAGTTCCTGACCATGCTGGAGACGACCTACGCCGAGGCCGGCGGCAAGCTGAAGGCCGCCCGCAGCGCGTTGCAGCGGGCCGAACGGGACATGGGCCGCGCCGCCCAGCAGCGCGACATGGCCGAGCAGCGGGCGGAGGCGGCCCGGCAGGCGGCGGGGCTGAGCGGCGCCACCTCCAGCCTCGGCACGGCGCTGAAGGCGATGCAGGACGCGGCGGCCCGCGACCTCGCCCAGGCGGAGGCGTCCAGCGCCAAGGCCCGCCTGCTCAAGCCGTCCAAGCCGGAAGAGGACGATCCCAACATCAAGGCGGCGCTCGACGCCGCCACCGGAGCGAAGCCGGCGCCCAGCAGCCTGTCCGACCGTCTGGCCTCCCTGAAGAGCCGGCATTGAGGAATGAATAGGATCATCCTATCGGTAAGATAGGATGATCCGCATCGATCCTATCGAAATTCTCCGCCATGATGCGAGCGGTGAAAGTCTGCTCGGTGGAGGACGACCATGCGCAGGTCCATGGCGGAGCTGTTGAACGAACTGGAGCGGCACGGCGTGCGGCTGCTGCCGGGTGGCCGCCTGTTGGTGCCGGGCGACGTTCCGGCGCCGCTGCTGATGCGCGCCCACCGCAACCGCCGCGCCCTCAGCGCCGCTTTGGCGCCGCCGCGCGGTTGACGGCGCGCCTCATCCCGACCTTGACCCCAGAACGCGGAGCGTTGTTCCTGCGCGGACGGCGCCCCACGTCAATGCAACGCCCCCGATGTTCCGGGCGATCCCGTGCCCAACCAGGAGACCCTGTGTGACGATCCAACTGACCACCCTCGCCAACGGATTCCGCGTGCTGACGGACCACCTGCCGCATCTCGGCACGGTGACCAGCGGCGTCTGGGTCGGCGTCGGGGCGCGCAACGAACGGCCGGCGGTGAACGGCATCGCCCATTTCCTGGAGCACATGATCTTCAAGGGAACGGAAAGCCGGGACGCGCTGGGCATCGCGCTGGAGATCGAGAACCGCGGCGGCGAGTTCAACGCCTACACGGATTACGACGTCACCGCCTATTACACGCAGATGGCGGCCAAGCACGTCGACGTCTCCTGCGAGATCATCGGCGACATCGTCCTCAACTCCGTTTTCCCGGAGGAGGAGGTGGAGAAGGAGCGCGGCGTGGTCATCCAGGAGATTGGCCGCTACGCTGACGAGCCGGAGGACGTGGTCTACGAGGCGCTGCGCCGCACCGCCTTCGACGGGCAGGCTCTCGGCCGCCCGATCCTCGGCCCGAAGGAGAACGTCGCGGGCTTCGGGCGGGAGCATCTGTTCGACTATGTGTCCCATTACGACCCGCGCCGCATGGTCTATGTGGTGTCCGGCAACGTCGATCACGGCACCGTGGTGCGCCGGGCGGAGGCGCTGTTCGGTCATCTGACCGCCAAGGACGCCCCGTTCCACGAGACGGTCGTCAACAAGGGTGGGGCGGCGCTGCTCAAGCGCGACGCCGAACAGGTGCATTTCATGGCGGCCTTCCCCGGCGTCGGCACCGAGGATTCGGCGAGCTACGCGCTGCGCCACCTCGCCAACATCCTGGGCGGCGGCATGACCTCCCGCCTGTTCCAGGAGATCCGGGAGAAGCGCGGGCTGGTCTATTCGGTCTACGCGGCACCCATCCAGTACGCCGACGGCGGTGCGCTCAGCTTCTACGCCGGGACCGGGCCGGAGGAGGTGGCGGAGCTGGTGCCGGTCTTCTTCGAGGAACTGCGCAAGGCCCGCGATGGCGTGACCGCGGTGGAGCTGGAGCGGTCGAAGGAGCAGATGCGCTTCTCGGTCGGCAAATCGCTGGAATCGACCATGCGCCGTGCCGACCGATTCGCCCGCACCCTGCTGCGCACCGGCGAGGTGCGGACCATCGAGCAGATCTTCGAGCGCATCGACGCGGTGACGCCGGAAGATGTGGCGGCGGCGGCCAACCGCGTCTTCGCCGGCCCGATGGCGGTGTCCGCGGTCGGCAAGCTGGACCATCTGCCGTCCTACGAGGACATGCAGGGGATGCTGCAGGCGGCGTGAGGCTGTCGTGTAGCGACGTAGTGCCCCCACCCCGGCCCTCACCCGCTGGGCGGGGGAGGGAGATGACTGCGAAGTGCCCTCTGTCCCCTCCCCCGCCCAGCGGGGGAGGGTTAGGATGGGGGCGCTACGTTACCCCTACCAGACCACCACCGGCAGCGCCGCGACCTTCAGCGGCCCGAGGAACAGCCCGCGGTTCTGCACGGTGACCGGGGCGGTCAGCACCGGCTCGCCGTTCGGCCCGGTGGGGCGGGCCAGCAGGCCCAGCATCGTGCGGGCCATCGCCAGTTCCTTGGGCCGGAACATTCCCTGAAGCGCGTCCAGCACCGCCTGATACCCGCGCACCTCCGCGGTCAGCGCGGCCTGCGGCTGCAAGGCGGTGTCGAGCGCCAGCGTGCCGTTCATCGCCAGCTTCAGCGGCCCCCAATCCAGGTTCAGCCCATCGAGCTGGAGCGTGCCGCCGTCGCGGCTCCAGGCCGACAGGCTGACCGGTTCCGGCTTCGGCGGCTGGCCGAGGATGCGGGCGGTCAGCAGGAGGCGCTGCACCTCACGGCCCAGCGCGTCCGGCGCACCCTCGGGCAGGGTGGCCCCGCGCGCGTCCAGCGTGACGGACAGGCCGGTGTCGGTGTGGCTGGCCGGCGGCTCGGCGGGCTGGCTGGCGGTCAGGTCCAGGGCGGCGATGGGAATGGGCAGGGCCTCGGGCTGCGCCACGAGGTTGGTGAAGGCCAGCCGTGCCTCCACCGGCTGGCCGGTCAGGGTGAGGGCGACATGGCCCTGGCCGCCGTCGCGGGCGACCAGAGTGAAGGGCGGCTGGCTGGGCTGGACCACGGTCGCCCGCTGCTCGCCGGGAAGCGACAGCGCGATGCGCGTGTGGTTCCAGGGCGGCGCCTCCGCCACCAGACGGGCGCCCCGCCACTCCACGTCGCGGGTGGCGAGGTGTGGCGACTCCAGCGCGGCGCGGATGGTGAAGGGATAGCCGCCGACGCTCAACCCGCCATGGGCCACCACCGCGCCCGCCGCCCGCTGCTCGTCCATCCAGGCGAGCACGCCGCGCTCCACCGCCGAGGCGGCCTGCCACCACCACACCGAATAGGCGCCGGCCAGCAGGGCCAGGGCGAGAACGGCGAGGCCCAAGATCTTCCGAACGCGCATCTGTGGCATTTCCGTTTTGTGGCGCCCACCTTATAGCGGGCGGCCAGGGGCCGTGCTAGCATTCACCGTGTCGCCACCAGTCGGCGCACGCTGCATTACTTAAGGGTCATGCTGCTCGATACGCAATCGCCTGTTGCCGAGCTTACGGTCACCGCACCGGTGCAGCGTCCGGCATCCGCCGCCTCTTCCTGGTCCGCCGACATCGCCGTGACGCCCGGTGCCGACCTCTGGGTCTTCGCCTACGGCTCGCTGATGTGGAACCCGGAATTCCCCTTTCTGGAGCGCCATCCGGCGGTGCTGGGCGGCTATCATCGCCGCTTCTGCGTGTCCTCCCACCGCTACCGCGGCACGCCGGAGCGGCCGGGTCTGGTGCTGGGCCTGGACCGCGGCGGCTCCTGCCGGGGCATCGTCTTCCGCGTGGCGGCGGAGCGGGTGCCGGAGACCCTCGATTGCCTGTGGGACCGCGAGATGCTGAACCGCGTCTATCGGCCCAAGCTGTTGCCGGTGCGCCCGCGCGACGGCGGGGCGCCGGTCACCGCCTGCACCTTCGTGGTGGACCGCCGCCACCGGCAATATTGCGGCTGCATGGACGAGACCGCGATGGCCGAGCGCATCGCCTGCTGCCGCGGCGAGCGTGGTCCGAACCTGGACTATCTCGCCAACACGGTCGCTCATCTGGAGGCCATCGGCATCCACGACCGCGGGCTGTGCAGCCTGCTGAGCGCGGTGCGCGCGCGGCTGGGGTGACGGCTTCCGGTGTTGCCCCCACCCCGGACCTCCCCCGCTCTCGCAGGGGAGGGGACTGCCGCCGCTTCGCAGGATTCTCCCTCCCCTGCGAAGCGGGGGAGGGCCGGGGTGGGGGAAAGCGCAACACCCACACCACCGCTGGCGCGGCGCAGCCCAAGCCTTATATTGCAGGGCCATGCGCACCTTCCTCCTCGCCCTTCTGGGCATGCTCGCCGCCGCGCCCGGCTGGGCCGCCGGCCTGCATCATGACCTGACCGTCACGCTCGACCCCGCCGCGCGGCGGCTGGAGGTGGAGGATCGGCTGCGGTTGCCCGCCGGGACGCACCGGCTGATGCTGGCGCCGGGCTTGACGGTGGGGGAAGCGCTGCTCGACGGCAAGCCGGTCACGGTGCGCGGCAACGCCCTGCCGGTCACCGTGCCGGAGGGCGGCGGCGAGCTTCGCCTGCGCTACGCCGGGACCTTGCCGCCCCTGACGCCGGAGTCGCGCGGCGGGGGTGGTGGGACGGAGGGCGCCTACCTGCCCGCCGGCACCGGCTGGATGCCGACTTCCGAGAACGCGGAGCCTCCACCCTCCTGGCGCCTGTCGGTCCGGGTGCCGGCGCCCTTCGTCGCGGTGGCGACCGGGCGTCTGGTGGAGGAGGCGCGCGACGGCACGGGCTACACCGCGACCTTCGCGGAGGACCGCAGCGTCGAGGAACCGTCGCTCTTTGCCGGTGCGTGGCAGGTGACGGAGCGGATGCATGATGGATTGCGCCTGCGCACCTACTTCCATCCGGAGCAGGCCGCGCTGGCCGAGGAGTATCTGGACCTCAGCGCCCGGACCATCGACGCCCAGGCGGCGCGGATCGGTGCCTATCCCTTCGCCGGGTTTGCCATCCTGTCGGCGCCGCTGCCGGTCGGTCTGGGCTTTCCCGGCCTGACCTACATCGGGCGTCAGGTGATGCCGCTGCCCTTCATCCGCGCCCAGTCGCTGCCCCACGAGATCCTGCACAACTGGTGGGGCAACGGTGTGCGTGTCGGCGGGGGCGGCGACTGGCCCGGCAACTGGTCGGAGGGGCTGACCACCTTCATGGCCGACTATGCGGCGGCGGAGGGGCGCGGGGAGGATGCGGCACGGGCCATGCGGCTGGACTGGCTGCGCGACTACGCCGCCCTGCCGGCGGAGCGCGATTCCGCCCTGACCGACTTCCGGGCCAAGGTCCATGACGCCGCCCAGATCGTCGGCTACGGCAAGGCGGCGATGCTGTTTCACATGCTGCGCGCCGAGATCGGGGCGGACGCCTTCGACGCGGGCATCCGCCGCTTCTGGGAGGATAAGCGTTTTCAGGACGCGGGGTGGGGCGATCTGCGCCGCGCCTTCGAAGCGTCATCGGGACGGGACCTGAAACCCTTCTTCGCGCAATGGTTGACCCGTGTGGGGGCGCCGACGGTGGAGCTGGCGGAAGCGAAGGGGGATGGCGACGGCGTGGCGCTGACCCTGCGCCAGGGCGAGCCGGTCTATGGCCTGACCGTGCCGGTGGAGGTGCGGAGCGCGGCGGGGACGGAGCGCCACACCATCCGCCTCGACGGGCGCGAAACGACGGCGACGATCCGGACCGCCGCCGCGCCGCGGGCGCTGGCGGTCGATCCCGGCTTCGCCCTGTTCCGCCGTCTGTCGCCCGGTGAGGCGCCGCCGACCCTGCGCGACGTGACGCTGGACCAAGCAGCCACCACGGTGATCGCCGCCGACGGTCCGGCCGCGGAAACCGCCCGCGCGCTGGCCGAACGGCTGGCGGATGGCAAGCCACGCATCGCTGCGGCGGACCGCGCTGACCCTGCTGCTCCGCTCGCCGTGATCGGGACGGCGGGCGAGGTGGACCGGCTGCTTGCCCGGCTCGGCCTGCCACCGCTGCCGGACAGCCTCAAGGGGCGCGGCACGGCGCGGGCGTGGACCGCAAGAACGCCGCAAGGCCGCCCGCTGCTGGCGGTGGCCGCAGACGACGCGGCGGCGCTCCAGGCGCTGCTGCGCCCGTTGCCCCATTACGGCCGGCAGAGCTGGCTGGTCTTCGAGGGTGCCCGTGCCGTGGACCGCGGTGTCTGGCCCGCCGGCGACAGCCCGCTGCGTGTGTCTTTCGAGTAGTTCCGCCCGCCCGCCCTCTGTCCATGGAGCATACCCCGCCTTTGCCTGTTGTAGGGGGAAACGGCGCGCGACGCGCGCGTTCTGCGGGAGAATGCACATGTCTCGGATGACGAAGACTTTCCTCGGAACCCTGGCCGGCCTCGGCGTGGCGGCGGCGCTGGCCCTGCCCGCCGCGGCGGCCCCCGGCGACATCCACACGGTGACCGGCGAGAAGGTGAACCTGCGCGCGGCCCCGTCCGACAACGCCTCGGTCCGCTCCACCGTCACCCGCGGCGACGAGGTGATCGAGCTGAAGCAGGAGGGCAACTGGATCGGCGTGCGCTCGATGCGCACCGGCGAGGAAGGCTGGGTCTTCGGCGACCTCGTGAAGCGGCAAACGCCAAGCACTCTGGGCGGGGCGTCGTCCGCGGCGTCGGACGCCGGGTTCGGGCGAATCTCCTCGGGCTTCGACGGGCTGCTGGCCGGCATCAACAACCAGCTCGGCTACCGCTTCGCGGAGCGGGTGGAGCAGTCGGGCAATGGCGCGCTGCGCGTCATCCCGACCCAGGAGTGGCTCTACAACACCAGCCGCGAGGCCAAGATCTACGCGGCGCTGGCGCTCTACGAGATGTGGAAGAACCACAACAACGGGCGTCCGGTCAGCGTGGCGCTGGGCAGCCCCGGCTCCTCCGCCATAGCCATCGAGGATTCGGGGCGGGGGCCGGAGCTGTCGCTGCCCATGATGGGCGCCTCGAAGTAAGGGCCTTCCGCGGCGTGGCGGGCGTGATGCCGCCCCGCCGCGCCCCATTCTTGATCCGCATCAACGCCAGCCCTTCCCACCGCTGTCCAAATGCCGTCACGGCAGGCGGAAGGGACGGGTGCGATGAAGTACGTCGATGAATTCCGGGACGCGGCGCTGGCCCGCGGCATCGCCGCCGCCATCGCGCGCGAGGCGGCGACCGGGCGGACCTATCACCTGATGGAGTTCTGCGGCGGTCACACCCACGCGGTGTCCCGCTACGGCATCCCCGACCTGCTGCCGGGCAGTGTGCGGATGATCCACGGGCCGGGATGTCCGGTCTGCGTCCTGCCGGTGGGGCGGATCGACGACGCCATCGCCATCGCCCGCCAGCCCGGCGTGATCCTGTGCACCTACGGCGACGTGCTGCGCGTGCCGGGCTCGGGGCGGGTCAGCCTGCTGAAGGCGAAGGCCGAAGGGGCGGACGTGCGGATGGTGCTGTCCACCATGGACGCGCTGCGCATCGCCGAGGAGAACCCGGACCGCGAGATCGTCTTCCTCGCCATCGGCTTCGAGACGACCACGCCACCGACCGCGGTGGCCGTCCACGCCGCCAAGGCCAAGGGCCTCAAGAACTTCAGCGTCTTCTGCAACCACGTCCTGACCCCGGCGGCCATCCGGGGCATCATGGACAGCCCGGAGGTGCGGGAGATGGGCACGCTGCCGCTCGACGGCATCATCGGGCCGGCCCACGTCTCCGTGGTCATCGGCAGCCGCCCCTACGACTTCGTGGCGGAGACCTACGGCAAGCCGGTGGTGATCGCCGGGTTCGAGCCGCTGGACGTGCTCCAGGCCATCCTGATGCTGATCCGTCAGGTGAACGAGGGGCGGGCGGTGGTGGAAAACCAGTTCACCCGCGCGGTGACTCCGGACGGCAACCGAAAGGCCCAGCGGCTCGTCGCCGACACCTTTGAGTTGCGGTCCAGCTTCGAATGGCGGGGTTTGGGCGCGCTCCCCGACAGCGGCCTGCGTTTGAAGGAGGCGTTTGCCGCCTTCGACGCGGAGCGGCGCTTCGCCGTGCCGGGCCGCGCGGTGCCCGACCACAAGGGCTGCGAGTGCGGCGACATCCTGCGCGGCGTGAAGAAACCCAGCGATTGCAAGCTGTTCGGCACGGTCTGCACGCCGGAGAATCCGATGGGCTCCTGCATGGTGTCGGCGGAGGGGGGCTGTGCCGCCCATTACACCTACGGGCGTTTCCGCGACCACCGGTTGGCGGTGTCCTAATCAACGGTTTCAACCGCGAACCATTTGTCACGACACATTTCGTCGGGGAAGCTATTCGCCCATTGCACGGCTAACCTTTTGCGGGGGTTCGAAAGACGCTGATAGGTTCGTTCCTGAACAAAAGAACAGGAGGGGACTCCCGTATGAAACGCCGTTCGTTCCTTGCCAGCGCCGGTGTCGGCGTCGCGGCCAGCACGCTGGCGGCTCCGGCCATCGCGCAGAGCACGCCGGAGGTGCATTGGCGCCTCGCTTCCAGCTTTCCGAAGAGCCTGGACACCATCTACGGCGCCGCCGACGTGATTTCGCGCCGCGTCGCTGCCATCACCGACAACAAGTTCACGATCCGCCCCTTCGCCGCCGGTGAGATCGTCCCCGGCCTCCAGGTGCTCGACGCCGTGCAGAACGGCACGGTCGAGTGCGGCCACACCGCCAGCTATTACTATGTGGGCAAGGACCCGACCTTCACCTTCGACGCGACGGTGCCGTTCGGCCTGAACGCCCGCCAGCAGAACGCCTGGATTCTTCAGGGCGGCGGCATGGAACTGCTGCGCGAGTTCTTCAAGGGCTACAACGTCGTCAATTTCCCGGCGGGCAACACCGGCACCCAGATGGGCGGCTGGTTCCGCAAGGAGATCAAGACGGTCCAGGACCTGAGCGGCCTGAAGTTCCGCATCGGCGGCTTCGCCGGTCAGGTGCTGACCAAGCTGGGCGTGGTGCCGCAGCAGATCGCCGGCGGCGACATTTACCCGTCGCTGGAGAAGGGCACCATCGACGCCGCCGAGTGGATCGGCCCCTACGACGACGAGAAGCTCGGCTTCAACAAGGTCGCCAAGTACTACTACTATCCCGGCTGGTGGGAAGGCGGCCTGAACGTGTCGCTGCTGGTCAACCAGCAGAAGTGGGAAGAGCTGCCGAAGCCCTATCAGGCGGCCCTGGAAGCGGCCTGCTTCGAGGCGCTGGCGATCATGAACGCCAAGTACGACGCCGACAACCCCGCCGCCCTGAAGCGTCTGGTCGCCGGTGGCGCCCAGCTCCGTCCCTTCCCGCGCGAGGTGATGGAGGCCTGCTACAAGGCGGCGTACGAGCTGTACGACGAGACCGCCAAGAACAACCCGAAGTTCGCCAAGATCTACGAGCCGTGGAAGAAGTTCCGCGACGAGGAATTCCTTTGGTTCCGCGTTGCCGAGAACAGCTTCGACAACTTCACCTTTACGGCGGGGCAACGTCGTTGATCGAGGGCCGGTAAGGGAGGATCGGTGCGGCGCGTCGCAGCGCCGCACCGTTTCGGCCGCTACTGGGCGGCCAGTTTCTGGGACAGGCGTTGCAGATCCTGCGACGCCCGGTCGGCGATGCGCTGGGCGGCGACCAGCGTGTCCGTGAGAGTGCCGACGTCCGGCGCGATCTCTCCCGCCGCATTGGACATCTCGTCCAGGGCCTTCACCGCGGTGTCGATCAGGCGGATGACCAGCCCCGCGGGGCCGTCGGCGTTGTCGTACCCAGCCATTCCAAGTCTCCAAGGTTGCGCAACTCAGCCCGAACGACACGGGCACGAGTTTCCACGGCGGCCATGGGTTGCGCAAGCCGCTTGTTGCCACGTGTTTCCTCCTCCCCGGGGGCCATTCGGGTCGAGGCATGCCGCCATGGCGACGCGCATGGTTTGAGGACAGCGGCGTGCTTTGGCCTCGGCGTAAGGGATGTCGCCGACGCTGCCGACGCCCGCTTCTCCTTGCCGGTGGGGCCTCGATTGCGGTAGATATCGGGCATGGTTGAAACGCGACGCACCGGTGACCGCTCCAACGAACCGATCCGCTCCGAGGTCGGGGGCGGGCGAGTCGCATCGCCCGGCGCGGTCGGCGTCCGCAACCGGGCGGAGCAGGTCGGCGGCGGACGCCAGCGCATTCCCAGCGTCCGCGAGCTGGCCAGCCTTCTGGTCAACGGCATCCTGACGCTGCCGCGCAATTACCGCCGCGGCATGTATCTCGACGTTCAGGTCTGACCCGGCCTACCCCCCGTGTAAGGCGCGATCTCCGGCCCGAACAGGCGCTCCAGCAGCAGGGGCGGCAGTTCGTACTGCGGCAGGCACAGGCTGGTGCTGCGGGCGTGCAGGGTGTGCAGGCACAGCCCTTCGGCGTCCGGAAAGGCGGCGACGCGGAAATGCTCCCGCGCGCTCTTCATGAATGGGGCGTCCTCGCAGGCGTTGACCGGTGGGAAGCGCACCACCTCCCACACCGACCGCCGGTAGGCGTAAGAGAAGCCGTAGCCCAGCAGATTGTCGTCGGACGGCAGCGTCTCCGGCGCCTCCACATAGGCGCGGGTCGTCCGGCCCCAGCGATGGTGGGACCCGCCGCGCGCCGTGTCCCAGTAGCCGAAGGTTCCGTGCACCGCGCTGTGCAGGAACCAGCCGGACAGGGTCACCGCGTCGTGGCCCGCTTCCAACCAGCCGAGCAGCCGCTCCACATAGGTGGGCGCGTAGAAGTCGTCGTCGTCGAAATGGACGATGATCTCGCCGCGCGCGTGCTCGGCCAGGATGTTGCGCTTCTCCCCGACGGCATAGCGGCGCGGCGAATAGAAATACTTCAGCCGCGGCCCGGCGAGCGGCTGGAGATAGGCGGACGGGCGCGGGCTGTCGTCGAACACCAGCCATTCGATGTCGGGGACGGTCTGCGACAGCACGCGGGCGTGGCACAGCGGCAGGACGTCCTCCCGTCCCCAGCTTGGCGTGATGACGCTGACGAGCGGCCGGTCGGCCATGGTCTCTCCTCAAGCAACGGGTGACGCCCCGGATCGCAGCGCCGCATGGACTCCGGCCCGGCGGCGCGTGTAGACAGGCGGCATGGTGACACTTCGGGATGCCCTGGCCGCCGCGGTCGGCCACCATCAGGCGGGCCGGCTGGACGCGGCCCGGCCCCTCTATCATAGCATCCTGCGCAGCCAGCCGGGCCATCCCGACGCGCTTCACCTGTTGGGTGTTCTGGAAAGCCAGAGCGGCCACCCCGGCGCGGCGCTGCCGCTGTTGCGCCGCGCCGTGGCGCTGCTGCCCGGCGACGCCGATTTCCTCGGCAATCTGGCGCGGTCCCTGCGCGCGGCGGGGCAGCCCGAGGCGGCGGAGTGCGCCTTCGCCCGCACGGCGGCGCTCGACCCCGAGGATGTCCAGATCGCCTTCGCGCTGGGCTCGCTGCGGCTGGAGCGTGGGGACGCGGCGGGTGCGGCGACGGCCTTCGCCCAGACGCTGGCCCAGCGGCCCGACTTCGCCGAGGCGCGCATCAACCGCGCCAACGCCTTGGCCGCGCTGGGCCGGGCGGAGGACGCGGCGCGGCTGCGCCGGCAGGCCGTGGCCCTGGCGCCCGCCCTTCCCGACGCGCTGCACAATGCCGCCGTGAGCGCGCTCGCCGACGCCGGGCTGGACCGCCCTCTGTCGCACGCCCGGCGCCTCGACCCGGAATTGGTGGAGCGCGCGGGGCGCGCCCTGACCCGCGCGCACGCCGTCGATCCGGGGCATGGGGCGGCGGCGGACGCGCTGCTCGGGACGGCGCTTTCGCTCGTCCAGGCCGGGCAGGCGCCGGAATGGCTGTTGGACCGCGCCGCCCGCACCGCCCTGACGGTCCTGCGCCGCAACCCGCGCGACACGCGGGCGGCGGCCGTGGTCGCCTACCGCTTCTACCGGCGCGGACGGACGGATCTCGCCGCCCGCTTCATGGGGCGCGTCTCCCGGCGCTTTACGCCGTCAGAGGTGGAGGCGGATTTCGAACTGCGCCTGTGGTCGATGGTACGGGCTGGACGGCGGGGGCTGGACGGGCTTCCCGACGCGGACACCCTGCTGGACTCCTTCCCGTCGCTGGAACTGCTGGCTGAACCACCCGCCGGGAGCGGACCGCTGCTGGCGGTGTCCTGCGACGACGGCTATTACCGGCGCTTCGCCACGGGCCTGCTCGATTCGGTGGCGGCGGCGGGCGGCGGCGTGGCGGTCCACGTCCATGTCGTGAATCCCTCGCCGGAGACGCTTGCCGACCTCGCCCGGCGGCGGGAGCGCCTGCCGCTGGGAATCAGCCGGGAAGGAATTGACTTCGCGGGTTGGGATGAGCACCGCCGCACCACCTACTACGCCTGCATCCGCTTCCTGCGCTGGCACCAGCTTATGGCCCGCTGGGGGCGGCCCCTGCTGCATCTGGATGCCGATTGCACGCTGACCGGGGGGCTTGATGCGCTGGCGGCGCTTCTGGACGGAGCCGACGTCGGGCTGCTGCGCGACGCCCGTTGGCGCGGCCCGACGCGGGAGATCACCGTCTGCTTCGCGGCGTTCCAGCCGACTCCGCGGGGCCGTGCCTTCCTGGCGCTGACCGCGGCCTACATCGGGGCCTTTCTGCGGGAGGGGCGCGGGTTCTGGATGCTGGATCAGGCCGCGCCCTTCGCGGTGTTCGACGCGCTGCAACGGCGTGGGGAGGGGCTGAGTGTGCGCTGGTTCGACGTTCTGGACTTCCCCTGGGTCCGCTTCATCGGGGAGAAGTGACTCAGGAGGGAAGCCGGGCGCAACGGCCGTCCGGGCAGTCGCGGCAGCATTGCCCGCAGACGTCGTCCAGATCCACGGCAATGCCGTGCCGCTTGAGGACGCCCTGGGCGTAGGCGGAGTAAAGGCGTGCCAGCGCCCGCCGGTTGGCGGTCACCGTTTTGGCGGTCAGCGTTTCCGGCGCCAGCGTCGCCGCAATGGCCTGCTCCACGTCCTCGATGGCCGTGCGGACAGCCGAAAGGTTCAGCATCCAGGACTCCCTGGGCGTCACGACCCTTGATGAATCTGATATACAACATGTGACGAAAATTCAGTGACGAAACAACCCCCAATTTAGGAAATGGAGGCGTCCTATCCGGAAAGGCTAGGTTCCTTGCGTCAAATCCCGCAGAGACTTCGCCAAGGCTTTGGCCAGACCTTGCCCGTCGCACAGCGGTCCGGCCGCCATGCGCGGGCGCAGGGTCCGGCGCAGCGCCGCCAACCGATCTGTGTCGGCGGCCCAGGCGGCAGCGAGGCCCACATAATCCGCCGGGTCGCGGGCGACGCAGCCCTCCACCCCCACCACGCTCAGGAAAGCCAGGGAGTGGCGGCTGGAGAAGGTCTCGCCGGGCAGGGTGACGACCGGCACGCCCATCCACAGCGTCTCCAGCGTCGTCGTGCTGCCGGCGAAGGGGAAGGGGTCCAGCGCCACGTCGACGCGGGCGCACCAGCCCATATGGTCGCGGCTGCCGGTTGCCCCGGCCAGGATCAGCCGCTCCGGCGCGATGCCCACCGCGGCCAGTCGCCCGCGCCACTGGGCGGCGGTTTCCGGGCAGGACAGCGCCTTGGTCTTGAGCAGCAGGCGCGACTCGGGCAGGCGGGCGAGCAGGGCGGCCCAGGTGGACAGAACCTCGTCGGTCAGCTTGGTCAGGATGTTGAAGACGCCGAAGGTGACGGGCTGGCCGGTCAAACAGGGCGGCGGGCCGGGCTCCGGCGCGTCCGGCGGCGGGTCGTAGGCGATGAAGGCGCCGGGCATGCGCAGGATGCGCTCGCCGTAGAAGCGCTCCGCCCCCTCCGGCACATGGTGGGCGTCGGCGACCAGCGCGTCCATGGCGGCGAGCCCGGTGGTCGCCATGTAGCCCGACCACGCCACCTGCACCGGCGCCGGCTTGCGCGCGAAGACGCCCAGCCGCCCGCGGGCGTTGTGACCGGCGAGGTCGATCAGCACGTCCAGCCGGTCGTCGCGGATCAATGTTGCAAGTTCAGCGTCGGTCCGGTCGGCGACCGGCACCCAGCGCGCCGCCGCGGCGCGGAAGCGGTCGGTGAGGTCGTCCGTCTCCAACTGGTTGGCGTAGAGGGTCAGATCGACGCCGAACTTCGGCAGCGCCTCCACCGCCCGCACCGCGAACTGCCCCGCCGGATGGCGGCGGAAGTCGCCGGACAGGATGCCGACGCGCAGCGGACGGGAGTCATCCCGCAGCCTTGGCGCGTGCGAACCCCATTCGGCCCGCAGCGGTGCGCCGTGCACGGCGTCCCAACTCCGGTGTGCCTCCAGCACGCGGGCCAGCGTCACACCGGGGCGGAACAGTTCCAGATAGGCGCGGTTGGAGCGCACCTCGGCCAGATCGGGCCGCAGGGCCAGCGCGCGACGATAGCCGGCCTCCGCCCCGTTCAGATCGCCCTGCGTTTGGAGCACCAGCGCGAGGTTCGCGTGGGCCTCCGCCAGATCGGGGCACAGGGCGGCGGCCCGGGCGTAGGCGCGGCCGGCCTCGGCCAGACGGTTGCGCTTTTGCAGCGCGTCGCCCCGGCGGAGCGCGGCCTCCGCGAAGTCCGGGCGCACGGATTCGGCGCGGCGCGCCGCCCGCTCGGCGTCCATGGGGGCGTCGAGGGCCAGCAAGGCGGCCGACAGGTTGGCGAGGGCCGTGGCGTGGCCGGGGCGCAAGGCCAACGCCCGGCGCAAGGCCCGGTCCGCCTCCGCCGCCCGGCCGCGTTGCAACATCAGCGAGGCGCGGTTGGCGTGCGCCTCCCCGAATCCGGGATCGTCGGCCAGCGCGGCGCGGAAGGCGTCGTCCGCCTCGGCCAGCCGGCCGAGCGCCGTCAGCGTGTTGCCGAGGTTGAAGCGCGCCCGCGCGTAGCCGGGGCGCAGCGCGGCGGCCTGCCGGTAGGCGTCGGCGGCCTCCTCCAGCCGGCCGAGCCGGTCCAGCGCGTTGCCGAGGTTGTAATGGGCCTGCGCGAAGGCCGGGCGCAGGCGGATCGCCGCGCGGTGGGAGTCCGCCGCCTCGGCCGCCCGGTCCAGCGCGCGCAGCGCGCTGCCGAGGTTGTCGTGATAGTCGGCGACGGTCGCGTCGGCACGGAGGGCGGCGCGGATGCGCGGCTCGGCCTCCGCCGGGTGTCCGGCCTGGAGATAGACGACGCCCAGCAGATGCAGCGCGTCCGCATGGTCGGGCAGCGTGTCGAGGACGGCCTGATAGCCGGCGGCGGCTTGCGCCAGCCGCCCGGCCTGATGATGGGCCAGCGCCGCGGCCAGCACGTCCTTGATCGTCGCCATGCCCGCTTGTGTAAAGCATTTCACCGCATGGCTGAAGAGCGCGCGTCAGCTCACCATGCGCCAGCTGCCGTCCGCTTGACGGCAGGCGGTGCCGTAGCCCTGCTGGAGCTGCCCGCCGACCACGATGCTGGTCTGGAACTCCCGGCACGGCTCGCCATAGGGGCCGGTGCCGTCGCGGGTCGGGGTGTAGCTTCCCCAATTGCCGGTCTGCGGGTTGTTCCACTGCACGGTGGCGCCCGTCGGCGCCATGTAGGCCTGTCCCGCCGCCTGCTGCGCGTACATCAGGTCGGCACGGTCCATCGACTGGCCGGCGGCGTTGCCCAGCGCGGCGCCGAGCAGCGTGCCGATGCCGACCGCCACCAGCTTGCCGGTGCCGCCACCGAAGCGCGACCCGGCGAGGCCGCCGGCCACGCCGCCGAGCAGCGTGCCCGCCGTCGCCTTGTTGCCATAGCCGGGGGCGTAGCCATAGCCGCCACCGTAATTCGCCCCATACCCGCTGCCGCCATAGCCGTAACCATAGGGGCTGGCGCAGCCGGCCAGCAGGCCCACGGACAACACAACCGCAACGATCCCCTTGGCCTTCATCTCGAACCCCACGGAACGGAACCTGTTCTGACAAATTTGCCTTGATGAACATGGCAGCCCCGCAAACTATTCCGTCCGCGTGACGGATCGCCGCCGTTGCCCCTATGATGAAACCAAATGGCCGCGTCCAAGCGGCCGGCAAGAACCTGTCGGGAGGAAAAGCATGCTGCCGGAAGCGGACAGCTACGAGGGCCTGCGCGACCGTTTCGTCTGGTCGGTGCCGGAGCGTTACAACATCGGCGTGGACGTCTGCGACAAGTGGGCGGAGCGCGATCCGGACCGCACCGCCCTGATCCACAAGCGCCGCGACGGCGCGGTGGAGACCCACAGCTTCGCCGACATCCGGCGCCTGTCGAACCGCCTCGCCAACGCGCTGGCCGCCCATGGGGTGGCGCGCGGCGACCGGGTGGGCATCCTGCTGCCCCAGGCGCCGGAGACCGCAGTCAGCCACGTCGCCGTCTACAAGATGGGTGGCGTCGCCGTTCCCCTCTTCTCGCTGTTCGGGGTGGAGGCGTTGGAATACCGCCTCGGCAATTGCGGGGCGCGGGCGGTGGTGACCGACGCCGTGGGGGCGGCCAAGATCGCCCAGATCCGCGACCGCCTGCCCGAGCTGAAACTCGTCCTGCGCATCGACGAGGCCGGGGAGGGCGAGCTGGACTGGCACGCGCTGGTCAAAGCGGCGTCGGAGGATTTCACGCCGGTGGACACGGCGGCGGACGACCCGGCGGTGATCATCTACACCTCCGGCACCACCGGCCAGCCCAAGGGTGCCCTGCACGCGCACCGGGTGCTGCTCGGCCATCTGCCGGGGGTGGAGATCTCCCACGACCTGTTCCCGCAGCCGGGCGACCGCATCTGGACCCCGGCGGACTGGGCGTGGATCGGCGGGTTGCTCGACGTGCTGATGCCCGCCTGGCACCATGGCGTGACCGTCGTCTCCCACCGCTTCGAGAAGTTCGACGCGGAGGAGGCCTTCCGCCTGATCGCCGATTTCCAGGTGCGCAACGCCTTCCTGCCGCCGACCGCGCTGAAGATGATGCGCGCGGTGAAGGACCCGCAGACGCGCTGGAATTACAGCATGCGCTCCGTCGCCAGCGGCGGCGAGACGCTGGGGGCCGAGCTTCTCGACTGGGGCCGTCAGACCTTCGGGCTGACCATCAACGAGTTCTACGGCCAGACCGAGTGCAACATGATCGTGTCCTCCTGCGCCACGGTCATGCCGCCCAAGCCCGGCGTCATGGGCCGCCCGGCGCCCGGCCACGACGTGGCGGTGATCGATGGGGATGGCAAGCGCCTCCCGCCCGGCGAGATCGGCCTGATCGCCGTGCGCCGCCCGGACCCGGTGATGTTCCTGCAATACTGGAACAACCCGGAGGCCACGGCGGCGAAGTTCATCGGGGACTGGCTGGTCACCGGCGACCAGGGCGAGCTGGACGCGGACGGCTACATCCGCTTCGTCGGGCGTGACGACGACGTCATCACGTCCGCCGGCTACCGCATCGGCCCCGGCGAGATCGAGGATTGCCTGATCGGCCACCCCGCCGTCCGCATGGCCGCCGTGGTCGGTGTGCCCGATCCCCTGCGCACCGAGATCGTGAAGGCCTTCATCGTCCTCCAGGACGGCGTGCGGCCCAGCGACGAACTGGCGGCGGAGATCCAGGCCCATGTGAAGACGCGGCTGGCCGCCCACGAGTACCCGCGCGCCGTGGAGTTCGTGGACAGCCTGCCCATGACGACCACCGGCAAGATCATCCGCCGCGAGCTGCGGGGGCGGGGGTAACTCTCCAAACTTCTCTCCCGTCCCAGGGGAGGGAGGGACCCGCCGCACAGCGGCGGGAGGGTGAGGGTGCGGCCAAGAATAAGGCCTCGATCCTCGCGCGACCCTCACCCGGCGCCTTCGGCGCCACCCTCTCCCGAGGCGGGAGAGGGACGAAAAACAACAAGAAAAGACAACGGCCCGAACGATGGTGACGACATCCCTGCTCCTGCTCGCCGCGGCCTTCCTGGCCGGGGCGATGAACGCGGTCGCCGGCGGCGGCAGCTTTCTCACCCTTCCCGCGCTGATCTACGCCGGGGTTCCTCCGGTGGCGGCGAACGCCACCGGCACGGTGGCGCTGCTGCCCGGCTACGCCAGCGGCGTCTACGGCTACCGCCATGACCTGGAGCCGGTGGGCGGGGTCGGGCTGGTCACGCTGTCGGTGGTCAGCCTGACCGGCGGGCTGATCGGGGCGGCGCTGCTGCTGGTCACGCCGGACTCGGTGTTCCGCAGCATCGTGCCTTGGCTGCTGCTGGTCGCCACCGCGCTGTTCGCCTTCGGCGGCATGCTGGCGGCCCGGCTGCGGGCGGTGGGGCTGCACGGGACGGGGGCGATGCTCGCCACGCTGTTCGCGGTGTCGGTCTATGGCGGCTACTTCAACGGCGGCCTCGGCATCCTGCTGCTGGCGCAGCTGAGCCTGTTCGGGATGACCAACCTGAACGCCATGAACGCCCTGAAGAACCTGTTCTCCGCCGTGCTGACCGCCATCGCGGTCGCCGCCTACGCGGTTGGCGGGGCGGTGGAGTGGTCCTACGCCGCGCTGATGACCATCGCGGCGGTGGCCGGCGGCTATGTCGGGGCGCGGGTCGGGCGCAAGATCCCGTCGCGCATCCTCCGCGCCGGCATCATCGCCGTGGGCTTGGCGATGAGCGTCCTGTTCTTTCTGAAGTAGGTTGGGCTGAAGCAAAACCCGTTCGGTTCCGGCGGCGCCTGCGCTAAGGTGGCGGCCCTCCCTGTGATGGCCGCCACGACGCAAGACCCCGCATGCTGACCGTATCCGACCTCGACCTCTACTACGGCGACGCCCAGGCGCTCGACGGCGTGTCCATCGCGGTGGCGGAGGGCACGACGACCGCCATCGTCGGCGCCAACGGGGCAGGCAAGACCTCGCTGATCCGCACCATCTCCGGCATCCTGAAGCCGGCCCGCGGCACCATCCGCTTCCGCGGCAAGGACATCGCCGGCCTGCCCAGCCACGTCGTCTGCGACCTCGGCATCGGGCAGGTGGCGGAGGGGCGGCAGATCTTCCCGACGCTCAGCATCCGTGAGAATCTGGAGATGGGGGCCGTCATTCCGCGCGCCCGCGCCGGGGCGAAAGAGACGTTCGAGCGGGTCCTGACCCTTTTCCCCCGCCTGCGGGAGCGTCTGGAGCAGGCCGCCGGCACCCTGTCAGGCGGCGAGCAGCAGATGCTGGCCATCGGGCGCTGCCTGATGGGCAAGCCCGACCTGATCATGTTCGACGAGCCGTCGCTCGGCCTCTCCCCGACCATGGTGCAGGAGTTGTTCCGCACCATCCGCGCTCTCGCCGCCGAAGGCATGACGATCATCCTGGTGGAGCAGAACGTCGCCGCCTCGCTGAAGCTGGCGCAGCGCGCCTATGTGCTGGAGAACGGGCGCGTCGTTCTGGCCGGCACGGGCGAGGAGTTGCTGGCTGATCCCGCAGTGAAGCAGGCCTATCTCGGCCTGTGACGCGTCGGCGGCTCCGATGGCGGAATCACTCTTGACTTAGAGCGCGCTCGAACCCGTAGCGTCCTGTGCATCGTGATGAGAAGCAGACGCGCATGAAGATCGGAGCCCTCGCGAAACGCACGGGACTGACGGCCCACGCCATCCGCTACTATGAGCGGATCGGGCTGCTGCCCTACGCCGACCGGAACCAGTCCCGCCACCGCGATTACGACGCTTCGATCCTGACCTGGATCGAGTTTCTCGGCCGTCTGAAGACGACCGGCATGCCGATCCGCGACATGCTCCGCTACGCGGCGCTTCGCGAGGAGGGCGCCGGGACCGAAGCGGAACGGCGGGCGTTGCTGGAGCGGCACCGCGAGCGCGTGCGTGCCCAGGTCGATGAGCTGAACGCCTGTCTTCTCGTCCTCGATACCAAGATCGACGGTTACGTCGAAACGGAACAGAGGAAGACTGACGATGACTACACACCTGTCCAGGTTCGAAGAAAGCCGGCTTGAGCGCGGGCAACGGGCGCTTGCCGAAATCGACGGCGCGGCCGGCCACAAGGTGGTGGCGGCGCTGGCCGACATCGCGCCGGACTTCGCGACCTATCTGTTCGAATTTCCCTTCGGCGACATCTATTCGCGGCCTGGACTCGATCTGCGCTCCCGCGAGATCGCCACGATCGCGGCGCTCGCCGCCATGGGCAACGCGGCACCCCAGCTCAAGGTGCACATCGAGGCCGGATTGAACGTTGGGCTGACCCGCGACGAGATCGTCGAGGTCCTCATCCAGATGGCGGTCTATGCGGGGTTCCCGGCCGCTCTCAACGGGCTGTTCGCGGCCAAGGAGGTCTTCGCGGCGACCGACGGCCAACGGCCGCCAGGACCGTCGTAAGACCTACCGCGCCAGCAGGTCGTGATGCTCGCGGTGGCGGTGCATCCAGTTGGCGGCGTAGCCGCAGATCGGGACGATGGTCAGCCCCTCGGCGCGGGCGATGGCCATTACCCCCTCCAGCAGCCGCCCGGCCGCCCCGGTGCCGCGCAGGGACGGCGGCGCCTCCACATAGGGGATGTGCAGGATGGTGCCGCGGCGGCGGTAGGTCGCGAAGACCGTCTGGCCGTTCACGTCCAGTTCGAACCGGCTCATGGCCGGGTTGTCGGTCACGGTGTCGCTCATGCCCCTTCCAACAGCCGAAGCCTTTGGTTGTTCACCGCAAATGTCAGGAACCGGGGGCGCGCGGCGCGCTCCAGCCGCGCAGCACGCTGACCACCCGCAGCAGGAAGGCCGCCGCCGCCCCGGCGATGGCGACCGGCGCCTTCGGCAGGTCCAGCATCGCCCCGGCGATGACGATCGCCGCGCCCAGCAGGGCGGCCACCGCGTAGATCTCCTCGCGCAGCACGCGCGGCACCTCGGCCACCAGCACGTCGCGCACCAGACCGCCGCCGCAGGCGGTCAGCACGCCGAGCAGGACCGCGGGCAGCGGGCCCAGCCCATAGGCCAGCGCCTTGCCGCAGCCGGCCACCGCGAAGATGCCGAGGCCGGCCGCGTCCAGCACCATCACCGGCTTGACCAGACGGTTGATGAAGGGGTGGAAGAAGAAGGCGAACAGGCCCGAGGCCAGCGCCGTGATCAGGTAGCGTTCGTCCTGCATGGTGGCCGGCGGGATCGCCCCGATCAGCAGGTCGCGCAGCACGCCGCCGGCCAGCGCCGTCACCAGCGCCAGCACCATCACGCCGAAGATGTCCAGACGGTGCCGCACGGCCAGCGTCCCTCCCGTCAGCCCGAAGATGAAGATCCCGGTCA
Organism: Azospirillum sp. OGB3; assembly: GCF_014192915.1. GTDB lineage: Bacteria > Pseudomonadota > Alphaproteobacteria > Azospirillales > Azospirillaceae > Azospirillum. The sequence goes on along the minus strand of NZ_JACHYN010000007.1, from coordinate 184,233 downwards.
GGTCCATGGCGAGGAGGAGGGGCGAAACGTCGGGAATGATGGTGGGCATGATGGCGGTCGGCGGCGCTGGTTGAGGGGAGCCGTCATCATAGCGGTTTGTTGCGTCTCATGGAACAGATAAGCCGCAACTCCGGCAATTGTTGTTTTGCGGAAACGGGAGCACATTCCTCTCCAGACGAGGGGCCACAGGGCCTCGCAAAGAAACCGGAGGAGCAGAGATGATCACGATCCGCAACCGCGACGAACGGGGCGCCGTCAACATGGGCTGGCTGAACAGCAAGCACAGCTTCTCGTTCGGCCATTACTACGACCCGGCCCATATGGGCTTCCGCGCGCTCCGCGTCATCAACGACGACCGCGTGATCCCCGGCGCCGGCTTCCCCACCCACGGGCACGCCGACATGGAGATCGTGTCCTATGTGCTGGACGGGGCGCTGGAGCACAAGGACACGCTGGGCACCAGCTCGGTCATCCGCCCCGGCGACGTGCAGCGGATGAGCGCCGGGTCGGGCATCCGGCACAGCGAGTACAACGCGTCCAAGAAGGACCCGGTGCACTTCCTGCAGATCTGGATCCTGCCCAACGAGGAAGGGATGGTCCCCGGCTATGAGCAGAAGGCCTTCGAGCGGGAGGAGAAGCAGGGCCGCCTGCGGCTCGTCGGCTCCCAGGACGGGCGCGACGGCAGCGTGGTCATCCACCAGGACGTGGACCTCTACGCCACGCTTCTGGACGAGGGCGATAGCGTGACCCACGAGCTGCGTCCGGGCCGCCATGCCTGGGTGCAGGTCGCCCGCGGTCAGGTTCGGCTGAACGGCGCGGTCCTGAAGGAAGGCGACGGCGCCGCGATCAGCAATGAGAGCGCCCTGACGCTGGACGGCGTGGTCAGCGCCGAGGTGCTGCTGTTCGATCTGGCCTGACGGGCGGAAGGCCCTTGCCCCGTTGGGTGGGGGCCTTCACATCCCTTCCGGGACAGCCAGGCGGATGCCCATGCGGCGGGCCTCCAGCATGAAGGCGCGGGTCATCTGCACGAGGTCCGTCCGCCAGTAAAGCTGCTCCAGCGGGTTGTCGAGGAAGTCCTCGGGCAGCATGGCGTAGCAGTAGGTCTCCACCACGCGCCGGTCGGGCTGCCAGGGGTCGGTGCCGTCGCGCCAGCCGATGGTCCAGCCGGCGTGGCCGGCGCCGATGGCCCAGCGCTCGAAATGCGGGGAGATGGTGGCGCTGGCCACCGGATCGGCGACCGGCACCTGATAGATCGCCACGAAGCGGCGGACGTTCAGTTGCAGCCGCATCACCAGCGCTTCGTCGAAGGCGTCGACGCGGTACAGGCAGTCGGACGCCCCCTCGACGTGGCTGAAGCGCACCGCGGCCCGCCGTGCCGTCTCCAGCGTCAGGCCGGACGGCTGGTCGGCCAGCGGCGGCGATTCGTAATCCACGGCGCGCAGCGCCTCCACCATGTCGCCGGTCAGGAAAAGGCGGATGCGCTGCTGCGCCTCGTCGATGGTCAGGCTGGTCATCGCGGGGTCGGTGTCCTCTGTTTCCAGTGAAACGACAACAGGCCGGGACCCGCTTGGTTCAGGGCTCCACATAGCCGAGCACGCGCAGGCGCAACGCGTGTGCCCGCGGGTCGCGGTCGAAGAACAGGCCGCCCTTCTGTTCGGAGCCGGCGGGCACATAGTCGAACTCGGCCACCGAGGTTTCGAGCGCCTCGTCGCCCGCCATCAGCTGGCCCTCCACCTGGACCTTCGCGCCGGTCTTGCCGCCGTCGTTGGTGAGCCGGATGTGGGCGAGCCAGCGCGGGCCGGCGGGAACCACCTCCTCCACCACGGCGGTGATCACCGGGGGGCCGTTGCCGCGGGTGATGCCCTCGTAACCCAGCACCCCCACCGAGCCCAGGAACAGCAAGAGCCCCAGTCCCGACGAGATCCAGGCCAGCCGCGACACCGACGCGCTGCCGTCCTCGTCCCTGGAGGCGATGTCGTTCTCCCGGATGTCAGCCATCGGCGTCCCTCCCGTCACACGATCAGGCGGGCGGTGGCGGCGCCCAGCGCGCTGGGGAAGCCGAGCACCACTGTGGCGGTCACCAGCTCCATCATCGACAGGCCGGCGATCCGCTCGAAGGTCCACAGCAGATAAAGGCTGATCAGCAGGGCGATGCCGTAGCCGGCGACCGAGAAGCGGAGGAAGACGGACAGGAACCCGTCGTCTCCGGCGCTCTCCTGCCCAGCGAAGCCGACCGTGTAGACGAAGATGTGCAGTAGCCCCAGCGACAGCACCGCCAGCGCCACCGCGTGCCAGGGCGACATCTTGTAGGAGATCAGGATCATCTCCTCGGTCGGGGCGACGTTGAAGCCGACGAACAGCGCCCCCGCCCCCATCAGGAACAGCTCGCCGGGATAGCTGGAGCGGATGCGCCGCTCCCTGTCGGCGTCGTCCTGCTGACCGAGTTGCTTGCGCGCCAGCATGGCGCCGATGCTGGCCGGCACGGACTGGAGCGCGATCTTGCCGATGATCTCCGGCAACGGCTGGTCCAGACGCACGATGGCGAAGACGGTCAGCAGCGCCGCCGACATCAGAAAGCCGACGGCGAAGGCCGACAGCGCGTCGATCAGGTCGTCCTGCCAGCAAAAGGTCTCCTCGAACCCGGCGAAGTAGGACAGGCCGAACAGCACCGGCAGCGTCACCAGGATGAACAGGGCCAGCCGGAAGCGGTCCATGTAGAAGCCCAGCTCCCACATCTCCATGGTCATCAGCAGGGGCAGGGCGAAGATGATCGCCCCCGCCGCGGCGCGGGCAAGCGCACGGGCGAATTGGGCTTCGTCATGGAGAAAGCTGCGCTGGCGGGTGATGTCCATGGCCCATGAATGCGCGAGCGGAGCGGTTGGTTCCGGCGGTACCACGGCAGTGAAGGGGGCAGTGAAGGGGACCATGACCAGGACTGCGAAATTCCTCTTGACCTTCCAATCGTTGGAAGGCGGAAGCTGACGGCAACACACACCTTGTTGGAAGGAGTTCGTCATGGTTGCGTTCAAGGTTCCCGGCATGACCTGCGGCGGTTGCGCTGCCTCCGTCCGCCGCGCGCTCGGCGCCGTCGCCGGGGTCGAGGATGTGCAGATCGACCTGGACTCGAAGGACGTGCGCGTCGACGGGACGCCCAGCGCCGACGCCCTGCGGACGGCTCTGGAAAAGGCCGGCTTCGAAGCCGAAGGGCTTCCGGTCGCGTGACGGTTTTCGGCCCCCTTGACCTTCCAGCCATTGGAAGCCCTATCTGGGATGCCGGTTGACGACGAAGAAAGGACGATCATGTCCGCCACCACCACCGACCTCGACATCGGCATTTCCGGCATGACCTGCGCCTCCTGCGTGGGGCGGGTGGAAAAGGCGTTGTCACGCTTGCCGGGCGTTACCGGCGTGTCGGTCAACCTCGCCACCGAGCGGGCGCGGGTCGCCTTCGCGGGCGATCCCGACCCGCGGGCGGTGGCGGAGGCCATCGAAAACGTCGGCTTCGAACCGCAGAGGCAGGACTTCGACCTGACCGTCGGCGGAATGACCTGCGCCTCCTGCGTTGCGCGCGTCGAAAAGGCGCTGCTGCGCGTGCCGGGGGTGGAGTCCGCCGCCGTGAACCTCGCGACGGAGCGGGCGCACGTCACCGCCTACGCCGGGACGGTGGACGCCGCCCGGCTGGCCGAGGCGGTGGAGATGACCGGCTTCACCGCCGCCCCCGTCGCCGACACCGAATCCGCGGCGACGGCGGAGGACCCGGCGCAGGACCGCAACCGGCGGGACCTCCGCCATGTGCTGATCGCCGCCGCCCTGTCGGCGCCGCTGGTTCTCGGCATGGCGGGAGACCTGCTGGGTCTGAACCTGATGCTGCCGCCCTGGGCGCAGTTCCTGCTGGCGACGCCGGTGCAGTTCTGGCTGGGCTGGCGCTTCTACCGGGCCGGGTTCATGGCGGCGCGCGCCGGGTCGGGCAACATGGATCTGCTGGTGGCGCTCGGCACCTCCGCGGCCTGGGGGCTCAGCGTCTACATGATGCTGACGGCGCATCCGGGCCACACGCCGCACCTCTATTTCGAGGCGTCGGCGGTGCTCATCACCTTCGTGCTGCTCGGCAAGTGGCTGGAGGCCCGCGCCAAGGGCCGGACGGCGGCGGCGATCCGCGCGCTGATGCAACTCCGTCCCGACACCGCCCGCGTCCGCCGCGACGGCGTGGAGACGGAGCTTCCCATCGCCCAGGTGCGCGTCGGCGACCGCGTGGCGGTCCGCCCCGGCGAGCGCATCCCCGTGGATGGGCGCGTGGCGGAGGGCGCGGGCAGCGTCGACGAATCCATGCTGACCGGCGAAAGCCTGCCGGTGGAGAAGGCGCCGGGCTCCCGCGTCACCGGCGGCTCGATCAACGTGGATGGGCTGCTGCTGGTCGAGACGGTGGCGGTGGGTGCCGAGACGATGCTCGCCAAGATCGTCCGCATGGTCGAGGGCGCGCAAGCGTCCAAGGCGCCGATCCAGCGGCTGGTCGACAGGGTGGCGGCGGTCTTCGTGCCGGTGGTGCTGGGCATCGCCGCGGTGACGCTCGCCGGCTGGTGGATCGGCACGGGGAACGTCGAGACGGCGATCATCACGGCGGTGTCGGTGCTGGTCATCGCCTGCCCTTGCGCGCTGGGCCTCGCCACGCCCACCGCCATCATGGTCGGCACCGGCGCGGCGGCGCGCCACGGCATCCTGATCAAGGACGCGGAGGCGCTGGAGCGCGCCCACGCCATCACCGCCGTCGCCTTCGACAAGACCGGCACGCTGACCGAGGGCAGGCCCCGCGTCACCGATCTGGTGCCCGCGGACGGCGTCGAGGACGCGGAACTGCTGCGGCTGGCGGCGGCGCTCCAGAGCGGCAGCGAACACCCGCTGGCCCGCGCCGTCCGCGACCGCGCGGCGGAACAGGGCGTGGCGGCGGCGACTCCGGAGGGCTTCAAGGCGCTGGCCGGGCGCGGCGTGTCGGCCTCCGTGGAGGGCCGCGCCCTGCTGCTGGGCAGCAAGCGGCTGATCGCGGAGAACGGCCTGTCCGACCCGGCGCTGGAGGCACGGGCGGCGGCGCTGGAGTCCGCCGGGCGCACCCTGTCCTGGCTGGCCGAAACGGCGCCGGAGCGGCGCGTTCTGGGCCTCGTCGCCTTCGGCGACACGGTGAAGGAGAGCGCCCGCGCCGCCGTCCGCTCCCTGAAGGCGCAGGGGGTGGAGACGGTGATGGTCACCGGCGACGGTGCCGGGGCCGCCCGCGCGGTGGCCGCTGACCTGGGCATCGACCGCGTCTTCGCCGAGGTGCTTCCGGACGGCAAGGCCGAGGTGGTGGCGACGCTGAAGGCGGAGGGCCGGGTGGTCGGCATGGTCGGCGACGGCATCAACGACGCGCCCGCCCTGGCCGCCGCCGACGTCGGCATCGCCATGGCGACCGGCACCGACGTGGCGATGCACACCGCCGGGGTCACGCTGATGCGCGGCGATCCGGCGCTGGTGGCCGGCGCCATCGACGTGTCGCGCCGCACCTACTCCAAGATCCGCCAGGGACTGTTCTGGGCCTTCATCTACAATCTGGTCGGCATTCCGCTGGCGGCGTCCGGCCTGCTCAGCCCGGTGCTGGCCGGGGCGGCGATGGCGCTGAGTTCGGTCAGCGTCGTGCTGAACGCCCTGTCGCTGCGGGGGTGGAAGCCATGAGTGCGGGCGGCATGACCATCGGCGACGCGGCGAAGGCGTCCGGCGTCAACGCCAAGCTGATCCGCTACTACGAGTCCATCGGCCTGATCCCCGCGGCCGGGCGGACGGCGTCCGGCTACCGCGTCTATTCGTCCAGCGACGTCAACGTCCTGCGCTTCGTCAAGCGGGCGCGGACGTTGGGCTTCAGCATCGAGCGCATCCAGATCCTGGTCGGGCTGTGGCAGGACCGCAGCCGCTCCAGCGCCGAGGTGAAGCGCGTGGCGCTCGACCATGTGGCGGAGCTGGAGGCGAAGATCGCCGAGCTGCGCGCGATGAGCGACACGCTGAAGCACCTCGCCCACGCCTGCCACGGCGACGAGCGGCCGGATTGCCCGATCCTGCGCGATCTGGAAGAGGGCGGGGGAAGTTGTTGCCACGAGCCCCCACCCTGTCCCTCCCTTGCTGGGCGGGGGAGGGAATGAGGTTTGCGGGGGAGGCTCCCTCTCCCGCCCAGCGGGGGAGGGAAGGGGCCCGCGGCGAAGCCGTGGGAAGGGTGGGGGCAACACCTACCCCAGCGCCGCCCTCAGACTCGCCTCCAGCGGCCGCACCGTATAACCCAGTTCCCGGACCGCCTTGCCGCTGTCGAACCCACCGCCGCCCAGCGCCAGCCGGACGCCCGTCACCGATGCGGTGGGCGGGCGGCGCGTCACATGGTCAGACAGCCATTCCTCGACCCGCGCGGCCGCCAGCGCCAGGGCGGGCGGCACTGGATGGCGGCGGAGCGGCACCCGGCCGCACAGCCGGTCGATCCGCTCCGCCAGATCGCCCAACCCGATATCCATTCCCCCGAGGATGTAGCGCTCGCCGACCCGCCCGCGCTCCGCGGCCAAGATCATGCCCTGCGCCACGTCGCGCACGTCCACAAGGTTCAGCACGCAGTCGAGGATCAGCCGCGGCCCGCCGCGCTGGAACAGGCGCAGCATGGCGTTCGGCGGGGTGGGCAGCCGGTCGCCGGGGCCGATGGGCGCCGTGGGGTTGACCACCACCACCGGCAGCCCCTGCGCCGCTGCGGCCAGCGCGTCCTTCTCGGCCAGATACTTGGACCGGCAGTATGGACCGGCCAGCGCCTCCAGCCCCGGATCGGCGCTCTCGTCCAGCCGTCGAGGCGGCGGGTGGCCGATCATCACGGCCTCGGTCGAGCAGTGGACGAAACGCCTCAATCCCGTCGCCCGCGCCGCCGCATCAAGAACAACCCGCGTGCCTTGCCGGTTGACCCGGTCGAAGACGCTCGGGTCGCGGTCCCACAGTGTCGCGACGGCAGCGAGGTGATGGACCCGCTCCACCCCGTCCAACGCGCGGGCCACCGCCGCCGCGTCGAGGATGGAGCCGTGCCGGACCTCGACGTCCGGCGGCAGGCCGTCCGGCGGGTCCTGAAGGTCGAGGATACGCACCCGCTCGCCCCGCGCGGCCAGCGCCGCCACCAGATGCCCGCCGATGAAGCCGCCGCCCCCGGTGACGAGGGTGATGCCCATGCGCCTATGCTCCGCCGAGGATGCGGTCGGCGTTGCTGTTGAGGTCGCGCGTCAGGGCGGCCAGCCCGCCGCCGCGCAGCGTGTTCTGGAACTCCGAGCGCTGGGTGGCGAGCTGGCTGACCGTGCCCTTCGCCAGGACGTCGAGGATGCGCCAGCGGTCGCCTTCCGGACGCAGCAGGTAACTCAGCCGGACCGGCGCCTTGCCGGCGCGCACCAGATCGGTGTCGACCAGCAGCATCCCGCGCGGGGCGGGCCTCTCGCCGACGATCTCGAGCCGCTGGCCGTCGTAGCTGTCGAAACGGTCGACATACTGGGCGGCGCTGCGCCGGGCGAAGGCGTCCAGCGCCTGCCGCTTCTCCGGCTCGGCGGACTGGTCGAAATAGGGGGCGGCGGCGACCCGCAGAGCGGCCTCCAGATCGAAGGTGTCCAGCATCACCGGAAGGAAGCGCTGAAGTCGCGCCCGCGCCGGCTCCCGTCCCGCCGCCCCTTGCATCAGGGACAGGATGGCCTCGTTCAGCCGGGCCACGGTGGCGCGGGCGCCCGGCGTGGTGCCGGCTTGCTGGGCCACGGCGGGGACCGGCAGCAGGCCGGCCGCCAGGACGGCCAGCGCCAGCGCGGCGCGCATCCATGTCCGGCGTGAGATGGAACCAATCATCGCGGCGTTCCCATGCTCCTGCATTGGTCGTGGAAATCTGCCCGTTCGGGGCAAGCGGATTCAACCGTCCGTATGGGATGTAACAGCGTCCGGGCCGGTCTATCCTCCTGCGCGGCGCTGTCGAAGGGAGGTGTCCGGATGGGTGGACCGGCGAAGGGGCGAGAGGGATGGATGCCGATCCCGGACCATCCGCTGTATGGCTGCGACGCCATCACCCTGCTGAGCGTGCTGGCGCGCAACGGCCGGCCGCGGGGGCGTGGCTGGCCGACGGCGCTGGCGGCGCTGGCCTCGGCCATCGGGCGCGCGCCTTTCTCGCTGGCCGAGGCCGGGTGGGTGGCGGCGCGGCGGCGCAGGTCCGCCGGCCTGCCGCCGCCGGTCTTCATCCTGGGCCACTGGCGCAGCGGCACCACCCATCTCTACAACGTGCTGAGCCGCGACCCGCAATTCGGCATCATCGACCCCTTCGCGGTCGGCCTGCCCTGGGACATGCTGGGGCTGGGCTCGGTCCTGCGGCCGCTGCTGGCCCGCGCCCTGCCGGAGCGGCGCTACATCGACAACGTGCCGGTCAAGGCCGACAGCCCGCAGGAGGACGAGATCGCGCTGGCGAACATGTCGCCGGTTTCCTTCTACCACGGGCTCTATTTCCCGGAACGTTTCGACGAGAACCTGCGCCGCGGCCTCTACTTCGACGGCTGCACGGCGGCGGAGCGGGAGGCCTGGAAGCGCCGCTTCCTCTATTTCCTGGAGAAGGTGTCGATCGCCCAAGGCGGGCGCTGCATCCTGCTGAAGAACCCGGTCTACAGCGCGCGGGTCGCCATGATGCGGGAGATCTGGCCCGACGCGCGCTTCATCCACATCCACCGCGATCCGCGGGCGGTGTTCGTGTCGACGGTGGGCTTCTACCGGACGCTGCTGGCGCGGCTGGCGCTCCAGCCGCACGGGCACATCGACGTGGAGCGTGTGGTGCTGGACCACTACCCACGCATCATGCAGGCGCTGATCGACGACACGGCCGACCTCCCGGCCAACCGCTTCGCCGAGGTGCCGTTCGAACGATTCGAGCGCGCGCCGCTGGAGGAGGCGGAGCGGCTGTACCGGGTGTTGGACATTCCGGGTTTCGCAGCGGCGCGGCCGAAGTTCGAAGCGTATCTGGGGGCGGTGAGCGACTACGCGAAGAACCGCCACCGCCTGTCCGACGAGGGGCGGGAGCGGGTGGACCGCGAATGGGCGCCCTTCGTCGCGCGCTGGGGGGCCGGTGTGGCGTGAGGGGCGTGGGCTGCTGTGGAGTTTTGCCCCCACCCTGCCCCTCCCCCGCTGGGCGGGGGAGGGAATGTCGCCCTCCCCTGCGAAGCGGGGGAGGGAGGGGCCCCACGCAGTGGGGAGGGTGGGGGCAACGACCTTCCTCCTCGTCACCCTCCTCACCCACTCCGCCCAATCCGCCTGCCGCACCGTCTCCGTCACCGCAAACGGCGCCCCCATCATCGGCATCGAGGACATGGCGCTCGATGCCGCGCGCGGTCAGGCGGTGCTGTCCGCCTACGACCGCCGGGCCGGAACCGCGGGCGGCCTCTATCGGCTGAACTTGCGATCCCTTGACGCGCCGACCGTCGCCGTCACCCCGCTCGCCACCGGCCTGCGCCCGGCGGGCATCGACCTGCGCGCCGAGCCGGATGGCGCGCAGTCCCTGCTCGCCATCAGCCGCCACGAGGACGGATCGGCCACGGTCGAGCGCTACCGTCTTGACGGCGCCACCCTGACCCACCAAGGCACCACCGCCAGCCCCTTGCTCTGCCGGGCCAACGACGTCGCCTTCCTCGACGGCGACCGCTTCCTCTTCACCAGCAGCCATGGCGGCTGCGGCTGGGGCGCCGTGATCCGGGACAACGTCCTCGGCGGGCGGCACGGCTTCGTCGGTGTGGTGGACAACGGAACGGCCCGCGTCCTGATCGGCGGGATCGGCTTCGCCAACGGCCTGTTCCCCGAGCCGAGCCGCGACCGGCTGACCGTCGCCGCCACGCGGGAGGACGCGCTGCTCGTCTATCGCCTGTCCGATCCGCAGGCGCCGCCGCAACGCATCGCCGTTCCCGGCGGGCCGGACAATCTGACGATGGCCCCGGACGGGCGTCTGCTGGTGGCGCTGCACCCGTCGCCGTTCCGGCTGGCGCTGCACCGCTACGGCTGGCCGGGAGGGGGCTGGCCGGGCGGGACGGTGGCGCCGACCCGGATCGCGGCGCTCGGCCCCGCCGGGACGGAGATCCTGCTGGATGAGGACGGGCGGCGCTTCCCCGCCGCCACGGTCGCGCTCTCGTGGAACGGGCGGCTGATCGTCGGCTCGGTCACCGCGCCGGGGCTGCTGGTCTGCGACGAAGCCGCCAGCGGTGCCACAGGATCATCAGCGCCGGCAGGACCACCAGGGACGAAATGACCGTGTAGGTGATCGACACCGCCAGCAGCACCCCCATGCTCGACAGCCCGCGGTGGCTGGACAGAGCCAGCGTGGCGAAGGCGGTGCTGGTGGTCAGCGTGCTGACCAGGACGGCGCGCGGCGTGCTGGTCACCAGAAGCTCGATGCCGAAGGCGCTCTCCGAAGCGCCCTCCCGCACCAGATCCTGCCCGCGCGTGACCATATGGATGCTGCTCGACACGCCGAGCGCGAACAGCAGCGGGATGACGATCACGTTGGCGAAGTTGAAGGGGATGTCCAGCAGCCCGGCGGTCGCCATCGTCCACAGGGCGGCCAGCACCAGCGGCGCCAGGATCAGCACCATCCCGGTCACCGAGCGCTGAACGGCGACCAGCAGCAGCACCATCAGCACCAGCGTCAGCGCCGTCGCCTCCAAAAAGGAGGAGCCGACGACCCGGGCCGCCTCCGTCACCGTCACCGGGGCACCGGTGGCGTTGGGCGCCACGGCCAGCACCGCGTCGGCGAAGTCGGCCATCGCGCGGCTGTCGGAAATATCGTGGGTGGGCAGCACCTCGACGCGGGCGCGCCCGTCCGCGGCGATCCAGCGGGCCTTCAGGCTGTCCGGCACGTCGGCGGCGGTCACCGGCTGTTCCACCGCCATGCCCTCGCGCAGCCGGTCGAGCAGCGGCGGCACGCCTCCGGTCAGCGCGGCGTCGAGCGTGGCGAGCTGCTCCGGCCGGACGCGGGCCAGGGCGTTGCCGAAGCCCTGCACGGCGGCGCGCAGCTCAGGCGGACCGTCGCGCTTGTCCGCCAGATAGCCTTGCACCACGCCCATCAGCGCGGCGAAGGCCCGCTCCAGCCCGCCCTGGTCCAGCGCCGCCGTGGTGGCGGGGGCGGTCAGGCTGGGGCCGAGCAGCAGCGACATGTCGGCCAGGATGGGCAGCTTGGCCTCCTGGTCCTTGGGGATGAAGCTGGCGAAGGTGCGGACGCCGCCGGATTCCGGCAGGCGGCGCAGCCGGTCGGCCACAGCCTGCGCCGCCGCGAGGTCCGGCGTCAGGATGTTGACGGAATAGGGCGAGGTGCGCGGGGTGGTCGCCAGATCGCGGTAGGTGGCGACGGCCTCGGTCGTCTCGTCCTGCAGGTTCAGCGGGTTGACGTCCAGCCGCACCAGCGGCAGCGCCGCCATGGAGAGGACGGCGCTGGCTCCGGCCAATCCGAGGACGGCGCGATGGTGGCGGCTCACCCAGCCGGCGAAGCCGCGGTCCTCGCGCTCCGGCGCCGGGACGCCGGGGCCGGGGCGCAGCAGGACGATGAGGGCGGGCAGCAGGCTCAGGCTGATGAGCAGCGCCACCACCATGCCGACGGCGGAGATGACGCCGAACTCCGCCAGCCCCAGATAGGCGGTCGGCACGAAGGACAGGAAGCCGATGATGGCGCACAGAGTGCTGAGCACCAGAGCCGGCCCGACCGCCCGCACCGCCTCGATGGCGGCGGCCAGTGGCGGCAGGCCGCGGCGAAGTTCCTCCTGGTAGCGCAGGCCGAGATGCCCGCCGTAATCGTCGCCCAGCCCGAAGAACATCACCGCGCAGGTGACGGAGATCAGGTTCAGCCGCCCCACGGTCAGCGCCGCCGCCCCGGCGCTCAGCGTCAGGCCGAGCAGCAGGACCACCATGATGCAGGCGATCAGCCGACCCGACCGCATCCCGGCGATCAGCACCGCCGAAACCAGGATGAAGGACAGGATGGTGGCGACGCCGGCGCTGTTGGCGACGGTGTCCAGCTCGGTCTGGCGCAGCGGCACGGCGCCGGTCACCCGCATCTCCACGCCCTGGCCGGCCGGCTCCGCCATCACCGCGCCGATGGCCTCGTGCACCGCGGTCACCGCGGGCCGTCCGCGCCCGAAGGAGCTGTTGTCGAGGATGGGCCGGGCCAGGACGAAGCGGCGGTTGGCCGCCCGGTCCTCCTCGTCCGCGGCCTGCACCAGCCCGGTCCAGGACAGCGGCACGGGGCGGCCGTCCGCCACCGTCGCGCTGCTGACGGCCAACCGGTTCAGCAGTTCGGAGGGGGTGGCCGGCGCGCCCTCGTCCGCGTGGGTCAGGATCAGATCCAGCAGGTCGGCCAGTCCCTGGAGGTTCGGGGCGGCGTTCAGCGCGCCCAGCGCCGCCTGCGCCCCGGCCAAACGAGTGGCCAAGTCCTGCAATTTTTCCGTGTCGAGGAAGAGCAGGCCGTAGCGGTGGAAGTACGGGTCGGCGGACGGCACCTCCACCCCCGACAGCACGTCGGTTCGAGCGGACAGGCGTTCCACCAGACGTACGGCGGCGGCGTCCGACTGGTCGGGGGACGGGCTGTCCACCACCACGACGATCTGGTCGTCGGCGAAGGGAAAGGCCTGCCGGTACTCCTCGGTGTGTTGGCGGAAGGCGGTATCGGGTGAGATCATGTCCGACGTGCTGGTGCTCATCGTCAGGTTGTCGGCGGAATACCAGCCGGCCAGCACCGTCATCAGCACCCAGACGGCCAGCGTCACCTTCGGCCTCCGGCAGGACAGGGCGCCCAGGCCCCCGATCATGGCGCGGCCGAGGTCCGCCATCCGGCCCAGGACACCTTGCCGTTCTGTCACGCTGTACGTCTCCCTAGAAAGCGTACGCAGTCTGCCAGGACAACCTCTGGCACCCAACGTACGCTACTGTATGTTACTTCCAACCAATGGGCGAACCGCGGCACCTCATTACCCAGATACCTCCACCATGGGAAACACCCATGGAGAACACCGGGGCAAAGCGGGAGCGCCGATGCAAGACCACAACGCAAGCACAACCTTGCGGGTCCAACGGGCCGAGCCGTCGGCCAAGGCCGTGAGCGCCGCCGTGGCCGAGGCCACGGACGCTCTGATCCGCCGGCAGCAGGCCGATGGCCATTGGGTGTTCGAACTGGAGGCCGACGCCACCATCCCGTCCGAATATCTGCTGCTGCACCACATCCTGGACGAGATCGACCCGGAGCTGGAGGCGGGTTTGGCGGCCTTCATCCGCGGGCGGCAGGGCAGGGACGGCGGCTGGCCGCTGTTCTTCGGTGGCGCCATGGACATCAGCTGCAGCGTGAAGGCCTATTTCGCGCTGAAGGCGGCGGGGGACAGCCCCGACGCGCCGCACATGCGCCGTGCCCGCGAGGCGATCCTGGCGCGCGGCGGGGCGGCGCGCTGCAACGTCTTCACCCGCATCCTGCTGGCCCAGTTCGGGCAGGTGCCCTGGCGGGCGGTGCCGGCGATGCCGGTGGAGGTGATGAACCTGCCGCCCTGGTCGCCCTTCCACATTTCGCGCATCTCCTACTGGTCGCGGACGGTGGTGGTGCCGCTGCTGGTCGTCATGGCGCACCGGCTGCGCGCCCGCAACCCGCGCGGGATCGGCATCGCCGAGCTGTTTACCGAGCCGCCGGAGCGGGTGCGCAACTGGCACAGCAACAACAACCGCGGCGGCTGGGCCACGCTGTTCCGGGCGCTCGACGCGGCGCTGCACGCGGTGGAGCCGCGCCTTCCGGCCAATGGGCGCCAGACGGCCATCGACCGCGCGGTGCGCTTCGTCACCGAGCGGCTGAACGGGGAGGACGGGCTGGGCGCCATCTTCCCGGCGATGGTCAACGCCGTGCTGATGTTCCATTGCCTGGGCGTGCCGCCCGACCACCCGGACGCGGCGACGGCGCGCCGCGCGCTGCGCGGGCTGGTGGTGCGCCAGCCGGGGCGGGTCTATTGCCAACCCTGCCTGTCGCCGGTCTGGGACACCGCGATCATCTGCAACGCCCTGCTGGAGACCGGCAGCCCGCAGGCCCGCGCCGCCGCCCGGCGCGGGGCGGACTGGCTGATCGACCGCCAGATCCTGGACGTCGAGGGCGACTGGGCGTGGCAGCGGCCGGGGCTGGCGTCGGGCGGCTGGGCCTTCCAGTACAACAACGCCCATTACCCGGACACCGACGACACCGCCATGGTGGTGATGGCCCTGCAACGGCTGGACGCCGAGCGTTATGGCGAGCCGATCCGCCGCGCGCGGGACTGGATCGTCGGGATGCAGAGCCGCAACGGCGGCTGGGGCGCCTTCGACGCCGAAAACCAGCACGACTTCCTCAACCACATTCCCTTCGCCGACCACGGCGCCCTGCTGGACCCGCCGACCTCCGACGTGACGGCCCGCTGCGTCATGATGCTGGCCCGGCTGGGCGAAGGGCGCGACACCCTGCCGACCCGCCGCGGCCTGACCTTCCTGGAGCGCGAGCAGGAGAGCGACGGCGCCTGGTTCGGGCGCTGGGGCACCAACTACGTCTACGGCACCTGGTCAGCGCTCGAGGCGCTGAACGCCGCCGGGGTGCCGCACGCCGCACCGGCGGTGCAGCGCGCCGCCCAGTGGCTGCTGGCCCACCAGCGCGCCGACGGCGGCTGGGGCGAGGACGGCGCCAGCTACTGGGCCGGCAACCCGCGCGGCGAGGGGCCGGTGTCCACCGCCTCGCAGACTGCCTGGGCGCTGCTGGGGCTGATGGCGGCGGGGAAGGGCAACCACCCGGCGGTGGACCGCGGCGTCGAGTATCTGCTGTCGGCCCGCGACGCCGAGGGGCTGTGGAGCGAGCAGCCCTTCACCGCCGTGGGATTCCCGCGCGTCTTCTACCTCAAATACCACGGTTACGCCGCGAGCTTCCCGCTGTGGGCGCTGGCCCGCTACCGGGCCCTGAGGGTGTGATGGGGCGGGTGTGATGGGGCGGGTGTGAGAGCGGGCGCGGCGCTTCTGGCCGCGGCGCTGACCGTGACCGTCCAGGGCGTGCGCAACGGCGACGGGCAGGTCGTCCTGTCTGTTTGCGAGGAGGCGGCCTATCCGGCGGGGCGTTGCGCCGTCCGGGTCACCGCCCCGGCGGCGGCGGGGACGGTGCGTGTCGCCGTGCCCGACCTGCCGCCGGGGACCTACGCGTTGCGCGCCTACCACGATGAGAACGGCAACGGCCAATTGGACCGCAACCTTCTGGGCGTGCCGCGGGAAGGATTCGGATTTGGCAACGACGCTCCCGTCCTCCTGGCCCCGCCGAGTTTCCGTGACGCCTCCGTGACGGTGGGGGAGGAGGACGTCGAGACAATGTTGACGCTGCGTTACTGGACATCTCCATAGGGAGGCGTGATGGCCGCCGCGATCCTCACCGGCATGGCGTTGGAGGCCCGTCTCGCCCGGCGCAGCGGGCTGCCCGTCGCCTGCGCCACGGGGGACGCCGCCGCCGCGGTGGCGGCGCATCGCTTGCTGGAGGGGGGCGCCTGCGGAATCGTCAGCTTCGGCATCGCGGGCGGCTTGGCGCCCGGCCTGCGGCCCGGCTCGCTGGTCGTGGCGAGCGCCGTGGTCGATGAGGACGGCGCCGTTCTCGAGGCCTGCCGGCCCTGGCGGAACCGCCTGCACAGCGCCTTGCCGCAGGCCCATTCCGGCGCGGTGGCGGGCGCCCGGCTGCCCGCGGTGACGGTTGGGGACAAGGCGCGGCTGCGCGCTCTAAGCGGCGCGGCCGCGGTGGATCTGGAAAGCTTGGCCGTGGCGCGGGCTTGCCAGGCCTGGGGACGGCCCTTCGCCGTGCTGCGCGCGGTCGCAGACCCGGCGTGGCGGGCGCTGCCCGTGGCGGCGCTGGCCGGGCTGGATGGAGAGGGGCGCATGGACCCCGGCGCCGTTCTGGCACGGCTGGCCGCCGATCCCCGCCAGATCGTCGCGCTGGGCCGGCTGGCCTGGGACCTCGGCCGCGCCCTGGCGGCGCTCCGCCGCGCGGCGGGCGCCGTTCCGAGGGACTTATTCGGCGGCGGTCCGCTCGGCCTCGATCCGGCGCAGCGTGTCCGCGACGTGGCGTGAGAAGACCTCCTCCGCCGGACGCTGGCGATCCAGCGGGATCTCCGGCGCCATCGGTCCGTCCGTGCGCGGCCCGCGCAGGCTGACCGCCAGCGCCGACAGGGGATTGCGCAGCGTGTCCTCCACCGCGGTCGGCTCATAGCCGCTGTGAACCATGCAGTCGGCGCATTTCTCGTAATTGCCGGTGCCGTAGGCGTCCCAGTCCGTCTCCTCCATCAGGGCTTTGAAGGTCGGGGCGTAGCCCTCGCCCAGCAGGTAGCAGGGGCGCTGCCAGCCGAAGACGTTGCGCGTCGGGTTGCCCCAGGGCGCGCAGCGGTAGCTGCGGTTGCCGGCCAGGAAATCGAGGAAGAGGGACGATTGCGAGAAGCGCCATTTCCGCCCCCGCCCCCGTGCGAAGACGTCGCGGAACAGCTCCTTGGTCTTGCGGCGGTTCAGGAAATGCTCCTGGTCGGGCGCGCGCTCGTAGGCGTAGCCGGGCGACACGGTGACGGCGTCGATGCCGGCTGCCATGGCCTCGTCGAAGAAGGCGGCGACTTTTTCCGGCTCGGCCCCGTCGAACAGGGTGCAATTGATGTTGACGCGGAAGCCGCGCGCCTTGGCGGCGCGGATCGCCGCGACGGCGCGGTCGTAGACCCCCGGCTGGCAGACCGCCTTGTCATGCTCCTCCCGTCCGCCGTCGAGATGGACCGACCAGGTGAAGAAGGGGCTGGGGGTGAAACGGTCGAGCCGCTTTTCCATCAGCAGGGCATTGGTGCAGAGATAGACGAACTTGCGCCGTGCCACGATGCCGGCGGCGATGGTGTGGATCTCGGGGTGCAGCAGCGGTTCGCCCCCGGCGATGGAGACCACCGGGGCACCGCACTCGTCCACCGCGCCCAGGGCCTCCTCCACCGACAGGCGGCGGCGCAGGATCGGGTCGGGATAGTCGATCTTGCCGCATCCCGCGCAGGCGAGGTTGCAGCGGAACAGCGGCTCCATCATCAGCACAAGCGGGAAGCGCCGGTTGCCCTTGAGACGCTGGCGCAACACATAGGCGCCGACCAGCGCCGCCTGGATCGCGGGAACGGCCATGGCTACGCCTCTCCCGGACCGTGGTGGATCGCCGTCTGGTGGATCGCCGTCATGCGCTTATCCCTGCAATTGCGGTGCGCTCCAGTTTGGAACGTCCGAGGACGCACGGCAGGTAGGTTACTGTATGATACTTGCCGTGGTCCGGCGGGCAGGGCGTGTTTGCGGGGCGTACAGGGCGTACGTACGCCCTTTCGGTGCGGGGCTTGGCGTGGTGTTCAAGGCGGCGGCGGCTTGCGCCCGCTCCGCGCGGCTTTGGCCTTCTTGGGCTTGTTTTGCGGCTGGGCGAGGTGCTTCAATTCCTCGTACCGGTCCAGGAAAAGCGCGTAGGCGCGATCGGGGCCGATCGGGACGATCCTGTCCGGGTGGGCAGCGGGCAGATGTCCCCAATCCAGCCATGCGGGCGGCAGGAGGTCGCGCAATTCCGTGGCCATGCAGACGAGGTCGGCCTGCTTGATTGCCGGCACCTCGTCATCGAAGCCGAACCAGCGGCGCAGCGCGTCCTTGACCGGGTGCAGCCGCTGTTTGACGTAATCGCGGTCCAGCATCACCTTCACCGGCGAGGGCCAGTCGCCGAGGAACTCCTCGCAATCGTGCATCAGGGCTGAATAAGCCAGAGGCGGCGGCACCAGACGCGACACCATCACCGAGTGTTCGGCGACCGAATACCAGGGCCGGGCCGCCCCGCCCCAGCGCGGCTGCGACGACAGGCACTGGGCGATGTCTTCGATCGGCATGCCCGTGGCGTCCGGCGTCAGCAGGTCGAGGACGAAGCCGGACGGCATCAGGATGGCGGTGCGTCCATCCGGTCTTTTGAGAAGATCGAGTTGCATGGTGGATGGCTGTTCCGAAACCGCGGGCGGGGTGAGGGGCCATGTCCAGGAGCCGGCCCCGGCCGTCGGCCCGATCCTTCATCGGGCTGTGCGGGTTTAGCAGATCGCGGACAGGATGGACAACGGCCCCCGGCGCAGGGCCGCCATCGACCGCGACGCTCCTGTCGCCCATCCTTTCCGGAGGTTGCATGAATTACAAATTTTGCATCATTTTGAGGCTTCTCCGGCCGGTTCCAACGATGTAACGTGTGTTCGCATATCCCCAATGCAACGAAACGGATAGGGATGGCCGCGCCGATGCTGAACGAACCTGCGAAGGAGGGGGGGCTGAACCGCAGCATCACCGACCTGCGCGTCCTTCTGATCGAAGACGACGACTTCACCCGCCGGCTGATGAGCCGCCTGCTCCAGGATTTGAAGGTCCGCCAGGTGTGGGAGGCATCGGACGGGATGTCGGCGCTGGCCATCCTGCGCGATCATCCGGAAAAGGTCGACCTCGCCATCTGCGACCTGGAGATGCCGCGGATGAGCGGGTTGGACCTGCTGCACGCGCTGCGGACGGCGACGGGCAATCCGTTGGCTGATCTTCCGGTGATCGTCCTGACCGCCCACCGCGAGGCGGACACCGTCAAGCGGGCCATCGCTTACGGAATCTCCGGCTATCTGGTGAAGCCGGTGTCGAAGGCTGACCTTCAGAAGCGACTGACCTTCGTTCTTCAGAAGGGCCGTTGAGAAGCTTTTCCAGGCCGGGATGGTCGTCTCCAACGGTGTGGCGCAATGTGCCGCGGCTGAATCGCTGCTCAGCCGCGGCGTGACGGTGAGCCCACCACCAATCGCACGATCCCTCAATCAACGCTTCCGCGCGCCGCCTCTTACTTCTCCAAATCCAACAATGATTTTTTTATGTCGTTATAATTTTTGAACTCTTGGTCAAGATTTGGAAGTGATTTTAAAACTATTGACAGGTTTTGCATCAGTTCGTTGTGACGTATGTTTTCATTGATGGAGATGCAATTCATCGGCATGATTCCGTCGAGTATCTGTGATGTGGCTACGACGGTGCCATCCCCCTTTTCTTCACCAATTGGCATGAGGTAAAATGGTGGGGCATCGCCTCCCTCTTGTGATACCAGAGCGTATGAGTTTACCGTCATATGTTTGTCTGAGTATAGACAGATCTTGTTCGCTTTTGTTATTTCAGATATTCTTTGTACGATCCGGCTTGTGCTGTAGGACATTCCTTCGCTTGTTGGGTTGGGGAAAATAAGTGTCCCAGCTGTATCCATAATCTTGTCAGTCAGGGGCTGTTCGTTCAGAAGGTGCCGGGGAACCTGCAAGGATTCCTCGCTCGCGTTTCCGGACAGCGATCGGATCAGGTTTGCTCCTCGCAGAACCATCTGGCCGAGGGGCATTGAAGTCAGGAAATCAGCCAGATTTGCTTTTTCACTTCCTTTGAAGGGGCTCATGATCGATACAAGGTTGAATTGGCCTGCATCAATAATTTTTTTCAGAGTTTCCTGGAGTGCGGGGTCAACAAAGGACAGTTTCTTCAATGGCCCTTGCGGGCCGATTCTCTGTCTTCCATCCGCATCCGTCTCAATGGTCGTCATGAAATCCAGAATGCCTGTTTCGATGAACATTTCGATGTACATGGCGATGTGGTAAATAAGAATCCCGCCGTTGCTGTGGCCGCACAATGTAAGGCTGTTGATGTTTGGGCATCTTTGCAAGTCCATCAGTATTTCAACCGCCTTTTTAGGGCGACTTGCTCAATCGGCGCCATGAAGTTATATGGCATTATCGAAAATAGTGAGTTGTTCATTAAAAATGCCCGTTCAATCAAAACCGCATCGATGGGGTTGTATTTTGTGAACGGATTGAACAATCCTTGCTCTGCGCAAATATTGATAAACTCGTCCGGGTTCTGAGACATTTCGGCGATGGAACGCAGGTCTCTGAGCTTCTCTAAGGCGTTCTTCTTTAGTAACTGAATGCTTTTTCCCCTCCTTATCATATCAATGGCAAATGTATTTGCGTAAACATGCTGACGGCCGAAATTGATTGTGTTCAGGAATATTTCCAACCCGCGAAGATAATTCGGATTGCTTTTCGGTGTGTAGTCTGGCTGATTGATTCCGTCATTTCCCATCGGCGTCGCGAGGATGCCTGGAAGAAATGTAAGGTAATGTTGTATATTGATATGTTTTGGGGTGCCGATCATTGGGTTTAATTTTTGGCTGATCATCTTCATTCTGGAAAATCCTTCTGATTCGTTGAGGCTGGAGGACCGGATCGGCAGTCGGCTTGGTGAAGGCGAAAGTAAAGCGCTCGGCTCCCTCGACCCGGCATCCTTCCGTGCCGAATTCGTTACCGTGCTTTCAGGGTCTTCCTTTAAGGACGTGGCGGCCCGGGATTTGTGAACGAACCAACAACGCTGTCAGAAGCGGTTCATGGTGCGGATGGGTCGCGGCGCAACGGCCGGCCATGTTCCGGAAAGACGCCGATCGGCGCAGTCAGGCGTTGCAGGAACGGTTGGGAGGGCGCACCTTTCTTCCGAACATTCTTTCCAACTGGAGACGCTGTGCCATGCCGGGGACCGTCCGGCCCATTCCTGGACCGCTGCGGATCGCCTCGAATCCCATCGTGGATCGCCGTGATGAGTTGGCGCGCGCCATCGTCGCCATCCAGTTTGAGCGCTGGCCGGCGTTCTACGCCCGTTACGGCGAGGTCGGACGGGAGCGCTGCGTCGAGGATATCGGCTTCCACCTCCTGTATCTTGCGGAGGCGGTGGCGAGCGACAGCCCGGCGCTGTTCCGCGAGTATGTGGCCTGGGTCAAGATCCTCTTCGCCGGCATCGGCATTCCCGACGGGGAACTCGGCGAAAGCCTGGAGATTCTGCGCGACGTGGTGGCCGCACGGGTCGATTCCGCCACGGCGGCGCGGGTGCGCGCCTGCGTGGGGCAGGGGCTGACCGCGCTCCCCGGTCTGCCACGGGAAACACCGCCCTTCGTTCGTCCGGACGCGCCGCTCGGCGCGCTCGCGCGCTCCTACGTGGACGCCTTGCTGGCCGGCGACCGGCGCCGGGCGGCGGTGCTGGTGACGGAGGCCGCCGCCGGCGGGTCGACGGTGCCCGACCTTTACCTGCATGTGTTCCAACCCGCCCTGCGTGAGATCGGACGGCTCTGGCAGACACGGGCGATCACAGTGGCGCACGAGCATTTCGCCACCGCCGCCACCCAGGCGATCATGGGCCAGCTTTACCCGGCGATTTTCGCGTCCGAGCGGCGCGGCCTGTCCATGGTCGCCACCTGCGTCGGCGGGGAGCAGCGCGAGATCGGCATCCGCATGGTCGCCGACTTCTTCGAGATGGCCGGCTGGGACAGCCATTATCTTGGCGCCAACATGCCCATGGGCAGCATCGTCCAGGCCTTGCGGGAACGGAACGCCCGGATCCTGGCGGTGTCCGCGACCATCACCGCCCATGTCGGGCGGGTCGCCGCCCTCATCGCCGCGGTGCGCGCCGAGCCGTGGGAGCAACCGCCGCGCGTGCTGGTCGGCGGCTATCCCTTCAACCTCGTTCCGGACTTGTGGAGGAAGGTGGGCGCCGACGCCTTCGCCTCCGGTGCCGAGGAGGCCGTCGCCAGCGCCGAGCGGCTGATCAGCCCGGCGGCTCCCGACCGCGCCAGCGGAGTGGCGTGATGCCTGTGCCATGATGCGTGCGGCTTGAAGGGAAACGGCATGGATGGACTGGTTCTGACCTGCGACCACGACGGCCGGCTGCGCGCCCTGCACCGGGTGGGCGCCGGACTGCCAGGATTGACTGGAAAGCCGGGCACCCCCTTTCCGGTGCTGTTCGGTCCAGACGCCGTGGCGGGCGCGTTGGACCTGTTCAGCGGTTTGCGCAAGTCCGGCCGGGTGATCGATCAGCCGGTGCCCAGCCGGCTCGACCCCGCGGGGGTGTTCCATGTCAGCGGGCTCGGCGACGCGGATGGCCTGGTGCTGGCGGTGGCGCGGGCGCCCGGCGGGCTTCCCGCCCTGCTGGAGGAGATGGAGGCCTTGAACCCACGGCTGGCCCAACGGCTCGGGCCGCTTCGGGTGGCGGCGCCGGCGCCGGAGGCGATCAGCGTGGACGCGCTGTTCGACGAGATGACACTCCTCAACAACGAACTCGCCACCGTCCAGCGGACGCTCGCCAAGGCCAACGCCGAGTTGGCCGCCAGCAACGAGCAGAAGAACCGGTTGATGGGCATGCTGGCCCACGACCTGCGCACGCCGCTCCAGGTCGTCGTCGGTTTTGCGGAGTTGCTGGAGCAGCGGCTGGATGGGCGGCTCGAGGCGACGGAGCGCGCCTGCCTGGAGCGCATCCGGGAATCCAGCCTGTCCATGCGCCACATGGTGGAGGATGCGCTGTCCCTGGCGGCGCTCCAGGCCGGCCGGCTGCGGCTGGCGCGGCGGCCGTCGGATCTGGCGGCGCTGGTCCAGCGGAACGTCTCGATGAATCGCGTGTTGGCCGAGGGCAAGTCCATCACCATTGAGCTGTCCGTGCCCGAACGCCCGCTGCCCATGGCCGACATCGACCCGGCCAAACTGGATCAGCTTCTGAACAACCTTCTGTCGAACGCCATCAAATATTCCGAGCGGGGCGGGCGGGTCCGTGTCGCACTCGGCGAGGAGAGCGGCCGGGCGCGCCTCTGCGTGGCCGACGACGGGCGGGGCATTCCTGCGGCCGAACTGACGCAGCTCTTTCAGCCCTTCGCCCGCACCGGCCGGCTGGGCACCGAAGGGGAGGGGACGGTCGGCCTTGGCCTGTACATCTGCCGGTCCATCGCGGAAGGGCATGGCGGGCGCATCATCGCCGATTCGGTGCCGGGGCGCGGCTCGACCTTCACCGTGGACCTGCCAATGGTGGCATCATTCCCTTGAGAAACGGCATATTCCACAGACAGGCTGGCGCGCCGACCGGCGATGCTGTAAAAGGGGCCCTTACGATGTTGCGACGCGAAAGGTCCATGGGTTTACCCTTCCGCCGTTTCGGGCGGCCTCCGTGGGGAGCGCCGTGAACGACGGCCGACCTCCCGACACGTCCCCGGACCGTCAGGCTCCGGAGGACGTCGACCGCGGCGCTGCCGCGTCCACCGGCTTCCCGCCGGTGAACCCCGCTTCGGCGGTGCTGGATGATTTCCTGAACCACGACCATGGTGCGCGGATCGCGCTCGGTGATCTCGTGGGCATTTTGGGCGACCGCGCCTTCGGCGCCCTGCTTCTGATCCTGTCCATTCCGAACATCCTGCCGGTGCCGGGGCTGTCCACGGCGACGGGCCTGCCGATGCTGCTGATCGGCGCGCAGATCGCCGCCGGGCGCGACCGCCCCTGGCTGCCGCGCCGGCTGGCCGCCGTCACGCTCGACCGGGACGCCTTCCTGCGTGTGATCGCGAAGGCAAAGCCGCACGTCGACCGGCTGGAGCGGCATCTGCGCCCACGCCTGCCGCCGATGACCGCGCCGACGGCGGAGCGGCTGCTCGGCGTGGCCGTGATGATCCTGGCCGGAATCCTGGCCCTCCCCATCGTTTTCGGCAACCAGCCGCCGGCCTTCGCCATCGCGCTGCTCGCGCTGGGGCTGATCGAGAAGGATGGGGCCTTCGTCGTCGCCGGCCTCGTCGCCGGACTGATCGCCATCGTCATCGTCGCCGCCGTCCTGTTCGGTTTCGGGCAGGCCGGCATGCTGATCTTCGACAAACTGTCTTCATAAAGAGGGAGCGCCCGCGGGCTCGACGCCATGATCTGGGAAGTATTGGTCATCATTTTGCTGATCCTGCTGAACGCCTTTTTCGCGATGTCGGAAATGGCGCTGGTGTCGTCGCGACGCGCGCGGCTTCAGCAGATGGCCGAGGAAACGCGCAGCAAGGGCGCCCGCGCCGCGCTGAAACTGTCGGAGGACCCCGGCAACTTCCTCTCCACCGTGCAGGTCGGCATCACGCTGATCGGCATCATCGCCGGTGCCTATGGCGGCGCGACCCTGGCCGACCGGCTCGGCACGGTCCTCGACGCAAACGTCTCCTGGATCGCCCCCTACGGCCAGCAGGTCGGCTTCGCACTGGTAGTCGCCGCGATCACCTACCTGTCGCTGATCGTCGGCGAGCTGGTGCCCAAGCGCATGGCGCTGGTGAACGCGGAGCGCATCGCCGCCGGCGTGGCCGGCCCGATGAGCGTCCTGTCGCGCATCGCCATGCCGCTGGTCTGGCTGCTCGGCGTCTCGACCGAGGGGCTGATGAAGCTGCTGCGCCTGCCCACCGCGCGCGAGCAGACCGTCACCGAGGAGGAGGTCAAGAGCCTCATCAAGGAGGGCACGCAGACCGGCGTCTTCGAACCCGCCGAGCGGCAGATGATCGAGGGCGTGTTCCGCCTGTCCGACCGCACCGCGCGGTCGATCATGACACCGCGTCCGGACCTCGTGTGGATCGACCTCGACGATCCGCCCGACGCCATCGCCAAGGAGATCCAGGCCAGCGGCTATTCCCGTTTCCTGGTCTGCCGCGGCGACGTGGACGAGGTGCAGGGCATCGTGTCCAGCAAGGCGCTGCTCAACCAGGCGCTCCAGGGCCGCAGCTTCGACCTGCGCGAGGCCATGGTGGAGCCGCTGATCGTCCATGACGGCACCCCCGTCCTGCGGCTGTTGGAGCTGTTCAAGCAGGCCAGCATCCACATGGCCGTGGTGGTGGACGAATACGGCAGCGTCGAGGGCATCGCCACCGTGACCGACATCATGGAGGCCATCGCCGGCGAGATGCCCGAACAGGGGCAGGAAGGCGACGGCTTCGCGGTCCAGCGCGAGGACGGCTCCTGGCTGGTGGACGGCATGACCCCGGTGGAGGAGGTCGAGTCGCTGGTCGGCGTGAAGGGGCTGAAGGGCGAAGGCGACTACCACACCATCGCCGGCTTCATGCTCGACCGGCTGGGCCATGTCCCCACCGCCGCGGAGCATTTCCGCTGGAACGGCCTGCGTTTCGAGGTCGTCGACATGGACGGCCGGCGCATCGACAAGGTGCTGATCCAGGAGAACGGCGAGGTCTCGGAGGGCTGAGGTAGCGCTCCGACGAGCGGCGTCACAACTCGGTGACGCCGCTCTTGGGGATGCGGACCTCGCGGTGGACCGACATGCTGAGCAGAAGCCCCACCCCGATCATCAGCGTCATCATCGCCGACCCGCCGTAGGACACCAGCGGCAGCGGGATGCCCACCACCGGGATCAGGCCGGTCACCATCGACACGTTGACCATCACGTAGAGGAAGAACTGCGCGGTCATGCCGACCGCCACCAGCCGGGCGAACTGGCTGCGGCAGCTCAGCGCGATGACCACGCCGTAGATGAACAGCATCAGGTAAAGCGCCAGCAGGATCAGCGCGCCGACCATCCCGAACTCCTCCGCCAGAACCACGAAGATGAAGTCGGTGTGCTTCTCCGGCAGGAACATCAGCTGGCTCTGCGAGCCGGCCATGAAGCCCTTGCCGAACAGCCCGCCCGACCCCAGGGCGATCTTCGACTGGAGGATGTTGTAGCCGGCGCCGAGCGGGTCGGTCTCCGGATCGAGGAAGGTGTAGACGCGCTGTTTCTGGTAGTCGTGCAGAAATTCCCAGGCGATGGGGATGGCCGACAGGCCGCCGCCGATGACCACCAGGAACTTCCAGATCCTCACGCCCGCTGCGAAGAAGACGGCGCCGCTGCCCATGATCAGCAAGAGCGAAGTGCCCAGGTTCGGCTGCATCAGCACCAGCGCCACCGGGACGAAGACCAGCAGCAAGGGCGGGATCAGCAGCAGCGGGCGGCCGATCTGGTCCAGCGAGATGCCGTGGAAGTAGCGGGCCAGCGCCAGGGTCAGCGCCGGTTTCATCAGCTCCGACGGCTGGAGCTGGAAGAATCCCAGATCGATCCAGCGCTGGGCGCCCATGCCGATGCGGCCCATCAGCTCCACCGCCACCAGCAGGCAGAGCACGATCAGGAAGATGGCGTAGGCCGACTTCATCAGATGCCGCACGTCGACCAGCGCGATCATCAGCATCAGGACGAGTCCAGGGACGGCGCGCACGAGCTGCGGCTGCGCCCAGGGCTTCCAGTTGCCGCCGGCGGCCGAGTAGAGCAGGGCCACCCCGACCGACGTGATGATGCAGACCAGGAGCACCAGCCCCCAGTTGATCATGCGGAACTTGCTGCCGAGCGTCAGTTCCGGGCGCTGCGGGGCCAGCCCGCCCGACCCGTGGTTCGAAAGGACCGCGACCATGAGGAAACGTTCGTTGTGTCCGGGGGCGTCCGTGCCGGAAGGGCAAGCGGCGGCGCCTTGCGCGGCGGATACTGCACCAGCGCCGCCCTCCGGTAAAGCCGCCCGGCCGCCCCGCCTCAAAACGGCTTCAGCGGGCGGTCAGAACTGCTTCAGCAGGCGGTCGATGTATTCGCGCTCCATCTGCGGGCGGCCGTACTGGCCGGAGCGGCGGCGCAGCTCGTCGAGGATTTCGCGGGCGCGCTGGAGCTCGGCCTCCTCGGGGATCTTCACGTCCTCGTTGTTGTAGTTGCCGAAGCCGGAGGGGCGGCGGCCCAGCGGGTCGCGGTTGCGGCCCTGGCCCTGGCGCTGCTGCGCCTGTCCGGGCTGCTGCCCGCTCATCGCCGGACCCTGCTGGCCCATCATCTGCTGCATCATCTGCTCGGCCATCGCCTGCATGCCCTGCTGAAGCTCGTCCATCGCCTGGGTCTGCGGTGGCACGGCGGAGCCGGGCTGCCCCTGCTGGAGCGCCTGGCCGGCGTCGCGCATCGCCCGTTCGGCGCGGCCCAGCGGGCGGGGAATTTCGCCGCCCTGCTGTTCGCCCATGCGGCGCATCAGCTCGCCGAGCTGGCGGCGCAGCGCTTCCTGCTGTTCGGCCTGCTGCTGCATCAGCGGGCTGCCGGACTGGCCCTGCTGGCCTTGCTGCCCCTGCTGCGGACGGCCCTGGCGGTTGCGCGGCCCCGGCTGCTGGCCCTGCTGCCCGTCCTGCCGGCCCATCTGCTCCTGCGACTGGCGGAAGGTCTGGTCGAGAAGTTGCTGCTGCCGCTGCGTCAGCTCCTGAAGCTCGCGCATCATCTGCGCCGCCTCGTTCTGGCCCTGCTGCTGCATCTGGGCCATCGCGCCGTTGCGCATCTGCTCCATCATCTGCTGGAGCTGGGACAGCATCTGCCGTGCGGCGTCGCGGGCGCCGGTCTCGGCCATCTGCCGCATCTGCTCCATCATGCGCTGAAGGTCCTGGCGGTCCATCATCTGGTCGGCCATCTCCGGCGGCACCATGGGAATTTGCTCGCCGCGCTCCAGCGCCTCGCGCATCTGCTGCTCCATGGCGTCGAGGAACTTGTCGAGCGCCGCCTGAAGCTCGTCCATCAGCTTCTTCAGCTCCTGGTCGTCGGCGCCGCGCTCCAGCGCCTCGGCGAGGCGTTGCTCGGCGTCGCGCAGGTCGCGCTCGGCCAGCGACAGCCCGCCGTCCTCGATGCGCAGCGCGGTTTCCCACAAGAGTTGCTGGACGGCCGGAACCGATGCCGCCTCCTCGTCGAGCAGCAGGCGGTTCACGGCGGTGCGCATCGCCAGGAAGGCCACCAGATCGCCGCCGAACTGGCTGGGCCGGGAGGAAATCTCGGCCAGGGCGCGGGCCACTTCGATGCGGAGCTGCTGCGGCCGCAGAGTCAGCTTCTTACGCTCCTCCACGATGGCGCGGGCGACCGGGTGGTTGAAGACGCGCTCCGGCAGGACCATCGCCACGTCCTCCGTGCTGCCGGTCTGGCCGGCGCCGTCGAGCGCGGTCAGGCGGATGGTGACGTTGAGCCCGGCCCAGGGATGGGCGGTCAGGTCGTGGAAGGCGGCGTTGCGCGCCTCGCGCGGGCGGACACCGGGCAGGGCCAGCGGCAGCTCCAGCGGGCTGCGGTCGAGCGCCGGGGCCTCGCCCTCCGGCAGGTCCAGCCGGACGACGGCCTTGGCCTCGGCCAGCCCGTAATCGTCCTGCGCGGTGTAGTCCAGCCGCAGCGCGCCGCGCTCCCCCTTGGTCGGGGGGCTGGCGTAGGCGATGGTCGGCGGGTTGTCGGGAATGATCCGCACGTTCCAGCCGCCCAGGAGGGTGGACCCCTGGGTCACGGCGATGCGGGTGCCGTCCTCGATGGGCTGCTGGATCTGGAAGGTCGCGGAGTCCACCGCCTCGAAGGCGGCGGTCTTGCTGCCGGCCTCCAGCGACGGGGTGCTGCTGCCGCCGGTGACGCGGGCCAGCACGAGGCTGCCCTTGGGGACGGGC
The DNA here is from genome assembly GCF_014192915.1 of Azospirillum sp. OGB3. GTDB lineage: Bacteria > Pseudomonadota > Alphaproteobacteria > Azospirillales > Azospirillaceae > Azospirillum. The sequence goes on along the minus strand of NZ_JACHYN010000007.1, from coordinate 155,911 downwards.
ACGGGATCGGCGAGGCTGGGCGTGTGGGCGGGGTTGGCCGATTTCAGGAAGACCGGCGGCAGGCCGGTGTATTCCGGCGGCGTCACCCAGAGGTCGAGCGTCGCGACCGACGCCGTCGCCGTTCCGCCGAAATGCGGGGTGATGGCGGCGACAAGACGCGGCTTCCAGTCGCCCCAGGTCGCGCCGCCGGCAGCAATCAGCACCAGCGCCACCAACGCGCGCAGGGCGTAGCGGTCCTGGGCGGCGAGGCCGTCGGACAGCGGCATGGCGACGCGCAGCCGCCGCATGGCGGCGCGCACCCTCTCCTGGTGCAGGCGCCACAGCTCCGCGGCGACGGGGTCGTTGCCGGCGGGCGTGTCGCGCAACGCGTGGAGGGGGCGGTGGGGCAGGCCGCTGTCGCGCTCCAGCCGGCGGCGGGCCGCGTTCTCATCGGGCAGGCGGAAGGCGCGCAGCCCGCGCCATCCCGTCCAGCCGATGGCGGCGACGAACAGCAGCAGGGCCAAGGCGTGCAGCCAGCCCGGCAGAAGCAGGAAGACGTTCAGAAGGGCCAGGGCGAGAAAGGCCCCGGCGATGGTGATGGGCGCCCACAGCGCCGGCCACAGCCGTTCCCAGAGCAGGGCGGCGCGCGCCTGCCCCATGCGGAGGCGGGGCTCCCGCGGGGCGGGTGCGGGGGGCGCCTCCTTGCGCAGGGGGAACCGGAACCCGTCCTTGCTGTCGCTCATGCCGCTCTCCCGTCAGGTCAGGCACCGGGCGGGAGGAGAAGCCGCCGCCGGAACATCGTCAGGATATAGGCTCGGCTGCGCCGTCTGTCGCGGTCCGGCAGGCCGGTTCGCTACCGAAACATCGTGCCATGTCCAAAATATGGCAGGCCCAGGGATGGCACAGGGTGCGGCGCCATTTCCAACTCACGCCCCCAATTCACGGGCGCGGATGGTGGGGCGTTCTCCAGAAGGCGAGGCGCATCGCGCCCGTTCAACCTCACCTGATCAGGAGCGTCCCCATGCCAAGCCCCAAGAACTTCTCCACGGCGAACGCCGCTGGGGAGCGTTACACCCTCGACGTCGCCAAGCCGGGGAATGTTCTCGTCTATCGGTTCGCCGACAAGGCCAAAGCGATCGACTGGTGGTCGCGCCGCCGGAACGCTGTCGGCGGCGGCTTCGCCAAGCCCGGCGATTCGGCGTTGAACGACTGGGCGATCAAGCAAAGCTCGTTCGGCAGCCAGTCGGAGAACTCGAACGACAACCCTTTCCTGTCCGTCGCCACGGATTACGAGACGCTCTATGCGAGAGCCGAAGGGTGGGTGAAGAAAATTCTCGAGACGGCGCCCGACCTGGGAGTTTTCTCGGTGCCCTATGGCAAGCTTTATCGTCCGTCGCCGACCAAACCGCTGTCGAAGGAGGAAACCGAGTGGCTGTATTATGACGGGGACGCCGAACTCGTGTCGTATCTGAAGTCGTGGGCAGCCAATCCCTACAAGAAATAGGCGGCGTCCGGGATCGGTGCGGCGGCCCGGTCCTCAGGCCGTCGGGGCCACCGCGCCGGAATTCCCACCCCGTCCGTCCAGCCATTCGCCGAACCACTTGTCCATCACCAGGATATGGCCGCACAGCCACATCTCGACGTAGCTCTGGAGGAACTGCACGTCCTCCGGATCGTGGGCGCCGGAGTCGGATTGCCGACGGACGAAGTCGGCGAAGCTGTCGTGCATCTTCTTGTGCTTGGCGTAGTCGGGGTAGCCGACCGCGTGCATCAGCCCCTCCTCGCGGCGGAAGTGGTAAGCCGAATAATCGGCAAGCTCGCGCAGGAAACGGTTCGCGGACTCCCGCGTTTCTCCGGCGGCGATGGCCGCGCTGAATTGGTTGAAAAGCTGGAACAGGCGCCGATGGTCACCATCCACAGCGCTCTGACCGATGGCGTAGGCCGCGTCCCATTCCATGATGTTCCCCGCCCGTGTCGCGAACGGGAAATCATACGCCTTAAGGGTGGTTCTGTGCAGCGGTTATTGCGCGCCGGTACCGCCGTGGGTCAGTCCTTCAACCAGTCCGGCACGCGGTCCAGCGCCAGCAGCTCTTCCACCGACACGCGCGGGCGGATGACCGAGAACTGGTCGCCGTTCACCAGCACCTCCGGGATCAGCGGGCGGGTGTTGTAGGTGGAGGACATGACCGCGCCGTAGGCGCCGGCCGACAGGATCGCCACCAGCTCGTCCGGGGCCATCGCCGGCAGCGCGCGCTGGAGCGCGAAGGTGTCGCCGCTCTCGCAGACCGGGCCGACGACGTCGTAGGGCTCGGTGGCGGCTCCCCTGGCGGGTTCGGTCACCGGGACGATGCCGTGATAGGCCTCGTAGAGGGTGGGGCGGATCAGGTCGTTCATCGCCGCGTCGATGATGACGAAGCGGCGGTGCAGCCCCTGCTTCAGGTAGATCACCCGCGACACCAGGATGCCGGCGTTGCCGACCAGCGAGCGGCCCGGCTCCAGCGAGATGCGGCAGCCGAGGTTGCCGGTGATCGACTTCACCATGGCGGCGTAGTCGGCGATGTCCGGCGGCGCCTCGTGCTTGTAGACGATGCCCAGCCCGCCGCCGAGGTCGAGGCGGGTGATGTCGTGCCCGTCCTCGCGCAGGGCGTGGAGCAGCGCGGCCACCCGCTCGTAGGCGGCGCGGAAGGGGGCGAGGTCGGTGAGCTGCGACCCGATGTGGACGGCGATGGCCACCGGCTTGATGCCCGGCAACTTGGCGGCCTGGGCGTAGACCTCGCGCGCGTGGTCGTAGTCGACGCCGAACTTGTTCTCCTTCTTGCCCGTCGCGATCTTGGCGTGGGTCTTGGCGTCCACGTCCGGATTCACGCGGAAGGCGATGGGCGCGGTGACGCCCAGGCTGACCGCCACCTCCGACAGCGCCTCCACCTCCGGGATGGATTCCACGTTGATCTGGTGGATTCCGGCCTCCAGCGCGGCGCGCATCTCCTCGCGCGTCTTGCCGACGCCGGAGAAGATGATCTTGCCCGCCGGGATGCCGCCGGCCAGCGCGCGGCGCATCTCGCCGCCCGACACCACGTCGGCGCCGGCGCCCAGCCGGGCGAAGGCGCGGATGACCGCGAGGTTGGAGTTGGCCTTCACCGCGTAGCAGACGTCGGCGTCCTGCCCCGCGAAGGCCCCGGCGTAGGCGCTGTAATGCGCCTCCAGCGCCGCCGTGGAGTAGCAGTAGAAGGGCGTGCCGACCTCCGCCGCGATCTTGGACAGCGGAACGGATTCGGCGTGCATCACGCCGTTGCGGTAGGCGAAGGCGCTCATGGGAAGCGGGCTCCGGAGGACGGCTGACCGGGCTTGGGATCGGTCTTCGGGTTCGGGTAGGTGCCGGGGAAGCGGTCGGCTTCCTTGCCCTGCGGGGGATCGACGAAGCTCGGCTTCTTGCCGCAGCCGGCCAGCGTCAGCGCGACGGCGGCGGTCGCCAGGATCAGCAGCGGGCGCCTCACAGGAAGCGCTCCCGCGCCGCCGAGACGGCCTCGCGCACGCGGACGGGGGAGGCGCCGCCGAAGCTGCGCCGGCTGTCCAGCGACGCCTCGATGCTCAGCGCCGGGAAGACGGACTCGGTGATGCGCGGCTCGATGGCCTGCAACTCCGCCAGCGTCAGGGCGGTCAGGCCGACGCGCTTGTCCTCCGCCGCCTTCACGGCACGCCCGGTGATGTGGTGCGCCTCGCGGAAGGGGATGTTCAGCTCCCGCACCAGCCAGTCGGCGAGGTCGGTGGCGTTGAGGAAGCCGCGGTCGGTCGCCTCGCGCAGCGCCGGCACGTTCGGCTGCATGTCGCGCACCATGCCTTCCATGGCGGCGATGCACAGCGCCAGCGTGTCGTCGGCCTCGAAGACCGGCTCCTTGTCCTCCTGCATGTCCTTGGAATAGGCCAGCGGCAGGCCCTTCATGGCGACCAGCAGGCTGTTCAGGCTGCCGATGACGCGCCCGGCCTTGGCGCGCACCAGCTCCGCCGCGTCCGGGTTCTTCTTCTGCGGCATGATGGAGGAGCCGGTGGTGAAGGCGTCCGTCAGCTTGATGAAGCGGAACTGGGCCGAGCACCACAGCACGATCTCCTCCGCGAAGCGGGAGAGGTGCATGCCGCAGATGCTGGCGGCGGCCAGATACTCCAGCGCGAAGTCGCGGTCGGACACGGCGTCCAGCGAGTTGGCGGTCGGCCGGTCGAAGCCCAGCGCCTCCGCCGTCATGAAGCGGTCGATGGGGTAGGGCGTGCCGGCCAGGGCGGCGGAGCCGAGCGGGCACTCGTTCAGCCGGGCGCGGGCGTCGCGCAGGCGGCCGCGGTCGCGCCCGAACATCTCCACATAGGCCAGCAGATGGTGGCCGAAGCTGATCGGCTGGGCGGCCTGGAGGTGGGTGAAGCCCGGCATCACCGTGTCGGTGTGCTTTTCCGCCAGATCGATCAGCGCGGCCTGGAGCGCCTTCAGCCCCTGGTCGGCGCGGTCGAGCGCGTCGCGCACCCACAGCTTGAAGTCGGTCGCCACCTGGTCGTTGCGCGACCGCCCGGTGTGCAGGCGCTTGGCCGGCTCGCCGATCAGCTCGGCCAGCCGGGCCTCCACGTTCATGTGGATGTCCTCCAGTTCCACCTTGAAGGTGAAGGCCCCGGAGTCGATCTCTTCCTTGACCCGGTCCAGCCCTTCGCGGATGGCATCGGCGTCGGCCTGGGTTATGATGCCCTGGTGCGCCAGCATGGCGGCGTGGGCCTTCGACCCGGCGATGTCCTGGTCGGCCAGCCGCTTGTCGAAGCCGATGGAGGCGTTGATCTTCTCCATGATGGCGGCGGGACCGCGGGCGAAGCGGCCGCCCCACATCTGGCTGGCGGCGCGGTCTTGTGAGTTCGGCTTGGGCTGTTCGGCGCTCATGGCGGACACAATACGGATGGGAGGACGGGAAGCGTGAGTATGCGGACTTTGGCGGCCACCGCAATCTTTTGTGTGACGCTGGGCGGCGCCGGGCTGTGGATGGCGCTGGCCGGCCCGTCGGCCCCGTCGCCGCCCGCCGTGCTGACGCTGGACCAGCCGGCCAGCCCGGCCGCTCCCGGAGCGACGGCGGTGAGCCTGGACAAGTTCCGCTACATGGAGCCGCTGACGCCGGTGCCGGAACTGCCCTTCCTGGACGGCGAGGGGCGCCGGGTCGACCTGTCGGAGTTCAAGGACCGTCTGGTCCTGCTGAACCTCTGGGCCACATGGTGCGCGCCCTGTGTGAAGGAGATGCCGGCGCTCGACCGCCTCCAGGCGCAGTTGGGCGGCCCGGGCTTCCAGGTGGTGGCGCTGTCGGTGGACCGTGGCGGCAAGGATCAGGTGCAGCCCTTCTACCAGCGGACCGGCGTGAAGAACCTCGCCCTCTACCTCGACCCGTCGAGCGCCTCCATGCAGACTCTGAAGCTGCGCGGCCTGCCGACCACCCTGCTCGTGGACCAGGAGGGCCGCGAGCTTGGCCGCATCGAAGGCGCGGTGGAGTGGGACTCGCCGGAGGTCATCGCCTTCCTGCGCAAGCACATGGGGCAGGGTGGCGGCCCAAACCGCGACAGCCGCGGCGGGGTGGTGAAGACCGGCGGGTGATGCATCCCAAGTCCTTTCTCCCCTCTGGGGAGAAGGTTAGGATGAGGGGGCGGCCGCAGGCCGACCACGCCGGCTCATTGCAGAGCATGGACGCCCTTTCGGGCGCCGCCTGACCCTGAACCCTCTCCGCGGAGGGACGAGGGAATTCATGTCACTGCGACGATCCAGATGTCGCTGGCGGGGTAGCCCCCGGTGGCGCCTGGGTCTGTGGCGGGGCCGGGCCGCGCGCCAGTTCGGCCATGATGCCCCGCGCCTCCTCGAAATGGCTGTGCAGCATGGGCAGGGCGTCGCGGGCGAAGTCGCCCGTCTCACCGGCACGTTCGGCCTGAGCCTCGTACAGCTTGATGGCTCGGGCGTGGGTCTCCTCCTCCGCGGCCATGTAGCGGCGGTCGAAGGCTTCCTCCGGCGTGTCGCGCAGGCTGGACATGTGGGCGCGGGCGGACAGGCCCAATTCGCGCGGGATGGGGATGCCGTGGCGCAGCGCCATGCCGGCCAGCCGGTCAGTCTTCAGCCCGTGGTCGTCGGCCATGCGGCGGGCGAAGCGGCGGACCGGTTCCGTCTCCGCCCGGTCCTGGGCCAGTTTGCCCAGCGCCTGCTCGGCCATGCCGTCGGCCAGGGCCTCGGCGATGAAGTTGCGCTCCTGCCGGGACAGGGTGGAGGGAGGTGTCGGGGCGGAGCCTGGCGCCTGCGCCAGGACCGGGCCGGACAGGAAGGCCACAAGCATCGCCGTCAGGAAGCCGCGCCGCATTGCCCCCGTCCTTTCCGCTGTTCGCCCCGATCCCTGCGGGACGAACAGAGCGCAAGCGCAGCGGTTCCGCAAAAGAACGAAGCCCGCCCCGGTTTCCCGGAACGGGCTTCGCCGAAACGTCCGTTCGGAACCGCCGCGTCAGCGGGTCGGGACCGGCGGGTTCTTGGAGTAGTCGTAGAAGCCGCGGCCAACCTTGCGGCCGACCCAGCCGGCCTCGACATACTTCACCAGCAGCGGGCAGGGGCGGTACTTGCTGTCGGCCAGACCCTCGTAGAGGACCTGCATGACCGCCAGACAGGTGTCCAGACCGATGAAGTCCGCCAGCTCCAGCGGACCCATCGGGTGGTTGGCGCCCAGCTTCAGCGCCGTGTCGATGGCCTGGACGCCGCCCACGCCCTCATAGAGGGTGTAGACCGCCTCGTTAATCATCGGCAGCAGGATGCGGTTGACGATGAAGGCCGGGAAGTCCTCGGCCACCGCCGCGGTCTTGCCGATGTTCGCCGTCAGCTCGCTGATCGCGTTGAAGGTCGCCTCGTCCGTCGCGATGCCGCGGATCAGCTCGACGAGCTGCATCAACGGCACCGGGTTCATGAAATGCATGCCCATGAACTTGGACGGGCGGTCCGTCGAGGCCGCGAGGCGGGTGATCGAGATCGACGAGGTGTTCGTCGCGATCAGCGCCTCGGGCTTAAGGTTCGGGACCAGCTTTTTGAAGATCTCGCGCTTGAGCGCTTCGTTCTCCGTCGCGGCCTCGACCACCAGATCGGCGTCATGGAACACGGACAGGTCGGAACCGGTGGCGATGCGGGCGATCGCCGCCGTCTTTTCAGCCTCCGTCAGCTTCCCCTTCTGAACCTGACGGTCCATGTTCTTGGAGATTGCGGCCACCGACTTCTGCAGAATCTCCGCGCTGATGTCGGAGATGACGACCTCGTATCCCGCCAGCGCGCAGACATGGGCGATGCCGCTGCCCATCTGGCCGGCACCGATGATGCCAATCTTCTTGATCGTGGACATATGAGCTTTCCCGCTTGTCTTTTGGCCCGCTGGTCTTCCGAGGAGAACGGGTCGGTTACGCCTTGTCCAGCTCGGCCGTCAGCTCCGGCACCGCCTTGAAGAGGTCGGCGACGAGGCCGTAGTCGGCGACCTGGAAGATCGGCGCCTCCTCGTCCTTGTTGATGGCGACGATGACCTTGCTGTCCTTCATGCCGGCGAGGTGCTGGATGGCACCGGAGATGCCGACGGCGATGTACAGCTCGGGTGCCACGATCTTGCCGGTCTGGCCGACCTGGTAGTCGTTCGGCACGAAGCCGGCGTCCACCGCCGCGCGGCTGGCCCCGACCGCGGCCCCCAGCTTGTCGGCCAGCGCCTCCAGCAGCTTGAAGTTCTCGCCCGACTGCATGCCGCGGCCGCCCGACACGACGATCTTGGCCTGGGTCAGCTCCGGACGCTCCGACTTCGTCAGCTCCTGGCCGACGAACTTGGCCGAACCGGCGTCGCCCGTCCCGGCGATGCTCTCCACCGTCGCCGAGCCGCCGGTGGCGGCGGCCGCCTCGAAGGCGGTGGTGCGCACCGTGACGACCTTGATCGGGTCGGCGGACTTCACCGTGGCGATGGCGTTGCCGGCGTAGATCGGCCGCTCGAAGGTGTCGGCGGAGACCACACCGGTGATGTCGGAGATCGCCGCGACGTCGAGCAGGGCGGCGACGCGCGGCAGCAGGTTCTTGCCCTCCGACGAGGCGGCGGCCAGCACATGACCGTAGCCCTTGGCGAGATTGACGACCAGCGGCGCGACGTTCTCCGGCAGCGGGTGGGCGTAGGCCGCGTCGTCGGCCAGCAGCACCTTGGTCACGCCGGCCACCTTGGCGGCGGCCTCGGCGACGGCCTGGGCGCCCTGGCCGGCGACCAGAATGTGGACTTCCCCACCGATCTTGGCGGCGGCGCCGACCGCGTTCAGCGTGGCGGCCTTCAGCGCGGCGTTGTCGTGTTCGGCGATGACGAGAATGGACATGTCAGATCACTTTCTCTTCGGAGCACGCTGGCCCTATCAGATCGCGCGGGCTTCGTTCTTCAGCTTGTCGACCAGCGCGGCGACGTCGGCGACCTTGACGCCGGCCTTGCGCTTGGCCGGCTCGGCGACCTTGAGCGTGGTCAGGCGCGGCGCCACGTCGACACCCAGCGCGTCGGGGGCCAGCGTCTCGATGGGCTTCTTCTTGGCCTTCATAATGTTGGGCAGCGAGGCGTAGCGCGGCTCGTTGAGGCGCAGGTCGGCGGTGACCACGGCGGGCAGCGTCAGCTCCACCGTCTCCAGCCCGCCGTCAATCTCGCGGGTCACGGTGACCGAACCCTCGCCCGGCGCGACCTTGGAGGCGAAGGTGCCCTGCGGCCAGCCCAGCAGGGCGGCGAGCATCTGGCCGGTCTGGTTGCAGTCGTCGTCGATCGCCTGCTTGCCAAGGATGACCAGAGTCGGGCCTTCCTTGTCGACGAGCGCCTTGAGCACCTTGGCGACGGCCAGCGGCTGCGTCTCGGCGTCGGTCTGGACCAGGATGCCGCGGTCGGCGCCCATGGCGAGGCCGGTGCGCAGCGTCTCTTGGGCCGCCGTCGGGCCGACGGTGACCACGATGACCTCGGTCGCCTTGCCGGCTTCCTTGAGGCGGACGGCCTCTTCGACGGCGATCTCGTCGAAGGGGTTCATGCTCATCTTCACGTTGGCGGTCTCAACGCCGGAACCGTCCGCCTTGACGCGGATCTTGACGTTGTAATCGACCACCCGCTTGACCGGGACGAGGACCTTCATATCCCACCCTTTTCTTGAATTATGCAGGCGCACCTTCGCCGCTGGCGCCGAATCGGGCAGCTTGTGACAGCGCTGCGACCATAGGAGTTGACGTTTTGGCTGTCAACGCCGCCTACGCCGCAAGCGCGAAGGAGGCGGAATTGCATCAACGGTTTGCGCCCGGAACCCACAGCACGTCGGCAGCTCCGTTGGCGTTCAGTTTCCGGCCCAGCACGAACAGGTGGTCGGACAGGCGGTTGGCGTATTTCACCGCCGCCGGGTTGACCGGCTCCACCTCCGCCAGCTCGGTCATCAGCCGCTCGGCGCGGCGCACCACGGTGCGGGCCAAGTGCAGATGCGCCGCCGCCGGCGAGCCGCCGGGCAGGATGAAGGAGGTGAGCGGGGCGAGGTCGGCGTTCATCGCGTCGATCTCGGCCTCCAGCCGGTCCACCTGCGACTCCAGGACGCGCAGCGGCGGGTAGGGCGGGTCCGCCGCCTCCGGCGTGCAGAGGTCGGCGCCCAGGTCGAACAGATCGTTCTGGATTCGCGACAGCATGGCGTCGGTCTCCGGCTGGTCCGCGGTGTGCAGCCGGACCAGCCCGATGACCGCGTTCGCCTCGTCCACCGTGCCGTAGGCGGTGACGCGCGGGTCGTGCTTGGGCACGCGGCGCCCGTCGCCCAGCGAGGTCTGGCCGCGGTCCCCACCGCGGGTGTAGATGCGGGTCAGCTTGACCATGATTCCTGTGGGTGTCCTCAATCAGCCGTGGGTCAGGATGGCGAGCAGGAACAGCACGAGCGCCACCCCCTGGAGCGCCACGCGCATCCGCATCGCCCGGTTGGATTTGCGCGAATCGCCCTGTCCGCCGCGCGCCATGAAAAACAGCCCGGAGAACAGCGACGCCACGACGAGGCCGAGCGCCACGATCAGCAGAAACATGAAAAGTCCGTTCATGGCGCCATTCTACCCCACGGTCCAGGTTACGCCTACACCGGCCAATCCGGCTACACGGGCACTCCGATGATAGGCGCCTGTTGCGCTGACGCCCGGTCTTCTTACATTGTCGCGGACGACCCGGACGGCGAGAGGAATTCGGTATGCGGCGGCGGAGTTTCCTGAAGGCGGCGGCGGCCACCGGGCTGGCGGCCTCGGCCGGGGCCTTTCTGACCACGCGCCGTGCCGCGGTGGCCCAGCCGTCGGAAGTGCTGGCCGCCTTCCCCGACCGGTTCGTCTGGGGCGCCTCGACCTCCTCCTACCAGATCGAGGGGGCGGTGACCGCGGGCGGGCGCGGCCCCAGCGTGTGGGACACCTTCAGCCATTCCTTCGGCAAGGTGGCGAACGGCGACACCGGCGACGTGGCCTGCGACCATTACAACCGCTACGCCGAGGACGTGGATCTGATGGCGAAGGCGGGGATGAACGCCTACCGCTTCTCCGTCGCCTGGCCGCGCGTCCAGCCGACCGGCACCGGCCCGGCCAACGCCGAGGGGCTGGACTTCTACGACCGGCTGACCGACGCGCTGCTCGCCAAGGGCATCGCGCCCTGGCCCTGCCTGTACCATTGGGACCTGCCCCAGGCGCTTCAGGACCGCGGCGGCTGGACCAACCGGGACATCGCCGGCTGGTTCACCGACTACGCCCAGCTCGTTACCGCGCGGATCGGCGACCGCGCCAAGCACTGGTCCATGCTGAACGAGCCGTCCGTCCACGCCATCTTCGGCCATGGGCTGGGCGGGCACGCGCCGGGGATGACCGGCAAGGACAACTATTTCAAGGCGGTCCACCACCAGAACCTCGCCCAGGGCATGGCGCTGAAGGCGCTGCGCGCGGCGGGCGGCAAGGGCTGGCAGCTCGGCACGGTGCTGTCGCTTCAGCCGGTCTGGCCGGTCGGCGGGCTGGACGCCAACTACGCGGCCTCGCTGATGTGGGACGCGGTGTGGAACCGCGCCTGCCTCGACCCGCTGCTGCGCGGGGAGTATCCGGAGTTGCTGCGCGACGGCTTCGCGCCGCTGGTCAAGGCCGGCGACCTGGAGGCGATCCGCCAGCCCATCGACTTCCTGGGCATCAACTATTACAGCCGGATGCACCAGCAGCCCGACCCGGCGGGCCTGTTCGGCACCGGCTACGGCTCGCCGCCGGAAGGCACGCCGACGACTGGGATGGGCTGGCCGGTGGAGCCGGACGGCATCGCCGAGATCCTGATCGAGCTGAAGCAGGAGTACGGCAACCCGCCGGTCTATGTGATGGAGAACGGCGCCGCCTATCCCGAGCAGACCGGGCCGAAGGGCTTCGTCCAGGACAACGACCGCATCAGCTATCTGCGCCGCCACATGCTGGCCGGCCATCAGGCGCTGGAGGAGGGGGTCGACCTGCGGGGCTGGTTCGTGTGGAGCCTGCTCGACAATTTCGAGTGGGCCGAGGGCTACCAGCGCCGCTTCGGCCTGATCGAGGTGGACCGTCAGACTTTGGAGCGCCGCCCCAAGGCCAGCTACCGTTGGTACGCCGATGTGATCCGGAAGAAGGGCGTGCCGACCTCGGTGTAAGGGGGGGGTAAGAGGTTGGGGTTGCGATCATGGGGCCTGTTGCCGCCGTCCAGCCGACGCGCTTCGCCATCCAGAAAGCGCGCGGCAAGGGCTGGAAGACGCTGGAGGTCGGGGAGGACCTGGGCCACGCCCGCGCCCGCTTCGACCTGATGGTGCGGGTGAACCCGCGCGCCTATTTCCGCCTGATCCAGCTCGACCACAACGCCGGGGCCGGCGGCGACGGGATGGAGTTCAACTGGAAGCTCATCGAACTGCACGACCCGAACCAGGGGGGAGCGGCCGGGGCGGGGCGAAAAGCCGCTCCGGCGAGGGCTGCGCCCCGTTCCGCCAAAGGCAGGACCGCGGGCAAGGGGCCGCGACGACGGGAGAAGGTCCCGCTGCCCCTGAAATTCTACGCCGCGGTGGTGCTGGCCGGGCTGCTGATCGGCGGGGTGCTGTATCTGCGCTACGCCCTGCCGGCGCCGTGACGACGGCTCAATCGTCCGCCGTGTAGCCCTTGCGCCGCATGCACAAGGCGAAGATTTCCTTGCGGTAGCGGAATTGGGGCGTTTCCGGCAGCGGGCGGTAGGGATAGCCGCGCAGGCGCATGGTGTTGTCCACCTGCTCGATGCACTCGTCGTAGGCGGCGGTCGCCGTGGTCTCCGTGGCTGTCCACTCCCGGTAGGCCGGGGTGCTGCCGCAGGCCGCCAACAGCAGCGTTCCGCCCGCCAGGATCGCGTGTCTCAGAGTCGCCATGCCAGGGCCTCCCGCAATGCGCCCCATAATGTGCCATGACGGATCTATACCACGTTTTTGCGAGAGCATCGCTTGGCGGATGGGGAAGGGGCCAGCCCTTTTGGGTGCCGCCGGGGGAGTGGGGACCTGATGCCGCCGCAACGCAGGCGCACAAAAATCGCGCCCGGAAATCCGCCGCAATCTGGTAACACGGTTGCGCATCCACGATAGTGGGTGGGCGATGGTCGGTTGGCGTCTCGGACGGAGGATGGTCATGACGGGTGGTTCGCACCGCGCGCGCCGCGCGGTCGCGTTGGCTGTGGTGGTGCCGGTTCTGGCGGCGGGTCTGCTGGCGGGCGCTCCGGTTCGGGCGCAATCGACCGCGGACATCCAATGGGCCCAAACCATCCTGAAGGGCAAGGGCTACAACATCGGCGGTCGGGCCAACGGCCAGATGCACGCCGAGACCAAGGCGGCGCTCGGCAAGTATCAGGCCGCCCATGGACTGCCGGTGACCAACCAGCTCGACAAGGCGACCGTCGCCAAGATGATGGGCGAGCGGGAGGGCAAGGCCCCGGCGACGGTCGGGAACCTCGCCCAGCAGAAGGTCGGCGGCGGTGGTCCCGGCCAGGCGCCGCGCGAGCCGCAGCGCGAGGTGGTTCCCCGCGCCGCGCCAACCCAGCGGATCGACAGCGGGACCGGCAGCGTCGGCGGCGGCGCGCAGTTCAGCGCCGGCCCGCCCGCGACCAGCAGTTCGTCGTCGGGCGGCCCGTCCAGCGCCTTCACGTCGGCGCCTCCCGCCGCTTCCGCCACGGCGTCCTCGCAGGGACAGGGTCCGGTGCCGCAGGCGGCGCCACGGGCCAGCGTCACCGCGACGACTCCGTCCGGGCAGCCGGTCCCGGTGGTCGAGCCGGCGGCGGACAGCGGGTCGATGCTGCCGGGCTGGGCCGCCAACGGCGCCCGCTACGGCGTGATGGGGGTGATCGGGGCGACGGTGTTCGGCATCGGCTTCGCGTGGTGGCGCAGCGGGCGGGCCAACGCCGCGCGGCCGGCGCCGCGCAACGACGGCCCGCGCGACCAGCGCCGCGAGCCGAGCTTCGGCAGCGGCCGCCGTCGGGAGGAGCTGACCACCGGCGCCCTGCCGCCGCTCAGCAGCGGCGGGCGCGGGCGGCGGTAGGCCGCGCGGCCTTTTCAGTCCACTCCTGTTCAGGCCATCTGCGACATCGGGCACATGGCGTTGCCGCAGCCGGACGGGTTGCAGGCGGGCATCGGTGCGGGCGACGGCTTGGACGCGCCGACGCGCGGCGCCATGATCGCCTTCGCCACCTCGGTCCCGCCGCAGGACGGGCAGGACAGGCCCTCGGCCTTTTGAATGTCGTAATCGGCCATGTTCCTGAACCACTGTTCGAATTCATGGCCGCAGGCACAGCGCAGGGCGTAGAGGATCATCGCGGGGTTCCTGGATGGATTGGGCAACGGACGGGCGGCGACCATGGCCGAGCTTCGCCGCCGCCCGCGATGACGTGAATCAAGCCGCCGCGCTCCGGTCCGGTGAGCGGCTTTATTGCGGGCGCTCGGACAGGGCGACACCCTCTGCGCTGGGGTAGACCGACAGCAGCCGCACCGGCGTGTCGCTGAGGTTGCGGCCGCTGTGCCACGCCGCCTGCTCGATGTAGGAGTCCCCGGCCTTGTAGACCTGGGTCGGCATGCTGTCGCTGGCGATGGTCAGCTCGCCCTCCAGGATGTAGATGAACGGCGAAACGGCGTGCCGGTGGCGGATGATCTCGCCGCCCGGCGGCAGTTCGACCAGCCGCGCGGTTACCAGCGGCTTGCCGTCGGGATAGGCGAAGGCCTTGCCGTCCGCGGTGGTGGTCGCCTGAAGCAGGGTCTTGACAATCGGCCCCGGCGCCGCCGGCTTGTCCTGCGCCGAGGCCCCGGCGGCCAGAGCGAACAGCGTGGCGGAGGCGGTGGCGGTGGCGGCGTGACGAATGGCCGCCGTCCGCAAACGGGTTTTCACGATCATTGCGTGCGCTCCATGCCGTGGTCTCGAAAACAAGGCGGATGTCTGTCTGTGACGGCATGTTGAAAATGGAGAAGAAACACAATGAAACGCAACCGGGTGTCGCGGCCTGCGGCGAAGTGCGGCATCCCGATGTCGCGCCGCTTCAGCGGTGGGTCGTCACCCCCACCTGCCGGCACATGGACAGCATGGCGCAGGTCGAGCAGCGCGGGCGGTCGCCGGTGCAGATCCATTTGCCGAAGGGCACCAGCCGCTCGTTGATCTCCACCCAGTAGTGGCGGGGCAGCAGCTCCATCAGCGCGACCATGGTGCGCTCCGGCGTCGGGGCGGCGACGAACCCCCAGCGGTTGACGATGCGGTGCACGTGCACGTCCACCGCTACCGCCGGAATGCCGAACCCGACCGCCAGGGTCAGCGCCGCGATCTTCGGGCCGACGCCGTGGAAGGCCATCAGGGCGTCCGGCGTGTCGGGCACCTCCCCGCCATGCTCCGTGATGATCCGCCGAGACAGCGCCCGAATGTCGCGGGCCTTGGGTTCGGGAAAGGTCGCGCCGTCGAGCAGGCGCGTCAGCGCCTCCGGCGTCAGGGCGACCATCTGTTGCGGCGTCCGCGCCACCGCGAACAGCCGCTCGCACACCAGGATGGTCGTCTCGTCGCGCGTCCGCGCGGAGATCAGGCTGCCGACCAACTGCTCGAAGGGGCTGCTGTAGCCGCGGTCGCGCAGGGCGAACATGGCGGCCTTCGGGCGTCCGGCCACGGCTTGGCGCAGGCGCCGGAACGCCTCGTCGATGTCGAAGGGGTCCTTGTCGGCGAGCGGGGGCGCGGAGCGCAGAGGCATGATCGGTCGTCGGCGTGGTGAAGGGAGCCACACCGAAACAGCGGGCAGGGCAGGGTTGCTCCCCATTTCCCTTTGCAAGGCCGTACAATTTCAACGAATTAGAAAGTCTTAAATTAGAAGTAGCCGTGACCATGGCGACGGAGGCGCTCGACCCGTTCGACGTGGGCCAGTTCGCAGCGGACCAGTTCGCCTTGCACAAGGCCGGCTGACCGCCCCCCTTCCTACCCGGCGCTGGAGAACAGCGGGCGGCGCAGACGGCCGGCGGCGATCTCGGCGCGCAGCGCGGCGGCGTCCATGCCCTGGATGCGCTCCAGTTCCGCCTTGTTGGCGTCGATGAAGGGATTCCGGTCGGTGGAGTTCTCGGGCCGCGCGTGCTCCAGATGGTAGAGCGGCCCGGGCACCCGCTCGACCCGCAGGCCCAGCCGGCGCAGCCGCACCACGATCTCGTCGTCCTCGTAGCCCCAGGAGACGAAGCGCTCGTTGTAGCCGCCGGCCGCCAGCAATGCCGCCCGGTCGAAGAAGGCGCCGCCGCCCGGCGAATCGCGGTGCATCAGCGGGAAGCGCGGGCAGACCGCGTTCAGCGGCGCCGCCGACAGCGTGTGGCCGAAGCGGTGGACCTCCCGTCCCAGAATCCAGAAGAACAGCCCGTTGTAGGGAAAGGCCATGGCCGCCCCGCCGCGCACCGCGTCGCGGGCCAGCACATACTGCACGGGATCGACCACGACGTCGGTGTCGTGCAAGGCGACGATGGGGGTCTGCGCCGCCTCGACCATGCGGTTGAGCAGGTGGGCCTTGTGGGTGAAGGGCGTGTCGTTGCCGGTCAGGTGCAGGTGCCGGCAACGGGCGGCCAGTTCCGGCCCCAGCGCGTCGGTGACGTCGCTTGGCCCCGCCTTGTCCTCGCCGATCAGGACGGTGGTGTCGGCGTGCTTGAGGAGGAAGGAGACGATCCAGCGCAGGTTGCGCTTGCGGTCGGCGCTGTCGGCGCGGAAGGGGACCAGGACGGTGACGTCGCGCAGGTCCAGCCGCCCGCCCGGCCCGGCCCCGTCGAGGATCGCCCGGCGGGCGCGGTAGGCCGCGGCCTGCGCCGCCAGCCGGTCCCGCGACCCCTCGTCGCGCGGGTTGATGGCGAGGGCCATCTCGTAGAAGGACACGGCGGCGCCGGGGCGGCCCAGGTCGGCCTCGATATCGCCCTTCTGCCGCCAGCCGGGGACGAAATGCGGGTGGCGGGTCAGCAGCGCGTCCAGCACGTCCAGCGCCTCGCCGATGCGGCCAATGGCCTGCAACGCCTCGCTCAGATGGTATTCGGCGTCGGGAAAGTCGGGGCGCAGCGCCAGCGCGCGGCGGTAGGCGGCGATCGCCTCCTCCGTCCGCAGGTCGATATGGAGCAGGGCGCCGAGGTTGAACTGCGCGTCGGCGTCCCCGCCGTCCAGTTCCACCGAACGCGCGATCATCGCCATGCCGCGTTCGCGGTCGCCGCCCAGCGCAGCGAGCAGGCCCAGACGGTGCAGAGCCTCCGGGTTGTCGGAATCGGCGTCCAGGATTCGCCGGTACAGGTCCACCGCCTCGGCCTGCCGCCCGGCCTTCAGATGGTCGAGCGCGATGCCCAACGCCTCCTCGATGGTCGCCATTCGGTGGGGTCCGTTTCGTCCGTGTGTCGCCTTCCGGTGGATTCCACTTTGACACAAAGGCAATTGCGGGGAAATCATCCGCTTCGGGACCATGCCTCAGGGAAACACCCGATAATGAACGATCATCGCATCAGCAAGAATGGGTCCACGGGAGGACTCACCCGCCGTCAGTTCGGCACCGCCGCGGCCTCGGTCGCCCTCTCGGCCGGCGCGCTCGCCACCTTCGGCCGGGCGCCGGCCTTCGCGCAGGGCGCCGCGCTGAAGGTGGGCGTGCTGCTGCCCCGCTCCGGCCTGCTCGCCCAGGCGGGCCAGGCCTGCCAGCGCGGCGCCGAGATCGCGCCGGCCATCCTCGGCGAACTCGGCTACAAGGTCGAGATCCTGTCCGCCGACACCGAATCGAACGTGGACGTCGCCCGCTCGCGCGCCGAGAAGCTGATCAACGACGGCGCCAACGTCATCGTCGGCGCCTTCGACAGCGGCCAGACCGCCGCCGCCGCCCAGGTCTGCGAACAGCGCGGCGTGCCGCTGGTGATGAACATCGCCGCCGCCGACCGCCTGACCGAGCAGGGCTACAAGACCGTCTTCCGCAACTTCCCGACCTCGACCATGCTCGTCACCAACGGGCTGGCGCTGATGAAGGACCTGTTCGCGGCCAGCGGCGTCACCCCGAAGACGGCGGTGTTCCTGCACGCCAACGACACCTTCGGCATGGCGCAGAAGCAGGCGATGGACGCGCTGTTCCCGAAGCTGGACATGCCCTTCGGCATCGTCGACAGCATCTCCTACGACCCGAAGGCCCAGGACCTCGCGGTCGAGGTGGCCAAGGCCAAGGCGACCGGTGCCGAACTCGCCATCGTCACCACCCGCGCCAACGACGCGATCATGCTGGTGCGCGAGATGGTCAAGCAGCGCTGGGAGCCCAAGGGCATCGTCTCCCCCGGCTCGCCCGGCCTCTATGACGAGCAGTTCTACAAGGTGCTGGGCAAGTACGCCGACTACGCCATCACCAACCTGCCCTGGTACGACCCCAAGGCGGAGCTGACCAAGCGTGTCGAGGCGGCCTTCAAGAAGCAGTATCCGAACGACCGCTTCGAGGGCTACGCCTTCAACGTCGCCTTCACGCTGGAGGCGATCCTGGTCGCCGCCGACGCCTTCAAGCGCGCCGGCACCGCGGAGCCGGCCACCCTGCTGGAAGCGCTGCGCCAGACCAACCTGAAGGACAAGATGATGGTCGGCCCGGCCATCACCTTCGACGAGAAGGGACAGAACACCCAACTCGTCTCCGCCTGCCTGCAGAACCGCAACCTGCGCCCGACCGTGGTCCTGCCCAAGGGCTCGGCGGAGATGGAGCCGGTGTTCCCGATGCCGGGCTGGGGCAAGCGCGCCTGATCGACGGGGCGTTCGAGGGGAGGGGACGCGGTCGGAGCAGCCGCGCCCCCTCCTTTTTTTATGCCGTCTGGTTTTATGCCGTCTGGGCTTCCAGCGCGTAGGCGAGCAGCCGTTCCACCGATGCGCGGCGGTCGCCGGACGCGGCGAAGCGAGCGCGCGCCTCGGCGGACTGCCGGGCGTGGAAAGCCGCGTCGCCGGCCAGGGCGGCGGCGCGCTCCAGATAGGCCGCGTCGTCGGCCACCGTGAAGGCCGGCCCGGCAACCGTCGCCACGTCGCCTGCCGCGACGGTCACCACCGGAACCCCGTCGGCCAGCGCGAAGGCCGCGCTGCCGCCGCCGCCCTGGCGGCGCGGGTTCAGATAGGCGGTGGCGTGGCGGTGCAGCGCCCGCACGTCCTCGACGTCGCCCAGCGTGTGGACGCGGTCGGCGTTGCGCAGGGCGGCGATCCGCTGCGGCAGCGACTCCACGCCGCCGGCGACGGCGATCCGGGCCTCCGGCAGGCGGTCAAGCAGTGAATCGGCCAGCGCCAGGAAGTCCGGCCCGGCCTCCTGGTCGAGGCGGTTGCCGACCACGAGGAAGAGCGGCCCGTGCTCCGGCACGCCGAGTTCGGCGCGGCCGCGCTCCGGCCCGGTGGCCGGCAGGGTCCAGCCGAAGGAGAAGGGACGGAAACGCTCCGCCATGTCCTCCGGCCAGTCCTGGGTGGTGTCGGCCTCGCCATAGCCCAACACCAGCCGGGCCATCGACAGCGGCAGGCCGGAGGAGGTCGGCAGGCAGATCACCGGGCGCGCGCCGGAGAACAGGTCGGCCACCACGTTGGAGCCGCCGAAGGCGACGATGACGTCGGGGTCGAAGCCGTCCACATAATCGACAATGGCGTTCACCTTCTCTTCGTCGAAGCGCTTCTGCGGGAAGGACATCATGCGGACCCGCGCGCCGAAGGCGGCGATGACCTGCTCGCCGTCATACTCCTCAGTGATGTTGTAGGAGTATTCAGGCACGAAGCCGTTCTCGCCGGTGATCGCCATGGCGTTCGGGTTGATGATGACGACCTCGCGCCCGAATTCGTCCTGGAGGCGGCGCGCGAAGTCGAAGGCGTCCGCCGTCGGCTGGTGGCCGGCGCCGAGCATCTGGTTGGTGATCAGGGCGATCCGCGTGACCTCTCCGCGCGGCGTGGCGCGCTTCATGCGGCGGCGCAGATGGAAACGCAGCGCCGTCTCGTCCACCATCAGGCGGTAGTAGTCGGTGAGGTTCCCGGTGTGGAAGGCGCCGGCATCGCCGGACCGCGCCGCGCCCTGGAAGAGCTGCATCGCCATGCCCCAGAAGGCGTAATGGATCGACGGCACGGTGAAGCGCATCGGGTCTTCCAGGACGGCGTCCGTCAGCGCCTCGTAATGAGCGACATCGCCGTCGAGCAGGAACAGCAGCGAATGGCGGCGCATCACGTCGCCCATAGCGTAGGCCGCGTCGACCTCGGCGGCTGCGGCGCGGCGGGTCTCGTCGTCGTAGCGGCGGATCAGCCCGGCCAGCGCGCTGACGTTGCCCCAGCCTTCGCCCTCGTTGGTCAGCAGGGTCAGGGCGCGGGCGAAGCTCAACGCCGCGTCGCGGGTCTGGCCGGTGGCGTGCAGGGCGTGGCCCAGGTTGGCGTGCAGCAGGGGCGAGGTCGGGTCGCCGGCCACCGCCTGCCCGATCAGGTCCACCGCCTCCGCCGGACGACCGCCTTGCAGAGCCACGACGCCGAGCAGGTGCAACGCGTCCGGATGGCCGGGCGACGCCGCCAGCACCTCCCGGTACAGGCGTTCCGCCTCCGTGGTGCGGCCGGCGCGGTGGTGTTCGGTCGCAACGGCCAGCGTCTGTTCGATGGTGTCCATGGTCGGCGTTCCTGCTGCTTGGTCCCTGACGGCATGTTTACGCGCTTTTAGGGCGGATGCGCTGAACTTTTCCCATGCAGCGCACCGCGACATTCTTGTGGCATCTTGTCCCGACGGCAACCCTGGCGATTGCCCTAACGCTCGTTTCTCCCGGCGACTCCCGCGCGCGGGACGGCGTCACCACCTCCGAAGCCGCATCCGAGGTCATGCCGGCGCGGCGAATCGTTATCAGCCTCACGGAGCGCCGGCTTCATCTGCTGGAGGAGGGGCATCCGCCGCGGTCCTTCCCGGTCGCCATCGGGCGGCCCGGCGTGGCGATTCCGCTGGAGGACAGCCGGGTCCTGCGCAAGCGGCGCAACCCGACCTGGCACCCAACCGCCAACCAGCGCCGGGAGAACCCGGCGTTGCCAGCGTCGGTGCCGCCGGGACCGTCCAACCCGCTGGGCAAGTTCGCGCTCGACCTCGGCTGGACGGCCATCGCCATCCATGGCACCAACGATCCGGATTCGGTGGGCCGCCGGGCCAGCGGCGGCTGCTTCCGCCTGCTGCCCGCCGACATCGCCACCCTGTTCGAGATGGTGCCGGTCGGCACCCCCGTCCGAGTCGTCTCCGGGCCAGCCATCGTCCCGGCACCGCAACCCGCCATTGCGGTCGCCGTTCCGGCGGCTCTCCCAACCCTCACCCCGCCACCGTCCCCGCTTCCAACGGTTGCTCCTCCGCCGCTTCCCATCCTGCCCGACCCGCGCTGCGCCACGGCCGGCGCGCCGCTCCGCCGGATGATCTGCACGATGCCGGACTTGGCCGCGCTGGACGGGAGGGCGCGCGGGCTGCACCAACGCCATCTCGCCGCCCTGCCGGCGGAGCGCCGCGACGCCGCGGCCTACGCGTTGCTTCAGGAGGAGCGGCGCTTCGACGACCGCATCACCGCCCGCTGCTGGGTCCGCCGCGGCATGGAAGAGGACCCGGCGGTCGCCGCCGCCGCGGAGGCCTGCCTGCGCGACGCCCTGAACGTGCGGCTGGAGGAGGCAAAGCGCCGCTGAACGCCGCCAGCCCCGCACAGGAAACTTGTCACGACTACGAAGGACTGCTACGCCGCTCAGGCTTGGCGATCCGGGGCTTTCCCAAGGGCGAATGATGCATGCCGTTTGACTATTACCTGAACATCGCCGCGTCGGGCCTGCTGACCGGGCTGGTCTACGGGCTGGCGGCGCTCGGCCTGTCGGTCATCTTCGGCGTCGTGCGCGTGGTCAATTTCGCGCATGGCGAGATGATGGTCGCCGGCATGTACGGTGCCGTGCTGCTGGCCGGCCTGCTCGGGCTCGACCCGATCCTGGCGGCGCCCATCGTGGCGGCGGTGCTGTTCGCCTTCGGCTGGGTGCTGCAGCGCGGGCTGGTCAACCGCTTCGTCGAGCGGCCCGAGCACATGCAATTCATCCTGCTGCTGGGCATCGCGACGATCATCCTGAACGCCATGCTGATGCTGTTCGGGCCGGATTCACGCAACGTCATGGTGCCCTACAGCTTCGACACGGTGGAGATCGGGCCGCTGCTGCTCGACGCGGTGCGGCTGCGCGCCGGGGCCGGGGCGATCGTGGTGACGGTGGCGCTGTTCGCCTTTTTCCGCTTCAGCCGCACCGGCAAGGCCATCCGCGCCTGCGCCGACAACCCGCTGGGCGCCCGCGTCGTCGGGCTGAACATCGACAGGCTCTACGCGCTGACCTTCGGCATCGGCGCCGCGGTGGTGGGGATCGCCGGCGCGCTGATGACGCTGCTGGTCGATTCGCGGCCTCAGCTCGCGCCGGAATACACGCTGCTGAGCTTCATCATCGTCATCGTCGGCGGGCTGGGCAGCCTGCCGGGCGCCCTGCTGGGCGGCATGCTGATCGGCTTTTCGGAGGCGATGGCCGGCTTCCTGCTGGACCCCTCGCTCAAATCCCTCTTCAGCTATGGTGTGCTGATCGTGGTGTTGCTGCTGCGCCCGCAGGGCCTGCTGGGGAAACGGTCGTGACGGGGCGCGGGATCGTCCTTCTGGCGCTGTGCGGCGCGCTGCTGCTGGCCGCGCCGATGGTCGCCGACCGTTACGTCCTGTCGGTGCTGACCACGGTGCTGTGGTTCGCCTATGTCGGGCAGGCATGGAACGTGATGATGGGCTTTTCCGGCCTGCTGTCGCTGGGCCACGCGCTCTATGTCGGGCTGGGGGCCTACGCCAGCGCCGCGCTGTTCGTGCATTTCGGCATCGGCCCCTGGGCGGGCATGTGGGTGGCGATGCTGGCGGCGACGGCGGCGGGCTGCTTCATCGGCTTCCTGGGCTTCCGCTTCGGGGTGCGCGGCGTGCATTTCGCGCTGCTGACCATCGCCTTCGCCGAAGTCGCGCGCATCGGCTTCGACCACCTGCAGTGGTTCGGCGGCTCGGGCGGCTTCTTCATCCCGGTGGCCGGCGACGCCGGCAACGACCTGCTGAACCTGCGGGGCTCGCCGGAGCTGTTCTACTACGTGATCCTGGCGCTGGTGCTGGCCGCTCTGGCCCTGTCGCGGGTGCTGCTGCACAGCCGCCTCGGCTACCAGTGGCTGGCCGTGCGCGAGGAGCCGGAGGCGGCGGAGGCGGTCGGCGTCGACCTGTTCCGCGCCCGCATCGCGGCGGTGGCCGTGTCCTCCGCCCTGACAGCGCTGGGCGGGGTGTTCCAGGCCTTCTACTTCAACAACCTGTTCCCGGAGCAGGTCTTCTCCATGGGCCGTTCCATCGAGATCATCCTGCCGGCCATCGTCGGCGGCATCGGCACGCTGATCGGGCCGATCCTTGGCGCCTTCATCCTGACTCCGCTGGGCGAGCTGCTGACCTTCCTGATCGAGGCGACCGGCTTCGACCTGCCGGGCCTGAAGCAGCTGTTCTACGGGGTGGCGCTGGTGGTGATCGTCGTCTACCGCCCGGACGGGGTGTGGCCGTGGCTGGCCGACCGGCTGGGCCTCGTCCGCCGTCGCGGGGAGGACGCGTGATGGCGGCGCTCCTGGAGGTCGAGGGCCTGTCCAAGCGGTTCCGCGGGCTGAAGGCCGTCTCCAACGTCGGCTTCTCCGTGCCGGAGGGCCGGATCGTCGCGCTGATCGGCCCGAACGGCGCCGGCAAGACGACCACCTTCAACCTGATCGCCGGAGTCTTCCCGCCCGACGAGGGGCGGGTGCATCTGAAGGGCGCGCCGATCACCGGGCTGAAGCCCAACCGCATTTGCACGGCCGGGATCGGCCGCACCTTCCAGATCGTCAAGCCGTTCGGGCAGTTGTCGGTCGAGGAGAATGTGGTGGTCGGCGCGCTGGCCCGCGAACGGTCGGTGGCGGCGGCGCGCGACCATGCCCGCAAGGTGCTGGACCGGCTGGGGCTGGCCGATCAGGCCGCCCGCCCGGCGCGTAGCCTGACCCTGCCGGACCGCAAGCGGCTGGAGGTCGCCCGCGCGCTCGCCACCCGGCCGATCCTGCTGCTGCTGGACGAGGTTCTGGCCGGCCTGCGCCCGACCGAGGTCGACCGCATGGTCGAGGTCCTGCGCGACCTGAACCGGCGCGAGGGCATGACGATCCTGATGATCGAGCATGTGATGCGCGCCGTCATGGCCCTGTCCGACCAAGTGGTCGTTCTGGACCACGGAGAGAAGATCGCCGATGGGCTGCCCGCTGAGGTTGTGGCGAACCCCAAGGTGATCGAATCCTACCTGGGCGCCGAGGATCTCTGACCGGCTCTTCGCAACGGACGGTCCAAGTGCTGGAAACACTCCTTTAATGTTTGTTGGCCCATCATTCGTTCCCAGATAAGGGCAACGACCGACACAGCAACGTCCGGTCGAGAAAACAAGCGTCCGAAAAGGGTGCTGCAGGGGAGGAACGAATGAAGGCACTCGGCAATCTGCGGATTGGTCAGCGGCTGTCCATCGGCTTCGCGGCGGTGATCGCGGTGCTGGTGGTGACGGTCGGCACCGGCCTGCTGCTGACCGACAACGGGAAGACGCTCAGCCGTCTGGTGGCCGATGTCCGCATGCCGACGGCGCTGGCCGGGCAGGGCATCGTCGCGGCGGTCACCGCCACCAACGCGGCCATGCAGGGCTACTTGCTGACCAACCGCGAGGATCTGAAGCAGGAGCGCAATGTCGCCTGGGACCGCATCGACGCCCTGCGCCAGGAGCTGGATGGCCTGTCGGCCCGCTGGTCCGATCCGCAGGTGCAGGCCACCTGGGACGCGGTGAAGCCCCTGCTCGACCATCTGCGCCGCGATCAGGACATGGCCGAATCGCTGGGCACCATCGGCGACCAGATGGGGGCGCTGAACTCCCTGAACGACGACGCGATCCCGCGCGCCAACCAAGTGATGAGCCTGCTGGTCGGCGACGCCCGCTCCAACGACGCCAGCGGCCTGATCCCGCGCCAGCGCGCCCTGCTGCAGGCCGACACGGCGGGGATGATCCAGGGGGCCGACCGTCTGGTGATGATCCAGGCGGTTTTGCTGACCCTGGGGCTGCTGATCGCAGCGGCGGCGATCCTGCTGACCGCGCGTTCCATCGTGCGGCCGCTCGGCGCCATGACCGAGGCGATGCGGCGGCTGGCCGACGGCGACTCCGCAACCCCCGTGCCGGCCACCGGGCGGGGCGACGAGATCGGGCAGATGGCCAAGGCCGTGCTGGTCTTCAAGGACAACATGATCGCCGCGCGGCAGGCCGCGGAGCGTGAGCAGGCGGAGCAGGACGTCCGCGCCCGCCGCGCCCGCGCCATCGAGGAACTGACCGGGCGCTTCGACCGCGAGGCGGCGGCCGTGCTCGGCTCGGTCTCCGCCGCCGCGGTGCAGATGAAGGCGACGGCCAGCCAGCTCGCCGCGACGGCGGAGCAGACCACCCGCCAGTCGGTGACCGTGGCCGGCGCGTCGGAGCAGGCCAGCGCCAACGTGCAGACCGTCGCCACCGCCACGGAGGAGCTGGCCGCCTCGGTGCAGGAGATCGGCCGTCAGGTCGCGAGCAGCACGGCCATCGCGGACGAGGCGGTGCACAAGGCCGAGCGCGCCGACCAAGCGATGCGCAGCCTCGCCAGCGCCTCGGCGGAGATCGTCGCGGTGATCGACCTGATCACCCAGGTGGCCTCGCAGACCCGGCTGCTGGCGCTCAACGCCACCATCGAGGCGGCGCGGGCCGGCGAGATGGGCAAGGGCTTCGCCGTCGTGGCGGCGGAGGTGAAGGCGCTGGCCGACCAGACCACCCGCGCCACCGACGAGATCGCCGCGAAGATCGTCTCCGTCCGCAGCGAGACCGAGGGGGCGGTGGCCTCCATCGGCGACGTGATGGGCACCATCGGGCGAATCAGCGAGGTCGCTTCCACAATTGCCGCGGCGGTCGAGCAGCAGCAGGCGGCGACGCGGGAGATCGCCCGCAACATCCAGCAGGCTGCCGTCGGCACGCAGGACGTGACCTCCAACATCGCCGACGTGAACCGGGCGGCGAGCGAGACCGGCAGCGCCGCCCGCAACGTGCTGGAGGCCGCGGGATCGCTGTCCGATCAGGCGGACGGGCTGCGCAGCAAGGTGGAGGTGTTCCTGTCGGCGGTGCGCACGGCCTGATGCGTTGGGCCGGGGGCGCAGAGGGGCGACGCAGCGGGGCGACGCAAAAGTTCGGTGCGCCGGGGCGTCGGCCAGATCAACACTTGACCCGGACGCTCGAGCCCGTCAGCTTCTCGCCGGGCTCCCCCGTGACGCAAGCACATGAACCGACTGCAACGCTATCTCTTCCGCAATCTTCTGATCGCCCTCCTGTACTCCACGGCCGGCCTGACCCTGACGATCTGGCTGAGCCAGTCCTTGCGGCTGATCGAGATGGTGGTGGAAGCCGGGGCGCCGATGCGGGTGTTCCTGTGGCTGCTCGTCCTGACGGTGCCGACCTTCCTCGGCATCGTGCTGCCGCTGGCGCTGGTCGGGGCTGTGCTGTTCACCTACAACCGGCTGGCCACCGACAGCGAGCTGGTGGTGATGCGCGCCGCCGGCGTCGGTCCCTTCGCGCTGGCCGCGCCGGCGATGCTTCTGGCCTTCGGCGTGACGGTGGTCGTCTATGTTCTGAACCTGTGGCTGACGCCCGCCGCGCACCAGGAGCTGGTGCGCATGGAATACGCCGTGCGCAGCGACTATTCGCAGCTGTTCCTGCGCGAGGGCGTGTTCAACGAGGTGGGCGACCGCTTCAGCGTCTTCGTGCGCGAGCGCGACAGCGACGCCAACCTGCACAACGTGATCATCCATGACGGGCGCGTCCCGGAGAAGCCGGTGACGATCATGGGAGAGCGGGCGGTGATGCTGACCGGGTCGGAGGGCGCGCGCTTCGTCGTCTACAACGGCAACCGGCAGGAGCTGGACCGCAAGACCAACCGGCTCTCCCAGCTCTTCTTCGAACGTTACGCGGTCGACCTGAAGGTGCTGAGCAGCGCCAACGCCGAACGCTATCCGGACGCCCGCGAGCGTTCCACCGACGAACTGCTGCACCCGTCGCCCCAGATGGCGGAAGATCCGAAGATGATGCGGGACCTGTTGGCGGAGTTGCACCACCGCTTGTCCTCGCCCTTGCTGGCGCTGGTCTACACCCTGGTGGCGCTGGCCTGCCTGCTGTCGGGCGAGTTCAACCGGCGCGGCCAGTCGGTGCGGGTGACCACCGCGGTGCTCGTGGTGATGGCCATCCAGGCGGCCGTTCTCGGCCTGTCCAGCCTCGCCGCCAAGGTAACCGTGCTGGTGCCGCTGATGTATGTTCTGCCGGTGGCGGCGCTGGCGCCGGCGGCCTGGATCCTGTCGCGCAATCTCCGGCGGCGCGTGCCGCCCAGCGGCGAAGCCGCGGCGGGCTGAGGGGGCGGAGCGGGTCTTGCGCATCCTGTTCATCACCTCAAACCGGCTGGGCGACGCGGTCCTTTCCACCGGGCTGCTGGCCCATCTGAGCGAGCGCCATCCGGACGCCGCGCTGACCATCGCCTGCGGTCCCTTGCCGGCGCCGCTGTTCCGCTCGGTTCCAGGGCTGGAGCGGCTGATTCCCATGCCGAAACGGGCCTGGGCGCGGCATTGGGTCGACCTGTGGCGGGCCTGCGTCGGCACGCGCTGGGACCTGGTGGTCGATCTGCGCAACTCCGCGGTCGGCCGTCTGGTGTTGGCGAAGCGGCGGTTCTTCCACGCCCGCGCCCCGCATCTCCACAAGGTGGAGGAGATCGGGCGGGTTCTGGGCCTGTCGCCGCCGCCGCCCCCCCGCCTGTGGATCGACGCGGCGGCCGAGACGGAGGCCGACCGGCTGCTGCCCGGCGGGGCCGAGCCGTTCCTGGCGATCGGCCCGACCGCGAATTGGACCGGCAAGGAATGGCCGGCGGACCGCTTCGCCGACCTTGCAACGCGGTTGACCGGTCCCGGCGGGCGGCTGTCGGGCCGGCGCGTCGCCGTCCTGGCCGCCGGTCCGGAGCGCGCGCGCGCCCGACCGGTCCTGGAGGCGCTGGGCGAGCGGGCCATCGACCTGACCGGGCGCACCGATCCGATGGCCGCGGCGGCCTGCGTGCGCCGGGCGGCGCTTTATGTCGGCAACGATTCCGGGCTGATGCACATCGCCGCCGCCGCCGGCACGCCGACCGTCGGGCTGTTCGGGCCGGGTTTCCCGGAGACCTACGGCCCGTGGGGCGTGGCGGCGCGCACCGTGATCAGCCGGGTTCCGCGGTCCGAATTGCTGGCCCGCCAGAAGGCCGACCCGCAGGCCACCGGCCTGATGGATGGCATTTCCGTGGAGGCGGTCGAACAGGCGGCGGGAGAATTGCTCGGGACTGCAACGCCGGGACCCGCAATGACGAGCCCTTCCACAGCCGGACTGCCGTGAAGTCGTGACAAATCCTTGCAAATCATCGGAGACAGGTCCGTTAAGTTGACAAGGATTGAAGGATCGCTGACAATCCTTTTGGTCCGGACCTCATCCAGAATTGCTCTGTCCGGCGGCCTGTCCCGAGGGTTTGGAATGAAGCCGACACCGACATACGCGAACAAGCCGACCTCCGACAATCCCCGCGATGTCGAGGCCTGGGCTTTGGCGGAGGCGTCGCGACGCCTGATCGATGCCGGGCGCAGCCCCGTGAACGAAGAGACGCTCCGCGCCGCCCTGCAATTGAACCAGCGCCTGTGGACGATTTTCCAGGCCGCGATGACCGAAGAGGATTGCGGCCACCCGCCGGAGGTGCGGACCAACATCGCCGCCCTGTCGCTGCTGGTCGATCGCGAGACGATGGCCCGACTGATCGACCTCGACGTCTCGAAGCTGGAGACGCTCATCAGCATCAACCGGTCGGTGGCCAGCGGCCTGACCGCGCGCCCCGACACGGTCG
The DNA here is from genome assembly GCF_014192915.1 of Azospirillum sp. OGB3. Lineage (GTDB taxonomy): Bacteria > Pseudomonadota > Alphaproteobacteria > Azospirillales > Azospirillaceae > Azospirillum. The sequence continues at coordinate 127,454 of NZ_JACHYN010000007.1, read as the reverse complement.
CCCCGGGCCAGCCGGCGCCGGCTCCCCAGATGGCGGCGCGCGCCCCGATGGCCCCGCCGGTGTCCGCTCCGGACGGCCAGCCGCCGCGCCAGTCGCTGCGGATCTCGATCTGAGATCAGCGCGCTTCAGACAGAAAAAGCCGGCGCCCTTCGGGGCGCCGGCTTTTTCGTTTGGGCGGCGGTCTCCTCCTCGTCAAGGGGGAAGGAACCGCCGGGCCGCTTCAGGCGATGTAGTTCAGCAATGACAGCTTCTGGCGCTGGCCGGCGACCGTATAGGCAGCCTCCAGAGCGTTCATGGAGGTGCGCAGGCGGGCCGCCACCTCGGTCTCGTCGATGCCTTCGATGCCGGCGATGCGCTCGACCACCGTGGCCGACGCGGTGGTGTGGGCGGTCTTCTTCTCCTCCAGCGTTGCGAGGTCGGACGCCACTTTGGAATGGACCGAGCGCACCTCGTCCTTGGCCTGGGCCATCAGCTCCCGCGACTTGGTGATGTACTCCTCGTACTTGCCGGGGTTGGACGCGGCGACGTGGGCCATGCGGAAGGCGGCGATCAGCTTCTGGAAGGCACGGTCGTCGCTGGTGACGCCGTAGGTCAGCGTCTGGCCGTCGTCGATGGTGACCGCCGCCTTGTCCCACGCCTTGCTGTTCTGCCGGTTCGACATGTATTCCGAATCGTAGAAGGGCAGGTCCGGCGGGTCTACATAGGGCAGGTCGGTCAGGGCGTCGGCCTGCGACGGCAGGGTGGCGACCGAGATGGTGTTGTCGATCTGGCCGTTGACCGCCCGCACCGAGGTGGTGAACTGCTGCACGCGCGACGGATGGTTGGGGTCCATCGTGCTGTTGCTGGCCAACTGGATGGTCGATCCGTTGCCGGGGGCGTCGATGATCACCGGCGGGACCGGGCTGGTCTTCGCGAACTCGCCGCGCAGCATGTCGGCCACCTTCGACACGTCGGTGACGCCGTTGTTGTAGTCTTTCTCCGTGACGGTGTAGCGGACCGTGTATTGCTGGTAAGGCGGCAGGTCCTCCGGTTCGTCCGGATGTTCCGAGTAGTATTTCCGGTTGAAGGGGTCCTCCGGGTCGCCGACGGTGACGTTGATCTCGTAGGTGTCGCCGATGTCCACACCGTCGCCGGTCAGCGCGAAGCTGTCGATCTGATTGAGCCCGGTGCCGGCGGGCGCCGGCAGGGTGGCCGCCTGGATGGTCGTGGGCGCCGTCATCGAGTTGTCGATGTTCATCGAGTTCTGGACGCGCGCCTTCACGTCGAACTTCTGGCTCGGGTCTTCGCTGATCAGCGAGATGACCCCGTTGGCGGCGGACGCGATGATCGGCAGCTTCGGGTTGGCCGACTGGATCAGGCTGTTCAGCGTGCTGGCGACGAAGGTGACGGTCTTCGGATCGCCCGGCTGGACCTGATAGCCGAAGGGCTTGCCGTCGATCGACACCTCGAAGTAATCGTCGGCGTTGACCATCGACCCGTTCAGCGTCACGCGGGTGGACTGCGGCTGGGCCAGCAGGTCGCCGACCGGCTCCGTGCCGTAGCGCGAGCCGGCGAACAGGTAGCGGTCGCCGAACTGCTCGTTCAGGAGCTGCTGGATGTCGCGCAGCGCGCCCTCGACCCGGTCGCGCATGTCGTTGGCCTGCGGCCAGCTCACGTTGAAGGTGCTGCTCGACGCCGCGGTGAGCTGGTCGAAGCTCAGGTTCAGCACCGCGCCTCCGCCCGGGCCGCCGTCGATCTTGAAGTTGTAGCCGCCGCCATCGCTGGGGGGCACGGTCTTCAGGTTGATGGTGCGGGTGGTCTTGCCGCCCAGCCCGTCGGTCACCGTCACGTCGAACGAACCGTTGACTCCATCCTTCGACGGAGTGGAGGTCACGGTGTAGCGGGCGTTCTGGGTGAAGGTGGACTTGTCGCCGTTGACCGTCAGCTTCAGCGCGTCGGGATTGGCGTTGAAGGCGGAGGTGACGGTGGCCGGCCCCGGCTGGAACGGCATCAGGTTGCTGCTCTGCCAGTCCGTGGCCAGCTTCTCCAGGCTGTTCAGCACCGTGTCGGTCGCCTTGACGCGCGGCGACGCGGTGTTGATGTTCTGGACATAGGACTCGCGCTGGGTCAGCTCGGCGCGCAGGGCGAGCAGCTTCTGCGTCTCGGCGCCGTAGGCGTTCAGGTCGGTGGACTTCTTGCCGGTGGTCAGCTGCTCCGAGAGCGTGTCCACCTTGTTCTGGCCGTTGGTCAGGTTGCGAACCAGGCCAAGATACTTGGCATAGCTGCTGACTTGAGTGACGGAGCTCATCGGACGATCGCCTCCAGCGCGTCAAACATCGTGTTGGCCACTTGCATGACCCGTGCCGACGCGGCGTAGGAGGTCTGGAGCTGCTGCAGATTGGCGATTTCCTCGTCGATGTTGACGCCGGTCGTCGCGTGGTAGCGCTCCTCCAGGATCTGGCGGGAGTCCTTGTCCAGCGAGCCTTTGTCCATCGCGGTCTTGGCCGCGGACATCCAGCCGCCGGTGATGTTGCTGGTGATGGAGCTGAAGGACGCGCCCTCCAGCTTCAGCCCGTCGGCCTGGAAGCTGCGGCCCGTGGCGCTGAGCGCCGTCACCACGTCCTTCACGGCCGCGCTTTTCAGCTTCTTCGTGTTGTTCAGCAGGTTCTCGTTCACGTGGATGGTGAAGCGGTCGTTGCCCATGAAGAATTGCGTGCCCTCCTCGCCCGGCACCGTCTTCGCCTGATCGTAGGCGTCGCGGAAGCTGGTGGGCTCGCCGGGCTTGGTCGAACCGGTGAACATCTGCGCGTAGGCGTCGAGCTGCGAGCGCAGCTTGCGAATCACCTCGGTGGTCGGGTCGGCGCTGGCCGGCTGCGGCGGGGTCGCGGTGGAGCCGTCGGCGCGCAGGTTCATCAGCGCGGCGACCTTGCCCTCCTTCAGGTGCTGGTTGACGTTGGTGACTTGATTGCCCACCGTCAGGTTGATATTGCCGCCCTCATAGGAAAGATTTGCCGCCTGGCTGTCGACCAGGGCCAGCCCCGTCGGGGTGAAGACGGCGACGCGGCCGTCCGGGCGGGTCATCGTGCGCACGCCGACATAGGTGCTCAGCTCGCGGATCAGCCCGTCGCGCTTGTCGGCCACCTCGTTGCCGGCCGAGCCGTAGCCCTGCAGCGAGACGATGTTGTTGTTGATGCTCTCGATCTCCTTCAGCAGCCGGTTCACCTCGCCGACCGACTGGCCGAGATCGCCCTGGATCTCCCGGTCCATGTCCTCCACGCCTTGGGAGACGCGGTTGATCTCGCGCGCGAAAGTGTCGGCGGCCTGGACGAGCTGGTACTGCGCGACCTCGCTTTCCGGGGAGGTCTCCACCGCCTTCCAGGCGGTCTGGAAGGCTTCGGCGTACTGGTTCAACTGCGGCTTGCCGCTGGTCGTGCGCAGCAGGTCGCCCAGCTTCTGCATGTAGGACGAATTGGTGGCGGAGGTGCCCTCGCGCGCGGTCAGGTCCTGCACCTGGCTGAGCAGGGCGGAATCGACCTCGCGGCGGTACTGGGAGGTAAGGACGAACCCGTTGGAATCCAGCACGTTCGACACGGTGTGCCGGGTGCGGGTGGGATCGTCGGCGCGGGCGACGTTGTCCGAGACCAGCTTCACCTGGGCCTGGACCGCACGGAGGCTGGCCGTCGCGCTGCCGAGGGCGCCGAAGAGGGACATGGTCGTTGGACCTTTCGTCTGCGGGATAGGCCGGGCTGGGCGCGGGTCGCGCGCCCGCCCGCGTGGTCAGGACCGCGTTTAGCGCTTCAGGCCGAGGACTTCCTGGAGCATCTCGTCGGAGGTCGTGACGATCTTGGTGTTGGCGGAGTAGGTGCGCTGGGTGACGATCAGCTTGGTGAACTCGTCCGCGATGTCCACGTTGGAGGATTCCACGCTGTTCGCGACCACCGCGCCGGCCCCGTTGGTGTCGGGGTCGTTGAAGTTGGGCCGGCCGCCGTCGTCCGTCTCGATGTAGACGCCGCCCGCTTCGCGCTGCAGGGCGTTGGGGTTGTTGAAGGTGACCACCGGAATGCGCCCGATGGTGCGGCTGCGGCCGTTGTCGTAGTTCACGATCACGTCGCCGTTGTCGCCGTAGACCACCTCCTTGTACTGGCCGCGCGAGGCGCCGTCCTGCACCAGCTCGCGCACGTTGATCTCGTTGCCGGCGAACTGGGTGACACCGCCCGACTTGCCGATCTGGCCGAGGTTCAGCGTGATCTGCTGCGGGCCGAAGCCGTAGTCCACCGTGAAGGTCACGTTGGCGTCCGCCCCCACCGACTGGTTGGCCGAGGTCACGGCGTTTCCGGTGCCAGCCTTGGCGGTGCTGATGCTGGTGATGGTGCCGACGTTGCCGGTTTCCGTACCGAAGTTCAGCAGGATGTGCGCGGGCGTGTCGCCAGCCTTGCTTGCCGTTTCCAGCGTGAACTGGTCCTCTGCGGTGCCGGTCGCCGTCTTTGCGACGAGCTTCAGCACGCTGCCCTCGGCGCTGGCCGTTACCGGTAGGGAGGTGTTCTTGTTCACCAGATTGGCGAGGCTGGCCGCGATGGTCTCCATCGAGGTCTCCTCGCCCGTCGTGCGGTAGGTGATGGGGGAACCGTTGACGATGACCGTGTACTCGGCGCCCTTGTCGCCCGGTGTGCCGGTCAGCGTCACCGCTTCCGACTGCCGCACGCCCGCCACGTTGGAGGTGGTGGTGGAGGCGGTCAGCGTGCCGCCGGCGCCTTCAGCGTTCTGGATGCTCGCCTTCGCCTCGAATTTGCCGGTGACGGAGGTGTTGTGCGTGAGGGTCAGCCGGCCGCCCGATGTGGTGGCAACGACGTTCAGATTGGCGGCGTTGACGCGGTTCGCCAGTTCCTGCAGGACGCCGTTGATGTCCTCGAAGTTGCCGTAATTGGACTTGTCCACCTTCACCGAGATCGGCTTGCCGTCGATCGACACCGAATAGACGTCGCCGATGTCGATCTGCGTCTGTGGGTAGGAAAACTCCTGGCGCTGCCCGCGCGATTCTGACGGGGCACTGATCGTCGGGCCGGTCACACGGTTCGCGGTGGCGGTGGCCGGCGTCATTTCCTGTTTAACATCGATGGGCGTGCCGGGGTTGCGGGCGGTGATCTGCAACTGGGAGTTCACGACCGACGCGATGACCGGCGCCTGCGGCCGGGCCGAGTTGATCTGGGCGGCCAGCGCGTTGGCGATGCCGCCATAGGTTCCCATGGTTAGGATGTTATCGGCAGTCACCGAGACCGCGTAGGGCACGCCGTCCACCCGCACGGTGTAGCTGTCGCCCACCCGCACATTGTCGGTGGCAGTGATGTCCAGCTTGCTGCTGCTGACGGCCAGCGGCGTGTTGTTCGCCGAACCTGTCAGAACCAGCGCGCCCGAGGTGTTGCGCGAAGCCTGCACCGCCAACCCGGCGTCGTTGATCTGAGACACCAGATCGTTCACGACGCCTTCCATGTCCTTCAACGTGTTGATGTTCGAGTAGGAGATGGTTGTCTTGAATTCCCGTCCCAACACGTTGACGATGTATTGATCCGGCACCTTAAGGGCAGTCGACGCAGAGAAGGCGACTTGGGTGATTTCGGGCAGGGCGGCGGTGGTTGCCTGGGTGGTGGTCGCCGGTATTACCGAAAAGTCTACGGGGGTGGAGGCCGTGATCTCGTTCTTGCGGTTGTCGGCGTTGGTCACCCCATAGCTCGCCGTGAAGGTTTCCGTCGTGTTCGTGCCGTCCAGCACGAGTTGATTGGCAGTACCGGCTGGGACCGTGGCCGTTCCGATCAAGGCGTTAATGCCCAGCGGCGGCACGGCGGCATTGATTTGGGAGACCAAGTCGGCGACCACGCCGTTGACGTCCGCCAGCGAGCCGATGTTGGCCGAGGTGACGCGCGTTTTGAACTCAGTGCCCGCCACAGTGATGCGGAATTCATCGCCCACATCGATGGCGGAGCCAGTGAAGGTGAAGGTGCTGCGCTGGTCGCCGCTTGCCGAACCGGTCAGGTTGGTCGAGGGGCCGCTGATCGTGTTGAGTTGCGTCGCGGCACTGGTGACGGAACCGCTGACTTTGACTGGCGTGCCGTCCGCCATCGCCACCGTGATGCGGCGCGGGTCATTCTTGTCGACTTCGGCTCTGTAGGGGGCTGGCACTTGGCCAGCCAACGCCTCTGCAATTTCCGAGTATTTCGAATGGGTTCCAATGTTGGCGGCGGTTACCGTGAAAGAAATAGGGGGCTCGTTGTTGATGTTCAGAGTGTAGACGTCACCGATTCGGACATTGTCCTGCGAATCTCCGTTCGGGTAGTAATTGACGCGGCCTCCGATAGTGATCGACGAGGCCGGCGTCGAGGTCGTGCCGTTGACCAGCACTTGGCTGACCTGAGCCACCGGTGTCACACCGGCAACTTGGCTGCCTTTCGCCAGGGCGACGGCGCCCCCAGGGAAGGTGCCGGCGACCGGATGGGTCGAACTGCCCGGCGCGTCGATGCCCAGGCGCCACGCGTTGGCGGCGTCCTGGCGCCAGTTGAACTGGATGGTCCGGGCGTTGCCCTGGGTGTCGTAGACCTGGATGCTGGAGGACGGGATCGGCACGCCCGGCGTCGGGGTGGCCGGCAGGTTGGCGCCCAGCGTGATGCTGTTGGTCGACTGCGGCTTGTCGGTCAGGGTGTTGACCTGGAGCGGCTGCACCACGTCCTTCTTCAACTGGCCGGTCACGTCGTCGACGATCCAGCCGTTCAGCGCGAAGCCGGCGCTGTTCACCAGATAGCGGTTCTTGTCCAGTTCGAAGTCGCCGACGCGGGTGTAATAGACGTTGTCGGCGTTCAGCGTGCCGGTCTGGGTCTGCACCGTCTCGCCCTGCTGGCCGGGGCCGGTCAGGCCGCGGCTGAGCTTGGACACGCTGAAGAAGCCCTGGCCCTGGATGGCGGCGTTGGTCGGGCTCTGCACCTGGGTCAGGTTGCCCTGGATGTTGTTCATGAAGACGGGCGCCGCCGTCACGCCGCCCGGTGCGTGCAACCGCTCGTTGGATTGCAGCACCAGCGTCTCGAAGGCGGTGTTGACCCGCTTGTAGCCGACCGTCGAGGCGTTGGCGATGTTGTCAGAGATGTGACCGAGGGCCTTCGACTGCGCGCTCAGGCCGAGGACGGCGGTGGTCATCGAACCGAAGATGCTCATGGCCAGGGATCTCCAAACGGAAGGGCAAAAATCGTTGCCATTCGGGTAAGCAAGGACGATGCCAACTTCCGGGCTTTCTCTAACACACTGAATTTTATGGATAAGCTTCTGGGGCGACCACGCCGGCCCTCTTTTTGCCGCGCGCTGGGAAAAATTGGCCTAGCAGCCCGTGCGGGGGGAGGGAAGAAAGCTCCCGTCCGAATGATATGACCTAAGGACAGGGCATGGCCGGACGGGGCCTGCGGTAGAAGGGGGGAGGGGAAACGGGACACACACCGGCGGTGGGGCCGCCGGGGGAGGGCGGCTTGGACCGGGTGGAGCAACTTCTGATACCGTTGCTGGGGGCGGCCCTTCTGGGGCACGCGCTGAGCGCCGCTCCACTCCGCTTCGATCCGCCGGACCCGCGCCCCTTCGATGTGGCCGCCTTTAACGCCACCCTGCCGGCGATGGAGATGCCGGCGCTGCCGGCCGCGGTGCCTCTCCCAGCCTGGAGCGGGAACGATCCCTACGACTGCTTCTGCGGCGCCAACTGAACAGCGGCGAACCGCTCCAGCTCCGTGGCGACGGCGCGCAGGACGCTGTCCCAGTCGCCGGGGCGGGGTTGCCGGAACAGGCGCAGCGACGGGTACCAGGGGCTGTCCGCGCGGTCGAGCAGCCAGCGCCAATCCGGCGCGTAGGGCAGCATCAGCCATGCCGGGACGCCGAGCGCGCCCGCCAGATGGATGGTCGCCGTGTCCACCGCGATGACAAGGTCGAGATTCGCCAGGATGGCCGCGCTGTCGGCGAAATCGCGGACGCCCGCGGTCAGGTCGGGCAGGGCGGAAGGCCGGGCTGCCCCGGCGTCTCCGGTCTGCAGGCTGAACAGCCGCAGGCCCGGCGTGTCGAGCAGAGGGGCCAGCCGCGCGACGGGGATGGAGCGGTTGCGGTCGTTGCGGTGGTTCGGGTTGCCCGCCCAGACGAGGCCGACGCGCGGCCCCGTGGCCGTCCCCGTATCGACCTCGGCGATCCGGCGGCCCCAGCGCGCCACCTCGTCCGCCTCGGCGGCGAGGTAGGCGGGAGGAGCGGGGATGCTTGCCAAGTCGGTGCCGAAGGCGCGCGGCAGGCTCATCAGCGGGCAGTGGAGGTCGTGCGGCGCCGGGGCGGGGCCGCGCACCAGCACCTCGATCTCCGGTCCCAGCGAGCGCAGCAGACGGAACTGCAACGGGTGCACGTCCAGGATCACCCGGCCACCGGCGCGCGCCACCAGCGGAGCATAGCGGGCGAACTGGATGGTGTCGCCGAATCCCTGCTCGGCGTGCAGGAGGATGCGCCGACCGTCCAGCGGCTCGCCGGTCCAAGGGGGAGTGGACAGGCGGCGCGGGCGCCACTCGAATTCGTCCCATCCGGCGCGCAGGTCGCCCCGGACAAGCCGGCCGACCGCGCGCGCCAGATGCGCCTCGGCGTGGTCGGGCCGGGAGGCCAACAGGGCATCCAGGCAGGCGTCGGACTCCGCGAAGCGTCGCGCGTCACGCAGCACCACGCCGCGGTTGAGCGCGGTGTCCGGATGGTCGGGGCGCAGCCGCTCCGCCCTCTCCAGCCACGCCAGCGCGGCGGGGTAGTCGGCCAGCGCGTGGCGCACCGACCCCAGGTTGGTCAGCGCGTCGGCCAAGGCGGGGTCGAGGGCCAGGGCGCGGGTCAGCGCGGCGCCGGCCCGCTCCGCGTTGCCGAGGACGCGCAGGGCGCCGCCGAGGTTGGCCCAGGGCGACGCCGCGTCGGGGCGGAGGCGCAGCGAGCGGGCGATCAGCGACGCTGCCGCGCCATGGCCGCCGTGCTGCGCCTCCGCCACGCCGAGCAGATGCAGGGCGTCGGGCTGCGCCGGCTCCACCGCCAGCACGACGCGGTAATCCTGCGCCGCCTCGGCGAGGCGCCCGGCCATGTGGTGGTTGACGGCGGCGTCGAGAACGTCCAGGAGTGTCGCCATGCCCGTTGTCTACACCGGGGCCGTGCCGAAGGCGAGCCCCCGACCCTTCCCGGAGCGAGGATTTCCATGGACGACCGTCTGCCGACGCATCTCTGGGTGATGGCGCACATCCGCGCCGCCGACGCGGAGGGCGTCACGATGATGGTTCTGCGCAAGGGGGACCCCAGCCGCGGCACGGTCATCCTGAAACTGAACCGGCTGGACCGGACCTTCAACGTGCTGGTCCAGGTGCGCGAGGAGGAGCGGCTGCGCTGGTCGCGCGGCACGGGCACCGAGCCGGTGGACGAGGCCACCGCCGACGCCTACATCGCCCGCCAGACCCGCTACGATCCCGATGTCTGGGTGATCGAGGTGGAGGACCGCAAGGGCCGCCACTGGTTCGAGGGTGAGGTGCGCTGACCTCCCCTTTTCAGAGCGCCGCCTGATCACACCATCTCCGCCTTTCCCACCGTCGTCCCCGCCGTCGGTGTGACGCGCGGGAAGCGCAGGGTGAAGCGGGTGCCCTCGCCGGGAATGCTCTGCACGGTGATGGTGCCGCGCAGAGTGCCGGTGACGAGGTTGTAGGCGATGTGCAGCCCCAGCCCGCTGCCCCCGCTGCCGCGGCGGGTGGTGAAGAAGGGATCGAAGATCTTCGGCAGGATGTCCGACGGGATGCCCAGCCCGTCGTCGGCCACCGTCAGTTCGATCTGATCCTGCGGCAGCAGGCGGGCGGTGATGCTCAGCCGGCCCGGATGGTGCGGCGTGAAGGCGTGGGTCAACGCGTTGAGGACGAGGTTGGTCAGAATCTGCGACAGGGCGCCGGGATAGCCATCCAGCTCCAGATCGTCCGGACTGTCCACGCCGATGTCCAGGCCGGCCACGTCCTTGTAGGTCGGGCGCAGGCTGCGCAGCAGCTCGCCGATGTAGGTCTTCAGCTCGAACCGGCGGCGCTCGTCGCTCGACTGGTCCACCGCAACCATCTTGAAGCTCTGCACCAGATCGGCGGCGCGCATGCTGTTGGACAGGATCAGCCGCGCCATCTCCCCGCCGTCGGCCAGGAAGCGCTGGAACTCCGACTTCTTGATGGCCCCGGCGGCGATCTGGCGGGTCAGCTCCTCGAACTGCACGGCGAGCTGCGAGGCGCCGGTGATGGTGATGCCGATCGGCGTGTTGACCTCGTGCGCAACCCCGGCGACGAGCTGGCCGAGCGAGGCCATCTTTTCCGCCTGGATCAGGCTCGCCTGGGTTTCCTTCAACTCGCGCAGCGCCTGTTCGGCCGCATCGCGGGACCGGCGCAACGCCGCCTCCGCCTCGACCTCGCGGGTCACGTCCACGACGATGGACTGGACGGCGGTCTCCCCCTTCCAGTCGATGCGGCGGCTGGTCAGTTCGATCCAGCGCTCCGATCCGTCCAGCCGGCGGGCGCGCAGCCGCCGCCGCTCGCTGGGCAGGCCGGTGGCGACGATGTGCCGGTAGTTGTCCTCGACCAGGGGCCGGCTGTCCTCGGCGATGAAGTCGAGCACCGAGCGCACCCGCAGCGTGCGGTCCAGGCTGCTGCCCAGCATCTGCAGGAAGGCGTCGTTGGCGTAGAGCGGGCGGAAATCGCGGTGGATGATGATGCCCTGGATGGAACCCTCGACGAGGTCGCGGAAGCGCCGTTCGTTGTCGGCCAGATCCATCTGGCGCCGGTCGATCTCGTCGATGAAGTAGCGGATGGAGGCGGCGATGTCGGTGATCTCGTCGTTGCCCGCCACCGGTACGGTTGCATCGCTGCCGGACAAACGGGCCAGCACCGCGCCGTTCAGCGCGACCAGCCGCGAGGTGAGGAAACGCCGGAAGAACAGATGCACCAGGATGGCCAGCAGGATGGAGGCGCCGCCCAGCACCATCACCAGACGCGAGCGCTCCTGGATCATCGCCGCCAGATCGCCGGTGCGGTCGGTGGACTGGTCGTGGATGGTGTCGAACAGGGCCAGCGTGAAGCGGTCCACCGTCTCGACCAGGACGCGTGACTGGCTGGACAGCGCCTGGGCGCGGTTGCGCGCCTGCAGCCGCTCGGCGGAACTGTCGAACAGCCCGTCCGGCGCCACCAGGATCGCGGCGAGGTCGGCCCGGATGCGTTCCATGGCGGAGCCTTCCGGCTCGGGGGTGGCGGCGGCCAAGCGGCCCAACTCGGCCAGCGTGTGTTCGGCGTTGCGGCGCTCCACCCGCAACCGATTCAGATGGTCGGTCTGCATCGCCCCGGCGGCCCGCGCCATCAGCGCGCCCGCCCGCACCGCCCAGGCGCCCAGCGTTCCGCCACCGCCCGGCGGCGCTGTGGCCGGTCCGGTTCCGGGTTCCGCTCCCGGCAGCCGCTCCAGCGCGTCGGCGAGCTGCGCCAGGGCGCGGATCGCATCCGCTTGGCGGGCGCCGGCGTCGATCTGCCGCCCGACCTCCGCGTTCAGGTCGGCCACCGTCGCCGCCAGGATCAACAGGGTGGACTGGGCCTGCTCCAAAAGCCGCAGCTCGTCGCTTTCGCCGTCGCCGGCCGGCTCGCCTTGCTGGTGGAGGTCGCGCATGCGCTCGACCAACTTCCGCAGGAACTCCAGTTCGCTGATCAGCTCGTCGTAGATGGCCCGGCGCTGCGGGGTGGTGGCTGCCCCGGCCAGGACCGGCAGGCGGGCGACCAGCTTCTGGAGCGAGCCGCGCAGCTCCGCGCTGGTGATGACCTTCGGCAGGGTGGTCGAGGAAAGGACCGACACCTCCCCCCGGAACAGCTGGAAGGAGGACAGGGACACGACGCCGACCAGCAGGACCAGCATCGTCATGATGGTCAGGCCGATGGAGATGCGCAGCACGATGCCGGCGCGCGCGCGCCGGCGGCGCAGGGGGGCGTCGGCGCGGTCGGCGGAGGGCGGCGCGGCGTCCATTCTTGCGCTACCGCCGGACCGTCAGGCGGCCGTCCAGCTGCGGCGCGAAGCCGCCCGTCCGGGCGATCCGGCCGGCCAGGATGGTCGAGACGAAATCGGCGTCCCGATCGTCCACCAGCCGCGGGGCGGCGGCCAGCATCGCATAGCCGTCGCCTCCGCTGGCCAGATAGCTGCCGGTGGCCAGCCGGAAGCGGGATGTTGGTTCGACCGGTTTGCCGCCCACCGTCAGCGCCACCACCCGCTGGCCGGGCGGGCGGGACGCGTCGACGGTGACGCGGGCGTTGGACAAATGCGGGAAGCGGCCCTGCAACTGCTCGATCCCGGAGAAGCCGAACTCCAGCGCGTCGCGGAGCTGCTGCCCGGTGATCTCGATCAGCACGGCGGTGTCGTGGAAGGGGAACTCGGTCTGGATGTCCCGACGCGTCCACACCGTGCCCGCCGCATAGGCCCGGTCGCCGCGGAAGGAGCCACCGTTGATCAGCGCCACGTCGGCCTCCAGCGCCTCGCGCAGCGAATCGGCGACGGTGTTGGCGAAGGCGTTCTCGCCGGCGCGCACCGCCTCGCGCCGCGTGTCGATGGGGGTGTCCAGCCGGCCCACCTGCATGCCCAGCATGCTGTCCAGCCGGGCGCGGTAGGCCTTGGCCTGGGCGTCGAGAGCCGGGTCCGGCGCCACGGTGGCGGTGTCGATGGCGCGCACGCCGCTGCTCCACACGGTGCGCGTGGCGCCGCCCTTGGTCACCTTTTCGGCGGTGATGTCCAGGGCCAGCGCCCAGGCGGCCTGCGGCTCCACCGTCGCGTTCAGGGTCTTGCCGTCATATTCCACGGCGACCACCCGCCCGCGGTCCTGGTAGAGCACGATGTCGGCGGCGCCGGAGGCGATCACCTCGCGGTGGGTGCCGCCGGAATCGCCGGTCAGCGCCACCACCAGATCGGCGCCGGCGTTGCGGAGGTCCTTCGCCTTCTGGGCCAGCACCGGACCCGGCGGCAGGAAGTCGGTGCGCGGCGAGCGGGTGATTTCCCCCGTCCGCGCCGGCGTCGCGGCCAGCACCCCGACGCGCACCGGCCCGGCGTTGAGCATCGCCCGGTCCTCCAGCCCGTCCAGCGGCTTGCCCGTCTGGCGGTCCACCGCGTTGGAGACGACCATGGGGAAGTTCGCTTCGAAGGCGCGGGTCATCAGCACGTCGTCACCGTGATGGAATTCCCGGTTCAGCGCCGCCATGGCGTCGATGCCGACCCCGTTCAGCAGGTCGATGACGTGCGCGCCCTGGTCGTAGAAGGACAGGACGGAGGGGGCGAGCGCCTGCCCGCCGTGCAGTACCAGCACGGTTCCGCCCGCTGCCCGTTCCTGCCGGACCAGCGTGGCGAGCCGGGCGATGCCGCCGCGTCCCTGCACGTCCTCCAACTCGGTCGTGCTGTGGGCGTAGAGGATGGTGAAGCGGGTGGGGTCCGCCCACGCAGGTCCGCCGGCCGAAATCTCGCTGGTTAGAATCCCGAGAACCAGCGCGACCACCGGGCGTAGCCAGACGCCCCTGCCGAATCCCATGCCGTCGTTCCCCATCCAGCGCCCGCACGGCCGTTTCCGCTGCGGGCCGCACCCCCAGTTCCGCGCCGGATTATGCGCGTTCGCGCGTCGGTGGTGAAGCTGTACCGAGGATGACAAATCGCCCCGTTCCACGACGGGACGGCACCTGAACACCATAGGACGGAGGAAATGCCGAAAGGCCATTGACTTCGGCGAGTCTAAAGCTTGCCCGAGCAGGCTTTGCGCCTGCTCTCAAATGGCGGACGCGGCTTGTGGGAGCGGATGCTCCTGCACGGCCGCGGGGCGGATTAGTCGGTGCGGTCCGCGAAGCCGGTGAGCATCTTGTAGGTAATCTCGGTGCTCGTTGCTGAGAGTATTTCAAATCGGGCTCCCTTGAAGCCGATGACTCGACTCTCTGAGAGATCGAATTTCAGATCCTGCGAAAAGGCCGGGCGGTCGAGCTCGCTGGTATGCTCCTTGTATCCGAGATGAATTACCGGCCCAGACTTGCCGGTGTAGACGAGGTAGCGCCGGAAACCAACGCTGTCGAACGCGGCCGCGCGGCTATACCGGATCAAGTTCGGATTGATGTTGATGGCTTCGAGTCCAAATTTTCCCAGAACATCAATTTGGGACGATGATTTTCCCTTAACAAAGCAGACGGGCTGCCCTTCCTGGCAATCGTTGTTAAACCCGCCGCAAATAAATCCCTGTCCACAGTAAGCTTTTTGGCCGTTGATGATCTGATCTGCCACATATGGGGTATCTTTTCGGAAGCCGACATACAATGCAGTCATGGCATATTTGAGATCATGGCTGAAATAGGCTGCAGGAAAGACTTTAATATTTTCCTGATCAATGATTGTTTCGCCGACTTCGCGAGTGACGGTCTTGCCAATTTCTGGGAAATCCTTGACGGAAACCTCCGGGGTGGCTGGTGTCATAGCAACACAGCCGCTCAATGTTAAGACAAAAGCTACGAAAATCGCGAGTCTCTGACCCATAACTATCTCCACACATGCAGGCGAGGGTGAGTCCCTGGAATATACCACGGTAGGTTTTGGGTTTTTTAAACCTCCCACGAACGGAAGAAGTGGTCAGTTCAGCTGCGACGCCGTTGCTCACAGGGCAACCCTGGCCTATGCGGGTGCTGCACTGCACCTATTCCTGATTGGTAATACCAGTTCGAAAGGGGTGCTCCTATTCTCCGCCAGCCCATTCTCGGGGCGTTTCCTCCCTAGACTCAAGGCCGGAGCGATTGCTCCGGCCTTTTTTTCGTTCACGACGCGCCGGACGCCGGGGCCAGCCGGCGTGAAACCGGGGGGCTTGCGTTGGATTGCGGACGGACAGGGTTGCGCTATCCTGCGGCCCATGCCCGCCCTGCCGCCGCCGGAAACTCTGAACATCGCCCTCAGCCGGACCACGAAGGTTCCGCTGTCCGCACAGATCCACGCCGCCTTGCGCGACGCCATCCGCAATGGCCGGCTGGCCGGAGGGGCGCGGTTGCCGTCCTGGCGGGATCTGGCTGTGCAACTCGGGGTGTCCCGCGGCACGGTGCGCGACGCCTATGAGCGGCTGATTGACGAACAGCTTGCGGTCGGCCTGGGCGCCGCGGGGACGCGGGTGGCCGAGGGGGCCATGGCGGGGCCGTCCCCCGACGGGCCGGTCAAGGCCCCGTCGATCCTGGAACTGTTCTCCAGTGTCGAGCGGGCGCCGCTGCCTTTCCAGATGGGCGTGCCGGCGCAGGACGCCTTCCCCTTCACGCTGTGGTCCCGGATCGTCGGGCGGGCCGCTCGGGCCGCGGCGGCGGCCCCGGTCGGCTATCCCGATCCTCGCGGCCATCCGGATTTGCGGCGCGAGATCGCCGCCGTGCTGGCCATCGCCCGAGGCATCCGCTGCACGCCGGAGCAGATTTTCATCACGGCAGGCTATTCCGGCGCGCTCGGGCTGGTGATTCGGGCCTTGCGGCTCGACGGCGCCACCGCCTGGATGGAGGAGCCCGGCTTTCCCCTGACCCGCCGCGCCCTTCACCTCGCCGGCCTGACCGTGGTGCCCGTGCCGGCGGACGCCGCCGGGATCGACGTGGATGCGGGACTCGCACGGGCGCCGTCGGCGGGCTTGGCCGTGGTGACGCCCGGCCAGCAGGCGCCGCTCGGCGTGACCATGACGTTGCAGCGCCGCCTCGCCCTGCTGGAATGGGCGTCGCGGGCCGGGGCATGGATCGTCGAGGACGATTATCTCAGCGAACTGCAGTTGAAGGGCCGGGCCGCTCCGGCGCTGGCCTCCCTCGACCGTGATGGGCGGGTGCTGCACGCCGGCACCTTCAGCAAGACGATCACCCCGGCGCTGCGGCTCGGCTTCCTGATGGTGCCGCCGGGGCTGGCCGGCCTGTTCGGCGAGGCCGCCGCCTGCCTGTCCCCGGCTCCGGCGGCGGCAATGCAGCGGGCGGTGGCCGACTTCATGGCGGGCGGGCATTACTTCCGACACCTGCGCCGGATGAAGCGGCTCTACGCCGTCCGCCAGCAAGCGCTTCTGGCGGCCATGCGTGACGCTGTGGGAGCGGAGTCGCCAATGGCGGTGGAGGCGTCGGGGAGCCTGTCGGTCCGGCTGGTCCTGCCACCGGGCAGCCGCGACATCGCCATCGCCGCGGCGGCGCAGGCGGACGGCCTCGCTCCGGTGCCGCTGTCGCCCTGGTACGCCGATGGCCCGGAGGCCGCTCGCCCCCGGGGCCTGCTGCTGGGCATCACCAACCTTCAGGAACGGCGCCTGTCCGACGACTGCCGCCGGTTGGCCGAGCTGGTGAGGCGGCACGGCTGATCCGGCATGACTGATCCGGCGGACCGCGCTCAGCGGGCCGCGGCGGGAACCGTGCGGAAGCTGATGGCGAGGCGGTTGTAGAGGTTCATCAGGCCGATGGCGATCGTCAGGTCGGCCACCTCCTTCTCGGAGAACTGGGCCGACACCGCCTGGAACTCCGCATCCGGGACGGCGGTGTTGGCCACCTGCGTCACCGTCTCCGCCCAGCGCAGCGCGGCGCGCTCACGGTCGGTGAACAGCGCTTCGGCCTCGTGCCAGACCGGCACCAGCACCAGCTTGTCGATGGTGACGCCGTTCTTCAACAGATCGCGGCTGTGCAGGTCGATGCAATAGGCGCAGCCGTTGATTTGCGAAACGCGCAGGTACACGAGATCGATCAGCGTGACCGGAAGCCCGCACTGGCTGACGTAGCCGTGCGCGCCGGCGAGGGCCTTCATGCCGGCGGGGGCGGTTGCGTGGTAGTCGAGACGCGGGGGCATGGCGGTTGGTCCTCAATGGGGATGCGGGAGTTTCCCGGCTGCCGCTGATCCTGCACCGCCCGCCGGTCAGCCGTAAGGACCAAGACGTGGCGAAAATCCTGCACTATCCACCGCAGGGGGAACCGGTCAGGCGCCCGCCAGCTCCCGGCGGAAGGCGCGGTCCATCATGGCGGCCACCCGCTCCAGCCTTTCCCGGTCCGCGCCGTCGCGGGCGGCGGCCGACATCCCCATCATCGCGACCACCACCAGATCGGCCAGCGCGTCGGCGCGGTCCGGCGCTTCGGTGGCGATGAAGTCGCGAACCGCGGCGCGGCCCTCCCGCTTGGCCGCGTCCGCCAGGGCCTGCGCCTCGGGGTCGGCGCTGTTGCGCGCCCCGTCGAGCACGAGACACCCCGCCGTTCCGCCCTGGCCGGGATAAAGCTCGGCGGCGAGCGCCAGCGTCCGTCCGATCACCGTCGCCACATCACCGCCCGCCGCCAGCGCCCGCGCGAAGACGTTGGCCTCGCCCGCCGCGTAGCGCCGCAAGGTCCGTTCGAACAGCCCGGCCTTGCTGCCGAAAGCGGCGTAGAAGCTCGGCGGCTTGATGCCCAGCTCGGCGCCCAGTTCGGCCACACCGACCGCGTCGTAGCCGCGGGCGTGGAACAGGCGCATCGCCGTCTCCACAGCCTCGTCCACATCGAAGGAACGCCGCCGTCCGCGCGGCTCCGATTTTTTTGTAGCGACCACTATAAAAAATCCTTGCGCGATGCCCCTCGCTGATTTTATATAGCGGTCACTACATTAAATCAAGGAACCGATCATGAGCGACTTCGCGGGCAAGAACATCCTGGTGCTGGGCGGCAGCCGGGGCATTGGCAAGGCCATCGTCCAGCGTTTCGCGGCAGGCGGCGGGCAGGTCGCCTTCACCTACGCCGGTTCGGCGGAGGCCGCCGCGGCGCTGGCCGCCGAGACCGGGTCCGAGGCGATCCGCACCGACAGCGCCGACCGCGACGCGGTGATCGCCACGGTGGCCGGGCGTGGCGCGCTGGACGTGCTGGTCGTCAACGCCGGGGTCGCGATGATCGGTGATCCGCTGACCTTCGACCCCGACGAGGTTGACCGCATGATCGACATCAACGTGCGCGGGCCCTACCACGCCGCGGTCGAGGCGGCGCGCCACATGACCGGGCCGGGGCGCATCATCGTCATCGGGTCGGTGAACGGCGACCGCATGCCTTTCGCGGGCGGTGCCGCCTACGCGCTCACCAAGGCGGCGGTCCAGGGCATGGTGCGCGGTCTGGCGCGCGACTTCGGGGACCGCGGGATCACCGTCAACGCCATCCAGCCGGGGCCGACCCACAGCGACATGAATCCGGCCGACGGCCCGATGGCCGCCGCCATGCACGGCTTCATGGCGATCAAGCGCCACGCCCACGCCAGCGAGGTCGCCGAACTGACCGCCTTCGTCGCCGGTCCGCACGGCGCGATGATCACCGGCTCGTTCCAGACCATCGACGGCGGCTTCGGGGCCTGACGGCGGTTCTTACGTCGTCCCGCCCCAGCGGTCGCGGAAGACGAGGTCCTCCAGGGGAAGCCGGCTGCGCCAGCCGGCTTTCTCCAGTTCCGGCGTCTCGTGGAAGTGGGAGACGTAGCCGAGGCAGAGATAGGCGACGGGCACGATCCGCTCCGGGATGCCCAGCGCCTCGCGCAGCCTGTCCTCGTGCAGGATGCTGACCCAGCCGACGCCCAGCCCCTCCGCCCGGGCGGCCAGCCAGAGATTCTGCACCGCGCAGACGCAGGAGTAGAGGTCCATGGTCGGAATGTGCGTCCGCCCCAGCACCACCGGGCCGGAGCGCTCACGGTCGCAGGTGATGCACAGGTTGACCGGCGCCTCGCGGATGCCTTCCAGCTTCAGGCGACTGTAGAGCGCCTTGCGTTCCCCGGTGAAGAGGGCGGCGGCCTCCTCGTTGGCCCGGGTGAAGTCGGCGTGGACCCGCGCCTTCACCGCCGGGTCCTGGACGACGATGAAGTTCCACGGCTGCATGAAGCCGACCGATGGCGCGTGATGCGCGGCGGTCAGGACGCGGGTCAGCACCGCGTCGGGCACCGGGTCGGGGGCGAACTGCCCGCGCACGTCGCGGCGCGAGAAGATCGCCTTGTAGAGCGCGTCCCGCTCTTCCGGTGCGAAGGCGTGGTCGCTCATCGGTCCGCTGCAATTACATGAAAGAAGGAGGCGAAGACGCTGCCGCGCCGCCCGCCGAGCGGCCCGAGGTCCGACCCGTCCGCCGCCATGGCGGTGACCAGCGGTTCGTCGGCCCCGCGGTCGAGGATCGAGGCGTAGTGGAACTCGTGCCCGCGCAGCGCGGTGCCCGCCCGGCCCAGCGGCGTGTCGCCCAGCAGGACGGCGCGGCGGTATCCCAGATGCAGCTTGCGCTTGGCGAAGGAGGTCCGCACCCCCAGCAGCCCGAGCATCGGATGGGTGGTGCCCGCCGCGTCCTCCAGCGACTCGCCCAGCGTCATGTAGCCGCCGCACTCGCCGTAGATGGGGCGCCCGAGGGTGGCGGCGCGGTGCATCCCGTCGCGGAAGCGTCCGGCGGCGGCGAGTCGTCCGGCGTGCAGTTCGGGATAACCGCCGGGCAGATAGACGGCGTCCGCGTCGTCGGGCGGCGCCTCGTCGGCCAGCGGAGAGAAGTGCGTCACCTCGGCGCCCGCCGCGTGCCAGCCCTCCAGCAAATGCGGGTAGACGAAGGTGAAGGCAGTGTCGCGCGCGATGGCGATGCGCTGGCCCAGCGGCGGCAGGGCGGGCGCGAAGCTCCCCTCCGGCGCGCGGGAGGGGGTTGCCAGAGCGGCCACCCGGTCGAGATCGACATGCTGCGCGATGAAGCGGCCGAGCGCCGCCAGACGTTCCTGAAGGTCCGCCGTCTCCTCCGCCTGGATCAGGCCGAGATGGCGTTCGGGCAGGATCACGTCGGGGGTGCGGGGAAGCGAACCGAGGACGGGGATGCCCAGCGCCTCGATGGCGCCGCCGGCCAGGGCGAGGTGGCGCGGGCTGGCGACGTTGTTCAGGATCACCCCGCCGATCCGGACATCGTCGCGGTAGGTGGCGAAGCCCTTGACCAGGGCGGCGGCGGACTGCGACTGGCCCTTGGCGTTGACCACCAGGATCACCGGCCAGCCGGTGCGTGCGGCCAGTTCCGACGTGGCCCCGGTGCCGGTCGCCCCGACGCCCGCCACCCCGTCGAACAGGCCCATCAGCGCCTCGCAGACCAGCAGGTCGGTGCCGTCCCCGGCGCGCCGGGCCAGCGAGTCCAGCAGGTCCGGCCCCATCGCCCAATTGTCGAGGTTGACGCTGGGCCGCCCGGTCGCCGCCTGATGGAAGGCCGGGTCGATGTAGTCCGGCCCCGCCTTCACCGCGCCGACGCGCAGGCCGCGCGCCTTCAGCGCGACCAGCAGACCCAATGTGACGGTGGTCTTGCCGGTGCCCGACGCCGGCGCCCCGACGATCAGCCCGCGCGGTGCAGCCTCGGACATGGGGGCCTCAGCCATGGGGAAGCTCATTGGGCAGCCAGTCGAGCACGGGGCGCAGCCGCACCACCTCGCCGATCACGATGATGGCCGGGGGCTCCATCCCGCTCGCCTCCAGATCCGCGACGCAGGTGCCGAGCGAGGTCACCAGCACGCGCTGCCGCTCGGTCGTCGCGTCGGTCACCACGCCGACCGGCGTGTCGGCGGGCCGTCCGCCCTCCATCAATGCCGCCGCGATGCCGGGCAGGCCCTTCCAGGCCATGTAGAGGATCAGCGGCGCGCCCGTCGCGGCCAGCGCCTTCCAGTCCGGCCCGCCGGCGCAGGAATGGCCGGTCGCCAGGATCACCGCCTGGTTCGCCGTACGGTGGGTGGCCGGAATGCCGGCGTAGGCCGGGCCGGCGAGGCCCGCGGTGATACCGGGGATGATTCGGAAGGGGATGCCCCGCTCGGCCAGGGCCTGCGCCTCCTCCCCGCCGCGCCCGAAGACGAAGGGGTCGCCGCCCTTCAGCCGCAGCACGCGGTGCCCCTCGCGCGCCAGCCCGATCAGGCGGTTGGTGATGTCGTCCTGGTGGGCGGAGGGCTTGCCTCCGCGTTTGCCCGCGAACTCCAGCCTTGCCGAGGGCGTCGCCAGCGCCATGATCCGTTCACCGACCAGCGCGTCGTGGACGATCACGTCGGCTTGCCTTAGACCTTGCAGGGCCAGCAGGGTCAGCAGGCCAGGGTCGCCGGGACCGGCCCCCGCCAGCCAGACGCTGCCGGGCCGGAAGTCGGCCAGTTCCAGAGGAAGAGAAAGGGAGTCGGGCGACGGCTCTGCGGTCATGGACGAGCACTCAGCGACGGAAAACGGTGTGGACGGCGACGGAAGCGGTAACGGCGACGGCAAGGCGCTGCGGCGGGGCTGGACGACGGGCGCCTGCGCCACCGCCGCCGCGCGGGCGGCCTGCGGGGCGCTGTTCTCCGGCGACTTCCCAGATCCGGTGACGGTAACCCTGCCCGGCGGCCAGACGCCAGCCTTCGCGCTCGCCTGGACGGAGCGCGGCGAGGGCTGGGCGGCGGCGGGGGTGGTGAAGGACGCCGGCGACGACCCGGACGTCACCCACGGCGCGCTGATCCGCGCCCGCGTCAGCCGCGCCGAACCGGGCCAAGGCGTCGTCTTCCGCGCGGGCGAGGGGGTGGGCACGGTGACCCGACCCGGCCTGCCGGTCCCCGTCGGCGAACCGGCCATCAACCCGGTGCCCCGCGCGATGATCCGCCAAGCGGTGGAGGAGGCTGCGGGGCTGGCTGGCGAGGGCCCCGACGTCGTTGTCGAAATCTCCGTGGAAAACGGGGAGGCGCTGGCCCGCCGCACCATGAACCCGCGCCTGGGCATCCTCGGCGGCCTGTCGATCCTGGGGACGACGGGGATCGTCGTGCCCTATTCCTGTGCGGCCTGGATCGCCTCGATCCAGCGCGGCGTCGACGTGGCGCGGGCGGCGGGCTTGAGCCACGTCGCGGCCTGCACCGGCGACACCTCGGAAAAGGCGGTCGTCGCGCGCTACGGCCTGCCGGAGCACGCGCTGCTCGACATGGGCGACTTCGCGGGCGGTACGCTCAAGTACCTGCGCCGCCACCCGATTCCGCGCCTGACCCTGTGCGGCGGCTTCGCCAAGTTCGGGAAGCTGGCGCGCGGCCTGCTCGACCTGCATTCCAAGCGCGGCAGCGTTGATCTCGACTGGCTGGCCGACCGCATGGCCGAGCTGGGCGCCGCTCCGGAGCGCGTGGCCGAGGCCCGGAGCGCCAACACAGCCGCGCAGGTCCTGGGCATTGCGAGGGAGGCCGGCCTGCCGCTGGCCGACCGCGTGGCGGTTCTGGCCCAGCGCACGGCGCTGGACACGCTCGACGGCGCCCCCGTCGCGGTCGAGGTGCTGGTCACCGACCGCCAAGGCAACATCGTCGGCGGTTCCGGATGGAGCGCCCTTTAATCCCCTCTCCCCTCCGGGGAGAGGGTTAGAGTGAGGGGGGCCGGCCATTGCCGAACGCACCGGTCCCCCCACATCCCCCTTACCCCGACCCTCTCCCCGGAGGGGAGAGGGAGTCAGCAGCTCCCTCACTCCCCAAGCCCCCGGTAGCGGCGCACGTGCGACCCGTCGTAGAGCGCGCTGCACCGGAAATCCTCCACCCCCAACGCCGGGCCGACCAGGATCAGGGCGGTGCGTTCCATCGGCGAGTCCGCCACCCGGGCGGCGATGTCGGCCAGCGTGCCGCGCAGCACGCGCTCTTCCGGCCAGCTCGCCCGGTAGACCACCGCCGCCGGGCAACCCGCGCCGTAGAGCGGGGTCAGCCGCTCCACCACCCGGTCGATGACGTGGATCGACAGGTGGATGGCCAGCGTGGCGCCCGAGCGCCCCAGCACCTCCAGCGTCTCGTTCGCCGGCATGGCCGAGGCGCGGCCCTCCGTCCGTGTCAAAATCAGCGTCTGACTGACCTCCGGCAGGGTCAGCTCCCGCCCCAGCGCGGCCGACGCCGCGGCGAAGGCCGGCACGCCCGGCGTGATGTCGTAGGGGATGCCCAGCTCCCGCAGCGCCCGCGTCTGTTCGCCGAGCGCGCTGTAGACCGACAGGTCGCCGGAATGCAGCCGCGCCACGTCCTGCCCGGCCGCGTGCGCCGCCTTGAATTCGGCGACGATCTGGTCGAGCGTCAGCGGGGCGGTGTCGACGATCCGGGCGCCCGGCGGGGCGTGGGCGATGATCTCCTTCGGCACCAGCGATCCGGCGTAGAGGCAGACCGGGCAGGACGCGATCAGGTCGCGCCCGCGCAGGGTCAGCAGGTCGGGCGCGCCCGGTCCGGCGCCGATGAAATGCACGGTCATGTGGGAATGCCTTCGGAAATCGCGAGCGCGCAGGTGGCGCGCGGGGTGGAACGACGCGGCAGCAGGAGGGTTGAGCCCGGCCCGGCGGCGGCCAGCGCCGCAGCCTCCGCGACCGAGGCGACGCCCACGGCGGCCTCGACACGGGCGGAGCGGGTCCGCACCCGGTCCTGAACCGCGGCCAACGCCGAATCGTCAACGAACCGCAGCGGCAGGGCGAGCAGCTGTGCCGCCTCTGCCATACCGGCCTCGTTCCGTTTGCGCATCGGTGCCGCCAGTTGAACGGAGCGGCGAACGGCCTCGTCCAGCGCGGCTTCGTCGAAGGCGGCGCGGACCAGCCCGGCGATCTCGTCGCCGGGGCAATCCGCCCGGCAACCGATGCCCGCCGCGATGATGCGATGCGCCGTCACAGCGGCTTCTCCGCCAGCCACAGGGTGACCGGCATCAGCGGGCGCCAGCCGGTGAAGCCGCCGATGGGCGCGGCGCGGCTGACCGCGATCTGCGACAGTTGCCCGCCCAGCCGCTTGTGCGTGGCGATCAGCATCGCCTCGCTTTCCAGCGTCACGGCGTTGGCGACGATCCGCCCGCCGGGCTTCAGCGCCGACCAGCAGGCGTCCAGCACGCCGTCGTTGGTCAGCCCGCCGCCGATGAACACGGCGTCCGGCGCCGGCAGGCCGTCCAGCGCTTCCGGCGCCTTGCCGCGCACCAGTTCCAGCCCCGGCACACCGAAGGCGGCGGCGTTGGCCGGGATGCGGGCGGCGCGGTCGGCCTTGTGCTCCACGGCGATGGCGCGGTTGGTCGGGTCGCTCAGCATCCATTCGACGCCGATGGAACCGGAACCAGCGCCGATGTCCCACAGCAGCTCGCCGCGGCGCGGCGCCAGCCAGGACAGGGTGACGGCGCGGATCTCCCGCTTGGTGATCTGGCCGTCATGCTCGAACCAGTCGTCGGGCAGGCCCGGCGTGCGGGGCAGGGCGCGGGCGCCGGGCGCGGCGACGCACTCCACCGCCAGCGTGTTCAGGTCGGCCACGCGCTCCGCCGACCACTCTTCCGCCGTCGCAACGATGCAGCGCTCGCGCGGGCCGCCCATGGATTCCAGGGCGATCAGGCGCGACGGTCCGAAGCCGCGCGCCGTCAGCAGCGCCGCCAGCTTGGCCGGAGTCGTTCCGTCCCAGCACAGAACCAGCAGCCGTGCGCCCGGTTGCAGATGCGGAATGACCAGCTCCAGAGGGCGCCCATGCACCGTCAGGGTGCCGCAGTCCTGCATGGGCCAGCCCAGGCGGGCGGCGGCGAGGCTGAAGGATGACGGAGCCGGAACGATCGACAGTTCCTCCGCCGGAACGAGTTTCGACAGGGTGGCGCCGATGCCGTACCAGGACGGATCGCCGCTCGCCAGCACGCAGACCCTCCGACCACGCCGTGCCAGCAGGGCGGGGTAGGCGTCCGACAAGGGGGAGGGCCAGTGCAGCCGCTCCTGTCCCGCGAATTCAGGCACCAGCGCCAGATGGCGGGCACCGCCGGCCAGCAACTCCGCGCCCTCGACCAGCGCGCGGGCGGTGGACGACAGACCGTCCCACCCATCCTCGCCGATGCCGACGACGCTCAGCCAACGCCCTACGGCCGTGCTATTCATGGTGCACCCCAAGGAGGACAAGCATGAAGGCGCTGATTCTGGGCGGCACCACCGAGGCCACGGCGCTGGCCCGCCTGCTCGACGGCCACCCGCGCATCGACGCGACGGTGTCGCTGGCCGGGCGCACCAAGCAGCCGGTCCTGCCGCCCCTGCCGACCCGCATCGGCGGTTTCGGCGGGGTGGACGGGCTGGCGGCGCATCTCGTGGAGAACGGCATTGGTGCGGTCGTGGACGCCACGCATCCCTTCGCCGACCAGATCTCCGCCAACGCCGCGGCGGCTTGCGCACGGCTGGGCGTGCCGCTGCTGGTGCTGACCCGCAAGCCGTGGGAGCCGGCCGCGGGCGACCGCTGGATCGGCGTGCCGGACATGGCCGCCGCCGCCGAGGCTCTGCGCCCGCTTGGCGAAAGCGTCTTCCTGACCATCGGCCGGCAGGAGGTCGCGGCCTTCGAGGCGGTGCCGGACAAGCGCTACCTGATCCGCGCCGTCGATCCGCCGGAACCGCCGCCGAACCTGCCGGATCACCGTCTGATCCTCGACCGTGGCCCCTTCACGCTGGAGGGGGAATGCGCCCTGTTGGAGGAGCATCGGGTGGAGGTGGTCGTCAGCAAGAACAGTGGCGGGAGCGCTACGGAAGCGAAGCTGGAGGCGGCGCGTCGCCGGGGCATTCCCGTGGTGATGGTCGAACGCCCGCCCGGCAACGGTGTGGCCGAGGTGCACGGTGCGGCTGCGGCGTTGGCATGGCTGGAGGCGCGGTAGAGTCGGGCCCCCCTCCCGACCTCCCCCTGCTTTGCAGGGGGAGGAGTCAATTCCCTCCCCTGCAAAGCTCTCGCGCAAACCAGAGGTTTGCGCTGACGCGGCAGGCGGACCAAAGGTCCGCCGCGAGCGGGGGAGGGTTAGGGTGGGGGCCCGTTTCGACACCGTCCTCACCCCCGCACCGCATAGCTGCGCGGCGTGTAGACCCACGGCTGCGCACCCTCGCGGGGCACCAGCCGGGTGTGCGAGGCGCCGATGATGACGCAGGTCCGCATGTCGGCCTGCGCCGCGTCCACCGCACCCAGCGTCGTGATCGTCAGCGCCTCGTCGGGGCGGCCGACCGCCTGGGCGAGGATCACCGGCGTTTCCGCCGAGCGGAGGTCGCGCAGCGCGTCGAAGGCGGCGCCGAGCTGCCAGGGGCGGGCACGGCTGATCGGGTTGTAGAGCGCAATGACGAAATCCGCCTCCGCCGCCAGACGCAGGCGCTTCAGCACCACCTCCCACGGCTTCAGATTGTCGGACAGCGAGATGGCGCAGAAATCATGGCCGAGCGGCGCGCCGGCCCGCGCCGCCGCCGCCTGCATCGCGGAAATGCCGGGGTCGACCGACAGCGGCACGCGGTGCCACGCCGCGGGGGCCGCTGGATCGTCCAGCGCCTCGAACACCGCGGCGGCCATGGCGAAGACGCCGGGGTCGCCGCCCGACACCACCGCCACCCGGCGGCCCTCCGCCGCCAGTTCAAGGGCGTGGCGGGCGCGGTCCAACTCGACCCGGTTGTCGGAGGCGTGGCGCACCTGCGGCCCCGGCGGCACACGGTCCACATAGGGGAAATAGCCGACGAGGTCGGTCGCCTCCGCCAGATCGCGCCGGGCCTCCGGCGTCAGCCAGTCCTCAGTGCCGGGGCCGAGCCCGACGACCTTCAACCATCCGGCCTGCGGATCGGCGGTCATCGCCGCAGCCCCTCGCCGGGGATGACGATCTGCGAGAAGTAGGGGGCCGTCTCCGGTGCCTCGCGGAAGGGCATCACGCGCTGGTCCGCCATGCTCGCCCGCTCGATGTACCAGGCGCGGTCGGCCAGCCCGGCGGCCTCCACGGCGCGGCGGACCTTCGGCAGGTTCTGGCCCAGCTTCATGATGACCGCGGCGTCGGCGTTGCGCAGCGCGCGCAGCAGCGCCTCTTCCCCCAGCGTGCCGGGGATGACCGCCAGGACGTCGTCGCGCAGGGTCAGCGGGCGCGGCAGCAGCGAGGCGCTGCACATCATCGACGTCACGCCCGGCACCACCTCCGTCGGGAAGCGCGAGGCCAGACGCAGGAACAGATGCATGAAGCTGCCGTAGAAGAAGGCGTCGCCCTCGTTCAGCGCGGCGATGGAGCGCCCGGCGGCGAGATGTTCGGCCAGACGCTCGGCGGACTCGTCGAAGAAGGCCTCGATCTGGCGGCCGTAGTCGGGGTGGCTGGGCGGCAGTTCCACCGTCACCGGATAGACCATCGGCAGCTCGATGTGCTCCGCCGTGATGCAGCCGTCGGCGATGCGCCGGGCCTGACCGGAGGTGCCGCGCTTGCAGAAATAGGCGACCACCGGGCAGGCGCCGATGGTCCGCATGGCGCGGACGGTCATCAGGTCCGGGTCGCCGGGGCCGACGCTGACGCCGTAGAGGGTGCCGGTGGGGTTGGTTTCGTTGCTCATTCCACGTCGCTCGCCAGGGCGTTGACCGCCGCCGCCGCCATGGCGCTGCCGCCGCGCCGGCCCTTGATCGCCAGGAAGGGCAGGCCGAAGGGCGCCTCGGCCAGCGCGTCCTTGCTTTCCGCCGCACCCACGAAGCCGACCGGGAAGCCCAGCACCGCCGCCGGCTTCGGCGCGCCGTCGCGGATCATCTCCAGCAGCTTGAACAGGGCCGTCGGCGCGTTGCCGATGGCGACGACGGAACCGGCCAGCCGGGGGACCCACAGCTCCAGCGCGGCGGCGGAGCGGGTGTTTTCGACCTGCTTGGCGAGTTCCGGCACCGCCGGGTCGCGCAGGGTGCAGACGACGGCGTTGTCGGCCGGCAGCCGCGCCCGCGTGATGCCGTGGGCGACCATCTCACTGTCGCAGAGGATCGCCGCCCCGCCGCGCAGGGCCGCCCGCGCCGCCGTCCCCACGTCGGGGGAGAACATCAGGTCTCGCGCCGCGTCCACCATGCCGCAGGCGTGGATGACGCGCACCGCCACCGGCTTCAGGTCGTCGGGGATGGCCGACAGGTCGGCCTCCGCCCGGATGGTGGCGAAGGACTGGCGGTAGATGGCCGCTCCATCGCGGATGTAGTCGTAAAGCGGCTCAGCGGACACGGGACAACTCCTCAACAGACAGATCGGCCACGGCGTCGACGGCGGCGTCGGGTGTCAGGGCGGACCGCCAGGGCGTGCCGCCGGGGGCGGTATTCAGCGCGACGTCGTAGACGCCTTCCCGCGCGGTGAGCGTGACATCCGCCGCACCGGGATGGGCGCAGCCCTTCGCGCAGCCCGAGACATGCACCATCCGCACCGCCTCCAGCAAGCCCGCCGCGCGCTCGGCGATGGCGAGACCGTCGGCGTGGGTGTCGGTGGTGCCGACGTCGCAGCCGGTGACGCCGCTGCAGGCGGTGAGCTTCAGCCGGATGTCGTGGTGGTCGAGGATGCCGCCGAGGGCGGTCGCTTTCTCCGCGGCGCCGTCCTGGGGGGCGGCCAGCAGCAGGGCGCGCCAGGGGGTGATGCGGATCTCGTGGGTGAGGGCGGCGAGCGCTTCCAGCTTGTCGACGTCGAGGCGGCCGAAGGGGAAGGCGACGCCCAGCCAGAAGGGTTGGGGGCCGAGGAAGACTCGCGTGGGCGGCGTTTGCCCCCACCCTGACCCTTCCCCGCTTCGCTGGGGAGGGGATTGAAACTCCCTCTCCTGCGAAGCGGGGAAGGGAAGGGGGCCATGCGCAGCATGTGAAGGGTGGGGGCAAGACAGCAGCCCCGCCACCCGCTCCCGCAGCGCCTCCACCCCCAGCGTCTTGACCAGCCCGGCCATGCGCCGCGGCGGCTCGGCCAGGGTTTGGCGGAGATCCAGGAAGGCCCGCGCCAGCGCCGCCGCAAGCTCGACCAGATCGTCGGGCCGGCAATAGCCCAGCAGCGCGGCGCTTTCGACGGTGCCACCCAGCCCGACGCGGAACAGCGGCCCGTCTACCGCGTCGAAGCGCACGTCGGTGCTGCTGTCGAACAGAGTGGCCTGACCGCCGCCATCGACCAGCCAGCCGAACTTCGGCGGCAACCGATGGAGGTCACGGTCGGACGCCAGCCGCGCGTCGAGCGCCAGAGCGTGGGGGCGCACGTCCAGCACCGCCGTCCCGTCCAGCCCGGCGGTGGGGGAGGTCAGCACGTTGCGCACCGCCTCGCTCTCCGCGTCCTCCGAGACGTAGCCGAGCGTGCGAAGCTCGGCGATCAGCGCCGCCATGTCCGCGGCGTCGACGCCGCGCAGTTGCAGGTTGCCGCGGTGGCTGAGATCGACCAGACCGTTGCCGTAGCGCCGCCCCAGCTCCGCGATCCGTTTCGCCGAGGCCGCGGGAAGCACCCCGGCGGGGACGCGCACGCGGACCAGCAGACCGTCGCCGACCTCCATCGGGGCCAGGACGCCGGGGCACATGCCGCGCCGGCGCGGTGGATTGCGGAGCTGGGTGATCGCGCTCATGCGGACATCTCCTTGCGGCGGCGCAGATCGTCGCCTGTCGAATTGCGGCGTGGGTGCCAGAGACCGCGCTCCAGGGCCTCGGTCAACCGGTCCAGGATATGCCGGGCAGCGGCCGGATTGGACTGCGCCAGGAAGTCCCACACCCGCTGGTCGTCCACATAGGCGTCGTACAACTGGTCGAAATGGTGGGGCCGCACCGCCGTGGTGGTCGCGGCGAAGGCGAACAGCGTGTCCACGCTCGCCGCCAGCTCCCCGGCGCCTCGGTAGCCGTGGCGCATCATGCCGTCGATCCAGCGCGGGTTGGCCGCCCGGCCGCGCAGCACGCGGGCGATCTCCTCGCCCAGCGTGCGGACGGTCAGGCTTTCCGGTTCCGAACTGTCGAGGTGGTACAGCGCCGGGTCGTTGTCGGTGAGCGCGGCAGCGGCGGAGAAGCCGCCCTCATACTGCATGAAGCCGTCGGTGGAGAGGACGTCGTGCTCCCGCTGGTCCTGGTGGTGGACCAGCGCGTCGGCCCCGCCGATGCGGCGGCGGAACAGGCTGGGCAGCGGAACGCCCTCCAGACCCTTGCCGTAGGCGTGGCAGCTTCCTTCAAGATAGGCGGCGCCGAAGTCGGCCCGCGCGCTCCAGTCACCCCGCGCGATCATCCCGGGCAACGCCGTGCCGTAGGCGCCGGGCGCCGCGCCGAAGACCCGCGCGCTGGCCCAGCGTCCGGCCTCCGCCGCCGGGGTGCCGCCGGCTTCCAGCTCAGCGCGGTCGGTGCGCAGGGCGGATGCGACGGGGTTCACGTCGTCGGGCTCGTCCTCCGCCATCACGGCGCGGACGGCCTGATCGAACAGGGCGATCTGCTGCGGGAACACGTCGCGGAACAGGCCGGAGATGCGCAGCGTCACGTCCACGCGCGGGCGGCCCAGGACGGAGGCCGGCATCACCTCGAAGCCGGTGACCCGGCCGGAGCCGTTCTCCCACAGCGGGCGCACGCCGAGCAGAGCCATGGCTTGTGCCAGCTCGTCGCCGCCGGTGCGCATGGCAGGGGTGCCCCAGCAATCCACCACCAGCCGCTTCGGCCAGTCGCCATGGTCCTGGAGGTAGCGGGTGATCAGCGCGTCCGCCGCCTGCCAGCCCAGCGTCCAGGCGGTCGGCGTCGGCACGCCGCGCGGGTCGAGCGCGTAGAGGTTCCGCCCGGTGGGCAGCGTGTCGGCCCGCCCCCGCGCCGGGGAGCCGCCGGGGCCGGGCTTCACGAACCGCCCGTCCAGCCCGTCGAGCAAGGCGGCCATCTCCGCCTCGCCGCAGGCGTCGAGCGCCGGGGCGACGTCCTCCGCCGTGGCGAAGCGCGCGACGGCGGCGAGCAGGCGGGCGCGGCGCTCCGGCTCCGGCGTGGTGCCGAAGACGTGCAGCCCGTCGCGGATCTGCATCTCCTTGATGTCGCAGAGATGGGCGTCGAGGCGGCTGAGGATGGCGTCGGGGTCGTCGTCGGGCCGCAGGTTGCAGTCGGCGGCGACGCCGGAACTCCAGGCCAGATCCAAGATGGTCTGCCGCAGCGTGCCCAGACGCCGCGGGTCCAGCCCGGTCGCCATGGAGTATTCGTCGATGGCCGTTTCAAGGTCTGCGAGGTCGCCGTGCAGCCCGGCCTCGACCGGTGGCGGGGTCAGGTGGCCGATCAGGACGGCGCCCAGCCGGCGGCGCGCCTGCACCCCCTCGCCGGGGTTGTTGACGATGAAGGGGTAGAGGCAGGGCAGGGGACCGGCGACGATTTCCGGCCAGCAGTCGGCGGACAGCGCCACCGCCTTGCCCGGCAGCCATTCCAGCGTCCCGTGCGCGCCCACCTGCACCAGCGCGTGGACACCCAGGACATGGCGGAGCCAGAGATGGAAGGCATAATAGCCGTGGCTGGGCGGCGTCTCCGGGTCGTGGTGCTGGGTGGTGGTCAGCGGGCCGTGGCCGCGGCTCGGCTGCACGGCGACGGTGGCGTTGCCGCAGGCCAGCACCGTGAAGCGGAAGGCGGCGCCGTCGGAGCGCGGGTCGGCCTCCTCATTGCCCCAGCGTTCCGCGATGCGGGCGCGGGCCTCGGCGGGGGCGAGGCGGCGGTAGTCCTCCAGGCTCAGCGCGGCGGTGGCGCCCCCGGTCAGAGCCTCCATCAGGGCGGCGGGGCCGGCGGGAAGCCCGTCCACAGCGTAGCCCTCGGCGCGCAGCCGTTCCAGGATACCGACGACGCTCGCCGGGGTGTCGAGGCCCACCGCATGGCCGATGCCGCCGCCCGGCCCCGGATAGTCGGACAGCACCAGCGCCAGCTTGCGCCCGGCCCGCGGCGTGGCGCCCAGCCGAACCCAGGCGGCGGCCAGATCGGCGGCGAAGGCCACGCGGTCGGGGACCGGGCGGATCAGCGTCAGAGCGAACTCCAGATCGGGGTCCAACTCCCCTTCGGCCTTGAAGGCGATGGCGCGGGTCAGGATGCGCCCGTCCATCTCCGGCAGCACGACGTTCATGGCGAGGTCGGACGGTCCCATGCCGCGGGCGGAGCCGCGCCAGCCCTCCTCCGGCGTGGTGGACAGAACGGCTTGCAGCACCGGCGTGCCATTGGCCTCCAGCGGCGAACCGTCCTCGCGCGCCGCCGAGAAGCCGGTCAGGTTCATCACGACGGCGGCGTCGCGGGCGGTCAGGGTGGCGCGCATCCAGGCGGCGGAGTCCGGCTCCTTCAGGCTCGCCACGAACAGCGGCAGCGGGGCGAGGCCGCGCGCGGCCAGCGCGTCGCACAGCGCGTGCACCGGCTCCAGGTCGCCGGCCAGCAGATGGGAGCGGTAGAAGACGACCGGCGCGCATGGCCCGGCAACTTGGCCGGACCACCCCTCATAGACGCCGAAGCGCGGCACGGGCGCCGGTTCGCGCCAGGGGCGCTCCTGCCCGCTCAGAGTGGCGGCGTAGGCCAGCAGGTTGGCCATGTTGTCCGGCCCGCCCTCGGTGAATCCACGCCACAGCCGTTGCGCGGCCTCGGCCGGAACGGTGCCGTAGCCCTCCAGGGCGGGGTTCGGCTGGGCGCAGCCGGGCAGCACGGCCAGCGCCACCCCGGACTCCCGGCAGGCGGCGGCGACATGGTCAAGCCCATAGCGCCAGTAGCCCGCCCCGCCGAGCAGCCGCAGAACGACCAGCTTTGCCTTGCGGATCACGGACTCGACGTAGAGGTCTACCGACAGCGGGTGCCCCAGCCGCGCGAGATTCGCCAGCCGCAGGGTCGGCAACGTGTCGCGGTGGCGCTTCCAGCAGGCGGCGAGCGCCGTCAGGTCGCTGTCGGAGAAGGACAGGACGACGACGTCCGCCGGGCTCTGCCCCAGATCCACGGCCTGGGGGCCGGCGTCGAGGTCTTCCTGGCGGGCGGCGAGTAGGTGCATGGGCCACAGCTTTGCAAACACTCCCTCTCCCGCCCCGGGAGAGGGTGGCGCCGAAGGCGCCGGGTGAGGGTGCAGGCAAGGATCGCTGCGGTCTCCGCGTGCGACCCTCACCCTCCCGCGCCTCGCGCGGGCCCCTCCCTCTCCCGGGACGGGAGCGGGTTTTACGACAGCGCCGCGGTCACGGCGTCGCGGTCCAGGCCCGTCTCGCCGATCACCACCAGACGGCTGCGGCGCGGCTCGTCGGGCTTCCAGAAGCGGTCGAAATGGGTCTGGATGCGCGTGCCGACGCCCTGTACGAGCAGCCGCATCGGCTTGCCCGGCACGTCGATGAAGCCCTTCAGGCGCAGCACGCCATGGGCGGCGGCGACCCGCTCCAGCGTCTTCGCCAGCGCCGCCGGGTCGGGCTGCGGGCCGAGTTCCACGACGAAGCTGGTGAAGTCGTCGTGGTCGTGGCCCTCCTCCTCGTCATGATGGCTGGGGCGGTTGGCGAGGTCGTCCTCGGCCCCGGCGCCGACGCCCAGGAGAACCACCGGATCGACCTTGCCGTTGCTGGCGCGCAGGATCTTGGGCTCACGCCCAGCGCCGCCTTCAGCCATGCCGCCCTCCGCCATGGCGGCGCGGATCAGGTCCTCGACCTTCGCCAGAGCGGCGGCGTCCACCAGATCGGTCTTGTTCACCACGATCAGGTCGGCGCAGAGGAGCTGGTCCTCGAACACCTCCTCCACCGGGGTCTCGTGGTCGAGCTGTCCGGCCTCGGCGGCCTGGGCGGCCAGGGCCGCCGGATCGGGGGCGAAGCGGCCCTCCGCGGCGGCGGCGGCGTCGACCACCGCGACCACCCCGTCCACCGTCACCCGCGTCTTGATCGCCGGCCAGTGGAAGGCCTGGACGAGCGGCTTCGGCAGGGCAAGGCCGCTCGTCTCGATGATGATGTGCTCCGGCGGCTGCGGGCGGGCCAGCAGCTTCTCGATGGCCGGGACGAAGTCGTCGGCGACGGTGCAGCACAGGCAGCCGTTCGCCAGCTCGATCACGTCGTCCTCGCTGCAGGTCGGATCGCCACAGGCGCGCAGGATCTCGCCGTCGATGCCGACGTCCCCGAACTCGTTGATGATCAGCGCCAGACGGCGCCCGCCAGCCTGCTCCAGCAGGCTGCGGATCAGCGTCGTCTTGCCGGCGCCGAGAAAGCCGGTGATGACGGTGGCCGGGGTCTTCCCGGCGGTCAGCGGGCCGGTGGTCATCGGCCGTCTCCTAAGACTAGGGAAAGATACAGGGTGGGTCGGTCCGCCGGTCAGCGGAGCGGGCGCCCGGTGGCCAGCGGCACGGCCAGCGACAGGAAGGCGGCCTGGAGCGGCAATGCGGACGGACTGGGGATGGCGCGAGGCGTCATGATCTGGCTTCCCTGTCTCCGCCACACCCGGCGGATTGGATGAGTGTCGGTCCGGCGGCAGGTTTCCTGGCTCGCGGGTCGTCGCCGCGCCTCCCGCCTTCCCGGCCTGTCGGCCCGTGGCATTTCCGGAGGCGGACTCGCCGCATACAGTTGCGGGGGCAGCCGCGGCCTTGGACCCCGTCCGGGTCCGCACCGCATTCCCTATTATCCCCGCGCCTTCACAGCGGACGGGGCACCGTCGGAGGCGCAGAATTGCAGGCGGACCCCCGATTTGCAAGCGGGCTTTTGGCGGTGGCGAACGGCGGGAATTGTTGGAACGGCTGGGCCGGAGGCCACCACAGGAGCGCGCGGACACAGAGGTTCGCGCGCCCCGGTCATGTGCCGCCGGTGAAGCGGGAGGGCTCGATCAACTCCTCCCGTCTGATTCGCGCGGCCGGATGGGCTCGTCTCCCGTGTCCGTGCGGTTCACGCCCGATGGCGGCTTCGGGCGGGCTTGCCGTGGGAGGAGCGGGTGCCGGACAGCACGGCTTTCACCTTCGCCAGATGGTGCCGCGCCTCGGCGCCCAACTTCAGCGCCACGCCGGTGGACAGCACGTCGATGATCGCCAGATGGACGAGGCGGGAGGCCATCGGCGTGTAGATCTCGGCGTCCTCGACCGGCGTGTGGCCGATGGCGACCGACGACACCGCGGCCAACGGCGAACCCGGCGCGGTGATCGCGATGACCGGGATGCCCAGGTCGCGGGCCATCTGCGCCAGTTCCGTGACCATCACGGTGCGCCCGGTGTTGGAGATCGCCAGCAGCACCCCGCGCGCTCCCAGATTGACCGCCAGCATGCGGACCATCATCGGGTCGGCGCTGGCCTGCGCCGCCATGCCGAAGCGCATGAACTTGTGCGCCGCGTCCTCCGCCACCACCGCCGAGGCGCCGGTGCCGATGCACAGGATGCTGGAGGCGTCGGCCAGCAACTCCACCGCCCGGGAGGCAGCCGCCATGTCGAGCGCACCCGCCGCGTCGTTCAGTGCGGCGGCAGCCGATGAAAAGATTTTTCGCGCGACGGTCGGAGTCTCGTCGTCCGGCGCCACGTCCTGGCTGACGAAGGGGGTGCCGCGGGCCTGCCCCTCGGCCAGCCGCAGCTTGAAGTCCGGGAAGCCGGCGCAGCCGATGCTGCGGCAGAAGCGGACGACGGTCGCCTCGCTCACCCCGGCGGCCTGGGCCAGCACGGTGATGCTCTGCCCCAGGACCTTCTGCGGCTCGACCAGCACCATCTCGGCGACCTGGGCTTCGGAACGCTTCAGCTCCGGCAGGCGGCCGCGGATGTGATCGAGGATGTTCACCGGCTGGAGCATCGAAACGGACCGTCCATCCCTAAAAGCGTTTTTTGGTCCCGGGCGTTCTTCGTCCCGGGGCGTCTTCGGGCGGCGGACCGTACCACCGCCGGCGCGAACGGCATAGCGCACCCTGGCATTTCGGCAGGGACGCCGCACCGCCTTCCATAATCCCCAAGCTATGCGGGGCGGGACGGATTGTGAAGATAATTTTCGTCGATACGTCCACGGCTTGGCGGTTTATCCGCCGATATGAAGAAAATCTTCTTCACTCGGTTGCGGGACTCCTCTATTTTCCGACACAGAAAATTCAAGGTCCCGGCAAGAGACCACGAGGGAGGAATTCCGACCCGCCGCCCGGCCCCGCTGCCGGTGCGTCGCGCCGCCCGTGTCCCCCGCGCTGTTCCCTGCCGCCGCCCTTTCGATCAGGTGAGCCCCGCCGCGAGGCAGGCCGAGGAGTGTGCATGAAGCGCTTGGTCGATGCGCTGGAGACCCTCACCGAATGGACCATGGGGCTGATGCTGGCCGCCATGGTGGTGCTGGTCTTCGGCAACGTGGTTCTTCGTTACGTCTTCAACAGCGGCATCGTCGCCGCGGAGGAGCTGGCCCGGCTTCTCTTCGTTTGGATGGTCTTCCTGGGCGCCACCGTGGCGCTGCGCACACACCAGCACATTGGGCTGGAAATGCTCCAGGAACGCCTATCGCCGAAGGCGCGGAAGGCCTGCGCGGTGGTCAGCCATCTGCTGATGCTCTACGCGCTGTGGCTGTTCGTTCAGGGAAGCTGGTTCCAGCTTCTGATCGGTCTCGACACCTATTCCACGGTCCTGCGCTTCCCCATGGCGCTCTACGCCGCGGCGGGCTTCTTCCCGGCGTTGGCGATGAGCTTCGCGGTGCTGGCCAATCTCGCGAAAATCCTCAGGGGCAGCCCCGACGCCCGCGTGCCCGGCGACCCGGCGGCCGGCGACCCCGCCTTCGCCGAATAGCGATCTGGAGTCCATGTCATGACGATTGTCGTCTTCCTGTCGTCGCTGTTCGGATTCATGCTGCTCGGCATGCCCATCGCCTTCGCCCTCATGCTGAGCGGCGTCGCGCTGATGATCCATCTCGACTTCTTCGACGCGCAGCTTCTCGCCCAGAACATGCTGAGCGGGGCGGACAACTTCCCACTGCTGGCCGTGCCCTTCTTCCTGCTGGCCGGCGGGCTGATGAACCAGGGCGGCATTTCCCGTCGCATCGTCGATCTGGCGGTCACCCTGTTCGGCCACATCCGCGGCGGTCTGGGCTTTGTCGCCATCGGCGCCGCCGTGGTGCTGGCCAGCCTGTCCGGTTCGGCCATCGCCGACACCGCCGCGGTGGCGACGCTGCTGATCCCGATGATGCGGTCCAACGGCTACAACGTCGAACGCTCGGCGGGCCTGATCGCGTCCGGCGGCATCATCGCCCCGATGCTGCCGCCCAGCATGTCCTTCATCATCTACGGCGTCACCACCAACATCTCGATCACCAAGCTGTTCATGGCGGGCATCGCGCCCGGCCTGATGATGGCGGCAACGCTGGTGCTGACCTGGATGTGGGTTCTGCGGCGCGAGAACGTGCCGACCGCCCCCCGCAAGTCCTGGGCGGTACGCGGCCGGGCCTTCGTGGACGCCTTCTGGGCACTGCTGCTGCCCTTCATCATCGTCGGCGGCATGCGCGGCGGCATCTTCACTCCAACCGAGGCCGCGGTGGTCGCCGCGGTCTACGCCTTCGTCATCAGCTGCTTCGTCTACCGCAGCCTGACCTGGGACATGCTGCCGGCCATCTTCATCAACGCCGCCCGGACGACCGCGGTCGTGATGTTCCTGGTCGCCTCGGCGCTCGTTACTTCCTACATGATCACGCTGGCCGACCTGCCGGGCATGCTGATCGACCTGCTGGAGCCGCTGCTCGACAACCCGAAGATTCTGATGGCCGCGATCATGGTGGTGCTGACGCTGGTCGGGACGGCGATGGATCTGACGCCGACCATCCTGATCCTTGGCCCGGTGCTGGTCCCGCTGATCACCCGCGCCGGCATCGACCCGGTCTATTTCGGCGTGATGTTCGTGATGGTCGGCGCGGTCGGTCTGCTGACGCCGCCGGTCGGCACCGTGCTGAACGTGGTGTGCGGCGTCGCCCGCGTCAGCATGGAAGGCATCATCAAAGGCGTCTGGCCCTACGTCATCACCTACACGCTGCTGCTCGGCCTCTTCGTCATCTTCCCGGAACTGATCACCGTTCCAGCGAGCTGGCTGCATTGATGGCCCGGCACCCGGTTTTGACCACGACCCGGTTTTGACCACGATAAGAACGATCGAGAAGGAAACACCCATGAAGACCAAGTTCGCGGCCCTCGCCGCCGCCCTCGCCCTCGCCGCCGGTGTCATCGGCAGCGCCGGCGTCGTCTCCGCCCAGGACATCAAGCCGCGCCTGATCCGCTTCGGCTATGGCCTGTCGGAGAGCAGCAACCAGGGCCGCGCCGTGAAGTTCTTCGTCGAGGAGATGTCCAAGCGCTCCGGTGGCAAGCTGAAGGTCAAGGGCTTCGCTGACGCCAGCCTGGGCAGCGACATCCAGATGCAGAACGCCCTGATCGGCGGGGCGCAGGAGATGATGGTCGGTTCGACCGCCACGCTGGTCGGCATCGTCAAGGACTTCGCCGTCTTCGACCTGCCCTTCCTGTTCAACAACGAGCAGGAGGCCGACGCCGTGTTCGACGGCCCGTTCGGCCAGAAGCTGGCGGCCAAGCTGAACGACAAGGGCCTCGTCGGCCTCGTCTACTGGGAGAACGGCTTCCGCAACCTGACCAACAGCAAGCGCCCGGTCGAGAAGGTCGAGGACCTGAAGGGCATCAAGCTGCGCGTCATGCAGAACCCGGTCTACATCGACATGTTCAACGGCTTTGGCGCCAATGCCGTGCCGCTGTCCTTCTCCGAGCTGTTCACCGCCATGGAAACGGGCACCGTGGACGGTCAGGAGAACCCGGTCACCACCATCCAGTCCTCGAAGTTCTACGAGGTCCAGAAGTACCTGACCATTTCCAAGCACGTCTACAGCCCGTGGATCGTTTTGGCCTCCAAGCGCTGGTACGACGGCCTGTCCGCCGACGAGCGCAAGATCATCGCCGAGGCCGCCGCCGCCTCGCGCGACTTCGAGCGCAAGGACAGCCGCGAGGCGTCGAAGCAGAGCATCGCCTACCTGAAGGAAAAGGGCATGCAGATCAACGAGCTGAGCGACGCCGAACTGGGCCGCATGCGCGAGATGGTCAAGCCGGCCATGGACAAGTTCGCGGCCGACGGCGGCGCCGACCTGCTGAATGAGCTGCAGGGCGAGATCACCAAGGTCCGCAAGTAAGGCTTTGAACCTCCCTCTCCCTCTCCGGGAGAGGGAAGGCGCCCGCGCGGCGCGCGGGAAGGGTGAGGGTCACGCCAAGAATCAGTCTCTTGATCCTCGTGCAACCCTCACCCGGCGCCTTCGGCGCCACCCTCTCCCAGGGCGGGAGAGGGGCTTTTCTTCCTTCACTTCACCCGCTCACCGGTGAACGGGTTCCAGCCCACGGCGGCCAGGACCGTCCAGGCCGTCACCGCCAGATGGGGGCGGCGGTAGTAGCGGAAATCGTC
Organism: Azospirillum sp. OGB3; assembly: GCF_014192915.1. Classification (GTDB taxonomy): domain Bacteria; phylum Pseudomonadota; class Alphaproteobacteria; order Azospirillales; family Azospirillaceae; genus Azospirillum. The sequence goes on along the minus strand of NZ_JACHYN010000007.1, from coordinate 88,462 downwards.
CGTGGTGCTGTCCGGCCCGATGGCGAGGCCGGTGGTGATGCTGTCCTCGCGCGTTGCCCAGACATGGCCGCCCCGGCTGACCTCCTTGGCGACCTCGGCCAGTAGCCGCTGCGCGTCCTCGGACCGTCCCAGCAGGCGGTAGACCAGCGCGGCCTGGGCCGTGCCCTCCACCCACATCCCGTCGCGGTCGTCGTTGAAGTCGAAACCGCCATCCACCCCGTGGGCCTTCTCGGCATAATCCAGCGCCGCCCGCCACGCCTCCGGCGCGCCGCGCAGCAGCAGCGGCCAGAGCTGGGCGTCGAGGCCGGACGTGGCCCGGTTGACCGTCACCCCGTCCGGCGCCGTGCCGGTGGGGAAATGCCCGCCGCCGTCCGCCCACATGCGGTCGAGGAAGCCGCGCGCCGCCTTCTCCGGCCCGGCCCAATCTCCCGCCGTGCCGCTGCGCTCCAGCCAGCCGAACAGGGCGACGAGGTCGGTGTTGTGCTCCGTCGCCTTCCAGGTCAGGGCCTGCGGCTTGTCGTCGAAGCCCTGGACGCCGCCGTTGAAGCCGCCCGGCCCGTGCGGGTCGGCGGTGTTGGCCACCACCCAGCGCGCCAGCTCCGCGGCGCCGTTGCGGAAGCGCTCCTCGCCCGTCGCTTGGCCCAGCGTCATCAGGGCCAGCCCCGCCCAGGCGACGTTGCCGGTGGCGGAGCCGACCTGATAGGCGTCCTCGAACCAGCGGTTGGCGGTGACGTCCCACCAGCCGTTGGGCGGGATCGGCTTCTGGGTCTGGGCGCCCGCACGATAGGTGTTTCGCAGCCGCCCCTGGCGCCGCGCGCGGTCCAGCGTGGCGGCAGAGAGCAGCGATTCGCCGATGCGCAGCGCCGGCTCGGTCTTGCCGCAGGCGACCAGGGCGATGACGGCCAGCGCGTTGTCGTAGGTGAAGGCGGCCTCGCGCAGCGGCAGCTCCGACGTCTGGCCGACGCCGAAGCTGCTGTCGTAGCTGCGCAGGAACACCGGGCCGGAGCCGGGGATCTCCGCCACACGCGATTCCAGCGTGCCGCAGGTCTTCCCGGCCAGCGCCGCGGCGCCGTCCTCGGCTCTGGCTGAAGTGGACACCGCCAGGGTGCCGAGACCGGTGGCGAGCAGCCACGCGGCCAGACGGCTTTTTCGCTTCATTGAAGACACTCCCCTTCCGGTCCCGGCGCCGTTCAGCCTTCGAAGGCGCGGACGGACTGGCGCTGCTCGCCCAGCCCTTCGACGCCCAGGCGCATGGTCTGGCCGGGTTGGAGCCAGGGGTGGTTCGGCCCGCGGCCCAGCGCCACGCCCTGCGGCGTGCCGGTGGCGATGACGTCGCCCGGCAGCAGGGTCATGAAGCGGCTGATGTAGGACACGATCTCGGCGACGCCGAAGATCATGTCGGCGGTCGTGCTGTCCTGCATCGGCTGGCCGTCGACCTCCAGCCACAGGCGCAGCGCCTGCGGGTCGGGCACCTCGTCGCGGGTGACCATCCAGGGGCCGATCGGGCAGAAGCTGTCGGCGCTCTTGCCCTTCACCCACTGGCCGGTGCTCTCGGTCTGGAAGGCGCGTTCCGACACGTCGTTGAGGACGCAATAGCCGGCGATGTGGTCGAAGGCGTCGGCCTGTTCGACGTAGCGGGCGGTGCGCCCGATGACGATGCCGAGTTCGACCTCCCAGTCGAGCTTGGTGGCGCCCCGCGGCATCTGGACCGGATCGTTGGGGCCGCAGATGGCGGTGGTCGCCTTCATGAACAGCACCGGCTCCGCCGGCTCGGGCAGGCCGGATTCGGCGGCGTGGGCGCGGTAGTTCAGCCCGACGCAGACCACCTTGGACACGCCGGTGACGCAGGGCCCGAGCCGGGTCCCGTCCGGCACCTGGGCCAGCCGGTCGGTGTCGAGCGCGCGCAGATGCGCCAGACCGTCCTCGGTCAGGGTGGACGGGCCGATGTCCGACACCACGCCCGACAAGTCGCGGATCACACCGTTGCGGTCCAGAAGGCCCGGACGCTCATGGCCCGGCGGGCCGAATCGCAGAAGTTTCATCAGGCTAAACCCTTCCCGTTCCCGAAGGTTGAGCCGCGCCTCTCCTCCGGTGAGTGCTGTCCGGTTCCGGCCGAAGCCGGAAAGGGGCTGTTCCGTCGCGGTCCGGTCTGGTGTACCCTTTTTTCAGCCCATGGGGAAACCAGACGGGAGGCGGAGATGCCGGTGTGGCGCCGTTACCTCGTGAAGGAGCCGACCGGGCGCCTGGTCGAGCTGCCGAGCCGCCAATACGACCGCGCCGACGACGGCACGGCGCCGATCCCCGACTATGCCGGTCGCTGCGTTGAACTGGTGTCTGCGGTGCTGGTCGGCAAGCAGGGTGCGGCGCCCACGGTGACCGAGGTCGCCTTCACCAAGCTGTATTTCGACCAGTCGGGCTTCGTCGACGCCGCCAAGCGGGAGCGGATGATCCGTCTGATGCTGGAAAGCTGCGCCGACCAACGCTGCCGCAGGCCGGCCCGGCGGACCGGCCGCACCGACTGCAACGCCCTGGCGGAGCGCGCCGACGCCGCCCGCAATGAGCTGATGCGCGATTTCGAATGGGCACCCGCGCCGGCGGAGGTCACCGCCGCGCTGTTCGTCCTGGGGCCGCCCGGTGGCGGCGCCCCGCTGCATTGACACCCCCTTTTCCCGCCTCCTCCCCCGAAAAGTCACATCCCCCGTCCTCTTCCCCTGTGCTCACAGGCCCCCATATGGCTTCTGGCACAGGAGGAGGAGCCCCGATGCATCGCCGCGCCGCCATCCGCCGCTCGCTGCTTGCCCGACCCACGCTGGCCCGCGTCCGGCAACTCGCGCTGATCGGCACGGGGTGGAGCCTGATCGGCCTGGGCGCCCTGATGTCGCCGTTGCCGGGGCCGTTCGGCTTCCCGGTGGCGCTTGCCGGCGGGGTGATCCTGCTGCGCAATTCCGCGGATGCCCGCCGCCTGTTCGTCCGGCTGAAGCGCCGCCATCCCCGGCTGCTCGGCCCCGTCGAACGCATCCGCGTCAAGCTGCGCCACCGCCGCAACGCCGCCAGGGCCAAGGTCGCCGCCACCGCCTGACCGAGAACGTCCGCCGCCGCCGGGCCGGTCTGCGGACGGGGCGCTGGACAGCGCCGGCCAGCTGCGGCATTCCTGTCCGCTTCGGTGGTCAGGAGGCTCAAGGTGAAGTCCGGCAACGCAATCCTGTCGAGCTACGGCACGACGATCTTCGAGGTGATGTCCCGCCTGTCGGACGAGCACAAGGCGATCAATCTCGGCCAGGGCTTCCCCGACGAGCGTGGCCCCGCCGACGTGCTGGACGTGGCGGCCAAGGCCATCCTGGAAGGTTGGAACCAATACCCGCCGATGATGGGCGCGCCGGAGCTGCGGCAGGCCGTGGCCGCGCACGGCAAGCGCTTCTACGGGCTGGACATTGACTGGAAGACCGAGGTGATGGTGACCTCCGGCGCCACCGAGGCGCTGACCGCCAGCCTGCTCGGCCTGATCAATCCGGGCGACGAGGTGGTGCTGTTCCAGCCCATGTACGACAGCTACCTGCCGATCGTCCGGCTGGCCGGCGGCGTGCCGCGTTTCGTCAGCCTTAAGGCCCCGGACTGGAGCTTCACGCGGGCCGACCTGGAGGCGGTCTTCTCGCCCAAGACCAAGCTCGTCCTCATCAACGACCCGCTGAATCCCGCCGCCAAGGTCTTCTCCCGCGCGGAGCTGGAGCTGCTGGCGGAGTTCGTCCAGCGCTTCGACGCCTTCGCCGTTTGCGACGAGGTGTACGAGCACATCATTTTCGACGGGCTTGCGCACATCCCGCTGATGACCCTGCCGGGCATGCGCGACCGCTGCCTGAAGATCGGATCGGCCGGCAAGACCTTCTCGCTGACCGGATGGAAGGTCGGCTACGTCACCGGCGCGCCGCACCTGCTCCAACCCGTCGCCAAGGCGCACCAGTACATCACCTTCACCACCCCGCCCAACCTCCAGGCGGCTGTCGCCTATGGGCTGGGCAAGGACGACGCCTATTTCACGGGGCTGGCCAACGGGCTGCAGGCCAAGCGCGACCGGCTGGCCGACGGGCTGCGCGCCGTGGGGTTCGAGGTGCTGCCGTCCGCCGGCACCTATTTCGTGGTCGCCGACGTGTCACCCTTCGGGTTCGACGGCAACGACGAGGATTTCTGCCGCCGCCTGACCGCCGAGGCCGGCGTGACGGCGATTCCGGTCGGCGCCTTCTTCGTCGAGGACGCGCCGCGCAGCTTCATCCGCTTCTGCTTCTCCAAGAGGGACGAGATCCTCGATGGTGCGGTTGAGCGACTTTCGTCCTATTTCGCGCGTCGATGATCAGAGCCTGCCCCGCATCAACGCGGGATGGAGGGGCTTGCCCGGTGCTTCCATGACATGATACCCCTTGTGGCGTAGGGTCGATGCCGGGCCGGAACGGATCATCGTCCGGACCCGCCCCGGTGGACCGCCTGTGGAAAGACCGGGATGCGTCTGCCGATCTCGTTCCGCTGGTGTGTGTTCGCCATCGCTGCCGTCGTGGTCACGGTGGTCTGGGGAGCCTACGCGCAGGTGGTGCGCGAGCTGCTGGACGCCCAGACGCGGGAGGGGGTGGCGAAGGCCGAGGTCATGGTCCAGGCCTTCGCCAAGAGCACCCACCGCGCGGTGCACGAGGTGGACATCACCCTGCGCTCCCTGGCGCTGGAATTCGGGGAGAACGGCCTGCCCGGAGTCCGCAACTTCCTCGACCAGACGCTCTATGATCCGACGCTGATCCATCATTTCACCGTTCTGGACGCCGACGGGACCGTGTTGTTGCGCAGCGAGGGGCCGGACGGGCGGCCGAACGAGCGGGACGAGACGGTTTTTGCTTTCCACCAGGGCACAGGCCGCGACCTGATGCACATCGGCACGCCCTTTCCGGGGACGACCGGCGGCGGGCCGCTTCTGCGCCTCAGCCGGCGGCTGACCGACAGGGACGGCGGCTTTGCGGGCATCGTGGTCGCCAACATCGATCCCGACGTGCTGGGGGAGTTCTACCAGCAGGCCAATCTGGGGCTGCGGGGGGTGGTGACCCTGATCGGGATGGACAAGGTGATCCGCGCCCGCGGCGCGTCGCGGGGCGTCGAGGCGGTGGGGCTCGCCATCCCACAGTCCCGCCTGTGGGCGGAGCTGGGCCGGTCACTCGCCGGCGTCTATTGGCAGGAATCGCAGACCGACGGCGTCCTGCGCGCCTTCGCCTACCGCTTGGTGGAGAATTATCCGCTGGTGGCGACGGTCGGCGTCGCACGGACGGACATCGACGCGGCGGTGGCCGACCTGCGCAACACGCTGTTCCTCCTGGCGGCGATCCTGACCGTGTCCATCCTGCTGGTGACGCTGTTCCTTCTGCTGCAGCACCGGACGGCGGAGCGGCTGCGCGCCGCCTTGGCCCTGAACCGCAATTTCCTGGCCCGCGTCAGCCACGAGCTGCGCACACCGTTGAACGCCGTACTCGGCTTTTCGGAGGTCATCCGCGACCAGATGCTCGGACCGCAGGCCGGCGGGCGTTATGCCGACTATGCCCGCGACATCCACGAGTCGGGGCGGCATCTGCTGGGGCTGATCAACGACATCATGGATCTGTCGCGGCTCCAGGCGGGAACGCTGCCCCTGCATCCGGAGGATCTCGACGTCGCTCCGGTCGTCGAGTGGGCGTTCCGCATGGTGGCGCCGCAGGCCGACGCCAAAAGCATCCGCTTGGACATGCATGTCGAGCCGGGACATCACTGCGTCTCGGCGGACGAGCGCGCGTTGAAGCAGATGCTCCTGAATCTGCTGGCCAACGCCATCACCTTCACCCCGGACAGCGGGCGCATCCTGGTGACGGTCGACGGCGGACCGGGCGGCGGGTGCCGCGTCCGGGTGACGGACAACGGCATCGGGATGACGCCGGAGCAACTCCACCAGGCCGCGGAGCCCTTCGGGCAGGCCGAGGTGCATGTGGCGCTGCCGGGGCAGGGCAGTGGGCTGGGGCTGTCCATCGTCAAGTCGCTGATGGAGGCCCATGGCGGGCGCCTGCGCATCGACAGCCGCCCCGGCGAGGGCAGCCACTTCACGCTTGAATTCGCCGGCTGATCCCAGCCTGATTCGCACCCCATCCACCTTGCGGGATTTTCCGGGTGGGGCCGCAAAGCCGTGGCGAAACCAGGGGCGCTTCGGCATACTCCGCGCCGGTTTGCCGAAAGCGTTGTTTTCGCAGGCCCGGAGTTTTCGTCGATGCCCGCGCGCGCCGCGCCGGGCGGCTGGTCCAGGGAAGATCGAATGTTGCGTGCAGTGGCGCGTGTCTGTGCCGTCCTCGTCGCGTCCTCAACCCCCGTCGTCGCCGCCGATGCGCCGCCCGAACCGGTGCCCTTCGGCGTGTCCTCCGCCGAGGTGGTGGCGGAGCGCGACGTGCCGCAGGCCTGCTTCACCTTCACCGACCGGCTGGAAAAGTCGCGCGCGGTGAGCTACCGCGACTATGTGGAGGTGACGCCGGCGGGAGGAGGAGCGCCCTTCGACGGGACCGCCGTGGCGCGCGACCGCACGCTCTGCGTCGAGGGGCTGAAGCACGGCCAGAGCTACCGCATCACCCTGCGCGACGGTCTGCCGGGCAGCGACGGCAAGCGCCTGCCCAACCCCGACGCGCGCGACATCGAGGTGCCGAACCGCAAGCCGGCGCTGGCCTTCCGCGGGGCCGGCTACATCCTGCCGCGCATCGGCGCCGACGGGTTGCCGCTGCGCTCCATCAACCTCGACCGGGCGAAGCTCCAGGTGCTGCGGATCAACGACCGCAGCCTGGTCGAGAAGATCTATTTCGGCCGCATCGGCCAGCAGATGTCCGACCACGAGGTCGGCGAGATCCTCGACCGCTCCGGCCAGGAGGTGTGGCGCGGCGAGATGGCGATCAGCAACAGCCGCAACCAGGCGGTGGTGACGCCCTTTCCCATCGACGCCGTTCTGGGCCGGCTGGAGCCCGGCGTCTACATCGCCGTGGCCAGCACCGAGGACATCAAGCCCGGCGGCTGGGACCACAAGGCGACCCAGTGGTTCGTCGTCTCCGACCTCGGCCTGAACGCCATCACCGGCGAGGACGCGCTGGTCGTCTTCGCCCGCTCCGTCAAGGGCGCGACGCCCGAGGCCGGCGTCGAGCTGCGCCTGCTCGCCCGCAACAACGAGGAGCTGGGCAAGGCGCTGACCGGCGCGGACGGGCTGGCGCGCTTCGACCTCACCGCCCTGCGCGCCGCCGGGCGGGAACCGGTGCAGGCGCTGTTCGCCTACCGCGGGGCGGGGGACTTCGGCTTCCTCGACCTCGTGACGCCGACGCTGGCCAACGCGCCGCCGGCGGCCGGGGCGCCGAACGCGGCGCCGGGCGGCGTCGCGGCGGTGGTCCCGGCGCGCCCGGTCCCCGGCCAGCCCGACGCCTTCCTCTACACCGAACGCGGCATCTACCGCCCTGGCGAGACGGTGCATCTGGCGATGCTGCTGCGCGACGCCGACGCCAAGCCGGTCACCGGCCGTCCCGTCACGCTGAAGATCCAGCGCCCCGACGGCTTCGAGGTGGACCGCCGTCCGCTCGCCGAATCCGGCGGCGGCAGCTTCGCCGCCCGCGTCGAGATTCCGGCCAACGCCATGACCGGCACCTGGGCGGTCACTGCCCACGGCGAGCCGGAGGTGGGGAGCCAGCCGAACACGATGGGCCCGGTGTTGGGCCGCGCCGAGTTCCTGGTCGAGGATTTCGTGCCGCCGCGCCTTGAGGTCGCTCTCTCCGCCGAAGCGACGGAGCTTCCGGCGGACGGCAAGACGACCCTGACCATCGACGGGCATTTCCTCTACGGCGCCCCGGCGGCGGGCCTGCCGGGCGAGCTGGCGGTGACGCTGCGCGCCGCGGCGAATCCCTACCCGAACCTGCCCGGCTACCGCTTCGGCCTCACTCAGGAAGAGGTGAAGCCGCTGCGCACCGACCTGCCGGGCTTCACCACCAACCGCAACGGGCAGGCCAAGGCCGACCTCGCGCTGCCCAAGGCGCCGGAGAGCACCAAGCCGCTGGAGGCGGTGGTCCGCGCCACCCTGCTGGACATCGGGGGCCGCTCGGTCAGCCGCGATCTGGTCCTGCCGGTGCGCCACCAGCCCTTCGCCGTCGGCATCCGCCCGCGCTTCGAGGGCGACGGGGTGCCGGAGGGCGCCACCGCCGGCTTCGACGTGGTGGCGGTGGGGCCGGACGGCCAGCCGATGGACAAGGAAGACCTCTCCTACGAGCTGTTCGAGGAGGAGTACGACTACGCCTGGTTCGAGGCCAACGGGCGCTGGGACTACAAGGTCACGGTGCGCGACCAGCGGGTGACCGGCGGCACGCTCGCCGCCCAGGCGGCCAAGCCGGCTTCCGTCGAAGCCCCGGTGACCGCCGGGCGCTACCGGCTGGAGGTGTTCGATCCCAAGACCGGCGTGGCGAGCAGCCTGCGCTTCGCCGCCGGCTGGTGGATGACCCCGACCGCCGGCGAGCGTCCCGATCAGGTGGACGTGACCGTCATGCTGCCCGCCTACAAGGGCGGCGAGACCGCCTGGGTCTACGTCAAGCCGCCCTATGACAGCGAGGTGCTGATCACCGTCGCCGATCGCAAGATCCGCCACGCCTCCACCCGCCGCATCGGGCCGGAGGGGGCCTTCCTGGAAATCCCCGTCGATCCGACCTGGACCGGCGGCGTCTATGTGCTGGCGACCGCCTTCGGCGCGCCGGACGCCGCGGGCGGCCCGTCGAAGGGCGTGGCGCGCCGCGCCGTCGGCCTGTCCTGGCTGGCGGTGGACGGGGACGAGCGGGCGCTGGACGTGCGCGTCGCCGTCCCGGCGCAGACCGAGCCCCGCCGCTCCGTCACCGCCGAGGTGGTGGTGGAGGGCGTGCCGGAGGGCCAGCCCGCCTATGTGACGGTCGCCGCGGTGGATGATGCCGTGCTCCAGCTCACCGACCAGCATTCGCCGAATCCCATCGACCATTATCTCGGCAAGCGCCGCCTCGGCGTGGAACTGCGCGATTCCTTCGGGCGGCTGATCGATCCGGCGGTCCTCGACGCCACCCGCACGCGCCCCGGCGCCGCTCCGCGGCTGCGTCAGGTCGGCGTCACCGTTCCGCAGAAGTCGGAGCGCGTCGTCTCCCTGTTCTCCGGCGTGCTGACCGTGGGGCCGGAGGGCAAGGTGGCGGTGCCGCTGGACGTTCCCGACTTCCAGGGCCGGCTGCGCCTGATGGCCGTGGCGTGGAGCGGGGACAAGCTGGGCCGTTCCGAATCCTCCATGCTGGTCGCCGATCCGGTGCTGGCCGACCTGGGCTTGCCGCGCTTCCTGGCGCCGGGGGACCGGTCGGTGGTCCCGGTGACTCTCGACAACGTCGCCGGTCCGGCGGGCGCCTACACCATCTCCCTGATCGCCAGCGGCGCCGTGTCGCTCGGCGAAGGGACCATCGCCGTGCCCGAGCTGGGCAAGGGCAAGCGGGCCACCGCCGGGCGGGTCCTGACCGCCAACGGCGTCGGCACCGGCCACATCGCGCTGGACGTGACCGGGCCGGACGGCCTGCGCATCACGCGCCAGTGGGAAATCCCGGTGCGCCCGGCCTCGCCGCTGGTCACCCGCCGCACCGCCTCCATGCTGGCCCCGGAGCGCAGCGTGGAACTGCCCGCCGACCTGCTGAACGGCCTGCGTCCGGAGACCGCGACGGCGGCCCTGTCGCTCGGCAACCTGCCGGACCTCGACATTCCCGGCCTGCTGACCGCGCTGGAGCGCGGCGGCCCCGGCGGGCTGGAGATGACGGCCAGCCGCGCGCTGCCGCTGCTGTCGCTGGGCGACGTGGCGGTGGCGCTGGGCGTCGCCTCCGACGAGCGGGTGAAGGCGCGGGTGCAGCGGTCGGTGGACCGGGTGCTGACCTTCCAGCGGATGGATGGCGCCTTTGCCGCTTGGTCGCCGAAGGGGGAGGCCGATTCCTGGCTGACCGCCTACGCCCTGGACTTCCTGGGCCGCGCCAAGGCCGCGGGCTACCGCGTGCCGGAGGGGCCCTACCGCAAGGGGCTGGACGGGCTGCGCGGCGCGCTCGACAACGCCTGGGTGGAGGCCGATGAGCAGCCGGCCCGCGCCTACGCGCTCTATGTGCTGGCCCGCGCCAAGATGATCGACGCCGGTGCGGTCCGCTACTTCCAGGAGACCTTCTGGGACAAGCTGCAGACCGACTTCGCCCGCGCCCAGGTTGCCACGGCCATCGCCGCGCTGGGCGACAAGGACCGAGCGGCGGAAGCCTTCGGCCGGCTGTCCGGCGCCCGCGTCGTGTCGGCCAGCCTGCGCGACTACGGCTCGTCCCTGCGCGACGAGGCCGGCGTGGTGGCGCTGATGGGGGAGAGCGGCGTGGTCGAGCGGGATCGCCTGACCCAGGCGACCGAGCGGCTGTCCAAGACCTACGCCGCCGTCCGCACCACCGGCGTGCAGGAGCAGGCGTGGCTTCTCCAGGCCGCCAAGGCGCTGATCGACCGGGCGCCGGCGATGAAGATCGCCCAGAAGGACGCGCAGGGAGCCGAACAGGTCGCCGAGGGCGTCAAGCCGCTGTTCCAGCGCATCGACCCGGCGGCCCCGCCGGCCATCCGCAACGCCGGGGGCGAGCCACTGCGCCAGATCCTGTCGGTGTCCGGCATCGCCGACGCGGCGCCGGGGGCGGAGGAGCAGGGCATGACCGTCACCCGCAGCCTGTTCGACATGACCGGCCGCCCCGCCGATCCAGGCGCCGTCCGCCCCAACGACCGGCTGGTGGTGATCCTGGAGGGCAGCGCCTCCGATCCGGTGGACCGGCAGATTCTGGTGTCCGATCCGCTGCCCGCGGGCTTCGAGATCGAGGCGGCCCGCTTCGCCGGGGGCGGGGCGCCGCTGGGCGACCTGTCCTGGCTGGGCGAGCTGACCGCGCCGCGCGCCGTCGATTACCGCGACGACCGCTTCGTCGCCGCGCTCGACATGACCAAGCAGGCGCCGCGCTTCCGCCTCGTCTATCTGGTGCGCGCGGTGACGCCCGGCGACTACGCCCAGCCCGGTGCGACGGTGGAAGACCTCTACCGCCCGCACCAGTCGGCCCGCACCGCCGCGTCGCGCCTGCGCGTCTTGCCGGAGTAAGCGGACCGAACGGAAAAGCCCCATCGTCCGCCGTGCGCGGGCGGTGGGGCTTTTGCTTTTTCAAGCTTGGCTTTTCCAGGGCTGGCTTTTCCGGCCCCGCCTGACTCAGACGATCCTCTTGTGCTCGTCGTCGCGCTGGCGGGTGACGAGCATCAGGATGGCCACCACGACCGCGAAGAAGGCGGTCAGCGCCACGTAGAACAGCAACGCGACTCCGACCGTCAAAGTGCCGATCAGCACCATGGCGAGTATCCAGACGCCCAGCGATACGATGGCGCGCGACGACATCGGCTGTCCCAACCCTGCTTGCCGTGACTCCGGTTTGTCCTGCCCTGTAACCGGCCGTTGCTCCCGACCATTCCTGGCCCGGGTTCGCCGGCGGCCTTTTTTGTTGAATGCCCCGAGCCTGCCATAGCTGGGCAGGCTCATCGCCCGTGGCATGCTGTCACAGCGCGCCCGCGCCGCACCCCTGCCTTGGACATCAGAAAGAGAGCGGGCTGCCCGCTTGACAGCAAATGGCAAGCGCCTTACCTTTACGTAAACGTCAACTAATGACGATCAAGGGAAGGGTGTGGGGATGTCGCAACCCGCAAGGTTGATGGGGCTGGGCGCGCGCGATGACGACGGACTCGCCCCCGGCGCGGACGGTGCCGGGCGCTCCTTCGCCATTGGGGAACTGGCCGACGAGTTCGGGCTGACCCACCGCACCATCCGCCATTACGAGGACGAAGGGCTGCTGGCGCCACAGCGCGACGGCACCGCCCGGGTGTACGGCCACCGCGACCGCGCGCGCCTCGCGCTGATCTGCCGGGGCAAGCGGCTTGGCTTCAGCCTCGCCGAGATCAAGGAATTCCTCACCCTCTACGACGCGGATGAAATCCAGAAGGAGCAGATGCGCTTCATGCAGCGCATCGCCCGCCGCCGCATCGCCGACCTGGAACGGCAGCTTCAGGACGTCCAGCAGACGCTGGGCGAGCTGCGCATCATCGACACCCAGATCTCCGACCATTTCCGCAAGAACGGAATCACGGAGACGCACACCCCGGAGGACTCGCAACCATGACCTCGGCGCCTTTGACCACGCCCGCCAATCCGGTCGTCATCGCCGGTTACGCCCGTTCCCCCTTCGCCTTCGCCAACAAGGGCGAGCTGGCGAAGGTCCGCCCCGACGACCTGCTGGCCCATGTCGTCGCGGCGCTGGTCGAGCGCACGGGCGTCAATCCGCAGGACATCGAGGATGTGGTCGTCGGCTGCGCCTTCCCCGAGGGCGAGCAGGGCATGAACATCGCCCGCACCGTGTCCTTCCTGGCGAAGCTGCCGCTGACCGCCGGGGCGACCACGATCAACCGCTACTGCGGCTCCTCCATGCAGGCGATCCATCAGGCGGCCGGCGCCATCCAGATGGGAGCGGGCGAGGTCTTCCTGTGCGGCGGCATCGAGTCGATGAGCCGCGTCCCGATGATGGGCTACAACCCGCTGCCCCATCCGGGCCTGAAGGACCATTATCCGGAAACCTACTGCTCGATGGGCGTCACGGCGGAGAACGTCGCCCGCCGCTATGAGATCTCCCGCGCCGACCAGGAGGCGATGGCCGCCGAGTCCCACGCCAAGGCCGCCGCGGCCCAGCAGGCCGGGCGCCTCGCCGAGGAGATCGTCGCCATCCAGACCGCCGCCGGCCTCGTGGAGCGCGACGGCTGCATCCGTCCCGGCACCAGCGGCGAGACGCTGAGCGGCCTGAAGCCCGCCTTCCTGGCCGACGGCTCGGTCACCGCCGGCACCTCCTCCCCGCTGACGGACGGCGCCTCGGCGGTGCTGGTGACGACGGAGGCCTACGCCAAGGCCAACGGCCTGCCGATCCTGGCCCGCATCCGCTCGGTTGCGGTGGCCGGCTGCGCGCCGGAGGTGATGGGGCTCGGCCCGGTCCCGGCGGCGCAGAAGGCGCTGGCGCGGGCCGGCCTGTCCATCCGCGACATCGACGTGATCGAGCTGAACGAGGCCTTCGCCGCCCAAGCCATCGCCTGCATGCGCGACCTCGACATCGACCCGGCCAAGGTGAACCTGGACGGCGGGGCCATCGCGCTCGGCCATCCGCTCGGCGCCACCGGCGCCCGCATCACCGGCAAGGCTGCGGCCCTGCTGAAGCGCGAGGGCAAGCAGTTCGCTCTCGCCACCCAGTGCATCGGCGGCGGCCAGGGCATCGCCACCGTCCTGGAAGCGGTCTGACGGCGGCGGCACAGGGAGGCACCAACCATGCAGATCAAACGCGCCGCCGTGATCGGCTCCGGCGTGATGGGCAGCGGCATCGCCGCCCATTTCGCGAACGCCGGCATCCCCGTCGTCCTGCTCGACATCCCCGCCAAGGAGGGTGACGACCGCAGCGCCATCGCCAACGGGGCCATCCAGAGGCTTCTGAAGACCGACCCCGCGCCCTTCATGCACCCGAAGAACGCCAGGCTGGTGACTCCGGGCAATCTGGAGGACGATCTGGCCCTGCTGGCCGACGTCGACTGGATCGTCGAGGCCATCGTCGAGAACCCGGCGGTCAAGGCCGACCTCTACCGCCGCATCGACCCGGTGCGCAAGGAAGGCTCCGTGGTGTCGTCCAACACCTCGACCATCCCGCTGAGCGTGTTGGTGGAGGGGCAGTCGGACGCCTTCAAGCGCGACTTCCTGATCACCCACTTCTTCAACCCGCCGCGCTACATGCGGCTGCTGGAGATCGTCGGCGGCGAGGCCACCCGGCCCGACGCGCTGGCCGCCGTCGCCGACGTCGGCGACCGCGCTCTGGGCAAGGGCGTGGTCCGCTGCAAGGACACGCCGGGCTTCATCGCCAACCGCATCGGCGTCTACTGGATCCAGACGGCGATCAACGCCGCCGTCGATCTCGGCCTGACGGTGGAGGAGGCCGACGCCATCGTCGGCCGCCCCATGGGCATCCCGAAGACCGGCGTGTTCGGTCTGGTCGATCTCGTCGGCCTCGACCTGATGCCGCACATAGCCAAGAGCCTGCTGGCGACCCTGCCGGACAACGACCCCTACCGCGCCGCCTTCCGCGAGCACCCCGTCATCACCAAGATGATCGCGGAGGGCTACACGGGCCGCAAGGGCAAGGGCGGCTTCTATCGCCTGAACCGCGAGGGCGGCGCCAAGGTCAAGGAGGCCATCGACCTGACGACCGGCGCCTACCGCCGCTCCGACAAGCCGCGGCTGGAGAGCGTATCGACCGCCGGGCGCGACCTGCGGGCGCTGGCCGACTTCCCCGACAGGACCGGCCAGTACGCCCGCCGGGTGCTCGCCCACACGCTGTCCTACGCGGCGTCGCTGGTGCCGGAGATCGCCGACAGCATCGTCGCGGTCGATGAGGGGATGCGGCTCGGCTACAACTGGAAGCAGGGCCCGTTCGAGCTGATCGACCGGCTGGGCACCGCCTGGTTCGCCGACCTCTGCCGCAGCGAGGGCATCCCCGTCCCGCCGCTGGTCGAGCAGGCCGCCGGGCGGCCCTTCTACCGGGTCGAGGACGGCAAGCTCCAGCACCTGACCACCGCCGGCCTCTACGACACGGTGGTGCGCCCCGACGGCGTGCTGCTGCTGTCCGACATCAAGCGGGCGTCGAAGCCGGTGTGGAAGAACGGCTCGGCCAGCCTGTGGGACATCGGCGACGGCGTGCTGTGCGTCGAGTTCACCAGCAAAATGAACGCGCTGGACGGCGACGTCATGGCCGCCTACGGCAAGGCGATGAAGCTGATCGGGGACGGAAAAGGGGACTGGAAGGCGCTGGTCATCCACAACGAGGCCGACAATTTTTCGGTCGGCGCCAATCTGGGACTCGCCCTGTTCGCGCTGAACGTCGGGCTGTGGCCGCAGATTGAGGAACTGGTGGAGGGCGGGCAGCGCGCCTACCGCGCCCTGAAATACGCCCCGTTCCCGGTGGTGTCGGCGCCCAGCGGCATGGCGCTCGGCGGCGGCTGCGAGATCCTGCTGCATTCCGACCATGTGCAGGCCCACGCCGAGACCTACATGGGGCTGGTCGAGGTCGGCGTCGGGCTGATCCCCGGCTGGGGCGGCTGCACCGAGATGCTGGCCCGCCACGCCGCCAACCCGCGGACCCCGAAGGGGCCGATGCCGCCGATCGCCGGGGCCTTCGAGACCATCAGCCTCGCCAAGGTCGCCAAGTCGGCGGCGGAGGCCAAGGATCTGCTGTACCTGCGCCCCGGCGACGGCATCACCATGAACCGCGACCGCCTGCTGGCCGACGCCAAGGCCAAGGCGCTGGAACTGGCCGCGAACTACACGCCGCCCGAGAAGGTCACCTACACGCTCCCGGGCCCCAACGGCCGCGCCGCGCTGGAGCTGTTCCTCGAAGGCTTCGCGCTCCAGGGCAAGGCGACGCCGCACGACATGGTCGTCTGCGGCAAGCTGGCCGGGATCCTGACCGGCGGGCCGAAGGCCGACGTCACCCAGCCGGTGACCGAGGACCAGATGCTGGCGCTGGAGTGCCGGGCCTTCATGGAACTGGTGCGCACCGAGGGCACCATCGACCGGGTGGAGCACATGCTGACCACCGGCAAGCCGCTGCGGAACTGATGGGGGAGGACTGAGCAATGCCGATCTACAAGGCTCCGCTGGAGGATGTCCGCTTCGTCCTCGACGAGATCGTCGGGGCTGGCAAGCTGGCCGAACTGCCGGGTTACGAGGACGCCACCCCCGACCTGATCGCCCAGGTCCTGGAGGAGGGCGCCAAGCTGTGCGAGGAGGTGCTGTTCCCGCTGAACCAGTCCGGCGATGGGGAGGGCTGCACCTTCGAGAACGGCGTCGTTCGCACGCCCAAGGGCTTCAAGGAGGCCTACGCCACCTACATCGAGGCGGGCTGGCAGGGGCTGTCCTGCGACCCGGCCTATGGCGGGCAGGGGCTGCCCAAGCTGGTCAACACCATGCTGGAGGAGTTCATCTGCTCCGCCAACCTCAGCTTCGGCATGTATCCCGGCCTGTCGCTGGGCGCCTACAACGCGCTGTCCACCTATGGGTCGGAGGAGCTGAAGCAGCGTTTCCTCGGCCGGCTGGTCGACGGCACCTGGGCGGGCACCATGTGCCTGACCGAGCCGCATTGCGGCACCGACCTGGGGCTGATCCGCACCAGGGCGGTCCCGCGGGAGGACGGCAGCCACGCCATCACTGGCACGAAGATCTTCATCTCCGCCGGCGAGCATGACCTGACCGAGAACATCCTGCATCTGGTGCTGGCGCGACTGCCGGATGCGCCGGCCGGGACGCGCGGCATCAGCCTGTTCCTGGTGCCGAAGTTCCTGCCCAACGAGGATGGCGGCGTCGGCCTGCGCAACGGCGTCGCCTGCGGCTCCATCGAGCACAAGATGGGCATCAAGGCGTCGGCGACCTGCGTCATGAACTTCGAGGACGCCACCGGCTGGCTGGTCGGCGAGCCGCACAAGGGCATGCGGGCGATGTTCGTGATGATGAACGCGGCCCGCCTCGCCGTCGGCATCCAGGGGCTGGGGGTCGCCGAGGTCAGCTACCAGAACGCGGTGGCCTACGCCAGGGAACGGCTGCAGGGTCGCTCGCTGAAGGGCGCGGCACACCCCGACAAGCCGGCCGATCCGATCATCGTGCATCCCGACGTGCGGAGGAACCTGCTGACCGCCCGCGCCTACACCGAGGGCGCCCGAGCGCTCGGCGCGCTGGTCGGCTACAAGCTGGACGTGGCGGAGAAGCACGCGGACGAAAAGACGCGCAAGGAGGCGGACGAGTTCGTCCAGCTGATGACGCCGATCGTCAAGGCGCTGTTCACCGACATCGGCTTCGAGTCGGCCAACATCGCGGTGCAGGTGCATGGCGGCCACGGCTTCATCTGGGAAACCGGCGTGGAGCAGTATGTGCGCGACGCCCGCATCTGCCAAATCTATGAGGGCACCAACGGCATCCAGGCGCTGGACCTCGTGGGGCGCAAGCTGCCCCAGGACATGGGCCGGCTGCTGCGCCGCTTCTTCCATCCGGTCGGCGCGGAGATCGAAGCCGACATGGAGCGGGAGGAGCTGGCGGAGTTCGTCCTGCCGCTCGCCAAGGCCTTCGCCAAGCTTCAGCAGGCGACCGCCATCATCGCGCAGAAGGGGTTGAAGGACCCGGAGGAGGCCGGGGCCGCCGCCACCGACTATCTGCGGCTGTTCGGTCTGGTGGCGCTCGGTTGGATGTGGCTGAGGATGGTCAAGGCCGCCCGGGCCAAATTGGCGGCGGGGGACGGCAACGCCGCCTTCCTCGAGGCCAAGATCAGGACGGCCCGATTCTACACGGCGAAGCTGTTGCCGCAGACCAACGCGCTGTTCATCACCATCATGGCGGGGGCCAGTTCCCTGATGGAGATGGACGAGGCCGCCTTCTGAGGATCAGCCTTACGGGGTCTATGTCTTTGGGCCGGGACCGGTGTATGCTGCACGGGTGCCGGCCTTTTCGTTTTGAGAGATGCGAAAGATAGAAAGTACGAAAACGACGGTTCCTTCTGATGAGCAAGCCTAAGGCTTGATACATTCGTGCTCACTTTCGTCATGGATGAACGAAGCGCGAAATGGATATTGCTGTAGCGCAGCAATGCCATTGCTCGGAGCCTTCAATGAGACAAAAGTTAAATTCGGGTTGTCCAACCCCACCGAATCGTGGTACATCTGATGTGTCATTACCCTGCATAAGGACTTTCTACACCTTTTGGAATTGGGTCATATGATGCTTGAAAATGACCTGCATTTTTTCCGAAACTGAAGGTCGGAACACTGGCCTTGTGTCAGGGCTGTACGTTCGGACCATTGAAAGCACTGAGTACGGGGGCACCACCAGATGAAAATCCTGATCGGAGACGACCATGTGCTTTTCCGGGAGGGATTGCGCAGGCTGCTGGAGCAGCTGAAGGAGGGTGCCAGCTTTGAGGAAGCCAGCAACTTTGATGAGCTTCTGGAAAAGGCTGGCAAGGGCGAGACCTACGATCTCGTCCTGACCGATCTGCGCATGCCCGGTTGGCCCGGCTTCTCCGGCATCCAAGACCTGCGGGGGAAGCAGCCCGACTCCAAGGTCGTGGTCGTGTCGGCGTCCGAAGCGCATCATGACGTCCGCGACGCTCTGGAGCATGGCGCCGCAGGCTACATCCCGAAATCCTCCAGCGTGAAGATCATGCTGAGCGCGCTGGATCTCATCTTCTCCGGCGGCGTCTATGTGCCGCCGACCGTGCTGCGCGAAGCCGGGGAAGCGGAGGTGCGCGTCGGCGCCATCCCGCCCAGCGACCCGCAACTCGACCATCTGCTGACCCAGCGTCAGCGCGAGGTTCTGGACCGCCTGCGCGAAGGCAAGTCCAACAAGCAGATCGCTCACGAACTGGGGCTGTCCGAAGGTACGGTGAAGATCCACATGACGGCGATCTTCAAGTCGCTGGGTGTGCGCAACCGCACCCAGGCCGCCATGGCCTTTCCGCAGTCGCACTCCGCCTGATCAAACGGGTCTGACCGCCCGCCTGCCCTATCTTTGAAAACGCCCGCGGGATCGCCCGCGGGCGTTTTCGTTTGTGGGATGGCGGGGTGGGGCTCAGCCCATTCCGGCAACGTAGCCGCGCAGGGACTCGACCTCCAGTTCCGCGTCGTCCAGCCGCGCCTTCACGATGTCGCCGATGCTGACCAGCCCGACGAGTTCGCCGTCCTCCAGGATCGGCAGATGGCGGATGCGGCGCTCGGTCATGACGCCCATGATCTGGGACACCGTGTCGGCCGGGCTCCCGGTGACGAGATCCCGAGTCATCAGGTCGCCGACGGGGCGCTCCAGGGCGGTGGCGCCATCCGCGGCCACGGCGCGCACGATGTCGCGTTCCGACAGGATTCCGGCGGGGCGGCCATCCTCCCGCATCACCAGGACGGCGCCGATTTTATGGTGGGCGAGCTTGCGGGCGACCGCGTCGATCCGGTCATCCGGATTGGCGGTGATGATCTCCGTGCCCTTCCTTTTCAAGACGGCGGCAATGTGCATGGTTGTGCTTCCTCCCGCACGGATTCACGAAAGGGAATGCTCACCCACAGATGCCGCTATAGGAAGTCGCAAAAAGGAACAGGCCGGCTACTCCTTTCGGAGTAACCGGCCTGAAGCTCAGGTTTCGCAGGGCCTCCCGTTGGAGGCCCCGGAGGCGCAGATCAGAAGCGGTAGCCGATGCCCAGGCCGACCAGCCACGGGTCGATCTTGAC
The DNA here is from genome assembly GCF_014192915.1 of Azospirillum sp. OGB3. GTDB lineage: Bacteria > Pseudomonadota > Alphaproteobacteria > Azospirillales > Azospirillaceae > Azospirillum. The sequence continues at coordinate 69,079 of NZ_JACHYN010000007.1, read as the reverse complement.
GTCGGAACGGACGGTGGTGCCGAGGTTGGTCTGCGCCGTGACGTCGGTCTTCAGGAAGATCTTCTTCACGTCGAGGTTCAGCGACCAGTTGCCGGTCAGGGCGACGTCCACACCGGCCTGCAGGGCCCAGCCGAAGCGGTTCTCATAGTCGGTGTCGACGATACGCAGGCCGATGCCGTTCGCCTTGTTGGCGGCGTCTTCGCGGTAGAACAGGGTGTAGTTGATGCCGGCGCCGACATACGGGCTGACGCGCTCCTTCGGGAAGAAGTGGTACTGCGCGGTCAGGGTCGGCGGCAGCAGCGACACCTTGCCCACGTCCACGGAACCGCCGAGGCCCGGCAGGATCGAGCCCTTGACGTTGTGGCGGCTGGTGCCGGCGATCAGCTCGAAAGCGATGTTGTCCGTGACGAAGTAGGAGAAGTCGAGTTCCGGAATGTAGTCGTTGTTGATCCGGGCCTCACCGATGTTGGTGGTGCCCTGGTGAATCAGGTCGCCCGACTCCTGCGGGATCACGGCCAGGGCGCGCGCGCGCACCAGGATGTCACCGGCGGACTTGCCCTTGAAATCCTGGGCCAGCGACGGGGAGGAAACGGCGGCAAGAGCCGTGGTCGCCAGCAGGGCGGCGGCGGCGCGCTTCAGGAAAGTCATGGGATTCGCTCCAGGGCAGAATTAGCTGATGTCGTTTTTTTGGCTTAAAGCCTGGAGATGTATTACCAGAGTTTTTCTAGGGTTGCTATGCCGCCTCAACCAAAACGTCATAGTGAGGCGGCTTTGCAACAGCGACGAGTTGTCGCATGGACTGGAACTCTTACCGCGCTGGGGCCATGGAGGGTTGTGGGGACTGTGAGGGGACTTGCTGCAGGCAGTTCTGTACGATCACGTAGCACTGGCCGAGTCGGCTTCCTCCGCTGGACGACCCGCCATAGACGATGCGTTCCACCGCGCCATTGCGCAGGGTGAAGGTCGCATCGCAGTCGACGCTTCTCACATCATAGCCGTAGCCGCCCCAGGCGCCATAGGGATAGCCCCAGTAGCCGCCATAGCCGCCCCAGGACGGATAGGAATACAGCCGGTTGCTGCGGTAGGTGAAGAATTCCAGATCCCCGGCGGTGGCCTGCCGTTCCGGAACCCCGGCGCAGGACAGCAGCGTCTGCTTCGGCATGCCGACCAGCGCGTTCTGGGCAACCATTGCCTGATCGGCGGCCGGATTGGCGCAGCCGGCCAGAAGACCGCCGGCCAGAAGAACCGCAACGAAACCGCTTCCCGTCATCGTCCCGCGCATCGCCGTTTCTCCCGTCAGGGGCGCCGCAGCCGGGCCGGCGCCAGATCCTCCTCACGCACGCCGAGTGCCGCGACCTCCACCGGCAGGCCGCTTCCGGTAACCAGCGCCGCCGCGGTGCGGCCCATGGCCGGCGCCGTCTGGATGCCGTAGCCGCCCTGGCCGGCCAGCCAGAAGAAACCGTCCGCGGACTCGTCGTAACCCACCACCATCACCTTGTCGGCGACGAAGCTGCGCAGGCCCGCCCACTTGTGCGTGATACGTCGAACGGAGAAGCGCACCGCCTGTTCCATACGGTCGATGGCGACGGCGATGTCCAACTCCTCCGGTTGCACGTCGCAGGGCTCGACGGGCGTCTCGTCGGCGGGGGAGAGCAGCAGCCGGCCCGATTCCGGCTTCATGTAGAATTGCTCATCCACATCGATGGTCATCGGCCAGCCGGCGAGTCCCGCCGCGTCCGCCGGGGCGGCGAACACGGGATCGAAGGTGATGGCGGTGCGTCGCTTCGGCACCAGCCCGATGGGGCTCACACCGGCCATTCCGGCCAGACCGTCGGCCCAGGCGCCCGCCGCGTTGACCAGAACCGGCGCGGCGAAGCCGCCCGCCGGGGTGGTGGCGATCCACAGCCCGTCGCGCCGCTCCAGCGCCGTCACCCCGGCGTCGGTCACCAGCCGCCCGCCGCGCGCCCTCAGCCCGCGCAGGTAGCCGCCGTGGATGGCGTGGACGTCCATGTCCATGGCCTCTGGCTCCCACACCGCGCCGTCCACGTAATCGGGGTTCAGGAAGGGCGCGCGGGCCAGCGTCTCGGCGCGGTCGAGGCGCTCGACGGTCGGGGTCAGCCGACGCCCCTCGGCGAAGTCGCGGTCGAGCGCGGCGGTCTGCTCGCTCCGCCCGATCAGCAGGACGCCGCGCGGAGTCAGCAGGGGATGGTCTGAAAAACCCTGCGGCGGGTTGGTGTAGAAGTCCCAGCTCGCCACCGTCAGCGCGCGGACCACCGGATGCCCGTAGGTCTGGGTGTAGAGCGCCGCCGAGCGGCCCGTGGAGTGGTAACCGGGCTGGCTTTCGCGCTCCAGCACGATGACGCTGCCGTGCGCCGCCAGCTCATAGGCCGCCGAGGCGCCGGCCATGCCGCCGCCGACGATCAGGAAATCCACCCGTTCCACGTCCACTCTCCCTTGCCGGTGCCTGTGCCGGCCCGATTGTCCGACACGCATCTTAGGCGTTGGGAAAAGCCGAATGAAGCCGCGAAAGCGGCATGGCTGGCGCAACGGTGCCCGTCAGGCCGCCCCGCGCAGTTCCTCGGCCTTCTGCAGGTCCACGCTGACCAGCTGCGACACGCCCCGCTCGACCATCGTCACGCCGAACAGCCGGTCCACGCGCGCCATGGTCAGGCGGTGGTGGGTGATGATGAGGAAGCGGGTGTTGCCTTCCCGCGCGATGTCTTCCACCAGATCGCAGAAGCGGCCGACATTGGCCTCGTCCAGCGGCGCGTCGACCTCGTCCAGCACGCAGATCGGCGCGGGGTTGGAACGGAAGACGGCGAACAGCAGCGACAGCGCCGTCAAGGCCTGCTCGCCGCCGGACAGCAGCGACAGCACCTGAAGCTTCTTGCCCGGCGGGCTGGCGTAGATCTCCAGCCCGGCCTGCAGCGGGTCCTCGGCGTTGACCAGCTCCAGATGGGCCTTGCCGCCGCCGAACAGGCGGATGAACAGCTCCTGGAAATTGCGGTTCACCGTGTCGAAGGAGGCGACCAGACGCTCCCGCGCCTCGCGGTTCAGGCTGGCGATGCCCTGGCGCAGGCGGGCGATGGCGCTGACCAGATCCTCGCGCTCGGTCTGCAGCGTGCCGATCTGTGTTTCCAGCTCCGCCGCCTCGATCTCGGCGCGCAGATTGACCGGCCCCATGTTCTCCCGCTCGCGGGTCAGCTTGTCGAGCCGCGATTCCACGACCGCCACGTCGGGCATTGCCTCGTCGGGAGGAAGGTCGGCGGCAGCGCGGGTCTGCTCGGGGCGGCAGTTGAGCCGCTCGGCGATGCGCTCCGTCAGGGTCTGGCCGTTCTGCAGCGCGGCGGAGACGGCGGCCTCGGCGTGGGCGCGGGCCTCGCGGGCGTCGGCCAGCCCGGATTCGGCCTGCTTCAGCAGCGACTCGGTTTCGGCCAGCCGGTTCTCGGCCTCGGCCAGAGCGTCGGCGGCGCGCTTGCGGGCGCGCTCGGCCTCGCTGATCCGGCCGAGCAGGGCCTGCCGGTCGGCCTCGATCGCCGCCGGGCGGCTCTGCAACTGGGCGAGGTCGGTTTCGGCGGCGGCGGCGCGCTGCTTCAACTCGGCCACGCGTCCGCCCGCCCCGGCGGAGCGGGTGCCCCAGGAGGCGACGTCCTGTTGGATGGCGGCCAGACGCTGGCGGCGGGACTGCGCCTCGCGGGTCAGGCGGTCCAGCGCATTCTGTTTCTCGGCGAGGACGGCGCGGTGCTCGGCGAGCGTGGCGCGGCGGTCGTTGACGGCGTCGCGGCCCTCGCGCGGGTCGGGCAGGGCGTCCAGCAGCTCCCGTGCCTCTTCCAGAGCGGCTTCGGCCTCCTGCCGGTCGGTCTCCAGCCGCGCGATGCCATCGACCACGGCCGCCAGCTTCGACGCGGCGGCGTCGGCCTCGCGGGCCAGCTTGGCGTGGCGGTCGCGGGCGGTGGTCACCCCGGCGAAGGCCTCGCGCACCGCGTCGCGGGCGCGGCGGTCGGCCTGGGCGGCCTCCTCGACGGCGCGCCTGGCGTCGTCCAGGGCGTCGTGGGCGACCTCCAGCCGCTCGTCGGCGAGGTCCAACTCGCCGCGCAGCTCGTTCAGGCGGTTGCGCTGCTTCAGGCGGACGGCGGCGGCGGTCGGCGCGCCGGCCTGCACGGTCAACCCGTCCCAGCGCCACGCCCCGCCGTCGCGGCTGACCAGGGTCTGGCCGGGCGCGAGACCGGCGGCCAGGGCCGCACCCGCCGCGTCGTCGGCGACCACGCCGATGTGCGACAGGGCGCGGGCGGCGGCCTCCGGTCCCTGGACGCGGGCGGCCAGCGGCTCGGCCCCGGCGGGCAGGGCGGCGGCGTCGGTGTAGGGCGGCAGGTTGCGCCAATGGACCGGGGCGGCCTCGTCCAGCGGCGCGGTCAGCGCGTCGCCCAGCGCCGCCGCCAGGGCGCCCTCATAGCCGGGGGCGACGGTGACCGCGTCGACCAGCGGCGGGAACAGGTCGCCCGCCCCGGCGGACAGCAGCTCGGCCAGCGCCTTCTCCTCCGCCTTCAGCTTGGCGCGGGCGGATTCGGCGGTTTGCAGCGCCTCGCGGGCGCGGGCCTGGGCGGGTTCGGCGTCGGTCTTGGCCCGCTCGGCCCGCTCGGCGGCCTCGCGGGCGTCCTCCAGCCGCTGTTCCGCCAGCTCGACGGCCAGCTCGGATTCGGCCACGTCGGCGCGGGCGGCGATATCGCGCTCCAGCGCGTCGCGCTGCGCCTGCTGTTCGGCGAGGCGCTTGGCGAGCCCGGCAGCGCGTGTTTCAAAATCAGCGACCTGCCGCTGCGTGGCGGCGCGGCGCGCCTCGTCGGCGGCGGTCTGCTCGGTCAGGCGGGTCAGCTCGCGGTCGAGCGCGTCCACCGCCTCCCGCGCGTCGGCCAGCGCATCCCGCGCGGCCTCCTCCAGCATCTCCTCGTCGGCCTGGGCTTCGAGAAGCCGGTCGCGCTCGGCCTCCAGCCGGGCCAGGGCGTCGCCGGCGTCGGCGGCCAGAGCCTCCTCGCGGCCGAGGTCGCCGGCGATCTGCTGAAGGCGGGAGAGCAGGGCGCGCTGCTGCTCGGCGACGCGCTTCTCCTCGGCGTCGAGCTGTTCCTTGGCGATGACCAGCCGCTGCAGGGCGGCGGCGGCGGCCGCTTCGGCCTGACGCTTTTCCGGCAGGCCGGCGGCATCGTCGGTGCGGCGGGTGGTCAGCCGGGTGACCGCCAGCATCAGGTCGCGCACCGCGCTCTCGGCCTTGGCGAAGGCGCCGCGGGCACGGGCCAGTTCGCCTTCATGGGCGATCCAGCGCAGGTGCCAGAGCACCGCCTCCGCCTTGCGGATCTGTTCGGAGAGGTTGCGGTAGCGGGCAGCCTGCCGGGCCTGTTTCTTCAGGCTCTGAAGCTGGGTGTCCATGGCCCCGATCACGTCGTCGAGGCGCATGAGGTTGCTTTCGGCCGCCTTCAGCCGCAGCTCCGCCTCGTGCCGGCGGGAGTGCAGGCCGGTGATGCCCGCCGCCTCCTCCAGCAGCATGCGGCGGTCCTGCGGCTTGGCGTTGATGATCTGGCCGACCTTGCCCTGGCTGACCAGCGCCGGGGAGGCGGCGCCCGAGGCGTTGTCGGCGAAGAGGAGCTGGACGTCGCGGGCGCGCACCAGCTTGCCGTTGATTCGGTAGTCGGAGCCGTTGCCCCGCTCGATCCGCCGCGTCACCTCCAGCTCGTCGTGCTCGTTGAAGCCGGCGGGGGCGGTGCGCGTGCGATTGTCGATGAGGAGGGCGACCTCGCCCAGGTTGCGCGCCGGACGATTGGCCGTGCCGCCGAAGATGACGTCGTCCATGTCGTCGCCGCGCATCCGCTTGGCGGAGGTTTCCCCCATCACCCAGCGCAGCGCCTCCACCAGATTCGACTTGCCGCAGCCGTTGGGGCCGACGATGCCGGTCATGCCCGGCTCGATCACCAGATCGGTGGCGTCGACGAACGACTTGAAGCCGGACAGGCGGAGGCGCGTGAAGTGCACGGGATCGAAGCCTTCTGCCCGGTCCTTACTTCACCAGCTTGTCGATGGCCGCGGCGAAGGTCTCGAAGGACTGTGCGCCGCTGATGGTGGCCGCGCCCTCGTTGAGGACGAAGGTCGGGGTGGCCTCCACCTTGTACTTGTCCTGGCCGACCAGACGGCTCTGCAGGATGCCGTCGGCCAGCGCCTGGTTGGCCATGCAGGCGTTGATGACCTGCTCGCTCATGCCGGCGAGCTTGCCGTACTGGGCCAGCGCCTTGACCGGGTCGGCGGCGCGGCTCCACTGGCCCTGGCTCTTGAACAGCACGTCGAGCAGCGGGTAGTAGCGCTCCGCCGGGGCGCAGCGGGCCAGCATGGAGGCGCGCAGCGCCGCCTGATCGAACGGGAAGTCGCGGAAAATCAGCTTCGCCTTGCCGGTGTCGATGTAGGCTTCCTTGATCTTCGGCAGCGTCTCGGTGTGGAAGGCGGCGCAGTGCGGGCAGGTCATCGACGAATAGTCGAGGATCGTCACCGGCGCGTTGGGGTTGCCGAGCACGCGGTCGGCCAGCAGATCGGCGGTCGAAGCGGCAGGAGCTTGCGCCGTCTGCACGGGCGGCTGCACCGGCAGAGTCTGTCCGTTCGACGGCCGGGAGCCGACGACGGCGAGCCCGATGATCAGCGTCATGCCGACCGCGATCAGGGCGGTGATGCCCAAAAGGTTGCGGTTCACTTTGGCCTCATCCCTACCAGATGTTGATGGTATAATCGAAACTCCCCTTTTGCGGCAAGAGTATGGCCCAGCCCGAGCCGGCTCCCGCTCTCCAAGGGGATAGCATGATGCATCGCTTGATCTTCAGCGGCGGCGCGGCGCCGGACGCGGGCGCGCCAGCAGCGACCGCCCGAAACGCTCCAGCGTGGCCCGCAACTCCTCGTCCTCCACCGTCGCGGCGGTGGTCATCACCGACAGTTCCTCGTCCATGGTCAGGTCACGCGGGCGCACCGCCGGCTTCTGTATGGTCAGCGGGGCGGCATGGATCAGCTTGATCTTCGCCACCGCGCGGTAGCCAAAGAAGCTGTTGATCCGCTCCACGATCTGCGGCTCCAGATGCTGAAGCTCCAGCGCGATGGCGCCCATGGCGCGGATGTGCAGGACGGCGTCCTCCCGCTTGCCGCGGGGAAAGCTCAGCTTGTCGGGGGCGGTGCGCAGGCTCAGCTGGTGGCCGACGATGGACGGCCAGTCGTTGATGAGCGAGCCGAAGGCCAGCCCGCGCTTGCCCAGCGCCTTGCCGGCCACCTCGGGGACGGTCTGGCCGATTCGCCGCGGTCCGTTCATATCAGAGCTTCCTGGTGATGGTGCGCGCACCCTAGCGCAAGCGGGTGGGGCTTCGCCAGCGCCCCCGCGGGTGCCCCTTTATCGGCAAGCCTTTATCGGCGTCAGGGTTCGCCCTATGTCTTGCCGCCATGACGACGCCTCCCCACAACGCCCCCAAGAGCGCCCCCAGCGACGCCGCCCCACGGCTGCTCTCCTGGTACGATCACAACCGCCGCGACCTGCCCTGGCGCGCCAAGCCGGGAGAGGTCGCCGACCCCTACCGGGTCTGGCTGTCGGAGATCATGCTGCAACAGACCACGGTGCCCGCCGCGGCACCCTATTTCCGCGCCTTCACCGAACGCTGGCCGACGGTGCGCGACCTTGCGGCGGCACCGCTGGATGATGTGCTGGTGGCCTGGGCCGGGCTCGGCTACTACGCGCGGGCGCGCAACCTGCACAAATGCGCGCAGGTGGTGGCGACGGAGCGGGCGGGGCGCTTCCCCGACAAGGAGGTGGCCCTGCTGGAGTTGCCGGGCGTCGGCGTCTACACCGCGGCGGCGATCACCGCCATCGCCTTCGGCCAGAAGGCGACGGTGGTGGACGGCAACGTGGAACGGGTGGTTTCCCGCGTCTTCGCGGTGGAGGACCCGCTTCCCGGCGTGAAGCCCAAGCTGCGCGCGTTGGCCGCCCTCCTGACGCCGGACGAGCGGCCCGGCGACTACGCCCAGGCGATGATGGACCTCGGCGCCACGGTCTGCACGCCGCGCAAGCCGAAATGCATGCTCTGCCCCTGGTCGGACTGGTGCGCCGCCCGTGCCGCCGGCATCCAGGAGCAGCTTCCCCGCAAGGCCGCCAAGGCGGACAAGCCGACCCGGCGCGGCGTCGCCTTCTGGCTGATGAACCCGGAGGGGGCCGTGCTGCTGCGCCGCCGGGCGGAAGAGGGGCTGCTGGGCGGCATGACCGAGGTTCCCTCCACCCCCTGGGCCGGCCACGCGCCGACGGATGCGGAGGTCGCGGCGGCGGCCCCGCTCGATCGGTCCTGGCGCCGCCTGCCCGGCGTGGTCCGCCATACTTTCAGCCATTTTCACCTCGAACTTGAAGTCGTCGCGGCCAAGGCCGGGGACGGATGGCGGATGGCCGAAGGGCTGTGGGTTCCGGTGGACCGGCTGGGCGGTCAGGCCCTTCCCTCCGTCATGATGAAGGTGGTGCGGCACGCGCTGGCGCACGCGTAAACGGCACGTGTCGGCGCAGGCGCAAACGGAAGGTGGACGGAGCGAGATGAGGCGGCGGACGATCCTGACCCTGCCGGCCTTCCTGGCCGGGGCGTGGCTTGCCGGGCCCCTGCGGGCGGAGGCGCCCAAAAGTGCAGAGCCCAAGGCGAAGAAGGCCCCGGCCCCCGCCGGGCGCCGCGTCGCCTTGGAACTGGTTCTGGCCGTGGACGGATCGGCCTCCATCACCGACGGGGATCTGGAATTCCAGTTGCAGGGCCACGCCGCGGCCTTCCGCGATCCGGACGTCCGCGACGCGGTGACGGCGGGCGGCGTGGCGGCGACCCTGGTGGTCTTCTCCGGCCCGCACAGCCTGCGCGTCCTGGTGCCCTGGACGGCCCTGACCAGCGCGGAGGAGGTGGCCGCCTTCGCGACCCGGATCGACAAGGCGCCGCGCGGCTTCCAGGGCGACTCCACGGCGCTGGGCAGCGCCATCGAAGAATCGGCGAAGCTGTTCGCCGGCAACGGGTTCGACGCCGCGCGCAAGGTCATCGACATCGTGTCGAACGGCTTTTCCAACAGCGGCCCCGACCCCGCAGGCGTCCGCGACCGGGTCGAGAGGCAGGGGATCACCATCAACGCCCTGGCCATCCTCGACGAGTTTCCCTGGCTGGAAGAGTATTACCAGGAAAATGTCATTGGCGGCATGAATGGATTCGTGAAGACGGCAATGGACCGCAACAGTTTCGTCGAAGCGCTTCGGCAGAAACTCATCCAGGAAATCGCCGCTCGTCCAGTGCCTGGATCAGTTATCGTCGCCGATAATTTTTAAGCGCCACGGCTCAGCCGTTGCGAATTCTGGAAAATCGTCTGGAGGAAGGAGGCTGGATCGGGGTACTTTACCGGCGCGTGCAGGAACTCAGAGAAACACATCGCATGGGATGTTGTTCTGGTGAGGGATGCGGCCTGTCAGGTGCGCTGGAACGGTGGAATGGATGATCGGAAGCCGGTTGGGCCGGGCGACATCGCGGCAGCGGACATCGTGGCGGCGGCCGGCGCAACGGTCACCGGAGAAGCCGCCGCTCATGGTGCGGCTCCTCCATCCGACGCCGCAAAAGCCGGAGCGCGCAGCCGCGGCGGGCGGAAGCCTCGACTGCGGACCGTGGCAACGATGCTTGCCGTCGCCATTGTCCTGTGGCTGGGGGCGCTGATCGTGATGATCAGCGCAGCCTTTCTTGGCATCGTCAGCGTCGCGGAGGAGGCGCGCACCGTCGCCATGCCGCGCGCCGGCGCACAGCATCGTGACGCCCAGGCTGTTGCGGAGATGAGCCGGTTGTCCGAGGTGATCCTCAACAGCCGCGACCGCGCCCGCCGGGCCGCTGCCCTGGAAGGCGTGGAGGCGCTTGCCGGCCGGTTCGCCCAACCGGTGGACTCCGGCGCTTTGAACAGGCTCGACGAGGCGTTGGACGCCTTGCGGCGCGGCAACCATCATGCCGATCTGCTCGACGCTCTGTCCGCCAGCATCGACGAACAGCTGGCCGGCGTGGACGACGCGCTGTCCGGTGCCACGGTGCTGCTGGCGGAGCCGGACAAGGCGGTCCAGGACTATGCCTTTCTCAGCAACCTGTACCACCTGCGCCGGCTGTACGGGCAGGCGTCGGCCAGCGAAACGGTGGAGAAACTCAGGCTGGCGGACCTTGAGATCATGGGGCTGCTGCGCAATCAGCAAATCCTCCTGAACAGCCTCTCCAGCATGAGGACGGGGCCCGCAGCCCAACCCAACCGCCTCGCCATCGTCCTGGACCGCTTCGCATCGGCGCGCGCGGTGACCGACCTGCAGCGGGGTCGTCTGTCCGTGCTGGTCCAGGTGCGGGCCGACGGGGACCTTGTTCATCGACGGTTGGCGGCGCTGTCCACCAGCCTGTCGAACGATGGCGCCGGCACCACGCTTGGCATAATGGACCGCATCGTCTCCGACGGCTGGCGGGGATTGTGGATCGGGGCGGTGGGGGGAGCGGCGGTCATTCTGCTGTTGGTCGGCGCGACGGCGCTGCTGCTGCGCCACGTGGTGGCACCGGTCCGGCGCCTCGGCGGCGTGCTGCACGCCTTGCAAGAAAACCCGCGGGCTGTGGCGTCGCAGCCCGCTGCTCTCGAGGAGTTCGAGCGCATCGGAACGGCGGTCGAACGGTTCGCCGGGGCGTTCGCCGCGTTGCACCGCCAAGCCGCGGCTTCACGGGCCAATGAGGGGCGGCTGGGTGCTGTGCTGCAGTCCTCCTCCTTTCCCATCCTCGTGGCAGGACGCGGCGATGGGCGGATTCTGTTCGCGAACACCGCCGCCGCCGACCTTTTGGAGACCACCACTTCAGCCCTCCTGGAGCGCGGGGTGGCGGGCTTCCTGGAATCGGCGGACGACTGGCGCGGCTTCGCCGACGGTGTTTTCCGCCGTGGGCGGTGGGCGGATGTCGAAACGCGGTGGAGAACCGCCGAGGGCCGGCCCTTCTGGAGTGTCGTGTCGGCGACCGCGATGGATCAAGACGGCGTGGAGGCCATGGTCATGGCGCTTCGCGACATCTCCGCGCGCAAATACGCCGAAAAGGCGCTGGTCGCCGCGAAGGAGGAGGCGGAACGCGCGCTTCGCGATCTTCAGCGGACTCAACGGAGCCTCATCCAGGCGGAAAAGCTGGCGTCGCTGGGGGCTCTGGTGGCCGGGGCGGCGCATGAGATCAGCACGCCCGTCGGACTCGGCGTGACCGCCACCAGCCATCTTGCCGAACAGGCCCGGCGGTTCAAGGCCGGCTTGACGGATGGGCACCTGCGCCGTCGTGATCTGGAGGATTTCGTGGACCGGGTCGAGGAGGGTGCCTCCATCATCCTGACCAACCTGGAACGCGCCTGCACCCTTGTGGAGAGCGTCAAGCAGGTGGCCGTGGACCGCTCGTCTGAGACGCGGCGGACCTTCGAACTGCGCGGCTATCTGGACGGCGTTCTGGGCAGTCTGACCCCACGGCTGAAAGACACCGGGCATCGGGTGGCTCTGGAGTGTCCGGACGGGCTGGTCATGGACGGTTATCCGGGCGCCCTGTCGCAGGTCGTGTCGAATCTGGTCATCAACGCGTTGCTGCACGCCTTCCGGTCCGACGTGCCTGGCACCATCACCATCGCCGTGCACGCCGAGGGAGGGACCTCCGCCGGCACCGCGGGTGTCGTGATGGACATCGCCGACGATGGCCGCGGCATCCCGCCGGACCACATCGAGCGCGTTTTCGAGCCCTTCTTCACCACGCGCCGCGCCGAGGGCGGCAGCGGGCTCGGCCTGCACATCGTCTACAACATCGTCACGGGGACCCTTGGCGGGCGCATCGCCGTTGCGTCGCAGCCGGGGGCCGGATGCCGCTTCACCCTCCATCTGCCGCTGACCGCGCCGCCCATGGCACCGTCCGCCGTCAAGGCCGGCCGCGTGACGGTGGAGGAGACGGAACCCGCCTGACGGGTCAGGCGCGGGCTCGTTCGATCTCGACGCCGACGCTGGCGGCGTCCGGGAAAACGTCCAGCTTCTCCACCCGCACCTTGACGCTGGCGATGCGCTCGTCGGACAGGCAGCGCTCGGCGATCCGCTCGGCCAGCGTTTCGATCAGGGTGACGTGCCCCTGGCTGACCAGCCCCTTCACCACCGCCGCCATGTCTTCGCCGGTGACGCCGGGGGCGGCGACGTCCAGGTCGAGGCTCAGGCGGATGCGCTGCGGCTTGATCCGTTCGTGGGCATAGACGCCGATCAGCGCATCCATGACCAGATCGCGCACGAAGCAACGGGTGGAAAGCGCCGCCGGGGCCGAACGGGGCGCCGGAGCGGTGACGGTGGCGAAGAGCTTGTTCATGGCGCACACGCCTATCACGCCGTCCCCGTCCTGCCAAGGCATGCGGGCGGCGCTGGATGAAGGGCTCCAATGCCGAACTTGCGGGAACGGGGCGCCGTCGACGGCCGCCCCGCTTCGCGTCCGGCGCCGGGGATCAGGCGGAGGCTTCGGAACGGATGCGCTCGCGCAGCACGTCGATGGGGCGCAGGTCGCCGCCGTCCTCATAGTGCCAGAAGGTCCAGCCGTTGCAGGCCGGCAGCCCGGCCATGGCCGCACCCACCTGATGGATCGACCCGCGATGCTCGCCGCGCGGGCCGGCCCCGATCAGCGTGCCATCGGCGCGCACGCGGGCGACCACGCGGCGGCGCAGATCGAACAGCGACGTGCCGGGGCGCAGCAGGCCGCGCTCCACCACCCAGCCGAAGGGAATGCGCGGCGCCGACCGCTTCGGCGGCGTGTCGAGGACGGCGGCGTCGGGCGCCTCCTCCACCGCCGCGATGCGGGCGGTGGCCGCCTTGGCGTAGGTCGGGTCGCGTTCCAGCCCGATCCAGTTGCGGCCCAGCCGCTTCGCCACGGCACCGGTGGTGCCGGTCCCGAAGAAGGGATCCAGCACCGTGTCGCCGGGGCGGGAGGACGACAGGATGACGCGGTACAGCAGCGATTCCGGCTTCTGCGTCGGGTGGGCCTTGCGGCCGTCCTCGTCGCGCAGGCGCTCCGCGCCGTTGCAGATAGGCAGCAGCCAGTCGCTGCGCATCTGCAGGTCGTCGTTCAGCGCCTTCATGGCGTCGTAGTTGAAGCGGTAGCGGGCGTCCTTCTCGCGCGAGGCCCAGATCATGGTCTCATGCGCGTTGGCGAAGCGCGTGCCGCGGAAGTTCGGCATCGGGTTGGTCTTGCGCCACACGATGTCGTTCAGAATCCAGAAGCCCAGATTCTGCAACGTGGCGCCGACACGGAAGATGTTGTGGTAGCTGCCGATCACCCACAACGATCCCTCGGGTTTCAGGATGCGGCGGGCCGCGGCGAGCCAGTCCCGCGTGAAGCGGTCGTAGGTCTCGAAATCTTCGAACTTGTCCCAGTCCTCTTCCACTCCGTCAACACGCGAGTGGTTCGGGCGCAAGAGTTCGCCCCCCAACTGGAGGTTATAAGGCGGATCGGCAAAGACAAGGTCCACCGATTCAGCCGGCATTTCATTCATGAGGGCGATGCAATCGCCCACGAGAATTTTGTTCAGGGGGAGCATTGACGAAACCAAAACAGCGAATCAGTCGTTGGGACAATGATTCGCCGCCGAGTCGCCGTCAACTGATTTCTTGCAGCGGAATCGTGGCGGTCAGCCGGCCCGCTCGATTTGGGCGCGGACTGGTGCAAAAGTGACTCGGTGGTGGGGCGTCACGCCGTGGCGGCGGAGCGCCTCCAGATGCTCCGGCGTCGGGTAGCCGGCGTTGCGGTCCCAGCCATATTCCGGGTGAAGCGCGGCCAGCCGCATCATCTCGCGGTCGCGCGCCACCTTGGCGACGATGGAGGCGGCGGCGATCGACTGGCTGCGCCCGTCGCCCTTGACGATCGCCTCCATCAGGCAGGACAGGGCGGGCTTGAACTTGCCGTCGATCAGAGCGACGGCCGGCGGCTCGCCGGGCAGCGCCTCGTAGGCGCGCTTCATGGCCAGCAGCGTGGCCTTGTGGATGTTGAGGGCGTCGATCTCCGCCGCGGACGCCTCGGCGAGCGCGACGGCCAGGGCGTGGGCGCGGATCTCCGGCTCCAGCGCCTCGCGGGCGCGCAGGCTCAGCGCCTTGCTGTCGTTGATGGCGCGGGCCAGCGCGTCGGGCAGGCCGCCCGCCGGCAGCACCACCGCGGCGGTGACCACGGGGCCGGCGAGCGGGCCGCGCCCCACCTCGTCGATTCCGCAGACCAGCCGCCCCTGGCCCAAGGCGATCTCGAAGGACAGATCGGGCTGCGGGCGGGGAACCTTGACGCGGACGGCTTTGGTGGTCTTGGGAGTCATGGAGAGTCGGTTCTTGCGGGTTCGGCGTGGTGGGGCAGGAGCCGTCCGCCGGACAGCTGCTCGATGTAGATGCGCGTCAGCGAGCGCAGGATGGGCGGCATCGTCTCGATGGCTTTGGCGAACTGGTCCTTGCGGATGATTTCGCAGACCGTGGCCTCCAGCGCAACGACCGTGGCGGCGCGCGGCCGGTTGGCGAGGAGGGCCAGTTCCCCGAAGATGCGCCCCGGCCCGAGCACGCCGAGGTCGGCCCCGTCGCGCTGCACGCCGACCGAGCCGGACTGGATCAGGTAAGCCGCCGTTCCCTCGTCCCCCTGGCGGAAGAAGCTGTGGCCGCTCCGGAACATGCGGCGGTCCGCCACCGTGGCGAAGGAATCGGAGGAGCGGATCGCGGCGCCCCCTTCCTGCCGTTCGGGCTGGGACAGGCCGTAGCTGCGGCGGATCGCGGCGACGAGGCTCTCCAGCAGGTAGGAGGTCAGCGGCGGGCAGCGCCCGCGCAGCGCACGGAAGGTCTCGCGCGACAGCTCAACCGCGTCGACGGGCGTCAGGGCCCGCACCGTGGCGCTGCGCAGCCCGTCGTCGAGCAGCGCCATCTCCCCGACGATGGCGTTGGCGCCGACGGTGCCCAGACGGTGCGGGCCGTCCGGACCGTCCAGCAGAACCTCCAACTCGCCCGACTGGATCAGCCAGGCGCAGTCCCCGGCCTCGCCCTGGCGGATCAGCACGGTGTCCGCGGCGATGCGCCGCGTGGAAAGGTCGGGTCCGCGTCTCGTCATCACCGGTTCCATCGCTCCGCGCTCCGGGCCGGCCGCCCGTGTTCCATGGAGTTTAGCGCGAATGCCGATACGCTTCAGGCGAATTTGCCGTGGCCGACATGCGGAGGCGGTGACGCTTGGCGGAGGCCGTCGGCTGCGCTATGCATGGCGCCCTCAAATCGAGAGGCCGGAAGTCATGACCACCATCGCCACCACCGAATGCCCCTGCCGTTCCGGCAAGCCCCTGGACGCCTGCTGCGGCCCCTATCTGGACGGCACCGCGTCGGCGCCGACCGCCGAAGCGCTGATGCGGTCGCGCTATTCGGCCTTCGCCCGTGGGAAGATCGATTACCTGCAGGAGACGCTGCTGCCGGAAACCCGCGAGGACTTCGACCGCAAGGAAATCGAGGCCTGGGCCGCCAACAGCCAGTGGACCGGACTTGAGGTCCGCAGCACCGAGGCCGGCGGGGTGGGTGACGAGGACGGCGTGGTCGAGTTCGTCGCCCACTTCACCATGAACGGCAAGCCGCAGAAGCATCACGAGACCAGCCGCTTCACCAAGCGGGACGGCCGCTGGTACTATGTGGACGGTACCCTGGGCGCCCGCCCGCGCAGCGGTCCCAAGGTCGGCCGGAACGATCCCTGCCCCTGTGGCAGTGGCAAGAAGCATAAGAAGTGCTGCGGGGCGGCCTGACGGCCCAGTCTTGAAAGTGCGGTCCTGAGAGCCCGGACTTGACCGGCAATCCGCCGATTCTTGCAGCAATTGCGACATTTTTGGTCGCCCGGTGACCGCCGGGTGGCCTTCGCCGGGTTTTGGTCGAATCTTTCTTTCCGCCACGCGCGATCTCAATTGAAAAGCGCGGCGGAACGGATCATCTTCGGGGGGCCATGTTCCGCCGGTTGGGGCATGGCCTATCACGACAGATGAGACCACGTATGTTCGACCGTCCGCAGCGCAACAGCTTCCGCGCTCCCGAGATCACCCAGCGCAACATCCGCGCCACCGTCAAGTGGTTCAACGCGACCAAGGGCTTCGGCTTCGTCACGCCCGAAGACGGTTCGCCGGATGCCTTCCTGCATTCCACGGTTCTGCAGTTCTGCGGACACGACAGCCTGCCCGAGGGTGCCACCATCACCTGTGACCTGTCCCGCGGCCCGAAGGGCCCGCAGGTCGCCACCATCCACGACGTCGACACCTCGACCGCCAGCGAGTCCCCGCGCCCGGCGGCGCGCGCTCCGCGTGGCGACAGCTACGGCGGCTACGGCGGCGGCAGCAGCTACGGCGGCGGCGCCGGCGGCGCCGAGGAGACGGTCGACGGCACCGTGAAGTGGTTCAACGTGTCGAAGGGCTTCGGCTTCATCGCCCCGTCCACCGGCGGCAAGGACATCTTCGTCCACATCCGCGCTCTGGAGCGTTCGGGCCTGGACGTGCTCGCCGACGGCGAGCAGGTGCGGGTCACCGTCCGCCAGGGCGTCAAGGGTCCGGAAGCGCAGCGCGTCGAAGTGGTCTGACGTCGAACAGCCGGGTGTGAGGGGGCGGGGCGGACCCATCCCCACACGCCCGGTCGCGGAAGCAGCACCATTCCCTTCACCGTCATGATCCGCCCATAGGGTCTGAAACGGTGCGCGGGGCACAAAGAAAAAGCCCGCCGTTCCATTGGAGCGGCGGGCTTTTTTTGTTTGATCTCGCCTTTGATCTTGTGGGAGGGGCGGCTTTTACGGCCGTCCGATCAGCGTGCCCATCAGGCGGGTGCGAATGGCGGCCACGGCGCAATCCAGCGGGCGGTCGGCGTCCGGCTTCGACGGGGCGGCGGCCACATCCGGGCACAGATCCTCGATCCGCCAAGCGCGCGGCGGCGGCGGCGGGGTGGCGTGCGGGTCGCAGGTCGCCGGATCGGGGTGGGTTTCCTCGCTGTTGTCGTTGGCCGGCTTGATTTCCAGGTTCGGCGACACGCCGAAGCAATCGACCAGCCCGCCGGACGGACGGAAGTAGCGCGCGGTGGTCAGGCGGATGCCGATGTCGCCGGACAGCGACGAGATGGTCTGCACCGACCCCTTGCCATAGCTGCGCGTGCCGAAGAGAAGCGCCCGGCTGTGGTCCTGAAGGGCGCCCGCGACGATCTCCGACGCTGAGGCTGACCCGCTGTTGATCAGCATGACGATGGGCAGCCCGGCCAGCAGGTCGCCCGGCGTGCCGGTGTAGCGGCGGTTCTCGTCCGGATCGCGGCCGCGCACCGACACGATGTCCACCGCCTCCAGGAAGCGGTCGGCGACGTTGACCGCCTGGTCGAGGAGGCCGCCGGGGTTGTTGCGCAGATCCAGCACCGCGCCGGCCAGCCGGCCATGGGCCTGTCGGCGCATGTCCTCCACCGCGTCGTCCAGCGCGTGGGAGGTCTGCTGGTTGAAGGCGGCAATGCGGATATAGGCGACGTCGCCCTCCAGCCGGTAGCGCACGGGCTGGATCTTCACGATGGCGCGGGTCAGCGACACGCGGAAGGGCGCGTCGGGACCGCCGTTGCCGTTGGTCCCACCGTTGCGCCGCATGGTCAGGGCGACGGAGGTGCCGACCGGGCCGCGCATGCGCGCAACCGCGTCGCGCAGATTCATTCCCTTGACCTGTGCCTCGTCGATGCGGGCGATCAGGTCGCCGGTGCGCAGGCCGGCGCGGGCGGCGGGGGAGCCGTCGATGGGCGACACGACGCGGATCAGGCCGCTGTCCTCGTCCATCGTCACCTCGATGCCCAGCCCGCCGAATTCGCCCTGGGTCTGCTCCCGCATGTAGCGGAAATGCTCCGAGTCGAGGAAGGCCGAGTAGGGGTCGAGGGAGGTCAGCATCGCGTCCAGTGCCGCCTCGGTCAGCACCCGGTCGGTGGCCCCCGGCTCCTCCTTCTTCTTCTTCTGAAGGCCGGCGACAGCCTTTTCGACCAGCACCTGCGGCGTGCCCGGCTTCACATGCTCCGCCAACACGCGGCGCAGGACGTCGGAGAAGAGGAGGTAGTTGCGGTCCGCCGGAGAGGGGAGGGAGGAGGTGCCCTTGGCCTTCGCGAATTCCTGCCGGTAATGCTCCAGCGCGATGCTGGTGTCGGCGCGGGAGGCGGGCACCACCGCGCAGGCGGGTCCCATCGCCACCATCAGCAGCAACAGCGCCGCCAGCAGTTTCGCCATCCTGCGCCCCTCTTGACTGACCGGCCCGGCCGGCGGAATCAAAGCCATCAACGCGACTGCAAGCCTTATTGTACCAGGGGTTTCGCCTGCCGGACGCCCAAGGCCGGTGCATGTGTGCGTCTGTACCGCGGAACACGGCCTTCCGGCCGGTCCCGCCGGTCGTCCATCCGCAACCTAGCACGTTGACCGGGCAATCTCAAATCCTGGCCCCTGGTGCCGCGGGACCCATCGCCTCGCGTCGGATAGGATATATGTCTCCGCGTCCCGCGCCGCCACTCTCCGGGCGGGGGAGGGCGGCGGCGCGGGGATTCTACGCCTTAATAGGCACCTTTTCCGCTGAGCATCACGCCGACCGTGCGCAGCAGGATGCGGATGTCGCCCCACAGGCTCCAGCCCAGTAGATAGGCGGTGTCGAGTTGGACGCGCCGGCCGTAATCCACGTCGTTGCGGCCGCTGACCTGCCACAGCCCGGTCAGTCCGGGGCGGCACCGCATGTAGAAGGGGAAGCAGACGTGATAACGCGCCACCTCTTCCTGCACGATGGGGCGCGGACCGACCAGACTCATGTCGCCGGTCAGAACGTTGAAGAGCTGCGGCAACTCGTCCAGGCTGGTTCGGCGCAGGAAGCGGCCGATCCAGGTGATGCGGGGATCGTTGCGCAGCTTGCGCGTGGCCTCCCACTCGGCGCGGGCCTCCGGGTCGGATTCGATCAGCTTCTCGAAGACCTCCGGCGCGTTGACCACCATGGAGCGGAACTTCCAGCAGGTGAAGTCGCGGCCCTCCGTCCCGATGCGCCGATGGCCGAACACCGCGGGACCGCCGTCCAGCGTGATGAGGAGCCCGACGATCAGCATCAGCGGTCCAAAGAACAGGATCAGCCCGACCGCACCGACAATGTCGAAGGCCCGTTTCACCCGGTTGCGGTGCAGCGGCTCCGTGGCCGGCAGACGCGCGACCAGCTCCGCGGCGGACGCCGTGCCGGCGAGCGTCGCCGGCTCCAGCGGTGCAGCACCCAACTGGATGGACTGCGGAATACCCATCGATCCCCCGTACTCACAATTCGGCTGGCGGAAACACGACCGCCTTCCGGGGGAGGCAACGCACGAGGCGCGTCCGGGGTCCCCCGGCTGGTCCGATCCGTCGCAACTCCATTGCGGTACGCCGGGTGGCGGGGATGGGGTCGGCGGGGTGCCTCTTTCGGCGGAAGCGGGGGCTTAGCAGATGCGGGGAAGCTGTTCGCCGGACAGCCAGTCGACGATGCGCTTGCCGCCGAAGCGCGTCTCCATCTGCACGAAGCGGTGCGAGTCCGCGACCACCGCGCCGATGACCGCGGCCTCGGCCCCCAGCGGATGGGCGCGCATGGCCGCCAGCAGGCGGTCCGCATCTTCCGCCGCGCAGATGGCGATCAGCTTGCCTTCGTTGGCGACGTAGAGCGGGTCGAGCCCGAGCAGTTCGCAGGCCGCCGTGACCTCCGCCTTCAGCGGGATGGCGGCCTCGCGCAGCAGCATGCCGACTTCCGACTGGTGGGCGATCTCGTTCAGCGTCGTCGCGAGCCCGCCGCGGGTCGGGTCCCGCAGCACATGCACGTCCGGCACCGCCGCGACCATGCCGGCGACCAACCCGTGCAACGCGGCGCTGTCCGAGCGGATGTCGGTCTCGAAGCTGAGATTCTCGCGGGTGGACATGATGGCGACGCCGTGGTCGCCCATGGTGCCGCTGACCAGGATCGCGTCGCCGGGCCGCGCCCGCTCGCCGGACGGGGCGACGCCGGGGGGCACCACGCCGATGCCGGTGGTGGTGATGAAGACGCCGTCGCCCTTGCCGCGCTCCACCACCTTGGTGTCGCCGGTCACGATGGAGACTCCGGCCTCGCGCGCGGCCTGGGCCATGCTGTCGACCAGCCGCTTCAGGTCGGCCAGTGGGAAGCCTTCCTCCAGGATGAAGCCGGCGGTCAGGTAGAGAGGCACGGCGCCGGCCATGGCGACGTCGTTCACCGTGCCGTGCACGGCCAGCGATCCGATGTCGCCGCCGGGAAAGAACAGGGGTGAAACGACGAAGCCGTCGGTCGTCACCACCATGCGCCCGGCGGGCGGATCGAAGGCCGCCTGGTCGTTGCCCTGGTCGAGCAGCGGGTTGGCGAAGGCGGCGGCGAACAGCTCCCGCACCAGCTGGGCCATGGCCTTGCCGCCCGATCCGTGGCTCATGTCCACGGCGCCGCGGGCGAGGTCGAGCTTGCGGGTGAAGAGGCGGCGGTCGGTCATGGCGGAGTCCACAAAGTCAGGCGGCGTCGGAGGCGGGCGGCAAGGTGCCGGTGCCGGTTTCGGCGAGCAGGGCGAGCGTGCGCTCGGCCTCCTCCGGGTCGAGCTTGGACAGGGCGTAGCCGACATGGACGATGACGTAGTCGCCCACCGCCACGCCCTCGACCAGCGCCAGGGAGCAGGCGACCTTCACCCCGCCCAGGCTGACGGTGGCACGGTCCTCCTCCAGAAGCTCGATCACGCGGGCGGGGACGGCGAGGCACATGGGGGCGGTCCTTTCTGAAGCAAACTCTGCATGGCGACCCAGGCCTGTCCCAGGCTCAGCCCACCGTCGTTGGCCGGTGCCCGGCGCGGCAGCAGCGCCGAGACGCCGCGCGCCGCGAAGCCGGCGGTCAGCCCCTCGGCCAGCACGGCGTTCATCAGGCAGCCGCCGGACAGGGCGATGCGGTCGAGGCCGCGCGCCGCCAGTTCCGGCATGGCCCACGCGACCAGCGCCGCGGCCAGGGTGCCATGGAACCGGTCGGCCCCTTCCTGCGCATTGATCTGCAACAAGCTCTCCAGCAGGGGGGTGAGGTCCAGAACGCCGCCGTCGATCCGCCAGCCGCCCTCCAGCACCGTGGGGCGGCGGACCAGCGATTCCAGGACCATCGGCCCCTCGCCCTCGAAAGCCGAGACCGCCCGCACCCCCAGCAGGCCGCAGGCGGCGTCGAACCAGCGTCCGCAGGAGCTGGTGGGCGGCGCGTTGACGCCGGCCTCGATCATCCGCCGCACGCCGTCGGCCGGGCCGCAGGCGGCGAAGCGCCCGGCGATATCCGCGCCGCGTCCCATGCGGGCCAGCGCCGCCGCCCCCATACGCCAGGGCTGGCGCGCCGCCACGTCGCCGCCCGGCTGGGCCAGCGGCGCCAGATGACCGAGGCGGGTGAAGCCGGTGCCGTCCACCAGCAGCATCTCTCCGCCCCAGGACCCGCCGTCCGCCCCCAGCCCGAACCCGTCCAGCGCCAGCCCGAGCGCCGGGCCAAGCGTTGGGCCGCCCTCGCCCTGTTCGGCCAGCACCGCCGCGATATGGGCGTGGTGATGCTGCACCGGCAGCGTCGGCAGGCCGAGCGATTCGGCAAAGCGCGTGCCCTGGAAGTCGGGGTGGAGGTCGTGGGCGACGGCGACCGGCTCCACCGCCAGGATGCGGCGCAGATGGTCGACGCTTTCCTCCAGGAACTCCAGGGTCGCGGCGTTGTCGAGGTCGCCGATGTGCTGGCTGAGGAAGGCTTCGTTGCCGCGGGTCAGGCAGACGGTGGCCTTCTGGTGCGCGCCGACCGCCAGCACCGGCGGGCCGGAGCACGGCAGGCGGATGGGCGCCGGCGCATGGCCGCGCCCACGCCGCAGGAAGGCCGGCGCGCCCGCCACCACCCGCATCACGCTGTCGTCGGCGCGGATCAGGATGTCGCGGTCGTGGTCGACGATCAGGTCGGCGATGCCGTCCAACCGCCGCCTCGCCTCGTCGTTGCCGATGGCGAGCGGTTCGCCGCCGGGGTTGGCGGAGGTCATGACCAGGGCGAGGTGCTGCGGCCGCTCCAGCCACGCCGTGCCGTCGGGGCGCCCGGCGGCCTCGTGGAACAGCAGATGATGGATCGGCGTGTAGGGCAGCATGATCCCCAGCCGGGCGAGGCCGGGGGCGATGGTGTCGGGAAGGGGCGGCGCGTCGTCCCGCCGCCGCACCAGCACCACCGGCCGCGCCATCCCCTCCAGCAGCGCCCGTTCCGCCGCCCCCACCTCTACGAACCGCTCGGCGGACGCGGCGTTGGCGACCATCAGGGCGAAGGGCTTGCCGTTGCGCTGCTTGCGCGCGCGCAGCCGCTCCACCGCCGCCGCGTCGAACGCGTCGCAGGCGAGGTGGAAGCCGCCCAGCCCCTTGATGGCGACGATCCGTCCGCCGCGCAGCGCGGCCAGCACCTCGTCGATGGAATGGGACAGGCGCGGGCCGCAGGCCGGGCAGGCGGTCGGCTGGGCGTGGAAGCGGCGGTCGGTCGGATCGGCATACTCGGCGGAGCAGTCCGGGCAGAGCGCAAAACCCGCCATGGCGGTCTGCGGCCGATCGTAGGGCAGGGCGCGCGTGATGGTGAAGCGGGGGCCGCAATGGGTGCAGTTGAGGAACGGGTAGCGGTAGCGCCGGTCCGCCGGGTCGAACAGTTCGGCCAGACAGGCCGGGCAGACGGCGGCGTCGGGAGCGATCCCGGTGGTCACCGCGCCGTGCCGCGAGGCCAGGACGGCGAAGCCCGTCTCGCCGGGCTGGCTGGGAATTGCGTCCGTCTCGACCGCGTCGATCCGCGCCAGCGGCGGGGCGTCCTCCGCGAGCGCCGTCAGGAGGCGTTCCAGGCTGTCGCCCTGCACCTCCGCCAGCACGCCGTCCCCGTCGTTCAGCACCCAGCCGGTCAGGGCGAAGCGGTGGGCCAGCCCATGCAGGAAGGGCCGGAAGCCGACCCCCTGCACCTGCCCGCGGACCCGGACCCGCAGCCGTCTCACCGCGCGGCAACCGCCTTGGCAAGCCCCTCCGCGATCCAGCCGTACCAGTCCTCAAGCCCTTGACCGGCAGTCGCGGACACCTCGATCACGCGCAGGTCCGGCTTCAATTGGCGGGCGTAGGCGATCATGCGCGCCACGTCGAAGGTCAGGTGCGGCAGCAGATCGACCTTGTTGACCAGGAGCAGGTCGGCGCCGGCGAACATCGCCGGATACTTCAGGGGCTTGTCCTCCCCCTCCGTCACCGAGAGCACGACGACCTTGTGGGTCTCGCCGAGGTCGAAGCCCGCCGGGCAGACGAGGTTGCCGACATTCTCGATGAACAGCACGCTGCTCGTCTCCACCGGCAGGCGCCCCACCGCCTGGGTGACCATCTGGGCGTCGAGATGGCAGCCCTTGCCGGTGTTGACCTGGATGGCCGGCGTGCCGGTGGCGCGGATGCGGTCGGCGTCGAAGGAGGTCTGCTGGTCGCCCTCGATCACCGCCATCGGGAACCTTCCCTTCAGGTCGGTCAGCGTGCGGGTCAGCAGGGTCGTCTTGCCCGACCCGGGGCTGGACATCAGGTTCAGCACGAACACGCCCTTGGCCGCGAACAGCTGGCGGTTTACCGCGGCGAAGCTGTCGTTCTTGGCGAGGATGTCCTGTTCGATGGCGACCAGCCGGGTCTGCGACAGGCCCGGAACCTCCGTTCCCGCCGGGCCGCGGCCGAGGTCGATGGTGCCGTGGTCGTTGCCGTGGGTGTGCCGGTAGACCTTGCCGTCCGGGCCGACATGCTCGTGGCTGTGGTCGTGAGGATGGTCGTGGTCATGATCATGATGATGGTCATGACCATGGTGGTGATGGCCGTGCGCGTGGCCGGCCTCGATTTTCGTTTCGCCTTCGGCGCAGCCGCAGACCGTGCACATCACTCCACCTCCAGTTCCTTGACGCGCATTTCCTCGCCGCCGGTCACCATGAGCTGATGGCCGCCGCAGTCCGGGCAGGGGTCCGACCGCTCGGGCAGTGGCACCGGCTTCTCGCAGGACAGGCAGAAGGCCTGACCCGGCGGGCGTTCGATGTCCAGGACGGCGCCCTCCGCGATGGTGCCGCGGCTGACGGCGTCGAAGCCGAAGGC
Source organism: Azospirillum sp. OGB3 (assembly GCF_014192915.1). Classification (GTDB taxonomy): domain Bacteria; phylum Pseudomonadota; class Alphaproteobacteria; order Azospirillales; family Azospirillaceae; genus Azospirillum. The sequence goes on along the minus strand of NZ_JACHYN010000007.1, from coordinate 44,906 downwards.
GATGGCCTGCGGTTCGACATGCGACAGGGTGCCGATGACCAGCCGGACCGTCTTCACCTTCACGAATCCCTGGGCCGCCGCCTGATCGCGGATCACGTCGATGATGCCCTGGCTGAGCGCCAGCTCGTGCATGGGTCAGTCCTCGTTCTGGATCGTGATGGTGGAGGCCACGCAGGGGTCGAGCGCGGCCACCAGCAGGCCCGCGCGCTCGGCCAGCCCCTCATCGGCCGCCGCGCCGGCCAACCCCGCGGCCAGCGGACCGTCCGCGGCGAAGTTCCATTCGGTTGGCGCGACGATGCGGCAATCGGCGATGCGGCCGTTGTCAAGCCGAAGCCAGTGGGCGAGGCGCCCGCGGGCCGTTTCGACGGCGCCGCTTCCCACGCCGTGCCCGGTGCGGCCGGGGTCCGAAGCCGGTTCGGCGTCCTTCAGGCGGTCGGCCTGGGATGCCAGCCGCTTCGCCAAGTCCGCCAGTTCCACGAGCCGTGCGGCGGCGTGGGCGGCGAGGCCGGGGCCGTGCGTCGACAGCAGCGCGGCGACCAGCGGGTGCGCGCTCCGGCGGGCCAGCGGGCCGGTGTGGGCGGGGGCGCCGTCCTGCCGGGGGAACTCGGAGAAGGCCGCATCGGCGGACAGCCGTTCGCCGAACCAGCCCGCCGGATGCGGTTCCAGCGCCGGCACGCGGCAGGCGCCGAAACCCGCCATATCCGGCGCCAGGACGCGGCGCATCAGCCGGGCCGCGGGAGTGCCGGCGGCTCCGGCCCAGCGTTCCAGCTCCGCCGCGTCGGTGGGAAACGGGGCGGCGAAGACGGTGCGCTCGACACCCTCGCGCAGGGCCGCGATGGCGGCGGCCAGGGCGGCGCGGTCAGGGCGCAGGGAGCCGCCGCCGGGACGCAGCCCGTCGCGGGCCGGGTAGAGCGCGGGATGGAGCGCCGCCGCCGCGGCGCGCAAGGCCGCCAGCTCCCTGGGCCGCGGCGCCTCGCCCAGCCGCGCCGGCCAGTCGATCAGAACCTGCCAGGCGTGGTTCGTCGCGGCTTCCGCATCGGCGAGCAATGCGCGGGCGGGGGCGTGGGGGCGGGCGTTGAGGCCGAGCGCGCCCTCCAACGCCTCCGCCGCGGCCAGCGACTGGGCGGTGCCGCACAGGCTGAACAGCAGCGGCACGAGGCGCATCGCCTCTTCGGGCGTGCGCCCGCACAGGGCACGGGCGGCGGCGGGCCGGCGGACCTGCACCGACACGGCGCGCACACGCCCGTCGGCGGTCGTCAGCCGCACCGACACACCGCCTTCCAGCCCGGCGCCCGCGACGCTCATCGGCGCGCTCTTCCGAACAGGGTGCGGCGCGACAGGGCGGGCTTCGTCGCCTTCGCATCGCTTGCGGACGGCTCGGTCGGTGGCCCCGGCTGCTCCGGCGCCCGCATCAGATGGTCGAGCGCCAGGACGGCGGCGGCGCGGGCGTCCGCCTGATCGGTGAACACGTTCATGGCCGAGGCGAGCGGGATCACCGCCAGAGTTCCCAGCACGCCCACCCGCGCCGCGGTGAAGCGGTAGGCGCCGGAGGGCAGGGTGATCTCCATCTTGTCGCCGTCGCGCCGGTCCGCCCACAAAGCCGGATCGCGCGGGATCAGCACGGCGTTGAGGAACCAGGGGGCGATGACGCAGCCGACCCAGCCCGGCCCATGGGGGCGGAACTCCAGTGCCTCCACCGCCAGGGCGGCGTTGCAGATGGGAACGCCGGCCATGTCGCGCTCCGCGATCAGGCGGTAGCTGGCCGTCAGGGCGGCGATGCGCGCGCCCATCGCATCTCCTCCGGGCGTCGCCGCGACGGTGAAGCCGTGCTGCGGTCCGCCGCAATCCGGGCAGCGCCAATAGTCGGGCAGTCCGCCGAAGGGTGTTCCCGGCGGCACCTCCCGTCCCGGATCGCCTGCCGCGGGGTCGTAGACCGCCCCGCAGGACTCGCAGGCCGGACACGCGTCGGCGGCGAAGCCCGCCTCGGGGCCGCCGGGAGTCATGGTGTCGCCGTCTCCAGCAGGTCGGCGAACAGGTGGTCCACATTCTCCCCCTTGGCGGCCAGCAGGATGGCGTCGAGCGCGCGGTTCAGCGGTTCCACCTCATCGACCTCCAGCGGGCGGACGGCGCGGTCGAGATGGACCAGCACCCAGCCACCCTCTGGCACCTCCTCGATCAGCATGACGTTGACGCGCCGCTCCTCGCCCCGGCCGGCGCAGCGCGCGGTGAAGCCGTCGGTCTCCAGGACCTGCATCGGAATGCCGAGACACATGCGCGCGCCCTCACGCGGGGAAGCCAATCCATCGGGATGATGTCCGTTCAACTGCGGCATCTTGACCGAGGGTTGAATCCGCACATTGATGTGCGTCAAACATGCGGTCCGGCGTAATTTCCTAGCGCTCCGCCATTTCCAATCGGAACGGTTCTGCTAAAGTGGCGACCGCTTCGCGCGCGATGGGGTAGGGGTCGGTCGTGCGCCGCTCAACGATACAGCAGGGGTTTTCACGGATGAAACGTTTCGCTCTCGCGTCGGCCACCGCGGCGGCGGCCCTGGCCGCGCTGCCCAACGCGGCGCTCGCCCACACCTTCGGCGCCCACGACGCCGGGTTCGTCCATGGGTTCCTGCACCCGGTCGGCGGTTGGGACCACCTGCTGGCCATGGTTGCCGTCGGCCTGTGGGCCGCGCAGCGCGGCGGCAAGGCTCTGTGGGCGCTGCCGACGGCCTTCGTCGGCGCGATGATCGGCGGCGGCCTGCTGGGTCTGGCCGGCATCGAACTGCCGCAGGTCGAGCTTGGCATCGTTCTGTCCGTGGTCGCTTTGGGCGCTCTGATCGCCCTGCAGTCCCGCCTGCCGCTGCTGGCTTCCGCCGGTGTGGTCGCCCTGTTCGCCGTGTTCCACGGCCACGCCCACGGCGCCGAGATGCCGGAGGCAGCGCAGCCGCTGCTCTACGGACTGGGCTTCGCCCTGTCCACCGCCCTGCTGCACGGCGCAGGCATCGGCGCCGCCCTGTCGCTGCGCCGTCTGGTCGAGGGCCGCAAGGGCACCCTGGTCCTGCGCGGCACGGGTGCCGTGGTCGGTCTGGCCGGCGTGGCGCTGCTCGCGCTGGGCTGATCGCCTGAAGGACGGTAGGGACGGGCGGCAAGACGCCCGATCCAAGGGAAGGCCCGGCGGCACGGTTCGCCGGGCTTTTTTTGTCTTTTCCCGAAAATTTCATAAAATGCGTTCTTTTTTCTGGTGCCTGCCCTCGCTCTTGCCCGTATGTTTGGTTGCCCTTCCTGGGCGTTTCCCAATCAGGAGTCGTGTGTCGCCGATAACGCCGCCGACCTTCGCCACCCTGCGCAAAGCCCTGCTTGCCCTGGCCGTCGCCGCTCCCGCCTCATTGGCCGCCGGAGCCGTCCTGGCTCCCGCAGTGGCGGCGCTGGCGGAGGTGCCGGGCCAGCAGCGGACCCAGGCGCCGGGCTTCTACCGCATGGCCATCGGCGATTTCGAAATCACCGCGCTGTTCGACGGCTTCATCGACCGCGACCGCAAGTATTTTGTCGGTGTGAAATCCGAGGACATCATCGGCCTGCTCGACCGCATGTTCCTGGCGGAACGGCCGGAAATCCAGGCGGCGGTGAACGCCTATCTGGTGCACACCGGCACCAATCTGGTCCTGGTGGACGCCGGGGCGGCCAAGTCGCCGGGACCGACGCTCGGCTTCATCGCCGACAACATCCGCGCCGCCGGCTACAGCCCGGAGCAGATCGACACCGTCCTGGTGACCCATCTGCATCCGGACCACGCCAACGGCCTGCTGCGCCTGGACGGCTCCATCCTGTTCCCCAACGCCGAGGTCCGGGTTGCCAAGGCCGAGTTCGATTTCTGGCTGGGCGGGGGGGCGGTGGCCAAGGCCCCGGCGCCGCTCAAGCCCTTCTTCGCCATGGCCCGCGCCGCGGTGGCCCCCTACGAGGCGGCGGGGAAGCTGAAGCCCTACCAGCCCGGCGACGGCCTCCTGCCCGGCGTGGAGTCGGTGGCGGCCTACGGCCACACGCCGGGACACAGCGGCTACCTGTTCCGCTCGAAGGAGCAGAGCATCCTGCTGTGGGGCGACACCGTGCACAGCCACGCCCTTCAGTTTGCCCATCCGGAGGTCGTCATCGAGTTCGACGTGGATAAGGACGAGACCATCGCCTCGCGCCGGCGCTTGCTGGCCGAGGCGGCGGCGCTGAAGCTTTGGGTCGGCGGTGCCCATCTGCCCTTCCCCGGCATCGGCCATGTCCGCACCGAAGGGGATGGCTACGCCTGGGTTCCCGTCGAGTTCGGTCCGATCCGCAGCGACCGATGAGCGGCCCGATTCGGCGCCCGGGTCCGGCAGGATGCCCCGCCGAACCACCTCCACGTTTGTGCCAGCGCCGAAAATCTGGAACGAATCCAATTGTTTGGCGCATTCCTCCCGGGACACTTCCCCGGCGCGTCCAGGACGGCCATGCTGGGCGCCGACCGTCCTGAAGGGGAACCACGCCGATGACACCGCCGACCTTTGCCACCCTGCGCAACGCGCTGCTCGCCCTGGCCGTCGCTCTTCCCGTTGGCGCCACCCTGGCCCCTGCGGCGCCGGCCCTGGCGGAGGTGCCGGGCCAGCAGCGGACCCAGGCGCCGGGCTTCTACCGCATGGCGATCGGCGATTTCGAGGTCACCGCGCTGTATGACGGCTTCATCGACCTCGACCGCAAGATCCTCAGCGGCGCCAGCGCCGACGACATCCAGGGCCTGCTCGCCCGGATGTTCCTGGCCGACACTCCGGGCGTCCAGACGGCGGTGAACGCCTATCTGGTGCACACCGGCACGAATCTCGTCCTGGTGGACACCGGGACGGCCAAGGCCTTCGGCCCGGCGCTGGGCTTCATCGCCGACAACATCCGCGCCGCCGGCTACAACCCGGAACAGGTCGATACGGTTCTGCTGACCCACCTGCACCCGGACCATGCTAACGGTCTGCTGCGTCCGGACGGCGCCATGCTGTTCCCCAACGCCACGGTCCATGTCGCCAAGGCCGACGCCGACTTCTGGCTGAGCGAGGAGGTGGCGGCCAAGGCCCCGGCCGACAGCCAGCCCTTCTTCGCCATGGCCCGTGCGGCGGTGGCGCCCTACGCGGCGGCGGGCAAGCTGAAGCCCTACCAGCCCGGCGACAGCCTGGTTCCCGGCGTTGAATCGGTGGCGGCCTACGGCCACACGCCGGGTCACAGCGGTTACCTCTTCACGTCGGGGGAGCGCAGCATCCTGATGTGGGGCGACGTCGTGCACAGCCACTCCGTGCAGTTCGCCCGCCCGGAGGTCGTCATCGAATTCGACGCCGACAAGGCGCAGGCCGTCGCCTCCCGCAAGAAGCTCTTCGCCGACGCCGCGGCGCAGAAGCTGTGGGTGGCCGGCGCCCATCTGCCCTTCCCCGGCATCGGCCATGTCCGCACCGAGGGCAAGGGCTATGCCTGGGTCCCGGTGGAGTTCGGCCCGATCCGCGCCGACCGCTGAGGACCGACCGTGATCGCCACGCTCAGTTTCTGGGCGTGGCGGTCACACCCAGGCGGGCCAGTTCCTCGACGATCAGCGTCACCATCCGCGGGATCACCGCCTCGATCTCCGATGACATCATCAGGCCGGTGCCCAGCGCCATCGGCACGCAGCCGACCACCGTCACGCTCTCCGGCGCCTCGTCCTGCAGGCGCAGCGAGGCCAGCAGGTCGCTGAGGCCGAGCTGGTGGGGCGACAGCTTGCCCTTGAAATAGGCTGGAACCTCATCGCCGCGCAGAACGGTCAGGCTGGCCGGCGGCGCGCCGGTCTTCACCGCGTCCACGGCGATCAGGTGCTTGTGGCTGGCGATCAGGTCCAGCATGTCCATGCCGCAGGTGCCGCCGTCAACCACGCTGACATGGTCGGGCACGCTCCAGGCGGCGTCGAAGGCCTCCATGGCGCGCACGCCCACCCCCTCGTCCATCAGGAGGATGTTGCCGAGGCCGAGGACGAGGATGGACATGGCGTGGAGACTCCGTTCGACGATTTTGAAACAGAAGGATGGGGCGGGACCGGCGCCGGGCGCCGTGAACTGGATCAATCGACAGGCGTGACGACGCGAAAAGCCCCTCTTCCGCGGGGAAGAGGGGCTTTCGGCCGGTCAGAAGGCTTTGGTCAGACGACCTTCACCTGATAGTGCGACTTCGTTTCCGTGTCGGTCAGGTGCACGGCGCAGGCCAGGCACGGGTCGAAGCTGTGCAGGGTGCGGATGATCTCCAGCGGCTGGTCGGCGACCGCCACCGGGTTGTCGATCAGGGCCGCCTCGTAGGCCGAGATGTTCCCGTCCTCGTCGCGCGGGCCGGCGTTCCAGGTGGTCGGCACGACCGCCTGGTAGTTTTTGATCTTGCCGTTCTCGATCACGACCCAGTGCGAGAGCATGCCGCGCGGCGCCTCGTGGAAGCCGAAGCCGCGGATCTCGCCCTTCGGGAACACCGGCTTGTTGAAGGTCTTGGTGTCGCCCTTCGCGATGTTCTCCATCAGCAGTTTCCACTGGTTCTGCAACTCCTCATGCAGGACGACGCAGCGCACCGCGCGGGCGGCGTGGCGGCCGATGGTGGAGTGCAGGGCATCGACGCCCACCTTGCTGCCGAGATGGCCCGACACCGCGTCCAGCACCGCGTTGACCCAGAACTGCGTGCGCTGGTGGCCGGACGCGTACATGCCCAGCACATTGGCCAGCGGGCCGACCTGGGCGCGCTTGTCGTAGAAGGTCGGCGACTTGATCCAGCTGTACTTGCCGTCGTCCTGCCAGTCGGTGAAGTTCGGGATCGTCTCGCCGTCGTAGGGGTGCAGGGGACCCTTGCCGCCCTGGTACCAGGAATGCTTCACGCTCTCCTTCACGCCCTTCTCGAAATAGGGGTCGTGGAAGTCCTTGATCGGGGTGAACTTGGTGAGGTCGCCGCCGTCGATGTAGCCGGCGGGCAGGGCGAAGGTGGTGCCCTTGGTGTCCAGCGGCATGTCCGGGATGGACAGGTAGTTCACCACGCCGCGGCCATACTGCGTCCAGTCGGCGTAGAAGGCGCCGATGGCCGCCACGTCGGGGATGTAGACCTGGGTGATGAAGTCGCCCACCTCGTCGATCAGCTGCTTGATGTACATCAGCTTTTCGAGGGTCAGGGTGGACTGGCTGTCCATGTTGATCGGGTTGGTGACGCCGCCGACCGCCATGTTCTGGATGTGCGGGGTCTTGGAGCCGAGGATCGCCACCACCTTGTTCATGCGACGCTGGTAGTCGAGCGCCTGGAGGTAGTGGGACGCCGCCATCAGGTTGGCTTCCGGCGTCAGCTTCATCGCCGGATGGCCCCAGTAGCCCGAGCCGAAGATGCCGAGCTGGCCGGAGTTGATGAAGGCCTGCAGCTTCTTCTGCGCGGTGGCGAATTCCTGCGTGCTGTTGCGCGGCCAGCCGGAGATCGACTGGGCCAGCTTGGCGGTCGCCGCCGGGTCGGCCTTCAGCGCCGACACGATGTCCACGAAGTCGAGCGCGGACAGGTGGTAGAAATGGACGATATGATCGTGAACGTTGTGGGCGCCCTGGATCATGTTGCGGATGTACTGGGCGTTGAGCGGCACCTCCAGCTTCAGCGCGTTCTCCACCGCGCGAACGGAGGTGATGGCGTGCACCGTGGTGCAGACGCCGCAGATGCGCTGCGCGAAGACCCAGGCGTCGCGCGGGTCCTTGCCCTGAAGGATCAGCTCGATGCCGCGCCACATCTGGCCCGACGCCCAGGCGTTGGTGACCTTGCCGCCGTCCACTTCACAATCGACCCGCAGATGACCCTCGATGCGGGTGACCGGATCTACAACAACTCGCTGAGCCATAATGAAACTCTCCTAAACTCAGCCGTGCTCGGGATGGACGGCGTGCATGACGGGCAGCTTCTTCACGAAGAGGAGATACAGCGCGATCTCCAGCGCGAAGACGCCGACGGTGACCATGATTTCCTTGACCGAGGGGAAGTAGTGCCAAGGGCCGACCGCCGGCGTGAAGCCGATGAGATAGACGTTCAGGCGGTAGAGGATGCCCGCCGCCAGCAGGAGCGAGGCCGACAGGAACAGCGCCCGCGACCGGTTGCGGTTGGCCTTGGGGATCAGCAGCGCGAGGCCGGAGATCATCAGCGCCATCTCCACCACGAACCAGCCGGACTGCGGGCCGCCGAAGATCTGGCCGATCTGGCCGCGCACGATCAGGTCGACGACGCGCAGCACGACGAACAGCGAGGCCACGACCAGCATCAGCCCGGCCAGCTTCGACAGCACCGGCGTCTCCATCGGGCGGCGGAAGTTCAGCGAGGCCATCACCGATTCCCAGACCACGATGGCGAAGCCCATCAGGATCGCGGTCAGCAGGAAGAAGACCGGCAGCATCTGCGACTGCCACAGCGGCGACAGCTTGTGCCCGACGATGACCATCATGGTGCCGAGCGACGACTGGTGCATCGTCGGCAGCAGCACGCCCAGCGCGATGAACACCCACAGCACCCGGTTCAGCTTGGCGCGCAGCCCCTCGATCCCGAAGCGCTCCAGGAAGGCCGGGGCGAATTCCACCACCAGCACCAGCGTGTAGGTCGCCACGCACAGGCCGACCTCCAGCATCACGGAGTTGGGCTGCGCGTACCACGGCAGCATCATGTGGTAGAAGTTCCAGTAGCGGCCGAGGTCGACCAGCACCGCCAGACCGGCGAGGCCGTAGCCGAACAGGCTGGCCAGCACCGCCGGCCGGACCAGCGGGTGATACTCGCCGCGGTTCAGGATGTAGCAGAGCAGCGCGATGACGTAGCCGGCGCAGCCGAAGGCCGAGCCGATCACCACGTCGATGGCGACCCAGATGCCCCAGGGATAGCCGTCGTTCAGGTTCGACACGGCGGCCAGACCCTGCGTATAGCGCTGGAACAGGATGACGCCGGCGACGGCGACCAGCGCGGCGCAGATCAGGAAGGGAAGGGTGAGGACCCGGCCGCCGAGCGGCTGATGCTCATGCCCATGATGCTCTTTAACGTGCGAAGACATGGCGTGGCCCCCTCACTCGTCGGTGTGGTTCTTGGTGTTGCGGTGCGCCAGATAGGCGAGACCGGCGAACACCGTGGCGGGGGCGATCATGCCCGCGTAGAGCGTGTGCTGGATGCCTTCCGACAGGGTCGGATAGCCATTCTCCGGCACGTTGGTGGGCAGGTTCAGCTTGTCGAACGGCACGGCGGACACCGCGAGGCACTGGGTGCCGCCCAGCTCCTTCTCGCCGTAGATGTGCGTCTGGTAGGCCGCTTCCACCAGCTTCTCATGGCCGGAGCGCGGGCCGCCGACCTTGCCGGCGATGTCGCCGCGCGGGTAGTGCGCATACTCGCCCACCTTCAGAGCGGTGCGGCGCTTGGCCTCCGCCTTGAGGTCCTCCGTGCGGCCGAACAGGGTCGCCCCGGTGGGGCAGACGTCGGCGCAGCCCGGAAGCTCATTCTTGGCGAGCTGCTGCTTGCAGAGCTGGCACTTTTTGATCTCGCCGAAGGCGTCGTTGTAGTCGTACTTCGGCACGCCGAACGGGCAGGACAGCACGCAGTAGCGGCAGCCGATGCAGGCGCTCGGGTCGTGGTTGACGATGCCGGTCTTGGCGTCCTTGGTCATCGCCGACACCGGGCAGACCGACACGCAGGACGGATCGGCGCAGTGCAGGCACTGCCGCTTGATGAAGGCGAAGCCGTTCTCCGCCGCGTCCTTGGTGGCGCCGGTGCCGTGGCTGTAGGCCTTGATGACGTTCAGCGTCCTGGCCGACAGCTCCACCGGGCTGTCGTAGATCGGCTTGTCGCCGCCCCCGGCGTTCCAGCCCTGCTGGGCCGGGCCGACGTCGGGCGGCATGTGGTTGACCTCCTTGCAGGCGGTCACGCAGGCCTTGCAGCCGATGCACAGCGTGCTGTCGTAGAGCAGGCCGACGGCGTCGGGCGGCAGCGGCTTGGGCGGACGGACCAGCGCGTTGGCCTCCGGCGGGGCGGCGACCACGGTAGTGCAGGCCGCCGCGGCCGCGGCCGCGCTGCCCTTGACCGCGTTGCGCAGGAAGCCGCGCCGCGAGACCGACGCCCCCGATGTCTTGTTCTTCGACATCATGTTCTTGGACATGGCGTCACCTCACTCGGCGGCGGTGGAGGAGGATTCGGTCTTCGCGTCCTGCTTGCCGAGACGGCTGGAGATGACGGCGCCGGCACCGACCGCCGCGCCGACGATGCCGGCGACCACCGCCGCGGCCCCGGCCGACATGCCCTCGCCCTTCTCGACGGCGACCGCCGGGTAGCTGTTGGGCGGCGCCACCGACTTCAGCGAGGCCAACTCATGGATGCTCTTGGTGAAGCCGACGCCCTTCTCGGTGCAGCCGAAGCAGGGATGCCCGGTGCCCACCGGCCAGGTGCCCTGACCGACGTCGTTGAAGCCGATGGACGGACAGTTCGCGTAGGTCTCCGGCCCCTTGCAGCCGAGCTTGTACAGACAGTAGCCCTGGCGGTGGCCGTAGTCGCCGAACTCCATGGCGAAGCGCCCGGCGTCGAAATGCGGGCGGCGCTCGCAGTTTTCATGGATCAGCCGGCCGAAGGCGAACTTCGGGCGCATCTTGTCGTCCAGCTCCGGCAGCTTGCCGAAGGCGACGAAATGCAGGACCAGCGAGAGGAAGTTGTAAGGGTTCGGCGGGCAGCCGGGGACGGAGACGACCGGCTTGTCCTTGATGATCTCGTTCAGCCCGACGGCGCCCGTGGGGTTGACGCCGGTCGACGGCCAGCCGCCCCAGGAGGAGCAGGAACCCATGGAGATCACCGCGGCCGCACCCTTGGCGCACTCCAGCACGGCGTCCTTGTAGGTCTTGCCGGCGACCTTGCAGTAGACGCCCCCGTCCTTCGTCGGGATGGAGCCGTCGGTGACCATCAGGTACTTGCCCCAATTGTCCTTCATCGCCTGCTGCTTCCAGTTCTCGGCCTGGTGGCCGGAGCCGGTCATCAGCGTCTCGTTGTAATCGAGCGAGATGGTGTCGAGGATCAACGTCTCGAGCGACGGGTGGTGGGTGCGCAGCAGCGATTCGGTGCAGCCGGTGCAGGCCTGGCCCGACAGCCAGATCACCGTCGGGCGCGGCGCGGCCACGGCGGCGTTGGCGATCTTCACGCCGAAGGCGGGGGAGAGGCCCAGCGTGGCGGCCACGCCGGTGCAGTAGGCCAGGAATTCCCGGCGGGACAGGCCGGCGAGCGCACCCTCATACTCGTCGAGATCGCCGATGTGCTCGGCGTCGAGATCCACATGTCCGTCGGGCATGACTTTCCCCCAAAGACCCTTTTGCATTGATCCGCTGGTCGCCCGGTGGCCGGACGCCGGATGCGCAGCACGCCACGGCGCGTCCTGGGAAACCCGATGCGGGAACCCAACGATGCGGCGTAATCCCTATCTATTGTAGGGGTATTTGGACGCGAAACGCTCGCCGGCATTGCACCAGTTTCGATGCGGACGCGGCATTGATCTGCATCAAATGGGGTATAAGGCGGGTAAGCTTCGAACGCTCGGGGCGCATCAGTGGAAAGGATGCGTCGGGAAAAGCCTCCTCCCCGGCATAAAGCCCGGGGAGGAGGGGGAGAGGATCAGACCGCCTTCATCTGGCGGGTGAAGTCATCCACGTCGCTCTGCAGGGTGCGCGCGTGGACCGACAGGCCCTTGGCGGCGCTCAGCAGGCCGCCGGCGGCTTCCCCGGTGTGGTCGGCGGATTGCGACACGCCGGAGATGGTCGAGGAGACCTCCTGCGTGCCGATCGCCGCCTCCTGCACGTTGCGGGCGATCTCTTGGGTGGCCGAGCCCTGCTGCTCCACCGCGGCGGCGACGTTCGTGCTGATGTCGCTGATCCGCTCGATGGTGCCGACGATGCCGCTGATCGCGCCGACCGCCTGCTGGGTCTCGTTCTGGATGGCGACGATCTGGGCGGAGATCTCCTCGGTGGCGCGGGCGGTCTGGTTGGCGAGGCTCTTGACCTCCTGCGCCACCACGGCGAAGCCCTTGCCCGCCTCGCCGGCGCGCGCCGCCTCGATCGTTGCGTTCAGCGCCAGCAGGTTGGTCTGGCTGGCGATCTCGGTGATGAGGTTGACGACTGCGCCGATCTTCTCCGCCGCCTGGGCCAGGCCCTGGATGGTGCTGTTGGTGCGCTGGGCTTCCTGCTCCGCCTCGCTGGCGATGCGGGCGGCCTCGCCGAGGCGCTGGCTGATCGAGCCGATGGAGGCGGACAGTTCTTCGGTCGCCGCGGCCACGGTCTGGACGTTGCCAGTGGCCTGTTCCGCCGCGGCGGCGACGGTCGAGCTGCGGCGCGAGGCGTCGGCGGCCGAATGGGTCAGCGATTCGGCGCTGCTGCGGATGCTGTCGGCCTCGCCGTTCAGGGTGCGGCACAGCCCTTCGATCTTCTGGGCGAAGCCATGGGTCAGGGACTCCAGCCGTTCCTGCCGCTGGCGGCGCACCTCGATCTCGCGGCGTTCCTGCTCGGCCAGATCGTTGGCGCGGCGCAGCCCGTCGCGGAAGACCAGCACGGCCTCCGCCATGTCGCCGACCTCGTCGCCCTGGCCGGTCCCGGGGACCTCGGCCCCGGTGTTGCCGGCGGCGATGGTCTTCATCGCTGCGGTCATGCGGGCGATGGGGCGCGCGATCATGTTGCGGGCGACTAGAACGGCCAGCAGGATGCCGAAGAGCACGCCGCCGACACCGATGGCGAGCATCAGCGTGGTCCAATGCTGGCGGGCCGACACCAGTTGATCGTGCAGACGGTCGATCATAGCGTCCTGATCGGCGCTGAGCGCCTGGATCGCGGCGTTGAGCGCTTGGCGGTTGCTGCGATTGGCGTCGTTGTCGCCGTAGGTTCGGGCTTCCGCCGGCCCTTTCTCGCGGGCGAGGCGCACCGTTTCGGTGCGGAAGCGGATGAACTCCTCGGCCTTTGCCGCCACCGGGGCCAGCGTGGCTTGTCCCTCCGCCGGGGTCAGGCGCTTCAGGGTGCCGAGCCGCTCGCCGAGGGTGTTCAGGTTGTCCAGCAGGGGCTTGCCGAACTTGTCCACCTCGGCCCGATCACGGGCCATGTAGACGCCGCGCGAATCCATGACGACGGCCAGGACGAGGCTGTTGAGCTGCTCGCCCAGCACCTGCCGGTCCGACGCGCGTTCGATGGCCTCGGACTTGCCGGCCAGATCCTGCATGGCGGCCAGCCCCATCAGGCCGGTCACTGCGGCCACCGCCGCCTGCAGCCCCACGAGAAGATAGACCTTCGGGCCGATCTTTAGATTCCTAAGTGCTTTCAACATGCTGGACGTCCCCATTACGGCGGTCTTGGGCCGCCTCTGTGCACGACGATAATGAGGTACCTATTGGTTTCCGAAGCGTTAAATCGTTCTATGACACGTTGCCGCGCCACTATTGGGTCTGAACTAGACGAAGTGCATATTGTTTTTCAAACGAACAAATTTTTCGGGAATTTTGCTGGTGTCGGCGTGTTCGTCTTATTGGAGGTGCAACGTAAAGGGCAGGGGAAGCGGAACATGGAAGCCATGGACACCGTCATCGCAGGCATTATGCAATCTTTTGTTGTGATTGTTCTTCTGGCGCTGACGGCCTGCGGAGAAGGTGGCGCGCCGCCAGGGGGCAGTTACGGCGTCGCCTATGGCGGAAGCGGGCCGGTCTACACGCTGGGGGCCGGCCTTCCGACCTACCGGCTTGAGCCGCGGACCTACTGGAACTACCCGGATTACCGCGGCACCGGACCAGTCATCGAACTGGCGAGTCGTCCGGGAAGCTGACCGCGCAACTTGATGTTATGGAATATCCGATTGAAGGGTCCCGCCCGGCCGTTTACCTAAAGAAGACATGAAAAGGGCAGGACGAGGCGGAGACATGGCGGTCACCCGGGACGAACTGAAGACGCGCATCGGTCAGGCCCTGGGTGAGACCAAGGCCGATCTGGTCATCAAGAACACCCGTTTCCTCAACGTCGTCACCGGAGAGATCGCCGAAGGCGACATCGCCCTGTGCGGCGACCGGATCGTCGGCACCTACGAGTCCTACGACGGGGTGGAGGAGATCGATGGGCGCGGCGTGACCGTCGTTCCGGGCTTCATCGACACCCACGTCCATTGCGAATCCACCTGTGTCACGCCGATGGAGTTCGACCGCTGCGTCCTGCCGCGCGGCACCACCACGGCGATCTGCGACCCGCACGAGATCTGCAACGTGCTGGGGGAAAAGGGGCTTCGCTATTTCCTGGACTGCGCCGAGGGGACGGTGCTGGACCTGCGGGTGCAACTTTCCTCCTGCGTGCCGGCAACGGAGCTGGAGACCTCCGGCGCGCGGCTGGAGGCGGCGGACCTGCTGCGCCACAAGGATCACCCGAAGGTGCTGGGGCTGGCCGAGTTCATGAACTTCCCCGGCGTCTTCCACAAGGTGGACGGTGTGCTCGACAAGCTGGCCGCCTTCGACGGGCGCCACATCGACGGACACGCCCCGCTGCTCAGCGGGCGGGAGCTGAACGCCTATCTGTCCTGCGGCATCCGCAACTGCCACGAGACGACCAGCGCGCCGGAGGCGATGGAGAAGCTGCGCAAGGGCATGCAGGTGCTGATCCGCGACGGGTCGGTGTCGAAGGACGTGCACGCGCTGGCCCCGGTGATCCAGCCGGAAACCTCGCCCTTCCTGGGCTTCTGCACCGACGACCGCAACCCCCTCGACATCGCCGAGGAGGGGCATATGGATCACCTGATCCGCAGCGCGATCCGGCTTGGCGCCCCGTTGGCCCATGTCTATCGCGCCGCCACATGGTCGGCCGCCCGTGGCTTCGGCCTGTTCGACCGGGGCATGATCGCGCCGGGACAGCGCGCCGACCTCGTCCTGCTGGACGATCTGGAGGACTGCGCGGTCAACCGGGTGATCCGCAACGGGCGGGTGGTGACCCCGGAGACCTTCGCCGGGCGCCCGGCGATCAGCCCGGTGGGCCTGCGCTCGGTCAAGCTCCACCCGGTAACGGCGGAGGATTTCGCGGTGCCCGCCCGCGGCTCCGTCCAGTCGGTGATCGGGGTTCTGCCCGGCAAGATCATCACCGCCCATCTGCGGCTGGAGGTGCCGGCCAGGGACGGCAAACTGGTGGCCGATCCGGACCGCGACATCCTGAAGATCTGCGTCTTCGCCCGCCACGGCACCAACCAGAATGTCGGGCGCGGCTTCGCCAGCGGCTTCCGGTTCCGCGAGGGCGCGCTGGCCTCCTCGGTCGGGCATGACAGCCACAACATCTGCGTGGTCGGCGCGTCGGACGAGGACATGGCCATCGCCGTCAACCGCCTGATCGAACTTCAGGGCGGCTTCGTCGCGGTGCGCAACGGCAAAATCGTGGGGGAACTGGCCCTTCCGCTGGCCGGGCTGATGAGCCTGGAGCCCTTCGAGACGGTGGAGCGCCATTTGCGCAGCCTGCGCGCCTCGGTGAAGGAGATGGGCTGCCCGCTGGCCGAGCCCTTCCTGCAACTGGCCTTCCTGCCGCTGCCGGTGATCCCGCATCTGAAGATCACCGACCGCGGCATGGTGGATGTCGACAAGTTCGCGCTGGTCGAAGCGTGACCCCGGCAATTCCTGCCGGAGGGGCGGCGGAACTTGCCGCCCCCTTTGCGGGGAGTCACCGCCTAACCCATTGAAGTTCAAGGAAAGCCTTTTGGCCCGCTGCCTGCAAGGATCGGCCCGACAAACACGAAGAATGCCGGTCGGAGAGGCGTGCCATGGTTGGAATGAGCGACATCAGCGGCTTGGCCCAAAGCATCCAGACGTCCATCGACGCGGCGATGAAGCGCGTCCAGGAGCAGGCCAAGCAGGCGACCGACGCCAAGCCCAGCGGTGAGGTCCAGGAGTATGAGCAGACCGTCCGCAAGTCGGCCCTGAACGCCGCGCCCTTCGCCACCAACGTCGGGACGCTGGTCAAGGACACCAGCCGCCTCAACGTGCTCAGCACGCTGGCCGCCAACGACCCGGCGGACTTCTACAAATTCAATCTGGCGACGCCCGGCGAGGTCGCCCTCGGCCGCGTCGGCGACACCGGCGTGCGCGTCCAGCTGATGGACAAGCAGGGCAAGATCGTCGCCGACAGCAACAGCGAAGCCGGCTCCACCTACGACGCCTACAAGAAGTTCGAGGCGGGCACCCTGTCGCTCGACCGCGGCGACTACACGCTGCGCGTCTCGCGCGACAAGGGCGTGGCGGCCAAGGAGGAGAAGAACTACGGCCTCCAGCTCCGCATGGGCGACTACAGCAAGGACTACGACACCATCGCCAAGCAGCCGGTCAAGGGCGACAACCCGCTCCAGCAGACGCCACAGCTCCAGCGCCTGACCTCCCTGCTGACCGGCGGCACCACGACCAGCTCCGGCGCACTGGGCATCCTCACCGGGGGAAGCGGCGGCTACAGCGGGCGCGGCTCCCTGCTCAACGGGCTTTTCTGAGGCATCAGACCATCCTTGCCATCCATCTGCGGCGTCGTCAGGCGGCGACGCGCAGCGACGCGGCGCCGAGGACGATGACGACGCCGGAGGCCAGCCGCACCGGGCCGACCCGCTCCTTGAGCACCAGCGCGGCCAGCGCAATGGCGAACAGGATGGAGGTTTCGCGCACCGCCGCCACCACGGCGACCGGCGCGATGGTCATCGCCCAGAGGGCGAGCCCGTAGGAGGCGATGCTGGCCGCCCCGCCGCCCAGAGCCACCATCCAGCGCCGGCGGGCATGGCTCAGGAAGCCCCTGGCGTCGCGCAGCAGCGCTCCACCCACCATGGGCACGCTCAACAGCAGGAAGCACCACAGCGTGTAGCCGGCCGGTGCGCCGGACAGCCGCACGCCGATGCCATCCACCACCGTGTAGGCGGCGATCACCAAGGCGTTGGCAAGCGCGCAGGCGGTGCCCCGCCACGATCCCGAGGAGCCCGATCCCCTCCCCAACAGGGTCAGGGCTAGAATGCCGCCGCAGACCAGCACCGTCCCGGCCCAGGCGCCGGCGGACAGGCTCTCGCCCAGCAGCAGGCCGCTGCCCAGTGCCACGATCAGCGGGGGCGTGCCGCGCATCAGGGGATAGGCGTGGCTCATCGCCCCTTCGCGATAGGCGGCGGTGAGCAGCCGGTAATAGGCGACGTGCAGAACCGTGGTCACGCCGAGATAAGGCGCGCTGGCGAGCGACGGCGGCGGAAGGACGGGAAGCAGCAACAGGGCGATGAAGGCGGACCCGGCGACCACCAGGACCGCGTCGGACCGGCTGCCGCCCCCAGCCTTCAGCGCGGTGTTCCATCCGGCATGGAGAAGGGCGCCGGCCAGGACGGCGAGAAGGGCTTCGGTTGGCAAGAGGGGAACCGTGGTCGGGAGAGGGGACGATGCGGACGGAGGGGCGGCCTTTGGCCCGCCGGATGGCAGGATACACGCACAGGTTCGGTGCCGGACAGTCCAAATGCCCCGGCCCAAATACCCTGGCCCAAATGCCCCGGCCCAATTGCCCGGCGTCGTTCTTTGCGCTAAGCGTTCGCCATGTCGACCGATAGCCTCCCGACCCAGAGCCTTCCGACCGCGGCGGCGTCCGCCCCGGCCGCGGTCCGCCGCGCCACCGCCATCGGCGGCTTGGCCATCCTGATGTGGTCCACGCTGGCGCTGCTGACGGCGCTGTCGGGGACCATCCCGCCGTTCCAGCTCGTGGCGATGTCCTTCGGCGTCGCCTTCATCGTCGGGACGGCGGCGGGAGCCGCCCGGGGCAAGGACGTGATCGGCGTGCTGCGCCAGCCCTGGCGGGTCTGGCTGCTCGGCGTCACGGGGCTGTTCGGCTACCACTTCTTCTATTTCCTGGCCTTCCGCCTCGCCCCCGGCGCGGCGGTCGAGGTCAATCTGCTGAACTATCTCTGGCCGCTGCTGATCGTGCTGTTCTCCGCCCTGCTGCCGGGAGAGCGCCTGAAGCGCGGCCATGTGCTGGGTGCGCTGTGCGGGCTCGCCGGGACGGTGCTGATCGTGACCGGCGGCTCGCGCGGGCTGTCGCTCGACGCCGGGGACACCCCGGGTTATCTGTCTGCGATGGCCGCGGCGGTGCTCTGGGCGTCCTATTCGGTGCTGTCGCGCCGCTTCGGCGACGTCCCGACCGAGGCGGTCGGCGGCTTCTGCCTCGCCACGGCGGTGCTGGCCGGGCTGTCGCACCTGCTGTTCGAAACCACCGTGGCGCCGTCCGGCGGGGAGTGGCTGGCGGTGCTCGCCATGGGGATCGGGCCGGTCGGCGCAGCCTTCTTCGTATGGGATCACGGGGTGAAGCGCGGTGACATCCGGGCGCTGGGCGTGCTCTCCTACGCCACGCCGCTGACCTCCACGCTGCTGCTGATCCTGTTCGGGCAGGCGGCGGGGGGCTGGACCGTCTGGGCGGCCTGCGGCCTGATCATGGGCGGCGCCGTGCTGGCCAGCCGTGACGTTCTGCGCGGTGATCGGTAGGGCGGACGCCGACCGGACGGCGACACTGAATTCATAGGCTTTTCATGCGGCGCGGCGCTGGTCGGCAAGGGCGCTTCCCTCCTTGCCGGACCTGCCCGCCACGCCGACCGAGGCCAATCGGGATCGCGGCGCCGCGCTGTCCCCAGTGGCCGTCGGAAGCGACGGAGGCACCGTTGTATGGACTGTAGGCGTGTAGGCGGAGCGCCTGCCCAGCACGACGGCTGGCAGCGTCCGGGCACCGGGCGAGGCTGCCGGCGCATCACGGCCGAACCGTCACGGTGGGAAAGGGTGTGACGGGCTGGGGCGCTCGGTCGGGTATCAAGGTCCATGCCCGGTGGCGAAGCGCCGAGTTCGGGATGCGCAGAGCAAGGAGGGCTTGGTCTTTCGGTCCACGCGATCAATATCGTTGTCGTTTCGTCACCAACCGCCGTGGTCCGATGCCGAGGGTCGTTTGCCGCAGGTCGCTGGCCGCCGTGCTTGCCGCCGCCGTCGCCGCCATCCCGGTCGCCGGCTCCGCCTCGGTGAGTTGGGCGACATCCCCAGGCATGGTTGATCCGAAAGGACTGATCGTCCTCATGAGGCATGCGGACGCGCCCGGAGTTGGCGATCCAGCGAACTTCCGGCTTCGCAATTGCACCACCCAGCGCAACCTGGACGCAAACGGCCGCGAACAGGCCAAGCGCACCGGCGATCTGCTGCGCACCATCACCGGTCGACCGGCCGCCGTCTATTCGAGCCAGTGGTGCCGCTGCCTGGAAACCGCCCGGCTTTTGGATGCCGGACCCGTGCAGGAACTTCCAGCGCTCAATTCATTCTTTGATCGGCGGGAGGAACAGGAGGCGCAAATCGCATCGCTGCGCCGGTTCCTGGCCGGATTGCCGGACGACGGAGCGCCGGTCGTTCTGGTCACCCATCAAGTGGTTGTGACCGCCTTGACCGGCGTCTTCCCGGCGTCCGGCGAGGCGGTGCTCCTCCGGGCCAACGGAACGGGCGAGCCGGCCATCGAGGGACGCATCAAGGCTGATGGCTTCAGATAGATCATGGAGCCGCCCATCCGCCGGATGCGACCGGCAACGGCGAGGCAGCGGCCATGATGCTTCCGGATGGGTAACCGACCTTCCGGGGCCGGCTTTCAGGATGCGTTGAGGCGCCTGACGACGATGCGGACCGCCGCCGTGGTGCGGCGGGTTCGTTCACTCCGCCGCGACGGCGAGCCCGTAACGAGCCCCTTCCGGCTTCGGCGTGGCCGCCATGAAGTATTCCAGCACGTAAATCCGTACGGCGCTGGACAGGTTGCTGGCATCCACGGCCTCCACCCGCTCGGCGAGGCGGTTGCACAGCTCACCCAATGTAACGCTTTCCCTCTCCGCAATCTCCTCCAGGCCCTCCCAGAAGGCAGCTTCCAGCCGCAGGCTGGTGCGCTTTCCGGCGACATAGACGTTCCTAAGCTTCTTCGATGACATCGCATACCCGCCGCGCGACACGTTGCACTCTTATGTGTGAAGCCTCGCGGAGTCCGAGCCGAAAAACATGTGATGAACTTCACATGAAACGCAGGAGGCGCTCCCGTCGATCAACAAAGTCACAGCGCCGCCGCCGTGTCGCATCCATGTGCGTCGATTTTCGGCAAGGCCTGCAACAGGCTGGATCGTCGCCGACCGGATTGGAGACGCACGCCCAGCGCCAGCGGTGCGGCGCCCTGAAAGGCGTCACAAACGTTCTCCTGCAAAGCGGCGAAGGGAGAAGGGACAGGATGGGGGGCCTGCCCCCGTCCTGTCCGCCCCGTTATTTGCCGAGCTTCGCCCTGGTCGCACCGGCCGCCATCCGATCGCCATCCACCCAGCCTTTGACGGTCTGGAAGAGAACCTGCGAGATCTCGGTCGGCTCCTGCGTGTCGAGAGAGATGTTCAGGATCGACGCCACAGGCGAAGCCGCGACCCAAGCCGGAACATCCATGGCGTGGAGTTGCGCCGTCACCATGGATGCCTGCACACCGTCGCGCGCGGCCGGCACCGTGTAGTTCGTCACGACCGCCCGGACGCCGCCGAAGCAGAAAGCCTCGCGCGCCGCGTTCCAGCTTTTCCGCCCCTCGGCGGTAAGGTCGATGTTGACAACCTGCTGCATGCCGGCGAAGCCGGCGTTGCGCTGTTCGGTGCTTGCCACGCGGACCAGACCGCTGGCGGTCAACGCCTCCAGCTTCGACGTGTTCTGACTCCAGGGGCCGGTGGCGACCACGGGCAGAGGCCACTGGTTCTTGGGGTGGGCATACCCCGTGGAGGCGCAGACGAGCCGCCCGTCCTCGATCCCGGCGGCCATGTCGGCCTTCGTCGCCTCCTCGCTGTTCGGGTCGAGAAGACGGGGAAGCCGCCGCCAGTCCTCCATGAGCGACTGCCAGACAGCCGGCTGCACGTCCACCGACCTGCCGGCGGCCTCGACCGCGACGCCAACCAGCCCCTTGCCCTTCTCAAGCTCCTTCAGGCTCACCTTGGCAGGCGTCCTTCCGGACAGTGTCAGCGTGTGGGTCCGGCCGAACAGGCCGGGCGCTTCGTACCCGGCGACCCGCACCGGGGCGGACGGATCGGTGGCCAAGGCGCAGGTCAAATCCCGCAGCGTCCGTGTGCCGTCGGCAACAGCCAGCGCAACGGCGGGAGCGCCATCCTTCAGATTGGCTTTTCCGACGGCGTTGTCGCAGATCGTCTGCTTCTGCTGGGCGCGAATGGCGACGATCCGGTCGTTGGCCGCCGCCGCAAAGCGCTGCGCCACTGGATCGGGCAGTTCGCCCCCCGTCCGGTCACGCAGCTCGATGATTTGCGACACCCCCACGTCGGACGCGGGAAACTCGGCCAGCTTGGCGCGGATTCCGACGTCGAGCTTGGCCAGGATCGCGTCCGCCCGGTCCTTGCCCGCCTTGCGGACGGCGGCGCTTGTCGCCGCGTCCAAGCCGACGGCCGGTCTGTCGGCGACGTCCATGGCGGCGGTGAACCCCTCGGGGGTGTCGGGCAGCTCGGCCAGGTTCTTCCGGATGGTGGCGTGAAACTCCTTGCCGATCTCCGTCTTGCGCCGCGTGATGACGTCGGCAATGCGGGTCGCCGCGTCGTTGGGCAGCCTCGCGGCGTCCGCCGACCGCGCCAACTCCTCGATCCTGCTCAGCCCGATCCCGTCCGCGCTGACGGCGGCGATGTCCTTGACCAGCACCTCCTCCATGATGGCTGTGCGGCGCTGCGATGCGGCCTCCGCGAAGGGCTTGGCGATCGCTTCGGGCAGGGCGGCGATGCTCGGCCGCGCCATCAGATCGTCGATGGTCCCGAGGCCGTTCCTCTCGGCCGGAACGGCGGCGACGGAGGCCCGGAACTCATCGACCGCCTTGCTGGCGATGACACCACGCCGATCCTCGAATTCCTTTTCCAGACCCTGCGCGGCGTCGGCCCACAGCGCCGGAGCGGAGGAGCGAACGTTGCGTGCCAAGGCCTGAAGCCGGTCGAGGCCCTCCAGCGTCTCCGGAGCCTGCGCCAATTGCTCCTTGATGGCGGCGGCGACACGGGCGGTGTGGACCTCGGCGAGCGCCTTCAACTCCGCCGCGGCCACCGTGCCCTCCGCAACGGGGAGAGCGGCGAGGATCGGGCCGGTGCGGCCGCCGTTGCGCAGTTCGGCCATCGCCTCGGTGGTCGGCGGCAATTCCTTCAGCCGCGCCAGTTCACCAGCCAGGGCGGAGCGCTGCTTGGGAATGTCGCGCAGCCGTTCGATGTGTGGAGCGAGCGGCTTCAAGAGCTTGATGTTCGCGGCGATCCGGTCGGCACGCCGGGTTCCCATCATGCCGTGTGCGCAGCTGTCCAGCTTCTGTTCCACCTCGGTCACCTGCGCCGGCTCCCAGCGGGTCGCCGGAACACCGAAGCTGGCGCTTGAGAGAGGGTCGAGAACACCCTTCGGAACGGGCGGCTTGTC
Organism: Azospirillum sp. OGB3; assembly: GCF_014192915.1. Classification (GTDB taxonomy): domain Bacteria; phylum Pseudomonadota; class Alphaproteobacteria; order Azospirillales; family Azospirillaceae; genus Azospirillum. The sequence continues at coordinate 22,457 of NZ_JACHYN010000007.1, read as the reverse complement.
GCCGAGCACCAGGTCCAGCGGAACGCCGTCAAGCGCCCAGGACAGGACGGAAGCGCAATCGCCGGTGTTGAAGCTCCCGGCCGCGGGCGGCTTGCCCTTGGCGAGGTCGGGTTCGGGCAGGGCGGAGGCGAAGCTGCCCAGATCCTGCCCCTGATACACGAAGCCTGTCGGCTTGTGGCTTTGGAAGGCGTCGAGCAGCGCCGTACGCTCCTCCACCGTGACGTCAGACGTGAGATTCGGCAGCAGGATGGGGATCAGCGTGTGGACGTGGTCGAGTTTGACATCGCGCAGGATCGCCGCGAACTCCCTGGGGGGCAACGGCTTTTGCAGCGCGGGAACGAGATGGAGATACGCCTGCCGCCGGTGGTAATCGGCTTGCGGCAACCCTCCGATGTCCAGGAACTCCGCGGCGGACAGGCCGCTCCGCCGCGCCGCGATGGCCTTGATCAGGTCGGCGCGCGCGTCGGCGTGGAACGGCTGCATGTACAGCGCCAGTTCGTTCGCCGTCAGTCCGGGGTCGAGCCGGTCGGCCAGCGCCGCCAGGGCGGAGAGGCGCGGGTGGTCGGAGAGATTGCCCAGCAGCGTCGGAAGGTCGCCGGGCTTCAGGGTGCCGACCATGACCGGGGCGAGAACGCCGACGGCCTGCGCGCGGCCGTGAGCTTGCAGCGCACCCAGAATTGTGGCGGCGTCGGCCACGGTGAGGTCGGGCTTGAACAACGGAGCCAGCGCCGTGATGGCTTCGACCCGATCATGGTCCTTGATGCCGCCGAGGAGCGAACGCGCCGCCTCGTGCCGCTCATTCGGCGGAATCGGCAGCATCTGCGGCGCCAGCGCCTTTATCCCCTGCGAACGGTTCCGTTCCTGCATGGAACCCAGCGCCGTGTTCACCTCCGCGACCGTGAGATCCTGGCCGAGTTGACGAAGGATGGTGCGCAGGGCGTTGTCGCGCTCACCGTCCTTGAGGTTGCCGAGCAGGTCCCGAAGAACCGCGATTCGTTCCGCGCCGGGGATCGGGGCCATGATGGGGGCGAGCCCCCGTTGCAGGGCCTGCACACGCTGATAGCCCTCAAGCCCCTGGAGAAAGGCGATGGCGGTTCCGGCCGACAGTTCGCCTCCGAAGGCGGGCGCAAGCTGCTCGACCGCGGGGACGCGGTCGCCTTCCTTGATGCCGGCCAGAAGGGTTGTCGCCGCGGCCGCCTGCTGATCCGCTGGAACAGGGGTGAGCTTGGTCACCAGTTCGCGGATCGCCCGCACGCGGTCGTACCCCTGGACGCGATCCAGCAGCGCGGCGATCTCCGTCGGAGACTGGCCCCGCTCGGGCAGGCGCGGAGCCAGCAGGGCGATGACGCCCAACCGGGCGTCGCCCGCCAGATCACCCAGCACAAGATTCAGGTCGGCGAAGGACAGCGTGTTCGGAAGCCTGTCCGCCCCCTGGCGGATGCCGCGGTGGCGCTCGGAGTCCTTGGCCGGCAGCGTGGCGACGAACAGGCGGACCTCCTCCGACGCGGCGGCGCTGGCCGGGGCTCGCAACGGCGCGTTCCTGGCCGCCGTCGACTGCGGTTTCGCCTCGCCTTTCGGCTCCGCTTTGGGCTCTGCCATCGCCTCGACCGGTGCGGCGGCTTTGGCCTCGGCGAGCAGACGTTCGAGATCCTTCGGGTCGAAGGCGCCGATCTTCTTGCCTTCGGCCAGCAGCCTGCCGAGCTTGGTCTCCGCGTGCTCGGCGACGATGCGCTGGACATCGGCCTGGGCCCTTGTCAGCAAATCCAGCCGCGTGGCCGCGTCGGCTTCGGCACGCGCTTTGGCGGTCAGGTTCATCGCCTCCACGAAGAGTTCCTGCGCGGGGTCGGCGGCGAGAGCGGCATGGATTGGCGCGCCGGCGGCGGCGGCCAGCAGGAAAACCGCCGCACCCCGGCCCAGCCATTTCTTGCCCAGCGGCGCCTTGCTTTGCATGGTCATGGATTCGTTGTCTCCGAACGTGGCGCGGCGCGGATCAGGGGCGCTTCTTGGGGATGAGCGTTTCCCAAGGGGTGTTGTTGATGGTGATGCCGCCATCGGTGTTGATGTCGACGCGGTACGAGTGCGCGTTGCGGTCGCCGAGCTTCGACGGCTCGCCAAGGCCGCGCAGCCCGACGACGACCGGCACCATCTCGGCAAGCTGCGGCTGGGTGGCGCCGTCCTTGTCGAGCCGGGCCTTGATGAGGTCCAGTCCGACGACCTGAACGTCGAACCCGCCGGACACCATCAGCTTCGCAATGGGATTGATCGCGATGGCACCGGTCGTGCTGATTTGTGCCTGCTTCGCCGCGACCGCCAGTGTTTTGATCCCCAGTTCCGGCTTCGCCTCGAACACGGCGTTCTGCATGGCGGAGAGGGGGGCGGCCGCGGTGGTCCTTCCCGTTTCGCCCTGGAACCACGACTTGCCCAGTTCGGCGATGGTCTTGGCGGGCAGTCGGTCGAGCCGCGTCGAAACCGTGAGGCTGTGGGGAAGCAGTTCGTCCGGAACCTGCTTGACCTCCTGAAGCGCGGTCGTGACCTTCTGCACGTCCACGCCGACCTCGACGGCGGCCATGTCGGCCTTGTTGTCAAAGCCTATGTCGAGGGCCAGGCGCTCCGCCGACAGGACGGTCTGCGCTCCCTTGGCGAAGGCGAATCCGTCGACCGCATAGTGGAGCTTTATGCCGTCCCACGCGGCTTGCGCGAGGATGTCGAGAAACTGCAAGGCGGAGTGGGCTTCGCCCTGCATTGCGCCAATCGCCTGAAGTCCGCCGAAGTCCTGAAGCCGCTTCACGGTCTCGACGCTGATGCCCCGGCCTTCGCTCCCGATGACGACGCGCTTCACCGAAAGGCGCGGATCGCCGGGTTCGGGCGGGGTCATGAGGAGGGAATTGATTTCCAGAAGGCTGGTCATCGACAGCGTGCCGTCGGCCTCCTTCGTCGCCTGCCGTCCCTTCAGCGAATCCAGGCGGCAGATGTCAATGATCGCGTCGCCCTTGTGGGCGCGGGCGCGAAGGCCCGTCAGGTCGAGGTCGCCGTCGGTCAGGAAGCCCAAGTCCTTGCGCCACGTTCCGGACGCCGAACCTTCGGCGATGGTGAAGGACATCAGCTTCTGCGTGTGGCTGACGAACATCGCCACTTCGGGCGGGACCTTGAAATCGACGACGTAGCCAGTGTCTCCAGCCAACCGCTTCACGCCGACGTCGATGTCGCCGAATTCGAGCCGCGCGCTGCCCATTTCCACCTGAAAGCCGCGGAGTTGGACGACGATCCGGTCTCCCTGCTCGACCGCGCGCAACGGCTCGCGCACGCTGGGGGAGAACGGCACCGTCCGCGTTGCCAGGAAGCTGTCGATCCCGACGGCGATGTCGGACAACATTTGGCCGGTCGGGGTGGTCGGATCGGCGTCGATGGGCAACCCGCGCCCGTGGGCAGGGCGCGGCGGTTCCGGTGCCGCATCCGGAGCGGCGGCGATCTGGGGCGATGTTTGCTGCACCGGCGGGGGCTCCGCGGGCTGCGGCGCGGTTTGCGGCGCGGTCTGGACGCCGGTCTCCGCGAGAAGCTGTTCGACCTGCTTGCGTTCGAAGGCGCCGATGGGCTTGCCGTCGCGGAGCAGCACGGCGAGCTTGGTGTTCGGGTGCTCGGCGACGATCTTGTCCAGGTTGCCGATGACACGCCGGAGCATGTCGGCCCGCTTGACGGCGTCCGGCTCGTTGCGGGCCTTGGTGGTCAGGGTCAGCGCTTCGGAGAACAGGGTCTGCGCCGGATCGGCTGCCCCTGCGGCCATCGGCCCGCCGATCGCGGCGGCAACCAGAATGAACGCCGCCGCACCCCGGCCCAACCACGTCTTGCCTCGCGTCTTCATTCGTCGTCTTCTCTCTGCTTGTGTCGTCCCGGGCTGGACGGCGGTTCAATCGTCACGGTTGGTCGGCCGAAGCGGCGCCGCCGGGTCGGTGGCGTCGTCGCGGGCCGGTGGCGGGGCTGCGGCGGCTTTCGACGGGACCTTCGGAGCGTCCCGCGTGGGCACCGGGCGCGTGATGGCAGGCGGGGGGACGGCTGCAGGGGCGGCCGGGGGAGCGTGGCGCAGGTCCAGCGGGCTCGTGGCGGTTTTGGCCTGCTCGCGCCGCAAGGCGGCGGCGGCGGCGGCCGGCAGCGGCGGCATCAGGCACAGCTGTGTCGTGCCGCCCGGCCCGTTCAGCGCGACCGGCCGCATCCGGCCGACGCCGTTCTTCCACCCCAGTTCGTCTTCCGCCTGTGGGGCCGCCTGTGGGGCCGCTCGGCGGTTCGGCAGAGGGGCGGCCCGGCACACGACCCGCGCGTCGTCAAGGAAGGTATCGAGCGTGCGCAGCACCCGCGCCGTGTCATGGATGTTTCCGGCCACCGGCAGGTCCGGGGTGAGGCCCTTGCCCGCGCAGTCCGTCCCGGCGGGATCGAGGATGCGCGCCGTCGTCAGCACCAGCCCGCCGCCATCGGGCAGTGGAAAGGTTTTCTGAGCCACACACTTGCCGTAGGTCGTCTGACCGATGGTGAAACCGTACCGCCAGTGAGCCAGGGCGCGGACGAAGACCTCGGCGGCGCTGGCGGTCTGCGGGCCGACCAGGATGTAGACGACCGGGGCGACCACGCTCTGGCCGGGACGGCTGCGGAACGGGGTCTCCCGGCCGGTCCCGTCGCGCGTCACGGCGACCGGCACGGCACGGTCGAGCAGCAGCGACACGGAGTCGATGGCTTCCAGCAGGTCACCGCCGCTGGCGTACCGCAGGTCGAGAACGGGGGCGCCGGACCCTGCGGCGGCGCGGGCCAGCGCGGCACGCAAAGCCGGCACCGTCCGCCCGCTCTCGAACACGTGCAGGCGGATGATGGTGCGCCCGCTCACCGTCAGGGTTTCGACCGGCGGGATCTCGAACGCGCGGAGGGGGACGCGGCGCGTGGCGCGCTGGCCGGTCACGAGATCGCGCAGCGTCAGGTCCACCTCGCCGAGGGGGTCGAGCAGGACGCGCAGGTCATCGACGTCGGCGGGCGGTGTCCGCCCGTTCACGGCGAGAAGGAGCGAGGGGCCGGAGATTCCCGCCGCCGCCGCCGGGCTGCCCTGGAGGGGAACGACCAGCAGGCCCTCCGGCGACTCCGTGACCAGGGCGCCCACGCCGCGGTGAGCGGCGCCCACGGCCCTGCGCGCCGCCACGTCCTGCGGTGTCAGATAACGGGAATAGGGATCCAGCGTCGCGAGATAGTCCTGGAACGCCGCTATGGATCGGCGCGGGATGCGCGCCGGCTCCGGACGGGCCAGATGGTTCGCCGACACGATCAGCGCCGCCGTGTCCAAATCGGCCCCGGCCGCGGCCAGGACCGGGGATTCACGCCACGCCGGAGTGGCGGCCAGCAGCAAGCCGGACAGCAGGACCGCACGCCTCACCGCGCCACCTCGCCGGTGCGACCGCATCGCTGCACGATGAGGGCGGCCAGCTGGTTCTCCCAGGACCCGTTTCCGGACAGGATGCGGCTGGGATGGAAACCAACCACGGCGCCCGGCTGAAGATTGCCTCCCCAATCGGTGAAGCTGACGGGGCTGTGACAGATGCGCCGGTGTGGGACGCACCACCAGTCCGTCGCGTCGACGCTGTCGGGCGCGTCGGGGTGGTGACGGAAGCCCAGCCGCCGGTCGATGCGGACCGGAACCAGCCCGTTCGGCGTGGACGAGTCGGCTACCCGTTCACCCTCATAGACCAGCGCCCATTCGCCGGACGCGTCTTCACAGCGAAGCTCTTCGACGACCACGACCCGGTTCTCCCGCGCCACGCCGGGCGCTGGCGCGCTGCCCAGCCGGCGTTGCAGGGCTTCGTCCACCAGCGGTTCCTGTGCGGGCAGGCCGGCGTCGAGGCGGAAGGCCCGCACCGCCGCGACCACGCGGGCGGCGTCCGGCTTGTCCGTCGCTCCGCCGTAATAGCCCAGCCGGGCCATCTCCTCGGCCAGCCAGCGCAGGGTGGCCGCGTCCATGCGGTCGGTCTGGTGACCACCGGCCGGCAGTGCGGCGCCGGCCTGCGCCGGCCGGTTCGGCGCGACCCAGGTGATGGTGCGCGAACCGGCCCCGTCCGGAGCGGCGGGTGCCGCTCCGGGGTCGGAGCAGGCGGCCACGCCGCCGGCCAGGAGCCCGCCGGCCACCCCGATGAGAATCCGCTTGCGGAAAGCGCGCATCATTGCCCCTTGAGCGCCGCCGCGATGTCGTCGCTGAGGGCGTCGCGCTGCCGCGTGAGGCGTTCGACCTCGCGCTGCACCTCCGCGTCGTCCGCTCCGCCGGCGTTCGCCTTGGCGCGCGCTTCGCCGATGCGGCGGTTGATGTCGGCCAACTGCTGGTTGAGCGCCTTCTTGCGGCTGGCCTGCTCCTCCGTCGATGCCTTGAGGCCGTTCAGACGGCGCTGGAGCGTCGCGTTGTCCTTGTCCAGCGAGGCGAGCTGGGCCTGGGCCCGGGTCCGCTCGCCGGCCGAGGCGGTCTTCTCGCCCTGAAGGCGGTTGTTCTCGGACTGAAGCTGCTGCGCGATGCTCTGCGCCGAGGACAGGGTCTGCTTGCGCTCCTCTACGCGCTGTTCGTAGCAGCCGCTCATCAAGCCGGCGGCCCCGCCGATGAAGCCGCCCTGCCGCGGATCGCATTGCTGGGGCGTGGACTGGCAGGCCGAAAGGGCGAGCAGGGCGGCGCCGGCGGTCAGCAGGACGCGCGTCCGGGTCGCGATGCGAACGAAAACCATGTCGGATTCCTTGGAGTCGTGGGCTTACAGGTACTGGCCGAGGGTCGCGCTCTGCGTGCCCATGTCGTTGACCATTTTCTGAAGCTCGCCGATTTCCTTCTCCAGGGAGGCGACCTGGACCTTCATCGCCTGCGCGCGCGGGTTGGCGGCGCCGCCCGGCGCGGTTTCGGCCTTGGCCAGCACTTCCTTCTGGACCAGCAGTTCCTTGTCCAGTTCAGCCATCAGCTGTGTGTTCTTCTGGCGCCGCTCGTCGAGCGAAGATTTCTGGGCGACCAGCTGGTCCTTGCGGGCCTTGCCGGCCTTGGCCTGGGTGGCCAGACGCTTGGTTTCCTTCTGGTCCAGGGCGATTTCCTCGCGCAGAAACCCGTTGCGCTTGCTGACTTCGGTGTTCAGGGCGCGGGTCTGCGCGATCTGCCCGTCGTAGAAATCCTCGTCCGACGCATAGGCGTTCCGGCGCTCGTCGATGACCGACCCGGCGACCAGACCGACGCCGCCGCCGATGGCCGCGCCGATCAGGGCGCCCTGCCGGCCGCCGACCAGCGCCCCGATGAGGCCGCCGATGGCCGCGCCGCCGACGCCGCCCTGGACGGTGGCGTCGTTCTTGCCGGAGGTGGCGCAGGCGGTGAGCAGCAGCGACCCGATCACGGCCGTGCAGACGGACATCTTCAGGGTGCGTTTCATGGGAATTCTCCTTCCGACCGGGCTGCGGTCAAAGCTGGTTGAAAACGTTGATGTCCTTGAAGCGCTGGATGATGGCGTCGCGCCACGCCTCGAAATCGGCCTTCTTGGTTGTGAGCGCGGCCAAGTGGTCGGCGAAGAGGTCGAAAGCGACCTTGCCGGCCAGGTTGACCTTGCCGGCGGCGATCTGCGCCTTGAAATGTTCGGCGCTGGCGGACGCCAGACGGTCGCCGCAACCGCCGACCTCGCTCAGCTTCTCCTGGTACTTGGCGAAATAGATGTCGGCGTCGACGCGGTTGCTCGCCGCGTTCTTCAGGACGTCGGCAACCTGCTGCTGGTCGGTGGCGCTGAGATCGGTGCGCTTCGACCGCAGCGCCGCGAAGCGCTCGTAGAATTCGGCCTGGCGGACGGCGCGGCCGTACAGCGTGGCGAAGAACACGCCTTCCTCGAGCGACTTGGAGCAGACTTCCTGGTTGCGCAGATCGAGCTGCTTGGACGCATCGGTCAGCGCCGAGCGGACCTGGGCCAGTTCGCGTTCGAGCTTCGGGTCGCGCGTCTCGCTCATGGTGCTGGAGATCTGCACGAGGCTGGTCTGCGCGGTCTGCAGCGCGTTCGACGCCTGCGCGCCGCCGTTCAGCAGGGATTGGCCGGCCGGAGTCTTGGCGCGGATCGTCTCCATGTAGGCTTGGTGCTCGCGCTGGAGCTGTTCCATGTAGCCTTTGGTCGGCAGCACCGGGCTGCCGATGGCCAGACGGAAGCCGGTGGTGGGCGAGCGCACCTCGACGATGGCGTCGCCCTTTTCCTGGTAGAGACCGACCTCCGACCGCGCCGCGGAACGGATGCTGCGGTCGGTGTCGAGGAAGCTGCCGCCGCGCGCCACCAGCGCGCCGGCCTTGCCCTGGCCGAGCTCGGCCTGGAACAGGTTGGCGGTCAGCTCCTGCACGTTTCCGAACATGTCGTGCAGGCCGCTGACGCTGTCCAGCGAACCGATGCGCCGGGGCTTGCTCTTCGCATTGGGCTTTACGAAGGCGTAGGTTTTCCAGTCCTTGCGGTCGAAGGGCAGGGCGGCGCCGAAGTTCGCGTTGTCCACTCCGCCGCGCGCCGCGTATTCCCACTCCACTTCCGTCGGCAGGCGCAGAAAGCCGGGCATGCGGTAGTTTTCGCCCTGCGCGCCGATGGTGGGCAGCTTGGACCGGCAGGTTTTGTCGGCATAGCACCAACGGTTGTACGCGGCGAGGAAGTTCTGGACGTCGTACCAGGAGATCCAGGCCATGGGCATGGACAGCTCGCGGTCGAGGTCCTCGCCGGTGAGCTGGGCGAGGTCCTTTTCGTCGGGGTTGCCGGAGATCTCGATCAGGCGCTGCACACCCTTGGCCATGTCGCCTTGGCCGAGCACGGCGGCGACCTGGGCCTTCGACACCTCGTACTTGCCGATGTGGTAGACCCAGCGCTTGTCCTGGTCGTCCTGGAACGAGCCGCCGACCATGGCCTTTTGTGGAGATTCGAAAATTTCGCCTTGCGGATCGCCGATCTGCACGACGCGCTCGAAGCTGCCCCAGAAATTCTCGCCTGGCACGGCGATCTTGCGGAACACCATCTGCAGGCCGCTTGGCATCGGCAGAAGGAAGTCATCCGGGGCCGGGCATGGGTCGAAGCGGGAATCGCCCTCACCCTCGTGGTCGCATTTCGCGAAGGCCGGCGCCGACAGGACGGTGACGATGGCGGCCAGCGCGGCCAGGACCGTGATGCGGTTATTCGACACGAATTGCCTCCGCAGGATCGATGCGGGTGGAGCGCCACGCCGCGTACAGGGATGCCAGGACGGCGCCGACAACGGTGGCCGACGCGGCGCCGGCCAGGACGGATGGGGGCAGGTGGCACAGCCGTTCGCCCAATTCGAGGTCGCCGGCGAAAACCCCGTTGATGACGGACGCCAGCGCGTGGAAGCCGCCGATGGCCAAGCCGGAGGCCAGCAGCGCCAGCACCGCGCTCTGCCACACGGGAAAGCCGAATACGGAGCGTGGCGGCAGGCCCATCAAGCGGATCAGCGACAGGTCGCGCCGTTTGCGCTCCACCGCCGCGTAGAGGCTGGCGACCAGTGCCGCCATGCCGCCCAAGATGCCGACCACCGCCACCAGCCAGAAAATCCGCGTCAGGCCGCGGTCCAGGGTGCGGATGCGTTCGATGGCCTGGACCTTGGCGTTGGTTTCGATTCCCTGGTCCCGCAGATGCCGGTGCAGGCTGGCCACGTCGTCGATGCTGCGGGCGTAGAGCCGGAAGCCGCGGTAGCCCGCCGGCGCCAGGAGCAGCGCCCCCTGCGCCGGGTCGTGGACGACCTGACGCAGGGTGGCGGTGCGCAGCGCACCCAGAAGCTCGGACGGAACGATCGCGCGCGGTCCGGCCACGACGCCGTCGACACGGACCGGCAGGGCGGCGACGGTGACGCCGGAGGCTCCCCCCATGGACAAACGGACGCCGACGGTCCCGGTGACGGCGCTGCCCCGAGGGAGCAGGATGCGGGCGTAGTCGTCAAAGCGTCGGGCTTCGCTGGCCGGCCCCCAGGGCTGCTCCGGCAGGCCGAGGGCCGCCGTTTGTTCCGGTGACAGCGACAGGCCGAGCACCGGCACGGCCGCGCCATCCAACTGCAGGGCGCTGTCGTGCAGGAAGGGGATCACGATGGCGTTGCGGCCGCGCAGCTTGTCCCTGACGGACCGCACGGCCTCCCAGCCGACCGGATTCTGGACGATCTCCAGCGTCAGCGCACCCCAGCCGTCCGGCAGCGCGATGCCGGTCCGCTCGGCCAGAGATGTCGCGGGCAATGGGTCCATTCGGGTGAAGCCGGTGCCGATGGTCAGCGTCCGCGCGGTCAGCGGGTCGATCCGCTCCCGCGTCAGCACGTAGGCACCGTCAAAGCTCTGGTGGGCGTGGGGCGTTCCGCCGGGCCAGCTTCGGGTCGGCACGGCAAGTCCTTCGCGGTAGTTCTCCACGTCCATGGCCAGCGGCAGGGTCGTGTAGACGCGCGGCAGCGGATCCGCGCGCGGCGGCAGAACGGCGGCCACGGTCAGAAGCTGGGTCGCCATCTCCCGTCGTCCCTGGCGCACGCGGGCGACCTGAAGTTCGACACGGTTGCCTGTGGTGACCTTCAGCTTGTCGGCGGCGTCCGCGGACAGGATGGCCTCGCCGGAACCGGGGATCGGCGTCTTGTTTTCCACAAGCAGAGGGTCGCCCGGCGCCGTCGGCAGCAAATCCAGCGGTTCGCTGCGGTCGCTCCCTTCCGGCGCCAGACGGACAATGGAGGAGCCGCGCAGAATGGTCGACACCACGAAGCTGACGCGAGGGTCGCTTGCGGTTGCCGCAAACCAGGAGTCCGGCAGGGTGAGAGTGCCGTCGGGTTTAAGTTCCCGGAACACCGGGTCCTCCACCAGCCGGTTGCGCAGCGTCTCGATCGTGCCGTTCTTCAGCCCGAGCAGAAGCAGCAGCGGCGCCAGGATGGCCGCCAGCGCCAGCACCATGCACAGGCTGAGGATCCACTCATGGCGCAGATCGGCCAGGGCGAGCCGCCCGATGGTCCAGCGTTCAGGCGTGCCGGCGGGATGGGAAGGGACGCGTCGGGTCATCGGTGCGCCCTCATGAAAGCCGGTGGCAGACCGAGCGAATTTCGGTCTGCGACGTCTGCGACAGGGTGAAGCTGTAGGTCGCGTCCGCGAAGGGACGGACGAGATCGCGGTCGTGCGTGACCATAACGATGGTCGTGCCGCGGTCGCGGGCCAGGGCGGCGAAATCCGCCACGATGGCACCGGCGCGGGCCTTGTCCACGGCGGCGGTCGGTTCGTCGGCCAGGATGAGTCGCGGCTTGTGGATCAGCGCGCGCAGGATCGCCGCCCGCTGGCGCTGTCCGCCGGACAGGTGCTGCGGCTTCTTGGACAGCGTGTCCGCGATGCCGATGCGCGTCGCCAGCGCCCGGATCTCGTCCCTGTCTGCGGTCGTCCCGGCGAGGCGGGTCGGCAGGCGGATGTTTTCCTCCACCGAGAGGAAGGGCAGCAGCCCACCGGTCTGGAGCACGTAGCCAAGCTGCGTGCGCCGGATGGCGGCCAACCCGTCCTGGTCGCCGAGCGCCCAGAGATCCTGCAGATCGGCGGCAGGGAAGCCATGCCCGGCGCCGAGCACGAAGTCGGCGCAGGACGTCGGCCGCAGCACCAGGGCGAGCGTGTCGAGCAGCGTGCTCTTGCCGCAACCGCTGTCGCCGACGATCGCCACGAACTGCCCGGGCGCGACCGCGAAGTCGGGCACGTGCAGTTCGAAGCGCGCGTCGGCCTGGCTGCGCGCCTTGCGCAGGTCGCGGACGGACAAGAGGGCACCCGCCGCCGTGGCGACAGCGGCGGGCTTGCGGATCGTGGTGGTCATGGACCGGGTGGTGCCTTGGATCAGGGCAGGGCGTCGAGCGGCAAGGCGTAGACCTTCGCCGTGTCGGCGCCTCGTCCGTCCAGAACCTTCCAGGCGTCCACGTTGGCGTTCACCTCGACGTAGTACTGGAGCTTGGACTGGAGCGACTGCTCCAGGGTCACGCGCTCGTCGGGGGTCAGCGCCTCGTAGGTCGCGTTGTTCATCTCCATGATCGCGCTGCGGTACGGCAGCTTCTCGATCCACTTGGGCATCAGCTCGGTCTGCGACAGCTTCTGCGCCTTTTCGAAGTCGATCGGCGTGCCCGTGGTCGTCTGGGCCATGACGGACTGGAGCGCGGTGAAGAACTCCAGCTGCGCCACCTCCGCGGTGGACAGCGCATCGGTGACTTTCTGCAAGGCGCCGATCAGGTCGTTCAGCTCCGTCTTGCTGACCAGGACGCGGACGTCCAGCGCCTTCTTGCGCGGGTCGATCAGGTCGCGGTCCATCGCCCAGAAGGTCAGGTCGCGGACGGTGTCGCCGCCCAGATAGTTGATAAGGGCGGCTGCCGCGACCTCGTTGATCTTCTGGGCCTGCTCCTTCACCTCGGGCCGATCGGCCTGGGGGCCAAGCAACTCCTTCTGGCGGGCCTCCGGGTTCCAGCCTTCGTCCTTCAGTTCGGCGTCGCCGCCGGCTGGGGCCCCGGCGGTGGAGGAGGCCGAGGAGAGAACGGTCGCCGACTCGCTCAGCGTGTCCGGGACGACCTCGCGGCCCTTGCGCGCCGCGTCGACCAGCTCCGACAGTTGGCTGGAGATCTGCTTGACCACCGTCGCGTATTCGTCGGGCTTGTCGGCATCGAAGGAGAAAAGGGCCGGCGCGCTGGTGCCGGGGTTGTTGGCCAGCGTCGAGAACTGCTCCTCCGCCTTCGGGTGGTCCTTGGCGTAGCGTTGCGCCTTCAGATGGACCGAGAAGACGGACACATGCTGGTCGTTGGCCATGTGACGCAGTTCGGCCGCGCTGAGGCGCGTGGTGCTCTGCTTGTGGCCCGGCTCATGGGCGGAGGCATCGCCGACCATGACCATGAAGCGCAGGGCGCCGTCGGTCCAGGCGGTCTCGTTCAGTGCGGTCTTGACGCCAGCATAGCCCTCCTCGGCGTAATCGTCGCTGCTGACGGCGGAGGCGCGGACCTGCTGGTCGATCACCGATACGAAATCGGTGTCCTGGAGCAGCGTCGGCGTGAAGTTCTTTGATACGAACTCCAGCTTCGGCTCGACCCGCAAGTCGTCGCGGTAGCCGACGATACCGAAGCGCACGGCCTCCTTCAGCATCGGGTCTTTGGTGATGGCGCGTGTGAGGTCGGTGATGGCGGTCTTGGTGCTCTCCACAAACGGTCCCATCGAGCCGGTCAGGTCCATCACGAAGACGATGTCGACCCTCAGCCCCTTGGCCGCGTCGCCGGACAGGGTGGCCTTCGCGGCGCTCGCCTGCGCGTAGGCGGCATTGCCCAGCGTGGTCTGGTTCGTCTCGTCCGACCGTTTGCCCGGAACCGCCGCCGCGAGCTGGAGCAGCCGCGTCTCGTCGTCGAACTTGGTGACGGACTTGAAGTCCAGGACGGGCAGAACGTAGAAATTGTCTTCGATGTCGGCGAAGCGCTTGGGCTCGATCGACACGACCGACTTCGGCTTCTCGCCCTTCTCGACCGCCTCGTAAATCTTGCCGGCTTCGGACTCCCGGTCCTTGCCCAGGGCGATCTGTTCCAGGGCCGCCTGGTTGTCGAACATCAGGACGGGATGGCGCGCTTCCCGGCCGACGCCGGGGTGGGTGTAGGCGACGACCAGCGCCTGCCGCCATTCCATGACATCCTTGGCCGGCATCCAGCCCTCCGGCGTGGCTTCGCCCCCGCCGACCTGATACCAGCCCTTCGGGTTGGTCGGGTCGGTGTAGTCCACCCCCTCGCGCGCGAAGACGAACAGCGGGCGGAAGGCCGGCACGTTCTCGACGGCGACATTGCCGGGGGCGGAGTCCTTGGACTTGAAGATGCTGGCGCTCGGACGCGGCAGCACGCGCAACGGCAGCAGGGTCTCGGTCTCGCGACAGGGCTTGCCCGTCTCCTGGCACTGGATCTGATAGCTCGTGCCGGCGGCGGCCGGCAAAGCGTTCAGCAAAGTGGTCGGCACCGCGGCGAGGAGCGCACAGCCTGCAACCGAGGAGCGCAGGCTGAGTTTCGCGAGGGAGGGCATTTGCAATTACCTCTTGCGCGTCTTAAGAATCGTTCGCGGCGGAGTTCGCCAGCGTTGCGAAAACAAAACAAAACAAACCAAGACTCGCAAGTGGAATTTCCGCTTCCTGAAGGCGGTTGGTGAGGGCTGTCAAAAAGAAATATATTGTTAACCATGAAAAATCGGCGATCGTTTGTGATATGGCATTGCGCTCGCCAAGGCCTCCAAAAATGCACTTTATCTTCTAACTACTCAACCCTTAAGCTGTTCGAAGCCGTGGAGGAGCGCTGGAGTGGGTTGAAAATTTGCGGATTAGCATATTGACGTTGCTGATTTTCCGGTGTATGCCGGGAAAAAGCCGCCGATTTTGATCGGAAATCCGCCGGATTGGTCAAGCACCAAAACGAACGCTTTAACTGTATCTGGCGCTCAATGCGCTGGCTTTCATTGTGAAGAATGCAAAAGATATTTGCCTTCGGCGTAGGATTTCTTGGAATCGAAAGTTGGTTTTGAATCTCCCGGAGGCGAGCGGCCTGCGCGCTCCACGGGTGAAGTCCCCGCCCAGCGTCGTGCCGCGGCTCACAGCCTGAAGGTGTCTTATGGATGAACAACTCATTCCCGATGTTGCGCTGAAGAGGAACAAGGCGGAACGTCTTCCGTGCGTCGTGGTTGTGGACGGATCGCTGTCGATGGGGCACAGCGGGGCCATCGCCGACCTGAACGAAGGCTTGAAGCTGCTCGCTGCGGATCTGAAGGACGACGACGACGCCTGCGACGCCGTGCAGGTCGCGATCATCCGCATGGGCGACGACGATCAGGTCGAAACGCTGGTGTCGTTCACCGATGCCGCCGATTTCCAGGCCCCGGCCGTCCGCGCCAACGGCTCGACGCCGCTGGGCAAGGCCGTGGACATGGCCATGTCGATGATCGAGGACCAGAAGCAGCGCTACCGGCAGGCCGGTGTCACCTACAAGCGGCCCTGGCTGTTCGTCATGTCCGACGGTGAGCCCACCGACGAGATCCAGGAGGTTGCGTCGCGCGCCCGTCAGGCCCAGGACGACAAGAGGTTCATCCTTTGGGCGATCGGTATCGGCCGCCAGGTCAACCTTGGACCGTTGTCGCAGTTCTGCACCTCCGATCGCCAACCGGTCCGCCTGGAGCAGAGCAAATTCAAGGAGATGTTCAAGTGGATGTCGGAGTCGGCCAAGTCCGGCTCGAAGAAGGCATCCGGCCAGCAGGTCGCCATGGCCAATCCGAGCGGCTGGATGTCCGCGGCGCTCTGACCCGGCCGATGCTCTTTCACCAAACCGACAGCGAGGGCGCGCCCGGTGGCTTGATCGCTCCCGGGTGGCGCCTGATCGGGGCCTGTGTGCGTGGTCCCGCCCATGAAGCCAAGAACCAGGAGGGACAGGACGCGCTGGCCTTTGGCGTTGAGAACGGCTGCGCCGTGGCGGTGGTGTGCGACGGTGCGGGCTCGGCGAGGCACGCCCGGGCCGGCTCGACGCGTGTGTCGTCGATGGTCGCTTCGGCCTTCCTGGCCGCGCCCACGACGAGCTTCGAGGGAGCCGAGGCCTTTCGTGCGCTGGTTGTCCAGGCGGTTGATTTTGCCCGTGGATCGTTGCTGGCCGACGGTCTGGATCTGGAGGATTGCCACGCCACCCTGGTCGCTCTGGTGGCGACACCGGAACGGACGCTGCTTGCCCATGTGGGGGACGGCTTGGCCGCGGTGGCGCCGACGGCGGCCTGGGGCGACGTTGTCCTGTCGGAACCGCGCAACGGAGAGTACGCGAATCAGACCTGGTTCGTGACGATGGAGGACTGGCCGGACCAGTTGCGCGTCAGCGAAGCGCCCCCGTTGGCTCAAGGCGGCGTGGCGGTTGCGATGACCGATGGCGCCATGCCTTTCGTGATCTCCGCCGATGGGGCTGCGCTGGAACCGGACTTCATGGGGCCGGTGTCCCGTTTCCTGTACTCCAGCGATCCGGAAGCGGCAGCGCGGGCGCTGCACGGCACGCTTGGCAGCAAGGACGCCCGCCGCATCAGCGGCGACGACAAGACTCTGATCTGGATCGGCCGCGAACCGGCCGGCTGACCGCATGGACATCGTCTACGAAGGCCCGATGGGGCAGACCGTTTTGCGCGACTTCACCGCCGCGGCTGTGAGGCTGGGAGGGGGAGGCGCCGGCACCGTTTATCGCCATCCGGCTTTGCCGAACCTCGCGCTGAAGCTCTACAACGATCCGGCGACGGCGGCGGAGCACGCCGAGAAGGTGCGGGCGATGGTCGCCCGGCCGCCGCGCAACGTCAAAACGCTGAACGGCACGGTCCAGATGGCTTGGCCGGAAGGCATTCTGACCGAAAACGGGGTCCTCCGAGGTTTCGCGATGCCGATCGTCGATTTCGGCCACGCCTGGACCCTGCAGCAGGTGACCCGTCCGACACAGCGCGCGCGCCGAGGGATCCCGGAGAGCCTGCGCCTGCGCCTTTACGCGGCGCTGAACCTGTCCATCGTCCTGGACGGCCTGCACGAGATCGGTCATTACGTCATCGATCTGAAGCCCCAGAACGCGCTGGTCTACGACACCAGCGATTCCAGGCGTTCGGCTTACGTCGTGCTGGTGGATTGCGACGGCTTTCAAATCCGCGGACCGGACGGCCGCCGCCATGACGCAACGTTGGCCACGCCGGAATTTCTGCATCCCAAAGCCGCCACGCCGGGCGCCGACGGCAGCGTCTCATTCGATGGCAGATCGATTAACGACAACGCCGGACTTCAGGACCAGTTCGCGCTGGCGATCATCATCTTCCAACTCCTCAATGAATCGCTCCATCCAATGTCCGGCCGGGAGACCGGCGTGGCGGCGCTGCCATCCGAACTGGGCGCCAGGCTGATGCACGGCGGGCGGTTTTATCCTTATGGGGTGAAGGACAACCCTTACATCAAGCCCGATTCGGACAGCATCCACACATGGTTTTCGCCCACGTTGCGGGTGTTGTTCGACCGGGCCTTTTCCGGCGACACCACGCCGCCGCGCCCGGCTGAATGGGTCGCGGCCCTGCGCGAACTGACCGAGCCGCAGACGTTCGAATGTCCGAATGACGAGAGCCATTGGATGCTGGGCAACACCTGCGGCCTGTGCGCGAGGCTCGACCATACGGCTAAACCACTGGCGCCTACGGCAAAACCTGGGTCCGTCGGTCAGGTTCCCATGCCGCCCAAGCGACCGCAACGCCCAAAGCCGGCGCCGACCAGGGCGCCGACCAGGACGTGGCGCCGGCGCCTGAAGAAAACGCTGTTGCATGGCGGCGTAGCGACGGGTCTGGCACTTGGCGCTTGGCAGTTCATGCCGCCGGAGATGCGCACGCAGGTCGAAGACGGGGCGATTGCGGTGGTGGCGCAGGTTTCGGATGCCGTTCCTGTGATCGAGCGGGCGCTGCGGCCGGCTGTTCAACGCGTGATCGAGCAGGTCAAGGCCCTTTCCCGCAACGCCGAGACCACGGCAGTCGCATCAGCCCAGTCCCCATCGCCCGTACAAACGGCGGCGTCCCATCGTGCGGCGCCGAAAGATCTTCCCATTGTGGCGCTTGCGGTCAAGGATCTCAGTGTCTTCAGTAGTCCCCACTTCGCCGACAAGGAGGAACTCGGCAAAGTGGAGAAGGGGGCGAAGGTGCCCGCCCGGGTTCATGATGCAGGGTGGTACCAGATCAGTCTCGCCGGTCTGTCCGGTTATGTGCCTCGCAGCAGTTTCCGTGTCGTCGGATATCGCGATATGGACGACTGCCGCATGGGCTGGGATGCGCGCACCGCCAAGCCGAGCCTCACCTGCCGGACCAAAACCGGCACCCGCGAAATCATCGAGTTGGAATGATCGTCCAGGCGAAGCCATGGAACGCCCTGGAGCGCTCCTGTAAATCAGGCGCCTAAGGCAATCAGTTCCGGAAGGGCCGCCCATTAAACGTTGCGTTGTGCCTTCCGATAGCTGCAACGCATCGACGCAGGGAGCGTCGTTAATACATAATCGCAATTCATAGGTACTGAGTACACTCGCATGATCACGGGAAATCAAATCCGAATGGCAAGAACTGCACTACAGCGGGCGTGCGTGACCTCGCCAAACAGGCTGGCGTGACGTCGAATAAGATCAGCAGGATCAAGGGAAGCGGTGCCGCACTCGCCGGGGCGTCGGGGAAGACTCAACCGGCGTTAGAGAATGGTGGCGTCGAGTTCATGCCCACCGGCACCTACCAGGGCGAGGGCGGGCCGGGCGTGCGGCTGAAAGAGCAGCAGGACTGATCGACGCCGACTGGCAATGCCAACACTGCCCTTCAGCCTTCAGGCCCGCATAGGTGTCTGTACGCTCTTCTGAGCCAGACGAAAGCACGGGCGGCTTGGCCTGAAACAAGGCATCAAGTTGCTTTGGTTGGCCCTCTTCAGTCATAAACTGTTTAGATTTCCTCTCCACACTCTCTCTGGTGGCGCTTAATAGGAAGCGCAATCCTAAAACGCGCATGCGTACTTACTGGGGGAAGTTAATGATCCGTCCTCTCGTCGCGCTCGTCGCGCTTCTGGGAACATCTGCCTGCGCCTCGATTACCGCAGGTACAACCCAATCCGTGGAGGTAAATACGCCTCCGAAGGGTGGGGCTGAATGCAAGCTGGCGAACGAGAAGGGGTCGTGGACGGTGCCGAAGACGCCCGGCTCCACAACCGTTACCAAGGCTTATGGTGATCTCACTGTGTCGTGCCAGCATCCAGACGGATCGAAGGGCTCGTCTGCAGTTCAATCCTCAACGGCGGGCGCGGCATTCGGTAACATCCTTGCCGGTGGTATAATCGGAGCAGCGGTCGATATGGGCTCTGGGGCGGCCTACGTTTACCCGTCTTCTGTCAGCGTGGCTATGACCCCGCCGGAGCAGCCGGTCGCGCCAACTCCCGATCCGGTTGCCATTCAGCCAGCCCGACTCGCCAAGGATGACGCAGAACGCCTGTTGCGGGATCTAGCCGACCTGAAGGCCAAGAAGCTTATCACCGAAGCCGACTATCGCGAGCGCTCGCAGGTGATCCTGGAAGATGTGACCGCGGCGCGGCTGGGCCTGCCGCTCAGCCGCTAGCCCGCGTGGCGGAGGTGAGGGAGGGGGATGGACCCGCGCGAAATGATAGTGGTGCATAAGTCGCTGTCCAAAAGCACGGCGTGGTCAACAGCCGACCTCCCGCCGCGATACTCGATATTTCCAAAGTCTCAGAGAATGCCGCCTGGATGGGAATGGAAGTCCGCAAGTGCTGTCTCGTCAGCCGGGACAGAGTTCTTATTGCCGGTTAAGGCTCTCTCCGGAACGGATAAATAGAGTGCCATGTGTGAGGCGCCCTGGCCAGAATTCATTGGCGATTGGCAGCATCCGAAGTTTCCCAATCCGCTGAGCCTGATGGCTGTATGATCAGTAAAGGTGATCCAACTGCCGTGGTGGCGTCCGACCAATCGCCACATGCCTCCCGCCGCACACCACCGCATGATCAGGTCTCTAAGGACTCCACTCCGATGGTGATCCCTTTAGGCGAGAGGAATCCGAAACCTGAATGCGGAGATGCGCGTCGTCGACAGGAGAACGTGCAACGCCGCTTGGGTGCGCAGCAAGCGTATCAACCCGTTGGCACTGCTTATGATTTCCGGAAAACAGCGGTTCGGAACCGTCTCGCTTATGCGTGAGGCAGTCTCACGTATAAGCGGCAATTGCCGCTTAAAGGGAAAAGCGACAAAGTACCTGAACTCTCAGGGAATTAGGTGGCTGGGGCGCCAGGAGCCTGACGTTGCTCCACCATTCCTGTTGTAGATCAACAGCTTAGCCGGTCTGTGCGGTCAGCTTGGGGATGATTGTGGCCCCACGTCGCGACCTCGTCAATGGCCACAACGTACCCACATTTTCCTGCCGTCGGCCGCCAGCAGTGAGCAGCGCCCCAACTCGCGCATTCCCGTCCCTCGTCGCCAGATGTGGACGGCAACGGCTACGTGACACATGACATCCAGCCACGCTGAATATCAGGGCGGCAATTCATCTTGGCGTGTTCTCCTGGAAGGCAACATACTATCGTATGATCCCTTGCAAAGCGACATATCGCGCGTCTTAAACAACCATGATGACTCATCGGTGGTATCTCGCTTAGCCTCTCAGCGGTTGCGCTTCTTAAAGCGCAACCGGAGGGAAGCGCAGGAATGCCAACGTCATGAATCAGCAAGCCTTATCCGCATTCATCTGGTCGGTCGCCGACCTCCTCCGCGGCGACTACAAACAGTCGGAATACGGGCGGGTGATCCTGCCGCTCACGGTGCTGCGGCGGCTCGACTGCGTGCTGGCCCCGACGAAGGCCGCGGTCCTGGCGGAGTTCGAGGAGAAGCAGAAGCTCGGCATCAACCCGGAGCCGTTCCTTCTGCGCAAGGCCGGGCAGAGCTTCTACAACACGTCGCCGCTCGACCTGAAGACGCTGATGGGCGACCAGGACCATATTCGCGAGAACCTGTTCAGCTACGTCGCCGCCTTCTCCCCGGCCGTGCGGGACATCTTCGAGCGGTTCGAGTTCCACGCCCAGGTGGAGCGGCTGGCCAAGGCCGGGCTGCTCTATCAGGTGGTGGAGAAGTTCACCCAGGTCGACCTGCACCCCGACGCGGTGGACAACCACCAGATGGGGCTGGTCTTCGAGGAGCTGATCCGCAAGTTCGCCGAACTGTCGAACGAGACGGCCGGTGAGCACTTCACTCCGCGCGAGGTTATCCGCCTCATGGTGAACCTGCTGTTCATCGAGGATGACGAGGCGCTGTCCAAGCCGGGCGTGGTCCGCACCATCTATGACCCGACGGCCGGCACCGGCGGCATGCTGTCCATCGCCGGCGAGTACCTGGCGGAGCACAACCCCAAGGCCCGCCTGACCGTCTTCGGCCAGGAACTGAACCCCGAGTCCTACGCCATCTGCAAGGCGGACATGCTCATCAAGGGGCAGGACGTGGCCAACATCGTCTTCGGCAACACGCTGTCCGACGACGGGCACCCGCACAAGCGCTTCGACTACATGCTGTCCAACCCGCCCT
Source organism: Azospirillum sp. OGB3 (assembly GCF_014192915.1). Lineage (GTDB taxonomy): Bacteria > Pseudomonadota > Alphaproteobacteria > Azospirillales > Azospirillaceae > Azospirillum. The sequence goes on along the minus strand of NZ_JACHYN010000007.1, from coordinate 1,367 downwards.
TCGGCGTGGAATGGAAGAAGGTGGAGAAGGAGGTCCGCAGGGAGCACGAGACCCAGGGCTACAACGGCCGCTTCGGCCCCGGCCTGCCGCGCGTGTCGGACGGCTCCATGCTGTTCCTGCTGCACCTGATCAGCAAGATGCGCCCGGCGTCCGAAGGCGGCAGCCGCTTCGGCATCGTCCTGAACGGCTCCCCGCTGTTCACCGGCGGGGCGGGCAGCGGCGAGAGCGAAATCCGCCGCTACGTGCTGGAGAACGACCTGCTGGAGGCCATTGTCGGCCTGCCCACGGACATGTTCTACAACACCGGCATCAGCACCTACGTCTGGATCCTCAGCAACCGCAAGCCCGAGCACCGCAAGGGCAAGGTGCAGCTCATCGACGCCGGCGGCATGTGGCAGAAGATGCGCAAGAGCCTGGGCAGCAAGCGCAAGGAGTTGTCCGACGCCCACATCGACGAGATCACCCGCCTGTTCGGCCAGTTCGTCGAGGCCGAGCGGGACGGCAAGCCCATCAGCCGCATCTTCCGGAACAGCGACTTCGGCTACCGCACCATCACGGTGGAGCGGCCCGAGCGCGACGAGGCCGGCAAGATCGTGCTGGGCACGCGCGGCAAGCAGAAGGGCAAGCCGCAGGCCGACGCCAAGCTGCGCGACACCGAGAACGTGCCGCTGAACGAGGACGTGGACAGCTACTTCAAGCGGGAGGTCCTGCCCCACGCCCCGGACGCCTGGATCGACCACGACAAAACCAAGATCGGCTACGAGATCCCCTTCAACCGGCACTTCTACTTGTTCGCCGCGCCGCGTCCGTTGGAGGTGATCGACGCGGAACTGAAGCAGACCACCGACCGCATTAAGGCGATGATCGAGGAGCTGAGCGCATGAGCTTCCCGAGGTATCCCGAGTACAAAGATAGCGGTGTCGAGTGGCTGGGGGAGGTGCCTGATGGCTGGACTCTGGTGCCTCTCTACAGCGTTGCGACTGAGTGCGACCAGCTCAACAAGGGAATGATTGAGGATAACCTGCTGTCGCTGAGCTATGGGCGGATTATTCGCAAAGACATCAACTCGAACGATGGTCTTCTACCGAGTTCCTTTGAGACTTATCAGGTCGTAGACAAAGACGAAATCGTACTGCGTCTCACAGACCTCCAGAATGACCAAAGAAGCCTCCGCTCAGCAATTGTCAACGAGAGGGGCATAATCACATCTGCCTACACGGCAATCCGCCCTATCTTCGTGCTGCCGATGTACTTGGCATACCTGCTCAGGGCTTATACCAAGTCCTGCGGAGTACGACTCATGCGGCGATTCCCGCTGAGCCGGGCGGTGTGATTCACGGGAGGGACCACAGCGACGAGGTCCCCCT
>NZ_JACHYN010000006.1 GCF_014192915.1 Azospirillum sp. OGB3 | reverse complement strand
GCCCCAGCAGGTCCTCGACCGCGACACCGGACATGGCGACCTCCCAAAGCCTGTTCAACAGACGGAGGGCTGTCCCATCGCAACTGTAATGCTAGCCCTCCCCCGCTGCGCAGGGGAGGGGACTGCCGCCGCCTCGCCACTATCTCCCTCCCCTGCGACAGCGGGGGAGGGCCGGGGTGGGGGCCAAGCGGTGGGGGCGCCAGGCGACACCTCACCCATTTGCCTCGGCGATCTCCTCCAGCGCGTCACGGTCGAGCAGGGTGATCCGTCCGGATTCCACGGCGATCACGCCGTTGCGCTGCCATTCGCCCAGCAGCTTGTTGATGCTCTCCCGCGAAACGCCCACCAGACACCCGAGCTGCTGCTGCGACAGTTTGATGTCCAGCTTCAGCCCGCCCGGCGTCGGCTTGCCGAACACGTCGGCCAACCGCATCAGCGCTCGGGCGAAGCGCGACGACGCCTCCAGGAACAGCGTGTCCTCCAGATGCTCGCTGGTCTGGCGCAGGCGCTTGCACAGCACCGTGATGAGCTGGAGCGCCACCGCCGGGCGCTCGTTGAGCAGCGGCACGAACTTGGAGCGGTCGAGCACCAGCAGGTCGGTTTCCTCCAGCGCCACGGCGTCGGCGGTCCGCGGCTCGCCGTCGAGCAGGGCGATCTCGCCGAACAGGCCGCCCTTGTTGATGATGTTCAGCACCAGCTCCTTGCCGTCGGTGGAGTGGGAGCAGATCTTCACCCGCCCGCGGATGACCGCCATCATGCTGTCGCCGGGGTCGCCCTTCTGGAAGATGACCGCGCCGGGCCGGAAATAGGCCAGCCGGGCGCTGGCGGCGAGGCGTTGCAACTCCGGCTTCTCCAGATGCTTCAGCAGGAAATGCCCGGACAGCACCAGTTCCTTGTCGAACGCGATCCGCACCGTCGTCATGGTCGCCCCCATACGGCTCGATACCCGACAGTGTAGCGGGCGGACGGTCCGCAACCGCGACGCCAGAGGCGGTAACGCGCTCGCCCGCCCCTGCCACGTTCTTGCGGGCATAGGGGGAGGGACCGACCAAAGGTGAATCTTGTTCTGCCCAATGGTTCGTGCCTACCATCGTCAGCAAGGCGCCCGATAGGAGGCGCCGGCCGAAGAGCCCGGCTTAAAAACAGGGATCGCAGAACAGGGAAGGAGACGAGCGTGGACGCCACCACTCCGTCCGCAGACCTATCCAGGCGCACGGCCAACCATGTGCCGCTGACGCCTCTGGACTTCCTGCGCCGCTCCGCGATGGTCTATCCGGACAAGGCCGCCGTGGTCTACGGCCCCCTGCGGCGGAACTGGGCGGAGGTCGAACACCGCGCCCGCGCGTTGGCCTCCGCGGTGAGCCGGGCCGGCGTCCGGCCGGGTGAGGTGGTGTCGGTCCTGGCCTTCAACACCCCGGCGATGCTGGAGGCGCATTTCGGCATTCCCGGCGCCGGGGCGGTGCTGAACGCCATCAACACGCGGCTCGACCCGCCCGCCGTCGCCTTCATCCTGGAGCATGCCGAGAGCCGCCTGTTCCTGGTGGACCGCGGCCTGTCCGCCGTGGCCCGCGCCGCGCTGGAGCGCATGACGGCCCCGCCACGCGTGGTGTGGATCGACGACCCGGCGGCGCAGGACGCCGACCCGGTGGGCGATCTGGAGTATGAGGATTTCCTCAAGACCGGCGACCCCGAGGCGCCCTGGCGCACGCCGGAGGACGAGTGGGAGTCCATCGCGCTCAACTACACCTCCGGCACCACGGGCAACCCCAAGGGTGTGCTGTACCATCACCGCGGCGCCCATCTGAACGCGCTCGGCAACGTCATCACCTTCGGGCTGCGGCCGGACAGCGTCTATCTGTGGACGCTCCCCATGTTCCACTGCAACGGCTGGACCTACCCCTGGGCGGTGACGGCGGTCGGGGCGACCCATGTCTGCCTGCGCGCCGTCGATCCGGCGGCGATCTTCCGCCTGATCGCCGAGGAGAAGGTCACCCACCTCTGCGGGGCTCCGGTCGTGCTGACCATGCTGATCCACGCGCCGGACGCGGTGAAGCGCGGCTTCGATCACGGCCCGGTGCAGGTGGCGACCGGCGGGGCGGCGCCGCCCAGCGCGGTGATCGCGGGGATGGAGCGGATGGGCTTCCGCCTGACCCACCTCTACGGCATGACGGAATGCTACGGCCCCTCCACCGGCTGCGCGTGGCAGGAGAGCTGGGCGGACCTGCCGCTGGAGGAACGGGCGGTGAAGATGGCCCGCCAGGGCGTGCCCAACGTCACCATGTCCGAGCAGACCGTGCTCGACCCCGACACCGGCCGCGCGGTGCCCGCCGACGGCGAGACGCTGGGCGAACTGGCGTTGCGCGGCAACACGGTGATGAAGGGTTACCTGAAGAACCCGGCGGCGACCGACGAGGCGCTGCGCGACGGCTGGCTGCACACCGGCGACCTCGCCGTGCTGCACCCCGACCGCTACGTCGAGATCAAGGACCGCGCCAAGGACATCATCATCTCCGGCGGCGAGAACATCGCCTCGCTGGAGGTCGAGGAGGTCCTCTACAAGCACCCCCACGTCATGGAGGCCGCCGTCGTCGCCCGTCCCGATCCGAAATGGGGCGAGACTCCCTGCGCCTTCGTCACGCTGAAGCCGGGATCGGAAGGGCGGGTGACCGAGGCCGAGGTGATCGGCTGGTGCCGCGACCATCTCGCCCACTTCAAGGCGCCCCGGACGGTGGTGTTCGGGGCCTTGCCGAAGACCTCGACCGGGAAGATCCAGAAGTTCGTGCTGCGCGAGCAGGCGAGGGGGTTGTGAGAGGGGCGTGGTCGCATTGGAGCCCCCCTCCCAACCTCCCCCCGCTTCCGCAGGGGGAAGAGCGTGTTCCCTCCCCTGCGCAACGGGGGAGGGTTAGGGAGGGGGCCCGACGCATGAACCCCACCTTCATAGACCCAGGACCCCCATGACCCTCACCCTCACCAACCGCACCGCCCTGGTCACCGGGGCCTCCGCCGGCCTGGGCCGTCACTTCGCGGGCGTGCTCGCGGCGGCGGGCGCCCGCGTCGCGCTGACGGCACGGCGGCGCGAGAGCCTGGACGCCGCCGTCGCCGAGATCGCAGCAGCGGGCGGACAGGCCGTCGCCGTGCCGCTGGACGTCACCGACGCCGACTCCGTCCGCGACGGCGTCCGCGAAGCGGCGAGCGCGCTCGGCAGGCTCGACATCCTCGTCAACAACGCCGGCACCACGGTGTCCAAGGCCGCGCTCGACCACGCCGAAGACGACTGGGACCGCGTCGTCGACACCAACCTGAAAGGCGCCTTCCTCACCGCGCAGGCGGTGGCGCGCGTGATGAAGGAGCAGGGAAGGGGCGGGTCGATCGTCAACATCGCCTCCATCCTCGGGCTGCGGGTGGCCGGCCATGTCGCGGCCTACGCCGCGTCGAAGGCCGGGCTGGTGCAGCTCACCCAGGCGCTGGCCCTGGAATGGGCGCGTTACGGCATCCGCGTCAACGCGCTGGCCCCCGGCTACATGGAAACCGACCTGAACCGCGATTTCCTGGCGACCGACGCCGGGCAGGCGCTGATCCGGCGGGTGCCGCAGCGGCGGCTGGGGCGGCTGGCGGACCTCGACGGGCCGCTGCTGCTGCTGTGCTCCGACGCGTCGGCCTACATGACCGGGGCGGTCGTGCCGGTGGACGGAGGGCATCTGGTCAGCACCCTGTAATCAAGAAAAAAACGACGGAGAGGACCCGAACCGATGGATTTCAGCCTGCCCCCGCCGATCGAGGAGTTCCGCCGCCGCGTGCGCGCCTTCGTGGAGGAGCGCATCCTGCCGCTGGAAGCGGAGCCGGCCTCCTACGACGCGCATGAGAACATCGCGCCCGCCCTGCTGGAGCGCCTGCGTGGGGAGGTGAAGGCTGCCGGTCTGTGGGCGCCGCAGATGCCGACGGCGCGCGGCGGGCAGGGGCTGGGGATCGTCGGCATGGCCGCGGCCTACGAGGAGATGAACCGCTCCATCTTCGGGCCGGTCTGCTTCAACTGCGCCGCCCCCGACGACGGCAACATGCAGCTTCTCAACAAGGTGGCGACCGAGGCGCAGAAGGAGCGCTGGCTCCAGCCCATCGTGGACGGCAAGGTCCGCTCCGCCTTCGTAATGACCGAGCCGCATCCCGGCGGCGGCTCCGACCCCTCGATGATGAAGACCCGGGCGGAGCGCAAGGGCGACCGCTGGGTGATCTCCGGCCACAAATGGTTCATCACCGGGGCGGGCGAGGCGCAGCACTTCATCCTGATCGCCCGCACCTCCGACGACAAGCGCAAGGGGCTGACCGCCTTCCTGTTCGACAAGGACCAGCCCGGCTGGGAGATCGTCCGCCGCATTCCGATCATGGGGCCGGAGGAGCATGGCGGCCATTGCGAGCTGCGCTTCGACGGGCTGGAGGTCTCCGACGAGAACGTCCTGATGACCGTCGGCGACGGGCTGAAGGCGACGCAGATCCGCCTCGGCCCGGCGCGGCTGACCCACTGCATGCGTTGGACCGGCCTGTCCAAGCGGGCCATGGAGATCGCCGCCGCCTATGTGCGCGAGCGCGAGAGCTTCGGCACGACGCTCGCCGGGCACGAGGGGGTGCAATGGATGATGGGCGACGTCGCCATGCAGATCGAGATCGGGCGGCTTCTGGTCATGAAGGCGGCGTGGCAGCTCGACCGCGGCAACTTCGCCCGCAAGGAGGTGTCGATGGCCAAGGTCCATGTCGCCGACACGCTGCACAAGGCGGTGGACACGGCCATCCAGCTCTGCGGGGCCAGGGGCTATTCGAAGGACACGGTGCTGGAGTGGATGTACCGATACGCCCGGCAGGCCCGGCTGGTGGACGGGGCGTCGGAAGTCCACAAGATGGTCCTGGCGCGATTCTACATGGACGAGGGCGACGGCTTCTGGGCCTGGGGGTGACGGGATGGGCGCACTGATCGACGGGGAAAGCCGGCCGCGGCTGGAATCGTGGCTGGCCGGGGCGACCGGCGCAACGCGCGTGGCGGTGGCCGACGAAGGCACGCTCGGCGGGGGAGCCATCTCGCTCAACCTCGCGGTGACTCTGGACATCGACGGGGGACCGCAGGCCGGGCGGCACGCCTGCGTGCTGCGCGCCCAGCCCGGTGGCGGCGCGGCGGCGTCCGGCATGAAGGCCAGCATTTCCAAGGCGCAGGAGTACGCCGTGCTGCGCGCCGCCTTCGGGGCCGGGGTGGCGGCGCCGGAGCCCATCGCCGCCTGCGGCGACCCGGCGGTTCTCGGCGCCGACTTCTACATCATGCGCCGCGCCGAGGGCATCGGCGCCGGGCACAAGGTGGTGAAGGCCGACCAGCCGCAGCGCGCCCTCGCCCGCGAGCTTGGCCGGCAGCTCGGCCGTCTGCACAAGGCCGGGCCGGACACGCCGGGGCTGGAGGGGCTGCCGATGCCGGCCGCGTCGCCGGCGCTCGACTGCGTCCACGCCTACCGCGACTGGCTAGGCGATCTGGCGCTGCGCGATGCCGTTCTGGCCTGGGGGCTGCGCTGGCTGGAGATCCACGCGCCGCCGCCGGGCGAGCTGGTGCTGTGTCACCGCGACTACCGCACCGGGAACTATCTGGTGAAGGACGGCGGGCTGACCGCCATCCTGGATTGGGAGTTCGCGGGATTCAGCGACCCCATGGAGGATCTCGGCTGGTTCTGCGCCCGCTCCTGGCGGTTCGGGCGCCACGACCGCGAGGCGGGCGGTCTGGCCGGGCGGGAGGACTTCTACGCCGGTTACGAGGAGACCTCGGGCCGCCGGGTGGACCCGCAGGCGGTCGCCTATTGGGAAACCGCCGCCTACATGCGCTGGGCGGCCATCGCGGTCCTCCAGGGGCGACGCCATACCTCCGGCGAGGAACCGTCGTTGGAATTGGCCTTGACCGGGCGGATGCTGCCGGAGATCGAGTTGGATTTGTTGCGCCACATCCACGGGCTGGGTCTGAGGGCGTCCGCCCCGGCGGCGGTGGGTGCCGAACCGTCCGGCGATGCCGACGAAGAGAGGGTCGCCTGATGCGCACCAGCCCAGACGCCCAGGAATTGCTGAGCATCGTCGCGGACACCTTCCGGACGGACCTGCTTCCCCACATCCCGCCGGCCCAACGCTACACGGCGCTGATGATCGCCAACGCGCTCGGCATCGTGCAGCGCGAACTGGCCGGGGTGGACGAGGCCGGCCACGCCATGCTGGCGGCGCTCGCCCTGCTCTACGGCGAGGACGCCGACGACAGCCTGTCCGGCGCCGACCTGCGCCAGCGGGTGGAGGCCCTGCAGCACCGGCTGTGCATCGAGATCGCCGCCGGCGACTTCGACCACGAGGGCCAGGACGTGCTGATGGAATGCCTGGAGGAGATCGTCCAGGCCCGGCTGGGCATCGCCAACCCCAAGCTGCTGCGGGGGTGAATCAGCCGCCCCTCTCCAGACACGGGAGAGGGGCGCGAACAATACGGGCGTCACTCCGCGATCGGCTCGTAGAATTCCGGGCCGAAGTCGGCGGCTTGGCGGCTGGTCACGTTGAAGGGCTTCTTCAGGCCGCCGCGGAAGTACCGCTTGACCAGATCCTGCCACGTCTCCACCGGGTCGACGCCACGCTTGGCGCAGAGATGGCCGAACCAGCGGCGTCCGGCGGCGACGTGAGTGATCTCCTCGTCGTGGATGACTTGGAGCAGGGCGGCGCTCTCGGCGTCGCCGAACTCGCGCAGGCGGCGGACGGTCTCCGGGGTGACGTCGAGCCCGCGCGCCTCCAGAACCATCGGCACCACGGCCAGCCGGGCGGCGAGGTCGTGGGCGGTGGTGGTCGCGGCCTGCCACAGCCCGTCATGGGCCGGCAGCTCGCCATAGCCGGACCCGAGCTGGTTCAGCCGCTCCTCCAGCATCTGGAAATGCCGGGCCTCGTCGTCGGCAACCTGCACCCAATCGTCGGTGAAGCCCTTCGGCATCCCCTCCCCGACGAAGCGGCACACGATGTCCCAGGCGAGGTCAATGGCGTTCAGCTCGATGTGGGCCAGCGCGTGCAGCAGGGCGACGCGGTTCTGCGCACTGCCGCCGCGTCCGCGCTTGGGCATGTCGCGGGGCAGCATTAGGGGCGGGCGCTCCGGACGGGCGGGGCGCTCCGGCGGGGCCACGTCGCCGAACCCGGTGATGCGTCCGTCGCGCCACGCCGCGGCGTAATCCCGCGTCAGGCGCACCTTCTCCAGCGGCGCCGCGGTGGTCAGCACCGCGACGGCCGCGTTACTCAGCGTCGTCACCATCCATACGCAACGAAATGGGGGTTCAGGATGTCGGCCTTGCCGTAGAGGAAGGGCGAGCCGTCGGGCTGCTCCACCCGGCCGCCGGCGGCGGCGAGGATGGCGTGGCCGGCGGCGGTGTCCCATTCGCTGGTCGGGCCGAAACGGGGATAGAGGTCGGCCTTGCCCGCGGCCACCGTGCAGAATTTCAGGGAGCTGCCGCAGGTCACCCGGTCCTTCACCGTGTAGCCGGCGAGGAACCTCTCCAATTCGCTGCCGCTGCCGTGGGAGCGGCTGGCGACCACGGTCAGGCCGTCGGGCGGCGGCTTGCGGACCTGGATGGGATAGTCGTGACGGCCCTCCACCCAATGAACCGCGGTGCCCGGTCCGCAGGCGGCGTAGAGGTCGCCGGTGGCCGGCGCGTAGACGACTCCCAGGACCGGGCGCCCGCCGTCGATCAGGGCGATGTTGACGGTGAACTCGCCGTTGCGGTTGATGAATTCCTTCGTGCCGTCGAGCGGATCGACCAGCCAGAACCGCCCGCCGGAAATGTCCGGCCGGTGCCCGGCGGCCACGGCCTCCTCCGCGACAACCGGAATGCCGGGGGCGATGTGGTGCAGGGCCGGGGTGATGACATGCTCGGCGGCCAGATCGGCCTGGGTGACCGGACTGCCGTCGACCTTTGTGGCGGCGTCGATGCCGTCGTTGTAGAAGCGCAGGATCACCTGACCCGCTTCGTGGGCGATGGTCCGCACCTTGGGCAGCAGGCTCGCCGCGGCGGTGTCGGTCATGGGTGGTCCTCCGGTCGGCTGGTGTGCGAACGGTCACCATAGCGCGCCCGGATGGTGGGCTGGAAGGCTGGAAAGGGCGGGGAGGATGGGAGAATGCGGATGAACGCGGGCTGGCGCGCCATGGAGTTGGCGGACCTGGACCGTGTCATGGCCATCGCCGAGGTCGTTCACCCGGATTACCCGGAGGACCGCGCCGTGTTTGCCGAGCGGCTGGCCCTCTATCCGGAGGGCTGCGCCATGGCGGAAATCGATGGTGGGGCCGAAGCGGACGGGAGTTGCATCGGTTACATCGTCATGCATCCGGGGCGGCTGGGCGTCCCGCCACCGCTCGATTCGCCGCTCGGCGCGCTGCCGGATTCCCCGGACTGCCTCTACCTGCACGACGTCGCCCTGCTGCCGGCGGCGCGGGGGCTGGGGTTGGGAGCCGCCGCCCTGGAGCGCATGAACGCGCTGGCGGCGCGGCGGGGCTTCCGCTGGCTGGCGCTGACCTCCACCCCCGGCGCGCGGGCCTTCTGGGACGCGCAAGGATTCCGGCCGCATGACGGCGGGGCCGGGCTGGCAGCCAAGCTGGCTTCCTACGGCGGCGGGATGACCTACATGACGAAGCCGGTGAAAGGCTGATCCGGTGTATTTGAGATAATTTGCCGCAAGTTGCCTTCATCTCGCCCGGTGGCGATTCGATTTGCGGCAAGTTGTCCGACCCCGGCGGGCGACCGCGGATGCTATCTTGCGGCCTCCCCGACACCTTCAGCACGGCCGTTCGCCGGCAGGCCCCCATGCAGCCATCCGCCCGCTTCCCGTGGAAGTCCGAATACACGGTCGGAAACGAGTCGATCGACGAGCAGCACCGGACCCTTCTGGAACTGGCCGGTCTGCTGCACATGGCGGTCGCGGCGGGACAGGGCTACAAGATCATCCAGAACGCCTTCGCCGCCCTGGTGAAGTACACGGAGGAGCATTTCTCCGACGAGGAGCAGTTCTGGATCGACGCCAAGAGCGCCGCCGTCGAGAAGCACAAGCGGCTGCACCGGCAGATCACCGAAGAACTGCTGGCCCTGCGGTTCGAGGGGCCGTACGGCGTCGTCTTCTGCACGCCCAACGAACTGACCAACTGGGTCGAGCACCGCCTGATCGCCCATTTCATCGAAGAGGACCAGGGCGTCTACCGCAGCCTGACCCCGGGCGCCAAGCGGAAGCGGGCCTCCGCCTGAGTTCGGCGCCGCCTCCAATGGTGGTCCGCCATCGCAGGTTTCGCGTCCAACGTTGCCTTTGCCGTGGAACGGACCCAACTCTAACTGGTTTATGATGTGGCGCGGCTGCCGGATGGGCGCGGGGTTCCCCGCCCATGCGGCGGCCCCGCTCCACCAGACCAGCGGAGCGACGGGGCGGTATGAAGAACTCGGACAATGGCCGGATCGATCGGAACGACACGCTCTGGTACAAGGACGCGGTCATCTATCAGCTTCACGTCAAGGCGTTCTTCGACGCCGACAACGACGGCATCGGCGACATCGCCGGCCTGACGCAGAAGCTCGACTACATCCAGGAGCTTGGCGTCACCACGCTGTGGCTGCTGCCCTTCTACCCCTCGCCGCTGCGCGACGACGGCTACGACATCGCCGACTATAAGGCGGTCAACCCGTCCTACGGCAATCTCCAGGACTTCAAGCGGTTCCTGCGCGAATGCCACGACCGCGGCCTGCGCGTGATCACCGAACTGGTCATCAACCACACCTCCGACCAGCACCCGTGGTTCCAGCGCGCCCGTCAGGCCAAGCCGGGATCAAACCACCGCAATTTCTACGTCTGGTCCGACACCGACCAGAAGTACCAAGGCACCCGCATCATCTTCTGCGACACGGAAAAGTCCAACTGGACCTGGGATTCCGAGGCGCAGGCCTATTTCTGGCACCGTTTCTATTCGCACCAGCCCGACCTGAACTTCGACAACCCGAAGGTTCTTCAGGAGGTGCTGAACGTCATGCGCTTCTGGCTGGACATGGGGGTGGACGGGCTGCGGCTCGACGCCGTTCCCTACCTGAAGGAGCGCGAGGGCACCAACAACGAGAACCTGCCGGAAACCCACGACGTCCTGAAGGCCATCCGTACGGAGATCGACAAGGGCTACGGCGACCGCATGCTGCTGGCTGAGGCGAACCAGTGGCCGGAGGACGTGCTGCCCTATTTCGGCGACCTGGAGAAGGGCGGGGACGAATGCCACATGGCCTTCCACTTCCCGTTGATGCCGCGCATCTACATGGCCGTCGCCATGGAGGACCGGCACCCCATCGCCGACATCATGCGCCAGACCCCGGACATCCCGGACGAGTGCCAGTGGGCCATCTTCCTGCGCAACCATGACGAGCTGACGCTGGAGATGGTGACCGACCGCGAGCGGGACTATCTCTGGGACTTCTACGCCGCCGACCGGCGGATGCGCATCAACCTGGGCATCCGGCGGCGCCTCGCCCCGCTGCTTCAGAACGACCGCCGCAAGATCGAGCTGCTGAAGAGCCTTCTGCTGTCCATGCCGGGCACGCCGGTGCTCTATTACGGCGACGAGATCGGCATGGGCGACAACATCTATCTCGGCGACCGCGACGGCGTGCGCACGCCGATGCAGTGGTCGCCCGACCGCAACGGCGGCTTCTCCCGCGCCGACCCGGCGCGGCTGTACCTGCCGGCGATCCAGGACCCGATCTACGGCTTCCAGGCCATCAACGTCGAGGCGGCCCAGCGCAGCCCGTCGTCGCTGCTGAACTGGATGAAGCGGCTGATCGCGGTGCGCCAGCAGCACAAGGCCTTCGGGCGCGGCAGCTTCCAACTTCTCTACCCGGGCAACCGCAAGGTCCTGGCCTATCTGCGCTGCCATTCGACGGAGGAGGGCGACGAGGTCATCCTCTGCGTGGCCAACCTGTCCCGCTCCGCCCAGGCGGTGGAACTGGACCTGAAGCAGTTCCGCGGCCGCGTGCCGGTGGAGATGCTGGGCCGGACGGTCTTCCCGCCGGTTGGCGATCTGCCCTATCTGCTGACCATCCCCGCTTACGGCTTCTACTGGTTCGCCCTGGCCGCCGAGGCGGCGCTGCCGTCCTGGCACGAGACGATGCCGGAGCCGGTGCCCGACCTGCTCACCGTGGTGGTGCGCGACGGCTGGAAAAGCCTGATCAGCGGGCGCGCCGAGGCGGAACTGGCCCGCGACGTCCTCCAGGCCTATCTGCCGCAGCAGCGCTGGTTCGCCGCCAAGGACCGCCGGATCGAACGCGCGCATGTCCCGGTGTCCGCGCGGCTGAACGGGCCGGGCGACGGCTTCATGCTGCTTCACGCCGACGTCGAACTGTCCGGTGGCGGCACGCAATCCTACTTCCTGCCGCTCGCCATGAGCTGGGAGGAGAACGCCGGCAACACCGGCTGGCCGCTGCTGCCCTTCACGCTGGCCAAGGCCCGGCGTGGACCGCGTACCGGCGCCATCTACGACGCCATGCAGGCCGATGCCTTCACCCGCAGCCTGCTGACCGCCCTGCGCGAGGGGCGGGAGATTCCGGCGTCGCACGGACACCTGCGCTTCTCGCCGACGGCCTGCATGGCCGACCTCGTGGTGGACGATGACACGGAGATCCGCCGCCTGGGCGTGGAGCAGAGCAACAGCTCCATCCTGGTCGGCAGCCAGGCTGTGCTGAAGGCGTTCCGCCGTCTGACCCCCGGCGCGCATCCGGAGATCGAGGTCGGGCGCTTCCTGACCGAGGTGGCGGGCTTCCAGAACACGCCGTCGCTGCTCGGCTCCGTCGAGCATGTGGCGGAGGACGGCACGCCGACCGCGCTGTTCGTGCTCCAGGGCTACGTCCGTAACCAGGGCGACGGCTGGAGCAGCACCGTCGACTCGCTGGTGCGCGATCTTGACGACATCCGTCTCGGCCTGTCCCATGATCCGGAGGAGCCGACCGAGGGCGAACCCTTCGGCATGCACGCCGCCATGATGGCGACGCTCGGCCAGCGCACGGCGGAACTCCATTGCGCGCTGGCGAAGCGGACCGGCGATCCGGCCTTCGATCCGGAACCGGTCACCGCCGACGACCTGAAGGGCTGGGGCGAGGCCGCCCGCCGGCAGGCCGAGGCCGCCTTCGCCGCGCTGCCCGGCGCACTGGACCGGCTGGCCCCTGCCGTGCGCGAGCAGGCGGAATCGCTGCTGGCCCGCCGCGCCGACGTGATGAACCGGCTGGCCGAGCTGGCCGACACCCCGCCGCAGGGCGACAAGACGCGCATTCATGGCGACTACCATCTGGGGCAGGTGCTGCGCGCCCAGAACGACTGGTACATCATCGACTTCGAGGGCGAGCCGGCGAAGTCGCTGGAGGAGCGCCGGGCCAAGCACAGCCCGCTGCGCGACGTGGCGGGGATGCTGCGCTCCTTCAACTACGCCACCTGGGCGGCGCTGTTCCGGATCGACGAGACGGGCGCGTTGGAGGAGGCCGGTGCCGTGATGGAGGCGGCGCTCGATTGGGAGCGGCGCAGCATGCAGAGCTTCCTGGATGCCTACCGCGCCGCCATGGGGGCCTGCCCGGACGTGCCGGACGGAACCGCCGGCGACCGCCGTCTCCTCGCGCTCTTCCTGATGGAGAAGGCGTTGTACGAGATCGCCTACGAGGCCGCCAACCGGCCCAACTGGATCGGCATTCCGGTGAAGGGCGTGCTGGGGCTTTTGGACGGCGAGTCCTGAGGCGAAACCCGAAACGGGACATAGGACGCCGCGGGCGTGGTGTGACAAACGCCCCGGCGCTATGTTCACACCCCAAGAACGAGCAAGGGTAGGGGAAGGTCAGCCGATGCCGAACGACATCCGAACGGGAAACCGTGCCAAGGCGCAGGAAGCGTCGCCGAAGGCCGCGTCGCCGTTGAGCGGCGGCATCGAGGCCATCGTCCACGCCGACCACGGTGATCCCTTCGCGATCCTGGGCATGCACCAGACCGGCAAGGGCCAGCCCGTCGAGGTCCGCGCCTTCATCCCCGGCGCGGAGAAGCTCTGGGTGGTCGACAGCGCGTCCGGCGACCCGGTGGGCGAGGCGGACAAGGTCCACGGCGAGGGCTTCTTCGTCGCCGTCCTGACTGACCGCAAGGAGCCCTTCCGCTACCGCCTGCGCGTCCAGTTCCCGCTGGCGACGGTGGAGTTCGAGGACGCCTACCGCTTCTGGTCCGTCCTGGGCGAGTTGGACATCCATCTGCTGGCGGAGGGCACGCACCTCAAGAGCTTCGAGCGGCTGGGTGCCCACCCGCGGGAGATCGACGGCGTGGCCGGCGTGGCCTTCGCCGTCTGGGCGCCCAACGCCCGGCGGGTCAGCGTCGTCGGCGATTTCTGCGACTGGGACGGACGACGCCTTCCCATGCGCAAGCGGACGGAAGCCGGCGTGTGGGAGATTTTCGTGCCCCATGCCACCGTCGGCCAGCGCTACAAGTTCGAGATCAAGGGAGCTGGCGGCGATCTGCTGCCGCTGAAATCCGACCCCTACGCCTTCCAGGCCGAGTTCCGCCCGCAGACCGCCTCCGTCGTGCACGGCCTGCCGTCCTACGACTGGCAGGACGCCGAGTGGCAGCGGACCCGCTCCGCCAGCGCCGACCTGACCGCGCCGATCTCCATCTACGAGGTCCATCTCGGCTCCTGGGCGCGGGTGCCGGAGGAGGGCGACCGCTTCCTCACCTACCGGGAGCTGGCCGAGCGGCTGGTGCCCTACGTCAAGGATCTCGGGTTCACCCACATCGAACTGCTGCCGATCACCGAGCATCCCTTCGACGGCTCCTGGGGCTACCAGCCGATCGGCATGTACGCCCCGACCAGCCGTCACGGCACGCCGGAGGACTTCAAGTATTTCGTGGACGCCTGCCACGCGGCGGGGATCGGGCTGCTGCTCGACTGGGTGCCCGGCCATTTCCCGACCGACCCGCACGGGCTGGGCTGGTTCGACGGCACCCACCTCTACGAGCACGCCGATCCGCGCCAGGGCTATCATCAGGACTGGAACACGCTGATCTACAATTTCGGCCGGACGGAGGTGCAGAACTTCCTGCTCGGCAACGCGCTTTTCTGGCTGGAGCATTACCGGCTGGACGGGCTGCGGGTCGATGCCGTGGCCTCCATGCTCTACCTCGACTACAGCCGCAAGGCCGGCGAGTGGGTCCCGAACCGCTTCGGGGGGCGCGAGAACCTGGAATCCATCGCTTTCCTCAAGCGGATGAACGAGCTGACCTACGGCCAAAACCAGGGCATCATGACGGTGGCCGAGGAATCCACGGCTTGGCCGGCGGTGTCGCGGCCCGTCTATCTCGGCGGCCTGGGCTTCGGCTACAAGTGGAACATGGGGTGGATGCACGACACGCTTGAGTACATGGCGAAGGACCCCATCCACCGCCGCTACCACCACCACCAGCTCACCTTCGGCCTGATCTACCAGTTCTCGGAAAACTTCGTCCTGCCGCTGAGCCACGACGAGGTGGTGCACGGCAAGGGGTCGCTCATCAACAAGATGCCCGGCGACGACTGGCAGAAGTTCGCCAACCTGCGCGCCTATTACGGTTTCATGTTTGCCCATCCCGGCAAGAAGCTGCTGTTCATGGGCGGCGAGTTCGGCCAGTGGCGCGAGTGGAGCGAGGCGCGCAGCCTGGACTGGCACCTGCTGGAGGAGCCGCTGCACCAGGGGCTGCACGCGCTGGTGCGCGACCTGAACCGGATGTACCGCGGGCTGAAGCCGCTGCACCAGACCGATTGCGACCCGGCCGGCTTCGAATGGATCGAGGCCAACGACAGCGACAACTCGATCCTCGCCTTCCTGCGCAAGAGCGGGGAGGACCCGGAGCACCATGTGGTCGTGGTCTGCAACTTCACCCCGCTGCCGCGCGACGGCTACCGCGTCGGCGTGACCCTGCCGGGCCGCTACGAAGAGGTGCTGAACACCGACGCCCCCGAGTATGGCGGCAGCGGCGTCGGCAACGCCGGCGGCGTGGAGAGCGAGGAGACGGAGTGGCATGGCCGTCCGCATTCCATCACCCTGACCCTGCCGCCGCTGGGCACGCTGGTGCTGGAGCGCAAGGCGGGGTAGGGGACGCGCTTCGACAAAAGGGAGGAGGGACGAGCGGTGTTCCGCACTTGACGCGACCGGCGCGTCGCTCCTTTATTGCAGCAGGTGGCTATCCGCTTCGGCTAGGTCACCTGCCGCGCCCGGCGCAAGCCGCTTGCGGTTCCGCCCGATGTCCGTGCCCGTGGAGAGTCTGCCCCGATGTCCATCTCCACCGCCACGCGCACCGCCGTCTGGCCCGGCAAGCCCTATCCGCTGGGGGCGAACTGGGACGGGTTCGGGGTCAACTTCGCCCTGTTTTCCGCGCACGCCGAGAAGGTCGAGCTCTGCCTGTTCGACCAGACCGGCCAGCGCGAGGTCGAGCGGGTCGTCCTGCCGGAACACACCGACGAGGTCTGGCACGGCTACCTTCCGGAGGCCCGGCCCGGCCTGCTCTACGGCTACCGGGTCCATGGCCCCTACGAGCCGGCCGCGGGGCACCGCTTCAACCCGAACAAGCTGCTGCTCGACCCCTACGCCAAGGCGCTGTTCGGGCCGTTCCGCTGGTCGGACGCCCATTACGGCTACCGCGTCGGCTCGACGCGCGAGGATTTGTCCTTCGACCGGCGCGACAACGCCCGCGGCATGCCGAAATGCCGGGTGGTCGACCGCGCCTTCACCTGGGGGCACGACCGGCACCCGGCGGTGCCCTGGTCGGACACGGTGATCTACGAGACTCATGTCGGCGGCTTCACCATGCGCCACCCGGAGGTGCCGGCCCCGCTGCGCGGCACCTTCGCCGGCATGTCCACCCACGCGGTGATCGACTATCTGAAGGCGCTGGGCATCACCTCGGTGGAGTTCCTGCCGGTGCAGTCCTTCGCCGACGACCGGCATCTGGTTGGGCAGGGCCTGCGCAACTATTGGGGCTACAACAGCGTCGGCTTCTTCGCGCCCGAGCCGCGCTACATGACCACCGGCGTGCTGTCGGAATTCAAGACCATGGTCGCCCGCCTGCACGAGGCGGGGATCGAGGTCATCCTCGACGTGGTCTACAACCACACGGGCGAGGGCAACCATCTCGGCCCCACCCTGTCCTTCAAGGGCATCGACAACCTCAGCTACTACCGGCTGCTGCCCGACAACCCGCGCTTCTATATCAACGACACCGGCACCGGAAACACCCTGAACCTCAGCCACCCGCGCGTGCTCCAGATGGTCATGGACAGCCTGCGCTACTGGGTGACGGAGATGCACGTCGACGGGTTCCGCTTCGACCTCGCCACCGTGCTGGCGCGGGAGCCCTACGGCTTCGACCCCGGTTCGGGCTTCCTCGACGCCGTGCGGCAGGACCCGGCGCTGGCCGACGTGAAGCTGATCGCCGAGCCGTGGGACGTCGGTCCCGGCGGCTATCAGGTCGGCAACTTCCCGCCGGGCTGGGCGGAGTGGAACGACCGCTACCGCGACACCGTGCGCCGCTACTGGCGCGGCGACGACGGCATGCTGCCGGAACTGGCAGGGCGCATCGCCGGCTCGTCGGACCTGTTCGAGAAGCGCGGGCGGCGGCCCTGGTCGTCGGTGAACTTCGTCACGGCGCATGACGGCTTCACCCTCCACGACCTCGTCTCCTACAACGACAAGCACAATTGGGCCAACGGCGAGGACAACCGCGACGGTCATTCCGCCAACCATTCCTGGAACCACGGGGTGGAGGGCGAGACCGACGACCCGGCGATCCGCGAAGCCCGCGCCAAGCAGAAGCGCAACCTGCTGGCCACCCTGTTCCTGTCGCAGGGCACGCCGATGATGCTGGCCGGCGACGAGATCGGCCACAGCCAGAAGGGCAACAACAACGCCTATTGCCAGGACAACGAGACCTCCTGGCTGGACTGGGCGCGGCTGAAGGGCGAGGGCGGGCCGATGCTGGCCTTCGTCAAGCGGCTGATCGCTCTGCGCAAGGCGCATCCGGTGCTGCGCCGCCCGGTGTTCCTGCACGGCCGCCGCACCTCCGCGGACGGGCTGAAGGACATCGTCTGGTACACCCCGCAGGGCGTGGAGAAGTCAGCGGAGGATTGGCGCAACGGGCACGCGCGCTGCATCATGCTGCTGCTGAACGGCCATGCCGGAAGCTACACCGGGGTGGACGGTGCGCCGCAGGACGACGGGGTGCTGCTGATCGTGCTGAACGCCCACACCGACACGGTGAGCGTCACCCTGCCGGAGGTGCCAGACGCACGCGGCTGGCGCTGCGTGCTCGACACCCGCGTGACGGACGGGGCCGGCGACGGGCGGATGCAACTCGCCGGGCGGACGATGCCGGTGGACGGACGGACGGCGCTGGTGTTCGTGCAGGTGGAATCGCCCGGTCGTTGATGCGGGTCAATAGGTGGTTTTTTCCGCCTGTGCTAACGTCGGGACCGGGGGTGGCTTATCCACCTCCGGTTTTCGCGGAACCGACGCATGCCCGACTATGACTTCTCCCTGGTTGATGCGGCCATCATCGACACGCAGTCCAACAGCCAGCGTGTCATGCGCGAAGTGTTGGCGCGGCTGGGGATGAAGCGGACGGGTATCCATGGCTCGGTTCAGGATGCGGCGGACACGGTGACCGCTGCCACACCGGACCTGATCCTGTTGGACACAGACGGGGAGGAGACGGAGGCTCTGCGCCTCATTCGCCGCTTGCGCAACGAGCCGGACACCCGCAACCCCTACGCCTGCATCGTCGCCACGACGTGGCAGCCGACACCGCTTCTGGTCATGCGCGTCACCAACGCCGGGGCGGACGACCTGCTGGTGAAGCCGGTCTCGCCCAAGAAGGTGCAGGACCGTCTGGCCGCCCTGATCGAATCGCGCAAGAAATTCGTGGTGACCGCAGACTACACGGGTCCGGATCGCCGCAAGTCGCCGCGCGAGGGCGCCCAGGTGCCGCTGCTCGACGCACCGAACACGCTGCGGCTGAAGGCGACCAACCGCTGGGCGCACATCAACGCCCGGCAGCTCATGGCTGAAGCCAACCACTTCGTCAACGAGCAGAAGCTGCTGCGCATCAGCGTGCAGGTCGCCTTCCTGATCGAGTTCGCGGCCCCTGGCCTGACCGCCCGTCCGCCGGAGCGGATGGCGGTGGAGCATGTGGCACGCGTTCCCACCTTCCTCGACGACCTGCTGCGCCGCCTCGACGACCTGAGCGAGCCGGGGCCGGCGGAATCGGTCGCCAAGTCCCTGAAGATGATGGCCGAGCGGCTGCGGCTCCACGCCGAATCGGGCGCCGTCGCGGCGGAGGAACTGGAGAGCGCGCGCGCTCTCGCCCGCGACCTGATGCAGGCGGTGGACAAGGCCCGCCCGCTCGACGCGATGATGGCGGAGGTCGCCGCCGCCGTGACCGGTTATCGCTCCCGGCTGGAACAGATGGCGCAGGCCAAGGCGGAGGCCGCGCGGGCCGCCGTCGCGGTGCCTGCGGCGAATGGCGATGCCGCGAAAGAGGCGATCGGGTCGTGATCCCGCAAATGGTGAGCCGCTGAAGGAGGCCGGATCATCCAAGGTTGCGGCGCGTTGTCACCCTTGCCCCGTCGCCGTGCGCGAAAGCGTTGCGGTCAGTATGGAAATTCGAATGTTCGGGGCTGGACGGAATCGGCCCGACGCGCAATGCTCGCGCGCAGGCCGTTGCGGCCAGAACGACGCCACCAAGACGCCACGACCGACAAACGCGGGGACCCCTGAATGAGCGATCTCGACCGGCTTGCCGAACGGCTTGGCATCGAGCCCTTCTACCATGACATCTGGGGCAACCGGCGCGAGACCTCTGACGCGACGAAGCGCGCTCTGTCCGCCGCGATGGGCTATCCCGCCGGCAGAGGCGAGGAGCTGGCGGCGAGCCTGCACGCGGTGGAGGACCGGGCGTGGCGGCGCATGTTGCCCCCCGTCCTGGTGATCGACGAGGGTGCGCCGCTCAGCCTCGCCCTGGCCGTCCCGGCTGGGCTGGAGGACGCCGAGTTGACCTGGACGCTGACCGAGGAGGGCGGGCTCGCCCACCGCGCGTCGCTGCGTGTCGGCAACCTGCCGCTGGCCGACCAGCGGGTGCTCGACGGCGTGGCCTACGAGCGGCGGACGGTGTCGACCCGCCTGCCGCCGACCCTGCCGCTCGGCTATCACCGGCTGTCGGTGGTGATCCGGCCCCAGGGCGTGGGCGGGACGCTGGAGGGCGGCACGGTGCTGATCGTCGCGCCGCAGCGCTGCCTGACGGTGGAGGACGTCATCCCCGGCGGGCGGACCTGGGGCATCGGCCTCCAGCTCTATGCGCTGAAGAGTGGCGACGATTGGGGCATCGGCGACTTCGACGACCTCGGGCGCTTCGCCGAGACGGCGGCGGGGCTCGGGGCCGGGCTGGTCGGGCTGAATCCGCTGCACGCGCTGTTCCCCGCCGACCCCAACCACATCGGCCCCTATTCGCCGAGCAGCCGCACCTTCCTCAACAGCCTCTACATCGACGTGGAGCGGGTGCCGGAGCTTGCCGCCACGCCGCAGGCGCAGGCCCTCATCGCGTCGGAGGAGTTCCGGCAGCGGCTGGCCGCCGTGCGGGCGACGGAACTGGTGGACTATCCCGCCGTCTCCGCCCTCAAGATGCCGGTTCTGGAGGCGCTGCACGCGACCTTCCGGGCACTGGGCGAGAGCGACGCGCGGCGCGAGGCGTTCGAGATGTTCCGGCGCGAGATGGGCGAGCCGCTGCGCCGCCACGCCGTGTTCGAGGCGCTGCACGAACATTTCTACCGCCGCGACCCCTCCCAGTGGATGTGGCGGAGCTGGCCGCCGGCCTTCCAGCACCCGGACAGCCCGGAGGTGCAGGCCTTCGCCGCCGAGCAGGCCGAACGGGTGAATTTCTTCGAATATCTGCAATGGGAGGCCGACCGCCAGCTTGGCACGGCGGCGGAGCGCGGGCGCCGGGCCGGGCTGCCCATCGGCTTCTACCGCGACCTCGCCGTGGCGGCGCACCCCGGCGGGGCGGCGGCCTGGGGCGAGTCGGACATCCTGGTGCAGGGCGCCAACGTCGGCGCGCCGCCGGACCAGTTCAACATGAAGGGGCAGAACTGGGGCCTCGCCCCGCTGTCGCCGGTGGGCTTGCGCGAATCGGCCTATGGCAGCTTCATCGCCATGCTGCGCGCCAACATGCGCCATGCCGGGGCGCTGCGCATCGACCATGTGATGGCCCTGCAGCACCTGTTCTGGATTCCGGCGGACGGCAGCGACGGCGCCTATGTCGAATACCCGTTCGAGGATCTGCTGCGGATCATCGCGCTGGAAAGCCGGCGCAACCGCTGCATCGTCATCGGCGAGGATCTCGGGACCGTGCCGGAAGGCTTCCGCCCGGCGCTGGAGCGGGCCGGCATCCTCAGCTACCGCGTGCTGTATTTCGAGCGCGCCGACGACGGCGGCTTCAAGGCGCCGGACGAGTATCCCGCCGGGGCCATGGTCACGGTCACCACCCACGACCTCGCCACCTTCAAGGGCTTCTGGACCAACCGCGACCTCGACTGGCGGGCCCGGCTCGACCTTTATCCCGACGAGGCGGCGCGCAACAAGGATGTCTGGGACCGCGGCGTGGACCGCTGGTGGATGCTCCAGGCGCTGGAGCGGGAAGGGCTTCGCCCGGTCCGCTACCCGAACAACGAGGGCTCGCAGCCCTTCTCGCGCGAGTTGATGGAGGCGGTGCACCGCTACCTCGCCCGTTCGCCCGGCCGCATCGCCATGGTGCAGATCGAGGACGCTCTGGGCGAGGTGGAGCAGCCGAACCTGCCGGGCACCGTGGACCAGCACCCGAACTGGCGCCGCCGCCTGGGCGTGCCGGTGGAGGCGATGGCCGAGGATGAAGGCCTGCGCCGGCTGGCCGAGGCCGTGCGCAGCGAGCGGTCCTGAAGCCAGCCGAACCGGAAGCCGATTGCGATCCTGCGCTATTGGCTTACACTTGGCGACAGTCGTCGGGCAAAAGAACAGCGCGCCGCGCGCCATTCCGCGCGGCCAATCAAGACGGAGGGGTAGATGAAAGGTGATCCGAAGGTTATCCGGCACCTCAACACGATTCTGACGAACGAGCTGACGGCCATCAACCAGTATTTCCTGCACGCCCGCATGTTGAAGAACTGGGGCCTGCACCGGCTGGCGGGCAAGGTCTACGAGGAATCCATCGGCGAGATGAAGCACGCCGACAAGCTGATCGAGCGCATCCTGTTCCTGGAAGGCCTTCCCAACCTTCAGGACCTGCACAAGCTGAAGATCGGCGAGGATCTGCCGGAGATGTTCACCGCCGACCTGGGCATCGAGAGCCACAACCGCGGCAACCTGCTGGAGGCCATCGCCGACTGCGACGCGGTGCGCGACTACCAGAGCCGCGAGATCTTCCGGGAGATCCTGGAGGACACCGAGGAGCACATCGACTGGCTGGAGACCCAGCTCGACCTGATCCAGCGCGTGGGCCTGACCGCCTACCAGCAGGAACAGATCTACGGCGAGGACTCCTCGTCCTAAGCGATGGGGAGCTGTCCGCCGCCTAGACGGACACCCCAGCCGACGTCCCGGCCGCATAGGCCGCGGCGTCGGCCTTGCGGTAGGCGGTGATGGCGGCGGACCAGGGCTCGATGTGCAGGCCGCTGCCCATGGCGTCCTGATGGATGCTCTGCGCGATGAATCCGGCGTTGGGCATGGCGTTCAGGCGCGGCGACGCGCCGGTCACCGGCCGGTCACCGGCCTCCGCGTCGCCCAGCGCGAATGTCGCGGAGGAACCGGCACGGCCGGCGCGGTTGCCGTCCGCTCCGCCCAGTTCCGTCCGCTGTCCGCTTTTCAGCGCATCGTCGGTGGCCGAGACATCGTCGGACCGCCGGCGTTCCTGCTCCCCCGGCACGCGCCGGATGGGCTGCACCGCGATGGCTTCGCTGGCCAGCATCTGCCGAATCTTGCTCATCCCGGACAGGGATTGAGCGTTCGACGCCGATGATAGGGACAGGATGCTGGACACGGGGGCAGGGCGGGTTGGGGTTGAGCCTTGACCCGCATGGTATCAGCGCAAACCTTCCCGATGCCTTAAAAAAATCGGTCAGGGGTCATGGCGCCGTGGTGGCTGTCCATCCGACGGCGCCGAGTGATGCGCTTCGAAGGGTTTAAGCCCCCTTGCGTCCACGGACGTTGCGGCGGACGACCGACTGCGCCTCCACGATCAGGTCGCTGCCGCCCAGGACGCGGGTGA
The DNA here is from genome assembly GCF_014192915.1 of Azospirillum sp. OGB3. Taxonomy (GTDB): domain Bacteria; phylum Pseudomonadota; class Alphaproteobacteria; order Azospirillales; family Azospirillaceae; genus Azospirillum. The sequence continues at coordinate 305,777 of NZ_JACHYN010000006.1, read as the reverse complement.
ACAGCGCCTTGACTGTGGCCCGGCCGTGCACCGTCAGCACGCCGCTGTTCGTATCGTCCTCAATCCTCAGCGCCGCGGTGTGGGCGCCCAGGAAGCTCTTGGAAAAGGCATTGTCGAAGAAGGTGCGGATGTGGCCGTCCCGCTGATCGTCGAACATGACGCGCCCACCCGCCAGGGCAGCAGCGTCAACCGCCTGCGCCAGCCGCGCCTGCACCGCATAGCCACGCACCGTTTCCAGGGTGTAGCCGGCGCCCACAGTCAGGGGGAGGCCGAGCGCGACGATCAAGGCCAGCGCGAGCCTGCGCCCGGATCGCCGTTCCTGCCGATGCTGGAGCGCGTAAGGGTGGTAAACCATCACCATCGCCGGACCCAAAAAAATGTGAAGGAAAGCGCAAGACCAAATCTGCCGAAATTGCCTTAATGAGCGATTAACAGCGCTCGAATAAGTCTTTGAATGTTTAAAGACGTGATAACGAGAGCGTGTGTTCGTTCGCGCTTTCTCTCATTATTATTTTGAGTTGCATAAAGCTTTTTGTCTTTATGGAGGCAAAGTGGTTCGAAATTCGTACTAAAGTTTTGCGAAAGACCGGCATGGCGAGACCGGCATGGCGAGACCGGGGCAGACCTTAAGGATTCTGCGCCACATCGGAAGGGGAAAAAAGAAGGATCGGCCATGCGGATGGGCGACGCACTGAAGGGGAGGGGGAATAAAGCCTTCCATCCGGGCGTCCACGAACCACCATCGTCCAAACAACAAGGCAGGGGAGGGCATCCATGATCCGCACCATCTTCGGGGCTGGTATCGGCGCTGCGATGTCAGCGGCGGTTCTGCTGCCGGCGATGCCGGCACCAGCGCAGACGCCTGGCAATTCCACGGGCATGAGTTTTTTCATCACCAGCGTCGGATTGGGAAAGGGCGCCGACTTCGGCGGCCTGGAGGGTGCGGACCGCCATTGCCGGCAACTGGCGCAGGCCGTCGGGGCGGGGAACCGCGACTGGAAGGCCTATCTGTCCACCCAGGCGGCGGACGGCCGGCCCGCGGTGAACGCACGCGACCGCATCGGCGCCGGCCCCTGGCAGAACACGAAGGGGCAGGTGATCGCCCGTAATGTGGAGGATCTGCACGCCACCAACGGCCTGACCAAGCAGACCGGGCTGACCGAAACCGGCGAGACGGTCAAAGGCCGCGGCGACACCCCCAACACCCACGACATCCTGACCGGCAGCCAGCCCGACGGCACGGCCTTCGGCGATGCGGAGGACCGGACCTGCGGCAACTGGACCCGCAGCGGGACGGAGGGCGCCGCCATGGTCGGCCATCACGACCGCATCGGTCTTGGCGATGACCCGCCGGCCAAATCCTGGAACAGCTCCCATCTGACACGGGGCGGCTGCAGCCAGGACGCCTTGAGGAGCACGGGCGGTGCGGGGCTGCTCTACTGCTTCGCAGCGGATTAGCAGGGCAGGAGCGGGAGGGCTGACCCGCCCGCTCCCTTTCCGCCGGCATCCGGGAGCGTTACAGTCGCGCCATTCGTACGGTGTGTGGAGGCGGCCCGATGCGGGGCGGGGCGTGGCGTTCGGCGGTGTTGGGCTTTGCGGTGGCGGGCATGGCGCTCGCCTTCCTGGGGGTGGAGATCGGGCGGCTGGCCGTCGCCGACCCCGAGCGTTCGTTGCTGGACATGGGGGCGGTCGGGCTCGGCGTGCTGGCGTTGTGGATGGCCTTTGCCCGGCTGAACCGCCATTTCCGCGATCTGGATCGGCTGCGCGACACCCTGTCGGCGTGGCGCGGGCGCAGCGCCGCCTCCCTCGCCGCCGATGCGAAGGAGGACGAGGCCGGCGACCTCGCGCGGGCGGCGGCGGAGGCGCTGCGCCACGGCCGCCACGGCGAAAGCCGTCCGGGCGAGCGGCTGGCCGGCGTGATCGCCGCGCTGGAGGAACCGGTGGTGGTGCTCGACGATTTCGGGCGGATCGACACGCTGAATCCCGCGGCCTCGGCTCATCTCGGGTTGGAGGCCGGAGCCGACATCTACGACCACCTGTCGCGCCCCGAACTGTTCCGCGCCATCGAGCGGGCGCGCGAGGACGGCCAGATGGTCTCCGCCCTGCTGCGCCGCGCCCAGGGGGGAGAGGTGCCGGTGCGGGTCAAGGATCTGGGGCTCCAGTCGGGGATCGCCCTGGTTTTCCCGGCGAAGGCGGGGGAGGTGCCGCCGCGGCTGTCCGGCGAGCGGCGGCTTCTGCGCCCCAACGCCCGTCCCATCCATCTCGGCGACGAGGACCCGCTGCCCGCCCTGCCGATGGTCAGCCTGTGGGTCGCCACCGCCATGGCACCCGTCGCCGGGCGGGTAGAGGAGGGGCCGGTCGTCGCGGTCGGCACGGTGCGGATGGTGGGGCCGCGCGTCTTCCGCAGCCTGTCGCTGGAGCTGTTCATCGATCCCGGCGCGCCCATTCCGGCGGAGGGCACGGCGGTCCACGGCGTGACAGCGGCGATGGTGGAGGGCGCGCGCCCCTTCGCCGCGGCCTGGCCGGTGATCGCCGACGCCCTGCGCGGCTGCGCGGTGGTCGGCGTGGGGGTGGAGGCGTCGCTCGGCACGCTGGCCCGCGCCTGCCGCGACGCCGGCCTGCCGGAGCCGGAGGCACCGCCGACGCTCGACCTCGCCCGGCTGGCCGCGGCCCTCGATCCAGCGCTGGAGGGGGCGTCGCTGGATCGGCTGGCCGCCGCCTTCGGCATCGCAACCGACCGCCGCATGGGGCCCTTCGCCCCCGCCCTGGTCGAGGCGGAACTGGCCGCGGTTCTGCTGAAGCAGCTTGACCGGCGGGGGATCGCCACGCACGGGCAGGCGCGGGCCTTCGCCGCCGGTCAGGCCGGCGCGCTCCCCGAGTGAACCTTACCGGAGTGCCTCCTTACCGCCATTTCGGGCGCCGCCCGGCCTTCAGCGCCTGCACCGCCTGATCGAGCGTCTGCAGGAATTTCGACTTGTCCTGCTGGCTCATCGGCTTGTTGCCGCCGCTGACCACGCCCATGTCGCGCAGGTCCTGCATCAGCGCGCGGGTGGCGATGGCCGAGCCGATGCTGTCCTCGGTGAAGGGACGGCCGGTCGGGCCGATCACCACGGCGCGCTTCTTGACGCAGCGGTCGGCGAGTTGGATGTCGGCGGTGACCACGACGTCGGTCTCGGTCGCGTGCTCGGCGATCCAGTTGTCGGCGGCGTCGAACTCCGACCCGACGACGACCAGCTCCGACAGGCACTCGTTGGGCAGGCGGAGCGGGCCGTTGCTGACAATCCACACCTTGATTCCGTTGCGCCCGGCCACCCGGTAAATTTCCGACTTTACTGGGCAGGCGTCGGCATCCACATAAATCTCGACCACCCGGCCTCCCTCCTTCGCCGTTTCATGCCGCGTCCTTATGCGCTAAAACCCTGGGCGAGCGAAGTGGCGCCGCGGGTGGCGTCCTGGATTTTTCCTTTTTGTGCAGAAGGGTCGGAGCGGCGCATGGCGTCCTATCAATATGTCTATGTGATGAAGGGCCTGTCCAAGGTCTACCCCGGCGGCAAGAAGGTACTGGACAACATCTGGCTGTCCTTCCTGCCCGGCGTGAAGATCGGCGTCCTCGGCGTCAACGGCGCTGGTAAGTCGACCCTGATGAAGATCATGGCCGGCCTGGACAAGGATTATTCGGGCGAGGCCTGGGCCGCGCAGGGGGCCAAGGTCGGCTACCTGTCGCAGGAGCCGCAGCTCGACCCGACGAAGACGGTGCAGGAGAACGTCCTGGAGGCCCTGGCCGAGACCAAGGGCCTGCTGGACCGCTTCAACGCCGTGTCCGAGGCGATGGGCGATCCGGACGCCGACTTCGACGCGCTGATGGCCGAGCAGGCCGAGCTTCAGGAGAAGATCGACGCCGCCGACGCCTGGGACATCGACCGCACGGTCGAGATCGCCATGGACGCGCTGCGCTGCCCGCCGGGTGATTCCGACGTGACCAAGCTGTCCGGCGGTGAGCGCCGCCGCGTCGCGCTGTGCAAGCTGCTGCTCGAGAAGCCCGACCTGCTGCTGCTCGACGAGCCGACCAACCATCTGGACGCCGAATCCGTGGCGTGGCTGCAGAAGCATCTGGAGGACTACAAGGGCACCGTCGTCCTGGTCACCCACGACCGCTACTTCCTCGACAACGTCACGGGCTGGATTCTCGAACTCGACCGTGGGTCGGGCATTCCGTGGGAAGGCAACTACTCCTCCTGGCTGGAGCAGAAGCAGAAGCGCCTGGAGCAGGAAGGCCGCGCCGAGGAGGCCCGCCAGAAGCAGCTCGCCACCGAGCTGGAATGGATCCGGCAGTCCCCGCGCGCCCGTCAGGCCAAGAGCAAGGCCCGCATTTCCGCCTACGAGACCTTGCTGGCCGAGAGCGGCAAGGAAGCGACGGGCGAGGCCCGCATCGTCATCCCGACGCCGCCGCGCCTGGGCAACGTCGTCATCGAGGCCGAGAGCATCAACAAGGGCTTCGGCGACCGCCTGCTGATCGACGGCCTGTCCTTCCGCCTGCCGCCGGGCGGCATCGTCGGCGTGATCGGCCCGAACGGCGCCGGCAAGACCACCCTGTTCCGCATGATCACCGAGCAGGACGGGCCGGACGCCGGCACCTTCCGCGTCGGTGAGACGGTGAAGCTGGGCTATGTCGACCAGAGCCGCGATTCGCTGAACCCGAACAAGACGGTGTGGGAGGAGATCTCCGACGGGCTGGACGTGATCGACCTCGGCAAGAAGTCGATGCCCAGCCGCGCCTACGTCTCGTCCTTCAACTTCCGCGGTCCGGACCAGCAGAAGAAGGTCGGCCAGCTCTCCGGCGGTGAGCGCAACCGCGTCCACCTCGCCAAGATGCTGAAGTCCGGCGCCAACGTGCTGCTGCTCGACGAACCGACCAACGATCTGGACGTCGACACGCTGCGCGCGCTGGAAGAGGCGCTGGAGAGCTTCGCCGGCTGCGCCGTGGTCATCAGCCACGACCGCTGGTTCCTCGACCGCCTCGCCACCCACATCCTGGCCTTCGAGGGCGACAGCCATGTGGAGTGGTTCGAGGGCAACTTCGAAGCCTACGAGGCCGACAAGAAGCGCCGTCTGGGCGAGGATGCGGTGAACCCGCACCGCATCAAGTACAAGCCGCTGGTCCGCTCCTAAGCGGCTCCGGTGAACCCCCTCTCCCGCCTTGGGGGAGGGGGCGCCTTCCGGTCACCCTTCCAGCTTCTGATGCTCCAGGAACGCGGTCTTCAGGAGCTGCTTGAGATCGTCGCCATACTGGTGGAAGCGCACGGATACCTGGCCTTTCCCCGCGCCCTTGTGCACCACGACCATCCGCGCGGTGGCCATGACATCCTCCCGCCCGGTGATGGACAGGCGGCCTTCGATCGTCTCGCCCTCGGCAAACAGATCGTCCGGCGCGCAGAAGCTGACGCCACCGATTGACCAGTTGCGGGAAAAGTGGGCTCCGCGGTCGGTCTGGACGATCAGGCAGGGCTGCGCGTAGCGCTTCTGCGCCCGCCGCTCCATCGGCGCCGGTTGCGGCGGAGGCGCGGTGTCCACCGTCACCGTGATTCCCGTGCCATCGAGTTTCGCCCCGCCCAGCTTGGCCGAGCGGAGAACCGCGTTCTCCATCCGGGCGTCGCGCAGGTCGGCGCCGGTCAGGTTGGCGCCGTCGAAATTGGCCGGCCAGGGGCGGTCGCCGGACAGCCGGGCGGGACGGGCGTCGGCGCGCGCCAGGACGGCGCGGGACAGCCCGGCGCGGCGCAGGTTGGTGCCGTTCAGGCAGGCCTCCGTCAGGTCGGCCCCGATCATCTCGGTGTAGGAGAGGTCGGCCATCTCCAGGCTGGCCTTGCGCAGCCGCACACCCATCAGGCGGCAGCGGCGCAGCCGCGCCGCGGCGAGCACGCGCCCCGTGAGGTCGGCCCCGATCACCGACACGAGGTCGAGGTCGAGGTGGCGGCCTTCCGCCCCGTGGCTGTTCACCCACCGCTCATGCTCGGCGACAGCCTCCAGGAAGGCGCCCGACGGCATCGGCTTGTAGGCCGGCTTGACGATGGCGTTCTCGGGAAGGGAGGCGGGCAGGTAGTTGCGGTCGAGCGTCGCCTCGTCGATCGTCGTGCCGTCGAAGGTCACGCCGTCCAGCGTAGCGCCCCAGAAATCCGCGCCGACCAGAACGGCCGCGGTCATGTCGGCGCCCGTCAGATCGGCGTCGTTCAGATCGGCGCCGCTGAGGTCGCAGCCGGTGAAGTTCGCTCCGGCCAGGATGGAGCGCTCCATCTTCGCCTCGGTCAGGCGGGTGACGCCGTCGCTGCGCGGCTTGTCGCCCGTCCCGTTCATCAGCGACCCGGCGCGGAAGTCGGCGCCGCGCAGGTTCGCGTCGGTCAGGATGGCCCGGTGCAAATTGGCGCCGCGCAGATCCGCCCCGATCAGGGTCGAAGCGGTCAGGTTCGCCCCCTCCATGTCGGCGCCGAACAGGTCCGCCTGCGAGAGGTCGGCCCGGACGAGGCGGGCACCGACGAGATTGGCACCGGCCAGCTTCGCCCCGTTCAGATTCACCCGGTCGAAGTTGAGAGTCGAAAGATCACGGAAGCTGAGGTCGGCCCGCCGCCCGCCGCGGCGTGTCAGCCACGTCTGGTGGGCGAGGATGATCGCCTTGATCTCGTCGATCTCGTTCGGGGTCCGGTCGGCCATCGGATGGGGCGCCTGTTGCTGCGACACACAGGAGAGGCTTCGCGCGCGACCATACCTCTTCCGAAGGTGTTCGTCACGGAATCGCCGTTTGGACCATCATGAAAAAAGGGCCATGAAAAAAGGGCCGCCCGAGGGCGGCCCCTTAGATGGTCCGGTGTCAAGCGCGCGGAGCGATGGATCAGCCGGCGCTGCCAACCTTCTGGCGCAGTGCCTGGAGCAGACCTTCGACCCGACCACCGTTCTGGCCGATGACGGAGGCGAATTCCTGCCGCTGGGTCACGCCCATGCTGACGCCCTCGACCACCACGTCGATGATCTTGTAGGCCGTGTCGCGCTTGCGCACGCGCCAGTCCACATTCACCGGCGGGCCGTTGGGGCGGACGATCTGGGTCGTGACCATGGTGTCCGCCTCGCCCTCGACGCGCGACCCGGTGATCCGGAAGGTCTCGCCCGAATACTCGACGAAGCGGTCGGCGTAGGTGTTGACGATCAGCCGTTCGAACAGCTTCTGGTATTCATCGTGCTGCTGCGGCGTGGCGGAATTCCAGTAGCGGCCCAGCACCCAGCGCCCGATGTAGGCCACGTCGAAGCCCTGGTAAAGCAGGCCGCGGAAGCGCTGCACCGCCTGCTCGCGCGACAGGCTCTTGTTCGAGAAGGTGGCGACGGCCTCGTTCCCCAGCGATTGGATGAACGCGGTCGCGCCCGGATCAGCCGATTGTGCGGCGGCGGGACGGGCGGCCCAGCTGCTCACCGCGAGCAGGGCCGCGCACACGAGAAACAGGCGACGTGTCAGCATGGCAAGGCAAAAGTGGCTGCCGCGGGGGCTTTGTCAACACTCAATCGGTTAAAGGATCGAGCGCGTACGGTCGCACCGCGGCAGGCCCCCTCCTTATTTCTTGGCGGGTTCGTCGAAATCGGGGAATTCCGGCGTCGCCGGCGCGATGTCGTTGGCGATCGCGGCGCGGCGCTGCTGCGCGTAGAGGCTGCGGGCCGTCGCGTAGAAGTCCAGGGAGTTTTTGCGAAGGTCGTCAATCTCGCGCAGGAGCTGCGAGCGGCGGTCCAGGCCCGCGGCGGCGGTCCGACCGTACATCGCGTTGTCCGCCCCCGCGGCGTTGGTGCCGATGCGAAACGGGTCGGCAAGCGTGTCGACGCCGTAGCCCAGCGTGTCGCGGACGTTCGACGGGCCGAGGAACGGCAGCACCACATAGGGGCCGGGGCCGACGCCCCAGACACCCAGCGTCTGGCCGAAATCCTCCGGACGGTCGCCGATTCCGGCCTCCGTCGCCACGTCCGCGAGGCCGCCGAGGCCGAGGATGGTGTTGGTCATGAACCGGCCGGTGGCAACCTGAGCGCCCTCGAAATCACCCTGCAGCAGGTTGTTGGCGATGTAGAGCGGGCCGAGCAGGTTCTGCACGAAGTTGTGCACCGCCTGACGCAGCGGGTCGGGGACGACACCCACATACACTTCCGTCGCCGGGCGGATCAGCAGGATGTCCGCGGTTTCGTTGACGGCGAAGACGAATCGGTTGGGAATCTCCAGCGGATCGCTGACCGTGACGTCGGCTTCGCTGCTGCCGGGCGCGGTCGCGCAGCCCGCCATGCCGAGGGCGACGACGGCCGCGGCGGCCGAGCGAAGAAGGGAGCGGGAAAGGTTGGCCAGCTTCATCGGCGACGGCTCTTTCTGGGGACACGACTTTGGGCGGGGCATCCGATTCCGCGGCCCCGTCGCGCCACGTCGGAAGGTGTCGACCCCTCGCCGGGCGGCAACAGGCGCTGCCGGACAGGACATCGCCCGGAAAATCCGTGCGATCCCTTTGTTCCGTGCCTAACACAGGCGCCGCCTTTTGACCAGCGTGCCACGCGAGGTCACCATACGGATACCGCCCCATGTGGTAGGATTGCCGCGCCCTTCGCGTGCCGACCGGGCATTCCGTCAGCCGGTACCGCCCGATCGGAAGGGGGGCGGCGAAAACGTGTTTACGCTGCATAAAGATATCTTTATATCTGTATCCCGCATGGCGGGCCGCAGTGGCCGGCCGGCCCTTCGGGGCGATTCGGAACGGTGTCGGCGGTCATGGACGAACTGCTTGCGACATTGAAGGCGGCGGCGGAAACCACGCGGCTTCGGCTGCTGGCGCTGTGCGCCCATGGCGAGCTGACGGTGACCGAGCTGACCCAAATCCTGGGCCAGAGCCAGCCACGCGTGTCCCGCCATCTGAAGCTGCTATGCGACGCCGGCCTTCTGGACCGTTTCCGGGAGGGCACCTTCGCCTTCTACCGGCTGACAGAGCGCGGCGCCTCGGCGGAGCTGGCGCGGGTTCTGGTGGACGCCATTCCGTCCGACGATCCGACGCTGACGCTGGACCTGGAGCGGCTGGACGCGATCAAGCGCTCCCGCTCCGAGGCGGCGGCCAGCTACTTCCGCGAGAACGCCGCCCGCTGGCATGAAATCCGCTCCCTCCATGTCCCGGAGCGCGAGGTGGAGGAGGCGCTGCTGCGCCTGATCCCCGCCGACGGCATCGGCGATCTCCTGGACATCGGCACCGGCACGGGCCGCATGCTGGAGGTGTTGGGGCCACGCGCCCGGCGCGCCGTCGGGGTGGACCAGTCGCGCGAGATGCTGTCCATCGCCCGCACCAAGCTGGAGGACACGGCGCTCCGCCATTGCCACGTCCGGCAGGCGGACATGTATCAGCTTCCCTTCCCGTCCGGGTCCTTCGACGCGGCGGTCGTCCATCAGGTGCTGCATTTCGCGGAGTCCCCGGCCGATCTGCTGGCCGAGGCGGCGCGCGTCCTGCGGCCCGGCGGCCTTCTGCTGGTGGTCGATTTCGCTCCCCACGCCCTGGAGTCCCTGCGCGCGGAGCATGCGCACCGCCGTCTGGGCTTCTCCGACGCGGAGGTCGCCGCCTGGTGCCGCCAAAGCGGCCTGGACTGCGGTGCCGTCGTGCATCTGCCGGGCGAACCACTTACCGTATCCATCTGGCCGGCGCTGCGCGCCGCGAAGGGCGCATCCCCGGCCGATCCCTCCATCCTCTCCATCAGCGGAGCCCAGTCATGACGTCCGGCACCCCGTCGGTCAGCTTCGAATTCTTCCCGCCCAAGACGGAGAAGATGGAACAGAGCCTGTGGCAGGCGATCCAGCGCCTGGCCCCGCTCGGCCCGTCCTTCGTCTCGGTGACCTACGGGGCCGGCGGCTCGACGCGCGAACGCACGCACAACACGGTCACGCGCATCCAGAAGGAGACGGGCATCCCGGCGGCCGCCCACTTCACCTGCGTGGGCGCGACGCGCGAGGAGATCGACGCCATCGCCCGCACCTACTGGGACGCCGGCATCCGCCATCTCGTGGCCCTGCGCGGCGATCCGCCGGAGACCGAGGGCGGGGTTGGCGGGCGCTACGTGCCGCATCCCGGCGGCTACGCCTACGCCGCCGATCTGGTGGCGGGAATGAGGAAGGTCGCCGATTTCGAGATCTCCGTCGCCGCCTATCCGGAATCCCACCCGGAGGCGCCGAGCGCGCAATTCGACCTGGACAACCTGAAGCGCAAGGTGGACGCCGGGGCGACGCGGGCGATCACCCAGTTCTTCTTCGACAACGATGCCTATTTCCGCTTCCTCGACCGTTGCGCCGCCGCCGGCATCACCGTGCCGATCGTGCCCGGCATCCTGCCGATCACCAACTTCGCCCGCGCGGTGGAGTTCGCCGGCAAGTGCGGGGCGGCGATGCCCAAGCGCTTCGCCGAGACCTTCGAGGGGCTGGACGCCGATCCGGAGACCCGGCAGCTCGTCGCCGCGACCATGGCGGCGGAGCAGTGTCAGGCGCTCCAGGCCCAGGGCATCAGGGACTTCCATTTCTACACCCTGAACCGCTCGGACCTGACGGTGGCCATCTGCCGGATGCTGGGCGTCAAGGCGAAGCAGCCGGCGGTGTCCTGACCGCCCCCCTGTGCTAGGGTGTTGCGGATGATCGCGGTCGCGGAGGAAGGGCCATGGACAGCCGGATCGGCTACGACGACGACTTCTACGCCTGGACCCAGGAACAGGCCCGCCTTCTCCGCGAAGCCGCCCGCGAACGCCTGAACACGCCCATCGACTGGGAGCATGTGGCGGAGGAGATCGAGGACATGGGGCGTTCCGATGCCAAGGCGCTCGGCAGCGCCCTGAAGCGGGTGATCGAGCATCTCTTGAAGCTCGAACATTCGCCTGCGTCCGATCCCCGGCTGGGGTGGCGGGAGTCGGTGGTCAATCACCGCATCGCCGCCTGGGACGAGATCGACGCCAGCCCCAGCCTGCGCAGGAAAATCGACCTCGCGCGTGCCCACCGCGATGCCCGTCGCTTGGCCGTCCTTGGTCTCGCCCGGGATGGAGTTTCCGATGACGCCGTCCCGCAGGACTGCCCCTACACGCTGGAGCAGGTGCTTGACCACGACTGGTGGCCGACGAACCGCTACGGCCTCGCGTAAACCGCTGACTTCCTGACCCTTTCCGCCCGACCTTCCTTCCGAAACGGACCAGACCCTTCCCATGCCGCACATTCTCGACACTCTCCGCGACCGCGTCCTGCTCTGCGACGGCGGGTTCGGCAGCCGCATCCAGGCGCTCGACCTCGACGTCGAGAAGGATTACTGGGGGCACGAGAACTGCACCGACATCCTGCCGCTCTCGCGTCCGGACATCGTGCGGGAGATCCACCGCGGCTATTTCGAGGCCGGCGCGGACATGGTGGAGACGGACACCTTCGGCGCCTCCCCGGTGACGCTGGGCGAGTTCGGCATCTCCGAGAAGGCCTTCGAGATCAACCAGCGCGCCGTCGAGCTGGCGCGCGAGGCGGCGGAAACCTTCACGGACGGGCAGCCGCGCTTCGTCATCGGTTCGGTCGGGCCGGGCACCAAGCTGCCCAGCCTGGGCCACATCCCCTATCAGGACCTTGAGGACAGCTTCTTCGTCCAGGCGGCCGGCCTGATCGCCGGCGGCGCCGACGCCATCCTGGTCGAGACCTGCCAGGACCCGCTGCAGATCAAGGCCGCCGTCAACGGCATCAAGCGCGCCCGCGCCGAGGCCGGGTCGGACACGCCGGTCTTCGTCCAGGTGACGGTGGAGACCACGGGCACGCTGCTGGTCGGCACCGACATCGCCGCGGCGGCCACGGTGATCCAGGCGCTGGACGTGCCGCTGATGGGGCTGAACTGCGCCACCGGCCCGCTGGAAATGAGCGAGCACGTCAAGTGGCTGACCCAGAACTGGCCGGGCCTCGTCTCCGTGCAGCCGAACGCCGGCCTGCCGGAGCTGGTCGACGGCAAGACCCACTACCCGCTGCGGGCCGATGACTTCGCCCATTGGCTGGAGCGCTTCGTGACCGAGGACGGGGTGAACCTCGTCGGCGGCTGCTGCGGCACCAACGTCCCGCACATCGCGGCGGCGAACCAGATGCTGCGCAAGCTGGCCCCGGCCGGCTCGCACCGCCCGAACCCGAAGGGCCGCACGGTCCATTGGGTGCCCGCGGTCGCCTCGCTCTACTCGCAGGTCACGCTGCGTCAGGAGAACGCCTTCTTCGCCATCGGCGAGCGCTGCAACGCCAACGGCTCCAAAAAGTGGCGCGAGCTTCAGGAAAAGAACGACTGGGACGGCTGCGTCGAGATGGCGCGTGAGCAGGTGAAGGAAGGCTCGCACACGCTGGACGTCTGCACCGCCTTCGTCGGGCGCGACGAGGTGGCGGAGATGAAGGCCGTCGTGCAGCGCTTCGCCGGTTCGGTCACCGCCCCGCTGGTCATCGACTCCACCGAATACATCGTGCTGGAGAAGGCGCTGGCGCTCTACGGCGGCAAGGCGATCATCAACTCCATCAACTTCGAGGACGGCGAGGAGCCGGCCCGCAAGCGTCTCGCCCTCGCCAAGAAGTTCGGCGCGGCGGTGATCGCGCTGACCATCGACGAGGAGGGCATGGCAAAGACGCCGGAGCGCAAGCTCGCCGTCGCCAAGCGCCTCTACGACCTCGCGGTCAACGAGTTCGGTCTGCCGGCCCACGACCTGCTGTTCGACCCGCTGACCTTCACCATCGCCACCGGCAACGAGGACGACCGCAAGCTGGCCATCTGGACGCTGGAAGGCATCGAGGCGATCAGCCGCGAGATGCCGGGCTGCCAGATCATCCTGGGCCTGTCCAACGTCTCCTTCGGCCTGAACGCGGCGGCGCGCCATGTGCTGAACTCGGTCTTCCTCGACCACGCGGTGAAGCGCGGCATGACCGGCGCCATCGTCCATGTGTCGAAGATCATGCCGCTGCACCAGATCCCCGAGAAGGAGGTCAAGACCGCCGAGGATCTGATCTTCGACCGCCGCGCGGAAGGGTATGACCCGCTCCAGGCCTTCATCGCGCTGTTCGAAGGCCGCAAGGCCGCGGACGCCAAGAAGAAGGCCCGCGCCGAGACGGTCGAGGAACGGCTGAAGGAGCGCATCGTCGACGGCGACCGTACCGGGCTGGAGGACGATCTCGCCGAGGCGATGAAGACCCATTCGCCGCTGGAGATCATCAACACCTACCTGCTCGACGGCATGAAGGTGGTGGGCGAGCTGTTCGGCGCCGGCAAGATGCAGCTTCCCTTCGTGCTCCAGTCCGCCGAGACCATGAAGGCCGCCGTGGCGTGGCTGGAGCCGCACATGGAGAAGCTGGACGGCCAGCAGAAGGGCACCATGGTGCTCGCCACCGTGAAGGGCGACGTCCACGACATCGGCAAGAATCTCGTGGACATCATCCTGACCAACAACGGCTACAAGGTGGTGAACCTGGGCATCAAGCAGCCGGTCGGCGCGATCATCCAGGCGGCGAAGGAGCACAAGGCCGACGCCGTCGGCATGTCCGGCCTGCTGGTGAAGTCCACCGTCGTCATGCGCGAGAACTTGGAGGAGATGACCCGCGAGGGGCTGGAGGTGCCCGTCCTGCTCGGCGGCGCCGCGCTGACCCGCGCCTATGTCGAGACGGACTGCGTGGCCTCCTACGGCTCGGGCCGCGTGGCCTACGCCGGCGACGCCTTCGACGGGTTGACCCTGATGGATCAGGTGGTGGGCGGCAGCTTCGACCAGCAACTCGCCATCCAGCAGGCCAAGCGGGCGGGCCGGGCGGTCAACCGCCGCCGCGTGCTGGGGCAGGCGACCAGCGCCACGGTCGGCCCGGTGGACAAGGACGCCGCCCGCGCCCGTCGCGCCCGTCTGGCCGAGGGCGTGCCGGTGCCGACGCCGCCCTTCTGGGGGCCGAAGGTGATCGAGCATGTGCCGCTGAAGACGCTGGTGACCTACCTGAACGAGCGGATGCTCTACCAGCTCCAGTGGGGCTACCGGAAGGACGGCAAGTCCTTCGAGGAGTTCAAGGAGTGGGCGAAGAAGGAGCTTCGCCCGGTGCTCGATCGCATCCTTCAGATCGCCGCGAAGGAGGAGATCCTGCGGCCCCAGGCGGTCTACGGCTACTGGAAGGCGGCGGCCGACGGCAACGACGTCATCCTGTTCGCCGAGAACGGGACCAGCGAGGTCGCCCGCTTCACCCTGCCGCGTCAGGCCAAGGAGGACGGCGAGTGCATCGCCGACTTCCTGCGCGACGTGAACGACGGCGAGCGCGACGTGCTGGGCCTGCAGATCGTCACCATGGGCCAGCATTGCGCCGAGGTGGCGCGGGACTGGTTCGCCGAGAACCGCTACCAGGACTATCTCTACCTGCACGGCCTGTCGGTGGAGATGACCGAGGCCATGGCGGAGTACGTCCACGCCCGCATCCGCGCCGAGCTGGGCTACGGCGCCGAGGACAGCCGCGACAAGGAGAAGCTGCTGCAGCAGGCCTACCGCGGCAGCCGCTACAGCTTCGGCTACCCGGCCTGTCCGAATCTCGCCGACCAGGAGCAGCTTCTGACGCTCCTCGACGCCGGGCGGATCGGCGTGGAGATGTCCGACGAGCACCAACTCCACCCGGAGCAGAGCACGTCCGCCATCGTCCTGCACCACCCGCGGGCGAAGTACTTCAGCGTGTGATGCGGGCCGCCTGAACCGGAGCATCGCCTCCTTTCCCGCGCTGATGGGGAAGGGGGCGTCTTCCGTTTGGCTCGAACCGGCCCGGTCGACCTTCCAAGCCGGTTCCCAAAGCGTGGCGGCATCGCTTATCCTTGAGGGCATGAACCATTCGCCCACCCCGCTTCGCCTGCACCGGGAAACCGTCCGCCCGGAGTGGATCGACTACAACGGCCACATGAACGTGGCCTATTACCTGCTTGCCTTCGACCACGCGACCGACGCCGTGCTCGACCATTTCGGGATCGGCAAGGCTTACGCGGAGGGGGAAGGGCGGTCGATGTTCGCGGTGGAGGCGCACCTGACCTACGCCCGCGAGGTGACGGAGGGCGACGGGCTGACCTTCACCTCGCTGGTCCTGGGCGCGGACGCCAAGCGGCTGCATCTGTTTCACGAAATGCGCCATGAGGAGGACGGCTTCCTCGCCGCCACGGCCGAATTCGTCCTGGTCCATGTCGATCTGGCGGAGCGCCGGTCGGTGCCGCTGGCTCCGGACGCCGCGGGACGGCTGGCCCGCACCGCGGCCGAGCATGCCGCCCTGCCGATGCCGCCGCAGGCGGGGCGTTCGGTCGGGCTGCGCGCGCCGAAGGGGGCGTGACGGCAAGTCGCGGCCCGCCACCGCCTTTTGTTGCGCCGGACCCTTTGTTATTCGGCCCGTGCGACACTATCTGTTGGCGCATGAAGACGACAATTTTCGCCGCCTTCGCGGTACTTGCCACCTTCCTGGGTACAGCCCTGGTTCCCTCCGCCGCTCTGGCCGAATGCACCGACCCGGCGCAGCCGAAGGTGAACTGGCGCCGCTGCTATTTCGACGGGCGCGATCTGTCGTCGGTGAAGCTGGCTGGGGCGATGCTGCGCGACGCCACATTCCAGCGGGCCACGCTGAAGGACGCCGACCTGTCGGAGACCGACGGTTACCGCGCGAAATTCTTCAGCGCCACCATGCCGGGGGTGAAGCTGGACGGCGCACGCCTGATCGAGGCCGACTTCACACGGGCCGACCTGTCGGGGGCTTCCCTGAAAGAAACGGACCTGCGCAACGCGAAACTGGTGAACGCGATCCTTCAGAGGGCCGACTTCACCGGAGCGCGGCTGGGCGGGGCGGACCTGCGGCACGCCGATCTGTCCGGCGCCATCTGGATCGATGGCACGACGGTTTGCGCAGAGAAATCCGTGGGCCAATGCAACTGAGGGAATCGTAAGTAAATTTCTTATCGATTGTAATATAATGACCGAACCCGAAAGTCGCTTGCCCGTCTCTTTCTCGCTGCGGTAGATTTTTTTCAAAGCGCGGTGGAAAGGCGGGCAAGATGGCGGGCGATCAGGATTTTGAGACGGCGCGAATTCTCGCAAGCCGCGCCATGGATCGGATTGCCACGCATGGCCTTTTGCCGAATCCCGAGAACTTCACCCTCTGGTACGCCTATTTTGGCGGGCAGAATCCGGAGCTGACACGGGCCATCGAACTGGCCCAGCGCGACGGTGCCACGCTGTCGCAAGGCCATTGCGACGAACTGTACAAGCGCTTCTTCACCCTCGACGCCGAGGCCCAGGCCATCCGCGAGACGTCGGAGCGGGCGCGCGTCGCCTTGGGACGCATCCTCGACCAGTTGGGCAGCGTCGGGTCGGAGACGGATCGCTACGGGCAGACCCTGGCCGGCTTCCGCGGGGAACTGGACCAGCCGATGAGCTTGGCCGAACTGCGCGCCATGGTGGCCGCCATCGCGGCGGAGACGACCGCCATCGTCGACCGCCAGACCCGCCTGCAGAGTCAGCTTCTCGAATCCAGCCAACAACTGGCCGAACTGCGCGTGGTTCTGGATTCGGCGCGACGGGAAGCGATGACCGACGGGCTGACCGGCATCGCCAACCGGCGCGGCTTCGATCTGGCGCTGGCCGCCGCCGCGGAGGAGGCGATGCAGACCGGCATGCCGATGACCCTGCTGATGGTGGACATCGATCATTTCAAACGGTTCAACGACGTCCACGGCCATCTCGTCGGCGACCATGTGCTGAAACTGGTCGCCAAGGTGCTGACCGAGGGGGTGAAGGGCCGCGACACCGTCGCCCGCTACGGCGGGGAGGAGTTCAGCGTTATCCTGCCCCACACCGCCCTCGCCAACGCGCTGAAGGTGGCCGAGCAGCTTCGCGCCTCCGTGGGGTCGCGGCAGATCATCAACCGGACGCGCAACGCCAATTACGGATCGGTGTCCCTGTCGGTCGGCGCCGCGGAATACCGGCCCGGCGAGGATCTGCTGGCCCTGCTGCGCCGCTCCGACGAGGCGCTCTACACCGCCAAGCGCGGCGGGCGCAACCGCGTCTGCGCCGAGGCCACAGTGGCGGGCTGACCGCCGACCGTCAGTCCTTGCCGGTCAGTTCTTTCCGGTCAGGCGCCGGACCGCGGCGTCGGTTTCGCCCGCCAGCCGTGCCATCAATTCCGCCGCCGTCTGCCGCCGCGCCAGACGGACGCCCTGTCCGGCCCACAGCGACAGGAACTCCGCCCGGCCGTGCTGCGCCGCGGCGGTGCGCATCGGGCGGGTCAGCGTGTTCTGCAAGGGGAAGGGAAGGGCATCGCCGTCCGCGATGTCGTCCATGACCCGGTTCACGATCCCGCGTGCCGGGCGGCCCGAGAAGGCGCGGGTCACCCGCGTCTCGGTCTCGCGGGCGTCGAGGATCGCTTGCTTGTGCGCCTCGGGGATGCCGGCCTCCGCGCAGGTCAGGAAGGCGGTGCCCATTTGCACCCCGGCGGCGCCGAGCGCCAGCGCCGCCGCGATGCCGCGCCCGTCCATGATGCCGCCGGACGCCAGCACCGGCAGGTCAACCGCGTCCGCCACCTGTGGAACGAGCGCCATGGTGCCGACCAGTCCGGCGGCGAAATCCACCTCTCCCGGGCCCGTTGCGAAGCTGCCGCGGTGCCCGCCGGCCTCGGCCCCCTGGGCGATCACGGCGTCCATGCCCGCCCTCTCCAGCGCAACGGCCTCCTCGACGCTGGTCGCCGTGCCCATCAGGAGCATGCCCCGCGCCTTGATGGCGGCCAGCGCGTCGGCGGGCGGGATGCCGAAGGTGAAGCTGAAGGCCGACGCCCCACAGTCCAGCGCCGCCGCCAGTTGGGCGGCGAAGCCGTCGGCGCCGAGAGCCGGTGTCCCGGGAGCGGGCAGGCCGAGGTCGGCGTGGTAGCGCGCGATGCGGGCGACCGCCGCGTCCATCGTTTCGGCGTCCGGCGCGTCGGGCGCGGGCAGGGGGGCGAACAGATTGATTCCGAAGGGGCGGGCGGTCCGGGCGCGGATCGTCCGTGCCCGTTCGGCAATCTGCTCCGGGCTCAGGTAGGCCGCCCCGATGAAGCCGATGCCGCCCGCCTCGCCCACCGCCGCGACGAGGTCCGCCGTGTCGGCGCCCCCGGCCATCGGGGCCTGGACGATGGGGTGGGACAGGCCCAGGCGCTGGGTCAGTGTGGTGTGAACCGGCATCGCGCCGCCCTCCGCTTTCGATGATCCGCAGAGGGAGGCTAGGGCAGTCCGGCCATCTTGAAAAACGATTTGTTCAGATGGGATGGATCATGTCCGGTGATGGATGCCGGGCTCGGCTCAGGCGGCGCGCAGCCACACCGCCGTGTCGTGGAAGGCGGCACCGCCGGCTGGCGGGATCGGCTCCGGCGAGGTCAGGGTGTTGATGCCGATCCCCTCCAGGAAGGCGCTGTTTGGCCAGATGCCCTCCACGATCACCACGCCGCGCGGCACCCCGGCGAAGGGCTTGGCGTGGACGACGACGCTGCCCAGCCCGTTGCCGAGCCGCACGGCGTCGCCATCGGCCAGGCTGAGGTCCGCGGCGTCCTCCGGATGGATCAGCGCGGTGGGGCGGCCTTCGCGGCGCTGGGCGGTCACCGTCTCGGTGAAGCTGGAATTGAGGAACTGCCGCGCCGGGGCGGTGACGAGGCGGAAGGGGTGCTCGGCGTCGGCCGGGCGGCCCGGCGCCATGTGGTCCGGCAGGTAGGGCAACTGGCCGGCGCCGTAGGGACCGAGCGCCGCCCAGTCGGGCGCGAAGCGGAAGCGCCCGTCCGGGAAGGCGAAGCCGTTCAGGAAATGCGAGGTCTCGAAATCCGGCTGGGCGTCGATCCAGCGCTGCTCGGTCAAGGTGGCGGCGTCGGTCAGGCCGGAGGTCTTCAGCATGGAGTCGATGATCTCCAGAGCGCTCATGCCGAAGCCGGGATGCTCGGCGCCGACGCGGCGCGCCAGTTCGGAAATCACCCAGTGGTTCTCGCGCGCCTCGAACTGCGGCTCGATCACCTTGCGGCCGATCAGGATGTGCATTTGCCCGCCGCCGCGGTAGAGGTCGTCATGCTCCAGGAAGGTGGTGGCGGGGATGACGATGTCGGCCAGCTGCGCCGTGTCGGTCATGAACTGCTCGTGCACCGCCACGAACAGGTCGTCGCGCAGGAAGCCGCGGCGCACGCGGGCGCTGTCCGGACAGATCGCCGCCGGGTTGGTGTTCTGGATCAGCATGGCGGTGACCGGGGGGCCGCCGGCGATGTCCTCGCCGGTCAGCACCGCGCCGATGCGCGACTGGTCGAAGCCGCGCACCGACGTGTCCAGCCGGTCCAGCCCCTCCGACAGGGTGCGGTCGATGCTGTAGATGCCGGAGGAACAGTAGAGCGCCCCGCCGCCCTTGTGCGCCCAGGCGCCGGTGACCACCGGCAGGCAGGACACCGCGTGCATCTGCGCCGCCCCGTTGTGGGCGCGCGTCAGCCCGTAGCCCAGCCGCAGATAGCTGCGCTTGGTCGTGCCGTAGAGGCGGGCGAAGCCGACGATCTCCTCCACCGTCAGGCCGGTGATCGCTGCCGCCCATTCAGGAGTGCGGGTGGCGAGATGCGCTTCGAGCCGGTCGGCCCCGGCGGCGTAGCGGTCGAGATAGGCGCGGTCGGCCAGCCCCTCGCGGAACAGGACGTGCATCACCGCGCAGGCCAGCGCGCCGTCGGTGCCGGGGCGCAGCATCAGATGCAGGTCCGATACCTCCGCCGTGCCGGTGCGGTAGGGGTCGATGGTGACCAGCTTCGCCCCACGGCCCTTGCGGGCGCGGCTGACGTGGGTCATTACGTTGACCTGGGTCGCCACCGGATTGCCGCCCCAGTTCACGATCAGGTCGCTGTCGGCCATCTCGCGCGGGTCGGCGCCGCGGATGTCGCCGTGTCCGGCCAGCCAGCCCATATTGGCCGGCGTGTCGCAGACTGTGCTGATCTGCCGGGAATAGCCCTTCGCGTGGCGCAGCCGCTGGATGCCGCCGCGCTGCACCAGCCCCATGGTGCCGGCGTAGAAATAGGGCCAGACGGCCTCTGCGCCGTGGACCCGCTCGGCGTCCAGGAAGGCGTCGGCAATGCGGTCCAGCGCCTCGTCCCAGCCGATTTCCGCCCACTGGCCGGAGCCCTTGGGGCCGGTGCGCCGAAGGGGCCGCTTCAGCCGGTCGGGGGAATGGACGCGCTCCGCGTAGCGGCTGACCTTCGCGCAGATGACGCCCGCGGTGTAGCTGTTGGCGGCGGCCCCGCGGACCTTGCCGATGCGGTCCGGCGCGACCCGCTCCACTTCGAGGGCGCAGGTGCTGGGGCAGTCGTGCGGGCAGGCGGTCGGCAGGAAGACGGAGTTCACGGGAGGACGCCTCGGCGCGGGGAAAGCGGCGGTCAGCTTATGTCCGGCTTACGGCTTTCCGCAACCGGTCAGGATTGTTTAAGGACCGCCATCAGATTTCAATATTGCAGCCCTATCCTTGTGGAGACGCGTCCCTGAAAGATGTATGTTTTCAGAAAAATACTCGCATAAGGCGGAGCAAGGCCGCTGCGAGCGCGGAACGACACAGCAAGGGGAAGCCGTATGATCGCGAATGTTGCCGGAGGCGCCCGGCGGACGCTGCGGGCGGGGGTGTTCGCCAGCCTGATCGGAGCCATGGTCGGAGCCGTTGCCGGTATGGCCGCTCCGGGAATCGCCGCGGCGCGGGCGGACGGGGGCAAGCTCGGCTATGTGGAATTTCCGCCCTACACCCAGACCGACGGCGGGGCGGCTAAGGGCAGCCTGATCGAGGCGTTCGACAAGGCCGCCAAGGCCGCCGGGATCGCCTACACCGCCGAATCGGCCCCGGCCCGCCGCCTCTTTTCCGGAATCGCGGACGGTGAGTTCCACATCTTCCTGGGCATCCGCACGGTCAAGGAGTTCGACGGCACCACACTGATCAGCGCCGCCCCCATTGCCCGGATCGAGCTGAACGCCTACGGCATCGGTGAAGCCCCGGCGGTCAAGGCGAAGGAGGATCTGTCGGGCAAGGCGGTCATCGCGCTGAACGGCTATTCCTACGGCGGCTGGCGCGCCTGGATGGAGGATCCGGCCAACAAGGTGCAGATGGTCGACGCGCGCACCGCCGATCAGGCGCTTCAGCTTCTCCAGGCCGGGCGGGCGCCGACGCTGCTGCAATATTCGCTGCCGATGCAGCAGGCCCTGGGCGGAAAGACGCTCGCCGAGTTGAAGGCGACGCCGGTCCAGAGCCTGGACGTCTACATCGTCGTGTCGAAGAAGACTCCGGACGCCGAGGCGGTTCTGGCGAAGCTCGAAGCCGGCTTCAAGGCAACTCAATAGCGCGAAGGCGGTCGCCTTCGGGCGCCGATCGTTTGGCAACCGTTTGTTCAGAAAGAGAAAAGGGCGGATCATGACGGACGGCGGACATCAGGGCGGCGGTGTGGGGCTGCGCCTGCGGGCGATGCTGCTGATCGGCGGCGTGCTTCTGGTCTATCAGGTGCTGGCCATCGCCTGGGGCGTGCATGGCTCGGCCAACCAGGCCAAGGAAACGCTGGCGGCGCGGGCCGACATGGTGGCCGCGCTCCAGGCCCGCGCCGCGGCGATCCCGCTCTACGATTTCGACACCGAACAGGTGCGCGAGGTCGCCAAGGCGCCGTCCTCCGACCCCGACTTCCTCGGCGCCCTGGTGCGCGACGACAAGGCCAAGCTGGTCGCGGAGGTCGGTGACACCAAGGCCGCGAAGGGCTTCATCGAGGTGGTGAAGCCGATCGTCGGCGGGCAGGCCGGGCAGCGCAAGACCATCGGCGAGTTCGTCCTGCGCCTGCGCACCGACCGGGTGGAGGCGCGGGTGACCGCCGACGCGGCGACCCAGATCGCCGTCGGGGCGGTCGCCTTCCTCGCCATCATGGCGGCGCTCTACCTTGTCGTCTCGGCCATCACGCGCCCGCTGATGCAGATTACCGCGATGGTCGGGCGGCTGGCCCAGGGCGACTACGCGGTCGCCGTGCCGGCGTTGGACCGCCGCGATGAGATGGGGGCAATGGCCCGCACCATCGACATGCTCCGCCAGAACGCCCAGCACCGCCAGCAGCTCGAAGCCGATAAGCTCGCCCGGCAGGCGGAGGAGGCGCAGCGGGGCGAGCGGCTGACCCGCCTTGCCGCCGCCTTCGACCGCTCGGTCCAGGCGACGGTCGGCGAGGCCTCGACCGCCGCCGCGCAGATGAAGGGCAGCGCCGGCAGCATGCTGGAGAGCGCGCTGCGCGCCGACCAGTGCAACGCCTCGGTGGCCGGAGCCGCCGACGAGACCAGCCGCACCGTCCAGACCGCCAGCGCGGCGGCGGAGCAGCTCACCCAGTCGATCCGCAGCATTGCCGAGAGCGTGAAGCAGTCGGTGGCCATGTCCGCCCAGGCCATCGACCGCGCCGACGCCAGCCGCAAGACGGTGGAGGCGCTGGCGGCCGGCGCCGCTAAGATCGGCGAGATCACCAGCCTCATCACCTCGATCGCCGGGCAGACCAACTTGCTGGCCTTGAACGCGACCATCGAGGCGGCGCGGGCCGGGGAGGCCGGCAAGGGATTCGCCGTGGTGGCCAGCGAGGTGAAGAATCTCGCCAGCCAGACCGCCAAGGCGACGGAGGAGATCGCCACCCAGATCGGCGCCATCCAGTCGGTCACCCAGGAGACCGTTTCGGCCATCGGCGCCATCACCGAAACCATCGGCCAGCTCAGCCAGCGCTCGGCGGAGATCGCCGCCTCGGTCCAGCAGCAGTTGGCCGCGACCGGCGAAATCGCCGAGAAGGTCCGCACCGTGGCCGGCGAGGCCGACACCGTGACCCGCAGCATCGCGGTCGCTTCCGGCGCCTCGTCGGAGGTGGCGACGGCGGCCCGCGAGTCGGTGGAGGTCGCCCAGACCCTCCAGGCGCGCTTCGTCGATCTGCGCGACGAGGTGCAGAAGTTCCTGGCCTCGATCAAGGCGGCGTAAACGGCCTTACGATGACACGCAACGTGCCCGCGGCGGGAGGAAATGCCCGCCGCGGGCACGTTGCGTTTCCGGATTTCGCTTCGCCACACTGGTGCCCCGCACTAGGATGCCGCTCCCGAACGGCGAGGATGATATGGACGACGGATTGAAGTGCCCGAAATGCAACTCCGAGCATGTCTATCAGGACGGCATGCTGTGGATCTGCCCCGAATGCGCCCATGAATGGAACCCGCAGGCCGAAGGCGGCGCGGGTGCGGACGCGGCGGCGGATCAAGGGGTGCGGGACGCCAACGGGAACGCGCTGAGCGACGGCGACGCGGTGACGGTCATCAAGGATTTGAAGGTGAAGGGCTCGTCCCTGGTCGTCAAGGGCGGCACCAAGGTGAAGAACATCCGTTTGGTCGACGGGGCCGACGGCCACAACATCGCCTGCAAGATCGACGGGATCGGCGCGATGAACCTGAAGTCGGAATTCGTCAAAAAGGCGTGACGGAGCCGGGCTTCTCCGAAAAGAGAAAACCCCTCGCCGGAGCGATCCGGCGAGGGGTTTTCCTTGTGGGCCATTGCCCGCGGGCAGGGGATTACATCATCCCCAGCGCGCGCGGCAGCCAAGTGGAAATGATCGGCACGTAGGTGATCAGCACCAGGAAGCCCAGCATCGCCAGCAGCCACGGCCAGACGGCCACGGTCAGCTCGGTGATGCCCATCTTGGTGATGCCCGACGCGACGTAGAGGTTCAGGCCCACCGGGGGATGGCACATGCCGACCTCCATGTTCACGACCATCATGATGCCGAAATGGACCGGGTCGATGCCCAGCTTCATGGCGACCGGGAACAGGATCGGCGCCATGATCAGCACGATGGACGACGGCTCCATGAAGTTGCCGGCCATCAGCAGAAGGATGTTCGTCACCAGCAGGAAGGCGATCACGCCCAGACCCTGGCTGACGATCCAGTCGGCAATGGCCTGCGGGATGTTCTCCGACGTCAGCACGAACGAGAACAGCACCGCGTTCGTGATGATGTAGAGCAGCATCGCCGACATGCTGGCCGAGGACAGCAGCACCTTCGGCACGCCGCGCAGCGGCATGTCCTTGTAGACGAAGACCGCGATGATGAAGGCGTAGACGGCGCTCATCGCCGCGGCTTCGGTCGGCGTGAAGATGCCGGAATAGATGCCGCCGATGACGATGACGATCAGCGACAGGCCCCAGATCGCTTCGCGGAAGGCCTTGAAGCGCTCGCCCAGGCTGGCCTTGGGTAGGCGCGGGTAGCCGAACTTGCGCGCGCGGTACCAGGTGACGCCGCCCAGAACGAAGGCCAGCATCAGGCCGGGGATGACGCCCGCCATGAAGAGCTGGCCGACCGAGGCGGCGTTCGGGCTGCCGCTGGTGGCGACGCAGTACATCACCATCACGATGGACGGCGGGATCAGGATGCCCAGCGCGCCCGAGGTGGTGATGACGCCGGCGCCGAACTGCTTCGGGAAGCCCTGCGCGACCATCGCCGGAAGCACGATGGAGCCGATGGCCACCACGGTCGCCGGGCTGGAGCCGGACACCGCCGCGAACAGGGCGCAGCCCATCACGCCGGCAAGGCCGAGGCCGCCGTGCCAGTGGCCGACCATCGCCGTGGCGAAGTTGATCATGCGTCGGGCCACGCCGCCGTGCGTCAGGAAGTTGCCGGCCAGGATGAAGAACGGGATCGCCATGATCTCGAACTTCTCGATGCCGGTGAACAGCTTCAGCGCCACGGCCTCGATCGGCACATGGGTCATGGTGAAGAGGAAGGTCAGAACCGTCAGGCCGAGCGAGATCGAGATCGGCATGCCGGTCAGCATCAGGACCAGCAGGAGGCCGAAGATGATGGCGGCGTTCATCGGTCGTTCTCCTTCGGTCCCTTAGCGGAATCAGGGCCGTTGCCGGGCTTGCGGCCCTCGTGATGGGCGATGTCGTGCGGGTGCAGGTTGTCGTCCATCTCGTACCAGTTGACGTCCTGCGCGGCGCGCTGCGGGTCGGTGATGTCCTCCTCCAGACCCTCGACATGGCCGTGGTCGTGGTGCGGCAGCTCGCCGGTGCGCAGGAAGTTCACCATCACCTGAAGGAAGCGGAAGCACATCAGGTAGGAGCCGAGCGGGATCGCCAGATAGATGATCCACATCGGCCATTCCAGGTCGGCCGACACCTGCTCGGTGTCCGACATGTGCCAGACGAAGGTGGACCCCATCGTGCCGACCACGCCGGTGAAGGTGGCGCCGGCCAGCAGGCCGAACACGATGAATTTCGCTCGCAGGGGCGTGGACAGCTTGTTGATGAGAACGTCCACACCCACATGGATGCCGGTACGGACACCGTAGGCGGCGCCGAACTTCGCCATCCAGACGAACATGTAGATGCACAGCTCCTGCGCCCAGGCCAGATTCCAGTGGAGGATGTAGTCCTGGATGATGGGGAAACCGGCGGCGTAACGGTGAGCGACGGAGACGAAGATGATCGTCGTCGCCGCGGCCATCAGGAAGGCGATAATAACCTCTTCCAGATGGTCTAGGATTTTCATGGGCATGGTGGCTCCGCGCGCAGGAGGAAGCGCCCGCGTCGAGTGAGCGGGCGCTTGCCGGGGGCTGTGCGTTGGTCTTGCTTGATTGGACCGGGCGGCCGGGCCGCCCGATCAGACGCTCTTGATCACTCGCACTTGGCGGCGTCGGTCTCGGTCTTGATGCTGGCCAGCAGTTCCTTGCCGACGCGCGACGCCATGTCCTGATGGACCGGCAGCATGGCCTGGCGCCACGACGCGCGCTCGTCCTTGGTCAGCTCGTAGAATTTGGTCTTGCCGGCGGCCTTCATCGCCTCCAGCGCCTTGTCGTTCTCTTCCTGGGCGATGTTGTTGGCGTACTCGGTCGCTTCCTTCATCGCGCCGTCGAGCTGGGTGCGGACGTCGGCCGGCAGGCCGTCCCAGAACTTCTTGTTCACGATGACCGCGTAACCCAGATAGCCGTGGTCGGAGAGCGTGGCGTGGCTCTGCACCTCGTGCATCTTCTGGGTGTACATGTTGGACGGCGGGTTCTCGGTGCCGTCGACGACGCCGGTCTGCAGGGCCTGATAGACCTCGGAGAAGGCCATCACCTGCGGCAGGGCGCCGAGCGCGCGCATCTGGGCGTCGAGCACCTTCGACGACTGGATGCGCATCTTGAGGCCCTTGAAGTCCGCCATGGCGTGCAGCGGCTTGTTGGCGCTCATGATCTTGAAGCCGTTGTCCCAATAGGCCAGACCGGTGATGCCCTTGTTCTCCAGCTTCTGGAACAGCTGCATGCCGATCGGGCCGGTGGTGACCTTCACCAGGGCGGCCTTGCAGGGGAAGATGTAGGGCAGGTCGAAGATCTCGAATTCCTTGGCGCCCAGCGGGCCGAACTTGGCCAGCGACGGAGCCAGCATCTGCACGGCGCCGAGCTGCAGGGCCTCCAGCTCCTCCTTGTCCTTGTAGAGCTGGCTGTTCGGATAGACCTCGACCTTCACCTTGCCGCCGGTGCGCTGCTCGGCCAGCTGCTTGAACTTCTCGGCGCCCTTGCCCTTCGGGGTCTCCGGAGCGACGACGTGGCTGAACTTGATGACGATCGGCTCCTGCGCGGTGGCGGCGGTGGCGGCCATCAGGCAGCCGGCGGCGACGGTGGCGCACAGCAGCGAAACGAACTTCATAGGGGTCATCCTCCACTTGTTGTTGGCCGGACTGATGGTGCGGCCTTTGATATTCTTTCATTGTTCGATAATTTCGCCGCCGACGCTATTGTGGAAATCCGTAGCTGTGAACGTGACGCATTGGTTGCCGTGCCAACACCTCTTCCCCCCATGAGCGGCGGTGCGGCCAGCACCGCCCACGGTCTTGGCCAGCGCGGCCCGGTGCAGGCGATGCCCATCGTGGCGATGGCGCTGGTCGTCCTTCTGTTCGGCGTCTTCCTGTGGGTGCTCCACCGCAGCGAGCGGGAGGAGGAAACGCTCACCCTCATCAAGGATGTGCTGTGGGTGGAGCAGAATCTCCATTTCCAGCTCACCTCCGACGAGGAGAAGCTGCAATATCTCGCCGAATCGCTGGGGCGCGAGGACACCACCCCGGTGAACTACTCGGTGATGGCGCGCCACATCGTGACGGTGAATCCGGCGATCCAGCGGGTGGTGCGGCTGGACCCGCAGGGCCGCCCGGTGCGGTCGGAACCGCCGGTGGAGGACGGGCCGGCGCTGGACGACGCCTTCGGCCCCAGCCCGCGCGCCGACGCCTTCCTGATCGCCCGCTCCTCGGGCCGCCGGGCCTATTCGGCGCCTTATCGGCTGGGCGCCGCGGACACCGCCTTCGAGATCGTCATCCCCATCTTCCGCGGGGACCGGTTCGCCGGCGCGCTCGCCGGCGTGCTGTCGATCGACGCCCTGCTGACCCATCACGTTCCCTGGTGGTTTGCCCAGCGCTACCAGCTGGAGGTCGTCGACCCCTACGGAGCGGTGCTGGGGACGAAGTCGCGCATCGCCATGCCGGAGCCGCGGCGCAGCCACGTCGTTCCCTTCGATCCGCCGGGGCACGGCCTGACCCTGGTCGCCACGCTGCACCAGCTGTCCGGCAACCTCGGGCGCAACATCCTGATCGCCGCCATCTTCGCGCTGACCGTTTCGGCGCTGTGGAGCCTGTGGGCGGTGCGCCGCCACATCGCCCGGCGCATCCGGGCGGAGGAGGCGCTGCGCGCCGAGCACGCCTTCCGCAAGGCGATGGAGGACAGCCTGACGGTTGGCATGCGCGCCCGCGATCTCGACGGGCGGATCATCTACGTGAACCCGGCCTTCTGCCGGATGGTCGGCTGGACGGCGGAGGAACTGGTCGGGGCCGGGCCGGTGATGCCCTACTGGCTGCCCGAGGATCTTGCCCACACCGAAGAGGTCTTCCGCGCCGTCCTGGCCGGCAACGCGCCGGCCAACGGCTTCGAGCTGCGTTTCCGCCGGGCCAACGGCGAGCGGTTCGACGCTCTGATCTACGAGGCTCCGCTGATCGACGCCAAGGGGCGGCACACCGGTTGGATGGGCTCCGTCCTCGACATCACCGAGCGCAAGCGGGCGGAGGAGCTGGCCCGCCAGCAGCAGGAGCGGCTTCAGCAGACGGCGCGGCTGATCACCATGGGCGAAATGGCCTCGACTCTGGCGCATGAGCTGAACCAGCCGCTCTCGGCCATCGCCAGCTACTGCACCGGTTGCCTCAACCGTCTTCAGGCCGGCAGCATCCGGCCCGAGGAGCTGGCGACGGCGCTGGAGAAGCTGTCCGGGCAGGCCAGGCGGGCCGGCCAGATCATCCGCCGGATCCACGATTTCGTGCGCAAGAGCGAACCCAACGTCGCCCCCTGCTGCCTGTCACGGGTGCTGGAGGATTGCGTCGCGCTGATGGAGGCCGACGCCCGCCAGCAGGGGGTGAAGCTGGTGCTGGAGGTGGGGCGTGGCCTGCCGGCTGTGATAGCCGACCGCATCCTGCTGCAGCAGGTGGTGGTGAACCTGATGCGCAACGGCATCGAAGCGATGGCGGCGACGCGCCGCGACCGCCGCCGGCTGAGCGTGACGGTGCAGGCGCTGGACGGGGCGCTCCTGACGCGCATCCAGGACCGCGGTTGTGGCATTTCGCCCGAAAATGCGGAAAAACTGTTTTCTCCCTTCTTCACCACAAAGACCGAGGGCATGGGCATGGGCCTGAACATCTGCCGGTCCATCATCGAGCACCACCAGGGGCGGCTGTGGTTCGAGCCCGCGCCGGATGGCGGCACCGTGTTCCTCTTCTCCCTGCCGGTCCTGTCCGAACCGCCGATGAGCGGCGTGGCGATTTCCCACGACGAGAGAGCCGCCGATGTGTGAGCCGAAGCTGCACATCGTCGACGACGACGAGGCGATCCGCGACGCCATGGGCTGGTTGTTCCAGTCGCGCAATGTGCCGGTGGCCTCCTGGCCGTCGGCGGAGGCGTTCCTTGCCGATTACGATCCCGCCATGAGCGGCTGTCTTCTCCTGGACATCCGCATGGAGGGGATGAGCGGGCTGGAGCTGTTCGACCGGCTGGCCGCCATGGGCTGCCGGATGCCCGTTCTGTTCCTGACCGGCCATGGCGACGTCCCCATCGCCGTGTCGGCGCTGAAGAAGGGCGCCCGCGATTTCGTGGAGAAGCCCTTCAACGACAACGACCTCGTCGATCGGGTGATCGAGGCGCTGGCCTTCGACGCCGGGGAGCGGGTACGGCAGGCCGGGCAGGCCGGCGTGGCCGCCCGGCTGGCCACCCTGACCCAGCGCGAACGGCAGGTGATGGCGCTGGTGGTGGCCGGCAAGCTGAACAAGGTCATCGCCGACGAGTTGGGGATCAGCATGCGGACCGTCGAGGTGCACCGCGCCCACGTCTTCGAGAAGATGGGGGTCAAAACGGCGGTGGAACTCGCCCGCATCCTCGCGGCGGTGGGGTGAGCGAGGGGGAGCGGCAACCGGCGGGCTTGACAGGCGGGTGGATGCGGGCGACCCATTGGGGTGAGAAGCGCGCCGCCTTTCCCTTTCCAGCCCGTACGCCATTCCGTTTCAGTCAACGGTCGGAGAGTGCCTTGCGACTGCCCTCGTCGACGCTTGGTCTGGGGCTCGCCGCCATCGCCCCGCTGCTGCTGTTCCTGGCGGTGGTGGTCTGGATTCTGGATCTCCGGCAACAGGACGTGCTGGCGGCGGAACTTGCGGCTCAGGCCCGTTCGGTGATGGTCGCGATCGACCGCGAGCTGGAAAGCAAGGCACGACCTCTCGAGCTTCTGGCGGCGTTGAGCCGCAGGACGGTGAACGATCTTCCCTTGTTGAAATCGGAAGCCGCGGAGGCCGTGCGCAGCCAGCCGGGCTGGCTGGCGATGGGGCTGGTCGCGGTGGAGGACATGTCCCTTCTGTTCCACACCCAGTACCCGCTGGGCGCTGCCTTGCCGCCGCCGCGTCTGGACGACGTCACCCGGCAAGTGGCCGCCTCGCGGAAGACGGTGGTTGGTGGTGTCCTGCCTCCGGGCGGGCCGCCGGGCCGTCCGGCGCTGATCGTCCGCGCGCCGGTTCTGGACCCGGATGACCCGGAGGGAACGCCGATCCGCCATGTGCTGTCGCTGGCGGTCGGGCTGGAGGGGCTCGACGCCGTGCTGCGCGGGTCCGGAATCCCCGCGGCCTGGACGGTGTCGGTCGTCGATCCCGGAATGGTCATCGCCGCGCGGTCCCACGACACGGAGCGGCATGTCGGCCAAAGGGTCAGGGACCTGATGGTGCCCCGGCTGATGGAACGGAATCCGGGGCTGTTTTCAGCGACGACGCGGGAGGGTCAAGAAGCGTTGGTGCTCGTTCACCGGTCGCAGCAGACCGGTTGGTCGATCATCGTGGCCGTCCCGTTCGAGCAGATCAGCAGCCAGTTGAACCGAACGCGCACCACCATCCTGGCCGGTGCGGCGGGCGCCGGCTTGGCGACGCTGGTGCTGTCGCTGGTGGTGACGCGCCACGTCCGCCGCCGCCGCCATGCGGAACGCGAGGCCCGCATCGCCCGCGAGGCCATGCTGGCGGAGCAGCGCCGCCGGCTGGAGGCCGAGAAGGAGCACGCCGAGGCCGCCAATCTGGCCAAATCCGATTTCCTGGCGAATATGAGCCATGAGTTGCGCACCCCGCTGAACGCGATCATCGGCTTCAGCGAGGCTCTGCTGTCCGGTCTGTTCGGCCCGAGCCCGCCGAAGCATCACGACTACATCGCCAGCATCCATGCCTCCGGCCAGCATCTGCTGTCGTTGGTCAACGACGTGCTGGACATGGCGAAGGTCGAGGCGGGGCGGCTGGAACTCTATCCGGAGCCGGTGCCGGTCGCCGTGCTGTTGGGGGAATGCCTGGAACTGATGGAGGCGCTGGCGGGTCCGAAGGGCGTGCGGGTGGAGGGTGTGCCCGTCGAGCACGGCCTGACGGTGATGGCCGATGCCATGCGCCTGCGTCAGGCCGTGCTGAACCTGCTGTCCAACGCCATCAAGTTCACGCCGGCGGGAGGCCGTGTGCGGGCCGATGCGGTGCGCGGCGAGGATGGCTGCGTGATTTTGACGATCACCGATTCCGGCATCGGCATGTCGCCGGAGGACATCCAGATCGCGCTTGAGCCCTTCCGTCAAGTGACCAGCTACATGACCAAAGCCCATTCCGGCACCGGGCTGGGGCTGCCGCTCGCCAAGCGTTTCGTGGAGGCCCATGGCGGGCGGCTGGACCTGCACAGCGTCCCCGGGGAGGGAACGGTGGTGCGCATCGTCCTGCCCGGCGCGTCAACGGCCAGCCCGTCGGCCGGGCAGGGGATCGTTGTGCTGCTCAAAGCTGAGTAACCGGTACCGTCCGGCCGCCGCTGGTCAGGCCGCCACGCGTTTCAGGCGGGCCTCCATGCTGTCAAGTCCGTCCGTCAACTCCGCCGCCGTCTGGTCGGCGATCGCCCGGGCGAAGGGCCAAGCGTCGTCCGTGGCGATGCGCGCTGCCTCGACGCGGGCTGACAAACGGTTGTGCTGGCCACGCAGGGCGTCCAGCGTGCGCTCCAGCACGTCCCGGCTCATGCCCTCGTGACCCTCGAGACCGAACCGCTCCACCTGAGACCGCAACCGGTCGAGCCGGTCGGCGGTGGTCTGAAGCAGGGAACGGCATTTGGTGTCATGGGCGTGCCGGTTGCGGCGGCTCATCTCTTGCTCCTCCCTTCGGATCCCTCGGGAACCCTTCGACCGGATGTGCGGCCGGAGTTCCGGCTCGGCGTCGCACGCAGGACACCAAAAAGGCCTGTGCATTGCAAAAATGCATTGCTGCGGCGCCAAAATAGGAAGTCCATCCGGTTGCCTTTCATAGACGTATGAAAAGCAATTCCAGTTCCAAAGGACTTGACTTTTTGTGTATCCTGCCCAGTCAGAAGCGTTCCGTGCCGCTCCGAATGCTTCGGATTTCTTGAATCCGGTTGAACACTTTCTGCACGATCGATCCCGCCCCGTCAAGCGGGCCAGGAGTGTAAGTCTATGGCGATTTGTCGCAGCCTAAAGGATGGGGCCATTCGAAAGAAAATGGTGCGAAACGACCGTTCTGTTCCCGAATAACACGCATGCCGTCTGGATTAAAATCGTGCTCAACGGCAATCAGGCGCCGAATTCTGCTTGAGCGCTGGTGCGGACCGCGGCGTGTTGTTGAAGAGATTTGAGGAGGTGAAGTGGAGCGAAGCCCGTCACTCGGCCGCAATGCCGTAAGGAAAGTTTTCGGCGTTGGCCGGTTCCGGCAGCGTGGCGGGACGCTGGGGCGCAGCGTGGCCTGGGCAGGTCGGGCATTGGTTCGCGCAGTGGCTTTGCACCATGTCCCGCATCATCGGCACGCATTTGCCGCACTGGACCTGACGCTCGTAATGCCGGAAAACGGAGGCCGGGGTGCGGGCGCCGTTCTCCAGCGCCTTGGTAACCTGCTTGTCGTTCAGCGCGTGGCAGATGCAGACGTACATGGGCCCCCGGCAGCGGTGCATGTTGTGCGGTCTTGCTGGGGCCAATGTGCTGCGACTGAGAATGATTGTCAATTGATCTGAATCATGACGGCCAAATTTGAGCGGATTGCGGCGGAATGTCACAGCCCTGGCGAACGGGGCATGCGGCTACCTCCGTCGTCGATGCCCTTCTTCAAGTGGTGGGAGGATGCGGTGCTGCGAATGGGGTGGCTGCTGATCATCGGGGCCGCGGTCCTCTGGGCTGGGGCCGCCGCGGCGGAGGTGGGCATGCGCGCGCTGTCCTTCACCAACCCGGCGGACGGCGGGGCCGCGCGCGTGGTGGTGTGGTATCCGACGGACGTGCCGGAAACGCCGGTGCGACGCGGCCCCTTCACGTTCCGGGTGGCGGAGGGCGCGCCGGTGGCCGAGGGGCGCCACCCGCTGGTGATGCTGTCTCATGGGTCCGGGGGGAGCGCTTTCGGGCACGCGGACACCGCCATGGCGCTGGCCCGGCGCGGCTATGTGGTCGCGGCGGTCCATCACCGCGGCAATGCCTTCGACGACGACCGGGATGCCGGCACGGAACGGATGTGGCGGAACCGCCCGGCCCAGCTTTCCGCTGCGCTCGATTACGTTCTGGCAGACCCGGATCTGGCTGGCCGGCTCGACGGCGACCGCATCGGCGCCTTCGGCTTCTCGGCCGGTGGTTACACGGTTCTGGTGGCGGCCGGCGGCGTGGCGGACCTGGGGCGCATCACCGCCCATTGCCGCACCCCGCCCGCCGGTGAGCGGTTCTGTCATCTTGGGAACGAGGAGACGCAGGCTCGTGTCGCGGCGCGCGACCCGCGCATCCGTGCCGCCGTCCTGATGGCGCCCGTCGGCGTTCCGTTCTCCAAGGGCGGCCTCGCCGGGGTGACGATCCCCATCCGCCTGTACCGGGCGGAGCGGGACGAACAGATCGCGGGCTCCCAGGTCGAGAAACTGCGTGAACGATTGCCCGTGCCGTTCGAGTACGAAGTCGTGCGCGATGCCGGGCATTTCGCCTTCCTGATGCCCGTACCCGCCGCCATCGCGGCGGAGGTCGGGCCGCCCGCCTGGGACCCGCCGGGTTTCGACCGGGCCGCCTTCCACGAGCGAATGAACGCGGAGATCGCCGATTTCTTCGACCGCACTCTTGCAATCGAACGCCAGGGGCGCTAGCCCCTCGGCATGAGCGACTCATCCGACACTTCGTCCGCCCGCGCGACCCCGGCGCAGACCCCTCTGGGGCAGACCATCTATCTGGCGCCCGAGGGCTTCGTTCAGGACCTCGTGGCCGAACTGGGCGACGTGGCGGCGGTGGAGGACCGGCTGGTCTTCGCCGATGGGCCGGCGCGTCCGGCGGCCTGGGCACAGAACATCTGGCACGACCCGGTGCGGATCGAGTTCGCGTCGATCAAGGAGGGCGCGCGGGCGCTCCGCTCCATCCAGCGCAACTGGGCGCTCTGGACGCTGCGCCATCACCGTCGGGCCAGCCTGATCCAGGACAACCTGCCCCATGTCTCGGCCAAGCCGGTGGTCTTCCCGTCGCCGCTGCCGACGGCGCCGCTGGGCTCCTGGACGCTGCTGGACGAAAACACCATCGTCGCGGCGGCGCGCTGCTCCAGCCCCTACCGCCACGGCGAGGTCACCTTCGTCGAGAACCGGACGGTGCCGCCCAACCGCGCCTATCTGAAGCTGTGGGAAGCGCTGACCCTGTTCGGCGAACAGCCGGGGCCGGGCGACCGCTGCATCGACCTCGGCGCCTGTCCCGGCGGCTGGAGCTGGGTGCTGCACGAGCTGGGTGCCAGCGTGGTCAGCGTCGACAAGGCACCGCTCGACCCGGCCATCGCCGCCCTGCCGCGCATCGAGTTCCGCCAGGAGAGCGCCTTCGGCCTGAAGCCGCAGGACGTCGGTCCGGTGGATTGGCTGTGCTGCGACGTGATCTGCTACCCCACGCGCCTGCTGCGGCTGGTGAACCAGTGGATGGAGAGCGGGCTGGCCAAGCGTTTCATCTGCACGCTGAAGTTCCAGGCCGAGACCGACCACGAGACGGCCCGCGCCTTCGCCGCCATCCCCGGCGGGCGGGTGCTGCACCTGAACCACAACAAGCACGAGCTGACCTGGATGTGGCCGGCGGCTTCCGTCTGAGCGCGGCTACGCCCGGCGCAGGGCCAGTTCCAGCGCCGGCTTGAGGATCGAGGCAGCGCCGTAGCCGATCTCCACCACCTCCTCCGCGCGGTCGAACTCCAGGATGCCGATGTGGGCGAGGCGGGGGGCGATCAGCACGTCCGGCGGCTCGCCGGCCAGGCGGGAGCGGGTGATGCGGTCCTGCATGATGTCGATGGACCCGGCCATCACGTCCATCACATTGGGCGGAACGTTGGAGGCCGGAGCGCGCGTCAGCTGGTCGGCGAGGAAGCGCGTGCGCGCCGCCGGCCGCCGCCCCATCCAGGAGGCGATCTGCGACGTCAGGGTGGAGAAGACGGGGGAGGTCGCATCCCCCGCCGGAGCCATCGCCACCTCCGGCACGGGCTGGGCCTGCTGCATTCGGGCCTCCTGCATCTGAGACGCCTGCATCTGGGCCGGCTTCGCCTCCGCCGCCTTGCGCAGCTTCGCGGCGCCGCGACCCGAGGGGCGGCTCAGCGGCGACAATTCGCTGTTCAGGTTGACCGCGATCACCACGTCCGCGCCCAGCGCGCGGCAGAGCGACACCGGCACCGGGTTGACCAGCGCGCCGTCCACCAGCCAATGGTCGTCGCGCCGCACCGCCGGAAACAGGCCGGGCATGGCGGCCGACGCCTGCACCGCGCTGAGCATCGGCCCGTCGCGCAGCCAGATCTCCCGCCCGGTGCCAAGGTCGGTGGCGACCGCGGCGAAGGGCTTGCGCAGCTGATCGATGGTGACTTCGGTGCGGTGGTTGCGGAAGCGATCGAAGGTGCGGTCGGCGGCCAGCAGCCCGCCGCGGCGGAAGGTCAGGTCGATGATGCCGAGCATGCCGAGCCAGCCCATGCTCTGCGCCCAGGCCTGCAACTCGTCCAGCTGGTCCGTCAGGTAGGCCGCGCCGACCACCGCGCCGATCGAGGTTCCGCAGATCACGTCGGGCTCGACCCCGATCTCCTCCAACGCGCGCAGCACGCCGATGTGCGCCCAGCCGCGCGCCGCCCCGCTGCCCAGGGCCAATCCGATCTTCAGTCCGCTCACCGCCAGCACCTCGTGTCTTGTGGGCTTGGTCAGGCTTGTCCGGCGCCGACGCGTCGATGGGTGTCCAAAGGGATTTGGGGCATCGGACCGTCGGTGGAAACCCTTCCATCCGGAGGACGCGGAACGCGCCCGGGGGCCTCCGCATGGGGGATGCCGAAAATTGTACCCGCTTTTGCCCTCTATTTGACTTGCATCAGTTTTTCTTCCGATTACCTGTGGCATTGCGATGGATGAAAGAGTTTCCGGGCGACGTTAACCAAACATCAACTGGAAGCGTCCAATGTCGCTCTCAACACGGACAGTCAGGGATGGCGGAGGTTGCCATGGCCCAGGAATTCAAGAGTTTCAAGAAGGATTGGCAGCGCTGGTCGGCGGCGGAGAAGCTGACGGCGGTGGCCATCCTGATCGTCGCCGCGGTCGCGCTGGGCGGCCCGGTGACCATTCTGCTCTGAGTTGCTCCGGGTGACCGGCGCATCCCGCCTCTTCACAAGAGGGAGGCGAGGGCCGCGATCCCGAACCCTCCCAGCACCGCGCCCGAGGCGCGGTTGATCCACAGCATGGCGGCGGGCGTGACCCGGCGCCGGAACGCCCCGACCGAGGCGCTGAGCCCCAACCACCACATCGCCGACCCAATGAAGACGCCCGCGACGAGCAGGGCGGCCACTCCGGTGCTGCTCCCGTCTCCGGCTGACACGCCCAGCCCGCCGAACACCGCGGCGAAGCTGAGGATCGTCGCCGGGTTGGCGAGGGTCAGCGCGAAGGTGGAGGCGTAGGCCCCGGCCAGACCACCGCCGCCGCGGGCGTCCGCGGCGCGCTCCGCCGGACGGGCGCGCAGGGTGCTCCAGCCCAGCCACAGCAGCATCAGCCCGCCCACCAGCTTCAACGCCACCTGGGCGCCGAGCAGCGCGTCGGTGACCAGGGCCACCCCGAAGCCGGCGATGGCGCCATAGACCGCGTCAGCGCTGGCCGCACCCAGCCCGCTGACGAAGCCGTGGGCCGGCCCGTCGGCCAGGGTGCGCCGGATGCACAGAAGCCCGATCGGCCCGACCGGGGCGGCGATGCTGAATCCGATGATCAGGCCCTTCAGCAGGGCGGGCAGGGCGTCCATGGCGAATGCTCCAAAGGCTTCAGTCTGACTCGATGGGAAGGATCGGCGTCTCCTTGACCGAGGAGAGCGCGATCACGGTGTGGGAGCGCACGACGCCGGGCAGCGCCTTCAGCCGGTCGGAGAGGAACCGCTCCAGCGCTTCCGTGTCAGCCACGCGCACCTTGAGCAGATAGGACCAGTCCCCGGTGACATGGTGGCATTCCTGGACCGCCGGCGTGGCGCGCATGGCGTCGCGGAAGGGCGCGTCATGCTCCGGCCGGTCGAGCAGCACCTCGACGAAGGCCAGCACGTCCAGCCCGGCGGCCTTCGGGGACAGGCGCGCCCCCCAGCCCTGGATCACGCCGTTGGCCTGCAGCTTCTTCAGCCGCTCGTTCACGGCGGACACCGACAGTCCGGCCGCCGTCCCGATGTCGGCGTAGGAAGCCCGCCCGTCGGCCTGGATGTGTGCGATGATTTTGCGGTCTGTATCGTCCATGGCCGCAATAATTCCTGAAAAGATGCGGAGATACAATAGTAATTTTCACCTAGTCACCCAGTCGGCGGAAATCCGGCTTTCCGGCGCCACAGCGCGGGCAGAACCAATCCGCCGGCAGGTCCTGGAAAGCGGTGCCCGCCGGCGCGCCGTGTTCCGGATCGCCGTCGCGGGGGTGGTACTCGTAGCCCGGGCAGTCGCCGCCGCCGCACCGCCAGATTTCGGACAGGCGCGGGTCCTCGGCCCGCGTAGGGCGGACAAACAGGGCCAGGATGACGGCAGGAAGCAGGCGTAAGGCACCACGCCGCTGAAGGAAGTGGAGAAGGGTGGGCATGGCGGTCCGTCCGGCAAATTGAGGAGCCGCACTATGCCCCGTGGTCCTTTGCGGGATGATGACGGTGGTGGAGCGAAGGGGGCCGGGTCAGCGCCGTCGTGGCGCCTTGCCCTTGAGATGCGCGCGCTGCAGCTTCGCGCCGGCCAGATCAGCCCCGTCCAGGTCGGCGTTCTCCAGATCGGCGTCGGTCAGATTGGCCTGCACCATGCGGGAATCGGTGAGCATGGCCTGCCGCAGGTCGGCGCCCATCAGATTGGCGGCCCATGAGCGGCCGGTGGGACGCCCGCTGGGGTCCTTGATTTCCGCCGGTCCCAGGTTGACCCGCGTCAGGTCGGCCCCGGTCAGCCGGGCGAAGCTGAGGTTGGCGCCGGACAGGTCGGCGCCCATCAGGTTGGCGCGCTCCAGATTGGCGCCCGAAAGGTCGGCCATCATCAGCCGGGCGCCGGTGAGCGCTGCGTCGGACAGGTTGGCGCCGCGCAGCGAGGCCGCGCTGAGATTGACGCCGCGCAGGTCGGCGCGGCTGAGGTCGGTGCCGTCCAGATCGGCGCGCTCCCCGCGCTGGCCGACACTGTCGATCCAGCGCTCATGATCGAAGATCGCCCGCTGGATTTCCGACCCTATGCTGTCGATCGGGCGGGTCATACAGGCGGAGCCGAGCTTGGCCTGGGAGAGGTCGCAATCGACCATCCGCGTGCCGACCAGATCGGCGTTGTTGAAGGTGCAGCCGTCCAGCAGGGCGCCGGTCAGGTTCGCTCCGTTCAGCCGCGCCCCCGACAGGTTGGCGTCGGTCAGCACCGCGCCGGTCAGGTCGGCGTTCTGAAGCACCGCCCCGCTCAGATCGGCGTCCGTCAGGTTGGCCCCGGCCAGGACGGCTCCGGTCAGGTCGGTCGGTATGCCGCCCTCCACCGTGACTCCGCCCTGAAGCCGGGCCAGGGCGGTGCGGTGGGTCTGCCGGGTGGCCTCGGCGTCTTGGGGGTCCAGATGGGCCTCCGAGGCGGTGCCGCGGCGGGCGGAGCCCCCCGGCTCCAGCGTGCCGGCGCGCAGGTCGGCGTCGCGCAGGTTGGCGTTGGAGAAATCGGCGGAGCGCAGCCGCGCGCCGCGCAGATCCGTCTGCATCAGGTTGGCGCGGGAGATGTCGGCGTCGCGCAGGTCCACGCCGAACAGGTCGGCGCCGGCCAGGTTGGTGCCGCTGAGCCGGCAGCGCGCCAGCTTTGCTCCGACAAGCCGGGCGCCGCGCAGATCGCGCTGCGACAGATCCGCGCCCTCCAGGTCCGCCAGCGCCAGGTTGGCGCGCGCACCGCCTGGCTGGCCCTTGATCCAACGGGCGTGCCGGTCCAGGACTTCGGCCAACTGATCGGGCCGAAGATAGGAGGGTGCCGGCGCTGGGGCTGTGGCGACGGGGGGCACGGGCAGGATTCTGGCGGGAGTTGTTTTCGCTATCCAAACTATGGGGGTAGATTCCTTACCGAAGGCTAAACGGTAAAGGTCTCGGCAGTACCCCTTATGGTTGCCGTTTTTTGCCTTGAGCTTGTCACGACCGGTCGCTGCGAAGACTCGGGCGAATCGGGGACGCTGCCCGCTGTGTTTCATCCCTGTAACGCACCCCGCGGCCCTGCCGGCCGTCGCATGGCCGTTCCGGCAAGCCCAGGAAGTACGGGCGTTTTAAAGACGTTAACCATTGGTTTCTTGACAGAAGCGGGGGCTCTGCCGCCAAAAGGCTCCGGACAAAAAGCGGGCGCTTCATACGCCACCCCGTTCGGGACCCCATGGAGGCATGATGACCGAGGCCAAATTCCAACCGACCCCAGCAGCCACGCTCGGCCGGAGGGAACTGTTGCGCATCGGTCTGGCGACGGCCGCCGCCGGGATGGTGATGGCCCCGGAGGTGTCGGAGGCGGCGTTGCGCGCCCCGCCGCGGCAGTTGGTCCTGCTCAACCTCCACACCGGCGAGCGGGTACGGGCGGAATACTGGTCCAAGGGCCGCTACCAGCGCGACGGCCTGCGCGAGATCAACCATCTGCTGCGCGACCATCGCACCGGGGCCGTGCACCCCATCGACCCGAAGCTGCTCGATCTGCTGCACGCCCTGACCCGCAAGGTCGGCAGCAAGACGCCGGTGCACATCATTTCCGGCTATCGCTCCCCCGAATCCAACGCCTGGCTGCGCGAACAGGACGGCAGCGGCGTTGCCCAGAACAGCTTCCACATGCAGGGCAAGGCCATCGACCTGCGGGTGCCCGGCCTGCCGCTGCGCACGCTGCAGCGCGCGGCGCTCAGCCTGCGCGGGGGTGGGGTGGGCTATTACCCGGACAGCAATTTCGTTCATGTCGACGTCGGCCCGAAGCGGCAGTGGGCCTCCTAGCCGGCCCCGCAAGGACAATGAAAAAAGCCCCCGCCGCGTGGACGGGGGCTTTTTCATTCGCTGAGCCGTCTTCGATCGGTCCCTTTACTCGACGGTGACCGACTTGGCGAGGTTGCGCGGCTGGTCGACGTCGGTGCCCTTCAGCACGGCGACGTGATAGGCCAGCAACTGCACCGGGATGGCGTAGAGCAGCGGGGCGACCAGCGGGTCGCAAGCCGGAAGCTCCAGCGACCAGCGGACCTTGTCGGACAGCTTGTCGATGCCCTTCTTGTCGGCGATCAGCAGCACCTTGCCCGACCGCGCGCAGACTTCCTGCACGTTGGACACGGTCTTTTCGAACAGGTTGTCCGACGGCACCAGGACGATCACCGGCACGCTCTCGTCGATCAGCGCGATGGGGCCGTGCTTCAGTTCACCCGCCGCGTAACCTTCGGCGTGGATGTAGCTGATTTCCTTCAGTTTCAGCGCGCCTTCCAGAGCCAGCGGGTACATCGCGCCGCGGCCCAGATAGAGCACGTCGCGGGCCTCCGCGACCTCCTGGGCCAGCTCGTGCAGGCGCTCGTCGTGGGCCAGAACGTCGGCGGCGCGGGCCGGCACCTCGCGCAGGGCCTGGGCGATCTGCTGCATCCGCTCCGCCGGGATGACGCCGCGGTCGTGACCGACCGTGACCGCCAGACAGGCCAGCGTGGTCAACTGCGTCGTGAAGGCCTTGGTCGAGGCGACGCCGATCTCCGGACCGGCCATGGTGTAGAGCACCGCGTCGGATTCGCGCGCGATGGTGCTTTCCGGCACGTTGACGATGGACAGGATCTTCTGGCCCTGGCGCTTGCAGTAGCGCAGAGCCTCCAGCGTATCCAGCGTCTCGCCCGACTGGCTGATGAACAGCGCCACGCCGCCCTCGGGCATCGGCGCCTCGCGGTAGCGGAACTCCGAGGCTATGTCGACCTCGACCGGCAGGCGGGCCAGCGTCTCGAACCAGTACTTTGCCACCACGCCGGCGTAATAGGCGGTGCCGCAGGCGACGATGGTCAGCTTCGTCGCCTTGGCGATGTCGAAGCTGGTTTCCGGCAGGGTGACGCGGCCGGTCTCCGGGTTGATGTAGGCGTTCAGCGTATCGCCGATGACCTGCGGCTGCTCGTAGATCTCCTTGAGCATGTAGTGCCGGTAGCCGTCCTTGCCGATCAGCGCGCCGGACAGGGCGGTGGTCTTGACCGGACGCTCCACCACCGCGTCGCTGGCGTCGTGGATCACGGCGGCGGTGCGGGTCAGTTCCACCCAGTCGCCGTCCTCCAGATAGCAGATGCGGTTGGTCAGCGGCGCCAGCGCGAAGGCGTCGGAGGCGAAATACATCTCCCCCTCTCCGTAGCCGACGGCCAGCGGCGTGCCGTGGCGGGCGCCGATCAGCATGTCCTCCTGGCCGGAGAACAGCAGCACCAGGGAGAAGGCGCCGGTGAAGCGCTTGAAGGAGGCGGAGGCGGCTTCGACCGGACCCAGCCCTTCCTTCTCCATGTAATAGGTGACGAGATGAGCGATCACCTCGGTGTCGGTGGCGCTCTCGAAGACATAGCCGTGCTCGATCAGCTCGGTCTTCAGCTCCTGGTAATTCTCGATGATGCCGTTGTGCACCACGGCCACGCGGTGGGTGGCGTGCGGGTGGGCGTTGTTCTCGGTCGGGCCGCCATGGGTGGCCCAGCGGGTGTGGCCGATGCCGATCACGCCCGGCAGCGGGGCCTCGCGCAGCTTGGCGTCGAGGTTGATCAGCTTGCCCTCGGCGCGGCGGCGCTCGATGCCGCCCTTGACCAGCGTGGCGACGCCGGCGCTGTCGTAACCACGGTATTCGAGGCGGCGGAGACCCTCGACGAGACGGGGGGCCGCGTCATGCGTGCCGATGATGCCGATGATGCCACACATGAACCTGCAACTCCTGAATGATGGCCGGGGCCGGGTGAACGGTCAACCGGGGCAATCTTACGCCTTTTTCGCTTTCTCGTTTTGCTTCCGTTCGCGGAAACGCTTGGCCCAGCCGGTGTAAGCCTGCTGGCGCCCGCGCGCAACGGCCAGGGCGTCGCCCTCCACGTCGGTGGTGACCACACTGCCCGCGCCGACGATCGCGCCGTCGCCCACCTTGACCGGAGCGACCAGCGCGGTGTTGGAACCGATGAAGGCCCCGGCGCCGATGTCGGTGTGGCTCTTGGCGTAGCCGTCGTAGTTGCAGGTGATCGTGCCGGCGCCGATGTTGGCCTTAGCCCCCACCCGCGCGTCGCCGATGTAGGTGAGGTGGTTGACCTTGGCGCCGGCCTCGATCTTCGCGTTCTTGATCTCGACGAAGTTGCCGATGTGGGCGTCCGGGCCGATCTCCGCCCCCGGGCGCAGGCGGGCGTAGGGGCCGACCTGGGCGCCGCTGTCCACCCGCACCTGCTCCAGGTGGCTGAAGGCCTTGATCTCCACCCGGTCGGCGACGACAACGCCGGGGCCGAACACCACATGCGGGCCGACGATCACGTCGCGGCCGAGGCGGGTGTCCACGCAGAAGGTGACGCTGTCCGGATCGGTCAGGGTGGCGCCGTTGTCCATGGCCGCCTTGCGCAGGCGGCGCTGGATCAGCTTCTCCACCTCCGACAGTTCGGCGCGGGAGTTGACGCCGACGACCTCCGCCGGGGCGGCCTCGACCACCGCGCAGGCCATGCCGTTGCTGCGGGCGATCTGCACCACGTCGGTGAGGTAGTATTCGCTCTTGGCGTTGCTGTTGCCGATGCGGCTGATCAGGTCGAACATCCGCGCGCCGTCGAAGGCCATCAGCCCGGCGTTGCACAGGGTGACCTGGCGCTCCTCCTCCGAGGCGTCGAGATACTCGACAATCTTCTCCAGTCCGCCGCGGGCGTTCAGGATCAGGCGGCCGTAGGCGCCGGGATCGTCGGGGCGCATGCCCAGCACGACGACCGCCGGGTCGCTCGCCTGGCGCCGCGCGGCGACCATGGCGCGCAGCGTGTCCGGCGTGACCAGCGGCGTGTCGCCGTAGAGCACCACCACGTCGCCGTCAAATCCTTCCAACAGGCCGAAGGCGGCGCGCACGGCGTCGGCGGTGCCGCGCTGCTCGTGCTGGACGGC
Source organism: Azospirillum sp. OGB3 (assembly GCF_014192915.1). GTDB lineage: Bacteria > Pseudomonadota > Alphaproteobacteria > Azospirillales > Azospirillaceae > Azospirillum. Next base: position 262,679 of record NZ_JACHYN010000006.1, on the reverse strand, counting down.
GGTGGGGTAGGGGGCGACGGCATCGGCCACATTGTCCATGCCGGGGCCGACCACGACGACGACATGGTCGGGGTCGAGCGCTCTCACCGCGGACAGCACATGGCCGACCATCGGTTGGCCGGCGACCCGGTGCAGGACCTTCGGCAGGTCCGACTTCATGCGGGTGCCTTTGCCGGCGGCGAGAATGACGCAGGCGAGCGGGCGGTGCGGAGTCATCGGATATCCCTGCAGTATTGGAAACGGGTTATGGCGGACGGGCGGAAAAACGTGCGCATCAAAATCCGGACAAAACGTCTGTCTTCAGCCATTCAGTGCCACATCCGGTGCCGGGACCCCAAGTCAACTTTTGTGTCAATCTGACATACACAAATCGCGGCCCGAGGGTGTACGCACCCCGCGCCGCCGGCACCGAAGGGCCTATGCCGGCGGTGGATTGCGTGACAGGGGCTCGCCGCTGGGGGAAGGCCGTGCTATCGAAAGGGGTATCCGCCCGTCTTCGACTTGTCATGGGACTTCTGCCGATGTCCGCTGCGCCCGCCCCCATTCCCTTCTCCGCGGTCGTCTTCGACCTGGACGGCACGCTGATCGACAGCGCGCGGGACATGACCCGCGTCCTGAACCGCACCCTGTCCCGCTTCGCGCGGCCCAGCCTGACCGAGGCGCAGGTGCGCGGCATGGTGGGCGACGGGTCGGCCGCCCTCGTCCGGCAGGCCTTTTCCGCGACTGGTGACGCCTTGAACGAAGAGGCGCTGAAGACGGCCCTGGCGGACTATCTCGACGCCTATTTCCGTGACGACGAGCCCCCGCTGCTCTATCCCGGTGTGTCGGACACCCTGGCGGCACTGGCGGAAAACGGTGTGAGGCTGGGGCTGTGCACCAACAAGCCGGAGCGAATCACCCGCAAACTGCTGGACAGGCTGGGTCTGTCGCCCCTGTTCTCCGCGCTGGCCGGTGGCGACACGCTGCCGGTGAAAAAGCCGGACGGGCGGCATCTGTCCTGGGTGGTCGAGGCGCTGGGCGGCGGCAGCGCCGCGATGGTGGGGGACAACCGCAACGACGTGGCGGCCGCACGCGCCGCCGGGGTGCCGGTGGTGGCGATGACTTACGGTTATCCCCGCATGCCCGTGCAGGAACTGGGCGCCGATGTCCTGCTCGACCGCATCGCCGACCTGCCGGATGCCCTGCGGCGTCTGGGCGGCTGACTGGCCGGCCCTGCTGCCAGGGCCAGCGGGGGCTTCGCCGTAGGTCTCCTTCTTGTCATGGTTAACGAGAGATTAACAGTGGCTAACGAAAGGTAAATGTTGTTGGATGGGTGCATCGAATGGTGGTGAGCGAAGGAGACACCCGATGGCCCAGATCCTTGCCTTCCCCGGTAAGACCCAGACCGGCAAGACCCTGTCCGCCGACGCCCTGTCCGCTGACGCTCTGTCCATCGAAGCCCACACCGTCGCCCGCAACCCGGCCAACAGCCAGATCGACTCGGCCACCGCCGACTTCGACCGGATGATGGCCCACCACAGCGACCTGCAACGCAAGATGGCGGAATTCAACCGCCTGTGCGAGCAGGCGCTGGCCGAGCGGCCCATGGCCGAACTGCTGTATCATCCCACCGCCGGCTGCGGCAGCGTCGGGCGCGCCTGATCCTTTAACGAAGCTGTGACGGCGCCGGCTCGGCGGAACGCACCGCCGTCCGTTCGGTCTTGCGGGCGGCGGTGAGGTGGACGACCACCCCGCCGAATCCGCTGTCGGTCTCCAACCGGACGGGCAGGGGCAGGCCGCCTCCCTCCACCGGAGCGATCCAGAGATCGACGGGCGGCCGTTCCTCGCGGTTTCCTCCGCGTTGCCAGAAGGGCTGGCGCGTTGAGCGCTCGTAGCCGGCGATCGGCTTGTGCGACACCCGGCATTGCCGCGCCGCGCCCGAGAAGATTGAGTGGCGCGATGCCCCGACCATGGTCATTCCCCGGTCCGTAAAGAGCATGTCATAGCGGCGGCGCCCGTCATAGATCGGCACCGTGGGCTGGCATCCCTCGCCATGCAACCCGGCCAACAGCATGTCCAAGACGCCGCTCAACGGGTCGCGGGTCTGCCGGGTCAGCTCGTCGGGAACGGGATCGCGGTCCTCCTCCTCCGGAGGCGGGGAGACCTGGGTGCGGACGCTGCCGTCCGGGGCGTAGTCCAAAGTGACGGTCCGCGGGGAACCGCGCAGGACGCCGGACTGGGTGTGGCGGATCGGAGCGACGCCGTCGGACCGGAGCGCGCCGACGCTGAGCGATTGTGTTTCCCAGGGAAACAGGCGTCCCAAAAAACCGTCCGTCGCGGCGTTGACCTGGACGCTGTAGCGGTCCTCGGTCAGGGTCAGTTCCGCCCGCGCGTCGAGCACGGCCACGCCGCCGACATGGACGCGGTAGTCCAACTGCCAGCGCTGCGCTTGGGCGGGCAGGGAGAACAACCCGGCGAGCGCCGCGCATAGACCGGCGAGGAGGGCGGCGGAGGGACGTTTGGCGGGAAGCGCGGTCCGGTGCGTCATGTCCATTGGCTCATCGGGGGCTCCGGGGCGGAAGGGCTTCTTTGATATTGGTGTGAAACAGGCGCTTGACAGGAGAGGGCGGGGCCTTTAGAAACCCGCCTCACCGCAACGGCGGCGACGACGCGACAGCGAAACGAGCCTGATGCCGACGTGGTTTTACTGGGATGGGCGCATAGCTCAGCGGGAGAGCACACCCTTCACACGGGTGGGGTCGTAGGTTCAATCCCTACTGCGCCCACCATCCCAAAGTCCGGTGGTTCATGGGCTTTGCGGATGGTACCATCCCCTCCACCACGAGAGCCGGTCAAGATCGGGGTCCAACGGGCCTCGCGTTGCCGTCTCCGCGGTGTGTCAACGTTTGTTTCTTTGGGATGGGCGCATAGCTCAGCGGGAGAGCACACCCTTCACACGGGTGGGGTCGTAGGTTCAATCCCTACTGCGCCCACCATCCCAAACACCGTCTCCTCTTCCAGACATCGTTGGAATTCGCCAGTAATGGGTCGCTGCGACGGTCGCGTGGCCCTGTGCCTGGACGTAACACCACAAAGTACCTTAGCCCAGTCGCGCGTGCCTTTTTGAGACGAACACCACCGCAGTTGATTCAGATCAGCTACAGCGTGTGGGGTTTTCGTTTATCGCTTCCAGCATCCGATTTTTTTCAATCACCTGGAAGCAGTGACATGGAAGATACGCGCGTGACCCTCCTCGCCCTCGGCCTGCTGGTCGTGGCGCTCGTCGTGATCCTCGGTTCGGTGGTGCTGTCTCCGGCCACCCTGGTCCTCTTGGCCACGCTCGGCGCCTGGGTGAACCTGACCTATCTGGTCGTCGTCACGCTGATGCGCTGACCCCGCCCGCGGGCGGGGGGACCGCACGGTCCGACCCGCCCGCAGGCACACCCGCAGGATGGAAAAATTTCAAATTCGGGCTCGTCCGGTTAATTCCATGACTGGACAGCGCCGGCCCGGCGGTTTATCCCAGCGCCGTTTATGACGCCTGTGGAGCACCCGCCATGACCTCCCTCGCCGCCGCCCGCCTGCCGGAGTCGGAACAGCCCCTGCCGGTCGTCCGCAGCGTGGACGACCTCCGCGCCCAGGTTGCCGCCTGGCATCGCGACGGCAGGACGGTGGCCCTGGTGCCGACCATGGGGGCGCTGCACGACGGCCATCTCGCTTTGGTGCGCCGCGCGCGTGAACTGGCCGACCGGGTGGTCGCCAGCGTCTTCGTCAACCCGACCCAATTCGCGCCGCACGAGGACTTCGACCGCTACCCGCGCGACGAGGCCGGGGATTCGCGCAAGCTCGCCTCGGCGGGCTGCCATCTGCTCTATGCCCCCACGGTGCGCGCGATGTACCCGGAGGGCTTCGCCACGGCCATTTCGGTCGGCGGCCCGGCGGAGGGGCTGTGCGGCACCTTCCGGCCCCAGATGTTCGGCGGCGTCGCGCTGGTCGTGACGAAGCTGTTCCTCCAGGCCCAACCCGACGTGGCGGTGTTCGGGGAGAAGGACTATCAGCAGCTCATGGTCATCCGCCGCTTCGCCCGCGACCTCGACATCCCGGTGCGGGTGGAGGGGCTGCCGACGGTGCGCGAGGCCGACGGGCTCGCCATGTCCTCGCGCAACGCCTACCTGTCCGCCGACGAGCGCGCCCGCGCCCCGGAGCTGAACCGCGCGCTCCTTGAGGCCGCGGCGGGGCTGGCCGGTGGCGCGGAGGCCGCCGCGGTGCTGGAGTCGGTTCGGGCGCGCATCACCGCCGCCGGATTCGGCTCCATCGACTATGTCGAGCTGCGCGACGCCGACACGCTGGAACCGGTGGCCCGGGCGGAGCGTCCGGCGCGCCTTCTGGCCGCCGCCTGGATGGGCAAGGCCCGCCTGATCGACAACGTGCCGGTCCTTCCGGCCTAACCGCCGGCGTTCCATCCCCGGTCCGCACGTCTGCCCCCGCCACGCGAAGGATCGCAGAGCGGGCATGGTGTCCTATACTCTCTGCCGCACACGCGGCCGGACGCGCGGCCGCGCGCAAGAAACGAGGGAAGGAAGGCACCATGCCGTATGATTCCGTGGACACCGCCCGCCGCCTTGGGCTGAAGGACGCCGAGCTGCTGCGATTCCAGGGCTTTGTCGATGGCCGGTGGATCGACGCCGACAGCGGCAAGTCCGTGGAGGTGACCAACCCCGCCGACGGCAGCGTCCTGGGCAGCGTGCCGATGATGGGCGCGGACGAGACGCGCCGGGCGATCGACGCCGCCGAGCGCGCTTGGCCGGCTTGGAGCGCCCTGACCGCCAAGGAGCGCGCGAAGATTCTGCGGACATGGTTCGACCTGATGATGGCGAACCAGGAGGATCTCGCCCGCATCATGACGGCGGAGCAGGGCAAGCCGCTCGCCGAGGCGCGGGGCGAGGTGGCCTACGCCGCGTCCTTCATCGAATGGTTCGCCGAGGAGGGCAAGCGCGTCTACGGCGACACCATCCCGCAGCATCTGCCGGGCCGCCGCATCGTCGTGACGAAGGAGCCGATCGGCGTCACCGCCGCCATCACGCCGTGGAACTTCCCGGCGGCGATGATCACCCGCAAGGCCGGTCCGGCGCTGGCCGCCGGCTGCCCGATGGTCATCAAGCCGGCGACCGCCACCCCGCTGACCGCGCTGGCCATGGCGGTGCTTGCGGAGCGGGCGGGCATTCCGGCGGGCATCCTCAGCGTCGTCACCGGCTCCGCCCGCGCCATCGGCGGCGAGATGACCGGCAACCCGACGGTGCGCAAGCTGACCTTCACCGGCTCCACCGAGATCGGCAAGGAGCTGATGGCCCAATGCGCCGGCACGGTGAAGAAGGTGTCTCTGGAGCTGGGCGGCAACGCGCCCTTCCTGGTCTTCGACGACGCCGACCTCGACGAGGCGGTGAAGGGCGCCATCGCGTCGAAGTACCGCAACACGGGCCAGACCTGCGTCTGTGCGAACCGGCTGCTGGTGCAGTCCGGAGTCTACGATGCCTTCGCGGCCAAGCTGGCCGAGGCGGTGAAGGCGCTGAAGGTCGGCCCCGGCCTGACCACGGAAGGGGCGCAGCAGGGGCCGCTGATCGACATGGCCGCGGTGGAGAAGGTCGAGGACCACATCCGCGACGCCACGGAGAAGGGTGCCCGCGTGGTGCTGGGCGGCAAGCGGCATGAGCTGGGCGGCAGCTTCTTCGAGCCGACCATCCTTGCCGACGTCACCCCGGCGATGAAGGTGGCGCGCGAGGAGACCTTCGGCCCGGTTGCCCCACTGTTCCGCTTCGAGACGGAGGAGGAGGCCGTGCGCATGGCCAACGCCACCGAGTTCGGTTTGGCCGCCTACTTCTACAGCCGCGACATCGGCCGCGTCTGGCGGGTGGCGGAGGCGCTGGAATATGGCATCGTCGGCATCAACGAGGGCATCATCTCCACCGAGGTCGCCCCCTTCGGCGGCATGAAGGAAAGCGGCATCGGCCGCGAGGGTTCCAAGTACGGCATCGAGGATTACTTGGAAATCAAGTATTTGTGCATGGGCGGCATCGGCGGCTGAAGGCCGGACGCTGATTTCAAGTAAAAAAGCGGGGCTGGTCGCGCGACGCGCTTTGACCGGCCCCGTTTTTTTATCTAGGATAAATCATCGTTAAATATGCCCATGCCCCATCAGGGGAATGATGGGGGAAAGGCGGCCCGGTGCGGTTCCTGCTGCGGCGCTCCGATGGGGAATCGGTGTCGTTGATGCCTGTCCTCGTCGCGGTGGCCCTGGTCCTGCTTGCCGCCCTGGGCACCTGGACCGTGGTGTCCGGCAAGCCCGGCGCCCGAAGCGGCGGCGACCGCAAGGCGCAGAAGACCTACGCGTCCTTGCCGACGATGACCTTCACGCTGGGCGGCAGCGACGCGCGCCAAGTGGACATCCGCGTGCTGCTGGAGATCGAGCCCACCGGTGCCCCGAACCCGGCCACGCCCTTCGTCCCCCGCATTGCCGACCAGATGGCCGATCGGCTGCGCCAGATCGAGCCAAGCCAGCTGAGCGGGGCCGAGGGCGCCAATCTGATCAAGAGCACCGTGGCGAGCGTGATGAAGCGGGAGGCGCAGGCCGTCCGGGTGCGCGAGGTGCTGCTGGAGCGGATGGTGGTGCGGTAGGAGGCTGCTGGCGCCGCTTGCCCCCACCCCGGCCCTCCTCCGCTTTGCAGGGGAGGGTGCTTATCGCGAAGCGGCAGTTCCCTCCCCTGCGACAGCGGGGGAGGGTCAGGGTGGGGGCAGTCGGACCCCCAGGGAAACGCCTTACTCCGCCGCCGCGCGGCGGTCGGCGTCGCGCTTCAGGCGGGCGCGCTTCAACTCCTCGGCCAGCAGGAAGGCCAACTCCAGCGCTTGGCTGGCGTTCAGCCGCGGGTCGCAGGCGGTGTGGTAGCGCAGCGCCAGCTTGTGATCGGTGATCGCCTGGGCGCCGCCCGTGCACTCCGTCACGTCCTGGCCGGTCAGCTCGAAATGGACGCCGCCGGCGTGGGTGCCCTCGGCCTCGTGGACCGCAAAGAAGTCGCGCGCCTCCGACAGCACCTTCTCCACCGGGCGGGTCTTGTAGCCGCTGGAGGACTTGACGGTGTTGCCGTGCATCGGGTCGCTCGACCAGACGACGACACGGCCCTCGCGCTGCACCTTGCGCAGCAGGGGCGGGAACTTCTCCGCCACCTTGTCGGCGCCCATGCGGACGATCAGGGTCAGGCGGCCCGGCTCGTTGGTCGGGTTGAGCAGGTCGATCAGGCGGATCAGCTCGTCCGGGTCGGTCGTCGGGCCGCACTTCAGGCCGATAGGGTTCTTCACGCCGCGCAGGAATTCGACATGCGCGCCGTCCGGCTGGCGGGTGCGGTCGCCGATCCACAGCATGTGGGCCGACACGTCGTACCAGTCGCCGGTGGTGCTGTCGACGCGGGTCATCGCCTGCTCGAACGGCAGCAGGAGCGCCTCGTGGCTGGTGAAGAACTCGGTCTCGCGGATCTGCGGGGTGGTCTGGGCGGTGATGCCGCAGGCCGCCATGAAGCCCAGCGTCTCGTCCAGCCGGTTGGCGATCTCGCGGAACTGCTCACCGGCGGGGGAGCGCTCGACGAAGCCCAGCGTCCACTGATGGACCTTGTGCAGGTCGGCGTAGCCGCCCTGGGAGAAGGCGCGCAGCAGGTTGAGCGTGGCGGCGGCCTGGGTGTAGGCCTGCATCATGCGCTCCGGGTCGGGAACGCGGGCGTCCGGCGTGAAGTCGAAGCCGTTGATGATGTCGCCGCGGTAGGACGGAAGCTCGATCCCCTCCAGCACCTCGGTGTCGGCGGAGCGCGGCTTGGCGAACTGCCCGGCCATGCGGCCAACCTTCACCACCGGGATGGCGGCGCCGAAGGTCAGCACGACGGCCATCTGCAGCAGCACGCGGAAGGTGTCGCGGATGTTGTTCGGGTGGAACTCCGCGAAGCTCTCCGCGCAGTCGCCGCCCTGCAGCAGGAAGGCGTTGCCGGCGGCGGCGGCGGCGAGGCTGTCCTTCAGCCGGCGTGCCTCGCCCGCAAAGACCAACGGGGGATAGGAGGACAGGCGCTGCTCGACCGCTTCGACCTTGGACGGGTCCGGATAGGTCGGAAGCTGCTTCGCCGGCTTCGACCTCCAGCTGTCGGGGGACCAACGCTCAACCATGACGCCCGCTCTTTCCTTGTGCTAAGGGTTCCCCGGCCGGCCGGATGACGGCTGGAGGGGTACTCTGTATAGCGGTCGCCGGGAAATTTTTCCATAGTTTCGACCGCAACTTCCGCAATGGATGATGCGGCACGGCGCCCGAAAAAGCGCGCTGGCCGGGGCGTCCGGCCGGGGCTTATACAGACGGTTACGCAGGTGTGTGGAAGGGTTGAGCGGGTGAAACCATCCTCCTGGGGTCAGGCGGTCTCCGTCTATCTTGACCGGCGTGTTCTGGCCATTCTGTTCCTCGGTTTTGCCGAAGGGCTGCCGCTGGCGCTGACCGGGTCCACCCTGTCGATCTGGCTGCGCGAGGGCGGCGTCAGCAAGACGGCCATCGGCCTGTTCGCTCTGGTCACCATGCCCTACGCGCTCAAGTTCGTCTGGGCGCCGCTGATCGACCGGCTGCGCCTGCCGGTGATGACCCGTCTGTTCGGGCGGCGGCGCGGCTGGGCGCTGGTGGCGCAGGCCGGGCTGATGGCGGCCCTGATCGGGCTGGGCAGCACCAACCCGGTCACCGACCTGTGGTGGACCGCCATGCTGGCCGTGGTCGTCGCCTTCTTCTCGGCCAGCCAGGACATCGTGGTCGACGCCTACCGCGTCGAGGTTCTGGAGGAGCACCAGCAGGCCGCCGGTGCCGCCATCCTCGTGCTCGGCTACCGCTTCGGCATGCTGGCGGCGGGGGCAGGGGCCTTGTACTTGGCGGAGTTCTTCGGCTGGCACGTCGCCTACTACGTCATGGCCGGGCTGGTCGCGGTCGGCATGGTGACGATCCTGCTGAACCGCGAGCCGAAGGTCGCGGACACCGCGGAGTCCAAGGCGCGGGAGCGGCATGTGGCCGACTGGCTGGCCGCGCGCCCGCACCTGACGGGTTGGAAGGCGGACCTGCTGGCCTGGGTCTACGGCGCCGTCGTGGCGCCCTTCGTGGAGTTCATGACGCGTCCGGCCTGGGCCGCGATCCTGCTGTTCATCGCCTGCTACAAGCTGGGGGACGTGCTGGCGGGGGTGATGTCGGCGCCCTTCTACGTCGATCTCGGCTTCGAGAAGACGGAGATCGCCAACGTCACCAAGCTGTTCGGCCTGTGGGCGACGATCATCGGCGGGCTGATCGGCGGCGTGCTGGTCGGGCGCATCGGCGTGCTGCGCGGGCTGCTGGTCGGCGGGCTGATGCAGATGCTGTCGAACCTCGGCTACGTCATGCTGGCGCAGGTCGGGCACGACCTGTCGGCGCTGGCGGTGACGGTGGCGCTGGAGAATGTCTGCGGCGGCATCGCGACGGCGGCCTTCGTCGCTTACCTGTCGAGCCTGTGCAACACCGCCTACACGGCCACGCAATACGCGCTGCTCAGCAGTTTCTACAAGCTGGGCGGGGACCTGTTCGGCGCGTCGTCGGGCTGGCTTGCGGAACGGATGGACTGGAGCAGCTTCTTCCTGCTGTCCACCGGCGGGGCGGTGCCGGGGTTGCTGGTTCTGCTGTGGCTGATGACGCGGCCAAGGCGGGACGAGGCGGTGGTGAAGGCCGGAACGTGACACGTGCCCCCACCCTGACCCTCCCCCGCTGGGCGGGGGAGGGGAATCGGGCGGTAGGGGTTACTTGACCGGGGTCATCTTGCCGGAACCGGGGCCGGCGCCGAGGTCGGCACCCGTCACCGGGTTCACGTCGGTGCGCGACATGGTGCGCTTGGCGGCCTCGTTGACGGCCTTCATCTCCTCCGCCGCCAGCCGGACCGAGGGGTTGCCGTCGCCGCCGCTGACCGGGGCCTGGTCGGGGGTGACGTTGACGAACTCCCACTGCTCGCCCTGGTTCCACGGGCCGCGCATGTCGCCGTCGCCCTGGCTCATGTTGTAGTACTTGTCGGTGTATTCCGGGTTGCCCGGCAGCTTGCCCGGCGGGAAGTTGTTCTCGATCGAGTAGAGCGCCTTCTCGAACATCTTCTGGTGGGCGACCTCGCGGGTCATCAGGAAGGTCAGCGCGTCCTTCACGCCCGGGTCCGGGGTGATGTTGATGAGGCGCTCATAGATGATCTTGGCCCGCGATTCCGCGGCGATGTTGGAGCGCAGGTCGGCGGTCGGCTCGCCGATGCTGTCGATGTAGCCGCCGGTCCACAGCTGTCCCGCGGAGTTGGTCAGCGCCGGGCCGCCGCCGTAGAGCAGGGCCAGCGTGTGGCTGCCGTTGCCCTTGGCGATGTCGGCGTAGAGGTCGGTGACCTCCTCCGCGCCTTCGGCCAGCTTGCCCTTCACGCCCTTGGTCAGCATGGCGACGATGCTGCCGATGATCTCCAGATGGCTCAGTTCCTCGGTCGCGATGTCGATCAGCATGTCCTTGCGGCCCGGGTCCTCGTCGGAAAGGCCCTGCGTGAAGTAGCGCAAGGCCGCCGCCAATTCGCCCTGGGGACCGCCGAACTGTTCCAGCATCAGGCTGGCCAGCTTCGGGTCCGGTTCAGCGACGCGGACCGTGTACATCAGGTTCTTGTTGTGCATGAACATGCGTAGGAGCCCTCCCGGAGCCTGGATGAAGGATGGGAGGCGGCGGCTTCCGCGGTGGTGCTGGACCGCCGCCGTGATCGCCGCCGCCATCGTCGTGTGCCCTCAACACAGGCTTCTTAGAAGCGTTCCAGGAAATCAGGCTCCTGACCTTTGGTTTTAGGTCCGATCGTCAGGACACCTTCTCGCGCATCAGGACGAACTCTTCCGCGGTAGAGGGGTGGAGGGCGATGGTGCGGTCGAAATCTCTCTTTGTGGCGCCGCAGTTCAGGGCGATGCCCAGCCCCTGGACGATTTCCGGCGCATCCATGCCCATCATGTGGCAGCCGAGCACGCGCTGGCTCTCGCCGTCCACGACCAGCTTCATCAGGACGCGCTCGTCGCGGCCGGACATGGTGTGCTTCATCGGTCGGAAACCGGCCTTGTAGATGTCCACCGTCGCGAATTTCGCCCGCGCCTCCGCCTCGGTCAGGCCGACGGTGCCAAGCGGCGGTATGGAGAAGACGGCGGTCGGGATGTTGGCGTAGCTGATGCTGGTCGGGTTGTCGTTGAACAGCGTCTCCACGAAGGCGCGCCCCTCGGCGATGGCGACGGGGGTCAGGGCCATCCGGTCGGTCACGTCGCCGACGGCGAAGATGTTGTCCACGCTGGTGCGCGAATACTCGTCCACCCGGATCGCCCCGGCGTCGTCCAGCGCGACGCCGGCGGCTTCCAGCCCGAGGTCGCGCGTGTTCGGACGGCGCCCGGTCGCCGCCATGACGAGGCCGGCGGAATGCTCCCGCCCGAGCTGGTCGGTGACGGTGAAGCCGCCGGGGCCCTCCTCGACCTTCACCGGCTGGGTGCGGGTGAGGATGGTGATGCCGCGCTTGCGCATCTCCTGGGCCAGCGCGACGCGGATGTCGTCGTCGAAGCCGTTCAGCAGCTCCTCACCGCGGATCATGATTGTGACCTCGGCCCCCAGGCCCCGGAAGATCCCGGCGAACTCCACGGCGATGTAACCGCCGCCGAGGATGATGACGGAGTGGGGCAGGGTGCCGAGCTGCAACGCCTCGTTGGAGGTCACGGCGTGCTCGATCCCCGGAATCTTGGGCAGCGATGGCCAGCCGCCGGTGGCGACCAGGATGTTCTTCGCGGTGTAGCGCTGGTTCGCCACCTCCACCGTGTGGCGGTCGATCAGCCGCCCGAAGCCGGTGTGCAGGGTGACCCCGGAGTTCTCCAGCATCTTGATGTAGATGCCGTTCAGCCGGTCGATCTCGGCGTCCTTGCGGCCGATCAGCGTCGCCCAGTCGAAGGCCGGGGTGGTGGTGGACCACCCGTAGGAACAGGAGTCCTCGAAGGCGTCGCGGAACTGGGCGGCGTAGACCAGCAGCTTCTTGGGCACACAGCCGCGGATGACGCAGGTGCCGCCGACCCGGCTGCCTTCGCAGATGGCGACCTTGGCCCCCATGGACGCGGCCCGCCGGCTGGCCGCGACGCCGCCTGAGCCGGCACCGATGGTGAAAAGGTCGAAATCGAACTCGGCCACGGCCGTCTCCTTGCAATCCCAAGAGCCTTAGCGGCCCACGATCCGAACGGGACAGGAGTGTTCCCCATTCCGGCACGCCTGTCGAGCGTTCGCCGAGGCGCCGGATCGGGGCGGCGGGCTGGCCTTCGGTCAGCGCATGACGAGTTCCTGGACCAGCACCTGCCGGATCTTCATCGCGCCGAGTTCCTTGCTCGCGGTGCGCATCACCGCGTCCTTGACGTAGAAGGCGCCGTTGCGCCCGCGCAGTTCGCCGGGGTCGGTGTCCAGCATCACGTTGGTCATGGCGCTGGCGATGCGCGGCCCGTAGCTCTCCACCGTCTTGGCGGGGGCGGTCGGCTCCATGTCCAGCACCACGCGGACCCGCAGTTCGCGCAGCCGGTCGCCGTCGCTCAGCGTGAAGATCATCGCCGGCAGGCGCGCGTAGTTGGCGGCGGTCCGCAGCGTATCACCGACCACGCGCCCGGCCTGCGCCGTGCCGGGCTTCAGCAGGAAGGCCCCGCCGGTGCCCGCGGCGGCCAGGCCGGCCATGGTGCAGAGAAGCCCGACCACCACCCGGCGGCCGAGACGGTCGAGCGTCGAGGGGCCTGCCGTCGCGGGGGCCGCCGCAATGTTCGGCGTGTTCTGGCGGATTGTCCGGCTCATGCCGACCTCGTCGCTTTTTCCGGCGCCGAAGGGGAGTGGCGCCTGTTCTTGGCTGTATGGTGGATGGATAAAAGGAAGGCGTCAAATACAGGTATTTTATACTTTTTGGTGAGAGCGCATTACAGCAAGGAACTGCGCATCTCTTCTCAGCTTCTTTGTGTTTGAAATGCGCCGGATTTCGTAGCGTATTTTTGGTAAATCACCGTTGCTTGCGGCGGTTGGCCCCGACGGATGAAGCCTCTTCCACCGGAGGGCCGGGGCGTATAATGCTGGTTTCTCTATCGGATCGCCGTTCCCGCGGTGGGGGCGGCCTCTGGACGTGACCGTCGCGAAGGGCAAGAGCGGGAAGACAAGGACATCGCCATGGACGAGACCAGGAACCAGCCGCCGGCCAGTCACGCGCCCGCCAGCCATCCGCCCGCGTCGGCCATCACCGAATGGACCGACACCTACTTCAAGCGGACCAAGGAGGCGGTCGGGAAATTCGGTGACAAGAAGGTCACCTACGCCATCTTCATGCGCCGCCCGGTGGTCTGCGCGCCGCGACTCGCCATCGAATGGCTGGAGGCGGTGGCGCGGGAGCGCGGGTTTGACCTCGACATCGTCCTGAACTATCCGGAAGGAAAGTGGGTCGGCGCGGGCGAGCCGATCCTCTACATCACCGGCTCCTTCTACCATCTGGTCGACACCGAGACGATCATCCTGCAGAAGCTCGGCCCCGCCTGCGTCGGCGCCTACAACGCCTTCACCATGTGCGCCGACCTGCCGAAGACCGCCTTCCTCGCCATGGAGGCGCGCCACTGCGCCGGCACGGAGATGGAGGAGATGATGGCCTACGCCGCCTCGGTCGGGTCGGACCGGGCGAAGCGCAAGGTCGGCGCCAAGGGCTTCATCGGCAACGCCACCGACGCCACCGCCCATTTCTTCGGCCAGAAGAAGGGCATGGGGACGATGCCGCACGCGCTGATCGGCTACGCCGGATCGACCGTGCGGGCGGCGGAGATGTTCCACGAGACCTTCCCCGAACTGCCGCTGACCGTCCTGGTCGATTACTTCGGGCGCGAGGTGACCGACGCGATGGAGGTCTGCCGCCGCTTCCCCGGCCTCGCCGCGCAGGGCAAGCTGGCGGTGCGGCTCGACACGCCCGGCGGGCGCTTCCTGGAGGGGCTGGACCCGCCGGGCTCCTACGCGGTGCTGGAGCGGCACGCGCCCCATTCCATCCGCGGCTACCGCGACGAGACGCAGCTCCGCTATCTGATCGGCACCGGCGTGTCGGCGGCGGCGATCCATTTCATGCGCGAGAAGCTGGACGAGGCCGGATTCCCGGCGGTGAAGATCGTCGCCAGCTCCGGCTTCGGCCCGGCCAAGTGCCGCCTGATGGCGGAGGCCAACGCCCCCGTCGACATCATCGGCACCGGCAGCTATCTGCCGGAGCGCTGGACCGAGACCTACGCCACCGCCGACATCATCGAGTACGACGGCGAGAAGCGCGTGAAAGTCGGCCGCGAGTTCCTGTTCCGCAAGTAGCATCGTCGTTCCGCACCAAAAAAAGCCCCTCCGCCGGCCGAGCCGCGGAGGGGCTTTTGCGTTTAGCGGGTCAGCACCATCACCAGCCGTTCGACCGGTGTGTCGTTGACGAGGTGCGAGTCGACGATCTCATCGATGTCGGCGGGCGTTTCCGGGCGGTACCACAGCCCCTCCGGATAGACCACCATCAGCGGCCCGGCGGAGCAGAAGCCGAGGCAGCCGGTCCAGGCCATGCCGACGTCGAGCAGCCCCTTGGCCTGGATGCGCTGGCCGAGCTGCTCCCACAGCGGATGGGCGTTCTTCGCCGCGCAGCTCCCGCGCGGGTGGCCGGGCGGGCGCTGCTGGGCGCAACAAAAGACGTGGTGGCGGAACACCGGGGGCAAATCGAGGGACATCAAAGGCTCCATAAGCCATAATTTAATTATGGTTATAAAGCCTGTTGCGGTGCAGCGCCACCGTTTAAAACGATTCCAATGTCTCAGCTGTCCTCGGCCAGCCGCAGGCCGGTGAAGGACAGGCGGGATTCCGGCCGCAGATAATGCCGGGTCGTCGGGTTGGCGTGGTCGAAGGGGGTGACGCAGCTGCCGCCCCGCAGCACCATGCGGTTGATCATGAAGCGGCCATGGACGGCTTCGTCCACCCCGTCCGGCAAGCGGTAGCCGGGATAGGGGGTGAAGGGGCTGCGCGTCCATTCCCACACGTCGCCGAACAGCTGCCAGGGGCCGTCGCCGTGGCAGGTGCTGGGGCGCGGGTGGCGGTGGCCGGTGCCCAGCAGGTTGCCGATGCTGTCGCAGCGGGAGGCGAGCGCTTCCCATTCGGCCTCGTCCGGCAGGCGTTTGCCGGCCCAGCGGGCGAAGGCGTCGGCCTCGAACCAGCTGACATGGCAGACCGGTTCGGCGGGATCGAGCGCGCGCATACCGTAGAGTGTGAAGATCTGCCACGCGCCGTCGCGCCACTCCCAGTAGAGCGGGGCCTGCCACCCCTCGGTCTGCACCGCCTCCCAGCCGTCGGCGAGCCAGAGCGAGCGCTTGGCGTATCCGCCGTCCTCGATGAACTCGCGAAAGGCGCCGCAGGACACCGGCAGGGCGGCGAGGCGGAAGGGCTCCAGATGGACGCGGTGGCGCGGTCCCTCATGGTCGAAACCGGCGCCGGCCTCGGTCCGCCCGATCGCGACGAGGCCACCCTCATGCTCGACCCAGCGTTCCGGTTGCGGCGGGGCCGGCGTGGCCTGCGGCGGCTGGTCGTAGGCGGGGCGCAGCGGGTTGCTCCAGAAGGCGTGCTTGATGTGGGTCAGCAGCCGTTCCTGGTGGCGCCGCTCGTGGGTGATGCCGACGATCACACGGTCGGCGATCTCCGGCAGTTCCGCCTCGTCGGCCTGGTTCAGCAGATGCAGCACCGCGGCGTTCACATGGTCGCGGTAGCGCATCACCTCCGCCGCGTTGGGCCGGGAGAGCAGGCGCAGGGTGGGGGAGGGAAGCTGGTGGCTGCCGAAGCGGTCGTCGCGCGCGGCGAACACGGTCAGGAAAGCCGGATCGAAGGGGCGGTAGCCGGGGTTGCAGGGCACCAGGACGGTGGTTTCGAACAGCCACGTCGTGTGGGCGAGGTGCCATTTGGCCGGCGCGCCGTCGGCGACCGACTGGACCATCAGGTCCTCCGGCGACAGGGGGGCGGCGAGTTCGGCGGTGCGGGCGCGGATCTTCTGGAAACGGGTGGAGAGCGCTTGGCGAAGGGCGTCGCCGGACGGCTGGGCGTGCGTGGCGAGATGGGTGTCGGGCACGGGGGAACCTCCCTGCGGGAGCGGGTTTTCCGCGGCGGGAACGGCGCGGGAACGCGCCCGGACTCCGCCGGAGAAACAACAGGCCCATTGTGCCGCATGGTCCAACCATCCTGAGTGGCGCATCGGAGGGGGGCTTTCTCCGAATTCGCGCATCGCGCCCGCGGTGGGACTGTGGTCAGGCGTCCACCACCAGATGCGGACGGAAGGCGCCTTCAAGCGTCAGAAGCAGGCGCAGATACACGGCAACGCGCCGCGATGTCGTCGTGCGCTGTTCCAGGCAGTCGCGGAGCTGATTGGCGAGGGCCACATTCTCCGCGCTCTGCCCCGGCGGAAGCGCCGGGTGCGTCGGCACCGCCATGCCGACGATGTGGTCATGGTCGACCGACTGGGCCGCGACGGCCTTTTCGAGGAGCGCCGCCGCGATGCGTTCGATGTCCTCATCCGCCGGCGGCGGCTGGGCGAGGTTGGGGGCGAGGTGGGGCGGAGGGCGGCGGTTGGCGAGCTGCGCGCGCAGATTCTGCTTGATGCGCGCCCGCTGCCCGGCGTTCAGCGTGTCCAACTCGTCGATTTCGTCGAACAGCAGGTCGTAGAGGCGCCGGCGCTTGTGGTTGGCCTCGTCCTGGTCGCGGCGCTCTTGCTGCTCGCGCTCCTGCTGTTGCAGGTCCTGCCGATTCTGCCGCCGCTTCTTGCGGTCGGTCGCGCTGCCGGTGCGCTCCACCACGCCGGCCGAGCGGATCAGAGGCTCTGGGCGTCCGATCGAACCGTCGGTCATGGCGACCTCCACCGAAAGTGGCTGGGACTGTTCAGTGTACCAACTGTCGCGATTCTGTCAAGGTGACGCTTTGACGTGGCGGGGGCGAGGTTTCAGGTGAGCGTTGCTCACTCGAAAACGCGGCGTACTCGTTTGTCAGGGGCGTGGCTCGGGCTCGACAGTGGGGCATCCCAAACGCAAGGCAAAGGACCGCGCCATGCCCCTGACGACCAAACACGCCGACCCCGCCAACCCCGTGCCCAACCCAGTGCTGTGCGTCACCGCCGGGGGAATCGCCACCCTCACCCTGAACCGCCCCGCCAAGCTGAACGCCATCAGCACGGCGCTGGCCGCCGCGATGCTCGACACGCTGGACGCGCTGGAGGCCGACGCGGCGGTGCGGGCCATCATCGTCACCGGCGCCGGGGAGCGGGCCTTCTCCGCCGGGGCGGACATCGCGGAGTTCACCCCGGCCGTCCGGCGGGGACCGGAGGCGGCGGTGCGCGCCTTCCGGCCCGGCCAGACCCTGTGCGCGCGGATCGAGTCCTTCCCCAAGCCCATCATCGTCGCGGTCAACGGCATCTGCTACGGCGGCGGTTGCGAGATTCTGGAGGCCGCCCACCTCGCGGTTGCCAGCGAGCGGGCGAGTTTCTCAAAGGCGGAAATCAAGCTCGGCATGATGCCGACCTTCGGCGGGACGCAGCGGCTTCCCCGCAACGCCGGGCGCAAGCGGGCTCTAGAATGGCTGCTGACCGGCGACGCCTTCCCGCCGGCGACGGCGCTGGCGGTGGGGCTGGTCAACCAAGTGGTGCCCCACGACGCGCTGCTGCCGACGGCCTTCGAACTGGCCGGGCGGATCGTCCGGCATTCCCCGGCGGCGGTGTCCGGCATCCTGGGGGCGGTCACGCGCGGGCTGAACATGACCATCGGCGAAGGGCTTGCGGTGGAGACCGAGCGCTTCGCCCGGCTGGCGCCGGGGGCCGACCTGCGCGACGGGTTGGAGGCGTGGCTGGCGCGCTGAATCACGCTCCTTCCGGGGGATCGTCCGGCATTTCGGTTTGCGCGGGGGCGTGCCGGTGTGCAGGATGCGGGGGTGGATGTGGACCGCTCCGCCCCCTATCTTCCGGGGCCGGGGCTTTTTGGCGTGGATGGCATGAGCGACGAGAACACCCTGTCCGAGAGCGGCGAATCCCTGGAAAACCGGCGCAAGCGGCTGCGCTTCCGGTCGTGGCACCGCGGCATGCGCGAGATGGACCTGCTGATCGGCAGCTTCGCCGACGCCCATGTCCCGGATTTCGACCACGCGCAGCTCGACCGCTACGAGGCGCTGCTCGAACTCAGCGACCCCGACCTCTACAACTGGTACGCCGGGCGCGAGCCGTTGCCCGCCGAGCATGACACCGACGTCATGCAACTGTTGACCAAGTTCCGCTACACGCCCCGTCAGGGGTCCTGAGGCCCGATCCTTGCCCAGCTTCGAACAGTTGCAGCCGGGACGCTCCGGCCGCCTTCTGGTCGGCGGCGCCCCCGCCGGCCATGACGCCCGCGTCCTCGCCGACCTCGCCAAGCGGGCGGGGAGCGCCGGACTTCTCCACGTCGCGCTCGACGACACCCGCGCCGCCCAGTTGGCGGAGGCGCTGGCCTTCTTCGCGCCGTCGTTGGAGGTGCAGGTCTTCCCGGCCTGGGACTGCCTGCCCTACGACCGGGTGTCGCCCAACGGCGGCATCGTGGCGAAGCGCATCGACACGCTGACCCGCCTGCTCGCGCGTAAGGCGGACGCCGCGCCGCTGGTCGTGCTGACCACCGTCAACGCCATGGTGCAGAAGGTGCCGCCCCGCGCCGCCTTCCGCGACGCGGTGTTCTCGGCGAAGCTGCGGGACCGGATCGACCTGGAGAAGCTTCAGCGCTATCTGGCCGGCAACGGCTACACCCGCGCCCAGACGGTGCGCGAGCCGGGCGAGTTCGCCGTGCGCGGCGGCATCGTTGACCTGTTCCCGCCGGGCACCGACGAGCCGCTGCGCCTCGACCTGTTCGGCGACGAGCTGGAGGCCGTGCGCAGCTTCGACCCCATGTCGCAGCGCACCACGGACAAGCGCGACGGCATCGACCTGAAGCCGATGTCCGAGGTCTTCCTGGACGAGGCCGGCATCGCCCGTTTCCGCTCCGGCTACCGCGAGCTGTTCGGCGCCGTCACCGACGACGACCCGCTCTACGAGGCGATCAGCGCCGGGCGCAAGTACGGCGGCATGGAGCATTGGCTGCCGCTGTTCCACGAGACGATGGAATCGCTGCTGGCCTACATGCCCAAGGCCATCCTGTCGCTGGACCATCAGGCGACGGAGGCGCGCGATTCGCGCATCGCGCAGGTGGTGGACTTCCACGCCTCCCGCGAGAGCATGATCGTCATCGAGAAGCGGACGGGCTCGCCGGTCTACAAGCCGGTGCCGGTCGGCATGATGTTCCTCGACGCGCAGGCCTGGGACGACCTGTTCGCCGCCCACGCCGTGGCGCAGCTCCAGCCCTTCGGCACGCCGCCGGGCATCAAGGGCACGCTGGACGCCGGCGGTCGGCGCGGACACGACTTCGCCGAGGAGCGGGCGCGGCCCGACGTCAACGTCTTCGAGGCGGTGAAGGATCACATCCGCGCCCTGCGGGCCGACGGGCGGCGCGTGCTGGTGGCCGGCTATTCCGCGGGCTCCCGCGACCGTCTGATGACGGTGCTGGGCGACCACGGCATTCCGGGGCTGGAGCCGGCGGAGAGCATCGAGGACGTCCGCCGCTTCGACCGCAACATCATCGGCATGATCGTGCTGGGGATGGAGCACGGCTTCACCTCCGCCGACATGGCCGTCATCACCGAGCAGGACATCCTCGGCGACCGCCTCGTCCGCCCGGCGGCGAAGAAGAAGCGCAAGGCCGCCAACTTCATCGCCGAATACACGGCGCTGGCCTCGGGCGACCTCGTGGTGCACATGGACCACGGCATCGGGCGCTACGACGGGCTGGAGACGCTTGAGGTGTCCGGTGCCCCCCACGACTGCCTGCGGCTGATCTACGAGGGCGGCGACAAGCTCTACGTCCCCGTCGAGAACATCGAGGTGCTGACCCGCTACGGGTCGGAGGACGCGCACGCTCAGCTCGACAAGCTGGGCGGGGCCGGCTGGCAGGGCCGCAAGGCCCGCGTCAAGAAGCGCCTGAAGGACATGGCCGAGGCGCTGCTGAAGATCGCCGCCGAGCGCATGCTGAAGAAGGCCGACCCGGTCTACACGCCGGAGGGCGTCTATCAGGAGTTCGCCGCCCGCTTCCCCTACCCGGAGACCGACGACCAGTTGAAGGTCATCGAGGAGGTCTTCACCGATCTCGGCTCGGGCCGCCCGATGGACCGGCTGGTCTGCGGCGACGTCGGCTTCGGCAAGACCGAGGTGGCGCTGCGCGCCGCCTTCCTCGTCGCCATGAGCGGCCAGCAGGTCGCCGTGGTGGTGCCGACCACGCTTCTGGCGCGCCAGCATTTCAAGACCTTCACGACCCGCTTCGCGGGGCTGCCGTTGCGCATCGTCCAGCTCTCCCGCATGGTGACGCCCAAGGAGCAGACCAAGGTCAAGCAGGAGCTGACGGAGGGCACCGCCGACATCGTGATCGGCACCCACGCGCTGCTCGGCAAGGGCGTGCAGTTCAAGCAGCTCGGCATGGTCATCGTCGACGAGGAGCAGCATTTCGGCGTGAAGCAGAAGGAGCGGCTGAAGGAGCTGCGCGCCGATGTGCACGTCCTGACGCTGACCGCCACGCCGATCCCGCGCACGCTCCAGATGGCGCTGTCCGGCGTGCGCGAGCTGTCGCTGATCGCCACCCCGCCGGTGGACCGTCTGGCGGTGCGCACCTTCGTGTTGCCCTACGATCCCGTGGTGGTGCGCGAGGCCATCCTGCGCGAGCATTACCGGGGCGGCCAGACCTTCTACGTCTGCCCCCGTGTCGAGGACCTGCCCAAGGTCGCCGAGCGGGTGCGCGAGCTGGTGCCCGAGGTCAAGATCGTCACCGCCCACGGCCAGATGCCGGCCAGCGAGCTGGAGGAGGTGATGACCGCCTTCGACGAGGGCAAGTTCGAGGTGCTGCTCGCCACCAACATCATCGAGAGCGGCATCGACATCCCCAACGCCAACACGCTGATCGTGCACCGGGCGGACATGTTCGGCCTGGCCCAGCTCTACCAGATCCGCGGGCGTGTCGGCCGGTCGAAGGTGCGCGGCTACGCCTACCTCACCTACGCGCCGAACAAGCCGCTGACCGGCACGGCGCAGCAGCGGCTGCACGTCATCGAGACGCTGGATTCCCTGGGCGCCGGCTTCCAGCTCGCCAGCCACGACATGGACATCCGCGGCGCCGGCAACCTTCTGGGCGAGGAGCAGTCGGGCCACGTCAAGGAGGTCGGCGTGGAACTCTACCAGCACATGCTGGAGGAGGCCGTCGCCAACGCCCGCGCCAACATGGACGGGCAGGTGCCGAGCGGCGCGGAGGACCAGCCCTGGACCCCGCAGATCAACCTTGGCACGCCGGTGCTGATCCCGGAGGAGTATGTCCCCGACCTGACGGTGCGCCTGTCGCTCTACCGCCGCATCGCCGATCTGGTAGACCGGGCGGAGATCGACGGCTTCGCGGCGGAGCTGATCGACCGCTTCGGCAAGCTGCCGGGCGAGGTGGAGAACCTGCTGGACGTGGTGACCATCAAGCAGCTCTGCCGGCAGGCGGGTGTGGAGCGGGTGGACGCCGGGCCGAAGGGCGCCGTGCTGACCTTCCGCAACAACAGCTACGCCGAACCGGCCAAGCTGCTGACCTACATCAGCCAGCAGATCAGCCTGATGAAGCTGCGGCCCGACCACAAGCTGGTCTACACCCGCGAATGGGCCGACGAGGCCCAGCGGGTGCGCGGCGTCAACCGGCTGATGAGCGATCTCGCTCAGATGGCCGGCGGCGGCGCCGTGCCGAAGGGCGAGGCGCCTCCACCTCCGCCGCCGCCTCCGCCGCCGCGCCCCAGTGCGCTGAAGGTCGGGTCGAAGTTCGGACGGAACATCCCCTCGCGTCCCTTCGGGCGGCGTTGAGGCGATGAGCACGGAGAGCGGTCCGAAGGACATCGGGCCCAAGGACAAGGGCCTGGCGAAGGCCCTGGCGCTCGGTGGCGACCGGCGGGCCTTCGGCAACATTCCGACGGTGGCGGAGGCGGTGGCCGCCGATCCCGCCCGCCTGCCGGAGCTGGTCGCCTGCCTGTTCGACGGCGACGCCGGGGTGCGGATGCGCGCCGCCGACGCCCTGGACCGGCTGTCGCGCGGCGACGCCCGCCCGCTGGACGCCTTCGCCGACCGGCTGCTGACCGAGGGGGCGGCGATCGAGCAGGCCGAGGTGCGCTGGCATCTGGCGGCGATCCTGCCGCGCCTGACCCTGACCGGGGAGCAGCGCGAGCGGGTGGTGGCGCTTCTGGAGGGCTGGTTCGAAAACCGGGCCAGCCGGATCGTGCAGAGCGCCGCGCTTCAGGCGATGGTCGATCTGGCGGCGGACGATCCGGAGCTTCGCCCGGTCGCGGCGGACATGCTGGGTCGCGCCATGCGCTCGCGCATCCCGTCGCTGGCAGCCAGGGCCAAGCGCATCCTCAAGCCGTTCGAGGTGGACCGCGCCACGCTGGACGCCGCCCTGCTGCCGGAGACCAAGCCGCTGACCCTGTCGGTGCTGCCCGACCGGCTGGCGGTGGCGCGGCTGGCGCCGGGGGATGGGATGCCCGGCTGGCTCGACTGGACCGACCCGTTGGTCAGCGCCACCCGCACGGGCGAGGAGCTGTCGATCCTCTGCCGCGAGTCCCGCGTACCGGACGGCGTGACGGCGGAGCGCGGCTGGCGCGCCTTCAAGGTGGAAGGGCCGCTGGACTTCTCGCTGTTCGGCGTGCTGGCGCGTATCGCAGTGCCGCTGGCCCAGGCGCGGGTGCCGATCTTCGCCATGTCCACCTACGACACCGATTACGTGCTGGTGCGCGACGAGGATGTGGAGCGCGCGGCCGACGCGCTGAAGCGCGTCTGCACCGTCGTGGCGTCCTCCTGACCGTCACGCCTGCGGGGCCTTCTCCGCATCGACGGCGGCGAGCACGCCCAGCTCCTCCAACTGCGTGACGGCGCCGGTCAGGCTGGTGGCGACGCGGTCGGCCGAGGTCTGCGCGACGGCGTGCTCCGGCGCGTCGGCTTCGGGGTGGGCGCTCCACAGGCAGAGGAGGACGGGCACGTTGGGGCCGAAATGCAGGCGCAACCGGCGCACCAGCCGGCGGGCGTGCGACAGGGCGGACGGGTTCAGGTAGGACAGCACCACCGCCGACACCCCGGTCGGCGCCAGCGCGGCGATGGAGCGGACGGACACCTTCTCGCAGGGGAGCACGTCGGCGCGCAGCCCGCGCGGGCGCAGCAGATGGCCGAGCAGCGCCGCCGCCGCCTCGTCCAGGTCGTTGCGGGCGCCGATGCACAGCACCAGCGGCGTGTCCTCCGCGGCAGGCGGGGAGGCTTCCATCATTTCGTCCAGCAACGCCACCATGCCCTCGGCCACCGCCTGCCGTCCCTCCGGGTTCAGGCGGTTGCGCTGGCGATCCTGTTCGGCCAGCGACAGTGTGGGGATCAGCAGGCCGTGACCGGCCTCGACCAGCCCGCCCTTGCTCATCCTCTCCTCAGCGATCTCCATGGCCTCGATGGGGTCGCGGGCGAGCAGGCGCTGGTACAGCTTGGCCTCGTCGGGCAGGACCGGGCGGTCGCCCAGCATCACCTCCAGAAAATGAAGCTGCGGCACGTGCCGCCCCAGCACCACGAGGCAGACGGTCAGCGGCGTCGCCAGCAGCAGGCCCACCGGTCCCCACAGCGTGGTCCAGAACACCGCCGCCACGATGATCGCCAGCGACGACAGGCCGGTGGCGGAGCCGTAGAGCCAGGGCTCCACCACGTTGTTGGAGAACAGCTCCACCGCCACGAACAGGGCGATGCAGAGCAGCGGCAGGGTCCATCCCGCATCGACCGCGAAGGACAGCAGGATCGGGAAGGCCGCGGCGATCGCCGGTCCCAGGAAAGGGATGAAGCGCAGCACCGTCGCCAGCATCCCCCAGAGCAGCGGGTTGGGCACGCCGAGCAGCCATAGCCCGATCCCGATGGGCAGGCCGTAGGTGACGTTGACCACGCATTGCATCAGCAGGTAGCGGCTGACCCGCTCGCCCGCGTCGTTCATCGCCTCCGTCGTGCGGCTGAGGTCGCCGGACCCGGCCAGCCGGATCAGCCGGTCGCGCAGATCCTCCCGTTGCAGCAGCATGAAGATGGTGAAGACCAGCACCATGCCCGCCGTGGCGACCGGCGCCATGGCCGGCCCCAGCACGTCGCTGATGATGGTCAGAGCGTCGGAGCCGTCCTGCTCGATCCGCACCGGCACCGGCTCCCGAGCGGCGCCGGGGGCGGGCAGGGCGTTGGCGGGCGCGGCGGGCGCGCCATCGCCGGTCACTTGGTCCAGCCCCTGCTTCAGGTCGCGGAAGGCTTCGGTGGCCTGCTGGACGACGCCGCCGCTGCCCGCCGACGCGGCGCTGGAGCGCAGCGAGGCCAGCTTGGCATGCACATTCTGCTGATAGCTGGGCAGGTTATTGGCCAAGTCGGCGATCTGCCCGCCGACCACCATGCCGAAGCCGGCGATGCCCGCGAAGACCAGAACCACCACCGCCAGCACCGAGGGCACCCGGCCCAGACGCAGCCGCTCCAGCCGGCTGACGATGGGCGCCAGGACGAAGGTCAGCAGCACCGCCAGCGCGATGGGGACCAGGATGTCGCTTCCCAGATACAGGGTCGCCACCACCAGCGCGATGACCAGCAGCGTCGTCTGGGTGGAGGCGGGCGGGGCGGCCTTCGGCACCGGAATGGGGCGGGCCTGCAACCGGCGGGCGGTGTCTTCGGCCATGATCTGCGGAGCCTCGGGGGAGAGTTGAGAGAGTGCAGAACGCGGCCGGACGCGGCGCGTTCCGGCGCACCGGGTGCGATCGCCGCAAGACACCGTGACGATTGCGGTCGACGGCCTGTTTAAACCCGCGTGGTTATCTCGTCAGAAGGAGGGGGCTATGCGTAAGGTTGCTGTTCCGGTCCTGTCGGCGGTCGCGCTTTTGGCTTTGGGAGGCTGCGCCGAGACGTCGAGCTGGTTCGGTGGGGGAAGCGAGCAGGCATCCCGCCCGATGTCCGAGCAATCGCTCCAGACCGCCTCGCGGATCGAGCCGCAGGCCATGCTGGGTAAGTCGGTCGTCGCCTATGACGGGCAGAAGGTGGGGCAGGTCGAGGACGTGCTGTTCAACCGCAGCAACCGTCCGAGCCAACTCGTGGTCTCCACCGGCGGCATCATGGGCATCGGCGGGCGGAACGTGGCGCTCGACATCGACAACGTCCGCTACAACCAGCAGCAGGACGCCCTCGTGGCGACCCAGCTCACCAAGGACCAGTTCGCCAACCTGCCGGAGTTCCAGTATGGCGGGAACATGATCTCGCTGAATAGGCAGAAGACCACGTATTAAGCGGCGTCAATCCTCCGGCTTGCCGGAGCGCAGACGCTTGATGTCGGACCGCTGACCCTTGGCCTCCAGGCGACGCTTCTTGGAGCCAAGGGTCGGCTTGGTCGGGCGACGGCTCTTCGGCACCACCGTCGCGTCGCGGATCAGGTCGATCAGACGCTCGCGCACGTCCTCGCGGTTGCGCAGTTGGCTGCGGTAGGTGTCGCCGACGATGATCAGCACGCCCGCCGCCGTCATGCGCGAACCGGCCAGCCGGACCAGCCGTGCCTTCACGTCGTCGGGGATGTTCGGCGAGGCCGCCACGTCGAAGCGCAACTGGACCGCGCTGTCCGTCTTGTTGACGTGCTGGCCGCCGGGGCCCGAGGCGCGGATGAAGCTTTCCTGAAGCTCGCTCTCGTCCAGGCTGATGCGGGGAGTCACGCGGATCATCAATCGGCCGCCGCGGTCACGCCTTCCTGCTCCTCCACCCCGAGGTCGAGAAGCGGGAGGAAGCTGGCGGGCTCCTGCGCGCCGGACAGCGCGTAACGCCGGTTGAAGATGTAGCAGGGCACCGCCTGAAGGCCGAGCTGACGCGCCGTGGCGTCGGCGTTGAAGACCGCCGTGGTCTCCGCATCGCCGTTCAATAGATTTTTGATCTCTGCGAAATCGAAGCCCAGGCCGGCGGCGGTCGCGGCCAGCGTGTCGCGGTCGCCGATGTCCAGACCGTCCACGAAGTAGGCGTGGAACAGTGCGTCGGCCATCCGGTCGCCCAGCCCGTGGCGGGCGGCGATGCGGATCAGCCGATGCCCGTCGAAGCTGTTGGGCGTGCGCCGGATGCGATCCAGCCGCAGCGGCAGGCCGTCGCGCTCCGCCGTTTCCTCGACCACCAGATGAATCTGGCGGGCCCGCTCCGTGCCGCCGAACTTGGCCGCCAGATAGGCGCTGCGCTCCATGCCGCCCGGCGCCATGTCCGGGTTGAGCTGGAAGGGCTGCCAGCGCAATTCCACCTGGACGCGGGGCCGGTCGGCCAGCGCGCGGGCGAGCCGCCGCTTTCCGATGTAGCACCAGGGGCAGATCAGGTCGGCGTAGGTTTCGATCAGCATAGGCCCACTATCCCCCATTCCCGCCCCGCCGCGCAACCGCCCTGCCCGTTGGGCGTCCCGCCGCGTTCGGAGAGCCGCCTTTGCAACCCTTTGTTAACCCTTGCCGCCGGAGAGTCGCCCTGTTGCGCGGATGGGTGTCCGCGGCGGTCGGAGGCGTGTGGCGATGGCGAATTCCTATGTGGACGGCAAGGTGCGCGACGCGCTGGTGGCGGCCAAGGGGAGCCGGGCGACCGCGCAGAAGCTGCTGATGGCCTGGGCGGCCGAGGACCCGCAGCTCCTGCTGGGCATCTCGCAGCCTTTCCTGAAAGCCATCGCCGCCGCGGCGATCGAGCGGGGCATCCGCCCCTCGGCGCCAAGCCAGTCGGCGCCCGCGCAGCCGGGCCGGTCCCGTGGTTCCGCGGATTCGGCGCTGAGCAAGGAGGCGCTGGCCGACGTGCTGAGCCGCCTGGGCCGCGATCCCGGTGAGGATGCGCCGGCGCCGCGCGGCCGCGCCGCGTCGCCCGCTCCGGTCAAGTCAGCCACCATGGTGGTTCCCGCCGGCAAGGGCGGGCAGGGCGGCGTTACCCATGAAAAGGCGATGATGACCCTCGCCAAGGCCTTCGTGGCGAAGAAGATGCGCTGAGGCCCGGCGCGCGGATTTGCAGTGCCGGGCTTATTGCTCCGCCGCGGTCATCATCCGTTCGATCCAGCCCGGCTGCCGCGGTTCCGGCCGGATGTCCGGCGGCGGGCTCGCCAGGGCGGTGTGGCCGTTGCGGTGCGGATCGGGGATATGGTGGCAATCCACGTCGGCCAGCGTCTTGTAGCAATAGAGGCGGGAGCGGTCGACGTAGACCTTCTCCGGGCAATACTGTCCGGTTTCCGAGAAGGACACGGACGAGCAGTCGCGCCCGGTCGCCGCGGACACCACATGATCGCCGAGCGTTTTCTTGGTGCTGGTGACGGAGGCGAGATCGGCGCCGATGCTGGCAACCATCATCGGCCCGCCGCAGGCGCCCAGCGGAAGGGCCGCCAGCGCCACCATCGCGATTGACTGAGCGAGCCTCATCACCCCTTGCACCCCGTCCCGTGTTCGAGTCCGATTCCAGGCGAACCTCATTAAAAAGCCGTGAATCAGCGCAGCAGCGTGCAGATTCGCGACCGGCACTGCACCAGTACGAAGGTGTCCTTGTCCTCCGTGCAGCCCACCTTGAACACGGTCTGGCCGGATCGGCCGGTGACGTAGCTCATCACCTCCACCTTGGCAGGCGTGCAGTTGCCCAGCGACTTGGCGGCCTCCTTCGCCTCGGCCTGTCCGGCGGAGACGTTGGCGGCCTGGGCCGTCGGTGACGCCGACAGGCACAACGCGAGGGCACCGAGAGCGGCGAGGCGGGGGGCGGTGACGCGCATGGGCGGATCGGTGGGCTGGTGGGTGCTGAGGAAGTTTATGGCACGGGTGGTGCGAATTCGGCTGTGCAAAAGTGGTAACCACGGACTCACGCGCTTTTTGCGGGCTCGGCGTGCCGGTGGGACAGGAAGAAGCGCAGCATTTCCCGCGCGGCGTCCGGTCCCTGTGGGTCGGTGTAGGTGCCGTCCGGGCTGCCGCCGGACCAGGCGTGGCCGCTGCCGTGGACGATCCACTGCTCGAACAGCGTCGCTCCATCGCGGTCCTTGTGCATGGTGCGCTTGAAGCCGCGCCCGCCGGGTGCCTGTCCGTCCTCGGTCTGCGCGGTCAGCCCCTCCGCGTTGGTGGTGGCCTGGGCCATCACATGGTCGCCGTTGCGCGGATGCACGACCTTGTCCGCGTCGCCGTGGAAGACGATGGCCGGAACCACCGGAGCCCCCGCCGCCGGGCGCTGACCGGGCGAGGAGCCGGCCTTCATCGCCAGCAGGGCGGAGGGCACGCCGCTGGCCGAGCCGTAGGGCAGGCCGGAATGGACGCCCACCGCGGCGAACAGGTCGGGGTGCGTCGTCGCCAACACCATCGCGGCGGAGCCGCCCGCCGAAATTCCGGCGACGTAGACGCGCTGCGGGTCGGCCCCCTGCTTCGCCAGGACCTGCCGGGTGGCTCCGGCGATCAGCGCCGGTTCGCCGCGGTCGCGGCGCTGGTGGTCGGGGTTGAACCAGTTCCAGCACTTCTTGTCGTTCGCCGCGGGGGCCTGCTCCGGGTAGAGGACGAGGCAGCCGGCCTCCTCGGCCAGCCGGTTCATGCGGGTTCCGACGGCGAAGTCCTCCGGCGACTGGGTGCAGCCGTGCAGCATGACCAGCAGCGGGCGCGGTCCCGCCGCCGCTCCCTTCGGCACGAACAGGCGGTAGGCGAGCGAGCCGGAGTCGCCGGTGAAGACCCCGGATTCCATCCGCTCTGTTACCGGCACCGGTTTCGGCGGGGGCGGAGGGACGGGCGCGCCGCGGCGGAACAGCTTGCCGGTGAGACGGCGGAGAAACGCTGCGGCGCGGGCCAGGGCCGGGCGGGGCCGGTTGGGGGCGGTCACGGTCGGCGGCTCCGGGTTCGTTCGGGAGGAAAGGTGGCGGGCGGATGGTACGGGAGGGTGGCGGGGGAGGACAACCGGCATGGCGGTTTGCGCCGGGGCGCCAACTGCGCTAACCATCCGGTTCCGTGCAAGCGTCCATCTCGCAAGCGTCAAGGTGGCCCGACCGTCATGAGCACCGACATCACCCTCGTCCTGGGCGGCGCCCGCTCCGGCAAGAGCCGCTACGCCGAGGGGCTGGTGACCGCATCGCCCGGCCCGCGGGTCTACATCGCCACCGCCCAGATCTGGGACTCCGAGATGGCCGACCGCGTCGCCCGCCACAAGGAGGACCGCGGCCCTGGCTGGACGACGGTGGAGGAACCGCTCGACCTGCCCGGCGCGCTGCGTCGCCACGCCGGTGTCGGGACGGGCGTGCTGGTCGACTGCCTGACGCTGTGGCTGTCCAACCTGATGATGGCCGATGCCGACGTGCCCGCCCGCTCCGCCGAGCTGCTGGCCGCCCTGGCGGCGGTGGAGGGGCGGGTGGTGCTGGTTTCCAACGAGGTGGGGCTGGGCATCGTGCCGGACAACGCGCTGGCCCGCCGCTTCCGCGACCATGCGGGGCGGCTGCATCAGGATATCGCCGCCATGGCCCAGCGGGTGGCCTTCGTCGCCGCCGGGCTGCCGCTGCTGCTGAAGGGAGAGACACCATGACCGAAGACGCCGACCGGAACGATGCCGATCAGAACGCCCGCCACGCCGAGAAGATGAAGCGGCGCAAGGCACTGCACGACCGGGTGATGGCCAGCAAGACCCAGGAGAAGGGCCTGCTGATGGTCAACACCGGCAACGGCAAGGGCAAATCCACCGCCGCCTTCGGCCTGATCCTGCGCGCTGCCGGGCACGGCATGCGGGTGGGCGTGGTGCAGTTCGTCAAGGGCGCCTGGTCCACCGGCGAGACGGTGGCGCTGGAGCGCTTCGACGACCTCGTGGACTTCTACACGATGGGCGAGGGCTTTACCTGGGAGACCCAGGACCGCGAGCGCGACATCGCTGCCGCCAAGGCCGCCTGGGCAAAGGCGCAGGAACTGTTGGCCGACCCCAAATACGGGCTCGTCGTGCTGGACGAGCTGAACATCGTCCTGCGCATGGGCTATCTGCCGGTGGAGGAGGTGCTTCCCGTGCTGACCGGGCGGCGCGAGGGCTTGCATGTGCTGGTCACCGGCCGCACCGCCAAGCCGGAGCTGATCGAGGCCGCCGACCTCGTGACCGAGATGACGCTGGTCAAGCACCCCTTCCAGGCGGGCATCAAGGCCCAGCCGGGCATCGAGTTCTGAGCCATGCCGCGCGCGATCATGTTGCAGGGCACCGGCTCCGACGTCGGCAAGTCGCTGCTGGTGGCCGGGCTGTGCCGGGCGCTGGTCCGCCGCGGCCTGACCGTGCGGCCCTTCAAGCCGCAGAACATGTCCAACAACGCCGCCGTCACCGCCGACGGCGGTGAGATCGGGCGCGCCCAGGCGTTGCAGGCGCGGGCCTGCGGGGTGGTGCCGTCCGTCCACATGAACCCGGTGCTGCTGAAGCCGCAGTCGGACGTCGGGTCCCAGGTGGTGGTGCGCGGCGTCGTGGCGGGCACGGCGCGGGCGGGCGACTACCAGGCGCGCAAGGGGCAGCTTCTCCCGACCGTGCTCGACAGCTTCGCGCGGCTGAAGGCCGAAGCCGACATGGTGGTGGTCGAGGGGGCGGGCAGCCCGGCTGAGGTCAATCTCAGGGCTGGCGACATCGCCAACATGGGATTCGCCACGGCGGCGGGCGTTCCGGTGGTGCTGGTCGGTGACATCGACCGCGGCGGGGTGATCGCCAGCCTCGTCGGCACCCACGCCCTGATCCCGCCGGAGGAGCGGGCGCTGGTGGCGGGCTTCCTCATCAACAAGTTCCGCGGCGACGTGCGGCTGTTCGACGGCGGCCTGTCGGTCGTCGCGGAGCGCACGGGCTGGCCGAGCTTCGGCGTCGTGCCCTGGCTGGCCGACGCCGCCTTGCTGCCGGCGGAGGACGCGGTGGCGCTGGACACCTGGAAGACCCGGTCCGGGGGGCGGCTCCGCGTCGCGGTGCCGATGCTGTCGCGCATCGCCAACTTTGACGATTTCGACCCGCTGGCGCAGGAGCCGGACGTCGCCCTGTCCATGGTGCCGCGCGGCCAGCCCCTGCCGGGTGACGCCGATCTGGTCATCCTGCCGGGCAGCAAGGCGACCATCGCCGATCTGGCGGTGCTGCGCGCCCAGGGCTGGGACATTGACTTGGCGGCGCACCGCCGCCGCGGCGGGCGGGTGCTGGGCATCTGCGGCGGCTATCAGATGCTCGGCCGCCGCATCGCCGACCCGGACGGCATCGAGGGGCCGCCGGGCGAGGCCGAGGGGCTGGGGCTGCTGGAGGTGGACACCGTCCTGAAGGGGCCGAAGGTGCTGGAGGAGGCGGCCGGCACGGACAACGCCACGGGGGCTGCGGTCGCCGGCTACGAGATGCACATGGGCCGCACGGAGGGGCCGGACCGCGCCCGCCCGATGCTGGCCCTGGCGAACGGGCGGACGGACGGCGCGGTGTCCGTCGACGGGCGGGTGATGGGCTGCTACCTGCACGGCCTGTTCGGGGCGGACGGATTCCGCGCCGCCTTCCTGACGGGGCTGGGGGGAACGGCGTCCGGCCAATCCTACGCCGCGACGGTGGAACAGGCGCTCGACCGCATCGCCGCCCGGCTGGAGGAGCATGTGGACATCGACGCCCTGCTGGCCGCGGCGCGCTGAAGGGCGATTCATGAAACCGATTTCATGATCCCGCAACGCTGGGGTCAGACGGTGGGCGCTAGAACTACAGTCATTGACGACGTTTGATTACTGGCGAGTCATCCACCGGCGGTTCCCGCCGCCGGCCACACACGATCCGGAATGTTCCCGCATACCCTCGGATCGTTTCTTGCGGCGGTGTGCATCGGGTTTTAGCCTTGGATCGGCGTCCCCCGCCCAGGCTTCCCCCCAAACCCCTTGCACACCGCCGTCTTCTTTTCCCCACCCAGCCTATTCGGAAGCCGCCGCGCTTGACGCGGAGCCCCCTCGGCGGGCTTGAATGGGTGCCACAGGCCCCGTATCCCCGCTGCCGAGACTCCATTCCCGTGCGTCCCGTCGTTCTCTTCCCCCTGTTCCGCCCGGTGACGGCGCTCCCCGGCCTCGGTCCCCGGCTGGGCAAGCTCGTCGAAAAGCTTGCCGGTCCGCAGGTCGTGGACCTGCTGTGGCACCTGCCTTGCGGTGTCATCGACCGCCGCTACGCCCCGAAAATCGCCGAGGCGCCGAATGGGCGGATCGCCACCATGACGGTGCGCATCGATTCGCACGCCGCCCCGCACAATTCCCGCCATCCCTACAAGGTGCGCTGCACCGACGAGACGGGCGTGCTGGAGCTGATCTACTTCCATGTGAAGGGCGATTGGCTGGAACGGCAGATGCCGGTCGGCAAGACGGTGGTGGTGTCCGGCAAGGTGGAGTGGTTCCACGACACGCCGCAGATCACCCACCCTGATGCCGTGGTCCCGCTGGAGTTGAAAGACGAGATCGAGGCGGTGGAGCCGGTCTATCCGATGACCGCCGGGCTTCCGGCCAAGACGCTGCGCAAGGCCGTGCGGGCCATGCTGAACGACGTGCCGGAACTGCCGGAATGGCAGGACGCCGCGTGGCGTTCCCGCAACGGCTGGCCGACCTGGCACGAGTCGATCCGCGGCGCCCACACGCCGGAGGACGAGGCCGACCTCGCCCCGACCAACCCGATCCGCCGAAGGCTGGCCTATGACGAGCTGCTGTCGAACCAACTCGCCCTGACGCTGGTCCGCATGCAGCAGCGCCGCCTGTCGGGCCGCGTCATCCTGGGAGACGGGCGGCTGCGCGCCAGGGTGGCCGCGGCGCTGCCCTTTTCCCTGACCAAGTCCCAGGCCGGCTCGCTGGAGGAAATCTACGAGGACATGGCGGCGGAGCGGCGGATGCTGCGCCTGCTCCAGGGCGACGTCGGCAGCGGCAAGACGGTCGTCGCGCTGATGGCGATGCTCAACGCGGTGGAGGCCGGCCATCAGGCCGCCCTGATGGCGCCGACCGAGATCCTCGCCCGCCAGCACGCCGAAAGCCTCGCCCCGCTGTGCAAGGCGGCGGGGGTGGACCTCGCCCTGCTGACCGGGCGCGACAAGGGCAAGGCGCGGCAGGCCGTGCTGGACCGGCTGGCCTCGGGCGAGCTGCCGCTGCTGGTCGGCACCCACGCGCTGTTCCAGGAGGACGTCGCCTTCAAGGACCTCGCGCTGGCGGTGATCGACGAGCAGCACCGCTTCGGCGTCCACCAGCGGCTCCAGCTTTCCGCCAAGGGGCGGGCGGTGGACGTGCTGGTGATGACGGCAACGCCGATCCCGCGCACGCTGACCCTGACCGCCTACGGTGACATGGACGTGTCGCGCCTGACCGAGAAGCCGGCGGGGCGCAAGCCGATCCAGACCGTAACCATCGCGCTCGACCGGCTGGAAGAGGTGGTGCACGGAATCCACCGCAAAGTGCAGGAGGGCGCGCGGGTCTATTGGGTCTGCCCGCTGGTGGACGAATCGGAACAGACCGACCTCGCCGCCGCGACGGAGCGCCACGCCTTCCTGCGCGCCACCTTCGGCGACCGGGTGGGGCTGGTGCACGGCAAGATGCGCGGGCCGGACAAGGACGCGGTGATGGCGGCCTTCCAGGCCGGCAACCTGGATGTTCTGGTCGCCACCACGGTCATCGAGGTCGGCGTGAACGTGCCCGAAGCCACCGTCATGGTGATCGAGCACGCCGAGCGCTTCGGCCTCGCCCAGCTTCACCAGCTCCGCGGCCGGGTGGGACGCGGAGAGAAGCCGTCCAGTTGCCTGCTGATGTTCGACCCGCAACTGACGGAAACGGCGCGCGCCCGCCTGAAGACGATGCGCGACACCGAGGACGGCTTCGTCATCGCCGAGGAGGATTTGCGGCTGCGCGGCGCGGGCGAGGTGCTGGGCACCCGCCAATCGGGCCTGCCCGAGTTCCGCATGGCCGATCTTGCGGTGCACGGCGATCTGCTGGCCGCCGCCCGCGACGACGCGAAGCTGATCGTGGACCGCGATCCGGACTTGGCCGGCGAGCGCGGTCAGGCGCTGCGCACCCTGCTGTACCTGTTCGAGCGGGATGCCGCCGCAAAGACGTTGCGATCGGGGTAGGAGCGCAGAACAAGACCCTGTTTTCATGGGCGCAAACCATTGATTTTGCCCGGTCCGATCAAAATCTTGATCGGCGCACCAAGTCTGTTCTCCGGCAAGCTTCTCAAGCCTGAGGTGCGCGCGCTTTTTCGCGCGAGCCTGCCCGTCGCCGGATCCCCAAAGAGTGCCTCTTTTTCAGTGCATCACCGCTGCCAAGTCGGCAGGGAAATGCTCGCCTACACTCCTTCAACGAAATGCAATGCATATGAAAATATTCAAAAAATTTGTATTGGTATCTAATGATTAGATAACTAAGGGTTAGTGCATTTTTATATTTTTCTATTGAGAATTGTCGTCCTGTCGGCTAATCATGAACTCTCATCAATGGAATAATAAATTGAACAAGAAGTTCGTCATGGCTGTGATTATTGGAACGGCGGGCGCAGATTATCTTCCTGGAACCGCCGGTGATGATAGTATTGTTGGCCTTCAAGGAAACGACGAAATATACGGCGGCAGCGGAGATGACTGGATCTACGCCGATGATGGAAACGATTATGCTGATGGCGGCTGGGGACGGGATCGTGTTTACGGGAACAACGGCAACGATACGCTCCTCGGCGGAGGAACAGCTTCCGGATTGAGCAATGCCGATACGCTATACGGCGGCTCTGGTGATGATTTGTACTATCACGACTTTTCTCTTGGCGGAATTACCGTTGTTGATGATCTCTCAGGGAATGAGTTCAATAATTTTGACTTTCTTTACATGGTGAATGCCACTTCGCTCACGGTGACTTGGGGCGATGATCGATCCACATTTTACATTTACCAGAGTGGCGAGCTTAACGATGGCAGCTTCGACAATGGTATCATGATTCGCGGAATGCTGACGAATCTCGGAAACGATGGTGTTGGTACCATTGAGGGAGCCGCAGTCAACGGATCGCTCGTCAGCGGCTGGGGCGCTCTCGCGCACTCGTCATGGAACAGCCTGTTCACCTGAGTGATTCTTGGAAGAGAGTAATTGAATATCAACAATATTGATCAACGCTCATACGCAGGTCGCGTGAGAAATGCAAAACGCCTTGTCGGCTGGGCGTTGATCAATGTTTGAGTTTGGCGAAATATGGCCTGAGTTTATTAACGCATATGCATGTGAATTTGCGCATGAATGGTGTCTTCATGATCATTTTTGTTTATAATTAGTACAATGCCACTTTTCCTAACTGGCGAGGAATCCGGCGATGAGCATTTCCGATGTCTCCTCACAACTGGGCGGATCAATCCAACGCACATCGTCTTCCGTTCCGTCTCCGTCCGCTTCGTCGGCGTCAGGAGGCGGAACAGGGCGGGCGATCGGTGGGACCACCGGAGGGATTGCGGACAGTGTGTCGTTGAGCCCTCTGGCCTCTTCTCTGCGCGATGAGTCTTTGACCGCGTTCAATGCGCTGTCTGCTGAAACACGGACGCAGTTGTCGTCGTTGGTCGACAGCGGCAAGCTGACCGGCGAAGACGTCCATAATGCGCTCAAACAGCGGCTTAAAGAGTCCCGTCTCACGGCGTACTCGGCGACGTTTCGCATGGCTCACAATGATAATGCGGGGCTTTTCTCCAGCGACGACACCACGTCGGATGATTTCAGAAAGGCTCTCAGCGCGACCAGCGCAAAGCGAGAGGAGCTTATGGGAAAGCTGTCCCTGCTGGATCAGCGTGGTCAGGGAGCGTCAGAGCAGTATGGGGAGATATCGACCTCACTGATGGCGCAGGGCACCAACCCGGCGCTGTTGCTTGCTCAATCCGGTAACCAGCGTATGATTCTGGATACCTTCCAAGGCTTCAGCATCACGCAGCCCGCCGATTCGCGGATGGCGTACACACGCAAGGAAGCCGATGCGGCTTACAAGTTGAAGGATGCCGGGGTTGACCTGTCGTCCATCGACAAGGCCCTTCGCTCCCTCGGAGAGCGTGATGCGGCTTCTCTGATTGCCGAGCGGACGGGGCAGCCATCCTCCCATACGGTTGCGCAGGACCGTGAATTCACGTCGGACGATTCGTTGTTTCCCTCGATCTCCCTTCCTGCATCGCAAGCCAGGACGGACGCTCCGGTGATGGGCCAGCGGGTTCAATTGCGCGAAGAGGTCATGGCGGCGTGGGAAGCGATGCAGAAGGGCGGAATTGGTGCCTTCGAGGACGCGAAATCCGCTCAGCAATACCGTGAAGGCATCCGTGTGAGCTACTGAGCGGGTTGAGGGTGCTGGTGATCGTCAGGCGCTTTTGCGCTCCCGATCCAGCTTGTGAAGCTGCGGCGGGGGCTTGCGGTCGGGCGGGGTGACGATGCCGCCGGACATCACCAGCTTCAGCCCGTCCTCCACCGTCATGTCCAGAACGGTCACCTCGCGCCGTGGCAGGATCGCCAGATAGCCGGCGGTCGGCGGGGCGCAGGGGATGAAGACGTGCACCATCTCCTCCTCGGAGATCTTCTGGATCTCCGGATGGGCGCCGCCAGTGATGAAGCCCAGCGACCACATGCCGTGGCGCGGGAACTCCACCAGGACCACCTCGCGGAAGGCCTTGGACTTCTTGGCGAGCACCGTCTCGACGATCTGCTTCACCGCCCCGTAGACGGAGCGCACGACCGGCATGCGCTCCACCACGCCTTCGCCGATGCGCACCACCAGCCGCCCGACATAGCCGGCGGCGAAGGCGCCGATCAGGGTCAGCACGATGATCAGCGTCAGCACCCCGATGCCGGGGATGGAGAAGGGCAGGTAGTTTTCCGGGTTGTAGGCGGAGGGGATCAGCGGGCGCACATGCCCGTCGATGAAGGCCAGCAGCCACCAGCCGAGATAGACCGTGACCGCGATCGGCGCCGTCACCAGAACGCCCGCCAGGAAATAGGCGCGCAGCCGCCCCATCAGGCCGATGCCGGCGGGCCGGTGGGACGTGCTTTCGTCCACCGTGCTCTGGCTGTCCTGCTCGTTCCGATCCACCGTCCCACCCCTGCAAATCCGCCGCCCGGTATAGTGATACAGGACATGGCTCCTGCTCAATCCACATCGACGTATCGGACGGCAGGAAAGAGTCGCGGGAGAGCAAGCGAAGGAACTCCCTCCGGGGGGCTGGTCCGCCACCCCCGCGCGCATCACATCGCTGAGGATGAACCATACCCCCCGCATCCTCTCGCTCGCCACGGCCCTGCCGCCCCATCGTCTCAGCCAGAACGAGGCGCTCGACGTCGCGCGGGCGGTTTTCGGGCCGCGAATGCGCGACTTCGAGCGGCTGGTGCCGGTCTTCGCCAACACCGGCATCGAGACGCGCCATGCCGTCATGCCCATCGATTGGTATATGGAACCGCGCGGCTGGCCGGAGCGCACCGCCGCCTTCCGCGACGGTGCCCTGTCCCTGCTGGAAGAGGCGGCGGGGCAGGCGCTGGCCCGTGCCGGCCTGCGGCCGCAGGACGTGGACGCTATCGTCTGCGCCTCGACCACCGGCATCGCCACGCCCAGCCTGGAGGCGCTTCTGCTGGAACGCATGGGCTTCCGTCCCGACACGGTGCGGCTGCCGCTGTTCGGTCTGGGCTGCGCCGGCGGCGTGCTGGGGCTGACCCGCGCCGGGCAGATCGCCCAGGCCATGGCGGGCCGGACGGTGCTGTTCCTGGTGGTGGAACTCTGTACGCTGGCCTTCCGCTCGGCGGAGGCGACCCCGACCAACGTCGTCGCCAGCGCCCTGTTCGCGGACGGCGCCGCCGCGGCGGTTCTGCGCGCCGATGATGACGGGGAAGGATCGCGCCTTGTCGATGGCGCGGAGCACACCTGGCCGGGAACGCAGGACGTGATGGGCTGGCGGGTCGAGGACGACGGGCTCGGCGTGATCTTCAGCCAGAGCATCCCGGCGCTGATCCGCAACCGGTTGGAGCCGGTGCTCGACGGATTCCTGGAGCGGCGGCGGCTGGCTCGCGGCGACCTCGCCGGGCTGATCTGCCACCCTGGCGGCGCCAAAGTTCTGAATGCCCTGGAGGAGGTCTGCGCGCCGGTGTGCGCCGGGCTGGACGACGCCTGGGCGGTGCTGCGCCGTTGCGGCAACATGTCGGCGGCGAGCGTGATGTTCGTGCTGGAGCGACGCATCACGTCCGGTGCCCGCGGGCCCCACCTGATGAGCGCGCTCGGCCCCGGCTTCACCGCCGCGCTGGCCCAAATCGACCTTTAGGAGCGCTTGGAATGGAGACGCTGCCACTGGGCTGGCCCCACGTCATCCTGCTGCTGGTCGCGGCCCAGCGGCTTGGCGAACTTGTTGTCGCCCAGCGCAACACGCGCCGTCTGCTGGCCGAGGGCGCCCAGGAAGTCGGGGCCGCCCATTACCCGCTGTTCGTCGGGCTGCATGCGGGGTGGCTGGCGCTGCTGTTCGCCGTCGTGCCGGCGGACGAGCCGATCAACGGCTGGTTGCTCGCTCTGTTCGTGCTGCTGCAGGCCGGGCGGGTTTGGGTGATCGCCACGCTGGGGCGGTTCTGGACCACCCGCATCATCACGTTGCCAGGCGCACCGCTGGTGCGGCGCGGGCCCTTCCGCTGGGTCCGCCACCCCAACTATCTGGTCGTGGCGGGGGAACTGGCCGTGCTGCCCCTGGTCTTCGGGGCGTGGTGGATCGCGGTGCTGGCCACGCTGCTGAACGTGCCGTTGACCCTGCACCGCATCCGCGTCGAGGAGGGCGCGCTGTCCGGACGGCGCACGCTCAGGTCAGCAGGAAGCACAGCATCGTGACGCAGCCGGCGATCGCCGCCCCGTCGAGGTGGTTGGGGAAGGCGTGCCAGAAGGACTCGCGGGATTCCGGTTCGGACCGCTCCATCTCGTCCAGCCACAGGCCGGCGGGCAGGCCACCGTTGGCGCGCTCCGCCAGGGCACCGGACAGATGGGCCATCGAGACCGCCAGATAACAGAACTTCACGAAGTTCAGGACGAAGTACATGGGCCCGCCGGCCTCCGCGATGGGGTCGGTCACGCCGCCGATCGCCGCCACGGCGGAGGCCATGGCGATGGCTGCGGCGAAGGGGATGGCGACGACCGACAGCAGGCGCTGCGAATCCACGCGGCCAGCGTTGGGGATCAGGCTGCGGGGAACGGGGCCGGAGGGCAGTTGGAACGACATGGCTCTCTCAATTCCGGTGGGCGCGTCCCGTCCGTTCTGCCGCTTTCAGGGTTAACGGGACGTTAGCGATACCCGTTGGAGGGAGTTTGTTCCACCTTTGCGCAGGTCCGTCTATGCTGCCAGCCCCTGACCTCAGGCCGCCGACCGATGAAGGAGAAGCCGTGCCTGCCGACGCTGGGCCGTACCGGCTGGATGGAATCACGCTGCTGAGCCCGCTGTCCGCGGAGGAGCGCGCCGCCGTGGCGCGCCAATGCCGCTGGCGCCGCTTCCACGTGAACGAGCAGATCATCGACCACCAAGGGGATTCGCGGGATGTCGTGCTGGTGGTTCATGGGCGCGTGCGGGTGCTGAGCCATTCGCCGGCGGGACGCGAGATCAGCTTCGACGACATCGAGTCCGGCGGTTTCCTGGGCGAGATGGCGGCCATCGACGGGCTTCCCCGTTCGGCCTCCGCGGTCGCGCTTGAGGAGGGGACACTGATCGCTTTCCTGGCGCCCCGGCCCTTCCAGGATCTGGTGTCCGGCCATCCGGACCTTGCCATGGCGGTGATGAGGCGGCTGTGCCGTGTCGTCCGCATTGCCACCGACCGCGTGATGGAATTGTCGACCTTGGGCGCCAACAACCGCGTTCACGCCGAATTGCTGCGGCTCGCCAAGCGGGGGCGGGTGGAAGGTCGGGTGGCGGTGATCGCGCCGATCCCCGTCCATGCGGACATCGCCAGCCGGGTCAGTACTGCCCGCGAGACCGTCGCCCGGGTGTTGAACGAACTCGCCCGCGATGGTTTGGTGGAGCGGCGGACGGACGCACTGATCGTTCGCGATCTGCAACGGTTGGAAGCACTGGTGGAGGATGTCCGGGCCGGCGCCTGACGGTGCGGCGCCTGAACTGGGCGTTTCAGTCCGTCCGCCCGAGAACGGACAGAATCAGAGCGCGCAGCGATTCGGGGTCGTAGGGCTTGGGAAGGAAATGCCAGCCGGCGTCGCGGATTTCCGCCTGGGTGGCCAAGGACTCGTCTCCGGTGGTGATGATGACGGGAATGGCCGATCCGAGTTCCGCCAAGACGGCCTTGACGGATTCCGGCGCCTTGCCGTGGCGGCCCAGATGATAATCGGCAACCATGACATCGGGGAGCGTGCCGCCGTTCAGCGCGTCCAGAAGAGCGGCGGGCGTCGGGGCGCTGACCAGCAGCATTCCCCAGTCCTCGAACAGGGTTTCCATGCACAGGCACAGCACCATGTCGTCCTCCAGGAGGGCGACCGTGAGTGTGCCTGAGCTTGCGGATCGGCCGGCGAGGGAAACGTCGGTCATGCGTAATCCAAATGAACAGCGGGGAGCGGTGAACAACAGGACGGCGAAGCCGGCTGCCCGATTCCCTCCGGCCGGCCTGTTGGGGAAAGCCATCTTGGGGGCCGCTGTCCGCTCGGTTATCTGAGCAGGTAATTTAGATTCTATATCAGGCAGCGCGCCGTCGCATTGTCATAGGTTAATCGGAGGAGAATATCGTTGGGGACTGAAGAACAGGATCAGTCGCCTGCACGCTTGCGGTCCGACTTGGCGTCCAGCGCATGCTCCAATTGCTTCGGCGCCTGGATCAGGTGCAGGTACAGTTCGTCGAACTGGCCGACGGAGGCGAGCTGCTTCACATCGTGGACAGTGATCTGCTGTCCGGCCAGATCGATCAGCCCGATGTCGCGCAGCCGTCGGAGCGTCCGGTTGATGTGGACGATGCTGAGCCCCAGCGCGTCCGCCAGGATCTCCTGGGTTACCGGCAGGGTGAAACGTCCTTCCTCGACCAGGCCGACGATGCTCAACCGTCGCAGCAGTTCCACGATCAGGTGGGCGGTGCGCTCAAGGGCGGTGCGGCGCCCGACGCTGAGCAGGCGTTCGGCGATGATCGCCTCCTCTTTGGCGCCGGACCAGGCGAGGGCCGCGGCCAGACGAGGAAAGAGCTTGAACAGCTCGATGATGCGTTCCGGCTGGAAGTTGGCGACCTCAGCGGGGGTCAGCGTGGTGACGCCATGGTCGGCCGTTTCGAACAGGTTGCAGTAAAAGCCGATGATGTCGCCGGGCAGGACGAAATTGACGACCTGCCGCCGCCCGTCGGGGAGCGCCTTATGCCGGATCGCCCAGCCTTTGCGCATCACGCGCACGCAACCGTAGCGCTCACCCTGCTGGAGAAGATCGGATCGCGAACCGTGTCGTGTAACATTCCGTTCCAACTCGCCGAGGAAACTCTTCTCCTCATCTGTCAAGTTCATGTAACTCGTTATCTTGCGCCCCAGTGGAGATGACGGTATGTTGGCCTGGGCGCGGGTCATTTCTGTTCCAGCCTTTGATCGTCCAATTGTTATGGCCCCGAAGCGAGTGCCACTGCCAGCCCAATTCCGGGCGGCCTCGAACGATTAAGCCAAACGATAAAACCATCTATAACATAGGTTAATGGGGGTTAGATTTTCTCGACCGGACAGGTGAGGGATCATATACAAAACTGTTGGTGGCATTGGCCGTATGGGGTTTTGAACGGCCGTCGGTGGTAACAGATGAGTGCGGGGGGCGGCATGGCGGCGGAGCGGGATGCGGCGGGACTGGCTGCCCTCTCGATTTGTGAATCCCTTATGCTCGCATTGGTGGAACGCGGCGTCTTACGGCTTGAAGAAGCGCATGCTGCGCTCGAAGACGCCGCAGCTGCCCATCAAAATCGCGATGCCAATGGCGAAGACCCGAATTTGCACCGCTTGGCGCTGCAGATCGTCGAACGCCTGATGATCCAGGTGAACGCCGCCCATCCCGCGTCGGCTCATGTCGGGGTCGGGCAGATGGCGGATGGCGGTTCCCAGGACTGAAGGGACGGACGAACCATCGAAAGGCCGACATGAGGAGAGCCCCGCCGGGTGGCGGGCTCTCCTCAGTTCGCGCTCCGATGGGGACGGTCAATCCGCCCCGGCCTTGGCGGCTTCCGTGGGCTCGGGCCGCTGCTTGCCCAGCCCGATGTTCGGGAAGGCGTTGATCAGCGCGGTGATGAAGGCCGACAGGTAGGGCAGCGACTGCACGACCAGCAGGCCCGACCACATGAAGGCGTCACGGTTCTCGTGCCCGAACACCAGCACGATGGCGAGGGCGGCGCCCCACAGGCCCAGCAGCAGCGCGATCTCTTCCCGCGCCATCAGGAAGGCCTGCATCAGCGCCGGCTGGTTCTCGCACTTCGGCGTGCGGACGAAGGGGCGTCCGGAGGTGAACATGCCCAGCCACATGGCGCGGCCCACCGTGTGGGTCAGCGCCATGCCGGCGATGGCGGCGCCGACCTTGTCCCAGAAGCCGCACTTCACCCGCGCCTCGTACAGCCAGAGCGAGGCGCCGACCTTGAAGGCGAAGACGCTGAGTGTCGGGATCATGAAGACGCTGGGCGGGAACTCGAAATACTTCGGGAAGGCCAGCAGGCCGAGCGACCAGATGATGCCGGCGATGCCGAAGATCATGTGGGCGGCGTCGGCGAACCAGGGCAGCCAACCGGTGATGAAGTGATACTTCTGGCCGGCGGTCAGGCGCGGGCCGCCCGGCAGCAGGTCGCGCCAGTGGTGCTTGAGGATCTGCACGGCGCCGTAGGCCCAGCGGAAGCGCTGCGTCTTGTAGGCGGAGAAGCTGTCGGGAACGAGGCCCTTGCCGTAGCTCTCCGGCATGTAGACGGCTTCGTACTTGTGCTCGAACAGGCGCAGGCCGAGGTCGGCGTCCTCGGTGATGCACCACTCGCCCCAGCGGCCGACCTCCTCCAGCGCGGATTTGCGGATGATGGTCATCGTGCCGTGCTGGATGATCGCGTTGCGCTCGTTGCGCTGGATCATGCCGATGTGGAAGAAGCCGGCGTATTCCCAGTTGATCATCCGCTGGAACAGGTCGTGGCTCCAGTCCCGGTAGTCCTGGGGGGACTGGACGAAGCCGACCTCGGGCCGGTTGAAGTGCGGAATCGTCGCCTTCAGCCAGTCGGGGTGGACTTGGTAGTCGCTGTCGATGACCGCGATGTGCTGGGCGTCCGGCGCCGTCTGGGCGAGGCCGAAATTCAGCGCGCCGGCCTTGAAGCCCGGCCAATTGTCGAGGTGGAAGAAGCGGAACTTCGGCCCCAGCTTGCGACAGTACTCCTCGACCGGGCGCCACACCGCCGGGTCCTTGGTGTTGTTGTCGAGCAGCAGGACCTCGTAGTTCGGGTAGTCCAATCGGGCCAGCGCGTCCAGGGTCTCCATGACCATGTGCGGCGGCTCGTTGTAGCAGGGCACATGGATGGAGACCTTCGGCGCGTTGGGCAGGGGCGCCGCCGAGCAGGGCTGGAACTTGCGCTTGAAGCGGTCCTGCCAGACGACCTCGGTCAGTTCCAGCCCGTCGATCAGCATGACGGCGAGCAGGACGAGCTGGCAGAAGACCAGGATGCCCCAGGCGATTTCCGTGGTGGTGGCGAGGCCGGCAACGCTGGCCGCGGTGAAGGTGAAGACCAGAACCGACGACACGCCTTGGATCATCGCGCCGTAGAAGATCTGCCCGCCGAACTTCAGGTCGCCGCCGCGGCGCCACAGGAAGAAGACGAGCGGCAGGAAGCCGACGGCGATGGAGATGCCGCAGAGCAGCGGCCAGTTCCGCAGTTCCGTCACCTCGCCGATCATCGGGAACTTCGGCTTGCGCCATGCGTCCCAAAGGCCCCAGCTGGTGCCGGCGGTGCCTTCGATCTCCCGCTTCCAGGGCTGGTCGAAGGCCTCCATGATGAAATAGTCGAGCTTGTTCTGCGCCGCGACGTTCAGGAAGGTGCGGATGAACTTGGCTTGGTTGACCTGGCTCGCCTCGGCGCCGCGGCGCCACGGGCCGTCGGCCGGCCAGCCGATTTCCGAGATCAGGATGTGCTTGTTGGGGAACTTGGTCTTCAACTCGTTGTAGCGGAACATGGCGTAATCGACCGACTGGTCGGCGGGTACGCCTTCCCA
Organism: Azospirillum sp. OGB3; assembly: GCF_014192915.1. Taxonomy (GTDB): domain Bacteria; phylum Pseudomonadota; class Alphaproteobacteria; order Azospirillales; family Azospirillaceae; genus Azospirillum. The sequence continues at coordinate 218,346 of NZ_JACHYN010000006.1, read as the reverse complement.
ATAGGGCAGCAGGTGGACGGCCAGGAAGTCCACCGCTTCGGCCAGTTCCGGATGCTCCAGCCAGACGTGCCACGGCTCCGCGGTGGAGACCGGAACGTTGACCTTCTTCTTCACGCGCTTGATGTATTCGATGGCCTGGGGGACGGTGATGTCGGCGCGCAGGATCGCCTCGTTGCCGACCAGGACGCGGCGGACGTTGTTGTTGTCGCGCGCCAGCTTGATCAGGCCGTTGATCTCCGGCTCGTCGATCTCCGGCTTGCCGGCGATCCAGGCGCCCGCGGTGATCGGAATTCCGTACTTGCGGGCGATGGGCGCCGTCTGCTCCGACCCGTCGGTGGTGGAGTAGATGCGGACGCCCTTGACCGACCCCTCCAGGGCCTTCATGTCCTTCTCGATATCCTCCGCCGAGGCCTTGTCGCCCTTGGACGGGCTCTTGTCCGGGTGGAAGGGCGTGTAGCCGACGCCGCTGATGGCGCCGCCCCAGGACCGCTCGGCGACCGGGCGGTTCCACAGCGCCCAGACTCCGATGTTGCCCAGGATCACGAGAAGAAGAGCCGCGATCGCCGACTTGCGCATGACCGTCTTTCTTTGTCCCAAACGTCTGCCGACCGTCCTGGCTTTGTCCGCCCCGGCCGGGCATCTTTGAATTCAGCGAAGGGGTTCAACCGGATCGGCACGCAGGGGGACTCGCCGCCCCGACACCGCCTTCGGACCGAACACCCGTACCCACCACCCTGGTTGCAGGACACGTCTCAATCCGCCGCGCGATCCGCATAAGCCGGAAGAGCGAACGCCTCCGACCGGAACATCACCGGACCGAATAAAGATCGTGCGGCAGTTTATACATTTTTCCTAGTCCCGCAACCAGTCCCACTCCGAAGCGCCGGTCCCCAGACCTGCAGCGGCGGCAATCCCCACTGGACGAACGCACCGGATGGGCGTTTTCTTCCCCGGACGCCGTAAGGAAAACCTTACTGGCCGAAGGGAAGACACGGGACCCCATGACGATGTTCCATCTGCACGACCGTTTGCAGGCCGATACCGCCCTGATTGCCGAATGGCCGCTGTGCCGCGTCCTGCTGATGGACAATCGGGTGTGGCCATGGCTGATCCTGGTTCCCGCCCGGCATGGCCTGACGGAGATCCACCAGTTGTGCCGAGAGGACCAGCACCGGCTGATGGACGAGATCGCCCTCGCCTCGCGCACGCTGGATGCGCTGTTCAAGCCGGACAAGATCAACGTCGGGGCTCTGGGCAATCTGGTCCCGCAGCTTCATATCCACGTCATTGCCCGCTCCAAGACGGACCCGGCGTGGCCGGGGCCGGTGTGGGGGGCGGGCTTCGCAGAGCGCTACAGCCCGGAGGAGCGGGACAGCCTTATCCGAAAGATCGGGGAAGGGTTGGGGCAAAAGTGAGGCGCGGCAAAGCCGGACGCGACGGACTCCTCTCCCTTTGCGGGCAAGCGAAGGCGTGACGTTTCTCTTGCGGCCCTGTTTACGGTCGCTGAAACAGTCACCAATCAAAGGAGAAGGCACCATGAACACCGATCGCATCACCGGTGCCGGCAAGGAGCTGAAGGGCGAAGTCAAGAAGCAGGCCGGCGACCTGACCGGCAACCGGGATCTGAAGGACGAAGGCCGCGCCGACAAGGCCGAGGGCAAGCTGGACAAGGTCGTCGGCAAGGTGAAGGACATCCTCAAAGGCGACAAGTGATGGGCACGGAGGAGCGGGGGCATCGCAAGGAAGATGCCCCGTCCGACGCCGCTCAGCGGATCGAGGACAAGCTCATCAAGGAAACTGGGCAGGCCTCAGGCAACCCGGACAAGCCTGTCCAGGAGAAGTTCGACGAATTGGGCGAGAAGCCCGACATTAAGAAAAAGAGCTTGAGGGACTAGGATTCGCCCCCTTCCATCCGGAAGGGGGTTTTTCTTTGTCATTCAACGGCAATCCGCGCCTCGACCCGCACCGGGAAATTCACCGAATTGGCGATGAAGCATTTCTCATGGGCTTCGTGATGCAGGGTCACGGCCTTGGCGGAATCGCTTCCAGGGGCAAGGGTGACCTGGGGGCGTAGGACGACGTCGGTGAAGCGGCCCCCGCCATCGGCGTCCTCGGCCATCGTTCCGGATGCCTCGTCCGTGTAGGAGGTCACCGTGACGCCATTCACGGCGCACAGATGCAGGTACCACAGCATGTGGCAGGACGAGAGCGAGGCCACGAGCATGTCTTCGGGATTGTAACGGGCGGGGTCGCCACGGAAGGCCGGGTCGGACGATCCGGGGATCGGCGGCTTGCCGGGGGCGGCGATTTCAAGATCGCGGCTGTAGGCCTTGTATCCGGACGTTCCGGTTCCCTGGTTGCCGGTCCAGGTGACCGTAGTGCCGTACTTGTGTTCGCGTCCCGACATCGGTCCCTCCGCATGCGTTTTCCGAAGGGTAACCGCGGCTGCCGTTGCTGAAAAGAAAACGGGAGGGCCGAAGCCCTCCCGCGATCTCAACGCTGCCTTGCTTATCAGCCTCAGCTGGCTTCGGCGGCGCGGGCGTGACGCTTGCGCTCGTTCGGGTCGAGGTAGCGCTTGCGCAGGCGGATGGACTTCGGCGTCACCTCCACCAGCTCGTCGTCGCCGATGTAGGACAGGGCGCGCTCCAGCGTCATCTGGATCGGCGGGGTCAGGCGGACCGCCTCGTCCTTGCTGGTGGTGCGGATGTTGGTGAGCTGCTTGCCTTTGATGACGTTGACCTCGAGGTCGTTGCCGCGGGTGTGCTCACCGATGATCATGCCCTGATAGACCGGAACGCCCGGATCGATCAGCATCGGGCCGCGATCCTCCAGGTTCCACAGCGCGTAGGCGACCGCGGTGCCGTCGGCGTTGGAGATCAGGACGCCGGTGCGCCGGCCGGCGATGGTGCCCTTGTAGGGGGCATAGCCGTGGAACAGCCGGTTCATGATGCCGGTGCCGCGCGTGTCGGTCAGGAACTCGCCCTGATAGCCGATCAGGCCGCGCGACGGGGCGTGGAAGACGATGCGGGTCTTGTTGCCGCCCGACGGACGCATCTCGATGAGGTCCGCCTTGCGCTCCGCCATCTTCTGCACGACGGTGCCGGAGAACTCCTCGTCCACGTCGACGACGACTTCCTCGATCGGCTCCAGGCGTTGGCCGTTCAGCGGATCGGTCTTGAACAGCACGCGCGGACGGCTGATGGCCAGCTCGTAGCCCTCGCGGCGCATCGTCTCGATGAGGATGCCGAGCTGCAGTTCGCCGCGGCCGGCCACCTCGAAGGCGTCGCCGCCCTCGGTGTCGGAGATGCGCAGCGCCACGTTGCCTTCCGCCTCGCGGAACAGGCGGTCGCGGATCATGCGGCTGGTGACCTTGTCGCCCTCGCGGCCAGCCAGCGGGCTGTCGTTGACCGAGAAGGTCATCGCCAGGGTCGGCGGGTCGATCGGCTGGGCGTTCAGCGGCTCGGCCACTTCCGGCGCGCAGATGGTGTCGGCCACGGTGGTGGTGGTCAGGCCGGCCAGGGCGACGATGTCGCCGGCGTGCGCCTCGTCCACCGGAACGCGCTCAAGACCGCGGAAGGCCAGCACCTTGCTGATGCGGGCGTTCTCGATCAGCTTGCCGTCGCGGCTCAGCGACTTGATGGCCATGTTGACCTTGACGCTGCCGGTCTGGATGCGGCCGGTCAGGATGCGACCCAGATAGGGGTTCGCCTCCAGCGTGGTCGCCAGCATCGCGAAGGGCAGGTCCTCTTCCACCTTGGGCGGCGGGACGTGGTCGCGGATCAGCTCGAACAGCGGGGTCAGCGTCTCGCGGGCGCCGTTCTCCAGGTCCGTGGTCGCCCAGCCGTTGCGGCCCGAGGCGAACAGGGTCGGGAAATCGAGCTGCTCGTTCGAGGCATCGAGCGAGGCGAAGAGGTCGAACACCTCGTCATGCACCTCGTGCGGACGGCCGTCGGGACGGTCCACCTTGTTGATGACGACGATCGGGCGCAGGCCCAGCTTCAGCGCCTTGCCCAGCACGAACTTGGTCTGCGGCAGCGGCCCTTCGGCGGCGTCGCAGAGCAGGACCACGCCGTCCACCATGGAGAGGATGCGCTCGACCTCGCCGCCGAAATCGGCGTGGCCGGGGGTGTCCACGATGTTGATGCGCAGGTCGTTCCACAGGACCGACGTGCACTTGGCCAGGATGGTGATGCCGCGCTCGCGCTCCAGGTCGTTGGAGTCCATGGCGCGTTCGGCGACCTGCTGATTCTCGCGGAACGAACCGGCCTGCTTGAGGAGCTGATCGACCAGGGTCGTCTTGCCGTGGTCGACGTGCGCGATGATGGCGACGTTACGAAGATTCATGTGTCGGGGACTCTTAAATCCGCTCTGGGGCTTCCGTTGCGCAATGCCGCCCCGACACCGCGGCACGTCGGCCGCGCACAACAAAAAAACCCTCCGAGATCGATCGGGGGGCTCTGCCGGGGAAACTGTTGCGACGCAATATAATGATCCGGCTTCATAACGCAAGCGGCGTGGTGAGGGAAACTCGCCCAAAGCGCCTATGCGGAATTTCCTTGCGTCACGGCGACCGAATCATTGGCGTCTGCATCCCGGAATCCCACATGGTCCGATGATGACCCGCCGCGTTTCCGCTTCCCGCCTCGCCGTCATTCTCCTGTCCAGCGCGCTCGTCGCCGTGCCGGGCGCTCCGTTGCGTGCGCAGGACCCCGCGTCCGACGCGCCTCCGACGCCTGCGGCACGGGACGATTCCGGGCAGGATGACCCCACTCCCGACGCCCCTGGCCCGCAGATCCCCTACGAGGTGGAGTTCACCGGGCTGGACGACGACGACCTGCGCACCCTGCTGCGCGACAGTTCCTCGCTGGTCAGCCTGAAGGACGACCCGCCGCCGTCGGTGCTGGGGCTGGAACGGCGGGCCGACAGCGACCGGGATCGCCTGCAGACGGCGCTGCGCTCCGCCGGCTTCTACGACGCGGTGCTCGACATCCGGGTGGACGCCGCCCAGACGCCGGCCAAGGTGACCGTGGCGGTGACGCCCGGCGCGGCCTACCGCTTCAAGACCATCACCATCGCTTCCACCGACGGCGCGCCGCTGCCGGGCGGCGAGGTGACGCCGGCCGACATCGGACTGCCGGTGGGGGAGCGGGCGCGCGCGCCGCAGGTGGTGGACGCCCAGTCCGCACTGCTGCGCCGGATGACCGACCGCGGCCACCCCTTCGCCACCGTCGCCGAGCGGCGGGTGGTGGTCGACCACGACGACCACAGCATGGACGTCACCTTCTCGGTCGACCCCGGTCCGCTGGTGATGTTCGGCGACACCAAGATCGACGGCCTGGCCAGCGTCGACGAGGGGCTGATCCGCGGGCGCCTGCCCTGGAAGCAGGGCGACATCTACAGCCCGGCCAAGGTCGACCGGGCGCGCCAGCAGATCGCCCAGCTCGACGTGTTCGACACGGTGCGGGTGCGGCTGGCCGAGGAGCCGGGGCCGGGCGGCGTCACGCCGGTGGACGTGACCCTGGCCGAAAAGCTGCACCGCTTCATCGGGGCCAGCGCCTTCTATTCGTCTGAGGATGGCGTGGGCGGCTCGGCCTACTGGGGCCACCGCAACCTGTTCGGCGGGGCGGAGCGGCTGCGGCTGGGCGTGGAGGTCGGGCGAATCGGCGGCGACAACGGCGCCGCTCAGGGACCGCGCGGCAGCTTGGACCTGCCGGACATCCGGCTGTCCGCCAACTTCCGCAAGCCCGATTTCCTGGCGCCGCGCCAGTCTCTGATCCTCGATTTCCAGGTCGCGTCCGAGCAGCCGCCGGCCTACGACCGCGTCGCCACCATCGGCTCGGCCTCGCTGGAGCGGCAGGTGACCGACCAGCTCAAGGTCTCCTACGGGGTGTCGGGGGAGCGCGGGCGGGTGCGCTCCAACCTGCGGGAGTATCAGACCGGCTTCATCGGCGTGCCGCTGGGCGTCGCCTGGGACGGCTCGGACAACCTGCTGAACCCGTCCAGAGGCTATCGCGCCTCGCTGCTCGCCACCCCCTGGTTCCCCTACGCCGGGGACACGGACTCGATCTTCACCAGCTTCCAGATCAACGCGTCGGCCTACCGCGATCTGTCCGACGACGGCCGTTACGTCGCGGCGGCGCGCATCGGCGTCGGCAGCACGGTGGGAGCGTCGCTGGACCAGGTTCCGCCAGACCACCGCTTCTACGCGGGCGGCGGCGGGTCGGTGCGCGGCTACGGCTTCCAGAAGGCCGGACCGCGCGACATCTACGGTGACCCGACCGGTGGACGGTCGCTGTTCGAAGCCGGTTTGGAGTTGCGGGTCAAGGTGACGGAGACCGTCGGCATCGTGCCGTTCGTCGACGCCGGCACCGTCTTCGACAGCGCTTTCCCGGACTTCAAAGAGCCGCTGAAGGTCGGCGCGGGCATCGGCGCCCGCTACTACACCGATTTCGGGCCGTTGCGGGCCGACGTCGCCTTCCCGCTGAACGCCGATTCCGGCGATGCGAAGTGGCAGCTCTATCTCAGTCTGGGTCAGGCCTTCTGATTCATCGTTTCAACCGGTGATGCCGGGCCAGGTCGCATTTTTGCCACTTGGATCGGGATCGCCCTTGCTCTTTCCCGTTATACCATTCGGGGAATGCCGCAACGGGGTGCGTGGTGTCGGGTTTGCGTCGTCTGATCGTCCTTTTTCTGGCCATCGCCATCCTCAGCGGGGCGGTCCTGACGGAAGCTGCCCGCGCAGCCGACACCGACGGGGGCGGCTGGGGGCCGGCCAACGCGGTCCGGCGCTGGATCGCCCAGACCATCGAGAAGGCGGTGAACGGTCCCGACCTCCAGGTCCGGATCGGCACCATCGGCGGGGCGGTTCCCGTCAACTTCACGATCTCGGACGTCACCGTCGCCGACCGCGAGGGCGTGTGGCTGCGGTTGGAGGATCTGCGCGTCAACCTCGCCCCGACCGCGCTGCTGACCGGGCGGGCCAAGGCCGACGCCATCGAGGCGCAGCGCGTCGTCGTGGAGCGCGCGCCGCTGCCCGCCGAAGGGCCGGAGCCGCCGCCCGACCAGGGGCCGACCTCGCTGCTGCCCAGCCTGCCGGTGGGCGTCGCCGTGGACAAGCTGGCCATCGCCGAGCTGGTCCTGGCGGAGCCGCTGATCGGGCAGGAGGCGCGGCTGAAGATCGACGGATCGCTCGACCTCGCCTCCGGTGGCTCCTCGCTCGAAGCGCATCTGAACGTGGACCGTCTGGGCGAGCAGCCGGGCACGGTGGCGCTCGATGTCGCGTTCAATCCCGACGACAAGCGGCTCGACCTGAACCTGAAGGCGTCGGAGCCGGCGGGCGGGCTGATCGCCACCGCGCTGAACATCCCCGGCGCTCCGCCGGTCAGCGCATCGCTGGACGGGCAGGGCTCGCTGGACGACTGGAAGGGCACCTTCACCGCGGCGGCGGAGAACGCCGCCCGGCTGGCCGCCGACGCCACGATCAAGGCGGTGCCGGACGGGCACGCCGTCTCCATCGCGGCGACCGGTGACGTGGCGTCGCTGCTCGGCCCCGACATCGCGCCGCTGGCCGGGCCGCAGCCGGCGCTGAAGGGCACTGTCGTCGTCGCCCCGGACGGCGCCCTGACCTTGCAGCCGGTGGCCGTCGAGACCGCCGCCGCCACGGCCAATCTCTCGGGGCGTATCGGCGCCGACCGCCGCAGCCTCGACCTGCGTTACGAGGTTCAGGCCGGGCCGGACTCCACCCTGCACGGCTTCGCCCCCGGCATCGCCTGGCGGGAGGGCACCGTGTCGGGCACCGCCCAGGGCACGCTCGACGCGCTGACCGTGGTGGTGGAGGGGCTGATCCGCGACCTCGCCGCCGACGATCCCGCCCTGGCCTCGGTCGCCGGGCCGGAGGTGCGGCTGGACGGGCGGGCGCGGATCAACGCCGACACCGGGGCGGTGGGGATCGACGGGGTGACCCTGACCACCGCGGCGGCCAGCGCCGGGGCGCAGGGCAGCGTGACCGGCTGGGGCCAGACCGCCGACGTGACGGTGTCGCTGAACGCCGACGACCTGTCGCGCCTCTCCGCCCTCGCCGGGCAGCCGCTGGCCGGCTCGCTGGCCCTGGCCGGGCCGGTGCGCCGGCAGGAGGATGGCACACTGACGGCCGGTCTCAGCGGCGCGCTGCGCGGCTTGCAGACCGGAACGCCGGCCGACGGCGTGCTCGGCCGCGACGTCAGCCTGGGCGCCCAGGCGGTGATGGAGCCGGGCGGCGCCATGCGCCTCACCGACTTGACGGTGGATGGCCGCAACGGGCGGCTGACCGGTGTTGCGGCCCTGGTGGACGGGGCTGTGGACGCGAAGACCCGGCTGGAGATCGCCGACCTCGCCCCGGTGGGTACCGCCGCCGGAACCGAGGTGGCCGGTGTCCTGACGCTTGACGCGACGGCGAAAGGCCCGCTGGACGCGCTGGTGGCGGAGGCGGCGCTGCACGCGCGGAACCTCGCCGTGCAGGGGCGCCGCTTCGGCGACACGCGGCTGAACGCCACCGCGCAGAATCTGCCGGGCGCCCCGCAGGGGCGTGTGTCGGCCCGCACGGAACTGGCCGGCGCCGGGCTGACGGCGGACGCCGCCTACGCGCTGGAGGGGCAGGCGTTGCGCATCAGCGACCTTGCCGTTGTGAACGGGCCGAACCGGATCACCGGGGCGGTGCGCGTGGCGCTCGACACCATGACCGCGACCGGCAAGCTCGACGGCAACCTGCCGCAGCTTCAGGCGCTGTCGGAGCTGGCCGGCGTGCCACTCACCGGGGCGGCGGGCTTCACGGTGGCGCTCGATGCGCCGAACGGCAAGCAGGCGGCCAACCTGACCGCCAACGCCACCAACCTGCGCGTCGAGGGGGAGGGCGGTCCGCTGTTCGCCGCGCGCCGCCTGACCGCCAACACGGAGGTGGCCGACGCGCTGGGCAACGCCAGCGGCAAGGCGCGCGTGGAGTTGCAGGACGGCGCCGCCGCCGGCAACGACCTGTCGCGTGTCACCGCCAGCGTGGACGGCTCGCTCGCCAAGGCGGCCTTCCGGGCGGAGGCCGCGGGGGCTGGGCGAGACCCGCTGGGGCTCGACTTGGCCGGGGAGTTCACCCAGAACGGTGCGCTGAACCGCATCCGGCTCGACCGGCTCCAGGGCCGCTACAGCGGCGAATCCTTCCGGCTGACCCAGCCCGCCGCCATCGCCCTGGGCGAGCGGCGCTACGAGGTGTCCGGCCTGCGGCTGGTCAGCGGCAACGCCCAGCTCGCCGCCGATCTCGGCCTGAACGGGGAGCGGCTGTCGGGCGAGCTGCGGCTGGACCGCGTGCCGATGGCGCTGGCCCGGCTGGCGAACCCAACCCTTCGGCTGGACGGCACGCTGAACGCCCAGGCGACGCTCGGCGGCACCGTCCGCCGTCCGCAGGCCGACGCCACGGTGCGCGTCGCCAACCTGAAGGCGCAGCAGACCACGCAGGCCGGCGTGCCGGGCCTGAACGCCACCGTCAACGCGCGCTGGAGGGAGGCTCGCCTGTCGGTGGACGGCGATGTCGCCACCAGCAACAACGCCGGCCGGGTGACCCTGAGCGCCGCGGCGCCGCTGGCCATGGACCCGGACACGCTGGCCTTCTCGGTGCCGGAGCGCGGTCGGCTGGAAGGAGCGCTGCGCGGCGCCATCGACGCCTCGCTCGCCAACGACCTGCTGGCGGCCAGCGGCGACCGGGCACGCGGCACGCTGCGGCTGGACGTCAGCGTCGACGGCACCGTGGCGGCTCCCCGGCTGGGCGGCACGGTGACCCTGGCCAACGGGCGCTACGAAAACCGGGCGAGCGGCGCGATCATCAGCAACATCGACGCCCGCATCGTCGGCGACGGCGACGTCTTCACCATCCAGACCTTCCGCGGGCGGACCACCAATGGCGGCGAGATCAGCGCCCGCGGCGTGATCCGCCCCGCCGCGACGGACCCGCAGCAGCAGCTCGACCTCGTCATCCAGGCCGACCGGGCGCGGCTGGTGCAGAACGACCTGGCGGCGGTCACCATCGGCACAAACCTGACGCTGACCGGCAGCTTCGTGAATCCGCGGCTGGCCGGCCCCGTGCGGATCGAGCGGGCGGAGATCCAGATCCCCAACCAGACCCCGCCCAACGTGGTCGACCTGAAGGTCGTCGAGGTCGGGAGGGGCCGCAAGGCGCAGCCGGTCAGCCTGAAGAACGGGCAGGCGGGCAATGGGCAAGCGGCGGCGCCTGAGCCTGCCTTTGCGATGATTCTCGACCTGACGATCAACGCGCAGAACCAGATCTTCGTCCGGGGGCGCGGGCTGGAGGCGGAGTTCGCCGGCCAGCTCGCCGTCACCGGCACCTCCAGCCAGCCGCTCGTCAGCGGGCGGCTGAACATGCTGAAGGGCGAGCTGGACCTTCTCGCCAAGACCTTCGTCTTCAAGCGCGGCATCATCGAGTTCGACGGCGGCCCCACCATCGACCCGCGGCTGGATTTCCTGGCGGAGGCCACCGCCAACGACGTGACCGCCCAGGTTCTCGTTACCGGCACCGCCGGACAGCCGAAGCTGGAATTGACCTCTCCGCAAGGTTTGCCGCAGGATGAGGTGCTGTCCGCCGTTCTGTTCGGGAAGTCGGTCGGCAACCTGAACGCGGTGGAGGCGGTCCAACTCGCCCAGTCCGCGGCGACGCTGGCCGGCTTCGGCGGCGGCGGGCCCGGCCTGCTCGGCAACCTGCGCCGCGGTCTCGGCGTCGATCGGCTGGAGTTCACCGGCGGCGCCGACGGCAAGGGCGGGGCGGTGGAGGCGGGACGCTATGTCAGCGACCGCGTCTATGTCGGGGTGGAGCAAGGCATCGGCGCGAACCAGAGCCGCGCCACCGTCGAGGTGGACATCACCAAGAACATCAAGGCCCAGGCCGACGTCGGCGCCGATTCCGACACCCGCGTCGGCGTCAAGTGGGAGTGGAATTACTGACCGGTACCGGCTTTGCGCCGTTCCTGACGCTGCTTTCGGGCGCTGGTCATCGGCGCAAGAGCCCCCATATCGAGCAAGGATGAAGGCTGGGCCGCCAAGGCTCCGGCCATCGGCGAAGGGGGAACGGTGCGGGCTGCCAGAAGGATTCCCTACGTCAACCAGGGCATCGTCATGGCCTGCACGCTGGCCTTCGTGCTGGGCGTGCCACCGGAATCCCTCGCCTTCGTCCCCGCCTATTTCTTCGGAACGGTGGACACGGCCGGGCCGCTGCCGACCTGGGCGGTGTGGCGCGGGCTGTTCGGCCATGTCCTGATCCACAGCGACATCGTGCATCTGGTCAGCAACATGCTGGCGCTCTGGGCCTTCGGTGGTGCTGTCGAGCTGGCGATGGGCAGCCTGCGCTACCTGCTGTTTTTCCTGCTGTGCGCCGCGTCGGGTGCCGTGGTCGAGGGGGTGTTGGCCGTCGATTCCATGGCGCCGCTGGTCGGAGCGAGCGGAGGCATCTGCGGGGTGATGGGCGCCTTCCTGCTGCTGCACCCGCAGGCCACGCTCGGCGTGACGCCGGGGCCGCGCGTTCCGGCCTCCTTCGTGGTGGGCAGCTTCCTGGCGATCAACGTGGCGATGACGCTGATGCCGCCATCCCCGGAATCCAGCCTGGGCGACGTGGCCTGGGCGGCGCACCTCGGCGGGTTCGGCGCGGGGATGGCGCTGGTCGCCCTGTTCCGCCGCCCCGGCGTGGCGCTGTGGAGCGTCGCCCGCCTCAGCACCGCGGCGAAGGCCGCCGTCTATCTGACGCTGGTCGTGGTTCTGCTGCGCACCCTGTGACGACCTCCGCCGTGACCGTTGCCTTTGCCGGGCTGGGGCGGAATACTGCGCCCTCCCATTGACGGAGGCATGTGACTATGGCGGAAACCGGGTCCGCGCCGGTGCTCGGCGTGATCGGCGGCAGCGGCGTCTACGACATCGACGGGCTGGAGAACCAGCGCTGGGTGGCGGTGGAGACGCCCTTCGGCGACCCGTCGGACGAGTTGCTGACGGGCGAGCTGAACGGCCAGAAGCTGGTCTTCCTGCCGCGCCACGGCCGTGGCCACCGCATCCCACCGTCCGAGTTGAACTTCCGCGCCAACATCTACGCGCTGAAGGCGCTGGGCGTGACCGAAATCCTGTCGGTCTCTGCCGTCGGCTCGCTGAAGGAGCATCTGCCGCCCGGCACCTTCGTGGTGATCGACCAGTTCATCGACCGCACCTTCGCCCGCAACAAGAGCTTCTTCGGCACCGGTCTGGTGGCGCATGTGGCGCTGGGCCATCCGGTCTGCGGGCGGCTCGGCGACTTGATCGAGGAGGCGCTGGTGGAGCTGAAGGTACCGCACCAGCGCCGCGGCACCTACATGGTCATGGAAGGCCCGCAATTCTCGACCAAGGCCGAATCCGAGCTGTACCGGAGCTGGGGCTGCGACGTGATCGGCATGACCAACATGCCCGAGGCCAAGCTCGCCCGCGAGGCGGAGATGTGTTACGCGACGGTCGCCATGGTCACCGACTTCGACTGCTGGCACCCGGAGCATGACCACGTCACCGTGGACGCCGTCATCCGCGTGGTGGTCGCCAATGCCGGCAAGGCGCGGTCGCTGGTCAAGACGCTCGCGCCGAAGCTCCAGGTGCGCGACGGGCTGTGCGCCCAGGGTTGCCACACCGCGCTCGACCACGCGATCATGACCGCGCCGGACAAACGCGACCCGGAGATGCTGAAGAATCTCGACGTCATTCTCGCCCGCGCGCTGGGCTGAGGGCGCCAATGGAAAAAGCCGCGGGACCCGGCGTGCGTCCGGGTCCCGCGGCTTTTTCTTTGGATCGAGGCGGAAAGACTCAGTGGCGGGTGCGCGCCGGGGTGACGTAGACGCCGTCCCAATCGACACCGAACAGCGCGTCGTCGCCGGCCTCCTCCACCAGCTCGTCATAATCGCTGATGTCGATCAGGCCGAAGATCGAGGCGGTGCCCGAGGCGTCCAGGTCGCAGGTGATGACGCGGCCGGCGAACTCGACGGAGGTGAAGAACACCTCCGGCAGTTCCATGCTGTCGAGGTCGGCCGACACAGCGCACTCGATCTCATGGACGAGGCGGGAGGAGAGAGAACTCCGCAGTTTCGCCGCCTGGGAGGCCCAGACGATCTTCTTGACCCGCGCGGCCGGGCGGTTGTCGGTTTCGCCGATGCCCTCGTCGGGCTGGGCGGCCATGGCGATCATCCGGGAAACCAGGTTCGACGGGCTGGGCGCACGCATAGAGACCTCCGTGAAGAACAAGCGCAGATTCACCCGGCGTCGGTTAACGGGGACTTAAATCCGGACGTCACGGATGGCTTACCTCTTATGCGTAATGGTCTATGACCAGTCATGCCGTCAGCGCCGCGTAAGCCGCCGCCAGCCGCGCCGCGGTTACGGCGTTGTTTCGGATCAGCGCCATGTTCGCGGTCAGGCTGCGCCCGCCGGTGATCCGCTCCAGCGCCGCAAGGAGGAAAGGCGTGACGGATTTTCCCGTGATTCCATAATGTTCCGCATCGCTTAGCGCCTGGACGATAGCCTGCTCCATGGCAGTGCCATCCAACGCGTCGGCCTCCGGAATGGGGTTGGCGACGACCATCCCGCCTTCCAGCCCAAGCTCCCATTTGGCCCGCAGGATGGCCGCGATCTCCTGCACGTTGTCACAGCGATGAGAGACAGGCAGACCAGAGTTGCGGCTGTAGAAGGCCGGAAACTCATCCGTGCCCAGCCCCAGGACGGGGACGCCCCGCGTCTCCAGAACCTCAAGCGTCTTCGGCAGGTCGAGAATCGACTTCGCCCCCGCGCAGACGACGCAGACGCTTGTGCGGGCCAGCTCGTCGAGATCCGCCGACACGTCGAAACTGCTTTCGGCGCCGCGGTGCACCCCACCCAGGCCGCCGGTGGCGAAGACGGCGATTCCGGCCAGCCTCGCGGCGATCATGGTGGCGGCCACTGTGGTGGCGCCCAGCGCTCCGGTGGCCAGCGCGACGGGCAGGTCGCGACGGCTCAGCTTCATGACGCCGGTGCCGCCCTTGGCGAGCCGCTCCAAGGACTCACCGTCCAGCCCGATGCGGATGCGCCCATCGAGAACGGCGATGGTCGCGGGCACAGCCCCTTCGGCCCGCACCGCGTCCTCCAACGCCATCGCCGTTTCCAGGTTCTTCGGGTAGGGCATGCCGTGGGAGATGACGGTGGATTCCAGCGCCACCACCGGCCGTCCCTCGGCCAGGGCGGCGGCGACCTCGGGCGTCGGGGACAGGCGGTGGTGCATGGGTGGGGTCTCCATCGTTCTCCCGCATCCTGCGCTGTGCTCCGCGTCGGCGCAACCGGAGGAATCGGAATTTTGTCCTTTCACGAGGACGGCCTATATTGCAGGACATGCCTGCGCAAAGCCCCTCCCGCCCCCCCGCCGAACGTTGGATGAAGGTCTGCCCCGAGGGACTCTACGTCGAGCCCGGCGGCTTCTACGTGGACCCGCTGCGCCCGGTGGAGCGCGCCGTGGTGACCCACGGCCATTCCGACCACGCCCGGCCCGGCCACGCCCATGTGCTCGCCACCGCCGGGACGCTTGCCATCATGCGGCAGCGGCTGGGCGAGGGGGCGGGGGCGGCGACACAGTCGCTCGACTATGGCGAGGCGATCCGCATCGGCGACGTGACGGTGCGGCTGGTCCCCGCCGGCCATGTGCTGGGCAGCGCGCAGGTGGTGCTGGAGCATGCCGGGACACGGGTGGTGGTGTCGGGCGACTACAAGCGCCGCTTCGACCGCACCTGCGCCTCGTTCGAGCCGGTGCCCTGCGATGTCTTCATCACCGAGGCGACCTTCGGCCTGCCGGTCTTCCGCCACCCGCCGGACCTCGGCGAGATCGACAAGCTGCTGCACTCCCTGTCGCTCTTTCCGGAGCGCAGCCATGTCGTCGGGGCCTACGCGCTGGGCAAATGCCAGCGCGTGATCTCGCTGCTGCGCGCCGCCGGCTATGACCGGCCGATCTATCTGCACGGCGCCCTGGAGCCGATCTGCAAGCTCTACGAGGGCTTCGGCGTGCCCCTGGGCGAGCTTCGCCCGGCGACCGTCGCGGCGAAGGAGGAGCTGAAGGGCGCCCTGGTGCTGGCCCCGCCCGGCGCGGTGGCCGACCGCTGGGCGCGGCGGCTGACCGATCCGGTGGTGGCGATGGCCTCCGGCTGGATGCGGGTGCGGCAGCGGGCCCGCCAGCGCGGTGTGGAACTGCCGCTGGTCATCTCCGACCACGCCGACTGGGACGAACTGGTCCAGACGCTCGACGAGGTTGCGGCGCCCGAGGTCTGGGTGACCCATGGCCGGGAGGAGGCGCTGGTCCATCATGCGACCCAGCGCGGCATCCGCGCCCGCGCCCTGGCCCTGGTCGGCTTCGAGGAGGAGGGGGCGTGAGGAACTTCTCCGCGCTGATCGACGGGCTGGTCTTCATGCCGGCGCGCAACGGGAAGATCCGCCTGCTGGCCGACTTCTTCGCCACCACGCCGGACCCCGACCGCGGCTGGGCGCTGGCGGCCCTGACGGAATCATTGGTCTTCCACGAGGCCAAGCCGGCGGCCATCCGGCAACTGGTCGCCACCCGCGTCGATCCCGAGCTGTTCGCCCTGTCCTACGACTATGTGGGCGACCTCGCCGAGACGGTGGCCCTGATCTGGCCGGAGCGCCCGGAGCGGGCGAACAGCCTGCCGCCGTCCATGACCGAGGTGGTGGAGACTCTGCGCGCGGCCAAGCGCGGGCAGGTGATGGGGCTGGTGGAGGGCTGGCTCGACACGCTGGATTCCTCGGGCCGCTTCGCGCTGCTGAAGCTGATCACCGGCAGTCTGCGGGTGGGTGTGTCGGCGCGGCTGGCCAAGACGGCGCTGGCGGAATGGGGCAAGGTCGATCTCGGCGACCTTGAGGAGTGCTGGCATGGGCTGACCCCGCCCTACGCCGACCTGTTCGCCTGGCTGGAAGGGAAGTCCGACCGGCCGGCGGCGGGTAAGGGCGCCGGCTTCCGCCCGCTGATGCTCTCGCACCCGCTGGAGGAGGAGGACATGGCCGGGCTCGATCCGGCCGACTACGCCGCGGAATGGAAATGGGACGGGATCCGCGTGCAGCTGGCGGCGCGTGGCGGGGAGCGGCGGATCTACAGCCGGACCGGCGACGACGTGTCCGGCGCCTTTCCCGACATCGCGGACCACATGACCTTCGACGCCGTGCTGGACGGCGAATTGCTGGTCGCCCGCGACGAGGGCGACATTGCACCCTTCAACGACCTGCAGCAGCGGCTGAACCGCAAGACGGTCACCGCCGCGATGCTCAAGGAATTTCCCGCCTGGGTGAGGCTCTACGACATCCTGTTCGACGGCGAGGAGGATCTGCGGAGCCTGCCCTTCACCGAGCGGCGCGCCCGGCTGGAGCGATGGCACGACGCGGCGCGGCCCCGGCGGATGGACCTGTCGCCGCTGGTGCCCTTCGAAGGCTGGGAGGCGCTGAAGGGCCTGCGCGAGGGCAGCCGGGAAAACAGCATCGAAGGGCTGATGCTGAAGCGCAAGGACAGCGTCTACGTGGCCGGACGCCCCAAGGGGCCCTGGTTCAAGTGGAAGCGCGGGGCGCTGACCCTCGACACCGTGCTGATGTACGCCCAACGCGGACACGGCAAGCGGTCCAGCTATTACTCGGACTTCACCTTCGGCGTCTGGCGCGGCGAGGAGCTGGTGCCGGTCGGCAAGGCCTATTTCGGCTTCACCGACGCGGAGCTGGTCGAACTCGACCGCTGGGTGCGCAACCGCACCACCCGCCGCTACGGCCCGGTGCGGGAGGTCGAGCCGGGGCTGGTGCTGGAGGTCGCCTTCGACAGCGTGCACCCGTCGAACCGCCACAAGAGCGGTCTGGCGATGCGCTTCCCGCGCGTCCACCGCATCCGCTGGGACAAGCCGGCGGTGGAGGCCGACCGGCTGGAAACGCTCCAGGCGATGGTCGTGGGGTAGGGCTGTCGGGCCAAGTGGGACCGCTTCTTCCATTTTGAACCGGGTCCGCGTTGACGCCGGCGGGACGGCGTCTAGTCTTCTGCAACCGTTCGCTGCGGTCGAACGGGGTGGAAGACATCAAGCCGGAGACCTGACCATGCCGTTCGCCGCCGCTCCCGAATTCAAGAAGCACAAGGCGAAGTGCGAGGCCGAGGCGAAGAAGATCCCCAATTCCGGCGACGCCCTGGCGGTGGTGAAGAAGTCGGGCGATGTGGAGAAGGCTGCCGCGGCTTGGGACAAGGCCTACAAGGCCGGGGACGCCAAGGCGTTGCGCGCGGCGCTGGCCGATCTGCTCCAGGCGACCAAGATCTTCCGGGCGAAGCTCAGCGCGGTCATCGTCAAGGCGCAGAAGGCGAAGAACGAGGGCGCCGTCGAGGTGGCGGCCGACATGCTGGGCGGCGCCATGAACGTCGAGCAGATGGCCCAGCTGGAAAGCCAGTCCGCCCTGAAGAAGCTGGAGAAGGCCGGCAGCGGCAAGGAGATGCCCGCCACCACCTTCTTCGCCGACTGGACCGCCGCCAAGAAGATGTTCGAGGCGCTGACCGGCAAGAAGAAGCCGGCCGAAGGCTTCCTGCTCGCCTTCCGGGCGTCGAGCGGTCTGGAGAAGGCGACGAAGGCGCTGGATGCCGCCACGCGGGCCAACGACGTCGACGCCCTGCAGAAGGCGATCAAGGGATTCGAGAAGACCGGCAGCGAGTATTTCGCGACCGTGAAGAAGAAGGCCAGGGTCTCCGTCGCCGCCGACGACACCGACATCCCGGACGAGTCGGAGGAGGCCTTCAACTACGATCAGGCGCTGGCGATCCTGCTGAAGAACCTGAACGTCATCCGCAAGGAGGCTGGGGATATCCTGGCCGAAGCGAAGAAGTAGACAGGATTGTCCGCCCTATCGGCTCAGCCGCATGTCAATGTGGTCGATGCCGACGTCATCGTAGATGCCGCTGACGCGACGGAAGCCGAAGCCGCCGTAGAAACTCTCCAGGTAAAGCTGCGCGCTGATCTGCACGTCGTGCTCCGGCCATTCTTGGCCCAGCCGCTCCAGGCATTCGGCGACCAGCCGGCGGCCCAGCTCCTTGCCGCGCCACGCCGGTGCGACCGCCAGCCGCCCGAAGGAGGTCGCGCCGGTCTCCGGATCGGGGCCGAAGACGCGGGCGTAGCCGACCGGTGTCGGCGCGTCGCCGTCATACAGCGCCAGATGCTGCGCCACCGGGTCGCGCCCGTCGAGGTCGGGGAAGGGCGAGGCCTGCTCCACCACCAGCACGCTCTGGCGGAGGTGGAGCATGTCGTGGAAGGCGCCGGCGGACAGGTCGGCGAAGCGGTACCAGCGGGAATGCATGTCAGCCCCTAGAAGGAGAGGTCGGTGGGGTTCAGATGCTCCACCGTGAAGCCGAAACGGCTGTGGAGCAGTTCGCCGACGCGGAGCCGGTGGCAGAGGTGCGGAGAGGCTTCGAAGCAGAGCAGGCACGCCGGCTTTTCCCGCGCCAGCGCGGCCGCGCGGCTGAGGTCGTGCTCGGCTTCCGGGGACTGCATTTTCGCGTCGACGATCGACCAGAAGCGCTCCATATCCCCCTGGTGGGCGGCGACGCGCCCTTCCTTGGGCGTGCCCAGCCCCTTCAGATGGACGTAACCGATTCCGGCCTCCTCAAGCCCGGCGGACAGCGGCCTTTTGGAGAAGCCGGCGCGGCGGGACAGCGGCAGTTCGCGCACGTCCACCAAAACTCCGACGCCCCGCGCTTTCAACGCGCGCAGAACGGAGTCGAAGGAGGCGCCTTCGTAACCTATGGTGTAGAGCGGCGGTGGGGTGCTCATGACGGGGTGGGGAGGGCGTTGCGGATCATGTATTCGCCGATGTCCTTGGGCTTCACCTTGACATCGGTCAGCGGCTCGTCGGCGGACATGGCCTTGGCAACCAGAAGGCTGTTCTGCACGTTGGTCAATGTGATGCGGAAGACCCCCGAGGCGCCCTTCAGCTTCGGGTAATAGGTCGGATCGATGACCTTCTCCTTGCGCATCAGGCGCTCGGTCACCGCCTCCTCTTCGAGGTCGGGCACGTCCTGGCTGTGGATCAGGCGCCAGTCGCCTTCGCCCGCCCAGCCGGCGTCGATCGCGGCCTTGGCCTCGTCCATGTCGGCGGCCACGCCCAGCTTGAAGATGTGCTTTCCCTGTCCGACGTCGGACGCCCACTTCGTCAGCGCGGCACTGCGCGCCACATACACCACGGCCATTCTCGCGTTTCCTCACCGGTCAGGCGGCCATGCTGCCGCGAACCGCCCGAGGAGGCAACCACGGGAAGAAGGGTAGGGGTCAGGGAAAGGAGGATTGGCGGGACAAGGGGGTGATGAGGATGCGGCTGACGACGTCCTTGCCGAACAGCTTGACGCTCTCCTCGTCGATCTTGCGGCGCAGAGCGGGCATGTTGGCGATGTTGCCGCGGACGATCCATCCCTCCTCAATGCCCAGATAGACCGCGCGGAGCGTGGCGTCGTGCAGCCGCGGGATGGCGACCTGGACTTCACCCAGCCGGGTGGCGTTCGCCACCTCCAGCATCACCTCGATCTGGGTGTAACGCTCCACCTGCCCGCGGGTGACGATGGGGACCATCACCGGCTTGATGCGGACCGAGGGCGGCAGGGCCGCCGGACCCTCCGCCGCCTGAGCCACCATTGCCGAACCGGTGGCGGCGGCGATCAGAAGGGCACCGAGGAAGGACGCGACCCTGCGCATGAGCGGGCACCGGAAAAATCGATTGGGTGGCCCCGATAGTAGGGGCTCACCCGTCCGTCTTCAATGGCGCCCGCTGTAACAAGAGATTCGGCTTATGACCGGTGTGCCGTCGTCAGGCCGCCTTTTTGCCGCTGGCCTGGATCGCCTTTTTGTTCACGTCGTTGATTGCCAGCATGTTCAACTTCTTGTCGGTCTCCTTCTCTTCGTTCAAGGTCTGCTCCAGCAGTTCCGCCACCTTGGTGAGACCGCAGGCGGTGGCGTAGGCGTGGACGGTGCCGTAGCTGGCAATCTCGTAATGCTCCACCTTCTGGGCGGCGGCGATCAGGGCGGCGTCCTGCACCTCCGGGGCGAGGCCCATTTCCATGATCTCGCGGGCTTCGCTGATCAAGCCCTCCATTGCGTCGCAATGCTTGCCGCGGGTGCGGGTGTCCAGCTCATCGAACACCTGTTCCAACCGCTCGATCTGGCCGCGGGTCTCTTCCAGATGGGATTCGAAGGCCGCGCGGAGCTGCTCGGAGTGTGCCGCCTTGGCCAGCTTCGGCAGGGCCTTGGTGAGCTGCTTTTCGGCGTGGTAGATGTCGCGGAGTTCTTCGATCAGCAGATCCTGCATGGTCTTGGCAGCCATGGTGCCGGTACTCCCTTGCTGAGTGCGTCGTCCGCCAACAACAGGACGTGGCAGACGGGGTTCCGGAGCGGTTGCGCTGTGCTAAGGTGGTAACGGTACCGGCGAAGGCCGGCGATGGAGAAAGAACGATGGTGGGCAATCGGGCACCCGGAAAAGGCCAGACGGCTGGAAACAGCGTCGGCGAGGTGCTGTTCGAATTCCAGCGGGTCGGCAGCTATCTGAAGGTTATGGCCATCGACCCCGTCACCGCGACGGAGGTGTCGGTCGTCGGGCCGGCCACCGGCAGTCTGGAACTGTTGAAGCGGACCGCGATCAGCAAGCTTCAGTTCGTGCTGAAGCGCGACGCGGCCAAACGCTGACGGGGCTCCGGCCATGCAGACGCCAAGAAGCGCGCTCTCCCGGCGGGGCGGGGGAGCGCGGCTAGTCTTGGCTTCTGCTGATGGTGAGCACTGACATCCCGGTGCCGGACCTGCGGAACCGGTCCGGGGGTGAACTGCTCAACTCCGACTCTAGACCTATGCCGCGCCGTGGGCACTGGTGCATCGGATGTAACGCCGCTAGAAAGCAATCCACGAACGAACGGTCCGCCGGCAGCCCGGACAGCGCTTTCCGGGCGCGGCGGCCCTGACCGAATGCGGAGGGAGACGATCGCATGCGTTGCGTGACGGTCTTGCGGAGAATGCCCGTGTTGTTGAAAGAGACCCTGATGCCGGCGGCCGCGCTGCTGGTGCTGGCCGTGGCGCTGCAAAGCCCGGCGGTGCGGGCGGAAACCACAATCATCTGCACGAAGCCCGGCGTTCCGCTCTGCATGAGCGATACCACCACCTTCGTCAGCGCGGACAAGATGGCTGCCTGTCAGTTCGAGGTGAAGGAGTATGTGGACAAGACCATGGACTATCTGCGCTGCCTGAACGAGGAGAACACCAGCACAGGGCAGGAACTGACCCGCAATGTGGAGCGGTTCAACTGCCGCCTGTCCGGCCGCAACTGCGGGTGACGAGTGGCGCGGACGGGGCGGCAATGCCCGTCCGCGCCACGGCCGGAATGATCCGGGGGCGGAACGGCCCGGAGCCAAATCGACAGGACGGCGAAACGACAGGACGGTGAAACGACACAGGGCCGGCCTCCCATCGGGGAGGCCGGCCCTGTTCGTTCAGGACGGTGCTGGCGCTCAGCCGGCCTTGCGGCGGGTCTGGCGGCCGGAGCTGCGGCCGAGGCCGATCCGCTTCGCGAACTCCGAGCGCTGGGCCGCGTAGTTCGGCGCGACCATCGGGTAATCGGGCGGCAGGCTCCAGCGCGCCCGGTATTCGTCCGGCGACATGTTGTAGGTCGAGCGCAAATGGCGCTTCAGCATCTTCAGCTTTTTGCCGTCCTCCAGGCACACGATGTATTCGGGGGTCACCGACTTGCGGATCGGCACGGCGGGCTTCAGGGGCTCCGACGGTATTTCTCGGGGCTGCGTGTTCAGCCCGGTCAGCGACGAGTAGACCGTGTTGATCACCTCGGGAATCTGCTGCGCCGGCAGAACGTTCTTGCTGACATATGCGGAGACGATGTCCGCGGTCATCCGCAGAAGCTCGTTATCGGGCACATCGGCGCGAAGCTGGTCACTCATTGCCATTAGTCCTGATTTTTCATTTTGTCCCTAGCAACCAAGTTGCACAGCGTGATTTGGGTGTCAATATAATTTCGAGTGGAGCGAATTAAGTTATTTGCGATCTGCATGAAGTTACAAGGCGCGGCAAATCAGATGTCGCAGCAAATGGCCGGGCTGCGGCTGCACTGCCCCACGTTTAGGCATCGTCTAGTGAGGGGAAGCTAGGCAAGACCATGGGAATCGGGCGTCGCAACTGACCGATTCGTAGTGCGACACCGAATCGCTCAGCATGCTTACTGGCCGTTAACGTCAACGGGCGCGGGAAATAGAGAAACATTTGTTCTCGGCATGTATCGCGGATCACGCCGACCTTCCCCGCGCCGGTGCACGGCATCCCCTCTTTTGCGGTTCTGTGCGCGGCGCAAAGCCCCTGTGCGTTGTGTCCTTCTGGCGGTTCGGGGCGACATCTGGTAGCTTGCGCGCCGTGCCGCCGTTCCCGCCGGGTGTTCCCCCCGGGCCGGCGCCCTTCGTATTCGTGCACGGAGTTTTTCTTTCATGACCACCATCGCGATCGCGTCCGATCACGCGGGGTACGAGATGAAGGCCCAGATCGCCTCCTGGCTGGCCGGCAACGGCTACGAGGTGCTGGACCTCGGCTGCAACGGTCCGGAATCGGTGGATTATCCGGATTTCGCCACGGCGCTGGCCGGCGCCATCAACGACAAGCGCGCGGCGCGCGGCGTCTTGATCTGCGGCAGCGGCATCGGTATCAGCATCGCGGCGAACCGCCATCCGGGCATCCGTGCGGCCCTGGTGCATGACGTGACCACCGCCCGCCTCGCGCGCCAGCACAACGACGCGAACGTGGTGGCGCTGGGCGCCCGCATCATCGGCGCAGAGATCGCGAAGGACTGCGTGGACGCCTTCCTGAAGACCGATTTCGAAGGCGGTGAGCGGCACAGCCGGCGAATCGCCAAGATGGGATGAGACGGCCCTTCATCCGGCCCGTGACTGCTTTCTGAACCAAGGACCTGCCCTGCCATGACCGTGACCAACGCCGACCCCCGCGCCGAGATCGGCCGCTTCTTCGCCGCCTCGCTCGCCGAGACCGATCCCGAACTGGCCCGCGCGGTGCGCGACGAGCTGGTCCGCCAGCAGGAGCAGATCGAGCTGATCGCGTCCGAGAACATCGTCTCCCAGGCGGTGCTGGAGGCCCAGGGCTCGGTCATGACCAACAAGTACGCCGAGGGCTATCCGGGCCGGCGCTACTACGGCGGTTGCGAGTATGTGGACGTGGCCGAGACACTGGCGATCGAGCGCGCCTGCAAGCTGTTCGGCTGCGGCTTCGCCAACGTCCAGCCGAACTCCGGGTCGCAGGCCAACCAAGCGGTCAACCTCGCCCTGCTCCAGCCGGGCGACACCATCCTCGGCATGTCGCTGGCGGCCGGCGGCCACCTGACCCACGGCGCCGCCCCGAACCTGTCGGGCAAGTGGTTCAAGGCCGTGCAGTACGGCGTGCGCCGCGACGACCACCTGATCGACTTCGACGAGGTCGAGCGTCTGGCCCGCGAGCACAAGCCGAAGCTGATCATCGCCGGCGGCTCCGCCTACCCGCGCGTCCTCGACTACCAGCGCTTCCGCGCCATCGCGGACGAGGTCGGCGCCTACTTCATGGTGGACATCGCCCATTATGCCGGTCTGATCGCCGGCGGCGTCTACCCGAACCCGTTCCCCTATGCCGACGTCGTCACCACCACCACCCACAAGACGCTGCGCGGCCCGCGCGGCGGCATGGTGCTGACCAACAGCGAGGAGATCGCCAAGAAGATCAACTCGGCGGTCTTCCCCGGCCTGCAGGGCGGCCCGCTGATGCACGTCATCGCCGCCAAGGCGGTGGCCTTCGCCGAGGCGCTGCGTCCGGAGTTCAAGACCTACGCCAAGAGCGTCCTGGACAACGCCCGCGCCCTGTCGAAGGTGCTGATCGAGGGCGGCCTGGACATCGTGTCCGGCGGCACCGACAGCCACATCGTGCTGGTCGACCTGCGTCCGAAGAACCTGACCGGCAAGGCCGCCGAGGCGAGCCTGGAGCACGCCGGCATGACCTGCAACAAGAACGGCGTGCCGTTCGACCCGCAGAAGCCGATGGTCACCTCCGGCGTCCGCTTGGGCAGCCCGGCGGCCACCACCCGCGGCTTCGGCGTGGCCGAGTTCGAGCAGGTCGGCCGCCTGATCGTCGAGACGCTGGACGGGCTGGCCGCCAGCAACTCCGGCGACAACGCGGCGGTCGAGGCGAAGGTGCGGGAAGAGGTGCGCGAGCTGTGCCGCCGCTTCCCCATCTACCCGACCCTGTAATCATCAAGACCGACTAAGGGGAAAGGCCGGACATGCGCTGCCCGTTCTGCGGACACGAGGACACCCAGGTCAAGGACTCGCGACCGACCGAGGACAACTCGGCGATCCGCAGGCGGCGGTTCTGCCCCAGTTGCAGCGCGCGATTCACCACCTTCGAGCGCGTCCAGCTCCGCGAGCTGACGGTGGTGAAGAGCACCGGCCAGCGGGAGCCTTTCGACCGCGAGAAGCTCCTGCGCTCCATGCGCATCGCCCTGCGCAAGCGCCCGATCGACGCCGACCGCATCGACCGGGTGGTCAACAGCCTGGTGCGCCAGCTCGAATCCTCCGGGGAGAGCGAGATCCCGTCGAAGCAGATCGGCGAGATGATCATGGCGGCGCTCCAGACGCTGGATCAGGTCGCCTACATCCGCTACGCCTCGGTCTACAAGGACTTCCGCGAGGCGTCGGACTTCAACGAGTTCGTCGAGCAGCTCGCCCCCGAAGCCCAGAACGGCTGAGGGGGCGGGCGGCGCCCATGGCGAAGCAAGCCATCCATCCCGACGACCTCCGCCACATGCGGGCCGCCCTGGCCCTGGCGGGGCGCGGGCTCGGCAACACGTGGCCGAACCCGGCCGTGGGCTGCGTCATCGTGCGCGACGGCGTGGTGGTTGGGCGCGGCTGGACCCAGCCGGGCGGGCGCCCACACGCCGAGACGGAAGCCCTGGCCCGTGCCGGTGATGCCGCGCGGGGCGCGACCGCCTATGTGACGCTGGAGCCCTGCAATCATTACGGGAAAACGCCGCCTTGTGCTCTGGCCCTGGTGAATGCCGGGGTGGCGCGGGTGGTGGTGGCTTGCGGCGATCCCGATCCGCGGGTTGCCGGTGGCGGGCTGGAGCGGCTGCGCGCCGCCGGGATCGTTGTCGACACCGGCGTCTGCGAGGACGAAGCCTGGACGCTCAACGAGGGCTTCTTCCGGCGCATCCAGGACGATCGCCCACTCTATACGCTGAAGGCGGCGACGACGCTGGACGGGCGCATCGCCACCCACAGTGGCCAGTCGCAATGGATCACCGGTCCGACGGCGCGGGCCTGGGGGCATCGGCTGCGCGCCACCCACGACGCGATCATGGTCGGCATTCGCACCGCCCTGGCCGACGACCCGGAACTCACCTGCCGCCTGCCGGGTCTGGCCCATCGGTCGCCCGTGCGCATCGTGGTGGACAGCCGGCTGCGTTTGCCGCTGACCGGGAAGCTGGCCGTGGGCGCGCGGTCCGTGCCGACCTGGGTCATCACCCGCGACGACGCCGACCCCGGCCGTCTGGCCGTCTTCCAGGACTGCGGACTGGAGGTCCTCCGGGTGCCCGCCGACTCCGCCGGCCTGCCGGATCTGGCCGTGGCGAGCGCCGCCCTGGCCCGCCGCGGCTTGACCCGCGTGCTGGTGGAGGGCGGCGCCACTCTGGCGGCCTCGCTGCTGCGGGCCAATCTGGTGGACCGGCTGGAATGGTTCCGGGCCGCCTCGGTCATGGGAGGCGACGGGCTGCCGGCGATCCACGCCTTCGGGGTGGACGGGTTGGAAGGCATGGCGCGGTTCCGCCGGACCGATCTGCGTTCGGCCGGGGAAGACCTCTTGGAAAGCTACGTCCGCCGCGGTTGAGCGGCGCCGGTTTCCAGGACGTCCGGCACCGTGCCGCGCGCAACAGTCCGTTGCGCGCCACGCCGTGCGGATGAATCTTTCACACGATTGAAAACCTGCTAAATTGCCGGCCCATGTTCACCGGAATCATCACCGATGTTGGGCGCGTTCGGGCCGTGGAACGGCAGGGCGACACCCGGTTCACCGTCGAGACCGTCTTCGCTATGGAGACGGTTCCCATCGGCGCGTCCATCGCCAACAACGGCGTCTGCCTGACCGTCGTCGAGAAGGGGCCGGGCTGGTTCGCCGTCCAAGCCTCCGCCGAGACCCTGTCGAAGACGACGCTGGGCGGCTGGGCCGAGGGCACGCGCGTCAATCTGGAGCGCGCGCTCAAGGTCGGCGACGAGCTGGGCGGGCACATCGTGTCCGGCCATGTCGACGGCGTCGCCACGGTCGTGGAGGTCCGCGCCGACGGCGAGTCGAAGCGCTTCACCTTCGAGGCGCCGGCCGCCCTGGCGAAATACATCGCCTCCAAGGGGTCGGTGGCGCTGGACGGCGTGTCGCTGACGGTGAACGAGGTCGATGGTGCGCGCTTCGGCGTGAACATCATCCCGCACACCCAGGATGCGACCACCTTCGGCGCGCTGAAGGCCGGGGACCGGGTGAACCTGGAAATCGATATGCTCGCGCGGTATGTGGCGCGGCTGGCAGGGCAGGAATGACGTCCGAGTTTCACGAGTATCTGTCGCGCCCCGAGGAGATCATCGAGGAGGCGCGCCAGGGCAAGATGTTCATCCTCGTCGACGACGAGGACCGCGAGAACGAAGGCGATCTGGTCATCCCGGCCCAGTGCGCGACCCCCGAGGCCGTGAACTTCATGGCCAAGTACGGGCGCGGCCTGATCTGCCTCGCCATGGATCAGACCCACATCGAGCGGCTGCGCCTGCCGCTGATGGCACAGCAGAACGGCACCCGCCACCAGACCGCCTTCACCGTCTCCATCGAGGCGCGCGAGGGTGTGACGACGGGCATATCCGCCGCCGACCGCGCCCGCACCATTCAGGTCGCCATCGACCCGACAGCCGGGCCGGACGCCATCGTGACGCCGGGCCACGTCTTCCCGCTGCTTGCCCGCGACGGCGGCGTGCTGGTCCGCGCCGGCCACACGGAAGCCTCGGTGGACATCGCCCGCATGGCCGGGATGAGCGCGGCGGGCGTGATCTGCGAGATCATGAACGACGACGGCACCATGGCCCGCCTGCCGGATCTGGTGAAGTTCGCGCAGTTCCATGGACTGAAGGTGGGCACCATCGCCGACCTGATCGCCTACCGCCGCCGCACCGAGACGATCGTCGAGCAGAGGCTGGCCGCGACGCTGGACAGCCGTTTCGGCGGGCGTTTCCAGATGTACGTCTACGTCAACAAGGTGGCCTACGCGGAGCACATCGCGCTGGTGCGCGGCGACATTTCCGGCGACGAGCCGGTGCTGGTGCGCATGCACGCTCTGTCGGTGCTGGACGACGTCTTGGGCGACAAGAGCGCCGCGCGCGACGGCGAGCTTCAGGCCTCCATGGAGATGATCGCGCGGGAAGGCCGCGGCGTCATCGTCCTGCTGCGCGAGCCGATGGCCAACAGCCTGACCGAATCGGTGCTGGCGCGGCTGGAAGGCCACGACAACCCGACCCCCGCCTTGCGGGATTACGGCGTGGGCGCGCAGATCCTGCTGGACCTGGGCGTGCGCGACATGGTTCTGCTGTCGAACCGCAAGAAGTCCATCATCGGGCTGGAGGGGTACGGCCTGACCGTGCTCGGCCACCGTCCGATTCCCCCGCAAGACCAGTAACCGCCAGCCGAGCGACCCTGAGATGACCGAAAAGCCCCATCTGATGATCGTGGAAGCCCGCTTCTACGAGGACATCGCCGACGAGCTGGTGAAAGGCGCCATCGCCGAGATCGAGAAGGACGGCGCCACTTACCAGCGCGTCTCGGTCCCGGGATGCCTGGAGATTCCGGCGGCGATCCTGTATGCCCTGCGTTCCATGGATTTCTTCACGGCGCGCAAGCGCTTCGACGGCTATGTCGGGCTGGGCTGCGTGATCCGCGGCGAGACCACCCATTACGACATCGTCTGCAACGAGAGCGCCCGCGGTCTCCAGGACCTCGCGCTGCGCTACGCGCTGGCCATCGGCAACGGCGTGCTGACGGTGGAGAACCGCGAGCAGGCCTGGGCGCGGGCCTCCGTGACGGCCAAGAACAAGGGCGGTTTCGCGGCGCGCGCCTGCCTTGACATGATCGAACTCAAGCGCCAATTCCGCCTCTATCCGCGGTGACCCCGCGGTGCAATTCCTGACAGACTGAGCATCATGAGCAACGACGACGCGGCTGGCCGCGCGAAACAGAAGCGCGGCTCCCGGAACCGGACGGGTGGCGGATCGGCCAAGGCCCGGCGCAAGGCCGCACGCCTTGCCGCCGTTCAGGCCCTGTACCAGATCGACCTGAACCAGATCGAACCGACCGGCATCGCCGTGGAATCCGTGATCGGCGAATTCGTCAATCACCGGCTGGGTGAGGAGATCGACGGGGCGAAGTTCGTCTCCGCCGACCCGCAGCTGTTCGCCGACATCGTCCGCGGTGCCGCGCACCGCCGGGCCGAGGTTGACGGCATGCTGGCCTCAGCGCTCGAGCCGCGCTACGCCCTGGACCGCCTGGAACTGCTGATGCGCGCCATCCTGCGGGCCGGCGCCTACGAGCTGTTCGTCCACAACGACACCCACCCGCGCATCCTCATCAGCGAGTATGTGGATGTGGCGCACGCCTTCTTTGCGGCGCGCGAGCCGGGCATGGTGAACGGCGTGCTCGACCATGTGGCCCGTGCGTTGCGGCCGGACGAACTGGCCCAGCCGGACCCCAGCCGTGACCAGTCCAAAGACCGCTAGGGCAACGACCGGCAAGCCGCTCGGCGAGTTCGGGCGGATCGACCGCTATTTCAGGCCGCTGGCGTCCGGTTTTCCGGGCGCCCGCGGGCTTGCCGACGACGCCGCCGTGTTCGGCGTCCCCGCCGACCAGGAGCTGGTCGTCACCACGGACGCCATGGTTGCCGGCGTCCATTTCTTTCCCGACGACGCGCCCGGCGACATCGCCGCGAAGCTGCTGCGCACCAACCTGTCGGACCTCGCCGCCATGGGCGCGGCCCCCTACGCCTATACGCTCGTGACCGCTTTGCCGAAGACGGTGGGAGAGGACTGGCTCGCCGGCTTCGCCGCCGGTCTGGGCGAGGATCAGGCCCGTTTCGGAATCGCTCTGGCGGGCGGTGACTCGGTGTCGACCTCCGGCCCGATCACCCTGTCGGTAACCGCCTTCGGGTTGGTGCCGAAGGGTGGGGCGGTGCCACGCTGGGGTGGGCGTCCCGGCGACCGTGTCTACGTCACCGGCACCATCGGCGACGCGGCGCTCGGTCTGCGGATCGCCTACGGAACGCTGGAGGTGGCGGACGACTCGGCGCGCGCCGTGCTGCTGGGGCGCCTCCGGCGTCCCGATCCGCGGACGACGCTGGGGCCGCGTCTGGTCGGGCTGGCGACCGGTTGCCTGGACGTGTCCGACGGCTTGGTCGCTGATCTCGGCCATTTGTGCGAGGAATCGGGCTGCGCCGCGCTTCTGGAGTCGGGGCTGGTTCCTCTTTCGGATGCCGCGAGGTCGGTGATCGGCGACGATCCGGTGCGCTTCGCCATGGCGCTGACGGGTGGCGACGACTACGAGCTGCTCTTCACCGCCGCGGAGGACGCCGCACCGGCGCTTGCCGCCCTGTCGGCGGAGACCGGCGTGCCGGTGACGGGCATCGGCCATTTGCTGGATGGGCCGGCGGGCGACGTCACGGTCGCCGATGCGCAGGGGCGGGTTCTCGACCTGCCGACTCGCGGCTGGGACCATTTCTGAGAGCCCCTTTGTCGCGCGACTCCGCTTAACGCAATCGAAAGCAGGGCGGCGCTAGGCTCGATCCGTTCCGTATCCGGAAAGGGATGGGCGTGATCAAGGCCGTCATATTGCTGGTTTTGGGCCTGCTGCTGCTGGGCGGTGCGGGCTTCGGCGGCTGGATGATCTACAACAAGTATTTCATCGAGCACGAGGAATCGGCTCCCAAGAAGGAGGAGCCGCTGCCCAAGCCGCCCACCGGCTTCGTCCGCATGGCCCCTCTCGTCGTCCCGGCCATCGGCACGCAGAAGGTCGAGCAGTTCGTGACCGTGGTCGTCACGCTGGAGGTCGTTCTCGACAAGGTCCCCTATGTCCAGGCCCGCCAGCCGCTGGTCTACGACCGCTGCCTGTCGGCCCTCTACGCCGCCGTAGACGACCGGTCGGTGATGACGGGCAACTTGGTCAACATCATTGCCATAAAAGAAAAACTCGCCGCCGCCGCCGCGAAAGTCGTGGGGGAGGGCGTGGTGCAAAATGTTCTTGTTCAGGTGGTTACACAGCGCAATTTGTAACCGTTCTGAAAAAGCCCATCCGAAAGTCAGGAGCGCCTCGGCCAAATCGCCGCGCCTATTCGGGCGTGGCGGCTGTTGCATTGTGCCCTTCTCTTCGGCATCCTTTTCCTGAACAACTCGCCCGTCATCCACCTTCGTTTGTACGGGTCGTTTTCACGACAAGGCGGTAATCGGGCCCGAAACCATAAGAATTTGGGGGAACCGATGGCAGCAGCGTTCGTCATCATCATCGCCAGCGGCCTGTTGGCCCTGGCGTATGGGTACTACGCCGGCAAGCAAGTCATG
This sequence comes from Azospirillum sp. OGB3, assembly GCF_014192915.1. Classification (GTDB taxonomy): domain Bacteria; phylum Pseudomonadota; class Alphaproteobacteria; order Azospirillales; family Azospirillaceae; genus Azospirillum. Next base: position 187,634 of record NZ_JACHYN010000006.1, on the reverse strand, counting down.
GCGGCCTCCGCCGGGTCCGACCGTATGCAGGAAATCGCAGCGGCCGTGCAGGAGGGCGCCCGAGCCTATCTGAATCGCCAGTACACCACCATCGCCATCGCCGGCGTGGTTCTTCTCATCATCCTCGGCGCCTTCCTCGGCCTGCATGTGGCCATCGGCTTTCTGATCGGGTCGGTCCTGTCGGGGGCCGCCGGCTATGTCGGGATGAACGTGTCGGTGCGCGCCAACGTGCGCACGGCCCAGGCGGCGACCCAGGGCTTGGCCCCGGCGCTCGACATCGCCTTCAAGGCGGGGGCGATCACCGGCATGCTGGTGGTCGGTCTGGGCCTGCTGGGCGTGGGTGTCTATTACGGCATCCTGACGATGATCTACCGCGTGACCGACCCGATCGAGGTCCGCGCCGTGCTGGAGGCCCTGGTCGCCCTCAGCTTTGGCGCCTCGCTGATCTCCATCTTCGCCCGTCTGGGCGGCGGCATCTTCACCAAGGGGGCCGACGTCGGCGCCGATCTGGTGGGCAAGGTCGAGGCCGGCATTCCGGAGGACGATCCCCGCAACCCCGCGGTGATCGCGGACAATGTGGGCGACAACGTCGGCGACTGCGCCGGTATGGCCGCCGACCTCTTCGAAACCTACGCCGTCACCATCGTCGCCACCATGCTGCTGGCGGCGATTTTCTTTTCGGGCGAGGTGATCCGCCTGCTGCTCGTCTACCCGCTGGTCATCGGCGCGGTCTGCATCGCCGCCTCCGTCGCCGGCACCTTCTTCGTGAAGCTGGGCAGCAACAACAACATCATGGCCGCCCTCTACAAGGGGCTGGCCGCCACCGCCGGCATCTCGCTGGTGCTGATCCTGATCGTGACGGCGATCATGTTCGGCTTCACCCGGCCCATCCCGCTGAACGGCGGCGGTTACGTCACCGGAGCCAACCTGTTCGTATCGTCCCTGGTCGGGCTGGGCGTGACCGGCCTGCTGGTGTGGATCACCGAATATTACACCTCCACTGCCTTCCGCCCGGTGCGCAGCGTCGCCCGCGCGTCGGAAACCGGGCACGGCACCAACGTGATCCAGGGTCTGGCTGTGTCGATGGAGGCAACGGCGCTTCCCGTCCTGGTCATCTGCGTCGGCATCATCATCGCCTACGGGCAGGCCGGCATCTTCGGCATCGGCATCGCCGCGACCACGATGCTTGCCCTGGCCGGTATGGTGGTGGCGCTGGACGCCTACGGTCCGGTGACCGACAACGCGGGCGGCATCGCCGAAATGGCCGACATGCCGAAGGACATCCGCGTGACGACCGACGCGCTGGACGCCGTCGGCAACACCACCAAGGCGGTGACCAAGGGCTACGCCATCGGCTCCGCCGGCCTCGCCGCACTGGTGCTGTTCGCCGCCTATGTCCAGGATCTGAAGCATTATTTCCCCAACGTGGCGGTCGAGTTCCGGCTCGACGATCCCTATGTGGTCGTCGGGCTGCTGATCGGCGGCCTGCTGCCCTACCTGTTCGGGGCGATGGGCATGACCGCGGTCGGTCGCGCCGCCGGATCGGTGGTGGTGGAGGTGCGCCGCCAGTTCCGCGAGATCAGCGGCATTATGGAGGGCACGGCGAAGCCCGACTATGGTCGGGCCGTCGACATGCTGACCCGCGCCGCGATCAAGGAGATGGTGATTCCGTCGCTGCTGCCGGTGCTGGCGCCGGTGGTCCTGTACATCGTCATCGCCGCCATCGCCGGTCAGGCGCAGGCCTTTGCCGCTTTGGGTGCCATGCTGCTGGGCACCATCGTGACGGGGATCTTCGTCGCCATCTCGATGACCTCGGGCGGCGGCGCCTGGGACAACGCCAAGAAGTTCATCGAGGAGGGGAACCACGGCGGCAAGGGCTCTGATGCGCACAAGGCGGCGGTGACCGGCGACACCGTCGGCGACCCCTACAAGGACACCGCCGGCCCGGCGGTCAATCCGATGATCAAGATCACCAACATCGTGGCGATCCTGCTTCTGGCGATCCTCGCCCAGATCGGTTGAGGAGGAACCGGCTGATCCCGGCTCGGCACCAAAAGAAAAGCCCCGCGGGAGCGGGGCTTTTTCTGTTTCGGTGCACCGGTTGGCGTCAGCGGCCAGGGCCGCGGTTGCGCGAGTCCTTGGCGGAGAAGCGCCCGACGTTGCCGAGCATCTGTTCGAGGAAGCTCAACTCGCGGCCGGCGGTGGGGGTGCTGCGATCGACGATGTCGATCTGCTGTCCGTCGGTGGCGTCGAGCTGCTTCATCTCCGTCACCACGCCCGCGTCGTCGAAATGGACGACCACGACACGGCGCTCCATCACGCTCGGCTGGAAGAAAGCGACCTTCTCCGTCTTCTGGCCGATGTAGTACCAGACATTCTGGTCGAAGGTTCCCACCGAGGTCGGCGTGCCGAGAATGTCCGCCACATCCTCCCGCCGCGACTGGCCGGCCTTGATCTCGGCGATGCGGTCGGGGTCCGCCATGTTGCCACGGGTCGCCACGGTGGGCGAGCACGCGGAGACGGCGAGACCCAGAAAGGCGAAGGCGCACAGCGCCGAAGGAATCGATCTCGTCATGGTGCTCAGGCTATGATGGCGCGGGCGGACCGCCGGACCCTTGCGGCAGGCCGGACTCCGCCCGCAATGCCGGGACAATCGCACCGCGCGGTTTGTCCTGTCAACGAAACTCCGAGCGGGGGAGAATCCGTGCTTGACCGCCTGTTCCGGCGCCGGCGTGAAGCCCGCGCCGTCGCCGATTTCTATCTTGCCATCGCCGCGCAGGCCCGCCAGCCGGCCTTCTACCGTGACCTTGGCGTTCCCGACACGCTGGACGGTCGTTTCGACATGGTGGTGCTTCACGTCTTCCTGGTGATGCGCCGCCTGAAGGGGCAGGGGGCTGCCGCCGCGGACCGCTCGCGCCTGCTCTTCGAGGCGATGATCGACCATTTCGAGAAGTCGCTGATGGAGCAGGGTGTGGGCGACAGCGGAGTCGGACGGCGGATCAAGACCATGGCGCGCGGCATCGCCGGCCGCATCGAGGTCTACGACCGCGCACTCGCCGATGAGAACGCGGCCGCGTTGGAGGTCGCCCTCGACAACAACGTCTATGGCACCGCATCGGATGTGCCGCCGCACCGGCTGGCCGTCTTGGCCGCCTATGTCTGGCGCGAGGCCGCCGCGCTGGAGGCGCAGCCGCTGGAGTCGCTCATGGCCGGGGAGGTGCGCTTCGGTCCGCCGCCCGGCGCCGGGACGGATTGACCGACTCCGCCGAGTCTCTTCTTCTATGGGGCTCGCCGAATGGACTTGCCTTTCCCGGCGTCCGGATTCATCTGACAGTGAGACGAAGGCGCCCGCTTCAGAACGGGCGCTGTGACAAGGAATTGCCTGACATGCGCAACACGATCCAGCCCTCCGCCGGCCCCGCGCCGGAATTCTCGCGCATCGTCCGCGCCGATGCCGTCCACCGTGACGGCGATCTGGTCGAAACCATCGAGGCGACGGAAGCCGAGCGCAAGGCGCTGGCCGAGCGGTTCGAACTGGAGGGAATCGGGCGGCTGACCGCCCGGATCCGCCTGCGCTCCGTGCGCGGCGGCCAGATGGTGCGCGTGGAGGGGGAACTGGAGGCCGATGTGGTGCAGACCTGCGTCATCACGCTGGAGCCGGTGCCCGCCGAGATTTCCGACCGGTTCGGCGCGCTGTTCGCGCCGGAGTCGATGGTCCCTGACGAGGACGACGAGATCGAGATCGACCCGAACATCGCCGAGGAGGACATTCCGGAGGCGATGAACAACGGGCGCATCGACATCGGCGAACTGGCCGCCCAGCATTTGTCGCTGGCGCTCGACCCCTATCCTCATGCAGAAGGCGTGGCGTTCGACGGATACAGCGAAGGCGAAGACGAGGAGGAGGGCATGGCCCCCGCCGAAGATGACGCCGGCGCCGATCCGGAGAAGCCGAACCCGTTCGCCGCGCTGGAACGTCTGAAACGACAGAATTGAGGGCGGAACGGGCTTGCCCTTCGGGGGCAATTGCCGTATTGAATGCCGCTCGCGTCAGGCGGCCCCTCTTCGGGCCGCCTTTTACAATGAAGAGAGTTTACGGCCATGGCTGTTCCGAAGAAGAAGACCTCCAAGTCGCGCCGCAACATGCGTCGCTCGCACCACGCTCTCCCGACCTCGTCCTACGCCGAGTGCTCGAACTGCGGCGAGCTGAAGCGCCCGCACCATGTCTGCGGCTCTTGCGGTCACTACGACCAGCGCGAAGTGGTTCAGAGCGCTCCGGCGGCCTGATGGCGGTTTGGTTGGCCGCCCTACGTCCTAGCCAGGGAGCCTGTCCGCGGTGAGCCAGCGCCTGACCATTGCCCTTGATGCCATGGGCGGTGACAAAGGACCCGACATGGTGATTGCCGGGGCGGATATCGCCCGCGAGCGTCACCCGCAGGTGCATTACCTGCTGTTCGGGGACACCGCCCGCATCGAGCCGCTGCTTGCGCAGCGGCCCGCCTTGAGAGCGGTGGCCGAGGTGCGCCACACCCCGGACGCCGTGGCCGGCGACGCCAAGCCGTCGGTCGCGCTGCGCGCCGGACGCCAGTCGAGCATGCGTCTCGCCATCGACTCGGTGGCGGGCGGGCAAGCCGCCTGTGTGGTCTCTGCCGGCAACACCGGCGCGCTCATGGCCATGGCCAAGTTCGTGTTGAAGACGATTCCCGGGATCGACCGCCCGGCCATCGCCTCCTTCTTCCCGACCCTGCGGGGGGAGAGCGTCATGCTCGACCTCGGCGCCAACACCGAGTGCCAGCCCGAGAATCTCGTGCAGTTCGCCGTGATGGGCGCGGTCTTCGCGCGCACCGCGCTGAACCTGTCCGAGCCGACCATCGGCGTGCTGAACATCGGTTCGGAGGAGGTGAAGGGGAACGAGGTGGTGCGCGCCGCCGCGACCCGTCTGCGTGAAATGCCGCTGCCCGGGCGTTTCCACGGATTCGTCGAGGGCAACGACATCGCCACCGGCACGGTGGACGTGATCGTCACCGACGGCTTCACCGGCAACGTCGCCCTGAAGACCGCCGAAGGCACGGCGAAGCTCTTTACGGAGTTCCTGCGCCGGACGTTCCAGTCCTCCTGGACGGCGCGTCTCGGCTACCTGCTGGCCCGCGGGGCCTTCAAGCGGTTGAAGCAGCGCACCGATCCGCGCCGCTACAACGGCGCCATGTTCCTGGGGCTGCGCGGAGTCTGCGTGAAGAGCCACGGGGGCACCGACGCCATCGGGTTCGCCAACGCCATCGGTGTGGCCTACAATCTGGCGGCAAACGGTTTCAACGACCGAATCAAGGAAGAGATGCAGCGTCTCGGCGACGCCAAGCCTCTTCCCGACACGAAGGCGGCGGCGGTCTAACATCATGGTCAAGCGTTCCCGAGTTCTCGGCTGCGGTTCCTACCTCCCGGCCAATGTCGTCACGAATCGCGACCTCGAAGCCCGTGTGGACACCTCGGACGAGTGGATCGTCCAGCGCACCGGCATCAAGTCGCGCCACATCGCCGCCGACGGGGAACTCACCTCCGACCTCGCCATCGCCGCGGCGACGCGCGCGCTGGAGCATGCCGGGGTGGACGCCGCCAGCATCGACTGCATCGTGCTAGCGACGACGACTCCGGACAACACCTTCCCGGCGACGGCGACGAAGGTGCAGGCGGCGCTGGGGACCAAGGGCTTCGCGCTGGACATCCAGGCGGTGTGTGCCGGCTTCGTCTACGCCATGTCGATCGCCGACAACTTCATCCGCATCGGACAGGCCAACCGCGCCCTGGTCATCGGCGCGGAGACCTTCTCCCGCCTGCTCGACTGGAAGGACCGCACCACCTGCGTCCTGTTCGGCGACGGCGCGGGGGCCGTGGTGATGGAGGGCTACGACGCCGCCGGGACCTCGGCGGACCGCGGCGTGCTGTCCACCCACCTGCATTCGGACGGCGCCCAGTACGGTCTGCTCTACGTCGATGGCGGCCCGTCGACCACCGGCACGGCGGGGCATGTTCGGATGAACGGCCAGGACGTGTTCCGCCACGCCGTCAGCAAGCTGTCCTCGGTCGTCGAGGAGGCTCTGGCGGCCAACGGTCTGGAGCCGTCGGCGGTGGACTGGCTGGTGCCGCACCAGGCCAACCAGCGGATCATCGACGGCATCGCCCGCAAGCTCAAGCTGCCGACCGACAAGGTCGTGCTGACGGTGGACCGGCATGGCAACACCTCCGCCGCTTCGATCCCGCTGGCGCTGTGCGAAGCGGTGCATGACGGCCGCGTGAAGCGTGGCGACCTGATCCTCATGGAGGCCATCGGCGGTGGCCTGACCTGGGGCGCCGCGATGGTGCGCTGGTAAGCGGCGCGCCCGCTTCGTTTTTCCGCAGGGTGGCGTTTGCTGCGCTGCTCACAACGACGCGATCCAAGCTTTTGAATTGACCGGGTTCTTTCCCCGGATTACGGTTTTTCCCCTATGGTTTCGGGGGGGAAGCGAACCATGTCACAGAACACCGTCACCCGCGCGCAGCTCAGCGAGGCGGTCTACCAAGAGGTCGGCCTGTCGCGCAACGAATCCGCCGATCTGGTCGAAAGCGTCCTGGAGGAGATCTCCGACGCCCTGGCCCGCGGCGAGATGGTCAAGATCTCGTCCTTCGGCAGTTTCCAGATCCGGCAGAAGGGGCAGCGGGTCGGCCGCAACCCGAAGACCGGCGAAGAGGTGCCCATCCTGCCCAGGCGCGTCCTGGTCTTCCGGGCGAGCCACGTCCTGAAGAACCGCATCAACGAGGTCGTCGAGGCGGAGGAAGCCGAGGCGCAGCGCGTGAAGGCGGTTTCCTGATCCGCCGGACGGAGCGGTCGACAACAAGGGTTTCCCGGACATGAAGGCGCGCGGCACCACAAAGTCCGCCACGGCGTTCCGCACGATCAGCGAGGTGTCGTCCGACCTGGACGTGCCGCAGCATGTGCTGCGTTTCTGGGAGGGCAAGTTCCCGCAACTCCGCCCGCTCAAGCGCGGTGGAGGGCGGCGCTATTACCGCCCGGAAGACGTGGACCTGCTGCGGCAGATTCAGAACCTGCTGTATGGCGAAGGCTACACGATCAAGGGTGTCCAGCGCCTTCTGAAGGACGGGAAGGTGGACGATGAGCCGGACGCCCGGAGGGTGGTGGAGACGCCGGAAGAACTGCCGGAAGAACCGGGTGTCCCCGACATTTTCGAGGCCGTTCCTGACGAAGCGGCCGTGGCCTTGCTCGATGGGGAGAATGGCGCTCCGGTCGTTGCGCTCGACGGTCTGTCGGACAGCATCCGGCAAGCCATCGCTCAGGCTCTCGATGAGTTGAGGGAGGCACGCCTTTTGCTCGCGGTAGGAGAGGAAAAAGAAATTCGAGGGGTGTGAAAAAAATGAACTGTAGCGCTTGCGTTGGACCAAGGTCCCGGCTATAGTCCCGCTCCCTTCCAGAACGAAGGGCGGTCCGTCGAACGGAGCGTAGCGCAGCCTGGTAGCGCATCAGACTGGGGGTCTGGGGGTCGCAGGTTCAAATCCTGTCGCTCCGACCAATGTTCTGGAAGATGAAAAGGCCTTGGAGCTGATCGGCTCCAAGGCCTTTTCTTTTGCTTTTCTCCAGCGGCCGATGTGCGGAAGCCGCCGGGCCTCTGTTGGAGAGGCCGGCGGCGGTTCCGTTGCAATGCGCGTCCGCTCAGGCGGCGCTCTCCGACGCGGCAACGGCTTCGTCGGTGGCGGCGTCCTGCTGGTTCATCTTGCGCCGCTGCGCGGCCATGTCGATCAGGGCCGTGCGCAGCGCCGGATGGCGGGCGGTGAATTGGTTGAAGTCGCGCCGCTCCAGCACCTGAAGCTGGCAGTAGTCGACCGCAGCGACGTCGGCGTTGCGCCGCTGGCCGCTCAGCAGGGCCATCTCGCCGAACATCGTGCCGGCGCCCAGGCGGATGGTCTGGCCTTCCATGAGCACCTCCACGGCGCCTGAGGAGATGAAGTACATGGCGTTGGCGCGGTCGCCCTTGCGGATGATCCGCTCGCCGGGCACCGCCGACTTGGGCCGGAACAGCATCATCAGCCGCTCCTGCTCGTGGGCGTCCAGCAGCGACAGCACCGGGAAGGTTTTGGCCAGCGCCTGGATCTGCAGGTCGTGTTCCTTCTCGCGCTCCTCCGCCTGGTGGCGGGCATCGGCGAGGCTGCTCTGGAGCTGCTCGAACTGCTCCCAGCCATAGGGCGGCACACCGGCGGCCCGCTTGGCCTGGAGATGCTTGCGCAGCATCGCGACGCCCGCGAAGACCGCCGGGTTCAGCGTAATCGACAGCAGCGCGCCGGCCAGCACGAGGTCGCGCCCTTCCTCCGGCAACAGGCCGAGCGACATGCCGAGTCCGACGAGGATGAAGGAGAACTCGCCGATCTGCGCGAGGCTGGCCGACACCGCCAAGCCCATGCCCACCGGGAAGCGCAGCAGGATCACGATGCCGAAAGCGATCAGCGACTTGCCGACCACGATCAGAGCCACCACGGCGATGACCGCCAACGGGTCGCGCAGCAAGATTGAAGGGTCGAACAGCATGCCGACCGACACGAAGAACAGCACGGCGAAAGCGTCCTGCAACGGCATCGAATCGGTGGCAGCCTTGTGGCTGAAGCGCGATTCGTTCAACACCACGCCGGCGAAGAAGGCGCCCAGCGCGAAGGACACGCCGAACAACACCGCCGAGCCATAGGCGACGCCGAGCGCGATGGCGAGAACGGACAGAGTGAACAGTTCGCGTGATCCGGTCCGCGCCACGTTGGTCAGGATCACCGGAACGACGCGCGGGCCGAGGACGATCGCCAGAACGGAGAAGGCCGCCACCTTGCCCAGCGTGAGCGCCAGCGTCAGCCAGATCGGCCCGTCCGAGCCGGCGCCATGGCCCCCAGCGGCGCCCGGCGCGTGGCCGCCCAGAACCTCCGCCAGTGCGGGCAGCAGAACGAGCGCCAGGACCATCGCGAGGTCCTCGACGATCAGCCAGCCGACCGCCACGCGGCCCTCGGCGGTGTTCAGCATGTCGCGCTCTTCCAGGGCCTTCAGCAGCACGACCGTGCTCGCCACCGACAGGCTGAGGCCGAGCACGAGGCCAGCGCCGAGGCTCCAGCCCCACAGCCACGCCAACCCGACGCCCAGCGCGGTGGCGAGGCCGATCTGGCCGACCGCGCCGGGAATGGCGATTTTCCGGACCGCCAGCAGGTCCGAGGGCGAGAAATGAAGACCGACGCCGAACATCAGGAGAATGACGCCGATCTCGGCCAACTGGGCGGCCAGGGCACCGTCGGCGACGAAGCCCGGCGTGAAGGGGCCGATGATGATGCCGGCAACCAGATAACCGACGAGGGGAGGCAAGCGAATGCGGTCGGCGAGGTATCCGAAGATGAATGCCAACCCAAATGCGATGGCGATCATGGAAATAAGCGGAACGTCATGGGACATGCGAAAATCCTGGCTGCATCGGCGCGATGCCGCATAGTACGGATTTTGGCTGGCCGTGTGAGCAATGTTGTCGGGATTTTTCCAGTCGTTCGCCCGCATTCGCGGGGACTAATGTGCGATAGGCGCAAATTCGCCTCAATTGCCCAATGCTTCGGCATGGCGGTCGGAATCCATACGGTGTGACTTTGCTGGCCCGTCGCGTTCCGGGGCTGGATAAGCCGGCCGGGACCGCTATGCTCCGCGGGCGGATGGTGAGGGGAAAGGCATGGCGAGCAAAAGACGCAAGGCACCCAGGAAGGCCGGCCGGGGCCGCTCGGGGACGGGGCGCCCTCTGGCGGGCGAATCGATGGTCCTGGATGGTCGGGCCCCGCGGCCGCAGGTCCGGATGCCCCCTGTTGTGCGCAGCCGGGGCAATGCGAAACGCTTCGTCTCTCTGGACGGCGATTCGGGGGCCTTTCTCGGGCCCGAGCAACAGTATCTGCTGAGGAAGCGCCAGGAGGTCGAACGGCGCGAGGCGCGGCTGCGGCGCACCGTGGGCGGGGCTTTAGCGGCTGTCGCAGCCGCGGCTGTGGCGGGCCTGTTCTGGGCGTTCGGCGGGATGTGAAGGCGGGATGTGAATCGCGCCGCGCCCGGGATGCCGGCGCGGCGCGACGCGTGTCAGGACCCCAGGCGGCGGCGCAGGAGCGACAGCGGCTGCGGGTCGTCCAGCGACGGCTGGAAAGCGACGGTGATCTCTGTCAGCGCGCGGGCCCAGCTCTCCGGGTTGGTGGTCTCCGGCGCCTCGGCGGAGGTGAAACCAGTGCGCAGGAGAAACCGGTATTGGTCGGGGATCACGTGCCCGACCGCCCGGATCTCGCCGCTGTAGCCGTAGCGCTCCCGCAGCTCGCGCGCCGTGGAGAAGCCGCGGCCGTCGCGGAACTTGGGGAACTCGATCGCCACCAGGGCGAAGCGGTCCAGGTCCGGCGCGATGACCGGGGCCAGGGTCCCGCTCTTGACCCGGACGCCGAGCGCCGCGTTGCGCCCGTCGAAGCTCGCGCGCTCCGCCTGCCAGCGCTCGAAGGTGACGATGGCGGGGCGGTCGGCGGGGACCGGCTCGCCGTCGGCGACCGCGACCCACTCGTCCTCGACGATGCGGCCGTCCTTAATGAGCGGCATAGACTCTCTCCTTGAACGGGCCGTGGCCGACGCGCTTCAGCGTGTCGATGAAACGTTCCCCGTCGTGCCGGTTGGACAGATAGACCTCGACGATGGCTTCGATGGCGTCCACCGTCTCGTCGGCGGTCACCGCCGGGCCGAGGATGTCGCCGATCGCCGTGGTCAGGGTCGGGTCGCCGCCGACGGTGATCTGGTAGAATTCCTCGCCCTTCTTGTCGACGCCGAGGATGCCGATGGCTCCGACATGGTGGTGGCCGCAGGCGTTGATGCAGCCGCTGATCTTGATGCCCAGTTCGCCGATGGTCTGCTGCCGCGCCGGATCGGCGAAGCGGGCCGAGATGGCCTGGGCCAGCGGGATTGAGCGGGCGTTGGCCAGCGCGCAATAGTCGAGGCCGGGGCAGGCGATGATGTCGCCGATCAGCCCAGCGTTCGGCGTGCCCAGCCCGTTGGCCTCCAGCGCCGTCCACAGGGTGAACAGTGCGTCCTGCCGGACATGGGCGAGGACGAGGTTCTGCGCGTGGCTGACGCGGAGTTCGCCGAAGCTGTGCGCATCAGCCAGATCGGCGACCAGATCCATCTGCTCCGAGGTGGCATCGCCGGGGATGCCGCCGGCGGGCTTCAGCGAGATGGTGGCGGCGGCGTAGCCGGGGACTTTGTGGGCGAGCACGTTGACCGCCACCCAGCGGGCGAAGTCCGGGTTCGCGGCCTTGGCAGCCTGGAAGGACTCCGGCTCGTCGGTCAGCGTCTCGAAGGCCGGGCCGCCGAAGCGGCGGCGGATCTCGTCGACGACCTCCGGGGCGAGGCGGTATTTCGGGCCGCGCAGGCGGGCGAACTCCTCCTCCACCTCCTGGGTGAACTTCTCCTGGCCCAGCTCGTGGACGAGGATCTTGATGCGCGCCTTGTAGAGGTTGTCGCGCCGGCCGTACTGGTTGTAGACGCGCAGGATGGCTTCGAGATAGGCGACGAAGTCCTCTTCCGGCACCCAGTCGCGGACCAGCTTGCCGACGAAGGGTGAGCGGCCGAGGCCGCCGCCGACATAGAAGGTGAAGCCGACCTCGCCCCGCTCGTTGCGCTTGGCGAAGACGCCGACGTCGTGGACGCGGATGGCCGCGCGGTCGGCATCCGACCCCATGATGGCGATCTTGAACTTGCGCGGCAGGAAGGTGAATTCGGGATGCAGGGTCGTCCACTGTCGCAGGATCTCGGCGTAGACGCGCCCGTCCACCACCTCGTCCCGCGCCGCGCCCACGAACTGGTCGGTGGTGACGTTGCGCACGCAGTTGCCGCTGGTCTGCAGCGCGTGCATGTCCACCTCGGCCAGCTCGTGCAGAATGGCCGGAGTGTCCTCCAGCTTGATCCAGTTGAACTGGAGATTCTGGCGGGTGGTAAAGTGGCCGTACCCCTTATCGTACTTGCGCCCGATCTCGGCCAGCTTGCGGAGCTGCCGGGAGGTCAGCACGCCGTAGGGAACGGCGATGCGCAGCATGTAGGCGTGGAGCTGGAGATAGAGGCCGTTCATCAGCCGCAGCGGCTTGAACTCCTCCTCCGTCAGCTCGCCAGACAGGCGGCGCTCGACCTGGGCGCGGAACTGCTCCACGCGCTCCGCGACGAAGCGGCGGTCGATGTCGTCGTAGCTGTAGACCCCGGCGTTGCGGCCGGGCGCGATGTGGTTCATGGAACTCGCCCTTGTCAAAAGAGTGGCCGCCTGGTTCAGGCCGCAGCCTGCTTGCCGAGATCGATGCGGACGGTGGGACCGAGCGCCCGGATGCGCTCGCGCGTCTTGACCGGCACCCGCTGCCCGTCCACGACGCGCAGGTCGAAGGCGTAGACGTCCACGGCGAACTGCTCGCCCTCCGCCTGGGCCTTGGCGGCCTCCAGGGCGGTTTCGGCGGCCGCCGCGTCCTCGAACAGGGCGGCGTCGTCCAGACGCTCCACCCAGCCAAGGTCAGGGTCGGGGGCAAGGAAGATCACCTCGCCGTCGCGCAGGCGGTTGGCGGTGATGGCCTTCAGCACCGCCTCGTTCCTGGACTTATCGTTCAACGCCATGCCTTCAACTCCTAACACGTACGCTCACGCCGACACGGCGGTGGAAAACGGGTTCTGGCCGGTGGTCTGCTGCCACGCGCCGATCACGGCGCGCAGCCGCACGACCTCGCCGACCACGACGATCGCGGGGCGCTTGGCCTGTAGCCGCACGACGTCCCGCGCGCAATGGGCAAGATTGGTCTCGATGACGTCCTGCGCCTCGGTGCTGGCGCTCGACACGATGGCGACCGGGGTCATCGGCGGCTTGCCAGCGGCTTCGAGCCGCTCGGCGATGGTCCCGATGGTGCCCAGCGCCATGTAGAACACCAGCGCGCCGGGAAGCCGCGCCAGAACGTCCCAGTCGAGGTCGGCGGGCAGGCCGCCGGCCTTGTCGTGACCGGTGACGAAGGTCGCGGTGGTGCCGAAGCCGCGGTGGGTCACCGGGATGCCGGCGTAGGCCAGACCGCCGATCCCCGCGGTGACGCCCGGCACCACGCGGAAGGGGATCTCCGCCTCGGCCAGCGCCAGGCACTCCTCGCCGCCGCGCCCGAAGACGAAAGGATCGCCACCCTTCAGCCGCAGCACGCGACGGCCCTCCCGCGCCAATTCCACCAGCCGGGCGTTGATCGCCTCCTGCTTGGGCGAGGGGTGGCCGGCGCGCTTGCCCATGTCCACCAGAAGGGCGTCGGGGTTGGCGGCCTCCAGGATGCCGCCGCCGACGAGCGCGTCGTGGACGATGGCGTCGGCCTCGCCCAGCGCCTTGGCGGCCAGCAGGGTCAGCAGGCCCGGATCGCCGGGGCCGGCCCCGGCCAGCCAGACGCTGCCCGGCTCGAAGGCGGACAGGCGGGACAGAAGAGTCCGGGACAGAAGAGACGATGCGATCATGGCAGCCATCCTTTGGCGGCGATCAGATCCCGGCAGGCGCGCAGCACCTCGGGTCCCTTGGCGCCCGCGGCGCGCAGGCGGTCGCGGAGCGCGGCGACTTCCGCCAGCCGGTCCGCCCAGATGGCGGGGAACAGAGCTTCCAGCCGTTCGCGGAGAAGCTGGGCCAGCGCCGGACTCCTGCCGCCGGTGGAGACGGTCATCAAAAGGTCGCCGCGCCGTATCACAGACGGCGCGTGGAAATCACAGAGCGGAATCACATCCTCGACATTGACCAGGATGTTGCGCCCGCGCGCTTGACGGGCCAGCGCCGCCGCGTCGGCGTCGTCGATGCCGACGACGAACAGCACCTGCACGCCCTCCAAGTCGGAGAGCGAGGGCAGGGCGCGGCGCAGGGCCGCACCCGACAGGGCGATCAATTCCGCATCCGGTTCCGGTGAATAGATCGCCGGTGCCGCACCGCCCTCCAGCAACTGCGCAAGACGGCGCTTCGCCAGCGGCCCTTGGCCGACCAGCGCGATCCGCACATGCGCCGGATCAAGCGCGACCGGGATCACCGCCGCCACCTGGAATGCACACCGGAGCTATCGTGAAAAGACATCATGGGCGCATTTAAGCGCGATGGCGGGGTGCAATCAACAGATTTCACAAACTCGCTTAAACCTATAATACATGTAGACAATGTATATGCATTGCAACGCCGTGAAACTGGTGTTAATGTGCAATTCAGAACAAATACTCCACTTCGTGGATAGGCAAACAGGCCATGCTGGATGGACTTGCTCATGCTGTGAAACGCGACCGCGTGGCCAATCTGACCGAGCGGTATGGAAAGCTGGACGGGGCGGTGCTTCTGAACGCCCTTCTGCGCGATGAATTCAACGGCCGCGTCGCTGTGGTTTCCTCCTTCGGAACGGAATCGGCGGTTCTGCTCGCCCTCGCGGCGGAAGCCGACCCGGCCTTCCCGGTGCTGTTCGTCGACACGGGGAAACTGTTCGGGGAAACGCTGCGCTACCGCGACAAGCTGATTGCCGCGCTCGGCCTGACCGGTGTGCGCACGATCGGCCCGACCGACGCGGATTTGGCGGCAGGGGACCCCGACAGCCTGCTGTTCACCCGCTCGCATGACGCCTGTTGCCATTTGCGCAAGACGGTGCCGCTGGACCGTGCCCTGGAGGGTTTCGACGCCTGGGTGACCGGGCGCAAGCGCTTCCAGGCCTCCACACGCGCCGCCCTTCCCCTGTTCGAGGCGGAGGAAGGCACGGGCCGCATCAAGATCAACCCGCTGGCCCACTGGGACCGCGAGCGGATCGAGCAGGAATTCACCCGGCGCAGCCTGCCGCGCCACCCGCTTGAAGCCGACGGCTTCCTGTCCATCGGCTGCTTCACCTGCACCGAGCGCGTCGCTCCCGGTGCGGACCCGCGGTCGGGCCGCTGGGCCGGAACCGCCAAGACCGAATGCGGCATTCACACCTTCAAGAAGACCGGAACAGCCCAATGACCGCCGATCTCGATTACCTTGAGAGCCAGAGCATCTACATCCTCCGCGAGGCCTACAACCGCATCGACAAGCTGGCTCTGCTGTGGTCGATCGGAAAGGACAGCAACGTCCTGCTCTGGCTCTGCCGCAAGGCGTTCTTCGGGCGCGTGCCGTTCCCGGTCGTCCAGCTCGACACCGCGATGGAGCTTCAGGAGGTCTACGACTTCCGCGACCGCATCGCCGGGGAATGGGACCTCGACCTGCGGGTGGAGCAGTGCCCGCCGGAAGCCGACATGGACCAGACCCTGCCGCCGCTGACCCGCGCCGCCGCCCGCAAGACGGAGGGGCTGAAGAACCTCCTGCGCACCGGCAAGTACCAGGGCATCATGGTCGGCATCCGCCGCGACGAGCAGGCGACCCGCGCCAAGGAGCGCGTCTTCTCCCCGCGCTCGCTGGAAGGCGACTGGGACGTGAAGGATCAGCCGGCGGAGTTCTGGGACCATTACAAGACCCGCTTCGACGAAGGCACCCACGTCCGCATCCACCCGCTGCTGCACTGGACCGAGCTGGACATCTGGCGCTACTCCAAGCGCGAGGGGATTCCCATCGTCCCGCTGTACTTCGCCAAGGACGGCAAGCGCTACCGCTCGCTGGGCGAGAAGAACATCACCTTCCCGGTGGACAGCACCGCCGGCACCATCGACGAGATCATCGCCGAACTGGTCGTGACCCGCATTCCGGAGCGCGCCGGCCGCGCCATGGACAACGAGGCCGAGGACAGCTTCGAGCGCCTGCGCAGCTCGGGCTACATGTAAGAAGCGGGGATTGGGACCATGGACATCCGGAACGAACTGAACGGCCAGCTCCGCATCGTCATCGTCGGCCATGTCGACCACGGCAAGTCGACGCTGATCGGGCGCCTGCTGAACGACACCGGCAGCCTGCCCGACGGCAAGGTGGAGCAGGTCCACGAGATGAGCCGCAAGCGCGGCATGCCCTTCGAATGGGCCTTCGTGATGGACGCGCTGCAGGCCGAGCGCGACCAGGGCATCACCATCGACACCACGCAGATCCATTTCAAGACGGAGCAGCGCCCCTACGTCATCATCGACGCGCCGGGCCACACCGAGTTCCTGAAGAACATGGTGACCGGCGCCTCGCAGGCCGATGCCGCCCTGCTGGTCATCGACGCCGCCGAGGGCGCCCTGGAGCAGTCGCGGCGCCACGCCTTCCTGCTGCATCTGCTGGGCGTGCGCCAGGTGGCGGTCGCCGTCAACAAGATGGACCGGGTTGATTTCGACCAGTACCGGTTCGAGGCGGTGTCGCAGGAGATCCGCGCCTATCTGGCGGAACTCGGCCTGCACACCTCCACGGTGATCCCCATCGCGGCGCGCCACGGCGACAACATCGTCACCCGCTCCGACAAGGCGCCGTGGTACGAGGGGCCGACCGTGGTGGAGGCGCTGGACGCCTTCCGCCCGCAGCAGGCGCCGACCGAACTGCCGCTGCGCTTCCCGCTGCAGGACGTCTACAAGCCGGACGACCGCCGCATCCTGGCCGGCCGCATCGAGAGCGGGCGCCTGCGCGTCGGCGACACGCTGCGCTTCTCGCCGACCGGCGCCACCGCCACGGTGGTCAGCATCGAGGGGTGGAACCACAGCCAGCCCATCGTCGCCGCCCAGGCCGGGCAGAGCATCGGCATTACGCTCGACAAGCGCATCTTCGCCGAACGCGGTCACATCGCCCATCATGAGGAGGGCGCGCCGCACGTCACCCACCGGCTGGGCGTCCGGGCCTTCTGGCTGACCTCGGAGCCGCTGGCGGTCGGCAAGACCTACACGCTGAAGATCACGACGGGCGAGCACCGCGTGACGGTGGAGAGCATCACCGCCGTCATCGACATCGAGGACCTGTCGAGCACCCCGGCCAAGGCGGTCCATCGCAACGAGGTGGCCGAGGTCGTCCTGCGCTCCCGCTCGCCGATCGCCGTCGACCTCGCCTCGGCTCTGTCGCGGACCGGGCGCGGCGTGCTGATCGACGGTCACGACGTGGTCGGCGGCTGCATCGTCGTCGAGGTGGACGAAGGCCCTGCCGCCTCGGCCAACACGACCGAGGTCTCGCACGCCGTCACGGCGGACGAGCGCAACGCCGCCAACGGCCACAAGGGCGGCGTCCTCTGGCTGACCGGCCTGTCCGGGGCCGGCAAGTCCACGCTGGCCATGGCGCTGGAGCGCGCCCTGTTCGACCGCGGCTGGCAGGTCTTCGTGCTGGACGGCGACAACGTCCGCAACGGGCTGAACGCCGGGCTGGGCTTCTCGGCGGAGGACCGGGCCGAGAACATCCGCCGTGTCGCCGAGACGGCCAAGCTGTTCGCGGATGCGGGCGTTCTGGTCATCGCCTCGCTGATCTCGCCGCTCCAGGCCGACCGGGCGCGGGCGCGGGCCATCGGCGGCGAGCGCTTTCACGAGGTCTATGTGGCCGCCGACCTCGCCACCTGCGAATCGCGCGACCCCAAGGGTCTGTACCGCCGGGCGCGCGCCGGCGAGATCCCGGACTTCACCGGCATCTCCGCCCCCTACGAGGCCCCGGAGTCGGCGGAACTGACCATCGACACCGGCGCGGTCACCCCGGTGGAGGCGCTCGGCGAATTGCTCGACTATGTGGACGGCGTGTTCGGCCGGAACGCCCTGAAGCGCGACCGGGTGTAACGCGGACGGGCATCACGAGGGGCGTCGGCTTTCCGTTTCCTTCGGGAAGGGGAGGTCGGCGCCTCAATCCTTTGCCGCCTTCAGCAGGTTGATGAGGCTTGCCGCCAGATCACCAGCGTGCTGGGACACGTATCCGGCTTGCTGCTTCGACTGGATCATGAACAACGGGGTTTCGCCGGGTTCCGCGCTCGGGTCGAAATAGGCCATGCGCGCTTTCGGGGTCCGGAATTCCGGATGCCAGGCGGCGTTCTCCGCGAAGGCCTTTCCAAAGATGCCGTTGTCGATCGCGGCGTTCGCCGCAGCCGCCTTGTCGTCGCCCTTCATCAGGTCGACGAGGCTGGATTTGACCGTCTGCGCCGACAGGTCTGCAAGCTTGTCCAGGCCCTTGTTGTCGATCCACAGTTCAACCTGTCCGCCGCCTTGCTCCTCCGGCATGTACAGGGTGATCAGAGAGGTCCCCTTCATCCCCGGCCCCGGTTCCTTCTCCGGTTCGGACGCGCTGCGCGCCTCGCGTTCCTCCTTCATCGCCTTGATCGAGGCGGGCATTTCCGGCTCGACGATGCCCGCCTTCGCCGCTGCCTTCTTCATGATGTTTATGATGTCGCCGGTGAGTCCAACCCCCACCCGATCGCCCAGGCCGAGAGTCTTTTTTGTAAAATTGTTCAGATCCTCAAAATACTTATGCATTTTTGCGAAATAGTCGTCCGTCGGGTCGCTGCTCGCCGGCGGGATGCCCGTGATGGCGAACTCCCTTGGTGCTCCCATGGCCGGATTCGCTCCCGAACCGCCGGCCATGAGGCCTTTGGCCTGAGCGGACAAGGTCACCTGATCGCCCGCGGGGCTGGAGCCGTTTTCCGGGATGATGGGTTGAAGCTTCGTCGGGCCGGTTCTGGTCCATTGGGAAAGGGTGGATGCGAAGGGCTGTGCCTTTGTGGAGTCGATGGCCGTCATGTTCCCTCTCCCGCTGTGGCTCATACCGGATAATGGGTTGTCGGTTGCTAATCTTTTATAAATGATAATTAGGGGTTGAAGTAATGGTGACGGCAAAGGTCGGTGGCTGGGAGAGCCGCTTTTGCCTGGGTTTTTAACGACCAAAAGAACCAGTTTTCACAGTTAAATTGCTCATTGCATCACGCAAATTTGTGCAATTCACTCTTCCTTCCGATAGGGGATGTGCTAAATAGGCGGGCAATTTCCTGCGAGGATGGATCCCATGACCGCCCTGACCCGACGTTCCGCGATGCTGGCTGTGGCCGCCGTCGCATCCCTGACCGCCGCGTCCCTGACCGCCCTGACGCCCGGCGCGGCCCGCGCCGCCGATCCGGTGAAGCTGGAGGTCGGCTACATCCCCATCCTCGCCGCCGCGCCGCTGTTCATCCTGGAAGGGGAAGGCTGGGCGCGCGAGGCGGGCATCGACCTGAAGCTGACCAAGTTCGAATCCGGCCCGCACGCCATCCAGGCGATGGCCGCCGGGAAGATTGACCTGCTCTATGCCGGCGTCGCCCCGGTCCTGGTCGCCCGTTCGAAGGGTGCGGACGTGTCGGTCATCGCCAACTCGGCGGTCGAGGAGATGGTCGTCGCCAGCCGCGGCGAGTTCGCCAAGGCGCTGGGCGGCAAGGCCACCGCGGAGTCCATCGCGAAGTTCGTTGCCGACAGCGGCCGCAAGGTCAAGATCGGCACGCAGCCGCCGGGCTCAGTTCCGGACACCGTGCTGCGCCACTGGCTGTTCAAGGTGGTGAAGGCCGACCCGGCGAACGTCGAGATCATCTCCATGGGCATCGAGAAGACCCAGCAGGCCCTGCTCGCCGGCGCCCTCGACGCGGCGACGATCCGTGAGCCGACGGTGACCGTCACCCAGAAGGTCGACCCGAACGTCGGCCTGCTCGCCACCGGCGCGGAGATGTTCCCGAACCAGCCCGGCACCGTCATCGCGGTCCGCGGCCCGGTCGCCAAGGAGCATGGCGAGGCGCTGACCCGCCTCCTCAAGGCGCACATCCGTGCGGTGGACCTGATCGCCAAGGACCCGGCCCGCTCCGCCAAGGTCGCCAACGAGTATCTGGGCAAGGGCCTGATGGAGCCGGCCACGCTGGAGGCCGCCTTCCGCTCGCCGGGCTCCAAGTTCGTCGCCGACCCGCACGGCGTGGTCCCGGCGGTCGAGCAGATGATGGCCTACGCCAAGGAGATCGGCTCCGCCGAGGGCACCATCCCGGTGGCGGAGGCGTTCGACTTCCGCTTCTACGACGCGGCCGCCGCGAAGTAAGCGCGATGCGTCAACCGCTGAAGCTCCACAGCTCCATCGCCCTGTCGGCGCTCGGCGTCGGCGCTTTCCTGCTCGCCTGGGAGGCGCTGGCGCGCAGCGGCGTCGTGCCCGCCGGGCTTTTGCCATCGCCCAGCGCGGTGCCCGGCGCCTTCCTGGCGGAGTTCCGCTCCGGCACCTGGCAGGCGATGGTCTTTGCCAGCCTGTCGCACTACCTGTCGGGGCTGGCGCTCGGCACCGTCCTCGGCATCACCTTCGGCACGGCGGCGGCGACCTGGGGCATCTGGGACGCTTTCCAGGCCTGGGTTGTGCGCATGCTGCGCCCCATCCCGTCCATCGCCTGGATTCCCTTCGCCATCATCTGGTTCGGCGTCAGCAAGTCGGCCGCAACCTTCCTGATCGCGCTGACCGTCTTCTGGATCAACTACTACGCCACCTACAGCGCGGTGCGCGGGGTGGACAAGGATCTTATCGAACTCGGCCACGCCTTCGGGCAGGGCGGGCTGATCCCGCGCCTGTTCAAGATCGTCCTGCCCGGCGCGCTGCCGGGCATCCTGTCCGGCGTGCGCGCCGGGCTGGGGCAGGGCTGGATGACCGTGGTGGCGGCGGAGCTGTTCGGCATCTCCGGCCTAGGCGCGCGCATGTCCGACGCCTCCGGCCTGCTCGCCACCCACATCGTCGTGCTCTACATGGTCACCATCGCGGCGCTCTACGGCGTCTGCGACTTCCTGTTCATGCAGGTTCAGCAGCGGGTGCTGGCATGGCAAAAGTGAACGGTTCCGCTGTGATCGATTTGAAGGGCGTCGCCATTGGCTACGGCGCCGAGGCCCCGCCGGTCCTGGTGGACGTCGACCTGTCCATCGAGCGCGGCAGCTTCGTCGCCATCGTCGGGCCGTCCGGCGTCGGCAAGTCGACCCTGCTGCGCGTCGTCGCCGGTCTGCACACGGCGCGCGCCGGTGCCGTCACCATCCACGAGACGAAGAAGCCGGGCCACCGTCCGGTCAGCCTCGTCTTCCAGGACGCTCGCCTTCTGCCCTGGCGGCGGGTCGCCAAGAACGTCCGCTTCGGCCTGGAGGGACTGCCGATCTCCACCGCCGAGCGCGAGGAGCGGGTGGCCGCCGCGCTGCGCCTCGTCCGGCTGGACGATTACGGGCGGCGCTGGCCCTATGAGCTGTCGGGCGGCCAGCGCCAGCGCGTCGGCATCGCCCGCGCTCTGGCCGTCGACCCCGACATCCTGCTGATGGACGAGCCGTTCGGCGCGCTCGACGCCATCACGCGGCACGGCCTTCAGGACGAGCTGCTGCGCATTCACCGCGAGACCGGCAAAACCGTGCTGTTCGTCACGCACGACCTGGAGGAGGCGGTGCATCTCGCCGACCGCATCATCGTGCTGGGCGGCAGCCCGGCGCGCATCGTCCAGGATGTGCGCAACGAGCCGGGCCGCGACAGCGGCGGCTTCCGCGAGCAGGTGGAGCAGCTGCGGTCGGGGATCGCGGACAATTACAGCATTTGAGGGTGTCGAACCGGGCCCCCACCCAACCCTCCCCCGCTTCGCAGGGGAGGGCTTATCTCCTCCCCCTGCGAAGCGGGGGGAGGTCGGGAGGGGGGCTCGATGCGACCACTTAAATTCCTATGCCCCCTACGACGCCACCCTTCTCACATCCCGCGCCGTCAGATGGACGTTCGCATCCGGGTCCAGCTTGCGGTCCATGATGCGGGCCTCTACCGCCTTGTCGAAGACCGGGCGGTTCAGGCAGACATACTGAAGCGCCTCGTCCGGCTTCGGCAGATGGCCGGCAAGGGTTTGCAGGGCGCGGCGGGGGACGAAGACCCGCCCGTGATACTCCCCGACCTCAACCGCGAACTCCACGGCGTCGGCCTCCTCGTTCCAGGACGGGTCGTCGGGGAACACGAACAGCGGCATCACACCCTCACGCAGAACACATCTCAGTCCAGGATGTAGGTAACATCGTAGCCGCTGCGCTTGAAGCGGGTCTTCAGCAGCGTGCCCTGCGCGTCGAACCACAGGTCGCGTTCCACGTCGCCGGAAATCCGGTGATGCTGTGCCGGAACGGCGCGCCCACCGACGGTCAGCGTCTCGGTGCCGACGAGGTCGGTGCGCACGCTGTAGGGCTTGCCGTCGATGACCGAGAGCAGGGTGGGGCGCTTCAGAACCTCCGGGGTCCACAGCGTCAGGGGCAGGGTGTCGGCGCCGGCCTGTCCGGCCTTGCCATCCACCGTGACGGAGTAGCCGCCGCCGGTCCGCATCATGCGGATGGCGTGGGGCGTGCCGTCGTCGTCGGTCTGGGCGCTCATGGATTCGAGCGTCCGGCCCTTCCAGACCTCTTCCCGCTTGTGGTCGTAGCGGAAGTTGATGAACAGCACCTTCACCCGCGTCGAGGCGGTGACGGCGACCTTCGTCACGTCGCCCTGGGGCTCCAGCCGGACGGTTTCCGTTCCCACCGGATCGTCGCCCATCAGGATCCGGTAGGTCAGCGTGCGCGGCTCGGCGGCCTGGGCCGCGGCCGTGGACAGCAGCAGGCCGGCGGCCGCCAGCGCCGCGCGCAGGGCGTGCGTCATGGATGTTCCCTCCCTGTGTTCGCCTTTTGTGGTCGTTGTTCGGCGGCGGCTTATGGTGCCGCCGTCCGGATTCCGTCACTCAGTCGCAGGCGCTCAGTCGTCGAGAAGCTGCGCCAGCTTCATGGCGACGCCCATCGATCCGTCCACCTTCAGCTTGCCCATGGTGAAGGCCAGCATCGGGTTCAGCCGCCCGTCCATCAGCTTCTTCAGATTCTCTGCGGAGATGCGGATGGTGCAGTCGGGATCAGCGTCCCCGGCGTCCTCCCGCGCGATGGCGACGGGCGTCTCGCGGGCGTTGACCCGCACCGCCTCGCCGTCCTCCAGCGCGAAGCGGACGTCGGCCTTCAGGCTGCGGAAGCTGGTGGAGCGGGACTGGAGTTCGCGCAGGATGTCCTCAACCATGGATCAGTCACTCTCCCCTGGATTCGTGCTTGTCGGATCTTGACAGTAGGCAGAGTTTACGTTTACGTCAACGTCATAACCAAAAGGTTTCCGGCGCCTCAACGATCCGGGAACCACCAAATCAATCGAGGGGAGTGAAACCATGCAGACCGCCGCCGCGCCCGGAGTCCCATCGCCCCGCACCGCCTTCCGCCCCCGCTTGTCCTGACCCGCCGCGCAGCCGGGAGGATCGGAGATGACCGAGAATCTTGCGCGCCGGGGCAGCATCGGCGACGACACGCCGGCCCATCCCTGGCTTGCCCATTACCCCGAGGGCATCGCCTGGGACCAGCCGATCCCTGTGACGCCGCTGGCCGAGCTGTTCGAGGAGGCCGCCCGCCGCTACGCCGACCGTCCGTGCCTGGACTTCCTCGGCCGCCGCTACCGCTACGCGGAGGTGCTGGGGCTGGTGAACCGGGCGGCCAAGGGCTTCGCGGCGCTGGGGGTGAAGCCGGGCGTGCGGGTGGGGCTGTGTCTGCCGAACACGCCGACCTACGTGATCGCCTATTTCGCGATTCTGAAGGCCGGCGGCACGGTGGTGAACTACAACCCGCTCTATGTCGAGCGGGAGCTGGAGCACCAGATCGAGGATTCCGGGACCGAGATCATGGTCACGCTCGATCTGAAGCAGATCTACCCGCGCATCGAGGCGATGCTGGACCGCACGCGGCTGAAGACGGTGGTCGTCTGCCGCATGGCCTCCATCCTGTCGCCCGTGAAGAGCGTCCTCTTCCGCGTGCTGAAGCGCAGCGAGCTGGCCAGCATCCCGCAGGACGGGCGGCATGTGGATTTCGACGCGCTGCTGGCCAACGACGGAGCGATGCCGCCGGTGCGGCTGGACCCGCGGCGCGACGTGGCGGTGCTGCAATACACCGGCGGGACCACCGGCGTGCCCAAGGGGGCGATGCTGACCCACGCCAACCTCGTCGCCAACGCGCGGCAGGTGCAGGCCTGGTTCCCCGGCATGGCGCTGGGGGAGGAACGGATGCTCGCCGTCCTGCCCTTCTTCCACGTCTTCGCCATGACGGTGATCCTGAACATGGGGCTGGCGGCAGGGGCGGAGCTGGTCATGCTGCCCCGCTTCGACACGCTTCAGGTCCTGAAGACCATCGCGCGGCGCAAGCCGACCCTGCTGCCCGGCGTGCCGACCATGTACAAGGCGCTGCTGGGCCATCCGGACGTGGCGCGTTACCCGATGCGGTCGATCCGCTATTGCATCTCCGGCGGGGCGCCGCTGCCGATGGAGCTGAAGCGCCAGTTCGAGGAGGCCACCGGCTGCGTGCTGGTCGAGGGCTACGGCCTCAGCGAAGCGTCGCCGGTCTGCGCCTGCAACCCGCTGACCGGGGTCAACAAGGAAGGCTCGATCGGCCTGCCGCTGCCCGGCATCATGGTGCAGATTCGCGCGCTGGACGATCCCGACCGCGTGTTGCCGCCCGGCGAGAAGGGGCAGGTCGCGCTGTCCGGTCCCAACGTCATGGCCGGCTATTGGAACAACGACGAGGAGAGCCGGCGCACCATCGTCGGCGGCTGGCTGTTCACCGGCGACGTCGGGGTGATGGACGAGGACGGTTACGTCTTCCTGCTCGACCGGCTGAAGGACCTGATCATCTGCGGCGGCTACAACGTCTATCCGCGCGTGATCGAGGAGGCCATCTACCAGCACCCGGATGTGGTCGCCGTCTGCGTCATCGGTATCCCCGACGATTACCGCGGCCAGAGCCCGAAGGCCTTCGTCCAGCTCCGGCCCGGCGCCGACCTGACCGCAGAGCAATTGAAGGACTTCCTCCGCGACAAGATCTCGCGGATCGAGATGCCGAAGCGGATCGTATTCCGCGCCGAGCTGCCCAAGACGGCGGTCGGCAAGCTGTCAAAGAAGGAACTGATCGCCGAGACCCTGCAAAAGCCGGAGGAGTGACATCGGAAAAGCGCGTGGCTTTGTCACGCCGTGGTGTGTGTGGTAGGAACGGAGACGCCGTCCGGCGGCGTGGAGCGAGCAGCCTTCGCTTCCCACACGCCGCCGCGGCGCGACGTGACGGAAGGCGTGCCCCCCACCATGGAACAGCTCTACACGGTCAATCAGTTGGCGGAGGAACTGGGCATCACGCCGCGCGCCCTCCGCTTCTACGAAGTGAAGGGGCTGCTGTCGCCCAACCGCCTGGGCAACAACCGCGTCTACACCAAGCGCGACCGCGCCCGGCTGAAGCTGATCCTGCGGGGCAAGCGGCTGGGATTCTCGCTGGCGGAGATCCGGGAGTATCTGGACCTCTACAACGTCGATGGCGGGGTGGAGCAGTTGAAGGTCCTGCAGAAGCGCATCGACGCGCGGCTGAAGGACCTGGAGCAGCAGCGCCAGGACCTGGAGGCGACCGTGGGCGAACTGCGGGAGATCGAGGCCCAGGTGCAGGCCGCGCTGGACGAGCGCGGATTGGCGTCCAAGAGCGCCTGAGCCGGTGCGGTCCCGTCCGCCCGGCTGGGCCGGAGGGGATAGGGGTATGAATTTGCTGTTCCGCCTGATCGGCGTCATCGCGGCCGCCCTGACCGGTCGGCCGGTGGGGTTCCTCGAACCGGCGCGGTTGCGCTTCCGGGTGTGGCCGACCGACCTCGACCTCAACATGCACATGACCAACGCCCGCTATTTCAGCGTCATGGACCTGGGGCGGGTCGATCTGATGCTGCGCTCCGGCATGGGGCGGTCGATCCTGCGCCACCGCTGGCAACCGGTGATCGGCGCCGCCAACGTGCGCTTCCGCCGCCCGCTGGCCCCCTTCCAGCGCTTCGAGCTGGCGACCCGCGTGCTGTGCTGGGACGACAAGTACTTCTTCATCGAGCACCGGGTGGAGACCGCCACGGGAACGGCGGCGCTGGCCGTGGTGCAGGGCGCCTTCGTGGCGCGCGGCGCCGTGGTCGCCCCGGCGGAGATCCTGGCGATCCACGGCGAGCAGCAGGAATCGCCGCCCATGCCGGACGTCGTCGCCGCATGGCGCGAACGGCCGCTGGCACCCTGACCCTGCCCCCGACACTTGCGCCGAGCGGTCTCCTTGCACTATGGCTGGCCGAACGCGAAAAGCCGGCAAAGCGGAAGGGCAAAGGTCATGGGCGCACACGGAATCAACGGCATCGACCATCTCGTCATCGTCGTCCGCGATCTGGAGAAGGCGCAGGACGCCTATCGCCGCATGGGCTTCACCGTCTCGCCGAAGGGCCGGCATGGCGAGCTGAAGTCGGCCAACCACACCATGATGTTCGGGGCGGGCGACTATCTGGAGTTGCTCGCCATCGAGCAGCCGCACCCCTTCACCGCCTTTTTCAGCGACGTTCTGAAAACTCGCGAGGGCATCGCCGCTGCGGCGCTGAAGACCGACGACGCGCGGGCGGCGCAACGCCTCCTCGTCGAGGCCGGCTATCCGGCGGGCGAGCCGGTGGAGTTCGGCCGTCCCGTCGAACTGCCGGGCGGCGCGCAGCAGGCGCGCTTCACGACGACCCCGATCGACGGTGTGCCGGATTGGGGCGGACGGGTCTTCCTATGCCAGCACCACACCCGAGACGTGGTCTGGCGTCCGGAGTTGATCCAGCACGACAACACGGTGACCGGCCTTGCCGCGCTGGTCGTCGCCGCCGACGATCCCGACGCCACCGCCGCCTCCTACGCCCGGCTGTTCGGCACGGCGGTCGAGGCGCGGGGACCGGCGCGCGTTGTGCCGACCGGCAGCGCCCCCATCGTGGTGGCCGATCCCGCCGCGCTGCATTGGGGATGGACCGGCGACCCCGCGCTGTCGGTCCCGCGCCCCTTCCTGGCCGGCATGGTGCTGACGGTGGCCGATCTGGAGCGCGCCCAGCAGGCGCTCCAGAAGAGCAAGTTCCCGACCGTCGTCGGCAACGGCGTGTTGCGAGTCTCGTCCGCCAGCGCTTGCGGCGCCATGCTGGCCTTCGCCAAGGAGTTCGACCTCGGCGCGCTGATCCCCTGAACCCCGCCGGGCACCCTGTTGTCATAAGCGGCCGGTTGTCATAACCGAATCATATTGCTGCACTGCGTCCGAACCGTTGGACAGGCCGTTGCCGCGGGCGCACATTCGCCTCTTGCGTGCATATTGCGGCGCATCATGGGGACGGACCGACGTGGCGGACGGCGATTTCGGCAGGGTTCAGATCGAACCGGCGGGGCAGGGCGCGGCTGAACCGGGGGCGGCATATCTCGTCGCCGGCACGCCGGCCTACAAGCGGGCGAGCCGCATCCTCTTCGTGGCCGGCTTCTCCACCTTCGCCGCGCTCTACTGCGTGCAGCCGCTGATGCCGGAGTTCACGCGGGACTTCGGGATCACCCCGGCGCAGTCCAGCCTTGCCCTGTCGGTGTCCACCGGCGTCCTGGCCTTCGCGCTGCTGGTCGCCGGGGCGGTGTCCGACCGGTTCGGGCGCAAGGCGATCATGGCGCTCTCGCTGCTCGCCTCCGGCACGCTGGGCATCAGCGGGGCGATGGCGCCGGACTGGGCGTCGCTGCTGCTGGTGCGCGCGCTGGAGGGGATGGCGCTCAGCGGCCTGCCCGCCGTCGCCATGGCCTACGTGTCGGAGGAGGTGGACCCGCGCTCCGCCGGCGTCACGATGGGGCTGTACATTGGTGGAACGGCGCTCGGCGGGATGTCGGGGCGGGCGCTGACCGCGCTGCTCGCCGACGTCGCGTCCTGGCGCATGGCGATGGGGGTGATCGGCGCGCTGGGGGTCGCCGCCGCCGTGGCGGTGTGGGTGGCGCTTCCCGCCTCGCGCCATTTCCAGCGGCGGCCGGCAGGCATGCGGGAACTGGCCGAGGCATGGCGCGGGCACCTGATGGACCGCGGGCTGCTCGCCCTGTTCGCCATGGGGTTCCTGTCCATGGGGGCCTTCGTCACCGTCTTCAACTACATCGGTTTCCGGCTGCTGGTACCGCCCTTCGAGCTGCGCCCGGCGGCGGTCGGGGCGGTCTTCACCGTTTATCTCTGCGGGGTCGTCAGCTCGCCGCTGTTCGGCGGGCTGGCGGTCCGGCTGGGGCGGGGCCGGGTGCTGGCCGCCGCCGCGGCGATGATGGCGGCCGGGCTGGCGCTGATGATGCCGGACAGCCTGTGGACGATGACACCGGGCATCGCCCTGTTCACCTTCGCCTTCTTCGGGGTCCACACAATCGCCTCCGGCTGGATCGGGCAGCGGGCGCCGGTCAATCGCGGGCAGGCTTCGGCGATCTACCTGTTCTGCTACTACATGGGCTCCACCATCGCCGGGACGCTGGGCGGCGTCTTCTGGCATGGGTTCGGCTGGGCCGGAGTCGGCGGATTCGTCGGGCTTCTGCTGGCGGTCGGGCTGATCGTGTCGCTGGGGCTGGCGATCCGCCGTTGATTCGTACACTGCGCGCATACTGAGGTATGGATTCAACCGTTTCGGTTGCGCCGGGCGCCGCTTCGTCTCATTCTGAGTGCACCTGCACAACGAGGCGACCATGGCCCGTTTGTCCGTCTACAGCGACACCGACCCCACGGTTATCGAGCTCTCGTCCGCCGACCCGGCGCTGGTCACCGCCCATCTGGCGCTGGCCGGGGTGCTGTTCGAGCGTTGGGAGGCGTCCAAAGTCATTTCCGAAGCCGCCGACTCCCAGGCGGTGCTGGAGGCCTATGCCGGCCCGGTGACGGCCCTGAAGGAAGCGCGCGGTTTCCAATCCGCCGACGTGGTTCGGATGCCACGCGGCCTGCCGGACGCGGCCGCCCGTCGCGCCGCCTTTCTCGCGGAACACACCCACGACGAGGACGAGGCCCGCTTCTTCGTGCAGGGCGGTGGCGCCTTCTACCTGCACATGGACGAGAAGGTGTTCCGCATCGTGTGCGGGGCCGGCGACCTGCTGAGCATCCCGGCGCGGACGAAGCATTGGTTCGACATGGGGCCGGACCCGGAATTCACCGCGATCCGTTTTTTCACGCGTCCGGACGGTTGGGTAGCGTCCTTCACCGGTGACGTGATCGCCGACCGCTTTCCGAAATTCGAGCCGGAATCCGGTGCGGTCCCATGACCCGCCGGCCATGACCCGCCGGCCATGATACGCCCGCCGCCGACACCTTTCGCCGCAGCCGATTGCCGGCCAAAAGCGGAGCTGTTACAAGCCCTTCGGTATCAGCGCCGATCCCAAAGCGGCGTGCCATCCGCCTGGGAGGTTCCATGACCACGGACGGCCACACCGTTCCGCGCACGGGCAACGGCTTCATCGACGAAGCCCACACGTCGCTGATGGACCATGTCGACGCCATCCGCCGCGCCTGCGCGGAGGGCGCCTCCCGCGACGCCATGGTTCCCCGTTTCAGCCGCTTCGCGGACGAGATGCGCATGCATTTCGACCATGAGGAGGTCATCATCCGCGCCGCCGGATTTGCCCGGTGGGAGGAGCACGCCAGTCATCACGCGATGCTGGACCAGCAGTTCGGCCGCCTCATCGACTATGTGCGCGACTGCGACGTCACCTCGGACTTCCTGTGCACGGTTGCGGGCACGCTGGACGCCGCCTTGTGCGGGCATGAGATCCGGCATGACGGCGATTACGCCGCGCTGGTGCGCGACGCCTCCCAGGCCCCGGAAGGGCGGAGCCTGATCGCCTGGAACAGCGCCTTCGATGTCGGGGTGGGACCGCTCGACGCGCAGCACCGCCAACTCGCCGCCCTCATGAACGAGCTGGACGCGATGAGCCGTCAAGGCGCGCGCACCAGCGAACTGCTGGACCTTCTGGGCCTGCTGCACGACCACGTGCTCGCCCATTTCGCCATGGAGGAAGGAGTGCTGCGCCGCGTGGCGCCCGGCCGTTTCGTGGCACACCGCAACCATCACCGGTCGCTGGAGGGGCAGTTCGCCAGCATCCGCCAGCAGGTGGAGAGCGGGCGGCTCGACCCCGGCGTCGCCGTGCGGGGGTTCCTGCGCTTCTGGCTGATGGACCATGTGCTCGGCTCCGATCGTCCGGCCTTCGCCGAGACGGCGGACGCGGCGCCCCGCTGATCGCGGTCATCGTTCCGTTTCCGGGCCGATCCTGACCTGTCATCAAAAAATCACTTGAATCGCCGGGGAAAAAGCGTAATTCATCGGGCACGACGCACTCGCACGTGCCAATGGCCCTCTGTGGTTATGCAACGACGTACCGCGTCCTTTTTGGCAGAACCGGTCATCAGTGGGCCGGTCCCGAGAGGGAGGTAGGCATGTTGGCTCTCCACGGCAGGGCTCTCAGACGGTAGCCCATAGCCGGACATCGACGCTTTGAACCTGCGGAGCTGTTAGCCCGCTCGTGAGCGTTTGACCCGGCTTTTCTCCGTCGCCTTTCACCACAACCCGAATTCCGATCCGCGGTTTTGACGGCCGTGACGGGTTCCCGTCTGTTCGCTGGACCGCCCCGCGCCGGGTGGCCCAGGGTAAGGAGTGCGCCATGGGCTTCATCCGTTCCCGTTCCGCCGTCGCCCCGCTGCGCCGCGGTGTTTCCGTTTCCGCCCCGTCCTTCGGCGCTTCGCCGGTGTCGGACCGCCGCACCTCCGTCCATCAGGCGGTGGCAATGGCCCGGCCCGAGGAGCCGATGCACTGCATCCGTCCGGGCGTCCTGGCCGACACGGCGTCCAGCTTTGTCGCCGCCTTCGACGCCGCGGTGTCGGGCGACGTGCTCTACGCCGTGAAGTGCAACCCGGAGCCGGCGGTGCTGCGCGCTTTGTGGGCCGGCGGCGTGCGCCATTTCGACGTGGCCTCGCCCGGCGAGATCCGCCTGATCCGCCAGATGTTCCCGGACGCCGTGCTGCACTACATGCACCCGGTGAAGGGGCGCGAGGCGATCCGCACCGCCTACCAGCAGTACGGCGTGCGCGACTTCGTGCTCGACAGCATGGAGGAGCTGCAGAAGATCCTGGAGGAGACGGGCGACGCCCCGGATCTCGGCCTCGTCGTGCGTCTGGCCCTGCCGAAGGGCAACGCGGTCTACGACCTGTCCGGTAAGTTCGGCGCCCCGGCGGCGGCGGCGGTCGAACTGCTCCAGGCGGTGCGGATGGTGGCCCCGAAGGTCGGCGTGTCCTTCCATGTCGGTTCGCAGATGCTCGACCCGTCCGCCTATGAGCGGGCGCTGGAGCTGGCCGGCCGCATCATCGCGGAGTCGGGCGTGGTGATCGACGTTCTGGACGTCGGCGGCGGCTTCCCCGTCTCCTACCCGGGCGTCACCCCGCCGCCGCTCGGCGACTTCATGGAGGCCATCGCCCGCGGCGTGGCGAAGCTCGACCTGCCGGCCCATTGCCGCGTCTGGTGCGAGCCGGGCCGCGCGCTGGTGGCGCCGGGCGTGTCGCTGGTCGTGCAGGTGGTCAAGCGCCGCGGCAACGAGCTGTTCATCAACGACGGCGTCTACGGCGCCCTGTCGGACGCCGGCGTTCCCGGCTTCCGCTTCCCGGCCCGCATGATCCGTCCGTTCGCGCCGATGGGCGACGAGCCGGTGGAGGCCTTCGCCTTCTACGGCCCGACCTGCGACAGCGCGGACCGCATGAACGGCCCGTTCCACCTGCCGGCGGACATCCGTGCCGGCGACTGGATCGAGCTGGGCCAGCTGGGGGCCTACGGCTCCTGCCTGCGCACCGCCTTCAACGGTTTCGACCAGGCCCGCGTGGTCGAGGTTTCGGACGCGCCGCTTTTGGAAACGCCCGGCTATGTCCTGAAGAGCTGCGTGGCATAAGTCCCGCATTGCGGGAAAGCGGTGGATATCCCTAAAAAATCACCGTAAACCATCGTTGGTCCGACACCCTCCGCCTTTGCAAGAGGCGCGGGGGTGTCGGGCTGTATTTCTGTCACGCCAACCACGGGGGACCGTCTTAGATGACCCTGGACACCAAGCACATCACCTTCACCGGCCGCATGGTCATTGTCGGCTTCGGATCGATTGGCCAGGGAGTGTTGCCCCTGATTTTGCGCCACATCGGAATCACGAAGGACCAGATCACCATCGTCACCGCCGAGGAGCGCGGTCATGCCGAGGCGGATGAGCTTGGCGTCAAATTCATCAACCTGCCGCTGACGAGGGAGAACTACGCCCAGGTGCTGGAGCCCATGCTGGGCAAGGGCGATTTCCTGGTCAACCTGTCGGTGGACGTGTCTTCGGTCGCCCTGTTCGAGTTCTGCCACAAGGTCGGCGCGCTCTACATCGATACCTGCGTCGAGCCGTGGGCCGGCGGCTACACCGACCCGTCGCTGTCGCCGTCGCTGCGCTCCAACTACGCCCTGCGCGAGACGGCGCTGTCGCACCGCGCCACCTACGAGGGCGGGCCGACGGCCGTCCTGACCCACGGCGCCAACCCGGGCCTCGTCTCGCATTTCGTGAAGCAGGCGCTGCTCAACGTCGCCGCCGATACCGGCGAATCGACGGAGGTCCCGAAGGACCGCGCCGGCTGGGGCGCCCTGGCCGCCAAGTTGGGCGTCAAGGTGATCCACATCGCCGAACGCGACACACAGGTCTCCAACGAGCCGAAAAAGGTGGGCGAGTTCGTCAACACCTGGTCCATCGACGGCTTCGTCGGCGAGGGCTGCCAGCCCACCGAACTCGGCTGGGGCAGCCACGAAAAGCATTTCCCCGTGGACGGCCGCCGCCACGAGTTCGGCTGTGACGCCGCCATCTATCTGATGCGGCCCGGCGCCTCCACCCGCGTGCGCACCTGGACCCCGCTGGAGGGGCCGTTCCACGGCTTCCTGATCACCCACAGCGAGGCGATCTCCATCGCCGACTACTACACCCAGCGCGACGGCAACCACGTCACCTACCGCCCGACCGTGCATTACGCCTACCACCCGTGCGACGACGCGGTGAAGTCGGTGCATGAGCTGGCCGGCAAGAATTGGTACATGCAGCCGAGCCAGCGCCTGATGATGCACGAGATCGTCAGCGGCACCGACGAGCTGGGCGTGCTGCTGATGGGCCACAAGAAGGGCATCTACTGGTTCGGTTCCCGCCTGGGCATCGACGAGGCGCGCGCCCTGGTGCCCTACAACAACGCGACCTCGCTGCAGGTCACGGTGGCGGTTCTCGCCGGCATCGTCTGGGCGTTGGAGAACCCCAACCGCGGCATCGTCGAGCCGGACGAGATCGACTTCCAGCGTATTCTGGAGATCGCCAAGCCTTACCTGGGCGAGCTTGTCGGCGCCTATGGCGACTGGACGCCGCTGCAGGACCGCGAACGCCTGTTCCCGGAGGACATCGACCACGAGGATCCCTGGCAGTTCAAGAACTTCCGGGTCGCCTGAGGCCGGGTCGCCTGAGGCCGGGTCGTCCGAACGCGAAAGGGGCTCTCCGGAGCCCCTTTTTCTTTGGTGCGCTCAGAGCGTCAGCGCCAGCAGCAGCGCGCCGGCCACAAGCGCGATGCAGGCGCGCCGGTAAAGGTGGAGGGCGCGGGTGATGTCCTGGGCGGTGGCGGCGGTGCGGCCCGGCCCCATCCAGGCGTCCTCGATCCGCACCGCGCCATAGACCCGCGGCCCACCGAGCCGGAGGTCGAGCGCCCCGGCCATCGCCGCCTCCGGCCAGCCGGCATTGGGGGAGCGGTGGCGATGGGCGTCGCGCCGCACCGACCGCCAAGATTCGTCGGCGTCGGCCCCCTCGGTGAAGCAGGCGGCCACCCAGATCAGCAACGCCGACAGGCGGGAGCCGGGCAGGTTGACCAGATCGTCCAGGCGCGCCGAGGCCCAGCCGAACGCCTCGTGCCGGGGGGTGCGGTGGCCGATCATGCTGTCCGCGGTGTTGATCGCCTTGTAGAGCGCGATTCCCGGCAGCCCGCCGACCAGCAGCCAGAAGGCGGGCGCCACCACCCCGTCCGAGAAGTTCTCCGACAGGCTTTCGATGGCGGCGCGGCTCACCCCGTGCTCGTCGAGGCTCGCCGGGTTGCGGCCGACGATGCGCGACACCGCCTCGCGCGCCGCCTCCAGCCCGCCGTCGCGGAAGGCGGCGGCGACCGCGGCGACATGATCGTGCAGGCTGCGCTGCGCCAGCAGGGTGGAGGCCAACGCCGCTTCCAGGAGGCCGCCGAGCGGCAGATGCCGACACAGCCCGGCCACCGCCGATGCGGCGCCACCCACCACCAGAAGCAGGACGAGCAGAGCCACCACGCCGGCGGCCTTGCGGACGGCAAAGGAATCACGCTCGCGGTTGAGCGCGCGGTCAAGCTGGGCGATAAGCGCCCCGATCCACACCACCGGATGGCGGATTTGGGCGTAGAGTGCGTCCGGATAGCCGACGGCGGCCTCGATGAGGAGAGCGGCGGCGAGCACGGACGGATGAAGCTCCACGGGATGGAATCCTCTGGGGAAGGGAAGGGGCGGGATGATGGCGGAATCGACGGCGGGGTCCAAGAGGCTCGTCCATGAAGGGATCGTCCATAAGGGGGGCGTCCCGGGTGAGATCATCCACGGCGGAGACCTCGACACGGCGCGGACGGCCTTTCCGGGCGCGCCGGAGCCCTGGGTGGACCTGTCCACCGGCATCAACCCCTGGCCATATCCGCTTCCGCCCATCCCGGCCGAGGCCTGGGCGCGCCTGCCGGGCCGCGCGGCGGAGACGGCTCTGCGCGCGGCCGCGGCGGCGTGCTACGGCGTGCCGTCACCGGACCGCGTCGCCGCCGCGGGCGGCTCCCAGGCGCTGATTCAGCTTCTGCCGCGGCTGCGCCATCCGGGGACGGTCGCGGTGCTGGGGCCGACCTACGCCGAGCACGCCGCGGGCTGGGCCAAGGCCGGGCATCGGGTGACCGAGCTGGAGTCGCTGGAGGGATGCGACGCCGATGTGGTGGTGGTCGTCAATCCGAACAACCCGGACGGCCGCATCCTCCCGCCCGAAACGCTGCTGGCCCTGGCGGAGCGGCAGGCGGCACGGGGCGGTTGGCTGGTGGTGGACGAGGCCTTCGCCGAGGTCACCCCGGAGTGCAGCGTGGCGCCCGAGGCCGGGCGGGCCGGGCTGGTCGTCCTGCGATCCTTCGGGAAGTTCTTCGGGTTGGCCGGGGTCCGGCTCGGCTTCCTGCTCGGTGCGCCGGCGCTGGTATGGGACGTGCGCGCCGCCGTCGGACCCTGGGCGGTGTCGGGTCCGGCTCTGGCCGTCGCGACCGCGGCCTTGTCGGATTCGGCATGGATCGCCGCCACCCGGCGCCGTCTCGCCGAGGCCGCGGCCCGCTTCGATGCGCGGTTGGCGGCGGCCGGGGTGCGCGTCGCCGGAGGGACATCGCTCTTTCGTCTTATAGACGATCCCCGGGCGGCTGGACTTTACAACGCGCTGGGCCGGGCCGGGGTTCTGGTTCGCCGGTTCGACCATCGGAAGGATTGGCTGAGGTTGGGACTTCCGGCGAACAGGGCGGTGGAAGAGCGTGTAAAAGTTGCATTCGAAACATTCATAAATTGATGGATTTTGCGCTCGAAATAGGCGATCACCACCATAGCGCGACAAGATGGCACACAGGGGCAAAAAGGCGCATCGGCTAACGTACTCTTGTTTTGCCCTATCGTGGCGCAAGAATCTTCCATGACGCTGTGGGGGCCATGCTGGATTCGGTCGGTTCAATGAGCCCTTCTGGGGATGCGGAGGAAACCCGGGCTGCGCTGTGGTGTGTGTTCGACACGCTGCCGTCGGGGGTCTGCGTCACCACGGACACGGGAACCATCCTGTACGCCAACCCGGCCCTGCACAGCCTGCTGCTTTACGCCCCCGGCCATCTGACCGGCCACGACCTCGCGGCGCTGGAACCGGAGGACGTCGTTCTCCCGTCCCTGCCGGACGCGTTGGGAGAACGGCCGTTGCGGCGTCTGGATGGCGCAACCGTCTG
This sequence comes from Azospirillum sp. OGB3, assembly GCF_014192915.1. Taxonomy (GTDB): domain Bacteria; phylum Pseudomonadota; class Alphaproteobacteria; order Azospirillales; family Azospirillaceae; genus Azospirillum. The sequence goes on along the minus strand of NZ_JACHYN010000006.1, from coordinate 151,834 downwards.
GGTTTCGGAGTCGGTCGGCCCTCTCACGGGTCCGCTGGGTGAACGGCAGTCTCTCCGCGTCTACACCGACGTCACCCACCATCGGCAGGCGCAAGCCGCGCTGCGCGACCAGCTTCTGATGAAGGAGGTGCTGTTCGAAACGCTGCCGGTCCCCGTTTTCGTGAAGAACGCGGCGGGCGAGTACACCGATTGCAACGACGCTTTCGAGCGCTACACCGGTCTGGAGCGCCGGAGCATCCTCGCCAAGACCGCCTTCGCCCTGATGGACCCACGCATCGCCAAGGCGCACGCCGACCAGGATCGCGAACTGACCGTCAATTGGGGGCAGCGCAGCTACGAGGAGGCGGTTCCCTTCGTCGGCGGCACCACCCGCCTGTCCAGCCTGACGAAGGCCGTCTTCTGCGACAGCGCCGGAAACCTGGGCGGCATCGTCGGCGTGATCCACGACCTGACGGAAGGGCTGCCCAGTGAGGAGCGGCTCCAGGCCATCCTGGAGCAGAGCCCGATCGGCGTGTCGGTGTCGCGCCGCGACGACGGCAAAATCATTTTCGTCAACACGCGTTTCGCCGAGTTGATCGGTCTGACTCGCGAGGATCTGATCGGCCGGCAGGCCCGTGACTATTATCTGGACCGGCACCAGAGGGAACGGGTGATTGAGCGGCTGCGCTCCTACGGGTCGGTGACCAACATGGAGGTGCAGTTCCGCCGGGCCGACGGGTCGTCCTTCTGGACGCTGTTCACCGTCAATCAAGCGGTGATCCAGGGGGTTCAGGTGAATCTGGCCTGGATCTACGATTACACCGACCGCCGGAACATGGAGGAGGCGCTGCGGGACATGGCGTCCCGTGATCCGCTGACGGGAATCTACAACCGGCGTTCCTTCATGGAACTGGCGCGCTCGCAACTGGCCCGCGCCCACCGCTTCAGCGAACCGATGTCGGTGTTCGTGCTGGACGTCGACCATTTCAAGCGGATCAACGACAGCTACGGCCACGCCACCGGCGACGACGCCCTGCGCATGGTGGCCGGCGGCTGTCAGGCCATCCTGCGCGAGTACGACATTCTCGGCCGGCTCGGCGGTGAGGAGTTCGTGGTGGTCCTGCCCGGCGCCACCGCGGAGGAATCCCGCGTGGTAGCCGAGCGGGTGCGCCGTCATCTGTCCCGCATGGCGATTCCGGGTCCCGAAGGCCGCTTCCATCTGACCAGCAGCATCGGCATTTCGGCGATCGAAGGGGCCTACGACACGCTGGAGAAGGCGATCCACCGGGCCGACCTCGCCCTCTACCGTGCCAAGCGCGAAGGGCGCAACCGGGTCGTCGTTTACGAGCAGGGCATGTGATCCGCTGTTTCAGGCTGTGAGTGGTTCAATTTGTCGCAGCCCGTCGCGGTCCGTTTTTGAAGCCATCCGATTATTACGTACGCTATGAGTCGATGGCAAAAGATATTACCAACGGTTGGGTTGGTGACCTTTTCAACAGGATTTTGAGTTCCCCGCGCGTTTGAGAGGCGGACGGTCATGGCGGTCGGCATAAGCGGCACACACGGTAACCTGACCGGACAGGAGCGGACGTTTCACCGCGACGAGATCATCGTTTCCAAGACCGATCTCAAAGGTTGCATTTCCTACGCCAATGACGTGTTCCTGCGCATCAGCGGGTACAGCGAGGCGGAGTTGCTGGGGCGGCCTCACAACATCGTCCGCCATCCGGACATGCCGCGCTGCGTTTACAAGCTGCTGTGGAGCCGCATCGAGGCGGGAAATGAAATCTTCGCCTATGTGATCAACCGGGCGAAGAATGGTGACCATTATTGGGTGTTCGCCCACGTCACGCCGGTGTTCGGTGTTCCGGACAGCGGGCCGGACAGCGGGAACAGGCGGACCATCACCGGCTACCATTCCAGCCGGCGCGTTCCGGCGCGGCCGGCGGTGGACGCGGCGGTAAGCCTCTACGCCGCCCTGCGGACGGAAGAGGCGCGGCACGCCGACCGGAACGCGGCGATGGCGGCCTCAGGCGCCATGCTGGAAAAACTTCTGCGCGACAAGGGGACGAGCTATGACGAGTTTATCCTCGGTCTCTAAAGCGCTCGCCGTCACCGCTTTGGTTGCCCTGCTGTCGGCGGCACAGGCGGTGTACGGTCTCGCCACCGGCAACGCGGCCGCCGCCGCGCTGGGCCTGTTGGCGATCCTTCCCTGTCTGGCCGCGATCCGATGGCTGACCCTCACCAACCGGACCATCCGGAAAGCCATGGCGGTGATCGCCGCGGCGGAGAAGGGCGACCTCCAGCCGCGCATCCTGAACATCCACGGCCACAGTCCCATCGCGGACATGCTGCGCACCATCAACCACCTGCTCGACCGCATGGAATCCTTCGGCAAGGAGGCCAACGCGGCCATGCAGCACGCGGCGGAGGGGCGGTATTACCGGCGCATCATGATGACCGGCATGGTCGGCGAGTTCGGGGCCTATTCCCGCCAGATCAACGACGGGCTGGCCGCGATGGACAGCAAGAGCCGCGAGTTCGTGGAAAGCGCCACCCGCATCGGCGCCAACATCAAGGAGGTGGCGCAGAGCCTGTCAGCCAGCGCCGCCCAGCTCGAAGCGTTCTCCACCGCCATGACGGCGACCGCGGCCACGGCCAGCGAGCAGTCCTTCTCCGCGGCCTCCGCGGCGGAGCAGGTGTCGTCCAATGTGGACGGGGTTGCCGCGGCGACCGGCGAGGTCTCGGGCGCCATCGGCGAGGTTGCCCAGGGCGTGTCCCGCACCGCCGACCTGGCCCGCAGTTCGGTGGAGAAGGTGCGGGAGGCGGACGCCACCATCCGCTCCCTGCTCGCCGCCTCCGACCAGATCGGCGCGGTCGTCCAGCTCATTAACGACATCGCCAGCCAGACGAACCTGTTGGCGCTCAACGCGACGATCGAGGCGGCGCGCGCCGGGGAGGCCGGCAAGGGATTTGCCGTGGTGGCGACCGAGGTGAAGAATCTCGCCAACCAGACGGCCCAGGCGACGGAAGACATTTCCGCACAGATCGCCCAGGTCCAGTCGGTCACCCGCGACACGGCGGCCGTGATCCAGCATGTCGGGGGCATGATCCACGACATCGACGAAATCGCCGTCGGCATCGCCAGCGCCGCCGAACAGCAGAGCGCGGCCATCGACGAGATCAGCCGGTCCATTCGTGAGGCGTCGGCGGGCGTGCGCACCGTCGCCGACGCGGTGACCAGCGTATCGTCCGGTGCCCAGGATGCCAGCGCCGCAGCGAGCCAAGTGCTTTCGTCGGCTGGGGAACTGGCGCGTCGCGCCGTGACGCTGAACGGCGACATCGACAGCTTTGTTGCCCGTGTCTGCGGCGGACAGCGCTGAGCGTTGGGGAGATGGAGCGGCCGGTCTGGGCATTTCCACCCCGGACATTTCCAGTCCCGGACATTCCTGCCATAAATCCAAGACCGCGGATGTGAGGCTCTGGTATGGAACCGGTCGGTTGCGGGTGCCTACGTCGCTCCCGGACCGCCTGTCCAGCTCTCCGCCGTTTCCAACGCCACCGTCGCATCGCCCTTTGGGTTGGCCGTACGGCCGGCCTCGTCCATGGCCTCGTTCAGGGCAGCTTCCAAGGCCAGGATGCGGTCGCCGCCGATGCCCGCGCCATTCCAGCAACGGGCCGCCGCCACAAGCTCATCGGCCAGCGCGGAGGCCTGGGCAAACCCCACATTGCCGGTCGACCCTTTCAGGATATGGGCCTCGCGTTCCACCGCCGAAAAATCCCGGCTTTGCACCGCCTGCCGGAGCCGGTCGAGATGGACGGACGTTTCGTGAAGAAAGGTTTCCATGAGCATGGCAAAACCCGCCTCGCCGATTGCCTCGCGCAGATCCTGGCGCTTCAAATGATCGATGCGCGGCGGTGGCGCGCTTCCAGGGCATGGCTTCGGGCTCTCGGGATCGCGCCCTTTCGGCAGTCCGCTCCATCGGGCGACGATCTGCAAGAGTTGGTCCGCCGCGATGGGCTTGGGCAGGTAATCGTCCATCCCTGCGGCCAGACAGACAGCCTGATCCCCTTCCATGGCGTTGGCGGTCATGGCGACGATCGGAACATGAGCGGCGGAACCACCCATCCGGCGGATCGCCCGCGTCGCCGCCAAGCCATCCATTTCCGGCATCTGAACATCCATCAGGACGAGGTCGTAGGGCAGGGCGGCGACGGCGTTGACCGCCTCCAGCCCGTTCGACACGGAATCGACCGCATGGCCGGCCCGGCGCAGAAGGGCCAGGGTCACCTGCAGATTCACCGGGTTGTCCTCCGCCACCAGGATGCGGCGACGGGTGCCGAGCGCCATCGATTCCGAAAGGGACTTGCCCGCGGGCGCGGACAACCGCGGAGAAACCTGTCGCGGCGGCCGGGCAAACAGGCGTGAAACCGCGTTACGAAGCGCCGACGTGCGGATCGGCTTGACGATCCGTACCGCCACGCCGGCGGCCTCCCCCTCCATATCGCCCATGCGGTGAGAGGTGGCCATCGCCAGCGGCAGGTTTGCCAGAGCCGGTTCGGCACGAATGCGGAGAGCCAGTTCCGGTCCGGTCAGGCCCGGCATGCAATGATCAAGGATGGCGGCGTCAAACGGTCGCCCCTCCGCGCTGGCGGCCAGAAGCCGGTGCAGGGCATCCTCACCCGTGGCGGCGGACTCGGTTTCCAGCCCCATCGCGGCGAGCTGGCGGGCCAGAAGGTCGCGGTTCACCGCCAGATCGTCCACGAGCAAGACCCGCCGCCCGGACCAGACGGCCGGTTCCTTCACCACCGATGCGGATTCCGTTGCGGTGCCGCGCCACAGGGGAATGACGGCCCAGAACACGCTGCCCTCCCCAGGCAGGCTGTGAACGCCGATCCGCCCGCCCATCAGTTCGGTGAGGCGTTTGCAGATGGCAAGGCCAAGCCCGGTCCCGCCATGGCGCCGGGCCGACGATCCATCCACCTGGCTGAACATGGAGAACAGGCGCTTGTGGTCCGCCGCGGCGATGCCGATCCCGGTGTCCCGGACCTCGAAGCGGACGGTCACCGGCGTGTCTTGCGGAGACTCGACCTTCGCGTCGCGCACCTGCTCAGCGTCGTCATCGGCGGACAAGCCGTCCTGCTCGATCGACAGCACAATGGTCACACTGCCCTGATCGGTGAACTTGACCGCATTGCCGGCGAGGTTGATGAGGATCTGGCGCAGCCGTCCGGGATCGCCGCGCAGCGTGCCGTGCAAGGACGGCGGCACGTAGCTGGCCAATTCCAACCCTTTCGCGGTGGCGCGCGGGGCCAGCAGTTCCACCACGCTCTCGACCAGCGGCACGGCTTCGAACTCGGTCACCTCCAGCGTAAGGCGGCCGGCATCGATCTTGGAGAAGTCCAGGATGTCGTTGATGATGGTCAACAACGACTCCGCGGAATCACGGATGGTGTCGGCGTAGCCGCGCTGCTCCTCATCGAGCCTGGTTTCCTGGAGAAGCCCGGCCATGCCGATCACCCCGTTCATGGGCGTTCGGATCTCGTGGCTCATGGTGGCCAGAAATTCCATCTTGCTGCGCTGCCCGGCCTCGGCCTTCTCCTTGGCCTCGGTCAACACCCGTTCCACCCGCTTGCGGTCCGACAGGTCGCGGAAGAAGGCAGCGAAGAGAATGCCCTTCTGGGTCTGCACCTCGGCCAGGGACAGATCGAGGGGAAACACCTCCCCATCCATGCGCAGGCCATCGACCTCGCGGGAGAAGTTCGGTCCGATCCGGCGGACCCCTGAGGCGATGGCCTCCATGATGCGGCTGTGAGCCGCGTGATGCCGCGGCTCCATCAGGTTCTGCACATGGCGCCCGATCAGGCCGCCGGGCGGATAACCGAAAATGCGGTGGGCCGCGCTGTTCGCCGTTTCGATGACCCCATCCGCGCGCACCGTGAGGATGCCTTCCACGGCGGTTTCCAGCAGTGCGTTGAAACGGGCGTTGCCGTCCTCCAACTGGGCATCCTTGCGGCGCAGCAAGGTCAGCACGGTGGTGAACAGCAGGATGACCAGTCCGGAGCCCAACGTGACCACGGCGATTTCCAGCTGGTTGTTCCACCAGCCAGCCAGTTCCTCGTCCTCGCTGCGGCTGATGGACAGGACCAGCGGCCAGATCGGCGTGGCGCGATAGGCGGTGATGCGGTCCTGTCCGTCCGGGGTGGTCTCATGGAACACGCTGCCTTCCGACATGGGAAGATGAACCCGGAACAACTCCGTTCCCGCCATCGACACACCGATGCCCTCCGCCCCGTCCTGAGGAAGCCGGGTCAGGAGCACCCCATCCCGTCGGAAGAGCGACACGGTTCCGTGCAGTCCGTTGCGCACCGCCCGGAAGACGCTTTGCAGATACTCGGGATTGACCGACGCGATCGCTACCCCCACAAGCGTTCCGTCCGCGCCACGAATGGCCCGGCTCATCGGCAGAACCCATTTGCCCAAGCGGTCCTCCGCGCCCCCGTCCGGCATCAGAAAACGCCCCCGAACCGGGGTCCCGATTTGGAGACCGCTGCTCTGGCCGGACAGGTGAACGCGGAACAGATCCATCTCCGCGAAGGAGGTCCCAAGCAACCGCGGGTTCTCCGTCGTCGCCGCCAGAACACCCCGATTGTTGAGCAACGACAGGCCACGGATGTGCGGCGACCGGCGGAGCCGCTCCTGGAGCAGGGACGCCAGAGTCTGGTTCTCCTTGCTTTCGGTCGGCTCGCTGTTGAGCAGATTGCCGAACGTCACGGCATCGCCCAGCGAAGCGAGCGTGACATCGACCGTCTGGACCGTGCGGCTGACCGAGGATTCCAGGGCGCTCGCCAAATTATCGATGTTCTCCGCAGCCTTTTTCAACGTCAGGGCGCGGTCGGCATGTATGTCGTAGGAGAACTCGAACAGAAGGGCCATCACCGACAAAAAAGCCAACGCGAGAAGAGCGCCCCGATGCTGCAACAGGGCAAGCTTGGCCATCACGCGCGGCTCCGTGCGGTGTGCTGATATCATGCGAATCTTAACAGCGAGCGGGCGAATCGCAAGCCTGCGCTGTGCAGACCGGAGGCGCGGTGCTATCCTGTCGCAGTTGGGGGCCGGTTTCCGGGGGAGTAAAGCCGTGCGGCGTCTTTCCATCGCACTGTGGGCGTTGGCGTTTCACGCGGCGCTTCAGTCGATGTTTCTGGTGTCCGGCGCCGTGCCGGTGCGGGCGGAAGGGGGCCGGACGGAAGGCCGGCTCGACCGGGTGCAGCGCACCGGGCTGCTGCGCGTGTGCATCTGGCCGGACTATTACGCCATCTCCTTCCGCAATCCTTACAGCGGGGAGCTTCAGGGGCTGGATGTCGACATGGCGCGGGCCTTCGCCCAGGATCTGGGCGCGCGCGTCAGCTTCGTGGAAAGCGGCTTTTCGAATGTCATCGCCGATCTGCTGAGCGACCGCTGTGACATCGGCATGTTCGGCATCGGCATCACCGCTGCCCGCGCCGAAAAAATCGCGTTCAGCCGCCCCTATCTGAGCAGCGGCATCTACGCCGTTTCCTCCCAGGCGCACCCGCGCATCCTGCGGTGGGACGATCTGGATCAGCACGGCATGGTGGTGGCGGTCCAGAAGGGCACCGTCATGGACGATTACGCCAGCCGAGCCCTCCGCAAGGCCAGCATCCGCATCGTCTCCGGACCCCAGGAGCGGGAGGAGGAGGTGCAGTCCGGACGCGCCGACGCCTTTTTGACCGATTACCCCTATGGCCAGCGGATGCTCAGCGTCCATCAATGGGCCCATTTGATCACGCCGGAAACCCCGGTTCAGACCACGCCCTATGCCTACGCGGTGGCGCCGGATGACCCGGTGTGGCTGGACCGGGTCAACCGGTTCGTTGACGCGATAAAGCGCGACGGGCGGCTGGAAGCCGCCGCCGCCCGCTTCCGCCTGACCCCCATCGTGGCGCGGGACTGACGGTCAGATTTCGACCTGCGTGCCCAGCTCCACCACCCGGCCCGGTGGGATGCAGAAGAACTCCGTCGCCGACAGGGCCGTCTTCGACAGCAGGATGAAGGCAGGTTCGCGCCAGCCCGGCATGCCGGTCGACCGGGACGGGATCAGCGTCTCCCGGCCCAGGAAGAACGACGTTTCCATCATGTCCAGATGCAGGCCGAAGCGGCGGCACCGTTCCAGCGCGCGGGGAATGTGTGGCTGTTCCAGGTAGCCGAAGCGCAGGACCACGCGGAAGAATCCTTTGCCCAGCTTTTCCACCAGCACGCCGCGATCCGGGGAGACCCGGGGAACCTCCTCCATGATCACGGTCATGACGACGACCCGCTCGTGCAGAACCCGGTTGTGCTTGATGTTGTGGAGCAGGGCGTGGGGGACGACGTCGGGGTTCCCGGTCATGAAAACGGCCGTTCCGGCGACGCGCTGCGGCGACTGCGGCGAGACGCGCTGCAGGAACAGGTCCATCGGCAGGGCGTCGGCGTAGAGCCGCTCGGCCAGGATGCGGCGGCCCCGGCGCCAAGTGGTCATCAGCGTGTAGACCGCCGCCGCGATCAGCAGCGGGAACCAGCCGCCGTCCGGCACCTTCAGCAGGGTCGCCCCGAACAGCGCGAGGTCGATCACCAGCAGAATGGAGAAGGCGGCCACCACCAGCAGAGGATTCCAGCGCCACAGCCGCCACGCCACCACCGCGGCCAGGATCGTGTCGATGGCCATGGCCCCGGTCACCGAAACGCCGTAGGCGGCGGCCAGATTGCTGCTGGACCCGAAGCCGATCACCAGGATCACCACGCCGATCAGCAGCAGCCAGTTGTTGCGCGGGATGTAGACCTGGCCGACCTCATGCTCAGACGTGTGGCGGATCTCGCGCCGCGGCAGGTAGCCGAGCTGCACGGCTTGCCGGGTCAGCGAGAAGGCGCCGGAGATCACCGCCTGGCTGGCGATCACCGTGGCCGCGGTGGACAGCAGGACCAGCGGAAGCTGCGCCCAGTCCGGCGCCAGATGGAAGAAGGGGTTCTCCAGCGTCTCCGGCTCGTGCAGCAGCATGGCGCCCTGCCCGAAGTAATTCAGCAGCAGCGCCGGCAGGACGAGGTAGAGCCAAGCGATGCGGATCGGCGCCCGTCCGAAATGGCCCATGTCGGCGTAGAGCGCCTCGGCCCCGGTGACCGCCAGGACCACGGCGCCCAGCGTCAGGAATGCCACCCAGCCGTGGTCGACGAACAGCGTCGCCCCGTACAGCGGGTTGAAGGCGCGCAGAACGTCCGGCCAGTGCAGCACCTGCATGAGGCCCAGCACCGCCAGCGTGGCGAACCACACCCCCATGATGGGGCCGAAGAAGATGCCGACCCGGCCGGTGCCCTGCCGTTGGAACAGGAACAGCAGGGTGAGGACCGCCAGCGTGATCGGAACGATGTAGGGGGACAGGGCGGGGGTGACGACCTTCAAGCCTTCCACCGCGCTCAGGACCGAGATGGCCGGGGTGATCAGGCTGTCGCCGTAGAACAGCGCCATGCCCAGGATCGCCAGCGCCATGATGGCGCGGTTGCCCGCCCTGGAGCTTAATCCGCGGTGGGCCAGCGTGCCCAGGGCCAGGACGCCGCCTTCCCCCTTGTTGTCCGCCCGCATGACGAGCAGGACGTATTTCAGCGTTACGACGATGATGAGCGCCCAGGTCGCCAGCGACAGGATGCCAAGAATGGTCGGCTCGTCGAGCGGCAGGCCGGTGTGGGCGAAGGACTCCCGCATGGTGTAGAGCGGGCTGGTCCCGATGTCGCCGTAAACGACGCCCAGCGCCCCCAGGACGAGGGCGGGCATGCGGTTGGCTTGAGGAGAATGGCCCGGGGGAGCGGGTGTGGGGGCGGTGGCCGGAGCGGCGCTGTTCGGTCCGTCGCCGGTTTGCTGGTTGGCGCTGTCCATGGTGGTCCGTTCGTTCGGATCGCGGTCCGGTGTTGGAAGTCCCTCCTTGCGGGCGGAACGCTTCGGCCGCGAACTTTCTCCTTACATCAACCGCTCACCACAAGACCATATGGTTCCGGTGGTGCGGGGGTGCCAGCCGCAGCGTGCACCGGGACGCCGACCATCGCGATCAACATCGCAAAGCGTCCATACGGAGGGCTTGGATAAGAACAAATGTGGAACAACGCTCTTGTTGTTCATTTTTTGTTCTGTTAGGTTTTTCTCCAACGCCGCTGACGTCAAACGCTCCGATGGCGCCTGCCGCGGCGCGGCCATCCGATCAAGGGAGATTGTCATGTCGATCCTGGTTTTCCTGCGCGAGCTTGCCGGACTGACGGCCCTGTTCGGCACCTTGTTCGTTTGGACTCTGCTGGGTCACGCCGCCGGCTTCTGAGGCGCCGGCCCACCCGAAAGGAGTCGCCATAAGGGTTGGACCTCCTCCGGATAATAATCCGAAATCCCAGGCAACCCTTGGCGACGCATCGCTTACATCCGGAATGCGTGCACCGCACCCTCCCAGCCTCTCAAGCCGGGCCGGGGCGGTCGACGCGACCATCAGGCCGCCGGCCGAGGCCGGCTGGTGACGACAACGCGGAATTCTGGGATCGGGACGGATGCGAAACTTCTTTCGGAAGCGGCGGGCGACCGCCGATGCGGATGACCGGATGTCCATGGGTGGCGGCATCACGGGTGGTGGAGCGGCCGGACCGGGCTCTTCACCGGGCAATACGGCTCACGGTCATCCGCCGATGCAATCCCAGAGCCCCCTCGCGGGCCGTCCGGCGCCGCATCTGCGACCGGTCGGCGGAGCGGCGGGGACCGGGCTTGGCAGTGGGCTTGGCGGCGGGATGGGCGAGACGATGCGCGGCCCATCGGGTCTGCGGCACGATCCGCTGAACAGCCCGCTTGGCGGAGGCGCCGGAGGCGGGCTGGGCGGCCAGCGCGGGCAGGCTCCCGCCGACACGGACCTTCCGCGCTTCACCATGACCGTCAACGGCGGCCTGCGCGGGCCGGGGGCGGTCGGTGCGCCGGCCATGCTGAAGGGGCTCACCCCCGAACTGAACGGGCTGCTGCGCGAAGCCTTCACGCCGACGCGGCCCAAGCAGCAGCTCAACTCGCTGTTCATCGGCCGGACCGACACGCTGAAGCGCATCATCTCCGCCATCGAGGAGGAGCGGGCCCACGTCATCCTGTTCGGCGACCGCGGCCGCGGCAAGACCTCCGTCGCCAACGCCATCGAGAAGATCGCCGGTCAGGCCGGCTACCTTTCGCTGAAGCTGACCTGCAGCGCGGAGTTGAGCTTCGAGGACATCTTCCGCCACTTCCTGAAGAAGATCCCCTCGACCTATTACCGCTCGGGGATCGACAATCCCTTCGCCTCGCGCCGCAGCTTTACCAGCTTCAACGAGCTTCTGCCCGAGGGCGGGTTCAGCGTGACGGAGCTGAACGAGGTCCTGTCGGGCATCCACGCCACTCACGTGCTGCTGATCCTCGACGAGTATGACCGCGTCACCGACGAGGACTTCCGCAACAAGTTGGCCGAGCTGTTCAAGAATCTGACCGACAGCTCGATCCCGGTGACGCTGCTGGTGGTCGGCGTGGCCGAGAACCTCGACCAGCTGCTGGGCAAGCACCCGTCGATCCAGCGCTCGCTGGTGCCGGTGCATCTGCCGCTGATGACCGACGTGGAGATCGGACGCCTCATCAACGCCGGGGCGGAGAACGCCGGAATCGCTTTCGCGCCGGAAGCCGTGGACCGCGTCTGCGAGTTCGTCCGCGGTCTGCCCTACTACGCGCAGCTTCTCGGTCTGCACGCCGCCCGCAGCGCGGTCAGCCGCGGTTCGACGGTGGTGGAGCGGGACGACCTCGCCTACGCCGTCACCCGCTGCCTTCAGGAGGCGGAGCGCGGCATCGTCGACTCCTACGCCCGCGCGCTGGCCGCCGAACGCCGCGCCGAGTTGGAGGATGTGCTGTTGGCCTGTGCCCTGTGCCCGGCGGACTCCTACGGGACTTTCGATCCCAAGGAGCTGGCCGGACCGGGCGGCGTTCCGCCGACCAAGGAGGCGCTCGGCATCCTGGAACGGCTGTGCCGCGAGGAGTATGGCGGCGTGCTCGCCCCGGTCGTCGAGCCGGGTTGGACCCGCTACCGCTTCCGCAACCAGATGATGCGCCAGTATGTGCTGATGCGGCAGGCCCACGAGCGCGGTCAGATCTGACCCGTCCATCCACGGGCAGACCGGTCCGGGAAGGCCCCTTTCCGCCGTTAGGCGGGGAGGGGCCTTCGTGCGTTCCGGCTTGCGGTCTCCGGTCTTCCGGCGGTCAGCGCGAATCGAGCAGCACCGCGGCGAGCACCGCGCCGGCGACCAGCGCGCACAGGGCCGCCACGATGGCGAGGCTGCGCAGGAATTGGCGCATCTCCCCCTGTTTCCAGGCGCTTCGGGCGAGAAGCAGCAGGTAGCCGGCCGCTGCCGCACCGATCATCGTCCACATTGAACCGTGCACCGCCTCTGTCGAGAACGCTCCCTCCGCATGGTGTTATGACCTACGGTGAAGGGGCGACGGCGATCATAGGACGCGGGCGGCAAGGGGTGGATGCGCTTCTTCGGCATGAGTGCCTCCTCCCCGTTTGGGGTCGGGAACATTTGGCAACCCACATGAATCGGGAGCCACCCCTTCGCATCCAAACCGTGCAGCGTCCTGCAAGAAAGTGGTAAAAAATGAATAAAGTATCCATTCGATTGGGGATGCTCAGTACTTTAAAAGAGAAGCAGTAATCCATGATTAAAAGTAGCTTTGCGCATATGCCTAATGCGTTCTTCTTTTAATCCCACAGAGTGGTACCGTGTTGCGCGACACAGGGGTAAGGTCATCCAAAATATCGGCACGTCAATGCCATCGGTGGGGCACGGGTGGGGAAACCTCGGGTGATTGGTAACCTACAAGATTGCCCAGGGAGTCAGAGCAATTTTCCAAAAATCGCGGGAGCTGACCAATGGAACCAGTGCGTGCTTTTCTGATCGACTCCAATAAGCTGTTCCGCGAAGGCCTGAAGAGGCTTCTCGACGATTCGCCCTTTCAGATCGCCGCCGAGGCGGGGAACCTGCGCGAGGCGCTGAATTCCGTGGACAACGGCTTGCGTCCGCAGCTCATCCTGCTCGATCTGGTGAACGGGGGCGAGGAGGAGGCCGACGGCATGCGGCGCCTGCGCGCCCAGCTTCCCGAGGCGCGCATGGTCATCCTGACCAGCGACCTGTGCACCCGCCGTCTCGCCAACGCGCTGGAGGCCGGGGCCGACGGTTACCTGATGAAGGACCTGTCCTCCGACGCGCTGGCGCAGTCGCTGCGCTTGGTAATGATGGGCGAGAAGGTGTTTCCGACCCATCTCGCCGCCCTGCTGATCTCCGGCCGGGTGAACGGCAACGGCACGGACATGCCGGTGTCGCGCAAGGGCCTGTCGCAGCGGGAGGTGCAGATCCTGCGCTGCCTGCTGAACGGCGACAGCAACAAGATGATCGCCAACCATTTGAACATCACCGAGGCGACGGTGAAGGTCCACTTGAAGAGTCTGCTGCGCAAGATCAATGCCTCCAACCGCACCCAGGCGGCGATCTGGGCGCTGAACAACGGCATCGGCGGGGAATTGGCCGGGGCCGGAGCGGTGACCGCGGCGGCGGCCCACCAGTAACCGCGCTCCCACGGTCATCTCCAGCGTTGCAGGCGCCGGGCCGGCCCGCCCACTCCCAACAACGGGAGGCGGCGGCCCGGCGCCCGCCCGCGTGCCTGTTTCCGGTCATGACCATCGGTGGGTGGGATCTCCTGCGCCCGCTGGGATCCGAAGGAAAAGCTGTGAGCGCACAGAAAATATCCCGGCACTGTGGCCGGGATTCTTTCGTTTGATCAGGGTGAAGCGCGTCTGACGGAGCGTCAGGACGTGCCGGTCCGGTGGGCCGGGGCCGCGTGAATGTGCGGCGGCACCATGCCTTCCCGGGCGGACTGCAACGCACCCTGCTGTCGCGCGGCGAAGACACCGGCTTCCGTTCTGTTGCGGAAGTGCAGCTTTGACAGGACGCTTCGCACCATCGACTTGATGACCGCCTCGGACAGATCGAGCTGGTTGGCGATCGTCCGGTTGTTCAATCCCTGGCCGAGCAGGCGAAGGGTTTCGAACTCCGGTTCCGACAGCCGCGGCAGCAGCGTCAGCCGGATCTCATCGACGCCCAGCCGGGACAGGAACTGCTTGGGCATCAGACAGTGCCCCTCCAGCCCCAGGTCCAGCAGTTCGTTGATGCGGTCCACGTTGATGTCCTCGAACACCCACGCATCGGCGAAGGCCAGGATGTGTGCGGCGTCCAGCAATTCCCGCGACGACAGCACCACGACGATCCGCGACCGGCGTGACAGCCGCAGATAGACCATCGGTTCGTTCTCGCGCAGCGCCGTGAACTGCTGAAGGCCGATCAGGATCGCATCGGGCGTCAGCGTGCTCTGCGTCAGTTCCGATATGTCGTGGAAGACGGTCACACGATGGCGACCGGCCCGGTCGAGCGCCTGCACCACGGTGTCGGTCAGGGAATTGTTGTCGAGAATCAGGCAGACGTGCATGGGGGTCACCGCGTTGCGGGTCGAGTGCGATGCTTTCTCTTGGGCGTACTCATGGTTCATGTGCATGGGTCAGCTCTGTTTGGAGGAGGCATCCACGGCAGGCCCTTGTCGGGCATTGTCGCCGCCTGTGTTTTAGGCTTGTCTCGTGCTCTCTATCGGTCGGCGCTCTGTGTCTTCGCTTAAGTGCTTTCGTTTAAAGACTGCATCGAATTTCTTGTATATATCCATCAAACCTGGAAAAAAACTTGACACTGTGACAAACAGTTTATAAATTAGGCGTGTAACACGTAAATCAAACGATAGATGATCACTCAAGATCGTCAAGCGCATCTGAATGGTGATCAGATCGCTCCAAGCGATAACTCTTTCGTGACGGACTGCTCTGAAAGGCCAGTACAGGCTTGTGCCGCAAAGAGTGGTGTTCGTGCAGGAAATGCGCTGACCATCCGGACGAGGCACTGCACCATTGGGATAGGTTTTCACGCATGTCGATCATTCGGGCCATTCCTTTGCGCGCAGTGGCTGTTTTGCTCGGGCTCGTTCCGCCGATGTGAGAATAAACAACCAAACATGGAGAAAATCCCGCACCCACTTTCTTTCGTGCGGAGGTATAGGTTGAACGTAATAGTTCTTGTTTTGTTCAGTCGGCCTTTGCCGTAGGGGACGGTCTGTCCGCGCCGCAAATGACCTATGGCCCTTGTCCGGATATTGCCCCTCTTCCGAATGTGGTAGCAGTTCTTCAAGCCACGGGGCGAAAGGGTTGGTGGATCGCCAAAAGGGTGGCCCGGTTGGTCCGGGGAGGGCTGATCCAAAGCAACGGGTAAAACGAAGGCGGACGGGGCCATGAAAATTCTGATCGGTGACGACCATCTCCTTTTTCGTGAAGGCCTGCGCCGTCTTTTGGAGCAGCTTCACGGCGACGCAATCTTTGTCGAGGCGGGCACTTTCGACGAGGTGCTGCAGCAATGCCGTGTTGCCGGCGGGTTCGACGTGGTGCTGATGGACCTGCACATGCCGAACTGGCCGGGCTTCGACGGGCTGCGCGAGGTGCAGAGCCTCCAGCCGGGCGTGCCGGTGGTGGTGATCTCCGCCTCGGAAGCGCTGAGCGACATCCGCGGCGCGCTCGACCACGGGGCCACCGGCTACATTCCGAAGTCCAGCAGCGTCAAGGTCATGATGGGCGCGCTGAACCTCGTCTTCTCCGGCGGCATCTACGTGCCCCCCGGCGCGCTCACCGCTGCGACCGCAGCCTCCGACGCCGCGCCGCGCCGCGGCCGCCTGGATGGTGCGGACCGCAGCGCCTACGGCCTGACCCAGCGCCAGCGGGAAGTCCTGGACTGCCTGCGGGCCGGCAAGTCGAACAAGCAGATCGCCTATGAACTCGGCCTGTCCGAGGGCACGGTGAAGATCCACGTCACGGCGATCTTCAAGTCGCTGGGCGTCAAGAACCGCACCCAGGCGGTGATCGCCGCCGCCGCCATGGCCTCGTAAGGGGCGGTCCGAAGGTTACGGGGTAGGGCAGGACACAAGAAACGGGTTGGAGACCGACAGGGCCGCGAGCAGGCACGAACAAGGTGCCGCCGCGGCCTTTTCGATTCCGGCTTTCGCCTCACCTCATATACTCACGCTCAAAATCGCGCCGGCGGCGCGTTCATGGGTCCAGAAGGAGGAATGACAGCGATGGCGGCGGAAACCCCGGTGTGCGACTTCGGCCGGAAGGCGGAGGATTTCAGCCTGAAAGGAACCGATGGAAAGACCTACAGCTTGGCCGACGTCCAGGGGCCGAGCGGCACGCTGGTCATGTTCATCTGCAATCACTGCCCCTACGTGAAGGCGGTGATCGGCCGAATCGTCGAAGAGGTCGACGCGCTGCGTGCCCACGGCATCGGCGCGGTCGCCATCATGTCGAACGACACCGAAGCCTATCCCGACGACAGCTTTGACAACATGAAGCGCTTTGCGGCTGAACACGGCTTCACTTTCCCCTATCTGCTCGACGAAACGCAAAAGGTCGCCCGGGCCTACGGCGCCGTCTGCACGCCGGACTTCTTCGGCTTCAACGCTGACCTCTGCCTGCAGTACCGCGGGCGTCTGGACGCCTCGAAGCGCGAGCGGATCCCCGACGCCCCGCGCGAATTGTTCCACGCGATGGTGCGCATCGCCCAGACGGGGCAGGGGCCGGCCGACCAGATCGCCAGCATGGGCTGCTCGATCAAATGGCGGAATCCCGCCTGACTCCGCCCGAAGCGTGGCTTTAATGCCGTGATGGGCGCCGTTGCGCCTTGACCGCGTGCGGCGCCCAATGCTATCCGGCCCTTTGAACCAACAGAACCGCCCGCCGCAGCCGCGCGCGGGCGCAATCCCCGCTGTAACGGTTTTCGTGCCGTAGGATGCCGCTGTAGAGCCATGAGCGATATTTTCCGCGAAGTCGACGAGGATCTGCGCCGCGACCGCATGGAGCGTGTGTTCAAACGCTACGGCGGCATCATGCTGGCGGCCGCGCTGGCGGTCGTCGCCGCGACGGGCGGCACGGTCGCCTGGCGCAACTGGCAGCAGTCGCAGAAGGAAAGTGAAACGACGGCCCTGGCCGCCGCCCTGTCCCAGGCCGCCCAGGGGCCGGACAAGGGCGTGGAGGCTCTGGCTTCCTTCGCCGGCCAAGCCGATCCCGGCATGGCCGCGCTCGCCCAGTTGAACGCCGCCGCCCTGCTGGCCCGCGAGGGCAAGACCGCGGAGGCGGTGGCCGTCTACGACAAACTGTCCGGCACCGCCGCCGCCGCCGCGGTCTACCGCGAGCTGGCGGCCCTGCTGTCGGTGATGCACCAGCTCGATTCCGGTGATCCGGCCCAGCTCCAGGCGCGGCTTCAGCCGCTGACCGCGGACGCCAACCCCTGGCGTTTCTCCGCCCGCGAGATGAGCGCCGTTCTGGCCGCCCGCGCCGGGGACAAGGACCGCGCGCGCACCCTGTTCCAGCAATTGGCCGACGACTCGCAGGCTCCGGCCGGCGTCCGGTCGCGTGCCGCCGATCTCGCCACCCTCTACGGCAAGAGCTGATGACCCGCATTCCCATGGCCGCCCCGACCGCGCACCCCACCGCGAAGCGCCGCTCCCTGCGCACCGCTCTGCTCTCCGCCCCGCTGCTGGCCGTGCTGCTCAGCGGCTGCGACACGGTGAGCGGGTGGTTCGGCAAGACCCCCGATCCGCCCCTGCCGGGCGAGCGGGTGTCCGTCCTGACCCGCGAGCGCAAGGTCGAGGTCGACCAGCGGCTGGTCGGCACGCCGGTCGCCCTGCCGGCCGCCGTCGCCAACCCGTCGTGGGCGCAGCCCGGCGGCACGCCGGAACACGCCGGCGGCAACCTCGCCCTGTCGGCCACGCCGGCCGAGGCGTGGCGTGGCGACGTCGGCACCGGAGCCAGCAGCTCCCGCTCGCTGCTGGCCACGCCGGTCATCGCCGACGGCCGCATCTTCGCCATGGACGCCGACTCGCACGTCGCCGCCCTGGACGAGCGCACCGGACGCCAGCTCTGGCGTGTCGACACCAAGCCGGAAAAGGAGCGCGGCGGTGCCAGCGGCGGCGGCGTCGCCTTCGCCGACGGGCGCGTCTTCGCGGCCACCGGCTTCGGCGAGGTGGTGGCGCTCGATCCCGCCAACGGCTCGATCGTCTGGCGCAAGCGCGTTCCGGGTCCGGTGCGCGGCGCTCCGACCGTGGAGGGCGGGCGTGTCCTCGTCCTGACGCTGGACAACCAGCTCACCGCGCTGTCGGCCGCCGATGGCGCCGTCCAGTGGTCGCACCAGGGCATCCTGGAGACGGCGGGCCTGCTGGGCGCCGTCAGCCCGGCCGCCTCGCCGACCCTGATCGTCGCCCCTTACTCCTCCGGCGAGCTGTACGGCCTGCGCCCGGAGAACGGGCGCGTGGCGTGGCAGGAGAGCCTGGCGGCCATCCGCCGCAGCGGCGCCCTCAGCAGCCTTGCCGACATCCGCGGCCTGCCGGTGATCGACCGCGGCGTCGTCTACGCCATCGGCCATTCCGGCCGCATGGTCGCCATCGACGAGCGCATCGGCATCCGCCTGTGGGAAGCCGAGATCGGCGGCACCCAGACCCCGTGGCTCGCCGGCGACTATCTGTTCGTCGTCACCAACGATTCGGAGTTGGTCGCCCTGACCCGTCAGGCCGGCCATGCCCGCTGGGTCACCCAGCTCGCTCAGTTCACCGATCCGGAGGACAGGAAGGGGCCGATCACTTGGTCCGGTCCGGTCCTGGCGGGCGGCAAGCTCTACGTCACCGGGTCGAACGGGCAGATGCTCGCCCTGTCGCCCGCCGACGGGCAGGTGCTGACCCGCTATTCGCTGCCGGCCTCCACCTATTTGCCTCCGGTCGTGGCGAACAACACCCTATATGTCCTGGGCGAGAACGGTACGCTGGTGGCGTACCGCTGATCGCCGTCCCTGGTTCTTTATAAGGCCCCCGGCCCGATGTCCTTCACCGTTGCCCTTGTCGGTCGGCCGAATGTCGGCAAATCGACTCTCTTCAATCGTTTGGCCGGCAAGAAGCTGGCGCTGGTCGACGACACGCCCGGCGTGACGCGCGACTGGCGCTCGGCCCCCGCCCGCGTGGGCGGGCTGTCCTTCACCGTGGTCGACACCGCCGGCCTGGAGGACGTCACCGACGACAGCCTGGAGGCGCGGATGCGCCGCCAGACCGAACGCGCCCTGGAACGCGCCGACGTGGCGCTGTTCATCGTCGATGCCCGCACCGGCATCACGCCGCTGGACCGCCACTTCGCGGCCCTGCTGCGCAAGAGCAAGACCCCCGTTATCCTCGTCGCCAACAAGGCCGAGGGCAAGGTGGGGATGACCGGCCTCTACGAGGCCTTCGAGCTTGGCCTGGGCGACCCACTCGCGCTGTCGGCGGAGCATGGCGAGGGCATGGCCGATCTGGTCGAGGCCCTGCTGCCCTACGCCCCGCCGGAGCCGGAGGCGGTCGAGACGGCCCAGGCCCCTGCCAAGGGCGAGGGGGAGGAGTTGCCCGTCGGCGACCAGCCGGAGACCGACGAGGAGCGCGCGCGCCCGATCCAGATCGCCATCGTCGGCCGTCCGAACGTCGGCAAGTCCACCCTGCTCAACGCCCTGATCGGCGAGGAGCGCGTGCTGACCGGCCCCGAGGCCGGCATGACGCGCGACGCCATCAGCGTCGATTGGGAGTGGCGCGGCCGCAAGTTCCGTCTGGTCGACACCGCCGGCATGCGCCGGCGCGCCCGCGTCGACGCCAAGGTGGAGAAGCTGGCCGTCGCCGACGCCCTGCGCGTCGTCCGCATGGCCCAGGTCGTGCTGCTCGTGGTCGACGCCAACCAGATCCTCGACAAGCAGGACCTGACCATCGCCCGCACGGTGGTGGAGGAAGGCCGCGCCCTGGTCATCGCCCTGAACAAGTGGGACTCCGTGGACGACCGCGCCATGGCCCTGCGTCAGGTCGAGGACAAGCTGCAGGCCGCGCTGGCCCAGATCAAGGGCGTCGAGGTCGTGACCATCTCGGCCCTGCAGGGCAAGAAGCTGGACACGCTGCTCGATTCGATCCTGTCGACCTACGCGCAGTGGAACCGCCGCATCCCGACCGCCCAGCTCAACCGTTGGATCGAGGGCGTGCTGGATCACCATCCGCCGCCCCTGGTCGAGGGCCGCCGCGTAAAGATCCGCTACGCCACGCAGGTGAAGACGCGCCCGCCGACCGTGGCCCTGTTCGTCAACAAGCCGCTGGACCTGCCGGAAAGCTACCAGCGCTACCTGATCGCGCATCTGCGCGAGACGTTCGACCTGCCGGGCGTGCCTGTGCGGCTGCTGCTGCGCAAGCAGAAAAACCCCTACGCGGACGATTGATCCCATAGAGGGGTGGAGGCCCGGCGCCACCACCCCTTCTGTCTTTTTAGCCCTGAGCCGACACGACCTCGCCGTGGCGGGTGCAGGATGCCTCCGCCAGGGCCACGAAGGCCTCGGCAACGTCGTCCGGCTGGGCCAGCTTGGTCTGGTCCTCGCCGGGGAAGGCCTGCATGCGCAGCTTGGTCGCCACGATGCCGGGATCGATCAGATTGACGCGCAGGTTCGACGCGGCGATTTCCATCGCGTAGGTCTTCACCATCATCTCCAGCGCCGCCTTGCTGGCCCCGTACGGGCTCCAGTAGGGGTAGGGCGCGTTCGCCGCACCCGACGTCACGAAGATGGCGCGCCCCGCGTCGGACGCGCGCAGCAGGCGGTCGAAGGAGCGGATCAGCCGGAAGTTGGCCGTGACGTTCACGTCCATCACACGCTGCCACAGCTTCGGATCGTAGTGGGCGACCGGCCCCAGCGCCTCCAGGACGCCGGCGTTGCTGACCAGGATGTCCAGTTTCCCGAACCGCTCGAAGATCGAATAGCCGAGCTGGTCGATCTTGTCGAACTGGCGCAGGTCCAGCGGGACCAACGTGGCGTTGCGGCCCGTGGCTTGGAAGATCGCGTCGTCGGTTTCCTCCAGGCCGCCGACGGTGCGGGCGGCGAGGATGACGTGGGCGCCTTCGGCGGCGAAGCGCTTGGCGACGGCGGCGCCGATGCCGCGCGAGGCGCCGGTGATGAGAGCGGTGCGGCCGGAAAGACGGGACATGGCGGCGACTCGACGATGTTCGGTAGCGGGATTGGCAAACGGGCCGGTCCGCAGGGGTTGCGGCCGGCCCGTCGCGGCGGTGGTCAGGCGGTCAGGCGCGGATGCGGACGTTCGCCTCAACCGGCGGGTGGTCCAGCGCGTCGGTCAACGCGATGGGGTAGTCGCCGGTGAAACAGGCGTCGCAGAAGGTCAGCTTCTGCGGGTCGCGGCGCTCCGCACCCATCGCGCGGTACAGACCGTCCAGCGAGATGAAGGCGAGGCTGTCGGCCTGGATGAAGTCGCGCATCTCCTCCACCGACATGCGGTGGGCGAGCAGCTTGCTCTGCTCCGGCGTGTCGATGCCGTAGAAGCAGGGGTGCGAGGTCGGCGGGCTGGAGATGCGCATGTGCACCTCCTTCGCCCCGGCGGCGCGCACCATCTCGACGATCTTCTTGGAGGTCGTGCCGCGCACGATGCTGTCATCCACCAACACCACCCGCTTGCCCTCGATCATGGCGCGGTTGGCGTTGTGCTTCAGCTTCACGCCCAGATGGCGGATCTGGTCGGTCGGCTCGATGAAGGTGCGGCCGACATAGTGGTTGCGGATGATGCCCAGCTCGAAGGGCACGCCGCTCTGCGTGGCGTAGCCGAGGGCCGCCGGAACGCCGCTGTCGGGCACCGGCACCACCACGTCGGCCTCGATCCCCGATTCGCGGGCCAGCTCGGCGCCGATCCGCTGGCGGGCGTTGTAGACGGAGGACCCCTCCATCACGCTGTCGGGCCGCGCGAAGTAGATGTATTCGAAGATGCAGAAGCGGCGGCCCTGCGGCTGGAAGGGGCGCAGGCTCTGCACGCCCTGCTCGTTCAGAACGACCATCTCGCCCGGCTCGACGTCGCGCACGTAATCGGCGCCGACGATGTCGAGCGCGCAGGTCTCGCTGGTCACGATGTAGGTGTCGCCCAGCTTGCCCAGGACCAGCGGGCGGACGCCCAGCGGGTCGCGCACGCCGATCACCTCGTTCGGGGTCAGAGCCACCAGGGAGAAGGCGCCCTCGACCTGCCGCACCGCCTCGATCAGCCGGTCGACCGGCGAACCGCCGCGGGCAATGGCCATCAGATGGACGATGGTCTCGGTGTCGGTGGTGGACTGGAACAGGCAGCCGCGGCGGACGAGCTGGCGGCGCAGCGTGTGCGCGTTGGTCAGGTTGCCGTTGTGGGCCAGCGCGAAGCCGCCGAACTCGAAGTCGGCGTAGAGCGGCTGGACGTTGCGGATCGTCGTGTCGCCCGTGGTGGCGTAGCGGACATGGCCGATGGCCTGCGGGCCCTTCAGCTTGCCGATGATCGCCTCCGACGAGAAGTGATCGCCGACGAGGCCCAGCGTGTGCTCCAGATGGAAGCGGTCGCCGTCGTGGCTGACGATGCCGCAGGCTTCCTGGCCGCGATGCTGCAGCGCGTGCAGGCCGAGCGCGGTGATGGCCCCCGCCTGCGGATGGCTGTGGATGCCGAACACGCCGCACTCCTCGCGCAGCTTGTCGTCGTCGAACGGATGCGTCGTCAGCATCGGAAGATCCTCGTCATACACAGCATCACCAAAGGGCATTGCCCCGGCGGCCTCTTTGCCAGCGGGGCGTTACTCACAGGCACTCTGCACCATGCGGCGTTCAGCGTGCGTTCTGGATCAGTCGCTCAAGGTCGCCGCGGTCCCGGTCCTTATAGCCGGTATCGGATTGCGACGCACCACCGGTCTTCGGCGCTCCGGGAACCGGCGTGGACAGGCGGTCCAGGGCCTCCTTGGCCTCCACCGCCTGCCGCGCGCGTTCCCGCGCCATGTCCATCTGGCCCAGACCATCCTTGCGCAGCGACTCCGGCATCACCTCGTAGATCATGGAGGCGCCGGAGACCAGCATCGGCCGGGTCTTGGCGCTCTGCAGCCACGCGGGATGCTCCGCCGGGTTCGGCACCAGCCAAGCGAAGAAGAGATAGGCGACGGAGGCGAGGATTGCACCCTTCAGCAGGCCGAACACGAAGCCCAGCGAGCGGTCGAGCGCCGACAGGCCGGAATTCTGCACCCCGCGCGACACGACGCGGCCCAGGATTGTCAAAATCACAAGGCCGACGACGAACAGCGCCACCGCCGAGGCGGCGTAGGCGGCCATCTCGACATGGATGTAGGTCTGCGCGATGGGCAGAACGTGGGGCAGGGCGTTCAGCGTGATCAGCGCCGCGCCGACCCAGGCCGCGACCGACAGCACCTCGGCGACCATGCCGCGGGTGAAGGCCAGCAGGGCCGCCAGCAGAAGCACCACGATGACGGCCAGATCCGCCGGGTTGATCGGGAAGGTGTCCATAACGCCGCTACGCCTCGTGCGCTTTCGCTTCAGATGCTCGTGTCAAATCAGACGCTTCAATCCCGGCCGCGCGGCGGACGGGGTCCCGATCCGGCCTGGAACAGCGGCAGCAGTTCGCTGAGCTGCTGCAACTCGACCGATTTCAGGCCGCTGTCGCTGCGCCCCGGCTTCTTGCCGTTCCGTCTAGCCGGAAAGATCGCCGTTGAAAACCCCAGCTTCGCGGCTTCCTTCAGCCGGGCGTCGCTCTGGCCCACGGCGCGCACCTCGCCCGACAGGCCGATCTCGCCGAAGACCACGGCGTCGGCGGGCACCGGCTCCCCGGTCAGGGACGAGACCAGCGCCGCGGCGACCGCGAGGTCCGCCGCCGGCTCGGTGATGCGCAGCCCGCCGGCCACGTTGAGATAGACGTCGTTGGCGCCGATCTGCACGCCGCAGCGCGCCTCCAGAACCGCCAGCACCATGGCAAGCCGCGCCGAGTCCCAGCCGACCACCGCGCGCCGCGGCGTGCCGAGCGGGGAGGGGGCGACCAGAGCCTGGACCTCCACCAGCACGGGGCGGGTGCCCTCCATGCCGGCGAAGACCGCGGCGCCCGACACGTCGCCGCGCCGTTCCGCAAGGAACAGGGCGGAAGGGTTGGCGACCTCGCCCAGCCCGCCGTCGGTCATCTCGAACACGCCGATCTCGTCCGTCGCGCCGAAGCGGTTCTTCACCGCGCGCAGGATGCGGAACTGGTGGCCGCGCTCGCCTTCGAAATAGAGCACCGTGTCCACCATGTGCTCCAGCACGCGGGGGCCGGCGATGGTGCCTTCCTTGGTGACGTGGCCGACCAGCAGCAGGACGCAGCCGCGCCGCTTGGCGACGCGGATCAATTCCTGCGCGCTCGCTCGGACCTGGGCGACGGTTCCGGGGGCGCTGTCCAGATTGTCCACATACATGGTCTGGATCGAGTCGATCACCACGACCTCGGGCCCGTCCGTGCCGTCCAGCGAGGCGACGATGTCGCGCACGCTGGTCGCCGAGGCGAGCTGGACCGGTGCGGCGGCGCAGCCCAGCCGGACGGCGCGCAGCCGCACCTGGTCCACCGCCTCCTCGCCGGAGACGTAGGCGCAGCGGTGCTCCTGCGACAGCCGGGCCATGGCCTGGAGGAGAAGGGTCGATTTGCCGATGCCGGGATCGCCGCCGATCAGGATCGCCGATCCCGGGACGAGGCCGCCGCCGCAGACGCGGTCGAACTCCTCGATGCGGGTCATGCGGCGCGGCGGCGCCTCGCTGGACCCGGCCAGTCCTACGAAGTCCAGCCGGCGCCCGCGCGCCACGCCCAGTCCCTTGGGGGCGGCTTCCGGGGCGGCTTCCTCGACAAGGGTGTTCCATTCGCCGCAGGCGTCGCAGCGCCCGGCCCATTTCGGGAAGGACGCGCCGCAAGCCTGACAGACATAGCGGGTGGTTGGCTTGGCCAAAGGTCTAGCGATTGGTTGGAGCGGCAGCGCCCCACATATAGCAAGGTGGCGTTCTAAATCCTATGGCAGAGGTGATAAAAAGCTGGGGCTTTTCTCGGCTGTTCCAGTGGTAGGTTCTGTCCCGGAATTCACGATGAACAACGGATGTGAGGTGACACGGTGGCGGACAAGGACGCGCGGAAGATCCCGCTGCACGGCCCGGAGGAGTTCGAGGCGATCCGCAAGGCCGGGCGGCTGGCCGCGGCGACGCTGGACCACATAACGCCCCAGGTGGTGCCGGGAGTCAGCACGGGCCATCTGAACCGTCTGATCGAAACCTTCATGCGGGACAACGGCGCCATCCCCGCGACCCTCGGCTATCAAGGCTATCCGGCGGCGAGCTGCATCTCGCCAAACCATGTGGTGAATCACGGCATTCCGTCCGACGACAAGACGCTGGTCGACGGTGACATCGTGAACGTCGACGTGACGGTGATCCTGGACGGCTGGTACGGCGACACCAGCCGCATGTTCTTTGTCGGCGACAAGATCGGGGTGAAGGCGCGCAAGCTGGTCGACATCACCTACAAGGCGATGATGGCGGGCATCGCGCAGGCCAAGCCGGGCAACCATCTGGGCGACATCGGCCACGCCATCCAGACCCTGGCCGAATCCCACCGTTACGGCGTGGTGCGCGACTTCGGCGGGCACGGCATCGGGCGGGTGTTCCACGACGCACCGCATGTCGACCATTTCGGCAAGCGCGGCACCGGGGTTCTGCTGGTTCCCGGCATGGTCTTCACCATCGAGCCGATGCTCAACGCCGGAAAAGCGGACGTGAAAATCCTGTCGGACGGCTGGACCACCGTCACCCGCGACCGCTCCCTGTCCGCCCAGTTCGAGCATCAGGTCGGCATCACGGAGACGGGCTGCGAGATCTTCACCCTGTCGCCGGCGGGCTTCACCCAGCCGCCCTATGGGACTCTTGCCGGGGTCGACGCGGCATGAGTGGGGAGTTGAAGCCCTGGACGGTCCTGGAGCGCCGGACCCTGCTCGACGCCGGGCCTTTCCTGAAGGTGCATGCCGAGACCGTCGAGACGCCTGAGGGCCGGCGGGTGGAAAACTTCTTTCAGGTCGAGCAGATGGACTTCGTCCAGATGTTCATCGAGGACGAGGATGGGCGCGTCCTGATGCTGCGTACCTACAAGCATGGGCCGCGCCGCGTCAGCCAGACCTTTCCCGCCGGGGCTCTGAACCCCGGTGAGGAACCGCTGGCCGCGGCGAAGCGGGAACTGCTGGAGGAGACCGGCTACGCCGCAGAAGACTGGACCGCGCTCGGCTCCTACGTGGTGCAGGGCAACCAGCGGGGCTGCGTCTGCCACATGTTCCACGCCCGCAACGCCCGCAAAGTGGCCGAGGCGGACTCCGGGGATCTGGAGGAGATGCGGCTGGAACTGCTGACCCGCGCGGAACTGATCGCCGCGGCGGCGGAGGGCGATTACGCCCTGCTGCCGGTCATCGCCCTGCTGGGCGCCGTTCTGCTGCCGGAATTGCGCGAGACTCTCGCCAGGGGAGCAGCGCGGGCGGCGCCCTGAACGTCACTTCTCCTCGGTCGGGCCGGCGAAGAAATGGGCAAGCGCATCGGCGGCTTCGAGCGACAGCTGGTTGTTGTTCTTGAGGAGCTGCTCGTGGGCGTTCTTGATGGTCTGCACCGTCTCTTCGTTGGTCAGCAGTCCCTTGGCCTGGAGCGTCTCCAGAATCTTTGCGCTCAGCATGAAGCTCGCAAAGGCCAGCCCGTTCGTGGTGATGTCCGCCATGCTCGTCTCTCCGATAGGAAGCCGGCCTGAGGGGGGCCGGTGAAGGTCGCCGCCGACCCTAGCGGCCGGCCGGTTAATTTTGAGCGAACCGGTGAACGGGCACGTCAGAGCGCCCGCACCTGCATCTGGATCGGCCCTTCACCCCGTCCGTGGACGAACTGGTCCACGTAGGGGTTGCCGGAGTTGTCGATGTCGTTGGCGTGGCCGGTCCAGATGATCCGGCCCTGGTAGATCATCGCCACGCGGTCGGCGATCTTGCGGGCCGAGGCCATGTCGTGGGTGATGGTCACGGCGGTGGCGCCCAGATCCTTCACGCACTTCACGATCAGCTCGTTGATCACGTCGGCCATGATCGGGTCGAGGCCGGTCGTCGGCTCGTCGAAGAAAATGATCTCCGGCTCGTCGGCGATGGCGCGGGCAAGGCCGACGCGCTTCTGCATGCCACCCGACAGCTCCGACGGGAACAGTTCGCCCACCTCGGGGCCGAGGCCGACCGCGCCCATCTTGGCGATGGCGATGTCCTTGGCCTTAGCGCGCGGCATATGCTCGCCCTGGATCAGGCCGAAGGCGACGTTCTCCCAGACCTTCAGGCTGTCGAACAAGGCGGCGCCCTGGAACAGCATGCCGAACTTGTGCAGCAGCTTCTCCCGCTCGCGCGGGCGCAGCTTCGTCGTTTCGTCGCCGTCGACGCGGATGGAGCCGCTGTCCGGCGACAGCAGGCCGAGGATGCATTTCAGCATGACCGACTTGCCGGTGCCCGACCCGCCGATGACGACCAGCGATTCACCGCGCCCAACCTCCAGGTCGATGCCGTTGAGGACGACCTTCGGTCCGAACGCCTTGTGCACGTTCTTCAGCGCGATCTTCGGCGGATGAGCGGGGGGAACCTGCGACATGGACTCGCTCATTGGTCTGCGCTCACTTCGTCGAGAAGAAGATGCCGGTGATGAGGTAGTTCCACACCAGGATCAGGATGGAGGCCGACACCACGGCGTTGGTCGTCGCCGCGCCCACGCCCTGGGCGCCGCCACGCGAGTGGTAGCCGTGGTAGCAGCCCATCAGCGACACCATGAAGCCGAACACCGCCGCCTTGACGAGGCCGGAGATCACGTCGACCGGCTCCAGGAATTCCCAGGTCCGGCCGATGTAGGAGGCCGGGTTGAAGTCCAGCCGGTAGACGCCGACCAGGAAGCCGCCGAACACGCCGATGATGTCGGCGACCAGCACCAGCAGCGGCAGCATGGTCAGCCCGGCGATCAGGCGCGGGGCGATCAGATACTTGAAGGGGTTGGTCGACAGGGTCGACAGGGCGTCGATCTGTTCGGTGACCCGCATGGTGCCGATCTCGGCGGCCATGGCGGCGCCGATGCGTCCGGCGACCATCAGGCCGCCCAGCACCGGCCCCAGTTCCCGCGTCACCGACAAGGCGACCACCGTGGCGATGGCGCCCTCCGCCTGGAAGCGGGAAAAGCCGGAATAGCTCTGCAGCGCCAGCACCATGCCGGTGAACAGCGCGGTCAGCCCGACCACCGGCAGCGAGTAGTAGCCGATGTCGACCATCTGGCGCAGGATCTGCCGCGGGTAGAACGGCGGGCGCAGGCAGTGCGACAGCGCGGCGCCGGTGAACATGGCGAGCTTTCCGGTGGCTTCCAGAAAGATCAGGAAGGCCCGTCCGGTGGCGGCAAGGAAACCCATCAAGCGACCTCAGGCGGCGGCGGGTCGCGGTAGACCCTGTGGTAACGCGCGCCCAGCGAGGTCAGGATCTCGTAGCCAATGGTGCCGCCCTCGCTCGCCACGGTGTCCACCGGGCGGTTCGGGCCGATCAACTCCACCAGCCCGCCGGGCGTCACCGCCGCGTCGGGAAGGTGGCTGACATCCACCGTCACCAGATCCATCGAAACACGCCCAACCACCGGAGCGGCCACGCCGTTGACGAAGACATGGCCGCACCCGCTGAGCGAGCGCAGATATCCGTCGGCATAACCCACTGCGATGGTTGCGATTTTTCCTCTCGCCGCAACGCGGTGCGTGGCACCGTAGCCAACGGTCATAGGGCTGTCAACGTTGCGCACCTGAAGCAGCCGGGCGTCGAGCCGGATGGTGCCCCGCATCGGGTTCGCCGCGGCGGGGGTCGGGTTGACGCCGTAGAGCGCGCAGCCGGGCCGCACGAGGTCGAAATGGAAGGCCGTTCCGTGGAAGATTCCGGCGGAGTTGGCGAAGCTCGCCTCGGCCGCGGGCAGCCGTCCGACCGCTGAGCGGAAGCGCCCGAGCTGCTGGCTGTTCATCACCGAATCCTCGTCGGCGCAGGCGAGGTGGGTCATCCACACCCGGACGTCGATCCCCTCCAGCCGGGAGAGGTCTCCGACCAGCGTGTCCAGCTCGTCCGGGCCAAGCCCGAGTCGGTTCATGCCGGTGTCGATGTGGACAACGGCGGGCAGGGCCGTTCCCTGCGTCCTGGCGTGGGCCTGCCACGCGGCGATGTCGCCGAGATGGTTCAGCACCGGCAGGATGCGCCGGGCTGTGAAGTCCGCCGCGGTGCCGACGGGCAGGCCGCCCAGTGACAGCACGCGCGCGCCCGGCGGCGCCACGGCGCGCACGGCCAGCGCCTCCTCGAACTGGGCGACCACGAAGGTCCGGCAACCGGCGGCAGCAAGCGCCGGGACGACGCGCTCCACCCCCAACCCATAGGCGTTCGCTTTGACCACGGCGGCGCACTCGGCGGGCGCCACCCGGTCGCGGAGCTGCGTCCAGTTGGCGACCACGGCGCCGAGGTCGATGGTCAGGACGGCGCCGGCGCGGGCCAGCGGATCACTCAGTGGGGCCGAAGTCATGGGTCGTGTCGAGGTCGCCGAATTTCGTGAACTGCCCATCGAAGAACATGCGGACGCTGCCGATCGGACCGTGGCGCTGCTTGGCGATGATCGCCTCCGCGGTGTTGTGCACCTCGGCGTAGCGCCTTTGCCAGTTGGCGTAGCGGTCGTTGTACTTGTCCTCCGACTCTTCGGGCCGGCGGGCCGGCTCGCCGCGCTCAAGATAGTACTGTTCGCGGTAAACGAACATCACAACGTCGGCGTCCTGCTCGATGGAGCCCGATTCGCGCAGGTCGGCAAGCTGCGGCCGTTTGTCCTCGCGCATTTCCACGGCGCGGCTGAGCTGCGACAGGGCGAGCACCGGCACCTCCAGCTCCTTGGCGATGGCCTTCAGGCCGCGGGTGATCTCCGAGATTTCCTGCACCCGGTTCTCGTTGCCCTTGGTCGAGCTGCCGCGCAGGAGCTGGAGATAGTCCACCACCACCATGCCCAGCCCATGCGTGCGCTTCAGCCGTCGGCAACGGGTGCGCACCGCAGCGATGGTCAGGGCCGGCGTGTCGTCCACGAAGAAGGGGACGCGGCTGAGTTCCTGGCTGGCCGCCACGAATTTGGGGAAGTCGCTGTCCTTGATCTCGCCGCGGCGGATCTTGTCGCCCGACACCTCGGCCTCGCCGGCCAGGATACGGGTGGCGAGCTGCTCCGCCGACATTTCCAGCGAGAAGAAGCCGACCGGCGCGCCCTCGCCGCCGTTGGTGCGCATGTGCGCCTTGGCGGCGTTGAAGGCGATGTTGGTGGCCAGCGCCGTCTTGCCCATCGAGGGGCGCCCGGCCAGGATGATGAGATCGGACGGGTGCAGGCCGCCCAGCTTGCGGTCCATGTCGCGCAGGCCGGTGGTCACGCCGGTGACGTGGCTGGACCGGCGGAATGCCGTCTCCGCCGTGGCGATGGCCGCCTTCAGCGACTCGGAGAAGGCGATGAAGCCGCCGCGCACGTCGCCGGTCGAGGCGAGATCGAAGAGCTGCTTCTCCGCCGTCTCGATCTGGTCCATGGCGTCGATGTCGAGGTCGTGCTGGTACGCCTCGTTGACCATGTCCGTTCCGACCTCGATCAACTGCCGGCGCAGGAACAGGTCGTGGATCGTCTTGCCGTAATCGCCCGCGTTGACCACCGTCACGACGTTCGCGGCGAGCTGCGCCAGATAGCCGGCGCCGCCGTCCGGCGCCAGCTCGACGTCGTTGTCGAAATAGGCCTTCAGCGTCACCGGGTTGGCGATCTGGCCGCGCTCCACCATCTTGGCGATGGCCGAGAAGATGCGCTGGTGCGCCGGGTCGTAGAAATGCTCGGCGCGCAGGAACTCGCCGACCTTTTCGTACGCCTTGTTGTTCACCAGGATGGCGCCGAGGAGCGCCTGTTCCGCTTCCTCGTTGTGCGGCGGCGTGCGGTATTCGGCCGTCGGCTTCGCGGCACCGGCACGGGACAGCCCGCCGTCGAGGGGGCGCGGCTCGAAAAGCTGGGTGGTCTTGTCATCCATAGCGGCACTTTAGCAAAGGGCGGGGCGCAAAGCTGTGCGATCGGGGTAAGGATACCCACATTCCTGTGAGTAACTTTTGCCCACAGCCGGTGAAAGCTGGGGGTAAGGCAGAATTTGAATGTTCTATCAAGAGCTTGGTCCAGAGCAAAACCTGTGTGTCGATGTGGCGCGGGCACCTTCGGTCACGCGTTGCTGGCGCCGACGTTCCGACCCGTCCGCAAGGGTGGCGGCACGGCCTCGGCCAACGCCGTCTCGGTGCGCCGCATGTAATCGCGGACGAGCGGGACGGCGCCCAGCGAGCGGGCGAGCTGCAACTGGAAAACCATGTGCCCCTGGTAGCGGAAGCTGATCTCCGCCCCCGCCAGATAGAACTCCCACATACGGCAGAAGCGCTCGTCGTACATCGCGCGGGCCTCCTCGCGCCGGGCGGCGAACCGCTCCCGCCAGTGGCGCAGCGTCTCGGCGTAATGGAGGCGCAGAATCTCGACGTCGGTGTTCCACAGCCCGGCCTTCTCCACCGCCGGGATCACCTCCGACAGGGCGGGCGAGTAGCCGCCCGGGAAGATGTATTTGCGGAACCACGGGTTGGTGGAGCCCGGCCCATCCGATCGTCCAATGGAATGAAGCAGCGCCACCCCGTCCTCGGTCAGCAGGTCGCGCAGCTTGGCGAAGAAGGTCGGGTAATGGGGCACCCCGACATGCTCGAACATGCCGACCGAGACGATGCGGTCAAAGCGCCCCTCCATCTGCCGGTAGTCGCGCAGCTCGAAGCGGACCTGCCCGGCCAATCCGGCATGGGCCGCCCGCTGCCGCGCCACTGCGAGCTGCTCGCGGGACAGGGTGATGCCGGTGACTTGGGCGCCGGTCAGCCGGGCGAGATAGAGCGCCATGCCGCCCCAGCCGCAGCCGACGTCCAGGACGCGCATGCCCGGCTGAAGCAGCAGTTTTGCCGCGATGTGCCGCTTCTTGGCCTCCTGCGCCTCGTCCAGCCCGGTGTCGGGGGTAGGGAAGTAGGCGCAGGAATATTGCAGATCGCGGTCGAGGAAAAGTTCGAAGAAGGAGCGCGACAGGTCGTAATGATGGACCACGTTGCGCCGCGACCGCCGCAGGGGATTGCTCTGCTGGATGAGCCGTAGCGCGGGGGAGAGGGTTTCCCGCAGATTGCCCAGAACGCCCTGGACATTGTCCGTCCCGGCGCTCAGCAACGCCAGGAAATCATAGACCGAGCCACCCTCGATGGACAGGCGGCCGTCCATGTAGGCTTCGCCGAAGCGCAGCCGCGGATTGACCACGAGGTCGCGATGCAGCGCCTTGTCGTGCAGGCGCAGTGTGAGGGACGGGGTGCCGACCCCCACCCGGTGCCTCCGCCCATCGGCGCCGACGATGTCCAGAGCACCGGCGGTCAGGGCCGGGCTGAGCAGGCGGGCAAGCAGCATCGCGCATTCTCCCCATCCGTCGAACACGACTCGGTTTCGTTCCTTCGCCGCGAGCGAATCACCAGGAACGAGAGTCGGAGTTCGGAGCGGGGGGAGGCAACCCGCCGGACGGGGCAGGGGGCGGGGCGTCCGGCGCATCCGGAAGGGGGAGGGGCCGGATGTGGCGGAGTGCGGAAAACGGAAAAGCCGCCTCGCCCCTTTTCGGGGCGGGCGGCTTCCGGACGAGCGGACTGGTCTCGTTGAGCGGGCGGTCAGCCCTCCTCGGAAACCTCGGTCTCGGCGGCTTCGGGAGCCTCCTCGATCTCGTCCTCGTCGTCGCGCAGGTCGGCCGCGGTGACCATGCCACCACGCGACAGCTGCAACTCGGCCTCTTCCTGCGAGCGGGCGACATTCACCGTGACGGAGATGCTCACCTCGGGGTGCAGGACGACGCGCAGCTTGAACAGGCCCAGCGTCTTGATCGGGGTCTCGATCGACACCTGCTTGCGGTCGACCTTGTAGCCGGCGGCGTCAAGGGCGTCCGCGACGTCGCGCGGCGTCACCGAACCGTACAGAACGCCGGTTTCGCCGGCCTGACGGATCACGACGACCGTCACGTCGTTCATCTTGGCGGCAACCTGCTCGGCGTCCTTGCGGCGCTCCAGGTTGACGGCCTCCAGGTGGGCCTTCTGCTTCTCGAAGAACGCCATGTTCGCCTTGGTGGCGCGCATAGCCTTCTTCTGCGGCAGCAGATAGTTGCGGGCGAAGCCGGGACGCACCTTCACGACCTGGCCCATCTGGCCGAGCTTCTCGACCCGCTCCAGCAGAATAACTTCCATCACTCGTCCTCCTGATCGGGGCCGGCGGGCCGGAGACGGCGACGCAGCCCAATCCATTGCTCGATCATGCCCAGACCGACCATCAGCACGATCGGCCAACCGAAAAGAAACAGGAACATGTAGAACCCGATGAGGATCGGCAGCTTGGCCGATCGGCTTCGGGCGAACACATGCACCACCGAAAGCCCGGCAAAGGCGAATGGCAGGGACAGGATCAGCGCGGCGTTGACCGCGAGGAACCCGACCGGGTCCGACGCCAGCGAGGCGGCCACCATGGTCAGCAGGAACGCGGTGGCGAGCCACCGTGGCAGTTCCAGATCATCCAGCCGCATGGCCGGGCGCTTGTTGCGGCCGAACCGCATCAGGACGCCCTGCGCCAGGGCTCCGTTGACGATCGTCATGACGAGCCATGAGATCACCGCGAAGCCCGGCAACACCTCGGCCATCCAGATGTCCTGCGGGTCCGGGGCCGGCTGGCCCTGCGCGGAGAACATCTGGTCCGCCATGCGGCTCAGCGTTTCCCGCACCGCGCCCTCCAGCCCGCCGGGCTGATCGAGCGTCAGAACCGCGGCACCCAGAAGGCCCGCCAGTCCCATTCCGGTCAGCGCCATCAGGAGCCGGCCCGGAGGATACCATTCAACACTCCCGTCGGGAGCCGCCCGCGCCAGCAGCGCCTGCCGCACCACCAGGATGACCGGGACAGCCGCGGTCACCAGATAGGCGAGAGACACCAGGACGCTGGACGACACCGCCAGGACCGCCACCGTCCCCGCCGCACCGGCGAGAAGGGAGGCGGTGGAGCCGAGCCACAGTCCCGCGAGGAACAGCGGCAGCGGCGCCAGATAGCCCAGGATCAGCGCCCCGAACCCGCCGAACAGAACGGCGAGATAGAAGAAAGCGCTGACCACGCCGACACCGATGGCAGCCGCCAGAGGGGCGGCCAGGGGCGAGGCCATGGGATTGCCTTTGCCTGTTGTCCGCTTCAGGTCCTTACTTCACCACGTAGGGAAGCAGGGCCAGGAAACGGGCGCGCTTGATGGCGCGGGCGAGTTCGCGCTGCTTCTTCGCGGAAACCGCGGTGATGCGGCTCGGCACGATCTTGCCACGCTCGGAGATGAAGCGGGACAGGAGCTTGACGTCCTTGTAGTCGATCGCCGGGGCGTTCGCGCCCGAGAACGGGCAGGTCTTGCGGCGGCGGAAGAACGGACGGCGGGGACCGCCACCGGTGCGGGCCGGAGCGCCCGAGGTCTGCTTGTCGGACATTTAGGCGTTCTCCCCTTCGGCAACGGTGGGCTCCTGGCGACGCGGCGGGCGCGGGCCACGATCGTCGAAGCGGCGCGGGCCGCGGTCGCCGCGATCGCCGCGGTCACCACGCTCGCCGCGGCTCTGCATCATCACCGACGGGTTGGCGTCCAGCGCATCGACGCGGACGGTCATGAAGCGCAGCACGTCCTCGTTGATGCCCATGTTGCGCTCCATCTCGAGGACGGCGGCGGCGGGGGCGTCAAGGTTGAACAGGGTGTAGTGACCCTTGCGGTTCTTCTTGATCTTGTAGGTGAGCGTCTTCAGACCCCAGTATTCGGTCTTGGCGACCTGGCCGCCGTTGTCGCGAATGATCTGGGCGAACTGCTCGCCGAGCTGCTCGGCCTGGGCGGCCGAGATGTCCTGGCGCGCGATCAGCACGCACTCGTAAAGAGCCATTGTACTCCCCATGGCTGTTCATGGTCCGGCGCTGCGCCCCATCCCCTATGGACAGGATCAGCCGCCCGGGCCTAGCCGACGGCACGCGGGCCACCGGCAAGGAGTTATGAAGCGGCGCAGTATGCACAAAAGCCCCATTCCGACAAGCGGAAACACGAGCCCGTCGGCGATTCCGGCGTCGCCGCCTTCGCTGCACCCTAGAATGGCCCTTTTCTCCATTGGCCTTTGCATCGCAGCAATGAAAAAACGCCGGAAAAGCAACAGAAAGGCACCAATTCCATCCCTTCAACGTTGAGCATCGCTTGACTTGCCCGAAAGGCCGGGTATGACTGTCGCCGAATTCAACGGCAGCGCCGCGGGTGGCGCGCCTTTTTACTAGGGTTCCCAGACAGCATGACCAGGGCGTTCGTCTTTCCGGGCCAGGGCAGCCAAGCCGTCGGCATGGGCCGTGAGCTGGCCGAGGCGTTCGAGGTCGCGCGGCTCACCTTTGAAGAGGTGGACGACGCGCTGAACCAGCGCCTGTCCCGCCTGATGTTCGAAGGCCCCGAGGCCGACCTGACGCTGACCGAGAACGCCCAGCCGGCCCTGATGGCCGTCAGCGTCGCCGTCATGCGGGTGCTGAAGGACCAGGGCGGGCTCGACCTGACCAGGCACGCGGCTTTCGTCGCCGGCCATTCGCTCGGCGAATACTCGGCCCTGTGCGCCGCCGGTGCCTTCACCCTGGCCGACACCGCGCGCCTGCTGAAGCTGCGCGGCCAGGCCATGCAGAAGGCCGTGCCGGTCGGGCAGGGCGCCATGGCCGCCCTGCTGGGCGCCGAGCTGGAGCAGGCCCAGGCCATCGCCGCCGACGCCGCCAAGACCCCTGCGGGTCAGACCGAGGTCTGCACCGTCGCCAACGACAACTCGTCGGGTCAGGTGGTGATCTCCGGCCACGCCGAGGCCATCGAGCGCGCCATCGTGATCGCGGCGGAGCGCGGGCTGAAGCGCACCGTGCGTCTGCCGGTCAGCGCGCCCTTCCACTGCCCGCTGATGCAGCCCGCCGCCGACGCCATGGCCGAAGCCCTGGCCACTGTGACGATCGGCGCGCCGGTGGTTCCGGTGGTCGCCAACGTGACCGCGTCGGCCGTGTCGGACCCCAACGAGATCCGCCGCCTTCTGGTGGAGCAGGTGACCGGCATGGTTCGCTGGCGCGAAAGCGTGCTCTATATGAAGGAGCAGGGCGTTGACACGCTGGTCGAACTCGGCTCGGGCAAGGTGCTGTCGGGTCTCGCCAAGCGCATCGACAAGGAGTTGGCCGGCACCTCCGTTCAGGGCCCGGCCGACGTCGAATCGTTCCTGAAGACCCTGTGAGGCATTCCATGTTCGACCTGACCGGAAAGAAGGCGCTGGTCACCGGCGCCTCGGGTGGCATCGGGGCGCAGATCGCCCGCGCGCTGCACGCGCAGGGCGCCACCGTCGCCCTGTCCGGCACCCGCGTCGCGCCGCTGGAGTCGCTCGCCGCCGAACTGGGCGAGCGCGCCCTGGTGGTGCCCGGCAACCTCGCCGACGCCGCCGGCACCGAGCAGCTCGCCAAGGACGCGGAGGCCGCCCTCGGCCAGATCGACATCCTGGTGAACAACGCCGGCCTGACCCGCGACCAGCTGGCCATGCGCATGAAGGACGACGACTGGCAGTCGGTGCTGGACGTCAACCTGACCGCCGCCTTCCGCCTGTCGCGCGCCGTGCTGCGCGGCATGATGAAGCGCCGCTGGGGCCGCATCATCGGCATCACCTCGATCGTCGGCGTCACCGGCAACCCCGGCCAGGCCAACTACGCCGCCTCCAAGGCCGGCATGATCGGCATGTCGAAGTCGCTGGCCGCGGAGGTCGCGTCGCGCGGCATCACCGTGAACTGCGTCGCGCCGGGTTTCATCACCACGGCGATGACCGACGCCCTGAATTCCGAGCAGAAGGACAAGCTGCTCACCGCCATTCCTTCCGGCCGCATGGGCGAGCCGGGGGAAATCGCCGCCGGAGTCGTGTACCTGGCGAGCGATGAGGCCGCCTATGTCACCGGCCAGACGCTGCACATCAACGGCGGCATGGCCATGATCTGAGGCGGATTCGCTGCCTGAACCGGAGGTTCGGACCGGCGCCCGCGGGCGCTGGTCAAGGCTCTAAAAATGTGTTATCGGACGGGGCTTTTTGTGGCAGGAAGGCACGCAGCCGCGTGTTGAGCCGGCCGAATTCGCCCGAGCGGTCTCAAGGATTGGAAGGTCTTAAAAAATGAGCGATGTCGCCGAGCGCGTTAAGAAGATCGTTGTGGACCACCTCGGGGTCGAGGAGTCGAAGGTGACGGAGAACGCCTCCTTCATCGACGATCTCGGCGCCGACAGCCTCGACACGGTCGAGCTGGTTATGGCTTTCGAGGAAGAGTTCGGCTGCGAGATTCCGGACGACGCCGCCGAGAAGATTCTGACGGTGAAGGACGCCATCGACTTCATCAAGGCGAACGCCGCGGCCTGATCAGGCGTGGCGCAAGAAGGCCAGGCAGCTTTCCGAAGTGGCCTGGCCGTCGCTGAGTTTTCCGAGGAAAGGTCAAGGAATACCCCATGAGACGTGTCGTCGTTACCGGCCTTGGTCTGGTCACGCCGCTCGGTGTCGGCCACAAGCTCAACTGGGAGCGTTTGACCGCCAGCCAATCGGGCATCCGCGCCATCACGGGTTTTGACGCCTCCGATCTGGCCTCGAAAGTTGCCGGGCAGGTTCCGCGCGGGGATGGCGACGGGTTGTTCAACCCCGATGCCTTCGTTCCGCCGAAGGACCAGCGGAAGATGGATGATTTCATCATCTTCGCCATCGCCGCCGCCCACGAAGCGATCAAGGATTCCGGCTGGGTTCCCCAGACCGAGGAGGAGCGCGAACTCACCGGCGTCATGGTGGGCTCGGGCATCGGTGGCCTGCCGGGCATCGCCGACGGTGCGGTCACGCTGGCCGAAAAGGGTCCGCGCCGCATTTCCCCCTTCTTCATTCCGGCCTGCCTCATCAATCTGGCGTCCGGTCACATCTCCATCCAGCACGGCTTCAAGGGCCCGAACCACGCGGTGGTCACGGCCTGCTCGACCGGCGCGCACGCCATCGGCGACGCTTCGCGCCTGATCATGCTGGGTGATGCCGACGTGATGGTCGCCGGCGGCACGGAAGCGGCGGTGAGCCGCCTGGGCGTCGGCGGTTTTGCCGCCATGCGCGCCCTGTCCACGAATTTCAACGACACGCCGGAAAAGGCGTCGCGTCCCTACGACAAGGACCGCGACGGCTTCGTGATCGGCGAGGGCGCCGGTGTCGTCGTCCTCGAGGAGCTGGAGCACGCCAAGAAGCGCGGCGCCCACATCTACGCCGAAGTGGTCGGCTACGGCATGTCCGGCGACGCCTACCACATTTCCGCCCCGGCGGAGGATGGCAACGGCGGCTTCCGCGCCATGCGCAACGCGCTGAAGCGGGCCGGAATGGAGCCGTCGGAGATCGATTACGTCAACGCGCACGGCACGTCGACGCCGCTGGGCGACGAGATCGAGCTGGGCGCGGTGAAGCGTCTGTTTGGCGCGGCGATGGACAACGTCGCGATGTCCTCCACCAAGTCGGCCATCGGCCACCTGTTGGGGGCCGCCGGCGCGGTCGAGGCGATCTATTCGATCAAGGCGATCAACCACAGCCTGGTTCCGCCGACGCTGAACCTTGAGAACCCCTCGGAGAGCTGCCTCGGCGTCAACCTCGTTCCGAAGGTTGCGCAGGAGCGCCGCGTGCGGGCCGCGCTGTCGAACTCCTTTGGCTTCGGCGGCACCAACGCCTCCCTGGTCTTCAAGGAATTCGCCTGAGCGGCGAAGCATCGCGGAGACCGCCGATGGGTTGGGGCCTCCGAATCGCGGCGGGGGCGTTGACCGTCCTCACCGCGGGCAGCGGGTTGGTGTTCTGGGGTGCCCTCCGCGTGATGGCCCCCGGACCCCTAGAGCATGCCGAAACGGTTGTCATTCCGCGCGGGAGCGGGCTGGAAGCGATCGCGCTAACCTTGGAAGACGCGGGAGTCGTCGAGTCCCCGATCCTCTTCCTGTTCGCCGCGAAGCTCCAGGGGCCGCTGAAGGCCGGCGAGTACGCGTTCCCAGCGGGCATCAGCGTGGATGGCGTCCTGGAGATGCTGCGCCAGGGCAAGACGGTGGTCCGCCGCTTCACGGTGCCGGAGGGGCTGACCGCCGCGCAGGTGGTGGCGCTGCTCGATGCCGAGCCGGCGCTGAGCGGCGAGTTGAAGACGGTTCCGAAAGACGGGACCGTACTGCCTGAAACTTATCACTATTCCTACGGCGATTCGCGTTCGGCCCTGATCGAGCGGATGCAGCACGCGATGACCCAGGCTCTGAGCGAGGCCTGGAAGAACCGCGGTCCGGACCTGCCTTACGAGACTCCGCAGCAGGCGCTGACCATGGCGTCCATCGTGGAGAAGGAAACCGGCGTGGCGGCGGAGCGCGCCAAGGTCGCAGGCGTCTTCGTCAACCGCCTGGAGACCGGCATGAAGCTCCAGTCGGACCCGACGGTGATCTACGCGCTGACCGATGGCAGCGGAGAGTTGGGACGGGCTCTGACCCGCAACGACTGGAAGTTCGAGTCGCCCTACAACACCTACGTCGCCGCGGGGCTTCCGCCGGGACCGATCGCCAACCCCGGACGGGCGTCCATCCAGGCGGCGCTCCACCCGGAAAAGCACGACTTCCTATACTTCGTCGCCGACGGAGGTGGCGGGCATGTCTTTGCGAAGACTTTGCCGGATCACAACCGGAACGTCGCCAAATGGCGCGAGGTGCAGCGTCGGCAGTCCGGTGGCGCGGGCAACGGGGACACGCCGCAGGAATAGCGGTCCCCTGTTCCCGAATGGAAGGCCTGTCCGAACGCCAGCCTGTGGTCAGGCGGCGTTCGACGCCACCACCTCCAGGGCGACGACACCGCCCAGAGCGCCGTAGCTCTTGCGGGCGGCGCGCATCTTCTCCAGCGATTCCATGAGGCTTTCCTCGGCGAAACCAGGGGCGAGCTGTGTCAGCTCCTGTTCCGTCAAGGCGATGAAGGCGTCTAAAAGGCGCGCGTGGATGCGGCACGCCTGGCGGACTTCATCGGCGACCATCGGTGCTGGCATGGTAGGCTCCCAATCACGGAATAAAGAGAAACACGGTGCGTCCGTGCGTGGGAATTCTGTCGGGTTGTGGTTAATAGAGCATTAAATGCAATTCATCTTCCGGACAGGAAGAAGAGTTACCACTTCAGACGAAAAGGGCGAAAATTGGACGATTTCGATTTCGGTATGTGACAGAGATAAGCCGGCTTTTGTGACTTTCGAATATTCGTCTTTGATCGGTGCGACGGTCCCTCGTCCGGTGGGGACGAAGGACCGCCGGGATATCAACGACGGATTTCCTTGTCCAGGTTCAGCTCCGCCTTGGCGCCCTGGATGCGCGCCCGATAGACCAGCATGGCCTCCATGACCCGCTGGACGTAGTTGCGGGTCTCGTAGATCGGAATCAGCTCCAGCCAGTCCACGGCGTCGATCGCTTCGCCGCGCGGGTCGCCGTAGGTGTCGATCCATTGGCGCACGCGGGTCGGGCCGGCGTTGTAGGCGGCGATGGCCATGATGTAGGAGCCGTTGAAGCGGTCGATCATGTCCGCCAGATAGGTCGAACCGAGCCGCACATTGTAGTCCGGGTCGCTGATCAGCTTGGCGGTGTCGTGCTTGACGCCCAGCTTGCCGGCGACCAGCTGCGCCGTTCCGGGCATGAGCTGCATCAGGCCGCGCGCCCCGGCCGACGACACCACGCGGGTGTTGAAGGTGCTCTCCTGCCGGATGATGGCGTGCACCAGGGCGATTTCCGGAGCGGCCGGCCGGCTTTCGATCATCGGGTAGCCGGCTTCCACCAGGAACACGTCGTTCTGTGCGGCGTCCTTCGCGGCGGCGACGGCGAGGTCGCGGCGCCCGACCTCGCGGGCCAGCTTGGCGGCCAGCACGTAATCCGCCGGCTCCTTGGCGTCGAGGCTGATGCGGCGCAGGAAGGCGGTCACCCGCTCGTCGGTGTTGCCCTCGATCTCCGCCAGCAGCTTGGTCACGCGCACCACCTCGCGCCGCTCGAAGGCGGTGGCGTCGGCGTTGGACACGCGCGGCTCGGCGGGCAGGGCGATGCGCCCGTTCCCGGCATGGCGGGCGGCGAGCTGGCCGTAGAAGGTCGTGCCATACTGGGCGGCCTTGGCGTACCAGTCCTTGGCCTGCGCGGTCTGGCCCAGCGCCTCGGCCGCACGCCCGCACCAGTAGGCGCCGCGCGCCTTGCTGATGGGCGCGCCGACGGAGCGGTAGAGCTTGTGGAAGTGGTTGAAGGCGCTCGACGGGTCGTCGAGGAAGCGCAGCGCCAGGAAGCCGGCGAGGAACTCCGCCTCCGCCGCGCCGCTGCCCTCGGTCTGCCCGTGCGCCGTCACCAGCCGGTAGGCGAGGTTGTGGTCGCCGTTCACCATGGCGCGGCGGGCCAGGATGTGGCGCTCCGTCCACCAGGCCTGCGGGCGGCCCATGTCCTTGGGCGCCTGGGCGATGATCTCCAGCGCCCCCGCGTCGTCGCCCTTGCGGCGGCGGTAGCGGGCGCGGTCGAACAGCAGGCCGGGGTCGTTGCGCAGGGAGGCGGGGACGCGCGCCAGCGCCGCGTCGGCGTTCTTGGCGTCGCTGTCCAGCGCGATCCGCGCCTCGATCAGCAGGTCGTAGGCCTCGTCGAAGAAGGGCAGCATGCGGCGCACCGCGGCTTCCTGGCGTTCCCACAGCAGCCGGTCGATGCGCGCCTTGTGCTCCTGCGGGCGCAGGTGGGAGCGGTAGCGGGCCAGGAACTGCTCCTCGTCCGCCGACGTGAAGTTCGCCTCGACCCAGCGGTCGCGCACCAACCGCACCGCCCGCTCGGCGTTGCCAGTCGCCAGCAGCGTGTCGGCGTGGCGCATGAAGCCTTCGTTGGACAGCGGCGGGTACTGCTTGAACCAGGCGAGCACCCGGTCCTCGTCCAGGTCGATGGGCATCGCCTTTTCCGCCTGACGGCGGAGCTGCGCCTGGTTGGGCCAGTCGCCGTTCTCGCGGATGAAGGCGGCGATCTCGTCGAAGCTGCCGCCGCCGGGAGTCGCCAGGGCCATCCAGCGGATCACCTTGGCCGGCAGCTTGTTGGACGCCTGTGCGGCGAG
Organism: Azospirillum sp. OGB3; assembly: GCF_014192915.1. Taxonomy (GTDB): domain Bacteria; phylum Pseudomonadota; class Alphaproteobacteria; order Azospirillales; family Azospirillaceae; genus Azospirillum. The sequence continues at coordinate 109,567 of NZ_JACHYN010000006.1, read as the reverse complement.
GCGCATCGCCTCGTCGTGCCGGTCGTTGTCGGCGGCCTTGAAGGCCTGCCGGTAGACGGCGAGGTCCTGCGCCGTCAGGCTGGCCGCCCCGGCGGGCTGGGCCAGCACGATCAGTCCCAGCAGGGCGGCGGCAATGGCGGAACGGGTGGCGAAACGGGTGGCATGTCGGATGATCATCCGGGCGCTCTTGCTCGGGGGAACGGGTGCGGCTAAGGTGCGCGACACTTTTCTTGTAGTCCGTCGGAGGTGGCAGGCATGTTGTACGGTTCCATCGTCGCTCTTTTGACCCCGTTTAAAAACGGGAAAGTGGACGAGGCCGCCTTCCAGTCCTTCGTCGAGTGGCAGGTTGCGCAGGGCACACACGGTCTCGTTCCGTGCGGCACCACGGGCGAGTCGCCCACCCTCTCCCACGAGGAGCACAACCGGGTCGTCGAGCTGTGCATCGAGGCCGCGGGCGGGAAGGTTCCGGTCGTCGCCGGCACCGGGTCGAACTCCACCGAGGAGGCGATCGCGCTGACCCAGCACGCCAAGAAGGCCGGCGCCACCGCGGCGCTGGTCGTCACGCCCTATTACAACAAGCCGACGCAAGAAGGTCTGTACCAGCATTTCAAAGCGATCCATGACGCGGCGGATTTGCCGATCGTTATCTACAACATTCCCGGCCGCAGTGTCGTGGATATGTCGGTGGCAACGATGGCCCGCCTCGCCAAGCTGCCGAACATCATCGGCGTGAAGGACGCCACGGCCGATCTGGCCCGTCCGGTCCGCCTGCTGCAGGAGGTCGGTCCCGACTTCATCCAGCTCTCGGGCGAGGACGCGACGGCGCTCGCCTTCAACGCGCAGGGCGGCGTCGGCTGCATCTCGGTGACGGCGAACATCGCGCCGGCCCAGTGCGCCGCGATGCAGGACGCTTGGCGGAAGGGCGACCTCGCCACCGCCTACAAGTACCGCGACCTGCTGACCCCGCTGCACGATTCCATGTTCGTGGAGACGAGCCCGGCCCCGGTGAAATACGCCGCCAGCCTGCTCGGCAAGTCCTCGGACGAGGTTCGCCTGCCGCTGATCGCCGCGTCGGAAAGCACGCGGACCACCGTCCGCGACGCGATGAAGAAGGCCGGGCTGCTGTCCTAAGGGACGGCAGCACCCCGCCCCAGGGAAGGAGGATCCGTGGCCGCCCGCGAGCCCGAACCAAGGCGCATCGCGGCACAGAACCGCCGCGCACGCTTCGACTATTTCATCGAAGACACCATGGAGGCCGGTCTGATCCTGACCGGCACCGAGGTGAAGTCGTTGCGCGGCGGCCGTGCCAGCATCAACGAGGCGTACGCCGGCCTCAAGAACGGGGAACTGTACCTGTTCAACGCCTACATCCCGGAATACGGGCAGGCGGGACGCTGGCTTCAGCACGAGACCAAGCGGCCGCGCAAGCTGCTGGTGCACCGCCGCGAGCTGAGCAAGCTCATGGGCGCCATCAAGCAGAAGGGGATCACGCTGATCCCGATGTCCGTCTATTTCAACGACCGCGGCATCGCCAAGGTCGAGGTGGGCTTGGCCGCCGGCAAGAAGAAGCACGACAAGCGCGAGTCCGAGAAGGAACGGACATGGCAGCGCGACAAGGCGCGCCTGATGCGCGACCGGGGATAAAAGGAAGACCCTAGTGAGCCGATTGTCCAACCGCGCGACCGACCGCGATTCCACCGTGGCCGGCGTCGCCGCGGAGGCCCTGGCCGAGCGCCGCCCGCAGGGCCGCATCCTGGTGGCCGGCGACACCGACGGCGCTATGGAAGAGGCCTTGACCGACGGCGGGGCGGAGGTCGTCTCCTGGCACCGCCTGGGGCTGGACGGCAAGCCGGCCACGCCTTGGCCGGCGGACGGCGCCTTCGACGGTGCGGTCCTGCGCCTGCCGCGCGGCTGGGCCGCCTTCGAGATGGCCCTGCACGCCCTGGCTGCCCGCCTGCCGGCGGGGGCGCCGCTGTGGATTGCCGGCAGCAACGACGAGGGCATCACCTCCGCGCCGAAGCGGTTCGACGGGCTGGCGGAAGGCGTGGAGACGCTGACCATCAAGCGCCGCGCGCGCCTGCTGGAAACCCGCCGGACCAACGACTCGGCCAGGGGCAATCTGGAGGATTGGCGGGAAACCGTCGCCCTGCCGCTGCCGGGGCGTGACGGCGCGCTCGATCTGGTGTCCTATCCCGGCCTGTTCGCCCATGGCCGTCTCGACACCGGCACGGAATGCCTGCTCCAGGTTCTGCCGGAGATCGCGGCCGGCACCGCCGTCCTCGATTTCGGCTGCGGCGCCGGGGTGATCGCGCGGGCCGTGCGCGAGCGCACGCCGGACGCCCGGCTGACCCTGCTGGACATCGACGCGGTGGCGCTGCACGCCGCCCGCCAGAACGTGCCGGACGCGGAGTGCGTGCTGAGTGACGGGCTGGGCGGCCTCGGCGCGCGGGAACGCTTCGGGCTGATCGTCTCGAACCCGCCGCTCCACCGCGGCAAGGACGAGGATTTCGGGATGCTGGAGGCCCTGGTCGCCGGCACCAAGCAGTATTTGAAGCTGCGCGGCTCGCTGGTCGCGGTGACCCAGCGGACGGCGGGGGTGGGCAAGCTGTTCAAGACGGCCTTCGGCCACGCCGACCTGCTGCTGGAAACGCCGCAGTTCCAGGTGTGGAAGGGCACGCCGAAGTGACGGGCAGAACTTAATAGACGGGCCGGGGCCGTGCCGCAGCGCGGCCCCGCGCGGAAGGGTCAGCCCTCCTGCAGCCGCCGCGCGGCGTCCACGGCGCCGTAGGTCAGGACCGCGTCGCAGCCGGCGCGCTTGAAGCCGGTCAGGGTCTCCAGCAGCGCCTTGTCGTAATCCAGCCAGCCGTTCTGCGCGGCGGCGCGCAGCATCGCGTACTCGCCGGAGACGTGATAGGCGAAGGTCGGAACGGCGAAGGTGTCCTTCACCCGGCGGATGATGTCCAGATAGGGCAGGCCTGGCTTCACCATCACCATGTCCGCCCCTTCCTGCAGGTCGAGGGCGACCTCGTGCAGGGCCTCGTCGGTGTTGGCGGGGTTCATCTGGTAGGTCTTCTTGTCGCCCTTCAGGAAACCGCCGGAATTCACCGCGTCGCGGAAGGGGCCATAGAAGGCCGAGGCGTATTTGGCGGCGTAGGAGCACAGCCGCACCAGCTCATGCCCATGGCTGTCCAGCCGGTCGCGGATCAGGCCGATGCGGCCGTCCATCATGTCCGACGGGGCGACGATGTCCACGCCGGCGTCGGCCTGCGACAGCGCCTGCCGGGCCAGCACCTCGACCGTCTCGTCGTTCTGGATGTAGCCGTCGCGCAGCAAGCCGTCGTGGCCGTGGGTGGTGTAGGGGTCCAGCGCCACATCGCCCAGGATGCCGACATGCGGCACCGCGGCCTTCAGCGCGCGGATGGCGCGGTTCATCAGGTTGTCGGGGCGGTAGGCCTCTGCCGCGTCCTCCGACTTGCCCTCGGCGCCGACGACCGGGAACAGGGCGACGCAGGGAATGCCGAGGTCGCCGGCCGCGGCCACAGCCTCGGTCAGCAGGTCGATGGTCAGCCGTTCCACGCCGGGCATGGAGGCCACCGGCACCCGCTGGTTCTGCCCCTCGATGACGAAGACCGGCCAGATCAGGTCGTCCACGGTCAGGCGGTTCTCGGCGACGAGGCGGCGGGTCCAGGCGTCGGCGCGGTTGCGGCGCAGCCGGGTGCGCGGGAAGGACGCCGGGGACCGGAAATGCGAAGCGGACATGCGGGGGCCCTGATGTGCTCTTAAAACTTGCGGCGCGATCCTACGCCGCATGGCCGCCGCGACTCAAGCCGCACCGCTCACAGGTCTGAATCCCGAGTCCTGCATCTCCATGACCCAGCGGTGCCCGTCCTTGCGCCATTGCGAGACGAGGCCGCCGGTGAAGGCCGCCCCCTCCCAGGACCGCACCTCGAAGGTGACGCGCGGCGGCTCGATGGCGATGAGGTTGTAAGCGTTGGCCTCGTTGCGCAGGCGCGTGGACGTCGCGGTGGAGGCCTGGGCGACCAGGATGGAGCGGGCCACCTGGGTGTGGTGGGTCATGATGTCGCCGGAATAGGCGCGGTGCAGGTGCCCGGCCAGCAGCAGGTCCACGCCGCAGCTTTCCAGCGCCGGCAGTGCCAGTTTGTGCCGCCCGACCAGCTTCGTCTTCGGCGCGTCGGGCGGCGGCAGGAAGGGGTGGTGGGTGAACAGCACCTTGAAGACGGTGTCCGGCACCTCGCAGAACACCTCCCGCACGCGCTTGATCTGGGCCTTGTTCATGCGCCCTTCGGAGAAATCCGTGATCACCGAGCGCGCCGTGTTGATCCCCAGAACGGCGATTTCCGAATCGATGTGGAAGGGGCTGAGGTCGGTCGTGATGTAGCGCTTGTAGTTGCCGAACGGGTCGAGGAAGCGGCGCACCACGTTGTACACCGGAATGTCATGGTTGCCCGGCACGACCAGATAGGGGAAGGGCAGCTTCTCCAGGAAGGCCCGCGCCTCCAGGAAATGGCGGGCCTTGGCGCGCTGGACCAGATCGCCGGAGATGACAATCAGGTCGGGCCGCGCCGCCGTCAGGTCGGCCAGCAGGCCGTCGACCACCAGCGGGTCGATCCGCCCGAAATGCAGGTCCGAGATGTGGGCGAGCTTCTTCACGACGCCTCCCTGACGATCTTTGCGGTCATACGCCCTCTCCGATCACGCGCCCTCTCCGATCACGCACCGTCCGCCGTTCCATTCCCCTCCGGGGCCGCCTTGGGCAGCAGGATCTTCAGCGCCTTGTGGCGGATGCGGTAGTTCAGCGGCGGCTCCATCTGAAGGATTTCGCCGTCGTTGACCATTTTCAGCCGGCGGCGCCGGCTGTGCACCGTCAGTTGCGTTGCCGTCAGCGTTTCCAACTCCTCATCCTGCTGCCAGGTTCCGAGCATGGTGCGCCCCATCAGCCGCAACAGCCCCCAGGGATCGCGCTGCCGCGCCACATAGACGCCGAGCTTGCCGGAAGCGAGCGTGTTGCGGCGCAGGAGCATGCTGCCCGCCTCGCCGTCGAACGGGTTGTTGGACACCACCAGAATCGGGGTGCGCACGCGGCGCGGCCCGTCGCCCCAATCGATGCGCACGTCGAGCAGGGGCAGGCGGCGGAAGGTGCGGACCATGGCGAGCGCCATCGCCGGCCATTTCAGCAGACGGTGCCGCTTGCGCTTCTCCTCGCGCTCCTGAACCACCTGGGGGTAGAAGCCAAGGACGGAGCTGTTCAGGTAGATCTCGCCGTTCACCTCCGCCACGTCGATGCTGCTCACCTCGCCGGCGGCCAGCGCCTCGTAGGCCTCGTCGAGGTCCAGGGGGGTCTTCAGGTCGCGCGCCAGCAGGTTCATGGTGCCGAGCGGCAGGATGCCCAGGGTCTTCCCGGTGGGCATGATCATGTTGACCGCGGTGTGGATGGTCCCGTCGCCGCCGCCGACGATGACCAGCTCCGCGTCGGACTCGATGGCCTTGCGGATCTCCGATTCGCAGTCGGCCGGCTCCACCGCGGTCAGCGACACCTCCGCCCCGTGCCGCTCGAAAGCGCTGCGGATCGCCGCCACCGTGTCGTCGATCGGCTGTCCGGCCAGCGTTCCCGCGGACCGGTTGAGGACGATGGCCGTCTTGCGGCCCGCTCCCTCCTGACGTGACGCTTGCGCTGCTGAGGCTGCCATCATGGAACCATCCCGCTCATGACTGTGGGTGCGGCAACGGCTGGGGCAGGCGCGGTGTTCCGCGACGCTGCGCTGCGAAACCGCGGTTTGACACGCCGCCCGCCGCCCGTATCATCGCCCGAAACCAACAAATCCGCCCCACAAACGAACAAATGGAAACGACCGGAACCATGAGCGACCCCGCCCAGACCCAGATCGCCGAAATCCAGTTCGCCGAGATCCTGTTCGAACGCCGCGGCTCCATCGGGCTGGTGACGCTGAACCGCCCGAAGGCGCTGAATGCCCTGACGCTGGGCATGATCCGCCTGTTCGATCCGCAGCTGCGCGCCTGGATCGCCGATCCCGAGGTCAAGGCCATCGTCGTGCAGGGCGCGGGGGAGAAGGCCTTCTGCGCCGGCGGCGACGTGGTGAACCTGTACGAGACGGGCAAGGCCGCCAAGGCGGGGCAGGGCGATGGCGCCGCCATCCGCGCCTTCTTCAGCGAGGAGTATGTCCTCAACCGCCTGATCCACACCTGCCCCAAGCCCTATGTGGCGCTGATCGACGGCATCAGCATGGGCGGTGGCGTCGGTCTGTCGGTGCACGGGTCGCATCGGATCGTGACCGAGCGGACGATGTTCGCCATGCCGGAGACGGGCATCGGGCTCTATCCGGACGTCGGCGGCACCTATTTCCTGCCGCGCCTGCCCGGACAGGTCGGCATCTGGCTGGGCCTGACCGGCGACCGTCTGAAGGCGGCCGACATGATCGAGGTCGGCGCCGCCGACGCCTTCGTGCCCAGCGCCAAGCTGAAGTCGCTGATCGCCGAGCTGGCCGACGGCGTGCCGGCCGACGAGGCGGTCGCGCGCCATCGCGAGGAGGCCGGCGAACCGCCGGTTGCCGCCAACCGTGCGGCCATCGACCGCTGCTACGCCCACAACGCGGTGGAGGCCATCGTCGCCGCCCTGGAGGCCGAGGGCACGGAGTGGGCCGCCGGCCAGCTCGCCACGCTCAAGCGGGTGTCGCCGACCAGCCTGAAGGTGACGCTTGAGGCGCTGCGCCGCGGCGCCCGGCTGGACTTCGACGGCTGCATGATCCAGGAGCTTCGCCTCAGCCTCGCCTTCCTCGCCCGCCATGATGTCTACGAAGGCATCCGCGCGGCGCTGGTGGACAAGGACCGGAACCCGCGCTGGTCGCCCGCTTCTCTGGCGGAGGTGACGGCCGAAGAGGTTGCCGGTTACTTCGCCGAACCCGTTGGCGGGGATTTGCGCTTTACCGAATGAAGAGGCCTGCCCCCCTTTATTGCACTCAGAACGTGCGCAGATGCGGGCACATTCCGCGCGTTTCTGCGTTAGTATCGGGGAAATCCTTGCGGGACTTGTCTCAAACCTGACCGTTGTTGTGAAAGGTCGGAATGGACGGGTCGGCTTGCCGCCCGGTTCGCCGGGCGGGAACGCCGCTGGGGTGTCCGGATTCGAGGCACATCCCGGCACGCGACGGGGCTTGGCACGGCAGGACGGGCGTATTCCGCAGGGCCAGGCTGTTCTACAACCCGGGCTGTGCTTTTGGGGCATTATTGAGGTGATTGCCGGACAATGATCGGTTAATCTCCCCTTAAGGACCCCGGAAAGGCCACAGGTCGGCCCATGTCCGGTACGAGCCAAAGGAGACCGCGGTGCGCAAACCCTATTATGAAAGCATCCTCTTGATCGAACGGCTTCACCGCCACTTTCTCGAGGTGCTGAAGACCGAGCTTGACCGGCTCGGTATCCAGGACATCAACAACGTCCAGAGCCTGATCCTCTACAACATCGGCGAAGACGAGATGACCGTCGGCGAACTGACGGCGCGCGGCTATTATCTCGGCTCCAACGTGTCCTACAACGTGAAGAAGATGGTCGAGAACGGCTATCTCGGGCAGGAGCGCTCGCCGCACGACCGCCGGTCGGTGCGCGTCCGCCTGTCGGAGAAGGGCCTCGATCTCCGCGAAAAGATCAGCCGCATGTTCGAGCGCCACCTCACGGCGCTGGAGAAAGCCGGCTTCAGCGACGAGGAACTGGTCAAGGCGAACGAGACCCTGCGCAAGCTCGAACGCTTCTGGTCCGCGTCGCTCGACTACAGCGGCTTTCCGCTGACCTCGGCGGCCTGATCCGCGGCCGCCTGAGTCGTATCGGTACCGCGGTTTCCGGCTCCTGCGTCGAAAGAGAAAGGCATGCCTCCGGCCTGTAAGCCGGGGGCGTGTCGCGAGTCGGTGTGCGGCCCAGCGTGGCCGCTTTTTTCATGCCCGCGTTACGGCCTTCCACAGACCATTTTGCCGGCGGTTCTGCCCCCCGGCCACGCTTTGTCACGCCTTCGATGCTTCCGGATGGACGGGATTAAGTTCTTTCCGTAAGCTGTACGTGTGACAGATTGCTGCTAACCTGAACCAAACAACAGGCGGTCTCGCGGAAGGCTGCTGAAAACAGGGAATGGGGAGGATATGGCAAGTGACGTCATTCTGGAGACGCGCGGACTGACCAAGGAATTCCGGGGCTTCGTCGCCGTCCGCGACGTCAGCCTTCGGGTGAAGCGGGGGTCCATCCATGCGCTGATCGGTCCCAACGGGGCTGGAAAAACGACCGTTTTCAATCTGCTCACCAAGTTCCTTCAACCCAGCAACGGCGCCATCCTGTTCAACGGGCGCGATATCACCGCGGTGAAGCCGGCGGACGTGGCGCGCTTGGGCATCATCCGTTCCTTCCAGATCTCGGCGGTGTTCCCGCATCTGTCGGTGCTGGAGAATGTGCGCGTCGGGCTGCAACGGCCGCTCGGCAACTCCTTCCATTTCTGGACATCGGAATCGGTGCTCGACCGGCTGAACGGGCGGGCGATGGAGCTGCTGGAGGATGTCGGGCTCGCCGGCTACGCCCACCACTCGGCGGCGGAGCTTCCCTACGGCCGCAAGCGCGCGCTGGAGATCGCCACGACGCTGGCCCTGGAGCCGGAGATGCTGCTGCTGGACGAGCCGATGGCCGGCATGGGGCACGAGGACATCGACCGCATCGCCGCGCTGATCAAGCGGGTCTCGGCCAACCGCACGATCCTGATGGTCGAGCACAACCTGTCCGTCGTCGCCAACCTGTCGGACTGGATCACGGTGCTGGCCCGCGGCGAGGTCCTGGCCGAAGGCCCCTATGCCGAGGTGTCGCGCCACCCGAAGGTCCGTGAAGCCTATATGGGGAGCGGACATGCCTGACGGCGCAACGGTGAGGACCGCGATGCTGGAGGTCTCCGATCTCCACGCCTTCTACGGCGAAAGCCACGTTCTGCACGGCGTAAACCTGGAGGTCCGCCAGGGGGAGGTGGTGACTCTGCTGGGCCGCAACGGCGCCGGAAAGACGACCACCATGCGCTCGATCATGGGCATCGTCGGCAAACGCACCGGCGCCATCCGCTTCCAGGGACAGGAGTTGATCGGCATGGCGCCGCACAGGGTTCCGCGCCTCGGCATCGGTTATGTGCCGGAGGAACGCGGGATCTTCGCCTCGCTGAACGTCGATGAGAACCTGACCCTGCCGCCCGTCGTAAAGGACGGCGGCATGACGGTCCAGCAGATCCACGAGCTGTTTCCCAACCTGCAGGGCCGGGGCTCGACCCAGGGCACCCGGCTGTCGGGCGGGGAGCAGCAGATGCTGGCCATCGCGCGCATCCTGCGCACTGGCGCCACCATGATCCTTCTCGACGAGCCGACGGAAGGGCTGGCCCCGGTGATCATCGAGCAGATCGGGGTGGCCGTCCGCAAGCTGAAGCAGCGCGGCTTCACCATCCTGCTGGTGGAGCAGAACTTCCGCTTCGCCGCCACCATCGCCGACCGTCATTACATGATGGAGGAAGGCCATGTCGTAGACATGATCCCGAACAACCAGCTCGCCGCCAACATGGAGAAGCTGCACACGTATCTGGGTGTCTGAATCAACAAGCAGAAACGTTCGAATTCGAACCGGGAGGAATGGAATGATTGCACGTCTGCTTGCCGGGGCGGCGCTTGCCGCGCTGGCCGTCGGTTCTGCGCAGGCCCAGCAGGGCAAGATCTCCGGCGACGTCGTGAAGATCGGCGTCCTCAACGACCGCTCCGGCCTCTACGCCGATTTGGGCGGCGAGGGCTCGGCGGTCGCCGTCCGCATGGCGGTCGAGGAGGTGGGCGGCAAGATTCTCGGCAAGCCCATCGAGGTGGTTTCGGCCGACCACCAGAACAAGCCGGACATCGGCTCCAACCTCTCCCGTGAATGGATCGACCGCGACGGGGTGGACGTCATCGTCGACGTGCCGAACTCCGGCGTCGCCCTGGCGGTGCAGGAGGTGACGCGCGAGAAGAAGACGATCTTCCTGATGCAGGGGCCTGCGACCTCGCGCCTGACCGGCGACGCCTGCTCGCCCACCGGCTTCCACTGGGCCTACGACACCCGCGCGCTGGCCGTCGGCACCGGTCAGGCCATCGTGAAGGAGGGCGGAAAGAGCTGGTTCTTCCTGACCGCCGACTACGCCTTCGGCCACCAACTCGAAACCGACACGGCGGCGCAGGTGAAGAAGGCCGGCGGCACGGTCGTCGGCGCGGTGCGCGCGCCGCTGAACACGGCGGACTTCTCCTCCTTCCTGCTGCAGGCGCAGTCGTCGGGCGCCCAGGTCATCGGCCTCGCCAACGCCGGCGGCGACACCATCACCTCGATCAAGCAGGCGTCTGAGTTCGGCCTGACGCAGAGCGGGCAGCAGAAGCTGGCCGGGCTGCTGATCTTCCTGTCGGACGTGCACGCGCTGGGGCTCCAGGTCGCCCAGGATCTCGTCCTGACCACCGGCTTCTACTGGGACATGGACGACGAGAAGCGCGCCTGGTCGGAGAAGTACAAGGCGAAGACCGGCAAGATGCCGACCATGGTGCAGGCCGGCAGCTACTCCTCGGTGAAGCATTATCTGAAGGCCATCGAGGCGGCCGGGACCGACGATGGGCCGACCGTCGCCGCCAAGATGAAGGAAATGCCGGTCAACGACATGTTCGCCAAGAACGGCAAGATCCTGCCGAACGGGCGCATGGTCCACGACATGTATCTGGCCCGCGTGAAGAAGCCCAGCGAGTCCAAGGGGCCGTGGGATTATTACGAGATCATCCGCACCATCCCCGGCGACGAGGCCTTCGCCACCATGGCGGAAAGCGGCTGCAAGCTGCCGGGCTGATTCCCGCCCGCCCCGGCGACCGGTTTCCCGCCACCGCGCGGGGCTGGGTGCCGGGGCGATCACCCGCCGCGCAGAACGGCCGGAGGCGAACCACCATGTCCACCATTTTCGGCATCCCGCCCCAGGCGCTGTTCGGGCAGCTTCTGCTGGGGCTGATCAACGGGTCCTTCTACGCGCTGCTCAGCCTCGGGCTGGCGGTGATCTTCGGCATGCTCAACGTCATCAACTTCGCCCACGGCGCGCTCTACATGCTGGGGGCCTTCGTGGCGTGGCTGCTGCTGACCATGGCGGGGATCGGCTATTGGTGGGCCCTGCTGCTGGCGCCTCTGGTCGTCGGCGCTTTCGGCGTGGTGCTGGAAAAGACGCTGCTCAGCCGCCTCTACAAGCTCGACCATCTCTACGGGCTGCTGCTGACCTTCGGCCTCGCGCTGATCGTGGAGGGGGCGTTCCGCCATTTCTACGGCGTGTCGGGCCAGCCCTATCCCATTCCCGACCTGCTGCGCGGCGGGCAAAATCTCGGCTTCATGTTCCTGCCCAATTACCGGGGCTGGGTCGTCGTCGCCTCGCTGGTCGTCTGCCTCGCCACCTGGTACGCCATCGAGCGGACGAAGCTCGGCGCCTACCTGCGCGCCGCCACCGAGAATCCGGTGCTGGTCCAGGCTTTTGGCATCAACGTGCCGCTGATGATCACCGCGACCTATGGCTTCGGCGTCGCTCTGGCCGGGCTGGCCGGGGTGCTGGCCGCCCCGATCTACCAGGTGTCGCCGCTGATGGGCTCCAACCTGATCATCGTCGTCTTCGCCGTGGTGGTGATCGGCGGCATGGGGTCGATCCTGGGGGCGGTGCTGACCGGATACGGCCTGGGGCTGTTGGAAGGTCTGACGAAGGTGTTCTATCCGGAAGCGTCCAACATCGTCGTCTTCGTCATCATGGCCGTGGTGCTGCTGATCAAGCCCGCCGGCCTGTTCGGGCGGGAGAGGTGACCCATGGCGACCGAGATCCAAGCCGTCCGCCGCGACACCGCGGCTCCCGCCCGACCGGCCATGCCGGGTCTTCTGGCGCTCGCCGTGCTGCTGCTGGTGCTGGTCGCCGCGCCCTACGTGCTGTACCCCGTCTTCGTGATGAAGGTGCTGTGCTTCGCGCTGTTCGCCTGCGCCTTCAACCTGCTGATCGGCTTCGCCGGTCTCCTGAGCTTCGGCCACGCCGCCTTCTTCGGCGGAGCGGCCTACATCACCGCCCACACGGTGAAGGTCTGGGGGCTGCCGCCGGAACTCGGCATCCTGCTGGGCACCGCCTTTTCCGCGACGCTCGGGCTGGCCTTCGGGGCGCTGGCGATCCGGCGGCAGGGCATCTACTTCGCCATGATCACGCTGGCGCTGTCGCAGATGGTCTTCTTCATGGCGCTCCAGCTCAAGTTCACCGGTGGCGAGGACGGCATCCAGGCGGTGCCGCGCGGCCATCTGTTCGGGCTGATCGACCTCAGCCAGCCGATGGCGATGTATTACACGGTGCTGGCGGTCTTCCTGTTCGGCTTCGTGGTGATCTGGCGCACCGTGCACTCGCCCTTTGGTCAGGTGCTGAAGGCGATCCGTGAGAACGAGCCGCGCGCCATCTCGCTCGGCTACCGCACCGACCATTACAAGCTGATGGCCTTCGTCCTGTCCGCGGCCCTGGCAGGGCTGGCCGGAGGCACCAAGGCCATCGTCTTCCAACTCGCCACCCTGACCGATGTGCAGTGGCAGATGTCCGGCGCGGTGGTTCTGATGACCCTGCTCGGCGGCATCGGGACGCTGTTCGGGCCGGTGGTCGGGGCGGCGCTGGTGGTGACGCTGGAGAATTATCTGGCGGCGAGCAACCTGCCGGTGCCGGTGGTGATCGGCGTCATCTTCGTCGCCTGCGTGCTGCTGTTCCGCCGCGGCATCGTCGGGGAGATCGCCGCCCGGTTGGGCGGCAAGCGCCCGTGAGCCGGTCGCGCCCGACCGGTCACCATTGACTGTGGGAGATACCGCATGGCCGGAACCATCCATCCCTTCTACGAGGAGCATCGCGGTACGATGGAGGCGGCCATGCGCCAGCGCCTGGACCTTGCCGAAGGGCTGTTGGGCGAACATGTCCACCCATCCGACATCGAAGGGATCAAGCGGGAGGTGATGGACGAGTTCGCCATCGTGCTCACGCAAATGCCCTATGTCGGGGGCGCGGACAGTCGCATGAGCGACTTCTTCATGCGTCTCCTTGGCTTCATGGCGATCAGCCGGGTGCTGCGACGGCACGGCGTGCCGCTGTCCGTGATCGGCGACATCGAGCGGGACACCTACAAGGCCCAATTGCTCACCGTTCCCGAAGCGGAGCGTCTCGCCTCGGGGCGTCAATTCATGTCACCAGAGAATCAGGCGTTTCTGCGCGAGCAGGCGGCGAAAAGCCGCCAGGAGCAGTTTCCCGAGGATTTCGTCTACGACTTCGTCGAGCCGGGTCCAGGAGAACGTTTCGAGTTCGGCATCAACTACAAAGCCTGCGGTTTCTGCAAATTCGCGGCCCGCCATGGCGACAACGACATTCTGCCGAACATCTGCGGTCTCGATTTCGACGCCTACGCGACACGCGGCATCCATCTGGAAAGAACGCAAACCCTGGCCGGCGGCGCCAGCCACTGCGATTTCCGCTTCTCGCGGATCCGGTCGGCCTGAGCACCGGTCCCCGGAGGGGGCAATGGCGTCGCCACCCTCCGGGACGCGATGCTAGAGCCGCAGGGCTTCCTCCGCCGGCTGGTAATCCAGCCCCTGGGCGTCGGCGACCGCCTTGCAGGTGACCGCTCCGGCGTGGATGTTCAGCCCGGCCCGCAGATGCGGGTCGCGGGCCAGAGCCGCGCGGTAGCCCTGGTCGGCGAGCGCCAGCGTGAACGGCAGGGTGGCGTTGTTCAACGCGAAGGTCGAGGTGCGCGCGACCGCCCCCGGCATGTTGGCGACGCAGTAATGGACCACCCCGTCCACCCGATAGGTCGGCTCGGCGTGGGTGGTGGGGTGCGAGGTCTCGAAGCAGCCGCCCTGGTCGATGGCGACGTCAACCACCACGGCACCCCGCCGCATCCGCTCCACCATCGCCCTGGTCACCAGCTTCGGCGCCTCGGCCCCCGGCACGAGGACCGCACCGATGACAAGGTCGGCGTCGAGCACATGCTCCTCGATCGTGTCGACGGTCGAATAAAGCGTCTGCAGCTTGGCGCCGAATTGCAGGTCCAGCTCCTTCAGGCGGGGCAGGGACTTGTCGATGACGACCACCTTCGCCTCCAGACCCATGGCCATGCGGGCGGCGTTGGTGCCGACCACGCCGCCGCCCAGCACGACGACCTTCGCCGCCGGAACGCCGGGCACGCCGCCGAGCAGGACGCCACGCCCGCCCTGCGCCTTCTCCAGGCAATGGGCGCCGGCCTGCACCGACATGCGGCCGGCCACCTCGCTCATCGGCGCCAGGAGCGGCAGGCCGCCGCGGGAATCGGTCACCGTTTCATAGGCGATGGCGACGGCGCCTGAGTCCTGCAGGAGCTTCGTCTGCTTGGGATCGGGGGCGAGGTGCAGATAGGTGAACAGGATCTGCCCCCGGCGCAGCATCGCGCATTCCTGCGGCTGGGGCTCCTTCACCTTCACGACCATGTCCGCACGGGCGAAGATGGTTGCGGCGTCTGGCACAATCTCCGCTCCGGCCGCTTCGTAATGCTCGTCGTCCAGCCCGATGGCGGCGCCGGCCTCCGCCTGCACCAGCACGCTGTGCCCGTGATGCGTCAGTTCACGGACCGAGGCCGGTGTCAGACCGACGCGGTATTCATGGTTTTTGATTTCCGTCGGCACGCCGATGAGCATGGGCATCCTCCGCGGGTGGGCCGGTGTCGGACCAGGACGGGCAGCGCACCGGCTCAGGTTTGCTTGCCCCAGAATTTGGGGACTGCTCGGGCCATCCGCATCTCGCTTACAGCGCTGCCTAGCGATTTTCTTTGGATCGATTAAAACTCTGCAAGAAATTTGACGCAAAATTCTATGCAATAAATCCTGGTTGAGACTTCTCCGTATCCGCAAAAAAGTAGGTAAGGTTAGTTTTTAGAGTTGTGGAACTATTCTTCGCCACCATGGTATATGGATGCTTGTGTCGCACTGCACAAAAAATCGCGGCACCTAAGAAAATGGGGGGAGCGTCCGATTCGGACGGAACGAAACCAGGAGCAAGGCAGATGGCTTCAGAGAAGGACGCGCAGACCATCGCGCGCGACACCGCCGCCAAAGGCCGGAATGTTGCCGAGGACACCACCCGCCGCATGGCGGAAACCGCCGCGGAGGCGACCCAGCGCGGTGCCGACACGGCCAGCGACATGATGGGAAAGGCGACCCAGGTTGCCGGACAGGTTGCCGGCCAGACCACCGATCAACTCAACCGCATGATGGGCCTGTCCGCGGAGGCCCAGGGCGAGGTCGCCCAGCAGGCCCGCGAGAACATGGACGTCATGACGCAGTGCGGGTCCGTGCTGATGGACGGGATGCAGTCCATCATGCGCGAATGGATGGGCTTCGCCCAGGAAGCGATGGCCCGCAACGCCGAAGGCGTCAACGCGATGATGCGTAGCCGGTCGGTCCAGGACCTCTACGCCGCGCAGAGCAGCATGGTCAAAGACGAGATGGAACTTCTGCTGAACCGCAGCGTCAAGATTTCGGAGCTGTCGGCGAAAACCGCGAACGACGCGGTGCGGCGGCTGAACGCGCGGGCCGAAGGGGCCGCGCGCCACGCCCGTCGCAGCGCCTGACGCTTCACCAACGATCCATCCTGGCCTTGCGCCCCCGGACCGACCGGTCCAGGGGCGTTCTTTTTTGCGCGCGCTGCGGTTACCTCGCGACGATGCGGCCTTCGACCTTCGGAGCGACGGTCTTCTTCGCTTCCACGTAATCCATCACCATCGTCGCCATCAGCACGGCGCCGGAGGCGTCCACCACCGTCCGACCGCGGGTCAGCGCGGCGTAGCCGTCGCCACCCTTCAGCATGTAGTCGTTGGTCGCCACGCGGTAGGTTCTGGCGGGGTCGAGCGGCTGGCCGCCCACCGTCACGCCGGTCACGCGGGTACCCGACGGCAGCTTCGGATCGTAGGTGAAGGACAGGCCCGACACCTGCGGGAAGCGCCCGGCCTTGTCCTCCACCTTCGACACGCCATGCTCCAGCGCGGCCAGAATGTCGGCTCCGGACAGCAGCGTCAGCACGGCGACGTTGCCGAAGGGCATCTCCGCGAAGATGTCCTTGCGGGTCAGCGAACTGCCCGCCGGGTGCAGCGTGTCGGCGCGGATGCCGCCGCCGTTGGTGATGGCGATGTCGGCCTTGAGCCCGTCGCGAAGTGCGTCGGCGATCAGGTTGCCCATCGTCGTTTCCTGCGAGCGGACGACGTCCTTGCGGCTGTCCAGGTCGGTTTCCGTCCGCCCGATCACCCCGGCCAGCGTGGCGTCGAGCTGGTCGGTGTAGCGCTTGACCAGCGCCCCGACCTCGGCGTCCGGAGCCACCCCGGCGGTGGTGACGAAACGCCAGCCGCCGGGAGCGACGGTGGTCGCCGGCCCTTTTTCGGTCGCTTTGGTGCTGACCGCCAGATCAATGACGCCGAGATAATGGCCGTCCGCCCCCGCCTTCAGGATCAGGGTCGATCCTTCGTAGAAGCTGATCGGGTCGTGGTCGTGGCCGCCCAGCACGAGGTCGATGCCCTTGACCTTGACGGCCAGATCGCGGTCCTCCGTGATGGTCTGGTGGGTCAGCGCCACGACGACGTTCGCCCCCGCGTCGCGCAGCGCCTTCACCGCCAGGGCCGCGGCGGCCTGCACGTTGGTGAAGGTTGCCTCCGCCCCGCCGCTGGACAGATGCGCGGTCTCCGGGGTCAGGACGCCGAGGAAGCCGACCTTGACGTCGCCGACCGTCTTCGTCCAGGTGGCGACCGAACCGGGGAGCGGCTGGCCATCCGGCCCGGCGACGTTGGTGCCGACCCAGGGGAATTTCGATTCGGCGATGCGGGCCTTCAGCACCTCCGTGCCGAAGTCGAACTCGTGATTCCCGAAGCCGACGACGTCCACGCCCATGGCGTTGAACAGGTCGGGCATCTGCGCGCCACGCGTCGTTCCCGACAGCAGCGACGGGGACAGGAAATCGCCACCGACCGTGGTCAGCGCCCCGGCGCTGCGCTCCCGCTCCGTCTTCAGCACCGTCATCAGGGGGGCGAATCCGCCGCGCCCCTTCACCGGGGAAATCTCGTAGATGTCGTTGAAGTGCAGAAAGGTCACTGTGCCGTTCTGCGCCGCGGACAGAGCAGGGAAAAGCAAGGTGCCGGCAAGAAGGGCAGCGGCCCCCGCCAGCGTGCGAATCCGGGTCAGCATCAATCTCGTCTCCCTGGGGAAGTTGAAAGGCTTCCTTCGCGTCATCGCACTGTACGCCGACCTGCGGCGCGGCGCATAGCCGCCTTGCACCGCTTGATTTTGTGACAGGTGCCGATCAAGAACAGGGGCGTCCGCTCGCCGGAATCCGCTTCAACCGACGTGGCCCCTCGATGCGCATCCTGGTCGTTCAGAACAACCGAAACGCCCCCGCCGGACTCGTCGGGGACGCGCTGACCGAGTTCGGCGCGACGCTGGTCACCGTCGCCGCGGACGAAGGGGAAGCGCTCCCCGCCACGCCGGAGAGCTATCACGGGCTGCTGGTCCTCGGTGGCCCGCAGGATGCCTGGAACGACGCGCAGGGGCCGCATTTTCCACAGGTCATGGACCTGATCCGCGCCTTCGCGGCGGAGGAGCGCCCGGTGATGGGCATCTGCCTGGGCGCGCAATTGGCCGCCCGCGCCTTCGGGGCCCGCGTCTACCGCCATTCGGTGGCGGAGATCGGCGTGGGGGCGGTCCGGCTGTTCAATGCCGCTTCGGACGATCCGCTGCTCGGCGGGCTGGAGCCGGAGCTTCGCATGGTGCAGTGGCACTACGACACCTTCGAGTTTCCCGAGGGCGCCGTGCCGCTGGCCTGGAGCGAGGCCTGCATGCGTCAGGCCTTCCGGCTCGGCCGCAGCCTCTACGCCTTCCAGTTCCACCCGGAGGCCGACGCCGCGATCGTCCGTGGCTGGGCGGAGAAGTTCGGCGTGGATTCGCGGGAGCGCAACCGGGCCGTCCTCGATGGGCTGGACGCCGCGCTGGAGCGGCACCTGCCCGCCGCCAAGGCGGTCGCCCGGACGATCTCCCGCCGCTGGCTGGATCTGGTGATCGAACGGGCGGCCTGAGCCTTACCCGCGCAGATCCGCCAGCAGTTCCGGCGTATCGACGTCGTAGAGGATGCCACCGTCCTCCACCGGTACCTCGACCACCTGATCGGCGTGGGTGGCCAGCAGGGTCTTGGCCCCGGCATCGCCGCTCAGCTTGGCCATCTCCGCGAAAAAGCCGCGGTCCCACAGGACCGGGTTGCCGCGCTTGCCCTGGACGGTCGGGACGCAGACGGTCCGGCCCTCCAGCGGGTTGTAGGCGGCGATCAGCCGGTCGATGGCCTGCGACGTGACTCGCGGCATGTCGCCGAGGCACACCACCACCCCGTCCACATCCGCCGGCAGGGCGGCCAGCCCGGCGCGCAGCGAGGCGCTGAGCCCATCGGCGAAGGACGGGTTGTGGACGATGGTCAGTGGGCGCCCGGCCAGCGGGGCGGACACCGCCTCGGCCATGTGGCCGGTCACCACCAGCACCGGCCTGGCCTGCGAGGCCAGCACCGCTTCGACCGTGCGGACAACCAGCGGCTCCCCGCCGACATCGGCGAGCAGCTTGTTGCTGCCGCCCATCCGGCTCGACCGCCCGGCGGCCAGAACCAGTGCGGCGATGCGCGGCGCGCGCGGCGGCTCCGCCGCCACGGCGCCGGCGCGGGGCAGGGGCCGGCTGGGGATCTCGGCCAGCAGGCCACCCACCCCCATGCGCATGACATCGGCCCGCGTCACCGGAATCCCCGCGGCGATGCGCTGGAGCACCCAATCGAAGCCGTTCAGCTTGGGCGACCGCGCGCAGCCGGGCAGGCCGAGCACGGGCGTTTCCCCGATGCGGGCGAGCAGAAGCAGGTTGCCGGGATCGACCGGCATGCCGAAATGTTCGATCACGCCGCCCGCCCGCTCGATGCCCGCGGGCAGCACGTCACGCCGGTCGGTGATGGCCGAGGCCCCGGCGATCAGCAGCAGGTCGACGCGCCCGGCCGCTGCGATGGCGTCGGCCAGCGCCGCCTCGCCGTGGTAGCAGCGCGAATCGCGGACCAGCCGCCCGCCCATCGCCTCCAACCTCTGGCGCGTCACCGTCACGGTCTTGTCGAGGACGCTGTCCTTCACGCCGGGCAGACGGGTCTGGATCAGCGCTGCGGTCAGGGGCCGGAAGGGGGCGATGCGCAGCGCCGGCATCCCGGCCGACGCCTCGACCTCCGCCCCCTCCACGGCGCCGCGGGGGGCGGCGAAGGGGATGATCTTGACCGTAGCGACCATCTGGCCGGGCTCGACGGGTGCGAAGGCGGGCAGGGTGGCGACCGTTACGCTTTCGTCGATGAGGTTCAGCGCGTTGATCCGTTCGACGTCCGGAACGAACAGGCCGCGCGATTCGGCGAACAGGTTGACGCGCCCGGTGAAGGCGGCGCCGACGGTGATCTCCTGCCCCTTCAGGGCGGCGGCGATGCGGGCGGCGGCGGCGTCCTCGCCAACGTCGTCAGGGCCGGGCTTGGCGACGGTCACCGTGGTAAGGCCGGCGTCACGCAGCGCCGTCACGTCCTCGGCGCTGAGGACGCGGCCCTTCTTGAAGCTGACGGAGCCGCGGCGGACCGAATGCGCCAGAATGGCGCCCTCCAGCTCCCGCAAGGGCAGCGGGCCGAAAAACATGGTGATGAACTCCTGTCAGGCCGCGCCGGCCTTGCGCCGCACGGCGGTGATCTGGGCCATGACCGACAGGGCGATTTCCGCCGGGGTCACGGCGCCGATGTCCAGCCCGACCGGGGCGTGGATGCGCGCCAGCTCCGCGTCGGTCACGCCCTGCTCCTTCAGCCGCTCCAGCCGCTTGATGTGGGTGCGCTTGCTGCCGAGCGACCCGACGTAGAAGGCCGGGGACCGCAGCGCCACCAGAAGCGCCGGGTCGTCCAGCTTGGGGTCGTGGGTCAGGGTCACCACGGCGGTGCGGTTGTCGATCTTCAAATCCGTCAGCGCCTCGTCCGGCCAGGAATCGTGCAGGGAAACGCCGGGAAAGCGCGATTCCGTGGCGAAGGATCCGCGCGGGTCGATCACCGTGACGGCGTAGCCGGTCAGCGCGGCGAGTGGGGCCAGCGCCTGGGCGATGTGCACGGCGCCGACCACCAGCAGGCGCAGCGGCGGGTTGTGGGTCTGGACGAACAGCTGGACGCCGTCCTCATCCTCCTCCAAATCGCTGACGAGGCCGGAACGATCCTGGCGCAGCCGCTCCCGCACCTCCTCCAGAAGGTCGTCCTCCAGCCCGAAGCCGCCCTGGATGGCGTCCTCGTAGACGAGAGTCTGCAGACCGGTGCCGAGGTCGGTGACCAGGGCCACGGGACGCCCGGCCTTGCGGGCGGCCAGCAGCCGTTCGGTGATGTCGCGCTTCATTCCACGGCCTCGACATAGACCTGCACCCGGCCGCCGCAGGCCAGCCCGACCTCCCAGGCCATTTCGTTGCTGACCCCGAACGAGATCATCCGGGGCTCGCCATCCTCCATGGTCTTGCGCGCCTCGTGCACCACGGCCCCCTCGATGCAGCCCCCGGAGACGGAGCCGATCATCGAACCGGCGTCGTCCACCGCCATCTGGCTGCCCACCGGCCGGGGGGATGACCCCCAGGTGGCGACCACCGTCGCCAGCGCCACCTTGCGGCCCTCCGCGCGCCAGCCCGCGACCTGCTCCAGAATATCGTCCTTCATGCGGCCTCCTTCAGCCACTTGCGCAGGCTTTCGGCCCGTCGCGGCCCGTCGCGGTTCAGCGCGTCGGCGAGCCCGGCCAGACTGTTCAGGTTGTGGACCGGGCGGAAGTCATCCACATGCGGCAACAAGGCCCGGATACCGCTGGATTTTGGTGCGAACCCCTCCCACCGCAAGAGCGGGTTCAGCCAGACCAGACGGCGGCAGCTCTTGTGCAGCCGTTCCGCCTCCGCCGCAAGCCCCTCGCCGGCATCCCGGTCCAGCCCGTCGGTGATGAGCAGAACCACCGCCCCCTGGCCGAGGACCCGCCGCGCCCAGGTCCGGTTGAAGGCGTGCAGCGCCGTGCCGATGCGCGTCCCACCCGACCAGTCGGCCACCGCCGCCGACACGGCGTCCAGCGCCACGTCCACGTCCTTGTGCCGCAGATGGCGGGTGATGTTGGTCAGGCGGGTGCCGAAGACGAAGCTGTGCACCCGGTCGCGGTCGTTGCTGAGCGCGTGCATGAAATGCAGCAGCATCCGCGAATAGCGGGTCATAGAGCCGGAGATGTCGCACAGCACGACCAGCGGCGGTGGCCGCGTGCGGCGGCTGCGCCGCGCCAGATCGGCGAGATCGCCGCCGGAGCGCAGCATCCGCCGCAGCGTCGCCCGCGGGTCCACGCGTGGCCCCCGCGGGTCGGGGCGGTGGCGGCGGGTGGTCACCTCGGCCACCGGCAGGGCGATGCGGGCGAGCATCCGCTTGGCCTCGGCCATCTCCGCCGCCGACATCTTTTCGAAATCCTTCTCCTGCAACCGTTCCTGGGCCGAAACGGTGAAGGCGGCGTCGACCTCGATCTCCGACTTCTCCGGCCCTTCGGCCTCCGGCGCGGTGCCGCGCAGCGCGTCGGCGACGCGGCGGGACATCGGGTCCTGGCTGTCTGCCGACTCCGTGCGGATGGTCGGCAGCATAAGCCCCATCATCCGCTTCAGGATGTCGGGGTTGCGCCAGAAGACGTGGAAGGCCTGATCGAAGACCTCGCGCTGGTCGCGCCGGTTCACGAAGACGGCGTGCAGCGCCCAGTAGAAATCCGCCCGGTTGCCGATCCCCACGGCCTCCACCGCCTCGACGGCCTGAAGCAGCTTGCCCGGCCCGACCGGCAGCCCCGCCGCCCGCAGCGCGCGGGCGAAATGCATCAGGTTGGTGGCGAGGCCGCCCTGCATCGTCTTTTACCGGGCCGTGGAGGCGGCGAGTTCCGTCTTGACCTGGGCCAGGATGCGCGCGGCCTCGCTGCCCTGGATGCGGGCGATGTCGTCCTGGTACTTCAGCAGCGTGCCCAACGTGTCGTTGATGACCGAAGGTTCCAGCTCAAGCTGGTTCAACTCCACCAGCGCCTGCGCCCAGTCCAGCGTCTCCGCCACGCCCGGCGCCTTGTAGAGGTCCATCCCGCGCAGGCTCTGCACGACGCCGACGACTTGGGCGGCCAGCCGGGCGTCGGCCTCCGGCGCCTTCACCGCCAGGATGGCGCGCTCGCGCTCGGCGTTGGGGTAATCGACCCAGTGGTAGAAGCAACGCCGTTTCAGCGCGTCGTGAATCTCGCGGGTGCGGTTGGAGGTCAGGATGACGATGGGCGGCTCCGGCGCCGTGACCGTGCCGAACTCCGGGATCGAAACCTGGAAGTCCGAGAGGATTTCGAGGAGATAGGCTTCGAACGGCTCGTCGGTGCGGTCCAGCTCGTCGATCAGCAGGACGGGAGGACCGGCCAAGTCGGGTTCCAGCGCCTGGAGCAGTGGGCGCTTGATGAGGAAGCGTTCGGAAAAGAGATTGGCGCCGAGCGCGTCCCGGTCGCGGTCGCCCGACGCCTCGGCCAGCCGGATTTCCATCATCTGCCGGGCGTAATTCCATTCGTAGACCGCCGCGGCGACGTCCAGCCCCTCGTAGCATTGCAGCCGCAGCAGGCGCCGGCCCAGCGTGGTGGACAGCACCTTGGCGATCTCGGTCTTGCCGACCCCCGCCTCGCCCTCCAGGAACAGCGGGCGGCGCAGCTTCAAGGCGAGGTACAGCGCCGTCGCCAGCGAGCGGTCGGCGACGTAATTCCCCCGCCGCAGCAGGTCCAGCGTGTCATCGACGGAAGCGGGGAGGGTGTTGGGCATGGTGGGCGGAATGCCTTGCAGGGTGCTGCGGTAGCCCTCTCCCCAGAGGGGAGAGGGGATTTTGAAGGTGCTTGTCCTTACCCACACGCCTCGACCGCGCGCCGGGCCATCACCCGCACCAGATGGGCGCGGTAGTCGGCGCTGGCGTGGATGTCGGCGTTCAGCCCGTCCGCCGACACCGACGCACCGTTCAGGGCGTCGGCGCGGAAGTCCTGGGCCAGCGCCGCCTCCATGTCGTCCGCCCGGAAGACCGACGGGCCGGCGCCGGTCACCGTGACCCGCACCTCGCTCCCGAACACGGCCACGAAGACGCCGACGATGGCGTAGCGGCTGGCCGGGTTGCGGAACTTGGCGTAGGCGGCCTTGTCGGGCGTCCGGAAATGCACGGCGGTGACGATCTCGCCGGGCTCCAGCGCCGTCTCAAACATGCCGGTGAAGAAGTCGTCGCCCGCGATTTCCCGCCGGTCGGTCCGCACCGTGGCCTTCAGCGCGACGACCGCGGCGGGGTAGTCGGCGGAGGGATCGGCGTTGCAGATCGACCCGCCGAGCGTGCCCATGTTGCGCACCTGCCGGTCGCCGATGCCTTCGGCGAGGCTGGCCAGCGCCGGGATGACGCGCTGCACCGTCTCGGAATGGGCGACCTCGGCGTGGCGGGTGAAGGCGCCGACGGTCAGACCGCCGGCCTCCTCCCGGATGCCCTGAAGCTCGGGAATCTGGCCGAGGTCGATCAGGTCGCTCGGCCGGGCGAGGCGCTGCTTGAGCGTCGGCAGGAGCGTCTGCCCTCCGCCCAGCAGCTTCGGGTCCTCGAACTGGCCGAGCAGGGCGACGGCGTCGGCGACGCTCTTGGGGCGGTGATAGGTGAAGGCGTACATGATGTCTCCTCCCTCTTACTCGGCCGCCTGGGCGGGGGTGTGGCGCCGGATCGCCTGCCAGACCCGCTCGGGGGTCGCCGGCATGTCGAGATGGGTGACGCCGTACTCGGACAGCGCGTGCACCACCGCGTTCATCACGGCGGCCGACGCGCCGATGGTCCCGGCCTCGCCGCAGCCCTTCACGCCCAGCGGGTTGTGCGTGCAGGGCTGGTCCTCGTGGTAGCGCACCGTGAAGGACGGCACATCGTCCGCCCGCGGCATGCAGTAGTCCATGTAGGAGCCGGTGATGAGCTGCCCGGACTCCTCGTCGTAGACGCAGTTCTCGTAGAGCGCCTGCCCGATGCCCTGGACCAGCCCGCCATGCACCTGCCCCTCGACGATCAGCGGGTTGATGACCCGCCCGAAATCGTCCACCGCGGCGAAGCTGACCACCTGAACCACGCCGGTGTCGGGGTCGATCTCCACCTCGCAGACGTGGCAGCCGTTGGGGTAGGTGAAGTTCTTCGGATCGTAGAAGGCCTGCTCGTCCAGCCCCGGCTCCAGCTCGTCGAGCGGGAAGTTGTGCGGGACGTAAGCCTGCAGGGCGATGTCGCCGATGGTCAGCGCCTTGTCGGTGCCCGCCACGACGAAGCGCCCGTCCTTCACTTCGATGTCGGCCTCGGCGGCCTCCAGCATGTGGGCGGCGATCTTCTTGGCCTTGCGCTCCACCTTGTCCATCGCCTTGACGATGGCCGACCCGCCGACCGCCAGGGAGCGCGAGCCGTAGGTGCCCATGCCGAAGGGGATCTTGCTGGTGTCGCCGTGGACGATCTCCACATTCTCGATGGGCACGCCGAAGCGTTCGGAGACAAGCTGCGCGAAGGTCGTCTCGTGCCCCTGTCCATGGCTGTGGGAGCCGGTGAAGACCGTCACCGAGCCGGTGGGGTGGAAGCGCACCTCCGCAGATTCGTACAGCCCGGCCCGCGCGCCGAGCGCGCCCGCGACGTTGCTGGGGGCAATGCCGCAGGCCTCGATGTAGGTGGCGAAGCCGATGCCGCGCAGCTTGCCGCGCCGGGCGGATTCGGCCTTGCGCGCCGCGAAACCGTCGTAATCGACCAGCGGCAGGGCGATGTCGAGATTCTTGGCGAAGTCGCCGGTGTCGTACTGCAGCGCCACCGGGGTCTGGTAGGGCATGGCGCTGGCCGGCACGAAGTTGCGGCGGCGCAGCTCCGCCTTGTCGATCCCCGTCTCGGCGGCGGCGACCTCGACCAGCCGCTCGATCAGGTAGCAGGCCTCCGGACGGCCGGCGCCGCGGTAGGCGTCCACCGGCACGGTGTTGGTGAAGACCGCCTTCACCTCGGCGTAGATCGCCGGGGTCTTATACTGGCCGGCCAGCAGCGTCGCGTAGAGGTAGGTCGGGATCGACGGCGCGAAGGTCGACAGATAGGCGCCCATGTTGGCGATGGTCGCGACGCGCAGCGCCAGGAAATTGCCGTCCTTGTCCATCGCCAGCTCGGCGTGGCTGACATGGTCGCGGCCGTGGGCGTCGGTCAGGAAGCTCTCGGAGCGTTCGGCGGTCCACTTCACCGGGCGCCCGACCTTCTTCGCCGCCCAGGTGACGACGGCCTCCTCCCCGTAATGGAAGATCTTGGAGCCGAAGCCGCCGCCGACATCGGGGGCGACGACGCGCAGCTTGTGCTCCGGGATGCCCAGCACGAAGGCGCCCATCAGCAGGCGGATGACGTGCGGATTCTGGCTGGTGGTGGTCAGCGTGTGCTCGCCGGTCGCCCGGTCGTACTCGCCGAGCGCCGCCCGCGGCTCCATCGCGTTGGGGACGAGCCGCTGGTTGACCAGATCGAGCTTGGCGACATGCGCCGCCTGCGCGAAGGCCGCGTCCACCGCCGCCGCGTCGCCGAGATGCCAGTCGAAGCAGAGGTTGCCGCCGACGTCGTCGTGCACCAGCGGCGCGCCGCCTTCCAGCGCCTTCAGCGAGGTCACCGCCGCCGGCAGCTCCTCGTAATCGACCATCACCAGCTCGGCGGCGTCCTTCGCCTGCTCGCGCGTCTCGGCGATCACCACGGCGACGGCGTCGCCGACGTAGCGGGCGCGGTCGCGGGCGATCGGGAAGTGCGGCGGCTCCTTCATCGGGGAACCGTCCTTGGAGTGGATCAGCCAGCCGCAGGGCAGGCTGCCGACCTTGTCGGTCTCCATGTCGGCGCCGGTCAGCACTGCGATCACGCCGGGGGCCCGCATGGCCTCGGCCGCGTCGATCCCGGTGATGCGGGCGTGGGCGTAGGGGGACCGGACGAAGACCGCGTGGGTCTGGCCGGGCCGGTTGATGTCGTCGGTGTAGGTGCCGCGCCCGGTCAGGAAGCGCGCGTCCTCGCGCCGGCGCACGGAAGCGCCGATGCCGGTGGGGTTCGCCATCTTCGTGTTCCTCCCATGTGAGCCTTGCTTCCGCCCGTTATTCGGCGGCGGCCTTCATCGTGCCGCCTTGCATCGCCTCGGCCCCGGCCATCACCGCCTTGACGATGTTGTGGTAGCCGGTGCAGCGACAGATGTTGCCCTCCAGCCCTTCGCGGACGTCGTGCTCGCTGGGGGAGGGGTTGGCGGTCACTAGATCGACGGCGCTCATCACCATGCCGGGCGTGCAGAAGCCGCATTGCAGGCCATGATGCTCGCGGAAGGCCGCCTGCATCGGGTGCAGCGTGCCGTCCGCCGCCGCCAGCCCCTCGATGGTGGTGACCGCGGCGCCGTCGGCCTGGGCCGCCAGCATGGTGCAGGACTTCACCGACCGCCCGTCGATGTGGACGACGCAGGCGCCGCACTGGCTGGTGTCGCAGCCGACATGGGTGCCGGTCAGGCCGAGCTGGTCACGAAGGAAGGTGACCAGCAGGGTCCGCTCCTCCACCTCGCGCGAGACCGCCTTTCCGTTGACGGTCATGGAAACGGTACACGGCATCCGCTGTCCTCCCATTGTTTGGTGACGTTCTGTTGCCCCGACCTTCGCGACGCTTCCTTCGACGGCTCTTCCGAATCTGCGGGATAAAGTGTGGTGCAGGACCAACCGGAACAAGGATAGGGGGGCGTCGTCCTGTCCGGTCAAGACGCCGTTCGGCCTCCTCCGAAGGGAGAATGCTTGTGCCGAAGCGCCGCGCGTCTATCGGTTCCTACGGACTGGCGGACCCACCGCCCACAAGTTAGGATAGCCAACAATCCGACGCAAACCAAAGCGTCTTACGAACGATCCGCAACGGACAGCCTTTTGGGAGGGCAGAAGTATGAAGCGTTTCCTGGCCGCGGTTGGCGTCTGCATGCTCACCGCGCTGCCGGCCCAGGCCGAGCAGTTCGTCACCGTCCTGACCGGCGGCACCAGCGGCGTCTACTACCCGCTGGGCGTGGCGCTGTCCGGCATCTATGGCAAGGCCATCCCGGGGGCGAAGGTCACGGTCCAGGCGACCAAGGCCTCGGTGGAGAACCTGAACCTCCTCCAGTCGGAGCGCGGCGAGATCGCCTTCTCGCTCGGCGACTCGCTGAGCGGCGCCTGGAAGGGCGACGAGGAGGCCGGTTTCAAGACCAAACTGACCAAGCTGCGCACCGTCGCCGCCATCTATCCCAACTACATCCAGATCGTCGCCAGCAAGGATTCCGGCGTGAAGACGCTGGCCGACCTGAAGGGCAAGCGCGTGTCGGTCGGCGCGCCGAAGTCGGGGACGGAACTGAACGCCCGCGCGATCTTCGCCGCCGCCGGGCTGGGCTACAAGGACTTCGCCAAGACCGAGTATCTGCCCTTCGCCGAATCGGTGGACCTGATCAAGAACCGGCAGCTCGACGCGACGCTGATCTCCGCGGGACTCGGCGTGGCGGCGATCAAGGATCTGGCGACCTCGCAGGACATCACCATCGTCTCGATCCCGGCCGACGTGATCCAGAAGGTCGGCGATCCCGCCTACATCGCGGAAACCATCCCGGCCAACAGCTACAGCGGCCAGGGCGAGCCGGTGCCGACCGCGGCGGTGCGCAACCTGCTGGTCACGCACGCCGGCGTGTCGGACGACGCGGTCTATGCGATGACCAAGGCGATGTTCGAGAACCTCGACGCGATGGGCGCGGCTCACGCCGCCGCCAAGCAGATCAAGCTGGACGCCACGACCATCCAGTCGCCGGTGCCGCTGCATCCGGGGGCGGAAAAGTTCTACAAGGAAAAGGGCCTGATGTAAGCCCGCCGCGTCGTCCCGGACCCCCCGTGCGATGAGCGCATCGTCCCAAGAGGCGGACAACAAAATCCGCCAGGCCATCGACCGTGAGAACCCCTCCACGGTCATGGCCTTCGAAGGCGTGGCGGGCAAGGCCGTCTTCGCCATCGCCGTCGCCTTCTCCCTGTTCCAGATCTGGACGGCGGCCTTCAACCCGCTGTCGAGCATGGTCGTCCGGTCGGTCCATGTCGGCTTCCTGCTGCTGATGACCTTCACGCTGTTCGGCTTCCGGCAGGAGGCGGAACGGCGCAGCGTGCCCTGGTACGACTGGCTGCTCGGCCTGGGCGCGTTCGCACTGGGCCTCTACCATTACGTCTTCGAGGTCGATCTCATCCAGCGGGCGGGCGATCCGAACACCACGGACCTGATCGTCGGCGCGCTGACCATCGCGCTGGTGTTCGAGGCGGCGCGGCGCATCATGGGGTGGGCGCTGCCGATCATGTGCGGCGTCTTCATCCCCTACGCGCTGTTCGGGCGGCATCTGCCCTTCGGGCTGGCCCACCGCGGCTACGACATCGATCAGGTCATCGACAACCTGTACCTGTCGACCGAGGGCATCTACGGCACGCCGACCTTCGTGTCGGCGACCTTCATCTTCCTGTTCATCCTGTTCGGCGCCTTCCTGGAGCGCGCCGGCATGATCAAGCTGTTCAACGACGTGTCGCTCGGCCTCGTCGGCCATGCCAAGGGCGGGCCGGCGAAGGTGGCGGTCATCTCCTCCGGCTTCATGGGGACGATCAACGGCTCAGGCGTGGCGAACGTGCTGACCACCGGCCAGTTCACCATCCCGCTGATGATGCGCTTCGGCTATCGCCCGGCCTTCGCCGGAGCGGTGGAGGCGACGGCCAGCATGGGCGGGCAGATCATGCCGCCGGTCATGGGGGCGGCCGCCTTCATCATGGCGGAGACCATCGGCGTTCCCTTCAGCGACATCGCCATTGCCGCCGCCATCCCGGCCATCCTCTATTTCGGCAGCGCCTTCTGGATGGTCCACCTGGAGGCCGGCAAGCACAACCTCGTCGGTCTGCCGAAGGACCAGTGCCCCAGCGTCCTCCGCGCGCTGAAGGAAAGCTGGTACCTGATCTTGCCGCTGGCGGCGCTGGTCTATCTGCTGTTCTCCGGCTTCACGCCGCTGTTCGCGGGGGTGATCGGCATCGCCCTGACCGTCGCGCTGATCCTCGGCACGCGGATCGTCGGCTTCATCGGCCCGACCGTCCTGCGCGTCGGCTTCTGGGTCGTCCTCGGCCTGATCGCCGCGGCGCTGTGGCGGATGGGGCTGCGGACGGAGCATCTGGCCTTCGCCATCGTCGGACTGCTGGTCCTGCCCTGTCTGGCGCTGAAAGGCGGGCGGGAGACTTTGGCGCTGCTGGTGCAAAGCCTCGCCGACGGCGCCAAGAACGCCGTGGGGGTGGGCGTGGCCTGCGCGCTGGTGGGCGTGCTGATCGGCATCCTGACCCTGACTGGCCTCGCCTCCAGCTTCGCCTCCACCATCATGGATCTGTCGGGCGGCAATCTGCTGATCGCGCTGCTGCTGACCATGCTGGCCTGCATCGTCCTGGGCACCGGCCTGCCGACCACGGCGAACTACATCATCACCGCGGCCATCGCGGCGCCGGCCCTGCTGCAGATGGGTGTGCCGCTGATCGTTTCGCACATGTTCGTCTTCTACTTCGGCATCATGGCCGACCTGACGCCGCCGGTGGCGCTGGCGGCGCTGGCGGCTTCGTCCATTTGCCGGGCCGGGCACATGGAGATCGGCTGGATCGCCACGCGCGTCGCCATGGCGGGCTACGTCGTGCCCTTCATGGCGGTGTACGACCCGGCGCTGATGCTCCAGACCGACGACCCGCTGGCCGTGGCTTACGTCCTGTTCAAGGCGCTGATTTCCATCGGCCTATGGGGCGCGGCGACCATCGGCTATTTCTGGACGCCGATGAACTGGGCGGAGCGGGTGTTCGCGGCGGCGGCGGCCTTCCTGTTCGTTGTGTCGCTGCCGGTGACGGACGAAGCCGGATTCGTCATGACGGCGGCCTTCCTGCTGTGGCAGCGCCATCGCCTGCGCCGCCTGGGGCGGTCCAGCGCCCCGGCATGATGGTGGCGGCATGATGGCGGCGGCATGAGCGTGGCCTTGTGCCTGTCGGCGCTCGGCGGGGCGGTTCTGGCCGCCCTGCCGGGTCCCGTCTTCACCCTGACCTGGACCCATTCGGTGGAGAAAACCGAATGGCGGGAGGAGTGGCGGATCGAGGGCGGGCGTCTTCGTCTGACCGAAGCCCGCGTGAAGGGCGCCGGCGCCGGGATGGAGCCGGCACAGGACGCCCGCTTGGCCGCTGGCTGGTGGGTCTGGGCACCGGCGGTGCCGCCGCTGGAGCGGCTGGTCCTGGCCGCCTCGTCCTTCACGCCGGACCACGAACTGTGCGCGGGCGGGGCCTGTCGCCCCCTTCACGATTGGATCGGCGGGCCGGTGCCAAGCCCTTTGGAAATCAAACCCTGCCTGTAGCCCCGCTGTCCACGCACGGCCGCAAAGGGGTTTGGCAGGGCCGTTCCGGCTTGGCTTAAGCCATTGTGGGACGCATACTCACGCAACTGATATTACAGCCGAATGCGTATGATGACCGACGCCCGACCGAACCGACATCTCACCCGTTCCCTGGCCGCCCTGGCGGGACTCGCCACCGCCGGACTGCCCGGGTTGGTCCTGGCGGCGGAGGCGGCGGGCGCCCCTCATCTCGATGGGCGTGACCTGAGCGTCTTCTGGGTGATTCCCTTCGTCGGGATTCTGCTGTCCATCGCGCTGATGCCGCTGTTGGCGCCATCCTTCTGGCATCATCATTTCGGCAAGGTCGCCGCGGGTTGGGCCATCGCCTTCCTGCTGCCTTTCGCGCTGACCTTCGGTGCGGGGCTCGCCACCTACGAACTGCTGCACACGCTGCTTCTCGAATACATTCCCTTCATCGTGCTGCTGACCGCCCTGTTCACGGTGGCGGGCGGCGTGCGGATCTGCGGAACGCTGGTCGGGACTCCGCTGGCGAACACGCTGGGCCTTGGGCTGGGTACGCTTCTGGCGAGCCTGATGGGGACCACCGGCGCCTCGATGCTGCTGATCCGCCCGCTCATCCGCGCCAACGA
Source organism: Azospirillum sp. OGB3 (assembly GCF_014192915.1). GTDB lineage: Bacteria > Pseudomonadota > Alphaproteobacteria > Azospirillales > Azospirillaceae > Azospirillum. The sequence continues at coordinate 78,383 of NZ_JACHYN010000006.1, read as the reverse complement.
GCACCGGCGGCACAAGGTGCACACCGTCGTCTTCTTCATCTTCCTGGTGTCGAACGTCGGCGGTTCCCTGACGCCGCTGGGCGATCCGCCGCTGTTCCTGGGCTTCCTGAAGGGGGTCAGCTTCTTCTGGCCGACGGTGCATCTGTTCTGGCCGATGGTGCTGGTGGCCGGCTGCCTGCTGGCGATCTATTTCGTGGTCGACCTCTACCTGCACACCAAGGACCCGGGCAAGCACCCGCTGATCGAGGGCGTGCATGAGCGTGAGCCGGTGCGGATCGAGGGGGCGGTGAACCTGCTCCTGCTCGTCGCCATCGTCGGCGCGGTGCTGCTGAGCGGTGTCTGGCATCCGGGGGTAGGGGTGGAGATCTACCACATCCAGGTGCCGCTGGAGACCATCGTCAGCAACCTGCTGCTTCTCGGCATCACCGGCCTGTCGCTGGTGCTGACCAGCGCGCGGAGCCGCCGCCTGAACGCCTTCACCTGGGGGCCGATCCTGGAGGTGGCGAAGCTGTTCGCCGCGATCTTCCTGACCATCATCCCGGCCATCGCGATCCTGCGGGCCGGCACGGACGGTGCGCTGGGGGCCATCATCGCGGCAGTGAACCAGGACGGTCAACCGGTCCCCGCGGCCTATTTCTGGGCGGCGGGCGTCCTGTCGAGCTTCCTCGACAACGCGCCGACTTACCTGATCTTCTTCAACACCGCGGGCGGCGACGCGCAGGTGCTGATGGGCGATCTGGCGGTGACGCTGGCGGCCATTTCGGCGGGCGCGGTGTTCATGGGCGCCAACACCTACATCGGCAACGCGCCGAACTTCATGGTCAAGGCCATCGCGGAGGAGCGCGGCGTGGCGATGCCGAGCTTCTTCGGCTACATGCTGTGGTCCTGCGGCATTCTCGTGCCGCTGTTTGTCCTGGTGACCTGGGTGTTCTTCCTCTAGCTCCAGGTCCGGTCCGCCGGGCGGCCCGTTACCGCCCGGCGCTTCCCCGTCAATGGGACATCAGAACAGGCACTTCCAGCTTCGCCAGAACCGTTCGGGTGGCGCCGCCGAGGACCATCTCCCGCAGGCGGGAATGGCCGTAGGACCCCATCACCAGCAGATCGCCGGCCAGCTCGCGGCAGGCGCTGATCAAAACGTCGCCCACGTCGCCGCCCTGGAAGATGATCGCCTGATGCTGGCTGCGCACGCCATGGCGCTCCAGCCAGATCATCAGATCGCGTCCGCTGTCCAGCCGATGGCCCGGCGGGTCGACGGTGACCACCGTGACCTTCTCCGCCTCCTTCAGGAACGGCAGGGCGTTTCGAACGGCGCGCCCGGACTCCCGCGTGTTCTTCCAGGCGACCACCGCGTGGCGCCCGATCCCCGAGGCGGACGGCGCGGCATGGGGCAGGACCAGGGTGGGGCAGGGGCTGGTCAGCGGCAGCCGATCCGGCACCTGGAGCGCCACCCGGTCGCCGCGCTCGTCGTCATGGCTCTGAGTCACCACGGCAAGGTCGGCGTAGACGGCGCGGGCGGCCAGCAGCTCCACATGGTCGCCCTCCTCGATCGCCCAGGAGTAGGAGCAGTCCTTCAGCGTCTGCCGGACCTCCTGCTCAATCTGCTCGGCCTTTTCATGGGCGATGGCCGTGGCCTCCGCGATGTAGGCGTAGGACGCGGCGCGGCCGGTCACGGCGGCGGGCATGGACACCGGCGTGGCGACGAACAGAACCTCGACAAAGGCGGAAAAGCGCTTGGCGAGGATGGCGGCCGCCTCAAGCCGCTGGGTGTGGCGGTCGTCGTTCGACATGTGCAGCAGGATCGTCTTGATCGGCATGGTCTCGCTCGCAGGTTTCGAACCGGGTGACCGGCCCTCCATAGGTAATGTTTGTTGAGCCAATCTGGCAACGATCCGGCTAACGGCTGGCAAGGCCGGTTGGCGCGCCGGCGCCGGCGCCGGGGTCCGGAGGAAGGCCGGAGATTTCTAGAAGAAGCTTGCTCAGGATGGCGTCGGCGAAGGCCTCAAAGCTGACGGCGGGCACCAGGAAGGCACCGGGGCCGCCGATCACATGCTCCTCGTAATATCCGTCGAGATTCGTCGGCGCGGCTCCGCCCCAGGGGTTGGGCCGGTCGTTGAGGATCGGCAGGCCGTTGATGGTGATCCCCGCAGCCACCGCCTCGTCGCGCGCCCATTGCACCGGGCGGCCGCGGTTGTTGACCCCGTCCCCCGACACGTCGATCACCCGCCGCGTGCCTTCGAATTCGTTGTCGTTGAACAGGCGGGCGCTGAAGTCGATGGCCGCGCTGATCGAGGTCCACTGCGCGCTCAGCGTGGGCGACTCGGCGAGAGAGGAGGCGAAGGCCTCGACGCTGCCGTGATCGCTCAGCAGGGTCCAGGGTACGGTGATGCGCTGGAAGCTGTCGCCGGCCCATTCGATGTAGGTGACGGCGATGCGTCCATAGGGGCCCCCGCGGATCGCCGCCTGGATCTTCGGGTCGGTGAGGGCGGCAACGTAGCCTTCCCGTTGGAGGCGGCCTTCCTCGGCGTCCACGCTGCCGGACACGTCCACGGCCAGCACCAGTTCCAGATCAACCGGCGTATCGGCCAGGGCCGGCGCACCCGTTCCGCTGGCTGCAAGAATCGCAACGGCCACCCCCGCCAGACGCCACGCACCGTCCATGCCGTGCCTCCCCCGCGGATGTTTTCGCCCATACCCCTCAAGAAAAGAGATCGCCGCGCGGCCACGACAAGGGGCCTTGTGCACAAGGCGTTGACGGATGGGCGTCGCCGCTCCACCTCTCCACCCCATGCCAACCGAATTTCCGACCGAATTTCCCGCCCGCCCGCTCTTCCTGGGCAGCGAGATCTACCGGGGCTCCAGCTACGGCGCGAAGCACCCGCTGGCCATCCCGCGGGTGTCCACCGCCATCGACCTCAGCCGCGCCATGGGGTGGCTGCCCGACGAGGCCTACCGCGACAGCCCGCTCGCAACGCCCGAGGAACTGGTCCGCTTCCATGCCCCGGACTACGTCGCCGCCCTCCACCGCGCGGAGGCGGACCAGCGCGTGGACGGCGCGACAGGGGAGCGCTACAACCTCGGCCGGCTGGAAAATCCGATCTTCCCGGAAATGTACCGCCGCCCCGCCATCAGCACCGGTGCCGCCATCCTGGCCGGACGCCTGTTGGCGGAGGTGCCCGCCGGCATCGTCTACAGCCCGGCCAGCGGCACCCATCATGCCCGTCCGGGGCGGGCCAGCGGCTTCTGCTACCTCAACGCCCCGGTGCTGGGCATCCTGGCCCTGCTCGACGCCGGAATCGAACGCGTGCTCTACGTGGACCTCGACGCCCACCACGGCGACGGGGTGGAGGACGCCTTCGCCGACGACGACCGGGTGCTGACCCTGTCGGTCCATGAGGATGGGCGCTGGCCCTTCACCGGCAAGGTGGAGGATCGGCCCGGCGCGCTGGCTTTCAATCTGCCGGTCCCTCCGGCCTTCAACGACACGGAGATGGACCATCTTCTGGAGACGGTGATCCTGCCGCTGGGGCGGGCGTTCCGCCCCGAGGCGCTGGTCATCCAGACCGGAGCCGACGCGCTCGCCGAAGATCCGCTGAGCCGGCTGGAGCTGTCGAATGGGGCGTTGTGGCGGGCGGTGGCGGCGCTGACGGGGCTGGCGCCGCGCCTGATGGTGGTCGGGGGCGGGGGCTACAATCCCTGGTCTGTCGGGCGCTGCTGGGCGGGAATCTGGGCGGTGCTGAACGGCATCGACCCGGCGGTGCCGCCGACGCCGCAGGCGGAGGGCGTGTTGCGGGCGCTGTCTTGGTCGCGGGCCGCCGGACGCAACCCGCCGGAACACTGGTTCACCACCCTTGCCGACGCGCCCCGCCCAGGGCCGCTGCGCGACGAGGTGCGTCGCGTTGCCGCTGCGGCAATTGCGAAGATGGTCCGTACTGGATAATCTTTGGAAAGCTTTTCATTCACATATGTCACGCAGTTGACGTATTGGAACGAATCGGACAGCTTTATTCGCGCGACTCGCGCTGCCCGCTGGCCGATCCGATGATTCACGCCATGCCGGGAGCCGGAGAGGGAAAAGGGCAGGCCGCCAATGTCCAACACCACCTTGCTCCTGCTGACCATCGCCGCAATGATGCTGGCCGCCGTACCCGTCGCCATGATGCTGAAGCGCTTCCTGCCCGAGTTCCTTCATCGATCGGCGGGCATCGGCCAGCTTGAGAACCGCATCTACGTCCTGCATTCGGAGATCCACGAGCTTCAGGACCGGGTGAACGGCAAGGTGCAACGGCGCAACCAAGTGTCCGCCGAGAAGCACCGCGCGGAAACCGAAAACCGCAAGATGGAACGGGCGATCGCGGATATCGCCCTCCAGCCGCCCGTGTTCGTGCACGAGGTGGGCGATCCGCAGGCCGGCCTGTCGAAGTTCCTGATGAACGTCGCCCAGGAGAAGGCGTCGTCCGGCGGCGACAAGTCCCAGGTCAACCCAATCTGGCGCTGCGTCAACGTCGCAGAGGTCTGGGCATCCAACGCGGAGGAGGCCAAGCAACTCGTCGAGGTGGCGTTCCCGTTCAAGATGGGATTCACCAAGACCTTCCAGAAGACGCAGGGCCGCCCCAACCCCGGCCGGATCAAGGTGCCCGCGTCATGATGATCAACTTCCTCATCATCCTGGGGATCATCGCCATCGGGGCTTGGCTGGGCAACGTACTGCTGGCGGTGGATGCCCAAATGGCGCTGAGCCGCAGCCGGATGCGCGCCGCCAAGGACAGCATCGGCAAGCTGGAAGCGACCATCCGCAGGCTCCAGCGCGAAGAGGAGAACCTTGCCAAGGAGATCGACGAGTGCATGGCCGACACGGTCGAGGCGCGCCGCAGGCAGTCGGAGATCCAGCGACGCCTGTCCGAGGCGCAGACGAAGCAGAGGCCACAGCTTTTGATCCTGACCGAGCGGCGGAATCCGAACGACAAGGAATGGCTGGTGACCGTCGTCAACAGCCAGATTGGCGAAATCGACGCGTTGCACCCGCTGGCCATCGAGTGGGCGCGCGGGCGTGACTATCTCGTCTGGGCCGAGAGCGACCGGGAAGCCGGGGAGCGGACCATCCGCCGCTTCAGTGCCCGCCCCGGCTACCAGATCAAACTGGTCAAGCCATTGACCAAAGACATCTACACAACCGCCACCGATCGGACGGCGGCGTGACGCCGCTGGACAGGCGCGCGCCGCGGCGGCATCGTCCAGGCTTTGAACGTCAAGGGATGGGTTGATCGCGATGATCGGACGGGCTGTGCATGGCCTCTTGGGTGGGCTTCTGTTGGGGGCCGCGATTCTGCTGTCGGCCCTGCCGGCGACGGCGCTGGAGAGCTTTGCGCGCTCCACCCTGACCATCGAGACCGCCGTCGGCGGCAAGTACCGTTTTGACGTCGAACTGGCCGAGACTCCGGCGCAGCAGGCCCAGGGGCTGATGTTCCGTGAAAAGATGGCCGCCGACGCGGGCATGCTGTTCACCTACAGCCGCCCGCAGCCGGCCAGCTTCTGGATGAAGAACACGCTGATCCCGCTCGATATGATCTTCATCGGTGCGGACGGCCGCATCGTGAACATCCACGCCAACGCCGTGCCTCACTCGTTGGATGCGGTGAACTCGGCCGGTCCGGTGAAGGGCATCCTGGAGATCAACGGCGGGATGAGCGCGCGTTTGGGCATCCGTCCGGGCGACCGCGTGGTGCATTCGGCCTTCGGAACCGGAGGATGAACGCGCGTCTCCGCTAACGAAGCCGGTCGCGCAAGCCGAAGGCGGCCAGAATAAGCGGAGCGGCCTCCCCGGGATCCATGAAGAGGGGGGACACCATGCTGGCGCGCGGGTGCAGCCATCTCCCCAAGGCGCGCTGCAACCGGCTGTCGGACCGCTGTGTATCCTCCAGCACCGCTGTGGGCGTGCCCTGCCGCGCCAGCCGGACGGCGGCCAGGGCAACCAATCCCGCGTCGTTCCCCACCCCGACCAGTCCGCTCGGCCGACGCTCCGCGAGGATCCGTGCGAGAGCGAGGACAGAGGTGTTGGTGTGGCGCTTGGCGAGGTCGATCTGGCCGATGCCGGGATGCAGCGCCGCCCGCAACGGCCCGCCGCCCATCGGCGCCACCACGTCGAGCCCGTACCCACGCCGCTGCAGGGCGTGGGCGAGGCTCACGGCGGCGCGTCCGGCCGGGGTGTCGTCCAGCCTGGACACGAAGACGGCGAGACGGGGCGGGGGCAGGGAGGAGATGTTCACGGAAGGGGTGGCCGACGCGGTCGAAAGAGGGCGGCATCATACGGAAGCACCACCCTGCGGGATAGATGCGGCTGCGTCTTGCCGTCCGCGCGGGGTTCGTGTATTCCACTGCGCGACGTCGGGGCGTAGCGCAGTCTGGTCAGCGCGCCAGTTTTGGGTACTGGAGGCCCCCGGTTCGAATCCGGGCGCCCCGACCAACGAAATTCGAACGATGCACCACGCACGTATCAGAGGAGATGCCGCGTCATGAAGGTCCGGATCTACCAGCCGAGCAAAGCGGCCACTCAGTCCGGGCGTGCCAAGACGCATCGTTGGCTGCTGGAGTACGAGATCGAGACCCCGCGCCGGCCGGAACCCCTGATGGGCTGGATCAGCTCCGGCGACACGCTGAACCAGGTGCGCATCGGTTTCGAGACGTCGGAGGAGGCGGTCGCCTTCGCCCAGCGCAAGGGTTGGGACTACACGGTTCAGGATGCGCCGGTTCGCCGCGTCCGTCCGCGCAACTACGCCGACAATTTCCGGATGGACCGTCCGCGCTTCTGATCCGAACCGGGGCCCCATAGCTCAGTTGGATAGAGCAATCGCCTTCTAAGCGATAGGTCGCAGGTTCGAATCCTGCTGGGGTCGCCATCTTCCTTTGAAAACCCGCACGGCCCCGACCAATGCGCACTGTCCGCGGATTCCTCCACGGACGAGCCGCCGCCTGCCAAACGCTCAACACAGTTATCCCCATATCCTTTTTGTCGTAGGCAAAGGGTTTCGGGAACCATCGGCGGCGTTCCGGACCCTGCGATGTGCAATGCATCCAGTGGCTTCGCCTCGCGATAGCCATGCTCAATTTGGGGGCATCGGGGCAAGACGTCGCCACTCCAACAGGCTTGCCGTCTCATCCACAAAGTTATCCACAGAAATTGGGGATAACCCGAAAGCGTCCGTTTGGGGTGGGGCCAAGGCGTTCTCACGCGCCATCGGCATCACCATCTACCGCAAGGAACGGTCGGCGTGCCGGTGACGTTTCACGGGGCGCATGATCAATCCCGCGCCGTTCGGCGTCTGCACGAGGTGATGTCTTGGTGGGTTGGATCGTCAGAACGCTTCTGTTGTGCTTCGTGGTCGGGCTGATTCTGTCCTTTCTGGACATCAATCCGGCCAGCATCCTGACCAACAGCTGGGACACGATCCAGGACATCGCCCGGCTGTCCGCCGACCTGTTCCATTGGGCGCTGCCATACATCCTGATCGGGGCGGTGATCGTCGTTCCGCTGTCCGTGATCGGAGCGGTCATGCGCTGGACCCGCACGCGGCACCGTCCGTAACGCAATCCCAATCAACGCTGCCGGCAAAAGAAAAAACCGGAGATCCAATGGATCTCCGGTTAAGTGAATACAGGGAGGGTTAGAGACAAGGACTGTTTAACTGATCGAGAGACCCGCTTCGTTGATCTGCATCAATCTGCGATAATTTTATCGATCCGCCACAACCGATCGGGCTCTGACTTGAGACAAAAAAATAGCCGAGGGTTCCATTGGAACCCCCGGCATAGGCGAATACAGGGAGGGTTAGAGACAAGAGCTTTCTACCTCTTCCCGCCCCGGGCTACGTTGACATAGATCAAACACTTTTCGCATTGCAGCGAACGTTTAGCGTCTTACTTGTGCGTGTGTCCGTAGAGAACCGAAGGATCGGTTTCGACGTCCTGAATGATGGCGAGTTTCCCGTCACGCAACGCACGGTAAAAGCAACTGCGCCGTCCGGTGTGGCAGGCAACGCCGTCCTGTTCCACGACCAACAGCAGGGTGTCGCCGTCGCAATCGACGCGGAAGTCCTTCAGCCGCTGCATCTGGCCGGAGGTTTCGCCCTTGCGCCACAAGCCCTTGCGGGACCGCGACCAGTAGCAGACGCGCCCCGTGCGCAGCGTTTCCAGCACGGCCTCGCGGTTCATCCAGGCCATCATCAGGATCTCGCCGGTTCCTTCCGCCTGGGCGATGGCTGGGACCAGCCCGTCGGCGTTGAAGGCGATGGCGGCGATCACATCCTCGATTGCAGGCTCAGATGCGGGCTCGAACGCGGTGGCGTCCGTCATGGTGTCCATCCTCGTGTGTGTGCCGCGTATCCGGACCCGCCCGTTACAGGGCGGTCCTCAGGCGGGCGAAGGCGCCATCGAGGTCGCGGATGAGATCGTCCACGTCCTCCAGCCCGGCGTGCAGGCGCAGGACGGTTCCGGGATCGGTCCAGCGGGTCGCCGTACGAACGGCGGCGGGGCGTGCCGGCAGGATCAGGCTCTCGAATCCGCCCCAGCTGTACCCCAGCCCGAACAGCTCCAGGGAATTCAGCATGGCCGACAGGGCCGGCTTCGGCACTGCGTTCATGACGATGGAGAACAGGCCGGAAGAGCGTCCGATGTCGCGCTTCCACAGCGCGTGGCCGGGGCAATCGGGGAAGGCCGGATGCAGGATGCGGGTGACCTCGGGCTGCTTCGACAGCCAGCCGGCCAGGGCGAGCGCGCTTGCCTCGTGCTGCCTCAGGCGGACGGATAGGGTGCGCAGGCCGCGCAGGCCCAGATAGATGTCGTCCGGACCGGCGCAGGTGCCGGTCCGCGTGGCGGCCTTCTTCACCGCCAGCCATTGCGCCTCGTTGGCGCAGGAGATCACGCCCAGCATCGCGTCGGCGTGTCCGACGATGTACTTGGTGGCCGAGTGGATCGACACGTCCACGCCGTGCCGCAGCGGCTGGAAGAAGAGGGGGGTGGCCCAGGTGTTGTCGATCATCACCGTGGCGCCCACCGTCTTGGCCGCCGCGGCGATGGCCGGCACGTCCTGCACCTCGAAGGTCAGGGAGCCCGGAGATTCGAGGAAGACGACGCGGGTGTTCGGCTTGAGCAGGGCGGCGATGCCGGCGCCGATCGTGGGGTCGAAATACTCGACCTCCACGCCGTAGGGGATCAGCGTGTCGGTGGCGAATCGGCGGGTCGGGGCGTAGGCACTGTCGGTGATCAGCACATGGTCACCGGTCCTGGTGAAGGCGAGAAGCGCCGTCGCGATGGCGTTCAGGCCCGAGCCGGTGTTGACGGAGCGGTAGGCGCCCTCAAGCTCCGCCACCGCCTGTTCAAAGGCCAGCGTGGTCGGAGTCCCGACGCGTCCATAGTTGATGCTGTCGAAGGGGGCGCGGTCGCTCGCCTCCAACTCCTCCAGCGTCGGGAAGAGCACGGTCGAACAATGGTAGACCGGCGGATTCACAATTCCGTGATTCTCACGCGGGCTGCGCCCGGCGTGTCCGAGGACCGTATCTTTTCGTGCGTCTTTCATGGGTCTTCCCGCAACAACAGTGACGGTGGTCGTATCCCGACTTTCCAGGATGGACCCGACCGCCAAAGATTTCTTTTCCCCAAGCCTCTGTAAGGGATAACCAAGCCAAATGCACGGCTTAAGGATGATTCGACAAGCCGGTTGCTGTTGGTGCACTCTTGTCACACGCGCGTGTCCGCCATGCGGGGCGCGCAATGCATGAACCTAAGCGTAAAAACGCAAGAACAGGGTGGAGCTTAATATGAAATCGGGAATCCTCGCCGCTGCTGCCGCGGCCGTGGTGTTCGGCGCCGTGACCGGCGCCCAGGCCGGTCCGACGCTGGACGCCGTCAAGGGCCGCGGCTTCGTCCAGTGCGGCGTGAACGCCGGCCTTCCGGGCTTCGGCAACCCCGACAGCTCGGGCAACTGGACCGGTCTCGATGTCGATTACTGCCGCGCGGTCGCGGTTGCGCTGTTCAACGACCCGAACAAGGTCAAGTTCACCCCGCTGTCCGCCCAGCAGCGTTTCCCCGCCATCCAGTCGGGCGAGGTCGACCTGCTGTCGCGCAACACCACCGTCACGCTGACCCGCGACACCTCGGTCGGCCTGAACTTCGCCCCGGTCACCTATTATGACGGCCAGGGCTTCATGGTGAACAAGAAGCTCGGCGTGAAGAGCGCCAAGGAGCTGAACGGCGCCACCGTCTGCGTCCAGGCCGGCACCACGACCGAACTGAACCTGGCGGACTATTTCCGCACCAACAACATGTCCTACAACCCGGTCGTCATCGAGTCGAACGACGAGGTGAACGCCGCCTACTTCGCCGGCCGCTGCGACGTGCTGACGACGGACGCCTCCGGTCTGGCCGGCACCCGCGCCGGCGTGGCCCCGGTTCCGGACGACCACATCATCCTCCCGGAGATCATCTCCAAAGAGCCGCTGGCCCCCGCCGTCCGTCACGGTGACGACCAGTGGTTCGATGTGGTGAAGTGGACCGTCTACGCCACCATCCAGGCCGAAGAGATGGGCATCACGTCCAAGAACGTCGATGAGTTCGTGAACAGCAAGAACCCGGAGATCCAGCGCATCCTCGGCACCTCGCCGGGCATGGGCAAGGCGCTGGGCCTGGACGAGAAGTGGGCCTACAACGTCATCAAGACCATGGGCAACTATGGTGAGATCTTTGAGCGCAACGTCGGCATGAAGACCCCGCTGAAGCTGGAGCGCGGCCTGAACGCGCTGTGGACCAACGGCGGTCTGCAGTACGCGATGCCGATCCGCTGAGGACGGAAAGGGGGACCGCGGACCACAGGGAGGCCCGCGGTCCTTCCTTTTTTGACGACGGGCGGAGCGGTCACAGGGCGACAAGAATCAATGCCGGTGCCGCAGGCCCGTTTGGGAGACGATATACGTGGCGCAAGTTGCGGCGGACGTTCGGGAGGCGGCCGACGCCCTTACGCCATGCTGGTGAGGGGAGAGAACCGTGGCCAGCGAGACCCGGGACACCGCGCGCCCAAGCGCGCCTGGCGGTGTTTCATTTTCCCTCAGCGACCCGACGGTCCGTGCCGTGTTCTACCAGGTTCTGGTGGTCGGCATCGTCATCGCGGTCGGCTGGTTCCTTATTCATAACACGCTCGACAACCTGTCGAAGCGGTCCATCGCGACGGGATTCGGATTCCTGGACCGCGAGGCCTCCTTCGGCATCGGTGAGAGCCTGATCGACTATCATCCACGGGACAGCTATGGCCGGGCCTTCCTGGTCGGCGTGCTGAACACGCTGAAGGTGTCGATCATCGGCGTCGTGCTGGCGACCGTGCTGGGCACGCTGATCGGCGTCGCCCGCCTGTCGAGCAATTGGCTGATCGCCAAGCTGGCCTCCACCTACGTGGAGATCGTCCGCAACATCCCGCCGCTGCTCCAGCTCTTCTTCTGGTACGCGCTGGTCTCGGAAAGCATGCCGCCGGTGCGGCAGGCGCTGAACCCGATTCCCGGCGTGTTCCTGTCGCAGCGCGGCCTGTTCGTGCCGGTGCCCTCCGCCGACCCGGTGTGGGGCACGATGGGCTTCGCGCTCGCCATCGGGGTGATCGCCGTGATCTTCCTGCGGCGCTGGTCCAAGGCCCGGCAGGAGCGGACGGGCCAGCCCTTCCCGATCGGAACGGCGAGCCTCGGCCTGCTGATCGGCCTGCCGCTGGTCGCCTACCTCGTCGGCGGCGCGCCGACGGCGCTGGACGTTCCGAAGCTGCAGGGCTTCAACTTCGTCGGCGGCGTGGTCATCACCCCGGAGTTCTTCGCGATCCTGGTCGGTCTGGTCGTCTACACCGCGGCCTTCATCGCCGAGGTGGTGCGCAGCGGCATCCTGGCGGTCAACTGGGGCCAGACGGAAGCCGCAAGGGCGCTCGGCATCGACAGCGGCAAGACGCTGCGGCTCGTCGTCCTGCCGCAGGCGCTGCGGGTGATCGTGCCGCCGCTGACCAGCCAGTATCTGAACCTGACCAAGAACAGCTCCCTGGCGCTCGCCATCGGCTACCCGGATCTGGTGTCGATCGCCAACACGACGCTGAACCAGACCGGTCAGGCGATCGAGGGCGTGACGATGATCATGGGCACCTATCTGGTGATCAGCCTGGGCATCTCGATCTTCATGAACTGGTACAACAAGCGCATCGCGCTGGTGGAGCGCTGACGGCCATGACAGACAACGTCCATACCGGCAATGTCCCCACCGGAAGCATCCCCGACGAGCGCCCGCCGTCCAACACCGTCGGCCCCGTGGCGTGGCTGCGCAACAACCTGTTCAACACCTGGTACAACGCGCTCCTGACCATCCTGATCGCCTGGCTGCTGTTCAAGGCGATCCCGCCGCTTCTCGACTGGCTGATCTTCAGCGCCAACAGCTTCGGCACGCCGCCCCAGGTGTGCCGGCAGGAGGGCGGCGCCTGCTGGACCTTCGTCAGCGAGAAGCTGCGCTTCGTCATGTTCGGCACCTTCCCGTACGACGAGCAGTGGCGGCCGCTGATCACCATCGTGATCATCATCGCGCTGGTGCTGGCGAGCTGCGACCGCCGCTTCTGGAAGCCCTGGCTGGCGCTGGTGTGGATCGCCGGCCTGTCCGCGGTGGGCGTGCTGATGTGGGGCGGCGTTCTGGGCCTGACCTATGTCGAGAACACGCTGTGGGGCGGCCTGCCGCTGACGCTGATGCTCTCGGTGGTCGGCCTGTCCGTGGCCTTCCCGGTGTCGGTCCTGCTGGCGCTCGGCCGGCGCTCGCAGCTTCCGGCGATCCGCGTGATCTCGGTGACCTACATCGAGCTGATCCGCGGCGTGCCGCTGATCAGCCTGCTGTTCATGGCGTCGGTGATGTTCCCGCTGTTCCTGCCGACCGGCGTGAATTTCGACAAGCTGCTGCGCGCCCAGATCGCCTTCATCATGTTCGCCGCCGCCTATATGGCGGAAGCGATCCGCGGCGGTCTCCAGGCCATCCCCAAGGGGCAGTACGAGGCTGCGGATGCGCTCGGCCTGAACTACTGGCAGGCGATGGGCAAGATCATCCTGCCGCAGGCGCTCGCCATCTCCATCCCGCCGCTGGTGAACACTTTCATCAGCTTCTTCAAGGACACGTCGCTGGTCATCATCATCGGCCTCTACGACCTGCTGGGCACGGCCAAGGCGGCGCTGTCCGACCCGGCTTGGCGCGGCTTCTACCGCGAGGCCTACCTGTTCATCGGCGTGATCTATTGGGTGTTCTGCTACTCGATGTCCAAATACAGCCAAAAACTCGAACGCGACCTGCGTCGCGGTCACCGTCGCTGAGGGAAGGGGAAAAGAGATGACCATGGCCCAAACCGCCGGCGCCGCGCGCACCTTCGCCCAGGGGGAGCCGATCATCCAGTGCCGGGGCGTGCACAAGTGGTACGGCGAGTTCCACGTCCTGAAGAACATCGACCTGTCGGTCGCCAAGGGGGAGCGGATCGTGATCTGCGGCCCGTCGGGCTCCGGCAAGTCGACCATGATCCGCTGCCTGAACCGGCTTGAGGAGCACCAGAAGGGCTCCATCGTCGTTGACGGCATCGAGCTGACCGGCAACCTGAAGAACATCGAGCTGGTCCGCCGCGAAGTCGGCATGGTGTTCCAGCACTTCAACCTGTTCCCGCACCTGACCGTGCTGGAGAATTGCACGCTCGCCCCCATCTGGGTCCGCAAGAAGCCGAAGGCCGAGGCGGAGGAGATGGCGATGCGCTACCTGAAGCGGGTGCGCATCGCCGAGCAGGCGCACAAGTATCCCGGCCAGCTCTCCGGCGGCCAGCAGCAGCGCGTCGCCATCGCGCGGTCGCTGTGCATGAGCCCGAAGGTCATGCTGTTCGACGAGCCGACCTCCGCCCTTGATCCGGAGATGGTCAAGGAGGTGCTGGACGTCATGATCGGTCTGGCCGAGGACGGCATGACCATGCTCTGCGTCACCCACGAGATGGGCTTCGCCAAGTCGGTCGCCGACCGCGTCATCTTCATGGACCGCGGCGAGATCGTCGAGCAGAACACGCCCAACGAGTTCTTCAACCACCCGCAGTCGGACCGGACGAAGCTGTTCCTCAGCCAGATCCTGAACCACTGATGCCGACAACCGCGCCGGAACGGCTTGTTCCGGCGCGGTAAACCAGCGCAACCCGCAAGGAACGCTGGCGGGTTGCCCCGGTTTCGGGTTGAATGCAGTCCGTTCGTGCTGTTTGCCGCTGTGCACAACGGAGCCTGCCTGATGGAGCTGCTGAGTCCCCGTCCCGGAATTGGCCAGATCAAGCCCTACCGTCCCGCCCGACCGCCGGAGGACGGCCCCGCCTGGGTCGATCTGTCGCTGACGGTCAATCCGCTGGGACCCGGCAAAAAGGCGCTCACCGCATACCGCCACATGGCGGCGCAAATCCACCGCTATCCCGACTGGTCGCAGGATCGCCTGCGCCACGCCATCGCCCGGCGCTACGATCTGGACGCCGGCCACATCACCTGCGCCAACGGCTCCGACGAGATGATCCACCTCGTCACCCAGGCCTTCGCCGGGCCGGGGGACGAGGTGCTGTGCCACGAGCACGGCTACCGCGGCTTCATGAAAGCGATCCGCGCCGCCGGGGCGACACCGGTCATCGCGGCGGAGCGCGATCTGGTCGTCGATGTCGAGGCGATGATCGACCGGGCGAACGAGAAGACGAAGCTCTGCTTCCTCGCCAACCCGAACAACCCGACGGGCACCTATATCCCGTCGGAAATGGTCCTGCGGCTGCGCGCCGGCCTGCCGTCGCACACGCTTCTGGTGCTCGATTCGGCCTACGCCGACTATTGCCGCCGCGACAATTACAGCGACGGGACGGAAATCGTCGAGAATTCCGACAACGTGCTGATGGTGCGCACCTTCTCCAAGCTGCACGGGCTTGCCGGGCTGCGCGTCGGCTGGGCCTACGGGCCGGCGGGGGTGATCGAGGCGGTCAACCAGACGCGCGGCCCCTTCAACGTCGGGATCGCCGCCCAGGCCGCGGCGGAGGCGGCCATCGGCGACACCGAGCATGAGGAGGCGACCTTCGCCCACAACAGCGCGTGGCTGCCCTGGCTGAGCCACGAGCTGGAGCAACTCGGCGTGCGCGTCTATCCCAGCGTCTGCAACTTCATCCTGGCGCGCATCCCGACCGACCCGTCGCTCGGCGTCCAGGCGGTGCTGGACCATCTGGCGCGCCGCGGCATCCTGGTGAAGCCCACCCAGGACTATGGGCTGGCCGACTGCCTGCGCATCACGGTGGGGCGGGAGGACGAAAACCGGGCTCTGGTCGCGGCTCTGGGAGAGATTCTGAGCTGACCTCCGGCCCCGCGCCGGGCACCGGTTCGGGCATCGGGTCCGGATGCCGGGCATGCTCGCGGGCGAAGATGAACAGCCCGGAGCCGACAACGATGACGATGCCGACCAGCGAGAGCAGGTCCGGCCACTCGTCGAAGAAGATCGCCCCAATGGCCAGAGCCCACAGGATCTGGCTGTATTGGGCCGCCCCCACCCGGTCGGCCGGGGCGAAGGCGGCGGCCAGAGTGAACAGGGCCTGGGCGGCGAAGGTCGTGGTGGCGAAGCCCACCGTCAGAATCCACTGCTCCCGCGTCGGCCACTCGAAGCCGGGGATCATCAGCAGGCCGGACGCCACGGCGGTCGACAGGAACACCGTCCCGATCAGGGTGAAGCGCTTCTCCGTATGCCCGATCATCCGCCCTGTGATGACCACGACGGCGGAGCTGAAGGCGCAGCCCAGCGCAGCGAAATGGCCGGGCAGCAGCTCGCGGAAGCCAGGGCGGGCGACGATCAGCACGCCGATGAAGGCCGCTCCGATCGCCAGCCTCCGGCGCCAGCGCACCGGCTCCTTCAGCACGAAGATCGACAGCAGCGTCACCAGGCTGGGCATCAGGAAAATCATGGCGAAGGCTTCCGCGAAGGGAAGGCTTCGGAACGACATGACGCTGAGCGGGGTGGAGGCCGCCACGAAGACCAGCCGCACCGTCATCAGCCATGGCCGGTTCCAGCGCAGAAGATCGCCGAGCCGGTCGCCCCGGGTCATGAAGACCGGGGAGAGCAGCAAAGGCAGGATATAGGCGAAGAAGGTGACCTCGAACGGGTCCAGCCCATGCCCGATCGCCTTCACCAGCGCATCGCCCCAGGCGAAGAAGGCAAAGGCCAGGAACGCGAACAGAATGCCCTTCATCATGGCGTCGGTGCCCTGGCGTTCGGAACGGCGGAGAGCGGGCCGGGGCGGCCCGTCACTCGTTGATCGGAATGTGCGGGGCCGAGGTCCGCGGCAGCCAGCCGAGAAGGCGGGGATCGCGGATTTCGCGGGTCACGTGCCGGATGGGTACGAAGCCCATCGACTGGTAGAGCGGCAGCGCCTTCGGGTGGTCGAAGGTGCAGGTGTTGACGAGAAGCCGCTTCGTTCCGCCCTGCCAGGCCAGCCGGATTGCCGTGTCGAGCAGCCAGGGACCTAGCTTCAGGCCGATGAAATCGGGGATCAGCCCAAAATAGGCCAGATCGGTGTCCTCCTCCCGCCGGTCGATCTCGGCATAGCCGGCCGGCGTGCCGTTCACGTAGAGGACCCAGATCTCGACCCGCGGGTCGGTGACGACGCGCCCAAGTTCCGGCATCGGCATGCGCCGCCGCTCGTGCCACAGCCAGGGCTCGCCGACCGTGTCGTAGAGATAGCGGTAGTAGGAGGCGGTCGGCGGGTTGGCCCGCACCACCGCCACGTCACCCGCCGGACGGGGCAGGGGCGCGTGGGCCGGCGGGGCCGTCATCTCCAGATAGGTGACGATGACGGACAGACAGCCGGGCGGCACTGGCGCCACGATCCGGGACTGCGGCAGGGACGTCCGGGAGGGCGGCGTCAGGGAGAATCGGTCTTCAGCCATTTCTGCATCACGGTAACGGGACCGGTGGCATAGCCCAGCCGCTCATAGAACGCCACCACGGCGTGGTTCGTCGTGCGCACCATGAGTTGCGCCTTGGGCATGCCGGACTCGACAAGCCAGCCCTCCGCCGCCCGGACCATCGCCCGGCCATGGCCACTCCCGCGGCAGGCGGGGTCGACCGCCAGATAGTAGAACCAGCCGCGGTGCCCGTCATGACCGACCATGACGGACGCCACGGTCCGGTCGTCCGCGCGGCCGATCAGGATCGTGGCGTTCGGCTTCGACACGGCGAGCGCAATGTCTGCCACCGGGTCGTTCCACGGCACGACGAGGTTGCAGGCGGTCCACAGCGCCACCACGTCGTCGCGGTCCGCCGCCTCGTAGTGGCGGATGCTCAGCACTTCCCTCACCGCTTCACCGGTTCGCTTTCCCGCGGCCCGGTTTCCAGCGGAAGATCGGAGCGCAGGCCCCATTCCGCCCAGGACCCGTCATAGACGGCCACGTCCTCCTTGCCAGCGGCGGCCAGCCCGAGCGCCAGCACGCAGGCGGTCACGCCGCTGCCGCAGGAGGCGACGATGGGGCGCTCCAGATCGAGGCCGGCGCTCTTCGCCCGCTCCGCGATGGTTTCGGGCGGCAGCAGGGTCTTGCTGTTCACGTCGATCAGCTCGTTGAAGGGCAGGTTGAAACTTCCGGGGATGCGCCCGCTGCGGCGGCCCGGCCACGGCTCGGTGACGGCGCCCTCGTAGCGGTTGGCGGCCCGGGCGTCCACCACCTGGTCCACCCGCGAGTCGATGTTGGCGAGCAGATCGTCGGCACGGCGCAGCAAATCCGGTCGCAGCGTCGCCCCGAAATCCGCCGGGGCAGGGTCGGGCGACCCGGATTCCAGGGGCCGGCCTTCGGCGATCCATTTCGGCAGGCCGCCGTCCAGAACGGCGACACGGCCATGCCCGAACAGGCGGAACATCCACCAGACGCGGGCGGCGGCGGTGGCCATGCCGGCGCTGTCATAGACGACCACCGCGTCGCCGTTGCCGACGCCGAGCGCCCCGACCTTGGCGGCGAAGGTCGCCTCGTCCGGCACCATGTGCGGCAGGGGGTGGGTGTCCGGCTGCGCCACCTCGTCGATGTCGATGCGCACGGCGCCGGGGATGTGCCGCTCCAGGAATTCGGCGTTCGGATCACGGTCGGAGCCGGGCATGAACCAGGAGGCGTCGAGGACGCGCAGGCCCGGCTGGCCCAGCCGTTCGGCCAGCCAGCCCGTCGGGACGATCGGGCCGGGGAGGGTGAGCGTGGTGTGCGAATCGGTCATAGGATATCCTCCCCGTTCAATCCCGCAGCGCGACGATCACGCGCCGGTTCTGCTTGCCCTTGTTCTCGATCTTCACGACGTCGAGTCCGCCGATCTCGCCCAGCCGCTTCACATGGGTGCCGCCGCAGGGTTGGCGGTCGACCCCGGCGATGTCGACCAGCCGGACGCGGCCATGGCCGCGCGGCGGCTTGACCGTCAGGGTGCGGATCAGCTCGGGGTTGGCGTCCAGCTCCGCGTCGGTGATCCACAGCGATCCGACCGGCGTGTCCGCGGCGACCAGCCGGTTCAGGGCCGCCGCGATGGCCTCCTTGTCGAGCCCCTCGGTCGGCACGTTGAAATCGACGCGGCTGCGCTCCGCCCCGACCTGGGCACCGGTGATCGAGGCGCCGGGCAGGACCGCGCAGACGAGGTGCAACGCCGTGTGCATCCGCATGTGGCGGTGCCGGCGGTCCCAGTCGATCTCGGCCTCCACCGAGGTGCCGGGGGCGGGCAGGGCGGCGCCGGGCTCGGGCACATGGATCACATCGTCCGGCCCGTCGCCCTTTACCGTGTCCACGATGCGCAGCGTGACGCCGGCGACGCGCAGCAGGCCGGTGTCACCGGGCTGGCCGCCGCCGTTGGGGTAGAAGACCGTCCGATCCAACCGGATGCCCCGCTCGTCCGCGGAGGTCACGGTGGCGGTGCAGGAGGTTGCGTAGGCGTCCTCGCGGAAGATCAGCTCCATGGAACCTCGGGTGCGTTTACGAATCCAGCCAATCGGGCACAGGCAGATTCTTCTCACGCAGGAAGGCCGGATTGAAGAGCTTAGATTGGTAGCGCTGCCCTCCGTCGCAGAGAATCGTCACGATGGTGTGGCCCGGCCCCATCTCCCTGGCGATGCGGATGGCCGCCGCCACGTTGATGCCCGACGAGCCGCCCAGCACCAGCCCCTGCGACTTGATCAGGTCGAAAATGACCGGAAGGGCCTCCTCGTCGGTAATCTGCAGCGCCTGATCGACCGGGGCGCCCTCCAGGTTGGCGGTGATTCGGCCCTGGCCGATGCCTTCGGTGATCGAGCTGCCCTCAGCTTTCAGCGTCCCATGGGCGTAATGATGGTAGAGGGAGGCGCCCATCGGGTCGGCCAGAACGATGCGGACGTCCGGATTGCGCTCCTTCAGAGCCAGCCCGACGCCGGCCAGCGTGCCGCCGCTGCCCACCGCGCAGGTGAAGGCGTCGATCCGCCCCTCGGTCTGGGTCCAGATTTCCGGACCGGTGGTCAGGCGATGGCCTTCGCGGTTCGCCACGTTGTCGAACTGGTTGGCCCAGACGGCGCCGTTCGGCTCGGTCTTCGCCAGTTCCTCGGCCAGACGGCCCGAATAGCGGACGTAGTTGTCGGGGTTGGAATAGGGCACCGCCGGCACCAGACGAAGGTCGGCACCGATCAGGCGCAGCATGTCCTTCTTCTCCTGGCTCTGCGTCTCGGGCATCACGATGACGGTGCGGTAGCCGAGCGCGTTGCCGACCAGCGCCAGCCCGATGCCGGTGTTGCCCGCCGTGCCTTCCACGATGGTGCCGCCGGGACGCAGCAGGCCCTGGCGTTCGGCGTCGCGGACGATGGCCAGGGCCGCGCGGTCCTTCACCGAGCCGCCGGGGTTGAGGAATTCCGCCTTGCCCAGGATCTCGCATCCCGTGGCCTTCGACGGCCCTTCCAGCCGAATCAGCGGCGTGTTGCCGATGGAGCCGATGAAGCCGGTGCGGATGTCCACGGACTGTCTCCCGAATCGAATGATGAACCGGGCAACACTATCGGATTGCGCACCAGGGAATTCAAGGTCGGCTTGTGAAATGCAGCATTGAACGAAATAGATTCGTTCTTTCTATTTCTTAATCCACTGGCCGCGCAGCCGGTCGCGGTTCCGCGCGAACCAGCCGAGCGCGATGATGGCGATGGAGTTGTTCAGCCGGTTTTCGTCGAGCAGCCGGATCGCCTCGTCGGCCGGAACGACCATGATGCGGATGTCCTCGTGCTCATCCGCGCAGCCGCCGGTCGCGGCGAGGCCCCGGCTGTCCACCCGCCCGCAGAACACGGTGACATGCTCGTCGTAAGCGCCCGGGCTGGGGTAATAGTCGCAGATCGTCTCGATCTCCTGGACGGTGCAGCCGGCCTCCTCCATGGCCTCGCGCCGCGCCACCTGCTCGGGCGTCTCGCCCTCGTCCAGCAGGCCGGCGACGATCTCCGTCAGCCACGCCCGGCCGCCCGCGGACGCCGAGCCGACCCGGAACTGTTCGATCAGAACCACGCTGTCGCGGTCCGGATCGTAGAGCAGGACGCCCACCGCCTCACCGCGCACGCAGACCTCGCGCGGCGGCAGCACGCCACTCCAGGACCCGTCAAACTTCTTGTGGCGCAGGCGGTAGACGTCGACCTTGAGGTAGCCGTTGTAGGCCCTCTTCTTCTCTTGGACCTCGATGTCCGGATGATCCACGGGCGGAACTCCCTGGCTGGCGATGCGGGCACAGTCCAAGGATGTAGCGCATCCGCCCATCCGGGGCGAGGCGGCCGGACGGTCTTTCAGAAGGTCGGGTTCAGCTTCAGCGTGCTGTAACGGTCGGCAGAGGGAACGGCGACCGGTTCCAGCTTGGGGCCGCGCAGCAGTTCCAGCGGTACGGTGACGCCGGCGGGGCCGAGTTCCCAAACCTTGCGGTAGAAATCGGCCAGTCCCTGCGGCCTCTGGCCGGCGACACCGACGATCATGTCGCCCGGCCGGATCCCCACGGTCGCGGCGGGGCTCTGCGGGGTGACCCGCTCGACCATCAAGCGGCCCTGCTCCTCGCGCAGCGTGACGCCCAGCCAGGGGCGGGCGGGCTCCTGCCGCCGACCGAAGGCCAGAAGATCGGCCAGGATCGGTTTCAGCGCGGACACCGGAACGAACATGTTGCCGGGGATGCCGCCGTGGGCCGGCACCGCGTCGCGCACGATCAGCGAGCCGATCCCGACCAGCTCGCCCTTGCGGTCGATCAGGGCGGCGCCGTTGAAGCCCATGATCGGCGGGGTGGTGAAGATCGCCTCGTCCAGCAGATACTCCCAATAGCCGGCGAACTCGCGCTTCGCGGCGATCAGCACCGGCTGCACCCCGGTGGACCCTTGCCGGGTGAGCACCATGGCGCGCTCCCCCACCTTGATCGCGTCGGAATCGCCGAGGCGCACGGGCGCGGCGCTGAAGCCCATGCCGGCGCGCAGCAACCCAAATCCGCTGGCCTGATCGTAGGCCACGAACTCCGCGGGATAGCCGCGCCCCTCGCCGGTGGTGACCTGGAGCTGCGACGCCTCCAGGATCGTGTAGCCGATGGTGAGGATCAGTCCGGACCCGTCGATGACGACGCCGGTCCCCTCGCGCTCCGTGCCGAGCGAGCGGGCGCTCTGGCTGTCGGGAAGGATGGTGGCGGAGATGCGGACCAACGCGCCCGCCAGCTTCGCCGCGTCGAGCTGGTCCCCCCGCGCTGCGGTGATCGGAACAAACAGTGCAAACAAGGTCGCAAAGACGCTCATCGTCCAGGGGATGCGGTGCCAGCGACCCGTCATGCTTCCCTCCCTTGCCGAAACCGAGTCGGGCGATGCGCCGGAATGCTCGGTCCCCGAATTAAACATGAGCGTCGGCGCGCCTCCATCAAGTGGCTCTCCGATTCGACGGGGCGGCGCCGTCAGAGCCGTGAAACCTCCGCCCGCCGCGCAGCGTTACCCGGAGCAGCGACACCACGAAGGACGGAACCGATGGCCATCAACAGCGAACGCGAGCTCGAACAGGCTGTGGCGGAGTTCCAGCGTCTGGCCGACGAGCCCGCCGGTTCGTCCGGCGAGCGCCGGAAGCTCGAACTCGATGCGGAGATCAAGGCTTTCTATGCCCAGCACTCCGACGACATGCGCAAGGGCAAACCGCGGCACGATTGATCCCACGCGCGTTGTCCCACAGCGCGTATTTCTTCATCGACGCGGAGGGGGCGGCTGACCGACACTGCCGCCGCTCCCGGACCGGCCTGCCGGTCCGGGATGCCGCCGTTGAAGGAAGGAGCGCGTCCCCACGATGAAGCGAATCGACAACTGCTACACTTGCCTGTTCTGGGAAGGGCAGGGCATCCGCCAGAGGGGACCAAAGGGCCTGTGCCGCCGCTTTCCGCCGCAGGTGACGCCGCGGGACACCGAGGGGCGCTTTCCGATCACCCTATCCACCGACTGGTGCGGCGAATGGAAACGCGACATCGGCGACCCTGGCGGCGAGTCGGTGGACAACCGCCTCATCTATGACGATCCACAGCCCCGATAGCCGGCCAAGCCGGTAGACCGACGGGTCGCCAAACCATCATGCCTTCGGTTCAGCGGGGCATTGGCGCGACCAGCGGCGCGATCACCATGGACCGCTGGTTTTCCGGGAGTGCCGCTTCGCCGGGGACCAGCATCCGATGCCAATCGATTCCAAGCAGGGCGACGGCTAAGGCCATGGACAGGGCGATGACCGCGACCGCACCGATCCACCCCCTGCCGTCCTGCGGGCTGGCGGGGGGTGGGGAGTCGGTCCGGAAGATGGGGGGACGCGAACGGAGTGGAACAATCGCCATGGGTCGCCTCCACCGCTGAACAGGCGCAATCCCGACTCGATGGGTATCCGGAGTCAGTGTAACGCTGCAAGGCGGACGACGGGATCAGGCCTTCGGTCGCAACGCCCTTTCCTTCGGATGATGCCGGAAGCGGTGTGGCGGATTTCCGTCATGGGAATTCGCTATGAGAAAAGGCCAAGCCCGCGAGGACTTGGCCTTTTCATCGAAGTGGCTCCCGGTGCTGGACTCGAACCAGCGACACGCGGATTAACAGTCCGCTGCTCTACCGACTGAGCTAACCGGGATCAGTCTGACCGGCCTTGCGAGGCGCAACGTCCGGCGTGGGCGGCTATATAGCGGACCGCCCGACGCTTGCCAAGTCTTTTGATGCCAAAAAATCGATGGCTGGAGCAGGGTGAACCGGGGCGTAGCGGTCGGGGCGGTAGAGCGGGATCAACTCGCCGCGGCATTGACGGTTGGCAACGACGCGGACACTGCGACGCCTTTCACAGCGTTGCGCAGCCACAGATGCGCGGGGTCGCCGCCGCGCCGTTCATGCCAGATTTGAACGAAAGGAAATGGCGGTATCGGGAAGGGCGGCTTGAAAGCCACAAAGGCCGGATCACGCTCATAATGCGCGAGAGCCTTACGAGCGACGGTCAGAACGAGATCCGTCCCGCAGATCAGCCGTGGCGCGTTTCCCCAATGCGGCAGCGTGACAGCGATGCGACGAACGTGACCGAGTGCACGCAAGGCCATGTCGATCTCGCTGTTTGCCTCGCTCTTCGTCGCAACGAGCACATGGGGCCGTGAAAGATAGGCCTCCATATCCAGACAGTCCTGGCCTCCCATCTGCTCCCGATCCGCTAGGCAAGCGAAGCGCTCCAAGAAAAGCTGTTCCGCTTCCACCGGTTCGGGGCGTTCGGGAAAGACACCCAAAGCAAGATCGCACTCTCCGTCCAGAACCAGCCCAATCATGGCTTCACGGCTTGATTGAGTTATCGCCACATCGATCTCCGGCGCCTGAAGGCGCAGCATTTTCAGCAGGCCGGGAAGGATGACGGCAGAGCCGTAATCCGACATCGCAAGACGAAACGTCCGTTTTTCCTTGGCCGGGTCGAAGCCTCCCGGTCCCAAAATCTCCCGCAACTGCCGTAAGGCTTCGGTCAGCGCGGGTGCGATCTCGCGCGCCCGTGCGCTCGGCACGAGTTGCCCGGCGCGGCGGATCAGCAGGGGATCATCGAACAGATGCCGCAGACGCCCGAGCGCGTGGCTGACGGCCGGCTGACTCATGTTCAGCCGGGAGGCCGTGCGCGACACGTGCCGCTCGGCCAGCAGGGCATCAAGGACCACTAACAGATTGAGGTCGATGCCCCGAAGGGTATTCACATCGTGCATATGGAAGATATTATATCGGAATTTCCATTCATAAAGCGGATGCTGCATGTGGTGAGCACGGAGGTTCACCATGCAAACCAACCCGCTGCTTCTCATCCTCGCTGCAATCGTAACCGGCGCGGTTGTTCCGTTTCAGGCCGGAGCTAACGCTGTCCTTGGGCGGACGCTCGGCCATCCACTTTGGGGAACGGTCCTATCTCTTTGTGTCAGCTTCGCCTGCATCCTGCCCGTCATGGCGCTTGCGAAGGTCGAAGCGCCTGTCTTATCGAATCTTGCCCAAGCCCCCCGCTGGATATGGATCGGCGGTATTGTCGGTGTCGTCTATATTACGGGCGCGCTCATGCTTGCGCCAAAACTCGGGGCCGCCGGTTTCATCATGGCGGCTATTGCCGGGCAAATGCTGGCGTCGATCATCATCGACCATTGGGGCCTTGTTGGCCTCCCTCAAAAACCCGTCTCGTTGTCCCGCCTTGCCGGTCTTGGCCTGATCATCCTCGGATTGATCGTGATGCAATGGCAGGGGCTCGGCGCAAAGCCGCCCGCCGGTACGTGACGGCGCGAAAATCACGCCGTCATTTCAAGAGAGATCGTCCATCAAACCGCTTCATATCGACACCGGCATTCTCGGCGCGCCATCCGTAAGCCGCACGGTGGGTTCGAACTATGGCGAGTCGGCCGGGCAGATAAGGGGGGTGTCGGATAATGGCTTAGGCCATCAGGGAGCGCGCCATGGCAGGGGCGAAATCCAGGGAGCGATTTGGGAGAAAATCGGGCGCCCTGGGCCTTTGGGCTTCAGAGCAAACGGCTGAAAACCCTATGGTTTCCAGCGGTCAAGGATGGAGGCACGGGCGGGAATCGAACCCACGTACACGGATTTGCAGTCCGCTGCATCACCACTCTGCCACCGCGCCATCCTTGCGTCCGGCACCCCCTAGCGGGAGCGCCGCAGCGTGGGAGCGGACGTATACTGCTGTTCACGGGGGTGGTCAAGCGCCTTCGTGGCGTTTTTCGACGAACCGGTGCGGCGTTGTGTTCGTGAGACTTTGAAGATATATACGCGACAAGGCAGCGAGGCCGCGCATCACGGCTTGGCGCCGCGCTCCGTCCACCAGATTGTAAGCGACCGCCATGTCCGAATACGCCGCCGCCCGTCTCAACATGGTCGAAGGGCAGATCCGACCGAACAAGGTGACCGACCAGCGCCTGGTCGATGCCATGCTCGACATTCCCCGTGAACAGTTCGTTCCAAAGGCGGCGCGCGGCATCGCCTATGTGGACGAGGATCTGCCCATCGGCAAAGGCCGCTATCTGATGGAGCCGATGGTCTTCGCTCGCATGCTCCAAGAAGTGGGCATCGACGCGACCGACGTCGTGCTCGACATCGGCAGCGGCTCCGGCTACTCGACCGCTGTGCTGGCCCGCCTCGCGGCGACCGTGGTCGGCATCGAGTCCGACGCCGAGCTGTCCCGGCAGGCGACGGAAGCGCTGAACACGGTCGGCGTCGACAACGCCGTCGTCATCACCGCCCCGCTGACCGAAGGCTACCCGCAGCAGGCCCCCTACGACGTGATCGTGATCGAGGGTCTGGTGTCGGAGGTTCCGGAAGGCATCCTGGCCCAGCTGGGCGAGGGCGGGCGGCTGGTCGCCGCCGTTCTCGGCGACCGCGGTGTCGGCGAAGTGAAGCTCTACCAGCGCAGCGGCGGCGTCACGTCGGCCCGCACGCTGTTTGAAGCCCACACGCACCCGCTGCCCGGTTTCGAAGCCAAGCCGAAATTCGTATTCTGATTCCAGAGTGAGTGATCCCAGGGGCTTCGGTCCCTGTCGACCTGTCCCCCAGCCTGTCACCTTGCCTTTCACCGGCCGCGGTCCTGCGGCCCGCAGCGGAGAATCAAGGCATGTCGGCGCCGTTTGAGATGGACGTCGAGGATCTGGACCGCATCCGGACATCGGGAGGCGATCCGCTGGTGCTTGACGTCCGGGAACCGGGGGAGGTGGCCATCTGCGCCCTTCCCGACAGCCTCCACATTCCGATGGGGGCGCTGCCCGCCCGCGTCGGGGAGTTGCCGCGGGACCGCGACATCGTGGTCGTTTGCCATCACGGCGGACGCAGCGCGCAGGTGACCATGTGGTTGCGTTCCCAGGGATTTTCCCGCGCCACCAACCTGAATGGCGGGGTGGATGCCTGGGCACGCCGAATCGACCCGAACATGAAGGTCTACTGAACATGACTGTGCGAAGCCGTTTCGCGCGCCATTTGATGGCGACCGCCCTCACGCTGGGGGTTGCCTTCGTCGGGGGCATCGACACCGCGTCGGCCCAATCCCTCGAAGACGCGCTAGCGCAGGCCTATTCCAACAACCCGGCGCTCGCCGCCCAGCGCGCCCGTCAGCGCGCCGTGGACGAGAGCGTTCCGCAGGCCCTGTCCGGCTACCGTCCGACGGTGCAGGCGACCGCGGGTATCACCCGCAACGCCAGCAACAGCACCTTTCAGGGCGGCGAAACCGGTTCCGAGAACAACGCCAAGAGCGTTGGAATCACCGCCACCCAGCCGCTCTATGACGCGACCGTAGGTCCGGCCGTCCGCCGCGCCGAGCGCACCGTCGAAGCGCAGCGCGCCACCGTGCTGGCCAACGAGCAGCAGATCCTGCTGAACGCCGCGGCGGCCTATCTCGACGTCGTGCAGAACCAGGCGGTGCTGGAACTCCAGGCCAACAACGAGCAGGTTCTGCGCCGCCAGCTCGACGCCGCCCGCGACCGCTTCCGCGTCGGCGAATACACCCGCACCGACGTCAGCCAGTCCGAATCGCGTCTGGCCGCCTCCATCGCCGCGCGCATCTCCGCCGAAGGCACGCTCCAGGCCTCGCGTGCGACCTACGAGCGCGTCGTCGGCTCGATGCCGGGCAAGCTGAAGGCGCCGAAGCCGAAGTTCAAGCTGCCGGGGACGCTCGACGAAGTCGTCGAGATGGCCCGCTCCAACAACCCGTCGGTGCTGTCGGCCACCTACACCGAGGCGGCGCAGCGCGAGGCGGTGGATCAGCAGTTCGGCCGCCTGCTCCCGTCGGCCAACCTGTCGGCGCAGGCGAACCGCACCATCGACGCCGGCCGTTCGTCGGGCATCGACATCAAGCGGCAGGACGGCGCCCAGCTCACCGCCCAGATCACCATCCCGCTCTATCAGGCCGGCCTGCCGGAAGCGCTGACCCGCGAGGCGAAGCACACGGCAAATCAGGCCCGCCTGCAGATCGACGACACCCGCCGTCAGGCGGTCGAGGCGGCGATCAGCGCGTGGCAGGGCTTGCAGGCCGCGCGGGCGAGCATCGAGTCCTACAACTCGCAGATCCGGGCCGCCGAGATCGCGCTGGAAGGCGTGCGGCAGGAGGCCCAGGTCGGCTCGCGCACCGTTCTCGACGTGCTGAACCAGGAGCAGGAACTGCTCAACGCCCGCGTCAACCTCGTCCGCGCCCAGCGCACCGAGATGGTCCAGGCCTTCACGGTCCTCGGCGCGATCGGCCAGTTGACGGCGCGGCAGCTCAACCTGCCGGTCCAGTATTACGACGCCGACACGCACTACAAGCAGGTGCGCAACAAGTGGATCGGAACCGGCGTGCCGGAGTGACCGTACTTGAACAGCCCTTCCTGGGTGATCGTCCCCGGATGATCGAAACGGCCCGCCTCGGCGGGCCGTTTTTGTCTGGTGGCTTTTTACCCAGTCCTGCCCTAGTGTCCGCGACAGGATGACGTCTCCGGGTTTGCCACGATGAGCGATAAAGGCCAGCAAGAACCGTCGATGGAGGAGATCCTCGCCTCCATCCGCCGCATCATCTCGGAGGATGGCGAACCCGCGAAGGCGGAAGCGGCGCCCCCTCCGCCGCCACCGCCGCCACCTCCGCCGCCCCCCCCACCGCCACCGCCGCCTCCCATGGAGGACGACGACGACGTCCTGGAACTTACCCAGATGCTCGAGGACGAGGGGAGGGAGGAGCCCGACGAGCCGGAGCCCGATCCGTGGCGCGACGAGCCGTCCTTCGGCGGCATGGCCGATCCGGAGCCGGCGTATCACGTGCCGGATCCCGAGCCCCCGCCGCCGCCGCCACGTCCGGCCGCGAAGCGCCCGGCGCCGGCCTTCGACGATTTCGATGACGATGAGCCGCCGCCGCCGCGGCCGCGCATCCGCCCGTCGGGTCTCGACGACGGGCTGATCTCCCGTCGGGTGGCCGAGGAATCGTCCCACCATTTCACGCATCTGGCGCGCCAGCTCGGCGACGACCTGTCCATCGGCCCGATGCCCGTCGGGGTGCGCACCGTGGAGGAGGTTGTCCGCGAGCTGTTGAAGCCGTTGCTGAAGGAATGGCTGGACGAGAACCTGCCGACCATCGTCGAACGGCTGGTGCAGCAGGAAATCGACCGGATGATCCGGCGCTCCCAGAAATTCTGAGCGGCGTCACGCCCGCCACGCATTCCGGCCACGCATTCCGTTTGAATTCGTAAGCGAAAGTTCCTGGTGATGTTGGAAAAGACGTACCGGCCCGCCGAGGTCGAGGAAAAGCACTACCGGCTGTGGGAAGAGACGGGCGCGTTCGCGGCGAAGACCGAGTCGAACGGCAAGCCCTACACCATCATGATGCCGCCGCCGAACGTCACCGGCAGCCTGCACATGGGCCACGCGCTGACCTTCACGCTCCAGGACGTTCTGACCCGCTACAACCGGATGCGCGGGCGCGACGCCCTGTGGCAGCCGGGCACCGACCATGCCGGCATCGCGACCCAGATGGTCGTGGAGCGCAACCTCGCCAAGGAAGGCAAGACGCGCCACGATTTCGGCCGCGACGCCTTCATCGACAAGGTGTGGGAGTGGAAGGCCGAATCGGGCGGCACCATCACCCGCCAGCTCCGCCGGCTGGGCGCGTCGCCCGACTGGCCGCGCGAGCGCTTCACCATGGACGAGGGACTGAGCCGCGCCGTCCGCAAGGTGTTCGTGGAGCTGCACAAGCAGGGTCTGATCTACAAGGACAAGCGGCTGGTCAACTGGGACCCCAAGCTGCACACCGCCATCTCCGACCTCGAGGTCGAGCAAAAGGAGATCAAGGGCAACCTCTGGCACTTCCGCTACCCGATTGAAAAGACCGGGGGCGAGGGCGAGGCCGACCGCTTCATCGTGGTCGCCACCACGCGCCCGGAGACCATGCTGGGCGACACCGGCGTCGCCGTGCATCCGGAGGATGAGCGCTACAAGGACCTGATCGGCAAGAACGTCGTCCTGCCGCTGGTCGGCCGTCTGATCCCCATCGTGGGCGACGAGTACGCCGATCCGGAGACTGGCTCGGGTGCTGTGAAGATCACCCCGGCGCACGACTTCAACGACTTCGAGGTCGGGCGGCGCAACAACCTCGCAGCCATCAACATCATGGACCGCGACGCCCGCATCACCGGCGACGAGGTCCCCGAGGCCTACCGCGGGCTCGACCGCTACGAGGCGCGCAAGAAGGTCGTGGCCGAGCTGGAGGCGCTGGGCCTGCTGGAGAAGATCGAGCCGCACACCCACATGGTCCCGCACGGCGACCGCTCCGGCGTCGCCATCGAGCCCTGGCTGACCGATCAGTGGTACGTGGACGCCGCCACGCTTGCCAAGCCGGCCATCGAGGCGGTGGAAACCGGCAAGAC
This sequence comes from Azospirillum sp. OGB3, assembly GCF_014192915.1. Classification (GTDB taxonomy): domain Bacteria; phylum Pseudomonadota; class Alphaproteobacteria; order Azospirillales; family Azospirillaceae; genus Azospirillum. The sequence goes on along the minus strand of NZ_JACHYN010000006.1, from coordinate 48,479 downwards.
CGTCTTCGTGCCCAAGCAGTGGGAGAACACCTATTTCGAGTGGATGCGCAACATCCAGCCCTGGTGCATCAGCCGCCAGATCTGGTGGGGCCATCAGATTCCCGCCTGGTACGGCCCGGACGGCCATTTCTTCGTCGAGGAGACCGAGGAGGCGGCCATCGCCGCGGCCAAGGCCCATTACGGCCAGGACGTGGCGCTGACCCGCGACCAGGACGTGTTGGATACCTGGTTCTCGTCGGCCCTGTGGCCCTTCTCCACGCTGGGCTGGCCGGACGAGACGCCGGAGCTGGCGCGCTATTACCCGACCGACGTGCTGGTGACGGGCTTCGACATCATCTTCTTCTGGGTCGCCCGGATGATGATGATGGGCCTGCATTTCATGAAGGACGTGCCCTTCCGGACGGTCTACATCCACGCCCTGGTCCGCGACGAGAAGGGCCAGAAGATGTCGAAGTCCAAGGGCAACGTCATCGACCCGCTGGAGCTGATCGACCAGTACGGCACCGACGCCCTGCGCTTCACCCTGACGGCCATGGCCGCCCAGGGGCGCGACATCAAGCTGGCGGTCAGCCGCGTCGAGGGTTACCGCAACTTCGCGACGAAGCTGTGGAACGCCGCGCGCTACACCCAGATGAACGGGGTGGCCCCGGTCCCCGGCTTCAAGCCGGTCGGGCTGAGCCAGACGGTCAACCGCTGGATCGTCGGGGCCCTGGCGGAGGCGGCGAAGAAGGTCGGCGAGTCCATCGAGGCGTACAAGTTCAACGAGGCCGCCAACACCGCCTACGCCTTCACCTGGGGCACCTTCTGCGACTGGTACCTGGAGTTCACCAAGCCGATCCTGAACGGCGCTGACGAGGCGGCCATCGCCGAGACGCGGGCGACCACCGCCTGGGTGCTGGACGAAATCCTGCACATGCTCCACCCGCTGATGCCCTTCATCACGGAGGAGCTGTGGGAGCAGCTTTCGGACGACCGGGCGAACCGTCTGATCTCCGCCCATTGGCCGGAGCATGGCGCGGAGCTGATCGACCCGGCGGCCCGCGACGAGATGGATTGGGTGGTGCGGGCGATCTCCTCGGTTCGTTCCATGCGGTCGGAGATGAACGTGCCGCCCGCGGCGCAGATCGAGCTGAAGCTGAAGGACGCCGGTCCGGAGAGCTTGAAGCGGCTGGACACGCACCGCGACCTGATCCTGCGCATGGGCCGCCTGTCCAGCGTCGAGCCGCTGTCCGGCCCGGTGCCGAAGAGCGCCGTCCAGGCCGTACTGGACGAGGCCACGCTGATCCTGCCGCTGGAAGGCATCGTCGACCTCGACAAGGAGCGGGCGCGCCTGACCAAGGAGATCGAGAAGCTGTCCGGCGAGATCAAGAAGATCGACGCCAAGCTGTCGAACGAGCAGTTCGTCGCCAAGGCGCCGGAAGAGGTGATCGAGGAGCAGCGCGACCGCCGCGACGCCGCGGAGCAGGCCCGCGACAAGCTGCAGAAGGCGCTGGAGATGCTGGCCGCATAGGGACAGTCATCTGACCCAGAAAAATCAGGAAGGGCAGGGGCTTCGGCTTCTGCCCTTCCTTTCTGTCTGAAGAACACCCGACAGCGGGATGCGTCAGATCCTGATCGAGGAGACGAAGCGGTCGGCGTCGGCTTCGAGCTGACGGAGCTCATCGGCCAGTTGGGCGGCGGAATAAATCATCTCGATGGCCGACTTGCCGGTTTCCGCGGCGGTGATCGCCATGGTGCTGACGCTCTCGGTCACCTCGTGGGTGTTGTCGTTGGCCCTTCCCACCGCACCGACGATTTCCTCGGTCTGCTCAAGCTGGTCGCGCACGGCGGCCGACACGTCCTCCGACAGGTGGGCGACTTCCTCAACGGTGGTCCGGATGGCCCGGATCGCCTCGACGACGGAGCCGGTGGCTTCCTGGATGGCGCCGACCTGACCCGCGATGTCCTCGGTCGCCTTGGCGGTCTGGTTGGCCAGCACCTTCACCTCCTGCGCGACGACGGCGAAGCCCTTGCCGGCCTCGCCGGCGCGGGCTGCCTCGATGGTGGCGTTGAGCGCCAGCAGGTTCGTCTGCCCGGCGATGTCGTTGATCAGCCGGACGATCTCCCCGATCCGCTGCGAGCTGTCGGCCAGCGCCGCCACCGCCGAGTCGCTCTGCCGCGCGTGCTCCACGGCGCGACGGATGGCTGTGCTGGAGGTGGTCACCCGCCCGCCGATCTCCCCGATGGAGGCGGACAGGGTTCGCGACACGTTGTTGACGATGCCGACCACCTCGGAGGTCTGCTCCGCCTTCTCCGAGGTGTCGAGCGCCTGCTCCTTCATCTTCTCTGCGGTGTCGCGCAGGATGTGCGCGCCGTTGCGGATCTGGTCGGCGGCATGGCTGACCGTGTGGAGCACGCGGCCAAAGGCCGAATCGAAGTCGTGGGCGATGGCGCGCAGCGCGGTTTCCCGCTCCTCTTCCGCCCGCCGTTCGGCCCGGCGGGACTCCTGTTCCAGCTCATGCGTGCGCTGAAGATTCTCCTTGAACACACTGACCGCGCGGGCCATTGCACCGATCTCGTCGCGCCGCCCGGTCTCCGGCACGGTGGCCGTCCGATCGCCGCCGGCCAGCCGCTCCATCACGCCCTCGATCAGGCGCAGCGGCCGGGTGATGCTGCGGGCGACGAGCAGGCTGATGATCGCGAAGCCGACCAGCAGGACGGAGCCGACCTGGAGTACGTTGGCGATCACCGCGCCGCGCACCCGGTTCTGCGTCTCCACCGCCCCGGCCATGCCGGCGTTGGCCGACTCCAGCAGGGCCTCGAAACGCGGCACCATGGCCTGGAAGGCGTCGTTGAAGGTCTGCACCTCGGCCCGGAACGCCTTGGTGGCGTCCACGAAGCGGCCGAGATCGGTGCGGTAGGCGCGCGCCTGCTTCTCCAACCGGGTCTGGGTCGCCGCGTCCAGCCCCGAATCGGCCAGGAAGAAGGTGAATTCGTTGAAGGCTTTGCGGTGGCCGGACAGTAGCGATTCGTCGCTGTAGATGATGAAGTCCTTCTCCATCTTCCGCATGGACTCCATGCGGCCGGTCAGCTTGTCGGCGTTCGGCCACTGCTTCAGCTCATCCTCGATGGCGCGGGCCGAAGCGCGCAGGACGCCGCGCAGGCCGCTGTCGTCGGAGAGACCCAGTTCCTTCGCCCGCGCGACGACCGACGAGAAGCGCTCCTTCAGCGCGCCGATGCCCTGCGACAGATTGTCCAGCTCCTCCGCCGGCAGGCGCTCCGCGCTGCGTTCCTTGAGGTTGTCGAGCAGGCGGGAGGCCTCCTCCGCGTTTTTCGCGAAGGCCTCGGCCGCCGTCTCGTCCCGGTCGGCCACGAAGCGCAGCGCCTGGAAGCGCAGGCGGCTGGCCCGGCGCTCGACGGCGGCGGTGTGCTCGTAGGCGTCGCGGAACTGGTCCAGTTCGGCGGTCGCCTCGAACATGCGCTGTGCGCCGACGGTGACCGTCCCGCCCAGCAGGCCCAAGGTGACCACGGACGCGGCGACCAGCAGCGCGATTCGCGTGCCGATGGAAATGTTCGACAGCATATGCGGTAAATCCTTGGTTGCGCCGCGGACCTTACGCGCCGCCGAAGACGCCGCTGTTACGGATTGATGGCGGATTCGTTACCGTGCCGTCGCCCCCTGGGCATTCATGGTGAACGCCCGTATCTAGAAACCACCGGAAATCGAAAGGGGAGGTCGGCTGTTGTCCTTCGTGCTGTCGAAGCTGCTGTGGTTCCTGGTCTCGCCGGGCAATCTGCTCGTGCTGATCCTCACCGCCGGGTCGGCGCTGCTGTTCACCCGCCGCCTGGCCCATTGGGGGCGGCGGCTGGTCGTGGCGGTCACCGTCGGCTTCGTCGTCGTCATGGTCACGCCGATCGCCTCCTGGGTCGCGCTGCCGCTGGAGGAGCGGTTCCCCCGCCCCGACCTGCCGGAGCGGGTGGACGGCATTATCATGCTGGGCGGGGCGGTGAACCCGCCGATCACCCGCGATCGCGGGGAGCCGTCCGTCAACGACGCGGCGGAGCGCATCCTGGGTTTCGCCGAATTGATCCGCCGCTATCCGCAGGCGCACGCGGTCTTCACCGGCGGCTCGGGACGGCTGGCCGGGCAGGACGCCCTGGACCTGCGCGAGGACCTTGCCGTCCGCGGCGCGCTTCGCCAGGTCGGGATCGACCCGGACCGCGTGACCTACGAAAACGAGTCCCGCAACACCTGGGAGAACGCCCTGTTCAGCCAGCGGCTCGTCCAACCGAAGCCGGGGGAGACCTGGGTCCTGGTGACCTCGGCCATGCACATGCCGCGGTCGGTCGGCATCTTCCGGCAGGTCGGCTGGGGGGTGATTCCCTATCCGGTCGATTACCGCACGCGCTTCGGCGGGCGGCCCTTCGTCCGCTTCGAGTTCGACAAGCAGATCGACGCGCTCCAGGACCCGGTCCGCGAATGGATCGGCCTCGTCGCTTACCACCTGATGGGGCGGACCGATTCGCTGTTTCCGAGCCCCGTCCATGACCGCACTGCAGCACAGGCGGGCTCCTGAGGGGTGTTGCGCGGTTGGCGCGGCGGGGTAACTCGGTTAGAGTGGCGCCACCAGATTTAGCGGGGTGGGGCCATGCGACGCGCGCATATGCTGAGGGGGGCGGTCGTGCTCGCAGGAGCGCTGACGCTCGCCGCCTGCGCCTCCGCGCCGCCCTCGCCGTCTTCGTCAGGACTGCCGCGCAGCGGCGTCTACAAGGTCGGAAAGCCCTACCAAGTCAACGGCGTCTGGTATTATCCCGCCGAGGACTACTCCTACAGCGAAACCGGGATCGCCTCCTGGTATGGGCCGGGATTCCACCAAAAGGTCACCGCCAACGGCGAGGTTTACGACCAAAATGAGCTGACGGCCGCGCACAAGACCTTGCCCATGCCAAGCCTCGTGCGCGTCACCAATCTCGACAACGGCCGGTCGCTGGTGGTTCGCATCAACGACCGCGGCCCCTACGCCAATGGGCGAATCATCGACATGTCGCGGCGCGGCGCGCAATTGCTTGGGTTCGAAGGCACGGGCACGGCCAAGGTGCGCGTGCAGATTCTCGCGGAGGAAAGCCGCGCGGTCGCCGCCGCAGCCCGCCAGGGCACGCCGGCCCCGATGCTGGCGGAACTGGACGGCCCGCCGCCGAAGGCCGCCCCGCGCGGTTCGGTGGAGGTCAGCGGCACCGTTCGACCGACCCCCGCCGCGGTCACCCGCGCCCCGGTGCCGCCGCCCACGACGGTGGCCGGCGACATGGTGGACGGCCGCTTCGTTCCGGCCCCGGTGGTCGCCGAGCTTCCGGTGAAGCCCTACGAGCAGATCTACGTGCAGGTCGGCGCCTTCGGCAGTCCGGACAACGTCGCCCGCGTGCGCGCCCGTCTGGCCTCGCTCGGCCAACCGGCGCAGGTCACACAGACGGTCGCCGGGCGGCAGCGTCTGCAGCGGGTGCGGGTGGGGCCTCTGGCCAGCGTGGACTCCGCCGACGCCGTTTTGAACCAGATCATCCAAGCCGGCCTTACCGACGCCAAAATCGTGGTTGATTGATCACCCGCGAGCCCAGTCCAAGCTTGGCCCGGCACCGGGCCTCGTTCCGTTTCACGTCTTGTCCAGTCCGCGTTTCGAAGGGAGTTGTCATGGTCGCTGTCGTCCGCACCCGCGTTGCCCGCACCCGTTTCGCCATGGGCCTTGCGGTCGCGCTGTTCGCGGCGGGGGTGGGGCCGGTGGCTCACGCCGCCAGCATCGAAACCATCGCCAAGCAGGCGATCCTGGTCGATATCACCTCGAACACCGTGCTGTTCGAGAAGAGCCCGGATCAGCGCATGGCGCCGTCCTCGATGAGCAAGATCATGACGATGTACATGGTCTTCGACGCGATCAAGGAAGGCCGGCTCACGCTGGAGAGCACGCTGCCGGTGTCGGAGCGCGCGTGGCGGATGCAGGGTTCCAAGATGTTCGTGGAACTGCACAACAACATCAAGGTCGACGACCTCATCAAGGGCGTGATCGTGCAGTCGGGCAACGACGCTTGCATCGTCTTCGCCGAAGGTCTCGCCGGCTCCGAATCGGCCTTTGCCGAGCGCATGAACAAGCGCGCCCGCGAGTTGGGTCTGAAGGACACCAACCTGACCAACGCGACGGGCTGGCCCGACCCGAACCACTATATGACCGCCCGCGATCTGGCGGTCCTGGCCGAGCATCTGATCAAGGACTTCCCGGAATACTACCACTATTACTCGATTCGGGAATTCAAGTACCACGGCATCAACCAAGGCAACCGCAACCCGCTGCTCTACCGCGGCATGGACGTGGACGGCATGAAGACCGGCCACACCGAGGCCGGCGGCTACGGTTTGACCGCCTCGGCGGAGCGGGAAGGGCGCCGTCTGATCCTTGTGGTCAATGGATTGCCGAGCATGCAGGCCCGCGCCGACGAATCGGCCCGGCTGATCGAATGGGGCTTCCGCGAATTCGCCACCTACGCCCTGTTCAAGGCGGGCGAGACGGTCGATCAGGTGCCGCTCTGGCTGGGTGCGCAGGACAGCGTGCCGGTCACCGTGCCGGAGGACATGAAGGTCACCATGGCCCGCGCCGACCGCAGCGGCATGAAGGTGTCGCTGGTCAGCAACGCCCCGGTCGCCGCCCCGGTGAAGAAGGGCGATGTGGTCGGCAAGGTGGTGGTCTCCGCGCCGGGCTTCCCGGGCAAGGAGTTCCCGGTGGTCGCCGCCCAGGACGTGGAGAAGCTGGGCTTCGTGGGCCGCGCTTTGGCGGCGGCGAAGTTCCTCATTTTCGGGGCGAGCTGATTGGTGTAAGCCGGCCCGTCACTGCCGGACTCCGGAAGGCGGCGGGCCTCATCACCATCGGGAGCAGACCATGACGCGCGGGCGGTTCATCACGCTGGAGGGCGGCGAAGGGGCAGGCAAGACCACCCAGATCCGCCTGCTCGCCGACGCGCTGATCGGTTGGGGCAAGCGCGTCGTGCTGACCCGCGAGCCCGGCGGCTCGCCGGGTGCGGAGGAGATCCGCGGCCTTCTGGTGTCCGGGGAGACCGGGCGCTGGGGTCCGGTGACCGAGGCTCTGCTGCACACCGCCGCCCGCCGCGACCATCTGGAACGCACCGTCTGGCCGGCGCTGGACGCGGGCCACTGGGTCATCTGCGACCGTTTCTTCGACAGCACGATGGCCTATCAGGGCTATGGGCTGGGGCTCGGGCGCGAGCTGGTCGCCACGCTCCAAGCCACGGCCCTGGGCGACTTCCGGCCCGATCTGACGCTGATCCTCGACCTGCCGGTGGAGGAGGGTCTGGCCCGCGCCGCCGCCCGGCGCGGCGGTGAGGACCGCTACGAGCGGATGGACATCGCCTTCCACCACCGCCTGCGCGACGGCTTCCTCGACATCGCCGCGCGCGAGCCGGAGCGCTGCGCGGTCGTCGACGCCGGGCACCCCGTGGAAGCGGTGCAGGCGGCCATTCTGGACACCGTGACCCGTCGCCTGGGAGTGTCCTGAGGTGAGCCGCGCCCGCGCGCCCGAACCGGTCGCGGAGGAGGACGCCCTCGCCCCGCGCCGCAACCCCGGTCTGACCGGCCATGATGACGCCGAGCGCCTGCTGCTCGACGCCTGGAACTCCGGGCGGTTGCCGCACGCCTGGCTGATCGGCGGCCCGCCGGGGATCGGCAAGGCGACACTTGCCTTTCGCTTCGCCCGCTTCGTCCTGTCCCAGGGGCACGAGGCGCCGGACGCCGGCCTGTTCGGCGCGCCGCCACCGCCCACCTCGCTGGTGCTGTCCCCGGACGCCCCGGTCTTTCGCCGTGTCGCCTCGGGCGGTCACGCCGACCTGCTGACCGTGGAGCGCCAACGCGACGAGAAGCGCGACCGGCTGAAGCGCGACATCGCCGTGGACGACGTTCGCAAGATCGGACCCTTCCTGCGCAAGACCGCCGCCGAAGGCGGCTGGCGCGTCGCCGTGATCGACGGCGCGGATCGCATGAATCTCAGTGGCTTGAACGCCATTCTTAAGATTCTTGAGGAGCCGCCGCCCGGCGCGTTGCTGCTTCTGGTCAGCGACAATCCCGGCGGCATGCTGCCGACCATCCGCTCCCGCTGCCGCAAGCTGACGCTTCAACCGCTTCCTGAGGAAACGGTCCTCAACCTGTTGGCCCAGCATCGTCCAGACCTGGGCAGCGAAGACCGGGCGGCGCTCGCCCGGCTGGCGGAGGGCAGCATCGGCCGGGCGATCGGTCTGGCGGAGGCCGGTGGGCTCGACCTCTACCGCGAGCTGATCGGCCTGCTCGGCACGCTGCCGCGGCTGGACATCACCGCCGCCCACACCTTTGGCGACAAGCTGACCCGCAAGCAGGACGACGGGCTCTATGAGACGGCCACGGACCTGCTCGTCTGGTGGTTGGCCCGCTTCGTCCGGTCGCTGGCCCGCGGCGCCTGGCCGGCGGAGGTGGTGGCCGGGGAGGCCGCCCTGATGACCCGTCTGGCCAACGCCCGCGGCCTTGAACGTTGGGTGGAGGTGTGGGAAAAGGTCCAACGCCATTTCGCCCGTGCGGAATCCGCCAATCTCGACCGCAAACAGGTGGTCCTGAACGCCTTGGCGACGCTGGAAGCGGCTGCTACTTAACACGGACGACACACCACGCCCACCCGGACCGGCGACACGCCGGGCCGGCGCATTCTCGGGAGAGCCTCTGCCATGACCGGGTCGAAGACCTTCTACCTGACGACTCCGATCTATTACGTGAACGACGTGCCGCACATCGGGCACGCGTACACCACGCTCGCCTGCGACGTGCTGGCCCGCTTCATGCGGCTGGACGGCTATGACGTGAAGTTCCTCACCGGCACCGACGAGCACGGCCAGAAGGTGGAGAAATCCGCCATGAACGCCGGCATCGCGCCGCAGGAGTTCACCGACCGCGTGTCGAAGAACTTCCGCGACCTCGTCTCGCTGATGAACTTCTCCAACGACGACTTCATCCGCACGACCGAGCCGCGGCACATCGCGTCGGTGCAGGAGCTGTGGCGCCGCCTGGAATCGGCCGGGGAGATCTATCTCGGCAGCTACGCCGGCTGGTACTCGGTGCGCGACGAGGCCTTCTACGGCGAGGACGAGTTGACCACCTCGCCCGCTGGCAAGAAGATCGCCCCGACCGGTGCCGAGTGCGAGTGGGTGGAGGAGCCGTCCTACTTCTTCCGCCTGTCGGCCTGGCAGGACCGCCTGCTGGAGTTCTACGAGCAGAACCCGGACTTCATCGCTCCGACCGGCAAGCGCAACGAGGTCGTCGCCTTCGTGAAGTCGGGGCTGAAGGACCTGTCGGTCAGCCGCACCACCTTCAAGTGGGGCATCCCGGTGCCGGGCAACCCCGACCACATCATGTATGTCTGGCTGGACGCCCTGGCCAACTACATCACCGCGGTCGGATTCCCGGACGAGAGCGGCGAGTACGCCAAATACTGGCCGGCCAACCTGCACATGGTCGGCAAGGACATCCTGCGCTTCCACGCCGTCTACTGGCCGGCCTTCCTGATGGCCGCCAAGCTGGCCCCGCCCAAGCGCGTCTTCGCGCACGGCTGGTGGACCATCGAAGGTCAGAAGATGTCGAAGTCGCTGGGCAACGTCATCGCGCCCGAGACGCTGGTCAATACCTACGGTCTGGACCAGACCCGCTATTTCCTGCTGCGCGAAGTGCCCTTCGGCAACGACGGCGACTTCTCGCACAAGCAGATGGTGCAGCGGATCAACGGCAACCTCGCCAACGACTACGGGAACCTCGTGCAGCGCTCCCTGTCGATGATCGGCAAGAACTGCGGCGCCGCCGTGCCGCAGCCGGGCGCCTTCACCGAGGCTGACGACGCGCTGCTCGGCGCCGCCCGCAACCTGCTGCCGATCGTCCGGACGGAGATCCAGTCGCAGGCCTTCCACAAGGCGCTCGACGCCATCTGGGCGGTGATCGGCGACGGCAACCGCTATGTGGACGAGCAAGCGCCCTGGGCGTTGAAGAAGACCGACCCGGCGCGCATGGCCACGGTGCTGTACGTGCTGGCCGAGACCATCCGCCATCTCGCCATCCTGACCCAGCCGATCATGCCGGAAGCCTCGGCCAAGATCCTGGACCAACTGGCGCAGGGGCCGGAGGCCCGCGGGTTCGACCGGCTGGGGGCGGGCGGGGCGCTGGTCCCCGGCACGCCGCTGCCGGCGCCGCAGGGCGTGTTCCCGCGCTACGTGGACGAAGTGAAGAGCTGACGAACGATGCTGGTCGATAGCCACTGCCATCTCGACTTTCCCGATTTCGCCGAGGAGTTGGACGCGGTCGTCGACCGCGCCCGGCAGGTGGGGGTGGGGCGGATGGTGACCATCTGCACCTACCTGTCGCGCTTCGACCGCATCCTGGCGGTCGCCGAGCGCTACGACGATGTCCTGTGCTCGCTCGGCGTCCACCCGCACCAAGCGGCGGAGGAGATCGCCGGAGTGTCCGTTGAACGCCTCGTCGAACTGTCGAAGCACCCGAAGGTGATCGGGCTGGGCGAGACCGGGCTCGACTACTTCTACGATAAGAGCCCGCGGGACGTTCAGCAGGAGTGCTTCCGCCGGCACATCCGCGCCAGCCTGGAGACCGGCCTGCCGCTGATCGTGCACACCCGGGACGCCGACAGCGACACCATGCGGATCGTCCGCGAGGAGGCCGCCGGACAGCCGGTCAACGGCTTGCTGCACTGCTTCAGCTCCGGGCGGCAACTCGCTGAAGAGGCTCTGGATTTCGGGTTCTACATCTCGCTCTCCGGGATCGTCACCTTCAAGAAGTCGGAGGATCTCCGCGCCATCGTGAGGGACGTTCCGCTGGACCGGATTCTGGTGGAAACGGACGCGCCCTACCTGGCGCCGGTACCGTTCCGCGGCAAGCGCAACGAACCGGCCTACGTCGCCCACACCGCAGCCTGTGTCGCCGAGGTCAAGAGCGTGGAGACGGCCGAACTGGCCCGGATCTCCACCGAGAACTTCTTCCGCCTGTTCCCCCGTGCCGGAACGGCCGAACAGGCCGCCGCATGACCGGCCAGCGGGTTACGATCCTCGGCTGCGGCGGATCGCGGGGTGTTCCCGTGATCGGTCTCGGCTGGGGTTCCTGTGACCCGGCGAACCCCAGGAACCAGCGGATGCGCCCGTCGGTCCTGGTGGAGTGGGAGCAAGGGCGGGGGACCGGGCAGGGCGGTGGCGTCAGCGTCCTGGTCGATACCTCGCCGGACCTGCGCCAGCAGCTTCTCAACGCCGATGTGCGACGGCTCGACGCCGTGCTGTGGACACACCAGCACGCCGATCATGCCCACGGCATCGATGAACTGCGGGAACTCTGCCGGGCGATGCAGGCCCCCATCGACGCCTATGGCCGTGCCGACGACCTCGCCGAGTTGGAACGACGCTTCACCTACTGCTTCGAGCCCCTGCGCCCCGGCGATCCTTTTTATCGCCCGGTGTTGACGTCTCGTGCCGTGGAAGGCCCGTTCGAGGTGCGCGGACACCAGATCGTGCCATTCGAGCAGGATCACGGCTATCTGAAGACCCTCGGCTATCGGTTTGATAAATTTGCCTATTCGACCGATGTTGTGAGGTTGGATGAAGACGCCTTCGCGGCGTTGGACGGTGTCGAAGTGTGGGTGGTCGATTGCGCCCGGATCGAGCCGCCGCACCCGGTCCATGCCCATCTCGCCCTGACGCTGGAATGGATCGCGCGGGTGCGCCCCAAGCGGGCCTACCTGACGCACATGGACCAGACCATGGACTACGACACGCTTCGCCGGCTGCTTCCCGCCGGTGTCGAGCCCGCCTACGACGGGCTCGTCATCGAGCTTTAACGTTTGGCGACGGAATGGGGCAGGGCGGCGCTCAGTCGTCCGGCATGATGAGGCCCAACCGCCCGGCGATGAAACGGTCCGCGGCGGCCTTGGCCGCCTGATCCGCCGTCTCAGGATTCAGCTTGAACTTCTCCCGATAAAGCCTTGATGTCGCTGTGATAGCGGCGGGCAGGGCGCTCACTGTCGCGCGATACTCCCTCTCCGGCCAAGCCTCGAAGTCGTTCCAGGATCGAAAAGCGGCCACCGCCCGGCCGCGCTGCTCGGCCATCTTCTTGGCTTCGACGGACATGGGCGCTTCGAGAAGCGTGCTGGGCACCATCGACGCTTGAAGATCGTCCACTTCGAACTGACGCTCGTAACCGTGCCGGATGCTGCCGCGCTCAACCAGGGCCGGCTCTATGGCCGGGTCCATGTGGGTGGCGACGGCCTTCCATTCCGCCAGATCGAACACGGAGGACGGCGGGCTGCACAGGCCGGGCGTCTCGTCGCGCGCGTTGCCCCAGAAGGCGCCAAAGGCTTCAAAGGCCGGCTGCCCATGCTTGGTGAACAGGAAGCAGGGCGCGTCCATCTCCGTGGTCGACAGGACATGGCGCAGGAACAGCAGCCCCGTTCCCAGGGGTGCGCTCGCCACATCGCCGAGATTCGTCATCTCCTCAAGGAGATAGGGATCTTTCGGAAGATCCTGGTTCACGATCTCGTCCACCAGCCTGCGCACCATGGCGTCCTTGTCGGGCACCGTCACCGTGCCGCTCTGGTAGAGGTAAACCAGCCACGCCTTCGCCAGCGCACCACTGTGGCGCTGCAACGCCGCGGCGGCGGACTTGGCGTCCTTCGGAATGCCGGCGACAACCGCGGCCAGCTTTTTCTGGGCCACCGCGTTCTGGGCAGCGAGGTCGGCGGCGCGCGTCTCGTACAGGGCGCGGCAGGCCGGAATGGTGGATTTGTCGGCGCAGGTGCCATCACGTTCGGTCAGAAAGGCCTTTTGCGCGCGCTCGATGGCATTGCGGCCTTCGGCCGGTGTGTTCCCCAGGGTGTCGCGCAGGAGCGTCGCCAGATCCTCGGCAGCGACCCTGAGGTCGGCACTGGAGCAAATGGTCCGGTCGGCGCGACTGAACGGCTTGACGCAGTCGGGCGGCGTCTGGGCCAAGCCGGCGACGGGGATCAGACAGAGCGACAGCGCGGGACCGAAAAGCCACGGGAAACGAGGCATAAGGCGCAGCCTTCATCGAAGGGAATGGACGGGAATGGACACGAAAACCGAAGCGCGACGATAGTGCATCGACCGGAACGCCGGAAGGGACGGATTAGCGCCCTCCTCGCTTCCTCCCGATATTATTTTCCATAATACAGATTATATGATCGACTCCCGACCGTGGCGGGAGCCTCTTCCCACCTTTGGCCCTCGACCCTTGGCGATGCGCAAAATGCACGCTACATAAACCGTTGTTTGCAGCCAACGCTCAGGTTCCGGTGAAGGACACCGACACGCCGACGACATGGCGCCTCAGATGCTCCGCGGTTTTGCTCGCCGCGGTCGCCGCTGCGACCGCTTGGTCGGGCCATGCCGGAGCGGCGTCCGAGGCCTCCGCCGACGGCGAAGCCGTGCCGCCACTCTCCGCGCCGGACGTGCCACCGGTTCCCGCCGTGCCCGACCTGTCGGCCTTGCAAACGGCCCTGGCGGAGTTTCATTGCGCCGAGTTGGAAGTCGCCATCGGCAAGGACCAGCGGGTCGCCATCTCCGGTCTGACCGCAGGCGATACCGATCCGGACAGTCTCGCGCTGCTTGCCCAGGATCTCCTCGCCGGACAAAGGCCCGCCGTCGAGGTTGAACGCGTGTCCCCTGCCCTGTGCGAGCCCCTGACCCTGATCGGCCCGCTTCGGTCGGCCAACGCCGGATTGGCCGCTCCATTGTCGATTCGCTTCAAGGAAGCCGCTCGAAAGCCGCTCCTGGGCGGTCAAGATTTGGTGTTCGACATCGCATCACCCGATTTCCCTGCGCATTTGCAGGTCGATTACTTCACGTCGGACGGTGACGTGATCCACCTGTTGCCCAATCCGCTGGAAGTCAGTAGCCGTGTGGAATCCCGAGCGATTCGCCGGTTGGGTGAGCGCGGCACCGGCGGGCGATTCTGGACCATCGGCCCGCCGTACGGCCACGAGTTGATCGTCGTGATCGCCAGCCCCACGCCGCTGTTCGCGTCGCCTCGTCCTGAGGCCGAGGCGGCGGCGTCCTATCTTCCGGCGTTGAAGCAGGCTTTGAACTCGGCCGCGCCCGCCACCCTTGCCACCGCGCGGTTCCTGAAAGCGAGAGCGCCCTGAAACACCAGGCGACGCCGCAGACGGTCAGGCCGGGAGCACGACAAAACGGGCAAGGATGAGGGTGATGTTGTCCGGCCCACCCGCACCGTTGGCTAGGTCGATCAGCCGGGCGCAGGCGTCCTCGGCGGCGGGTGGCGGCTGTTGGGTGAGCATCCGCTGGATCACGCCCTCCGGCACGATGCCGGTCAGCCCATCGGAACACAGGAGATACACGTCGTCCAGTTGCAGATCGTGGACGGCGATGTCAGGTTCGACCTGCTCCCCGGTGCCGAGAGCGCGGACGATGATGTTGCGTTGGGGCGCTTGCCCACGGCGTCCGTTGTCATGCCAAAGCTGATAGAGGCTGTGATCGCGGGTTAGCAGGCGCAATTCGCCACCGCGCAGGCGATACAGCCGGCTGTCACCGGCATGGAACACGACGATGCGGCCTGTTCCCGGCACCCGCCACAGCCCCACCAGCGTGGTCCCCATGCCACGTCCTTCAGCGAAGCCGCGCTGGCGGTTCATGGCGTTTATGCGACGGTTGGCGGCCACCACCGCGGAACGGACCGTCGACGCGGCATCGGCCGCCGCCCTATCTTCTTCCGCCGGGGACATCGTCTCCCCGCCCATGGCACGATGCTGAGCGGCAATCACCGTGGCCACCGTCTCCACCGCGGTGCGACTGGCGATGTCGCCGCCGGCATGCCCCCCCATTCCATCGCAGATCACTGCCAAACCGCGTTCCGGATCGACGTGAAAGGAGTCCTCGTTTCGCGACCGGACACGGCCCACGTCCGTTTGTCCGACGGCGATCATAGCGATCAGAGCGGAATGCATCACACGAACGGCTCCAGCGCGTTACAGCCGAACCAGATTCCTGGAAACAGCCTTCGGCAACGCGAAAAACCGCCTCGGCTTTCCACAAGATAATGACGGAGAGAATGCGGATTGAACAGCGGGAAAGGGCGCGTAAAAAGCCTCAGACGCTCACATCGAGGAGTGTGCCGCGCTGCTTGCTGCCATACCCGAGGCCGTTCGTTCGTGCCTGCACAGCCGCCGCCTGCGGGTCCACCGCTTGCCCCGACTGGGTGGCGTTGCGCGTTTCCCGCGTCTGGTCCATCTTGCCGACCGCCTGGGTCGCCTGGACCGTCTGGGTTCGGACGGTGGGCGTGGTCTGCTGCGCCGCCTGCACCGCCGGGGACATGGCCATCTGCATTGCCGGTGTGATCGGCGGCTGAGGCTTTGCCAGCGGTGGCATATTGAGCGGGTTTAACTGCATGTTAAGAAGATGCGCCCGCGCATCCGCCGATTCAAGATCCCAATCGCCGCACTTGTCGATTCACAGGCGAAGACCGGACCGGCCTTCGCCCTTTCGCGACCTGCGAGATGCCGGATATCAGACCGCCGGCTGCTGCTGCGTGATACAATGGATACCGCCGCCGCCGCGGACGATGTCCAAGGCCGGAACCTGCACGACCTCGCGGTCGGGGAAGGCCCGGCGCACGATGCGGTAGGCCTCGTCGTCCGCCGAATCTTCGAAGGCCGGCATGACGATGCCGCCGTTGGCGATGTAGAGGTTCGTGTAGGACAAGGTCAGCCGCACGCCGTTCTCGTCGCGCCGCGCCGGCTGGCGGACCGGGATGACCTCCAGCTCCCGCCCCTGGGCGTCGCGGGCGCGCTTCAGACGGTCGAGGTTGTCCTGGAACGCCTTGAAATTGGCGTCGCCGGGATCGTCGGTGGTGATCGCCATGACGACGCCGGGCTTCACGAACAGGGCGATCTCGTCGATGTGGCCGTCCGTCTCGTCGTCCTGATAGCCCTCGCCCAGCCAGATCACGCTGGAGATGCCGAGATGCTCCTTCAGAAGCTCCTCGATCTCCGCCTTGCCGAGATTCGGGTTGCGGTTGGGATTCAGCAGGCACTGCTCGGTCGTCAGCAGCGTCCCCTCCCCGTCCACATGGAAGGAGCCGCCCTCCATGACCAGGGGAGCCTCGAAGCGCCGCAGGTTGAGATGGTCGAGCATCAGGCGCCCGACCTGCTGGTCCTTGACGCTGTCCGGGTAATTGCCGCCCCAGGCGTTGAAGCGCCAATGGACGCCGGCCACCTGCCCTTTTCCATCGGTGACGAAGCTGGGTCCGGTGTCGCGGATCCAGGAATCGCTGATGGGCAGAGGCAGGATCTCGATCCCCGGCCCGCAGGCCAGCGAGGCGTCGGCGACGTCGGCGGGATCGCAGACCATGGTCACCGGTTCGAACCGGCTGATGGCGCGGGCGACGTCGGTGTAGGCGGCAGCGGCGGCGTCGAAGGCTCCCTCGGGCCACGTCTCGGGCCGGCACGGCCACGCCATCCAGCAACGGGTGTGCCGTGCCCATTCGCCCGGCATGGTGAAGCCTTCCGCCGCCGGTGTCGTCATCTTTGAATCTCCTGCCAAATCCCTGAATAGCCCGGCTCTTCTTGCGTGGCCGGGGCGGGTCGTCACGGCGTCACCCGTGACCACGGTCACCCTAACCACGGAGCGGAGGATTTGGCAACGGCCACCAAAGGGGCCACCGGATTGCCCGGAAGGGCGGCGCGCTCGACCGCTCAGCGGCGGGAGGGCGGACGGTCCGAATAACGGCGCTTGGGCGCCGAAAAAGGCATCGAAAAACCAAGACGAAGCATGGGGAACCATAAGAGCGCGCGCACGATACGACCTCATTCGCTGTTGCAGATGCCAATACAATAGCAAATGCAGCGGCAAACGGCCACCCCCGCCGGCTGCGGCCGGATGGCATAGCCCCTATGAGGCGGCGCTCCGGGGTGACAGGGGCGTTTTCAGCCCCCTTGCACCGCCATCTGCTCGTCCCGCTTCCTCTGCCGTTCCTGCCGCGCCATCACAAGGCTGGCGATGAAGATTCCGGTGGCGACCACCACCATCATCAGCGTTGCCAACGCGTTGATCTGCGGGCTGATGCCGAACTTCACGCTGGAGAAGATGACCATCGGCAGCGTGGTGGAGCCCGGCCCCGACACGAAGCTGGCGACCACCACGTCGTCGAGCGACAGAGTGAAGGCGAGCAGCCAGCCGGACACGATGGCCGGGGCGATGATCGGCAGCGTGATGACGAAGAACACCTTGGCCGGGCGGGCGCCGAGATCCATCGCCGCCTCCTCCAGGCTCTCGTCCAGGCTGACGAGGCGCGACTGGATGATGACCGCCACATAGGCCATGGTGAAGGTGGTGTGGGCGATGGTGATCGTCGTCATGCCGCGCCCGTCCGGCCAGCCGATGGCTTGCTCCAGCGCCACGAACAGCAGCAGAAGCGACAGGCCGGTGATGACCTCGGGCATGACCAGCGGCGCGGTGATCATGCCGCCGAACAGCGTCCGCCCGCGGAACCGCCCGAAGCGGGCCAGCGCCAGACCGGCGACGGTGCCGAGCACCACCGACGCGGTGGCCGACATCGCCGCAACCTTGAGCGACAGCCAGGCCGCCCCGAGAAGCTGGTCGTTCTGCAGCAGCTCCGCGTACCATTTGGTGGAGAAGCCGCCCCACACCGTGACCAGCCGCGACTCGTTGAAGGAATAGAAGATCAGCAGCGCGATCGGCACATAGAGGAAGGCGTAGCCGAACCACAGCGCCCAAGCCAGTTTTCCCATCTGCTTCATCGCCCGGCCTCCGTCTGGCGCCCCTGGACATGCTGGAAGACCATGATCGGCACCACCAGGAACAACAGGAGCGCGATGGCCACCGCCGAGGCGACGGGCCAGTCGCGGTTGGCGAAGAACTCGTTCCACAGAACCCGGCCGATCATCAGCGTGTCCGGACCGCCCAGCAGCTCCGGAGTCACGAACTCACCGACCGAGGGGATGAAGACCAACAGCGACCCGGCGATGATGCCCGGCAGCGACAGCGGCAGGGTCACGGTCAGGAACGCCTTCCAGGGCCGGCAGCCGAGGTCCGCCGCCGCCTCCAGCAGCGTTGGGTCCAGCTTCTCCAACGTCGCGTAGAGCGGCAGCACCATGAAGGGCAGGTAGCAGTAGGTCATGCCGATGTAGACGGCCCAGTCCGAGTAGAGCAGCTCGAACGGCTCCGTCGTCAGGCCGGTCCATTGCAGCAGGTTGTCCACCACCCCGTTGGCCTTCAGGATGCCGATCCAGGCGTAGATGCGGATCAGGAAGCTGGTCCAGAAGGGCAGGATGACCAGCATCATCAGCGGCCCGCGCCTGGACGGCTCTGCCCGGGCGATGGCGTAGGCCATGGGGTAGCCCAGCAGCAGGCAGCAGACGGTGGTGACCAGCGCGATCTTCACCGAGTTCAGATAGGCCAGGATGTAGAGGTCGTCCCCGCCCAGCCGCAGATAATTGGACAGGTTGAGCAGGATCTGGAGCTTGGTCGTGCCCGCGTCCTCGTCCACCAGCCAGTCGATCAGCGGCGCGTAGGGCGGCTGCGCCAGCATCGCCTCCGACAGGCTGATGCCGAACACGATCAGGAAGGGCACCAGGAAGAACAGCAGAAGCCACAGGTAGGGGATGGCGACCACCATCCCCCGCCCCCACAGGCCGATCCGGCGCAGAAGATCGATCATTGCGTCAGCACCACCCCGGCGAAGGGACGCCAGCTCAGATGCACCTCGTCGTCCCAGGTGATCGGCATCTCGGTGCGCCGCACCACGTTGGGCGCCGTGACGCGCACGGTCTTGCCCGTCTTCAGCTCGACCAGATAGATCGACACGTCGCCAAGATAGGCGATCTCGCGCACGATCCCGCTGGTGACGTTGCGCCCATCAGCGTTGGCCGGCGGCTCCTTGCTCAGCGCGATCTTTTCCGGACGGACGGCGACGCCCACCGTGGCGCCGGCGGGGACCGCCACCGCGTGGTTGATGTAGAGGTCGCAGCCGGCATCCTCGGAGCGGATCAGCACATGGTCGGCCTGATCCTCCACCACCCTGCCCTCGAACATGTTCACCGAGCCGATGAACTCGGCGACGAAGCGGGACTGCGGGTACTCATAGATCTCGGTCGGCGTGCCGGTCTGGGCGATGACGCCGTGGTTCATGACGGCGATCCGCGAGGACATGGTCATCGCCTCCTCCTGGTCGTGGGTGACCACGATGAAGGTGACGCCCAGCTTCTCCTGAATGTTGACCAGCTCGAACTGGGTCCGCTCGCGCAGCCGCTTGTCCAGCGCGCCCAGCGGCTCGTCCAGCAGCAGCAGCTTCGGCCGCTTGACCAGCGAGCGGGCCAGCGCCACGCGCTGCCGCTGGCCGCCGGAGAGCTGATGCGGCTTGCGCTTGCCGAACTGGCCGAGTTGGACGAGGTCGAGGATCGCCCCCACCCGTTCCTTGATCTCGGCCTTCGGAACGCCGTCCTGCTTCAGGCCGAAGGCGACGTTCTGCTCCACCGACATGTGCGGGAACAGGGCGTAGGACTGGAACATCATGTTGACCGGCCGCTCGTAGGGCGGGATGCCGGCCATGTCGACGCCGTCGATGAAGATCTTGCCCTCGGTCGGCGTCTCGAACCCGGCCAGCATGCGCAGCAGGGTCGTCTTGCCCGACCCGGAACCGCCCAGCAGGGCGAAGAACTCGCCCCGGTAGATCGACAGGCTGACCTCGTCCACGGCGACGAAATCGCCGAAGGTCTTGGTCACCTTCTCGATTCGCACATAGGGCTTCTGTCCCGGATCCTGCCAGGGTTCCAGGCGCGTGGGCTTGCGGATCGGCTGGACGGCCATGCGGCTCCTCTCGGCGTCCTCTTCTCATGCGGACGGCACCCGAAGGCGCCGTCCGCATGCCCCTCTCAATCAATGCTAAAGCATTGATCTGCCGGGTTTCACGGCCGAAAAATGATGGGAACGATCATTTTCCGGCCGTATCATGGGAGCGCCCCGGCCGTTCCCGATGGGAAACGACCAGGGCGCGTGTCGTGCGTGCCGGTTCGCGGCGCGCTTACTTGCCGGTCTTGACCTTGGTCCAGACGCGGGTGCGGGCGCGGTCGGTGGTCTGCTTGATCGACTTCAGGGCAAACAGCTTGAGGCTGCTGTTCTCCGGCAGGAAGACGGCCGGGTTGCTCTTCACGCCCTCGTCAACCGAGGCCAGCGAGGCCGGAACGGCGTTGGCGTAGCTGACCGTGTTGGAGATCGCGGCGGTGTTCGCCGGGTCCAGGATGAAGTTGATGTAGGCGTGCGCGCCGTCCTTGTTCGGCGCGTCCGCCGGAATGGCCAGCGTGTCCCACCACACCTGCACGCCTTCCTTCGGCGTGATGTACTCGACCTTCACGCCGTTCTTGGCTTCCTCGGCGCGGGCCGCACCCTGGATGGCGTCGCCGTTGTAGGCCATGACGACGCAGGCGTCGCCGCCCGCCAGGATGTTGATGTTCTGGCCGGTGACGAACTGCTTGATGTAGGGGCGGACCGCCAGCAGCGTCTTCTCGACCTTGTCCAGATCCTCCTTCTTCTCGGAGTTCGGATCGAGGCCGAGGTAGTTCAGCACCGACGGGATCACGTCGATGGCCGAATCCATCACGGTGATGCCGCAGGCCGCGACCTTCTTCGCCACCTCCGGCTTGAAGATCAGGTCCCAGCTGTCGAGCGGGACGTCGGGGGCGACGGCCTTGATCTTCTCCGGGATGATGGCGATGCCGACCGTGCCGCCCAGATAGGGCACGGCGAACTTGTTGCCGGGGTCCGAGTTCTCGAGGAGCTTGAGAACCTTCGGATCGACGTTCTTCAGGTTCGGGATCTTCGCCTTGTCGAGCGGCGCCACGACCTTCGCCTGGATCATGCGCGACAGGGTCGGCTCGGCGGTCGGGACGATCACGTCGTAGCCCGACTTGCCGACCAGCACCTTCTGCTCCAGCAGCTCAAGGCTGTCGTACAGGTCCACCTTGGTGTCGTAGCCGGTGGCCTTGGTGAAGTCCGCCAGCGTCGATTCGCCCAGATAGTCGTTCCAGATGTAGATGTTGACCGGCTTCTTGGCCTGGGCCAGCGCCGGGCCGGCGATGGCGATCGCCGCGACGGCGCCGATGACGCTGAGAGCGAAACGTTTCATGCAGAAAGCCCCCGGATTCTGGATCGTTCGTCAGTTCGTGACTGGTCGACTTTTTTCCATTCGACGTGAGGGGCGGCGTGCGTCGCACGGCGTCCCCGGCGCGAGCGCTATTGCACCCACGGGGAGGTTGGTTGTCAACGGTTTGCGGGTGGTTTTCCGGGGTTTTGCGGAACGGAAACGCCCCCTCCCGCGGCAACGGCGGAAGGGGGCGGAAAAATGCTCAAACGTTCAGCAGAAGATTCTCGCGCTCCCACGAGCTGATCACGCGGTGATAGGCCTCGTACTCGGCCTCCTTCACGCAGGTCACCGCGTCCAGGAACTTCTCGCCCAGCACCTCCTTCAGTGGCTTGCAGGCGTTGAACTTCTGCAAGGCATCGCCCTGGTGCCGCGGCAGGGTGAAGGCCAGCCGGTAGGCGGAGCCCTTCACCGGGTCGGTCGGCTCCAGCCCCTGGGCCATGCCGAGATAGCCGCAGGCCAGCGAGGCGGCGATGGCGAGGTACGGATTCGCGTCGGCGCCGGCCACCCGGTTCTCCACCCGGCGCGAATCGGCGGGCGAGACGGGAACGCGCAGGCCGGTGGTGCGGTTGTCGCGGCCCCAATGCACATTGATCGGCGCGTCGGAGTTCGGCACCAGCCGGCGGTAGGAGTTCACGTTCGGCGCCAGCAGCGGCATCGCGTAGGGCAAATACTTCTGGAGGCCGGCGATGTGCGACATGAACAGCGGCGTGTCCGCCCCGTTGGCGTCGGAGAACAGGTTGCGCCCGGAATCCGCATCGACCACCGACTGGTGGATGTGCATGGCACTGCCCGGCTCGTTCTGCATCGGCTTTGCCATGAAGGTCGCGTAGACCTGATGGCGCAGCGCCGCCTCGCGCGCCGTCCGCTTGAACAGGAAGGCCTGGTCGGCCAGTTCCAGCGCGTCGCCGTGGTTGAAGTTGATCTCGATCTGCGCCGCCCCGGCCTCATGGGTCAGGGTGTCGATGTCGATGTCCTGCGCCTCGCAGAAGTCGTAGACCATCTCGAAGATCGGATCGAACTCGTTCACCGCGTCGATGCCGAAGGCCTGCCGCCCGCTCTCCACCCGCCCGTTGCGGCCGACCGGCGGCACCAACGGGTAGTCGGGGTCCTTGTTGACCTGGACGAGGAAGAACTCCAGCTCCGGCGCCACCATCGGCTTCCAGCCGCGCTCCTCGTAGAGCGACAGCACCCGCTTTAGGACATGGCGGGGCGAGAAGTTCACCGGGCTGCCATCGGCGTAGACGCAGTCGGTGATGACCTGGGCGGTCGGCTCCTCGTACCAGGGAACGAAGCGGATCGTCCGCTCGTCCGGGATCATGTAGATGTCGGAATTCTCATCCGAGGTCACCGAATCGTCCTCCGGATACTCCCCGGTCACGGTCTGGACGAAGATCGCCTCGGGCAGCCGCAGACCGCGGTCGCGCAGGATGCGCAGGAACTTCTCGGCGGGCACGATCTTGCCGCGCGCAATGCCCGACATGTCGGGCACGAGGCATTCCACTTCGGTGATGCGGTTCTTCTTGATGAAGTCTTCCATGAAACCCATGAACGTATGGACCGCACCGGACGGTGGGCAGCCCCTCCCTGCTGTGAACGACCGCCTTACTATGATCCCGCACCCCCTCCTCGCGCCAGAGGGGAACAAAGATCCTGCCCATATGACCGCTGGAATCATTGACGGGGCGGGGGTCCCTCCCCTAACTCGGCGGTCATGCCTCCATCATCCCACATCCGCTCGTGGTACGCCGACACCGCGACTCCATACCCGCAGCACCCGGAACTGGAAGGAACGCTGTCCTGCGACGTCTGCGTGGTCGGCGGCGGCTACACCGGGCTGATGACCGCACTGGAACTGGCCGAGCGGGGCTACGACGTGGTCCTGCTGGAGGCCAACCGCGTCGGCTGGGGGGCGTCGGGCCGCAACGGCGGGCAGATCATCACCGGCTACAACAAGTCGATGAGCACCATCGAGCGCTGGGTTGGGGCGGAGGATGCCCGTCGGCTGTGGGACCTCGGCGAGGAATCCAAGGCGCTGATCGTCGAGCGGGTGGTGAAGCACGCCATCGCCTGCGATCTCACCTGGGGTTTCGCCCACGCCGCGGTGAAACCGCGCCACATGGACGACGTGGCGGCAATGGAACGCGAGATGCGTGACCGCTACGGCTATGGGAAGGTCCGCGCGCTCGACCGCGACGCCATGCGGACGGTGGTCGGCAGCGACGCCTATGTCGGCGGGCTGGCCGACGACGGAAGCGGACATCTGCACCCGCTGAATTACGCGCTGGGCCTTGCCGGCGCGGCCCACCAAGCCGGCGTGCGCATTTTCGAGGACAGCCGGGTCACCGCCATCGACACCGGGGACAAACCCAGCGCCACCACCGCCAAAGGGCGGGTAACGGCGCGCTTCCTTGTGCTTGCCGGGAACGCCTATCTGGGGGCGTTGGCACCGCGCCTGTCAGCCAAGGTGATGCCGGTCGCCACCTACATGATCGCCACAGAGCCGCTTGGCGAGGCCACAGCAACCTCCCTGCTGCCGACCAATGCGGCGGTCAGCGACATGAACTTCGTGCTGAATTACTTCCGCCGCTCCGCCGATCACCGGCTGCTGTTCGGCGGCGGCGTCAGCTACTCCGGTCTGGACGCGCCGGGTCTGAAGATCGCCATGCGGTCAAAGATGCTGGCGGTCTTCCCGCAACTCCGCGGCGTCGCGGTCGATCACTTCTGGGGCGGCCACGTCGCCATCACCATGAACCGCATGCCCGATGTCGGGCGCCTGACGCCCACCACCTGTTTCGCTCACGGCTATTCCGGCCATGGGGTGGCGCTGGCCGGCATGGCCGGACGGGTCATGGCCGAGGCGATCCGCGGCACGGCGGAGCGGTTCGACGTGTTCGCCCGCGTCCCCCACCTGCCCTTCCCCGGCGGACGGCGGTTCCGCACACCGGCGCTTGTCCTCGCGATGCTCTGGTTCCGGCTGCGCGATCTGCTGTAACCTGCCCGTCCCATTCCCGCTTCCGGTCCCCTCCCATGTCCGATGTCACCGATCCCGAAACCGGAAACACGGAAGCCGATGCCGAGGCGATGCCCGCGGCGGCGCCTCCACCCGATGCCGCGCCCGCGGCGCCGATGCGGGACACACATTTCGATTTTGAGCACAAGGTCTTCAGCCTCTCCGGGGCCTTCTTCTGCATCGACCCGTCCGCCAAGCAGCCGGTCCTGCACATCCTGCTGGGGGATCTGAAGGCCGCCCTGCCCTTCAACACGCTGATGGAATCCTTCGACATCAAGGAGGACAGCCGCGACGCCAAACTTCTGGACATCGTCGCCAAGGGGCTGGCCTTCGTGAAGCAGATCCGTCCCGGCGAGCAGATTCCGGGCGAACTGCTGGACGGCCGGGCCTCCTGGTCGGTTGAGGAGAAGCATCGGACCATCGCGCGCGGGCGCCTGACCGTCCAACTCGTCTCCTCGATCTCCGGAACCGAGATGATCGTGGTGAAGGCCGACGAGTTGGAACAGATCGTCGAGGACCCGCAGACCAAGCAGCGCGTCAAGGCCGCCTTCAAGGACATCGCGGCGAAGCTCGGCCTCAAGGACAATTACGAGCAGTACCTGACCGACCGCATCGAGGACCTGACGCAGGAGCTATCCTACATCGAGGCACTGCGCGACCGCTTCAACGCCATCCGCGCCATCAGCGGCAAGCTGAGCCGGCTGACCCAGCTCTACCGGACCGACCGTACGCTGTGCAATGAGGTCGCGCGCATGCAGGGTCTGTTGAACAAGCCGTTGAAGGACTACGACGCCATCTTCGAGCAGGCGGACGCCCAGACCGGCGAGATCTTCGGCGCGCTGAAGGCCTTCGACACGACCGTGACCTTCATCCGCAAGATCCGTGACGACCTGCGCGCCCGGCTTCTGGAATGGGAGGACATCCTTCAGGCCTGGGACGCCACGCCGGTGGAGAAGTCGACCGCCATCGAGCAGTTGCAGAAGCAGACCTACCGCTTCCTCGCCAACCGCTTCATGGAAACCAAGGTCTGGATTCGCAAGTAACCGAATCCCCCGTCATCCCCCGCCGTTGCCGTGGCCGACGATTCGAATGGCTGCGATGATCGGGATCGGCTTGTCACCGGAAAGGCGATCGCGATCATCCCTCCATCCGCACCTTGACGGTGGCCGACACGGAGGATGTCGCCATGAAAGCGATAAAATTGTCTTTGTGGGGTATTTTAGCCCTTCTCACGATTTTATGGTTTGCCGCCGAACCTGGAGTGTTTTTGGCGGATAGCTTCTTCGGTCTTCGCGCCGCATTGGTTCAGTACAGCGGGATCATCGCCATCGGTTGCATGGGCATGGCAATGATCCTGGCGCTGCGGCCGCGCTGGCCGGAAGCGTGGTTCGGCGGTCTCGACAAAATGTACCGCCTGCACAAATGGCTGGGCATCGCCGGCCTCGTCGCGGCGGTCGTCCATTGGCTGTGGGCCCAGGGGCCGAAATGGGCGGTGGGCTGGGGGTGGCTGGCCCGGCCGCAACGGGGACCGCGGGCCATGCCCGACAGTTCCCTCGAACAGTCGCTCCGCAGCCTGCGCGGCACCGCCGAATGGCTCGGCGAATGGGCCTTCTACGCGGCCGTGCTGCTGATCGCGCTGGCGCTGTTCAAACGCCTTCCCTACCGGTTGTTCTTCAAGACGCACCGCCTTCTGGCGATCGCCTACCTCGTGCTGGTCTTCCACGCCGTCGTGCTGACCAACTTCGCCTACTGGAGCGCGCCCATCGGCTGGGTCCTGGCTCCGCTCCTCGCCGCCAGCGCCTGGGCCGCCGTTGTCGCGCTGCTCGGCCGGGTCGCCGCCGACCGGCGGGTTCCCGGCACCATCAGCGCGCTCCATTACTTTCCCGGCGTGCGCACGCTGGAGGTCGCGATCGACGTTCCGCAGGGCTGGCCGGGCCACAAGGCGGGCCAGTTCGCCTTCGCCACCTCGGACAAGACGGAGGGCGCCCATCCCTACACCATCGCCTCGGCCTGGAACGATGCCGAGCGTCGCATCACCTTCGTGGTCAAGGAACTTGGCGACCACACCCGGCGCCTGCGGGAATGGCTGGCGGTCGGCCAGGCGGTGACGGTGGAGGGGCCTTACGGTTGCTTTACCTTCGACGATTCCTGCCCGCACCAGATCTGGGTGGGCGGCGGGATTGGCGTCACGCCCTTCATCGCCCGCATGAAGTTCCTGGCGGCCAGCCCAGAACGGCGGCGGCAAACCATCGACTTCTTCCACACCACCAGCGAGTACGACGAAGAGGCGATCGCGAAGCTCGCCGCCGACGCCGCGGCGGCGGGGGTGAGCCTCCATGTCCTGGTTGACCGCCGCGACGGTCGTCTGGACGGCGGGCGCATCCGTGCCCTGGTGCCGCAATGGCGCGACGCCAGCGTCTGGTTCTGCGGCCCGACTGGCTTCGGGCAGGCGCTGCGGCACGACTTCGCCGCCCACGGCCTGCCGGTGGAGCGACGTTTCCACCAGGAACTCTTCGCGATGCGCTGACCTCGCCTTGCGGGACTACGCCTCCGGCTCGCGCAGCAGGGCGCCCTGGCGCAGCAGCTCGCGCTGGATGGCGCCGACCGGTATGTCGCGGGTGCGCTCGCCGCGCCGCGCCGCCATCGACGCGCAGACCCCGGCGGCCTGCCCCGTCGCCATGCAGGTGGGCGTCACCCGGTAGGAGGAATGGGCCTCGTGGCTGCCGGAGATGCAGCGTCCGGCCACCAGCAGCTTCTCCGTCCCCTTGGGCAGAAGCGCCCGCATGGGCACCTCGTACCATTCGCCGGAGGGCACGCGCTTCAACACCGTGCCGCGGCCGGTCGGGCTGTGAATGTCCACCGGGTAGGTGCCGCGCGCGATGGCGTCCTTGAACTTCGCCGCCCCCAGCACGTCGTCCGCGGTCATGGCGTAGTCGCCGACGATGCGCCGCGTCTCGCGGATGCCGATTCCGGTGCCGGTCTGGCAGGTGTAGGCGTCGGCGAATCCGGGGGCGTACTTGCGCAGGAAATTGGCGATCTGCGCGGCCTGCCGATGGCTCTCCCATTCCGCGCGGGTCAGGTCGAAGACGTCGGTGCCCAGCGCGCCGGTGACCCGCGTGCAGTTCAGGGCGATCTCCCCGGGGTGGGTGGTGGCGAAGAACAGGATGTCCTCGCGCGCCAGATCGAGGTCGCCGTTGGCGGTGGCCTTGGAGACAAGGTCCCACAGCCCGTGCACGCCGCGCCATTGCGTCGGATGCTCCCGCACATAGCCGTTGAAGGCGTCGTGGTCGAAGCCGACCATACGGAACATCAGCGTCATCGGCTGGGTCAGCCCGTCCTCCTCCCGCCCGACCTCGTAGTCGCAGCCGGCCAGCGCCGCGATGTCGCCGTCGCCGGTGCAATCCACGATCACGTCGGCTTCGATGACCACCGGGCCGGACTTCGTCTCGAAGACCACGGCGTCGGGTTTTCCCGGCTCCCCGAGGACGGTGGAGGCGAAGGCGTGCAGGAGCACCTTCACCCCGGCCTCATCCAGGATCTGCTGGGCGGTGACCTTGAGCACCTCCGGGTCGAAGGGAACGGTGAAGCCGGTGTCCGGCGAGGGCGGAATGGCTCCCTGGTTGGTGTACAGACGCCCCAGGAAGACGGCCAGCGCCCCGCCCACCACCGGCTCGCCGGGGCCGTGGTCCTGGGGCATCAGGCGGGTGTTGTCGACCACCGCCACCGAGCCGCGCTGGGTGTAGAAGCTCATCCAGGGCATGACGAGCGCCGCCGTGGCGTTGCCGCCGAGGAAGCCGTAGCGCTCCACCAGGATCGTCTCGGCTCCCGACTGGGCGGCGCCGATGGCCGCCCCCATGCCGGCGGGGCCGCCGCCGACGACGAGGACGTGGCAGCGCGCCACCTTCATGGCGCGGCGCGGCGGCAGCGTGACCGATTCAGGGTTCGGAGGACAGGGCAGAACGGGCAAGACTGGCTCCTTTCATCATTCCGCCGGCCATTATTCCGCCAGCTCCACCGCCGGTTCGGCGCGCGGGGTCACCGTCCGCAGGGCCAGCGGCGCCGTTTCGCGGGCGCGATCCATCAGCACGGGAAGCCGATCGCGCAGCAGTCCCTTCTGCTCCGCGCGGTGATCCCACAGGCGGTCAAGGTCGGCGAGGAAGGTCCCGGCGGTGGTGTGGGACACGGTCGCCCGCGGCTCCAACCCCACCGAGGACAGGAAATCCGACACCTTGGAGGCGTAGGGCAGAGCGATCAGCGGCGTGCCGGTGATGGCCGCGAAGATCAGGAAATGCAGCCGCATCCCCACGGCCATCTCGAAATGATCCATCAACCCGATGATCTGGCGCGGCGTGTAGCGGTACTGCAGCAGATGGGCGCGCTCGGACACGGCCATGCGGCCCATGACGCGGTGCGCTTCCCGCACGTCGGCACGTTCCATCGGCACGAACACCACATCGGCGCCAAAGCGCTGCACGATGTAGTCCGCCGCCTCGGCCAGAAGCTGGTGGTAGGCCGCGTCGGTGAGTTCGGGCGCCGCAGCGCCCTGCTCGCGCACCGACAGACCGACCAGCGGACGACCGCGCGGAATGCCGGCCTCGGCCAGCATCTCCTCGGTGAAGGGCTCCGGCTTCAGGAGCAGGGCCGGGTCGGCGGTGACCGTCACAGGGACCTGCACGCCGATCTCCTCGATCAGCCGTTTGGCGCTCGGCTCGCGGACGGTGATGCCGGCCATGCGGTCCAGTCCCTCGCGCACCGCGTCGCGCTCCACCCGGTCCTTCAGCGGGCCGACGCCGATGGCGAAGGTGTAGGTCGGCACGCCCAGCCTCTGCGCGATGGTGACCTCGCGCAGGTAGGTCTGCGCCTCGCTGTCGTAGAGGATGCCGCCACCGCCCAGGAGGAGCAGATCAAGCCGCTCGACCTCCGGGGTGATCTCGTCCTTCATGGCCTCCCGCGGGTTCAGGACGCGGTCGACCGCATGGTTCTCCTGCGTGTGGGCGGCGTTGCGCGAGAAGACGACGACCTCCACCCCCGGCACCGTGGCGCGCAACTGCTCGATGGCCGAGGTGAGGATCGCCTCGTCGCCCAAATTCAGGCCACCGTAAGACCCTGAAATGCCTATGACCGTCATCCGTACCCCCCTGCCGCACAGTATCCGTGCGCCTATGCCTTCGGGTGCAACCCGATGGGCTGGCGAAGGTTCCGCGACGCCGGTATTCTTCATCCCCGTCGCCTGGAGGTGGGAGACGGCGAGACGCGGAAGGGCGCGACAAGGCGGACGATGCAAAAACGCAAATTGTTTCTCGACCTCGACGGCGTTCTGGCCGACTTCGACCGTGGCGTGAAGGCGGTCACCGGCAAGCGGCCGGAGGAGATCCCGATGAAGGTCATGTGGCGGGAACTGTCCCGCCACCCCGACTTCTTCGGTACGCTCGACTTCATGCACGACGCGCAGGATCTCTGGCGCTTCTGCGAACCTTACGGCCCGACCATCCTGACCGGCCTTCCGCTCGGCTCCTGGGCGCCGGAGCAGAAGCGGCGCTGGGTCGCCCACATGCTGGGCCCTCATGTGCGGGTCATCACCTGCATGGCCCGCGACAAGCACCGCCACGGCGGGCCGGGCACGGTGCTCGTCGACGACCGCGAGAAGGCCCGCGATCCCTGGACGCAGGCGGGCGGCGACTTCATCCTCCACACCAGCGCGAAGGAGAGCATCGCCGCCCTGAAGCGCCTGGGCTTCACCGGCTGACCGGCGTCATTCCACCGCCAGCCGCTTGCCCTCGCTGCGCGTCTTGAGAAGCGACACGACCACGCCGCCGGCGATCAGGGTCAGCGTCACACCGAGCGAGATCAGCGGGTCCGGCTTGCCGAAGACCTGCGCGTAGAAGATCTTGCCGCCGATGAAGACCAGCACCAGCGCCAGCGCGTATTTCAGGTAACGGAAGCGGTGGACCATCGCCGCCAGCGCGAAGTAGAGCGCGCGCAGGCCGAGGATGGCGAAGATGTTGCTGGTGTAGATGATGTAGGGATCGGTGGTGATGGCAAAAATCGCCGGCACGCTGTCCACCGCGAAGATCAGATCGGCGAACTCGACCATCATCAGCGCCAGGAACAGCGGCGTGGCGTAGAGCGCCATCCGCCCGTCGGGTGCCTTTTCCCGCACGAAGAAGTTCTGGCCGCGGAAGCCGTCGGTGATCCGCAGGTGCCGGGTCAGGAAGCGCAGCGCCGGGTTGCCGGTGAGGTCCGGCTCCTTGTCCACGGCGAACAGCATCTTCACGCCGGTGATCAACAGGAAGGCGCCGAAGATGTATAGGACCCAGTCGAACTCGCTGACCAGCGCGGCGCCGGCGGCGATCATCAGGCCGCGCATCACGATCACGCCCAGGATGCCCCAGAACAGCACGCGATGCTGGTAGGCGCGCGGGACCGCGAAGTAGGTGAAGATCAGCGATATGACGAAGACATTGTCGAGCGACAGGCTCTTCTCGATGAAGAATCCCGTGTAGTACTGGGCGGCCGCCGCGTCGCCCATCGACCACCAGACCCAGCCGCCGAACAGCAGGGCGACGGTGATGTAGAAAGCGGAGAGGCGAAGGCTTTGCCTGACACCGATCTCGCGGTCGCGCCGGTTGAGGATGCCGAGATCGAAGGCCAGCAAGGCAAGAACAAGACCGACGAAGGTCAGCCAGACCCACGCCGGCTTTCCCATGAAATCGAGAAAGAAGGAGGCGATAAGGGAATCCATAACAAGGCCCACTTGATTGCGCTGCGTCTGCAGTGAATTCAAGCGGTATCCGACATCACGGCTGACGCCTCAGCCGTCAGAGGGGCCCGGACCCGAACGCCACGCAAATGGTGTTGTCCATGGTCCGTTCAAGATTCGCATCCCGCGAGTCGATCAACTTTTCCCGGAAAACATCCTTCCTTTGCCATCCACGCGGCACCGTTGTGTCGCGCCGGAAGGTCCCTTTGATGCATTCAGGCCACAGTTAATGCAAGAATTCATAACTGATGAAACACTTAGGGTTGCCTTCCCGCCCATCGCTCTTGTGCGGATGGATTCGATCTGCCAAGAACACGAGAAAATCCACCCTCGCGAAGGCACCAGGAGTTTCGCATGAACCAAGCCGAACTCATTGAGACCATCGCGACCAACGCCGGCATCCGCAAATCCGATGCGGCGAAGGTCGTCCAATCGGTGTTTGAAGGCATTTCCTCGGCGCTTGCCCGTGGTGAGGAGGTGCGTCTTGCCGGGTTCGGCATCTTCGAGGTTGCCGAGCGCGCCGCTCGCGAGGGGCGAAACCCACGCACTGGCGAAGCGGTGCCGATCGCCGCATCCAAGGCGCCGCGTTTCAAACCCGCCAAGCAGTTGCGTGACGTGGTAAACGTCTGATCGAATTGCCTGAATCAAGGCTGATTGAAACCAGCCGACTCACTGGGGAACGGAGCTGAACGCGGCCATGACCATCGAAGCATCGGAATTGCAGGCCCTGACCGCCAAGGTCGTCTCGGCCTATGTCGGCAACAACACGGTGCCGGTCGCCGACCTGCCGGCGCTGATTCTGAACGTTCAGGCGGCCTTCAACGGCCTGGGCGAGGAGAGGGCCGCACCAGCCAAGGCCGAGTTGGTCCCCGCGGTGCCGATCAAGAAGTCGGTCACTCCGGAATACATCATCTGTCTGGAGGACGGAAAGAAGCTGAAGATGCTGAAGCGGCATCTCAAGACCGTCTACGACATGTCTCCGGACGATTACCGCGCCAAATGGAATTTGCCGGCGGAATATCCGATGGTCGCTCCGAACTACGCCAAGGCCCGGTCGGAAATGGCCACGAAGCTCGGTTTGGGCCGCAAGCGGGTTGCGCAGGATTGATCTGCCTGCCCTTCACCCTGCGGTCGACGGTGGGCGCATCCTCAGGATGCGCCCTTTTCTTTCGGCGCTCGCCGGCCAATGGCCGGTGGCTGCTCCATCAACGATCGTCAGGCAATGCGGTCTGCCCGTGACCGAGCGGGCGCTGCATCAGGACGCTGTCCACCCAGCGCCCGAACTTGAACCCGACCGCCTTCAGCAAGCCCGCTGATTCGAAACCCAGACTCCGGTGCAAGCCGATGGACGCCGCGTTTCCGCTGTCGCCGATCACCGCGAGCATTTGACGGCATCCCGCCGCCGTGCAGCGCTCGATCACGGTCGCGAGCAAGGCCCGGCCAGCGCCGCGGCCCGTGCAGTCCGGGTCGAGATAGATCGAATCCTCAACGCAGTAACGGTAGGCCGTGCGCAGCCGGTAGGGACCGGCATAGGCGTATCCTATGACCCGCCCGTCCATCTCCGCAACGACATAGGGCATGCTCCGGGCCAGAACGTCGTCCCGTCGGCGGGCAAGCTCATCCAGGCTGGGAGGAACCTCCTCGAAGCTGGCCGTGCCGGTCAGGACGTGGTGGGTGTAGATCATCTGGATGCGCGGCAGATCATCCAGCCGGCTGTCGCGGATGTGCATGAGGGGCCTCTCGCCACGTTCCCGCTTGGAATAGCACACCCCAAGGTCCGGTGAACAGAAGGGTCGCCGGGGCGACATCGCGTTTCACCGCACGCTCCCCTGAGGAACGTTCTATGCCAAGAAGCCGATCCCATAGCCTGTATGGCCGCGGCTACTGCAAAAGACACATACGTCCGGCCGAGTGATAACAAAGCGGAGAGAACCGTATCTGCCTTAGCTCCAAACGAAAATCGTCATCTTTTCGCCAATCTTCCAAAAGTTCTTCTGATCTTTTCGGCATTCATAAGGACCGAATAGTCCGGACATAGGCCAAAAAATATTGCTGCACCGCCGTTTCAAGGCTTGATCCAACTTGGAGGTGGCGGCACAGTATCAATGTCTGATTGACGTGTTCCCGGATAATTTCGGCAAATCTCCCAGAAAAAAAAATGCCGAAACGGTGGGCGTCTGCGAACGGCCATCGAAAGGGTTCCACGGCAAGAGACGGTGGAGCGTTGGAGAGAGGAGGCCGGTGTGCTCAAGAAACTCCTGACTGGTGAAAACGCCAGCCTGACCCGTTATGTCGAGGAGTCGAAGCGGTTCCCCATCCTGGCCCCCGACGAGGAGCGCGAGCTGGCTGTCGCCTGGCGCGACCGCGGGAATGGCCACGCGCTGGAGCGTCTTGTGGGCAGCCACCTGCGGCTGGTCATCAAGATCGCCCGCGGCTTCGGCGGGTACGGCCTGCCCCTGCCCGACCTCGTCGCCGAAGGCAATGTGGGTCTGATGCAGGCCGCCCAGAAGTTCGATCCGGAACGCGGCTTCCGTTTCGCCACCTACGCCACCTGGTGGATCCGCGCCTCCATCCAAGAGTACATCCTGCACAGCTGGTCCCTGGTGAAGATGGGCACGACCGCCGCGCAGAAGAAGCTGTTCTTCAACCTGCGCCGCCTGAAGAGCCAGATGCAGGAACTGGAGCAGGGCGACCTGTCCCCGTCCACGGTCACCGCCATCGCGACCGAGCTGGATGTGCCGGAGCAGGAGGTGATCGAGATGAACCGCCGGCTCTCGTCCAACGACAGCTCGCTCGATGCGGCCCTGTCGAGCGACGGCGAAACCAATTGGCTGGAGCTTCTGGCCGATGACCGGCCGACGCAGGAGAGCGTGATCGCCGATGCCGACGAACTGGCGCTGCGCCGCCGGCTGGTCGGGCAGGCACTCGAGCGTCTGGACGACCGTGAACGCCGCATCCTGTTCGAGCGTCGCCTGAAGGATGATCCTTCCACCCTGGAATCGTTGAGCCAGCAGTTCTGCGTGTCGCGCGAGCGGGTGCGCCAGATCGAGGTGCGCGCCTTCGAGAAGCTGCAGAAGGCTGTCCTCAGCGCCGCGCAGGCTCTGCGCCGCGCGCCGGCCCACATGGCTGCCTGATGTAGACGGGCAGTCCTTCCAAGCGAAATGCATTGCATACCGGCGGATGCTAAACGGCTCCGCCGGTTTTTTATTTTCACCTGCCTTTAATGATTTGCCGACCTGCGACAACTCTGCCGGTTTCCACGCCGATCATAACCCTCCATAGTGCCGGCCGCAGGTTAGTTACTTTGCATTAAAAACAAATTGCGCTAATCTGATGCGCTCCTATTTTCGCGGGGAAGTCGATCCATGTCGCATTCTGCCCAGACGCAATCCATCCTCGACCGAATTTCCTTTTTGCGAATCGACGAACCCACGAAGGCCGTCCTCCGGGACTTCCAACCCTATCTCGCCCAGCGCATCGATCAGATCCTTGAGGATTTCTACGGCTACCTGCGCGCGGTCCCGCAGGTTGCGACGCTCCTCGCCGATCCGACCGTGGTCAGCCGGGCGCGCGACATGCAGAAGCAGCATTGGCTGAAGAACGTCTTCACCGGCACCTTTGACGACGCCTACATGGCGCAGGTGCTGAAGATCGGGCAGGCTCACCAGCGCATCGGCCTGGAGCCGCGCTGGTACACGGGCGCCTATTGCTTCACCTTGAACAAGCTGATCGACCTCGCCTATCAGATCTACCGCAAGAAGCCGGAAAAGCTTGCGCAGTTGATGCAGGCGATCAACAAGGCGGTTTTCCTCGACATGGATCTGGCGACCTCCGTCTATGTCGACCTGAACACCGCCGCGATCATCTCACGCGAGTTGGGCACCACCGCCGATTCGTTCGAGCGTGAGGTGAAGAGCGTGGTGCAGGCGGTGGCCTCCGCCGCGCATCAGCTCCAGGGCACCGCCCAGAACATGAGCCGCACCGCCGAGGAAACCAGCGCGCAGTCCACACAGGTTGCGGCCGCCGCGGAGGAAGCCTCCGTCAACATCCAGACGGTCGCCGCGGCTGCGGAGGAGCTGACCGCCTCCATCGGAGAGATCAGCCATCAGGTGACTCAGTCGGCAGCGATCGCCGGCGAGGCCATGTCGCAGGCGGAGCGCACCAACACCACCGTTCAGGGCTTGGCCGACGCCGCCAGCCGCATCGGCCAAGTGGTGAAGCTGATCCACGACATCGCCAGCCAGACCAACCTTCTGGCGTTGAACGCCACCATCGAGGCGGCGCGCGCGGGGGAGGCCGGCAAGGGCTTCGCCGTCGTGGCGTCA
The DNA here is from genome assembly GCF_014192915.1 of Azospirillum sp. OGB3. Classification (GTDB taxonomy): domain Bacteria; phylum Pseudomonadota; class Alphaproteobacteria; order Azospirillales; family Azospirillaceae; genus Azospirillum. The sequence goes on along the minus strand of NZ_JACHYN010000006.1, from coordinate 13,155 downwards.
GAGGTGAAGAGCCTCGCCAACCAGACCGCCAAGGCGACGGAGGAAATCAATTCCCAGATCGGCGCGGTTCAGGGGGCGACCCAGGACGCCGTTCTGGCCATCCGGTCGATCTCGGAAACCATCGCGCGGATCAACGACATTTCGACCTCCATCGCCTCGGCCATGGAGGAGCAGGGTGCCGCCACCACCGAGATCGCCCGCAACGTCCAGCAGGCATCGATCGGCACGCGCGAGGTCAGCGAGACCATCGTGCGCGTCAATGCATCGGCGTCGGACACGGGATCGGAAGCGCGCAGCGTCCTGTCGGCGACGAACGAATTGTCCGTTCAGTCGAACAATTTGCGGGCCGAGGTCGATCGCTTTCTTGCACGGGTTCGGGCCGGCTGACCGCTGCGGCGGTCGGCAGCCGGCGGCCCGTTCTGCGCCGCCGGCTTAGCGGGATAAGCGAATTGTCCGGACGCTGACACGGTCCTTGCCGTCAGAGAACGGTGCGCAGGACTGTATCGCTGACCTTGATCTTCGCCACACTGACGGCCGAACGGGCATCATCCAGCGAACGCCAGTGGCTGCGGCCACCGATGGTGGTCAGGGCGCCGTTCTGCATCACGACAAAAAGGCCGGTGCGCCCCAGATTGACGATTTTAACCATCGCGCTCCCCTCCTCCGTCTTTGGGGAATCGATTTCGCGCCATACTGATCCACAGCGCCGCCGCCTCCCCATTTCATTTAGAGACTTACCAAAAGACCGCTCAACCGGTCAATCCGTCCAATCATCATACACCACAGATTGTTCGACGCTTAAAAAGAGAAGCTTTGGGTAACGACGCCGATCCGGCCCGCTCACCTGAATTTCGTCCGCAACCGCTCTGTCCCGTTCGGCAAGACTTTCATCGGTCGCGGGGAACGCCGCGCGGAGTCGCTCCGTTCATTCCCTCAGATGGTTTGAAGTCCGGAGGAGGAATGGACGCCGCCACCGCGTCGCAGGATGTGATCAGCCTGCCCGTCACAATTCGCCCGGCCTGCCGGACCGACCTGCCGGAACTCGAATGGTTCGGGTTGCATACACCGCACCGGGAAATCCTCGCCACGGCCTTTCGCGCCCAGGAACGAGGAAGCGGTGCCCTCCTCGTGGCGGAGGTCAACGGCTTTCCTGCGGGTCAGATCTGCATCGACTTCCAGCGCAAGCGGCATCTGCGACGCGCCACGCTGTGGGCGTTGCGGGTGTTCCAACCCTTTCGCAACCGGGGCATCGCCACGCGACTGATGACCGCCGCCGAGGGTGCCGCGCTCGACCATGGCTATTCGGAAGCGGAACTGGGCGTAGACCGGGACAACGCCGGGGTCCTCGTCTTCTACGAGCGGCTGGGCTACGAGTTGCGCGGCACCGAACGGGGGCGCTATTCCTACCGCACCCCGGCCGGCGAACTGGTCCAGGTGCCCATCGATCAGTGGATCATGCGCAAGCCGCTGTTCCGGCGGGTGCCCTGGCAGACCGGAGCCGGCTTCGCGCCGGTCATTCCGCCGCCAGCGCTATGAGCCGGGCTGGACGGCGCCGCGGCAGACGGATGCGCGCGCCGTCCAGGATGTCCGCCAACTCCCGCGCGGAATCCGTGGCCATGGTCAGGGCGACCAGGGGAAGCCAGCGGTCGAACACCTGCGTCGTCACGTCCCCTTCCCCGGCCTGCATGGCGGCAAGCGCGTCCAGCACCGCCATCTCGTCCATCCCGACCCGAGAGCAGGACGGGCAGCGAAAGGCCGGACGGCCGGCGTTGGTGACGGCGAAGGTGCCCAGCAGGGCAAACAGCGGAAGCAGAGCCGACGACGGCACGCCGGCGACGCCGAAGCTGGCCCGCATGGCGGCCATCGCGCCGGCGGTGCCGTGACGGAACCACTGCCGGAAACCGGTCAGCAGCGCGCGTTCCGCCGTCGTCAGATCGGACACCGTCCAGGGGGACAATCGCCCCCCGCCCACCGAATCGCACATGTTGACCCCTCCCGACTGAAGTGACGGAACCGACCTTAGACGATCCATGCCTGATTTGCGAGTCATTCGCATTTGCAATCCATGGACCTTCTGACGCAGGGCACCCACACCGATGGAGGCTGTGACAACGCTCCGTGACAAACGCCGGCCTCCCCTGCTGGAAAGATCGGGTTAACCATATTCTTGGACCCTTTCCACGCCCGCAGACAGGAGCGTGGAAGGATGAGGCGGACAATCGGACAGGCGCTGCTCGGATTGGTGGTGGCGTTGGCGATGCTCGGTACGGCGCAGACGGCGGCGGCCCAGATTCACCTGAACGCGGCCTATGGCGACGGTGCCCTGCTCGGCCCGACCATGGCCCGCGGCGCTGTGGTGTGGAGCCACGGCCGGTCGGTGGATGTGGAGGATTCGAGCGCTCCCACGCCGCTTTACATGAAGACCATGAAGGACGCCGGGTGGGATGTGTTCCGGCTGGACCGCATGCGGGTCAGCGACACGCTGCCGAACAGCTCCCGCGCGCTCGCGGGTTACGCCGATCAATTGAAGGACCGTGGCTACCGCAAGGTCGTGCTGACCGGCCAGTCCTTCGGCGCTTTCATCTCGCTGATGGCCGCCGGGCAGAGCGACAGGGTGGATGCCGTCGTCGGCACCGCCCCCGCGGCCTTTGGAAACTTCTCCGACTCCTACGACAGCTTCCGCGACAACGCCGCCCAGCTCTGGCCGATCCTGCGCGGCATCCACAATGCGCGGGTGATGCTGTTCTTCTTCCATGGTGACGATTTCGACCCGGGCGGACGCGGGGAGTCGGCGCGCAGCATCCTGTCCTCGCGCGGGCTGGACCACATCGTGGTCGATCAGCCGGCCCTGTTGACCGGCCACGGCGCCGCGACGACCGGCATGTTCGTCCGGCGCTTCGGGTCCTGCATCCTGCGCTTTTCCGAGGCGCCGCCGCGGCGGGGCGACCCGTCCTGTGACGAATCCTGGGGCCGCACGCCGAGCGCGGAATTGATGCGGGCCGCGGCGCCGGAACCGCGCACCGGCAGCGGCACCTCCTCCCCGGCGGGCACCGGCGCCCGTTCCTTCCTCGGCGTCTGGTACGGCGCCTACATCAACGGGCGGGAGATCGCGCTGGCGGTGGACCGGGTCGACGGCGACGCCGTCTACGCCGACTATGTGCTGGGGCCGGGCATGGAGGCCGACCAGCCGATGGAGCGCGCCCAGCGCAAGGGCCGCATCGAGAACGACGAACTGGTGTTCGACGAAAAGGGGCGCAACGTGCTGCGCTACAGCATCCGCACGGACGGGCGCCTGTCCGCCACGTGGCTGGACCGCTCCGGCAAGGGCCGTCTGGAGACGACCCTCCGTCGGATGGACTGAGTGATCACAGCCGGCGGGCGAGCGCCAGAAGCCCGCCGGCGCCGATCATCAGGCCGCCGGTCAAGCGGTTGAGGGTCCGGGTGGCGGATGCACTGGTCAAGCGGGCGCCAATGCTGTTGCCGCCGGTGGCGTAGGCCATGATCCAGCCGAACTCGATCACCACCATGATCGCCACCAGCGCCACAAGCTGGGGCATCAGCGGGGTTGCCGGGTCGATGAACTGCGGAAACAGGGCGGCCATGAAGACCAGCGCCTTCGGGTTGCTGAAGGCGACCAGCAGCCCGCGCAGGAACAGGCGATGGGCCGGGGCTTCCTCCACCGCCGCGGCACCGCTGGCGCGCGGCGAGCCATCCGGCACCGGCGCCCGCCAGGCGGCGATGCCGAGCCAGGTCAGATAGGCCACGCCCGCCCATTTCACCGCCTGGAAGGCCGGCTCCGACGCCGCCAGAAGGGCGCCGAGGCCCAGCACCGACAGGGTGGCCATCGTCGTCAGCGCCACGCACATGCCGAGCCCGCCCCAGGCCGCCCGGCGGACGCCGTAGCGCAGGCCGAGGCTCATCGCCAGCAGCATGTTGGGGCCGGGGGTCATCGACAGCACGAAGGCCGTCGCGAAGAAGAATCCGAGGGTCTGCCAGTTCATCGCCGTCATCCGAAAGGGGCTTGCGATGTCACCACGGCGGGGCGCGTCTGGCAAACGCCGCCTGCGCAAAGCTGGTCAACGCCGGTTCGCATCGCCCGGCGCCGGATCGCTGGATGTCGGATCGCTGGATGTCGGATCGCTGGACGTCGGATCACGGTAGTCCCACGGCGGCGTGCGCAACCACTCCTCCAGGCTGCCCGGCGCCGCCTTGCCCCGCGGTTCCAGCCGCTCGGCCGACTGGATGGCCTCGGGAGGCTTCGCGCCGAGAAGCGCGCCGGGCCACACCCGTCCGTCCCGATCGACCTGGGCGCGGTAGCGCAACCCCATGGAGGCGATGAACTCCCCCTCCCCGGTCGGGCGCCCGAACGCGAAGGCCCCCTCGTAGCGGTGCCCGTCCGGCAGGGTCAGAGTTCCCATGCCAGTCGCGAGACCGTGACGAAAACGCCCCTGGAAGATCGTCCCATCCGCGCGTCCGCGGCGTCCCGGCCCCTCGGCCCGGCCATCGACGAAGACCGCCTCGGTCCAGTCCGTCGGTTCCGCACCATCGAACATTTCAAGAACACCCGCGCCCTGAGCGAAGCCGTTGTGGCAGGCGCCGCTCCAGCGGACGGACCTCCCCCGGCTCGGATCAGGGTCGCGGACGCGGCAACCGCTGGCCGGGTCGGTCAGAATCCGCTGCGCCGTCTGCCGCTCCTTCCCTTGGACAGGGCACGACAGGAATGTACCCAGCGACAGGATCACCAGTCCGGTGAGCAGGAACCGGGTTCGCATGATCGGACACTCCGCATGCGCGCACAGCCTTGCGCGGGAGCGGATCCAATCACTGTGAGGAGGGCGCCGTCTGTGCCCTGCCTCTCACCTCACGCCGGTTTCGTCCAGCGGGCCGCCGCCTCGTCGTCGGACTCCTTGGCCTCCACCCAGCGCTCACCTTCCGGAGTGGCCTCCATCTTCCAGAAGGGCGCCTTGGTCTTCAGCCAGTCGATCAGGAAATGGCAGCTTTCAAAGGCCGCCTCGCGGTGGGCGCTGGCGGTGGCGACCAGCACGATCCGGTCGCCCGGCTCCAGCCGCCCGTAGCGGTGGATGATCAGCGCGTCGTCGAGCGGCCAACGCGCCCGCGCCTCCGCCTCGATGGCCTCCAACTGCCGCTCGGTCATGCCGGGATAATGCTCCAGCGTCATGGCGCTGACGGATTCGCCGCCGGCCATGTCGCGCACCAGCCCGACGAACAGGGTCACCCCGCCGATTCCGGTCTTGCCGCCGGTCAGCGCGGCCAGCTCCGCGCCGACGTCGAAATCCTCGCTCTGCACCCTCACCGTCACGGCAATGCTTCCTTCCTCAGCCGCCGGTCACCGGCGGGAACAGGGCCACCTCGTCGCCGGGGCCGACCGGGTGGTCGTAGGGCACATGCTCCTGGTTCACCGCGACCTTGACCACCGTGCTGTTGGCGAGCGCGTCGGCGTGCTTCGGGCTGCGGGTCTTCAGCCACTCCACCAGGGCGCCGACGTCGCGGACCTCCGCCGGCAGGTCCACCGTCTCGGTCGCCACGCCGATCTTGGTGCGCAGCCAAGCAAAATAGAGGATCTTCATCACCGAACCTCACTGAAGGGCAGGAAATCCACGATCATCCCCGGCTCGACGCGGGTGATCTCTTCCGGCAGTTCGACGAGCCCGTCGGACTCGACCATCGACGACAGGATGCCCGCCCCGTCGCGCGGGTGCTTGACCGCGGTCAAAACCCCGTCGGCGGCGCGGGCGAGCGTGGCCCGCACATACTCGCGCCGCCCGGCCTTCTTCTTGTAGGTGAAGCCGGCGCGCAGCGGGAACAAGGCCGGAACCTCGTCGGCCGCCCCCATCAGCCGGAGCAGGATCGGGCGGGCGATGCGCAGGAAGGTGACCATGACCGCCACCGGGTTGCCCGGCAAGCCGACAAAGACGGCTGCCCCCTTGGTTGCGCCCTTGACCGTACCCAGAGCCACCGGGCGCCCCGGCTTGATCGCAAGCCGCCAGAAATGCAGGCCGCCCAACGCTTCCACCGCCGCCTTGACGTGGTCCTCCTCCCCGGTGGACATGCCGCCCGAGGTGATGAGAACGTCGTGCGTCCCCGCCGCCTCTTCCAACGCGCCGCGAACGGCGTCGAGCCGGTCGGGCAGGATGCCGAGGTCGGTCACGCCGCAGCCGAGCTGGCGCAGCGCAGCGATCAGGGCAAAGCGGTTGGCGTCGTAGATGCAGCCGGGCTCCAGAGGCACGCCCGGCTCGCGCACCTCGTCCCCGGTGGAGAAGACGGCGACGCGCAGCGCCGTGCGCACCGTCACCTCCCGACGCCCCAACGAGGCGAGCAGGCCGATGTCCTCCGCCCGCAGCCGGCGTCCGGCGGTCAGGACGGTGCTGTCCTGCGCCATGTCCTCCCCGGCGCGGCGACGGTTGGCGCCACGGCGGATGCCGGGGGGAATGGCAACGGAGCCCTCCTCCGCCTTGCAGTCCTCCTGCATCAGCACCGTGTCGAATCCCGCGGGCATCGGGGCGCCGGTGAAGATGCGCACCGCCTCGCCGCGCCGTCCTGGACGGTCCAGCGCATGGCCGGCGGCGACGCGCGCCGTGACCGGCAGCAGCGTGGCCGCGTCGGGCGTCAGGTCGTCGAAGAAGACGGCGTAGCCGTCCACCGCCGAATTGTCGTGGGGCGGCACGTTGAACGGAGCGACGACGTCCTCGGCCAGCACATGGCCCAGCGCGTCGGCAAGACCGATCCGATGGGTCTCCGTGACCGGGTGGAGGCGGCCGGAGAGAAGCTCCAGCGCCCGGTCCACCGCCATCATCTCCCCGCCGAAGGCGAAGCAATCGTCGCTAAGCTGAGCCATCGCTCCACTCCACCCCGCACACCGCCGTCCGTCAACCTTATGCCGGACCACTCTGCTTCAGGCCGTCCGCCGTCTCAGACAGCCTGCCCCGTTGCCCTGCATCGGTCGAGCGCACAACGCTCGATGATGAAGGACGCGATGGCCTCCTCGTCGTTCAGGTCGAAGACGGGAACCCCGGCGTCCGGCACCGGCCCGTCGCTGGCGATCGCGACAATGCTCGGATCGTCCCGCGCGATCAGCGATTTGCCCACCGAGGCGCGCCACACCTCGATCTTCTCGTGCGGCTCGCGCTTGAACCCTTCGATCAGCAGCAGGTCGACGGGCGACAGCTTCGGCAGCAGTTCCGACAGGGTCAGTTCCGGCTCGTCGTTGCGGATCTCGTGCATCAGCGCCCAGCGGCGCGGCGAGCTGACCAGAACCTCGGTGGCGCCGGCTTCGCGGTGGTTGTGGCTGTCCTTTCCGGGATGATCGATGTCGAAGCCCTTGTGCGCGTGCTTCATGGTCGAAACGGTCAGGCCGCGCCGGATCAGCGCCGGGATCAGGCGAACGATCAGCGTCGTCTTGCCGCTGCCGCTCCACCCCGTCAGGCCGAACATCTTCATGGAAGCCCCTATCCTCCGCCTTGCCGCCCATCGCTGCGCGGGCGTTCTCCGGTCACATAGCAGAAACACACGGGCATGCGAACGGACAAACCGGATTTGCGGCCCGCTCTGCCGCTGGTCGGAAAGCCGTCTGCATAAACGGCGACTCAGCGCGAGCAAATCAGCCTGGTGTGCGGGCCGGGTTCCCCGGAGCGCCCTTGCTGGGCTTGGCCGGCTGGTGGGCCATCATGTGCTTCAGCCCGGCGCGCATGTAATCCCAGCCGGTGACGAAGGTCAGGATCGCCGCCACCCACAGGCCCAGCGTGCCGATCAGCGTGACCGGGATGTGGACCGGGCCGTAGTCACCGACGATCAGGAAGCCGATCGCCACCATCTGGATCGTCGTCTTCCACTTGGCCATCCAGGTCACCGGCACCCCGACGTTGAGCCCGGCCAGGTACTCGCGCAGGCCGGACACCAGGACCTCGCGCAGCAGGATGACCACGGCGGCCAGCACCGACAGCCCGGACAGCCGGGCGAAGGCGACCAGCATGATCAGCGTCGCGGCGACCAGCAGCTTGTCCGCGATGGGATCGAGGAACTTGCCGATGACGCTTTCCTGCTCCCAGGCGCGGGCCAGATAGCCGTCGAACCAGTCGGTGATGCAGGCCGCGGCGAAGAGAGCGCAGGCCGTGTAGGCGGCCCACGCTTCCGGCACGTAGAACAGCCCGACAACGACGGGAATCACCGCGATGCGCGACAGGGTGAGCAGGTTCGGCAGGCTGGTCAGCATCGGTCGCAACTCTGGAATCGGGGGAAACGCACGGCGGGCGGCGTCATTCTAACCGTCTGAATGGAAATGATCGTATATCTTTTTCGCCACCGTCTTGCTGATCCCTTCGACCGACTCCAAATCCGCCAGTCCGGCACGGGAGACGGCGACGGCGCTCCCGAAATGGTGAAGCAGGGCCTTCTTCCGGCTGGGTCCGATTCCGGGAACCTCGTCGATCATCGATTTGCCCAACGCCTTGGTGCGCTTCGCCCGATGGGTGCCGATGGCGAAGCGGTGCGCCTCGTCCCGCAGCCGTTGCAGGAAATAGAGCACGGGATCGCGCATTTCCAGCTGGAACGGCGCACGGTCCGGCATGAAGAAGCGCTCGCGCCCGGCGTCGCGGTCCGGCCCCTTGGCGATGCCGACCAGCGTCACGTCGTCGATCCCCAGATCGGCCAGCACACCCAACGCCGTGTTGAGCTGCCCGATGCCGCCGTCGATCAGCACCAGATCGGGCCAGGTGCCCTGCGTCCGCTCCGGGTCCTCCTTGATCGCCCGGCCGAAGCGGCGGGCCATGACCTCGCGCATCATCGCGAAGTCGTCGCCGGCGGCGCCCTCGGTCTTGATGTTGAACTTGCGGTAGGCGTTTTTGATGAAGCCCTCCGGCCCGGCGACGATCATGGCGCCGATGGCGTGGGCGCCCTGGACGTGGGAGTTGTCGTAGACCTCGATGCGTTGCGGCGGGCCGTCCAACCCGAACACCGTCGCCACCCCGTCGAGCAGCCGCGCCTGCGACGAGCTTTCGGCGAGCCGCCGTCCATGAGCCTCCCGCGCGTTGGTCAAGGCGTGTTCGACGATGCGGCGCTTGTCGCCCCGCTTGGGCGCGGCCAGCTCCACCCGGTGGCCGGCGCGCAGCGCCAGGGCCTCGGTCAGCAGTTCCTGTTCCGGCAGGTCGTGGCTGACCAGGACGAGGCCGGGGGCCGCCTTGTTCTCGTAGAACTGGGCGATGAAGGCGGCCAGCACCTCCGGGGTCTCGGCGCTCTTGTCGTGGCTGGGGAAGTAGGCGCGGTTGCCGTAGTTGCGCCCGCCGCGGAAGAAGAACACCTGCACGCAGGTCATCCCGCCCTCCGCGTAGGCGGCGATCACGTCGGCGTCCTCGACCACCCCTTCGACGTTGATGTCCTGGTGCGCCTGCACCGCGGTCAACGCACGGATACGGTCGCGGTAGCGAGCGGCGGTCTCGTAGTCGAGATTCTCCGCCGCCTTGGTCATCTCCGCGACGAACTCCGTCTGGATGTCCCGGCTCTTGCCGGACAGGAAGGCGCGGGCCTGATCGACTTGCGCCTGATACTCCGCCGGGCTGACCCGTTCCACGCAGGGCGCGGTGCAGCGCTTAATCTGGTACTGCAGGCAGGGCCGGGTGCGCGCGGCGAACACCGTGTCGGCGCAGTTGCGCAGCAGGAAGGCGCGCTGGAGCGCGGTGATCGTCCGGTTGACCGCCCCCGCCGAAGCGAAGGGACCGAAATAGTCGGCGTCGCGCGACCGCGCGCCCCGGTGCTTGGTCAGCTGCGGGTAGTCGTGGTCCTTGGTGATCATGATGTGCGGGAAGGTCTTGTCGTCCCGCAGCAGCACGTTGTAGCGCGGCATCAGCCGCTTGATCAGGTTCGATTCGAGGAGCAGCGCCTCGACCTCGGTGTGGGTCGTGACGAACTCCATGGTCTCCGTCTCCGACACCATGCGCTGCAGCCGCACGGGCAGGCGGTTGACCTGGGTGTAGTTGAACACCCGCCGCTTCAGGTTCTTGGCCTTGCCGACATAGAGCACGGCTCCGTCGCCCGCCAGCATGCGATAGACGCCGGGCGTCTGCGGCAGGGTCTTCAGGTGGTCGCGGATCACCTCCGCCCCGCGGGCGAGATCGGCGGGGCGCCGCCTCGGACGCGGACTCGCGCCGGCGCCTTGGGCATCCGTGTTCGCAACGTCGGCTCCCTCAGCGTCCGGAAGGACAAGATCGGTGGGGGTGTCTGCAGTGTCGGCCATGTCTCGAATGTCGTCGAGTGCGGGGAATGGGTCAACCACCCCCTGTCCTGAATGGTTAAGACGAACGACTCACCTCATTGGCGGTCACTCTTCGGGATATCCACGACTCCTGTGGATAAGTGTGTCGATAACCCAAGGGCTACCCTAACAGAACCAAGGCGGGCCAAGGGATTTCGAGGCTATGCACAAAAATTGAGCAATTCCCCTAAGTCATTGTTTTTAATGAAGACACCTCGAGTCAAGTCGGCACTGTGGCGCTAAATTTTCGGATCGTGCAAGCAGCCCCTTGCACCGACAGGGCGAGATGTGTACAACGCGCGGTCGTTCTGCCGGGCTGTACGCTGGCACAGGGTATCCACCGCGAGACGGCAAGGCGCACCCTGGACAAACCGCCTATTCCGTCGGCACGAATCCCAAGGCCGGCTGCGCCCATCCCAAATGCTCACCGCCATCCAGAGCGACCATCTGACCGGTGACCGACGGCGCGTCGATCAGGAAGCGCAAGGCCGCACAGATTTCCTCGGGCGAGGGGCCGCGCTTGAGCGGAGTCGCGTCACGCTGGGCGGCGAACTCCTCCTCCGTCTGCCGAACGTTCTTCAGCGTCGGGCCCGGTCCGATCGCGTTGACCCGGATACGCGGGGCGAGCGCCATGGCAAGCGTCTGCGTCAGCGTCCACAAGCCGGCCTTCGACAGGGTGTAGGAGATGAAATGCGGGGTGAGATTCCACACCCGCTGATCGATCATGTTGACGATCAGCCCCTCCGTGTCGCCCGGCGCCTGTGCCGCGAAGGCTTGGCTCAGCACGAACGGGGCACGGAGATTGGCCTCCATGTGCCGGTCCCAGGACTCGCGGGTCACGTCCCCCACCTCGTCCCGCTCGAAGCGGGAGGCGTTGTTGACCAGCAGCGACAGCGTGCCCAGGCGCTCCACCGCTTCGGGCACGAGCGCCTGCGCGTCCAATTCGCGTTCCAGGTCGGCCTGAAGCGCGACGGCAACGCCGCCCTGCCCGACGATGTGCGCGACCACCGCGTCGGCCTCGGGGCGGGAATGGCCGAAATGGACCCCCACCCGCCAGCCGCGCGCCGCAAGGTCAAGCGCGATGGCACGCCCGATCCGCTTTCCCGCCCCAGTGACCAGGGCCGCTTTCCTCTTGATCTCCACCATGCCGCCATAGGTACCCTGCCAACCGTTCCGGTCAAGGGGTTCCCTTCGGGTAGCGGCCCGAACCGGTGAAAGACGGGTGGGACGTGATGCGGCCATGCTGAGGGAAGCCTTCGAGTATCTGACCACCCCCTGCCCGCCCCTGGCCCGCCGCTATGGCTATCTGGCGGAGATGGTGGCTCTTGGAGCGCGCCACCGCCGTCAGCGACGAGCATGGGCGCCGCATGTCGAGGCTTGCCGTCGCTTCGTCCTTGAGGCAGCCGAACGGGCTCCACGCGGGGGGCGGGCGCTGGTGGCGGGGTCCGGCTTGCTGATCGAAGTCCCGCTGCCTGCTCTCGCTGAGCGATTCGGTGAAGTCCTGCTGATCGACATGCTGCACTCCCGCTCCGTTCGCCAACAGGCGCGGCGCCACCCCAACGTCCGCCTGCTCACCCTTGACGTTACCGGAGCGCTGGCGCCGCTGGACGCCGCTCTGCCCGATGGGTCGCCCCTTCCCTCACCATCGCCGCCGGAACTGCCGGGGGAACGGTTCGCTTTCGCCCTATCCTGCAACCTGCTGTCACAGCTCCCGCTTCTGCCCCTGGACGCCATCGACCGCAAGGCGCCGAACAGGCCGGAGGCGGAGCGGGAACGCTTCGCCCAAGCCCTGGCGCGCAGCCATCGCACCTGGTTGTCCAGCGTTGCCGAGCAGGCAACGCTTTTCACCGACACGGAGAGTCTGTGGTTGGAGGGCGGCGCGATTCTGGAGCGTGAGGACTCGCTCTGGGGGCTCGACCTCCCCCCTCCCGACCGCGGCTGGGATTGGGACATTGCCCCGGCCCCGGAGGAAGACCGACGGCGCAGTCTGCGCCACCGCGTCGGCGCGTGGTTCAATCTCGCAGCCCCAACTGGGACCTGACCGAGTGACAGGCGTCGCTTCCCGCCGTGAATTCCCGGCACACCAAGGGGCGCTGCTCATAAACGCTGCAGAAGACCGACTCGCCAAGGGTTCCCATCAGGGCGGCACAGCGGTTGCCGTTGCATCGCATGCGCCCGTCCTCCTTCAGGTGCTCCATGATCCCGTCACCATCCCAATCACCGATGAAGGTCGGCCATTCCCAGGAATAGGCGCAACAGGCCCCGCAGCTTTCGCAATCCGGCACGTCACCATCCGTCGGCATGGCAATATCCCCATTCTTCCTCGCCCCCGTCACCAACCCCTTGATCCCCTCCCCCGCCGGCGGCGGGGGAGGGTTGGGGAGGGGGCTCATCTCCAACACTCCGAACACAACGAAAAACCGGCGCTTCCCGCAGGGGAAAGCGCCGGCCTTGCCGTTCATGAAGCCGATTGTCAAGCGTGTTTGAAACCGTATCGTCCAAGTCCTGGGTGGCTTGGCGTGTGCCGTGGTGACCTGGCGGCGACCTACTCTCCCACGTCTTAAGACGCAGTACCATCGGCGCTGAGGCGTTTCACGGCCGAGTTCGGAATGGGATCGGGTGTTGGGAGCCTCGCCATGACCACCAGGTCACCAAGGCACACGCGAACCATCCGGACCGGACGGCAGAGGTTTCGTTAAGTTGAGGACGTCTGCGTTCTTGTACTTGCGGTGTTGGCTCGTTGCGTCCAGGGCTTGCCGCTGCGCGCGGGCCGCCTGCTGGGAAGGATCAAGCCGATCGAGCGATTAGTAAGGCTCAGCTTCAGGCGTTGCCGCCCGTCCACATGCCTCCTATCGACGTGATGGTCTGTCACGGCTCTCAAGGGAGTTCTG
>NZ_JACHYN010000005.1 GCF_014192915.1 Azospirillum sp. OGB3 | reverse complement strand
ATAGGGGGACCTCGTCGCTGTGGTCCCTCCCGTGAATCACACCGCCCGGCTCAGCGGGAATCGCCGCATGAGTCGTACTCCGCAGGACTTGGTATTACCCGATCTCCGCCCGCCGGCAAACTTTGCAACGGAACCCTTCGTCCAATCGGCGGGCCGCTGCGAATAGGGAAGGCAATAAATGTTTGTGTCAGAGAATCGTGTACTCAAAATAGCGCGCGCAACCTATGCGACAAATCATAGGAAAAACTACGTATGGCCCCATCGGGATGACAGCAATTTTGATTATTCACAGAATAATGCGGGTGGTGGGCTGACATGATCTGCGTGACTTCATCGAGATAATAAAAATGAAAGATAATTTTCTTGACGGAAAGCATACTCGAGTATGCAATCCTGAACGGATTGGCGATCACCTCTTTAGCTTTGTTGACAGGACGCAATGTTTGTGTTGCGATTTGTTTCACAGCGAACGAAAGGCCGCCACGAGTGTCGCGGCCCATTCATTTGGCGCAAAATGGAATTGATCGCGCGTCGAAAAACGCGCGTCAATAAGGGAGGGCGCCTTGACCATAAAATCAGTCTTCTTCGACTTGGGGGACACGCTCGGCGAGGCTGTTCTTTCGCCGTCGCCAGCGCATCTTATCGGGTTCCATGCTTATCCATATGTTCCTCTGTTGCTCTCCCAACTGACCGCCCGACATCTCCGCTTGGGGATCATATCGAATACGGGGAACGATAGAGGCGTGCAAGTGAATCAGGTCCTTAATCAAGCTGGAATACTGGACCACTTTGACTCGGCGCTGTGCATCTACAGCGCGGATGTGGGCTTGCGTAAGGACAGCCCGGAAATTTTCCGCCAAGCGGCCGCAGGTGCGGGGCATGCCCCCTCGGAATGCCTTTTCGTCGGGGAGGATGCCGCTGAACGCGCACACGCCGCCGCTGCTGGGCTCCAAATCTGCCCCCATCCCTTGCTGGCCCAAGCTGTCATCGACGGAATACCGCTGCGCTACATCCGCGTGTCGGGCGGTCCGGACGCACCATTGGTTCGGCTCACCGGACGAATCGACTCAGCGGGATTGGTGCCACTCCACATCGCCGGGCGGGGCCACAGCCTGCTGTATGCAATCGCATCAGACGCCATCTTGCCAACTCTGGCCAAGGAGCCTTTGCGCGTCGATTTCCTCGGCGCAGCCGGGCTTCCGCTGCTCACCGATCTTTTTATTCTGCGTGACGCCGCCAGCCTCATGACGGGTGAGGAGGGCAGTCTGGTCCTCGCGACCGCCCCGGAAGGCCTTGTAGTGGCGCTGCCGGCGCACCGTTCGATGGCGGAGCTTCACCTCGACACCATGCGGCATGGCCATACGCTGAAACTCATGGCCGATCCCGATCTGCTGGCGCCGGCGCCCCCATCGACCTTGAGACCAGGCGTCGGCTTCGCTTCACTGGCGTTGGAGGAAAAAGCGGCCGCCGTTCTGCGCGCGCTCGACGGCACGGCAATCCGCGAGCGCGTTGACCGCTTTGCCGGCGTCACCGATCTGCGGGATGGGCGGACGCTGGTCAGTCGGCATCTCGCCCACCCCGACAATCGCCGTGCGGTGGACGAGGCGGTGGCCGAGCTGTCGACTCTAGGGCCGGACCTGATCACGGTTCGGTTGCACCGGTTCAGCCATCGGGGACGGGAACTGTTCAACGTCGAGGCAGAGATCGCAGGCCGGACGCCGGACATGGTGCTGGTTACAGCACATCTGGACTCCACCGCCGCCAACAGCTCGCCTTATGACGAGACAACCGACCGGGCCCCAGGGGCCGACGACGACGCGAGCGGCGTGGCCGCGGTCCTGGCCTTGGCCGAACAGCTGGCCCGTCTCGCCAAGGACAATCCGCCGGAGCGGTCGATCCGGTTCGTGCTGTTCAACGCTGAAGAGGAAGGGCTGGTCGGCAGTCGTGCGTACGCGCGGATGCTTCGGGCCCGTGGGGCCGCCATTGCCGGCGTCCTTCAGATGGACATGATCGGCTTCAACCGCGCCGAACCGCGGTCGTGGGAGCTTCATGTCGGATGCGCGACCACTCCCGACGTCGAAGGCCTCTCCTTTCGCCTGGCCGATTGCGTCCGCCAGATGGCCGGCCATGTGGCGCCCGCCCTGGAAGCGGCGCAGATCTACCGCACCGGAACAATAGGCGGCGACCCTGCGGACGGTCGCAGCGATCACAGCTCGTTCCACGCCTATGGCTACCCGGCGCTCGTCGCGTCCGAGGATTTCTTCGTCGGACCCGGCGACAACGCGCCCGAACCGGAAGCCAACCCGCACTACCATCAGCGCGACGACACCTTCATCGACGCCGACTACGCCGCCGACATCGCTCGGGCGATCGGGGCCGCTGCGTGGGTGCTGGCGAGCGCGCCATCCACAGCGCCCCCATCGCGCGCCTTTCATGTTGCCGCCAGGGAGGATCGCATGAGCAGCTCGCGCGAGTTCGACAGCCGCAAGACCGCCGCTCCGCCGGCCGGCACCGCCGCATCCGCGCCGCAGGCCTTGCGGGCGCGCACCAATCCGGTGACGGGCACGCCCTTCGCGGCCGCCGCACAGCCCTCCGGCGGGGAACCGGCCCTCGTCGCGAAGGCATTGTCGTTCGTTCAAAGCCAAAACTTTGGCGGTGCAACCGGGCGCGCCGAATTCGTTCCCGATCCCGCCATTCAGCGGACGAGCAGCGGCGCCACGGCCGTCAACCTGCACCAGTTTCACCGCGGCATCCCGATCTTCCAAATGACCCGCACCGTGCGGTTCGATGTGCAAGCACAGCCAGTCGACGCGCTCGGGGACAGCACGGCTGTTCCCAAGGATTTCAGCACCGTGCCGCTGCTTGCAGCGGATGCTGCGGTGCTGCTGGCGGCAAAGTTCCTGGCCGATGCGCCATCCTACGAGATCGAAAGCCAGTACGGAGACCGACACCCGGCGCCGACCATTGACATCAGCGCGTACGAGCCCCAAATCCTGACATCGTTTCCGTTGCTTCCGGCGGCCCCCACCATCATCAGCAAGGGGCCGTTCGAAAACGACATACAGGCGTTCCTGATCATCTTCGTCGAGTCCGGCGGTGTCCGGCTCGCCTGGCACGCAGTCCTTACCTTCCCGGATTACACGGACCAGTACGTGATGATCGTCGCCGCCGACAGGCCGGAGGGCGAGGTGCTGTATTCGCACAGCACCGTGCATCGCGCCAAGGCCCGGGGGGTCGTCCACGAGTTCAGCCCCGGCATTTCCGCCGAACGCAAGGAGGTGCCGTTTCCAAGGCCATTGGACGACTATCCCGTCATGCCCACCACGCCCCTGGCTCTCTTCCCGGCGGATTGGATCGATAATCCGGGCGAAACCATCGGCAACTCCACGATCGCGACGCTTGGATCCAGCACCGTCACGCTTAAGGGGACCCGTCAATCGGACGGCAGCTACCTGTTCGATCCCGCCGAGCCCTTCGGTGACGATCAGAAAATCCTGAACATCTTCTATTTCTGCTGCTACATGCACGATTTTCTTTACATTCTCGGCTTCGATGAGCCGTCGGGGAACTTCCAGAAAACCAACTTCACCCGCACCGGCCTCGGCAACGATCCGGTCCGTGCCCGCGCGCACAGCGGTCCGGTCTTCGGGACGGCCAACATGGCCACCGGGCCGGACGGCCAGCCCCCGACAATGAACATGGGCCTGGTGCAGAGTTCCAATCGGCACACCGCCTTTGACTTCGACGTGGTGGCACACGAGTACACTCATGGCCTGACCACCCGTTTGGTCGGTGGCCGCCTGAACGCGACCGCGCTCGACGCGCTTCAGAGCGGCGGAATGGGCGAGGGATGGAGCGATTATTTCGCCCTGACCATACAAAGCTATCGCCTCGGCAGAGAGAAAGTCGTGACCGGCGACTGGGTCGTGGACAATCGTAACGGAATCCGCCGGGCACCCTACGATGACGACTATCCCTTTGGATTCGGCGATCTGGCGTCGTTCCCGGAGGTCCACGACATCGGAGAGGTCTGGTGCGCGGCTCTCATGAAGATGACCAGACTCATCAGGGCGGCCCTCAACGACGACCAATCGGGTTACCGGCTGGCGTGGCAGATGGTCGTCGACGGCCTCAAGCTGACGCCGCCCAACCCAACGTTCCTCGATGCCCGCGACGCCATCCTGCGCGCCCTCGACGACATGGTGGAGGTCCACCACGTCACGGCGGAGGTCCACCGGACGGTGCGGCGGGCCGCCTGGGAGGCCTTTGCCAAGTTCGGTATGGGCGCTGCGGCACGCTCCGGGAACGCCGACATCGACGACATCGTGGCCGACAACAGCCTGCCCGCCGATCTGGTCGCCTGATTCTGGTCGTCTGATGGAGGCTTTGATGGACAGCGTCATGAAGGATCGGGCACGCCAAGGGTTCGCTGCTTTGCTTGGGCAATCGGGGGCGCCGCACCTCCGCACCGCCGGAAGCCGTGCCGTCGAAGCCTGGTTCCTGGGGCCGAAAGGAGAAAACGCCGAGCTGCTCGAAGCGCTCCTCGCTGAGGCCGTCCGCGACCAGGCTCATTGGCGGCGCAACTACCGGCCGGGCGATCCGACCCATATAACCGAGGCCATCAAGCGGTCGCCGGAATACCTGGCCGCGCTCGACGCCCTAAACGCCGGCTACCGGGAACTCCTGGCCTTTCTGAAGAAGTCGGTGCCCTTCTTCAGCATGCGCTACCAAGGGCATATGAACTGGGATCTGACGATTCCGGGTATCGTCGGCTACTTCGCCGCGATGCTGTACAACCCCAACAACGTCGCGTTCGAAGGGTCGACGGCGACGACGCTGCTCGAGTTGCTGGTCGGCGACGACCTCTGCCGCATGCTCGGCTACTCCATTCCCGAGCCGCACACCGCTGACGCCGTGCGCCCATGGGGCCATATCACCTGCGACGGTTCCGTCGCCAACATCGAGGCGATGTGGTCGGCGCGCAATCTCCGCTTCTATCCGTTGGCGTTGCGCCGGGCGTTGGCGACGTCGGACAAGCTGGCGGACGCCCGCGACGTCGACCTGCCCGTGCCGCAGGGTGGACGGGCCCGTCTTCGCGACCTCGGCCCTTGGGAACTGATGAATCTGAACCCGGACGAGGTGCTGAAACTGCCACGCCGCTTCGCCCAGGAATTCGGAATCGCGTCCCAGACCGTGTCCCAGGAAGTCGCCCCGTTCGGGCTGCAGACGTTGGGGCTGCCCAGGTTTGCCCGAGAGTTTCTGGCCGGTGTCCCCGACCCGGTGATCTTTGTTCCCGGAACGAAGCATTACTCGTTCCCCAAGGCGGGCGCTCTTCTTGGCTTGGGGGCCGGCAACCTGATCGACATCCCCGTCGACAACGACGCACGCCTCGATGTCGACATCCTCCGAGAAAGGCTCGAGGCCTGTTTGCAGGACCGGCGGCCGGTCATTGCCGTCGTTGGGGTGGTCGGCACCACGGAAGAGAGCGCGATCGATCCTCTCGACGCTATGGCGGATCTGCGTGACGCCCTGGCCGGGCGTGGTCTGGTCGTGCACCTGCACGTGGATGCCGCGTGGGGAGGCTATCATCGTTCGACGATCAACGAGCCGTTCGATATGCCGCGGCCGTCCGGTTTCAACGCTCCACCGCCGGCCGTGCCCCTGAGCCGCTACGCAGAACGGCATATGAGGGCGCTCGATCGCGCGGACTCGATCACCGTCGATCCTCACAAATCGGGCTATATCCCCTATCCGGCCGGCGCTCTGTGCTACCGCAACGGCGCCATGCGTCATCTCGTCGCTTTCAGCGCTCCCGTGGTTTTCCATGGCGAGGCCGAGCCGACGGTCGGCATCTACGGCGTCGAGGGTTCCAAGCCCGGTGCCGCCGCCGCCGCCGTCTATCTCAGCCATCGCGTGATCAGGCCGACCATCGACGGCTACGGCCGGATCATCGGCCAAGCGCTTTTCAGCTGCCGCAAGCTGTACGCCCGCTTGCTCAGCCTGGCGCGCCCGGACGATCCGTTCATCGTCGTGCCCGTTCCCCGGCTGCCGGCCGAGCGAAGCGGAGCGTCCGACGAGGTGGTGGTGGCGGAACGGAAGCGCATCCGCGAGGTGATCGACCTTCGCAGCGGGGACGAGATCCGAGCCGATCCGACTGCCCTGGACCTGCTCCGCGAGATTGGCCCGGACCAGAACATCCTGTCTTATGCCTTTAATTTCCGGCTGCCGGATGGCGCCGTGAATGGCGACCTTGCCCTGATGAACGCTCTGAATCAGGCGCTTTACAAGCGGCTGAGCATCGACCCGGGCCACGACATCCACGGATACGACCTCATCGTGAGTACCACGGACCTCGTGCGTGGGGCGTACGGCTCCGCGTTCATCGACGACATGAAGCGGCGCTTGGGTGTGGCCGGTTCGGAGGGTGACACCATCACGGTCCTGCGCTCCGTGATCATGGATCCCTGGGTGACGGAAACCGACCAGGGCTCATTCATTGATGTCCTGGAGCGTGAACTCCGCCGAGCCATCCTGGAGGCGGTGGAAACCGTCCGGCCCACCCAAACGAGAGGGCTGTGAGATGCCCGGACGCCGAATAGCCCTGTATTTTTCCTGGAACTGGCCAGCCGAGGCCGGTGCCGAACTGGGGGGCCTCGAAAACCGATACCCGACTCTGTTCGAATTCCGTCGCGCCCTCTGGCCCCATTTCGAGCATGCTGCCGATCCCAAACGTTTCGATCAAGGCATCGGCGGTTTCCTCAAAGATGTCGTGCTGGGGGATTTCGATCTCTTCCGTCGCGTGGTGAAGGAATCGACGGGGAACGAGGTGACGGTCATACACCGCACGGCGGATAAGGGTGTTGCGCGCGAACTCGACCGTGATTTCTTGGCCGGAATAGATACCCTCATCGTCGTGAGTCTTGACCATCGAAGGACGGCGCAGCGGCCAACCAGCGGCGAGGCCGAGATGCTTCGCGATTTCCTGGCGAGGGAGGAGGCGTGCCTCGTCGTCTGCCCGCACCACGATGTCGGCGCGAGCGAGGATCCGAGCACGCGGATTGCCGAGTTCACTCATCACGCGGACCGGCTGGTGCCCGCGCAACAAAGGATCGGTGGCTTCGCCTGCGGGATCCTGGAAGCGCTCGGTATCCCCGTGGTGAATTGCTACGGCTTGAGCCCCGCACGCGCGACGGACGGCTCACCGGAGCGCCTTGTCGTCCACACGGATTTGGATGTAGACGGGCTTCTCCGGGGTGTGATCACCTTCAACCTCCACCCCCACCTGCCTCATCTGGCGGTCCTGCCCACCGGCGCCTACACTGTCGATGTGCTGGCGGAGCGGGTGATCAACCCCGCAGCAACCGAGCATCCGTTCGTCTTGCAGGGACACCGAACCTTCAACGCACTGCTTCGCACACGTGCCGGCCTGGCAGGACGCGTTGTCATCGGCGATGCCACCCTGTGGAGCGCGGCTTTTCAGGGACTGGAGAGCCTGAAAGCATTCTGGCGAAACATTGCTGAATTGCCACTAGGAGAACGCTGATGTTTATTTCCCGATCTACAATGAATCGCTGCTGCGGTTGACGAAAGCGGCGACGTCAGGCCAAGCAACGGTCAAAGAACTCGTTTTTTTGGTCTGGCGAATATTGTGCTGCAGCGATGCAGACTGAGGGGATCCGTCATGGCGATGGGCGATCGGCCAAACCCGATGAGCAATCCGACCGACTCCAGTACGGATGCGCAAGCGGTCGTGCGGGACGATTCGAACCAAGGCGTTCCGTTCATTCCGGCAAGCGCCACCGGTCAGAGCGGGCTAAACGCCAACGTGGCCCCGCTATCGCCGGCGGTGGAAGACGTGGTTGTTGAGGTGGAGTTCGCCCGCGGCGTGGCGCCGGTTGGCGCCGCCCTTGCCGGCGATACAAGCGCCTTCCTGTCGGGAACCGGGGGACCATTCGCGCCAATCGAGTCGGAGTTGAGCGCTGTGCTTCGCCAATTCGGTTTGCAGGAAGCGCGGTTGGTGTCCTCGCCCGAGCAAGTGCGCACGGAACAGGCGCGCCTGGCCAGCTTGCGACAGGCTGCCGCAATGGGCGCTGCAACGGCCGAGCAGGTGAGCGCGCTCGAGAGCCTGCCCCCCCTCGACGGGTTCGTGCGCCTGCGCTTCCCGCCCGGAACGAAGGCGGCCGAGGTGACCGCCGCGCTGAAACGTCTCCCGGAAGTCGCGCGTGCGGTTGTCGTACCGCGCGCCATGCCGCCGGCGGTGAGCTTGGCGCCCCCACCGCTGAGCGATCCGCTGGTCGGAAATGACGGCGGTCCCCTCACCCAGGATCCGGCGACCGGACTCGAGTGGCAATGGTACCTGCACCGGACCCGGGCCCCGCACGCGTGGCGCTTCGCGCGCGGGGCCGGCGTTGTGGTGGCCGACATCGACTGGGGTTTCAGAACCACGCACAACGAACTGAGGGCAGGGATCGAGCGTCGTTACAACGCCGTGGATGGCGGGGCCGATGTCAGCCACGGCAATTTCGCGGCACACGGCACCGCGGTGCTTGGCATTGCCGGTGCCCGCGCGGACGGCGCTGGCATCGCGGGCTACGCCCCCGAAGCCGACCTCTGGGCCGTACAGGGCGACAGCGCCCCGACGCCGTCGGTTTTCGAGGAGTCTTGGGCCGAGGCTATCGACTGGGTGCGGCGGACCGATTCCAGTGGACGGCGCAAGGTGATCATACTCGAGGTGCAAACCGCCACTGGCGGCAACTACGAGCAGATTCCCGTGGTGCACCGGGCCGTCCGGGCCGCCATCGCCGACGGGTGCGTGGTGTGTGTCGCTGCCGGGAACGGGGATCGCCCGGCCGACAGGACCGACGCCGGCGACCCGTTCGATCCGACCGGCTCGATTCTCGTCGGAGCCACCGCCTACGCCCTCGACAGCAACAAGCGGGCATTTTTCAGCAATTATGGAAGGCGTGTGGTCGTCTCGGCGCCGGGCGATCCAGCGCACGACCTGACCTGCGGACAGGCAGCCGACAACGCTTACCGAAACGGCTTCGGCGGCACCTCCGGCGCCACCCCGAAGGTCGCGGGCACGATCGCGCTCATGCTGTCGGTCAACCCTGGCCTCTCCCACGCTGACGTGCGCGACATCCTGGCCGGCACGGGCATGCCGCTCCTCGAGGATCCCGGCAAGCCGGTCGGCGTCTTCCTGAACACGGAAGCCGCGGTCGCCGAAGCGTTGAGGAGGCGGGGCGAGATCACTCCTTCGCCGGTGCCGCACACACCCGGCGCGGAAGCTTCTCCCGAACCGGGCGGCTCGAGGGCCACGCATGGCGTGCGCCGACGCCAGCGCCAATTGGTGCTGCCGGACGATCCGCGCGGCCCCCTCGTCTGGCCGTCGGCAGCCCCTGAGGCCACGGCCGCCGATGCGTCTGCCGCTCCGGAGGACGAACTGCCCCCCGCCGGCGACCAGACGCTGCGGCGGTTCCGGGAAAGCGTCGAGGGCACACTGACGCAGCAGGACCGCATTCTCATCGTCGAGCAGGCGATCAAGATGCTCGACAACTTTTACGTCCACCGCCCCCTCAAAGAGGCCATTCACGCCGTCCGCCCCATCCAGCGCCTGCGGGTGCTGCAGCGGCGCCTTCAACAGCAATTGCAACAGCAGGCCGACATCCCGGCCGGGCAGCGGGACGAGCTGGCCTTCCACAACACACTGACTCAAATCTTCAATTCGGTCCGCGACCTCCACACCAATTATCTACTGCCGCGCCCCTACCGCGACTACATCGCCTACCTGCCCTTCGAGGTCGCGCCTTTCTACGAGGCGAACTGCCGGCGTTATCTGGTAACACGCGTGACGCCCGGCTACCGGTTCGCCGCTGCGGCTTTCGGACCCGGCGTCGAGCTCCTCAACTGGAATGGCATGGCAATCGAGCGCGCGGTGCTTGCCAACGCCGATCAGACCGCGGGGAGCAACGAGGCGGCGCGTCACGCGCGCGGCGTCAGCTCGCTCACCATCCGCCCAATGAACACTGCGCTGCCGCCGGACGCCGACTTCGTTGATCTGGAATTCGTCCCGCCCGGGACGGTCGCGGACGACCCCGCCGCCCGGGTCTCGATGCGCCAATCCTGGTTCGTGCGCTACGCCCCAGCAACGGTCGCGCAGGTCCAGGCCACCGTGGCGGCAGGAACGCCACCGAGCCGGGCGGCCACACCACCCGTCCATGCGCGCCACGCGCAGTCGTCGCTCGACCTCAGCCGCGAAAGCATCGCCCGATCGGCCGACCTGATCTTCGAACCGCCGAAGGCCGCTGCGCCAAGCCCAGCAAGCACCCCGCAGCCCCGCGCCAATCTCGCTTTGGCGGGGGCGCTGGGCCTTGATGTCACGGCCGACGCCGTGCGGGAGGCACGCCAGCTTCTCTTCGAGCCCGACATCTTGCGCGTGCTGCAGGACGCCGCCGACGGGCAGGAGATATGTGGCACCCGCAGCAGCGCCTCCCCCGAATCGGCCGGAGAGACGGCCGGCGCGGACGAGATTAAGGTGCGCGTGCCATGGAACGCGGCCTTTCGCGCCCGCTCCCTCACGGTCAAGGGGCACAGGTTCGGCCACATCTGCATCCGCACCTTTTACGTCGACAACCCGGACGGATTCATTGACGAGTTCATCCGCCTGCTCGGCCAAATTCCGGAGACGGGGCTCATCCTTGACGTGCGCGGAAATGGGGGTGGCCACATCTGGGCGGCGGAGCGGCTGCTGCAAACCTTGTCTCCGGTCGAGATCGAACCGGAGCGGATGCTGTTTGTGGTGACCCCTGGAACGGTGGATCTCTGCCACAACAATCCCGCGACATCACAAATCCCGCTGCACCTCTGGCAATCTTCGCTCGACGAAGCGGTGGAGACTGGCTCGGTCTATTCGCACGCCTTTCCCGTCACGGATCCCGCGAGCTGCAACGCGATCGGGCAATGCTACTACGGCCCGGTCGTGCTCATCGTCGACGGCAACTGCTACTCCGCAACCGACATTTTCTCCGCCGGGTTCCAGGATCACAGGATCGGCCCGATCCTTGGCGTGTCCGACAACACCGGCGCGGGTGGTGCCAACGTCTGGGAGCACTGGCTGCTCACCGCGGTGCTGCCGTTCGGCTGGGGGTTGAAACCGCTCCCCAACCAAGCCGGAATGCGCGTGGCCGTGCGCCAGTGTCTCCGGGTCAAACAGCGCGCCGGGGCATTGCTGGAGGATTTCGGAGTCGTTCCCGACCACATCCACAAAGTCACGCGCGCGGATGTGATGCACGGCGACCCCGACCTGCTGGCGGACGCTGCCGACCTGTTGCTGACGCTCAAACCGCGTGGCATCAAGCTCACGGTAGGCGCTTCCGACCCGGGGAATCCGGCGAACAAGTGCGTCGCGATCACCACCCGGGGGCTCGATCGGCTGGACTTCTTCATTGATGACCGCCCGCTGGCCTCGGTCGATCTGACCACCGATACGGCGGGAGTCGCCACGCTGCAGCCGAGCGTGCGCATTGGGGCGCGGTTGAAGCTCGTCGGCTTTGAACGAGAGAATCCCGAACAGGTCGCCTTGTACAAGGGGACCGTGTCATGACGGCCGGTCGGTGGTCGGCCGTCTCCCCCGGATGGGCGTGGCTGGTGGCCCGCCAATCGGTGCGACCGGGTGCCGCGCCATGACCCTTCATCGCGAGCAGCAGCGCTTCCCGACGCGCAATTATCCCTACGGGGGCTGCGACGCCCTCAGCGACGCGGCCCCCGATGCGACGGCGCTGCCACAGCCGAACGTTCTCTACCGGCGCATCGGGGGCCTCGACATGAAGCCGCGGCCAATCACAACCGACGAGCTGCCGGACCTCGACGATCCGTTTGGCCGGCTGCTGCGCTCGGGGCAGCCCTTCCCGCTGAGCTTGCGCGCGGTCCTCGCTGCGGTCGATGCGCTCGACGGCACCGCGTCGGCACTGCCCGACCAGCTGGTTTTCCTGGTGGCCGACGGCGGCCACATTCCGTGGTCTCCCGAAACCGACCGGCTGCAGCGGTCCTTCCGGTTTGCCGTCGCGCGCGGCAACGGCGACTTTCCGCTGTTGATCTCCTCGAGCACGGTGGTGAACTCGGCCGCCGATCCGGCTTTCCTGCAGGTCATCGGCTGGGACGCCACCCACGAGGTTTTCCACTACTACGAGCGCCTGCGCGGCACCTTTTTCTGGGCGGGAGCGTCGCCGCACGCCCTGGCGCCCCCGACGCGGGGGCACGGCCCGTTCGACAGCCATGTGAACGGCTCGCTGGTGATGAAGGAGCTGCGCTCGCCCTGGCAGCACTGGCACGCGCCGCAGGCGGGCATCAACAACGATGCGCTGGCCCCGGACGATCCTCTTCGCGACGATCCGCTGTTCACAGCGCGCGTGACCGCCGAGCGGCTCGAAACCGAGGTGGTGAAGCCGGGCATCCGGCGCTGGAACGCCGCTCGCGTGCGCAAAGCGGTCGGCCCCGATGGCGTCTGGCGGCAGGTGGGCGACTTCCTGCGCCAGGCGGTCTCCGACACCACGGTCAATCTCACGACTTCGGAGACGGCCAGCCACCTTTTGAACGACGCCTCCATCCTGCGGCCGCCGCTGTCGTTCTTCATCAACCGGGACACGCTGTTCGACACACTCGGGCTAGTGCCGGGCGACCCCGCCGTCGCCGACATCGCGATTCCGGGCGCGCTCTACCTCCAGTGCCTAACTCGTTACGGCGTCCATCGGTCGGACGGCGCCATCAGAATCGACGGCGACACGCACTTCGCCTTTCTCACGCCGGAGCCGGCGTTCGAGGATACACAGCTCGTCGATGAGATGGTGCAGGCGGGTCTGCTCGGCCCGCGCTTCGTCGCGTGTCTCGCCATGGTGGACTTCCCAAACCCGGTGTTCTCGCCGCGCCGCGCCGCGCTTTTGCGCTATATTCCGGACGCGGTCGGCGGTTCCGACCCGGCGCGGCAGCTCGAGACGCAGGTCGTCGCGGCGCTGGAGACGGCCGTCGCCACCGGCTCCGACGGCGCCGGACAGCCCGGCAGTCCCGAGCGCGAATTCCTGGCGAATTGGACCACAGAACATCACGAAGCCGCGTTCATCGCCCGAATCACCGCGTACTTCCAGGCGCTCCGCGCCGGCATGGTCGATGCGACCGTGGTCGACGGCTGGTTCCGCTTGGCCGAGCATCGCCGGCGCCGCTTCCGGTGTCGGCCGCTGGCCGAATTCACGCTGACGACACCGCGCACGAACATTCCCGCGGACGCACCCGCCTTGCGGATGACCGAAACCGGGCGCGTCGAGACGATCACAACGGTCCCATGCGCCTTGCAGGATCAACCATTGAGTGAGAGGAGGCCGCCCGTGCAGCGCTTCGACCCTCCAGGCTTTCTGAACGACTTCCGTGACGATGAGAAGGACCAGTGGAGCCAGCTCATCTCGGGGTGGCTGGACGAGGCGCGTGCCGGTGTGCCGGAGGAAAACGACGGACCGCGTCCCCAGTTCTTCAACGCGTTGACCAACCCGCCCGCCGCCGATGCACGGGTGGCCACCATCTCCTGGAACGCCTTTCCGCGCCAGGTGAAAAGCCGGGCTTTGAGCGACAAACAGCGATGGCGGGTGGCCGACGGTGACCGCAACCTCCAGGACGAATACTGTGAGTGGTCCGTCAGCCACGATCCGGCGAGCGGCAAGATCCTCCACGTCTCCTTCACCTGCGAAGGGCCGGAGTACTGGGAGGTGCTTGCCACGCTCAACCCGGACAAGGTGGTGGACCTGTACCGAGAATTTGTCTCCCCCCGGGTCAAACGGGAGGATCTGTTCCTCGGGGGGCGCTACAACCGCCAGAACCGCTTCAACCGCACCACCACGGACGGTGCCATGCACCTGATCCAGCGGGCGAATTCGCTGCGGGCGGAAATTGAGCTTGGCGCCGCCGCCACGATCCGCCGGATCAAGAGTGGCGTGGAACTGTCCGGCGCGCAGGAATTGATCCTCTGCTCGGCTTACGGGGAACCGGGCCGCAACAGCGATCCGTACATCGGCGAGCAGGTCAACGCGCTCGCCCGGCAGAGAGCGGAGATCACCCTCAACAACCCCGTTGGCCTCTATTTCGAAGGCTTCAACCCGGTCGGCTGGCGGACGCCCGACGGTGCCGATCCGCGCGAGTTCTGGCGCTACGTGCGGGGCAGCGACGAACATTTCGTGCGCGCGGTGTTCGAAGTGCCGCCGGACCGGGGCTACACCGTGAGCGACATAACGATCGCCGGCCGCCCCATTGAGTTCGGCGCACAGATCGTGGATTTCGTCACCATCAAGCTTGAAGGCCTCGCGACTCGTTTCGGCCAAGCCACCACCGCTCCGCTGTCGGGTTGCCGCGTGCGCGCGCCGGCCCCCGTTGTGGCCGCGGCGGCAGCGCCGTCCCCGTTGGCAGCGCAGCCGCCGTGCAGCCGCGCGCCATTGCCCGCCACGCCCATGGCCGCGGCCACCCCGGCGGCCGGCGGTGCGGGGGCCGCCGAGCGGACGCTCGCGGACCTGCCGGAGGCGCTCCGGCGTAGGCTCGACATCGAATTGACCGAGGGGGCCGCGCCGCCGTTCCTCGTTCCCTACCCGAAGCTGCCACCAGAGCAGCTTCGGACGCGCTACGTCTCCGGCCGGATCATGGCCTACGCATCGCCGGACTCGACCTACGCCGTCACGAGCAGGCTTATCGACAGCGCCCGGCAGTCGATCGTGATCGGCCTCTACGACTTCAGCGCCGGCTACATGAAGGAGCTTCTGAAACGGGCGTTGCGGCGCGGCGTCAGCGTGTCGCTGATGCTCGACACCAACGACGCAGACGACCCGAACCTGTTCGCCGAGCTCGGCAGACTTGGCGCGCGTTGCGTCAGGGCGCCCTCGAGTTCGGCCGGCCACCCGAACGCTTACTTTGGCAACGCTCATGAAAAGATCATCGTCGTTGACGGCGAGATCGTCATGATCCAGAGCGGCAATTGGTCGGAAAACAGCATCCCGTTCAACGAGGGCGACGGCGTTGTCGTTGGGCGGTTCGAGACCGGCAACCGCGACATGGGCGTTGCTGTGCATTCGCGGGAACTCGCCGACTTCTTTGCGGCGCTCGTCGCGCGGGACATGCGGCTGTCGGAAGGCCTGCCGCCGGAGAGCGCGGCGGCGGAAAGCGCCCCGGCGGCCGTTCTTGCTGCCCCGGGATCGGCGGCATCGCTGTTTTTCGAAGCGGCGCCGTCCAACCCCCCGACCAAGCTCTTTCCGAGCCTGACCGTCACGCCGGGGGAGCCGGTGGCAATCACTCCGGTCGTGACCCCGGAGAACTTCGAGGAGACGCTCGAGGCCTTTCTCGGCTCCGCCGTCCGCAGCATCCGCATCGAGCAGCAATACATTCGAGGCGGACAATCCACGGTGGACGCCATGCTGCGGACCATTCAGAAGGTCCGGAACGACCATCCGGAGCTTTCCGTCCAGATCATCGTTTCTCCCAAATATCTTTACGGTGAGAAGAGGCAGAAATTCCTCGATTCCATGGCGGAGTTTAAGCTGGATTTCGACGACAACTTCCGCTTTTTGTCGGCCCGGCATTTCGTGCATTGCCACAACAAGCTGATCGTCGTCGACGAGAGGAGGGTTCTGATCGGCTCGCAGAACTGGTCGACCACCGGCATTCAGTCGAACCGCGAGGCCAGCCTTCTCGTCGAACACGCGGGCATTGCTGGCTACTTTGCGAACATCTTTGACGAGGATTGGGCTCTGAGCGAACCGGAGGCCACATTCTCGCTTGATCCGCTGCGGCGGAGCGTCCCCGAGGTGACTGTGGCCGACTTCACGAAGGGCCGAGCCGTGGTTTCAAGCGCGCGGGACTATGCCGAGGTGTGAGGCCGCGGTTGCGTTTAAGCCGCTGCGATCTCCGCTCCGGGGATGTCCGTGCGGATGATCGTCAGAGCCAGAATGTTCGGACACAAGGAGGCGGGGAATGGATGCTTCTGAAAGTTTTGCGGCCAGTTACGAGGAAGCGCGAACCAAGTTCCTGGAAGCGGCGGCGGCGGTCAAAGCCGACATCGAACATGTGAACAATCGGCATCGCGGACCGAGTGGTGAGGCTCTTGCGACGGACGTTGCTTGGCTCGGTCCCCGCGACGCTGAGCTGGTCCCCGTTTCCCGGACAGAATTGCGGCTGGGATAAGCTTGGTTCAGGTTTTTGTCATGCCGCCAATCTGATCCGGTCCGGTGTGCCCTCGTAGGCCTCATCCGGTGTTTTGCCGCCGAGCGCGGAGTGCGGTCGGTCGGCGTTGTAGTAGTCGATCCACCGGCCGATTCCGGCCCTGGCCTCGCTGCCTGTCTCGAAGGCGTGGAGGTAGACGCACTCGTATTTCATCGATCGCCACAGCCGCTCGATGAACACGTTGTCCATCCACCGGCCGCGCCCGTCCATCGACACCCGAATGCCGGCTGCGGTCAAGAGGCCGGTGAAGCGCGGGCTGGTGAACTGGCTGCCCTAATCGGTGTTGAAGATGTCCGGCCGGCCGTAGCGCGCCATCGCCTCCTCCACGGCCTCGATGCAGAACTCGACGTCCATGGTGTTCGATAGCCGCCACGCCAGCACCCGGCGCGAGGCCCAGTCCATCACCGCTACCAGGTACAGGAAGCCGCGACGCATGGGAATGTACGTGATATCGGTGCACCACACCTGGTTGGGCCGGTCGATGGACAGGTCGCGCAGCAGTTACGGCCAGATCTTGTGCTCCGGATGCGGCACGCTCGTCTTCGGGCGCTGGTAGACCGCCTGCAGCCCCATCCGCAGCATCAGGCGGCGGACCCGCTTGCGGTGGTTCTGTTGCAAAGTCTGGCCTGGGATGATCGCGCCTCCGGTTCAGCAACTTCAGGCGGCAACACCGAACAGGCTGGCGATGAAGGTCGCCTGGGCGGGCATGTCGTTGGCGGGAATGGCGGCGACCTGCCCCTTGCGCACCATCGCCAGGATCTCGTAGCCGGCGATCGTCCGGCGCGCGGTGTGGAAGCCCTTGAACCCGAGCCCCGGCCGGACCAGCCGCTTGATCCGTCGGTAATCCTGTTCAACGATGTTGTTCAGGTACTTGACTTGGCGCAGCTTGGTGAACTGCCAGAGCTCGCCGCTCTTCTTCATCGCCTTGGTCGCGCTCGGATAGGCGGCGTTCTTGTCCACGGTCACGGTGCGCGGGTTCACCGTGTGCGCCTGCTTCAGCGCCTTGCGGAAGAAGCGCCGGGCGGTGGCGGCATCGCGCTTGGCGCTGAGCAGGAAGTCGATGGTCTGCCCGCGCGCATCGACGGCGCGGTACAGGTACATCCACCGGCCCTTCACCTTCACGTACGTCTCGTCCACCCGCCAGGAGCCGGCCGTCGTGCGCAGGTGCGGCCGGAGGCGCTTGTCCAGCTCCGGCGCATAGGCCTGGATCCAGCGGTAGAGGGTGGTGTGATCGACCGTTACGCCGCGGTCGGCCAGCATCCGTTCCAGATCCCGGTAGCTGATCGGAAATTGCAGGTACCAGCGCACCGCCCATAAAGATCACCGCCGCCGTGAACTGCCGGCCCTTGAACGGGCTCTTCCCGCTGCGCATCACCGTCTCACCCCAGCCGCCGAAAGCAGCCGGGTTTTACCCGATCTCCGCCCGCCGGCAAACTTTGCAACGGAACCGTTTTTCGAGGCGTCCGATATGCTCGGCTGGTTGGTCCATGAGTGTGGAATCGAGCCATACATCCCGGTCTTCGACAAATCCGAACGCCACGACTGGTCCTGCGAGCGGGCCGAGGCGCCGCGCCGGCTCCGGACCGACGGAACCCATGAGGGAGTAAGGATTCCTGCTTCCTATGCAGGAAAACCATCGCTTCAGGGGTAAGCTCCGTTCACCCCACCCGGTGAAACATCCGGCAATCGTTGAGAACACAGCAGAGGTGATCGAGGAACGCTCCGGCCAGCGGCGGCAGCGACCGCCCCGTCTTGCGGATGACCCTGACGGGACGGGAAAACCCGAACATGTCAATGGGACGCGAGCGCAATGCCGGTTCCGCGGCGATCTCGCGCGCGGAGCCCGGCAGGATCGTCAATCCCAGCCCCGCCCGCACCATCGCGATGGCTGTCATCATGTAGGTCGCCTCGCAAACCGGCTTGGCGATCCGTCCAGCGGACAGGAACGCCTCGTCGACGATCTCCCGGACGCTGGTCGCCGGGTCCATCAGCACCAGCGGCACTTCGGCCAGCGTCTCGATGGTCACCCGCGGAAGATCGCCGACGGCATGGCCCTTCGGGAAGACGATGTGCATCCGGTCGCGCACCTCCAGCACCGTGTCGATGTCCTGTCCCTTCGCCTCGCCCCCTGTGATCCCCAGGTCCACCTCCTCTGACCGGACGAGCCCGAGCACGCGGCTGGCGATGACGTCCTTCAAAACGAAGGTCACGCCGGGATGACGTTCACGGAAGGACTGGATGGCGTCGGGCAGCACGCCCGCCGCTATGGTCGGCAGCGCCGCCACGCGCACCACCCCGCGCCGCATGGCGGCGATCTCATGCGTGTCGACCACCACGGCGTCCAGGTCGTGGACCATGCGCTGGAAGACCGGCAGCAGTTCGCTGCCGATGCGGGTCAGCTCGACGGAGCGGGTGTTGCGGTCGAACAGCTTGACCGCCAGGGCTTCCTCCAGCCGCCGGATCTGCACCGTCAGGGTCGGCTGGGCGACGTGCAGCGACTCCGCCGCCCGCGTGAAACTGCGGGTCTGCGCGGCGGCGAGGAAGGCGCGTATCTGGCGGAGGCTGAGATCCATAGCTCAACTCTATTACTGGGATTGAATCAATTCAATTGTTTGCACGAACAATCTCGGCAAGGATGATCTGCATACAGCGGAATTCATCCCCGCCGGTGCGACGCGCCGGAGCGGCTGAACCGGAACGAACAAGAATGCAGGGGGGAGACCATGCCAGCCTCGATCACCGGCGGCACCCGAGCCGCCATGGGCGCCGCCGCGTCCCACGCCGTCCCTTCGCCGCGCTGAGGACCGTCGATGCACCGCATCAGGATCGGTTCCGGCGCCGGCTATTCCGGCGACCGCATCGAACCGGCAATCGATCTCGCGGAACGGGGCGGCCTTGACTACCTCGTCTTCGAATGCCTTGCCGAGCGGACGATCGCCCTGGCCCAGCAGGCGCGGCAACGCGACCCCGCCGGGGGCTACGACCCGCTGCTGACGGTCCGCATGACCGCCGTGCTCGGCGCCTGCCGGCGCAACGGGGTGCGGCTGATCACCAACATGGGAGCGGCCAACCCGCTCGGCGCCGCCGAGGCGACGCGGGCCGTCGCCCGCTCCCTTGGGCTGGACGGGCTGCGGATCGCCGCCGTGACCGGGGACGACGTGCTGGCGGCCGCGCGGGAACTCGACGTCGCTCTGGAGGACGGCGGCACCCTGCGCGGTCT
This sequence comes from Azospirillum sp. OGB3, assembly GCF_014192915.1. Lineage (GTDB taxonomy): Bacteria > Pseudomonadota > Alphaproteobacteria > Azospirillales > Azospirillaceae > Azospirillum. The sequence goes on along the minus strand of NZ_JACHYN010000005.1, from coordinate 408,342 downwards.
CGGCGACCGCGTGATTTCGGCCAACGCCTACATCGGAGCCGGCCCCATCGTCGAGGCGCTGGCCGCCCACGCCGACGTGGTCATCACCGGACGGGCCGCCGACCCGGCCTTGTTCCTCGCTCCGATGGTCCATGAATTCGGCTGGCGGATGGACGATTGGGACGCGCTGGGGCGCGGCACCATGGCCGGCCATCTGCTGGAATGCGCCGGGCAGGTGACCGGCGGCTATTTCGCGGACCCCGGCGTCAAGGACGTGCCGGAACTGGCCCGGCTGGGCTTTCCCATCGGCGAAATCCTCGCCGACGGCACGCTCCTCCTGACCAAGCTGCCGGAGACGGGAGGCTGCGTCACGCCGGCGACGGTGAAGGAGCAACTGCTCTACGAGATCCACGACCCTGCCCGCTACTACCAGCCGGACGTGGTCGCCGACTTCTCCGCCGCCCGCGTCGAGGGCGACGGGCCGGACCGGGTGCGCGTCCATGGCGGGCGCGGCGCCGCGCGGACCGGGCTTCTGAAGCTGTCCATCGGCTACATCGACAGCTGCATCGGCGAGGGGCAGATCTCCTACGCCGGACCGGGAGCGGTCGAGCGCGGGCGGCTCGCGCTGGAGATCGTCCGCGACCGGCTGGCCCTGACCGGCGTGCGGGCCGAGGAGCTGCGGTTCGACCTGATCGGCCTCGACGCGCTGCACGGCGACCGGCGGTCACGCGGCCACACGCCCTACGAGGTCCGCCTGCGGGTGGCCGGGCGGACGGCCACGCTGGAGGAGGCGGCCCGGATCGGAAACGAGGTCGAAACGCTCTACACCAACGGTCCGGCTGGCGGCGGCGGCGCCTGGAAGTCGGCGCGCGAGATCGTCGCCGTCGCGTCTGCCCTGCTGCCGGAAAGCGCCGTGCGCACCACGGTCACCCTGCTGGAGGCGTAAGCCATGAAACTCCGGGACATCGCGCACGCCCGCTCCGGCGACAAGGGCAACATCTCCAATATCTCGGTCATCGCGTTGGACGAGACCGACTACCCGTTCCTGGCGGAGCATCTGACGGCCCAGAGCGTCGCCACGCATTTCCAGGGAATCGTGACCGGAACGGTGACCCGCTACGAGCTGCCGACCCTGGGGGCGCTCAACTTCGTGCTGACCGGGGCGCTCGGCGGCGGGGTCACCCGCTCGCTCGCCCTGGACGCCCACGGCAAGGCGCTGAGTTCCGCCCTGCTCGACCTCGAACTGCCGAACCGCAACCGGCAGAACAACCAACATGGAGGGGAACGCCCATGAAAAATACAACGTCCACCGGCACGGCGTCCAACAACACGGCGCCCGCGCGCCCGCGCCTGACGGCGCTCCTGGGAGCCGCCGCCGCCGTCCTGATGACCGCATCGCTTCAGGCCCAGGCCGCCGACCCGATCAAGATCGCCTACAACGGCGACATCTCCGGTTCGCCGTCGGCGGAATCGGGGCAGATCGGCGTGCTCGGCATCGGCGCCGCCGTGGAGGACATCAACAAGCGCGGCGGCGTGTTGGGCCGTCCCCTGGAGTTCCTGGTCCGCGACGACCTGGGCCAGCCGCCCAAGGCGATCCAGAACATGACCGACCTGATCGACCGCGAGAAGGTCTCGGTCGTCTTCGGCCCGACCAATTCGGGCAACGCCCTGGCCTGGAAGCACATCGCCAACCAGAAGCGCATGCCGGTGCTGGTCTCCAGCGCGTCGAGCACGGCCATCACCGAAGGGCCGTCCAGCGGCAACTACCTGTTCCGCGTCTCCATGGTGGACCGCGAGCAGGCCTCCGCCCTGCTGGCCTACGTGAAGAAGAACCCCGAGGCGAAGGCGGTCGGCTTCTTCGTGGAGACGACCGGCTACGGACAGGCGGGGCTGAAGGATCTGGAGCAGATCGCGGCGCTGCACGACATGAAGCCGGTGTCCATCGAGAAGTTCGACGCCCGCGACACCGATATGACCTCGCAACTGTCCAAGGCCAAGGCGGCGGGAGCGGACACGCTGGTGGTCTGGGCGCAGGCGGCCCCGCTCGGGCATCTCGTGCGCAGCATGGAGAAACTGGACTACTTCCCGAAGGTCTTCACCACCTGGGCGGCGTCCTTCAGCGGCTTCCCCGAGGTCGCGGGGCCGAAGCTGATGGAATGGCCGGTCTTCCTGACCACCTCCAGCGAGCGCAAGTCGGCGGAAGCGGAATCGCTGTTCGCACGGATCGGGCCGAAGCTGGCCAACCCGTCGATGTTCTGGGCGGCCTCGCAGGCCTATGACACCGTCCTGCTGTGGGCCGCGGCGGCCGAGCAGGCCGGCGACACCAAGGGCGAGGCGGTGCGCGCCGCGCTGGAATCCCTGAACAAGCCGGTCGCCGGCATGGTCAAGACCTACGACAAGCCCTTCTCCGCCACCCAGCACGAGGGGCTGACGGCCGCGGACTACCACTGGTCGCGCTGGAAGGACGGCAAGGTCGTCGATTTCAACGACCCGGTGCTGGCCGGGCTGCAACCGGCGGACTTCAAGAAGTGACGCGGCCCGCGAACCGTCACGGAGGGTGACCCATGCTGCAAGCCATCATCGGCGGGCTGACGCTGGGCAGCGTCTACGCCCTGATCGCCCTCGGCTTCAACCTGACCTACACCACCACGCGGACGCTGAACTTCGCGCAGGGTGACTTCGTGTCGGTCGGCGCCTTCGTCGGGCTGGGAACGGTGGGGGTGCTCACCGCGGCGCTCGGGGCCGACGCGGTCGGCTATGTCTGGCTCTACGCGCTGGCGGCGGTCGCCGCGGCGCTGGCGATGGGGGTGCTGGGGCTGCCGCTCTATCTGGCGGCGATCCGGCCCTTCGCCGGCAAGCCGGGCATGTCCTGGGTGGTCAGCACGATCGGCTTCGGCATCGTCCTGCAAAGCGCCGCCCTGTCGGTGTGGGGGCTGGGGGCGCGGATGCTGCCCGCCCCCTTCGGCGACGAGGTGTTCCGCGTCGGCGAGGCCGGCTTCCGCTCGCAGGAGCTGGTGGTGCTGGTCCTCGCCTTCGCCATCCTGGGGGCGTTCGACCTCGCCATGCGTCGCACGGCCATCGGCCGCTGCATGCGGGCGGTGGCGCTGAACCGCGACGCCGCCGCGCTGATGGGCATCGACGTGCCCCGCGTCATGGCGATGGCCTTCCTCGCCAGCTCGGCGCTGGCCGGGCTGAGCGGGGTGCTGGTCGCGCCGATCCTGTCGGCCTCCCTCTTCATGGGGGTCATCATCGCCCTGAAGGGCTTCTCCGCGGCGATCATCGGCGGTCTGACCAACCCGCGCGGCTGCATGGCCGGCGGCCTGCTGATCGGTCTGGTGGAGTCCCTCACGGCCCTGTGGAGCGCGCAATGGCGGGAAATCATGGTCTTTCTCCTGGTCATCCTGGTGCTGGCCATGGCGCCCAACGGCCTGTTCGGCCGGAAGCTGGTGGAAAAGGTATGATGGAGGCCTCCGTACTCCGGCCGGCGGCCCGCCGCTCCGCCCTGCTGCGGGCGGCCCCGACCCTGGGCATCGGCGCGGCGCTGGTGGCGCTTGCCCTGACGCTGAGCAACGATTTCTACCTCTACGTCGCTTTCATGGCCGGCGTTTACTACATCTGCGCCTCCGGCATGAACGTGCTGGCGGGTTATGCCGGGCAGAAGTCGCTCGGGCAGGCGGGACTGTTCGCGGCGGGGGCCTACACGGTGGCCCTGCTGACGACCCGGCTGGAGCTTCCGCCGGCGCTGGCGCTGGCCGCCGCCCCGCTGGTGGCCGCCGCGGTGGGCGTGCTGATCGCCCTGCCGTCGCTGCGGGTGAAGGGACCCAGCCTCGCCCTGGTCACGCTGGCCTTCGGGCTGGTGGTGGAGAAGCTGGTGACCGAATGGACCGACCTGTTCGGCGGCGCCCAGGGCATCTACGGCATCGCCCCGCTGGCGCTGGGGGACGAGCCCTTCGCGCTCAAGCATTGGGTGGTCCTGGTGATCGTGCTGGGCGTGGCGGTCCATCTCGCCTTGTCCCATCTGCTGAACGGGCGGTTCGGGCGCGCGCTGCTGGCGCTGCAAAGCGACGAGATCGCCGCGGAGTGCGCGGGCATCTCGGTTTACCGTTACAAGACGCTCGCCTTCGTTCTGGCCGCCGCGCTGTGCGGGCTGGGCGGCGCGCTGGTGGCGCAGCAGAACCAGTATTTCAATTCCGACTTCGTGACCTTCCACCTGTCGGTCTTCATCCTTCTGCTGGTGCTGCTGGGCGGGGCCGGCAACATCTACGGTCCCATCGCCGGTGCGGCGATCCTCACGATGACCGAGGTGTTCCTGGCGCAATGGCCGTCGGTGCAGCACTTCATCTACGGCGCGATGCTGCTGTTCGCGCTCTACCTGATGCCGACGGGCGTCGCCGGCGCGATCGCGCGCGTCCTGCCTCGCCGGATGGCGGTCCTGGATGGGATGGAGACTCCCCCGCTGACCGCGATGGAGCGCGGCCGGGCGGAGCCGTCCGCCGGCCCCCTACTGGAGGTGGCCGACGTCAGCAAGGCGTTCGGCGGCGTGGTGACCGCGGACAAGGTCGGGCTGCGGCTTCACGCCCACCGGATCCACGCCCTGATCGGTCCCAACGGCGCCGGCAAGAGCACCCTCATCAACATCCTGACCGGCGTGATCACCGCGGATTCCGGGACCATCCGGCTGGCTGGACAGGACATCACCCGCGGCGCGCCCCACGCCCGGGCCGCCAGCGGCATCGCCCGCACCTTCCAGAACCTGCGCCTGTTCGGCTCCATGACGGTGCTGGACAACGTGCTGATCGGCGCCCACGCGCGGATCAGCGTGACCGGGCGGGAGGAGGATGCCGTCGCCAAGGCGAAGGCCGTCCTGGACTTCGTGGGGCTGGGCGAGCACGCCGGGGCGCTGGCCGGCAGCCTGCCCTACGGCCTGCAACGCCGGGTCGAGCTGGCCCGCGCGCTGGCCGGAGACCCGGTCCTGCTGCTGCTGGACGAGCCTGCCGCCGGCCTGAACCCACGGGAGACCGCCGAGCTTGGGCAGCTCATCAAGCGCATCGGCCAGCTCGGCATCGCGGTGCTGATGGTGGAGCACGACATGGGCCTGGTGATGAGGATCTCCGACGAGATCGTCGTCCTTGACCGGGGCGTGGTGATCGCCGAAGGCGGGCCCCGCGACATCCAGACCAACCCCCGCGTCATCGAGGCCTATCTGGGCCGCGAGGACAGCCCGGCTCCGGACGGGCCGGAAGTTGACAAGGAGGAGCGCGCATGCTGACCGTCGCCGACCTGAGCGTCTCCTATGGGCCGATCCGTGCCTTGCGCGGGGTGTCCATCCGGGTCGGGGCCGGCGAGATCGTCGCCCTGATCGGTGCCAACGGCGCCGGAAAGAGCAGTCTCCTGCGCGGCATCACCGGCCTCGTCCCGGCGGCGGGGCGGGTGACCTTCGACGGCCGGCCGATCGACGGGCTGAGCACCCCGCAGCGCGTCGCGCTGGGCGTCGCCATGGCCCCGGAGGGGCGGCAGATCTTCACCGACCAGACGGTCCACGAGAATCTGCTGCTCGGCGGGCATCTGCTGCGCTCTCAGCCGCAGCGGATCGCCGCCAACATCGACCGTTTCTACGCGCTGTTCCCCCGGCTGTTGGAACGGCGCGACCAGATCGCCGGCACGCTGAGCGGCGGCGAACAGCAGATGCTCGCCATCGCCCGCGCCCTGATGACGGAACCCAAGCTGCTGATTCTCGACGAACCCTCGCTCGGGCTCGCGCCCATCATCACCGCCGACATCTTCAGAACGCTCGTCGGTCTGCGCCGGGACGGCATGACCATTCTGCTCGTCGAGCAGATGGCCAACCAGGCGCTGGCCATCGCCGACCGCGCCTATGTGCTGGAAGGCGGGTCGATCGTGCTGGAGGGCGCCGCCCCCGCGCTGCGCCGCGACCCCCGCATCCGCGAAGCCTATCTCGGCGGCGACCTCGCCCACCACGCCGCCTGACCGGCGGCTCCCGTCCCAATTGGCCGCCTGACCGGCGGCTCTGCCCTCCACCTCGGATTCGGATTCCCACCATGTCCCTGCCTTCCTACGACTGCTTCATCGACGGCCAATGGCGCCCGGCCCATTCGCGCGAGACGCTTGAGATCCTCGATCCCGCCGACGGCGCCGTCCTCGCACACATCGCCCGCGGCGGCGCGTCGGACATCGACGAGGCCGTGCGGGCCGCGCAGGCGGCTCTGCCGGGCTGGGCCGACTGCGTGCCGGTGCAGCGCGGGCGCGTCCTCCACGCCATCGCCCGCCGCATCCTGGAGGAGCAGGACCGCCTCGCCCGCCTCGAAAGCCAGGACACCGGCAAGCCGCTGGCGCAGGCCCAGGCCGACGCGGTCGCCGCGGCGCGCTTCTTCGAATATTACGCCGGCGTCGCCGACAAGGTGCTGGGCAGCTCCATCCCGCTCGGCCCCGACTACGCCGATTTCACGGTGCGCGAGCCGCTGGGCGTGACGGCGCAGATCGTCCCCTGGAACTACCCGTTGCAGATCGCCTCCCGCGGGTTGGCGCCGGCGCTGGCGACCGGCAACACAGTGGTCCTGAAGCCCGCCGAACTGGCCTGCCTGAGCGTGCTGGAGCTGACCCGCATCTGCCACGAGGAAGGGCTGCCGCCCGGCGTGCTGAACGTCGTTCCGGGTCTGGGGCAGGAAGCGGGTTACGCCCTCGCCGCGCACCCCGGCGTCAATCTGGTCGTCTTCACCGGGTCGGTCGCGACCGGCGCCCAGGTGATGCGCACGGCGGCGGACAACATCGTCCCGGTGCTGCTGGAGCTGGGCGGCAAGTCGCCGAACATCGTGCTGGCCGACGCTGACCTCGACGACGCGCTGCCGGTGCTCCTGAAGGCGGCCTTTCCCAACTCGGGCCAGACCTGCTCGGCCGGGTCGCGCGTCCTGGTGCAGCGCGCCCGGCACCGCGAACTGGTCGACCGGCTGGCGGCGCTCTGCCATGGCCTGAAGGTCGGCCCCGGCCTGCAGAACCCGGACATCGGCCCGCTGGTCAGCCGCGCCCAGCAAGGCAAGGTGCTGGATTACATCGGCATCGCCCGCGACGAGGGGGCGGAGGTCATCACCGGCGGGACTCCCCTGCCCGGCGCCGATCTCGGCCGCGGGAACTTCGTGTCGCCGACGCTGCTGGACGGCGCGCGCCCGGAGATGCGCGTCCATCGGGAGGAGATCTTCGGCCCGGTTCTGACCATCCTCCCCTTCGACGAGGTCGAGGAGGCGGCGGCGCTCGCCAACGCGACCGACTATGGGCTGGTCGCCGGGATCTGGGGCCGCGACGTCGGCGCCACCAACTGGCTGGCCCGCACCGTCAAGGCGGGGCAGATCTTCATCAACTGCTACGGCGCCGGCGGCGGCGTGGAGCTTCCCTTCGGCGGGTACCGCAAGTCCGGCTTCGGGCGCGAGAAGGGCCTCGACGCGCTGCTCTCCTACACGCAGGTGAAGAACATCTGCACCCGCATCGCCCTCCCCCGCCGCTCCTGAGCCCTTCCGCACCACGAGGCCCCCGCCATGTCCTCCCTCGCCATATCCGCCTTCCCCGTCTCCTCCTTCTCCTGCCCGACGAAGATCCTCTTCGGCGTCGGGGCGCACGAGCGGCTTCCCGACGTCCTGCGCGAATGGAACGCCGCGCGCCTGTTCGTCCTGCTGGACCCGGCCCTGGCGGACAGCGCCATCTTCCGCCGGATCGAGGCGCTTCTGACCGGCAACGGCGTCGCCCTGTCCGTCTTCACCGGCATCGAGCCGGAACCGGGCGACCGGACGGTGCAGGCCGCCTTCGAACGCTGCCGGGAGCAGGACGCCCAGGCGCTTCTCGGCATCGGCGGGGGAAGCACCATCGACGTGGCGAAGGCGGTGGGCATCCTGATGACCAACGGCGGCCGGATCGCCGACTATGAGGGTATCGAGAAGTTCGCGATCCGCCCGCTGCCGCTGATCGCCGTGCCGACAACGGCCGGCACCGGATCGGAGGTGTCGGGCGCCTGCGTCATCACCGACACCGCGCGCAAGACCAAGATGGCCATCCGCCACGCGGCCTTCAGCCCGGCGCAGGTCGCCATCCTCGATCCCCTCGCGGTCGGCTCGATGCCAGCCCACGTCGCCGCGCATGCGGGGATCGACGCCTTCGTGCACGCCTTCGAATCCTACCTGTCGAAGCGGGCGACGGTCTTTTCCGACGCCGTGAACCTGCACGCGATGACGCTGATCGCCGGCAGCATCCGCCCCTTCGTCGCCGACCGGACCAACGTTCCGGCGGCGCTGGACATGCTGTGCGGGTCGGCGCTGGCGGCGATGTCCTTCGGCGTCACCGGCCTCGGCAACGTGCATTGCATGGCGATGTCGGTCGGCGCCCTGTTCCCCGTCCCGCACGGCCTGGCCAACGCGGTCTGCCTGCCCTACGCGGCGGCCTTCAACGCGCCGGCCAAGCCGGAGCGCATGGCCCGGGTCGCTGCGATTTTGGGGATGGACACCGCCGGCCTGTCCCAGGAGCGGGCGGCGGAAGCCGCCGTGGACGCCCTGCGGACGCTGTGCGCCGATCTCGGCATCCCGCCGCGTCTGCGCGATGTGGGCGTGACCGAGGATCGGCTGGACGAAATGGCCCGGCGCAGCTATGCGGCCGATTACAACCGCTGGAACCCGCGCCACACCAGCGAGCCGGACTTCCAGGACCTGTTCCGCGCGGCCTTCTGATCCGAAGCGAGCGGACCGCCGCCGCGGCCGCAAGCCCATCCTTGCCGATGCGGTGGCCGGCTGCGGAGGTTCCCCAACCGCGGTCGAGCCCCGCCCCGTCCGGAGCCGCCGCCTCGGACACGCAGATCAGGCGCCCGTCCGCCAGGCGGCAGGTGGTTCCCGCCAAGGCCCCCCGGGCCCTCCCCCATGGCGCCGGTCAATTCGTAAAGGGGCAACTCCCGCCCGTCCTTTAACAGCCTGTTCGCCCGCTGGCCCCAGCTGGGGCTGCGGCGGCGCTTGCTCGACCGGCTGCGCCGCCTGCGGACATGCGGTTGCGCTCACGGAACAGAGGGGGTTGACGTGAAAACGATATGTAATGTTATAACGTAACATCGTTGGTGTGATAGGTTCTCACACGCCAGGGGGACTTTGGGGGATATTCATGAATCGCCGTGTAAGCCGCGCCCGCCCTCGGGCGGGGACGGTACTTTCTTGCCTTCTCGCCGCTTCACCGGCCCTGTTGTGCCCTGCCGGGGCATCGGCGGATGGTCCAGCCATTCTGGAACCGGTCGTGGTCAGCGCGACGACCACCGAACGCTCGCTGGCCGACGCCCCGGCGACCGTCACCGTCATCACGGGAGAGGAACTTCTGCAGCGCCCGGTGCAGGATCTGGCCGACGCCCTGCGCGGCACGCCCGGCATCATGGTCGGCGGCATCGGGCTGAACCGCCGCGGCATCTCCATCCGCGGCATGCCGGCGGAGCACACGCTGATCCTGATGGACGGCAAGCGCGTGAACACCGCCGGCAACGCCATCGCGCACGCCGATTACGACCTGAACTGGGTGCCGCCGGAAGCCATCGAGCGCATCGAGGTGGTGCGCGGGCCGATGTCGTCGCTCTACGGGTCGGAGGCTCTGGGCGGTGTCGTCAACGTCATCACCCGCCGCGCCACCGATGCCTGGCACGGCAGCCTGTCCGCCCAGGGCGGGCTGACGGCCGGGACGGGCGGCGACAGCGGCCAATTGGGCGCCTACGCCGGCGGGCCGCTGGTGCCGGGAGTCCTCGGCCTCAGCGTCACCAGCCAGAGCCAGGGGCGCGAGCCAACCCGTGCCCTGGCCGATCCGCGCCTGACCGAGTTGGAGCGGCGGCGGGCCGCATCCGGCGGCGCCACGCTGATCTGGACACCCGACGAGGCGCAGCGGATCGACCTGTCCTATGGGCAGGGGCACGAGACCAGGGCTTACACCGTCCAATCCGGCGCCACCCCCGCCTCGATCTACACAACGACCGACATAATTGACCGCCGACACCTCTCACTCGCCCACACGGGAGGCTGGAGTTGGGGCGACACCAGCCTGCGCGCCTACCGATCCACGCTCGACCGCACAAGCCGGCGCTCGTCCGGCGTGCCGACCGATCCGCAGACGCTCACCGACGACATCGTCGATGGCCATGTCAGCGTGCCGGTGCTGTCCTGGAACCGCGTGACGCTGGGCGGCGAATGGCACCGCGAGCGCCTGACCGACAGCACGGTCAACCGCGCCGGCTCGGCGGAGGCGATCCATCACGCCCTGTTCCTCCAGGACGAGATCAGCCTCGGCGCCGACTGGTCGCTGGTGCTGGGCGACCGCGCCGATCATCACGAGGCGTTCGGCTGGCAGCACAGCCCGCGCGCCTATCTGGTCCATCACCTGACCGACGCGCTGACCGTGAAGGGCGGCGTCGGCAAGGGCTTCAAGGCGCCGACGCTGAAGCAGCTCTCGCCGCAGTATCAGGCCGCCGCCGCCGCCGGTCGCTTCACCGTGGTCGGCAACCCGGCCCTGGAGCCGGAAACCAGCACCGCCTACGAGTTGGGAGCGGAGTACCGGGCCGAATCCTGGTCGCTTCGCGCCACCCTGTTCCAGAACGACCTGGAGAACCTGATCGAGTCCGCCTGCACCCGCTTCTGCGGCGTCCGCGGCCGGGAAATCCGCACCTATCAGAACATCAACGAGGCCCGCATCCGAGGAATGGAGCTGGGAGGAGGAGTCGACCTGCCGGCGAACCTGCGCCTCGACGCCAACTACACCTTCCTCGACAGCGAGGACCGCGGCACCGGTTTGGAGTTGAGTGAACGTCCCCGGCACCGCGCCAACGCCACACTGGCCTGGAGCCCGGTCGAACGCTTCACCGCACGGCTGCGCACCGAGTATGTCGGCCAACAGGCGCTCACCCCCTCCTCGGGCGCGGCGACGCGCCTGCCGGCCTACACGCTGCTGTCGCTCGACCTCAGCCGGGAGCTGACGGACAGCGTGGTGTTGCGCGGCGGCATCCAGAACCTCACCGACCAGCGGTTGGCCGAAAAATCCCCGATCTTCTCCTATGCGGAAGAAGGGCGGCTCTACTGGGTCGGCCTGAACCACAGCTTCTGACATGACGCTCCTTTCACGATTGATCGTGGCTCTGTGCCTGTGCGCCGCCGGGATGGCGGTGGCGCGGGCGACGGAGGTTCCACCGCGCCCAACGGTCCGGGTCGCCACCAACAGCTTCGTGCTTTCCGGCAAGCTGGAGCGCCTCGCCCGCTTCGCCGACGAGGCCGGGGTGACGCTGGACAGCCTGCGCGTCGAGACCGCAACGGGCGAGCCGGCGGCATGGCTGGCCGGCGCCGACCTCGTCATCCTCGACACACCGCGTCCAAGCGATCTCGCCATGGTGCGACAGGCGCTTGGGACGGCGTTGGACGATGCCGGCGTGCCCTGGCTCCAGGTCGGGGGCGGCCTTCCCGCCTTCGGAGGCGTGGCCCCGGAGCACGCGCGGCGCCTGATCGCCTATTACGCCAACGGCGGCGAAGCCAATCTGCGCCGCATGGCCGCCTACATCCGGGAATGGCGGACGGGCGGGGACGCTGGCGCCCTGGCTCCGGCGGAGCCCCTGCCGAAGAGCGGCGTCTATCATCCGGCGGCGCCGCGGCTTTTTCCACAGGTCGCGGACTATTTCGCCTGGGGCGCGGACCGCTGGCCCGCCGACGCGCCGCGGGTCGCCTTCGCCTTTCACGCCGGCAGCCTGTCGGCGATGCAGACCGGGGTGATCGACGCCCTGGTGGCCGGGGCCGAGGCCCGTGGGATGGCGCCGCTGCCGATCTGGTTCGACGCCGCCGACCCGCAGGCGCTGCGGTCTCTTCTGCAGCCGGCGGGCGCCGCGCTGCTGGTCAACCTGCATCACATGCAGAACGGTCCCGCCCGCCGCGCCGAGTTCGAGAACCTGGGCATTCCGGTTTTGCAGACCCTCGGCTATCGCGACGGCGGGCCGGAGGACTGGCGCCGCGCGCCCGTCGGCGTTCCGCCCCAGCTGGTGGCGCCGTTCCTGGCGGTGCCGGAAGGCTGGGGGATGAGCGATCCGCTGGTGATCGAGGCGGTGGAAAGGGGCGAACCCGTGCCCATCGCCGAACAGGTCGCGGTCCTGCTCGACAAGGCGGCGGCGCTCGCCGCCCTGCGCCGCACGGCCAACGCCGACAAGAACCTAGCCGTGATGGTGTGGAACTACCCACCGGGCGAGAAGAATCTGGCGGCCTCGAACCTGAACGTGCCGCGCAGCCTGGAACGGCTGACCGGCGCGCTCGCCGCCGCCGGCTACGACGTGCCGCCGACCGAAGAGGCCCGGCTGATCGAGGCGGGGCAGGCGATGCTCGGCGGCTTGTACCGGCCCGAGACGCTTGACCAGCTGTTGGCCGCCGGGCTGGCCGGGAGTTTCCCGGTCGCCCGCTACGCCGCGTGGTTCGCCGCCCTGCCGGAGACGGTCCGCGCCACCGTCACCGACCGCTGGGGCCGGCCCGAGGAGCATTGGGCGGTCCGCACCATCGACGGCGAGGCGCGCTTCGTGGTTCCGCGCCTGAGTCTGGGCAAGCTGACCCTGCTGCCCCAGCCGCCGCGCGGCGGAACGCCCGGCCACGCCTATCACGATGCCAAAATGCCGCCGGACCACTATTACCTCGCCGTCTATCTCTATGTGCGGCAGGCGCTGGCGGCCCATGCGCTGATCCATTTCGGCACCCACGGCACCCAGGAATGGACGCCGGGCAAGGAACGCGGCCTGTGGGCCCATGATTTCCCGATCCTGGCGGTCGGCTCCCTGCCGGTTTTCTATCCCTACATCCAGGACAACATCGGCGAGGCGATCCAGACCAGGCGGCGGGGCCGCGCCGTCACCGTCAGCCACCAGACCCCGGCCTTTGCCCCCGCCGGGCTGTATGACGAACTGCGCGACCTCCACGCGCTGGTCCATGAGCATGGCCAGCTCGACGGAGGCGCCACCCGTGACCGCACCGCCGAGCGCATCCGGACGGCGGCGGCGGAGGCCGGCATCACCCGCGATCTCGATTGGGACGAGGAACGGATGAGCGCGGATTTCAACGGCTTCCTGGCGGCGCTCCATGACCATCTGCACGAACTGGCCCGCCACGCCATGCCGCTGGGACTGCACACCTTCGGTGACCCGGCCGCCCCCGAGCATCGCATCGCCACGGTCATGCAGCAACTGGGAGAGCCCTTCTACCGCCGTCTCGGCCTCGAACCGCGGGAGGTCTTCGCCGACACGTTCGACACCCTCAAGGAGACGGAGCCTTATCGCTTGCTGCACCGCCATCTGCGCGAGGGGGTGGCACTGGACGCGGTGGCCGATCCGGAACTGCGCGGTCTGCTGGAAAGGGCCGCCGCCCTCGACCGGCATCTGGCCGACCCCCAGGAGGTGGAGGCTCTGCTGGTCGGCCTGTCCGGCGGCTTCGTCCGGCCGGGACCCGGCGGCGATCCGGTGCGCAATCCCGATGTGCCGAGCGGGCGCAACATCGCCGCCTTCGAGCCGGACAAGATCCCCACCCGCGCGGCCTACGAGGCGGGGGCCGACGCCCTGGCCAAGCTGGTCGACGCCTACCGGGCCGAGCATGACGGGGCCGTGCCGGAGAAGATCGCCGTCTCGCTGTGGTCATCGGAGGCGATGCGCCATCTGGGCGTGCTGGAAAGCCAGGTGCTTCACGCTCTGGGGCTGCGTCCGGTGTGGGACGGCGGAGGCCGGGTCACGGCGCTGGACATCGTGCCGGCGGCCGAACTCGGGCGCCCGCGCATCGATGTGGTTCTCCAGGTGACCAGCGTCTACCGCGACCAGTTCGACGGTTTCATGCGCCTGCTGGCCGGAGCCATCGACCGCTTGGCCCGGCTGGACGAGCCGAGCAACGCCGTGGCCCGCCACAGCGCCGAGACGGCGCGGAGCCTGATCGCGCAGGGCGTCGCGCCGGAACGGGCGCAGGAGCTGGCCGGGCTGCGGCTGTTCGGCAACGAGCCGGGGGATTACGGCAGCGGACTGACCGATGCGGTGCTCGATTTCACGCACTGGACGCATGACGCCGCGCTGGCCGACGCGTTCCTCGACCGGCTGCAATACGCCTATGGCGCGCGGGACTGGGGGGTGCGGCTGCCGGCGGAGGATGGAAACCTCTTCGCCGAGACGTTGCGCGGCGTCCAGGCGGCGGTGCTCGCCCGCTCGTCGCGGCTGCACGGCGTGCTGTCCACCGACCACCCCTTCGAGTATCTCGGCGGGCTGGCGCTCGCGGTGCGGCGTCTCGACGGCGGCAGCCCCTCGCTCTACATCGCCGACCTGCGCGAGACGCAGGCGCGTGTCACCGGCGCCGCCCGCTTCCTGGCCGACGAACTGAGGTCGCGTTATCTCAACCCCCATTGGATCGGCGCCATGCAGGCGGAGGGCTACGCCGGCACCACGGAGATCGTGAAGACGGTCAACAACCTGTGGGGCTGGCAGGTGACGGCGCCGGAGACGGTGCGGGCCGACCAGTGGCAGGCGGTCCACGACACCTACATCCGGGACCGCCGGAACCTCGGCATGAACGGCTGGTTCGAACGGCACAACCCCACGGCCCAGGCGCAGGTGATCGAACGGATGGCCGAAGCAGTCCGCAAGGGCTACTGGGACGCCGACGACCGGACGCGCCGCGAACTGGTCGAACGCTGGCAGGTGCTGGCGCGCGACCATGGGGTGAGCGCCGGGACTCCGGCCAGCGCTGCCTTCATGAAAGCCATGGCCGCCGGCCACGCCCCGGCGGTGGAACCATCCGCCCCCTCCCCTTCCGCGGAAATCACTCCGTCCGACGCCGTTTCCGAAGCCGTGCGGGGGGCGGTGATGACCCCGGTTCCGGCGGACGGCGGGGCCGAATCCGCGGCGTGGCGTGCCTGGGCCGGTCTGGGCCTTCTCTTCCTGTTCGTGCTGGGCGGAGCCGCCCGGCAAGCCGGCGCCAACCGCCGGCTCTCATCTTCGAGGACTCCATCATGACCATCCTGGAAAGCGGGCTTTACGACATCGCCCGTCTGTTCCTGCTGCCCGTCCTGCTGCTGATCCTGGCGTCGCTGGCCTACAGCCTGACGGCGCTGGGGGCCTTCGCGGTGGAGGCGTGGCAACGCCGCCGCGGCATGCACCGCTCGCCACTCATCGCCCACCGGAACCGCACGGGATGCGGCAGCGACGATCTGGAGCTGTGGATCATGAAGCGGCTGGAATGGCTGCGGGTGGTGGCCCGCAGCGCACCGATGCTGGGGCTGGTGGCGACGATGATCCCGATGGGGCCAGCCCTGCTGGCCCTGACCCGCAACGACGCCCAGGGCATCGGCGAGAACCTGACGGTGGCCTTCTCCGCGGTCATCCTGGCTCTGGTGGCGGCCAGCATCGCCTTCTTCATCCTGACCTTCCGCCGCCGCTGGCTGCTGGAGGATCTGCGGGCGGTGGAGCGGTCCCTGGCCGAAGCCGGGGGGGCCGGCTGATGCGCTTTCTCGACCATGACGACGCCGACGATCCGATCCTGTCGGTGGTGAACCTGATCGACCTGTTCCTGGTGGTCATCGGCATCCTGATGATCGTCATCGCGCGCAACCCGCTCAACCCCTTCTCGTCGACCAAGGCCGTCGTGGTGGAGAATCCCGGCGAATCCGACATGCGCATCACGGTGAAGGACGGGCGGGAACTGACCCGCTACGAATCGACCGGAACCATCGGTGAGGGCCGGGGGGTCCTTGCGGGAACGACCTACCGCCTGCCGGACGGGCGCCTGATCTATGTTCCCGAAACGGTTGCTCCCGGCACGCCGTGACCGGACTTCGCCACGGAAACGATCCGCATCGCGGTTCTCGAAGCTTTTCCTGGAATCCTTCGTTCACAAAGCTTGACCGGAACGGCGGGGTTCCCCATGAATGGTGCCGGTACTGGTTCTTCCGGCGGCTTCTGCCGGAAGCTAAGAGGGAACCCGGTGAGCCGCGCCCTGCGGCGAGACCGGGGCTGCCCCCGCAACTGTGAGCGGTGAGCCGTTCCGTCATTTTCCGCCACTGGCGCCCGTCGGCGCTGGGAAGGCCGGACGGAGCGGCGGCGATCCGCAAGCCAGGAGACCTGCCAGCACCACAACGAAACGTCCTCGGGCGGGGTGTCCCGGTGAAACGCTTGCCATGCGCCCAGCCGGATTCCGTTTTGGAAGCGGCATACGCTCCGCAAGACGTCCGCCTGCTCTCCCCGCCCGCAACGGCAGGAAGCATGGATGGCGCAACCGCCTTTCCCAACACCCCGTTCCACCGCGACCCCTTCGGCCCCGTCCGTCCGCGCGGAAGGCCGCCCGGCCGTCGCGGTCGAGGGGCTGCATTGCCGGCTGGGTGGGCGCACCGTGCTGTCGGACATCGGCTTTGCCGTCCCGGAGGGCGCCTTTCTCGGCATTCTCGGGCCGAACGGGTGCGGCAAGACCACGTTGCTGCGCTGCCTTGCCGGGTTGCAGGTCCCTGCGGTGGGACGCATCCGCATCGAGGGCGACGATCCGCAGACCCTACGCCCGGCGGAACTGGCTCGCCGGCTTGCGCTCCAGGCTCAGGACGCCACCGCGGCGCTGGGCTTCACCGTGCGCGACGTGGTTGCCATGGGGCGCCTGGCCCATCGCCGCTCCGCCTTCGCGGGAGCCGGAGCGGACGACCGCTTCATCGTCGAGGACGCGCTGACCCGCCTGGAACTGAGCGCCCTGGCGGACCGGCCAATCGAGCATCTGTCGGGCGGGGAGCGCCAGCGGGTGATGATCGCCCGCGCCCTGGCGCAGCGCCCGCGCATCCTGCTGCTCGACGAACCGACCAACCATCTGGACATTCACCACCGCTTCGCCGTGCTCGACCTGGTGAGAGGCCTCGGGATCACGGTGGTGGCAACGCTGCACGACATCGATCTGGCGGCACGCTGGTGCGACCGTGTCCTGCTGATGGCGGATGGGCGCCTTCAGGCCGACGCCGCGCCGGCGGAGGCGCTGACCCCGGAGCGGCTGACCGCCGTCTACCGCGTCGCCGCAACGGTGGACCGCCATCCCGGCGACGGCCGGTTGCGCATCGACCTGTCCCCTCTGACGGATCACAGATCGGACCGCACATGATCCCGTTTCCTCTCCGCGGCCTTCCTCTGGCGCTTGCCCTGATGCTAGGCGTTGGCAGCAGCGCCCACGCGAATGCCCACGCAAACACCCGTGCCCGGCCCCATCCGGTCGAGGTCGCCAATTGCTTCGAAACCGCCCGCTTCGCCTCCCCCCCCAAGCGGCCCATGGTCCACGACACCAACATGACACAGACCATGCTGGATCTTGGGCTCGCCGACCGGCTGGTCGCCGTCTCCGGCATCGAGGGGGCCGAGCACCGGCTGATCGCGCCGCCCGGCGTGGTGGCGGCTCTGCCCCGCCTTCCCGACCAATCCCCGAGCCTGGAAGCGGTGCTGTCCGCCGATCCGGACTTCCTGTTCGCCGGCTGGAGCTACGGCTTCAGCGAGGCGCGCGGCCTCACCCCGGCCCGGCTGGCGGAGATGGGGGTCGCCACCTACACGCTGCGGGAAAGCTGCATCCGCATCGGTCCTCGGGAACCGATCAGCATGGACACGCTCTACGCCGACCTGCTGGCGCTCGGAGGCATCTTCGGCATCGCGGAGCGCGCCGAGGCCATGGTTGCCGATTTCCGCCGCCGCGTCGCCGCAGTGACCGACCGAACCGGCACGGTCGCGGAGCGGCCACGCGTGATGTACTGCGACCAGTGCCACACCGATGGCGCGCCGCTGTCGGTGGGGCGCGAGGGGATGACCAGCCTTCTGATGGATCTGGCCGGCGGACGCAACATCTTCGACGACATTCCCAACAGCTACGTCCGGGTCAGTTGGGAGGACATGGTGCGGCGCGACCCGCAATGGATCATCGTCAGCGACCACCGCGTGCCCGCCGAGGCCGCCATCCGCCACCTGACCGCCGCTCCGCAACTGGCCGACGTCGAGGCGGTGCGCAAGCGTCAATTCATCGTGCTGACCTATGCCGAGCAGACGCCCTCCACCCGCAACGTCGATGCGCTGGAACGAATGGCGCGAACCCTCCACCCGGAGCGCTTTGCTCGATGAGCCGGTCACGCCTGCTGCACCTGTCCCTGGCGCTGGCCGCCGTCCTGGCCCTGTCCACGGTCGCCGCCGTCGGATTCGGCGCCGCCGGCATTTCCACCCCCAAGGTCTGGGCGGTGATCGCGCACGAGCTGTGGCCGTCGCTCGCCCCGCCCCCCGACGTCAGCCGGGCCGAACGCAACATCGTCTGGGAGCTGCGGCTGCCGCGCGTGCTGCTGGGCGTCCTGGCCGGGGCCGGGCTGGCGGCGGTGGGCGCCGTGCTTCAAGTGTTGACGCGCAATCCGCTGGCCGACCCCTACCTGTTCGGCGTGTCGGCGGGCGCCTCGGTGGGGGCGGTGATGGTGATCCTGTACGCCGGAACGGTCGCAGGGGTGCTCGGCCTGCCGGTCGCCGCCTTCCTGGGCGCGCTCGCCGCCATGCTGGCCGTCTTCGCGGCCGCGCGCGGACGCAGCGGGGTGGTGACCGGCGAGCGGCTGGTCCTGACGGGAGTCGCGGTCGCCTTCATCCTGCACGCCGTCACCAACGCCCTGATCGTCACGGGGACGGACCGCGGCGCCGACGCGGCGCTGTTCTGGATGATGGGCGGCTTCGGCACCGCGCGCTGGAGCGTCCTGCCCATTCCCGCCGGGCTGACCATCGCCGGGCTGCTCTGGCTGTGGCTGCGCGCCGAGACCATCAACACCCTGGCGCTGGGCGACGACGCGGCCCGCTCGCTGGGCACCGACCCGGGCCGCCTGCGGCTGGAGCTGTTCGTGGTCACCGCGCTGATGACCGGCGCGCTGGTGTCGGCCTGCGGCGGCATCGGCTTCGTCGGGCTGGTTCTGCCCCACATCGCCCGGATGCTGGTGGGCGGCCATCTGCGGGCGTTGCTGCCAGTGGCGGCGCTGGGCGGCGCTCTGCTCCTCCTGTGGGTGGATGTCGCCGCCCGCACCCTGTTCGCCCCGCGCGAGATTCCCGTCGGCGTCGTCACCGCGCTCGTCGGTGGCGCCTTCTTCCTGTGGCTCATGCGCCGCCGCCCGGCGGCCTGACGGAGGACCACACCATGACATCGTCCCATCCCGTACCCGTGCGCGCCATCGTTCTTTACGGACGCGCGTCCTTCGACCAGGGGCAGAACGTGAAGGCGCTTGCTGCGGCCCTCGCCGATCTCCACGCCGCGCGCGGCGAGACGGTGACGATGAGGACCGCACACGCCGACCTGTGCGGCCCCGCCCTGCCGGCGGTGCTGGCGGAGTTGGAGCGGGCGGGCGTGACGGAAGCGCTGGTGATCCCGAGCATGGTGCCCGCCGACCCCAGCCTGTCGGCCTGGTTGCCGGGCGCGCTCAGCCACTGGGCCGGCACGCAGGGCGCCGGCATGACGGTCCGTCTGGCGCCACCGGTGGAAAGCGCTCTGGACCTGCCCGCCGCGCTCGACCGCATCGCCGCCGGTCCGGCGGAAAGGCTGGCCGACGTGCGCGAGACGGACCCCAGCCTGGGCAAACCCGGCTGGTCGGCCATTCCCGAGCATGGCCGGCAGGTCTTCGTCTGCGTCGGTGCGCGCTGTCTGCACCGTGGTGCCGACGCGCTGTATCAGCGTCTGCGCGAGGCGATGAAAGGACATCGTGCCCTGAACGCCGGCCCGCGCCGGGTGATGTGCGCGCGGACGAGCTGCCTCTACCCCTGCAACCGCGGGCCGTTGCTGGTCGTGCAGCCCGATGCGGTCTGGTACGGCGATCTGACACCGGAACGGATCGACCGCATTGTCCATGATCATCTGCTGACCGGCTGCCCGTCCAAGGAGGATGTCCTGCACCGCAACCCACCGCCGGAGGAAACGGCCATGGGCTGACGCTGCCTGACCGTTCGCCCCGTCCCGATCGCCTGACCCCGCTTCACCCGGCCGCCGCGGAACGCACCCGTTCCACGGAATGCCGCTGCTCGTCCCGACCCAACTCCGCCGGAGAATATCCATGTCCACCTTTTCCACCTGCTTCGAAGGTTTCCGGCCACGGTCCCTGGCGCCCCTGCTCCTGCTGTCGGCCTCGTTCGGTCCGGGCGCCGCCCTCGCGGAGGACGGCGAGCCCCCGGTCACGCTTCCTCCCGTCACTGTGACTGGACAGCGCATGGAGGCCGTCCCTGCCGGGCTGACTCTCGACGCTCCGAACACCGGGGGCAGCCGCCTGGGCCTCACCCCGCTGGAGACGCCGGCCAGCGTCGAGGTGATCTCCGGCCAGACCATCCGCGACCGCGGGCAGACCAGCGTGACCGAGGCCGTCACCCAGAACGCCACCGGCTTCAGCTCGCTGGCCGCACCCGGCAACGGCGGCTCGTCCCTGGCGACCCGCGGCTTCTCCGGTCATGGATCGGTGATGCAGCTCTACGATGGGACGCGGCTTTATGTCGGGTCTGGGACCGTCACCTTCCCCTTCGACACGTGGTCGGCGGAGCGCGTCGAGGTGCTGCGCGGCCCGGCCTCCGTGCTTTATGGCGAGGGTGCGATCGGCGGTGTCGTCAACGTGGTGCCGAAGCGCCCGACCACGGACTTCCGCAACGAAGCCATGGTCGCCATCGGCACCGACGCCCAGCGCCGCGCCGCCTTCGGCAGCGGAGGTCCGCTGACCGAGACACTGTCCTACCGCCTGGACGTGAGCGGCAACCGGTCCAAGGGCTGGGTCGACCGGGGCGATACGAAAAACCTTGCGCTGTCCGGGGCGGTGACGTTCCGGGCCACGCCGGACGTGTCCGTCACCCTCTCCAACGACTACGGCGACCAGCAGCCGCAAGAGTATTTCGGAACCCCGCTCATCAACGGCGGCATCGACCGCGCGCTGCGGCATCGCAATTTCAACGTGGCCGACAGCGCGATCCGCTACCGCGACAACTGGACCCAGCTCAAGTCCGAATGGACGGTGTCGGACGCCCTCACACTGCGCAACACCGCCTACCACCTGACGAGCCACCGGCATTGGAAGAACGTGGAGAGCTACGCCTGGAGCGCCACCACGCAGCGGATCAACCGCAGCAGCTACATCGAGATCTATCATGACCAGCGTCAGGTCGGCGACCGCTTCGACGCGACGTGGCGCAGCCGGCTGTTCGGCATGAGGAACGAGCTGGTCGGCGGTTTCGACGTCAACCGGATCACCTTCAAGAACAGCAGCAATTCGCCCTATGACGGGACCAGCGGCGTTGATCCCTTCGACCCGTCGCCCGGCCTGTTCGTCAATCTTGCGGGCACCACGGCGCGGCTGCGGTCGAAGACCGACCAGTATGCGCTGTTCCTGGAAGACCGGCTGTCGGTCACCGACAGGCTGGCGCTGATCGGCGGGCTGCGCCACGACGCACCGTCGATCCACCGCGAGGATCCCGTCGCCCGCACCAGCTTTGACAAGGATTTCCACGCCACCAGTTGGCGGGCCGGCGCGGTCTACGAGGTGATCCCCGGCCTCGCCCTTTACGGGCAGTACGCCACGGCGGTCGATCCGGTAGGGAACCTGATCTCGCTGTCGGCGGCACAAAAGGATTTCGACCTGTCCACCGGCCGTCAGGTCGAGGTCGGCGTCAAGCAGTCCTTCATGGAGGGACGCGGCGAATGGACGCTCGCCGCCTATCACATCGTCAAGGACAAGCTGCTGACCACCGATCCCAACCGACCGGGGATCACCGTTCAGGTCGGCCAGCAGTCGTCACGGGGGCTGGAGGCGTCGCTGTCGCTCGGCCTGTGGGAGGGCGTGAGGGTGGACGTGAACGGCGCGCTGCTGCGGGCAAAATATGACGACTTCAGCCAAACGGCGTCGGGTCGCGCCGTGTCCTACGCCGGCAACGTGCCGACCGGTGTGCCGGAGCGCACCGCCAACGCCTGGGTGAATTGGGCCTTCCTGCCGGGTTGGGAGGCGCGGATCGGCATGCACTATGTCGGCAAGACCTACGCCGACGCCGCCAACACCGTCGTCCGGCCCGCCTACACGGTGGTCAATGCGGGCCTGGATTACCGGCCGACCCACAACACCAAGCTGAGCCTGCGCGCCGTTAATCTGTTCGACGAGATCTATGCGGTGGCAGGCGGAACGACAAGCTGGGTGTTGGGCCGTCCCCGCTCGGCCGAACTGGCCATCTCCATGACGTTCTGAGCTAGCGACCATGCGGCGAACGGCACCTGATCGCAGGCGCGGCTGACCGCGGGGAGTTCTGGAAACCGGGCCTTACACGGAACGGCGGGCGAGCGGCTGTAAGTCATCGCGTTCGCCCCGTCCTTGGGGTGGTTCAGCTCCTTCGTGTCCGCGGCGACGACAGCGACGACCAGTTCCGGCAACACCTCGCCGACTTCGTGGCTGCCTACAGCTTCGCATGCAGGCTCAAAACCCTGAAGGGGCTCGCTCCATCCGAGTTCGTCTGCGGAACCTGGCGGAAAGACCCCTCCTGCTTCAGCCAAAATCCACACCATCGAATGCCGGGGCGAAACATCCGCAAATTCGGCATCTCCTGTGCGCCGTTCGCCGCACAGGAGCCGCCAACGCGATAACCCGGACCGCTGCCGGACTCGCCTCGCTACACCTGGTTCCCAGCCGCAGCCGTCATCACCGCCACAAGGCGGTGATGACGGCGTCGATCTGCGGATAGGCCCCGGAGGAAATGCTCGTCGTGCCGGATGCCGGCGGGGCAACACCGGCCATGGCCTGAACCATCTGGTCCACCGACGACGCCTGCAACACCGGGCCGCCAACGATCTCAATGCTGTCCAAGCGATGAGTGGTGCCGGAATACCACCCGGCGACCGTCATCTTGTCGGAGGTTCCCACAAGCTGCAACTCCAGGTCGGTCCCGACTTTGCGGAACCACAGCTGGTGCGGATCGACGGCGCTGTCGAACAAGAGGCGGTCGGTGCCGGTGTCCGCGTCGTTTTCCACGATGCGGTCGCTGCCACCGCCGGGCGCGAACCGATAGATGTCGTTGCCCGGCCCACCAGCCAGCGTGTCGTTGCCGGCCCCGCCGTAGAGGTCGTCGTTGCCGTCGCCACCCGAAAGCTGATCGTTTCCACCGCCGCCGATCAGCGTGTCGTCGCCGGCCTCGCCGTACGCAACGTCGGAGGAACCCGAATCGCCACGGCAGTCCAGCAGATCGTTGCCGGCGCCGCCGTGCAGTTCGTCCCAACCGGAACCACCGATCAGCGTGTCGTTTCCACCCTCACCGAACAGCGTGTCGTTCCCCCCGCGGCCATCGATCCAATCGTCACCGGCATAGCCCCACAGCGTCTCCGTCGACTCGCTGCCGACCGTCAGCAGCGGCAGGTCCTGGGCCGACAGGTCGATCTCGGTGCCATCGGCGAAGCGGACGGTCTGAAGATAATTCACTCCGTCGCCGGTGCCGTTGAATCGGTTGGCGATCACGATCTGCTCATCCCGGTCATGGAAGCGCAGCACGAGGAAGGTTCCGAACCGCGCGAAATGGAGCTGGCCCGCCGAGAAGCCTTCACCCATCAACAGCACGTCGTTGCCGCCGCCGCCCAGGATCGTGTCCCGCCCGCCCTCATACAGGATCAGATCGTCACCCAGACCGCCGTCGATGCTGTCGTCGCCGGCACCGCCCGACAGCGTGTCGTCGCCGGCCTCGCCGAACAGGGCGTCGTTGCCGGCGCCGCCTTCGAGGACATCGTTTCCGCTGCCTCCGAAAAGCAGGTCGCTGCCGCTTCCGCCGGACAGCGTGTCGGTTCCCGCTCCACCGTCCAGGGAATCGTTCCCGCCGCCGCCATCGATGCTGTCGTCGCCGTCGCCGCCATACAGCGTGTCGTTGCCGCCACCGCCAATGATGGTGTCCTGCCCGGCATCGCCGTAGAGCGTGTCGAAGCTCGCACCGTCGTCGCTGCTGTCGATGAGGTCGTCGCCGTCGCCGCCGCGAACCAGGTCGGCGCCCGCCCCGCCATAGAGGCTGTCGTCGCCGCCATAGCCGTAGATCGCGTCGTCGCCGCCGTTGCCCCGGATCACGTCCGCAGACTTGTAGCCTTCCAAGGTATGGCGGACGTTGTCGTCCCGCGTGTCGATGACCAAGTCCTGACGGCTCAGGTCATAGGTCGAGCCATCGGCGAAGCGCATGGTCTTGAGATAGTTCACCCCGTCGCCGGCCCCGTTGAAGCGGTTCGCCACCACGATGCGGTCCGGCAGCCCGTTGAACAGAATGTGCAGGTCGACTCCGAACCGCTCGAAACGCAGGCTGGCGGCATCAAACCCTTCTCCGAAGGCCAGGGCGTCGTTCCCGCCGCCCCCGGTGATGGTGTCTCGTCCGCCCTGGTACAGGACCAGATCGTCGCCGGCTCCGGTAACGATCCAGTTGTTGCCCAGCCCGCCGGCCAGCGTGTCGTCCCCATCCTCGCCGTAGAGGGTGTCGGCATCGTCGCCGCCTTCGATCACGTCGTTTCCGGCACCGCCGTAGAGAGTGTCGTTGCCCGCATCGCCCGACAGCGTGTCCTGACCGGCATCGCCATACAAAATGTCATTGCCTGACCCGCCGTTGACGATGTCGTTGCCCGAACCGCCCTTGATGGTGTCGATGCCGGAACCGCCGTCCATACGGTCGTCACCGGCCCCGCCTTCCATGGAATCATCGCCGGCGCCGCCGTCGATCCAATCGTCGCCATCGCCGCCATAGAGAGCATCGCCGCCCGTCCCGCCGAGCAACGTGTCGTTGCCGCCGTCACCGTAGGCGGCGTCGCCGGCGGTGTCGTCACGGCCGTCGATCAGGTCGTCGCCGTCGCCACCGTACAGCCTGTCGACCCCGGCCCCGCCATACAGCGTGTCACCGCCCCCATACCCGTAAATCGAGTCCGTGCCGCCGTTGCCCCGGATCACGTCACCGGCGTTGTAGCCGTCCAGAATGTGGCCAGCGTTGTCGTCGTTCGTCGTGATGACGATGTCCGGACGGGACAGGTCGATCTCTGTGCCGTCGGCGAAGCGCAGGGTCTGCAGATAGTTGACGCCATCGCCGGCGCCTGTGCCGGTGAAGCGGTTGGCGATGACGATCCGTCGCGCCGTGGCAGCGAACACGAGATGGAGATCCTTGCCGTAACGCTCCAGACGCATGCCATCGGCGCCATAGCCTTCCCCAAAGACCAGCACGTCGTTGCCGCCGCCTCCGACGATGGTGTCGGTTCCGCCGCCATAAACCACGAGGTCGTCGCCGGCCCCGCCGTCGATGCCGTTGGCGCCCGTCCCGCCGTTCAACGTGTCGTTTCCGGCACCGCCGAACAGTGTGTCGTTCTCCGTGCCGCCGGACAGGCTGTCGTTGCCCTCGCCGCCCTCCAAGTAATCGGCGCCGGCCCCGCCGTCGAGCGCGTCGTTGCCCAGGCCGCCATACAGCGCGTCGGCACCGTCGCCGCCCTTCAGCGTGTCGTCACCGCCATAACCGAGGATCGAGTCGTTGCCCCCATTGCCCTCGATTTGGTCGCCGTTCCGGTAGCCGTACAGCGTTTCCGCCGCGGCGAGCCCATAGGTTTCCAGCGCGATGCCCGGCGCGGTGAGGTCGACCACCGTTCCATCGGCGAAGCGCAGGGTCTGGACGTAGTTGACCCCGTCCCCTTCGCCGTTGAAGCGGCCGATCACGGCGATGCGGTCGCCCGTGTCACGGAAGGCGAGGTACAGATCGTCACCAAAGCGCGCGTAATAAAGCTGATCCGCCGTCAGCCCGGCACCGAGTTCCAGCACGTCGTTGCCGCCGCCACCCCGAACCGAGTCCTGCCCCTGCCCAGGACCGGCATGACGGAACAGATCGTCCCCGGCGCCACCATCAAGAACATCGTCCCCGGCACCGCCGTCCAAAGTGTCGTTACCATCTTCGCCATAGAGCTTGTCGTTCCCGCCACCGCCAACAAGCAGGTCGTTGCCGGCGCCGCCATAGGCCAGATCAACACCGCCGCCGCCATAGATGGTGTCCGCTCCGGTGCCGCCATAGGACCGATCATTGATGCCGCCCGCATTGGGATCGTCGCGGTTGTCGATCAGATCGTCACCGGCGCCCCCGTACATCTGGTCGGAACCGATGCCACCAATGAGGGTATCGTTGCCCGCCCCGCCAAGAAGCGTGTCATGGCCGCTTCCGCCATCGAGAAAGTCGTCGCCAAGCCCACCACCAAGCGCATCGTTGCCATCATTTCCCCTGATGACGTCGTTTCCAGACGGCTCGTCCGGAGGAGGGTTCGGCAGCGCAGGTTCGAGGTTCCAGGTGTAGCTTTTGCCTTCCTCCACGAACCCAGGGGCTCCGAGGGGAACGCCGTTGACCTCCAAGCCAAGGGCTTCGACGCCACCCCAGCCGCTGAAGCCAGGCCATCTCTGATCCACGACGTGGAGGGACAAATAATTGGCGTCCGCCACCCCGACGCGGACAAATTCATAATCCGTCGTGCTTCCGTCAACTATGTAGTACGGATATTCCCAATGCGAATAAGGGACTGACACGACTTCATTCAGAAGCAAAGTGCCGTCAATCGTCAGCTGCACCCAGGGCCACCACTTGTAGTAATAGCCGCCAAGCCTGATCCGCACGATGACGACTTCGTTGCCGGTGTTCGAGATCACATCCCCCCAGAGGCGATCATCGCCAACGCCGCCGTTGACGGTGTCATCACCGCCGTCGCCGAAGGCCATATCGCTGCCGGTTCCGGCATCCAGAACGTCGTTGCCGGCGCCACCCCGCAGCCAGTCCGCATTGGCGCCGCCATAGACGGTATCGTTGCCGGCATCCCCGTACAGATTCTCGCCCTGGCCGGACCTGCCATCGATCAAGTCGTCGCCGTCGCCACCGTAGATGGTGTTGTAGCCCGCCCCACCGGTCAGCGTGTCGTCGCCGGCATAACCGAGGATGGTGTCATTGCCACCCTGGCCGTCGATGACGTCCCCGACCTTGTAGCCTTCGATCTTCTGGCCGGCGCTGGTATCGACGGTCGTCATCACCAGATCCTGCCGGGTCAGGTCCACCAGTGTCCCGTCCGCAAAGCGCAACGTCTGGACATAGCTTTCCCCGTCACCGCCCCCGTTGAAGCGGCCCGCAATGATGAGCTGGTCACTCCTTCCCTGGAACCGCACATAGAGATCGGTGCCGTATCGGACGAAATAGTGACTGCCTGACGCAAAGCCCGCACCGAGTTCGACCACATCGTCGCCACCGGTGTTGTAGAGCGTGTCCTGGCCACTGTCGAACCGGATGAGGTCGTTGCCGGCACCGCTGTGGATCACATCGTTGCCGGCCCCGCCGATCAGCGTGTCATCGCCGGCTCCACCCAGCAACGTGTCGTCGCCGTTCCCTCCTTCGAGCGTGTCGATGCCGTCGCCGCCATCCAGGCTGTCGCTGCCATCCCCACCGATCAGGCTGTCGTCACCCGCCCCGCCGTAAAGCGTATCGGCTCCGAGTCCGCCATCCAGCAGGTCGTCGCCGGCATAGCCATGGATGGTGTCGTTTCCGCCCAGCCCCCGGATCGTGTCGTTGACGTTGTAACCCTCCAGCTTCTCAGCCGAGTCGGTCGCCACCGTCTCCAGCACCAGCGCCGGATCGGTGATGTCCGCCAGCGTGCCGTCGGCGAAGCGCAGCGTCTGGACGTAGCTCGCCCCGTCCGCCGCGCCGCTGAAGCGGCTCGTCAGCACGATCTCGTCCGCCGCGTTGCGGAATCGCAGATAAAGGTCGTTGCCGAAGCGCGCGTAGTAGAGGTCCGCCTTGGACAGGCCGGCACGGATTTCCAGAATGTCCCGGCCGCCCTCGTTGGTGACGGTGTCCCGCCCGCCGCTGTGGCGGATCAGGTCGTCGCCGAGGCCGGTCGAAATCGTGTTGGTTCCGCTGCCGCCCAGCAGCGTGTCGTTGCCGTCACCGCCCTTGAGCGTATCGTTGCCGGTCGCGCCCTCGATCCAGTCGTCGCCGGCGTTGCCCTCCAGCCAATCGTTCCCGGCGTTGCCCAGCAGGCTGTCGTCGCCGTCGCCGCCGCCGAAGGTCTCGCCCCCGTCGCCGCCGATGATGGTGTCGTTGCCCGCCTCGCCATAGGCCACATTGCCCGAGGCCCCGGCTCCGACGTCGTCGCTGTTGTCGATCCAGTCGTTTCCGGCGCCGCCGTAATACTGATCGGCACCGAGTCCGCCGATCAGCGTGTCGTCGCCGTCACCGCCGTTCAGGCTGTCATTGCCGTCCCCACCCTGCAACAAGTCGCGGCCGGCATCGCCGTACAACTGGTCGGTCCCAGTGCCTCCGGTCAGCGTGTCGTCACCGGCTCCGCCATAGAGCAGGTCGTTGCCGGTCCCACCATCCAGAACATCGTCGCCGGCATAGCCGGAAATGGTGTCGTGACCGCCCAATCCCCGGATGGTGTCGTTGACGTTGTAACCCTCCAGCCTTTCCGTCGCGTCGGTCGCTACCGTCTCCAGCACCAGCGCCGGGTCGGTGATGTCCGCCAGCGCGCCGTCGGCGAAGCGCAGCGTCTGGACATAACTCGCTCCGTCCGCCGCACCGTTGAAGCGGTTCTTCAGCACGATCTCGTCCGCCGCGTTGCGGAAACGCAGATAGAGGTCGTTGCCGAAGCGCGCGTAGTAGAGGTCCGCCTTGGACAGACCGGCACGGATTTCCAGGACGTCCCGGCCACCCTCGTTGGTGATGGTGTCCTGCCCGCCACTGTGGCGGATCAGATCGTCGCCGAGGCCGGTCGAGATCGTGTTCGTGCCGGCGCCACCCTCCAGCGTGTCGTCGCCGGCTTCGCCGTACAGCCTGTCGTTGCCGTCGTCGCCGCTCAGACTGTCGTTGCCGGCGCCACCGAACACCGTATCATCGCCCGCGCCGCCGCTGACCGTGTCATCCCCGGCGCCACCCTCGACGTTATCGGTTCCGTTGCCTGCGATGATGACGTCGTCGCCGGCTTGGCCGTAGTGCAGGTCGTTGCCGTCCCCCCCTTCCAGCGTGTCGTTGCCGTCCCCGCCCTCCAGCCGATCGTCGCCAATGTTGCCCAGCAACCGGTCGTTGCCGGCGCCGCCATAAAGCAGGTCGTTCCCGGCGCCGCCGTCCAACAGGTCGTCGCCGGCATAGCCATAGATGGAATCGACCCCGCCCAGGCCCTGGATGGTGTCGTTGGCGTTGTAGCCCTCCAGCTTCTCATCCGCGTCCGTCGCCACCGTGTCGAGCACCAGCATCGGGTTGGTGATGTCCACCAGCGTGCCGTCGGCGAAGCGCAGCGTCTGGAGGTAGGACGCGCCGTCCCCCGCCCCGCTGAAGCGGTTGGCGAGGATCACCTCGTCCGACCGGCCGCGGAAGCGCAGATGGAGGTTGTCGGCGAAGCGCGCGAAATAGAGATCCGACGCCGACAGGCCGCCACCGATCTCCAGAATGTCCTGCCCCCCGCTGTTGTTGATGGTCTCGCGTCCGCCGTCGTAGCGGACGAGGTCGTCGCCGAGACCGGTGAACAGCGTGTCGGTGCCCTCCCCGCCGATCAGCGTGTCGTTGCCGTCGCCGCCTTCCAGCGTGTCGTTTCCGGCATCGCCGTTCAGAATGTCGTCATCGGCGCCGCCATACAGGTAATCGGCCCCGTCGCCGCCGGACAGCGTGTCGCGGCCCGCCCCTCCATAGAGGAAATCGTTGCCGAGACCACCGGACAGCGTGTCTTCGCCGGTCTCGCCGTCGAGGGTGTCGCCGCCGTCGCCGCCATCGAGGCTGTCGTTGCCGGTGCCGCCGAGGATGGAATCGCTGCCGGCCCCACCGTCGAGGGTGTCGTTGTCAGCGTAGCCGTAAATGGTGTCGTTGCCGGCCATGCCGCGGATGACGTCGCCGACGTTGTAGCCTTCCAACGCCTCGCTGGTGGGGTTCGCCACCGTCTCCAGCGCGATGTCCTTGCGGGTCACGTCGAAGGTTGACCCGTCGGCGAAGCGCAGGGTCTGCACAAAGCTGGTCCCGTCGCCCGCCCCGTTGAAACGCCCGGTCAGAACGATCTGCTCGCCCGAATTGCGGAAGCGGACGTAAAGATCCTTCCCGAAACGCGCGAAATACACATCCTCCGGCGCGATGCCGGGTCCCATCTCCAGAACGTCGTTGCCGCCTTCGTTGGTGATGGTGTCGCTGCCGCCGCCATAGCGGATCAGGTCGTCCCCGGCGCCGGTGTAAAGGGTGTCGTTGCCGGCCCCGGCGGCCAGCGTGTCGTTGCCGGCCCGGCCATAGACGGTGTCGTGGCCGCTCCCGGCGATCAGGAGGTCGTCGCCGTCCTCCCCGTCGATGGAGTTGTTGCCCTCCCCGCCGTCGATGCTGTCGTTCCCGGTGCCGCCGTACAGCACATCGCCGCCGCCGCCGCCCAGGATGGTGTCGTCGCCGTCGCGGCCATAGGCCACGTCGCGGGCGCCGTCGGTGCCCGGATCGTCGCGGCTGTCCAGCAGGTCGTTGCCGGCTCCGCCGTCAAGGGAATCCGATCCCCTCCCACCGACCAGCGTGTCGTCACCGGCGTAGCCGAGGATGGAGTCGTTGCCTGCCCCGCCCTCGATCCGGTCGCCGACGTTGTAGCCGAAGAGCTGCTCGTTGGCGGCGGTCGCAACCGTCTCCAGCGCGATGTCGGTCCGCGTCAGGTCGAAGCGGGTGCCGTCGGCGAAGTCGATCCGCTCCACGTAGGACGCGCCGTCGCCGGCCAGATTGAACCGCCCGGTCACGATGATCTCGTCGGCCGGCCGGCCGCGGAAGCGGATGTGCAGGTCGTTGCCGAAGCGCGCGAAGTAGATCCCGCCGCGGGTGATCCCCGGCCCCATCTCGATGGTGTCGAACCCGCTGGTGTCGAGCAGCGTGTCGCGCCCGTCGCCGGGCCGGTAGACATAGGTGTCGTTGCCCGCACCGCCGTCCAGCGTGTCGTTGCCGATCCCGCCGACCAGCGTGTCGTTGCCGCCGCTGCCGCTCAGCCGGTCGTCACCATCCTGGCCCAGCAGCACGTCATCGGTCGCCGTGCCGGTCAGCAGGTCGCCCGTCGTGCCGCCCAGCATCGCCAGCTCGCCCAGCGGCAGGGTGGTGCCGTCGGCGAACTGGAGCCCGGCCAGCCCGGTGGTGCCGTCGCTGTACGAGAAGTGGTTGACGATGCGGATCTGGCGGCCCGTCTCGCGGATCACGACGACAAGGTCGCTGCCCGAACGGGACAGCACCACATCCTTCCAGTCCAGCCCGGGCGGCAGGCCGACCGTGTCGCCGCTGCCGGGGAAGACCGTCTGGTCCGACCCCAGATCGTCGAGTTGGAAGACCGAGGGTCCGTCACCGCCGATCCACACATGCTCGACACCGAGATTCCACGACGGCCCGCCGGGGAAGGTCACCTCGTCGAGACGGTTTTCGAAATGGTTGACCACCAGGATGTTGACCGTGCCGTCCGCCGAGACGATGCGCAGGTCGTCGTGGATGCGCACCAGCCGCAGGTTGGCCGGCGGCACCCCGGCGGTGAAGCTGAGCCGGTTGAGATCGCCGCCCGGATGGATCGTGGTCGGTCCGCTGTTGGCGCCGACGTTGAAGGTGTTGTTGCCCAGGCTGCCGATCAGGATGCCGTTGCCGCCGACCGTCCACCTCTCGCCATTCCCATAGGCCAGCGTGCCCAGGCCCGAACCGGACCCCGCGACCCCGTTCGGCCCGAAATGGTTGACGGCGATCAGGTCGATGCGCCCGTCGTCGGTGAAGATGTGCAGGTCGACGCCGTCCCGCTCCATGCGGACGTCCGCCGGCGCGATGCCCGGCCCGAGGGTGAGGCGGTCGGTGCCGCCGCCGGGGAAGACGTAGAGCCGCCCCTGGCCGGGCAGGATCGTGAAGTCGTCGGTGCCGGCGTCGCCGAACACGACATTGTCGCCCCACACATTCACGACCTTGCCGCCGGAGAAGGTCACGGCCTCCAGGCCGCGCGACATGCCCTCGGTCGGCGGAGCGAACTGGTTGACGACGCGCACCGTCCGCCCGTTTCCGATGAAGACCACCAGGAGATCATTGCCATCGCGGGCGAGCGTCACGTCGCCCGGACCGACGTCGGGGCCGAAGTTGATGGTGCCGCCGCCGCCGGAATGGATGATCTGCTGGGCCGGGCCGGTCTTGCCGATCTGGAAGACGTCGCCCCGGCCTCCGCCGATCAGCGTGTCACGGGAAGAGAGGTCGAAGCTCCGCCCGTCGGGGAACGTCAGGTCCTTGATGGCGCCGTAGTAGTTCAGGACGGTGATGACTTGGTTCGTGCGGTCGATGTGGATTTCGAGGTCCGAGCCGGTGCGGAACATCACGACCTCGGTGCTGTCGATGTCGCCGAACACCAGCGAATCGCCGCCTTCGGCGTAGATCGTCCGCGAACCGGTGTCCCGCCCGACCAGGAACTGGGTCGGCCCCTTTCCGCCGAACACCACCTTGTCGCCGGTCAGCGGCATCACGCTGCCGTCCGGGCGCTGGATCGCCTCCAGCGGCGCCCCCGCGAAGTGGTTGACGATGGTCAGGGAGTCCTTCGTGCCGTCCACCGTCACGCGCAGATCGTCGCCGAAGCGGGTCACCCGGATCTTCGACCCGTCGACGCTGTCCACGATGCGCACCCGGTCGTCTCCGGACGTGTCGGGGTAGAGGATGACGTCGCCCATGCCGGCCTGGATGACGAACTCGTCATGCCCGGAACCGCCGATCAGCACTTTGCCGCCCTGAATGTTCCAGGTGGTGCCGTTGTCGAAGACGAGGTCGCCGACGCCGTCCATCGCGAAATGGTTGATGACGATGATCTCGTCCTGCCGTCCCTCGATGGTGATGTGCAGATCCGCGCCGACGCGCACCACCCGCGTCTTGCCCGGATCGGCGTCGATGCTCAGATGCTGGCCGGGACCGCCGGGATAGATGATCGGGGCGATCGGCAGGGTTTCCCGGCCGCCTCCGCTGATGTGGACGGTGGATCCGGCGATCGGCCAGACCACGCCGTTGAGGAAGATGATCTCCGGGATCATCACCACGCCGCCCGACGCGAACTGGTTGACGATGGTCATGCTGTCGGCGCCGAGCATGACGCGCAGGTCGTCGCCGACGCGGGTCAGCCGCAGGTCCTTCGGATCGACGCCGGGGGCCGCGACGATCCGGTCGCCGTTGGCCTTGCCGCCGCCATACACGATGACGTTGCCCATGCCGGGCGTCAGCGTGAACACGTCGTCGCCGTCGGTGCCGACCTGGACGCCGTTGCCGCCGACCGTCCAGACCTTGCCCTCCCCGAAGGCGACACTGCGGAGCGCGTTGCCGAGGAAATGATTCAGGATGGTGACGACATCGCTGCCGTCGCCCATGACGATCTCGAGGTCGCCGCCGGAGCGGCGCAGCACGGTGCCGAGGCTGTCGATGCGCGGATCGAAGCGCAGGACGTCGGTCCCGCCGCCGGGATAGATCGAGACGTGGCCGACACCCGGCTTGGCCTCGAAGGTTTCGGTGCTGCTGCCGCCGAGCTGGATCTGGTGGCCCCAGATGTTCCAGATGTTGCCGTCCACGAACCGGATGGAATGGACGCCGCCGCTGGCCCCGCCCGCGAAGTGGTTGAGCACGGTCAGCGAGTCGCCGAGGCCGTAGACGGTCACCACCAGATCATCCCCGACGCGCTGGAGCCGGACGTTGGCCGGGTCGATGCCCTGGCCGATGGTGATCTGGTCCATGCCGATGCCCGGCAGCACGATCCGCGAGCCGGTGCCGGGCGCCAGCGTGAAGCTGTCGTCCCCGGCGCTGCCGACCAGCACGCTGGGATCGGTCAGCCGCCATGTCCGCCCGCCGACGACCACATTCTCCAGCACCGACGCGCCCCATCCGGCTGCGAAGTGGTTCAGCACCGTGATCCGCTCGGCGCTGCCCTGCACGGCGATGACGAGGTTCTCGCCCTCCCGCACGAAGCTCAGCTTGTCGGTGGGGATGCCGGTGCCGAAGGTCAGCGTGTCGAAGCCCTTGCCGGCGAACATGGTCACCGCGCCGTCGCCGGGCTTCACCGTAAAGAGGTCTGCGGTGTCGCCGCCGATGCGGAAGCCCTCCGCGGCGCCGATGCTCCACACCGTGCCGTCGGCGAAGGTGATGGTGCGCAGCCCGCTGTTGCCGGCGGCCAGTCCGTCGAAATGGTTCAGCACGGTGACGCGGTCGCTGGTCCCGGCGATGCCGATGACCAGGGCGTTGCCGTCGCGGCCCAGCGCCACGTCGGCGGGGCGGATTCCGGCGCCGAGCACCAGCCCGTCCGTGCCGCCGCCGCCGGCCAGCACCCGCCCGCCCAGGCCCGCCGTGATGGTGAAGACCTCGTCGGTGCCGGTGCCGACGATCAGGCGGGTGTTGTCGACGGCCCAGGCCGTGCCGTCGCCGAAACGGATGGTCGAGACGCCGTCCGGGTTGCCGTCGAAGTGGTTCTTGACGATCCAGGAGTCGGAGCTTCCGGTGTAGGCGATGCGCAGGTCGTCGCCCTCGCGGGTCAGCCGCATCCGGTCGGGGTCGATGGTCAGCGCGAAACTGATGGTGTCGGCGCCCTCGCTGCCGTAGAGCGTCACCTCCCCGCCGCCGAGGCCGAACACGGTGGTGTCGTTGCCGGTGGTGCTGATGACAATGTCGGCGCCGCTCACCCGCCAAACGGTGCCGTCGGCCAGTTCGATGGCCTGAATGCCGCCATTGCCGGCTCCGGCCAGAACGTCGGCGGAGAAGTGGTTGAAGGCGATCACCGAGCGGTCGGTCCCGGCGATGCGGATTTCCAGATCGTCGCCGCGGCGCGACAGGCGCAGGTCGGCGGCGCTCACGTCGTCGCCGAAGCGGATAAGGTTCGTCCCGTCGTCGGCGTGGACCGTGCGGCTGGTGAAGCCCGGCTCGATGGCGATGGTGTCGTCGCCCGTGCCGCCCATCAGCAGGATGTCGCCCCACACCGGCCAGACCACGCCGTCCGCGAACACGAACTCCCGGATGCCGCCGATGCCCGCCCCCGCCGCGCCGTTGGCGGCGAAATGCTCCATGATGGTGACGCGGTCGCGGGCGTAGCCGTCCTCGCCCGCCGGGCCGCCGCCCGCGTCGAACAGGATGTGCAGGTCGTCGTCGATGCGCACCAGATGCGCGATCTCATGCCGGAAGCCCGCCCCCAGCCGGACAATGTCGTTCCCGCCCTCGCCGAAGACAACGACATGGCCGGCGCCGGATGGCGCGGTGATCACGTCGTCGCCCGGCGTGCCGGTCAGCACGAGGTCGCCGAACATGCGGACGCCGTCCTGGACGTTCACCACGCTGTCGCCGCGGCGGTAGCTGTTGTAGAGGACGCCCTCCTCGGTCAGCGTGCCGACCCGCCGCCAGCCCGACTCCTTGAAGGTCACGAAGTCGTCCCGGTCGCCGGTCACATAGAGCGGCGCGCCCCCCGCGTTGGCCCGCACACCCTGCTCGTTGAAGATCAGCGTCTGGTGGCCCTCGGCGGTCAGGTCGAACCGCTCGACCCCGTGAACGTTCACGGCGGTGCCCAGCAGCATCAGCCGGTTGCCCTCGAACCGCAGCGTGTCGTCGCCCGAACCGCCATCGACGGAGACGAAGCCCTCGTCCAGGACCCGCAGCGTGTCGTTGCCGGCCCCGCCCGCCAGCGCATCGGCCCCGCCCCGGCCGTCGAGGTAATTGTCCGCGCCGTCGCCGGTCAGGCTGTCGGCCTGCCCGGTGGCGATCACCCTTTCCACCCCGGACAGGCGATCCCCCTCCGCGTCGCCGCCGCTGCCGGTGCCCGCCGCGAGATCGACCGTCACCCCGGCGGCGGAGGCGGAGTAGTCCGCGGTGTCGATGCCCGTGCCGCCGACCAGCGTGTCGGCGCCCTCGCCGCCGATCAGCGTGTCGTCGCCCGCCGCACCGTCCAGCCGGTTGGCCCCGCCGTCGCCGATCAGAAGGTCGGCGTGGTCGGACCCCGACAGGTTCTCGACGCCGGTCAGGCGGTCGCCTTCGGCATCGCCGCCCAGGCCGGTCCCGGTGGTGAGATCGACCGTGACTCCCGCATCCGATCCGGAATAGTCGGCGGTGTCGGCCCCGCCGCCGCCCTCCAGCGTGTCGGCGCCCGCCCCGCCCTTCAGGACGTTGTCCAGGCCGTCGCCGGTCAACCGGTCGTCGAGCGCCGAGCCGATCAGGTTCTCGACCCCGCTCAATCGGTCGCCCTCGGCGGTGCCGCCGCTGCCGGTGCCGGCCGCAAGGTCCACGACCACCGCGGCGGCGGAGGCGGAATAATCGGCGGCGTCGATGCCCGCCCCGCCGACCAGCGTGTCGGCACCCTCGCCGCCGATCAGCGTGTCGTCGCCCGCGGCGCCGTCGAGACGGTTGGCCCCGGCATCGCCGGTCAGGCGGTCGGCGTGGTTGGAGCCGGTCAGGTTCTCGATGCCGGTCAGACGGTCGCCTTCGGCGTCGCCGCCGGCCCCCAGGCCGGTCGACAGATCGACGGTGACTCCATTGGCCGAGGCCAGATACTCCGCGGTGTCGGTGCCCTCGCCGCCGATCAGCGTATCCGCACCGCCCAGCCCAGCCAGCG
The DNA here is from genome assembly GCF_014192915.1 of Azospirillum sp. OGB3. Classification (GTDB taxonomy): domain Bacteria; phylum Pseudomonadota; class Alphaproteobacteria; order Azospirillales; family Azospirillaceae; genus Azospirillum. Next base: position 371,776 of record NZ_JACHYN010000005.1, on the reverse strand, counting down.
TGTCGTTGCCGCCCTGCCCATCCAGCCGGTTGCGGTTGGCGTCGCCGGTCAGCCGGTCATTGCCGCCGGAGCCGAGCAGATTCTCGATCCCCGACAGCCGATCGCCCTGCGCATCGCCGCCGGTTCCCGTGCCGCTCGCCAGGCTGACCGTCACGGCGGCGCCCGACGCCGTGTAGTCCGCCGTGTCGGTGCCCGCCCCGCCGACCAGGGTGTCAGCGCCGGCGCCGCCGATCAGCGTGTCGTCGCCCGCAGCGCCGTCGAGCCGGTTGGCCCCGCCGTCGCCGACCAGGCGGTCGTTGCGGCTGGAGCCGGTGACGTTCTCGATGCCGGCCAGCACGTCCCCCTCCGCGTCGCCGCCCAGACCGGTCCCGGTGGAGAGATCGATGGTCACCGCGGCGGTCGAGGCCGAGTAATCCGCGGTGTCGGTTCCGGCCCCGCCGATCAGCGTGTCGGCCCCGCCCAGGCCGGCCAGGGTGTCGTTGCCCGCCCGCCCGTCGATCCGGTTGCCTCCGGCGTCGCCGGTCAGCCGGTCGTTGCCGTCCGAGCCGAGCAGGTCTTCGATCCCGCTCAACCGGTCTCCCTGCGCGTTGCCGCCGCTGCCGACCCCGGTCGTCAGGTTGACGGTGACCGCCACCGCCGAGGCCGAATAATCCACGGTGTCGGTGCCCTCGCCGCCGACCAGCGTATCCGCCCCGGCGCCACCGGCCAGCGTGTCGTCGCCGGCGCCGCCGTCGAGCCGGTTGCCGCCGCCGTTGCCGATCAGACGGTCGCCGAAGGCGGAGCCGATGACGTTCTCGATGCCGGTCAGGATATCCCCCTCCGCATCGCCGCCATGGCCCGTTCCGGCGTCGAGATCGACGGTCACCGCCTCCGGAGAGGCCGAATAGTCCGCGGTGTCGGTGCCCTCGCCGCCGATCAGCGTGTCGGCCCCGGCCCCACCGATCAGCGTGTCGTCACCCTCCGCGCCGTCGATGCGGTTGGCGCCGCCGTCGCCCGTCAGGCGGTCGTCGTGGCTGGAGCCGATGATGTCCTCGACCCCGCTGATCCGGTCGCCCTCGGCGTCGCCGCCGGCCCCGGTGCCCGCGGCCAGATCGACCGTGACGCCGCCGGCCGATCCACTGTAGGCGACGGTGTCGGTGCCCTCGCCACCGATCAGCGTGTCGGCCCCGGCACCGCCCTCCAGGCTGTCGTTCCCGGCGGCTCCGTCCAGGCTGTCGTCGCCGGCCCCGCCGGAGAACTGGTTGTCGCCCGCGTCGCCGATCAGGGTGTCGTTGCCGGCCCCGCCCCGGACATTCTCGATCCCGGACAGGCTGTCGCTCATCCAGCCGCCGTGCTGCACGCCCCCGTTGGAGAGGTCCACGGCGATGGGGCCGGAGCCCGCCCCGAAATCGACGGTGTCGATGCCGTCGCCACCGATCAGGACGTTGTGCCCGCCACCGCCGGACAGCACGTCGTCGCCGTCGCCCCCGATCAGCGTGTCGTCGCCCATTCCGCCGACCAGCGTGTCTGCGCCGTCACCGCCGTCCAGAAGGTCGCCGTTGTAGTCGTCGCCGACGCTGAGGCTGTCGTTGCCCGCCCCGCCGATCAGCGTGTCGCTGCCGAAGCCGCCCTCCAGCGTGTCGTCGCCGTCCCCACCGTCGTACAGGTCGTTGCTCCAGTAGGAGCCGCCCTCGCCCAGCCGGTCGTTCCCGGCGCCGCCCAGCAGCGTGTCGTCGCCCTCGCCGCCATACAGAACGTCGTTGCCGTCGCCGCCGTCCACATGGTCGGCGCCGCCGTCGCCATACACGGTGTCGTCGCCATCACCCGCGGTGATGCGGTCCGCGCCGCCGCCCGCAAGGACGACGTCGTTTCCGCTGCCCGCGTCGATGGTGTCGTCGTTCTCTCCGGCGTCGATCCAGTCGTTCCCGGCGCCGCCGCGGATGCTGTCGTTGCCGGTTCCCGCGATGATGCTGTCATCGCCGCTGCCGCCGTCCAGAAGATCCTCGTTGCCGCCCCCCAGCAGCGTGTCGTCGCCCGCCCCACCGTAGAGCGTGTTGGCGTTGGTGCCGCCGTCCAGGAGGTCGTCGCCCAGCCCGCCATACAGAACGTCTTCGTTGCTGCCGCCGATCAGCGTGTCGTTACCGGACCCGCCGTAGAGCGTGTCGTTCTCGCTGCCGCCGTCCAGGACATCGTCTCCGGACCCGCCGGACAGCACGTCGGACTGGCTGCCGCCGGTCAGCGTGTCGTTGCCGGACCCGCCGTCCAGGCTGTCGTCGCCCCAGTCGCCGGTCACCACATCGTTGCCGGCGCCGCCACGCAGGGTGCCGCCCCCGCCGCCGCTGGACAGGGTGTCGTCCCCACCGCCGCCGGACACGGTCTCGGCCTGCCAGCTGCCGGCGATGGCGACGGCGCTGCCATCCCGGGCCTCCCCCGCCTCCGCGGCCAGCTCCACCGAGGCCGGGAGGCCGTTCTCGTCGGCCGCGCCGTCGTTCCGGCCGTCCGTCACGTCGATGTAGAGCACCGTGTCCGTGCTGAGGCCGCCGTCATCGGTGACCCGCACCGTGACGGCGTGGGCGGGGGCCGCGCCGGCATCGAGGCTGGCGCCCTCCGCCACGGCGATCCACCCCGTGGCCGCATCGATGGTGAAGCGGCCACCGGCATCGTCGGTCAGGCTGTAGGCGAGCGCCCCGCCCTCCGGATCGGCGGCCTGCACGGAGCCGACGACCGTGCCCGCCGGCGCGGCCTCGTCCACGCGCCCGCCGGCCAGCGTCACACCCGTAGGGGCATCGTTGACCTCGGCCAGGGTGACGGTGACGGTCTGGGTCGCCACGCCGCCACGTCCGTCCGACACGGTGACGCGGAACCGGTCGGTGCCCGCGTAATTGGCGCCGGGCGTGTAGGTGAAGAGGCCCCCGGCGGTCAGGCTGAGGGTGCCGTGGGCCGGTCCCTCGGCGAGGGCGTAGGTCAGCGCGTCGTTGTCGGCGTCCACCGCGCCGACGCTGCCGGTCAGGACGGTGTCCTCCGTGCCGGCCAGGGTCTGGTCGCTCACCACCGGGGCGCTGTTGGCCCGGCTGGCGAGGCTGCCCACGTCGGCGGCCACGCCGTCCACCAGCACCTCCAGCGCGTTCCAGTTGCGGGCGGCGAGCTTGAGCGCGTCGCTGGTGAAGGTCTGGCCGTCGTCGCCGTGCTGCCGGATGAAATCGCGCAGGCGGACGAGTTCGCCCGCAACCGCCCCGGTGATCTGGGCCGAGGTCAGTTCGATCCGCAGCCGGTCGCTCCCCGCGCCGCCGTCCAGCGTGTCGGCGCGCGTTTGGGTGGACAGGCTCTGGACCGCCAGATCGTCGCCCCCGCCGCCCTGGACGAAATCGCCGCCGTCGCCGCCGATCAGCGTGTCGGCCCCCATTCCACCGGTCAGCGTGTCGTCGCCCGAGCCGCCGTCGAGCCGGTCGCCGTTGTAATCGTTGCCGACGGTCAGGCTGTCGTTGCCGGCACCGCCCAGCAGCGTGTCGCTGCCATAGCCGCCGTCCAGCGTGTCGTCGCCGTCACCGCCGTCGTAGAGATCGTTGTTCCAATAGCCGCCGCCCTCGCCCATCCGGTCGTTGCCGGCACCGCCCAGCACCGTGTCGTCGCCGTCGCCACCGTACAGAACGTCGTTGCCGTCGCCTCCGTCCACCCGGTCGGCGCCGCCGTCACCGTACACCGTGTCGTCGCCCTCGCCCGCGGTGATGCGGTCCATGCCGCCACCGCCATAGATGGTGTCGTCGCCGCTGCCCCCGTCGAGGGTGTCGTTGTTCTCTCCGCCGTCGATGCGGTCGTTCCCGGTTCCGCCCAGGATGCTGTCGTCCCCCCAATTGCCGGTCAGCACGTCGTTCCCGGCCCCACCGTCAATAACGCCGCCGCCGCCGCCACTCGCTATGGTGTCGTGGCCGGCCCCGCCCAAAAGGGTTTCGGTCCGCCAGTCGCCGGAAATGACTGCGTTGGTGGCTGAGGTGGTCGTGTCGGTCATCAGCGTCCCCTTTCCGGGTGTTCGGCCCGGTTTGGTCGGTTGGTTGGCAATGGGATCAGGCGGAGGGGTAAGACGTCGTCGGTGGGCGCGAGCGGGGTTCGACGACAGACGATGAGCGTGCAGATGCCAGCGGGCTGGATGGGCAACGGGGGCGCCTCACTTCAGCGGCCACCCACCAAAACGTGAAGATGCTACTGATAAGGCATCTTTGTTGCCCAATTTATCTCGATAATGTAGAAAATACAGAATTCACGCTAACTTAATTCTAGTCAAACGAGAATATATTATCTTTCCGGTGAGCCATTGTGTCGCATGGCTGGCGGTGACGAGAAATTTGGAAGAGACCGCCGCGACCCTGTTTCGGGAGAACCCGTCCTATGACGTGCCCGCATTGTCAGTCCGCGTCGACCGCCGAATAGGCGAAAACAAGGGGCTGGAACAGGATCGCCGCGGGGTGAAAGGACGCGGACGACCGATGCGCGGCTTCAAGGAGTTCGGTTCAGCCGATCGCTTCTGCCGGGCCTGCGATGAGGCTCGCAACGTCCTGCGTCCGACCGCCACCCTCACCCGGAAGGTTTCGCCGGCGCATCGCCGGGCCATCCACGCCCGGCGTGTCGCCGCGCTGCCGGACCTGATCTCCGCTGCCCGACACAGCTTATGATAGCGAATGACGCATCGACCGGCAGCTTGCCGCGAACGCTGACGGAACCGGTGGAGCGGGCCAAGGAGCAGAGGCTGGTGGGAAGAGCGTCATCATGCTCGGTTTCAGCCCCGGCCGCCTCCGAAAAACCCGCTGCGGTTCCGTATCAGCTTCCCAGAAGGTTGGTGCGGACCTGCAGCAGATGCTCCTGAAGGGCGGCACGGGCCTGGTCCCCGTCACGGTCCTTGAGCGCGCTGACGATGCGCCGGTGCTGGTCCTCATAAACGGCGCGCCGCGCCGGCGTGAGGCTGCGCACCTTGAGTCGCGCCCATTCCGGCTGGTTCCGGATGGCGTTGATCGCGTCGTAAACGTCTGACAGCAAGCCGTTCTTGGCGGCGCCAATGATCGCCACGTGCAGCATGCCGTCCCAGTGCTCGAACTCCGGAACGTCCTGGGCGCGCTCGGCATGGGCCAGGCACTCCTCCATCCGGTGGAGATCCGCCGCGGTGGCCCGACCGGCAGCCAATTCCGCCGCCTGCGGCTCGACCATCAGCCGAAGTTCCATGATCTCCGCGGGGCTGGCGCCGATGATGCGGCTGGTCAGGCTTTGGTCCTCGGCCGTGGCCTTCACCGTCGCTTCCGACGTGACGAACGAGCCGCGGCCCACATGGCGGACGATCTTGCCCTGCTCCTCAAGCACGCGAAGGCTCTTGCGCAGCGTGTTGCGGGAAACGTTGAAGCGCTTCTCCAATTCACGCTCGGTCGGCAGCTTGGTGCCCGGCCCCCAGGTTCCGTCGGCGATGCCTTGTTCAATCAACGCAACAACCGCGCTCGCTCCGGAAGCAGCCCGATCCCTGAGATTCAGCGCGTCCATACTCGTTCCACCGGCATTTTTGCTCCATTCTTCATCCAATATGGCGCGTCCTTAGCCGCCGTGCAATCTCAATTTCAGGGTTGCCAACACACGGATCCAGACAACCGGCACAGAAAAAATGGACCAGACGCATTTTCTTCTTGACCAATTATGAGCCGTGATCGTCATATTGGATCACTGATGGCGCTGATAGCGTCGCATTGGACCCGATAATGGATCATAATTGGATCAGCGGAGGCAGCGCATGAAATTCGTCACCTTCCAACATGATGGACGCCGCAAGGTCGGGGTCGTCGAACCGGACACGCAGCGGGTTTGGTCGATCGAGTCCGTTCTCGGCGAGCCGGTCCATGACATGCTGGACCTTATCCGCCGTTACGACGCGGCCAAGGGCGAAATGACGCTCGGCTCTGTTGGGATTCCGCTGGCCGACGTCCGTGTCGATGCTCCGATTCCACGCCCTGACCGCAATATTTTCTGCGTCGGCAAGAACTACCACGACCACGCCCACGAGTTTACCCGCAGTGGTTTCGATGCCGGGTCGAAGGTGGCGACCGACGCAATCCCGGAAGCGCCGATCTTCTTCACGAAGCCGCCGGAGACGGTGATCGCCAATGGTGATCCAATCCGTTATCCGCACGGGGTCAGCGACAGTCTGGACTATGAGGCCGAGCTGGGCGTGGTCATCGGCAAGGGCGGCCGCGGGATCACCAAAGCCGACGCCTACGACCATGTCTTCGGTTACGTCATCATCAACGACATGACGGCGCGTGACTGGCAGTCGCGCCATAAGCAGTGGTTCCTGGGCAAGAGCTTCGACACCTTCTGCCCGATGGGGCCATGGCTGGCGACGGCCGACGAGGTCGACGCGGCCAATCTGGCGCTACGCTGCTGGGTGAACGATGAACTGCGCCAGAACGCCAACACGCGCGATCTGATCTTCGACATTCCGACCATGATCGAGACCCTGTCGGCCGGAATCACGCTCTACCCCGGCGACATCATCGCCACCGGCACGCCGGCCGGGGTCGGCATCGGCTTCAACCCGCCGAAGTTCCTGAAGCCGGGCGACCGTGTGACGATCGAGATCGACGGACTCGGCCGGCTCAGCAACGTGCTCGACTGAGCACGGGCGGCCATTCTGCAACGGCAACAAGGGAAACACCTTATGGCACAGCATCTGGCTGTCGAGGTTCACGGCGCCGGCGACCCGGTGATCCTGGTCCATGGCCTGGGCGGCACCTCCAACGTGTTCACCCCGCAGGTCGGCGCGTTGTCGCGGTTCTTCCAATGCGTGCGCTTCGACCTGCCCGGTTCCGGGCGAAGCGCCATCACCGACGACGTGTCGATTTCCGGCTTCGTCGATGCGGTCGTGGCGGTCCTCGACAGCCGCGGCATCGAGCGCGCCCATGTGGTCGGCCATTCGCTCGGCACCGTCGTGTGCCAGCATCTCGCCGTCCGCCAGCCGGAGCGGGTACGCAGCCTGTCGTTGATCGGGCCGCTTCACGCACCGCCCGAGGCCGCCCGTCCGGCGCTCCGCGACCGTGCCGCCAAGGCGCGCGCCGAAGGCATGGTCGGGATCGCCGATGCGGTCGTCCAGGGCGGCACCTCGGCCGACACCAAGGCCAACCGGCCGGAAGTGGCGGCGTTCGTGCGCGAGATCCTGATGCGCCAGGACCCGGAAGGCTACGCCCGCACCTGCGAGGCCTTGGCCGCCGCCCAGCCCGCCGACGTGGCGCGGATCACCTGCCCGACGCTGCTCATCACGGGCGACGAGGACGGCACGGCCCCACCCCCGGCCGTGCGGGCTCTGGCGTCGAAGATCCCGGGATCGAACCTGCGCATTCTCGATCGCTGCGGCCATTGGACGACGTTCGAGCGTCCGGCGGCGGTCAACGAAGCGCTGGTCAACTTCCTGTTCTCCGTCGCCTGAGCGCTTTGCGGAAAAGCGCACCGCCGTGACGCGTGCCCATTGCGGAAGCGGCGGTGTGGGTCGGAGGGCGGAGCCACGGTCCCGGCAACGCCCATCCGAGGCACGAACGAGACAATAAGCCGGCAAACCGGCATTCCCGATCGACCAGGAGGAAACGATGCAAACGACTCTCTTCACCGACGTGCGCGTCCTCGACAGCACCGGCGAGCAGCCTTTCGCCGGCGAAGTGCTGGTCCAAGGCAACCGCATCGCCGAGATTTCCAGGCAGGAAGGGACGATCTCGCGCGACGCGCACCGCCAGGTGAACGGCGGCGGCGCCACGCTGATGCCGGGCCTCATCGACTCGCACCTGCACCTGTCATGGAACAACCAGCCCACGCTCGCGGCCATTCAGCAGATGCCGCCGGAAGAGCATGTCCTCTTCGCCGCCGACATGGCGAAACTGGTGCTGGACGCCGGCTTCACGGCGGGCTTCGGCGCCGCCGCCGCCAAGCCCCGCCTGGACGTGGTGCTCCGCAACGCGATCAACGCGGGCCAGATTCCCGGGCCGCGGTACCGCGCGGCGGGCCAGGAGATCGCCACGCCCGGCGGCCTTGGCGACACGTCGCCGCCGCACATCGAGCATGAGGGCCTGAATTTCGGCATGATCGTGTCCGGGCCGGAGGAGGTCCGCCGCGCCGTCCGCAAGTTCATCAAATACGGTGTCGACAACATCAAGCTGAACCTGTCGGGCGAGGAGATCACCGGGGTCGGGGCCGAGGTGACCCCGATGGCGCGCGAAGAGATCGCCGTGGCGGTGAGCGAAGCCAAGATGCACGGGAAGACGCTGTGCGCGCACGCGCGCTCCTCCAAGTCGGTCAAGCTGTGCGTCGAGTTCGGCATCGAAGGCATCTTCCACGCCTCCTACGCGGACGAGGAGGCCCTCGACATGCTGGAGGCGGTGAAGGACCGGCACTTCGTGGCGCCCGGCCTGGCGTGGCTGCTCACCACCGCCCGGGAAGCCGGCGCGTATGGCATCGCCCCCGGGTCGCCGCTGTCGCAGCAGTACGAACGCGAGTTGGAGATCGCCGTCGACAGCATGAGGAAGATGCACAAGCGCGGCATCCGGGTCCTCCCCGGCGGCGATTATGGGTTCGCGTGGCAGCCGCACGGCACGAACGCACGCGACCTCGAAATTTTCGTAAATCTGCTCGGCTTCACGCCGATGGAAGCCCTGGTGTCCGCGACCCGGTCCGCCGGGCAGATCATGGGCATGGGCAATGAGCTGGGCATGATCCGGGAGGGCTGTCTGGCCGACCTGCTGCTGGTCGACGGCGATCCTCTCGCGGACGTCACCATTCTGCAGGACCGGAAACGTCTCCTGGCGATCATGAAGGACGGCGTCTTCCACAAGGCGCCGGAAGCCCTCGCCCGACGCGAGCGCGTCTGAAACCAAACCCGACCCGGCCGTTCCCAGCTCATCACTCCCGGTGAGGACTCCGCCTTTTCCCGGAAGCATGAGCGCTCGCAGCGGCCGGGTCGCCGCACAGGCCAAGAAAAGGAGGGAGGACGCGCGATGGACGATCTCGGCTGGCGCAGCGTGCTGTTTGTCGCGGCATCGCGGCCCGACCGCTTCGACAAGGCGCTCGCCGCCGGCGCCGATGCGGTCTGCGTGGATCTGGAGGACGCCGTGGCGCCGGCTCACAAGCAGGATGCCCGTGCCGCGGCCATGCGCTTCCTGGCGGATGGCGGCAACCGTGGCGGCAACGGTGGCGGTGGCGGCCCCGACCGCGTGATACGCATCAACACGCCGCGCAGCGTGGCTGGGATGCGCGATGCGCTCGCCCTCATCGAGGCACGCCCCTCCTGTGGCACCGTGGTCGTTCCCAAGATCGACTCGCCCGAGGAGGTCTGTTGGATTGATCAGTTGCTGGCCGAGGCCGGGCTCGATCTTCGCCTGGTGGCTCAGATCGAGACGCTGCGTGGGGTCGATCAGGCCGCCGCCATCACGGCCGCATCCCGCCGGGTGAGCGCCGTCATGTTCGGAGGCTTGGATCTGGCGGCGGAACTCGGCGTTCCGGCGTCCTGGGATGGGCTTTTGTACGGTCGATCACGGGTCATCCATGCCGCCGCGCAAGCCGGCATCCCGGCCATCGACATGCCCTTCGTCGATGTGCGCGACGCTGAGGGCTGCCGCGCCGAGGCGCAACGCGCACTGTCTCTGGGCTTCATCGCGAAGATGGCCATCCATCCGGGCCAGGTTCCGACCATCAACGAAGCCTACACACCGACACCGGACGAGGTCGCCGACGCCGAGCGGATCGTTACGGCCTGGAAGGACGCTCCGGACGGCGTCATTCAAGTCGACGGGAAAATGGTCGAGCGTCCGATCGTGCTCGCGATGCGGCGCACGCTGGCCCGCGCGCAGGCTCCCGAACGCGCATCCACATCGACGCGGCATGGTGATGCCGCCTGACGACCTTGCGGCTGGCGTGGGCCGGCCTGCAAGGGCGGACTTTGAAATCAGAACGAGGGGGGAAGAGGCAATGCGCAGATCCGCATCATTCCGGACGAGGCTGGCGTTGGGAGCCATCGTGGCGGCGACCGCCAGCGCCGTTCTGGCGTGCCCATCCATGGCGGCGGGCGTCCGGACGGGCGCCGGCCCGTCGGGGGGCGACAACCGCCCCAACATCCTGCTGATCCTGGCCGACGATCTGGGCTATTCGGACATCGGTGCGTTCGGCGGCGAGATCCAGACGCCCAATCTCGACGCCCTGGCGCGCTCCGGTCTCCAGTTGACCAACTTCCATGTGTCGCCGGCCTGTTCGCCGACACGGGCCATGCTGATGGCCGGCACCGACAACCATGTGGCCGGGCTGGGGACGATGGCGGAACTGCCGACGCCGGAGCAGAAAGGAAAGGCGGGCTACGAGGGCACCCTCGGCACCAACGTCGTGCCGTTCCCGGAACTGCTGCGCGATGCGGGCTATCACACCTACATGGCCGGCAAGTGGCATCTGGGCATGACGGAGGAACTCAGCCCTCCGGCGCGCGGCTTCGATCGGTCCTACGCCATGCTCCAGGGCGGGGCGGGGTTCTTCGACCAGACCGGCAACGCGCCGCCGCCTGACGGCAAGGGCACGACCAAGGCACGCTACCGCGAGAACGGCAAGCCGGTCGAACTGCCGAAGATCGACTACACGACGAATTTCTACACGGACAAGGTCATCGAATACATCGGCAGCAACAAGGCCGATGGGAAGCCCTTCTTTGCCTATGCGGCGTACACGGCGCCGCACTTCCCCCTGCAGGCGCCCGACCACCTCATCGAGAAGTACAAGGACACGTACAAGGCGGGATACGAGGTCATCCGGAACGAGCGCTTCAAGCGCATGCAGGCGGCAGGGCTGGTCCCGGCAAGCATGACGCCGTCCGAGCCGCCCGCGCTCTGGCCGAAATGGGAGCAGCTTTCCCAGCAGCAGAAGGACGTCGAAGCGCGCCGGATGGCGGTTTACGCGGCCATGGTCGATTCCCTGGACCAGAACATCGGCCGGCTGGTGTCCTACCTGAAGGAGATCGGCGCGTTCGACAACACCATCATCGTCTTCCTGTCCGACAATGGCGCCGAGGGGAACGACATTCTGGACCTCGTCCCCGCCGCGTGGGTCGAGGAAACCTTCGACAACAGCCTGAACAACATCGGGCGTCCGGGCTCGTACGTCGGCTATGGGCCAGGATGGGGCCATGTGAGCGCCGCCCCCTTCCGCCTGTTCAAAGCGTTCCCGACCGAGGGCGGCGTGCGGTCGCCGACCATCATTTCGTATCCCAAGCTGGCGCATCGCGGAAAGATCGACGGTCAGATCGCCTCGGTGATGGATCTGGCGCCGACCTTTCTCGAGGCCGCCGGGGTCAAGCATCCTGGAAACAGCTACAAGGGACGCGCCGTTCATCCCATGCAGGGAAGCTCCCTCTGGTCCTATCTGAACGGCCGGTCCGATCGCGTCCACCCGAAGGATTACGCGTTGGGAATGGAGCTGTTCGGACGGGCCTCCGTCAGGAAGGGCGACTGGAAGCTGGTCTGGGTGAACCAGCCGTGGGGAACCGGCGGGTGGGAGCTCTTCAATCTTGCCGATGATCCCGCCGAGACCCGCAACCTCGTCGATGCCCGACCGGAAAAGGCCAAGGAAATGATGGCCTCCTGGGATGAGTACCGGGAGAAGAACGGTGTGATTTTCGATGAGAAGATCGCCGGCCAGCTTCAGTACAGCAATGGCACGCGCTACTACCAGGAGCTTGAGTGGTAGGGGATGCGACAACGGCGGCCGGGCATGGCACGGCCGCCGACCATGACCGGGACGCGGCTGATCGCAAGGAAAGACAGACTCATGGCCAACAAAAACGCAGCCTTCATCACGGCACTTGTGACGGCTGGGGTTGGCGTTGCCGCGGGGCTGGCGGTGTTCGCCTGGCCTGCCCAGGCCCCGGCCATGCCGAGCGTTGCGCAGGACCTGCTGTGCGATGGCTCCGCCGCACCCCCCGACACGAAGGAGGCGCCTCCCGGCATGGTGTGGATTCCGGGGGGCGATACTCGGATCGGTTCCGACCAGCACTACCGCGAAGAGGGACCGGTAACGTGGGTGAGCGTCGATGGCTTCTGGATGGACCGCACCGAAGTCACCAACGCCCAGTTCCGCCGGTTTGTCGAAGCGACGGGGTATGTTACCGAGGCGGAACGCGTCGTCGACGGAACCGGCGCCGGTGCGCGCCGGCCCTCCGGTTCCGTGGCCTTCGTCGATCCGACCTCCCAGGCCGGGAGGAGCGACACGTGGTGGCATCTGGTTCCCGAAGCGAACTGGGGCCATCCGGAGGGCGCCGGCAGCGACATCAGGGGCCGGGAGAACCACCCCGTGGTGCATGTCACGTACAACGATGCCGTCGCGTATGCGCGATGGCTCGGCAGGGAGCTTCCCACCGAGGCGCAGTGGGAACACGCGGCCCGGGGCGGGCTGGACGGCGCGCCATACGCCTGGGGCGGCGAGTTCACGCCGCAGGGCGTGGCGATGGCCAACACGTGGCAGGGGGTTTTCCCGATCCAGAACACGCGGGGCGACGGCTATCTGGCGACCGCCCCCGCGGGCTGCTTCGCAGCAAACGGTTACGGGCTGCGGGATATGATCGGCAACGTTTGGGAATGGACGTCGGATTGGTATCGTCCGCGGCATGACGGTCTGGGAGGCGTCAACCCAACCGGTCCCCGGCAGGAGGACAGTTACGACCCCCGGCAGCCCGGGGTCCCCAGCCGGGTGATCAAAGGAGGCTCGTTCCTCTGCGCGCAGAACTTCTGCCAGCGGTACCGCCCGGCGTCACGCCATCCGCAGGACGTCGGCCTCGGAACAAGCCATCTGGGGTTCCGGACGGTGCTGAAAGCGAGGTAAGGCCAACGCCGCGATGGACGTTGGTCGAGACATCGTGGCAACCGGGTTGCGTTGTTTCGACGTCCGGTTTGCTCCAGGGGGCGGTCGGGCTATGACGCCATCCATGTGCCGAGCCACGGCGCCGCTGGACAGGTCCGGCTGGGCGCGCTCCTTCTCGACACCGCCGCCGTGGCGGGCCGCTCCGCCGAACCGGCCGCGCTCGGCGGCGCGCTGACGCAAACGGGCGACCTTCTGCTCTACGGCTGCGATGTGGCGGGCGGAAACGGCGCGTCCTTCGTCGCCGCCCCCACCGATCGGACGGGCAGCTTCGCCATCGGGGCGAACTGGACCCTGGAAGCCGGAACCGGAAGCCTCTTCCCTGGCGTTTCAAAGCTACGCCTATGCGCTGGACACCCTCACCGGCAGCGACGGCAACAACCCCATCGTCGGCGGGGCTGGAAACGATACCCTCTTCGGCGGGGCGGGAAGCGACCTCTTCGCGTTTGGCAACGGGAGCGGCGGATCGGTGGTGATGGACTTCACCGCGGGCACCGATCGGCTCGCCCTGACCGACAGCCCGATCAGCCTCGCCGACGTGATCGCCTCGGCGCAGGTCGTCGGCGGCAGCACGGTGCTTGACCTGCGGCCCGGCAGCAGCGTCACCATCCAGGGCCGGACCGGGGATGTCGCGCGCTGGTTCGCCTGATCGGGCAATCGGGCGGCCCCCACATCCCGGAGGTCGCCCGCCCGCGAACCAAGCCGCAACTTCCACTCCACCGATGGATGCCGAATCCCCGGTGGAGCGCCAGGTCCGCCTCCGAATGGACCACCGCCGCCCGGTGGCTTCCGATGAACCGGTGCGCGTCCTGACGGAACGGCGGGTCGGGCCACATCGGGCCGGCCAGGAGGGTTCTGTCAGCGTTCGCGGCAAGCTGCCGGCCGATGCGTCATTCGCTATCATAAGCTGTGTCAGGCAGCGGAGATCAGGTCCGGCAGCGCGGCGACACGCCGGGCGTGGATGGCCCGGCGATGCGCCGGCGAAACCTTCCGGGTGAGGGTGGCGGTCGGACGCAGGACGTTGCGGGCCTCATCGCCGGCGACTTTGATGCACGTCTCATCAACATGCCAGCACCGGCCGGCCTTGCCGGTCCGTCCCCCCGGATCCGAGATCATTGCGTCGCCGCCATCGCGGCCATGTCAAATCAGACATCCAAGTCATAAGCACACACAACGAATTTCTTCCCTGATTACTTGCGTATGACCTGGAAAATATTATCCACACGTAAGCATGACATCACTTAATAAAATTTCACGCGTTTATTTTTTGCTTCCCTTCCGCAAATTGCTTTCGACAATATCTTAGAAAGAGACTGAAAAAACCATCATGCGCCGACGATCACTGAAAACGTGGTCTTCGGAAAGTGTTTGACGCGCGCATTAGCAATATAATTGGCGAACAAGGCGCCTTGATTTGATCGGAACCGGAAAAATGAGCCACAAGTTCAGAGACTCTTTTTGATATCTCGTTGATGAACAAACATCCCGAAACAAGAATGGATTGCGACCATGAGTATTCTTGTGGGGCAATGGCGATTGTCGGCTTGGCGCCGGATCGCGGGAGACGGCACCGTCACCTATCCCTTCGGTGAGGACGCGACCGGCCTGCTGATCTACACGGCGGACGGCCACATGGCGGTGCAGATGACGGCCGCCGGCCGGCCCAAACTGGACACCACCGATCCGCGCGGTGGCGGCACGGAGGAACGCGCCGCGGCCTATTCCACCTCCTTGGCCTATGTCGGCCGTTATGAGGTGAACGGCGGCGAGGTCACCCACCGGCTCGGCGGCTGCAGCTTTCCCAACTGGTCGGACACGGTGCAGGTGCGTCCCTTCACCTGCGACGGCGGCCGGCTGGTGCTGCGCACGCCGCCCAGCCAGATCGACGGCATCACCGTGGTGAACGAGATGGCGTGGATTTGGGACGGACCGCCCCGCGACCTCACCCATCACCCCGCGGCCGCAGATTCCGCCCCCCGCTCTGCGCCGTCCTCCCTGCCACCCGACCCGACATCGAGCGGAGACCGTCCGATGACCCAATCCCAGACTCAGCCCGCCCGCGCCCGGGCGGCGGCCCACACCGCCGTCCTGGACAAGCATCCGCCGCGGGCGGCGCACCAGCAGACCGACCTGGCGTCGCTGGCCCGCTACATGTTCCTGCTGATGCTCCGCAATGTGACCAGCGACGGCTACGTGATCGAGGACCCGACCCGACCCGGCCAGTTCTCGCTGCCGGGCTGCGTGGTCGCCGCTCCGTCCTATCCCGCCAACACGCCGGGCGTCGATCAGGACTACGTCTTCAACTGGGTGCGCGATGCCGCCATCACCGCGCTGGAACTGGTCGAGGGCGACCTGCCGGAATCGCCCGACGGCAGCATCGAGGCGCTGAACGACTACGTCCTCTTCGCCCAGACCTGCCAGAACAACGCCACTCCGACGCTGGCGCACGCCTGCTTCACCGTCGACGGCCAGTCACGCCCGTGGACGGAGCAGTCCGACGGGCCGGCGGTCCAGACCATCGCCCTCCTGCACGCCTACTCCCAGCTCAGCGGTTCGTCCCAGGTCATCGCCAAGCAGGTCATCGCCCGCAATCTGGAGTTCCTGCTGGGCAATTATCAGAACCCGACGACGAACCTCTGGGAGGAGCATCAGGGCCTGTCCTTCTTCGCCCGCGCGGTCCAGCTCCGCTGTTTCCGAGAGGTTGCCGCCAACACGCTCGGCATCCCGGTTCCGCAGGGAACCGCCGACGCGGCCAACTGGCTGGAGCGGGCGTTGGAGAACCACTGGAACGGCCAGTGTTACGTGACGCTGCTCGCCTCCGATTCCTCTCCCGGTGTGTCGGCGGTGGCGGGCAACCTGAATTACGACCCGAACATCGACATCGTCTGCGCGAGCGTCTACGGTGCCGTGCCGGTCACCGACACGAAGTTGCTGGCCACCGCGGCCGCGCTGCGCGGCCAGTGGGCGGACGATGGTTCCGCGTGGCAGTATCCGATCAACGCCGACGACCGGGCGCGCGGAATCGGTCCGCTGCTGGGCCGCTATCCCGGCGACATCTATGACGGGGACGTGTCCGATCCGGTGCAGGGCGGGCATCCCTGGGCGCTGTGCACCGCCAACCTCGCCGAGCTGTATTACCGGCTCGCCGCCGAGATCGAGAGCACGCAGGCGGTTCCGCTGGACGACCTGTCGCGACCCTTCTTCGCACAGGTGGGCATCACCGACCCCCAGCCGCCCGCCCAGGTGGCCGAGGCCCTGCGCGGCGCCGGAGACGCCATGCTGCGCGCGGTCGTCTTCCACAGCGACCATTACGAGCTGAGCGAACAGTTCGACAGCCGGTCCGGCTACGAGAAGAGCGTGCGCAATCTGACCTGGAGCTACGCCGCGTTCCTGTCCGCCGTCCGCGCCCGCACCCCGCAGCAGCCCGTGAAGACCGCCCTCCGCAAGACTGCGAAGGCCCGCCGGCCGGAGGGCGTCTGATGTCCGGTTCCGTGGAGTCCGGCCGGCTGGACGACTTCGTCGGCCTGTCGACCCTGCTGACCGGGTTCGACGCCGTCCACCTGCTCGGAACCGGCTTGGCTGCGGAGTATCTGGCGGTTCTGGACGCGGTGCTGCCGGAGGATGTCGTCGGCGATCTGATGTCCGCCTACCGGCAGTTGCCGCGGGGGCCGGAGCGCGAGCGGGCGGCGGAGGCCGAGATCCTCGGCGATCCCCGCCTGGGGCCGGTTGCCCGCAACCTGATCGTGCTCTGGTACTGCGGCACCTGGACCCAGCTTCCCCCGGCGTGGCGCGCCGCCTTCGGTGTGTCGCCGCTGGACACCAGCCGCGTGGTCTCGGCGGCCGCCTATCAGGCGGGTCTGCAATGGCTGGCCGCCGGAGCGCACGCGGCGGGAGCGAACCCGCAGGGTTACGGCGCGTGGGCCATTGGCCCGAAGGGCGCAGGGGGCATCGGCCCGGAAAGAGGTGCGGCATGAACAAGGACGCGGCCTTCGACGCGGTCATCGTCGGCGCCGGCGTTGCCGGCGCGCTGATCGCCAAGCGCCTGACCGACGCGGGCCTGACCGTGCTGGTCCTGGAAGCCGGCCCCGGGACGTCGCGCGGTCTGGACGACTACACGCGGCATCTGGAGCGGTTCTACGCGGCCAGCGCCAAGAGCCCGGAGTCGCCCTGGCCGCCCGCGGTGGGCGCGCCACAGCCGGACACCACGGCGCTGCGCAACAACGACGGCTACTTCGTCCAGCGCGGTCCCAACCCGTATGGCAGCAGCTACACCCGGCTGTGGGGCGGCTCCACGCTGCATTGGCTCGGCGTATCGCTGCGCATGCTGCCGGAGGATTTCCGAATGCGCTCCCTGCACGGCGTGGGGCGCGACTGGCCGCTGGACTACACGGCACTCGCCCCCTACTACGAGCGGGCGGAGCGGGCGATCGGCGTGTCCGCCGACGTCGCCGATCAGAGCTATCTGGGCGTGACCTTCCCGGACGGCTATGACTACCCGATGCGGCGCGTTCCGCCGAGCTATGCCGACCGTGTGCTCGGCGCCGCGGTCGACGGCATGCCGATCACGCTGGGCGACGAGGAATTCGCGATCCGGGTGCGCAGCTACCCGGCGGCGCGCAATTCCATCCCGCGCGGCGACTACCGGCCGGCCGGCGCGGTGGACATCCGGGCCGGCGATGGCTCGTCCATTCCCCCCCTCCAGGGGGAGCGCTGCCAGGGCAACACCTCCTGCACACCGATCTGCCCGGTTCAGGCGAAGTATCACGCCGGCAAGACGCTGGCGCAGGCCGACCTCCGCTTCCTGACGGTGCGGGTGCAGGCGGTGGCGTCGAAAATCCTTGTCGATCCGGCGAGCGGCGCCGTGCAGGGCATCGAATACAAACGCTACGACGACCCCGAAGCGGCGTCCCACACCACGCGGGTCGCCACCGGCCGCACCTACATCCTGGCGGCGCATGCGGTGGAGAACGCCAAGCTGATGCTCGCCTCGGGGCTGGAGGGGCCGCGCGGCCACGTCGGCCGGACGCTGATGGACCACCCGGCGCTGTATGCCTGGGGGCTGGCGCCGCTCGACGTCGGCGCCTACCGCGGGCCGCAGTCGACCTCCGGCATCGAGGAGCTGCGCGGCGGCGCCTTCCGTGCCCGCCATGCGGCCTTCCGCTTCGACGTGGGCAACGACGGCTGGCGCGCCAGCACCGGGGCGCCGGACACCGCCGTGTCCGACGCGGTCATGACGCGCAACCTGTTCGGCCCGGCGCTGCGGGCGCAGCTCGGCGCGACGCTGCCGCGTCACGTCCGCCTGTCGCTGGCGGTGGAGCAGCTTCCCGACCCCGACAACCGCGTCAGCATCGACCCGGGCTATCTCGATCCGTTGGGCAACCCGCGGCCGGTGATCGACTACCGGATCGACGACTACACGCTGGCCGGCATGGCCGCCGCGTCGGATGTGGCGCGCGCCGTCTTCCGCCGCGCCGGGGTCACCGACTGCACCGACCCGTCCAAGGGAAGCTGGTTCCCGTCGGTCTTCTACCGGGGCCGCGAGTTCCACTACCACGGCATGGGGCACTTCGCCGGGACTCACGCCATGGGCGCCGATCCCGCCGGATCGGTGGTCGACGCCGACCAGCGCGCGTGGGAGCACCGCAACCTCTTCCTGGTGGGCTCCGGCAGCTTCCCGACCATGGGCACGTCCAACCCGACGCTGACGCTGGCGGCGCTGGCGCTGCGCACGGCCGACCGGCTGGTCGAGAGTCTGCTCCCATAGAATCAGAATCATTCAACAAAATCAACTTGCTCAGAGTGGAGGATGCGCGTGCTGTTTCCAATTGACTCGGCGCGGCGGACGGACATCGATGCGGTGTCCGCGGATGACCGGTACGACGCTGTGATCGTCGGTACGGGCATCTCCGGCGCCATCATCGCGAACGAACTGAGCCGGGCCGGCAAGCGCGTGCTGGTGCTGGAGGCGGGAACGGGAACCGACCGGACGCTGTCCGGCTACGAGAAGTACCTTTCCAACTTCTACGGCGCGTCGTCGAAAGACAACCAGTCCCCATACCCTGCCAACCCCAACGCCGCGATGCCGCGCAGCCCGCTGCTGCGCAAACTCCAGCCGGGCGAGACGGACAGCTCCACCTACATGGTGCAGTCCGGCCCCTACGTCACCGACACGACCTTCACCCGCGTCTTCGGTGGCACGACCATGCACTGGGAGGCCAAGACTCCCCGCATGCTGCCCGAGGACTTCAAGATGCGCAGCCTGTTCGGGCAGGGGCTGGACTGGCCGCTCGGCTACGACGAGCTGGAGGCCGACTACCGCACGGCGGAGCGCGAGATCGGCGTGTCCGCCAACGTCGAGGATCAGGCCTATCTGGGCCTGCACTTCCCGAAGGACTATGTCTTTCCCATGAAGGGGCTTCCGCTGTCCTATCTGGACAAGCAGGTCGCCCGGGGCATCGACGATACCCGGGTCGAGCTGTGCGGGAAGTCCTACCCGATCAAGATCCGCCCCTATCCGCAGGGCCGCAACAGCATCCCCAACCCAGCCTACGACGGCGGCAAGGGCTACGTCCCCGTCGGCGCCGTCAACACGCACCAGGTCGAGGAGGGGGAGCGCTGCCAGGGGAACACCAACTGCGTGCCGCTCTGTCCGGTGCAGGCCAAGTATCACTCCGGCAAGACGCTGGCCAAGGCGCTTCACACCGGGCGCGTCGATCTGCTGGTGCAGGCGGTCGTTTCCAAGGTCGTCACCGATCCCGGCAACGGGAACGTCACCGCGCTGGAGGTCAAGGTCTACCGGGAGCCGCAATCGGCGGAGCACAGGACGATCACCGTCAAGGGCACGATCTTCGTGATCGCCGCGAACGCCATCGAGACGCCGCGGCTGATGCTGGCGTCGGGCCTGCGCGACAGCGCCGGGCTGATGGGCCGCAACCTGATGGACCACGCCTACCTGCTGAACTGGGGGCTGATGCCGGAGGTGTGCGGCACCATGCGCGGCACGAGCTGCACCGGCGGCATCATCGATCTGCGGGCCGGCGGTTTCCGCCGCCACCAGGCTGCCTTCAGCGTGGACATCCACAACGACGGCTGGGGCTGGGCGACCGGCGCGCCGTTCAGCGACCTGACCGAACTGGTGGACCAGCAGAACCGCTTCGGGGCCGAGCTGCGCCGCGGACTGATCGACCGCATTTCGCGCCAGCTTCTGCTCGCCTTCATGATCGAGGTGCCGCCGACAGAGAGCAACCGCGTCACCGTCGATCCGCAATACACCGACCAGCTCGGCAACATGCGGCCGGTGGTGTCCTTCACGGTGCCGGAATACTCGATGCGCGGCGCCGCCTACGCGCGGGAATTCTCGAAGACCGTGTTCGCCCGCCTGGGCGTGGCCGACCACACCCGCTACGACCCCGGCGACTACGGCTACGTGACGTATGAGGGCCAGGGCTACGCGATCCGCGGCGGCAACCACATCGCCGGCACGCACATCATGGGCACCGACAAGAGCAACTCGGTCGTCGACACCGACCAGCGCTCCTGGGACCACGCGAACCTGTATCTGGTCGGCGCCGGCAGCATGCCGACGATCGGCACCGCCAACGTGACCCTCACCCTCGCCGCGCTCTGCTACCGGAGTGCGCGCGCGATGCTCAAGCAACTGCACTGACGCAAGGCGCGCCTCCTCAGAGGCAGCGCAAGACGATCGGAGGAAACCGTGCCTTCCAGCAAGATCACGACACTCTCTGAACTGAAGGACTACCTGTATCTGGCGATGCAGTTGGAGCATGCGACGCTCCCGGCCTATCTCACGGCGCTGTATTCGATCAAGCCGGGAACCAACACCGACGCCGTCCACATCCTGCGGGTCGTGGCGGTGGAAGAAATGCTGCACCTGTCCATCGCGGCGAACCTGCTGAACGCCATCGGGGGAACGCCGGACTTGGCGCACCCGGGCTTCGTTCCGTCCTACCCGACCTACCTGCCGGACGGTGAGACGGACTTCAAGGTCGGCATCACGCGCTTCGGCAAGGAAGCCGTGGAGACCTTCAAGAAGATCGAACGGCCCAGCAAGGGCGACGGCCGGCTGGTCCGCCGGTCCTACGCGCCCGGCACCTCGGTCCTCGGCCGGCACCCGAAAAGCGACGAGATGCACTTCTACAGCATCGGCGACTTCTACAAAGCCATCGAGGACGGTTTCGAACTCCTGGAAGCCGAGGCGCAAGGGCTGGGCAAGACCATCTTCATCGGCGACCCCAAGCGGCAGGTCACGTCGGAATACTACTACTCCGGCGGCGGCGCGCTGTTCGCCGTGACCGACCTGGAGAGCGCGAAGCGCGCCATCACGCTGGTCATGACGCAGGGCGAGGGCACCCCGACCAGCATCTACGACAACGACGGCGAGCTGTCGCACTTTTACCGTTTCGACCAGTTGACCCACGGGCGCTACTACCAGAAGGGCGACGAGCCGCACCACCCCACGGGGCCGGCCCTCTCGGTCGACTGGGAGGCGTCCTACCCCATCGAGGCGAACGTCAAGCTGGCCGACTTCCCCGCCGGGACCGAGCTGTACGACGCGGCGCAATCGTTCAACCAAGCCTACGCGAAGTTCCTGAAGGCCATCACGCGGGCCTTCAACGGCAAGCCCGAGCTTCTGCTGACGGCCGTGCCGCTGATGTTCGATTTCCGCAACCTGATCACGGAGCTGGTGCGCAATCCGCTGCCCGGCAGCGCCGGCCGCAACGCCGCGCCGACCTTCGAGATCGACGCCGTGACCGCGGCCGAATCGCTCGCCGCCGCCCGGCAGGAGGTGGTGGCATGAGCGCGGCCAAGACGGGAGACGCAAGCCGTCTCGACCAATTCCTCGCCTTTTCCGCGGAGGTGACCGCCTTCGGCGTGGTGGAACTGCAGGGGACCGGCCAGGCCGAGGCCTATCTTCAGACGGTCGACGACGTGGTCGGAGCTGCGCTGGTGGACGAGTTGCTGGTCCTCCACGCCAAGGCGCCGCGCGCGACCGGCAACGAGGGGCGCGCGGCGCGCGGCGCCCACCTGCGCCGGACGATCTTCGGCGACGGAAAGCTGGGGCCGGTGGCCCGCAACATCGTCAAGCTCTGGTACTCCGGCGTTTGGTACGAGCTGCCGGGTGCCTGGACCGAAACTTACGGGCCGGCGCCGCAGGACGTCACCTTCGTGGTGTCGCCCTCCTCCTACGTCGAAGGGCTGCTGTGGACGGCCATCGGCGCTCACCCGGCGGGCGCCAAGGCTCCGGGCTACGGCTCCTGGGCCGCGCCGCCGCGCATCCCTCGTTTCGCGGACGACCCCGTATCTCCGCCGTCCGCCGAGCCGGTGGACGGAACGGTGGATGCGGAGCGCGTTCCGGCCTGAGGCGCCGCCCCGCTCCCATGATCGTGATGCCCGGTCCCGCGCCGGGCATTCCCCGAATCTTTGCTGAAGGACCGTCACGATGAGCTTCACGACCCCCAAGCTGTCACGGAACAAGGTTTGGCTCGGCATCACGCCGACGCTCTGGTGGAACGACGACTTCCTGAACATCGACATCGGCATCCCCTTCGAGCAATGCGTCAGCGAGATGGCGCTGGCCGGTTATGTGGGGTGCAGCATCGGCCACAAATACCCGACCAATCCACAGACGCTGAAGGCGGCGCTGGACCTGCGCGGCCTGCGCGTGTCGGAGCCGTGGGTCAGCACCTACTTCACCATCGAATCGATGAAGGCGCAGACCATCCAGAAGGTCCGCCAGCAGCTGGCCTTCATCAACCAGGTGGAAGGCCATGAGAACGACCCGCGCCGCGCCGATCTGGTGGTGGCGGAGTTCGGCGGCGCCGTCAACCCGCTGCCGGTGGCGCTGTACCCCAACGCCCCGACCTTCAACGACCGCCAATGGGACGAACTGGCCGCCGGCCTCAACGAGATCGGCCGGATCGCCCGCGAGGAAGGCCGTCGCCTGTGCTATCACCCGCACATGGGCACCGGCGTGATGAAGCAGGCGGCGGTCGAGCGGCTGATGGCGGTGACCGATCCGGACTTGGTCTTCATGCTGCTGGACACCGCCCATCTCTACTGCGGCGGCGCCGACCCGCTGGAGATCACGCGCAAATACGCGACCCGCATCAAGCACATCCACCTGAAGGACTTCCGCGAGAGCGTGCTGAGGGAGATGCATGCCAAGGGCATGTCCTTCCAGCAGGGAATCGAGGCCGGCATCTTCACCGTGCCGGGCGACGGCTCCTACAAACACTTTCCGGAGATCCTGTCGATCCTGGGCGAGGTCGGGTTCGAAGGCTGGCTGGTCATCGAGGCGGAACAGGACCCGGCCAAGGCCAACCCGCTCCAATACGCCAAGATGGCGCGCGCCTATCTCCGCGAGCAGTTGGGGTGGTGACCATGAGCAAGACCGCCAAGAGGGACATAAACCTCAGCTTCTTCATGTTCACGGCGAACCTGCAGCCGGGCAACGAGGCCTACACCGAGGTCATCATCCGCCACATCAAGGCAATGACCGAGTTGGGCTACGACGGCTTCGACCTGCCGATCCACCCGGTGCAGACCACCGACCACGCGGCGGAGGTGGAAAGCTACACGCGCATGCGGCGGGCCTTCGACCGGGCCGGCCTGGAGGGCGTCCGCTTCACCACCAACGTCGGCACCACGCGCACCTTCGACCCCACGTCGCCTTACCGGCAGCAGCGCGAGCAGGCGCTCGCCTACCTGAAGTCGCGCGTGGACATCACCGCGGTCCTGGGCGGCGCGTCCGTCATGGCCGGGCCGTTCGTCTTCCCCTACGGCGTGTTCCCGACCACGGACGACGGCGACCCGATCTGGAGCGACGCGCTGCAGGAATGGCTGAAGCCGCGCTACGAGGTGGCCCGCCCCGTCCTGCAGGAGCTGGGCGAATACGCGGAGAGGAAGGGCGTCAAGCTGGGGATCGAACCGGTCGACCATTGGGAAACGCCGGCCCCCAACATGGTGTCGGACGTGCTGGACTTCCTGCGGGGCGTCCAGACCGCGCAGACCGGCCTGACCATCGACAGCGCCCATGTGGTGCTGGGCAGCAACGGCCCGCTGGTGTTCGAAGACAACCTGCGCACCGCGGTGGCGCAGAAGCGGCTGCATTATGTGCACATCTCCGCTCCCGATCGCGGGGCGGTGCACGACAGCTGGATTCCCTGGGGCACGTTCCTTCGCCCGATCCTGCCGGTCTATCACGGCCCGCTGCTGGTCGAGGTGTTCAACGCCGTTCCGCCCTTCACCAACCTTCTGCGCCTGACGCGGCGGAAGTTCTGGATTCCCGGTGAGGACGAGCCGGAGCCGGGCCTGCCGAGCGCCTACGACATCGCGCGCGAAGGGCTGGCAACGCTGGAGCGCGAGATCGGGCGCCTGAGCCACACCCACTGACCGGCCTCCCCATGACCACGGGCGCCCACGAGGTGCCCAGCGAGGACATCCAATGATCAACGACAGCCAGTCGATCCTGCTCGACAAGCCTCAGGACCCGGCGGAATGGAGCGCCGGCACGACGTTGCGCGGGGTGGCGCCGCAACTCGCCACGGCCGACCGCCTGGGCGCGCTCAAGGATCTGCCCGGTTTCTGGGAGGGCACCGGCTTCAGCCTGATCGCCCGCCCGGACTTCTCCGGCAACAGCCCGAACGGCTTCTTCCTGGAGTTGAACGAGCTGCGGGAAACCATCGAATTCACGACCATCGGCTCGCCGGTCTTCAACCGGGGCAGCCTGCAGGATGACATCGCCATCTTCGGGGTCACCTACCTGCACCGGGTGACCGATGGCGTCACCGGCGGCGCGCTGCACATCGAACCGGGCATGTGGCTGAACATCCCGGCGACCACCGAACCGAAGGCGGACGCCAGCGTCGCACGCCTGGCCACCATTCCGCACGGCAACGCCTTCACCACCGTCGGATTCGTCCAGCACGCGGAGTTCGACAGGCTGCCGGACATCCCGCCGGCCAACACCGTGCCGTTCGACGTCGGCGGCCAGCCGCCGGCGCCAGGCACGAAGAACCCCTACCCCGAGTACGACCTCGGCACGCCCAGCGCCTTCCGCAGCAGCCCGCTCCCCGCCTCCATCACGCAGGCCATCATCGACGATCCGAACCAGATGCTGCGCGACACGCTGACCCGGCAGGTGGACGAGCAGGGCATGACGCTCAAGACGATCACGCGCCTGATCACCTCCACGGCGTCGGCCGGCGGCATCGAAAACATCCCGTTCATCACCAGCAACGCCGACACGCTGAGCCTGGAATCGGTGTTCGCCATTGAACTGGTCGCCGATGCGTCGGGCACCGAGTTCCTGCAATTGCAGTACTCGCAGACCGCGTTGCTGAACTTCAGGGGGAAGAGCTTTCCGCATGTGACGGTCGGGACGCTGATCAAGGCGTTCTGATCCGGGTGGAGGTGCGGTCGGACATCCTCCGATCCGGGGCCAGGCATGGCCCTGAACGGCCTCCGGAAGACGCCGACAGGCCGGCCGGAGGTCAGCCAGGAGCGTCGGGGCCGTGGTCCAACACACCATGGCCCCGACGCTCCACCGTCATGACGATGGGCGGAATGCGAAAAAGCAGAAAAGGAGTCGGCACGTCTCACGTGTTGTCAGGTTGCTATCGGGACAGGAAGGACCGATTTCACCGAAAGCATGGCCTTGCGCGCCTGACCTGCTCAGGAGGCTCCTCGATCATGCCCGCGCTGTTCGCCGCGGGCATGAGTCGAATCCGTCGAGGAGTGCCGCGACACGGGGACGAAAGGAAAGGAGCATGAGAGCGACACGACGCGCCGTTCTGCACGGTGCCCTGGCCGGAGCCGCGTTGATGATGCCGTTGCGCGTCCGGGCACAGGTCGGAGACGCACCGGTTCGACGCATTCCATCCTCGGGGGAAGCCATTCCTCCCGTGGGGCTGGGCACTTGGATCACGTTCAACGTCGGCGACGACGCCGAACTGCGCGCGGAATGCGCGGCGGTCATGCAAGCCTTCTTCGAGATGGGGGGCCGGATGATCGACTCCTCACCCATGTACGGCTCCTCCCAGGCGGTGGTCGGAGACGGTCTCCGGAAGTTGGGGCGCTCCGCCGCCCCGTTCGCGGCGGACAAGGTCTGGATTTCTTCGGGAGCACGCGGACCGTCGCAGATCGAAGAGTCGCGCCGCCTGTGGAACGTGCCCCGCTTCGACCTGCTCCAGGTGCACAATCTGCTGTCCTGGGAAGAACATCTTGAGACGCTGTTCGCCATGAAGGCGGCCGGTCAACTCCGCTACGTTGGCATCACGACGTCGGAAGGGCGACGCCACGACCTGTTCGAAGACATCATGCGCCGACAGCCTCTCGATTTCGTGCAACTTACCTACAACATCGTCGACCGCGAGGTGGAGGAGCGCATCCTGCCGCTGGCGGCGGACCGCGGGATGGGCGTGATCGTCAACCGCCCGTTCCAGCAGGGCGTGCTTCTCCGCCGGTTGTCGGGCCGCCCCCTGCCCTCCTGGACCGCCGACATCGGCGCGTCCAGTTGGGCGCAGTTCGTCCTGAAATTCATCATCTCCCATCCCGCCGTCACCGTGGCCATCCCGGCGACCAGCCAAGTCGCGCATGTACGCGAGAACATGGCCGCGATGGCAGGGCCGATGCCCGATACCGCAATGCGACGCCGTATGGCCGATTACGTCGGGCACCTTTGATGACGGAATGGTGGACCTATTCGACCGAAGACTTCCTGCTCTTCAGCCCCCGCACCTACTGGCGGCTGATCGAACGGCACAACGAGGCGCTCTGGCCGGCGCATGTTCCGTTGCTGCTGCTCGGCGCCATCATTCTGCTGGGTCTCATCCGGCCTCGCCCCTGGTCTCATCGGGCGATCGCAGGAACCCTGGCCGTCTTGTGGGCGTGGTTGGCCTGGAGCTTCCTATGGGAACGCTACGCCACCATCAACTGGGCGGCATCCTACGTGGCGCCGCTTTTCGCGCTTCAGGCCGCTCTGCTGGCCCTGATCGGGAGCCGGCTTCGCTGGTCGCTCTCATGGACAGGGCGGGCGGCAGCGGGGCTTGCGCTGTTCCTCTATGCGCTTGCCCTGCACCCGCTCGCAGCGCTCCTCGCCGGACGGTCCCTGCGTGGAGCCGAAGTCTTCGGCATCACACCGGACCCGACCGCAATCGCCACCATTGGCTTGGTCATGATGGCGGACGGGCGATGGTGGTGGTTGCTGCTCGCCGTACCGATGGCGTGGTGCCTCGCCAGTTGGGTGACCTTGCACAGCATGGACGCACTGGAGCAATGGGTGTTCATGGCGGCGGCGCTGGTTGCCCTCGTCCCGGTCGTACGGCGTCGCACCGCCCAGCCGGCGCCGACCGGGCATTCCCGGCGGTCGTGACGCCGACCTGCCCATACAGCCGGCCCATGAACAACTCCATGATCGGCCGGCCGCATGGCCCTTTCGCACATGGCTGCGCCATGTGCTGCCGGGTTTGAACCGAAGGCATTTGGTGGACGCCATCAAATGCCTTCGGCATCAAAGGTTGCGCACCGCTCCACACATCATTGTGACCGGAACATCGGCGGCTCGACTGCCGCCTACCCCACCACCTGCCGGTACAACGCCGGCAGCGCTTTCGTCAGATGCGTGACCTGCGGGAAGATCGCATAGCCGCCGCGGCCGAACAGATAAGGAAAATAGTCTCGCGCCTCGGCGTCCACGGTAATGCCGAACAGGGCGATGCCCTGGCGGCGGGCCTCCTGGATCGCCACGCGCGTGTCCTCGATGCCGTAGCGTCCCTCGTAGTGGTCCACGTCGTTGGGCTTGCCGTCCGACAGCAGGATCAGCAGGCGGTGGCGGTTGGGCCGTTCCGCCAGGCGCGCGGCGGTGTGACGCAGCGCCGCCCCCATGCGGGTGTAGTGGCCGGGCTTCAGCGCCTGGACGCGGCGCTGCACCCGGGCGCTCAAAGGCTCGTCGAACGCCTTGACCGTCTGCACCCGAACCCAGTCGCGCTTCTTCGAGGTGAAGGCGAAGATGGCGTGCGGGTCGCCGCAGGCGTTCAGCCCGTTCGACAATGCCAGCAGGGCCTCCTTCTCGACATCCAGCACGCGGTGCCCGTCCACCCAGCCGTCGGTGGACAGCGAGGTGTCGACCAGCACCGCCACCGCCAGATCGCGCGCCGCGTTGCGCGCCGCCTGATAGACGCGGTCGCTGCCCGCCCCGCCCGCGCGCTGGTCGGCGCAACGGCGCACCAACGCCGTGAGGTCGAGATCGTCGCCGTCCGGCTGGCCGGTGAAGACCATACGCTTCGGGCGCAGCGCCTCGAACTGACGGCGGACCTGCCGGATGCGGCGCAGGGCGGCCTCGTCGGGCGCCCAGTCCTCCCCATCCTCCGGCGCGGGTTCGGCGACGACACGGCAATGGGCTGGGTGATAGGCGCGCCGGCGATGGTCCCATTCCGGATAGGTCAGCACCGCCGTCAGCGGCGCCGCGTCCACGGCGGCGGGAGCCAGTTCGAGGTCGAGCTTCAGCCGGGTCGAGGGCTTGCGCTGGTGCTGGGCGAGCGCGATTTCCTCCATGTCGTCAGCGGCCTGGCGTGCGGCATCCTCGTCGTCGTCATCGACCGGGCGGGGGATGTTCATCATCTCCGCCAAACCGAAGATCTTCTCGAAGCGGTTCAGGATCAGCGGGTCCTCGCGCTGCACCTGATCGCTGTCGCGCCGTGTCGCCTTCCGGCGCTGGCCATCGCTTTCGGAAGAGGGGGCCGCGCCTCCATCCTCCTCAGCATCGGAATCCGCCGCGGCACCGGACGGCGCGGGCGCCGAAACCTCGCCCCACAGCGGCACCGGCAGGAATGGCTTGTAACCGGCCGGGGCGTTGAAGCGGTCCAGCGGAACCGCCCCGTCCAGCACCGCGCCGCCGTTGCCGTCGCCCAACAGAGACAGCACCGCCGCCTCCACCATCGCCTCATCCTTCGGCAGGGAGCGCCTGGGCCGGACGGCGATCAGCCCCGTGCACAGATCCCCGTGCAGGCGGGTCAAACCCGGCCAGCGCGCGAGAACCCGCGCGGTGGTCGCGTGGGCCTGCCGCAGCGCCCGCACATCGGCCCGCAGCGGGTCGGTAGGGGGAGCGCCATCAACCTGCGCATGCGCGAAGTAGGCAGCCAGCCATTCGTAGAGCCGCTCGTTCAGCGCCGTATCTGGAAACACGTCGAGCAAGGCGGGAAGCTGCAGCACGTCACCGTCCAGCACCGGCCGCTCGAGCCGCTCCGTGCCGAGGCCGATGCGCTCCAGCACCGACAGGCGGTGACCGGAGGAAGCCCGCGCCGCCGCGGCCAACCTCACACCCCGGTCGCCGCCCAGCCCGCGGAAGAAGACCGCCAGCCGGGGCCGGATCGCCTCCAGCGTCACCGCGGCGTCCGGATGGTGCGGCAGGCTCGACCGCCCACCGACCAAGCGGTGCCAGTGGCGGCCGATGAACTCCTCGGGTTCAAGCAGCGACAGCATGGTCCGTTTCCCTTATCCCAGGGCGATGTCGGCGACGCGCAGCAGCGCCTGCCGCACGTCGGCATCATCGGTCAGCGGTTCGATCAGCGCGGTGCGGATGGCCCGCTCGGGCTTCACGCCGGAGCGGATCAGCGTGGCGCAATAGACGAGCAGACGGGTGGAGACGCCCTCCTCAAGATCCTGGCCCTTCAGGGCGCGCAGCGCGCCGGCCAGTCGGACCAGCGGGGCGACGCGCCCCTCCGGCAGGCCGCTCTCGCGGGCGACGATGACGGCCTCGTCCTCCGGCGCCGGAAAGTCGAATTCGATGGCGAGGAAACGCTGGCGCGTGCTGGGCTTCAGGGTCTTCAGAACGTTCTGGTAGCCGGGGTTGTAGGAGACGACCAGCATGAAGTCGTCCGGCGCCTCCAGCAGTTCCCCCGTGCGATCCAGCGGCAGCAGGCGGCGGTCGTCGGTCAGCGGGTGGAGCACGACGGTCACGTCCTTGCGCGCCTCCACCACCTCGTCGAGGTAGCAGACGGCCCCCTCGCGCACGGCGCGGGTCAGCGGGCCGTCCGCCCACACCGTGTCGCCGCCCTTGAGCAAGTAACGCCCGGTCAGGTCGGCGGCGGTCAGGTCGTCGTGGCAGGACACGGTGTAGAGGGGACGACCCAGCCGGGCCGCCATGTGCGAGACGAAGCGCGTCTTGCCGCAGCCCGTCGGCCCCTTCAGCAGCAGCGGCAGGCGGTGGCGGAAAGCGTGCTCGAACAGCTCGCACTCGTCGGCGACGGCCTTGTAGTAGGGGATGTCGAGGTCGTCCGCGACGGCCTTCAGGGCGCTGCGGGTCATGGGTGTCTCCTCGAAAACGAAGGCGAAAGCGGAAGGCGGAAAGGAGAGGTCCCCTCCCCCGGCGCGCGGAGGAGGGGAAGGTCCTGATCACTCGGCGGGCTGCACGGCGGCGCCGATCCCGGTGGTCTTGCGGGACGCGGGCACCGGCCCGAGCAGAGCGTAGAGATAGAGGACGGCGCCGATGAACACCGCGGCACCGGCGGCCAGACGCACCCAGTAGAAGGGGGCGATCTCCGCCTGGACGGTCATGTAGTCCATGCCCATCACGCGCTGCAGGTGGACCTGCACGACCCCGGCGAAGGTCAGGGCGAAGGTCATCACCGTCATGCCGCCGGTCATCAACCAGAAGCTGGCCTTGTTGAGGGTCTGGTGGTAGGGCGCGACGCCGCGCAGATGCGGCATGGCGTAGCTGAAGATGGCGAGGTTGATCATCACATAGGCGCCGAAGAAGGCAAGATGCCCGTGCGCCGCCGTCACCTGCGTCCCGTGGGTGTAGTAGTTGACCCAGGACAGCGTGTGCAGGAAGCCCCAGACGCCGGCCCCGAAGAAGGCCGTCACCGCGCAGCCGACCGACCAGAGCAGGGCGGCCTTGTTCGGGTGATCGCGCCCGCCCTTCAGCACCATCTTCACCGCGAAGACGACCATGAAGAAGAAGGGGGCGACCTCCAGCGTCGAGAACAGCGAGCCGATCCACTGCCAGTAGCCCGGCGTGCCGATCCAGTAGTAATGGTGCCCGGTGCCCAGCAGGCCGGAGAAGAGGGCGAGACCGACGATGGCGTAGAGCCACTTCTCGACGATCTCGCGGTCGACGCCGGTCATCTTGATCATCAGGAAGGCGAGGATCGAGGCCATCACCAGCTCCCACACGCCCTCGACCCACAGGTGGACAACGTACCACCAGTACATCTTGTCCAGCGCGAGGTTGGTTGGGTTGTAGAAGGAGAACAGGAAGAACAGCGCGATGCCCCACAGCCCCATCACCAGGATGTTGGTGATGACCGTGCGCCGGCCCTTCAGCACCGTCATGGAGATGTTGTAGAGGAACATCAGCGCGACGACGACGATGGCGACCTTGATCCACGTCGGCTGTTCCAGGAACTCCCGGCCCTCGTGGATGCGGAAGACGTAGCCGACCACGGCGGCCAACGCGCCGAACATGAACAGGCCGAATTGGATGTAGGCCAGCTTCGGGCTGTGCAGCTCGCGCTCCGCCTCCTCGGGGATCAGATAGTAGGCAGCACCGAAGAAGCCCATCAGCAGCCAGACGATCAGCGCATTCGTGTGGATCATCCGCAGGATGTTGAAGGGAAGCAGTTCCGACAGGACGTTGGGCAGCACATAGACCGTGCCGGCCAGCAGGCCGACCAGGAGCTGCACGCCGAACAGGGCCAGCGCGCCGTAGAAGTAGGGCAGCGCGACCTTTTGCGATTGGTATTTCATGGCCTTTCGTCCTTCGTCAGCCGGAAATCTTGGGCGGCCAGTTCTGGGTGTTGATGCGGCTGGTCCACTCCAGGAAGGCGGCGAGGTCGTTGACCTCCTGCTCCGTCAGGTGGAACTGCGGCATCTGGCGGCGGCCTTCGATGCCGCTGGGCTGGGCTGCCATCCAGCCGGCCAGGGCGGCGCGCGCGCCCTCCGGGTCCTTGTCACCGCCGTAGCGGATCCAGACGTTGCCCAATTCCGGCGCGAAATAGGCGCCCTCGCCCAGCAGCGTGTGGCAGTTGATGCAGGAGTTCTTCTCCCACACATGCTTGCCGCGGGCGACGCTGTCGGTCAGCCCCTTGCTGTCGGTGCCGGTGTTGACGACGTAGATGTGGCTTGCCGCCGTCAACGAGACGAAGGCGGCGAAGAAGAAGAGCGATCCGCCGTAAAAGATGTTCCGGGCGGCCGCTTTGGTGAAGCGTTCCGTCATGCGTTCGTTTCTCCTGGGTCAGGCCTTCGTAGAACGGAGGGGCCGTGAGCAGCGTTGGTTGTGCGCCATGCCGGAGAAAGTTGACTGATTTGGTGCGACTATCCTTGACGGCGGTCAAGTGGACAGCCGCGTTTCGAACGCGAGGAGTCGACGGTCTTTTGCGGCGATCGGTGCTGGGGAAGGACTGGGCATGTGGGACGTCCCACATGCCCAGTCTTTGAAAACACGAGAAGCGCTCCGTCGATGTGGGACGTCCCACATCAGGGGCCAAGCACCCTCACTCGGCGCTCTGGAGAATGGCGTCGATTTCCGCGCGCAGTTGAAGCAGGCGCTCGCGGTGTGCCGTGTCGAGCAGGTGACGCTGTTCGCGCACGACGGCCACGTCGCGGATGATGCGTTTGACACTCGCCTGGAGCGTCCGTTCCGGATCGTGCGGTCCCGCTTCGCGGAGGGAAGGCGACTGCCCTTGCGCGTGGTCGCGCTTGGCCTGCCGGACGGCCTTGACGGAGGCTCCCTCCTTCGCCTGGGCCCACAGCGCCGGGCGCAGGTCGGCCGGAGCGGCGGCGATCTCGATCAGCACCGACCGGGACACCCGCGTACAGGACGCCGCATACTCTTCCAGCATGTCGGCCGGCAAGGTCAGGATGGCCAGCAGCTTGGTGATGTCCGTGCGGTCCTTGCCGACGACCGCCGCCAACTCGTCGTGGGTGTAGCCGTGCTTCTCCACCAGACGGGCGAGGGCGGCGGCATACTCCACCGCGTTGAGATCAACCCGCTGGACGTTGTCGATCAGCCCGATCTCGTCCGGGTCGCCAGAGGTGAGAATGGCGAAGACCGTCTTGCGGCCGAGGATCTCGTGGGCGCGCACCCGGCGCTCGCCGCCGATCAGCAGATAGTCGCCTTGCGGCAGCGGCCGGACGAGGATCGGATTCTGCAAGCCGTAACGGTCGATGGACGCGGCCAGGCTGCGCAGCTCCGCCTCGTCGAAGTGGCGGCGCGGCTGGTCGGGATTGCGGTGCACCCGGTCGATGTCCAGCTCCACCACGTGCGGGAAGCCGGACGACGTGCCGAACAGCTTGTCGGTGCCGATCGACAGGGTGGAGGTGCCGCCCAGCAGCTCCTTCGTCTTGCGCTCGAACTTACGCGACATGGCTGGTCTCCCGCTGCGTGGCGTAGGCGCGGATCTGGCGGGCCACCTCGCGGAAGGTCTCCGCCCCCGGGGCGCCCGGATCGCCGGCCAGCGTGATCATGCCGGCGGCGGCGGCCTTGCCGTAGACCGTGGCGCGGGGGATGGGGGGGAACACCGGAACCTGCTTGGCGTAGGATTCGCGCAGCTCCTGAAGCGTCGCGCGGTCCTGGGTCAGGCGCTCGTTGTACATGGTGGGGATGATGCCGGCGATCTTCAGCCTGGGATTCACGCGGCGGCGGATGCGGCTGATGGTATCGACCAGCCGCTTCACGCCCAGCAGGGACAGCGCTTCGGTCTGAACCGGCACCAGGACCAGTTCAGCCGCCGACAGGGCGTTGGCCGTGACCAACCCCAGATTGGGCGCGCAGTCCATCACCACGAAGTCGTAGACGTTGCGGACCTCGTCGAGCTTCTCGCGCAGCACGAGCCCGCCGGTGGAGTCGGCGGCCAGCTCGACGTCGGCGTCGGCCAGGGAAAGCCCCGCCGGGACGAGATCGAGCCCGCGTTCCCCGGTCGGAACGATCACCGACGAGATCGGCTCGTCGGAGCGAAGCACGAAATAAAGCGTTTTGCGCCGCTGCTCCAAGTCGACGATGGCGGCGTTGCCGACACCGACATGGACTGTCGCGTTGCTCTGGGAGTCGCAGTCGATCAGCAGGACTCGCGCCCCTCCTTCCGTCAGGGCATAGGCCAGATTCACCGCCGTGGCGGTTTTGCCCACGCCGCCCTTCTGGTTGGCGATCGCCAGGAAGGTCGCGGTGCGTGCACGATCTTCCGTGGTCTGGTCCACCAGGAAATCCTGGACCTGCTGGGGGATGCGCTCCGCCCCGCCTTCCCAACGGCTGATCTTCGCCTTCGTGTAGCTGCGGCCGAGCTGATCGTTGAGCCAATCGGCAAACTGCGTCTGGTTTTCCCCACGGCGCTCACGCAATTGGCGCATGTCATCCCCACCAAGCGGCGGCATCGTCATCCCCTTCGTCCGGTTTGGGGGATTCTGCGCAAGTTGCCGGAACTTTGTCAATGGACGCCCGCCCAGTTGCCGGAACCGAACGCGCGCGCCGCATCCGGTCATCCCATCCGGCGGACGGGGATCACCTCGCCCTGACAGGCCCCGGCAATCGCGCGAAGCCGCTGCGCCAGGACACGCTCCCGCGTGCAGGCCTCCTCGCACAGGGCTCGCATCTCGGCGATGCTCGGCCGCCATTTCCTCGTCCGACGCCAAGCGCGCGCCGCCGCATCGATGGCCCAGACCGGAAATTCGCCGAGATCCTCAACCCAGTCCATGGCCACCAGCTGCTCGACGTCGGGCGTCAAGCCCTTGGCCGGGAAATGCGACAGCAAAGCCAGCACACGGCCAAGCAGACGATCGGGCTCGGCCGGAGCCAGGATGGAGTCCTCCAGATCATTCAGCATCCGCCGCGCCGTGGCGGCTTGCCGGGCCGAAACGGTCGCCGGCGGAAACCATGTTTCCTGAAGCCCTTCGAAACCGTTGTCACCGAAGCGCGGGCGGTGTTCCGAGTGACCGGTGGTCAGGACCTCCCGCAGCGCGTCCGGGAAGGCGGCGATGAGGAGCCGGGACCGCTCCGCCGGCGCCATCATCGGGTCGAAGGGCAATGGAGAGCACTCCGGCAAAGGCATCATTGCAACGGACATCGGGACCTCCTCAGAAACGGGGGCGGGTGGTGGGCGGGATGCGCTGAGCGTCCTTGAGCTTGGCGTCCTTCAGCCGGGCCGCCACGGCCATCCAGGCGTCGACGCGCTGTTCGGCCACGCTTTGGCGGGCCTGGCCGATGCCCGTCACGGCACCCGCGGCAGGCAGGGCGGTTCTCTCCGCGGGCGCCTTGCCAGCGGCGACGTCCTGGGACAGCCAAGCTCTCCAGGCGGCCGAGACGTCGCGGTAGCGATAGCCGTGCGCCTGACAGCGCAGGACGAACCCCTCGACGTGCCGATCGAGATCGATGGCGCCGAAACGGTTCTTGGCCCAGGCGAAATCCCCGGCGGTGGGCATCCAGTCCTCAGGCACATCGCGCACCGGCCTGCGCCCGCCCGAAGCGTGCGAGTCCGGAATCTGTTCGGAATGGAGTTGTTCCTGACTCGGCGTTGGACAGGGGGCGTTCGTTGGCGAGTCATCCCTGTCATGATCCCGAACAGGGCGGATCTGGGGCTGGGCCTCGGCCTCGTTCCGGGTGATGCGCAGGCGGTACAGGCAGGACAGCCGGGAGCCGTCGCGGCCACGGCGGTGTTCAATGCCGACCAAGCCGATGTCGTCGAGACGCTGCAGGATGCGGTTGATGGTCGGGCGTGAGCGTTTCAACTTTGCCGCAAGCGTCGACTGTGACGGCCAGCAGACACCGTTCTCATCGGCGAAGGTCGCGAGCGCCGCCAGGACCGCGAAGCCGTCGGCGTCGAGATCGGGGTGGTCCAGCCACCAGGCGGGTATCTTTCCCCAACGGCTGGGGGTGTCGGTCGTGATGGTCATCCGGGGCTCCGGCAAAATCGTGAAACCGGCATGGGCCGGCGGTCTTGCGGGCAGGATTCCCCGACTGCACCGGACTCTCCAAAGCGCGCCCGTCTCCTATCGGCAGGTGGCGGGCGCGTTTGTGGTAGGTGTCAGGCGCGCTTGCGGAGGTCTCAGGCGCGTCTCATGAAGGCAACAGGCGCGGACATGAAGGTCGCAGGCGCGGTTGACAGCGCGACTCGGGACGGGTCGAAACGCGCCTGCAACCTATCGGGTCGCCGTGCATGCTCCGGACGCGCCGAATCATAAAGGTCACAGGCGCGTTTTGGGGCTTGTTCCGGTAGGACACAGGTGCGTTTCGATTATCGGCAGCCATGTAAGGCGTCAGGCGCGTTTCGAATCGCCGGATTCCCCCGGATTCACTAGGTGGCAGGCGCGGTTGGCGATCGCGGCTGAACAGTAGGTGACAGGCGCGCTCCACGACGGAATCGGATGCCCCAATTGTGGTGCGGGCAGGAATCCGGTCAGCCGGGGTTTCGCGGCGAACCCGATGACCGATGGCCGCCGTCCCAGCCGATCGAGGCGCGTTGATGCTCGATTCGCCGCCAAACCGGAAAGCCGTCCGACAAGCGCGCCTGTCACCTACCCCCTGCGCGCCTGCCACCTACCGGAAACGCGCCTGCCACCCACGGGATGCGCGCCTGCCACCTACGGAACCGGACGCGACGTCGTTGCGTTGAACGGCGAAAGCGGCATAGGCTTGGTGTTCAGGATTGCGGAGAGGCACCAGATGTCGGGGCAGATCGTCGTCAAGCAGCGCCGTACGGAGACGCAGGGGCAGACTCTGCAGGGCACGCTGTTCGAACACATCGACGCCACCACGGGCCGGCGGCACAGCGTCAACATGGTCTCTCTGTACGATCTGGCCCCGAAATACGTGTTCGACAGCCCCGAATCGAAGGCCAACGGACAGGCGGCACACAGCCTGGAGCCGAGGGACCCCGCGGCGCAGGACGACCGCCTGCCGATGATCCATCGGCAGTTCTCCTTCGCCGACCAGATCTACCATCTTACGGTTGTGCCGGCGCGCATCCAGCGCCGGGTGAAGGGCAGGGATGGTCGTTTCGTCCGCGATGCCGGCGGGGCTCACATGGTGGAGGAGATCGACGCCTATCCGGGGGAACGCGAGCAGATCATCGAGGATGTGATCCGCAAGCTGGCCTCGGACCCGGCGCGCCTGTCGGTGGACAACGGCGAGGCGATCCTGCGCTTCTCCCTCTATGAGGTCTGGCAGGAGCTGCGCTCCGTCCGTCACACCCTCAGCATTCCCGAGATCAAGGAGGCGCTGATGGTCATGCGGCGCTGTACGGTCCAGATCGAGCGGCGGGGGCGGCGCAAGGTGATGATGGACTCCGGCATTTTCGCCGGTCTCGGGTTGCGGCAGCGTCCCAGCGAGACGGACGACGCCGACGACGCGTCCATTCTCGATGACGAGAGCGGCGATGCGGAAACCTTCGTGCAGTTCAACATGATGCTGCGCGAGGCGATCCGCCGCGTCGACTGGCATTCGATCTCCTACGAAGCCCTGATGAAGATCCGCAACCCGTTCTCGCGCTGGCTGTTCAAGCGCATCGCCGAGACCCTGCGGCAGGACCCTTCACAATCCGTCGTGCACATCACCGCCCGCGACATCATCCGCGATTCCGGGATGGCGGAGTGGTCGCGGTTCCGCGACATGCGGCTGCGGATCCACGACGTCGTCAAGGCGCTGGCCGACACGCAGATCGGTGCCCTCGACCGCATCGAGATCGAGGAGATCAAGGAAGGGCGGAAGTACGTCGACGTCGAGTACAATCTTTATCCCTCGCAGTCCTTCCTCGACCAGATCCGCCGCGCGGTGGCGGAGCGCTCGGTCAACGAGCGCGAACTCACCTTGGTGGTCGACAACGACGACCTCGACGAGACCGGTCGTCCCAAGCGCTTTGTTCCCGTCAGCCCGGAAGCGGCGAATCAAAGCCGGCGGCGGCGGCGGGCGGCGCTGCCGAAGGGAAGCGACGGGCAGATGCCCCTGCTGGACATTGTCAAGTAAGACAGGGGTCGTTGGTGCACAACCTGGCGCACTGACGGAGTCGGCGCTGTCCGATCGGCGATCAGGCGGCCTTGCGGAAGATCGGCATGCCCAAGCTGGTCATGATGTTCACGACCTTGCAGTTGACGGCGGCTTCAACCTTTTGCGCCGGCAGGGGCTGAGCGCTGAGGCTGCGGCCGATCAGCGGCTTGTGACTCGACATAGCCACCTCGCCCAAAGACCGCCATCCGCTTCACCACGATGCCGTGTGGATATCGTGCAAGCACTACACGCGATGCCGCTCGATCTCGGCAACGGCATGATCGGCGAGCGCCGACAGGGCCTCTGCGGGGGCGCCGTCCTGCGCCTGCACGGACATGCCTTGGATCATCGCGCCGACAAAGCGTGCGAGTGAATCGGCATTGGTTTCCCGTTTCAACTGCCCCTCGGAAATGCCACGCTCGATGCGCGCCCGGATGAGGTTGATCGTTGCCGTGCGCAGACCAGCGACATGACGCGCCACGGGTTCGTTTTCCGTCGCGCAGGTCAGCACGGCCGTCGAAACCATGCAGCCTTGCGGACGGTCCCGCCTGGTGAATTCCCCGGCCGAGTCCCGAAGGACACGCGTCAGCGCGACCACGGCATCACCCTCTTCGAGGGCCGACCTCATCGAACCGCCGACTGTCGCCTGATACCACTCCAGCGCCTCGCGGTAGAGATCGGACTTCGACGAAAAGGCGGCATAAAGACTTTGTGGCGTGATGCTCATTGCCGCCGTCAGATCAGCGATGGAGGCGCCTTCATAGCCCAGCCTCCAGAAGGTTTCGGCGGCCTTGGCCAACGCCTCGCCCCGGTCGAAGGCGCGCGGGCGGCCACGCGGTCGCGGCGCGGGTGTAGCATTTTTCACAATGGTCACTCTGGAAATAATCTCCAGGCTGCGTTATTCAGGAGTGATCGCTCCATATATACGGGGTTCCACAGACATGCGCATCCCCCTTGTAGCCGCTGCTCTCGCCGTCGCAAGCCCGGCCTTCGCCCAGCCGGCCATCGCCCCAGCGCTGGCGGCTCGCCTCGATCCGGTGATCGACAGGGCGCTGTCCGAAAAGCGGATCGTCGGCGCGGTCGTCCTGGTCGCGAAGGACGGCAAAATGGTTTATCGCCGCGCCGCCGGTTATGCCGACCGGGAGGCCGGCACCAAAATGCGCGAGGACGCGATCTTCCGCCTGGCCTCCGTCACCAAGCCGTTTGTGACCGCGGCCGCCATGCGGCTTGTCGAAGATGGGCGATTGGACCTCGACGCGCCCGTCACGCGCTGGCTGCCGGATTTCCGCCCCGCCTTGCCGGACGGTTCGATTCCGGCAATCACCATACGCCACCTGCTGACCCACACATCGGGGCTGGGCTATGCCTTCCTCGAACCGGCGGGCGGGCCGTATCATAGGCTGAACGTGTCGGACGGGCTCGACCAGCCGGGTCTGTCGCTGGATGAGAACCTGGCCCGCTTGTCGGCGGCTCCGTTGGCTTTCGCCCCCGGCGCAGGCTGGCGATACTCGCTCGGCATCGACGTGGTCGGCGGCGTGCTGGAGGCGATCGAGGGACGGAGCCTGTCCGACATCGTTCGCGATGAAGTCACGGCGCCGCTCGGCATCGACGACACCGGCTTTTCGGTGCGCGACGCCTCCCGGCTTGCCAAGGCTTATGCGGACGGCGATCCGGAGCCGGTGGCGATGACGGACGGGCAGGCCGTTCCGCTGAGGGGGCTTGCCGCGACCTTCGCGCCGTCCCGGATTCTCGATACCAAATCCTACCGATCGGGCGGTGCGGGCATGGCTGGAACGGCGTCGGACGTTCTCCGGTTTCTCGAAGCGATCCGCACCGGTGGCTCACCGATCCTGAAACCCGAGACGGTCGGGCGGATGATCCAGGATCAGGTTGGCACGGCGGCCGAGTCGCAGGGGCCGGGTTGGGGTTTCGGCTATGGCTGGGCGGTGTTGGTCGATCCGACACGGACGGGCACGCCGCAGGCCGCAGGGACGCTGCAATGGGGCGGCGCCTACGGCCACTCCTGGTTCATCGACCGTGAAAACGGCCTCGTGGTGGTTGCCCTGACGAACACCGCGTTCGAGGGCATGGCCGGGGCTTTTCCGACCGATGTGAGAAACGCCGTCTACGAATAGGCCGAGGCCGCCGTCCGCAGCCGGTCACCACCATCGGCGCCGGCCCCTGCGGTTGATTGGGCACGGCGCGGCTTTCGGGTCGCGCCCTGTCCGGCTGTCACGGTGCAGGCACGGACGCCGATGGCAGCGGTCGGTCGACGCGCCGGTGCGCGGCGCGGAAATGGCGCCACGCCAGCAGACCGAACAGGGCGCCTGTCGCCAGGGCGGTGAGGTCGATGCCCGCGATTCCCCACAGCCCGCGCGCCAGAGTCACCCCGAGATGGGCCTGACTGGTCAGCGCGTTCATCAGCGGCAGAGCCGCCCACAGCAGCGCCGCCGCCACCAGCTGCTCGCTCCAGGCCCGCTGGACACCGCGCAGCGCCGGGTGCAGGGCCGCGAGAAGCCAGGCGGCGAAGAAGGCGAGAGCCTCCGACGTCTCCCGGCCAGCCAACCCGGTGGGCAGCAGCCGATTGGCCCAGAAATAGGCGGCGATGGCGATGGGCAGCCCGACCATCACCGCCAGATTGGCGCCGTCGGCCAGCCGCAGGCCGAAGGACGGGGCGGCCTCGCGCTT
Organism: Azospirillum sp. OGB3; assembly: GCF_014192915.1. Lineage (GTDB taxonomy): Bacteria > Pseudomonadota > Alphaproteobacteria > Azospirillales > Azospirillaceae > Azospirillum. The sequence goes on along the minus strand of NZ_JACHYN010000005.1, from coordinate 331,215 downwards.
GCGCCGCTTGATGATCCAATAGACCTGCCCGGTGCCGATCATCGCGGTGCCGGCCAGCCCGCACAGGATCATCGCCAGCCGCAGCGGCGTGTCGGCGAAGCGCATCATGTGCAGGCCGTAGGCGCCGGCCCGCGTCGCCGCCGCTCCGCCCGTCCCCTCCCAGACCGTCCGCACCGCGCCGGTCGTGCCGTCGAACAGGATGGCCTGCGGCCTGATCACCACCCGGTCGGAATCGGTGCGCTTGAGAAGGATGGTGGCGGCGGCGTCACCCGGGTTGTCGATGATGATCCATCCCGGCCGTCCGCCGTCCCACCGCCGCACCGCCTCCGCCAGCAGCGGTTCGATGGCGGTGAGCGGGGCGGCCCGTCCCGCCGGCGGCGGCGGCGGCGGTTCGGCGTAGACCGCCGTGTTGAAGGCCGCCGGCCGGTCGCCGAAGGCGGCCTGCAGGCCCCAGGGCATGTAGAGCAGCATCAGCGGCACCAGCCCGGTCACGGTGATCAGCGCGTGGTAGGGCAGCACGATGATGCCCAGGGCGTTGTGGACGTCCATCCACAACCGCGTGCGCGACCGTCCGGGGCGAAAGGCGAAGAAGTCCCAGAAGACCCGCCGGTGGATGACGAATCCGGTGATCAGCGCCACCAGCAGGGCCACCCCGGCGGCGCCGATCAGATAGCGCCCCACCAGGCCGGGAACGCGCAGGTCGAAGTGGAAGTAATAAAGGAAGTCGCCGCCGAAGGTCGCCCGCGCCTGCACCGGGCGGCCGTCGTCCGGCTCCAGCCACAGCTTGCGGAAGGCGGGCTGTATCCCCGGTGGGTTGTAGACGTAGACCTGGGTCGCGGTCCGCCGCTCGTCGGGCATGGTGATCAGCCAGCGCCGCGCCTGCGGCGCCTCGCGCCACAGGCTGGCGATCGCCGCCGCCGCCGCGTTGGGGCTGTCGGCCGCCTCGATCCGCTCGGGCTGCATCCAGCGGGTGATCTCGAAGCGGGCGTAGGCGGTGGTTCCGGTCAGGAAGACGCAGAACAGCAGCCAGCCGACCACCAGCCCGCCCCAATTGTGCAGCCACGTCATCGACAGGCGGAAACTGCCGTTCATACCCCGGTTCCCGTCATGCTGTTCAACAGTGAGACCGCCGCCCAGACCGCCGCCGTCAGCCCGGCGGTCCAGGCCAGGGCGCGCAGGGCGCTGGCCGCGGCGAACACCATCACCACGGTCAGGACGCAGGGCAGCAGCGCCGCCATGGTGGCGGTCAGCACCGCCTCCGCCCGGTCCTGCACGGCCGGCAGCGCCAGGGACAGCGCCGCCGCCGTTCCCGCCGCCAGGGCGTAGCCGCCGCCGACGGCGGTCGCGACCCGCAGCGCGATCTCCATCCTTCGCCTCACCAGGAATACTTCAGCGAGCCGATGACGGTGCGGCGCAGGCCGTAGTAGCAGTTGGTCGCCCGCGAGCAGGCCGCGACATACTCCTTGTCGAAGAGGTTGTTGGCGTTGATCGCCGCCTGAACGCCCTGGAGCTGCGGGCTCAGATAGGACAGGTCGTAGCGCAGGGCGGCGTCGACCAGCGTGTGGGACGGCACCTTGAAGCTGTTGGCCGGATCGCCGTAGGTGAAGCCGACGTAGCGCAGGCCGACGCCGCCGCCCAGGCCGGCCAGCGGGCCGTCCTGCACCGTGTAGTCGCCCCAGGCGGCGGCCGAATGGGTCGGCACGGCGACCGGCCGCTTGCCGCGGTCGGCGCCGTTGCTCTTGGTCACCTCGGCGTCGAGGAAGGTGTAGCTGGCCACCGCGTTCAGCCCGGCGGCGAGGCTGACGCGCGCCTCCGCCTCGAAGCCGCGCGAGCGGACCTCGCCGGTCTGGATGTTGTAGTTGGTGTGCAGCGGGTCGGCGGTGGTGACGTTCTGCTGGGTGATGGTGAAGGCCGACAGGGTGAACAGGCTGCCGGATCCCGGCGGTTCGTATTTCAGCCCGGCCTCGTACTGCTGGCCGGTGGTCGGCTCGAACGGGTTGCCGTAGAAATCGCTGCCGGCCGTCGGCTCGAAGGATTCCGAATAGCTGGCGTAGGGCGCCAGACCGTTGTCGAACAGGTAGAGCGCCCCGACGCGGCCGGTGAAGGCGTCGTCCTGCTGCGACGCCCGCCCCTGGTTCAGCCGGTTGCGCTGCTGCGTCTCGGCCCAGTCCTTGCGCCCGCCCAGCAGGACGGCGAGCCCGCCCCATTTGATCTGGTCCTGGGCGTAGACGCCGGTTTGGGTGATGCGGGTGGCGGTGCTCTGGTAGATCGGCGGGGTGGCGATCGGCAGCCCGTAGACCGGGTTGAACAGGTCGAGGTTCGGCGCCGCCGCCTGCCCGCGCAGCGTGTCGCTCCTCAGCCGCTGGTGATCGACGCCGGCCAGCACGGTGTGGCGCAGCGGGCCGGTGTCGACCTTCACCTGGACCTGGTTGTCGACGGTCAGGTCGTGGGCGCGCTCGCGGGCCGAGAAGGTGGTGCGCCGCGTGGTGCGCAGGTCGGGCAGCAGGCCGGACGCGTAGACCTGCTTGAGGTCGAGGTCGTTGTGCAGGTAGCGGGCGTTCTGCCGCACCGTCCAGCGCTCGTCGAACCGGTGTTCGAAGCGATAGCCGACGCTCATGGTCTTGCGGTCCCAGGTGTTGAAGTTGGGATCGCCCGTGAAGAGCTTGGTCGGCAGCGTGCCGTTGGGGTTGGGCAGCACCGTGCCCTGGGCCGGCAGGTAGTTCAGCGGCGAATCGTCGTAATTGTCGCGCTGGTAAAGGCCGATCAGGGTCAGGCTGGTGTCGTCGGTCGGCCGGATGGTCACGGTCGGGGCGGCGGCCAGCCGGCGGCGCTCCGCGATGTCGGTCTGGGTGTCGGTGTCCAGCGCGACGCCGGCGAACCGGTAGGAGAGCCGACCGTCGCCGGTCACGTCGCCGCCGACGTCCAGCGCGGCCTGCTTGCGACCTTGGTTGCCGGCCTGCAGCAGGATTTCATGCCGGGCGTCGGGGGAGGGCTGCTTGGTCACCATGTTGACCAGACCGCCGGGGCTGGTCTGGCCGAACAGCACCGAGGCCGGGCCCTTCAGCACCTCGACCCGCTCGAACAGGTACGGGTCGATGCCGGAGGTCAGGAAGCCGCTGCCCTTCAGCCGCAGCCCGTCGAGATACTCGTTGAAGGACACGCCGGTGGTGCCGTTGCCGCCGAAGCCGCGCACCGAGATGCCGTCGCCGCCGAAGGAGGAGGAGCCGCCGTTGCGGGCGGTCGTGACGCCGGAGGTGTAGTTCAGCACGTCGGCCAGACTCCGCACCGCCTGGGCGTCCATCTGGTCGCGGGTGACGACGGAGATCGACTGCGGCGTTTCCAGGATCGGCGTGTCGGTCTTGGTGGCGGTGGCGCTCTGGCGGGCGGCGTAGCCCATGACCGGACCGGTCGCCCGCTCGCGCGTGCCCTCGACGGTCACCGGGTCCAGCACCACCCCGCCGGTCTGCGGCCGCGACAGCACGGCGCGGCCGGGGCCGGTCATCTGGTACGACACGCCGGTGCCGGACAGCAGGCGGCGCAGTGCCTCGTCGGCGCTCATGGTTCCCGACACGCCGGGCGAGGACAGGCCGCGCGCCACCTCCGCCGGGAAGCCGACCTCCCAGCCGCTGGCCGTGCTGAAGGCGTTGAGGGCGGTGACCAGCCCTTGCGGGGCGATGTCGAAGCGCTGCCCCGTCGTTTGTCCGCCCATCGGCCCGGAAGCCTGGGCCACCTGCCCGCCGGTCTTCGCCGGTGCCGCCTGGGCGTAGCCCGCCGCCGCCACACCGATGCCGGCCACCGCCGACGACAGCAGCGCCGCCCGCAGCAGGGCCGTCCCCCGACGCCCCCGCGCACCCCAATCCATCATCCCCGCACCCATCGTAACGCATTCCCCATGATCGCGACGTATCGACCGGCCGGAGCGCACCGCTTATTGCAATTGCGACGCATTCCTAATAGCCGTGCCGACCTGACGTTTGGGGATGGTGAAAAGCGGAAATTTTTTTGAGGGCCGTTTTGCGGGCAGAGAAAGCTGGTGGACTCAGGGGCGCGGGCGCAGGATCAGCAGGGCGTCGGACACCCGCAGCGTCTCGGCCCGCACCAGCCCGGCGAGCGCCGTCGCCGTCCGCGCCGGATCGTCCAGCCGGTAATTGCCGGTGATCCGGCGGTCGGCAAGGGAATCGGGAACCAGGATCAGCCCCGGATAATAGCGGTCCAGTTCATCCAGAACCGCTCGCAGGGGGCGGTCCTCGAAGACCAGCCGGCCATCGACCCAGCCGAGCGCTGCAGACAGGTCGGCGGGGTGTTCCGCGCCGACTCCCGACGCCGTGACCACCACCTCCTCGCCCGCGCGCAGGCGCACGGCGGGGCCGCCGGGACGCGCCACGTCCACCGCGCCGTGGCGCACCGTCACCGTCACCCGGTCGTCCAGATAGCGGACGGCGAAGGCGGTGCCGACCACGGTCACCACGGCGGGACCGGCCGCGACCCGGAAGGGGCGGGAGGGGTCGGGCGTCACCTCGAAGAAGGCGGCTCCGCGCAGCAGCCGGGTCCGCCGCTCGCCCCCTTCGAGGTCGGTGGCGAGCGCCGTCCCGGTGTCCATCAGCACCTGCGATCCGTCGGCGAGTTGCAGACGCTCCTGCACGCCGGTCGCGGTGCGGTGATCGGCCTGCAGGCGCAGCGGCAGGTCGGCGGCCAGCCCCAGCCCGACCGCCACCAGGAGGCCCGCCGCCCATGCCATCGCCCGGCGCGCCAGCGGCCGGGAACGGCGCGACGGTCGGAGGGGGACCGTCGGCGCAGCGTTGCGCGGCGCCGCGTTCGGAACGGCTGTGGCCGAAACCGCTGTGGGCGAAACCGTTGTCGCTGCCAGCGCTTCGGTGAGGAGGGGCGAGGCCCACATGTCCTGCGCCAGGGCCCAGGCGCGGGCGTTGCGGGGATCGGCGGCGCACCAGTCGGCACAGGCCCGCCGGCACTCCTCTCCCGCATCCTCCGCCTGCAGACGGATGAACCAGTCGAGCGCCTGCTCCAGCGGCAAGGAGGGGTCGGTGTCGTCAGGCATGGGTGTCGCGGGTGGTGCCGTCACGGTTTGTCTCTTTGTAAGACGTTCGGGCCGGCGGAAACCCGCAATCCTTCCCGGTCGAGCCGGGCGAACACCTCCAGGCAGGCCAGCAGGGCGGCCTTCAGATCCTTCTGCACCGTGCTGACCGAGACGTCGAGCCGCTCGGCGATCTCCGCGTGGGACAGCCCCTCCATCCGGTTCAGCAGAAGAATGCGGCGCTGCCGCTCGGACAGGGTCGCCAGCGCGGCGTTCATCCGGGCCAGCCGCTGGCGGTCGCCCGTCTGGGTTTCCGGAGAGGGCAAGGGGGCGGCGACCTCCTCCACGCCTTCGACGGTGGTGTCCTGCACGACCACCCCGGCGAGCCTGCGCTCCCGCCGCAGATGGTCGAAGGCCAGGTTGCGCGCCGTCTGGAACAGGAAGGGCAGGGGATGATCCACCGGCCGGTCGCGTTCCGCCGCCCTTACCTTGAGATAGGCCTCGTGCGCCAGATCCTCGGCGGTGGCGGCGCTGCCGACCATGCGGGACAACAGGCGGACCAGCGTGCTTCGGTGTCCCATGAAAAGAGCGTCGAGCGACGGCTTGGCGGTGTCAGCCATGCACCACCGGACGAGGAACCGGCGCCTTCACGCGGTGCGGGTCGGGCAGGCGATGCAGATCGGGCATGGCGTCGCCCCGTTTCTCCACAGAAAAGCGGCGTCGCCGCGCCATGACCGGTGCATGACGGCGGCAATATACTTAGAATGCGTATCATTCGCAATGAAATGTTCCGCCTGGGGAACCGCCGTGCACCGGGGCACGGCGGTTCCCCGTGGGTCAGCGGGCCAGCTCGAAGCGGATCGGCTGTGCGCCCTGCCACAGGGTGCGCTTGCCGAGTTCGGCCAGATTCTCCAGCCCCTCGGTGATGGTGATGAAGTGGTTGCCGGCGAGCTGGCCCATCTTGCTGGAGAACTGCACGCCGCCGTAGGCCAGCAGGATCTCGGTCTCGCTGATGCCGCCCGGATAGAGGATGATCTGGCCCGGCGCCGGGTGGCTGGTGTGGTTCTCGTAGCCGAGGCCGAAATCGGTGTCGCCCAGCGGAATCCACACGCCTTCGCCGCTCCAGCGGACATGGACGATCTGGCCCTCGTAGGGCAGCAGGCTGCGGAACTTGGCGCAGGTCTTCGGCGCGGCGGCCGACTCAAAGCGGGCGCCGAAGGTGAAGGGGCCGGCGGTGATGGTCAGGGCGTCCATGGTGTGGCGGTCCTCATTTCTTGGTTTCTCATAGGCCCCACCCTAAACCCTCTCCGGTCCGGTGGGGGAGGGGCAGGGTGGGGGGAAGGTGCTTTCTCAGACCGCCGCCACCTTCGGCCGCGCCAGATCCGGCGTGTCGCAGCGCAGGAAGGCGCCGCGGCCGGGCTGCGCCACGCAGGCGCCGCCCTCCACCACGACCTCGCCGCGCGACAGCACGGTTTCCGGCCAGCCGGTCACCTCCAGCCCCTCGTAAGGGGTGTAGTCGACGTTGTGGTGAAGCATGGCGTTGGTGATGGTGACCTTGCGGTCCGGGTCGTAGATCACGATGTCGGCGTCGGCGCCGATGGCGAGGCTGCCCTTGCGCGGGTGCAGGCCGTACATCTTGGCCGGGTTGGTCGAGGACAGCTCGACGAAGCGCTGCAGGCTGATGCGGCCCTTCTTGACGCCCTCCGAGAACAGGATGGGCAGCCGCGTCTCGATGCCCGGCACGCCGTTGGGGATCCAGTTGAAGGGGGTGTTGGCGCCGTGCAGCATCTTGCCCTTGGGGTCCTGGTAGCGGAACGGCGCGTGGTCGGACGACACGATGTGGAAGGTGCCGCCGGCCAGCGCGTCCCAGACGTCCGCCTGGTTGGCCTTGTCGCGCGGCGGCGGGCTGCAGATGCACTTGGCCCCCTCCATTCCGTGGCCGTGCAGGTCGTGCTCGGTCAGCACCATGTATTGCGGGCAGGTTTCGGCGTAGATCCGCATGCCGCGGCCCTGCGCCCAGTGGATCTGCTCGATCGCCTCGCGGCCCGAGACATGGACGATCAGGATCGGCACGTCGGCCAGCTCGGCCATGGCGATGGCGCGGTGGGTCGCCTCGCGCTCCACCAGCATCGGCCGGGAATCGGCGTGGTAGCGCGGCGCGGTGTGGCCGGCGGCGAGCAGCTTGTCGGTCAGCCAGCCGATGAAGTCGGCGTTCTCGGCGTGGATCATCGCCATGGCGCCGTCGCGCCGGGCGACGCTCAGCAGTTCCAGCACCTGCCGGTCGTTCAGCTTCATGTCGTCGTAGGTCATGTAGATCTTGAACGACGTATAGCCGTCATGGATCAGCGCCGGCAGGTCCTGGCCGAGAAGCTGGTCGGTCGGGTCGCTGACGATGAGGTGGAAGGCGTAGTCGATCACCGCCTTGCCGTCGGCCCGCCGGTGGTAGTCGGTCACCGCGTCGCGCAGCGACTGGCCCTTGAACTGGCAGGCGAAGGGGATGACCGTCGTGGTCCCGCCGCAGGCCGCCGAGCGCGTGCCCGTCTCGAAATCGTCGGCCGACTGCGAGCCGTCGCTGGTCGGCTGGTCGAGGTGGCAATGGCCATCGACGCCGCCGGGCAGCACCAGCTTGCCGGTCGCGTCGATCTCGCGCGCACCCGGTCCCAGCCCGGTGCCGATGGCGGCGATGCGGCCACCGATCACGCCGAGGTCGGCGGCGAACACGTCGGACGCGGTGGCCAGCGTGCCATGGCGGATCACGGTGTCGAACTGCGGCATGGAACTCTCCTCGGTCCCGAAGGACGGGTCTTGCGGTTGCTGGTTTATACCGTCGCGACTGCGGCGGCGCGCCCACATGGGCGCGGAAAAGCCTGCGTGGCGTTTGAACGCAATACGACACGCCGATTCATTGGCGTGTCGGTACTACAAAAAATAGCCGCCCGGATTGGCCTCGGCGGCGATGGCGCGGCGGGCGTCGTCCTGGAGGTTGCGCAGATGCGCCAGCATGGCGGCCTTGGCCGCGGCGGCGTCGCGCCGCTCGACCGCCTCCAGCACCGCCCGGTGCTCCGTGTCGATCTCGCTCTTGCGGTGGAAGGCGCTCGAGATGCGGAACAGGCGGGCGACGACGCGCATGCGCGTGATGGTCTCGGCCAGCGTCGCGTTGCCGCTGACGCGGGCGAAGAAGCTGTGGAAGTGGTTGTCGTAGAGCCAGTGCTGCATGTCGTCCTCGCCGCCGTCCAGCGCGTCGAGCCCGCGCCGCAGCTCGGCGAGGTCGGCGTCTTCCACCAGCGGCACCGCCGTCTCGATGGCGTGGCACTCCAGCAGCTCGCGCATCTGCATGCACTCGAAGAACTCGCGGGCCGAGACGACGCGGACGCGGTAGCTGCGCTCGCTGGTGCGCTCCAGCAGCCCCTCGCCGACCAGCCGGACCAGCGCCTCGCGCATCGGGGTGCGCGACACGCTCAGCCGCTCGGCCAGCCGCCCCTCCGGCACCTCGGCGCCGCCGGGGATCTGGCGGCTGAGGATCAGCTCGCGCAGATGCCCGTAGGTCTGGTCGCCGAGGTTGGCGGGCCGGGGGAACAGCGGATCGGCCGGGGGAGGGGTCATGACCGGAGCCTCACTGGCCGTCGACGATCGCGATGTTGCGGTAGGCGCGGCCGAAATGGCGCTCGATGCGGCGCTGGACGATGTCCCACAGCGAGGTCATCAGCAGATAGTAGAGCGCGGCCACCGTGAACAGCTCCAGCACCATGAAGCGTTCCTGGATGAGCAGCTGGGTGCTGCGCAGCAGTTCCTCCATCGAGATGACGGAGGTGACCGAGGTCGTCTTCAGCAGCCCGTTCACGCTGTTGCCGAGCGCCGGGATGATGATGCGGATGGCTTGCGGCAGCACGATGTAGACCATCACCTGGGCCGAGTTCAGGCCGAGCGCGCGGCCGGCGTTGCTCTGCCCGGCGGCGACGCCGAGGATGCCGCCGCGGATGATCTCGGCCAGATAGGCGGCCTCGTTCAGGATCAGGCCGATCAGCGCGGATTCCGTCACCGACAGCTTGATGCCGATCTGCGGCAGGCCGGTGTAGATGATGATGAGCTGGACCAGCAGCGGCGTGCCGCGGAACACCCAGATGTAGGCCTGCGCCGCCGCCGATACCCAGCGGTAGGGCGACAGCCGCAGCAGCGCCAGCAGGCAGCCGACCACCAGACCGCCGGCGATGCCCGCCAGCGTCAGCCACAGGGTCGTGATCGCTCCGCTGAGCAGATACCCGTTGAACAGGTAGTCGAAGAAGCCGTCCCAGTTCCAGCCGCTGGTCATTCCATCACCCTCTCGTTCTTATCCGGTGCGCGGGCAGCGGCCGGGACGAGCCCCGCCGCCGCCCGCACCCACTCACATGCCGGGGCCGTTGACCTTGAAAGCGCCGTCGTTGGGCAGCAGGCCGTACTCTTCCATCAGGGCCTTGTACGAGCCGTCCTTCTGCATGTCGTTGAGCACGCCGACCACCGCCTCGCTCAGCGCCTTGCTCTTCATCGCCAGGGCGACCGGGGTCGGGAACAGGCCGTGCAGGGCGCGGTCGAAGTCGCCGCGCTTGCTGTACTCGGTCGCCGTCGGGTCGATGGCCACCGACGCCTCGGTCTGGCCGGCGCGCAGGGCCTGGTAGGCCGTGGCGAAGTTGTCGAAGGTCTTGATCTCGATCGGCTTCAAACCCTTGGCGACAATCATCTTGTCGAGCTCGCGCAGCTTGCGCTCCTCGAAGCCGCCCAGTTCGACGCCGACCGGGCGGCCCGACAGGTCTTCCGGCTTGGTGATCTTCAGCGGGTTGCCCTTGGACACCGAGATGCTGATGGCCTGGGATTCATAGTTGATCATCGGCATCATCTTGGCCCGCTCCTCGGTCCAGAAGATGCCGGTGTTGATGAGGTCCCAGCGGCCAGCCTGGAGGCCGGGGATCATCGCCGAGAACTCGATGCGGACATACTCCGGCGTCAGGCAGAGCCGCTTGGCGATCTCGTTGCCCAGCGTGATGCGCATGCCCTTCAGCACGCCATTGGAGTCGACGAACTGCATCGGCGGCAGGGTCGGGTTGGTCGACATCACCAGCGTGCCGGGCTTGACCAGCTCGGAATCGGCGACCGCCGGCTTGCAGGCGGTTTGGGCGGCGGCCGGCAGCGCGAACAGGGTCAGGCCGGCGGCGATCAGCAGTGTACGAATGGTCATCGTGGTCACCTTCTCTCGTGTTCAGGCGAAGTGATCAGGCGAGGGAATCGATCAGCCCGTAAGCCGCCAGATCGGCGCGCAGGGCCTCGGCATCGCCCGCCGGCAGCGGCAGGCGCGGCGCGCGCGGATCGCCCACGGCCAGGCCCATCATGCCCAGCCCGGTCTTCGACGCGGCGACGTAGCGGTGGCCGCCGACCCAGCGGACGATCGGCAGCATCTTCTTATAGAGCGCCAGCGCCTGGTCCTTGTCGTTGTGGTCGGCCACCAGCTCGAACAGCCGGGCCGAATCCCGCGGGATCAGGTTGGAGCAGACGGCGACCCAGCCCTGGGCGCCGAGCCAGAAGGATTCGTAGCCGAGGATGCCGGCGAACACCGTCATGCGGTCGCCGCACAGCTCGATGATGTCGCGGACCCGCGTCACCTCCAGCGTCGATTCCTTGATGTAGAGCACGTTGTCGATCTCGCTCAGCCGCGCGACGATCGGCGGGGTGAGGTCGACGTTGGCGGTTGCCGGGTTGTTGTAGATCATCACCGGCAGCGAGATCGCCTCGCCGATGCGGCGGTAATGCTCGAACAGCTCGTCGGGCGTCGGGGAGCTGTAATAGGGCGGGATCACCATGATCCCGTCGGCGCCCATCCGCTCCGCTTCCTTGGCGTGGGCGACCGCGTCGCGGGTCCATTCGGCGCCGGTGCCGATCAGCACGGGCACGCGGCCCGCCGATTCCTGCACGCAGATCTCGATGACCTGTGCCCGCTCCTCCGGGGTCATCGACAGGAACTCGCCGGTGCTGCCGAGCGGGATCAGCCCGTGGATGCCCTGCTCGATCTGCCAGTTCACCAGCTTTTTCAGGGCCGGAACGTCCACCGCACCACCGTCGGCGGTGAAGGGGGTGATGAGAACCGTGTAGGTGCCGCGCAATGCCGTCATGGGTTCCCCCAAGCTCCTGCCTAATTTTTGACCTTGCCTAAATACTACTCGTATACTATCTGTATACAGGAATCCAGCGCATTTTGACGCACCTTCAAAAAGCCGCTTTCCACCGCAATCCGGACACAGCCGCCCGCCCATGCGCCTCGAACATCCCAGCGTCCGCCGCGACGGCGCCCTCATCGAGATCACCTACGACGGCGAGCGGATTCCCGCGCTGGCCGGGGAGACCGTGGCGGCCGCCCTGGCGGCGCACGGCGTCGCCGCCTACCGCCACACCCGCGACGGCGGGCGGCGCGGCCTCTATTGCGGGATGGGCGCCTGCTTCGAGTGTCTGGTGACGGTGGACGGCAAGGCCAGCCAGCGCGCCTGCCTGACCAAGGTGGCCAAGGGGCAGGTCGTCCGCTCGCAGCCGCCGGCCGGCACCGCCGCCGACCCGCTGGCCCCGCTGGTGCCGCCGCCGCAGGGTGCTGCGCCGGAGGAGCGGACGCCGGACCTTCTGGTGCTCGGCGCCGGCCCGGCCGGTCTGGCGGCGGCGGAAGCGGCGGCGCGGCGCGGCGCCGACGTGGTCGTGCTCGACGAGCGGCCGCAGAGCGGCGGCCAGTATTTCAAGCCACTCGCCCCCTCGTACCACGCCGACCGTCCGACCGACCGCCAGTTCCGCGCCGGGCGCGCCCTGGTCGACGCGGCGCGGCTGGCCGGCGCGACGATCGTCCAGGAGGCGACGGTGTGGGGCGCCCACGCCCCGGACGAGGTCGTCGCCGTCGTCGCCGGGCGCGAGACCGTCTACCGGCCGCGCCGGCTGGTGATCGCCAGCGGCGCCTACGAGCGGCCGGCGCCCTTCGCCGGCTGGACGCTGCCCGGCGTGATGACGACCGGGGCCGGGCAGACCCTGGCGCGCGCCTACCGGGTGGCGCCCGGGCGGCGGGTGGTGATCGCCGGCAACGGCCCGCTCAATCTGCAACTGGCCTGCGAGCTGGTGGAGGGCGGCGTCACGGTGGCCGCCGTCCTGGAAAGCGCGCCGCGCCCGTCGCCCGCCCAGTGGCGCGCCCTGTGGACGGCCGTGCGCTCGGCCCCCGGCCTGATCGGCGACGGCGCCCGCTATCTGCTGAGGCTGCGGCGCGCCGGGGTGCCGGTGCTGTGGTCGCATGGGGTTGTCGAAGCGGAGGGCGCGGCGGAGCGTCTGGAGCGTGTGCGCTACGCCCCGCTCGGCGCCGACGGCGCCCCCCGGCTGGCCGAGGCGGTCGCCGTCCCCGCCGACGCGCTGTGCCTGGGCTACGGCTTCATCCCCTCGACCGAGATCGCCCGCGCGCTCGGCTGCGCCCACCGGCTGGTCGACCGCCATCTCGGCTACCTCGCCACCGAGACGGCGGAGGACGGCGCCACCAGCCTGCCCGGCGTCTTCGCGGTCGGCGACGGCGTCGATCTCGGCGGGTCGAAGGTGGCGCAGGCGCGCGGAACCCTTGCCGGGATCGCCGCCGCCGCCCAGCTCGGCTTCGCCGACACCGACCCGGAGCAGGGCCGCCGGGCGCGGACCGACCTGCGGCGGGCCGAGAGTTTCCAGGCCGCGCTGTGGTCGATCTACCAAGCGCCGCCGCTGCGGCTCGACGCCGTGCCCGACGAGGCGGTGCTGTGCCGCTGCGAGGAGGTGACCTTCGGTCAGGTCCGCGCCGAGATCGCCGCCGGCCATGACAGCCTCGCCGCGCTGAAGCGCAACACCCGGCTCGGCATGGGCCGCTGTCAGGGCCGCTACTGCGCCGCGACCGCCGCCCTGCTGCTGGAGCAGGCCACCGGCCGGCCGCGCGCCGCCGAGCAGTATCTGGCGCCGCGCCTGCCGGCCAAGCCGATGCCGGCCGGCGCCTTCGCCTTCGAGAAGCCGGAATGGGGCGGCCACCAGCGCGCCATCACCCCCAACCTCGCCCGCCCGTTGGAGGATGGCCCTCTGCCCGACCAGGAGGCCGAGATCCTGATCGTCGGCGGCGGCGTGGTCGGTGCCTGCCTCGCCTACTACCTGACCCAGGCCGGCCGCGACGTGCTGGTGGTCGAGCGTGGCGACACCAACCTGCAGGCGTCGGGCGCCAACGCCGGCAGCCTGCACGTCCAGCTCCTGTCCTTCGACTTCGGCGCCAAGGCCGAGGCGGGCGGCGGCCCGGCGGCGGCGACGCTGGCGCTCGGCCCGCGCTCCATCGCGCTGTGGCGCGACCTGGAGCGCGCCTGCGGCGTCGACTTCGAGCTGGCCGTCACCGGCGGGCTGATGGTCGCCGACAGCCCGGCCGGCATGGACTTCCTGCGCGCCAAGGCGGCGCTGGAGCGGCGCTACGGCGTCGAGAACGCTATCATCGACGCGGCCGAGCTGCGCCGCCTCGCCCCCGCCTTGTCGGAGGAATTGGTCGGCGCCGAATACGCGCCGCAGGAGGGCAAGATCAACCCGCTGCGCGCGACCTACGCCGTGCTGGAGCAGGCGCGCCGCCAGGGCGCCCGCTTCCTGCGCGGGGTCAACGTCACCGGCATCGCCGCGGCCCCTGCGGTGGAGGGCGGCGGCTGGCGGGTGGAGACCCCGCGCTGCCGCATCCGCGCGAAGCAGATCATCAACGCCAGCGGCCCCTGGGCGCGCGAGACCGGGCGGCTGGTCGGCATCGACGTGCCGGTGCACAGCGCGCCGCTGCAGATGATCGTCACCGAGCCGGCGCCCAAGCTGGTCAGCCAGCTCGTCGCCCACGCCGACCGCCATCTCAGCCTGAAGCAGGCGGTCACCGGCGGGCTGATCATCGGCGGCGCCTGGACCGCCGTCTTCGACCCGGCGCGCCGCTTCAACACGGTGTCGCGCTCCAGCATCGAGGGCAACCTGTGGGTCGCCCGCCATGTGCTGCCGCAGATCGCCGGGCTGCATGTGGTGCGCGCCTGGGCGGCGATGAACATCAACATCGACGGCGCGCCGATCATCGGTCCGGTGCCTGGATTGCCCGGATTCTTCAACACGGTGACGTCGAACGGCTACACGCTGGCCCCGGTCGTCGCCCGCATGACCGCCGACCTGCTGCTGTACGGCCGCACCGACATCGACCCGACGCCCTTCCTGCTCGACCGGTTCCGCTGACCGCCCCTTCCCATCCAACGCCCGGCGCCGCAGGGCGCCGCCCATCCGCAAGAGAAGCCGCATGATCGCCATCGAGAACGTCAGCAAGCACTACGGCACCTTCCAGGTCCTGAAGAACTGCACGACCACCGTGCGGAAGGGGGAGGTCGTGGTGGTCTGCGGCCCCTCCGGCTCGGGCAAGTCGACGCTGATCAAGTGCGTCAACGGGCTGGAGCCCTTCCAGTCCGGCCGCATCCAGGTGGACGGCATCGACGTCGGCGGGCGGAGCACCAAGATGACGGCGCTGCGCGCCCGCGTCGGCATGGTGTTCCAGAACTTCGAGCTGTTCCCCCACCTGACCATCATGCAGAACCTGACCCTGTCGCAGCGCAAGGTGCTGGGCCGCCCGACGGTCGAGGCCGAGGCCAAGGGCGAGGCGCTGCTGACGCGGGTCGGGCTGGCCAGCCAGGCGCACAAGTTCCCCGGCCAGCTCTCCGGCGGTCAGCAGCAGCGCGTCGCCATCGCCCGCGCCCTGGCGATGGACCCGATCGCCATCCTGTTCGACGAGCCGACCTCGGCGCTCGACCCGGAGATGATCAACGAGGTGCTCGACGTCATGGTCGAGCTGGCCAACGAGGGCATGACGATGATCTGCGTCACCCACGAGATGGGCTTCGCCCGCAAGGTCGCCCACCGGGTGATCTTCATGGACCATGGCAGCATCATCGAGGACTGCACCAAGACCGAGTTCTTCGAGACCCAGCGCTCGGAGCGCGCCACCCAGTTCCTCGCCAAGATTTTGCAGCATTGAAAAGGGCGCCGCGCCGCATCCCGCCATCCGGATGGATCGTCGAGAAGCTTTGCAGGACAACGATTCGTCTGCTTTGTTAGAGAGAAATCAGCGTCAGGTGGCAGGACTTGGTATGAGCACGGACATGGACAGCCCGAAAACCGCGAGCCCGGCCGCCGCCGGCGTGAATCTGGCGAGCATGGCCTACCGGACCATCCTGGAGATGATCCTCGACCGGCGCATCCCCAGCGGCGAGGTGATCGTCGAGGACCGGCTGGCCACCGCGCTCAGCATCTCGCGCACGCCGATCCGCGAAGCGCTGGTCCGGCTGGCCAGCGAGGGGTTGATCCGCAAGGAGTTCAACCGCCCCTACCGGGTGCGCGAGGTCTCCAACCGCGAGTATTTCCAGAGCATGCGCCTGCGCGAGATCCTGGAGGGGGAGGCGATCGCCGCCGCCGCGTCGCGGGTCGATCCTGGCCGCTTGAAGGCGATCAAGGCCGAGATGCTGCGGCTGCGCGACGAGCCCAAGATCCGCTTCGAGGACCATTGGGCGGCCGACGAGGAGCTGCACACCCTGATCGCCGAGGCGTCCGGCAACGCGGTGCTGGCGCAGATCATCCGCGACCTGCGGGTGACCACGCGCCTGTTCGAGCTGTCGGGCCTGCCGTCGCGCATCCGCCCTGATTGCGACGAGCATCTCGACGTCATCGCCGCCCTGGAAACCGGCGACCCGGCGCAGGCCCGCGCCGCGATGGAGGGGCACATCCGCAGCCTCGCCAAGGACGTGCTGGGCGAGATCGCCAAGAGCTGAGAAGCCTTATTGCCCGTCGGCCTCGCGGAAGGCGGCGCTGAGGTCGCCGTAGAGTCGGCGGAACAGGCGACGGCGCGGCGCCAGGGCGGCGGCCAGGGCCGGGTCCGGCTCCACGGTGTGACGGATCTCCAGGGGCCGGCACACGGTTTCCGGTTCCTCGCCCGTCACCGCGAGGCGGGCCAGACGGGCCGCCCCGAAGGCCGGGCCGACCTCGCCCCCCGCCGGGTAGTCGAGCGGCCGGCCGAGTGCGCTCGCCAGAATGCGGCCCCACAGGGCGCTGCGCGCGCCGCCGCCGATCACCAGGAAGCGCTCGACGCGCCCGCCGGCCTCCTCAAGGGCGTCCAACCCGTCGGCGAAGGCGAAGGCCACGCCCTCCAGCACCGCGCGGGCGAGCGCCCCGCGGTCGGTGTCGTGGGTCAGGCCGAAGACGACGCCCTTGGCGTGCGGGTCGTTGTGCGGCGTGCGCTCCCCCGACAGGTAGGGCAGGAACACCAGGGCGCCGGGGTCGCCGCCATACGCTTCGGCCTCGCGCAGCAGCGCCGCCTCGTCCGCGGCGCCGGTGAGGCGGGCGGCGAAGGACAGGCAGCTCGCCGCGCTCAGCATCACCGACATCTGGTGCCAGCGGCCGGGCATGGCGTGGCAGAAGGCGTGCACCCCGCGCTCGGGGTTGGGCGCGAAGCGGTCGCCGCTGACGAACAGCACGCCCGAGGTGCCCAGCGACAGGAAGGCGTTGCCCGGCGCCACCACCCCAACCCCCACCGCGCCGGCCGCGTTGTCCCCGGCTCCGGCCGCCACCGGGATTCCCGGCGGAACGCCCCACTCGGCGGCGACCTCCGCCCGCAAGGCACCGGTGGGCTGGCACCCCTCGTACAGCCTCGGCATGTGCGCCTCGCCGAGCCCCGTGGCGGCCAGCAGCTCGTCCGACCAGACGCGCCGGCCGACGTCGAGCCACAGCGTGCCGGCGGAATCCGACAGGTCGGAGGCGTGGTCGCCGGTCATGCGCAGGCGCAGCCAGTCCTTGGGCAGCAGCACCTTGGCGGTCGCCTTGAACAGGTCCGGCTCGTGCGCCGCGACCCACAGCAGCTTGGGCGCGGTGAAGCCGGGCATGGCGCGGTTGCCGGCGATGGCGCGCAGGTTGGGGGCGCGGCGCTCCAGCTCCGCGCATTCGGCGCCGCTGCGCCCGTCGTTCCACAGGATGGCCGGGCGCAACACGCGGTCGCCTTTGTCGAGCAGGGTCGCCCCATGCATCTGCCCCGACAGCCCGATCCCCCGCACCGCCGCCATCGCGTCGGGATGGGTGGCGCGCAGACCGGCGACGGCGCGTCCGGTGGCGGCCCACCAGTCCTCCGGGTCCTGCTCCGACCACAGCGGGTGCGGGCGGCTGACCGCCAGCGGCGCGGTGGACTGGCCGACGAGGCGTTGCGCCGCGTCGACCAGCACCGCCTTGACGCCGGACGTTCCCAGGTCGATGCCGAGATACATGGACCCTTCTCCCAATCAGTCCGCGGCCTCAGACGAGGCGGTTCACCAGATTCTCCAGCATCTCCTGCCGGCCCGAGCGCGGCCGGGGGTCGAGGCCGAGCCCAGCGTCCGCCGCCCCGGCGAGATCCAGCCCGCCGAGGAGCTTTTGCCCGAGATCGCCCTTCCAGCCGGCGTAGCGCTCCGCGCGCAAACTCCGCAGCCGGCCGTCCTCGACGAGGCGCGCCCCGGCCAGCAGCGCGCGGGCCAGCGTGTCGATGCCGCCGACATGGGCGTGCAGCAGGTCGTCCGGCGCGACGCTCTGGCGCCGGATCTTGGCGTCGAAGTTGAAGCCGCCGGTGGTGAAGCCGCCGGCCTCCAGGATGCGCGCCATGGGCAGCGCCAGCTCCACATGGTCGTTGGGGAACTGGTCGGTGTCCCAGCCGTTCTGCGGGTCGCCCCGGTTCATGTCGATGGAGCCGAAAACGCCCAGCGCCAGCGCCGTCGCCACCTCGTGCTCGAAGCTGTGGCCGGCCAGCGTGGCGTGGTTGACCTCGATGTTGACGGCGACCTCCTTCTCCAGCCCGTAGCGCTTCAGGAAGCCGTAGACCGTCGCCACGTCGTGGTCGTACTGGTGCTTGGTCGGCTCCATCGGCTTGGGCTCGATCAGGATGGTGCCGGTGAAGCCGATCTTGTGCTTGTGCTCGACCACCATCGTCAGGAAGCGGCCGAGCTGGTCCAGCTCGCGCGCCATGTCGGTGTTGAGCAGCGTGTCGTAGCCCTCGCGCCCGCCCCACAGCACGTAATTGACGCCGCCCAGCCGCTGCGTCGCCTCCAGCGCGTCGCGCACCTGCGCCGCCGCGCAGGCGAACACCTCCGGGTCGGGGTTGGTGGCCGCGCCGGCCATGTAGCGGGGGTGCGAGAACAGGTTGGCGGTGCCCCACAGCAGTTGGACGCCGCTGCGCTCGATGCGGCCCTGCAACCGCTCGGTCAGGCGGGCGAAGGTCGCCTGCGTCTCGCGCAGTGAGCCCATCTCGGGCGCCACGTCGCGGTCGTGGAAGGTGAAGAAGGGCACGCCGAGCTTCTCGAACAGCTCGAACGCCACGTCCATCTTCGCTTCGGCCAGCGCCACCGGATCGCCGCCACCCATCCAGGGCCGGTCCAGCGTGCCGCCGCCGAAGGGATCGGAGCCGGGCCAACAGAAGCTGTGCCAGTAGCAGACGGCGACGCGCAGGTGATCGGCCATCCGCCGGCCCAGGACCATGCGGTCGGGGTCGTACCAGCGGTAGGCCAGCGGAGTGTCGCTGTCCGGCCCCTCGTAGCGGATGCGCTCGACGCCGGTGAAAAAGGCTTCGGTCATGGCAAATCCTTTCAAATCTCGACCCAGGCGGCGTCCCGGCGGCTCGATTCCACGGCGGCGTGGATGAAGCGCACGCCGCGCACGCCGTCCCGGACGGAGGGGACGAGGGCCGTTTGCTCACCGGCGGCGGCACCGCCCATGCGGGCGACGATCAGGTCGGCGGTGTCGCGGTAGATCTGGGCGAAGCCTTCCAGATAGCCTTCGGGATGGCCCGACGGGATGCGCGTGGCGTGCGCCGCCGCCCCATCCGATCCGGGACCGCCGCGGGTGATGGTGCGCGGCGGTTCGCCGAGCGGGGTGAAGCGCAGGTGGTTCGGCTGCTCCTGGAACCACTCCAGCCCGCCCTTGTCGCCGTAGACGCGCAGGCGCAGCCCGTTCTCGTGGCCGGGCGCCACCTGGCTCGCCCACAGCATGCCGCGCGCGCCGTTGCCGAAGCGCAGCATCATGTGCGCGTTGTCGTCGAGCCGGCGCCCTTCCACGAAGGCCGTCAGGTCGGCGGCGATCCGCGTGCAGCGCAGGCCGGTGACGAACTCGGCCAGCTGGAAGGCGTGGGTGCCGATGTCGCCGACACAGCCGGCGATGCCGCTGCGCGCCGGGTCGGTCCGCCATTCCGCCTGCTTCTGCCCGCTGTCCTCCAGCCGGGTGCTCAGCCAGTCCTGCGGGTATTCGACCTGAACGACGCGGAGGGCGCCCAGGTCACCGGCCGCCACCATGGCGCGGGCTTGCCGCACCATCGGGTAGCCCGTGTAGTTGTGGGTCAGCGCGAAGACGAGGCCGCTGCGCTCCACCGTCGCCGCCAGATCCTCCGCGTCCTCCACCGTGGTGGTCAGCGGCTTGTCGCAGATGACGTGGATGCCCGCCTCCAGGAACGCCTTGGCGGCGTCATGGTGCAGGTGGTTGGGCGTGACGATGCTGACCACGTCGATGCCGTCGTCGCGCGCCGCCTCGGCCCGCGCCATCTCGGCGAAACTGGCGTAGCAGCGCTCCGGCGGCAGGAACAGGTCGGCGCCGCTGGTCCGTGCCCGCTCCGGGTCGGAGGACAGCGCCCCGGCCCGCAGCTCGTAGCGGTCGTCGAGGCGGGCGGCGATGCGGTGCACCGCCCCGATGAAGGCGCCCCGCCCGCCGCCGACCATGCCCAGGCGCAGCCGGCGGTTCGGCCCGGAGGCCGTCTTCCCTTCGATGGTCATGGTTCCCTCCCGCTCAGCCGATGCCGAGCATGCGCCGGTTGGCCGCCTCATCGGTGCCGGCCCCGGCGAAGTCATCGAAGGCCTTCTCAGTCACCCGGATGATGTGCGCGTCGATGAATTGCGCGCCTTCGGCGGCCCCCTGCTCGGGGTGCTTCATGGCGCATTCCCACTCCAGCACCGCCCAGCCGTCGAAGCCGTACTGGGTCAGCTTGGAGAAGATGCCGCCGAAATCGACCTGCCCGTCGCCGAGCGAGCGGAAGCGCCCGGCCCGGCCGATCCAGGGCTGGTAGCCGGAATAGACGCCCTGGCGCGGGGACGGGTTGAACTCCGCGTCCTTGACGTGGAACATCCTGATCCGCTCGTGATAGACGTCGATGTAGCCGAGATAGTCGAGCTGCTGCAGCACGAAGTGGCTGGGGTCGTAGAGGATGTTGCAGCGCGGGTGGTTGCCGACGCGCTCCAGGAACATCTCGAAGGTCGCTCCGTCGAACAGGTCCTCGCCGGGATGGATCTCGTAGCAGAGGTCCACCCCCGCCGCGTCGAAGGCGTCGAGGATCGGCCGCCAGCGCCGCGCCAGCTCGTCGAAGGCGGTTTCGATCAGCCCCGCCGGGCGTTGCGGCCACGGGTAGACGTATGGCCAGGCCAGCGCGCCGGAAAAGGTGACGTGCGCCGTCAGCCCGAGGTTGGCCGAGGCCTTGGCCGCCATCAGAAGCTGGTTGACCGCCCATTCCTGGCGGGCCTTGGGATTGCCGCGCACCTCCGGTGCGGCGAAGCCGTCGAACGCCTCGTCATAGGCTGGGTGCACGGCGACGAGCTGCCCTTGGAGATGGGTGGACAGCTCGGTGATCTGCACGCCGGCCTCGGCCAGCACGCCCTTCACCTCGTCGCAGTAGCCCTTGCTCTCCGCGGCCCGGGCGAGGTCGAACAGGCGGCCGTCCCAGGACGGGATCTGCACGCCCTTGAAGCCCAGCCCGGCGGCCCAGGCGCCGATGGCCGGAAGGCTGTTGAACGGCGCCGCGTCCCCCGCAAATTGCGCGAGGAAGATCGCCGGCCCCTTGATCGTTTTCATGATGGGTCTCCCCGTGAGTGTACTGGTGTCCCCTCCACCGCCAAAGGCGGGGGAGGGTTAGGGAGGGGGCAGGCGCATTTAGAACGGCGAGTCCGGGTAGTAGTATTTCGCGGCGTTCTCCGGGGTCACCAGCGTCGCCTCGATGATGTATTCCTTCTGGATCGGCGCCTTCTCCACCAGATGCTTGGCGGTGATCTCCATGGCCTCGGCGATCATCGCGGGCGGGTAGAGGACGTCGGCGGGGACCAGCACGTCCTTGTCCATGACGCGCTTGATCATGTCCTTCATGCCGGCGCCGCCGAGGATGAACATCTCCTTCTCGCGGCCGGCCTGCTTGACGGCCTCGATGACGCCGAGCGCGATGTCGTCGTCCTGCGCCCATACCGCGTCGATCTTCGGGAAGCGGGACAGGAAGTCCTGCATCACTTTGAAGCCGTCATCGCGGTTCCAGTTGGCGTACTGCATGCCCAGCACCTTGATCTGGGTGCCCTCGATCTCCTTCATGAAGGCGTCGACGCGCTGGTTGTCGATCACGGTCGGGATGCCGCGCAGCACCACGATGTCGCCCTTGCCGCCCATCTTCTCCTTCATGAACCGGGCGGAGACCTCGCCCATCTGCGGGTTGTTGCCGGCGACGTAGAGGTCCTGGATGGACGGGTCGGTCAGGCCGCGGTCCACCACCGTGACGAACTTGCCGGCCTGCTTGACGGCGCGCACGGGGTCGGTCATCGGCGCGGATTCGAAGGGCAGGATGACCAGCGCGTCGATCCGCTGCACCGAGACCAGATCCTCCAGGTCGTTGGCCTGCCGGCCGACGTCGCGGGCGGTGACGATCACCACGTCGAGGTTCGGGTACTGCTTCTCCAGCCGCTTCTCGGCCTGCTGGGCGTGCCAGTTGAGGCCGCCGGCCCAGCCGTGCGTCGCGGCGGGGATGGACACGCCCATCTTGATCTTCTGCTGCGCCCAGCCGGCGACCGGCGCCACCATCAGGCCCGCGGCCAGCGCCGCGGCCAAACCGAAACGGAACGTCATGGTTGATTCCTCCCTGCCAGTGTTTTGTTGGAAAGAATTCTGTCAGCGACGCGCCACGGTCCCCCGTTGCAGGAGCACCGCGACGATGATGATCACCCCCTGGATGGTGCCGTTCAGATAGACGCTGACGGCGCCGGTCAGGTTGAGAATGTTGTCGATCAGCGTGAGCATGACCGCGCCCACCACCGTGCCCCAGATGCGGCCGTAACCGCCCTTCAGCATGGTGCCGCCGATGATGACGGCGGCGATGGCCTCCAGCTCCCACAGCAGGCCCGTGGTGGCCGAGGCGGAGCCCAGCCGCGGCACGTAGATCACCACCGCGATGGCGACGCACACGCCCTGCAGCACGAAGGCCAGCAGCTTGACCCGGTCCACGTTGATCGCCGAATAGCGTGCCACGTCCTCGCTGGAGCCGATGGCGGCGCAGTAGCGGCCGAAGCGCGTGCGGTACATGATCAGCGCGCCGATCAGCGCGACCACCGCGAAGGCCAGGATCGGGTAGGAGATGCCGAAGACGCCGCCGTAATAGACGGGCCGGTAGATCGTGCGGATCTCCGAATTCAGCGACAGCGTCCCGCCGTCGGCAATGTAGGTGACCAGGGATCGGAAGATGCCCATGGTCCCCAGCGTGACGATGAACGCCTCCATCCGGCCCTTGGTCACCAGCAGCCCGTTGACCAGCCCCGCCGCCAGCCCGAGCCCCAGCGCCACCAGGACGCCGACCAGGATGACCGGCAGCCCGGCGCCCATGGAGCCGACCAGCGCGTTCATCACCACGATCATCACGCCCGACGCGAAGGCGGCCAGCGAGCCGACCGACAGGTCGATCCCGCCGGCGGTGATGACGAAGGTGGCCCCCACCGCGATGATGCCGATGAAGGCGGTGCGGGTCAGCACGTTGCCGATGTTGCCCGGGCTGAGGAACACCGGGTTGACGATGGTGCCCAGCACGATCAGCGCGGCCAGCGCCAGGAATGGCCCGTAGAGTTTCAGATCGAAGCCGGAGGAGGGCTTCCGCGCGGCCTCAGGCATGACCGACGGCGTCATGCGCGTCTCCTTGTGATGGACGGCTTGATGTGCGGCCCTTCAGGCCGGTGGCGTAGCGGACGATCTCGCCCTCCTCGACCTCGTCACCCTCCAGGATGCCGGTCACCACGCCGGAGCGCATGACCATCACCCGGTGCGACAGCCCGATGATCTCGGGCATTTCCGAGGAGATGAGGATCACCGACCCGCCCCGGCGGGCGAAGTCGTGCAGGAACTGGTAAATCTGCTGCTTGGTCCCGATGTCGATGCCGCGCGTCGGCTCGTCCACGATCAGGATGTCCGGATCGACCTGCATCGTCTTGGCGAGCAGCAGCTTCTGCTGGTTGCCGCCGCTGAGGCTGCCGACCGGCACGTCCAGCGTCCGGACGCGGATGTCGAACTCCCGCACCGCGCGCTCCAGCGCCGAGGCCTCCCGCCGCTCGTCGACGAAGACCCGGCCGTAGCGGTCCAGCGCCAGCAGCGTCAGGTTCGGCTGCAAACCCTTGGCGAGCAGCAGGCCCTTGCCCTTGCGGTCCTCGGTCAGGTAGGCGATGCCGGCCGCCACCGCGTCCTCCAGGCGGCGGACGCGCAACGGCTCCCCGTTGCGGGTCAGCGTGCCGGCGGTGCGGCGGCGCAGGCCGAGCAGCCCCTCGGCGAGTTCCGTCCGCCCGGCGCCGATCAGCCCGGCGAAACCCAGGATCTCGCCGCGGCGCAGGTCGAAGCCGGCGCCCCGCACCCAGCCGGGAACGTCGATCCCCCGCGCCTCCAGCACCACGGGCGCGTCCGGCGCCGGCGGCGTCTTGGCCGGGAACAGGTCGCTGATCGCCCGCCCGACCATGAGCTGGGCGATGTCATCCTCCGTCAGTTCGGCGGTCGGGCGGGTGGCGATGTGGTGGCCGTCGCGCAGAACGGTCACCCGGTCGGTGATGGCCCGCACCTCGTCCAGCTTGTGGGAGGTGTAGACGATCCCCACCCCCTGGTCGCGCAGCCGGCGGATCAGGCTGAACAGCACGGCGGACTCGGTGCCGGTCAGCACCGCCGTGGGCTCGTCCATGATGAGGACGCGGACCTCGCGCGACATCGCCTTGGCGATCTCGACCATCTGCCGCTCCGACACGGCGAGGTCGCGGACCCGCGTGCGCGGGTCCACCGAACATTCCAACTCCGCCAGGACGGCGCGGGACCGCTCGCGCATGGCGCGCTTGTCGAGGAACGGGCCGCGCCGCAGCTCGCGCCCGAGAAAGATGTTCTCCTCGACCGTCAGGTGTTCGGCGAGGTTGAATTCCTGATGGATCAGCACGACGCCCGCCGCCTCGGCGGCGCCGATGCCGGAAAAGCTCACCGACCGCCCATCCACGCGCACGGCGCCCGAGGTCGGCCGGTGAAAGCCGGACAGGATCTTCATCAGCGTCGATTTGCCGGCCCCGTTCTCGCCGACCAGGGCGTGCACCTCACCGCGCAGGACGGTGAAATCCACCCCATGGAGGACCTCGACGGGCCCAAAGCTCTTCGTGACGCCGAACGCTGCCAGAAGCGGCTCGGCCATGGGGTCGCCCCCTCCCTGGATTGCGGCTTCTCGTGTGGCCGCGAATTAGATAGACGGTCTAACAAATGGGAGCGTATGATTCGAATCAGCCCGCGTCAAGCCATGTCGGGGCGACATCCCCCACCTTTTCGGTGTATGCCCCGCCCGGCGCCCAACGATTGCCGCCAGACGCGCGAGACAGGAATCCGCATGCTGCCAAGGGTCAACTCGGCCGCGATCCGCCGCCTCAACATGGTCCGCGTCTTCCACGCGCTGCGGGAGAACCCGAGTTGCGCGCAGCGCGACCTCAGCCGGCTGACCGGCCTGGACAAGGCGACGACCTCGGCCATCGTGGCGCAGATGATCGAGGAGGGACTGGTCGAGCGGAGCGAGGCGCCGCGCGCCCGCCGCATCGGAAGGCCGGAGACCGCGCTCGGCATCGCGCCGTCGGCCGGGCTGCTGGTCGGCGCCCGGCTGGAGCCGGGGACGATCCGCATCGTCTCCACCACGCTGGCCGGCACGGTGGTGAAGCAGTCGCAGATTCCCGGCAGCACCGACCTCGCCACGGCGCTGCGCCGGCTGCACGAGGGGATCGACGCGGTCGTGGCAGCGAGCCGGCCGGAGGGCGGAGTGCCGCCGCCCCTGCGCGGCATCGGCATCGGCATTCCGGCGCTGATGGACCGCGAGGGCCGGCTCGTGCTGGCACCCAACCTGGGCTGGCGCGACACGCCGATCCGCCCGCTGCTGGAGGAGGCGCTGGGCGCGCCGGTCCATGTCGACAACGACACCAAGGCCGCCGCCATGGCCGAGCGTCTGTTCGGCGCCTGCCGAGGGGTGGAGGATTTCGTTTATCTGACCGGTCATTCGGGCGTCGGCGGCGGGCTGTTCCTCGGCGGGCGGCTCTATCGCGGCGCGCAGGGCTTCGCCGGGGAGATCGGCCACCTGACCGTCGTGCCGGGCGGCCGTCCCTGCGGATGCGGCAAGCGGGGCTGCCTGGAAACCTACGTTTCGGAAACCTCGATCCTCGCCCAGGCCGGTGAGCGGGAGCGGGCCCTGCCGGACCTCTGGGCCGCCGCCGCCGCGGCGCGCGACGGCGATCCGGTTGTGCGGAGCCTGTTGGAGGCGGCCGGTGCGCATCTCGGCATGGCACTCTCCCACATGGTCAACCTGACGAATCCGGGTCTGGTGGTGCTGGGCGGCAACCTGTCGATCGTCGCCGAATTTGTTCTGCCGACGCTGAACGCCGCCCTCGACGAGCACGCTCTGGAACCGTTGCGCCGCGACCTGCGGCTTCTGGTCTCGCCGCTCGGCCCGGACGCCGTTCCCATGGGGGGAATCGCGCTGGCCATGGATGGCTTTCTGTCGGTGCCGAGCCCGATTCTGTAAGGCTAGGGCGTGCGCGGAAACCGGGTCTTGCCGCCGCCCTCTGTGCCGCGCCGCAAACGATAATGAGAATTCTTCGCATTTTGGGGTGAGGCGGGAGGCGTGCCCGTTCGTCTGAGCAGAAGGACCGGTGGTTCCTTCGGAGAGGACGAGATGAGCGTTGGCAAGTCGCGCACGCGGCTGTGGTTCCTGTGGCACTCCTGGTTGGCGATGCCCCTTTGGGCGTTTCTGTTCTTCGTCTGCCTGACCGGGACCATCGCCGTGGTCAGCACCGAGATCATGTGGCTGGTCAATCCCGCCATGCGGGCGTCGGGTGCCGGGGAGCCGCTGCCGGTCAGCGCTTTGATCGCCGCCGCCGAGGCCGCGGCGCCGGGCGGGCGGGTGAGTTCGCTGAGCTGGGGCGGCTCCCATATGGCGGTCGGAGCCCGGATGGCGATGCCCGACGGAACCTCCACCACCGCCTGGGTGAATCCGGTCAGCGGGGCGGTGCAGGGGCTGTCCACCGGCAACTCGTTCCAGAGCTTCTTCCGCGCGCTGCACGGCTGGCTGATGACCTTCCCGGTGGGCTGGTACCTCGTGACCCTGCTGGCCATTCCGCTCGTCGGGTCGCTGGTCACCGGGCTAGTGGTCTACAAGCGGTTCTGGAAATCCTTCTACCAGCCGCGCATCCGCTGGCGGCAGGCGCCGCGCGTGATGTGGGGCGACCTGCACCGCGTCGCCGGCACATGGTCCATCTGGTTCATCGCGGTCATCTCGGTCACCAGCCTGTGGTTCCTGATCTACATGATGCTGTTCCATCTCGGGATGGGGCTGGGCGGTGGGAAGGCGCCGGTGCTGCTGGCCCGCGATCAGATCCCGGTGAGCGCGACCGCGCCGAGGCCGGACGTCGACGCCGTCCTGGCCAGCGCCAAGGCGGCCCTGCCGGACATGCGGCTGCGCTACCTGTGGCTGCCCGGCACCGCCTACGACCCGGCGACGGTGGCGGGGTCCAGCGGGCAGGTGCCGCTGCTGCCCGACTATGTCCGGGTGAACCCCTTCACCGCCGAGGTGATCCTCATCGAGGGCGGGATGGAGGCGGCCTCGGGCATCGAGCTGACCCGCACCATCATGCGCGCCCTGCACACCGGCGATTTCGGCGGCTTGCCGGTCAAGCTGGTGTGGTTCGCCTTCGGCTTGCTGATGACCACGCTGGTCTTCAGCGGCATGCTGATCTGGATGAAGCGGACCGCCCGCGCCACGGTCGAGGCGGTGCGCGACGTCCGGCGCGGGTCCCGGCTGGCGGAGGGCTCGTCCAATGCGTAATGACTCAATGCGTCATTACTGGCGGCGCGGCAAGTTCCATCTCAGCGCCCTGATGATGCTGGTGCCGCTGCCCTTCCTCCCCGACTATTTCAGCCCGAAGCCGATCTTCGTGCCGCCCGAGATCCGGCGGGACGTCGCCGTCGGTCCCTTCCCGATCACGCTGGCGACCTACGACGAGGCGCCCGTCCGCATGCCGACGGGGGAACGGATGAAGGAGTACCGCATTCACATCCGTCCCGCCGACATCGACCGGGTGCGCGGCGTCTTCCTGCGCGTCGGCAAGCCGCGCAGCCTGCGCACCGCCGGCGCGCTCGCCTTCGGCAATCCCTATGAGCGGGAGGCCGACGTGACCGTGCCGGACGAACTGGCCGGCCGGGAGGAGCTGTGGGTGACCGTGGAGGACTGGAGCGGCGGGGTGCATCAGGCGGCCCTGCCGCTGAGCGAGATTTTCGGAGGAAAGCGATGAAGACCCCCCGCGTGTTCGCTCTGGCCGGGCTGTTCGCCCTGTGCGCCGCCGGTGCGGCGGAGGCCCATTACCCGATCTGCGAATGCCGGATGGTCGAGGGCGACACGGTGCAGTGCACCGGCGGCTTCTCCGACGGGTCGAAGGCGCCCGGCGTCGTGCTGGACGTCATCGCCTACGACGAGCAGGTGCTGGTGAAGGGCAAGCTTGGGCCGGACTCCACGCTGTCCTTCCCGCGCCCCGCGCAGGACTTCTACGTTTTGTTCGACGCCGGCCCCGGCCACACGGTCGAGATCGAGCACACGGCGATCAAGTAGCGCCCTCAGCGAAGCCGGAACCATGCATCACCAGATCGTCCGCCGCGCCGGGGCCGAGCGCGAGACCCTGTGGGTCCTGCTGGCCGCCGGCGTCATTCTCGCGTCCGCCACCCTGGCGGTCGGGCTGCGCGCCGCACCGGACGCGGAAGCCCCGCTGGCCGCCCACCTCATCGACTCCCGCACCGGCCTGACCGCCGCCGAGCAGGGCCTCTACGCCGACCTCAAGGCGGCGGGGGAGGAGATCGTCGCCCTGCGGACGGCGGCGGGCCGGGCGCCGACGCCTGAGGAACTGGCCGCCGAGGCCCTGCCGCCCTTTGCCGCCGACCCCAGCGCTGCGGCGCGCGGCGGGCACACCTGGACCTTCGCGGAGACAGGCCATGAGATTGCCTATGCCGGCGTTTCCGCCGCGCCGGAGTTGGCGGGGTCCCTGGTGCTGCGGTTGGACGGCCATGGCGCCGACATCTGGCTGAAGCGCGCCGCCGAAGCCCCGCCCGCACCGCCGGAGGACGCGGCGCTGAGCGCCGCCGGCTGGAAGCGGATCGTCTCCACCTTCACCGCCGGGGTGAACCGATGAGCCTCTTTTCCAACCGCCGGCCGAACCGCCGCCTGATCCTAGCCGGCGCCCTGGCCGCCGTGGCCCTGCCCGTCCGCGCCGTCGCTGCTCCCGCCGGGCGCCGCCGCTTCGGCGTCACCCTGCACCCTTACTATTCCTACGTCGCCAACATCGTCGGCGACGCGGCCGAGGTGGTGCCGATCATCCCCGCCGGCTTCAACCCGCACGCCTACGAGCCGCGCCCGGAGGACATCCAGCGCATCGGCGGGCTGGACGCCATCGTCCTGAACGGCATCGGGCACGACGACTTCGCCGGGCGGATGATCGCCGCCTCGGCGAAGCCGGCGCTGCCGGTGGTCGAAGCCAACGCCGACGTGCCGCTGCTGCCCGCCGCGGGAATGGCGGCGCGGGCGGCGGGGAAGGTGGTCAACCCGCACAGCTTCCTGTCGATCACCAACTCGGTCCTCCAGGTCGCGACCATCGCGCGCGAGCTGGGGCGGCTCGACCCGGACAACGCCGCCGCCTACGCCGCCAACGCCCGCGCCTATTCCCGCCGCCTGCGCCAGTTGCGGGCCGACGCGCTGGCGAAGCTGGCGACGGCGGGCACCGCCAGCCTGCGCGTCGCCACCATCCACGGTGCCTACGATTACCTGCTGCGGGAGTTCGGGCTGGAGGTCTCCGCCGTCGTCGAGCCCGCCCACGGCATCGAGCCCAGCCCGGCCCAGCTTGCCGAAACCATCGCGACGATGCGCAAGCTCGACGTGCAGGTGATCTTCTCGGAGCTGAACTTCCCCAGCGCCTATGTGGAGACGATCCGGCGCGAGACCGGCATCCGGCTCTACGCCTTTTCCCACATCTCGCACGGCGACTACGCGCCCGACCTGTTCGAGCGCGAGATGGCCCGCAACCTCGACACGCTGGTCCTGGCGATGGCCGAGGCGGCGCCGTGACGGGCCCCGCCATCCTGTTCGACGCGGTGGACCTGACGCTGGGGCGCACGGTGATCCTCGACGGTGTGTCCCTGCGCGTCGCCGCGGGCACCGTGCACGCGCTGGTCGGCCCCAACGGCGGCGGCAAGTCGTCGCTGATCCGCGCCCTGCTCGGTCAGGCGCCGCACCGCGGGACGATCCGGCTCGACTGGCCGGGCGACGGGCCGGGCACGGTCGCCTACGTGCCGCAATCGGTGGAGTTCGACCGCGGCCTGCCGCTGACGGTGGAGGACTTCCTGGCCGTGCTGTGTCAGCGCCGCCCCGCCTTCCTCGGGCCGGACCGACGCATCAATTACGGCGCGGCGCTGGACCGCGTCGGCATGGCCGGCAAGGCGCGCCGCCGCTTCGGCGCCCTGTCGGGGGGCGAGCGGCAGCGCGTCCTGCTCGCCCAGGCGCTGATCCCGGCGCCGGACCTGATCGTTCTGGACGAGCCGATGACCGCGCTCGACGAGGCCGGGATCGCCATCTTCAAAACGCTGCTGGCCGAGCTGTCCGCCGCCGGGACCACCATCCTGTGGGTCGAGCACGATCTGGCCCAGGTGCGCCGGCTGGCGACGCGGGTGACCGGCCTGAACCGGCGCGTGCTGTTCGATGGCCATCCCATGGAGATGCTGTCGCCGGAGCGGGTGTTCGACCTGTTCTCCGCGGTACCCCGCCGCGCCGGAGCCGAGAGGATCGCGTCATGAGCTTCGAGGCGTTGCGCGCCCTGGTCCAGGGCTGGGCCGGGGCCGGGCTGCTGCCCGCCGGACTGACCCACGGCTTTCTCGTCAACGCGCTGCTGTCCGGGCTGGTCATCGGCCCGGTGCTCGGCGGACTCGGCACGCTGGTGGTGACCAAGCGGCTGGCCTTCTTCTCCGAAGCGGTCGGCCACGCCGCGCTGACCGGTGTCGCCATCGGCATCCTGGTGGGGGAGCCCTACACCGGTCCCTACGCCAGCCTGTTCGGCTACTGCCTGCTGTTCGCGCTGCTGGTCAACTACACGCGCAACCGCAGCAACCTGACCGCCGACACGCTGATCGGCGTCTTCCTGTCGGTGTCGCTGGCGCTGGGCGCCAGCCTGCTGCTGATCCTGGCCAGCCGGGTCAACATCCACATCCTGGAGAATGTGCTGTTCGGCTCGGTCCTGACGGTGGACGACCGCGACCTGACCGTGCTGCTGGTGGTGGCCCTCGGGGTGACCGCGCTGATGCTGCCGCTGTTCAACCGGCTGCTGCTGGCCAGCTTCAACCCGGCGCTGGCGCGGGTGCGCGGCGTGCCGGTGAAGGGGCTGGACTATCTGTTCATCGTTCTGGTGACCGTGGTCACCGTGGCGTCGGTCAAGATCATCGGCGCCATCCTGGTGGGGGCGCTGCTGGTCATTCCGGCCGCCGCGGCGCGGGTCGTCGCCTCGTCGCTGCGCGGCTTCTTCCTGCTGTCGGTCGCCTTCGCCAGCGTGGCGGCGGTGGCCGGAATTCTGCTGCCCGTGCAACTCGCCCTGCCGGTGCCGTCGGGCGGCGCGATCATCCTGGCGGCGGGGCTGCTGTTCCTGGGCGCGTTGCTGGCGCGCCTGTTCATGAAAGGGGAAGAGGGATGAAGCGCGTCACGCTCGCGGCGCTCCTGCTGCTGTCCACGGTGGCGGGCGCCTCCGCCGAGACGGTGCTGGCCGGGCACCCGGTCACCGCCGGGCTGGCCCAGGCGCTGACGAAGGGAACGCCGGTGGTGGTGGAGGCGGTGGTCCCGCCGGCCATCCCCATGGGGCGCCAGCACGCCTTCCTGAGCGGGCGCGGCGAGGCGAAGCTGGCGGAGGCCGCCCGCAAGGCCGATGCGGTGCTGACCCTGCGCTCCGCCTGGGCCGAGGACCCGCTCTACCCGCTGGCGCGGCGCGCCAACATCCGCCTCGTCGAGATCGACGCCGCCCACCCGGTGGACGGCGCCCTGCCGGGGATCGCGGTCAACGGCGCCGCCGCCTTCCCCTGGCTGGGCATCGCCAACGCCGGGCGGATGGCCGACATCCTGGCCGCCGACCTGCGGCGCCTGTATCCCGGGTCGGCCGACGCCATCGACGCGAATCTCGCCGGCCTGAAGCGCGGGCTGCTGACGGTGTCGTCCCGGTCGGCGCAGGCCTTCGCCGCGTTGCCGGACCCGTCGGCGGCGGCGCTGTCCGACCGCTTCGCCACGCTGGCCGCCGATCTCGGGCTCGACCTGCGCCGGGTCTGGACCCGCGACGACCGCGACTGGACGCCGGAGCGTCTGGCCGAACTGACCGCGACCCTGAAGGCCGATGCGATTCCCGTGGTGCTGCACCACCGCCAGCCGGCTCCGGAAATCCTCAAGGCTGTGGCCGACGGCGGCGCCCGGCTGCTCGTGCTGGACAGTCTGGAGAGCGGTCCGCCGGCGGCGATGGACACGGCGCTGGCCCGGATGGCGGAGCAGGTGGAGGCGGGGCTGCGGTGAGGGAGGGCTTACCCCCTCCCGCCCCCTCCCTGACCCTCCCCCGCTATCGCAGGGGAGGGGACAAAACTCCCTCCCCTGCATCAGCGGGGGAGGGCCGGGGTGGGGGCAATACCTCGCCTCCCGATCACTCACTCGCCAGCGCCGCCACGGGATCGAGCCGCGCGGCGCGGCGGGCGGGGATCAGGCCGAAGACCATGCCGGTGAGCACGGCGGAGGCCACCGCCCCGGCAATCGCGGTCGCGGTGAAGACCACCGGCATCGCCAGCAGCCCGATCACCGCGCCGCCCGCCAGCCCCAGCGCCACCCCGGCCAGACCGCCCAGCCCGGCGACCAGCGCCGCCTCCATCAGGAACTGCCGCTCAATGTCGGCGGCGCGGGCGCCGACGGCCATGCGGATGCCGATCTCGCGGGTCCGCTCGGTCACGCTGACCAGCATGATGTTCATGACCCCGATGCCGCCGACCAGCAGCGTGATGACCGCGGCGCTGCCGAGCAGCAGCGTCATGGTGTCCTGGGTCTCCGCCGCCGCCTGGATGCGCGCCGTCCCGTCGTGGATCTGGAAATCCTCCTGGCCGTGACGCCCGGCGATCAGGGCGTGGATGGCGTCGCGGGTCTGCCCGATCCGCCCCACGTCGTGCACCGAGACGAGGATCATCTCCAGGTCCGGCTTGCCGATCAGCCGTTGCACGCCGGTGGACAGCGGCACGAACACCCAGTCGTCGGTGCTCTGGTTGCCGGTCAGGTCGCCCTTCTGCGCCATCACGCCGGTCACCAGGAAGGGAATGTTGTTCACCAGCACATGCTTGCCCAGCGGCGAATCCCCGCGCGGGAACAGCCGTTCGGCGACACGGTGGCCGAGAACCGCCACCGCCGCCCCGGACCGCTCGTCGGCGCGGGTGAAGAAGGCCCCCCGGGCGACCGGCCAGCGGTGGGTCAGTGGCAGCGACGCCGAGGTCGCCAGCCCTTCGGTCCGGTGGTCGATGTTGCCGTGGCGAACCATCACCGGCGCGTTGAGGAAGGGCATCACGCTTTCGACGTTGGGCAAGTCCAGGATGGCCTCGCCGTCCGCCTCGGTCAGCGGCGTGGCCGGCAGGCGGGGATCGCCGCTGCCCGCCACGACATAGACCAGATTGACCCCCAGCGCGCCGACCCGCGCCATCACCGCCTGCTTGGCGCCCTCGCCGATGGCGAGCAGGGCGATGACCGAGGCCACGCCGATGACGATGCCGAGCAGGGTCAGCGCCGTGCGGAAGCCGTTGGCGCCCAGCGACCGCAACGCCGCCGACAGCGCTTCCCCCGCGTCGGTCCACAGGGAGGCGCCGGCGACCGTGCGCTCCGCCGGGGCAGGGGAGGGGGCCGCCGGTGACGGGGCCGAGCGGCCGCTGTCGGCGACGATGCGGCCGTCGCGCATTTCAATCACCCGGCCGGCGGCCTCCGCCACCTTGCGGTCGTGGGTGATGAGGATCACCGTGCGCCCGGCGGCGGACAACTCGCGCAGCAGCGCCACCACCTCCGCCCCGCTGGCGCTGTCCAAGGCACCGGTCGGCTCGTCGGCCAGGATCACCGGGGCGTCGTTCATCAGCGCCCGCGCGATCGACACGCGCTGTTGCTGGCCGCCCGAAAGCTGGTTGGGGCGGTGATGGCGCCGCTCCTCCAGCCCCAGGCGGCCCAGCAACGCGGCGGCGCGGCCTTCGCGCAGCGCGGCGGGCAGGCCCGCATAGCGGCCCGGCATTTCGACGTTCTCCTGCGCCGTCGTGCCGGGGATCAGATGGTAGTGCTGGAAGACGAAGCCGAAGCCGTCCCGCCGCAACGCCGCCCGCTCGTCGCCTTCCAGCGCCGTCACGTCGCGTCCATCCACGCGGTAGCGCCCGGAGGTCGGCCGGTCGAGTCCGCCGAGGATGTTCATCAGCGTCGATTTGCCGGAGCCGGAGCTGCCGACGATGGCGACGAACTCCCCCGCTTCGACGGTCAGGGAGACGCCGCGCAGCACCTCGACCGCCAAACCGCCGCCGCTGGTGTAGGTCTTGCGGATGTCCTCCAGGACGAGGAGCGGGCCGCTCACAGCCGGAACCCGATCTTGGGCGGGCGGCCGTCGTCGGTCTTCCAGCCCACCACGATCCGCTCGCCCTCGGCCAGCCCCTCCAGGATCTGGGCGTTGAAGCGGTCGCGCACCCCGACACGGACCTCGCGCGTCTCGATGGTGCCGCCGCTGCCGATCAGCGTCACGCGGTACCGTTCCATGGCCGTGTCGGCCGGGTTCAGTGCGGCGACCGGAACGGTGACGGCGTCCTTTGCCGCGGCGGCCACGAAGAAGACCTGGGCGGTCATGTCCGGGCGCAGCTCCCCCCGGTCGTTGGCGATCTCGAACAGCGCGGTGTAGAGCACGACGCTGTTGGCCGCCCCGCCGCCCCCGGACTGGGACGAGCCGCCGCCGTTCCCCGTCGCGGGCGGTTTCGGCGGTGCGGGCAGAATCTCATGCAGGCGCGCGGTCCAGCGCCGCCCCGGATGGCCGAGCGTGGTGAAGTAGAGCGGCATGCCGTCCGTCAGCCGCGTCACGTCGGCTTCCGACACCTGGGTCCACACAGTCATGACCGACAGGTCGGCGATCCGCATCAGGACCGGCGCCTCGTAGGCGGAGTTGATGGTCTGGCCCTGGCGGGCGTCCACCGCGATCAGGGTGCCGCTCATCGGCGCGTAGATGCGGGTGTAGCCGAGCTGCGCCTCGTCGGCCTGGAGGGTCGAGTCCGTCTGGCGGATCTGCGCCTGGGTGGCCTCGACCTGGGCGGCGGCGATGCGCGCCTCCATGCGGGCCTGGTCGTAGGCCTCGCCGCGCCCCGACCCGCTGCGCCGCAGCGCCGCCTGACGGGCGAGCTGGGCCTCGGCGAAGTCGGCGCGCGCCCGCTGCTCGGCCAGCAGGGCGGTCAGGCGGGCGCGCTCGGCGCGCCCGGCCTCGACCTTGGCCTGTTGCAAGGCGGGGTCGATCTCGGCCAGCAGATCGCCCTCGCGGACCATCTGCCCGACCGTCACATGCAGCCGGGTCAACTGGCCGGACACCTGGGCGCCGACATCGACGTAGGCGCGCGGCTGGATCTTGCCGAGCGCGGTCACCGTATCCTCCACCGTGCCGCGGCCGACCACCGCCACCTCCGCCGAGGCAGCGGGATCGGCCGGGCGCAGCAGGGCGGCGGAGGCCAGCCCGCCGAGCACCAGCGCGGCGGCGGCGAGGGCGCGACGGCCCCGCCGGGAGCCGGAGGCCATCGTGGAGGCCGTCCCCCGCCGCCCCGTCATCACCACGTCGCCCGCAGGGACAGCAGGACGTTGCGCGGCTCGCCGTAGTAGCCGGAGACGTCGATGTTGCTCAGGTACTTCTTGTCGAACAGGTTGTTGACGTTCAGCGTGGCCGACACCTTGTCGGTGATCTGATAGCGGGTCATCAGATCGACCACCGCGTAGCCGTCGCGGTCGTAGCGCTCGGCGCCGGTGCCGTTGTAGACGTCGCCTTCCCACCGGACATTGCCGCCCACCGTCAGGCGGTCCCAGGCGCCCGGCAGGCGGTAGGTGCTGAACAGCTTGAAGGTGTCGCGCGGCACATAGGTCATCATCCGCTGGCCATTGGCGTTCTTGATCGAGGTGTGGCTGTAGCCGCCGCCGACCTGCCAGCCGGTCATCACCTCGCCGGCGACTTCCAGCTCGAAGCCCTTGCTTTCCGCACCCTTCACCGCCCGGTAGGCCTGCGTGCCGTCCGGAGCGAAGCGGCCGGGATCGACCTCGCCCAGATTGTCCTGCTGAATCAGGAACACCGCGGCGCTGGCGTTCAGGGCGCCGCCGAAGAACTCCGCCTTCACGCCGGCCTCGTAGGCATTCCCGTCCAGCGGGTCGAGGGACTGGCCGCTAACGTCCTTGTAGTTCTGCGGCTTGAAGATGCTGGTGTAGCTGGCGTAGACCGACCAGATGTCGGTCAGGTCGAGCACGACGCCGGCGTAAGGCGTGAGCACGCCGTTCTCCGACCGCTTACTGTAGCGTCCAGCCCCCGCGTTCGGGCTGCTCTTTTCAGTCTGCTCCCACCGGCTGATGCGGCTGCCGAGGATGACCGACAGGGCGTCGGTCGGGCGCAGGCGGGTGGCGGCGTAGGCGGCCATCTGCCGCTCGTCGGTCTGCGACCGGCCGGTCGGGTTGAGCGTCGGCTGGGCGATGCTGCCGTTCCAGGTGAAGTAGTTGGCGATCGAGGGGTCGTAGCCGGGGATCCTCCAGAGCGGGTAGTCGAGCCCCTCGCGCTTGGCGTAGTAGCCGCTGACCCCGGCCATCACGTCGTGCCGCCGCCCGAACAGGTCGAACCCGCCGTTCACGTCGGCGCTGACCGTGGTCTGCTCCAGGTCCGAATTCCAGCGGCCCGCCCAGACGCTCATGCCGGTGCCGTCCCGGTTCAGGTCGCCGTTGGTGCCGAAGCCGAGCAGGCTGTCATACTCGCGGTTGCTGCGCTCCACGTTCAGCGTCGCCGTCCAGCCGTCCCCGAAGCGATGCTTCAGCTCGCTGAAGATCGTCAGGTTGTCGTGCATGTGGTACGCCCAGCGGGCGCCGCTGTTGTAGGAGCGGGGGAGGTCCGTCTTCGTCCCGTCGCTGTAGAACAGCGGGAAGCCGGCGTTGGAGGCGTCGTCGGAGCGGTGCTTCTGGTACTCGACGCCGACCGTCCAGGTGGTGTCGTCGGTGACGTCGGCCTCCAGGACGCCGTAGAGCACCTTCTTGCGGCCGTGCAGGCGGTCGATGAAGCTGTTGTTGTCCTGATAGGCGCCGACGATGCGCCCGCGCAGGCGGCCGTTCTCGGTCAGCGGACCCGACAGGTCGGCCTCGCCGCGGTAGCGTTCCCAGGACCCGATCTGCCCCTCGGCGTAGCCCTGGAGGGCCGGGGTCGGGCGCTTGCGGACCAGATTGACCGAGGCCGACGGCTCGCCGATGCCGTTCAGAAGGCCGGTCGCGCCGCGCACCACCTCGACCCGGTCGAACACCGCCATGTCGGAGATGGAGTCGTCGAACCCGTACACGGTCGAGCGCGGGATGCCGTTCACCTGATAATTGGTCACGGGGAAGCCGCGCGCGTAGACCTCGTCTCCGTCGCTGCCCATCGCGCCGCGCTGCATCCGCGACACGCCGACCGTCTGGTTGAGCACGTCGCGGATCTCGTTCAGGCCTTGGTCGTCCATGCGCTGGCGGGTCATCACGCTGACCGACTGCGGCGTCTCGCGCGGCGTCAGGGTCAGCTTGGTGGCGCTGTCGGTCGCTCCGGTGGTGTAGGACCCGCTGCCCTCGCTGCGGCCGGGATCGCTGGACAGCCCGCCCTGGACGGTTACAGGATCGAGCACCGCCGCACCGCCGGCCTGGGTCGGCAGCTTCTCCAGCGTCACCGTGTCGGGATCGACGAAGCGCGCGATCAGGCCGGTGCCGGCCAGCAGGCGGATCAGCGCGTCCTGTGGCGCCAGAGTGCCCGTCACCCCCGGCGAGGAAACGCCCTGCGCGATGTCGGAGGGGTAGAGCACCTGGAAGCCGGTGGCCTGCCCGTAGGCGGCGAGTACCCCCGGCAGCGGGCCGGCGGCGATGGCGAAGGCGACGGTCCGGCCCTGCTGGGCCACCTGCACGGGCGCCTCATGGGTCGTTACGGGGGCCGCCAGCGCGCCGTGCAGCGCGGTCGATGCCAGCAGCATGCCCAACAACGCCGGAGTCCAGCCGCCCCGCACCTTGTTTCCCCACACCTTGTTCCCGCGCACCGTCTGCCCCCGCAGCCGGTGCCCCCCAACATCGATCATCACCGCGACCCCGCCTTTTTGCGAATGAGTTGCATTTTCGTGTATGCAGCTCATGACGACGGTCAGTGGGGTCCCCCTCACCTTGATTTTGAAAAAAGTTGATACGAACCGGCTAGATGGACCGGATGATGACCAAGCCGGGAACGGGACGCAGCGTGCGCAAGGGAAGCGTGCGGAGAATGGCGTTCAGGGCGGCGTCCGGCCGGCTGATGTCCACGCTGCCGTCGAAGCGCAGGCCGGCGAGCGGGCGGTCCCACAGCACGATGCGGGCAGGGTGGTAGCGGTTGAGATCGGCGATCACCGCGTCGAGCGGTTGTCCCTGGAAAACCAGCCGGCCGTGCCGCCACGCGTTCTCAACCGCCACACCCTGGCTCAGCAGCGGGCCGGGACCGTCGGGGCCGTAGGACCGGCTTTGTCCGGCGGCGATGGGAAGGGAGGGTTCCATCCCGGTGGTCAGGCTGGCCGTTCCGGACTCCACCGCCACCACCACGGAGTCCAGGCAGCGGTGCACCACGAAGCTGGCGTCGGCGGTGGTGATCCGCCCGTCGGCGCAGGCGACGATGAAGGGACGCGCCGGGTCGGGAGCGGTGACGAAATGCGCCCGCCCTTCGGTCAAACGGACGCGCCGTTCCGCGGCGGTAAACGCGACCGACACCGCGCTGTCGGCGTCCAGGGTGAGGACCGAACCGTCGTCCAGCGCCACAGTCCGCCGCTCGCCGATCCCGGTCTTCAGGTCGCCCGGCCAGCCGGTCAGGACGACCACGCCGCCCAGCGCCGCGGCGCAGGCCGCTGCCCCGCCGACGGCGCCGAACGCCAGGAAACGGCGCCGCGTCGGCGCGGCCCGGCGGTCCTTGCGCGGATCG
This sequence comes from Azospirillum sp. OGB3, assembly GCF_014192915.1. Taxonomy (GTDB): domain Bacteria; phylum Pseudomonadota; class Alphaproteobacteria; order Azospirillales; family Azospirillaceae; genus Azospirillum. Next base: position 292,611 of record NZ_JACHYN010000005.1, on the reverse strand, counting down.
GGCACCCGGTCCAGATCGCCCCACAGCCCTGCCAGCCGGTCGTATTCGCGGCGGTGGGCCGGATCCTGCGCCAGCCAGGCATGAAAGGCCCGGCGGTCCGCCGCGTCGGCGTCGCCGGACTCCAGGCGCACGAACCACGCCAGGGCCGCGTCCCGCGGGTCGTCCGGTAAGGCCGGTTGGTCGCGCTCGCGCTCCATCACAGCGCCAGCCGGTCGCGGCAATGGGCCAAGGCTTTCATGACATGCTTCTCCACCATGCTGCGCGAGATGCCGAGGCGGGCGGCGATGTCGGCATGGCTCAAGCCGTCAAATTTGTGAAGCAGAAACACCTCCCGGCAGCGCGGAGGCAGTTCGTCCAGCGCCCGGCTCAGCCGCTCGAGCCGCTGCTTGTGCTCCAGCGTCGTCTCGGCGTCCGGCTCGTCCAACGGACGGTCGAGCCCCAGTTCCGCCGGGGCGAAACGGCGCCCCCGACGCGCTTCCGCGCGCATCCGGTCCAGCGCGATGTTGTCGGCCATGCGGTACAGGTAGGAACGGGGATTGTCGATCTCCGGCAGCGCGGTCAGGCTGCGCAGGCGCAGGTAGGTGTCCTGCACGACGTCCTCGGCCAGGCACAGCGACCCCAGGCGCCGGGCCAGATGGCCCGTCACCTCCTCATAATGGTCGAGCAGCAGACCCAGCAGGGATGACCGGTCTCGTTCAGCCATGACCTCGGCAACACCCGTTCCCAGAACCGTGAAGGCCACTCCTAACCATGAATGCGAATCATTCGCAATCGATAGATCGACCGGAGAAAAAATCTTTGCCATGAGGGGGTGAGGGGGTGGCGGTCTGGGAACGTCCTGTAGTCGGGAGAGGCGCGCGTCGAGTTCGGCCTTGAGGTTGGGCCTTGGGACGCGACCTGAGTGTCCTCTGCGAACACCCCCTCTGTCAGGGCATCGGTCCGGTTGCCCGGTGACGCTCCAACAACTCCAGCGTGGCCCTGTCCATTCGGCCTTCGGTGTGGCGGGCGAGCGCTTCCCGGTAGGGAGTGGCGGCCTCTTCCGCGGCCAAGGCGAACAGCGTCATGGAGGAGTGGAACTTCATGTCGTCCGGAGACCCGAAGATCGCAGGAAGCGTTTGCCCCTGGATCGCCAGAACGGCCCGGGTCGCTTTTTCCAGTCGCGGGCCAAGAGATGGATGCGCCAGATAAGCCCGCGCCTCTTCGAGGGAGGCGATGCCGTAGAACTCCGCGGTCGTCGAGCGGCCAAGGCCGCGCAGCTGCGGGAAAACGAACCACATCCAATGGCTGCGCTTGCGCCCGCCCTGAAGTTCTTCCAGCACGGTTGCGAACACCGGGTCCTGTGCGTTCACGAACCGCTGAAGATCGAACGGGTCCTTGCGCTGCATTCCACCCTCCTGGCCCGAAGCATCGGCACGGTTGCCGTTTGGCTGTCTCGCCGTCGCGCGGTCACCGATCGCTCTTTTACGACAACAGGGCAATCCTCCCCGATGTCTCCGTTCGTGCCCCCTCGACCGTAGCCGGGTGGTAAATAAGAATGCGACTTGTTCGCAATTGCCTTTTGCCCTATAGGTCAGGCGGCTCGGGGAAGGATTCCGGGGACTGTTCAATCCGGTGGCTGGGAGGCCGATCCATGCCGTTCCATCCCAGAATGCAAAGCAGCACGGAAGGGTTCACCATCCTCGGTGACCTCCAGTGGCGCGCCTGGAACGGGATGATTGCCGACCTCTGGAACGTCGCCTGCGACCGGAATGGCCAGGGCGAATATGTGTCCGAGGCCCCGCGGCTGGTGGTGGTCCTCGATCAGGTGGGGGAGGGCGGATTGCACGTCACCGCCTCACCCGGACGCGGCGAGGCCGGCCGGCTCAGCCGGCGCGAGCCGCTGAGCTATGTGCCCGCCGGCCTGCGGGTGTGGTCGCGCACGGTGAACCTCCGCCGACTCACCCATCTCGACCTCCATTTCGACATGTCCGTGCTGGGGGGCCGCTTCGTGGACGGGCTGGACGTCCGGGGCATGGAGCGGCCACGGCTGAATTTCGCGGATGACCGGCTGTTCGCGCTGGCCCGCCTGATCGCGGCGGAATGCCGGACCTCGGCGAACCTGCACGACCTCTACGGCGAGAGCCTGATGGCCGCGCTGTTCGTCGGCCTCGCGCAGGCGGAACCCGTCGCCGACCGCAAGCGGGGGCAACTGCCGCCGCGCCAGTTGAGGCGCGTCACCGACTACATCGAGGAGCATTGCAGCCGTCCCATCCGCCTGCAGGAACTGGCGGAGCTGACCGGCTTGTCCACCACCCATTTCTGCACCGCCTTCAAGGCTTCGACCGGCCTGCCGCCCCACAAATGGCAGATGCGGGTTCGCGTCGAACGGGCCAAGAGCCTTCTGACCGGATCGGACATGACGCTGGCCGCCGCCGCAGTGATGGCGGGTTTCTCCGATCAGGCGCACCTGACGCGCGTCTTCCGTCAGATCGTCGGCACCACCCCCGCCGCGTGGCTGCGCAACCAGACCGGCTGAGCCGGGACATCGCCCGACGCATCCTGGGACCGACGAATGCCGGAAGATCGTCCAACCCATCCAAAGACCGTTCAATCGCCCCGCTTCATGCACATGCTAATCATTCGCAACAACGAGGGCGCTTCGGGACCCGCCGGTCCGAAGGCGTTCCGCGGATGCCGCATACAGTCCGAGGCCGATTGCGATGAGTGATATTTCCAACAAGCGACTGATCCGCTTCCTTTTGAGCAGCACGGCGCTCGCCGCCCTTCTGGTGCCGGCGCTCGCCCAGGCGCAGGACGCCACCGCCCCGGCGGTCCTGGCCCCCGTGACCGTCGAGGGCAGCCGGGCCGCCGACACCGCGACCAGCCCGGTCCGCGGCTATGTGCCCGGCCGCTCGGCCACCGGGTCCAAGACCGACATCCCGCTGGAGGCGGTCCCGCAATCCGTCTCGGTGATCGGGCGCGAGGAGATGGACGACCGCGGCGCGCAGAAGGTCGACGAGGCGCTGCGCTACACCCCCGGCGTCTTCAGCCAGCCCTTCGGCTCGGACAGCGACACCGACTGGATCTTCATCCGCGGCTTCCAGGCGACGCAGACCGGCATCTACCAGGACGGGCTCCAGCTCTACAGCTACGGCTTCGGCAGCCAGTTCGTGGACAGCTACACGCTGGAGCGGATCGAGGTGCTGCGCGGCGCCTCCTCCGTCCTCTACGGTGGCAGCAACCCCGGCGGCCTGGTGAATTACGTCACCAAGCGGCCAAGCGACACGCCGGTGCGCTCGGTCGAGGCGGGGATCAACCAGCACGGCACCGCCCATCTCGGCGTGGACATCGGCGGCGTCATCGACCCGACGCTGAGCTACCGGCTGACCGGGCGGATCGCCGGCGGCGACAGCTACACCGACTTCGCGGACGGTTTCCGCGGCACCATCTCGCCGAGCGTCAAGTGGTCGCCGAACGACCGCAGCACGCTGACGGTGCTGAGCAACTACACCGACATCGACGAGACGCACAACGGCGGCGCCTTCCTGCCCTATGTCGGCACGGTGAAGCCGGCCTCCTTCGGGCGCATCGACCGCAAGGCCAACTTCACCGAGCCGGACATCGACACCTTCCGGCGCCGTCAGGCCTCCATCGGCTACGAGTTCGAACACCGCTTCGACAACGACCTGACCTTCCGCCAGAACGCCCGCTACGGCTACAGCCGGGTCCATGAGGTCACGGTCTATCCCTTCGGCTACAACGGCTTCTCGGCGGTGCCGACCGACCCGGACAACCTTCTGTCGCGCATCAATTTCGAGCACACGACCAAGGTCAACACCTTCCTGATCGACAACCAGCTCGAATCCAAGTGGCAGACCGGGCCGGTCGCCCATACGGCGCTGGTCGGCGTCGATTACAAGTACTTCAAGATGGATCAGGTGCAGGCGTCCGGCTCCGCCACGCCGATCAGCGCCACCAACCCGGTCTACGGCGCCGCTCAGGGCCAGCGCTTCTCCTACATCGACCAGGAGCTGACGATGGGTCAGCTCGGCGTCTATCTGCAGGACCAGATGCGCTTCGGACAGGGCTTCCTGGTGACGCTGAACGGGCGCTACGACATCGCCTCGACCGACGCCGACGGCACGCCCGCCTACGACGGCAAGGACGGGAAGTTCAGCGGGCGCGCCGGTCTGGCCTACGAGTTCGCCAACGGCCTCACGCCCTATGTCAGCGCCTCGACCTTCTTCAACCCGGTGCTGGGATCGTCGGCGGTCGCCGGCGTGTTCAAGCCGGAGACCGGCCAGCAGTACGAGGTCGGCGTCAAGTACCGCCCGGCCTGGATGGACGCCATCTTCACCGCGGCGCTGTTCGACCTGACGCGCACAAACGTGGTGACCGGTCCGTTCAACGCCGAGACGCAGCTGGGCGAGGTCAATTCGCGCGGCATCGAGCTTGAGGCCAAGGCCAACATCACGCCGAACCTGAAGGCGGTCGCCTCCTTCACCGCGCTCGACCTCGACATCAAGAAGGACGCCAACCCGGCGCTGATCGGCAAGACCCCCTATATCGTGCCGCAGGTCCAGGGCTCGGCCTTCCTCGACTACACCTTCCGGGAAAACGCGCTGGACGGCGTGTCGGTGGGCGGCGGCGTGCGCTACGTCGGCTCGTCCTGGGCCGACAACGAGAACACGCTGAAGGTCCCCGCCGCCACCGTCTTCGACGCGCGGATCGGCTACAAGCCCGCCGCCTGGGGCGTGAATCTCGCCGTCACCAACCTGTTCGACAAGGAGTATGTGGCGAGCTGCCAGACCCAGTTTTCCTGCGGCTACGCCGAGGGGCGGACGGCTCTGCTGACCGTCAACATGACGTGGTGACGTGAACCCCCTCTCCCGCCCCGGGAGAGGGTCTCCAATAGGAACATCCAGAAAGACCGATGACCAGCCCGGACCAGACCCAACCCCTCTACGACCTCGCGGGCGTGAGCTTCTCCGTTGCCGGACGGGCGATCCTGTCCGGCCTCTCGCTGCGGCTGGAGCAGGGGCGGATCTATGGGCTGGTCGGCCCCAACGGGTCGGGCAAGAGCACGCTGATCCGCCTGCTGGCCCGCCAGCAGCCGCCGGGCGGTGGAAGCATCCGCTGCCTGGGAACGGATCTGGCGCGGATCGGCGACCGCGACTTCGCGCGCACCGTCGCCTACATGCCGCAATTCACCCCGCCGGCCGAGGGCATGACGGTGCGGGAGCTGGTGGCGCTCGGCCGCTTTCCCTGGCACGGCGCGCTCGGCCGCTTCGGGGCGGAGGACGCCGCCAAGGTGGCGGAGGCCATCGCCGAAACCCACCTGGACGCTTTCGCCGACCGGCTGGTCGACAGCCTGTCGGGCGGCGAGCGGCAGCGCGTCTGGCTGGCCATGATGCTGGCGCAGGACACGCGCGGCCTGCTGCTCGACGAGCCGACCTCGGCGCTGGACATCGCCAGCCAGGTGGAGCTGCTGGGGCTGGTGCGCCGGCTGAGCCGGGCGCGCGGCATCGGCGCGGTCATCGTGCTTCACGACATCAACATGGCGGCCAGCGTCTGCGACGAGATCCTGGCGATGCGCAACGGCGCGCTGATCGCCCAGGGCACGCCGGACGCCATCATGACCGGCGAGACGTTGGGGGCCATCTACCGCCTTGCCATGACGACCGTCCCGCACCCGGTGACCGGCAAGCCGATCGGTTGCGTGCTGTGACGGGACGCGCCACGTTCACCCGCCGCCGCGCGCTGGGGCTGGCCGCCGGAGCGGTGCTGCTGCCCCGCCTCGGGCACGCCGCGTCCGGGCGGCGGGTCGCCGCCATCGACTGGGCGGGGCTGGAGACGGCGCTGGCGCTCGGCATCGTGCCGGTCGCCGCGACCGAGCTGATCCAGTTCCGCAAGACCGTCGTCGAGCCGGAGGTCCCGGACCCGGTGATCGACCTCGGCCTGCGCGGCACGCCGAACTACGAGGCGCTGACGCTGGCCGAGCCGGACCTCATCCTCACCTCCAATTACTACGAGGGGCAGCGGGCCAGCCTGGAGCGGGTGGCGGAAACGCTGTCGCTGCCGATCTACCTCCCGGGCGAGCCGCCTTACACGCGCGCCGCCGAAGCGGCGCTGGCGCTGGGCCGCGCGCTGGGCCGGGAGGCGGAGGCCCGCGCCTTCGTCGCCGGGGCCGACGCGGAGATCGCCCGGCTGGGCGACTCCCTGCACGGCGTCGTCCGCCGTCCGGTGCTGGCGATCAATTTCGGCGACGCCCGCCATGTCCGCGCCTTCGGCGACGACAGCATGTTCGGCGCGGTTCTCCAGCGGTTGGGGCTGCGCAACGCCTGGGCCTCGCACTCCAGCTACAGCGCCGCGGCACCGCTGGGGATCGAGGCGCTGGCCCGCATGCCGGACGCCGTCACCGTCGTCGTTCCGCCGCTGCCGCCCGACGTGGTGCGGGGGCTGGACGACAGCGCCCTGTGGCAGGCCCTGCCGATGGTTCGGGAGCGGCGGGTGAGCGTGATCGAGCCGGTCAACCATTTCGGCGGGCTTCCGGCGGCCCTGCGCTTCGCCCGCCTCGTCACCGCCGCCCTGCTGCGGCCGGAGACCGTCCGTCATGGCTGAGCGCGTGGGACTCAACCGAATCCTGCTGTGGAGCGGGCTGGCGCTGGCCGCCGCCGCGCTGTCCGCTTGGCAGGTCGCCGGGCACGCCGCGGCGCCATCCATGCCCTTGCCGCCGGACGCCGCGTGGCTGGACGGCGTCATCCTCTATCACTCCGTGCTGCCGCGGATCGCGGTGGCGCTGGTTGCTGGGGCGGCGCTCGGCCTGTCGGGGCTGCTGCTCCAGCGCGTGCTGCGCAACCCGCTGGCCGAGCCCTCGACGCTCGGCGTGTCGGCGGGCGCCCAGCTCGCTTTGACGCTGGGGATGCTCTACGCCCCGGCGCTGATGGACGGCGCACGGGAGGGGGTGGCGCTGGCCGGCGGGCTGGCGGCGGTCGGGCTGATCCTCGCCATGACGTGGCGGCGCGGGCTGGAGCCGGTGGCCGTCGTGCTGGCCGGCATGATGGTCGCCCTGACCGCGACGATGGGCAGCGCCGCGCTGATTCTCGCCAACGGCGAATACCTCTTCTCCATCTTCATCTGGGGCGGCGGCGCGCTGGCCCAGCAGAGCTGGGGGCCGACGCTGACCATCGCCGTCCGGCTGGCGATCGGCGTCGGGGCCGCCTTTCTGCTGATGCGCCCGCTGGCCATCCTGGGGTTGGACGACGCCAGCGCTCGCAGCCTGGGCGTCGCCCTCAACGCCACGCGCTTCGGCGTCATCGGGGTCGCGGTCTGGCTGGCGGCCAGCGTGACGGCGGAGGTCGGGGTGATCGGCTTCGTCGGGCTGGCCGCACCCGCCCTGGCGCATCTCAGCGGCGCGCGGACCCAGGGCCAGAGGCTGGTCGCCGCACCGCTGATCGGCGCGCTGCTGCTCTGGCTGACCGACGGGCTGGTGCAGCTTCTGGCCGGCGTGGACGGGGAGCGGGTGCCGACCGGAGCGGCGACGGCGCTGCTCGGCGGCCCGCTGCTGCTGTGGCTGCTGCCGCGCCTGCGCATGTTCGAATGGCCGTCGCTGAACAGCCGTCCCGCGCCGTCGCGCCGCAGCCCGCACCCCCACCGGCTGATCGCCCTGTTCGCCGTCCTCGGCGCCGTTGCCGTGGGCCTCGCGCTCACGGTCGGCACCGGGCCGGGCGGCTGGACGCTGTCCACTGGCCCGCTGCTTGACACGCTGCTGGGCTGGCGCGGCCCCCGCGTGGCGGTCGCGGCGGCGGCGGGGGCGATGCTGGCCGCCGCCGGAATGCTGTTGCAGCGGGTCACCGCCAATCCGCTGGCCAGCCCGGAGATCCTCGGCGTCGGCACCGGGGCGGGGGTCGGGCTGACCGCCGCGCTGTTCCTCGTCGCGGCACCCGGCTTCGGCGTGCAGCTTGCCGCGTCGGCGGCGGGGGCGGTGCTGACGCTGGCCGCCATGCTGGCCCTGTCGCTGCGCGCCGGCTTCGGTCCGGAGCGGCTTTTGCTGGCTGGGATCGCCATGAGCGCCCTGTGCAGCGCCGTCCTGACCGCGGTCATCGCCACCGGCACGCCGCAGGCCTTTGCCCTGCTGCGCTGGCTGAGCGGATCGACCAACGAGGCCGGTCCGGGCGACGCTTGGTTCTGCGCCGGTGTGGCGCTGCTTCTGCTGGCAACCCTGCCGCTGGCCGCCAAGTGGCTGGAGATCCTGCCGCTGGGCGACGTGACGGCGCGGTCCGTCGGGTTGCCGGTGCGGCGTTGCCGCGCCCTGCTGGTGCTGCTGGCCGGGCTGCTGACCGCGGCGGCGGCGCTGTTTGTCGGGCCGCTGAGCTTCATCGGGCTGATCGCCCCGCACCTCGCCCGGCTGGCCGGGCTGGGCCGTCCGCTCCAGCAGGGGATCGGGGCCGTTCTGATCGGCGCCGGGCTGATGGTGGTGTCGGACTGGCTGGCCCGAACCGTCGCCTTCCCCTATCAATTGCCGCTGGGCCTGTTCGCCGCGCTGCTCGCCGGCCCCTATCTGGTCTGGCTGCTCGGCCGGTCCAACGCCCGCACTCCGTGAACCGTTCCATTCGCCCTTTTGCCGTTCCGCAATGAGAAGAGCCATGCTTCGCCGCTTCCTCTCCTACTACCGCCCTTTCACCGGCCTGCTGGTGCTCGACATCGTGTGCGCCATCCTGTCGGGCCTGCTGGAGCTGGGGTTCCCGATGGCCGTGCGCGCCTTCGTAGACCAGCTTCTGCCGACCCAGGACTGGCCGCTGATCGTCGCCGCCACGGTGGCGCTGCTGGCGATCTACATGGCGAACGGCGGGCTGATGGCCATCGTGACCTACTGGGGCCACATGCTCGGCGTGAACATCGAAACGGAGATGCGCCGCAAGAGCTTCGACCATCTGCAGAAGCTCTCCTTCAGCTTCTACGACAACAACAAGACGGGCCATCTCGTCGGGCGGGTCACCCGCGACCTGGACGAGATCGGCGAGGTGGCGCACCACGGCCCCGAGGATCTGCTGATCGCGGTGATGACCTTCGTCGGCGCCTTCACCCTCATGGCCGTCGTGCATTTGCCGCTGGCGCTGATCACCGCGGCGATCGTCCCGGTGATCGCCTTCGTGACCAGCCGCTACGGCGGGCGGATGACGAAGAACTGGCAGGCGCTCTATTCCCGCGTCGGCGACTTCAACGTCCGCATCGAGGAGAATGTCGGCGGCATGCGCGTGGTCCAGGCCTTCACCAACGAGGACCACGAGCGCAAGCTGTTCGCCGAGGACAACGACCGTTACCGCACCACCAAGCTCGCCGCCTACAAGATCATGGCGGCCTCGACGACGCTCAGCTACATGAGCATGCGGCTGATCCTGATCGTCGTCATGCTGACCGGCGCCCATTTCGTGCTGGTGGGCGAGCTGACCCAGGGCGGATTCTTCGCCTTCCTGCTGCTGGTCAACACCTTCTTCCGCCCGATCGAGAAGATCAACGCGGTCATCGAGACCTACCCCCGCGGCATCGCCGGCTTCCGCCGCTACACCCAGCTGCTCGACACCCAGCCGGACATCGCCGCCGCGCCCGGCGCCGTGGCGGCCCCGGCGCTGAAGGGCGACATCCGCTACGAGGGCGTGTCCTTCGGCTACGACCCGGCGCGACCGGTGCTGAAGGGCGTCGACCTGTCGATCAGGGCCGGCTCGACCGTCGCCTTCGTCGGCCCCTCGGGTGCCGGCAAGACGACGATCTGCTCGCTGCTGCCGCGCTTCTACGAGGTCATGGCGGGGCGCATCACCATCGACGGGCTGGACATCCGCGCCATGACGCTGGCCTCGCTGCGCCGGCAGATCGGCATCGTCCAGCAGGACGTCTTCCTGTTCGGCGGCACGATCCGCGAGAACATCGCCTACGGCCGTCTCGGCGCCGGCGACGCGGAGATCATGGAGGCGGCGCGGCGGGCTCATCTCGACGGGCTGATCGGCTCGCTGCCGGAGGGGTTGGACACCGTCATCGGGGAGCGCGGCGTGAAGCTGTCCGGCGGGCAGAAGCAGCGCCTGACCATCGCCCGCATGTTCCTGAAGAACCCGCCGATCCTGATCCTCGACGAGGCGACCTCCGCGCTCGACACCCAGACCGAGCGGGAAATCCAGAAATCGCTGATGGAGCTGGCGGAGGGGCGGACCACCCTGGTCATCGCCCACCGCCTGGCGACCATCCGCAACGCCGACGAGGTTTATGTCGTCGGCACCGAGGGCGGGCTTCAGCGCATCACCCACGAGGAGCTTGCGGCGCGCGGCTGATCGCGCGGTGTTCCCGGACGGCCGGCGGACTTGAGGCGGGTTCAGGCGAACTGCGGCGTCCGGCGCATCTCATCGAGGCGGCGGGACAGCTGCTCGGCGAATTTTGCGGCGGCGACCGGCAGGGTGCGGCCCTTCTGCTGCCCCAGCACCAGCGGGCCATGGGCGAGATCGACGTCGCTCAAGGGAATCACCGAAAGGCCCGGCTCCAGGGTCGGCGAGGGCGCCCCGATCTCGATCTGGAAGGTCACCACCTGGCTCATGCGGGCGAGGTTGCGCAGCATTTCGAAGGAGTTCGATTCCAGCTCGACCGACAGCTTCGTCGAGCTGACCGCCAGCACCTTGTCCAGGATGTTGCGGGTCCCGAAACTGGCGTCCGGCAGGGCGATCGGGTAGGGCGCGCAGTCCCGCAGGCGCAGGCTCGGCCGCCCCGCCAGAGGATGGTCGGCGGCCATGATGGCGACGACCCGTTGGCCGAGCGTCATCAACGGCTGGAATTCCGCCGTCCGGCGCGGGCTGAAGATGATGGCGATGTCGGCCTCGAAGTCGGCGAGCATCTTCAGCGCCGTGCCTTGGTCGACCACCAGGATTTCGAAGCTGACCAGCGGGAAGCTCTCGCGGAAGGACGAGATTTCCTCCGCCAGGAAGGAGCTGACCAGCGCCTGGCTGCAGGCGATCCGCACCTGGCCGCGCCGCATGCCTGACAGGTCCTCGATCTGCGACCGCACGCGCTCCAGGTCGGCGGACTGGGCGCGCACCCAGCGGATGAAGCTCTCGCCGGCCGCCGTCAGGCGGATGCCCTGGGCCGACCGCTCGAAGATGGTCGCCCCCAGATCCTCCTCGACATCCTGGATGCGCCGCTGCAGGGCGGAGGGCGTGATGTTCAGATGCTCCGCCGCCTTGCGCAGGGACCCGAACCGGGCCGCCTCGTCCACGTAGCGCCAAATCCGCATGTGCCGCATGCCGGCCGATCCCCCGGTGTATACTTTTCGTCATCACCCTAACAGAAAATCAGCGTTTGAGGTGCTGTTCGTGGCCGCATAGCCTCCCCTTGTCTCCAGGAAGCGCCATGCCGGACCGGCGGGGGCGACGGACTTCCTGTCACACCTTACGGGAGTTGACGGCCTCATGGACAAGCGGTTGCACACCTGGTCCGCGGCGTTGGCGGGCGTTCTCCTCAGCGTGGCCGGCGGCTCCACCGCCGCGATGGCCGAGACCCCGGTCAAGCTGGTGCTGAACTGGAAGTATCAGGGTCCCCAGGCGCTGATCCTGCTGGCCGAGGACAACGGCTACTTCAAGGCGGAGGGGCTGAAGGTCACCATCGACCAGGGCGAGGGCTCCGGCGCGTCGATCACCAAGGTGGCGACCGGCTCCTACGACGTCGGCTTCGGGGACATCAATTCCCTGATCACGCTCGCCGCCAAATCGCCGGACGAAGCGCCGATCGCCGTCTACATGATGTACAACACGCCACCCTTCACCGTCGCCGTGAAGGCCGACGGGCCGATCCGCACGCCCAAGGACCTGGAGGGCAAGACCATCGGCAGCCCGGCCAGCGACGGCGCACTGAAGCTGTTTCCCGCCTTCGCCACCATGGCCGGGATCGATGCCGGCAAGGTGACGCTGACCAACATGCAGGCGAACCTGCGCGAGCAGATGCTGATGCGCGGCCAGGTGGACGGCGTGCTCGGCTACGTCAACACCATCACCTTCGGTGCCAAGGCCGCCGGGATGAATCCCGACAAGGACTTCCGCTTCATCAAGTACGGCGACTACGGCATGGATCTCTACTCCAACGCCATCGTCGTCTCGCGCGCCTTCGCGAAGGAGAACGGCGAGGCGGTGAGGGGCCTGCTGCGCGCCATCAACCGCGCCACCAAGGACATGATCGCCGACCCCGCGAAGTCGGTGGGCTCGGTGATGAAGCGCGAACCCCTGCTGAACGAGGCGGTCGAGATCGAGCGCACCGAGGCCACCATCCGGCAGGAGATGAACCATCCCGAGATCGCGCGGATCGGCCTGGGCGACGTGGACCCGGAGCGCTTCCAGCGTTCCATCGAGATCGTGGTCAAGGCGAACGGGCTGGAGCGGACGCCGAAGGCGTCGGAGGTCTTCACCGACGCCTATCTGCCGCCCCGCGCCGACCGGCCGAGCCAAGTCGCCCCGTAACACCGCCCCAACAGCAAGACGACGAGCAACGACGATGAATCTGGAACTGAAGGGGCGGGTCGTCCTGATCACCGGCCCGGCGAAGGGCATGGGCGAGGCGGTGACGATGGCCTTCGCCGACGAGGGCTGCCGCTTGGCGCTGGTCGGGCGCGACACCTCGGCCATCGAACCCGTCGCGGCGCGGGTGCGCGCCGCGGGCGGCGAGGCCATCGTCATCCCCTGCGACATCACCGACGAGCGGCAGTGCCAGGGCGCGGCGGAGCGCACGCTGGCGGCCTTCGGCCGCATCGACGTGCTCGTCAACGTCGCCGGGGGCTCCGGTCCCATCGGCAAGACGGGATGGGAGACCAGCCAGGAGGAGTTCGACCAGATCGTCACCCTCAACATGACCGGGTGCTTCAACACCATGCGCGCCGTCATGCCGACCTTCGCCGCCCAGCGCTACGGCAAGATCGTCAACGTCGGCGGCACCTTCGGGATGCGCGGGCGGGCGGGCCGGATGGCCTATTCGGCGTCCAAGTGGGGCTTGCGCGGCATCACCAAGTCCTTCGCGCTGGAGGCCGGCCCCTTCAACGTCAACGTCAACTGCGTCGCCCCCGGCATGGTCGAAGGGCCGCGTTTCCGCGGCAAGGTCGTGCCGGAGATGGCCCGCCGCCTGGGCATCAGCGAAGAGGCCGCGGCGGAGCGCCACGCCGCCGACTACGCCCTGCGCCGCGTCTCCACGGGCGAGGACGTGGCCAACGCCTGCCTGTTCCTGGCGAGCGACGCCTCGCGGCAGATCACCGGCGTGGACCTTCCGGTCGACGGCGGATGGGCGGCGCTGTGACCGCGCCCCCGGAGGGTCCGAAGACGGAAGGGCACACCATGTTCCTGCAGAACGCCACACCGGCCGAAACGGCCGAGCTGACCACCCCGACCGGCCTCAAGCCGTCGGGCGGGGCGCGGCCCATCATCGAGTTCGAGCGCGTCACGGTCTCCTACGGGCGGGACGCCGCGGCGACCCAGGCGCTCGCCGAAAGCACCTTCCGCATCGACCACGGCGACTTCATCGCCCTGGTCGGCCCCTCCGGCTGCGGCAAATCCACGATCCTGAAGCTGGTGGGCGGGCTGTTGAAGGCCTCAGGCGGCCATGTGTTCGTCGCCCGGCGTGAGGTCGGGGCGGAGGACGTGCGCATCGGCATGGCCTTCCAGAATCCGACGCTGCTGCCCTGGCTCAGCATCCGCGACAACGTGATGCTGCCGCTGAAGATCGCGCGGCCCTTCCGCGAGGAGTGGCGGCAGAAGCGCAAGACCGAGTACCGCGACCGCGCCGACGCCCTGCTCGCCAAGGTCGGGCTTCAGGATTTCGCCAACAAGTTCCCCTGGCAGCTCTCCGGCGGGATGCAGCAGCGCGCCTCGCTGTGCCGCGCCCTGATCCACGACCCGACGCTGCTCCTGCTCGACGAGCCCTTCGGCGCGCTGGACCAGTTCACGCGCGAGGAGCTGTGGGCGACCCTGCAGACCCTGTGGATGGAGCGCCGGCCGACCGTTCTCCTGGTCACGCACGATCTGCGGGAAAGCGCCTTCCTGGCCAACCGCATCATGGTGATGAGCGCGCGTCCCGGCCGCATCCTGGTGGACGAACAGGTGGACTTCCCGCGGCCGCGCACGCTGGACACCACTTATCAGCCGGAATTCACCAGCCTGACGCACACGCTGCGCAGCCTCATCGTCGCCGCGCGGAGCGGCGCAGGAGCGCCGTCATGAGAGCCGTGAACCGCGAAAAACTCGCCTCCGCCGCCCTGATCGTCGGCGTCTTCGTCCTGTGGGAGGTCTCCTGCCTCGTCTTCGGCATCAGCGAGATCATCCTGCCGCGGCCCAGCCAGATCATCGCCACGCTGATCGACCGCTGGCCGGCGCTGATGCCGCACGCGGTGCAGACGCTCTACACCACGCTGGTCGGCTTCGCACTGGGCGTCGGGGCCGGGGTGGTGATCGGGTTGCTGATCGGTTCCTCCCGCCTCGCCTACAACGTCGCCTTCCCGCTGCTGGTCGGCTTTTCCTCCATCCCCAAGGTGGCGGTGGTGCCGATCTTCGTCCTGTGGTTCGGGTCGGGCACGGTGCCGGCGGTGCTGACCTCGGCGATCATCTGCGTCTTCCCGGTGGTGGTGAACATGGCGACCGGCCTCGCCACGACCGAGCCGGAACTGGAGGACGTGCTGCGCACCCTGAAGGCGTCGAAGCGCGACATCCTGCTGAACGTCGGGCTGCCCCGCGCCATGCCCTATTTCTTCGCCTCGCTGAAGGTGGCCGTCACCCTGTCCTTCGTCGGGACGGTGATTTCGGAGACGGTGGCCTCCAACCGCGGCGTCGGCAACATGATGCTGATCGCCTCCTCCAACTTCAACGTCCCGCTGGTCTTCGCCGGCCTGTTCATCCTGGCCGGGCTGGGCGTCGCCCTCTACGTGATCTTCTCGCTGATCGAGCGCCGCGTGACCGGCTGGGCCAACCGCAAGACGGAGTTCGCGGGTGGGTGACCGGACCCGCATCCACCTCCTCGGCCCCAAAATCCTCGGTATGGAGACAGGCATGTTCACCATCACCCGCCGCGCCGCGCTTCTGGCCGGGCTCGGCCTCTCCCTGGCCCTTCCCTTCGCCCCGGCCGTTGCGCAGGAGCGCACGCCGATCCGCTTCACGCTGGACTGGAAGTATCAGGGCATCCACGCCTGGTACTTCGTCGCCCAGGAGAAGGGCTACTTCCGCGAGGAAGGGCTGGACGTCACCATCGACCAGGGCGAAGGCTCTTCCGCCACCGTCACGCGCATCATGTCGGGCGCCTACGACGCCGGTTTCGGGGACATCAACGCGGTGATCCAGCAGGCAGCCCAGAAGCCCGCCGAGGCGCCGGTGATGGTCTACCACATCTACAACAAGCCGCCCTTCGCGGTGCTGACCAAGGCGGACAGCGGCATCACCGGCCTGAAGGACCTCGTCGGCAAGAAGGTCGGCGGTCCGGCCGGCAGCGCCGCCACCCGTCTGCTGCCCGCCCTGCTGGAGCGCAACGGCCTGGACCCGTCCGGCGTCGAGGTGCTGAACATGCAGCCCAACCTGCAGGAGCAGATGCTGATCCGTGGCGAGGTCGCCGCCTCGCTGGTCTTCAACGTCACCAGCTACGTCAACCTGATCCAGCAGGGGCAGAATCCCGACACCGGCTTCCGCTGGATCAGCTACGCCGACCACGGCCTCGACCTCTATTCCAACGGTGTGATGGTGTCCCAGGCGCTGGCGCGCGACAAGCCGCAGGCGGTGAAGGGGCTGGTGCGCGCCATCAACCGCGCCGTCCTGGACGTGATGGCCGACCCGGCCGCCGCCGTGAAGACTCTGGTCAAGGTCGAGCCGTTGATCGACGCCGGCAGCGAGCAGCGCCGCTTGCGGTTCGCCTTCGACGCCATGATGATCACCCCGGAGTCGCGTGAGATCGGGCTGGGCGACCTGTCGGACGACCGGCTGGCGCGCTCCATCGACGTGATGGCCGCGGCCTACAAGCTGCCGAACCAGCCGGCGCCCGGCCGGATCTTCGACCGTTCCTTCCTGCCGCCCCAGACGGAGCGGCGAATCGTTCCCACCGCCGGATGAGGTTGCCATGACGGTCCGTTCCATCGCCTGCACCGCCCTGCTCGATGGGCCCGGCTACACGCCGCGGGGGCCGGGGCGGCTGACGCTCCGCGACGGACGGATCGCGACGGTGGAGGCGCTGGGTGGGGGTGAGGAGGCCGCGGAGCCGCTGTTCGCCCTGCCGGCGCCGGTCAACGCGCACGACCACGGGCGGCCGGTCCGCTCCAGCTCCTTCGGGGCGGGGGGCAAGCCGCTGGAGGTCTGGCTGCACTATCTGGCGCTGCTGCCGGCGGTCGATCCCTATCTGGCCGCCGCCGCGTCGCTGGGGCGCAGCGCGCTCGGCGGCGCCGGGGCGGTCATGGTCCATTACACCCGCACCCAGGGGCTGACCGCCTTGCCGGAGGAAGCGGCGGAGGTCGCCCGCGCCGCCCGCGACGTGGGGCTGCGGATCGCCTTCGCGGTGGCGCTGAAGGACCGCAACCCGCTGGTCTATGGCCCGTCCGAGGAGCTGCTGGCCCTGCTGCCGGAGGAGGCGCGGCGGGAATTCGCCCGCCGCACCGCCGCGCCGCCGCCATCCCCCGCCGAGCAGACCCGGCTGGTCGAGGAGGTGGCCGCCGCCGCGGCGGGCGAACTGGTCGACGTGCAGTACGGCCCGACCGGCGTGCAGTGGTGCTCGCCGGAGCTGTTGCAGACGGTGGCCGACGCCTCCGCCCGCACGGGACGGCGCGTCCACATGCATTGCCTGGAGACGCGGTACCAGCGCGAGTGGGCGGACCGCGCGTTTCCCGACGGCCTGTTTCCGTATCTGAAGCGGATCGGCCTGCTGTCGCCGCGCCTCACGCTCGCCCACTGCACCTGGATCAGGCCGGAGGAGATGGATATCCTCGCCGAAACGGGCGTGACCGTGTCGGTGAACACCGGCTCCAACCTCGGCCTGCGGTCCGGCATCGCGCCGCTGGCGGAGATGGTGTCGCGGGGCTGCCGGGTGGCGCTCGGCCTTGATGGGCTTGCCTTGAACGAGGACGACGACGCGCTGGGCGAGATGCGGCTCGCCAACGCGCTGCACCGCGGCTGGGGCTTCGACGGCGCGGTGGAGGAGGCGCAGATGCTGCGCATCGCGCTGGCCAACGGGCGCGCGTCGGTCACCGGACGGGAGGAGGGCGGGGTCATCGCCCCCGGCCAGCCGGCCGACCTGCTGCTGCTCGACGCCGGCGCGCTCGATTCCGACCAGCTGCTCGACGGTTTGTGCCTGCGCGACCTGCTGTTCGCCCGCGCCGGTGCCGGCCACATCGCCGAGCTTGTGGTGGCCGGGCGGACCGTCGTGCGGCGGGGCCAGGTGACGGGCATCGACCATCCGGCGGTGCAGGCCGAGCTTCTGGCCCGGCTGCGCCACGGAATGGACGGCAGCGCCGCGCTCCAGGCCGCCCTGCCGGCGCTGGAGGACGCCATGCGGCGCTACTACGTCGCCGCCCCCTGCTGCTGACCAACCTTTTTCTTCGGAACCCTTCCATGCCGCTCGACCTCGCCCCGACCCCCGAATGCGTGCATTGGGGCTTCTTCGACGGAACGCTGCCGCCGGTCGCCGAGATCGCCAGCGGCGACGTCGTGACGATCCACACCGTCAGCGGCGGGACGGAAGATCTGCCGCCGGATGGGCGCGGCATGACCGTCCGGCCCGAGCACCGGCGCATCGCCGCCGCCGTAGAGCCGGGGCCGGGACCGCACATCATGACCGGGCCGATCGCCGTCCGAGGGGCGGAGCCGGGGGACGCGCTGCGGGTGGAGATCCTGGAGGTGTCGCTGCGCGACGACTGGGGTTTCAACCTGATCCGCCCCGGCGCCGGGGCGCTGCCCGATCTGGTGCCCGATCTGGCGCCAGGGGGGGGCCGTATTCATCTGCCCATCGACCGCGCGCGCGGCGTGATCCGGATGCCCTGGGGGCTGAAGATTCCGGCCCGCCCCTTCTTCGGCGTCATCGGGACGGCGCCGCCGCCGTCCGACGGGCGGCTGACGTCCATCGTGCCCGGCGCCTTCGGCGGCAACATCGACAACAAGGAGTTGACGGCGGGCGCGGTGCTTCACCTGCCGGTGTGGACCGCGGGCGCGCTTCTGTCCGTCGGTGACGGCCACGCCGCGCAGGGCGATGGCGAGGTCTGCCTGACCGCGGTCGAGACCGGCCTGACCGGGCGCTTGCGCATTGAACTCGTGAAGGGGGCTGGTCTGGCCGGCCCGTGGGCGGAGACGGCGGACCACGTCATCACCATGGGCTTCGACCCCGACCTCGACGAGGCGGCGCGGATTGCGCTCCGCGCCATGATCGCGCTGATTTCCCGCCGCACCGGCCTGTCCGCCGAGGACGCCTACCGCCTGTGCAGCGTCGCCGCCGATTTGCGGGTGACGCAGCTGGTGAACCGGCACAAGGGCATCCACGCCCTGCTTCCGCGCTGGGCGCTGAAAGGCGCGTCCTGAGACGGCCGGCGCGCCCTCTCCCCGCCGGAGGAGGAGAGGGCGGGGCGGTCAGCGCAGGGCGATCTCGAAGTCCTTGGCCCCTTCCCACAGGACCAGGCGGCCCAGTTCCGGCAGGTTTTCCAGCCCCGACGTCAGGGTGATGACGTGGTTGCCGGCGAGCTGGCCGACCTTGCTGGAGAAGCTGACGCCACCGTAGGCCAGCAGGATTTCCGTCTCGCTGAGGCCGCCGGGATACAGGATGATCTGCCCCGGCGCCGGATGGCTGGTGTGGTTCTCGTAGGGGACGGCGAAGTCCGTCTCCCCGAGCGGCACCCACACGCCCTCGCCGCTCCAGCGGACATGGACGATGCGGCTGCGGAAGGGAAGCCGCGCGCGGAGCGCGGCAACCGTCTTCGGCGCCCCGTCCGTCTCGAAGCGCGCTTCGAAACGGAAGGAGCCGGCGGTGATGAGGAGGTCGCTCACGGCCGGCGTCCCCGTCACGCCGTGGGCGTTGCGGCGGTGACCGCCGCGATGGTCTTGTGGGTGTTGCGCGGTTCGGCCGGCGGCATGCGCTGGATGGTGTGGACGGAGCGGCCGTGGCCCCTCATGGTCTCGACCAGGGCGCCGTCGCGCACCACGAAGGCCCCGCGGACCAGCGTGTGCTTGAGCTTTCCCTTCACCGTGCGCCCGTGCCAGGGGGAGATGCGCGACAGCGAGTGCAGCTTGAAGTCGTCGATCACCCACTCCTCGGACAGGTCGAAGAGCGCGAGGTCGGCGTCGGCGCCGGGCAGGATGGCGCCCTTCTGCGGGTAGAGGCCGAAGCTCTTGGCCGGGGCTTCCGAACTGGCGCGGACATAGTCGCGGATGTCCATGCGGCCTTCCGCGACGGCGGTCAGCATCAGCGGCATCTGGGTCTCGATGCCGGGGAAGCCGCAGTCGCAGTTCCAGATCACCGAGCGGGTCTTCTCCTCCGGCGTGTGGGGCGCGTGGTCGGTGGCGATCATGTCGATCGTGCCGTCCTTCAGGGCGTTCCACAGCGGCTCGTGGCAGTCGGCCTCGCGCACCGGCGGGTTGACGCGGATGACGCCCTTGCAGCGCGCGTAATCGTCGGTGCTCAGCATCAGGTAGTGCGGGCCGGTCTCGCCGGTGATGTCCACCCCGCGGGCCTTCGCCTCGGCGAGCGGCCGGAGTTCCTCCTTGGAGGAGATGTGCAGGATGTGGATGCGCGCACCGGTCCATTCGGCCAGGGTCGCGGCGCGCTCCACCGCCTCCACCGCCACGACGGCCGGACGGGAGTCGAGGTGGGCGAGCGGATCGTTGCGGCCGGCCTCACGCAGGCGCTTCTCCCGCCGCTCCATGATGGTGTTGGTTTCGGCGTGCAGGCTGACGCGCTTACCGGTCGGCGCGACGCGCTCGAACAGTTCGAGCATGGCACCGGTGTCCGGCGACGGGATGCGCCCGAAGGTGTTGCCCATGTAGAGCTTGAAGCCGATGACGCCGCCTTCGGCCAGCGCTTCGACGTGGTCGAGCGACTCCTCGCCCAGCACCGCGTAGAGGCCGTAATCGACGTAGGCCTTCTCGTCCGCGATGGCGTGCTTGGCGGCCAGGATCTCCGGCGTGGCCACGGTCGGGATGGTGTTGGGCATGTCGAAGACGGTGGTCACGCCGCCGAACGCCGCGGCGCTGGTGCCGCTGGCCCAGTCCTCCTTGTGGGTGTAGCCGGG
This sequence comes from Azospirillum sp. OGB3, assembly GCF_014192915.1. Lineage (GTDB taxonomy): Bacteria > Pseudomonadota > Alphaproteobacteria > Azospirillales > Azospirillaceae > Azospirillum. The sequence goes on along the minus strand of NZ_JACHYN010000005.1, from coordinate 272,378 downwards.
ATCGCGGAAATGCACATGGACGTCGATGCCGCCGGGCAGGATGGCGAGGCCGGTCGCGTCCAGCGTTTCGGCCGCGGGCGGCATCGTCTCCGGCGCGCCGATGGCGGCGATCCTGCCGTTGCTGATGGCGATGCTGGCCGGGAAACGCGCCGCGGAGGTGACGATTTCACCCCCGTGAATCACGAGATCGGCGATCGAATCGGTGCCTGCCACCGGATGTTCCTTCATCATTCAAGCCCGCAATGTGGTGTGGAGCGGTCACGTCGCGTCGTGGACTGGTGGCAGGCTAGGCAGCGTCGCGATTCACCTCAAACGCCAATTTCCGGCAAGGGTGTCGACAAAAAGTACAAGCCCACAGGCGCCCTGGGGGCGTGACGCCGCCCGCGCCGCCGCCTATGCCGCCATGGGATGTCTTTCCGGGTGGCTTGTCAGGACAGCGCCTTTTGCAGCTCCTCCTTGCTCATGCGGGAGCGGCCGGGCAGGTTCTGCTGCCGGGCTTTCTCGTAGAGGGCGGCGCGGGTCCATTCCCCACCCTCGTGGTGCCGGAAGGGTGCGGTCTTGCGGGCCACGTCGTCCGGCTGCCTGGAGAACTGCTTGCCCTTCTTCGTGTCGGCGCGTTTCTTGTCGCTGGTGCGCTGGTAGTCGGCCTTGGACAGATGCTGGCGGGCTTGCCGGGGCAGGTAGCGTTCCCCGGTTTCCGCGCTCGGCTTGCCGGAGCGGGTGCCCCACTCCTCCTCGGTCCATTGCTTCAGGCTGTTGTCGGTGCTCTTCGGCCCTTCGTAGCCGCCGCCGCACCGCTTGTACTCCTGGACGGCCAACTGGGCCTTGCGGGCCGACCACTGGCCGGGCTCGCCGCCTTTGTCGCCTTGCTGAATGCTTGCCTTGACCTTTTCCCACAAACCGGGGTCGGAGCGCTCGGCGCGCGATGCCATGGTGGCCTCCTGGCTGTGACTCAGTGCAGGAACAGGTCGGCGGGGGAGTGGTGCCGTGCAGAGGAGCGATTCCGTGGTTCCGCAGCCATGCCGCGCCATCCTCTCTCGCTTCGCCTCGCCAATTTTGCGAACGGATTCGGTGACTCTCCCCCTTTTTATGGATTAGCGGTTGCAACCTTCGCGTCCTGTGGAACTTTGCCGATCCATGCAACCATCCGGGCTCCGGGGACGGGAACGGAGACGGTCATGACGGCGGTTGGAACAGGAAGGGCTGCATCCGTTCGTCGGGTGATGGCCGGATTGGCGCTGTTGCTTGCCGTTCTCGCCGTGGTCGGCGGTCTGTCGATGGCCGGTTCGTCCGGCGACGGCGCCCGCGCCGCCGAGACCGCCCAGAATGCCCCGCCGCCGGTGACGGTCAGCCCGCCGCTGCGCAAGGAGATCGTCGAATGGGACGAGTTCACCGGCCAGTTCCAGGCGGTGGACTTCGTGGAAATCCGGGCGCGGGTCAGCGGCTATCTCGACTCCATCGCGTTCCAGGACGGCCAGCTCGTCAAGCAGGGCGATCCGCTGTTCATCATCGACCCGCGTCCGTTCGAGGCGGCATTGGCCTCGGCGCAGGCGGAGCAGCAGCAGGCCGAGGCCAAGCTGGACCTGTCGAACCGCCAGCTCGCCCGCGCGTCGGAGCTGCGGCGCAGCGACAACGTCGCGGCCAGCGTGTTTGACGAGCGCCAGCAGCAGGTCCGCGTCGACGCCGCCGGGGTCGAGGTGGCGAAGGCCGCCGTCCGGACGGCGGAGCTGAATGTGAACTTCACCCGCATCGCCGCCCCGATCGCCGGTCGCATCAGCCGGCGCGAGGTCAGCGTCGGGAATCTCATCGTCGGCGGGGACACCGGCACGACGACCCTGCTGACCACCATCGTCTCGCTCGACCCGATCTACTTCACCTTCGACATGAGCGAAGCCGACTACCTCGCTTATCAGCGCGCGGCGGCGCGCGGCGCGTTGCGGTCGCAGCGCGACGGCGGCATCGCAGTCGAAGGCCGCCTGTTCGACGAGCAGAACTGGACCCTGACGGGCACGCTCAACTTCATCGACAATCAGGTGAGCCCCGGCGCCGGCACCATCCGTGCCCGCGCCGTCTTTCCCAATCCGTCGCTGCTGCTGACGCCCGGCCAGTTCGGGCGGCTGCGCCTGCCGGGGTCCGAGCGCTACACCGCCACGCTGATCCCCGATCAGGCCGTGGTCAGCGACCAAGCCAACAAGATCGTCCTGACGGTCGGCAATGACGGGACGGTCGTGCCGAAGCCGGTGCGCCTCGGCCCCATCGAGGACGGGTTGCGCGTCGTGCGCTCCGGGCTGGAGGAGACGGACAAGGTTATCATCAACGGCCTCGTCCGGGCCCGGCCGGGCGCCAAGGTGACGCCGCAGGACGGACGGATCGAGCCACCGAAGCCGCCGGCCGGTTGAGCGGAGCCGGGGCCATGAACCTCTCGCACTTCTTCATCAATCGGCCGATCTTCGCGGCGGTCCTGTCGATCTTCATCACCCTGATCGGGATCTTCGCCTATCTGACCCTGCCGGTCGCGCAATATCCGGAGATCGCGCCGCCGACCATCGTGGTCAACGCGACCTACCCCGGCGCGTCGGCGCAGGTGGTCGCCGACACCGTGTCCGCCCCCATCGAGCAGGAGGTCAACGGCGTCGAGGAGATGCTTTATATGTCCTCGCAGGCGACCAGCGACGGGCGCCTCCAGCTCACCATCACCTTCAAGCTGGGCACCGACCTGGACACCGCGCAGGTGCTGGTGCAGAACCGCCTCGCCGTGGCCGAGCCCCGCCTGCCGGAGGACGTGCGGCGCATCGGCGTGACCGTGCGCAAGAACTCGCCCGACATGCTGATGGTGATCCATCTGAACTCGCCGGATGGAACGCGCGACCAGCTCTACATGTCCAACTACGCGCTGCTGCAGATCAAGGACGTGCTGGCGCGCCTGGACGGGGTGGGCGACATCCAGGTGTTCGGCGCCCGCGACTACGCCATGCGCGTCTGGCTCGACCCCGACCGGGTGGCGGCGCGCGGCCTGACCGCCGGCGACGTGGTGCGGGCGATCCAGGCACAGAACGTCCAGGTGTCGGGCGGCGTCATCAACCAGCCGCCGGTGCCGGCCCCCGGCGCCTTCCAACTGAACGTCGAGACGCTGGGCCGCCTGACCGACCCGCGCGAGTTCGGCAACATCATCGTCAAGACCGACGGGGCCGCGGTCACCCGCCTGCGCGACGTGGCGCGGGTTGAGCTGGGGGCGCAGGACTACAACCTCAACGCCTATCTGGACCGCCAGCAGGCGGTGCCGCTGGTCATCTTCCAGCGGCCGGGCTCCAACGCTCTGGAAACCGCCGACCGCATCCTGGCGACCATGGCGGACCTGTCCAAGGGCTTCCCCAGCGGCATGCGCTACGACGTGGTCTACAACCCGACGGAGTTCATCGCGCAGTCGGTGGAGGAGGTCTACAAGACGATCTTCGAGGCCGTGGCGCTGGTGGTGGTCGTCGTCATCCTGTTCCTTCAGACGTGGCGCGCCTCCATCGTGCCGATCGCCGCGATCCCCGTCTCGCTGATCGGCACCTTCACGGTGCTGGCGGCGCTGGGCTATTCGCTGAACACGCTGTCGCTGTTCGGGCTGGTGCTGGCGATCGGCATCGTCGTGGATGACGCCATCGTCGTGGTGGAGAATGTGGAGCGGTTCATCCGCCAGGGCATGAAGCCCAAGGACGCCGCGCACGAGACGATGAACGAGGTCGGTGGCGCGCTGATCGCCATCGCCCTGGTGCTGACCGCCGTGTTCATTCCGGCGGCCCTGGTCAGCGGCATCTCCGGCCAGTTCTTCCGCCAGTTCGCGGTGACCATCGCCACCGCCACGGTGATCTCCTGCCTGGTGTCGCTGACCCTCAGCCCGGCGCTGTGTGCGCTGCTGTTCAAGCCGCACGAGGCGCACCCGCCCAAGCCGTCGCCGCTGATGCGCCCGGTCAACGCCTTTTTCGGCGGCTTCAACCGGGGATTCGACCGGCTGTCCAACGGCTATGCCGGGCTGACCGGGCGGCTGGTGCGGCTGCCGGTGATCGTGCTGGCGGTCTACGGCGTGCTGCTCGCCCTGACGGCGTGGCAGTTCAGCCGGGCGCCGACGGGCTTCATCCCGAACCAGGACCAGGGCTACCTCATCACCGTGGTGCAGTTGCCGCCCGGCTCGTCGCTGGCCCGCACGGACGAGGTGGTGCGCACCGCGGTGGACACGCTGCTGAAGACGCCGGGGGTGATCCACGCCGTGCCCTTCGCCGGCTTCGACGGCGCCACTTTCACCAACGCGCCGAACGCCGGGGCGATCTTCGTGACGCTTGCCCCCTTCGCGGACCGCATTCCGAACGGCCAGACCGCGGAGTCCGTGCTGGGCGACCTGAGGACCCGGCTGGGCGCCATCGAGGACGCCTTCATCATCACCATCCCGCCGCCGCCGGTGCGCGGCATCGGCAATTCCGGCGGCTTCAAGATGATGGTCGAGGACAAGCGCGGCCGCGGCCTGCCCGCGCTGGAGGAGGCGGTGAACGAGCTGTCCGCTGCTGCGAACCGCATCCCCGGCCTCGTCGGCGTGTTCTCGCTGTTCAACACCAAGACGCCGAAGGTCTTCGCCGACATCGACCGCCAGCGCGCGGAGATGCTGGGCGTCACAGCCGATCAGGTGTTCGAGGCGCTGCAGATCTATGTCGGCTCCGCCTTCGTCAACGAATTCAACCTGCTGGGCCGCACCTACCGGGTGACCGCGCAGGCCGACGGGCGGTTCCGCCAGACCCCGCGTGACATCGCCAACCTGAAGACCCGCAACGCGCAGGGCGACATGGTCCCGATCGGTGCTGTGGCGGAGTTCGAGAACATCACCGGCCCCTACCGCGTCGCCCGCTACAACCTGTATCCGGCGGCGGAGCTCCAGGGGAACACGCTGCCCGGCTTCTCCACCGGCTATGCCCTGGCCGCGATGGAGAAGGCGGCGGCCGACACCCTGCCGGACGGCTTCGGCTTCGAATGGACCGAGCTGGCCTATCAGGAGAAGGCGGCGGGCAACACCGGCCTGCTGGTGTTCGGGCTCTCCGTCGTCTTCGTCTTCCTGGTGCTGGCGGCGCAGTACGAGAGCTGGGCGATGCCGCTGTCGGTCATCCTGATCGTGCCGATGTGCCTGCTGGCCTCGGTGACCGGCCTGCTGATGCGCGGGCTGGCGGTGGACATCCTGGCGCAGGTGGGGTTCGTCGTGCTGGTCGGGCTGGCCGCCAAGAACGCCATCCTCATCGTCGAGTTCGCGCGCCAGAACGAGCTGTTCGAGGGCAAGGACCGTTTCGAGGCCGCGGTCGCGGCGGCGCGCACCCGGCTCCGTCCGATCTTGATGACGTCCTTCGCCTTCATCCTGGGCGTCGTGCCGCTGATGATCGCGCAGGGGGCGGGGGCGGAGATGCGCCAGTCGCTGGGCACCGCGGTGTTCATGGGAATGCTGGGGGTCACGCTGTTCGGTCTGATCTTCACCCCGGTGTTCTACACGGTGATCCGCGGCCTGTTCAGCGGGCCGCTGGCCGTCAACCAGCACCCTGCCCCGGGCGCGGAGGCGTCCGCCCGGGCGCCAGGCGGCGGGTCGTCCTCGGGCGACTGGGGAAATGCCGGGCACATCCGTGGCGTCCCGGCCAAGGAAGACTGAGCGGACATGCCGATGCGGCGAAAAGCAGCGCTTTCCACGTCAGGCTGCAAAAGCCGGTGGCGCGACGCGGGTGGCCTGATAGGCTGAATGTCCTTGAAGGCGTTGCCTGCAGGCGAATGGATTGGTGGATGATGAAGAAGCCAAGCCGGTGGCTGCTCAAGGCCGCAGCCGCGCTGTCCATCGTCGTGGTCCTCTACGGGGCGTGGCTGTTCCTGCAACCCAGGGGGCTGCCCGCCGGTCTGGCCAGCGGCAACGGCCGGATCGAGGCGGTCGAGATCGACATCGCCACGAAAACCGCCGGGCGAGTCGAAGATATCCTGGTCGACGAGGGCGATTTCGTCACCGCCGGGCAGGTGCTCGCCCGGATGGACACCGATGTGCTCCAGGCCCAGGCCAAGCAGGCCGAGGCGCAGAAGCAGCAGGCGGTGATCGGCGTCGAGACCGCCCGCCATCAGGTGCTCCAGCGTCAGGCCGAACGCCAGTCGGCGCTGTCCCTGGTGGCCCAGCGCGAAGCCGAGCGGGACGTCGCCCAGAAGCAGCTCGCCCGGTCGGAGGAGCTGGAGGCGCGCGGCACGACGTCGCGGCAGGTGCTCGACACCGACCGCGCCCGCTTCGAAAGCGCGAACGCCGCCGTCAGTGCCGCCAAGGCCCAGGTCGCCGCGGCCGACGCCGCCATCGCCACCGCCGAGGCCCAGGTCGTCAACGCCCAGGCGGCGGTCGAGGCCGCCGCGGCCACCATCGAGCGCATCGAGGCCGACATCCGGGACAGCACACTGCGGTCGCCGCGCGACGGCCGGGTGCAGTTCCGGGTGGCGCAGCCGGGCGAGGTGCTCGGCGCCGGTGGCCGGGTGCTGAACATGGTCGATCTCAGCGACGTCTACATGACCTTCTTCCTGCCTACGGAGGCCGCCGGGCGGGTGAGGATCGGCACCGAGGTGCGGATCGCCCTCGACGCCTTCCCGCAATACGTCGTTCCTGCCAAGGCCACCTTCGTGGCCGACGTGGCCCAGTTCACCCCGAAGACCGTGGAGACGGCCAGCGAACGCCAGAAGCTGATGTTCCGGATCAAGGCGCAGATCCCGCCCCCCTTGCTTAAGAAATACATCCGCGACGTGAAGACCGGCTTGCCGGGGGTGGCCTATGTGCGGATCGATCCGGACGCCGAATGGCCGGCCAACCTGCAAAACCTCGTGCCATGAGCGACGCCGCCGCATCACCCGTTGTGCGTCTGAGGGACGTCGGTCTGGTGTACGGAAAGGTCCGGGCGATCGACGCGATCAGCCTCGACGTCCCGGCGGGGTGCGTCGTGGGACTGATCGGCCCCGACGGCGTCGGCAAGTCGAGCCTGCTGTCGCTGATGTCGGGGGCGCGCGCCCTGCAGGAGGGGACGGTCGAGGTGCTGGGGGGCAGCATGGCGCTGGCGGGCCACCGGCGTTCCGTGTGCCCGCGCATCGCCTACATGCCGCAGGGCCTCGGCAGGAACCTCTACCCGACGCTGTCGGTTGCCGAAAATCTCGGTTTCTTCGGGCGGCTGTTCGGCCAGGGCGGGGCCGAGCGCCAGAGGCGCATCGTCGACCTGACGCGGAGCACCGGCCTCGCGCCGTTCCTCGACCGGCCCGCCGGCAAGCTGTCCGGCGGCATGAAGCAGAAGCTCGGCCTGTGCTGCGCGCTCATCCACGATCCGGACCTGCTGATCCTTGATGAGCCGACCACCGGCGTCGACCCGCTCTCGCGGCGGCAGTTCTGGGAGCTGATCGACCGCATCCGGGCGGACCGGCCCGGCATGAGCGTGGTGGTGGCCACCGCCTACATGGAGGAGGCGGCGCGCTTCGACTGGCTCGTCGCGATGGACGGGGGGCGCGTGCTGGCCACCGGCAGCCCGCGGGACCTGCTGGAGCGCACCGGAACCGCGACGCTGGAGGCGGCCTTCGTCGCGCTGATGCCCGAGGAGAAGCGCCGCGGCCATAGGGCCGTGACGATCGTGCCGCGCACGGAGGACGGGAATGACATCGCCATCGAGGCGAAGGGCCTGACCATGCGCTTCGGCGACTTCGTGGCGGTCGACCATGTCAGCTTCCGCATCCCGCGCGGCGAGATCTTCGGCTTCCTCGGCTCCAACGGCTGCGGCAAGACGACGACGATGAAGATGCTGACCGGCCTGCTCCCGCCGAGCGAGGGTGAGGCCCGGCTGTTCGGGGAGCCGGTGGACGCCGGCAACATCGCGACGCGGCGGCGCGTCGGCTACATGTCGCAGGCCTTCTCGCTCTACTCGGAGCTGACCATCCGGCAGAACCTGGAACTGCACGCCCGCCTGTTCCAGGTGCCCGAGGACGTTCTTCCCGGCCGGATCGCGGCGGTGGCGGAGCGCTTCGGCCTGGCCGACGCGATGGAGACGCTGCCGAACACGCTGCCGCTCGGCCGGCGCCAGCGCCTCTCTCTCGCCGTCGCGATGGTCCACGAGCCGGCCCTGCTGATCCTGGACGAGCCGACGTCGGGCGTCGACCCGATCGCGCGCGACGCCTTCTGGGAGATCATGATCGGGCTGGCGCGCCGCGACCGGGTGACGATCTTCATCTCGACGCATTTCATGAACGAGGCCGAACGCTGCGACCGCATCTCGCTGATGCACGCCGGCCGCGTGCTGGTCAGCGACACGCCGGCGGCGCTTGTCGCGAAGCGGGGCGCCGCGACGCTGGAGGAGGCCTTTATCGGTTATCTGAAGGAGGCGGTAGCGGAGCGCGGGGATGGCGACGCGGTGACGGTGGCGGACCAACGCCGCCCGGTCCCGCCGCCCGCCGCGACCCCTTGCGGAAACCCTGCGGAACGCCGCTTCTTCAACCCGCGGCGGATGCTCAGCTACACGCTCCTGGAGGCGCTGGAGCTGCGGCGCGATCCCATCCGGGCGACGCTGGCGCTCATCGGCAGCCTCCTGCTGATGGTCATCATGGGCTACGGCATCAACATGGATGTCGAGGACCTGTCCTTTGCGGTGCTGGACCGGGACCAGACGACGGTCAGCCGCGACTACACGCTCAACCTCGCCGGCTCCCGCTACTTCGTCGAACGGGCGCCGATCATCGACTACGAGGATCTCGACCGGCGCATGCGGGCGGGCGAGCTTTCCCTGGCGCTGGAGATCCCGCCGGGCTTCGGCCGCGACGTCGCCCGCGGGCGCCGCGTCCAGATCGGCGCGTGGATCGACGGTTCCATGCCGACGCGGGCCGAGACGGTCAACGGCTACGTCGAGGGCATGCACCGCCAATGGCTGGCCTCGCGGGCCGACACGCCCGGCCTCGCCACCATCGAGACTCGCTTCCGCTACAACCCGGACGTCGAGAGCCTGAAGGCCATCGTGCCGGCGGTCATCCCGATCCTGCTGCTGCTGATCCCGGCGATGCTGGCCGCGCTCAGCGTCGTGCGGGAGAAGGAACTCGGCTCGATCATCAACCTCTACGTCACGCCGGTCACCAAGCTGGAGTTCCTGCTCGGCAAGCAACTGCCCTATATCGGGCTGGCCATGCTCAACCTGCTTCTGATGGCGGCGCTGGCGGTCACCGTCTTCGGTGTGCCGCTGACCGGGAATGTTCTGGCCCTCGCCGCCGGCGCCCTGCTCTACAGCTTCTCGGCGACGGCCATGGGGCTCCTGATGTCCAGCTTCATGCGCAGCCAGATCGCCGCCGTCTTCGGCACCGCCATCGCGACGCTGATCCCGGCGACCCAATATTCCGGCATGATCGATCCGGTTTCCTCCCTGGGGGGCGCCGCGGCCCTCATCGGGGAGGTCTACCCGACTACCCATTTCCTGACCATCTCGCGCGGGGTCTTTTCGAAGGCCCTGGGCTTCGGGGACCTGCACGCCGCCTTCGCCGCGCTGCTGATCGCCGCGCCGGTCCTGATCGGGGTGAGCGCGCTGCTGCTGAAGAAGCAGGAGACCTGAGCCATGCAGGCGTCCAACGTCCTGAACCTCGGCATCAAGGAACTGCGCAGCCTCGCCCGCGACCCGATGCTTCTGGCCCTCATCGCCTACTCCTTCACTCTGGCGATCTACACGGCGGCCACCGCCATCCCCGAGACGCTGAACAAGGCGGCCATCGCCATCGTCGACGAGGACCGCTCGCCGCTGTCGGCCCGCATCGCCGGGGCCTTCTATCCGCCCTATTTCCTGCCGCCGGTCCTGATCACGCCCGCCGAGATGGACGCCCGCATGGACGCCGGGCTCGACACCTTCGCGCTCGACATTCCGCCCGACTTCCAGCGCGACGTCCTCGCCGGGCGCCAACCGGCGATCCAGCTCAATGTGGATGCGACCCGGATGACCCAGGCCTTTTCGGGGAGCGGCTACATCCAGCAGATCGTCAGCGGGGAGGTCGGCGCCTTCGTGCAGCGCTACCGGGGGGAGCAGACCCTCCCGGTCGACCTCGCCCTGCGGGCCCGCTTCAATCCCGAGATGAACAAGGGTTGGTTCGGGTCGGTGATCGAGGTCATCAACCAGGTCACGATGCTGTCGATCATCCTGACCGGCGCCGCCCTGATCCGGGAGCGCGAGCACGGCACCATCGAGCATCTGCTGGTGATGCCGGTCACCCCCGCCGAGATCGTCGTCGGCAAGATCTGGTCGATGGCGCTGGTCGTGCTCGCCGCCTGCGCCTTTTCGCTGGTCTTCGTCGTCCAGGGGCTGCTGGCGGTTCCCATCGGCGGGTCCGTCGCCCTGTTCCTGGCCGGGGCCGCCCTGCACCTGTTCGCCACCACGTCGATGGGCGTCTTCCTGGGGACGGTGGCCCGCAGCATGCCGCAGTTCGGCATGCTGATGATCCTGGTGATGGTGCCGCTGCAGATGCTGTCGGGGGGCATGACGCCGCGCGAGAGCATGCCCGCCCTCGTTCAGGACGTGATGCTCGCCGCGCCGACGACGCACTTCGTCGCGCTGGCCCAGGCCATCCTGTACCGCGGCGCCGGCCTCGACGTGGTCTGGCCGCAATTCCTGGCGCTGATCGGGATCGGCGTGGCCTTGTTCAGCCTGTCGCTGGCGCGCTTCCGCAAGGCCATCAGCCAGATGTCATGAGCCGCTCCGGCGCCTGCGGCGCGGCTCAACGGGATCAAGGCGTCACCATTTCAGCGTGGCGTGCACCAGGAAGGAGCGGCCGGCCTCCAGATAGCGGCGGCGGTCGGGCGAGGTCTCGCTGACGCCGACGACGTTGACGTAGTTGTAATAGCCCTGGTTGAACAGGTTGTTGACCGAGGTGCCGAGGCTGATGTTTTCCGTCGGGTTGACGTAGGCGGCCAGATCCACCGTGGTGTAGGCCGGGGCCTTCAGGTAGGTCGGGTTGCTCACATCGCTCGCCGTCTTCGCCATCACATGGGTGGCGGCAACCTGCGCGCCCCAGACGTCGTCGGGCGCGGTGTAGGACAGGCCGGCGTTGACGGTGAAGGGCGCCACCTCGTCGATGGCGGTGCCGGCGTCGATGTCGAAGCCGCGGGCGAAGGCGGCCGCGCCGAACAGCGCCCAGCCCGGCTGGAACCGCCACTCGCCCTTGCCCTCGGCGCCGAAGATCTCGACCTTCGAGACGTTCTGCGCCTGATAGCGCAGGATGCCGCCGCTGCCGGTGCCGACCGCCCTCTGCAGGATGAAATCGCTGTAGCGGTTGTAGAAGCTGGAGACCTGGAAGCTCGACCCGTCGCCGAACTTGCCGCGCAGGCCGGCCTCGACGCCGTCGCTGCTCTCCGGCTTGAGGTCGGCGTTGGGCAGCACCTCGTAGCCGTAGGTCGGGTTGGAGAAGCCGAGGTTGGCGTCGTCGTAGGGCGGCGCGCGGAAGCCGTGCGCGTACTGGCCGAACAGCGCGTATTCCTTGGTCAGGTCGTAGGTCGCGCCGAACTTCGGCGACAGTGCCAGCTTGTCCAGCGTCTCCGGCTGGGTGGAGGGCCGGGCGGCGAAGTAGGCGGCGTCCTTGTCCGGGTCCATCCGGTAATAGTCGAGCCGCAGCGCCGGCACCAGCCGCAGCCGGTCGATGGTGATCTCGTCCTGCACATAGGCCGAGGCCATGAGCGTGTCGGTGTTGGGGAAGGTGCGGCTGGGGTAGGTATCGCCGTTGTAGCTCTTCGCGGTGGCCCCGGTCGCGAGGTTGGTCAGAGTCACGTCGCGCATCCGCTCGGTGCGGATGGAATCGACGCCAATGCCGTAGGAGATGCTGTTGCGCAGCCCGAAGAACTGGGTGTCGGAGCGCAGGTTGACGGCCCCGCCGACGATCGTCTGCTTGGATTCGTTGCTGGTGGATTCCCGCAGGCCGGTGCCGGCGGTGAACAGCGGGCTGGTGGAGGTGGCGACGCGGGCGTTGCGGGTGCGCTTCTCCTCGCGGTCGAACTGGGTGCCGTAGAGGCGCCAGTCGATGTGGTCGATGAAGCCGATCGGCGCGTCGTGCGCGTGCTCCAGGCTGACGCGCCAGCGGGTCGCCGTGTCGTCGGCGGTGGAGCCGGTGAAGGCGCCGCGCGTCATCCGCATCGGCGCCATGGAGAAGATGTAGCTGGCGCTGCCGCCGACGTCGTTGCGCAGCGTCGTGTCGGTGCTGCGGTGGAAATACTCGCCGGTCAGCGTCACCTTGTCCGGCCCATGGTCCCAGACCAGCTTGGCGAGGCCGTTGTTGCCCTCATAGTCCTGCGGGTTGCGGTAGGCCTTGTCCTTGGACTTGTACTCTTCCCCGTCGCGGCGCGTGTAGATGCCGAGCAGGGAGAAGTCGCCGGAGCGCAGCACCCCCGTGCCGGTCTCCGACAGGCTGGAATCGACGCTGTCGTAGGTCGTCTTCAGCGAGACGAAGCTGTCGCGGCCGGGCCGCAGATAGTCGGCCGGGTCCTTGGTCACATAGGTCACCACGCCGCCCAGCGCGTCCGAGCCGTAGAGCGCCGAGGCCGGGCCGCGCACAATCTCCACCTGTTTGACCGAGTCCAGATCGACCACGTCGCGGTTGTAGCCGGCGGAGGGGGCTGCGGAGGCCGGCGATTCCGGCAGGCGCGTGCCGTCGACCTGCATCAGGATGCGGTTGTTGCTGATGCCGCGGATGGTGAAGCCGCCGGCCCCGGCGCGGGACGGGGAGTTGCTGACCGTTACGCCGGGTTCGTAGCGCGGCAGGTCCTGGAGGCGGTGGACGCCGCGCTTCTCAAGCTCGTAATCGGGGATGACCGACACCGTGCCCGTGTTCTCGCCCACGCTGCGCAGGCCGCGCTCGCCATAGACCGTCACCGCGTCGAGGATGGTCGGTGGCGGTGAGGTGGTCGCCTGCGCGGTTTGGGTGGCGGTCTGGCCGGTGGCCTGCTGAGTCTGCTGCTGCGCTTGCGCGGCGGGGGCCAGCAAAGTCAGGGCGGAGGCCGACAGCCACAGCGCCGCGCGCAGGCGGGAGCGGGACGGTGGGAGGGCAGGGCGGTGGGACACAGGTGGCACGATCATCTCTGTCTCTCTGCACGAGGTTTTTCTGGCGTGTTGTTTTTATAGAAATGCGATTGCGTCTTATTCGCAATTGATGGGCTGAAGCCGCCCGGCGCTGGCTCAGTCGGTGCGGAGCGGCGCCCCGCACAGGCGCGCCTTCAGTGCCTCGAACCGCTCCACCTGATCGGGGAGAAGCTGCCGGGCGGCGTCGCGCCCGACGAAGACCTTGAACATCGCCTCCCCATCGCCGTTGAAGAAGACGACGGAGGCGCTGTCGGCGCTGCCCATGAAGGGCCGGCGGACGAAGCCGACGCTGCGGCAGCGGTCCAGCCGGATGTGACCGCCGATCGGGCTGCCGCCGGCGAGGTTGTAGAAGCCGCGCCCGAACTGCCCGCGCGGCAGCGGCCCCTTGCACTCCAGAACGAGGTCGGCGCTGTGCACCAGCACGGTGACCGTGCCCCACTCCGCCATGTCGAGCATCGCCGCCTCGGCCGTTTCTCCCGGCGCGAAGGCGCGGAAGCCGTCCGGCAGGCATTCGGTGACGGCGATCAGGCTGACGCCGGTTTCCACCGCGACCGCCTCCAGCACGCCATTCGGAGCGGCGGCGAGCCGTTCGCGCAGGGCGGCAAGCGTGTCGGGAGAGGGAACGGTGGGGCTGGTGGGGGTGCTGTGCGGCATGGAATCGGTCCGAAGCGTCGGTTGCGAACTCATTTGAGAATAGTTCGCATTTGCAAATTGGCTCAACGGCGCTTCGCTTAATTTCGCTTAATGGAGAATGCCGGTGATGGCGCCGGGAACGGCGGGGGCAGTCACCGGGCGGCCCCGGCGCTCCAGCCGGACCACCGCGCGCAGGCCCGGCCCGTTGTCTTCCAGCCGCAGGGCGCCGCCGTGCAGCCGGGCGATGGCGTCGACGATCGCGAGGCCCAACCCATGGCCGGGCACCCGGTCCGACGGGTCGAGCCGGCAGAAGCGCTGCACGGCGAGCGCGCGCTGGCCGGGCGCCAGCCCCCGGCCATGGTCGGCGACGGTGATCTCGTTCCAGCCGTCGCGCCGCCCGGCGGACAAGTGCAGCGCCTCGCCCGGCGCGTATTTCAGGGCGTTGTCCACCAGATTGGCGACGGTCTGGAACAGCAGCGTGCGGTCGCCGCGCAGATCGAGGTCGCGCTCCACCGCGACGGTGATGACGGTGCCGGTCCCCTCGGCCAGCGGCAGGTAGGATTCGGCGACCTCGTCCAGCAGCGCCTTGGCGTCCAGCGGCTCCACCGCCAGGGTGCAGCGCCCGGTCTCGATCTCGCCCAGCCGCATGATGGCGCGGAACAGGTGCTGGATGCGCCGCGTCTCCTCGATCCCCTCCTCCAGCTCGCGGCGCAGGGTGTCGTCGGGGCAGTTCTCGGCGATGGTGACCAGCCGGTTGTGCAGATGGGTCAGCGGCGTGCGCATCTCGTGCGCGATGCTGCTCGACACGCTGGACACCTCCTCGACGAGCCGGGTCACGCGGTCGAGCGTGCGGTTGATCTCGCGGCCGAGGCGGGCGAACTCGTCGTCCGGGCCGGTGATGGCGACGCGGCGGTCGCGGTCGCCCGCCGCGTAGGAAGTCAGCGCCATGGTGATGGCCGACACCCGGCGCAGCGTGCCGGCGCTGAAGCGGATGCCGAATGCGACGCTGGTCAGCAGGAACACCAGCACGCCGCAGCCTGCCGCCAGCGGCACGGCGCGGAGCTGGTCGAGCATGGGCTGGAGGTCGTAGGCGTTGACGTAGCGCCCGCCGTCGCCCAGCCGCACCACCATCCCGCGCACCTTCCAGCCATCGCCGCGCTGGTCGATGCGGCCGGTCTCGCAGGGGGCTGGGCCGCCGCAGGCGACGACGGCGAGCAGCCGTTGCGCCATCGCCTCGTCGCCGTAGAGCACGCGCCCATCGCGGTCGATCACCATGCGCCGCCGCGTGCCCTCCGGGGCGAAGCGCTCACGGCGGCGCAGCTCCGCGACCAGGGCGGCGGCGTCGCCGAATCCGCCGTGCAGACGATGCGTTTCCTGGTCGCGCTCCAGCAGGTCGCCGACATGCTCGTTGACCAGCTCCACCAGCAGGGCGCGGCTCCACAGCACGGCGGCGCCGGCCACCACCAGGAAGACCGCGCCGATGGCCATCGCCTGACGGAAGCTGCGCGTGTCGAGATGGCGGCGGACCCTCCGGACCCAGGACGGGCTAGCGTCGCGCGGCCTAGCCCAGGACATAGCCGATGGCCCGCACGGTCTTCAGGAGCGGCGGGTCGAAATCCTTGTCGATCTTCGCCCGCAGCTTGAAGACATGGACCTCCACCAGATTGGTCGGCGGGTTGAAGCCGTAGCCCCAGGCCTTCTCCAGCAGCATGCTGCGGGTCACGGTGCGGCCGGGGTTGCTCATCAGGATGTGCAGGAGCTTGAACTCCTTGTCGGTCAGCTCGATGGGCACGCCGCGCCGGGTCACATGCCGGCGGGTGACGTCCATCACCAGATCGGCGACCTCCAGCACGTCGCCGGCCCCAGCCAGGACGGCGCGGCGGGTCGCCAAATGCTCCAGCCTGACCAGCAGCTCGGCAAAGTCGAAGGGCTTGCCCAGATAGTCGTCGGCCCCAGCGCGCAGCCCGGCCACCCGTTCCGTCGTCTCGTCCAGGGCGGACAGCACCAGGACCGGCGGGTGGCGGGTCCCTTGCAGGCGCCTCAGCACCTCCATGCCGTCCAGCTTGGGCAGCATGCGGTCCAGCACCACCACGTCGAACGCCTCCTCGCGCAGCAGGCGCAGCGCGTCCTCGCCGTCGCCGGCGAAGCGGCAGGAATGGCCGGAGCCGCCGAGCTTCGCCCCGATCCAGTAGCTGACCGCCGCGTCGTCCTCAACGATCAGAACACGCACCGTCCCCTCCCTTTAGCGCCTCTATCGGGCGCCCCGTCTTGTCCCTTATTTGCTATTAATAATCATTCGCATTCAATTTTTCCAGACGCCGGGGCGCGTCCGGTGGCGGCGTAGACCACGCCCTCCGCCTCCGGCAGGTCGAGCCGGACGAAGGCCGTGCCGAAGACGCGCTCCAGCACCGGCACCGGCAGGTCCGCCATGGCGCCGCTCCAGGCGACGCGCCCGCCGGCCAGCATCAGCCCGTCGTCGGCATAGCGCGCGGCCAGGGTCAGGTCGTGCAGGATCACCGCGCAGCCGCCGCCGGTCCGCTCCACCCAGTCGCGCGCCGCCCGCAGCAGATGGTGCTGATGGGCGGGGTCGAGGCTGGCCGTCGGCTCGTCCAGCAGCAGGTAGGACGGCCCCGCCACGTCGCGCCCGTGGCGCCCCGCCGCCAGCTGGGCGAGCGCGCGGGCGAAGGCGACGCGCTGGCGCTCGCCGCCGGAGAGCTGGGGCATCAGCCGGCCGGCCAGCCCGCCCGCCCCGGCCCGCATCAGGCAGTCGGCGATCAGGGCGCGCCGGTCGCCGGGGCGGATCAGCCAGGGTTCGGTCGCCAGCTCCATCACCTCCTCCACCGAGAAGGCGAAGGCGACCGACTGGTGCTGCGCCACCAGGGCGCGGCGGACGGCCAGCCGCGGCGCCGGGATGGCCGCCAATTCCACCCCGTCCAGCAGGGCCCGCCCGGCGGTTGGCCGCCGCTCCCCGGAGAGGAGGGAGAGCAGGGTGGATTTGCCGGCCCCGTTGGGGCCCAGGATGGCCAGAACCCGGCCGGGCCGCAGCGCGGCGGTCACGCCGTCGAGCAGGCGGGCGTTGCCGATGGTCAGGCCGGCGTCGATCGCTTCCAGCATGGTCAGGCCCCTCCCAGCGCGCCGGCGCGGCGGCGCAGAAGCCACAGGAAGAAGGGACCGCCGACGGCACCCAGCAGCAGGCCGGCCGGCACGTCGGCCGGGGCGGCGATGGTGCGGGCCACCGTATCGGCCAGGACCAGCAGGACCGCCGCGGCCAGCGCCGTCGCCGGCATCAGCCGGCGGTGCACCGGTCCCAGCAGAATGCGCATGACGTGCGGCACGATCAGCCCGACGAAGCCGATCAGGCCGGACACCGCCACCGCCGCCCCGACGCCCAGCGCCACCAGAAGCACCGTGCGCACGGCGAAGCGGTGCGGGTCGAGCCCTTGGAGAAAGGCCTCCCGCTCGCCCATGGCGAACAGGTCGAGCCGCCGTGCCCCGGCCAACAGCCCGGCGGTCGCCAGCCCCATCAGGACCATCGCCGGCCCGATCTGCGCCCAGTTCGACCCGCCGAAGCCGCCCATCATCCAGAAGGTCATCTGACGCAGCGCGAGGTCGTCCCCGAGGTAGCTGAACAGCCCGATGCCGGCCCCACCCATGGCGTTCACCGCGATGCCGGCCAGCAGCATGGTGGCGGGGGAGTTGCGCCCGTCGCGGCGGGAGATCGCCAGGATCAGCACGGTGGCGGCCAGCGCGCCGAGGAAGGCGGCCAGCGGCAGCACGGTGGCGAGCGACAGGCCGCTGCGCGCCAGCCCCAGCCCCGATACCCCCAGCACCATGGCGGCGGAACCGGCCAGCGCCGCCCCGCTCGACACGCCGACCAGACCGGGATCGGCCAGCGGGTTGCGGAAGACCGCCTGGAGCGCTACCCCCGCCACCCCCAGCGTCACCCCGACCGCGGCAGCCAGGACGATGCGCGGCAGGCGCAGCATGGTCAGCACCATCCAGTCCCGCTCCGACAACGGCGTTCCGGGCAGGCCGAGCAGGGAGGCGAGGTGGGACAGGCTGCGGTCGAGCGGAACGGAGACACCGCCCGTCGCGACGGCATTCAGCACGGCCAGCGCCAGCGCCGCTGTCAGCGCCGCCAGCACGGGAATGAGGGGCGGGCGCCGGAAGGCCGGGGTCGCCCGTTCCCCTTTCCGGGAGGACGGCATGGACAAGGTCAGGCTCATGGTTGTTCCTGAGGAGAGGTGCCCTGGACGCGGGTGAGTTCCGCGACCGCCTCGGCCGTGCGGGGGCCGAGGCCCATCAGCAGCGCGCCGTCCACCACCGCCACCCGCCGGGCCTTGGCCGCCGGGGTCAGGGCGATCTGCGGCGTCGCCAGGAATGGGTCGAGCCCGCCCGAGCGGTCGACCAGCGACCGGCTGACCAGCAGGATGTCGGGTGCGGCGGCCAGGACGGACTCCGACGACATCGGCACATAGTCGCGCTCCACATCCAGGGCGTTGCGCGCGCCGGCCATGGCGATCAGAGCGGCGGGGACGGAGCGGCTGCCCGCCGCCATCAGACCGCCGGGCCCGCCGCCGACCACGCCGAGCACGACCGGCGCACCGTCCTTTTTTCCGGCTTCGGCGACGGCGGCGGCCAGCGCGGCGAGGTCGCGATTCAGCGAGTCCGCCAAGCGCCGTCCTTCCGCCTCCCGGCCGAGCAGGCGGGCGACCCGCTCCACCTTGTCGATCAATCCGGCCAGCGTCGGCGTCTCCGGCACGACCTCCACCGTGACGCCGAGCGCCCGCAGCTGGTCGAGCGTGGTCTCCGGGCCGGCGCCCTGGATCGCCAGGACGTGGGTCGGGGCCAGCGACATCACCCCCTCCGCCGAGAGGGCGCGCATGTAGCCGACGTCGGGCAGGCCGTTCACCGGCTGCGGATAATGGCTGCTGGTGTCGCGCCCGACGACCGAGCCGCCGTCGCCGAGCGCGTAGACAAGCTCGGTCACCGGCGGGCCGACGGTGACGATCCGCCGCTCCGCCGCCGTGGCCAGGGTGGCGGCGGTGAGCGCGAGGGTAGCGGCGATCGCCGCGGGGAGAAGGCGCAGGCGCCTCATCGGCCGGTCCCCGCCCGTCACAGGGACGCGGCGAGCGCGCGCCACTCCGCCCGCTCCGGCTTGTCCTCGTCGCGCTGGCCGCACAGGATGGCCGCGTTGTCGCCCCGGTCGTCGTACAACTCGACCGTGGTGATGCCGCCCTTGTCGGTCGGCTTGTGGACGACCCAGGCGCTGGACAGCCGCGCCTGGATGGCGCGCAGGGTGAAGCCGTGGTCGTCGATGCGCAGCAGCCCGTCTTCCGCCGCCGGGTGGTCCACCGTGCCGGTGTGGATCTGGATGCAGCCGGCGTTGCCGACGAAGATCATGATCTCCAGCCGGCGGTCGCGCGCTGCCTCCAGCAGCGGCAGCAGGGCGGTGGCGGGCAGCTCCCGCGCGAAGCCCGGACCGGCGAGGCGCAGCGCCTGCCGCCGCCCGACGCCGAAAGTCCTCAGCATGCCGAAGAACTCGTGCACATCGGTCATCGCGCTCCAGGCGGCGCGCAGCCCTTCCACGTCGATCTCGGCGTCGGGCCGCTCGGCGGCGGGGGCGGGCAGCGGTTCCAGGACCGGCGCGTCCTGGTCGGCGGCGCGGTGCAGGATGAGGAAGGCGTCCCAGGCGGCGCCGTTCGTCTCCGGGGTGCGGTGGATGGCGTGGACGGCGCGGCCATGCCGGTCGAAGACGCGGATGGCCTCGGCCTCGCCGTCCGTCTCCGGCGTGTGGACGGTGATGGCCCAGTGGCGCGGGAAGACGCGCAGGTCGACCTCGCGGTTCAGCACGATCAGGGCCGGGCCGTTGCCGTCGACGTTGCCGAAGCGTCCGGTCTTCTCATGGGTGATGCTGCGGTTGCCGGTGACGACCCGGACCGTCCCCAGGACGTCCAGCTTCCTCAGGGCGTCGGTCCAGTCCACCTCGAGCCGCGTCGGGCAGACGGCGCCGGTCTCCCAGCCGGGAAGGGTGGACAGGATCGGATCGGCAATTGGGAGGGCGGTCGGCAGGCGGGTGTCGGGCATTGGGGCTTCCCTTGACAAGATGCGGTGTGGTCGGCCCGTCCGGACAGGGCCAAATCTCCCGCAAATGATCATGAGAAGCATTATCAGTTACAAGGCGCCGATCATTAACCGGCATTAATCGCCCGGTGGGCCGGGGCAATCGCATTTGACCTTCATAGCCCTCTCCCCTCTGGGGAGAGGGATTTTGAATGCGATCACCCTGCCCGTCAGGCCGCTTCTTCGACCGTCTCGTTGCGCTCCGGAAGGGCGGCCTCGCGCACCGTGGCGACCGGCGCGCGCGGGGTCTCGTCGACGCGCATGCTGAACAGGTCCGGCCGCGCGTAATGGCCCACCGGATCGAAATCGAGCTTGGCGCCGACCAGATCCTCGACGTCGACCTCGGCGGTCAGGATGCCCTCCGCGTCGACCAGCGGGCCGGCGAGGATCTCGCCGAGCGGCCCGACGATGACCGAGCGGCCGTGCATCATCCACTCGTCCGGCCCGGCGTCGATGCGGCTGGCGTAGTCCTCCGGGAAGTCCGAGCGGCGCATCACCTGGCAGGCGCCGATCACGAAGCAGCGCCCCTCCATGGCGACGTGGCGCATGGTGGCGATCCAGCTTTCACGGTCGTCCGCCGTCGGCGCCGCCCAGAGCTGGACGCCCTTCGCGTAGTAGGCCGCGCGCATCAGCGGCATGTAATGCTCCCAGCAGATGGCCCCGCCGACACGGCCGAACGGCGTGTCCATGACGGTGAGGGTGGAGCCGTCGCCGAACCCCCAGACCAGCCGCTCCGACCCGGTCGGCATCACCTTGCGGTGCTTGCCCATCCGGCCGTCCGGCGACAGATAGAGCACCGTGCAGTAGAGCGTTCCGCCGTCGCGCTCGATGACGCCGACGACCGCGTGGATTCCGTGCCGCGCGCAGGCCGCCGACAGCGTCTCGGTCTCCGGTCCCGGCACGGTGATCGCGCCGCGGACGTAGCGGGCGAAGTCGGCGCGCCCTTCCGCCGTGCGCCGGCCGATCGAGCAGCCGAAATCGAGCCCCTTCGGGTAGCCGCCGATGAAGGCCTCCGGGAAGACGGCGAGCGACGCGCCGGTGGACGCCGCCTCGGCGATCAGGTCGACCGTGCGGGCGGTCGCCGCGGCGGCGTCGAACGGCACCGTCGCCGCCTGCACCGCGGCCACTTTAACCTTGGTCATTCTTGTCGTTCCTTGCAGTGTGTTTTGGTGGGTTGAGGCGGGGTGTCGGCCCAGACCGGCCGTACCAGATCGAAGACGTCGCGGGTGCGCAGATAGGCCGAGGGGCCGTGCATGCGGGCGACGAGGTCGAGCGCCTCATGGTCGATGCGGGGGCGGTCGGGGTTGCCGGTCAGGACGCGTGTCGCGACATGGGCGTGCAGCACCTCGCCCACGAACAGCCACTGTCCGGGACCGCTTTCGAACTCGTGGATCAGACGGCATTCGAAGGCGACCGGCGATGCGGCGATGCGCGGCGGCCGGACCGCGACGCTCGGCAGGGTGGCGAGCCCGGCGAGCCGGGTCTCGTCCACCTCGGGCGGCGCCTCGACGCAGGTGAGGTTCATCGCCTCCGTCAGGGCGAAGGGGACGAGGTTGATCACGAACTCGCGCGTCGCCCGGATGTTGACCGCCGTGTCCTTCGGCCGGTCCGGGCGTGCCAGCACGCCGAGACAGACCACCGGCCGGTCGGAGCCGAAGACGTTGAAGAAGGAATAGGGGGCGGCGTTCACCCGGCCCTCGGCCGAGCGGGTGACCGCCCAGGCGATCGGCCGCGGCAGGACCGCGGCGGTCAGCAGGCGGTAGCGGTCGGGCGCCGGCAGCGTGGCGAAGTCGAAATGGCGCATGGCGGGGGCAGGGGCGGCGTGGTCGGTTGCCGGCCGGGCCGCGTCGTCAAGTCTTAGGGTCATGAGGTCTCCTTCGGCAAGGCCCGGCATGGCCGCCGCCCCGTCCTGCGCGATGCGTCGGGATCGCCGGCCGGTCAGCCGACGATCTTGACCGTCTTCGGATCGAAGACCTGGGCGGCGAAGGCGGCGTCCACCTTGCCGGCGATGCTCGTGTCGACGAACTTCGACACGTCGGGCAGGCGAGGCAGCAGCTTCGCCTCGACGCCCCATTCGGCGAGCTGGTTCAGCTTTTTGATCTGCTCGTCGGAGAGCGCCGCCTTGATGTCGGTGGGCGCCTTGGCGTTCCAGGCGGGGTCGTAGCCCGACGCCTTTTCCAGCACGGCCTCCGGGATGTTCTTCGCCGGCTCCAGCGAGCGGAACCAGCTGTTGACGAGGTCGTGGTTCTGGCTGGCAAAATACAGCGCCTGGGAGTTGGCGAGCAGGAAGCGCTCCGCCACCTCGGGCCGGTCCTTGAAGAAGCGGTTGTTCGCGGTCAGCACGATGACCGGGGTCAGATTCTCCGAGATCACCTGGGCGAAGCCCGCGTTCTCGAAGAAGCTCACGAACGGGTCGTAGGTGAAGAAGGCGTCGATCCGCTGCGCGCCCACCGCGTCGGCCAGCTCCGCCGGCCCGACATTCACGAAGGTCATGTCGCGGCCGGGAGTGAGGCCCGCCTTGGTCATCGCCTCCTGGGCGTTCTGGAAGGCGGTGATGCCGAAGGTGCCATAGACCTGCTTGCCCTTCAGCCCGGCGACGTCGGTGATTCCCGACTTCTTGGTCACCAGCACCGCCGAGCGGAAGCGCGCCTGCGACGCGATGGTGGTGACCGGCGCTCCGACCGCCATGGTGGTGACGGCGGCGAAGTCGGACAGCGTGCCGACGTCGGCCGCGTTCGACACGATCGCCTCGTTCACCGCCGGCGAAGCGTTGAGCTGGATCATGTTCATCCGCAGGCCGTTGCGGGCCGCGATGTCCGTGCGCATCAGAACATGGGCGATCTGCGCCGAGACGGTGGTGGTGTTGAACCAGCCCATCTTGACGACGTCCGCGCCCTGCGCGCGGAGGATCGCCGGCTTGGCGAGGGTTGCGGCGGCGGCGATGCCGGCGGCGAGCTGGCCGAAACGACGGCGCGAGAGTGTCGAGGTCACGTTCATTCCCCTTTTTGCCATTCGGGTTTCAGGGTCTCCCACAGGTCGTTGACCGTGGAGACGAACCAGGGATCGGAGCGCATCTCGGCCGTGCGGGGCCGCGGCAGCGGCACGGTGACCTCCTCGCGCACCCGGCCGGGCCGCGGGCTCATCACCACCACGCGGTCGGCCAGGAACACCGCCTCGTCGATGCCGTGGGTGACGAAGATCACCGTCTTGCCGGCCTCCGACGAAATGCGGGCGATCTCCTCCTGCAGAAGCACGCGGGTCTGCGCGTCCAGCGCGCCGAACGGCTCGTCCATCAGCAGGATGTCGGGGTCCGGGGCGAGCGCGCGGGCGATGGCCGCCCGCTGCTTCATGCCGCCGGAGATCTGGTGCGGGTACTTCTCCTCGAAGCCGGTCAGCCGGACCATGTCGATCAGCGAGCGGGCGATCTCCGCACGCTCCTTCTTCGCCATGCCCTTGGCCTTCAGGCCGAACTCCACGTTCTGCTGCACGGTCATCCAGCCGAACAGCGCGTAGTCCTGGAAGACGACCGTGCGCGACGGGTCCGGCTTGACGATGGGGCGGCCGTTCTGCAGGAGCGTCCCGCTCGACGCCGACTGGAAACCGGCGACGATGCCGAGCAGGGTCGACTTCCCGCAGCCCGAGGGGCCGAGCAGCGAGATGAACTCGCCGCGGCGGATGCGCAGGTCGACCCCGTCGAGCGCGACCACCATGGTGTCGGACGAGGTCCCGCCATAGACCTTGCCCAGATTCCGGATGTCGATCTGGATGTCGGCCGGCTGGGCCTGCGGCGTGCCGGGGGGCGGGGCGGGTGTCTTGAGTGCGGTGTTGGCGGCCATGTTCCTTCGCCTCCTGCTCAATTGCGCTCGGAAGGCGCCCAGGCGTTCACCCGACGCTCGATCCGCTCGAGGACGGCGGACATGGCGAAGCCGACCAGACCGATGGCCACCATGCCCGCAACGACGTTGTTGATCTGGAACAGCATGCGCGACTGCTGGATCAGGTAGCCGAGGCCGGTCTGCGCCGCGATCAGCTCGGCGGTCACCACGCACATCCAGCCCACGCCCAGCGCGATCCGCAGCCCCGGCAGGATGATCGGCAGGGAGGCGGGGATCAGCACGTCGGTGAAGAGCTGCCAGGGCGTCGCGCCGAGGCAGAGCGCCGCGTTCATCTGGTTCCGGTCGAGGCCGCGCACCGCCGTGTAGGTGGCGACGAAGGCCGGGAAGACGGCGCCGAGGAAGACCAGGAAGTAGGACGCGGCGTCGCCGAGCCCGAACCACAGGATAGTGATCGGAATCCAGGCGAGCGGCGGGATGGGGCGAAGCGCCTCGACCACCGGCCGCACGAAGTCCGCGACGCCCCGCCACCAGCCGCACATCAACCCGAGCGCCATGCCGACGACGCAGGCGAGCGCGAAGCCGACCGCCACCCGCTGCAGGCTGGCGCCGAGATGGACCCACAGCGAGCCGTCGAGCGCCATGTCCCACATTGCCCCGGCCACCGCGGCCGGCGACGGCAGTAGGAAGGCGTCGATGACGCCGAGCGAGGTCAGCGCCTGCCAGACGGCGAAGAAGGCGGTGAGGCCCATCGCCGCGCGGAAGGACCGGTCCGTCAGAATGCGGGGACTCACGGCGCGGCGCGGCGCCCTCTGCATGAAAGGCGGTGCTGCCGCATGCGCTTTTGAATTCGCTTCCATCACCTTCCCTCGTTCCACCGTTCGGCGCCGCCTCGCGGGACGTCAACGTCCTTGGACGACGAAAAAACGATGACAGTGTCGGAAAAATCCGTCAATTCGAAAAATACAAACGAATGACGCTTGGTAGGCCGAAACTTGCCGTTTTAGCAGGCATTCAGCGGGATAATAGCCCATTTAAGCATCTTCTCGCCAAGGCGGCACCGCGAAGAGTCGGCAATTTATCGGCAGAAACCGACGATGGACGGGTGGCGCGGAATCGGGCATGTTGCGACGCGATTCAAAAGGGAGCACGTGGGTGAATCTTGAGGAGAAGCTGTCCCGGATCGGCATATCGGGGACGCTCTACAAGCTCTATCTGACGACGATCCGCCTCGGCGGCGGCTCCGTCACGGAGGTGGCCGCGGGCGCCGGCATGGCCCGCACCACGGCGCACGATGCTCTCGCCAAGCTGGAGGCGGAGGGGCTCGTCCGCTTCGTCGATCACGGGAAGCGCCGCTTCGTGGTCGCCCAAGACCCGGGCATCCTGCTGGAGCGCAGCGAGGCCCGGCGGCAGATGCTCGAGGACGTGATGCCGGTCCTGCGGTCGATGTACCATCACGAGAACGGCCAGCCGAACGTCCGCTTCCACCCCGGCCCCGAAGGCATCCGCACCGTCCTGTGGGAGACGCTGAGCGGCGACGAGAAGGAGCTGCGCGCCACCCTCTCCATGCGGGAGCTGATGGTCGAGCCGGGGCTGGAGGAGATGGAGCACTATTTGAAGGAGCGGGCGCGGCGCGGCATCTGGCTGCGGGTGATCCGCTCGGAGGAGCGCGACATCGCGCCGATCTGGCCGTCGAGCCAGGAGGAGCGGCGCGAGCTGCGCTACGCGCCCGCCACCTACAACCTCGCGATGACCTGCTTCATCCACGGCACCAAGGTTTCGGTCATCTCGTCGGGCCGCGAGAGCTACGGCCTGATCCTCGACAGCGCCGATTTCGCGGCCTTCCAGGCGTCCATGTTCGACGCGATGTGGAGCCTGAGCACGCCGGCGCCGACCATCCCCTGACCGGGCCTAGTTGAGGAAGCGGTTCTCGCGCAGGCGGGCCACGGCGAGGTCGACGAAAGCCCTCACCTTGGCCGGCGCGTGCCGCCCCTCAGGATGCAGGACGTGGATGGGCAGGGGCGGCTCCTCATGGTCGGCGAGCACGATGCGAAGCTCCCCGGCCAGCAGTGCCGGGCCGATCTGGTAGTGAAGAACCCGGGTGAGGCCCCAGCCCGCCTTGGCGGTCGCGATCACCGCCTCGTTGGTGTTGCATTGCAGGACCGGGTCGATGGTCACCCGCTGGTCGCGGGCGAACCGCCATTCCGGCGAGGCCCAGGCGCCGGTCGACACGGCGATGCGGTGGTGCCTGAGGTCGGCCGGGGTCTGTGGGACGCCGCGGCGCTCGAAATAGGCCGGGGCGCCGCAGACCACGCGCCGGACCGTGCCGACCCGGATGGCGGTGAGCCCGGAATCCGGCAGGTGCCCGATGCGCACGGCGACGTCGATGCCTTCCTCCACGATGTTCACCGGGCGGTCGACGAAGAAGGTCTGGGCGCGCATGCCGGGGTAGCGGTCCAGATACTCGGTCACGATCGGCAGCACATGCATCGGCCCGAACAGCGCCGAGGCGGTGACGGCAAGCGTCCCGGTCGGGGTGGCGTAGATGCCTCCCGCCGCGGCCTCCGCCTCCGTGATGTCCGAGAGAATGCGGCGGCAGTCCTCGAGGTAGCGTGCCCCGGCTTCGGTGACCTTCACCGATCGGGTGGTGCGCACGAACAGGCGGGCGCCGATCAGTTCCTCGAGGGCGGCCACGGCGCGGGTTGCCGCGGGCGCGCTCAGACGCAGGTGGCGGGCGGCTTCGGCGAAGCTTTCCGCTTCCGCGACCTTCACGAAGATCCGCATCGCCTGCAGCCGGTCCATGCGTGCCCCCGTTTCGCCGCGTCCCCGTCACAGTCTGTGGCGGAAGAGGCTGCGGATAGCAACCTCCGCCTGCGCCGCCGCGTCAGAAGCCGCCGGGTCAGAAGCCGAAATGGCTGAGGCCCGGATGGTCGTCCGGACGGCGGCCCAGCGGCCAACGGAACTTGCGGTCGGCCTCGGCGATCGGGTGCTCGTTGATGCTGGCGTGGCGGACACGCATCAGCCCGTCCTCGGCGAACTCCCAGTTCTCGTTGCCGTAGGCGCGGAACCACTGGCCGCTGTCGTCGTGGTATTCATAGGCGTAGCGCACGGCGATGCGGTTGCCGCCGAACGCCCACAGCTCCTTGATCAGCCGGTAGTCCAGCTCGCGGTTCCACTTGCGGGTCAGGAAGGCCTCGACCTCGGCGCGGCCGTTGGCGAATTCCGCGCGGTTCCGCCAGCGCGTGTCGGTGGTGTAGGCCAGCGTGACCTTGGCGGGATCGCGGCTGTTCCAGCCGTCTTCCGCGAGGCGGACCTTTTCGATGGCGGATTCTTCACTGAAGGGTGGCAGAGGGGGACGGGACATGGCGAACTCCTGTCGTTTCGCGGGGGAGGGGAGGGGTGAAGGGGAAGGTCAGAGCGCGAGCTGAAGGGGCGCGTCCTCACCGGTCTCCGCTTCGGCTGGGACGGCGCAGCACAGCAGTATCTCGTCGGCGGCGACCGCCGCGCTCGGCTCCTTGACGTAGGTCACCGCACCCTTGAGCAGCTTGGTGCGGCAGGTCCCACAGGTGCCCTCACGGCAACTGAAGGCGGGATCGAGGCCGCGCGCTTCGGCCAGATCGAGCAGCGTGCCGGAGCCGGGTGTCCAGCGCGCCTCCTTGAGCGCGGTCATGAAGGCGACCGGCACCGGCTTGGTCGAGGGCGGTCGGCGCGCCGGCGCGGCGGTTGTTGTGGTCTCACCGGTCCGCTTCAGGGACGACGGCCCGAACGCCTCGGCGTGAATCCGGCTGTCGGCGATGTTGTAGTCGCGCAAGCCGTCGTAGAGCGCCTGGGTGAAGGCGGGCGGCCCGCAGACATAGAAGTCGTAATCGTTGAAGCCGAGGATGCGCGTCAGCAGCGCCATGTCGATGCGCCCCGCGGCGTCGTAATCGGTGCCCGGCACGGCGTCGCCGGGATCGCTGAGGACGCGGAAGAGCCTGACGGCGCCGTTCGCCGCGGCGACAAGGTCGGCGATTTCCCGGTCGAACGGTCGTTCCGCTTTGGAGCGCGCGGCGTGGACCAGGATCGTCGGGCGGATTCGCTGCGTGCGCAGCCCCTGATAGACCACATGGCGCAGCATGGCGAGCAGGGGGGTGATGCCGACGCCGCCGGCCAGCAGCACCGCCGGCCGCGTCGCGCGGGCGTCGATGGTGAAGCCGCCCGCCGGCCCGCGCGCCTCGATGACGTCGCCGACCCGGACATGGTCGTGCAAGTGCCGCGACACCAAGCCCTCGCGCTTGACGCTGATGCGGTAGATCCCGTCCGACGGGGCGACGGACAGCGTGTAGGTCCGGACGACCGGCTTATCGGCGCCCGCCGGGATGACGCGGATGGGCAGATGCTGGCCGGCCAGATGCGGCACCAGCCCGGCGCCGTCGGTCGGCCGCAGATGGAAGGAGCGGATGGTGGCGCTTTCCTCCACGATGTCCGTCACCGTCATCGGCCGCCAGTGCGTCGCCGTTTCCTCCGCGCGCAGCCGGTCGGCGGCTTGGCCCCAATCGCCCGTCATCAGGGAGCTGGGCGACCAGCCGTCCGCCCGCAGCGTCCAGCGCAGGGCCAGGGCGCCGCGCCGGCGGACGACCTTGCGCGCCTTGAACGTCCACAGCCGCTCGGCGCCCTGGAAGGCGGCGATCTCCGGCGAGTCCAGGACCAGCGCGGCGTCGCCGGTCATCTGCAGCAGGTCGCCGCTGGCGAAATCGACGAAGAGCAGCCCCGCCTTCCCGTTGAGCAGGATGTTGCCGAGCGTGGCGAAGAAGAGGTTGCCGTCGAAGTCGGGAATGGTGAGCGTGCCGTCCCCGGCCACGCGGACGAACCCGGCCTTGCCGCCGCGATGCGACACATCAACCTGCCGATGGTCGCCACGGTCGGCGTAGGAGGCGACGAAGAAGGTGTCCGCCGTTTCGATCACCGCCCGTGCCGCCGGGTCGAGGGCCGTCAGCTCCTCGACGGCGCCGACGAAGGGCTGGGCTGGGTCGCGGGCCACCGTGGCGTCGCGCAACTGGATGTAGCGGGGGCAGTTGCCGAAACTCTGGTCGACCGCGACGCGGAAGCCCTCGGGCGTCGTCGTGGCGACGCCGTTCATGCGGTTGCGCCGCCGTGTGTTCATCTCGATGCCGAGGAGGCCGACCGGCGCGCCATCGGTTAGGCTGGCCGCCGCGGGATCGCCGGCGTTCGGGCGCGCGGCGATGTCGAGAAGGGTCGGCGACGGCGAGGACAGGAAGCCGGGCCGCCCTTCGAGGATGCCGGCCCAGGCGTCCCCGCCAGGGTCGGCGGCGCCGATCACGATGAAGGGGAGCTGGGCGTAGAAGTCGCGGTGCTGGTCGGGCATGAAGTTGCGGATGACCCGCTGTCCCACCATCGCCATCCGTTCGGCGACGTCGGCGCCAACTTTCTTCTGCAGGAACGTCTCGCCCTCGTGCCAGATCGGCTGCGTCTTCGCGGTCTCGCCCATATTCCGTCTCCTCGATGAAAGGCGCGGGCGCGCGGGTGCGCGCGCCCGGACGCAGCGTCAGGCGGCGGTGAGTCCGGCCGGCGTCTGGGCGAAGGGGACGAAGCCCGGCAGCCCCTCGACCCGGCGGAGGAAGGCGTTGACGGCCGGATAGCCCGACAGATCGACGTTGCCCTCCGGGGCGCGGGCGACGTAGCTGTAGATGGCGACGTCGGCGATCGTCGGCTGGACGCCGACCAGCCAGTCGCGGCCGGACAGGTGGCTGTCGAGCCGCTTCAGCAGGGTGTGCGCGCGGCCGATGACCTCGTCGGGGTTGAAGCCCGCGCCGAACACCGTGACCAGCCGCGCCGCCGCCGGGCCATAGGCGACCTCGCCGGCCGCGACCGACAGCCAGCGCTGGACGGCCGCCGCATTCCGGGCGTCCTCGGGCAGCCAGTCGCTGCGGCCGGCCTTCTTCGCCAGATAGACCAGGATGGCGTTCGAGTCCGAGACGACCACGCCCTCGTCCTCCAGCACCGGCACCTGGCCGAACGGGTTCAGCGCCAGGAACTCGGGGGTCTTGTGCGCTCCCGCCATCAGGTCGACCTCGACCAGCTCGTGCGGCAGTCCGAGCAGGGAGACGAACAGGCGGGCGCGGTGCGCGTGGCCCGAGAGCGGGTGATGATAGAGCTTCATGGCTAACTCCTGCGATGCCGGCCGGGATTATCCCGATCCGCACACCGAGAGTGCGCCTGTCAGCCGATCACCGGAATGACCCGGTTTGGCAGTTCATCATTACAACCAGCGCAATAATGCCGGTTGGGACGGGGCGTTTGGGGTGAGTGCGTTTGACGTTTGATCCCTCTCCCGCCTCGGGAGAGGGTGCCCGCGGAGCGGGCGGGTGAGGGTCGTGCGAGGATCAGTGGACCAATCCTTGTCCGCACCCTCACCCTTCCCGCGCTTCGCGCGGGCCCCTCCCCTCTCCCGGGGCGGGAGAGGGGGGAATCACTTGCGGCAGCGCTGTATGATCGCTCAGACCGGCTTGACCTTCGGTCGCTTCTGCGGCATTATGATGCATCATGCATCGAATGTCCTGCAACGGTGGGAAGGGCGGAAGATGAGCGGGTTCGATCTCACCCTTCTCGAACACGACAATCTCGGCGGCACGATTTACCAGAAATTGTGCGAGGCCCTGATGAAGGGCGCCTTCAAGCCGAACGACCGCCTCAAGATCCGCGATCTCGCCGACCGGCTGGGGACCAGCGTCACGCCGGTGCGCGACGCCATCCTGCGGCTGGTGCAGGATCAGGCCCTGGTGCTGCGCTCGCCGCGTGACATCCGCGTTCCGATGCTGACCCGGGCCACCTACCTGGAGATCCGCGATATCCGGGTCAATCTGGAGGGGCTGGCCGCCGCCCGCGCCGCCGAACAGGCCACGCCCGCCCAGATCGAAGCCCTGGAATCGCTGCTCAAGCGCAACGAGGAGGCAATGGCCGCCGGCAACACCGCGCTGGCCACCGAACTGAACCAGATCTTCCATTTCAAGGTGTCCGAGTTCGCGGACATGCCGGTGCTCGGCGACATTCTGCGGCGGCTCTGGCTGCAGATGGGACCGTTGATCGCCGACGTCTACGGCGGTGCCGGGCGCACGATGATCGACCACCATTACCCGCTGATGGACGCCATCCGCGGCCACGACGGTCCAGCCGCCGCCAGCGCCATCCAGGCCGACATCCTGCTGGCCAGCGGCCCGATCCTGGAGAGGATCGACGGCGTGCATCCCGAGGCGCTCGCCGTCTGATTCTCCGCCGATCCCATCCGCTTCCTCAGCCGACCCACCCGCCATTGTGATGCATCAAACATTGACCGATTCGAGCCACGAGGAGACACCGGCGATGACACCGGCCCCGACCCAGGGTGACGTTCTGACCACCGCCGCGCCGGCAATCTCCACGGAGGAGGCCGGCGCCATCCTGCAACGGTGGTTCGGCGTGGCCGGCACCGTCCGCGAACTGAGCAGCGAGCGCGACCGCAACTTCCACATATCCACGCCTGAGGGGCAGGGCTATGTGCTGAAGTTCACCAACCCGGCGGAGCCGCAACTCGTCACCGGCTTCCAGACCGGGGCCATGCAGCATGTGGCCGACCGTGACGCCACTCTGCCGGTGCCGCGGGTCGTGCCGACGCTGGACGGGGAAGCCCAGGCGATCGTCCACATCGACGGCAATGCCATGGTCCTGCGGCTGCTGACCTATCTCGAAGGAACGCCGCTCCACGCAGCACCGCCTTCGCCGGGGCTGATGCGGGCGCTCGGGACGACGCTGGCCCGGCTGGATCGGGCGCTGGCCGACTACGAACATCCCGGTTCGGAGCGCGACCTGCTGTGGGACATCACGCGCACCGCCAGCGTCGCCGACCGGCTGCACTATGTGGCGGACGACCGGCGCCGCGGAATGGTCGAGCGCTTCGTCGCCCGCTTCGCCGACGAGATCGCCCCCCGGCTGCCCGCCCTGCGCCATCAGGTCATCCACAACGACCTCAACCCCCACAACGCGGTGGTCGATCCGGTCGGGCATGAGGCGGTCACCGGGATCATCGACTTCGGCGACGCGCTGCGGGCGCCGCTGGCCAACGATCTGGCGACGGCGCTCGCCTACCACGTCACCAGCGGCGAGACGCCCTTTGGCTCGGTGGTCGAGATGACCCGTGCCTACAACGCCGTGCTGCCGCTGACGGAGGAAGAAGTCGAGCTGCTGCCCGATCTGGTGGCGGGCCGCCTCGCCCTGACCATCGGCATCACCGGCTGGCGGGCGGCCGAGTACCCCGCCAACGCCGCCTACATCCTGCGCAACGCCGAACGCGCCTTCGCCGGCCTGGACCGGCTGACCGGCGACGAGGCCGCCACCGCCCGCCGCCTGCTCCATCTCGCCTGCCAGAAAGTGTGAACCGCCATGACCATGATCAACGCCTACGCGCCCGACTCCGCCGGGTCCCTGCCGGAGCGCGAGCGCGCCCTGATCGCCCGCCGCGAGAAGCTGCTCGGCCCGGCCTACCGGCTGTTCTACGCCGACCCGATCCATGTCGTGCGCGGTGAAGGTTCGTCCCTCTATGACGCCGAGGGCAACCGCTATCTGGATGCCTACAACAACGTCGCTTCGGTCGGGCATTCCCGGCCGGAGGTGGTGGAGGCAATGGCCCGGCAGGCGGCCGTCCTGAACACCCACACGCGCTATCTGACCGACGGCATCCTCGACTTCGCCGAAGCCTTCCTGGCGGAGTTCCCGGCGGAGCTGTCGCACCTGATGCTGACCTGCACCGGCAGCGAGGCCAACGATCTGGCCCTGCGCGTCGCCCGCGTCCACACCGGCGGCACCGGCGTGGTCATCGCGCACAACGCCTACCACGGCGTGACCTCGGCGCTGGCCGAGATGTCGCCCTCGCTGGGTGCCGCGGTGAAGCTCGGCGACCATGTCCGCGTCGTGCCGGCGCCCGACGGCTACCGCATGCCGGAGGCCGAGGTGGGTGCGGCCTTCGCCCGCTCCGTGGAGGCGGCCATCGCGGATTTGCGGGAGAAGGGGATCGCTCCGGCGGCGCTGCTGGTCGACACCATCTTCTCCAGCAGCGGCGTCTTCACCGACCCGGCCGGCTTCCTCGCCCCGGTGGTCGAGGTGATGCGCAAGGCCGGCGGTATCTTCATCGCCGACGAGGTGCAGCCGGGCTTCGGGCGGCTCGGCACGCACATGTGGGGCTTCGCGCGCCACGGGCTGGTGCCCGACATCGTGACGGTCGGCAAGCCGATGGGCAACGGCCATCCGGTGGCGGGGGCGGTGTTCCGGCCGGAGGTCATCGAGACGTTCGGCAGGAGCCAGCGCTATTTCAACACCTTCGGCGGCAACCCGGTGTCCTGCGCGGTGGCGCTGGCGGTGCTGCGCGTGATCAAGGCGGACCGCCTGCAGGAGAACGCCCTGGCGGTCGGCACGGAGATGATCGACGGCCTGCGCGCGCTCGCCGCCAAGCATGAGCTGATCGGCGACGTGCGCGGCAGCGGTCTGTTCATCGGCGTCGAGATGGTGCGCGACCGCAAACTGAAGACTCCGGCGTCGGAGGAGACGGCCCGCGTGGTGAACGGGATGCGCCAGCGCCGGGTGCTGATCAGCGCGACCGGGCAAGAAGGGCACATCCTGAAGATCCGCCCGCCGCTGGTCTTCTCGTCCGAGGACGCGAAGCTGTTCCTCGCCACGCTCGATGAGGTGCTGGCGGCGCTGTGAGTGACGGCGCTTTACGCCACGCCGCCCCGCTGAGCCCCTTCAGGCGAGCGGTGTCCGCCCGGTGAGGGGCCTCGGCTTCCTCCCTCGGGCAGCCGTCGGTCGAACAGGCGAAGCTCCACCCGCCGGCCTTCCCGTCACCAGTCGGTGGGGCAGGAGCGGCAATCGGTCATCAGCGCGTCCTGGAAGATAGCGAAGCGGATCTTCGCGCCCTCCAGATTGGCCTGCGACAGGTTGGTCAGGGACAGCTTGGCTTCTTGGAGGTTGGCGCCCTCCAGGTTGGCGCCGGTGAGGTCCGCCTTGTCGGCGCGCAGCGCCTCCAGGTTGGCGGCGGTCAGGTCGGCCTGCCGCAGGTCGGCGCCGTTGGCGCGGGCGAATTCCAGGTTGGCGCCGCGCAGGCGGGCGCCGGACAGGCGCGTGCCCTGGAGGAAGGCGGTGCGCAGATCGGCGCCGTCGAGGATGGCCCCGCTGAGGTCGGCCCCGCGCAGATCGGCGTGGCGCAGGTCGGCGCGCATCAGGTTGGCGCCGCGGAGGTCGGCGCCGGCCAGCGACAGGCTGCGCAGGTTGCGGTGGCGCAGGTCGATGCCGGGGCAGACCGTCTTGGCCGTCAGGACACAGCCGGCAACCTCGGTGACGCGTTCCTCCTCGCCGCCGCCGAGGCTGGCGGTTTCCACCTCCGCCGCCAGCGGGGCGGTGAGCGGAGCGGACAGGGACAGCAGGGCGCACAGGGCGAAGGTGGGCCGGAAGAGGCGGTTCATGGGGAGAACTCCCATCGCTGCGATGCAGGAAGACCGGGGCGGGGAAGCGGACCGGTGCGCCCGTTTCCCTGCCCCGGCGGGCGGTCACTTGGCGCTGGAGACCTTCACGTCGGCCAGCTTGAACACCCAGAAGGAGCCGCCCTGTGTCACGCGGGTGGTCAGGTCGGCGAGATCGCCGCCCCACAGCGGCACGGCTCCGCCGTAGCCCGTGGTGATGCCGACATACTGCACCCCGTCCAGCTCCCAGGTGACCGGGGAGGAGATGATGCCGGAGCCGGTCTGGAACTTCCAAAGCTCCGCCCCGGACTTGGCGTCGAACGCCTTGACATAGCCGTCGCCGGTGCCGGTGAAGACCAGCCCGCCGGCGGTCGCCAGGGTGCCGGACCACAGCGGTAGCTCCTCCTTGTGCTCCCAGGCGATCTTGCCGGTCGTCGGGTCGATGGCGCGCAGGACGCCGACATGGTCCTCGAACATCTTGTGGATGCGGAAGCCCATGCCGAGATAGGCGGAGCCGGGGTTATAGCCGACATGCTCCGTCCAGTAGTCCTCCTTCCAGTGGTTGGCGGCGATGTAGAACAGGCCGGTGTCCTCGCTGTAGGACATCGGGTTCCAGTTCTTGCCGCCGAGGAAGGGCGGGGAAACCTCGACCGCCTTGCCGCGCTTCTCGCCCTCGGCGGGGGGCGGCGGGCGCTGGCCCTCCACCTCGATGGGGCGGCCGGTCTTCAGGTCGATGCCCTTGGCCCAGGTGATGCCGTCCACGAAGGGGAAGGCCGCCAGCACGCTGTTCGGCTTGTTCGCCTCGCCGCCCGCCGTCGCCAGCTTCGTCCGGTCGGTGACGTAGAAGAAGCCGTTGCGGTCGGCGTGGGCGGTCGCCTTCACCGTCTTGCCCGACGCGTCCTTGTAGTCGAACAGCACCAGCTCGTTGTTGCCGGAGAAGTCCCAGGTGTCGTTGGGGGTGTGCTGGTAGAAGCCCTTCAGCTCGCCCGTGGTCGGATCGACGTAGGCTTGGCCGGAGGTGTAGAGGCTGTCGCCGGGCCAGCGCGCCCAGCCGTTCCACGGCGCCGGGTTGCCGGTGCCGATGACGATGGTGTTGGTCTCCACGTCGAAGGTGGCGCTCTGCCAGGGCGCGCCGCCGCCGTGGTTCCAGGCCTCGACGAGCTGCCCGTCCTTGTCGCGCGGCCAGGACGGCGCCTTGGCGTTGCCGGTCGGGGTGCTGTCCTTGCCGTCGAGCCGGCCCATGTGCCCCTCGACCAGCGGGCGCATCCAGATTTCCTCGCCGGTGTCGGGGTCGCGGGCGAACAGGCGGCCGACCACGCCGAACTCGTCGCCGGACGAGCCGTGGATCAGCAGCATGCGCCCGGTCTTCTGGTCCTTCACGACGGTCGGGGCGCCGGTCATGGTGTAGCCGACCTTGTGATCGGCGAACTTCTTGCGCCAGACGACCTTGCCGGTGTCCTTGTTCAGCGCGACGAGCGAGGCGTCGAGCGTGCCGAAGAACACCTTGTCGCCGTAGATCGCCGCCCCGCGGTTGACCACGTCGCAGCAGGGGCGGATGTCGTCGGGCAGGCGGTGGGCGTAGGTCCACAGCCGCTTGCCGGTGCGGGCATCCAGCGCGAACATCCGCGAGTAGGAGGCGGTGACGTAGATCACCCCGTCATGGACCAGCGCTTGCGTTTCCTGCCCGCGCTGCTTCTCGTCGCCGAAGGAGAAGGACCAGGCGGGGACCAGCCGCGACACGCTGGTGGTGTCGATCTGCTTCAGCGGGCTGAAGCGCTTGCCCTCCACCCCCATGCCGTACATCAGCACGTCGCCGGCCGACTTGGCGTCGTTGGCGATGTCGTCCCAGGTGACCTCGGCGGCCTGGGCGGTTCCCCAAGCCGCCGGAGCGGTGGAAGCCAGGAAGCCGGCCATCACCGCGGTTATGATTCGGCGTCGAATTTGTCCGGCTTTGCTTCCTGACTTGGTGTCCAAGGATAAAGTCATGCGTTTCCCCCGTGAAAGGCCGTTTTTTCCGGGGCGGATCGTCCGCCCGATCCGCCCCGGTTCCGGCACCGCGTCTTGCGCCCCCAATGTTCGTCTTGGCGGTTCTTCGGTTCTATTGGACGATACGGGGACGACGTTCTTGCAACGCGCGTATGACGACGTCCCGGAGGGGGCGGGAAAAATTCCTGCCGCCGCGGCAGGAGACCCGTCTGCCGGCTTGCGTCTCGTTCGAAGGACGCATAGCGCGGAGACCAGTTGCTTGGTTAACATTCCGCCGATGGTCCTATAAGCGTATCGGAAGGATCAGACGGCGATGTCGTTGCGAATTCGCATGCTGGCCCTGATCGGGCTGTTCCTGGCGCTGCTGGCGGTGGCCGGCGCGGCTGTGATGATCGCCAACGCGCGCGACGCCGTCCGCGCGGAAATGGCCTCCGCCCTCGATCTCGGCATCGCTGTCGGGCGGGCGGAAGCCGGGCGGGGGCCAAGTCCGGACGCTGTCGTGGCGCTCGACCGGCTGGGCCTGCGCCACCTGCGTTTCATCGCAGGCGAGGCGCCGCCCGACTCCCTGGGCGAGGGGGATGCCGCCCATGGGGCCGTTCCCGGCTGGTTCGTGGCCCTGATCGGCGTGACGCCGCAGGCCCATGCGCTGACCGGTGCCGATGGACGCGTCCTGTTGACCGTGGTCGCCGAACCGCAGGACGAGGTGGCCGAGGTCTGGGAGGACATGCGGGACCTCGCCCTGGCGATGCTGGTGGCGGGGCTGTTGCTGCTGGGCGGCGCCTGGATGGCGGTGGGCCGGGCGCTCGCCCCGCTCGCCCGCATCGAGGCGGCGGTGCGGCGCCTGCGCGAAGGCGTTTACGAACCCGGACCGCGGGACGGCCTCACCGGCGGCGGCGTGCCGGAACTGGCCCGGCTGGGCACCGGCATCACCGCTCTGGCCGAGGAACTGGCCGCGGCCGGTCGGGAGAACCGCCGGCTCGGGCAAAGGCTGATCGAGGTCCAGGACCGCGAGCGCCGCGACATCGCCCGCGAGATTCACGACGAGCTGGGGGCGGCGCTGTTCGCGATCAAGGTGGACGCTGGGCGCATCCTGCGCCTGAGCGAGGAGCCGAAGCCGGAGGCCACCATCAGCGAGCGGGTGGAGATCGCCGGACGCGCCCGCGCCGTGCTGTCCATGGCCGTGGACGTGCACCGGTTGAGCCGGCGCATCCTGGTCCGCCTGCGCCCGGCCCTGCTCGACCAGTTGCCGCTGGGCGAAGCGCTGTCCGGGCTGATCGACGAGTGGGCGCGGCGGGAGCCGCAGGTGCGCTGGTCGCTGGACGTGGACGAGGACGGAACGCCGGACGGCATCGACGGGCTGGACGAGGTGCTGCGCCTGACGGTCTTCCGGCTGGCGCAGGAATCGCTGGTCAACGCCCTCCGCCACGCCCGGCCGACCAACGTGTCGGTGACGGTGCGGCGTTTGTCCGACCGGGTGGAGGTTGTGGTGATCGACGACGGGCCGGGGTTCAGGGAGGAGCTAGGCGCGGCGGAGCAGGGTGGATTGGGCATCGCCGGGATGGCGGAGCGGGTGAGGGCGCTGGGCGGCACGCTGTCCATCGGACCGGATGGCGGGCAGGGGACCCGTGTGGCCGCCTGCCTCCCCTGCATCCCGGCCGGGCTGGAGCGCGTTGCATGACCCCGACCATCCTTCTGGTGGACGACCATCCGGTGGTGCGCGCCGGCTGTCAGAGCCTGCTCGCCGAAGCAAGGCTCGGCCGCGTCGTCGAGGCCGCCGACGTGGCGGCGGCGCTGGCGTTGTGGCGCTCGGAACGGCCGGATGTGGTCATCCTCGACCTCAACCTGCCGGGTGGCGCCGGTGGAAGGGATGGGGGCGGGATGGAGGTGCTGCGCGTGATGCGGATGGAGAATCCGGCGGTGCCGGTGCTGATCTTCAGCATGCACGAGGACCCGGCCATCGCCGCGCGGGCGCTGAAGACCGGGGCCAAGGGCTACGTCACCAAGAACGACGCTCCGGAGACGCTGGTGACGGCGGTGCGTTGCGTGCTGGCGGGCCGCGTCCATCTCGACCACGCGCTGGCGCGCGAGCTGGCGCTGATGGCGCTGGCCCCGACCGACGACCCGCTGGCGGTGCTGACCCAGCGCGAGCGGGAAATTCTGGCGCTGGTGGGCCGCGGCCTGACCGCGGCGGCCATCGCAGAGGCGCTGGGCATCAGCCAGAAGACCGTCGCCAACGCCTGCACCCAGATCAAGGACAAGCTGGGCGCCGACAGCACGCGCGCCCTGATCCGCATCGCCATCGACCACGGGCTGGCGGCTTAAGCGTCCCCGTGGGCGAAACCGTCACGGTGCCTGGGTGGCGTCCTCACGCTTGCCCTTGCGCGCCCGGCTGGGCATCTCGCCGAACTGGGTCTTGAAGTCGCGCGAGAAATGGGCGGCGTCGGCGAAGCCGCAGTCGAAGGCGATTTCGGTGATCGTCCGGCGCGTGTGTTCCAGCAGCCAGCGGCCGTAATCCAGCCGCAGCCGGCGCTGGAAGGCCGACGGCGAGATCCCCAGCGCCGCCTGGAAGGAGCGCTCGAGCTGCCGGGCGCTGACCCCGACGTAGCGGGCGATGGCCTCGACGGAGGGCGGGGAGTCCAGCCGCTGTTCAATGAAATGCGTTGCCTGTCGGACGCGGCCGTCGGTCACGCCGTCGAGGTTCGCGTAGAAATGCGCCTGCGGCAGCGCGCCGGGGCGGATGTCCTGGAGCATCATGTGGCGGACGGCCTGCCGCGCCTTCTGCCCGCCGCAATGCCGCCCGACGAGGTAGAGGCCGAGGTCGATGGCCGCCGTCGATCCGGCGCAGGTGATCAGGTCACCCTCGTCGATGAACAGATGGTCCACCGAGGCGTTGGCGGTCGGGAAACGCTCGCGGAAGGTGTCCAGCACGTTCCAATGGACGCAGACGCGGCGCGTCCCGACGAGGCCGGCGCGCGCGATGGCGAAGGTGCCCGTGCAGATGCCGAGAAGCCGCACCCGCTGCGCCGCCACCGCGCGCAGATAGGCGGTCACCGGCCCCGGCACCTCGTTCCGGTAATCGTTGCCGCCACACACCGCGACGTAATCGAAGGGCGCCGGGGCGAGCAGATCGCTGTTGGGCGTCACCAGCACGCCGCAACTCGATCGGCGCGGCTGCCCGCCGACGCTCATCACCGTCCAGCTTGCGTCGATTTGACGGCTGCGCCCTCCAGGATCGGCGGCGAGCCGTACCGCGTCGATCAGGCCGGAAAAAGCCGTCAGCGTGAACTGGTCGAGAAGCACGAAACCGATGCGCAACCGGGGATCGGTCGACGATGAAGCATCGCGGTCCGGGGCGTCGGGCATGTCGGGTCTGGGCGTCGGCATGTCGGAATTATTCAAGGATTCGGCAGCATTCTTCTATCGGAAAATACGCAGGAGCAACTAGCTTTCGAACGAACCATGGCTCTGACGCCCGCTGGACCGACACCACGAAGGAACCGGTCATGACCCATCCGCGCGCCGCCACCCGCACCACCGCCCGCCTCTCCGCCCTGTCCGCCGTCCTGGCGGCCGGGGTCT
This sequence comes from Azospirillum sp. OGB3, assembly GCF_014192915.1. Classification (GTDB taxonomy): domain Bacteria; phylum Pseudomonadota; class Alphaproteobacteria; order Azospirillales; family Azospirillaceae; genus Azospirillum. The sequence continues at coordinate 232,637 of NZ_JACHYN010000005.1, read as the reverse complement.
CCCTTTACGCCCTGCCGGCCGCGGCCCAGGGCGAAATCCGCGTCGCCTGGTACGGCGGCAACTGGGGCGAGGCCTTCCGCACCTGTGTCGCGGAGCCCTTCACCAAGGCGACCGGCGTCCGCGTCGTGCCGGAGATCGGCACCTCGACCGTGACCTTCGCCAAGCTGCAGCAGCAGAAGGACGCGCCGACGCTCGACGTCGCCTACATGGACGGCGGCATCAGCGAGATGGCGCAGGCGGCGGGCGTGCTGGACGCCATCGACCCGACGGGCGTGCCGAACCTGGCGAAGGCGTTGCCGGAGGCGATCTACAAGGCGGACGGGTCGATCTTCGCCGTGGGGTCCGGCTACTACTCGCTCGGCCTGACCTACAACACCAAGGAGATCAAGACCCCGCCGACCTCGTGGAACGACCTGTGGAAGCCGGAATTCGCGGACACGGTGACGATCCCGTCGCCGGCCAACTCCTCCGGCGTGCCGTTCGTCATGTTCCTGAACCGCATGTGGGGCAACCCGCCGGGTGACCTGTCCAAGACCTTCGAAAAGCTGAAGACGCTGAAAACCGCGCTCTACTTCGACAGCTCGGGGGCGGCCAGCAACGCCTACCAGAGCGGCGAGGCGATCATCGGCGCGCATTTCAACGTCGGCGCCTGGGATCTGGCCGACAAGGGCCTGCCCATCGGCTTCGCCGTCCCGAAGGAAGGCGTCTGGGCCACCGACGCCCGCCTGCATCTGGTCAAGAATGCCCCGCACAAAGCCGACGCCCAGCGCTTCATCGACACCGCCCTGACCCCGGAAGCGTCGGCCTGTCTGGCGGAGAAGCTCTATCTCGGTCCGGCGGTGCAGAACGTGTCGGTGTCGCCGGACGTCGAGCGCAAGCTGCCCTGGGGTGTCGGCGGGTCGGTCAAGAACCTCCAGCTCTTCAACTGGGCGGACATCAACCGGGACCGCGCGGCGATCACCGACGCCTGGAACCGCGAACTCGCCCGCCAGTGAACCGCAGCCAGCCGGGGAGTCCTTCCATGTCCGACGCTCTGCTCTCCATTCGCGCCATCGACAAGCATTTCGGCACATACCATGCGCTGAGGGACGTGTCGCTGGACGTGGCCCATGGCGAGTTCGTCGCCCTGCTGGGGCCGAGCGGCTGCGGCAAGACGACCCTGCTGCGCTGCATCGCCGGCTTCCTCTCCCCCGATTCCGGGACCATCCGGATCGGCGGGGAGGATGTGACGCGGTTGCCGCCGCACCGGCGCCCGCTGAACACGGTGTTCCAGCACTACGCCCTGTTCCCGCACCTGAGCATCCTCGACAACGTGGCCTACGGGCCGCGCCGTCACGGGGTGGCGCGGGGCGAGGCGCTGGAGCGCGCCCGCGAGGCGCTGGAGCTGGTCGGGCTGGACTCCGCGGCGGGGCGCTACCCGCGGGAGCTGTCGGGCGGCCAGCAGCAGCGCGTCGCCCTGGCGCGGGCCTTCGTCAACCGCCCGAAGCTCCTCCTGCTCGACGAGCCGCTGAGCGCGCTCGACCTGAAGCTGCGCAAGCGGATGCAGATCGAGCTGAAGCACCTCCAGGAGAAGCTCGGCATCGCCTTCGTGTTCGTGACCCACGACCAGGAGGAGGCGATGAGCATGGCGAACCGCATCGTCGTCATGAACCGCGGCGTGATTGAGCAGGTCGGTGACGGTCGGGCCATCTACACCCGCCCGGCCAGCCGCTTCGTCGCCGACTTCATCGGCGAGGCCAACCTGCTGCCGGGTACGGCGGAGGGCAACGCCGGGGTGCGGCTGGCGGTGGGGTCGGCGCTGCTGCCCCATCTCGGCGCCGACACCCGGCAGCGCTACACCGCGGTGCTGCGGCCCGAGCATGTCGAGCTGCTGAACCAGCCGGAGGCGCCGGGCCTGATCACCGACCAGGGCTTCGTCGAGGACGTCATCGACACCGGCGGGCAGACCGTCGTGACGGTGCGCGTCGGCGAGCATCTGCTGGCCAGCCGCCGGCTGGGCATGGCGGGGGAGGGGCTGAAACCGGGGGCGCCGGTCTTCGTCGGCTTCCGTCCGGGGCACGTCCACATCGTCGCCGAACCGGCTTCGCACCGGTCCGGACCATGAGCACGACCATGAGCGCCGCCATGAACCGAGCCTTGCCCCTGCTGGCGGCCCCGGTCGCCTTCTTCGCCGCCTTCTTCGCCGTTCCGATGATCGTGGTCGTGTCGTCCAGCCTGATGGCGGGCGGCGTGCCGTCGCTGGGCAACTACGCGCGGGTGCTGTTCGACCAGTATCACTGGGACGTGCTGGCGGCGACCTTCCGCATCGCCGGGCTGACCACGGTGGCCTGCGCGCTGCTCGGCTACCCGCTGGCCTATTATCTGGTGCGGGTGGTCAAGTCGCCGGCGCTGCGGCGGACCTGCGTCATCCTGCTGGTCCTGCCGCTGTTTACCAGCAACATCGTCCGCTCCTTCGGCTGGATGGTGCTGCTGGGACGCAACGGCCTCGTCAACGACGCGCTGGTCGGGGTCGGCATCCTGGACCGCCCGATGCGCTTCCTCGGCACCGAGCTGGGCATCGTGATCGGGCTGGTCTACATCCTGCTGCCCTTCATCGTGCTGGCCGTCGGCAACGCGCTGGCCGCGGTGGACCCGGCGCTGGAGGACGCCTCCTCCGACCTCGGCGCCACGCCCTTCGACACCTTCCGGACGGTCACCTTCCCGCTCTGCCTGCCGGGGCTGATGTCGGGGATCGTCATGGTCTTCACCCTGGCGGTCAGCGCCTACGTCACGCCGGCCCTGCTGAGCGGCGGCAAGATCACGGTCTTCCCCATGCTGATCTTCCAGCAGTACAGCACGGTCTTCGACGTGAACTACGGCGGCGCGCTCAGCATGACGCTGCTGGTCATGACGCTGGTCCTGGTCGGTCTGGCCGGCTGGATCGGCAACGCCGGGGCCAGCGCAACGGGGAGGAAAGCCCAATGATCGCCCGGCTTCTTCTGCGGGTGGTGTCCTGGTCGGTCATGGCCTACCTGATCCTGCCGCTCCTGGTCATCGTCGGTTCCTCCTTCACCGCCACCAGCTACCTCGCCTTTCCGCCGCAGGGACTGACCCTCGACTGGTACGGGCGGATGCTCGGCGACACCTCCTATCTGGCGGCCTTCGGCACCAGCACCCTGCTGGCCCTGGTCGCCACGGCGGTGGCCCTGCTGCTCGGCGTTCCGGCGGCGCTGGCCATCGCCCGCTGCGAGTTTCCGGGCAAGAAGTTCCTCCTGTCGCTGCTGATGTCGCCGCTGGTCCTGCCGCACGTCGTGCTGGGCGCCGCCCTGCTGCAATACTGCGCGGCGCTGGGCCTGATGCGCAGCTTCACGGCGCTGCTGGTCGGGCACATCGTCATCATCATGCCCTTCGTCCTGCGCTCCGTCCTGCCGCAGCTGACGCCGGAGCAGCGGGCGCTGGAGGAGGCCTCCGCCGACCTGGGCGCCCGCCCGATGGAGACCTTCTTCCTCGTCACGCTGCCGCAGATCCGCAGCGGCTTGGCGAGCGGCGCGATCTTCGCCTTCATCTCCTCCTGGATCAACGTCGAGCTGAGCATCTTCAACACCACAGCGGAGATGACGACCATCCCGGTCAAGCTCTTCAACTACGTCCAGTACACGATCGACCCGGTCATCGCCGCGGTGTCCTCCATCACCATCGGCGTGGCGGCTCTGGCGATCATCATCCTCGACCTCACCGTCGGGCTGCACCTTCTGTCGGACCGGCGCTGACCGGTCCCGACACCCCCCGCTTCATCCCCCGATCCAACACTGAATCCGATCCACGAAAGGGTCCTTCCATGCGCATGCAAGACGCATTCGATGTCCTGTACACCCACACCGAGGGCGAGCCGCTCTGCATCATCCACAGCGGCATCCCCTATCCGGCCGGTTCCAGCATCCTGGAGAAGCGCCAGTTCCTGGAGACCCATTACGACTGGCTGCGCGAAGCCCTGATGCGCGAGCCGCGCGGCCACAAGGACATGTTCGGCGTCTTCCTGACCCCGCCGTCCGGCCCGGACTACGACGCCGGCCTGATCTACATCGACGGCACCCAGTACTCGCACATGTGCGGCCACGGCACGATCGCCGTCGCCATGGCGATGGTCGCCAACGGCCTCGTCCGCCGCGGCGAGAACGGGCGCACCACCATCCGCTTCGAGACCACCGCCGGCCTCGTCGTCGCCGAGGTGGCCCATGAGGGCGACCGGGTGCTGTGGACCAAGTTCGAGAACGTCCCGGCTTACGTCGCCGCGCAGGACGTGGAGTTCGAGCTGCCGGAGATCGGCCCGCTGAAGGCCGACATCGTGTGGGGCGGCAACTACTTCGGCATCATCGACCTGACCGGCACGTCGCTGCGCATCGGGCCGGAGAACGGCACCGCCCTGTCGCATTACGGCATCCTGGCGCGCGAGCAGCTCCGCCAGAAGGTGGCGATCCAGCACCCGGCGTCGGCGCACATCAACAACTTCAACTTCGTGACCTTCTGGCACGAGCCGACCATCGAGGGCGCCTTCTACAAGAACGTCCACGTCTTCAGCGCCGGCCAGCTCGACCGCTCGCCGGGCGGCACCGGCACCAGCGCGATGATGGCGATGTTCGAGGCGCGCGGGAAGATGGCGATCGGCGATACCATCCGTTCCGAAGGCCTGCTCGGCACCGGCACCTTCGAGGGCAGCCTGCTCGGCGAGACCCGCCTGAACGGCGTGCGCGCCGTGCGCCCGACCGTCAAGGGCACGGCCAGCATCCTCGGCACCGCCCGCTGGGTCATCGACCGCAACGACCCGGTCGGCGCCGGCTTCCTGGTCGCCTGACCGGTCCTCATCAGTCGCGTCCTCGACTTCGTCCCGGCGTCCCCTCAGGGCGCCGGGACCTTTGTGCTGCGCCGACGGGCGATCCATCTGCGCGTATCGGCGCACCGTCGTTGTATACAATGACGCTCACTCGGTGTTCGGGACCGTGAAGACGGCCCGCCCGGCGCGGACATGGGCGCGCATCACCGACGAGGCCCACTCCCCATCGCGGGCGGTCAGGGCTTCGACGATCTCGCGGTGGTGGTTCATGCTGCGGGCGAGGTCGCGCCGGCTGTAGCGGGCGAAGGTCCGCAGAACCAGCGGCATCTCCACCACCTGCCGGATCATCTGGCCCAGCCGCCGATCCCCGGCGATGTCGATCAGCAGGCCGTGGAAGCGGTCGTTCAGCGGCGTGATGCGCGAGAAATCCACCGCGTCGCCGTCCCCCACCACCGCCTCCATCGCGTCGCACAGCGCCCCCAGCTCCGCCAGATGCTGCGGCTCCACGCGGCTGGCGGCGAGGCCGGCCACTTGGCTTTCCAAAGTCGCGCGCAGGCCGAAAATCTCGTCGAGGTCCTGAATCGTCCAGGCGTTCACCTTGGCGCCAAGATTGGGGACGAGCTGCAGCAGCCCGTCGGCGGACAGCCGGCGCAGCGCCTCGCGCACCGGGGTGCGGCTGACTCCGGTCAACTCGGCCAGTTCCTGCTCGCGCAGATGGGCGCCCGGCGGCCAGCGGCTGGCCAGGATGCCCTCCCGGATGAAGCGGTAGGCGCGGTCGGCGGCGCGGTTGGAGCCGCCGCTTGATCCGTTGTCCCATTGGGGCGCCAGAGCCCCGGCGCTGTCCGCCATGCTGACCTCCCTTGCCCTTCTGCCCAGCAATCCGATTTTTTCGGGTTGCGTTGTATACAATGGCGCACTATGTTCGTGGGCACAACAAATTATACGCCCGGTTCCGGTGCGCTCTAGCGGAAGCCAACAGCGGAAGCGGCGGCAAGGGAGGGATACAACCGGTGACGACACCCGCACAACGCCTGAAAACGGCGCTGGAGGCTCCCGGCCTTCACCTGATGCCCTGCTGCTTCGACGCGCTGTCGGCGCGGCTGATCGAGCAGGCCGGTTTCCGCGTCAGCCTGATGAGCGGCTTCGCCGTCTCGGCGACCCGGCTGGGGATGCCCGACACCGGGCTGATTTCCTTCGCCGAGATGCTGGACCAGCTCCGCAACGTCTGTCAGGCGGCCCCCGGCCTGCTGGTGATCGGCGACGGCGACACCGGCTACGGCAACGCCATGAACGTGCAGCGCACCGTGCGCGACTACGCCCGCGCCGGGGCCGCCGCGGTCCTGATCGAGGACCAAGTGAGCCCCAAGCGCTGCGGCCACACCAAAGGCAAGCAGGTCGTCGGGCGGGCCGAGGCGCGCATGAAGATCCGCGCCGCCGTCGACGCCGCCCGGTCGGGGGCCGACGACATCCTGATCCTGGCACGGACGGACGCGCGCGCCACGCACGGCTTCGACGCGGCGCTGGAGCGCTGCCAGGATTTCGTGGAGGAGGGCGCCGACATCATCTTCATGGAGGCCCCCCACGACGCGGCGGAAATGGCCGCCTTCTGCGCCGGCATCGACCGGCCGGCCATGGCGAACATGGTGCGCGGCGGCCAGACGCCGATGCTGCCGCCGCGCGAGCTGGAAGCGCTGGGCTTCAAGCTCGCCGCTTACCCGCTGACCCTGATGTCGGCGGCCATCGACGCCATGCGCGCCGCCCTGGCCGCGGTGGCGGATGGGCGGGAGGGCCAAGTGGCCCAGGCCGATTTCGAGGCGCTGAAGAGTCTCGTCGGCTTCCCCGACTATTACGAGCGGGAACAGGCCTACCGGGCCGCAGAATGACCGGCCCAGTGAGGAGAGGCAACGCCATGACCACGCCGCGTTCCATCATCGACAAGATCTGGGACCAGCACGTCGTCGCCGATCTGGGCGACGGGCGGGTGCTGCTCCACATCGACCGCCACATGCTGCACGAGGTCACCAGCCCGCAGGCCTACGCCGGGCTGGCCGCCGCCGGGCGCCGGCTGCGCCGTCCCGACCTGACCTTCGCGACGGCGGATCACATCGTCTCCACCGAGAACGGCCGCACCGACGACACGGTGCCGGGCGGGCCGGAGATGATCCGCGCCCTGCGCGCCAACGCCGAAGCCACCGGTGTCGCGCTGTTCGACCTGGGCGACGTGCGCCAGGGCATCGTGCATGTGATCGCGCCGGAGCTGGGGATCGCCCTGCCGGGCGCCACCCTGGTCTGCGGCGACAGCCACACCAGCACGGTCGGCGCGCTGGGCGCCATGGCCTGGGGCATCGGCACGTCGGAGGTCGAGCATGTCATGGCGACGCAGACGGCCATCCTGCGCCGCCCGCCGACCATGCGCATCACCGTCAGCGGCACCCGGCCGGCGGGCGTGTCGGCCAAGGACATGGTGCTGAAGCTGATCGCCACCATCGGAACCGCCGGGGCGACCGGCTACGGCGTCGAATACGCCGGCCCGGCCATCCGCGCGCTCTCCATGGAGGAGCGGATGACCGTCTGCAACATGTCGGTGGAGCTGGGCGCGCGCTTCGGCCTGATCGCGCCCGACGAGGTGACCTTCGCCTATCTCCAGGGGCGGCCCTTCGCCCCGGCGGGCGCGCTGTGGGAGCAGGCGGTGGCGGCATGGCGCGCCCTGGCGAGCGATCCCGGCGCCCGCTTCGACGCCGAGATCGAACTGGACGTCTCCAGCCTCACCCCGCAGGTGTCCTGGGGCACCAGCCCGCAGGACTGCATCGGCGTCGGCGAGACGGTGCCCGATCCGGAGCGCGAGGCCGACCCCAAGCGCCGGCAGGCGATGCGCCGGGCGTTGGACTACATCGGGCTGGAGCCGGGGACGCCGATCCGCGACCTGCCGGTGGACATGGTCTTCATCGGCTCCTGCACCAACAGCCGTATCGAGGATCTGCGGGCCGCCGCCGCCGTGCTGAAGGGCCGTCGCGTCGCCGCCGGCCTGCGCGCTCTGGTCGTGCCGGGCTCCGGCCAGGTGCGCCGGCAGGCGGAGGCGGAGGGGCTGGACCGCGTGTTCACCGCCGCCGGCTTCGAATGGCGGGAGCCGGGCTGTTCCATGTGCGCCGGGATGAACGCCGACCGGGTGCCGCCGGGCAAGCGCTGCGTCGCCACCTCGAACCGCAATTTCGAAGGCCGCCAGGGGCCGGGGGCGCGCACCCACCTCGCCAGCCCCGCCACCGCGGCGGCCGCGGCCGTGGCGGGCCGCATCGTCGATGCCCGCAGCTTCGAAGGAGGCGCCTGACATGCCGGAACCGATCCATCGCATCACCGGGATCGCCGCACCGCTGCCGCAAGCCAATGTGGACACCGACGCGATCATCCCCAAGGCGCATCTGCTGACCATCCACCGCAGCGGGCTGGGCGCAGGCCTCTTCTCCGAATGGCGGTTCGACGACGACGGCCGGGAACGGCCGGACTTCGTCCTGAACCAAGTTCCTTGGCGGGAAGCGAAGATCCTGCTGGCCGGCGAGAATTTCGGCTGCGGCTCGTCGCGCGAGCACGCGGTGTGGAGCCTGATGGACTTCGGCATCCGCTGCGTGATCGCGCCCAGCTTCGCCAGCATCTTCCACGAAAACTGCCAGAAGAACGGTCTGGCCGCGGTGACTCTGGACGAGGCCGCGCTCGCCCATCTCGTCGCTTGCGCCCAGGCGACGCCGGCCGCTGCCACGACGGTGGACATAGAGATTTGCCGCGTTACCGCGCCGGACGGGCGGGCGTTTCCCTTCACGATGGAGGCGGCGCGGCGGCAGGCGCTTCTGGAGGGGCTGGACGAGATCGGGGCCAGCCTGCGCCACGACGCCGCCATGGCGACGTTCGAGGCGCGCGACCGGGCGCAGCGCCCGTGGATTCACGCCCTGCCCACCGCCTGACGGGTCCGGGTCAACGCGCATGGCCGGAAAGGCCGGCGGCTATTGGGAGGACAGCGATGTCGTTCATGACCACGATGAAGCGCAAGGCAGTCCTGGGTGCGGCGGCCATGGGAGTGGCGCTCGCCACCCTGGTCCCGGCGCAGGCCGAGGAGATCACGGTCACCCACTGGGGCGTCCTGATGTACGGCGCTCCCTACGCCGTCGCCATGGAGAAGGGCTATTACAAGGAGCAGGGGCTGGACATCACCGGCGTCCTGACCTCCAAGGGCGGCGGCACGACCATGCGCAACGTCATGGCGGCGCCGATGCCCTACGGCGAGGTCGCCCTGTCGGCGGCGGTGGCGGCGATCAACCAGGGCCTGGACGTGAAGATCATCCACACCGGCGTCCGGACGGCGGGCGAAATCCTGTGGGTGACCAAGCCGGACTCCCCGGTGAAGACCGCCAAGGACCTGGACGGCAAGAAGGTCGCCTTCACCAGCCCGAAGTCGGTCACCGACATGCTGCTGACCATGGTGAAGGACAAGCACGGCATCACGGTGGACGGCGTGTCGGCGGGCGGCGTCGGCGGCGGCCTGACCATGCTGGAGCAGGGCGCGGTGGCCGCCGCCCCGGTGATGGACCCGATCTGGGCGCGCGTGCAGAACAAGTACCGCATGGTGTTCGCGGTCGAGACCGAGCTGCCGACCATGGTGCAGACCGTGGGCGTCACCACGTCGGACTTCGCCGCGAAGAACGGCGACAAGCTGAAGAAGCTGATCGAGGCGCGGCGCAAGGGGGTGGACTTCGTCTACGCCAACCCCGAGGAGACCGCCAAGATCATGACCAAATACTACGACATCGACGAGGCGGTGGCGCTGCAGGCGCTGAAGAATCTGGCGACCATCAAGTACTGGAGCGCCGGTGACTTCGAGTATGACGGGATGAACAACCTGATCAAGGGGCTGCAGATCATCGGCGAGGTCAAGGGCGAGGTCGACTGGTCGAAGCACGCCGACGCCGCGTTTCTGAAATAACCGCTCCGAAGACCATCCGCCTGACGACATCCGATGACCGGGAGGAAGCCCCCGATGAAAGCCAACGTTGCCGCCAAGCGCGATCCGCACGAGGAGGCGGGGGCATACCCCGCCCCGGCCGCCCACGCCGAACTGAAGGGGGTGAGCCGCATCTACGGCGTCCCCGGCCACGGCGGGGTGCACGCGCTGGGTCCCGTCGACCTGACCTTGCGGCAGGGGGAGTTCTTCTCCGTCGTCGGACCGTCGGGCTGCGGCAAGTCCACGCTGCTCGACGTGCTGTCCGGCCTGTCCGTGCCGACCGAGGGGGCGGTGACCTTCGAAGGCAAGCCGGTGGCCGGCAAGGTCCCGGACGGTGTCGGGGTGGTGTTCCAGGAGGACGCCACCTTCCCCTGGCTGACCGTGTGGGACAACATCGCCTTCGGCCTGCGCCGGGCGGGCGTCGATCCGGCGGAGATCGAGCGGCGGGTGAATTACGCCGTCGGCTTCGTCGGTCTGAAGGACTTCGCCAAGGCCTACCCGGTGCAGCTGTCCGGCGGCATGCGCCAGCGCGTCTGCATCGCCCGCACGCTGGTGATGCGCCCACGCCTGATCCTGCTGGACGAGCCGTTCGGCGCGCTCGACGCCCAGACCCGCCTTATCATGGGCGACGAGCTGCTGAAGCTGTGGCGCGAGACCGGCGCCACGGTGATGCTGATCACCCACGCGCTGGACGAGGCGGCCATGCTGTCGGACCGCATCGGCGTCATGTCGTCCCGGCCCGGACGGATCATCGAGGAGATCGAGACGGGCTGGCCGCGCGAGCGCGATTCCCGCATCGCCAGCGAGGACGGCTTCGGCCAGATCACCGCCCGGCTGTGGCGCCTGCTGCGCGAGGAGAGCCTGAAGGCGGCGGGCCTCGCCGGGGGTGGGTCATGAGCTGGGCGGGCTGGCTCCGGCTGATCGTCGTGACCGGCGCCGTCCTGCTGCTGGAGGTGCTGTGCCGGGCCGGCGTCATTGCCAAGACGGTCCTGCCCGCCCCCAGCGTCATGGCCGGCGACCTCTACCGCCTTCTCGCCTCGGGCGCGGCCAGCGCCGACATCGGCGAGACGCTGGGCAACGTCGCGATGGCGGTGATCGCCTCGATCCTGCTCGGCTTCGTCGCCGGCGTGGCGATCCACGCCATGCCGCGGGTGCGCCGGGCGCTCGATCCCTTCCTGGCGACCTACTACGCGGTGCCCTTCTTCGTCTTCTATCCGGTGCTGATCGTGATCTTCGGGCTGGGGGCGGCGCCCATCGTGGTGATCGGCACGTTGTTCGGCGTTGTGGCGATGCTGATCAACACGCTGAACGGGCTCGATCGGATTCCGCGCGTTCTGCTGAAGACCGCGCGCGTCCACGGCATGGACCCGGTGCGAACGGCGCTGATGGTCAAGCTGCCCAGCGCGGCGCCCTATCTGTTCACCGGGGCCAAGCTCGCCATCGCCTACTGCTTCATCGGCGTCATCGCGGCGGAGTTCATCATGTCCTCCTCGGGCATCGGCTACAGCATCGCCTATGCCTTCAACAACTTCGACAATGCGCGGATGTACGCGCTGATGCTGTTCATCATCGTCCTGGTGACGGTGCTCAACGCGGTGCTCTTCACCTGGGAGCGCCGGATCATGCAGCGGCGGAGGCGCTGACGGCCATGCACAGAAAGACCGACACGCTTCTCGTCATCGTCGCGCTGGTGGCCCTGTGGCAGGTGCTGCACTGGATCGTCGGCAGCGTCGCCCTGACCTCGCCCGCCGATACGCTGGCCCGTGCGGTGGAACTGCTGGGCTCCGCCACCTTCTGGCCGCACGTCGCGGAGACCGGCGTCGCGCTGCTCTATTCGCTGCTTCTGGCGGTGTTCGGCGGGCTGACCATCGGCATCGCTCTCGGCATCAACCGGCTGGCCGGGGAGGTGGCGGAGCCGATCCTGGTGTCGCTCTATTCGCTGCCCAAGATCACGCTCTACCCGGTGATCCTGCTCGCCTTCGGGCTGGGACTGTCGGCCAAGGTGGCCTTCGGGACGATCCACGGCATCATCCCGGTGATCATCTTCACGATGAACGCGGTCCGCACCATCCCGCCGGTGATGCTGCGCAGCGCGCGGGTGATGCGCCTGTCGCCGCCCCAACTCGTCTCCACCATCATTCTGCCCGCCGCCTTGCCGGAACTGGTGTCCGGCCTGCGGGTGGGCTTTTCGCTGACCCTGCTGGGCGTGCTGATCGGCGAGATGTTCGCCTCGCAGCGCGGCCTCGGCTACCTCGTCATGAACGCCATCGGCGGGCACGACGTGCGCACCATGATGGCCGTGGTGCTGATCCTCGCCACCACCGCCGTGCTCATCAGCGCCGGCCTGCTGCACATCGACCGGCGCATGCACCGGCGGGCCTCGTGAAGACTTCCGGAGATTCCAACGACATGACCATTTCCCTCAAACAGCGCCTGTCGCAGCCGGGCCTGATCTCGGCCCCCGGCGTGTTCGACATGATCTCGGCCAAGGTGGCGGACGGCATGGGGTTCGACGCGCTGTACATGACCGGCTACGGCACCGTCGCCAGCCATCTCGGCCTGCCGGACGCCGGGCTCGCCACCTTCAGCGACATGGTCGGCCGGGTGCGGGCCATCGCGCGCGGCACCACCACACCGCTGATCGCCGATGGCGACACCGGCTACGGCGGCCTTCTCAACGTCGATTTCACCATCCGCGGCTACGAGGAGGCCGGGGCCGCCGCCATCCAGCTCGAAGACCAGGAATTTCCGAAGAAGTGCGGCCACACGCCGGGCCGCCGGGTCATTTCCATGGCCGATATGGTGCGCAAGATCCGCGTCGCCTGCGAGGCGCGGTCGTCGAGCGATTTCCTGATCATCGCCCGCACCGACGCCCGCACGACGCTCGGCCTCGACGAGGCGCTGCGCCGCGCCGACGCCTACGCCGAGGCCGGGGCCGACATCATCTTCGTGGAGAGCCCGGAGAGCGAGGCGGAGATGGAACGGATCTGCCGGACCATCGGCAAGCCGCTGATCGCCAACATGGTGGAGGGCGGCCGCACGCCGGTGATGACCGGGGCGCAACTGGAGGAGCTCGGCTATCGCATCGCCATCTTCCCGGCCACCGGCTTCCTGGCGATGGCCGCGGTGCTGCGCAGCGCCTACGGCGAAATCCTCGCCAAGGGGTCGAGCGCCGAGTATCGGGGAGAGCTTTATCCCTTCCCCGACTTCACCCGCCTGATGGGCTTCGAGCGCGTCTGGGCGTTCGAGAAGCGCCACCCCGAGACGGAGTAAGCGTCCGCCGTCTCAGCTCTGCGGCGTTTTTCCGGGGGCACGGCAGGGGAACTCGACGGTGAATCGCGTTCCCTCGCCGGGCCGGCTGTCGAGCTGGATGGTGCCGCCGAGCTGGCCGGTGATCAGGTTGAAGACGATGTGCAGGCCGAGCCCGGTCGAGCCGGTGCCCCGCCGCGTCGTAAAGAAGGGCTCGAACACCTTGCCGTGGTTCTCCGCCGGGATGCCGCAACCGTCGTCCCGGTAGACCAGCCGCACCCCGTCGTTCTCCAGTGTCTGCGCCGTGATCAGGATTCGGCCCTTCTCGCCTTCCCGGTAGGCGTGGTTGATCGAGTTGGTGATGAGGTTCGTCACGATCTGGGCGATCACGCCGGGGTAGCTGTCCAGTTCGATGCCCTTGGGGCACTCCAGACTCACCTCGTGCCCCGGGCGGTGCCAAGTCGGGCGCAGGCTGACCAGAACCTCCTCCAGATAGCCGCGCAGGTCGAACCGGCGGCGGTCGCTGCGCGTCTGGTCGGAGGCGACCTGCTTGAAGCTCTGCACCAGATCGGCGGCGCGGGTGGCGTTGCTGATCATCAGCGTGGCGGCGTCGCGCGCGGCCTGCATGAAGTCCTGGAAGTCGGCCCGGCGCATCTTGCCGGTGTCGGACAGCGTTTCGAGCGCGCTGATCTTCTCGCCGAGATAGGAGGCGCTTGTCATCACGATGCCGATGGGCGTGTTGATCTCATGCGCCACCCCGGCGACGAGCTGCCCGAGAGAGGCCATCTTCTCCGCCTGGACAAGCTGCTGCTGGGCGGACTTGAGCTGGGCGTGGGCGGCGTGGAGCTGCTCGTGGGCGTCGCGCAGCTCGCTTTCGCGGCTGCGGTCCACCGTCACGTCCACATAGACCTGGACCATGCCGCCGTCCGGCATGGGATTGCTGCGGACCTGGATGACCCGGCCGTCGGCGAACTCGATCTCGCTGGGGCTGCTGACCAGGGGCGAGGGCACCAGTGCGGTCAGAAGCTGGCCAGAGGCGTTCACCGCGGCGCTCAGCTCCTGATAAGGAACGCCGACGCGGCGCAGCGCGTCCGGCAGGCTGAAAAGAGCCATGGCGCGTTCGTTCCAGACGCGCAGCCGTTCCTCGGCGTCGAAGGCCGCCAGGCCGTCGTACATGCTGGCCAGGGTGGCGCGCAGAAGCTGCGACTGCTCGGCCACCTCGCGGGTCCGCTCGGCCACCTGGGCTTCCAGCGTGCGGTTCAGCCGCTCCAGCCCGTCGTAGAGGCGGGCGTTCTCGATGGAGATGGCGATCTGCACGGACAGAAGATCGAGCAGCTCCAGCCGCTCCGGGCTGAAGATGCCGGCGGCAAGGTTGTTCTCCAGATAGAGGATGCCGACCATCTGGTTGCGGTTGCGCAGGGGCAGGCACAGAACGGAGCGCGGCTGGGCCAGCCGCGTGTAGGGGTCGTACTGGAAATCGCCCTCGTTCGCGGCGTCGGCCAGAACGACCGGCTCCCCGGTCTGGATGACCGCGTCGACGACGCCGCGCACCAGGACCGGCGCCGCGTCGTCGAGGGGGCGGGATTGCAACACCTCCGCGGCGTCGCCCTCGCTCGTGGCGTCGGCCTCGATCCGCCACGCGCCGTCGGTCGGCAGCAGCAGGCAGCCCCGCGTCGCCCCGGCGTTGGTGATCATCAGCTTCATCAGCGTCCACAGCAGATCGCCCAGGCGGATGTCCTGCGCCAGCGCCTGCGAGGTGCGGATCACCGTCTCCACGTCCACCATGTGGGAGCTGGACCCGGAGGAGGAGCGCCGCCGCGACGAGGAGGTGACCGGGCGCTGAGGCGGGAAGCCGTCGTCGGCGGGGCTCTGGTCCGCCGCCGTCTCGCCGAACAGCTCGGCCAGCCGGGCGTCCAGCGCCCTGACCTTCGCCAGCGCGTCCCAGCGCCGGTAGGCGTGGCGGGCCTGGAACAGCATCGCCTTCGCCGTGAAGCGGTCACCGCGCGATAACGCGGCCTCGCCGGCCCGCTCGCAGGCGAAGGCCTCGTCGTGGGTGAAGCCCTGCTCGCGGGCGCTCTCGGCGGCGGTCTGATAGTAACGGTGCGCCTTGTCCAGCCGTCCCGTGGCGCGCAGCCGTTCGGCCACCACGAGCGCCAGCAGGTGACGGAAATTGATCGGCGCGTGGCGGACCGCGCCGCGAAGCCGGCGCTCCAGCCCGAGCGCCGCGGCCCGTGCGCGGAGCCGCTCGGCGGGGCGGAGGCGATCCCAGGCGGCAAAGTCGATCAGGGCGGCGACCACCCGCATGCGCAGGTTCATCACCATGCCCATGGAGGCGTCGGCGAAGGGGCGGCGCTTCGCCATGCAGCGCCGCGCCTCGTCGATCCGGCCGAACAGCAGGTTCAGATAGGCCAAGTGGCTGTGCATCGTGTCCAGGGCGAGGCGGTTGCCGCTGGCGGCCAGGGCCGGGACGTCGCTCGCTTCCGTAACGTGGGGTCCGGCGAAGGCGGTGGGGTCGTCGGACTCGCCCAGAAGATTGGCGATGAGCTGCTGGTGGGGCCGCAACACGCCGGCCGCGGTCTGCTGGTTCAGGCGCGCGATGGCGGCGGCGTGGCCCGCCGCGGTCTGCTGGAGCTGCCGCAGCGGGTGGCCAAGAAAAAGCCCTTGGGCGACCGCGTTGTTCAGGCAATAGGCGGCGTACTCGATGTCGCCGGTCTCCAGGCCGATCCGGTGGGCGTCGAGAAGGCCGGCCAGCGCCTTGGCCACCGGCTGGTGCCAGACCTCGATGAACAGATGGACCACAAACAGCGTCTGGGCGCGGCCCTGGTTGGCGTTCAGCCGGTCGAGCACGCGCAGCGCCACCCGCCCGTACATGGCGCCCGCCGGAACGTCGCCGAGCATTGCGCAGTGCAGCAGCCCGTAGGTGGCGTAGGTGATGCCGGAAGCCGGCAGGATTCCCTCGGTCGCCGACAGGCGGACCATGCGCAGCAACAGCACCGTGTAGAGGTTGGTGTCGTGCAGGTAGGCGCTCGCCAGCACGCGCGACACGATCCGCCCGATCGTCAGGAGGCGCGGGTCGGTGAGGGGCGGACGGTTGACGAGATCCTCCTCGCCCTTGCCGCGCAGCGCCAGCTTGGTCGTGGCGAGTTCCTTGAGCACATGCCGGGTGTCCGCCCGCTCCGGGATCGGGCTGCCGAGCTGGCCCAGGGCGGTGCGGCAGGCACCGAGCGCCGCCGGCAGGTTCTGCCGCGACACGTGCATCTGGATCTGCGTCTCGTAGGCCAGGGCGCGGTCGAGGACGGTGCGGGCGTTGGCCTCGATGGCCTCGGCCAGCGGCGTCGCCGCGGCGACGTCGCCGTTCACCGCCGCGATTTCCGCCGCTTCGGCGTGCAGGCTGAGCGCCAGGTCGTACAGGCGGGACCAACCGTCCGCGGGGAGCAGCCCGACCCCGGTGATGAGATAGTCGAAGGCCGGCCCGAGCGCCGCCGAGGCCCGCGCCGCCTGTCCAGCCAGCAGGTTGTAGCGGGCCAGCCGCTCCCTCTGCTCCGGCGACAGCAGGGTCACGGCGCGGTTCAGCTGGTTGGTGATGGCGAACAGCCGGTCCGCGGCCCGCTCGCTGGAGGTATCGCCGCCCCGCTCCAGGACGAGGCCGACGGCGAGATGGCAGGCCAGGGCGTCGGCGTCCGGAAGCATGCTGTAGGCCGCCTGCTGCACCCGGTCATGGACGAAGCGGTAGGTGGCGCGCGGCGACACGCTGTCCATGTCGGCGTAGCGGTAGGCGTCGCCCACCGGGACCACCAGACCGCTGTGCAGGGCCGGCCACAGCGCCGCCGCCGTCGCTGCGGAGGACCGCCGGCTCGCGTCGGCCAGCGTGGCGAGATCGAAGGCGCTGCCGATGCAGGCGGCGGTCTGGACAACCGCCAGCGTCTCGGCGGGCAGTTCGCGGATGCGGCGGACCACGAAGGTGACGACGTCGTCGACCATCCGTTCCATCCGCTGGGATTCGATGGCCTCCAGGTTCCAGTTCCACACCCCGGCGAGGCCGTCGTAGGCGATCAGCCCGCTCTGCTCCAGCGACTCCAGGAATTGCCCCAGGAAGAAGGGGTTGCCCAGCGTGTTGGCGATCAGCCGCTCGGCCAGAGGGCGCACGTCGTCGGGGGCCGCGTGCAGCGTGTCGGAGAGCAGCGCCACCACCGCGTCGGCGTCGAGTCCGCCGAGGGACACGTCGCGGACCGGCACGCCGCGCTCGCCGAAAACCTGGAGCGTGTGGCGCAGCGGGTGGAGCGCGTCGACCTCGGTGTCGCGGCAGGTGCCGACCAGCAGGAAATGGCCGAGGTCGGGATCGCCGGCCAGCCCCTCCAGGAGTTTCAGCGTGGCGAGGTCGGCCCATTGCAGATCGTCCAGGAACAGCACCAGCGGATGACCCGCCCCGGCGAAGACGCGGACGAAATTGCGGAAGACATAGATGAAGCGCTCATGCGCCTCCACAGGACCCAGCTCCGGCAGGGGCGGCTGGGGGCCGATCAGCCGTTCCACATGCGGGATGACATCGGTGATCACCCGTCCGTTGGGTCCGAGCGCGGCGAGAAGGCGGGCACGCCACAGCGCCAGCGACTCCGGTCCGGTGGCGAAGGTCTGCCGCACCAGGGTCTTGAAGGCCTCGATCACCGGGGCATAGGGGATGTCCCGCTTCAGCGGCTCGAACTTGCCGGTGATGAAGAAGCCGCGGCGGCCGATCACCGGCTTGTGCAGTTCGCGGACCAGCGCCGATTTGCCGACACCCGAATAGCCGGAGATCAGCAGGGCCTCGAACCCGCCCCCGGCGGCCCGCCCGAAGGCATCGAGCAAGGCGCGGAACTGCGCGGTGCGGCCGTACAGCTTTTGCGGGATGCGCAGCACCGGACGGACGTCCCGGCTGGCCAGCGCAAAGGGCGCAATGCGGCCGTGGCTGCGCCATTCGGTCAGACAGCGTTCGAGGTCGGCGCGCAGGCCAAAGGCGCTCTGGTAGCGCTCCTCCGGGTTCTTGGCCATCAGCCGCGCCACGATGGCGGCCAGCGGCTCGGGAACCAGCGGGTTGAGCTTGTGCACCGGGACGGGAGTCCGCGCGATGTGGCAATGCACCAGCTCCAGCGGGTCGCCGGACGGGAAGGGGGGCTGGCCGGTCAGGAAGTCGTGAAAGGTGGCGCCCAGCGCGTAGAAGTCGGAGCGGTAGTCCACCGACCGGTTCATCCGCCCGGTCTGCTCCGGCGCCATGTAGGCGAGCGTGCCTTCCATGCTGCCGACATCCGTGTCGCCCGCTTCTTCGCGGGACAGCTCCGACGCGATGCCGAAATCGATGAGGTTGAACTGGCCGGTCGCCGGGTTCCAGATCAGGTTGCCGGGGCTGATGTCCTTGTGGACGATCCCGGCCTCGTGCACGGCGGCCAGTGCCTCGACGGCCTGCATCGCCATCCGCAGGAAGACCGCCACGTCCTCCGTCCGCAAGTCGGGAAGGCTGTCCAGGGCGGTCCCGCCGATGTCGCGGAACACCATCATCAGCCCGTTGACATGGGGCACGCAATCCAGCGCCTCCACGACTCCGGCGTGGCGCAACCGGCGGGTGATGGTGAATTCGCGAAGGAACGCCGCCTTGTCCTCGCCGCCGACGTCCGCGCCCGACAGGAGCTTGCAGATGACAGGAAGGCCGTCGTCGCGCCGGACGGCGCGCAGCACGGTGGAGCGCGCCCCCACATGCAGCGTCTCGACAACGCGGAAGCCCGGTAACGCGGGCAAGGTTGCGGTGGGGATGGCCCCGATCACGACGCAGCATCCTTATGTCGCGTGGTTGCGGTATCCGTTATAGAAGGTCGCGCCACGGTGGAGCAAGCGCAGGGCGTGCCGGCCGGGGTTTTGCATGATTTTTGCTTTGCGATCGCACGAGTCATAGGCGGACAGCATCGGCGAAACGGCGTAATAGTTCAATTGCGCTACGACAATTTATGCTAACCTCCTCCGTAATTTCTGACGAGTGCCGCGAAATACCGCGGCGCCGTCGCGGGGATGCCGGATCTGCGGGGGGAGAGCATGGCGAAGACGAGGGTTGCAATTCTGGGTGGTGGCGTCGGCGCCCTCACCACGGCGCATTTCCTGTCCGACACGGACGAGAAGCGGGCGCGCTTCGACGTCACCATCTATCAGATGGGCTGGCGGCTGGGCGGCAAGGGCGCCACCGGGCGCGACCAGTGGAACCGCATCCAGGAGCACGGCCTGCATGTCTGGTTCGGCTTCTACAACAATGCCTTCAAAATGCTCCAGGACGTCTTCGGCGTCTGGAAGCGCTCGCCGGACAACACCTTCCAGTCCTGGCGGGATGTGCTGAAGCCGCAGCGCTTCACCCCCATCGGCATGGTGCTGGACGGCGGCAAGCCGGCCTATTGGCCGCTGACCTGGCCGGTGCTGGGCGGCGAGCCGGGCTCGGCCAACGTCATGCCGACGCTGCCGCAGGCCATCGCGTCGCTGGTCGGCGTGGTGCGCGATGTCTTCGAGAACTGGGACGCGCTGAGTGGCCTGATCGTCGACGGCAAGCTGGTCCACGTCGACGGCCGCACCGTCGCGCCCATGCCCGTCCTGCCGGCCGACCAGCAGGTTCTTCCGGCGCCGCTCGCCACCCGCTTCGCCGACGCGATCCGCGGCTGGAAGGACCGCGAGGTCCGTCATCTGGCGCAGGCCGAGGCGCTGCTGAAGGGCGCCGCCGTGACCACCGCGAAGGACGCCGCTGTCGCAGCCCACCGGCTGATCCGGGCACTGGCCGACGGGCAGCGAAATGGGCCTGGGTCCACGCCGTCGGCAACGGCGCCGGTCGAGCATTTCCACGACCTGATGACGCTGTTGCGGCTGATCGAGGCCGCCGCGGCGACCCTGCCGCGCAACCACGTGGCGCGCGACCTGCTGGCCTTCGTGATTCCCTTCACCGTCGGCGTCATCGCCGATTTCGGAATCGAGAAGCGCACCGCCGACTCGCTGGACGAGCTGGAGTTCACCGACTGGCTGATCCGCCACGGCGGCGACGCCGAGGCGCTGAAGCAGAGCTGCTCGCTGCGCACCTGCTACGACACGTTCATGCAGTACAAGGACGGCGACTACCGGCAGCCCAACTGGGGCGCGGGCGTCGCGGCGCAGTCCTGCGTGCGGATGTTCGCCACCTGCCGCGAATCGGTGATGTGGAACATGGAAGCGGGCATGGGCGAGGTCATCATCGCGCCCATCTACCAGACCCTGCTCCAGAACGGCGTAAAGGTGAAGTTCTTCCGCCGCGTCGAGGACATCGGCCTGTCCGAGGACCGCGCGCTGGTCGAGACCGTCCGCCTCGCCCGGCAGGTCGATCTGGCCGACGGCGGGGACGACTACCAGCCGCTGATCACCGTGCCGCTGGAGGACAGGAAGTTCCTGCTGGCTTGGCCGCTGGAGCCGCTGTGGGACCAGATCAAGGACGCCGACAAGGTCCAGGCGGCGCTCGCCACCAACAACTCCTCGCTGGAATCGCACTGGTGCGCGTGGGAGCCGGTCGGGTCGGAGACGCTGCAGCGCGGCCGCGACTTCGACGTCGCCGTCCTCGGCATCTCCATGGGCGGCTTCAAGGCGATGAACGACCAGCCGACGCTGGCGGCGGAGTTGCAGGCGGCCTCGCCGGCCTTCAACGCGATGACCAGCAACATCGGCATCATCCCGACGCTGTCCATGCAGCTGTGGTGCGGCCCCGACCTCCAGGGGCTGGGCTGGGAGCCGGGGCAGCCCGCCGCCGTCGCCGGGCCGGAGCCCTGGTCGATCTGGGCGGAGATGGGACAGACGCTGCCCTACGAGTTCCGCCCCGGCGAGACCGGCGCGCCGAAGTCGGTGCATTACATCTGCGGTGTCTGGCAGACCGGTCTGGTCGCCCGGCCGACCACCGACCTCGCGGTGCCGAAGGAGGCGCTGGACAACGTCACGAACAGCGCGGCGGAGTGGCTGGACGCCTACATGGGCAATTTCTGGCCAAAGGCGACGGTCTCCGGCCAGGGCGGCGTCGGCTTCAACTGGAACGTTCTCTACGACCCGTGGAACGGCACCGGGCGGGAGCGGCTGTCCCACCAGATCATCCGCGCCAACGTCGATCCGACCGAAACGCTGCCGGGCAGCGCCGCCGGCTCCACCAAGTTCCGCCTGCGCACCGACGACAGCGGGTTCTACAACCTGTTCCTGGCCGGCTGCTGGGTCCGCACCGGCTTCAACACCTCCTGCATCGAGGCGACGGTGATGTCCGGCATGCAGGCGGCGCGGGCGATCTCCGGAACGCCGCTGTTCATCTCCGGCGAGAACTTCCTGAACGGGGCGCCGTCGTGACCGCCCCCCTCTACGTCTCCTTCGCCGGGCACGGCGAGGTGTCGATCGCCGCACCCGGCGTCTTCACCGACAGCCTCGCCACCGCCTTCGTCGTGCGCAGCAACCCGGAGAACACCCAGGCGCTGGTCGACAAGCTGCTGAACGCGGCGCCCGCCGGGGCGGTGCGCTACACGGTGGCCGGTCCGGTGGCGCTGTGCACCTTCCTGTCGGTGGGGCGCTGCACCAGCCCGACCGAGCCGTTCGGCTGGATTCCCTACCGGGAAGCCTCGCTGTGGCTGCCGCTGATCGAGCATCGGCCCGGCCACTGGCCGCGACTGGTGCTGTGGATGCCCTACGTCTTTCCGGACGCGACCATTCCGTTGGTCTGCGGCCGCGAGGGCTGGGGGTTCGCCAAGTCGCTGGGCCGCATCACGCTGCCGGAGGAGGGGGCCGAGAACCCGCGCTTCGTCTGCGAGACGACGCTGTTCCGCACTTTGTCCTCCGACTGCGAGGGGGTGTTCGCCCCCTTGCTGACGGTGGAGGGCGGGCCGTGGACCCCCGGTTCGGCGTGGCAGAGCCTTGAGGATCTCGCCGCCGACCTCGGCGACGCGTTGAAGGCCCTGCTGAGCCCCGGCGGGCTGGTCGAGGGGGTGGAGGTCGCCGTCAAGGCGGTGGAATCGCTTCTCGCCGGCACGGTGCCGGTCATCAACCTGAAGCAGTTCCGCGACGCCCCGGACAGCGAACGGGCCTGCTACCAAGCGCTGATCGACTGCCCGATGCACGTCGACCGCTTCCGCGGCGCGTGGCCGATGCGCGGCGACTGGACGCTGCGGGTGGCCGACTACGCCAGCCATCAGGTCATCTCGGACTTCGGCTTCGCGGCCGGGCCGGATGGCAGCGCCACCGTCCATGTGGATTTCGCCATGCAGATCCACATGGACTTCCGCGCCAACCCCGGCCGGGTGGTCTGGCAGGCGGAGTGAGGAAAGAGGCGCCGGCCCGAGGGAAGGCCGGCGCCCGTTCTTCAGATATGAGAGGCCTTCAGAACGAGGCGCTGAGGCTCAGCGCCACGATGTCGGTCCCGTTGCAGAATTTCCCTGGATTGACGGCGGAGCCGTTGGGCGGCGTGCTGTTGCTCACGCACTCCTGGAAGCCGTGGGAAAAGGCGCCGTCCAGCCGCAGCGTCTCGGAGAAGGCGTAGCCGACGCCGAAGCCGGCGTGCTTGGTGATGACCACCGGGATCACCGAGACGATGTCCTCCGCCGGGGCGGTCTTGTCGGCCCAGCGGAAGCCGGCCCGCAGGGTCAGCGCGTCGGTCACCCGGTAGGCGGCGCCGACCGCGAAGATGTTGATGTCGCGGTAGCGTTGCGGCAGCGTCTCCCACACCGTGCCGAGGCCCGGCACGTCGACGCGGATGTTGTACTGGCGCAGCGCCTGCGCCCAGAAGGCGCGCCGGTAATCGAAGGCGAGGGTCAGGTCGGGCCGCAGCCGGTGGCTGACGCCGATGCCGAATTCGGCGGGGAGCTGGAAATTCCCCAGCGTGTACTTGGCAGGCTGTGTCAGCCGCGACCCGTCGGGCGCCAGCACGATCACCGAGCCGTCGCCGGTCAGGTTGTTGAGCGCCGTGCGGAACTGGTAGAAGGCGCCGACGGTGGTGTCGGCCTGCGGTTTCCAGGTCAGGCCGAGCCGGCCGCTGACCCCGTCGCCCTCCACCCCGGCGCGGGCGATCGACGGGTCGAAGATGTCGAAATAGACGCCGCCGCCCATCCCGACCATGGCGCTGGCCGCGCCCAGCATCGGCCCCTGTCCGGTCAGCCGTCCGCTGTTGGCGAGCGCGCCGAGCTGGTCGGCACCCTGGAGGACGCGGAAGCCCAGACCCGCCCGCACATAGTCGATGGCGCCCGCCACCGTGACCTTCGGCGTCACGTCCCAGGCGGCGGCCAGCGGGACGCGCATGAACATCGCCTCGCTGCTGGTGCGCAGCCCGCTGTCGACGCCGGACGGCAGGCGGGCCATGAAGCTGCCCTCGCCGTAATCGGTGCCGAATCCGCCCTGGGCGTAGGCGCCCAGCCCCAGGGCCAGATTTTCATGCCGCCAGACGAACCCGCCCTGGGGGATGTAGTAGCCCTGGAAGGGGAAGGTGTCCTTGCCGTGCGCCACCTCGCCGGTCCGTGTCTGCGTGGCGCGCAGCCCGGTCGGGGCGGCGACCACCAGCCCGCCTTCCAGGTAGGAGGAGGAGCGCTGCGTCAGGGTCGCCGGGTTGAAGATCATGGCGGCGCCGCCGATGTCGGACGCCGCCCCGGTGCCGCCCATGCCCATGGACACGGCCCCGAACCCTTCGAAGGTGTAGACGTCGGTGGCATGGGACGGAAACGCGGCGGCCAGAGTGGCCGCCGCGGCAAACGCTGCGATTACGCGCATTGAATCAGGGTTCTCAATCGGACGGGGTGAGGTCGATGGTCTGACGGGCGATGGCCTCGGCGGCCTGCTTTCCGGACAGGACGGCGATCTCGGCGCTGCCCGCGCTGAACCAGGTCCGCGTCCAGTCACCCGCCAGAAAGGCGTTGACGAAGCCGCTGTCGCCCGGCTTCAGGCGGGTCTCCACCGTCGCCGGGAAGCACTGCACGTAGAGTTCCGACGGGTCGAGGTTGTAGCGGTAGTAGGAGGAATAGACCTGGCTCTGGTCGAACACGCCGTCCTTGACCGTGTTGGGCCACAGAACCCCGATGTTGGCGTTCAGCCACTGCGTGGCGTCGCGGCGGACGTCCGCGGCCATCCGCTGCGGCAGGCCGCAGGCGTAGGGCGGGGCGCCAGCCGGCCAGCGGGCGGTGCCGCAGAAATACTCCACGGCCTTGACGGTGCCGGACGGCCAGGATTCGGCGGGGATGAGGTGGCTCATCTCGCCCCAGCTGTCGAGTTCCTCGACATAGCTGGTCATGGCGGTCGGACCGGCCTTCCAGCCCATCTCCTCGATGCTCGGCGTCATCCAGAGCTGGACCGCCTGGGTCGGCACCGCCGGGGTGACCTCGACCATCTGCTTGAAGCGCAGATTGGCGTCCATCAACTCGGCCGCCGGGTCGGCCAGCGCGGCGGGCGGCATGGCCAGGACGACGAGGTCGAACTCCTTGCCGACCTCCAGCACCGATTCCCCGGCGGTGCAGTGGCAGAACACCGATTCCAGGTTGATTCCGGCGTCGCGGATCTTGTCGCCGTCGACGATCTGGCTCCAGTCCGGCTCGGACGGCCAGCAGTAGAGCCATTTCCCGTCGTCGCCGTAGCCGACCTTGACGAACGGGTCATAGGCGCCGTTGACGAGATCGACCTGACGGTTCAGGTGCACCCGCTCCACCCAGGCGCCGTTTTCCGAGGTTTCCAGCTTGGTCAGGCGGTGGAACAGCTTGATGTCCACCCCGCGCTGCTTCAGCACGAACCAGGCGGGCGTGAAGACGGTGTCGCCCATGCCGGCGTTCATCTTCCACAGCGGCGCGCCCTTGTAGGCGAAGCCCATCAGCAGAAGGATCTCCGCCGCCGCACCGGCGGCGAAGCGCGCGTTCTCCGGCCCGTCGGTCGCTTCGCCGTTCTTGTAGGAAAAGCACATGTCGTAGAGCAGGCGCACCGGGGCCGACCACGCGAAGGTGTCGGAGATGCCGTTCTTCTGCAGCCATTCGCGGAAGTCCTCGCCGTTGATGCGGTCGAAGCCGCCCTTCCCATAGGGCAGCACCTCGGCGAAGCAGCCGATGGCGAAGGCAAGGCCGAAATCGGCAAAGCAGGCGAACTCCCAGCCCTCGTCCGACAGCTTCAGCAGCGGCTCCAGGACCGCCTGGAAGCCCTTCTGGACGATCTTGAGCAGATCCACGATCAGCCCGTGGTCCAGCGCGCCGTCGCCCGCCTCCTCGATGTGGGTCCGCGCCTTGTCGAGGGCGTCCAGCCCGAGCTTGGCGGTGAGGTGGCCGGGCAGATGGTCGTGCTTGGCGACCAGGTTCTGCAGCGCGCCGATCAGGAAGGCCGCGAAGCCGTTCGGGCCGAGCGACCGCGGATCGCCGGGCGTGCCGGGGCGCTCGGGGAAATTGAGGTTCCAAGAGTGCCAGCGGGTCTTGCCGAAGCGCGGAATATCCTGCATCAGTGTCACCTGATACAGCGGGCGGAAGGCGTCGGTCCAGGTCTGGAAGGCGTAGTCGGCGGGCTTGTCCCACTCCGCGTAGGCGCCGCGCACCATCCGGAAGGCATTGTCGTAGAAGCCGAGGAAGATGTGCAGCCCGTGCTCCTCGATGCGCTGGCCCTGCTTGGCGTTGCGGCCGCTGGCCCCTTTGCCGCCCAGCCGCCAGCCGTGGCTGACCAGCGTCACGTCGAACGTCTCGCGCAACGCTTCGGTCGCCGTCAGAGTCAGCGCGGCGGACACACCCCCAAGCCCGCCGCCAAGCACCAGCACACGCGTCTTTCCCATCGCAGCCACCCCGAGCCCCGGTTGTTTTGCCGGGGGATTGTGCTTGGCATCGCCGCTTGTCGCAATGGGATTAAGACGAATGCGAACATTCCGTCGCCGCACCGATGCGGATTGGTTACGGAACGGCGCCGCTTGGCAGTTCCGGTGGGGTGGCGGGAGTCGCGCTGTCGAGCAGGATGCCCGACCGCCGCTGCGCAAACATGGCGGCGAGCAGGGCGGCCGCCTGGGCGGCGGCGGCGGCGGGGGCGAGGCCGCCGGTTCGGACGTTGGAGATGCAGTTGCGCTCGCTGTCCACCCGGCCCGGCCGCGGTTCCCAGGTCAGGTAGAGGCCCAGCGAGTCGGCGGCGCTCAGTCCCGGCCGCTCGCCGATCAGGACGATGCTCGCCTGCGCCTGGAGCAGCGCGCCGACCGGGTCGCCCAGCGCCACCCGCGCCTGCTCCGCCACCACCACCGGCCCGACCCGCAGCCCGGCCGCCTGGAGCTTAGGGATCAGGGCTTCCAGCACCGCGACGGCGTTGGCCTGCACGGCGGTGCCGCTCAGCCCGTCGCCGACCACCAGCACGACGTCGGGGGCGCGGACCGGCTCCGACAGGCGGCGCTGCGACTCCTCGGACAATTGCCGGCCGAGGTCCGGGCGCTTCAGGTAGGCGGCGCGGTCGGGCGCCGCACTGGTCACCGCGGCCGCCGGCCAGCCGCGCTCCGCGAACGCCGCCAGCAGCGCCGCGGCGTCGAGCGGGGTGTGCACCGCGTCGCGCGCCTGGGCGTGGGCGGCCTGGAAGGCGAGGTGGGCGGCGGTGGGCAGACCGCTCCCGGCGTGGCCCAGCGCGATCCGCGCGTCGGTGTGGCGGCGCAGATGAGCCCAGCGATCGGGTTGGGCCGGGGAGGGAAGGGGCACCGGTTTGGACTCGGTCATGGCTGCTCCTCCGGCAGGGGCAGGGCGGGCAGAAGGCAGGACGCGGCGAGGTCGAAGCGCAGCCGCCCGGCGGAATCGGTGATCCCGGCGGCCTGCTGCCACGCCTCGAACTCCGGCGCCGGGCGGCGGCCGAGCACCTGACGGACATAGAGCGCGTCGTGGAAGGAGGTGCTCTGGTAGTTCAGCATGATGTCGTCGGCCCCCGGCACCCCCATGATGAAGGTGCAGCCGGCCACGCCGAGCAGGGTCAGCAGGGCGTCCATGTCGTCCTGGTCGGCCTCGGCGTGGTTGGTGTAGCAGACGTCGCAGCCCATCGGCAGGCCGAGAAGCTTGGCGCAGAAATGGTCCTCCAGCCCGGCCCGCGTGATCTGCTTGCCGTCATAGAGGTATTCCGGCCCGATGAAGCCGACCACCGTGTTGACCAGAAGCGGCCGGTAGCGGCGGGCGACGGCGTAGCAGCGTGCCTCCACCGTCTGCTGGTCCACCCCCTCGTGCGCGCCGGACGACAGCTCGCTGCCCTGGCCGGTCTCGAAATACATCAGGTTGTCGCCGACCGTGCCACGGTTCAGCGCCCGTCCGGCCTCCCACGCCTCGTCCAGCAGGGCCAGCGAGACGCCGAAGGCGCGGTTGGCGGCCTCCGTCCCGGCGATGGACTGGAAGACCAGATCGACCGGCGCCCCGCGCTCCATCGCCCGCAGCGCCGTGGTCACGTGGGCCAGCACGCAGGATTGGATCGGTGCGCCGGTGCGCAGGCGAAGCTCCTCCAGCATCTCCAGGAGGGTGGTCATCGCCTCCACGCTATCGGTGGCCGGGTTGATGCCGATCACCGCATCGCCGCTGCCGTACATCAGCCCGTCGAGGACGCTGGCCGCGATGCCGCGCGGGTCGTCCACCGGGTGGTTGGGCTGCAGGCGGGTGGAGAGGCGCCCCGGCAGGCCGATGGTGTTGCGAAAGCGCGTGACGACGCGGGTCTTGGCGGCGACGGCGATCAGGTCCTGCAGCCGCATGATCTTCGACACCGCTGCGACCATCTCCGGCGTCAGGCCCGGGGCGAGCGCCGTCAGGGCCGCGGCGTCCGCCGCCTCCGACAGCAGCCAGTCGCGGAAGCCGCCGACGGTCAGATGAGCGACCGGGGCGAAGGCGGCGCCGTCGTGGCCATCGACGATCAGCCGGGTCACCTCGTCCGCCTCGTAGGGGACGACCGCTTCGCTCAGGACATGGCGCAGTGGCAGGTCGGCCAGGGCCATCTGCGCGGCCACCCGCTCCGCCGCGCTGGCGGCGATCAGCCCGGCCAGCGCATCGCCCGAGCGCGGCGGCGAGGCGCGGGCGAGCAGCGTCTTCAAATCGGGAAATCTGTACCGCGTTCCGGCCAGAGTGTGGGCGAATGCCATGGCGTCCCCTCTCCCCCTCGTCGGTTCGTCCGTTCAACCCGCCTCCGTAGAGTTTGGCGATGCCGACGCGCCCCGTCCAGCGCCCACCCGAGCATCGACGCATCGATGATCCCGACTGCCGGATCTGGACCGCGCCGTTGGCGGCGACCACGGCGTTCGGGCGGTGCCGTCGACGCATCTGCTGGACGGAGCAAGAAAGTGCTTTACAA
This sequence comes from Azospirillum sp. OGB3, assembly GCF_014192915.1. Classification (GTDB taxonomy): domain Bacteria; phylum Pseudomonadota; class Alphaproteobacteria; order Azospirillales; family Azospirillaceae; genus Azospirillum. The sequence continues at coordinate 204,300 of NZ_JACHYN010000005.1, read as the reverse complement.
GTCGAGGAATATAATCCAATCTGTAGGAGACAATGCGTTACCCGCGCCCGCCCGGCTCCGCCGCGGCGGGCGTCGTTGTTTTGATCGTGTGCCTCTTCGCCGGGGTGGAACCCGTGTTCCCGTCGGCGGAGGAACCCAAGGACCTGGGTGTTCCCTTTGCCCCATCGGGCGAACCGGAACGGCACGATCCCAACGGAGGGACCATCCCACGACCGGTCCCATCCGCCGCCAAGCCGCCTTCGGGCGGCTTTTTTTTTTGGCCGAAAGGAGCCGTTCAACATGACCAGTTCGAACCGGGTGCGCCTCGCCGGTGTCCTCGAAGCGGTGCCCGGCACCACCCCCGTCACCCCGCGCCTGCGCCAGCAGCGGGTGACCTCGATCGGCCTGACCTACAAGACCGATTATGAGGAATCCGGGGAGCTGCGCGACGACCGTATGAACGCCGATCCGCTGAGCGTCGGCCAGAGCAACGGCGGCCAGATCGGCATCGAATGGCATTATCCGGTGCCGGGCAGCCTCCTCGACTCCGAGATCGTCAGCGCCTTCTGCGCCGACTGGGTGAACACGCCGTTCCGTGACAACGACGGCCTGCCGGCGTCGGCGGTGGCCTCGGTGAGCGCCGATGCGCAGATCGTCGCCGTGACCGACGGCCCGGCCTTCGCGGCCGGTCATCTGGTGCGCTTCAGCGGTTTCGAGGCCGCCAACAACGGGGTGCGCAAGGTGACCGCCGGCTCCGCCACCGCTCCGGTCTTCGCGGGTGGCGGCCTGCTGGACGAGGCCGCTCCGGGCGCCGCGGCGCGGCTGAAGGTGGTGGGGTTCGAAGGAGCCTCCGGAGATCTCGCCACCACGCTGACCGGGCTCGGGTCCACCGCTCTCGACTTCACCACGCTGGGCCTGTCGGTTGGGCAGTGGATCAAGATCGGCGGGACGACCGACGCCTACCGTTACGGCACGGCGGCGTGCAACGCCTGGGTCCGCATCGTCGGCATCGCGCCGCATGAGCTGGCCCTGGACAACCGGCCGGCCGGCTGGGCGGTCGATGCCGGCCCCGACAAGACGATCCGCGTCTGGCACGGGGACGTCATCAAGAACGGGTCGCTGGTGCGTTCGGTGACGCTGGAGCGCGGCTTCATGGAGCAGAACCCGCCGAGCTTCATCGCCCAGACCGGCATGCGGGTGAACAGCCTGGAATTTGGCGGCGAAGCGAAGAAGCCGGCGACCGGGACGGTGGCCTTCATGGGCATGAAGGGCGGCTCGTCCGGCGTCGCGCTCGACGTTGCGCCGGCCGACGCTCCGGACATGGTCGACTATCCGGCGATGGCCTTCTCCGCGAACTGCGGCCGGATCGGCGTCGGCGGAGCGGCGCTGGGCAATCCCGACTGGGCCCGCGCCATCAAGTTCACGATCATCAACAACCTGAGCACCCGCGACGCGCTGTCCGACGGCGACGGAACCGCCCCGGCGGCGGTGGCGATCCGCGACGGCGCCTGCGACGTGAAGGTGGAACTGGACACCTATTTCGGCTCCCGCGCCCTGCTGTCGCGGATCGAGTCCGGCGAGAAGATCGGCGTCAACTGCCGCCTGCAGAAATGCGGCCGGGCGATGATCTGGGAGTCGCCGCGCCTCACCGCCCGTGAGGGCGATCCGGGCGTCGGCGGAAAGAGCCAGGACGTCACGCTGCCGGCGCAGCTGACCGCCTCGCGCGATCCGCTGACCAACGCGCAGCTGATCCTGAACCGGATCGAATTCTTCCAGTAACCGGCATCCCGGCGACCAACGGGAACGAGGCTGCCCCACCGGGCGGCAGACGGTTCGCGCGAACCGGGGCGGGCGTTTGGTCGGCGCCCGCCCGCTTCCGCGCATCCCGACCAACGACCAAGCACGAGAGACGCTCATGACCTTCGAACATGTTTCGCACGGCCAGCCGGCCGCCGCCCCGCAGACCGACGACCTCGGCGACCTGCTGGTGGACGAGCGCGTCGCGCGCGACGGCGTGTGGATCACCCCGGACCCCGACCGCAGCCTGCGCATCAGGACGAAGGGCCTGCCGGACGCCTACTACGACGCCCAGGCCCGCCAGCAGCGTCAGGCGGCCAAGGGCTTCAACGGCGACACCAACCGGTTGCCGGTGTCGCACAAGCGCCGGATCAACGCCCGCTGCCTGATCGACCACAGCCTGGTCGACGTGGAGGGTTGCGTCATCGGCGGCCGCGAACTGCCCTTCGCCGAATTCTGCGACCTGATCCTGGAGCCGCGCGGCGCCAGGCTGCTCGACCTCGCCTTCGGTGCGGCCACCACGGCGCAGGACGGCAAGGCCGAGGAGCTGGAGGCCGCCCGGGGAAACTGACCGCGGCGCTGCGGGACTGGCTCGACCGGCGGGCCGAGACCGACGACCTGCTGGACGAGCTGATGGACGAGGATCCGGACGCCGTGGCGATCGTCGCGGCGCGCCGGGCCGGGCTCGGGGAGGCGGTGGAGGTCGAGCCCTGGTGCCGATGGGTCTGGCGCGCGTGGCACGACCTTACCGACGACCGGCATTGGCGTCCGGGCGGACTTGGACCCGCCACGCCCTGCCGGATTCCCTGGTCGGTGGTGACGGCCTACGCCGACCGCAACGCCGTCGACGCCGACCTCCTGCGGACGCTGCTCCATCACATGGACGAGCTGTACCTCGCCTGGTGGGCCGAGACGTCCAGGCAGAGCGCCGCCCAGACCGGCGGCGAGGTCGGGGAGGGGGCATGAGCAACGCCCCCTCCGTCCTGCCCGCCACGCCGCCCCACCGGCGGATTCGTCCGCCCTGATCATCACCTCTCGCCGCTGAGGCAGCCATGGCAGCAGAACAGCTGGTCGTCGGCTACGACGACTGGATATCCACCACCGTCCGCGCGACCAAATCCGGTGAGCAGCTTGCCCGCCAGTACGGGGATGTCGAACGGCTCACGACCAAGGTGACGGCGATCACCAGCCGCTTCGCGGATGAACTCACCAATCTGGAAGCCAGCGAGCACGCGTTGGCCGACAAGGAACGGCTTCGCGCGGCCATCCTGGTCCAGCAGGACGCCGCCGTCCGGAAGGCCACCGCCGCGCACGAGCGGTGGGTGGCTGGCATGCGGGCGGCGGACGCCGCCGCCGGTGCCCAGGCGGCCAGCACCGCCACCGCGACGGCCTCCGCCGGGTCCTGGGCCGGTGCGATGGCAAAGATTCACGAGAGCGCCGCCCAGGCCGCCGCGAATCTCAACGGTCCGGCCTTCGAGGCGCTGTCCGGCCGGATCGGGGACCTGACCAAGGCGCAGGGCTCCACGGGGTCTCTCCAGACCGCCGCGGCGCGGCAATCGGCTCCGGTGCAAACCAGTTCCGCCGGTGAAAAACGCGACGCCACGGTTGCCGCCGCCGCCAAACCGGCGGCCGCCAGTGATTCGTCGGCCGACCCGAAGAAGGCCGAGGAAACAGTTAATAAGGCTGGGGTGGCTCTGGCCGAAAAGTTGGAGAAGGCGTTCGACAGCATGGGTGACGCGCTGGTGAAGGCGTTCGTCACCGGCAAAACTGCGGCGCTGGACTGGGGCAAGACCACGAAGGCGATCATCGGTGAACTCGCCATCGATCTGGTCAAGATGGCGGCCATTCAGCCGCTGAAGAACGCATTCTTCGGAACCAGTGGTCCGACGCTGTGGGATGCCTTTGTGACATCGGGCAACGGCGCAGCCCAAGGTGGCAGCAATCCGACCGGACAGGTTTCCTCCATGGCGACCAACTGGGCCGGGGGGAAAGCGCTGTCATGGGTGGGAGACAAGTTGGGGCTGTCTGGACTTTACGACAGTGTGATGAACACCACTCTTTGGGGCGGCACGGTGGCATCGGCGGCCTTGCCCGGCAGCATCACCGGCAGTGGGTCTATCGCCATGGGTTCGGTGACCGGTGGCGGAGCGCATGCCGCCGGTGTGGCTGCGGTGCCAGGCGGGATGACCAACGCGATGGCTGGTGCCGGGAATACAACCGTAGGCCTGGGAGGCGTCCCGTCCGGTGCAAGCACAGGCGGAGCGACCATTGGAGGCGTCCTCGGCTCGGCTGGGGTTGGCTTTGCGGCTGGTTCGTTGTTCGGCGGCTGGGCCGGCACTCAAAGCAACAGCAAGGTGGTGGGGGCCGGGGCTGGAGCCTTGTCTGGTGCGGCAGCCGGCGCGGCCTATGGTTCAGTCGTTCCTGGCATCGGAACGTTGGCCGGTGCCGTGGTCGGTGCCGTCGCCGGTGCATTGGGCGGCGGCATCGGTGCGCAGAAAGCCTCCGTCGGCCCCAACGCCGCCGCCACCTTGCGGGTCGAGAACGGCAAGCTGGTCCGCATCGGCGCCGATGCGGACAACGGCGGAAGCACTGACCATGTGGTGGCGGTGACCGATGCCGTGGCCACCGCGGTCAACGCCATGACCCAGCTCGGCGTGCAGGTTCGCGAAGGACAGCAGTATTTCTTCGTGGACGGTGGCCCCAAGGTCGTGAACAACGGCAAAAGGGCCCAGACACCCGAAGCGTTCATCCGCGAGGTGATGGGCACGCTGACCGCCGATGGGCTGGTCGGCAAGGCCCTGGCGTCCGACGCTGCGCAGAACAGCGGCGATTTGAACAAGATCGTCCAGGGGCTGTCGCTGGCCAAGTCCATCGAGCAGGCGAACTCGGCACTTTCCAATTTGGACAATTCACTGCACGCAGTCCAGAAATCGGCCTTCGCGGCGACCGCCGAGAGCCTCCAGCCGATGGTCGACCAGTTCAGGCTGGCGCAGGAGTTTGGCCTGGAAGCGGACTACGCGTCCATGGCGACGGGCCAGCTGACCGCGATCCTGGACAACATCCGGGACCCGGTGCAATGGCAGACGGTGCAGGTGGCGGTGGCGGAGCTGGACGGGCAGATGGCCGCCTTCCGCGATCAGGTGGGGAAGGTGAATCCCGCCCTGGTCGGCCTGATCAACGATGTCGAAGCCGCCGCGAAGGAGAAGATCTACGGCGATTACCGCAAGACGTTCGACGCCGGGCTGAACAGCGCCCGCGGAGCCGACTACCTGAACCAGCTGACCGACGTGCGGACCTGGTGGAACAACAATTGGGCCAACAGCCTGATGTCGGGCCGCAACCCGAACGACATGTACGAGGCTCAGGCTAAGGCGATCTTTGCCGGCCTCGACGTCAACCAGCTGGGAAAGGCGGTCGAGTATTTCGCTCAGCTCGATCCGGTGATGTCCGGGCTGGCTGCCGCGGCGCGCGACATCGCCCGCCAGGATTCCCTGGCCGGCCTGGATCAGCGCTACCGGGCCGCCCAGGTGGCGTTGGGCCAGCTGTCCCAGGCGGAGTTCGACCGTTACCAGACCGAGCTGGAGCAGGCGCGGGAGCTGTCAGCGGTCACCGATCCGGTCGTCCGCGCCCGCCTGCAGGAGGTGCAGACTCTCGAGAAGCAGGCCCAGGCTTATGAAAAAGCGCGGCAGTCCGGAGAATCGCTCACCGACTGGCTGACCAACAAGCTGGGCACCAGCTCCGCCGGGGTCTCGGCGTCCACCGCCTACACCAACGCGCTGGGCGCGTACCAGGCGGATCTCGCGAAGGCGGCCGCCAACGACAACGACGCGCTGGGACGGATGGCCAGCACCGCCGACCGTCTGCTGACCGCCTACACCGATTACTTCGGCAGCCAAGGCGCTACGGCCTTCTGGCAGAAGATCATGGGGGAGGTCGCCAATCTTCCGGCCGTCAAATCCTATGACAGCTCCATCGTCGACGCGATCAACCGGCTTCCCCATGGCGCCGGCGGACCGGCCACCGGTCTCACCATGGTCAACGACGCCGGGCCGGAGCTGGTCCGGCTGCCGACCGGCTCGATGGTGATGACCAGCCGGGCCAGCGTCGATTTCCTGCGGCGCGGCGGCGGCACCACAACCTCGATGCCCGCCCCCGACACCGCGGTGGTGGAAACGCTGCGGCAACTGCTCCGCGCGGTCGTCTTCAACGGCGCCGACCTGACCACGGTCCTCGAAGGGCTGAAGGACAGCGGCTTGCGCCAGGAGAAGGCGCTGGCCGCGCTGCGCGGCCAGTTCAAGCGGGCCGGTGACGCCGGCACGCTGCCGGGGCGTGCGGCCTGATGCGTGTCTTCCTCGTCCGGATCGAGGAGCAGACCTTGACCGTGACGGAACCGGCGCCGCTCGTTCTGAGCGGCGTCGTCCGTCCGCCGCCCCGCGTCGAAGCGGGGCGGTCCCTGGCCATGGTCCGCGCCTTTACCCGCCGGCCGGTCTGGCACCCCCCGGTGCCGGCCACCGTTCCGCCGCCGCCATTGCGGGCCTCAGCCCGCACCACCCTCGCCACCGTCAAGGGGTACGTCATGTTCGGCGCCTCTCCCTTCGGCGCGGCCCCCTTCGGCGCCCGCCGCGACCGCCTGTCCCTCGCCATCGGAGACGTCATGCTGCGTTACGGGACCATAAATTACATCGACCGCGACCACAGGGAGTTCGAGGACGGGTTGCGGGCCCCCTCCTTCAGCCGCACGATCCTGACCGGCGGCACGGTCGGCGGCTGGGCCAACGCCAGCCTCGGCGACCTCGAACTGGACAATCTGGAGGGCGAGCGCAGCGACCTGCTGCGGCGCGTCGCCGTCGACGGGCGCCCGGTCGAGGTGCTGCAGCCGCGGCCCGACGGAACGACCGAGGTGGTCTTCGAATGCACGGCCCGGGACATCGTGCCCGGCGACGACGACACGGTGCGCATCCGGCTGCGGGACTGGGATTACCTGCTCGACAAGCCGGCCCAGACCGCCACCTACCCGGACGACGCCCCGCCGGAAATCGCCAACCGCCGCCGGCCCTTCGGCTATGGCCCGTGCAACAACGTGACGCCGACCCGGATCGCCACGACGGTTCCGGCCTACCAGTTCAACGACGGCCCGTCGCGCGCCCTGCGGGCGGTCTATGTCGCCGGCGTCCCGCAACTGCCCGCGGACCTTGCGTCCGTCGATCTGGCATCCTCGACCTTCACGCTGGCGGCGGAGCCGGCGGGCGACGTGACCTGCGATTTCAACGGTCTGGTCGTGAACGGGGTGTATCTCAACACCACCGCCCTGGTGATCGACGATCTGGCCTTCCGGCGCGGCGGGCTGCCGGCGACGCGGAAATCCGTCCGTCATTTCGAGCGATTCGCCTCCGACATGCCCGGCGAGGTGCAGCTTTACGTCTCCCACGGCGAGGAGCCGACCGTCCTGTCGCTGATCCAGCGCCTTCTGGCGCCCTGCGGCTGGGGGGCGTTCTCGTGGCGCGGCCAACTCCAGGTCGGTGTCTGGAAGGTGGCGACGGGATCCCCGCGCTGCCTGCTCTCCAAGGCCGAAGGGACGCTGATCAGCCTGCAGCCGGCCGAGCTTCCCACGGAGGTCTATCCGCCGCCTTGGCGGTTGCGCGGCGGGTACGATCGCAACTGGACGCCTCAGACCGCCAGCCAGCTCAAGGGCGACGACACCCCTGGCGCGGCCGACCCCGTCGGCGGGCCGGAGCGGCGGCGCTGGCTGGCGCGGGGGCAGGAGATCGCGGAAGCGAAGGACGAGGTCACCCGCGACCGCCTTCATCTGGGCGCGCAGGATCCGGCCGCCGTGGAGACCTGCCTCGCCGACAAGATCGGCTGCGAAACCGTCCTGCAGGCGTCCCTGGCCCACTGGCTCGGCAACCGGGCCCATTACCGGGTCGTGCCCGACACGCCCCCCTTCTTCTTCGACATCGGGGACGAGGTGGCGATCCAATGGGACGGCCATGGCCTGGAGGGCGGCCAGATCGGCGTGGTGGCGGAAGTCGCCGAGGGCGAATGGACCGAACTGGTTATTGAGGTGTGACATGGACAACCTGACGGCACGGGTCGGCTGGATCAACCACGCCGACACCGCCACCCTGACCGCCCTCCACCCCGGACCGGACACGCTGGGTGTGGAGCGGCTGCAAATCAAGCACGTGGCCCGCTATCACGAGCAGACCGGTCCCGAACTGGCGGTTCGCGCCGATCTTCACGCCGGCAAGCCGGTGGACGCGGTGGTGCTGCCTCTGGTCAACGCCGGACCAAGCGCCACCCTGCGGGTGCGCGCGGCCGCGACGGCGGCCGATCTGGCGGCCGCCCCGCTCTACACCTACGCCGGGCCGGGGCATGTCGACGACGCGCACAACTACGCCATCCATCTGTTGCCGGCGACGGTCACCGCGCGGGTGTGGGAGGTGGCCGTCACCGATGCGGAGTTGGGGGTTTCGCGCGCCGGCCGCCTGGTCCTGGCGCCGTTGCATCGCTTCGCCTTCAATTTCAAGGCGAACTGGGGCGTGCGCTGGGAAGACCTGTCGGAGGAGCGCGACGGCGCCGGCGGCCAGATGTACTCCCGCGCCGGGCCACGGCGTCGCGTTCTGAGCGCTGAGTTCGGCGAGATGACCCGCCGGGAGCGCGACGAGGTCGCGCTCGAGATCGAGCGGCTGGCCGGCAAGACCGGCGACATCCTGATGGTGGCGCGGCCCAACGCCCCGAACCTTGCGCACTACACGGTGTGGGGAAAGCCGGTGGACACCGGCGGCGTCAACGAAAGCCGCCTCGGCATCTTCACCAAAACCTTCCAGATCAAAGAACGGCGGTTCTGATGGCCTTCGTCTATCCTGACCGCGCCTCGGAAGTCACCACTTCGACCGGTGACCAGGGCGACATCATTCTTCAGGGGCCGGAGCCGTCCTTCTGGTCCTTCACCAGCCGGATGGCTGTCGGTGACGAGACCACGGTGTGCCGGGAGGACGGGCTCACCTCGGAGCTGGTCCGGGTGCGGCTGGTGGCGCCGGACCGGCTGCGCTATCTGGCGGTCTACGGCTCGTCCAACGGGGGTACCCGTGTCGTCTGGCCGGCGGGGCAGCAGCGGGTCTACGCCACGCAACTCGGCCGCTACGCTCTGCTGCCGCCCGACGCCGGACAGGCCGGGCAGCCTGTGGTGGTGCAGCCGGACGGGACGTACGGCGCCGGATCACTCGACATTCCGGTTCCGACCGGCCTGGCTCTGGGCACGCTGCTCGATGTCGCCTCGGCCGGCGGGCGTCCGGACGGCGTGGCGCTGATCCGGCTGGTGGTGACCTGGGACGAGGTCCCCGATCTGGATTACGAACTGGAGATCCGTGACGGCCTGACCACCGGCTGGCCGGGCACAGCGTCGAGTCCCGCCCTCATCCCGGCGGGGGGCGGCCGCTGCGTTGTCAACGTGGTCGGCGGCTACACCTACGGCGTGCGGCTGCGCGCCCGCACCGTCGGCGGTGTGTCCAACTGGACGCCGGAAAAGACCATCGCCGCGACGGGCGACGACGTGCCGCCGGGGCCACCCACGGACATGGTGGTGACCGAGGTCTACGGTGGCGCGGTGTTCACGTTCACGCCCCCCGCAGACGTCGACACCCTGGAGGTCCGTTTCTACGTGGCGCCCGTCGACGACAAGACCGCCGCCATGCTGATTGGGGCGGGCCTGCGCCGGGTGACGCTGACCGGTTTGCCGGCGGGGGCCACCCGTTGGGTCTGGGCCGCATCCGTGGACACCAGCGGCAACGAGGGTGAGTGGATCGCCCTTGGCCCGGTGACCGCGCTGCGCATCGAGCCGGGGGACCTTGCGGAGGAACTGGGCGAGCGCATCGAGCGCCTGCCGGCGAGCCTGGATTTGGCTGGTGAGGCCGCCCTTGAGGCTGTGCTGGCGACTCATGAGGTCCGGCAGAGCGCCCAGGCACGGCTGGACCGGACGGTGACGTCCATTGATAGCACGATTGATGACGTGCGGACGCTGCTGGACGATGTTGAAGGGGACGTCAAGACCCTGATCCGGACGGAGAGCTCGACCCGCATCCTCGAGTACGAGGCTCTGACCGAGAGCATCAACACGGTGGCGTCGTCCGTGGGGGACGCGGTCTCCCTCATCCAGGACGAGGTGCTCACCCTCACAAACGAGGACACGGCCCTCGCTGAGAGGATCACGACCATCGCGGCCCAGATGGGTGAGGACATCGAGGCGGCCATCCAGACGGAGGCCACGGCCCGGGCAAACGAGGACGGGGCCCTCACCCGCCGCATCGACACTCTCACCACCCAGATCGGGAAGGATATCTCCGCGGCCATCCAGACTGAGGCCACGGCCCGGGCAAACGAGGACGGGGCTCTCACCCGCCGCATCGACACTCTCACCACCCAGATGGGTGAGGACATCGAGGCGGCGGTGAAAGAGGAGACCAGCGCCCGCACGACGGCCCTCAACGCGGTGGCCCAGGATATCACCAAGCTGTTCGCCCGGTTCTCCGGTGGGACCAACCTTGCGCCGCGCCTGAACCGCTGGACGAGCCCCTTCCCAGTCACGGAAGACGTGGCCTTCGCCAGTCGGTACCGGGTAAGGGTCTCGGGTAACGCCCAGAGCGTCGTCTCCCCGGTCCTCACCGAGTTGAAGCCGGACACCGACTACGTGCTGTCCTTCAAGGCCCGGCTGGTCGCAGGTGCCGCAAGCGAGCTGCACGCCGACCTGAACCCGGACACCCTCCCCGAGACGGCGTTCGCCGTGACGTCCTCGGAGTGGACGACCTTCAGCACCATGTGGAAGTCATCCCTGGCGGCGATCAAGAACTGCCGGTTGCGCTTCTTCCAGTACAACCTCGCGGGCGCCCAAGTGGACGTGACCGACGTCCAGCTCGAGGAGGGCAACACCCCCTCCGCTTGGTCCCTGGCCCCGGGTGAGATAGTCGCGATGGTGCAGCAGGAGGCCGACACTCGGGCGTCAGCCCTTGGGGCCGTGTCCTCCCTCGTCAACTCCGTGCAGACCCTCGCGGAAGGCAACTACGCCGCGGTCCAGCAGCAGGCCACCAGCATCAACGGGCTGTATGCCCAATACACCGTCAAGGTGGACGTCAACGGCTACGTCTCGGGCTTCGGCCTCGCCTCGACGTCCGATTCCAGCACCTTCAGCGTGCTGGCGAACCGGTTCGAGGTCGTTATGCCCGGGGTCGCCAAGGTGACCCCCTTCTACGTGCTGAATGGCAAGGTCTACCTGACGAGCGCTGTCATCGGAGACGCCTGGATCGCCGACACCCACATCGGCCCGGCGGGCATTGACGCCGCGAAGATCCGCGCCGGCACCGTGCTGGCCGGCACCGTGCTGGTCGGGGGCACGGCCCTGTCCACCGTCGCCAGCAACGCCGCCACGGGAGCCCAGGACCCGGTCTCCCGCATCAATGCGGGCTCGACGTCCATCAACCCGGGCAAGGTCATCGTCAAGGGGTCCAACACCCTGAGCACCGTCGGGGGCTGGTTCTACGGCAACACCACCGAGATTGACGGTGGCAAGATCGCCGCCGACACCGTCACGGCCAGGGAGGTTAAGGCCCTGAGCCTCACCGGCGACCGCATGGCTGCGGGCACCCTGACCGTCGACAAGTTCGCCCATTTCTCGACGGGCAACAAGCTGTCCAACAGCGGCTTCGAGGCCGGCTGGGAGTGCTGGAACCGGACGGGCTACGTCAATGGTGCAGCGGGCATGCAGTGGGGCGTCGAGTTCCAGGCGGGGGGGCCAGGGAATGATTGGACCCTCTCGGGGGGGCACATGCTCTGGGTCCACCAGCTTGACGCCGTGAGCCCAGGCAATTGGATTGGATATTACAACCACCCCGACAACAATTGGCTCGGCATCCCAATCGACCCGACAAAATACTGCGAGTTCAGCATCTATACGGGAGCCCATCGGTGCAAGGTGGAGGTCGGGGTCGCCTTCTATAACGCCGCGGGCGTCAATATCGGGGAAGCCTTCGGAACCACCAACGACGAGCAGGGCGCCGGGGGACAGTCCTTGACAGGGTACAAGCGTCTCTGGGTCAAGGCCCTGCCTACTGCGGGGGCCGTAACAGCTCGGCCCCTCATTATCAAGCACCACACCAAGCCGGGAGCGGGAAATACCGACAGCTGGGCCTTCTTCGCCATGGCCTTCTTTGGGGAGTGTGCCCCGAACGCCACGGAGCCCCAGCCCTGGCAGCCCGGAGGAGTGACCAAAATCCTCGGCGGGAACCTCGTCGCGGAGACCATCACCTCGAACCACCTTGCCACGGGTTCCGTCACGGCTGACAAGATCACCGCACGGACCATCGTGGGTAACCACCTCGCGGTCGGCACGATCTATGGCGCCCTCATCGGCACCGCCGAGGTCACCACTCTGAAGATCGGCCCGAACTCCGTAACGGTGCCCCAAGGATTCTACAGTAACGACGAGCTGACCATCCACAACATCTTCACCACTCCCAATAATCATGACCACGACTACGGCACAACCAATGCGATCCGCACCGACGGGTCCCCCGTGCTGGTCATGGGCTCCGCGGCCGTGCGGATCGACACGGGCGGCAGCGTCAACAACAACATCGCGGGCTGGATCATCCGCTTCATAAACTACAACGCCGGGAACTCCGTGGCGGTGACCCAGGCCACCGTGGTGGTCCAGAACATCGTGGTCGGCGCGTCCTGGACGGCCAATGCCGGGTCCTTTTCAGCCGTCGCCGTGGACTACCCTCCCGCCAACGTCGATGTCCAGTACCGGCTGCTCTTTGCCAAGGGCTATTCGAACGGCTCCGCCTGCTACGTCCGCAACCGGGGCATCGCCGCCATGATGGCCCGCCGCTGATCGAGAGGAAAAGCAGATGACTGAAGGAACCCAAGGCCCCGAGGAGACTGAGGAGGCTCCCTCACCCTCCGTTGTGAGGGTCAGCCCCTACGATGCGGCCACCGGCCGCATCCTCGGCGTCTGGACGATGCCCGCGTCGCTTCTGGATATCCAGCGTGACCCCTTCTACCCCGAGGAGGTGAACGGGGCGACCCACTACATCGACGTCGCTACGGGCCAGCTGTTGGAACGCCCCCCTTTGGACCTCCAGGTCTCCAAGACCGAGCTGGTCGCCGACGGCGAGGACGTCGTGACGGTGACCGGCGTGCCGGGGGGCTGTTCGGTCGTCACCCCCGCCGGGCACTTCATAGTGGATGACGGCGTGGTGGAGTTCGCAACCATCCATAAGGGCTCCCACCGGCTGTTCTTCGACACCTTCCCTGAGCGCCCCGCGGAGGCCATCGTCCATGCGCATTAAGCATGCCCCCATCGACTGGAGCGGCATCAATGCCGAGGCCTCCCGACGGCTGTCGGACACCGACCGCTACATGCAGTCCGATTTCCCACTGACCGAAGCCTGCCGACAGGCCCTGACCGCTTATCGGCAGGCGCTGCGCGACCTCAACCACACCTTCGCCAGCCCGACAGAGGTCGTATTTCCCCCGCAACCCACCATCGAGAAGGCGAGAGCATGAGCTGGTACAAAGTTGGCCGCGTTGCGGTCACGAACGGGTCGACCGCCGTCGTCGGCACCGGCACGGGTTGGACGAGCAAGTTCAAGGAGGGGGACATCTTCGCCGTCGTGGGGGCCACCTTCACGCCCTACGAAATCGTCTCCGTCACCGACAACACCCACCTTACCCTGGCGACTCCCTTTGCGGGACCCAGCGCGGGCAACCTGTCCTACGTGGTCATCCAGAACTTCACGTCCACGACCAGTTCCGATCTGGCGATCCGGACGAGCAAGCTCTTGCAGATTTACGAGGCTGCGACGGCGGTTCCGACAGCGGCAATCGAGGCCCGCACGGCCGCTGAGACTGCCGCCCAGCAGGCCATTGCAAGCGCCTCGTCCGCCGCCGCCGACGCGGAGGAAGCCGCGAACAGTGCCATCGCCGCGGCGGCATCCGCCTCCCAGGCCATGATCGACGTCACCTTCGCGGTATCTGCTGAGGCGACCGAACGCCGCAACGCGGACAACTCCCTCTCCGCGTGGGTTACGAGCGTGGAGTCCAACAAGGCCAACAAGACCGACGTCTACAACAAGACGCAGATCGACGCGGCCCTTTCGGGCAAAGCTTCGACGGCGGTCGCCACCACGAGCGCCAATGGCCTCATGTCCTCGACGGACAAGAGCAAGCTTGATGGAGTACAGGCGGGGGCCAACGCCTACACGCATCCGGCGACGCACAGCCCGTCAATCATCGCGCAAGACAGCAGCAACCGCTTCGTCAGCGATGCGGAAAAGGCCGCCTGGAACGGCAAGGCTGGGACGGCGACCGTCACCAGCAGCGCCAATGGCCTCATGTCTTCTGCGGACAAGAGCAAGCTGGACGGGGTAGCGTCCGGGGCGAACAACTACGTCCTGACCGCCGCGACGGCCGCGGCCCTGGGCGGCGTGAAGGCCGGTGGCAACATCACCGTGGCCGCCGACGGCACCCTGTCGGTGACCAGCTCCAACGTGACTGCCGCCCTCGGCTTCACCCCGGTGTCCACGTCCGCCGTCGGCACGGCTTCGACCAAGAACGCCCCGGCCACGGGCAACGCGGCGGCTGGCGAGGTCGTGATGGGCAACGATACCCGCCTGACCGACGCCCGGACGCCTGCCTCCCACTCCGTTGCCTCCCACGGCGATTGGCCTGCCGCCGTGAGCATGACCGAGGTGGGCTATCTCGACGGCGTGACCAGCGGTATCCAGGGGCAACTCAACGGCAAGGCGACGGTGGGCAACGTGACCCCCTTGGTCGCCGGTACTGCGGCCGTCGGCACCTCGGGTCAGGCGGCCCGCGCGGACCACATCCACCCGGCCCAGACGTCCGTCTCGGGCAACGCCGGCACCGCCACCAAGCTCGCCACCGCCCGGACCATCACCCTGAACGGCGGCGTCGTGGGGACGGCGACCTTCGATGGCTCCGCCAACGTCGCCATCACCGCCACGGTCGACGCCTCCAAGCACACCCACCCCTTGCCCTTCGAAGTGCTGGTCGATGCGGGTACCGGCCTCGAAGTTAACCCTATGACCCTGGGGTACTCCACCGAGTTCTTTTCCGCCGAGGACATCCGGGCCATGGTCGGAGCTGTGAACCCCTGGGACGCGGGGTGCCGCGCCAACGGGGTGGGCGTCACCGGCCTGATACCGACCCTCATCGACATGCAGATTGGCATCGGCAAGCTGGATGAACTCCTGACCGCCGATACCTCCAGCCTCGTCAACGCGGTCAACGAGTTGAAGACCAACGGCGGGGGTCGGCATTCCATCGTGGTTGACAACCACGATGGAATGTACAAGACCACCCTGAAGGTCAACAACGACGCCTTTGGGGACCAGGAGTACCAGTTCCCCGAACAGGCTGCGGCCATACCCGTCATGGCCCAGGTCCAGAACCAGTTTGTGGAGATTGAGCGCTTCGGGAAGCGCCTGGACGGCGTCCTCTATGAGGGCGATACCGATTACACCATCGATTACATGATGTTCGGGTACAACGATCCGAACACCAGTGTGGTGGTGCCCCTCATGGTCGACTTCACGACGTTCGTGCAGGCCGCCTTCCCGAAGCTCCCCGTCTACTCGTCCAACGCAGCTGCGGCGGCCGGCAACTTGCCGGTGGGCGGCGGGTATCGCACCCCCACGGGCGAGGTCCGCGTCCGGGTCTGACGCCCGCGACAACACTCCAGCTGTCTGACGCCCGGCCGCCCTTGAGGCGGCTTTTTTCATGCCCGCAGGACCCGCCATGATCGCTCGCACCGCCTTCGACCTTCCCGCTGGCACCGTGGCGGCCACCATCCCCCTCTGGGCCGCCGACCTGACGCTCGGCCTCCAGCTCGCCACCGCCGCTCTGGGGCTGATGCTCGTTCTGGTCCGCCTTGCCCTGGCGCTCGGCGACGTCGCCAAGCGCCCTCCGGCGTGGTGGACGCGCCTGCGAACGCGCCGGAACGATACCCGCCCTGAATCATCACAGGAGTGACCATGACCGCCACCCTTCGGGCGGCCCCCCCGCCCGCCGCCCTCGATCTGGCCCGCCACTTCGAGGGACTGTCCCGAACCGCGTACCGCTGCCCGGCCGGTGTGTGGACCATCGGTTACGGCCACACCCAGGCCGTGACCGCGGGCGACACCATAACCACCGATCAGGCGGAGCGTCTGCTCGCCAGCGACCTGGCCGAGGCGGCGGCGGTGGTGGACGGTGCCGTGACCGTGCCCCTGACCGACGGACAGCGGGCCGCGCTGACCGATTTCGTCTTCAACGTCGGGCCGGGCCGGGCCAGGAAGGGCAAGGATTCCGGAAAGGACGGCTTCGTCCGCCTGCGCAGCGGAAAGCCCTCCACCCTGCTGCGCAAGCTGAACGCCGGCGACACCGCCGGGGCCGCCGCCGAATTCGGCGCGTGGGTCTATGGCGGCGGCCGTGTGCTGCCCGGCCTGGTGCGGCGTCGGCGGGCCGAGGAACTGCTGTTCCGTGGGGCGGACTGGCGCCGCGCGCTCGACGACGGTCCGATGGCGCAGACGGTCGAGCCGGCCACGCCCTCCGTCCCAACCGCCGCCGTCCGCGCCGCCGCCGGGACGCTGGCGATCGGCGGCTCGCTCGGCGTGGTGGCGGAGGTGCTGGCGCCGGTGCTGCAGGTCACTAAGCAGGTGCAGGATCTCGCCGAGCAGGCGCAGGGCGTGGCGGCCCAGGCGCAGGGCGTCACCACCCAGATCCATGGCCTCGCCCGGCTGATCGGGTTGGCGCCGTCGCCGGCGGTTGCGGTCTTGGCCATTGGTCTGGCGGTGACGCTGGCGCTGCTGTGGCGGGCGCGTCGGACCCGGGGCTGACCGCAAAGACGGCTCTTGCATGCTCTGATGGCAAGGCACGGGGCGTGTCCCGTCCTCGTGCCTTCTTCGCCGATCATGCAACCTCTTGAGCGGCGCGACATGCCGCTCAAGAGGGTTTTTAAAGCTGACGACACAATTCTGTGGAGAACGCAGACCGATCGCAGGATAGCATCCTGACTTCTGCTCGGAGCCTCTCCATGATGCCAACCTCCCTCGACCATCCGTCTGCCCTGGTTCGGGGGCGTTGCCCTCGCCTGGGCTGCGACGCCGCTCCCTCCGACGGCGGCCTGATCGTCGCGTTCGCGCCGCCAACCCTGCCGCATTTCCACGGTCCCTGATCCGGCGGTATCATGCCTCTCTCCCTTCCCCCCGGCGCGACCGTCAACCCCATCGCGAATGAGATCCGGCTCCAACGCTCCGGCCATCCGGATGCGGCGGAGGCGCTGCTGCGCAAGCTGCTGTCTATCGACGGTTCCAACGAGGGGGCATGGCTCCGGCTCGGCGGCATCGCGCTCGGGGACGGACGGAACCGCCTCGCCGCCCGTTGCTTCGCCCGTGTCATGCTGCTCGCGCCGGACCGGGCGCAGGCCATGCACAATCTGGGCGAAGCGCTGCGCCTGACCGGACGGAAAGGGCGGGCGTCCATCGCCTTCAGCCGGGCCTTGCGGCTGCGTCCGGACTATCCGAAGGCGCTGACGGCCTTCGCCATGGTGATGCGGGATCAGGGCGCGCGGCGCGCGGCGCGCCGTCTGGCCGCCCGGGCCCTGATCGCCGACCCGGCCTTCGCCACGGGGTGGCGCAATCTGGCGATGCTGTTCCAACCCCTGAACCAGCCAAACACCGTGGTCCGGCTGCTGCGCCGGGCGGTGCTGTCCGATCCCGGCGACGCCGGCGTCCAGGCCGCCTACGGCGTCGCCCTGTGCGAAATCAAGGAGTCCCGCCGCGCCGTGGAGGCGCTGCACCGCGCCGTCGCGCTGGCTCCGGACCAGCCCGAGACCCTCGGCCAACTGGCCTACGGCCTGATGCAGGCCGGCGATTGCGACGGCGCCCTGCTGGCATCGTCGCGATGCCGCCGCGTCGATCCAATGGCGGCGGCGGCGGACGCGCAGGAGTCGTTGGCCTGGATGATGATGGGCGACTTCCGCCGCGGCGACGCAGCGATCCGGCGCGCCGTCACGCTCGACCCGGGCAATTCCGGCGTCCTGGTCAACGCGGCGCTGCTCCGGCACACGCTGGGCGATGCCGCAGCCAGCCTGCGCTGGGCCAAGCGCGCCCTCCGGCTCGACCCGGACAGCGGCGTCGGGCGCTTCAACCTGTCGCTGACGCTGCTTCAACAGGGCGATTTCCGCCATGGCTGGGCGCTCTACGAGGCGCGCTGGGCGATGTGGGGCTCCTCCTTCCCGCGCCATGCCCCCGCCTGGGACGGCGGTCCGCTGACCGGGCGGAGCATTCTGCTGACCGCCGAACAGGGCCACGGCGACACGCTGCAATTCGTGCGCTACGCCACCTTGCTGGCCGAGCGCGGCGCGCGCGTCGTCCTCCACGTTCAACCCTTGCTGAAGCGGCTGCTCGCCAACACCCCTGGCGTCGCAGCGGTCTACGGCACGGACGAGGAGCCGCCGCCCTGCGAGCTGTGCGCACCGCTGCTGAGCCTGCCCGGCCTCGTCGGAACCCGGCTGGACAGTGTTCCCGCCGCCATGCCCTATCTGCGGCCCGACGAGGCCGACCGCCCGGCGTGGCGGGAGCGGCTGGCCGGGGAGCGACGGCTGAAGGTCGGTGTGGTCTGGGCGGGCGAGCCGCGCAAGGAGGACATCAAGGCCAACTCGGTCGACCGGCGGCGCAGCCTGACGCTGGCCGCCCTTGCGCCGCTGGCGGCGGCGACCGGCACCGTCTTCTACAGCCTGCAGATCGGCGCGGCGGGCGCCCAGGCCAAGGCGCCGCCGGCGGGGATGGAGGTCATCGACTGGACCGCTCACATCCGTGACTTCGCCGACACGGCGGCCTTCATCGCCGAACTCGACCTCGTGGTGACGGTCGACACCTCGGTCTGCCATCTGGCGGGCGGGCTGGGCAAGCCGGTCTGGGTGCTGTCGCGGTTCGACGCCTGCTGGCGCTGGCTCGGCCATCGCGAGGACAGCCCCTGGTACCCGACCATGCGCCTGTTCCACCAGG
This sequence comes from Azospirillum sp. OGB3, assembly GCF_014192915.1. Classification (GTDB taxonomy): domain Bacteria; phylum Pseudomonadota; class Alphaproteobacteria; order Azospirillales; family Azospirillaceae; genus Azospirillum. Next base: position 185,461 of record NZ_JACHYN010000005.1, on the reverse strand, counting down.
AGGAGCCGGGCGCCTGGGAGCCTCCGATCGCCCGGCTGGCCGCCGCGCTGACCGCCCTGTCCGCCGGCCGCCGCGCCCTTCCGGGACCGGAAGCCCCGCGGGTTGCGGTCCCGGCGCCGGACCCGCTGGGCGCGGGGCTCACGGCGGCCCTCACCGCCCACCGCTCCGGACGCCTGACCGAAGCCGCCGCCGGCTACCGTCGGGCGCTCGCCGCTGATCCGGGGAAGGGCGACGCGCTGCATCTTCTCGGGTTGACGGGGCTGGCTGGCGGCGTTCAGGACGGGGCCGGGCGTTGGCTCGACCGTGCCATCGCCGTCGAGCCGGGGCGCGCGGTCTTCCGCAACTCGCTGGGCGAGTGCCAGCGCTCCGCCGACCGGGTGGAGGCCGCCGGGAGGTTCTACCGGCAGGCCGTCGCGCTCGATCCCGCCTATGCCGAGCCGCAGGTCAACCTTGCCAAACTGTCGGTGGCCGCCGGCCGGCCAGGGACCGGAATCCGGCAGGCCCGGCGCGCGGTGCGCCTGTCGCCCCTGTTGCCGGACGCTTGGCGCAGCCTGGGCCACGCGTTCCTGGAGCAGGGGGAGGCCGTGGTGGCCGAGCGGGCCGGCCAACGGGCCCTGGCGCTCCTTCCCACCGATGGGGAAGCGCTGGGCCATGCCGCGCGGCTGGCCGGACGGCGCGGCGACCAGGATTTGGCGGAGCGGCTGCTCGGGCGCGTCCTGCGCCTCGCCGCGGAATCGGCGGCGGCGTGGCGCGAGCGGGCCGATCTGTGCCTGAAAAGGGGCGGCCACGCCGTCGCCCTGCCCATGCTGCAACGGGCGCTCGCCCTCGCCCCCGACTATCCGGAGGCGCTCAACAACCTTGGCGGCGCGCTGCTCGGGCTGCGCCGCCGCGAGGGGGCGGGGCGCCAGTACCGCCGGGCCATCCAGCTCCGTCCCGGCTATCCAGATCCGTGGAACAACGCCGGCAGCGCCTTGCAGGAGCGCGGCGACACCACATTGGCCCTTGATCATTACCGGCGCGCGGTGGCGCTGTCCCCCGACCATCCCGTGGCCTACGCCAACATGGGCGAGACGGTCCGCGCCTCCGCGGTCGGGCTGGCGGATTTCCGGATGGCGGAGGCGCTGTGCCGCCGCGCCCTGACGCTGGTGCCGGACCATGGCGCCGCCCTCAACGCGCTGTCGGTGCTGTGCCTCGATCTGAGGCGCCTGGAGGAGGCGGAGGCGGGGTTCCGCACGCTCATCGACCGCGACCCGCAGAGCGCCCAGGCCCGCTTCAACCTGTCGCTGGTCCTGCTGACCAGCGGCCGCCTGCGCGAGGGGTGGGAGCATTACGAGGAGCGCTGGCGGATCGGCGAGATTCCCGTCCCCAAGGCGCCCGGCCGGCTGTGGACCGGCGAGCCGCTGGAGGGCCGCAGAATCCTGCTGCACGCCGAGCAGGGCCACGGCGACACGCTCCAGTTCGTGCGCTACGCCCCGCTGGTGGCGGCACGGGGCGGCCGCGTCCATCTGGCCGTCCACAACGGCTTGCGGCGCCTGATGGAGCGCATCCCCGGACTGGAGGGCGTGTACGACCTCTATGGCGGGTTGCCGGCGACGGAGGTCCACTGCCCGCTGCTCAGCCTGCCGCGGGCCTTCGGAACGGAGCTTGGCAGCATCCCCGCGGCGGTCCCCTACCTGACCGCCGATCCGGCGGAGGTCGAGCGGTGGCGGGCGCACCTGCCCGCGGACGGGCGGCTCAAGGTCGGGCTCGTCTGGTCCGGCGACCCGCGCCCGCACAGCCCGAACGCCAACGCGGTGGACCGGCGGCGCAGCCTGACGCTGGCCGCCCTGGCCCCGCTGGCCGCCGCCGGGGACATTCTGTTCGTCAGCCTGCAGAAGGGCACCCCCGCCGTCCAGGCCAAGGAGCCCCCGCCGGGCATGGCGCTGATCGACCCGATGGGCACGGTGACGGATTTCGCGGACACCGCGGCGCTGATCCGCTGTCTGGACATGGTCGTCACCGTGGACACGTCGGTGGCCCATCTGGCGGGCGGGCTGGGCCTGCCGGTCTGGGTGCTGTCGCGGTTCTCCGGCTGCTGGCGCTGGCTTGACCGGCGGGCGGACAGCCCCTGGTACCCGACGCTCCGGCTGTTCCACCAGCCCAGCCCCGGCGATTGGGAGCCGGCCGTCGCCCAGCTGGTGGAAGCGCTGACGGAGCGCGTGCGATCGCACGAGGCCCGTCCGGCATGACCCGGGGAGGGCCGTCGCGCGATCCGGTTCAGCGGAACCGTCCGCCGCCGTCCATGTCGACCACCGCGCCCGACAAATAGGTGACGCGCGGCGAGCTGAGGAGGGTGACGAGGGAGGCGATCTCCGTCGGTTCGGCGAGACGCCCGAAGGGAAGGTCGCCCAGGGCTTCGGCCCAGCGCTCCTCGTCGTCGAAGCGCGTCTTGGCGCGCTTGCGGTAGACCGCCGCGACCCGGTCGGTGCGCGTCGCTGAGGGGTTCACCCCGAAGACGCGGACGTTCCAGTCGGTGCTGCGGGCGCCCACCGCCTGGGTGAAGGCGATCAGCGCCGCGTTGCCCGCCGAACCGCAGGCGTAGTCCCAGCGTGGCGTCATGCCCATCATGCCGATGACGTTGACGATGGTGCCGCCGCTACGCTGCCGCATCGCCTCGACGAAGAGCTTCGTCATGTGGATGTAGCCGAAGACCTTCAGCTGCCACGCCGCTTCCCATTCGGCCATGCCGAGGTCGAGGACGCTGCCGCCGGGAATCGCCCCGGCGTTGTTGACCAGCACGTCGATGCCGGGAAGCGCCGCGGCGAGGCGCTCGCGGGCCTCACCGTTCGCGAGGTCGGCGGCCATCGTCTCGACCGCCACGCCGTGACGCGCGCGGATGCCCGCGGCGGCGGTTTCCAGCGCCGCCGCGTCGCGGGCGACCAGGACGGGCAGGGCGCCTTCGGCGGCGAAGGCCTCGGCGCAGGCGAGCCCGATCCCCTTGGAGCCCCCGGTGACGAGGACCCGCTTGCCGGCAAGGTTCAAATCCATCGCTCAGTCCTCCCCCGATTCCGTCGCCGGTTCCGCCGCCGCGTACCAGTCCGCGATCTCCGGACCGGTGGCGAAGGCGACGTGCGGCGAGGCCTGCAGCAGGTCCAGCATGGCTTCCAGCTCGTGCAGCCGGTGCGGCACCGCGATCAGGTGCGGGTGCAGGCCGATGGCCAGGACGCGCGGGTTCTCCGCGCATTCGCGCTCGAACAGCCGCAGGGTGTGGCCGAGCCGGCTCAGCATCTCCCCCGTCGCGTGCTTCTCGATGGCATAGACGATGGAGTCGTTGATCTCCAGGTTGTAGGGCATGGCGAGCAGCGGGCCGTTCGCGGTGCGCATCCAACTCGGCAAGTCGTCCACCACCCAGTCGAACACATGGTCGATGCCCTGGCGGCGCAGCAGGTCGGGCGTCTGCACCGTCTCGCGCAGGCCGGGGCTCAGCCAGCCGCGCGGGCGCTTGCCGGTGAAGCGCTCGATGCGGTCCAGGGCGGCCTCGATCAGCGCCTCCTCGCCGTCGCCGGAGTGGTTAATCGCCTTCTGGTGCATGCCGTGGCCGATGAACTCCCAGCCGGCGGCGAGCATGGCCTCGGCGGCCTGCGGGTAGGCGTCGATGACGCCGGCGTTGAGGCTGGTCGAGGCGGGCAGGCCGCGGTCGCGGAACAGCGTCAGGATGCGCGGCAGGCCGCTGCGCATGCCGTAGTCGGCCCAGCTGAAGTTCGGCACGTCCGGCACCGTCTCCCGCCCGTGGGGCGGGGTGATGATGGTGCGCGGCATCGCCTCGTCGAAGCGCCAGTTCTCCACGTTGACGACCAGATGGGCGATGATCCGCCGCCCCTGGAAGTCCGGCAGCGCCGGCCGCGCGTCGGACAGGCGGTAGCTGATCCGGGGGTTGGTCATGCGTGTTCCTTCTGGGCTTCGCGCATCTCGGCCATGATGGCGGCCTTGTGCCGGATGAAGGCGGGGTCGGTGAGCTGGTCGACGGAGCGGGGCCGCGGCAGGTCCACGGTGATCTCGCGGGTGATCCGCCCCGGCCGGGCCGACATGATGCAGATGCGGTCGGCGAGCAGGATCGCCTCGTCGATGTCGTGCGTGACGAACAGCACCGTGGTGCCGAGCGACTGCCAGACGTCGAGCAGAAGCTGCTGCATGCTCATGCGCGTCTGGGCGTCGAGCGCGCCGAACGGCTCGTCCATCAGCAGCGCCTTCGGGTCCATGACCAGGGCGCGGGCGATGCCGACGCGCTGGCGCATGCCGCCGGAGAGCTGCGAGGGCAGGGAGTGGGCGAAGCGCTCCAGCCCGACGAGGCGGAGCAGTTCGCGGATCTTCGGCTCGTACTCGGCGCGCGGGCGCTTCTGGACGCTCGGCCCGAAGGCGATGTTCTGCTCCACCGTCAGCCAGGGCAGCAGGGCCGCCTCCTGGAAGACGACGGCGCGTTCCGGGCCGGGGCTGTCGACCGTGCCGCCGTTGAAGGACAGCGCGCCGGAGGTCATCTCCTCGAAGCCGGCGATCAGGTTGAGCAGGGTGGATTTGCCGCAGCCCGAGGGGCCGAGCAGGGCGACGAACTCGCCCTCGCCGATGTCGAGGTTGACGCGGTCGAGCGCGACGACCGGCTGCTTGCCGGGGTAGGTCTTCACGACCTCGCGGAAACGAATGGTGCCCATGTGTGTCTCCGTGCTTCAGCGCGAGGCGGATTGGAGCCGGCGCCAGCGCAGGGCCCAGTGCTCGACGGTCACGATCAGCCGGTCGCTCAGCAGGCCCATGGCCCCGATCGACAGCATGTCGGCGATGACCACGTCCATGCGCCCGACGTAGTAGGCGTCCCACAGCACGTAGCCGAGCCCCGACTTGACCGCGACCATCTCGGAGACGATCACCGCCGTCCAGGCGATGCCCAGGCCGATGCGCAGGCCCGTGAAGATGGCCGGCAGCGCCGCCGGCAGGACCACGCGCCGCAGCACGTCGAAGCGGCTGGCCCCCATCATCTCGGCCGCACGGATCCAGTTGCGGTCGACGTCGCGGGCGCCGTGCGTCGCGTTCACCACGATCGGGTAGAAGCCGCCGAGGGCGATCAGGAAGATCGCGCCCATGTCCTGGATGCCGAACACGGCGATGGAGAAGGGCAGCCACGCGGTGATGGGGATGGGGCGCAGAAGCTGGATCGTCGGGTCCACCGTGCCGGACACGGCGCGGCTCCAGCCGATCAACACCCCCGCGGGGATACCGATGGCCATGGCGAGCACGAAGCCCTGGGCGACGCGCATGGACGAGAACAGGACGTTGCTCAGCCAAGTGCCGCTGTAGGGGTTGAGGCCCATGCCCTGCGGGCCGAAGGCCCAGACGACCCAGGCGTCCCACACCCGGTCGGGCGTCGGCAGCACACCGCCGGCCAGCGAGCCGCCCGATCCGGCGAGCTGCCACGCCGCGATCACCAGGACGGGCAGCAGCGCCGCGCGCATCGCCGCCCCGGTCCGGCCCGCCGGGAACAGGCCCCGGCTCTTCACCTTGGGAGCCGCCGGCACGGGGGCCGCGTCCAGAGCTCTTGCGGGCGCGTCATTCATCACTCCAGTCCTCCGCCATTCTTGTCGGCCGCCACGCTGTCGGAAGGCCGCCCGCCGGAGCGGGCGGCGGCTTGCCGTGTCACTGAGCCTTCTCGACGAAGGAGGCGTCCCAGTACTTCTCGATGTCGCCCGACACGTCCTTCGGGATGACGCCCAACTCGTTGAAGGCCTTGGCCTGACGCTTGATCTGGTCGACGGTGGTGACGGAGCCAAGCTCGATCACCTTGGACGCCTCGGCGGCGAGCTTGGTGTCGAGGCCGGTCAGCGACGCGTAGGCCTTGGTGAATTCGTCCGGCGAGGCGGCGAGCTTCTTCTGCGCCTGGAGGTAGGCCCAGACGAAGCGCTCCATGGCGGGGCGCTTCTCGGCCATCGACTTGCGGTTGGCGGCCAGCATGCCGAGCTCCGCGCCGACCGACTTGGACTGGCTGTATTCGAGATTCTTGGCGAAGAAGCCGTAGCCTTCCATCACGGGGATGGATTCGAACGGCTCCCAGGTGACGATGGCATCGACCTCGCCGCGCTGCAGGGCTTGGTCGAAGTTGGCGCCGCCGCCCTGGATGTTCACGGCCTGGAAGCTGTTGTAGGGGATGTTCTTCTCGGTCAGGGTCGCGGCGAACTGGAACCACACCGCCGAGCCGGGGGCGATGGCGACCTTCTTGCCCTTCAGGTCGTCCCAGCTGTCGAGCGTCACGCCCTTGCGGCCGATCACGTATTTCGGGGAGCTGCCGACGCCCATCACGCCGACCATGTCGGTGGCGCCCTGGGCCAGCGAGATCGCGAGGTCGGCCGGTCCGACGGTGGCCATGTCGAGGGAACCGGCGAGGAGCGCCGTGCGCGCGTCGGCGTAGCGGGCGAACTCGACCGTCTTCAGCTCGACGCCGAGCTTCTTGAGGTCGTCGGTGATCATCACCACCGGGGCGAGATGGCCCACCTTCTGATAGCCCACCGTCAGCTCGACCGGCTTCGGCAGGGGAGCGGGTTCCGCCGCGCGCGCGGCGGGCGACAACGCCAGACATCCGGCGATGACCACGCCGATGGTGTTGAGACCCAGATGCTTCCAGTTCATGACTTGTCTCCCTGTTTATGGTTCGCCGCCCCGTGGGGCCGATCCTCCGCCTTACTCTCCCTTGAACCCGGGTTCTCTTTTTTGCGCGAAGGCGGCACGCCCCTCCGCGTAATCGGCGCTGGCGAAGCAGCGTGCGACGAGGGCGTCCACCGCGTCGGTGTCGGCCGGACCGTCGGTCCGCAGCGCTTCCAGCATGGCCCGTTTCGCCGCGCGCAGGGTCAGCGGCGCGTTTCCGGCGATCAGACCGATATAGTCCTCCACCGCGCCGTCGAAGGCGGACGCGGCGGCCACGCGCTGGACGATGCCGAGGCTTGCCGCCTCGTCCGCCGTCACGATGCGCGCGCTGAACAGCAGGTCGGCGGCGGCGGCCGCACCCATCCGTTGCACGACGAGGCGCACCAGGGGAAAGCCGTAGCCGAGGCCGAGCCGGGCGCCCGGCATGCGGAACCGCGCGCCGTCGTCGCTGAGCCGCAGGTCGCAGCACAGCGCCAGCTCCAGCCCGCCGCCGAAGCAGATGCCGCGGATGGCGGCGACCGTGGGCACAGGGGCTTCGAGAAGCGCCTCGGTCGCGGCCGACACTGCCTCCTCGTAGGCGGCGGCCTGGGCGGCGTCGGCGCGGACGGTGCCGAATTCGGAGATGTCGGCCCCGGCGGAGAAGGCGCGCTCCCCCGCACCGCGGACCAGCAGGACGCGGACCGCGGGATCGGCCACGGCGCGGCCGATGCGCTCTGGCAGGGAGCGCCACATCTCCAGCGTCATCGCGTTCAGCCGCCGGGGCTGGTCCAGCGTCAGGCGGGCGATCCCGCCTGACACCTCCAGCCCAACCACACCGCCAACCGCTCCCGGTTCCTGCTCGGCCATCAGACGATCCCCTGCGCCTTGAGGGCGGCGACGTCCGCCGGGGACAGGCCGATGGCGCCCAGCACCTCCGCCGTGTGCTCGCCCGCGTCAGGGGCGGGCCGCTCGATGCGGGCGGGGGTGCGCGACAGGCCGACCGGCTGGCCGACGAGGCGCATGGCGCCGCGGGCGGGATGCTCGCAGGGCACGGCGATGCCGAGATGCCCGACCTGCGGGTCGGCGAAGACCTCGTCCATCCGGTAGATCGGCCCCGCCGGAACCCCTTCCTCCTCCAGCCGCGCCAGCCAGTCTGCGGTCTTGCGGGTGCGGAACACCTCCTCCAGCAGCGGCTTCAGCGTCGGGCGGTTGCGGAAGCGCTGCTCCTGCGTGGCGAATTCGGGGGCGTTGGCGAGGTCCTCGCGCTCGATGGCCCGGCAGAAGGACTGCCATTGCCCGTCGCCGCCGACGCCGATGTTCAGGTGGCCGTCGGCCGTCGCCATCACGCCCATGGGGGTCGAATAGGGGTGGTCGTTGCCCGCCGGCTGCGGCACCTCGCCCTCCACCAGATAGCGGGCGGCCTGGAAGTCCATCAGGGCGATCTGCGATTCCAGAAGCGAGGTCTGGACCCATTGCCCCTCGCCGGAGCGGTCGCGTTCCGACAGGGCGACCAGGATGCCGATGGCCGCATACAGGCCGGAGGCGCTGTCGGCGACCGCGATGCCCGCCCGGACCGGACCCTGACCGGGAAGCCCGGTCACGCTCATCAGGCCGCCCATGCCCTGGGCGATCTGGTCGAAGCCGGCGCGCTCGCGGTAGGGGCCGGTCTGGCCGTAGCCGGAGATGGAGGCCAGGATGATCCGCGGATTCACCGCCCGCAGCGCGTCGTAGCCGATGCCGAGGCGGTCCTTGACGTCGGGCCGGTAGTTCTCGACCACCACGTCCGCCGTGCGCACCAGCTCCAGGAACAGGTCGCGGCCCTGCGGGGTGCGGAGGTTGAGCGACAGCGACCGCTTGTTGCGGTGCAGGTTCAGCATGTCGTAGCCGTGCCGGGGACCGCTCATCCCCTCGTTGCGGTCGACGCCCGGCGGCGCCTCGACCTTGATGACGTCCGCCCCGAAGTCGGCGAGCACGCGGCAGCAGGTCGGGCCGGCGCGCACGCGCGTGAGATCCAGGACTCGGATGTGCTCAAGAGCTTTTGCGGGTTCGGATCGGGTCATGAGCCACGCTGTGCAAGAGGGCTGGGAAAATCGGTGATCTCGCTGGGGCGCCGCCGGTGCCAGCCGGTCCGCGCCTGCAGCGCCGCGGCCAGCGCCAGCAGCGCGCCGTCCGTTCCGGGGCGGCCGACGATCTGGAGCGCCACCGGCATACCGCGGTCGTCGAACCCGACCGGGACGGCGACCGCCGGCAGGCCGAGCGCGTTGACGAAGCGGGTGTAGGCGCTGAGCCGGTAGAGCGTCGACGCGCGGAAGTCCGGGGCGGCCGGATCGGCCATGGCGACCGGCGGCGTGCGGATCGGCATGACCGGCAGCAGCAGCGCGCCGGCCTCGCCGAACAGGCTGTCCAGGACGGGTGCGGTGGCGCCGGACAGCGCCGTCTTCGCCGCGGCGAGGCGGTCGGCCGTGATGTCCATGCCCTTGGCGAGCCGCCGGGCGAGGGTCGGCTCCCGCGCGGCGAGGGCGTGCCCGCCGTGCTCGGCCGCCGCCTCGGCTTGGAGAATGAGGAAGAGGGGGTCGGACAGCGCGTCGATGGTCGGCAGGACCGGCCGTTGTTCCAACGAGACGCCGCAGTCGGCGATGGCCTCCGCGCCGTCGCGGCAGGCCGCCTGGATCGGCGCTTCGGAAGCCTCGAACGCGTCGGAGAGGAGCGCGGCGCGGGCCGGCGGTTCGGATGGGAACGCCATATCCGTCGCCAGAACGGGCGCCAGGAGCTGGATGTCGCGCGCGCTGCGTGCCAGAAGCCCAATGGTGTCGAGGCTGGGGGCCAGCGTCATCGCTCCGGCGACCGGCACCGCGCCGTAGGTCGGCTTCCAGGCGGTGACGCCGCAGGCCTGCGCCGGGATGCGCAGCGACCCGGCGGTGTCCGACCCCAGCGCGGCGAACACCGCGCCAGCCGCCACCGCGACCGCCGATCCGGAGGAGGAGCCGCCTGGGACGATGTCGCGGTTCCAGGGGTTGAGCGCCTTGCCCACGCCGGAGGGCTCGTAGGCCAGAGCCGTCATGGTGGTGAAGCCGATCCGCCGCGCCCCGGCCCCGTCAAGCCGTTCGAGCACCGCCGCCGCCCGCTCCGGTGCCGGGCCGGATGCGTCGTCCGCGGCGGCGGGAAGGCCGCAGCCGGGCGAGCGGCCCATGCTGTCGAACATATCCTTGGCGGCGTAGGGCAGGCCGGCCAGCAGGCCGGCGGCGTCCGTTTCGGCGGTGCCAAGCGCCACGAAGCAGCCGAAGCGGGCCTGAACCTCCTGCGCCCAGGCCATGCAGGCTGCGGCGGCGTCGAAGCGGGCCGTAGGCGGGAGCCCGCTCCAATCCGCGAAACCGGGACCGGCCCCGCGGGGGTCGTCAGGAATATCGGGGTTCTGGATGGTCCAGGACATTCGGCCCACTCCCTCATCTCCGGACCTGATGATGAGGGCCTGCACAGTTGCCTAGAAGAACAATTGCGACACACCTGATTTCGAATTTCTCGAAATCACGGCTTCGGCAGGGCCTGCTCCCGCAGGAAATCCAGGAGCCGTTGGCTCGGCGCATCCAGCGCGTCCGGTGAGCGAACGCAAATCTCGAAGCTGCGTTCCGCCCAGTCCTCGTCGAGGGCGACCAGCTCCACGCCGAGCGCGGTCGACAAGGGCTGGACGGCGCGCTTCGGCAGGACCCCGACGCCCAGGCCCAGGCTGATCATCTGGCACATCACCTCGAAGCTGCGGACCTGGACGCGCACCTTGATGAAGCGGCCCTCCGCCCGCGCCCGCTCGGCCAGCAGCCCGTGCACGGCGGTCCCGCCCTCCAGCGCCACATGCTCCTCGTCCAGAAGCTCGGCGAAGCGCAGGCTGGGCCGGTCGGCCAGACGATGCCCGCGCGGCAACGCCACCCACAGCCGGTCCTTGGCGTAGGGGTAGCGGACCAGCCCCTCGGTCCCCCGGCCGCCGACGATGACCCCGATGTCGGCCTTCTTGCGGTAGAGCGCGTCCAGCGTGTCGGCGCTGGGGCGTTCCTCCAGCTCCAGCTTGATGCCGGGATTCTCGGCGGCGAAGCGCGAGAGGTCGGCGGCGAGGCATTCCACCAGCGCCGAGGAGGAGGCGTAGACCCGGACATGGCCGCGCACGCCGGACCGGTATTCGGCGAGCATCGCCTCCAGCTGCGCCCCCAGATAGACCATGTCGTGGGCGTAGCGCAGAACGAGCAGCCCGGCCGGGGTCGGCTCGATGCCGTGCGGGCGCCGCTTCAGCAGCGGCATGCCGGCGTCGTGCTCCAGCAGCCGGATGCGCCGGCTGGCGGCGGACACCGCGAGATTCAGGGCCTCGCTGGCGCGGCTCAGGCTTTTCAGCTCGCAGGCTTTCACAAACAGCCGAAGCGTCGCCAAGTCATGGTGAAGCACGGTCCACACACCCCATCCGCAATCCGCCGGCCATCCGCAATCCGCCGGTCCCGACAGAGTGCCATTCCGGGCGCGTGTGGGCGAGTGTGATGACAGGGTGACGGGACTCAGGGTTCCCGGATCACAGCGACAGGTCGAGCACCCGTCCCTCAAACACGCGGTCGCGTGACCCTTCCAGATGCCGGCGCATGCGCGCCCGCGCGGTGTCGGCGTCGCGGTTGCGGATGGCCTCGAAGATGCCCCGATGCTCCTCCAGAACGTGGGAGAGCCCGCCGCTCGGCCCCAGCAGCGACGAGCCGTGGAACTTCATGCCGACGGCGATGTGGTCCTTCAGCGCCTGCATCGACGACGCGTAGTAATGGTTGTTCGCGGCGTCCGCGATGGCGGCGTGGAAGGCAAAGTCCGCGTCGTCCCGGTGTCGGTGGGCGCGGGTCGCGTCGGCCATCAGGTCGAGCGCCGCTACGATGTTGGACAGGGCCGCGTCGTTCCGGCGCAGGGCGGCGTGATAGGCGTGGTCGGGCTCGATGGTCAGGCGGAACTCGTAGCAGCGCTGGATGTCGGCGATGGTCTCCACCGGCGCGTAGCCGAGCAGCGGCCGGCTTTCCTCCACCGTCGCCCGCACGAAGCTGCCGGCGCCCTGGCGCGAGTAGATCATCCCCTCGTCGCGCAGCCGGCGCAGCGCCTCGCGCACGATGGGGCGCGACACCTGGAAGCGCGTGGCGAGTTCGTTTTCCCCCGGCAGCCGCTCGTTCGGCTGGTAGTCGCCGGCGCTGATCTGGGTCAGCAGGAGCTGGTAGACGCGCTGGACGAGAGGCGTGTGGCGCGCCCGCGCCGCGGTGTGGCCCTCGCCATCCTCGGGCATCGGCGAAGCGCCGTCCTCCATTCCCCGATCGCGTGACTCCATGCGGCCTTCTCCTGCGACGTCCTGTCAACTTGTAAAGATGTAAACCCATTCTGGCGGGTGGTTCAAGCGGAAAAGCAACAATCAACATTACAACATGTTGACAGGTGATTTGTTGTGTGTCTCAATGATCCGGCCTTGAACAACGGGTCGGGATGCCATGCCGCCGCTTCACCTGATCGCCGACGACCTGACCGGCGCGCTGGACAGCGCGGCGGCCTTCGCCGGCCCGGACCGCCTGGTCGCGGTCCATTGGGAGGGCGTTCCCGCCGGTCTGGCGGCGGGCGCCTCGGTGGCGCTCGACACCGGCACGCGGGACATCGGCGACGCGGCGGCGGCGCGGCGGCGGGTGACGGCTCTGGCGACCCGCCTTCCGGGCGGCGAGGCGCTGCGCTTCGCCAAGCTGGACAGTTTGTTGCGTGGCCATGGCGCGGCGGAGGTCGCCGCCTGGATGGCGGTGGACCGTCCGGACCATTGCATCGTCGCCCCGGCCTTTCCCTTCCAGGGGCGGGTGACGCGCGACGGTCGCCAGCGCGTCAAGGGCGCGGACGGCTGCACGGCCGTCGCCACGGATCTGGCAGCCACCCTGGAAGCGGAAGGCGAGCGGGTGCGGCTGTGCCGGCCCGGCGACCCGGTGCCGCCCGGCGTCAGCCTGTGGGACGCCGAGACCGACGCCGACCTCGCCGCCATCGCGGCCACCGGGCTGGCCCTGTCCGGCCGGGTGCTGTGGTGCGGCAGCGGCGGCTTGGCGGCGGCCCTGGCGGCGGTGATGGAAACCGGTCGCGGACCGGCGCCGTCGCCCGATCCCTTGCCCCGGCCATTGCTGGGGCTGTTCGGCACCGATCATCCGGTGACGATGGCCCAGCTCGACGCCTGCGGCGGCGACGTGATGATCCTGCCGGACGGTGGAACCGCCTCAGCGGCCCGCGTCGCCGGACGTCTGGCAGAGCGTGGCGCGGCGCTGATCCGCCTCGACTTGCCCGACGGGCTGGCGCGCGACGCGGCGGCCGAGCGCATCGGGCGGGAACTGGGCGCGCTGGCCCGCCGCCTCGTCCCGCCGGCGACCCTGCTGGTGTCGGGCGGCGAGACGCTGCGCGCGTTGTGTCAGGCGCTCGGCGCCGGTCGCCTCGACCTCGACGGCGCCCTGCTGCCCGGCGTGCCCTGCTCGACCCTGCGCGGCGGCGCTTGGGACGGGGTGCGCGTCGTCTCCAAATCGGGCGCCTTCGGCGACCTCCATCTTTTGCGCCGGCTGATCCGCGGGGGCACCCCCGACGCGGACCGGGCGGAACCGGAACCAACGCGCCGCGGCACGCCGTGGCGGCAGCGAGGAGAACGAGCATGACCCCCCATCTGGCCATCACCATGGGTGATCCGGCCGGCGTCGGACCCGAGATCATCGTGAAGGCCTGCGCCCGCCTGAAGGAGCGGCTGGACTCCGGGAGCCTGCGGCTTCTGGTGATCGGCAGCAACCCGGCGCTGATGGCGGCGCGCGCGGCGCTGGGCAGCGACCTCGCCTTCCCCGAGGTGACGGCGGACGAGGAATGGCCGGCGCTCGCCTGCCTGCAGGCCGGGCCGGAGGGCGAACCGATCCGCCCCGGCGAACTGTCGGTGGATGGCGGCCGCTTCGCCTATCTGGCGGTGGAGCGCGCGGTGCGGCTGGCCGAGGCCGGGCGCATCCACGGGCTGGTCACGGCGCCGCTGAACAAGGAGGCGATGAACAAGGCCGGCTACCATTTCGCCGGCCACACCGACCTGCTGGCCGAGCTGACCGGCGCCCGCGGCTCGGTGATGATGCTGGCCCACGGCAACATGCGGGTCAGCCACGTCACCACCCACATCGCGCTGGAGGACGTGCCGAAGCGCCTGACGCCGGAGCGGCTGCGCTACGTCATCGACCGCACCGACGAGACGCTGGCCGGGCTGGGTCTGGAGCGCCGCCGCATCGCCATCGCCGCCCTGAACCCCCACGCCGGGGAAGGCGGGCTGTTCGGCCGCCAGGACATCGAGATCACCACCCCGGTCATCGAGCGCTGCGTCGCCGAGGGGCTGGACGTGGTGGGGCCGGTGCCGGGCGACACGGTGTTCGTCAAGCTGCGCGCCGGCCAGTTCGACGCGGTGGTCGCCATGTACCACGATCAGGGGCACATCCCGGTCAAGCTGCTGGGCTTCCACGTCGATCCGGCGACCGGCCGGTGGGACGCGCTGAGCGGGGTCAACATCACGCTGGGGCTTCCGATCATCCGCACCTCCGTCGATCACGGCACCGCCTTCGACATCGCCGGCAAGGGCATCGCCAACGAGCTGAGCCTGATCGAGGCCATCGATTACGCCGAGAAGCTGGCCGCCGCCCGCCGGCTGGCCGGCTGAGGAAGGAGCACCCGCCATGACGGAGTCCATCCACGCCACCCCGCCTGACATGTTCGCGCCCATCGAGCTGGTCCGGCCCCCGCGCGTCCTGTTCGGCGGCGGTCTGGTCGCCTCGGTCGGCGCCTGGGCGCGGGAAAACGGCATCGCCCGCACGCTGGTGGTGGCCGACGCCTTCAACGCCGCCCGCATCGGGCTGCTCGACCTGCCGGGCGCGGTGACGGTCTTCGACCGCGTGCGGCCGGAGCCGGACACCGCCAACCTCGACGACCTGCTGGCCGTCGCCGAGGCGGCGGAGCCGCAGCTCGTCGTCGGCTTCGGCGGCGGCAGCGCCATGGATCTGGCCAAGCTGGCGGCGGTGCTGCCGGGCAGCGGCCAGACCCTCGCCGACGTCGCCGGGGCGGAACGGGTGCGGTCCAAGCGCGCCGCCCTGGCCCAGGTGCCGACCACCGCCGGCACCGGCAGCGAGGCCGGCACCCGCGCCCTGGTCACCGACCCGGCCACCGCCAGCAAGATCGCCGTGCAGAGCCTGCACATGCTGGCCGATCTGGCGGTGGTCGACCCCGACCTGACGATGAGCGTGCCGCGGGCGGTCACCGCCGCCACCGGGGTGGACGCGCTGGCCCACTGCGTCGAGGCTTACACCAACCGCAAGGCCCATCCGGCGATCGACCTCTACGCGCTGGCGGGCATCCGGCTGATCGGGCGCTGGCTGCCGCGCGCCGTCGCCGACGGGTCCGACCGTGAGGCGCGGGCCGGTCTGGCCCTGGCCTCGCTCTACGGCGGATTCTGCCTGGGGCCGGTCAACACGGCGGCGGGCCACGCCGTCGCCTACCCGCTGGGCACCCGCCACCATGTGCCGCACGGCGCGGCCAACGCCCTGGTCTTCCCCCATGTCCTGGCCTTCAACGCCCCGGCGGTGCCGGAGAAGACGGCGGGGGTGCTGGCGGCGCTGGGGCTGAAGCCGGTCAGCGAGCCGGCGGCGGTTCTTCAGGCGGCCCATGGCTGGTGTCTGGCGCTCGGCTGCACCATGTCGCTCTCCGACCTCGGCGTGTCGGAGGACGACCTGCCGCGCATGGCCGAGGAGGCGCACGCCATCCGACGCCTGCTCGACAACAACCCGCGCCCGGTCGGGCGCGACGACATACTGGCGATGTACCGCGCCGCCTACTGACGGCCGCCTACTGACGACGGTCCGGACCGAAGCCGGACCCCCAAGAAAACGCCCCTGGAAACGCCCAAGGTAGATGCGATGAGCAAGATCACAGGACCCTTCGTCGCCGTCGTCACCCCCTTCGACGCGGAGGAGCGGATGAACGAGGCGGCGCTGCGCCGGCAGGTGGCGCGGCAGGCGGCGGCCGGCAACGGCATCTTCTGCGCGGGCACCAACGGCGAGTTCTACGCGCTCTCCGTCGACGAGAAGCGCCGCGCCGCCGAGCTGTGCGTGGAGGCCGCCGACGGCCGCGTGCCGGTGCTGGCCCACATCGGCGAGATTTCCACCCACCAGACCATCGCGCTGGGCCGCGCGATCGCCCGGCTGGGCGTCAAGGCGGTGTCGGCGATCACGCCGTCCTTCATCGCCTGCTCGCAGGAGGAGCTGATCGGCTATTACCGCCGGGTGGCGGATGCGCTGACCGTGCCGCTCTTCCTCTACAACATCCCGGCGCGCACCGGGAACACGCTGACCCCGGAGGCCACCCGCACCCTGGCCGACCATCCCAACATCGTCGGCATCAAGGACAGCGCCGGTTCGCAGGACAGCCTGGACGGCTTCCTCGCCGTGTCCCGCGAGCGCGACGATTTCGACGTGATGGTCGGCCCGGATTCGCTGATCCTGCACGGGCTGCGCAACGGCGCCGCCGGCTGCGTCTCCGGTCTGGGGAACGTTGCGCCGCTGACGCTGAACCGCATCTGGACCGCCTTCATGGCGGGCGAAAACGAGGCCGCGGAGGCCGCCCAGGCCCATTTCGGCCAGCTCCGCAAGGACCTCTACGCGCTGGGCTTTCCGCCCTCCATGGTCAAGCGGGCGCTGTGCCACGCCATGCCGGAGGTCGGCCACAGCCGCGGCCCGGTGCTGATCGACGAGGAGGCCGACCGCGCCATCGCCACCCTGGCCGCCCGCTACGCCGAGGCCGCCGACGGTTCGCAGGAGTGACGACCATGACCACCGCATCGACCCTGTCCCATCAGGCCGCCCCGCCGCCGGCGCCGGAGCGCCGCGGCCCGCTCGTCCCGGCGGCCGACGATCCCCGGCGCATCGACGCCTACCTGCCGTCGCCCTGCGTGCAGAACCACGCCGCCAATCTGGCGCTGCTGCTCAGCGGCGACCTGCTGTGCGCCTGGTTCGGCGGCACGCAGGAGGGCATCCCCGACGTCTCCATCCACGTCGCCCGCCTGCCGGCCGGCGGCGACCGCTGGGAGGCGCCGGTCAAGCTGTCCGACGACCCCGCCCGGTCGGAGCAGAACCCGGTGCTGTTTCTGGCGCCCGACGGCACGCTGTGGCTGATGTACACCGCCCAGATCTCCGGCCACCAGGACACCGCCATCGTGCGTTGCCGTGTCTCGGCCGACCAGGGGCGGAGCTGGGGACCGGTGCGCACCCTGTTCGAGGCCGAGGGTCACACCGGCGTCTTCATCCGCCAGCCGGTGGTGGTGCTGGACAACGGCGACTGGCTGCTGCCGACCTTCCTGTGCCACGGCACGCCGGGCCGCGCCTGGGTGGGCGACCACGACACCAGCGCCGTGCGCATCTCCAGCGACGGCGGCCGGACCTGGACCGAGCACGCGGTCCCCGACAGCACCGGCTGCGTCCACATGAACATCGTTCCGCTGGCGGATGGGCGGCTGGCCGCCTTCTACCGCAGCCGCTGGGCCGACCATGTCTACCGCAGCCTGTCCAGCGACGGCGGGCGGAGCTGGACCGCGCCGGAGCCGACGGAACTGCCCAACAACAACTCCTCCATCCAGGTGACGGCCCTGTCCGACGGGCGTCTGGCCATCGTCTACAACCACGCCAGCGCCGCCGACGCGACCGGCCGCCGGCTGGGCCTGTACGACGACATCGAGGACGCAACTCCTGAAGCGTCTTCCGCAGAGCCTGTTGCCGAGCCTCCGGCGGAGGGGCGAACGGCCTTCTGGGGGGCGCCGCGCGCGCCGCTGACCCTGGCGCTGTCCTCCGACGGCGGGGTGACCTGGCCGCTGCGCCGCGACCTGGAGGTCGGCGACGGCTATTGCATGACCAACAATTCGAAGGAGAAGCTGAACCGGGAGTTCTCCTACCCGGCCATTCTCCAGACGCCGGACGGCCGGCTGCGCATCGCCTTCACCTATTTCCGGCAGGCGATCAAGTACACCGAACTGCCGCCCGGCTGGGTCGAGGCCGGCCCGGTCGAATCCGGCAGCGGGCGATAAGGGGGAAGGAAGCATGCCCATGAGAGCGACACAGATGGCGCCCATCGCCGGCCTGCGGCCGGTCGCACCGACGCTGATCCAGATCCGCAACCTGAAGAAGACCTACGCCGCCGGCCGGGTCCAGGCGCTGTCGAACATCAACCTCGACATCGCCGACGGCGAGTTCGTCTGCGTCGTCGGCCCGTCGGGCTGCGGCAAGAGCACGCTGCTGCGCATCCTGGCCGGACTGGACGATTACGACAGCGGGCAGGTGATGCTCGGCACTAAGACGGTCTCCGGCCCGTCGCGCGACGTCGGCGTGGTGTTCCAGCAGGCCAACCTGCTGCCCTGGCTGACGGTGCGCGAGAATGTGGCGCTGCCGCTGCGCGTCGGCGGCGGTCGGCCCGACGGGGCGGACGACGTGGACCGCCTGCTGGAGGTTGCCGGCCTGAAGGACTTCGGCGGGCGCTACCCCTACGAGCTGTCGGGCGGCATGCAGCAGCGCGCCGGCATCTGCCGTGCCCTGGTGCGCAACCCGCGCATCCTGCTGATGGACGAGCCGTTCGGCGCGCTGGACGCCCTGACCCGCGAGCGGATGAACCTGGAACTGCAGCGTATCTGGCAGAGCACCGGCAAGACGGTGATGCTGATCACCCACTCGATCTCCGAGGCGATCTTCCTCGCCGACCGGGTGATCGTGATGTCCGCGCGCCCCGGCCGCGTGCTGCGCGAGCTGACCGTGGACATCCCGCGCCCGCGCAGCAACGACACCATCATCAGCCACCCGGATTACCCGGCGCTCGCCAAGGAGATCCGCGCGCTTCTGACCGGACAGGGAGAGGAATGATGAGCAAGCCCGACATCACGCTGGCGGTCGCCGATCCCACCATCGAGAGCGCTCCCGCCTCCGAATCCCCGCCGCGCGCCCCGCGTCCGGTCAACGGCACGCTGATCGCCGGCCTGGGGCTGGTGGCGCTGTTCGCCGGCTGGGCGCTCGCCGTCCGCTTCCTCGACGTGCCGTCCTACATCCTGCCGTCGCCCGCCGCGGTGTGGAAGGCGCTGTGGTCGGGTCTGGCGGTGTCGCCCTCCGACCCGCTCGGCTACTATCTGCCGCTGTGGGGCACGCTGAAGAACGCGGCCATCGGTCTGGCGGCCGGCGGCGGGCTCGGGCTGCTTCTCGGCTCGCTGATGGCGGAGAGCCGCACCATCGAAAAGCTGCTGATGCCCTACGCCTTCGCCCTGCAGAGCCTGCCCAAGGTGGCCATCGCGCCGCTGGTGGTGATCTGGTTCGGCTTCGGCGACGGGTCGAAGATCGCCATCGCCGGCCTGCTGTCCTTCTTCCCGATCCTGATCAACAGCTTCACCGGCCTGCGCTCCGTCGATCCGGAGAAGATCGACCTGATGCGCTCGCTCTCCGCCTCGCGCTTCGAGACCTACCGCATCGTCAAGCTGCCGAACGCCGCCCCCTACATCTTCGCCGGCCTGGACATGGCGGTGGTCTACGCCCTGCTGGGCACCATCGTGGCGGAGTTCCTGGGCGCGCAGCAGGGCATGGGCGTCGTCATCACCCAGGCCCAGGCGGTGACCGACGTGGCCGGCGTCTTCGCGGCCCTGGTGATCCTTGGCGCCTTCGGCATCCTGCTGCACGGCATCGTGCGCGGTCTGGAGCAGCGCATCGTCCATTGGGGCAACCGCGGCCGTAAGTGACCGGCGGCCCGGACGACACGATTTCAAACCAAACAACACAAGCCCAAACAACACAAGCAAGGGGGAGGACACCATCATGACCAACTTCAGCGTCACCCGCCGCCAGTGCCTGCAGGCCGCCGGCGTCTTCGCCGCCGCCATGGCGCTCGGCCCGCGCTCGCTCTTCGCGCAGTCCGCCCCGCGCACCGTGCGGCTGGGCGTCGGTCTGAAGTCGCTGAACGCCAGCGTCATCAACCTGCTGATCGGCGAGGCGCTGGGCTACAACGCCGCCGAGGGCTTCACCGTCAAGGGGATGGCGGTGGGCGGCAACGCCAACGTCCAGGTCGCGGTGGACCGCGGCGACGTGGAGGTCGGCATCGCCGTGCCGTCCTACGCGCTGCCGATCCTCGCCAAGGGCGAATGGGGCGAGGCCATCAGCTTCTACCAGTACACCTACCCCTACAAATGGGACGTGGCGGTGAAGCCGGGCTCGGCGCTCAAGACCTACACGGACCTCAAGGGCAAGAACATCGGCGTGTCCGATTTCGGCGGCACCGAGTATCCGGTGACCCGCAACGTCCTGAAGAATCTCGGCATCGACCCCGACCGCGACGTGAAGTGGACGGCGGTGGGCGGCGGCGTGCCGGCCGGCGTGGCGCTGCAGCGCGGAGCGGTCGACGCGCTCGCCTACTACGACACCGGCTTCGGCCTGATCGAGGGGGCGGGCATCCCCTTCGAGATCCTGATCCGCCCGCAGGGCCTGCCGATGATCGGCGGCCAGTTCCTGATGACGCTGCGCGAGCGGCTGAAGACCGACCGCGCGCTGATGGTCGGCTTCGGCCGGTCGGCAGCCAAGGCCTCGACCTTCCTGCTCGCCAACCCGACGGCAGGGGCCAAGGCCTTCCTCAAGCTCTACCCGGAGACCGCGCCGCGCGGCAGCAGCGAGGAGGAAGCGGTCAAGGCGGTGCTGGTCGCGGTCAGCCGCCGCATCAAGCTCTACCAGCCGCCCTATCCGGGCTTCAAGATGGGCCAGATCAACCCGGACGAGTTCACCACCGAGATGGCGCTGAACGGTATGGAGGCGAAGGACCTGTCGCGCTTCTACACCAATGACCTGATCGACGGCATCAACGCCTTCGACGCCGAGGCGGTGAAGGCCCAGGCGATGAGCTACAATGGCTGACCGGCCGGAGGGGCGGCCTGCTTCGCCGGGCCGGGCGCTGGTGACCGGGGTCAGCTCCGGCATCGGTGCCGCCATCGCCGCCCGGCTGCTGGACGACGGCTGGGAGGTGGTGGGGCTGAGCCGCACCGCCCCGGCCATCACGCATCCGGCCTTGCGCTTCGTCGCCGTCGACCTGATGGACGCCGGGGCGCTGGCCGACGCCCTGGCCGGCCTGCCGCCGGTGCGGGCGGTGGTCCACGCCGCCGGCATCCTGCGCGTCGGCCGGCTGGGCGAGGCGGAGAGCGCCACGGCCGATGCGAAGGCGATGTGGCGCCTGCATGTCGAGGCGGCGACGCAGCTCGTGGAGCACGCCGTCCCCGCCATGGAGGAGGGTGGGCGCGTCGTGCTGATCGGCAGCCGAACCTCGGACGGCTCGGCCGGGCGCGGCCAGTACGCGGCCAGCAAGGCGGCGCTGTCGGGGCTGGCCCGCTCCTGGGCGATCGAGCAGGCGCCGCGCGGCGTCACGGTGAACGTGGTCGCCCCCGGCGCCACCGACACGCCGATGCTCGCCGACCCCAACCGCGCCGGCGTGCAGCCGAAGCGTCCCCCCATCGGCCGCTTCGTGAAGCCGGAGGAGGTGGCGGCGCTGACCGCCTTCCTGCTGTCGGACGCGGCGGCCAGCATCACCGGCCAGCGCATCGTAGTGTGCGGCGGTGCCTCCCTGGTGTGAAGCGCCTTTTCCGGTTCACCGCGCCGGCACGAGGCGCGGCACCCAGCGGACGTAGGTGAGCATCGCCACCAACTCCACCAGCGTCTGCGTCACCACCACCGCGGGCACCAGCGCCCCGCCGTCCGGGACGGCGAAGGCCAGCGGCAGGACGACCAGGGAGTTGCGCGTGCCGCCGCTGAAGACGACGGCCCGCGCCGCTTCGGTCTCCAGCCGGAACAGGCGCGCCACCGCCCGACCGGCGTAGGGCATCGCCAGCGCGAAGGCGATGTAGAGCGGCACGGCGAGGGCCACCGCCCGCGCCTGGGCGGCCACGTCGGCGGCGACCGCCGCGGCGACCAGGAACAGCACCACCGCCATGAGCGGCACCGGCAGCCACGCCAGGGCGTCCGCGGCGGTCTTTCCGGCACCGCCGCGCGCCGCCCAGGCCTGCGTCGCCCCGGCCAGCGCCAGCGGCACGGCGATCAACCAGACGAAGGCGTCGATGAAGGGTCCCGGCCGCATCAGGGCCGCCGCCCCCTCTCCGGCGAAAAGACCGAGATAGACCGGCAGAAGCAGCATCTGGACGAGCAGCAGCACCGGCGTCGCCGCCAGCACCAGCCGCGCGTCGCCGCGCCCGAGATGGGTGAAGACGACGACATAGTCGATGCAGGGCGCCAACAGGACCAGCAGCACGCCGAGACGCACCGGCGCCTGCTCCGCGGGCAGGACGGAGACCAACCCGAAGACCACGCAGGGCACCACCGCGAAATTGACCAGCAGCAAGGCCGACAGGAAGCGGGTGTTGGTCATGCTCCGCCGCAGGTCGCCCAGCGGGACCTGGAGAAAGGTGACGTAGATCAGCGCGGCGAGGGACGGGTTGATCCCCGCCCCCCAGCTGTCGCCCGGCAGCACAGCGGCGGCGAGCAGACCGGCGGCGACCGCAGCGAAATAGACGGGGACCTGATGGTTTTCCAGATCCGCGCGGGTGAGGGCGGCCATGGCTCGGTTCCTGTTGGTGAAATCGTGTTTTTCGGAGTCCGGGCCGGCCGGGTCACGGGCAGCAGTGGCCGTCTTCGTGGTGGGGCGACAGCGCCTCGATGATGCGGCACTCGGCCACCCGGCCGCCGCGCCGGCACTGGTGGGCCAGCCGGTCCAGTTCGTCGCGCAGGCGCTCCAGATCGGCGATCTTCCGTTCCACCTCGTTGAGCTGCCCGAGGACCAGGGCGTCGACCTCGCCGCAGGGGCGGTCCGGCTGGTCGGCGAGGTCGAGCATCGCCCGGACGGTCTCTAGCGGGAAGCCGAGGTCCCGCACCCGCCGGACGAAGGTCAGCCGCCGCACATGGTCGTGGCCATAGCTGCGGTAGTTGCCGGCGGTCCGGGCAGGCGCCGGCAGGATGCCGATCTTCTCATAGAAGCGGATGGTCTCGACCTTGGTGCCGGTCAGCTTGCCGAGCGCGCCGATGGACAGCTCCTGTTTCGCCATCACAAACCCTCTTGACCCTGTAGTAACTCCAGGGTCCATGGTAGCGCACGACAGGCAGCCGCGCACCCCGAAACGGCGCGGCCGGCCACACCGCCGGTCGGAGTGGATCATGCAGGACAGGACTTTGGAGGCCGACGCGCCGGGCACCGGGCAGGCTTTGCGCTACAAGGTGGCGGGCATGGACTGCCCGAGCTGCGTCGGCAAGATCGAAACCGCGTTGCGCCGCCTGCCGGGGGCGTCCGGCGTCGGGCTCAACCACCATTCGCAGATTCTGCGGCTGACGCTGGACGAGGCGGCGACGCCGCGCGCGACGGTCGAGGCGACGATCCGCGGGCTCGGCTTCGGGGTGGAGGCCGCCGACACCATTCATGTTTCCGAGAGCGACGGGGTGGTGACTGACAACGGCGCCGCGACGGAGCCCCGCTGGTGGCGGACCGGCCGGGGCCGCATCACCATCCTGATCGCCCTGCTGGTCGCCGGCGGCTATCCGCTGTCCTGGATGGCGCCAGGCGTGGCGGATTACGCGCCGATGCCCGCCGCCCTGTTCGGGCTGGCCGTCTTCGGGCGCCGCGCCGTCCGGCTCGCCCGCTCCGGTTCGCCCTTCAGCATCGAAATGCTGATGTCGGTGGCGACGCTCGGCGCGCTGGCGATCGGAGAGGCGGAGGAGGCCGCGGTGGTCGTCCTGCTCTTCGCCATCGGCGAGCTGCTGGAGGGCGTCGCCGCCGGGACCGCCCGTTCGGGCATCCGGGCTCTGTCGGCTCTGGTCCCGCGGACCGCCCTGCTGATCGAGGGGGAAAGCGCCCGCGCGGTGCCAGTGGAGCGGCTGGAGGTGGGGCAGCTCGTGCTGGTCCGGCCCGGCGACCGCGTGTCCGCCGACGGCGTGGTGGAGGAGGGCGAGTCCGACATCGACGAATCCCCGGTGACCGGCGAGTCCGTCCCGGTCGCCAAGACCGTGGGCTCCCCGGTCTTTGCGGGCGGCATCAACGCCACCGGGGTGCTGCGCGTCCGCGTGACCCGCAAGGCGTCGGACAACACCATCGCCCGCATCGTCCAGCTGGTCGAGGAGGCGCAGGCCGCCAAGTCGCCGACCGCCCGCTGGATCGAGCGGTTCAGCGCCCGCTACACGCCGGCCGTCATCGCCGTGTCGGTCCTCACCGTCCTGGTGCCGCCGCTGGCCTTCGGCGGGGACTGGCACACTTGGATCTACCGTGGTCTGGCGCTGCTGCTGATCGGCTGCCCCTGCGCGCTGGTGCTGTCCACCCCGGCGGCCATCGCCTCCGGGATCGCCGCGGGTGCCCGCCGTGGCCTGCTCATCAAGGGCGGCGCCGCGCTGGAGGCGATCGGCAAGGTGCGGACCATCGCCTTCGACAAGACCGGCACGCTGACCCTCGGGCAGCCGCGCGTCACCGACA
The DNA here is from genome assembly GCF_014192915.1 of Azospirillum sp. OGB3. GTDB lineage: Bacteria > Pseudomonadota > Alphaproteobacteria > Azospirillales > Azospirillaceae > Azospirillum. Next base: position 161,284 of record NZ_JACHYN010000005.1, on the reverse strand, counting down.
TCGTTCCGCTCGACGGAAGCGAGCGCACGCTGCTCGGCCTCGCCGCCACGGTCGAGAGCGGCTCGGCCCACCCGCTGGCCCGCGCCATCCTGGAGCGTGCGGCGGCGGACGGCGTGCCGCTGCGCCCGGCCCGCGACCGCAAGGCCGTGCCGGGGCGGGCGGTGCAGGCGGTTGTCGGCGGGCGCCTGATCGAGGTCGGCTCCCCCCGCCACGCCGTTGAGCGGGCCGGCGCCGGGTCCTTGCCCGCCGACACCGTCGCCGCCTTCGAGGAGGAGGGCAAGACAGTCGCCGTGGTCCTGGCGGACGGCCGGCCCGTCGGCCTGCTGGCGCTGCGCGACGAGCCGCGGCCTGACGCCGCGCGGGGGATCGCCGCGCTGCGCGGGCTCGGCGTGCGCAGCGTCATGCTGACCGGCGACAACCGCCGCACCGGTCAGGCGGTCGCCCGGACGCTCGGCCTGCCGGTCGAGGCCGAACTCTTGCCGGAGGACAAGCTGCGCGCGATCGCCGGCCTGAAAGGGCAGGGGACGGTCGCGATGATCGGCGACGGCATCAACGACGGCCCGGCGCTGGCCGCCGCCGACGTCGGAATCGCCATGGGCGGCGGCACGGACGTCGCGCTGGAGACCGCCGACGCCGCCCTGCTCGGCAACCGCGTCGAGGGGGTGGCCGAACTCGTCACCCTGTCGCGGGCGACCCTGGCCAACATCCACCAGAACGTCGCCTTCGCGCTCGGCCTGAAGGCGATCTTCCTGGTGACGACGTTGTTCGGTATCACCGACCTGTGGCTGGCCATCCTGGCGGACACCGGGGCCACCATCCTCGTCACGCTCAACGCGCTGCGCCTGCTCCGCCGCAAGGGTGCGAGCCCGGCGCCGACGCCGGCGATTGCTTGAAGGAGACCATCATGAGTTTGCCATGGGCGGCCCCGTCCGCTGGTTTGAGGTCGGCCGGTCTGAAACTGGCGGGCACCATCGGCGCCGTGATCCTGGTGCTCGACCAGCTCACCAAATGGGTTGCGCTGGACCAGCTCCTGGACCCGCCGCGGCTGATCGAGGTCGCGCCGTTTCTCAATTTCGTGCTCGGCTTCAACACCGGGGTCAGTTTCGGCCTGCTGGAGAACGACAACCCTTACGGCCCCTGGCTGCTGTCCGGCGCCGCGCTGCTCGTCGTCGCGGTTCTCGTGGTTTGGGCGGCCCGTTCGGACAGCCGCGCCGAGGCGGCGAGCTTCGGGGCGATCGCGGGCGGGGCGATCGGCAACATCGTCGACCGCCTTCGCCAGGGCGCCGTCACCGACTTCATCGACCTCCACGCCTTCGGCTGGCATTGGCCGACCTTCAACGTCGCCGACATCGGCATCACCGGCGGAGTCGGGCTGCTGCTGATCTCGGGTCTGTGGCCGCGCAAGAGGCCCGGCGACGACGCCCCCCGCTGACCCGGAGCCTATGGCTCCGCGGCCACCGTGGCGCGCTTCAGGACCTCGAAGACGCGCGGGTCGCCCATCTGGGCGACGTTGAAGCGCAGAAAGCCGGTGGCCGACTGGCTGGCGCTGAAGACGTTGCCGGGGGCGAGGACCACCCGTTCGTCCAGCGCCGCCCGCGCGACGGCCGCCGCGTCCCGGCCCTCCGGCAGGCGGCACCACAGATAGAAGCCGCCGCGCGGCATCAGCCAGGGCTCCAGGCCAAGGGCCACCAGCCGGTCCGCCGTCTCGCGCCGCGCCCGCGCCAGACGGCGGCGCAGCCCGTCGAGATGCTTGCGGTAGCCGCCGTCGCCGAGGATCGCCAGGACGAGGTCAGCGGCGACCGGGCTGGGGCCGCCGAAATTCGTCGCGACCTGGAGATCGACCAGCGCTTCCACCCAGTCCGGCCGCGCCGCGAGGTAGCCGCAGCGGACCGAGGCGGAGAGCGTCTTGGAGAAGCTGCCGATCCGGATGACCTGGGCCAGCCCGTCGAGGACGGCGAGGCGCGGCGAGGGGTCCGGCTCGAAACCGGCGAAGATGTCGTCCTCGACGATCGTGACGTCGTGGGCGGCGGCGGCCTTGAGCAGCCGGTGCGCCGTCTGCGCCGACATCGTGGCGCCGGTCGGGTTGTGCAGCGCCGCGTTGGTGATGTAGAGGCGGGGCCGGTGCTCGGCCAGCGCCGCGGCGAAGAGCGTGGTGTCCGGGCCGCTCGGCGTGTAGGGGACGCCGACGATGCGGACCTGATGGGCGCGCAGCAGGGCCTGGAAGTTGAAGTAGCAGGGGTCGTCGACCAGCACCGCGTCCCCCGGGCGCAGCAGGAAACGGCAGATCAGGTCGATCGCCTGGGTCCCCGATCCGGTCAGAAGGATCTGGTCGGCACTGACGGCGATTCCTTCCTCCGCGAACTGCCGGGCCAGGAGCCGGCGCAGGGCGGGCGAGCCGCGCGTGCTTCCATAATCCGCCAGCAGGGCATCGTCGGCGTTTGCGAGACGGCGGAGGGCGCGGCGCAGGGCGGTGTTGGGCATCCAGTCCGCCGGCAGCCACCCACAGCCGGGCTTCAGCATCTCCGCACCGGAATCGAGCGACTGGCGCGACACCCAGAAGGGATCGATGGCGCGGTCGCGGCGCGGTTCGGCCTCGGCCAGCGCCAGCGGCGGCAGGGCGCCGGACACATAGAAGCCGGAACCGGGCCGCGAGCGGATCACGCCGTCCGCGGCGAGACGGTCATAGGCCTCCACCACGGTCGAGGGCGACACGCCCATGGTCGCGGCGAAGCGACGGATGGAGGGGAGGCGCTCGCCCGGAGACAGGCGACGGTCCGCCATCCTCTGGCGGATCGCGTCCATAACCTCCGTCGTCCGTGTGCCCAGTCGGTTCGTCATCACGCCGCCTTCGACAGGTGTGTTGCACGCAGTACCAATACAGTTCGGTGCGATTGTATGGGACCGTCGCTGTCTCCGCCAGCGTCCGCCGCGTAGGCTCGCTCCGCGATAAGCGCGGGACGGGAAAGGATCACGGGATGCGGTGGGCGACAGCGGGTTGGGGCAGCGGGTTGCTGGGCGTGCTCATTTTCAGCGGATCGCTGCCGGCGACGCGCGTCGCGGTCGGCGGTTTCTCGCCCTTGTTCCTGACCTCGGCGCGGGCGCTGATCGCCGCCCTGCTGGCGGGAGCCCTGCTGGCCGCGCTGCGGCAGGCCCGCCCACGGCGCGGCGACCTCGCGCCGCTCGCGGTCGTGGCGCTCGGCGTGGTCGTCGGCTTTCCGCTGCTCACCGCGCTGGCGCTCCGCCACATCACCTCCGCGCAGTCCATCGTCTTCATCGGCCTCTTGCCGCTCTCCACCGCGCTGTTCGGCGTGCTGCGCGGCCGGGAGCGGCCGAAGCCGGTCTTCTGGCTGTTCTCGGGCCTTGGCAGCCTCGCGGTGGTCGGCTTCGCCCTGGCGCAGGGCGGCGGCGCGTCGCTCACCGGGGCTGCCCTGATGGTGGCCGCCATCCTGCTCTGCGGGCTGGGCTACGCCGAAGGCGCGGTGCTGTCGCGCCGTCTGGGCGGCTGGCAGGTGATCTCCTGGGCGCTCGTGCTGACGACGCCGGTGATGGCCGGCCTGGCGCTGGCGACCATGCCGGACGGCTGGTCGGGCATTGGGGCTTCGGCCTGGATCGGCCTCGCTTACGTCTCCGTCTTCAGCATGCTGATCGGCTTCATCTTCTGGTACCGGGGGCTGGCGCTCGGCGGCATCGCCGGGGTCGGACAGCTGCAACTGCTCCAGCCCTTTTTCGGACTGACGCTGGCGGGCTTTCTGCTGAACGAGCCGGTAGGCTGGAGCATGATCGCCGTGGCCGGGCTGATCGTGCTGTGCGTCGCCGGAGCGAAGCGCTTCGCCTGAGTGGCGATCCCGGTCTCCGACGCTGCTCCTTTCGGATTTGAAGCCCGACCTATTGCTATTGGGCTAACAAATCGTTTCTCGCCGCCGTCCCCCAGATCAGCTTAAAGTGGCGTCCCGCTGTGCACCAACGGTCACGCCCCTGTTGTGGGGGAATGAGAACAGGAAGGACGGGACGCCTACGCATGTCCAACGAGACCGACGTCTCCGCCGCTCCCGATTTCCTCGCCAGCGGCGGCGAGATGGGCGCGCAGATGCGCGCGTTCGACTGGGCGTCGACGGTGCTCGGCCCGCCCGAGGACTGGCCGCGCAGCCTGAAGACCGCGGTACGGATCATGCTGACGTCCCGCCAGCCGATCTGGGTCGGCTGGGGCCGGGACCTGATCTATTTCTACAACGACGCATACAAATCCATCATCGGCGGCAAGCATCCCTGGGCGCTCGGACGGCCGACGTCGGTCGTCTGGCGGGAGATCTGGGGCGACATCGGCCCGATGCTGGCGACGGCCATGACGGGCGACGAGGGGACCTACGTCGAGGGGCAGCTCCTCGTCATGGAGCGCAACGGCTATCCGGAGGAGACCTACTACACCTTCTCCTACAGCCCGGTCCCCGACGACGACGGCAGCCCCGGCGGCATCATCTGCGCCAACACCGACGACACGCAACGGATCATCGGTGAACGGCAGCTAACCTTGCTGCGCGATCTCGCCGCGGGCGCCGCTGACGCCCGCACCCTGCCGGAGGTGTGCGAGCGCAGCGCCCAGGCCCTCGCCACCAATCCGCGGGATCTGCCCTTCGCGCTGCTTTACGTGGCCGAGCCCGACGGTTCCAGCGCGTCCCTCGCCGGGTCCTGCGGCATCGAGCGTGGCCACCCGGCGGCTCCCGAGGTTCTGGCGGTGGACGGCACGTCGGTGTGGCCCTTCACCCCGACGCTCCACGACGCGGTGCTGGTCGATGATTTGGCGGCGATGTTCGGCGCTGACCTGCCGCCCGGCGTTTGGCGCCGCCCGCCCGCCCAGGCCGCGACGATCCCGATCCCGGCCAGCGGCGAGGCGGGCCGGGCCGGCCTCCTTGTCGTCGGCCTGAATCCGTTCCGCCTGTTCGACGACGATTACCGGCGCTTCCTCGGTCTGGTGGCGGGGCAGATCGCCGCGGCCATCACCAACGTCCAGACCTACGAGGCCGAGCGGCGGCGGGCCGAGATGCTGGCCGAGATCGACCGCGCCAAGACGGTGTTCTTCTCGAACATCAGCCACGAATTCCGCACGCCGCTGACCCTCATGCTCGGTCCGCTGGAGGAGGTGTTGCAGGCCGAGCCGGAGCGGATGCGGGACCATCGCGAGAATCTGGTGGTGGTCCATCGCAACGGGCAGCGCCTGCTCAAGCTCGTCAACGCGCTTCTGGACTTTTCACGCATCGAGGCCGGACGGACCCAGGCGCGCTATGAGCCGACCGACCTCGCGGCCTACACGGCCGAGCTGGCGAGCGGCTTCCGCTCGGCCTGCGAGCGGGCCGGGCTGCGCCTCACCGTCGACTGCCCACCGCTGCCGGCGCCAATCCATGTTGATCGTGGAATGTGGGAAACGGTCGTCCTCAATCTGCTGTCGAACGCTTTCAAGTTCACCTTCGACGGTGGGATCGCGGTCTCTCTTAAGCCGGTCGACGGGGGTGTCGAACTGGTGGTGCGCGATTCCGGAACCGGCATCCTCGAATCCGAGCTGCCGCGCCTGTTCGAGCGCTTCCACCGGGTCGAGGGCGCGCGGGGGCGCAGCCACGAAGGCACTGGCATCGGCCTCGCCCTCGTCCAGGAACTCGTCAAGCTGCATGGCGGGGCGATCCGGGTCGAGAGCGAATTGGGGCGCGGGTCGGCCTTCATCATCACCCTTCCGTACGGCACCGCCCATCTGCCGCAGGAGCGCGTCCTGTCGGAGCCGACCGGCGCCTCGACCGGCGTGCGAACCCAGACCTACGTCGAGGAGGCGCTGCGCTGGCTGCCCGGCTCGGCCGCCGCCGAAGGCGATGCGCCGGCACCGTTCATCGGCGCGGCGGAGACGGTCGTGGTGCCGGTGACAGGCGAGTGTCCGCGTCTCGTTTTGGCCGACGACAACGCCGACATGCGCGACTATGTGAGCCGCCTGCTGAATGGCCGCTACATCGTCGATGCCGTTCCCGACGGGGAGGCCGCCCTGGCGGCAATGCGCGCGAACCGCCCGGACCTCGTCCTGACCGACATCATGATGCCCGTTCTGGACGGCTTCGGCCTGCTGCGGGCGATCCGCGAGGATGCCCATCTGCGCGACCTGCCGGTCATCCTGCTGTCGGCCCGCGCCGGCGAGGAGGCGAGCGTCGAGGGGTTGTCGGCGGGCGCCGACGATTATCTGGTCAAGCCGTTCTCGGCGCGCGAACTGATCGCCCGCGTCGACACCGCCCTGGCGATGGTGCGCCTGCGCCGCGAGGCGGACAACGCGCTGCGCGAGAGCGAGGCGCGCTTCCGCAATCTCGCCGACCACGCCCCGGTGATGGTCTGGGTCACCGAACTCGACGCCTCCTGCACCTACCTCAACAAGTCCTGGTACGAGTTCACCGGCCAGACCCCCGAGACGGGGTTGGGGTTCGGCTGGCTGGACGCGATCCATCCCGACGACAAGCAGGCTGCGGCGGACGTGTTCCTGACCGCCAACGCGAAGCAGGAGGCGTTCCGGCTGGAATACCGGCTGCGGCGGACCGACGGGGTCTATCGCTGGGCGATCGACGCCGCCGCCCCGCGCTTCGGTTCGGACGGCGGGTTCCTCGGCTACATCGGTTCGGTGATCGACATCACCGAGCGCAAGGAGGTCGAGGATGCCCAACGACGGCTCAACGACCTGCTGGAGCAGCGCATCGCCTCGGCCATCGCCGAGCGGGAACGCGCCGAGGCGCAGCTTCGCCAAGCCCAGAAGATGGACGCGGTCGGCAAGTTGACCGGCGGGGTGGCGCACGATTTCAACAACTTGCTCCAGGTCATCTCCGGCAACCTCCAGCTGCTGGCGAAGGACATCGCGGGGAATGGCCGCGCCGAGCAGCGGTTGCAGAACGCGCTGAGCGGTGTCAGCCGGGGGTCGAAGCTGGTCGCCCAGCTCCTCGCCTTCGGCCGGCGCCAACCCCTGGCTCCTCGGGTGGTCAATTTGGGCCGGCTCGTCCGCGGCCTCGACGAGATGCTGCGCCGGGTGCTCGGTGAGGGCGTCGAGATCGAGACCATGATCACCGGGGGCCTGTGGACCACCTTCGCCGACGAGAGCCAGGTCGAGAACGCGCTGCTCAACCTGGCGATCAACGCCCGCGACGCGATGAACGGCCACGGCCGGCTGACCATCGAGGCCGGCAACGCCTTCCTGGATGACCCCTACGCCGCCCGGCACGCCGAGGTGACGCCCGGCCAATATGTCATGCTGGCGGTGACGGACACCGGCTGCGGCATTCCGCCGGACGTGCTGGATCACGTCTTCGAGCCGTTCTTCACGACCAAGCCGGAGGGGCAGGGCACCGGCCTCGGCCTCAGCATGGTCTACGGTTTCGTCAAGCAGTCGGGCGGTCACGTCAAGATCTACAGCGAGCCCGGCCAGGGAACCACGGTCCGCGTGTACCTGCCACGCGCGCATCAGGCGGAAGACGTCGTGACGGTGATCGACAACGGGCCGGAGGCCGGCGGGTCGGAAACCGTTCTGGTGGTCGAGGACGACGACGACGTGCGCGCAACCGTGGTCGAGATGATGGCCGACCTCGGCTACCGTGTGCTCAAGGCGCGGGACGCGCAGAGCGCGCTGGCCATCGTGGAAAGCGGCGTGCCGATCGACCTGCTGTTCACCGACGTCGTCATGCCGGGGGCGTTGCGCAGCCCGGAGCTGGCGCGCCGCGCGAAGGAACGGCTGCCGGGGATCGCTGTCCTGTTCACCTCGGGCTACACCGAGAACGCGATCGTCCATGGCGGGCGTCTCGATCTTGGTGTCGAGCTGCTGAGCAAGCCCTACACCCGCGAGGCGCTGGCCCGCAAAGTGCGGCATGTCCTGGGCAACCAGCAGCAGAGGACGAAGGGCCAGTCCGCCCCGGGGGGAGCGGCGGCGCAGCCGCCCGCCGAACCCGCGCCGGCGGGAACGGGCGACCGCCGGGGCCTGCGCGTGCTGCTGGTCGAGGACGATGCGCTGATCCGCCTCGTCGCCGTGGACATGCTGGCAAGCCTCGGTCACGCGGTCGTTGAAGCCGGCAATGCCGAGGAGGCCATGGCGATCGCCCGGACAGAGCCGGTCGACCTCCTGCTGACGGACATCAGCCTGCCGGGGATGTCGGGAGAGCAGTTGGCCGCCGCGCTGCGGAAACGTCACCCTGGCCTGCCGGTCGTCTTCGCCTCGGGGGCCGACCGGGCGCCCGACGGCGGCGTCCACCTGCCGAAACCCTACGACGAGGCAGCGTTGGCCAGGGCGCTGGACGAGGCGGGCGGGTCGTCCCGCTGAGGTTCCTGTCCCGCCGCCTCCAGGACGCGGGCGCGCATCGTCAGGGCCGGCCCCATGGCCGGACGCCCGCCGTTCCGCCACCGCGGACTTGGCAAGGTGCTGAGCGGAGGGCTCACGGCGTCAGGAACAGGGCTGAGGTCCAAATCCGCGACTGGTCGCGCTGGCGCGCGGTGAGGAACAGCGGATGCTCGCGGCCCGGAGCGAGGCTGAGGTCGGCGAGCGGGATGTGCCCGGCAAGGTCGCGGGGCAGCGGCGCCTCGGTGACGCGCTCCACCGTCACCTCCAACTCGGTGCCGGGCAGGGTGCGGGTGACGTGCCCGGCGTCCGCGTCGGCCAGCAGCGCGTCGCCGTCGATGTCCAGAACCGCTTCCGGGGCGTGCGGGTTGGGCGGCGGGGTCAGCGGGTTTCCCACCTTCACATAGGTGCCAATGGCGAGCCGCACCTGGAGGCGCGCGCCCGCCAGCCGCGACAGCGCCAGTTCCACCCCGTCGCTGTCGCCGTGGGTGACGGTGCGGATGGCGACGGTGGTCGCGTCGCGGCGCCAGCAGCCCTGCTCGGGGTGGTCGAAGCCAAAGGGCTCGACCCGCTGCACGGCGGCACCGGTGATGGTGATCCCGCCGTCCCAGTAGGCGCCGCGGTAGCGGTCCTTGATGCGGGCGCCGCCCAGCCGCAGGCGGATCCTCGTTTCCGACAGGCCCAGCTCGCGGTGCAGGTCGCGCTCCCAAACCAGCCGGTCGCCGTCGAACAGGCGCAGGTTCTCCCATCCCCGGTCGCCGAGCAGGCGGTAGTCCAGCGCATCCCCCGCCGTGCCCGAGACCACCTCGCCCATCCAGCGGTCGCCCAGCCGCAGGCTGGCGAAGCTGCGCTCCCCGGTGGTCGCGAAGGTCCGCCGCGCCCGCAGCGCCCGGCCCACCGACGCGCGGTCCAGCCGGTCGGCGAAGACGCCGGTCAGCCCGCCGCGCGCCCCGAACACGGCGGTCGCCGGCGCTCCGCCGCCGCAGCGTCCCTGATGCTCGTCACTGCTCGCCGAGGCGCCGAGCCGGTAGCCGCGGGCCAGAGCCTCGGCATAGACCCAGTGGAACTGGCCCCAGGCGGAGCCGATCTCGATCAGCCGCTCCAGCTCTGGATGGTGCCAATCGAGGTTGCAGCGCCGCCCGCCGACATGGGGGATGAGCAGATGGCCCTCGGGATCGTCCCGATAGGCGGCGTAAAGGTCGTCAAGCGGCCAGGCGCCGGGGCGCAGCGCGCCGCGGGTCGACTCGTTCCATTCGAAGGAGCGCACCGGTTGCCCCCGCCCGTTCGCCGGGAAGCGCGGCGCGCCGTCGCGCAGGAAGATCACGTTGTGGTCGCCGCCCGCCGCGGAGTTGCCGCACCATTCCGTGCCGGGGTAGCAGACGAAGCGGTCCGGCTCGTTGTAGCGGTCGATCAGGCCCACCGCTTCGGTCCAGGCGCGCTCCGTCACGTTGAAGTCGTTGGCGGTGTATCCCAGCACGTCCAGCCCGGCCACGTCACGACCGTAGGACAGGTTGTAGGCGGTATCGTTGGTGCCCACCGTGTCGTTGGAATGGACGTGCAGGTCGGCGTAGACGGAGCGCGGCGCCCCGTCCTCGGCGGTGACGAAGGCTTCGGCGGGGGCGAGGCCCGGCGCCGTCGCGGCGATCCGCCATTCCCCGGCGCCGAGGTCGAGCGCCTCGCGCCGGACCAGCCAGCCGTTCGCCTGGGGATCGGGAGCCAGCGCGACCGCAAGCGCTCTCTCGCCGCCCGGCCCGGTGACGGTCAAAGTGGCGTCCAGCGTGGTGTCGAGGCAGCAGTTGCCCCAAGCGTCGTCGGCGCGCAGCAGCAGCGAGGCCGGGCCGGGGGCGATCAGCCGTGGCGCGACCAGCCGCAGGGCGGCGGGAACGCCCGGCACGATGTCGATCACGCAATCGCCCGGCACCTCCGCGTATTTCTGGCTGCCCAGCGGGTCGATGAAGACACGGAAGCGGAAACCCTGCTCGACGAAGGTCTGCACCCGTGTGCCCGGCCCGCCCTGGCGCCGGTCGCCCAGCCGGATCACGATGCGGTCGCCGGGATTCAGGTAGCCGTCGATCACGTCGATGACGATGGCCTTCTGATAGGGCCGCTCGTGCCCCTTCTGGTCGAAGCGCACCTTCAGCGCCTGCACGGTCGCCGGGCTCTGCCCCGGAACCAGCGGTCCCGCCTCGTACTCGGCGGAGACGAAGTTGGCTGCCGTGGGGTCGCTGGTCTGGAACAGCGCCCAGTCCGAATAGAACTTCATCGCCAGCTTGATTCCCGCCCCGTCGGCGAGACCCGACCCGCCGACCTCGTAGGTCAGCGCCACCTCGGTCCACTCGCCGGCCACCAGCCGCCGGTGGGAACAGGCGGTCGCCCCGAGGAACGGGCGGGCCTTGTTCCGTTCGTAAAGGCCGGCGGGGGCGATGTGGCCGGCGGAGACGGGATCGCTCATGGGACGGGACCTCGGGCAAGGGGGCGGCGCGCCGCAACGGCTGATACATTGCATAACAAGTTTGATAATACAATATAAGACATGTGGGGCGTCCCACCGGGCGACGGCGACGAGTGGGCGCTTGAGCGGTCGGGGCTCCGGTGGCATCAAGGCGTGGACGGATTCGCCAGAAGCGGGGAGGGGACGGTGGCCCCGATGCGGGACAGTTTGGTGCGGGAGAACGCGACGGCCCTCTACCGGCAGATCGCCGACCGGCTGCGCGAGGAGATCGCGGCGGGCCGGTTCGAGCCGTCGGGCCGCCTGCCGAGCGAGAGCGAGATCGGCATCCGCTTCGCGGTCAGCCGGGTGACCGTCCGTCTCGCGCTCGACCGGCTGGAGACGGAAGGGCTGATCGAGCGGCGCAAGGGCAAGGGCACCTTCACGGTGGGCAAGCGCGTCCGCCACCCGCTGGACCGGCTGCGCAGCTTCCACGAGTCCTTGCGGCTCCAGGGGCTGAACGCCAGCATGCGTCCTCTGTCGGCGGCCATCACCGCCACGCCGCCGGACCTGACGGGCGCGTTCGGCCCGCGCTGCCTGGAGGTGCGCCGCCTGCATCTGGTGGACGGCGAGCCGGTGGCCTTGGGGCGCAGCCTGCTGTCCCCGGAACTGGTGGGCGTCGATTGGATGGCTGCGGGAGAGAAGCCGATCTACGCCGTTCTGAAGGAGGTTACCGGCAAGCCGGTGGTCGGCGCCGACATTGAGGTCAAGGCCGAAGCCGCCGGCGCGGCGGTCGCCGAACCGCTCGGCGGGACAGCGGGGATGCCGGTGCTGGTGATGATCCGGCGCTCCGTCTTCGCGGATGGCGCCTGCGCCGACCACGCCGTCTTCCACGTCCGGCCGGAGCGTTACAGCTTCGTGCTGTCCCACCGCTGGGAGGGCTGAGGCAGGGGGGCTGGGACGCGGCCGGATCGGTCAGCGCAGCGCCTCGGCGCAGCCGTCGAGGCCCAGCCCGCGGCACAGCGCCTGGGCCAGCAGGCGGCCATCCGGGTTGTCCGGCCCGAGCGTGCCGGGGGGGCGCCCCAGCAGCGGGTAGAGCATCATGCCGCCCTGCGGGTCCTGCGCGACGTTCCGGGCGAGCTGTTCCGCCAACGGCACCGTGTAGGTCGGCCCGCCGAGCTGGCTCGGCGGCACCTGGACCCCGAGGGCGAGCGGCCCCTTCCAGACCTGCCGGTAGGCCTGATAGGCCTGCCAGGGATCGAAGGTCGGGCCGGCCTCATAGGCCATGATGGAGACGAGGTCGATCGCCGCCGCCTGCGGGGAGCGCAGCAGGTTGAGGATCGACCCGGTGTGGGGGCCGCGCGGCTGGGCGTCCCGGAACGCGCCCTCGCCATAGGCGCCGATGCTCCAGCCCGGCACGGTCAGCAACAGAGGGCGCGGGAAGGCGTCGCGGAAACGCGCGACCAAGTCCAGCCAGAGCGCGTCGGACAGGCAGCGCACCCGCCCCCGGACCGAGCAGCCGGGGGACACCGGTTCGAAATCCAGATCGATTCCGTCGGCGCCCAGATCCTGGACCAGACGCACGAGAGCGTCGAGGTTCAGCGCGTCCCAATTCGCGTAGTTGGCGCCTCCGACGGCGAGCAGCACGCGGGTCTCCGGCTGGCGCCGCTTCAGCAGCGCGATGGCGTCCCTCAGCACCGTGCCGGAAAAGCTGTACTGCAGCCCGGTCCCCTTGAGGTCGAGGCGGCCGGGATAGGAAGCGTCCGGCCGGACGAAGGACAGGGCGACCAGATTCATATAGCCGGGGAGGGTCGCCAGCGTTGTGGCCGCCGGGCCGGTGGCCGGGCGTTCGTACCAGCTGTCGTGATAGACGAGCAGGGGACGCGCCGGCAGACCCTGCGCGCCCGTGCCCGCTTTCGCGTCCGCCACGCCACCCGCCAGCAGCCCGGCGGCCAGCATCCCGGCGGCCAGGGCGCCTAGAACACGTCGCGCCCGAACAGGCCGGTGGTCACGGTGCTGATGATGATCTTCGCATCGAGCCATAGCGACCAGTTCTCGATATAGTGGATGTCCATGTCAACCCCGACGCGCGCCTTCTCGACGGTGTGGATGCCGCCGCGCATGCCGTTGATCTGGGCCCAGCCGGTGATCCCCGGCTTGACGCGGCTGCGCGCCGCGTACTCGCGCGCCACCTCGGCGTAGCGCTGGTTGCCGACCCGCATGTTCGGGACATGGGCGCGCGGACCGACCACCGACATGTCGCCGGCCAGCACGTTGAAGAGCTGAGGCAACTCGTCGATGCTGGTGCGGCGGAGGAAGCGGCCGATGCGGGTGATGCGCGGGTTGTCGCGGCTGGTGCCGACGGCGCCGTCGTCGCTGTCGTCCACCTTCATCGTGCGGAACTTCAGCATCGTGAAGGGCCGGTTGTTGAAGCCCACGCGGGTCTGCCGGAAGATGATCGGCCCCGGCGAGTCCAGGCGGACGGCGATGGCCGCGGCCAGCATGAAGGGCGAGGCGACGAGCAGGCCGAGGCCCGCGACCACAACGTCCTCGATGCGCTTCACGACGATCTGCATGCCGCGCAGCGGCTGCCGCATCACCAGCAGGGCCGGGATGTCGCCGATGTGCCGCAGGTTGGCGAGCCGCAGCCGGATGCTCTCCTCGTCCAGCGGGATCAGGATGTCGAGGGAGATCATTTGAAGCTGCATGCGCAGGCTGTGGATGCGCATCGCCGCCCGCCAGGGCAGGGCGATGACGACCATGTCGACGCGGTTGTCCGGCAGGAAGCGCTTGAAGTCCGTCAGGTCGCCGGACACCGGAAGGCCGGCGAGCGACGCCGGCCGGCGGTCGCTGTCGCGGTCGTCGAACAGGCCGAGGATGCTGTAGTTCGCCCGGTGCTCCGGCAGGGCCAGATGCGCGATCATCCGTTCCGCCACGTCGGTCGCGCCCAGGATGACCACCCGGCGGCGCAGCACCCCGCGCTCCTCCAGAAGGCGCACGCCGCGCGCCGCCAGGATGCGGCCCGCCCCGAGGCAGGCGAGCGCCATCCCGCCCCACAAGGCAAGCATGTCCGAGGGGCCGACCTCCGGCAGGAAGGCCCAGACGAGGAGGGACAGGACGGTTCCGGCGGGCAGCAGGCCGCCGATCACATCCAGCAGCGACTTTCCCCAGTGCCGGTAGTTCTCGACACGGTAGGCGCCGATGGTGGTCATGGCGCGCAGATAGACGCCGAGCGTGATGGCCGTGAAGATGAGCGCCTGGAGAAGCAGGCGGCCGTCGTCGAACGACGCCCCGTCCGTCCGGCGGGTCCAGGCGGCCCAGGCGGCGAGACCGGCGACCGCCAGCAGGACGCCGTCCGCTCCCTTCACCAGCCGGTTGACAAGCCCATGCGTCCAGTGCAGCCAGCCATCCCGCGAGCCGGCGAAGTCGCCGGGGGGCGGCGCGAAATCCGGCGCAGAGTCCGGTGGGGCGTCCGGCGGCGCGTCCGCTGACGGCGCGGCAAGGTCCGGAACGGCGCTTCGCTCGTCTGCCGGAAAACGGACCTGCACGTCGTCGCGCATGGCAGTCTCTTTACCCCTGCACGAAGCGGCGGATGATCGGCTTCAGCGCCTGTCCCAGCGGATGGGAGCGAAGCCGGCGGGTCAGGCCGGTCTGCCGGATGAACTGCATCGGCGTCCGCGGCGTGCGGAACACGGTGACGGGCTGGCCGAACAGCTCGGTGTCGCGCACGAAGTGGCGCGACGGCATCGCCCCGACCAGCATGGCGCGGTAGCGCTCCGCCCAGTCCGGGCGGGCCAGGAGCAGCTTGTTGTCGCCGATGGCGAAGGGGGCGAGGGCTCCGGGCCGATCGGCCATGAAGCGGCACATCCCCTCGGACACAGCGGGGAATTCCGGGTTGAAGTAGTCGTCGAGGACGATCACCCCGCCGTCGCCCAGGCTGTCGTCGGCGATGCCCAGGTCATGGCGGGTGATGTCGGCCGTGTGGCCGCCGTCGATGCTGAACAGGCGAACCGCGGGCCCCAGCCGTTCGGCGAGTCCGGCCCAGGACAGGGCCATCGAGTTGCCCTTGACGACCTCGACCGACGCCGGCTCGATTCCGAAGCGGACGAGGTTGCCGCGGAAGGCCGTCTCGTCGCCCTGTCCCGACTGGTCGACGTTGAACTGCTGGTCGTCGAACAGATCGATGGCGAAGGCCCGCTCACCCGGCCGGCGCGCCAGAGCCAGAAGGATGAACAGCCGTCCGTGATGAACGCCGATCTCGCCGACGCTTCCCGTCACGCCCACGGCGCTCTGCCAGACGCCGACGGTGGCGATCAGGCTGGCGTCCAGGCGCGACAGCCAGCCGTCCACGCGGCGATGGCCGCCCTGGATGTAACGGTGCAGCGGCGATGAGGGCGCTATCATGGGTTGAGATGTCATGATGACCTATTACTACCACACTATTTAAAATGGATTAAGACAGCATTGACGTCGCTGGCACGATAATTTTCGACAAAGAGTCACAATCGGCTTTTGCGATTTCGTTGCATTTTGAAGAATTCCGGTGAGCGGTTGACTGATGGTTCCGTTGCGCCAGCCTGTTGACGGGCGGTGCGCCAGTAGAGGGCGAGCGCCATCACGCTGGCGACCTCTCCAGGCGTGAAGACGACGGAGTAGATGGTGGAGGTCGCCAGGGCGAACAGGACGTAATCGCCCAACGCCTGGGTCATGGGGTCGCCAGGGACGACGGAGCGGCGGGCGCTGCGCAGCGCCGCGATGTAGAAGGCCGCGATCAGCACCGCGCCGATGACGCCGTATTCGAAGACGACGCCGATCCAGCCGATGTCGGCGAGATAGAACTGGTTGTTGCCCAGGATGTCCGCCAAGGTCACGTTGCTGAAGCGGGTGATGGCGCCCACCCCCAGCAGCCAGCGCAACGGCGTCACCTCCAGGTAGTCGAGCGCCAGGACAATGGAGTTCTGGCGAATCGAGAGCGAGGCGCCGAGCATCTGCTCGGCCCGGCTGGCGAGGTCGGCGCTGTAGATGGCGGCCAGGACGATCGTGGACAGCAGGGCCATGCCGACCGCCAGGATTCGCCACCAGCCGCGCGCCGAGGTGATCATGGCGAAGCCGACCACCAGGACCACGCTGCCCAGGGCCGTGCGCTGCTTGTAGATCAGGACCATCAGCAGCAGCCCGACCAGCAGCAACGGGATGGTCCACCATTCCCGGTACGCGCAGAACCGCCGCGACAGGTAGAAGAGGAACAGCACGCCGAAGAACATCGGCATGTAGATGCGCGGGCCGCGCTCGACGTCGTACATCAGCAGCTTGCTCTTCAGCGGGTCGGTGGCGTAGGCCTCCGGCGGGAGGACCAGCCACAAAGCGAGCATGATGACGAAGGTGCCGGCGCCGAGCGCGATCAGTGCGCCGCGAACCTGGGGCAGCGTCGGGCGCAGCAGCGTCAGAAGGGCGGCGAGGGAGAAATAATAGGCGAAGGGCCAGACCTTGACCGTGGTCGCCATCGCGTCGGTCAGCCCGTTGCCGAGCTGGACCATGGACACCGCCGGAGTGATCGCCACGAGGTAGGCGAGCAGGGCGACGCACAGCGACTTGAACGGCAGCTCGATCTGCGCCAAGGCGTAGACGGCGAGCGGGATGGTCAGGACCGGCCAGCTTTTCGACAGGGCGTAGAGCGGCGGAATGTCGACCAGATAATGGAAGCTCTGTCCGAACAGCGGCAGCACCGCCAGCAGGATCATCACCGTCAGGGAGCGGGGCTGGGAACGGCGGGGCGCCGCCACCCGGACGGGCGACAGGATGCGGCCGCGCTGCCGGGCTCCCAGCTCGACGATCATGGGCGCGCCGCCGGCTTCGGGCGCGCTTGGCCCCGCTGCTCCGACCACCAGGCCGACAGCGCGATGCCGAGCAGCGGCACGGACTCCACGAAGACCCGCCGGGCGTGGCCGCGCGGGTTCTGGGCCAGCCGGTACAGCCATTCCAGCGCGAAGCGGCGGAACAGCGGCGGCGCGCGTTCGACGAGCCCCGTCACGAACAGAAGCGAGCTGCCGACGCACAGCCCGACGCCGGTGGCCTGTCCGGTGTTCCGGATGGCCAGAGACAGGCATTCCGACTGCGGCGCGCCGACCGCTAGGAAGACGAAGCGGGCCGGGTGGTCCAGCACGAAGCGGACGCAGCGCTCGACCTCCCGCGGGTCGGCGGAGAAGCCCATCGGCGGCTCGTGCCGGGCCAGCCGGGTCAGGCCGAAGCGGTCCAGCAGGCGGCGCTCCAGCTCGTCGCTGCCGCCGATCACGGTGACGGTATCGTCCGGCGTGATGACGTGCGCGAACAGGTGGGCGGTCAGGTCGCTGCCGCTGGCGCTGGGCAGCGGCTTGCCGAACAGCCGCCGGGACAGGTGCCGCATGATCTGGCTGTCGCACAGCCGCAGCCACGCACCGTCATAGGCGGCGCGGAAGCGGGCGTCCTCGCCGCGGTGAAGCCGCACCACATGCTGTGCGTTCGGCGTCACGACGTAGGCGAAGGGCTCCCCTGGCGCCCGCGCGGCGATGGCCTGCGCGGCGCCGGCCACGTCGAGGCGGGTGATGGAGACCCCGAAGACGGTGTCTGCGGGGTGCTCCTGCCCCGGTTCGGTCGGGGGCGTTGTCATGGGAAGGTCGTGATCGCGCCGGTTTGGCGGCTGATCGTGTAGTTGAACGTGCGCTCGAACGGGACGACGCGGTTGATGAACTGCTCGACCCACAGGCCGGTTTCGGCGATGGAGCTGCGCGGCACGAACAGGATGTCGCCGGCGACCAGCGGCACGTCGCCGGCCGCTGTCCCGGTCTCGATGAACCGGCGAGTGTCGATGGTGCGCAGCATCGGCTTGTTCTCGGGGTTGCGGCGGATCAGCACCACCTCCTCGTACCGCGCCTCGCGGTCGAAACCGCCGGCCAGCATGATCACCTCCATCACGCCGATGCGGCCGTTCAGCAGGTAGGTGCCGGGGCGGGCGACGGCGCCACCGATGTAGGCGCGGTTCGACGGAGTCTCCTTCAGCCCGATGCTGACCTGCGGGGCGCGCATCCAACGCCGCGCGCGCGTCTCGACCACGGTGGCCAGCTCGCCCGGCGTCAGCCCGGCGGCGTCGACCTGCCCGGCCATGCGCAGCCCGGCGGAGCCATCGGGACCGATCATCACTTCTTCGTCCATGTCGGGGGCGAGCATGAACTTGACCTGGAAGCGGTCGCCCGGACCCAGCCGGTAGGGCGGGGTGGAGTCCTCCCAGCGGGCGAAGCCCTCGGGCATTGTTTCCTTTGGAGTCAACGACTGGCCGGTGCACGCGCCGAGCGCCAGCAACGCCGCCAACAGGAAGCCCCGCATCGCGGCCATCCGCATCACAGCCATCGGTAGATCACCTGGGGAATGTGGAAGTGACGGCCGGTCAACACCAGGCCGACGATGTCGCCGCCGGACGCGAGGATGGAGTCGCGCATCCGGGCGGCGACCGGCGCACGGGTGTGCTCGGCGCGGGCGACCAGGATGTTCGCATCCACCATCGGCGACAGCCGGCGGGCAAGATGGCTGTTCCCGATCGGCGGCGACAGAATCAAAATGATGTCAAAGCGCTGGTTCAGCCGTTCCAGCATCTGGCGCGACTGGGCGATGGGGGTGCGCAGGCTGCCCAGCGCCGATCCCGTCGCCTGCCGCGACACCCAGAGCAGCGGCACGGCGGAGGGCAGGGTTTCGAGGTCGCCGGTGCCCTGCGGTTCGATGGTCGGCAGCCGCTCGCCGGCTCCGCCGTCCGCCTCATCGTCTGTCCTGTCGTCGGCCCCGGCGTTGATCGCGGCCAATTGGCCGGTGCCGTCGCCGCAGAGGTCGATGACCAGGGTCCGCAGGCCACGCCCCTTGGCGAATTCCAGGGCGAGCCCGCGCGCCACGATGGCGTCGCCGTCGCCGTCGTTGGCGGTCACGAACTGGATCAGCGCCATCGGCTGGTCGTCCAGGCCATGGTCGCGCAGCTGGGCGGCCAGATGGATCAGCTCCTGCTGGGCGCCAGGGGAGACCAGTTCGCCGTCGGTGTCGGTGAAGCTGGCGATGGCCGGAACGGCCAAATCGCGCTCGATCTCGTGCGGCAGGATGTAGACTTGGCGCAGCCACGTCGCCAGCACGCCGGCCGCCCCGCCGAGCAGGATGCCGCCGACCAGCCCGGCGATGATGAAGCTCGGCGCCATGCTCGTCCCGGTCGCCGGGGCCACCGCCGGCTGCACGACGCGGACGTTGGAGAAGCGCACCTTGGCAGCCTCCTCCTCGGCGCGGGCGGCCTCGGTGCGCTGGGCGTAATCGCGGTAGATGTCCTCCATCACGCCGCGCGTGCGCTCCAGGTCGCGCAGCTCGCTTTCCGCCTTGCGCAGGCGTCCGACCTTCTCCACCGCCACCGTGTGCTGGCGGTTCAGCTCGTCGAGCTGTCGGGCGACCGCGTCCTGTTCGATCTCCAGCGTCAGCAGATGGTTGTTCAGAAAGGGGATGGACGGGTTGCGGACCTCGCGGGTGGTGTTGAAGACCGGCTTGTCGCCGCCCTTCATCGACTGCCGGACCGTCCGGATCTTGCGCTCAATCTCCTGGAGGGGCGGGTAGTCCGGCAGGAACTGCGAGGCCATCCGGTCGCGTTCCAGCTCCAGGCGGAGCAGCACGTTGCGGTCGTCGTCGTTCTGGGTCTGGTTGCTCTGCTCGCGGAAGTCGAACACCCGCTCCGGCAGGGCGGCGAGCCGCTTCTTCGCCGCCGTGACTTCCGCCTGGAGGGCGGCTTGGCGCTCCTGGGTCTGCCGGCGGCGCTGCACGATGCTGTCCACCTGGTTGGCGGCCAGCAGGCTTTCCTGCCCGAGATCGACGATGTCGTATTCGGACTTCAGCGCCTGGATCTGCCCCTCGAGGCTCTTCAGCTGGTCGGAGTGGCGCGCCAGTTCGGAGGCGAGGAAGGGCGAGCGCGGGATGTCGAAGATCGCCCGGCGGCGCTTCAGGTAGGCGTCGGCCAGGGCGTTGACGGTGTCCGCGGCGAGGTCCGGGTCCTCGTGGCTGAAGCTGAGGCGCACGATGTTGGAGGAGGACTGCTGCTCCACCTGAAGGCGGCGCTTGAACTTGTCGATGGCCTTTTCGAGCTGGTCCTGCGGGCTGTCGGCGGGCAGCAGGCCGAAGAGGCGCGGGTGCGCGATCTCCGGGAACAGGGTGACAGGGTCCAGCGCGCTCAGCGTGTCCTCGATCACCCGGCGGCTTTCCAGGATGCGGATCTCGCTGTCCACCGACTTCAACCCGTCGATCGACAGGATGGAGGGCAGGGTCCCCGCC
Organism: Azospirillum sp. OGB3; assembly: GCF_014192915.1. Classification (GTDB taxonomy): domain Bacteria; phylum Pseudomonadota; class Alphaproteobacteria; order Azospirillales; family Azospirillaceae; genus Azospirillum. The sequence goes on along the minus strand of NZ_JACHYN010000005.1, from coordinate 141,197 downwards.
ACGTCGCTGATCCCGGCGTGCGAGCGGTCGATCATCATCATGACCAGACTTTCCGCGGCGTAGCGGGTGCGCGCGTAAGTGGCGGCGGTGAGGCCGGCGATGATCGAAAGGAGGGCAACGATCAGAATGATCCGCTTGTGATAAAAAGCGAGTATCAGAAGGTCGCGCGGCGTAAATGCCGACACACCGCTTGAAAACAGCACGCCATGCGATTGCTGAGCCGGCGAGCCATCCAGCTGGTCAGCCGATTGACTTTGCCTGCGATTTTCCAGATGTTGGGACAGCATCTTTTATGGGTACCGTAGCGTGTGGATCGAACACTTAACCGGTATGGTTTACCACGCTTGGTGTAGAGCTGTCATGGGGTGGTTGGGCTTTTGAAGCATTTTGTCTCAATTTTTAGCTATTTGCTTTTTGCCGAAACCCCTCACTTTTGATTGGGTCCGAGGATGCCGGCCCCAGCCCCATCGAGCCACGCGCCATGAACCACACACTGTCCTCCCTGAAAGCCGCCATCGAGCTTCGCCACCCGCGGGTGTTCCGTCGCCTGACCTGGCTTCGGGATCGGCTCGCGCCCTATTACGCCGAGCCGGAGCTGCGCCTGATTCCCGCCCTGTGCGTTCCGGGGGAGGCCGCCTACGATATCGGCGCCAACAGCGGCATCTACACCTTCTGGCTCTGCCGGGTCGCGGCCAGCGTGACCGCCTTCGAGCCGAACCCGAAGCTGGCGTCGCTGCTGGAGAGCAAGTTCGCGCCGCTGATCGCCTCCGGCCGGCTGCGGGTGGAGGGCTGCGCGCTGAGCGACGGCGACGGGTCGATCGTGCTGCACATTCCGCGCTCGTCCGCCCTGGCCTCGGTCGAGGCGGAGGCGGTGGGCGCCCATGGCGAGGAGGTGGAGGCGGTCACCGTCCCGCGCCGCATGCTGGACGGCTACGACGATCGCCCGGTTGGCTTCCTGAAGATCGATGTGGAGGGGCATGAAGCCGCGGTGGTCGGCGGCGGCCTCCGCCTGATCGGGCGCGACCGGCCGAACCTGCTGATCGAGGCGGAGGAGCGGCACAATCCCGGAGCCCTGGCGGCTTTGCAGGCGCGGCTGGCCCCGTTGGGCTATCGCGGCTACTTCGTCCTGGCGGGACGGCTGTGCACGCTGGACGGCTTCGACCCGGATCGCCACCAATCCCGTTCGGCCCTCAACGCGGCGGGCACCCACCGCGTCAAGGGGCGGATCTACATCAACAACTTCATCTTCGTCGCGCGCGACGGCGTGGCCGACCGGCTGCGCGCCGCGCTCGGGCAATCAGGCGGGAACTGACCGCGCTGGAGGTGGCATCAGCGGCGGCAATCGACCTCGGGCCAGGGACGCTTCTGGTAGAAGGGGCGCAGGGTCAGGATCGTTGCCACCTTCCAGATGCGGCTCTGCCGCTCGGGGCACAGATTGTTCACCGCCGAGGTGGGGTTGCCGCGCCACCAATCGGGAAGGTGGACCTCGACCTCGTAGGTGTTCAAGTGCAGCTCGGGTTCGCGAATCCACCAGCCATAGGGCAGACGGTCGAAATGGGTGCGGATTTCCTGGAGGATGTCGATGGCGCGCCATTCCTCCACATCCTGTGCGGTGGCCGGGCGGCCATGCCCGAGCAGCGCCGCGGCAAGGCACAAAGCCAAGACCGCATGGACTTTCCGGCCCCCTCGCCCTTTCGTCACCATGGTCATCAACCGACTGTTCTCCCTGCGCGGCGACCCAAGACGGCGGGTCGCCACGCGTCTCCGGATCTCTTCCGCTTCCGCAACAACTCCTTATCCCATAGAGCGTGATGCGTCTCCAGACATGGCGTGCCCTCGGGCGTTACAGCGTCGGCCTCGGGCTGCGCGGGGTGGAGGTCGTCGGGAAGCTCGGCCTCTATATCATAGCGGCGCGTGCGCTGGGCGCCCATGATGCCGGCCTGTTCTTCCTGTGCCTGACCTGGATCGGCCTGGCATCGACCATGGCGCGGCTGGGGCTCGAACGGGCGATCACACGGCACATCGCCGCCGAACTGGCCATCGGCCAAGGGCGGGCGGCCGGCCGCGACCTGCGGACCGGCCTGGTCGTCACGGGCTTTGCCGCGACCCTGGCCGCGGTGGCGGCCTTCGCCCTGGCGGGGCCGGCGTCCCACCTGCTGTTCGGGGCGCCGGACCTTGAAATGCCGCTGCGCCTGTCGGCTCTGGTCCTGGTGCCGCAGACCCTGACCATCACCATCGGTTCGGCCCTGGCGGGGCTCAAGCGGGGCATCGCCGCGCAGTTCGTGCAGAACGCGCTGTGGCCGGCGCTGATGCTCGCCGCCCTTGCGATCGGAGTTTCCAGCCTCGATTCCCTGATCCTGGCTCTGGCCGGGGCATGGACCCTCTGCGTCCTGATCGGATTGGCCCTGCTCGCACGCGACCGCCGCCGATTCACCGACCATGCCACGCCCGCCGATGCCGCCGCGTCGGCCGATGAACGGGCGGACGGGCCGGCGGAGATTTTGCCGTCGCTCTGGCACACCGCGCGCCCCCTGTTCGTCGTCGAACTGGTGCAGGTGTCGCTGGCGTCTTTGCCGGTGCTCGCGCTGGGCGTTTTCGTGGATGCGGCCTCGGTTGGCGCGTTCAGCGTGGCGAACCGCATCTCCATGCTGATCTGGGTCGTCGTCATCAGCATCGGAACCTTCGCCGCGCCCAACTACGCCGAACTGCATCGCCGCGGCGAGACGTCCCGCCTGCTCGCCATGAACCGCGGCATCATGCTGACCGTCGCGGCGCTCGGCCTGCCCATGGTGTCGGTCATGATGATCGTGCCGGAGCTGTTGCTCGATCTGGTCGGGCAGGGGTTCGGCAGCGCGGCGACGGCGCTGCGCATCCTCGCCGCGGGCCAGATGATCCACTGCCTTCTGGCCTGCCAGGACATCCTGCTGGCCATGACGGGACACGGACGCACGCTGCGCCGGCTCAACCTGCTGCAACTGGCGGTGTGCGTCGTGCTCGGCGCCGTCCTGATACCGGTCTTCGGCATGACCGGCGCGGCGGTGGCGACCGCCCTGACGGTCGCCCAGGGGGCGATCGGAACGACGCTGATGCGCGTCCTTCTGTTCAAGAGCCACAAAAACGCCGCAGCGTTCGAACGCGCCTGACCAACTTGACCAAACCAGCGGGCGCATCCATATTGGCCAAGCTGGTTAAGGGAAGGTGACCATGGGCCATATCAGCCTGTACGACGCGAAAACGCACCTCTCGGGTCTGGTCGAGCGGGCGGCGGCCGGCGAGGAATTCGTTATCGCCAAGAACGGCGTTCCCATGGCCAAGCTGGTTCCGCTGCCCAAGGTGACGGCGCCCCGCACGCCGGCCCACGCGCTGGGCATCACCTGCATCGCGCCGGATTTCGACGATCCTGATCCGCAGATCGAGGCGCTGTTCGCCGGCGGCGAACCGGATGGCGCGGTCGAGCGCTGATGGACCTGCTGCTCGACACCCACGTCTTCCTCTGGTGGGACGCCGGCGCCGATCCGATCAGCCCGGCGGTGCGGGCGGCGATCGCCAACCCGGACAACCGCGTCCATGTAAGCGCGGCCTCCGTGTGGGAGATCGCAATCAAGAGCGGCAAGGGAAAGCTGGCCTTCACCGGATCGCCGAGCGCCGCCATCGCCTTGAACGGCTTCCTGCCGCTGGCCATCGACCCGGCGCATGCGGAACGGGCCGGAGGTTTGGAGTGGGCACACCCGGACCCGTTCGACCGCATGCTGGTGGCCCAGGCCCAAGCCCTGAATTTGACATTGGTTCATGCCGACGGCGTGATCGCCGGATACAAGGGCGTCGCGCACCTGTGGGCACGCCTGTAACGACTCAATGGACGGCTTGGACGCACCGAAAGCCAAACCATCGAGGAACCGTCTGTTTGCAATATTTTCCATAACCCATCTTATGGGATTTATATGCGTCTTTGAACAGAACCTCTCGGCAAATCCACCAACCGATTCCGTGCGAACGCTTTCCGGCCCATGGGGATCGCCGCCCCTGTTCCCGCTCAACGCCGCAGGACAGGCTCGGTTTCGCCGGGCAGGCGCCAGTTGCGGATGGTCAGCTGGTGGGCCAGCAGCAGCGGGTCCGGCCGCTCCTCCCCGCCCCAGAGCCGGTGCAGCATTTCCACGATGGCCGGGCCGAAGTCGTCGGACGGCACGCGGACCGAGTTCAGCCAGTCGGCGATCCACGGGTTGATCGGGTTGTCGTCGAAACCGAAGAAGGCCACGTCGCCCGGCACCTCCAGCCCGGCCTCCCGCGCGCGGCGGTAGGCGCCGTAGGCCAGCAGGTCGCTCAGGCAGACGATCACCGGCGGGCGGTCCGGCCGCTCCAGCATCGTCCCCATGGCGTGATAGCCGGCCACGATGTGATCCAGCCCCGGCCCGGTGGCGCAGGGAATCGCCGCCGTGTCCACCCCCGCCGCGGCCAGCCGGTCGAACAGGCCGAGCAGGCGCCAATGGCCAGCAGTGCGGTCCAGCGAGGCGTGGAGGACACCGATGCGGCGCACCCCGCGCTCCAGCAGCCGGTCGGCGATCTCCGCCCCGGCGCCCACATTGTCGATTCCGACATAGGGCGAGGACGGGTCGCCGGGGTCCGGACGGTTCACGAAGACCAGCGTGTCGCCGGCGGCCCGCGCCTCGTCCAGCGCCGGGCTGTCCACCGCGCCCACCAGGATCATCGCGCGGACGAGCTGGGCGCGCATCTCGCGGATGTACTCGTCCTGCACGTCGGCGCGCTCGTGCGTGTCGCACAGCGACATCACCAGCCCCTCCCCGCGCAGCGACCATTCGATGGACGAGGCGATGGCGGCCATGGAGGGGTTGGCGAGATTCGCGGCGAGGACGCCGACGATGCGACTCTCCCGGCGGCGCAGCGCCCGCCCGACGCTGCCGGGCCGGTAGCCCAATTCGCGGATCGCCGCCCGCACCCGCTCCGCCGTCTCCTCCGTCGCCTTGTTGGCGACGCCGTTGATGACCCGCGAGGCGGTGGCGACCGACACCCCGGCACGGGCCGCCACCTGGGCGAGCGACGGGACGAGCGACGCACGCTCCGTGCGCGAGGCGCGGTTGCGGTCGGATGGCGGGGGCATCGGCACCTCGGTCAGCGCAAGAGGGTTGGCGGCGGGCGGCGGCGTGAAAACCGGTTGCGTAGAGATGCACGCGCGCCTATTGTTTCGGCAAGGGTAATCGATTTCCCTCGGCGGTGATATCGCTATCGACGCCGGTGGACGGACGAAGTGCCCATCACGCCCCTCCGACAAGGCGGGCGCGGAAAAAGAAGATTTGGGAGAGGACGCTCATGACAGCCGAAGGCGCCGACCGCGCCACGGTCGTTGACCCTTACGACCATCTTCATGACGAAGCTTACGCCGACGCCTTCGCCCGCGGGCGGGTGGGCGCCGCGGCCCTGGTGACCGTCGCCGGGCGCGCCGTCGAGTCGCTGGATGGCGACTGGCGCTTCACCATTGATCCTCATGACGAGGGGCTGCGCCAGGGCTGGTACGCCGACGAGCCGGTGCCGGCCGCGGACTGGACCGTCCCACGCGACTACGACGACGGCGCGTGGCAGACCGCCCCGGTCCCCGCCTGCTGGAACATGCTTCGCCCGGAGTGGCGGCATTACGAGGGTGGCGCCTGGTACACGCGGACACTGGACCACGCACCCGGCGCGACGGACGAGCGCGTCGTCCTGCATGTCGGTGCCGCCGCCTACGAGGCGCGCGTCTTCCTGAACGGCCAATTCCTCGGCGCGCACCGCGGCGCCTCGACGCCCTTCTGCGTCGAGCTGACCGGGTATTTGCGCCTCGGCCCGAACCGCCTCCAGATCCAGGTGGACAACGCGCGCCAGCCCGACCGGGTGCCGATGCGCCACACCGACTGGTTCAACTACGGCGGCCTCTACCGCTCCGTCGCCCTTCTGCGCCTGCCCCCCGTGTTCATCCGGGACTTCGGCGTGGCGCTGGTGCCGGGCAGCGGCTTCGGCCGCGTCGCCGTGGACGTCACCCTGTCCGACCCGGTGGACGGCACGGCGACCGTCGCCGTCGACGGGCTGCTGCCGCCCTCCCCCGTTCCCGTCGCCGCCGGGCGTGGGCGGGTGGAATTCGACCTCTCCCCGGAACTGTGGTCTCCGGAGTCGCCCCGCCTCTACGGCGTCACCCTGCGCTTCGGCAGCGATTCCGTGGCCGACCGCGTCGGCTTCCGCGAGATCGCCGTGGCGGGGGAGCGCATCCTCCTCAACGGGCGCAACATCACGCTGCGCGGCGTCTCGGTCCATGAGGACGACCTCACGTTTGGCAAGACCAGCGAGGTGGCGGACATCCGCCGCCGCTACGCCGACGCCAAGGCGCTGGGCTGCAACTTTCTGCGCCTCGCCCACTACCCGCACGACCCGCGCGCGGCGGCCATCGCCGACGAGGTCGGGCTGATGCTGTGGTCGGAAATTCCCGTCTACTGGGCCATCGACTTCGCCAACCCCGACACCTACGAGGACGCCGCCAACCAGCTCGCCGAACTGATCGCCCGCGACCGCAACCGGGCCAGCACGATCCTGTGGGGCGTCGGCAACGAGAACGCCGACACCGACGCCCGCCTGTCCTTCATGGCGCGGCTGGCAGCGCTGGCCCGCAAGCTGGACCCGACGCGGCTGGTGACGGCGGCCTGCCTGATCGACCGCGAGCGCTTCGCCATCGCCGACCGGCTGGCCGACCATCTCGACGTGATCGGCCTCAACGAGTATTTCGGCTGGTACGAGCCCTCCTTCGACGGGCTGCGCCGGCTGCTCGCCAACTCCGCCCCCGGAAAGCCGGTGATCATCTCCGAGTTCGGCGCCGACGCGGTGGCCGGTCTGCGAGGCGGTCCGCGCGACCTCTTCACCGAGGACTGCCAGGAGGCGGTCTACCGCGAGCAGCTCGCCATCCTCGCCACCGCCCCCTATGTGCGCGGGATGACGCCCTGGGTTCTCTACGACTTCCGCACCGAGCGGCGGCAGACCGCCTTCCAGCGCGGCTGGAACCGCAAGGGGCTGATCGCCGAGGACAAGACCACCCGCAAGCGCGCCTTCGCCGTCCTTGCGGAGCATTACCGGGCGATGGCCGACGTTGAGGCGCCCGCATCGCCGCATACCCAAACCGTCAAATCACGATAACCGGAGGATTCGTCATGCTCGCGTTGAACCGCCGTCACGCCGCCCTTCTCGCCGCCGCCGTCGCCGCCGTCATGGGCCTGACCCTCGCCGGGCCGGCCGCCGCCAAGACCACGCTGCGCCTCGGCCATGGGCTGGCCAAGGGCCATCCGGTGGACGTCTCGCTGGACGAGTTCGCCAAGCTGGTGCGCGAGCGCAGCAAGGGCGAGCTGGACATCAAGGTGTTCCCCGCCGGCCAGCTCGGCCAGCAGCGCGAACTGATCGAGCAGATGCAGAACGGCGCCCTCGACCTCGTGCACGCCAACGCCTCGCCCCTCGCCGCCTTCGAGCCGAGCTTCGGCGTCTACGACATGCCCTTCCTGTTCCGCGACAACGACCATTTCTTCAAGGTGGTCGACGGTCCGGTCGGCGATGAAATCCTGGCCTCCAGCCGCGCCAAGGCCTTCGTCGGCCTCGCCTACTACGACAACGGCACGCGCAGCTTCTACGCCAACAAGCCGCTTGCCAAGCCGGAGGATCTGAAGGGCCTGAAGGTCCGCGTCCAGCCCGGCCCGATCGCCACCCGCATGATCAACCTGCTGGGGGCCACCGCCACCCCGCTGGCCTGGGGCGAGGTCTACACGGCCCTGCAGTCCGGCGTCGTCGACGGGGCGGAGAACAACGTGACCGCCCTGACCCTGGCCCGCCACGGCGAGGTGATGAAGGTCTACACCCGCGATGAGCACACCCGCGTCCCCGACGTGGTGCTGGTCGCCACCGCCACGATGGACCGCCTGAAGCCGGAGCAGCAGGAGCTTCTGCGCCAGGCCGCCCGCGACAGCGCCAAGTCCCACAACGCCCGTTGGGCGGCCGAGCTGGAGAAGGCCGAGGGCGAGGCGGCAAAGATGGGCGTCAAGTTCGTCGACGCCGACAAGGCCGCCTACCGTCAGGTGGTGCAGCCCATGTACGACGATCTGAAGGCCACCCCGGCGCTGGCCACCCTCGCCGACCGCATCCAGACGGTCAAGTAAGGCCCCGCCCCGCCCGCTCGCCGCGTCGAAACAGAGGAGCGCTTCCCATGCTGGACACCATCCACCGCACGCTCGACCGCCTCGTGCTCGCCATCACGATCCCGCTGACGGTCGCCATGCTGGGCTGCGTGGTGTGGCAGGTCGTCGCCCGCTACGCGCTCAACGTCTCGACATCGGCGACGGACGAGATCGCCCGCTTCGCCTTCATCTGGGTCAGCCTGCTCGGCTCGGCCTATGTGCTGGGCAAGCGCGGCCACATCGCCATCACCGGGCTGGTGGATCTCCTGCCGGCCCGTCCGCGCGGCGGCGTCGAGATCGCCATCGCGGCGCTGGTCGCCCTGTTCACCGTGACGATCCTGTGCGGCGGCGGCTGGCTGCTGGTGGACAAGGCGCGCACGCTCGGCCAGGTCACGCCGGCGCTCCAGCTCCCGATGTGGCTGGTCTACGCCGTGATCCCGCTGTCCGGCGTGCTGACCCTGATCTACATGGTCATCGCCTTGATGGAGAGCCTGCGCGAAGGGCCGGGCGTGACCAGCCACGCCGTCTCGCTCGACTGACGCCCACCCCTTCCGTCGCGGAAACGCAGCCATGGACTTTTCCCCCGCCCTCGTCCTCAGCGCCGCCTTCGTCGCCCTTCTGGCCTTCGGCGTGCCCATCTCCTACGCGACCGGACTCGCCTCGATCACGGCGCTGCTGACCATCATGCCGCCGCTGCCGGCGATCTCGGTGACGGCGCAGCGCATCGCCACCGGCCTGGACAGCTTCGCGCTGCTGGCGATCCCCTTCTTCTTCATGGCCGGCTCGATCATGAACCGCGGCGGCATCGCCCGCCGCCTGATCGACTGCGCCAAGGTCTTCGTCGGCTGGATGCCCGGACCGCTGGCGCAGATCACCATCCTCGCCAACATGATGTTCGGCTGCGTGTCGGGGTCGGCGGTGGCCGCCGCCTCGGCCATCGGCGGCACCATGCAGCCGTCGATGGACAAGGCCGGCTACGACCGCAGCTACACCGCGGCGGTCAACATCTCCTCCTGCATCACCGGCCTGCTGATTCCTCCGTCGGGCGCCTTCATCGTCTATTCGCTGGTGTCGGGCGGCACCTCCATCGCGGCGCTGTTCGTCGCCGGCTACCTGCCGGGCATCCTGCTCGGCTTGGCGGTGATGATCCCGGCCTGGATGATGGCGAAGAAGCGCGGCTACGCCCGCCTGCCCTCCCCGACCCTGTCCCAGTCGTCGCGCGCCCTGCTGTCCGCCCTGCCCAGCCTGGGTCTGATCATCGTGGTGATCGGCGGCATCGTCGGCGGCGTCTTCACCGCGACCGAGGGCTCGGCCATCGCGGTCGTCTACGCGCTGGCCCTGGCGCTCGCCTACCGGGAGCTGTCGGTGGCCGACATCGGGCAGATTCTGGTGGACACCATCGTCGCGACCGCGGTGGTCGCGCTGATGGTCGGCACCTCCATGGCGATGGCCTATGTGATGTCGCTGGCCGAGATTCCGCAGATCATCGGCGACTGGGTGCAGTCGGTGTCCGGCAACTGGATCGTCGCGCTGCTGCTGGTCAACATCGTCCTGCTGCTGATGGGCACCTTCCTGGACATCACGCCCGGCATCCTGATCTTCACGCCGATCTTCCTGCCGGTGCTGGTGGAGCTGGGGGTGGACCCGGTGCATTTCGGGGTGATCCTGGTGTTCAACCTGTCGCTCGGCATCGTCTCGCCGCCGACCGGCAGCGCCCTGTTCATCGGCTGCGCCGTGGCGCGCGTGTCGATCGAGCAGGTGATCCGGCCGCTGATCCCGCTCTTCGCCTGGAGCACGGCGGCGCTGCTGATCGTCACCTACGTCCCCGGTCTGTCGCTCTGGCTGCCCAGCCTGTTCGGCCTCATCAAGTAAGCGGGACTCAAAGCCGGGCCCCGTACCCGGGGCCCGGCTCCCCACAAATCCCAGGTCTCATGACGTCAGGAGTTCACGCGCCATGCGCACGCTGACCGGCGCCACCCTTGCCGCGCCCGCCCCGTTCCGCGACGGGGCGCAAGCCGGCCCCCAGGGGATCGCCTTCGACCTCGACCGCGGCTACCGCCTGACCCTGTTCCCGCTGGGGCCCGCGCTGGCGCGCGTCCTCATCGAGCGGCCGGCCGGACTGCGCGCCCCGCGCACCTGGTCGCTGGCGCCCGAGCTGTCGGGCGAGACCGACCCCGCGCTGGCCGATCCCATCGACGGGCGCGACCGCCGCGACCTGACCGGCTTCCCCGGCACGCCGGCGGCGGTGGAGGAAAGCGCCGACAGCGTCACCGTCACCACCCCCGGCTGGCGCGTCGTGGTCCAGCGCGCCCCCCTGGCGCTGCGCTGGTACGAGCCGGCGGCGGAGGGCGACGGCTGGCGCCTCGTCCTGGCCGACCGGCCGACCCAGCCCTACCTGTTCGACGACCGCTCCCCCCGCTTCGCGCACCATCTGGTCAGCCACGCCGGGGAGCGCTACCACGGCTTCGGCGACAAGAGCGGCGGCACCGACAAACGCGGGCGGCGCCTCGCCATGGGCACGACCGACGCGCTCGGCTACGACGCGGAGACGAGCGACCCGCTCTACAAGCACATCCCCTTCTGCCTCAGCGTGCGGCCGGAGCGCGGCGGGGCGGCGGTCGGCGTCTTCTACGACAACCTGTCGCGCGGCGTCTTCGACCTCGGCCAGACCATCGACGCCTACCATGGCGACTTCATCCGGTTCGAGGCGTCGGACGGCGACCTGGACTGCTACGTCCTGTTCGGCCCCAGCGTTCCGCAGGTGGTGGCGAACTTCACCGCCCTGACCGGCCGCACCTCCTTCCGGCCGCGCTGGGCGATCAGCTATTCCGGCTCGACCATGCAGTACACCGACGCTCCGGACGCCGGGGTGCGGCTGCTCGGATTCCTGGACGCGCTGAAGGAGCACGGCCTGCCCTGCGGGTCGTTCCAGATGTCGTCCGGCTACACGATGATCGGCGACAAGCGCTACGTCTTCCACTGGAACCGCGACAAGTTCCCCGAGCCGGAGGCGGTCACCGCCAAGTTCGCCGAGGCCGGCGTCCATCTCGTCGCCAACATCAAGCCGGCGCTGCTCAACGACCATCCGAAATTCGCCGAGGTCCAGGGGTTCGGCGGCTTCGTGCGCGACAGCGACGCCCCGGACAGCCCGCAGATCACCCAGTTCTGGGGCGGCGATGGCGCCTATCTCGACTTCACCAACCCGGCGACCACCCGCTGGTGGATGGGCAACGTCACGCGGGAGCTGCTGGAGCGCGGCATCGGTTCGACCTGGAACGACAACAACGAGTTCGAGATCTGGGACGACGCGGCGGTCTGCGACGTCAACGGCCATGGCGGCACGATGGCGACGCTGCGCCCAGTGCAGACTCACCTGATGATCCGCGCCTCGCATCTGGCGCAGGTGGCGTACGCGCCGGACAAGCGCCCCTACCTGATCTCGCGCTCCGGCGGGCCGGGCCTCCAACGCTACGTGCAGACCTGGTCGGGCGACAACCGGACGAGCTGGAAGACGCTGCGCTGGAACCTGCGCATGGGCCACGGCTTCAGCCTGTCGGGCCTGTTCGACTACGGCCATGACGTCGGCGGCTTCGCCGGTCCCCGGCCGGAGCCGGAACTGCTGATGCGCTGGATCGAGCAGGCGGTGTGGTGGCCGCGCTTCACCATCCATTCCTGGAACGACGATGGCAGCGTCACCGAGCCCTGGACCTATCCGGAGCTGCTGCCCCAGGTGAAGGCCGCGCTGGACTGGCGGGAGCGGCTGGTGCCGCTGCTCTACACGCTGCTGTGGCGGGCGCACCGCGACCATGACCCGGTGATGCGGCCGCTGTTCTACGACTTCCCCGACCAGCCCGGCGCCTACGAGGAGGAGGACAGCACCATGGTCGGCGACCGGCTGCTGGTCGCCCCGGTCCTCGACCCCGGACGGACGGAACTGGAAGTCTGGCTGCCGGCGGTGCCCGGCGGCTGGTACGACCTGCGCGACGGCAAGCGTTACGACGGCGGCGGGCGCGTCACCGTGGCGGCGCCGCTGGGGGTGTCCCCGGCCTTCGTCCGGGCCGGCACGCTGCTGCCGCTCGGCCCCGCCCCCTCCTGGGCGGAAGGTCCGCTGACCGTCCGCTGCTTCCCCGGACCGGAGGGCTACGCCCCGCTGACCCTGTTCGACGACGACGGGGAGAGCGTGTGCCGCGACGAGTCCATCTGCCTGCTGACCATCAGCGGCACGGACGCGGCCGCGCTGTCGGTGAGCCGCAGCGGCGGCCGGGCGCCGCGTTGGACCGCCCTGTCCATCGAGACGGCGGACGGCACGCCGGTCGGCAGCCTGCCTCTCTGACCGAGTGAAACGGCACGCCCACGTCCAAGGGCGTGCCGCCCCACCCCACACATGATCGCATGGCCGCCCTGGCGAAACCGAAGTGGTGGAATCCGGCGTGTTGGTATAAAGACCGGCTTACCAGGCCGGGCCCCTCTGACAGTTCCCTGAACTGTGATGTCGGACTGGAGACATTCAGAGTGGCCCCCGCCCGCCCGCCCCTGCCGGCAGCGTTTCTGCCCTGTGCCTGGTCCCGCCAGTGGGTGCTGCTCTCTTGCCCTATGCTAGAGGAAGGCACCGCATGACCGATCTGTTCACAGCCGACGCGCTCGCCGCGCTGCTCCAAGTCATCGCCATCGACCTCGTTCTGGCCGGCGACAACGCCATCGTGGTCGGTATGGCCGCCGCGGCGGTGCCGCTGGCTCAGCGCCGCAAGGTCATCTTCTGGGGAATCGCCGCGGCCATGGGGCTGCGCGTGTTCTTCGCCCTCATCACCACCCAACTCCTCGCCATCATCGGCCTGACCCTGGCGGGCGGCGTCTTGCTGCTGTGGGTGTGCTGGAAGATGTTCCGCGAGTTGCGCAGCCACGGCGCGGACGAGATCGCCCCCGACGAGGCGATGGACGCGCCCGACCCCACTTCGGGCACCGTCACCGCCGGTGTGGCGGGTAACGCCGCCGTCGCGGCGGCCGGTGCGACCACCTTCGGCGCCGCCATCTGGCAGATCGTGGTGGCGGACGTGTCGATGTCGCTCGACAACGTGCTGGCGGTGGCCGGTGCGGCGAAGGAACACCCGACCATCCTGGTCATCGGTCTGGTCCTGTCGGTCGTCCTGATGGGCGCCGCCGCCAACATGATCGCGCATGTGCTGCACAAGCACCGCTGGATCGGCTGGGTCGGCCTCGCCATCATCTCCTACGTTGCGCTCGACATGATCTGGCGCGGCAGCAACGAAGTCCTCCGCCACATGGCGTGAGGACATGGCGTGAGGCCGGCCGCCGATCACGGTCGGGAACGTTGACCGGGGGCGCCCGCCGCACCATGACGGTGCCGGGCGCCCCCGTTCTTTTTTATCCGCCGTCAGACGGCGGCCGTCACCACGACCTCAATCAGGATCGACGGGTCGCCCAGGTCGGCGACGCCGATGGTGGCGCGGGCCGGCAGGTCGTCGCCGTTCAGCCACTCCAACCACGCGGCGTTCATGCCGTCCTTGGCCTTCATGTCGGTGATGAAGAGCTGGGCGGACAGCAGCTTCGTCTTGTCCGTGCCGGCCATGGCGAGCACGGCGTCGAGCTTCTTGCAGATCTGGGCGGTCTGCTCCTGCATGCCGACGCTGACGTCGTCGGCGATGATGCCGCCGAGGAAGGCGATGCCGTTGCTGACGACGACGCGGTGCATGATCTTGGTCTTCTCAACGCGCTTGATCACGAGAACTCTCCCGGTTTTGGTTGGTATCGGTGGGGTTGCGGGTCAGGGGGTTGGTTTTCAGGGGGTGACGGTGAAATCGACGTACTTGGCGGCGATGCGGGCCAGGGTGCCGTCCTGGACGACCGACGCGATGGCGGCGTCGAAGGCGGCTTTGAGGTCCGCGTCCTCCTTGCGCAGGCCGACGCCCACGCCGGGGCCGAACACCTCGGCATCCACCAGCGGCTTGCCGACGAGCTGGAGCGACTTCGAGGCGTCGGCCTTCACCCAGTCGGACGCGGTGGCGCCGGTGGTGATGGCGGCGTCGATGCGCCCGCTCTTCAGGTCGGCCAGCAGATTCGACGCGGTGTCGTAGTTCTTCAGTGACACCGTCTTGCCGAAATGCTTCTCGACGTAGCGGTAATGGGTGGTCGAGGTCTGGGCGCCGACCGACTTGCCGGACAGGGTGGCCTCCGTCCCGTCGATGCCGCCGCCGGTGGCCGCCACGAAATAGGCCGGCACGACCATGTAGGGGACGGAGAAGGCGATGGCCTTCGCGCGCTCCGGCGTGATGTTCATCGTCGCCATGATCGCGTCGTAGCGGCGCGACAGCAGGCCGGGGATGATGCCGTCCCAATCCTGGGCGACCAGGGTGCAGCGCCGCTTCATGCGCTCGCACAGGGCGTTTGCCAGCTCCACCTCCAGCCCGCCGAGCGTGCCGTCGGGAGAGGTCATGTTGAAGGGCGGGTAGGCGCCCTCCGTCGCGATGCGCAGGGGCGGGCCATCGGCGCGCGCTTCCGAGGAGACGGCCGCCGCGAGGGCGCACAGGCCCATCGCCAGCCCGAGGGCCAGACGTTTCATGGTGAACTCCGGTTTTGAAAGTCGGTAGGAGCCGTTTAGAGGGCGGCAATCAACTGGATCTCGACCAGCAGGTCGGGATCGGCGAGCCTGGCCTCGACGGTCGCGCGGGCCGGGGCGTTGGCGCGGTCCACCCAGGCGTCCCAGGCCGCGTTCATCGCCGCGAAGGCGGCCATGTCGGCGAGATAGACCGTCGCCGTCAGCAGCCGGCTCTTGTCCGTGCCGGCGCGCTCCAGCAGGGCGTCGATCTGGCGCAGCACGTCGCGGGTCTGCGCCGTCACGTCGTGGGTGACGCCGCCCATGGCCTCGAAATCGGCGATCTGGCCGCACAGGTAGACGGTGCCGTTATGAACGACCATCTCGCTCATCCGCGGGCCGCAATCGAAACGCTGAATCGTCAAAACATGGATCTCCTGTAAAGGCCGCTCCGCTGGAGCGGTCACGCGGCGGCCGCCGTGTGGCGGAATCGCTGGATGCGGAAGGCGTCGATGGGCAGGTCGCTCGTCCCGCGGGTGATCAGGTCGGCGGTGATCCGCCCGACGATCGGACCGAGCTGGAAGCCGTGGGCGGAGAAGCCGAAGGCGTGGAACACCCCCTCCTCCGTGCCGCTGGGGCCGATCACCGGGATGTCGTCGGGCATCCGCGCCTCGATCCCAGCCCAGGCGCGGACAATGGTGGCGCTGCGCATGATCGGGAACAGGTCCCACACCGTGCGGGCGTTGGTGGTGACCTTGGCGAAGTCCAGATCCGTCCGGTTCTCGTCGCGGTGGGCGCGGCCCAGCAGCCCGCCGCCGATCAGCACCGTCCCGTTGGGAAACTGCTTGAAGGACAGGGTGCGTCCGGTCGCCCCGACCACCGGCTTCAGGAAGGGCGGCACGCGGGCGGTGATCATCAGCATGGGCGCGATGACCTCCAGCGGCACCGGCTCGCCGAGCTGGGCGGCCAGCCGGTCGGCCCAGGCCCCGGCGCAGTTGACCAGGACCGGCGCCTCATGCGCCACGCCGTCCACCGTCTCCACCCGCCAGTTGCGGCCCGAGCGGGCGACCCGCGCCACCGCCGCCCCCTCGTGGAATCGCGCACCCAGGCTCTCCGCCTTGCGCTTGAAGGCGAAGGTGGTGCGGTAGGGGATGGCCGCCCCGTCGCGACGGGACACCAGGGCGCCGAGGCAATGCTCCGCGATGGACGGGACGAGGCGGCGCAGTTCCGCCTGATCCACCACCTCCTCGTGCGTGAAGCCGAGCGCTGTGAGCTGGGCCGCCCGCTCCCGGCAGGACTCCAGCTCCGCCTCGGTCTCCGCGACCTTGAGCTGGCCGTGGCTTTCGAAGCCGCAGTCGTCGTCCACGAGGTCGCGGATGCCGTGCCACAGCGCCATCGAGGCGACGGACAGCGGCACCTCCGCGGCATGGCGGCCGAGCTGGCGCACCCCGCCGGCGTTCACGCCGGAGGCGTGGCGGCCGATGTGGTCCTTCTCCAGCACCAGCGCCCGGACCCCGCGCAGGGCGAGGTGCAGCGCGGTGGAGCAGCCGTGCAGGCCGCCCCCGACGATGATGACGTCCGGCTCCGCCATGGCGTCCCCCCTGCCCGGTCAGTGGTGCATCACGGCGGCCACCTCGTCCTCGGCCTTGGGCAGCGAGGCGAGTTCGGCCAGCGTGATCGGCTTCACCGGCGGGCGCAGCCGGTAATAGCCGACCTCCGCCGGGGAAACGCCGCGGGCGTCGGCGATGACCTCGACCACGGTCGGGCCGCACAGCCGCCCCTGGCACGGCCCCATGCCGCAGCGCAGGAAGGACTTGGTCTGGTTCGGCCCGCTGACGCCCAGTTTCACGGCCTCGCGCACCTGCCCCGCCGTCACCTCCTCGCAGCGGCAGACGATGGTGTCGTCGGCGGGCACGCGGAACTCCCGGCCCGGCCGGTAGAGCGCGTCGAGGAAGTCGCGGCCGCGCAGCGCCCGGTCCAGCGCCTCGCGGTGCGGGGCGGCGTCGCGGTCGCGGGTGGCGCGGTCGATGGCGCCCAGCCGGTGCAGGGCGTCCAGCGCCGTCAGCCGGCCGCGGTGTTCCGCCGCCAACGCGCCGCCGATTCCGGCCCCGTCGCCGGCGATGGAGACTCCCTCCACCGACGTGGCGCCCCAGCCGTCGACGTCCGGCACCCAGCAGCGCTGCGCCTCGTCCCAGGACTGGGCGCAGCCGGTGGCGTTGGCGAGGTTGATGTTGGGGATCACCCCGTGGTGCAGCAGGAGCGTGTCGGCCGGAAGGCGCTGCTCCGCCCCATCGCCCTGACGATAGACGACCGTCTGCACGCGTCCGTCGCCCTCGGCGCGCAGGGCGGAGACGTTGCCGATCACCTTGACCTTGCGCCGGACCTCAAGCAGCAGCTTCAGCCCCTTGCCGACATAGCCGGAGCGGGCGAAGGCCGGCAGAAGCGGCATGGCCTGCCGCCAGTTCTCACGCGGCGTGGTGTCGAGGATCGCGTCGATGCGCGCGCCGGCCCGCAGATACTGCCAGGCGAGCAGCCAGAGCAGCGGCCCGCTGCCGGCCATCACCACCCCGCCCGAGGCGACGAGGCCGGAGGTCTTCAGCAGGATCTGCGCCGCCCCCGCCCCCATCACGCCGGGCAGCGTCCAGCCGGGGATCGGGAAGGGCCGCTCCAGCGCGCCGGTCGCCAGGATGACGTGCCGCGCCGGCAGGATGCGCGCAGCCCCGTCGCGCGACAGGCCGATGTCGAGCGTGCGCGAGACGCTCCACACCGCGGTGCCGGGCAGATAGTCGGCGCCGCTGTCGCGGAACGGCCCGACCAGATCGGCGCCGTGCCAGTAGTCGGTCCCGAGCACGCTGGGATTCTTCACCGGCGAGCGGGTGATGGCGCGGTAGATCTGGCCGCCGGGGGCCGTCTGCTCGTCGAGCAGGACGGTGGACAGGCCGCGCGTGGCGGCCAGCGTGGCGGCGGCGAGGCCGGCCGGGCCGGCGCCGATCACCGCCAGATCGTAACGAGGCTTCAGGTCGGTCACCGCTCGATCTCCCGCTTGCCGTTCTGGGTTTCCACCCGCATGCCGGGGCGCACGCGGATCTGGCAGCCCTGCTGGTTGCCGGTGCCGTCGATGGTCACCAGACAGTCGAAGCACACGCCCATCATGCAGTAGGGGCCGCGCGGCGCGCCGGACACCGGCGTGGTCCGGCAGGCGCCGACCCCGTTGGCGAGCAGGGCGGCGGCGACGCTGTCGCCGGACAGCGCCTCGGCCGGGCGGCCGTCGATGGTGAAGGAGACGCGCTCTCCGCCCGCGTCAGGCAACCGCTGGAACATGGAACCTCCGGGCGCTGAAGGCCGAGAATTCGTCGGGCAGGGTGCCGGCGGCGATGTGCGGCGCCAGCGCCAGCGCGTGGTTGGCGGCGAGCGTCACGCCGCTGTGGCAGGTGGCGACGAAGGCGCCGGGCATGGTGGTGGACTGCTCGTAGATCGGGAAGCCGTCCGGGGTCAGCACGCGCAGCGCCGCCCAGGTCCGCACCACGTTCAGCTTGCCGAGCAGCGGGAAGATGCGCAGCGCGCGGTCGGCGATGGTCGAGGTGACGCCGTTGCGCACCGTGGTGTCCAGCCCGGCATCCTCGAAGCTGTCGCCGATCATCACCCCGCCCTCGTCGGTCTGGCGGATGAAGCCGACCGGGAAGTTCAGGAAGGGGGCGGTCTTCTCCGTCACGATGACGTGACCGCGCTCCGGCCGCACCGGCGCGTCCAGCCCGACCATGGGGGCCAGCCGGCGGGCGTCGTGGCCGGCGGCGATGACCACCTTGCCCGACCGCACCTCGTCCCCCGAGGCGGTGACCATGCGGAACCCGCCGTCGCGCGGCTCGATCCGCTCCACCCGGTGGTGCGGACGGTAGGAGACCCCGGAGAGGCTCATCCCGCTGTGCAACGCGCGCAGCAGCTTCAACGAGTTGCAATGGCCGTCGAGCGGGCAGTAGCTGGCCCCGACCACGTCCTTGCCGATGAAGGGCATCTCCTTCGCCACGGCGGCGCGGTCCATCATCTCGTAGTCGTAGCGGACGACGTTCGGCTGGTTGTGCAGGCGGCGGAGCTGGCCGGCGCGCCGTTCCATCTCCTCCTCCGACAGCAGGGGCAGGAAGCCGCCCGGCCGGCGGTAGCACACGTCGATCCCGGTCTGCTCCTGAAGCCGCTCGGCGAAGCCGGTCCAGGTGTCGGAGGACATCTTGGTCCAGCCGGCGTATTCCGGCAGGCCCAGCCCCTTGCCCTGCACCCAGACCAGGGCGAAGTTGCCGCGCGACGGGCGGACGGCGACGTCCCCCTCGTCGAGGACGGCGACCGTCTGCCCCTGCTGGGCGAGGCCCCAGGCGATGGCCGACCCGACCAGCCCGCCGCCGATCACGGCGACGTCGCAGTCGGACCTCGTTCTCTCGGTCATGGTGACGCTCACTCCTGTCCGCGGCCGACCAGCAGCCGCTCAAGCCCGTAGAGCCGGTCGAGCACCAGCATCGCCGCCACCGTCATGAAGATCAGCGAGGCGGACACCGCGGCGACCAGCGGGTCGATGTTGTCCTGGATGTAGAGGAAGAGCCGCACCGGCAGCGTCGTCGTCTCGGGCGAGGCGATGAAGACGGTCATCGTCACCTCGTCGAAGCTGTTGATGAAGGCCAGCACCCAGCCGCTCGCCACGCCCGGCAGGATCAGCGGCAGCGTCACCCGCCGGAAGGTCGTCCAGGAGGTGGCGCCGAGCGAGGCCGCGGCGTTCTCGATGGAGCGGTCCATGCCGGTGGAGGCCGCCAGGATCAGCCGCAGCGCGAAGGGCAGGATGATGACCACATGGCTCAGCACCAGCCCGGCGAAGGTGCCGCCCAGCCCGATCTGCGTGAAGAAGCGCAGGAAGGCGATGCCCAGCACGATGTGCGGCACCATCAGCGGCGACAGGAACAGCGCCGTGATCGCCTCGCGCCCCCGGAACTGGTGGCGGGCGATGGCCAGCGCCGCCGGGACCGAGAAGGCCACCGCGATGGTGGAGCTGACCGCTCCCAGCAGCAGGCTGTCGCGGAAGGCCCGCGCGAATTCCGGGTTGTCGCCGATGGCCTTGAGCCAGCGCAGCGACAGCCCCTCGGTCGGCAGCGACAGATAGCCCTGCGAGGTGAAGGCGACCACGCAGACCACCAGGATCGGCGCCAGCAGGAAGGCCAGGAACAGCGTGTGGAAGACCAGGGCGACGGGGCCGTTGCGGTTCATTCGAACACCTGCTTGTAGCGACGTTCGACCAGCCGGTTGCAGCCGACGATGATCACGATGTTGGCGAGCAGCAGAAGCATCGCGATGGCGGCGCCCAGCGGCCAGTTGAGCGTGTTCAGGAACTCGTCGTAGGCCAGCGTCGCCGCCACCTTCAGCCGCCGCCCGCCGATGATCGCCGGGGTGGCGAAGGCGCTGGCGGCCAGCGCGAAGACGATGATCGAGCCCGACAGGATGCCCGGCACCACCTGCGGCAGAACCACCCGGCGCAGCACGGTGAAGGGCTTGGCCCCCAGCGACAGCGCCGCGTTCTCGACCTGCGGGTCGAGCCGCTGCAGCGACGCCCAGACCGACAGCACCATGAAGGGCACAAGAACATGGGTCAGCGCGATGATGACGCCGGTCTCCGTGTACATGAACTCGATCGGCGTCGCGATCAGCCCGACCGCCATCAGCGCCGTGTTGATGATGCCGGTGGAGCCGAACAGCAGCGCCCAGCCGAGCGTGCGCGACACCACCGAGATCAGCAGCGGCCCCAGCACGATCAGCAGGCACAGGCCGCGCCAGGGAGACCGCATCCGGCGCAGGATGTAGGCCTCCGGCGCGCCGAGCACGGCGCAGAGCAGGGTCACCACCACGGCGATGCGGAAGGTGCGCAGGAAGATCTCGTGGAAATAGTCGTCGGTGACGATGTCGATGTAGTTGCCGAGCTGCCAGACGTCCTGGATGCCCGTGTAGAATCCGAAGCTGTTCAGCGACAAGAGGCCGGTCATGACCAGCGGCACCAGCAGCAGCACGGCGAACAGCGCCAGCGCCGGCAGGCTGAGCAGATAGGGCGCCAGCGGGCGGCGCTCCGGCCGCGGCGGCGGGGCGGAATCGGCTGCCGTGTCTGGAGAGTCGATGAGGGATTTGGCCAGGGATTTATGGGCGTCCACGGCGGTCATGCCTCACCCGCCATCACGCGCATGTCCTCCGCCCGCCAGCCGAGCATGACCGGCTCGTTCTCCGCCGGCAGGGTCTGGCCGTCGTGCTGGCGGATCACCGTCAGGTCGCCGGCCTCCGTGCGGATTTCGAACAGCCATTGGGTGCCCTGGAAGACCCGCGCCCGGACGAGACCCGGCACGCCGGCGCCGTCCACGAAGCGGACCTTCTCCGGCCGCACGGTCAGCAGGCCGGGGCCGTCCGGCACCTCCGCCGCGACCGGCCACGCCGTGCCGGCCACGTCGATCCGCCGCCCGGCGCCGTCGCGGCGCACCGTGCCCTGGAGCAGGTTGGTGCGGCCGAGGAAGTTGGCGACGAAGGCGCTGGCCGGGTTGTCGTAGGCGTCCTGCGGGGCGGCGACCTGCTCGACCCGGCCCTTGTTCATGATGACCACCCGGTCGGACAGGGCCATCGCCTCCGCCTGGTCGTGGGTGACGAGGATCATGGTGGTGCCGACGCTGCGCTGGATGCGTCGCAGCTCGATCTGCATCTCCTCGCGCATCTTGGCGTCGAGGTTGGACAACGGCTCGTCGAGCAGCAGCAGGCTCGGCTTGATGACCATGGCGCGGGCCAGCGCCACGCGCTGCTGCTGGCCGCCGGACATGCGCCGCGGGTAGCGGTCGCCGAAAGCCCCCAGCCCGACGAGCTGGAGCGCGTCGCGGACCATCCGGTCGCGGTCGGCGCGCGGGATGCCGCGCATCTCCAGACCGAAGGCGACGTTCTCGGCCGCCGTCATGTGCGGGAACAGGGCGTAGCTCTGGAAGACGATGCCGAGCCCGCGCTCGTTGGGCTTCTTCGCCAGCAGGTCGGCGCCGTCCAGCGTGACGCGCCCCGCGCTGGGATCGAGGAAGCCGGCGATCATCTGGAGCGTCGTGGTCTTGCCGCAGCCCGACGGGCCGAGCAGCGAGACCAGCTCCCCCTTCTCCACCGTCAGGGACATGTTGTCGACGGCGACCCAGGGGCCGAACCGCTTGGTCAGCCGATCGAGGACTAGGTAAGGCATGGCGTCGTCTCCCACCAAGAAGCCTGGAAAACTCCGGCCCGCCGCGGGTGCGGGCCGGAAGCGGCGGTCAGCGCTCGATCTCGCGGGTCCAGCGCTTGTTCCAGGCCTCGCGGTTGGCGTTGATGGTGTCCCAGTCCACCACCAGCAGCTTGCCCATCTGCTCGGGGCCATAGGGGATGCCCACCTGCTGGTCGGCGGTCAGGGTGACGGTCTTGTTGACCGGGCCGAAGCCGGCGCCGGTCGCCATCACGGTCTGCACCTCGGGCGACAGCATGTGCTGGATGAACTGCTGGGCCGCCTCCGCCTGCTTGCTGCCGGTGATGGCGCAGGCCGCCGAGGCGAGCACGACGCCGCCCTCCTTCGGGTAGACGAAGGCGGCGGGGAAGCCGGTGTCGGCCAGCGCCTTGGCGCGGCCCGAGCCCCAGACGGCGACGGTGGCCTGCCCGCTCTGGAACAGCTCGGTCATCTTGCCCGGCGACGGCTCGTAGGCGAGCACGTTCGGGTTCACCTTGTCCTTGAAGGCCTTGAAGCCGGGATCGATGGACTTCTCGCCGCCGCCGTCGAGCCGCGCCATCATCACCAGCGCGTGCAGGCCGTAGCTGTTGTTGATCGGCGGGACGACCAGCTTCTTGCGGAACTTGGCGTCCTCGATGTCCTTCCAGGAGGCGGGGGCGGCCCAGCCGTTCTCGTCGAAGACCTTCTTGTTGTAGACGATGCCGGTGCCGACCGCGCCGACGCTGACCGCCTTGCCCGAGGGGATCTTCGCCAGATCGTAGAGGTCGTCGTAGACCGGCGCCTTGGCGATGTCGGTGCAGAAGCCCAGCGCCACCGCCTGGTACATCGGACCGTCGTCCAGGATCACCACGTCGATCTGCTGGTTGCCCTTCTGGGCCTGGAGCTTGGCGAGGTTGTCGGTGGAATTGCCGGCGACATACTCGACCTTCACGCCCGTCTTGCTCTCGAAGGCCGGGATGATGTCCTTGCGCATCGTTTGCTCGAAGGACCCGCCGTAGGCGGCGACATACAGGGTCTTCTGCTGCGCCTGCGCGACACCGCATCCCAGGGCGGCGGTTGCCATCAGGCCGTACACCAACGCTCGCATCTGTCCCTCTCCTGTTCTGGTTCGTTTCCCAGCGGTGCGCGTTTTGTCGCACCCCCGAAGCGTCGCGCCCCGCTGGCATAATCGTCAAATCGAATTGTTGGCGGTGTCTATAAACAAATGTTATGCTGCAACGCATCCGCCACGTTTGGACCGCCCCCGAATGCTCAATCCCCGCCAGATCGAGGCGTTCCGCGCCGTCATGCTGAGCGGCGGAATCACCGCGGCGGCGGAGCTTCTGAACATCTCCCAGCCGGCGGTCAGCCGCCTGATCGCCGACCTGCAATACGCGCTGAAGCTGACGCTGTTCGAGCGGCGCGGCTCGCGCATCGCGCCGACCAGCGAGGCGATGTCGCTGTACCAGGAGGTGGAGCGCTCCTTCGTCGGGCTGGAGCGGATCGAGCAGGCGGCGCGCGACCTCCAGGAGCGGCGGGCGGGCACGCTGCGGGTGGCCGCCATGCCGGCGATGGCCATCGGCTTCCTGCCGCGCTTCGTCGCCCGCTTCCTTGAGGAGCGGCCGCGGGTGGACGTGTCGCTGTGGGGCAGCAGTTCCCCGCAGGTGCTGGATTGGGTGGCCGCCGGCCAGTGCGAGCTGGGCTTCGGCCAGTCGGCGGTGGAGCACGCGACGGTGCTGTGCGAGCGGATGCCGCGGGTGCGGGCGGTCGCCGTGGTGCCGAGCGACCATCCCCTGGCCGCGCGCAAGCGGCTGGTCCCGGAGGACTTCGCGGGCGAGGCCTTCATCGCGCTCGGCGCCGCCACGCTGATGCGCTATTCCATCGACGCGATGTTCGCCGAGCACGGCGTCGCCCGGTCCACGCGGGTGGAAACCCAGCTCACCATGATCGCCTGCGCCATGGTCGCCGCCGGGGCGGGGATCTCCATCGTCGATCCCTTCACGGCGCAGGAGTATGCCGGGCGCGGCGTCGCCATCCGCCCCTTCGAGCCGGCCATCACCTTCGAAATGGCCGTGCTGCATTCGGCGCAGCGGTCGCTGTCCACCCTCGCGCAGGATTTCCTGGGGGAGTTCCGCGACGCCGTCGCCACCTTCCGCCTGCCCGAGCCGGAGTGAGTCCGGATCAGCCCCGGATTCAACCGCGGGTGTGGAAGTGGCTGAGGAAGGCGCGGGTGGCCTCCTGCTGCGGCCGGTCGATGACGTCACGCGCCGGCCCCTCCTCCACGATCACGCCGTCGCGCATGAAGATCACACGGTCGGCGACCTCGCGGGCGAAGGCGATCTCGTGGGTGACGATGATCATCGTCATGCCCTCGGCGGCGAGGTCGCGCATCACCCCCAGCACCTCCGACACCAGCTCCGGGTCGAGGGCAGAGGTTGCCTCGTCGAACAGCATCACCTCCGGCTCCATGGCCAGCGCGCGGGCGATGGCGACGCGCTGCTTCTGCCCGCCGGACAGCCGGTCCGGGTAGGCGTCGGCCTTGTCGGCCAGCCCGACCTTGGCGAGCAGCCGGCGCCCGATGGCCTCGGCCTGCGCCTTCGGCATGTTCTTGGCGGAGACCGGCCCCTCCATCACGTTGCCCAGCACCGTCATGTGCGGGAACAGGTTGAAGTGCTGGAACACCATGCCGGTGTTGGAACGGAACTTGGCCTGCGCCTTGGGCCGGGGCAGCGCCTTGCCCGTCTCGAAGTCGAAGGCGTCGCCGCCGATGCGGACCCGGCCGCCGTTCGGCACCACCAGCAGGTTCAGGCAGCGCAGCAGCGTGGACTTGCCCGACCCCGAGGGGCCGATCAGCGCCACGACGGCGCCGGGTTCCACCGTCAGGTTGATGTCGCGCAGGACGACCAGCTCGCCGAACTGCTTCCTCAGCCCGGCGACTTCGATCTTGGGGATGTTCATGGAAAGGGGCCTCTCGCGTTGGATCGCCGGGTGACCTTTAATGACCGGAACCTTCAATGACCCGTCTGGAGCTGCTTCTCGCCCCGCTTCACGATGGCCGTCAGGGGGACCAGCACGACGAAGTAGATCAGCGCGACGATCGTGTAGACCTCCAGCGGACGGAAGGTGTCCGTCGCGGCGACCTGCCCCTGGTAGAGAAGGTCGGGCACTGCCACCACCGAGACCAGCGAGGTGTTCTTGAACTGGATGATCGACTGGTTCATCAGCGGCGGGATCATGCGCTTGATCGCCTGGGGCAGCACGATGCGCCGCATCACCTTGGCCGGCGTCAGGCCGAGCGCCAGTCCGGCCTCCGTCTGGCCGGCCTCGATGGAGACCACGCCGCCGCGGATCACCTCCGCGTAGAAGGACCCGCCGTAGAGCGACAGGGTGAGGACGGAGGCCGTGATCGCGTCGATCTGGATGCCGGTCAGCATCGGCAGCGCGTAGTAGAACCACAGAAGCTGCACCAGCAGCGGCGTGCAGCGGAACAGCTCGATGTAGGCCCAGGAGATCCAGCGCAGCACCGCGAAGCGCGAGAGCTGGGCCAGCCCGCCGACCAGCCCGAGCAGCAGGCCCAGCACGACGACGGCGGCCGTCAGGCCGATGGTGACCAGCGTGCCATTCAGGAACAGCCAGCGGTATCCCCAGAGCATCTCGAAGTTGAAGGTGTACATGGCGGGCCTGCTTGCAAAACTTCGGAACGGCGGCCGAACCCCGGTGGGGCCGGCCGCCGTGCGTCATCGGAACCCAGGTCCGTCGGGGGGCCTTTAAAAAGTGATGCCTTCCGGGATGTCGCTCATGGCGATGTCCACCTTGGCAAGGCTGTTCACCACCGCCTCGCGGATCAGGCCCAGGCCCTGGGCGTAGACGATCCAGGTGTTCACGAAGTCGCGCAGGGTCTTGTCCGTCTCGCGCCGCACCGCCGCGTTGGAGGTGGAGCCGAAGACCGGGCGCGGCACGATCACCTTGCCCAGCGACGGGTCGCGCTTCACCGCGCGCACGCCGCCCATCCAGAAGATCGACTGGGCGTCGGCCCGGCCACTGCGCACGGCCAGCGTCGCCTCGTCCAGCGACTTGAAGCGGATGAGCTGGGCGTTCGGGCAGAGGCGGCTGGCCACCTGGTCGTGGGCGGAGCCGACGTCCACCGCGATCTTCACCTCCGGCTTGTTCATGTCGGCCCAGCTCTTCGGCTCGAAGCCCGGCTTGGCGATGACGACCAGGGCGCTGTTGTAGACCGGGACCGTGAAGTCGACGGCCAGGGCGCGTTTCGGCGTCGGGTTCATGCCGAACATGACGTCGATCTTGTTGGCCTGGAGGTCGAGGATGGCGTTGCCCCAGGTGGTCTCGACCACCTCGATGCCGACGTCCATGTCGGCGGCGAGCGCCGAGCCGATGTCCCAGAACTGGCCCGACCACTGGCCGGTCGTCTGGTCCTTCATGATCCAGGGGGCGCCGGTCGCCACACCGCCGATGCGCAGCTTCTTGGCCTTCAGGACCCGGTCGAAGGAGCTGCCGCCCTCCTGCGCCGCCGCCGGGGCGATGCCCGCCGCCATGGTGGCCCCGAACGCCCCGACCGCCGCGCCGGCGCCCAGAAACCCAGCCAGTTCCCTGCGATTCACCATGTCCGTCTCCCTTGTGGTCCGTCGGGCTGTCCGACCGGATGTGTCGTGACGTGTGTGTTCAGGCCGTTCCGTGTTCGTTGACCGGCCGCCGCCGCGGCTTCGCGTTGTTGGGGCGGCCCGGGGGAAACCGAGGCGCCCGGAGTGTTCCCTCGGCCGTCAGGCGAGCGCGATGTCGCGCGCGTGCCGGGCGACGGCCTGGAGCTTCTCGGTGGTCTCATTGGTCGGCGCGGTCAGCGGCAGGCGCACCCCGCCGACCGGCATGCCGGCCATCGCCATGAAGGCCTTCAGCGGGCCGGGGTTGGTTTCCAGGAAGATGGAATTCACCACCGGGTCGATTTGGGTCTGCTCGGCCAGCGCCTCGTTCAGCTTGCCGGCGCGCGCCAGCTCGAAGATGCGCAGCCAGATCTTCGGGTAGATGGTCGCCGAGGCCAGCACGCCACCCCGCGCGCCCAGCGCGACGTGGGTGGCGAACAGCGGCTCCTCGCCGCTCAGCACCGAGATCTTGTCGCCGGCGTACTTCATCGTCTTGATGAATTCCGGCATGTCGTAGGAGGAGAACTTCATGCCGATGATGGAGCCGTCCTCGGCCATCGCCTGCACGCCCTCGGCGGTGACCGCCACGGTGGTGCGGCGCGGGATCTGGTACAGCATGACCGGCACGTCCACCGCGTCGCGGTAGGCGCGGAAATAGGCGCGCATGCCTTCCTGGGTGCCGGCGGCGTAATAGGGGGTGACGGTCATCACCGCGGCGGCCCCGGCGGTGGCGAAGTCGCGCCCCGCCTCGACCGCGTCCTGGAAGCCGGTGGACAGCACGCCGGGTATCACCGGCTTGCCGCCGGCCTCCTCCACGCAGGCGGCGACGACGCGCTTGCGCTCGTCCCGCGACAGGGCGGGATACTCGCCGGTGCCGCCGATCGGCACGACGCCGGATGCCCCGGCATCGAGCTGGTGGCGCACCAGCCGCTTCAGGCCGGCGACGTCGACGGAACCGTCGACCGTCAGCGGCGTGACGATGGCGCTGAACAGGCCGCTGATCTCCGAATGGGTGAGTGCCATGGGGTCCTCGGATTTCTTGAGCGTGGCGTTTGAATCGCGGCGTGGCGGTGCGGTGCGGCCGCAGGGCGGCCTTGCCCCCGCGATGCGGGAAGCCGGATTGGGACGATCGGAAAAACGCGCGATGAAAAGAGTTCGATGAAATCGACAAAGACCGGCGCACCGCCGGAAATCCGTGCCTGAACCCACACCCTGCGTGACGCGTCTCACCACCATGCTGGGCGGTGCCGGAGTGAACGGAGCGATGGAAGCGTCGCTTATGGGACCTTCGGACTGGCCCCGTTCACATCCGATGTCCAAGATGTCACATCATTTTTCACTTCGCTGCAACAACAAATCGTATCATGGACAAAAAAGTACGATACGATAAAAACGGCCGATCAGTACACGTCAACGTGGCCGTTCCACCGTCCCCGTGATGTCGGCAACGGTCGATGCGCCGAGGAATCCCATGGTGGTCAAAAGCTCGCGCCGGACCATCTCCAGCACCGCCTGCGCACCCGCCGCCCCGTCGGTGGCCAGCCCGTAGAGAACGGCACGGCCGAGCAGCACGCCCTGCGCTCCGAGGCCCAGATAGCCGGCGACATGGCTGCCGCGCCGCACCCCGCTGTCGGCCAGGACGGTCACGCGGTCGCCGACCCGCCCGGCGATGTCCGCCAGACAGCGCACGGGGTGAATGGCGTGGTCCAGGTTGCGGGCGCCGTGGTTGGACACGACGATTCCGTCCACCCCCAGGTCGGCCGCCTTCTCCGCGTCGTCGGCGCGCAGCACGCCCTTCAAAATCAGCTTGCCCTTCCAGGCGTCCCGCAAGCTCCGCACGTCGTCCCACCCCACGTCCTGGGCGAGGCCGATCTCGTTCCCGACGGTGACCCGGCCCAGCGCGGTGCGGAACTCGTCGGGATAGTGGGCGTAGGTCGGCACGCCGCCGTTGCGCAGATACTTGGCGAAGACCCCGGCGAACCAGCGCGGGTGGGCGAGACAGTCCAGCCCGGCGCGCAGCGACGGCTTGATCGGAATGCCGAAGCCGTTGCGGATGTTGTATTCGCGGTTGGGCGTCACCGCCGTGTCCACGGTCAGGACCAGGGCCTCCGCCCCGGCCCGTTCGGCGCGCCGCACCAGTTCGCGGGTGCGCTCACGGCTGCGCCAGACATAGAGCTGGAACCACAGCCGCGCCCCGGATTCCCCGGCGATCCGCTCGACGGAGGTGATGGACTGGGTGGAGACGCAGAAGGGAATGCCGACCGCGGCGGCGGCCTTGGCCAGTTCCACCTCGCCGTCGTACCAGACCAGCCCGGCCACGGCGGTGGGTGCCACGACCAGCGGCATGGGCTGGTCCACCCCGAACAGACGGGTGGCGGCGTCGCGTTTCGACACGTCCACCAGCACGCGCGGCTTGAAGACAAGGCCGTCGAGCGCCGTTTTGCTCGTCGCGATGCCGGTTTCGTCCTCGGTGCCGCGGTCGATGTACTCGAACAGGCCACGCGGCAGGCGGGACCGCGCCCGCCGCCGGGCCTCGGCGATGTTGAGCGGCGCGGTCACACCCATTTCCCCGGTTCGTGGGAGAGGACGCGCGCCTTGCGCGGTTCGCTGGATATGCCCATCGGGAGTTGCTCCGGCAAAAATTATCTTTTCAGGAAGAATTTTTCGTATGCTAGACATTGTGCAACAATATCGTCAACGTCCGATCGCGCCGGCCGATTGTTCGCGTCACCGATGTCCATCCCGGATCCGAAGCCACAAGGACCTGTCCGATGCGTGACCCACAGGCTCTGCTGACGTCGCTGCGTACGCTCCTGGGGGAGCGCCATGTGGTCACTCGGGCGACCGATCTCGAACCGCTGACGCGGGACTGGCGGGGCCGCTACCAGGGTACGGCGCTGTGCGCCGTCTACCCCGCGGACACCGAGCAGGTGGCGGCGACCGTCCTGCTGGTGCGCGAGCATGGCGGGAAGATCGTGCCGCAAGGCGGCAACACCGGCATGTGCGGCGGCGCCACGCCCTTCTCGGAGGAGACGGTGGTGCTGCGGCTCGATCGGCTGAACCGGGTGCGGCAGGTCAGCGCGCTGGACAACACCATGACGGTGGAGGCCGGCTGCATCCTGGCCGACCTGCAGGCCCGCGCGCAGGAGGCCGGGCGCCTGCTCCCGCTCAGCCTGGGGGCGGAGGGGAGCTGCCAGATCGGCGGCAACATCGCGACCAACGCCGGCGGCACGGCGGTTCTGCGCTACGGCCCGATGCGCGACATGGTGCTGGGGCTTGAGGTGGTGCTTCCCGACGGCTCGGTGATGAACGACCTGAAGCGGCTGCGCAAGGACAACAGCGGCTATGCCGTGCGCCACCTGTTCATCGGGGCGGAGGGCACGCTGGGCATTGTCACGGCGGCGGTGCTGAAGCTGTTCCCGCAACCGCAGGCAAGCGCCACCGCCATGGCCGGCGCCGGCCATCTCGACCAGGCGCTGGAGCTTCTGGCCTCCGTCCGCTCCCGTCTCGGCGACCGGGTCAGCGCCTACGAGGTCATGTCGCACTCCCAGATGCAGCTCGTTCTCGACCATATTCCCGGCTGCACCCTGCCCTTCGCGGAGCCGCACCGCTGGTACGTGCTGATCGAGGCGGAGGACAGCTTCGCCGCCATGGACCTGGCCTCAATTCTCGAGGACTGCCTTGCCGACGCGCTGGAGCGCGGCCTCGTCGCCGACGTCGTGATCCCGAAGAGCGGCGCGCAGCGCGAGGCGCTGTGGCGCCTGCGCCATTCGGTGTCGGAGGCGAACAAGGTCTCCGGCATCAGCGTCTCCTACGACACCGTGGTGCCGCTCGACGGGCTGGGCGACTTCGCGGCGGAGACGGAGCGCGGCGTGCGCGCCGCCTTCCCGCAGGCGCGGCTGCTGTTCGTCGGCCATGTCGGCGACGGCAACCTGCACGCGGTGATCCATTTCGACCACGACGCCTTCCCGTCCCGCGCCGATTTCGAGACGGCGGCGGGGCGGATCAACGAGATTGTCGACAGCGCGACGCTCGCCTGCGATGGTTCGATCAGCGCGGAACACGGGATCGGCTTCAGCAACCGCAAACGGCTCGCCAACTCCATCGACCCGGCGCGCTACCGGCTGATGACGCAGATCAAAGCGTTGCTGGACCCCGACCATATGATGAATCCTGGAAAGGTTCTGGTGTTCGAGGACCCTCAATGAAGCGGCCCGCCCTGACGACCAAGCATGTACGACGAATCGCGACACGACAGGCGGCGGACGACACCATGGATGTGATCGACAGGCCCGACGCGGCCACCGCCGCTTCTTCCTCCCAGAACGGGGCGGACGGGGAGCTGGACCTCGGCGTCCGGCTGAAGAATCTGCGCAAGCGGCTGGGACTGACGCTCCAGCAGGCGGCCGACCGCACCGGGGTCGGGGTGTCCACCCTGTCCAAGATCGAGCGGAACGAGCTGTCGCCGACCGTCACCACCCTTCTGAAGATCGCCGCCGGCTTCGAGATGGACGCCGCGGCGATCATCGGCGGGCCGACCCCGGCGCTGCGCGTCGCCGGCCGCCGCTCGGTGACGCGGGCGGGCGACGGCCGCCCCTTCCCGACCGGCACCTGCAACAACGCCTGGCTCTGCCCGGACCTGACGAACAAGGTCATGACCCCGATCATGACCACCGTCGTCGCCCGCTCCATCGACGCCTACCCGGAGTGGGCCAAGTACGACGCGGAGCTGTTCCTCCACGTCCTGTCCGGCACCCTGATCGTGCACAGCCAGATCTACGAGCCGCTGCGGCTGGAAGCCGGCGATTCCATGTATTACGACGCCAGCACCCCCCATCTCTGGGTGTCGGAAGGCGATGGGGACGCCCGAGTGCTCTGGGTCTACGCCAAGTACCAGTGATGTCCGGCATTTCGGCTGCGGCCGGATCACGGGGCTCCCAGTGGGACCTCGACGACCTCACCGAACCGACACGGCGAACAGCACCGGCACCTCGACGGTGGCCGGACGGGGCGGTGGCGGAAAGGGGGCGGTCCGGACGACCGTCTCCAGCGCCGTCCGCTCCAGCACCGCGATTCCGGGTCCGGACAGAACGGCCAGGGAGTCGCCCTGAACGCTGCCGTCGCGCCGCACGGTGAAGCGCACCAGCACCGTCCCGCCCAACCGCAACCGCTGCGCTTCCGCCGGCACGGCGAGACGGGCCTGAAGGCGGCGGCGCACCTCCTCCAGATAAACGCGCATGGCGTCCGCTCCACCGCCGCCCGCAGCGGCGTCGGCATCCGCCGGGGCGGGGCTGTTCGCCGTTCCGCCCGACGGGCCTGTTTCGGCCGGCCCCTCCCGCTCCCCAGGCATTTCGGCCCGCGGCGCGGGCGTCTTTGCCGGGCTGGCCGGTGACGGGTTCAGGGTGACCGCCGTCACCGGTTTCACCGCCGGCTTGCGGGCCGGAACCGGCGGCGGCAGTACCGATGGCGCCGCCGCGGGTTGATCGGAGACTTCGGGAACCGGCGCATCGGAGGCCGGACTGTCGTCGGGCGCCGGGTCCGGTTCGGCGGTTGCCGTGGCGGGCGGAGGCTCGGCGTTTGCTTTTCCGCCACTGTCCGGGCCTCCCCCCGCGTCCGCCGCCGCTTCCGCGCCGCTTCCCAGAACGATATCGACGCTGACCGCCTCCGGAACCGGCACGGCCGGCGTCTCGGCCGCGGCGATCAGCAGACCCAGCAGGGCGGCATGGGCCAGGGCGGACAAGGCGAATGCCCAAGGTGCCCACGGCCCATCCCCTTCACCAAGGCTCACCGTATCGCCGGCACGCATGCCGTCCATGGTCAGGCCCCGCGATCAACCCACCCTCCGCCGCGTCAGAACTGGTAGCGCGCCCCGAGGTAGAAGCTGCGCCCCTCCTCCGGATAGCCGTCCATGAGCTGGTAGTTGCGGTCGGTGATGTTGCGGACCACGGCCTCTGCCTCCACCCCCTTGACGATCTCGTAGGAGACCTTGAGGTTGGCCAGCGCGTAGGCGCCGGTGCGGTAATAGGCGGTCTGCGCGGAATTGCTGGTCCAGCGGGTCGAGGAAACCTCCAGCGACGGCACGACGTGCAGCGCCTCGACGGGTTGGACATCGGCGTAGGCGAACAGCTTGTGCGTCGGCGTGCCGGTCGGCTTGGGCTCCGGGGTGCCCGTGGCGTCGAGCGTGCGGACCAGCAGCGTGTAGTTGCCGCCGATCTCCAGCCACTCGGACAGCAGCGTGCGCGCCGACAGTTCGAAGCCGCGGTCGAAGCCGGACCCGACGTTGCGGTTCTGCGTCACCGACTGGCCGTTGTATATCATGTTGACCGACTGGATGGCGTCGGTCAGGTCGTTGACGAACACCGCCCCTTCCAGGCGGGTGTTGCCGAAGACCTGCTCGGACGCGCCGATCTCGTAATTGATGGCGCGTTCCGGCTTCAGCCCGGGATTCGACACGGCCCCGCCGAAGCGCGAACTGAAACGCTCGAACAGCGTCGGGAAGCGGGTGCGGCTGGACACGCTGGCGTGGGTCTCGCCGGTGGCGCTATGGTGCCAGACCACCGCGCCCTGCCAGTTGAAGGCGTCCATGTCCTTCGTCGGGTAAGTGACGAAGCGGCCGGTGTTGGTGCCGTCCCAGTCCTGGGCCTTGCGCAGGTCGCGCCAGTCGTAGCTGACGCCGGCCACCACATCCACCGCCCCGGTGGCGTGGAAGGTGTTCTCAAGCGCGACCGAATAGGTGTCCTCGACGCTCTTCTGGGTCGGCTCGCGGAAGCGCGGCGCGTAGAGGGTCTGGAACTCCTCGTGCTCGTCGCGGCGGACGTGGATGGCGCCCTTCAGCGTGTTGCGCGGGATCAGGTCGGTGCCCAGTTCCACGCCGCCGCCATAGGCGCGGTCGTCATAGATGCTGGTGAAGGCCCGCGACGTGCTCTGCCGGACGTAGCGGCGGTCGTCGTAGGAGTCCAGCTTGTTGTCGAAGGTCGAATGGAACAGCCGCGTCTTGATGTAGGACTTGTCGCCGAGCTGCGTGCGCGAATTGAAGGACAGGTTCTGCACCGCCCATTCCGGCCATTTCCAGTAGCGCATGGTCTGGCTGCTGGCCGGGTCGTCGGTGTGCAGCGGGGCGCCCTTCGAGCCGTTCTGCTTCAGCACGTTGAAGGAATATTCGTCGGTGTCGTTGGGCGTGATGCCGAACTTGGCGTTCACCCGCCAGTCGCGGCTGTCCGACCCCTCGCGCCGGCCGCCATTCTCGTTGGCGGTGGGTTTGTAGTCGTCGGACAGGCGGAAGAACGTCTGCTCGACCTTGGCGATGCCGCCCTGGACGTAGAAGCGCTCCTGCTTCGTCCCGGCGCTGGCGCTGGTCAGGTAGCCGGAGAAGGCGCCCGTGGCGTCGAGGTTGATGCCGGTGCGCAACTCGCCTTCCAGCTCGCGCGTCGGCTTGCGGCTGACGAGGTTGATCGAACCGCCGAGCCCGCCCGGCCCATCGAGAACCGACGCGTAGCCCTTGGCCACCTGGATCTCGGCGAGATCGCCGGTCAGGAAACGGCCGAGGTCGAAGCGGTTGTCCGCCGGCAGGTAGAGCTGCACGCCGTCCAAATAGAGCGGCACCTGGAACCGGTCATAGCCGCGCACCGTGACGTAGCGCTCGTTGCGCGGGCCGCGGGTGGTGGCGATGCTGACGCCCGGCAGCAGGTCGAGCGCGCGGTCCAGCCGCTCGCGGTTGAAGCGGGCGATGTCCTCCGACGTCAGGGCGGAGCCGCCGACCGGGGTGCCGCCGGCCGCCTGGGCCGTCGCGTTGATCTGGCCCAGCCGGTAGACGGGTTCTTCGGGTGCGGCGGTCTGAGTGGTGGATTGAGCCAAGGCGGGGGCGTTCTGCGCGGCGGCCAGCACGGCCGACGACGCAGCGGCAAGCAGCAATCGTCTCATCGGACTCCTGAGGGGATGGGCGTCAGCGGAAGGTGTGGATCAGAGCGAGGCGAGGAAGGCCAGCAGCGCCGCGCGGTCGGTGGTGGGCAGGGCGCGCACGGCGTCGGCGCTGCCCTGGGCCTCGCCGCCGTGCCACAGCACGGCCTCCAGCGGGCTGCGGGCGCGGCCGTCGTGCAGATAGGCGGGGTGATCGGCGATCAGCGGGACGAGGCCCAGCCCCCACAGTGGCGCGGTTCGCCATTGCCGCCCGCCGGCGCGGTGGTCGGGCCGCCCGTCGGCCAGCCCGTCGCCCAGGTCGTGCAGCAGCAGGTCGCTGTAGGGATGGATCGTACCTCCGCCGAGGCTGGGCAAACGCGGGTGTCCGGCCGTTTCCAGGCTGGGGGCGTGGCAGCGGGCGCAGCCGGCCTCCGCGAAGACCGCCTCGCCGCGGCGCACCGCCGGGTCGTCCGCGTTGCGCCGTGGCGGCGGCTGGAGCGCCAGCGTGTAGAGGTGGATGGTGTCGAGCATCGCCTCGGACAGTTCCGGCTGCGGTCCCTCCCCCTCGGCGACGTAGACGGCGCAGGCGTCCTGCGCCTCCGGACAGTTGGGCTGCGGGTAGAGGCGCGTGGTGATGCCGAGATCGCCGACGAAGGCCCCGGCGATCTGCTGGCGCACGGTCGGCTGGTTGGCCTTCAGCCCGAAGCGGCCGAGCGCCTCCACCCCAGCTTCGTGGTCCCAGACGTGGTTGGGCTGGCCGGCGACCACGCCCTCGCGCGCCTGCGCCTCGGCCAGAGCCAGGATGACGCGCTCCGGCACCGCCTCCAGCAGGCCCAGCCCGAAGACCGGTGGCCCCATGCGCGGCGAAACCATCACATCGCCGCCGAGCGGCCCGAAGGCCGGATCGGTGATGCGGATTTCAGGAGCGCGCAACGGCACCTCGGTGCCGTCGGCCAGACGCTCCATCCGCTCGTGCCACATGAAGAAGACGCGCGCCTCCGCCGGCACGCCGGGCACCGACTGGTCGTTGATCTGGTCGCCGTAGGCGGGGTGCGGCTTCGGCCCGCCATGCGCGTCCTCGCCGGGCACCGACAGGCGGACCAGCATGGCGCGCAGCGCGTCGTCGGGACCCTGCGGCGGCTCGCCCCGCCCGTTCTTGATGTGGCAGGCGGCGCAGGACAGCCGGTTGTAGGTCGGCCCGAGCCCGTGGAATCCGCCCTCCCCCGCGAAGCCGTTCTGCACCAGCGCCCGCCCGCCGGCCTGGGCGCGGCCGACGCCAGTCCCGGCCTCCGGGTCTGGGCCGCCGGGCGTCCAGACATGGTTGAACAGGATGCGCCCGATGGTGAATTGGACGCGCTGCGCCTCGTCGGTCGGCGGCAGGGTCTGGTCGAAGGCGGCGCGCGTCGGGGCGGCGGCCTGAACCGCCCCTCCCGCCGTCGCGGACAGGGCAACCGAGAGGCCGAGCAGCGCGTGAAGGGTCCGGCGCACGGGTCAGGGCTCCTTGGCGGCGGCCAGCACGGCGCGGGCCGTGTCCGCGGCGGCGGCGCGGGCCTTGCCGATGCGCTCCGCCCAGTCCTGGTCGAGCGCCGGGGTGACCGCCAAGCCGGCGGCCTCAACTTCCGTGACTGGAACCGCGGTGGCGAGGGCCAGCGCCTCCTCCGCTTTCGCGGCGAGGGCGGGATCACCCGTCCGGGCGGCGGCCCGCCGCGCCTCGTCCAGCAGGGCCAGCAGGTCGCGCAGTTCGTCCTGGCGGCGGGTGATCAGCGCGTCGAACAGGGCGGCGACCGCCGGCTCGCGGCGGCTCCCCCGCTCCGTCTCATAGGCGAAGGCGCCGGCCGCGGCGAAGGGGTTGCCGGTTCCCGCCGGGGCGTCCCGATAGACCGCCGGACGGACCGGGTGGCGGCGGATGTCCGGGTGGAAGAGAATGCGCTGCCCCTCCTCCGACAGGGCGAAGGTGACGAAGGCGGCGGCAGCCTTCGGGTGCGGAGCGGCGGCGGTCACGCCGATGTGGGCGGGCAGCCAGGCGGTGCGCTCCGGATAGAGGATGTCCACCGGCTTGCCGTCGGCCTGGGCGTTCAGCGCCTGGAAGTCGATGGTCGGCCCGGCGCCGCGCCGCCCGGAGGAGACGCTGTCGCCCACCCCCGGCCCGCGGTCGGCGAGTTCGGCGCCGGCGGCGATGCGTTGCAGCAGAGTCCAGCCCGCCGCCCAGCCCTCGGCCTGGAGAATGATGTCCACCAGCACCGGGGCGAAGCCGACCCGCGAGGGCACCGGGAAGGCGACATGCCCGGCCAGCGCGGGGTCGGCGAGGTCGGCCCAGCGCCGCGGCGTCGGCAGCCCGCGGTCCGCCAGATAGGCCGGGTTGACCACGATCCCGTAACCGGCGACCTCGAACGCCTCGAAGCGGCCTGAGGGGTCGGACAGGGTCTGCCCCCCGATGCGGCCCGGCAAGGCTTTGCGATCAAGCTCCGGTGAAGCGATGTCCAGCGGGCGGAGCCGCCCCTCGTCGCGCAGCAGCGGGAAGTTGCGCAGCGCCGGGGTCCAGTAGACGTCCACGCCCCCCTGGTCGGCGCTGCGCAGGATCGGCATCGCCTCCCGCCCGGTCTTCCAGAGGACGCGCAGGTCGGTGCCGGGATTCGCCCGCTCGAACGCCGCCTCGAACCGCGCGACCAGTTCGTCGGGGTAACTGGTCAGGACGAGCAGGCTCGATTCCAGGGGCTCCGTGTGCAGCGCACCCGGAAGGATGCCCACCGCCAGCACAACCAACGCACGCAGTCTCATCGCGGGCTCCGTCACAGGGGACCGATCAGGCGTATCCATTCGCTATGTTTGTTTGGATACAGCGCATACCGGCGTCTGTCAACGGCGCTATATACGTCCGGTATATAACCGTGAAGAAAATATGGAAATGGGAAAGGCGCCCGCTGACCGGGAAGCGCGCCCGCTCCCCGGCCATCCTCGCATCAGGTCGTCACTTCACGAGCGGGCAGCCGCTGTCCTTCGGGTTGATGTAGGCCTGCTCCCCGGGAATGGTCTTGAGGATCTTGAAGTAGTCCCAGGCCGCCTTCGACTCGCCCGGCGTCTTGATCTGCGCCAGATACATGTCGTTGAAGATCCGGCCGTTGTCGGCGATCTTCGCGTCCTTCATCATCATGTCGGTGATGGGCGTGGCGCGCATCTTGGCGGCGACCTTGTCCGCGTCGTCGGTTCCAGCCTCCTGCACGGCCTTCAGGTAATGCTTGACCGCCGAATAGACGCCCGCCTGGTTCATCGACGGCTTGCGCCCGGTCCGCTCCTCGAATTTCTTCGACCAGGCGCGGGTCTCGTCATTCATGTCCCAGTAGAAGGAGTTCGCCAGCATCAGCCCCTGCGCGGTGTCGAGACCCAGCGCGTGGATGTCGTTGACGTTCAGCAGCAGGCCGGCCAGCGTCTGGCCACCCTGGGGAATGCCGAACTCGGCGGCCTGCTTGACCGCGTTGATGGTGTCGCCGCCGGCGTTGGCGAAGGCGACGACCTCCGCGCCCGAGGCCTGCGCCTGCAACAGGAAGGACGAAAAGTCGGAACTCGCCAGGGGATGGCGGACGCTGCCCTTGATGGTGCCGCCGAGCTGCTTGACGGTGTTGGCCGCCTCCGTTTCCAGTGAATGGCCGAAGGCGTAGTCGGCGGTGATGAAGAACCAGCTCTTTTTGCCCTGCTCGACCAGCGCGCGGGCGGTGGAGGACGCCACAGCGTGGTTGTCCCAGGTCCACAGGAAGCCGTAGGGGCTGCAGTCCTTGCCCGTCAGATCGGTGGAGCCGGGGCCGGACATCAGGAAGATGCGCTTCTTGTCCTTGGTGATGCCCTGCACGGCCAGCGCCGCCGCCGAATTCGGCACGTCGGCGACGACGTCGACCTTCTCCACGTCGATCCACTGGCGGGCGAGGTTGGCGGCGATGTCCGCCTTGTTCTGGTGGTCGCCGACGATGATCTTGATCTTGGTGCCGTTGATGGCGTTGTCGAACTCCTCGGCGGCCAGCCGCGCGGCGACGGCCGAGCCCTCGCCGTTGATGTCGGCGTAGATGCCGGACCGGTCGGACAGCATGCCGATCTTGATGACGTTGTCCGACATCTGGGCCTGGGCGGTGCCGGACACCAGGGCGGCGAAGGCGACTCCGGCAAGAAGGCCGGCGAGACGGGTGCTGCGCATGGTTCACTCCCTAGGGTGTTGTTTTCTTGGTGGTTTGGGTGTCAGTGGGTGGTGTAGCCGCCGTCCACGGGGATCGCGGCGCCGGTGATCGACGCGGCGGCGTCGGAGCACAGGAAGGCGATGGCGGCTGCGACCTCCTCCGGCGGAATCAGCCGGCCGGTCGGCATGCGGTCGAGGAACACCGCCTGAAGGACCCGCTCCTCCGGCAAGCCGGTGACCTTGGCCTGCTGGGCGATCTGCTTCTCAATGATCGGGGTCAGCACCGTGCCGGGGCACACCGCGTTGCAGGTGATGCCGTGCTCCGCCACCTCAATCGCCACCGACTTTGTCAGGCCGATGATGCCGTGCTTGGTCGCGACATAGGCGGGCTTGTGCGGAGCGCCGACCATCCCGAGGACCGATGCCGTGTTGACAATGCGCCCCCAGCGGCGCTCGCGCATCGCCGGGACGGCCGCCTTGATGGTGTGGAAGGCGGCGCTGAGGTTGACGGCGAGCAGCAGGTCCCACTTGTCGTCGGGGAACTCGTGCACCGCCGCCACATGCTGCACCCCGGCGTTGTTCACCAGGATGTCGATGGGGCCGAGCGCCGCCGCGGCGTCGGCCATCATCGTACGGGCCTCCTCCGGCCGGCTGAGGTCGGCCCCCGAATAGACGATCGTCGTGCCGCTCTGCGCCGCGATGTCCGCGCACAGCCGGTCGATCTCCGCCCGGTCGCCGAAGCCGTTGAGCATCACATGGCAGCCCTGGCGGGCCAGTTCGCGGGCGGTCGCCAGCCCGATGCCGGTGGTGGAGCCGGTGACGACGGCGTTCCTGTTTCGCATCATTGTCCTTCTTTCGGTGGCCTTCTTTCGGGCGTCATGAAGTCTGAGGCGTCCTGCTGGTCAGAAAGCCACCTGATCGGCGCCCTTCAGGGCGAGCATGGCGCGCGCCTCGGCGGGGGTGGCGACTTCGAGCGACAACTCTTCGAGAATCCGGCGGATCTTCGCCACCTGCTCCGCGCTGTTCCGGGCCAGCCGGCCCTTGCTGAGATACAGGCTGTCCTCCAGCCCGACCCGGACGTTGCCGCCCATGACCGCGGCCATGGTCGTGAAGGGGATCTGGTGACGCCCGGCGGCGAGCACCGACCATTCGTAATCCGTTCCGAACAGCCGGTCGGCGGTTTCGCGCATGAAGACGAGGTTGCGCTGCTCCGCGCCGATGCCGCCGAGGATGCCGAAGATCGTCTGGACGAAGAAGGGCGGCTTCACCAGCCCCCGGTCGACGAAGTGCGCGAGGTTGTAGAGATGCCCGACGTCGTAGCACTCGAACTCGAAACGCGTCCCGCAACCCTCGCCCAGATGCTCCAGGATGTACGCGATGTCGCGGAAGGTGTTGCGGAAGATGAAATCGTCGGTGCTGCGCAGATAGGGCTCCTCCCAGTCGTGCTTCCAGTCCTTGTAGCGGTCGGCCAGCGGGAAGATGCCGAAGTTCATCGAGCCCATGTTGAGCGAGCACATTTCCGGCTGGGCCTGGAGCGGGGCGGCAAGACGCTCCTGCACCGTCATGTTGAGCGAGCCGCCGGTGGTGATGTTCAGCACCGCGTCGGTGGACTGCTTGAGGCGCGGCAGGAACTGCATGAACACCGCCGGGTCCGGCGTCGGCTGCCCGGTCCGGGGATCGCGGGCGTGCAGGTGGAGGATCGCCGCACCGGCCTCGGCGGCGCCGATCCCCTGCTCGACGATCTCATCGGGCGTCACCGGCAGCGCGTCCGACATGGTCGGGGTGTGGATCGACCCCGTCAACGCGCAGCTGATGATGACCTTCTTCTGTGCTGCCTTCTGTGGTGCGGCCATGGAACGTTCCCTGTGTGGGTTCAATTCGAAAGGAAAGGAGGCGGTGAACGGCGCGCGGTCACCCGCGCTCGACACCGTCCAGCCGCTGGAGGTGGGCCGCCAGACGGGCGTGGGTCTCGGTCCGCTGCGCCTCCGTCCAGGTCCGGAAACCGGCGCCGGATTTCATGCCCAGCCGCCCGGACGCGACGAGGTCGCGCAGCAGGGGCAAGGGTCCGGGCGTCCGGTCGAGGTCGGGCAGGACATGCTCGTGCACCGCCAGGGTCAGGTCGGTGCCGACGAGGTCGGCGTTCTCCAGCGGCCCCAGCACGGCGAGGCGCCGGCCGAAGCTGGCCCTGACCACCGCGTCCACCGTCTCGGCGTCGCACACGCCGTTCTGGACGAGCGCGATGGCCTCGCGCCAGAGCGCGTGCTGCAAACGGTTGCCGATGAAGCCGGGAACGTCCTTGCGGACATGCACCGGCGTCTTGCCGATGGCGCTCAGCAGCCCGATCATCGCGGCGACCGCCGCGTCGGCGGTGTCGGCGGTCTGGATGACCTCGACGAGCGGAATCTGGTACGGCGGGTTCCACCAGTGGGTGCCGAGGGCGCGGGTCTTGTCGCGGACCGGCTCCATGATCCGGGTGATCGGGATCACCGACGTGTTGCTCGCCAGAAGCGCGTGAGGCGGGGCGGCGGCCTCGATTGCTTGGAAAATCCGCTGCTTGAGCGGCAGGTCCTCCGGAACCGCTTCGATGACCACGTCCGCGTCGCCGACCGCGTCCTCCAGGGAGTCGCAGGGCCGGATCAACTCCGCGGCAGCGGTGTCCAATCCAAGATTCTGAAGGTTGCTTCGGACCCGCCCGACGATGCCGGCCCGGCGGCCGGGATCGGGCTCCTGGATGGCGACGCGGTGCCCGGCGACGGCGAACGCCTGGGCGATCCCATGCCCCATCAGCCCGGCACCGATGATTCCGATACGCTGCTGCGTCATGCCCTTGTCGCTTCCCCCTTGCCGGACCGTGCCGCGACGGCCGTTCGGCCAATTGTTCGCTGCACCCATATTTTCTTGATGCAATCAAAGCAAGGGGCGTGCCAATGATGAGAGGCGTTGCCAGGGAAGGGGGTGGGCCGGCCAAGCGGGCGGATTGTCTGGGGATCGGACCACCCGTCCGCCGAAGCCCTCGCAATCAGAGCTTCCGTCGTGTGCGGAATTTTGACAAACAGTGTTCAGTATTTTGACAGAAACGACGCGGCGGGAGGCGGGCCATGGCGACCGGACCAGACGAACACTTCGCGGCGGCGCGCGCCCTGATGGTGATGATCGATGAGATGATCGACGGCGCCATTCTTGTCGACAAGGACGCGCGGATCGTCTGGTCCAATGATAAGCACGTCTGGTTCGATGACAAGCGCAAGGCGCTGCTGGGCATCCGCTCCCTGGCCGAGGTGGTGGGGCAGCCCGTCGAGCGGGTCATCCCGCACAGCCAGATGCGCGACGTGGTGGAGACCGGCCGCTCCTTCCCGCTCGACATCATGCGCTACGGCGAGCACACGCTGCTGGTCAGCCGCCTGCCCCTGCGCGACGAGCGGGGCGAGATCATCGGCGCCCTCGCCTTCGCCCTGAAGAACAGCCTGACCTACCTCCGCCCCATCGCCGAGCGCTTCAACAAGCTGCAATCGCGCCTCGCGCGCATGGAACAGGAACTCGCCGCCAGCCGGGCGCCGAAATACTCGGTCGAGAATCTGGTCGGCTTCAGCCCGGCGATGCTCCAGGTGAAGCGGCTGGTGCGCAAGGCGGGCCAGATCAACTCGGCGGTGCTGGTGCTGGGCGAGACGGGAACCGGAAAGGAGCTGGTGGCGCAGGCGATCCACGCGGCTTCGGACCGGGCCGACCGCCCCTTCGTCGGCATCAACGTCGCGGCAATCCCCGAAAACCTGCTGGAGGCGGAGTTCTTCGGCGTCGCACCGGGCGCCTACACCGGCGCCGGCCGCCAGCCGCGGCCGGGAAAATTCCAGCTCGCCCACGGCGGCACTCTCTTCCTCGACGAGATCGGCGACATGCCGCTGCCGCTCCAGGCCAAGCTGCTGCGCGTGCTTCAGGAACGCGAGGTCGAGCCGCTCGGCTCCAACCAGGTCATCAAGGTCGATGTCCGCATCATCGCCGCGACCAGCCGGCCGCTGCCGGAAATGATGCGGAACGGCACCTTCCGCTCGGACCTCTACTACCGGCTCAACGTCTTCCCGATCCAGCTTCCGGCGCTGCGCGACCACAAGGAGGATCTGGAAATCCTCGCCTCGCTGTTTTCGGAACGGATGGCGGTCAGCCTCGACCAGCCGATGCGCGACCTCACGCCTGCGGCGCTCGACGCGTTGCGCGGGCACGACTGGCCGGGCAACGTCCGTGAACTGGCCAACGTCATCGAGCAGGTCTATGTGCGCACCGAAGGCGAGCGCATCCTGGCCGAGGACTTCGCCGACATCCTTCCCGGAACCGCCGCCCGGCCCACAACCCCGTTGGCGCGCAAGCGTCCCCTCGCCGACAGCATGGACGAGCTGGAGCGCTCGCTCATCCTCGCCGCGCTCGAAGACGCCCAGGGCAACAAGCTGGAAGCCGCGCGGAGCCTTGGCCTGTCGCGCACCAATCTCTACGCAAAGCTGCGCAAGCACGGCATCACCGCGGAGTCCGAGGCGTAGCCGGATCGCGGCGTCACAGCAGCAGGGCTTTCTCCCGCTGCACATGGCCCGACAGCCGGGCGGTCTCCCGCTGGTTCAGCGCGTCGCGCAGCTTTGGGAAATCGACCTCCTCCTCCTGCTGGACATGTTCCGCGATCAGCTGCCTCAGCGCGATGACGCGCCGCCGCCATGCGGGATCGTCCTTCGGCATATGTTCGAGGGCGTACAGGTGCATCTTCATGTCGGCGTGCTCGCCGTAGAGGTGCCGGGCGTCCGCCTCCTGATGCGCGTGGTCGTGCAGGAGGGGATAGACGACGTCCTCCTCGGCCATGGCGTGCGCGGCGAGGCGGCGCTTCAGGCGGAGCAGCAACTGCGTCCGCTGGAAAGTCTCGCCGGTGTGCGTCCGCTCCATCGCGTCCAACAGCGCCAGGATGTGGCGGTGGTCGTCCGTCAAGGCGTCGAACGGATCGCGCGCCATCGTCGTCCCGGCAGCCTGGGCAACGAGCGGCGGCAGCAGGCGGCTGGCGAGGATCGCCACGGCCGCACCGCTGGCGAAGGCGATCAGGCCGCTTGCGGACCAGAGGTCCGTTCCTCTCCTGGTCATGATTTCCGTGCCTCCCGGGTCCATGGGTGTGTCCGATGACCAACAGGGGCGGGACGGGGTCATTCCGCCGGAGATGTCTTTGCCGGGACGGCCGCCGGAGGGCGGTGTGGAACCAGCCGCTCGGTCAGGCGCTGGAAGGCGACGAACAGCACCGGCACAAAGATGATGCCGACCAGTGTCGCCGCGGTCATGCCGCTGAAGACCGTCGTGCCGATGGACCGCCGGCTCGCCGCGCCGGCGCCGGTGGCGACCAGCAGCGGCACCGCCCCCAGGATGAAGGCCAGCGCCGTCATCAGCACCGCGCGGAAGCGCTGGCGGGCGCCCATCACCGCGGAGTCGATGATCGGATGGCCGGCGGCGCGCTGCTCCCGCGCGAACTCGACGATCAGGATGGCGTTCTTGGCGGCGAGGCCGACCAACAGGACGAGGCCGATCTGCGCGTAGACGTCGTTGGCGATTCCGGCAACGGTCAGGCCGATGCCCGCCCCCAGCACCGCGATGGCCACCGACAGCAGAACGGCCAGCGGGATCAGCCAGTT
Organism: Azospirillum sp. OGB3; assembly: GCF_014192915.1. GTDB lineage: Bacteria > Pseudomonadota > Alphaproteobacteria > Azospirillales > Azospirillaceae > Azospirillum. Next base: position 96,872 of record NZ_JACHYN010000005.1, on the reverse strand, counting down.
CTCGTACTGCGCCACCAGGAACAGATAGCCGAACATCACCGCCAGCCCGAAGATGATGATGGTCTGGTTGCCGATGCGGCTTTCCTGATAGGACAGGCCGGTCCATTCCGTGGCGTAGCCCGCCGGCAGGGTGCGGTCCGCCACCTCCTGCATCGCCGCCAGCGCCTGGCCGGAGCTGCCGCCGGGTGCCGCGTTCCCGTTGACCGAGGCGGACAGGAACTGGTCGTAGCGGACGAGGCTGTCGGGGGCCAGCGTGTTGCGGATGCTCACGATGCTGCGCAGCGGCACCATGTCCCCCGACGAACTCCGCACATAGAGCTGGTCGATGGCCGCCACCTCGTCCCGGTGCTCCGCGGCGTCCTGCACCTGCACCTGGAAGACCCGGCCGTAAAGGTTGAAATCGTTGACGTACTGCGACCCGAGATGGGCCTGAAGCGTGGTGAAGACGTCGCCCGGCGAGACGCCGAGCAGCGCCGCCTTGGTCCGGTCGAGGTCGACGAACAGGTGCGGCACGTCGGGGCTGAAGGTGCTGAAGACCGCCGACAGGCGCGCGTCCTGGTTGGCGGCGACCAGCAGGCCGCGCAGCACCGCGCCCAACTGCTGCGCGGATTGCCCGCCCAACGCCTGGACCTGGAGCTGGAAGCCGCCGGTGCTGCCGAGGCCGGGAATGGAGGGCGGGTTGAAGGCAGCGATGGTCGCCTGCGGCACCGCCGCGAGCTGCGGCCTCAGCCGGCCCAGCAACGCGTCCACCGTCTCGGCAGCCCCCCGCTCCCCCCAGGGCTTCAGCACGACGATCTGCAGCCCGACGTTGGAGGCCGCCCCGCTGAGGATGCTGTAGCCGGCGATGGAGATCACGTGGGCCACACCCGGCGTCGCGCGCAGGCGCTCGGTGACGTCGTTCATCACCGTCTCGGTCCGGCTGAGCGACGCCGCGCTCGGAAGCTGCACGTTGACGAAGAAATAGCCCTGGTCCTCCGACGGCAGGAAGGCGGTGGGAAGGCCGCGCAGCAGCAGGACGGCTCCGGCGGTCAGCAGGACGAAGGCGGCGATCCCGACCACCAGCTTGCGCGACAGCCAGCCGACGAGGCCGGCGTAGCGGTCACGCACCCCGTCCAGCCCGCGGTTGAAGGCGGCCAGCGGACGCCAGGGCCGGCCCGGCGGGCGCAGCAGCAGGCCGCACAGCGCCGGGGTCAGCGTCAGCGACACCATGCCGGAAATCAGGAAGGAGGTGGTGATGGTGACCGCGAACTGCCGGTAGAGCTGGCCGGTGATGCCCGGTAGGAAGGCCACCGGCACGAACACCGCGGCCAGCACCAGGGTGGAGGCGACGATGGCGCCGGTCACCTGCTCCATGGCGATGCGGCTGGCCGAGGGGGCGGGCTGGTCGGGATGCTCCTCCATGACGCGGCGGACATTCTCGACCACCACGATGGCGTCGTCGACGACCAGCCCGATCGCCAGCACCAGCGCGAACAGCGTGATGGTGTTGGCGCTGTAGCCCAGCACCAGAAGCACGGCGAAGACGCCGATGATCGACACCGGGATCGCCAGGGTCGGGATCATCGTCGCCCGCCAGTCCTGGAGGAAGACGTAGATAACCACCACCACCAGCAGGAAGGTGATGCCCAACGTCAGCACGATCTCCTCGATCGTCGCGCTGACGAAGCTGGTGGTGTCGAAGACGACGGCGTAGTCCAGCCCCTCCGGGAAGCGGCCGGACAGTCGTTCCAGTTCGGCCCGCACCGCCTTGGCGACGTCCAGCGCGTTGGCGTCCGGCGACTGGTAGACGACCAGGGTCGCCGCCGGGTCGCCGTCCAGCCTGGCGGTGGAGCTGTAGCTCTGCGCCCCCAGCTCCACCCGCCCGATGTCGCCCAGCCGCACCACGCCGCCGTTCGGGTTGGTGCGCACGATGATACCGGCGAACTGCTTTGGGTCGTCCAGCCGGCCGCGGGCGAGGATGGTCAGCTGCTGCTGCTGGCCGTCGGGGACCGGCGGGGCGCCGATCTGCCCCGCCGAGGCCTGGAGATTCTGGGTCTGGATCGCCGCGACCACGTCCGCCGCGGTGATGCCCAGCGCGGTCATGCGGTTCGGGTCCATCCAGACGCGCATGGCGTAGGTCAGCGCGCCCATCACCTGCGCGTCGCCGACGCCGGGCACCCGCGCGATGGCGTCGCGCAGGTTGATGCTGGCGTAGTTGGAGATGAAGATCGGGTCGAACTGGCCGCCGGGCGAGAAGACGTTGACGGCCATCAGCATGTTGGACGACTGCTTGCGCACCGTGACGCCCTGCCGCGACACCTCCGCCGGCAGGGTCGGCGTGGCGAGCGACAGGCGGTTCTGCACGTTGATCTGGGCCAGATCCGGGTCGGTGCCCTGCGCGAAGGTGACCGACAGCGTGTAGGCGCCGGTGTCGGTGCTGGTGGAGGACATGTAGAGCATGCCTTCCACGCCGTTCACCTGCGCCTCGATCGGGGCGGCGACGCTGTCGGCGACGACCTGGGCGTTGGCGCCGGGATAGGTCGCGGAGACCTGCACCGAGGGCGGCGTGATCGGCGGAAACTGCGCCACTGGGATGGCCAGGATGGCCAGCGCGCCCGCGATGGTCACGACCAGCGCGATGACGATGGCGAGGTTCGGGCGCCGGATGAACAGACCGGAGAACATGGGCGCTTATCCTCGCGGCTGCTCGGCGGTCTGGGGGGCTCGTTCGGGCTGCACGGCCATGCCGGGGCGGACCTTCTGGGCGCCGCCGACGATGACGGTCTCGCCGGCCTGGACACCCTTGGGCACGGCGATCACCTGATCGAGCTGCGGTCCGGGCTCGATCGGACGGCGCTGCGCCCGGTTCTGCTGGTCGAGGACCAGGACGTAGCTGCCCTGCTGGTCCTGCTGGATGGCCGACACCGGCACCACCGGCTGCCGCTCGGTCTGCGCCGGGCGGATCAGCACGGTCACATACTGGCCGGGCAGCAGAAATCCCTTGGGGTTCGCGAAGTCGGCGTAGACGGGGATGGTCCCGGTCTGCGGGTCGATGCGGTTGCTGGCGAAGGAGACCTTGCCCTTCTGCTCGTACTCGGCCCCGTCGGCCAGCCGCAGGGCGGGCACGAAGCGGTTCACCGCGTCGGCCGAGGCGAGATCGGGGGCGGCGCGCTGGACCTCCAGGACGTCGCGGTCGCTGACCGAGAAGACGACCCGGATGGGGTCGAGCTGGACGACGGTGGCGAGCGGCCCGCTGGACGGGTTGACAAGGTCCCCCACCGTCATCGCGGTGGCGCCGATGCGCCCGTCGATGGGCGAAGAAATGCGCGTGTAGCCGAGGTTCAGCTCCGCCTGCCGCAGCTTGGCCTGCGTCTGCATGATGTCGGCGTCCGCCGTCTCCTGCCCCGCCTGGGCCTGATCGAGGTCAGCCTGGGAGATGTTCCCGCGGGTCCGCAGCTCCTGCGCGCGCTGAAAGGCGCGCTGGGCCTCGCGCTGGGTCGCCTGGGCGCGGGCGAGGTCGGCCTTGGCGCTGTCCACGGCGGCCTGATAGGGCGCCTGCTCGATGACGTAGAGCAGGGTGTCCTTGGCGACGTTCTGGCCTTCCTGGAAGGCCACCTGCTCGATAAAGCCCTCGACGCGGGCGCGGGCTTCGAAGTCCTGGATCGCCTGGACGCGGCCGATGAACTCGCTGGTCGGGGTGACGTCCCGTTCGCGCACCACCTCGGTCGTGACCGTGGGGGGCGGCGCGTTGGCGGGCTGCTGGGCCAGGACCCCGCCCGAAGGGAACAGGGCGAGCAGGCACGAGACGGCGAGGCCGTGGCGAAGGCGCAGCATCGAGGGGGCTCCCGTTCAACCGTGCCCTTTAAACAGGGCCGCGGCGATTGGGTTCAGCGATGCTGATGAAAAGTGGGTGCGATGAAGGCGGCCTGTCGCCGAAAACGCATGGGGACCACCCCACGAAGGGCGGTCCCCATGCCGTCGAACATGCGGTCAAACGCGCGGCCGGCCGGTGACCGGTCAGCGCGGGGCGATGACCATGACCATCATGCGCCCTTCCATCCGGGGCATCTGCTCGACCTTGGCGATGTCCTCGAACAGGTCGCGCACACGGATCAGCACGTTCATGCCCAAATCCTGGTGCGCCATCTCTCGTCCGCGGAACCGCATGGTCATCTTGACCTTGTCGCCCTCTTCGAGGAAGCGCCGCGCCGCCCGCATCTTCACGTCGTAATCGTGGTCATCGATGTTCGGCCGGAGCTTCAGCTCCTTGATCTCGATGATCTTCTGCTTCTTGCGCGCCTCGTTGGCCTTCTTCTGCTCCTCGAACCGGAACCGGCCGTAGTCGAGGATCTTGCAGACCGGCGGATCCGCCTGGGGGGCCACCTCGACGAGGTCGAGTTCGGCCTGAATCGCCGCGTCAAATGCGTCGCGCAGCGAGACCACGCCGATCATCTCACCGTCGGCACCGACGAGGCGCACCGTGCGTGCCGTGATTTCCCGATTGATGCGCGGGCCTTCGCGGACCGGGTCCGCATCGTAGAGTTTAGCTATGTCCTGTCTCCAACGGTCTGTCCGGCGAGGAACCGGAATGGGTGCTGACGGCCCTGACGCCGTCCCTCAAATTAAGGCATCGGCGGCCGCGGTCAATAGCCCTCGCGCAGCAAGCGCTTGCGCAGCAGCTTGCGCCGCCGCCGGACCGATTCCGCCGCCTGCCGTGCCCGGCGCTCCGAGGGCTTTTCGTAACGCCGATGCAACTTCATCTCACGAAACAGCCCTTCGCGCTGCATTTTTCTTTTCAGGGCGCGCAGAGCGCCCCCCACATCGTTGTCGCGGACCTGAACGAGCATAGGCCGGCTGTCCTCGCGGTTGTTTCTGTGGGAAGGCTTTTTTCGTTACGGATGAGGCGGTTAGCCCAAAGTGTCGAGAACGATCTGGCGAATCTCACGCGGGGTGAGACGGGGCCATCCGGGCGCCCACGCCGGCTCGACCGCGGGAACGGGGCGTTGATGCTGGGGCTGGGCGGCCTGGGCCGCTCCGGTCGAAGGAAGTTTGATGGTCATGCGAATCCTTTTGCCGACACGGGCGACGCCCGCCGGCCACTGTTCTTCTGCGTTGGAATCGGGGGCGGCGGCGCTCAGAGCGCGCGCAGATCCTCGGCCGACACCTTGCCCCGCTGCGGGTCGCGGACGGCCTCGAACGACAGCTTCTGCCCTTCGTTGAGGTGACCGAGGCCGGAGCGGTCGACGGCGGAAATATGGACGAAGACGTCCGCCGAACCGTCATCCGGCTGGATGAAGCCGTAACCCTTGGTGGAGTTGAACCATTTCACGGTGCCGTTGGCCATGGGTCTGTTCCCTTGCTGATGGTGCCCCGCCCGACATCGGGCAGGGATCAAATTCACTTCGGGAAAAGATACCCAAACCGGTTGGCCGTGGCTGAGGACAGCAGGCCCCGAAACAATCTTGATGGGTTGCAGATGGGAAGGACCATCGGCTTTTACAAGTGATTATTGAGCGGCCTGTTGCCGACCGGTGGCGTCCGGCTTTCCGGAAGGGAATTGAACACAGACGCAACTCTGGGATCACATCACGCGTGAACGGCGACGGGGCGGTTCGCGTCGGCGGTGAAGGGAACGCTGACGGTGGCGGTGCAGCCTGACCGGGCCTCGAAGGATATGGTGCCGCCGACCTGCCGGACAAGCGCATCGACCAGCGTCGTGCCGATGCCCCCCTTGGGCGGCATGTCCGGGCAGCCGATGCCGTCGTCGGCCACCGTCATCGTCAGATGGTCGCCCGCCTGCCGCAGCCGGACCGTGACCGTTCCGCGTCGCCTCTCCGGAAAGGCGTGCTTCAGGGCGTTGATGACGAGTTCGTTGGCGATCAGGCCGAGCGGTGTGGCGAGTTCGATGGAACAGGCCACGTCGTCCGTGTCGGCATGGATGGTGACCGCCTCGTTCGGAAGAAGCTCCTGAAGGGCGTCGCAGAGCTGGCGCAGGTGCGTTCCGAAATCGACGTTCATCAGGTCGCCGGAGGTGTAGAGCTGCTCGTGCAGGCGCCCCATCGAGGTCACACGCCCGGCCAGCGCCTCGATGCGGCCCCGCGACAGGTCCCCCTTGGGTAGGCGGCGCATCTCCACCATCATCAACCCGTAGATGACCTGCAGGTTGTTCTTCACGCGGTGGTGGACCTCGCGCAGCAGGACCGTCTTTTCGGCGACGGTGCCGCGGAGCCTCCGGTCCGCCTCCTGCAGGTCGCTCACGTAGGTGTGCAGCGCCCCGGACAGCGTGGCCGCCTCCGTGTAGCGGCCGGTCAGCGGCAGGACGGGCATCGCGCCATCCGGACCCGCAGCTTCGACGGCCCTGGACATGGCGCGCAAGGGCGCCGACAGCCACGTCGCCAGGACGTGACCGACGAGGACCGCCAGTAGGCTGGCGGCGATACCCCAGGCGATCACCCGGTTCCGCAGCTCCGCGACCGGCGCCATCGCCTGATCGACCGGCTGGCGGAGCACGACGCTCCACCCCAGCCCGGGATAGTCCCGGTATCCCTTCGTCCGAACCACGCTTGTCAGGAAATTCCGCCCGTCCGGCCAGGACTCGACCCACGCGCGCCGCCCTTGCGCCGACGCGAAAGCCAGCGGCTTGCCTACCAGGGGTTTGGGCCCGAGGATCACCGTGCCGTCGGCGGAGAGGATCATCGCCTCGACCTCGGCGTCATCGGATATCTGGCCGAGCACGGAGCGTTCGACCTCCGACGCCCAATCCCAGCTGAGATGGGCGGCGACGACTCCGGTCAGCGTCCCCTGCTCGTCGCGCACCGGCGCCGCCAGATCGACGAAGCGCGGAACCTCCATCCGGTTGGCGTACAGAAGCTTGCCCAGAACCACCGCGTCGTGCACGTCGCCGACATAGGGGCGGTCGAACCCCTGCTTCCACCAGTCGCGTGCGCTGACGTCCATGCCCTCATAGACGCGTCCCGTCGCCGCTTCGAGGAGGCCGGTCGGCCGGATGAAGCCGATCCAGGCATAGTCCGGGTAACTGTCCTGGAGCTTCTGGAGGACGGCGCGCCGCGAATCGCGGGAACTGTCGGTCGCGCGGATCGTCTCCAGACTCGTCACGACCAGCAGGTCGCGGTAACGTTCGAACATGCCGCGGTCGAGCTTGTCGGCGACCTGGCCTGCGTAGAGGTGCAGCTGCTCGCCGATCACACGGTGGAGTCGTTCCCCGGCTTCGACCTGCAGAATCGTGGCGGTGCCGGCCGTGAAAGCCAGCCCGACGCCCCCCAGACAGGCGATCAGCATCGTCCTCAGGCCGATTTTCAAGGTCGCAGGTCTTCCTTTGGTGAAGGCTTCGCCCGGCGCCGCCATGCCGGTTCCCAGCAGGAAGAATGCACACATCCCCGCGGAACGAACAAGGGCTAGCAGCCCCCCGAAATGGCTGGGGAAACAACCATAGCCCGTTCAGCTTTGTTTTTCATCGCGCTGCCGGTTACAATCGTACCTGGAGCTGGACCACACCGTCCCGCACCCAGGACTGTGTTTACTCTGTACGGTGAGCCGCCATGACCGAACCCCGCCACATCCTGCTGGTCGACGATGAAGCCATCGCGATCATGGCGCTGGAGCATGGCCTGATGGACGAGGGGTTCCGGGTCACCACGGCCTTCAATGGCCAGGAGGCTCTGAAGATCTGGCAGGACGATTCCTTCGACGCTCTGGTCACCGACCTCAGGATGCCGATGATGGCCGGCGACGAGCTGATCCGCAACCTGCGGAGCGAGGAGCCCGGCCTGCCCGTGGTGGTGGTCAGCGGCTACGCCACCGGCGAGATTTCCGAAAAGCTGAAGGTGAGCTTTCCGGACCCCATCGCGATCATGCCCAAGCCGGTGCGCGTCGAGGAGATATCGGACGCGCTGAAGCGGATGCTGGCGGTCGCCCCCGGCGCCTGATTCCGGCGCATCACGACATCACCAGGGACCATGGACACCGTCACCCAAATGCTTCTCGGGGCCACGGTCGCACAGGCCGGCTTTTGCCGCCGGCTGGGCCGCCGCGCCCTCGCCGTCGGCGCGGGCATCGCGCTGATCCCCGACCTGGACGTCGCCGCCGGCTGGATCGGCGGCCCCTTTGCCAACTGGGTCCATCACCGCGGCCTGACCCATTCGATCCTGTTCGGCCCCGTCGCCGGCCCGCTGTTCGGCTGGCTGGTCTGGCTCTGGCAGCGCCGGCGCCACGGCCCGGACAGCCCATCGGGCGACGGCGAGGCGCGGCGCGCCTGGATCTGGCTGGCCATCCTGGCGCTGATGACCCACCCGGTGATCGACGTCTTCACGTCCTACGGGACGCAATGGCTCTACCCGCTCACCACCACGCGCTTCGCCATCAACGCGATGCCGATCATCGACCCGATCTACAGCCTGATCCTGGTGGTCGCGTTGGTGACCGGCGTCGCGCTGCGCAAGCGGGCGGCCCTGGCGCAGGACATTGCGGGGGCGGCGCTGATCCTCGTGTCGGCCTACACGCTCGGCGGCTGGGCCATCAACGACCGCGTCGAGGCGATCGCCCGGGCGCAGATCGCCGGCACGGCCGAAGTGACAGCCAAGGTGACGGCCTACCCGACCCTGTTCCAGCCGGTGCTGCGCCGGGTGGTGGCCGAAACGCCGGACGCGGTGCTGGTGGGCTTCCACTCCGTGCTGAGCGATGGGGGCATCCACTGGGAGCGGTTCGAGCGGGGCCGCTCGCCGGCCATTGAGGCGGTCGCGGCGACCCCGGAGGCCGAGGTCTTCCGCTGGTTCTCGATGGACAATCTGATCTGGCGCGAACAGCCGCTGGAGGACGGGCGCAGGCTGGTCCAGGCGTTGGACCACCGCTACGGCATGCCGGGCGTCTCGTCGCTCGGCTTCTGGGGCATTCGGGCCGTCGTCGACCCGGCGGGACGGCTGGTCGGTCCGGTGGAGACCTTCCAGACGCCCCGGGACGCGTCGCGGGCGGCGTGGCAGGACCTGTGGGTCCGCATCGTCGGCACCGGGCCGGCGGACCGGACCGTCCGCGCCGACTGATCCCGCGGGTCCGTTACCCGGCGAGCGCGACGCCGAGGTGCCGCTCCATGAGGGCGTGGTCGTCCCGCAGATCGGCGACCACCCCCTCATGCACCACTTGGCCGCACCCGAACATGACCTCGCACGTGCCCGACGACGGGCATCTGGTCGACGTCATCCCCCGCATCGCCACCGACGAGGCCAAGCGGACGGCGCTTCTCGTCGACAACCCGATGCGGCTTTACTGGCGCGAGTGGCTGGCCGAGGTCAAGCCGGACGTGGCGATCGTGGTCTACAACGACCATGGGTTGAACCTCTTCCTGGACAAGATGCCGACCTTCTCCATCGGCGCGGCTCCCGAGTACCAGAACAAGGACGAGGGCTGGGGCCTGAAGCCGCTGCCGCCCTACCCCGGCGATCCGGAGCTGTCCTGGCACATCATCGAATCGCTGGTGAACGACGAGTTCGACATCTTGCTCCACAGCACCGCTGCCGGAGCGGCCATAGCAAAACTCAATAGCTCCACCTTACCGGCAGGGCGTCGGTCGTTAAAGAGCCGGACCGCGACGAAACGCGGGGGTCCTTACACTGCCGCCGCCCGCTTGACCGCTTCGATCATCCCCTGAAAGCCCAGGGCCGAGCGGTACGGCCCCTGCGGGTCGCCCACCTCGGCGAAGCAGGCGTGGAGCCGGTCCCAATCGGGCGTCGGGCACATCTCCTCGAACCAGGGGCCATGGTCGCGCCACCGGGCGAGCGTGGCCGTGACGTCGGCCGGCAAAACGCGTCCGCCGTCGCGCTCCTGCTCCATGAACGCCAGGGCCGACCGACAGTCGCCGGCCATGTTCTCGGCGAAGACCCCAAGGCTGTCCGGGTGCAGGCGGGGACGCCCATCCGGGTCGATGTAGAGGATGGGAAAGACCGGCGCCAGCCGCGGGAACAGGGTGTTTGCCCAGAGGGTGCCGCCCCAGTAGATCTGGGCGATCCGAGCGAAATGGGCCACCTCGACGACCGGTTCGAGTCCGCTCGCCTCCATGGGCAGGATCTCGACCTTGGGCTTGGTGATGGTCACGGTGTCGTTGGCAGCGTCGACGTAGAGGGCGCCGACCTGCATGGCGTTCTGGAAGTAGCTGCCGCGCAGCGCCCCCCAGATCGGGGACAGGCGCCCTCCCTCCCGTACGAAGGCCGCCAGAGCCTGTGTGACCGGCGTGTCCGGCGCGGCGATCCGCCGGCGCAGCCGCTCGAAGACGACGTCGCTGATCTCGCGGCAAAAGCCCTTGGGGTAAGGGTTGCGGCGATTCGGGAAGGTCAGCCGGCCCTCGTCCCGATCCCGGTCGACGCCGTGACGCAGTTCCAGCATCAGTGCTTCCAAGGCGGCAAGGTGGGGGCCAAGCCACCGCTCCGTCAGGGCGCGCATCCGCTCGTCGGGCGGAACCAGGCGGCGGTGGCCCTGCCAGAGACGCAACTGACGGTCCAACGGGGTTTCGGCATGCATCGGCGGGGAAGCTCCGGGAATGCGGCAACCGTCCAGCCGGTCCGCCAGACCAACCGGGAGGGACCAGCGCGCGGCATCCGCGACCCGGTCCTCACCCGGTCATATCCCGGACAGGGAATGCCATCGCCGGGCCGCAGGTCAAGCGACCATCCTGATCGGGCGCCGTCCCACCGTTCAGGCCGACGGGTCGACCCGCTTCATCGCCTTGCGGCAGTGAACCAGCGCGTCGCGGATCATGACGTTGACCAGCGTCGGCGACACGCCGAGGATTTCCGCGATGTCCTTCTGGCTGTGGCCGTGGATCCGGTGCATTTCGAAGGCGTAGCGGGTGCGCTCCGGCAGATCGGCCAGCGCCGATTCGAGCGTCTGCAAGAGCTGACGGTTCACATTCACGCTTTCCGGCGAGGCCGCCTCCGGCGTGCTCACCGCCTGCCCTTCCTCCTCCGCCGCCATCAGACGCGATTCCAGGCCTTTCCGGCGGTAGTGATCGATCGCCAGATTGCGCACGACCATCATCAGGTAGCCCGCCTTGGCCCGGATGGAGCCGGTCGATTCCGTCCCCAGCAGCCTCAGGAAGGCGTCCTGAACGACGTCTTCCGCATGGTGGCGGCACCCGGTGATCCGCTCGGCCACACCGATCAGCGACCGCCGATGCGTCGTGAAGACGTCGGTCAGGGTCTGGTTCTCGGCGATTCCTACCGGTCGCATAGGACGATCCTTGTGCAAAGCGACGCCGCGGCGGGGCGGCAATCCCCAAGGCTTGACAAGCCGTCGCAAGCTAATGCAACTGACAGTCATTTGCAAATGAGGAAAAGGCAGAATTTCCCAAGGTGAATTCTAGTATTCGTTGCACGAGCTCCGGATGATACCGCGTTCCGCAGGCTTCATGCTCGGCGGGCTGGCGCTCGGCTGGTCGGTGCTCGCCGCTCCGCCCGCAGCCCTGTCCGATCCCGTGCAACCTGCGGCCCAAGACAGGCCGCTGGCGATTCCGGCCCTTTCCCTCGGTGAGGCGCTGACCCGCTTCGGCCAGCAGGCCGGTTTGCAAGTCCTCTACAGCACGGACCTCGTGTCGGGCCGCCGGTCGCGCGCCCTGTCGGGACGGATGGCCCCGGCGGCGGCGCTTGCCCAACTGCTGGCCGGAACCGGCCTGTCCTTCGAGCTGCGGGACGGCATGGCGACCATCGGCCGACCGCAGGAAACCGCCGACGTCCTGCCCCCCTTGACGGTGGAGGGCCGACCGCTGGAAAGCGGCCAAGCAGCAAACCTCGCCAGCCCGGACCGCAGCGTCGGCCGCACCGAAATCCCGGTCGAAGACCTGCCGCAGGGGCTCTCCATCGTCACGCGCGCCGATCTCGACCGGCGCGACGTCCAGGACATCAACGGCGCGCTGGCTTACAGCGCCGGCGTGCGCCCCATCGACTATCCCGGCGGCCAGGGCGCCATCGACGTCTATGTCCGCGGTTTCCGCCAGAGTTCCGATTCCGTCCTGGTCGATGGGCTGCGCAGCGGCTTCAACCCCTATGGGCTGGAGTACGAGCCCTTCGGCGTGGAGCGGCTCGAGGTGCTGAAGGGGCCGGCCTCGGCCATCTACGGCGCGATGCCGCCCGGCGGCGCCATCGCCCTGACCAGCAAGCGTCCGACCGACGACCCGCTCCACCGGTTTCAGCTTCAGGGCGGCAGCCATGACCGGCGGCAGGTCTCCGCCGACTTGGGCGACCGCATCGACGCCGCGGGATCGCTGCGCTACCGGCTGACCGCGCTGTCACGGCGCAGCGGCACGCAGGTCGACCACACGCCGGACGACCGCCTCTATGTGGCCCCCGCGCTGTCCTGGTCGGCCGGCGAGGGCACCGAGATCACCCTGCTCGCCAGTCTCCTCGACTTCCGCAAGATGGGGGCGGAGCAGAGCGTCCCGGTGTCGGGCACGGTCCTGGACAACCCCTACGGCCGGCTCCATTCCAGCCTGTTCCTGGGCTATCCGGGGGTGAGTTCCTACCGCTCGCGCACCCTCTCGGCCGGCTACGAGGTCCGCCACGCCCTGGGCAAGGTCCTGGCCGGCGACTGGACGCTGCGCCACAGCCTGCGCCACAGCCGCAGCCGCGTCGGCTACCGGTGGAGCTGGTCGGACTCCGGCGCGCTGGAGGCGGACCGCTATTACCGGTTCGGGCTGCAGGACCGGCCCAAGACCAGCTCCACCCTGCTGGCCGACGCCAACCTGCAAGGCACCGTCACCACCGGACCGCTGCGCCACGGCCTGCTGGCCGGCGTCGATCACGCCCACTACCGGGTGCATGAAACGCGGCGGAACGGCACGGTGGCCGACCCGATCGACGTCTTCGCCCCGGTCTATGGCGGCCCCTACGCCTGGGACGCGGCGCTGCTCAACGACCTGACCGACCGCATCCGCCAGACCGGTTTCTATCTTCAGGACGAGATCGCCGCCGGGGGCTGGCGCCTGACGCTCGGCGGGCGGCTGGACTGGAGCCGCACGGACGTCCGCGGCCTGCTGTCCGACAGCGTGCCGGTGGAGACGACGCAGTTCGACCGCGCCGTCACCAAGCGCATCGGGCTCGCCCACCGCTTCGACAACGGCCTGACGCCCTACGTGGGCTATTCGACCTCCTTCCAGCCGACCAGCGGCAGCGACGCGCAGGGCCGCCCCTTCTCGCCGAGCCGCGGCGCGCAGATCGAAACCGGGCTGCGCTACCGGCCCGAGGGCTTCGACGCGCTGCTCACCGCGTCGCTGTTCCGCGCGGTGCAGCGCAACCTCACCACCGCCGATCCGGACCATCCCGGTTATCTGGCCCAGACTGGGGAGACACGGTCGCGCGGCGTCGAGCTGGAAGCGCGGACGGCGATCGGCGAAACGACCGATCTGACGGCGGCCTACACCCGCACCGACGCGCGGGTCACCCGCGACACCCCCGCCCCCGGCGGCACCGACAAGACGGGAAACCGGGTGGCCTCCGTCCCCCGCCACGCCGCGTCGCTCTGGCTGCGCCAGCGTTTCGAGGACGGACCGACCGACGGCCTGACTGCCGGCATCGGGCTGCGGTATGTCGGCGCGACATACAACGCTACGAACAGCGTGCGCGTCCCCGCCTACACGCTGGTCGATGTCAGCCTGGGCTACGAGCTGGACCGGCTCGGCCCGTCGCTCGACGGTGTCGGGCTGACGCTGACCGCGACCAACCTGTTCGACCGCCGCTATTTCTCGCCGGGCTTCTACGAGGATTCGGTCTTCGTCGGCAACCGGCGGGCGGTGCTGGCGACCCTCTCCTACCGCTGGTAACCGGCCCGCGGCTTCAGCGGGCGGAGAGGATCAGCGCGCCGTCCTTCGCGGCGATCGTCACCGGCAGCACCCGCGGCAACGACGCCACCACGCGGTCGAGGTCGGCGACGTCGTACACGCCGCCGATGCGCATCGCCCCAACCCGGCGGTCGGCCAGCCGCAGCGGTTGCGAGAGGTAGGGGTTCAGCAGCGGGACGGCGTCGGCCAAGGTGATGTCGTCGAACACCAGCTTGCCCTCGCGCCAGGACAGGACCCGCGCCGGATCGACGCGCGCGACGCTGCCGAACCGGCTGTCGCGGGCGAAGCGGCCCTGCTGGCCCGGCGTCAACCGCAGGGGCTCCTCCCCCGCTGCGGCGGCGGCGCTCACGGTCACCGCGCCCTCGGCCAGCGTCACGGCCAGCTCGCCGTCGTTGGCCCAGACGTTGAACCGCGTCCCCGTCACCCGGACCCGATGGGCGGCGGTGAAGACGGTGAAGGGCCGCGCGGCGTCGCCCGTGACCGCGAAATAGGCCTCGCCATGGTCCATCAACACGCTGCGGCGGTCGCGGAACTGGGCATAGACCAGAGTGGTGCGGACGTTCAGGTCCACCGTCGAACCGTCGGGCAGACCGACCACGCGGTGCCGGTCGCCGCCGAGGAAGACGTCCACCGTGCCGGGCAGTACACCGAACGACCAGCCCACCGGCCAGCCGACGGCGAGGACCGCCGCGACGCAGGCCGCCAGCGCCCAGCGCCGCCGTTTCGGCGCCCGGACAATGGGAGAGCGCACCGTCTCGACAGGCCGTGCCGGAGCGGGGGTCGCGGTCACCCGCGGCCGCAGTCCGGCGGACAACCCCCACAGCTCCCGCATCGCGTCGAATTCCGCCAAGTGGCGGGGGTCCTCCCGGCACCAGCGCTCGAAGGCGGCCCGGTCGGCGTCGCTCACCTCCTCCGCTTGCAGGCGCAGGCACCAGTCCGCCGCCTCTTCGGTCACGCGGTCGTCGTCGGAAGGATGGGACGGAGGCATACAGGCGCGCTCGGCTCCGGAAATCGTGTGCCAGCTATAGGGCAGACCGGGACCGGATCGCAAGACGGGGCGGATCGCCGCGCCCGCCCGCCGGACGCCGTTTCAGTTTTGCTCCGCTCGTTCGTCCTAGTCAGGAGGGCTGTGCGCGTCCGCCTCCAGATGGGCCTGCGCGCCAGCCGCCATCCGTCCCGTCTCCCAGGAAAGCCAATGCCGACGCTCCCCCGTTCCAGCGTTTCCGCGCTGCTTCATCTCCTGCGCCCCTTCTGGCCGCTGCTGACCGCCGCCACCCTTCTGGGAGTGCTGGGCGGGCTCAGCGTGACCGGGCTGCTGGCCGCCATCAACCGCATCCTGCACGCCGGGGACAGCCCCGGCGCCGGCCTCCTGCTCGCCTTCGCCGGACTGTGCGCGCTGGCGCTGGCCGGCTCGGTCCTGTCCGACATCGGCACCAACCGGATCGGGCAGCGGGTGATCGCGCGGCTGCGCAAGGATCTGGGCGACCGCATCCTGACCGCGCCGATCGACCAGTTGGAGCGCTACCGCAGCCACCGCCTGATCCCGGTGCTGACCCACGACGTGGACACCATCAGCGACTTCGCCTTCGTCTTCGCGCCGCTGGCGGTGTCGCTCAGCGTCACGCTGGGCAGCCTCGTCTATCTGGCGCTGCTGTCCTGGCCGATGTTCCTGGCGACGGCGGCGGCCATCCTGATCGGCAGCGCCGTGCAGTACATCGCGCGCGGCCGCGGCATCGACGGCTTCCAGGAGGCGCGCGCCCACGAGGACGAGCTGCAGAAGCACTACCGCTCGCTGGCGGAAGGGGCGAAGGAGCTGCGCATCAACCGGCCGCGCCGGCTGCGCCTGCAGAGCGCGGCGCTGCGCGGGACCATCGACCGCATCTGCGAGGTCCAGATCCGCTCGATCACCCTCTTCGTCGTCGCCAAGGGGTTCGGCTCCACGCTGTTCTTCATCGTCATCGGGGTGGCGCTCGGCGTCGAGGCGCTGTGGCCCAGCACCGACCGCGGCACGCTCAGCGGCTTCATCCTGGTCCTGCTCTACATGAAGGGGCCGCTGGAGCATCTGATCGGCACCCTGCCCATCGTCAGCCGCGCCCAGGTCGCCTTCCGCCGCATCGCCGAGCTGTCGGCGGCCTTCGCCTCGCCGGAACCGCATCTGCTGATGAAGGACGAGGGGCGGCCTCCCGAAACCATCGACTCGCTGGAGCTGCGCGACGCCCGCTACGCCTACCCGCCGGCCGGGCCGGACGTGGAGCCCTTCGTGCTCGGCCCCGTGTCGCTGCGCGTCGGGCGTGGCGAGATCCTGTTCATCGTCGGCGAGAACGGCTGCGGCAAGACCACGCTGATCAAGATGCTGCTCGGCCTCTACGCCCCGCAGGACGGGGCCATCCTGCTGAACGGCACCCCGGTCACGCCGGAGACGCGCGACGACTACCGCCAGCTCTTCACCACGATCTTCGCCGACTATTTCCTGTTCGACGACCTGATCCAGACGGGCGGAAACGTGCCGGAGGAGGCCCAGGCCTATCTGGAACGGCTGGAGATCGCCCACAAGGTCAGTCTGGTCGACGGCGTGTTCAGCACGACCGACCTCTCCACCGGGCAGCGCAAACGGCTGGCCCTGCTCCAGGCCTGGACGGAGGGGCGGCCGGTGCTGGTGTTCGACGAATGGGCCGCCGACCAGGACCCGGCCTTCCGTCGGATCTTCTACACCGAGCTGCTGCCGAGCCTGAAGGCGATGGGCAAGACGATCATCGTCATCTCCCACGACGACCGCTATTTCGACGTGGCCGACCATCTGCTCCGGCTGACCGCCGGGACGGTTGTGCAGGAAAAATTCACACCGACGGAAAAATCCCCTTAAGTTCCGCCTACCCCCTTCGTCTTAGAGCCAGGAGACGGGTTTCGCAGGACGCGGAACCCGCCGGATCGAGCGTCATTCGGGGGTTTGGAGATGGAGATTGGGGTTAGGGCGGCCGCAGCGGCCGGCCGTCCGGCGACGGGCAAGCGCGGGCGCCTGAAGGCGTTCCTGCTGGCGACGACGATGGCCGGAATGACGGCGTTGGCGCATCAGTCAACCGCCCTGGCGCAGCAGCCGCCGGCCAGCGGATCGGTCAACGGCGGATCGGCCGGCGACGCCACGGTTCTCGCCCCGCTCACCGTTCAGGGCGTCGTCGGCGGCACCGAAGGCTATGTCGCGACGCGCAGCGCCGTCGGCACCAAGGTGGACACGCCGCTCGTCGAGATTCCGCAGACCATCTCTGTCGTGACCCGCGAGGAGATGGACCAGCGCGCCGTTCAGGATTTCGGCGGTGCGGTCGCCTACTCGCCCGGCATCGTCGTGGTCGATTATCCGGGCGGCCCCGGCGCCCCGGACTTCTCGATGCGCGGCTTCCGCGACTTCAGCCTGTTTGGCATCTACCGCGACGGCCTGCGGGCCGGTTTCAACAACTACGACACCACGTTCGAGCCCTACGGGCTGGAGCGCGTCGACATCGTGAAGGGCCCCTCGTCGGTCCTGTTCGGCCAGACCGCGCCCGGCGGCGTGGTGAATCTGACCAGCAAGCGGCCGACCGCCGTGCCGCTGCACGAAATCCAGCTTCAGACCGGCAATTACAAGCGCCGTCAGGCCGCCTTCGATCTCGGCGGGCCGGTCGATGGCGAGGGCAAGGTGCTGTACCGCCTGACCGGGCTCGGCCGCCTGTCCGACACCCAGGTGGACCACGCGCCGGACGACCGCCTCTACATCGCGCCGGCGGTGACCTTCAAGCCGACCGACAGGACCAAGCTGACCCTGCTCGCCAGCTACCAGTCGCTGAAGATGAGCGGTTCGGAGCAGAGCATCCCGCGCAGCGCGCTCGACCTGATCGGCACCGACCTCTATTTCGGTGTTCCGGGCGTGTCCGACTGGCGGGTGAAGAACACGTCGATCGGCTACGAGGTCGAGCATGAGCTGAGCCCGAGCTGGACGATCCACCAGAACGCCCGCTACATGCACTCCCGGGTCAGCTTCCAATCCGCTTTCAGCACCGAATGGCCGGTCGAGCTGGTGGACGGCCGCTATTACCCGGTGGGGCTGCAGGACCGCCCGAAGAACACCGACACCTACCTGATCGACAGCAACATCCAGGGCAAGCTGACCACCGGCCCGGTCTCGCACACCATCCTGGCCGGCGTCGATTACGGCTACTACTCCGGCAAGGAGACGCGGCGGAACACGCTGAATTCGCTGGTCGTCGACATCTTCAACCCGACCTATCCGGGGACGGAGTTCCTCTACGCCGACCCCTGGGTGAACGGGAAGAGCAAGCTGTCCCAGATCGGCGCCTACCTCCAGGACCAGCTGCGCTACGACAACTGGATCCTGACGCTCAGCGGCCGTCAGGACTGGGTGGTCGGCAAGGAGGTCGACTATCTCTCCAACGGCTTCCAGACCACGCGCGACCACGACTTCACCGGGCGCGCCGGCCTCGGCTACGTCTTCGACAACGGCATCGCGCCCTACGCCAGCTATGCGACCTCGTTCCAGCCGAGCACCGGCACGCTGGCGCCGGAACGCGGCGGCGGCACCTTCAAGCCGACCACCGGCACGCAGTACGAGGTCGGCGTGAAGTACCAGCCGACGGGCTGGACCAGCTTCATCTCCGCCTCGCTCTACCACATCACCCAGCAAAACGTGTCGACCAACGACCCGCTCTACAGCGGCTACGCCGTGCAGGAGGGCGAGATCCGCAGCCGCGGCATCGAGCTGGAGGGCAAGATGGCGCTGACGGAGGCGTTCAGCCTGATCGCCTCCTACGCCTTCATCGACGCCGAGATCACCAAGGACAACCCGGCCGTCGGCTCCTCCACCAGCTCGGTCGGGCTGCGGCCGAAGGGAATTCCGCGCCACATGGCCTCGGCCTGGGGCGACTACACCTTCAAGGCGGGGCCGCTGGACGGCCTCGGCCTCGGGGCGGGGGTGCGCTATGTCGGATCGTCCAAGAACATCGCCAACACCGCGAGCATCCCCGAGCACACGCTGATCGACGCCGCCATCCGCTACGACCTGGGCGCCCTGCGTCCGGAGCTGGCGGGCGCCAGCGCCGCGCTCAACGTCAGCAACCTGACCGACAAGAAGTATTATTCGCCGGGCTTCTACGACAACACCGTGCTGTACGGCAACCGCCGCCAAGTCCTGGCGACGCTGAAGTACAGCTGGTAAGGCCTCCCCGATGCCCGGCATCAACGGCACCGTCGGCCGGCGCGGCGTCCTCCGCACCGCCGCTCTGCTCCCTGCCGCTCTGCTCCCTGCCGCCCTGCTCCCTGCCGTCCTGATGGCCGGCGGCGCATGGTCGGCGGAGCGAAGGACGGACGGCGGACTCTGCGCGCTCGACTGGACGAGCGCGCAGGCTCTGCTGGCGCTGGGGATCGTTCCCCGCGGCCTGCCCGAGCTCGACCGCTACCGCCGGGCGGTGATCGAGCCGGCGGTGCCGGACGGCGTTCCGGACATCGGCGCGCGGGCGGAGCCGAACCTGGAGCTGCTCGACCGGTTGGCCCCGGCGCGTTTCATCAGCGACGGCGCGCTGTCGGCGGTGCAGGGCCGGCTGGAACGGATCGCCCCCGTCACCGTCCATCCGCCCTTCGACACCCGGTCCGACGGGGATGGGGAGCCGGGGGGGCAACTCGCCTTCGCCATCGCGTCGCTGCGCGGGTTGGCCGCCGGCCTCGGCGTGCCGGAGGCGGCGGAGCGGGCGGTCGCCCGGCTCGACCGCACTCTGGCGGCGGCGCGCGACCGGCTGTCCGGCTGGGAACCGCGCCCGCTCTACATCCTCAGCGTCCTCGACGGGCGGCGCGTCCTGATCCACGGGCGCAACAGCCTCTATCACGACGTCCTCGACCGGCTGGGGATCGCGAACGCCTGGACCGGTCCCAGCGGCCCCTACGGACACGCCACGGTGACCATGGACCGGCTGGCCGGACGCCCCGACGCCAAGCTGGTCAACATCGGCAGCGAGGGCGGGCGGGCGCTGGAGGCCCTGGCCGCCCTGCCGCTGTTCGCCGGGCTGCCCTTCCTGCGCGAAGGCCGGGTCACCATCCTGCCGCCCATCCTGTTCTACGGCGGCGTCCCGGCGGCGGAGCGTTTCGCCCGCCTGCTCGGCGACGGGCTCGCGCCGCATCATGGCTGACACCGCGATGGCACCCCCGTCCCGCCGCTTCGGTCCCGGCTGGCCGGTCATCGGCCTGTTCCTGCTGGCCGGGCTGGTGTCCGCTCTGGTCCTTGAGCGGCAATTGCCGCTGGAGCTGTGGTGGCGGGCGCTCGTCGCTCCCGACCCGGCGCGGCTCGACCAGCTCGCCGCCCATTACGTCCTGTTCCCGCGCTTCGCGGTCGCCCTACTAGTCGGGGCGGCGCTCGGGCTCGCCGGGGCCATCCTGCAGCAGGTCCTGCGCAACCCGCTGGCCGAGCCCGCCACGCTGGGCATCTCCGCCGGCGCCCACCTGTCGCTCGCCGTCGCCACGCTGTGGCTGCCCGAGGCGCTGGCGCTGGGGCGGGAATGGGTGGCGCTGGCCGGGGCCGGGCTGTCGGCGGCGGCGCTGCTGGCGCTGTCCTGGCGCAAGGGGCTGTCGCCGGTCACCGTCGTATTGGCCGGCCTCGTCCTCAGCCTCTACGCCGGGTCGGTCAGCGGCGTGATGGTGCTGTTCAACCACGACTTGCTGATCGGCCTGTTCCTGTGGGGCGCCGGCTTCCTCGACCAGCAGGATTGGAGCATGGCCGCCTTCCTGGCGCCTCGGCTGGCGGTGCTGGCGCTCGCCGCCGCGCTGGTGCTGCGCCCGCTGGTCCTGCTCGGCCTCGGCGAGGGCGGGGCGCGCAGCCTGGGCCTGTCGGTGGCGGGCGCCCGGCTGGCCGGTCTGGTGATCGCGGTGATGCTGGCGGCGCTGAGCGTCGCCGCCGTCGGCGTGGTCAGCTTCGTCGGGCTGGCCGCCCCGACCATCGTCGGCATGGCCGGCGCCCGCCGGCTGGGTCCGCGCCTGCTCTGGGCGACGCTGTGCGGCGCCGCCCTGCTGTGGGCGACCGACGCCCTGGTGCTGCTGGCCCCGGTGACCTACCGCGAGCTGCCGACCGGCGCCGTCACCGCGGTGCTGGGCGTGCCGATGCTGTTGTGGCTGCTGCCCCGGCTGCGCAGCGCGGCGCCGCCGGTCACGTCCGCCGCCGCGCCGCCTTCGCGGGTGCCCCGCCCGGCGCTGCTGCTCGCCGCCGGCGCCCTGCTGCTGCCGCTGGCCCTGTGGGCGGCGGTCGCCGCCGGCCGCGGTCCGGACGGCTGGGAGTGGAGTGCCGGCAACGCCCTTGCCGCCGTTGAACCCTGGCGGATGCCGCGGGCGCTCGCCGCGCTGTCCGGCGGGGCGATGCTGGCGATGGCCGGCGCCACGCTGCAGCGGATGACCGGCAACCCGCTGGCGGCGCCGGAAATCCTCGGCGTCTCCTCCGGCGCGATCCTCGGCGTGATCGTTCTGATGTTCTCCGCCGAAACCCCCAGCCGCGGCGCCCAGATCCTGGCCGGCGGTGCGGGAGCGGCGGCGGTGCTGGCGGCGATGCTGGCGCTCGGCCGCAAGGACGGCTTTTCGCCCGACCGGCTGCTGCTGGCCGGGATCGCGACCAGCTCCATCTCCGGGGTCGTCGTCGCCGTCCTGATGGCCGGGCACGACCCGCGCCTGCAGACGCTCGTCACTTGGCTGTCCGGCTCGACCTACATGGTCGGCCCGACCGACGCGCTGGCGGCGCTGCTGCTGGCCGGGCTCGGCGTCGCCGCCATCCCCTTCGTGGCGCGCTGGCTCGACCTGCTGCCGCTCGGCGGCGGGGTGGCGGCGGCGCTGGGGGTCAGCCCGCCGCTCAGCCGCGCTGTCCTGTTCAGCCTGTCGGCGCTGCTGACCGCGGCGGCGACGCTGATCGTCGGGCCGCTGAGCTTCGTCGGGCTGATGGGGCCGCACCTCGCCCGCATGCTCGGCCTGCAGCGGGCGGCGGGCCATCTCGCCGGCTCCGCCCTGCTCGGCGGGCTGGTCATGCTGGCCGCCGACTGGCTTGGACGCGGCGTGATCTTCCCCTATCAAGTGCCGGCCGGGCTGCTCGCGTCCGTGATCGGCGGCCCCTTCCTCCTCTGGCTTCTGGGACGGCGCTGATGCCCCGCTTCTCCTGCGACACCGCGATTTCCCAAGACATCCTTCCCGACACCCCCGCCGCCGCCGCGGACTGGCTGGTCGCCGCTTCCGAGCCCTACGGCCTGACCTTCGCCCGCGAGGGCGACCGCCGGACGACGGACGGGCCGTTCGGCCGCCTGACGCTGACCGTGGGCACGGACGCCCTGCGTCTGCGGGCGGAATCGGACGACCGCGGCCTCCTGGAGCGGTTCCGCGGCTCCGTCACCGAGCAGTTGCTCGGCCTGCTCGGGGAGGATGCGGCGATCGTCTGGACTGGCGACGTCGAGACCGGGGCACTGTTCGCCGATTTCCGCGAGATCCGCGTCGCCGCCGTCCGCGACCTGACCCCGCGCCTGCGCCGCATCACCTTCCGCGGCCGCGACCTCGGCCGCTTCGCGACGTCGGACAACCTGCATGTCCGCCTCTACCTGCCGCCGCCGGGGCTGGAGGTGCCGTCCTGGCCGCGCCCCGGCCCCGACGGGCGGCCGGTCCTACCCGAGCCCGAGCGCCGGCCGGCGGTCCGCTACTACACCCTGCGGCGCGTCGATGCCGACGCCGGCGCGCTGGACATCGACGTCGTCCTTCACGAGGACGGCGGCCATGATGACGGCCATTCCGGCGAGGCCCCCGGCGCCGACTTCGCCCGGCGGGCGCGGCCCGGCGACCTCTGCGGCATGTCCGGCCCCTACGGACTCGGCGTGTCTCCGGCCTCCTGGTACCTGCTGGCCGGCGACGAAACGGCCCTTCCCGCCATCGCCCGCATCCTTGAGGAGCTGCCCGACGACGCGCGCGGCACCGCCCTGATCGAGGTGGAGGACACGGCGGACGAGCTGCCGTTGCAGGCCCCCGCGGGGATCGCCGTCCGCTGGCTGCACCGCCGCAACGCCGATACGGCCAGCCCGCTGGTCGAGGCGGTGCGCGCCCTGACCCTCCCGGCGGACAGTGCCACCCTGTTCGCCTGGGTCGCCTGCGAGTTCGACGACCTCGCCCGGCTGCGCGAGCATCTGCGCGGGCGCGGCATCGACCGCGACCGCATGCTGGCCGTCGCCTACTGGCGGCGCACACCGCCGGGAACCTCCACATGACGCCCGCCATGGAGCCGATGTTCCGCCTCGACGGGGTGCGCTTCGCCTTGCCGGGGCGCCTGCTGCTCGATCTGCCGTCCTGCGACCTGTTCCCCCACCGGGTGACCGCGCTGATCGGCCACAACGGCTCCGGCAAATCGACCCTGCTGAAGATCCTCGCCCGCCAGCAGCCGCCGAGCGGCGGGCGGGTGCTGTTCGACGGCCGGCCCCTGGACCGCTGGCGGCAGCGGGCGCTCGCCCGCCGCATCGGCTACTTGCCGCAGCACATGCCCGCGGCGTCCGGCCTGCTGGTGCGCGAACTGGTGGCGCTCGGCCGCTATCCCTGGCACGGCGCGCTCGGCGCCTTCCGCGCGGAGGACGCCCGCAAGGTGGAGGAGGCGCTGGCGCTGACCGACACCGCGCCCTTCGCCGATCGGCTGGTCGACAGCCTGTCGGGCGGCGAGCGGCAGCGGGTGTGGCTGGCCATGCTGATCGCGCAGGACGCCGGTTGCCTGCTGCTCGACGAGCCGATCTCGGCGCTCGACGTCGCCCATCAGGTGGAGGTGCTGGCCCTGGTCCGCCGCCTGTCGCGCGAGCGCGGCATCGGGGTGGTCGCGGTGCTGCACGACGTGAACATGGCGGCGCGCTTCTGCGACGACATCGTCGCCCTGCAGGGCGGTCGGCTGATCGACCGCGGCCCCCCGGTCGAGATCATGACGCCGGTCCGGCTGGGCGCCATCTACGGGGTGCCGATGGCGGTGATCCCCCACCCGGACAGCGGCGAGCCGGTCGCGCTGGTGCGCTGAGCGACGGCGGGCGCGCTCACGCCCCGTCATCTCCCAGCCCGCCATCTCCCAAAATCCCGAGCTGACGGCGCAGCGCCGCCAAAATCTCCGCCGACCGTTCGGGATCGGTCGGTGCGGTGGCGCGGGCCAGCGCCATGCCGCCGACCAGGGCCGACACGATGGCGATGGCGCGGTCGCGGCGTCCGGCGTCACCCTCCCCGCTCCGCTCCGGCAAGCGTTTTTCCACCGCCGCGAAGAAGCGCTCGACACCGGCGCCGAAACGCTCCTGCACCGCCGGGTCCTGCCGCGCCACCTCCCCGGCGAAGGCGGCCATCGGACAGCCGGCGTCCGGCCGGTCGCGGTGCCGGTCGCTCAGATAGCGCGTCAGAAAAGCGTCGAGCGACCCCTCCGGCGACGCCGCGTCGGCGGGCAGCCGGTCAAGGCTTTCCGCGAAGGCGGTCTCGCAGGCCTCGGCGGCCAGCGCGTCCTTCGAGGCGAAATGCCCGTAGAAACCGCCGTGGGTCAGCCCGGCGGCCTTGGTGATCTCCGCCACCCCGACCCTGTCGAATCCGCGTTCGCGGAACAGGCGCCCCGCCGCCTTGACGATGGCGGCGCGGTTCTCCGCCGCCTTTTCCTTGGAAACCTTCACGTCGTCACCCTGTGCATGGCTGCCACGCCCTCATCGTGGGAGGTCGCGGCGATATTCATGATGGACGCCATGAATAAGTCCATTCATGATGGTCATCATCATAACCCAGCGGGCATGGAGAGGACAATGACGGATATGAGCGGCGGCGTGGCCCTGGTCACCGGCGGCACCTCGGGCATCGGGCGGGCGACCGCGCTGGCCTTCGCCAAGGCGGGCGCCACGGCCATCGTCACCGGGCGGCGCGAGGCGGAGGGGCTGGAGACGGTGGACCTCGTCCGGCAGGCCGGCGGGCGTGCCGTCTTCGTCCAGGCCGACGTCGCCGACGCCGAGGAGGTCGCCGCCCTGTTCGCCCGGATCGAGCGGGACCACGGCCGGCTCGACTACGCCTTCAACAACGCCGGCATCCATTTTGGCCGCTCGGTGGCCGACACGACGGAGGCCGACTTCGACCGCATGGTCGCCGTCAACATCAAGGGCGTCTGGCTGTGCCTGAAGCACGAGCTGCCGATCATGCTGCGGCAGGGCAAGGGCGCCATCGTGTCCACCGGCTCGGTGCTGGGCCAGATCGGTCTGGCCGGCAACAGCGTCTATTCCGCCAGCAAGGCGGCGGTCGAGGGCATGACCCGCAGCGTCGCCATCGAGGTCGCCAAGTCCGGCGTCCGCGTCAACGCCGTCTGCCCGGCGATCATCCAGACGCCGATGAGCGCCGGGTCCTTCGGCGGGGAGGAGGCGGTGAACGCGGCGCTCGGCCCGCTGCACCCGGTCGGGCGCGTCGGCCAGCCGCGCGAGGTCGCCGACACCGTGGTCTGGCTGTGCTCCGACGCCGCGTCCTTCATCACCGGCCAGTCGATCAACGTCGACGGCGGCCTGACGGTGCAGTGATCCCCATCCCATAAAGGAGTTCGCGATCATGGACGCAACGGACCCCGCCATGGACCCTGTCGTCATCGTGTCCGCCGCGCGCACGCCGCTCGGCCGTTTCCAGGGCGAGCTGTCGGCCCTGCCCGCCCACGCGCTGGGCGCCCACGCCGTCCGCGCCGCCCTGAGCCGAGCGGGCTTGGCGCCGGAACGGGTGGACGAGGTGCTGCTCGGCTGCGTGCTGCCCGCCGGCCAGGGGCAGGCGCCGGCCCGGCAGGCGGCGCGCGGCGCCGGTCTGCCCGACGCGACCGGCGCCACCACCGTCAACAAGGTCTGCGGCTCGGGCATGAAGGCGACGATGCTCGCCCACGACCTGATCCGCGCCGGCTCCGCCGACTTCGTGGTCGCCGGCGGCATGGAGTCGATGTCCAACGCGCCCTATCTGCTGGCCAAGGCGCGTGGCGGCTACCGCATCGGGCACGACCGCATCCTCGACCACCTGATGCTCGACGGGCTGGAGGACGCCTATGAGGGCGGACGCCCGATGGGCGATTTCGGCGAGGCGACCGCCGACCTCTACGGCTTCACCCGCGCCGAGCAGGACGCCTACGCCGTCGAGACGCTGACCCGCGCCCGCGCCGCCATCGCGGGCGGCGCCTTGGCCGCCGAGATCGCGCCCGTCACCCTCGCCGTCAAAGGTGGCGAGCGGACCGTCTCCGACGACGAGAATCCGCTGAAGGTCGCGCCGGAGAAGATCCCCGGCCTGAAGCCGGCCTTCCGCCGCGACGGCACGATCACCGCGGCCAGTTCCTCGGCCAACGCCGACGGTGCGGCGGCGCTGCTGCTCACCCGCCGTTCGCTGGCCGAACGCGAGGGGCTGCCCGTGCTGGCGACCATCCTCGGCCACGCCACCCACAGCCAGGACCCGGCCTGGTTCACCACCGCACCCATCCCAGCGATCCGCAAGCTGCTCGATCGCGTCGGCTGGGGCGTCGGCGACGTCGATCTGTTCGAAATCAACGAGGCCTTCGCGGTCGTCGCCATGGCGGCGCAGCGGGACCTCGGCATTCCCCGCGACGCGCTGAACGTCAACGGCGGGGCCTGCGCGCTCGGCCATCCGATCGGCGCCACCGGCGCGCGGCTGATCGTGACGCTGCTGCACGCGCTGGCCGCGCGGGGGCTGAAGCGCGGCGTCGCCTCCCTGTGCATCGGCGGCGGCGAGGCCACCGCCATCGCGGTCGAACGGCCCGCCTAAAGCGAACTTTCGTTCGCTTTAGACTCATATCGCCTCATTCGCTGGCTCTCAGCGGATGCCTGTGGCATCCGCCTGCCGCCAGCGGGAACTCTGTTCCCGCGAAAGGCGGGCTCCGGTCGCATGTGCGACCGGGACCGCCGTCGCGGTCCCCTCCCGCCAGACCGGAAGCGCATCCATGCTGTCCTCCCCCGTCGCCGCCGCGCTGGCGCGGCGCAACGTCCATTACGGCTGGGCCGTCGTCGGCGTCACCTTCCTGACCATGCTGGTGTCGGCGGGTGCTGTCGGCGCCCCCGGCGTCCTGCTGCTGCCCCTGCAGCGCGAGTTCGGCTGGTCCACCGCCGACATCTCCATCGCCCTGGCGATCCGCCTGCTGCTGTTCGGGCTGATGGGACCGTTCGCCGCCGCGCTCATCAACCGCTACGGCGTCAAGCGGATGGTGCTGTCCTCGCTGACGCTGGTCAGTAGCGGGTTGCTGCTGTCGCTCGCCATGCGCGAGGTCTGGCAGCTGATCCTGCTGTGGGGCTTCGTCGTCGGCTTCGGCACCGGCCTGACCGCGATGGTGCTGGGCGCCACCGTGGCGACGCGCTGGTTCAGCCGGCGGCGCGGGCTGGTCGTCGGCCTGCTGACCGCCAGTTCGGCCACCGGGCAGCTCGTCTTCATGCCGCTGCTGTCGATGCTGACCGAGCAGATGGGCTGGCGCGTCGCGCTGGCGCTGCTGTGCGGGCTGCTGTGGGTGGCGGCGCTGGCCGTGCTCGCCCTGATGCGCGACCGTCCGTCCGACGTCGGGCTGGCCGCCTATGGCGAGGCGGGCGCCGCCGCCGCGCCGCCGCCCGCCGGCTCGGTGGTGGCCGCCGCCTTGGGCGCCCTGCGCGACGCATCGAAGACGCGGGTCTTCTGGGTGCTGTTCGCCACCTTCTTCATCTGCGGGGCGAGCACCAACGGGCTGATCCAGACCCACCTGATCCCGCTCTGCGTCGATTTCGGCGTGCCCGAGGTGCGGGCCGCCGGCCTGCTGGCGCTGATGGGTGTCTTCGACTTCGTCGGCACGGTCGCCTCGGGCTGGCTGTCCGACCGCTACGACAACCGCTGGCTCCTGTTCTGGTATTACGGGCTGCGCGGTTTGTCGCTGCTGTTCCTGCCCTATTCCGACTTTACGCTCTACGGCCTGTCGCTGTTCGCGGTGTTCTACGGGCTGGACTGGATCGCCACCGTGCCGCCGACGGTCCGGCTGACCGCCGAGCGGTTCGGGCGGGAGCGCGCCAACCTCGTCTTCGGCTGGGTCTTCGCCGGGCACCAGATCGGGGCCGCCTGCGCCGCCTTCGGGGCCGGCTACGCCCGCAGCACGCTGGACAGCTACCTGCCGGCCTTCTTCATCGCCGGGCTGCTCTGTCTGGGGGCGGCGCTGCTGGTCCCGACGCTGGGCCGCGCCCCGGCTTCGGCCAAGCCGGCGCCGGCCACCTGAGAACGACCCTCCAAGGCCGCCGCACCGGCGGCCCAACCCTCCCCCATTGAGACGGGGTGCCCGGCACGCCTCCGACCACGGCGCGAAGAGATGCAAATAGTAATCACTTGCAAATTCAATTTATGATGGGCAAAACGGCTGTTCATTTCACCAAATTGGAATGGCCCGCCATGTTTGAAAACGCAGCGATGGCAGACACAGCCTTTCACGGGCTGGCACTGGCCGCGACAATGGCCGGAATCGTTTGTCTCTACCTCTCCGCCCCGCGTCAGCAGTGGCTTTCCCGCCCCTTGGCCGGCCGTCGCAGCCGCGTGGTGGGAGCACTCGCCCTGTTGGAGGGGTGGCTGCTGTGGTCAACGGTGATGCACCCGGTGACCGCCCTCTTCACCAGCCTCACCATCGCGATGCTGGCTTTCACCATCCTGCCCTTCGCCGCCGCCATCCGCGGCGCGGCGCCGGCGCGGCGGGAGGGTTGAGCCATGGCCATTGCACCCCCCGCCGCAACGGCGCCCGCCCCGATCCGCCCCGACTGGTGGAGCAAGACCCTGGCCGGGGTGATCCTGGGCTTCCTGCTGGCCGTCGCCCTGGCGGGTCTGTTCGCCTGGATCGGACCCGGTGGGCCGGCGGCGGTGAACAAGCTGCAACTCGTCATGTGGATGGTCGCCCCGCTCTGGTTGGGGGTGGTCAGCGTCTGCTTCCTGTTCCGCAGCGGTCGCCAAGCCTGGCTGTGGCTGGGCTGCGCCACCGTCCTGGCCCATACGGCGCTGCTCGCCGCGCGCAGCCCCCTGCTGCCCTGATCCTCCGCCCACCCGTCCCGCCTCCACAGCCGCGAGCCGAGCCATGGCCATCCGCACCGACATCGTCCGCATCTACCGCCAAGTCCACACCTGGACCGGCATCCTGACCGGGCTGATCCTGTTCGTCTGCTTCTATGCCGGCGCCCTGACCATGTTCAAGGAACCGCTGGAACGCTGGATCACGCCGCCGGTGGCGGTGACTCCGGCGACGCTCGACCGGGCGGAGGATCTGGTCGCCGCCACCCGCGCCCTGCGGCCGGAGGTGCGGGACTTCACCCTCGCCGTGGAACCGGCGCTGGCCGGAGAGTCGCCGCTGCGCCTGACCTGGACGGAGGAGCGTTTCGACCCTGCCCCGTGGGCCGCCACCCTGGCGCCGGACGGAAGCGTGGCGGTGGAGCAGCTCAACCCGTCGGGCATCGGGCTTCTGGTGGACTTCCTCCATCGCACCGTGGGCATTCCGGGCGATCTCGACATCGGCACGACGGTGACCGGCGTCGCGAGCGCGCTCTATGTGGTGGCGCTGGTGTCCGGCGTGATCATCCTGCTGCCGTCGCTGGTCAAGGACTTCCTGATCCTTCGCGTCACACGCAACGTGAAGCGGATGTGGCTGGACGCGCACAATCTGCTGGGGCTGATCAGCCTGCCCTTCCACCTTGTCATGGCGCTGTCGGCGGTGGTGTTCGGGCTGCACGACCACATCTACGACACGCTGGACCGCATGGTCTATGGCGGGCAGATGCGCGCCGTGGCGGCGGCGAGCAGCCCCTTCCGCACGGTGTCGAAGGACATGGGCCCGGTGGTCATGCTGCCGCCGAAAGAGTTCCTGACGCGCGTCCACAGCCTCTCGCCCGGTTTCCAACCGGTCAGCCTGGAGTATCACGACGCCGGGACCGGGGCCGCCACCGTGCGCGTCTGGGGCCATGATCCGCGCTATCTGGTGCGGCGGGAGGGCTTCGTGCTGATGGGGGCGGCGGACGGCCGGATCATCGACACCCAATACATGCCGGGCCACCAGAACGGTTGGTCGGCCACCGTCTCCGCCTTCTTCGCGCTGCACTTCGGAACCTTCGGCGGCGGCATCGTGCGCTGGTCCTACTTCCTGCTCGGGCTGGCCGGGGCCGCGCTGTTCTACACCGGCAACCTGCTGTGGATCGAGTCGCGACGGCGGACCGAACGGCAGGCGAAAGGCCCGGTCGAGCAGAGCCGCGCCACCCGCCTGCTCGCCGTCGGGACGGTCGGAGTCTGCCTGGGCTGCGTCGCCGGCCTGTCGCTGACCATCGCCGCCGGGAAGTGGCTGAGCGGACTCGTGGACGACCTTCACGCCTGGCATTGGGGCATCTATTACGCGGCCTTCCTGGGCGCCTGCACCTGGGCCTTCCTGCGCGGGGCGGCCCGTGCGGGGGTGGAGCTTCTGTGGGCCAGCGCCGTAGCCACCGCCGCCATCCCGGCGACCTCGCTGCTCGGACTCGTCCTGCCGGGTCTTTGGCTGTCCGGTGGGCTGATCGGCGTCGATCTGGTGGCGCTGGTCGGCGCCTTGGCCTTCGCCGCCCTGGCCCGCAGCGCGGAACGGCGTGCCCTCAGCGGTCCGCGGGACAGCGTTTGGGCAGCCACGGTCGCGCGCCCGAAATCAGAGATGGGCATCCACCCGCTGACTCACCCGGCTGAGTGACTGTGGGCGGCCGAAAAACAACCGAGCCGAGTCATATCCCTTGCAGCCATAAGGGATATGCACTAACAATCAAACGACGTTATTGCGAATGATTCGCATTAGCAAATACGGATTTGCCTAATCAGGGGATATCAGCATGACCATTCGCACATCGGGGGCGTGTGCAAAGGAAGAGACGGGGGCCGTCCGTCCGGTGACCGTGGCGAAATCCGCAACCATGGTGGGTGCGGCTCTGGCGGCCGCGCTGGCGGGGGGAACGCCGGCGCTGGCCCAGCAGGCCGCCACGGAAGGGACGGCCGCCGGGGTCCAGACGTTGGGTCCGGTGACGGTCACCGCGACCGGCACGGCACAAAGCACGCTGACCGCTCCCGCCTTCACCACTGTCATCACGTCGGAGGACCTGAAGAAGGAGGGCGTGGCCTCCTCCGGCCTGCCGGAAGTCCTGGGCCGCTCGGTGGGCGTGAACGACCGTACCGACGCCACGGGCCGCGACGAGGTGGTGATCCGCGGCATGGGCCAAAACTATTCACTGGTGCTGGTGAACGGGCGCCGGGTGTCCACCTCCGACGCGCTGTGGCGCGGCGGCGACTTCGACTACCACTCG
This sequence comes from Azospirillum sp. OGB3, assembly GCF_014192915.1. GTDB lineage: Bacteria > Pseudomonadota > Alphaproteobacteria > Azospirillales > Azospirillaceae > Azospirillum. The sequence continues at coordinate 65,741 of NZ_JACHYN010000005.1, read as the reverse complement.
ATCCCGATGTCGGCCATCGAGCGGGTGGAGGTCGTGCGCGGCCCGATGTCGTCGCTCTACGGATCGGACGCCATCGGCGGCGTGGTCAACATCATCACCAAGAAGCCGACCGACACATGGTCGGGCGAGATCAACGGCGACTACCGCGTCGTCGAGCCGGGCCGCGGCGGCACCCAGTACCGCACCGGCCTCTACGCCGCCGGCCCGATCGTGGACAAGGTGTCGGCCTCGGTCTCCGCCGAATACTTCAACCGGCAGGCCTGGTACGACGACTCCCGCTACAACGGCGTCGTTCCGGTCCTGGAAAAGAAGAACCTGGCCAACCTGCTGACCACGCTGGCCTGGGACGTCACCGAGAACCAGACGCTGGAAGCCAACTACGGCCTGAACCGCGACAACCGACCCCGCGGCTACTATGACCGCTGGCTCTCCTCCCAGAAGCAGGAGATCGTCCGCAACACCTTCGGCGCCGCCCATCGCGGCAACTGGGGCTGGGGCGACACGCTGGTGGAGGCCAACTACGAAGACGGCCGCATCGACGATTTCAACTCGTCCTTCAACGCGCCGCAGCAGCGGCACCTGAAGGAAAAGAACCTCTTCCTGCACGGCCGCAGCAACTTCCAGCTCGGCTTCAACCGGCTGACTGCGGGTGCTGAGTACCGCAAGCAGACGGTGGAGGACCCCAACACCTTCCTGCAGTCCGGCAAGTCGGAGATCGGGCAGAAGGCCGTCTATCTCCAGGACCAGATCGGGCTGATCGACGGGCTGACCCTGACGGTCGGCACCCGCTACGACCACCACGAGATCTTCGGCGGCAACTTCACCAGCCGCGCCAACGTCGTCTACGCGCTGACCGACGGGCTGTCGCTGAAGGCCGGCGTCAGTCAGGGTTACAAGGCGCCGGACGCCTACCAGCTCAGCCGCGAATACCGGGTGGTGAGCTGCGGCGGCCGCTGCTTCCTGTCGGGCAACCCGGACCTCGAGCCGGAGACCAGCACCAACTACGAGATCGGCCTGGAAACCCGCTATGACCGCTGGGACGGCAGCGTCGTGCTGTTCCACAACAAGGTCAAGGACATGATCCAGGCGGTCTACGATCCGGTGGCCGTCGCCCGCAATTGGAGCAACATCAACAACGTCGACATCTCGGGCGTCGAGGTGACCGGCTCGGTCAGCCTGACTCCGAAGCTGCTGCTGTCGGGCAACTACACCTATCTTTACACCGAGCAGAGCAACGGTGCGGAGCTGGACTACCGTCCGCGCCACAAGGTCAACGCCTCCCTGACCTGGCAGGCGCTGGACAATTTCAGCACGTCGGTGTCGACCAGCTACACCGGCCCGCAGTTGCAGGGCACCAGCAAGATGCCCGGCTACACCCTGCTGAACTGGGGCGTCAGCGCCGACGTCACCGAGGCGCTGACCGTCGGGGCCGGCGTCAAGAACATCACCGACGTCATCCTCAGCGAGAAGAACGTCAACTTCACGTCGGTGGAGGTGGGACGCAACTACTACGTCTCCGCCAACTACCGCTTCTGATCCACCGCCGCCCGTCCCCGGCTTTCCGCGGGGGCGGGCGCGTCCGCTTTTCAAAAAACGCCTTCGGCGATGCCGGAAAGGCCCGCCCATGACCCTGTCGAACCTTTTCGTCGACGTCAGCCTTCTGAAAACCAACCCCGATTTCCGCCGCGTGCTGATCGCCCGGACGATTTCGCTGATGGCGCTCGGCCTGCTGTCGGTGGCGGTGCCGCTCCAGGTCTACGCCCTCACCGGGTCGAGCCTCCAGGTCGGGATTGCCGCCGCCTGCGACGGCGTCGGCATGTTCCTGGGCCTGCTGCTGGGCGGCGTGCTGGCCGACCGGATGGACCGCCGCCGCCTGATCCTGGTCGCCCGCAGCGTCTGCGGCCTGGGCTTCCTCGGGCTGGCGGCCAACGCGGCGCTGCCCTCCCCGTCCCTTCCGGCGATCTACGCCCTGTCCTTCTGGGACGGCTTCTTCGGAGCGATCGGCGTCAACGCCCTGCTGGCCGCGATGCCCCATCTCGTCGGGCGCGCCAATCTGATGCAGGCCCGCGCGCTGGGGATGCTGTCGATGCGCGTCGCCACCATCCTGGCGCCGGCGCTGGGCGGCCTGCTGATCGCCGGGCTGGGCGTCGGCTGGGTCTATCTGCTGACGGCGCTGGGCACCGGATTGACCGTCCTGACCCTGCTCGGCCTGCCCCGGATGATGCCGCAGGGCGAGGCCGGGGAGAACCCGCTGCGCGCCATGGCGCAGGCCTTCGCCTTCCTGTTCGGCCACAAGGTCATCTTAAGCGTGGTCGCGCTGGGTTGCCTGACCACCGTCGCCACCTCCATCCGCATCCTCTTCCCGGCTTTGGTCGAGGAGGTGTTCGGCGGCGGCGCCTTCGAGACCGGGCTGATGTACAGCGCCGTTCCCATCGGGGCGACGCTGGGCGCCGCGCTCAGCGGCTGGGCCGCGCGACTGGAGCGTCCGGGGCTGGTGATGGGCGGGGCCTGCATGGGGGCCTTCGCCTGCGTCGCCGCGATCGGGGCCGCCGGAATCCTTCCCAGTGGTTTCTATGTGGCGCTGCCCGTGCTGGTGCTGTTCGGCTACGCCACCTCCATCGCCTCGCTTCTGGAATACAGCATGGTCCAGGGCCACACGCCGGACCATCTGCTGGGCCGCGTCAACAGCCTGTGGACCGCCCAGGACGTGTTCGGCGACAGCGCCGGCACCATCGGCATGGGCCTGCTGGCGACGCTGCTGAGCCCCGCCGCGGGAATCCTGGCGCTCGGCCTGGGCGCGTTGGCGCTTGCCGCCGCCGTGACCGCCACCGCCACCACGATGCGCGGAGCGCCGATGAGCGACCCCACCCTGGAGGGAACCGGATGATGAGGAAGCGGATGATGACGCGCGCCATGCCGATCCTGCTGACCGCCGCCTTGCTCGCTGCGGCCTATCCCGCCGCCGCCCAGACTCGGGTGAAGGTGACGGCGGTGGTCGCCGCCCCCGTCCGCCAGACGCTGCACCTCCCCGGCACGCTGGTGTCGCCGCAGAGCAGCGCCCTGTCCGCCCAGGTCGAGGGCCGGGTGGACACCCTGCTGGTCGAGGCCGGCGACCGGGTGGAGGCCGGGCAATCCCTGTTGCGGCTGGACGACACCATCGCCCGGCTGGAACTGGAACGGCTGGAACATTCCCTGGCCGAGGCCGAGCATCTCCAGCGCGACGCCCTGCGGCTGGCCCGCGAGGCCGAGGCGCTGGCCGGCGTGCAGAGCGTCTCGCAGTCCCGCTACCGCACGCAGCTCGCCCAGGCCGCCATCGAGGAGGCCAAGGTCCGCCAACTCCGCGCCGCCGTCGCCATCCAGCGGGAGCAGGTGGTGCGTCACGGGCTGACTGCGCCCTTCGTCGGGGTGGTCACCGAACGGCGCACCGAACGCGGGCAGTGGGTAGGGCTTGGCGGCTCGGTGCTTCAACTCACCGCCACCGACCCGCTGCGCGTCGTCGTCGATGTGCCGGAGCGCCAGCACGGGCGCATCACCGCCGGCACGCCGGTCACCGTTCTGGTCGCCGACGCGCCGGACGGGGCCGGCATCGCTGCGGCGGTCGAGCGGGTGGTGCCCATCGCCGATCCGGTCAGCCGCAGCTTCCGCATCCACATCGCGCTTCCCAACCCCGAGGGGCGGCTGATGCCCGGCATGTCGGCGCGCGTCGGCGTCGCGCTCGGCCCGGTGCCGGGAACGGCGGAGATCGCGCTCCAGGTCCCGGCGGACGCGGTGCAGCGCCATCCCGACGGAAGCGCCCGCGTCTGGGTGGTGCAGCGCGGCGGCGACGGGGCGGTGGCCCGCCCGGTGGCGGTGCGCACGGGCCGCCACTCCGGCGACCATGTGGAGGTCGTCAGCCCCGAGCTTCGCCCCGACGATCTGGTGGTCGTCCAGGGCAACGAAGGCCTGCGCCCCGACCAGCCGGTCGTCCCGGACATGGTGGGGTGAGGGACAAATCCCTCTCCCGCCCCGGGAGAGGGTGGCGCCGAAGGCGTCGGGTGAGGGTCGTGCGAGGATCAAAGCGCTGGTCCTTGGCGGCACCCTCACCCTTCCCGCGCTCCGCGCGGACACCTTCCCTCTCCCGGGGCGGGAGAGGGAACGTTCAAGTTCCTACCCGGAGTCGCGATGACCCGCCTGATCCTGCGCAACCCGCTGGCCGCCCTGGTGTCGGTCCTGATCCTGTGCCTGCTGGGCGCGGTGTCGGTCTTCCGCATTCCGGTGCAGATGATCCCCGACATCAGCCCGCGCCGGATCATGGTGGAAACCAACTGGCCCGGCGCCACCCCGCAGGACGTCGAGCAGGACATCCTGATCGAGCAGGAGAAATACCTGCGCGCCATCCCCGGCCTCGTCCGCCTGTCCTCCAGCGCCGAGTTCGGTAGCGGTCAGGTGGAGTTGGAGTTTCCCTCCGGCACCTCCATCGACGAGGCGCTGATCCACATCGACAACGCGCTGTCGCAGGTCACCGACTATCCGGAGACGGTGGACCGCCCGCGCATCGTCGCCGAGTCCGCGACAGCGGAGCCCTTCCTGTTCTTCGGTGTCGAGCGGCTGGACGGCGCCGCCGACCCGGTGTCCATCCAGCGCGAGACCAACTGGATCGAGAACGTCCTGCGCCCCCGGCTGGAGCGTGTGGCCGGCGTGGCCAAGGCCGAGGTGATCGGCGGCGCCGCGCAGGAGATCCACATCCTGCTCGACCCGCTGAAGCTGTCCGCCCGCAACCTGAATGTGGGGACGGTGCGCGACGCCGTGCGGGCGCGCAACCGCGACGTCTCCGGCGGCGACCGCGACTTCGGCAAGCGCCGCTACTTCCTGCGCACCATCGGGCGCTTCGCCGACCTGGAAGACTTGGCCGACCTGATCGTCGCGCGCGAGAACGGCACGGCGATCCGCCTGCGCGACGTCGGATCGGTGACCATGGCGACCCAGGAGGCGCGCAGCGTCGCCTTCGCCGACGGGCGCCCCACCCTGCTCGTCACCATCGGCAAGCGGGCCGGCGCCAACGTCATCGCCGTCAAGGAGGCGGTGACCGGGGCGGTGGAGGAGCTGAACCGCCACGCCCTGAAGGAGCGCGGTCTGTCCATGCGGCTGCTGTCGGAGGACGTGCGCTACATGGAACGGTCCATCGACAATGTGCTGAGCAACCTGATCGCCGGCAGCGTCCTGGCCGCGGTGGTGCTTCTCCTGTTCCTACGCTCCATCCCGGCGACCGCGGCGGCGGCGGCGAGCATGCCGGTCTGCACGCTGGCGACCCTGCTGGTCCTGGCGGCGGCCGGGCGCAGCATCAACGTGATCTCGCTGTCCGGCGTCGCCTTCGCCATCGGCATGACGCTGGACAACAGCGTGGTCGCGCTGGACGCCATCGCCCGCCACCTGCGCATGGGCAAGTCGAAGGCCGCCGCGACCGAGGACGGCATCGCCGAGGTGTGGCCGGCCATCCTGTCCTCCACCCTCACCACCGTACTGGTTTTCCTGCCCGTGCTGTTCATCACGGCGGAGGCCGGGCAGCTCTATTCCGACATCGCCATCGCCATCACCGGCGCCGTCGTCGTGTCGATGGTCGCCGCCCTCGTCCTGGTTCCCGTGGTCGCCGGGCGCTGGTCGGTGGCGTCCGCCGCCCCCTCGCACGGGCCGGCCAGGGAAGGCGCTCTGGGGGGGGCGGTGCGCTGGATGCTGCGCAGCGCCCGGCGGGAGTTGGCGATCCTCGCCGCCTCCGCCGCGGCCATGGTGGCCATCATGCTCACCATGGTGCCGCCCGCCGAATATCTGCCGGAGGGCGAGGAGGCCACCGTCTTCAGCTTCATGTCCGCCCCGCCCGGCTACAGCATGGAGTCGATGCAAGAGGTTTGGCGTCAGATCGACCCGCTGCTGAGCCGTCAGGTGGGTGCGGCAAGCACCGACGCCGAGACCGGCATTCCGCCGCTGCGCGTCAATCTGAGCTTTATCCGGCCCGGCTTCATCCGTTTCGTGACGGAGCCGATGAACCCCGCCGACACCGACGCGCTGATCGCCAACGTCACCAAGCGGATGCGGGCGATCCCCGGCATGCGCGGCTTCGCCGCGCGCGGGTCGATCTTCTCCGGCAACAGCGGCGGCGCCCGCGCCATCCGGCTGGAGCTGAGCGGCGGCGATCTGACCACGCTTTACGCCACGGCTCTGACGGTGCTCGACCGCGCGGGCGACCTGTTTCCCGACGGGCAGGTCAACAGCGACCCCTCCCCGCCCACTCTGGCCATGTCTCAGCCCTTCCTGGAACTGCACCCGAACTGGGAGCGCGCGGGCGAGATGGGCATCGGTCTGGCCGAACTGGGCTACACGCTGCGCGCCTATTCGGACGGCGCCTTCGCCGACGAGTATCTGCTGGACGACGAGACGCTGGACATCCATTTGCGGGTGGCCGGGGGCCTGGGCCGCGACCGCCAGAGCTTCGCCGATCTGGTGCTCCACACCGGCCGTGGCGCGCCGGTGCCGCTGTCCAGCCTCGCCGAGCTGCGCGAAACCGTGGGGGCCTCCAGCATCGCGCGGATCGACGGGTTCCGGACGGTCACCCTGACCATCATCCCGCCGCGCTCGGTGGCGCTGGAATCCGGCATCGCCGCGGTGCGGAGCGATCTGGTGGACCGGCTGCGCGCCGAGGGCGTGATTCCCGACGGGATGAGCACCCGCATCACCGGGGCCGGCGGGTCACTGGACGAGCTCCGCTCCGCCCTGACCGGCGGGTTCCTGCTGGCGCTCGCCATCACCTATCTGGTTCTGGTCGCCGTCTTCTCGCACTGGGGCTATCCGCTGATCATCATGGCGGTGGTGCCCACGGGGATCGGCGGCGGGCTGATCGGGTTGTGGCTCTACAACCTCGCCGCCGGCCTGCCCGGAGGCTTCGGCCCGCCGCAGCCCTTCGACGTGCTGACCATGATGGGATTCCTGGTGCTGGTCGGGACGGTGGTGAACAACCCCATCCTGATCGTCGAGCAGGCCGCCGTGAACCGACGGACGCACGGCATGTCCGGGGCGGAGGCCATCGCCGACGCCCTGCAGAGCCGATTGCGCCCGATCCTGATCACCACGGTGACGACCGTCGCCGGCCTGATCCCGATGGTCGCGGTGTCCAGCGCCGGCACGGAACTGTACCGCGGGCTGGGGCTGGTCGTGCTGTGCGGCCTGCTGATCTCCAGCCTCGTGACGGTGACGGTCCTGCCCGTGGTGATGTCGCTGGTCTTCCGCCTCTCAGACCGGCTGGGAGCGATGGCGCACGACCGGAAGGTGGCGGAAGCGGGCGACTGAGTCCGAAAGGGAGAAAAACCAGCATCGCGATGCAAAAAAAACTTGTGGGGCAGCGGACATATCCCTATATTGCAAATGAGAATCATTTGCAATCATGCGCACGCGATCCGCGGTCCTGGCAGAAAGCCGGCGGCGATTCCCGCGCCCGCCCGGACCGTCGAAGGCGCGTTTTTCCCAAACAAGTCAAGGTCGTCCGCTGTGGCGGACGGACAAATGGAGGCTCGTGTTTCCATGGACGTTCTACCCCTGCCTGCCGGGGAGCGGCCACTCGGCGGCCGTTCCGATCCGGAATTCGCCTTCGCCTCGCGCGGCCGCGTCCTGAAAGCCTACGGCGTGGATGAGCGGCTGGACGTCGCCCTCGACGACCGCCGCTTCGCCGATGGCCGGTGGGAGGAGGCGCTGGACCGCGCCTTCCGCCGCCGCAAGGCCCAGGGAGTCGAAAATCCGATCCTGGTCGGCGCCGTCCCCTTCGACGGGCGGCAGCATGCCCGCCTGTTCATCCCCCAGCATTGCGACCATGAGGACGCCGGCCGCATGGCCGCCGACCCCGACCCCGACCCCGTCGCCCTGGACGCCATCGAGGAGACGGTGGGGCGCGGCGCCTTCGAGGCGGCGGTGGTCCAGGCCATCGACCTGTTCCGCGACACGCCCTTGAAGAAGGTCGTTCTGTCGCGCCCGCTCGACGTGGTGGCGCGCGAGGCCTTCGCGCCGGGCCGCCTGCTGCGCGCCCTGCTGCGGCAGAATCCCGGCGCCCACGTCTTCGCGGCCCCGGTCGCCTATGGACAGACCCTGGTGGGGGCCAGTCCGGAGCTGCTGATCCGCAGGACCGGGCGGACCGTGGTCAGCAACCCGCTGGCCGGTTCCGCCCCGCGCAGCCCGTCCGCCGAAGTGGAGCGCCAGCGCACCGCGGCCCTGCTCGCGTCCACGAAGGACCGGACGGAACACCGCTACGTCGTCGATGCGGTGCGCGCGGCCCTCGCCCCCCATTGCAACCCGTTGTCCGTGCCGGACGCGCCCAGCGTGATCCGCACCCCGACCATGCTGCACCTGTCCACCGAACTGACCGGCGAACTGGCCGATCCCGCGGTGTCGTCGCTGCGTCTCGCCCACGCGCTGCACCCGACGCCGGCGATCTGCGGCACGCCGACCGGCCTCGCCCGCGACGCCATCGACCGGCTGGAGGGCTACGCCCGCAACTGGTACGGCGGCATGGTCGGCTGGATGGACAGCCGGGGTAACGGCGAGTGGGCGCTGTCCATCCGCTGCGGGCTGGTCCAGGGCCGGCATCTGCGGCTCTACGCCGGGGCCGGCATCGTCGCGGATTCCGACCCGGCGGCGGAGTGGGAGGAAACGGCGGCCAAGCTGACCACCATGCTGAATCTGTTCGGCGTCGCGGCCGCCCGGCCCTCCAACACCGACCTTCCGGTGGAGCTGGCGTCGTGACCATTCCCTTCACGCCTTGGCCCGCCGCGTTCGCGGAGCGCTACCGCGCCGAGGGCTATTGGACCGGCGACCCGCTGACCGACGTGATCGACCGCCACCGGGGTGCGGCGGCGGAGGCCACCGCGATCCTCTGCGGGGAACGCCGGTTCCGCTACGCCGACGTGCAGGGCCTGTCGGTCCGTCTGGCCGCAGCCTTCCGCGCCCGTGGCCTGCGCCCCGGCGACACCGCGCTGGTCCGCTTGCCCAACCGCGCAGAATTCTATCTGGTCTTCTTCGCCCTGCTGCGCTGCGGGGTGGTGCCGGTCAACGCGCTGAACAGCCACGGCGTCTATGAGCTGACCGCCTACGCGCGCCAGATCGAGCCGGCGCTGGCCGTGCTGCCGGCGGCGGACCAGGCTTTGGTCGCCCTGATGACGCAAACGGTCGGGCCGGAGCGGCTGCTCCTTCTCGGCGCCCCGTCAGACGACGGGATCGGCGGCTTCGCCTGGGCCGACGGCGATGCGCTGGCGGAGGACGCAGCCGAGCCGCCCCCTGCTGCCGACCCGTCCGGCGTGGCCTTCTTCCAACTGTCCGGCGGCAGCACCGGCACGCCGAAGCTGATCCCGCGCACCCACGACGACTATCTCTACAGCGTCCGCCGCAGCGTCGAGATCTGCGGGCTGGACGAAACCTGCCGCTTCCTCTGCGCCCTGCCGGCGCCGCACAACTTCACGCTCAGCTCGCCCGGCGCGCTTGGCGTGTTCCACGCCGGCGGCACGGTGGTGATGGCCGGCGACCCCAGCCCCGCGACCTGCTTCCCGCTGATCGCGCGCCACCGCGTCACCTGGGCGGCGCTGGTCCCGCCGATGCTGTCGGTCTGGCTGGAGGCCGCCGGCGGCGGCGAAGACCTGTCGAGCCTGGAGGTCGTCCAGGTGGGCGGTGCCAAGCTCAGCCCCGCCGTCGCCGAGCGGGTGCCGGAGCGACTGTGCTGCCGTCTCCAGCAGGTCTTCGGCATGGCGGAGGGGCTGGTGAACTACACGCGGCTCGACGACGATCCCTGGACGGTGGTCAACACCCAGGGCCGCCCGATGAGCCCCGACGACGAGATCCGCATCCTCGACGCCGCCGGCCACCCGGTCCCACCCGGCGCGGTGGGCGAGCTGTGGACCCGCGGCCCCTACACCTTCCGCGGCTACTACAAGGCCGAGGCGCACAACGCCCGCGTCTTCGACGCCGAGGGTTTCTATTGCAGCGGCGATCTGGTCAGCCTGGCGCCGGGCGGCAACCTCGTGGTCTGCGGGCGCAACAAGGACCAGATCAACCGCGGCGGCGAGAAGATCGACGCCCAGGAGGTCGAGGATTTGCTGGCCGCCCACCCCGCGGTGGGCCATGCCGCCGTCGTCGCCATGCCCGACGCGCTGATGGGCGAGCGGTCCTGCGCCTTCGTGATCGCCCCGCCCGGCACCAAGCCGTCGGAGCTGCGCCGCTTCCTGCGCGGCCAGGGGCTGGCCGATTTCAAGCTGCCCGACCGCTTCGTCTTCGTCCCGGACCTTCCCAAGACCGCCGTCGGCAAGGTCGACAAGCAGACCCTGCGCGAGCGGGCGCGCAAAGACAACGCCCTCATGGAAACGACCGCATCATGACCATCCGATCCATCGCCCCCTACGCCCTGCCCACCGCCGCGGAGCTGCCGCAGGACAAGGTGTCCTGGAGCGTCGACCCCGCCCGCGCGGTCCTGCTGATCCACGACATGCAGGACTATTTCGTCGGCTTCTACGGCGCGTCCAACCCGGCCATCGTCAGTTGCATCGACCGGATCGTCCGGCTGAAGCGCCACCTGAAGGCGCTGGGCGTGCCGGTGGTCTACACGGCCCAGCCGGCGGTGCAGTCCGACGCCGACCGCGGCCTGCTGAACGATATGTGGGGGCCGGGCCTGACGGCCAAGCCGGACCTCGCCGGCATCGTCGCCCCGCTGACCCCGGACGCCGACGACCGGGTGCTGACCAAATGGCGCTACAGCGCCTTCTTCCGCGCCCCGCTGGCCGAGATGATGGCGGAGGCCGGGCGCGACCAGCTCCTGATCTGCGGGATCTACGCGCACATCGGCGTGATGCAGACGGCGCTGGACGCCTTCATGCGCGGCATCAAGCCCTTCCTGATCGCCGACGCCATCGCCGACTTCTCGCGCGAGGACCACATGATGGCGCTGCGCTACGTCGCGCGCAACGCCGGGCGGACGATCCATTCCGACAGCGTTCTGGCCGCTCCCGCGGCGGTGCTGAGCAAGGAGGGCCTGCGGCGCATCCTGCTGGCCTCCCTGGATGAAGTGCCGGGGGACGACGACAACCTGATGGACTTCGGCCTCGACTCCATCGCGGTGATGCAGGTGGTGGACCGCTGGAAGGCCGCGGGGGTGGAGGTCGGCTTCGCCGAGTTGGCCGCGCAGCCGAGCATCAACGGCTGGTGGGCGCTGATCGAGCCCCGGCTGGCCGCTTCCGGGCGCGTCGCGGCATGACGGACTTCGCGGGCCGGACCGCCTGGGTGACCGGCGCCGGGCAAGGGATCGGGCGGGCCGTGGCCGACCTGTTCCACGCCCGCGGCGCCATCGTCGTCGCCTTCGACCACCACTGGCATGACGGCGGGGAGCGGCCCTACCGCGCCGTGACGCTGGACATCGCCGACGCCGGCGCGGTCGCCGGAACCTGCGAGGCGTTGTTCGCCGAGGGCACGCGGATCGACGCGCTGGCCAACGTCGCCGGCATCCTGCGCATGGGACCGGTGGAGACGACGACCGACGCCGACTGGAGCGACAGCTTCGCCGTCAACGTGGCCGGTCCCTTCCACATGATGCGGGCGGTGATCCCGGCCTTCAAAAGCGGCGGGACCGGCGGCGCCATCGTCAGCGTGTCGTCCAACGCCGCCCATGTGCCGCGGATCGGCATGGCCGCCTATGGCGCGTCGAAGGCCGCGCTGACCAGCCTGACCATAACGGTGGGGCTGGAACTGGCGCCCTACGGCGTGCGCTGCAACGTCGTCTCCCCCGGCTCGACCGACACGCCGATGCAGCGCGCGCTGTGGAGCGGGCCCGACGGTGCGGCACAGACCATCCGGGGCAATCCCGGCCAGCACAAGCTCGGCATCCCGCTCGGCAAGCTCGCCACGCCACGCGACGTGGCGGAGGCGGTCGTCTTCCTCGCCTCCGCCTCCGCCGGCCACATCACGCTCGCCGACCTGCTGGTGGACGGCGGGGCGACGCTGGGGCGCTAGCTTTTTCATTTCAGGGACATCCCCGATGACCAACGACCAGTACGTGAACCCCTTCGACGACGAACGCCACGACTTCCTGGCGCTGGCGAACGCTGCCGGCCAGTTCAGCCTGTGGCCATGCTTCGCTGCGGTGCCGGAGGGTTGGACCGCCGTCTTCGGCCCCGCCGGGCGCGCCGCCTGCCTCGACCACATCGAGGCCGCCTGGACCGACCTCACCCCCGCCGCCGCCTGACGGCTTTTCAAAGCACTCATGAGGACAGGGCCATGCGCATCATCCCCCTGCTGGGCACGCAACTGGGCATCTGGCTGGCGGATCAGGTCGCGGCCCGGAAGAACGCCTATGTCATCGCGCACGCCATCGAGTTGAACGGCGCCATCGACGCCGCGCGCCTGTCGCGGGCCATCCGCGACGGGTTGGCGGAGGCCGACACGGTGACCGCGCGCTTCACCGAGCAGGACGGCCGCATCGTCCAGATTCCGGGCAGCGGTGCGGTGGCCGATCCGGAGCGCGTGGACCTGACCACCGCCACCGACCCGGAGGCGGCGGCGCGCGCCGTCATGGCGAACGATCTGGCCGGCGACCTGCCCGCCGACGGCGACCGTCCGCTGTGCCGCCAGATCCTGTTCGACGTCACCGGGGCGGACGGGGCGCCGCGGTGGATCTGGTACCAGCGCTACCACCACATCATGCTGGATGGCTACAGCTTCAACGCGCTGACGCGCCGCATCGCAGAATTGTACGGAGCGGCTGTCGAGGGGCGGACGCCGGCCCCCTGCCCCTTCGTCTCCGTCGCCGCGGTGGCGGAGGAGGAAGCGGCCTATCTCGCCTCCGACGCGCTGGTCCGCGACCGCGCCTATTGGAGCGGGCTGTGCGGGGACTTTCCGGCCCCGCTGACCCTCTCGGTCCGGGGGGCCAAGCCGACCGAGCAGCAGGCGACGTCGGAGGTGGTGGCCCACGCCGCCGCCCTGCCCGACCCGCTGGCCCGCGCGCTCGCCAGGCTGGCCGAACATTGCGGCGTGTCGGTCGCCGATCTGGCGATGGCCGGCATCGCCGTCTATCTGCACCGGCTGTCCGGCGACCCTCGTCCGGTGGTGGGCGTGCCCTTCATGCGGCGCATGGGCTCCGCCGCCGTCCATGCCATGGCTCCGGTGGTCAACGTGCTGCCGGTGCGCATCGACCTGGCGGAGGCCGGCACGCTGGCCGAGGCTGCCGGTCGGGTTCGCTCTGCTCTGCGGGAGGCGCGCCGGCACCAGCGCTACGACGCGGAGCGCATCCCCCGCGACCTGGGGCAGGTCGGGTCGGGCAAGGCGCTCTACGGCCCGGTGGTCAACTACCGCCTGTTCGATTACGACCTGAACTTCGCGGGTGTGGAAGCGATTACCCACCATCTGGCGACCGGCCCGGTGGACGACTTCGAGTTCGGGCTGATGACCCGCGGCAGCGGCATCTCTTTGGAGCTGCGCGCCGACCGCAACCGCTACGATGCCGCCGAACTGGCCCGTCACGCCCGGCGCCTGATCCGGCTGCTCGACGCCGCGGTGGCCGGCGCTCCGCTGGCCAGCCTGCCGGTGACGGACGCCGACGAGGACGCCGCCATCGCCGCTTGGTCCAGCGGTCCCGTCTTCGCCGCGCCGGAGCGCCCGGCGACCCTGGTGGAGGTTCTGGACCGCCAGTCCGCCGAGACGCCGGAGGCCACGGCGCTGGTGTTCGGCGACACCCGCATCCCTTTCGCGGAGTTGTCGGGCGCGGTGTCGCGGCTGGCGCGGCTGTTGATCGCGCGCGGCGTCGGTCCCGGCGACGTGGTGGCGGTGGCGGTTCCGCGCTCCGCCGACGCGGTGGTCGCCATGCTGGCCGTGCTGGCGAGCGGCGCCACCCACCTGCCGCTGGACCTCGACTATCCCAGCGAGCGGCTGGCGATGATGTGCGAGGACGCCGGGCCGCGCTGCGCGCTGACCTGGGCCTCGGTGGCCAGGCGGCTGCCCGCCGGGCTGGAGGCGCTGTGCCTGGACGACGCCGATCTGCTGGCCGCCTGCGCCGCCCTGCCCGGCGGCCCCGTCGCGGCGGCGGAGCGCAAGGCGCCCCTGACGCCCGGCCACGTCGCCACCATCATCTTCACCTCCGGCTCCACCGGGCGTCCGAAGGGGGTGATGAACACCCACGGCGCGCTGCTGAACCTGCTGCTGTCGCACACGGCGACGGTCTTCGGTCCGGCGCTGGAGGCCGTCGGGCGCCGCCACGGCGTACGGGCCTTGAGGGCCGCGCACACCCACTCCTTCGCCTTCGATTCCTCCTGGCTGCAAATCTTCTGGATGCTGCTGGGGCAGGAGCTTCACGTCTTCGACGAGGAGATGCGGCGCGACGCCCACGCGCTGGTCCAGGAGGTGCGGGGCCGGTGCATCGACGCCATGGACCTGCCGCCCTCCTTCTGCGCGCAGATGCTGGCCTGCGGCCTGATGGAGCCGGGGCACCACCAGCCGACGTTGATCCTGATCGGCGGTGAGGCGGCCTCTCCGGCCCTGTGGGCGGAGCTCCGCGGCCATGCCGATCTGATGGCGGTGAATCTCTACGGCCCGACCGAGAACACGGTGGACACGCTGCGCGCGCCCGTCACGGTGGCGGAGCGGCCGGTGGTCGGGCGCCCGGTCGGCAATGTGCGGGTCCATGTGCTGGATACCCGGCTGCGCCCGGTGCCGGTCGGCGCCGTGGGCGAACTGTACATCGGAGGCGCCGGTCTGGCGGCGGGCTATGTGGGCCGTCCAGGGCTGACCGCCCAGCGCTTCGTCGCCGATCCGTTCGGGTACGGCGGGCGGCTCTACCGGACCGGCGATCTGGTGCGCTGGACCGATGACGGGCAGATCGACTTCATCGGGCGCGCCGATTACCAGATCAAGGTCCGCGGCTACCGCATCGAGATCCCGGAGGTGGAGGCCGCCCTGCACCGCCTGCCCGGCGTGTCCGGCGCGCTGGTGGTGGCGGAGGCGGTGAACGGCAGCCACCGGCTGATCGCCTATTGCACCCTGGCCGAGGGGGCGGATCGGACGTCCCGCGACCTGCTGCACGGCTTGCGCGAGCGGTTGCCCGACTACATGGTGCCCTCGGCGCTGGTGGTGCTGGACGTTTTCCCGCTGACCGTCAACGGCAAGGTGGACCGGGCGCGCCTGCCCGCCCCGGCGGCGGAGAGCGGTGGTGCTGCCCCCGCCACTTGGGCGGAGGCGCTGCTTTGCCAAGCCATGGCGACGGTTCTGCAATTGCCGTCGGTGGGCGCGGATGCCGATTTCTTCGCGCTGGGCGGCGACAGCATCAGCGCCATCGCGCTGGGCAGCGCGCTGCGTGCCCACGGGTTCGAGTTGCGCCCCCGCGACGTCTTCGCCGGACGCGACCCGCGGCGCATGGCGCTCGCCCTGAAGGCGCTGGTTTCGGAACGCCGGACCGTCACCGCGCCACCCGCCGTCGATCGTGCGGCGCTGGAGGCCCGCCATGGCCCGGTCGCGGCGGCGGTGCCGCTGCTTCCCTTGCAGAAGGGCATGCTGTTCCAGAGTCAGCTTGGCGGAAAGGCCAGCGCCTACAACGCCTTCACCGCGCTCGACCTCGACGGGCCGCTGGACGCGGAGCGGCTGGAGCGGGCCTTCGACGCGGTGCTGCGCCGCCATCCGCAGCTCGCCGGGCTGTTCGACCATGACGTCGGCGGCGACCCGCTGCTGGTCATCCCCGCCCTGCCGGACGGCGGCGCCGGGCTGTGGCCCTTCGAACGGCACGACCTGTCGGACGAAGCGCCGGACGCCCGCGCCGTGGAGCTGGCCCGCATCGAGGCGGCGGCGGCGGAGCGCGCCAACCCGACCGACCGCTTCCTGGGTATGGTGAAGGCCATCCTCGTCCGCACCGCGCCCGACCGTCATCGGCTGCTGATCGCCGTGCATCATCTGGTGGTCGACGGCTGGTCCACGCCGCTGCTGCTGCGCGACCTGCTGACCGCATACGCGCAGGGCCCCGACGCACTGCCGCCCCTGGCCGTCGGCTATCCGGCGGTGGTCAACGGCCTGCTGGCCCGCGACCGGGCCGCGAGCCGGGACGCCTGGGGCGCGGTGTTGGCCGGGGCCACCCCGACCGTGCTGTTCGACCCGGCCCGGTCTGGCGGCGACACGCCGATGGAGGAGTCTGAACTGGCCCTGCCGGCGGAGCTGACCGCCGCTCTCCTCTCCCGGCTGCGGGCGGAAGGGCTGACGCTGAACGCGCTGATGCAGGCGGTGTGGGGGCTTGTGCTGAGCAATCTGGCGGGGCGCGACGACGTGCTGTTCGGCACGCCGGTCTCCGGACGCTCTGCCGCCGTTCCCGGCCTGGAGGAGCAGGTCGGCCTGTTCCTGAACACGGTGCCGGTGCGGGTGGCGCTGGACCCGGCGCGGCCGTTGTGGGAGCAGCTTCCGGCCGTCCAGCAGCGCCACATCGCCTTGATGGAGCATGACGGCCTGGGCCTGTCGGAGCTTCAGGCGATGGCGGGCGGCGCCGCGCTGTTCGACACGCTGCTGGTGGTGGAGAACTACCCGGACAGCGGATACGAGGCTTTCGACCTCGGCGGCGTCCGCATCTCCGGCGTCCACAACCGCGGCTACAGCCACTACCCGCTGGCCCTGCTGGTCCTGCCGGGCCGTGAACTGACCCTGCTGGTGGAGAACCGCGGCGCGGTGCCCGGCGCGGCGGCGCTGGCGGAGCGGGTCCGCGGCCTGCTGACCACGCTGGCCCGCCACCCCGAGACGCCCGTGGCCGCCCTGCCAACCCTGACGGAGGAGGAGCGGCGGCACCTCGCCGCGGTGAACGCCACCGCGCGCGCGGTGCCCCGGACCACGCTGCGCGATCTGTTGGCCGAGCAGGCGGCGCGCACGCCGGACGCCCTCGCCCTGGTCGACGAGCGGGAGAGCCTGACCTTCCGCGACGTTCGGGGACGGGTGACCGCTCTGGCCAAGCGGCTGCGCGCCCTGGGCGTGCGCCCCGGCGACGTGGTGGCGGTGGGCGTGCCGCGCTCCGCGTCCCTCAGCCTGTCGATCCTCGCGGTCATCGAGGCGGGGGCGGCCTATCTGCCGCTCGACCTCGGCTATCCCGCGGAGCGGCTGGCCTTCATGCTGTCCGACGCGCGCCCGCGCGCCCTGATGACCGACGCGGCCTCGCGCCCGCTGTTCGGCGACGCGGTGCCGGTGCTGTTTGTCGATGAGGACGGCGGGGCGGGGGATGAAACGCCTGTCCTTGCGGACGGACTGACGCCGGAGCATCCGGCCCCCGAACACCCGGCCTACGTCATCTACACGAGCGGCACCACCGGGCGGCCCAAGGGCGTGGCGGTGTCGCACGGCGCCATCGTCAACCGCATCCTGTGGATGCAGAACGAATACCCGCTTGGGCCGAACGACGCGATCCTGCAAAAGACGCCCTGCGGCTTCGACGTGTCGGTGTGGGAGTTCTTCTGGTCCTTCCTGGTCGGGGCGCGGCTGGTCATGGCGCCGCCCGAGGCCCACCGCGACCCGGCGGCGCTGGTCCGGCTGATCGAGGATCACCGCATCACCACGATCCACTTCGTGCCGTCGATGCTGGCCCTGTTTACGGACAGCGTGGTCGAAAGCCACGGCCCCGATGCGCCGGTCTGCGCCTGCCTGACCCGCGTCTTCTGCAGCGGCGAGGCGCTGGGGCGGAGCCTGCCGCGCGCCTTCGCCGGCCGCTTCGGCGCGGCGCTGCACAATCTCTACGGCCCGACCGAGGCGGCGGTCGACGTGACCTATTGCCCGGCGTCGGGTGGCTGGATCGAGGGGGACGGCGGCGTTCCCATCGGCCGGCCGGTGTGGAACACGCAGCTCCGCATCCTCGACCATGCCCTGCGCCCGGTGCCGCCGGGCGCGGTGGGGGAGTTGCACCTGTGCGGCGACCAGCTCGCCATCGGCTATCTCGGTCGCCCCGGCCTGACCGCGTCGCGCTTCGTCGCCGATCCCTTCGATCCGGGGCGGCGCATGTACCGCACGGGCGACCTCGCCCGTTGGCTGCCGGACAGCTCGGTCGAGTATCTGGGCCGCACCGACCATCAGGTGAAGATCCGCGGCCAGCGCATCGAACTGGGCGAGATCGAGAGTGCGCTGGCCGCCCTGCCCGGCGTGGCGCAGGCGGTGGTGACCGCCGTGGCGCTGGGCGACGGCGGGTCCGAACCCGGCATGGACCGGCGCCAGCTCGTCGCCCATCTCGTTCCGGCGGCAGGGCAAACAGTGGACGAGGCCGCCATCCGCGCCGCCCTGCGGGACACGCTGCCGCCGCACATGCTGCCCGCCGCCTATGTGACGCTGGACGCGCTGCCTCTGTCGCCGAACGGCAAGCTGGACCGCAAGGCCCTGCCCTTGCCCGCGGTGGGTGCCCAGGGGGCCGCCCAGGGGGCCGCTGCGGGCCGTCCACCGGCACCGGGGCTGGAAAGCTGGCTGGCAGTCCTCTTCGCCAACCTGCTGGGACTGGCGCGCATCGGCGCGGACGACGATTTCTTCGCCATCGGCGGCCATTCGCTGCTGGCGATGCGGCTGGCGGCGCGCATCCGCCGCGACCTGGGCCAGCCGGTGGCGGTCAGCCAGATCATGGTCGCCCCCACCGTCGCCCGGCTGGCTGCGCTGCTGGCCGAAACGGGTGGGCGGGACGAGCCGGAGAATCTCGGTTTCGCGCCGGTGATCCGCCTGCGCAACGGGTCGGGGCCGCCGCTGATCTGCCTCTATCCGGGGTCGGGCCTGTCCTGGCAGTACAGCGTCCTGTCGCGTTACTTGAGCGGCGACCGGCCCATCGTCGGCCTGCAATCGCCGCGCCCCAACGGCCCGCTGGCGCTCAGCGCCGACCTCGACGAGCTGTGCGACCGCCAACTCGCCATCCTGCGCGAGGTGCAGCCGCAGGGCCCTTACCATCTGCTGGGCTATTCGCTGGGCGGCACGGTCGCCTACGGCCTGGCGGTGCGGCTGCGGCGGCTGGGCGAGCGGGTGGATTTCCTCGGCCTGCTAGACACCTATCCGGCGGAGGCGCACGACTGGAGCGGGCTGGGACGCACCGACGCCGATCAGGCGGCCGAGCGGGAGCAGGAACAGTTCCTGGCAAACGCCCTGGCCGACGTGATGGACGAGGCGCTGCGGCGGGAAAAGGTGGACATGTTCGGCCACATCTTCGGCAACTACAAGGACGCCGTGCGGGTCCTGTCCAAGGCCGTCACCCCGACCTACGACGGCGAGCTGACACTGTTCGTGGCGGAGAAGTCGATCCCGCCGGAGATTGATCGCGAGGGAAGCTGGACGGGTCGCGTCGGGCGCCTGTCCGTCCACCGTCTGTCCCACTGCTCGCACGAGGACATCATCGCCCCGGCGTCCCTGCGGATCGTCGGCCCCCTGCTCGACCGGGTGATCACGGCGGCGACGGCCGGGGTGGAACCGGTCCGTGCCGCGGCGGGCGGATGAGAAGGGACGGGCGAGTGAAGCGCCTGATGTTCGTGGGGATGGCGATGATGGCTCTGAACGCCTGCACGGGAGCACCGGATGGCTCCCCCCTGGTTCTCAATCGTCCCGTGTCAGGCACGGAACGCGGCGCCGTCCATTCAATGGACCTCGACGACGGCGACTATGTGGAAGGCGTGCTCGATTCCGGAACGGACGCGGCGGAGCTGCGGCTGGTCGACCGGGATGGACGCCCGGTCCGGCTGCTGCTGAACGGAACGGCGGGGCAGGTGGTCTTCCGCTTCGTCGCCGGACCCGGCACCGCGGCGCTGCGGGTCACACCGCGCGGGGCCGGCGGCTATCGACTGGCGCTGACCCGCCGCATCGCCGTGGCGGACCAACATCCGGTCCTTCAAGGGCATCCGAGCCCGACCATCGCCGCCCTCGCGGAGACGGTGAAGCGCGGCGGCGGCACCGATGCCTTCTGGCAGGACGTCGCCCGGCGCGGCACGCCGTTGGTGGAGCCGCTGATCGACCCGCCGGGTTCGGAGCAGGTCATGATGACCTTTCTGGCGCGGGGAGCGCGCCGCAATGTGCGCCTGCTGGGTGGTCCGAACTCCCGCCACGAAACCTTCGAACGGCTCGGCGGCACCGACGTCTGGTTCAAGAGCTACGTCGTCCCCGTCTCCACCCGTCTGTCCTACCAGATCGCGCCGGACGTGCCGGACTTTCCGGGAACCTGCCGCGAATGCCGGATGGCGATCCTGGCGCAGCTTCAGGCCGATCCGCTGAACCAGCGCCCCTGGCCGGCTGACGCGCCCGACCCCTACAATCAGGTTTCCCTGGTGGAACTGCCCGGCGCCCCGCCCCAGCCGGGCTTCGAAAGCGGATGGGCGGAACCGGCCGGACAGCTCGTTGCCGAACGGTTCACAAGCCACATTCTGGGCAACACGCGCGACGTCGCGGTCTATGCGCCCCCCGGAGTCGATCCGGCGGGGAATGACACGGTTCTGCTGCTGCTCTTCGATGGGCCGGACTATCTCGATCAGCGCGCGCCGGTTCCAACCATGCTCGACCGGCTGACCGGCGATGGCCGCCTGCCGCCGACCGTCGCCGTTTTCGTCGCCAACCCCACCGCCGATGCGCGTGAGCGCGAATTGCCGGGCAATCCCGCGTTCGCCGCGATGCTCGCCGACGAGCTTCTGCCCTGGTTGAGCGATCGGATGGGCATCCGGCCCCGGCCCGACCGCACGGTGCTGGCCGGGTCCAGCTATGGCGGGCTGGCGGCGGTGTCCGCGGCGCTGGCCCGTCCGGACCGCTTCGGAAATGCGCTGTCGATGTCCGGCTCCTTCTGGTGGCATCCGGCCGATGCACCGCCCGACCGACCGGAGCATGTGGCCGGTCTGGTGGCGTCGGGCGACCGGCGGCCGGTGCGCTTCTTTCTCAGCGCCGGCCTGTTCGAGAGCGGAAGCGACGGCGAGATCGGCATCCTTGAAAGCTCCCGCCACCTGCGGGACGTGCTGGAAGCCAAGGGCTACGCGGTCGCCTACCGGGACTACGCCGCCGGGCACGACCTCTTCGCCTGGCGCGGTGCGCTGGGCGACGGACTGCTGACGCTGTTCGGCGTGGCGCGGCCTTGATGGTTGGTGGAGATCTGTTGCCGGGCCACCGTTCCGCCCCACCAAAGCTTCATCGACTTCGGCCCGGGCTGTGCTTAGATTGAGCAGCTTGGCCCGCTCCATTCGTGTACGGGCCGTTCCCACTGCGTCGATGGACCGACCATGGACAAACTGCACGCGATGCGCGTCTTCGTTCGCGTCGTCGAGGTCAACAGCTTCACCAAGGCCGCCGACACGCTGGGCCTGCCGCGCGCCTCGGTGACGACGACCATACAGAATCTGGAGGCGGCGCTGGGCGTGCGCCTGCTCCAGCGGACGACCCGCAAGCTGAGCCTGACGCTCGACGGCGCCGCCTATCTGGAGGGCGCCACCCGCATCCTGTCCGACCTGGAGGAGATCGAAACCTCCTTCACCAGCGCCCGCAAGACGCCGCGCGGGCGGCTGCGGGTGGACATGCCGGGCTCGGTCGGGCGGCTCATCATCATCCCGACCATCCACGAGTTCCACGCCCGTTACCCCGACATCGAGATCATGATCGGGATGAGCGACCGCCCCATCGACCTGATCCAGGAGGGGGTCGACTGCGTGCTGCGCGTCGGCGAACTGTTGGATTCCAGCCTGATCGCCCGCCGGGTCGGCGCCTTCCGCCCGGTGACCGTCGCCAGCCCGGCCTATCTCGCCCGCCACGGCACGCCCCGGACCATCGAGGAGTTGGAGGGCCACACCGCCGTCAACTACTTCACCCGCACCGGCAAGATGCACGAGATGAGCTTCGAGCGCGACGGCGTCACCCACGAGGTGAAGCTGAACGGCCCGGTCTCGGTTAACGACGCCGACGCCTACGTCACCTGCGCGCTGGAGGGGCTGGGCATCGGGCAGATCGCCCGCTTCATGGCGCTGCCCCACCTGCGCAGCGGCGCCCTGGTGGAGATCCTGAAGGACTGGCGCCCGGCGCTGATGCCGATCTCCGCGCTCTACCCGCACAACCGCCACCTGTCGCCCAAGGTCCGCGCCTTCGTCGACTGGGTCGCCGAGCTGTTCGAGGGCTGCCCGCTGATGCAGGGCGAGGAGATCGACGGCTACGAGTGCCCGGAGCGGGAGAAGCCCGTGCCGGCTCCCGCCGCCGCCGAGCCGGAGGACGCCTGCCTCTGTGTGATGTGAGTATGCAGACCGGATTGTTCATCCGATCCGAATTGTGTTGCCGTTGACCGCGTATTTATTCCGACCGGCGTAACGCCCACACTCCCTCCTGTTGCAATGCGGGAGGGGTGCCGGGGCACCGTCGGATCATGGGCCGCTCGTCGGATCAGTCGAACACACGCACTACCGGAACGGAGCCATGCCGGCTCGCGGTCGATGACCGGACCATCGCCGGCCACGCCCAGGACATCCGGCTGCGGCTCTACCGGCCGCTGATCGGGCTGACCGTTCCGGCCCTGCTCTACCTGCACGGCGGCGGCTTCACCTCCGGTTCGCTGGAGGAGGCGGAGACCGCCGCCGCCGCCATCGCGGAGAGCGTGCCGGCGCTGGTCGTCTCGGTCGGCTATTCGCTGGCCCCGGCCCACTGCTTTCCCACCGCCGCCCACGACGCCCACCAAGCGGCGTTGTGGACGCTGGCCGAGGCGCGCGACCTGAACATCGCCACGGGCGGGCTGGGCGTCGCCGGGCACGACGCCGGCGGCCATGTCGCCGCCTCGCTGACCTTTCTGGCGCGCGACCAGGGCGAGGTCGACATCCGCGCGCAGGCCCTGCTCGGCCCGATGCTCGACCCCAGCCTGACCCGCGCCGGCGACGCCCAGGCGATGCAGTGCGACGTTCCGGCCACCGCCTACGCCCGCTGCTACCGCGCCTATCTGCCCGAGGCGGCGCAGCGCGTGCACCCCTACGCCGCGCCGCTGGATTCGCGCCGGCTGGCCGGGCTGCCGCCGACGCTGATCGTCACTGCGCAGAAGGACGTCCTGCGGATCGAGGCGGAGCAGTACGCCGCCAACCTGATCGCAGCCGGCGTGCCCACCGAGGTCA
This sequence comes from Azospirillum sp. OGB3, assembly GCF_014192915.1. Taxonomy (GTDB): domain Bacteria; phylum Pseudomonadota; class Alphaproteobacteria; order Azospirillales; family Azospirillaceae; genus Azospirillum. Next base: position 42,663 of record NZ_JACHYN010000005.1, on the reverse strand, counting down.
CCCGCTTCCCCGCTATTTCGCACGCCGCCCTGCCGGGCCACCGCCCGGCGCTGCTGGCGGTTGCCGACTTTTTCCGCCGCCGTTTGTCCCCCGCGGACGGCCGCGGCGCCCTCGTCTGACTCCTCCAGGAGAGTGATCCCATGTCGTTGTCTCCGTCCAAGCTCGCCCTCCTTCTCGCCGTTGGCGCCGCGACCGCCGGTGTCGCCGGTGTCGTCGCCACCCAGGGCCACGCCGACGCCCCCGCGGCGGCCACCGCCGCCCCGCCGCCGCCCGAGGTGGACGTGGCGCCGGTCGTCGCCCGCAAGATCACCGACTGGCAGTCCTACTCGGGCCGCCTGGAGGCGGTGGACCGGGTGGAGGTGCGCCCGCAGGTGTCCGGCGCCATCACCGCCGTGCATTTCCGCAACGGGGCTTTGGTAAAGAAGGGGGATCCCCTCTTCACCATCGACCCGCGCCCCCACGTCGCCGAGGTCGCGCGCGCCGAGGCCCAGGTCACCGCCGCGCAGGCCGCGGTGCGCTTCACCGCCGCCGACCTCGACCGCGCCCAGCGGCTGGTGCAGAACAACACCGTCTCGCGCCAGACGCTGGATGAGAAGGAAAACGCCGCCCGCGAGGCGGCCGCCAACCTGAAGGCGGCGCAGGCGGCGCTCGACCTCGCCCGCATCGACCTGGAGCACACCCAGGTCACCGCACCCATCTCCGGCCGAGTCTCGCGCGCCGAGGTGACGGTGGGCAACGTCGTGGCGTCGGGCGCCTCCGCCGCCCCGTTGACGACCCTGGTCTCGGTTTCGCCGATCTACGCCTCCTTCGACGTCGACGAGCAGACCTACCTGCGCCACATCGCCAGCGTGAAGGACGCCGCCGACGTGCCGGTCCAACTCGGCCTCGCCAACGAGAACGGCTATTCGCGCGGCGGCACGGTGGAGCATGTGGACAACCGGCTCGATTCCGTGTCCGGCACCATCCGCGTGCGCGCCAAGTTCGACAATCCGGACGGGATGCTGGTCCCCGGCCTCTACGCCCGCGTCAAGGTCGGCGGCAGCACCCCGCACGACGCGCTGATGGTCGAGGACCGCGCCATCAACACCGACCAGGACAAGAAATTCGTCCTGGTGGTCGGCGGCGACAACACCGTGCAGTACCGCGAGATCATCCCGGGTGCCGCGCAGAACGGGCTGCGGGTGGTCAAGAGCGGCCTCGCCGCCGGGGAGCGCATCGTCGTCAACGGCATCCAGCACGCCCGGCCCGGAGCCCGCATCAGCCCGAAGACCGTGGCGATGGGCAAGCCGGCGGACGCCATCGAGACCGCCGCGAACCAGTAACAGCCCCGCCCCCTGCCCAACCGTCCGCCGCACCGCGGGGGACGGAGGGGGCCTTGCATCCAAACTCCATGCCGCCCGCTGGGAAGGCCATCATGAACATCTCGAAATTCTTCATCGACCGCCCGATCTTCGCGGGCGTGCTGTCGGTGGCGCTGTTCCTGGCGGGAGCGATCTCGCTGTTCCAGTTGCCCATCTCCGAATACCCCGAAGTCGTTCCGCCGTCGGTCGTCGTGCGCGCCCAGTTCCCGGGCGCCAACCCCAAGGTCATCGCTGAAACGGTCGCCTCCCCGCTGGAGGAGCAGATCAACGGCGTCGAGAACATGCTGTACATGCAGTCGCAGGCCAACAGCGACGGCAACATGGCGCTGACCGTGACCTTCCGGCTGGGCACCGACCCGGACAAGGCGCAGCAGCTCGTGCAGAACCGGGTGGCCCAGGCGCTGCCGCGCCTGCCGTCCGACGTGCAGCGGCTGGGCGTGACGACGGTCAAGAGCTCGCCCACCCTGACCATGGTCGTGCATCTGCTGTCGCCCAACGACCGCTACGACATGACCTACCTGCGCAACTACGCCATCCTGAACGTCAAGGACCGGTTGAGCCGGATCAGCGGCGTCGGCGAGGTGCAGGTGTGGGGCGCCGGCGACTATTCCATGCGCGTCTGGCTCGACCCCAACAAGGTCGCCCAGCGCGGCCTGACCGCGTCCGACGTGGTGGCGGCGATCCGCGAGCAGAACGTCCAGGTCGCGGCGGGTGTCATCGGCGCCTCCCCCTCCCTGCCCGACACGCCCCTGCAGCTCTCGATCAACGCGCAAGGCCGCCTGACGACGCCGGAGGAGTTCGGCGCGATCATCCTGAAGACCGGCGAGCAGGGCGGCGTCACCCTGCTGCGCGACGTCGCCCGTGTGGAGCTGGCGGCGGCGCAGTACGGCCTGCGCTCGCTGCTCGACAACAAGCCGGCGGTGGCGCTGGGCATCAACCAGTCGCCGGGCGCCAACGCGCTGGCCATCTCCGACGCCATCCGGGCGACCATGGCCGATCTCAAGGCCGACATGCCGGACGGCGTCGATTACAGCATCGTCTACGACCCGACGCAGTTCGTCCGCTCCAGCATCGACGCGGTGATCCACACGCTGCTGGAGGCCGTCGCCCTGGTCGTGCTGGTGGTCATCGTCTTCCTCCAGACCTGGCGCGCCTCGATCATCCCGCTGCTGGCGGTTCCGGTGTCGATCGTCGGCACCTTCTCGCTGATGCTGGCGCTCGGCTACTCGATCAACGCGCTGTCGCTGTTCGGCATGGTGCTGGCCATCGGCATTGTCGTGGACGACGCCATCGTCGTCGTCGAGAACGTCGAACGCAACATCGAGAACGGCCTGTCCGCCAAGGAGGCCACCTACCGCGCCATGCAGGAGGTCAGCGGCCCGATCATCGCCATCGCGCTGACGCTGGTCGCCGTCTTCGTCCCGCTGGCGGCCATGAGCGGCCTGACCGGCGAGTTCTACAAGCAGTTTGCGATGACCATCGCGATTTCCACCGTCATCTCCGCCTTCAACTCGCTGACCCTGTCGCCGGCCCTGGCGGCGGTCCTGCTGCGCGGCCACGACCAGCCGCAGGATTGGCTGACCCGCGCCATGAACAAGGTCTTCGGCGGCTTCTTCCGGCTGTTCAACCGCGTCTTCCACCGCGCCTCGACCGGCTACGGCCGCGGCGTCGGCGGGGTGGTGCGGCACAAGGGGCTGATGATGCTGGTCTATGTCGGGCTGCTCGGCGTCACCGTGCTGCTCGGCCGCACCGTGCCGATGGGCTTCGTCCCGGCGCAGGACAAGGAATACCTCATCAGCTTCGCCCAGCTTCCCAACGGCGCCTCGCTCGACCGCACGGAGGCGGTGATCCGCGAGATGACCGACATCGCGCTCGCCCGCCCCGGCGTGCAGAGCGCCGTCGCCTTCCCCGGCCTGTCGGTCAACGGCTTCACCAACAGCTCCAGCGCGGGCATCGTCTTCGTCACGCTGAAGCCCTTCGCCGAGCGCAAGGACCCGTCGCTCTCCGCCGCCGCCATCGCCGGTGATCTGCAGAAACGCTACGCCGGCCTGAAGGAAGCCTTCGTCGCCATCTTCCCGCCACCCCCGGTGATGGGCCTCGGCACGCTGGGCGGCTTCAAGATGCAGATCGAGGACCGCGGCGCGCTGGGCTACGAGGCGCTGAACGCGGCGGTCGGCTCCTTCCTGAAGAAGGCCATGGAAACGCCGGAGCTGGGGCCGGCCTTCTCCAGCTATCAGATCAACGTGCCGCAGCTCGACGTCGATCTCGACCGCGTGAAGGCCAAGCAGCAGGGCGTGCCCATCGGCGAGGTGTTCGACACCATGCAGATCTATCTCGGCTCGCTCTACGTGAACGACTTCAACAGCTTCGGCCGCGTCTACCAGGTCCGGGTCCAGGCCGACGCGCCCTTCCGCGCCGAATCCGCCGACATCGGCCTGCTGAAGACGCGCAACGCCCAGGGCGACATGGTGCCGCTCTCCTCGCTGGTCACCGTCAAGCAGAGCTACGGGCCGGAGATGGTGGTCCGCTACAACGGCTACACCGCCGCCGACATCAACGGCGGCCCGGCCCCCGGCTATTCGTCGGGCCAGGCACAGGCGGCGGCGGAGCGCGTCGCGCAGGAGACCCTGCCGCGCGGCGTGCGGTTCGAATGGACCGACCTGACCTATCAGGAAATCCTGGCCGGCAACGCGGCGCTGTGGATCTTCCCCATCAGCATCCTGCTCGTCTTCCTGGTGCTGGCCGCCCAGTACGAGAGCCTGACCCTGCCACTGGCCATCCTGCTGATCGTGCCGATGAGCCTGATGTCGGCGCTGGCCGGGGTGTGGCTGACGGGGGGCGACAACAACATCTTCACGCAGATCGGCTTCATGGTGCTGGTCGGCCTGTCGGCGAAGAACGCCATCCTGATCGTCGAGTTCGCCCGCGAGCTGGAGCATCAGGGGCGCAGCGTGGTCCAGGCCGCCATCGAGGCCAGCCGGCTGCGGCTGCGGCCCATCCTGATGACCTCCATCGCCTTCATCATGGGCGTGGTGCCGCTGGTCACCTCCACCGGCGCCGGCGCCGAGATGCGCCACGCGATGGGCGTGGCGGTGTTCGCCGGGATGATCGGGGTCACCCTGTTCGGCCTGATGCTGACACCGGTCTTCTACGTCCTGCTGCGTACGATGGTCGGGGCCGGCAAGCCGGCGGCGGTGCCGACCGGCCCGGCGCTCGCCCACGGGCATGGGGACGACTGAGCGTTCCGGAGAGTGCCTTCGCCTTAACCGCGGCGGGGAGCGGGGCCGAACGCCCCGCTCCCCGCCGCGTCGTTTCTTCGCCCACCCTTCCCCTGCTTGCTCTGGCACAACGAACGGCGACGCTCCCGCCGGCACTCTCACCGTCACGCACCGCCCATTCGCTGGCGGCCCCGGTTGGAGACCTCGTCATGTCCAGTGCAGCCATCAGCACCACCCTGTACCGCCATCACCACGCCACCGTCGGGCAGCTCGTCGACCGGATCGACTCCCTGCTGGCGGCACCGTCTCCGGTGGCGAACGCCGCCGCCCTCGCCACGGCGGTCCGCGACCTGTTCGGCGTGTTCACCGTCCATCTGTCGCTGGAGGACAGCGCGCTCTACCCGCGCCTGCTGGCCCACCCGACCCCGGCGCTGCGCGCCACGGCGGCGCGCTTCCAGGCCGAGATGGGCAGCCTGCGGGCGCGCTTCGACCGCTACCGGTCCAGCTGGCCCGGCCCGCTGGCGGTGTCCAAGGACCCGGAGACCTTCGTCCGCGAAACGCGGGAGGTGGTGACCGCGCTCAAGCACCGCATCGCCCGCGAGGACCTGGAGCTGTACGACGTCATCGACCGCGCCGCCCTCGCCGACAAGACGGCGAACCGCTGAGGGCGTCTCCCCCGAACCGCCCGAACCGCCGCGCCCGCCATGGCGAGCCGGCGGCGAAGGCCTCACCCCTCGGCCGCGATGGCCCGGGCGAACTCGTCGAGCAGAGCGTCGGTGTCCAGCCCATAGTCGTCCGCCACCTCGGCGATCGTCTGGAAACGCGCCATGGGGCAGCCCGGACAAGCCATCCGGTGCTTGAGGAACACGGGAATGGTCGACGGCCAGCGCTCCAGCACATCCTCGACAAGGTCGGAGGACGAGGGCAAGGCCGCGGTGGCGCAGTGTGATGGCGGGGCGATCATCCCGGCACCGTAGCACACCGGAACGCGCGTCTCTTTGCGCCGGCGCAAACGGAACGAAGGGTCCGCCCCGTCTATTTCCCGCCCGGCTTGGAGGCGTCGTCCGGCTTTTCCGGCTTGGGCAGATCCTCGGCGATGGCGACCAGGGCGTGCGGCTGGCGGATCGTCACCTGCTGGCGCCCGCCCTCGACGATCCCCTGCCCCTCCCAGCCGCTGAGGATGCGGCTCACCGTGTGCAGCGTGGTCCCGGTCATCTCCGCGATGTCCTGGCGGGACAGCGGAAAATCGATCTCGACGCCGTTCCCCACCCGGCGGCCAGCCTGACGCACCAGACGCAGGAGCGCGTGGGCGACCCGCCGCTCGACCCGCTCGGTGGACAGCTCGCGCAGGCGGGTCTGCACCTCCTGCAGGCGGCGGCCGACGATGTCCAGGGCGTTCAGCGCGATGCGAGGGTAGCGCTCCATCAGCTCGCCCATCGTGGCGGCGGTCCAGTGGACGCCGACGCAATCGACCGTGGCGAGCGCGTCGGCAGGGTAGATGCCGCCCGAGAAGACTGCGGCCGTGCCGAACATCTCCCCCGCGCCGATGTAGCGGACCACCAGCTGCTGCCCGTCGGCCCCGGTCTGGACGATCTTGACCCGCCCGTCGATCAGCGCGTGGCAGAGGGCCGCCCGGTCGCCCTGGGAAAAGATGGTGGTTCCCTTCTCGATCCGCCGGGTCTGGGCGGACCGGACAATCTCGGCCAGGGCCGCCGCGTCCAGACCGGAAAACAGCCGCAGGCCACGCAGACTGGCGGGATCGGGGGAAAGCGGCGTCATCGGACCATCCTCAAAAGGCCGTGCCGCCCACCCTTGCGGGCAGCCGTCACGGAAAGGTTGCCTTCCAAGATGACCGCCCGCGCGCCGCGCCGCAACCCGCCTGCGCTCCGCTTGAAACTCGAAGCCGGGACCAAGGTCTCAATTTGTCCTGGAACAAAGAGCCGATAGGACCGGTCCTTTAGGCTTGCCGCCACATCGCAACCCTTCGGACCTCCCCCATGCAGATCGCCGAACAGTCCACCGCGGCCGAGCCGGTCATCGACGTCCAGTCCATTCCGCCCCACCAGCGCCACCCGCTGATCCTCCAGGCCACGCAGGATCTGGCGCCGGGCCGCGGCTTCGTGCTGGTCAACAACCATGACCCGCGACCGCTCTATCTCCAGGTCCAGGCGCTGTTCGGCGATGCGGTGAGCTGGACCTATCTGGAGCGCGGGCCGGAGCGCTGGCGGGTCCGCATCGGGCGGCCCGAGTCCGGGACCGCGCCGGCGACCTCCCTGCGGGTGCGCATCGGGCGCGGTGGGCACGCGAGCGCGGTCGCCGCCGAGACGCCGCTCGGCGTGGCGGACGGCGGGCTGGTCTGCGAGATCACCGACTGCCCGCCGGGCACCAGCGCGGAGCAGGTGCTCGACCTGATGCAGGGGGTCATCCCACCGGCCGGGCAGCTGCACTTGTCTTACGAGCGTCTGGTCGCCCGGCGCTCCGGCTCCTGCTGCGGCGGCATGTGCGGCTGATCGCCCCAGGCGGTGTTTCGGGACCTTGGGCTTGACCGTCATCAAGGATGGTATGACCACCGGGCTGTATTGCCGAAGCCCGGCGGGCTCCGCCCGCCACACGACCATTCCGAAGGGAAGGAGACAGGCGTATGCGCGATCCCGGCTTTATGGCTCAGGATAAGGCCCAGGAGATGGCCCCGGACACCCGTGCCCGCGACGTCGAAGTCCAACTGACGCGGGCCGGGCTGGGGTTCGCGCGGCGACTCGGCGACCGGGCCGGCGGCCTGCTGCTCGACCGGCTGCTGCGGATTCTGGAGGCGCGCCACCCGCGCGCCTTCGCCGCCCTCGGCGAGCTGCCCGACGCCCGCCTGCTCATCGATCCGGTGGACGCGCCCGCCGCCTTGCTGCTCCGCGTCGGCCCCACCCTCGCCCTGCGGGTCTGCGACCGCACCGCCGAGGCGGAGGCCACGGTGCGCGGCCCCTGCGCGCGGTTGCTCGACCTGCTGGAAGGGCGCATCGACGGCGACGCGCTGTTCTTCCGCCGTGAACTCTCCATCGAGGGCGACACCGCGCTGATCCTGGCGCTCCGCAACACGCTGGACGGCGAGGAGATGGACCTGTTCGGCGACGTCGCCGCCGCGGCCGGTCCGCTGCGGCACGCCCTGCCCGTGGCGCGGCGCAACGCCGGGCGGGCGCTCGACCTGCTCGCCACGGCGCGCCGTTTCGCCCCGCCGCCGGTGCGCTGGGGCATGACCATGCTGGAGCGGCGGCTCATCGGCCCGCGGCAGGGAGCGTAACGGCATGGGGTCCTTCGAACTGATCTGCCCGGCGGGCAACCCCGCCGCGCTGCGCGCCGCCGTGGACGCGGGCGCCGACGCCGTCTATCTGGGCTTCCGCGACGAGACCAACGCACGCAACTTCCCCGGCCTGAACTTCTCGCGGCCGGAGCTGGCCGAGGCCATCGCCTACGCCCACGCGCGGTCGGTCCAGGTCTTCGTCGCCATCAACACCTACCCCCAGGCCGGCAACCTCGCCCCCTGGCAGCGCGCGGTGGACGACGCCGCGCGGCTGAAGGCGGACGCGGTCATCCTCGCCGACCTCGGCCTGCTCGACTACGCGGCGAAGCATCATCCGGAGCTGCGGCTCCACCTGTCCGTCCAGGCCTCCGCCGCCAACGCCGAGGCGATCCGGCTCTACCGCGAGGCCTTCGGCGTGCGGCGGGTCGTGCTGCCCCGCGTGCTGACCGTGCCGGAGATCGCCCGGCTGAACGCCGAGGTCGACGTGGAGACCGAGGTCTTCGTCTTCGGCGGCCTCTGCCCGATGGCGGAGGGGCGCTGCTCGCTGTCCTCCTACGCGACCGGGCTGTCGCCCAACAAGCAGGGCGTCTGCTCCCCGGCCAGCCATGTCCGCTACGAGCCGCGCGGCGAGGCGCTGGCGTCGCGCCTCGGCGGCTTCACCATCAACGTCTTCGGCGCCGGGGAACCGGCGGGCTACCCGACGCTGTGCAAGGGCCGCTTCGTGCCCGGCGGCGGCACCTCCCGCGATCCGGCCTACCTGTTCGAGGAGCCGACCAGCCTCAACGCGCTGGCCCTGCTGCCGGAGTTGAAGGCCGCCAAGGTGTGCGCCCTGAAGATCGAAGGGCGCCAGCGCGGCAAGGCCTACATCGCCGCCGTGGTCGCCGCCTACCGCCGGGCGCTGGACGCGTTCGACCGCGGGCTGCCCGTGCCGGCGCTCGACCTGGAGGCCATGGTCGAGGGCGGGGCCCAGACCACCGGCGCCTACACCCGCGCGTGGCGCTGAGGAGTTGCGTTCATGAAACCCACCCTGACCCTTGGCCCCGTCCTGTTCAACTGGCCGGCGGAGCGTTGGCGCGACTTTTACGCCCGCATCGCCGACGAGGCGCCGGTCGACGCCGTCGTCGTCGGCGAGATCGTCTGCTCCAAGCGCGCGCCCTTCCTCGCCCCGGTCATGGACGAGGTGATCGCCCGTCTGGCCGCCGCCGGGAAGGAGGTCTGGCTCGCCAGCCCGATCCTGGTCGGCAGCGACCGCGAGCGCACGGCGATGCGCGACCTCGTGGAGAGCGACCTGCTGCCGGTGGAGGCCAACGACATGGGCGCGCTGGCCCTGCTGGAGGGACGCCGCCACGCCGTCGGCCCCTTTATCAACAGCTACAACGAGGCGACGCTGGCGTGGCTGGCCGGGCGCGGCGCCGTCGCGGTGTCGCTGCCGGCGGAGCTTCCCGCCGCCTCCGTCGCCATGATGGCGAAGACGGGGGCGGCGCTCGGCCTGTCCATGGAGGTGCAGGTGTTCGGGCGGGCGCCGCTCGCCATCTCCGCCCGCTGCTACCACGCGCGGGCGCACGCGCTGCACAAGGACGGCTGCCAGTTCGTCTGCGCCAACGATCCGGACGGCATGCCGGTGAGCACCGTCGACGGCCAGCCCTTCCTGTCGGTCAACGGCACGCAGACGCTGTCGCACGGCTATCTGGCGCTGGCGGCGGAGATCGACCGGCTGCGGGCGATGGGCATCCAGCGCTTCCGCCTGTCGCCGCAGGACCTCGACATGGTCGCCGTCGCCACGGCCTTCCGCTCTGTTCTGGACGGCGAGCGCAGCGGACAGGACGTGATGGCGGAACTGCGCGGCATGACCGCGGTCCCGCTGGAGAACGGCTTCTTCCACAACATGGCGGGTGCGGCCTACGCCGACGCCCCGGCCGCCTGACGCGCCCGCCATCCGATGTCCGCCGGACCGTCGCTTCCCGCGTGGCCGGCTGACTTTTGAGTCCGTTGAACGAGGAAACCCCTATGAAGCGCATGTTTGCCCTGCTCGCCTTCGGGCTGGTTGCGTCGTCCCCCGGCTTTGCCGCCGCGCAGGACGCCGCCGCCGGCGAGAAGGTGTTCAACCAGTGCAAGGCCTGCCACACCATCGAGGCCGGCGGCCCCAACCGCGTCGGCCCGAACCTGCACGGCGTCGTCGGCCGCAAGGCCGGCTCCGTCGAGGCTTACAAGTACTCCGACGCCATGAAGAACGCCGGTGCCTGGGATGAGGCGACGCTCGACGCCTATCTGGCGGACCCGAAGGGCGCCGTTCCCGGCAACAAGATGGCCTTCGCCGGCGTGAAGAATGAGCAGGCCCGCAAGGACTTGATCGCCTTCCTGAAAAAGAACAGCTGACGAAATAAGCACGTTTCCTTGACGGCTTGACCGCCGTCAAGGATGGGAGGGCAACCAGCCGCTAGGATAACCGCACGATCGTTGATCGATTGCGTCCCGCTGGACGAGTAACCTCCCGTTTTTCTGCCCCCTTCAAGCCCATCGGCTCTTCGCCGGTGGGCTTTTTTCCGCTCAAGGATGGCCACGGACGAGAGGGCGGCCGGTCCGCCGGGAGGCGCGCGGTCCGCTGGTCGAAGGATTACGACAAGGCTACGCGGGACAGGTCACTGTCGTCTTACGCACTTTCGAGTGCTGTCCGCCATATACCTCGTCCGAAGCGTGGACGTCCTGTGCCCCCAAGTCCTAGCATGAACTGGATCATTGCAGACACGTTCCGGCTTGTCGCTGGCGTCGGGCCGTCGACCGTTTCGGCGCGAGACGCTGTATCCATTGCAACAGCCTTTTTGGCACAGGGAGGCCTGACATGGTCGACATTCCGTGCCGATTGCCCAGACTAGCGGTCGGAGCAACCATTGCTTCGTTGATGGTCACCGCGTTCGCGCACGCCGCGGCCGACGGGCCGGGCAGAGTCGGCTTCGGGCGCCGCCTGGTCGAAGAGGTCTGCGGCGAATGCCACCGCGTCTCGCAGCCCCCAACAGCCAAGCCGCCTCCCATGCAGGAGGATCTTGCTGCGCCAGACTTGGTGGAGCGCATGCGCGATCCCGGGATCACGGAAATGGCTCTGCGCAGTTATCTGCAGACATCCCACCCCGTCATGCCGAACATCCGCCTGTCCAGAGAAGAAACGGACGATGTCGTCGCCTACCTGATGTCCCTGAAGGGAGGCTTGCCATGAAAACGGGCCTGTGCGCGGGGGTGCTGGTGGTGGCGTTTCCCATGGCGGACGTGAGCCAGGCGGCGGACGCGGAAGCCGGCAGAAGCATTGCCGACCGTTGGTGCGCCGCCTGCCACGTAATCCCGGACGGCGATGCGGACAGCCGTGCCGTACGCGGCACCGACGCGGTGCCGACCTTGTCCAGCATCGCGCGCGATCCAAACCACAATCCGAATTGGCTGCGGCAATGGCTGATCTTTCCTCATCCGCCGATGCCCGACCTGAATCTTACACGATCGGAGACCGATGACGTCATCGCCTATCTGCAAGCGATGGCGCGCTAGGTCCGGCTCTTCCTCCCTGATCGTCGATCGGGCCACTCTCTCTCCCGAAAGCAGCCAATCCGCTTTGGGAAAGTGCATGTGACGGGGGATCAGCTCTTGATCGTGGACCCGTGATCCGAAGCGACCTGTCTATCCGCTTCCATCCGCTAGTGTGCCAGCGAGACGCCCATGACTCGCCGGAATGTTGTGCTGAAGGCGCTGTCCGGCAGGGTGCGCGCCCTCTCGCGGCATCCGAGCAGATCCTTACCGAGTTGAGCCACCACCTGAGCGCCGCGGGAATCGGCGGGGTCGATTGCGAGGATTGCGACGCCGCTCCGGTCCATAGCACGGCGACGGGACGGCGCGGCGTGCATCCCTGAGCTGTGCACGGCCTTGGTCAGCGTCATGCCGGTGAACGGCGTTTCGATCTTCTACAAGGATGGGGTCCCCGCAGCGGGCAGCCCATCGTCCTTCTCCATGGCTGGCCGCTCAGCGCGGACGACCGGGACAGCCGGATGCTGTTCTTCGCGGACAAGGGCTTCCGCGTCATCTCCCACGACCGCCGAGGCCACAAGCGTTCCGCCCAGGTCGGCGAGGCCACCCGCTACGTCGCCCGCCACGGCCGGGGGCGCGTCGCCACGCTTGTCCTCATCGGGGCGGTGCCCCCATCACGGTGAGGCGCTGCGGGACGACCAACGGAATGATGGTGGGATTACCGTCCCCCCTGCACAGGTTCAAGAATGGCATCCGGAAAGCTTGTAGCGGCCGGTCCCGCTCCCATCGATCTTGAGCGGCAACGACGCGTCCTGCTTGGATAGTGGCTGAGGTGCCGTGGCATCGCTCATCTCGGCCAGTTCCGTAAGCCGCATCCAATCGAGCACACGCAGGTGCCCTTTCGCAAAGGACAGCAGTCCGGCTGTCCGCATCTCTTTCAGCGTCCGACAGACGTGGACCGGTGTCAGCCCTGTGGCATCGGCAATGAGGACCTGACTGATCGGCAACGTCACGTCCGAAATGTCCGGTGCGGCCCTTTGCCGTTGCCGATTGTAAAGGGCGAGCAGAAGCCGGGCGATCCGCTCCGCGGCGGTGCGGGTGCCGAGCCCACCCAGAAGCCGCCAATCGGAGATCGTTTCGGCCGCGAGCAAGGATGCCATCCGCAAGGCAACGTTCGGCACCTGTTGGCAAAAGCGCATCAGGGAATGGCGTGGCATCGGACAGACGATCAGATCGGTGAGCGCTTCAACCGTGCAGGGCATGCCACCGTCGGGGGCCCGCTCGAAACCGATCAGATTTCCCGGCATGACGAAACGCAGCACCTGGCGCCGACCGTTCTCGTGCATCATGGACGCCAGCGCCCAGCCACGGCGAACGATGTAGACCATCTCGTTTTCGTCACCTTCGACAAACAAACTGGCGCCGGCGCGAATGGTGCGGACCGGGCGTTTGATCGCCGCCCAGCTGGGCAACTGTTCATTCGGAACGCTTGCACACAACCCGTCACGTCGCAGCGGGCACCCCTGGCAGTCTGATTGCATGGCCGCCTCCTCAGCCTGGAATCAGTGCGAAAGGCTTGGCCGCTCCAGCGGAAGCAGCTGAGCTTGGGCCATGGCGTCGAAAAAGGCCGACAGAATGACATGGGGCGCCACAGGACCTCCCGGCGCCTCCTGAGCCACTTCGAAAGCATCGAACATTGCGCATGCGACCGCCACTTTGCGGCGATCCCGAGAGGCGTGTGTGCCGGTGTGCAGACGAGCGACCGCAACACGCTTTGGCAGTTCATCTCCAGTGTCCGGTCCGGCGCCTCGCCTGCAACGGACCGGACGCGGTCCATTGCTTCGGTCTGTCCCACCTCGTGCACCCATTGAAAAAGGAACAGCAGATCCTGATCACGATGCCTGCCGCTCGCCAGGGCCAAGGCGATCGCGTTCATGAGTTCGGCATGGAGATTCTCGACTTCCGCAAGGTCACCGGTTGGCATCATGGCCGCCTCCTGTGCAATGCGCGGGGTTAAGCTTGAGCGCCGCTCTCATCAGGAAAAAGTGGCATCGAAAACTCGGCTGGGGCTAAGGTGCAGCCGCCGATTTTTCGCCGCCGATCTTTCAACGCTTGGGCTCATCACGGCAACAGTCTCTCATTGTGCCGCCGATTGACTTGATCTGGATCACCATCCGGCACGCCTGTGCCAATGAGATGAAACATAACCGCAAAATAGTCCGGCGGCATTCCATCAGGAGCTTTGCGTCATACGCAGTTAGTGTCATAATAAGCGCCAAATATAATAGCTTAAACTATGACAAAATACATGCTTCATATTTCCCATAAACGTCTACGCAAAAACGCTGTTCTGTATTATGAAATTATTTCCCGCGTTGGTTGGAAAATTATAAATACTTAAATATTAAAATTCAGTCGGAAACCTTTTGATGATCAAGAGGTTAGGCGATGCAACTCTTGACCAGTGTCTCACCGCTCTCTCCGCCCCTGATAGGTTTGGCGCGACGGAACATCAGCCGCCATCTTCTCAGCGTCGTGGTCACGGCCATGGCGGCCATGGCGGCCATTGCCATCAGCTTGGTCGCCTGGAATCTGGCAACACAACGGCGGTTTGCCGCCGCCGAGATGGCCATCACGGTCCGCGCCATCGCGGCGGCTCTCGATCAGCAATTGCTCGTCACCACCTCGGCCCTGGAGGCGCTTGCCGCGACGATGGTCGTGGATGGCGATCCGGAACGGCTTTATCGCGTCGCTCAAGCGGTCAAGGACAAGCATTCCCACTGGTCGCACGTAACGCTTCGCGATGCCGATGGAAGCGTGGTGTTCAGCACCAAAGTTCCATACGGAACATCCGTGCCGACGATTGCCGACATCGGTCCCGAGTTGGCCGAAGCGATGACCACCGGACAACCGCAGATTTCCGGCCTGTTGTACGGACCCATCGCCAACGAGCATGTCGGCGCCGTCCTGGTGCCCATTCAGGCAAAGGATAGCAAGCGTTACGCGCTCATCGCGGCGGTGACGACCTCGAAATGGGAGACCCTCCTTCGAGAGCAGCCGATTCCCGACGGTTGGGTGGCTGGGATCATCGACCGAAACGGGGTCGTCGTCGCACGAACGCGCGCCGCCGAACAGTTCGTCGGCAAACCAGCCCCTGGGTGGGTTCGGAAGGCGATCCAGACGGCGCCGACCGGGCAGGCGACCGGCCCCGCTTTGGAGGGAGAGCCGTTGTCGCTCGTTTTCTCGCGTTCAAAGGTTTCGGGATGGGCGGTCGCCTTCGCCGCGCCGGCCTCCGTGTTCGAGGATCCCCTGCGCCGATCGCTGTGGTCGGCGGCCGCCATCAGTGTCCTTGCGCTCGGCTGCGCCTCCCTCCTGGTGCTGCGCTACGCCCGTCGGCTGTCCAGGTCGGTGACCGGTTTGGTGCAGGTTGCGGAAGCGCTGCAGACACCAGGAGCGGCGTTGCCGCCGCCGCCGCCGATCAACCTGGAGGAATTGGCCTCGGTCTACGACACGATGCGGAACACCAGCGTGCTCCTGCGCCGGGCGGAAGACCAGCGGATCATGTCGATGCGCGAACTTCAGCATCGGGTCAAGAACGACCTCCAGGCGATCTTGAGCCTGCTTGCGTTGGAAGGCGGCCAAGCCAAGAGCGAAGAAACCATCCGCATCCTGGAGGAACTTCAGGGGCGCGTCGAGGCGCTGCGCCTTGTCCATTCGCGTCTGTATGAGGCGAGCCAGGTCGGCGTCGTGGAACTGGGAGACTATCTTGTGGAATTGTGCGCCAATGCCGTAGCCCTTCATGGACGCAACCTTGCCGGTGGAATCGCGCTGCGAACCAGCGTCGACCATGTGTATGTCGACCACAACACCGCCGTCTCACTGGGGCTGATCGCCAACGAGTTCATCACCAACAGTGCCAAACATGCGTTCCCACAGGGAAGCGGAACGATCACCCTCGCGTTGCTCGTGGCAAAGCCCGGGGAGATCCATCTGAGGCTGTCCGATAACGGCGTTGGCCTGCCGCCGGAGCGGATGCGCTCCTCCGGCCTCGAACTGATCGCCATGCTGGCCGAGCAGGTTGGCGCGGAGTCGGCGTGGACAACGTCGCCGCAAACCAGCTTGCGGCTGCTTCTTCACACGGGAGGCGCAGGACAAGCCAGTTGAAGACCCATTTGAAGACGTTGGGCCTTGCTAACCTGGGTTAAGGTCCACGCTGCTCGATCCGGCCAGACTCGTGTCACACCCGTGACCAGGGAGGCCGCCATGATGATCACGATCGAGGACTGCATCGGGTTGAGTGGTTTGACGCGCGAGGAGATCGACGCCATCGCCGAGCATGAGCATTTGCCGGAGATCGTCGCCGCGGAACTCGGCTCCTACCTCGACCAGACCCCGGAGGGGCAACGCACCATCCGCCGCATGATCGAGGATGACATTGCCCATGCCGTGGCCTGCCGGGACATGAAGCGCGCCGGTGTCCTGAAGATCGTTCTGGCGCATTACGTCCGGCACCACGAGAAGGACGCGGTGCGCAAGGGAGAGGGCGATGGTCACCACACAATCGCCTGACAGGGACGACTTGCGGGCCGCCAAGGGCAGCGCACCGCCGCCACCCCGGCTCGCACCCGCGCCGGGGCCTTAGGACGGTGCTTTTCCCGACCCGCCGGCCCGCAGCCGCGCCACCGCCCACCGTGGCGCAGCAACCGGTCCACAAGTCGACGACGGACATTCCGGGTGTTTCCCGAACGCACGCGCGCATCGTGCCTTTCGTCGCGCGGCAATGGCTGGACGTGTTCGCGCCCTCCAACCATCCGATGACGGACCCGGAGATCCTGCGTCCGGCCGTCGCCAGTCAAGGAATGAACTTCATGCGCGGGGCGGAGAACTGGATGCAGGACGTCCTGCGTTATCTTGCCGGCCAGCCGGCTCCGGGAGCCGAGCAATACCGGATCGGACGCGGCGCCGCGGCGACAGCAGGACAGATCATCGTCCGCAATGAACTGATGGAGCTGATTCAGCATGGCCCGACCACGGCGACGGTCGTCGCGGAGCCGGTGCTCTGCAACCGCGCCTACGGTGCCCGGAACGCCAACGTTAGCTCAAAACATCCCTGCTCTGCTGGAAACCGTTCGGCCTTATCGTGCGTATATGGCAAAGGCGGAGAGCCCGTTTTCTCTTTCCTATCACATCCTCTCTTCCAGGTAGCGGACGCATGAATTCCGACAGATCGACAGAGTCGCCTGGGGCCGACAGCCTCGCCAAGCTTCGCCATCACCAGCACATCGTCCGCGACTTCAGCCAACTCCTTGCAAGTTACATCCCGTTCGACCAGTTGCTGCCCCTCGTCGCCATCCGCCTCGCCCGCGGGCTGGGCGTCCAGCACAGCATGATCCTGCGCTACGACAGCGTACACGGCGACCTCCAATTGGCCGCCGGCGTCGGTTGGCCGCCGCAGGCGGTTGGCACCACCCGCTTCGCCATCGAGGCGACGAACCCGGCCGGACGCACCCAGCAAACCCGCCTGCCGACCTTCGTCGACGATCTGCGAAACACCGACGAGTTCCGCATCCCCGCGCTTTTGCAGCGGCATGGGATCCGCTCCCTGGTCAACGTGCCCGTCATCTGCAGCGGCACCCTATGGGGCGTGCTGGAGATGGACAGCACCGAGCCCGGCCGTTTCGATGCGGACGACGCGCATTTCCTCTTGTCCATGGCCAACCTGTTGGGCATAGCGATCGAGCGGAGCGCCGATCACGCCACCGCGACGGCCGCTGCCGCCGTTGCCAGAGCAGAAGCCAAGGCGGTGCAGGACGCGCAATCCTTGCGGCTTGACGAGTTGCAGCACCGCATAAAGAACAATCTGGCGGTCATCGCCTCGATGCTCCTCCTTGAACAGTACGAGCACAGCGACAGCTTCGTCAAAGCACGGCTGCGCGGTCTGATGGACCGGGTAATGGCGATCGGCTTGGCGCACGAACACCTGGCCATCCGCTTGGACGGGGCTGTGGTGGCGGTGGAGGCCTACATCAGCCGGTTGGCCCACGCCGCCTCCCTGCAGCATGTCGACATCCGCCTCGAAACCGACCTGCAGTCGGTCGTGATACCGCTCGACCGTGCCGTGCCACTGGGGCTGATCGTCAACGAGCTGATCACAAACGCTACGAAGTACGCCTTTCCGGACGGATCCGGCACCATACAGATCACGCTGCACCGAGACCCGGAGACCGCCGAAGCCACTCTGGTGGTAGCGGACGACGGCGTCGGGATGAAGGGAAAAGCACTTCCCGGAAATCTGGGCACGCGGCTGATCACGAGGCTGGCCGCCCAGATCAACGGCACCATCCAGCGGCCAGACACCGAACGCGGCACCCGGGTGGAGATTCTCTTCCCGGCACCGCAGCGCTGAATGGGCATCGGGAATACATACGGAGGAAGGCGCAAGTCCTTCAAATTTGATGTTAAAGACGCGCAAACAACAAGTATTTTAGCCAACCACCTGGATCGTGCTAGGTAAAACGTGGTTGCTTTCAGGACCTGCTTCGGTCGCAAGAAAGTTTTTAGGCCAAGCACTGTCCGCGAATATCTAAAATGGTCGATATAGACTCCATTTGAGGCGGGGAAAATTCTCAAGTGGGGGCAACAGAAAGCACAGCAATAGGTGTGTGTTGCCGGCCTCCTGTAACCTCCTCCCCCAGCCCTCTCCTCAAAAGGGGAGAGGGCCTTTTCGTGGTTGACCGCCGGGTGGCGGTTCAGGGCGTTTTGCCCGCCGTCTGGCGACGGTATTCCTCAACCGGCAACCCGCCCATGCCCCAGTTCTCCATGGGAACCTCGTCGATCACGACGAAGGTCGCCGCGTGCGGCTTGTTCAGCACCTCGAACAACAGGTCGCTGACCCCCTTGATCAGGGCCGCCTTCTGCTCCGGCGTCGCGCCGGTGGCCCCGGGACTCGTGCCCTCGCGGGTGATCTGGATGTTCACGTACGGCATCGGGTGCTCCTTTCCAACTTGATGGCGTTACCGCCAGGGCCTTACCAGCGACCGGCGTGCTGGCCGCCATCGACATGCAGCGTTTCGCCGGTGACGAAGTTGGCGGCGTCGAGGTAGAGCACCGCGTCCACGATGTCCTGAATGTCGCCCAGGCGGCCGACCGGGTGCAGAGCGGCCAGGAATTCGTGCGTTTCCGGGGCGTGCATCGGCGTCTTGATGATGCCCGGCGACACCGCGTTCACACGGATGCCCTTGCCGGCGTATTCGATGGCGAGCGAGCGGACCACCGCGTCCAAGCCGCCCTTGGTCAGGGAAGCCAACGCTGCGGGCACGCTGGCCAGCGGCTGTTCCACCAGCGTGGTGGTGATGTTGACGATGTGTCCGCTGCCCTGGTTCAGCATCTGCGCCGCAGCCATCTGGGACACATGGAAGAAGCCGGTCAGGTTGGTGGCGACGACCGCCGCGTAGTCGGCCGCGGTGTATTCGGTGAAGGGCTTGGCGATGAAAATGCCGGCGTTGTTGACCAGCGTGTCGATGCGCCCGAAGCGTTCACGGGCGGTCTCCACCAGACGCTTGGCGGTGTCCGGGTCGGCGACGTCGCCGCCGACGGTCACGACGTTCGGGTCGTCGCTGGCCCTGATGGAGCGGGAGTTGGCGACGATGGCGAAACCGCGCTGGCGGAAGCCCGCCACCAGACCCGCACCGATGCCCTGCGACGCGCCGGTGATCAGCGCAACCTTTTGCGTGCTCATGATGGTTCCTTTAGGTTCGAACAAGGGGCGTGTTTGGATGGCCCGCCACTCGCGGGTCGCTTCACGCCCCTTGGCGTGGATTGAAACGATGAGAATTTTTGTTGTGAGGCGAGAGCCGGGGGAGCGTCGGAACTTGCGACCACCCTGTCTTGCCGCCCCGCTTTCCCGTTGAAAAATGCCGTAGGACGCGTAGAACGGCAAACGAGCTTTCCTCATCGAATCGACAAGATGGATTTGTCGATGTCGCGACCGTTGCTGCCCCTCAGCGGGTTCCGCGCCTTCGAGGCCGCCGCCCGCCACCTCAGCTTCGCCCGCGCCGCGGACGAACTGCGCGTCACCCCGGCGGCGATCAGCCATCAGGTGCGGACGCTGGAGGATTATCTCGGCGTGCCGCTGTTCCGGCGCAGCGGCCGGCGCGTGCTGCTGACGGAGGCGGGGCAGATCCTGTTGCCGGACCTGCGGCGCAGCTTCGACCTGATGGAGGCCGCCATGGGGCAGGTCAAGCGGCTGGCCGCGGGCGGCATCCTGACGGTCAGCATGTCGCCGTCCTTCGCGGCCAAATGGCTGATGCCGCGCATCGAGCATTTTCGGACGCGCCACCCCGACATCGACCTGCGCATCGACGCGGACGTGCGGCTGGTGGATTTTTCCGCCAACGAGGTGGACATCGTCATCCGCTATGGTCCCGGCTCCTACCCCGGCCTGAAAAGCGTGCTGCTGTTCGAGGAGGAACTGTTTCCGGTGTGCAGCCCCCGGCTGCTGTCCGGCGCCGTTCCGTTGCGGAGCGTCGCCGACCTGCGGCAACACACGCTGCTGCACGACGAGACGATCAATTTCGCGGGGCCGATCCCGTCATGGCGGGTCTGGCTGCAAATGGTCGGGCTGGAGCAGGCCGTCGACCTCAACCGGGGACTGCGCTTCAATTCCTCGGTGACGGCGACCCAGGCGGCCGTCGACGGGCATGGTGTGCTGCTGGGGCGCAGCCTGATCGTTGCCGACGATCTCTCGGCCGGACGGCTGGTCCGCCCCTTTGCGGAGTCCTGCCCGGCGGGGTTCGGCTATTACCTCGTGTATCCGCCCCAGGTCGCGTCGCGAGCGAACGTCCACGCCTTCGTCGACTGGATCATCGAGGAAGCGGCCGGGGAGGAAACCGGCGGAAAGGGGTGACGGGGCGCCGTCACTCCCCTTTGCTCACCTCCAGCAATGTGTCGCGCAGGTCCGCGACGGCCTTTTGCAGCTTTGCAAACTCATCGGGCGGCAGGCCGGTCTGCTTGACGAGGGTCATGTTCAGGCCCTTCTCGCGCAGGCGGCGGCCGGCGCCGGTGAGGCCCACCCGGACCTGACGTTCATCCTCCGGATCGCGCTGCCGGGTGACGTAGCCCATCGCCTCCAGCTTCTTGAGGATCGGCGTGAGCGTGTTGGACTCCAGGAACAGTTTTTCACCCAGCCCCCGGACCGTCAGGTTGTCTTCCTCCCACAACGCCACGATGGTGATGTACTGGAGATAGGTAAGGCCGAGTTCCTCAAGGATTGGCCGGTAGGCCCGCCCGTAGGCGAGGTTGGCCGAATAGATCGCGAAACACAGGAAATCAGCCAGTTTGGGGCTCGCCGGGTCGTCTGGCATCATTGGGGGAGTCATCGTCATCCTCTCCGGCACACGAAAATGTGAAGGGCCTGGAGCCTATATAACTCGCATCCGATGAAATCGGAAGGTTGACTCTCCCGCGTTCCCTGCATAGACTCCAATCGTATCCGATACAATCGGATACGTTATAAAGGGCTTTCCCCGCAAGGACCCCACCATGCCCCAGCTGACCAAAGTGATTTACACCGGCCGGACCCGCACCTCCGCCGGGGGACGGGACGGCACCGCCCGCAGTGACGACGGCCGCCTGAACATCGCCCTGTCCTCCCCCGGTTCGTCGGGTGGGGGCACCAATCCGGAGCAGTTGTTCGCCGCCGGCTGGTCGGCGTGCTTCATCGGCGCCATGAACATTGCCGCCCAGAAGATGCAGATCACACTTCCGGCCGACCTCGCGGTCAACGCCGAGGTGGATCTCGTCACCACCGGCACCGGCTACGGCCTCGCGGCCCGTCTCAACGTCAGCCTGCCGGGGCTCGACCGCGAAACCGCCGAAACCGTGGTGCAGACCGCGCACGGAACCTGCCCCTATTCCCTTGCGACGCGCGGCAACATCGACGTCACGATCACCGTCGCCTGAGAACGCGCCTCCCGGTCCAGGATCGGAGGCGGTCAAATCGGAACGCTGCCGCGTGGACCGATCCGTAGATGTCAATCGCATCCGATTTGATCGCTTCCGTTTCCATGGCTCTCTCAGCCCCATTGCTCCATCGCACCGGAGACAGACAGATGCCCAACCCCATCAACCGCGACCGCCGCCGTTTTCTGGCCACCGCGGCCATGACTCTTGCCGCAACGCAGATCGGCCTCTCCGGGCCAGCCTCCGCACAGGCCGCCGAAGCGAAGCCGACGGCGCACCCCATCAAGCCGGGAACGGACACGCCGTTCGGTCCGCTGAAGCAGATCGACGCGGGCGTCCTGAACGTCGGCTATGTGGACGCCGGCCCTGCCGATGGTCCCGTCGTCGTCCTGCTGCACGGCTGGCCCTACGACATCCACAGCTTCGTCGACGTCGCACCGGCACTGGCATCGGCGGGCTACCGCGTGATCGTGCCCTACCTGCGCGGCTATGGCACGACGCGGTTTCTGTCCGGCGAGACCTTCCGCAACGGCCAGCCGTCGGCGCTCGCCCTCGATACCATCGCGTTGATGGACGCCCTAAAGATCGAGAAGGCGACGCTCGCCGGCTTCGATTGGGGGGCGCGGACCGCCAACATCGTCGCGGCGCTTTGGCCGGAGCGGACCAAGGCCATGGTGTCGGTCAGCGGCTACCTCATCGGCAACCAGGAGGCCGGCAAGAAGCCGTTGCCGCCGAAGGCCGAACTCGAATGGTGGTATCAGTTCTATTTCGCCACGGACCGCGGCCGTGCCGGCTATGACCAGTACCGGCACGACTTTGCCAAGCTCATCTGGCGGCTCGCCTCGCCGAAGTGGGAGTTCGACGACGCCACGTTCGACCGCTCCGCGGCGGCCTTCGACAACCCCGACCATGTCGCCATCGTCATCCACAATTACCGCTGGCGGCTTGGCCTGGCTCCGGGCGAACCGAAGTATGACGAACTGGAAAAGCGGCTTGCCGCAGCTCCGGTGATCGCCGTGCCGACCATCACCATGGAAGGCGACGCCAACGGCGCCCCCCACCCGGACGCCGGCGCCTACGCCAAGAAATTCTCGGGCCAGTACGCGCACCGGCTCGTCGCCGGCGGCACCGGCCACAACCTGCCCCAGGAAGCCCCGCAGGCCTTCGTGGACGCGGTCGTCGACGTTGCCAAGCTCTGACCGGTTCCGGCGCACGCGTTCCCCCCGCCATCCTTCTTCGCCGGAGGCGAGCGGCACAGGCTGCCGCTCCGCCCCAAGGAAACGATGATGACCCTTCTGGGTGTTGCCTACCTCGGGGGCATGCTGACCATCGTCAGCCCATGCATCCTGCCGGCTCTTCCCTTCGTGTTTGCGCGCGCGGAAAAGCCGTTCGTCACGAGCACTCTGCCGATGCTGGCCGGTATGGCCATCACCTTCGCCGCGGTCGCGACGCTGGCCGCGGTCGGCGGCGGTTGGGCCGTCCAGGTCAATGACCTGGGCCGCTTCGTCGCGCTGGCGCTGTTGGCCGTGTTCGGCGTGGCGCTGGTCTCCCCGCGGGTCGCCGGCATCCTGACACGGCCGGCCGTCGCCTTCGGGAACCGCATCCTGCATACGGCGGGCGAGCCCGGTCCGGCCCCGACCTTCGGTGGATCGCTCCTGATCGGGGTGGCGACCGGGCTGCTCTGGGCACCCTGTGCCGGGCCGATCCTCGGCCTCGTGCTGACCGGGGCGGCCCTGCAGGGCGCCAACCTGCAGACCACGCTTCTCCTCCTGGCCTACGCGGCCGGGGCGGCCACGTCGCTGGCGCTGGCGCTGCTGGTCGGCGGCCGGCTGTTCGCCGCCTTGAAGCGGTCGCTCGGTTGCGGAGAATGGGTTCGCCGGGGCCTTGGCGTGGCCGTCATCGCGGGGGTTGCCGCCATCGGGCTTGGCCTCGACACCGGGCTTTTCGCCAACCTGTCGAGCACCAGCACCGACCGGATCGAGCGCGCCCTGCTCGGCAATTTCGGTTCGGGGGATCAGGCGTTGGGCCAGGACCTTGAACTGGGCATGGTGGCCAGCAACGCCGTGGCCCGGACGGCGGGCAAGCCGTTACAGAACGACCTCCCGGTGGAGGGGACATTCCCGTCGCTCGACGGAACGGTGGAGTGGCTGAATTCGACGCCGCTGTCGACGGAAGCGCTGCGGGGCAAGGTAGTCCTGGTGAATTTCTGGACCTACTCGTGCATAAACTGCATCCGCGCCCTGCCCTATGTCCGCGCGTGGGCGGACAAGTACAAGGATCAGGGACTTGTCGTGATCGGCGTGCACACGCCCGAGTTCGCCTTCGAACGAAACGTCCAGAACATCCGGAAGGCGCTGACCGACTTCCAGATCGGCTATCCGGTCGCGGTCGACAGCAATTTCAGGGTCTGGCGCGCCTTTCGGAACAGCTATTGGCCGGCGCTGTACTTTATCGACGCCAAGGGCCGCATCCGGCACCACGCGTTCGGCGAGGGCAACTATCAGGAATCCGAAAAGGCCATCCAGGCGCTTCTGGCGGAAGCCGGCGATCGCAGCGCGTCCAACGACGTCGTGGTGCCCGACGCCAAGGGCGCCCAGGCCGCGCCGGACCTTGCCCACATTCGATCCTCAGAAACCTACATCGGTTATCAACAGGCGTCGAACTTCGCCTCACCGGAAGGAATGGGCGGCGACCGCGCCCGGAGCTACACGACGAAGCCACTGAGGCTCAACCAGTGGGGCCTGACCGGCAACTGGACGGTCGGTGCCGAACAGGCGACCCTCAACCAAGCCGGGGGTGGGATCACCTATCGGTTCAGCGCGCGTGACCTGCACCTGATCCTTGGGCCGGGCGCGGATGGCCAGCCGGTCCGTTTCGAGGTGACCATCGACGGCAAGGCGCCGGGCGAGAATCATGGCGCCGACATCGACGCCGAAGGGCATGGCACCGTCACCCAGACCCGTCTGTACCAACTCGTGCGGCAGAGCCGCGACATCGGGGAGCGCACGTTCGAAGTCCGCTTCCTGGATCCGGGTGTCGCGGCTTTTGCCTTCACCTTTGGCTGAGCGCCGCGCCGATGGAGATCCTGAAGGAGATTTCCGCCATGATTAAACTCGCCATCATCCTCGTCCTTGGGCTGTCGGTCCTGGCAGCCCCCTGCGTCTATGACGCCGACCCCCGCGAGCCGTCACCGCTCGCGGCCTTCTTCACCAGGAACTGATGATCCTGCCGCAGCGTTTCGTTGCAGAAGCACCTCCACCTGCCGGTCCAAGACCGCCGCGGTCGGCCAGCATCCGCTCAAGGTCGCGGTCGCTGATCGGGAACTGCAGATACCAGCGCACCGCACACAGGATCACCGCCCCGTGAACCGCCGCCCTTTGAACGGGCTCTTCCTGCTACGCATCACCGTGTCACCCGAATCGCCAATCCGGCCGAAGTTCTACGCAACGTCCGCCCTGTCGCAAACGCTGAAACAGAACCACCAATTGAACTCAGTGTTCACCACCGCAAGCTCGCAGAACCTTTTTAAGAAATCGTTTTGCTTTCCAGCGCTGGACTATGTTCCCGCGGCGCAGCACCATCTCGGCGTAATTCCTCGCCATGGAGGAAAAACACAGAACATCTTCCTTTTGTGCATCTTCGTCAGTGCATGCATACTGAGCTTGGCGGAGGCATAAGTAAGCGGTCCGGCACCCATCGAGCGCTATGCTTGGCGGAAAATCAACCATCGTGCAGCGCCTCTTAGAAGCAATATTGGACGAATTTTGCGCAAAACAACCAGGACAGTGGTGAACGATTCTGCATGGGTCGCGTTTTCAGATGAATGACCTCATGATTGCTACCTCTTGAGCCGCAACGACGGCACCGTCTTCTGCTCTTAAAGCCGCACCCCAGCCCGACGGCCCCCAGCCCGACGGCCGACGCAAACGAAGCTGTGCCGTCACGTCCGGTCCGCCTCCCACATAGGCGGAGTTGTCGAAGAGCGAATCGCCCAGCAGGACGATATGCGGCAGCGATGCGGATGAAACCATGCAGGTTCTCCCTCAGTGCCATTGCCACAACAGCGAACAACGGCCTTCCCTCCCGTTTCAAAGCGGAGCTCTCTCCATCTTCCTGCGTCCTCTGGTCGCTTGGCCTGCGCTGGCGCTGCAGGCGTTCACCAGGCAAGGGTACTTGAGTGCGGCTCGAGCCCAAATGCACATCAACGCCGAAGCGGGGGCTTCGGGAGGCGTGGTGCGCCTCAGGCCCGATCGGGCCGATTCACTGCCCCAAAATACTTCTTGACCTCAAGCGAGCTTGAGGTTTTAGCCTGATCGCATTGGATCTGGCATGCCAGAGCCGATGGCAACACGGACTGCGAAAGGCAGCGATCCCCAGCGCACCAAGGGAGGCGTGTGTGATCTCTCCAACTTCCGTCAACTGGACCATGCTCAACACGCTGCGCGCCATGCCGGGTCCCGAGGCCACGACACCTCCGGTCTCGCTGCTCGCTATCACGAAGGCGGCAAGCTTGAAGCCGGCCGCCGTGAGGCCGGCACTCTGCGAATTGGTCAGGCAGGGTTTTGTCCAGGAGTACACAACACAGTGCGGCAAACAATATGCGAGAACGAAAGAAGGTAATCAGCGAATATCGGAAATAAAGGGCTGGCTTCGGTAGCCATCGAGAGGCCCGCGGGACCAACCGCCCGCGCCTTCCACTCCTGCTCGTTTCAATGGCGAACGGTTTGGCAACGCCGCAAGGCTCCGTATGCCTGCGGCTCAACAAGGAGAGACGGCATGGGCAAGGCACTCGAAGGCGTGCGGGTTCTGGACTTTACCCATGTTCAGTCGGGTCCGACCTGCACGCAGCTTCTGGCGTGGTTCGGCGCCGACGTCATCAAGGTCGAGCGTCCGGGCGAGGGCGACATCACGCGCGGCCAGCTGCGCGACGTGCCCGAGGCCGACAGCCTCTATTTCACCATGCTGAACCACAACAAGCGGTCCATCACGCTGGACACCAAGAACCCGGACGGCAAGCGCGTCCTGGAGGATCTGGTGCGCATCTGCGACGTGATGGTCGAGAATTTCGCCCCCGGCGTGCTCGACCGCATGGGCCTGACCTGGGAGCGCATCCAGGAGCTGAACCCGCGCATCATCGTCGCCTCGGTCAAGGGCTTCGGCCCCGGTCCCTACGAGGACTGCAAGGTCTATGAGAACGTCGCGCAGTGCGCCGGCGGCTCGGCCTCGACGACCGGCTTCGACGACGGCCCACCGATGGTCACCGGCGCCCAGATCGGCGACAGCGGCACCGGCCTGCATCTGGCGCTGGGCATCGTGACGGCGCTCTACCAGCGCACCCAGACCGGGCGCGGCCAGAAGGTGCTGGCGGCCATGCAGGACGCCGTGCTGAACCTGTGCCGGGTCAAGCTGCGCGACCAGCAGCGGCTGGAGCGCGGCCCGCTGAAAGAGTACCCGCAGTACCCCAACGGCGCGTTCGGCGACACCGTGCCGCGCGCCGGCAACGCCTCGGGCGGCGGCCAGCCGGGCTGGATCCTGAAGTGCAAGGGCTGGGAGACCGATCCCAACGCCTACATCTACTTCATCACCCAGGCGCCCGTGTGGGCGAAGATCTGCGACGTCATCGGCAAGCCGGAGTGGGTCACCGATCCGGATTACGCGACGCCCGCCGCCCGCCTGCCGCGCCTGAAGGACATCTTCGCGACCGTCGAGGAATGGACCATGACCAAGACGAAGTTCGAGGTCATGGAGATCCTCAACACGTACGACATCCCCTGCGGCCCCATCCTGTCGATGAAGGAGCTGGCGGAGGATCAGTCGCTGCGCGAGACCGGCACCATCGTCGAGGTCGATCACCCGACGCGCGGCAAGTACCTGACGGTCGGCAACCCGATCAAGCTGTCGGACAGCCCGACCGAGGTCACGCGGTCGCCGCTTCTGGGCGAGCACACCGACGAGATCCTGCGCGAGGTGCTCGGCTTCGACGAACGCCGCATTTCCGAGGTCCGCGACAGCGGCGCGCTGGGTGTGGCGCGCAAGCCGCTGACCACCGAATAGGACGGGAGCGGTCCTCCCCGAAAGGGACAAACGCAATGGTCCGACAGCGCAACACCGGCGACGCGTTGCGCGAGGCCGCCGTCCCCGAAAATCCATCCGAGCTCGCCGTCAAGACGTGAGCCGTCCAGTTTGAAAAGGAGGAAAGGCCATGACCGCAGTCATCGATCCGCTCCACACCGAGCGACCAACGGATGTCGTCCGCCGCCTTCTCGACACCGCCAAGGCCGAGGGCCGCAACGCGCTGACCGCGCCGGAAGCCAAGCGGCTTTGCGATGTGTACGGTATTCCGGTGCCGAAGGAAGGCGTGGCGACGAGCGCCGAGGAAGCCGTCGCCCTCGCCGAGGGCATGGGTTTCCCGGTGGTCATGAAAATCGTGTCGCCGCAGATCCTGCACAAGACCGAAGCCGGCGGCGTTCTGGTTAGTCTCCGGAACGCCGACGCCGTCCGCCAAGGCTTCGAGGCCATCATGGAGAACGCCCGCGCCTATGACCCCGCGGCGGACTTGCTCGGTGTGCAGGTCCAGCAGATGCTGCAAGGCGGTGTGGAGGTCATCGTCGGTTCCATCACGGACCCGAGTTTCGGCAAGCTGGTGGCCTTCGGCCTCGGTGGCGTGCTGGTCGAGGTGCTGAAGGACATCACCTTCCGCCTCGCTCCGGTCAGCCGCGAGGAAGCCCTCTCCATGCTCGACGGCATCCAGGCCGCGGAGATGCTGAAGGGCGTGCGCGGCGGCAAGGCGGTCGACCATGAGGCGCTCGCCGATGTGATCGTCAACGTCTCGCGGCTCGTCGACGAGGTGCCGGAGATCGTCGAACTCGACCTCAACCCGGTTTTCGCGCGCGAGAACGGAGCCACCGCCGCCGACGTGCGCGTGGTCCTGGACTTCGCGGCCAGGACGCCGCGCTACCGCCCGTCGCAGGAGCAGATCGTCCGGCAGATGAACCGGATCATGAAGCCCGAGGCGGTGGCCGTCATCGGCGCCTCGGCCGAGGACGGGAAGATCGGCAACTCGGTGATGAAGAACCTCATCAACGGTGGCTACAAGGGCCAGATCTATCCGATCCACCCGAAGGCCGACGACATCCTCGGCTACAGGGCCTACAAGAGCGTGAAGGACGTGCCGGGCGACATCGATGTGGCGGTGTTCGCCATTCCGGCCAAGTTCGTCGCCCAGGCGTTGGGCGAAGTCGGCGAGAAGAAGATCCCCGGTGCCGTGCTGATCCCTTCGGGCTTCGCCGAGACCGGGAACGTCGAAGGGCAGGAGGAGATCGTCGCCATCGCGCGCAAACATGACGTGCGGTTGATGGGGCCGAACATCTATGGTTTCTACTACACGCCGAAGAATCTGTGTGCCACCTTCTGCACGCCGTACAACGTGAAGGGCAAGGCGGCGCTGTCGTCGCAGTCCGGCGGCATCGGCATGGCGATCATCGGCTTCAGCCGCTCCGCCAAGATGGGCGTTTCGGCGATCGTCGGACTCGGCAACAAGTCGGACATCGACGAGGACGACCTGCTGTACTTCTTCGAACAGGACGACAACACCCAGGTCGTCGCCATGCACTGCGAGGATCTGAAGGACGGCCGTGCCTTCGCGGAGGCCGCCAAGCAGGTTTCGAAGAAGAAGCCGGTGGTCGTGCTGAAGGCCGGGCGCACGGCGCTTGGCGCGCGGGCGGCCAGTTCCCACACGGGCGCGCTCGCCGGCAACGACAGGATTTACGAAGACGTGCTGCGGCAGTCGGGCGTGGTCCGGGCGCGCAGTCTGCAGGACCTGCTGCAATTCGCCCGCGGAATCCCGGTGCTGCCGACGCCGAAGGGCGAGAACGTCGTGATCATCACCGGTGCCGGCGGATCGGGTGTGCTGTTGTCGGACGCCTGCGTGGACAACGGCCTGTCGCTGATGGCGATGCCGCCGGACCTCGACGCCGCCTTCCGCAAATTCATCCCGCCTTTCGGCGCCGCCGGCAATCCTGTGGACATCACGGGTGGCGAACCGCCGTCGACCTACAAGAACACCATCCGGCTTGGCCTGGAGGATGACCGCATCCACGCGTTGATCCTGGGCTACTGGCACACGATCATCACGCCGCCAATGGTGTTCGCCAAGCTCGTTATCGAGGTGAAGGAGGAGATGAAGGCGAAGGGCATCGAGAAGCCCATCGTCGCTTCGCTGGCCGGCGACGTCCAGGTGGAGGAGGCCGCGAGCCACCTGTATGACCACGGTGTCGTGGCTTACCCCTACACGACCGAGACGCCGGTTGCGGTGCTGGGCGCCAAGTACAAGTGGGCTCGCGCGGCCGGGCTGGTTTAGCAGCGTTTGGATCCCGGAATGGGCAATGATCCGCGTTCTGCTTGGCAGGGCGAGTGTGTTCATAGCGTCGATGCGAAAAACGGGGGGCTGGCGATGGGCAGGGGGCATCGCCAGCACAAAGGGCTGAACAACCGGTTCCGTAGCAAGTTTTGGCCCCCTCCTGAACTGCACCGGGCTTCCCGGAGGCCATTTGGCTTGGGTCACGCCGCCATGGCAACGCTCTCGGTTTGATCGGTGCGGCAACGCGAGTACCTGAACAACATCGTTGAACAGGACCATCGGCGCATCAGGCCGCCGGTCCGGCCGGGGCTCAGGTCCAAGGCTTCTTCATCGTGCCTGTTCGGTCCTGCCGCCTGACGATACAGGCGCCGCAGCCCTCCGCGCCCGTCACCAGACTTTGCAACAGAACCTTCAGCGCTCCTCTCAGCGCCCTTTTTGCGCCAGCATCAGGGCGGACGAGCACACCCATTTCTGCCACAGCTTGAGTCAATGCCTGACGCGAAACGGCACCTGCTGAGTCGGACATGGCCTGAGTTCACTCGGGCAACCCAGCCAGTCTCAGTCCCTCCGCAAACCGCGTGAGATCCTCGGGACGGTGGATCGGCAGCCACTCCCTGAGAGTGGAGACACGCAAGGACGGGTCGAGCGCGCGCAATTGCTGCATCGTCTGCCGCGCGTCCTCCGTCCGCCCGGCGAGCGCGTGACTCGCCGCCGTCAGGGCGATGGCGACCAGGAGGCTGGGCAGGTTCCCCAACGCCTTGTCCGCCCAGGCCACGGCGCAATCGTAGCGCCCGGCGAAGAAATGCGCGAGCGCCGTCCCCGCCTGCATCCGGAACATCTCCGGGTCCAGCGGGCTCAGGCGGGCGGCATGGGCGAAATGCTCGCTCGCGCCTTCCGTTTCACCGCGGAAGGCGCGCAGGTAGCCGCCGAGGAACCAGGCGGGGGCGAAATTGGGGTTGAGCAGCACGGCCCGGTCGATGAGCGCGATGCCGCCATCGAGATCGCCGGCGAAATGACCAAGCGCGTGCCCGGCTCTCGTCAGCGCGACCGCGTCGTCGCGGCCGAACTCCACCGCCAGCCGCGCCAGCCGCACCCCCTCGGCGATCTCGCGGGGGCGGTCGGTCATCCAACCGTTCACCTTGCGCCAGAGATGGCACCAAGCCGCCCCGCCATAGGCCGATGCGAATTCCGGGTCGAGGTCCGTCGCCTTGTGGAACAGGGGCAGCGCCGCGTCGACCGCCTCGCGGGTTCCGCTGTGCAGTTTCGCCATGCCGCGGAGATAGTAATCGTAGGCGTCCAGGCTTTCCGTCGGCTTGCGCTTGGCGCGCTCGATCTCCGCCCGCTCGAGCTGCGGCGCGATCGCACCGACGACGCTCTCGGCGATCCGGTCCTGCAACTCGAAAAGGTCGTCGAGCATGCCTTCGAATCGCTCGGCCCAGAGATGCATCCCGCTCGTCGCGTCGATGAGCTGCCCGGTGATGCGCACCCTGTTCCCGGCCTTGCGGACGCTGCCTTCGAGCACGTAACGGACGCCCAGCTCGCGGCCGATGTCCGTCACATCCACCGCCCGGCCCTTGTAGGCAAAGCTCGAATTGCGCGCGATGACGAACAGCCAGCGGATGCGCGACAGGGCGGCGATGATGTCCTCCACCACGCCGTCGGCGAAGTAGTCCTGGTCCGGGTCGCCGCTCAGGTTCTGGAATGGCAGCACAGTGATCGAGGGCTTGCCCGGCAGGACCGGACCGGACGGCGTCTCCCGGCCTTCGCTGGAGGCACGGCTGGCGATGCCTGATCCGCCGGGCTGCGGTGTCTCCCCGATCGCGCCGACCTCGGCCGCGCCGACGTCTATCGCGCCGACGTCTATCGCGCCGACGAAGCGGAACCCTTTGCGGGGGACCGTGCGGACCAGTCGCTGCTCCTCGCCGCTGTCGCCGATGGCCTTGCGAACCGCGTTGATGTGGCTGGTGATGGTCGATTCCGAGACGATCCGTCCGTTCCACACCGCCTCCAGCAGATCGTCCTTGCTGACGACGCGGTTGTGGTTGCGGACGAGATGCAGCAGCAGGTCGAAGACCTGCGGGCCAACGCCCACGACCTGTCCGCGCAGGGTCAGTTCCCGGCGCTCCTGATCGAGCACACATTCTCCAAAACGGAACGGCAAGGCCTGCACCTCCCTGGACCGAACGCCCTCGCCTCCCTGTCCGGGGAGCCGGGCGAACGACGTGCGCCCTTGATAGCACGGCGGCGCGTTGCCGACTGCACCGTTCGCGTCGAGGCACGCCGCGCCGCATGGCTTCCATGGACGGAAATCCAAGCGTCCTTGGAGGACAATTCAAGCCCGCCGCAAGGACTTCCCCAGCGTGCGCGGGCACTCTCCCTTCCATCGACGGCGCTGGTTTCCGTTGAGGAGCTGAGAGTCCCCATGAAGATCGTCGTCATCGGAGGCACCGGCCTCATCGGATCAAAGCTGGTGCAGCCCCTCCGCGAGCGCGGCCACGATGCGCTCGCAGCCTCGCCAAAGACGGGCGTGAACACCATCACCCGCGAGGGTCTGGCTCCAGCGACGGACGGAACCGCCGCCGTCGGCCACGGTCGGCGGGGAAATCCGCCTGTCGCCGGCGCTGATTCAACCGATCGCCTTCGACGGCGTGGTGGCGCGCTGAGAGTCTTCGAAGACACCCGGCGGCCATGGGCCGGCGAAGCGGGAACCGCAATCCGTTGTTGTCAGGAAAGGCAAAGAACATGGCACGCTTGGCTTGGTACGAGGTTGCGCCCGACGGCGCGAAGGCTCTCTTCGGCGTCCACCATTACGTCACGAAGCGCACCACCCTGCCCGAGGAACTCATCCACCTCGTGTTCCTCAGGGTTTCGCAGATCAACGGCTGCGCTCACTGCATTGATCTCCACAGCCGCGACCTTCGGAAGACCATGTCGATCGACAAGGTCACGCTGGTGCCGGTGTGGGAGGAAGTCCCGCACCTGTTCTCCGACACGGAGCGCGCGGCCCTGGCTTGGGCCGAGGAGGTGACCCGTGTCAGCGAAACCCATGCGTCCGACGCCGCCTATGCGGCGGCATCGGCGGCGTTCGAGCCGAAGGATCTGGTCGATCTTACCATCGCCATCGCTGCGATGAACGCCTTCAACCGGCTGGGTGCCCCCTTCCGTCTCCCGGTGGCCGCCAAGGCTTGAGCCAATTCCCCACATCATCGTTCGCGCCACCCAGTTCTTGGAATTCTTCGCCGCCGTCGCCGCTACCGTCGTCGCCGCCCACATGGGTGGCGACACGGTGCGGTTGCCTGGAGACGGGGAAGCTGCAAACGGTGCTGGCGGAGGCGCCACCGTCCGCCGTGCCGGTTCAGGCGCGGCCCGCCTTCACGCGTCCCGCTATTCATCGACTTCGCCATTGCGCGGATTGCCGCGCTCGGCGCTACCGGTCCGCGCCAAACCGGCCCGGTGTGACTTTTCTCCAGGTCCATCGGAACCCGATGCCCTCACCGAGGTGACCGGACGATCAGCAGCGTGCACCGATGCACCATCGGGGAGACGGCACGGCAGTGGAGCCGACGTTCCCCAAGCGGACAGGATTCCGCCTATAAACATATATTTATATTGCATCTTAAGCGGCAAAAATACATTCATAAGGAATGAATGTTTGATCTGGCGGGAACCTCCTCGCCGCCACAATCCGAATGGGGCCATTGCCCCCGCCAACTCCGGAGCCCATTCACCAATGCCCCTCACTCAGCAGACCGTCGAGATTATCAAGGCCACCGTTCCCACTCTCGCCGAGCATGGAACCGTCATCACGCGGACGATGTATCAAATCCTGTTTCACGACCCCGAGGTCGCCGCGCTGTTCAACCAGTCGCATCAAGGCGAAGAAGGCGCACAAACCAAGGCGCTCGCCAACGCCATCCTCGCCTATGCCCGCAACATAGACAATCTCGGCACCTTGGCGCCCATGGTCGAGCGCATCGCGCAAAAGCACGTCGGGCTGCAGATTCTTCCGGAGCATTATCCTCATGTCGCAGCCGCCCTCCTCGGAGCGATCCGCGAGGTGCTGGGCACCGCCGCGACGGAGGAGGTGCTGAATGCGTGGGGAGAGGCGTATTGGCATCTGGCCCGCATTCTGATGGGACGGGAGGAGCGCATCTACGACGCCCTCGCCAACGAGAGCGGAGGGTGGAGCGGCTGGCGGGACTTCGTCGTCACGCGGCGGGCCAGGGAAAGCGGGACGATCACCTCCTTCCACCTGTCGCCGACCGACGGCGGCCCTGTGATCCGACACCGGCCTGGGCAATACCTGACGTTCCTGCTTCCCCTGCCGGGACGTGCGCCGTTGCGCCGGAACTACAGCATCTCCGCCGGTCCCGACACCCTCGGCTATCGCATCTCCGTGAAGCGGGAGCCTCACGGCGCCGGTTCCAATTGGCTGCACGACCATGCCCAGGAAGGGACCACGTTGAAAGTTTCCCCGCCCGCCGGCGACTTCTTCCTGCCCGAACAGCCGGAACGGCCGGTCGTTCTGCTGAGCGGCGGCGTCGGGCTGACGCCCATGGTGAGCATGCTGGAGGCGATCGCCGCCGCTCCGACCACGGTGGAAGCGCATTACGTCCATGGCACCCTGAACAGTGCCACCCACGCCATGGACGAGCACATCCGCAGGCTGGCCGCGTCGCGGTCCGGCATCAGGGTGTCAACCTTCTACAGCGACCCGCTGCCCGGGGATCAGCCGGGCGTTTCCCATGACACGGCCGGCTTCATCACGGTCGAGTGGTTGCGGGCGAACACGCCGTTCCACGACGCCGACTTCTATCTGTGCGGCCCGAAGCCGTTCCTGAAGGCCTTCGTCGGCGGCCTTGACCGCGCCGGCGTGCCGCGCACTCAGGTGCATTACGAGTTCTTCGGCCCCGCGGAGGATCTTGAGGCCGCTTGAACTGCCTGCCCCGGTTACGAGCCCGGATCCGCCTCCCCCCGTTCAGCCGCGGCATGGGGGAGGGGCGGCTGCGGCAGGCCGAGCAGGGACGCCATGCTGCGGCGATGGCGGACAATGTCGGCCAGCGTATAGTCGTCCAGGACGGCCAGAAACGCCTGCAATGCCTCGTGCAGGGCGGTGCGCAGGTTGCAAGCCGGACTCAGCCGGCAGACGGAGGCGTCCTTCAACGCGCCCATGCAGTCAACGATGGCCATGTCCTCCTCGGTGTAGCGGACGACGTCGCCGATCCGGATCTGCTCGGCCGGACGGCCCAGGCGCAGCCCGCCGTTCCGACCCCTCACGGTTTCGACGTAGCCGCCCCGTCCGAGGTCATGCACGACCTTCATCAGGTGGTTCTTTGAAATGCCGTACACTTGTGCGATGTCGCTGATGGTCGGCAGCCCCTCCTGTCGCACGGCCAGGTACATGAGCACGCGCAGCGCATAATCCGTATAGCTCGACAAGCGCATCGCCAACCAAAACTGCATGGGGAATGCATCAATATAGCCGTGCGGCCCGGAGCTTGCAATCAACCGATCCGATCTGTCCGGAAGGAACCCAGCTCCGTCAGGCGGCCTCAGCGGTCGCAGACACGCGGGGGGTGGCATTGTGTTCCTGATAGACATTTATTTTGCATGAATCTTAAAGCGCGAAACATCATCCCATCCCCAGGTCAAACAGCAGGCTGCTACCGAGGAACCGCCCCCCGTCCCCATCGCCGCCGGGCGCCTGGAACACCTCCGAGGTCGGGACGTGAGGCAGGTCCGTCTGCTGAACCGGACCACGCGGCGGGTCAGCCTGACCGACGCCGGCCATGCCTGTTACGACCGCTGCGTCACCATTCTCGCCGATCTGGAAGCCGCGGACGAACTGGCGGCACGTGCTGTGCGCGGCGCCGGCCTATCCGGAAAAGCACGGCATTCCCCAAAGCCTGGAGGATCTCGCGAACCATAATTGCCTGCGCTACAGCCATTATCCGTTCGGCAATGAGTGGCGCTTCATCGGATCGGAACAGTCGGGCGCGTCGGCACGGGTGTCCGACAATCTGGTGACCAACAGCGCGGAACCCCTGCTGCTGGTCGCTTTGAGCGGCGAGGGGCTGCTGCTGCCCAGCTTTATCGTGCTGGACGATTTGCGCAGCGGAGCCCTGTGCCGGCTGCTGCCGGACCACCGGCCGATGGAGTTCGCCATCAACGCCATCTATCCGCACCGCGATCACCTGTCCACCAAGGTGAGAAGTTCCATCGACCTGTTGGCCGTTGACCTGTTGGCCGTGCATTTCGCCCGGCATCGCGAATGGCTGAACCCCTTCGACCCCACCTCCACACGGCCTGAAGCCGGGCTCGACGGATTGCCCCTGCACCAGGACTGAACAGCCTTAGAAAGCGGCATCATCACGCGGCCGCCAAAAACGCTGACAAAGTCAGTCGGCGTTTTCTGGTTGCGCCGTTGAACGCAGACTGATATTGTCTGCGTTACAAGATGGGCGGCCGGATCACGGTGATCCGCAAGGTCCGAACGCCCACTGCCGCCTTTCGCCATTTCCCGGCTTTTCAATCAGGCAACGGCTTCCCGTCGGACAGGAGAGGGACTCATGAAAATCGTCGTCATCGGTGGAACGGGACTGATCGGTTCCAAGCTTGTCGCCAACCTGAGCGCCAGCGGCCATGAGGTCGTGGCCGCCTCGCCCAGCAAGGGCGTGAACACCGTCACCGGCGAAGGATTGGCCGGGGCGCTGGACGGCGCTGCGGTCGTCGTCGACGTGTCCAATGCCCCGTCCTTCGACGAAAGGGTGGTGACCGACTTCTTCCGGACCTCCGGCGGCAATCTGGCCGCGGCCGAGGCGAAGGCCGGCGTCCGCCACCATGTCGCCCTGTCGATCGTCGGTACCGACCGCGTCGCCGACCTCGGCTATTTCCGTGCCAAGGTGGAACAGGAACGGCTGATCGTGCAGTCCGGCATTCCCTACACCATTGTCCGCGCCACCCAGTTCCTGGAATTCCTCGCCGGCATCGCCGACGGCCATGCCGACGGCGACACGGTGCGGCTGGCGCCGGTGCAGTTCCAGCCGATTGCCGCGGACGATGTGGCCGCCATCCTGGCAGAGACCGCCCTGGCGCGGCCGCTCAACGGCCTTATTGACATTGCCGGCCCGGATCGCGGCCCCTTCTCCGACATCGTCGGCCGCTATCTGACGGCGGTGGGCGACCGCCGCAGCACCGTCAGCGATCCGGCAGCCCGCTATTTCGGCGGCGGCGTCACCGAGTTTTCCCTGGTCCCCACCGGCCCGGCCCGCCTCGGCCAGATCAGCCTGACTGACTGGCTCAATCGGTCCAAGGCCAGCGCCTGATCGACCTGCCGCCACAGGGCGTCGTTGACCGGCGTCCAATCAAAGCCATCGATTGCCGAAGGAGCAGAACCATGAAACGCTTTCTCGCCCCCCTGCTGGTCGCGACCCTGCCGTTCGCCACGGCTCTCGCCGATACGCCCCAGTCGAAAAATGCCAAGGTGACTTTGGTCTACGAACACGCGCTGCCCGACGTGCCCGGCAAGAGCATCAAGGGCGTGCTGGTCGAATATGGTCCGGGCGGCTATTCACCTGCCCATACCCATGCGAAGTCAGCGCTCATCTACGCCACCGTGTTGGAAGGGGCGATCCGCAGCAAGATCAATGACGGCCCGGCCAAAACCTATCGAGTGGGCGAGAACTTCACCGAACGGCCGGGCGACCATCATGGGGTCAGCGCCAACGCCAGCGACACCAAGCCGGCGAAACTCCTTGCGGTCTTCGTTGTGGACACCGCCGATACGGAACTGACCACGCCGGACAAGAAGTGACCGAGGCGTTGCGGAACAGGGACGGCTTGCGCTTTGAAACGCGGATTATTAATGTCCCCGTTCCCATGTTTTCTATCGGAACCGGCCATGGCACATCTCACTGTCAGCGTTGAGTACGGCATTCACTGCCTTCTCTGGCTGGTCTCATCGGGTAACCAGCCACTGAGCAGCCGTGACCTGGCCGAACTGCAGGGCATTTCACCGTCTTTTCTGGCGAAGATTTTCCCGAAGCTTGAAAAGGCCGGACTCGTCATGGCCAGCGAAGGCGTGCGCGGCGGCTATCGGCTCGCCAAAGCGCCGGAAAACATCACCTTTCTGGACATTGTCGATGCGATCGAGGGCGACAAGCCGCTTTTCGATTGCCAGGAAATCCGCGGTCGCTGTGCAGTGTTCAGCCAGCGACCGCCCTCCTGGGCGACATCCGGTGTCTGTGCGGTTCATGCGGTGATGATTCGCGCAGAAAAGGCGATGCGGGCCGTGCTGGCCCAAGAGACGCTTGCCAACGTCGCCAACACATTCGGCCGGAAGGCCCCGGCAGAGTTCTCCGACGAAATCGCTCACTGGATTCAGGACCGGTTCAGCGCCCGGACCTCAGCACGCACATCGCGATCCAGATGAAACGCCCTTCGATCCGGATGCGGAAGGCAGCGCATCAGGCATCAAACCTGGGTCCGCCGAAGAGACCGGCCCCCCGACCCATATACATTCCTATGGAATGAATATTTTTCAGTTTGCTATTGATCATTGCCCTGCGATGCAGCCCGCTTAATGCCCGCTCCAGCATCTGATATGCGTCCTATGAGGCGCCAGACACCGGGGATCCACGTCGAAAGCGGGCTGGTGCGACAATCTGCCCATTCATAAAGATGTATTTTTTGAGCATATTTATGCCATGGCATCGCACGATTGGCGCCACCGGCGACGCGCTCGATCCACCGGACATCCACTCACGCTGAAGACGCCGTCGGCCATCGTCGATCGGGCGTGCCAGCGCACCGGAGCCAAGGAGCTCACATCATGAAGACTCTCATCCTCACCACGCATCACACGCCGCGCGACATCAGTGACCGCATCGCCCTGGGCTTCACCAAGGCGCTGCGCCTGCTTGCCGACACCTTCTTCGCCAAGCGCTACGGCCATCGCGCCATCGTATTGGAAACGGTTGCGGCGGTTCCGGGTATGGTCGGCGCGACGTTGCAGCATCTGCGCTGCCTGCGCCGCATGCAGCACGACCAGGGCTGGATTCATACCCTGCTCGACGAGGCGGAGAACGAACGCATGCACCTGATGACCTTCATCGAGGTGGCGAAGCCGAACTGGCTGGAACGCGTCCTGATCCTGCTGACCCAGGGCGCCTTCTACAACGCCTTCTTCCTTCTCTACCTGATTTCGCCGAAGACGGCCCACCGCGTGGTTGGCTACTTCGAAGAGGAAGCGGTCGTCAGCTACTCCGGCTATCTCGCCGAGATCGACGCCGGCCGGCACGCGAACCCGCCGGCCCCGCGCCTCGCCATCGATTACTGGAAGCTTCCGGAAACCGCGACCTTGCGCGATGTCGTGCTCGCCGTCCGCAACGACGAGGCCAACCATCGCGACGTGAACCATGGCTTTGCCGACACGCTGGCGGGCCAGCCGTCCGCCGGCGCGGACCGCCGCGGCGAGCCGCGCAAGGCCGCTTGACCGTGAAGGAGCCATTCATCATGAACGCCGCACCCCATCGCACGCACCGGGACATCGTCATCGCCGAACGCGTCGCCGCGACCGGTATCGACGAAGCGATGATCCGGACGCTCGTCCATGCCTTCTACGGAAAGGTTCGAGCCGACGCGACGCTGGGGCCGGTGTTCGACCGGATCATCACCGACTGGCAGCCACATCTGCGCACCATGGAGGATTTCTGGTCGTCGGTCACCCTGCTTTCGGGCCGCTACCACGGCCGTCCGATGCCTTTGCATGCCAAGCTCGACATCGGGCCGGCACAGTTCGACCGCTGGCTGTCGCTGTTCTCCGAAACCGCCGCCGAGGTCTGCCCGCCCGCCGCCGCCACTTTTTTCACCGACCGCGCGCGCAACATCGCGCGCAGCCTGCTCACCGGGCTTGAGACCCTGAAAAGTTCCTCGGTTTCCCTGGCGTTCTGAATAGCGTCTCGCTCCATCTCCACGGGTGCCGGCCTTTCCGGCCCCCACCGCCGGCGCCCCGCCCCGCCAGTTCCCGCTGCGTCGGGACGCCGTCACCGTTCAAAACTCAGAAGAGAAAAAGAGGTCAGGTGGCCGCCCAGGTCACCAGCCGCCTTCTGCCCGGCAGCTTCGGCGCTCCCGGCAGCATCGCGGACGCGGCGCTGTTCCTTGCCTCGGACCATGTTGGCGACCGGACCGACCGGCAGAAGCCGTGACACTGTCGCCGCCCTGGGGGGAGGTCGGATCGACATGGACCACCTTGGTGACGATGCGCGCGACGCTCGTGAAATAGCAAGCGCGTGTGTCCGCTCGAGTTACGGTACCCCAACGCGGCATCGTCACGTGAATTTGAGCGATGCGCGCAGGATGGGCAGCGGGATGCCGCGCTGCTCCTCGACCGCCTTATGGACGGCGCCCCAATCCACCCGTGACGCCGCACGACCCGCAGCGCGGGTGACGGCCTCCTCGAGCTTCGGAAACTCGGGCGGCTCGAAGCGCCCGGTTTCCTCTAGGGAATTGGCCTGCTGCGTCGTCAGGTGCACCTCGATGTACAGGGTGTCGCCGAGCCAGCCGAGTTTCACCGGCTCGTCCACGACGCGAACCGGGGTGCCGACGGGCACCGCTTGGTAAAGGCGCTCGATGTCGGGGTTGTACAGGCGGAAGCAGCCATGGCTCACCCGCCGCCCGACACCATAGGGTTTGTTGGTCCCGTGGACGACGATGCCCGGCCAGTCCAGGTACAAGGCTTTGGGTCCCAACGGGTTGTCCGGCCCCGGCGGGACAAAGGACGGCAGTTCCGGATCCTCCTCCCGCATGCGTGCGGTGGGCATCCAGGGCGGGTCGACACGCTTGGCCCGGACAGAGGTGGAGCCGGTCCGCAGGTTGGCGGCCTCGGCACCGATTCCCACCGGGAAACTGGCCGCCGGCTTCCCCCGTGCGAAGTGATACAGGCGCTGCTCCGCAAGATTGATCACGATGCCATTGCGCCCTCCGGATGGAAGGATATGCGCCGTCGGCAGCACCACGAGTGTTCGGTCGCCCGGCAGCCACGGGTCGATGGCTGGATTTGCCATGATGATCTCCGTGTAGCCGAGATCATTGTCGATGGCGATGTCGGCCAGCGTGTCGTCCGCTGACGCAAAGAAAAGACCGAATGGCAATGTTCCAATGATGTCGGCCGCCGTCACCGGCACCGGAGCAAAGGCCAGGGCCGCCAGGGCAGTGACGAAACCTCCAATCGAACGCAACAGGATGGCAGCGACCACGGTCACCTACAGCCTCTGTCCGCCTATGAACGGATTTTCCGCTGGGTGCGGCTGAACATGCGTTCCGCCTTTTCGTTCGCCGCTCTGGCATCCGCCGCCGCGGCGCGCGCCTGTTCGGCCGACTGCTGGGCGGCGCTGGCGGCCCGCGCCGCCTCCGCCTTGGCGTCATTGGCGGTGGCCTGCGTCTGGATCAGAAGGCTGCGGTCTTCCGCGCTCAACCCTGAGCACCCAGCCGCGAGCAGGGTGCCCAGCACGACGACGGATACGTTGCGCAAGGACATCGCCATATCAATCTCCTGTCTTGGAGCCGAGAAACAGGGCGACGGGCCGGAGCGCGGGATCTCCGCTACAGGAGAGCCGTCCCGCCCAGTCACCCGCTCGCCCGGCATATCGAGCGTCGAGCATGGGCGAAGGCGGCGTCGATGCATTAACCCAGGTAAAGGTGGCGCATCGTAAAGACGCGGAGGTCGGGCGAAGCGTCCCTGTGGGCGCCGCCTTTTGCGGGTTAACTCCACCAACGAGCGCTGATCTTGACGCACGTTAATGTTGTAAAGGCCGAACGAGTTTGGTTCTCCCGCACTTTGCGTGGATCAGGCTGCGAGAAGGACGCGACGGCGTAGCAGATCGAAGTTGGCGCGTCCGTACATCTGGCGCTTGATCAGCTTCAACTTGTTGACCTGTCCCTCCGCCTGCCCGCTGCTCCAGGGCATGATGAGCGCCGCTTTGACGGCTGCCTCGTCCTGCCTCACGCCGAGGGCGAAGGTTTCGATGGCTGGGATGCCACAGGACAGGGCCTACTGTCATGACATGGCAGTCCGGGATCACAAAAAGCTCTTGCATGCTCCATTGCATGGGATCTCCCGGCGACGGCGGCTCCAGCGTCATCAGCCTGATCCACGCAAAGTGCGGGAGAACCATCGGTCCGGGGGAAGCTCACCCGGCAGTTCCCTGAGTTGAGCGAGACCGGAAGTTGCTGGACGCCCTCGGTCGTTTACCAGGACTTACATTGGAAGGCGGCATTCATTCTCCGTAGCTCTCGGTTTGCAGCCGATGCAAGCCGCAAGAATGGCACGCGAGTCTCACAGAACCTGCCTGCGTGCCACTACGGCTCCGACGACGGGTGCGGTGATCTCGAAATGATCGGCTTGGGTCACATCCAGGATCTGGCGTGGCCTATAGGTGACGGCGTTGACACCGCCGCTGTGGCGCAGGCTGTCGTAAGCAATGCCCGCTACCTGCCCTGCCCTTCGCACTGACTCACCGAACGCTTGGGAGGCGCGGTAGTCGCCCGTCGCATACAGTTCGGGCCGCGCGGCGCGCAGGCCGCGGATGTCTAAAAAGTCGCCGGAGAGACGGGCAGTATAAAGGCGGTAGGTCAACCGCATCTCCGAACGCCGACGATAAACAGCCTCGCGGCGGAGGTGATGGGCGACTTCGGCGATGGCCGTCTTGAGAGCCAACGCTCCGTACCACGCGCCGAGTTCACCACTGTTGAAGCGTCCCCCTGAGGGGGCAGCGTGCAGGAAAGCCGCCATCACCACGGAGGCGTTCTTAGTGCCATAGACCCACTGGTCCCGAGGCAACCGCGCAACGCGCTCCTCGACCAGACGGTCGTTTGTCCAGCCCTCCAACTCCATGACCGCCTCCAGATCGTCCGGCTGCGTCACGCTGTCGAAGGCCGAAATCGGCGGATACTGAGAGGGGATGAGGCGGT
>NZ_JACHYN010000004.1 GCF_014192915.1 Azospirillum sp. OGB3 | reverse complement strand
CGGTCAATCTGGCGCTCTACGACGCGCCGGAGACGCGCTACTGTCCGGCGGGCGTGTACGAGATCGTGCGGGCGGAGGACGGCAGCGACCCGCGGCTGCAGATCAACGCGCAGAACTGCGTGCACTGCAAGACTTGCGACATCAAGGACCCCACCCAGAACATCAACTGGGTCGTCCCCGAAGGCGGCGGCGGACCGAACTATCCCGGCGGGATGTGACGCTTCAACCCTCTCCTCTCCGGGGAGAGGAGATTTCAACAACGTCATCAGGGGGAAACACGATGCAGATCAACGGTCAAGCCGCCATCGTCACCGGTGGCGCCTCCGGCATGGGGGCGGAAACCGCGCGCCATCTGGCGAAGCTCGGCGCCAAGGTCACCGTGCTCGACATGAACGAGGCCGCGGTCAAGCAGGTGGCCGCGGAGATCGGCGGCCTCGGCCTGCTCTGCGACGTGTCGAGCGCCGAGTCGGCGGAGAAGGCCGTGGCCGAGGCCCGCGCGGCCCATGGCCCGGCCCGCATCGCGGTGAACTGCGCCGGCGTCGCTCCGGCCAAGCGGATTGTCGGGCGCGACGGCCCGATGGCGCTGGACGACTTCCGCAAGGTGATCGAGGTCAACCTGATCGGCACCTTCAACATGCTGCGCCTCGCCGCCGCGGACATGGGCACGCTCGACCCGCTGGAATCAGGGGAGCGGGGGGTGATCATCAACACCGCCTCAGTCGCCGCCTATGAGGGGCAGATCGGACAGGCCGCCTACGCCTCGTCGAAGGGCGGCATCGTCGCCCTGACCATCTGCGCCGCGCGCGATCTGGCGCGCAGCGGCGTGCGCGTGATGACCATCGCGCCGGGCCTGATCGGCACGCCGATGCTGCTGAACATGCCGCAAGAGGTCCAGGACAGCCTCGCCGCCACGGTTCCCTTCCCGAAGCGTTTCGGCCAGCCCTCCGAATACGCCCGCCTCGTGCAGCACATCCTTGAAAACGAGATGTTGAACGGCGAGGTGATCCGGCTGGACGGCGCCATCCGCATGGCGCCGCAGTAACGGGATTCGACCAGCGAGCGTCATCGCGGAGAAGGGGAGGGCGTTGCTCGGCAACGCCCGTTCCCGTCGGCTCAGCCTCAATCGTCCCAGATCGGCAGGGTGCCGAGCTGCGCGTTCGTCAACGCGGTCGTCAGGGTCCGACCGTCGTCGCGCAAGTGGTCCAGCCCGACGATGACCTCCTTGTCGCCGATCCCCACGCCATGCTCCACATCCACCACCACGGCCACCGGTTGCCCGGAGGCATCCATCAACACGTCCTCGACCTCGCCGATCTTCGTGCCGTCCGGCCCCATGACGTCCATGTCATCCAACTGGCCGACCGTCCGCTTGAGGGACGGCACCATGAGGTTGTCGTCCTTCACCTCCCGATAGGCGTTGGCCGGGTTGGCGATGGCGGCGCTCTGCTGGGCGAGCGAGGACCCGGCCGCAACCATGACGAAGGCGACCGCCGTTGCGGAAAGGAGCTTTCTCATCGCGTTGCTCTCCTGCTGCTGACCGTGCAACAACATGGAGTCGCCGGCACGGTTCCATCCGATCCGCCGGTGCACACCGTTCGATTGCGCAGGAACCGCCAATGCTCCGATTCGCCACGACCGTGCTGCTGATGGTCTTGTCCGGCTTCGGCGTCCAATCCACGCAGGCGGAAACCGTGAAGGAGGCCCGCAAGGTGGAATCTTTCGATCTGCGCGCCGACCGGACGGGCAT
Source organism: Azospirillum sp. OGB3 (assembly GCF_014192915.1). Lineage (GTDB taxonomy): Bacteria > Pseudomonadota > Alphaproteobacteria > Azospirillales > Azospirillaceae > Azospirillum. The sequence continues at coordinate 478,501 of NZ_JACHYN010000004.1, read as the reverse complement.
GGATTACCGGGTCTTTCTCGTCCGCCCTGCGGAACCGCCGCCACCGGGCGGTTATCCGATCATTTACCTGCTGGACGGCAACGCGACCGTGCCGATGATGGAGACGGTCATCGGTCCGAACCCGCCGGAGCCCTACGGTTCCGCGGCGATCGTCGGCATCGGTTATCCGATCGACGGACCGTTCGACATCCTCCGCCGCTACCGCGACCTGACGCCACCGACCCCGCCGGAGTTCATTCCACCATCGCGGGACGGCTCTTCCCGAATCGAAACCGGCGGGCGCGACGATTTCCTGGCCTTCGTTGAGACGCAGGTGATTCCGGCGGTCGAAACACGCCTGCCCATCGACCGGCAGCGCCGAACCCTGTTCGGCCATTCGCTGGGTGGCCTGTTCTCTCTCTACGTCCTCTACACCCAGGGCGATCTGTTCCAGACCTACGTCGCCGCCGATCCGGCGATCTGGTGGAGCGGGCAGGCCATCCTGAAAGAGCAGGCGGCATTCCTTGACCGTTCGAAGGGCGAGGGCGTGGCGCCCGGCACGGCGCTGCTGATCGAGACGTCCGGCAAGCTGGTGGAGCGTCCATTGCCGCCGGCGGACGCCGAGCGGCTGAAGCGCCTCCGTTCCGGACCGACGGGGAGGGAGGTCGCGGCCACCCTTGCCACGGTTCCGGGTTTGCGCCTCGCGTTCCATGACTTCGCCGAGGAAAGCCACGGCTCCATGCTGCCGCTCGCCGTGGCCGACGCCCTGGGCTTCGCATTCGGGCGAAGCCCGGACTGATTTGGAAGTCAACGCGATCGCGGAGACAGCGGGCGACCTTCCGAATTGCCCCGCACTCCCCACATGTATGAGCCGAGGTCCGCACGAGGCGGGCAGCCAGATGAGGGAGCGGACTCCTTGACCGTGCAGTCGATCTTCATGCCCGAGGCCATCTACCGGTACATGCTCGGCGCCTCCCTGCGTGAGACTCCCATCCAGGCGAAACTGCGTGCCGAAACGGCGACCTTGACCGAGGCCCACTATCAGATCGCGCCGGAAGAAGGGCAACTCCTGGCGTTCCTGGTCGAAATGATCGGCGCGCGCCGGACCCTGGACATCGGAACCTTCACCGGATACAGCGCGCTGACGGTGGCGCTGGCCCTACCGGAGGACGGCCGGGTCGTCAGCTTCGACATCAACGAGCAGTGGACGGCCCGGGCCCGCGCGACCTGGTCCGAAGCCGGTGTCGCGGGCAAGATCGACCTGCGCATCGGGCCGGCGTTGGGCAGCTTGGACGAGCTTCTCACCGACGGCGGAGCCGAGTCGTTCGATTTTGCCTTCATCGACGCCGACAAGGAAAATTACGACGCCTATTACGAGCGGTGTCTGCGCCTCGTGGGGCACGGTGGCGTGATCGTCGTGGACAACACCTTGTGGCGCGGGCGAGTCGCGGACCCCGGCGATCGCAAGCACAAGACCGAAGCCATTCGCGCCTTCAACGCCGCTCGTTTGGATGATGAGAGGGTGGCCCTGTGCATGCTGCCGGTGGGCGACGGCGTGACCCTTCTGCGGCGCCGCTGAGCGGTCGGCGGCGACCCGTCCGGGGCGGAAAGCGGAAGCAGGAGGCCAAGGTTTGGCGCGTCGCAACGGGGCCCCTGCCAATCCGAGATAGAAATCCCATAAGGTGCATTATGGAAAATATGGCGGGAAATCCGTGACAACTGATCTTTGGTGTCGATCCTTATGGAGACATGATAAATTTTGCTCTATCTCATGAGAGATATCGCCCACACCTGATCCCACTGCGGCGATTTTGATGGTCGATCGCATATGAAGTCAGGTTTGGACCTCTCCACCGTCCATAAATTCGGCCCCGCGATGCGGCGGGGATCGCAATTCCGGCTCCTGGCCGCAGGCCTCTCGGCAGCGGTTGCTTGCGGCCCATTCGCCGGTTTGGTCCTGGCGGCCGACCAACCGCACCTCGCCACCGTCACCACATTGCGCAAGGACACCGACGGCGGCCACCCGGCCAAGATGCTCCAGTTCGGGGTGTACCGGACGGAGGCGGACGCCTGGGTCGCCTGGAAGGCGGTCGTCCGGCGCCAACCCGACATGGTCGCCGATCTCGTTCCCCGAGTCGCCCTGCAGCGGCCCGAGGCTCCCGATTCCGGTTTCGTCCTGCGGGCGGCCCCCCTGCCCGACCTCGACCCCAACTTTGTCTGCCGCCGGATCGTCGGCGGTGGCGGCAGTTGCCTCGTGGTGGACACCGCCGAGCAACCGGCGACAGCGACCCCGGCCGCCGCCGCCGCCGCCGCCGAGGACAACGACCACAACGGCGTCGTCACCTACAGCCCGGACCAGAGCCGGGAAATGCAGGAGATCGAGCGGCAGGCCGCCCGCCTGTCGCGAATTGCCGCCATCGTGCCCGGCAACGACGCGCGGGTCGACATCGGGGCTCTCAAGGCCAGCCGCTGGAACCTCTGCTCCCTGACCTTCGACGACGGACCGCATCCGGCGGTGACCCCCCGCATCCTCGACATCCTGCGCAGCGAAGGGGTGCGGGCGACCTTCTTCCCGATCGGCAACGTCGCGATCCGCCACCCGCGGATCATCCAGCGAATCGTCCAGGAGGGCCACGAGGTCGGCAACCACAGCCTGACCCACCCGAACATGCGCACCCTGAGCACCGAGGCGCAACGCGCACAGATCGCGGAAACAAACCGTATCCTGTCCCAAGCGGGCGCCGACCCGGTGTTGTTCCGCCCGCCGGCCGGACGTTGGAACAGCGACACGCTGGCGGCCGTCGACCAGGAAAAGATGAGCCCGGCGCTGTGGAACGTCGACACGCGTGATTGGTTCACCCGCGACGCCGGAAAGATCATGGCGCAGCTTGAAGCCACCGGCACCATCGGCAGCGTTGTCCTGATGCACACCACCTACAACGCGACGGCGGAAGCCCTCCCCAGGGCCATCGGCCTGCTGCGCACGCGTGGCTGCCGCTTCGTCACCCTGTCGGAGTGGATCACCAGCCTGAACAGCCTCGCCACGCCGCGCATCGCGCAGCGCTGAGGCCGGGGCAAACAGCGTGAAATGCACCCGCCGCCCCCCTCCCGCATGTCGGGAAAGGGGCGGTTCGGAACGGATGCGCGATCAGGCGACGTTCTTGGCGCGGCCGCGGCGGACCGGCTTGGCCGGAGCGGCGGCCTTCTTGCCGAGACCGATCGACTTGGCGAAGGCGGAACGCTGCTCCGCATAGTTCGGGGCGGTCATCGGATAATCCGCGGGCAGGCCCCACTTGCGACGATATTCGTCCGGAGTCATGCCATAGGCCGTGCGCAGATAGCGCTTCAGCATCTTCAGCTTCTTGCCGTCCTCAAGGCAAACGATGTAGTCCGGCATCACCGACTTCTTCACCGGCACGGCCGGACGCAGTTCCACCGCCTCCGGCTCCACCGGACGGCCCGTGCCCGACAGACTTTGATGGACGATCCGGATGAGGTTCGGAAGATCATTCACCGCGATCTGGTTCGAGCGGACATAAGACGCAACGATCTTGCCCGTCATGGCGACCAGATCGGTGGCCGAATTCTCAGAACCGTCGGTGTCGCTGCTTTGCATGTCAGTTTCCTTCGAGAACGAATGATCCAGGACGGAGGATGGGCAAAGTGATGCGCAAAGCGCAAGCCTGTGCATCAGGTTTAACATGCAAATGTGTAATGTGTTTCATGCAGGACACGCGGGCAGGCGGTCCAGTCGAGTGGAAATAGTAGGCTCCAGCGATGAAATCGCTGCCCGCTCAGGTGGCTGAACGCGTGCGCTTTATCAGATCGGCGTACCAACGGGCGGAAGCTTTCGGCGTGCGTTTCTGCGATTCGAAGTCGACATGGACGATGCCGAAGCGGTTGCCGTAACCGCTTCCCCACTCGAAATTATCCAGGAGCGACCAGACGAAGTAACCGCGCACGTCGGCTCCGCCGCGAATCGCCTCGTGCATTGACGCGTTATAAAGGCGCAGATAGTTGATTCGGTGCTGATCGTCGATGGCGCCCGATTCGTCCGGCGAATCGCTGCCGCCGCAGCCGTTTTCCGTAATGACGATGGGCATGCGGTAGCGGCGGGTGATGTCCAGCAACTCGTCGCGGAAGGCGTCGGGGAAAACCGCCCATCCGACACCGTAGGTGGGCGAATCGGGCGGCGCGTCGCCCCAGCCATAGCCCCAGGTGGTGCCGGGGGTCGCGCGGGCGAAGATCGGGCCGTAATGGTTCAGGCCGAACCAGTCCATGGGCCGGCAGATCCGCGCCATGTCGCCCGCCTTCACGTAAGGCTCGATGGCGCGGGCGACGCGCGGCGGATAGTGGCCGAGAAGCTGCGGGTCACAAAAGGTCAGGTTCCAGTGCTCGTCCAGCAGGGCGGCGGCCTCCGTGTTCTCGGGCCGGCCGCCCTCCGGCAGCACCCGCTGGCGGTTGTGCACCGCCCCGATGGAGGCGCCGGGGACCAGGGCGCGGATCACGTCCACCCCGGCCCCATGGGCAAGGTTCACATGGTGGATGGCCCGCAGATGCTGGTCGCGGTCGGTGATGCCGGGTGCCGCCCAGGGGATGGCGTAGCCGAACAGGGTGAAGACGGAAAACTCATTGAAGGTGATCCAGCGTTTCACCCGGTCGCCGTAGCGCCGCGCCAGCAGGGCCGTGTAGTCGGCGTACCAGCCGGCGCTGTCCCGGTTCGCCCAGCCGCCGAGGTCCTGCAAGGCCTGCGGCAGGTCCCAGTGATAAACGCACGGCCAAGGCTCGATTCCGGCCTCCAGCACCGCGTCGATCAGGCGGTCGTAGAAATCCAGACCAGCCTTGTTGATCGTCCCCCGCCCGCGCGGCAGCACCCTTGGCCACGCCACGGAGAACCGGTAGGCTCCGACGCCGATGTCGCGCATCAGCGCGACGTCCTCGGCGTAGCGGTGGTAATGGTCGCAGGCGACGTCCCCGCTGTCGCCGTTCACCACCCCGCCGGCGGTGCGGCAGCGCGTGTCCCAGATGCTCGGGCCTCGCCCGTCCGCCGCCGCGGCTCCCTCGATCTGATAGGCGGAGGTGGAGACGCCCCAAACAAAGTCTTTCGGCAGGTCCGCCATCGCCGTCTCCATCCGCACCCATCGCTCATACCCATACTACCTTTGGCGGAATGGTCAAGAAACAGGCATAATGAAACGCGAACGGTTGGACGGAGCGGTCTCCCTTGGAACATAAGGCTGTGCAACAGCGTGCGATGCCCCCTCCCCCCACCGACTTTCCCAATAATTTCCTATGGGGAACCTCGACGTCGGCGTTCCAGGTGGAGGGGGCCGCGGCCGAGGATGGGCGGGCGCCCAGCATCTGGGACAGCTTCTGCCGCCTGAAGGGCCGGGTGGACAATGGCGACACCGGGGACGTCGCCTGCGACCACTACCACCGCTACGCCGAGGACGTTGCGCTGATGCGCGACATCGGCGTCGGAGCCTACCGGTTCTCGATCTCCTGGCCGCGCGTCCTGCCGCGCGGACGGGGGGTGGTGAACGAGGCCGGGCTTGACTTCTACGACCGCCTGATCGACCGGCTTCTGGAGGCGGGGATCGAGCCCTGGGCCTGCCTCTACCATTGGGACCTGCCGCAGGCCCTGCAGGATCTCGGCGGCTGGGCGAACCGGGACAGCGCCGGCTGGTACGCCGACTACGCCGTCCTCTGCGCCCGCCGGTTCGGCGACCGGGTGACGCGCTGGGCGACCTTCAACGAGTTCTCCGTCTTCACCCTGTTCGGTTACGCGCTCGGCTGGGGCGCCCCCAGCGTGTCCGACCGCGGGGAGCACCTGAAGGTCATCCACCACACCAACCTCGCCCACGGGGCCGGCGTGGACGTGCTGCGCGCTCTGGTGCCGGGCGCCGCCATCGGGGCCGTGCACAGTTTCCAGCCCTGCCAACCCGCCGACCCGGCGCCCGAACACGTCGAGGCGGCGGCGCTGTTCGACGAGCTGTGGAACCTGTGCTTCCCCGATGCGCAGATTCTGGGTTGCTACCCGCCGCGCATCGCCCGCGCCATCGAACCGTACGTGAAGGCCGGCGACATGGCGCGGATCTGCCGGCCCTTGGACTGGTTCGGCATGAACCATTACGCCCCCCTCTTCGCCCAGGCCGAGCCAGGTTCCGTCTGGGGCTGCGGCTTCGGCGCCCCGCCGGAGGGCATGCCGCGCACCGACATCGGCTGGCCGCTTCAGCCCGGCGCCTTCCACGAGGCGTTGCTGCAGGCCACCGCGCGCTACCGGCTGCCGATCTACGTGACGGAGAACGGCTACGGCACCAAGGCGCCGGAGGCCCCGGACGCGCGGGGGATCGTGATGGACAAGGAACGGCTGGACTATCTGCAGGCCTGCATCGGCGAGATGGCCCGGGCGCTGAAGGGCGGGGCCGACGTGCGCGGCTATTTCGTGTGGTCGCTGCTCGACAACTTTGAATGGGGCGGCGGCTATGGCACGCGGTTCGGCATCGTCCATGTGGACTTCGAAACGCAGAAACGCACGCCGAAGGAGTCCGCCAAATGGTATTCGGCGCTGATCGGCGGCGCGCTGGGGCGAGGCTTCTGACCCGGCCATGACGGACCCGATCGCCCAGCTCCGGCAGGCCGCGGCGCTGCATCAGGCCGGGCGGCTGGCGGAGGCCGAGCCGCTCTACGCCGCGGCGCTGACCGCCCTGCCCGGCCACCCTGATGCACTGCACCTCTACGGTGTTCTCTGCGCGCAGACGGGACGCAACGCCCGCGCCGTTGACCTGATCGGGGCGGCCATCGCCCGCAAGGCCGATTCCGGCGCCTACCACGCCAACCTCGCCCGCGCCCTGCGTGCCGAGGGGCGGCTGGCGGAGGCGGCCGGCAGCCTGCGCCGTGCCATCGCGCTGCAGCCCAGCGCGGACGCCTTCTTCAGCCTCGGCAACCTCCTCAAGCAGACGGGTCACACGCGGGAGGCGCTGGCATGCTTCCGCCGCGCCCTGATCCTCCGCCCCGAGGCGGTGGAGACGCGGATGAACGCCGCGGCGGCCCTGGAGGCGCTGGGCCGCCGGGAGGAGGCCTTGCGCCAGCTTCGCGACGCGCTGGCCTGCGCCCCCGCCGCCCCCGCCCCGCTCTTCAACCTCGCCCGCACAGAGCAGGCGGCGGGCCACGCCGACACAGCCGCCCGTGGCTACCGCCGCGCCCTGCGCAGCGCGGAAGAGGGGGAGGACTCCGCCATCAATCTGGGCACCGCACTGCTGGAGGCCGGCCATCCAACGGAGGCGGCGCACGCGCTGCGCCGCTGCGCCGCTCTGGCGCCCGATCGGCCCGAACGGATGCTGGCCCTGGCGACCGCGCTGCGGCAGGCGGGGGACGTGGACGGCTGCCTGACGGTCTTCCAGCGCCTGAAGGCGCTGACCCCGACCGACCCCACCCCCTGGCAGCGGAGCGCGGAGGTTCAGGAAGCGGCGGGACGGCTGGAGGGCTGCACCTCCACCCTGCTGGAGGTGGCGCGCCTCAGCCGGGAAGGGCGGTTTCACTGGAAGACCGCCTATTACCATCTGGTCCGCATCAGCAATCTCTTGATCGGTCAGGGGCGGCTGGACCGGGTGGCCGCCCTGCTCCCGCCCGCGGTCGCCGCCTTCCGCGGCATCGACGCGGATCTCCACGCCTGGGCGCTGTTCCTTCAAGGGTCCCTGGCCGTCCGGCTGGGCGACGCGGCGGCGGCACGGGACGCCTTCCGGCGCGCCGAACCCCACCTCCCCTTCCTCGCCCACGTCCCGACCGGCGACGGCTTCGCCCGCCGGGTCGAGGCGCTGGCACCCGCCGCGGACACGGAATCGGAAGCCGCCTTCGTGCCGGAGACGTTGGCGCCGCCGGGAAACGGGCCGGTGGTCGTCGCCTCCTGCGACAGCGGCTATCTGGAACGATTCGGTCCGCTGTTCCTCGCCAGCCTGGATCGCTTCTCCGCCCCCGGTCAGGCCGCGCATCTCCACATCCTTGACCCCAGACCGGACACAGACGCGCGCGTCGCGGCGTTGCAGGCGCGGCTGCGCCATGTCCGGCTCGGCTGGAGCTACGAGACTTCCCCCGCCGGGCTGACGCCGCAGGCACGGACCACCTTCTACACCTTCGCCCGTTTCCTGCGCGTGCCGCGGCTGGCGCGGCTGTATCGGGCACCGTTGCTGGTGGCGGACATCGACGCCTGCCTGCTGTCCGACCCGACGGGCTTCCTCACGCCGCTGTCGGCGGCAACCCCGCTGGCGCTCCAGTATTTTCCGGACAATCTGGCGCGGCTGTACGACGGCGTGGGCGGCGGGCTGATGGTGCTTCGGCCGGAGCCCACCGTCATCGCCCTCTTCGAGCGGATCCGCCGCTTCCTGGTTTCCTGGATCGCGGAGCGGCGCCTGCACTATTTCCTCGACCAGATCGCGCTGACGGCGGGAACGGACGACGCGCTCCGGCGCGGCGACGGACCGTCCATCCTGCCCATCCCCGCGGACGGCCGCCTGTTCCGTTGCGGTGGCGGTCTGTTCGTGCAGATCCTGACGGAAAAGGAACAGCCCGGCTTTGCCGCCTCCGTCGCGGCCCTGCTCGACCGGCTGGACCGCACCCCGCCGTCCCCGGATCCGCGGTTGGACCGCGGCCTGATCCTGGACGCCATCGGGGTCACGGTCTGACGCCCCACAGTTCCGCGCCCTCTACTCCGCAACCGCCGCGACCCTCCGGTCCCCGCAAGGCTCCTCGCGCAGGCGGACGGCGCCATCCCGTCGTTCGAGCAGCAGCTTGCGGCGATGGTGCGCCTCCAGGCCCGGATGGCTGCCGATGGTGATGAGCGTGGCGTCGGGGAACTCGGTGTCGATCAGACGCAGCATCGCCTCCTCGCTCCGCGGGTCCAGGCTGTCGGTGGCGTCCTCCAGGAAGATCCAGTCCGGACGGCGGATCAGCAGGCGGGCGAATCCGAGCCGCTGCTGCTCCGGCACCGCCAGCACCTCGTCCCAGCTGTCGGGCTCGTCCAGCCGCGGCCGCAGATGGCCGAGGCCGACCCGCTCCAGCGCCTCCACCGCCGCAGCATCACCCACCGTCTCCGCCCCCAGGGGATAGCTGAGGGCGGCGCGCAGCGTGTCGTGCGGCAAATACGGGCGTTCGGCCATGAAGAACACGCGTGTGAGCGCGGGCAGGACGATGCGTCCCCCGCCCCACGGCCAGACCCGCGCCACCGCCCGGAACAGCCGCACCGACGCCGCCGGATCGCCGACGATCAACACACGCTCCCCGGGACGGATCTCCAGGTCGAAGGGCTCGACCACCCGGCGTCCGTCCGGCTCGGCGATGGACAGCCCGCGGAAGCTCAGGCCGTGCCCGCCGTCGCTGCGTTCCACGGTGATGCGCTCCGTCCCTTCCCCGTCGATCTCCCGGTCCAGGCGTTGGAGCGCCTCGTGCAGGCCAAGCACGCGCTCCACCGACGCCTTCCACTCCGCCGCGCGGGCGAGGTTGTCGATCGGCCAGGACAGGGCGCCCACCGTCTGCTGAAAGGCCTGCGCCGTCTGCATCAGCACGCCGAGCGAGATGGCCCCGGCGATGTAGCTGGGCGAGGCGACGAGGATCGGAAAGACGGCGGACAGCACCGAATAGGCGGCGCTGAAGACCATCATGTTGGACAGCGCGTGCGTCTGGCCGTTCCAGCCGCGCTGCACCCCGCCGAACAGCACGCCCAGGCGCTGACGCTCCCCCGACTCCCCGTGGAGGAGCGCCACATCCTGCGCGTTCTCACGCACGCGGGCGAGGCCGAAGCGGAAGGACGCCTCGTGCCCCTGCCGCTGGTTCACCGCGCGGACCAGCGGCTTGCCCATCAGCAGGGCGATGCTCGTTCCGACGGCCGCATAAACCAGCGCGATGTAGAGCAGATAACCCGGCACATGGACGGTGCTTCCGGCCAGCGTCACCTCCGGTGAACCGGACAGCCGCCACAGGATGTTGGTGAAGCTGATCAGCAGCAGCGCGCAGTAGGACAGCGACAGGACGAGGTCGATCGCCGCCTCGGTCGCGATCCGGATGTCCTCGGCGATGCGCCCGTCCGGGTTGTCGTGGTCGCCGGACAGGTAGGTCACCTGATGCTGCCGGCCGCGCGTCAGCCAGTTGCCCAGCAGCTTCTGCGTCAGCCATGTGCGCCAGCCCAGCTGCAGGCGGCGCTTCACCCGCAGATGCAGGATGGTGTTGGCGATGTTGAACAGGATGATTCCGCCCGCCGCCGCGATCATCAGCAGGAAGCGGTCCATGGAGCGCTGCTCCAGCGCATCGAACAGATGCTGACTCCACAGATTGAGCAGGATAGGAACCACCACCTGCCCGACCGTCAGAAGCCCCAGCGCTCCGGCGAGAAGCCACACCGTCCAGTTCCGTCCGCCCGAGCGGGAGCCCCCGGACCAGAAGCCACCGGCAAGACAAAGGAAACGGCGGGAGAAACCGGACCGGTCCGGCGTCCTGGACGCGATCGACATGGCCCTCCACCCCCTTGGGCTTGAAGCAAGACCTCCTTTACCCTAACGAACAGTTTATTACCAACAGCTTGCCCCGCACCGCACCAAAGGATTGGTGCACCGCCGCAAGGTCATAGCCTGTCATGGCGCGGCCGCGACACCGTCGGCCAGCGGCAGTGCGGGTGGGTGGACCCAGGCGGCGCGGGCATCGATCTCCAGCTCGAAATCGGAAAATATGGTCCGCCCGTAAAGGCCGTGGCCGCGGTCGGGAATGTCGGTGAAGAGGTGAAGCGCCATCGGCCCCGACCAGGGCGCCGCCAAGGCCGCCGACAGGTCGAGCGGGCGGCGCGGCTCGTCAAGCACCATCCAGCCGCTGGAGGCGAGGATGCCTTCCTCCCGCTCCGCCTCGTCCACCGTCAGCGACGGCGGGGCGGCCACCAGCTTGCAGGCGATGGGGGTGCGGCAACGCGGATCGTCAATCACCGCCCGCGCCCGCACCGCCACGGCGCCCGGAACCTCGTCCAGCGGGATGTGGGCTGCGGTGACGACTCCGTGAAGCGGGTGGAGCAGGATGCGCCCGCCGCGCAGCAGGCCGAACCAGGGAAAGGTCGCCTCGAACGCGCGGCCTTTGCGCAGTTGCGCCAGAATCGGCTGGGTCAGCGGCCAGACCATGCGGTCCGGCGCCGGATGCGGGGCCAGATGCGCCGCCGCGCCATATTCCAGCCCTGGCAGCCCGCCCCACAGCCGCAGCGCCAGCATGGCCGGCTGCCCGATGGCGCGGGCCGGCGGCGCGACGGCGTATTCGTCGAGCAGTCCGGCTTGGGCAAGCGACAGGCGCGGCGCCTCCGTCACAACCCCGATGGCGCCGATCCGCAAGTCGAGAAGGCGATCCATACGGGTGCAGGCGGCGGCCAGGCGCAGCGGCAGCCAGCCGGAGCGCAGATCCCCGAAGGACAGCCTCCATTCCGCAAGGGTTTCGCCGGTCTCCACCCCTGCCAGGGCGACGGCGAGCACCCCGCTTCCCTTCGGCGCCTGGTCGAGATGCAGGTCGAGGCCCGCCAGCCCGCGTGCCCCCGCCGGCAGGCGCTGCACGATCTCCCCCGCCCCCGCCGGTGTCCGGCCGTGGCGCAGCGGCACCGCCAGCGCGCCTACCGGGCGCGGCGTGGCGAAGACCAGCCGCGGCGGGCTGAGGCGCAGGGCATCGAGAAGTTCCACCGCCTCCGGCGGCAGGCGGGTGGAGCGGCCCCACTCTTCCCGCAAGGTGGACAGGGTCTGCTGAAGCCCGGCGTTGCGGCGGTGAAGCCCGTCGATTTCTCCGAAAGCCTGCCCCAGCAGGCCACGCAGCAGTGCGGACACATCGCCCGTCATCTGCGGTGGCGCGCTGTCCGGCCCGCCCGCCTCCTCCCACCAGCCGAGCAGCCGCTCGGCGTCCCGCCGCGCCGCCTCGTCGCCCGACCACAGCGCCCGAACGGCGGCGGGCGGGATCGCCAGCGCGCGCAACACCTCGCCCTCCTCCGGCTCGGTGTCCCCGGACAGCAGCAGATAGCCGCCGTCGTGACGGACCAGCCGCAGCAGGCGAAGGGGAACGGTGCCCGCTTCCAGGCCGGTGCCGACGGCAATGATCTTCGGCGTGCCGTCGTAGAGGGAGGCGAACTGGGCCGCAGGGGCGGAGAGCTTCATGACGGTGACACCCTTCTCAGGCGGCCGTGGGGGTTTCGGGAAGGCACGAGGACAGAGGCGCGCAGACGGTCCAGTCGGGATCAGCGTCCGGCTCCGTCGCATCCTCCCAGCGCCGCAGCTTGTCCGGTGGGAACCCCAGCGCCTGGCAGAGCCGAAAGGTCCGGGCGTCGAGGGGCACGACGGTCTGGTAGGCATGCTCGAAGGCGGCGCAGCCGTTGACCGCGTCGGCCAGGGACGGCGCGCCCGGGACGGTGGACGCCCCCAGCAACGCCCAGCCCGTCACGCCGAGCGCGCGCAGCCGGCCCATCAGCGGGTGCGCCGCGCCGCACCGCACGGTCACGACCAGATCGAAGACGGCCAGCGTGCCGACCGCCATATCCTCCTCCACCGCATCCCAAGGACGCAGCGGCGTGCCCAGATAGGCGTCGCGGTGAGCCAGCGGGCGTTCCGGCAGCACCAGCGGCGACGGGTGAGGGACGACCGACGCGAACACCTCGACCAGTTCCGCGGCCAGGGTCAGATCCCCGCCCCCCAGCGCCACCAGATGCGCGTCATAGCCCTTCCCGGCCAGCCAGCAGGCCATGCGGGCGGCGGTTTCCAGCGCCCCCGCGTCGGCGGGATCGGCCACCAGCGCGGCCAAACGCCGGTGTCCCGCGGGGGGAAGCAGCGGCAGCACCGAGGGCAGCCGATGCACCGTCTGGTAGACATCCTCCGGCGTGGCGACCCCGGCGCGGTAGCGGTCGATGGGCGCCGCCGCCCAGCCGCCGTTGGACGGCCGCGACCACGCCACGGCCATCGCCTCGCGCAGCGTGGACAGGGCGGCATCGGCGCCGGCCGGCGGTTGCACCGCACCGGGCAATGCCAGGGTGAGGCTCAGCCGGGCCTCGGCGCAGGGCTTCCGGGGGTCCCGCTCCAGCAAAGGGGTGCCCGCCGGCTGGCGCCGAACAAGGTCGAGCAGGGCCGCCGTGGGCAGCATCGCCATCGCCGCCCCGCCGTCCGGCAAGGGGAACGGCGCGTCCGCCTGGAGCCCCACGGGCGCCCCAGACCAGGACAGCGCCCAGCCGCTTTCCGCCGCCCGCGCCGTCACCGTGGCGCGCACCAGGGTCGCGTGGGCCGCCGCGCGCTCCAGGACCCACAGCGCGCCACGCAGCAGCCGGTGGCGCTTCAGCAATTCGTAAAGGCCCGGGTCCATCACCGCCAGCAGGCCGGGACACTCCCCGTATCCCGGCCGCTCCGGCGCGCGCAGGACGCGGCGCACGAAGTCGGCGAGCGGCACATCCTCCTCGCCCGCCGCGGGGTCGGTGACGCAGCGGACGATGGCACGGTCGGGCAGATACACCGCGTAGCGCCGACCAACCGCCGCCTCCGCCCGCAGCACGGCCCGGACCGCGAACAACGCGGGGTGGCGCTTCTGGATGTGGGTCAGGATGGGGCGGTAATCGCGCTCCGATTCGGTCAGCATGCTTTCGCCGCGGCGGCGGTAGCCGAAGCCGGTGCCCGGCACATGGACGCCGTGGAAGCCGCGCTCCAGCCCTTGCAGCCAGAACTCCCAGTCCTCGCTGCCCTGGCGCATCGCCTCGTCGAAGCGGGCGCCGCTGTCCAGCAGGCGGCGCGACGCCATGCTGCCCGCCTCGCTGACGTTGCGGAACAGATGCTCCAGCGGCGAATAGGCGCCCGACATGTCGCAGAACTCGAAGAAGCCGAACTTGTCGACGTCCGGATAGGCCCAGCCGACCTCTGGGCCCGCCGCCCGCAGCGCGTCCAGCATGCGTTGCAGCAGATGGGGCCGGATGCGGTTGTCGGAGTCGAGGAAGTAGACGGCTTCCAGCGCCGGAAAGGCGTCCAGCGCGAAGTCGATCCCGCTGTTGCGCGCCGCGCTCAGCCCGGCGTTGCGCTTGTGCAGGTGAAAGAGCTGCCCTGGATGGGCCGCCGCGAACTCCCGGCAGACCCGTCCGGTCTCCGGGAAGGGACAGCCGTCGTTGACCACGACCACGGCGTAGGCAAAGTCCGTGTCCTGGGCGAGCGCGGTGGACAACGCCTCGACCAGCAGGCCCGAATGCTTGTAGGTCGGCACGACGATGGCCGCGCGGACGTCTCCGGCGTTACCGGTCTCTGAAGCTGATTCGGTATGAGTTCCAACGGAGTGCATGGGCGAACGCAGTGGTGACACGACACCGTCGATAGCACCGCTTCCGCTTGGCTCCGATGTGACAATTCAAGGACACAGACGATCAGGAGGCCGATCGCTCCATAGGCGCACTTTGTAGAGCTTTGAAAGACCAATCACGAAAACCCAATAATCTACTTGATTGAAGGTCCTATCGTAATTTCCGTCTTGCCTTCTTCAGCCACATATTTTTGGGCAAACCCCTTGGCAAGCGTCGAAAGCACCTTGTCGAAAGAGCCGGATTGGAATCCCAGATCCGCAAGCTTTCGCCCAGCCGCCTGTTCCTTGGACGTCGCAAAGAAGCGCTCGTCGCCTCCTTTCAGCGAGTAGGCGGTCATCGGTTTACCAATCCCCGCCAACTGGTCATACGTGTTCTGCAGTGCCCTCGTCTCTTCGCCCAGTTGAGCCGTCGCAGCCATCCGGTCCTCCATGCTCATGCCCGACGCGAACATGGCCGCGCGCCGGGATTCCGTCTCGGAGAACATGCGCTGCGCGCAGGCTGACGGAGCATCGCTCCGCACAGCCTGCTCTCCTGTTCTTCACGCGAGATCAAGCCGCCCGCTCTTTGCCACCTCGCTCAGAAAGCGGTAGCTATCCTTGGGCGTGCGGACCAGCGTGTCATAGTCGACGCGAACGATGCCGAACCGCTTCGACAGGCCGAAGGCCCATTCGAAATTGTCCAGCAGGCTCCAGCACAGATAGCCCTTCACGTTGCAGCCGTCGGCCAGCGCGCGGCCGACCGACGCCACATGGTCGCGCAGGAAGGCCACGCGCTCGGCGTCGTGCACCTGCCCGTCCGGCGTCACCACGTCGTCATAGGCCGCACCATTCTCCGCGACGAAGACGGCGGGGTTGCCGTAGTCGCGCTTGAACTCCATCAGCAGATCGTAGAGCCCGTCAGGCTGGACCGGCCAAGCCATGGCGGTCCAGCGGTCGCAATGGGCGTCGCCCCACCACACGTCGAACGGATGGCCCGTCTCGTGCTTCATGGTCATGCGCGAGTAGTAGTTGATGCCCAGGAGGTCGATGGGGAAGCGGATCGCCTCTTCGTCGCCGGGCAGCACGAAGCCCTTCATACGCTCGGCCATCAGCTCCGGGATCTTGCCGCGCATCACGCCGTCCAAGGCCACCCGGTTCCACACCGCGTCCCAGCGGGCCGCCGCCGCGACGTCCTCCGGCCGGTCGCTCTCGGCCCGGCAGGGCTGGAGGTTGATGACGGTGCCGAGAGTCAGGCCGGAATGCTCCGCCGATAGAGCGCGGAGCGCCGCCCCTTGCGCCAGATTCTGGTGGTGCAGGGCGCGCAGGATGCCGGTCTCGCCCAGCTTGTGCCCGGGCGCGTGCTCCCCGGTGCCGTAGCCGTGGGTGGCCACCACGTTCGGCTCGTTCAGCATCATCCAGTCCGTCACCCGGTCGGCGAGGCGGGCGGCAACGATGCGGGCGTAGTCGGCGAAGGGGCCGACGATCTCTCGGCCCTGCCAGCCCCCGCGGTCTTCCAGCGGCTGCGGCAGGTCCCAATGGTACAGGCAGGCCATCGGCCGGATGCCGGCGGCCAACAGCCCGTCCACAAGCCGGTCGTAGAAGTCGAGCCCCGCCGCATTCACCGCCCCAGTCCCGCTCGGCAGAATGCGCGGCCAAGCGATGGAAAAGCGGTAGGTGTTGAACCCGGCGTCCTTCAGCAGGACGATGTCCTCCGCCCAGCGGTGGTAATGGTCGCAAGCGACGGCGGCGCTGCTGCCGTCCTGAATGCGCCCGGCCTCGGTGAAGCTGTCCCACACGCAGGGGCCGCGCCCGTCCTCGTGAATCGCCCCCTCGATCTGGTAGGCCGCGGTGGACGCCCCCCACAGGAAGTCCTTGGGAAAGGTTAAGAGTGCCATGACGCGACTCCCTTGAAGTGATCGGGCTGCGGGCGCGCCGCTGCAAGCGCGAAGGCCATGTTGCGGCAGCGAAGAGATGCTCACGCTTATTCTGACCAACAGGTATAGTCTCTTCGCCCTAACAAGGGTATATTTGGCAAAAGGCGCCTGCCCTGACAAATCAGCACAGCGGCATTCCCGCCGACGGGAGGCATCCCATGGCCATTACCACCCCCAAGACCACAAAGATCGTCTTTCTGGGCGCCGGCAGCGCGGCCTTCGGGCTGAGCATGTACCGCGACCTCTTCTCCACGACGGAGCTTGCGGGCAGCACCCTGACGCTGGTCGATACGAATCCGGCGGCGCTCGACCGCATGACGGCGCTCGCCCGCCTGCTGAACGCCAAGGGCGGCGCCGGGCTGATCATCGAACAGACCACCGACCGCCGGGCCGCGCTGCGGGGCGCCGAATTCGTCGTCAACTCCGTCGCCATCGACCGCAACCGCCTGTGGAAGCTCGATTTCGAGGTGCCGAAGAGGCACGGCATCCGCCACACGCTGGGTGAGAACGGCGGCCCCGGCGGCTTGTTCTTCACACTGCGCACCCTGCCCCTGATCTTCGACTTCGCCCGCGACATCGAAGAGCTGTGCCCCGACGCCCAGTTCATCAACCTGTCCAATCCGGAAAGCCGCGTCGTCCTCGGTCTCGGCAAATACACCAGGGTCAAGACGCTGGGGTTATGCCACGGCATCTTCCTGGCGCGCTGGTTCGTTTGCCAGATCCTCGGCATGGCCGAGAAGGATGTGGAGGTCTGGGGCGCCGGACTGAACCATTTCCAATGGCTGATGCACGTCCGCGACAAGGCGACCGGGCGCGACCTCTACCCGCTGCTGCGCGAACGGGAGAAGACCCACGACCCGGCCTTCACACCGCTGACCCGCCGCCTGTTCACCAGCTTCGGCCTGTGGCCGACCTGCAGCGACGACCATATGGGCGAATACCTGCCCTACGGTTGGGAAGGCGGGGAGCATGGATTCGACTTCGCGGAGGACGAGCGCGGGCGCGGCATCCTCAACGCGCTGATGGACGGGGTGATCGCTGGAACCACGCCGGTCCCCGACGACTGGACACAGCCGTCCTGGGGGGAGCGGGCGGTGCAGGTCATCGCCGGGGTGCTGCACAACCAGAAGCGATTCATCGAATCTGGGATCGTTCACAACCAGGGCGCCATCCCCAACCTGCCCTCCGATCTGGCGGTGGAGGTGCCGCTGCTGGCCGACGCGGCGGGCGTTCACCCGGTCTCGCTCGGCCCCCTGCCCGATCCGATCGCCAAACTGCTGCACGCCCAGGCGAGCGTGCAGCAACTCTCCGTCGAGGCCGCGGTCCACGCCTCGAAGGAACTGGCGCTGCAGGCCCTGCTGATCGACCCGGTGGTGAACTCCACCGACGCCGCCGTGAAGATCCTGGACGAGCTGTGGGAGGCGAACCGGCCCTACATCCGCCCCTGTGTCTAGGAACGCGTAGGGCCGGTGCGGGTCAATGGGCCGGTTCGGTGTCCGACGCGGCCGGCTTGCGCCGTCCGCGCGGAGCGACCGGCTTCACCACATCCACCTTCGCGGGTTCCGCCTTCACGGCCTTGGCGCGGGGCGCCTTCGCCACCTTCGGGGCCGCCGAAACCGGAACCGCGACCGGCGTTTCGGCTGACGATTCGTTCGCGGCAACCGGCTCGGCCTTGTCCTTGCGGGCGCGCGGCTTCTTGGGCGCGACGGCCTCTTCGACCACATCGACCACGGCGTTCAGCCCGACGCCCAGCAGTTCGCTTGCCGCCGTCTTAGTCCGGCGGACGGCCTTCTTCACGGCGCCCGCGGCGGCGTCCTTGACGGCCGCGACCATGGCGACCGGCTCCGCCGTGGCGGCCGGCCGGTCCTCGGCTTCGATCTCGGCGCAGGCCTGCGCCCAATGCTGTTCCCCCCGTCCCTCCGGTCGCCCGGCGCGCTCCCAGATCTCATAGGCGCGGTGGCGGATGCGGTCCTCACGATCGCCTTGCATTCTTCCGTCTCCAAGTGGGCTTTGGTCCAAGTGGGCTTGGCCGCAGAAACATCGACGCTCGAGGAAAACGGCGTCCTGCGCCCGTGGGTTCCCGTTTTAGTGCCCGGTTTATGTGACGATAAACGTACACAAAGAAAGCGTGCCTTAGTTCATAGGAAATTCATAGGCCCATTGCTTGTCCAGCCTCGACAGACAGCGGACGGTGATAGACCATGGTTGGTACCGCCCCGACGGCACCGGCGCTGCACCGGCTTGCGGTCCGCATAGAACCCTTCGCCGGGTTGATGCGGGCCGGCCGGCCAAATTAACTTCGGGTGAAACGTCTTGGCAGGGGCCGTTTGCGGCCCAGAGCCGTCACGGAAGGCAAAGAGTTCAGCGCATGTCCCTTGATCCCTTGCTTCAAGCCAACCGTATCCTGACCGAAGCCATCAGCAACTACCTCCAATCCTCCAACGAGCTCGCGGCAGCGGCGGAGCGGGCGACGGCGGCCAGCGCCGGACGTGACGCGACCACCCGGCGGTTGGCCTTCCAGGAATTGTCGGAGCGCGGGAATCAGGCGCGCTTCGCCAAGAAGCACCTGACCGACACGGTGCGCCGCCTGCGAGCCACCCTGCCGCCAACCCAGATCGAGGCGGTTGCGGCGAAGCTGGACGGACGCGAGAGCGCCGAGAGCGCGCTGACGCTGGTGCGCACGATCCTGACCGAAAAGGTCTGGTCGGCGGCCTGACGCCCCACCACTTTCTGCCCGGCTTCTGCCCGGCGGCGGTTTGGTCCGAGCGATCCCGCTTTACGACCGGTTGGATGGCACCCCGAATGCGGGAGGACCGTTCAACCGGTGTTTGCCGTTGGCCGCTATGCCCGCATAACCCGGACGACTCATTTGACATCGTAGGATGCAAGGCCCAGTGTTTAAACGCTAAAGATTATCACAAGCGCTGGGTCGGCCCCGCCGTCCCGCAGAATGGATTGTAAGGGTGCAAGACGTCTCCAAGGCGATGATCGCCCGCCTGGTCGGTTTCGACACGGTTTCACGCCGCTCCAACATGGCGCTGATCGACTGGGTTCGGGACTATCTCGCCGGATACGGCGTGGAGAGCCGGCTGGTGCCCAGCCCCGACGGTGCCAAGGCAAACCTGTTCGCGACCATCGGCCCGATGACCGAAGGCGGCGTGGTGCTGTCGGCCCACACCGACGTCGTCCCGGTGGACGGACAACCCTGGGACACCGATCCCTTCACCCTGGTCGAGCGAGACGGGCGCCTCTATGGGCGCGGCACCGCCGACATGAAGAGCTTCCCCGCGGTGGCGCTGGCCCTGCTGCCGGACATTCTGGAGGCCGGACTCAAACGCCCGTTGCACCTGGCTCTGTCCTACGACGAGGAGGTCGGCTGCATCGGCGCCCCGGCCATGATCGCCCGCATCGCTGCCGAACTGCCGCGCCCCGGCGCCGTCATCGTCGGCGAACCGACCTCGATGGGGGTCGTGCTGGCCCACAAGGGCTGCTACGTGCTGCGCACCACGGTCACCGGGCACGAGGTCCATTCGTCCCAGATCGACCGCGGAGTCAGCGCGGTGATGACCGCGGCGCGGCTCGTCAATCTCGTGGGCGACATGGCGGCGGAGAACGCCGCCGCCGCGGACCCCGCCTGTGGCTTCGACCCGCCTTTCACCACGCTGCAGGTCGGCACCATCGAAGGCGGCACGGCGGCCAACATCACCGCCCGCCACTGCTCCTTCGTCTGGGACATCCGTCCGCTGCCCGGCGATGACTGGACGCGCTACCGCGGCCGGTTCGAGGCGGAATGCGAGCGGCTGCGCGCCGCCATGCGCCGGATCAGCCCGGACTGCGACATCCGCACCGAGCAGCTCGCCGGGGTCCCCGGGCTGGCGCCGGAGCCGGACGGGACGGCGGCCCAGCTCTGCCACGCCCTGACCGGTCGCAACGACACCGGCATGGTCTCCTTCGCGGCGGAGGCCGGGCAGTTTCAGGAGGCCGGCCTGTCCACCGTGCTCTGCGGACCGGGCTCTATCGATCAGGCGCATCAGCCCAACGAATACATCGACATCGCCCAGGTCACCGCCTGCGAGGGGTTCCTGCGGGATCTCGTCCGCCGGCTGGCTGCCTGACCCTCAGGAGGGTGCGGCGGAGAGTCACGCCGGACAACAATACAGACGGCCTCTTTATTCGGGCCGCGTTCAATGGAAGGCACAAATTGTTGGATCGACGGCACCTTGTTGCTGAATTGCCTAGAGCACTCCCAATTTGGCCTATGCCGTCGATGGGGGAGACTTTGACGGCGTTCCTGTCGCACTGTGCCCGGGGGCGCCGGTGCCGAGGCGCGTCCATGGAAACGGGAGCGCCGGTGCATGGTTGATCTGAGCGACCTCGAGCGCGACGCGCTGACCGAGCTGGTGAACATGGGCGTCGGCCGTGCCGCGACCAACCTCAGCCGCATGGTCGCCGATCAGGTCCTGCTGTCGGTTCCCTCCATCGAGATCGTCAGCCGCAACGACGCCGCCGGCCTCCTGGCCGCGCGCGAGAAAATGAGCCTCGTCGCGGTGGAGCAGCGTTTCGACGGGTCCTTTTCCGGCCGCGCCCTGTTGATCTTCCCAGAGACCAACAGCCTGGAGCTGGCCCGCGCCGTGCTGGGCAGCGAGCTGAGCCTGGAGGAGATCGTCGATCTGGAGCAGGACGCGCTTGCGGAGATCGGCAACATCATCCTCAATGGCTGCCTGGTCGTCATGGCCAACACGCTGAAGGACAATCTGGACATCTCGCTGCCCAGCGTGCTGCGCGGCGACAGCGACCGCATTTTCCAGAGCAACGGGCCCAACCCCGATGAGCTGGTGATGTTCCTCTACATCGACTTCCTGATCCGTAGCCGGAGCATTCGCGGCTACATCGCGTTGCTCATGGGACTGTCGTCTCTGGAGTCGCTGAAGGGACTGATCCATGGATTCATCGACCGCATCGCCTCCGGAACGCCCGATGGAACCGACCGAGTTTAAGCGTATGCCCTGGCTGAACGGCCTTCTCGACGCGATGGACGCCGGCATCGTCGTGCTGGATCGCCATGGCCGCGTGCAGTTCTGGAACCGCTGGATGGAAAGGGCGTCGGGCACTCCCGAACCCGACATCCACGGGCGGGAGCTGGTGGAAGCCCTGCCGTCCCTGCGCGACACGCGGCTGCACAACGCGGTGCGCGACGTGCTGGAAACCGGGGCGCCCAGCGTCCTGTCCCACACACTGAACCCGGTGCTGTTCCCGCTGCGCTGCGCCGACGGGCGGCGGATGGTCCACAACGTGCTGATCCGTCCCTTCACCGTCGCCAACGCGTCCTACTGTCTGATCCAGGTGAGCGACGTCACCGCCGTGGTCAACCGGGAGCGGGTTCTGCGCGAACAGCGCGACGCGCGCTACCGCGCCATCGTGGACACCGCCCCCGACGCCATCGTCACCACCGACACGCGCGGCGTCGTGCAATGGGCCAACGGGGCCGCCGCCCGTCAGTTCGGCTTTCAGCCCAACGAGCTGATCGGCCAGCATGTCAGCCTGTTTCTCGCCGAAGGCTCCCCCGACTGGTCCGGCCTGCTGGAGCGCGATCCGGCCGGACGCCCCGCCCCGGTGGAATTGATCGGGCGCAAACGCGACGGCACCCGCATCGACCTGGAGGTCTCGCTGGCCCGTTGGGAATCGGAGGGGCGGAGCTTCATCACCGGCGTGCTGCGCGACATCACCGAGCGCCGCCGCACCCGCGAGGAGCTGAAGGCGAGCGCGCTCGCCATGCGCCAGCTCGCCGAGCAGACCAAGGCCACGCTGGACGCCCTGCCCGCGCACATCGCCGTTCTGGACCATGGCGGGCACATCATCTCGGTCAACAAGGCCTGGGCGGAAAGTGGGCCGCAGGCCGGCTTTCTCGGCGACGGGTCGGCCATTGGCGACGATTATCTGGAAGCCTGCGCCGCCATCCGCAGCGGGGCGGAGCACGCCGACGCGCTGATCGAGGGTCTGCGCGGCCTGCTGCGCGGCGGGTCGCCGGTGTCCATCGAGTACCCGGGTTTGTCCGCCTCCGGGCCGCGCTGGTACCGCTGCCTCGCCGCGCCGATGGCCGCCGGCCCCTTCGGTGGCGCGGTGCTGATGCACATCGATGTCACCGAGATCAAGTCGATGGAAGCGGCTCTGCGCAAGCTGGTTGGGCAGAAGTCCACGCTGCTGCGTGAGGTGAACCACCGGGTGAAGAACAGCCTTCAGCTCGTCTCCAGCCTGCTGACCCTCCAGACCATGAGCCTGCCGGCTGCGGCGGAGCGGGTTCATTTCCAGGACGCCCGCAGCCGCATCGACGCCATCGCGCGGGTCCACAGCCGGCTCTACCAAACCGAACAGTTCCAGACCATCGAGTTCGGCAGCTACCTGAACGAGCTGTGCGCCGACCTGTCCCGCGCATCGGGCGGCGAGACGCTGGGCTCCATCGAGGTGCGCGCGGAGCGCGTCGACCTGCCCATCGATCAGGCGGCACCGCTCGGGCTGATCGCCAACGAACTGATCACCAATGCCATCAAGCATCGCGGTCCCTCCGCCGCCAACGTCCTGGTATCGCTCGACCGGGCCGACGACCAGCTGGCGCTGACCGTGACCGACCAGGGGCCTGGCCTCCCCGCCGGGTTCGACATGCGCCGGTCACGCAGCCTCGGCATGCGGCTGATCACCAGCCTCACCGGCCAGGTCGGGGCGACGGTCACCTTGATGCCGGTGGAACGGGGAACCTCCTTCCGCATCGCGCTGACCATGCCGGAAACGCGCGGCCCCATCCTGGAAGACAGCGCGGCGGAGTGGAACGGATGAAAATCCTTCTTGTCGAGGACGAGGTCCTCATCGCCATGGAGCAGAGCTTCTACCTGGAAACCGCCGGGCACGAGGTGCACGGGCCGGCCTCGACCAGCGAGAAGGCGCTGGTCCTGGCACAGGAGGTCAAGCCGGATCTGGCTCTGGTGGATATCCATCTCGCCCAGGGCTCCAGCGGCATCGACGCGGCCCGCCGGATGACCGCGCTGGGCATCCCCTGCCTGTTCGTCACCTCCTACCGCGAGGAGGTCGAGCCGACGCGCGAATATGGGGTGGGCTGCCTGCCCAAGCCCTTCTCGCAGACCTCCCTGATTTCCGCGGTCGAGGCGGTTTGCGCCATCCTGGCTGGACGGACGCCCACCAAGGTTCCCGACACGATGGAGTTGTTCTCCTAAGCGCCAGACGACACCGGCACGCGATCCGCGGCGCTATCGCTTGCCCAGCACCGGCATCACCCAGCCCTTCAGGAAGGTGTCCTCCGGCGGAACCGCGACCGGCCGGCCGGCCGCCAGCAGAACCTGCAACAGCGCGGTGTGCAGGGCAGTGCAACCGCCGAGGTCCAGGCGGGGTTCCGCGACGGAGCACAGCCATTCGGTCAGCGGAATGGCTTCATCGATGGTGCAGGCCCCCTCGAAGCGGGCGGTTTTCTCCTCGAAACGGATGGGCATCACAGAAGCTCCCGCAGGTTGAGGGCGAGCAGGAGCCGCCCGTCGCCGAGCACCGCCGTGCCGGCATAGCCGCGCAGCCGGGCGAGCAGCCCGGTCATCGGCTTCAGAACCACATCGGCGCGCTCCTGCAAGGCGTCCACCACCAGCGCCACCGGCTGCCCGCCGAGATCCACCAGAAGCACCGCCTCCCCGCTGCGCTCCCGCTCATCCTCCGGCAGGTTGAGGAGGCGGCGCAGACGCAGCAGCGGCACCACCGCGTCCTGCACGACGACGCTCTCCGCGTGCTTCATCCGGCGGATCGCGCCGTGGGGAATCCGCTGCATGCCGGTGACCAGCGTGACCGGAAAGCCGTAGAGCGCGCCCGCCGTCTCAACCGTCACCATCCGCGTGACCATCATGGTCAGCGGCAGGACGAGGCGGAAGCGCGTCCCAACGCCGGGGGTCGAGGAGACCTCCACACGTCCCCCCGCCCGCTCCACCGCGCCACGCACGGCGTCCATCCCCACCCCGCGGCCCGACAGGTCCGACACGCTGTCCGAGGTGCTGAGTCCCGGCAGGAAGATCAGGCGCAGCGCCTCGGCCTCGGTCAGAGCCGCTGCCTGCTCCGCGGTCAGAGCGCCCGTCGCCACCGCCTTGCGGCGCACCGCCGCCGCGTCGATGCCCGCCCCGTCGTCGGAGACCTCCACGACCACGCCGCCGCTGTCCTGGAAGGCTTGGACGCGGAGCGCTGCCACCTCTGGCTTTCCAGCCGCGCGGCGGCGCTCGGGCGGCTCGATGCCATGGTCCAGCCCGTTGCGGACGAGGTGCAGCAGCGGCTCGCCCAGGATGTCGAGAATGTCCTTGTCCGCTTCCGT
The DNA here is from genome assembly GCF_014192915.1 of Azospirillum sp. OGB3. Taxonomy (GTDB): domain Bacteria; phylum Pseudomonadota; class Alphaproteobacteria; order Azospirillales; family Azospirillaceae; genus Azospirillum. The sequence continues at coordinate 453,928 of NZ_JACHYN010000004.1, read as the reverse complement.
CTCGCCGCCGGAAAGGTGCAGTTCGACCGGCTTGCCGAGCCGCCGCGCAGTGTCGCGGACCAGCCGGGTCAACGGATCGAAGACGCGCGACAGCGGCAGCAAACGCAGCCGCAGCACAGCGTCCTGCAACTCGCCGACGATGGAGTCGATGCGGCCATGGGCCTCCTTGATGCCCTGGGCCAGCGCGTCGGCGCTGTGCCCCTCCTGCGCCTGGCGGGCGAGGTAGGGCAGGCTTCCCTTGGCGACGACCAGCTCGGCGACCAGCGCCATCAGCCGATCCATGCGCTCCGCGTCCACCCGCAGTGCCCGCCTCGCCTGGCTTGCCGGAACGGCGGGTGCCGACGGCGCCACCACGGCCGGGCCGTCCGCCAGGGTCTCTATGCAACGGATGAGCGCGTCCGTCGGGCCTTCGGCCGCAAGCTCCAGCGCCGCCCCTTCCGCATTCCGTCCCTCGGCGGCGAGGATGTTGCGCACCGCCCGCAGCACCGCCGCGCGGCGGGCCGCTGTCTCGTCGTGGCTGCCGGGAAGTCCTAGGATGCGCGCCTGCTCCCGCAGCATGGCCGTCGCGAGGCTGTCCGGCGCGGCGAGAGGCGCCGGCTCTGCCGCCAGGGCGGGAATCGCGACCGAGGCGAGAAGCACCTGATCGGGAACCCCGCGGAACAGGCGGGTCAGTTCGTCCTTCGGCGCGCCGCTCAGCGCGCGGAAGCGCAGAGTGCAGCGGTAGGGGTCGAGATTGGTCAGCGGCGGCCACGCCCGGGCGGACTCGATGCGCAGCAGCAGCAGATCGGGGATGCGGCGGCACAGGTCGAGCGGATCGTCCCCGGCGAAAAAGCAGTCCTCCGCGGGGTCATAGGCGATGGCGGTGACCGTGCGCCCGGCGGCCTTGGCCCGCTCGGCCTCCGGCAGTTCGCCCACCCAGGCAAAGCCGGTGGGCGTGCCACCGTCCGCGCTCTCCACCGGTCCGCCGAGGGCAGCGCGCAACCCAGCCTCCTGCGCGCGCGCGCGCGCGTCGGCATCGTCAGGAAGGGATTGGCTGAGTTCCAGCCCATCGACCCATGCCGCGCCGGTGTCGAGCAATTCCAGCAGACGGTCGGCCAGTTCGCCGGTCATGGCGACGCGCCCGTCGCGCACGGCCATCAGCGCGTCCTCTCCGGCATGGACCATGCGGGTGAAGGGCGCCATGTCGAACAGGGCGGTGGCGCCCTTCAGCGTGTGCAGCGCGCGAAACAGGTCATTGACCGCGATCGTGTCGCCCGGATCGCGCTCCAGCCGCAGCAGGGCGGCGCCCGCCGCCTCCAGCAGCTCCCGCGATTCCAGGACGAACTGCTCAAACAGCGCGCTCATGACCGCCCCTCGCACCCGGTCAGCAGGCGGGCTGCGGCGGTGAGGTCGGCGGGGCGCACCGGCTTCACGAAGTACCAGTTGGCGCCGGCGAGCAGCGCCTTCTCGCGGTCGCTGGCCTTGGATTCGGTGCTGATCATGATCGCCGGCACGTCGCGCAGGGTCTGCTCCTGCCGCAGGCGGCGCAGCATGGTGTAACCGTCCATCTTCTGCATGTTGATGTCGACGATCAACAGGTCCGGTGTGGACGCCAGGGCATGCTCCAGCCCGTCGATCCCGTTCACCGCCTCGTCGACCCGAAAGCCATCGGCCTCCAGAACCTGCCGGGTGTAGGCCCGTACGGTCACGGCGTCGTCCACCACGAGGACGCGGGGTTTCGGATTTGCTCGATCGGTCACCGGGCGGCCTCCTTAACTCTGGGGCTTCTGATAGAGGATGGCGTCGGGAAACCGGCGCGGCACGAAGAGCGAGGACATCCGGCTCATGCTTTCCGAATGGCCGAGGCAGATGAACCCGTTGGGCGACAGCGCGTCGTAGAACATCGACGCCGCCTGGCGCCGCCCCAGATCGTCGAAATAGATCAGCAGATTGCGGCAGAAGATGACATCCATGCCACGGAAATTCTCCATCTGCCGCGGGTCGGCGATGTTCACCAGCGAGAAATCGATGGAATCCCGCAGTTCCTGCATGATCTGCCAGCTCTGGTCGTCCAGCCGGGTGAAGTACTTGGCCAAGAGATCCCGCGGCATCGCCTGAAGCGATCGCTCCTCGTAAATGCCGTCCTGCGCGCGGGCCAGCACTTGGCTGTCGATGTCGGAAGCGTAGAGTTCGATCTCGAAATCGTCCACCCGGTTCCACCGCTCCAGCAGCGTGATGGCGATGGAATAGGGCTCCTCCCCGGTGGCGCAGCCGGCGGACCAGATCCGCACCCGGCTGCCCGGCGCGCGCCCGCGCACCACCTCGTCCAGCGCGGCGTTGACGAGGCAGTCGAGCTGATACATCTCCCGGAAGAAGTAGGTCTCGTTCACCGTCATGCGATTGACGAGAAGCTGCAACTCCTCCCCCGAGGCCTGGAAGCGCAGCAGGTTCAGGTATTGGCGGACATGCTCGACGCCGACCGCCGCCATCCGCTCCGACACGCGGCGGTCGACGAAGTAGCGCTTGGCCTCGGTGAAGGACAGGCCGGTGCGTTCCCGCAGGAACCGGCAGAAGGCGTCGTAATCCGCGGTGCTCAGGCCGGCGGTGTCCCCCTTGTCCGAAGGCAGGCTCATTCAGGCTCCGGAAAACAGGCGGCGCGCCGCGTCGACGGAAAAGGTGACGAAGGGATTGTCCGGAAAGCGTCCGGACAGCCGCTCGATAACCGGCAGGGCAGCGGGATCGCCGCTCTCCATCAGCGCCTCGACCGCGGAGAGGCAGACGTTCACATGCGGATCACGGTCGATCACCCCGGCCAGCAGGTCCAGCCGGTCCGGATGGGGCAGCTTCCCGACAAGCTGGGCCGCGAAGATGCGCAGGTCCGAATCCGCGGCGGTCAGGATCGGAGCGACCTTTGGCATCACCACGGCGGCGGGCATCTGCTGAAGGCTTTCGATAACACCGTTGCGAAGCCCGACATCCTCGCTCGCCAGATGGGGCACCAACGCCGCCGCGGCCGCCGCGGTGCCAATGCGGACCAGCGCGGTGAGGAGGGTTTCGCAAACGCTCGCGTCCTCCTCGCGCGTCAGTCGCGCGCACAGGGCGGGAACCGCGTCGGGGCGCTCGCCAAGCGCGTGGGCGGCCTGACGCCGCCGGGCCGGATCGGCGTCTTCCAGCCAGACCAGTGGATCGCCGCCCTCGGCTGCGGCCGCAGGCGTCGCTCCGCCGATCTTCCGTGCCTTCACCAGGGCCATGCCGCAGCCTCCACGCCTGTCGCGTTCATCCTCTCACCCACCGCGTCACCTGCTGGGCCACCCGGTCCGACGGCAGCACCATGTCGGCGCCGCCGCGGCGGATCAGCTCCTGCGGCATGCCGAACACGACGGCGCTGACCTCCGCTTCCGCGATGGTGCGCCCACCCCGGCGGCGCAGTTCCACCATCGAGGCCGCGCCATCCGATCCCATGCCCGTCAGGAGAACACCGATCAGCCGCGATGGTGCCACGACACGCAGAGCGCTCTCGACCAGCCGGTCCACGTTGGGGTGCCAGTTCCGCCGTTCGTCCGCCGGCACGGGCTGGGCGGTGAGCCGCCCGCCGCGCCGGACAATCTGAAGATCGGCGCCACCGCGCGCGATGCACGCCATCCCCGGTTCGAGCGTGGTGGCCGTCGCGGCCTCCACCACCGTCAGGGGGGAGATGGTGTCGAGGCGGCGGGCAAGCGGCCCGGTGAAGCTGGCGGGCATGTGCTGGACCACCACCACCGGCCAGGGGAAATCCCCGGGCAGGAGCGGCAGGATGTCCTCCAACGTGCGCGGCCCGCCGGTGGACACGCCGATCAGCACCAGCCCTTCGCCGGCATCATCGACCTGCTCGGCGGCGTCGCACGGTTCGGACAAGGAGGCATCGGCCACGAAATCCGCCCCGGCGATGCGCTCGCGCGCCAAGCGCAGCCGTTCCCGCAACCCAAGCACCCGCCGCGGTCGCGATCCGGCGGCGGCGCGCACGGTGGCGACCAGCTCCTCGGCGATGCCGGCGATGGCACCGACGCCGGTCGGCTTGCGCACCGCCTCCACCGCTCCCAGCCGCAGGGCCTCCAGCGTTACCTCGGCCCCGTCGGCGGTCAGGGCGGACACCATCACCACCGGCTTCGGGTGCTCGACCATGATTCGCTTCAGGCAGGCGAGGCCGTCCATGCCGGGCATCGTAACGTCCAGGGTCACCACATCCGGATCGAAGTCGGGCAGCCGCTCCAATGCCTCCGCCCCGTCCGCGGCGGTCTCCACCTCGAAACCGGCGGACGAGAGAATGTCGCTGATGCGCCGTCGCATCAGCGCCGAGTCATCGACGACCAGGACCTTCAGCATGACAGGGCCAACCTTCCGATCAGACGGTGGCCAGCAAGTCGGCGAGCTGGTCCATATCCAGCAATTCCGCCGGATCCATCAGCAGGATCATCCGCCGCTCCCCGGCGTTCTCCAGAGCACCGATGCGACGGATCAGCCGGTGCTGGGCCTGCGACACGACCGGGGCCGGACCGATGGCGCCGTCCGGAATGCGGACAATGCCGGCCATGCCGTCCACCAGGAGCCCGGCGCGGGCCGCACCCGCGGCGATCACCACCACGCGGCCCCGATCGCCCCCGTTTTCCCGCCCTTCCGGCAGACGCAGCAGGCGGCGCAGCGCGACCAGCGGCAGGACGGCGCCGCGCAACGTGGTTACCCCGCTGACGAAGTCCGGCGCGTTGGGCAGCGGAGTCACAGCGTCGGGCCGGCGCAGCACCTCCTGCACCGCCCCGACCGGCAGGCCGTATTCCGCACTGGCCAGCCGGAACACCACGAAGGCCTCCGCCCGCTCCACATCCGCGTCCGTTGCCACAGTCCCCTCTCCCTCGCGCCCCTGGACGCCACCGCCGAATCCAGCGGCCGCCCCGGCGCCATCGCCCGCGCCATGGCGGAACAGCCGTTCCGCCGACAGGACCGGGATCAGCCGCGCGCCGCCGTTCAGCCGCGCGATGCCGTCCATGTCCTCGAACTCCGCCTCCCGCGCCATCAGCGGCGGCACCGGGTCGATCCGCTCGCGCGGAACGCGGAGGATTTCCCGCACATCCTCCACCGCCACGCCGACCAAGCCCTCCGCCGTGCGCAGGACGGCCACCTTGCCACGGTCCATCCCCTTCCGGGCATCAAGCCCGAACAGCTCACGCAGACCGACCAGAGGAAGCAACGCGTCGCGCAGCGTCATCATGCCCAAAAGATGGGCGCGGGCGCGGGGGACGCGGGTCACCGTTTCCGGAATCGGAACGACTTCCCGCACCGCCGCCACCGGCAGCGCGAACTCCTGCTCCGCAACGGTGAGGACGACGAGTTGTTCCTCGTCCTGGCGGATCGCCTCGGCGGTCTTCGGCTGGGGCGCCCCGCTGAAATCGGCGATTCCCGCCGATCCCCGCCCAAGATCGGCGAATTGGCGTTCGATCAGCGGACCGGGGTCGAGGATCAGGGCGCCCTCCCGACCATCCCCGGTCAGGATCGCGCCGGCCAGAAGACCGGCGTCGATGGAGGGGTCGGGCGCCGTCCCGGCGTCGGCGATGCGATCCTCTCCCACGGCGGCGAGGCCCGCGACACGGTCCACCAGCAAGCCGACCGGCTGGCCGTTGTGACGGAGGATCAGCAGCCGCGCCGCCTTCGTCCCGCCGTCGTCTGCTCCGCCATCGTCCGTTTCGCCCTCCCCGTCCCCGGCGAGCCCCAGGACCCGGCGCAGCCCGATGACCGGCAGGACGGCGCCGCGCCGGCGGGCCAACCCCTCCAGGCTGGGAGGGCCCAGCGGAATGGGCACCAGCACAGGCGGGCGCAGGATCTCCAGCACGCCGTCGAGCGGCAGGGCCAGTTCCATGCCACCGACTGTAAAGAGGACGAAGGAACGCACGCCGTCGCGGCGGATGATCGCGGCCATGGGTCGTCTCCCCGCCGGCCGGTTAGCCGGCCCCTTGCAGTTCTTCGGCCATGGCGGCGATCTCCTCGATGGCGGCCGCCAGTTCCTCGGCACCCTTCGCCTGCTCCCGCGCGGCTTTCGCCGCTTCGTTGGCGGAGCGGTTGGCCTGATTGGCCGCGGCGGCGACCTGCTCCACGCCCTTCTGCGCCTCCACCACGGCGCGCTGCACCTCGTCGGCGTTCTCGACGATCTCGCGGCTGCCGGAGGTCACGGAGCGCAGGTCGGCGATGGCGGCGGCGAGGCTGCTGGCGAACTCCTGGTGGCGGACGGATTGACGCGCCGTCTCGCTCCCGATGTCCTCGATGTCGCGGCGGACGCGCCCGATCTGGTCCTGGATGGCGTGGACGATGTCCTTGACCCGCTCGACATTTTCCGAGCTGTCGCGGGCGAGGTTGCGGATATCGTTGCTGACGACGGTGAAGCCGCGACCGAACTCCCCGGCCCGCGCAGCCTCGATGGAGCCGCTGACCGCCAGCATACCGGTCTGGATGGCGATGATCGAGATGGCGTCAACCACCTTGTCGATGCGCCGCCCGATCTGCTCCATGGCGCCGATCCGCTCGACCGTGCGGCGGCTGGCAGCCACCGCCTCGCCCACCCCGGTGGTCAGGGCGCCCACCATGTCCTGCGTCTCGGTCAGCAGCGCCTCCAGCCCGACGCAACGCTGAAGCGCCTCTTCGGCGCGGCTGTGGCTGAGCCGGGCGCTGGCCTCGATCTCCGCGATGGCGCTGCTCGACTGGTGGGTCGCCGCCCCCTGGGCCTGGGCGCCGCGGGAGATTTGGGTGATCGCCGCCATGATCTGGGCGGCGGCGCGGTTGATTTCCTCGATGGCGGCGGAAAGCTGCTCGGCGGCGGAGGCGAGGTCACTGGCGGCGCGGTGGACATCGGTGCTGCCGGTCAGCTCGTCGGCGAGATCGGACAGCTGGCCGGCGGCCTGCTCACTCTGGGCCAGCGCCTTGGCCTGCTCGCCGACCGTCTTCAGCGCCTCCTCGCTCGCCGCCGCCTGCTCCTCCGCGGCGGAGGCCACGCTTTCGGCGCCGCGTTGCGCCTCACGTCCGGCGGAATCGGCCTCCAACGCGGCCTTGATGGTGTCCTGCGCGCCGCGGGCGATGTCCCCCATGCCGTCACGGACCCGGTCGAGCTGGCCGGCGATCTGGCGGCCCCGCTCCACCTCAGCCTTGGATGCATCGGCGCCGGCCACGATGCTCTCCGCGATGGCGCCGACCGCCTCCTGAATCTGGACGACCATGCGGTTGATTTCGTTGGCGGACCGCTCAGACCGCTCGGCCAGGGCCTGCACCTCGTCGGCCACCACGGCGAAGCCGCGCCCGGCGTCGCCGGCACGGGCGGCCTCGATGGCAGCGTTCAGCGCCAGGAGGTTGGTCTGATCGGCCATGACCGCCACCCCCTCGACGATGGTGCCGATCTCCGCCGCCTGCCGCTCCAGGTCGCGGACCAGGCCGACCGCGGCTTCCTGCCGCGCGGCGGCGCGGACCAGCCCATCGACGGAGCTGAGAATCTGGCCGCTGACGTCCTTCATCAGCGCCTGCAGCGCCTCGATGCGGGACAGCGAGGATTCCGCGTTGCTGCGCGCCCGCCCGATCAGGCTGGCGCTGCGGTCGATCATCCGCTGCGACTGCTGGGTGGCGCTGGCCGCCTCCTCCGCGCCGGCGGCCACCTGTTCCATCGCCTTGCGCAATTCCTCCGCGGCGGCGGCGGCCTGGGTCACGCCGCTGGCCAACTCGTTCGACGCGGCGGCGATGCCCTCCGCCGCCTTGCGCCGCCGGTTCCCGGCGCGGGCGCGCCGCCGCACCTCCGCCGCGCGGCGGGTCGACAGGGCGTTGTCGGCCGGACCGGGCAGAGCGTCGTCGTTGGCAAGCGCGACCGCATCCTCGCCGATGTCCGCGTTGCGGGAGGCGTTCGCCGTGTCGATCCGCTTCTTCTTGACCAAGGCCATGATCCTAAACCCCTTGCCCCGTGAACCCGTGCGTCTTCGTCGGAGGCTCTTGTTGATTGGCTTGCGTTGACTGCTGGAGGCTCCCGGGCCTCAGGCCAGCACCCGGCCGATGTAGCGCCCGATCGCCGCCTTCAGTTCCGCCGCCGATCCGGCGTCGAGCGCCAGGACGACGGTCCCCTCGACGTCGTGGGGCGGAGTCCGGAAGGTGACGTGGAACAGGATCGCCTGCGCCTGCGCCGTCAGGACGACGCCGCAGCGTTCCAGAAGGTCGTCCCCCGCGCCGCGCAGGACCTGCGGCAGGGTGGTGCCGATCGCGACGCCCAGCAGGTTCCCCATGGAGGACAGGCAGCTGTTCAGGACGATGTTCCCCACCTCCGCCAGCGCCTCCTCCACCAGCTCCGCCGCGTCCTCCTTGGGGACGCCGGGCGGCAGGGCGGCGGCGGCGAGCGGGAGGCCGCTGCGTTCCGGCATCAGAAGGATGGCCGAGCCGAGAAAGGCGCCGGACAGACACTCCGTTACGGCGATCAACGCCCCCGGCAGCGTCGACCGAAGCAGGCCCGACACCCGGTCGCCGGGGACGAGGCTGACCATCGGCACGGAGATCTCCACCGGCCCGCCGATCATCCGGCTGAGCGCGGTGGACGCTCGGGCCACGCCGATGTTGCCGAGCTCCGTCAGCGCGTCGCGCTCCAGCTCGTCCAGATCGAAGCCGGCCGGGTCAATGCCCATGGTGGTCGTGTCCATCAGCGGGCGCCGGCCGGACCGTGCCGATCATCCAATGCCCCCGCCGGCACCATCGCTGGACGACGGGCGGCGCGGCAGGCTGGCGGCGGTGAGGAAGCGGGCCATCTGTTCCTCTTCCAGCGGCTTGGGCATGAAGGCGGCGCCCAGCGCGCGGATGCCGGAGACCACCGAATCCTGGGCGTTGGCCGTGATGATGGCGACGCGGATGTCCGGCTTCGCCTGCAGCAGACGGGCGGCGGCCTCCAGGCCGTTGTCGCCCGGCATGTTGAAGTCGATTATGGCGATATGGATATCACTTTCGTCTAGTTTTCCATAAAGCTCGACGCTGTTCGCCGCTTCGATGACCGTCCAATCCGGCTTATTCCGAAGTATTATGCCGCGGACATGCATGCGGGACAGCTTGCTGTCGTCCACGACGATTACGGTCTTGCTCAACGCCTGTGCTCCGGGAGGGGAGAAAATTTGAATTGTGAAGTGATTATAACCACGTCTACGCCGTGCGCCAGCATGGATTGCGGTCCGCAATCAGCGTTTTTCGGCGTCCCTTCCGACGTGGCTCCCCTTGGCCGCCCACAGTGGCTTTGCTAACAAAGGACGACAAACAGGGTCATGCCGTCCGGGGTTCCGTCCGTGGAAGATTTCATCAGCGCGCTCGTGGTGTTTCTCGTCGTGGTCGATCCGATCGGGCTGGTCCCGATCTACCTCGGCCTGACCCGTGGCTTTGACAGCCGGCGCAAGCGCACCATCGCGCTGCGCGGCCCGCTGATCAGCTTCGCCATCATCGTCTTCTTCGCCTATCTGGGCGAGCTGGTGCTGAACGCCCTGTCCATCGGCATGCCCGCCTTCCGCATTGCCGGTGGCGCGCTGCTGTTCTGGATCGCCTTCGAAATGCTGTTCCAGCGCCGGGCCGAGCGCAAGGAGCGCACCGCCGACGACGCCCGGACGGAGGAGGAGGCCCACGACCTCGCCGTCTTCCCGCTGGCGATCCCGCTGATCGCCGGGCCGGGAGCCATCACCTCCACGCTGTTGCTGATGGACCGCTACGGCGCGACGCTGGCCGGCCAGGGCCTGGTGCTGGGCGCCGCCGCGGTGGCCGTGGGCAGCGTCATGGCGCTGCTGGTCGTCGCCGATCTGGTGAACAGGCTGCTCGGCCGCACGGTGATCCACACGGTCAGCCGCGTGCTGGGCATCGTCCTGGCGGCGCTGGCCGCCCAAACGATCATCGAAGGCATCACAGCCATCTACCCGCCCCATTGATCCCCAGGAAGGACCTCGTCTCATGGACCGGCACACGCTCAGCAACGGGCGCCTCGGCGCTGCGATCAAGGCCGATGGGGCGGAGCTGTGCTCCTTGACCCTCGACGGGCGGGAGCTGCTGTGGCAGGCCGGTCCGGAATGGCCGCGCCACGCGCCGGTGCTGTTCCCCATCGTCGGGCGGCTGAAGGACGACACGCTGCGCCACCGTGGCCGGACCTACCGCATGACACAGCATGGCTTCGCCCGCGACCGCCGTTTCGCTTGGGAGGAGCACACCGCCACCCGCTGCCGCCTGTCTCTGTCCGACGACGCGCAGACGCGTGCGATCTATCCCTTCGCCTTCACGCTGGAACTGGTCTTCGAGCTGGACGCGGACGGGCTGACCATCCGCCACCGCATCACCAATCCAGGCGATGAGGCGCTGCCCGCCTCGCTTGGCGTGCATCCGGCCTTCCTCTGGCCGTTGCAGGACGGTGTGCCGAAGGAGGCGCATGACCTTCTTTTCGAAACCGACGAGCCCGCGCCGATCCGCCGCGTCGAGGGCGGCCTGCTGGCACCGCAGCCGGAGCCGACGCCCGTCGAGGGCCGCCGCCTGCTGTTGGACGAGGGGCTGTTCACGCGGGACGCGGTGATCCTCGACCGGCCGGCCAGCCGCTTCGTCCGCTACGGCGCGCCCGGCACGCCGACCATCACCGTCTCGTGGGACGGTTTCCAAGAGCTGGGCATCTGGTCGAAGCCGGCCGGCGCGCCCTTCCTGTGCATCGAGCCCTGGCACGGCCACGCCTCCCCGGCGGACTTCGACGGGGAGTTCGCGGACAAGCCGGGGCTTCTGCATCTCGCCCCCGGAGCGATGCGGGAGCTGAGCTACCGCATCGCCGTGGGGTAAGGGACCGGCCTTCCGTCAGCCGCGCTTGTTCAGCGGAACGAAGGCGCGGCCCGGATTGCCGGTGTAGAGCTGGCGGGGACGCCCGATCTTCTGCTGCGGGTCCTCGATCATCTCCTGCCACTGGGAAATCCAGCCGACGGTGCGGGCCAGCGCGAACAGCACGGTGAACATGCTGGTCGGGAAGCCCATCGCCTTCAGGATGATGCCGGAATAGAAGTCGACGTTGGGATACAGCTTCTTCTCGACGAAGTAGGGGTCCTCCAGCGCAATCTTCTCCAGCTCCATCGCGATGGCGAGGTGCGGCTCATCCTTGATGCCCAGCACGTCCAGAACCTCGTAGCAGGTCTGGCGCATGATCTTGGCGCGGGGGTCGTAGTTCTTGTAGACCCGGTGGCCGAAGCCCATCAGGCGGAAGGGATCGTTCTTGTCCTTGGCCCGCTTGATGAATTCGGGGATGCGCTCGACGGAGCCGATCTCCTCCAGCATCAGCAGCACGGCCTCGTTGGCACCGCCGTGCGCCGGACCCCACAGCGCCGCGATGCCCGAGGCGATGCAGGCGAAGGGGTTGGCGTGCGACGAGCCGGCCAGCCGCACCGTAGAGGTCGAGGCGTTCTGCTCGTGGTCGGCGTGCAGGATGAAGATCTTGTCCATGGCGCGGGCCAGGACCGGATCGACCTTCCAGGTCTCGCAGGGCGTCCCGAAGGTCATGTAGAGGAAGTTTTCCGCGTAGCTGAGGTCGTTGCGCGGGTACATGAAGGGCTGGCCGACCGAATACTTGTAGGCCATGGCGGCCATGGTCGGCATCTTGGCGATCAGCCGGTGCGCGGCGATCATCCGCTGGCGCGGGTCGAGGATGTCCGTCGAGTCGTGGTAGAAGGCCGACAGCGCGCCGGTCACCCCGCACATCACCGCCATGGGGTGGGCGTCGCGGCGGAACCCGCTGTAGAAGCGGCTCAACTGTTCGTGCACCATGGTGTGGTAGGTGATGGTGCGCTCAAAATCCTCCTTCTGCTGCGGATTCGGCAGCTCGCCGCGCAGCAGCAGGTGGCAGACCTCCAGGTAATCGCAGTTCTCCGCCAGATCCTGGATGGCGTAGCCGCGGTGCAGGAGGATGCCTTCGTCACCGTCGATGTAGGTGATCGCCGACTCGCAGCTCGCCGTGGAGGTGAAGCCGGGATCGAAGGTGAAATAGCCGGTTTCCGCGTAGAGCTTGCGCACGTCGATGGCGCGCGGGCCGGTTTCGCCTTCCAGCAGCGGCAGCTTGACGGTTCTTCCGGTCGTGTCGTCGGTGACCGTGATGGTCCCGACCTGCTTGACCTCGCCGCGCCAGACCGGCCGGCCCTTGCTGCTCTCCATCGGCCCCTCCTTATGCACGCGTCATCGGGCGTGACGCTGTTTCGTTGCACGTAGGAGACTGTATGAAAGGGGGGTGTCGTCAATAGCACTCCCGATAGATGCCACTCCGCCGGGCATAGGCCATCAGAAGATCCCCGCCTCCAGCCCGGCGGCCATCAGCAGCCCCAGCTCCTCGCAGGAGGCGGCGAAATCGTCGCGGTACGGGCCGCGGCAGACCAGCGGTTCCTGCACCGGGCGCCAGCGCAGCCCTGTCGCGATGGAGGCGACGGCGCGGCAGGTCCCCGTCCCGTCATGGCCCGCCCGGACGAACAGCGCGTAGGGCAGCCCCTGCGTGCGCTCCAGACAGGGATAATAGCTGCGGTCGAAGAAATCCTTGAGCGCCCCGCTCATATAGCCCAGATTCTCAGTCGTCCCGAGGATCACGCCCTGCGACTCCAGCACGTCCTCCGGCCCGGTCTCCAGCGGCGGTTTCGCCACCACCTCCACCCCCTGCACCTCCGGCGAGCGCGCCCCACGCAGCACGGCGTCCAGCAGCGCCCGCGTGTTGGGCGACGGGCAATGGGCGACGACGAGGAGGCGTTTGGGCGGCATGATTCGTCCTTTCCACGGCGACTGTATCAACAACACGGGAAGACGTCCCATGAGCGAAGACGCGCGCCGCTTCGTCGTCGTCACGGGTGGCCCCGGCTCTGGAAAGAGTACCCTGATCGACGCGCTGGCCCGCGAAGGCTACGCCCACAGCGTGGAGGCGGGCCGCGCCATCATCCAGGACCAGACCGCCATCGGCGGCCCGGCCCGGCCCTGGATCGACCCGCCGGCCTTCGCGGAACTGATGCTGTGCTGGGAACTGCGCTCCCTCCGCCTCGCGCGGGAGCATGCGGGAACCGTCTTCTTCGACCGCGGCATCCCAGACGTCATCGGTTATCTGCGCCTGATGAAGCGCCCGGTGCCCGCGCATCTGGAGACGGCGGCCCGGCGCTTCCGCTACCACTGGACCGTTTTCATCGCTCCGCCTTGGCCCGAAATCTTCACGCAGGATGCCGAGCGCCGGCAAAGCCTGTCCGAAGCCGTGGCGACCCACGACGCGATGGCCGAAACCTATCGCCGGCTTGGCTACGAACTGGTCGAATTGCCGAAGGCGCCGGTGGCGGAGCGGGTGCGCTTCGTCCTGGAGCGGCTGGCGGCGCCGGGTCCGCTCACGCCATGAGTTGGCCGCCGTTCACCTCGATGACTTGCCCGGTGATGTAGCCGCTGAGCGCCTCGGACGCCAGGAACAGATAGGCGCCGACGCAGTCCTCAGCCGTGCCCAGCCGGCCCAGCGGGATGCGCGCCGCCGTCGCCGCCAGCTTCTCCGGCGAGGAGTAGCGCTGGTGGAAATCGGTGTCGATGGTGCCGGGCGAGACGGCGTTGACGCGGATGCGGTCCGGCGCCAGCTCCGCCGCCAGGGAGCGGGTGAAGGTCGACACGAAGGCCTTCGACGCGCTGTAGATCGAGGAGCCGGGGCTGCCCCCGGTCCGGGCGGAGATGGAGACGGTGTTGACGATGGCCCCGCCCCCGGCGGCGCGCAAGGCCGGCAGGGCGCGCCGGCAGGCCACGACGACGGAGCGCAGGTTGAGGTCGATCACCTCGTCCAGAAAATCGTCGCCGATCCGCTCCAGCGGCACCCGCCCGACCATGGTGCCGGCGTTGTTGACGAGGATGTCCAGCCCGCCCAGCGCCTGCACCGCCGCGTCCACCGCCGACTCCACGGCACGCGGGTCGCGGAAGTCGCCGCTGACGGCATAGACCTCCGTCCCGCCCGCCGTGAGGGCGAGCGCCAGCCGGGCCGCCGCATCACCATTGCCTGATCCGTGGAGCGCCACCCGCGCGCCCAGACTGGCGAAGGCGGTGCCCACCGCCGCCCCGATGCCCCGGCTGCTGCCGGTCACCAGCACGCGCTTGCCGCGCAGATCCTCGCCCAACAGAGTCATGGTTCCCGTCCCTCAGCGTTCGCGGCGCACGCGGCGCACGGCGTCCAGCCAGCCGTCGTAAAGGCGGGCGCGCTTGGCCGCGTCCATCCGCGGCTCGAACCGGCGGTCGCGGCGCCAGGCGCCGGCGAGTGCGGCCTGATCACGGTAGACCCCGGCCTTCAGCCCGGCCAGCCCGGCGGCGCCCAGCGCGGTCGTCTCGATCACCGCCGGGCGTTCCACCGGCAGGTCCAGCACGTCGGCCAGGAACTGGCACAGCCAGTCGTTCGCCGCCATGCCACCGTCCACCCGCAGCGCGTCGGAGGTAGCCATGTGCGAGGCCGACCAGTCGGAAACCATGGCGTCGCGCAGGTCGCGCGTCTGGAAGGCCACGGCCTCCAGCGCGGCGCGGGCGATGTGGGCCGGGCCGGCGTCCAGCGTCAGGCCGAAGATGGCGGCGCGGGCCTCCGGGTCCCAGTGGGGGGCGCCCAGGCCCACGAAGGCCGGCACCAGATAGACGCCGTGGCTGTCCGGAACGCGGGTCGCCATGTCGTCGGTCTGGGAAGCGTGGGTGATGATCCCCAGCCCGTCGCGCAGCCACTTGATGGCCGCACCGGCGATGAAAATGGAGCCCTCCAGCGCGTAGGTCGTCCGCCCGTCCAGCCGGTAGGCGACGGTGGTCAGCATGTTGGAGCGCGATTCCACCGGCTCGCCGCCGGTGTTCAGCAGGGCGAAGCAGCCGGTGCCGTAGGTGGACTTGACCATCCCCGGCTCGAAGCAGGCCTGCCCGAAGGTCGCCGCCTGCTGGTCGCCGGCGATGCCGGTGATCGGGATGGCGCGGCCCAGCAGGTCCGGCTCCGTCGCTCCGAACTCGGCGCTGCTGTCCAGCACCTCCGGCATCATGGCGCGGGGGATGCGGAACAGGGCGAGAAGCTCGTCGTCCCAGTCCTGGCGGTGGATGTCGAAGACCATGCTGCGCGAGGCGTTGGTCGCGTCGGTGGCGTGCACCCGCCCGCCGGTCAGCCGGTGCAGCAGAAAGCTGTCGATGGTGCCGAAGCACAGCTCGCCCCGCTCCGCCCGCTCCCGCGCGCCGGGGACATGGTCGAGAATCCAGGCGATCTTGGTGGCGGAGAAATAGGAATCGATCAGCAGCCCGGTCTTGCGCCGGACCAGCGGTCCGCAGCCCTCCTCCACCAGCTTGCGGCAGAGGTCGGACGTGCGGCGGTCCTGCCAGACGATGGCGCGGTGCACCGGCTCGCCGGTGCGGCGGTCCCAGACGACGGTGGTTTCGCGCTGGTTGGTGATGCCGATGGCGGCGATGTCCGGCGCGCCCAGTCCGGCTTCCGCCACGGCTTCCCGCATCACCGCCACGGTGTCGCGCCAGATGTCCTCCGGATCGTGCTCCACCCAGCCGTCGGCGGGATAATGCTGCGCGAATTCGCGCCGGGCCACCCCGGCGGGAACGCCCCGCCGGTCGAAGACGATGGCGCGGGTGGAGGTGGTCCCCTGGTCGATGGCGAGGACGTGGCCGGCTTCAGGCATGGTCTTTCCTATGGTCTTTCTTCTTTCCCCTCTCCCGTCCCGGGAGAGGGAGGGACCCACGCGTTAGCGTGGGAGGGTGAGGGTACTGGCAAGGATCAGCACCTTGATCCTCGAACGACCCTCACCCGGCCCTTCGGGCCACCCTCTCCCGGGACGGGAGAGGGATTCAAGTCATCGCATCACTGCGCCATGGCGGCCTTCTTCGGCGGCGAGGCCGGCCAGGACTTGATGAGCTGGTCGTAGTCCACCGTCTCGCCCTTGGGCTTCTCGTTGGACAGCTTGCGCTGCGGCGCGGTGGTGCCGTCCTTCTCGGCCTTGGCGAACCAGAACTCCGCCGACTCCTTCTTGTTCAGCTTCGGCCCGCATTCGCCCTGCACGCCCGACCGCTCCAGCCGCTCCATCACGGAGTCCTGGGCCGCGGCCAGCGCGTCCATGGCCGCCTGCGGCGTCTTGGCGCCCGAGGAGGCGTCGCCGATGTTCTGCCACCAGAGCTGCGCCAGCTTCGGATAGTCGGGGATGTTCACGCCGGTCGGCGTCCACTGCACGCGGGCGGGCGAGCGGTAGAACTCGATCAGGCCGCCCAGCTTCGGCGCGCGCTCCGTGAAGCTCTTGTCCCAGATGTCGCTTTCGCGGATGAAGGTCAGGCCGACATGGCTCTTCTTCAGGCTGACGGACTTCGACACGGTGAACTGGGCGTAGAGCCACGCGGCCTTGCGGCGGTCCACCGGCGTGGACTTCAGAAGCGTCCAGGACCCGGCGTCCTGATAGCCGAGCTTCATGCCGTCCTTCCAGTAGGCGCCCTTGGGCGAGGGGGCCATGCGCCATTTCGGCGTGCCGTCGGCGTTCACCACCGGCAGGCCGTCCTTCACCATGTCGGCGGTGAAGGCGGTGTACCAGAACATCTGCTGCGCGACGTTGCCCTGCGCCGGCACCGGGCCGGATTCGCTGAAGGTCATGCCGGCGGCCTGCGGCGGCGCGTATTTCTTCAGCCAGTCCACGTACTTGATGATGGAATAGACGGCGGCCGGGCCGTTGGTGTCGCCGCCGCGCTCGACCGAGGAACCGACCGGGCGGCAACCTTCCATGCGCACGCCCCACTCGTCCACCGGCTTGCCGTTCGGAATGCCCTTGTCGCCGTTTCCGGCCATGGAAAGCCACGCGTCGGTGAAGCGCCAGCCCAGCGACGGGTCCTTCTTGCCGTAGTCCATGTGGCCGTAGACCTTGACGCCGTCGATCTCCTTCACGTCGTTGGTGAAGAACTCGGCGATGTCCTCATAGGCGGACCAGTTGACGGGCACGCCCAGTTCGTAGCCGTACTTGGCCTTGAACTTCTCCTTCAGGTCCGGGCGCTGGAACCAGTCGTAGCGGAACCAGTAGAGGTTGGCGAACTGCTGGTCGGGAAGCTGGTAGAGCTTGCCGTCCGGACCGGTGCCGAAGGATTTGCCGATGAAGTCGTTCACGTCCAGCGTGGGGGACGTGACGTCCTTGCCCTCCCCCTCCATCCAGTCGCTGAGCGCCACGGCCTGCTTGTAGCGGAAATGGGTGCCGATCAGGTCGCTGTCGTTGATCCAGGCGTCGTAGATGTTCTTGCCGGACTGCATCTGCGTCTGGATCTTCTCGACCACGTCGCCTTCCTGGATCAGGTCGTGGCGCAGCTTGATGCCGGTGATCTCGCTGAAGGCCTTGGCCAGCGTCCGGGCTTCGTACTCATGGGTGGTGATGGTTTCGGAGACGACGTTGATCTCCATCCCGGCGAAGGGCTTGGCGGCGTCGATGAACCACTGCATTTCCTTCAGCTGATCCTCCTTCGACAGGGTCGAAGGCTGGAATTCGCTGTCGATCCAGCGCTTGGCCGCCTCGATGTCGGCGAAGGCCGGGGCCGATGACAGAAGAAGCGCCGCCGCGGATGCGGAGGCGAGATACAGGGTACGCATCGTTTATTCCTCCCGTTTCCATTGTTATAGGCCCGTTCCGGCCGACACAGGCCGGCCGTCACACCCAGCGGAAGACCGCCGCGGCGTAGAGAAGCGAAAGCGCGGTCGCGTAGTGCACCTCCCCGCCCACCAGCCCCAGCCAGGCGAGGTGGATGAAGGCGCTGCCGAGCAGCGTGATGAACAGCCGGTCGCCGCGCGTCGTGGTGATGCCGAGCACGCCGGGGCGTGCGACCTCCGGCCGGTTGAGCGCCAGGACGGTCAGCAGGGTCAGCAGCCCGGCGATGACGGCGAAGAAGGCGCCGGTCTGCCAGGTCCAGGCCATCCAGGCGAGATGTTCGGTGACGGTGTCCATGGCGGCGTCCTCCCTCCCGTCAGACGCGGCCCAGGGCAAAGCCCTTGGCGATGTAGTTGCGCACGAACCAGATCACCAGCGCGCCGGGCAGGATGGTCAGCACCCCCGCCGCGGCCAGCAGCCCCCAATCCATGCCGGAGGCCGAAACGGTGCGCGTCATCGTCGCCGCGATGGGCTTGGCGTCCACCGAGGTCAGCGTGCGCGCCAGCAGCAGCTCGACCCAGCTGAACATGAAGCAGAAGAAGGCGGTGACGCCGATCCCGCTGGCCACCAGCGGCATGAAGATCTTCACGAAGAAACGCGGAAAGCTGTAGCCGTCGAGATAGGCGGTCTCGTCGATCTCCCGCGGTACCCCGGACATGAAGCCCTCCAGAATCCACACTGCCAGCGGCACGTTGAACAGGCAGTGGGCCAGCGCCACGGCCAGCGGCGTGTCGAACAGCCCGATGGCCGAATAGAGGTTGAAGAAGGGCAGCGCGAAGACCGCCGCCGGGGCCATGCGGTTGGACAGCAGCCAGAAGAACAGGTGCTTGTCGCCGACGAAGCGGTAGCGCGAGAAGGCGTAGGCCGCCGGCAGGGCCAGCGCGATCGACAGCACCGTGTTCAGCGCCACATACTGCAGCGAGTTCAGGTAGCCCGAATACCAGGACGAATCGGTGAAGATGCGCCGGTAATTCTCGAAGGTCAGGGTGTGGGGCCACAGCGTCAGGCCGCTGACGATCTCGGTGTTCGTCTTCAGGCTCATGTTCACGAGCCAGTAGATCGGCAGCATCAGGAACAGGATGTAGAGCGTGAGGACGATCCGTGCGCGCAGCATGGCCCGTTTCCTTTGCTAATTCCGTTGCGCGTCCATGCGGGTCATGACCGTGTAGAAGACCCAGCAGACCGCCAGGATGATCAGGTTGTAGACGATGGACAGGGCCGCGGCCTTGCCCAGGTCGAACTGTCCCAGCGCCAGCTTGACGAGGTCGATCGACACGAAGGTGGTCGAGTTGCCGGGGCCGCCGCCGGTCACTACGAAGGGCTCGGTGTAGATCATGAAGCTGTCCATGAAGCGCAGCAGAACGGCGATCAGCAGGACCCGGTGCATCTTCGGCAACTGGATGTTGCGGAACACCGCCCAGCGCGACGCACCGTCGATCCGGGCCGCCTGATAGAAGGCGTCGGGGATGGAGCGCAGCCCGGCGTAGCAGAGCAGCGCCACCAGCGAGGTCCAGTGCCAGACGTCCATCGTCACGATGGTCACCCAGGCCGACAGCGGGTCCGCCGTGTAGTTGTAGGGGATGCCCAGCCGGTTGACCGCCCAGCCCAGCAGGCCGATGTCCTCGCGGGCGAAAATCTGCCAGATGGTGCCCACGACGTTCCACGGAATCAGCAGCGGCAGCGCCAGCACCACCAGAGTCGCCGCCACCCGCCAGCCATGGCGCGGCATGCTCAGCGCCACGGCGACGCCCAGCGGCACTTCGATCAGCAGGATCAGCAGCGAGAACAGCAGGTTGCGCCACAGCGCGTCGAAGAAGCGCCCGCCGAGGTCGGTGGAGGGGTCGAGAAGCTCCTGGTACCAGCCGATGCCGTTCCAGAAGAACTGGTTGTTCCCGAAGGTGTCCTGCACCGAGTAGTTGACCACCGTCATCAGCGGCAGGATGGCCGAGAAGGCGACGATCAGCAGAACCGGCAGGACCAGCAGCCATGCCCCCTGGTTGACGGGCTTGTCCATCACGCCGCCTCCCCTTCCACGAGCGTTCCGTCCGCGTAGACATGCACCATGGCAGGGTCGAGCAGCAGCGACGCCTCGTCCCCCGCCAGCGTCAGATCCTCCGGCACCGTCGCCGCCATCGGCAGGCCGGACAGTTCCACCCGCGCGATGCGCGTGCGCCCCAGATCGTCCAGCCGGCGCACCCTCACCGGCACGCCGCCGGCCCCGGCGGGGGCCAGCGTGGCGAACTCCGGCCGCACGCCGATCTCGATCTTTGCGCCGCCGTTCAGAGCGGGATAGCCGCGACGCAGCGCGATGACGTGCCCGCCGACCCGCGCCGCGCGGCCCGACACCTCCGCCGGCAGGACGTTCATGCCCGGCGATCCGATGAAATGGCCGACGAAGACGTGGGCGGGCCGTTCGAACAGCTCCTGCGGGCGGCCGACCTGGACGACGCGCCCGTCATGCATCACCACCACCTTGTCGGCGAAGGTCAGCGCCTCCGTCTGGTCGTGGGTCACGTAGATCATCGTCAGATCGAGCGCCCGGTGCAGCGCCTTCAGCTTAGACCGCAGCTCCCATTTCAGATGCGGGTCGATGACGGTCAGGGGCTCGTCGAACAGGATGGCCGCCACGTCCGGACGGACCAGCCCGCGCCCCAGCGAGATCTTCTGCTTGGCGTCGGCGGTCAGGTTCCGCCCGCGCCGGTTCAGGTCCGCCGTCAGGTCGAGCAGCCCGGCGATCTCGCGCACCCGCGCGTCGAGCGGCGCCCCGCGCAGGCCGCGGTTGCGCAGCGGAAAGGCGAGGTTCTCGTAGACCGTCATGGTGTCGTAGACGACCGGGAACTGGAAGACCTGGGCGATGTTGCGCGCCTCGGTCGGCAGGCCCGTCACGTCCTTGCCGTCGAACAGCACCCGCCCCTCGCTGGGGGTTAGCAGGCCGGAGATGATGTTCAGCAGCGTGGTCTTGCCGCAGCCCGACGGCCCGAGCAGCGCGTAGGCCCCGCCCTGCTCCCACACATGGGTCATCGGCTTCAGCGCGTAGTCGTCGTCGCCTTTGGGATTGGATAGGTAGCTGTGGCCGAGGGATTGAAGGTCGATGCGCGCCATGCCGTCCGCCCTCCCGTCACGCCGCCATGACCAGCGGCGGGGCCGCGGCCAGCCGCCCGTCATGGCCGAACACGAACAGCCGCCGCGGGTCGATGAAGCACTCGATCCGCTCGCCCGGCTCGACCTCCAGCACGCCCCGCGTAACGGCGACCCAGCGGTCGGTTCCGCCATCCGTGCGCGGCAGGTCGATGTGGACGAAGCTCTCCGAACCGGTGATCTCGCTGACCGCAACGGCCCCGCTCAAGGACATCGCGTCGGCGTGGGGCCGCGTCAGATGCAGGTGGTCGGCGCGGAAGCCGATGGTGTAGTCGTCGTCCGGCAGCTCCGCCAGGACGCCGCGCGCCGGACCGTGCTCGCCCGTCGCCAGCACGATCTGCAGGCCGCGCTTGTGCACCCGCATGGTGTTGAGCGGCGGGTCGGAGAAGACCCGCGCGCTGGTCAGGTTGGCCGGGCGGCGGTAGACGTCCGGGGTGCGCCCGAACTGCGCCAGCCGCCCCTCCCACAGCGTCGCCGTGTTGCCGCGCAGCAGAAGCGCCTCCGCCGGCTCCGTCGTCGCGTAGACGAAGACGGCACCGGTTGCGGCGAAGATCTTCGGCAGTTCCTCCCGCAACTCCTCGCGCAGCTTGTAGTCCAGGTTGGCCAGCGGCTCGTCGAGCAGGACGAGCTGCGCCTCCTTGACCAGCGCGCGGGCGATGGCGGTGCGCTGCTGCTGGCCGCCGGAGAGCTGCTGCGGCGTGCGCTGCAGGTAAGGCTCCAGCTTCAGCAGACGGGCGGCCTCCCGCACCTTGCGGTCGATCTCGTCCTTCGGCCGACGGGCCACCCGCAGGGGCGAGGCGATGTTCTCGTAGACGGTCAGGGAGGGGTAGTTGATGAACTGCTGGTAGACCATGGCGACGGAGCGTTCGCGGACATGCCGCCCCGTCACGTCCACCCCGTCCACCAGCACGCGCCCGGCGCTGGGCACGTCCAGGCCGGCCATCAGCCGCATCAGCGACGTCTTGCCCGACAGGGTCGGACCCAGCAGAACGTTCAGCGACCCGCGCTCCAGGCTCAGCGACACGTTCTCCAGATGAACGTGGCCGCCGACATGCCTGCTGACCTTGTCCAGAACCAAGCCCACCGGCCTTCCTCCCCAATATTCATTTTTTCTTTATTGAGATGGTTCTTGTCACCGTGTTTCCAGCCTGTTTTCCACGCCCGCTATTCGGCAGCGTCGGATGCCCTCTCCCTCCGGCTGCGCTCCTCGGTCATGAAGGTATCGAGCGCCTGAGCCTGGACAGCGTCCAGCCGCAGCCCCAGCTTGGTCCGGCGCCACAGCACGTCCTCGGCGGTCTCCGCCCATTCCTCCGTCATCAGATAGCGGACCTCGGCCTCGGTCAGGGTTCCGCCGAAATCGCGGCCCAGATCCTCCGGCCGCGCGGCGCTGTCAAGAATCCGGCGGGCGCGGGTGCCGTAGGTGCGCACCAGCCGCTCCAGATGGGGCTGCGTCAGGAAGGGCGCCCGCCCGCGCAGTTCGGCCACCAGTGCCGCAACGCCGTCCACCGGGAAATCGCCGCCCGGCAGGGTGCCGGCGCTGCTCCAGTCCGACGCTCCGGGTGCGAGCTTCGGCAGGAAAGGCGCGAGCTTGGCGATGGCCGCGTCGGCCAGGCGGCGGTAGGTGGTGATCTTGCCGCCGAAGATGTTGAGCAGCGCCGCCTTGCCGTCGCCCGGCGCGTCGAGCGCCAGCACATAGTCGCGGGTCGCCGCCTGCGCCGTCGAGGCGCCGTCGTCGTAGAGCGGGCGGACGCCGGAGTAGGTCCACACCACGTCGGCGGGCGTCACCGGCTTGGCGAAGTACTCTCCGGCGGCGGCGCAGAGATAGGCGATCTCCGCCTCCGACGCGCGGACATCCGCCGGATCGCCCTGGTAGTCGTTGTCGGTGGTGCCGATCAGGGTGAAGTCGCGCTCGTAGGGGATGGCGAAGACGATGCGCTTGTCGGCGTTCTGGAAGATGTAGCAGCGGTCGTGATCGAACAGCTTCGGCACCACGATGTGCGAGCCCTGGACCAGACGGATGCGCGCGTCCACCGTCGACCGCGCGCCCTGCCGCATCACCTCCGACACCCAGGGGCCGGCGGCGTTGACCAGCGCGCGGGCGCGGATGCTGCTGCGCCGGCCGCTACGCGTGTCCTCCACCGTCACGGTCCACA
The DNA here is from genome assembly GCF_014192915.1 of Azospirillum sp. OGB3. Classification (GTDB taxonomy): domain Bacteria; phylum Pseudomonadota; class Alphaproteobacteria; order Azospirillales; family Azospirillaceae; genus Azospirillum. The sequence goes on along the minus strand of NZ_JACHYN010000004.1, from coordinate 430,995 downwards.
GCCCGTCCTCGCGGACGGCGCTCAGGAAACGGGTGCGGGTGCGGATCGCAGCACCCATGCGGGCGGCGTCCTGCGCGTTCAGCACCACCAGACGCGCGTCGTCGACCCAGCAATCCGAATATTCGAAGGCGCGACCGAAACCGGGCTTCAGCGGCTTTCCCGCCGGATCGCTGCCCAGATCGAGCCCGCGCGTGCCCGGCAGCTTCTCCCGCCCGCCGAGATGGTCATAGAGGAACAGGCCCAGCCGCAGGAACCAGGAGGGCCGCAGGCCGGGCAGATGGGGCAGGACGAAGCGCAGCGGCCAGATGATGTGCGGCGCAATGCGCCACAGCACCTCGCGCTCGCGCAGCGCCTCGCGGACCAGCCGGAACTCGTAATATTCCAGGTAGCGCAGGCCGCCGTGGATCAGCTTCGTCGAGGCCGAGGACGTGCCCGACGCCAGATCCTTCTGTTCGCACAGATAGACGGAGCAGCCCCGCCCCGCGGCATCGCGCGCGATGCCACAGCCGTTGATGCCGCCGCCGACGATGGCAAGGTCGTAGACCCCGGCCATCCATCCCTCCTCTCCGCTGTGCGCCCGCCCCTTGCGGTCTGCGCTTTTGTTTTCGCTTTAAACGGTAGCCGAGGGTTCGACGGGCCGCAATACGAAAAAAGTGAAAGCGATACGAAAGACGATGGTGCCCTCCCCCCTCCCTCGTTGGGAGAGGCGGTGAACTCCGGCAGCGCTGGCGGGTTATCCAGGCAACCGGAACCGGAGGACCGCGTGTTCGAGTGGATCACTGACTTGGTCGAAAGCGGCGGCTACGCCGGCATCGCGCTTCTGATGCTGCTGGAGAACGTCTTTCCGCCCATCCCATCGGAACTCATCATGCCGCTGGCCGGCTTCGTCGCGGCCCGCGGCGACCTCAGCCTGCCGCTGGTGGTGCTGGCGGGCACCGCGGGTTCGGTGGCGGGGGCGCTGTTCTGGTACTACGCCGGGCGGTGGCTGGGCAGTGAGCGGCTGAAGCGGCTGGCCGCCCGCCATGGCCGCTGGCTGACCGTGGCGCCCGCGCAGGTCGACGAGGCGACGGGCTGGTTCCGTCGGCACAGCGCGGCGTCGGTGCTGATCGGGCGGCTGATCCCGGCGGTGCGGACGCTGATCTCCGTTCCCGCCGGAATCGCCGGGATGGGTCTGACCCGCTTCCTGGTCTATTCGACCATCGGAACGGCGCTGTGGTCGCTGGTCCTGGCCGGCGCCGGCTACCTGCTGGAGGGCCAGTACGACAAGGTGGCCGGCTGGATGGACCCGGTGGCCAAGCTGGTCATCGCCGCCATCGCCGCCTGGTACGCCTACCGTGTCGCCACCTTCCGCCCGCAGGAGCAGAGCTGACGGGGGGCAGCCCCGTCAGTTGCCACGAACCTCAATCCTTCGCTTCGTCTTTCGAACTGCGGGTGGGCAAGTCCTTCCGCTTTGCGGATGCCATCTCCTGCAGTTCCTTTTCGCTCATCGATTTCGCCATCTCCTTCGAGGCGCCGCGCAGGCCGGATTCCGGCTGCTCCCCGCGCTTGGCGGCCAGCGCCGCGCCCGCGGCCATCTGCTGCTTCTTCGACTCCGCCTTGCTCATCCGATCCCTCCACCGGTGATGTGAACGCTCGTTCCATCAACAGCACGGGCGCGAAATCCGTTCAGCCGGACAACACTGCAACCTTTGATGACTCGTCGCGCTTCATCCGTGCCACGACGATGGACGCGAGATCCCTTGCGACGGGATATCCGCATACGGGTGCATTCGATTTCGTTCCATAAACGAAATGCGTCTTTCTCAAACGTCAAAATTTCTTTTAGTTGTATCATCCGTTGACAATCCCCTCTTTGGACGTATTTTTGTCGGAATAATCCCTATTTGGGATGCATATGACGTTTCCGTAAAAATTCGCCGCGAATTTTCCCGTCGGATCATTGCAACGCCGAAGGAATTGTGGGGATTTCGATGCCCGACACCACGCCGCACCTCCCCAACGACCGCCTTCGTCTATCCGGCGGTTTCGGACCGGTCCGGCTCTGGCCCGACCTTCGTCTGCACGAGGGATTCGAACGCCTAGCGGACCGGCAGCCCACCGCCCCGGCGGTGGTGACGGAGGGCGGCGTCCTCGACCGCGCCGGGCTGGACGCGGCGGCCAACGCGCTGGCCCACGCGCTGCTGGCGTTCGGGCTGGACAGGGAGGAGCCGGTCGGCGTGCTGGCGGAGCGGTCGGGCTGTCTACCGCAGGCCTTCCTCGGCATTCTGAAGGCGGGCGGCGTCTATGTGCCGATGGTCGCCGACCTGCCCCCGGAGCGGTTGGCGAACATGGCGCGGCAGGCGGGGATGCGGCTGCTGATCGCGCTCGACGGGCTGGCCCCGCCGGAGGCGCTGGCCGATGCCCTGTCCACCAATGGCAAAGCGGAACGGCCGCAAGCCGTCCTGCGCCCCGAATCCCTGGACGGGGACAGCCTCGCCAAGTCCGCGGAGCGCCCGAACCGGCCCGGCCCGGTCAACGGGCTGGCGGTCATCCTCTTCACCTCCGGCTCCACCGGCCAGCCGAAGGGCGTGCTGATCCAGCACGACGCCTGCGTGAATCTGGCGCTCGGCCACACCGAGGCGCAGGGCGTCGGGCCGGGCGACCGGGTGCTGCTCTCCACCTCCCCCGGCTTCATCCTGGGCTTCCGCGAGTTGTGCCTGCCGCTGCTCTCGGGGGCCGCTTATGTCCCAGCCTCGCGCGCGCTGATCGACGATCCAGCCCGGTTGCTCGACCACATGGCCGGGCTGGGCGTGACCATCGCCCTGTTCACGCCGTCCTACCTGCGGCTTCTGCGCGGCGCGGTTCCGGCGGGGCTGCGCATGATCCTGACCGCTGGGGAGCGCCCCAACCCCGACGACGCGCGGCATTATGCCCGCCACCTCGACTATTGGAACATGCATGGCGCCACCGAGGTCTGCGGCACCATCTGCATGCACAAGGTGAATCCGGACGGCAACGGCCCGCTGCCCAGCGGGCGGCCCTTCACCAACAACGCCGTCCATCTGCTGGACCGCCACGGCAACGAGGTTCCCGATGGCGAGGTCGGCGAGATCCATGTCGTCGGGCGGGGCGTCTCGCGCGGCTACCTGAACCAGCCCGAGCTGTCGGCGGAGAATTTCGTCGAGACGCGCTTCGGGCGCGCCTACCGCACGCACGATCTTGGGCGTTGGAACGAAAGCGGCGACCTGGAGACGCTGGGCCGGGCCGACGACATGGTGAAGGTGTCCGGACAGTCGGTTTCGCTGGGCGAGATTGAGCGGACGCTTCTGCGCCACCCGCTGGTCAGCCGCGCCGCCGCCCTCCAGCACCAGGGCCGCCTTGCCGCCATCGTCGAGAGCGCCGATCCGGAGGCCGCGCAAGCGGAGGACTGGCGTGCCTTCCTCGGCCGCAGCCTGCCCGCCTACATGGTGCCGGCGCGGGTGAAGGCGGTGGCGCGGATGCCGATCAGCTCCGCCGGCAAGACCGACCGCCGCGCCCTGCTGGCGCTCGCCGAAGAGGCATTGACCGCCGCGCGCCGCACCGGCGGAACGCCGCCGCGAGGCGAACTGGAACAGGCCATCGCCGCGGTGTGGGAGGAGGTTCTGGACACCCGCCCGGTGATGCGGGATGTCCCGTTCTTCGCCATCGGCGGCACCAGCCTGCTCGCCATCGCGGTCGGCCAGCGCCTCCACGCGCTCGGCCATCCGGTGGCGGTGCCGGTGATCCTGGCCTCCCAGACGGTGGAGGCCCTGGCCCGCCGCATCGCGGACCAGACGGGCGAGGACACCGCCCCGCCGGACCTGAGCGAAGGTCCCGCCACCGCCGGGCAGGAGGATTTCTGGGTCGCCGCCAAGCTCGGCCTCGCCGCCGCCGGATCGCACGTCGTGCGCGTCCTGTCGGTGCGTGGCCCGGTTCCGGACGCGGAGCGCTGGCGCACCGCCTGGGCCGCCCTGCTGGAGCGCCACCCGGCCCTGCGCACCGCCTTCCACGCCGACGCCGACGGGCGGTTGGGTTGGCGCACGGTTCCCGCCGCCGACCTGACGCCCGCCGCCGGCTTCTCCGTCGACCGCTGCCACGTCCCGGAGGAGGCGCGGGAACTGATCGCCGGCTACGCCGAGACGCCCTTCACCCTGACCGAGGCACCGCTGGCCCGCGCCGGCCTGATGGTCGTCGAATCCGGCAACGAGACGCTGTTCTGGTTCGTGCTGCATCATGCCGTGGTGGACGGCCAGTCCGCCCGCACGGTTCAGGAGGATGTCCTGGCCCTGCTGCTGGGCCACCCCCTGCCGCCGGCGCCGCACGGCATCGCGCTGGCCGCGTGGGACGAGGCGCGCCATCTCCGCTCCAGCCGGGCGGAGCGGGACCGCGCCTTCTGGCAAGCCACGCTGGACGCCCTGCCGCCCGAGGCGTTCGAGGAGCTTCCGCTCGACCAGCCCCGTCCCACCACGCCCGGCGGCCGCTCCGCCCCACCTCTGGCGGAGCGGCTGGACGCCGCGACCACCACGGCCCTCACCGCCATCGCGTCGGCGCAGGGCGTCGGCCTGCACGGGCTGCTGCTGGCGATCCTGGCGGCGGAGGCGCGGAGGCGCGGCGGGCGGGCCGACCTGATCCTGGGCACCGGCGTCTCGCTGCGCCCGGCGGGGGCCGAGGACGCGGTCGGGCATTTCGTCAATCTCGTGCCGGTTGCCCTGCCCGGCGCCCCGACGGCGCTGTCCGAGCAGGTCCGCGTCGCCCAGGACGCGCTGACCGAGGCGGTCGGACACGCCGGCCTGCCCGCCAACCTGATCCAGCGTGAATTCCGCCAGCGCCACCCCGACGCGCTGCCGCCCGCCCGCCCCAACCTCTTCGCGGTGGCGCTGACCGCCAACCCGCCGCGCAGCAGCGGCGATCCGGCCAGCGGCCTGTCGCTGGCCCCGCGCCGCCTGCCCGGCGCGCGCGCGCATCCCGCCGCCGGCCTCGACCTCGCCTTCAGCCACGAGCCGGTAACGGATGGCGACGGCGAGGGGCTGGAACTCGCCCTGCTGTGGAACCCGGACGTCCACACGGAGGCCACCGCGCGCTCCTGGCTGGCCGGCTTCGCCGCCTGGGCGCGCTGGCTCGCCGCCGACCCGGCGCGGCTGGAATCGTCTCCGCCCGCCCTGTTGTCGGAGGAGGCGGCCCTTCTGGAGCGTTGGGAACAGGGCGAGGAGCGTCCCCGCCCGCCACGCCGCGTCCATGAGCTGTTCGAAGAGATCGCTGCTCGCCAGCCGGACCAGCCTGCCGTCGTCACCCGCGGCGGCGTGCAGACCTATGGCAACCTGAACCGGGACGCCGACCGCATCGCCGCCGCCCTGCTGCGCTGCTGCGTGTCACGGCAGGAGGCCGTGGCGGTGCTGACCGGCTGCTCCCAGGACCTGCCCGCGGCGGTGATCGGCGTCTGGAAAGCCGGGGCGGCTTATCTGCCGCTGGCCCACGACCTGCCGCCGGAGCGCATGGCCTACATGGTCCGCGACGCCGGCGTCCGGCTGCTGATCGCGCTGGACGGGCAGCCCGTCCCGTCCGCCCTGGCCGAGGCCGTGCCGGTGCTGATCCGCCCGGAAAACCTCGAAGGTTCCGCCGCACCGACCGTCGTGGCCGGGGCGCCGGACGACCTCGCCTACATCATCTACACTTCCGGCACCACCGGGCATCCGAAGGGGGTGGCGGTCCGTCACAACGGCTTCATCAACGCCGCGCTGGGAACCGGGGAAACCGTTGGGCTGCGCGCCGACGACCGTATGGCGCTGGCGGCGACTCCGGGATTCGACGCCTCGCTGTGGGAACTCGGGCTGGCGCTGCTTCATGGGATGGCGCTGGTGCCGGTGCCGCCGGACCTGCGGGACGATCCCTGGGCGCTGAAGGACGTCTACGCGGAGCTGGGCGTCACCGTGGCCTTCCACGCCCCCTCCTACCTGCGGGTCAGCCAAGAGAAGCCGTTCCGCGGCCTGCGCATCCTGCTGACCGGCGGAGAGGCGCCGAACGCCGACGACGCCCGCCACCACGCAGCCGATCTGGCCTTCTGGAACGCCTACGGCCCCTCCGAGGCGAGCATCCTCGTATCCATGGGCCGCATCCTGCCCGACAGCGGGCGCGGCGGGCCGGTCCCCGCCGGACGCCCGATGCCCAACAGCCGGGTCACGCTGCGCCGCCCGGACGGCACGCCGGTTCCACCGGGCCTGCCGGGGGAGGTGTGGCTGGGCGGGGTGGGGCTGGCCCGCGGCTACCTCAACAACGCCGACCTGACCGCGCGCGCCTTCGTCGAGACGGCGGAGGGCCGCTTCTATCGCACCGGCGATCTGGGCCGCTGGACGGCGGATGGGCAACTGGTCCTATGTGGCCGCATCGATCATCAGGTGAAGTTGCACGGCCAGCGCGTCGAACTTGCCGAGATCGAGCAGGACCTGCTGGCCCACCCCTCTGCCGCGCAGGCCATCGTCTTGGTGGACGCCGCGGCGGAGGGCACCAAGGCCCTGCGCGCCTTCGTGCGTGCCAAGGACGGCGCCGCCCTGCCCGACGAGGGGGGGTGGCGCGCCTTCCTCGCCGACCGCCTGCCCACCTTCATGGTACCGGCCAGCGTGACGGCGGTGGAGAGTGTCCCGCTGACACCGGCGGGCAAGATCGACCGCGGCGCCCTGCTCCGCCTTGCCCACTCCGATGGCCACGCCGCCACGGTGGAGCGGCAGGCGCCGCGAGACGGACTGGAACACCGCGTCGCCGCCCTGTGGAGCGATCTGCTGGGGGAGAAGGTCGCGCGCAACGACAACTTCTTCGCGCTCGGCGGCAACAGCCTGCTGGCGGTGACCATCGCCCACCGGCTGTCGCAGGAGCTGGGCGTGGCCGTTCCGGCGCGCGCGCTGTTCGCCGCACCGACCCTGGCCGGCTTCGCCCGCAAGGTGGCGGAATTGCGCGACGCGCAAGCGCCTCTGGCCGAGGCGGACGAGTCCGACCTTGCCACCGAAGGGGAGCGGGAGTTCTGGGTGGCCGAGGCGGCGGGGCTGGACACCCGGCCCTTCATCATCCCGGTGATCCGCGCCGTGGCGGGCGAGTTGCCGGACGCAGACCGCTGGTCGGACGCCTGGACGGCGCTCGCAGAAAGGCATGAGGCGCTGCGCACGACCTTCGCGGAAGATGCGGAAGGGCGTTTGCGCCGCTGCGTCGCCATGACCGTCGATGGTGCGCTGGAGCCGTCGACGCAGGCCGACCGCGCCACCGCCCTCGCCCACATCCGCGCCCGTCAGGGGGAGCCCTTCGCCATGGCAGCCGCGCCGCTGTGGCGGGCCGGGCTGGTGACCTTGGCGGACGGCGGCGCGCCGCTGTTCTGGATGGCGCTGCATCACTCCATCGGCGACGGGCGCTCCGTCGGCGTCCTGCTGGAGGAACTGACCGCGCTGCTGGCGGGGAAGGGCCTGCCGCCCCTTCCCGCCCGCTACGCCACCCTGGCCAGCCGCGAGCGGCACTATCTGGACGGCCCGGACCGCGCCGCGGACGAGGCCCATTGGCGGACTCTGCTGTCCACCCTGCCCGCCGAGTCCTTCGAGGACTGGCCGCTCGACACCCCGCGCGCCGCCGGGGCCACACCCGGCAGCCACCGCTTCGAGCTGCGGCTGGACCCGGCCACCGCGGCCGGGCTGAAGGCCGTCGCCCGCCGATACGAGGCCAGCCTGCACGCCGTCCTGCTGACCCTGCTGGCGCGCGAGGTGCGGCGGCGCACCGGGCGCGGCGCCGTCACCATCGGCACCACCGGCGACATCCGGGAAACCGCCGAGGACGCGCGCGTCGTCGGCTACGGCGTGAACATGCTGCCGCTGGCCCTCCAGTCCGCGGCCGGAGCCCCCTTCGGAGCGGAGTTGCGCGCCACCCAGGCGGCCCTGGCCGAAGCGCTCCAGCACGCCCGCCTGCCCTTCGCGCGGATCTGCCACGGCTTCTGGACCGATCGTCCGCAGCACCGCGACCCGGCGCGCTACCCGCTGTTCGACATCGCGGTGACGGAAAACCCGCAAGCCGGCCCCGCCGCCGGCGCGCTGCGTTTCGTCCGTCCCGATGGTGAAGGGCTGGCCTATGAACGCACCGGCCATTCGCCGGGCCAGGACATGGTGCTGATCCATGAAGGGCTGGCCGACGGCGGGCTGCTGCTGCAATGGCACGTCAACGCCGCACTCTACGCCAAGGACACGGCGGAGCGCTGGTTCGACGCTCTGGCCGGCTGGGCGCGCTGGCTGGGGGACGACGACGCCCGCGCCGAGGCGACGCCCCCCGCCCTGCTGCCGGAGGAGGAAGCCACCCTAGCCGCGTGGGAGTACGGCACGGCGGCGGAGCGCCCGGCGCTGCCCTTCCACGCGCTGGTCGAGCGGCTGATCGACCGTCCCGGCACCGGCCAGGGCGGGCGCGCGGCGGTCATCGCCGCCGAACGGGTTCTGACCTACCGCGCGGTGGAAGCGGAGGCCAACGCCATCGCCCACGCCTTACGGGAGCACGGGGCGGAACGCGGCACCGTGGTCGGCGTCCTGACCGGCCGCTCCCCCAACCTGCCCGCCGCCCTGCTGGGCGTGTGGAAGGCGGGCGCGGTGTATCTGCCGCTGGCCGCTGACCTGCCGGCGGACCGGCTGGCCTTCATCGCCGGAGACGCTGGAGCGGCCTTGCTGCTGGCGCTGGACGGCGTTGCGGTACCGCCGGCGCTGTCCGCCCTGCCCCTTTTGCGCCCGGATGATCTCTCCGCCGATTTCCGCACCGCCCACGCCCACCGGCCGCAGGCCTCGACGGGACCGGAGGACACCGCCTACATCCTCTACACCTCCGGCTCCACCGGCCGGCCCAAGGGCACGCCGGTCAGCCACGGCGCCTATGTGAACATGGTGCTGGGAACCGTCGAGACCTTCGGCCTGACCGCCGAGGACCGGACGCTGATGTTCGCCTCGCCCTCCTTCGACGTGTCGCTGTCGGACATCGGCGTGCCTCTGGCCGCCGGGGCGGCGCTCTGCGCCGTTCCCTACGACGTGCTGAGCGCGCCGGCCCGCCTGCTGTCCTTCCTGGAGGAGCAGCGGGTGACCGTCGCCGACCTCACCCCGACCTATCTGCGCCTGTTCGACGGTGCGGAGCTGCCGTCGCTGCGCATCCTGGTGACCGGGGGCGAGGCGCCGCTGGCGGCGGATGTGCGGGCCTACGCCGGACGGCTGCGCTACTACAACGCCTACGGCCCAACCGAGAACACCATCACCAGCGCCATGGGGCTGCTGGGCACGGAGGATCGGGGCTTCCTGCCCGTCGGGCGTCCGCTGCCCAACACGTCGGTCCATATCCGCGACGCGGCGGGCCGCCCGGTGCCGCCGGGGGCGGTGGGGGAAATCTGGCTGGGCGGCGCCAACCTCGCCAACGGCTATCTGAACCGTCCGGAGCAGGAGTCGGCGGCCTTCGTCGGGACGGGACACGGGCGGCTCTACCGCTCCGGCGACCTCGGGCGCTGGCGCGCCGACGGCGAACTGGAGGTGCTGGGCCGCATCGATGATCAGGTGAAGCTGAACGGCATCCGCATCGAACTCGGCGAGATCGAACAGGCGCTGGGCGCCCACCCCGACATCGCGCAAGCCGTGGCCCTGGTGCAGGGCAAGGCCGGCGCCGCGCAGAGCCTGTGGGCCTTCGTCTGCCCCATCCCCGGCAAGCCGGTCCCGGCCGAGGAGTCCTGGCGCGGCTGGCTGGCCGAACGACTGCCTACCGTGATGATCCCGGCCGGGGTGATCGCGGTGGAGAGCGTGCCCGTGACGGCATCGGGCAAGGTGGACCGCGCGGCCCTGCAAGGGCTGATCGCCGGCCACGCCCCGCAGGGTGAGCGGATGGCGCCGCAGGGCCGGCTTGAGGAGGCCGTCGCCCGCGTCTGGGCGGAGCGGCTGGGCCGCGGCCCGGTCTGGCGCGACGACAATTTCTTCGCCCTCGGCGGCCACAGCCTGCTCGCCATCGCCGTCGCCCACGCGCTGGAGACGGAGTTGGGGCGCCCGGTTTCCGCCCGCGACCTGTTCACCGAACCGACCCTGCGCGGCTTCGCCGCCCGCCTCGCCACCGCCGTTCCGGCGGACACCCTGCCGGACGCCGACTCCGACCGCGCGACCGAAGGCCAGCGGGAGTTCTGGGTGGCCGAGCAGGCCGGGCTGGACGTCCGTGGCTTCAACATCCCCCTGACATTGGTGGTGGAGGGCGCCCCCCCGGCCGATGACCGCTGGCGGGACGCCTGGGCCGCCCTGGGCGAGCGGCACGAGGCTTTGCGCACCAGCTTCCAGGAGGACGGGAGTGGCGCGCTGCGCCGGATCGTCCACGCCACGACCTCCGGTCTTGAGATTAGCACGACCCCCGACCGCGCCGCCGCGCTGGACCTCATCCGGGCGCGCCAGACGGAACCCTTTGCCATGGCCGCCCCGCCGCTGTGGCGGGCCGGGCTGGTGCGGGTGGCGGACGGCAGCGGCGCCCTGTTCTGGCTGGCCCTGCACCATTCCATCGGCGACGGCTTGTCGCTTGGCCTGCTGGCGAACGACCTCGCAGCATTGCTGCGCGGGATGCCGCTGCCCGGCCGCGCCCCCGGCTTCGGCCGCTCCGCCGCGCGGGAAGAGTCCTATATGGCCGGCGAGGCCGCCCGGACGGACGCGGAGCATTGGCGGCGCCTGCTCGCCGGAATCGACCCCGCCGCCTTCGAGGAATGGCCGCACGACAAACCCCGTCCGCCGGCGCGCAACGCGGAGTCGGCCAAGGGAAGCCATTGCCACCGCGTCCGCCTCGCCCCCGACGTGGCGGAGGCGTTGCGCGCCCTCGCCCGGCGCAACGGCGCCAGCCTGCACGCGCTCATGATGACCCTGATGGCGCGCGAGGTGCGGCGCCGCACCAGCCGGACGGCGTTCCTGATGGGCACCGCCGCGTCCACCCGCGAAACGGCGGAGGAGGCGAGCGTCGTCGGCTACTTCATCAACATGCTGCCGGTGCCCTTCAGCGTGGACCGGAGCGAACCGCTGGAACAGGCGGTCAAGGCCACGCAAAGCCGTCTGGCGGAAGCGCTGCGCCATGGTCGCCATCCCTTCGCCCGCATCCACCAGGAGTTCCGCCGCAGCCAACCGCAGGCGCATCACCCGGCCCGCTACCCGCTGTTCGATCTGGCGGTGACGGAAAATCCGGCGATGGCCGCCCCGAGCGGCGACGGGCTTCGCTTCGCGGCTATCGACACCTTCGATGGAAATGGCATCCAGTACGAGCTGCGCCACAGCGCCCCCGCCCAGGACCTCGTGCTGGTCCATGAGGGGCAGGCGGATGGTGGTTTGGTCCTCCAGCTTTACGCCAACGCCGCCCTCTACGAGCGAGAAACCGCCCAGGCCTGGACGGCGGCCCTGGCCGGCTGGGCGCGGCGGCTGGCCGATCAACAGCGTACACCAGACGCCCCGCTGCCCGCTCTGCTGCCGGCCCTGCTGCCGGAGGAGGAAACGCTGCTCGCGGCGTGGGAGCATGGTCCGGCGATGCCGCATCCGGTTCCCTGCTTCCACCACCGGTTCGCCGCGCTGGCGCGCTCGCAGCCGGATCGCCCCGCCCTCATCACCGATGACGGCGCGGTCAGCTACGCCGCGATGAACGTCCGCGCCAACGCGCTGGCCCACGCACTGCTGGCGCAAGGGCTGCGGAGCGGCGATGCGGTCGGAGTCCTGACGGAGCGCTCGCCCGCCCTGCCCGAAGCGGTACTGGCGATCTGGAAGGCCGGGGCCGCCTATCTGCCGCTGACCCGCGACCTGCCGGCGGACCGGCTGGCCTTCATCGCCCACGACGCGGCCATCCGCATCGTCGTGGCGCTGGATGGCCACCCCCTGCCCGACACGCTGGCGCAGGCCGGATACGCCGTCCTCCGCCCGGAAGCCCTGACCGGGGACTTCCGCGCCGCCCATGCCCATGAGCCGGAGGCCGGGGAACGCAGCGGTCCCGGCGATCCGGCCTACATCATCCACACCTCGGGGTCCACCGGGGTGCCGAAGGGGGTGGTGCTGCATCATGGCGGGCTGCTGAACCTCGGCCTGTCGATGGCGCGGATGATGGGGGTTCAGCCGGACGAACGGACGCTCCTCAGCTCCTCCCCCTCCTTCGACGCCTGGATCTCCGATTCCGTGATGACCTGGGCGACGGGCGGCGCCCTCGTGCCGATCCGCCGCGCCGAGATGGACGACACCGCCGGGCTGCGCGCCAAGATGGAGCGGCTGGGCGTCACCTCCGCCACCCTGCCGCCCTCCTACCTGCGGCTGTTCGAGCAGGCGGAACTGCCGACCCTGCGCATCCTGATGACGGTGGGCGAGCCGCCCAACGCCGCCGACGCCCTGCACTACGCGGCCCGGCTGCGCTACATCAACGGCTACGGCCCGACCGAGAACACCGCCGCGGCCAGCGTCGGCATCCTGTCCCCGGACTCGCCGTGGATGAGCGCCGGGCGTCCGCTGCCCAACACCGCCATCCACATCCTGGACGAGGACGGCGAGCCGGTGCCCCCCGGCGCCATCGGCCATGTCTGGCTGAGCGGCATGGGGCTGGCCATCGGCTATCTGAACCGGCCCGACCTGACCGCCGCCGCCTTCGTCGAGACGGCGAAGGGCCGCCGCTACCGCACCGGCGACCTCGGCCGCTGGCTGCCCAACGGTGAGCTTCTGGTCCTCGGGCGGTCGGACAGCCAGGTGAAGCTGCGCGGCCAGCGCGTGGAGCTGGGCGAGGTCGAGCACCGGCTGGAATCCTACCCCGGCGTCCAGCAGGCGGTGGCCCTGGTGGACACGCCGCCGGGCGGTACCCAGACGCTGTGGGCCTTCGTCAGCCTCGCGCCCGATGCCGCGGAGCCGACGCAGGCCGCCTGGGCCGCTCATGCGGCGGCGGCGCTGCCCACCTACATGGTGCCGGCGGCGGTGATCCGGGTGCCGGCGATCCCGGTGACGGTGGCCGGCAAGGTGGACCGCAAGGCTCTGCTGCAAGCGTTGGCCGACCACGCGCCCTCCGAAGGCACGGCCTCCGGCGCCTACACCCCGCCGCGCAACGCGGTGGAGCAGCGGGTGGCGGAGCTGTGGGCGGAGCAGCTTCAACGGCCCGTTCCGGGGCGGGAGGCCGGCTTCTTCGAGCTGGGCGGCGACAGCCTGCGGGCGATCGCCGTGGTCAACCGCCTGCGCCGCGAATTTGCCTGCAAGATCAACGACCTCTACGAGGCGCCGGTGCTGGCGGATTTCGCGCTGCGCCTGCGGCCCCAGCCGGACCATCTGCACCGCGTCATCGCCGCCGTCCGCTCCCATTGGCGGGACTATCAGGCGACCCTGCCCGCCTTCGACGCCGCCCGCGACCGGGCGCTGGCCGAGCAGCAGCAAGCCTACGAGGCGCGCAACGCCGCCTACGCCGCCTTCGACGGGACGGAGCGGCGCGACTATGGCGAGGCGCTGCTGACCGGCGCCACCGGCTATCTCGGCGCCTATCTGCTGCGGGAGCTTCTGTCCGATCCGGCGCGGAAGGTGACCGCCCTGGTGCGCGGGGGCGACGACGGCGCCGCCCGCGCCCGGCTGGGCCGCGTGCTGGCCGGCTATTTCGGGGCGGCGGGCGGCGCCGCGCTGATCGCCGATCCACGCCTGACCGTGCGGGCTGGCGACCTGCGCCGCGACGGGCTCGGTCTCGCCCCCACGGTGCGCGGCGCGCTGGCGGAGGGGGTGCGGGCGGTCTTCCACTGCGCGGCCAACGTCAACCATTTCGGCCATTACGCGGAGTTCCACGCCGACAATGTGGAGGCGACGCGCCGGCTCCTCGACCTCGCCGCAGCACGGAGCGGCGACCCGGCGGACTTCCACCTGATCTCCACCCTGTCGGTCACCGGCAAGGCGCCGGAGGACGGCTTCAAACTGGTCACCGAGTACGATGCGGTGCCGGAGACGCTCGACGAAAACTACTACGTCCGCAGCAAGCAGGAGGCGGAACGGCTGGTCACGGCGGCGCGCGGCGATCTGCGCAACGCCAGCATCCACCGCGTCGGCAACGTCGTCTTCGCGGCGGAGGGCGGGCCCTTGCAGTTGAACCTGAGGGACAACGCCTTCTTCCGGCAACTGGCCGCCTTCGTGCGGCTGGGGGTGGTGCCCGACGATTCGCACGTCTGGCTGTGCCATGTCGATCTTGTGGCCCGCGCGGTGGCGCTGCTGGCCAATGCCGCCGGCCTCGCCAACGAGACGCACCATGTGGAGAACCACCGCCGCGACACGCTGGCCGACTTCGTCACCTCGGCGGCGGGCATGGCGGGTGCCGTGCGGGCGGTCGGCTTCGACGCTTTGCTCGACCGGCTAGAACGCGCCATCGCGGAACCGGAAATGGACGGCGCCCTGGCCCAGACGCTGGAGGGTTTCGGCCTCTACAGCGGGCGCTCCCCCCAGGCGCGCGGGCGGCGGCAGGAGCTGACCTCCGAACGCACGCAGGGGCTGCTCGGCCGCATGGGCTTCGCCTGGCCGCCGGTTCCCCGCGCCGGGCAGGCCGACATGCTGCGCGCCGCCGCGGACCTCTTCACCCGATGAACGCCTCCGGAGCCACCATGCTGACCCATGTCCACGACCTTGGCTTCCGCACCGGGGAGTTCACCGTCGAGCCGCTGCCCGACACCGAGACGGCGCGCGTGCTGACCGTCCTGGCCGCCCGCCACTCGGCGGGGAGCGACGCCGCCGCCCTCGTCCCGGACGGGCGGGAGACGGGCTTGCGCGGCGAACTGGCGGAGGCCGCGCCCGGCCTGTCCGCGCTGGCGACGGCGATCCGCGACCGGTTGGAAAGCAGCCACAGCGGCGTGCTGATCCGCCACGCCCATCTCCGCCGCCATGATCTCGACACCCGGCGGCGCCTGCTCTACGCGCTGGCGGTCTGCATGGGCGCGCCGACCGCGACCGACCGGATCGACCGCAAGGTGGTGTGGGATATCAAGCTCCGCCCCGAACTGGTCCGCAGCGGCAGCGCCTCCACCTTCTCCGAGCACGCCGACGAGGCCGACTTCCACACCGACACCCAGTATTTCCCGACCCCCGAACGCTACATGCTGCTCTATTTCGCCCGGGCGGCGGCCTGTGGCGGCGGGCGGTCCAGCCTGCGCGACGCCCGCTGCGTCCGCGAGGCCCTGGCCGGCAGCGACGAGGGGCGCTGGGCGCTGGACCTGCTGTCGCGGACGGCGCTGCCCTTCCGCATCCCCGCCACCTTCACCCGCACCGGATCGCGGGACGCGGTGGAAGTGACCTTCGCCACCGTCTTCGGCGACCGGCCGCTCATCCGTTTCCGCACCGACACGCTGCGCCGCGGACTGGCCGCCTGTCCGGAGCACGACACGCCGGAGGTCCGCCGCGCGCTCGCCATCCTCCAGGCGGAGCTGGACAACCCGGCGCGGCGGCTGGAGACCTTCATGGAGTCCGACAGCCTGCTGGCGATGAACAACCACGAGGCGCTCCATGGCCGCGGCGCCTTCGCCGACCCGGAGCGCCACGCCCTGCGCATCCGCATCGACGACGGCGCTCCGCAGGATATCGGCCCGCAGGATCACGCGCGATGAACCTCCTCCGCCTGCTGGGACGGCTGGGACCGGCGCCGCTGCGCCGGCTGGTTCTCTACGCGCTGGGGTCGGCCCTTTTCTCCACTCTGGTGCTCGCCCTGGTCAACCGCGGGGCGGAGGAGATCGCCGCGGAGAAGGCCGACTTCGTCAACGTGCCGCTGGCCGCCGCCTTCGTCGTCAGCGTCCTCCTCTACATGCTCCTGGAAGGCCGCATGGTCGCCCACCTGTCGGCGGACGCGGAGGAGGTGGTGGACAGCCTGCGCATGCGGCTGCTCGACCAGATCCGCCGCGCCGACCTGTGGAAACTGGAACGCTTCGGCCAGACCCCGCTGTTCGAAAGCGTGACGCAGAGCAGCCAGCTCATCTCGCAGAACTCGCAGTTCCTGGCGCTGACGGTGCGCTCGGTCCTGCTGACCGGGACGATCCTGCTCTACATCGCCACCATCTCGCCGGTCGCCTTCCTGCTGATCGGCGGGCTTCTGGGTGCCGGGGCATGGTTCTACATCCGGCTGGGGCGCGCGCTGGAGGAGCGCCAGCGCGCCATGATGGCGGAGGAGGCCGCCCTGTTCGAAGGCGTGTCGGACCTGTTCGACGGCTTCAAGGAACAGCGGTTGAACAGCGCCCGCAGCCACGACCTGAACGCCGCCTTCGGCACCGTGTCCGACCGCACCACCACGGCCCGCGGCGTGGTTCATCTGCACACCTGGCAGCAGTTCGTGTTCGGCGAATGCGCCTTCAACCTGATGCTGGGCGTGGTCGTCTTCGTCGTGCCGTCCTACTCCAGCGCCATTTCGGCGGAACTGGTGAAGATCACCGCCGCCATCTTCTTCATGTCGGCCCCGGTCTTCGGGCTGATGCAGTCTCTGGCGGTGATGAGCGCCGCAGAGGCCGCCGCCGGGCGAATGATGGCCCTGGAAGGCCAGCTTTCGGAACTGGCCGAGGCCGGAAGCGACGGCCCCGCCCTGCCGGTGCCGGTCAACTTCACCGAATTGCGGATGGAAGGGGTGGAGTTCGCTTTCCCCGCCCCGCCGGGCGAGCCGCCCTTCGCGGTCGGCCCCTTCGACCTGACCATCCGGCGCGGTGAGGTGATCTTCATCACCGGCGGCAACGGGTCGGGCAAATCGACCTTCATCAAGCTGCTGACCGGCCTCTACCACCCTCTGCGCGGGCGAATCACGGTGGACGGCGTGACGGTCGGGCCGCAGCGCATCGCCGCCTACCGCGAGCTGATGGCGACCGTCTTCGCTGACTTCCATCTGTTCGCCCGGCTCTACGGCCAGGACGCCCTCAACCCTGTGGAGGCCGCCGAGTTGATGCGCTGGATGGAGATGGAGCGGGTCACCGCGCTGGAAGGCGACCGCTTCGGGCGGCGCGACCTGTCCGCCGGGCAGCGCAAGCGGCTGGGCCTCGTCGCCGCGATCCTGGAGAAGGCGCCGATCCTGATCCTCGACGAATGGGCCGCCGACCAGGACCCGCATTTCCGCTTCAAGTTCTACCGGGAGGTCGTGCCGGAATTGAAGCGGCGCGGCCTGACCATCGTGGCGGTGACCCACGACGACCATTACTTCGACGTCGCCGACCGCCGCCTGCACATGGAGGAAGGCCGCCTGACCGAACTCGCCCATAGGACGGAGGGCGTGGCATGAGGCTGGCCGCCATCGTCCTGCGCGAGCTTCCGGAGAATCTGCGCACGCTCGCCCTGATGAACGTCCTGTCGGCGATCGCGACCGCGGCGCTGCTGTGGCTGGTCGACGCCGCCGCCAAGGACGCCGCCAAGGGCATCGTCAGCCCGCGGCTTCTGGTGATGTACGCGGTCACGGTGACGCTGTTCGGGGTGACCCACAATTACGCGCTGGTCACCGCGTCCCAGGACGCCGAACGGCTGATCCACAAGATCCGCCTGCGCCTGTTCGATCTGGTGCGCCGCGCCGACTTGGTGACCGTGGACCGCATCGGGCGGGCGTCGCTGCACGGCGTGCTGACCCAGGACACCCAGACGCTGGCCCAGACCCTGCCGCTTCTGGCGATCGGCGGGCAGCAGGCGGTGATGCTGGTCTTCCTGGCGGTCTATCTGGCCTGGCTGTCGCCGCTGGCCTGCGTGATGGCCTTCGCCTTCGCCGGGATCGCCGTGGCGGTGAAGGTCGCGCGGGTGCAGCGCCTGCGCCGCAGCATGGTGGAGGCGGCGGCGGCGGAATCGCGCGTCTTCGACGGGCTGACCGACCTGCTGCGCGGCTTCAAGGAGGTGCGGATGAACCGCCGCCGCGGCGACGGGCTGATCCGCGACCTCGCCGACGCCTCGTCCCGGGCGCGGGCGGTGAATGTGGACATGAAGGAGCAGTGGGGCCGCAACTTCGCGCTGGTCGAGGCGATGTTCTACACGCTGATCGGCATGATGGTCTTCGTCGTGCCGCTGTTCACCACCGGCTATCACGCGGTGGTGGTGGCGGCAACCACAGCGGCGCTGTTCATCGTCGGGCCGGTCAGCACCGTCTCCTTCGTCACACCGCTGGTCGCCCAGACCGAGATGGCCCTGTCCAACATCGAGGCGATGGAGGAGCGGCTGCGCGCCGCCGCCGGCGGCGTCCCGGACGAGGGGGCCGATTGCCTGCCCGGCCCGCCAAGCAGCGTCGCGCTGAAGGATGCCAGCTTCGCCTATCACGACGGCGAGGGCGCGCCGGTCTTCGCGGTCGGGCCGCTGTCGGCGGAATTCCGGGCGGGCGAAATCACCTTCGTCACCGGCGGCAACGGCTCCGGCAAATCCACCATGCTGCGCCTGCTGACCGGGCTGATGCCGTTGAGCGGCGGTCAACTCCTCGCCGACGGGGAGCCGGTGCCGGCGGAGCGGATGCAGAGCCACCGCGATACGATCTCGGCCATCTTCTCCGACTACCACCTGTCGCGCCGCCTCTACGGCGTCACCAACCCGGACCCGGCGCGCATCCACGCCCTGCTGGAGCGGCTGGAGATGCAGGACAAGGTGGCGGTCGCGGACGGCGGCTTCAGCACCGTCGCCCTGTCCACCGGCCAGCGCAAGCGGCTCGCCCTGGTGGTCGCGCAGTTGGAGGACAAGCCGGTCATCGTGCTGGACGAATGGGCCGCCGACCAGGACCCGCATTTCCGCCGCGTCTTCTACGAGGAGCTGCTGCCCGAACTGAAGGCGTTGGGCAAGATCGTCATCTGCGTGACCCACGACGAGCGCTGGTTCGGCCTCGCCGACCGCGTCTACCACATGAACGAGGGCCGCATCGAGAAAGGGCACGGCCACCATCACCTGTTCGCGCTGGAGACGGCGTGATGGCCCTGTCCCTGTCCCCCTGGCTGCACGGCGTCCGGCCGGTGTCGGCGCCGCGCCGTACCCTGGTCTGCTTCCCTTACGCCGGGGCCGGCGCCGCCGTCTTCCGCGACTGGGCGTTGGACGTCGGGCCGGACACCGAACTGCTGGCGGTGCGCCTGCCTGGGCGGGAGAGCCGCATCGGCGAGCCGCCGCTGCATCGGGTCGAGGACGCCCTGCCGGCCCTCCTGGCCGCGCTGGAGCCGCTGAGGGGCCGACCGCTGCTCCTGTTCGGCCATTCGCTGGGCGCGGCGCTGGCCTACGCCACGGCCCACGCACTGGTGGCGCGGGGTCGCTCGCCCGCCCTGCTTGTCGTGTCGGGGCGCCGGGCGCCGCACCTCCCGTCGCGGCGTCCACCCGTCCACGGCCTGGACGACGCGGCCTTCCGCGCCCGCCTTGCCACGCTGGGCGGCACGCCGCCCGAGGTGCTGGCTTGCGACGACCTGATGGAGCTGATGCTTCCCATGCTGCGGGCCGACTTCGCCATGTCCGACGCCTTCCTCGAACCTGATCCACCGCCGCTTCCCGTGCCGATTCTGGCCTTCGCCGGGGCGGAGGACACCGAGGCCACGGTGGAGGAGGTCGCCGGGTGGGAACGGCTGGCCGGGGCGGGCTTCACATTGCGCACGCTTGCCGGCGGCCATTTTTTCCTGCACAGGCAGCGCGCCAGGATTGTCCAATCTCTGATTGAGACGAATTTGCGAAACACCCATTGATCGTTGGCAGTCTTTTTGATGGCAAATCCTTTGACGACAACAACCGTATTCGTTAGCCCATATGACGGTGCCGCCGGCAACCCCGGCGGCGTTTTCGGAGCGGGCCGTCCCTTCGGGGCCGACTGTCGCCGCGGGCCATCCGGTGCGCGGCGTTCATTGGTGATTTTCTCTCGACAACGTCCCTTTTTGGAGCACCACAGCATGGTCAGTGAGAAGGAAACCCCGGGCGGCAAGGCGAAGCCGGAAACGGCCGCACCGGCCCCCACCCCGGCTCCGGAGGCCGTGACGCCCGCCCCCGAAACCGCCCCCAACAGCACCAGCGCGTCCGAAGCCGCCCATGACGCCACCCCGGCCGCTCCGGTCGCCACCGAGGCGCAGGCGGCGGAGATCATCCGCAAGCATGTGCTGCTGTCCGCCGCGGCGGGCGTCATCCCGCTGAACTTCGTGGACACCGCGGCGCTCGCCGTCGTCCAGTTCCGCCTGCTCAAGGAGTTGTCGGAACTGCACGGCGTCGACTTCCGCGGCGACATCGGCCGCTCCGCGGTCGGCACGCTGTTCGCCACGGTCGCCCCGACCGCCCTGGGCGGCAGCCTGCTCGGCTCCATGGCGTTCAACATGGCTCTGCGCTCGGTGCCGGTGATCGGCACGGTGACGCGGCTGGCCACCCAGCCGGCCTTCAACAGCGCCTTCACCTACGCGCTGGGCAAGGTCTTCCAGCAGCACTTCGCCTCGGGCGGCACCTTCCTGACCTTCCAGCCGGAAAAGGTGAAGACCTATTTCCGCGAGAAGTTCGAGGAGGCCCGCCGCCGCAAGGGTGCGACGCCAGAGGCGGCCCCGGCCGCGGCCTGACCGCCGCACCCGGACGCCGCCGCGGACCGGGAGGACGGGCGGGGACGCTTCCGCGCATCCCCGCCCCCTCCGGCCGCCGTCACCCCTCCGCCCTGCTCCCATTCCAAAGCCGGACGCGCATGCCCCTCGTTCTCGTCATGCTCTATCTTCTCGCCTGTCTGGTGTGCGCCGTCATGGGCCGCAACACCACGATCGGCTTCATCGGCCATTTCCTGCTGGCCCTCTTCCTGACTCCGCCGGTGAATTTCGTGATCCAGGCGGTGGGGCGACCCAGCACGCGGGAACGCGAGAAGATGCTGACGACGAGACCGCGATGACCACCCTGGACCCGTCCGCCGGCGAGGGCGTCGCCCGCGCGCCGTTGCCGCAGCGCGCCGGCCTTTGGCTGAAGCGGCGCAGCGTGTCGATTTATGCGGTGACGCTCACCCTCATCCTCGGTTTCCTCGCCATCGCCCCCGCCGTCTTCGTCGAGGTGCCCTCCGGCCATGTCGGCGTGCTGTGGTTGCGCTTCTTCGGCGGCACGGTCACCGACCGGGTCTACAGCGAGGGCACCCACCTGATCTTCCCGTGGGACCGGGTGACGATGTACGACGTGCGCCTGCGCACCGACACCCGCACCTACGAGGCGGTGGCGGCCAACGGCATGTCGATGACGGTGACCGTGGCTCTGCGCTACCGCGTCAACCCGCCCGCCGCGGGCTTGCTTCACAAGTTGGCCGGGGACGATTACGCGGAAAAGCTGGTGCATCCGGAGATCGCCAGCCTCGTCTACGAATTCGTGTCGAAGCACAATCCGGAGAATTTCTACTCGATCAACCGGGCGGACATCCAAGGCTTCCTGCTGACCGAGGCACGCCACCAGTTCCCGGCGCCGCCGACCGATCTCCAGGCGCTGAAGCTGCCCCCCGGCGCGATCGCCGACGATTATGCCTCCGTGATGATCCGGGTGGAGGATGTGCTGGTGGCCGGGGTCAGTTTCCCGCCGCTGGTCCGCCAGGCCATCGACCGCAAGATCGAGCAGCAGCAGATCATGGAGGAATACGACTTCCGCATCGCCCGCGAGGCCAAGGAACGCGACCGCAAGCGGATCGAGGCGGAGGGCGTGCGCGATTTCCAGGATATCGTCGCCCGCAACATCACGCCGGAGTATCTGCGCCTGCGCGGCATCGAGGCGACGCGGGCCTTCGCCACCTCGTCGAACGCCAAGACCATCATCATCGGCGGACGGGACGGTCTGCCGGTCATCCTGAACACCGGGGACGACGCCAAAACGGGCACGGCGTCCGGGACCGCGGCCCCTAATGAGACCGCCGGCAAGGAGCCGGACGGACTCGCCGCCCGCCTGTCCACCCTGGACGAGTCGCCGCCGGAAAACAGCGCGCCGGAAGCCCCACCGGACACCGCCGGGCGCTGATGACCGGCGGGACCGCCCTGTCCAAGGGATCGGCTAGTCGGCGGCCTCGGCGAGTGTCCGGGTGAAATCGCGCTCCATCTCGTCGAGCAGACGGACCACTTCCGCCGACGCCCGCTTCATCTCGGCGGCGTAGCGCTCGGCCTCCATGCGGTTGCCGGCCTGGAGGGCGAGCAGAGTCTCGCGGCCCGCCTCGTGGACGGTCCGGTGCGGGGTGGCCATGCCCTTGTAGGTGGACAGGCGCATCGTCCGGGGGTCGTTCACGCTGTCGTACCAGCGGCCAAGCCGGCAGGAGTGATGGGTGGACAGATCCGCCGGCAGAAGCGTGCGCTGGCCGCCCACCGCCTCCATGATCTTCTCGACGAAGGCGAGATGGTCCTGCTTGGCCAGCCGGACCAGTTCGCCTACCCCGTCGCGGCTCATGCGGTCCACCTCCTCGCGGCCGATCTTGCGCTCGTCGAAGCGGATGTGCAGGCGGTTGTCGTGCCGTGCCACCACCGATCCGCGCAGGGACAGCTTGTAGCCGGGAAGCGACACGGTGACCTGCCCCCCGGTGGGCGCCGCACCCTTCGTCTCGGCGTAGCAGCCGCATTCGGAGATGTCGCGGACCAGCGCCGGCGTCTGGTCCACGCTGCCGTCGAGCAGCACCGGGCGGCGGCGCGTGTGGCGCCGGTTCGCCAGATCGGAGGAGGTGCGAATGGCCCGCGCCAGCAGGGACGGCAGGGTGTCCAGCGCCTCCTGCATGCGGTTGGCGCTCTCGCCGACCGTGTAGGCCACGGTGGTGGCGCGCTCGGTCTCGCCGCCGACCTCGGTCATCCGGCTGGCGATGCCGCGGAAGATGCCGGCGACCTCGCCGATGTTGCGAGCGATCGCGCGCGAGGCGGAGGACTGCTCCTCCACCGCCGCGGCGATCGACGAATTGATCTCCTGCATGGTGGTGATGGTGGTGGCCACCCCGTCCATGCCGGTGATGGCCTGCTCCGCCACCGCCTGGATGGCGCCGACCTTGGCGGCGATCTCGTCCGCCGCCTTGGCCGACTGCCCGGCGAGGTTCTTCACCTCCGTCGCCACCACGGCGAAGCCCTTGCCGGCTTCCCCGGCGCGCGCCGCCTCGATGGTCGCGTTCAGCGCCAGCAGGTTGGTCTGCCCGGCGATGGCGCGGATGATGTTCAGGATTCCGCCGATCTCCTGCGCCGCGGTGCTGAGCTGCGCCATGATCTGGCGGGCCTCGCCGCTCTTCTCCACAGCCTCGTCGGCGATCCGGGACGCGCCGCTGACCTGCACCGATATCTTGCCGACCGCGGCCTGGAGCTGCTCCGCACCGGCGGCGACGGTCTGGGCCGCGTCCAGCGCCTCCGCCGTGTCGGCGGAGGTGCCGGCGATGCTGTCCTTCACCGCCGCGCAGACACTGTCCAGGTCACCCACCGTGCGGCGCAGGTCGGCGGTGTAGCTGGCGACGCTGTCCACCACGTCGTTGGCCTCGTGGTCGATGGAATCGACCATCGCGTCCACCGCCTGGAGCCGCTCGTCGATCAGGCGGTCCCAGTAGACGGACAGGGCGGCGTCCAGGTCCATCAGCACCGCCGACACCACGGCGCGCTGCATGGTCACGATGGAGCCGAGACGGCCGCCGGTCAGCAGCGTTCCGCCCATGCTCTGCGCCAGCGCGGCCATGATCTCGCCCAGGATGAAGGCGTAGCCGCCAACATACCAGCTCGGGCTCAGCCCGATGCGATGATGGGCGATGCCGACCGCGCGCACCGATTCCTTGTAGCTGTCGTCGAACCGGCCCTCGAACAGCCGGGTCCAGTGGGCGATCTGGGCGCGCTTGGCCCCTTCGACCTGCGCCGGGCTGGTGAACAGGGCGGCCAGCTCGGGCTGCGACAACATGCGGGCGTAGAAGCGGTCCAGAATCCCCGGAAGGGCCCTGGCGATGATCGGCGATGCCTGCCGCAGGCTGCCGACCGCCTCCGGTCCCAAATCGAAGTAGGCGGTCTTGGTGACGTCCAGGGCGCGCAGGGAGTCCGGCATTGGGAATGTTTATATTCTGTAATGAACGAGCACCAATCGATAGCATTTCCGCCAAACCAAAGGTATCGCGAAAAGGAATTCGCATGCGACATGCTGTCCCATCTCATGATTAACAGATGGTTTAGTTTGTGCACTGCCAAAAGGGGTCGCAGTGAATAAGCCTGATAATACAATCGCTTTGCCAAAATGGGCATCCGGTGCCGCAACAACACCTTCACATTGCATGGTTCCGGTGCGTCCCGAGGTTGATAAAACTATTTGTTACAAATGCGCGGCAAAGGTTACCAATGCCCCGCCCTCCCGGTGCCTCCGGGGCAATTCGATGGTTTTTCAAGGAGTTTTCGGCCGATGAATCCTTTCCGGACATTCAGCCTTGCGACCAAGCTGACCATTCTGTGCACGCTCGGCCTGGTTGCCCTGTCCGGGGCGCTGACCTACGCGACGATCGTCAAGGTCACCGCCAGCATCGGCAAGGACGCGGCGGAGCGGCGGGAGCAGGCCATCACCAACTTCCGGATGCTGCTCGACCAGAAGGGGTCCGAATACCGGCTGAAGGACGGGGCGCTCTACATCGACGATGTCAAGCTGGAGGGCGCGAACGACATCGTCGACACCGTCCGCAGCGTGACCGGCGGCGTGGCCACCATCTTCCGCGACGACATCCGCGTGGCGACCAACATCCACAACCCGGACGGCAGCCGGGCGGTCGGGACCAAGCTGGCCCGCGGCCCGGTCTACAGCACCGTCATCGACGCGAAGGAGCCCTTCCGCGGCGAGGCCGATATCCTTGGCGACGCCTATTTCACCGCCTACGACCCGATCATCGACCGCAACGGCGAGGTCATCGGCGTCCTGTTCGTCGGCCTGAAGAAGAGCGTCGCCTTGGGCGTGCTGGAGGAGGTGGTCCCCAACATCGTCCAGGTGGCGGCGGTCATTACCGTCGGCATGGCCCTGGTGATGCTGCTGGTGGTCCGGCGCCAGTTCCGCACGCTGGACCAGATTCGCGGCACCATGTTCCAACTCGCCGACGAGCATTACGACGTGACGGTGCCCGGCCTGGACCGCCAGGACGAGATCGGCGCCATGGCCAAGACCGTCGAAATCTTCCGGCAGAAGGGCATCGACAACCAGCGCCTGCGCGAGGCGCAGGAGCGCGAGCGTCGCGAGGCCGAGGCCGCCAAGATCGCCGCCCTGGAATCCATGGCCCGCACGGTGGAGCAGGAAACCCGCACCGCCGTGGACCGCGTCGCCGAACGCTCCGTCTCGATGGACAGCAACGCCCAGGCGATGGCCAGTTCGGCCGAGACCGTCTCCGCCAATTCGCAGAGCGTGGCGGCCGCGGCGGAACAGGCGCTGGGCAACGCCCAGGCCGTGGCGGCGGCCACCGACCAGCTCACCGCCTCCATTGCGGAGATCACCGGGCAAGTCACCTTCGCCAGCCAGATTTCCCGCCGCGCCGTGGAAAGCGGCCGCAAGACCGAGGACGTGGTGCTCTCCCTGTCCGAGGCCATCGGCCACATCGGGGAGGTCGCCACCTTCATCCAGGACATCGCCAGCCAGACCAACCTGCTGGCGCTGAACGCGACCATCGAGGCGGCCCGCGCCGGGGAAGCCGGCAAGGGCTTCGCCGTGGTGGCCCAGGAGGTGAAGAATCTCGCCACCCAGACCTCCAAGTCGGCCGAGGAGATTTCCCGCCAGATCACCGACCTGCAGAGCATGACCGCCGGGGCCGTCGACGCGGTGCAGGACATCGGGCGGACCATCACCGAGATCGACGGGGTCGCCAGCAGCATCGCCAGCGCCATGGACGAGCAGGGTGCCGCGACCAGCGAGATTTCGCGCAACGTCGGCCAGACCGCCGCCGCCGCGCAGGAGGTGTCGTCCCGCATCGCCCATGTGTCGGAGGAGGCGGCGGTGACCGGCAGCCGCGCCGACGAGGTGCGCCGGGTCGCGTCCGACGTGGCGGGAAGCATCGACCATCTGCGCCAGATGCTGGTCCGCGCCGTCCGCACCGCCACGCCGGAGGTCGACCGCCGCCGCGCGCCGCGGTTCGAGGTCAACCTGCCCTGCACCATCGCCGGAGCGGTGGGATCACTGACGGGGCAGCTCACCAACCTGTCGGAAGGCGGTGCCACCATCCGCGGCCTGGACCGGACGCAACTGGGCAGCCGTGGCGTGCTGACCATTCCCGGCTGCGCCGTCTCCATCCCCTTCGCGGTTCTGGGGGGCAAGGAGCAGGATCTGCATGTCCGGTTCGAGCTGACGCCGGACATCGCCGATCGCTTCGCGGCGGACGTCCAACGCCTCACCGCGGGTCTGCACCCTCTTCCGGCGGTCGCCTGAGGCGGATCGGGTCAAGCCCGCAGCCGCTTCCGCGGGCTTGACCGCAGAAACCCGCCGCTACGGCAGTTGCGCCAGCGGGTTGCCGAGCGCGCGCAGCTCGCGCGCGTGCATTTGCAGGCCGGGCAACCATTTGGCGGCAAAGGCCCGGACGTCCGGGTCGGTGCCGCCCTGGGCCTGCGTGTTGAACAAGGCGATCGATACCTCGTGCTCGGCGATCTGCTGTTGCAGATACTGCCGGTCGAACGCGGTGCCCTGAAGCGAGGCCAACGCGTCGGCGACCGCCTGCCGGCCGGGGTCCGGGGCGGTGGGCGGTGTGACGCCCTTGGCCTGGGCAAGCCGCGCAAGTTCCTGGTTGGCCTGAGTGTGGTCGGCGGCGATGCGCCGGCCGAGGTCGCGCACGGTGGCGCTTGACGCCTGCCGCTGGGCCAGCGTGCCCATCGCCACCTCGCCGAAGCCGCCATAGGCTGCCTGGGTCAGGAAGGACTGGTCCGCCACCGTCAGCGTCGAGGAGGCGCCCGACCCGCTGCTTCCCATCTGGGACGCGGAAGCGCCGGAACTGCCCATCGGTGGCACGAGGCCCGGCTCGCTCGAACAGGCGGCGAGCGTGAGGATGGACACGGCGGCAAGGGCCGCGGTTCTCAACATGGGCATTCCGACCTCCCGATCTACAATCTTGCGTTGGGACACATCGGTCCCCCAACAGCCTCCTGTTCTCCTTGTGCCTGGCGATGAGCGTTTTTACGGGCCCCCTACCCACAAGGGCAGGTTGATTGGCACCATCCTCGTAGGTTGGACCGCAAGGAGGCGGGCGGCCCTGTCCGGACGGGGGTGGCCTTGCGGCCGGGGCCGGTCGCGGGAGGGACCGATGCCCCTCCCGGTCACGCAGCGCCGTCCTGCGGACGTGTCAGCTGTTCTTCTTGAGGAAGGCGATCAGGTCCTTGCGGGCCTGCTCGTTCTTCACGCCGGCGAAGGCCATCTTGTTGCCGGGAACGGTGCCCTTCGGATCGGTCAGGTACTTGTCGAGGTTGGCCTCGTCCCAGGTCAGGCCGGTGCCCTTCATCGCGTCGGAATACTTGAAGCTCTCGATGGAGCCCAACGGCCGACCGACGACGCCGTGCAGGTTCGGGCCGACGCGGTTGGGACCGCCAGCCTCGATGGTGTGGCAGGCCTTGCACTGGTTGAACACCTTCTCGCCCGCATCGGCGTCCTGCGCCGAGGCGATTCCGGGAAGGGCGGCGAACAGGCCGAAGGCCAGAACGGCAACACTACGCTTCATTGCACTATCCTCGATTTCCAATGCCCGAAAGACAGGCACGGCCACCCAAGGCCCGCAGGATGTCCTGCGTTCTTCGCTTCGCCACAATCAATATTCGTCGCATCGGCGCGCGGCGGTTGCCGCTCCGTTACTTGGCCTCGATCATGACAAGCGGCTTGGGAAACCAGCCGCCACGTCGGCCGGCGTTTTAATCCCGCGATGCTGACATGCACAATGCCGGGAGTGGGCGGAGAGGACGCCCTGCGACAAAATGCCCGACTCTTTGCGAAAATTTTTCGGGATTAAAATCTACGGTCACTTCAACCGGCAATGGACCAGCGTCGTTCCGGTGGTGTTGGCCTTCTCGATGTCGGTGTCGCGCAGGTCGGCGCCCGACAGATTGCAGTTGGTCAGGTCCGCCCCGGTCAGCCGCGCCCCCCGCAGGTCGGCGCCCCGGATGTCGCTGTCGGCAAGCTGGGCGTTGCGCAGATTGGTTGGCCACATGCGTCCGGTGGATTGGCCGTCCGCCGCCAGAAGCTCGATGGCGCGCATCACCGCGTTGCGCATCATGGCGCGGGTCAGGTCGCAGCCTTCGAAGCTGGCGCCGGACAGTTCCGAATTCTCGAAACAGGCCTCGCGCATGCGGCAACCGGGAAACTGGACGATCTGCAGCTTGCTGTCGCGGAAGCTCGCCCGCGTGAAATCGCAGTTGCGGAAGATCGCCCCGCTCAAGTCGCAGCCGTCGAAATCCGTTCCGACGAAAGCCCCGTCCGACACGTCAAACCGCTTGCCCTGCTTGCCGTTGCTGTTGATCCAGCGGACATGGCCGTCCAGCCCCTCCCGGATTTCCGGCGGGAAGTCGGACTGGTTGCGGTGGTAGATGGCGCCCATCATCCGCGCCTCCGCCCAGTCGGCGGTGGCCATGGCGACGTTGCGCAGTTCGGCGTCGCGCAGGTCCGCGCCCTGGAAGGTGGCCCCGGCGACCGAGGCGTTGTTCAGGATCGCGCCCTTCAGCTTCGCCATGCTGAAATCGGCACCGCGCAGATCGGCACCGCTGAGATTGGCGCCGAACAGGGTGGCGTTGCTGAAATCCGCGCCTTCCAGGTTGGCCCGGGTCAGGTTGGCGCCGGTCAGATCGGAGTCGGTGAAGTTCGCGTTGACCAGCACAGCTTCGCGCAGCGCCGCCTCCTGCCGAGCCTTGCGCCGGTCCTTCCACAGCACGAGTTGGCCAGGGCGGAGGTCCGCCCGCTCGAACAGTGTGTTGCGCAGGCACGCCTTGGTGAAGTTCGCCCCGCGCATGTCCGCCCCGACCAGCGAGGCCTCCCGCAGGTCGGCGGACACGAAGCTGGCGCCGAACAGGTCCGCCCCGTCGAAGTTGCAGCGCTGGAGAACGCTGCGCCGGAAATTCGCTCCGGTCAGGATGGCGTCCGACAGGACAAGCCCCGACAGGTCGAAGCCGGTCAGGTCCGCCGCTTTCAATTGGAGACGCAGGCCATTCGGACGCGCCGCCAGATAAAGCCGGTGGGCTCTGATGGCCTGCGCGAGATCCTCCAGGCTCAGGTCTGTCCCATCGCCCGGCCCGCCTGTCGGGGTACCGCTCATCCCGCTTCCCAGCACCCCTAAGGTCGACTCCACGCCCGCCTCGTGGATATTGGCAAGCTTACACGTAAAATTACTTGCAAAATTGTTAAGAAACCTGCACACCGCTGCACGACAGCCACGCGTTCGCGCCATACAATCCAATCAGCGCAAAGCAAAAGCGGCCCAATCGCACCAGATTCGCGCTATTCCATATTGAATTTAAGGAATACGCTTGCTCTCTTTTGGAGTGCAGTCACCCCACTGGGTATAACCTGTTGGGGGTATTTGACCTTTTCTCCCTTAATTGCCTCACCCCTCCGTGCTACTCGTCCCGGTCAGCTTCGCCGGTATCCGACGCCTCCGCTCGGGTTCCGGCGGCGGACGGGAGGCGCGCTTCGTCGACGCCGTTCCGGCACCGCAGCCGGCAGAACGACAAGAGGGATAAGGGATGACCAACCCGATCAACAGGTCACCACGGGCCGGGGCGGACGGGACCGCACCCGCCGCAGCCACCCCCGTCCGGGTCCTGGTCGTCGAGGATGAGACGATCGTCGCCATGTACTTGACCGATATGCTGGAGGAGTTGTCCTACGAGGTCTGCGGCGTCGCCGCCAACGCCGCCGACGCGCTGAAGATCGCGGAGCGGGAGCGCCCCGCCCTGGCCCTGGTGGACATCGGCCTCGCCGGCCCGCAGGATGGCATCGAGACCGCGCAGGCTCTGCGCGAGCGCTTCGCCGTGGGCAGCATCTTCATGTCCGGGGCCAGCGACCCCGTCCTGCTGGAGCGCGCCCGCGCCGCCGGCCCGCACGGCTTCATCCAGAAGCCTTACGACGAGCGCCAGTTGAAGACCCTCCTGAACAACGCCGCCCCCCGGCATTAGCCCCCACCGCCGTCCGCTTGCCGTCCCATGGCTGCGCCGCTCCGGCGCGCGGCCATTCCGGCGTTCCACCGGGCGCGCCGCCGACCCGGCGCGAGGGGACTTCCAAGACACAGGCCTGGACTTCTTAGGGACCATCGCGTCATGACGATGACGGACGCTCACGACCGGCTTTCCCCTCAGCTTCTCCTGCGCGCGCTGCGCCAGTTCCGCAAGGGCGACTTCTCCGTACGCCTGCCGCTCGACCTGGACGGGCTGGACGGCGAGATCGCCGCCGCCTTCAACGACGTGGTGGAGATGAACGAAGCCCTGGTGGAGGACGTCGGCCGGGTCAGCGTCGCCATCGGCAAGGAGGGGCGCATCGGCCAGCGCGTCCGCCTGCCCACCGCCTCGGGCGGCTGGGGCGTCTGCGTGGACAGCGTCAACGCCATGGTTGCCGACCTGACCCAGCCGACCCGCGAGATGGCCCGCGTCATCGGCGCCGTCGCCAAGGGCGACCTGTCGCAGTCGATGCCGCTGGAGGTCGACGGGCGTCCGCTCCAGGGCGACTTCCTCCAGACCGCCCGGACGGTCAACCGGATGGTCGAGCAGCTCGTCACCGTGACGGCGGAGCTGACGCGGGTGGCGCGCGAGGTTGGCATCGAGGGCAAGCTGGGCGAGCAGGCCCAGGTGAAGGACGTCGCCGGCACCTGGAAGGATCTCACCGACAACGTCAACCTGATGGCCGCCAATCTGACGGCCCAGGTCCGCAACATCGCCGACGTCACCACGGCGGTGGCGAAGGGCGACCTGTCGCGCAAGATCACCGTGGACGTGAAGGGCGAGATCCGCGAGCTCAAGGACACCATCAACACGATGGTCGACCAGCTCAACAGCTTCGCCTCGGAAGTCACCCGCGTCGCCCGCGAGGTCGGCAGCGAGGGCAAGCTCGGCGGTCAGGCCCAGGTGAAGGGTGTTGCCGGCACCTGGAAGGACCTCACCGACAACGTCAACCTGCTGACCGGCAACCTGACCAATCAGGTCCGCAACATCGCCGACGTGACCACGGCGGTGGCCAACGGCGACCTGTCGCGCAAGATCACCGTGGACGTGAAGGGCGAAATCCGTGAGCTGAAGGACACCATCAACACGATGGTCGACCAGCTCAACAGCTTCGCCTCGGAAGTCACCCGCGTGGCGCGCGAGGTCGGCACCGAAGGCAAGCTGGGCGGTCAGGCCCAGGTGAAGGGTGTGGCCGGCACCTGGAAGGATCTCACCGACAACGTCAATGCGATGGCGACCAACCTGACCAGCCAGGTCCGCAACATCGCGGAGGTCACCACGGCGGTGGCGAAGGGCGACCTGTCGCGCAAGATCACGGTGGACGTGAAGGGCGAAATCCGCGAGCTGAAGGACA
This sequence comes from Azospirillum sp. OGB3, assembly GCF_014192915.1. GTDB lineage: Bacteria > Pseudomonadota > Alphaproteobacteria > Azospirillales > Azospirillaceae > Azospirillum. Next base: position 399,622 of record NZ_JACHYN010000004.1, on the reverse strand, counting down.
CCATCAACACGATGGTCGACCAGCTCAACAGCTTCGCTTCGGAAGTCACCCGCGTCGCCCGCGAGGTCGGCAGCGAGGGCAAGCTCGGCGGTCAGGCCCAGGTGAAGGGTGTTGCCGGCACCTGGAAGGACCTCACCGACAACGTCAACCTGCTGACCGGCAACCTGACCAATCAGGTCCGCAACATCGCCGACGTGACCACGGCGGTGGCCAACGGCGACCTGTCGCGCAAGATCACCGTCGACGTGAAGGGCGAAATCCTGGAGCTGAAGGACACCATCAACACGATGGTCGACCAGCTCAACAGCTTCGCCTCGGAAGTCACCCGCGTCGCCCGCGAGGTCGGCACCGAGGGCAAGCTGGGCGGTCAGGCCCAGGTGAAGGGTGTCGCCGGCACCTGGAAGGACCTTACCGACAACGTCAACATGATGGCCGCCAACCTGACTGGTCAGGTGCGCGGCATCGCCGAGGTCGTGACGGCGGTCGCCGAGGGCAACCTGAAGCGCAAGCTGACCGTGGCGGCGCGCGGCGAGATCGCGGCGCTGGCCGACACCATCAACGGCGTGATCGAGACGCTGGCCATCTTCGCCGATCAGGTCACCAACGTGGCGCGCGAGGTCGGCATCGAGGGCAAGCTGGGCGGTCAGGCCAAGGTGCCCGGCGCCACCGGCGTCTGGGGCGACCTGACCGACAACGTGAACCAGCTCGCCGCCAACCTGACCACCCAGGTGCGCGCCATCGCCGAAGTGGCGACCGCGGTGACCAAGGGCGACCTCACCCGCTCCATCGCCGTCGAGGCGTCGGGCGAGGTGGCGTCGCTGAAGGACAACATCAACGAGATGATCCGCAACCTGCGCGACACGACGCAGAAGAACGCGGAACAGGACTGGCTGAAGACCAACATCGCCAAATTCACCCGCATGCTCCAGGGTGAGCGCGATCTGGTCACCGTCACCAACATGATCCTGTCGGAGATCGCGCCGCTGGTGAACGCCCAGCACGGCGTCTTCTACGTCACCAGCCGCGAGGGCGACGAGCCGGTCCTCGATCTGGTCGCCAGCTACGCCCTGAAGGAACGCGACGGGCTGGGCACCCGCTTCACGCTGAAGCAGGGTCTCGTCGGCCAGTGCGCCCACGAGAAGAAGCCGATCCTGCTGACCAACGTGCCGAAGGACTATGTGCGCATCAGCTCCGGCCTCGGCGAGGCGGCGCCGCTGAACATCATCGTCCTGCCCGTGCTGTTCGAGAACGAGGTGAACGCCGTGCTGGAGCTGGCCTCCTTCGGCCATTTCAGCGAGACGCACCGCACCTTCCTGGAGCAGCTGACGGAAAGCATCGGGATCGTCCTCAACACCATCGCCACCAACATGCGGACCGAAGGGCTGCTCAAGCAGTCGCAGCGCCTGACCGCCGAGCTGCAGAGCCAGCAGGAGGAGTTGAAGACCACCAACGAGCGGCTGGAGCATCAGGCCGCCTCGCTCCGCCAGTCGGAGGAGCTGCTGATGGCCCAGCAGGAAAAGCTGCGCCAGACCAACGAGGCGCTGGAGGAGAAGGCGGAGCAGCTTTCCCTCACCTCCAAATACAAGTCCCAGTTCCTGGCGAACATGAGCCACGAGCTGCGCACCCCGCTGAACAGCCTGCTGATCCTGTCCAAGCTGCTGTCGGACAACGGCGACCACAACCTGACTCCCCGGCAGGTGGAGTTCGCCCGCACGATCAACGCGGCGGGGTCCGACCTGCTGAACCTCATCAACGACATCCTGGACCTGTCGAAGATCGAGTCCGGCACGGTGACGCTGGAGATCGGCGCGGTGGTGCTCGACGACCTGCGCGGCCATGTCGAGCGCACCTTCGCCCAGCTCGCCGAGGAGAAGGGTCTGCGCTTCGACATTGACATGACCCAGCCGCTGCCCGCGGCTATCCAGACCGACCAGAAGCGGCTGGAGCAGGTGCTGAACAACCTGCTGTCCAACGCCTTCAAGTTCACCGAGACCGGCGGCGTCACCTTCCGCGTCGGGCTGGCCGGCGATGGCTGGAGTGCGGCCCACCCCGTGCTGAACGCGGCGGAGGGGGTGCTGGCCTTTACCGTCGTCGACACCGGCATCGGCATCCCCGAGAACAAGCAGCGCATCATCTTCGAGGCGTTCCAGCAGGCCGACGGCACAACCAGCCGCAAATACGGCGGCACCGGCCTCGGCCTATCGATCAGCCGCGAGATCGCCCGCCTGCTGGGCGGCGAGATCCGCGTGCAGAGCGAGTCCGGGGCGGGCAGCGCCTTCACGCTCTACGTGCCGATGGAGTTCGACGTCGCCCGCTACGGCGACCCGGCACCGAAGCTGGCCCCCTTCCCGACGCCGACACGGCCCATCGTGGTGCCGGGGCCGGAGGAGCGGCTGGCGCTGCCGCAGCATCCCCCCGTCGCCGACGACCGCGAGCGCATCCGCCCCGGCGATCCGGTGGTTCTGATCGTCGAGGACGACGTGAAGTTCGCCTCGATCCTGGTCGATCTGGCGCGGGAAAAGGGCTTCAAGGCGATCCTCTCCCACGCCGGAAGCCCGGCCATGCCGATGGCGCGCAAATACCGTCCGGACGCGGTGATGCTGGACATCGGCCTGCCGGACATCGACGGCTGGGCGCTGCTCGACCTGCTGAAGCGCGACCCGCACACCCGCCACATCCCGGTCCACGTCATCTCCGCCAAGGAGGAGCGGCGCCGCGGCCTCGCCATGGGCGCTTTCGACTACACCGAGAAGCCGGCCGACCGCGAGGCGATTTTCGCCGCCCTCGCCAAGGTCAAGGGCTTCGTGGAACGCCATCAGCGCCGGCTGCTGATCGTCGAAAAGGTTCCAAACCCGGAGACCGGCGGCATCGCCGGCTTGATCGACCACGACAAGGGCGAGGACGACATCGCCATCAGCACCGTGACCTCCGCCGAGGCCGCCCGCGCCCTGCTGGCGCAGGAGCGGTTCGACTGCATGGTGCTCGACCTGACGATCCCGCAGCCCAGCGATTTCGAGCTGATCGACAGCCTGCGCACCCGCGATTCCACCGCCTGGATGCCAGTCGTCGCCTATGTCAGCGACGCGATCGCGCCGGAAGACGAGGCGCGTCTGCGCCGGCTGGCCGAGACGGTGGTGCTGCGCAGCGTCCATTCCGCGGACTCGCTGCTGGACGAGACGGCGCTGTTCCTGCACCGCGCGGTGGACCGGCTGCCCGACGACAAGCGCACCGCGCTCGACCAGATCCGCCAGCGCGACCCGGTGCTGGCGGGGCGCAAGGCGCTGATCGTGGACGACGATTTCCGCAACATCTTCTCGCTCGCCAGTGTCCTGGAGGCTCACGACATGACGGTGCTGCACGCCGAGAGCGGGCCGGAGGGGCTGGAGCTGCTGAAGGCGCACCCCGATCTCGACGTGGCGCTGGTGGACATCATGATGCCGCTGATGGACGGCTACCAGACCATCCGGGAAATCCGCGCAACGGCAGCCGGGCGCGGCCTTCCGGTGATCGCCGTCACCGCCAAGGCGATGAAGGGCGACCGCGAGAAGTGCATCGAGGCGGGGGCGACCGACTATCTCGCCAAGCCGGTGGACATCGATCACCTGCTGTCGCTGCTGCGGGTCTGGGCCGGACGCCGGCAGGACGACGGCCGCAACCCCGGACGGGAGTGAGGAGAAGCCGATGCCCCACACCCAGATGCCCGCCAGTTTCGCCGAGATCGATGACGCCGGCCTGCCGCCGCCGGAGGTCCGCGTGCTCGTCGTGGACGACGATGCGAGAAACCTGCTGGCGATGCGGGAGACCCTGGCCGACCTCGACGCCACGGTGGTCCTCGCCCGCTCCGGCGAGGAGGCGCTGAAGCGTATTCTCGACCAGGATTTCGCGGCGATCCTGATGGACGTCCACATGCCCGGCATGGACGGCTACGAGACGGCGGAGCTGATCCGCAACCGCCGCAAATCACGTCACATCCCCATCCTGTTCCTGACCGCCATCAACAAGGACGAGATGCACATCTTCCGCGGCTATTCCGCGGGGGCGGTCGACTACATGTTCAAGCCGGTGGACCCGGTCATCCTGCGCAGCAAGGTCACCGTCTTCGTCGAGCTGTACCGCAAGACCGAGGAGGTCAAGCGCCAAGCCGCCCTGCGCGAGCGGCTGATGGCCGAGAACTACCGCGTGCGCGCCGAGAAGCTGGAGGCCGAGCAGGCGCTGCGCCGGTCGGAGGAGCGGCAGGCGATGATCGCCCGCTCCCTGCCGATCCTCCTCTACACCGCCGGGCCGGAGCGCGGCACGCCCTTCCGCTACGTCACCGAGAATGTCGAGGCGCTGTTCGGCTTTCCCGCCGAGCGTTTCCTGACGGATGGAGGCTTCTGGGAATCGCGCCTGCACCCGGACGACCGCGAGCGCGCCGCCATCCAGTTCGAGGCGATGCGGCAGGGCGGCGTGTCCACGGTCGAGTACCGCTGGCGCGCCGCCGACGGGCAGTACCGGACGCTCTTGGAGAAGGCCATGCTGCTGCCGGGCGAGGAGGGCCGGCCGCCGGAACTCTGCGGCACGGTGCTCGACGTCACCGACACGCGGGAGCTTCAACTCCAGCTCGCCCACGTCCAGAAGATGGAGACCATCGGCCAGTTGACCGGGGGCATCGCCCACGACTTCAACAACATGCTGACCGTGGTCATCGGCAGCCTGGAGCGGCTGGGCCGCATGGCCTTCGACGACCCCAAAGCGGCGCGGCGGGTGGACATGGCTCTGCAGGCGTCGTTGCGCTGCTCCGACCTGACGCGCCGCCTGCTTGCCTTCGCGCGGCGCCAGCAGCTCCACCCCGAGAGTGTGGACATGGAGGCGCTGGTCCGCAACATGGGCGAGCTGATGGAGCGGACGCTCGGCTCGGCGATCACTGTCGAGATCGACAGCGCGCCGTCCCTGTGCCCGGCGCTGGTCGACCGCACGCAGGCGGAATCGGCCCTGCTGAACCTTGTCATCAACGCGCGCGACGCCATGCCGTCGGGTGGCACGCTGACCATCGCCACCGCGATGGTGGAAGCCGGGGAGGGCGACGCGGAACTGCGCCCCGGACGCTACGTGCGGATGACCGTGACCGACACCGGCTGCGGCATGCCGCCGGAAGTGCTGGCCCGAGCCTTCGAACCCTTCTTCACCACCAAGGAGATCGGCAAGGGTACCGGCCTGGGGCTGAGCATGATCCACGGCTTCGTGAAACAGTCGGGCGGGCTGATCCGGGTGGAGAGCGAGCCGGGTCGCGGCACCTCCTTCCACCTCCATCTGCCCTGCGCTCCCGTGGCCGCCCGTCAGGCGAAGGCGTGCGAGGACGCCGAGGACAATGGCCCCCTGCCCGGCCGGGGCGAGGTGATCCTGGTGGTGGACGATGACCGCGACGTGCGTCAGGTCGCCGTGCTGACCCTTCAGGATCTCGGCTACAGCGTGGTCGAGGCTGAGAACGGGCCGGAGGCGCTGGCTGTGCTGGCCGGGGAGCCGCGGGTGGACCTGCTCTTCACCGACGTGGTAATGCCCGGCGGCATGAACGGGCTGGAGCTGGCCCAGGAGGCGCAGCGTCGCCATCCCGCCCTGAAGACGCTCTATGCCTCCGGCTACGCCCATGGTGTGGCCGGAGGGCTGACGGGGGATGGGCCGGGCGCCGAGTTCCTGATCAAGCCCTACCGCGACCGCGACCTTGCCCGCGCCGTCCGCAAGGCGCTCGACGCCACCGCAGCGAACAGCTGTCCGGCGTTGAAGAGCGCCTGACGGTTGCCAATTTCCTTAAAGGCCGTTGTCGCCCATTTGCCCCAACCGTGAGCGGGGCCGTGGTGTTCAGATGACGGTCGCGTTGCAATAAAGGAGTAGCCGACGTGCCTGTTGTCCGTCAGTCCGGGATTCGCTTCGCCTCGGTCCTTTGCCTCGGTCTGTCCGTCGCCCTGCCCCTGACCGCCGCACCCGCCGCAGCGCAGGTGTTCACCCAGGGCGGCTACGGCGCGCCGACCCAGACCAACCCGCAGGGCGGCCCGCTGGGCAACGGCGGTAACAACACCACCTTCGGCATCGACAACGACCTGCTGGGCAAGCTGGGCGGCGCCGCCGTCGGGGCGCTCGCCGGGTCGCAGATCGGCAAGGGCTCGGGCAACCTGCTGGCCATCGGCGCCGGCGGCCTGCTCGGCTACTTCGCCGGCGGCTATCTGATGGAACAGCTGAGCCCTGGCAGCCGCGACGCGGCGCAGAGCGCGGAGACCCGCGCGCTCGACGCGCCGGTCGGTCAGACCATCCGCTGGAACAGCCCGGACAGCGCCAACACCGGCGGCACCATCACCCCGATCCGCGCCGGGCGCGATTCCGCCGGGCGGGAGTGCAAGGAATTCCAGCACAAGGTGACCATCGACGGCCGTCAGGAGTCCGCCACCGGCACCGCCTGCCGCGGCGACGACGGCCAGTGGCGCCTCGCCGCCAATCCGTAACCCGGATTAAGACCCGGCCTTCACGCCGACGGTGTGGACCAGCACCGTCATGGAGTCGGTCGGCACCTCCACCGTCACGGGGACGACGCGCCCGCTCTCCGGCGCGCGGGCGAACCATACGGTCGCCTTGCGCTCGACCCCCTCGGCGAAGAAGCGGTCCCGGTCGCGGTCGCCCTGGAAGCCGGCCACCGGGCGGACCGTGACCGCGCAGACCTCCGCCGTTCCCGTGGCGATGCGGTAGCGCGACGACGGCAGGTCGCCTTTGCCCTGCGGCGTCATGATGATGTCGTAGCGGCGACGCCCGTCATAGACGGGGTAGCGTCCGCCGCAGCCGCCAGCCCGGCTGGCGGTCAGGATCACCGCCGCCCCGGCGCTCAACGGATCGATGCTGCCGCGGCGGCTGTCCGGCGGCACGCGCGCCGCCTTGTCCGGGCTGAGCGGCGGGTCGGCCGTCACATCGACCCCGTCGGGGCCGAAGGTCAGCGTCATGATGTCCTGCTTGCGGCGCAGACGGCGCTCGCCACGGAAGTGGTCCGGCTGGGCGGCGCCGGCCTCCAGCCGTCCGGCGGATTCGGCGTGGTAGCGGAAATTGGTGAAGAGGCCGAGCCAAGGCACCGCCTCCGCCTCCAGGGCCGCCCGGTAGCGGCTGGCACCGTCCTCCGCCTCCTCGGTCAGCACAACGCTGCCGCGCGCCAGGGAGACGCCGCCGCCATAGGCGGCGAAGTCCAGTTCCAGCGTGGCGGCCGATCCCACCGCCGGCAGAAGGGTCAGCAGCCCGGCGGCCAGGAAAATCCGCGTCACGGCAATCGCCTCACGTCGATGGTCCGCCCTCCGCGACGACCAGATCCTGGTATTCGGGGTGGCGCTGGATGTATTTGGCCACGAAGGGGCAGACCGGCACAACCTTCTGCCCGCTGGAGCGCGCGTCCTCCAGCGCGCCGCGCGCCAGCGCGGAGCCAACGCCCTGCCCGGCCATGCTTTCCGGAACCTCCGTATGGGTGAAGACGATGGCCCCGTCGCGCTTTTCGTACTCCACCACCGCGGTGGCGTCGCCCACGGTCAGCTCATACCGGTTCCTGGCCGCGTTGTTCTTCACGTCCCCGCTCATTCCCCACCCTTTCCCTTGTCGTCGAAACCGATCACCACCCCCTCGTCGGGCCGCAGGCGCAGGACGCCGGACACCGGCTCCCCACCACGGTCGAGATGGGTGGACAGCCGGATATGGGCAGCCTCGGGCAACGCGTCCACCATTCGCTCCGCCCCCGACAGGTTCAGCAGGATGCGGAAGCGGTCGCTTCCATGGTGGCGCTCATACATCAGGACGTCGTTCTCCGCCGACACCGGCTCGTAGCGCCCGACCGACAAGGCGGGTTCCGCCCGCCGCAGGGCCAGAAGGGCGCGGTGCAGCGCCAGCATGGAGGACGGGTCGGCCGCCTGCGCCGCGACGTTCACCCGGTCATGGTCAGGGCCAAGCGGCAGCCAGGGCTCACCCGTCGTGAAGCCGCCTTGCGGACCGCCGTCCCAGGGGATCGGCGTGCGCACCGGATCACGGCCCAGCCCCAGGCCGGGAATGTTCTTCTCCCAGGGGTCCTGCACGCGGTCCGGCGGGATGTTCACGTCGGTCATCCCGATCTCGTCGCCTTGGTAGAGCGTCGGCGTGCCACGCAGGGTCAGCAGCAGCATGGCCGCCACCCGCGCTTGGCCCCGCCCCAGCCGGCTCGCCACGCGGGAGCGGTCGTGGTTGCCGAGCACCCAGTTCGGCCAGCCGCCGGGCGGCAGGGCGGCCTCGTAGGTGCGGATCAGCGCGGCCAGCGCCTTGGCCTCCCACGGGGTGGACAGCAGATGGAAATTGAAGGGAAGCTGGAAGCCCGTCAGGTCGGCGCCGTAATAGGCCATGAGCTGGTCGATGGGCAGATAGGCCTCGCCGATTAGCAGCCGGTCGGGGCCGTATTCATCCGCCACGCGGCGCATGGCGGCGATGGCGTCGTGCACCTCCGGCTGGTCGACGGTGTGGAGGCGGATTAGCCGGCGGACCGGCGACATGCCCTCCCGCCAGCCGGGATTGGGCGGGTTGTCGCGGAATTGCGCGTCCTTGATCAGATGGTGGATGGCGTCCACCCGGAAGCCGTCCACCCCGCGGTCGAGCCAGACGCGCAGCGCGTCCAGCATGGCCTCGCGCAGCGCCGGGTTGCGCCAGTTGAGGTCCGGCTGCTCCTTCAGATAGGCGTGGTAATAGTACTGGCCGGTCGCCGCGTCCCATTCCCAGGCGCCGCCGCCGAACTCCGACAACCAGTTGTTGGGGGGGCCGCCGTCCGGAGCCGGGTCGCGCCAGATGTACCAATCGCGCTTCGGGTCGTCGCGCGACGAGCGGCTGGCCTGGAACCACGGGTGCCGGTCGGAGCTGTGGTTGGGCACGAAATCCAGGATCAGCCTCATGCCCCGGCGGTGCAACTCCGCCAGCAGCCGGTCGAAATCCTCCATCGTCCCGAACAGCGGGTGGACGCCCGTGTAGTCCGACACGTCGTAACCGAAATCGGCCATCGGCGACGGGTAGATCGGGGACACCCACAGCGCGTCCACCCCGAGCGCCTGGAGATGATCGAGCCGGGCGAGGATGCCCGGCAGGTCTCCCACCCCGTCGCCGTTCGAATCCTGGAAGGAGCGCGGGTAGACCTGATAGATCACCCCGCTCTGCCACCACGCGAAGCCGTCCGCCATAAAGCCGTCCGCCATGAGCGGGTCCTCAGCCGATCAGCAGGGACTCGGCGCCGTCGATCCAGACGGGCGTGCCGGTGATGTGCTTCGAGCGGTCCGACGCCAGGAACAGCGCCAGTTCCGCCACGTCGGCGCTGCTGCCCGGCTTGCCGCGGGTCAGCGGGATCTCGCCGTCGGGATATTCGGCGGCCTCCTCGGCTTCTTCGGTGTTGCGCGCCTGGGTGTTGTCCTGGATCGCGGTGTCGATCATGCCCGGACAGATGGCGTTGACGCGGATGCGGTGCTTGGCCAGCTCCAGCGCCAGCATCTGGACCATGGCGACCTGCGCCGCCTTGGTGCAGGAATAGGCGGTCGCGCCGGCGTTGCTGAACACCCGCGTGCCGTTGATCGAGGCGGTCACCAGCACCGACCCGCCGCCCGCCTTCTTCAGATGCGGCACCGCGTGGTGCAGCGTCAGGTAGGTGCCGCGCAGGTTGATGTTGATCGTGCGATCCCACTCCTCCGGCGTCAGTTCGTCGATGGGCGCCCAGACGCCGTTGATGCCGGCGTTGGCAAAGACGATGTCCAGCCGTCCGTACTCCTGGACCAGCCGGTCCACCGCCCGCTTCACCGCCTCGCTGTCGGCGACGTCGGCGATCAGGGGAATCGCCTTGCCGCCCGCCGCGGTGATCTCCTCCGCCGTCTTGCGGATCTCGTCCTCGGTGCGGCTGAGCACGCCGACGCTCGCCCCGGCGCTGGCGAACAGGGTGGCGGACGCCTTGCCGATGCCTGACCCGGCCCCGGTGATGAGGGCGACTTTTCCGTTCAAATCCATGATGAAACCGGCTCCGCTGCTTGTGCTGGGACAGCAGAGCCAACCGATGGCGGCCGGGCCGGTTCCCGTCTTTCTAAGCGCTCGCGGCGGGGGTGCGGCGGTTCACCAGCCAGATGCCGGCGCAAACCAGCAGCATCGCCGCGGCGAGACTCACGCTGACCCGCTCGCCCAGCAGCAGGGCGCCGGACAGCACGCCGAACAGCGGTGTCAGAAAGGTGAAGGCCGACAGGCGGGCCGCCGGGTAGCGGGCGACCAGCCAGAACCAGGCCAGATACGAGGCGAAGGCCACCACGACGATCTGGAAGGCGAGGCAGGCGAGCGCCAGCGGGCCGGGCGCCGTCACCCCCGCCTCTCCCATCAGAAGCGAGGCCACCGGCATCACCGCCCCGGAGACGGCGAGCTGGTAGAACAGCACCTTGGTCGAGCTGGCGCGGACCAGCTTGCTGCCCTTGATCACCAACGTGGTGGCCGCCCACAGCACCGCCGCCGCCAGCACCATCAGGTCGCCGATCATCTCGCGGTTCGTCGGCAGGCGCAGCCCGTCGGCGAAGGCCACCGCCACCCCGACGAAGGCGCAGGCCAGCCCGGCCGCCTGGACGCCGCGCATCCGTTCACCCGGCAGCAGCAGATGCGCGCCGACCGACACCAGGAAGGGGGCGGTGTAGAGGAACAGGATGCTGCGCGACACCGTGGTGTAGGACAGCCCGGCATAGACCAGCAGGAACTCCCCGGCGAACAGCAGCCCGGCCAACAGGCCCAGCCCCAGCGTGCCGTCCCGCTCGAACAGCCGCATGCCGCGCAGCGCCGCCCAGGCCCACAGCAGCACCAGCGCCCCCAGCGAGCGCAACCCACCCTGGAGCACCGGCGAGAATCCGGTCATGGCGACCTTGATGGCGACCTGCTGCAGGCCCCAGAGCAGGCAGAGCAGAACCAGCGTGGCGGAAGCGGCGCCGTCCAGCTCCGCACGGCGTTCGGTCATGGCGATGGCGGTCATGATGATGGCTGCGGCGGCGCGGCGGTCCGCCGCCACCCCTCACCGCACGTCCTCCCGTTCTCTTGCTTCGGCACGCAGAATGGGGCGGCGCCAGGAAGCCGGTCAACGAACGCCTGCGAAGGGCTGACCCGCGCCGGGGACCGATGGCGCGAACATACTTTTGTGCAGTGCGGTACGCAGGCATGTCCATAATGCGCAGCTCACCGCCGCCCCGAGGTTCATATTGAACGGGCAATCGATGGCGCCCCTACTGCGGCGCCATCCCCTCCACCGCAAAACAACACCGGAAAAGGAACGGACGTGATCCACAAGATCATGGACAAGATCGACCGTGTTATCGCCCAGAAGCGCGAGAGCGGCGAGCTTGATGCTTGGCTTTCCAACGGCATGGCCCGCCGTTACTGCCAGGAGCTGACGGTTTCACAAAGGCACTATTATCCCGCCCTGCTGCTGTACGTGGAACGGCATGCCGGGATCGGGTGAGGCGGCGTTCACTCCGCCGCTTTGACCACCGTCTCCTCAAGGTCCGACCGGCGGGCGCGCAGGGTGGCGAGCTTAGCCTCAAGCTTGCGGATTTTCTTGTCGAGCTTCTTCGCGCGCTTGCCATCCTTCTTGGAGACGGTGCCGCCGCGAGCGGCGATGCGGGCGTTGATCGCCGCCTTCGTCTCGTCCGGCAGGCGTTTCCAGTGCCTCACCTCTGCGCGCGTGCGGAAGCAGCCCATGCAGCGGTCCGCCGCGTCGTAGCGGCACAGTTTCGTGCAGGGATTGCGGGTGTCGTGCGTGCTCATAGCGCCATAGGATGGGTGCGGCAGGGCCGAAGGAAAAGCCCCGGCCGCACCGTCCTGCGGACGATTCTCAAAAATGCAGGCCTTGGCCAATCAGGGCGTCACGCGCCCGGACAGGCAGGAGGCCCGCGCCCGCTCGTCCACCGCCGCCGCCGCGCCGCCGGCCGCACCCTCTCCGCCATAGAGCGCGGCGGGAAGCGGCCGGCCGGTGGCCTCGCCCTCCTTGCGGTGCCAGGACAGGATGCAGGAACACACCCGCACCGCCGCCTCGGTGGAGCCGGTGTTCTGCGCGGCGAAAGGGCTGGCCTCGCAGGCCGCCAGGAACTCCCGGTTCGCGTCGGTCCGCCCGCCGTCCGGCGGGTCGCCGCTGAAAACCAGCAACGCCGCCAGCGACGCGAAGAAGAAGATGAACAGCAGCGAACGCGGGTTGCGGAACACGGGCAGGCCCCTTCCTTCAGGCCGAACGGATCTGATCGAGGAACGCGCCGGCCTGCGCGCGCAGGGCCAGCGCCTGCCGGCCGAGATCGGCGGCGGCGCAGCGCACCTCCGACGCCATGGTGCCGGTCTCGTGGGCGGAGGCCGACACGTCGCGGACTTTGTGGGTCACCTCCGACGTGCGGTCGGCGGCGCGCTGGACGCTGCGGGCGATCTCGCCGGTGGTGGCGTTCTGGCGATCGGCGGACTCGGCGATGTGGCCGATTAGATCGTTGACCGCGATCACCGTGCGTCCGATGCCGCCGATGGCCGTCACCGCGCTGCCCGTCACCGCCTGGATCTCCGCGACTTGCTGGGCGATCTCCTCGGTGGCGCGGGCGGTCTGGTTGGCGAGCCCCTTCACCTCGTTGGCGACGACGGCGAAGCCCTTGCCGGCCTCCCCCGCCCGCGCCGCCTCGATGGTGGCGTTCAAGGCCAGCAGGTTGGTCTGCGCGGCGATGCTCTGGATCAGGGTCACCACCTCCCCGATCTTGCCGGCAGCGGCGGCGAGTCCTTCGACCGTGTGGTTGGTGCGCTCCACCTCCTCCACCGCGTTGCGGACCATGCGGGAGGACTCGTCGATCTGGCGCGACACCTCGACGATGGAGGCCGTCAGTTCCTCGGTGGCGCCGGCCACGGTCCGCACGTCGTCGCTGGCCTCGCCCGCAGCACCGCTGACCGCGGCGGCCCGCCCGCTGCTGCTTTCGGCGATGCCATGAAGGCGCTGGGCGTTGGATTCGAGCTGGGCCGTGGTGGCGCTCAGCGTCTCGACGACGCTCAGCATCGTCTCGTCGAAGTTGCGGGCGACCGCGTCCAGCGCGTCGCGGCGGTCACGCTCGGCGCGGGCGCGCTCCTCCGCCTGTGCGGCGTCGAGCCGGGCAACCCGTTGCGCGTTCTCCTTGAAGACGCTGAGCGCCCGGGCCATGCCGCCGATCTCGTCCTTGCGGCCCAGCGCCGGGACCTCGACCGACAGGGTCCCCGTCGCCAGCCGCTCCATGGCGCCGCGCATCTCGGTCAGCGGGCGGAAGATGCGCCGCGACAGCAGCAGGACACCGCCGGCCACCAAAAGCGTCACCACGGCGCCCAGCCCGCCGATCATCGTCTGGGTGTCGCGGATCGGGGCGAAGAACTCCGCTCTCGGCACGCCGACATAGAGCACCCCGACCACCTTGCCCGAGCGGTCCTTGATCGGATCGTAGGCGGTGTAGAAGGGAACGCCCAGGATGTCGGCCTGCCCGCGGTACGGCTCGCCCCGGACCAGCACGGCGTCATAGACCGGCCCCTTGGCCAGCTTGGTGCCGACGGCGCGCCCGCCGTCCGGCTTCTGGACGTTGGTGGCGACACGCGTGTCGCCCATGAACAGGGTGGCGGTGCCGCCGACCAGCGTCTTCACCCGGTCCACCGGCTCGAAGAAGCCGTTCAGCGCCCGATCGCCGGCGTACAACGCGCCATCGCGGACGCTGATGTCGCGGCCGTACTGGTTCAGCACGTCCCAGGCGACGCGCATGTTCGTTTCCTGCCGCTCGACGGCCATGCGCTCCGCATAGCGGCTCAACAACGTTTCGTTGACAGCGAAGGTGGCGCTCGTCAACACTGCCAGCCCACCGACACACAGCGACACCGTCTTGCCCGAAAGCGACAGCGAGCCGACCCCCGTCAGCAACCCCATGGCGAACCCCCGCCCCCAATGATGACCTTTGATTCCGAGCGGCTCGTACCCCAACGAACCACAGCGGCATAAAAGCGTCAGAGGCTCTTAACAAATCGTTCCGCACCGCACCATGGCCCGCCGACGGCGGGGCGCGGCGCATGCCTTTTTAGAGCGATTCAAATATATATGAACAGCTGTTCATATAGATTGACACCCAGACTCTCCGGCGTTAGGGTCCGCCTCGTCATTGGGGAGTAGCCACCCTCCAGCGAGAGGGGCGCGCGCCAACAGACTCGGGACATCCTGCCTCAGGCGGTCCCGTGGCGCGCGCGGCAGCCGGACAGCGTCCGGCCGGTTCGGCAAGACCGATGGTGCGGACGCTCCCGAAGGCCAACCGGGGGTAGCCGTGCTGTCGTGTCCGTTTGGCCGGAGCCTGTTGCCATGTTCGGTGCCACCTCCCTCGTCCTCGCCGTCAGCCTTTCCATGGACAGCTTCGCCGCGGCGCTGGGCCGTGGCGCCGTTCAGAAGCGCCCGGGCCTGTCCGAGGCGTTGCGGGTCGGCTTCGCCTTCGGCCTCTGCCAGCTGTCGATGGCCTCCATCGGCTGGGCGGTGGGTTCGGCCTTCGCCGGATTCGTCCAGGCGATCGACCACTGGATCGCCTTCGGCCTGCTGCTGCTGATCGGCGGCTCGATGATCCGCAACGCGCTGGCCGGGGAAGAGGACGACGAGGCGGCGGCCACCCGCTCCGGCTGGCTGGCCCTGCTGACCGTGGCGGTGGCGACCAGCATCGACGCCAGCGCGGTGGGGGTCGGCCTCGCCATGGCGGACGTGAACATCGCGGTGACCGCCAGCCTGATCGGCGTGGTCACCTTCCTGATGGGCTTCGGCGGCGTCCTGTTGGGCCGGGCCGCCGGCCCGCTGCTCGGCCGCCGCGCCGAGCTGATCGGCGGCCTCGGTCTGCTCGCCATCGGCACCAAGATCCTGGTCGAACACACCCTGCTGTAACGCCCGCTCCTCAGCCGCCACAGCCCTCAGGCGGCGACGGCGTGGACGACGTGGCCGGCCGCAGCGGCGGCCACCGTCTGGGCGAGCAGGCCCGGACGCTCCTGAACCCGGTCGTATACGGCGCTGAAGTCGATGGACAGCGCCCGCTCGCCGCGGTCGCGCAGGTCACTGCAGCGCCGTTCGGCGTGCTCCAGCGTTGCCACGGCGGCCCGGATGACCCCGGCCGCGATCTTCAGCCGGCTGGCCCGCGCGGCCTCGGCGATGCGCTGGTCGTTCTGCGCCAACCAGTGGGACAGTTCCTGCGCCGCCGCCATGAATTCCCGCTCCAGTGCCGCAGGGTCGCAGAGAAAAGCGCCGCTGGGCAAATGGAGCCGCCCGTTGGCCGACGGAAGCGACAGCGCCGCCGCAATGATTGCGGAGGCCAGTTCCTGCCCGGAAAAGGGCGTCTTCACACACTCGTTCATCGGTTCGCTCTCCAGCAGCAGGACCCGGCGCCCGGCAAGGGCACGGACGATGTCAGGGCACGGACAGTTGCGCGCGGGCCATGCCACCGTGCAGCGTGTCGAAGCAGACCACGCACTCCGGCGAGTCGGCGATGTAGGCCAGAACGTCCGCGTAAGGACCGTCGATGTGGATGAGTTCCGCCCCGCGATCCTCCGCCGCGCCGCGGCTGTGGGTGATCGTCAGCATGTCCATGCGCGGGCCGCGCCCGCCGGTGGTCGCCGCCAGCACCGCGGCGCGCTGCCGATGATCGGGGCGCAGGGCGACCACGACGCCGGCGGGAGCGGCATCGTCGGCGCCGCGGAGGGCGTTCGGGCGGCTTCCGGGACGGACGGCGGAAAGGGTCTTGACCATGGCTCACCTCAAGGGCTCGGGCTGGCGATACGGACGGACTGGCTTGGCGGAAGGAGCGGACAATCGCCCCGCCTCACTGTTGGTATACCGTATCCCAGAATAATCTTAGCTTCAAGGGCCATTTCGCGAAATTTTCATCCCGCTCCGCAGCAAGACATCCTTCGCCCCAAAGCCCGGGCGGCTTTTCCGCAGGGAGGAAAAGCGCAGCCTCCGCACTGGACAGGCGGGCGCGCCCGTGCTCAGAGGATAGGGTCGGTCACTGTCACGGGAATCGGTCCATGGACCCGGTCGCCACTTCCGTCATCCTCGTCCACGGCGCCTTCGCGGACGGCTCCGCCTGGAGCCGCGTGATTCCCCTGCTCCAGGCCCAGGGGCTGGAGGCGATCGCGGTGCAGAATCCACTGACCTCGCTGGATGAGGACGTCGCCCATGTCCAGCGCGCCATCGACCGCGCCAAGGGACCGGTGGTGCTGGTCGGCCACTCGTGGGGCGGGGCGGTGATCACCCAGATCGGGAATCAGGACAAGGTGAAGGCGCTGGTCTATGTGGCGGCCTTCGCGCCAGGGATCGGCCAGTCGCCGAACGACACGCTGAAGCCCTTCCCGCCCTCGCCCGGCCTGTCCAGCGTGTCGATGGACCGCGCCGGCTATCTGCATTTGTCGGCGGAGAGCCTGGCGGCGAACTTCGCCCAGGACGTGCCGGCGGCGGAGGCGGCGCTGCTGGCCGCGACGCAGGGGCCGGTCCATGCCGGCTGCTTCCGCACGCGGGTGACCGCCGCGGCGTGGGAGCACAAGCCGTCCTGGTACATCGTCGCCGGCGAGGACCGGATGCTTCCCCCGGCCTTCCTGCGGGCGACCGCCGAGCGCATCGGCGCGCGGACGGTCGAGGTCGGGACCAGCCACATCCCGCACGCCTCCCGGCCCGACGCGGTGGCGGCGGTGATCATCGAGGCGGCGGGCGCCCGCTGACGGGCACCCGACCGCTCCCGATCACGGCGTCACGGCATCATCCGGCGGCGCAGCAGCAGGCGGGCTCCGGATCGGATTCGTCGTCGTTCGCGGCGACGCAGCCGTGCGCGGTGCCCAGCAGGCGGTGAAGATAGTCGTTCCACAGCGACCCGTAGGCCGGGGCCGGCAACGGCGGAGCGAACGGCGTCGGTGACAAGTCCGGCGGGGGCGGTTCCGCGGTCCGGTCGAAGGTCATGGGCGTCTCCTCCAAAATGCCACCCGCCGACCGGCGGGCGTCGGCGCTTGCTGCGCTCTGATGCGCGCCACGATAGCGGAAGTCGGTGTCCTACACAGCCTGTTCGAAAGCCACTCTACCTCCGGCATAGAGTCCGTCATAGGAGATGGATCGGCGGGTATGGCCCATCATCGGCACCGATAGCTGTGCCGTGACGCCAAGCCCTTCCGCCTGTTGATGAGGCGCGAAGCTGCATCGACACGGACACCGATTAGGAGAGAGGCGCGTCATGGCGAATCTTCAGAACATCCTCGGCACCCTTCTGGCGACCGGCATGGGAGGGCACAGCCGCAGGAGCCCGCAGGATCTGGGGTCGATCCTGAACCGGTCAGGGATGGGCTCAGGATCGGCGATGCACGCCCGCAGCGGCATGGGCGTCGGCCCCATGGCCGGGCTGGGCGCGCTGGCTTACCTCGCCTACCGCGCCTATCAGGAGCGGCAGCAGAATATGCCTCCGTCGGGGCAGCCTTCCTCCGGTCAGGCGCCGGCCAGTTCCGGGCAGCCGGGTACCAGCCCGTGGGGGGCGCCGCCGTCCGGTTCGGGCAACACGCCGGGGGGCATCCTCAGCGGCATCCTCGGCGGGGCCGGCGCTTCCGGCGGCGGGTCGCTGGGCGAGCGGCTGTCCCAGGTCTTCCAGCAGCGCACCGCTCCCCCGCCCGACACCGCCCCGGAGGGGGCCGGCGAGGGCGCCTTTCCCGAACTCGCGATGGAGGACCAGCACGCCCTGCTGCTGATCCGCGCCATGATCGCCGCCGCCAACGCCGACGGTGAGATTTCCCCGGCCGAGCGCCAGCGCGTCATGTCCGCCCTGGACGAGGCCGGCGGCGGGCCGGAGGAACGGCGGGTCGTGGAGCAGGAGCTGTCCCAGCCGCAGTCGCTCGATTCGCTGGTCCGCTCCGTCACCGACCCGGACATGGCGGAGCAGGTCTATCTGGCCTCGCTGATGGCGGTGGACCGCGAGCATGAGGCGGAACGCGCCTATCTCACCTACCTCGCCACCCGCCTGAAGATCGCCCCGCAACGCGCCGAGCAGCTCAACCAAGCGGCCTGACCGCTCCGACCGCGAAGCCCCTTCCCGCCGCCGTGCGGGAGGGGGCTTCCCATTGACCGCCGCTTGTTGACCGCACGCTCTTGACCCCACGGCCACAATCGGCGCAGGGTCTTTTCCCTGACCTCCGCCACCGGGACCAACGCCATGCTGCTGGATGACGCCGTCGACCGCGTGCTCCGCGATCTTGAGAATTATGGCCGCGACAACGACGCGCGCGAGGACGACCGTGCCCGCAAGATGCTGAATCTGGAACGCGAGACGGCGGAGCTTCTTCACATCCTGGTCCGCAGCGGGCGCCGCCGCCGGGTGCTGGAAATCGGCACCTCCAACGGCGTCAGCACCCTGTGGCTCGCCGCGGCGTTGCAGGCCATCGGCGCCACCGAGCCGCTGACCAGCATCGAGCGCGATCCGGGCAAGAGCGCGCAGGCCGCCACCAACCTGGAGCGCGCCGGGCTGGCCAGCCGCGTCAACCTGCTGGTCGGCGACGCGACGGAGACGGTGGCCGGGCTGGACGGCCCCTTCGACTGTGTGTTCTTCGATGCCGACCGCTGGAGCGCCCCGGAGCAGCTTCGCCTTCTGCTGCCGAAGCTGGAGCCGGATTGCCTGCTGCTGGCCGACAACGCCCTGTCCCATCCGCAGGAGATCGCCGGCTACATCGCGGCGGTGGACGCCCTGCCCGGCTTCGGCTCCACCATCGTCCCGGTGGGCAAGGGGCTGCACGTCGCCTGCCGCCCCTGACCGTAGCGTTCGTCAGGCCGTCTCGCTCGCCAGCATTTCCGCGGCCAGCCGGCTAACGGCCGGGTAGTCGGTCTTGCCGGTGCCGAGCAGGGGGATCGTCTCTACCCGCAGCACGTCGCGGGGAATGGCGATCTCCGGCGCCCCCTTGGCCTTGGCCGCCGCCGCCAGCGCGTCGCGCGTCAGGCCGATGCCGGCGGTGACCAGGACGATCCGCTCGCCGCGCCGGGCGTCCGGCAGGGCGACGGCGGCGTGGACGGCCTCCGGTTCGGCCTGGAGCGCCAGTTCCTCGACCAGTCCCAGCGGGACCATCTCGCCGGCCACCTTAGCGAAGCGCTTGACGCGCCCAACGATGCGGATGAAGCCGTCGGCGTCGATGTCCACGATGTCGCCTGTGTCGTGCCAGCCGTCTTCCGGCGGCTCCACCACGCCGGGGTTGTCGGCGCGCATGTAGCCCTTCATCACGTTCGGCCCGCGCACCCGCAGCCGCCCACCCACCGGCACGCCGGGGACCGGAAGCAGCTCCGTCTCGATGCCGGGCAAAGCCTGCCCGACCGTGCCGGGGCGGAAACGGGCCGGCGTGTTGACCGCGATCACCGGCGAGGTTTCGGTGGTGCCGTAGCCCTCCAGCAGATGCACGCGCAGCCGTTCCGTGTAGGTGCGGCGCGTCTCTTCCTGCAACCGTTCGGCCCCGGCGAAGACCAGCCGCAGCGAGCGGAAGTCGTAGGGGTCCGCCGCCCGCGCCCAGGCGTTCAGGAAGAAGTCCGTGCCAAACAGCACCGTGGCGTTGGTCTGGTAGACCAGCTCCGGGATCAGCCGGACGTGGCGCGGGTTGGGGTAGAGCACCGTCTTCACCCCGTTCAGGATCGGCAGCAGCATCCCGCCGAGCAGCCCGAAGGAGTGGAAGACCGGCAGGCAGTTGAACACCACGTCCTGCCGCGTGAAGTCGACGACGGAGGCCACCTGCGCCATGTTGGCGAGCAGGTTGTCGTGGGTCAGCGCCACGCCCTTGGGCGGCCCCTCCGACCCCGAGGTGAAGAGGATCGCCGCCACGTCGTCCGGCTGGCCCTGCGGGGGCAGGAAACGCTCCGGCGCCACCGACGCGGCCAGTGCCCGCAGCTTGTCGACGATGCCCAGCCCGCGCTTCACGTCCTCCAGATAGACGATGCTGTGGTCGGCGGCGAGCGCCTCGACCAGCGGGCCGAGCCGCCCCATCTCCACGAAGCGGGCCGAGGTGACGATCCGGCGCAGCCCGGCGGCGCGGCAGGCCGCCTTCACGGCATCCACTCCGGCAGTGAAGTTCAGCATCGCCGCCGGCCGCCCATAGGCCGCCAGCCCGAAGAACACCGCCGCGGTCGGCGAGGCGGTCGGCAGCAGCACGCCCACCGCCTCCCCCGGTTCGGTGCCGCAGGCCAGGATGCGGCCGAGCACCAGGGAACGCGCGGTCAGGGCGCGGTAGGACAGCGTGGTGAAGTCGCCGTCCTGCACCGCCGCCTTGGCCCAGCCGGTCTTCCGCCCAGCCTCCAGCAGGGCGAGCGCCAGCGTGTCGGGCCGCTGCCCGGCGGCAAAGACGGTTTCCGTCATGACGCGCGACAGCCAGGACTTCAGCGCCGCCCGTCGCTTCTTGCCGGCCAGCCCAGTCACGTCCGGGGTGGCGACCGGCGGCATGACCGTGATGGTAATGCGCGGGAACAGGCCCAGCCGCAGCCGCCCGTGCATCCGCGACAGGAAGGAGCGCTGGGCGCCCTCGATGCAGATCGGCACGATGGGGCAGCCCGCCTTGTCGGCCAGCATGCCGGGGCCGCCGTTGATCTTCATCAGCGAGCCGGTGACGGTGATCCGCCCCTCCGGGAAGATGCAGATCTTGTGGCCCTCGGCCAGGGTGCGGGCGAGCAGGCGCGTGCCCATCGGCTTGGTCGGGTCGATGGTCACATGGTCGGCCAGCGCCAGGAAGGGCTTGGCCCAGGCCTGCTGCGCGATGAAGCTGTCCACGGCGAAGCGCATGCCCGGCAGGAAGGCGGCGAGCAGCGCGCCGTCGAGGAAGGACTGGTGGTTCGGCGTGACGACGGCCGCACCTTCCAGCCGCTCCAGATGCTCGGCGCCGCGCAGTTCGACCCGGAAGGCCAGCCGGAAGAAGGCGCGGGCCAGCGCCCGCCCCAGGCCCACCGCATCGATGGCGAGCGCCAGGACGACGGCGGCCAGCATGCTCGCCCCGCCCCAGGCGGCGACGGTCAGCGGCGTGATGCCCAGCGCCAGCATGGCCGCCGCGATGCCCGAGCCGACCACCATGAACAGCGCGTTGACCACATTGGCCGCCGCGATCACCCGGGCGCGGGCCGAGACCGCCGCACGGTGCTGGATCAGCGCGTAGAGCGGCACGGCGAAGGCACCGCCCGCCGCGGCGATCAGGAACAGGTCGGCCAGCAGCGGCATCGCCCAGGGCTGGGCCAGCAGGGCCAGCGCCGACAGCGGCTCCGCCGACGGCGCGTCGGGCGTCAGGAAGGGCAGCGCCGCCCCGGCCACGGCCGCGACGAGGCCTGCCAGGGCGGCGCGGCGCGCGTCGGCGCGCGACGGCACCCGGTGCCCCAGCCCGGCGTAGACGGAGCCGACCGCCACGCCCACGGCGAAGACTGCCAGCAGCAGGGTCGCCCCCTCGCTGTCGGTGCCCAGCGTCTCCCGCGCGATGGCCGGGAACTGCGCCATGACGACCGCGCCGACGCCCCAAAAGACGGAAATGCCGTAGATCGCCAGCATCGACACGCGGTCCTGCGCGGTGGCGCGCAGCACGCGCAGGGTGACCGACACCGGGTTCAGCCCGACGCGCACCGTCCGGTCGGCGTTGCCCGCCCGCGGGATCAGCAGCGACGCCGCCAGCCCGCCCAGCGCCGTCGCCCCGAGCAGCCCCGGAAGCGCCAGCGGATGGGCCAGGGCGAGCGAGCCGCCGGCGATGGTGCCCAGCAGGATCGCCACGAAGGTCCCGGCCTCCACCAGACCGTTGCCGGCGGTCAGCTCCTCCGGCTTCAGCAGGTCGGGGAGCAGACCGTACTTGACCGGCCCGAAGACGGTGGAATGGGCGCCCATGCCGACCAGCGCGACGATCAGCACGCCGAGGTCGGCGCGCATGATGCCCCAGGCGGCGATCGCCATCAGGCCGATCTCCGCCACCTTCACGGCGCGGGCGATCAGCGTGCGGTCGAAGCGGTCGGCCAATTGCCCGGCGGTCGCCGAGAACAGCAGGAAGGGCACGGTGAAGGCCGCCGCGGCGAGCGTCGAGATCAGCGCGCCGTCGCCCGCCGTCCCCGCCATGCCGTAAACCGCCAGCACCGCGATGGCACCGCGCAGCACATTGTCGCCGAAGGCGCCGAGGAACTGCGTCACGAACAGCGGCAGGAAGCGCCGCGTGGCGAGAAGGCCGAGTTCGCCCATGGCTCAGGTTTCCTTTCCAGTGGACAGGCCGCGCAGCAGCGCGTCGGCGACCGTGTCGGCCAGCGCGCCGAGCGGGGCCGTCTGCCGTCCGTAAACGTGCGACTGGATGTTGAGGACGATGGCACCGATCACGGTGTGGGCCAGCGCCTCGCGGTCGGCGTCGACGATGCTCCCCTCCGCGATGCCGTCGCCGACGATGGCGCAGACCACGTCCACCGGCGTTTCCAAACCGCCTGGAACCAGCGGCAGCGCGTCGTGCTGCGACAGCAGGAGGAAGCGCGCGCGGTCCGGCGCAGCTTCGACCAGCCCGAAGGCCCAGGCGATGACCCGGCGCAGCCGCTGTGGCGCCGGACCGCTCCCCGCCGCCTCGCGCAGGCTATGCGACAGGGCGGTGTATTCGGCGGCGAACAGGGCGGCGGCAAGCTCCTCCTTGCTCGCCCAATGGCGGTACAGCGCCCCCTCCGACACCCCGGCGGCGCGGGCGATGTCCTTGATGGTGGTCGCTTTCACCCCCTTCTGGGCGAACAGCGCGATGGCGGCGTCCCGGACCTTGTTGCGTGCGTCGCTGCGGGCATCTTTGGACATGGCGCTTCCGTTCGTGGCGTTAGCTATGAGTGAACGTTCACTCACATCCTGCACGGGATTGGTCCGCCCTGCAAGGGTGATGTGACGGCACCGCATCGCCGTGCGCTTTGCACGGCGGGTGCTTTTTTGGGCAAGATCATTCGCACACACTCATGAAACACAGGGAACCAGGGACATGGTGAGGACGATCGACGGGACGGAGGCGCTGACGGCCGACATGACCGCGTGGCGGCGCGACCTGCACGCCCACCCGGAAACGGCCTTCGAGGAGGAGCGGACCAGCGATTTCGTGGCGGAGAAGCTGGCCTCCTTCGGGCTGGAGGTCCACCGCGGCCTCGCCAAGACCGGCGTGGTCGGCCTGCTGCGCAACGGCGAGGGGCCGGCGGTCGCCTTCCGCGCCGACATGGACGCCCTGCACATCCACGAGCAGACCAACCTGCCCCACGCCTCGCGCAATCCCGGGCGCATGCACGCCTGCGGGCATGATGGGCACACGGCGATGCTGCTGGGCGCGGCGCGCCACCTGTCGGCGCATCCGAACTTCCAGGGCACCATCGCCTTCGTCTTCCAGCCCGCGGAGGAGAACGAGGGCGGCGGGCGCGTGATGGTCGAGGACGGGCTGTTCGAGAAATTCCCCGTCGAGCAGGTCTACGGCATGCACAACTGGCCGGGGCTGGACGTCGGCAAGATCGCGCTGCGCCCCGGCCCGATCATGGCCGCCTACGACATCTTCGAACTGACCCTGACCGGCAAGGGCACCCACGCCGCCATGCCCCATCTGGGCACCGACACGATCCTGGCCGGCACGCAGATCGTCAACGCCTGGCAGACCATCGCCAGCCGCAGCGTGCATCCCGTCGATTCCGCAGTGGTCAGCGTCACGCAGTTCCACGCTGGCGATACGTGGAATGTCCTTCCGGCCACCGCCGTCCTGCGTGGAACCACCCGCACCTTCCGCAAGGAGGTGCAGGACATGGTGGAGCGGCGCATGGGCGAATTGGCCAAGGCCATCGCCGGCGGCTTCGGGGTCGAGGCGGAGATGCGCTACGAGCGCCGCTACCCCTCCACGGTGAACGAGGCCGGGGCGACCGAACTGGCCCGTCGCGCCGCCGCCGGAGTCGTCGGCGAATCGGGGCTGGACCTCGACCCGATGCCCAGTATGGGTGCGGAGGATTTCGCCTTCATGCTGCAGCAGCGGCCGGGCTGCTACGTCTGGGTCGGCGCCGGCCCATCGGACGGCGGGCGCAACCTGCACAGCCCGCATTACGACTTCAACGACGCGGTCCTGCCCATCGGCCTCAGCTATTGGGTGCGGCTGGCCGAAACGGTGCTGCCGCGCGCGGCGTGAAGGTTATTGCACCCGCCATCCCCTCTCCCGCCCCGGGAGAGGGAGGGGCCCGCCGCAGCGCGGCGGGAGGGTGAGGGTGCCGCCGAGAATCAGAGCCTTGATCCTCGAACGACCCTCACCCGGCGCCTGCGGCGCCACCCTCTCCCGGGGCTCTCGGCGGCCATAGACCGCCTGACGCCGTCAGCGCCCGCAAGCGGGCGTAAGAGGTGGGAGAGGGATTCGGGGCCGAGTGCCGTCGCCGCAAGCAGCCTTGTACAAACCATTCCTATCTCCCTATGGTTTGTGTATGAAACAGGAAAATTACCGCGTCCTCGCTATGGTAATTGCCCGGGTATGCAATTTGTCCCATGATCGGGCCGATTTCACCCGACAGACGTGGGACAAGGCACGGTGAAGGCGATAGAGAACAAGACCGGTGTTCCTGGAACCGGCGGCATCTGGCAGCGGCCCGACTCCCTGTGGGAGGCCACGGCCCCGCCACCGCCGGCCCTTCCGGTGCTCAAGGACGCGGTGGAGACCGACCTGCTGGTGATCGGCGGCGGCTTTACCGGCCTGTCGGCGGCCCTGCACGCCGCCGAATCGGGCAAGCGCGCCGTCGTCCTGGAGGCGTCGGAGATCGGGCGCGGCGCGTCCGGGCGCAACAACGGGCAGGTCATCCCAACTCTGACCCGCCCCGACCCCGAGGACCTCGTCGCCAAGTTCGGGCCGGAACGGGGCGAGCGCTTCGTCGCGCTGATCCGCGACAGCGCCGACACCCTGTTCGCGCTGATCCGCCGCCTGGGCATCGACTGCGCGGCCGAACAGACCGGCTGGGTGCAGCCGGTCCATTCGCCGGGCCGCATCGCCATCGCCGAGCGGCGGGCGAAGCAGTGGGGCAGTCGGGGCGCTCCGGTGGAGCTTCTCGACCGCACCGGCATTTCGGACCTGCTGGGCACCGATGCCTATTACGGCGGCTGGATGAACCGCAGCGGCGGCCACATCAACCCGCTGGCGCTGGCCCGAGGGCTGGCCGGCAAGGCGGTCGAGGCCGGCGCGTCGGTCTTCATCAATTCGCCGGTCCTGTCGGTGGAGCGGCGCGGCGACCGCTGGGTCGCCCGCACGCCGGACGGCACGGTGACCGCCCATGCCTTGGTGCTCGGCACCAACGGCTACGCCGCCGCGGTCTTCCCGGAGATCCGCACGGAGGTCGTGCCGGTCCTGTCCTGGCAGATGGCCACCCAGCCGCTGGACGAGGCGCAGCGGCGCAGCATCCTGCCCGGCCGTCAGGCCATGTCGGACACCCACGGCGACCTGCGTTTCATGCGCTACACCGCCGACCACCGGTTGGTCAGCGGCGGCGCGTTGCTCGTCCCCGTCGACGGGGCCGACCGGCTGCGCCGCATCGTCGGCCTGCGGCTGGCCTCCATGTTCCCCACCCTGCGCGGGCTGCGGTTCGACCATGTGTGGAACGGCCGGATCGCCATGACCACCGACTACACCCCGCGGGTCCACCAGCTCGGCCCCAACGCCTTCACCTGGGCGGGCTGCAACGGGCGTGGAGTCGCCCTGTCCGTCTCGCTGGGGCGGGAACTGGCCTCCGCCGCTCTGGGCCGCGATCCGGCGGAGTTGGCGCTGCCGCTGACCGAGCCGCGCCCCCTGCCCTTCAACGAGCTGCTGCAACGCATCGGCCCGTTCAAACTCCTGCAATACCGCTGGAACGACATCCGGGAAATCTGACGATGACTGAAGACACCATTCCGCCCGCCGCCCCGGACCACGCCACGCAGCTGCGCAACGCCTACGCGATGCGGGCGGCGTCCTACGCCCACATGTTCGACGTGCTGCGCGAGCGCTACGGCACCGAGACGGCGCTGGACATCGGGCGCGAGGCGACCCGCCGCCTGGGCGAGGCGATGGGCGTGAAATACGCGGCGCACGGCCCGGACGACCTCGCCGGCCTGTGCCACGCCTTCCTCGACGGCATTCCCAACCGCGATTCCATGTTCGCGCCGGAGATCAAGCGCTGCGACGGCGACGCGCTGGAGATTCATTTCCACCGCTGCCCCCTGAAGGAGGCGTGGCAGGCCCAGGGCAAGTCCGACGAGGATCTGGAGCTGCTCTGCAACATGGCCGGCGCCATCGACGGCGGCCTGTTCGAGGCGGCCGGCTTCGTCTTCCGCGGCGAGACCTGGAAGCCCGGCGACGAGGGCTGTTGCCGCCTGAAGGTCCTGCCCGGCCCGAAGGCCGCCTGAGCCACCCTGCTGCCAAGCCCAACCGCAAGACGCTGCCCAACACCGGCCTCGAAGCCGGCCTTCACAAGAAAGGTTCACACGCGATGACCGCCCTGAAGACCGCCTCCCTCGCCGCCCTGATGACCGGTGCGCTTGCCGGCACCGCCCTGGCCGCCGACACCGTGAAGATCGGCTACCAGCTGCCGCTGACCGGCGAGACCGCCCAGTACGGCCAGGACTTCCGCAAGGCCGCCGAGATCGCGCTGACCGAGTTCAACGCGTCCGGCAAGCCCTTCAAGGCGGAGATCGTCTTCGAGGACAGCCGTTCCGACGCCAAGGAGGGCACCAACATCGCCCGCAAGTTCGTGGACGACAAGGCGATCGTCGGCGTGCTGGGCGACTTCACCTCGGGCGTGTCGATGGCCTCGGCGCAGGTCTACAAGGACGCCGGGATGCCGCAGCTTTCACAGACCGCCTCGCACCCCGACTACACCAAGATCTCCAAGTACCAGTTCCGCAACATCGCCACCCAGGCGCAGGAAGGCCCCTACAACGCCAAGTGGATGCTGTCCAAGGGCTACAAGAACATCGCCGTCATCGCCGAGCAGACCGACTGGGGCCAGTCCGTCGTCTCCGGTTTCACCGACGGCGTGAAGGCCAACGGCGGCACGGTGGTCTTCTCTGAGTTCTTCAACCGCGGCCTGAAGGACTACCGTTCGCTGATCAGCAAGCTGGAGCGCGCGAAGCCGGACGCCATCTACACCGGCTTCTTCTACGAGGACGGCGCGCAGTTCCTGCGTCAGGTGCAGCAGCTCGGCATCAAGACCCCGGTCTACTCGACCTCGGCCGCCTACAGCCCGAAGCTGATCGAGCTGGCCGGCGAAGCCGCGGAGGGCGTCCATCTGACCTCCAACTTCCTGCCGACCGACCCGGCCCCGCACATCCAGCATTTCGTGACGGAGTGGAAGGCCGCCTCCAACGGCGCGGTTCCGGGCCAGTTCCCGGCCCAGGCCTATGACGCCGTGCGCATCATGCTGGCCGCAGTCGAGAAGGCCTACCCGAACCCGACCCGCGAGAAGGTGCGCGACGCCCTGGCCCAGACCAAGGACTTCGCCGGCGTAACCGGCAAGACCAGCTTCAGCGCCGACCGCGAGGCCGAGAAGGAGCTGGTGAAGGTCGAGGTCAAGGGCGGTGCCTTCGTGCCGGTCGCCGACTGACCAGCGCGCCCCCTTCCGACCCGATAGCCTAACGATCTCCAGCGAACGGCCCGCATGATCGACCCATATTACCTCCAGCAGCTCGCCATCGGGCTGTCGCTGGGGATGACCTACGCGCTGATGGCGATCGGCTTCACGCTGATCTTCGGCGTGCTGAACGTCGTCAACTTCGCCCATGGCGAGGTCTACACACTGGGCGCCTTCGCCGGACTGGTGCTGATTTCCGCGACGGCCCCGCCGATCTTCGCGGTGATCTTCATCGCCCTGGCGATCGGCGCCATGGCCGGATTCTCGCTGGAACGGATCGCCTTCAAACCCTTCCGCCGCTTCACCGACGAGGCGTCGCTGAAGTCGCGGGCGATGCGTGAATCCACCCTGCTCTCCTCGCTCGCCGTGTCCATCGTGGTGCGCGAGGCGCTGGAGATCGTGTTCGGGTCGCAGATGCGCTCCGTCCCGTTCGAGTATCTCATCAACACGCCGGTGCGCATCGGGCCGGTGATCCTGGTGACCGGCGACTTCATCATCTTCGGCGTGGCCGCCGCGATGCTGATCGGTCTCCAGTATCTGCTGACCCGCACCCGCATCGGCCTGTCGATCCGGGCGGTGTCGAACAACCCGCTGGGCGCCAAATATGTCGGCATCGACACCGACCGCACCATCATCATGACCTTCGTCGTCGGCTCGATGATGGGGGCGGCGGCGGGCATCCTGACCGGGCTCTATTACGGGGCGATCTTCCCCGCCATGGGCTTCGTCCCCGGCATCAAGGCCTTCGTCGCCATGGTAATGGGCGGCCTGTCCTCGATCCCGGGGGCTGTGATCTGCGCCCTGATCCTGGGCATCTCGGAGAGCATGGCGACGACCTTCGTGTCGTCGGGCTGGTCGGACATGGTGGCCTACGGCTTCCTGATCCTGACCCTGATCTTCTTCCCCAACGGACTGTTCGGAGCGCGCCGTGAACGTGTCTGACCTGTCGGCGCCGCGGCGCGGGCAAGGCGCGCTGATTCCGCTCCTGCTCGCCCTGCTGGTCTTCGTGGGGCTGCCCGCCCTGCTGGCCGGCTTCGACCGCGGCTATTTCTACCAGATCGCCAATCTGGCGCTGATCTTCATCCTGCTGTCCGCCTCCATGCATCTGGTTACCGGGGTGGCCGGGCTGCTGCATCTCGGGCACGCCGCCTTCTACGGGGTCGGCGCCTACACCGCCGCCCTGCTCTCGACCAAGTTCGGGCTGGGCTTCACGGTGACGCTGCCGCTGTCCGGTCTGGTGGCGGCGCTGATCGCCTTCCTGGTGGCGCTGCCGACCATGCGGCTGGTCAGCATTTATTTCGCTGTGGCGACGCTGGCCATCGGGCAGATGCTCTATCTGGTCATGCTGAACTGGGTGGAGTTCACCAAGGGCCCCAACGGCATCATCGTCACCAAGGGTCTGGAGCTGTTCGGCTTCAGCCTGTCGGGCCGGCTCGCCACCTACTACACGGTGGCGACGGTGGTGGCGCTGTGCGTGCTGGCGATCGGGCGGCTCAGCCACTCCTATTACGGCAACGCGCTGCGCTCGATCCGCGAGGACGACCAGTGCGCCGACGCCATGGGCGTCAGCACGGCGCGGCTGAAGATGGAAGCCTTCACCCTGTCGGCCTTCTTCGCCGGAGTGGCGGGCAGCCTGTGGGCGCACATGACCGGCTACATCTCGCCGGGCGACTTCAAGTTCTCCGAATCCATCCTGATCCTGGCGATGGTGGTGGTGGGCGGCCTGGGCAGCCTGCCCGGCGCGGTGATCGGCGCGCTTCTGCTGATCCTGCTGCCGGAGGGACTGCGCGCCTTCGGCGACTTCCGCAACATCATGGTCGGTCTGGTGATGTTCCTGTCGATCCTCCTGCTGCCGAAGGGCCTGCTGGGCGAGGTCTCCGCGCTCCAGCTCGCGCGGCGCCAACTGGGCGCGGCGTGGCGCAACACCGTGAAGGGCGAAGGGATCGGCTGGCGATGACGCATCTTCTCGACATCCGCAACGTCAGCCGCCGCTTCGGCGGCGTGCTGGCGGTGAACGACGTGACCGGCCATGTGGACGAGGGCGAACTGGTCGGGCTGATCGGCCCGAACGGCGCCGGCAAGACCACCCTGTTCAACCTGATCTCCGGCTTCACCCCGCTGTCGTCGGGCAGCGTCTCCTTCGACGGCCGGACCATCAGCGGGCTGAAGACAAACCAGGTGGCCCGGCTGGGCATCAGCCGCACCTTCCAGAACCTGCGCGTCTTCCCGAACATGTCGGTGTTCGACAACGTGTCGGTGGGCGCGGTCGGCGCGCTGCCGCAGGGGGCGCTGGGCGCGCTGTTCGGCTCCCTCGCCGGTGGCGGCGCCCGTTCCGCTGAGATCAGCCGCCGCACCTGGGAGGCGCTGGAGGCGGTCGGCCTGACCCATGTGGCGGGCGAACTGGCGGCCAACCTGCCCTACGGCCAGCGCAAGTATCTGGAGATCGCCCGCGCGCTGGCGATGCAGCCGCGCTTCCTGATCCTCGACGAGCCCGCCGCCGGCCTGAACGACACCGAGACCCGCGCGCTGGCCGACTTCATCAAGCGCCTGCACGGCACCGGGCTGACCATCATGCTGGTGGAGCACGACATGACCCTGGTCATGAGCATCTGCCAGCGCATCCTGGTGCTCGCCTCCGGCCGCAAGATCGCCGATGGCCCGCCCGACGCCATCCGCCGCGACCAAGCGGTCCTGGAAGCCTATCTGGGGGTGGACGCATGAGCCAGCCGCACGCCGACGCGCCGATTCTCGCGATCGAGAACCTGCACGTCACCATGGGGCCGCAGGAGATCCTGCACGGAATCGACCTGACCGTGGCGCAGGGCGCCATCGTCGCCGTTCTGGGCTCCAACGGCGTCGGCAAGACGACGCTGATGCGGGCGATCTCGGGCGTCTACCGGGCGAGCCGGGGCGGCATCGCCTTCCGCGGCGAGCCCATCGCCAACCTGCCGGCCCACCGCATCGTCAAGCTCGGCCTGTCCCAGGCGCCGGAGGGCCGCCAGATCTTCTCCAACATGAGCGTGCGGGAGAATCTGGTGCTCGGCGGCGGCGACATCGGGCTGGGCGAACTCGACCGGATGCTCGACATGTTCCCGGTCCTGCGGGAGCGCCTGCGCCAGAACGCCGGGTCGCTGTCGGGCGGCGAGCAGCAGATGCTGTGCATCGCCCGCGCCCTGATGCGCCGCCCCGCCCTGCTCCTGCTCGACGAGCCGTCGCTGGGGCTGGCCCCGATGGTGGTCGCGCAAATCTTCGATCTGGTGCAGCGCATCCGGGCGGAGGGCGTGTCGATCCTGCTGGTCGAGCAGAACGCCCGCGCCGCCCTGCGGGTCGCCGACCACGCGGCGGTGATGGAGGACGGGCGCATCGTGCTGGCCGGCCCGGCCGCCCAGCTCCGCGACGATCCCCGCATCGCCGAAGCCTATCTCGGCGGGCACGCCCATTGACGGCTTCTTGAGACGGAGACACCGATGACCGAACCGACCGACACGCCCGCGGCCAAGCCGGTGATGGGCATGCTGGAGCGCCGCGGGATCGAGGCGGCGATCCTGAAGCCGGTCTATGAGGAGATGGCCGCCCGGCTGGGCGAGGCGGTGGCGCAGGAGATCCTGGGCGCCGCCATCACCCGCGCCGCCGTCGAATCCGCCGCGGCCTTCGCCGCGACCGAGCCGAACGGCACCAGCCTGACGAGCTTCGCCGACCTGCAGCCGCTGTGGACCAAGGACGACGCGCTGCGGCTGGAGGTGTTGCACCAGGACGAGACTCGGTTCGACTACAACGTCACCCGCTGCCGCTACGCCGAGATGTACCGGGAGATGGGGCTGGGCCATATCGGCCACCTGCTGTCCTGCAACCGCGACGCCGCCTTCTGCACGGGCTACGACCCGTCGATCAAGATGGAGCGGACGCAGACCATCATGCAGGGCGCCAGCCATTGCGACTTTCGCTACAGCGTGGACAAGCCGGAAGGCTGACGAAGGAAGAGCCCAAAACGACAACGGCCCGGCGTGCGGAACGCCGGGCCGTTGTCGTTTTTTCAGGGCGGGTTGCGATTCGTCAGGCGGCCGCCGTCGCCACCGGCTGAAGACCGCGGGTCAACTGGGCGAAGGCGTCACGGAAGCGCGGCAGGGCCACGTCGCTTTCGGAGAAGCGGACATGGATCGCCGTCTTGTCGATGGCCCGCACCTCGAAGGCGACGGTCAGGCCGAAGCGGTCGAGCCGCAGGGTGCCACGGTCGCCCACGCCAAGACCGCCGATCCCGCTCAGCATGGCGCCACCGTTCGACAGGTCGGTCAGTGTGCCGGACTGATCGCGCCCCTGCACCACGACGCCGCAGGCCTCGTTCACCCGGTAGCGCGGGCTGCGGCGGCGGTCGGCGTCGCTGGTGGAGGTGCGGACGACACGCACCAGCACGCGGCGCAGCTCGTCGATGCTCGTCGCCACCTCGTCCGAGCCGGCCCGCACGCCCGAGGCCTGCGAACCGGTCTGGTCGGCGTCGCTGGAGACGGCGGCGATGCGCACCGACACCTCCTGCGCGGCGTTGGAGGTCTCCACCACGTTGCGGCTGATTTCCTGGGTGGCGGCGGCCTGCTCCTCCATCGCGGCGGCGATGGCGCTGGAGATCTGGTCGATCTCGCCGATGGTGTCGCCGATCTCCGCCACCGCGCCCACGGCGGTGCCGGTCACACCCTGGATTTCCGCGATCAGGCGGGTGATCTCCTCGGTCGAGCGGGCGGTCTGGTTGGCGAGGTTCTTCACCTCCTGCGCCACCACCGCGAAACCCTTCCCGGCCTCACCGGCGCGCGCCGCCTCGATGGTCGCGTTGAGCGCCAGCAGGTTGGTCTGGCTGGCGATGTCGGTGATCAGCTTGACCACCTCGTCGATGCGGCCGACCGCCTCCGACAGGGACTGGATGGTGCCCTGGGTGCGCTGGCCGTTCTCCACGGCGCGACGGGTGACCGCGCTGGAATGGGCGATCTGCGCGGAGATTTCGCGGATCGAGGCCGCCAGCTCCTCCGTCGCCGCCGCCACCGTCTGGGCGTTGGCCAGCGCCTCCTCCGCCGCCGCGGCGACGTTCTGGGCGTTGATGCTGACCCGCTCGGCCGAGGTCGCCATGGCGTCGGCGTCCTGGGCCATGCCGCCGGTGCGCAGGGCCACCTGCTCCACCGCGTGGCTGGCCTCGCGCTCCACCGTCTCGGCCATGGCCTGGAGGGCGGTGATGCGCTCCTCCTCCGCTTGGCGCTGGCGCTCCATGCGCTCCTGGGTGGAATAGTTCAGCTTCGCCTTCACGGCGCGGATCTGCGACCGGATGCGGGCGAACTCCGCAACGCCGGAGCTGGGAACGTTGGTCATCAGGTCGCCGCGGGCGATAGCGTCGAGGTGTGTTTCCACCAGCCCGAGCGGCCGGCGCACCGTGCCCATCACGCTGAGCGTGCCGATGCCGGCCACCAGCAGGCCGAACAACATCAGACCGGCGAATATCCCGACGCTGTCGCCGCCCGTCAGGCTCACCCCGCCGAGGGCGATCACGGTCAGCAACAGGAGGCCGTTGGTCGCCAGGATGCGCCCGCCGATGCTGGATACCAGGCTGCTCAGCCAGACGCCGAAGCCGCGGCGGACGATCTGCCCGTCCAGAAGCCCGTACTGCTGACCACGCCCGCCGCGGATCTCGGCGTAGATGCGCTCCGCCTCCGCCACCGCGTCGCGGCTCGGCTTGGACCGGATGGAAATATACTCCGTCACCACCCCCTTTTCGGTGATCGGGGTGACGTTCGCCTTGACCCAATAATGGTCGCCGTTCTTGGACCGGTTCTTGACCAGCCCCTCCCACGGCCTGCCGTCCTTGATGGTTTCCCACAGGTTGGCAAAGGCCGCCGGCGGCATGTCCGGATGGCGCACAAGATTGTGCGGCGCGCCGAATAATTCTGTTTCCGAAAAACCGCTAATATCAACAAATGCTTTATTGACGAACGTAATCTTGCCGCGGGTGTCGGTCCGCGACACCAGAAGCATGTCGTCGGCCATTTCGATTTCGCGGTTCGTAACCGGTCCATTATCGCGCATAAGCCAGCACCCCGTCACGGAGAACATGCATAAAACACTACTTAAGTGCTATTTCTACTGTATTAATGGCCGAAAATCATCACCATATTGTCGCACCGCCTCCGACCATCGTCGGGGACTTCCGCAGGGCATCCCGCCTGCTAGGCCGCTGCAAGTATTGAAAAAACCGCCGATTTATTCTGTATTTTAGACGTTTTCGCAGCGCTGCTGCCGTATTGTGGATTCTACGGAGTCCGCTCCGATCCGCGGCGGAAGGCAAGGGCAATGCCCCCCGATCCTCCGGGTTGCGCCCCGATGAGAGGGGCGGCACCATCCGCCACGCGCGCCGTTGGAACGGACAGCCCTCTCAAACCGCAACAGGACAGCCACGATGACCGACACCGCCAAGCCCGTCCGCCTTCTCGGGATTTCCGGCAGCATCCGCCGCCTCTCCCACTGCACCGCGGTGCTGAACACGCTCGCCGGCTCGCTGGGCAACAAGGCGGACAGCAAGGCGGAAATGGCGCTGTTCCCCCTGAATGACATCCCGCCCTACGACCCCGACCTGGACGCGGAGAACACCCCCGCCCCGGCCACCGCGCTGCGCGACTCCATCGCCGCGGCCGACGGGCTGGTCATCATCTCCCCGGAATACAATTACGGCATGTCGGGTGTGCTGAAGAACGCCCTGGACTGGGCATCGCGCCCGGCCATGAAATCGCCGGTGCGGGGCAAGCCGATCCTCATCATGACCGCCTCCCCCGCCTTCACCGGCGGCGTGCGCGCCCAGCACGAGATGCGCGAGACGCTGTCCGGCATGATGGGCCGGGTCATCGCCCGTCCGCAGGTGGTCATCGGCATGGTGCACGAGAAGATCAAGGATGGCCGGCTGACCGATCAGGCCGCCCTGGACTTCGCTCTGGCCGCCATCGACGACCTTCTGTCGGAAATCGCCCTGCTGCGCGGCGCCAAGGGCGCCTGAGCCTGCGGGGGGAAGGGCCGGACGCGCGGGGCTGCCGCGCAAAGACCGATGGGGCTGGCCGAAGCGTGCCGATATTAGTATATCAGCACGCTTCAATCACGGTCCCCAGTGTCGATCATGCCCCTGACCCTCCATCTCCTGCCGCTCGCCGCCACCGTCGCCCTGCTCGTATCGCGGCGTGTCAGCATGCTGACCGCCGGGACTGCAGGCATGGCGCTGGCCGCCGGGGTGCTCTTGGCAGCCCTGATGGTGGCGCAGCCGGGCGGCGGCGGCGCTGCGGATTGGCTGACCCAACTGCCGGACCTGCTCCCGGCCGTGGCGCGGAAGGCCGGCGAGGGAGCGTGGCTGGCGTGGCACGCCATGTCGATCATCGCGGCGGGCCTGCTGTTCCACCGCGCCTTCGAAGCGCGCGCCGTCAAGGCCGAAGCGCGGAGCGAGGCGAAGACCCCGGCCGAGCGCCGCCGCGCCGTCTTCGTCGCCTGCCTGCTCGCCGGCCCCTTCGCCGAATCGGTGACCGGGTTCGGCGTCGGGCTGGTCGTGGCGCTCGCCATGCTGCGCCCGCTGAACCTGCCGCCGGCCCACGCCGCGGCGCTGGGCCTGTTCAGCCAGATGCTCGCCCCCTGGGGGGCGCTGGGCGTCGGCACGCGGGTCGGGGCGGAGCTGATCGGCGTGTCCTTCACCGAGCTGGGGACGGCCAGCGCCGCTCTGATGGTGGTCGTGCTGCCCAGCCTGCTGCTGGTGTTCTGGCGGCTGATCCACGGCGCCGGGCTGACCTCCAGCCCGATCGACCGCGCCAGGGACTTCGCCCTGATGCTGGCGCTGGCCGGGCTGCTCTGGCTGACCAACCGCTTCGTGGCGCCGGAACTGGGCGGCGGGCTGGCGACGGCCGTGCTGCTCGTCGCGGTTGAGGCGCGGCGGCTGCCGCGCGACGCCGCCGGCCTCTC
Source organism: Azospirillum sp. OGB3 (assembly GCF_014192915.1). GTDB lineage: Bacteria > Pseudomonadota > Alphaproteobacteria > Azospirillales > Azospirillaceae > Azospirillum. The sequence goes on along the minus strand of NZ_JACHYN010000004.1, from coordinate 364,050 downwards.
GCGGCTGCTCGCCCTGCTGTGGCCTTACGTGGTTTTGGTCGGCGGGCTGATGGCGACCCGGCTGGTCCCGCCGCTGTCCGACTGGACGGCCGACTGGCTGGTGCTCGACCCCTTCGGCGGGCTGGCGCCGATGCCCCTGCTGCGCCACCCCTCGACCTGGCTGGTCGCCATCGCCCTGGTCATGCTGGCGGGCCTGCCGCGCGGGCGCGCTCTGCCGGTGGCGGTCCCCGCCCTGCGCGCGGCGCTGGTGCCGATGGCGGCGACGCTGGTCTTCGTGGAGCTGGCCGCCTTCATGGCCGCCTCCGGCGGGGCCACGGCCTTCGGGCAGGCGTGGCAGGCGCTGGCGGGCTCCGCCGCCGTGCTGGCCGTGCCGGTGCTGGGGGCGGCGACGGGCATGCTGACCGGCTCCAACACGGCGTCGAACGCTCTGATGATGCACATCCAGGTCAACCTTGCGTCGGGCAGCGGCCTGCCGCTGATCGCCGCCGCCGCCATCCAGGTGGTGGCCGGCAGCGTCTGCACGCTGCTGACGCCGGGCCGGATCGTGCTCGCCTCCAGCCTCCTCGGGCTGACCAAGGCGGAATCCGCGATCTACCGGCTGGCCCTGCCCATCGGCGTCGCCTCCACGGCGTCGCTGCTCCTCGTCGTCACCGCCTGGGTCTGGCTGGTGTAAGGGTCAGTCCTGGGGTTCCGGCTCCGTCGCGCGGTCGGGGAACAGCTCCTCCACCCGCACACCGGATTCTCGGCAGATGCGGGCCAGCCGGTCGGAGGGCAGGACGTCTGTGACGAAGGTGTGGACCTGGGAGATGTGGCCGATGCGCACCGGGGCCGTGCGCTCCAGCTTGCCACGGTCGGCGACCAGGATGACGTGGCGGGCGTTCGCCATGATCGCCTGCGACACCCGCACCTCACGGTAGTCGAAGTCGAGCAGCGCCCCGCTCTCGTCGATGGCCGAGGCGCCGATCACCGCGAAGTCGGCCATGAACTGGTTGAAGAAGTCGATGGCGGCCTCGCCGACGATGCCGCCGTCCGACCGCCGCACCACGCCGCCGGCCACGATCACCTCGATGTGCGGCTCGGGGCGCAGCAGGTTGGCGACGTTGATGTTGTTGGTGATGACCACCAGCCCGCTGCGCCCCTGGAGCGCGCGGGCCACCTCCTCCGTCGTCGTGCCGATGTTGATGAAGAGGGAGGAGCTGTCGGGAACCAGTTCCGCCGCGCGACGGCCGATGGCGCGCTTCTCGTCCTGGGCGATCAGCCGCCGCGCCTCGTAGCCGAGATTCTCGACCCCCGACCCGGCGACGGCGCCGCCGTGGACGCGCTGGAGCAGGCGGCGGTCGCACAGCTCGTTCAGGTCCTTGCGGATGGTCTGCGGCGTGACGTTGAAGCGGGTGGCCAGATCGTCGACCAGCACGCGCCCCTGCGTGCGGGCCAGCGCCAGGATGTCGGTCTGCCGGGGAGTCATGATGTCCATGGCGGCATTCAAGCTGACCGCCGCTTCGCCCGCAAGTTCATTCGAAAGCGGTGCAGCTCACCCCGCCTCGGCGCTCAGAGCCTCTGCCCGTCCGCACCGAAGAGATGCGCGGTTTCGCCCCGCAGGTTCAAGCGCAAGCGCTCGCCCGCCGCCACCGGCCGGTCGCCGTCCAGGCGGACCAGGAGCCGCTGCCCGTCCTCCAGCGCGGCGTGGCAATGAGTCTCGCCGCCCAGCCGCTCCACGGCCAGGATGGTGGCGAGCAGTCCGGCCCCGCCATCGGCCAAACCGACATGCTCCGGCCGCACGCCGAGCGTCAGGGGTGTGCCCGCCGGCGGCGCGGCGCCGTCCACGGCGACATCCAGCGGCACACCACCGGGCAACCACACCCGCACCGACCCGTCCGCCCGCCCCTCCGAGACCACATCCAGGAAGTTCATGGCCGGGGAGCCGATGAAGCCGGCGACGAAGCGGTTGCGTGGGCGGTGGTACAGCTCCAGCGGCGTGCCGGCCTGCTCGACCCGCCCGGCGTTCAGCACGACGATGCGGTCGGCCAGGGTCATCGCCTCCACCTGATCGTGGGTCACGTAGATCATGGTGGCGCGCAGGTCGGCCTTCAGCTTGGCGATCTCCAGGCGCATCTGCACGCGCAGGCCGGCGTCAAGGTTGGACAGCGGCTCGTCGAACAGGAAGACCTGCGGCTCGCGCACGATGGCCCGCCCGATGGCGACCCGCTGGCGCTGCCCGCCGGACAGGTCGCGCGGCTTGCGGTCGAGCAGATCCTCGATCTGCAAGAGCCGGGCGGCGGCGCGCACCCGCTCCGCAATGGTCCCCTTGTCGGTCCGCGACAGGGTCAGGCCGAAAGCCATGTTGTCGTAGGCCGTCATGTGCGGGTAAAGCGCGTAGGACTGGAAGACCATGGCGATGCCGCGCGCCGCCGGCGGCCGGTCGTTGACCCGCTGCCCGCCGATGGACAGGTCTCCGGCGCTCGGCTCCTCCAGCCCGGCGATCAGCCGCAGCAGCGTGGACTTGCCGCAGCCGGACGGCCCGACGAAGGCGACGAACTCGCCGTCCGCGACCTCCAGGTCGACGCCGTGGATGACCTCGATCCGCCCGAAGCTCTTGCGCACCCCGCGCAGCGTGACGCCCGCCATCGCCCTACCCCTTCACAGCGCCGGCGGTCAGGCCGGAGACGATCCGCCGCTGGAACAGCAGCACCAGCCCGATCAGCGGCACCGTCACCACCACCGACGCCGCCATGATCTGGCCCCAGGGCAGTTCGTACTGGCTGGCCCCCGACATCAGCGCGATCGCCACCGGCACGGTGCGCGCGTCGTCGGTCAGGGTGAAGGTCAGGGCGAACAGGAACTCGTTCCAGGCGGCGATGAAGGCGAGCAGCCCGGTCGCCGCCAGCGCCGGCCCCATCAGCGGCAGGAACACCCGCGTCACGATCACGAAGGGACCGGCGCCGTCCACCATGGCGGCCTCCTCCAGCTCCTTGGGCAGCTCGCGCATGAAGGTGGTCAGCACCCAGACGGTGAAGGGCAGCGTGAAGATCAGGTAGGACAGCACCAGCGAGCCGATCCGGTTGTAGAGGCCGAGCCAGCGCACCAGCTCGAACAGGCCCGACAGCACGGCGACCTGCGGGAACATCGACACGCCTAACACCACGAACAGCAGCAGCCCCCGCCCGCGGAAGCGCACCCGCCCCAGCGCGTAGGCGGCCAGCACCGCCAGCCCGAGCGACAGCGCCACCACCGCCGAAGCGGCCATCAGCGAATTCAGGATGTTCCGCCCGAAGGGCTGCTCCTTGAAGATCGCCGCGTAATTCGCCAGCGAGGGCTGCGACGGCCAAGCCTCCACCGTGAACAGCGCGCTGCCCGCCTTCAGCGAAGTGACGATGGCCCAGGCGAAGGGAAACACCGCCCAGACGACGATCCCCAGAACCACAAGAGCAAAGGCGATGCGTCTCAGGCCCATCCCCTCACCTCCCCGCATCGACGCGGACGCGGCCGAGCGTCACCGCCAGCACCGTCGCCGCCGCCAGCACCAGGACCAGCAGGGTCGCCGCGGCGGAGCCGTAGCCCACATCCTGGAAGTCGATCAGATATTGCCGGGCATAGACCGACATCGACATGGTGGAGCGGCTGTTGCCGGTCAGCACATACATCAGGTCGAACACGCGCAGCGCGTCCAGCGTGCGGAACAGCACCGCCACCATCAGCGCCGGACGGATCAGCGGCAGCGTGATGCGGACGAACACCTTCACCGGATGCACCCCGTCCACCCGCGCCGCCTCGTAGAGGTCGCGGGGCAGCATCTGAAGGGCGGCCAGGATCAGCAACGCCATGAAGGGCGTGGACTTCCAGACGTCGACCGCGATCACCACCGGCAGCGCCAGATCGGGATCGGCGGTCCAGGCCCTCGGCTCGGCGATCAGCCCAAGCCCCATCAGGATCGCGTTCACCACGCCGTAGAGATCATGGAACATCCACCCCCACATCTGGGCCGACACCACGGTGGGGATCGCCCAGGGGATCAGCACGGCGGCGCGCAGCAACCCGCGCCCCGGCAGATGCGCGTTCAGGATCAACGCGATGCCCAGCCCCAGCGCCGTCTCGATTCCCACCGAGACGACGGTGAAAACCAGCGTGTTCCACACCGCCCGCCACCAGACGGGGTCGCGCACCAGCCACAGGTAATTGTCCAGCCCCACCCCCTGGAAGCCGTCCAGCGTGGCGAGCGTCGCGTCGGTGAAGGAGAAGAAGACGGTGCGGAACAACGGCCAGCCGGCCACCCCCGCCAGTACCACCAGCATCGGCAGCAGGAACAGCCACGCCGCCCGGCGCCTCTGCCGCTCCAGGCTGGAATGCGGAAGACCGCTCACCAGCGCCCTCCCCGGCTGATGCGGACCAGAGCCTCCTTGAGCTCGGGCAGCATCGCCTTGGCGTCCTGCCGTCCGGACAGCACCTCGTGGACGTTGGCGTAGAACTCCGCCGACACTTGGTTGTAGCGCATGCCCGTCGCCTGGGCCGGGCGGTTGACCGCGTTGGCGATGGAGTCGGCCAGCGCCGCGAAGAAGGGGTTGGCGGCCAGCACCTCCGCATCCTCGTAGAGCGCCGGAATGGTCGGGTTGGAGGCGCCGTGAATCGCCCGCCGCTTCTGCTCGGCCAAGCCGGTCAGATACAGCGCCAAGTCCGCGGCCTCGTCCGCATGGGCGGAGAATTTGCTGACCGCCAGCAACTGCCCGCCGAGCGTGGAGGTGTGGCGCCCTTCCGGCCCGCCCTTAGGCAGTGGCACCACGGCGACCTTGCCACCGACCGCGCTGTCCGCCGCGTTGACCAGCGTCCAGGCGTAGGGCCAGTTGCGCATGAAGACGGCGTTGCCGGACTGGAAGACGCCGCGCGCCTCCTCTTCCATATAGTTGAGGACCCCGGGTGGACTGATCGAGCCGACCCAGCCGCGGGCCATGGCCAGCGCCTCGGCGGCCTGCGGGTTGTCGATGGTGATGGCGCCGTCGGGGGCGACGATGGTGCCGCCGTTGCGGCTGGCGATCCATTCCAGCGCGTTGACGGTCAGCCCTTCATAGGCTCGGCCCTGCCAGACATAGCCCCACATGCGGTCGCGCCCGGCGGCGCGCTCCGCCCGCTGGATCAGGGCGGCGGTGTCCTGAAGCTCCTCCCAGCTCTGCGGCACCGGGCGCCCGTGGGCCTCCAGCAGGTCCTTGCGAACATAGAGGACACCGGCGTCGGCGAACCAGGGCATCGCGACCAGCCGCCCCTTGACTGTCGCGGCCTCGATCATCGCCGGAAGATGCTGGCGCACAACCTCCGGCCCGGCGCGGTCCTTCAGATCAATGAAATAGTTTCCAAGGATGCCCGGCCAGACCACATCGATCTGGAACACGTCGATGTCCGGCGACCCGGCGGCGAGAAGCTGCTGGTAGAGCGCCAGCTGCTCGCTCGCCCCTTTGGGCGGGGAGACGAAGCGCACCTCGTTGCCGCTGCGCCGCGCCCACTCCTGGGCGCCGTCGCGGCACAGGTCGAAGCTGATGCCAAGCCCGCTGCAGGCAAGCGTCACCGTCGCACCGGCGGCGGGCAGCCCCGGGACGGCCGTCAGCACTCCAGCCAGGAGCAACGCGCACCACCGCGCCATGGGGCTCCTTCCATTCCCGGTCGATCCAGGTCCGGAAGGGAAACTCCAATGGCCGCGGTCGAGTTCCCTGACGCTTATGCCCCGGCCCGTCAGGCGGGGGTGGCGGCCTCGCGGCGGCAGTGCAGCAGGCTGAACAGGCCGAAGGGCGGAACGGTCTGCAACTCCTCCACCGTCAGGCGGGAGCCGGACATAAGCGTGTCCAGGGTGAAGTCGGGCCGCCAGCCCAGCTTCTTGGAGAAGGGCGCCATCCAGTTCTCCACAGAGCGGCGGATGCCCGGCTTGTCGGCGGCGAAGTGGTTGACGATCAGGATGTCGCCGCCGGGACGGCAGACGCGCTCCAGCTCGTTCATCGTGCCCTGCGGGTCGGGAACCACCGTCATCACATACATGGCGACCACGAGGTCGAAGCTGCCGTCGGCGAAGGCGAGCTTGCCGGCGTCCATCTCCAGCAGCCCCTCCACATTCTCCAGCCGCTCGCGGTCCACCCGGTCCTGGGCGACGCGCAGCATCTCCGACGACAGGTCGATGCCGACCACGCGGTTGTCCTTGCGGTAGTCGGACAAGGAGATGCCCGTGCCCACGCCCACCTCCAGAACGCGCAGGCCGCCCCGGCGGTTGATCCACTTCACGGCGGCGTGCCGGCCGGACGCCAGCAGGTTTCCGAAGACGGGGTCATAGAAACGCGCGTAGCGCCGGTAGGCGGCGCGGATGGAGTCGGCGTCCATTGGGTCTCCCTCACGATTCCTGGCGCAGGATTTTCGGCCGCGACCATAGCGGCCTTTCGCACCACAGGAAAGCCGCAGCGCGCCCCCTTGTTCCATGCGGAGTTCCACGCCGGGGCGCACATCCCCGTCCGTTGCGAAGCGTCATCACATGTGCAGCACGGCGGTTGACACCACCGTCAACATGACTCATGGTGCCCGCGCGACCACCCCAAACGAGGGATGCCCCCGTGGCCCACGAGATGAGCGGCGAAGAGTTGCGCCGCTACCGCGAACAGCGCGGCATGAACCAGCAGGCTCTGGTCGGCTGGCTGAACGAGCGGCTGAACCGGCGTTACGACCGCGCCAAGATCTCCCGTTGGGAAACCGGGGCGGAGCGGATTCCGCAGATCGTCGCGGGTGCCCTGAAGACCGCGACGGAGCCGGTGGGCATCCCCGCGGCGGCGGCGGTGCGGGCGGCCCCGGTGGTGTTCTGCGCCGCCAACCAGAAGGGCGGAGTCGCCAAGACGACCACCTGCGTCAACGTCGCGTGGCTGCTCGCCCAGTCGGGACGGCGCGTGTTGCTGATCGACTGCGACCCGCAGGCCAACGCCACCGTGCATCTGGGCGTCGACCCGCACGAGCGGGAGCTGGCCAAGGCAACCCTGACCCACGCGCTGAAGGCCAGCCGGCCGATGCGGGAATTCATGACCCCGGTCTGCGACGGCGCCTTCGACCTGCTGCCCTCCTCCATCTCGCTGGCGGCGACCGACCGGGAGCTGCTGCGCCAGCCCAACGGCACGCTGATCCTGCGCGCCAAGATCGCGCAGCTCGCCGGCCAGCACGATTTCGTGGTGCTCGACTGCCCGCCGCATCTGGGCGAGCTGACCGTCTCGGTGCTGAACGCCGCCGACCAACTCCTGATTCCGACCCAGACGGAGATGCTGTCGATGATGGGCATCCCGCAGCTGTTCGAGACCATCGCCGGCGTGCGCGAGCTGGTGAATCCGCGCCTGCAGATCCTCGGTGTCCTGCCGACCATGTACAGCCCGCGCCGCCTCCAGGACGAGACGGTGATGAAGGAGCTGCGCGAGCTTGCCGCAGCGGAGCAACTCCACCTCTTCTCCCCGGTCAAGCGGGCCGCCGACTATTCCAAGAGCGTCATGGCCGGACGCCCCGGCCTCGCCTACAACCCGAACTCCGCCGGCGCGGAGAGCTACCGCGAGATCGCGGACGCCCTGCTGGCGCTCGCCGGGGAGGAGATGCGCCATGGCGCGTAAGCTCGACACCTCCAACGCCGGCCTGTTCAAGCGGGCGCTCAGCCGCACCGGCAGCGGCGGGGGCAGCAACGCCGCCCTGTTCGGCCTGTCCGGCAAGATGCGCCACCGCGAGATCCCGCTGGAGCAGGTGGAGCCGAACCCCGACCAGCCGCGGCGCAACGCCCGCGGGGCCGACATCGCCGCGCTGGCCGCCTCCATCGGCGAGCGGGGGCTGCTGCAACCGATCAACGTGCGGGAGGTCGCTCCCGACCGCTTCCAGATCGTGGCGGGGGAGCGGCGCTACTGGGCCTTCCGCGCCCTGGAGCGGGAGACCATCCCGGCGCTGGTCATCGACACCGACGACGTCCAGGCGCTGGCCCTGATCGAGAACGCCCAGCGCGTCGACCTGCACCCCATCGACCTTGCCTTGACGCTCGCCAAGCTGATCGGCGACAAGGGGCTGACGCAGGAGCAGGCTGCCGTCCTGATCGGCAAGTCGCAGGAATATGTGGCCCGCCTGCTGGGCATCCTGCGCCTGCCCGCCCGCATTCTGGAGGAGGCTCCCGACCGGCCTGCCGTCTCCGTCTCCCTTCTCATGGAACTGGCGGAACTGCCCGACGAGGCGATCCAGCTCGCGCTCTGGGCACGGGCCGGCGACGGCCTGACCGTCAAGGACGTCCGCAACGCCAAGCAGGAGCGCAAGGCCGCACGCTTGGCTGCCCCCTCCGCCGCACCCGCATTGCGTGCGTTGCGCAGCAATGTGGACAAGATCCACAGCCTTCGCGCGTTGGGCCATGCGCTGGCCGAGGACCAGCGGCAGGAGTTGCGTGATCTGCGCGATGCCATCGACGCGCTTCTTCACGACTGACCACCCCGCGGATTTCCGTGAAATAGAAAATTCCCGTCACACTTTCGCACCGATAGCGGTCATTGGACAGAACTCGTCTTTTGCGCGATGCTTGACAGACCTGCGTCATCCGTCCCCAGAAGGGTACAGACATGTCCGATACCGCCGTCGCCACCCCGACCGCTTCCACCACCCAATTTCCGGTTGCACAAACGCCTGCGGCACCGACCGCGGCGCCGCCGAGCGGCGCCGCGGTCATCCAGAACGAACAGGGCAAGGCGAATTCCCTGCTCAACACCATCGCGGACAAGTTGGACCGGCTGGTCACGCTGACGGTGGTGACCGCGATCGCCGACATCGAGGTGGTCCAGGATGATCCCGATCAGGTCGGCTTCACCTGCCGCCCGAGGTCCGGATCGACGATTGAGGCGTTCCAGACGCAGGTCAACCTGGTGACCGGCGACATCGAGAACCTGATCAGCCGTGATTTCGCGACCAACACCGCCTATCACAGCCTGACCGAGTTCCACCTCGCCCAGGTGACCAAGAGCAGCGACATCGTCATCACCAACCTGAAGGCGATCCGCGATCTGGCCGTCCAGATCTCCGGCCGCCCGAGCTGACCCGTCTCCCGGACCTGCGGGGGACCGTTCCCGCAGTCGCAGTCGCCCTCCCCTCACCCAGCAAGGTGGCCGATGTCCCAGTTCGTCGATCTGGCGCGCAACCTTCTCGCGCTTGAAATCAACACCGTGCTGAAAACCGGCATCTCGGCGGAGAAGATGCCGATGGCGGGCGACGCGCTGATCGATCTGGCACAGGAATATTATGTCTTCCTGTGCGAGCAGCTGGAAGTCTTCGGCAGCCGCGAGACGGCGATCCTCGCCCCCTGGGCCGGCCAGATTTCGGAATCCTTCCATTGGGGGCTGGCGCCGTTCGTCCCGCCGTCCGACGCCGCCCGGCCCGACCGCTACGACCCGTTCTTCCTCAGCCGCGACCTGCCGGGCAACGACCCGGCGCGCGGCACCACGCTGAAGGTCTTCGACGACCTGCGCGAGGTGGCGAGCTGGCTGCGCGAGATGACCGACCGCACCCTGGACACCGCCCGGCAGCCGGGCGCCACCGCCGAAGTGGTGTCCGCCGCGGCTCTGATCGACCCGGACACGCCGCCGATCCTGATGCGCATCCAGCGCAACTCCGACCAGATCAACGATGTGCTGCGGCGGCGCGGGCTGGACACCGTGAGCTATCTGCGCGGCATGGACGAGGAGGTCCGCCGCATGCCCGTGCTGAAAACCGCGGATGTGGTGACCATCCGCAAGGCCTGGGACGTGGGGACCGAGCTGGTGGTCATGCAGTCGACGATCCAGATCGACGGCGACGTGGTCACGCGCCTTCTCAAGGGCCGGGACAACGCCGGCAGCAGCGTCATGATCGGCGTCCACAAGGACGCGGTGGACGTCTCCTTCCGTTATTGGAGCTTCCTGATCGACGCACTGGGCCGGTTCGCCGGAAAAGCGGTGAACACCCTGGTGGGAGACACGGGGTAGCCCGCTGCGCCGCCGCATCCTGAGCGACCTCCCGCACGGGTTCACTTGGCGGCGCGACGCCCTGGCCGAGATGGTCGGGAGGCTGCGACACGGCAAGACGGGACTGATTCCGCGGCGCGGCCATGGCATTGCCCTGGCATTGCAGTTCTTCGCCCAGGGCGGCCGGACGATCGGCCTGCGCGTGCCGGTGGCCGTGCCAGCGCCCGGCGACGGGACCGGCGGCGGTCTGCGCACCGTCTCCGTCCGCGTGTCGATCCAGCCCGACGGCGACGTCCTGGTCGCCCTGCCCCGCCCCGCGGTCGAGGACGGGCGGTTCGACGCCGCCGCCGCGGCGCGTCTGAGCGCGCAGTTGCGCCGGCTGGTGGGGCGTGTCACCACGGCGAACCCATTGTGGGGTATCGACGCGCTCCAGGCGCTGGGAGAAGCCGTCACCGCCACTGCCGGTCTGTGCAGCGGTGCCGTCCTGCTGTGGAACGGCTTCGAACAAATGACCACCGGGCGGTGGGCGCACAGCGGCGCGACGCTCGCCCTTCTCGCCGCGCCGGCCGCCTTGGCGAAGCTGCGGCCCTGGCTTCTGGGGGCGGTGGCGCCCAGGCTGTTCCCGCTCGCGCTCAAGGCGGGCGAGAAAATCCTGCGGATTTGAGCCGAATCCGACTGGTCACACCACTTGGTGCGGTGCAGTAAGGCCATGAAAAGACATTTCTTATTGACATTCCTGTGAAAAATCGCCCCCGCTCGCATCTGCGATGTTGCAGCGCATTGGCCCGGAGGCGGACTTGTTCTATGTTATGCCTGCCGCCGCGGTTGATGGCCCCCCCATAAGGACCATTGGCACGACAGCATCCGTAACAAGAAGCAACCCCTTTGCTTCTGCGGTTCACCAGCGGGCTTGCCTCACCAGGAGCTGGCCGTTTCTATTACTGGAGCGATTGTAATGTCTCAGAAGATCGCGCTCGTCACCGGTGCCATGGGCGGTCTCGGCACCGCCATCTGCCAGGCCCTGGCCAAGGACGGTTGCATCGTGGCGGCGAACTGCCTGCCGAACTTCGAGCCGGCCGCCGCCTGGCTGGGCCAGCAGGAAGCCCTCGGCTTCAAGTTCTACGTGGCGGAAGGCGACGTCTCCGACTTCGAAAGCTGCAAGGCGATGGTCGCCAAGATCGAGGCCGACCTGGGTCCGGTGGACATCCTGGTGAACAACGCCGGCATCACCCGCGACAAGTTCTTCGCGAAGATGGACAAGGCCCAGTGGGATGCGGTCATCGCCACCAACCTGAGCAGCCTGTTCAACGTCACCCAGCAGGTGTCGCCGAAGATGGCCGAGCGCGGCTGGGGCCGCATCATCAACATCTCCTCGGTGAACGGCGTGAAGGGCCAGGCCGGCCAGACCAACTATTCCGCCGCCAAGGCCGGCGTGATCGGCTTCACCAAGGCGCTGGCCGCCGAGTTGGCGACCAAGGGCGTCACCGTCAACGCCATCGCGCCGGGCTACATCGGCACCGACATGGTCATGGCCATCCGTGAGGACATCCGCCAGGCGATCACCGACAGCGTTCCGATGAAGCGCCTGGGCCGTCCGGACGAGATCGGCGGCGCGGTGTCCTACCTCGCGTCGGAGATCGCCGGCTACGTCACCGGCTCGACCCTGAACATCAACGGCGGCCTGAACTACCAGTAAACCACTGGGCGGAAGGGCGCCGGCAGGAAGCCATCCAGCCGGCAAGCACACGGCCCGTTCCCGGCCCGACCGGGGACGGGCCGTGTGCCATTCGCTCTCCGTCATATCCCTTCACGGTAGGGCGCCCGGGATCGGGCGGACCGTTCGCGCCAAGCGCATCCCTTTGCGTCATGGCTTCGGTAACGGTCGATCATCTGAACAGTATACTCCCGCAGATTTCCTGTTGAATCCGTTCGGGCCCCTGTATCCGCGCCCACCAGCGGGTATGCTCCCCGGCAGCACGCAAGTTGCGTCCTGAGGCCGCACCGCGCTCGTCTTCCGGAATCAACAGACGTCGAGAACCCGCACATGGGAATCCCCATGCGGGAAGGGAGGAATCGTGCCTGAAACGCCGATCAAGCAAACTCTGCCAGGAGACGGGTCTGCCCGTCACAGGACCGGGGCCGATTACGTCTATGGGATCGACATGGTCCGCTTCGCCGCGGCCCTGCTGGTCACCGGCTTCCACCTGACCTGGCGCGACCCCGCGGTCGCCGACGTCATGTGGTCCGGCTGGGCCGGGGTGCAGGTCTTCTTCGTGGTGTCGGGCTTCGTCATCGCGAATTCGGCCAACAACGCCACCCCGGTCGCCTTCATCCGGTCGCGTCTGCTGCGCCTCTATCCGGCGGCCTGGGTCTGCTCCATCCTGTGCCTCGTCGCTCTTGTGCTCATGCCCGGCCCCGACCCGGATCTGGCGCGACGCTTCATCGCCTCCTTCACGCTGGCGCCCGCCGGGCCCTACATCGCGTCGGCCTACTGGACGCTGCCGGTCGAGATCGCCTTCTACGGAGCGGTGTTCCTGCTGCTGTTCAGCGGGAACTTCCACCGGCTGCCGCAGTTCGCCATGGCGCTCACCGCCGCCAGTTCGGCCTATCTCGGCGTCTACAGCCTGCATGTCTTCGGCGTCGTCCAAATGCCGTTCCTGGAGTTCGAGTACGGCATGCTGAACATGACGCTGCTGCGCCACGGCGTGTTCTTCGCGCTGGGCATCTTCCTGTGGCTGTGGTCGCGCGGCAAGCTGACCCGGACGGGCATGGCCGCCGCCCTGCTGGCCCTGATCGCCGCGCCGCTGGAGATCACCGCCCGGTCGGTGGAGTTCGTGGAGCGCTCGCCCGTCCCGCTGAACCTCGCCGATCTGTGGATGAATCCGCTGCTGATCTGGGGTGCGTCGCTCCTCGCCATCGTCGCCTCGGCGCGCTGGCGGGCGGAGATCGCCACGCTGCCGCCATCCATCCTGTCGCTGCTGCGCGTGGTCGGGCTGGCCACCTACCCGCTCTACCTGCTGCACGAGGTGATCGGCGGCTCGGCCAAGGCGCTGGCGATGCAGGCCGGTGCCTCCTCCATGGCCGGGGCGGTGACCGGCGGCGCCCTGTCCATCGCCGTGGCCCTGCTGGTCGCCGCGGTCCTGGAGCCGGCGGTGCGCGACCGGCTGCGCCGTCTGCTCGACATCCCGCAGGCCGCCTTCTCGGCCCGCCCCGCCTTCAGCACCTTCTACCGCTCCGGCGGAACCGTGTGACCAAACGTCCAACCGTTACCAAACGCTTCCACAAGAAACGATCGCCGTGAATTCCAGGGGAGAAACCTGAATGTACACCGACGCGCTTGGTGGCGATGTCCTGTGCCCCGCGTCCTCCATCGAGATCGACCGGGTCGACCGCAGCGGCTGGTACGCCATCCTCGATGGCTTCGACGACGCCAACATCTTCCAGACCTGGGATTATGGCCGCATCGCCCATGCCGGGCGCGAGTTGAGCCACCTCGTCGTTCGGCGCGACGGGCGGCCGGTGGCCGCGGTGCAGGTGCTGCTGCGCCGCGTGCCGGGCATCGGCGGCCTGGCGCTGGTCATGTGGGGGCCGATGTGGCACCCGCGCGGCCAGGAACCGGACCACGCCGCCCTGACGACCGCGCTGCACGCGCTGAAGGCGGAATACGCGGACCGGCGCGGCCTGATGCTGCGCCTGCTGCCCCATGTCTCGCAGGCGGACGGAGAAGCGGTGACGGCGGCTCTCGCCTCGCTGGGGATGCGGTTCCGGGAGGAGAAGGCCCCCTACCGCACCTTCATCACCGACCTGACGCCGGACGAGCCGGGATTGCGCTCCAACCTGTCCCACCACTGGCGGCGCGGGCTGAACAAGGCCGAGCGGATGGGGATCGAGGTCGTCGAAGGCTCCCACACCGAACTGCTGGAGACCATCGACGACATCTTCGTCGAGACCCAGCGCCGCAAGGGTTTCAAAGCCTACGACAGCCGCACCTTCACCCGCATCAACGAGGCGCTGCCGCCGCGGCGGAAGATGCGCGCCTTCCTCGCCATGCATGAGGGGCGGCCGGTGGCCGGGGTCGTCGTGTCGCTGTTCGGCACCACCGGACAGATGCAGAACTCCGCCACGCTGGAAGCCGGGCTGCGGGTCAACGCCGCCTACCTGCTGCAATGGCGGGCGCTGCTGTGGATCAAGGCGAACGGCGGGCTGCGTTACGACCTGCACGGGGTGAACGCCCAGACCAACCCCGGCGTCTATCAGTTCAAGCGCGGCCTCGCCGGCAAGCACCCGGTCGAGACGCTTCACATCGGCACCTTCGAGACGCCCGGCCCGCTGCCCAGCCGCCTGCTCGTCCAGGGCGGCGAATCGATGCGCGCCCAGGCCGACCGCTGGAAGACCCAGGCCGGCGCGATGGTGAACCGGCTGCGCAACTGGAAACCGTCCCAGCCCGAGCCCGCCCCGGCGGAGGAGATGGACGCCTCCGACGCCGCCGTCCTGGCGAAGGCCCCGACCGGGCCGGCGTGAGACAAGCAGCACCGCCGTGTTATGATCGGCCTGGAACGGAGGCCGATCCATGACCAGCGCTTCCCTGATGATGCAGGAGTCCGCCACCGCCCCCGCAGCGGTGCGGCGCCTGCTCGACTCCGACGCCGCGGCGGTGGCGGCCCTGGTCGACCGGCTGCGGGCCGTCCCACCGCCCTTCGCGATGACCATCGCGCGGGGCAGCAGCGACCACGCCGCAAGCTACGCCCGCTACCTGTTCGAGACGGCGCTGGGGCTGGTCACCGCCTCGGCGGCGCCGTCGGTGGTCACGGCCTATGGGGCGGAGTTGCGTGTGAGGGACGCCTTCGTCCTGGCCATCTCCCAATCGGGACAGAGCCCCGACCTGCTGCGCGTCGCGGACGCGGCGCGGGCCGGCGGCGCTCTGACGGCGGCGCTGGTCAACACGGAGGGCTCGCCGCTGGCGGAGCGGGTCGCCCATCCCTTGCCCCTGCACGCCGGGCCGGAACGCAGCGTCGCCGCGACCAAGAGCTTCGTCGCCAGCCTTGCCGCCATCGCGCGGCTGACCGCCGTCTGGACGGATGATCAGACGCTTCTCGACGCCCTTCCCCGGTTGCCCCGAGAGCTGGAGCGGGCTGGTGCTGCGGACTGGTCGACGGCGCTGCCGGTGCTGGAATCCGTGTCCAGCCTGCTGATCGTCGCGCGGGGACGCAGCTATCCCATCGCCCAGGAAATGGCGCTGAAGTTCAAGGAGACCGCCGCCACCCACGCCGAACCTTTCAGCGCGGCGGAGGTGATGCACGGCCCGATGGCGCTGGTCGAGCCGGGCTTCCCCGTGCTGGTCGTGGCGGTCCGGGACGAGACGCTGGACGGCGTGCTGGACACCGCCCGCGCGCTGAAGGAGGCCGGTGCCCATCTGCTGGTCGCTTCCGCCGAGGAGCGGGCGCTCGCTCTGGCCGACACGCCGTTGCCCCTGCCGCCTCCGCTGCACCCGGTGCTGGATCCCATCGCGGCGATCCAGGCCTTCTACCCCTTCATGGCCCGGCTGGCGGTGGCGCGCGGCTTCGACCCCGACCGTCCCCGCCATCTGCGCAAGGTCACCCGGACAGTCTGAACGGCCGGATAGTCCGAACGTATTGCCTCGAATTCGCGGTGATCTTTTCGGCGCCGCCGCCACCACCCGTTGACGCGGCCCGACCGGCTCGCGCTAGGCTTGCCGAAACCACGGCTTGGCAGCGAAACGGGACAGCAGCATGACCATCGGCATCGGCGCGGACGACCTTCTGCGGTTCGAGAGTCTGGGCGACAATTGCGAATTCGGCTTCGTCCTGCGCCGGCTGTCCTGCGAGGCGGGGAGCCTGTTCCGCTGGGCCTCCATGAAGCCTGACCAGCTTCTGGCCAAGCTGCGCGCCAATTTCGAAGGCATGTACCGGTTCGAGAATCTGTCGCCGTTGCGCACCGGCATGGTGCTGGATTCCACCTACGGCATCGGCTGGCACAGCGACATGAAGTCGGACATGACCGGCGGGCGCTTGGTCTTCCGCGACGACGAAGCGACGCGGCGCGCCCTGCACCGCCGGGAGACGCGCAAGATCCAGTATCTCCAGGGCAAGTTCACCGCGCGCGCGGCGATGGGCGGCGTCATTTTCGTCGTGAAGTCGAACCCGGGCATCGCCCCCACGACCATCGACGGGCTGTACGAGGCGCTGGCCGCCCTGGCGGGCCACGACGACTTCGCCCTGCTGGAGGTCCAGGCGACCGACGATCCCGCCCGCACCGGCCGCGTGGATTGGCAGCGGCCCGGCCTGATGCGCGGCTACGTCACCCGCTTCGCTCCCTATCATCAGGCGGACGACATCGACGCCGCGTCCTGGTTCTCCATCGTCCAGGGCGCGCTGCGCCTGTTCCCCTGCCACGACTGGACGCAACGCCACGCCGCCCTGCGCATCGGCACGCCGGACGCGCTGGTGCAGCTCCGCTTCCCCCTCGGTCCCGATCAGGACATGAGCAAGCCCGTCGCGGGCGACCTGCGCGCTGGGACCGCCCGTCTGCTGAACGGCAACAGCTGGTGCCGCCCCTACGAGGGCCTGTTCCGCCTGCACGGCCCCGATCCGGAGCGGCCCGGCACCACGCTGCGCTGGACAGGGGTCCATGCGCCCGGCGCCTTCCATCTCGGTGCCACCCTGCGCTGCCCCCTGCGGGACTCCGTTCCGCTCCGCGTGGCCGTTTCCATCGCCATGGAGGACGGTGTGACGCTGGCCGAGGAGAGGTTCGAGGTGCATCCCGGCCGGGCGACCGACCTCGTGCTGGACGCCCCCGCTACGAAGGGACCGCTGACCGTCTCGCTGACCGTGAACGCCGTGCGCCCGCTGGCCGCGGGGGAGCGCGCCGTGCTGGACCTCTCGCCGCCCGCGCTGCACCCTGAGCAGGTCCCGGCCGTCGCCCTTCCGGCGAAGGCGGCGTGAGTCGGATCATCCGAGCGGGATGGGCCGGGGTCGCCGCCATTGTGGCGTTCCTTGCCGTCCCGGCACCGGGCGAGACGCCTGTCGGGCCGCGCACGCAGCCGCCCTACCCGGACTGGCTGACCAAGCGCATGGAGACGCTGCGGCGGCAGGACCCGAAGGCGATGCTGCTCGGGGATTCCCTGATCGCCGGCTGGCCGCCCGACCTCGCCCGTCGGCTGTTCGACGCGGAACCGATGAATTTCGGGGCCGGGGGCGATACGACGGGAAACCTGCTGTGGCGGGTGCGGCAGGCCTTCGGGCCGGGCATGGGGCTGGAGTCCGCTCTGGTCCTGGTCGGGACGAACGACCTGCCCAACCGCTCCGCCGCGGAGATCGCCGGCACCATCGGCACCATCGCGGCGGAGGTGGGGCGGTCCGCCCCCGGCGCCTGCGTCACGCTGCTCACCCTGCTGCCACGGCGCGACGGCAACGCCGCCTTCGCCGAGCGCATCATCGAGGTGAACCGGCGTTTGGACGCCCTTGCCGGTCCTGGCCTGCGCGTGGTGGACGCTTACACCCCGCTGCACGACGCCTGCCCGGCGGAGGGGGCCTGCCCGCTCTACAAGGACCCGGTGCACCTGACGCGCGCCGGCTACGAACGTCTGACCGTCGCCATCGGCAAGGCCGGTTGCGGATAGGACGGGAGCTTGGCGGTGTTTCCCGGGCGGTTATTGCCACCCGTTGTAAACTTCTCCCCCCTTGGGGCTGGTGGCTACACACAATGTGCGGCCTGGTGAGGCAAGCCACGCGGCGCTTTGCCGCCTGGAAATCGAGCCGGCCCTGCTGCCATCCGTGACTTGAAACGACGCCGCGTCTTCCGGAAACTTTCCCGGACCGGGAGGGTTGGACGGGTGCGGCGCCGCAGCCGGGCGCCTGAGGATCGGAGGAGAGGACGGATGAAGCTCGACGGGTCCTGCCACTGCGGCGCGGTGCGTTTCTCGGTGGACGCCTACGCGCCGGCCCCCTACCTGCGCTGCTACTGCTCGATCTGCCGCAAGACGGCGGGCGGGGGCGGCTACGCCATCAATCTGGGGGCCAAGGCCGACACGCTGGCGGTGACGGGGGCGGAGCACGTCACCGTCTTCCACGCCCGCATCGACGGGGAGGAAAGCCCCGGCGAGCGGCGCTTCTGCTCGCGCTGCGGCTCCGCCCTGTGGGTGAGCGACCCGCGGTGGCCGGAACTGGTCCACCCCTTCGCCAGCGCCATCGACACGCCTTTGCCGGAGGCACCGGCCCACGTCCACATGATGCTGGGATCGAAGGCCAACTGGGTTCCGGTCCAGGCCGGGTCGGGGGACGAGCGAAGCGACAACTACCCGCCTGAATCGCTGGAGGAGTGGCACCGCGCCCACGGGATGCTGGAAGGTGGGAAACCGGACGGCGGGGCGTGATCCCCGCCGTCCGGGCCGGTCAGTTCTTCAGCTTGTAGCCGGTGCGGAAGATCCACCAGACCGCCGTCAGGCAGAGCGCCAGGAACAACGCGGTCATGGCGAGGCTGATTCCCACCGGCACGTCGGCCTGACCGTAGAAGCTCCAGCGGAAACCGCTGACCAGATAGACGACCGGGTTGAACAGGGTGATCTTCTGCCACAGCGGCGGCAGCATGCTGATCGAGTAGAAGCTGCCGCCGAGGAAGGCCAGCGGCGTGATCACCAGGATCGGCACGATCTGCAGCTTTTCCCAGCCGTCCGCCCAGACCCCCAGGATGAAGCCGAACAGGCTGAAGGTGACCGAGGTCAGCACCAGGAAGGCGACCATCCAGACCGGGTGCTGGATCGAGTAGTCGACGAACAGCCGGGCGGTCAGCAGGATCAGCACGCCGAGGATCATCGACTTGGTCGCCGCCGCCCCGACATAGCCGAGCACAGTCTCGAAGGCCGAGATCGGGGCCGACAGCACCTCGTAGATCGTGCCGGAGTAGCGCGGCATGTAGATGCCGAAGGAGGCGTTGGACACGCTTTCCGTCAGCACCGACATCATGACGAGGCCCGGCACCAGGAAGGCGCCGTAGCTCACCCCGTCCACCGCCGTGAAGCGCCCGCCGATGGCCGCCCCGAAGACGATGAAATAGAGCGAGGTCGAGATGACCGGCGCCGCGATGCTCTGGAACAGCGTGCGCCAGGTGCGGGCCAACTCGAACAGGTAGATGGCCTTGACCGCATGAAGGTTGATGGGGGAGGTCATGCCCGCTCCTTCACAAGGCTGACGAAGATCTCCTCGAGGGAGCTTTCCTCGGTGTGCAGGTTCGTGAAATCGATGCCGTGGTCGCCGAGCTTGCGGAGAAGCCGGGCGATGCCCGTCTGGTCGTCCTGCGTGTCGAAGCTGTAGACCAGTTCCCGCCCGTCGCCGGACAAGGTCAGGGGGTAGCCGGCCAGTTCCGCCGGGATCGACTCCAGCGGGTTCTGAAGTTGCAGGGTCAGCAGCCGCTTGCCGAGCTTGCGCATCAGCGCGGCCTTGTCCTCGACCAGCACGATGCGGCCGTTGGAGATGACGCCGATGCTGTCGGCCATCTCCTCCGCCTCCTCGATGTAGTGGGTGGTCAGGATGATGGTCACGCCGCTGTCGCGCAGCCGCCCGATCATCTCCCACATGCCGCGGCGAAGCTCCACGTCCACTCCGGCGGTCGGCTCGTCGAGGAAGAGGATGCGCGGCTCGTGCGACAGGGCCTTGGCGATCATCACGCGGCGCTTCATGCCGCCGGACAGCGCCATGACCTTGCTGTCCTTCTTGTTCCAGAGGGACAGGTCCTTCAGCACCTTCTCGATGTGGGCGGGATCGGGCGGCTTGCCGAACAGCCCGCGGCTGAAGCTGACGGTGGCCCAGACGCTCTCGAACGCCTCGGTCGTCAGCTCCTGCGGGACGAGGCCGATCAGCGAGCGCGCGGCGCGCCAGTCGCGCACGATGTCGTGCCCGTCGACCGTCACGGTGCCCGCGGTGGCGTTCACGATGCCGCAGACGGTGCTGATGAGCGTCGTCTTGCCGGCCCCGTTCGGTCCCAGCAGGGCGAAGATCTCGCCGCGGCGGATGTCGAGATCGACCCCTTTCAGCGCCTGGAAGCCGGTGGCGTAGGTCTTTTCCAGCCCACGCACCTGAATGATCGGCTGCATGTCTCCCCTCTGCCTGTCGGTCGGCCCGGTCCGGGCGGGCGTCACCTTAACGGTGGGACGGCGCGCGGTCATCGGGCATTCGGCGCGATGCAACCATTCCGGAGAGGGGGGAACTGATTTCGGAGTCCCGATTCGGGGTGGGGGATGCCCGCCCACAAATGATTTCGGGACAACAGCCCTGCCCCTCCCCATATTATGTAAAAAGCACGAAAGAGGACGAGCGCTCATGCCAAAAGATGTTGTGCTCAGCGATGTCGATGTTTGGGAAAGCTCCATCACCACGTGGCTGCGCGCCAACGTGGCCGAGGACCCGGCCCACGATGTCGACCATCTTCTTCGCGTCTGGCGCACCGCCAAGGCCCTGGCCGCGGCGGAGGCCGAACGGGACGGCGGACCGCCGCCCGACATGCTCGTCGTGCTGGCCGCGGCCCTGCTCCACGACATCGTGAACGTGCCGAAGGACCATCCGGACCGCAGCCGCGCCTCCCGCCTGTCGGCGGACCGGGCGGAGGAGGTTCTGCGCGGCATGGGCTTCCCGGACGCCCTGATCCCCGCCACCCGCCATGCCATTGAGGCGCACAGCTACTCCGCCGGCATTCCCCCGCTGACCGTCGAGGCGAAGCTGGTCCAGGACGCCGACCGGCTGGAAAGCCTGGGGGCCATCGGCATCGCCCGCTGCTTCGCCACCTCCGGCCTGATGAAGCGGGCGCTGTTCCACGGCGAGGACCCGATGGCCGAGACCCGCCCGCTGGACGATCTGCAATACGCGCTGGACCATTTCAAGGCGAAGCTGCTGCTGCTGCCCAACACCATGCAGACCCCGGCCGGCCGGGCGCGGGCGCGGGAACGGGCGGCCTTCCTGCTGTCCTTCCAGGTCCAGCTTCTGGCGGAGATCGCCGGGGACGCCTGACGGGCTCCGCCAGCACGGCCTGCCGGCACGACCTGCGTATGGAAGCAGGTCCGACGACAACGCTCTCCTCCCCGGGGTGGCGCCGCGATAGCATAACCTTTAGAGCGCGTCGCGACGGCGGTGCGGCTCGCACGAACCGGACTGCGGTGAACGCAGCCCGGTTCGGTGTGTTGCGTAAACCGAAGCAATCCGGGTTGTATCGACCATGAACAAGAACAGGCAGTCCGGCGGTTCCTCCGCGCCGGACATGCGCAAACTGTCGGACGCACTGGCCTTGGCCCAAAAAGGCGATCTGGGGCGCGCCGTCGCGCTGTTCGACCAAGCCACCAGGGGCGCCGCCCTGACTCCGCAGATCGCGGGGTTCGGGCGGGACCTCCATGCGGCGGTCGGCAACGCGGCCTTCGCGAACCAGCGCTACGACGATGCCTTAAGCGCGTTCGAGCTGGCACGCCGCCACGATCCGAACCATCCCGGAATCCTGCTCAACATCGGCAACACCCTGTTCAGGATGGGCGCCTACGACCGTGCTGCCGGCGTGCTCGAACAGGCGCGGTCGCTGCAACCGGCGAGTCCGGACACGCTGCTCAGCCTTTCGGCGGCTCTGTTCCAACTGGGTCGGCTCGAAGAGGCGGAGCGCCGGGCCTGTCAGGCGGCGGCGGCGGCGCCGAACGCCCCGGCGGTGTGGTTCAATCTAGGGACCGCCCTCAAGGGTCGGGACAGGTTGGCCGCCGCCACGGACGCCTACCGCCGCGCGCTGAGGATCGCCCCGCAGAATCCGACGGCTACGGTCGGGCTGATCCAGACGAAGCAGCGATCCTGCGACTGGTCCAGCTTCGACGACGACGCGGTGGCGCTGGAAAGCATCGCGTCGCAGGGCGTCGCGGTCCAGGCCTCCATGATGCTGTCCCACCGCGTTTCCGCCGGGTCGCTGCTGGAGGCGGCGCGGGCGCACGCGCGGACGATCCGGACGAAGCCGATGCGGCTGAAGGCAAAACCGGCCAGAACGGGCGTCGCGACCATCGCCTACCTGTCGAACGACTTCCGCCAGCACCCGGTCGCGCAGCTGCTGGCCGAGGTGCTGGCGCTGCACGATCGGTCGCGTTTCCAGGTGCTCGCCTACAGCTACGGACCGGAAGACGACGGTGTCGAGCGCCGCCGCATCCGCGAAGGCGTTGATCGCTTCATCGACATCGACTCCCTGACCGCGGAGGCGGCCGCCGAGACGATCCGGCGGGACGGCGTCGACCTGCTGATCGACCTCAAGGGCTACACCGGCCATCCGCGGCCTCACATCCTCGCCGCGAAGCCCGCACCGGTGCAGGTCCAGTTCCTCGGCTATCCCGGCACCCTGGGCGCGCCCTGGATCGACTACATCATCGCCGATCCCATCGCCCTGCCGCCGGAGTTGGAGAGCGGTTTCACCGAGGCAGTGGCGCGGATGCCGCGCTGCTTCCTGCCACGGGATCGCCGGTATGCCCCGCCGCCGGCCCCGCCGCGGGCGGCCTGCGGTCTCCCGGCGGACGGTTTCGTGCTGGCCTGCTTCAACAATGCCTACAAGATCACACCCGAGATCTGGTCGGTCTGGATGGCCCTGCTGCGCAACATTCCAGACGCCGTGCTGTGGCTCGCCCGGACAACCGCCGAAGCGGAAGGGAATCTGCTCCGGTCGGCCTCGGCAGCGGGCGTTGCGGCGGACCGGATCGTCTTCGCGCCTTGGGCACCGACGCTGGAGGACCACCTGTCCCGCCTCCAGAACGCCGACCTGATGCTGGACACCCTGTATTACGGCGCCCACACGACGGCGAGCGACGCGCTGTGGGTCGGGCTTCCGGTGGTGACGTGCCCGGGACGGGCGCTGCAATCGCGCGTCGCCGCCAGCCTGCTCCACACCGCGGGCCTGCCCGACTTCGCGACGGAGTCGCTGGAGCGGTACGGAAGCGCGGTTTTTCATTGGGCGAACAACCGCGCCGAACTGGAAGCCGTTCGGAACCGGCTGCGCGCCGAACGCGACAGCGGGCCGCTGTTCGACATGAACGCCTACACGCGCCTGCTGGACCAGGCGTTTCTGACGATGCTGGACCGCCAGCGCCAAGGCAAGCCGCCGGCGGCCTTCACCCTCGCCGGATGAAAGCAACGGGCGAAACGAAAAAGGACCGCTCCAGAGGAGTCGGTCCTTTTTCCGGCCCGGATGGGCGGGCCGCCGCGTCGTGGGGCTGGAAAGCCCTGGCGCCGGTCATTCGCGCATCAGCGTCGGCAGGTCAAGCGTGGAGGTGCGGGCCGTCGGGGCGTAAGTGGCGGACGACACGGCTTGGTATACGATATGCAGCGGAGTGGCCGAGAACCAGGCGCTGACGAACTCCGTAACACCCTTGGCGAGGCTCGACAGAAGGCCGTCGTGATGGCTGTGATGGGCGGAAGCGTAAGCCATGATGTGTCTCCTCTTTGCTGGTGGGGGTATTGTGCCGTGGTATACCCAATACCAGAAGCGCTATGCCCGCAGGGCAGCAAGTCCGAAAAATTACAGCTTCCTCAAGCGTTTAGGATCAAAACAGTCGGTTCCGCGAACCAAAAAATGCTATACTCCGGTATGACTATTCCCGCATGATTGCGTATGTGTTTGCGGGTGAATCGCGTATCCTCTCATCATTGCCCTTGGAGATAATCTGGAGAGCCGTCTGTGCCCGTGCATGAGTGGCCGCAGATCGTGCGCGCGTTGCGAAGGCTGCATGGCCTGACCACCGCGCAGTTCGCCGTCATGCTGGCCACCACCGAGCAAACCGTCGCTCGCTGGGAATCCGGCGCCGCCTTGCCCGACCCGCGGGAGCAAGCGCTGTTGCGCGACGTGCTGACCGGCCATTTCCGGCATCACCCCACCTTCCTCGGCCTGAAGGCGATGGTGCGGAGCATGGGCGAGAAATGCACCCTCTACACGCCCGGCCTGATCGCCCAGGCCGTGTCCCCGCCGCTGGCCCGCTGGATCGAGCGGCACCACTTCGACATCGTCGGTTCCTCCCTGTTGCCACGCATCGACGGGCTGACCGCGGAAATGATGGAGCGCTACGCCCTGCCCATGCTGGAAGGGACGAACGACGTCCTGTCGGTCACTTACAACGACCGGGCCGTGGCCTTCCGCAACGCCGTCATCAGCCGGCGGCTGAGCGTCGTCCCGGTGGACGGCGTGCGAGTCCTGGTGCTGGTGGACCGGGTGCTCTATCTGGACGACGGCCGGGACACACCCGACCCGGATGTCCACATGCTCACCGCCGACGAATTGGCCAGCGACTGACCAAGCCCCCGAAGGTCCGGCTTGCCCCCGGCGGCGTTGTCTGCTCCATAAACGCCGGTACGGAGGGGAGCCAAAGCCTTGAGCACGGGACTGATCGCATTGCTGGACGATGTGGCCGGGTTGGCGAAGGTCGCCGCCGCCTCGTTGGACGACGCCGCGGGACAGGCGGCGCGGGCGGGGGCCAAGGCCGCCGGGGTGGTGGTCGACGACGCGGCGGTGACGCCGCGTTATGTCGTCGGTTTCACCGCCGACCGCGAACTGCCGATCATCGGCAAGATCGCGCTGGGCTCGCTGAAGAACAAGCTGATTTTCCTGCTGCCCCTTGCGCTGGCTCTCAGCCTCGTGGCGCCCTGGGCGATCACCCCGCTGCTGATGCTGGGCGGCGGATTCCTCTGCTACGAGGGGGCGGAGAAGGTCTGGGAGGCGTTGCGCCCCCACGCGGCGCACCAGGATGCCGAAGGAGCGGGCACCGCGGGGCAGGACGCCGCGCAGTTCGAGCGGGAGAAGGTCAACAGCGCCATCAAGACCGACCTGATCCTGTCGGCGGAGATCATGGCCATCGTCCTGTCCACGGTCGCCGCCGAAACCTCGTCCTTCTGGACGCAGGCGGCCGTTCTGGCAATCGTCGGGGCGGGCATCACCGGCCTCGTCTACGGCGCGGTGGCGCTGATCGTGAAGGCGGACGACGTCGGCCTGTCGCTGGCCCAGAACGGACGCCCGGCGGCGAGCCTCCTGGGGCTGCGCACCCCCTCCCCCGGCGCGCCGGGCGGCGCCGACCGCGCGCTCGCCCCGGTGACGCAGGCGGTCGGGCGCGGGCTGGTCAAGGGGATGCCGGTCTTCCTGAAGCTTCTGGCGCTGGTCGGCACCGCCGCCATGCTGTGGGTCGGCGGCGGCATCGTCATCCATGGGCTGGAAGGCTTCGGCCTGACCGCGGTGGGGCACGCGATCCACGGCGCCGCCGTGGCGGCGGGCGAGGCCGTGCCGGCGGCGAAGGCCGCGGTGGAATGGCTGGTCGGGGCGGCGGGGGCCGGGGTGTTCGGGCTGCTGCTGGGCGCCCTGCTGATCCCCCTGGTGCACAGGGTGATCGAGCCGCTCTGGGGCATGGTCACGGGAAAGTAGCGCGCCTCACGCACAAGCGCCAAGGGGCGGCCCTGCCCGGACCGCCCCTTGGCGTTTGCCCTTCACACGCGGCCCTGCCCCGTTTCCACAATGACAAGGACGCTCCATGGACGGGGCTTGGTGTGCCCGGACCGGCCGTGGGTCCGCCGAGAGATCGGAGCGCCATATACTAGTATATCAGCGCCCCGCTTCCTGGCAAGCCCCCTTCCCTCACATCAGCATGTTCGGCAGGAACAGCACCAGCCCCGGCCACAGCGTCAGCACGGCGACCAGCAGGACGATGGTGCCGACAAAGGGCAGCGATTCGACGACATACTCCTCGACCGGGCAGTCGAGCAGGCTGCACACCGTGTACATGGCCACGCCCACCGGCGGCGTCATCGAGCCCAGCGTGACGATGGTCATCATCAGGATGCCGAAATGCACCGGATCAACGCCCAGCGGCGTCACGATCGGCAGGAAGATCGGCGTCAGCAGCAGGACCAGCACCGTGCTTTCGACGAACAGCCCGGCGATGAACAGGAAGATCAGGATCAGCGCGACCACCAGCAGCGGGTTGGTGGTGAGCTGGGTCATCGCCTCGGCGATGGTCTGGGGCGCCTGCTCGAAGATAATGGCGTAGCCGACCATGCCCGAGAACAGGATGATCAGCATGATCAGGCCGGTGTCCACCACCGCCTCCTGAAGCGCCTCGGCCACCGCGGCCCAGGTCAGCTCCCGGTGCAGCAGGAAGCCGACCACCGCGGCGTAGACGACGGCGAAGGCGCCGACCTCCGACGGGGTGAACAGGCCGCCGCGGATGGCGAACAGCAGGGCGACCGGGAACAGCAGCGCCCATTTGGCGTCGGCCACCGCCCGCCACACGGCGCGCAGGGTCGGACGTTCAGCCATTTCGGGACGGTAGCCGCGGCGGCGGGCGATCAGCCAGACGGTCAGCATCAGCCCGGCCATCATCATAAAGCCGGGGATGACGCCGGCCAGGAACAGCCGCCCGATCGACACGTTGCCGACGAAACCGTAGAGGATCAGCCCCAGGCTGGGCGGGATCGTCGCGGTGATCAGCGAGCCGACCGCGATGGCGGCGGCGGTGAAGCCCTTCGAATAGCCGCGGGCGATCAGGCTGGGGCCGAGGATGCGGGCCTCCATCGCGGCGTCGGCCACCGCCGAGCCGGAAACGCCGCCCATCAGCGTGGACAGCACGATGCAGACCTGCGCCAACCCGCCGGACATCCAGGAGACCAGCACGTTGGAGCAGTTGATCAGGCGGCTGGTGATGCCCGTCCGGTTCATCATGTGCCCGGCGAGCACGAAGAAGGGCACGGCCAGCAGCGGAAAGCTCTGCGAGGCGGAGGCGACCTGCTGCACCCCGATGGACATCGGGATGATGTCGTTGGTGGCGAAGAAGGAGAAGCCGGCGATGCCGATGGCGAAGGCGATCGGAAGCCCGAAGGCCATCAGCGCGAAGAAGGTGACGGCAAGAAGGGTCACGGCACGACCTCCTCGATCTCGCCAGCCTTGGGGGCCGGCGCGAAGACCGGTTTGGGGTGGCTGCGCAGCCCGCGCAGGGTGTCCAGGATCTGTCCGGTCAGCGTGATCGCGAGCAGCAGGCAGCCCACGGGCACCGCCGATGTCACGAAGGCGTAGCTGATGCCGCTGTCGCCGAACTGGCGTTCCAGGTTCAGCATGGTCAGCCGGTAGCCCATCACCGTCATGGTGAGGAGGAAGGCGAGGACCAGCACGCCCAGCACGAGGTCGAGCACGGCCCGGCTGGAGTTCGGCAGGCGCTTGACCAGATAGTCGATGCCGATGTGGGCGCGCTTGCGCAGCGCCATGTCGGCGCCGAGGAAGGCGACCCAGACGAACAGGAGCTGCGCCACGTCCACCGACCAGACCAGGGGATGGCCAAACCAGCGCATGACGCCGGCGGCGAAGACGAGCAGCACGATGGCGGCGAGGAGAAGCATCGCCAGGACGGCTTCCCCCTTTTGAAACAAGGACGACATGATGGCGGTCCCTTGATGGCGGAAGGTGACGGCGGACGGCGTTGAATTTGGAGGGCACTGGCCCCCACCCCGCCCCTCCCCCGCTGACGCAAGGGAGGGAGAATTTGTCCCCTCCCCTGCGAAGCGGGGGAGGGTCAGGGAGGGGGCAAGGTCAACACGAACCGAAATTCCGCGTCAGTTCTGCAGCAGCTTCTCCACCTCGTTGTGGAGTTCGGCGTAGCCCAGCTTCTCGTAGACCGGCGCGGTGGCCTTGCGGAACGGGGTCACGTCGATCTCCTCGATCGTCATCCCCTTGTCCTTCATCTGCTTCTCGAAGTCGGCGAGCGACGCCTGGGTGGCGCGCGACGCGCTGTCGCCGGCCTTCAGCGCCTCTTCCTTGAGGATCGTCTGCTGCTCCGGCGGCAGCTTGTCGAACCAGGCGGCGCTGGTGACGATGCCGGTGATCAGGTTGATGTGGCCGGTCTTGGTGATGCGGTTGGTCACCTCGTACAGGCGGGCGCCGAAGCTGGCCGGGTGCTGCGCCTCGACGCCGTCGATCACCTTCTGCTGAAGGCCGGTGTAGACCTCCGACCAGCCCATCGGGGTCGGGGTGGCCCCCATGGCGCGGATCGTCTCCATCCACACCGGGGCGCCCGGCGTGCGCATGCGGATGCCGGCGAGGTCTTCCGGACCCTTCACCGGCTTGTTGGTCAGCAGGTGCCGCTCGCCCTGCCACCAGTTGAAGGACAGCACCTGATGGCCGGACGCCTTGCGCAGCTTGTCCGACCATTGGTCGAACATCGGCGAGGTGACGACCTTGCGGATGCCGTCGTAGCCCTGGGCGAGGTACGGGCCGCCCAGAACGCCGAATTCCTTCACGAAGACGGCGAGACGCCCGCCGTCCACGACCACCGCGACGCCGGCCCCGGCGCGGGCCTGCTCCAGCACGTCCTCGTCCTTGCCAAGCTGCGAGCCGGGGAACAGGCGAACGGCCATCTTGCCGCCGGACCGCGACTCGACGTTCTTCTTGAACTCTTCCAGACCCTTGTAGAGCGGGTCCTGCTGGGCCAGCGCCGTGTTGACGCTGAGCGTGTAGTCGGCGGCCAGCGCGCCGCCGGCGACGGTGGCCAGCGCAAAGCCGAGGGCGGCCACGCGCCAAGTGCGGGTGATGATGCTCATGCTTCCTCCCTTTGAGGACAACGCCTCTTGCACGGAGGCGATTGTTCGGTACGCGACTGGTATGGTAGTATACAAGAATGGTGTTGTCCATGGGCTTGCAAACGGTGCAGGATGAATCCGCCGCACAGGATCGTCCGGGCGGGCACCGGCGGGGCGACCTGAAAAAAGAAGGGATGGGGAGAGCATGTTGAGGAGGATCGAGCCGGATTCGTCGGAACCCGTGGCGCGCCGCGTCTTCCGGGAACTGCGCCACGCCATCGTGACGATGCAGTTCCAGCCCGGCCAGCCGCTGTCCGAGCAGGAGGTCGCGGGGCAGTTGGGCGTCAGCCGCCAGCCGGTGCGCGAGGCCTTCATCAAGCTGAGCGAATCCGGGCTGGTGGTCATCCGCCCGCAGCGCGGCACCTTCGTCGTCAAGATCTCGGCCAAGCAGGTGATGGACGCCCGCTTCGTCCGCGAGGCGGTGGAACTGGCCGTGGCCCGCAAGGCCGGCGAGGGGCTGCCGGCCCGCGCCGTCGCGGAGCTGGACGCCAACCTGAAGGCGCAGCGGGACGCCGCCCAGAGCACCAACCCGGCAGCCTTCCTGGAACTGGACGAAGCCTTCCACCGCACCATCGCGCTGGGCGTCGACTGCGAATACGCGTGGCGGGTGGTGGAGGAGACCAAGGCCCAGATGGACCGCGTGCGCTATCTCAGCCTGCCGCAGGCGACCCCGCTGGACCGGCTGATCGCCCAGCACGAGCAGATCGTCGAGGGCATCCGCGCCCGCTGCCCCGACGCCGCCGAGGCCGCCATGCGCCTGCACCTGCGCGAAATCCTGCACTCCCTGCCCGAACTGGCCCAGCGCTTCCCCGACCTGTTCGACAGCGAGCCCACACCCGCCGAACCGATCGCCAAATCCGCATGATTCCTGAGATCGCAGCGCTACAGAAAGCCAAATGCAGCGCTGTGAAGAGCGCTACGAATACTTCCGATCAACAGCGATCGACTTATAACAGCGCTATGTTGCGCTGCAATATCGATATGGAAGGCATGCGAATTGCGCGGTTTGTCTTTGACACGCGCAATGCGAACATTGGCTCAACACGACAACGGGGCCTGCCCCGCCGCCCGCAAAAGCCAATCGGAGCCTTGCCATGAAGACCCACATCATCGCCCGCCTCGTCATCGTCAGCGGCTTCGCCCTCGCCTCCCTGCTCACCGCCGCCATCCAGTAAGCCCCTCGCTTGCATGAAAAAAGGGCCGCGCGGCCCGAGATTTCCCGGATCGCGCGGCCCCACGGTGCGAAACGCGAGGACGGCGTGGTCAGTCGGCGTGGGCGCCGCTCGGCATCGCCGGGGGCGTGACCTTGTTCCGGCCCCACTGACCGAGAACCACCAGCACCACGATGAAGGCCGTGATGTCGAAGACCGACAGGCAGACGAACAGCGGCTCGTAACCGATGGTGCTGGCGAGTTGGCCGATGATCAGCGAGAAGATCATGCCGCCCATGTAGCCGGCCATGCCGCCGAAGCCGGTCGCCGTGGCGACGTCCTGCTTCTCGAAGGTGTCGGTGACCAGGGCGTAGAGCAGGCTCGACAGCATCTGGTGCGCGAAGGCGCCGACCGAGAACAGGAAGATGGCGGTGATCGGGCTGCTGGTCAGGCCGATCAGGGCCGGGCCGATCATGCACACCGCGCCGATGCCGATGCCGGCGATGCGCGAGTTGACCAGCGACATGCGGAAACGCTTGGCGAAGAAGGGCGACAGGTAGCCGCTGAGGACGCAGCCGATGTCGGCGAACAGGAAGGGCAGCCAGGCGAACAGCGCGAACTGCTTGATGTCCATGCCGCGCGTGCTGACCATGTAGAGCGGGATCCAGAAGCTGAAGGTCTGCCACGCCGGCTCGGTCAGGAAGCGGGCGGCGGCGATGCCCCAGAACTTGCGCATGGTGACGACGCGCTTCATCGAAGGCTTGGGAAGCTCGACATGTTCCTGGCCGTCCAGGATGTAGGCGTGCTCCTCCTTGGTCAGGCGCGGGTGGTTCTCCGGGTTGCGGTACAGCGCCAGCCACAGCATCGACAGGCCGACGCCCAGCAGACCGGTGACGACGAAGGCGATCTGCCAGCTCCAGGTCACGGACAGCCAGATCACCAGCGGCGGGGCGATCATGGCGCCGACGGAGCTGCCGGTGTTGAACCAGCCCGTGGCGATGGAGCGTTCCTTGGCCGGGAACCACAGGGTGGCGGTCTTGGCGCCCGATGGCATGGCCGCCGCCTCGCTGATGCCAAGCAGGCCGCGGAAGAAGGCCATGGACTGCCAGCCGCCCGAGAAAGCGTGCAGGGCCGCGGCGCTGCCCCAGACAAAGGCGAACATCGCGTAACCGAACTTCAGGCCGATGAGGTCGGTCAGGTAGCCGGCAATCGGCTGCATCAGGCTGTAGCAGAGCTGGAACACGCTGACGATGTAGGAATACTGCTCCGTCGTGAAATGCAGTTCTTCCTTGAGCATCGGCGCCAGGATGCCCAGCGTGTTGCGGTCGATGTAGTTGATGATCGTCCCCAGCATGATGAGCGCCAGGACTTTCCATCTCAGGCCACGCACTATCTTCATGACTTCCTCACTTGCCTGTTCATCGGCAGGCATGGGCGCACGCCTTTCCCTTCCGGGAATTTCCTGGCGATTGCAATTTTTCAGATGGGGCCCAGGGCTTGAACACGGACACGCGGTGGGCTCCGCATATGCGGCATATATTAATATATCAGTTCAGCGCGCAAGCGCTAACTCGGGGGGCCCGCCATGCCCGACAATATGTCGCATACCAAATGGCAGAAAAAGAAAAAGGGCGCGGCCCTTTCCGGCGCCGCGCCCGTATCCCCCAACCCGTTGACCGGGAACTAGAATTGGCTTTCCGCCACTTTCCTGACCAGGAAGTCGCGGAAGACCGCGATGCGCTTGGAATGCCGCAGTTCCTCCGGATAGACGAAGAAGGCGTCCACCTTCGATCCGGACTGGTCCGGCAGCACCCGCACAATATCGCCAAGCCCGGCCACCAGATAATCGGGCAGCGCGCCGACGCCCAGCCCACTCTCCACCGCGCGGAAAATCGCGTAAAGGTTGTTGACCTGAAGGACGGTCCGGTCGCGGGCCACCGGATCGGTCACCAGATCGCGAAGCCAGTGCGTGTTGGCGAAGGGTGCGCGCAACTCCTGCGGATAGGTCACCAGATCGTGGGAGGCGAGATCGGCCACCGTCTGCGGTTCCCCCTTGCGGTCCAGATACCGGCGGTGCGCGTAGAGGTGCGAGCGGAAGGTCATCAGATGCCGCTGGATCAGGTCCGGCTGGCGCGGCGGGCTGACGCGGATCGCCACGTCGGCCTCGCGCATGCCCAGATCCAACTCCGTATCGGTGATCAGCAGGGTGAGTTGGATGTCCGGGTAGAGTGCCAGGAATTCCCCGATGCGCGGGGTCAGCCAGGTCGAGCCGAAGGCGGCCGTGGCCGTCACCTTCAGCGGCCCCTTGGCGGCGTCCTTGCTCTCGCTCAGCATCGCCTGGGTCATCGACAGCTTCGCGAAGATGTCGCGCGCCGCGTGGTTCAGCAACTCGCCCTGCTCGGTCAGAATCAGGCCGCGGGCATGCCGGTGGAACAGCGGAACGCCGAGGCTGTCCTCCAGCGCGCTGATCTGCCGGCTGACCGCCGATTGGCTGAGGTTGAGGGCCTCGCCGGCGTGGGTGAAGCTGCCGGCCTCGGCCACAGCGTGGAACACCCGCAACTTGTCCCAGTCCATCATCCCGTCCTGCTTCCCCTTGCCTTCGCCTGTTGGTCGGGGCCTGTCAGCGGGAGAATGTGCCGCGCGCCCCTGTTCCAACACTCTTTATGGCAAAACGCGGCCCAGGTCTTCCATCGCGAATGTCAGAGACCGAGGCGATGGACATTAGACGTCTAATTTTTGGCTCCGCTCATCCCGCCAAATGGCCCAGCGGCAGGGCCGTGCGGTAGCGCACCTGCTTCAGGGCGAAGCTGGACCGGATGTTGGCGACCCCGGAAATCCGCGTCAGGTGTTCTTTCAGAAAGCGCTCGTAGCTGGCGAGGTCGGGGACCACCACGCGCAACAGGTAATCGGCGTCGCCGGTCATCAGATAGCATTCCATCACCTCCGGCAGGGCCATCACGGCGGCCTCGAAGGCGTCGATCCGCTCCTCCACCTGTCGCTCCAGGCTGACGCTGACGAAGACGTTCACCGGCAGATCGACCGCGGCGGGATCGACCAGCGCGACGTGCCGGGTGATGACCCCCGCCTCCTCCAGCGCCTTGACCCGGCGCAGGCAGGGGGACGGCGACAGGCCGACGCGCTCCGCCAGGTCGTTGTTGGGCATCCGCCCGTCCTGCTGGAGCAGAGACAGGATCTTCCGGTCGATGCGGTCGAGTTTGATTTTTGGCATTTTATGCCGTCCATGCCGCCATTAAGCAATCTAATGCTAATCGTGCTGCGTTTCCGGCGCCACTTTGCAAATTCCTGCCGCGGCACAAATGATAGGCTTCACCGATCATCGACCGCCGTTCCGTCAAGAGGGAAACAGACATGGACGCGACCATTCCGAACCACGCCGACCTCGCCCGCCTGCGCGAGCTGGAGCGCAAGGTTCTCTGGCTCGCGTCCTGGACGATCCACAACGCCAACCACGTCCGCCCCAACCAGGACGGGCTGAAGATCGGCGGGCATCAGGCGTCCTCGGCCTCGCTGGCGACGATCATGACGGCGCTCTATTTCCAGGCCCTGCGCCCGGAGGACCGGGTGGCGGTGAAGCCGCACGCCAGCCCGATCTTCCACGCGATCCAGTATCTGCTGGGCAACCAGACCCGCGCGAATCTGGAGAATTTCCGCGGCTTCAAGGGCGCCCAGTCCTACCCGTCGCGGACCAAGGACGTGGACGACGTGGACTTCTCCACCGGCTCGGTCGGGCTGGGGGTGGCGCAGACGCTCTTCGCCTCGCTGGTGCAGGATTATGTGAAGGCCAAGGGCTGGGCGAAGGACCTCCCCGAGGGGCGCATGGTGTCGCTGGTCGGCGACGCCGAGATGGACGAGGGCAACATCTTCGAGGCGCTTCAGGAGGGCTGGAAGCACGGGCTGCGCAACACCTGGTGGATCGTCGACTACAACCGCCAGAGCCTGGACGCGGTGATCCGCGAAGGTCTGTGGGAGCGGTTGGAGAACATCTTCCGCGCCTTCGGCTGGGACGTGGTGATCCTGAAATACGGCGCCCTGATGCAGGCGGCCTTCCAGGAGGAGGGCGGCCAGCGGCTGCGCGATTGGATCGACCGCTGCCCGAACCAGCTCTATTCCGCGCTGACCTACCAGGGCGGCGCGGCGTGGCGGAAGCGGCTGCTCGACGACCTCGGCGACCAGGGGCCGGTGACCCGGCTGATCGAGCGCCGCAGCGACGAGGAGCTTGCCCTTCTGATGGGCAACCTGGGCGGCCATGACCTGCCCTCGCTGCTCGACGCCTTCGCCCAGGCGCGCACCCATGACCGGCCGGTCTGCTTCATCGCCTACACCATCAAGGGCGCCGGTCTGCCGCTGGCCGGGCACAAGGACAACCATTCCGGCCTGATGACCCCGGCGCAGATGGAGGCGTTCCGCGCCGCCAACGCCGTCCGTCCGGGCCACGAGTGGGACCGTTTCGAGGGGCTGAGCCTGCCGGAGGCGGAATTGGACGCCTTCCTGAAACGGGTGCCCTTCGCGGCCAAGGGACGGCGGCGCCATGGCGCCGCGGCGGTGCCGGTGCCGGCGGCCCTGGCGGCCCCGTCGCAGAAGGCGCTGTCCACCCAGGCCGCCTTCGGCCTGATCCTGAACGAGCTGGGACGGGAGAAGACGGAACTGGCGGAACGCATCGTGACGACCGCGCCGGACGTGACGGTGTCCACCAACCTCGGCGCTTGGGTGAACCGCCGCGGCCTGTTCGCCAAGAGCGCGCTGGCCGACCTGTTCAAGAAGGAGCGCATCCCCTCCACCTACAGCTGGGACTTCTCGCCCGACGGCCAGCATTTCGAGCTGGGCATCGCCGAGTCCAACCTGTTCATCCTCTTGTCGGCGCTGGGCCTGTCCCATTCGCTGTTCGGGGAGCGGTTGCTGCCCATCGGCACCGTCTACGACCCCTTCGTCATGCGGGCGGCGGACCAGATGAACTACGCCTGCTATCAGGACGCGCGGTTCCTGCTGGTGGCCACGCCGTCCGGCGTGACGTTGGCCCCGGAGGGCGGGGCGCACCAATCCATCGCCACGCCGCTGGTCGGCATGGCCCAGGACGGGCTCGCCTGCTTCGAGCCGGCCTTCGCCGACGAACTGGCCGTCACCATGCGCTGGGCCTTCGACTACATGCAGCGGGAGGGCGAGGGAGAGCCGGACGAGCGGAACTGGCTGCGCGACGAGACCGGCGGTTCGGTCTATCTGCGCCTGTCCTCGCGTGTGCTCGAACAGCCGGTCCGGACGATGGATGCGGAGCTGGAGAGCGGCATCGTCCAGGGCGCCTACTGGCTGCGCCGCCCCGGTCCGAACGCCCAGGTGGTCGTCGCCTACAGCGGCGTGGTGGCGCCGGAGGCCATCGAGGCGGTGGGCATGCTCGGCGAGGACCGCCGCGACGTTGGCCTGCTGGCCGTCACCTCCGCCGACCGGCTGCACGCCGGCTGGAGCGCGGCGCAACGGGCGCGCGAACGCGGCAAGCCCCACGCGCGCTCCCACGTTGAACGCCTGCTGGAGGGCGTGCCGCCCCATTGCGCGTTGGTGACCGTGCAGGACGGGCACCCGGCGGGGCTGGGCTGGCTGGGCTCGGTTCAGGGGCACCGCACGCGGGCGCTGGGGGTGGAGCATTTCGGCCAGACCGGCACCATCGCGGACCTCTACCGCCATCACGGCCTCGACGCCCAGGCCATCGTCCGCGCCGCGGAAGCCCTCTCCCCCGGCCGCCCGGTCCGTTACTTGAAGGCGGTGTAAACCGGGTGAACCGGCGGCATTGAGGGGCTCTGGCGCCGTTCCGGGGCGAAGGGTACAGTCGGACATGGTCGGTCCCGTCCCAACAGGGCCGACACCCCCTCCCCCTGCAACGAGTTTCGCCACCGTGAGGATCGACAGCCGGTTATCCCGCATGCTCCATGTCCTGCTGCACATGGCAGAGGAAAGCCAGCCCATCACGTCGGAGCGCGTGGCCGCCATGCTGGGAACCAACGCGGCGGTTGTCCGCCGAACGATGGCCGGACTGAGAAGCGCCGGCTACGTCCATTCGGTGAAAGGCCACGGCGGCGGGTGGACGCTCGCACGCGATCTAAACCAAATCACGCTGTTTGACATACATCGCGCCGTCGGGACCGAGCGGCTGTTCGCGATCGGCTTCGACAACGACAATCCGGACTGCCTCGTGGAGCAGGTCGTGAACGGCTCAATGAGGGAGGCGTTGCGGCAGGCCGAGGCCATACTCATCGAACGTCTCCAATCGGTCACGCTCGCCGAATTGTCCTGCGAATTCCACCAACGGCTTCCCGCTGCCGCGTCGGCGCACGGACCGACGGAGCGCGGAACGAGTTCCTGACCTTAGGATTCGACCGACGGGCACGATCGGTGGAGCGGCTTGACTCGACCTTTCATGTATCATTATAAGTTACGTGATTGAGCGGCCGGGGCCTCTCGCTTCCAGCATGTCGCGCCGCGGCGCCACGCTCCCCCTCAAGGCCAATCCCCCTTCCTCCCGACGGAGTTTCCATGACGGACACTGTCAACCCGCAGGCTTGGGCCGCCTTCTGGACCTGCCTTGTGATCGCGCTGGCCTCGTCCAGCATTTCCATCACGATCACCCAGACCGAACTGTTCGCCCCGCTGCGGGCTTGGGCGACCAAAGTCCACCCCATGGTGGGACATCTTCTGCACTGCTTCTACTGCACCAGCCATTGGGCCGTCATGGCCGGCATCCTGATTTACCAGCCGGTGTTGGTGTCGAGCGGCCATCACGCGGCCGACCTGATCGTGTCAGCCTTCTTCACGATCACGGTCGCCACCCTGACAAGCGGGCTGGTCTTCAGTGTCTTCCTGGCGGCGATGGCCAAGGCGATGAAGGAACGTGTGCTGAAGAGGATTCTGAGCGAAGACGCTTGAGGTGCCCCAGGCATTCCCGACACGCCTATGCCGTTGTGCGCTGCGCGACACCACATAAGGATCACACCCACATCGGTCACAGCGCGAGGCGAGGTCGGGATGAGCTGGTCGATCCCCATCGGCACCGTGAAGGGCACGGTGATCCGCATCCACATCACCTTCTTCCTGTTCCTGCTGTGGATCGGCGCCGCCTACCACGCGCAGGGCGGCTGGCCGGCGGCGCTGGAGGGGGTGGTCTTCCTCTCGCTGCTGTTCCTCTGCGTGCTGCTGCACGAGTTCGGCCACGTCTTCGCCGCCCGGCGCTATGGTGTGCGCACACCGGACATCACCCTGCTGCCCATCGGCGGGGTGGCGCGGTTGGAACGTCTGCCGGAAAAGCCGTCGCAGGAGTTGGTGGTGGCTCTGGCCGGGCCGGCGGTCAATCTGGTGATCGCGGCCCTGCTCTATGCCGCGCTCGGCGGCTTCGTGCCGGCGGGGGCGGCGGAGGTGCAGAACGCCGGCATCGACGTGCTGTCCCGGCTCGCCGTGGTCAACCTGTTCCTCGCGCTGTTCAACCTGATCCCCGCCTTCCCCATGGACGGCGGGCGCGTGCTGCGGGCGGTGCTGGCGAGCCGCATGGGCTATGTCCGCGGCACCCAGGTGGCGGCCTCGGTCGGGCAGGCGGTGGCCATCGGGCTGGGGCTGCTCGGGCTGTTCGGCAACCCGATGCTGCTGTTCATCGCGCTGTTCGTCTATCTGGGCGCCTCGTCGGAGGCGCACGCGGTGCAGATGCGTGAGATCACCCATGGCGTGGTCGTGTCGGACGCCATGGTCACCCGCTTCGAGACGTTGCCGCCGTCCGGCGTGCTGGAGGACGCGGTGCAGTGCCTGATCCGGACGACCCAGCACGAGTTTCCCGTGGTGGACGGGGCCGGCACGCTGCGCGGCGTGCTGACCCGCGACGACCTGATCCGCGCCCTGCGCGACCGCGGCCCGGACACGCCGGTGCTGGAGGTGATGCGCCCCGACATCCCCGTGATCCACCGGCACGGCAAGCTGGAGGAGGCGCTGCGCCTGATGCAGGAGAAGAGCCTGCCCGCGGTCGGCGTCGATGACGGGAACGGGCGGCTGGTCGGTCTCGTCACCCCGGAGAATGTGGGGGAGATGATGATGGTCCAGGCCGCCCGGCACGCGCTTCGCCGCTGACCACCTCCCCCTTCCGTTGCGCGGCCTCTCCCTTCGGGAACAAGCGGCGGACGGGGTCATTGTGCTAGGACAGCGGATGCCCCCACATCGGAAGGGAGGATGAGATGGCGATGCGTTCCACGCGCCGGGCGGCGTTGGCCCTGGCCGGATTTGCCGGGATGACCGCCGCCATGGCGGGACGGAAGGCCGCGGCGGATCAGCCCGGCGTCCACCGCGTCGCCATCCAGGTCAGCAGCAACGACCCGGCGCTGATGAACATGGCGCTGAACAACGTCAAGAACATCATCGAATACTACAAGAACATCGGCGAACCGGTGGAGGTCGAGCTGGTCACCTTCGGCCCCGGCCTGCACATGCTGCGCGCCGACCGTTCGCCGGTGAAGGACCGGCTGGCGTCGCTCAAGGGCAGCCTGCCGACCCTGACCTACTCCGCCTGCGAGAACACCCGCAACGGCATGATCCGCGTCGAACAGGGCGAGATCCCCATGGTGCCGGAAGCCAAGCTGGTGCCCTCCGGCGTCGTCCGGCTGATGCAGCTTCAGGAGGAGGGCTGGTCCTACCTCCGACCGTGACGGGGCCGTTCTACTCCGCCGCGATGTCCTTCAGCAGGGCCGCCGTCACCGGCCCCACGGTCCCGGCGCCGATGGCCTGCCCGTCGACGCGCAGCAGCGGGCGTACGCCGAGGCTGTTGGTCAGGAAGGCTTCCCCGGCCCCCAGCAGGTCGGCGACGGAAAGCGGCGCCTCCCCGGCATCGCCCCGTTCCAGGATCAGCGCGCGGCGGATGCCCGGCAGGGCGCCCTCGGCGACCGGCGGAGTCAGCGGACGCCCGTCCCGGACGATGAACAGGTTCGCCACGCTGGACTCGGCCAGACGGCCCGCGCCGTTGAGCAGGAGAGCCTCTCCAGCGCCGCGCGTCGCCGCCTCCTGGCGGGCGAGGATGGAGTCCAGGTAATTCAGCGACTTCACCCGCGACAGCGGCGAATGCTCGTTGCGCCGGGTGCTCCGGGCGATGACCGCCTCCACCGGGCCGGCGGGCGGCGGAGCGGGGGCCAGCGTCATCAGCAGAGTCGGCACGGCGTCCGCTGGCGGCAACACGCCGCGCGCGCCGGTGCCCCGCGTCAAGGTGATCCGCAGCACGCCCTCCGCCCGGCCCTCCGCTGCGATCAGCGCTTCAGCGGCGGCGGTCAGCGCCGCCGCGCCGTGGGGGAGCGGCAGGCCGAGCAGCGCCGCGCTGTCCGCCAACCGTGTGAGATGCCGGTCGAGATGGCGGGCCGTGCCGCCGGCCACCCGGATCGTCTCGAACAGCCCGTCGCCCAGCGTGAAGCCGCGGTCCGCCGGGTCGATCCGCGCCTCCGCCGCCGGCAGCAGGCGCCCGTTCAGCCAGACGACGTTCATGGCCGGGCTCATGGTCAGGTCTCCCCCAGCGCGCGGAGCTGGGCACGGATCTTGACCATCATCTCCTCATGCTCGTCCGCCGGGTCGGAATCGGCGACGATGCCGCCGCCGGCCTGGGCGAACACCGTGTCCGGCGTGATCGACAGGGTGCGGATGACGATGCTGCTGTCCATCGCGCCGTCGAAGCCGAGCCAGGCGACGGAGCCGCAATAGGCGCCGCGCCGCGCCACCTCCAGCTCGTCGATGATCTGCATGGCGCGGATCTTGGGCGCCCCGGTGATCGAGCCGCCGGGCAGCGCCGCCCGCAGCAGGTCGACCGCCCCCAGGCCGGGCCGCAGCCGCGCCGTGACCACCGAGACGAGGTGATGGACGCTGGCGAAGCTCTCCAGCCCGTAGAGCGTCGGCACCCGGACGCTGCCCACCCGCGACACCCGGCCGAGGTCGTTGCGCAGCAGGTCGGTGATCATCAGGTTTTCCGCCCGGTCCTTGACGCTGGCCGTCAGTTCCGCGGCGGCGGCGGCGTCCGCGGCGGGATCGGCGTAGCGCGGGCGGGTGCCCTTGATCGGGCGCGTCTCGAGCTCCCCGGCGGCGCTGAGACGGATGAAGCGCTCCGGTGAGGCGCTGGCGATGCGCAGGCGCGGGCCGCAGTCGAGATAGGCGGCGAAGGGCGCCGGGCTGATCGCGCGCAGCCGCCGGTACAGCGCGTAGGGGTCCAGTCCATCGCGCCGCTCGGCCAGGAAGCGCTGCGTGAAGTTGGCCTGATAGATGTCGCCGGCCCGGATGTACTCCAGCACCCGCTCCACCCGCGCCAGATAGTCGTCCCGCTCCAGTTCGCTGCGCCAGGGGGCGGCCGGGACGGGGCCGAGGGGGGACACTCCGCCGCCCTCCAGCCGGGCCGCCAGGGCGCGGGCGCGGGCCTCCGCCTCCGGGCGGGCAGCGATCACCCAGGCGCGGCGCTCGGCATGGTCGAAGGCGGCCACCGCGTCGTAGAAGCCGAAGGCCATCTCCGGCTGGCCGCCGGGGTTGGCGTGGCGCGAGCGGATGCGCTCCAGCCGCAGCCCCGCCTCGTATCCGATGAAGCCGACCGCCCCGCCGCAGAAGGGCGCCGGTCCCGGCGGCCCTTCTGGACGGGCGTGGCGCGCCAGTTCCTCCGCCAGCACGGCGAAGGGGTCGCCGTCCACCGGCCGGCCGTCGAGATAGGCCCGCCCGTCCAGCGACTCCAAGGTGCGGACGGGCTCCGCCGCGATGTAGCTGTAGCGGCCATGGGTGGGGTGCGGGGCGGCGCTGTCGAGCAGCATCGACCAGGGCTGTCCGGACAGGGCGCGGAAAGCCTCCGCCGGATCGGCGCATGACAAGGGGATCGCCAGCATGGCGGCGCAACTTCCTCTAAGACCGGCCTTCACATGAGAATGGTGGCGCCGCCGTCCACCACCAACACATGCCCATTGACGTAGGACGCGGCGGGCGAGGCCAGGAAGACCGCGGCCCCGGCGATTTCCTCCGGGCGGCCCCAGCGGCCGATCGGGGTGCGTCCCTCGAAATAGGCGGACAGGGCCGGGTTGCCGGTGATGCCGGCGTTGGTCTCCGTCGCGAAGAAGCCCGGCGCGATGGCGTTGCTGGTCAGGCCCTTGCCGCCGTACTCGGCGGCGAGCGCCCGCACCATGCCGGCCAGTCCGGCCTTGGCAGCGGCGTAGACCGCGTCGTTGGCGCGGGCGATTTGCCCGGAGATGGAAGTCACCGTGATCAGCCGTCCGAAGCCCTGGGGCAGCATCAGCCGCGCCGCTTCCCGCGCCAGGATCAGGCCGGCGGCCAGATCGACGTTGAGCAGCTCGCTGATTTCCTCGTCCGCGAAGTCGGTCAGCGGCTTGCGGTTGCGCTGCCCGACATTCTGGACCAGCACGTCCAGCCGCCCATGGTCCCGGGCGATCCGCGCGAAGGCGTCCCGCACCGCGCCCCGGTCGGCCACGTCGAAGGCCAGGACGGAGGCCCGCCCGCCGGCCGCGGCGATGGCCTCGGCCACCGGCTCCAGCCGCGCGGCGTCGCGCCCGTTCAGCAGCACATGGGCGCCGGACCCGGCCATGGCGCGGGCGATTTCCAGACCCAGCCCGCGCCCGGACCCGGTGACCAGCGCCACCCGGCCTTCCAGCGAAAACTGCGACAGATAGGGAAGATGCGGGGCGGTCATGGTCACCGATGCGAAGGGCGTGAGCGGTTTTTCAGGTTTAGCAGATGCTCCGCCGGATGGCACTCCGTTCGGCGTCAGACACCGGGGTGACTGGATATGAAGTTCCCTCTCCCCAGAGGGGAGGGGTCTATAAAGGCAAATGCGATAGCCCTGCATCAGACTTCAGGCGCGGGGAAGCAGTTCCACCGTTTCCGCGATGGTCCAGCCGTCCGCCCGCACCAGCCGCCCGATACGCCCGTACAGCGTGGCTCCGGACGGCACACGCCCCTCCGCGGTCCAGGCCTCGACGGCCGGCGCGGTCAGCAGGCCCATCACCTCCACCGAGAAGACGACGCCGTTGCGCGCCAGCAGGCGCCCGAAGGGCTCCGTCCCCTCGCGAAGCTGTTCGGCGAAGGCCGCGGGAAAGCCGTCGAGCGCAATGCGGATGCTCGCCAATTCCACCGGCAGCGTGTCCGGCCCCACGGTCAGAACGATGTCGCGCAGCAGCGCCGTCCCGTCCGGCTCCATCCGCTGGCGCAGCACCCGCACGCCCACCGGCTCGCCCCACCGCTCCGACAGGACGGCGGTCATGCCGCGGTCGTGGTCGAGCAGCGTTCGGAAGGGCGCCGGAACCGCGGCAGCGGGCAATGTGCACAGCGCCCGCGCTCCGGCCCCCCATCCCACCGTCAGAGCCCGCGCGCGCGCCAGGACGGAACCGGACTCGTCCACGGAGGAACAGCCGGCGGCGGAGGCGGACGAAAAGGAAGGCTTCATTCGAAATCGCGGTTCTGCGGAAGGGCGTGGGCGGAACGACGCGGCCATTCCCGACGGGGGACGGCCACGGGGCGGCATTCTAGGAACAGCGCCCGCCCAACCGCAATGCCGAAGGCGCACATCCCTGCGTCGTGCCCACGTATGCCCCCAAACGAAAAAAGGTTGTCGCCCGCAGCCCTGCCCCGCGCCGCCGGCCTCTTGCGCTTGCCGCGCACTGCATTAGATCACGCTCATAAAGACGCCCGTCTTGGAGGGAAGCCGCGCCATGTCCGACCTTCTGCACGTCGCCTGCCCGAGCTGCGACACCCTGAACCGCATGCCGCGCGCCCGCCTGGACCAGCCCGGCGCCGGGAAATGTGGCCGCTGCGGGCAGCCGCTGTTTCAGGGCACGCCCATCGCGCTGACCGCCGCACGCTTCACAGCCCAGGCGGAGCGCAGCGACCTGCCGCTGCTCATCGACTTCTGGGCGGAGTGGTGCGGGCCGTGCCGGATGATGGCGCCAGTCTTCGAGCAAGCCGCCGGCCGGCTGGAGCCGCACGTCCGCCTCGCCAAGGTCGACACCGAGGCCGCACCCGATCTGGCCGCCCGCTTCGGCGTGCGCAGCATCCCGACCCTCGTGCTGGTCCATCACGGGCGCGAAGTGGCCCGCACCGCCGGGGCGATGCCGCTGCCCGCCCTGCTCGGCTGGGTGCGGCAGGCGATGGCGGCCGTCTGAGCGCTACTCCGCTTCCAAGAGAAGGCGGGTCAGGTCGGAGACGGAGGCGACCTCCAGCTTGTCCATGACGTTGTGGCGGTGCACCTCCACCGTCTTCAGGCTGAGGTTGATCTCCGCCGCGACAACCTTGTTGGGCTTGCCCTGCACCACCAGATCAGCGACCTGCCGCTCCCGCGGGGTCAGGCGGGCCAGCAGGGCGCGGACATGGGCCTTGCGCGCCTGCGCCTCCCACGCCCGCCGGGACGTCTCCAGCGCCTCGTGCACCCGGTCGAGGAGGAGCTGGTCGTTGAAGGGCTTCTCGATGAAGTCCACCGCCCCGGCGCGAAAGGCGCGGGCGGCCATCGGCACGTCGCCGTGGCCGGTGATGACCACGACGGCCAGCACGGAGCCGGCGCGGGCCAGCGTGTCCTGCAGTTCCAGCCCGCTCATGCCCGGCATCCGCACGTCGGTGACGAGGCAGCCGGGCCGGTCGGCGCGGACGGCGCGCAGGAACTCCTCGCCGGAGCCGAACGACTCCACCGCCACGCCCAGCGAGCCGATCAGCCAGCCCAGCGAATGGCGCATCGCCGGATCGTCGTCCACCACGTAAACGGTGCGGGCCGCGTCAGCCTGCATCTACCTTCTCCTCCGCTGCGGGCAGGACGAAGCGCACCACGGTGCCCCCGCC
Organism: Azospirillum sp. OGB3; assembly: GCF_014192915.1. GTDB lineage: Bacteria > Pseudomonadota > Alphaproteobacteria > Azospirillales > Azospirillaceae > Azospirillum. The sequence continues at coordinate 320,487 of NZ_JACHYN010000004.1, read as the reverse complement.
CGGATGATCGGTGGCCCAGAGATGGCCGCCATGGCTTTCCACGATGGTCCGGCAGATCGACAGGCCGAGGCCCATGCCGCCGGGCTTGGTGGTGAAGAAGGGATCGAACAGCCGCGCTCGCGCGTCCTCCGACAGGCCGTGCCCGCGATCGGCCACCGCGATCTCCACCCGCCCCTCCCCGTCCAGCCCGGTGCGCACGGTGACGCCCCTGCCCTCCCCCGCCCCATCATCCATGGCGTCCAGCGCGTTCTTGACCAAGTTGAGCACGACCTGCTCGATCTGCACCCGGTCGGCCAGCACCGGCGGCAGGCCGGGGGTCAGGTCGCGGGTGACCGGGATGTTGCCGCTGCGCGCCCGCCCCTCGCAGAGCTGCAACGCCGCTTCCACCGCGCCGTTGACGTCGGCCGGCTCCAGCTGGACGGCGCGCTTGCGCACGAAGTCGCGGATGCGCGCGATGATCTGCCCGGCGCGGTCGGCCTGGGCGGCGATGGCGCGGGAGGCCTCCGCGAACTCCGCGGCGCTGCCCACCCCGGCCTCCAGCCGCCGCGTGCAGCCGCGCGCGTAGTTGGCGATGGCGCCGAGCGGCTGGTTCAGCTCATGCGCGATGTTGCTGGCCATCTCGCCGAGGATGGAGAGGCGGGCCACATGGTCCATCTCCTTCTGCCGTTCCCGCGCGGTGTCCTCGGCGCGGCGGCGTTCGGCCATCTCGTGGCGCAGCTCGCGGTTGGCCGCGCGCAGTTCCGCCGTGCGCACCTTGATGAGATGCTCCACCCGCAGCGAATGGACCGCCCACCACAGCAGGGCCAGCGCCGCCAGCGCCAGCCAGTGCCAATGCTCCCGTGCGAGGTCGAGCAGGGTGACGTCGCGCAGATGCTCGTAGGGGCCGATGCGGAGGCTGCGAAACAGGCCGTGGACCGGCTGGTAGTCCATCGGCACCGTCCAGCCCTCGTAGCCGCCGACCAGCGCCGCCGGATGGCCGTCCGGCATCTGGAACAGAGCGACCACCACTGCCTTCGCCAAGTCCTCCGGCGTTTTGGCCAGCCGGGCGAGCGGCCAGTCGGGGTAGAGCCCGGTGGACAGGGCGCAGCCGAATCCCGGCTCCGTCCGGGTGCCGACGATTTGGAAAGCCGCGCGGTCGAGGTGGCCTTCCGCGGCCAGCTCCTCCAGCACGCAGGCGCGCAGCACGCCGGCGTCCACCGCGCCGTCGCGGACGGCGAAGGCGACGCGGTCCACAGGAAAACCGGAGAAGCGCAGCTCCTTCAAATCGGTGTAGGGATCGACCCCAGCCGTCAGCATCGCCCCCCAGGCGATCTGGAAGCCGCCAAAGGCGTCGGGGTCCACCGCCATCACGGACTTGCCCTTCAGGTCGGCGAGGCTGCGGATGTCGTCGCGCCCGGCCCGGACGATCAGGGCCGAGCCCACCGCAGCCCCCGACGCGCCGGAGCGGGAGGAATGGAGCGTGGCGATGCGGGTGACGCCGTGGCGGGCCTCCAGCTCCACGTAATTGCCGGTGTTCGTCAGCACGAAATCGACGCTGCCGGCGGCCACCGCCGCGTCCATGCCCGGCAGGTCGAGCGGCACCATTTCCGCCCCGCGCCGCAGAAAGCGGTCGGCCAGATAGCGGACGGTCGGCTCCCACACCGCGTTCGCATGGTCGCCGCCACGGTAGGCCAGCACGCCGACGCGAATCGGCGGCTCCGCCGCCTGGGCGGGAAGCCCGGCGGAGAGCGCCCCCAACAGCGCCAGCATCAGGCAACCCGGGCGGACCGTGAACCGCATGGCATCCTTCGGACGGGTGAAGACGCGGGGAACCGCGGGAACGGCCCCCGACGCGCCGCATACACCCTTACGCCGACGCTTTCAATCCGCGCGGGCGCATGCGCTCAGGGGAAGGCGACGCCGGGGCGCAGGCCGATCCGCTTCAGCACGATCGCCAGCGGGCAGAAGCCGGTGAAGGCCGCCTGGAGCAGGTTGGCCCCGACGAAGACCGTCAGCCACAGCCAGTTCGGACCGTGCATTTGGGACAGGGCGAGGCTCAGCAGAATCATGGCTCCGGCGAAAGCCATGACGACGCGGTCGATGCTCATAATGCGGTCCCCCCGTACCGGTTGGCGGGGTCATTTCATTCGTTGCCACTAATTTAGTAATATCTAAATTATGGAGTCAAGACACCACGCGTTCCGCTCCCCCGTCTGAAGTGGCCCACCATGCCCCGCTCGCTCGTCCCATACACGCCAGCCCGCAAGGTGCTGCTCGCCGTTGCCCTGCTGGCGCTCCTCCTGCCCGCATCCGCAATGGCGGCCGAGTCCGGCACCCTGACCGTCCAGCCGCGCCCGGTGGAGGACCTGAAGGCCGTCTTCGCCACGGTGGAAAGCGTGCGCGAGACGATGGCCCGCACCCGCATCGGCGGGACCGTCGCCGATCTGACGGTGAGGGAGGGCGACAAGGTGACCGTCGGGCAGGTCATCGCGACCGTGCGCGACCCCAAGCTGCCGCTCCAGCTCACAGCACTCGACGCGCGCATCCAGGCGCTGACCGCGCAGCAGCATCAGGCGGAGCTGGAGCTGGGCCGCGCCCGCCAGCTCCGCGCCAGCGGCACCGGCACGCAGCAGCGGCTGGACGACGCCCAGGCGGCGCTGGACGTCGCCCGCGCCCAGATCGCCGCCATGGAGGCCGAACGCTCCGTCGTCGCCCAGCAGTTGCAGGAGGGGGAGGTGCTGGCCCCGGCCGCCGGGCGCGTTCTCCAGGTCAGGGTGATCGCCGGCGCTGTGGTCATGCCGGGCGAGCCGGTCGCCGGCATCGCCACCGACACCTACATTCTGCGGCTGCGCTTGCCGGAGCGGCACGCCCGCTTCCTGAAGGAGGGCGACCCGGTGCTGGTCGGCCAGCGCGGGCTGGCCCCGGTGGCCTCCGCCGATCCCGGAGCCACGGCGCTGGCGCGCGGCGCCGTGCGGCAGGTCTATCCGGAGATGGCCGGCGGTCGGGTGGTTGCCGACGCCACGGTCAGCGGTCTCGGCGACTTCTTCGTCGGCGAGCGGGCGCGGGTCTATGTCGCCACCGGCACGCGCGACGCGGTGGTGATCCCGCCGGACTGGCTGCTGCGCCGCTTCGGCACCGATTTCGTCCGGCTGGCCGACGGGACGGAGGTTCCGGTCCAGGCGGGCGGTGAGATTCCCACGGTCGGCGATCGGCCCGGTGGGCTGGAGATCCTGTCCGGCCTGAAGCCCGGCGACGTCATCGTCCGCCCGGCGGGCTCGTGAGGGGGACCCCATGAGGCTCGGCCTGTCCGGGGTGCTGACGCGGACCTTCATCCGCTCCCCCCTGACCCCGCTGCTGCTGCTCGCCTCGCTGGCGGTCGGCGCCATCGCCCTGATGTCCCTCCCGCGCGAGGAGGAGCCGCAGATCAGCGTCCCCATGGTCGACATCCTCGTCCAGGCCGACGGGCTGAAGGCCGGCGACGCGGTGGAGCTGGTCACCCGGCCGCTGGAGGAGATCGTCAAGGGCATCGACGGGGTGGAGCACACCTACAGCCAGACCATGGACGACCGTGTGGTGGTCACCGCGCGCTTCCTCGTCGGCACCCCGTCCGACGACGCCATCCTGCGCGTGCACGAGCGGGTGCGGGCCAGCATGGACCGCATCCCGCTGGGCATCCCGGAACCGCTGATCGTTGGGCGCGGCATCAACGACGTCGCCATCCTGACGCTCACCCTGTCGCCCCGGGCGGAGGCCGCCGGGCGCTGGACCGTCAACGCCCTGCACGGCGTGGCCGACGACCTGCTGGGCCAGCTCACCCAGGTCGAGGATGTCGGGCGCAGTTTCATCGTCGGGGGGAGCCCCGACCAGATCCGCGTGGAGCCCGACCCGGAGCGGTTGGCGCTCTACGGAGTCACGCTGAACCAGCTCGTCGACAAGGTGAGGAACGCCAACCGCTCCTTCATCTCCGGGTCGCTGCGCAGCACGGGCGGCAGCCTGCCGGTGGTCGCCGGCCAGACCCTTCAGGGGACGACGGACATCGGGCTGCTTCTGGTCACCACACGCGACGGGCGGCCCGTCTATGTGAAGGACGTCGCCGACGTGGTGGCGGGGGCGCGCCCCGACGAGAGCAGCGCTTGGCATCTGGTGCCGGACGGCAAGGGCGGGCTGGTCCGTACCCCCGCCGTCACCATCGCCATCGCCAAGCGCGCCGGGGCCAACGCCGTCACCATCGCCGACCGCGTGCTGGAGCGCGTTCAGGCCATCCAGGCGGAGGGGCTGCCCAGGGACCTGACGCTGACCGTCACCCGCAACTACGGCGAGACGGCCGACGAGAAGGTGAACGAGCTGCTGTTTCATCTGGCGCTCGCCACCGTCACCATCGTCGGGCTGATCATCCTAGCCATCGGCTGGCGCGAAGGGCTGGTGACCCTGGTCGTCATCCCGACGACGATCCTGCTGACCCTGTTCGCGTCCTGGCTGATGGGCTACACCATCAACCGGGTCAGCCTGTTCGCCCTGATCTTCTCCATAGGCATCCTGGTCGACGACGCCATCGTGGTGGTGGAGAACATCGACCGCCATTGGTCGATGCGCGACGGGCGGAGCAAGGTCCAGGCCGCCGTCGAGGCGGTGGCGGAGGTCGGCAACCCGACCATCGTCGCCACCCTGACGGTCATCGCCGCGCTTCTGCCGATGATGTTCGTCTCCGGCCTGATGGGCCCCTACATGAGCCCGATCCCGGCCAACGCCTCCGCCGCCATGGTCTTCAGCTTCTTCGTCGCCATGGTGCTGACGCCCTGGCTGATGGTGACGCTGCGTCCGGGGGAGCTGCCGGCGCACGGGAACGGGCATGGCGAGGACGGCGGTGGGCGGCTGGGCCGCCTCTACCGCGCCGCCGCGCGCCCGCTGGTGCGCAGCAAGCGCCGCGCCTGGATCTTCCTGCTGGCGGTCGGGGTGGCCACCCTCGCCTCGACGGGTCTGTTCTACAGCAAGGACGTGGCGGTGAAGCTGCTGCCCTTCGACAACAAGTCGGAGCTTCAGGTGGTGCTCGACCTGCCGCGCGGCGCGGCGCCGGAGGACGCGGAGCGCGCCCTGCTCGCCGCAGCACAAAAGATCGCCGATCTGCCGGAACTGGCCAGCGTCCAGGCCTATGCCGGGACCGCCTCTCCCTTCAATTTCAACGGTCTGGTCCGGCACTACTACCTGCGCGACCAGCCGGAGCAGGGCGACCTCCAGGTCAACCTCGCCCCCAAGGGCGAGCGGAGCCGCAGCAGCCACGCGGTCGCGCTCGACATCCGGGCGCGGCTCTCCACCCTCTCCCTGCCCGCCGGGGCCGTGCTGAAGGTGGTCGAGGTGCCGCCCGGCCCGCCCGTGCTGTCCACCCTGCTGATGGAGGTCTACGGCCCCGACGCCGAGACGCGGCGCAAGGCGGCGCTGGCGGTGGAGGACGCCTTCCGCGGCGTGGACTTCATCGTCGACGTGGAGAACAGCATCCGCCCGACCGGCGACCGGCTGCGTTTCGCGCTGGACCGCGAAAGCCTGGAGTTCCACGGCGTGGAGGAGCAGGCGGTATACGACACGCTGCGCGCGCTGACCGGCGGCGTTCCGGTCGGCTACTCGCACCGCGGCGCGGGGCGCACCCCCATCGAGATCGCCGTGCGGATGCCGCGCTCCGGCCTGTTCCTGTCCGAGCGCCTGCTCGCCACCCCGGTTCCGGGGGCGCGCGGCACGGTGGAGCTCGGCGATCTGGTGACGATGACCCGCGAACCGGCTTCCCACACGCTGTTCCGCCACAACGGGCGCTTCGCGGAGATGGTCATGGCCGATCTGGCCGGGCGGTTCGAGGCGCCGATCTACGGCATGCTGGCGGTGCAGGAGCGGCTGGAAACCGTCGATTGGGCCGCCGCCGGGCTCGCCGCCGCGCCGGAGGTCCGGCTGCACGGCCAGCCCGACGACCAGAGCCGGCCGGTGCTGCTGTGGGATGGCGAGTGGGAAATCACTTATGTCACCTTCCGCGACATGGGGGCGGCCTTCGGGGTGGCGATCCTGGGCATCTATCTGCTGGTCGTCGCGCAGTTCGGCAGCTTCAAGCTGCCGCTGGTCATCCTGGTGCCGGTGCCGCTGACGCTGATCGGCATCGTGCTGGGCCACTGGCTGTTCGGCGCGGCCTTCACCGCCACCTCGATGATCGGCTTCATCGCGCTGGCCGGGATCATCGTGCGCAACTCCATCCTGCTGGTGGATTTCATCCGCCATCTGCGGGAGCGCGGGATGCCGCTGCGCGCGGCGGTGCTGGAGGCCGGGGCGATCCGCTTCAAGCCGATCCTGCTGACCGCCGTCGCCGCGATGATCGGCGCCGCCTTCATCCTGACCGACCCGATCTTCCAGGGGCTGGCGATCTCGCTGCTGTTCGGGCTGTTCAGCTCGACCCTCCTGACGGTGCTGGTGATCCCGGCGATCTACATCGTCCTGCGCGGGGAAGCCACTGACCATCGTGAACCTTCCAACGTCCAGGGATGACCATGCTCAAGACCCTACTCTCCTTCCTCGGCCTCAACCGGAGCGCAAACCCCATGAGCGACCAGATCAAGACCGTCGACGCCGCCACCGTCATGGGCTGGCTGAAGGACGGCTCGGCGGTGATCGTCGATGTCCGCGAGCCGCAAGAGCACCGCGCCGGTCACATCCCCGGCGCCACGCTGGTGCCGCTGTCGCAGTTCGACCCGGCCCGCGTGCCGGACGCGACGGGCAAGCATCTGGTCTTCCATTGCCAAAGCGGGCGGCGCTGCGGCCCGGCGTCGGCCAGGATGGCGGCTGCCGGGTTTTCCAGAGACATTCATCGGCTGAGCGGCGGCATGGCCGCCTGGATGGCCGCGTCCGGCCCGATCGAGCGCTGAAGGGAGTGTTTCAGGGGCTGGGGTCCGCATCAGCCACGCAGCGCGCGCCGACGCAGAACTGGCGGTACAGTTCCAGCAGGATCGGCCGCACCCGGTCCGACCCGATGTGGTAGTGGATCGAGGTGCCGTCGCGCCGGGTGGCGACCAGCCCCTCGTCCCGCAGCTTGGCGAGATGCTGCGACAGGTTCGACTGCGACAGGCCGAGCCGCCGCGCGAGGTCGCCCACCGGCATTTCCCCGTCCAGCAGGCTGCACAGGATCATCAGCCGGTGACGGCTGGCGATGGAGCGCAGGAAGGCTTCCGCCTCGGCAGCCCGCTCTTCCAGCTCGGCGGGGTCGAGCGGCGGCTCGATGGATGGCATGAGCCACGTCCACCCTAAAAATGAGTCATTTCTAATTTATAAGCTGCCCCCCGCCGATCAAGCGGTTTGTGACCGGCCTCCCTGAACCGCGGTTGAACGCCCCGTTCAGGCGAGGCTCAGCCGCACCCTGCCATGATCCTTCCTGTTCGGGCGGACCTCCCGCCCCTTGCGATGGAGACAGGATCATGCGCCCTTCCACCACCCTCCCCGCCCTGGCCGCCCCCGTCCTGGCGGCGGCCTTCGTCGCCCTTCTGCTGTCCGGTTCCGCCGATGCCGGCGAGCGGCACCGCAGGGTTCAGGCCGCCTCGCCGCAGCCGGTCGCCGAGGTGCTGCGGACCGGGGGCGGCACCGTCTCCGGGTCGGTCGCCGCGGTGGGCGTCAACTGGATGACCGTTCAGGACGACAGCGGCCGGACGGATGTCAGGATGCGCGGCGCCCTACCGGAAGGCATTGCGCAAGGCGCACCCATCACCGTCACCGGACGTGCCAGCAAGGGCGGGCTGATGGCCAGCGAGATCATCCTCGCCGACGGCTCCCTGCACCGGCCGTCCCGCGACCACGACGACGATTGACCGCGGAAAGCGTCCCGCCCCGGGATTAAAAGGCCCTCCCGAAACGAAAACAGAGCAGGAAATCGGGAAAATCCAGTCCACGGGGTGGAGACGTGACGTTCAGCCTGCGCGATCAACTGTCGAATCAACTGCGCTCCCTGCGCCGCTACGCCCTCGCGCTGGCGCGCAACCGCGACGATGCGGAGGATCTCGTGCAGGAGACGCTGGTGCGCGCCATTTCCGGTTCCCGAACCTTCCGGCCGAACGGCGACCTGCGGTCTTGGCTGTTCGGCATCCTGCACAACGTCCACGTCAACGGGGTGCGGCGGGAGCAGGTGCGGGCGCGCGGCGCCTCGGCCATCGAGGCCATGGCCTACGGGCAGATGCCGCCCAACCAGCCCGACCATGTCGAATTGATGCGGACCATCGAAGCCTTCTCCACCCTTCCCGACGAGCAGCGCCGTGTCCTCACCCTCGTCGCCGTGGAGGGCATGAGCTACCAGGAGGCCGCCCGCCAGTTGGACATCCCGCTCGGCACGCTGATGTCGCGCCTGGCCCGCGGGCGGGAGGCGTTGCGCGTCGAGATGGGCCATCGGGAAATGGGCCGCCGGGAGATCGGCCGCCGGGAGATCGGCCAAGGCGACCGCGCCCAGACCGCCCTGCGGGCGGTGAGGTGAGCCATGGGCGGCGATCCCATCAGCCTCAACCAGGACGTCGACCTGCATCTCTACATGGACGGGGAGATGGAGCCGGCCCGCCGCGCCGCCTTCGAAGCGCAGCTCGCCGTCAACCCGGCCCTGGCCGCCAAGCTGGACGAGTATCGGCACCAGCAGGAAATGCTGAAGCTTGGCCTCGACATGATGGCCGCCGTTTCGGTGCGGGAAACCGAAACGCTGGCGGGACGCCTGCGCTGGCGCCTGGACATGGACCGCTTCTCCCGGCGGGTCGCCCCGCTGGCCGCCGCCATGCTGCTGGTCATGGGGGGGTGGAGCCTGACCGTGTGGGTGCAGTCGGGCGGGACCGCCGGGCCGCAACTGGCCGGCGCGGTCGATGATGTCCCCGCCTTCGCGGACGAGGCGGCGGAGGCCCATTCCAAGGCGGTCGCGCTCAACACGCTGCAGCCGGCCCCGCCCCAGATGGACGCAACGCCGGTCCCGGCGCAGACCGCCCAGGTGCCGCTGCCAGAGGGCCGCGGCATGACGGTGGCGCTTCCCGCCATCGGTCCGGAACTGACCCTGATCCGGGCCAGCATCGTTCCATGGAACCATGGCACCGCTCTCCAGTTTCTCTACAGGGAACCGGACGGCGAACTGCTGACCCTGTTCGTCGCGTCGGGAGGTCCGGCGCAGGATGGCACGCTGCACACCGTCGTGCAGGACAGCCTGCGGCTCGTCTACTGGCGGGCCGGGCTGGTCGCCTACACCGTCACCGGCAACAAGGCCGACGGCGATCTGCTGACCGTCGCCAAGAAGATGGCGGACAGCATCCGCCGATCCTGACACCGCACCGCCCTGAGACCCTGTCGGGCGGAGCCCACCAAGCCTGTGGAGCCCAGCCATGAGCCTGTACACCGATCCGGACGAGCGGAACGGCCACCCGCTGGACATGGTCGAAACCTTCGTCGCCCGCGAGCATTGGGAACCCATCCTGCGGCAGGCCGCCTTCAACGGCATGGTGCTGGGCGCGGTCACCCTGCTGCTGGGGCTGGACGCGCTGCCCGGCCTCGCGATCATCCACATCATCACCTTCGCGTCGGGCATGGCCCAGGGCTTCCTGGCGCTGCGCCTGGAGGAGAGCGGGCAGGACGAGGCCGCCGTCGCCGTGGGACGCCGCTCCATGGCCGCCTTCACGCTGGCCTCGGTCACGCTGCTGCTGATGCCCTTCGCGGCCTGACCCGCGCAGAAGTCACGCGCGGAACCGGCCGTTCCGTGTCATGGTCCCCGTCCCGCCGGGGACCTCCCCCGCGCGGGGACTCCGATCCAAGGGAATGGAACAGCCGATGCGGGGCAGGCAGACACGCTCCGGGAGCCGGATGCAGATCCGTGCGCCCTATCTTGACCCGGTGCGTGTGGGGGAGACCTCGGGGAATCTGCGCTGCCGCTGCTGCGGGCGGCCCGACGGGGTCGTCGTGCGCTGCCTGCCCGACGGGCGCTGGTACGACGGGGCGGACGAGACGTGGCGCGACGGCCGCGGGCGCCGCGTGCCCTGGCCGGAGGCTGCCGAATACGCCGCCACCACCGACATCCTGGTCAGCGTCGAGGCGCTGCGCATCACCCGCTCGGCGGTCGAGCGGGTCCGCCTGCTGTGCAACCGCTGCCGCCGGCTGGAGGGCGCCGTTCATGGCCGCGCCCGCGCCCGGATCAGCATCCTGCTGCGCCGGGCCATCGGCGACCTGTTCCTCGGCCGCTACGACGACCCCGCCGTCCTCACGGCGCTGGTCGCCCTGTACCGCAAGGACGGCTGAGCGACGATCGCGCCTCAGCCGGCGGTGTCCTCGGCCATCCCGCCGTCGAGCCGTGCCGCCAACTCCCGCCGCGCCAGCAGTTCCGGCGCCACCGAAGCCGCCGGAACGGCGGTGGGCAGGCGGCCGTAGGCGCCGATGCCGAAGGCCCCGGCGTCGCCGACGATCCACTCCTCGGCGGGCGGAGACGGAGGCGGAGGCGTTTCGATCTTCCGAAACAGCGCGGCGGCGGAGGCCAGCGCGGAGGAAGCGGTGAGCGGGATCGTGGAATTCGCGCGTTCGGTCCGGCCCTGCATGGCCAGGACTTCATCGTGTGCATCGGACATCGGACTCTCCCTCACCGCGTGACGAAGGGCAACGCTGGAACTGTGGCATGGAAGTCACGCTCCGTCCAATTGCACGAACGGATGAACCGCCGCTTGGACAACAGTCCGCCCCCACCGCCGGTTCATAAGCAATTAGGGGGAATACGATCCGGGGGAGCCATGCGGGCGTTCCCGCTGTTCAGCCTGAGGTGCCGCAACGGGAAATTTGGGCAGACGCATGGGACGGTTCTTGCGCTGGACGGCGCTCCTGCTCTTTCTGGCCGCCGGCGGGGCGGCGCTGGTGGGAACGGGCGCGGTGACGGTTCCATCCCGCTACGACCCCTGGGCGCCGCTGGACATCACGGAGGCCCCGAACCTGCTGACGCGCCTCAAGCTGTCCCGGCTGGACGGCGCCCCCCGGCAGTGTCACGCCGTCCTGGGCGCCACAGGCCTGCGCTTCAGTCCGGTGACCGACCGGCAGACCGGTCCAGACTGCGGCCTGACCGATGCGGTGCAGGTCAGCCGCTCCGCCGTGGCCTTCAACAGCGGCTTCACCGTCACCTGCCCGCTTGCCGCCGCCTGGATGCTGTTCGAGACGCACACGCTCCAGCCCGCGGCGCAGCGGCATTTCGGCCAGCCGGTGACACGGGTCCGGCATCTGGGAAGCTACGCCTGCCGCAACGTCTACGGCCGGGCGGAGGGGCGCCGCAGCGAACACGCCACCGCCAACGCCGTCGATATCGCCGGCTTCACGCTGGCCGACGGCACCACCATCGCCCTGCCCGGCGACTGGACGCCGGCGGACGGCCGCAAGGCCGCCTTCCTGCGCGAGGTGCGCGACGGCGCCTGCGAGGTCTTCCGCGCGGTGCTGGGCCCCGACTACAACGAGGCCCACCGCGACCACTTCCACCTCGACATGGGGCCGTACCGCGTCTGCCGATGAGGCAACGCCCGCCGGATCAAGCGCTGTGATAGGCCAGCACCCCGTCGGCCCGCGTCTCGGTGCGCAGTTCGCCGAGCCCGACCATGTGGTTGATGTGAGCCAGCGCCTCGCCGAAGGCGAAGCTGAGCTGGTGGGAATCCAGCGCGCGGCGGAACAGCACCGGCACCAGCTCCTTGCAGCTCAGCGGCTTGGCGCGGCAGGCCTCGGCGATCTGCGCGCAACGGTCGACGTGGTGGGCCTCCAGCGCGCGGGTGCGGTGGTCCAGCCCGTAGAAGGGCAGCCTGTGACCGGACAGGACCAGCGAGTCCGCCGCCACCTCCTCGCGGATCGCGGCCAGCGACGACAGGTAGAGCCCCAACGGGTCGGCCTTGGGCTGCATCGCCGAGACGCTGACGTTGGGGGAGATGCGCGCGATGACCTGATCGGCAGCCAGGAACAGCCGGTCCGCGGGGCAATAGAGCATCGCCTGCTCCGGCGAATGGCCGCCGCCGGTCAGGATGCGCCAGTCGCGCCCGCCCAGCCGCATGGTCTGGCCGGGGATCATCCGCTCGAAGCTGGGGGCCAGCCCGGTCGTGCGGTTCAGGTAGCTGAGGCCGCGGCCGAGCATCTGCTGGATCTCGTCGGGCGACAGGCCGCCGGTCTGGTAGAAGGTCTCCTGCGCCTCCAGCGTCTGGGGATCGCGGCCCTGCTGCAGCAGCTTGGCGTAGAAATACTCGCTCTGCGTCATGTGCAGCGGCGGGGCGAAACGCTCGTGCAGCCAGCCGGCCAGACCGACATGGTCGGGGTGGAAATGGCTGACCACCAGCCGGACGATCGGCTTGCCGCCCAGCGGACCGCGCAGCAGCCGGTCCCAGCACTCGCGGCTGACATCGTCGCCCAGCCCGGTGTCGAACAGCGCCCAGCCATCCCCTTCCTCGAACAGGTAGAGGTTGACGTGGTCCAGCGCGTAGGGCAGCGGCAGGCGCAGCCATAGCACACCCGGCGCCACCTCCCGGACCGTCCCATTGTCCGGTGCTTCGGAAAACGGATGGCGGATGAGTTCGGCGTCGTCTTTCACCCTGATGATCCTCCTGCGCTGCGGAGCTTCCGCTCCTCTTGGCTACCCGTTGGTTCGCGTTCGGTCAACTATCCGCAGATAGAACATTCCGGTCATTGACACACCCGGCGTCCCGTCCGATGGCCGCGGCACCGCGCGAGAATCGATGCCGGCGCGACGAATGCGCCGCGCGCCGGTTATCGAAAGGGCATTGCCAAAGGAGAATACCCGGATGGCCACCGCAACGTTCCGGATCATCCGCCACGCCGACGGGTCGGTTTTCTTCGAAGACCGGACGATCACACTCGCGGAGGCGCAGATCATCATCAACGACGCCATCGCACGTGGCGATCTGGAGGTCGGGTCCTTCCTGCGGATCGACGGCGAGGAGCTGGTGGTCGAACGGGAGATTGCGGGATAGGCGGCGCACCGCCCGACCCGCAACCCGTCCGTTCCCTGGTCAGCGCCCCGGTCAGCAGCGCCCCGGTCAGCTCATCGCGACGAGGCTGGCGTTGCCGCCGGCCGCCGCGGTGTTGACGCTGACCGACCGCTCGTTGAGCAGCAGATCGAGGTCGTAGCCCTCGCCCCGTCCCGCCGCCAGCGCCTCGGCCGTCGCCGCCTGCACCAGCAGGATCGGGCCGGGCAACTCCGCGACGCGCCGGTTGACGGCGGTCACGCGCTCGCGCTCGCCCTCGACCAGAACCGCGGCGAGCGGCCCGACGTCCCGCCAATCCGCCGTGGTCCGCACCTTGGCGGCCAGCGCCGGGGGCAGGCCACGCAGCAGTTCGGCCAGCTCCGGCGGGGCGTCCACCGCGGCGCTGTTGCCCGTCGCCAGGACCGCGCCGAGCTGGAGCAGCAGGCCCGTCCGCGTCTGCGGCAACAGCAGGACGCGGCCCCGTCCGTGCAGCTCATAGAGGTTGCGCTCGCCCACCGGGCCGTTCAGCTCCGCGCCGCCGCCGATGGCGCTGCGCGCCACATAGCCGGCGCAGCGCGACGCCTCGGCCGTGAAGCCCTTGGCGCGCAGCCACTCGCCGTAAGCCAGCCCCGCCGCGCGCGCCGCGTCCGGCCCGCGGAACTCCAGCCAGCCCTTGGGCCGGCGGCTGAGCAGGCGGGAGAGGTAGAGCGGACCGCCCGCCTTGGGACCGGTGCCCGACAGGCCGTGGCCGCCGAAAGGCTGCACCCCCACCACCGCGCCGATGGTGTTGCGGTTGACGTAGACGTTGCCCGCCCCGATCCGCCCGGTCACCCGCTCGATGGTCGCGTCGATGCGGGTGTGCAGGCCGAAGGTCAGGCCGTAGCCGGTGGCGTTGATGGAGTCGACCAGCGCGTCGAGGTCGTCGCGGTGGAAGCGGACGACGTGCAGGACCGGGCCGAAGACCTCCCGCTCAAGCTCATGGATGCCGCCGATCTCGATCACGGTCGGGGCGACGAAGGTGCCTTCCGCCGTCTCGGCGGGCAGCGGCAGGAACTCCACGTTGCGGCCCTTGGCGCGCATCGCCTCGATGTGGGCGGCGATGGTGGCGCGGGCCTCCTCGCTGATGACCGGGCCGACATCGACCGCCAGCCGGTCGGGGTTGCCGATGCGCAGCTCCCGCATGGCGCCCTTCAGCATGGCGAGCGTGCGGTCGGCCACGTCCTCCTGCAGGCAAAGGATGCGCAGGGCGGAGCAGCGCTGCCCGGCGCTGTCGAAGGCAGACGCGATCACGTCGCCGACCACCTGCTCGGCCAGGGCGGAGCTGTCCACGATCATGGCGTTCTGGCCGCCGGTCTCGGCGATCAGCGGGATCGGCGCGCCGTCGGGCAGCAGGCGCCCGGCGAGCTGGCGCTGGATCAGCCGCGCCACCTCGGTGGAGCCGGTGAACATCACGCCGCGCACCGCCTCATTCCCGACCAGGGCGGCGCCGACCTCGCCCGCGCCGGGGAGAAGCTGGAGCGCCCCGGCGGGAATGCCCGCGGCGTGCAGGATGCGCACGGCCTCGGCGGCGATCAGCGGGGTTTCCTCGGCCGGCTTCGCCAGCACCGGGTTGCCGGCGGCCAGCGCCGCGGCGATCTGGCCGGAGAAGATGGCCAGCGGGAAGTTCCACGGGCTGATGCAGACCACCGGCCCCAGCGGGCGGTGGGTGGCGTTGTCGAAACGGTCGCGCGCCTGCGCCCCGTAATAGCGCAGGAAGTCGATGGCCTCCCGCACCTCGGCGATGGCGTTGGGCAGCGACTTCCCGGCCTCGCGGACGATCAGGCCGAGCAGGGTCGGCATCCGCTCCTGCATGGCATCGGCGGCGCGGAACAGGCTGGCGGCGCGCTCCTCCGGCGGGGTGGCGGCCCAGGCGGGCGCCGCCGCGACGGCGTGGCCGAAGGCCTCCGCCACCAGGGCCTCGCTCGCCTCGGTCACCGAGCCGACCACGTCGCGGCGGTCGGCGGGGTTGCGCACCGGCTGGGGCTGCCCCGCCCGCTCGCCGTCGGCCAGCAGCGGTGCTGCGGTCCAGGTCATTTCGGCGCTCGCCGACAGGGCGGCGGACAGGCGGGCCAGCTCCGTCTCGTCGGACAGGTCGAGGCCGGCGGAGTTCGCCCGCTCCGGCGCGTAGAGGTTCCGCGGCAGGGCGATCAGCGCGTGCGGCGCGCCCAGCGGGGCGATGGCCCTGGCGACCGCCACCGGATCGGCGACCAGTTCGTCGACCGGGACCGCCGGGTCGGCGATGCGGTTGACGAAGGAGCTGTTGGCCCCGTTCTCCAGCAGGCGGCGGACCAGATAGGCCAGCAGCGTCTCGTGCGTGCCGACCGGAGCGTAGATGCGGCAGGGCCGCTTCAGCGGGCCGACGACCTCCTTGTAGAGCGGCTCGCCCATGCCGTGCAGGCACTGGAACTCGTACTTGCCGACCTGGAAGTCGCTGCCGGCCATCTCATAGATGGTGGCGAGCGTCTGGGCGTTGTGGGTGGCGAACTGCGGGAACACCGCATCGGGGGCGGCCAGCAGCTTGCGGGCGCAGGCAACGTAGGAGACGTCGGTGTAGACCTTGCGCGTGTAGACCGGGAAGTCGGGCAGGCCATCGAGCTGGGCGCGCTTGATCTCGCTGTCCCAATAGGCGCCCTTGACCAGCCGGATCATCAGCCGGTGGCCGCTGCGCCGCGCCAGATCGACCAGGAAGTCGATGACGTAGGGGCAGCGCTTGCCGTAGGCCTGGACGACGAAGCCGATGCCGTTCCAGCCCACCAGATCCGGATCGAAGCACAGCGATTCCATCAGGTCGAGCGACAGCTCCAGCCGGTCGGCCTCCTCGGCATCGATGTTCAGGCCGATGTCGTAGCCCTTGGCGAGCAGCGCCAGCGCCTTCACGCGCGGCAGCAGCTCGTCCATCACCCGGTCGGCCTGGGCGCGGGAATAGCGCGGGTGGATCGCCGACAGCTTGATGGAGATGCCCGGCCCCTCATAGACGCCACGCCCCGCCGACGCCTTGCCGATGGCGTGGATGGCGTTCTCATAGTCGGCGTAGTAGCGCGCGGCGTCCTCCGCCGTCAGGGCGGCCTCTCCCAGCATGTCGTAGGAGTAGCGGAAGCCCTCGGCCTCCATCGGGCGGGCGTTGGTCAGCGCCTCCTGGATGGTCTGGCCGGTGACGAACTGCTCGCCCATCATGCGCATGGCGAAATCGACGCCACGGCGGATCAGCGGCTCGCCGCCGCGCGCGATCAGGCGCGTCAGGGCGGAGGACAGCGCCTGCTCGCCGCCCGCCGAGGTCAGCTTGCCGGTGATCAGCAGGCCCCAGGTGGCGGCGTTGACGAACATCGAGCCGCCCTTGCCGAGATGCGCCTGCCAGTCGCCCCCGGCGATCTTGTCGCGGATCAGCGCGTCGCGCGTGGCGTGGTCGGGGATGCGCAGCAGCGCCTCCGCCAGGCACATCAGCGCCATGCCCTCCTGGCTGGACAGGCTGTATTCGTGGATCAGCCCCTCCACGCCGCGGCCCCGCGGCTTGGCGCGGAGCGCGGTGATCAGCTTGCGGGCGGTGGCCGCCGCCGCGGTGACGATGCCGGGCGGCAGCGACGCCTGCTCGAACAGGAAGGGCAGGCACTCCGGCTCGGGCCGGCGGTAGGCGGCGGTGATTGCGGCGCGCAGATCGGTCGCCGGGCGGATCGGCGGGGCGAAGTCCGCGAACGGCGCCGCGCTGCCGGAGGCGGCGGACGGGGTGGCGGTCCGGGTGGCGGTTGGGTTGATCATGCTGTTCATCGGTGTCGTCCGCTCGAATCCGCAGGCCGGGGGCGAGCCGGTCCCTGATGGTGAAAAGGGGTGTGCTTCTCAGGCTTTCGGGTCAGGCCTTCGGGCCGGTTCCGCCCAGTTCGGCGGCGCGTTGGGCCGCCGCGCGCAGGGTCGCGTTCAACAGACTCTGGAGGTGGTCATCGGCCATCAGCTTGGAAAGGCCGGCCGCCGTGGTCCCGCCGGGGGAGGTCACGCCGGCCCGCAGCTCGGCCGCCGGCTGGCCGGTGGCGCCCATCAGCGCCCCCGCCCCCTCGACCGTGGCGCGGGCCAGCCGTTCCGAGACGTCGGCGGGCAGCCCCACCTCCACCCCGGCGCGGGTCAGGCACTCCACGAGATAGAAGACATAGGCGGGGCCGGAACCGGACAGAGCCGTGGCGGCGTCGACCAGAGCCTCATCGGCCAGCCACTCCAGGCTCCCGACGGCGGTCAGCAGTGAGGCGGCGCGCTCCCTGCGGTCGGCCGGGCAGCCCGGTTCGGCGACCGCAACGGTGGCGCCGCGGCCGACCGCCGCCGGCAGGTTGGGCATGGCCCGCACGACGCTGCCCGCCGCCGGGAACAGGCGGCGCAGGTCGGCCAGCGTCTTGCCCGCCATGATCGACAGCACCAGCGTGTGCGGCGCCAGCGTCGCCTGCACGCCCGCCGCGGCGCTCTCGACCATCTGCGGCTTGACCGCGACCACGAGGGTATCGACTGGGGCGGTATCGACCGCGGCGCCGTCCGTCGGGTTCAAGCGGACGCCGGTCCGGGCGGCCAGTTCGACCAGATCCGGCGCGGGGCTGGGGTCGGCGACCGAAATCGCGGCGGCCGGCACGCCCTGCGCCAGCCAGCCGCGCAGCATGGCGCCGCCCATGCGTCCGGCGCCCAGCAGCAGGATCGTGCCGGCGCCATCCGCGGCGTTGGGGCCAATATCGAAGGTCACGGTGTCTCTCACCCGATCCAATTCGTCTTTTCAAAGCCACAGCGTCCGCTTTGTTTTGCTTGTTCCACTGCGGCATCCGCAGACTATCGCGGAGGTCGCCGTGCCTCCACGGTTGTTTTTGCCCATTAGCCGCGATATCAACGGCTAAGGACGGCACGGAGCGTGGAAATGACGGAGCTTGACCGAACCGACCGGCGCATCCTGGCGATTTTGCAGATGGACGGGCGGATTTCCGCCGTGGATCTGGCGGAGCGGGTCGGCCTGTCGCCCACGACCGCCGGCGAGCGGATGCGGCGGCTGCTGAAGGACGGCTATGTCACGGGGTTCACGGCGCGGCTCGATCCGCACCGGCTGGGCTTCGGGCTGATGGTGTTCGTCGAGGTGCTGCTCGACAAGACGACGCCCGACGTGTTCGACCGCTTCGCCCAGGCCATCCGACACGCGCCGGAGGTTCTGGAATGCCACATGGTGGCCGGCGGGTTCGACTATCTGGTGAAGACGCGGGTGGCCGACATGGCGGCCTACCGGCGGTTCCTCGGGGATGTGCTGCTGTCACTGCCCGGCGTCCGGGAGACGCGCACCTACGCGGTGATGGAGGAGGTCAAGAACGACGGCCCCCTCCCCCTCTGATTCCTATCGTATAAGGCACCCGGTCAGGACACCCGGACGGGAGCCACCGGGCGGCGGGCCGGAAGAATGACCCGCACCGTGGCGTGCAGCGTGGCCATGCCCAGCACCGACAGCGCCGTCAGGAAGCCGGTCAGCAGAAGCGCCAGCACCAGAAAGACCATCGTCTCCATGTCACCTTCTCCTTAGCGATGCATGGAGGAAGGCTACGCCCGGACCGGCTCCGGCGGATTGACGCGAGTCAATGGATGGCCTGATTCCGGAACCATCCTCCTTTTTGTCCGCAGCCCCGCCATCCTTGGCTGCGCATCGCTCCGCTCAGTCCCGTCGCCGCGGCGGGTGACGGCGACGCTTTTCCCACCGGTTGCAGCACCGAGCCACCCCGCCACCAGTGCGGATCGGCCTCACTGTGACCCAAATATCACGCATTTGAGATTTATTATCCTAAAATCGTCCCATTTAAGGCCACAGCGAAGCGGCTAGTCTTAAGGGGTAAGCCAAAAGGCGATGACGCTAACCGAAAGGAAGGGGACGCACCGACCGCGTGCCGGCCCCGCTGGCCACCCAACGCGGTGGCGTCCCCACAAGCAAGAGAGTGCAGACCATGGACGATCTGGGTATCGACCTTCACCATCAGGATCTGGCCGACCACACCAACTACGCCGGTGATCTCGGCGCCGACACGGCGCATCTGAGCATCAGCGAGACCTCCGTGTCCACCGCCGATTCCTTCGCGACGCCGGCCTCCCTCCTCCAGGCGCAGGCCCTGCAGACCGCGCAGCCGCTGGCGCTGGCCGACGCCGTCGCGACCGCCGACAACGCGACGAAGATCGTCATCAACGCCGCCGGCAATCTGGCGGGCGGCGTCGCCCCGCACTTCAAGGTGATGGTGGACGGCAAGGTCATCGGCGAAGGCTCCGCCGGCACCGACGCCAAGGACTTCACCTTCAACGCCAACGTCACAGCGGATCAGGCCCACAAGATCCAGATCCAGTACGACAACGACGCCACGGTGAACGGTCAGGACCGCAACCTGATCGTCAACAAGATCACCATCAACGGCCACGCGCTCGACGCGACCGACCCGTCGGTGACCTACGACAAGGGCGCGCTCGACGGCAAGGACGTCATCAAGGGCCAGTCGGGCATGTGGTGGGACGGCACGCTGGTCGTCGCCGCCCCCAAGGAATACTTCCCCGCCGCGACCGCCGAAGCGGTGACGGGCGCCACGAAGATCGTCGTCAACGCCGCCGGCAATCTGGCGGGCGGCGTCGCCCCGCACTTCAAGGTGATGGTGGACGGCAAGGTCATCGGCGAGGGCTCCGCCGGCACCGCCGCCAAGGACTACAGCTTCACCGCCGACATCGCTCCCGGTCAGGCCCACAAGGTCCAGATCCAGTACGACAACGACGCCACGGTGAACGGCCAGGACCGCAACCTGATCGTCAACAAGATCACCATCAACGGCAACGCGGTCAACCCGACCGATGCCTCGGTGACCTATGACAAGGGCGCGCTCGACGGCAAGGACGTGGTCAAGGGCCAGTCCGGCATGTGGTGGAACGGTACGCTGGTCGTCGCCGCCCCCAAGGACTTCTTCCCCTCCTCGACCACGACGCCGACCACGCCCACCACCCCCACGACTCCGACCACTCCGACCACTCCGACGGCCCCGCCCGCCCCGTCGAACCCGGGCGGCGGCACGTCGGACTACCCGGCGACCCCGGCCTCGCAGGTCTTCTACATCGACGCGACGCACGGCAACGACAGCAACTCGGGCAACAACCCGAACCAAGCCTGGAAGTCGCTGGCCAAGGTGAACTCGACCAACTTCGCCGCCGGTTCGCTGGTCCTGTTCGAGCGCGGCGAGACCTGGACCGACAGCCTGCTGGTCTCCACCTCCGGCACCTCCGACAAGCCGATCATCTACGGCGCCTACGGCACCGGCGCAGACCCGATCATCAAGGCGAAGAGCGGCGCCAGCTACGCCGTCAGCCTGAACAACAAGGACAACATCACGTTCGACAACCTGACGATGACGGGCTCGAACGACACCGGTCTGCTGCTCAACGGCGGCGCCACCAACGTGAAGGTCACCAACTCCCAGATCCTGGACAACCGGGGCTCGGGCATCGTGGTGAGCGGCACGTCGAACAACCTGCGCATCGATCACTCGACGGTCGACGGCAACGGCGGCTACGGCATCGTCCACTACTCCTACGACAACGCCAACCAGTACATCACCAACAGCGTCATCAGCGACAACGGCTGGCGGACCGACGCGGTGTATTCGGGCTGGAACGGCCGCATCCTGAGCGGCGAGATCGCCGGCAACACGATCGTCAACAACGGCAGCGGCGGCGGCGACGGCCGGTCGCACGGGCTGTACCACGACCACAGCCAGGCCAACAGCACGCTGAAGATCCACGACAACGTGATCTCCTCGAACCCGCGCGGCGCCGGCATCCTCGCCAAGTCGAGCACCGAGATCTACAACAACACGATCTTCGGCAACTCGAACGTCGGCATCTCGATCGGCCAGAACCAGGGCACCAATGTCACCTACAAGATCTACGGCAACGAGATCTTCAACAACAACGGCGGCATCATGGAGCACCTGAAGGGCGCCGGGTCGATCACGCTGAGCCTGTACGACAACACCTTCTACAACAACAACGGCCGTGCGGCGATCAACATCGCCGACAGCATCAAGCAGACGGTGACCAACAACACCATCTCCTCGGCCTCCAAGGCCAACCCGATCGTCTGACGATCGGCGCTACCGCCCCTTCGGCAACGTCCGCGCCCGGCCAGTCTCTGGTCGGGCGTTGGCGTGTCCGGGGGAAGCGTTTCCGGCTTCCGCCCGCGACACAAAACGGCAATAATTGAAAGCACAACCCCGCCGACGGCACCGTCTTCATCTCTATTTCTTGTGCACCGCACAATAGCTTGGGCGTTCTCGGAGTGATGAAGACCGAGCGTTACGCCTGTTCGCCGGTTTTTCATGTCGATTAGCCGTTATTTCTTCACAGTACGCACGGTATCCCCCACTTTCCCCAAATCGACCAAAGTGGCAGACGGCTTTCCCTTTGGGACGCTGCGAAGGGGATATTTATCTTGCACTTTATGTAGGTTTACCCGCCATCCGCCCTTTGATAGCGTCCACAGACCTATTCCGTGCCTATGCGTGCACCGGCACCGGCCGGCACGACGGCCAGGGGTGTCCTGATCCGGGATGCGGACCGGAGGGAGGTCCCTGCAGAACCGACAAGGAAAGGGACGAGACAGGGCAAGAACGGCACTGAAAACGACGACAAGGACGGGACGGCCGGCGCCGCACGGGCGTCGGACCGACGGCCACCGGGGAAGGAACGCCGAAACCGGTTCCGCGCGCGTGCCGCGGAACCGGGGCTTTGGGCGGCACGCACACGCCTCCATTCCCAGGGCCGCGGTGTCCGTGGTCATGGCCATCGTGCGTCGCTCCTTACGGGACGACTCTCCGATGGCCGGACCGCCGGGCGCCGTCCGCGTCGCCACGACATGAGGGGTGGAGACCAAGTATGAATCACGTGAGCGGACCGAGGGACGGTCGGGACACTCAATCGATCAGCGTGCTTATGGCCACCTATGCCGGCGAGAAGGCGGACAACCTTCAGGCCGCGCTGGAGAGCGTCTATACGCAGACGCTCCTTCCGCGCGAATGCGTGCTGGTGGTCGATGGACGGATCGGGGAGGAACAGGAGAAGGTCATCGCCCGCTATCAGGCGTCCAACGCCTGCCGGCTCGTGGTGGTGCGGCGGCGCAACCAGGGGGGCTTGGCCCGCGCGCTGAACGACGGCCTGCAATATTGCACGGGCTATCTGGTGGCCCGCATGGACAGTGACGACATCTGCCTGCCCCACCGCTTCGAGACGCAGGCGCGCGCCTTTGCCGAGCAGGGGTCTCTGGACGCCTCCTTCTCCTGGCACGCCGAGTTCGAACAGGACCCCGGCGCCGTCACCTGCGTGAAGCGCAGCCCGGAGACCCATGAGGAGATCAGCCAGGGCATGAAGTGGCACTGCGTCCTGTCGCACCCCACCATGATGGTGCGGCGGCGGGCGCTGACCGCCATCGGCGGCTACCGCTCCTGCTTCGGCAATCTGGAGGACTACGACCTGTATGTCCGCCTGCTCCAGGCCGGGGCACGGATGGAAACGGTGCAGGAGGCGCTTCTCCTCTTCCGCACCAGCATGGCCCAGCGCGTCCGCCGCGGCGGGTTGCGGTACGCCGTGAATGAATGGGCCTTCCGGGTCTGGTGCTGGCGGTCGGGCTTCCTGACCAACTCGGAGTTCCTGGCGACGGCCTCGCTTCAGATCGGCTTCCGGCTGACGCCGCCGGGCCTGAAGAAGATGCTGTACCGCATGGTCCGCACACCGACCGAGGCGCAGGCCATGGCCCAGATCCATACCGCCATGATTCAACCCAAGCGCCTCGCCCCCGATGGCGCGGACGCCCTCTGACCCCTTCCGCGGGAGGATTTGAATGAGCGTTGCCGACGTGATTTCCGGTGGCGGGTTGGGCCGGCGGCTCCGGTGGACGGACGCGTTGCGCAACCCGCTGGGGACCGCCTGCCATCACGCCTACGGCAGCCCGGTGCTGGCCGTCGTCTACCACGCCGTCTGCGACACGGTGCCGGACCATATCAAGCACATCTACCGGCCCCGCACGCCGAAGGAATTCACGGAAGATCTCGACTTCCTCCTGAAGCACTTCGAGCCGACGGACCTGCCCACGGTCACCGGGTCGGCCATGGGCGGGCCGGAGATCCGCCGCCCGTCGCTGCTGGTCACCTTCGACGACGGCATGCGCGAGGTGGCGGAGGTGGCGATGCCCATCCTGCGCCGCAAGGGCATCCGTCCGGCGCTGTACCTGAACCTGAACTTCCTCGACAACAAGACGCTCTTCTACCGGCACAAGGCGAGCCTTCTGGCGGAGCGGCTGAGCCGGCTGGCGGAGGCCGATCCCCGCCGCGCCGTCTGCGCCGCCACCCTGGCGCGGGCGGGCGCCGTCGCCGCCGATCCCGCCGCGGGCGTCATGACGGTGAGCTGGCAGCAGCGCGCCGTATTGGACGAGATCGCCACCGTGCTGGAGTTCGACACGGCCGGCTTCCTGGCGACGCAGAAGCCCTATCTGACCAGCGACGAGATCGCGGATCTGATGGCGGAGGGGGTGTCGATCGGTGCCCACGGCTTCGACCACCCCAACCACCGCCTGCTGACGCCGGAGCAGCGGAAGGAGGAAGTGACGGGCAGCGTCACCGGCATCCGGGGTCTGTTCGGCCCCGGCTGCGGTTCCTTCGCCTTTCCCTATTCGGACGAAGGCCTGCCCGAGGCGCTGTTCGGGGAGCTGTATGGTGACGGGGTCGATGTCACCTTCGGCACCTCCTGGCCGCGCCGCGGCGGTCCGCAGCGGCGGATCCAGCGGATCTGCTTCGAGAACGGTCCTGCCCCGGCGAAGCAGCAGCTGGTCAAGCGACTGCTGCGTGGCGGCGCCGGCAACATCAAGCGCGCGCTCGCCGGATAAGCGGTTCGGCTTACGGAAGGCTCCCTTCCCCACCGCAGGGAAGGGAGTCCTTGCTGTTTTCATATGCGTTACGGGCGATAACGACTTGGCGATTCCAAAGAGAAGACCTACTTCTCCCTTTGGAATGCCCCCTTATCGTACGCTGATCGCTTAAGCGTGATCCCTTTTCATTTCTCTTTATTTGTCCACGACGTAACACAAAATACCGCAATGTGGACACGCTGCGGTTTTGGTCGCCGGGTCCTCCGTTTATCGGCCCCACGCGAGGAGATCGCCATGATCGAGCAAGCCACGCCGGCCAGCACGAACCTGCTTGTTGGGGTTGCGGACGTCCTTCCGACGGATGCCGCCCCGAAGGCGACGGACCGCGCCGCTCTCCCGATGCTCGATCTCCAGCGGGCGGGATGGGCCTTGCTGTGCACCGGCTGCGCGCTGGCGGCCTGGGGCCTCGCCTACGCGCTGATCCGCGTCGCCCTGTAAGGCCGCGCGAGACGGACCCATGGACGCCCTGCCCCCGCCTCCCCCCGCCATCGAGCGTCCCGCCCAGCCGTCGCTGCTCGTCAGCGCGCGCCGGAACGCCGCCCCGAACGACGCTGCCCAGAACGACGCTGTCCAGAACGACAGGGATGCGCCGGTCTTCTACGTCGATGCCACGAACGGCGACGACCGCCGGTCGGGCCACGGCCCGAAGGAGGCGTGGAAATCGCTGGACAAGGTGAACGCCACGGCCTTCCCGCCGGGAAGCCGCGTTCTGTTCGAGCGCGGGGAGAGCTGGCGGGGCAGCCTGCTGGCCTCCTCCTCCGGCACGACCGACCGGCCGGTCACCTACGGCGCCTATGGCAAGGGCGACGCTCCGGTGATCGACGCGCGGGGCGCCTCCGTCGCGGTCAGCCTGAACGGGCGGACGAACGTCGCCTTCGACGGGCTGACCATCACCGGCGCGGCCGACACCGGCCTGCTGCTCGGTCCGCGGGCGCGCAACGTCTCGGTGACGAACGTGACCGTCGCTGGCAACGGCGGCTCCGGCATCGTCATCGCCGGCACGTCGGATGGGCTGCGGATCGACGGGTCGGCGATCACCGGCAACGGCGCCTATGGGATCGTGCATTACGCCGCGGACAACACCGACCAGGTCATCACGCGCAACACCATCGCCGACAACGGCTGGCGCAAGGACGGCGGCGTCTATTCCGGCTGGAACGGGCGCATCCTGACCGGCGAGATCGCCCACAACCGGGTCTTCAACAACGGCGTCAACGGCGGCGAGGGCCGCTCCCACGGCCTCTACCACGACCAGGGGCAGGCCGGCAGCGCGCTGAAGATCCACGACAACCTGATCCACGACAACCCGCGCGGCGCCGGCATCCTGGCCAAGTCCAGCACCGAGATCTACCGCAACGTCATCTTCCGCAACGCCGACGCGGGCCTCTCACTCGGCCAGAACCGCGGGATCGACGTGACCTACCGGGTCTACGACAACGAATTCTACGACAACAACGGCGGCGTCCTGCAGCACCAGAAGGGCAACGGCTCGATCACGCTGGAGCTGCGCGACAACCTCTTCCACCGCAACGGCAAGCGGGCCGCCATCATCATCGCCGACAGCATCGGAAAGTCCGTCACCGGCAACCGGGTCAGCAACGACGCCAAGGCCGAAAACAGGGCCGAAACCCGAACCGGAACGACCGCCATTCAACAGCAAGGAGGAACCGTGCAGGAAGCATCCGGACTGCGGCCGGAATCCGTGCGCTGACCTTCATTCCGACGTCCGCGGGCGAGCCGCGGGCCGGACGAGGGGACGGCGCGTTCGAACAAGGGGGGGCATGTGAGCACCAGCAGCAGCACCGTCGGTCAGTCGATCACCGACCGGCTGAAGAAAACCGTTTTCCGTTTCGACGCTTCCGACACGGGGGAGTTGCGCGGCTTCCAGCGCAAGATGTTCGGGGAACGGGTCTGGCAGGTGGACGAGTCCTACAACCGCTGGCTCTTCGACGAGGTGCCCGACCGGGACGCGGACGGGCCGCAGGTCTGGGTGTGCAAGCGGCAGGGACAGATCGTCGGCCAGCAATGCGGGATTCCCTTCCGCCTGAAGGCGCGGGACCGGGAAATCCCGGCCTCCTGGGCCAACAGCCTGATGGTCCTGCCGGAATGGCGGATGCGCGGCGCCTTCACGCCCCTGGCGGAGGCGCAGCTCGACAGCCGTCCGCTGTCCATGGCCATCCACATTTCCGATTCCGCCTACAAGGCCTACAGCAAGGCCGGCTGGATCGACATCGGCGCCCTGCCCGCCTACGTCTTCCCGCTGGACACGCGGCGCTGCCTGGCGGCGTCGTCGCTCCAGGGCCGCATGCGGACCATCGGGACGATCGCCGGGCCGGCCCTGCATGGGGCGCGGATCGGCGGCCATCTGCTGAGCCGGGCGACCGGCGCGCGGTTCGAGGAGATCGGGCGGTTCGACGGGCGGGCCGACGCCATCTGGCGGCGCGCCTCCCCGCATTACCCGCTGATCGCCTTGCGCGACCTGACGCATCTGCGCTGGCGCTATGACGCGATTCCCTGCGCCTCGGCCTACCGCCGTTTCATCCTGACGCGTGGGGGCGAGCCGCTGGGCTACGTCGTCCTGCGCCGCGAGACCTGGCGCAAGGAGCCCTGCCTCGCCATCGTCGATTACCTGTGCGAGCCGAAATGGCTGTGGGTCCTGCTGAGCCACACGCTGCGCATCGCCGCGACGGAACGGGCGACCGCGCTGATCTGCCGGACGCTGAACACGCGGGCGGAGCGGACCTTCCTCGCCATGGGCATGATGAAGGTGCCCGACCGCGTGGGCTTCCCGGTGCGGGTGATGGCGCACGCCGGGCCGGACGCCGGGATTGACCGCGATGCGTTCGCCGACCGGCGCAACTGGCTGCTGACCATGGGGGACGGCGACGCCAGCTTCCTGATGCACAACACGCTGCCCGAGACGGCCGGGCTGCAACCGGAGGGAGTCACCGCCCAGGGATGACCGCGGTGCGAAGGAGCCGTCCGGCCGCTGACGCGCCGGTCCGGCTCCTTTCGTCTATTCTGCCCGTGGTTACTCAAAAGGGGTTAATAGAGCACCTTTCGGGATGGTCATCCCGAAAGTCTCACAAGAAAGATAACCCGGTCAACTGACGGTAGTTCGGCCTTTTACGACGTTTACGGCTGCCACTTTTTCTATCACGATTGCTGGGTGCTTAGACAAAGCAGCCTAATGTATTCGGTGAGAGGAAACGCCGATCGATCAGTCTTATGAACAGCAAAAGCCAAGGCCCGATGTCAGAACCGGACCTTGGCTTCGGTTTTGTGTCGGTAAAATTGATCTGAGAAATACAGCGCGAATAACGGTGAAACCTCTACGAACAAGAGAGTCGGAAAAGGAGACGTCTTATGTCGAGCAATGAGTTTGCCGACCTGTTGGTGAGCGGGGGTTCGGTCGGCACGTCCGGCATTCCGGAAGCTCTGGCGACGCTGGAGTCGAAGATCGCGGCGGGCACCGCCAGCGTCGGCGTCATCGGCCTGGGTTACGTCGGCCTGCCTCTGGCGCGGCTGTTCGCGCGGGCCGGCTTCTCGGTGACGGGCTTCGACATCGATCCGGAAAAGGTTGCCAGCCTGAACGGCGGCACCTCCTACATCGGCACCGTGTCGACCGACGAGGTCCGCGGGATGATCGAGGAGGGCCGCTTCACGGCGACGGCGAACTTCCAGTCGCTGGCCGACATGGACGCCATCGTCATCTGCGTGCCGACGCCGCTCACTCGCAACCGCGAGCCGGACATGAGCTGCATCGAGGTCACCACCCGGCAGATCGCCCAGGTGCTGCGCCCCGGCCAGCTGATCGTCCTCGAATCGACCACCTACCCCGGCACGACGCGCGAGGTGGTGCGCCCGATCCTGGAGAAGACCGGCCTCGTCAGCGGTACGGACTTCCTGCTGGCCTTCTCGCCGGAGCGCGAGGACCCGGGCAACGAGACCTTCACCACCGCCCGCATCCCGAAGATCGTCGGCGGCGAGGACCCCAACGCCCTGCGCATCGCCTGCTCGATGTACGGCCGCGCACTGGAGCGCGTGATCCCGGTTTCGTCGCTGGAAGCGGCCGAGGCGGTGAAGCTGACCGAGAACATCTTCCGCTGCGTCAACATCGCGCTCGTCAACGAGCTGAAGGTCGTCTACGACGCGATGGGCATCGACGTGTGGGAAGTGATCGAGGGCGCCAAGACCAAGCCCTTCGGCTACATGCCCTTCTACCCCGGCCCCGGCCTGGGCGGTCACTGCATCCCGATCGACCCTTTCTACCTGACCTGGAAGGCCCGTGAGTTCGATGTCGCCACCCGCTTCATCGAGCTGGCCGGCGAGATCAACACCCGCATGCCGCATTACGTGGTGGAGCGGCTGTCCCAGGCCATGGACTCCAAGCTGGGCCGCGCGCTGCGCGGGTCGCGCATCCTCGTCCTGGGTGTCGCCTACAAGAAGAACATCGAGGACATGCGCGAAAGCCCGGCCCTGAAGATCATCGATCTTCTCCAGGACCGCGGTTGCGAGGTCTTCTACTACGACCCGCATGTGCCGGAGCTGCCGGAGACGCGCCGTCTCGCCCGCATGGCCGGCACGCCGTCGGTCGCGCTGGAGGAGATCCGGGACGGCGCCTTCGACGCCGCGATCCTGTGCACCGACCACGACTCCTTCGACCTGAAGGCCTTCCTGGACGGGCTGCCGCTGATCGTCGACACCCGCAACGCCTTCGGCAAGGCGGGCATCGTCGACGAGAAGATCGTGAAGGGCTGACCGCCGGCCTGGACCCTAACCGACCGATCCTCAGGAGAATGGGATGGCCGCGTACACTCATGTAGACGGAGCCCTGGGGTCCGAAGCCAGCACCCGGGAGGTCGCGCTCCGCGACCTCCTCCAGGTGCTGCGCCGGCGCCGGAGCACGATCATCGCCAGCGTCCTGTGCTGCACCGCGCTGGCCACCACCGGTGCCCTGCTCTATGAGCCGCGGTTCACCAGCCAGGCCGTGCTCATCATCGACCCGCGCACGACGGAGGTCACGGACATCAACGCCGTGATCTCCAACCTCCCGCGCGAGGCGGCGGCGATCCGGACCGAAATCGACATGATCACCTCCACCGCCACCGCCGCCAAGGTGGTGGACCGGCTGGGGCTGGTCCATGACCCGGAGTTCAACGGCGCCATCGAGCGGCCTTCGGCCATCGACCGGGCCATCGCCGGGATCAACGACACCGTCGGCTACGACCTGTCGCCGCTGCGCCAGCAGATCACCGGCTACCTGAATTCCGCCGGCATCGGCGTCAAGGAGCCGACGTCGCCGGAGAAGGAGCGCGCCGCGGTCATCGCCGACGTCCGCCGCGGCCTGTCGGCGACCAGCGACGCGCAGTCCTACACCATCGTCGTCTCCTTCAAGGCGAAGGAAGCGGAGAAGGCGGCGCGCATCGCCAACGCTTTCGTGGACGAGTATCTGCTCGACCAGCTCCAGACCAAGCAGGAGGTCACCCAGCAGGCCAACAAGTGGCTGGAGGACCGCATCAACGAACTGCGCGCCCAGGTCGAGGTTTCGGACAAGGCGGTGCAGGACTACCGCGCGCAGCAGGGCCTCGTGCTCGGCAGCGCCGGCGGCGAGACCTTCCTGTCGCAGCAGCTGGCCGAGCTGAACCGCGCCCTGGTCGTCGCCCAGACGGAGCGTGGCCGGGCGGAGGCGCGGGCGCAGAACGCCCGGATCGTCGCGCGCAGCCCGACCGAGGGCAACGCGGCGGAGGTGCTCGGCTCGCCGCTGATCCAGCGGCTGGGCGAGGAGGAATCGGGCATCGCGCGGCGGCTGGCCGAATACCGCACGCGCTACGGCGACCAGCATCCGGCGGTGCAGGCCTACGTCAACCAATTGACGAACCTGCGCCAGAAGATGCGCGAGGAAGCCACCAAGATCATGGCGGTGATCAACAACGAGGTCGAGATCGCCCGCGCCCGCGAGCGCGAGCTTGAGGCCGCGTTGAAGAAGCTGACCGCCGAGACCGCCGGCGAGTTGGGCGCCAACGTCCGCCTGGCCCAGCTTCAGCGCGAGGCCGACGCCAACCGCCGCGTCTATGAAGGGCTGCTCCAGCGTCTCGTCGAAACGCGCGAGCAGGACGACCTTCAGCAGCGCGACGCCCGCGTCGTCTCCAAGGCGGAGCCGCCGCTGGAGCCGTCCACTCCGGGCAAGAAGCTGTTCGTCGGCGGCGGTCTGGCCGTGGGGCTGCTGATCGGCATGTTCCTGGCCTTCCTGCGCGACCATCTGAACAAGACCTTCCGCAACACCCAGCATGTGGAAGAGACGATCGGCGTGCCGGCCATCGGGCTGGTGCCGTCCCTGCCGCATCACAAGAACGCCAAGCCGGAAGACTATGTCCTCGACCGTCCACGGTCGGAGTACAGCGAGGCGGTGCGCGCCATCGGCGTGTCGCTCTACGCCCGCGGCGCCCTGAACACCGGCTCCGTGGTGATGGTCACCTCCGCCGTTCCCGGCGAGGGCAAGACCACCGTCTGCCTGACCCTGGCGCGCATGCTGGCGGCGTCCGGACGGCGGGTCCTGCTGCTGGAGTGCGATCTGCGCTGCCCGCGCATCGGGAACGTGCTGGGCGACAACGCCCCGGGCGACCTGAGCGACCTGATCGTCGGCAAGGCGGAATGGCAGGACGTGGTCCAGGTGGATGGCCGCAGCGGGCTGCACTACGTCGTCGGCCGCCCGCATTGCGACCACCCGCAGGAGCTTCTGGGGTCGGAGAAGCTGGCGAGCATCATCAAGTTCGCCTCGCTCGAATACGACTGCGTCATCCTCGACACCCCGCCGATGGCGGTCGTGGCGGACGCGGGCGTGCTGACCCGGTCGGCGACGGAATGCCTGTTCGTGGTGCGCTGGGAGCAGACGCCGCGCGCCGTCGTCCAGCGGGCCATCGACCGGCTGACCGAGTTGGGCCGCGACGTGACCAGCGTCGTGCTGAGCCGGGTGGACCTGAAGAAGCTGGCCCGCACCGACGCGTCGGAAGAGGCCTACGGCATGAACGAGGCGCGCCGCTACTACACGCGCTGACCATGACGTGACGGCGGAAACGCCCGGCGCCCCGGCGGCCGGGCGTTTCCGTACCCCAAGGGAAGAGTCGTCCAAGGGGTTCATCGGGGGAACAGGATGAGTGCAACGCCATTTCCGCGAAACCGAGCCGCTCTGGCGGCGGCGCCCACTGCGGACGCGCCGCTCGCCCGGCCACGGACGCCGCTCCTGCGCAGCGCGGCCGACCTGACGCCCAGCCTGTTCGATCAGGTTGTGTGCGCCATCGGCCTGATCCTGCTGTGGGACGCGCTGCTGTCGGTGCTGATGTCCGCGCCCTCGCAGCGCTTCATCCTGCGCGCGGGCGGCGCGCCGGAATCCTCCGGCGACACCATCAAGCAGCTCATCTTCGCCGGCCTCTACGCCACGGCCCTGCTGCGGATCGTCATGCTCCACGGCGTGCGGGCCTTCCGCTATCTCAGCATTCCCATGGCCCTCATGGTGGTGCTGGCGATTGCGTCCAGCCAATGGTCGCATGACCCGTCGCTGACCATCCGTCGCAGCGTGGCCCTGGTCGGCACGACGATCTTCGGCCTCTATGTCGGCCTGTCCTACGGCGAGGTCGCCCTGGCCCGGCTGATCCACCGCGCGGTCTTCGTGCTGGCGGTGCTGAGCGCGCTTCTGGCGATCGGCCTGCCGAGCTACGGCCTGATGCCGGCGGAGCAGGGGTCGCAGTGGCGCGGCGTCTTCTCCCACAAGAACGGCCTGGGCGACGCCATGGCCTTCGGCCTGACCGCCGGGCTGTTCGTCCTGCGCTCCCGCCCGGTGACCGACACCATGGCGCTGGTCTGGCGGCTGGGCACCTTCGCCATCATGGCCGGTTGTCTGGCCATGTCCGGCTCCGCCACGGCGCTGATCGTCGCCACGGCCGGCATGACGCTGGTCATGCTGGTCACCCACCGGCAGGACGCCGGGTCGCTGGCGCTGGAGCTGTATGGCGGCACCATGGTCATCATGCTGGCCGCCATCTTCGCGCTGCTGAACCTGGAAAGCATCGTCGCGCTGCTCGGCCGCGACATCACGCTGACGGGGCGCACGCTGATCTGGGACTTCGCCTTCCGGATGATCGAGCAGCAGCCGGTGCTGGGCTACGGCTTCAGCGCCTTCTGGTCGGGGCTGGACGCGCCGGGCGCGCTGTTCTGGCGCACCTCGGGCCGCTTCGATATCCACGCCCACAACGGCTTCATCCAGACGACGCTGGACGTCGGCCTGCTCGGCCTCGGCCTCTTCCTGGTGGCCTATGCGATCTACCTGTCGCGGATCGCCCGGATCGTCCCGGTCGACCGCAGCGGCGCGGCGCGCTGGCACATCGTCTTCGCCATGATGCTCTTGCTGGGCAACGTCGCGGAAAGCAGCCTGCTGATCCAGAACGGCCTGCTGTGGTTCCTCTTCACCGCCTTCCAGACGCGGCTGGCCAAGACGGTCCACGCCCACGCCCTGACGCCACGTCCGGCGGCGGGACGGCGGCCCAAGCTGCAGAACGGCATCCCGGTTGCGGAGTCGCGGTCATGATGTCGAGCGGCTTTGCCTTCTTCGCGACCCGGATCGCCGTCGGCGTCCTGGGCTTCGCGGCGGTCGCGGTCTTCTCGCGCATCGTCACGCCGGAGGCCTACGGCCATTACGCGCTGGTGATGGCGGCGGCGGCGGCGATCAACGCCTGCGGCTTCTCCTGGATGGGCCTGTTCGTCCTGCGCAAGTGCGGCGGCGACGCGGCGGAGCGGGACGCCTGGCTTTCCACCGTGGTCACCGCCTTCCTGGTGGTGGCCTGCGGGGTGCTCGCCATCCTCGGCGCGGTGGTGGCCTTCTACCCCGGCATGAACGGCATCGACTATGTGCTGTATCTGCCGGTGATCGCCATCCTGATCTCCTGGTTCGACCTGTCGATCCAAATGTCGCGGGCGCGGCTGAAGGGCTCGGTCTTCGCGGCCAAGTCCTTCGCCAAGGCGCTGTTCGGGCTGGCGCTCGGCTCCGCCTTCGTGCTGATCGGCTGGAAGGAGGAGGGGCTGCTGCTCGGCACCAGCATCGGCTTCCTGCTGGTCACCGCGATCTGGCTGCGCTCCGACCTCAAGGGCATCGCGCTGCGCTGGCCTGCGCGGGAGCGGGTCGGCCTTCTGCTGACCTTCGGCGGCCCGCTGATGCTGAGCCTGATGGTCGGCTGGGCGCTCGACTTCGCCGACCGCTTCCTGATCTACTGGTTCATCGGCGAGGCGGCGGCCGGTGCCTACGCCATGGCCTTCGACCTCGCCAAGCAGCCGATCATGCTGGTGGCGTCGGCGGCCTCGCTGGTCACGCTGCCGATGGCGTCGCGCGCCTTCGACAGCGCCGGCCCGCGCGCCGCGCGCCCGATCATGGCGCAGAACCTGACGATCCTGCTGCTGGTCTGCCTGCCGCTGGTGCTGATGGAGGTGATCTCCGCCCAGGGCATCGTCGGGCTGCTGCTCGGCGAGGCGTACCGCGAGACCGGTGCGGCGATCATGCCGCTCGTCGCCCTGTCGGTCTTCATCAGCATCCTGCGCATCTATCACTTCGACCTGTCGCTGCACCTGACCAAGAAGACCGGCTACATCCTGAAGCTGACCATGCTGACGGCGGTGCTGAACATCGGCGCCAACCTGTTCCTGATCCCGCGCTTCGGGGTGATCGGGGCGGCCTACGGCTCGCTGGCGGCACAGCTCGGCTGGGTGGTGGCCGCAACCATCCTGATGCCGCGCGCCGGCGTCCTGGCGGTGCCGGTGAAGGATCTTCTGAAGGTGACCACCGCCGCCCTGCTCTTCGCCGCCGGGCTGAAGATCGCGGCAATGGAAAGCGACCTGCTGCTCGTCCAGCTCGCCCCGGCGGGCAGCCTCTATCTGCTGGCCCTGGCCGTGCTCAACCCCGCCAACCTGATGGGTCAGGTGCGGATCGCGCTGGCCCGGCTGAAACGCACCCGATCCCCGGCATGAACACCATGAACAGGCGTGAGGAAGGAACAGGCATCATGTCGAAAAAGCTGGTGGTTTGCGTGTGCACCTACCGCAGGCCGAAGGATCTCCACCGCACGCTGCTGTCGCTGGAGGGGCTGACCTTCAACCCCGACGCCCCGCTGGACGTCGAGGTTCTGGTGGTGGACAACGACCCGGCGCGCTCCGCCGAACCGCTGTGCCGCGAGATGGCGCAGGACTGGCGCTTCCCCATCCGCTACGCGGCGGAGCCGGTGCCGGGCATTCCCGCCGCCCGCAACCGCTGCCTGGACGAGACCACGGACGCCGACCTGATCGCCTTCATCGACGACGACGAGGTGGCGAGCCCCGGCTGGCTGGACTGGCTGGTGACAGCCATGGAGCGCACCGGCGCCGCCGTGGTCGCCGGCCCCGTCCTGCCGATCTACGAGAAGCGCCCGCCCGATTGGCTGACCAAGGGCCGCTTCCACGACCTGCAACGCATGCCCACGGGCAGCGAGCCGGCCTATTGCGCCACCGGCAACGTGCTGTTCCGCCGCTCCATCCTGAAGGGTGGCGTGCGTTTCGACCCGGAGCTGAGCCTGTCCGGCGGCAGCGACGTTCTGTTCTTCGAGCAGATCCGCCGCCAGGGCCACCGCATCGTCTGGTGCGACGAGGCCACCATCGAGGAGCATGTGCCGGCCAGCCGCATGACCGCGCGCTGGATCCTGCGCCGCGCCTTCCGGCTCGGCACCTGCGTGTCGCTGACCGAGGCCAAGCTGAACGGCCAGCGCCGCACGCTGGTGAAGCGCTCCACGCTGGGGCTGGCGCACATCGCGCTGAACCTCGCTGCCCTGCCGTTGGTGCCGATGGTGATGGCCTTCGACACGAGCTGGCCGATCCGCCGTCTCCAGAAGATCTGCGTCGGCAGCGGCTATCTCTACGGCCTGATGGGCTTCCAATATCTGGAGTACAAGCGATGAAGGACGCGAAGATGACAGGTGGTGCGGCGGAAGCCCCGCCCGTCACCGTCAGCGCGGTCATCCCGACGCGCAACCGCCCGCATCTCGTGCTGAACGCTGTGGAGAGCGTGCGCGCCCAGACGCTCAAGGACGTCGAGATCGTCGTCGTCGTCGACGGGCCGGACCCCGCCACCGTCGCGGCGCTGGAGGCGGTGGAGGACCGCCGCCTGCGCATCGTGCAGAACCCGGCGTCGCTCGGTCCCGCGGGGGCGCGCAACGCCGGTGTGCAGGCGGCGCTGGGCGAGTGGATCGCCTTCCTGGACGACGATGATTCCTGGGCACCGGAGAAGCTGGAACGGCAGCTCGCCGCCGCCAAGGCGTCGGGCGCCAAGCTGCCGGTGGTGTCCTGCAGCACCAGCGTCAGCATCGGCGAGCGCCGCTACGTCTGGCCGCAGCGCCGGCCGGAGCCGGGCGAGCCGATCAGCGATTACCTGATCGACCGCCGCAGCCCGCTGTCCCGCCCCGGCTATCTCGCCACCCCGACCATCATGGTGCCGCGCTCGCTCGCGCTCGCCGTGCCGATGCCGGACTACCGGCATTTCGAGGATTGGGGCTGGCTGTTCCGCGCGCTCGACCAGCCGGGGGCGGAACTGGTTTTCGTCGACGAGCCGCTGTGCTTCGTGGAGATCGACGAGGGGCGCGCCTCGCTGCATTCGGTGGACGACTGGCGCCAGGCTTTCGAATGGGCGCGCACGCATCGGCCGCTGATGACCGGCAACGCCTACGCCGCTTTCCTGATGACCAAGGTCGTCGGCATGGCCCG
Organism: Azospirillum sp. OGB3; assembly: GCF_014192915.1. Taxonomy (GTDB): domain Bacteria; phylum Pseudomonadota; class Alphaproteobacteria; order Azospirillales; family Azospirillaceae; genus Azospirillum. Next base: position 284,784 of record NZ_JACHYN010000004.1, on the reverse strand, counting down.
CCGCGAGGGCGACTGGAACGCCGTCCGCCGCCTTCTGGCCGAGGCGACGCGGGCGGGCGATCCGAAGATGCGGCATTACCTGATGTTCTTCGGGACCTGCGTGGTGCCGCCGTCCTTCCACCGCCGGGTGCGCGCAGCGACCCATTCGGACGCCGCGACGGCGTGAGGCGCGGGGTGCGATTGCCCCCTCCCTAACCCTCCCCTGCGTCAGCGGGGGAGGGGACTTTTCTCCCTCCCCTGCGAAGCGGGGGAGGGCCGGGGTGGGGGCAATCAGCTCCCCTTCCCTCTTTACATCACCACGGCCAGCAGCAGCGGCAGCGTCAGGAACGACAGCGCCGTGGAGCCCAGCACCATCCCGGCGACCTCCTGCGGCGCGTTGTTGTAGCGCAGCGCCCAGAGGTAGTTGAACACCGCCACCGGCATGGTGCTTTCCAGCAGCACGACGCCACGCATCGTGCCCTCCAGGCCCAGCACCTCCACCACCGCCAGCCCGGCGGCGAAGCCGAGCAGCAGGCGCAGCGCCGACATGGCCAGCGACCGCATCATCCCCTGCATCCGCAGCCCCGCCAGGGCCACCCCCAGCGAGAACAGCATCAGCGGCACCGCGCAGTTGCCCAGCAGCGTCGTCGTGTTGGTCACCCATTGCGGCGGCTGGAATCCGGTCATTAGGACGAGCACGGCCAACGCGACCGCGTAGATCACCGGGGTGCGCAGCACCTGCTTGGCGTCCGTGCGCCCCGCCGCCAGGGCCGGGCCGATGGTGAACTGGAGGACGGCGAGCGTCGCGAAGAACAGCACCGCCAGCCCCATCCCGGTCTCCCCGAAGGCGAACAGGCACACGGGAATGCCCATGTTGCCGCCGTTGGGAAAGCTGAGCGCCGGCAGATAGACGCGCAGCGGCAGGCGGCTGGCGAGCAGGATCGGCGTCGCCATCAGCCCGGCCAGCGCCATGCTGCCGACCGAGGCCGCCGCCATGGTCAGCAGGTCGTCGCCTCCCAGGGTCAGGCGGGCCAGCGAGGAGAAGACCAGACAGGGGGTGGAGACGTTGATCGCGAAGGTGGTGATGAAGGCGCTGTCGTAGGGCAGCTTGGCGCGGCTCCAGCCGAAGCCGAGAGCGGCGATGAGGAACACCGGCACGACGACGGCGGCGATGCTGGACAGGGGGGCGAGCAGGTCCATGGTCAGCGCGCGGCCTGTGTGGTGGTGGCGTGGAACCAGCCCAGCCCATCCTCCGTCCGGGCGCGGGGCCGGTACTCGCAGCCGATGAAGCCGCGGTAGCCGGTTTCGGCCAGAACCTCGAACAGATAGGGATAGTTGACCTCGCCACGGTCGGGCTCCTGCCGGTCGGGCACGCCGGCGATCTGCACATGGGCGGTGAGGTCGGCGTTGGCCCGGATGCGGGTGGCGAGGTCGCCCTCGCTGATCTGGCAATGGTAGAGATCGAGTTGCAGCTTCAGGTTCGGCGCCCCCACCTCCCCGATCACCCGGCGGGCCAGCACGGTTCCGTTCATCAGGTAGCCGGGCATGTCGCGGTTGTTGATCGGCTCCACCAGCAGCGTCAACCCGGCCTCCGCGCAGGCCGCCGCGGCGTGGCGCAGATTGCCGGTGTAAACCGCCAGCGCTTCCTCCCGATCCTTTCCTTGCGGCGGGATGCCGGCCATACAGTGCAGCCGCCGGTTACCCAGCACCCTGGCGTAGGCGATGGCCATCGCCACCCCCTCCCGGAACTCCGCCTCGCGACCCGGCAGGCTGGCGACGCCGCGCTCCCCCGCCGCCCAGTCGCCGGGAGGCAGGTTGAACAGCGCCTGGGTCAGCCCATGGGCGTCCAGCGCCGCCCTGATCCGCTCCGCCGGGGTATCGTAGGGGAACAGGAACTCCACCGCGTCGAAACCGGCCGCCGCCGCCGCGCCGAACCGCTCCAGGAAGGGCCGCTCGGTGAACATCATGGACAGGTTGGCGGCGAACCTCATGGCGTCCGTCCCCCGGTTCTTATCGGCATGGTCCCCTCCCGCGTCGTCTGGGCCGCCGTGGCGGCCGGTTGTTCCGACAATGCAGCAGGCGGACGGTCCGGACAATCGCCGGCCTATGCCGCACACGCTTGTCAGGTGACCGCCCATACCGGTTGCGCGAGATTGCGGGTGACACGCACAGTGCACGCCCCTTGCCGCAGCCGGACCCGACGGATGATGAAGCGACTCGCCGCTACCGCCCTGACCCTCCTTCTGGCCGCCCTGGGTGGCGCGCTGTTCGCTTTGGCGGGGCTGCCCGCGGCGTGGCTGATGGGGGCGATGACCGCGGTGGCCGGCGGGGCGCTCGGCGGGTTGAAGCTCCGCCTGCCCTCCCCGCTCGGCACCGCCGCCTTCGTCCTGCTGGGCATCTCCATGGGCGCCGGTGTGACGCCCGACACGCTGCACCAGATGGCCTCCTGGCCGCTCAGCATGGCGCTGCTCGCCGGATCGGTGATGGCCTGCCTCTACGCCTGCTCGGCGTGGCTGGAGCGGGTGCACCGCTGGGACCCGGCGACCGCGCGCTACGCCGCCGTCCCCGGCGCGCTGGGCGCAGTGCTGGTGCTGGCGGCGGAGAGCCGGGCCGACCTGCCGCGGGTGGCGCTGGCGCAGAGCCTGCGGCTGTTCGTCCTGGTCGCCGCCATGCCCTGGCTGTTGGACCTGGTGTCGTCCACGCCGGGTCTGCCGCCCCACCCTGCCCCGTCCGATCCGGTGGGCGCCCTGCCCGAGCTGGCTCTTCTGGTCGGGGCCAGCGCCCTGGCCGGGCTGCTGTTCCAGAAGCTGCGCGTGCCCGGCGGCGTGCTGCTCGGCGCCATGCTGGGAAGTGCTGTGCTGCACGGCAGCGGCCTTGTGGATCACCGCTTGCCGAACGGGCTGCTGAACGCGGGCTTCGTGGTGACGGGGGCGCTGATCGGGTCGCGTTTCGCCGGGGTCACGCTGGCGTCACTGCGGGCGGCGCTGCGCCCGTCGCTGGAAAGCGTGGCGCTGGCGCTCGCCCTGTCCTCGATCTTCGCCTGGGCGGGGGGCTGGATGCTCGGCCTTCCCTTCGGCCAGCTCTGGCTCGCCTACGCGCCGGGCGGGGTGGAGGCGATGACCATCGTGGCCTTCGTGCTCGGCCTCGACACCGCCTTCGTCGGCACGCACCACGTGGTGCGCTTCGCCGGGCTGGGCTTTCTGGCCCGCTGGTGGCAGCCCCGCCGCGGCTGAGCGGACAGCTTACAGCCCGTCGAAGAGAAGCTGTGCCGGCGGTTCGGCCTTGCGCTTTTTCTTCTTCTCCTTGATGGCCTTCTCCGCGGCCGGCTTGTCCTCGGCCGGTTGATCCGCGGCCACCGTATCCTGGGCATCCGGGTTCAAAGCCATCTCCACCCGCTCCAAAGGAGCCGGTTCGGGCGGGGGCGCGGGCGGAGCCGCCTCGACCGGCTCAGGGGTGCGTGCCGGTTCTTCCACAGCCGGAGGTTCCGCAACCGGCGCCGCGGCGGGCGGCGCGTCCTCCGCCGCGGCCTCCTGGACCGGCTCGACCGCCGGTTCCTCGGCCGGCTTGGCCGCCTTTTTCTTCTTCGGGCGGGCCGGGCGCGGGTCGATGCCCACCCCGTCCTTGGCGCGGGCCTTGGCCTTGTCGCGGGCGACGGCCTCCGGAGCGTTGGGGTCGTCGTTCAGCCACTTGCCGCGCTTGATGACCTCGTTCACGCGCCCCTGATTGACGCCGAGCTGGAAAGCGATCTCCTGCTGGGTCATGTCTGTGGTCCGGTGAAGCTCCAGGATCTGCGCGGCGAGTTCCGGGGTCATCTTCTTGCCGACGACACGCCGTGCCGGGCGGATCGACCGCTGGGCCTTGTCGCGCTCGCGCAGCTTGCCCAGGATCTCCAGGGCCTCCGTGTTGCCCGCCGTCTTCAAGGCTTCTTCGAATTCCTTGAGCGTCGTCACCCGTTCCTCCTGCCACCATCCACCCGCGGCGACGCCATCGCATCGCCGGCCTACAAGACCGACTATACATGGAATCGCGCGGGCGGTTGAGAAGCCTCTTTCCCGGATATCCACAGAATGGCACGGGCGGAAGGAGACGGCCATGCGACGCTATTAGACGTCTAATCGCCGGAGGCCGTCATTCCCCGGGATACTGTTTCTCCTTGAGGAAGCGCGCCAAGTGGGCGGCGTTGCGCGCGGCCATGGCGGAGGTGGAGACCACCTTGTCCGGCACCTTGCCCAGGTCCTGAAAGTCGGTCTTCTGCATCGCCTCCCCCACCCAGTAGCAGACAGCGTTGGCGGCGAGCGTAAAGCCGACGTCGTTCAAGGCCTGGAACAGCTCCGCCGAGACATGGTGGGCGCCATCCTCATTGCCGACGACGGCCACCAGCGCGACCTTGCCGTAGGAGACCATGCGCCCCTGGTCGTCCGTCTCGCCCAGGAAGGCGTCCATGCGTTCCAGCACCCGCTTGCAGACGCTGGACGGCTGGCCCATCCAGATCGGCGTGCCGAGAATGAGGATGTCCGCCTCCAGCACGCGGCGGCGCAGCTCCGGCCAAGCGTCGCCCGGCCCTTCGTCGGAGGTGACGCCGGGCTTCACGTCATGGTCGGCGACGCGGACCGGCATCCCCACCTCGACGTTGTGAGCCGCGAGGTCCTTCTGGAGCAGGCCGATCATCGCGTCGGTCGAGGAGGACTTTCCCGAGGGCTTCAGGGTGCAGTTGAGCGCAAAGGCTTTGATCAGCATGTTGTGCTCCCGGTCCGTTCCAATCCGCATCGGCCCGCTCCATATCGGCGGGGATCGGAGGCAACATCCCGCCCCGCAAAACGTTGCGGCTCTCACAGCGTCGCCACCGAATTGCCCCGGCACAGCCCATCCGCCATCGGATAGGATGCAACGGACAGAACCACAACGGAGGAACAGACATGCCAACCATGACCGTCCGACCCCTGTGCCTTGCCGCGGCTTTGGCCGGGTCCCTGGCGCTGGCCGGATGCGCCGGAAACTCGACGGGGCTCGGGCTGAACCTCGTCTCGCAGGAACAACTCGTCGAACTCGGTCAGCAGGACTGGCAACGCCTGATCCAGTCGACCCCGGCCACCGCCAACGCCAGCTACCAGCGCCGCGCCGAGCAGATCTCAGCCCGTCTGCTGCGCGCCGCCTCGCTCGACCCTGCGGGTTGGGAAGTCCGCGTGTTCCAGGGCAAGGAAGCCAACGCCTTCGCGCTGCCCGGCCAGAAGATTGGCGTCTATGAGGGGCTGTTCCAATACGCCAAGACCGACGCGCAGCTCGCCGCGGTCATCGGTCACGAGATCGCCCACAATCTGGAGGGCCACGCCGCCGAGCGGGTGAGCACCCAGATGGCCACCGACGCCGGCACCAGCATCCTGGGGGCCGTGGCCGGGGCGAGCGGGGTCGGCGGCAGCGAGATGATCGCCGCGGCGCTGGGCACCGGCGCGCAGTACGGCCTGCTGCTGCCCTACTCCCGCAACCAGGAGCTGGCGGCTGACCGCGCCGGCCTGCTGATGATGGCCCGCGCCGGCTACGACCCGCAGGCGGCGATCGAGCTGTGGCAGAACATGAAGCAGGCGGGGGCCGAGCAGCCAACCTTCATGTCCACCCACCCCGGCACGGCGGACCGCATCGCTGCGCTGCAAAAGCTGATGCCTGAGGCGAAGGCGGCCTACAAGCCGGGCTGACCGGAGCGGCGGGCGGTGCCGCGGTCGCGCCGCCCGTCGGGCCTTGCCCGGCGAGAAAGTTCCGCGAGAAAATTTTCTCGCCGAATGTTGACTCCCCTGCCCTGCCCCGGAGTCAACATTCCGGCTTGACCGGGGCTCCGGCGCCGCGCAAAAGTGGCCTTGGGGCAAGGCAGGGGAATGAACCATGCGCGGCGAGGACATCAAGGCGTTCCGGGAAGGCCGGACGCTGAACCAGCCGGATTTCGCGGCTTGGCTGAACGAGAAACTCGGCCGGAAATACGACAAGGCGAAGATCTCGCGCTGGGAGAACGGCAGCGAGAAGATCCCGGCCCCGGTCATCTCCCTGCTGTTGCGGGAGAAGATCGGAACGGTGACGCGGCATGGCCCGGCGCTGATTTGTGCCGCGGCCAACCGCAAGGGCGGCGTGGGCAAGACCGCCTTCACCGTCAACACGGCCACCCTGCTCGCCCAACACTTCAAGGTGTTGCTGATCGACGCGGACCCGCAGGCCAACGCCACCATCCATCTCGGCATCAACTCCATCGAGCGCGAGCGCGAGGAGAAGACGCTCTATTACGCGCTGAAGGCCTCCGTGGAGGCGCTGAAATCGCGGGGAAAAGGTTTCGACCTCAGCGACTACATCGTCACCACCGACAGCGGGCTCGACGTGATCCCCAGCGGCATGAGGCTGGGCGACGCGGAGGCGGAGTTGCAGAGCCAGTCGTCCGGCGACTGCGCGCTTCGGGAATGCCTGGATGGCGGGGCGCGGCAGAGCTACGATTTCATCTTCGTCGACACCCCGCCGCATTTCGGCATGCTGGCGCGCAACGCATTGACCGCCGCCAACACCGTCGCCATTCCCTGCCAGACGGAAATGCTGAGCGTCGCCGGTGTGGAATTTCTGCTGGAGAACCTGGACATGATCCGCCGCCGGGCCAACCCCGGGGTCAGCGTTCTCGGCATCCTGCCGACGATGTTCAACGCGCGGCTGACCCAGGACCAAGCGTCGCTTGACGACATCCGCAACCTGTTCGGCGCGAAGCTGCGCGTCTTTGGCCCGATCCCGCGGGCGACCGTCTACGCCCAGGCGGTGGCCGCCGGGCGCGCCGCGCTGGAGGCGGTGCCGGACGCGCCGGGCTACGAGGTCTATCAGGCCGTCGCCGACGCACTGATCCAGGAACGTTCCCGCATGCCGGAGGTGATGGCCCATGTCGCGTAAACTGGCCCGGACGAACACCGGCGTGCTGGCCACCGCGGCGGCGGAACGGCAGGCCCGCGAGGACGGGCAGGGCTTCAACCGCCGCGGCCCGGTCGTCGTGGAGATCGACGTCGGCCGCATCGTCACCAACCCCGACCAGCCCCGCCGCCATTTCGACGAGGCGGACATGGAGGCGCTGAAATCCTCCATTGCGCAGCATGGGCTGGCCCAGCCGGTCGGCGTACAGCAGTTGGGTGATGGCCGCTTCCAGCTCGTCTTCGGGGAGCGGCGCTTCCGCGCCGTTCGCTCGCTCGGTCACCCGACCATCTACGCCGTGACCGTCACCGGCGCGTCGGACGAGCTGGCGCTGATCGAGAACGTCGTGCGCGCCGATCTGTCGCCTTTTGAAGAGGGCGACGCCTACGCCCGGCTCATGGAGCGCCACGGCTACCGGCAGGAGGATGTCGGGCGGATCGTCGGCAAGGACCGGGTGGATATTTCCCGCGCATTGCTCATCAGCCGCCTGCCGCAACGCATCCGTGACGAGTATCCGCTGCACCGCCCGGCGCGTTACCGGCTGGTGGAGATCGCCCGGCTGAAAGGGGAGGGCGAACAGCTGCGCGGCTGGGACGCGCTGGTCACCGAGATGACCCGGCGCTCCGCCGACGAGGACGATCCGGCGCCCGCGGCGGCCAAGCCCCGTCCCAACGCCGCTCCCACCGGAAGCGCCCTGCCGAAGCCGCTGGCCAAGGCGGTGTTCGGGGCGCGCCAGACCGTCGCCAGCGTCCGTGAACGGGGCTTGGCCCTGGCCGACATCGACCGGGAGACGCTCCGCGCGATCCGCGACGACATCGACGCGATCCTGAACGCCGGTCCGAATGCCGGGAAGGGCAGGGGAGGGGAGTGAGAGAAGCCGGCTCCGTGAGAAAATTTTCTCGCGGAGCCCTGGCTTCCGGTTCGGTTCAGCGGCTTGCCAAGGCCACGGGCTCGGCAGAGCTCCGGGCGCTTTCCAGCGATTGCAGCAGGTTCGTGCGGGCCATCACCAACAGCAGGTCGGTCTGCGTCACCACCCCCAGCAGACCGCCGGTCCCATCCACGATGGCCACCTCGTGCGTGCGCCCGTCCGACAGCGGTCCGAGCAGGCGGAAGGCCGGTGTTTCCGGACCGGCGATCACCGGTGGGGCCATGACCGCGGCCACCGTCGCGGCGTTCCCGACCAGATGCTGGTGGCCGACCAGACCGACCACCGCATTGCGCCGGTCCACCACGGGCAGGGTGCGGAAGGCATGCTCGATCAGGCGGGCACGGGCCACCTCCGGATGGGCCTCCGCGCTCACCGTCACCACGTCGCGGGCCATGATGTCGCCGCAGGTGACTCCGCTGTGCATCCGCTCCATGGCGTGAAGCTCAGCCTTCTCCAGAAGGGCGCTCAGGTCGTCGCGGTTGACGTCCAGCGCCTCTCCCAGCTCACGGATCGCCTCGTCCAGGTCGTCGGCGGTCAGGCCGCCGCGCGTCCGGGCGGGCGGGTCGGCGGTGCCATGGCTGTTGGCCGGCTTGGGCGGCGCCCGGTGCGGGTAGGAATGGCCGGAGAAGCGGTGGAACGTCCAGCCCGCCAGCACCAGAAGGATGGAATTGACGGCCACCGGATAGAACACGAACTGCATCCCCGACGCCGCGACCGCCGGCCCGCCGATCACCGCGGTCAGCGCGGCGGCGCCGCCCGGCGGGTGCAGGCAGCGCGTCATCGACATGGTCGCGATGGCCAGCGCCACCGCCACGCCGCCGGCCAGCATCGGGTCGGGGATCAGCGCCGCCACCATCACCCCGACCAGTGCCGACAGGGTGTTGCCGCCGATGATCGACCAGGGCTGGGCGAGCGGGCTGGCCGGCACCGCGAACAGCAGCACCGCCGACGCTCCCATCGGCGCCACCAGGGCCGGCGCGCTGGTGATGTGGGTCAGCAGGTTGTGGCAGAGCAGGCCCGTCGCGGCGAGGCCGAGCATGGCGCCGCAGCAGGCGATCAGCCGGTCCTTCAGGTTCGCACCGGGCAGGATGGGCCTGAACAGGGCAAGGCGGCGGCGGTTTTCGCGTTTCTTCAGCACAGTGATTTTCCAGCGGCGCAGCAGGAGCCGTATCTCGCGGTGCATTCGGCCCGGTCCCTCCCAAGGTTTAGGCGTGCGGCGGCAGGATAGAACCTCAAGCTAAGTTGAGGTCAAACGGAAAGTGCCGGGCCGAGTCACCGTTTCCGCACGGTGTTGCCGCCATCGGACAGAAAATCGGGCGTGTTCGCCTTGACCGGGGGCAAGGGGGTGATCCCGTCGAGCGCGTCCTTCAGACCCAACACACGCTCCACCGATGCCTTCCACTGGGCGACGGTCGCCAGATTGTCGATGGGCCAGGAGAGCGCCGCGACGGCCTGCTGGAAGGCCTGGGCGGTCTGCATCATCATCCCCAGCGTGATGGCCCCCGCGACGTAGCGGGGCGCCACCACCAGGATGGGAAAGACCGCGGACAGCACCGAGTAGGACGCACCGAAGGCCATCACACGCATCAGCGCGCCGGTCTGCCGATCCCAGCCGCGGCGCACCCCGCCGAACAGCAGGGCGATGCGGCCGCGCTCCACCGCCTCGCCCTGCTGCCGGGCAATGATCGACGCGTTCTCGCGAACCCGCGCCAGCCCGAAACGGAAATCGGCCTCCAACCCCTGCCTGCGCTCCGCCGCGCGGACCAGCGGCCGGGCGACGGCGATGGCCGCGGTGGTCCCGGTGGCCGCAAAGGCCAGGGCGAGGATAAGCAGATGACCGGGCACCGGAAGGCTCACGTCACCGAACGCGACCTGCACGACGCCGGAAAGCTGCCACAGGATTCCGGCGAAACTGACCAACAGCAGCAGGCAGTAGGTCAATGAATGCCCGAGATCGATGGCAAGTTCGGTGACGACACGGACATCCTCGGCGATGCGCCCATCAGGGTTGTCGTGGTCGCCGGGACGGGAGGGGAGGGCGATTTCCCGCCCATCCGACACCCACGCGCCGACCAGCCGCCGGGTCAACCACGCCCGCCAGCCGAACTGGAGACGCCGCTTCACCCACAGATGCGTCACGGTGATGGCCATGTTGAACAGCAGGATGCCGCCGGCCGCCGCGGCCATCACCGGCAGGCGGTCCATCGCCCGCTGCTCCAGCGCGTCGAACAGGCGCTGGCTCCACAGGTTCATCATCACCGGGACGGACACCTGAGCCACCGTCAAAGCCAGCAAAGCCGCCGCCAGCAGCCGCACCGTCCAGCGGTCCCGTCCCATCCAGTAGCCCCCGGCCAGCCCGGCGAAGCGCCGGACGAAACCGGAGGCGGTTCCTGGGAAAAGCCGTTTCACCATGACCGACCATCCCGGCCGCTCAATCAAAGCGTCCAACCGAGACGCCCGACGTTCAGGCGCCTCGGCTCAGCCTACCACCTTTCCGGCGGACGAAAACCGGAACAAGCGGCGATCCCTCCCCCGCCGGATCAGGCGGCCCGGACGGTGGCGATGAAGCCGCGCACCTCGCTGCGCAGCCGCTCCGCCTCGACGGCCAGCTCCTCCGATGTGCCGTGGACATGGCTGGCGGCACTGCCAGTCTCCGACACCGCCGTGCTGACGCCGGCGATGTTGCGCGACACCTCCTCGGTTCCCTGGGCGGCCTGGGACACGCTGCTGGCGATCTCGCGCGTCGCGGCGGCCTGCTCCTCGATGGCGGCGGCGATGGTGGTGGCGATCTCGCTCATCCGGCCGATGGTCTGGCCGATGCTCCCGATGGCCTTCTGCGCACCGCCGGTGGTCTGCTGGATCTCCTGGACCTTCGACTGGATCTCGTCGGTCGCCCTGGCGGTCTGGTTCGCCAGCGCCTTGACCTCGCCCGCCACCACCGCGAAGCCCTTGCCGGCCTCTCCGGCGCGGGCGGCCTCGATGGTGGCGTTCAGCGCCAGCAGGTTGGTCTGGGCGGCGATGCCGCTGATGATCTCCACCACCTGCCCGATCTGCTCGGCGGCGGTCACGAGGGCGCGCATGGTGCGGTCGGCGCCCTCGGCGTCGGTCACCGCCTGACTGGCGATGCGGGTGGAAATCTCCACCTGCTGGCCGATCTCGGCAATCGAGGCCGACAGTTCCTCCGTCGCGCTGGCGACGGTCTGCACGTTGGCCGACGCCTCCTCGGAGGCGGAGGCGACAAGGAGCGAGCGCTCGCTGGCGTCCGCCGCGGTGCCGGACAGGGTGCTGGCGGCGCTGTGCATGCCGCCCGCGGCGCTTGCCACGGCCTCGACGATCCCCTGGACCGTCTCCTCGAAGGTGTCGGCCATACGGATCATGGTGGCGCGACGCTGCTCGGCGGCCTGGCGTTCGGCCTCCTCCTGTGCCTTGCGCATGCGCTCCATCTCCTCGGCGTTCGACTTGAAGACCTGGAGGGCGCGGGCCAGGGCGCCGATCTCGTCCTTTCGCCAGCCCTCGTCCACCTGCACCGTGCGGTCGCCTTCGGCCAGCCGGCCCATCGCCCCGGTGATGGCGCCGAGCGGACGGGTGATCGCCCGCGAAATCATCCAGGCCAGCAGCAGGCCCAGCGCCACCGCGGCGGCGGTCACCGCGGCCCCCTGCCGCTCGGCGGCGGTCACCGCGGTGGCGGCGCTGCGCTCCAATCCCTTCAGGACCTCGGTGGAATGCTGGCGGATCGCCCCGATCTTCCCGTTGATCTGGGCACCGGCGCGGGTCAGCGTGTCGGAATTGACGTGCGCCATCTCCTCGGCGATGGCGGCGATGCGCTCGATGCCGGCGGTGTAATGCGGCAGCTTGGCGAGCACCTCGGTGCGTTTGGCGGCGCCCGGGGAGTCGGCCCAGTCCTTGGCCTCGTCTGCCAGCTCGGCGGCCACCGCCGCCAGATCATGACGGATGCGGGCCAGATCCTCGGGCTTCGTCTCGGTCACGAAGCGGGCGACCAGCACGCGCACCAGCAGGTACTGCTCGCTGACGCCCGAGGCCCCCAGGGTGTGGTCAAGATTGCCGGTTTGCCGTTCGGCGGTCACCAGATCGCTCAGCGTCCGGCGGATGTCGGCACCGAGTTTGTTCACGACCTCGGCGACGATGCCGTCACGCTCGGTGCGCAGGGTGACCAGACGGTCGAATCCGGTCAGGAAATCCCGTTCGAGCCCGCGAATCTCCTCCACCGCCTTACGGTCGCCAGGGTCGCTGATGCCGGGCGCCGCCTTGTCCAGATGCCGGCGGAAATCCCCGGCTGTCACGCGGAAGCGGTTGGCCGCGCCATTGGTGCCGGCGACGAGAAATTCCGCCGCAGCCCCCAGCGCGTCGGACAGCGCGGTGTCGGCCTCACCCAACGTCACCGTAACGTCGGACTGCGCCGCGTAGCTGCGCAACGCGGTATCGTTGGACCGAAGGCCACTCCAGGAAACCGCCCCCAACGTGACCAGCAGGGCCAGCGTGACCCCGAAGCCGGTGTAGACCTTGGTGGCGGTGCGCAAGTTGGCGAAAGCACGAAGGGAGGTGGTCATGATGGGATGTCCTGCCTGGAGGTTTCTTCCTTGGGGGTACTTTTTTGTTCGGCGTCGGTCGCCCGCACCGGATCAAATCAATCTCAAATTCCGTACCAACTCCCAATCCCCGCGCAATTGCTGTTCCACCCAGCAAAATTCCCGAGTGGGCTGCGCGGTTGTTCCTTCCCAACCGTTGCAATTTGCCAACGCGCTCCCATCCGCGTCGCAAATCGCCATGCCCGCGTCGTCAAGTTGCGAATGGGAACGCCGGAACCGTCCCGATGTTGAGGGCCGATGTTGAGGCCCCATGTTGAGGGAAGCGCCGCCAGAGCGCAGACTGGAATCCCGCACACGCACGGAACAACGAGAGGTCGGTCATGCCGGACAGCAAGCATTTCGCTCCGCCCGGACCCATCGGGTTTGGTGGCGCTCCGCTCGGCAACATGTTCGAGGAGGTGCCGGACGACGTGGCGGAGGCCACGCTGGCCGCCGCCTGGGACGCCGGCATCCGCTATTTCGACACGGCGCCGGAATACGGTCCCGGCATCTCGGAGCACCGGTTCGGCCATGTTCTGCGCAACCGTCCGCGCGACGAGTTCGTCCTGTCCACCAAGGTCGGGCGGCTTCTGCGCGCCGACTCCAGCAAGGGCGGCAAGCACGGCCCCTTCGTGAAGGGGCTGCCCTTCCGGGTGGACTACGACTACACCGCCGACGGGGTGCGCCGCTCCATCGAGGACAGCCTGCAACGGCTGGGCATGGCGCGCATCGACATCGCCTACATCCACGACTGCGCCGAGGACGCCCACGGCGACCGCTGGCTGGAGGTGTTCGACACCGCCATGAAGGGCGCCGCCGTGGCGCTGACCAAGCTTCGCGAGGAAGGCGTGATCCGCGGCTGGGGCCTGGGCGTCAATCGGGTGGAGCCCTGCGTGATGGCGCTGGAGCGGGCCGACCCGGACGTCTTCCTGCTGGCTGGGCGCTACAGCCTGCTGAACCAGCCGGCGCTGGACACGCTGTTCCCGCACTGCCAGGAGCGAGGCGTCCATGTCGTGGTCGGCGGCCCCTACAACTCCGGCCTGATCGCCGGAGGCAAGAATTTCGAGTACCAGGAGGCACCACCGGACAAGGTGGCGGCGCGCGACCGTCTGGCCGAGATCGCCAAACGGCACGGCGTCGACCTGCGGGCGGCGGCGCTGCAATTCTGCGCGGCGCACCCGGTCGTCGCCTCGGTCATTCCGGGCACCAAGAACCCACCGCGCGTGCAAGAGAACATGGCCCTGATGAAGCAGCCGATCCCGGCGGACTTCTGGCGGGAGCTGAAGCAGTCCGGCGTCCTGCCGGAGCAGGCGCCGACACCGGCCTGAACCTCCGGCCTAATCGTCCGCCCGGACGGCGGCGGCGATCCAGTGGCGAAAGCTCTGCATCGCCGCCGTCTCGGGACGGGAATGCAGGCGGGTCAGCCAGTAGCGACCCGCCGGCACCTCGATGGTGAAGGGACGGGCCAACCGGTCGGTGGCCAGATCATGGCCGAACAGCCGCGCCGGCAGCAGCGCCACCCCCGCGCCCATCGCGGCGGCGGCGGCGATGGTGGGGGAGGAGTCGAAGACCGGGCCGCGGATGGCGGGGCAGGGCACCCCGGCCAGCGCGAACCAGCGCTGCCATTCCTCGACCCGGTAGGAGCGCAGCAGCACCTCGCGCGCGAGGTCGGCCGGCGCGGACAGCCGTTGCGCCAGCGCCGGAGCGCAGAGCGGGGTCAGCGGGGCGTCGAGCAGCGGCACCGCCTCCACCCCGTGCCAGGAGCCGTCGCCGAAGCGGATTGCAAAGTCCAGCCCTTCGCCGGCCAGATCGACCCGGTTGTTGTTGGTCAGGATGCGCAGGTCGACCGCCGGGTTCGCCGCGGTGAAGGCCGGCAGGCGCGGCAGCAGCCAGCCCGTGGCGAAGGTCCCCACCACCCCGACCGTCAGCACCTCGTGGTAGCGCCCGTCGGCGAAGCGGTCGAGCGTCGCGCCGATCCGCTCGAAGGCGTCCATCAGCACCGGCACTAGCGCCGCCCCCTCGTCGGTCAGGGCGAGGCCGCGCGGCAGGCGGCGGAACAGGGTGACGCCGAGCCGCGCCTCCAGCGTGCGGATCTGCTGGCTGACCGCCGCCTGGCTGACGCACAGCTCCAGCCCGGCGCGGGTGAAGCTGAGATGGCGGGCCGACGCTTCGAAGGCGCGCAGCGCGTTGAGCGGAAGCTGGGGGCGGGCCATGAGAAGCCATTAGTTTTTCTTGTGGCTTGTGAAAACTATCATCGTTTGTTCGGAGGCCGGCAGCTTTTTATCGTCCGCCCATCGACACGGCATGAGACGAGGACACGATGATCGGACGGCGGGCTTTCCTGGCCGCGGCGGGCGGCGTGACGCTGCTGGCGGCAACCGGCGTGAAGGCGGAGAAACCCAGGAATTCCGGGGACAAGAGGCTGGCGGACGCGATCGCCGCGCTGGAAAAGCGCAGCGGCGGGCGACTCGGCGTGGCGGTGCTCGACACCGGCACCGGACAGCGCTTCGGGCACCACGCGGACGAGCGGTTCCCGATGTGCAGCACCTTCAAATTTCTTTTGGCTGGCGCCGTCCTGAAACAGGTGGACGAAGGGCGGGAGCGGCTGGACCGGCGCATTCGGGTCACCAAGGCGGACATGGTCCCCCACGCCCCCTTCACCGAAACCCGCCTCGACGGCCCGCCCCCCACGGTGGCCGAGCTGTGCGAGGCGACGATGACGCTCAGCGACAACGTGGCGGCGAACCTGCTTCTGCCGGCGGTGGGCGATCCCGCCGGGCTGACCGCCTTCCTGCGCACGCTGGGTGACCAAAAAACCCGGCTGGACCGCAACGAGCCGTCCCTGAACAGCGCCATTCCCGGCGACCCGCGCGACACCACCACGCCCGCGGCGATGGTCCACAGCATGGAGCGGCTGATGCTGGGCGACGCGCTGACCCCGGCGTCGCGCGAGCGGCTCATCGCCTGGATGGTCGCCAACCGGACCGGCGACAAGCGGCTGCGCGCCGGGCTGCCGAAGGGCTGGCGCGTCGGCGACAAGACCGGCACGGGCGTGCGCGGGACGGCCAACGACATCGGCATCGTCTGGCCGGAGGGGCGGGCGCCCCTGCTGATCGCCAGCTACCTGACCGAGACGCCCGACGCCTTCAAGGAGCGGGACGCCGTCCACGCCGGCGTGGCCCGCGCGGTCGCCGACGCGCTCAAGGGCTGAGCGCCATCCGAAACTGTGGCCCGGCCCCTGCGGCATGTCGTCACTGGGGTTTACCCTAAGAAGTGTAGGGATGCCCCCAATGGGAGTGGGGGCAGGGCGCCGGTACCCTTCGCACCGTAGGGCCGCGGTTCGTCGCGGCCGAAGGAATCAGGTGCGAAGAGGCCAGCCATGGACCGATCAAGGCGCAACTTCTGCCTCGGCGCCGGCGCCGCGACCATCGGTGCGGCGGCGGGTACGGCGATGCCCGCCTCCGCCGCCCCCGGCGGTGCGGCGCTCCGCCGGGACGGCGATCCGGCGCACCGCTGGGCGATGGTGGTTGACGTGGGCAAATGCGTGGGCTGCCAAGCCTGTACGGTCGCCTGCATCATGGAAAACGATGTCCCGGAAAACAGCTTCCGCACCATCGTCTCCACCTACGAGGTGACGGAGCAGGGCAAGGCCGGCAGCTACATGCTGCCGCGCCTGTGCAACCATTGCGAGGACCCGCCCTGCATCCCCGTCTGTCCGACCGGCGCGACCTTCCAGCGCCGGGACGGCATCGTGGTCGTGGACAACACCGTCTGCGTCGGCTGCGCCTATTGCGTCCAGGCCTGCCCCTACGACGCGCGCTTCATCAACCACGAGACCCAGACCGCCGACAAATGCACCTTCTGCGTCCACCGCGTGGAGGCCGGGCTGCTGCCCGCCTGCGTGGAGACCTGCGTCGGCGGCGCCCGCATCTTCGGTGACCTGAACGATCCGGACAGCGCCGTCGCCACCCTGGTCCGCGACGAGAACCCCAAGGTGCTGAAGCCGGAGCAGGGGACCCAGCCGCGCGTCTTCTACCTCGGCCTCGATCCCCGCTTCCAAGGGAAAGTCGACGGCACGCCAACGCTCTGGCGGCCCAGCAATCAAGCCCACGCCGAGAAGGAGCACGCGTGATGGACAACCACATCGTCGAGGTCATCAACGTGACCCGCGAGGTCGCGTGGCTTCCCTGGGCCGTCCAGTATTTCTTCCTGATCGGCCTGTCGGTCGGCGGCCTGCTGCTGAGCCTGCCCGGCTACGCCTTCGCCCGCGAGGACTGGCGCGCGCTCGGGCGCACCGCCCTGCTGGTGGCGCTGACCTGCGGGCTGGCCGCCCCGGTGGCGCTGCTGTCGGACCTGCATCAGCCGGGCCGCTTCTGGCACTTCTACGTCGTGCTGCGCCCGACGTCGTGGATGTGGTGGGGGTCGATCTTCATCCCTCTCTACATCACCGGCCTGCTGGTCTACGGCTGGGCCTGCTTCCGCGAGGAGTTGCAGGCGCATGGCCGGGTGGACAGCCGCCTCGCCGCGCTCTACCGGCTGGCGTCGCTGGGCGGCGGGCGCAACGACGCGCTCATCCGCGCCGCCGGCCTGTTCGCCCTGGCCGGCGCGCTCCTCGTCGCCCTCTACACCGGGGCGGAGGTCGCGGTGGTCAAGGCGCGCCCGCTGTGGCACACGCTCTTCCTGCCCGTGCAGTTCCTGATGACCGCGCTGGCCGGCGCCGCCGGGCTGGTGCTGGTGCTGAACCGCTTCGCCGCCGGCAACGACCGCGCGGTGGAGGTGCGGGCGAACCGGCTGCTCGCCGGCTTCCTGGGCGGCGTCATGCTGGTCGGCGGGCTGTGGCTGGCGCTCGGCCTGTTCGGGCTGGACGCCACCCACGCCGAGGCGCTGGGCAGCGTCGCCGGGTCTGAGGCGTGGCGCGTCACCGCCGTCTGGGCCGTCGCCGCCACCGCGCTGCCCTTCGCCATCGCCGTCGCCAAGCCCGCCGGGACGGGGCTGCTGACCGGGCTGATCGCCCTGCACGGCGCCTGGATGTTCCGCTGGACCGTGTTCATCGGCGGCCAGACCGTGCCGAAGACCGGCGCCGGCTTCTACGACTACGCGCTGCCCGCCGGTCCTGAGGGGCTGCTGGGGATCGTCGGAACGGCGGGACTCTGGCTGTTCCTGTTGATCGCCCTCACCGCCATCCTGCCTTCCCCGCGCCGCCCGGCGCCCGCTCCGGCCCGCGCCGCCCAGGCGCCCGCCGGAACCGTGGCCGCCGCCGAGTGAACGGAGCACCCATCATGTCGATTTCCCGTCGCCTTCTCCTGAAGACCAGCGCCGCGGGCGGCGCGCTCGCCGCCTTCGCGGGCGGCTTCTCCGACACCGGGCGCAAGCTCGTGAAGGGCGCGTGGGCCGGGGACAAGCCCGACCACGCCATCTCCGGCAACGCCCCGGCCCCGGAATTCCGCGTCGATCCGGCGACCGGCGACCTCACCCCGACGTCGGGCCAGATCGTCGCCAACGTCGCCTGCCTCGGCTGCACCACGCTGTGCGGCGTCCGCGTCCGGGTGGATGTGGAGAAGAACACGGTGCTGCGCGTCGCCGGCAACCCCTACAGCCCGCTGTCCACCGATCCCTTCCTGCCCTACGGCACACCGATCAAGGAAAGCTTCAAATCGCTGTCGCGGCTGGACGAGAAGGGGCTGAAGGGCCGCTCGACCGCCTGCGGCCGGGGCAACGCGGCGCTGGAGATGCTGACCTCGCCCTTCCGCGTCGCCACCCCGATGAAGCGCGTCGGCCCGCGCGGCTCCGGCCGCTGGGAACCCATCGCCTTCGACCGGCTGGTCGAGGAGATCGCGGAGGGCGGCGACCTGTTCGGCGAAGGCCCGGTGCCCGGCCTGCGCGCCCTGCGCGACCTGAAGACGCCCATCGACCCCGCCGCCCCCGAGCTGGGGCCGAAGGTCAATCAGGTGGCCCTGCTGTCCTCGGTCAACGACGGGCGGGAGCCCTTCGTGCGGCGCTTCTTCAACCAGGCGCTGGGGACGATCAACTTCGTCGGCCACGGCTCCTACTGCGGCGGCGCCTACCGGTCCGGGTCGGGGGCGGTGTTCGGCGACGCCAAGAAGATGCCGCACGCCAAGCCGGACCTGCAGAACGCCGAGTTCGTGCTGTTCATCGGCACCGCCCCGTCGAACGCCGGCAACCCGTTCAAGCGGCAGGCCATGCTGCTCGCCAAGGGGCGGACGGACGGCGTCCTGAACTACGTCGTCGTCGATCCCGTGCTGACCAACGCCGACAACCGCGCGGCGGCGGAGCGGTCCAACTGGATTCCCATCCGGCCCGGCACCGACGGCGCCCTGGTCATGGGCATGATGCGCTGGATGTTCGAGAATGGCCGCATCGACGCCAACTACCTGTCCCAGCCCAACGGCAAGGCGGCGGAGGCGGCGGGGGAGGCCGGCTGGTGCAACGCCACCCATCTTGTGATCCAGCAGGCGGGCCACCCGCGCGACGGGCGGATGCTGCGCGCCTCCGACCTCGGCTGGGTGACGCTGGACGAGACGGAGCGCTACGGCGCCAAGGACGCCTTCGTCGTGCTCGACCCCGCCGGCACGCCGGTCGCCCACGACGCCCTGACGGGACCGGCCATGCTGTTCCACGGCGGGACGGTGGCGACCCCGGCGGGCGAGGTGGCAGCGAAGACTAGCCTGACCCTGCTGCGCGAGCAGGCGATGAAGCTCGACCTCGCCGGCTACGCCGACGCCTGCGGCATCCCCGCCGACGTGATCGCCGGTCTGGCGCGCGAGTTTACAAGCCACGGCAAGAAGGCCGCCGCCAACACCCACGGCGGCATGATGGCCGGCAACGGCTTCTACAACGCCTTCGGCGTGGTCACGCTGAACACGCTGATCGGGAACCTCAACTGGAAGGGCGGCACCATCTTCGGCGGCGGGCGCTTCCCGGACGAGCAGGACGGCCCGCGCTACAAGCTGGCGAGCTTCCCCGGACAGGTGAAGCCCTCCGGCACGGCCATCAGCCGCCCTGTCCCCTATGAGAAATCCAGCGAGTTCAAGGCAAAGAAGGAGGCGGGCAAACCCTATCCGGCCAAGGCGCCCTGGTACCCCAACGCCCCGCAGCTCACCACCGAGTATCTGACCAGCGGCGTGGTGGACGGCTACCCCTACCCGCTGAAGGCCCTGTTCCTGTGGAACAGCAACCCGGTCTACGGCATCCCCGGCGTCCGCGCCCAGGTGGAGGCGAAGCTGCGCGACCCGAAGGCGCTGCCGCTGATCGTCGCCATCGACCCCTTCATCAACGAATCCACGGCCTTCGCCGACTACATCATCCCGGACACCGTGCTCTACGAGACCTGGGGCTGGGCGTCCCCCTGGGCAGGGGTGCCAACCAAGACCTCGACGGCGCGCTGGCCGGTGGTGACTCCGCGCACCGAACCGCTGCCGGACGGCCGGCACGTCCAGATGGAGACCTTCCTGATCGCCCTCGCGAAGCGGCTGGGCCTGCCCGGCTTCGGCCCGGACGCCATCGCCGACATGGACGGGAACACCCACCCGCTGGAACGGCCGGAGGACTGGTACCTGCGCGGCGGCGCCAACATCGCGTGGCTGGGCAAGCAGCCGGTGCCCGACGCCACGGACGAGGACATCGCCCTGTCCGGCGTCGCCCGCGTCCTGCCGGCGCTCCAGTCGGTGCTGAAGGAGGAGGAGTGGCGCAAGGTCGCCTTCATCCTGGCGCGCGGCGGGCGCTACCAGAACCAGGCGGAGGGGTTCGAGGGCGACAGGGCCACCCACCGCTTCAAGGACGGGCTGCTGGTCTACAACGAGGCCGTCGGCGCGGCCAAGAGCAGCGTCACCGGCAAGCGCTGGACCGGCACCGCCGCCTGGACGCCGCCGGCCTTCGCCGACGGCACGCCGATGCGGCAGGTCCACAGGGCGGAGGACTGGCCCTTCCAGCTCATCAGCTCGAAATCGGTGCTGGTCAGCGCCTACACCATCGCGGCCGGCCGGCTGCGCCACCTGCACCCGGAGAACCCGGTGGGCATCAACGCGGAGGACGCGCGGCGGCTGGGCATCGCCACCGGCGACCGCATCCGCATCGCCACGCCGGGCGGGTCGGAGCTGGCGACCGCCATCGTCCGGCACGGCGTGATGCCCGGCGTGCTCGCCGTCGAGCACGGCTTCGGCCACAAGGAGTTCGGCGCCCGCCCGCACGTCATCGGCGGCCACAGCCAGCCGGTGGTGCCGGAGATCGGGGCGGGGGTGAACATCAACGACCTGGGCCTGCACGACCCGACCCGTCCGGGCGCCTCGGTCTGGGTCGATCCCATCGCCGGAACGGCGGTGCGCCAGGGCCTTCCCGCCAAGATTGAGCGGGTGGCCGCGGCGTGAGCCGGAGGGCTCCAGCGCCTCCAGAATCCCCTCTCCCCTCCGGGGAGAGGGTTATTTTACACCATCACGCGTCGAGTTCCGGCATCCGCCAGTTCCCGCCCAGATCGGCGTTGCGCAGCAGCAGGAACAGCTCGTCCTGCGAGCGGGTGACGGCGGTGTAGAGCCAGCGCCACTTGTGCTCGCGGAAGGCGGCGGAGTCGTCGAGCACGGTGACCGAAGGAAACTCCGACCCCTGGGCAGAATGGCAGGTGATCATCCAGGCCCAATCGAACTGCTGCACGTCACGCTCCACCCGCGGGGCCTTGGTCTCGCCGCTGTAGTGGGCCTGGAACATCCAGGGATGGACCATCAGCTTGCTGCGGGGCTTCACCTCGTCCTCCATATGGACACCGAGCGACCACAGCCCGTCCTGGCGGCCCCGCCCCTCGGCCGCCGGGCGGGTCAGCGTGCCGATCATGCCGTTGAACAGACCCTCCTCGCGGTCGTTGCGGCGGCAGATCACCCGCTCGCCCGCCTGCGGCATCACCGTGTCGAAGCCGTGGCGGGTGCGGATGCGCCGGGTGAAGTCGGTGCGCACGCGGTGGGTGCCGCAGATGGTCTGGGTGTCCACCCGCAGGGCCAGCGGCTCGGTCACCCGGTTCAGCGGCAGGACATGGGCGTTCCCGGCGGTGCCGAAGCGGCGTGGCAGCTCTTGCCGGCGCAGCAGGTGGGCGAGCCGGATCACCGGGCTCTCCCGCGCCGTGCGGTGCGGCTCGACCAGCCGGAAATCCGGCTCGCCCTTGGTCAGCGTGCCCTGGCCGGTCACCGGGGGGAGCTGATAGTCGTCGGCGATCATCAGGATCTTCTTGCCGGAGCGCAGCAGGTCGCCCGCCACGTCGTCCCCGACCATCGAGCCCTCGTCGCAGACGATCAGGTCGGCCTCGGCGAACTTGCCCTCCGACTTGCGGGCGAAGAACAGCTCGCCGGTGTCGTCGTCCTGCCGCGGCGCGTAGATCAACGAATGCAGCGTCGCCGCCCGGTCGATGCCCTTGCGGCGCAGCACCTGTGCTGCCTTGCCGGTGGGCGCGCCGACCACGAAATTTTCCAGGCTGCGGCGGTCCTGGAGATGGTCCAGCGCGAAGACGGTGGTCTTGGTCTTGCCGGTCCCGGCCTCGCCGGCCAGCCAGAACATCTGGGGGGCCGCGGGGTCGGCGTACCAGGCGTCGATGGCCTGGATCGCCCGGAACTGCTCGTCGGTCGGGGTGTCGGTGGTGCTGGGCATGGAGCGCGTGGAGGGGGCTGCTGGGCGGGACACAGTAGCCCGCCCGGCCGCCCGCGGCCAAGCCTTACGGCTCCGAACGAAAAGGCCCGCTGATGAGGCGCCGCAGCCCGGCGAACAGGGTCAGCAGGCCCGATACCACCCCGACATAGACGAACAGCGCGTCATGCCCGAACCACTCCATGGCGGCCGTCGCCAGCAATGGTCCGAGGGCCGCGCCCAACGCCCAGGCGAGCAGCAGCGCGCTCGCCAGAGGCACCGTCTCCTCCACCGTCACATGGTCGTTGGCGTGGGCCACGCAGATCGCGTAGAGCGACAGGGCGGCGCTGCCCCACAGGGTGAACAGGCCGAGCAGGACGGTCTGCGGCGCCGCCCCGCCCGGCGGGTTGGCAAAGGCGGCGATCAGGAAAGCGGCGATCGTCGCCACGGCGGACACCGCGAAGATCACCAGACGCCGGTCGTGCCGGTCGGAGAAGCGGCCGATCGGCCATTGCAGCACAACGCTGCCGACCTGGATGCCCGACATGATCAGCGCGATCCCAGCGGCGGGCAGGGCCAGCCCGGCCAGCCAGGCCGGACCGATGCCGGTGACCGCAGTGTTGCACAGCCCCACCATCAGGCAGCCGGCGAAGGCCACCGGCGCCCGCCGCACATACTGCCAGGGCGATGGTGCCGGTCCCTTCGGCGCGGCGTTGGCCGGCGGGCGGACCGCCGCCACCGGTACCAGCGACAGGCCGTAGCAGCCCGCCGCCAGCACAGTCAGCCACAGGGCCGACAGGTCCGGACTGGCGAGCAGCATCTGGCCGCCGATCACCGCCACCTTGCAGGCGATCATGTAGAGGGAGAAGACGCTCCCCCGCGATCCCGGCGGGGACAGGGCGGCCAAGCCGCTTTCCGCGACGGTGAGCATCCCGACATAGGATACTCCCATCAGCAGCCGCAGCCCCACCCAGGCCTGCGCGTCGGGCAGCAGGTTCAGCAGCAGCGTGGCGGCGGCGGCGAGCAGCCCGAAGGCGGCGAAGGACCACACCCCGCCCACCCGGCGGATCATCCAGGGGGCCGCCCAGCAGCCCAGCACGAAGCCGACCGAATAGGCCGACGCCACCGCCCCGACGACCAGCGGCGGGGCCGCCGCCTCGGCGAGGCGGAGCGGCAGCAGGATTTGCAGGATGCCATTGGCGACCTGGATGACGCAGACGCCGAGGATCAGCGCGGCCAGCACCATGAGCGGCGAGGCGGGCGCCCGATGGGTGTGGGGCAAGATGGGCGGGGCGTCAGTGGTTGCCGGGCAGGGCGTCCAGCGGGTCGTCGGCCGCCGGCTGCGGGCGGGCGCCGGCGAGATGGCCGTCCACCAGCGCGCGCAGGAAGCCGCGGGTGCGCTCCTGGGTCGGGTTGGTGAAGATCTGCTCAGGCGAGCCAGACTCGACGATGCGCCCGTCGGCCATGACGACCACGGTGTCGGCGACCTCGCGGGCGAAACCCATTTCGTGGGTCACCACCATCATGGTCATGCCCTCCTCGGCCAGCGTCTTCATGACCTGGAGCACCTCGCCGACCAGTTCGGGGTCGAGGGCGGAGGTCGGCTCGTCGAACAGCATCACCTTGGGCTTCATGGCGAGCGCGCGGGCGATGGCCGCGCGCTGCTTCTGCCCGCCCGACAGGGTGGACGGATACATGTCGGCCTTGTCGTCCAGCCCCACCTTGCGCAGCAGCCCCATGGCCAGCTCCCGCGCCTCGGCCTTGGCCATGCCGCGCACCACGACGGGGGCGCGCATGACGTTCTCCACCGTGGTCATGTGCGGGAACAGGTTGAAGGACTGGAAGACCATGCCGGTCTCGGCGCGCAGCGCGTTCAGCTCCTTGTCGGGGAGCGGCTTGCCGTCGGCGATGATGGTGCGGTGGTTGATGCGGATCTCGCCGCGGTCGGCGGTCTCCAGGCAGTTGCAGCAGCGCAGCAGCGTGCTCTTGCCCGAACCGGACGGGCCGATGACCACGGTGGTGCGCGACGGCTGAACGGTCAGGCTGACGTCCTTCAGCACCTCGGTGCTGCCGAAGCTCTTGTAGACGTTGCGGATCTCGATCACCGGCTTACCCTCTTTCCACGGTCATGCGCTTTTCGATCTGGCGCAGAATCCAGGTGGCCGCGTTGGTCAGCACGAAATAGATCAGCGCCACCGCGATGTAGACCTCCAGCGCGCGGAAGCTGGTGGAGATGATGCGCTGCCCCTCGCGCATCACGTCGTCGATGGTCAGCAGCGACACCAGCGCCGAGTTCTTGATCAGCGCGATCGTCTCGTTGCCCAGCGGCGGCAGCATGCGGCGGAAAGCCTGCGGCAGCACCACCTCCCACATCGCCTCGCGGTAGGACATGCCGAGCGAGCGGGCGGCCTCCATCTGGCCGCGGTCGATCGACTGGATGGCGCCGCGCACCACCTCCGACACGTAGGAGCCGCTGTAGATGCCGAGCCCGATCACGCCGCACAGCCACGCCGGCAGCAGGATGCCGAATTGCGGCAGGCCGAAGAACAGCAGGAAGAGCTGCACCAGCAGCGGCGTGCCGCGGATGAAGGCGACATAGGCCGACGCGATGCCGTACAGCACGCGCCGCGCCGGGTTGAGCCGGATGATGCCGACGAGCAGGCCAAGCACGGCGCTGAGCAGGAAGGCTGCCGCGGTCACCTCGATGGTGACCACGGTGCCCTTCAGCAGCTCCGGCAACCCTCCCCAGACGGGGGCGAAGTCGAGCGTCACGGGAGGGGTCCTCCGTTCACAAAAGAATCGATCACTTCTTGGCTTCGAACCACTTGTCGATGAGCTTCTGGTAGGTGCCGTCGGCCTTCAGCTTGGTGATGGCGGCGTTCACCTTGGTCACCAGCTCGGTGTTCTCCTTGCGCATGGCGAAGCCGTAATCCTCGGTGGTGAGCTGGTCGTCCAGCACCTTCACGGTCGGGTGCGTCTGGGCGTAGAGCTTGGCGGCGGGCTTGCCGGTCACCGCCACGTCGGTGCGGCCGGTCTCGACCTGACCGAACATCTCGGCGTTGGTCTCGACCTCGACGATCTTCGTCTTCGGGAAATGCTCCTTCAGATGGACGACCGACTTGGTGCCGATCTGCACGGCGGCAGTCTTGCCCTCGAGGTCGGCCGGACCCTTCACGGCGGTGTTGTTCGCCTTGACCATGATGACGAGGCCGCCCGGATAGTAGGTGTCGGAGAAGGCGACGACCTTGCGGCGCTCCTCGGTGATGTACATGGCCGAGGCGATCATGTCGAAGCGGTTGGCCATCAGGCCGGGGATCAGGCCCTTGAAGTCGATGTCCACCCACTCGACGCCCTTGGTGGCGCCCAGCTCCTTTGCGATGGCCTCGACCAGCTCGATGTCGAAGCCGGTCTTCTTGCCGTCCTGCGAGAATTCGAAGGGCGCGAAGGTGGCGTCCACGCCGACGCGGAAGGTGCCGTTCTGCTTGATCGAGGCGATCACCGCGTCCTGGGCGCGCGCCGGGGCGGACCCGGCGCCGACCACCGTGACGACCGCGGCGGCGGCGAAGGAGGCGGCGGCGAGAAACTTACCGAAGGACTTCATGGCTTGGAATTTCCCTGTTCGTTGCGCCGGCGTCGCCGGGTCCGAAGGCCGGGGAAAGCCCCCTTGCGCAGCGACCGGCTTGGCAGCGCCGTGTTTTGCCTATAAAACATATGTTGCCCAGGGAAAACAGCCGCGTCAACGCCGTTTGTCATACTGGAGCATGACGGACGCCTTATGGCAACGCCGGTGTTGCGGTTGTGTACCGCGATCGCCGCGGCGGCCATGGGCGCCACAACAGGGATGCCGAAAGTTTTGCTGACAAAACAGATGTCGCAGGGGAGAGAAGGTATGGAGGTCTTCGGGTTTCGCGCCGCGCGCCGTCCGGTGCTGGTCAGCCTGCCCCATGTCGGCACGGCGCTGCCGGACGGATTCATCGGCCGGCTGGTGCCGGAGGCGCAGGGCTTGCCCGACACGGACTGGCACCTGCCGCGTCTCTACGACTTCCTGGAGGATCTCGGAGTCGGGGTGATCCAGGCGCGCTTCTCGCGCTACGTCGTCGATCTGAACCGCCCCAGCAACGACACGCCGCTCTACAGCGGCGCCACCACGGGCCTGTGCCCGACCACCCTGTTCGACGGGGCGCCGCTGTACCGGCCGGACGCAGAGCCGGACGCGGCGGAGGTGGCGGAGCGGGTCACCCGCTACTGGGCGCCCTACCACGACGCCATCACCGCGGAGATGACCCGGCTGCGCGACCAGTTCGGGCGGGCGGTGCTGTTCGACGCCCACTCCATCCGCTCCGTCGTGCCGCGGCTGTTCGAGGGGCGGCTGCCCGACCTGAACATCGGCACCAACGACGGGCGCAGCGCCGACCCCACGCTGAGCGACCGGCTGGTCGCGGTCGGCGCGGACGCCGGGGCCGACGGCTTCACCCATGTCCTCAACGGGCGCTTCAAGGGCGGCCACATCACCCGCCATTTCGGGCGCCCGGCCGAGGGCTGGCACGCCGTGCAGCTCGAGATGGCCCAGGTGACCTACATGGAGGAGGAGGCGCCCTTCGCCTTCGACGAGGCGCGCGCCGCGCGGATTCGTCCGCATCTGCGGCGCTTCATCGGAGCGATGGCCGACTGGGCGGCCGATTGGGCGGAGGACCGGGCGTGACGGAGGCGGCGATGGACGGCATGAGCGGACTGTTCTGCGGGCGGGCGCTGCTGCCCGAGGGCTGGGCCTCGAACGTGGCGCTGCGCTTCGACGCGCGGGGCACGCTGACGACGGTCGAGCGGGACGCGTCCGCCCAGGGCCTGCCCCAGGCAGCCGGGCCGGTGATCCCTGGCATGCCCAACCTGCACAGCCACGCCTTCCAGCGCGCCATGGCCGGTCTGACCGAGCATGCCGGCCCGTCGGAGGACAGCTTCTGGACGTGGCGCGAGGCCATGTACGGCTTCGTCCGCCGTATGACGCCCGAGGCGGCGGAGGCGGTCGCGGCGCTGCTCTACATGGAGATGGCGAAGCAGGGCTACACGGCGGTGGCGGAGTTCCACTACCTGCACCACGACGCCGACGGGCGCCCCTACGCCGACCGGGCGGAGATGTCGCGCCGCATCCTGGCCGCAGCGGACACGGCGGGGATCGGGCTGACCCATCTGCCGGTGCTCTACGCCCACAGCGGCTTCGGCGGCAAGCCGCCGTCCGATGGGCAGAAGCGCTTCATCAACGACGTGGACGGGCTGCTGTCCATCGTCTCCGCCATGCAAAAGGCGATGGGGCAAAAGGCGCTGGGCGCGGAGCGGGCGGGCCGCCGCGTGGGCCTCGCCCTGCATTCGCTGCGCGCGGTGACGCCGGAGGAAATGCGCGACGCGCTGGCCGGACTCGACGCGCTCGACCCCGGTGCGCCCATCCACATCCACATCGCCGAGCAGACGGCGGAGGTGGACGACTGCGTCGCCTGGAGCGGCAAGCGCCCGGTGGAATGGCTGCTGGAGAACGCTCCGGTCGGGCCGCGCTGGTGCCTCGTCCACGCCACGCACCTGACCCCGGCGGAGGTGGACGGGCTGGCGGCGAGCGGCGCGGTGGCCGGCCTCTGCCCGACAACCGAGGCCAATCTGGGCGACGGGCTGTTCCCGGCCATCCCCTTCCTGGCGCAGGGCGGGCGGTTCGGCGTCGGTTCGGACAGCCACATCAGCGTCTCCGCGGCGGAGGAGCTGCGTGTCCTGGAATACGGCCAGCGGCTGGTGCAGCGGCGGCGCAACGTGCTGCGCATCGGAGACGGCCCATCCATCGGCGGCGGCCTCTACCGGGCGGCGGTGGCCGGCGGCGCGCAGGCGCTGGGCCAGCCGGTGGCCGGCGGCGGGATTCAGGTGGGCCAGCCCGCCGACCTCGTCGTGCTTGACGCCGACAACCCGAAACTGCTTTCTCGGACCGACGACAGCCTCCTGGACGCCTATGTCTTCGCCAGCGACGGGCACGCCGTGCGCGACGTGGTCGCGGCGGGGCGGACCGTGGTGCGCGAGGGCCGCCATGTCCGGGAGGATGCCATCCGGGCCGCCTACCGGCGCGCCATCGAGGGGTTGCGCCGGGACACATGAGCGAGACCGATCCGAACACCTACATCGCCCCGGCGCTGCAGCGCGGGCTGGCCATTCTGGAGCTGTTCACGCCGCAGCGCCGGACCCTGTCCCTGACCGACATCGCCAAGGCGCTGGGGATCGGGCGGGCCTCGGCCTACCGGCTGGTCTTCACGCTGGAGCATCTCGGCTACATCGGGCGGGTGGGGGACGGCAAGTCCTACCGCCTGGCGCCGCGGTCGATGCAGCTCGGCTACCATTACCTGTCGGGGCTGGACGGGATCGAGGTGGCGATCCCCTACATCGACGGGCTGCGCGACAGCACGCAGATCTCCGCCCACATGGCGGTGCGCGACGGGACGGAGATCGTCTACGTCTACCGCGCGCACTCGCACATGACGCTGTCGAGCAACATCGCGGTCGGCTACCGCCTGCCGGCCCACGCCACCGCGATGGGGCGGATGCTGCTGAGCGGCCTCAGTGACGAGGCCATCGCGCAGCTCTACACCGGCGTGCGGCTGGACCGCTACAGCGACACCACGGCGGTCACCCTGACCTCGCTGATCCAGGAGGTGGCGGAGGACCGCAAGCGCGGGTGGACGATGAACCGCTCCTCCTTCGTGTCGGGGATCGTCGCCATCGCGGCGGCCATTCGCGACCACCGAAGGGAGGTCATCGCCGCCATCAACCTCTCCGGCCCCAGCGCCGTGATGGACCAGCCCGCCACGCTCGACCATCTGCGGACCAAGGTGGTGGAGACGGCGGACGCGATCTCGCACCAGCTCGGCTATCTGCCGCGCGATTGAGCAGTGGGCACGGCGAAGCGGTCGCCCCCAAATCCCTCTCCCGCCCCGGGAGAGGGTGGCCCGGAGGGCCGGGTGAGGGTTGCGCGAGGATCAGGGCGCCTGCCCGTTGCTGAACCCTCACCCTTCCCACGCTTCGCGTGGGCCCCTTCCCTCTCCCGGGGCGGGAGAGGGGATGTCTTTTCCCGGGACCCGGAACACGGCATGCTGACCATGCCCTGAGAAACGGACGGGAGAGGCCCCATGCGTGCATGTCGCGACGCCCTGTTGATCGTCTTTATGGCGGTGGCATGGGGCAGCACCGCCCTCGCCGCAGAAACCGCCGGCCCCTCCTTCTCCTGCGCCACGGTGGAGGCGGGCAGCATCGAGCAGATGGTCTGCACCGACGCCGCTCTGTCGGCGCTCGACCGCAAGCTGGCTGAGGTCTACGGCGAAGCCACGGGCAAGGCGGCGAACGAGCGTCCGTCGGTGCTGAAGGCGGAACAGCGCGGCTGGATCAAGGGCCGGAACGACTGCTGGAAGGCCGGCGACCGCCGCGCCTGCGTCGAGGAGCACTACCGCCTGCGCATCGCCGAGCTTCAGGCCAAGTACCGGCTGGTGCCCTCGATCGGCCCGGTCCGCTTCGCCTGCGACGGCCAAGCGGCCAACGAGCTGACCACCACCTTCTTCGAAACCGACCCGCCGACGATGATCGCCGAGCGCGGCGACGAGGTGTCGTTGATGGTCGGACAGCCGGCGGCGTCCGGCGCCCGCTACCAGGGCCGCAACGAGAGCTTCTGGGAGCATCAGGGCGAAGCGCGGGTGACCTGGGGCTACGGCGTTCCGGAGATGACCTGCCGGAAGGCGCCGTAACCCCTCGTCCGGACAGATTTACCCGCGCGCCGCGACGCGGGCGAGGACGGCGCAGGCCCCCGGCCCGGTTTCCAGCGTGGCGGCGGTGTCGTCCAGACGGGCGGTCCAGCCCGGCGACACCCGCGCCACGCTGTCCCCGGTGCGCAGGATCACCTCGCCGGCCAGCGCGTGGACCAACGCCACGCCGCCGGCCGGAATGTCCGCGGCCTTGTCGGCCGGCAGGATGTCGAGCCGCGCGTCGGCCCGCTCGCGGTCGAAGATCAGGTTGAAGTCGCGGATCGGCCCGTCCAGCAGGGCGCAATCCACCACGGCGTCGCCGGAGAAGCGGAAGGGGTCGGCGCGGCTGGTCACGGTCGCCGGGACGCCGTCCACGGTCAGCCGCATGCCGGCACCCTCGACCACGGCGATCAGCCGCTCGCAGCCGGTAAAAGCGGAGAAGGGGCCAGCCTGCGCCACGTCGGCGATGCTGACCCGCCAGAGGAAGCGGCCGGCGGTGCCGGGCAGTTCCTGGAGGGCGATCTCGGTGGTGGTCCCGCCGCCGTTCTTCCAGGGCATGCGGCGGTAGCGGGCGGGGTCGAGAAGAGAAACAGCCATCAGAATCCTCACGGGGCGGGGGAGGGCGTCCGGCCCATCCCCCGTCCCTTGTCCTCGTGATCGTTTGTACGGCGCCGATGGACGGCGCGTCAGGCGTCCCCGAGCGATTGGGTCAGGCCCCGGTGCTTGAGAAGCGCCTCGATGCGCGGCTCGCGTCCGCGGAAGGCGGTGTAGAGCTCCATCGGGTCGCGGGTGTCGCCCGACGAATAGATCGTCTTCAGCTTCGCCGCAAGGTCGGGATCGAAGGGGTTTCCCGCCTCAAGGAACGCCTCGAAGCCGTCGGCGTCGAGCACCTCGGCCCACAGATAGGCGTAATAGCTTGCGGCGTAGCCGCTGCCGGCGAACAGGTGCTGGAAATGGGTCGGGCGGTGGCGCACGGCGATTTCCGCCGGCATGCCGATCTTGTCCAGCACCGACCGCTCGAAGGCGGCGACATCCGTGTCGGCGGCGTCGCTGCGGGTGTGGAACTCCAGATCGAGCAGCGCCGCCGCGGTGTACTCCACCGTGCCGAAACCCTGGTTGAAGTTGCGGGCGGCGAGCAGGCGGCGCAGCAGGTCCTGCGGGATCGGCTCCCCGGTCTGGTGGTGCCGGGCGTAGGTCGACAGCGTTTCCGGAACCGCCAGCCAGTGCTCGTAGATCTGCGAGGGCAGCTCCACGAAGTCACGGCGCACCGAGGTGCCGGACTGGCTCGGGTAGCGGACGTCGCTGAGGCAGCCGTGCAGGAAATGGCCGAATTCGTGGAACAGCGTCTCGGCGTCGTCGAAGCTGAGGAGCGTCGGCTCGCCCTTCGAGAAGTTGTTGTTGTTGACGATGATCGGCGACACCGCCCCGTCGAAATTCTCCTGGTCGCGGTAGCTGCTCATCCAGGCGCCGGAGCGCTTGGACGACCGGGCGAAGTTGTCGTGCAGGAAGATGCCGACATGCCGCCCGTCCTTTTCCGTCACCTCGTAGACGCGGACGTCCGGGTGGTAGACCGGCAGGTCGGGGCGCTCGGTGAAGGTCAGCCCGAACAGGCGCCCCGCGGTGTCGAAGGCCGCGCGCACCATGTTCTCCAGCACGAAGTAGGGCTTCACCTCCGCTTCGTCGATATCGTACTTGGCCTGCCGCACTTTCTCCGCGTAGTAGCGCCAGTCCCAGGGGGCGATCGGCTCGTTCATGCCCTCCGCCCGGGCGCAGTCCTGAAGCTCCGCGCGCTCGGCGGCGGCCTTCTCCTTGGCCGGACCCCAGACCTGCAGCAGCAGCCGTTCGACGGCGGAGGTGTCCTTCGCCATGCTGTCGTCCAGCTTGAAATCGGCGTAGCTGGCGTAGCCCATCAGCTTGGCCTGCTCGGTGCGCAGCGCGACGATCTCCCGGATCAGCGGGCGGTTGTCGTGCTCGCCCTCATGCTCGCCGCGGCGGATCCAGGCTTCGTAGGCCACCTGACGCAGGTCGCGGCGGGCCGAGAAGGTCAGGAACGGCTCCACCGAGGAGCGGGCCAGCGTGATGACGTACTTGCCCTCCTGCCCGCGCTCCTTGGCGGCCTGGGCGGCGGCGTTGTGCGCGAAGTCGGGCAGGCCGGCGAGGTCGCTCTCCTCCAGGACGAGCTGCCAGTCCTTCTCGTCGTGCAGCACGTTCTGGCCGAACAGCGTGTGCAGGGTCGCCAGCCGCTCGGTGATCGCGGTCATCCGCGCCTTGGCGTCCGGCGGCAGCAGCGCGCCGCTGCGCACGAAACCCAGATGCTGGCGCTCCAGCAGGCGCAACTGGTCGGGGGCGAGGTCCAGCGTGCCGCGCCGCTCGTAGAGGTCGGCGACGCGGGCGAACAGCGCCGGGTCCAGCGCGATGCGCATGGAATGTTGGGCGAATTTCGGCGCGTAGTCGCGGGCGATGGTCTCCAGCGCGTCGGTGGTGTTGCTGGAGTTCAAATTCCAGAACACGCCGCCGACCCGGTTCAGGAAGCGCCCGCTGCGCTCCATCGCTTCGATGGTGTTGGCGAAGGTCGGGGCGTCGGGGTTTCCGGTGATCGCCGCGATCTCCGCGATGTTCTCCGCCATGCCATGGTCGAAGGCGGGCGGAAAATGCTCGGCCTGGATGCGGTCGAAGGGCGGCAGGCCGAAGGGCGTGGTCCAGGTTTCGAAGAACGGGTTGCTCATCAAGGCCCCTTGCTGACCGGAAACGGAAGACATGCCGAACATGGTGCCGCAACCGGCCCTCCGCCACAACACGCCGGTCGCTGCGGGGCGCTTTTGGAAATCCCTCTCCCGCCCCGGGAGAGGGAAGGGGCCCGCGCGAAGCGTGGGAAGGGTGAGGGTGCCGCCAACGATCGGCGCTTGATCCTCGGACAACCCTCACCCGCCCGCTTGCGCGGGCACCCTCTCCCGGGGCGGGAGAGGGACAAAGCCAAAAAATTAGGATAATAAGCCTTTAAATTCACGCTTGAACGACATTGATCCGGTGCCACATCCAACCGAGACACAAAAAGGCTTCAAATCTCCCCTAAAGTTTGTTAGCCTCTTGTTAGTGGCGACCAGGAATTGCTCTCTTGAACGCGCTTCAGGAGCGCCATTCCCTGTGCGCATTTCCCTATAACCCCAGTCTGTTTCAGAGGTGACATCGGTATGCATGCATAGATAAATCTGTTTTCTTGTTCATATGGCCTTCGATTTCATGAGTCTTCGCTGTTTTTGCGTTTTCTCATGTAACTTTACTTTCCCTGTGGTTGGCGGGAGGCAGTCGCAACGCGGCTGTCAAAATTGCTGGCGTGCGGACGAAAGTCCTTGCCTTGCGTGCCTCTCCACCCCGGCGCGCCCCTGCTTCCCCCTGCTTCCAATGAAGGCTGCAAGACGGACCGGTCCCGTTCGGGCTCCGGAACCACACGCATTTTGCCAAGAGCGGAGGCATCAGCGGATGACCGCGAAAATCGCCGTAAACGGCGTCACCCGGATTTTCGGGCGCCACCCACGTCAGGCGCTCGACCTGCTGAAGGCGGGTCTTTCCAAAGAAGAGATCTTCAAACGCACCGGCCAGACCGTCGGCGTCCTCGACGCCAGTTTCGAGGTCGAGGCTGGTGAAATCTTCGTCATCATGGGCCTGTCGGGCTCCGGCAAATCGACGCTGGTCCGGATGCTCAACCGGCTGATCGACCCGACCGCGGGCGAGATCCGGATCGACGGCCGGGACATCACCAAGCTGTCGCGCGCCGAGCTGACCGAGCTGCGGCGGCGCGACCTGGGCATGGTGTTCCAGTCCTTCGCCCTGCTTCCGCACCTACGGGTGTGGGAGAACGCCGCCTTCGGGCTGGAGATCGCCGGGGAAAGCCTGAAGGCGCGTCGCGACAAGGCACAGCAGGCGCTGGACGCGGTCGGCCTCGGCGCTTACGCGGAGAGCTTCCCGCGGGAGCTGTCGGGCGGCATGCAGCAGCGCGTCGGGCTGGCCCGCGCGCTCGCCAACGAGCCTTCCGTCCTGCTGATGGACGAGGCCTTCTCGGCCCTCGACCCGCTGATCCGGACGGAGATGCAGGACGAACTGCTGCGCCTTCAGGCCGAACGGCAGCGCACCATCGTCTTCATCAGCCACGACCTGGACGAGGCGATCCGCATCGGCGACCGGCTGGCGATCATGGAAGGCGGCCGGATCATCCAGGTCGGGCGCCCGGACGAGATCCTGAAGCAGCCGGCCAACGACTACGTCCGCTCCTTCTTCCGCAACATCGACGTCACCAAGATCCTGACGGCGGGCGACATCGCCCGGCGCGATCAGGTGACGCTGATCCGCCACACCGGCGAAGGCCCGCGCGCCGCCGTCCGCCAGCTGCGCGAGCGCGACCGCGAGTTCGGTTATGTCCAGGACGGCCGCCGCCGTTTCCACGGCGTGGTGTCGGTGGAGACGCTGGTCACCGCCATCGAGCGGCATAACGGCTCCGCCACGCTGGACGAGGCGCTGCTGCCGGGCATCGAGCCGGTGCCCGTCGACCTGCCGATGGACGAGGTGCTGCCGCGCATCGCGTCGGCCCCGTGCCCGCTGCCGGTGGTGGATGGGCAGGGCGCCTATGTCGGGGCGATCTCCAAGACCGCCTATCTGGAAACCCTTGGACGGACGCGCTGACCATGGAGTTCAAGCTTCCCATCGGCGATTGGGCCGACGCCGCCGTGATGTTCCTCCTGGACCACGCGCAATGGCTGTTCGACGGCATCGACCTCGTGGTCGGCGCGGTCGCCGACGGCGTCCAGTCCGCCCTGACCGCGCTGCCCGGCGTGGCGCTGGCCGCCATCGTGGTGCTGATCGGGCTGTGGCGGAACGGCTGGCGCTTCGCGCTGTTCGCCGCGGCCGCGCTGTTCGTCGTCGCCGGGCTGGGCATGTGGCATCAGACGGTGGACACGCTGGCGCTCGTGCTGACGGCGACCGCCATCGCCCTGACCATCGGCGTTCCGCTGGGCATCGTCGCCGCGCGCAACGACCGGGTGGAAACGGTGGTGCGCCCCGCGCTCGACCTGATGCAGACCATGCCGGCCTTCGTCTACCTGATCCCGGCGGCCATGCTGTTCGGGCTGGGCCGCGTGCCGGGGATCATCGCGACGATCATCTTCGCCATGCCGCCGGTCGTCCGCCTGACCAGCCTGGGCATCCGGCAGGTCCCGCACGAGCTGGTCGAGGCCGGTCTCGCCTTCGGCTGCACGCCGCGCCAGCTCCTCTTCAAGGTGCAGATGCCGACCGCGCTGCCGTCGATCATGGCGGGCATCAACCAGACCATCATGCTGTCGCTGTCGATGGTCGTCATCGCCTCGATGATCGGGGCGGGCGGCGTCGGCAACGAGGTGCTGCGCGGCATCCAGCGGCTGGACATCGGCCTCGGCGTCGAGGGCGGGCTGGCCGTGGTGATCCTGGCGATCCTGCTCGACCGCATCACCCAGAGTTTCGGAACCCCGGACGCGGGGGGACGCTCCCCCCGGTCCGCCTTGCGCTCCCTGCTGAGCCGCCGCCGCGCGGCGCAGCCGAAGGACGACGCGCACCTGTCTCCCACGCACGGAGTCACGGAAGCGGGATGAACCGCCATCCCCAAAACCATACAAAACAAAGGATTTTCTGCATGAGACGCACGTTTCTGAAGATGATGGCCCTCGGCGTCGCCGCCGTGATCGGCAGCACCGCCCTGTCCTCCGCCGGTTTTGCCGCGGAGGACAAAAAGCCGGTCCGCATCGGCTGGACCGCCTGGTCCGACGCCGAGGCGGTGACCAAGCTCGCCCAGCGCCTCATCCAGGAACGGCTGGATCAGCCGGTCGAGCTGGTGCTTGCCGACATCGGCCTGCAGTATCAGGGGCTCGCCAAGGGCGACCTCGACTTCATGATGATGTCCTGGCTGCCGACCACCCACGCCTCCTACCTGGACAAGGTGGGCAAGGACATCGTGCCGCTGGGCATGCTCTACACCCGCGCCCGCCTGGGCTGGGCCGTGCCGGACTATGTGCCGGAGGATCAGGTGAAGACCATCGCCGACCTCGCCAAGCCGGAGATCCGCGAGAAGCTGAAGGGCAAGATCCAGGGCATCGACCCCGGTTCGGGCCTGATGCAGGCGTCGGAGAAGGCGCTGAAGGACTACGGCCTCAACGACTACGAGCTGGTCTCGGCCAGCGGTGCGGCGATGACCGCCGCGCTCGGCCGCGCCGAGCGGCGCGAGGACTGGATCGCCGTCACCGCCTGGAGCCCGCACTGGATGTTCGCCAAGTGGAAGCTGCGCTACCTGGAGGACCCGAAGGGCTCTCTGGGCGGACTGGAGCGCGTCCACGTTATGGCCCGCAAGAACTTCTACCAGGAACACCCCAAGGTCGCCGAGTTCCTGACGCGGATGTACCTGCCGCTGGAGGATCTGGAGAAGATCATGCTGGAGGCCGACGCCAGCTCCTATGACAAGGCGATCGACAATTACATCGCCAGCAACAAGCAGCGGGTGGACTATTGGGTGACCGGCGAGATGCCGGCCTCCTAACAGGCCCAGGTCCCTCGTCCGAGCCTCACAACGGCTCGGACGAGGGTTCGAACAAGGGCTCGGACAGGGCGTTGACGCTGTCCTTCAGCACGCCCTCCAAGCTGCCGGCCAGGGCCAGGGCCTCGTTCGGCGGGGCCTTCTCCAGCGCCAGCGCGAGGTCGCCCAGCCGCTTCGCCCCCACGTTCCAGGACAGCCCCTTCAGCGTGTGGGCGGCGCGGCGGTGCTCCTCGCCGCTGGTCAGGGCGGCGCTGATCCGCGCCACCTGCTCCCGTGCGGTGTGCGCGAAGCCCTGCACGGCCTCGGACCAGTTCTCAGGTCCGAGGGCCTCGGCCACGCTGTCCACCTGTTCGGGGTCCAGCAACTCCGCCAGCGGAGCGGTTTCTGGAAACGTTTCGGCAACCGCCCTGGAAACGGCGCCGCCGACGACCCCGCGGATCGCCGCGTCGAGCGCCGCCGGGCGCAGCGGCTTCGGCACGAACCCGTTCATGCCCGCCACCATGCATTCCGGAAGAGAACTGCCCGAGGCGTGGGCGGTCAGCGCGATCACCGGCACTCCGTTGCGCGGCACCGGCAAGGCGCGGATCAGGCGGGTGGCGGTCAGCCCGTCCATGCCGGGCATCTGGATGTCCATCAGCACCACGTCGAAGGGCTCCTCCGCCCGCTCCACGGTCCGCACCGCCTCGTCCCCGTCCACGGCGGTGACCACGCTGTGCCCGCCGCGCACCAGCAGGCCGCGCACGATGTCCCGGTTCACCGCATTGTCGTCCACCGCCAATATCCGCAAGGGGGGCAGGGGGGCAGCCGGCGGGGTTTCCACGGCGTGGTGCAGCGCCGCCGGATCGCCCGGCGCGCAGGCGACCGAGAACCGGAACAGGCTTCCCTTGCCCGGCGCGCTGGTGACGGAAATCGTTCCGCCGAGCAACCCGCACAATTCCTTGCAGATCGCCAGCCCCAGACCGGTGCCGCCATAGCGGCGGGTGATCGAGCTGTCGGCCTGGGTGAAGCGGTCGAACAGCGACGGGATGGACTCCGCGGCGATGCCGATCCCGCTGTCCTCCACCTCGAACTCCAGGAGGAAACGCCCGTCCGGCAGGTCGGCGCCGCGCCGCGCGCGCACCGCCACATGGCCCGTGCCGGTGAACTTCACCGCGTTGCCGACCAGATTGAACAGGATCTGCCGCAGGCGTGCCGGGTCGGTGACCACCGCCTCCGGCACGGTGGGCAGCATGCGGCAGGACAGGGACAG
This sequence comes from Azospirillum sp. OGB3, assembly GCF_014192915.1. GTDB lineage: Bacteria > Pseudomonadota > Alphaproteobacteria > Azospirillales > Azospirillaceae > Azospirillum. The sequence continues at coordinate 247,187 of NZ_JACHYN010000004.1, read as the reverse complement.
CCCCTTGTCCGCCGCCGAGGGCTGGAACACCGCCATCACCGCCTCCGCAAGGTCGGCGGGGGCGCAGGTCTCCTCCTCGATGGCGATGCGCCCGGCTTCCAGCTTGGAGAAGTCCAGGATGTCGTCCAGAAGCCGCAGCAGGCTTTCCGCCGAGCGGCGGGCGACGCCGGCCAGACGCCGCTCCTCGGCATCCAGCCCCTCGCCGTCCAGCAGGGTCAGCGTGCCCAGAACGCCGTTCATCGGCGTGCGTATCTCGTGGCTGATGGTCGCCAGGAACTCGCTCTTCATCCGGTTGGCGTGCTCGGCGCTGTCCCGGGCACGGCGCAGGTCGGCCTCGATCTGCTTGGCCTTGGACAGGTCGTGGAAGACGCCGATGAAATGTTCCCGCTCCCCAGCCCGCCAGCTGGACAGGGCGATCTCGGTGGGCACCTGCGTGCCGTCGGCGCGCCGGACCGGCACCTCGCGGACCATGCCGCTCGGGCTGCCGCGGCCGCTCGACAGGTAATCGCGGAACAGGCGGTCATGGGCGCCGGCGTGCGCCTCCGGCATGAGGGCGCTGACGTTCCGCCCGATCATCTCCGCCTCGCGATAACCGAACAGGGCCTCAGCCGCCGGGTTGAAGCCGGTGATCACGGCGTTCTGGTCGGTGACGACGATGGGCTGGCCGACCGCGGCGAACATGGCGCGGTAGCGCCGCTCGCTGTCGGCCAGCGACCGCTCCGCCCGGCGCCGCTCCGTCACGTCGGAGCCGGAGCCCCGGTAACCGGCGAAGGCGCCCTGATCGTCGAAGACCGGCTTGCCGCTGAGCGACCAGATGCGGGTGTCGCCGTCCGGTCCACGGACCGCGAACTCGAAATCACGGAAGGGTTGCCGGTCCTCCAGGATGCGGCGCTGCTCCTCCCAATAGGCGCCGTCGCCGGCCTCGTGCAGGACGATGTCCTCGCAGCGCCGGCCCCTGTACAGATCCGGATCGCTGATCGATCCGGCATAGGCTCCGGATACGCCGGCGAAACAGAGGTCGGCGTCCATTTCCCAGAACCAGTCGGACGCCGTTTCCGCGATGTCGCGCAGCTTCGTCTTGCTGGCGCGCAGATGCCGCGCCGCCTCGTCCAGCGTGGCGTGCGCGCGTTCCTGGGCACGGCTCTGCAACGTCACCAGCGTGGCCAGGACGAACAGCAGGGCGGTGGTCAGGCCCGCTCCAACGGAGTAGGCCCGCTGTCGCGCCCAGGTTTCGGCCATGAACTCCGCCTCGCCGAAGCCCGCGCTGACGATCAGCGGGTAATTCTGGAGGCTCCGGAAGCTGGTCAGGCGGACCACCCCGTCGATTGGACTGACCGAGCGCAGGAAGCCTTGTGTTTTTTCCTGCGCCTCCTGCAGGATCGGCGATTTGCCGAGGTCCAGTCCGATGATGCGGTCGTCCATGACGCTGCGCGCGCGCAGGATGCCGTCGCGGCCGATGATGGATATGACGCCGTCATGGCCGACATCCAGATTGTCGAAGGTCCGCCCGAAGTAGAAGGGGTCGAGCGAGGCGACGATCATCCCGCCGAATCCGCCGTCCGGGGCGGTGACCTTGCGGCTGAGCTGGATCGACCATTTGCCCGACGCCCGCCCGAAGACCGGACGGCTGATGAACAGCCCTTGGACCGTGCCCTCCTTGTGCACGCGGAAATGTTCGCGGTCGGCCAGATTCACCCGGGCCGGGGCGTTGTCCACGCTGGTCTGGATCAGGTCGCCCTTGCCGTCCGCGTAGGCGAGCTGGAGCAGCAGATCCGAATCCAGCGTCGCGTTCCGCATGACGTCGCGCAGCAGCGGGCTCTGGCTGCCCAGCCGGTACAGGTCATAGCCGATGAAGGACAGGATGCGGTCGGCCCCGGCGATGGCCCGGGTGGTCTGTTCCGCGATGATGTGCGCGAGGTTGCCGGTGTCGCGCTCGGCCCGCTGGAGCGCGTCGCGCTGGTCGCGCTCCGTCAGGTAGAAAGCCGCGGTCCAGGCCGCCGCGGTCAGCAGCAGCGTGGCCATCCACACCCCGGAGACCAGCGCCCGGGACCGGAACGCGTAGGCCCGGTGGCCGTGCTCGGGCAGGGAAAGGGAAGCGGGGGTGTCCGGCATCGCGTCCTCCCGTCTAGCGGAATGCGGCGCCGTCCGCCCCGGTGAAGTCCGGGTCGGGATGGGCATTGTAAATGGCGAGGATCGACGTCCAGGCGCGCAGGAAGGCGTCGACGCAGGCCGGGTCGAAATGGCTGCCGCTGCGCTCGACGACGTAGGCCTTCGCCGTGTCGAGCGGCCAGGGCCTCTTGTAGGGGCGGGCGGTGGTCAGCGCGTCGAAGACGTCGGCGATGGCGACGATGCGGCAAGCCAGCGGAATTTCCTCGCCCCGCAGGCCCTTGGGATAGCCAGTGCCGTCGTACTTCTCATGATGGCCGAGCGCGATCTCCGCGGCCTCGCAGATGAGCGGATGCTCGCTGCCCTGCAGCACGGCGTAGCCGATCGCCGGATGCTCGCGCATCACCCGCATCTCGCTGTCGGTCAGCCGGCCGGGCTTCAGCAGGATGGCGTCGGGAATGCCGATCTTGCCGATGTCGTGCATCGGCGCGGCCTCGGCCAGCCGGGCGCAGTCGTCCGGGTCGAGGCCGAGGCTTTCGGCAATGACGCGCGAGTAGCACGCCATCCGCTCGATGTGCAGGCCGGTTTCCGGGTCACGATACTCCGCGGCGCGGGCGAGGCGGGCCACCAGCTCCTGCGCCTGCTGGCGGAGCTGGGCGGTCGCCTCCTCCACCCGGCTGCGCAGCACGGCGGCCTGGTCGCGCATCATCCGCTGGCCCAGCCGCAGGCGCAGCAGATTCTGCGCCCGGGCGAGCAGTTCCGGAACGATGATGGGCTTGGTCAGGAAGTCGGTGCAGCCGCTTTCAAGGGCGGCCACCCGCAGCTTCACCGACGTATCGGCGGTGATCATCACCACCGGAACGTCCGCGAGATGCCGCTGGGCGCGGATGCGCTCAAGCACGTCCATGCCGTCAAGGTCCGGCATCACATGGTCGATCAGGATCAGGTCGGGCGTGTTGCCGGCCAACCAGTCCAGTGCGTCCAGCGGACTGCCCATGCCGATGGGCTCCGCGTCGTCGATCCGCCGGATGACCGCGCTGGTGATGAACAGCGTGGAGGGATCGTCATCGACGATTACAACCTGCATTTTTGCGCCCGCCCCAGACCACCATTTCGGGTATCATTAGGAAATGATACACGGCAAAATCTTAACGAATCTTGCTAAAATTGGTCATCCCGCATCTCGCTGTCGGTCAGCCGGCCGGGCTTCAGCAGGATGGCGTCGGGAATGCCGATCTTGCCGATGTCGTGCATCGGCGCGGCCTCGGCCAGCCGGGCGCAGTCGTCCGGGTCGAGGCCGAGGCTTTCGGCAATGACGCGCGAGTAGCACGCCATCCGCTCGATGTGCAGGCCGGTTTCCGGGTCACGATACTCCGCGGCGCGGGCGAGGCGGGCCACCAGCTCCTGCGCCTGCTGGCGGAGCTGGGCGGTCGCCTCCTCCACCCGGCTGCGCAGCACGGCGGCCTGGTCGCGCATCATCCGCTGGCCCAGCCGCAGGCGCAGCAGATTCTGCGCCCGGGCGAGCAGTTCCGGAACGATGATGGGCTTGGTCAGGAAGTCGGTGCAGCCGCTTTCAAGGGCGGCCACCCGCAGCTTCACCGACGTATCGGCGGTGATCATCACCACCGGAACGTCCGCGAGATGCCGCTGGGCGCGGATGCGCTCAAGCACGTCCATGCCGTCAAGGTCCGGCATCACATGGTCGATCAGGATCAGGTCGGGCGTGTTGCCGGCCAACCAGTCCAGTGCGTCCAGCGGACTGCCCATGCCGATGGGCTCCGCGTCGTCGATCCGCCGGATGACCGCGCTGGTGATGAACAGCGTGGAGGGATCGTCATCGACGATTACAACCTGCATTTTTGCGCCCGCCCCAGACCACCATTTCGGGTATCATTAGGAAATGATACACGGCAAAATCTTAACGAATCTTGCTAAAATTGGTCATATGCGGGTGAAAAAGCCGCGGCCGGACGGTCCGGCCGCGTGCAGGGGGATTTCCCGGCGGGAGGTGCCTCAGCGGGCAGCGGTCAGGCCGCCGTTGGCCGGGGCGCCCGGACGGCTGAAGGCCGCGACCAGACGACGGAACAGGCTGCGCAGATAGGCGGCCCGCAGGGCTTCCGCCTGGCGGCGGATGTTGCGCAGTTCCGTGGACGACAGGGGGGTAGCGAAGCGATCGGCGTTCATGGCTGTCCTCATGGCGGCATCAAGGGCCGCGGTTCGATGGGAATGTCTCTGGCGGTGTCGCTCGGGCGCCGGGCTCGGCGGCTGACCACGGAAGTGGCCTGCGCGATGCCAGGCGAAAGGGCGGTGCTGCCTGCCTGGATATATTGACACCACCATCCCGGAAGACGACGCGCCGATAACGCATGGCTTCCATTACTTTGATGCAGCGCACAAACAAGAATAAAGTGGCGCATCATCTTTCAAGGACACAAGTTTTCGCAGCGCTGTTAAAAGTGTTCATCGCAGCGCTGTGACGGTGGAGACTTATGCAGCGCTGCGAAGCGCGGATTTCCTGCCTTCCCGGCGCGACAGGAACACAGCGGATCGATGATCCCCGGAGGACGGGTTGACCGCACTCCGCCGCCGCGGCAAAGTCGGGGGCCACCCCTCGAAGGGGTGTCCGTCGAAGGGGAATTCTCATGCTCCGCCCAGCGCTGCTCGCCCTTGGCCTCCTGGCGCTGCCGACCGCCGCAACGGCGGCGGGCTTTCCCTGCGCCAAGGCAACCACCCCGACGGAAAAAGCGATCTGCGCCGATCCGGCGCTCTCCGCTCTGGATGGGCGGCTGGCCGCGACCTATCGCACCGCCCTGGAGCGCCTGTCGGGCGCCAGCCCGGAGGAGGGCGCCGCCGGGGCCGCCGTAAAGGCCGACCAGCGGGCGTGGCTGCGCGAGCGCGATTCCTGCGGCACCGACCCTGCCTGCCTGCGCCGCGCTTATGACGGGCGCGTGGCGGTCCTCTCCTTCGGCACCGACCCGGCCACACCGCCGTCACCCATCGCACGCTATGTCGGCCGCTTCGACCACAAGGGGTTCATCGGCATCACCGCCCTTGCCCTGCGCGACGGGACGGTCGCCGTCAGCGTCAGCGGCGCGGAGCCCACGGCGGGACGCTGGGTGTGCGACTTTTCCGGCGTCGGGCGGCTGGACGACCGGGGGCGGCTGTTCGTCGGCCCCCCCGACGCGGAGGGCGGCGGCCTGATCCTGGTCGCGGAGGAAGGCGGAGAAATCATCATTCCCGACCTGGAGCCCAACCGCGCCGCCAGCGGCTACTGGTGCGGCCACAACGGCAGCTTCATCTGGAACTACCGACGCGCCCGCTGATCCGCACGACCTTGCGAAGCGCGTGCCTCGGCGCCATTCCGACGATGCATTGCGCGCAATCCAATGACGCATAACCTGAAACATTGCGCGCAATTCAATTTTGCGCGATAGTCCTCTTCGACAACAAGCGGCAACCCGCTTCCCCGATCGAAACGATCCATCTGTTCGAAGGAGTGCATGCAATGAAGATCCTCTACACGACCAAGGCGACGGCCACCGGCGGGCGTGACGGCAAGGCGGAGACCGACGACGGCCTGCTGTCGGTGGCGCTGGCCGCCCCGAAGGAGCTGGGCGGCAAGGGCGGGGCCACCAACCCCGAGCAGCTGTTCGCCGCCGGCTATTCGGCCTGCTTCCTCGGCGCCATGAAGTTCGTGGGCAACCGCGACAAGATCACCGTTCCGGCGGACGTGACGGTGACCGCCCAGGTCGGTATCGGCCCGCGCGACGACGGCGAGGGCTTCGGCATCGCGGTGGACCTCACCGTGTCGCTGCCTGGGCTGGACAAGGCGGTGGCCGAGGATCTGGTGGCCCGCGCCCACAAGGTCTGCCCCTACAGCCATGCGACCAAGGGCAACATCGCGGTGAACACGGCCATCGCGTAACGGGCGCATAACAGGGTTTCATGCTTGCGGGCCTGTTGCGTGCCATATCCCCATGCGCTATGGGGTCGCGCGCAACAGGCCCGCGATGCGTCCCTGGCTGGGAACCCCCGAACGATGAGCACCGAGAACGACAACCCGCTTCTTCTGGCCAATCAGGCCTGCTTCGCCCTGTATTCGGCGAATCTGGCGATGACGCGTGTCTACCGTCCGCTGCTGGAGGCGCTGGAGCTGACCTACCCGCAGTATCTGGTCATGCTCCTCCTCTGGGAGCAGGACGGCCAGACCATGAAGGCGCTGGGGGAAAGGCTGTTGCTCGACAGCGGCACGCTGACCCCGCTGTTGAAGCGGATGGAAGGGCAGGGGCTGGTCACCCGCGGGCGCGACCCGGCGGACGAGCGGCTGGTGCGCATCCACCTGACGCCGCAGGGTGCGGCGCTGCGCGAGCGGGCGGTGGCGTTGCCGGAGCACATCGCGGCGGCAGCGAACTGCCCGCTGCCCGACCTCGCCGGTCTGCGCGACGCGCTCCTAAGCTTGCGCGACGCGCTGAACGCCGCCGCCGACCGGGACTGATCCGGTTGCCCGTCAGCCGGCCTCGGCCATCGGCAAGCGGGGCGGTTCCTCGGTCAGCCGCTTGGCGCGGCGGGCGCGGGTTTCCACCGTCGCAGCGGGGGTGACCGGCACGAAATCGGTGGGCCGGCGGTCGTCGCCGGTGATCGCCCGCATGGCCGCCACGTTGGCGCTCTCCACGGCCTGCGCCTTGCGCACCTGGGCCAGGAACTTGGCGCTGGGCAGCATCACGTAGGTGATCCCCTCGATGCGGGCGCCCACCTTGTCGTAGAGCTTCTCCGCGCTGGTCAGGATGCCCTCCTCGACCAGGGCGTCCACCGCGGAGGTCACCGCGCGCAGCGTGTCGCGGCGGCGGCTCCACACATTCATGCCGCTGTTCTTGATGATCTCGTCCGCCGACAGGGTCATCGCCTTGGCGCCCAGGTCACCCGGCGCCTCCGCCCCCGAATAGTCGTACTCGGCGCTGAGACGGTTGTAGAGCCAGCGCGACACCGGGCTTTTCAGCCGCATCAGCCATTGGTAGCTGACCGGCTTGAACTCCAGGTTCCGGATGGCCGAGGAAACCAGCGGGTTGAACTGCAGGTGGGTCTCCTCGTCGCCCCCCTCGTCGCCGATCAGATCCGGGCGGGAACGGATGGCCAGCACCGGAAAGGCCGTTGATTCCAGCAGGTTGGCCCCGCGGCCCTTCTTCACGCCCTCCGCCGGCTTGCCGATGATGATGCGCGAGCGCGCCAAGATGGTCAGCGATTCGCGGATGTCGCGGATCGACAGGGTGTGGCCGACCGCCTTCAGTTCGCGCTGAATCTCGTAGAGGGTGAAGCGCATCTGGACCTTGTCGCGGTTCTCGCCGCCCAGCGACAGGCGCGAGCGGTCCATGGCGAGACGGCGCACCACATGCTCCACCACCTGCTCGCGCTCGGCGGGGAAGACCTCGTATTCGATCTCGGTCTGACCGTCGGCCTGGGCGGCCCCGTCGTCGCGGCTGACCTGGTCGCGGTTGACCATCTTGGTCAGACGGGCGGGCTGGATGGTCAGGTGGAAGGTGCTGCCGTGATAGGTGAACTCGCGCTTGATCGACGCGACGAAGTTGCCCTTCGCCGGCGCGGTCTCCGCGGACCGTCCGCCGTCGCGCGAGGCGAAGACGTAGCGCGGCGCCAGATCGTACAGCGCGATCAGGTGCGACTGGGAGCGGTCCTCCAGCTCGAACAGAACCAGTTGCAGAGCGCCGGGTGTCGCGATCTTGCTCATCCAATCCCTCCTTGCCCGGCTATGACCATGCGGCGGCGGACGCGCCCTGACAACCGCTTCGTGACGGGCGACCTCCTTCGGTATGGAGCCTTTGCCCGCGCCTATGGAGCGATAGCCCGCGGGTATGGAGCAACAGCCCGCGCTTTCCCGGCATGGCGTTGACATCTTTCGACTCTGTCCGCGACTCCGTCCCCCGATGCGAATCGCTCCGTGCCAACGAAGATCCAGGCGAGGAGCAAAGCGCGGGCTATCGCTCCATGGCCGCGAGTCTCCCCGCGAGTCGGAACTCCAGGGGGTGGAGCGGGGAAGCGCGAGCAAAAGCTCCATCCCTTGCTCGCCACCGGCTTACCACCAGGGGCGGGTGAAGAGGGCCGAGTGCGGGCATTCGCTCCATACCCGCGGGCTATCGCTCCATGGCAGGCGGCGGATCGTCCGCCGAACCGCGGGCTGTTGCTCCATGTTCGGGCCCGCCAACCGCGGCCTGTGGCTCCATGCGCCAGATTCCGGAGGCGCGGGCTATCGCTCCAGGGGCGCGGGTTTCCGCTCCAGGATTCCGATTCGGCGATGAAGCGCGGGCCATCGCTCCATATCAGCGGGCAAAGGCTCCAGGAGCGCGGGCCGGGGCTTCAACGGCGCGGGTTAACGCTCCATGCCCGGCTATGGAGCGATTGCCCGCGGTTTGAAGAGCCGCGCGCTGCTGGGAATCCTGATCCGCAAAGCCACCGGCCCGCCGTCCGTGCGGAGCCGGTCCCGATTGCCTTGCGGAGACCGCATCATGACACCCCGCGACGACACAGCATTGGACGACACACCGGACTCCGGTCCGCCCTCCGACAGCGGCCGGTGGGGCCGGATTCCGGCTTGGTGGCTCGGCCACCCCGCCATCGACGCCGACGGTCTGGCCGTGCTGGCGGCGCTGGCGACCTACGCCAACGCCCGCGGCGAATGCTGGCCGTCCCAGGCGACCCTCGCCGCCGCGCTGAAGCGCAGCCGCAGCACGGTCAACCGCATCCTCGGCCATCTCGCCGAGGCCGGGGTGATCGCGAGGGAGGCCCGCCGCTCCGCCTCGGGCGGTCGCCTGTCCTGCCTATACCGGTTGCGGCTGGCCCCCGGCGACGGAGCGATTCCGGCGGCCGGCGCCGAAGACGGCCAGACCAACCACCCCCCTGTGCAGCCGCCGGGCAAGGATGTCGCCCCCGCCGACTCCCCTTGTGCGCCGGTGCGACAGAAACAGCCGGAATCCGAACAGACTCCGGACTCGCACGCTTCGCGCGGACCCGCCCAGGCGGTGCCGGACGGTTGGACCCCCGATACCGAGGACCGCGCCTGGGCCGAAAGCCGCTTCACCGGGGTGGATCTCGACCGTCACGCCGAAGGGTTCCGCTTGCGCTGCCAAGCCCACGGCTATCGCTACCGCGATGCCGGAGCCGCCTGGAAAGCCTGGCTGACCCAGGACGCCGCCGCCGGCAAGGCGCCGATGCTCCGGTCTGCGGGCCGCACCGCCACGGCAAGGCCGACAACCACCATGCCCGTGCCCGAACAGAAGCTCGGCGCCTGGATGGCCGCCGCGGCGAAGCTCACCGCAAGCCACGGCACCAACGACGGTGCGCAAACCCATCCGAAAATCTGGAGCTGAGGACAAGCCATGGCCGCGCAGCCGCGATCCACTCCCCCCGGGGCTCCAACCCCATCGGTCGTAACGCATTTGCCGTCCCGTCCGCCGCTTCCCTTCGATCCCGCCGCTCCGGTCCACGAGCGCGGGCTGGCTCTGGCCTCGGCGCTTCCGGTTCCGCTCAGAAACCTTCTCGCCGCTGGGCGAGTGGAGCGCCGGCCGCGCTTCGGCGACCGCGGTTTCGATGGGCTGACCGAGGAGTGGAGCCCGCCCGACGGGGTGACCGGCCAGCACGCCCTGATGGCGCGGCGCGCGTTCGACGAGCTGACCGGCTCCATCCTGGCCCCGGCATCGCCGGACCATCTGCTGGCCCGCGTCCTGGCCCTGCTCAGCCATTACCCGGCCAAGGGAACCGCTCCGGAGGTGGAGCATCTGGTCGCGCTCGACTGGGCGGAGGATCTCGGGGAATTCCCGGCCTGGGCGGTCGACGCGGCGGCGCGGACCTGGCGCCGCACGCAGAAATGGCGCCCGTCCATCGCGGAGATGCGGGCGCTGTGCGAGGAGGCCTGCGCGCCGGAATGGGCGCTGGCGCGGCGGCTGTCGGTCATCGCGGCGGCGGGAAGCGCGCCCGGAGACGAGGCTGGCGGGGGAATCGGCCACGGCCGCGCCGGACGGCTGCGCGCGCTGGCCGGGGGAGCGGTCCGGCGCATGGGATGAACGGACCCCAGGCTGGGCCGCCTACGGCATCCGCTCCTCGCGGATCGCCCGTTCGAAGGCGGCCAGCATCTCCACCCCCTCGGCACCGAACCGCCGCTCGATGGCCTGCCGCACCGCGGGCTGGGTCATCTTGCGAAACGCCTCCGCCTCGCGCGGGGTCAGCGTGTGGACCTCCATGCGCTGCGCCAGCGGCGGCAGGCCGCGGTCCGAGGATTCGATCAGGCGGCTGAGGCCGCGGCTGGCGACGACGCCCAGCCGGGCGCCGTTCATCACGGCCGCGCGGTCGCTGGGGGCGAGGTCGTCCAGGAACTTGGCGTTCATCACCCAGACATAGGGGAGGAACAGGTGGTTGCTCAGCGTCAGGTGGCGCTGCACCTCGTCGAAGCGGGCAAAGCGGACGATCGGCACCGGATTCATCTGGCCGTCCACCGCGCCGGTGCCCAGCGCGTTGTAGAGGTCCGACCAGGCGACGTTGACCGGTGTGCCGCCCAGGCTGCCGATCATGGTGCGGTGCGTCTCCAGGTCCATGGTGCGGATCTTCAGCCCCTTCATGTCCTCGGGCTGGCGGATCGGGCGCTTGGAGTTGGTGATGGTGAACAGCCCGCCCGGATCGCCGAAGCCCAGCACGGCGACGCCCGCCTTGCGCCGGATCTCCTCGGCCAGCCGGTGGCCGAAGGGGCCGTCGAAGACGTCGTAGGCGTTGGCGACCGAGGAATAGGCGAAGGGCAGGTCGATGACCGCCAGCATCGGGTAGAGCGGCGCCACCCCGCCGACCGAGGAGATGGCCGACTGGATGGTCCCCTGGCGGACCAGCTTCACCGCGTCGCCGTCGCGGCCCATCTGGCCTTCGGGAAAGATCTCCACGCGCACGCGCCTCTCGGTCGCCACCTCCACATGGTTCTTGAAGACGATCGCCATGGCTCCGGCGGTGTTGTCGAAGGCGTCGTTGCGGTTGGGGTGGGCCAGCTTGATGACCGTCTCGGCGGACACCCCGGCGGCGGCGAGCGCCAGCGCCAGTACCGTGCAGGCGGCCATCAGCCGCGCCGTCCATCTGCGTTTCATCGCGTCCTCTTCTGGCTACTTGGTCTTGAAATGCTCGGCGGGGTCCCAGCCGCCGCCGGGCGGGTCGGCGATCAGCCGCTCGCAGCGCGCGATGTAGAGGCGGGCCAGCGCCGCCACCTCCGGCTCGCCGGCCAGCGGCCGCAGCAGGTCCAGCGCGGCCGACCAGCGCCGGCCGCGGTAGAGCGAGACGGCGACGTGCCACTGGCGGCACAGGTCGTGGATCTCCGGGGGGCGGGCGAAGGCCGAATGCGGGTCGAGCGCGCCGACCAGCTCGAACAGCTCGATCGGCGCCGACAGGCCCGAGGGCACGGCGAGATCGACGGGCCGGAACAGGAAGCGCCCGCGCACCGCGTGCTCGACCGCCCCGGTCACCAGGATGCTGGTGCCGTAGACCTTGTTCAGCCCCTCGATGCGGGAGGCGAGGTTCACGTGGGAACCGAGCGCGGTGTACTGCATGCGGTCGGAGGAGCCGACGTTGCCCACAACCACCTCCCCCAGATGCAGGCCGAAGCGGGTCGGCATCGGCGGCAGGCCGGCGGCGAGGCAGGCGTCGTTGATGGCGCGGTTGACCGACAGGCAGCCGAGAGCGGCGAGGCAGGCGTGCTCCGCATGGTCGGGGTCGGGGCGCGGCGCGTTCCAGAAAGCCATGATGGCGTCGCCGATGAACTTGTCCACGGTGCCGCCATGGCCGTGGATGCAGGCGGTCATCCGCTCGAAATAGGTGGTCAGCCGGTCCAGCACCTGCTGCGGCGGCATGGCTTCGCTGGTCGCGGTGAAACCGGCGATGTCGCTGAACAGGATGCTGAGGGGGCGCGTCTCGCCGCCCAGCTCGCCGCCGTCGCCGGTCACGATGATGTCGCGCACCAGCGCCTTGGGCACATAGGCGCCGAAGCGGCGCAGCCCGCCCTTCATGGCCTCCACGGCGCCGGCCAGCTCCGCCACCTCCTGCACGCGGGTGCGGACGGCGAAGCGGCCGGTCAGGTCGAAATGGCGGATGCGCTTGGTCTCCGACACGATGTCCTGCATTGGGCGGGTCAGCCGGTGCGACAGCCAGAGCAGCAGCAGAACCGAGACCGCCAGCAGCCCGGCGCCGATCACGACGATGCGGTAGGTGGCGCGGCGCAGCGAACCGACGAACTCGTCCACCTCCACCGCCACGCCGACGGTCCAGCCGCCGCCGATCCCGTCGGCCAGGGTCGCGAACTCGACGATGTAGTCGCGGCCCTGCGGCCCCAGCGGAGCGATGAAGCGGTCGCCGGCCCCGCTGTTGCGACGCTCCACCGCCTCGGCCAGCACCGGGTCGGGGAAGGTCGCGGCGGTGTGGAGCGCCGCCGCCGCGCCGCCGCCGCCGACCAGCAGGTCGGCCCGGTTGTGGCAGATCACCCGCCCGGTGCCGTCGATCACGAACACCGCTCCGGACGGCCCGATGCGCAGGGCGTCGAGCCGGGCCGCCAGCCGGTCCAGCGAGACGTCGGCCCCGATGGTGCCGATGGGCACTCCGTCGTCGGTGGCCATCCGGTAGGAGACGGTGACCACCGGGCGCCGGGTCGCCGGCAGGACGAAGGCGTCGGACATCACCGCCGCCCCGGTCTTCTGCGCCGCCGCGTACCAGGGGGCGGTGCGCGGGTCCTCCGTCGCCTCCGCCCGCTCCACGCCGGTGACCTGCCCCCAGGAGCGCAGGTAGAAATAGGAGTCGGCGAACCGGCCCGAACTGGAATCCTGCATGCGCAGGGCGAGCGCGCTGCCCGGCGGCGGTGCTGCGGGGCCGAAGCGCCCGCCGTCGGGGGCCAGCCGCGCCATCTGGAAGAAGGCGCCGTCCCCGGCGAAACCGACATAGAGGGAGGCGAGCTGCGGCAGGGTGGCCAGGGCGTCGGAGAAGTAGCGCAGCGATTCGATGCGGCGCAGCCCGTTCCGGTCGATCCGCCCGAACCCGGCCATCGCCTCGGCGACGCGGGCCACCGGACTGACCAACCCGTTCAGGTCGTTGGTGACCGTCTGGGTGGTGCGCGCGATGGACTGCGACGCCACCTCCAGCGCGGTGCGGGAGTTCTCGTGATAGAGGTAGCTGAGCATCACCGCGATCAGCGGCACCGTCGTCAGCAGGAAGACCAGCGCGATTCCCACGCGCAGGCGTATCCGGTACGGCGTTTGGGACATCGTGCGATCTCCGGAAGGCCAAAGGAGCGGTGACAAGGGAAGCCTCAGCCGCCGGGTTGGGCGGACAGGTCGCGGACGAAAAGGAGGCGGTCGTGCCCGTCGTGCTTGGGCTTGCGCGCGAAGACGCGCATGCCGACCGACAGCATCCCGCGCACGCTGGCCGTGTTCTCGGGCCGCACGGTTGCGAACCAGTAGCGGTGCCGGTCCGCCGGCAGGACCCCTTGGGCGGCGGTTTCGATCAGGCGCCGGTGCAGCCCCTGCCCGCGCCGGTCGGGATGAACCAGGATGCCGGTGAAGTGCAGCGCCCGGTCGAGGTCCACGTCCGGAAGGCCGTAGTCGCGGCCCAGATTGTGGGCGGCCTGGACGGGAAACTGCACGGCGAGGAAGGCGGCGAGCGTACCGTCGGTCAGGGCGCCGAGCACCACCCCGCGGCCGCTTTGCGGTCCGGCCAGCATCTCCGACAGCTCCGCCTCGGTGAGCGGGTGCATCAGGGGGCCGCAGGCCTCCCGCTGCAACTCCAGGACGGCGCCCAGCGCGTCCGAAGGCAGAAGGGCGAAGCGCAGGCCGGTCATCGCCCGCCCTCCGCCCGCGTCCGCCCGGTGCGGTGCGGGACGGTCCGCCGCCACGTCAGAAGGGCGAACAGCAGAAGGCTGCCGGCGAGAAGCCCGCCGATCATTCCCACCCCCTCCGGGCCGGCGCCCGGCGGGACGGCGGCGGCCAGCGTGCCGAACAGCAGCGGCCCGGCGGCCTGCCCGAGCTTGCGGGTGTTGACGTGCAGGGCCAGCACGGAATCGCGCCGCCGCGCCTCGCGCGCCGCCAGAAGCTCGGCATGGCGGATCTGGGCGGACAGCCCGAAGCTCTCCGCGAGGCCGATCAGGAACACCGTCGCGAAGGCCGTCCACAGCGACGCCTGGAGACCGAACAGGGCCAGCGCCCCGGCGATCATCGCCGCGGACAGCAGCGTCACCCCGGGAATCGGCAGGCGCCGCGCCGCCATGCGGGTCAGCAGCGGACCGGCCAGCACGACGCACAGGCCGTGCAGCAGGTAGGCGCGGCCCACCGTCGCCGACGACAGGCCGAGGTCCGCGATGAACAGCGGCAGATAGAAGGGCAGGAACATCGCCGCCACCGCGGTGGGCAGGGAGATCAGCGCCAGGAACAGAGGCACCTTGATGCGCCGCCGCCGCGGGTGAACCGTTCCGCACGGCGTGGGAACCGCCGCCGGCGCGCAATGCGTGCCCGGCGGGACGGCTCCGGGCAGGCGGGGAACGCCGAAAGCGGTGTAGAGCAGCGCGGCAACCGGAATCACGGCACCCCCGGCGAACACCGTCACCGGCCCGTAGGTGGTGGAGAGCAGGGCGCCCGACACGGCCCCGCAGTTCACCCCGGCATACATGCCGGCGAACAGGCCGGATTGCAGAGCGGAGGCATCGCAAACGCCGCGCAGCCGCCCGATCAGGGCGTTCGCGGCGATCAGCCCGGCCATGCCGCCCGCACCGCTCAGCCCGCGGGCCAGCACGAACAGCAGCGGGTCGGCGGCCACCGCCGCCACGGCGGCCAGCGCCATTCCCGCCGCCGCCGCCGCGAAGCCGGCCAGCGAGACCGCCCGCCAACCGAAGCGCCCGGTCAGCCGCCCGGCGGCCAGCGCCGCGGCGACCCCGCACAGCATCTCCGCCGTCAGCGGGGCCGCGGCCATCTGGGACGGCGACAGCAGCGGAAAAGGGGCTCCGCCGAAGCTGGTCATCAGCAGCGGGACGAAGGACACCGGTAGAAAGGCGCCGAAATACATCAGGAAGGCCGAAAAGCGGATGGAGCCGGCGAAATCGCCGATCACGCCCAGGGCGGGCCCGGCCGGTTCGGCCCTTCCGTCGCCCGAGCGGCGGGCCATCCGGGTCCGCCCGCCGAGCACGCGGTCCATCTCGAACATGAACAGCAGCGAGGTGACGAGGATGGTCGCCATGTCCAGACCGAACTCGGTCAGCTGCGCGGCCACCCGGTCGCCGTCGACCACGGCCACCAGCTCGCGCGCCTCGCCGCTGCGGTCCTGAGCGAGCGGCCAGCGCAGCGTCACGTCCGGCATGTCCGACAGGAAGGGAACGCCGGTCATCATGTGGCGGGCGTCGTGGCTCGGCGGGGTGACGCCGGGGAGGGCCAGCTCGATGGTCCGCAGGGTCGGCATGCTGGCGCGGATGCGCTCGAAATAGCCGTCGACCCCGGCCAGCGCCCCGTAGTCGAGCCCCCGGCGGACCACCGACTCGACGTCGTTGCGGATCATCCGGGCGACGATCTGGGTCGCCTGTTCGGCGGCCTCCAGATGCGCGGTGGAGATCAGCGTGTAGCATTCCGCCGCCGCCGCGGTCTGGGCGGCCAGCATCGCGCCGAGCGCCAGCAGCCGGCGCAGGCGCTCCAGCCGGACCCGGCGGCCTTCCGACGCGCGGCGCAGGCCGAAGGCCATCACCAGACCGGTCAAGCCGAGGAAGCCGACCGTTCCCAGCCCCGTCCACAGAAGCTGCGGCAGGGTGCGGTCGCGGAACTCCTCGACCCGGTCGTCGACCCGGGCGCTGTCGGACTGGATGATCAGGAAGCCGGCGGGAGCCTCCGCTTTCCGCTCGTCCTGGTCCGCCTCGCCGGGGTTGCGGATCGGCAGATAGAGGGTGTAGGTGCCATTGTCGGCATCGTGCCGGAACCAGTGGGGGCGCCGCTCCAGCTCGGCGCGGGCGCGGCGCAGGGTGGCCTCCGGCATCGGCTCCACGGGCCGACCCCTGGCGATGGCGACGACGCGCCCGTCCGCCACCGCCACCCCGATTCCCCGCGCCCAGGGCAGGTTGGCGGCGAGCTGGTCGAGGATCGCCTCGAGCCCGTAGAAATCGTCCAGCGGCTTGCCGTAGCCCAGCGCGTCCTGGACGTTCTCGACGGTCTTGCCGCCGACCACCGCGAAGGCGGCCATCAGCGTGCCCGCGTGGTTCTGGCGGAAGGAGCCGAGATTGATGCTCAGGCTGAAGGCGAGGGTCACCCCGACCAGAAGCACCGACACCAGGAAGGCGCGAAGGGGGCCAGAGCGGCCTTGCGCGGCGCCGGACGAGGCCATGGCTAGAGCACTCCGTGCAGTGAGTCCGCCGCCAGCAGCGCCGGAAAGGGAATGCGGTAGCCGATGGCCGCCGCGGTCGCCGCATTCCAGGCGATGGAGGGCGTGTCGAAATAGACCTGCGGCAGGTGGCGCAACGGCTCGCCGGCCATGACGCGGGCGATGGTGGCGGCACCGAAATGGCCGATGCCCGCCATGTCGGCGCGGGCGATGCTCATCAGCGCGCCGCGCTCCACCTCCTCCGGGCCGAGCTGCGAAAAGGTCGGGATGCGCCGTTTCAGGAAGGGCCGGACCAGCGAGGAGAAACGGTCCAGCGGCCAGCGCCCGTAGGTGATGTAGACGGCATCCGCCTCGCGCGACAGCCCGTCCCAGGCGGCGGTCAGATCGACCTCGTAGCGGTATTGGTCGAGGTGGTCGATCGGCGCGCGGACGTGCCGCCGCACCAGCGCGAAGCCGAGCCGCTCGGCCGACGCCTCGATGTCGGGCAGGGAGGCGATGGCCCGCCCCGTCGGGCTGTCGTCGTAGGCGATGCCCAGACGTTGGAACCGGAAGGTCCTGTGGAAAATGGCCAGCTGGCGCTGGAACCGCCGCGGGTCGAGATGCGCCCACACATGGTCGCGCCCGGTGTCGGCTTCCGACGCGACGATCCCGGCGGCGACCGGGTTGGTGCAGGAGAAGGTGAGGACCGGCACCCGGTGGGCGTCGGTCGCCAGGGCGACGCCGGCGACCGTTCCCATGACGATCATCAGGTCGATGTCGCCCGGGTCCCGCAGACGGCTCACCAGCGCGGCGGTGCCGTCGGGGGTCAGGTTGGTGGCGTGGGCGTCGGCGACGAAGTCGAGAACCGGGCTGCCGGCGTGCGTCGCCAGCCAGGACCACAGGGCGGCGGTGTCGGTCTGCCCCGGACGGTAGGGCATGCCCGTCAGCGCGCCGGTCCAGCCCATCCGCTCCAGCTCGCCGAGGATGGCGGCGAGCGTCGCGGCGTAGTTGCCGTAGGGCATGGATTCGGCGTAGCCGACACGCCAGCGCCGCGGCACGTCCCGGGCCGATGGCAAGGGGCGGGGGGCGGCCAGGAGCGCGGGCGACGAGCAGAGGGCGCCAAGGCCGGCGGCGGCCCCGGCCATCCAGCCGCGGCGGGTGATCGCCGCGGTTCTCGGTTGGTCCGGAAGGGTTCGACGTCCGGGCGGCGGGAAGGCTGGGCTCATTCCGTCTGCTCCTCCCCCGTGGCGCTGGTCCGGTAGCGGCGGACGACCCGCGGTCCGAGAAGCGGGACCGCGCTGGGGCGCAGCCCGGACCGCGCGGCGATGTCCTCCGTGGTGATCCGGTGATCGCCCTGCCGCCCGATCAGCACGGCCTCGTCGCCCGGCTGGACGCCGGGAATGTCCGTCACGTCGGCCAGCAAGCCGCTCATGAAGGGGCGCCCCAGGACCGGCGCCGGGCGGCCCCGGATCAGCAGGACCCCGCCGGCCAGCCGGTGCAGATGGTGGCCGTCGGCGAAGCCGAAGGGCAGAACCGCCACCGGCGTGCGCCGAGATGCGGCGCTGGCGGCGGCGTAATCGGCGACGTCGCCCGGCTCCAGCGCCGTCACGCGGGTGACGCGGGCCTTGACGCTCATCACCGGGGCGAGGGGGAGGGGCGGGTCGCCATCCGCCATGCGGATGCCGAACAGGGCGGCGCCGCAGCGCACCGCCGTGCAGCCGATGCGCGCCGCGGCCGCGGTCAGCAGGGGCCGGCCGAAGGCCGGGCTGCTCAGCGCATGGACCAATGGCGGCAGCAACCCGGCGGCCCGCGCCGCGCCGACCGCCGCGCCGAAGCGGTCCAGCTCCGCCAGGCCGCCGTCCTCGTAAGGGCCGTAGGCGCCGGACAGGTGCGTGTAGAGACCCTCCAGCCGCAGCGCCGGTGCGGCGGCGACCGCGGCCAGCACGTCGGTCAGGCCCGCCTGCGGCGCCCCGAAGCCGGCGAAGCCGGTGTCCACCCGGACATGCACGTCGACCGTCCGGCCGGCGCGGTTGGCGGCGGTGGCGAGCGCCCGCGCCTCGGCCGTGCTGGTCACGGTGGCGCCCAGCCGGTGCAGGGCGGGCAACCGGAGCTGGCTGGGCAGCGGCGGGTCGATCACCAGGACGGGGGCGGTGACGCCGGCCCGCCGCAGGGTGATGCCCTCGCCCATGTCGGCGACCACCAGCCCGTCGATCCCGAACCGCTGGAGCGCCCGCCCGACCGGCCCGGCACCATGACCGTAGGCGTCCGCCTTCACCACCCCGAAGACGGCCTGCCCGGGGGGAAGGCCGAGGCGCAGCCGTTCCAGGTTCCGGCCGAGGGCGTGCAGATCGATGTCCGCCCAGGCGGTGGTGCTGCCCCGCCGGCCCGTCCGTGTTCCCGTCATGCAAGGAACTTCGCGCTGATGTCGGTCGAGGACTCCTTGCCGATCCGGTCGAAATGCTGATCCAGAAACTCCTCGGCCTTGTGGCGGCCCGTTTCGAACATGTACATCAGGAAGTCCCAATCAGCGTTCAACTTGCTGGTGACGCCCAGCTTCTCCACCACCTCCTCGGCGTCGACGGTGTGGATGTGCATCTTCTTGTGCTTTTCCGGGCTCAGCTCGCCGGAGTCGATCAGCTTGGAGACGAAGTCGACGACGCGCAGCTCGCGCATCATGCTGGAGTTGAAGCTGAGCGTGTTGACGCGGTCCATGATCTCGCGGGCGGTGCGCGGCGGCACCGGCACGCGAACCGGGTTGATCTGGACGATCAGGATGTCGCGGCTGTCGCACTGGTCGATCAGCGGGAACAGCGGCGGGTTGCCGGAATAGCCGCCGTCCCAGTAGAAGGCGTTGCCGACCTGCACCGCCTGGAACAGGAAGGGCAGGCACGCCGAGGCGAGCACCGCCTCCACCGAGATCTCCTTCGGGCCGAACACCTTCAGCCGGCCGGCGCAGACGTCGGTCGCCGCGATGAAGGTTTTGCAGGCCGGCGCCTTGCGCAGCCGCTTGAAGTCCACCACGTCCGACAGCACGTCGCGCAGCGGGTTCATGTTCATCGGGTTCAGCTCGTACGGCGACATCATGCGCGACAGCGCGTCGAACATCTGCCAGAGCGGGGAGAAATCCATGTTCCCCTTGCTGAACATCTTGTCGAGCGGGGTGGGCTGGAGCGGTCCCTTCTTCGCCTCGTCGGAGATGCGGCGCCAGAACTCGCGCAGCTTGCTCCGCCCCCCCTCAGGACCGCCGATGGTAAGGCCATAGGCGGTGACGGCGCAGTTCATGGCGCCGGCGCTGGTTCCGACGATGCCGTCGATGGTCAGGCGTCCGTCCTCCAGGATGCGGTCGATCACGCCCCAGGTGAAGGAACCGTGGGCGCCGCCACCCTGGAGCGCGAGGTTGATCGGCTTGGCGCCCTTCCGGTTGGCGGGCTGGAGGGCGGGGGCGGGCATGGTCTGGTCGGGCATGGATGGCTCCGGTCGTTGGCGTTCTGGTGGAGGTCGCCAGGGTTGGGAATGCTTGTGGGATCGGTCGCGCCCGGGCTTGCGATGCCCGTCAGAGCGCCGGTTTCATCGCTTTGGGTGGACGCGTTCTGGTCAGCACGCCGTGTTTGGTCGCGCGCCGCGACTGCGGCGTGTCGGGGGGCGGCTTCGCCAGCAGGTCGCGATGGTCGGGAACCGCGCTGCGCAGGTAGCTGCGGATCTGCTGAATCCATTTGCGCGCCAGCTCTTCGGAAATGGACAGTTCCGCGGCGATGTCCGCGTAGGGTTGCTCATCGATGAAGCGCATGCGGGCGGCTTGGCGCATCCGCTCGTCCCTGATGCCGTCGAGCGACTCCAGAACCTTGACGAGCAGAGCGCGGTCGGCGTTGGTGCGTTCCGGGTCCATGGCGTCCCGGCCGCTGGTGCCATCGGCGATGGAGGCGATCTCGACGAGGGAACCGACAAGGACAGGATGGCGCTGGTGAGCGCGGTGCCGGTCGATGAAGTGGTTGATGGCGGTGCGCCGCAACCAGGTGCGCGTCTTGATGATGGAACGCGCGTACAGGGGAAGGGATTCGGACAGGTTGATGCAGAGCCCGCTCAGGCAGTCGTGGATCTCCTGCCTGTTCCCTTTGCACAATCTATGGTATGTCCAGAACAGGTCGGTGTAATGGCGGCACCAGAAGACCCAGAAGGCGCTCTGATCCCTGGTCGCGATGCGTTCCAAAAGGCCGGAATCGTCCAGTTCGCAGAGGTTTTCCCCAATGCGGGCATGAAGCCGGGGCGATCCAGCCATGGACAGGGAAGGCCAGGAGCGTTTCGGTTCCCGCTGCCGGTCCAACGCTGTTCCGGCGGGGGTGCCCCCCAGAGGTTGCATTCTTTGCTGCATATGACGTCCCTTGCGCGTTTTGCTCAAGGGACGCTCGCCAAGTTCTGCACGTGAACGAAATGGATATACTTTTTTTCTAAATACCTATGTATTTCGTACAGGGTTATCTAAAAAATGGCCTATTAAATGGCAGCCGTACTATGTCTTGATAATCAAGCCATGGCTATACGCACGCATGTCGGCGCATCGGGTCTATCGCTTGGCGTCGAGGGATGGAAAGGCGGCCAGTAACGCCGTGCGGCACCGCGCCGTTTGGAAGAATAAGGATGAAGATTTATTAACCAAGAAAATGGATTTCTCGGACCAGATGCCGAGAGGTGTTTCCAAATTTCTACAATTCAGGAGGTCTGCGCGGTGGTGCGCGATGCCATTCGAATCCTGCGCCGAATGGCAGGAGTGGAGGGGCTCGAACCCCCAACCCCCGGTTTTGGAGACCGGTGCTCTACCAATTGAGCTACACTCCTGTCGCCGCCTTGCAGCGGGAAGCCGCTTGTAGGCGATTTCAGGGCTGTGCACCAGAAGAAAATTACGATGGTCGCCTGTGCACGGTGCTGTCACGGCAGCGACAGCGGGATGGCGGTGGAACGACCGCAGCCGCATGTCGTTCGACCCTGTTCAGAAGAAACGGTCAGAAAAAATTCACCAAAAAACGTTGCAAACTGACGAATTAACAATAGAAGCCGCCACCTTTCGTGTCTGTGTTGCATATTTTAAAATATAGGTTTCATTTTTAAAATAACAAGGCGACAATCCGGCCTTCTTGAGAGAGGAAGGCTTCAGTGACGGGCGCGGTGTCATGGAATGGTGGAGCCGTGACGCTTCAGGATCGCTTGGCATCAGCTTCATCGTACGCCCCAACGCCGCGATCTCCCGCGCCCAGTGATGCGCCGTACCGCAGGCTTCCAATCCTACCAAACACGGCGACACGCTCTGGAAAAACGTCAGACCCTCGCCCCGGCGTGGCTGTCGGCGGACCACGACCGTTCCATCCGCAGCAATCCCATGGACGGCCCCTCCGAGCTGGTTTCTCCCACGGCATCAGCCTGTCAGCGATTTAAGAAGGTGGAAGGGCCGTCCGCCACATCATCTCATCTCATTAGCGCCTCATTAGCGCCGTCGTGATCGCGGAACCCAACCTCACGTGCCACGCCGACAGACGCTCTCGGTGAGGCGCGCGAAGGCGAGCATGCCGGGATCGTCCATGCCGATGCTCTTGTCGGCATACATGCGGGCACGTCCCATGCGGCAAGGTTCATTCCGGAAGCGGACAAGCGCCTCGTCACAGGCCGCGACCGCCCTTGCGCGGACCCCAGCCTGATCCCCGGCACCGGCCAGGGCCGAGGAAACCGCATCGAGCGCATCGACCACGGTCTTGTCCCCAAGCTTCGCGCCGCCTCGCGCCATAACGGCATCGCGCGCCTGTTCGAGAAGGGGAGCCAGTTCGCTCCAGGGGATTTCGGTCCGTCCCTTCGTCCTCTTCGACATCGTCAGGAGACCGGTCGCGAGCAAGGTGCCAAGGCTCGATCCCGTGGCGGCGGCCGCGGCCTTGGCAAGGATGCCCAAGCTCACCCCGACATCGTCAATCCCATCCATCCGCTGCTCGGCCATGAGATCCAGCACCCGGCGCAACATGCCGCCGGTGTCCCCATCACCGAGCCGGGAGTCGGCCACATTGAGTTCCTGTTCAAGAGTTTTCATGCGCGCGTGTGCGAGGGCGACACCGGCGGCAATGTGCGTGACGGTCAGGTTCATGGTCAACCAACCCTCCAGAAGGGGCAGGACGCCGGGGCGGCGAGAAGCCGTTCCATCTTATCATCGAGGAAGCAAAGGCTGAGCGACACGCCGGCCATTTCCATCGAGGTCACAAAAGGCCCGACCAGGGGCTGGACGACCGCAAGCCCGGCCTTGTCCAGCCGTTCCGCGATGCGCCGGTACAGGATGAAAAGCTCTTCCAGGGGGGTGGCGCCGAGGCTGTTGACCAGAACCGACACGCGATGCCCGCTTCCCTCGGGACGTTCCGCCAGGAGGCGGTCGACCATCTCGTCCGCGACGGCATCCGCCGGCTTGAGCGTGTCGCGCCAGATGCCGGGCTCGCCATGGATGCCGATGCCCATTTCCATTTCGCTTGGGGCGATGCGGAACGACGGCTCCGCCGCACCGGGGATCTGGCAGGGCGCAAGGGCGCAGCCGATGGTCCGCGTCCGCTCCACGGCCTTCGCCGCCGCCGCGGTCACCTCGGCCAGCGAGGCGCCCTCGTCGGCCCGGGCGCCGGCGATCTTGTAGGCGTAGACGATGCCGGCGACGCCGCGCCTCTTGCTGCGTTCTTCGGGGGCGGCGCTGGCGATGTCGTCGGTGCCGAGCACCGTGCTCAGTTCCAGGCCATCGTCCTCCAGGAACTCCCCCGCCATGTCGAAGTTCATGCGGTCGCCACCGTAGTTCCCGTACAGGCGCAGGACACCGCGTCCGCCGTCCGCCGCCTTGATCGCGGCCATGCAGGAATCCACGGTGGGACCCTCGAAGACGTTGCCGATCGAGCAGGCGTCGACGAGACCCGGACCGACATAACCGGTGAACAGGGGCAGGTGCCCGGATCCGCCGCCGGTCACGATGCCGACCTTGCCCGCCCGGGCGCCTTCGGTGCGGCGGATCACCCGCCCCGCCGGTCCATCCCGCGTGAGTGACGGATGGGCCGCGCACAGCCCGTCGAGCATCTCGTCCACATAGTGCGCAGGATCGTTGATCAGCTTCTTCACGATGGATTCCTCCCGTTGCGCCGCGTCCGCGCGCCATGGCAGCCCTCCGCCCGCCGCGCTCCGGCGGCTGGAAGGGTTCGATGGTCGGATGCAGGCTTGTGGGGCTTGGGGCCGGACGCCGGGGCCCGGTCCCGCCCGTTACGTGATGGGTGTGGTGGGCACGGGCGCCATGGCGCTGTCACCGTTGCTGTAGCCCAGCTGGAGCGAAATCGACTCCGCGTGGCTCATGACGACCGGGGCGAGACTCTGCACCCGTTCGTGCGTCATGCGCGTGGCGGGGCCGCTCACGCTCACCGCGGCGAAGACATGCCCGCTGGTGTTGCGGATCGGCGCGGCGACGCAGCGCACGCCGATGTCGATCTCACCGTCGTCGATGGCGTATCCGCGCTGGCGGATCGATGCCAGATCCTCCCTCAGCCGGTCGGGGTCGGTGAGGGTGTTGCGTGTGTAGGCCGGAAGCCCCATCCCAAGGACGCGGTCGATGACCAGGTCCGATTGGAAGGCCAGGGCCGCCTTGCCGACACCGGTGCAATGGCAGGGCGACGCCTCCATCGTGGTCGTCGCGTTGTTCGGGCCGGACCGGCCCCCTGCGCCCCGCTCGATGAAGACCATCTTCATGCCGTCGAAGACGCACAGGTGGACGGTTTCCCGCGACAGGGTGCTGAGCGCGTCCACGTACGGCTTCGCCACGCGGTGCACGTCCATGTTGGCCAGAACGATCGATCCCAGCTCGAAGAGCTTGATGCCGAGCCGGTACTCGTCGCGGCTGTGGTCCTGTTCCAGGAACCCGATTTCCTTGAGCGTGAGAATAAGGCGGTGCGCCGTGCTGCGCGGAAGCTTGGTCCGGCGCGCCACATCGGCAAGCGACAGCCGGCGGTCGACGGTGGAAAAACATTCAAGGACGCTGAGCATCTTTCCAGCTGACTTGATGTTGTTCGTCTTCAAGAATGCCTGTTCCTTCTGCTCCCCTGCCGGACAGGCGTATCGGGCTCGGTCGTTGAGCCCGGTTCCGCCTGCTTCAGGCGCAAGGCGGAGCAAAGATCGGCCAACCGGTCCTCCCGGGTCAAGTCGTGTCGACGCGCTCATCGTCCCTCCCTGGGGATGCCACCCTCGGAAACGCGCTTCCGAGGGTGGCCGGCATTCCGTGGCTTCGGGGCTGGCGCCGCTATTCCGTCGCGGCCGTTGTCGGCGAGGCCTCGTAACGAAGCACCTCGCGCAGGGCGGCATCGATGCGCGCCTTCTGCGCCTCGGTGGCGGCGGGCATCGGCTGGCGCGGGACGCCGACCTCGCAGCCCTGCCGGCTGAGCGAATGCTTGACGCACCCCGGCAGGTTGTCGCCGTTGATCGTGTTCCAGAAGGTCAGCAGGCTCCGGTGGATGTCCAGCGCGCGCGGATGGTCGCCGGCCTGCACGGCGTTCCACAGCGCGACGGTCACGCCGGGCACCGCGGCCGGGTTCGCCGCGATGGTGCCGTGGGCGCCCAGCGCGAAGGACGGGTAAAGAAGCGCGTCGACCGCCGTGAAGACGAGCTTGCCCGGCACCTGCTCGTTCAGCAGATCGGCCATCAGCTTGAGGTCGCCCGCGCTCTGCTTGACGCCGATGACGCTGTCGATCTCCTTCATGATGCGGACCAGCAGCGACGGCGACAGGTAGTTCCAGGGCACCACGTTGTAGATGATGATCGGCACCTGTGTCTCGCCCGCGAGCGTGCGGAAATGCGCCAGCGTCGCGTCCTCGTCGGGTTTGAAGACGTAGTGGACGGGCGTCACCTGCAGGGCCGCCACCGGCAGGTGCGCCATGGCCCTGGCCTTGGCGATGGCGTCGCGGGTGCTGTTGACGATGATGCCCGCAACGACGGGGACGGCGCCGTCGACCTCCTCGCAGGAAATGGCGACGAGACGCGTCAGCTCCTCGGTCGAGAGGGTGTGCCCCTCGCCGGTGCTTCCTCCGACGCAGACGCCGTGGACGCCCTTTTGCAGCATGAACCGCACCTGGGCGCGGAACGCCGCCTCATCGATCTCCCCGTCGGCCGTGAACGGTGTGACCAGAGGGGGGATGATGCCGCTCAGCGAAGTTGACATTTGGACGTTTCCTCTTTGTTTGTCCCACAATGCGGTATTTACGTTCAGCACCCATAACCTGTCAACGCTGATTATCATTGTCAATGCTGGTTATGAAAGTATGTTGGCTTGACGAACATCCCGTATCGTGGGATACGACAGAAAAGGCAGGGCGGCGAACCGCCCTGCGGCATGTCTTGGAGGAGACGCTCATGATGGGACTGCCCACAGGCAGGCTCGGCCGTGGAATGGCGGCCACCGTTGCCATGCTGACGTGTCTTGCGGGGGCCGCTCCGGCTCTTGCCGAATGGCCCGAGCGGCCGGTGACGCTGATCGTCATTGCCGGGGCCGGGGGCGGCAGCGACTACACGATGCGTCTGCTCGCCCGGGAACTCGAAGCCAAGCTCGGCCGCCCCTTCAACGTCGTGAACCAGCCACAGGCGTCGGGCGTCGTCGGGATGACGACCTACACGACGGCCAAGCCCGACGGCTACACGCTGGGCCAGATCGCCCCGTTCGCCCAGTACAGGCTGCTGGGACAGGCCGATTTCACGTCGGCGAGCTACACCCCGATCGCCCAGTTCAACGCCGATCCCGCGGCGGTGCACGTTGCGCAGAACTCCCCGCTGAAGAGCGTGGCGGACATCGTGGCCAAGCTGAAGGCGGACCCCGGCTCGCTCCGCATCTCGTGCGGCGGCACGTGCAACGCCAGTTGGGACATTCCCTTCATCTCCCTGCTTCTCGACCAGGGCGTCGATGCCAAACGGCTCAATCTGATTCCCGCCGCCGGGTCGGCGGCCGGACTGCAGGAACTGGCCTCCGGCGGCGTCGATGTCGTCCTGTGCTCGCTTCCCGAGGTTGACGCGCTGCGCGACGCGGGCCGGGTCCGCAGCATCGCGGTGATGAGCGAGACGCGGGTCGAGGGCTACCCGGACGTCGCCACCGTCGGCGAACAGGTCGGGAAGCCGTACAGTGGCGGCACTTGGCGCGGTCTGGCCGGCCCCCCCGGCATGGACCCTGCGCTCGTGGCACGGATCGAATCCGCGGTGAAGGACGCGTTCGAGAGCGACCGCTTCCAGCACGAGATGAAGGCGCGCCGGTTCGGGGCGGCCTGGCTTGGACGGAGCGAGCTGAAGGCCTTCATGGAGCAGCACGAGCAGGAGACCGCACGCGCGATCAACGCCGTCGGGTACAACAAGTAGATATCGATCCGATGGCGCACGCGCCTCGGACGGCAACGGGAGGAAAATCCATGCGTTTCAGCGTTCTTGCATCCGTCCTGATGGCTTTCGCCGGGCTGGCCGGCACGGCGCAGGCCGAATACCCCGAGCGCCCGGTCACCATCATCGTTCCGGCGGCGGCCGGCGGCGGCGGCGACACGACGACCCGCATCCTGGCACGGGAACTGAAAGAGATCCTTGGGCAGCCCATCACCATCGTCAACCAGGGCCAGGGGGGCGGCGTGGTCGGCCTGACGGCGATCAAGAACGCCACGCCCGACGGCTACACTGTCGGGTTGCTCTTCCCGTACGCCGGGTACAAGGCGACGGGACAAGCCGACTTTTCGGCCAGGGACTTCACGCCGATCGCCAACTTCAACGGTGATTCCTCCTCCCTTCTGGTCGGTTCCGGGTCCCGCTTCAAGGACCTGAAGACGGCCCTGGAGGCGATCAAGGCCGCCCCGGGCACCTTCAAGATTCATTGCAGCGGCGGCTGCGGCAGCGTGTGGGACATCCCGGTGGCCGGCATGATGCTCGACTATGGGATCGACGTTGCCGCGATCAAATGGGTGCCGGGCCAGGGCGCCGCACCCGGCCTCATAGAACTCGCGGCGGGCGGCGTGGATTTCCAGACCGCCTCCCTTCCCGAGGCGTCCGCCCTGATGTCGGCCGGCCGCGTGCGTCCCCTGGCCGTTCTGAGCCCCGAGCCGGTGCCCGGATTCCCCGACGCCCCCACCACCACGCAGTCCATCGGCACCGCCGTCGACGGGGGAACGTGGCGGGCCCTCGGCGGTCCGGCCGGAATGCCGGGCGATGTGGTCGCGAAATTGGACGCCGCGGTCGCCAAGGCGACGCAGAGCACGGCGTACAAGGACGCCATGGCGAAGGCGAATTTCGGGGTCAAGTACCTGAACGGCAAGCAGCTTGAGGAGCTGATGCTGCGGCACGAGAAGGACACCGCCCGCGTCATGGACGCCCTCGGTTACGGCAAGTGATCGGCGGGGAGCCGGGCAAACCATGCATTCCTTCTGACGGTGGAGGCTATCCGCCATGAAAGTTCAAGACGTCCTCGTCGGTCTGTTCTTCATCGTGATCGGCATCCTGATGATCGACCACGCAGCCGACCTGAAGCCGCCGCGCCACCTCAAGTTCGGCCCCGGATTCTTCCCGCTGATCATCGGCTCGGGGCTGATCCTCGTCGGAGGGGCCATCGCTCTGCTCGGCCTCCGCACCTTGCGCACCGAACCCCTCTGGCACCGGCCGGAGTGGTCGCGGACCCGGCAGGGATGGGTGCGGTTCTGCTCCATCCCCGCCGCGATCGCCCTCTACGTGCTGATCGTCGACGCAGCCGGCTTCCTGCTCACCGCCGTCCTGGTGATGGTCCTCGTGCTGACCGTATCCGGTGAGCCCCTGCGCCGCAGCCTGCCGGCGGGAGCCGTCACCGCGGTCGTGCTGACGGCGATCTTCGCCTCCGTGCTCCACGTACCCCTGCCGTGGGGACCGCTTCAGACCATTTCGGGGTGGCTGCTATGGTGATCCTAACGGACGTCCTCGGCGTCCTGCTCGACGTCCACCTGCTGCTGGTGATCGTCGCTTCGGCCATCTACGGGCTGGTGCTGGGGGCGATCCCCGGCCTCACCGCGCTGATGGCCACGGCCCTGCTGGTGCCGGTCGTCATGTTCATGGAACCCGTTCCGGCGATCGCGGCCATCATCACGTCCTCCGCCATGGCCATCTTTGCCGGCGACATCCCGGGTGCGCTCATGCGCATGCCGGGCACGCCGGCGTCGGCGGCCTACACCGACGACGCGTACAGCCTGACCCGTGAGGGCAAGGCCGGATTGTCCCTCGGAGCCGGCCTGTTCTCCTCGGTTCTGGGGGGCCTGCTGAGCGCCCTGGTTCTGACCTTGGCGGCCCCGAACCTCGCCGAACTGGCGCTTCAGTTCAGCAGCGTGGAGTATTTCTGGCTCGCGGTTCTGGGCCTCAGCTGCGCGACCTTCGTCGGCGGCTCGTCGCTTCTCAAGGGGGTGGCATCCCTGCTGTTCGGGCTGGGGCTGTCGACCATTGGCATGGACCCGGTCTCCGGAACCCCCCGCTTCACCTTCGGCGTCACCAACCTGCTCGGCGGCCTCGGCCTGATTCCGCTGCTCATCGGCGTGTTCGCGATCTCCGAGCTGCTGCGCACCGTGACGCTTCCGCCAACCGACGAACGGCGGGCGCAGCCGGCGGTCGGCTCGGTCAGCGCCGGGATGGGGCGCCTGATGTGGCGACACCGCCGCGAGGTCCTGCGCGGAAGCACGCTGGGAACGCTCGTCGGCGCCCTGCCGGGGGCCGGTGCGGACATCGCCGCATGGATCTCCTACGCGGTCACCCGCCGGTCGCAAAAGGGCAAGGATCCGAACGCCCTCGACCAGAAAGTCGAACGCCTCGTCTCCGCCGGCGCGGCGAACAACGCCGCCCTGGGGGGAGCCTACATCCCGGCGACCGTGTTCGGAATCCCGGGCGACGCGATCACCGCCATCGTGATCAGCGTCATGTTCCTCAAGGGCCTCAACCCCGGCCCGACCATCTTTCTCAACAACCCGACGGCGATCTACTCGATCTTCGCGATCTTCTTCGTCGCGAACGTCCTGATGATCCCGTTGGGCATCCTGTGCATCCGCACCTTCGGCCTGATCCTGAAGGTGCCGAGGACCTATCTGACACCGATCATCCTGCTCTTCTGCATCGTCGGGGCCTTCTCGGTCGAGAACACGCTGTTCGCAGTCGGAATCATCGCCATTGTCGGTTTGCTCGGCTATTTCATGGAAGCCAACGACATCCCCATGGCTCCGGCGGTGCTCGGTCTGATCCTCGGGCCTGTGATCGAGCAGACTTTCATGACGTCCATGCTGAAGAGCGGCGGAGAGGTGTCCGTGTTCTTCGACCGCCCGCTCGCCATCGCCCTCGCGGTGGTGACCCTCGGCTCCTGGGCGCTGGCGGGCGCCTTGAAGCTCGTGGACGCAGCCAAGGCGCGCCCCGTCCTGACGTGACGCATCGCGGCCGCTCTTCATCATGACCACGCGCGGAGGGCCCCCAGGAGTCCTCCGCGCTGCGGTTCCATCACCCCCTGACAGGACCGTGCCATGACGATTACGGGCGAGACACTGATCGGCGGCGGCGAGGATGGGGTGGGGCGCGTCTGGGCGTTGGCCTGGGAGGCGTTCGACACCGTTCGTGAAGCAGGCCCGGGACGGGAGTGTCCGGAATCGCGTGCCCGGCGGGGCGGGGCGGGTGTCGGACGTTGATCGGGGCGCGGCACAGGCGCCTGCAATACCATTGCACAAATTGCCTGTCCGACGATGCGCTTGATATATTGCTCCGATTTGACCGACCAGATCAGAGCGCTTGCGCTCCAGGGAGGATACGCTGATGGAGAACGCCAAAGCGGCGCACATCAACGAATTGGTCCGCGTCTCGGAAGGGATCGCGTCGAAGCGCGACGCCATCATCACCGCATCCTGGCGCCGCTGCGTGGCCGATCACAAGCTGGACCCGACCGTCCGGCGCGAGGCCTACATCCTGCCGCACGAGCGTCTGTGCCTGCACCGCGACGCGATGGACGAGTTCCTGCGCATGGCCCGCTTCGGTCTGGAGGCGCTGTATCACCAAGTGGCCGGCATGGGCTACGCCCTGCTGCTGACCGACAGCAACGGCGTCACCGTCGACTTCATCGGCGACCGGGCGTCGGACGACGACCTGCGCCGGACCGGCCTCTATCTCGGCGCGGACTGGAACGAGGGCCGGGCCGGCACCTGCGCGGTCGGCACCTGCATCGCCACGGGCGAGGCGTTGACCGTCCACCAGACCGACCATTTCGACGCGACCCACATTCCCCTCACCTGCACGGCGGCCCCGGTGTTCCACAGCGGCGGCGGGCTTGCAGCGGTGCTGGACATCTCCGCGCTCCGTTCGCCGGAGCCCAAGATCAGCCAGTATCTGGCCCTTCAACTGGTCAAGGCCTACGCGCACAAGATCGAGAACGCCAACCTCTACAACAATTTCCGCCGGGAGTGGGTGGTCAAGCTCTCCGCCTCCCAGGAGTTCGCGGAAGTCGATCCGGACTTCGTGATCGCGCTGGACGGCGCGGGGCGGATCATCGGCTTCAACCACCGCGCGTGGCAACTGCTGGCCGGCGAGGGGGAGGGCCGGGAGCATCTGATCGGACGATCCTTCTCCGACCTGTTCGACTGCCAGGTGGACGACCTGGTGCGGTTCGTGCGCTCTCTGCCGACCGACCAGCGCACCCTCCGCCTGCGGCGCAGTGGGATGCCCCTGTTCGCGCAGGCGATGCCGCCGCCGGCCATCGCCGTCCCGCGCCCACGCAAAGGAGACGAGGGAAGCCTGCCCAAGCCGCTCCAGGCGATGTGCGGCGGTGATCCGGCGCTGGAGGCGGTGCTGACGCGCGCGGCGAAGCTGGTGAACACGCGGATGAGCCTGCTGATCCACGGCGAGACCGGCACCGGCAAGGAACACCTCGCCAAGGCCCTGCACCAGTCGAGCGTGCGCGCCGCCAAGCCCTTCGTCGCCGTGAACTGCGCCGCGCTGCCGGAAGCGCTGATCGAGAGCGAGTTGTTCGGCCATGAACCCGGCTCCTTCACCGGGGCCACGTCGCGGGGCAAGAAGGGGCTGATCCTGGAGGCGGACGGCGGGACGCTGTTCCTGGACGAGATCGGCGACATGCCGCTGTCCTCGCAGACACGCCTGCTGCGCGTCCTGGCGGAGCGGGAGGTCACCCCCATCGGCCGCACCAAGGCGGTGTCGGTGGATGTGCGCGTCATCGCTGCAACCCACCGCGATCTGGTCGAACTGATCAAGGCCGGGACGTTCCGCGACGACTTGTATTTCCGGCTCAACGGCGCGGTGTTCACCGTGCCGCCGCTGCGCCAGCGCGGTGACCTCGACTGGCTGATCGACCGGCTGCTGGCCGAACGGACGGAGCGGGACGGCATCGCCTACACCATCGCCGCTCCGGCACTGGCGGCCCTGCGCGCCCACGGCTGGCCCGGCAACGTGCGCGAACTGGTGAACGCGCTCGACTACGCCTGCGCCGTCTGCACCGACGGGCTGATCGAACTGATGGACATCCCCGACCCCATGCAGCGCAGCGGCGTGTTCGAGGCGTGGTCGGCCGGCGCTCCGACGCCTGCCCCGGACCGCGACGCCGCCGCCGTCCGCCTGCGCGAGGTGCTGCGCCGCCTGCACTGGAACGTGTCGGCGGCGGCACGGGACATGGGCGTGGACCGCTCGACCGTCCACCGCCAGATGCGCCGTTTCGGCATCGTCCCGCCGCACCGGCTGGATTGAGGCATGCAACACCTGTTGCAACGCCCCTGCAACAGGTCATGCAACAGGTGAGGTGATCGCAACACCGCAACTCGTCGCGCAAACCGTTGCGGAACCACGATAGTCAGCCGCACGCACATTTGGCACGGCTCTTGCCACAGACCCCTTCAAAACATCGAAGCGAAGGGGAGGACGCGTGGCACCGGTCATCGGCATCATCGCCAATCCAGTTTCCGCGCGCGACATCCGCCGGGTCGTCGCGAACGCGGCGAACCTCCAGATCGCGGACCGCGCCAACATCGTCCTGCGGGTGCTGGCCGCGCTGCGCGCTTGCGGGGTCACCGACGTCCTGATGATGCCGGAGCATGGCGGCATCGGACGTCACGTGGCGCGCGGGCTGTCACGGGCGGCGGCGCACGGCGAGGCGCCCTATCCCGCCATCCACCCGCTGCCCATGCCGGTCACCGGCACCGTCGCCGACACCCATCGGGCGGCGGACTCGATGCGCCGGGCGGGCGTCGCCGCCATCGTCGTGCTGGGCGGCGACGGCACGCACCGCGCCGTGGTGGCGCACTGCGGGGCGGTGCCCATGGCCGGCATCTCCACCGGCACCAACAACGCCTTTCCCGAACATCGCGAGCCGACCATCACCGGGCTGGCGACCGGCTTGGCCGTGACCGGGCGAGTGCCCGAGCACATCGCCTTCGCGGCGAACAAGCGCATCGACGTGTCGCTCGACGGCCGGGTGGCGGAGATCGCGCTGGTCGACGTCGCTCTGGTGACCGAGCGCTACGTCGGGGCCCGCGCCCTGTGGAAGCCGGACAGCTTCCGCGAGCTGTTCGTCACCTTCGCCGACCCGGAGGTCATCGGCATGTCGGCCATCGCCGGCCTGCTGGAGCCGGTGACGCGGGAGGAGAGCGGCGGGCTGATGGTGCGTCTCGGCGCACCGGCGTCCGGTACGGCGGCGTCCGGCGTGACGGTGCTGCGCGCCCCCATCGCGCCCGGGCTGATGGCCTCGGTCGGCGTCGCTGATTGGCGCCGCATGCCGGCCGGCGTGCCCTTCGTGCCGGAGGTGAAGGCCGGCTCCATCGCGCTCGATGGCGAGCGGGAAATCGCGTTCTCGGCGCAAGACCGCGTGTCCCTGACGCTCCGGGACGATGCCTTCCGCACCGTGAACGTGGGCGGCTGCATGCAGTACGCCGCCCAATACAGGCTGCTGACCGGCGCCCCGGCTCCGGTCACGGCCGAGCTTTGAAAAAACGCCTTTGAAAAACCTGACAAGGGAGAAACGTCCGTGACCGACAATCCTTATCCACTCGACAAAGCGGACCTGCTGCAAGCCTACCGGACCATGCGGACCATCCGCGAGTTCGAGGAGCGTCTGCACATCGACTTCGCCAAGGGCGACATTCCGGGCTTCGTGCACCTTTACGCCGGCGAGGAGGCCTGCGCCACCGGCATCATGATGCACCTGAACGACAACGACCGCATCGCCTCGACCCATCGCGGCCACGGTCATTGCATCGCCAAGGGGGTCGACGTCCACGAGATGATGGCGGAGATCTACGGCCGGTCCACCGGCGCCTGCCGGGGCAAGGGCGGGTCGATGCACATCGCCGACCTGTCGAAGGGCATGATGGGCGCCAACGGCATCCTGGGCGCCGGCGCGCCGCTGATCTGCGGGGCGGCGCTGGCCGCCAAGTTCCGGGGCGACGGCGGGGTCGGCATCACCTTCGTCGGCGACGGCGCGTCGAACCAGGGGACTTTCCTGGAGAGCATGAACCTCGCGGCGGTGTGGAACCTGCCGGTCGTCTTCGTGGTGGAGAACAACGGCTACGCCGAATCCACCGCCATGGAATGGGCGGTCTCCTGCGACAGCTACATCGACCGCGCCACCGGCTTCGGCCTGCCCGGCGTGACGGTAGACGGCACCGATTTCTTTGCGGTGCACGAAGCGGCCGGCGAGATCATCCGGCGCGCCCGCGAAGGCGGTGGCCCGGCGCTGCTGGAATGCAACATGGTCCGCTTCTACGGCCATTTCGAAGGCGACGCCCAGACCTACCGCGCCAAGGGCGAGGTGGAGAGCCTGCGCGCCAACCGCGACTGCATCAAGCTGCTCGCCCAGCGCCTGACCGAAACCGGCATCGTCGCTCCCGCCGAGCTGGAAACCATCGACCGCGAGGTGAACGCGCTGATCGAGGACGCCGTGCGCTGCGCCAAGGCGGCTCCGCTGCCCGTCGCCGCTGACCTGCTGAAAGACGTCTACGTCGCCTACTGAGCGGCCCACGCCAAAAAACGGCATTCACCGGAGGAAACACCATGTCCCGCAAAATCAGCATGAAGACGGCGATCAACGAGGCGTTGGACCTCGAAATGCGCCGCGACCCGACCGTCATCCTCATGGGCGAGGACATCGTCGGCGGCACCGGCGCGCCCGGCGAGGACGATGCCTGGGGCGGCGTGCTGGGCGTCACCAAGGGCCTGTTCGCCAAGCACGGCGACCGCCTGCTGGACACGCCCCTGTCGGAATCCGCCTACATCGGTGCCGCCATCGGCGCCGCCGCCTGCGGCATGCGCCCGGTCGCGGAGCTGATGTTCATGGACTTCATGGGCGTCTGTTTCGACCAGATCTTCAATCAGGCGGCCAAGTTCCGCTACATGTTCGGGGGCAAGGCGGAGACGCCGGTGGTGATCCGCGGCATGGTCGGCGCGGGTTTCCGCGCGGCCGCCCAGCATTCGCAGATGCTCACCCCGCTGTTCACCCACATTCCGGGGCTGAAGGTGGTCTGCCCGTCGAACGCCTATGACGCCAAGGGCCTGCTGATCCAGTCGATCCGCGACAACGACCCGGTCATCTTCTGCGAGCACAAGAACCTCTACGGTCATGAGACCGAGGTGCCGGCCGAGTCCTACGCCATCCCCTTCGGCGAGGCGAATGTGCTCCGCGACGGCGATCACGTCACCATCGTCAGCTACGGCCTGACCGTCCACCGTGCCATGGAGGCCGCGGACGCGCTCGCCAGGGACAAGGTGGAGGCGGAGGTCATCGACCTGCGCACCCTGTCGCCCATCGACTGGGACACCATCATCGACAGCGTGGAGCGCACCGGCCGGCTGGTCGTGGTGGACGAGGCGCACCCGCGCTGCAACCTCGCCACCGACATCTCGGCCTTCGTGGCGCAGAACGCCTTCGGCGCGCTGAAGGCCGGCATCCAGATGGTGACGCCGCCGCACACGCCGGTGCCCTTCTCGCCCTCGCTGGAAGACCTCTACATCCCCAGCGCCGAGGCTGTCGCCGCCGCCGTCCGCCGCACGATGGCCCCCTCGCCCCGCAGCACCCTCGCCGCCTGATCCCGGAGCCGCCTTTTCATGACCACTCTCAACGAGCGCATCAAGCCCATCGTCATGCCCAAGTGGGGCCTGTCCATGTCGGAGGGCAAGGTCACCGGCTGGCTGAAGCAGCCGGGGGCCACCGTCAACCTGGGCGACGACCTACTGGAGGTCGAGACCGACAAGATCACCAACGTGGTCGAGGCCGGGGAGGCCGGCGTCCTGCGCCGGGTGCTGGGCGAGCCCGGCACCGTCTACCCGGTGAAGGCGCTGATCGCCGTGCTGGCCGAACCCGACGTGCCGGACAGCGACATCGACGCCTTCATCGCCGGCTACGCCGTCCCTGCCGCTGACGGCGGGGAGGACGGGGCGGACGCCGGCCCGCGCTACGCGTTCGCCGAGACGGCTGCGGGCACCATCCGCTACGCCCGGCGCGGCGACGGGGCGACGACCGTGCTGCTGGTCCACGGCTTCGGCGGCGACCTCGACAACTGGCTGTTCACCATCGACGCCCTGGCGGAGGGCGCCACGGTCTACGCGCTGGATCTGCCGGGGCACGGCCAGTCCGCCAAGGCGCTGCCAGATCCGACGCTGACCGGCCTGTCGAAGGCGGTGCGGGACTTCATGGACGTGGTGGGCATCGGGACCGCGCATCTGGTCGGCCATTCCATGGGCGGTGCGGTGTCCATGCGCACGGCGCTCGACGCGCCGGAGCGGGTGGCGTCGCTGTCGCTGATCTGCTCGGCCGGTTTGGGGCGGGAGATCAACCAGGGCTACATCGCAGGCTTCATCGACGCGACCTCGCGCCGCGACCTGAAGCCGGTGCTGGAGACTCTGTTCGCCGACACCGGACTCGTCAGCCGCCAGATGGCCGACGACCTGCTGAAGTACAAGCGGCTGGACGGCGTGGACAGTGCGCTTCGGGCCATTGCATCCTCGATGTTCGGGAACGGGGAGCAGACCGTCATTCTCGGTGAGGCGGTCGGGGCCGCGACGGTGCCGACGCTGGTCGTGTGGGGCGCGGAGGATCGCGTCATCCCCGCCGCCCACGCCACGGCGCTGGGCTCCGCCGCGCGGGTCGAGGTGGTCCCGAACGCCGGTCACATGGTGCAGATGGAGGCGGCCGGAACGGTCAACGCCCTCCTCAAGGACCACGTCACGAAAAACGCCTGACCTTTCCACCCGTCCGGCCGGCTTGCGGCTTTCTCTCTCAAGCCGGCCCTTGGAGACGCACCATGCCCACCCTCAAGGACAAGAGCATCATCGTCACCGGTGCCGGCCGCGGGATCGGCGCCACCATAGCCTGCGCGCTCGCGGCCGACGGCGCGCGGCTGATCATCGCCGATCGCACGGAGGACGATGCGAGTGCTGTGGCGGAGTGCATCCGCGCGAAGGGTGGCGACGCCGTCGCGGTCACGGTGGACGTCCGCGACCGCGCCGCGGTCCGCCGCATGATCGATACGGCCGTCGCCTCCTTCGGACGCCTCGACGTCCTCTTCAACAACGCGGGCGTCGCCCAGACCAAGCCCTTCCTCGACATCACCGAGGAGGACTGGCGTTTCGTCACCGACGTCAACGCGTTGGGCGTGCTGATCGGCATGCAGGAGGCGATCAAGACCTTCCGCGCGCAGGGCGGGGGTGGAAAGATCATCAACACCGCCTCCATCGCCGGCAAGCAAGGGTACGAACCGCTCGCCCACTACTCGGCCAGCAAGTTCGCGGTGGTCGCCCTGACCCAGGCGGCGGCGCGTGCTTTCGGCAAGGAGAAGATCACCGCCAACGCGATCTGCCCCGGCGTCGTCGCGACGGAGATGTGGAAGATCATCGACAAGGGCTTCCGCGACACCGGCCTGACGACGGCCGAGGACGAGGCGTTCAACCAGTTCGCGGCCGGGGCCTTGCTGGGCCGTCCTTCGACGGCGGAGGATCTGGTGGGGGTGGCGCGCTTTCTCGCCTCGTCCGATTCCGACTTCATGACCGGCCAATCCCTGCTGGTCGACGGCGGGATGGTCTTCGCCTGACCGCAACCCGGCGATATCGGGGCGACGCGAACCGTTCAACGGCAAAATTGGCAACGACATAATTGGAGGAAACGAACATGGTCGTCTCGCGCGGGTTCGAGGAGCTGCTACACAACAGGGACCGGTACGTGAAGATCATCGTGCCGCCGGCGGCCCCGGCCGTCGCGGCGGAGTGACAGCCATGCCCGCGTCACACACCGCGCTTGTTCATCAGGCCGAGAAGCCGGCTTGGCTTCGGGCCCGCGCGCCGTCCATCGGTGCCCATGAGGACACCCGCGCCCTCGTCCGCCGGCATGCCCTGCACACGGTCTGCGAGGAGGCCGCCTGTCCCAACATCGGCGAATGCTGGGGCAAGCGGCACGCGACGGTGATGATCCTGGGCAGCGTGTGCACGCGGGCCTGCGCCTTCTGCAATGTGGCGACCGGACGGCCCGACGCGCTCGATCCGCAGGAACCGGACCGCTTGGCCGAAGCGGTTCTGGAACTCGGCCTGCGCCACGTGGTCATCACCTCGGTGGACCGGGACGACCTGCCGGACGGCGGCGCCCGGCAGTTCGTGCGTTGCATCGAACGGGTCCGCGCCGTCTCGCCCGCGACGACGGTCGAGATCCTGACCCCCGATTTCCGCAACAAGACGGGAGCCATTGAAACCGTCGCCGATGCCCGGCCGGACGTCTTCAACCACAACCTGGAAACCGTGCCCCGCCTGTACGCGACGGTGCGGCCGGGTGCGCGCTACTATCACTCGTTGCGCCTTCTTGACCGGGTGAAGAACCGGCACCCGCAGATCTTCACCAAGTCCGGCATCATGCTGGGCCTTGGCGAGGAGCGCGCCGAGGTGCTTCAGGTCATGGACGACCTGCGGGCGGCGGGCGTCGATTTCCTGACCATCGGCCAGTATCTGCGGCCCACGCCGCGCCACCACCCGGTGGCGCGCTACGCCCCGCCGGAGGAGTTCGCCGAATACGAACGCGTGGCACGGGTCAAGGGTTTCCGGATGGTTTCGGCAAGCCCGTTGACCCGCTCGTCCTACCACGCCGAACAGGACTTCGCGGCTTTGGTGCGAAGCGCAGGGGCGCCGTTCCCCACAGGGCGGTAATGCCCGTTCGGCCCGACCTGGGGGCCGCGGTGAAGGCGCGAAGTCTGTCCGCGGCGCGTTCTACGCAACAACGCCTTCCTCAACGGGTTACGTCGACGACGATGCGGCCGCGGATTTTTCCGGCGAGAATCCTGGTCGCCAACTCCGGCAGCGCGCCGAAAGGCTGCACCTCGTACATCGTCTTCAGCGCGCTCCGGTCCAGGTCGCGCGCCAGCCGTGTCCAGGCGGCGTCGCGGCGGTCCGGCGGTGCCATGACGGAGTCGACGCCCAGCAGCGCGACGCCGCGCAGGATGTGCGGCAGGACGGTTCCCGGCAGATCGGAGGAGCCGGCCAAGCCGCAAGCGGCGATGGCACCGCCCCACGCGGTCTGCGACAGCGCGTTGACCAGCGTCTGCCCGCCCACCGAATCGACACCGCCGGCCCAACGCTCCTTCTGCAAGGGCGCTCCCTTTTCCAGCAGGGCGGCGCGGTCGATGAAGCCGGCGGCGCCGAGGCCACGCAGATAATCGTGCGTTTCGGGCCGGCCGGTCGAGGCGACCACCGGATAGCCGCGCTTGGCGAGCAGCGCCACCGCGACGGAGCCGACACCGCCGGCCGCTCCGGTGACCAGCACCTCCTTGCCGCCGGGGCGCATGGCGCCCCACCGTTCCAGCGCGTCCACGCACAGCGCGGCGGTGTAGCCGGCGGTGCCGATGCCCATGGCCTCTTCGAACGAGAAGGCCTCCGGCAGACGGGTCAGCCACTCCGCCTTCAAACGCTGAAAACGGGTGTAGCCGCCCCACTGCGTTTCCGACAGGCCCCAGCCGTTGGCGACGACCTTGTCGCCGGGCTTCCAGGCGGGAGAACGGGACTCGACGACGGTGCCGGCGAGGTCGATGCCGGCGACCATCGGCAGCTTGCGGGCGATCCGGCCCTTGCCGGAAACGGCGAGTCCGTCCTTGTAGTTGAGCGTGGAGCAGGCGACCTCGACCAGCACGTCATTGTCCGGCAGGTCGGCCAGCGTCAGCGACGTGAAGCCACCCTTCGGCTTGCCGTCGACGTCCTCGATGACAAAGGCTGTGAAGTTCTCGGCCACGGTGGTTCTTTCCCTTTGATGAAGGCGATGTTGGATGGGTACCGTCACTCGCCGCCACGGAACACGGGGGGGCGCTTTTCCAGGAAGGCGCTGACGCCTTCGCGGGCGTCCGCCGCTTTTTCCAGCCGGCGGGCGACCGTCGCTTCATAGGCGCCGGCGGCGTCGATCCCCTCGCGTTCGCCCAGGATCACCCCGGCCTTGATCGCGGCCACCACCGAGGGCGCGTTCTTGGCGATGGCACGCGCCAGGACGAGCGCTTCCTGCAACGCCTCGCCCTTTTCTGCCAGACGGTTGACGAAGCCGGTTCGGTAGGCCTCGTCCGCGGGCAGGGGATTGGCCGTCAGCATCAGTTCCAAGGCGCGGGCGGACGACATCAGCCGTGGCAACCGGCCGATCTGCCCACCCTCCGGAAGCATGCCCAGGCGGGCGCCCGGCGACCCGAACGTCGCGTTGACGCTCGCGACGCGCAGGTCGCAGGAAAGGGCGAGGATCAGCGCCGCGGCGTAGCAGTGCCCGTTGACGGCCGCGATGACCGGCTTCCTCATGTCCCGTGGGCGCAGGAACGGAGCCTCTCCCAGATTCGTCGCCGCGTGGGCGCCGGAGGCGATTTCATTCAGATCGTGTCCGCTTGAGAAGGCGATGGTGCCGGCGCCCGTCACCACGACCACCCGTACGGCGGCGTCGCCGTCCGCGTCGTTCAGGTGGCCTAGGAAATCCGCGGCCATCGTGCCTTCGAACGCGTTGCGCTTGGGTTCGTTGGAGATGGTCAGGATGCGGATCGCGCCCTCGGTCTGGGCGGTAATCTCGGGCATGTCAGAAGTCCTCTTCGAGGCCGGTTGGCTTTTTTCACAGGAAGACGGGGTGCAGGCGTCAGCGCCAGATCTTGTCCTGCCAGTCGTAGGCACCGACGCGGAGGTCGGGCTTTTCCGCCAGCAGATGCTTCTTCTGCACACGCTGCGAATCCGTGAGGGGGAAGGAGTCGCGATACTCGTAGTAGCGGGGCACCTTGAAGGCCGCGAGATGCCGCCCGCAGTGATCGGCGATGCGCTCCGGCGTGCAGGTCGAGGGATCGACCCCCGGCGCCAGCTGGATGTAGGCCTTGATCTCCTCGCCGCGATAATCGTCGGGAACCGGAACGATCGCGGCGTCCTGGATTCCGTCGAGCGTGCGCAGCACCACCTCGACTTCGCGGGACGAAATGTTCTCGCCGCTGCGGCGGACCATGTCCTTGGTCCGGCCCAGGATGTAGTGGTACCCGGAGGAGTCGACGCGGGCCAGATCGCCGGTGCGGAACCAGCCCTTGCGGAACGCCTGCGCCGTCGCCTCCTCGTTCCCGAAATAGCCCTTCAGCAGGCCGCGGCCACGCACGCAAAGCTCCCCGGTCGCGCCCGTCGGTACGGGGTTGCCGTCCTCGTCCGCGATCATCGCGTCCCGGAAGGGGGCGACCACTCCGCAACTGGCCGAGCCGGTCATTTCGGCGATCCGGTGCGCCGGCATGTAGGTGCCGCCGCCGATCTCGGTCATGCCGTAGAACTCCTGCCCGTAGACGTCGAAGCGGCGCTGGAAGTCGGCGTGGCTTTCGGGGCCGAACGCGAAGATGGTGGCCAGCTTGAGCGCGTTGTGCGCATCCGACGGCCGGGCCGGCTGCTTGTAGACCATTTCGAAGAGCGCGCAGTAGTCGCACTCCAGCTGCGCGACATCGAGCATGAAGCGCTTGGCGCCGGGCTTGCGCGGGAAGAAGGCGCAGCCGCCGCTCACCATCGCGTTCAGCAGGATCCTCTGCCCGACCATGTAGAAGAAGCTCGATCCCACATAGAAGCGCCGCAGGTCCGTGGCGAAGAACTCGGTGGAGCTGCAGCCAAGGCAAAGCCAGTAGTCGTTGGTCAGCATGCAGGCTTTCGAAAAGCCGGTGGTGCCCGACGTGTACTGGAGATTGAGGACCGCGTCGGCGGAGCGGGGTGTGGACGGTGCGCGGCGGCCCTGCGCCTCGTCCATCAGCACCTGCCAGCGGCGATGCCCGCCCAGCGCCGCATCGCCGATGACGATGACGCTGGACGGGGGGAGCGACACCGTCTCAAGCGCGTCGAGATGCGGCAGGAACTCCGCCTCCAGGATGAGGAAGGCGGCGAGCGAGGTCTTCAGCACATACTCGACCTCGCGGGAAGTGTAGGTGGCGTTCACCGGCACCATCACCGCCTGCAGGCGGGACAACGCCAGCCACGCGATGGGAAACTCCTCCCGGTTCCAGGCCATGACCGCGACATGCACGCCGGGGCCGATGCCGAGCGCGGCGAAGGCCGCGGCGGCGGTTTCGACCTTGGCCAGCACCTCGCCCCAGCTCCGCTCGACACCGTCGTCGATGAAGCGCCACGCCGGGGCGTCCGGATACCGGGCGGCGGTCTGCGCCAGGAGGTCGAACACCGAATCCGGAAGCGTTGCCGTTTCCAGACGGCGGGCGAGAGCATCGGGTTCTTCCGTGCGAAAATCTGCGAACATCACTCTTCCCGTAGATGAGGGTCCGGTAGATGAGGGGTGGCTCGTCGCGACCGGTTATCCCGCGCGCCGTGCGGCGCGGCGCTGGATGCGGTCGCTCAGGAAAACCGCCGCAAAGGTGGCCAGGATGAGCAGCGACGCGACCGCCGCGACAACCGGTGTCAGGTCGTGGCGCATGTCGGCCCAGATCCGCATTGGCAGGGTTTCGTTGCGGCCCATGACGAACAGGGCGATGACCAGCTCGTCGAAGGAGATGAAGAAGGCGAAGACGCCCGCGGAGATGACCGCCGGCCGGATGGTCGGCAGCGTGACGTGCCAGAACGCCTCGTGCGGCCGGGCGCCCAGGACCCGGGCGGCCCGGGCGAGCGTGTCGCCGGTCTGGCGCAGCGCTCCCGACACGGTCGTCGTGACGAAGGGCAGCGCGAGGACCGCGTGCACAAGCACGATGCCGCCCATGGAGCCGTACAGGCCGAAGCGGCTGAAGACGAGGAGCGTGCCGAGGGCGAGAATGATGACCGGTACGACCTGCGGACCCAGGAAGATCGGCCCCGCGATCCGCACCGCGCGGCCATCGCGGCTCAGGACGAGCGCCGCCGCCGTGCCGACGACGGTTGCGAGCAGCGCGCTGGCGGCTGCGATGACCAAGCTGCGCCAGGTCGCCTCGATCCAGCCGGGCGTGGCGAAGAAGTCCTCGTACCAGTGCAGCGTGAAGCCGGTCGGCGGGAATTTGAGGTAGCGCGTCTCGCTGACCGACATCGGCACCACCAGCAGCAGCGGCAGCAGCAGATAGAGGAGGACGCCGACGAAATAGACGGGCAGGAGGTAGCGGCCGGACTGT
Organism: Azospirillum sp. OGB3; assembly: GCF_014192915.1. Classification (GTDB taxonomy): domain Bacteria; phylum Pseudomonadota; class Alphaproteobacteria; order Azospirillales; family Azospirillaceae; genus Azospirillum. The sequence continues at coordinate 204,147 of NZ_JACHYN010000004.1, read as the reverse complement.
TCCCACAGCGTTCGTTTCATCGCGTCCCTCCATGGCCGCTCAGCCGGGTGACGCGCCGGAAGAGCAGGGCGACGGCGCCCACCATCAGGAAGCCGGCGACCAGCAGAACCACCCCGAGAGCCGAACCCAGCCCCCAGTCGAGGGTCACCGTGATCTGCGTCGCGATGATGTTCGCGATCATGTTTTCCTTCGGCCCGCCGACCAGGGCCGGGGTGATGAAGAAGCCCAGGGCCAGGACGAAGGTGAGCATCCACGCGTTGACCGCGCCGCCGGCGCTCAGCGGCAGGAAGACGTGGAGGAAGCCACGCCACGGGGTGGCGCCGAGGATGCGCGACGCCAGCAGCAGGGAGCGGTTGATGGTCGTCATGCTGGAGAACATGACCAGGATGGCGACCGGCAGGAGCACCTGCACCATCGCGATGTACACGGCCCCTCGGCTGTAAAGCATCTGGAGCGGCGCATCGATGAGTCCCGCACCGATCAGCATGGAGTTCACCAATCCCTCGCGGCCCAGGACGACGATCCAGCCGAAGGTCCGCACCAGAACGCTGACCCAAAGCGGCGTCAGAATGAGGAGGAGCAGCATCGTGCGGCGCCTCGGCGGGCAGGACGCCAGACAATAGGCGGCGGGGTAGCCGGCCAGGATGCAGGCGAAGGCCACGCCGGCGGCGAGCTGCACCGTTCCAAACAGGATGGTGCGGTAGGGACCCTCGCCAAGCGCTTCCCGGTAATGCTCCGCCGTCAGTCCGGCGTCGCCCTGCAGGCTCCACAGCGCGACCTCGCCCACCGGGACGAGGAAGGCCAGGAGGAACAGCAGGGCCGCCGGGGCGAGCAGCCAGAGGGACGAGAGGGGCGTGCGCCGTCGGCGCGACGCCACCATCCCATCACGCGGCATGGAAACGCCGTCGCTCATTGCAGACGCCACGTTTCCCACCGCTTCTGAATGCGCGGCAGGTTTTCGGCCCAGAACTCGGCGTTCAGCGCGAACTGTACCTCCATGTTTTCCGGGCTGGTCGGAAGTTGCCTGGCCTCCTCCGCCGACAGGATCTTGTAGAGGTCGGGGTTGAAGCTGGAGTAGGGCATGGCGCGGGCGATCTCGGCCAGACGCTGCGGCTCGTTCCAGCAGTATTTCATGAACTGCATGGCCGCGGCGGCGTTGCTGGCCCCCTTGACGATCGAATAGTAGCTGACGTCGAGCGAGCCGCCGTTCCAGATCAGCGCGACCGGGAGCTTGTCCTTCTGCAACTGCTGGATACGGCCGTTGAAGGCGGTCGCGTAGAACACTTCGCCGCTGGCCAACAGCTGGACCGGCTGCTGGCCGCTCGTCCACCATACGGTGATCGCCGGCTTGATCTCGTCGAGCTTCTTGAAGGCGCGATCCACGCCTTCCGGCGAACGGAGCACGTCATAGACCTCGGACGGCTTCACGCCATCGGCGATCAGCGCGAATTCCAGGTTCTCCGCCGGGGAGTTGCGCAGCGTGCGGGGGCCGGGGAACTGCTTGACGTCCCAGAAGTCCTTCCAGCCGGTGAAGGTCTTGCCTTCCGGCAGCTTGTCCGTGCGCACGCCGATGGTGGTGGAGTAGGCCACCGATCCGATCGCGTGGGTCTTGCGGGCGATCGGCGGCAGCTTGTTTTCAGGGTCGACCACCGACCAGTCGATGGGCTCCAGCCAACCGTTCTTCTGCGACACCGGCAGTCCGGAACGCTCGGTGGGCGCGATGTCCCACAGAATGTTCCTGGTGGTCTGCTGGGCGCGGATCTGGGCGAGGGAGTCCTCCGTCGCGGCCTGCGTGACGGTGATCCCCGTCTCCTTGGTGAAGGGCTGGATGCAGATGCGGTTGAGCGTCTCCGCCCAGGCGCCGCCGTAATTCGCGATCACGACCGTCTTGTCCCGGGATTGAGCCAGCGCCGCACCACCAGCGGCGCCGACGAGCGCCGCTCCGAGAGAGAGGCTCCACAGCAGCTTGTTCATAGAACGCTCCTCTTTCAGCTTTTCATCGACTGGTTCTGGGGAGGTCCGGAACGAGGACGACGTCGGACGGGCGGAGAACGAGGTTCGCCGCTTCGCCGCGTTCCGGGATCCGATCCCTGTCGCGTCTCTGTTCCCGGAAGTGGATGAGCGCACCGTGGTCGGTGCGGGCGCTGTACTCGATCACGTCGCCGAGGAACACGGCCTCCTGGATGGTGACCGACACGGCGATGTCCGGCCCTTCGGCCGGGCGGCGCTGCAGCTTTTCGGGGCGAATGCTCGCGTACCAGGAGCCTGGACGGGCCGTGAATGCGTTTTCCCGATAGGTGACGCCGAGTTCGGGTATGGCCACCGATCCGGGCTGCGCCACGTCGGCGGCAAGCAGGTTGGTCTGCCCGATGAAATCGGCGACGAAGCGGCTTTGCGGCGCGTCGTACATTTCGGACGGCGTGCCGACCTGCTCGATCCGCCCATCGCGCAACACGACGATGCGCGACGACATGGCCAGGGCCTCGCGCTGATCGTGGGTCACATAGACCACGGTGCAGCCGAGCTGGTGCTGGATCTCCTTGATCTCGAACTGCAGCGCCTCGCGCAGTTTGAGGTCGAGGGCGCCCAGCGGTTCGTCCATGAGCAGGACGGGAGGCTCGAACACAATGGCCCGGGCGAAGGCGACGCGCTGCTGTTGTCCGCCGGACAGATCGCGGGGCATGCGATCGGACAACGGGCCGAGCCGCACGATCTCCAGCACCCGCTCCACCCGCTCCCTGATGTCCCGGCGCGGCACACGGCGCATGCGCAGCGGGAAGGCGACGTTGTCGAACACCGACATGTGGGGGAACAGGGAGTAGTTCTGGAACACCATCCCCAGGTTTCGCCGCTCCGGGGGCTCGTCGATCACCGAACGCCCGTCGATGCGGATATCGCCCGAGTCGGCCGTGGAGAAGCCCGCAAGTGCATTGAGCGCGGTGGTTTTGCCGGACCCGCTCGATCCAAGGATCGTCAGAAACTCACCCGGACGAATCGTCAAGGAGAAGTCATGAAGGGCCTTTACCGATCCATAGGCCTTTCTGACGGATTCGAACTCGATTGTCGCGCCGGTGGGCCTCGTTTTCAGGTTCGCTTCCCTGGTCAAGGTGCCACTTGAAGGTTTATTCACGTCCACCATCGTAGGTACCATCGGCCTGTCCAGTGATGACGCATTGTCTAAAAATGACATTATGTATAAAAATATACTGCGTCAAGAGGGCACAGTGCGGTTGACCAACATTCATGGCTAGGACCGATGCGGTCGAAGGGTGAGGGCGCAAGGATGCGGGAAGGTATGGGTGAACCGGGAAGCGAGCCCGCGTGCGGCGAAGGCTCCGCTCCGCTGTTCTTCGAAGAGGTGCTCGCGATGTGGAGCCGGGAACGGACGCGCCCGAAACGGGAGCGGACGCGCTACATGCTGCTCTCGATCGTCGCTCGCCACCTTCGTGCGTTTCCGGGAAAACTGATGACCGTCGAGGCGCTGCTTGACGAGGCCGGGCTGTCCCGGGGGACTTTTTATAATCATTTCAAGGATATGGACGAGTGCGCCGCCGTCCTGGTCACCCTGTTCTTCGAGCATGTGACGTATCGGCGGTCGGCAACCAAGGGGCCGAGGAGCAGTTACGACGCGATCCTGGACGCCAACATGGTCTATTGCCGCGCTTACGAGGCGAACGCCGGCGTCTACAGCCTGTTCTCCGAGCTCGCCACGCGTGACCCGGAGGTGCTGCGCATGCGCGAACGCATGAATTCCGAGTGGGTCGATCGCATCATAGCGGTCGTCGCCCGCCGTCGTGGCCATCCCTTCACCGAGGGTGAGCGCGGTAAGTTCGAAGGCGTGCTGAGATTGATGATCGCCATGACGATCGAAAGCCTTCGCGAGCGATTTGTTCATGGCGACGCGCTGCTGTGTCGGTCGTTTCCGACCGCCGACAGCTTGGCAAAAGCTCTGTCGGACCAGTGGTACAAGGCGATGACGGAGTTCGATTGTCCAGCCCAGCAGACGACGGACGCCACCTGAGCACTTGTTCAAGCCGGCGGTGGGCTATCGGCCATTGCCCAGCATCGTGTGCCGAATTTTGTCCGTCGAACATGGTTGCCGCACCAGGCAAAGGGACGTGGCCTCGTTCGACTGGGCGGCGAGCGCCTCAACGAAACATTGTTCGCCCCGCTCGTCCATGCCCGTGCCGTCCTGGCGCCGCCACGCCGATCGAGGACGCCGCACGGATGTCGCCGCAAGCGGGGCCGGGGCTTGCCCCGGTTGCCTGGGGAGCAGGTCGCGCCGCCTTGCGCGCGGCGTCGTCCGTCCAAGTGATGCTGGAAGCGGTTCGTCGTCTCTGCATCATTCGTGACGAGGATGTGAATGTTACAAATTCCGACAAACTAGGACTAACACTCACTCCGAAATCGTATGATAGAAATGGCTACCTCAGATGGAGATCCGACGGGGTCTTCGTTAATCAGAGGTTAGCAACGACCATCGTACGAAGGTATCGGTCCCATGAACTCGTCCACCAAAGCCGCCTTTTCCACCTCTGTCCTTAAGGAAAATGTGGGAAAGAAGACAGCGCTCTGGTGGACTTGCTTCGCGGCAAGCGCTATTTTGGCGGGCGTTTCCGCTCCCGCATTCGCTCAACAGCTGCCGGCTCAGCTTCCCTCGGGCGCGGAGCCGCGTCCGGAGGCGCCGCGCCCGGTGATGCCCCTGCCATCGGTGCCGGGCGGCGCGGTGACCGTGCCGAAGGCGCCCGCGGCGGAGGCACCGGCGGGAGCTGAGAGCTACCGCCTGACGTTGCGGGACGTCGCCATTGAGGGCGCCACCGCCTACAGCCAGGACAGCCTGAAGGCCGCCTACCAGGACCTGCTGGGCCGCGAGGTGTCGGTGGCGGACCTGTTCAAGATCGCCAACGACATCGAGTTCCGCTACCGCAACGACGGCTTCATCACCAGCCGCGTCATCGTCCCGGCCCAGACGATCGAGGATGGCACCTTCCGCCTCCAGGTGGTCGAGGGCTTCGTGTCCGACATCACCTACCCCGACGACATCGGTCCGGCGCTGGCCGCGGTGAAGCGGTTGGTGGAGCCGCTGCGCGGCGTCAAACCGATCAACGTCGCGGAGGTCGAGCGCCGCCTTCTTCTGGCGAACGATCTCGCCGGCCTGACCGTGCGCGCCAGCCTGGAGCCGGCGCCGGACACGCTCGGCGCCTCTGTGGTGGTGGTGAAGACGGACCGCAAGGCGGTGGACGCCCTGGTGTCGGTCAACAACCGCAACACGCCCTATCTGGGCACCGCCCAGACGGTCGCGACGGCGGCGCTGAACTCCTTCGGGCCGAACGCCGACACGGTGAATCTCAGCGGGCGCGTGTCCTCCCCGGCGTCGCGAGCCTGGTCGATCGGCGCCGGCTACCAAGCGCTGGTGACCGGCGACGGGCTGACCTTCTCCGCCACCGGCTCCTATTCCAAGTCGCGCCCCGGCCTGACGCTGGACCCGCTGGACGTGGAAAGCTGGGTGGCCGCGGGCGTGGGGACGCTCAGCTACCCGGTGATCCGCTCGCGCCTGGAAAACCTCCGCGCCGTGGGCGAGTTCGAATACCGCGACGTGAACACCGATATTTCCGGCGACCGTTTCAACCGCGACCGCCTGCGCATCCTGCGCGGCGGCTTCAGCTACGACCGGACCGACAACTGGGACGGCATCACCGCGGTGCGCGGCCTCGTGCATCAGGGGCTGGACATCCTCGACGCGACGAAGCTCGGCTCGGCCTACGCGTCGCGCGAGCGCGGGCGCAGCGACTTCACCAAGCTGACCGCCGACATCACCCGCGTGCAGCAGCTTCCCGCCAACTTCAGCATCCTGGCGACGGCCACCATGCAGGCCGCGGGCACGCCGCTGCTGGCCAGCGAGCAGATCGCGCTGGGCGGCCCGAGCTACGGCCGTGCCTTCGACGAGGGCGAGATCTCCGGCGACAGCGGCTGGGCCGGGTCGCTGGAGCTGCGCTACACGCCGGTGGTGCCGGAGAACGCCTTCGCGCAGGCCGTCCAGATCTACGGCTTCGTCGACGGCGGCGAGGTGTGGAACCGCTCCAGCCTGGAGCAGAACAGCCGGAATTCGCTGGTCTCCGTAGGCGGCGGCGTGCGCGCCAGCCTCGTGGAACGGCTTTTCGCGACGCTTGAGATCGACAAGCCGCTGACCCGTCGCGTCGCGACCGAGGGCGACAAGGACATGCGGGTCTTCTTCAACATCACGGCGCAATACTGATAGGGCCGGGGGAAACAGGACATGGGCAAGAGCAACCTCACCACCACCTCCGGCATCACCGAGATTCCCGGCGCGCGCCGCAACCGCCAGACGCTGCGCCAGCGGCTGCTGCTGTCCTCCGCCACGGAGGCGCCCCAGCGCGGCGGCGGCACCCGGCGCCAGCGCCGCGCGGCGAAGGCCAAGGGCGGCATCGACGTCGCGCGGCTGGCGCTGCGCAGCGTGATCGGTCTAGCGCTGTCCACGCTGTTCGCGGGCGCGGCCTACGCCAACCCGCTGGAAGGCACCGTCACCGCGGGCGCGGCGACCATCCAGTCGGCGACCCCGAAGTCGATGGAGATCCTGCAGTCCACCGACAAGGCCATCATCAACTGGAAGTCCTTCAGCATCGACGCCGGTGAGAAGGTCACCTTCCAGCAGCCGTCGGCCTCCAGCGTCACGCTGAACCGGGTCACCGGCAACGACCCGTCCAAGATCATGGGCAGCCTGTCGGCCAACGGCACGGTCATGCTGGTCAACCCCAACGGCGTGGTGATCGGCGCCGGGGCGAAGGTGGACGTCGGCGGGCTGGTGGCGACCACCGCCAACATCTCCGACGCCAACTTCATGGCGGGCAAGTACCAGTTCGACCAGGCCTCCACCAAGCCGAACGCCATGGTGGTCAACGAGGGCGACATCACCGTCAAGGAGAGCGGCCTGGCCGCCCTGGTGGCCCCGCACGTCCGCAACTCCGGCGTCATCCGCGCGAAGCTGGGCAAGGTGGCGCTGGGCGGTGCCGAGACCTTCACGCTCGACTTCCACGGCGACGGGCTGATCAGCTTCGACGCCAGCTCCGCCGTGAAGACGGTGGCGAAGGACGCGGACGGCAAGCCGGTCGCGGCGCTGGTCGTCAATTCCGGCGAGATCGCCGCCGAGGGCGGCAGCGTCACCCTGTCGGCGCGCGCCGTGAAGGGCGTGATCGACAACGTCATCAACACCGACGGCGTCATCAAGGCCACCTCGGTCGGCAGCGCCAACGGCAAGATCGTCCTGTCGGGCGGCGACACCGGCAAGGTCACCATCGGCGGCACCGTCGACGCCAGCGGGCGCGGGGAGGGGCAGACCGGCGGCACCGTCGTCGCCACCGGCGCCGAGATCGCCGTGAAGAAGAACGCCCGCGTCGACGCCTCCGGCAGCAAGGGCGGCGGCGAAGTCGCCATCGGCAGCAAGACGGGCCGCTCCGGCACCTGGTCGGACAAGGTGACGGTCGAGGCCGGCGCCACCCTGTCCGCCGACGCCGTGAAGTCGGGCAAGGGCGGCAGCGTGACGGTGCTGTCGCAGAAAAGCACGAAGCACGCCGGTAAGATCTCCGCCCGCGGCGGCGCCGAGGGCGGCGACGGCGGCTTCGCCGAGGTGTCCAGCCACAAGGACATCACGCTGACCGGCAGCGTCGACCTGACCGCGCCCAAGGGCGCGGCCGGCACCTTCCTGCTCGACCCGGAAAGCCTGCGCATCGTCAGCTCCGCCAGTGGCAGCCAGGACGGCGCCGCGGCGGACGGCACGATCGGCGTCAACGATCCCAACCTGGGCAGCGGCGACGCCGTCAACACGGTGTCCAAGCAGGTGCTGGAAAGCATCGCCGGCAACGCGAACATCGTGCTCGAGGCCTCGGGCCTCATCACGGTGGAGACCAGCCTCGACCTTCAGACCATCGCCGGCCACAGCTTCACCCTGCGGTCGCTGACCAGCAGCGGCATCGCCTTCACCGACGCCAGCTACGAGATCCGCACCAACGGCGGCGACATCGTGCTGGAAGCCAACGGCATGGCCAGCAGCCTGACCAACATCGGGAAGCTGACGACCCGCGGCGGCGCGGTGCGGCTGACGGCCACCAACAATGTCCAACTCGCCAACCTGATCGACACCACGCCGGTTTCGGGAAGCGCCGGGGCGGTCTCCGTGAGCGCCCAGAGCGGGTCGCTGAGCGCGCTGGACGCCGGCCGGATCGTCGGCGGCCCGGTCACCCTGACCGCCGGCGGCGACATCGGCGCGACCGGTGCTGCGGTTTCGACCAGCAGCAGCCAGCTCTCCCTGGTCACCGGCGGCAACCTGTTCGTCACCAACGACCGGACGCTGACCGACCTCTCGATCACCAGCACCCACCGGACGGTCGGGGCCGACAGCCAGTTCTTCCTGGCCTCCACGGGCCTGACCTTCACCGTCACCGATTCGGCCGGCGGCACCGCGCTCGACACGGTCGGGCAGGCCGGCGGCCTGAACAGCTTCGCCTTCCGCAGCGACCGGAACATCCTGGTCGGCACGGTCAGCGCCGGACCGGGGGCCGTCGCGCTGACCAGCACCGCCGGCAACATCACCGGCACGGGCGCAAGCCTGCTGACCGGCGGCGTGCTGACGCTGACGGCCAAAGGCTCGTCGGGCAGCAACGGTGCCATCGGCACGTCGTCGCAGGCTCTGAACACCGCCGGCGGCAGCCTGACCGCCACGGCCGGCAGCGGCGGCATCAACCTGTCGAGCACCGGCGCGCTGTCCCTGGCCAATCTGACCAGCGGCGGCTTTACCACCATCACGGCCACCGGCAACCTGACGGTCGGCGCGGTGGCCAGCGGCAGCAACACGCTGACCCTGACCAGCAGCGGCGGCAGCATCCTGAACGACGCCGACGCCTCGACCACCATCAGTTCCTACAGCTTGGTCCTGAACGCTGCCGGCAGCATCGGCACCAGCGGCACGGCCCTGACCGCCGGCTCCTACAACATCGACGCCACCTCCGGCGCGGGCGGGGTGTTCCTGACGACGTCGGGCTCGGCTGTGCTGGGTTCCATCGTCTCGACCAACGGCGACGTCGCGATCACCACCGGCGGCACGACCACCATCGGGACGATCACCAGCGCCAACGGGACCAGCAGCATCGCCGTCACGGCGAACGGCACGGTGTCCGACATCACCACGACCACGGTCAATGCCGGGGCCAACGGCAACGTCACCCTGACGACCGCCAACGGCAGCATCTCCGGCTTGTCCGGCACGATCACCGGCGACAACGTCACCCTCGCCGCCGGGGGCAACACCTCCACCGTGATGGTGAACACCGCGGCGAAGCGGCTGACGGTCACCAACAACGCAGGCAACGTCACGGTCATGCAGACCGGTGCCGTAACGGTGGACAACATCACCTCCGCCGGCACGTCGGTCTCGCTCACCGTCACCGGCGGTGCCGCCACGCTGGGAACGATCAAGGCGTCGAACTCCGGCGGGATCGCCGTGACGGCGACCGGCGGCGCCATCCTGGGCAAGGACTCCAGCAACCGGCTGTCCGCCGGCATCATCAGCCTGAGCACGGACGGCGCCATCGGGAGCTCCGGCACCCATCTGCGCACCTCGACGGGGTCGCTGACGCTGAGCAACGTCGGGGATCTGTATCTCGACAACAGCGGCGTGATCCTGACCGGCCTGTCGATCACCAACCGCCACGTCGGCGGGGCCGCCAACGCGCTGGAACTGACCTCCGAATACTTCAACTTCGTGGTCGGCGACAACGGCACCGCGACCATTCTGGAAGCGATCGGCAGCCCGAAGCTGTCCACCCTCAGCTTCAACAGCGACATCGACCTGATCGTCGGCGATCTGGCCACGGTGGGGGTGGGCGGCAAGGTCACGCTGACCTCCACCACCGGCGGCATCCGCGACGACGGCAGCATGAACACGCGGATCAACGCCGACACCGTGACGCTGAGCGCCGCGTCGGGCAGCCTGGGCGACGTCTCCGCTCCGCTAGGGCTCAACGCCACGAAGTTGACGCTGACCACCGGCGGCAATCTGCACGTCACCAACCTGTCCGACATGGCGGAGCTGACCGTCACCAGCACGCATGCCGACACGACGGTGGTGAACAGCTACTCGATCACCGCGCCGAACCTCACCTTCGACCTGACCGACGACGCCACCAACGGCTATCTGCTGCGCACGCTGGTCGACACCACCGGCCAGATCTTCTCCTTCAAGGGCGACCGCGACATCCGGTTGGGCCGGGTGGATCTGACCTACAAGAACGGCGTCCTTTCCGACAACGGGACGCCCTCGCCCAGCGAAACCTACAGCATCTTCAATGCCGAGACGACGAACGGCTCGATCCTGGACGATGGATCGAAGACCACGGTGGTGCTGGCCGGCTCGGTCAATCTGGTCGCCAGCAAGGGCATCGGCAGCGGCACGGGCACCGAGTATCTGGACGTCGTCACCCCCGTCCTGAACGCCCGAGCGTCGGACGGCGGAATCTACATCACCCTGCCGACCTCCACGGGCGTCAACAACCAGAAGAACCTCATCACGCTGGGCGACAAATTCTTCAGCGCCGCCGACAACCCCATCGTGGTGACGGCGACCTGGGGCGACATCGCCTTCGGCTCCAGTTTCACCTCCAGCAGCAGCAGCGACATCACGGTCACGGCGACCAACGGGTCGATCCTGAACCCGAACAACGCCACGTTGCGCGCGAGCTCCACCGGCACGGTGACCCTGACCGCCGGGAAGAGCATCGGCTCGTCGGACAAGGCGGTGAGCGTGAACGCCGGCACGGTCGCGGCCACCGCCGGCGGTTCGATGTGGCTCGGCCTGGGCACCGGCCCGACCGAGCTGAACAGCCTGACGGCCGGCGGCGACATCACCGTCACGAAGTCCAACGGCGTCATGACCGTCGGGTCGGTCAACGCCAACAACGGCACCGGAACGGTCACGCTGACGAACACCAGCGGCAGCATCCAGGATGATTCGGACAATACGACGCTCATCGCCGCCGATAAGGTGGTCCTGAGCGCCAATGGAAGCGTCGGCGGCACCAACGCGCTGAATCTGGCGACGGCGAACCTGTCGATCACGACGGGCGGCTCCATCGGCATCACCAACACGATGGCGCTGACCGACCTCGCCCTGACGCGCGGCTCCTACTCCGGCGGCACCATCGGGATCAGCACGGTCAACGGGCAGGTCTTCACCCTGTCGGACAGCTCGTCGCAGTCCACGATCCAGACCGTCACCAGCAACACGGCGCTGAACTTCGCCTTCAATTCGTCGCGTGCGATCAAGGTCGGCACCGTCAACGTCGGAACGGGCGGCAGCGTCGCAATCGTCTCGTCCAGCGGCGTCACCAACACCGGCAACGGCAGCAAGATCACCGCCGGCAAGGTGTCGCTGGAGGCGGGGACCTCCTCCTCCATCGGTGATTCGACCCTCTACGGGGCTATCAGCCTCGACACCGGCGACCTGTCGGTGACTTCGGGACGCGACATCTACGTCGACAACAACGGGCGTGCCTTCAACAGCTTGGCGATCACCAGCACGAACGCCACCACGACCTCCGCAACCAAGAGCACCTTCTCCATCGGCAGCACCGGTGCGCAGATCTACACGCTGACCGACAGCGGCACGACGCACACGATCGACATCACGGGTGCGGGCAACAGCAACTTCAGCTTCACCGGCAAGAAGCACATCGTGGTTTCCGAGATCGTCGCCGGCGGCGGCTCGGTCAGCCTGACGACCAGCGGCGGCGGGGAGAACTCGACGATCACCATGGCGGGCGGGGGGACCATCGCGGCGTCCTCCGTCACCCTGTCGGCCAACGGCACCGGCACCAACGGCGGTTCCATCGGCACCAGCACGCGGGCGGTGAAGACCTCTGCCGCGTCGCTGACCCTGGTGAGCAACGGCGACCTCTACATCAACAACAGCAACGCCGCGCTGACCGCGCTGGACGTCACCGTCACGCACAAGACGTCGACCACCGCGGGCACCTATCAGTTCAACGCCCTCGGCTCCAACCGCAGCTTCACGGTGACGGAAGCCAACGGCATCCAGACGCTGGGCCTGTCCACGCCGAGTAACGGCAGCATGAATCTGCGCTACAGCGTGGATCGCGGCATCGTGGCCGGCACCATCGACGCCGGCACCAGTTCCACCGGTTCGGTGACGCTGATTTCCACCGGGTCGGCTTCGGGCGCGTCCGGCGGTCCGTCGATCAACGGGTCGGGCACGATCACGGCGGGCTCGGTCTCCCTGACCGCGACCGGCGGCAACGGCAACGTCGGCGGCACCAACCAGGTGCTGACCAGCACACAGAAGCTGTCCATCACGTCGGGCGGCAACGTGACGGTCAGCAACAACACGACCCTGACCGATCTGACTCTGGACTTCCGGCACAACAAGTCCGGCGGGGGCAGCAACACCTATTCCATCAGCTCGACCGGCCTGACCGCGTCCTTCAGCGATGCGACGACGCAGGACGGTCTGACGGTGACGAACGTCACCCAGAGCGGGCTGAAGCTGAACATCAGCAACGACAAGGCCCTGCGGATCGCCAAGATCGATGTCGGGAACAGCGGCACCGTCGACCTGACGGCCAATTCCGGCACGTCCGCCATCAACGCCTCGAACAGCAGCGGCTCCGCGATCACCGCGGGCAGCCTCACCCTGACGGCGACGAGCGTCGGCCACACCAACGGCAGCAGCTCGTACTTCACCACCCAGGTCGGCACGCTGTCGGCCAATCTGACGGGATCGCTGACGCTCAGCAACACCGGCACCCTGACGCTGAAGGATGTGAAGGCCGGTTCCTCGGCGGACATCAAGGTGACCAGCAACGGGTCGCTGCTGCAGTCCGGAACCAAGCCGCTGAGCGCGGACAGGGTGACGCTGACGGTCGAAGGGGGCTCCATCGGGGCGTCCGGCACGCCGCTGCTGACCGAGACGCGGACCCTGCAGGTAACCGCCGGGCGCAATGTCTATCTGACGAACAGCGTTGACCTGCACGCCCTCAGCCTGGATGTCAGGCACGCCTCGACCGGCGCGCAGAACGTCTACGACATCCGGTCGGAAGGCCTGACCTTCGCGCTGGCCGACAGCAACACCGGCAGCCAGTACACCCTCGGCAGCGTCGTGGACGCGAGCGGCCTCGACTTCTCGTTCAAGAGCGACAACAGCGTCGCGCTGGGAACGATCAACGGCGGCCTCGCCCGCAATGTGACCATCGAGACCACCGGCACTGGCAAGGACATCCTCAGCAACGGCAGCTCGCTGGTGACCGCCGGCACGGTCACCCTCACCGCGACCGGCGGCATCGGTCAGGCGGGATCGTCGTCCAACCACATCGCGACGATGGCCGACACGCTGGCGCTGACCACAGCGACCGACGCCTTCGTGGACAACGGCCGGGATCTGACCGCGCTGTCCCTGACCAGCTCGCGGACGACCGGTGCCGGCACCTATCAGATCACCGCGCCGCAGCTCGTCTTCACCATGACGGACGACGGCACTACCACCACGCTGAGCAACCTGACCGACACCACCGGTCTTGCGTTCAAGCTGGACACCAAGCACGCGCTGTCCATCGGCACGCTGAACGTGCAGAACTGGGGCACCGTCGACCTGACCAGCGCCGGAAACATCCTGGGCGCCGCCTCGGCGAACGTGGGCAACCCGGCCAACCGCATCACCGCGGGCACCGCGACCCTGAGCAGCGGCGGCGGCGCCATCGGCTCCTCCAGCAACAAGATCCACCTGTCGGCGTCGTCCGCGACCTTCAACGTGAAGGGCGATCTCTACGTCGAATCCGACACCCGCATCGGCGCGCTGAAGATCAAGAGCACCTCGTCCAGCATCGACAACCGCACCTACAACCTGACCTCGGTCAGCACGACGGGCACGGCCATCGCGCTGATCGGCGCCGAGAGCAGCACCCAGACGGCGCTGGCCTCGCTGACCGACGCCAGCGGGGTGCGCTTCACCTTCGACAGCCACCGCAAGTTGGTCGTCGGCGGCCTGGACGTCGGCAAGACCGGCACGATCGCCCTGATCGCGGACCCTGGCATCGTCGGGAACGGCCATTCCGTCGTCAAGATCAACGCCGGCGTCGCGAGCTTGACGTCCTCCTCCAACGTGGTCGGTGCGCAGGGAGGTGAGTTCATCAGCATCACCACCGGCAACCTGACGGTGAACGCCAACAATGGCGCCGTGATCAACCTGCACGGCTCGACGGTCATCGACTCCATGAGCTTGGCCGGCGCGCTGACCTTGAACAACTCGACCGGCGACATCGCGCTCGGCTCGATCTCCATGGGCGGCGCCAACGCGGTCATCAACAATCAGGGCGGCTCGATCCTCAGCGGCACGATCAGCGGCAGCAATCTGGTCAATCTGACGGCGGCCGGGTCCATCGGCAACGTCACCGCCATCTCGACGCAGGCCAATTCCACCAGCACCACGCTGACTGCGAGCGCCGCCGGCAGCATTGCGGTGTCGGAGAGCAAGAGCCTGATCGCCCAGTCGGTGGTGAGCACCGGTGGCGGTGCGATCACGCTGTCCACCGGCTCCTCGGGGGCCGGCCTCCTGACCGCCGGCACCATCACCACGACTGGGTCGGTGACGCTGACCAGCAACGATGGCAATATCCGCGCCAACAGCGGCAATCTGGTGTCCGGCGGCAGCGTCGAGCTGTCCGCGATCAAGGGCGGCATAGCCGACACGGGCTCCACGCTCAACGTCGCGACGACCGATCTGACGATCAAGACGCCCGGCACGTTCAACATTGCCGACACGCTCGACCTCGCCAAGCTGACCATCGACCGCACGCCGTCCACCGGCACTACCACGTCCGGCACGATGAGCCTGACGGCGACCAACCTGAACTGGAACGTCACGGACAGCGGCGGCACCACCACCTTCACCACGCTGACGGACAGCACCGGCCTGGACTTCACCTTCAAGGCGCCGGGGGCGATCGCCATCGGCACGGTCGATACGGGCGCTTCCAGCACGGTCAGCCTGACGGCAACGGGCAACAGCGCGACCGCCGGCAGCATCACGGCGGTGAACAGCAGCTCCTCCATCACCGCCGGTTCGCTGAAGCTGGACGCCCAGAAGAAGACCAACGAGCAGGGCAACAGCAGCTCCATCGGCACCAGCGCCACGGCGCTGGGCATGAACGTGTCCAGCCTGACCGCCAGCAGCGGCTCCGGCGGCCTGTTCGTGAAGAACGCGGCGGGACTGAATCTCAGCTCCATCACCACGGGCGGCGCCCTGACGGTGATCGCGGCGACCGGCGACCTGACCGTCTCCAACCTCTCCTACGACACCACCAAGGCGCTGACCCTGACGGCGACGACCGGCCGGATCCTCAGCGGCGGCTCCAGCCTGAGCCTCGGCACCGGCAGCGCCACGCTGACGGCGGGGGCCGGCGTCGGAACGGTGGACTCGGCGTTCAAGGTCACGACGTCCAGCAGCGGGGCGCTGACCACCAACGTCACGGGCGCGGGCGGCGTCTATCTGAACATCGCCGGGTCTCTGTCGGGCGGGCTGAGCGCCGCCGTCCAGAACGGTCCGGTGGTGGTGTCGGGCAGCGGCAACATCACGCTGACCGACGTCGCCATCGCCACCGACGCGGCGGGCAACAGCATCACCGTGACCTCGACCGGCGGCTCCATCACCGCCGGGACGGTGACGGCTGGCGCCAACAACGGCTCGGTCACGCTGAGCGCCACCGGCAACGGCGGCAAGATCCTGGCCGCCACCGGCGGCTCCGCGGTCACGGGCAAGACGGTGGCGCTGAACGGCGCCGGCGGCATCGGCACCTCCTCCGCCCGCGTGGGCGTGGGCGGTGCCCAGGTGCAGGCGAACGGCGGGTCGGGCGACATCTATCTCAGCACGACCGGCGCCACCGCGCTCGCCTATGCCGCGACGACCGGCGGCAAGATCGACGTGCAGGCCGGCGACCGCCTCCAGGTGGTCAACGCCAGCACCGGCGGCGGGGCGATCACGATCTCCTCCACCGCGGCGGACGCCGACATCATCGTCGGCGGCATCAACGCCGGCAGCGGGGCGGTTACCCTCAACTCCAGCGGCGGCGGCGTCTATGACGACGGCCTTGCCGAGACGCGGATCGTCGGCGGTTCGGTTTCGCTGACCGGCAACAAGGGCGTCGGCACCTCCAGCCGGTCGGTCCAGACCACCACCGGCAGCCTGACCCTGGCGAGCGCCACCGGCAGCATCTATCTCACCGACGCCACCAGCAGCGGAGTCACCGTCGCCTCGGCCACCGCCTCCGGCGGCTCGGTCATCATCGAGGCCGCCGGCACGATGACCGTTCAGTCGGTGTCGGCCAACACCACCAACGGAGCGGTCGCGCTGACCGCCGCCGGCTCCATCCTGGGCAGCGGCAACGGCACCCATGTGACCGGCCATTCGGCCAGCCTGACCGCCAACGGCGGCAGCATCGGCACCGTCACCGACGCCGCCACCGGCGCCGGCACGCCGGTCAAGCTGAACGTGTCCAGCCTGACCGGCCTGACCGCCACCGGTACCACGCCGGTCATCTCGGTCGACAACATCAACGGCGCCGCGCTGACGCTGGGGAACAACCTCGTCACCCTGGGGGCGGGTGGGTCCGCCTACATCCGCACCGCCGGCAACCTGGACGCCAGCGCCGGCCTGTCGATGACCAGCGGCAACCTGCTGCTGCAGTCCGGCGGGGTGCTGACCCTGCCGACCGCGGCAATCAACCTCGGCACGGGCGCGCTGACGCTGAAGGGCACCACCGATGTGGTGGCCGCGGGCGCCTCGCCGCGGTCGCTGTCGATCACCGCGGGCTCGCTGACCTTCGCCAGCGGTTCCAACGGCGGCGACACCACCCTCAACACCACCGTCGGCACCATCGACGCCAGCCTGACCGGCTCCGGCAAGAACCTGACCGTCAACAACACCGGCACGCTGACGGCGGCGACCCTCGGCGCCAATGGCACCGTCACCGCCACCAGCAGCACCGGCATGACCGCGACCTCGGTGACCGGAGTCGGCACGGTCAGCCTGACCGCGACCTCGGGCGATCTGACGGTCGGCACGGTGAACGCGGGACCGACCGGGACCATCACCCTGTCGGCGGCGGGCGGCAGCCTGCTGACCGGCAACGGCACCAGCCTGACCGGCGGCACGCTGGACCTGACCTCCAACACCGGAATCGGGACCAGCTCCGCCGCCTTCACCAGCACCATCGCCAACATCTCGGCGACGGTGACCGGGACGGGCGGAATCTATCTGGCCGGCACCAGCTTCACCCTGGGCAATCTCTCCACCACCAACGGCGACATCGCCGTCACCGCCAGCGGCGCCATCAGCGACGGCAACGCCACCACCGGCATCTCCGCCGGGGGCAGCGGCACCATCTCCCTGGTCTCCACGGGCGGTGGGGTCACCCTGGCCAAGGCGGTGAGCAGCACGGGGCCGGACGACACCCGAGCGAGCGTGACGGTGCAGGGCACCACCATCGCCCTGGGCAACGTCACCACCACCGGCACGCAGACCTACACCGGCAACACCACAGTGAGCGGCGCGCTGTCCGGCAAGTCGGTGACCGTCACCGGGAACCTGACCCTGTCGGGCGCCAACCGCACGGTGACCGCGACCGGCGGCGACCTGTCGGTGAGCGGCACGCTGAACGGCGGCGGGTACGGGGCGACCTTGAACGCCGCACAGGGCGGCGTGACGCTGGGCGGGGCGGCCAGCAACCTCGCTTATCTGTCGGCCACCGCCGGGACCATCAGCCTGCGCGCCGTGACGACGGCGGGGGCGCAGACCTACACCGGCGCGACCAGCCTTCAGGGCGCCTACGCCACCGGAAACGGCGCCTTCACGGTGACCGGCGCGACGACGCTGGCGGGCGGCACCACGGTGAACTCCGGCAGCGGAAACGTGCTGTTCAGCGGCACGGTGAACGGGGCCAACTCGCTCGTGATCACCAGCAGCGGCGCGACCCAGTTCACCGGCACGGTGGGCGGCACGACGGCGCTGACGACTCTGACCATCGACGCCGGCGGGACGGCCAGCGTGAAATCGGTGACGACCACCGGCGCCCAGACCTACAGCGGCACGGTGACGCTTGACGGCACCTACACCACCGGTGCGGTCTTTGCGGCCATCGGCGCGGTGACCCTGGCCGGCGACACGACGGTGAACGGCACGTCGAGCGTCGTGTTCATGAACACGGTGGACGGCGCCTATGCCCTGGCGGTCAACAACCAGGGCATGGCGCAGTTCAACGGCGTGGTGGGCGGCACGACGGCGCTCGCCAGCCTGACCACCAACGCGGGCGGCACCAGCAGCGTGAAATCGGTGACGACCACCGGCGCCCAGACCTACAACGACGCGGTGACGCTCGACGGCACCTACAACACCGGAAGCGGTGCCTTCACCGCCAACAGCGCAGCGACGCTGGCTGGTGACACGACGGTCATCGGCGGGGCGGTGTTGTTCGCCGGCACGGTGGACGGCGCCCAGGCGCTGGCCGTCAACAGCAAGGGCGCGACTCAGTTCGCTGGCGCGGTGGGCGGCACGACGGCCCTGGCGAGTCTGATCACCGACGCCGGCGGCACCAGCAGCCTGCGCAACGTCACCACCACGGGCGCGCAGACCTACAACGACGCGGTCACCCTCCACGGCACCTACACCACCGGCGCCGCCGCCTTCACCGCCAACGGCACGACGACGCTGGCCGGCGACACGACGGTGAACGGCGGGTCGAGCGTCCTGTTCCTGGGCACCGTGGACGGCACCCACGCCCTGGCGGTCAACAACAAGGGCACGACGCAGTTCGCCGGCGCGGTGGGCGGCACGACGGCGCTCGCCAGCCTGATCACCGACGCCACCGGCACCAGCAGCCTGCGCGACGTCACCACCACGGGCGCGCAGACCTACAACGACGCGGTCACCCTCCACGGCACCTACACGGGCGGTACGGTCACGACCAACGCGGCGGCCACGCTGGCCGGGGCGACAACGGTGAACGCCGGGACGGCCACCTTCAACGGCACGGTGAATGGCGCCCAGGCGTTGACCATCGCCGGGACGGGGACGACGCAGTTCAACGCGGCGGTGGGCGGCACGACGGCGCTCGCCAGCCTGACCACCGCCGCGGGCGCAACGGTCAGCTTCCTGGACGTCACCACCACGGGCGCCCAGACCCATAGCGCCGCCACGACGCTGAACGGCACCTACCGCTCGACCAACAGCCCGATCACCGTCAACGGTGCGACGACGCTGGCCGGGACCACGGTTGTGGAGGCGGGCTACGGCACGATCACCTTCAACGGGACGGTCAACGGCGCCCAGGCGCTGACGGCGACCTCGACCGGCGCGATGGTGTTCAACGCGGCGGTGGGCGGCACGACCGCGCTCGCCAGCCTGACGACCGGCACGGGCTACACCAGCCTCGTCGACGTGACCACCACGGGTGTCCAGAGCTACGGCGGGGAAACCAGCCTGATGGGCACCTACGCCACCGGCAACGGCGCCTTCACCGTCGCCGGCCCGGTGACGCTGGCGGGGGCCGCCACGGTCAACGCCGGCAGCGGCGCGGTGACCTTCTTCGGGACGGTGAACGGCGCCCAGGCGCTGGCCGTCAACAGCAGCGGCACCACCCTGTTCAAAGACGCGGTGGGCAACACGACGGCGCTCGCCAGCCTGACCACCGACGCCGACGGCACCACCAGCCTCTCGTCGGTGACGACCAGCGGCGCCCAGACCTACAACGACGCGGTGACCCTGGACGGCGCCTACCGCTCGACCAACAGCCCGATCACCGTCAACGGTGCGACGACGCTGGCCGGGGCCACGGTTGTGGAGGCGGGCTACGGCACGATCACCTTCAACGGGACGGTCAACGGCGCCCAGGCGCTGACGGCGACCTCGACCGGCGCGATGGTGTTCAACGCGGCGGTGGGCGGCACGACCGCGCTCGCCAGCCTGACGACCGGCACGGGCTACACCAGCCTCGTCGACGTGACCACCACGGGTGTCCAGAGCTACGGCGGGGAAACCAGCCTGATGGGCACCTACGCCACCGGCAACGGCGCCTTCACCGTCGCCGGCCCGGTGACGCTGGCGGGGGCCGCCACGGTCAACGCCGGCAGCGGCGCGGTGACCTTCTTCGGGACGGTGAACGGCGCCCAGGCGCTGGCCGTCAACAGCAGCGGCACCACCCTGTTCAAAGACGCGGTGGGCAACACGACGGCGCTCGCCAGCCTGACCACCGACGCCGACGGCACCACCAGCCTCACCTCGGTGACGACCAGCGGCGCCCAGACCTACAACGACGCGGTGACCCTGAACGGCGCCTATCAGGCCGGCACGGTCTTCACAGCGGCGAAGGCGGTGACGCTGGGCGGCGACAGCCGGATCACCGGCACCGGCGGGATCGTCCTCGCCTCCACCCTCGACGGCGGCGGGGCGCTGACGCTGACCAGCGGCAGCGGCGACATCCTGCTCGGCGGTGCGGTCGGCGGCAGCAGCCGTCTGGGGGCGCTGACGGTCAACGGCGGCGGCACCACCACCATCACCGGCGCGGTCAAGGCGGCCTCGCTGGCCACCGACGCCACCGGGATCACCATCCTGAACGGCGGCAGCGTCGACACCACCGGGGCGCAGAGCTACGCCGACGCGGTGACGCTGGGGACCGACACCGTCCTCACCGGCACCCAGGTGTCGCTGTCCGGCAGCGTTGACGCGGCGACGGCGGGCCGTCAGAGCCTGACCATCGCCGGCAACGCGGCGCTCGCCGGCACCCTCGGCGCCCGGCAGGCGCTGGCCGCGCTGACGGTCGGCGGCGAGACGCGGCTGACCGGCGCCACCGCGGTGACCAGCGGGGCGCAGACTTACAACGGCGCGGTCCGTCTGGCCGGCACCGCGTCCACCCTGAGCGGCACCGGCGTCACCTTCGCCGGAACGCTGGACGGCGGGCAGGCCCTGACCGTCAACACCGGGCTCGCCGACGCCGTCTTTGCCGGCGTGGTCGGCGGGACGGAGCGGCTGGGCGCCCTGGCGGTGAACAGCGCCGGCCAGACCCGCTTCGCCCAGTCGGTCCGCGCGGCCTCGGTCGTCACCGACGAGGCGGGGACGCTGGCCCTCAACGGCGGCTTCGTCGACACCACCGGCACCCAGACCTACGGCGAACGCGCCGTGCTGGGGACCGATACCCGCCTGACCGCCAGCACCGTCGTGCTGGCCGGCGGACTGGACGCCGCCACCCGCGGCGGCCAG
This sequence comes from Azospirillum sp. OGB3, assembly GCF_014192915.1. Taxonomy (GTDB): domain Bacteria; phylum Pseudomonadota; class Alphaproteobacteria; order Azospirillales; family Azospirillaceae; genus Azospirillum. The sequence continues at coordinate 182,819 of NZ_JACHYN010000004.1, read as the reverse complement.
GGGCTGACCATCGCCGGCAACGCCGTCGTCAACGGCGCCATCGGTGGCACCCAGGCGCTGAGCCGCCTGTCTGTGACCGGCACCGCCGCCCTCAACGGTGGCGCGGTGACCACCCTGGCCGAGCAGAGCTACGACGGCGCAGTGACGCTGGGGACCGACACCGTCCTGACGGGCGGGAGCGTGTCCCTGCTGAACGGCGGCAACGCTGCCAACGCCGGGGTGCAGGGGCTGACCATCGACGGCGACGCCGTTCTGGCCGGGGTCTTCGGCGAAACCGGCGCCCTGCGGCAGATCGTCGTCAACGGCGGCACCCGCCTGGACGGCGCCACCGTCACCACCACCGGGACCCAGCGCTTCGGCGGCGCCCTGACGGTGGCCGGCGCCAGCGCGCTGACCAGCACCGGCGGCGAGCTGGTGTTCGGCGGGGCCGTCGACAGCGCCAACCGTTCGGCGCTGGCGCTGACCGGCGCGTCCATCCGGGCGGCGGGAGACATCGGCGCGTCGGGCCTGATGGGCGACGTCACGGTCCGCAGCTCGGGCGGCGTCTTCTACGACGGCGCGGTGACCGTGCGCTCGCTGACCCAGACGACGGGCGGCGAGATCCGCTTCGCCAAGGCGCTGACCGCGACCGGGACGGACGGCCTGCGCCTGACCGGCGCCGGCTTCACCTTCGGCGCGGCGGTGAACAGCGCGGGGTCCCTGGCCATCGTCACGACCGATGGGAACGGCACGGTGACCTTCGGGCGTGATGCCACGGTTGTCACGGAGGGGGCCTTTACCCAATCCGGTGGATCGGGCATTGTTCTGCCGGCCAGCATCACGGCCAAGACCGGCCCGATCACGCTGGGCGCCGTGGCGTCCCTGCCGGACGGCGAGGCGTCCATCGCGGCGGGCGGCCCCATCACCATGGCGGGGCTCCAGGGCAAGGCCACCATGCTGACCATGGCGTCCGACGGCGGGGCGCTGCTCATCGGACAGGAGACCGGGACCGCCTTGCAGAAGATCGACGTGCTGAGCCTGACCGTCCCCAAGGCCGGGTCTGCCCGGATGTTCGGCACCATCGCCGGCAAGACGGACGCGTTGGCCGCCAGTGCGATCGACAGCCCGCTGCGCGCGGCGCCGTACTTCATCAACAACACCCCCTGGGGTCCGACGCAGCAGATCAGCCGGGTCGCCGCCACCGTCGTGGTCGTCGTTCCGGTCCCCAGCACCCCGGGCGTCACCAGCCTGTTCACCGGCACGGTGACCCGCGGCGGCCTCACGCCGAACGCCCTGGCCGCCTACGCCGCGCCGCAGGTTCTGACCCTGGCCGGCGCTGGGTTCCAGCCGGAGGTTCTGTCTACCGGTTCGGGAGTGGGCGGTTCGGGAGTGGGCGGTTCGACCGGCGCCGGGACTGCTCCGGACACCACCCGCGCCGGCGCGCAGCCGGAAGTCCTGACCACCGGCCCTGCGCCGTCGGCCACCGGCAACCAGCAAACGGAGAAGGAAGAGGCGCGCTGAGGCGCGTCTTCTCCACCAGCAGACCTTTACCCCTTGGATAGCGCACGATGACCGAACCGACCCTGCCCCTGTTCTACAAGAGCCCCCGTCCGCTGGTGGCCGCCCGTGACGCCGACCTGTCGCTGCGGAGCGAGCCGAACTTCGCCTTCGCGGCCGGCACCAACTCGGTGCCGCTGATGGCGGCGGAGTTTCCCGCGGCCTGCAAGCAGTTCCCGATCCTGTTCTCGGAAGGCCCGGTGGTTCAGCCGGTGGCGCTGCTCGGCCTCCGTTCGGGTGAAAACCTGTTCGTCGACGCGAACGGCGCGTGGGAGGAGGGGGCCTACATCCCTGCCTATGTCCGCCGCTATCCGTTCATCTTCCTGGAGAGCGAGGACAAGTCCCAGCTCACCCTGTGCATCGACGAGGCGGCGGACGCCGTCGTCCCCGGCCGGGACAACCCCTTCTTCGTTGACGGGCAGCCGTCCGCCCTGACCAACAACGCCCTGGAGTTTGTCAAGGAAGTCCAGGCCCAGAACGCCTTCACCGCGCAGTTCGTCGAGGCGGTGACCAACGCCGGCCTGATGTCGGAGAAGCGCGCCGACATCACCCTGAACAACGGCGAGCGGCTGAGCCTCGCCGGCTTCAACGTGATTGACGAGGCGGCTTTCAACCAGCTTCCCGCCGAGACGCTGGTGGAATGGCGTGACCGCGGCTGGCTGGGGCTGGTCTACGCCCACCTGATTTCGGTCAGCAGTTGGTCGGGCCTGGTCGACCGCCTCGCCCGCCGGGGCTGATACCGAAGGCGTCTGATGGCTTCCATCAAACGCCTTCGGCTCAAACGGAAAGGGCGGCGCCACGACGGCGCCGCCCTTTTTTCCTTTCCGGACCGGCGAAGGCCGGCGATCAGAACCCCTTTTCGATCCTGAAGACGTCCGGCTCGTTCGGCTTCTCGATGTAGGAGAGCTGCATCGACGGCGGCAGGGCGGGGGTGTCGTCCGAAGGCTTCGGCGGCACCGCGAGGGTCAGCAGGCTCATGCGCCCCTGGCTGTCGGTGCCGCGGAAGACCACAACCTGCGATCCGTCGCCGACCGGCGCGTTGAGCAGCATCCCCTCCTGCCGGTAGCCCTGTCCCACGAAATAGTTGCGCAGCGCGTTGGCCGCGCCGACCAGGGCATTGGGATCGACCTTCGGATTCACCGCGCCGCCCCACAGGATGTTCACCTGGAAGAGTTTCTGCGTCGAGTGGCCGAGGATGTAGGCGACGACCGCCGGGCCGGCGCCGGTCTGCAGATCGTCGACCTTGACGATCAGGCTGGTGGTCCGCTCCGTCGCGTTGGTCTCGCGGCGGATGTCCTTGCCCTCGATCTTGAAATCCTTGGCGATGGCCTTTGCGACCTCGTCGCCGGACATGCCGAAGCGCGCCGAGCGGAAACCCGTCACCTTCGCGGCGGGGGCAGCCTCGGCCGCGCCGGCCGGAGCGGTGGTGGCCGGAGCGGCTTGAGCGGCGGGAGCAGGGGCGGCGGGAGCAGGGCCGCGATCAGTGGTTGCGGCCTGGGCGGCGCCCGCCAGGGTTCCGGCCAGGGCGAGGGCGGCAAGGGTCAGCCCCAGGGCCGGTCGGTGAAACGGCATAATGGAAACTCCACAGGACATCGAAGCCATTCGGTCGGCGGATCAAGCCAATCACCGCCGCCCGCCTCTCTTCCGGATGAAGCGGCGCGGCAATTGTCGTTACTTCGAACGAGAGTTTAGCAAAATCCGACTTGGCTCCGGGGTGAATTGTGATCGATCCCTCACGTCCTTTTTCCGACGCGGAACGCGTTGGCGAAATTCTGGACCTTGTCCGACGACACGGAGAGCAGCGCCTTCGTGACCGCCGCCGGGCGCCGTGCCTGTGCGGAGGCGATTTCCCCCACAAGGCGCTCCAGGGCCGGAGTCGCGCTGTGGTAGCGGATGCGATGGTCCCCGTCCGTATCGATCAATCGAGCCTGATGAAGATTCGCCAAGACTTCCTGGAGAATGAGCGTGCTGCCGCGTGATTCGCGAATGAGTTCCTCTGGATTCCACGCCCGATCCGGATCACGCCGTAAAATCAGCAGGATCTCCAGAGTCCACACCGTCTTGATTGAATGCTGAAGAAAGATCAGGGCATCGTCCGAAAGCACGCCGCCAGTCCATTGTCTGTTCCAGTTCCCCGCGGGTCCCGATCATCCGGGAAGGCTCGACGATTTGAGCCGTACGTCGGGGCGGAGTGTGCACAGGATGTCCCCCGCCGTCCAGTCCCGCGCCCCTCTTTGCGGGGGCGCATCCGGCCCGATTCCAGACATCTTTCGGAGTATGGTGGTGCTCAGTGGGTGAATTGACAGCGCTTGGCCGGCCCGAATACGCCCTTTGGGGTAATCCGATGGAAAAATCGCCGTGCGTCGCGCTTCGGCAATGCCGAGCGGGCGCAATCGTGACAGTTTAGGCCGCAATTCCGATCGGCTATGGCCCGTGCATGACTGGTTTCGACACCCGCCCCGTCTTCTTCATCATCGGCGCGCTTCTCAGCGTCCTGGCCGTTGCGATGCTGCTTCCCATGACCGTCGATCTGGCGGCCGGCAATCCGGACTGGATGGTCTTCGCCATCGCCTTCGCCCTGACGTTGTTCTTCGGCGTCCAGTTCATGCTGGCCAACCGTATGGACAGGATCGCGCTGAACCTCCGGCAGGCCTTCCTGCTGACGGCCCTGTCCTGGGTGGTCATCTGCGCCTTCGCCGCCGTGCCCTTCATGGTGTCGCAGATCGACCTGTCGGCGGCCGACGCCTATTTCGAGGCGATGTCGTCGCTCACCGCCACCGGGGCCACGGTGATCTCCGGGCTCGACGGGTTGGCGCCGGGGCTGCTGCTGTGGCGGTCGCTGCTGCAATGGTTGGGCGGCATCGGCATCATCGGCATGGCCATCGCCATCCTGCCCTTCCTCCAGGTCGGCGGCATGCAGCTCTTCCGCTCGGAATCCTCAGACCGGTCGGACAAGGTGACGCCGCGGGCCAGCGACCTCGCCATCGCGGTGGGCTGGATCTACCTGTGCCTGACCGCGGTCTGCACGGCGATGCTCGCCTATGCCGGGATGTCCTGGTTCGACGCCGTCAACCACGCGATGACCGCGGTGTCCACCGGCGGCTTCTCCACCCGCGACGCGTCCATCGCCAGCTGGAACAGCCCGGCGATCGAATGGGTGCTGGTGATCTTCATGGTGCTGGGCGGCATGCCCTTCGTCCGCTTCATCAGCCTCGCGCAGGGGCGGGCGGCCAGCTTCTGGGCGGACACGCAGATCCGCTGGTACCTCGGTTTCCTCGCCGTGGTGTCCTTCGGCATGTCGGTCTGGCTGACGCTGACGCGGGGCGTGCCGTGGGACGACGCCATCCGCGTGACCACCTTCAGCGTCGTCTCGGTGGTCACCACCACCGGCTACGCCTCCATCGACTATGAACGGTGGGGGCCGTTGGCGTCGGTGGTCTTCTTCATCCTGACCTTCGTCGGCGGCTGTACCGGATCGACCTCGGGCGGGCTGAAGATCTTCCGGTTCGAGATCCTGTTCATCGTGCTGCGCGCGCTCCAGCGCCGCCTCTACAGCCCCAATCTGGTGATCCCGCTCAACTACAACGGCAAGCCGGTCAGCGCCGACGTGATGATCTCGGTGATGAGCTTCGGCTTCGTCTATCTGATGTCGGTGTTCGTGCTGGCCTTCGTGCTCGCTTTCCTCGGGGTGGATGTGGTGTCCGCGCTGTCGGGGGCGGCGACGGCGGTCAGCAACGTCGGCCCCGGCCTCGGCCCGACCATCGGACCGGTCGGCAACTACGCCACCATGCCGGACGGGGCGAAATGGGCGTTGGCCGCCGGCATGCTGCTGGGGCGTCTGGAGTTCTTCACCATTCTGGTCGTGCTCAGTCCGTCCTTCTGGCGGCGGTGAGGGGGCCGGGGGGCTTCTCCTCCCGCTCGCGCTCCCGCGGGTCGCGGCTGGCCGCCGATACCAGATGGACCAGGGCGGCGCCGAGCGCGATCACACCCACCGCCACCGACGCCCGCAGGAAGCGGGAGGCGTCGCCGTGCAGGGTGAAATGCCACCACAGCTCGTCGCTGAAGGCGATGTGCTTGTAGGAGAACAGGCCGAGCCAGAAGGCGCTGGCCAGCGCCACGCCGGTCGCGATGAACCAGCTCGGCGTCAGGGGATTGCGCAGGATGTTGCCGCGGCGGTGGAACTCCTTGCGGGCCGGCAGCAGGGCCAGAAAGATCAGTCCCGGCACGATGGCCTCCGGCCAGTCGCCGCCCTTCAGCAGGGCCGAGGCGCAGCCGGTCGCCAGCAGCACCAGCGACAGCACCCAGGCGGCGTGCAGCCGCCGCTGCACCGCGTGGGCCAGCAGGATCAGCAGCACCCCGGCGACGCTGCCGGTGAAGTGCGACATCTCCACCAGCGGCAGCGCCGTGGCGTCGAAGGGCGCGGGCAGCGTCTCCTCCGGCGTGGCGCGGGAGAACAGCAGGAAGGCGCCGGTGATGAAGATGCAGGCGGCCAGCACCAGCGGCACCGCCGGGCTGACGGCGGCGGAGATTTCCCGCGACAGGCCGCCGATGCGGCGCCGGGCCTGGAAGGCCTCCACCCCGCCGAACATCAGCCCGGCGATCACCAACGGCGCCAGATAGTAGATCAGCCGGAAGACCAGCAGACCCGCCATCACGTCGTTGCCGGGCATCGCCGGGGTCAGGCTGACCAGGACGATGGCGTCGAACACCCCCAGCCCCCCCGGCACGTGGCTGATGATGCCGGCGACCAGCGCCAGCCCGAAGGCGACCAGAACGTCGGCGTAGCTCACCGCGTCGCTCGGCGGCAGGCAGAGATAGAGCACCAGCGCGGCCAGCGACAGGTCGCACAGCCCGAGCAGGAGTTGCCGAACCGCGATGGACGGGCGGGGGAAGGCGATGGCGTGCCCGAACACCCGCAGCGGCCGGCGCAGCCAGAAGCCGCCCACCGCGTAGGCGATCAGGACCACCAACGCCGCCAGCCCCAGCAGAAACGCGCTTCCCGGCGGGACATGCAGCGCCTTCAGCGCCGTGGGGTCGATCAGCATGACCACCGGCATCACCGTCGCCAGCCCCAGCATGAAGGTGGTGACGACGAACAGCGTCACCTGCGCCACCTCCACCCCGCCCAGCCCATGCGGCGCGTAGAGGCGGTAGCGGACCGTCGCCCCGATGATGCTGGCGAAGCCCAGGCTGTGGCTGAAGGCGTAGCTGGTGAAGGCGGTGAAGGCCACCCAGCGGTAGGGCAGGGGCCGCCGCAAATGGCGAAGGGCCAGAAGATCGTAGAGCGTCAGCAGCCAGTAGCTGACCGCCGCCGCCGCCGAGGCAGCGAGAAGCTGCACGCCGGTGATGCGGTTCAGCGCCTGCCGGATGTCGGCGACGCTGTACTGCTCCAGCCAGCGGTTCAGGATGACCAGCGCCCCGGCCAGCAGGGCCAGGATGAGCACCCCCGTGCCGTAGCGCAGGAGCCGCTGGGTCCAGGTCGGGGGGCTTTCGGTGTTGGCCATGGCTGACAGGATCGCTCCGGGCGCCTAGGATGACGGGGCTTCGGACAAGAACAACACCGCGCAACGAAAAAGCGCATGGCCGGGCGGGGCTCTTCGGGAGGCAACGGATGCATCTTGTGCTTTATCTCGCCACCGGCCTATCGGGGACCAACACGCTGATCCTGCTGCTCGCCTATCTGTGGGACAGCTCGGTGACGCTGTTCGGCGGCGCCACGGGCTATGGGCTGCGGCCGGACGGCGTGTCCTTCACCCTGTCGCTCTTCACCACGGTGCTGCTGGCTTGGTACGCGCTGGTCCTGCGGCGGCGCCTCCGCGCGGACCGCAAAGGCGGCGCCCGTCCGGAATAGACCGCTGGCGCCGGTCGTCGGAAGCATGAGCGCGGCGATTTTTTGGAAACTCCGGCCGGATTGATCCGTTGTGTGGGCCAAGACGCCGCGCCTCGGATTCGGGTGCGCTGCCCGAACCCGGAGAAGAACCATGAACGGGATCAACAAAACCGTCTCCTTCACCGCAGGGGGGCTGATTCTCCTGTTCGTCCTTCTCGCCAGCGTCTTCACCGAACCGTTCGGGGAGCAAATCTCCGCTCTCCAGTCCGCCATTGTCGGCAACTTCGGCTGGTTCTACATTCTCTCCGTCGCCGGCTTCCTCTTGTTCGCCTTTTGGTTGTTCTTCAGTCCCTACGGCTCGATCAAGCTCGGCAAGGACGACGACGAGCCGGAATTCAGCTACCTGACCTGGTTCGCCATGCTGTTCAGCGCGGGCATGGGCATCGGCCTGCTGTTCTACGGCGTGGCGGAGCCGGTGCTGCATCTCGCCAACCCGCGGGTCGGGGAGGCGGGAACCCCCGACGCGGCGCGCGAGGCGATGAATCTGGCCTTCCTGCATTGGGGACTGCACGCCTGGGGCATCTACATCGTCGTCGGCCTGTCGCTCGGTTACTTCGCCTACCGGCACGACCTGCCCCTGACCATCCGGTCGGCGCTCTACCCGCTGCTGGGCGACCGGCTGAGCGGTTGGCCCGGCCATCTGGTGGACATCGTGGCGATCGTTGGCACGCTGTTCGGCATCGCCACCTCGCTGGGGCTGGGGGTCATGCAGATCAACGCCGGGCTCGATTACCTCGGGCTGGTCGGCGTGGGCACGGTGCAGCAGATGGTGCTGATCGCCGTCATCACGGCGATCGCCACCGCCTCGGCGGTCAGCGGCGTCGGGCGCGGCATCCGCCGGCTCAGCGAACTGAACATGCTGGCGGGGCTCCTGCTCCTGCTGTTCGTCTTCCTGCTCGGCCCGTCGGTGTTCCTGCTGTCCACGTTGGTGGAGAGCATCGGACGCTATCTGTGGACGCTGCCCTACACCAGCTTCCGCACGCTGCCCTACACCGGGGCGGAGTGGCAGGCGAGCTGGACGATGTTCTACTGGGGCTGGTGGATTTCCTGGGCACCCTTCGTCGGCATGTTCATCGCGCGGGTGTCGCGCGGACGCACGATCCGCGAATTCATCGGCGGCGTGCTGTTCGCCCCGGTGGCGCTGACCTTCGTCTGGTTCACCGTGTTCGGCGAGACGGCGATCCATATGGAGATGTTCGAGGGCGGCGGGATGGCGGCGGCGGTGCAGGAGAACGTACCGACGGCCCTGTTCGTCATGCTGGACCGCCTGCCGCTCAGCGTGATCACCTCGGCGCTGGCGACGTTGATCGTCGTCACCTTCTTCGTCACATCCGCCGATTCCGGCGCCCTGGTGATCGACATCATCGGGTCCGGCGGCAACCAGGACCCGCCCATCGCGACGCGCATCTTCTGGGCGGTGCTGTGCGGCGTGGTGGCGGCGGTGCTGCTTCTGGTCGGCGGGTTGCAGGCGCTTCAGACGGCGGCGGTGACGACGGCGCTGCCTTTCGCGGTGGTCATGGTGCTGATGTGCGTCGGGCTGGTGACCAGCCTGCGGGCGGAGCGCCGGGCGGGGCCGGACCGGCGGGTCGCGCGGGTCGCCACCGCGTCGGAGGGCGGCGCCCCGGTGCAGCCGGTGGGCGATGGCGACTGGCGCCAGCAGCTGGCCGCCGTGATCGGGCGCAAGGGGGCCATCGCGGCGGCGGCCCCGCCCGGCGCCGCCGGGGCGCGGCGCGAGGTCGCCCGCTTCATCGCCGACACGGTCGAGCCGGCCTTCCGCGACATCGCGGCGGAGCTGGAACGGCTCGGCCGCCAAGCGGTCATCGAGGTCGGCCCCTTCAACGCCGGGCTGGCCGTCCTGCGCGACGGAGAGGAGGAGTTCAGCTACGACATCCGCGCGCGGGCCTATCACCCGCTGACCTTCGCCTTCACCGATCTGAAGGAGGCCGATGAACGGTGGCAGATGCGCGTTGAGGTGATCCTGCGCGGCGGCCTGCACAAACAATTGTTGCCGGCGCTCGCCGGACGGGAAGCAATCGTCCGCGACTTCGTGCAGGAGTATGGAAAGTGGCGGGGGTGGTGAAAGAGCGTGGCCTCTTGCGGTAGCAGGAGAAGATTGCCTCGAATTATGCTAGAAAGCCGTCCGGTGCATTCTTCGTGCCGAGGCGGCCACCACCATGCGTCATCAGGCAGATCAGGACCAGCCCGGGGACAGCGTCCCCGGCGTCGAGTCGCGTGCGTTGGCCGCCCGCCCGGCGACGGCCGCAATGACGGTTGCCGATCTGCCTCTGCTCGACGGTCTGTGGGCGCCGGTCTGGCTGCATGATGGCGGCCGCGGGCGGATGGTCTGGGGCAACCGCGCCGCCCTGGAGCTGTGGAACGCCGCATCGCTCGCCGACTTCCAGGCCCGCGATTTCGGCAACCAGCCGGAAGGGGCGCCACAGGCCCAAGGGGAATCGGCGACGGGACGCTGGACTTTCCACCCCCGGGGCCGTCCGGTCTCCGCCTGGGTGCGGCGCAGCGGCATGGCGCTGCCGGACGGGCGCCTGGGCATCCTGCACGAGGCGCAGCTCGCCGCTCCCTTGGCCGATCCGGACTATGGCGGCACCGACACCGAGGCGCTCGACCGCGAGCGCGCCATGCTGCAAAGCCTGATCGACTCGATGCCGGACATCGTCTTCTTCAAGGACGTGAACGGCACCTACCTCAAGGTCAACCGGGCGATGCTCGACTATGCGGGGCGTCCGCCGCTGGGGCTGACCGACCACCGTCTGTTCGACGCGGAGACGGCGGCGCGGCGGCGGCGGACCGACCAGATCGCCATGCAGAAGGGCTTTTCCCGCAGCGAGGAGTGGTTCGTCCATCCGGACGGGCGCCGCGTGCTGATGGAAACCGCGAAGGCCGTCTGCCTCGACCGCAGCGGCAAGATGCTGGGCGTCGTCGGCATCGCCCGCGACATCACCGAGCGGCGGCAGACGGAGAAGCAGCTTCTGCGGCAGCACGCGCTGTTGCAGGGAATCATCGACACCATCCCCGACGCCGTCTTCTTCAAGGACCGGGACGGTGTGCTTCGCAAGGCGAACCGCGCCTTCGCCTCTTGGACGGGGCGGCCGCTGGAGCAGTTGATCGGGCTGGGCAGCCAGGAGATCTGGCCCCCCGAAATGTCCGACGGCATCCGTGCGGGCGACGCCTCGGTCTACGCCGAGGACCAGCCGCGGCGCAACGAGGAGAGCATTCCGCTGCCCGACGGCGGGCGGATCTGGGTCGAGATCCTGAAGGCGCCGATTCGCGACGCCGGCAACGAGCTTCTCGGGCTGGTCGGCGTCGGGCGGGACATCACGCTGCGCAAGGCCGCCGAGGAAGATCTGCGGCGGAGCGAGGCGGAGAAGGACCATCTCGCCAACCACGACGCTCTCACCGGCCTGCCCAACCGCCGCCTCCTCTTCGACCGGCTGGACGTGGCGCTGGCCCGGTCGCGGCGGTCCGGGCGCCCGTTGGCCCTGCTGTTCATCGACCTCGACGGGTTCAAGGCGGTCAACGACCGGATGGGCCACGATTGCGGGGACGAGGTGCTGCGCATCGCCGCGGCGCGAATCGCCGGCTGCCTGCGCCGCAGCGACACGGTGGCCCGCGTCGGCGGCGACGAGTTCACCGTCGTGCTGGAGGATGTGACCTCCGCCGCGGACGCCGGGGGCGTGGCCGCCAAGATCGTGGAGGCGGTGGCGCAGCCCATCCCGGTGCAGGGGATGACCGCCGTGATCGGCGCCAGCGTCGGCATTGCCTTGTACCCCGCCGACGGGGCGGACGCCCGCAGTCTGCTGGTGGCCGCGGACGGCGCGATGTACCGGGCCAAGCAGGCGGGCCGTGGCACCCATATCTTTTACAAGGACATTCCCCGCAGGAATCCGGACTGACCGGGTGCGGAATCCACTTGCGGAGTCGGAACAAAAGAAGAACAATGCCCACCTGACCGGTTCTTGACGGGAGAGGATGGGATCATGTTCGTATGCGTCGATGGTGACCGCACCACCCGCCTGCGCCAGTGGGCCTGGCTCGACATCGGTGCTGGTATGGGCGGTGCCGGGGCGGGTTCCGGCGAACGCCGCCTCGTCGGCTGGAGCGTCACGGACGAGGCGTGGCTCGTTTCCGAGCCCATTGGCGTGGTCGCCACCAGCCCGCTGGGCCGTCCGCCGGGGTGGGCGGTGACCGACAACCACCGCCGGTATCTGCTCGAACAGCCCGGCCTGCCCCATGGGGACGAGCCGCTGGCCGCCATCGACTGTCTGCGGGCGAACGGCAGCCTCGACCCGACGGCGCCCATCAGCATCGTGCCTTGGCGCCCCGGCAAGTCCACCGCCGAACGCATCTTCGAGCGCCGGACGGCTTGATCGCGGAAAGACAGGCTGCTGCGTGACGGAACGGCCTTTTTCCCGTTGAAAGCCTTGGTTGAGGCGGGAAGGGGTCGTTCACCATGCAGCAGCGCTGGCCGCAGAGGCTCTGGGTCGTCCGTCACGGTGAGAGCGCCGGCAACGTCGCGCGCGACGCCGCCTACGCCGCCGGGCTGGGGCGGATCGACATCGCCGAGCGCGACGTCGACGTGCCGCTCAGCCGCCAGGGGGAGCAGCAGTCTGAAGCGCTGGCGCGCTGGTTCGCCGCGCTGCCGCCGGGCGAGCGGCCCGACGTGGTTCTGACCTCCCCCTATCGGCGCGCCCGGCGCACGGCGGAGATCATCCACGCCGGGGGTGGCCTGCCGGTCGAACCCACGGAGTTCGTGGTGGACGAACGGCTGCGCGAGAAGGAATTCGGCATCCTCGACCGGCTGACCGCGCTGGGCATCGCGCAGGAACACCCCGATCAGGCGGAGTTCCGCCGTCTCCTCGGCAAATTCTACTTCCGCCCGCCGGCCGGGGAGAGCTGGTGCGACGTCATCCTGCGGCTGCGCAGCGCGCTCGACACCATCAGCCTGCACCATGGCGGGCAGCGCGTGCTGGTGGTCAGCCATCAGGTCGTCGTGCTGTGCCTGCGCTACCTGCTGGAAGGCATGACGGAGGAGCAAATCCTCGCCATCGACCGCGAGGGCGACGTGGCGAATTGCGGGGTCACCGAATACGCCTTCGATCCCGCCCAGGGGCACAGCGGGCGGATGCAGCTTCGCCGTTACAACTTCGTCGCCCCGCTGGAGGTGGCCGGGGCGCCGCTGACCGCCGAGCCCGACGCCAATGCGGCCGTCCGATGAGTGCTTTCCCGATGAACAATGTTCCGATGAACGAGTCGATTACGGTCACGCGCGACTTGCTGCGGTCCATGCCGCTGCCCCACCCCGGCGACAGCGCCGACAAGGATGGGCGGGGGCGGGTGCTGGTCATCGGCGGCAGCGTGGAGGTGCCGGGCGCCGTTCTGCTGGCCGGGACGGCGGCGCTGCGCGCCGGGGCGGGCAAGCTCCAGATGGCGACCTGCCGCAGCGTGGCCCCGCATCTCGGGCTCGCCGTGCCGGAGGCGCTGGTGCTCGGCCTGGGCGAGACGGCGGAGGGCGGCATCGCTCCAGACTGCGTGGACATGTTGTGTGAGCGGGCAGCCCGCTGCACCGCGGTGCTGATCGGTCCCGGCATGATGGACAAGCTTGCGGTCGCCGACCTGACCGGCGCGCTGATCGCCGGGCTGGACGGGGAGGGTGGTCCCGTTCTGGTCATCGACGCCGAAGCGCTGATGGGACTGGACAACGCCAACGAAGCGCTGTGCCGCCGCGGCGGGCGGACGATCATCACGCCGCACGCCGGCGAGATGGCCGGCCTGTCCGGAGTAAGCCGGGAGGAGGTGGAGGCCGACCCACCCGCGGCCGCCCGCCGCGTTGCGGACCTTCACAAGGTGATCGTCGTGCTGAAAGGGGCCTGCACCCACATCGCCACGCCGGACGGGCGCATGTGGGCCTATGACGGCGGCAATGTCGGGCTTGCCACCTCGGGGTCGGGCGACACGCTGGCGGGCGTCATCGCCGGGCTGGCCGCGCGGGGCGCCGACCCGGCCCAGGCGGCGATCTGGGGTGTCCTTCTGCATGGCGAGGCCGGCAACCGTCTGGCCCGCCGCGGCCCGCTGGGCTTCCTGGCCCGCGAGCTGCTGGCCCAGGTGCCGGAGATCATGGCCGAACTGTCGGCCTAGGATCGCCGGTCTCAGAACACCAGCTTGGCGGCCTGGTAGAGGACGACCCAGGGAGCGGCGATCAGCCCGCCCCACAGCGCGACCAGCGGCAGGCCGCGCAGCTTCTTCGCCGGGGCCGGCGCGGTGAGGGGGAGCGGGAAGGAAACGGTCTCGGTGGTGCCGACAGCGGGATTGTACTGGGACATGATGACCTGCCGATCTGTGTGTAAGGGCAGGATGCGCGCCGAACTCTTAACGACGATTAAAGTCGGGGGTAGCCGCCGCGCGGGATTTCGGCGTACCGCGGCCGGGTAGAAAAGCGCGTTCGAGTGAGCAATTTCGGAGGGCGCGCCGGTGGTTCGCCTGCAGGCCCGCTTGAAGAGCCCAGGCAGCTTGACAAAGATTGCCAATCGTCCCGAAATGTCCTTCAGAAGAAGGAGGTGGTCCATGCCGACCATGAACATCAGCCTGCCCGAAGCGCTGGCCACATTCGTCGAGAAGGAGGTGGCAAGCGGCGGCTACGCGTCGCAGAGCGAAGTCGTGCGCGAGGCGCTTCGCTTGCTCCATCGGGAAAAGGCCGTCGAGCTTGAGAAGCAGGAGATGCTCCGGCGCGCCATTCTGGTGGGCATTGACGATTGGAAGGCTGGCCGCCTGGACGACCGCCCCATTGCCGACATCCTGAATGACATCGAGGATTGACCGGTGGTCGCCTACCGCGTCACTGATGCGGCGAAGCGGGACTTTGGAATGGTCTTGCGGGAAACCAGGGAACGGTTCGGCGCGCAGCAGAGGGATATTTACAAGGCCTTGATCGCCAGGGCGGTCGAGATGGTTGCCGCAGACCCTGTCAGGGGCGGTTCCTGGGACCGTGGGCGCATTGTGCCGGGCCTGCGCGCCTTCCATCTGGACCATGCCGCCGGCCGGCGCGGTGCTGCGGCCCACACGCTTTATTACGCCATGGACCAGCAGGCCGGCGAGCCGCCGGTGGTTGTGGTTCTTCGCCTTCTGCATGAAAAGATGGAACCGGACCGCCGCATCCCGCAAGGATGAGGCCGGTCCGGTTTCCAACCGCTCGCTCAGGTCACTTGGCCAGCGTCTTGTTGAGCCACAGGGCCAGCAATGTGCAGACCGCGCCCGACAGCAGATAGGCGCCGGCCGAGAACAGGCCGTAGTTGGCGGACAGCACCAGCGCCACCAGCGGCGCGAAGCCCGCCCCGAACAGCCAGGCGAGGTCCGAGGTGATGGCGGCACCGGTGTAGCGGTAGCGCTGGGTGAAGCCCGACGTGACCACGCCCGACGACTGGCCGAAGGACAGGCCCAGGATCACGAAGCCGACGATCATGAAGACCAGTTCGCCCAGCGGCCCGCCGTTCAGCAGCAGGGGCGCAACGCCGCTGAACACCGCGATGGCTGCGGCGCAGCTTCCCAGCAGGGTGCGGCGGCCGATCCGGTCGGCGATCCAGCCGGAGGCGATGATGGCCCCCAGGCCGAAGAAGGCCCCGACCACCTCGATCAGCAGGAAGTCCGCCGGCGTGTCCTGCGTGTAGAGGAAGATCCAGGACAGCGGGAAGACGGTGACCATGTGGAACAGCGCGAAGCTGGCCAGCGGGGCGAAGGCGCCCAGGACCACGCGCATGCCCTCGTTGCGCAGCATCTCGGTCACCGGCACCGGCTGAAGCTCGCGGCTTTCGAACAGGTGGGTGTATTCCGGCGTCACCACGATGCGCAGCCGCGCGAACAGCGCCACCACGTTGATGGCAAAGGCCACGAAGAACGGGTAGCGCCAGCCCCAGCTGAAGAAATCCTCCGCCGACAGGTTGCCGGCGAAATAGGCGAAGAGGGCGCTCGCCACGATCAGCCCGATGGGGGCGCCGAGCTGCGGAATCATCGCGTACCAGCCGCGGCGGCTCTCCGGCGCGTTCAGCGCCAGCAGCGAGGCGAGGCCGTCCCAGGCGCCGCCCAGCGCCAGACCCTGGCCGATGCGGGCCGCCGCCAGCAGCCAGATCGCCGCCGCGCCGATCTGCTCGTAGCTCGGCAGGAAGGCGATGGCGACCGTCGAGGTGCCCAGCAGGAACAGGGAGAGGGTGAGCTTTGCGCCGCGTCCATGGGCGCGGTCGATGGCCATGAACAGCATGCTGCCCACCGGGCGGGCGACGAAGGCCAGCGCGAAAATCGCGAAGGACCACAACGTTCCGGTGAGCGGGTCAAGATAGGGAAAGACCAGCTTCGGGAAGACGATCACCGAAGCGATGGCATAAACGAAAAAATCGAAGAATTCGGACGTCCGTCCGATGATGACGCCAATCGCGATTTCACCGGGATTCACCCGGTGGTCGCGGGCATTGACCAGCCTTGCGTCCCGTTCGGTCGCCGTGGTCGATGATCCCATGGTCCCCCCACCGTCTGGCAATTGCGTCAGAGGGAATTAAATAGGCACCGCAACGGCATTCTGCCACGCCCATGGACGCATTGCCTTGATGTGCGTCAATGGCGGCGCGGAATTGCGGCGCATTGGACAAATTGTCCAATGTCCGACCCGGCCCGTGGGGGTTAGCTCTTCGCCCAAATCCAAAGCGAACCCCTGCTGACAGGTCCTGCCTTGACCCGTTTCCGCGCCTTGGCCCTCCTGCCGCTGATGGCGGTTTTGAGTGGCTGCAACCTTGTGGTGATGAGCCCGTCCGGCGACGTGGCGAGCCAACAGGCCAACCTCATCACCATTTCCACCCTCCTGATGCTTCTCATCATCATTCCGGTGATGGTGCTGACGGTGCTGTTCGCATGGCGCTACCGCCAGTCGAATAACACGGCCCAGTACGACCCGGATTGGGATCATTCGACGCAGCTCGAGCTGGTGATCTGGGCGGCCCCGCTGCTCATCATCATCTGCCTGGGCGCCCTCACCTGGATGGCGACCCACCTGCTCGACCCCTACCGCCCGCTCGACCGCATCGCCGCCGGGCGCCCGGTCCCGGCCGACACCAAGATGCTCGACGTCAACGTCGTGGCGCTCGACTGGAAGTGGCTGTTCATCTACCCGGAATACGGCATCGCCACGGTGAACGAGGTGGCCGCCCCGGTGGACCGGCCGATCCGCTTCAACATCACCTCCTCGACGGTGATGAACTCCTTCTACATCCCCGCGCTGGCCGGGCAGATCTACGCCATGGCCGGCATGGAGACGAAGCTGCACGCCGTCATCAACGAACCGGGCAGCTACAAGGGCTTCTCCGCCAACTACAGCGGCGCCGGCTTCTCGCACATGCGCTTCACCTTCCACGGTCTGGCCGCCGACGGCTTCGACAAGTGGGTGGCGGACATCAAGGCGGGCGGCGGCAAGCTCGACCGCGACGGCTACCTCCAGCTCGAGCGTCCCAGCGAGAACGAGCCGGTGCGCCGCTACGGCGCCGTCGACTCGGGCCTGTTCAAGGCCATCGTCGGGATGTGCGTCGAGCCGGGCAAGATGTGCATGCACGACATGATGGCCATCGACGCCAAGGGCGGCCTCGGGCTGGCCGGCATCGACAACGTGATGCCGCTGATGCACGACAAGCTGTCCCGCCGCGGCACCGCCGTTCTCGGCCCGGTTCCGGTCTATGTGGCGGGCATCTGCTCGACCGAGGAGCTGACCGGCCGCGCCGTCGAGTCGTCGCTGGGCGTGCTGAACGCTCCCGCCGACGAGTCCCCGATGTCCGGCCCCATTTCTGGCGCGGGTCTGCCGCGCTCGTCCATCACGCCGATCTCCGCGTCCGCCCCTGCGTTCGGGCCGCGGCTGACGGCCAATCCTTGAGCGGCCCACCGCCATGATCGACACATCGACCGTCGCCACCCACCCGCTCTTCGGGCGTCTGACCCTGGAGTCCTTCCCCTATCACGAGCCCATCGTGGTCGCGACCTTCGTCGCGGTCGTGCTGGGCGGCATCGCGCTCGTCGCGGCGCTGAGCTATTTCCGGCTGTGGGGCTATCTCTGGAAGGAGTGGTTCACCACCGTCGACCACAAGCGCATCGGCATCATGTACATGGTGCTGGGCCTGATCATGCTGCTGCGCGGCTTCGCCGACGCCATCATGATGCGCCTCCAGCAGGCCATGGCTTTCGGCGGCAGCGAGGGCTACCTCAACGCGCACCATTACGACCAGATCTTCACCGCCCACGGCGTCATCATGATCTTCTTCGTGGCGATGCCCTTCGTCACGGGCCTGATGAACTACGTGGTGCCGCTGCAGATCGGCGCCCGCGACGTGTCCTTCCCGTTCCTGAACAATTTCAGCTTCTGGATGACGGTGGGCGGCGCGGTGCTGATCATGGTCTCGCTGTTCGTCGGCGAGTTCGCGCGCACCGGCTGGCTGGCCTATCCGCCGCTGTCCAACATCGCCTACAGCCCTGAAACGGGTGTTGACTATTACATCTGGGCGTTGCAGATCGCCGGTGTCGGAACAACATTGTCCGGCATCAACCTGATCTGCACGATCGTCAAGATGCGTGCCCCCGGCATGACCATGATGAAGATGCCGGTCTTCACCTGGACGTCGCTCTGCACCAACGTGCTGATCGTCGCCTCCTTCCCGATCCTGACCGCCACGCTGGTCCTGCTGTCGCTGGACCGCTACGTCGGCACGAACTTCTTCACGAACGATCTCGGCGGCAGCCCGATGATGTACGTGAACCTGATCTGGATCTGGGGCCACCCGGAAGTCTACATCCTGATCCTGCCGGTCTTCGGCATCTTCTCCGAAGTCACCTCGACCTTCTCGGGCAAGAAGCTGTTCGGCTACACCTCCATGGTTTACGCGACGGTGGTCATCACGATCCTGTCCTACCTGGTGTGGCTGCACCACTTCTTCACCATGGGGTCGGGCGCCAGCGTGAACTCGTTCTTCGGCATCACGACGATGATCATCTCGATCCCGACGGGTGCGAAGATCTTCAACTGGCTGTTCACCATGTACCGCGGCCGCATCCGCTTCGAACTGCCGATGATGTGGACCGTCGCCTTCATGCTGACCTTCGTGGTCGGCGGCATGACGGGCGTTCTGCTGGCCGTTCCGCCGGCGGACTTCGTCCTGCACAATAGCCTGTTCCTGATCGCCCACTTCCACAACGTCATCATCGGCGGCGTGCTGTTCGGCCTGTTCGCCGGCATCTACTACTGGTGGCCCAAGGCCTTCGGCTTCCGCCTCGACCCCTTCTGGGGCAAGGTGTCCTTCTGGTGCTGGGTGATCGGCTTCTGGGTCGCCTTCATGCCGCTCTACGTCCTGGGCCTGATGGGCGTCACCCGCCGCCTGCGCGTGTTCGAGGACCCGTCGCTGCAGATCTGGTTCCAGATCGCCGCCGTCGGCGCCGTTCTGATCGCCGCGGGCATCGGCGCCTTCCTCCTCCAGATCGCCGTCAGCGTCTGGAAGCGCCGTGAGCTGGTCGACCGCACGGGCGACCCGTGGGACGGCCGCACCCTGGAATGGGCGACCTCCTCGCCGCCGCCGGACTACAACTTCGCCTTCACCCCGATGATCCACGACAACGACGCGTGGTGGGACATGAAGAAGCGCGGCTATAAGCGTCCGCTGGGCGGCTACAAGGCGATCCACATGCCCAGCAACAGCGGCACCGGCGTGATCCTGGCCGGGATCAGCGTGGTCCTCGGCTTCGCCCTGGTCTGGTACATCTGGTGGCTGGCGGCGGTGAGCTTCGTCGCCCTGCTGGCGGCGGCCATCCACCACACCTTCAACTATCACCGCGACTTCCACATCCCCGCGGACGTGGTGGTGCGGACCGAGAACGAGCGGACCCGACTCCTCTCCGGGCAGGTGTAAAGCATGAGCACGACCCTGACAGCCGAGCGGCCCCGCAGCCAAGCTCCGGTGTTCCACGTGGTGGACGAGCACGCGCACCCCGAAGGCTCCAGCACCATGCTGGGCTTCTGGATCTACCTGATGAGCGACTGCCTCATCTTCGCGGTGCTGTTCGCGACCTACGGCGTTCTCGGCGCCAACTACGCCGCCGGGCCCGCGCCCAAGGATCTGTTCGACCTGCCGCTGGTGGCGCTGAACACCGCCATGCTGCTCTTCTCCTCCATCACCTATGGCTTCGCCATGCTGGCGATGGAGAAGGGGCGGGTGTCGCAGACCCAGCTTTGGCTGGCGGTGACCGGCCTGTTCGGCGCCGCCTTCCTGGCGATCGAGCTGTACGAGTTCGCCCACCTGATCCACATCGGGGCGACCCCGCAGCGCAGCGCCTTCCTGTCGTCCTTCTTCACGCTGGTCGGCACCCACGGCCTGCACGTCACCTTCGGCCTCGTCTGGCTGGTGACGCTGATGGTGCAGGTCAACAAGCGCGGCCTGATCCCGGCCAACCGCCGGCGCCTGATGTGCCTCAGCCTGTTCTGGCACTTCCTGGACGTCATCTGGATCGGCGTCTTCACCTTCGTCTATCTGATGGGAATGCTGCGATGAGTTCTCACGCCGAACATCATTCTGGTCATCACGGGGCCGTCCATCACGGGGCGGGCCATCACGACCACGGCCATGGGGACGACGGGCACGCCCACGGGACGCTCGGCAGCTACGTGATCGGCTTCGTCCTGTCGGTGATCCTGACGGTCATTCCCTTCTGGCTGGTCATGGACGGGACGATCCTGGACAAGAACATGACCGCGATGGCGATCATGGCTCTGGCCGCCGTCCAGGTCGTCGTCCACATGATCTTCTTCCTGCACATGAACGGACGTGCGGAAGGCGGGTGGACCATGCTGTCGCTGATCTTCACGCTGATCGTCGTGGTCATCATGCTGGCCGGTTCGCTGTGGGTGATGTACCACCTGAACACCAACATGATGCCGATCCACGACCCGAGCCAGTTGCCGTGACCGGCACGGCGACCCACCGCCCGCGCCGGGGGCTGATCCTTCTCGGCGTTCTGGCGCTGGCGGGAGTCGCCGTCTTCACGTCGCTCGGCGTCTGGCAGGTCGAGCGGCTCTTCTGGAAGCTGGACCTGATCCAGCGGGTGGAGGAGCGGGCGCGGGCCGCGCCCGTTCCCGCCCCCGGTCCGGAGGACTGGCCCGCCGTCACGGCGGCCAGCCAGGAATACCGGCGGGTCAGCGTCACCGGGCGTTTCCTGAACGACAAGGAAACCCTGGTCCAGGCGGTGACCGAGCGGGGCGGCGGCTTCTGGGTGCTCACCCCGTTCCACACCGACCGCAGCTTCACCGTCCTGGTCAACCGGGGCTTCGTTCCGCCCGAGCGGCGCAGCCCCGACAGCCGCGCCGAGGGGCTGACCGACGCGGACACCACCGTCACCGGCCTGCTGCGGGTGACGGAGCCGGGGGGCGGTTTCCTGCGCTCCAACGATCCGGCGCAGGACCGCTGGTACTCCCGCGACGTGGCGGCCATCGCCGCCGCCCGCGGCGTGACGGAGGCGGCCCCTTATTTCATCGATGCCGAGGCCAGCCCGCCGGGCGGTTCTCCGGTCGGCGGGCTGACCGTCCTGAAGTTCCCGAACAACCACCTCGTCTATGCGCTGACGTGGTTCGCTCTGGATCTCATGCTGATCGCCGCCGCCATCTATGTCGCGCGCAGTGAATGGCGCCGCCGCGGTTGAAGAAATAAGCTCTTTTTCTTCATGGTCTTTTCGCCGCCTGGAAAGGGGTTCCTCGCGGACTCTTTCGCCCGGCTTTTTTTGTGCTATCGAAGCCACCCGAAGTTCGGGGCAAGGCTGCCAAGCCGAGGCATCGTGCCCATATGAATGGGGACCGAAGGAAGCCGGCGAAGGGCCAGACGTTTTCCGTGCGCGACACCACCGACAAGAAGAACCTGTTCCTGCTGGTGCAACTGCGCTGGCTCGCCGTCGCCGGACAGGTGATCACGATCCTGATCGTGCACTACCGGATGGGCATCACCCTGCCGCTCGACCAGATGGGCGCGGTGATCCTGTTCCTGGTCGCGCTGAACATCGCCAGCGTCCTGCATCTGCGCCGCCAGACCTCGGTGTCGAACACGCAGCTCTTCCTGGAGTTGCTGATCGACGTGTCGGCGCTGACGGTGCAGCTCTACCTCAGCGGCGGCGCGTCCAACCCCTTCATCTCGCTCTACCTGCTCCAGATCACGCTGGGGGCTGTGCTGCTGGAGGCGTGGTCGGCCTGGGCGTTGGTCCTGGTCGCCACGGCCTGCTTCACGTTCCTGATCGGCGCCTACCGCCCGCTGGCCCTGCCGCCGGGGCTGGAGGGGCTGCTGCTCGGCCTGCACATCCAGGGCATGTTCCTGTGCTTCGTGCTGACGGCCAGCCTGATCGTCCCCTTCATCACCCAGATCACCCGCAACCTGCGCGCCCGCGACGCCCATCTGGCCGACCTGCGCCAGCGCTCCATGGAGGAGGACCACATCGTGCGCCTCGGCCTGCTCGCCTCCGGCGCCGCGCATGAGCTGGGGACGCCGCTCGCCACCCTGTCGGTGATCGTGAACGACTGGCGGCGGATGCCGGTGGTCAAGGGCGACCCCGACATGGCCGAGGACATCGCCGAGATGCAGAACCAGATCGACCGCTGCAAGGCCATCGTGTCGGGCATCCTGCTGTCCTCCGGCGAGGCGCGGGGGGAGGGGACGCTGCGCACCACCGTGACCGCCTTCCTGGACGATCTGGTGGAGGAGTGGAAGGCCAGCCGGTCCCCCGCCTGCGTCGATTACGACAACAGCGTCCGCTCGCGGGAGGGGATCATCTCCGACCTCGCGCTGAAGCAGGTGATCTTCAACGTTCTGGACAACGCGCTTGAAGTGTCGCCCGGCTGGGTCGGCATCGCCGCCGGGCGGCAGGGGGACAGCCTCGTCCTCACCGTCAACGACGCCGGCCCCGGCTTCGAGGAGCGGATGCTTGCCGAATTCGGCAAACCCTACCGGTCGAGCAAGGGACGGCCCGGCGGCGGGCTTGGCCTCTTCCTGGTGGTCAACGTGGTGCGCAAGCTCGGTGGCTCGGTCGCCGCGCGCAACCGCCCAGGCGGCGGCGCCTGCGTCACCATGACCCTGCCGCTCGCCGCCCTGTCCGCGGGAGAGAACCATGGAGACTGACCGTTCCCTCGTCCTGGTGGAGGACGACGCCGCCTTCGCCAAGGTCCTGCGCCGCTCCTTCGAGCGTCGGGGCTATCAGGTCTACTGGTGCGACAGCCTGGACGGGCTGCGGGCTCTGCTGGACACCGTGCCCTTCGCCTACGCGGTGGTGGACCTGAAGCTGGGCAACGGCTCCGGCCTTGAATGCGTGCGGGAACTGCACGCCAGCGACCCGGAAACGCGGATCGTCGTCCTGACCGGCTTCGCCAGCATCGCCACGGCGGTCGAGGCGATCAAGCTGGGCGCGTGCCATTACCTCGCCAAGCCCTCCAACACCGACGACATCGAGGCGGCCTTCGAGCGGACGGAGGGCGACCCCTCCATCGCGCTGGGCGCACGGGCGACCTCGCTAAAGACGCTGGAGTGGGAGCGCATCCACGAAACCCTCGCGGAAACCGGCTTCAACATCTCCGAAACCGCCCGCCGCCTGGGCATGCACCGGCGCACCCTGGCCCGCAAGCTGGAGAAGAAGCAGGTCCCCTGAAGCGGCTTTCCCCTGTCCAGTCGGTCAAAGGATGCGCAAGGCCGCTGGACAATGGCGGTCACTCCGCCCATTTTTCACGGCCTGTTACAGTCGTGTGTCATACGCAGCAGCAAGGAGCAGTGTGAAGTGTCTCTTTCCACGTCGAGCAGCAGCCCCTCCGATCCGCGGACCGAGGCCCGCCGTCTTCTGACGGACGCCATCTCCACGTACCTCCAGTCGTGCAAGGATCTGGCTGCTGCGACCGAACGCGCGACCGAGACGAGCGGCAGCATCGACACCCAGGCCCGCCGCAAGGCTTACCAGACGCTGACCGAACTGGGCGACCAGGTCCGTCTCGCGCAGCGCCGCCTCGTCACCGCCGCCAAGCAGGCCCGCCGGGTCATGCCGGTGGCCGAGATCGAGGAGGTCGCCAAGAAGCTGGACAAGCGCGACACCACGGAAAGCGCCGCTGTGCTGGTCAAGGCTGCCCTGGTCAACTGACCTCGGTCGGGGAAGGACTCGCCTGTTCGGCATAGACGAATCCGCCGGAATGGCGGGAATCGCCGACTTTTTGCGGGTCACAGCGTCGCGCCCGGTCGATTCCGGGCGGGAGCATCTTGCGCGCCGCCGTCCGTCAGGGTAGGTCAGAGGCGCCTGGAGCCCTGGAACATGCTGGGGTTCCGCCACGAACAAGGGGAATTTGGGAATGACGAAGGCCGATCTCATCGACGCGATCGCCGGCAAGCTGGGCGGCACGAAGGCCGACGCCGGCAAGGCGCTGGACGCGGTTCTGGAGAGCCTGCAGGACGCGCTGGTCAAGGGGGAGACGGTCAAGCTGCCGGGCTTCGGCCAGTTCGAGATCGCCGAGCGCGGCGAGCGCACGGGCCGCAACCCGCAGACCGGCGCGGAGATCAAGATCGCCGCTTCCAAGGCGCCGAAGTTCTCCGCCGGCAAGGCCCTCAAGGACGCCGTCAACGGCAAGGCCGAGTAAGTTGCCTGCCCTCTCCCCTCCGCTCACGCGCAAACAGCAAGTTTGTGGTGACGTGACAGGTGGACCTTTGGCCCGCTGAAAGCGGGGAGAGGGTTACCCGTGAAGCGGGCGGGTGGGGAGGATGCGCTTGTGCCGGACGCACTGCCACGCGCAACCCCCTCACCCTAACCCTCTCCCCAGAGGGGAGAGGGAATTTTATTACCCCGTCAATGCGGGTTCGCCGGCCCCGGCGTCGCGTCGGCCAGCCAGCGGCCGAGCGGGTCGTCCGTGTCGCTGCCCGCACCCGTGGACGCCTCGCTCCAGCCCGGCGGCACGCCGTCCATGTTCGGCAGGCGGTGGGCAATGCCCTTGTGGCAGTCGATGCAGGTCCGCTGTCCGCTGAACAAGTATTGCTGATGGATGCGGGCCGCCCGCGCGCCCTGCTTGGTGATGTCCATCGACTCCGCGCTGTGGCAGTTGCGGCATTCCAGGGAGTTGTTGGCCTTCAGCCGCGCCCATTCGTGCTCGGCCAGTTCGCGCCGCTTCTCCACGAACTTGTCGCGGGTGTCGATGGTGCCGAAGATCTTCCCCCAGACCTCCTTCGAAGCCTGCATCTTGCGGGCGATCTTGTCGGTCCAGTTGTGCGGGACATGGCAGTCCGGGCAGGTCGCCCGCACGCCGGAGCGGTTGGTGAAGTGGATGGTGGTCTTCAGCTCCTCGAACACGTTGTCCCGCATCTCGTGGCAGCTCGTGCAGAACTTCTCGGTGTTGGTGACCTCCAGGGCGGTGTTGAAGCCGCCCCAGAACATCACGCCGGCCAGGAAGCCGCCCAGCGTCAGGAAGCCGAGGCTGAGGTAGCGGCTGGGCCCGGCGATGATCCGCCAGGGCCGCAGCAGGAATTCGGGCAGCTTCATCGCCGGTCACCCCCGTCCGACGGGCGGCTGATGAGGCTGTCCATGTCCCTGAAGGTGTTCGGGACGATGGGCTGGGCCATGGTCTGGGGGACGTGGCACTGCGTGCAGAAATAGCGGCGCGGTGCCACGGCGCCCAGTGTCTGGCCCTCGCGGTCGACGTAATGGGTGATGCTGATCATCGGCGCTTGGGTGGCGCCGGTGAACTGGCGGCTGTGGCAGGTCAGGCACTGGTTGTTGTTCAGGCTGATCTGATAATCGCGGATGTTGTGCGGGATGACCGGCGGCTGTTCCGGGTAGTTGCGGGCGACCCGCCGGTCGTCCGTGACGTCGGCGGGGATCGGCGGGGCCGGGTCCTCGTCGGTGAACTGGATCGGCGGGCGGAAGGGCTCCCGGACCTGTCCGGTTCCCTGGGCGGCGAGCAGGGCGGGCACGAGGCAGGGCAGGGCCGCGGCCAGCGCGAGCATGAGATGGCGGCGCATGGTTGCGGTCCTCCCTCAGACGGCCACGATCTTGACGGCGCACTTCTTGAAGTCCGTCTGCTTGCTGATCGGGTCGGTGGCGTCGAGCGTGCATTTGTTGATGAGGCGCGCCGAATCGAACCAGGGCACGAAGACCACCCCGCGCGGCGGCCGGTTGCGCCCGCGCGTCTCCACCCGCGTGCGCATCTCGCCGCGCCGCGACATCACCTTGACCTCCGAGCCGCGGCGCAGCCCCCGCGCCTGCGCGTCGTCCGGGTGCATGTAGACCAGCGCCATCGGCATGGCCTTGTAGAGTTCGGGCACCCGCATGGTCATCGAGCCGGAGTGCCAGTGCTCCAGCACGCGCCCCGTGACCAGCCAGAGGTCGAAGTCCTTGTCCGGCGATTCCGCCGGGGGTTCGTAGGGGAAGGCGAACAGGTTGGCCTTGCCGTCCGGGTTTCCGTAGAAGCGCACCCCCTCGCCCTTGGGGACATAGGGGTCAAGCCCCTCCCGGTAGCGCCACTTCGTCTCCTTGCCCTCGACCACCGGCCAGCGCAGCCCGCGCACCTCGTGATAGGTGTCAAAGGGCGCCAGATCGTGGCCGTGGCCGCGCCCGAAGGCGGCGTATTCCTCGAACAGCCCCTTCTGCACGTAGAAACCGAACGCCTTCGACTCCCGGTTCTCGTAGGCGGGGTTCACCTCCGACAGCGGGAAGCGGTCGACGTTGCCGTTGCGGAACAGCACGTCGAACAGGGTCTTGCCCCGGAAGTCCGGATTGGCATCCAGGATTTCCTTAGGCCACACCTCGTCGGTGGTGAAGCGCTTGGAGAACTCCATGAGCTGCCAGAGGTCGGAGCGCGCCTCGCCCGGCGCGTTGACGAGCTGGTGCCAGAAATGGGTCCGCCGCTCCGCGTTGCCGTAGGCGCCCTCCTTCTCCACCCACATGGCGGCGGGCAGGATCAGGTCGGCGGCGGCGGCGGTCACCGTCGGGTAGGCGTCCGAGACGACGATGAAATTCTCCGGATTGCGGTAGCCGGGATAGGTCTCGTTGTCGCTGTTGGGTGCGGCCTGGAGGTTGTTGTTGACCATGATCCAGTAGGCGTTGAGCTTACCGTCCTTCAGCATCCGGTCCTGCAGAACGGCGTGATAGCCGATCTTGCCGGGCAGCAGGCCCTTGGGGATCTTCCAGCCTTCCTCGACGTGGGAGCGGTGGGTGGGGTTGGTCACCTGCATGTCGGCGGGCAGCCGGTGGGCGAAGGTGCCGACCTCGCGCGCCGTGCCGCAGGCCGAGGGCTGGCCGGTCAGCGAGAAGGGGCTGTTTCCCGGTTCCGAGATTTTTCCGGTCAGCAGGTGGATGTTGTAGACCATATGGTTCACCCACACGCCGCGGACGTGCTGGTTGAAGCCCATGGTCCACAGCGACATGACCTTGGTCTTCGGGTCGGCGTACATCTCGGCGAGCGCCAGCAGCCGTTCCTTCGGCACCTTGCTCAGCTCCGCCACCTTGTCCAGCGTGTAGTCGCTGACGAAGGTGGCGAACTCGTCGAAGCTCATGGGCTTGGAATCGGTCGGGTCCTTGGCGTTCGCCGCGCGCACCTCCAGCACGCTTTCGGGGCGCAGGCCGTAGCCGATGTCCTTCTGTCCCAGGCGGAAGCTGCAATGCTTCTCGATGAACGCCTTGTTCACCCGCCCGCTCTGGATGATGTGGTTGGCGATGTAGTTCAGGATGGCCAGATCGGTCCCCGGCTCGAAGATCATCGGGATGTCGGCCAGTTCGAAGCTGCGATGCTCGAAGGTCGAGAGGACGGCCACCTTCACATGATTGTGGGCCAGCCGCCGGTCGGTGATGCGGGTCCACAGGATGGGGTGCATCTCCGCCATGTTGGAGCCCCAGAGGACAAAGGCGTCGGCGTGTTCGAAATCGTCGTAGCACCCCATCGGCTCGTCCATGCCGAAGGTCCGGATGAAGGCCACGGCGGCCGACGCCATGCAGTGGCGGGCGTTGGGGTCCAGGTTGTTGGTGCGGAAGCCGGCGCGCATCAGCTTAGACGCGGCGTAGCCCTCCCAGATCGTCCATTGGCCGGACCCGAACATGCCGACGGCGTCCGGCCCCTTCTCCTTCAACACTCGTTTCCACTGGCGGGCCATCTCGTCGAAGGCCTCGTCCCAGGACACCGGGCGGAATTCGCCATCCTTGTGGTACTTGCCGTCGCGCATACGGAGCAGCGGCTGGGTCAGCCGGTCCTGCCCGTACATGATCTTGGACAGGAAATAGCCCTTCACGCAGTTCAGGCCGCGGTTGACCTCCGCCTGCATATCGCCGTGGGTGGCGACGACGCGGTTGTCCTTGGTGGCGACCATGACGCTGCATCCGGTGCCGCAGAAGCGGCAAGGCGCCTTGGACCAGGTGAGCTGGGCGTCCTCGCCCGCCACCATGGATGGTTGGGCCATGGCGGGCAGGCTGATGCCCCCCGCCGTCGCGGCGGCCGCAACCGCCTGCGCCTTGATGAAATCCCGCCGGTCAAGCATGGGTTTCCTCCCCCCTTTTCTTGACGAATGTAAAATCTGGCGCGTCAACGCCGCGCCGTACCGACCTCGTCCGCGCTGCGGGCCGCCATCGGCTCGGCGTGGTGGAAGACCATGACCGCCGACATCACGCCGGGCATCAAGTGGATCGCGGTCATGCGGTCGGCGATCCGGCCCTCGTGGGGACCTTCCACGGTCACCACCATCCGGCCCCGCTCCTCGGCATGGACCTCCACGTCGCCCAGCGCGGCGACGGCGGCACGCACATCGGGGCTGCGCTCGGGCCGCAGATGGACGAGGATCGAGGCGATGTGCCATTCCGCCAGCGCGTCGGCCGGCCGGTCGGGGGCATCAGAGTGCATGGGTGGTCTCCGGTCCGGGGTGCAGGGTGACGGCGTCGGCGGGACAGGCGGCCAAGCAGGCGCCGCAGCCGGTGCAGGCGCCGTCCTCCACCGTGGGAACCGCTACGCCACCCGGCGCCAGGGCGAAACGGATGGCCGATTCCGGGCAGGCGTCGCGGCAGCTCCGGCAGACGACGCGGTTTATGGCGAGGCAGGACGGGCCGATCCGCGCCGCCAGCGTCCAGGGGCGGGCGGCGGTGCGGTCGAAGACCGGTTCGGGGCAGGAATCGGCACAGGCGCCGCAGAAGCTGCATTCCCCCTGCCGGAAGTCGATCTCGGGAAAGCCGCCGTCCCCCCGGCGGACGATGCCCTCCGGGCAGGAGTCGGCGCAGGCGCCGCAGCGGGTGCACAGGTCGGTGAAGCGGTCCATCCGGGACCAGGGCGGGCGCAACGGCGCCGGCTCAGCGCGCCGCCGTCCGCGAAGAAATCCCCGCCGCCCCAAATCGACCGATTCATCGACCATGGCACAGCCCCCCTCAGACCGGGGGCGGACCGGGCGGACCCATGATGAGTTGCGACATCCAGACCAGGAAGCCGTAGCCGCCCACGACGGCGACCGACAGGATCGGCCAGATCACCACCGCTAGAATCAGGAACATGGCGATCTCCCGCCGCTTCGCGCCGGGATCGGGTAGGGGCGGGCTGGCAGCGGCGCGGGACGGGAAGCGGACGGGGTCCGGTAACGGACCCTGCGATTGGCGGCGGTTCATGGCGGCTCCCGTTTTTGGCGGGCGGTAGCGATGCCGACGGCCGGAAAGGCCGCCGGATGTTCCAACAACAGGTTGAGCGTTCCTTCTGTTCCATCCGGCCGGGCGTGCGATCGACGCCACACCGGTACGCCGCAGCCTTGGCCTCGCGATGGCGGCTTGGACGGATAATTCGATGAGCGAACTTTTTTTTGAGGGCCCCCGGGATTAAGCGGGCCGCGGGATCGTAAACTGAGTGAAGAGGGGATAAGGAGGTCGGATGGCCTTGGTGTGATTTGGGCCTCCGGATTGTTTATTTCCGACTCATACAGGGCATGCAGATTAGATCGACTATGAGGTTGCTGATGATCTGAAGTCCTGTAAGATTGGAACAGCCGTTCTTGGTGTAACGGCTTCTCCACTGTTGTGATCGTAAGTGAAGCGAACTCAATCAGAGGCCGCGCCTGCTTTGGCGCGGCCTTTTTTTTGTTACTTCAAAGTCATAGTACGAAAGTTTGGCATCGCCAATGCTGATTTTGCGCAAGGCATACCTGCAACGATAGTTGCGACAAGGGGGACTATTTGTGCTGTGATTCCTGAAACGGATGTTGTGTTCCGCTGATTGTGTGGTATACCAAGTACGAAATGCGGAACACCAAGCCTCTCCCAACGGTGGCGGTGGTGCTCCCGCCAAGACGTGAAGGGCACGCAAGCCCCGAAGAAAGGCAATGCGACAACAACCATCGGCCCCGCCCGGCTGAGTTGAGTGTTCGATCACCGCATTGGGGAGGAAGAGTAATGAGTCAGTCCATCGCTGCACCGCCTGGCGGCAAGCAGGCGCCCATTTCCGAAGGCGCGCGTTGGATGCAGATCGTCGTCGGCATCGTCTGCATGGTGGCCGCGGCCAACATCCAGTATGCCTGGACGCTCTTCGTGCCGGAAATCCAGGCCACCCACGGCTGGACCCGCGCTTCGATCCAGACCGCCTTTACCGTCTTCGTCGTCGTCCAGACCTGGCTGACCCCCATCGAAGGCTACTTCATCGACCGCTACGGCCCCCGCGTCATCGTCGCCTTCGGCGGCGTGATGACCGGCCTCTCCTGGATCATCGACAGCTACGCCGGCTCGCTCGGCATGCTCTATTTCGGCTCGGCCATCGGCGGCGTCGGCGTCGGCTGCGTCTACGCCACCTGCGTCAACAGCGCCATCAAGTGGTTCCCGGACAAGCGCGGCCTCGCCGTCGGCCTGACTGCGGGCGGCTACGGCGCCGGCTCGGCCCTGACCATCCTGCCGATCGCCAACATGATCCACTCCTCGGGCTACCAGGCGGCCTTCTTCTGGTTTGGCCTGCTGCAGGGCACGATCATCATCGCCGCCGCCTTCTTCCTGCGCGCCCCGCAGAAGGATCAGGTGAAGTCCTCGACCAAGGTCCTGCAGTCCCGCCGCGACTACACGCTGAAGGAAGCGCTGCAGACGCCGGTGTTCTGGGTCATGATGGTCATGTTCATCTGCACCGTCTCGGGCGGTCTGATGGCGGTGGCCCAGCTCGGCGTGATCGCCCACGATCTGGGCGTGAAGGAAGCTCCGATCAGTCTGTTCGGCATCACCATGGCGGCACTGCCCTTCGCGCTGATGCTCGACCGCGTGATGAACGGCATCTCCCGTCCGCTGTTCGGCTTCATCTCCGACCACATCGGCCGTGAAGCGACCATGTTCATCGCCTTCACCTTCGAAGGCATCGGCATCCTGATGCTCAGCCGCTTCGGCCACGACCCGATCATGTTCCTGATCCTGTCGGGCATGGTGTTCCTGGCCTGGGGCGAAGTGTACAGCCTGTTCAGCGCGACCTCGGCGGACACCTTCGGCACCAAGCACGCGGCGAAGATCTACGGCGTGCTGTACTGCGCCAAGGGCATCGCGGCTCTCCTGGTCCCGCTGGGCAACCTGCTGATGGAAGCCACCGGCACCTGGGCGACCGTGCTCTACATCTGCGCCACCATGGATCTGTTCGCGGCGGTCTGCGCCATCACCGTCCTGCGGCCCATGTTGCGCAAGCACCATGCCCGCAACGCCGAACTCGCCGCCCAGCAGGGTACGGGTCCGGTCACGGCGGCGGCCAGCCCATAACCTCCGCTTCAGCGGATCGACCGAAGGGGACCACGCGCGTGGTCCCCTTTTCGGCGTTCCGGGCCGGCCTTGCGGAGCGGGACAAGGGCGGAGCGGGACAGGGCGGAGCGGTGCAGGGGTGTGGTCGTGTCGGCGGAGGGGGGCATGGACAATCGATGGCGGAGTCACGGAATGGCAAAGGACGACGGCAGTTTCCGGCTGGTGGTCGCCTGCTCTCTGGGCGGGGTGGCGGTCAGCGTGGCCCTCGGCTCGCTGCTGCTGTCGCGATGGACGCCCCGGACGGAGAACACGGTGGTCGAACGGGCGATCCACAACATGGACCGGGAGACCTGCGAGCGGGTGCTGCACTCC
Organism: Azospirillum sp. OGB3; assembly: GCF_014192915.1. Classification (GTDB taxonomy): domain Bacteria; phylum Pseudomonadota; class Alphaproteobacteria; order Azospirillales; family Azospirillaceae; genus Azospirillum. Next base: position 151,276 of record NZ_JACHYN010000004.1, on the reverse strand, counting down.
TTCACGCAGCCGCAGCCGGTGGGCACCCGCGTGCTGTGGCTGTGGGCGGAAGAGTCCACGCCGGGCGTCTTCACCGGGGCACCCTGGACGTCGCGGGTGACCGGGCCGGGCGTGCAGACGGCGGCGGCCGGGGCGGCTGAAGGGAGGAACGGGGCGATGGCCGGCCGTTCCCCCCGTCCCTACGCCTTCGATCCGGCATCCCAGATGGCGCCGGAAGCGGCCTGCTCCTTCCCGAACAACTCCCTGCACATCGTGTCCGTGGAGTATCCGCCCAGACCGGACGCCGCTCCGGCAACCGGCAAGCCATAAAAAGGAAAAGGGCCGGCCGCGGGAAGCGGCCGGCCCTTTCTGGCAGGCGGTGCGCCGGATGGAAGCGCCGCCTTACTCCTCGCGGTTGCCCATGAGCTGGAGGAGCATCTGGAAGAGGTTGATGAAGTTGAGGTAGAGCGAGAGGGCGCCCATGACGGCGAGCTTGGTGTTGCCCTCGTGGCCGTAACCCTCGGCGTACTCTTCCTTGATGCGCTGGGTGTCGTAGGCGGTCAGGCCGGTGAAGATGACCACGCCGATGACCGAGATGGCGAACTGCAGCGCGCTGGAGCCAACGAAGATGTTGACCAGGCTGGCGATGACGATGCCGATCAGGCCCATCATCAGGAACGAGCCCATCTTCGACAGGTCGGCCTTGGTGGTGTAGCCCCACAGGCTCATCGCCGCGAACATCGCCGCGGTGATGAAGAACACCCGCGCCACGCTGGCCCCGGTGAAGACCAGGAAGATCGACGCCATCGACACGCCCATCACCGCGCAGAAGGCCCAGAACAGCCCCTGCAGCGCGGTCGCCGACATCGCGTGGAAGCGGAAGGACAGCACCATGATGAAGGCCAGCGGCGCCAGCATCACCACCCACTTCAGCGGGGTCGTGAAGATCGGAACGTACAGCGCCGGCGTGCTCGCCACGAACAGCGCCACCAGCCCCGTCACGCCAAGGCCGAGCATCATGAAGTTGTAGACCCGCAGCATGTGCTTGCGCAGGCCCTCGTCGAACGCCGCGCCGTAGGCCGGCGCCGCGCTGCCGAATTGGTTTCCGTAGAAGGGTCCGCTCATCGTCTCACCATGTCCTTCGGATGCTTGTCGTTCAGAGGCTTGTCGTTCAATGCGTATGCTTTAGAACCACGCCATGCGGGCGTCGCGGGCGTGGGCCAGGATTTCCTTCTCCGGCTGTTCGCCGCACAGCGCGTAGACCGTCGTCCCGACCTGCCAGTAGGCGACCGAGACATTGCCGATCCGTTCCGCCTGGGGTTCGGTGACGGCGAAGCGGTCGACCTCGCTGGCGAACAGCGTGATCAGTTCCGATCCGCCGTGGCGGTAGGCCGCCTGCACCGCGACCCCACCATCCCAGGCCACCGTGCGCAGCCCGTCCGGCGCCTGCCCGATGTCGAGCTGCGGGATCGGCACCGCGACCTCCGGGTTGGCGGAGGCGAGTCGGTTCACCAGGGATTGGGCGGCGTCGGCGAAGGGCTTGAAGTCGATCCCGCTGTGCAGCGCCTGCTGGTGGGTCTGGGCCGCGATGGTGATGTAGTGGGTGGCCGCGTGGGCCGTGGCGACGGGGTTGACCGAGAGGGAGGACACCGCGCTGTGCGCCGTCCAGCCGAGCCCGACGAGGCAGAGTGCCGCCACGGCGCGCCGCCCACGGCCCGAGCCGGTGGCGGCCCGCGCCCGTGCCCGATTCATCAGTTCGGCCGCCGGCCGCCGCCACAGGGCGCCCCACTGCTTGCGGCGCGGCAGTGGCGCGCCGGCGCCGACCGCCGGCTGGGCCGGGGCGGCAGGCGGTTCGGGCGGGGCCGGCTCGGCCTTCTCCAGGGTGGGGCCGGCCATGAACAGGCTGATCTCGTCGCGCACCCGCATGTCGTGCATGACGCGGGCCGCCTCCTCCGGGTTGGCTTCCAGATAGGCCTCAACCTCGATGCGGCGCTGCGCGTCGAGTTCGCCGTCCACATAGGCGTTCAGGTCGATGTCGCTGATCGGTTCGTTCATCGTCATTTCACCACGCGCAACGGGGGGCGCTGGACCCGGTCTGATGGGGATCGGTCGGACTGGTCTGACGCCGGCTGGCGCCCGCCGCCCGTTTTGGCCCGCAGCGCGTCGCGCGCACGGCCCAGACGGGACATCAGGGTGCCCACGGGGATGCCCAGGCATTCGGCGGCGTCCCGGTAGGACATGCCGTCGAGCGCCACGAGCACCAGGGCCTCCCGCTGTTCGACCGGCAGGGTCATCAGGGCCGCGATGGTCTGGCCCAGATGGACGTGGCTCAACTGCGCGGGCGGGGAGCCTTCCTCCGCCATCGAGATCAGCTCGCCGGTCGCCTGGCGTTCGGCCTGCTGGCGCCGCCAGCGGTCCACGAAGGTGTTGTGGACGATGGCGAGCAGCCACTTGCGCAGATCGCGCCCGTCCGTAAAGGACGACGCGCCCTCGATGGCCTTGACGAGCGCCTCCTGGACAAGGTCCTCCGCCTGGTCGGGGTCGCGCATCAGGACCAGGGCGTAGCGCCTCAGAACGTCCAGATGCTGTCCCAGCTCGTCTTTCATCACCGTCCCGGATTGGTTCCTCACACTCGGCATACGGATCATGCCGTGGCTTAATCCGCTCCGGGGGAAAAAATCGCCACGGGATTGGCTTGCGCGCGGACGCGGGGCGGAGTAGGTCAGAAGCGCCTGGAGCCCTGGAGAATGCTGGGGTTCCTCCATGAACAAGGGGAGTAGGGAATGACGAAGGCCGATCTCATCGACGCGATCGCCGGCAAGCTGGGCGGCACGAAGGCCGACGCCGGCAAGGCGCTGGACGCGGTTCTGGAGAGCCTGCAGGACGCGCTGGTCAAGGGGGAGACGGTCAAGCTGCCGGGCTTCGGCCAGTTCGAGATCGCCGAGCGCGGCGAGCGCACGGGCCGCAACCCGCAGACCGGCGCGGAGATCAAGATCGCCGCTTCCAAGGCGCCGAAGTTCTCCGCCGGCAAGGCCCTTAAGGACGCCGTCAACGGCAAGGCCGAGTAAGCCTTCCGCAAGGACGATCCTTGTATTTGATGAAGGGGCGGCGGCAACGCCGCCCCTTTCGTCTTTCCTAACTTCGTGGTGACGACATGAGCAGCAACAACGTTTACCGCTGGATCAAGGTCGAGGGGCGGTGGGAGCCGGCGCAGCAACTGGCCGATGGCTCCTACATGCCGATCGGCGACATCGTTCCGCTGTCCGCCCGCAGTGTGAAGGTCGGCCCGGTGATCGAACCGCCGGCCCGCCCCGCCGCCCAAAAGGACGACGTCGGCGAATAGGGCTGACGCCCGGCTTTATCCGGTCGTCCCGACCCGGTCGAGCATGGCGCGGACCGCGCCGATCGCCGCCTGGAAGCTGAAGGGTTTGTGCAGGACGCGCAGCCGCTCCGACTCCGGGTGCCAGAGGGCGCCGCTGTCGGCGGTCATGACGATCACCGGCAGGGCGGGCCGCCGCGCCCGGGTCCGGCGAATCAGCTCGTTGCCATCCATCACCGGCATCCGCAGGTCGGTCATCAGCAGCGACGCCGGGCCGCTTTCCAGGGCGGTGATGGCTTCCAACCCGTTGTGGGTCAGCGTGACGCGAAGCCCCTGGCCTTCCAGCGTGTCGGCAAGGGCCAGGGCTTCGAGGCGCTCATCCTCGGCGACGAGGATGTGGGGAACAGACTCCATGGTTCGGCCTGACTGCAACGCAAACGGAGTAAGGGGTACGTTGCGGCCGGCCGGATGGATTTCCCCAGAGTTCGGGGGGTGATCGGAACGCTGGGGATGAGACGCAGTGGTTCAAGCGCAATCGGCCAGATCGGCCAGGGCCTCGGCGTCCAGCAGCTCGACCCGGCCGCCGTCCAGGATGCGGATCAGGCGCGAGGTCTTCAGCTTGGTGAAGCCGCGCGACACCGTCTCCGTGGTCAGGCCGAGATGGTCGGCGATGTCGCAGCGGCTCATCGGCAGGGCGATGGCCCGGCCGGCACCGGCGCGGCGGCTCAGGGCCAGCAGGAAGCTGGCCAGCTTCTCCAGCGCCGACTTGCGGCCCAGCAGCAGCATCTGGTCCTGCGCCGCCACCAGCTCGGAGGTGGTGACCGACAGCAGGCGGCGGGCCAGGGCGGGCTGGGCGTCGAGCAGGGCATCGAGCTGGCAGCGCGGGATGCGCTGGACGGTGGAGGCGGTGATCGCCTCGGCCGAGTAGAGGTAGCGGTCGGCGAAGGCCAGCCCGACCATGTCGCCGGCCTGGAGGAAGCCGATGATCTGGCGGCGCCCGTCCGGCAGCAGCTTGTAGAGGCGGATCATGCCGTCCACCACCCGGAAAACGGCGTCGGCGGCCTCGCCCTCGGCGAAGATGGACTGCTCGCGGTCGAACACCCGGAACTGGGCGATGGCGGCCAGGGGATCGGCGTCGTTGGCGGCGAAGCCGGCGGCGGGGCGGGAGGGGGCGACACGCGGCATCGCCATCACGGCGGCCTGATGGCCGTGCGGAACGCGCGTCGGCTGGGCGGCGATGGCGGTGTGAGCGTGCATGTCGGGCCCCTCGGCGTTCGTGGAAGCGGCCCGTCCCCGTGGGGCAACCGCTCGATGAGCCGAAGTTATGCGCTGCGGGGTACCCTGTGCAGTTCGGTCTTGTACCTAAGGGGCTTTGCGTACGTAAGACTACCTAGGGGCCATGGGTGACGTGTGAGGTGGAGGGGGGCGAGAACGCTCACCCTCCGTGCACCAGCCGTTCGAACAAATCCTCCGATCCCATCTGTCCGCCCTTGAGCATCAGCTCGACGCCGTCGGTGGGCGGGTGCGCGCTGTGGGTCAGGCTGACCGTCACACCGGGGCTGAGCGCCGTCCGGTAGGACAGGCCCCACAGGCCCAGCGCCTTCACCGCCTTGCTGGAGGTGTCGCCCCCGGCGATGCCCAGGCGGCGCAGCGGCACCGCGTGGGCGACCGAGGCGACGAAGTCCGCGGTCGCGTCGGCGATGGCGGCGGACTGGGCGGTGTCGGGCGCCTCGCCCTCCGCCGGGGCGGTCCACACCAGCACGCTCCGGCCCTGGCCCAGATGGCCGGCGATCTCGCTCCGCAGCCGTTCGCGGTAGGCGGGGTCACGGCACAGCGCGCCGGCGTCCGCCGGCATCCGGTGGAAGGAGTTTGCCGCGGCGATCTGCTTGCGCGTGACCGGCGACAGGCTGCCGGCCAGCACGAAGACCGGCCCCTCCGCCGGGTCCAGGGGGGCGTCGCCGACCGCTTCGTCGCGCTCCCATTGGGTGGCCAGCGCCTGGACCACGCCGCTTGGGCCAACCGCCAGAAGGGGCGAGCGCCGCGCGCGCTCCCAGATCAGCCGCCCGACGGGCGCCAGATCCGCCGGCTGGGCGATGTCCAGCAGGACGGCGGGCGCACCGCCCGCCACCATCCGGTCCAGCTTTTCGTCGAGCGCTCCACGGGCCAGCCCGTAATCCGGGTAGTGCAGGGCGCCCATCCCCTCCAGCCCCTGCGCGCTGAGGTGGAGGCGCAGGTCGGCCTCCGTCATCGGGGTCACCGGATGGGCCTTCATCGTCGGGTGGCGGTCGATGCGGTGGACCGTCCCCCCGGTGCCCGCCGCGGCGAACAGCGTGCTGAACAGGCAGTAGCGCCCGATGTTCGGCTGGCCGCCGACCACCGGCAGGAAGCGGTTGGGAAAGAAGGGTCGCAGGGCGGCCACCGCCGCCCCGATGCTGCCGACCTGTGGCGCGCTGTCGAAGGTCGAGCAGCACTTGTAGTGCATCACCGGCACGCCGAGCCCGGCGAAGAAGCGCCCCACCGGCTCCAGCTCCGTCCGCAGGGCCTCCGGGTCCATGGTGCGCGACGCCCCGGCGATCCCCAGCGCGTCCAGCGGGCCGAGGCCGGCCAGCCGCTCCGCGTCGGGAATCTCCAGCAGCAGCAGCGCCCGCTGCCCGGCCTTCGCCAGCGTGGCCAGCGTGTCGGTGGCCCCGGTGAAGTCGTCCCCGTACCAGCCCAGACGGGGGCCGGGGCGGGGCGGTGGGGGCGCCGCCGTCACTTGCCCGCTCCGAAGAACTCCAGGGCGCGCTTCAGCTCCGGCCGGGTCGCGGCGGCGTCCGGCAGGGTGACTCCCTCGCGCACTGCGGCCCAGGCCTGGCGGATGCTCGTCACGCCGGCGGCGGGGCCATCCGGATGGGCCATGATGCCGCCGCCGGACATGAACAGCAGGTCGTCCGTCCCCACCGCGTCCCAGGTGACGGGCACGGTCCCCGCCCACTGGCCGGAGGAGAAGGCCGGCATCACGGCGTCGTCGCAGCCCTCGGCCAGCGGGGTGAGGCAGGATTTGGCGCCGTCGATCACCTCCCCGTCCGGCTGGGCGAACTTGCCCTGGAGGCCGTGGACGTGCATGTGGTCCACCCCGGCGAGCCGCCACAGCGTCTGGTAGGCGTCGAAGCCGATGCCCAGGCTGGGGTGGCGCGACAGGGCGCCGAAGCCGTTGCGGTGCCCGTGCAGCACCAGCCCGCTGTGGCGGCGCAGGGTCTGCACGGCGGAGAAGCCGCACCAGTTCAGGCTGACCATCACGCAGCTTCCGCCCTCGCGCTCCACCAGATCGGCGTGGCGGCGCATGGCGTCCGTCTCGTCGCTGATGTTGAAGGCGACCATGACGTGCTTGCCGGTGCGGTCCTGGTGGCGGCGCACCCGGTCCATCACCGCCGGCACGCGCTGGGCCAGCGGGGCGTGGACCGGATCGGCGCAGATCTCGTCGTCCTTGATGAAGTCCAGCCCGGTGGCGCAGAGCGTGCCGACCAGCTCGCCGGTCTCCTCCGCCGACAGGCCGAGGTTCGGCTTGATGATGGAGCCGACCAGCGCCCCGCGCTCCACCCCGGTCAGCCGCCGCGTGCCGGCCACGCCGTGACGCGGCGCGTCGAACTGCTTGCGGTAGGCGGCGGGCAGGCGGACGGAGTCGAGCCGCAGGCCGGTCACCTCGCCCAGGTCGAACAGGTTGCCGGCCACCGTCGCGGCCAGCGTCGGCAGGTTGGCGCCGACGTTGCCGGTGGGGAAGCTGATGGCGACGCGGGCGCGCCGCCACGGTCCGGGCCGCTTCTGCCGCTCCAGCCACGTGTTCGGCAGGCTGGGGGAGGCCGCGGGTTCCAGCTCCTCCACCCGCTCCACCACGGCGCGGGCGCGGGCGCGCAGGTCGTCCGTCTCGCCGTGGACGCGGGTGAAGGTGCCGCAGGACTGCTCCCCCGCCATGACCTCCGCCACCTTGGCGGGGTCCAGCGGGGTCTCGATCAGATAGGTCGCCTCGAAGCGGTCGGAGCGCATGGCGAGACTCACAGGCGGCTGAGGTCGGGGAAGGGCCGGACCGGATCGCGGCCGTCCCAGTCGAGGGAGGCGTTGCGGATCAGGTCGAACATCTTGCCCTTTGGCCCGGCGACCTCCGACAGCTCGATCACCGTGCCGGGGTGGTACTCGGTGTCGAAATAGACGAAGCGGCCCTTCTCGCCGACCTCGCCGCTCATCACCGGCTTGAAGCCCTGGCCAGTCAGACGCTCCAAGTCGGCGTCGTAGTTCTCGGTCCAGTAGGCGACGTGCTGGAGGCCGGTGCGGCCCGCCTTCAGGAAGTCGCGGTACATCGACGGCGCGTCGTTGCGGGTCTGGATCAGTTCCATCTGGAGCGGGCCGGAGTTGGCGAGCGCCACAGAGTTGTGAACCTCGTACCGCTCCCCGCGGTAGGTGTAGTTCTTGATCGGAACCCGCTCGTTGTAGAACCACGGGCCGATGCCCAGGGTGCGGCTCCAGTAGTCCATGGCGGCTTCGATGTCGTCGACGACGTAGCCAGCCTGCCGGATCTGGCCGAAGAATCGGCTCATGAAGGAACTCCTGATTTTATCGTTATGAGGGGACCGGCGAGGCTTCATGCCGTCGGCACCTGAAGGCGCCGTCGGCATGACCCTCTCGATCAATGCCTTGGCATTGATCTGCCGGGTTTCACGGTTGGAAAATGATGGAAGAGATCATTTTCTAACCGCTTCAGTAGGGAAGGAAGCCGGTGGAAATCCACGGAATGGCGGCGACCACGATCAGGCCCACGAGGAGGGCGGCGACGTAGCCCCAGATGTGCTTCAGGCCTTCGTCCGGGCTGACCTTGCTGATGGCGCAGGCGCCGTAGTAGCCGACGCCGAAGGGCGGGGCGAACAGGCCGATGCCCATGGCGAAGATCACCACCATCGCGTAATGCACCTCGTGCACCCCGGCGTCGCGGGCGATGGGGAACAGCAGCGGGCCGAACAGGACGATGGCGGGGATGCCCTCCAGCACGCTGCCCAGGATGATGAAGGCGACGATGGAGATGGCGAGGAAGCCGTAGCCGCCGCCGGGGATGTCGGCCATCCACAGGGCCAGCGCGCGGGAGAAGCCGGACTGTGTCAGGCCCCAGGCCATGGCGGTGGCGCAGCCGACGATGAAGATGATCGCCCCGGTCAGCGACGCCGTCTCGATCAGCATCGGCTTCAGCCGCGCCCAGTCGAACTGGCGGTAGACCAGCAGGCCCATGAGGGTGGAGTAGGCGATGCCGATGGTCGACACCTCGGTCGCTGTCGCCACACCTTCCACCACCGCGGCGCGGATGACGAAGGGCAGCAGGATGGCGGGCAGGGCGGCCACGGCCAGACGGGCGATCTCCGACGCCGGCGGGCGGCGGATGTGGCTCAGATCCTCATGGCGGTAGCGCCACCAGACGACGGCGCAGAGGGCGGCACCCAGAACCACCGCCGGCAGCAGGCCGCCCGCGAACAGCGCCGCGATCGACACGCCGGTGACCGAACCGATGGTGATGAGGACGATGGAGGGCGGGATGGTCTCGGTCTGCGCGCCGGTCGCCGACAGCAGGGCGACGAGGTCGCCGGGAGGGGCGCCGCGCTTCTTCATCTCCGGGAACAGCACCGGCGCGATGGCGGCCATGTCGGCGATCTTCGAGCCGGAAATGCCCGACACCAGATACATCGCCCCGATCAGCACGTAGGACAGGCCGCCGCGCACATGGCCGAGCAGGCTGGCGAGGAACTGGATCATGGCGCGGGCCATGCCGGTCATCTCGATCAGCAGGCCGAGGAAGACGAACAGCGGCACCGCCAGCAGGATCAGGTGCGACATGCCCTCGTCCAGCCGCCCGACCATGACGAGCAGCGGGGTCGAGGTGGTCAGCGCCAGATAGCCGAAGGTGGCCAGCGCGAAGGAGAAGGCGATGGGGACGCCGCCGAACACGCAGGCGGCGACCACGCCGACGAAGAAGATGACGAGGTTGGCCTGCCCCAGCGGCTTCAGCAGCGGGCCGGCCAGCCAGAAGGCCACGGTCACCGCCGCGGTCAGCGCGACCGCCGCGAGCGTGATCCGGAGGTTGCGCATCCGCATCAGCCGGATCAGCGCCACCACCGCCATCAGCCCCAGCCCGGTCGGCAGGGCCGCCGCGCGCCAGGCGTTGCTGATCTCCAGCGCCGGGGTGACGATGAACTGCTCCTCCATGGCGTAGTCCAGGGCGGGGTGCAGGATCATCGCCAGGAAGGCGATGGGAGCCGTGATCGCCAGGGTCTCCAGCAGGGCGCGCGGCGTCGGGCCGACGCGGCTGACCAGACCGGTCATCCGCATGTGCTCGCCGCGGCGCAGCGCCACCACGGCGCCCAGCATGGACAGCCACAGGAAGAGGATCGAGGCCAGCTCGTCCGACCACACCAGCGGCGCGTGGAAGACGTAGCGCGCCGTCACCCCGGCCAGCAGGATGGCGATCTCGGCCAGAACGATGAGGGCGGCGACGCCCTCCACCGTCGCGGCGAGGCCGCGGTCGAGCCGATCGGTCCAGGAACCGCCGGACGCGGCCCCTGGCATGGCGCCGCCCTCGTCGAGCGCCGTCGCGTGGTGAGACAAAGCCGCACCCTCCCTTCCCGTGTTGTCCACAGCCGTTCTACAGGCCGTTCTTTAGGCGAGCTTGCCGACGGCGCTTTCCAGCAGCGCCCAGGCCTCGTCGCCGAAGCGGCCCTTCCATTCGCCGTAGAAGCCGCTGTCGCGGAGCTTGGCGCGGAAGCTGTCGGGGGAGGGCTGGTTGAAGGCCAGGCCCTTGGACTGCAGGTCGGCCTGCACCGACTGGTTCAGCGCCTTGATGTCCTCGCGCTGCTGCACGCCGGCGTCGTTGATCGCGGTGGAGACGATCTTCTGCAGGTCGGGCGGCAGGCCGCGCCACGCGCGTCCGTTGGCGATGAACCAGAAGCCGTCCCAGATGTGGTTGGACAGGGCGCAGTACTTCTGCACCTCGTACAGCTTGGCGACCTGGATGATCGGCAGCGGGTTCTCCTGCGCGTCGACGATGCGCGTCTGCAGCGAGGAATAAACCTCCGAGAACTGCAGGCTGGCCGGGGCGGCGGACAGCGACTTGAACATGGCGATGCTGAGCGGGCTGACCGGCACGCGGATCTTCAGCCCGTCCATGTCGGCGGCGGATTGGATCGGCTTGGCCCCGCTGGTCATCTGGCGGAAGCCGTTGTCCCACATCTTCTCGAAGGCGTGCAGGCCGACCTTGGAGATGGCGCCGCGCACATGCTCGCCCAGCTTGCCGTCCATGGCGGACCAGACCTGCCCGTAATCGGCGAAGGCGAAGCCGACGGCGTTGATGGCGGCCACCGGGACCAGCGTGGCGATGACCAGCGCCGATGGCGTGAAGAAGGTGATGCCGCCGCTGCGCACCTGCGACAGCATGTCGGTGTCGCCGCCGAGCTGGTTGTTCGGAAAGATCTGGATGTCGACCCGGCCGTTGGTCTCGCGGCGGATGCGCTCCGCCGCCTCGTGCGAGCGGACGTTCAGCGGGTGGGTCAGCGGCAGGTTGTTGCCGTACTTGAAGTCGAACTCGGCGGCGCGGGCGATGCGCGGCGCGCCGATCAGCGTGGCGGTGCCGGCCCCCGCGGCCAATCCAACCGCCGGAGTGGCGGCCAACCCCTTGAGCATAGTGCGGCGCGAGAGCGGGTTCATGCTTTCCTCCCAGGAAACGTTGATGTAGTTTGATGTTCGACGGTGATTGTTGGTTGGACGGTATGTGCGCGAATGGCCTGTGTCAAACGCGAATGATGATGTGATTTGATGGGATTGGAGGGTTTTGAGCCGTGATGCAGGATGATGCGGACGCCGTCGCCGCACCCCCCGAAAACGCCCGTGGACTGCCGCGGATCGCCGACATCGCGCGGTTGTCCGGCGTGTCCACCGCCACCGTGGACCGCGTGCTGAACCACCGCCCCGGCGTGCGCCCGGCGACCGTGCAGCGCGTGATGAAGGCGGCGGCGGAGCTGGACTACATCCCGGAATCGGACCTTGGCGCGGCGCTCGGGCCGAAGCCGGTGCGGCTGGCCTTCCTGCTGCCCGACGGGACGAACCGCTACCTGACGCGGCTCGGCCAGCTCATCCGCCAGTCGGAATCGGCGCTGGCCCCGCTGGGCATCCGCGCGCAGGTGGAGTTCATCAAGAGCTTCAACCCCGACCTGCTGGCGCGCAGCCTGCTCCAGCACTGGCGCAAGGTCGACGGGGTGGCCTTCATGGCGCTGGAGCATCCGGCGGTGCGCGAGGCGGTGAACGAGCTGGCGGCGCGCAACGTGCCGACGGTGACGCTGATCTCCGACGTGCAGAACTGCCGGCGGGCCGCCTATGTCGGGCTCGACAACCGGGCGGCGGGGCGGACGGCGGGCTACCTGTTCGCTCGCTTCCTCGGCGGGCGGGCGGGCAAGGTCGCGATGATCGCCGGCAGCCTCAGCTACCGCGCGCATGAGGACCGCGAGCTGGGATTCCTGAACGTTCTGAAGGAGATGGCCCCGGCCATCGAGGTTGTGGGGCTGCGCGAGGCCCACGACGACGAGGCCAAGAGCTACCGGCAGACGCGGACGCTGCTCAGCCACCACCCCGACCTCGCCGGCATCTACACCATCGGCGGTGGGGCGGAGGGCGTGGCCCGCGCGCTGAAGGAGGCGCGGCGGGAGCGCGAGGTCGTCTTCATCGGCCACGGCTTCACGCCGGAAACGCGCTCGCTTCTGATCGACGGCACGATGGAGGCGGTCATCACCCAGGACCCGCGCAGCGCCCTGATGAGCTGCGCCGCCGTCTTCGCCAACCTGCGCGCGGGCCGCGAGGCGATGCACGGCGTGGAGCCGCCGCGCATCGAGGTCATCTTCAGGGAGAACCTGCCCCCCGCGGCTCCGCCGTGACTGGCGCCGGGGCGGGTGCGGGCCGCTTGTCGCGGACCATCACGACCAGCAGGACGGCGCAGAGGATCAGCGCCAGCGCGGCGTAGGTGCGCAGCGGCGGCGTCTCGCCCAGCACGACGATGGCACCGGTCACGCCGATCACCGGCACGATCAGCGAGCTGACCGAGGCCTGCGCGACGCTCAGCCGCCGCACGATGGCGAACCACAGCAGATAGCCGCCGACCATCGCCACCAGGATGTGGAAGACCAGCGCCACCAGCACCTGCGGCTCCAGGGCCAGCGTCGGGGCGGGGTCCAGCGCCAGGGCGAAGGGCAGCACCACCGGCAGGGAGATGGCGAACTGCCAGCCGGTGATGGCGTTCGGCCCCATGGTCCAGGCCGTCCGCTTGATCAGGACATTGCCCAGCGCCCAGCTCAGCGCGCCGGTCAGCATGAAGGCGGGGCCGAGCGGCAGGGCGCCCAGCCGCAGCAGATCGGGGCCGAGCAGAACGGCCAGACCCGTCAGCCCGCAGGCCAGCCCCATCCACTGGCGCGGGCCGGGCCGTTCGCCCAGGATCGGGATCGCCAGCAGCGTCGCCCAGGCCGGCATGGTGTAGGCGATGATCGCCGCGCCCGAGGTTGCCATGTTCATCTGCCCGAAGGCGGAGCAGATGTTGAAGCCCGCCATGTTCAGCAGCGCGACGGCGGCCAGCGGCCAGCGCTGCCCGCGCGGCACGGCCAGCGATTCCCCGCGCGACCGCGCGTAGGCGAACAGCACCGCCGCCCCGATGGCGAAGCCCAGGCTGCGCAGCGTCCAGGGCTGGATCTGGGTGAGGATGATCTTGACGGCGGGCCAGTTCAGGCCCCAGCAGACGCTGATGAGGCCCACCAGCGACAGATCCAGCGCCCGAGCGCGGCTTATCATGGCATGGGATTCCGGGTGTGGGGTGGATGCACGGCTTTCACAACTGAAATTCCCTCTCCCCAGAGGGGAGAGGGTTTATTCTTGGTCAGAACCTCACCGCGTCGCCACCCTTCAGCGACAACATGGCGCGGGCCTCGTCCGGGGTGGCGACCTCAAGCGCCAGCCCCTCGATCAGCGTGCGGACCATGGCGACCTGCTCGGCGTTGGAGGTGGCGAGGCGGCCCGGACCGGCCCACAGATTGTCCTCCAGCCCGACGCGCACGTTGCCGCCCAGGGCCAGCGACTGGGTGGCGATGGGCATCTGGTTGCGCCCGGCGCCCAGCACCGACCACACATACTGGTCGCCGAACAGCCGGTCGGCGGTGCGCTTCATGTGCATCACGTCCTCCGGATGCGGGCCGATGCCGCCCAGGATGCCGAACACCGACTGCACGAACAGCGGCGGCGTCACCAGCTTGCGGTCGAGGAAATGGGCCAGCGTGTAGAGGTGGGAAATGTCGTAGCACTCGAACTCGAAGCGCGTCCCGTTGCCGGAGCAGGTCTTCAGGATGTGCTCGATGTCCTGGAAGGTGTTCTTGAAGACGAGGTCGCGGCTGTTCTCCAGATAGGTGCGCTCCCAGTCGTGCTGGAACGCGGTGAAGCGGTTCAGCATGGGAAACAGGCCGAAATTCATCGACCCCATGTTGAGCGACGCGACCTCCGGCTGGAACTGCGCGGCGGGGCGCAGCCGGTCTTCCACCGTCATGGCGGCGCTGCCGCCGGTGGTGATGTTCACCACGGCCTTCGTCGCCTGCTTGATGCGCGGCAGGAAGCGCTGGAACAGCTCCGGGTCCTGGGTGGGGCGGCCGGTCTCCGGGTCGCGGGCGTGCAGATGGACGATGGCCGCCCCGGCCTCCACCGCGGCGATGGCCTCCGCCGCGATCTGGTCCGGCGTCACCGGCAGGTGCGGCGACATGCTGGGCGTGTGGATGGAACCGGTGACCGCGCAGGTGATGATGACTTTGCGCGCGCTCTTCCTGGGCGTCGTCATGCTGTCCTCCCTGTTGTTTCTTCTTCTCCCCGATCCCCTCTCCCGTCCCGGGAGAGGGTGCCCGCGTCAGCGGGCGGGTGAGGGTCAATCCAAGAATCAGTGCCGTCTTCGTGCCGGACCTCACCCTCCCCATGGCTGCGCCATGGGCCCCCTCCCTCTCCCGGGACGGGAGAGGGCCTGTTTCAGATCACCGCTTCGATCAGGAAGGGACCCTTGCGGGAGAAGGCGGTCGTCAGCAGGCGGTTGAAGCTCTCCGCGTCGGTGGCCTGTCCGCCCTCCACCCCCATGCCGCGGGCGAGCGCCACCCAGTCGAGGTCGGGGCGGCCCAGCTCCGTGCAGTTGCGGGCGTTCGGACCGATGTCCCGGAAGCCAAGGTTGCCCAACTCCCATTGCAGGATGCCGTAGCGGCGGTTGGCGAAGATGATGGTCACCACGTCGGCCTGCTCGCGCGCTTGGCTCCACAGGGCCTGGAGCGTGTACATGCCGCTGCCGTCCGCCTGGACGGTCACCACCTTGCGGTCGGGGCAGGCGATGGCCGCACCCAGCGCCAGCGGCATGCCGATGCCGATGGCCCCGCCGGTGATGGTCAGCCAGTCGTGCGGGCGCGCCCCGGCGCAGGCCGTGTAGGCCATCGGGCTGGAGGAAATCCCCTCGTCCACCACGATGGCGCCCTCTGGCAGCAGGGCCGCCAGGGATTGCCCGACACTGTCGGCGGTGAGAGCACCGGTCGCCGGTTCGGGCAGGGCGAGCGGCTGCACCGGAACCGGCGTGCCGGCGGCGCCCACCGCCTCGACCAGCCAGCGCAGGGCGGCGAGAGCGTCGGCACCCGGCGGGGCGACGGTGTGGATGCGGCAATCCTCCGGAGCCAGACGGCTGGGCTTGTCGGGGTAGCCGAAGAAGCCGACCGGCTCCCCCGAACCGATCAGGACGATATGCTTCGCCCCGGCCAGCGCCGCGATGCCGAGGTCGATGGGGTAGGGGAAGCGCTCCACCGTCACGCGGCCCGCCCCGCGCTCGATGCGGGTGGCGCCGGTGTGGGCGTAGAGTGTGGCGCCGGTCGCGGCGGCGATTTGCCCGGCCAGGGCCAGCCCCTCCGTCCGCGTGGCGCGGCCGTTCAGCAGGACCACCACACGCTCGCCGCTCCGCAGGGCGTCGGCGGCGGCACGCAGGGCCTCGGCTTCCGGGGCGGCGGGGGCCGGCAGCACGACGATGGTCGGCTCCACTGCCGCCGTGTCGTCCCAGGAGGAGTCCGACGGCAGGATCAGGGTGGACACGCCGCAGGGCGGGGTCAGAGCGGCGCGGATGGCCTCCGCCGTGTCGGCGGCGACCGAGGCCGCGTCCGGCACCGTGCGCACCCAGGCCGACATGGGCTTCGCCAAGCCTTCCACGTCGGAGGTCAGCGGCGCATCGACGCCGCGGTGCCACGTCGCGTGGTCGCCGACAATGTTGACCATCGGCACGCAGGCGCGCCGGGCGTTGTGCAGGTTGGCGAGGCCATTCGCCAGCCCCGGCCCGAGATGCAGCAGCGTGGCCGCCGGGCGGCCGGACATGCGGGCGTAGCCGTCCGCCGCGCCCGTCGCCACCCCTTCGAACAGCGTCGGGACGCAGCGCGCGCCAGGCATGCTGTCGAAAGCGGCGAGCGCGTGAAGCTCCGACGTGCCGGGGTTGGCAAAGCAGGTGTCGACGCCGTTCGCCACCAGCGTCCGGACCAGAATTTCCGCGCCCGGGATTTCTCCGCTGGTCATCGTGCCGCCTCCGTGAGTCCGCCCTCGAAACCGTCCAGGAAGCTGGCGAGATTCACCGCCAACGCGTCGCAGTCGTAGCCGCCCTCCTGCACCACGACGGTCGGCAGGCCGGCGCCGGCGATCTTGCGGCCGAGCGTGGCGAAGCCCGGCGTCGTCACCTTGAAGAAGGCCAGCGGGTCGCCGACGTAGGTGTCGAAGCCCAGCGACAGCACCAGCGCCTCCGGCCCGAAGGCGGCGATGTGGGTCAGCGCTCCGTCCACCGCGTCGAGGAAGGTGGACTCCTCGGTGCCCATGGGCAGGGGGATGTTCAGGTTGCTGCCCAGGCCGCGGCCCTTGCCGCGCTCGTGCGCGTAGCCGGCGAACCAGGGGTAGAAATTGTTGGGGTCGCCGTGGATCGACACGACCAGCACGTCGTCGCGCTCGTAGAAGATGGCCTGGGTGCCGTTGCCGTGATGGACGTCCACGTCGAAGACGGCGACGCGCGGCGCGCGGCCCTGCTGGGCCAGCACCGGCAGCATCGCCTGGGCGGCGACGGCGGCGTTGTTGATGTAGCAGAAGCCCCCGGCCATGTCGCGGGACGCGTGGTGCCCCGGCGGGCGGCACAGGGCGTAGGCCGCGCGCTCCCGACCGCTCGCCACCATCAGCGCCGCGTGGACCGCCGTGTCGGCGCCGCCGCAGACCGCTTCCCAGGTGCCGGCGCCGATCGGGCAGGCGGTGTCCGCCATGTGCCAGCCGGCCTGACCGACGATGCCCGTCGGATACTCGGCCATGTCGGTGTTGCGGTGGACGTTGGGGACGATGACCTCCGACGCGTCGGGCAGGACCGACCAGCGGGCGTGGGCGGTTTCCAGGAAGCGCAGGTAATCGGCGGAGTGCACCGCCGCGCGCGGGCCGGCGCCGTAGGACGGCGGCTCCTCCACCGTCGCGCCGCGTGCCCGCAGGGAGCCGACGAGCGCCTCCGCCCGTTCCGCCTTCTCCGGCGAGGGCTTCGGCTGGCCGCGCACCAGGAAGGTCGGCGGACGATGGCGCAACTGGGCCTCGGCAAAGACGTAGCGCATGGACAGGCTCCCGGAGTGAATTGATCCCCTCTCCCCTCTGGGGAGAGGGGGAATTATGCTTTATCCAGCCGTGGCCAGAACCGCGTCGGCCAGCACCGCGCAGCCGGACGCAGCGTGCTCGGGCTTAATGTTCTCCGCCTCGTTGTGGCTGAGGCCGTTTTCGCAGGGAATGAAGATCATCGCCGTCGGCACCTTGCGCGCGACATAGACCGCGTCATGGCCGGCCCCGGACACGATGTCGCGGTGGCTGAGGCCGCGCCGCTCCACCGAGCGGCGGACATGGCCGACCAGCTCCGGCGCGAAGGGCGTGGTCGGGAAGGCCCAGAAGTCGGTCAGCTCCAGCGTCAGGCCGCGCTTGTCCGCGATGGCGGCCAGCCGCTCGCGCAGCAGGGCGTCCATGCGGGCCAGCGCGTCGGGGTCCGGGTTGCGCAGGTCGATGGTGAACCAGACGCGGCCCGGAATGACGTTGCGGGAGTCCGGGTGCACCTGGACGCGCCCGATGGTCGAGCAGGCGTCGCCGCCGACCTCCAGCGCGATGGTCTCCACCGCCTCCATCATCACGGCCGCACCCGCCAGCGCGTCGCGGCGCAGGCGCATCGGCGTCGGCCCGGCGTGGGATTCACGGCCCGTCACCGTCGCCTCGTACCAGCGCTGGCCCTGCGCGCCGGTGACTACGCCGATCTCGACGTCCTCGGCCTCCAGCACCGGGCCCTGCTCGATGTGCGCCTCGAAATAGGCGCCCATGGCGTGGCCGGTGACCGGGACCTCGCCCTTGTAGCCGATGCGCGCCAGCTCGTCGCCCAGCCGGACTCCGTCGGTGTCGCGGATGTCCAGCACATGGTCGAGCGTGAAGACGCCCATCGCCACGCCGGAGCCCAGCATCGGCGGGGAGAAGCGCGCGCCCTCCTCGTTGGTCCAGACGATCAGGTCGATGGGGGCGTCCGTCTCGATGCCCTGGTCGTTGAAGCTGCGGATGACCTCCAGCCCGGCCAGCACGCCGTAGATGCCGTCGAAGCGGCCGCCGGTCGGCTGGGTGTCCAGGTGGCTGCCCATGCAGACGGCGGGGCGGTCGGGGTTGCGGCCCGGACGGCGGGCGAAGATGTTGCCCACCTCGTCCACGGTCACGGTGCAGCCGGCCTCCTCGCACCAGCGCACGAAGAGGTCGCGGCCTTCCCGGTCGAGGTCGGTCAGCGCCAGCCGGCACAGGCCGCCCTTCGGCGTCGCGCCGATCGTCGCGAGGTCCATCAGGGTCCGCCACAGGCGGTCGCCGTCGATGCGCAGGTCAGACATGGTCCCTATCCCGATCCCAATTCCAGATCATTGTTGAGGTCCGGTGCGGACCGCCGTCAGCAGCCCGGTCACCGTGGGCAGGCCCAGGCCCGCCCGTTCCGCCAGTTCCAGCGGCGCGTCCAGCACCGCCTCGATCTCCGCCCGCCGGCCCGCCGCCATGTCGGCGCGCAGCGCCGGCCGGATGCGGCCCGGATGCTGGGCCATGGTCCACACATCCTCAACCTTCGCCGCCGCCGGGTGGCCGAGCGCCGCCGACAGGCCCAGGAGTTCCTCCACCACCGCCGCGAAGGTCGGCTGCAGAGCGTCGTCGTGGGCGATCTCCTGCGCCGGCTTGCCAGTGGCGAGGCCGAGCAGGCCGAAGGCGAAGGGCGCCAGCAGCGCCGTCCACACCTCCGCCCGGATGTCCGGCACGGCCAGCGCGTTGAAGCCGCCCGCCCCGAACAGGGCCGCCAGATCCTTGACGTCCTGCTGGCCCGCCACCGGGCCGAGGGCGAGCCGCAGCCCGCCCAGATGCCGCAGGTAGCCGGGGGTCCGCCGCTCCACCGCCACGCGGGCGACGGCGCCGACGATGCGGTCCGCCGGGATGGCGTCCGCCAGCAGCCCCTTGGGGTCGACCGCCTTCAGGGGGCCTCCGAGAGACCCGTCCGCCGGGTACCACCAGGGGACGCCGCCGACCACCGGCACCAGCCGCGTCTTCGGCCCCAGCAGGGGAAGAAGCAGGTCCAGCACATCGGTCAGCAGGGGGGAGGGCACCGCCAGCACCACCACGTCCTGCGGGCCGAGCGCCAGCGTGTCGTCGGTCACCTCGGGCCGCACCGTCACCGGACGGCCCGAGGGGCCTTCGACGGTCAGCCCGTCGCGCCGCAGCGTGTCGAGCGTCCGCCGCCGGGCGACCAGCGCTGCCGGCAGGCCGGCGGCGGTCAGCCGTGCGGCGATCAGACCGCCGACCGCCCCGGCCCCAATGACGGCGACCTTCATGCCCGCCCCGTCAGGCGCTGTTGCGCAAGGCGGCCGACCGCCGCGTCACCGGGATCACGTCCTCCGGGATGGTCCAGCCCTTGCCGGGGATGGCGTCCAGCAGGGTGCGGGTGTAGGCGTGCTGCGGGTTGCCGAACACCTCCTTCGCCGGGCCGATCTCGACGATGCGGCCCTTCTGCATGACCGCGATGGTGTCGCAGATCTGGGCGGCGATGCGCAGGTCGTGGGTGATGAACAGCATCGACAGGTTCAGCCGGTGCCGCAGATCCTCCAGCAGGTCGAGCACCTGGGCCTGCACCGACACGTCGAGCGCCGACACCGGCTCGTCGGCGATCAGCAGCTTCGGCTCCAGCGCCAGGGCGCGGGCGATGGAGATGCGCTGGCGCTGCCCGCCGGAGAACTCATGCGGGAAGCGCTCCGCCGCCGAGGCGTCGAGCCCGACGAGCTTGAGCAGCGCCTTCGCCTTGTCGAGCGCCTTGTGGCGGTCCTCGCCGAAGGCCACCGGCCCCTGGGTGATGATGTCGCCCACGGTGTGGCGCGGGTTCAGCGAGGCGTAGGGGTCCTGGAAGACCATCTGCACGTGCCGCCGGTAGGGCCGGAAGGCCGGGCGCGACAGCGACAGCAGATCGACGCCCTCGAACAGGATCCTGCCCGAATCCGGCTTGATCAGCCCGACGATGGATCGGCCCAGCGTCGACTTGCCGGAGCCGGATTCGCCGACCAGACCGACCGTCTCGCCCTGGTGGATGGTCAGCGACAGGTCGTCGCCCGCCACCACCTTGCGCCCCGGCGTGAAGAAGCCGCCGCCGAGGTGGAAGGTCTTGCACACCTTCTCCGCCGTCAGCACCGGCTGGCGCGCGCGGGTGAAGTCCTCGCGGTGCTCGATCAGGTGCGGGACGGCGGCGATGAGCTGGCGGGTGTAGGGATGCTTCGGATGGTTCAGCACCTCCTCGGCGCTGCCGATCTCGACGATCCGGCCGCGCTGCATCACCGCCACGCGGTGGGCGATCTCCGCCACCACGCCGAAGTCGTGGGTGATGAACATCACGCCCATGCGGCGCTTGGCCTGGATGTCCTGGATCAGCTCCAGGATCTGCTTCTGGGTGGTGACGTCGAGCGCGGTCGTCGGCTCGTCGGCGATCAGGATGTCCGGCTCGACCGCCAGCGCCATGGCGATCATCACGCGCTGGCGCTGGCCGCCCGACAGGCGGAACGGGTAGCTGCGGCGCAGATGGTCCGGCTCCGGCAGGCCGACCGAGGCGAGAAGTTCCACCACGCGCGCCCGGCGGGCGGCGCGGTCGAGCGTTGTGTGGTAGCGCAGAACCTCGTCGATCTGGTCGCCGACCCGCATCAGCGGATTCAGCGCCGTCATCGGCTCCTGGAAGATCATGGCGATGCGGCCGCCGCGGAGCGCGCGCTGGTCGCGCTCCGGCAGGCTGAACACGTTGGTGCCCTGGTGGCGGATCTCGCCGGCGGACACCGTCACCGCCTTGGGCAGCAGGCCCATCACGGCGTGCGCGGTCATCGACTTGCCCGACCCGGACTCGCCCACCACGCAGAGGATTTCCCCGGGCTCCAGCGTGAAGGTCAGGTCCTCGACCGCGTGCGGGCGGTCGGCGCCGCGCGGCAGGGCGATGGTCAGGTTGCGGACGTCGAGGAGAGGCGTCTCGGTCATCAGGAACGGCCCTTTCGCGCCAGCTTGGGATTCAGCGCGTCGTTCAGCCCCTCACCCACGAGGTTGAGGGCGAGCACGGTCAGAAGGATCGCGATGCCGGGGAAGAAGCTCATCCACCAGGCCTGACGGATCACCGTGCGGGCGGCCCCCACCATGTAGCCCCAGCTCATCAGGTTCGGATCGCCGAGCCCGAGGAAGGAGAGGGAGCTTTCCAGCAGGATCGCCGTCGCCACCATCAGCGAGGCCGACACGATGATCGGGGACAGGCTGTTGGGCAGGATCTGGCGCCAGATGATGGTCATGTTGGACTGGCCGGTGGTCACCGCGGCGTGCACGAACTCGCGGCTCCGCAGGCTCATGAACTCGCCGCGGGCCAGCCGGGCCAGCGGCGGCCAGGAGACGATGGCGATGGCCAGCACGATGGAGGTCAGCGACGGCGTGAAGATCGCCACCAGCACGACGGCCAGCACGAAGTTCGGGATGGTCTGGAACAGCTCGGTGAAGCGCATCACCAGATCGTCCACCCGCCCGCCGTAGAAGCCGGAGACGGCCCCCAGGAACACGCCGATCAGCACGGCGACGGCGGTCGAGGTCAGCCCGATCAGCAGCGACACCCGCGCCCCGTGGGCGATGCCCGCCGCGATGTCGCGGCCCAGCGTGTCGGAGCCGAGCAGCGCGTCCTCCGACAGCGGCGGCTGGAAGGGCATCGCGGTCATGTCCCACGGGCTGTCCGGGTACAGCACGTCGGCGAAGGCCGCCATCAGGATGATCAGGGTCAGGAAGGCCAGCCCGATCACCGCGCCCTTGTTGCGGGCGAAGGCGCTCCAGAAGCCGGACCCCTTGCGGGCCGGGGTGATGGCCGCGGCGGTCATGGCGCCACCTCGATGCGCGGATCGACGAGGGAATAGATCAGGTCGGTCAGCAGGTTGAACACCACCACCACCACCGAGGTCAGGAGGAAGATGCCGAGCAGGACCTGATAGTCGCGCTGCAACACGGCCTCGAAGGCGAGGCGCCCGATGCCGGGGAGCGCAAAGACGGTCTCGATCAGGATGGAGCCGCCGATCAGGTGGCCCGCCTGGAACCCCGCCACCGTGATGACGGGCAGGATGGCGTTGCGCAGGATGTGCACCGACACGATGCGCCATTCCGGCAGGCCCTTGGCCCGCGCCGTCTTGACGAAGTCCATGTCGCGCACCTCCAGGATCGAGGCGCGGGTCAGCCGGGTGTAGACGGCCATGTAGAAGAGGCCGAGCGTGGTCACCGGCAGCACGAGGTGCTTCGCCCGGTCGAGGAAGGCGTCCCAGCCGGTGTAGCCGGCGCCGATGCTCTCCGTGCCGAAGGCGGGCAGCCAGCCGAGATTGACCGAGAAGAGAAGGATCAGCATCAGGCCGATCCAGAAGATCGGTGTCGCGTAGGCGGTAAGGCCGACCACGGTGATGGCGGTGTCCGACCAGGTGCCGGCGCGCATCGCCGCCAGCGTGCCCAGCGCCACGCCGCCCAGCAGGGCCAGCACGAAGGCGGTCAGCGTCAGCGACAGGGTGACGGGCAGGCGGTCCATCAGCAGGTCGAAGACCGGACGCTGCTGGCGGTAGGAGTAGCCGAGGTCGGCCTGCACCACCTTGGACATGTAGGTGCCGAGCTGCTCGTACAGGGGGCGGTCGAGGCCGAACTGCTGGCGGAGCTGTTCGACGAACTTGGCATCGGCGGCCCCGGCCTCGCCCGCCATCACCGCGGCGGGATCGCCGGGCGCTGCGTGGACCAGGAAGAAGTTGAACACGGCGATCGCCAGAATGACGAAGACCGCCTTCACCAGCCTCTGTGAGATGAATAGGGCGATGCGGGGCATGTTGTCACTCCCGGGTGCGTGGTGCCCCCTCCCTGACCCTCCCCCGCTGTCGCAGGGGAGGGGATTGACTCCCTCCCTTGCCGAAGGCGGGGGAGGGAAGGGGCCCGCGGCGTGAGCCGCGGGAAGGGTGGGGGCAGCCGCTCCCTTTTCTTACTTCTTGACCATATAGACGCTGTCGTAGCTCTCGTTCACGCCGATGGCGGTCGTGACGGCGTTCTTGAAGCGCTTGTCCACGAAGGTCGGGAACTCCATCTCCAGCAGCCAGGCGACCGGCACGTCCTCGACCAGGATCTTCTGGGCGGCCGAGTAGAGCTGCTGGCGCTCCTCGTCCTTGTTGGTCTGGGCGGCCTGGGCGAACAGCTGGTCCACCTCGGGGTTGGAGTAGCCCATGGTGTTGGAGAACATCACGCCCTTGCGGATGTTGTCCGAGACGTAGGTGCGCGTCACGCCGAGCGCCGGGTCGCCGTACTGGTAGACGAAGTTGAAGCTCAGGTCGTAGTCCCAGTTGGACACGCGGTTGACCCAGCCGGCGGCGTCGGTGGTCTCCAGCGTCACGTCGACGCCGACGCGCTTCATCGCCTGCTTCACATACTCGCCCAGCCGGGTCCAGGTCTCGCCATAGGGCATGACGAGCAGGCGGACCTTGGCGCGGGTGCCGTCGGCGCCCTTCTTGTAGCCGGCCTCCTCAAGCAACGCCTCGGCCTTCTTCGGGTCGAAGTCGTACTTGCGGACGTTCGGCTCGAAGAAGCGGGTGACCGAGTTCACCGGGCCGGTGGCCGGGCGGCCGAGGCCGAACCAGATCTTGTCGCGGATGAACTTGCGGTCGATGGCGTGCATCATCGCCTGCCGGAAGCGCTTGTCGTCCAGCGGCTTGTTGCGCGTGTTGATCTCGATCCAGGACAGCGGCGCGAAGAACTCGTAGCCCTTGGTCGTCATCTCGACGTTGGGCAGGCCCTTCAGGCGCGGGACGTCGAAGGTCTCGATGTCGTTGAACTGGGTCTGCTGGACCGTGCCCTGCTCCACGGCGACGGCGCGCGAGGCGGCGTCGGGGATCACGCGGAAATAGATATCGTCCAGATAGGGCTTGCCGGCCTTCCAATATTCGTCGTTGCGGACGAGGTGGATGTAGGAGCCCTTGTTCCACTCCTTGAACTTGAAGGGGCCGGTGCCGATCGGGGTGGCGTTGGCCGGGTTGGCCTTGAAGTCGGTGCCTTCATAGATGTGCTTCGGCATCATCGGTGCCGACGACACCTCGAAGGCCTGAAGGAACGGGCCGAACGGCTCCTTCAGCGTGAACTGGACGGTGTAGTCGTCCAGCGCCTCGATCTTCTCGCACTTGGAGAAGGTGGCGCGGGCGCGCGGGTGGGTCTCCATCAGCAGCTTGGAGGTGGAGAACACCACGTCGTGGGCGGTGAAGGGCTTGCCGTCGTGCCACTTGGCGTTCTTCACCAGCTTAAAGGTGTAGACCTTGCCGTCGGGCGAGACCTCCCAGCTTTCCGCCAGTTCCGGCTGCGGCTTCAGGTCGAAGCCGAAGGTCAGCAGGCCCTGGTAGATCTTGCCGGCGACCGTCTGCGTCGGACCCTGCTGGTTGAGGCCCAGCACCAGGATCGGCGGCTCCGGCTGGACGATGATGTTCATCGTGCCGCCGCGCTCCTGCGCCGCGGCGACGCCGGGCACGGTCAGCGCCAGCGGCGCCGCCAGGGCGGCGGCCAGCGCCGCGGCGGTCAGGGTTTGACGAAAGTGACGCAAACGATTGCTCATGTCTGAAGCCCCCTTATTGTTTGGTTCTCTTCACGCGACCGTTATGGATCGATGGATTCCAGGCCGCACCAGTCGGCCATGAACAGGGCCAGCACGGCGGTCACCTTCGCCATGCTGTCGAGCGAGACGGACTCGTCGATGCCGTGGATGCGCTCCGCCTCCGGGCCGTAGCAGGTGGCCGGCGTGTCGCCGTAGAGCAGGAAGTTGCGGACGTCGGTGGTGCAGGTCTGGGCCAGCTTGGGCGCCGGAGTCCCAAAGATCGACCGGTGCGCGGCGTCCAGCGCCTCCAGCATCGGGTGATCGGGGTCCAGCGTGCAGCCTTCCGCCTGGAAGCCGCGGAAAATGACGCGGGCGTCGATTCCCTTGAGGTCGGAGTCGCCGCGGCAGGCTTCGGCCACCGCGCGCTCGATCTCGGCGCTGACCTCGGCGGCGGCGCGGCCCGGCGGGAAGCCGAAGCGCAGCTCCATCCGGCAGCGGGTGGGGACGGAGGACGCCCATTCGCCGCCGTCGATGTGCCCGACGTTCAGGTTGTAGGGGTGGTGGTGGTGCGCGTAGGCCGGATGCCGCCCGTCGGGGTGGTTCCAGGCCGACTCCAGCGCCTTCAGATGCTTCAGCACGCGGAAGGCCGCCTCGATGGCGTTCAGCCCGGCGCCGGTGTCCAGCACATGGGCGGGGCGGCCGGTCACCTCCAGCTCGCAGCGGATCACGCCGACCTGGGCGATCTGGAGCGTGTGGTTGAAGGGTTCCGGGATCACCGCGGCGTCGGCCTTGTAGCCGCGGGCGACGCAGGCGAGCGCGCCGTTGCCGGTGCATTCCTCCTCGACCACCGACTGGAGATAGACCGGGGCGGCGGGCTGGACGCCCAGGCTCCGCAGCGCCTTGAAGGCCATGACGTAGGCGGCGATGCCCGCCTTCATGTCGCCGGCGCCGCGCCCGTAGAGGCGGCCGTCGCGGACCACCGGCTCGAAGGGCGGGGCGGACCACAGCTCCTCCGGCCCGGTCGGCACCACGTCGATGTGGCCGTTCAGAATCAGCGACTTGCCGGTCGCCCGCCGGGGCGTGTGGACGCCGACGACGTTCTCGCGCCCTTCATAGGAGATCAGGGAGGGGGACCAGCCGGGCTGGGCCTTCAGCGCCTCCTCGTCGATGGCGAAGCGGTCCACCTCCAGGCCCATGTCCCGGAAGATCCGTTCCATCAGATCCTGCGCCGGGCCTTCCTGCCCCAGCAGGCTGGGGCTCCGGACCAGATCGGACAGCAGGCGCACTCCATCCTCGCGCAGCGTCGCGACCGCGCCCAGGATCGCATCCCGGTCTACGGCTGCAATGCTCCGCCCACCCTCGTGGGATGCGGGCATGACGACTCCGTTCTTACCACTCCGCCGCGCAGTCGTCCGTGTGGGTCAGCAAATCACCGGGAAGAAACCGGGGTGATTTCGACTTTCGGACTATGACCCTGGTTTTGCCCGGTTGGGCGCCGCCGGGGGTCGACCGCTGACGACCGGCGTATTACAATTCAGCTTCTCATCCTCCGCCAAATCGATAATCCTCATTGCCGACATAAGCAGGATTTATGGCGATGGGTTTTCCCCCGATGACGGCGCGCGACCTGGAGCGGCTCGGCCACCAGCTGGACTGGAACCTGCTGCGCACCTTCATGGTGATCGTGCAGGAGCAGGGGCTGACCCGCGCGGCGCAGCGTCTCGGGCTGACCCAACCGGCGGTGTCCCAGGCCCTGAAGCGGCTGGAGGACCAGATGGGCCGCAGCCTGATCGAGCGCGGGCAGGGCCGCTTCCGGGTAACCGAGGCGGGCGAGATCATCTACGCCGAGGTGCTGGAGATCTACGGCAACATCTCCCGCTTCGCCGTTCTGATGCGCGACATCCGCGAGGAGATTTCCGGCCACATCCGAATCCTGCTGGCCAGCCGGATCCAGTCGCTGCTGTTCGACGCCCTGCTGGAGCGCTTCCACGCCACCCACCCGCAGGTGACCTTTCGGCTGGACGTGATGGCGAGCGCCGACGTCCACATGGCGATCCAGCAGAAGACCGGCTCGCTCGGCCTCTGCCTGATGCGGGAGCCGCCGCCGCTGGTCGAGCACGCGCTGTTCGCCCGCCAGATCTACCGCCTCTACTGCGGGCCGCAGCACCATCTGTTCGGCCGCACCGGCCTGACGCTGGGCGATCTGCGCAGCGAGGGGTTCGTCTCCTTCACCTCCGACCAGATCGGCGGGGTGCTGTCACCGCTGGCCGTTTTCCGCGCGCAGGAGGGGATCGAGAGCCGGATCGTCGGCGCCTCGGTCAATCTGGACGAGGTGCGGCGGATGATCTCCGTCGGGCTGGGCATCGGGCCGCTGCCCCGCCATGTGGCGGAGCGCGACGTGCGCGACGGCCTGCTCTGGCCGCTGCCGCCGGAGGAGGGGGTGGCGCCGGTGGACATCCACCTGCTGTGGAACCCCGCCTCGAAGATGAACCGGGCGGAGCGCGCCTTCATCGAGCATTGCCGCGCCGCCATCGCCGGCATCCCGCTCGACCTCCGCTTCGATCCGGCGGCGGTGAGCGAGTGGATCGACCGCCAGTTCGGCGGCGACTGATCCTTCCGCGTTTTCGAAGCCCCATTCCTGATGTCCCTAAGGGGCTCGTGCCGTCATCCGGTGGATGACACGGCGCAACGCCTGCGCGCCTGCAAGAGGCGGCAAGCAAAAATTCCCATTCTCTTCCCCGGTCTTTGATAGACGAAAGATTCCTTTTTGAAAAACAAAGACTTCCCAGAGTCTTTGCAAAAGATTCCGGGAATCTCACAAAAATGCCCCGCCAGGAACATTCCTCGAATTGGTAGTAGGGGCATATGCCAAAGGGCGAAAACGCCGACGAACTCATACCAGAATACAACATCTTAAGAGAGCATTGACAAATGGCTAACCTGTACGGACCGAAGACGCTGACAGCCCCCGCTGGTGCGATCGTCATAGCACCCGGCGCCAACATCCAGTCCATCGTCAATAACGCTCCCGCTGGCGCGACCTTCTGGTTGCAGCCGGGCGAGTACCGTCTCCAGTCGATCACGCCCAAGGACAACCAGACCTTCATCGGGGCCGAGGGCGCCGTGCTGAACGGGTCGAAGCTGCTGACCGGCTTCACCCAGGACAGCGCCGGGCGCTGGGTGGTCGGTGGGCAGACCCAGCAGGGCGAGCGCCGCGCGACGGACGAGGCGACGCCCGGCGCGATGCGCGCCGGCTATCCGGAAACCGTCTATGTCGACGACAAGCCGCTGACGCCGGTGGACGCTCTGTCGAAGCTGAAGGCGGGAACCTTCTACTTCGACTACAACGCCGACAAGATCTACCTGGGCGACAACCCGGCGGGGCACAAGGTGGAGGCCGGGACGACCGCCCACGCCTTCGGCGGCTCCGCGAAGGGCGTGACGGTCAAGAACCTCGTCATCGAGAAATACGCCCCGCCGGCGCAGGAAGGCGCCATCCAGGGCGACGTCAACTGGACCATCCAGGACAACGAGCTGCGGCTGAACTACGCGGTCGGCGCCACGGCGCAGGACGGCAGCAAGTTCATCGGCAACTACGTCCACGACAACGGCGAGATGGGCTTGGGCGGCGCCGGCGCCAAGATCCTGGTCGAAGGCAACGAGATCGCGCGCAACGGCGCCTGGTCGGGCATCGACGTGTTCTGGGAAGGCGGCGGCACCAAGTTCGCCTACACCACCGATCTGGTGGTCCGCGGCAACTACTCCCACGACAACACCGGTTTCGGCCTGTGGACCGACATCGACAATGTCGGGACGCTGTACGAGAACAACGTGCTCGTGAACAACAGCGGCGGCGGCATCACCCACGAGATCAGCTACGACGCCATCATCCGCAACAACGTGATGGTTGGCAACGGCGCCAAGCCGCAGGCCGAGGGCTGGCTGTGGGGCGGGTCGATCCAGATCCAGAACTCGCAGAACGTCGAGGCCTACGGCAACAAGATCGACATCACCGGGGTCAAGGGCGCCAACGGCATCGTGATGATCCAGCAGGACCGCGGTGAAGGCGAGTTCGGGACCTGGAAAACGACCAACAACAAAGTCCACGACAACATCATCGTTTCCAAGGACGGCAACGGCCAGTCGGGCGGCGTCGCCGACCACAACGAGGCCGGCATGCTGAACGGCGGCAACGTGTGGGACAACAACACCTACTACATGCCGGACGGCGACCGCTGGCGCTGGGGCGACTTCCCGGAAGGCGACAGCTGGTCCGCCTACATGAACGCGACCACGCAGGACGAGCATTCGACCCTGTCCCAGGCCTATCCCTCGACCGCCGGCTGGACGACGGTCACCCCCACCGCCCCGCCGGCCCCCACCCCGACCGACACCACGCCGCCCACGGTCAAGGTGAGCATCGCCGACACCAACGTGACCAAGGGCGAGGCGCCGCTCGTCACCTTCGCCTTCAGCGAGGCGGTGAAGGACTTCGCGCTGGCCGACACCACGGTGAAGGGCGGCACGCTGAGCGGCTTCAAGACAGTGGACGCCTCCACCTACACCGCCGTCTTCACGCCCTCGACCAACACGAAGATCACCGACGCCAACGTGGCGGTGAAGGCCGGAAGCTACGCCGACCTCGCCGGCAACGCGGGCAAGGCGGGGGCCTCCACCGGCTTCGCGGTGGACACCACGACCACCGTTCCGACGACCCCCACGGCCAGCGTCACGACGATCAAGGTCAACGCCTCCGGCGCCGCCGCGGGCGGGGTGAACGCGCATTTCAAGGTGCTGGTGGACGGCAAGGCCATCGGCGACGCCACGGTGGGCACGGCGGCGAAGGACTACAACTTCACCACCACGCTGACCGCCGGGCAGCCGCACAAGGTGCAGATCCAGTATGACAACGACGGCTTCGTGAACGGGCAGGACCGCAACCTGTTCGTCAACAAGGTCACCATCAACGGCACCGCCCACAACCCGACCGACGGCATCGTCAGCTACGACAAGGGCGCGCTCGACGGAAAGGACGTGGTCAAGGGCCAGTCGTCGATGTGGTGGGGCGGCACGCTGGTGGTCGACGCTCCCGCCAAGGAGTTCCCCGCGGGCGGCTCGCTGCCGCAGAGCGGTCCCAGCACGACGACGATCACCGTCAACGCCTCCGGCGCGGCGGCCGGCGGGGTGAACGCCCACTTCAACCTGCTGGTGGACGGCCAGAAGGTCGGGGAGGGCGTGGCCGGGACCTCGGCCAAGGACTACAGCTTCACCACCAGCCTGAGCGCCGACCAGGCGCACAAGGTGCAGATCCAGTACGACAACGACGCCGTAGTGAACGGGCAGGACCGCAGCCTGTTCGTCAACAAGGTCACGATCAACGGCAAGTCCGTCCTGCCCACCGACGGCAGCGTCACCTACGACAAGGGCGCGCTCGACGGCAAGGACGTGGTGAAGGGGCAGTCCGGCCTGTGGTGGAACGGCACGCTGGTGGTCGACGCCGACAAGAGCTTCTTCCCCTCGGCCACCCCGGTCGGCGAGGCCACGGCGCTGGCGCTCGACGCCGGGACGGACAGCGTGTGGAGCCACGTCGCGGCCCAGCAGGCGGCCGCCGCCGCTCCGGCGGCCGTGGCCGACGTGGTGGTGGCGGCAAACAGCCTGTACGGGGCCATGCCCGTTGATGCCGGCTATGACCCGCTGTTCGACCACGTCGACCCGTCGCTGCTGAGCCACGCGGCCTAACGCGGCTTCGGCTGACGCAGGGGGTGAGGGCGGGTGCCGCGCGCCCGCCCTTTTCTCATGCCGGCGCCGGCGTGTAGAGGTCCGGCGTGATGCGGCAGCTCGCGAAATCCTGGGCCCGCGCGTGGGCGGCGCGGCTCATGGCGCGCAGGCGGGGGCGGTCGCGGTCCAGCGTCACGATGGCGTCGGCCAGCCCGTCGATCACCTCCGCCGCGGCGCGCCCGCGGCAGGGAACGGCGAAGCCGCAGGAGGAATCGATCATGATCCCCGACCCGCCGAGATCGAGGCAGATCACCGGCTGCGCGTTGGCCAGCGCCTCCATGATGACGTTGGCGGCGGAATCGTGCAGGCTGGGAAACAGCAGCGCGTCGGAGCTTCGCAGCACCTCCATATAGTCGGGATGGGACAGCCACTCGATGAAGTCGACATGTTCGGCGATGCCCAGCCGGTCGGCGAGAGTCTTCCATTCCTCCGACTGCGGACCGCTGCCGATCATCTGGAGGCGTGCCCGCGCCCCCTTCTCCAGCGCCTTGGCCAGCGCGGTCAGCGCGTAGTGGCCCCCCTTCCAATACAGGAAGCGGCCCGAGAAGCGCAGCTTCAGCGGCGCGCCGGCATCGCCGCCGGTTTCGGTCTTCATCGGCACGAAACGCTCGGGCGGGAGGGAGCAGCCGAAATGCTGGCGCGCCTTGTGGCGGTCCCCGGCGGGCAGGACATGGCGGCTTTCATGTGTCTTCACATAGATCAGGTTGTAGCGCCGGTAGGTCAGGCGCAGGAAGGGATCGATGCGCGTCATGGCGATGGCGGCGTCGCGGACCAGCTCCGTCGCGATGGCCTTCCAGCCCAGCGGGCGGATCAGCGGCCAGGGCGCCCGCTCCCCGCCGCCGACCGGGCCGATCACCGACAGGGGCGCCAGCCCGCCGCAGAATGCGGGAAAACGGATGCCGCCGATGGTCACGTTGTGGATGATGTCGAAGGGCTGCCGGCGCACCAGCTCCTTCACCACCGCCCGGCAGCGCCATTGCCACGCGATGTAGGACAGCTGGAACCGCGTCTTGCTGTCGTGGTGCGCCATGGTGTCGGGGCGGTCGATGTACACGAAGTCGTCCGGTTCGAAGGCGGTCTCGCCGCGTTCGATCTTGCCCAGGATCTTCGGGCGCAGGCGCCCCTGCGTCACCACCGTCACGCGGCAGCCCGAGCGCTTCAGCCCCTCGCCCCAGTTCCAGCCGTTGGCGGATTCCGACCCGCTGTCCGGCTCGCAGGCGAAGGCCACCAGAAGAACCGATTTTCCGGCGTTGGCGGACCCGTCGGCGAAGGGTTTGCTCATCGTCCATCCTCCCTCAATCGATGCGGCAGCGGGGACCGGTTTTCGAGTTCGTTGCGGTAGATCAGCCCGGCGGCGATGCCGACGCCGAACAGCACCCAGAACCAGATGCCCAGCATCGGCCCCTCCAGCGTCACGTCGAAGGAGGCGTTGATGACGATGGACAGCCAGTAGCAGAAGAGGAAGACGAACAGCCGGGCCCAGGCGCGGTCGCCGTTGCGGCGGGCCAGCAGGAAGGCGCGCATCATGAAGACCGACCAGCTTCCCAGCAGCGCCGCCCACAGAACGAAGCCGGGCACCCCGGCGCGGGCGAGGATCGTCATGTGGGCGTTGTGCGGGCTGCGCAGCACTTGCCCGTCCTCCGCATCGACCACCTGGAACCCGTCGTCGTCGGCCAGATTGATGCCGAAGCCCTTGCCGTCCCAGAAATGGTCGCCCTGCACGGTGTAGCCGATGATCTTGTCCCACCACATGATGCGCCACTGCTTGGTGCCGTCGAGCGTGGCGGTGTCGGTGGTTCCCAGGATGCTCATCACGTTGGTGACGAGCTGGTCGACCGACAGTTTGCGCGAAGAGACCTCGATCTCCAGGTTCAGTACCAGCGCCACGATGACGGTGACCGCGGCGATGCCGAGCAGCGGGGCGAGCTGCCGGCTGCGCGGCACCAGCGCCAGCGCGATGGCCAGCGGCACGACGATGGCGAGCATGCCGCCGCGGCTGTGCGCGGCGACCAGCGCCATGCCGAACACCAGCATCGCCAGATGCAGCGGGTTCAGCCGGCGGAAGCCCAGCAGCACGAACAGGGCGACGCCCGCGAAATGCACGCCGACCTCGCCGGGGCGCAGGCTGATGAAGGGGACGCCATAGCGCGGCCAGGTGGGGATCTGCGCGTTCAGAAGCTGGAACAGCGGGTAGACGACCGGCATGACCGTGACGAAGAACACCGCGAAGCCGCCATAGGCCAGCACGAGGCGGCGCAGCCGATCCGGCTCGTCGTAGAGAAGGGCGATGACGACGAAGGCGAGCAGCCCGTACATCACGATCACGCTGTCGCGCAGCGCGTCGAAGCTGTAGGTGCCCAGGAAGGGCAGCGTGCGCGCCAGCACCCAGACGATCAGGATCGCCAGCAGCGTTCCAGGCAAGCTGGACACCGTGGCGAAGATCCCGCCGGTGCGCAGCATGACCAGCAGGCCGGAGAGCAGCAGCACCTCCCCGATGAACAGCGGCGGCGCCCCGATGTAGGCGAAGCCGCGCCCGGCCAGCGAGTAGCCCAGCAGGACGATCATCAGGAAGGTCAGGTAATGGTCCGCCGCGCGGGTCCGGCTGCGTTTCGGCGTGGCGAGGACGGCGCTCATGACGGGCGCCCGTAGGCGGCGGCGCGCAGCCGGGCGGCGATCCAACCCCAATCGCCGATCGCCACCACCATGCGGTGGGCGTTGGCCGCCATGGTCTGCCAGACGCCGGGGCCGGTCCGCTCGGCGCGCGCCAGCGCGTCGGCCACCGCCTCCACCGTCAGGGCCGACACGCCGAAGCCGGCGCCGTGGCCCTCCACATAGGGGACGAGGCCGGTCTCCCGCGTCACGATCAGCGGCAGGCCGGACAGGGCGGCTTCCAGGCAGCCGGTCGGCATCACGTCGTAGCGCGAGGTCAGGGCGAAATAGTGCCAGCCGGCCATCATCGCCGCCTTCTCCGCCCCGAAGACCGGGCCGTGGATGCGGATGAGGGTGCCGAGGCCGTGCGCATTGGCCCGCCGCTCCAGCTCGGCGCGGGCGGGGCCGGACCCCACCAGTTCCAGCACCCCGCGCCCGCCGGCGCGGCGGTAGGCGGCGAAGCCGTCGATCAGCAGGTCCACGCCCTTGTGGTCGATCTCGTAGCGCGCGCAATAGCCGAAGGTCAGCCGGTTGCCGTCCGGCGCGGCGCGCGAAACGGCTGCGGGAAGCCCGCCGCGCCGCGCCGACCAGGTGGTGTTGGGCAGCAGGCGGACGGCGGCGGTGGGGGCCACCCGCCGGACGATGGCGGCCTCCTCCTCGGTGATGGCGTGGACGAAGCGGGCGCGGGCGAAGGCCGGGCCATCGAACACGCGCAGCCACGCGGCGGGCAGGTGGCGGCGCACCCGGCCCGCGATGTCGTAGATGTGGGAGCACTGGCCGTGCAGCGTCACGCCATAGGCGATGCCGCGCCGGTGCAGCCCGCGGGCGAGAGCCGCGAACAGCGGCTTCACCGCGCCATGGATGTGCACCACCGTGTCTGGTCCCGCGCCGTCGAGCAGGCGGTCGAGAGTCGCCTCCGCGATGGTCAGCGACCGTCCGGACAGCCGCGGCCCGCCAAGGGGGAAGCGCTGCGCCGGGCAGTCCGCCGGGATGCCGGTCAGGGCGTCCGGGTCGTCGGAGAACAGGCACAGGCGCGCCTCGTCCCCCATGGCGCGCTGCTCGGCGATCAGGCTGCGCACCACATTGTGCAGCCCGTTCGCCGAGGAGGGATGGGCGATGGCCGGCTGGATCACGACGTGCCGGAGGTCGAGCGGGTGCAGCCGGGACTCTTCCATGGGGAATGAGGCGCTGCCGTCAGCGGGCGACATGGGCGGTCCTCGTCTTGGAGAGATAGTAATGGGCGGCGCCGACGCGCAGCAGGCTGGAGAACAGCAGGGCCATGCACACCCCGGCGACGCCATACAGCGCCGCCAGCGGGCCGACCACCGCGAACACCGCCAGCGTCCCGGTGACGTTCACCACCAGCGCGAACTGGCTGCGCTGCACGCCGTAAAAGTATGAGCAGACCATCTCCGCCAGATAGCCGCTGAGCGCCCCGATGGAGAGCAGGCGCAGCGGCCATTCCTGGTCGGCGTAGGGCGACATGGCGCCGTAGACGATGTGCAGCATCTGGTCGGGGATCAGCAGGCCGAGGCTGTAATAGACCAGCAAGGGTGCGGCCCCGATGACGACGTAGCCGCGGATCGCGAGCCACGCCTGCTCGTCCGGATGGAGCCCGCCGGTGTCGGACGACAGGGCGCTGCGCCCGCGCGCGGCGATCTGCGGGACGAGGTTGCCCATGCCGATGATGATCGGGTTGGCGATGTTCACCAGATTGACCACCGCCTGAAACGCCGCGGTCGACGCCATGCCGTCCATCGCCGCCATCAGCCAGACGAGGCTCTGCACCCGCAGCATCAGGAACAGGTTGTTGGCGAGCGCCCAATGCCCGATCGACCAGAAGCGGCGGACCACCGCCGGCAAATCCGACAGGCCGTCGAAGCGCGGGCGCAGGATCGCGAAATGGACCACCGCCCCGGCCAGCGCCGGACCGGTCATGGCGATGAACACCCGCTCCAGCGTCAGGTGGCCGCCCAGCGCCATCAGGTTCAGCACGGCGATCTGCCCCAGATAGGTGACGCTGTCGCCCCACAGCGCCTTGTCGTGCTTCAGTCCGGACATCAGCCCGCGCCGCCCGATCTCCTGCACCTGCCAGACGACGAAGTAGAGCACGGCGGGGCCGACCAGCTCCGGCATGCCCAGCCCATAGCCGACCAGCGCCACGATGCCGGACAGCGGCAGGATCGAGCCGGCGGTCATCAGGATGGCGCGGCCCGCCAGGGTCCGGCGTTCGGCGCGGTCCAGCACCGCGCCTTCCACCGACAGCGGGTACTGGATCAGGCTGACATTGACGACCTGGAGCGCCAGCAGCACCGACAGGAAGAAAACGAAGGTTCCGTATTCCTCCGACGGGAAGGTCCGGGCGAGCTGGATGTTGATGGCGAACATGCCCAGGCTGACCACGCCTTGGTCGGCGAGGGTCCAGAAGCTGCGGACGAGTGACGCCGGGATCATCCTCATGCGCTGCCGACCCGCGTCGTCTCGGTGGGGAGGGAGGCAGGTTGCCGGTCATCGTTGACGGGCCGCGCGGCAACGGGGGCGGTGCGCGGCACGTCGCGGTAGGCCCAGCGCAGATAGTCCGCGGTCAGCGCCATGCCGTCTTCGAAGGGGAAGCGCGGCTCGTAGCCGAGCAGGCGCCGCGCCTTGGTCAGGTCGATGAGCGCCCTGGCCTGATAGAGCGCCAGCTTCTGCGCGTCGGGCAGCCAGAGCTGGTTGCGGCTGGCCTTCTTCTTCAGGAAATAATGGACCATCACGAGATGGCGCAGCCGCGGCGGCAGGCTGTCGAACCCGCCCTGGAGCAGCCGGCGGGCGGGGCGCCAGCGCACGATGATCTGGATGATCTTCTTGGGGTCCTGAAGCACCATGGCGATGTCGCGCCGCAGGCTCTTCATCTCCTTGCGGATGGCCTCGGCGGGTTGGAAGCGCAGGCTGTCCACGCCCAGCGCCTCCTGGAAGCGGCCGAAGACGGCGGCCCAGGGCGGGGCGTCGGGGCCGGAGATCACGAAGCGCTCCCCGATGGCCTGGGGGCTGCGCGTCGCCGCGATCATCGCGTCCACCAGATCGTCGATGTAGACGGCGTTGCACAGCCCGCCTTCCTGCGGCAGCACCACGGTGCCGCTCAGCAGCATCTCGGCGGGGGCGTTCGTCCAGGGCTTGCAGAAGGGGCCGTAGACGATGGAGGGCTGAAGCACCACCCCCGGCAGGCCGCGCGTGCGCGCCGCGTCGAGCACCATTTTTTCCAGATCGAGCTTGTTCTGGACATAGCTCCAGGCCCGGTCGCCGTCGCGCGTCTCCTCCGACAGCGGGCCGTCGGGCAGCGGTTCGTAGACCGAGAAGGTGCTGAGATGGACGAAGCTCTTCACCCCGTTGGCGAGGCTGGCGTCGATCAGCGCGTTCATCCCGTCGATGTTCTGGCGGCGCGACCGCACGTCGTAGGCGCAGTGGAAGACCCAGTCGGCGCCGGCCACCGCCTTGCCGATGGCCTCGCGGTCCAGCAGGTCGGCGCGGATGATCTCCACCGGGAAACGGGCCAGACGCACCGCCTGCGCGATGTCGCGGACGATGCAGCGGACCTTGGCGCCATGCTCCAGGCACAGCCGCTCGACCAGCCGCCCGCCGATGAAGCCGGCGGCGCCCGTCACCACCACGGTCGGGCCATCCGCGAGAGGGCCATCGGTGCGAGGTGCGGCGGCCGGCGCCGGCCCATCCACCCAGGGCAGGGCCAGCGGCTTGCGGCTGGCGTAACAGCGCTCGATCAATGCGGTGGAGGGCAGGGCGTCGCGCCCGCCCACGGCGGCCGGGCGTCCCTCGCGGATGGCGTCGGCGAAGTCTTTCAGCTCCGCCTGGAACAGGTCGCCGAAGATCTGCGGCGGGATGTGGTTTGCCGAGAAACCGTCATGGACGAAATCGAGGATCTGCGGCACGTCCGAGGCGATCTGGTTCTCGTAGAGATGGACCTCGACGCTGCCCTTGGTGCCGTAGACGCGGATGGTGTTGCGCAGGGCGCGGGTGCGGCTCAGCTCCAGCGTTCCGGTGGCGCCGGACGCCATGGTCAGGGACAGCCGGCAGTCGGATTCCAGCCCGCCGTGGCTGTCGTCGCTGTAGTCGACCTCCGCCGCCTCCCCGAACCACCACAGCAGCAGGTCCAGCGTGTGCGACCCGGTGTCGAGCAGCACGCCGCCGCCCGCCCCGTCCCGGCGCAGCATGGCCGGCGAGCTGATGCCCCAGTTATAGACGAAGCCCTCCCGCGCTTCGAAGCGCAGGACGCGGCCGAGCTGGCCGGAGTCCACCAGCGCCTTCAGCCAGCGGACGCCGTTGACGTAGCGGCGCATCAGCCCGACCGCGAGCACCCGTTGGCGCGCCTCCGCCGTCTGCACCATGCGCTCGGCGTCGGCCAGCGTGACGGCCAGCGGCTTTTCCATGAAGACGTGCTTCCCGGCCTCCAGCAGGCTCTGGCCGACCGGCGCGTGGAACATCGGCGGGGCCGCCACCAGCGCCGCGTCGAACTGGTCCGCCGCCTCCCGCCAGTCGGCCACGGCGACGGGCGCGCGGTTGCGGCCGAGCATGGTTTGCACCGCCTCCAGCCGCTCCGGCGTGGGATCGACGAGCACGCTCGGCCGCCAGCCCAGGCGGAGCAGCGCCGGCAACAGGTGATGGCTCACGATGCTGCCGCAGCCGATGATGGCAAGCCGCGGGAACTCGGCGTTGGTCATGGAATCCTCGCTTCTGGGATTGCCGTCGCGTGGGCGCCGTCGTCGGCGCTTCAATGCCGCGCGGGCGCGTGCAGGGCGTAGTAGTAGGCGTCGTCCTTGTGGCCGTACTTGACGTGCTTGGACGCGACGACCCGCGACAGCACGACGCCGCCGACCGCGCTGTCCACCGACTTCAGCTTGTTGAAGCCGGCCGTCACGGTGTCGAGCGGGGTGTGCTGCCAGCGGACGACGTAGATCACGCTGTCGGCCAGGAAGGACAGGGCCAGCGCGTCGGAGAACAGCATCACCGGAGCGCTGTCGATCACCACCACGTCGTAGTTGTGGCGCGCCCATTGGATCAGGTCGCTCATGGCCTGGGAGCTGATGCGGTCGTGCGCGTCGGGGGTGCCGACGGCGTTGCCCAGGACGCCGAGGTTGGTGGTTTCCTGGTGGATCAGGTCGTCGATGCCGACGCGGCCGTCCAGCAGGTCGGCGACGCTGCCCTGCGGCTGGTAGCCCAGCAGCTTCGCGATGGAGGGGCGGCGGAAATCGGCGTCGATCAGCAGCGTGCTCAGCCCCAGCCCGGCCAGCGACCGCGCCAGATTGGCCGCCAGCACCGACTTGCCTTCCTTGGGAATGGAGGAGGTGACGAGCAGCACCTTGGGCGGCGTTCCCCGCTTGCGCGGCATGCAGGCCATGGTGCGCACCGTCTGGATCGCCTCGCGGAAAGCGCCGATCTCACGGGCGCGGCGGCTGTCGGGGTGCAGCGGCAAATTCCAGGTCGCTTCGTTGCGGGGGAGCGACGGGACCATGCCGAGGCAGGGCACGCCGGTCGCCCGCTCCACCTGGCTGGGCGTGCGCAGGCCGGAGCTGAGCCGCTCCAGCAGCAGCACCAGGGCCACCGCCAGCGCCGTGGACCCGACCAATCCGACGCCCAGAGACATGCGCAGCTGCGGGAAGGCCGGGCGGATCGGCGGCAGGGCCGGGGCGCTGAGATGCGCGTCGAGAGCACCCGTGTTCTTCAGCGCCATCGTCTGCTCGTAGCGTTCGGCGAGGCTGCGGTAGAGCGTGCGGTGCGCGTCGGCGGCGCGCTCCAGGTCGCGGAGCTGGATGCCGGTCGCCTCGATGCCCTTCTGCTGCTCCTGCAGGTCGGCGATGCCCTTCAGCAGGGTGGCCTCGCGGATGCGCGCGACCTCCAGGTCGGCATCCAGCCCCTTCTGGATCTTGCCGACCTCGTCGCGGATGCGGGCCTTCAGCTCGCCGATGCCGCGGCGGAGGTTGACGATGTCCTGGTGCTTGTCGCCGTAGACCTGCTGAAGCTCGGCCAGCCGGCGCTCCAGCATCGCTTCCGCCTCGCGCAGCTTTTGGATCAGCGGGGAGGCCAGCACCTCCGGGATCGCCGCGGCGTTGTTGGCGGCGGTCTGGTCGCGGGCTTGGCGCACGCGCGCCTCCGCCGCCGCCTTCTGCGCCTGCGCGGCGGTCAGCTGGGTGGCGATTTCGTTCATCTGCTGCTGGACCATGTTGCGCCCGTCCGGCGGCAACTCCAGCAGGCTGTTCTCCTTGCGGAAACCGCGGATGGCCTCCTCGGCGCCGCGCACCGCCTCGCGCGCCTCGACGAGCCGTCCGCCGAGCCACTGGTTGACCCGCTCGGTCAAGCTGCGGTTCATTTCCGTCCGGTAGTCCAGATAGGCTTGGCCGAAGGCGTTGGCGATGGCCGCGGCCTTGGCCGGATCGACCGACGATGCCTCGATGATGATGGTGAAGGAGCGGTCGTCGTTGCGCGCCTCGATCCGGCGCAGCAGCGTGTCGATGGTCAGCAGGCGTGCCTGGTTGGGGTCGCGGGCGGCCGGCCCGTCGTC
Organism: Azospirillum sp. OGB3; assembly: GCF_014192915.1. GTDB lineage: Bacteria > Pseudomonadota > Alphaproteobacteria > Azospirillales > Azospirillaceae > Azospirillum. The sequence continues at coordinate 111,796 of NZ_JACHYN010000004.1, read as the reverse complement.
GGCGCGGAACAGCGCGGTCGCCTCTTGCACGATCCGGCGCAGCACGTCGTTGCCCTCCGGCGGCAGCGCGCCGACGCCGGCCTTGGTGACGCGCTTCAGCCAGTGATCGTCCGCACCGTCCGGCGCCTTGAGCGTCGGGTTGAATTCGGGGTCGTTGAGCAGGCCGAGCTTCTCGACCACCCGCTCCGCCAGCGCGCGGGAGCCGACGATGGACACCTCGCTGCGCACCGCCGGCGCCTCGGGCGTCAGGTTGGACACCACCGACTTGAACTCCGCCAGCTCGACACGACGGGAATCGAGCTGCACCATCGCGGTGGCCCGGTACATCGGCTTCAGCGACTGCATGACGTAGGTGATGGTCGCCGTCCCCAGCAGGATGATGGTGAGCAGCAGCAGCTTGCGCCGCCACAGCACGGCCAGCATGGCGAAGACGGTCGCCTCCTGGCGGCCGCGGACGTCGGTGGAGTCCGCAGCGCCGGACTGCAGAAGACTGTCCGGAAGGACGCTGGCGTGCGCTTCGTGGCCTGGAAGCGTTCCGCCTTTGCCGATCGAAGATGTCACGTCGTCGTCCCTTTCGTCTTGCTGGCTGGCGGTCCGGTGCAGGATGGCGTGGCGGATGCGTGAAAAGGACGCGTTGCGCCCTTTTTGTTTTCTTTGGAGATAACCGAGAATCCGGCCTTCTTCTAAAGACCGGAGCCGAATGGACAGTGATGTTCCGCTGCTGCAACCGTTGCCGGACAGACTTCGAGTACCGTGAATAACGCTGCGCAACAATTGAAAAAAAGAAGGCCCATCCGTCGCTGTGCTTACGACGGCGACCCTCATAAATAATCATAGCCGATACCCCGTCCGCGTGTTTGACGGTCAACGCCTCGCCGGTCACAGTCTGCCGGGTGCAGCGGAGCCGGTTCAGGCTTCAAAACACCGCACAATTCCAGACATGGCCGTGCATTCCCGCGTAATGGGCCAAGTGACGGTCCGTATCGTCTGGCTGAACGCTGCGCCTCAACGCTGGATTTTAAAATAATCGCGGAAGCGGTTTGGCGTGACATCCCCGCAAGCCGCCGCTGTCCGGGCGAATTCCCCTGGTCAACTCCATGGAGAGGCTCGATGACGTCCACGACTGAGCGCGTTCTTGTGACAGGCGGCGCCGGGTTTATCGGATCGCACCTGTGCGAGCGTCTTCTGGCCGCCGGGAAAGAGGTCCTGTGCGTCGATAACTATTTCACAGGGGCGCGTTCGAATATTGCGCATCTTCTCGATAACCCGAAGTTCGAGGCGGTACGCCACGACATCACCTTCCCCCTCTATGTCGAGGTGGACGAGATCTACAACCTCGCCTGCCCGGCCTCGCCGGTGCACTACCAGTTCGACCCGGTGCAGACGACCAAGACGTCGGTGCACGGCGCCATCAACATGCTGGGGCTGGCCAAGCGGGTGAAGGCGACGATCCTTCAGGCTTCGACCAGCGAGGTCTACGGCGATCCCTTCGTCCACCCGCAGCGCGAGGATTACTGGGGCAACGTGAATCCCATCGGCCCGCGCGCCTGCTACGACGAGGGCAAGCGCTGCGCCGAGACGCTGTTCTTCGACTACAACCGGCAGCACAAGGTTCCGATCAAGGTCGCGCGCATCTTCAACACCTACGGCCCGCGCATGAATCCGAACGACGGGCGCGTGGTGTCGAACTTCATCGTCCAGGCGCTGAAGGGCGATCCGATCACCATCTACGGCGACGGGTCGCAGACGCGGTCCTTCTGCTACGTCGACGATCTGGTCGAGGGGCTGCACCGCCTGATGGAGACGGACGGGACGGTGACCGGCCCGATCAACCTCGGCAACCCCGGCGAGTTCACCATCCTGGAACTGGCCGAGACCGTCATCCGGATGACCAGCTCGCGCTCCCGGATCGAGCGGCACCCCCTGCCCCAGGACGACCCGCGGCAGCGCAAGCCGGACATCACCAAGGCCCACGCCTACCTGAAATGGATGCCGCACGTGCCGCTCGAAGAGGGGCTGGAGCGCACCATCGCCTATTTCGCCAAGACCTATTTCTGAGCGCGGCGACGCAGCCGGCAGCGCCGCCGCATCGCTGGGGTGCGGCGGCAGGGAATGGGCCAACAGGGAACGGCGGATGTTCGAACTCCCTTCACGAGACAGCTCGGCGAAGCCGGACTACGGCGCGCGCGTGGAGATGGCCTTCCAAGGCCCGCGCCCCGAATCCGCGTCGCCGGTCGCCGCGGCGGCCTCCGCCCCCGCCCTGCTGTGCGGGCTGGTCGTCGCGGACGCGCTGATGGTCGTCGGGACCGGGCTGGCGGCGGAGGGCGTCGCCGCCCGCCTGCTGCGGGCCGCCCCGGCCGATCCGGCCCAGTTTACAGGCGCCGTAAACTCCTTCGCCGGCGTCTTCAACGCCGCGGTTGGTCCTTTGGCTGTGCTGTCGCTAATGTGCTTCTACAGCGCGGGCTGCTACCGCAACCTGCGTCCCAAGGCGATGCGGCGGACCATCGGGCCGCTGTTCGGAGCCTGGACGGCGGCTTTTCTGGTGTTGGTCCTCATGCTTGGCGTGATGGGGGACCTGCGGCGGCTGGACACGGCGGCGGCGGGGACGCTGTGGCTGTGGTATGGGCTCGGCCTTTTCGGGCTGACCGCGCTGCGCAGTCTGTTCCTCCGGCTGGCGCGCGACTGGAATCTGGCCGGTGGCCTGCGGCAGCGGACCCTGCTGGTCGGCACCAACGATCTGGCTCTCGAATGGCTGGACCGGCTCCAGCGCACGGAGGGGGCGGGTTACCAAGTGGTCGGCGCGGTGTCCACCGCGGCGGACCGGCCGTCATCCGTGAACGCTCCGCCCCTGGCCACCGCCCGGCTGGCCGGGGTGCCGGTGCTGGGAGGCGTGACCGGGCTGGTCGAACAGGTGCGCAAGAACCGCATCGACCTCGTGGTGGTGGCCCTGCCCTGGAGCGCCGAGGCCGAGATCACCGACATCCTGGAACGGCTGCGCGTCCTCGCGGTGGACGTCCGCCTGCTGCCGCATCGGCTGATCGCCCGCACCGCGGGCCTGTCGGTCGATGCGACGGCGGGCGTTCCGCTTCTGGGCGTCATCCATCACCCGCTGGCCGGTTGGCGCGGCGTGCTGAAGCGGTCGGAGGACCTGCTGATCGGCGGCGCGGCGCTGGCCGCGCTGGCGCCGGTCCTTCTGCTCGCCGCGGCGGCCATCAAACTGGAAAGCCCCGGCCCGGTGCTGTTCCGTCAGAAGCGCTTCGGCTTCAACAACGAGGAATTCGAGATCTGGAAGTTCCGCACGATGCACACCGACCGCGGCGACCAGTCGGGCGCACAGCGGACCGTGCGCAACGATCCGCGGGTGACCCGCGTCGGGCGCTTCCTGCGCCGCACCAGCATCGACGAGCTGCCGCAGCTCTTCAACGTGCTGCGCGGCGACATGTCTATCGTCGGGCCGCGGCCCCATCCCGTCGCCATGAAGGCCGGGGACGTGCTGTATCACGAGGCGGTGGAGAACTACGCCTGCCGCCACCGTGTCCGCCCCGGAATCACCGGCTGGGCGCAGGTCAACGGGCTGCGCGGCGAGATCGACAACCTCCACACCGCCGCCCGCCGCGTCGAGCACGACCTCTACTACGTCGACAACTGGTCCCTGGGGCTGGACGCCGAGATCATGGTGCGCACCGCCCTCCTCCTTTTCTGGGACCGCAACGCCTATTGACCGGCGAAGACCCTGAAAGAGCAACGAACAACAGTGAAGGAGTTAGACGTCATGTCCGTCGCCCTTGTCACCGGTTCCTGCGGATTGATCGGGTCGGAGAGTTGCCTGCATTTCGGTGCGCTGGGAATGGACGTCGTCGGCATCGACAACGACATGCGGCGCACCTTCTTCGGCGACGAGGCCTCGACCGCGTGGCAGCGCCAGACCCTGGAGCAGACGCTGCGCCAGCGCTACCGCCACCACGCCATCGACATCCGCGACGCCGCGGCCATCGACGCGCTGTTCGAGCGGCACGGATCGGCCATCTCCCTGATCATCCACACGGCGGCCCAGCCGTCGCACGACTGGGCGGCGCGCGATCCGCAGATGGATTTCTCGGTGAACGCCAACGGCACGCTGAACCTGCTGGAGGCGGCGCGGCGCCATTGCCCGGACGCGGTGTTCATCTTCACCTCGACCAACAAGGTCTACGGCGACACGCCGAACCGCCTGCCGCTGATCGAGACGGAGACGCGCTACGAGATCGACCCGGCGCACCGCTACGCCGGAGGCATCGCCGAGGACATGTCGATCGACGCCACCCTGCACAGCCTGTTCGGCGCCTCCAAGGTGGCCGCCGACGTGCTGGTCCAGGAGTATGGCCGCTACTTCGGCATGAAGACGGTGTGCTTCCGCGGCGGCTGCCTGACCGGGCCGAACCATTCGCCGACGCAGCTTCACGGCTTCCTGGCCTATCTGATGCGCTGCGCCGTCACCGGCACCCGCTACGATGTGATCGGCTACAAGGGCAAGCAGGTCCGCGACAACATCCACAGCAACGACCTGATCGCCGCCTTCCATGCCGTCTACGACGCGCCGCGCAGCGCCGAGGTCTACAACATCGGCGGCGGGCGGGCGAGCAACTGCTCCATCCTGGAGGCGGTGGCGCTGTGCGAGGAGATCACCGGGCGCCCGATGGACCTCGCCTTCAAGGAGGCCAACCGCATCGGCGACCACATCTGGTGGGTCAGCTCGCTCGACCGGTTCCGCTCCCACTACCCGTCCTGGGACATCCGGCACGACGTGCGCAACATCCTCACCGACATTCACGACAGCAATCGGCGCCGCTGGCGCGTGGAGGCCGTGGCATGATCGACCATGGGAAAAAGGAAGTGCTCGGCGTCTACGTCAACGCCGTGGATTACGAGGCCGGCGTGCGCGCCATCATCGACGCGGCGGAGCAGCAGAAGCCCTTCGCGGTCAGCGCGCTCGCCGTTCACGGGGTGATGACCGGGGCGCTCGACCCCGAGCACCGCTACCGCCTGAACGCCATCGACCTCGTGACGCCGGACGGCCAGCCGGTGCGCTGGGCGCTGAACCGGCTGCACGGCGCCGCCCTGCCGGACCGTGTCTACGGTCCGAACCTGATGCTGCGCACCTGCGCGGCGGCGGCGGCGAAGGGGTTGCCCATCTACCTCTACGGCGCCACGGCGGGGCTGCTCGCCACGCTGGTCACGGCGCTGACGGAGCGCTTTCCCGGCCTGATCATCGCGGGCGCCCGCCCGTCCGCCTTCCGCACCCTGAGCGCCGAGGAGCGCGCGGCGGTGGACCGTGAGATCATCGAGTCCGGTGCGCGGATCGTCTTCGTCGGGCTGGGCTGCCCGCGCCAGGAAACCTGGGTCTACGAGCACAAGGCGGCGCTGTCGATGCCGCTGATCGCGGTCGGGGCCGCTTTCGACTTCATCGGCGGGAAACAGCCGCAGGCGCCGATGTGGATGCAGAATTCCGGCCTGGAATGGCTGTTCCGGCTGTCCACCGAACCGCGGCGGCTGTGGCGGCGCTACGTCATGCTGAATCCGGCTTTCCTGTTCCTGCTGGCTTGCCAGGCGGTGCAGATGCCGCTGGTCCGCAGCGGCCAGGCGCGGCGTCCGAAAGGAGAGCTTCGATTTGGCTAGGCGGTGACTGTTGTTTGGTGATTGTCAAAAGAAAGTACCGTTATTAAAAATGAAAATCCTTCCGATGCTGCGGTTATGGTTGCCGTTTTCAAAATGAAACGGTGCGGCTTCAGTGGATTTTCTTGAACGACCTCGGAACAGCGCCTTGAACCGCGACCGATGCGGCCCGCGCTTCCATGACAGTCGAGGATTCCTGCGATGAGCCTGAAGATCCTGTCGGCGATCGTCGTGCCGCCCCATCTGGCGGTCAGCGGCGCCAGCAAGGCGGCGGAGAAGCTGAGCGTCGCGCTGCAGGCGCACGACCGCATCGACATCGCGAACATGGGCATGGCGAGCCGGGTGCCGATGGACCCGGGCAAGCCGGGCGAACGGATCGACGTCCGCACCTCCAGCCCCTTCGCCGGGCTGGATTCCATGCTGCCCAACCGCGCGAAGACCCTGTTCTACCAGTCGAGCATCCCGGCACTGATCCGCCACGGCTCCTACGATCTGGTGCACATCCACAACCCGATCCCGGCGCTGGAGATGATGCGGGTGGCCCGCGCCTGCGTGGCGAAGGGCGTGCCCTATGTGGTGTCCACCCACGGCTTCGTGGAGATCGGCAACCCGGCGGCCTTCCGGCGCATGGACGCGGCGCGGCGGCTGGCCTGGGACCTGCTGATCGACCGCCCGGTCCGTTATGTCGTCCGCAACGCCGCGGCGATCTGCGCGATCTCGCCCGTCGATCTGCCCATCGTCCGCGGCTTCGGCTTCACCGGGGACGACATCGCCGTCATCCCCTACGGCGTGGACCGCCCGAACGACTGGGGCGCACCCACCCCGGCGGACCAGGACATTCACCGCAAATTCGGCATCCCGGAGCGGGAGGAGAACGGCGGTCCGGTCACCGCCTTCTTCCTGGCCAACCACACGGCCAACAAGGGGCTGGGCGTGCTGCTCGACGCCTTCGTGGGACTGTCGATGCCGTTCCGGCTGATCGTCGGCGGCGAGAAGCGCGACTTTGTCGATTACGAGGCCTACCAGCGCCGTTGCGGGCCGGAGCAGACCATCCACCTCACCGGCAATCTGGCCGAGGCGGAGGTCGCCGCCATGTTCCGCCGCTCCGACCTGTTCGTCTTCCCGACCCTGGCCGACACCTTCCCCAACGTGATCCTGGAGGCGATGGCCTTCGGCGTCCCGGTGGTGACGACCCGGGTCGGCGGCATCCCGCATCAAGTCGACGACGGCTGCGCGGTGATCGTGGAGCCGGGCGACCCGCTGGCCCTGCGCGCCGCCGTCGAGCAGCTCGCCACCGACCCCGAGCGGCGGGCGCGGATGGGCCGCCACGGCCGCCTGCGTGCCGCCCAGCGCTTCGACTGGGCCGCCGCTGCCGCCGAGACCCACCGGCTCTACGACGCGGTGATCCGCCGCCCGGCGGGCGCCGCCGTCCTCAACGCCGCCTGAACCCAGCCTGACACCCTCTGCCCAACCGGTAAAAGCCGCAGCAATGGAGAAGAATCCTATGGAAGGCAAAACGCTCGTGACCGGCGGGGCCGGCTTCGTCGGCTGCAATCTGGTCAAGAACCTGCTGGAGGACGGGCGCGACGTCGTCGTCCTGGACGCCCTGCTGCGGCCGGGCAGCGAGCGGAACGCGGCGTGGCTGCAAACCCTCAATGCCGGCTCCCGCCTGACCTTCATGAAAGCCGACGTGCGGGACTTCACCGCCGTCAAATCCTGCATGGCCGGGGCGGAGGAGGTCTACCATCTCGCCGGTCAGGTGGCGGTGACCTCGTCGCTGGACGATCCGCGCACCGACTTCGACATCAACGCGCTCGGCACCTTCAACGTGCTGGAGGCGGCCCGCCGCATGAAGAACCCGCCGAAGGTGGTCTTCACCTCGACCAACAAGGTCTATGGCGGGCTGGAGCATGTGGCGGTGGAGCAGACCGGCAGCCGCTACCGCTTCGTCGACCGTCCGCTCGGCGTCTCGGAGGCGGAACCGCTGGACTTCCATTCGCCCTACGGCTGCTCCAAGGGGGCGGCGGACCAGTATGTGCGCGACTACGCCCGCATCTACGACCTGCCGACCGTCGTCTTCCGGATGAGCTGCATCTACGGCCCGCGCCAGTTCGGCAACGAGGATCAGGGCTGGGTCGCGCATTTCATCATCTCGGCGCTGAGCGGGCGGCCCATCCACATCTACGGCGACGGCATGCAGGTGCGCGACGTGCTGTTCGTCGAGGATCTCGTGCGCGCCTTCCGCCTCGCCACCGAGAAGATCGAGGTCAGCCGCGGGCAGGTCTTCAACATCGGCGGCGGGCCGGAGAACACCATCTCGGTTTGGCGCGAGTTCGGGGAGATGTTGTCCACCCTGCGCGGCAAGCCGGTGGAGGCCGACTTCTCCGACTGGCGGCCCGGCGACCAGCCCTGCTACGTCAGCGACATCCGCAAGGCGGAGCAGGTTCTCGGCTGGCGCCCGCAGGTCGACCGCGACACCGGCATCCGCCGCCTGTGGGACTGGGCGGACAGCTATCTCGCGCAGAACGGCCTGCCCACGGACCAAGCCCAGTTCGAACCGGGCCGCATCGCCCTCAGCGCGTAACCCGACCCCTGTGCGGTGGAGGAACCTATGGACGTGCTTGTAACGGGCGGGGCCGGCTTCATCGGCTCCCACATCACGCACCGCCTCGTGTCGCTCGGCCACCGGGTGACGGTGATCGACAACGAGTCCACCGGGCTGCGCGCCAACGTGCCGGCGGAGGTGCGCTACATCCTGGGCGACGTCACCAACCCGGCCGACCTCGACCGGGCGTTCGAGGAGGTGCCCGACGCGGTGATCCATATCGCCGGGCAGGTGTCGATCATCCGCGCCTTCAGCAACCCGGTCGGCGACCTGCGCACCAACGTGGAGGGGACGGTGAACGTCCTCCAGCAGTGCGTGGAGCGCGGGGTGAAGCGCCTTCTCTACGCCAGCTCGATGAGCGCCTACGGCAACGCCGAGGTGGTGCCGACGCCGGAGGAAACGCCCTGCTCCCCGGTGTCGTACTATGGGGTGACGAAATACGCGGGCGAGCGCTACGTCCATCTGACCGCGGCGCGGCCCGACCTGCCGGGCGGTCTGGCCGTCACCTCCTTCCGCATGTACAACGTCTACGGACCGCGGCAGGCGGTGGACAACCCCTACCAGGGGGTGCTGGGCATCTTCCTGGGCAACATCATCCGCGGCGAGCCGATCCGCATCTACGGCGACGGCAAGCAGACCCGCGACTTCGTCTTCATCGACGACGTGGTGGACGCCTGGGTCGGCGCGCTCGACAACCCGGCCAGCCACGGGAAGATCTTCAACCTCGGCAGCGGGCGGCAGACCAGCATCAGCGAACTGGCCGACCTCGCGCTGGGGGCGCTCGGCCGGACGCGGGCGGACCATCCCGTGCTCTACCACCCCGAACGTCCGGGCGAGCAGCGCAGCGTGCAGGCGGACGTGGCCTACGCCGGGGCGGTGCTCGGCTGGACGCCGCGCACCCGGCTGGAGCAGGGGCTGGCGGAAACCGTGCGCTGGGCGCTCCGCGAGAACGGCCATGAGAACGGGCTGGAAAGCGGTCCGGGAAACGGCGTGGCGGAGCGCGCCGTGGCCTGATGGCCAATTTTCAAGCCGGCCAACCTTCGAGCCGGCCAGGGATGGCTTCGGCAACGCCATCAAGCAACAGGAGTGGAATGATGCGGATCGCTGTTGTGGGGACCGGCTATGTCGGCCTCGTGTCCGGCGCCTGCTTTGCCGAATTCGGCATCGACGTGTGCTGTGTGGACAAGGACGAAACGAAAATCCGGCGCCTGAGGGGCGGAGAGATCCCCATCTACGAACCGGGCCTCGACGCCCTCGTGGCGCGCAACATGGCGGCGGATCGTCTGTCCTTCACGTCCGACCTCGCGGTCGCCATGGAGGGGGCCGACGTGGTGCTGATCGCGGTCGGCACGCCCTCCCGCCCCGGCGACGGCGGGGCCGATCTGACCTACGTCCACGCGGCGGCGGCGGAGATCGCGCGGACCATGTCCCGCTACACCGTCATCGTGACCAAATCGACCGTGCCGGTCGGCACCGGGCGGCAGGTCGCCGCCATCGTGCGGGACATCAACCCGCGCGCCGAGTTCGACGTGGTGTCCAACCCGGAATTCCTGCGCGAAGGCTCGGCCATCGGCGACTTCATGCAGCCCGACCGCGTGGTGATCGGCGCCGACTCCGACCGGGCGCGGGCGGTGATGGACGCCCTCTACCAGCCGCTGATCCGCGCCGGGACGCCCTTCGTGCGCACCGGCATCGAGACGGCGGAGCTGACCAAATACTCGGCCAACGCCTTCCTGGCCTTCAAGATCACCTTCATCAACGAGGTGGCCGACCTGTGCGAGCGGGTGGGGGCCGACGTTCAGGACGTGGCGGCGGGCATGGGGATGGACGCGCGGATCGGGCGTTCCTTCCTGAACGCCGGGCCGGGCTTCGGCGGCTCCTGCTTCCCCAAGGACACCGAGGCGCTGGTGCGCACCGGGCGGCAGCACGGCGCGCCGGTCCGGCTGATCGAAACGGTGGTGAACGTGAACCGGGCGCGCAAGCGGCTGATGGCCGGGCGGATACTCCAGGCCTGCGGACCGGACGCGGAGGGCAAGCGCATCGCCGTGCTGGGCATCACCTTCAAGCCCGACACCAACGACATGCGCGAGGCGGCGAGCCTGGAGATCATCCCGCTGCTTCAGGAGGCCGGCGCCACGGTTCACGTCTACGACCCCGCCGGCATGGAGGAGGGGCGCCACCTGCTGCCCGGCGTGGTCTGGCACGACGACGCCTACGCTCCGCTCGCCGAGGCCGACTGCGTCGCCATCCTGACGGAATGGAACGAGTTCCGGGCGCTGGATCTGGGCCGCGTCCGCAGCCTGATGCGCCGCCCGGTGATGGTCGATCTGCGCAACGTCTACACGCCGGCGGCCATGGCGGCGGCGGGATTCCACTATTGCTCCGTCGGACGGCGGGACGCGCGGCCGGACGCGGCGAAACGGCGCAAGGCGGCGGAGGCCATGTTGCTCAGCAACGGCTTCGCGGCGGACTCCTGTGTCCTGCCCTTCTCCGGACAGCTTGCGGCCGCCGCCTCCGACCTGGCGGATTGACGCGGGCGCGACGCCGGCCGATTCCGGCCACGCACCGGCGCCCTGAACGGGCCGTCCCCGCCCCGGCGGCGGCGGCCCGGCACGGGGTGCCGGCTGGGATCTCCCGATTCCGAAAGACGCAGCCATGATTGGCTTGGACGCGCTGGCCGGCATCCGTCGAGAGTTCATGCCCCGTGCGCCGTCCGGTGCGCGGGGCGGCGCCCGTTCTCCGCACCCGGACGGGCGGACCGGTGGGCGGGCGCCGATCGCCGTGCTGCTGATCGACGACCGCGCGCTGTTCGGCGAAAGCCTCGCCGCCGCCATCAATGCTTTCGCACCGGACGTGGCGGTCAGCCACCGGCGCAGCGCCGCGGCGCTGGCCGACCTTCCAGCCGCCCTGCGGGGCACCGACGTGGTTCTGGTGAGCATCGGGCGCGCCGACCCGGCCAAGGGCGGCGTCGGCCAGCTTCTGGACGCGCTTGCGGTCGGCGGCTCCCATCCCCCCGTCGCCATTCTGGCCGACCGCCCCGGCGCGGCCGTGGACGCCGCCGCGGCGCGCCTCGGGCTGCGCGGGGTGTTGAGCGGGCGCATGCCGCTGGCCGAGGTGATCGCCGCCCTGCGACTGATCCACGGTGGCGGTACCGTCAGCCCCGATCCTGGCTGAACGGCTCCCGAGCGGCCGGCTCGGCGGACTGCCACGCCTTGCGCACGGCCTCGACGCGGTTGGCGGCGCCCAGCGCCCGCAGGATGCCGCGGACATGGACCTTCGCCGTGTTCTCGCTGATTCCCAGCTCCTGCGCGATGACCCGGTTCGATTTCCCTTCGCGCAGCCGTTGCAGCACGCCGCGCTGGCGCGCGGTCAGCGCCGCTCCCCCGGGCGGCGCGGGCGGGTCCTCTGCCGCGGCCTCGCAACGTTGCATCAGGCGGTGGAGGAAGGGGGAGGGGAAGAAGGTGCCGCCGCCCGCCACGAGACGGAGCGCCTCCTGGGCGACGGCGAGGCCGACGCTGGTCGGCAGACATCCCCGAACGCCCAGCCGGCTGGCTTCCAACGGCAAATCCACCTCTTCGCCGTCGGACAGGACGACCAACGGCGTGCCGCCGAAGGCACCAGCAACGTCGCGCAACGTCGCCAGGACACTGCCGTTCGGCGGGGTCAGGCTGAGGATGTTGCACAGCACGACGGCGGGTGGCGTTCCAGAGGCGAGCATCGCCTTTGCCTCGCCCAGCGACGCCGCGGTCCGCATTTGCAGGGTCGGGTCGCGCAGGCGGAGGCCGGCGGACAGGCTTTCACGGGTCAGCGGCGTTTCATCCAGGAGGAGGGCCGCGATGCCCCGGCGCCCGTTCACCGCCGGGCCGCCGCGCGCGGCGGCGCAGGGCGATGGAGCCGCCTTCCCGCTCGATGCCATGAGGCCTGTCTCCCGACCCGTTTCCCTGGTCTGATGCTGCGCTGCACCCAAGCGCTCGTCAACGTCAATCCCGCGCAGAAGTAACTATGTCGGACTTCGTCTTTACCTCCTATTTGAAGTGTTTCCGTTTGAATCCCGTGTTTTCCGGAGAGGTTTCGATGGTCGCCGTCCGGAAGCGCACGATCTTGTCCCTGTGGCCTTTCCATTGGTCAGAGCAGGCTGTTTTCTGACTTGTGCCGTTCGGGCCTGTTCTTTCGGTGGCGGAGCAGACGCGGGCGGATGACAGCCTTCCTCGCCCCGGCTGTGGGGTGGGATCAAATAAACACGCTGCACCGCTCCTATCCTCACAAAGGCGTACGCGCCCTGCGAAGACATGGTCTCATCGACGTCGAAATGGGTACGGAATAAAACGTCGGCCTGCCAAAACCCTGCATCGAAGTGCGTATTTACCGGGCTGGATGTTCTGGTAACGTTGAAAGCATCAAATGCAGACCGCGCAAGCATTCCTGATGATCTTTCAACACAAACAATCCATGTGGTCGGCAGGGAAAGGCGCCTAAAATGAAGAAAGTGAAATCTTTCCGAGTATCCGCGAGCGGACGCGCTCACCCGAAAAATGAAGCCCTTTTTGCCTGAGAGGGCGGGCTGAGGCCCGCCGTCCCGGTTTGACAGGGTGCGAGAAATGGCGTTTGAACGAAAGGGGGAGCGGATGACGACGGAGACCAAGCAGCAATCGGGGATCGCTCCAGCGATCACCCAAGGTATTTCGGTGGTCCTGGCGGACCCGAACAGCCTCACTCGGGATTGCTTTTCGCTCGGGCTCGGCACGCTGTGCCAGGACATGGCCGTGCGATCGGTGGCCTCGCTGAAGGACGCCTCCGGCGTGCTGGCGCGGGACGGGCGGACCGAGGTCGTGCTGTGCAACATCGGTGCACAGATGGGACTGAACGACGTCCTGTGCGCGGCCATCCGCGACGCCGTGTCGGCCTGCCTGCCGGTGCCGCTGGTGCTCATCTCGGACCGCGACGACGGGGGGATGATCCTGGAAAGCCTGCGCCTGGGCGTGCGCGGCTACATCGTGCCCAGCCTCGGGCTGGGAGTCATGCTGGAGGCGATCCGGCTGGTCGCCGCCGGGGGGACCTTCGTGCCCGCCACGTCCCTGCAGTCGCTGTTCGCGCCGGCGCCGGGCGGCATCGCCGTTCCACAGGCCCCGCCGCCGGGCGTCCCCCTGCCGGTGACCGACCGGATCGGCGGGCTGACGCCGCGCGAAATGGCCGTGCTGACCTGCATGCGCGAGGGCAAGTCGAACAAACTCATCGCCTACATGCTGGGCATGTGCGAGAACACCGCCAAGGCCCATGTGCGCAACGTTCTGAAAAAGCTCGGCGCCACCAACCGGACGGAGGCTGCCTTCATGGCGCACGCCCATCTGTCCAGCGGCGCGCCGCTGGAATCAAATCAGCCCTGATCGGCTGGTCCGGTGACGGAGCGGTGCGGGGCCGACCCGCGCCGTTTCTCCGCGTCGCGCTCAATTCTCCTCGCGCATGACACGGCAGACCGCTTCCGTCCGGTTGGTGGCGCCGAGCCGCCGCAGGATGTTCCGGACATGCACTTTGACGGTGCTTTCCCGCATCCCCAGTTCGTGGGCGATGACCTTGTTCGGCTTGCCCTCCTGAAGGCATTCCAGGACGGCGAGTTGGCGCGGGGTCAGTTGCGTCAGGTGGGGCTTGCCGTTGACCGCGGTCTCCGGGGGGGATAAGCCGGCGTGAAGCACCGGGTCCGGCAAGGCGGCTTGGGAGACGATCAACCGGTGCAGGATGGTTGCCGGAACGAAGATGCCGCCGGCGGCGACCAGACGGATCGCCTCCAGCGCCATGGTCAGGCCGACGGTGGTGGAGATGTAGCCGTGCGCGCCCTGCCGGATCGCTTCCAGCGCGGTCGCCGTCTCGTCGGAATCCGACAGCATGATGAGCGGGATGCCGTCCAGGACGGCGAGCAGTTCGGCAAGCCTCGGCCGGAAATCCGGGTCGGAGGCAAGCCGCCCGCTGAAATTGGCCAGCGCGACGTCCGGCGCTCCGTCCTGCCGCACCACGCTTTCCAGGTCGGCCAGCGACGACGCCGTCAGCACCCGCACGCCCCGCCCACACAGATTCAGGCTGGTGGACAGGCTTTCCCGCGTCAGCGGTGTTTCGTCGTGCAGGATGGCGGTGACGCTCTGGTCCTCCCCCAGCGGACGTGCGCCCCCGGACATCCGGTAATAGGACCCGAACGAGCCGGAGTCGTTCATCGGGGCGGCCGTCAGGCGCGTGGTGGCCAGAATGTGGTTGGATGTGAAGGATGTGACCGATGGGGCGCGGCGGACGGCGTTGGACAGGCGCGTTCCGTCTTTGCACGGCAACATACAAAATCTCCCTCAGCCACATGCCATGGACACGCCGCCTCGTGGAACCGCCCAGGATCGTTGCCAAAGCCGCCACCGACATCACCGGAGCGAAGACTTTGGCCCTATTCGATCAATGGAAACGGATCAAGCGCGGCGGCGATGCTGCAAGAGGTCTGTACGACCGCTTCGATCCAATAACATCGCAGCCGCTTTTGAGCGTCAATCGCAAACAAGATCATAATACTGTGCGCGGATATCCGCAAAATACCTCCAAATTAGTAACTTTTTCAAAACTGTAACAGTGGTGAAGAAACCTTTGCTTGATTATTCTGTCGACTCTTTCTCTCCAGGGAAGAATTGAAAGAAGGGGAGATCATCGGGCATCCATCGTGGGGGGCACGGACGGGCAGCTCAGCGGCGTCTTCTGTGGAATGTCGGTGTGGGCGATGCTGCCCGTTTCCTGCCCTTGGGCGCGGATGGCGTTCCAGTCGGCCTCCGCGTCGTTCCAGAACCAGACGCGCTCCGTCAAATCCGCAAGGTGATAGCGGTTGCCGAAAAGCCGGTTGCCGGCGGCGACCACGGCGTTGTCGGTGTCCACGTCGGTGACCGCGCCGACCCGCGCGTCGGCGTTGCGGATGACGATGCGGTTGTCGAAGATCTCGTTGCCGACGGCGGGGGTGTAGGGCGCGCGGTCCTGTGACACCACCGTCACCGCGTTGCCATAGCCGTTCGGTACGTCGATGTCGTTGCCATAGACCTTCACGCCCCGCGCGCTGGAGATCAGGATCTGGGCGCCCCAGAACCAGCCCTGGCCGCGCTGCCCGTTGTCGGCGACCCGGTTGTTGCGGATCACCCCGTCGTAGCTGATCTCGTAGGTGATACCGTTGTCGGCGTTGCCGAAAACCAGATTGTCCTCGATCACCAGCCGGCGCACATCGATGTCGGCCCAAATGCCGGCGCCCACATTGTCGTGGACGCAATTGCTGCGGATGAGCCCGCCGTCGGATTCGGTGACCTTGCCGCCGCCGCCCTCCCAATGGAAATCGACGCCGGCATAGCCATTGCGGGCGATCTCGTTGCCGGCGATCAGAAAGTCCGTCCCGGACCCGGAAAAGCCGGCGTGGCCGTTGTCGAGGATGCGGTTGTCGAGAATGCGGCTGCCGTTGCCGGCGTTGACTCCGACACCGTGATTCAGGCGCAGGACGTTGTTGCGAACGGTCCAGCCGGGACCGAACTCCGCGTCCACGGCGGCGGCCTGGATGGGGGCCGCGTATTTCTCGATGGTCAGGTTCCGGATGACGACGCCCGACGCCGTTCCGCCGAAGGCGCGGGGGGTGACGCTTGTTTCCACGGTTCGCCCGGCGGGATCGTCGCCGATCAGGATCTCGTCGGCGTCGTAGTCGAAGAACCAGCGCCCCGGCCCGACGGCGGACCGGCTGCCGACATGCCGCATCGGCGTGTCGTCGATGAACAGGTCCTCCGGGCGGGCGCAACGGGGAAAGCCGGAGCGGCAGAACTCCGCCGCGTTGACCCGGCCCTCCTGCGTCTGCCCGCGGGCAACCCAGACGGAGCCGCGGCGGACGAAGGCGGTGAGCCGGCGCGCTCCGCTCAGCACCGCGCCGGGAGCGCCCTCGAAAAGGGTGTCGTTCTTCGGAACGATGGACTGCAAACGATGGACGCCGGCCTCCAGCCGGAATCGCGTGCCGGCGGGATGACGGTCCACCACCGCCTGGATGTCGGTGCCCGGCCGCAGGGCGACGGTGGCAGGCTCCGCTGCGAGTGCCGTCGTCGGAAGGCCGGCGAGGAGGACCGCCACCGCGAGGCGGGCGGGGCGAGGGGCATGCCGCCGGCACGCGCTTCCGGTGTTCATGGTGGCCTCGATTGAGTCGTCCTGCGGCGCTGAGCCTGCGGCGCTGAGCGGAAACGCTATCATGCGGGTCCGGCGGCCAGAATCGTCAAACCGGACGATCGACCTTCGTCGGTTCCGGTTCTTGTTCGGAGGGAACCGGAGCGGTCATGGTCCGTTGCCCAAGAGCACATCCCCAATCGTTCGAGAGCGTGCCATGGCCTCCCACATCGAGGATTACGCCCTTCTGGGAGACTGCGAGACCGCAGCCCTGCTGTCCATCGAAGGCTCCATCGACTGGCTGTGCTGGCCGCGCTTCGATTCCGACGCCTGCTTCGCGGCACTCCTGGGCACGCCGGAGAACGGGCGCTGGCTGTTGCGCCCGAGCGATCCCGACGCCCGCACGATCCGGCGCTACCGCGGTGACAGCCTGATCCTGGAGACGGAATTCGAGACGGCGGAGGGCGCCGTCACCATGATCGACTTCATGCCGCCGCGCGGCGAGGCGTCGGACATCGTGCGCATCCTGCGCGGGCGGCGCGGGCGCGTGGCCATGCGCATGGACCTGACGCTGCGCTTCGGCTACGGGCATGTCGTGCCCTGGGTGACGCGGATCGGCCCGCACACCCTGCGCGCCATCGCCGGGCCGGACATGGTCGTCCTGCACACCAGCGCCCCGATCCACGGCGAGGACATGAGCACCGTCGCCGACTTCACCGTGGCGGAGGGCGAAAGCCTCAGCTTCGTGATGACCTATTCTCCCTCGCACCTGCCGCTGCCGGAGCCGGTCGACGCCGAGCAGGCTCTGGCCGAGACCGAGCGGTTCTGGGAGGAGTGGAGCGGGCGCTGCGCCTATGGCGGCCCCTGGCGGGACGCGGTGGTGCGCTCGCTGGTCACGCTGAAGGCGCTGACCTACCGTCCGACCGGCGGCATCGTCGCGGCGCCGACGACCTCGCTTCCGGAACAGCTCGGCGGTGTACGGAATTGGGACTATCGCTACTGTTGGTTGCGTGACGCCACCCTGACCCTGCTGGCGCTGATGAACGCCGGCTACCTGCAGGAGGCGCGGGACTGGCGCGACTGGGGCATGCGCACCATCGCCGGCAGTCCCCAGCAGATCCAGATCATGTACGGCATCGCCGGGGAGCGGCGCCTGCTGGAATGGGAGGTCCCCTGGCTGCCGGGCTACGAGGGCGCCAGCCCGGTCCGTGTCGGCAACGCCGCGGCCCCCCAGCTCCAGCTCGACGTCTATGGCGAGATGATGGACGCGGCCCATCAGGCGCGGATGCGCGGCATCGAGATCCAGCCGGAGGCCTGGCGCGTCCAGTGTGCCTTGCTTGATCACATGGAGTCGGTGTGGGACCAGCCCGACGAGGGCATCTGGGAGGTGCGCGGCGGCACCAAGCATTTTACCCATTCCAAGGTGATGGCCTGGGTCGCCGTGGACCGCATGGTGAAGAGCGCGGAGAAGTTCGGCCTGGAGGCGCCGCTGGAGCGCTGGAGGGCGCTGCGGCGGGCCATCTTCGAGGATGTCTGCACCAACGGCTATTCGAAGGGGCGGAACAGCTTCGTCCAGCACTACGGGGCGAGCCACGTCGACGCGGCGCTGCTGATGCTGCCGATGGTCGGCTTCCTGCCGGTGGACGATCCCCGCATCCAGGGCACCGTCGCCGCCATCGAGCGGGAATTGCTTCAGGACGGCCTTGTCATGCGCTACCGGACGGAGAGGACCGACGACGGGCTTCCCGACGGCGAGGGGGTATTCCTTGCCTGCTCCTTCTGGCTGGCCGACGTCTATGTGCTCCAGGGGCGGCAGGCGGAGGCCGAGGCGCTGTTCAACAGGCTGCTCGCCTTGCGCAACGATCTGGGCCTGCTGTCGGAGGAGTACGACACGACGGCGAAGCGGCTGGTCGGCAACTTTCCCCAGGCCTTCTCCCACATCGCGTTGATCAACACCGCCTTCAACCTGACCCGCGCGGAGAAGCCGGCTGAGCAGCGCCAGGACGGGGACTGACGGAACAATGGAAAACCCCTCCCGCCGGTGAGGGCGGGAGGGGCGTGTCGGTCACGGTCAGCGGGCACGGTCAGCGGGTGGTGCTGCCCGTGGTGCTGCCGGAGGTGCTGGTGCGGCTGGTGCTGTCCGTGGTTCCGGACGTCCCGCTCATGCCGGTCCCAGAGGTGCTGGAGGTTCCGGACGTGCCCGTTGTGGACCCGCCCATGCCGGTGCTGCCCATCCCCGAGCCGCTCATGCCGGTGCCGGAAGACCCGGTGCCGCCGAGCCCGGCCATCGCCGACGCCCCGGCGGTGGTGCCGGCGCCGCCGAAGGTCTGCTCACGGACGCGCAGGTTGTTCTGAACGTGGCGGACGCCGGAGATGGTCTCGGCCATGTCCTCGGCGCGGCGCTTGGTCCGGCGGTCGCCCACCGTGCCGCTCAGCGTGACCTCGCAATTGCTGACGGTCACGTCGATCTCCGACGCGTCGATGTAGGGATCGTCGGTCAACCGGTCGTTCACATCCTCGCGGATGCGGTCGTCGGAGCGGGTGTAGCCGCGCGGCCCGCGGCCCCGATGGTGCTGGGCGCCGGGATCGTCGTTGCGGGCATCCATGCGGCGGCGGCGTTCGGCGTCCTCGTCGCCGAACCAGGAGGCCATCTCGTCGCCCGCCCGTTCGAAGAAGCCGCGCTCCTCGTTGCGGCCGGAGCCGCTGCCACCGCCATAGCCCATCCGGCCATAGTCGCGGTTGCCGTAGTCCCGGCTGCTGTAGTCCCGGTTTCCATAGCCGCGGGAGCCGGACCCGTACTCCATGCCGCCGTAGTCGCGGCTGCCATAGTCCCGGCCGCCGTAAGCTCCGCCGCCGTAATCGGAGCGGCCGAAGCCGCCGCGGTAGCCGAAGTCCTGGCCGTAGTCGCCACGGTCCTCATAATTCTGGCGATCATCGCGGGAGCGCCAATCGCGCTGACCCTGGCCGAAGGAGCCGCGGGACCCGTAATCGGAGCGGCCGTAGTCGCGATTGCCGGAGCCTTGGCCGTAGCTCTGACCATAGGAGCCTTGACCGTAATCGCCCCGGCCTTCCTGCTGGCGCCAATAGTCGCGGCCGTAGTCGAAGCCTTCGCGGCCCTGGCCCTCATAGCCGTAGCCGGGCTGGCGGCCACCGCCGCCCATCATGCCGGACCGGCCGGACTGGCCCGAACCGGACTGGCCCCAATTCGACGGACCGAACTCGTCACGGCCACGGTTCTGGTACGAACCGGCGCTCCACTCGCGGCCTTCGCCGCGTTGGCGGTCGCGTTCCCACCGGTCGTCGTCGCGGCGGGCGCCCTGGTCGTTCCTCCACCTGGATTCATAGTCGGACATGGGATGCTCCCCATTTGGACAGTGCCCGTTCGCCGGGCGTCCGCAAACAACAGGGAAGGCGGCGAAGGATCGCGGACCGGCGGTGGCTTTGCCATGTCTTTGGCCGTGTCTTTTGCCATGCGCCCCGCACAGGCCTGCCAACCGGGCCGCCTTCGGGAGCCCGCAAACGCCTGCAATTCCGGCATCCGCGCCGTCCGTCGGCGCGTCGCGGGGAAGCCGCGGGGAATCAGGCGAAGGCGCCCCCTTGAACGCCGCGGCGAAGGAAACATATGTGCAACACCGCCGGCGGATGGCCGTAACCTTCGGGTGACCGACCGGCGAACCCCCTTCCGGGTCGTGATTCAGCGGTTGACCGGCGTCGTCATCTGGATTACTGGCTCGAACACCGCTCTCCCTGGCCGGTTCGGCCGGCTGCCTCGATCCCTCCCCAGGGTCATGGCGCCGCCGATGGCCGGGGAGACCCCCGAGATCCGCATCGACACGCGATGCACGCCCGTCCGGCAGCGTTGAATGCCGGCTGATATGTTGTGAAGCAAGAAGGACGTATGACGTTTGATAACAAGCGCCGCCGCGCGGCGCCCAAGGGCGGCAACCGCCCGAACTCGAATTTTGGCGGCAACCGCCCGAACACGATTGTTGGCGATGTGCGCAACGGCAAGTCCGGCGGCCCGCGTTTCCAGAAGAACCAGAACCCCAAACCCTACGAGCGCCCCAAGGCGACCCGGCCGCCCGGCGCGCCGGTCCCCGGCCCGGTGCCGGGCCACGACGAGATCCTGTTCATCCCGCTCGGCGGCTGCTCGCGCATTGGCATGAACATGGCGCTCTACGGCCATGCCGGAAAATGGCTGATCGTGGACGCCGGCGTCGCCTTCATGGGCGACGAGGCGCCGGGCATCGACAGCCTGATGGCCGATCCCTCCTTCATCGAGGAGCGGATGGACGAGGTGGTCGGGCTGGTCGTCACCCACGCCCACGAAGACCACATCGGCGCCATCCACCATCTGTGGCCGGGGCTGGAATGCCCGATCTACGCGACTCCCTTCGCCGCCCACGTCATCCGTGACCGGCTGAAGGAGACCGGTGGCCTGCGCCACGCCCGTATCCGGGTGTTCGAGCCGGGCGCCTCCTTCGAGATCGGCCCCTTCGGCATCGAGACCATCACCGTCACCCACTCGATCCCCGAACCGGTGTCGGTGGCGATCCACACCAAGGCCGGCACGGTCCTGCACACCGGCGACTGGAAGTTCGACCCGCACCCGCTGGTCGGCCCGACCATGGACCTGGACGCGCTGAAGCGGCTGGGCGACCGCGGCGTGCTGGCGATGATGTGCGACAGCACCAACGCCAACGTCGACGGCACCACGGGGTCGGAGGCGGACGCCCGCGCCGGCCTGATCGAAGCCTTCGCCGGGCGCAAGGGCGCCATCGCGGTGACCGGCTTCGCGTCCAACGTCGCGCGCATGCAGGCGGTGGCCGAGGCCGCGGCGGCCCACGACCGCAAGGTTGTGCTGGTCGGCCGGTCGATGCTGCGCATGGAGAAGGCGGCCCGCGCCAGCGGCTATCTGGAGAAGGCGCCGGAGTTCATCTCCATCATGGAGGCCTCCTGGACGCCGCGCCGGAACCTCGTGTTCCTGTGCACCGGCAGCCAGGGCGAGGAACGGGCGGCGCTGAGCCGGCTGGCCCGCGACGGCCACCGCGACCTGTGGCTGGAGAGCGGCGACACGGTGATCTTCTCCGCCCGCGCCATCCCCGGCAACGAGGTGGTGCTGGCCGATGTGCAGGACCATCTGAAGGCCAAGGGCGTGACGGTGGTGACCCCGGCCGATGCGCCGGTGCATGTGTCGGGCCACCCCAAGCGGGACGACCTGATCCGCATGTACGACCTGATCCGCCCGCGCTTCTCCGTGCCGGTGCACGGCACCATCGAGCATCTGGAGGCCCACGCCCGCCTCGCCCGCGCCTGCGGCGTGGAACGGGCGCTGGTTCCGGAAGACGGCGACATCCTGCGGATCGCCCGGGAAGGCACCGCGGTGATCGGCCATATGGAGGCCAAGCGCCTCGCCAACACCGGGCGCGAGTTGATCCCCTGGACGGGCCTGCCCGTCGCGGAGGATGCGGACGCCCTGGCCGCCCCCCTGGCCGACGCCATGGAGTCGATGGCCGCCTGACCCGGCCATCCTCCTTCACCGCCACCATTCATCGGGCCACGAATCACCAGAAGGGGGAAACCCACCCTCCGTTCGCGCGCACCAGGGGCCGGCTCACGGCCCTGTTTTTTCTTGGAGAGTTGCCCATGGCTGGCTATCCCGCCGACCGGCTTTCCTTTCCCGACATCCTCGATCCGGTGCTGGAAGCGCCGGACGGAGACGACACCGCCCTCGACCGTGCCATCAACGAGGTGGCCGAGGCGCTGGCCGACAGCGGGACCCTGATCGTCGATGCCCTGGGCCAGGCGGCCTACGGCGTCACCGACGAAGAGGCCGTTCTCGGCCTGATCGACACCTACATCCGCGTCCTCCTGCATCTCGGCGAGGTGGAGGAGGCGGCGGACATGGGCGAAGTGATCGAACGCATCCAGCGCTTCCAGCGCCGCCGCAAGCGCCGCGGCTCGCGCGCTTCCTGACCTGCCTTTGTTCTCAGGCCGGTGGCACCGTTCCGCCGGTCAGCCAGCGGGTCGCCAGGGCACGCAGCCGCGCGGTCTGTTGCCGCTGGCGGTAAACGGACACGGCGTAGCCGATCCCGATGAAGCCGACGATCACCACCCAGAAGCCGAACAGGTAGCGCCAGTCCGCCCCCGCGGTCAGCAGCACCAGCAGGACCAGCGTCACCACACCCGCCACCACTCCGCCGATGATTCGCATCCGCAGGAAGGCGGCCTCGTCGCTCTGTTCGAAATCCTCGGCCAGCGCCTGGATTTCCAGTCCGGCCTGACGGCGGGCCTCCGCCGCCGGGTTCAGCGCATCCATGCCATCTCCATTCCGTTTCGGGGCTTCGGACCCCAGGCCCCCAGGCCCCCAGGCCCGATGATCCGTCACATTCACCTGCTATGAAAGGAAGAACAGGCGAAACGCGGTTCCGGCCCTCCGCGGCCACGGTGCGGGCCGGCCGCTTCGGTGGAGTCTCGAACCATGCAGACTGGCTATGTGCGCACCTACGAACGCATTGCCCCGCTCTACGACGCGTTGGATCTCGGTTACGAGGTGATGTGGAAGCGACGTCTGCGGCAGGGCACGTTCCGCAGCCTGTCCGGGCGCATCCTGGATGCCGGGGCGGGCACCGGCTGCAACATCCCCTTCTACCCGGCCGGCGCCCGGGTGACCGCGGTGGACGCCAGCCCGGCCATGCTGGCCCGCGCCGCCCGGCGGGCGGACCGGCTGGGGCGTGCGGTGGAGTTCCGGGTGCTGGATCTGGCTGCCACCGGCTTTCCCGACGGCCATTTCGACCATGTGGTGGCGACCTTTGTCTTCTGCGTCCTGCCGGAGGAGCTTCAGGTGCCGGTGCTGTGCGAGATGCGGCGCATCCTGAAGCCGGAGGGGACGCTGCGCATCCTCGACTACACCCAGTCGGAACGCTCGGTGGCCCGGTTGTGGATGCGCGTGGTGTCGCCCTGGCTGCGCTTCGCCTTCGGCGCCCGCTACACCGCGGGCTACGAGGCCCATCTGCCGCAAGCCGGCATGGGGGCGGTCGACAGCCGCTTCGTGATGAGCGATTGCGTCAAGCTGGTGGAGGCCCGTGCGGCCTGAGCCGCCGAGCCTTTCCCTCGGCCGCTCAGCCGGCGCGCCGCTGCTCGTGCGCCGGGCCGCCGCCGAAATGATCGAGCGCCTGGGCGACCGCGTCGTCGAACACCTCGGCCTTCTCGGTGAAATAGTCGAAGTAGCCGTAATGGCGGCGCAGCGGCAGCTCGGTCAGCGAGCGGATGCGGTAGGCCGGGTCGTTCAGCGTCCCGCGCTCCATCAGTTCGATCACCCGGCGCAGCCGCGCGACCTCCGCCTTGTAGGAGTTGGCGAACCACTGGCGGATCTTCCAGTTTTCCACCTCGAGCTGGTTGCGCGGCACCGGCCCGATCCAGGAGACGGGGAAGGGCGCGGCCACCGTCACCTCGTCGAAGCCGTGCAGTTCCGACAGGATGATGCTGCGGTGATAGGCGCCGTCGATCAGCCCGCCGGGAGCCTCCTCGAAGCCGTAGAGATAGAGCCAGAGGGCGCTTTCCACCGCGTCGGCGGTGATGTCCTCCAGCCCGACCTCGCCGGCCATCAGGCGGCGGGCGGCGGCATTGCCGTGGAGCAGCCCGTTGCCGGAGCGGAAGTCGTAGGTGTTGAAGACGACGCCGACCTCGGCTTCGTTCAGGGTGCGGGCGATCTCGGCCACGGTGTCGCGATCGCGCACCGGGGCGTACTGGCGGGCCGGCATCAGCCGTTCCAGCACCGCCGAGGGCGACAGCGGGACGTCCAGCCAGCGCCGCGCGTGCTCGCCCAGCACCGGGCGGAACACACCCTTGTGTCCGAACATCGCGGTCTGCCAAGCCTGGAGCAGCCCGCCGGACGCTCCCGTGTGTTCGAGAAGCAGGCGGCGCACGTCCTCGCCGCGCAGCCAGGCGGCCAGCACGACGATCTGCCCGGAGGTGACCGTGAACAGGTCGGGCATCCGCTCCAGACGGTCGAGCGCCGTCAGCACGCCCGCGCCGTGCAGGTTGAACCCACCGAAGCCGCCCAGGGCGACCGCTCGTTTCTGCATGTGAAAAACTCCAACCAAAGACCAACCGCCCCGCGAGGCGCCACTGTCGCGGACCGCCTGCGGGGACCTACTGCCGATGTGTCAGGGAAGAACGGGGGCCGTCTCTCGTCAGCCGGCGGCCCGTCCGCCATCCAGGCGGTGGGGTGTCAGATCCGCCGTGCGCCCCCTCAAAAACGCCGCCAGCCGGCCCAGCAGGGACCGGAGATGGTCGGCGCGCATCCGTGCGGCTTCGCGGCGGATGAGTTGCAGGTCGCGTTCGGAAGGAAGGGCGGAAGCGAAAGTCGAAGGCGTGTTCATAAGGGACCTCCTCAAAGGATTGAGAAGGCGTCTCCCCCTCGGGAAAGGGCTTATCGTTATGTTGCACTGCACAATATGGGGCAGCGCCACTGCCCCGTCAAGGCTGGTCCGCTTTTTGTCCGCCGCTCCCCGGTTCGGGTATTGGCTCAGTCCCCGGCTTGGCTCAACGGGTTGTGGTTCAGAAGATCCTGGATGGCCCTTTGAAGCTGCCGCGGGGTGACCGGCTTGCGCACCACGGCCAGCCCAAGCGCCGCCGCGTCGCGGTCGCACTCGGTGCCGATCTCGCCGGTCAGGATGATCGCCGGAACCGGCGATCCGACCAGCCCGCGGATTTGCACGATGGCTTCCGTTCCGGTCCGGCCGTTGCGCAGCCGGTAGTCGGCGATGACCAGGTCCGGACGGCGATCCAGTCCGCGCAGCCGTTCCAGCGCCTGCTCCGCGGAGCCAGCAACGGCCACTTCGTATCCCCATTCCTGGAAGATGGTCCGCAGCCCCATCAGGACGATGACGTCATCCTCGACCAGGACGGCCAGCCGCCCGTCGCCGGACGGGCTCGCCTCGGCTTCGGGGGAGGGAAGGGGGGCGGCCGGAGCGGCGCGCGGCGCCTCGATGGAGAAGACCGAGCCGTGGCCCGGCTCGGAGCGGACCGACACCGGATGGTTCAGCAGCCGCGACAGCCGCTGCACGATGGCCAGTCCCAGGCCGAGCCCCTGGCTGCGGTCGCGTTCCGGATTGCCGACCTGATGGAATTCCTCGAAGACCTTGGTCTGCTGCTCCGCCGAGATGCCGATGCCGCTGTCCTGCACGGTGATGCGGACGGTGCCGTTCGTCGTCTCGCAGGACATGCGGACATAGCCTGCCTCGGTGTAGCGGATGGCGTTCTCCACCAGATTGCGGAGCATCCGGCCAAGCAGCAGCCGGTCGCTGCGCACCGCCAGGTCCGGTGCGGGTTGGATGACCGTGAATTCCAGGCCCTTGCTGGAGGAGATCGGCACATAGGCCGCCTCCATCTCCTCCAGCATCGGGCGCAGGGGCACCGCTCCGATCTGCGGGGTGATGACGCCGGCATCGAGGCGCGACACGTCCAGCAGACTGTCGAGAAGGCTCTTCAGCGTCTCCAGCGCGCGCTCCAGTGAGGCCAGAGGGCCACGCCCCTTGGCGGGATCGACGTGATGGTGCAGGACCCCGGCGAACAGCAGGGCGGATTGCAGCGGCTGGCGCAGGTCATGGCTGGCCGCGGCCAGAAACTTCGACTTGGAGATGTTGGCCTCGTCGGCCTTGGCCTTGGCCTCGCGCAGGGCCTCCTCCATCGCCTTGCGCCCGGTGATGTCGAGATTCAGTCCGCTGAGCCGGACCAGACGGCCGTTCTCATAGAGGGGGCGCCCGATCGCCATGATCCAACGCACCCCGTCGCGCGGATGAAGGATGCGGAATTCGCCGCGGTAATCGGAGCGCCGGGCCTCCAGCACGTCCCTGGTGAACCGGCGCACCGAGTCCCGATCTGCCGGATGGACCAGTTTGAAGAAGCTGTCCTCGCCGGGTGTGAAGCTGTCCGGGGTGACGCCATACAGCCGGTACATGCCGTCCGACCAGGCCAGCGTCCGGTCGCGCAGGTCGAAATCCCAGATGCCGGCTTCCGACGCGGCCAGCGCGATGGTCAGCCGCTCCTCGCTGCGGCGCAGCGCCTCCTCCAGCGCCTTGCGTTCGGTGATGTCGAGGTTCAGGCCGCTGAAATGCAGCGGCGTGCCGTCCGGACCGTAGCTGACGCGCCCGATCGACGAGACCCAGCGGATTGCGCCCCCGGGTTGAATGATGCGGTATTCAAGCCGGATGTGGGCACGCCGCTCGGCGAGCATTTCCGTCTGGGCCCTCAGCGTGGCGATGTCGAAATCATCGGGATGGACCACCGATCGCCATACGGCGCTGGTCGCCTCGTGCACGGCCGGGTCCAGGCCGAAGATGCGGAAGGTTTCGTCCGACCAGTGGCCCCGGCCGGTCGCCAGATCCCAGTCGAAGGAGCCGGCCATGGCCGATTCCAGAGCGAGGCTCAGCCGGTCCTTGCTCTTGCGCAGATCGTCCTCGGCCTGGCGCCGCCGCGTGATGTCGAGAAGATAGACCGACATGCCGTCCGCACTGGGAAAGGCCCGCATCCAGAACCAGCGCCCGGTGCGCGTACCCTGGAACTCGGCGTCCGTGGGCATGTGATTGGCCATTGCCTGATGAGCCTTCTGCCACAGCGGCGTGTCCACCAGTTCTGGAAAGGCTTCCCACAGCGACCGGCCGCGCAAGTCGCGGCCCTGTGCGATCAGGGAAATCGCCTTGTCGTTTAGGGAGGTGAAGCGCCAGTCGCGATCCAGTTCGATCACGCCGTCCACCGTGCTGCCGAGCACCGCCGCCATGCGCAGCGCGTTGCTGCGCGCCAACTCATGCGCGCGCAGGAATCGCCACAGGCTCCAGCCCACGGTCAGCCCGGCAAACAGAAAAAGCCCGGCGAAGATGACAAGGGTGCGCCGTGCCGCCGCGTTCACCGGCCGCATGGATTCGTCCTTGTCCAAGCTGACATGGACATAGAGGTTGGGGACGCCAGCGGCCAGCGGGGACACCGCGGTGATACGCACACGGCCGTCCGGCCCAGGTTCCTCGACCACGCGCCGCTCGCCCCGGTCCAGCAGGGCTTGGTAAGGCGTGTGCAACGGTCGGCCGACGGTGTCCGGCATTTCAGGCTGGTGGGCCAGGACGATGCCGGAGCGGTCGGCGATCACCACCTCCGCGTCCTCCGGAAGACTCTTCTCGCGAAGGAACAGATTCAGCCACGTGGTGTCGAGAAGCACCGTGACTACCCCCGCCGGAACGCCGTTCTCGTCCTTATAGGCCAGGGCGAAGGGGATGGAGGGGCGTCCCGTGGTGCGCGAGGTCAGGGTGGCGCCGTTGGCCAGTTCCCCCGTGGACAGCGCATCTCGCCAATAGCCGCGGTCGGCGACCGACAGGCCGCGCGCCTGCGGTGTGGTGGAGCACCAGATGGTGCCGGAACGGTTGCTGACGCTTATTGCCAGATAGGGAGGATATTTCGCCTTGATTCGGAAAAGTGTGTCCTGGCAGGCCGCTGGAGACAGTTGCCCTAAGCCCATCTCCGTAAGAGCAACCAAAACGTGCTCAATGTCATCGGCAATGCGCTTCTGCTCGGATTCGACCTGATCCAGAAGCTGCATCGATTCCAGACGGATTTCCGCTTCCCGGGACTTGCGCAATTCCAGGATGTTGTGCACCTCAAAGGCGATCAGCGGTAACGCAACCACAAGGAAAAGAATCGACAACCGACGCGCCGACCATCCAGGCCGCTGGTCCGGCTCGTTGGTCTTCACCCGTATCTCCCTACTCCACCCTTCCGCGGGAAAAGATTGCCAGAATACGATGGTAATTAAAACAGGCTCTCCGTTCTATCCCGATTGCCATTTCTCTAATTCTTGGAAAAGCTGTTATGGGATGGCTTGACTGTAACCGCAGGTCGCTTCCACCACCGCCGCCAGCCGCAGCACCGCCGCGTCGGACAGGCGCGGGCCGGCGATTTGGAGCCCTACGGGAAGCCCGCCGCTCTCCGTCAACCCGCAGGGGACCGAACAGGCCGGCGCGTAGCAGTGGTTGAACAGCGGCGTGAAGACCGCGTGGCCGCGCGGCGTCACCGGGCGCCCGTCGATGGTGGCGGGGCCGAGCCGGTCGAACGGCCATGCGGTGACCGGGATTGTCGGGCAGACCAACAGGTCGTAGCGCGTGAAGAGAGCAGCCAACGCGCGGTAGGCTTCCTCCCGCAGATGCAGGGCGCGGGCGACCTCCGCCCCGCCGGTGCGCAGCCCGGCCTCGATCTGCTGGCCGATGTCGGGGTCGAACAACTCGGGCGTCTCCCGGTAGCGCGCGCCGTAGAGCGCGGCGAGGCCGGCGAACTGGAGGGGCATCAGGCCGCTTTCTCCGGCTCCGTCGGGCCAGACCGGGTCGGCCTCCTCCACGATGGCCCCGGCGTCGGCGAGGCGATGGACGGCGCGCTCCACGCAGGCGGCGACCTCCGGGTCCACGGGGGCGTCCAGCCCCAGCCGCCGGCTGTAGGCGATGCGCAGGCCCGCCGGGTCGGGGTTGGCCGTGGCGTCGAGGAACGGGCCGGGCAGTGCCACCGATTGCGGGTCGCGCGGGTCGGGTCCGGCCAGGGCGTCGAGCATCAGCGCCACGTCGGCGACGGAGCGGGCCATCTGGCCGATCACCGAGTTGCCGAACACCGGCTCGACGAAGCCGATGGGGTGGGGGACGACCCCGGCCGAGGGCTTCATGCCGACCACCCCGACATGAGCGGCGGGCCGGCGGGTGGAGCCGCCGCCGTCGGTGCACAGCGCCAGCGGCGCCAAGCCCGCCGCCACCGCGCTGGCCGACCCTCCGGAGGAACCGCCGGGCGTCAGCGCCACGTCCCAGGGATTGCGGGTCGGGCCGTGCAGGCGGTTGGTCGTCACCCCCTTGCAGGCGAATTCCGAGCAGTTGGTGATCCCCGCGAAGACGGCGCCCGCGGCGCGCAGCCGGGCCACCGCCACCGCGTCCTCCGGCGCCACGAAGCCCTCGAACAGCCGCGAACCCTGGCGGACCGGCTGGCCGCGCACCCAGATGTTGTCCTTCACCGTGAAGGGCACGCCGAGCAACGGCAGCGCCTCGCCCCGCGCGGCCCGCGCGTCGGCGGCCCGCGCCTCCGCCCGTCCGGCCTCGGGGTCGAGATGGACGATGGCGTTCAGCCGCGGATTCTCCGCCGCGATCCGCTCCAACAGATCGTCGTAAAAGGCGACGGCGCTGACCTCGCGGGCGGCGACCTGCTCGGCGATCCGGCGGGCGCTCATCATGCGCATGGGGTGTCCTCGGCGGCGGTGGAAAGGTCCGGGGTGGGGGCCGGCGGCAGGGGGACGACCAGCGCTGCGGCGCCAGCCAGCGCGACGGCGGCGGCGGCCAGATAGCCGGCGGAATAGCCGAAGCCTCCGGCGACCAGCAGGCTGAACAGCGCCGGCCCGATGACCAGCCCGGCATAGGCGATGGCGAGCATGCCGCCCGTCGCCTCGCCCGCCCGGCCCGTCGGGGCAAGACGGGCGACCTCCGAGACGAAGAGGCCGTTCCAACCGCTCGCCGACAGGCCGAAGGCGGCGCAGACGGCCAGGAAGGCGGGCACCGGCCAGCCGGGGGCGGCGACGGCGACCAGGGCGGCGGCGACGCTCATGGCGACGCCCAGCCCGGCGAGGATGACGCGGGGCGGCGCCCAGCGCGTCGCAACGAGGCCCCAGCCGACGCGCCCGACCAGCCCGGCGCCCTGCGCCACCGCCAGCGCCGTCCCGGCCAGCGGCAGGCTCCAGCCCAGGCTCGTCACCGCGAAGCTGACCAGGAAGCCGTTCAGGCAGAGCTGCATGGCGGAGAAGGCGCAGACCGCCATGGCCAGCCGGCGCAGCGCCGGTTCCCCGGCGACGAGGTCGAGGGCGCGCTTCAGCGTGCCGCGGCCGGCGGGGCGGGGGGCGGCGCGGTCGTCGCCGTCGTGTCGGCGGGCCAGCGGCTCCAGGACCAGCGCCAGGAAGGCGGTGGCGCCCGCCACGACCAGCAGGCTGGCCTGCCAGCCGACGGACAGGACCAGCAGCGGCACGGCAAATCCCGCGGCCATGCCGCCGAACTGGTTGCCGGTCTGGCGCAGCGAGAAGACCAGCGGGCGCTTCTCCGGCGGGGTCAGCCGGGACAGCAGCTGCGTGCTGGCCGGCGTCTCCGGCCCGAAGGCGAAGCCCAGCGCCAGCGCCCCCAGCAGGAAGGCGATGGGAAGGGCGCTGGCCGACAGCAGCGCGGCCCCGGCGGCGGCGAGCAGGCAGGCCTGGCAGGTGCGGATCGCCCCCCAGCGCGCGATCAGCCCGCCCGCCCCCAGCGACGCGGGGATGGCGGCGGTGAAGACGACCGCGGTATAAAGGCCGAGAAGCCCCGGATCGACCCCCAGGTCGGGCGCCGCCTGCGGCGCGATCACCGGAATGGCGAAGAGGCACAGCCCGACGAACGCCTGAACCGCCGCCATGGCGATCAGAGGCAGCAACCAGACGTTCATGGGAACTCCACAAGGAAAGGGACGGGCCGATGGCCGGCGGGATTTCGTTGCATGCGGTTGATGTGGCGCGCGGGGTGCCCGCCGGGGGAATGCGGGTGGAACTCTACGCTTTGCGGGACGGACAGCGGGACAGGCTAGCGGAAAGCCGTTTGTGTGCCAATGGCGCGCTTGACCATCCGGTGGTCGGCGGCGCGGGCGTGACGGCGGGCGTCTACGAGGCGGTGTTCCACATCGGCCCCTGGCTGCGTGCGCAAGGCGCGGGCGTGGCGGAACCGGCCTTCCTGGAGGAGGCGCCGTTCCGCTTCACCGTCACCGACGTGGACCAGCACTACCATCTGCCGCTGAAGTTCACCCCCTGGGGCTATTCCCTGTTCCGCGGAGCATGAGTCAGCGGAGCTGGCGCGACAGGCCGGCGACGCGCTCCATCACCACCATGGCCAGGACGGTGACGGCGATCAGCACGCCAGACACCGCCGCGGCGCGGACGTCCAGGCTGTTCTCCAGGATCTGCCACATGCGGATCGGCAGCACCTCGTTGCGGGCGTCGGCCATGAACAGCGACACCGGGATGTTGTCGAAGCTCGACATGAAGGCGATGAAGGCCCCGGCGCCGATGCCGTTGCGGATGGTCGGCAGCGTCACCCGGCGGAAGGTGTAGAGGCGCCCGGCCCCCAGGCTCTCGGAGCTTTCCAGCAGCGCCGGGTCGAGCTGGGCGAGGCTCGCCAGCGTGGTGCGCAGGACGTAGGGCACGCTGACCACGATGTGGCCGATGGCCAGCGTCAGGAAGGACAGCTCCACCCCCGCCGTGCTGAAGAACACCAGCGAGGCGAGGCCGAAGGCCAGAGCCGGCAGGACCAGCGGCGACATGAACAGGGCGTCCAGCCCGCGCGCCCAGGCGCGGCGGCTGCGCCCTATGGCCAGCGCGGCGGCGGTGCCCAGCACCACTGACACGGCGGTCACCACGGCGCCCAGCTTCAGGCTGACCAGGGCGGCGTCCTGGAGCTGCCACGCGTCGATCAGCGAGGCGTACCAGCGCAGGCTGTAGGACGGCGGCGGGAACTTCAGCGAATAGCCGTCGGTGAAGGAGGTGATGAGCACCACCAGCGTCGGCGCCGCCAGCAGCAGCAGCGCCGCGCCGGCGAGCGTGCCCATGACGAGGCCGAAGGAGGCGCTTCCCAGGGTCGGGCGCTGCATGTCAGGCATGGACGTACCCCTTGCTGGCGCGGCCCAGCAGGTTGAACAGCATCACCACACCCAGCACCGACACCATGAAGACGATGGAGATGGCGGCGGCGAAGGGCCAGTTGTGGAGCGTGATCGTCTGTTGATAGATGTATTGCGGCATGAACAGCATCTGCCCGCCGCCGACCAGCGACTGGGTGATGAAGGCGGTGACCGCGGCGGCGTAGGTCAGCAGGCACCCTGCGACGATCCCCGGCAGGCTCAGCGGCAGCGTCACCTTGAGGAAGCCCCGCCACGGTCCCGCGCCCAGCGCCGCCGAGGCGTCGAGCAGGTTCGGGTCGAGCCGCGACAGGGTGGTGATGAGCGGCAGCACCATCAGCGGCATCTGCACCTGCACCAGGGCGGCGACCAGACCGCCCTCGGTGTAGAGCAGGCGCAGCGGCGCCTCCGCCAGACCCAGCGACAGCAGCAGGTTGTTGACGATGCCGTCGCGCCCCAGGATGACGATCCAGGCGAAGGTGCGGACCACGACCGAGGTCAGCAGCGGCAGGATGATGACGAGGATCAGCGCCGACTGCATCCGCGGCCCGCTGCGGGTGTAGAGCCAGGCCAGCGGATAGCCGAACAGCAGCGTCAGCGCCGTGACCTTCACCCCCAGAAGCAGCGTGCTGCCGAGCACGGCCAGGTTGAACGTGTCGCCGAAGAAGCGGATGTACTGGTCCAGCCCGAACCGCGTCATCTCCGCGTCGGCGTAGAGGCTGACGGCGACCAGCAGGAGCAGCGGCGTCACGAAGAACACCGCGAAGAAGGCGGCCAGCGGCAGCGCCAGCGTCCATTCCCGCCCGATGCGGGGCCGTGCGGCGGTCGCGGGCCCGGTGAGGTCGGGGGCGGTGATGGAGGTCATGGGGTTGGGTCCATCTAGGGCGGTCGCATTCGATGTCCCCTCTCCCCGCCGGGGAGAGGGCTAGGATGGCCAGCGGGGGAGGCCGGGAGGGGGGCCCGTTTCCCGCACTTACACCTTGATCTCCTTGTTGAACCGCTCGATCCAGCCGGCGCGGTTCTGGTTGATCACCGACCAGTCGTGGAACACGAAGGACGCCTTCAGCTCCTCCTGGTCCTTGGCGATCATGCGGGCGATGTCGCCGTCCATCTGCACCTTGGCATTCGTCGGGATGACGTAGAAGGGCGCCTGCATCAGCTTGGTCTGAACCTCCGGCGCCATGGCGGATTCGATCAGCGCCGCGGCCAGCTTGGCGTTGGGCGAGTTCTTGGTGATGTGGGCGGTGGTCAGGAAGGCGATGGTGCCGGTCTTCGGCTTGGCGAACTCCACCGGTACGCCGCGGGCGCGCAGGATCTGGATGGCGTTGAAGTTGCCCGGCGAGATGTCGATCTGGCCCTGCTGGAACAGGGTGGCGAGCGCGCCGGGGTTGGGCGCCACGGCGCCGAGATTCGGCTGAAGCTCCTTGAGCGCGGCGAAGGCCGGCTCGATGTCGTTCTCGCCGCCGCCGCGGGTCTTCGCCAGCTCGACCATGAAGGCGGTGCCGAGCGTCGAGTTCATGTTGGTGATGCCGACGCGGCCCTTGTACTCCGGCTTCCACAGATCGTCCCAGCTCGTCGGCGGGGTCTTGACCTTCTCGGGGTTGTAGGTGATGCCGACCGCCTGGAAGAAGATGCCCGGCCCTTCCGGCAACTGCGCCACCGGCAGCAGGTCCTGGTAGTTCTTGCTGTCCGCGACGGGGAAGGGAGCGGCGAGATCCTGCCCGATCACCGACAGGCGCGGGCCGGGGTCCATCAGCATCACGTCGATCGGGGGGTTCGCCTTGGCGGCGGACACCTTGGCGATCATGTCCACGGACAGCATCGGGTCCAGCGCGATGTCGGCGTTGCCCGTGGCCTTGCGGAAATGCGGGACGATGACGTCGCGGTGGGCTTCCTCCCAGCTTCCGGTGAAGGTGGCGAACACCAGCTTGCGCGCCTGCGCCCAGCTCATGCCGGGGAACAGGGACATGGCGCCGAGCGTGAGGCCGGCGGCGAGGATCTGGCGGCGGTCGAGGGTCATCGGCAGGCACTCCAGGGGGAGGAGGAAAAGAGGGGGATGGGGTCAGGCGCCCGCGGGAACGGCGAAAGCGCGGCAGGTCTGGGGGGAGACGGGTTGCAGCCGGACCGGTGTGCCGGGCGTGCGCAGCGCGGCGCCGGCCACGCGTGGCTCGGTCACCTTCACCTGCCCGCCGTCGGCCGTGCGCACCTCGTAGACGACCACGGGGCCGAGCGGCAGGGCGAGGTCCACGGTGCCGGCGATCTGCTGGGGCGCCGCCTCGGTGGCGAGCCGCAGGTTCTCCGGGCGCACGCAGAGGATGGCGGGATCGCCGGCGGCCAGCGCGGCGTCGGGGATGACGGCGGAGAGCACGGTGCCGGCCTCCAGCGCCACCTCGGCGACGCTGCCGGAGGCGCGGACGACGCGGCCCCGCAACTGGTTGGCGCTGCCGACGAAGCCGTTGACGAACAGCGTGCCGGGGCGGTCGTAGACGTCCTCCGGCGTGCCGAACTGCTCCAGCCTACCCCGGCTCAGCACGGCGATGCGGTCGGCCATGCTCAGCGCCTCCTCCTGGTCGTGGGTGACCATGATGGTGGTGATGCCGAAGCGGCGCTGGAGCTGCTTGATCTCGATCTGCATGTCCAGCCGCAGATTCTTGTCGAGCGCCGCGAAGGGCTCGTCGAGCAGCAGGATGCTCGGCTGGATCGCCAGGGCGCGGGCCAGCGCCACGCGCTGCTGCTGCCCGCCGGAGAGCTGCTTGGGGAAGCGGTCGCGCATGGCGTCCAGCTTCACCAGGCCCAGCATCGCCTCCACCCGCGCCCGCACCGCGTCGCGGGCGGCCCCTCGCGCCTCCAGCCCGTAGGCGACGTTCTGTGCCACGGTCATGTGGGGGAACAGCGCGTAGTTCTGGAACACGATGCCGACGCCGCGCCCGGCGGGGGGCAGGCTGTCGACCACCCGGTCGCCAATGACGACGCGGCCCAGCGTCTGCGCCTGGAAGCCGGCGAGGATGCGCAGCAGCGTGGTCTTGCCGCAGCCGGACGGCCCCAGCAGGGCCACCAGCTCGCCTGCCTTGATCTCCAGCGTCACGTTGTCCACGGCGGTGGAGGCACCGAAGCGGTGGGTGATGCCGTCCAGCGTCACCGCGACGCCCGCGGGCTTCGCGGTGGCCTCCGCGGCGGCCTGCGGGGACGATTGGAGATGCGAGCGGGCGGAGTGGAGTGCGACCATGGGGCGTATCCTGGTAAGGCACACCGGCGGGGACCCCCGGTGGCGCGGCGCAGGACACAGGGAGAGCAACCCGCGTGCCACTCCAGCGGACTCAAGACCGGGCCGAACCCGAAGCTGCGCATACTCTGGTGTTCGCCGAAGGCCGGGCGTTCGGGCGCGGCGCGAAGCTGGGCAGACTGCCCGCCAAATATGCCTGAAATTTCAGCATGGCCCTGTCCTTGACCATGCTGCCCGATCTCTGGGCAAGGAGCGAGCGGTCGGGATCAGACGAGCTTGGCGGCCTCGCGCCAGGATTGGCCGGGTCCCGTGACCGGCGGCAGGGTCGGCAGGGGACAGGGACGCCCGTCCGGCAGGCCCAGCAGATTCACGGACACCACGCCGGGAAACGCGTTGAACGCATTGCCCGCGTAGTTGGCCGGGTTGTAGATCGGCACGATGTGCCACCACAGCCGGTAGCCGAAACCCTGGAGCATGGTGATGAGGTCGGCGGAGTGTTCCTCCCGGTCGTTCTCCAGATAGAGCGCCGGGCGGAAGCGGGCGATGCTTCGGGTGGCGCCCTCGATCACCAGCGCCTCCATGCCTTCCACGTCGGCCTTCAGCAGGGCCAGCCGGTCCAGGCCGAGGCCGTCGATCGTCTCCACCGGCACCGGCTCGCCGCTGATGGCGCCCATGCTGATGGCGCCGAAGTTGCCGGGCCGGCCATAGTCGGGGACCGGGACGGTCACTTGGCCGGGCGCGTTGCCGACCGCCGCCCGGTGCAGGACGACGTTGCCAAGGCCGTTGGCGGCGAGGTTGTGGGCCAGCAGCTCGTGCACCACGCGCTGTGGTTCGAAGGCATGGACCAGTCCGGTGGGGCCGACCGTCCGAGCCAGGGGGACGGTGTGCGCGCCGATGTTCGACCCGGCTTCGACCACAAGGTTGCCGGCCTCCACCAGCATCGCGGCGAGGCGATGTTCGGCGTCCGAGTATTCACCGTAGAGCGCGAGGGAGCGCCCGACATAGGCGTCGTTCGGAAAGAAACGCATCATCCCGTGCCGTCCGGGCCGCTCGGCGAGCGAGGGACGTCCGGTCTCGGCTGGCAGTATGACGACCGAGGGCGGCAAGTCCGGCAGCTCCGCGGCGACGGGGTCGCGGTCGCCGAGCGGCAGTTGCAGCAGCTTCGCCCCGACATGGGATGACACGGGATCGCCGGGGGCCGGCGGGAAGGGCTGGCCCGCCCCGGGGTGGACGCTGTCATGGACCAGCACGCGCCCCCGGATGCGCGGCCACACCCAGTCCGCCAGAAAGCGCTGGTCCTGCCAGCGATCGGCCTTCCGGTTGGCGGCGGTGTCGATGGCCGGCGCCAGCGGCGGCAGCCGGCCGGCCAGTCCGCCCCACATCCCGGCCAGGATCAGGTCGGTGTGCAGCGCATGATCGCGCATGACGTGGAAGGGCAGGCCGGACGTGATCCAGGCGTCCACGGCGGCCTTTTCCCGCGCGGTCGGGCGGGAATCGCAGTCACGGCACAGGAAACGCGCCACCGTCGGGTCGTCGGAGACGAGGAAGCGCCAATAGAGCCCGTGCGACGGTCCACTACCGGCCGGCATCTCGACCGTCTCGGCGCCGAGCCGCGCCAGTTCGTCCAGAACCGGGCGGGGAACGGAATCATCGTGGTAGAACCGGCAGATCCAGCCGGGAAAGAGGGCGGGCACCGCCCGGGCGTTGGCGATCGCGCCCAGCGTGTAGATGTCCCGGGTACCCCACAGGCTGAACGCGACCACGTTGCGGGTCCGGGAATCCTCGGTGCCGGAGGGAGGGGCATCAGGCGGGATCTCGGCGGCGGCGCCCGCCAGCTTGAGGGCCAGGGACTCGGCGGACCACAGGGCGGCCTCCGCCGGGTCGCGCCGCTCCAGCAGCAGGACGAGGGCGTCGCGCACGGTGACATGGCTGGGGTCGAGACGAGCGGCGCGGCGGAGGGCGGTCAGCGCCTCGTCCACATGGCCGCTCCGGCTCAGGGCTATCCCCAAGTTGTGCAGGGTGAACCCCTCCGCCGGGGCGAGGCTCAGCGCCCGGCGGTACATGCCGGCCGCCGCATCGAAGCGGTTGGAATCCAGCAGGGCGGTGCCGAGCAGGAAGGCCAGTTCGAAATCCGCCGGGCTGAGGGCGACGGCGCGCTTGAAGTCCGCCAGGGCAGGAATCTGCCGGAACTGCCGCAGATGCTCCTGCCCGCGCTGCTGATGGAGCAGGGCGAGCCGCCCGGTCATGTCCTCCCGGTCCGGAGCCAGGGAGCAGGCGTGCCGCAGGGCCGTGATGGCGGCGTCCGTATTGCCGGCGTGATGCTCGACCAAGGCCTGGAAATACCACGGGTCTGCGAGGTCGGGCGCCAGGGCCAGGGCGGGGTGCAGAGTCGCCCTGGCCGCGTTCCAGCGCTGCGCCGTGATCAGCGCCTTGGCGAGGTCGATGCGGTAGGCCGCGGCGCCGGGAGCCTCCTCGACCGCGCGGCGCAACCGGTCGAGCGCGGTGTCGAGACGGTTCATCTGACCCGCCAGCACCCCCGCCAGATGCAGGGCCGGCGCGCATCGCGGGTCGGCCTCCAGGATGCGGCCGTAGATGATCTCGGCGTCGTCAAGGCGACCGGACGCGTGGTGATCGAACGCGATGTCGAGCGCTTCTTCGATGGTCGCCATTCTGGGTCCTTCGCTTGACCGGCAGCGGACTGGGGCGGTGGGACGGAACCGGTTGCGCGCGGTGATAGCACAACACGCGGCGTTGCGCATGGGTCGTCCGTCCCGGTTTTCCCAACAGCCGCCAGCCGCCGTGCCGATTGCCAAAAGCGGACTGCCCATGCCACGGTGCGGCGCATGCGAAACAAGGGTGGGGTCGGGCGGTGGCGTCGGGCGGGATGCGCGATCTTCGGTTGGACTTTTTCCGCGGGTTGGCCCTGTGGTTCATCTTCGTGGACCATATTCCGGGCAACCAGATCGCCTGGGTGACGATGCGCAACTTCGGTCTCAGCGACGCGACCGAGGTCTTCGTGTTCATCTCCGGCTACACCTCGTCGCTGGTCTACGCGCGGATCCTGGAGCAGCACGGCTGGCGGTTCGCCGCGGCCAAGGTGCTGGACCGCTGCTGGACGCTCTACATCGCCTATCTCTTTCTGTTCATCGCCTTCACGGCGCAGGTCGCCTACACCGCGCGGGTCTTCGACAACCCGCTGTTCACCGAGGAAATGGGCATCGCCGGCTTCTTCGCCGATCCCGCGGTGTCGCTGGTCCAGGCGCTGGCGCTGAAGTTCCGCCCGGCCAACCTGGACATTCTGCCGCTCTACATCGTGCTGCTGCTGTCCCTCCCAGTGGTGCTGCCGGTGCTGCGGCGCTGGCCGCTGGCGCTGCTGGCCGGGTCGGTCGCGCTCTACGCGGCGGCGCGCCTCCTGGACTGGAACCTGCCGACCTACCCGGACGGCGGCGTCTGGTTCTTCAATCCCTTCGCCTGGCAGCTCCTGTTCGTGCTGGGGGCCACCATGCAGCGGCTGCCCAGGGCGGCGGCGGCGCTGACGAAGCGGCGGACCGCGCAGCTGTGGTTGGCGGGGGGATACCTGTTCGCCTCGCTCCTGCTGGTGATCTCCTGGCAGATCGCGCCGATGGCTGCGCTGATGCCGGTGTGGCTGGCGGAGATCCTCTACCCGATCAGCAAGACCGACCTTGATTTGCTGCGGCTCGCGCATTTCTGTGCGCTGGCCTACGTCGTCCTCCAGGTCGCGCGCATCGACAGCGCTTGGCTGCGCTGGCCGGCGCTGGCGCCGGTGATCCTGTGCGGGCGGCAGTCGCTTCAGGTCTTCTGCCTGGGCATCTTCCTGTCCTTCGCCGGCCAGACCGTGCTGAACCACTGGTCCGCCTCGCTTTTGGCCCAATTTTCGGTCACACTCGCCGGAATCGCCGTGATGGTGGCCGCCGCGCGGGTGCTGACCTGGTATCAGTCCGTGGGACGGCCGCCGCGCCAACCGGCGTCCGCCCCGCCCGCGGCCTCCGCCGCCCCACTGGCCCCTGCCGCCAAAGCCCCAGCCAAGGACCCGAGCGC
Organism: Azospirillum sp. OGB3; assembly: GCF_014192915.1. GTDB lineage: Bacteria > Pseudomonadota > Alphaproteobacteria > Azospirillales > Azospirillaceae > Azospirillum. Next base: position 72,410 of record NZ_JACHYN010000004.1, on the reverse strand, counting down.
ATGAAGCGCGCGACCGTCTTGACCCTGGCCGTCCTCGCGGGACTCACCGCATCCTCCGGCATGGGCGTCGCGCAGGCGGCGTCGCAGACACCCGGCGATCCCTGCGCCGTTCCGGAAAGCGTCTACACCGTCGATGGCGCTCTGCCGCGCGCCTGGGAGCGGTTGAAGCGCGGCGGCGCGCTGCCCATCCTGGTGCTGAACTCGGCAGGCTCGCGCCCCGACACCGCCTATCCGGCGCTGCTGGAGAAGGAATTGGCGGCCCGGCTGCCCGACCGCAAGGTCAGCGTGACCGTCCGCAACGCGCCGGGGGCGACCGCGCAGGAGATGCTGCCCGTCCTGAACCGGGAACTGGCCTCCTCCTCCGCCTCCCTGCTGGTCTGGCAGGTGGGGACGGCGGACGCCATGCGGAACATCGGACCCGACAGCTTCGGGGAGGCGCTGGGCCAAGGCATCGCGGCAGCCCAGAGGCGCGGCGCCGACGTGATCCTGATGGACATGCAGTACAGCCCGCAGACGGCGCAGCTCATCACGTTCCAGCCCTACCTGGACTATATGGAGTGGGTGTCGCAGGACAGCGACGTGGTCCACTTCCCCCGTTTCGAGATGATGCGGCATTGGTTCGAGGACGGCCGCGTCGGCTTCACCCCCGATTCCAAGGAGGAAAAGCTGCAGGCCTACCAGTTCGTCCACCGCTGCCTCGGCCGCATCCTGGCCGACACCGTGTCCACCATGATCGACCGCGCCGGGAGACCCGCTCCGTGACAGGCACGCCCGCCCCCCGGACCCGTGGCCGGAGGGCCACCGTCCTCTCCGCCGCCCTGCTGTCCCTCGTCCCCTTCCTCGCCGGCCTGACCGCCACGCCCGATCCGGTGCGGGCGGCGGCCTGCGCCGTGTCGGTGCAGACCGCCGACCTCGCCGTGCCGCTGCCGCGCAGCGCGCGGGCGCTGGCCGCCGGCAGGCCGCTGCGCATCGTTGCCATCGGCTCCTCCTCCACCGCCGGGGCGGGGGCGAGCGCGCCGGAGCACAGCTACCCGGCGCGGCTGGCCGAGCATCTCGGCGCGCGTTACCCCGGCCTCGCTTTGACCGTCCTCAACAAGGGCGCCAACGGGGAGACCGGGCCTGACATGCTGAAGCGGTTCCGGCGCGACGTGCTGGACGAGGCCCCCGATCTGGTGATCTGGCAGGTGGCGGCCAACACCGTCCTGCGCGGCGACGATCCCGACGCGGCGGAACAGGTGATCCGCGACGGCGTGCGGACGCTGAAGGCGGCCGGTCTGGACGTCGTTCTGATGGACCTGCAATACGCCCCGGCCATGCTGGCGAAGCCCCGGCACGGGGAGATGGAGGAGCGCATCGCCCGCGTCGCGGCGGAGGAGGGGGTTGGCCTGTTCCACCGCTACGCGGTGATGCGCCAGTGGGTGGAGACGCGGCAGGCCGCCATGGACGATCTGGTCGGGCCGGACGGCATCCACCAGAACGACTTCGGCTACGATTGCGTGGCCCGCACACTGGCCGCCTCGCTGCACGACGCCTTCAGCTTGCGGACTGCGGGGACGGTGCCCGCGCGTCCGTGAGGGGCATTGCCCCCACCCCGGCCCTCCCCCGCTGCGCAGGGGAGGGAGAGAGGCGCGACGCGGCGGCAGTTCCCTCCCCTGCGTCAGCGGGGGAGGGTTAGGGTGGGGGCCAGCGGTGGCGGAACCCCAGTTCCCGCTCCAGAAACCGCGCGCAGCGCAGCAGCCGGTCCTCCTCGTAGGGGCGGGCGATGAGTTGCAGGCCGATGGGCAGGCCGTCCGCCGTCCAGCCGCAGGGGACCGACAGGCAGGGGAAGCCGACCAGCGACACCGTGTAGGTGATCGCCAGATAGTCGATGATGGTGGACAGGCGGAAGCCGTTGATCTCCGTCACGTCGCCCTGGGCGTTGGGGAAGGGCGTCACGCTGGCGCTCAGCGTCATCAGGACGTCGTGGTCGCGGAAGAAGGCGGCGAATCGGCGGTAGAGCGCGCTGCGCTGGGCCTCGGCGCGCAGATAGTCGGCGGCGCTCAGCCCCTTGCCCCGCGCGATGTTCCAGGCGACCGACGGGCTCAGCCGGTCGCCGTCCTGCTCCAGCGTCCGGCCGTAGGTGTGGAAGATGTGCGCGGCGCGCAGCGTGCCGAAGGCGGCGCCGGCCTCCCGGCAGTCGGGCGTGGCCTCCACGAACGCCCCAAAGCGGCCGTCCAGCCCGCGCATCACCGCCTCGAACCGCTCGGCCAGCCCGAGGTCGATCAGGGCGGAGCCGAGGTCGGTGCTCCAGGCCACCCGCAGCGACAGCGGGTCGAGCGCGTCGAGGTCCGGCACCGTCCATTCCGGCACGGGAAGGGAGGTCGGGTCGCGCGGGTCCGGCCCGCTGACCGCGGCCAGAGCCAGCGCGGCGTCGGCGACGTCGCGGGCGAGGAAGCCCTGCGTCGCCAGCCCGTCCCAGGCCAGCGCGCGGCCCGGGCTGGGGATGCGTCCCGGCGTCGGGCGCAGCCCGACCACCCCGCAGAAACTTGCCGGCGTGCGCACCGAGCCCCCGAAGTCGGTTCCCTGGGCCAGCGGTACCAGCCCGGCGGCCACCGCCGCGGCGCTGCCGCCGCTCGACCCGCCGCTGGTCTTGTCAAGGTCGTAGGGGTTGGCGGTCGGCCCGCACAACTCGTTGCCGGTGATGGCGCCGAAGCCGAACTCCGGCGTGTTGGTCTTGCCGACGATGATGGCGCCCGCCGCCTTCAGCCGGGCGACGCTGAGGTCGTCGGTGTCGGGGATCAGGTCGGCGTAGAGGGTGGAGCCGTAGGTGGTGCGCAGCCCCGCCGTCAGCGTCAGGTCCTTGACGCCCACCGGCACGCCGTGCAGCGGTCCGAGCGGCGCCCCCGCCTCGACCCGCCGGTCGGCCTCCTCCGCGGCGGCGAGGGCCGCGTCGGGAGCCACGGTGATGAAGGACTTCAGCCCGCCGTCCAGCGCCGCAATGCGCTCCAGGCTCGCCGTCACGAGGTCGCGCGCCCGGAAGCGGCGGGTGCGCACGCCCTCCGCCATGTCGGCGGCGCTGAGGCGGAAGAGGTCGGGAGCGCTCATGGGCACACTCTCATGGGGCAAGGCCTCCGGTTGCGGCGGGCGGAGTTTAGAATGGCAGGACCGGGGCCGGCGAGCCCTTGGGACGCGCCGGGGCGGGCAGGCCGCAGGGCAGGAAGGCGCCGCGGCCCGGCTCGGCCAGCAAGGCGCCGTCGCGGCAAATCACGTCGCCACGGGACAGCGTGACGACCGGCCAGCCGGTGACCTCGATCCCTTCATAAGGCGTGTAGTCCACGTTGTGGTGCAGGATGCCGTTGGTGATGGTGACCGTGCGGGACGGGTCCCAGAGGGCGATGTCGGCGTCCGCCCCCACCGCGATGGTGCCCTTGCGCGGGTGCAAGCCATACATGCGGGCGGGGTTGGCGGCGGTCAGCTCGACGAACTTGGTCAACTCCATCCGGCCCTTCATCACGCCCTCGGAGAACAGCAGCGGCAGGCGCGTCTCGACGCCGGGGATGCCGTTGGGGACGCAGCGGAAGGGCGCCTGCTCGCCATGGACCTTCTTGCCGCCCGGCCCGTCGAAGCGGAAGGGCGCGTGGTCGGAGGAGAAGACCTGGAAGGCGCCGCCGGTCAGCCCGTCCCAGATCACCTTCTGGTTCGCGGCGTCGCGTGGCGGCGGCGAGCAGATGCACTTGGCGCCCTCGAACCCCTCTCCGCCAAGATCGTCGGCGGTCAGGAACAGGTATTGCGGGCAGGTCTCGGCGTAGATGCGCAGGCCGCGCCCCTGCGCCCAGCGGATCTGCTCCACCGCGTCGGCGCCGGAGACGTGGACGATCAGGATCGGCACGTCCACCAGCTCCGCCAGCGAGATGGCCCGGTGGGTGGCCTCGCGCTCGGCCACGCGGGGGCGGGAGACGCCGTGGAAATAGGGGGCGGTCTGGCCGGCACGCTCCAGCTTCTCGGTCAGCCAGGCGATGCAATCGGCGTTCTCCGCGTGCATCATGACCATGGCGCCCTCGCTGCGGGCGATGTCCAGCACCTCCAGGATCTGGCGGTCGTTCAGCTTCAGCGCGTCGTAGGTCATGTAGATCTTGAAGGACGTGTAGCCCTCGCGGATCAGCGCCGGCAGTTCCTGGCCCAGCACCTGCTCGGTGGGGTCGGTGACGATGAGGTGGAAGGCGTAATCGATCAGCGGCTTCCCGGCGGCGCGGCGGTGATAGTCGTCCACCGCGGCGCGCAGCGTCTTGCCCTTTTCCTGGCAGGCGAAGGGCAGCACCGTCGTGGTGCCGCCGAAGGCGGCGGAGCGGGTGCCGGTCAGGAAATCGTCGGCCATGACGGACCCGTCGCCGGTCGGCTGGTCGAAATGGACGTGGCCGTCCACCCCGCCCGGCAGGACGAGCAGGCCGGCGGCGTCGATCTCCTCCCGCCCGGCGGCCAGCCCCTCGCCCAGCGCGGCGATCCGCCCGCCGCGCACGCCGACGTCGGCCTTGAACACGTCCGACGCGGTGGCGACCGTGCCGTTGCGGATGACCAGATCGAAGTTCATCGTCGTTTCTCCCATCGTGACGCACCGGCCCCCACCCCGGCCCTCCCCCGCTTTCGCAGGGGAGGGGACTGATCTCCCTCTCCCGCGAAGCTCTCGCGCAAACCAAAGGTTTGCGCTGACGCGGCAGGCGGACCTTCGGTCCGCCGAGAGCGGGGGAGGGTCGGGGAGGGGGCAATACTTCCCTCAGCCATGCAGCTCGCGGAACAGGCTGCCCCAGCCCTCGACGCGGCGGGTGTCCACGCCGGTCATGCGCAGCGCCTTCCACACCACCGTGGACACCGTGTCGTAGACGGGGATGCCCAGCGCCTTCTCCATGCGCTCCGCCACCGGGGCGCCGCGCATGTTGGTGCAGATGATGGCGATGGCCTCCGGCTTCGCCTCCGCGACCTCCATGCACATCCGCTCGATGGTCTTCTCGGTGACCTCGGAGAAGGAGAAGTTGCCGCGGTCGTTCAGGTGCCGCTCCGCGACCACCTCGAAGCCGGCGGCGTTGTAGTTGGCGACCATCTTGTCCTGGATCTCGTCCAGATAGGGGCTGACGATGGCGAAGCGCTTGCGCCCGGTCGTTTCTAAAATCTCGTTCAGCGCAAGCATCGAGGTGCAGGCGGGAATGCCGGTTTTGGCTTCGATGGAGGCGCAGAGCTTCTCGTCGGCCGCAAAGCCCAGCCAGCCGGCCGAGGTGCCGTTCCAGCCGATCACGTTCAGCCGGGCGTCGGCCAGCAGCCGGGCGGCGTCCAGGAAGGGCGCGTCGGTGAACTGGTCCAGAGCCGCGGCGCGCAGCGAGATCTCCTTCACCGTGAAGCGCCCGAAATGGGCGGTCACCTCCGGCAGGCCGCTCAGCATCGCGGAGGTGACGGGCTCCAGCACCGTGTTGGAGGAGGGGGTCAGCATGCCCAGAAGGACGCGGTTGCTCATATCCATGGTTCTTTCGGTCAGGCGCGCGCCCACAGCGCGCGGGCGGCCTTGTCGGCCTCGGTGCAGATCTCGTTCAGGTCGGCGCGGACGGGGCGCCCGTCCTCGACCAGCGTTTCGCCGTCCACCAGCACCATCTCCACGTCGCGCCCCTGCGCGGTGTGGACGAGCGTGCCGAGCGGGTTGATCAGCGGGCGCAGATGCGGGCGGCGGGTGTCGAAGACGACGAGGTCGGCCAGCTTCCCCACGGCCAGCGTGCCGATTTCCTCGCCCATGCCGACCGCCTGCGCGCCGCCCAGCGTGGCCATGCGGAAGACGTCGGCGGGCTGCCAGGCGGCGGTGACCCCGCCCTGCTGGATGCGCGCGGTGGCGAGCGCCCAGCGCATCGCCTCCACCATGTCGCCGTGCTGCGTGTCGGTGCACAGCGCCAGATTGACGCCGGCCTCCTTCAGCTTCGGCGTCGGTGCCAGCCGGCCCGAGGCGGCGTTGCATTTCGGCACATGCACCGCGTGCGCCCCGGCGCGGGCGAGGCGGGCGATGTCGGCGTCCTCGACATAGAGGCAGTGGGTGGCGAGCAGCCGGTCGTTCATCAGCCCGCACTCGTCCAGCAGTTCCGCCGGGGTCAGGCCGGTGGAGGCCTTCACCCGCTCCACCTCCACCCGGCTCTGCGCCAGATGGGTGTTGACGCGCATGGAGCGCGCCGCAGCCTCGTCCGCCAAGGTGCGCAGGAAAGCGGGGGAGCAGGTGTCCGGCGCGTGGGCGGCCATCTGCACGCGGATGCGCCCGCCGTTGGCGCCGTTCCAACGGGCGTGCAGATCCAGCGTCCGCAGCAGCAGGTCGCTGCCGATGGCCGGGTCGAAGCGCCATTCGCCCTGGGCCACGCGGGCGAAATCCACGTCGTGGACGCGCCAGCTCGCATGGACGCGCAGGCCGAGGTCGGCGATGGCGTCCAGCGTCGCGTCGGCGTGGACGAAATGGTCGCAGATCAGCGTCGAGCCGGAGAGCAGGGCCTCCACCGCGCCCAGCCGGGCCAGCGCGCGGGCCTCCTCCGGCGTCGCGTCGGTGCCCTTGGGAACGCCCGGCGTGTAGGAGGGGGCGAAGCCGAGATCGGCGGCGACTCCGCGCACCATCACCAGGACGGCGTGCAGATGCGCGTTGACGAAGCCCGGCGTGACCACCCGCCCCGGCAGGTGGCGGACCTCGGCGGCGGCGGGCAAGCCTTCGGATTCCGGGGCGAGATGAACGATGCGGCCGTCGCGGATGCCGATGGCGGCGTCCTCGATGACGCTGCCGAGCGCCTCGCCGGTCAGGGCGGTGACGCCGGTCAGCAGCAGGTCGAGCCGGCCGGTCACGCGACGGCGGCCTGCCGTTGCTGCAGGCCCTCCTCGCGGATCAGGTTGAGGATGTGACGCTTGTGGTCGTTGAAGCGCGGGCCGGTGGTGTCGCGCGGGCGCGGCAGGTCGAGCGCGATCAGCTCACGGATGCGGCCCGGACGGCTGGTCATCACGGCGACGCGGGTGCCGAGCACCAGCGCCTCGTCCACGCTGTGGGTGACGAAGACGACGGTGCAGCGCTGCTTCTGCCAGATGGCGACCAACTCCTCCTGCATGTCCATCTTGGTCTGGGCGTCGAGCGCCGCGAAGGGCTCGTCCATCAGGATGACCTGCGGGTTCAGCAGCAGGGCGCGGGCGATGCCGACGCGCTGGCTCATGCCGCCCGACAGCTCGGCCGGGAAATGGTTCTCGAAGCCGCGCAGGCCGACCATGTCGATGTATTCCTGGGCGGCGTCGCGCCGGTCGGCCTTGCGCCAGCCCTTCAGGCGCAGGTGGAAGGCGACGTTTTCCCACACCGGCAGCCAGGGCATCAGGTTGGCCTGCTGGAAGACCATGCCGCGGTCGGCGCCGGGGCCGTCGACCGGCTTGCCGCCGACCGTCACGCTGCCCTCGGTCGGCTTTTCGAAGCCGGCGATCATGTTCAGCAGGGTGGACTTGCCGCAGCCCGATGAGCCGAGCAGGCAGAGGAACTCGTTCTTCTCCACCGACAGGCTGACGTCGTCGATGGCCAGCAGGTCGCGCTTGCGCTTGGCGTCGCGGAAGATCTTGGTGATGTTGCGAAGCTCGATGGAAGCCATCGCTCAGCCCTCCCGGCTCTGGAGCGTGGAGCCGTGCTGCCAATGCAGCGCGGCGGACATCAGGACCTTGATGAGCGCGTCGGTCGCGTAGCCGAGCAGGCCGATGCTGGCCATGGCCGCGAGCACGAGGTCGTAGCGCAGGAAGTAGTAGCTGTCCCACAGCACGTAGCCGAGGCCGCTCTTCACCGCGACCATCTCCGCCGTCACGGTGAGCATCCAGGCGGCGCCGATGCCGATGCGCAGGCCGGCGAAGATGCTGGGCAGGGCCGCCGGGAACACGACGTGGCGCAGAAGCTGCTGCTCGGTGGCTCCCATCATCGAGGCGGCGCGGATCAGGTTGCGGTCGGCGGTCTTCACCCCGTGGATGGTGTTCATCAGGATCGGGAAGAAGGCGCCGAGGAAGACCAGGAAGATGGCCGGCTTGTTGGCGATGCCGAACCAGATGATCGCCAGCGGGATCCACGACACCGGCGGCACCGGGCGCAGCATCTGGAGCGTCGGCTCCACCGTCCGCTCGACCCAGCGCCACCAGCCGATGGCGATGCCCAGCAGCACGCCGCTGACCACCGCGATGCCATAGCCGGCGGCAACGCGGGTGGCGCTGGACAGGGCGTCGGCGAGCCAGCGGCCCGTGTTGCCCTGCGAGGTCTCGTCGAAGCCGAAGATCCAGTCGCCCCAGGTGTGCAGAACCACCGACGGGGCCGGCAGCAGCGCCGCCGGCAGAAAGCCGGACCGGGAGAACACCTCCCAGGCGGCCAGGATGAAGAGGGGAACGACGGCGCGCTCCCAGGATTTCGACAATGCCGTCATGGCCCGGTTTTCCCGTCGAAGATGTTCGTGAGTTTCGCTTTTAACCCTCTCCCCTTTGGGGAGAGGGAAATTGAGCGGTTGCTTTTAAAAGCCCAGTTCGCTCTTCGGCTTCTTGGTGACGGCTTCGAGGAACGTGTAATCCAGGTTCTTTTCCGCGGCGGCGGTGACGTCGTTGGAGATGTATTTCAGCTCGCGCATCATCGTGGCGATGGCCAGCGTGCTGTCCTTGTGGATGGCGTAATCCGGGGAGGCGTTCTTCAGCGCCTCGGTGGCGACGGCCTTGTCCATGCCGGTGTATTTGTTGATGACGTCGACCCACACGGTCTGGTCGGACTTCAGCTTGTCGACCAGGGCGACGACCGAGCCGACGGTGGCCTCGACCGCCTTCGGGTGGTCCTTGATGACGTCGGAGCGGGTGACGATCAGGTTGGTCAGGTTGCCGGCGGCCTGGTCGTAGGGCAGGGCGAAATGCGTGCCGACGCCGGTCTGGCGGATCTGCGAGGCGAAGGGCTCCACCGTGCAGATCACGTCCACCTCGCCGCGCTGGAGGGCGGCGGCGTGGTCGGACGGGTTCGGGATGTTGATGAACTGCACGTCCTTGTTGACGTTGATGCCGTGCTTCTGGAGGGCGCCGCGCATGTGGATGTCCTGCGCGTTGCCGCGCGACGCCGCGACGCGCAGCGGCTCGCCCTTCTCCTTGCGCTCGGCGATCAGCTTTTTCAGCCCATCCCAATCGTCGGCCTTCAGGGTGATGCCCTTGCCGACGACGATCTCCGACCCACCGTTCACCTGGCCGGACACGGCCACCACGTCGAAGCCCTTATCGAGCGCCGTGATGTAGTGCAGGTAGGTCACCTGGGCCATGTCGATGCTCTTCGACACCAGCGCGGTCAGCACGTCGTTGCCGGAGTTGAAGTTGATCGCCTCGATCTCCACGCCCTTGGCGAGTTCCGGGGTCAGCGCCATCGGCAGGCAATGGGCGCATTTGGCGAAGCCCAGCTTCAGCTTCTCCGCGTCGGCCGCCTGAGCGGTGGCAGCGGCGGAGAGGGCGAGGAAGGCGGCGGTGACGGTCGTCAGGGTGAGGGACCGGAACGTCATGAAAGGAGTGCTCCCGATGCGGTTGCGTCCCTCATCCTTTCGCAAGGCCCGTGCCAAATTGTATACAATATTATAACTACTAATTTGTTGGCTGTTTTCAGCAGTTTAGGGCATATTGATCGAAGTTGGCCGGAGTGGAACGGCCTTGCCTGAATTTTAGGCATGGCGCATCATTTCGGCATGCATGCCCAAGTATGCAGCACTTTCGGGGGTGGTGGGTCAGGATGGACAGGATCAAGACCATGAAGGCGCCGGCCCGGCCGATCCGCCGCGCGACGCTGCATCATTCCGCGGTGGAGGAACTGCGGGCGATGATCCTGGACGGCGAGTTGCCGCCCGGCGTGCGCGTGCCGGAGGTTCAACTGTGCGAGCAGTTGGGCATTTCCCGCACGCCGCTGCGCGAGGCGCTGCGGGTCCTGTCGTCGGAAGGGCTGGTGGAACTTCGCCCGCACCGCGGGGCCATCGTCGCCCCGGTGGACCCCGGCGAGATCGGCGCGATCTTCGAGGTGATGGACGCGCTGGAACGGCTGGCCGGGACGCTTGCCTGCCGCAACGGCTCCGACGCGGAGTTCGCGAAGCTCGACCGGATGCACGATCAGCTCGTCACCCAGCACGAGGCGGGGGAGCGCGCCGCCTACTTCCTGACCAACCGGCAGATCCACTCCCAGATCGTCGCCATGGCCCGCAACCCGGCGCTGGAGGCGACCTACGCCGGCTTTGCCGCCAAGATCCTGCGCGCCCGCTCGCTCGCCAACTACGACACCGGCCGATGGCAGGAGTCGGTGGATGAGCATGAGGGCTTCATGGCGGCGTTCCGCCGCCGCGACGCCGAGGAGGCCGGCGCTTTGCTGGCCGACCACAGCCGCCGCACCGCGGTGGCGGTCATTCAGGCGCTGCGCCAGCCGCCGGCGCAGGGGATGGTTCAGGAGGGCGGCGCGGTCACCGATGCCGAGCCGCTGAACGCGGGTTGATTCGTTCGATTAAGGCTTGAATCATGCTGCGCTGCGGAATATATTAGTTTCACTGACGCCTTTTCGGGCGTTTCCTCCCTAGACTCGGGCCGCCGGAGCAATCCTGGCGGCCTTTTTCTTTGCTCGACGCGCGTCACGGAGTCGTGTGCGACGCAGCAATCAATCGCAACGTCTGGTGGAAATCAAGGCCCTGAAAGTGAAACACGCTGCCGCCGTCAAAGCCCTGCGGGGGCAAGGGCTTGAGGCATGCAGCGTGTCGCATTGTGTGCGCGCCTTTGTTTTTATGCGGCGCGCCACTGCTTTCACGGACTACCGAGTCCTCCCTAGACTCCGGCCTGACGCTGTTCGCAGCGCTACGAAAGATAGACCATACGTACCCGCATGATGTCAATGGGCAGGGTGGCCGGGGGAGTATATTTTTCGGCCTATGACCTTGCGCCCAGCCCATGGGTTCCAAGCGAATCGGGACATGATCGCCTGCCGATGTGGGAACCGGCCCACCGCCGCGCGTACCATCGTCGCCTTGGTTCACGTCATGCCCGCCGGGCATCGGAACCGACACTGCGGAGGAAGCACCATGGCCGACGAGCGGAACCCGAACCAGATGGGCAGCCAGGACGAGCGGAAGCAGGGGCAGCAGACCCAGGACAACCCGAAGAACCGGCAGCAGGGGCAGGACCAGGCGAACCGGCAGCAGCAGGGCATGGACGACGACCGGGACGATAAGGGCGGGCAGCAGCGCTGAGCGGACGCCGCAGAGGGGCGGGACATGATGTCCTGACCCCCGCGATGGGTTTGCGGCGTGCTGGTTTTTTCGGCATACACTGGGGCGGCCGGCCGGCCGCCCCTTTTTGCGTGGGCGGTCCGGCTTCCGCTGGGAGGAGAGAGGACGGACCATGACCTACTGCGTCGCCCTGTATCTGAAGGACGGCTTGGTGATGCTGTCGGACACGCGCACCAACGCGGGGGTGGATCACATCTCCATCTTCAGCAAGATGCACGTCTTCGAAGAGCCGGGCGACCGCATGATCGCCCTGATGACCGCCGGCAACCTGTCGCTGACCCAGTCGGTGATCGCGCTGATCCAGGAGGGGGTGGAGCTGGACGGCGAAATCCGGACCATCTCCAGCGTGAACGGCATGTTCCAGGCGGCCCAACTCGTCGGCGCCGCCGTCCGTCAGGTGTGGAAGCGGGACGGACACGCGCTGAAGGAGCAGCGGGTGGATTTCGACCTGTCCATCATCCTGGGGGGCCAGATCCGCGGCGACCGGGTGCGGCTGTTCCACGTCTACGCCGCCGGCAACTTCATCGAGGCGACCGCCGACAACGCCTTCTTCCAGATCGGTGAGCACAAATACGGCAAGCCGATCCTCGACCGCGCGTTGAACCACAACACGCCGCTGGAGGAGGGGATGAAGCTGGTGCTGATCTCCATGGACAGCACGCTGCGCTCCAACCTGACGGTCGGTCTGCCGCTCGACCTGATCGCCTACCGCCGCGATTCGCTGAAGCTGGAGACGCGGCGTCGGATCGGCGAGGACGACCCCTGCTTCAAGGAGATCAGCGACGGCTGGTCCCAGGCGCTGCGCGAGGCCTTCCGTTCCCTGCCGCCGCCCAAATGGGCTGATTAATCGGAAGACGCCGCCTTCCGCACCCGCACATGGCTGTCGTGGAAGGCGGCACCGCCGAAGGGCGCCACCGGGTCGGCGCCGGTCAGGCTGTTGATGCCGCGCCCGCCATCGTGCGCGGCGTTGGGCCAGATGGATTCGGCGATCACCACGCCCCGCCGCACCCCGTCGAACAGCCGTGCGTGCAGAAGCACCGCGCCGCGCCCGTTGGCGGCCTCCACGCGGTCGCCCTCGGTGATTCCCAGCGCCGCCGCGTCCTGCGGGTGCAGCATCAGGCTCGGGCGGCGTTCCCGCCCGGTGGAGGTCGGGGTCTCGGTGAAGCTGCTGTTCAGGAAGTTGCGGGCCGGCGCGGTGACCAGCCGGAAGGGATGCTCGTCGTCGGCCTCCTCCGTCACCGCCCAATGGTCGGGGAAGGCCGGCATGGTGTCGACCGGGCCGAAGGTGGACGGCGCGGCGTAGGGCACCTTGGGCCAGTCCGGCTTCAGGCGGAACTTGCCGTCGGGCCAGCGGAAGCCCTTCACGAAATGCGCCTCCTCGAAATCCGGCTGGACGTCGAGGAAGCGTTGGGATTCCAGCGTCTCCAGCGTGCCGTGGCCGGACGCGCGCAGCGTGGCGTCGATCAGCTCCCGCTCGGTCATGGCGAAGCCGGGGTGGGAGTCGCTGCCCAGCCGCCGCGCCAGCTCCGTGATGACGGCGTGGTTGGGCCGGCAGTCGCCGGGCGGATCGACCAGCTTGGGCCCAAGCAGGATGTGCTGGTTGCCGCCGGCCTGATAGAGGTCGTCGTGCTCCAGGAACATGGTGGCGGGCAGCACGATGTCGGCCATGCGGGCCGTTTCGGTCATGAACTGCTCGTGCACGCAGACGAACAGGTCGTCGCGGGCGAAGCCGCGGCGCACGCGGGCCTGATCGGGGGCGATGGTCACCGGGTTGGTGTTCTGGATCAGCAGCGCCGTCACCGGCGGGCCGCCGGCCAGCGCCTCCGGGTCGCCCTCCAGGATCGGGCCGATCCGCGACTGGTCGAGCATGCGCACGGTCGGGTCGCGCAGGTCCAGCCCCTCGATCAGCGTCTTGTTCCAGCCGTAGATGCCGCTGTTGGAGTGGAAGGCCCCGCCGCCCTCGACCTGCCAGGCGCCGCTGACCACCGGGATGCAGGAGGCGGCGTGCATGTTCACCGCCCCGTTGCGTGAGCGGGTGAAGCCGTAGCCCAGCCGGAAATAGCTGCGCGGCGTTTGCCCGACCAGCCGGGCGAAGGACTCGATCTCCGCCGCCGGCAGGCCGGTGATGGCCTCGGCCCATTCCGGAGTCCGGGTGGCGAGATGCGCCTCCAGACCGGCCGGGTCGTCGGCGTGGCTGGCGAGATAGGCGCGGTCAGCCAGCCCGTCGCGGAACAGCACATGCATCACCGCGCAAGCCAGCGCCCCGTCGCTGCCCGGACGGATCAGCAGCGGGATGTCCGCCTGCTCCATGGTCGGGGTGCGGTAGACGTCGACCACGGCGATCTTCGCCCCGCGCTCCTTGCGGGCGCGGACGGCGTGGGTCATCACGTTGACCTGGGTGGAGACGGCGTTGGTCCCCCAGATCACCACGAGGTCGGACTTGGCCATCTCGCGCGGGTCGGCCCCGGCCAGCTTGCCGGCGCCGGCCAGCCAGCCGGCCCAGGCCGGGTTGGTGCAGATGGTGGCGAAGAAGCCCGACCAGCGCCGGGCGTGGCGCAGCCGGTTGATGCCGTCGCGCTGCACCAGCCCCATGGTGCCCGCGTAATAATAGGGCCACACCGTCTCCGGCCCGTGCCGGCGCTCGGCCTCCAGGAACCGGTCGGCGACGGTGTCCAGCGCCTCGTCCCAGGAGATCGGCGCGAACTGGCCGGAGCCCTTGGGGCCGGTGCGGCGCAGCGGCTGCGTCAGCCGGTCGGGATGGTGCACCCGCTCGGCGTAGCGGGCGACCTTCGCGCAGATCACCCCGGCGGTGTAACTGTTGTCGGCCGCCCCGCGGATGCGCCCGATGCGGCGCTCGTCCAGCACCTCGACCTCCAGCGCGCAGGTGGACGGGCAGTCATGCGGGCAGGCCGATGCTTGCAGACGGGGGGCGTGCAGACGGGGGGCGGTGCGGTTGGGCATGGTTCTACAGATGGGTGCTGGAGGGGGTCAGGGAAGGGCGGCGGTGCTGTGCAGCGTCACGCGCAGGCCGCCGTGCGACACCGACGGGCCGGAGGGCTGGAAGGGCAAGCCGGTCGCCTGGGCGAGCGACGCCTCGTTGGTGACGAGGCCGACCCGCCAGCCGGAGAAGCGCGACAGCAACGTCTGCCCCAGCGCGCCGTAGAGGGCGAACAGCGGCTTCTTCTCGCCAATCCGCGCGCCGTAGGGCGGGTTGACGATGACGAGGCCCGGCGGCCCCTCCGGCGGCATCAGGTCGCTGACCGCGTGTTTCTGGAAGTCCGTCAGAGCGGCGACGCCCGCGCGCTCGGCGTTGGCGCGGCTCATGGCGATGGCTCCGCCATCGCGATCGCTGCCGTAGAAGCGGACGGTGGGCGCGCGGGCGTCGCCGCCCGCGGAGCGCATCGCCTGCCACGCCGCGTCGTCGAAGGAGGCGAGCTGTTCGAAGGCGAAGTGGCGCGTGCGTCCGGGATGGAGCCCGGCAGCGATCTCCGCCGCCTCGATGACGAAGGTGCCGGACCCGCACATCGGATCGACCACCGGCTCGCTGCCGTCGAAGCCGCAATGGTGCAGGAACAGCGCGGCCAGCGTCTCGCGCAGCGGAGCCTTGTGGATCTCCTCCTTGTGGCCGCGCTTGTGCAGGGACTCACCCGACGCGTCGACGCTGATGGTGCACAGGTCATCGTCGATGCGGGCCTTGATGGAGACCTCGGCCTCGGCGGAGATCGGCGCGCCCAGCTCCTCCGTGATGGCGCGCTCGATGCGCTGGGCGGTCGCCCCGGCGTGGTAGATGCGCGAGCCCTTGCAGGACGCCTCGACGCGGACTGGCACGTCGGGGCGCAGGAACTCGGCCCAGGGCACCCGGCGCGCCCGCTTGTCGAGCTGGGCGAGGTGGAAAGCGCGGAAGGAGGCGACGCGAGCCAGCACGCGGGTCGCCCCACGCAGCTCCAGGTTCGCCCGCCAGACCTCCGGCCAGCCGCCGCGGACGGTGACGCCGCCCTTGATGGCGGTGGCGTCGCGGAAGCCCTTCGCCTTCACCTCCGCGCAGAGCACGGATTCGAGCCCCGGTGCAGTGACGATGAAGATTTCGAAATCGGTGCCGGTACGGTCGGCGGCGGTATCGCTGGTCATGGCCCCTAGATACCGCCATGGCAATCGCTTTTGAAGTCCCCTCACACGTCGACCACCGGCGCCATGGCCTCGGCCATCGCCAGCAGGGCGGGGTCCTGGAAACGCGGCGCCACCAGCTGCACCCCCACCGGAAGCCCGCGCGGCCCGCGGCCACAGGGCATGGCGAGGCAGGGGACGTGCAGCACCGTCCAGATCGAATTGAAGATGTGGTCGCCCGTGGTGTGGAGCCCCTCCGGCGCTTCGCCCGGCGCGGGCGGGGTCAGGATCACGTCGATGGACTCGAACAGGGCGGCGAAGCGTGGCCGGCATGCGTCCGCGACGTCGTAGGCCTCGGTCAGGGTGCGCGCGGTGATGCCGTGGTTGTGTTCGCAATGGTCGGCCAGCTCGGGGTGCAGCCGGTGGCGGTCGCTGAGGTAAAGGTCGAGGAAGGAGGCCCGCCCTTCGCCGCGGCGGATCACATCCTGCACCTCGGCCAGCGTCGAGAACTCCTCCGGCAGTTCGAAGGGCACGACCACCGCGCCGGCCTCCTCCAGCCGCTTCGCGGCGAGCAGCAGCGCCGCCTCGCCCGCCGGCTCGATGCGCGACCAGACGGGGGAGCGGCAGAGCCCGACGCGCAGGCCCGCCAGCTTGACCGGCGGCGTCTTGCCCATGCCCTCCAGCTGGAACGCCTCGGCCATCAGCGCGAGGTCGGCGACCGAACGCCCGTACCAGCCCAGCGTGTCGAGGGACACCGCGTAGTGCTTCATCCCCTCGCGGCTGACCACGCCCCAGGTCGGCTTGAAGCCGTAGATGCCGTTGAAGGCGGCGGGACGGATGTGCGAGCCGCCGGTCTGCGTGCCGAAGGCCAGCGGCACATGCCGGTCGCCGACCGCCGCCCCCGACCCGGAGGAGGAGCCGCCCGGCGTGTGGGCGGGGTTGACCGGGTTGCGCGTCGCCGCCTTGCGCCCTCCGGAGGCGAATTCCACCGTGTCGGTCTTGCCCAGCAGGACTCCCCCGGCGCTGCGCGCGATGGCCACGCAGGCGGCGTCGCGGGCGGGCCGGTGTCCCAGGAAGATCGGCGAGTTCTGGGTGGTCGGCAGGTCGGCGGTGTCGATCACGTCCTTTACGCCGAAGGGCAGGCCGTGCAGCGGGCCGGCGACGGGGCGCTTGTCGGCCTCGCGCGCGGCGGCCAGCGCCAGGGCGGGATCGACGCTGATCCAGGCGCGCACCTCCGGATCGCGGTCTTCGATCCGCTCCAGGCAGGAGCGCACCAGCGCCTCGCTGGTCAGGCGGCCGTCGCGGATGGCGTGGGCGGCCTCGCTGGCCGTGAGTTCGAACGGTTCCATGGCGGGTCCTTTCGGTGAGTCAGACGTCAGGCGGGCCGGAGACTCAAAGGGGAAGGGCGGGGCGCTGGCGGTGGTGGTCGGTCGCCGCCTGGAAGGCCGCCCCGGCGCGGAAAACCAGCGGCTCGTCGAACCAGCGCCCGACGATCTGCATGCCCACCGGCATCCCGTCGCCGTCGAAGCCGCAGGGCACCGACATGGCGGGCAGGCCGAGCGCGCCGAAGCCGTAGGTGAAGCGGCTGACCGCCCGCGTCGCCTCGATCATGTCGGCGCTGTCGTAGATGCGCGGCGCCACGATGGGGGTGGTCGGGGTGAGGATCAGGTCCACCCGCTCGAACAGCGTGCGGAACCGCAGCTTCCAGGAGGCGAGCCAGCGCCGGGACTCCGCATACTGCACGCCGCTCACCGGCAGGCCGAGCTGCAGGCGGCGCAGCACCTCCGGCCCGATGGACTCCGGCGCGGTCTCCATCTTGTCGAGGTGGTATTGCGCCATGTCGGCGACGAGCAGCGAGAAGGCGGTGCGGGCCTGCGCCACCTCCGCGTCCTCGATGGTGATGTCGACCAGAACGGCGCCGGCCTTCTCCAGCACCGCCGCCGCCGCGCGCACCCGCTCCGCCACCGCGGGCTGGAGGTTGTCGAAGTAGAAGTTGCGCGGCAGGCCGATGCGCGTGCCGGCGATCCCCGCCTTCAAATCCGGAAGGAAATTGCCGAGCGGCACGTCCGCCGAATTGGGGTCCTCCGGGTCGTAGCCGGCGATAGCGGCGAAGGCGCGCGCCACGTCGGCGACCGAGTAGGCCAGCGGGCCGACGGTGTCGAAATCGACGCTGCACGGAATCACGCCGGTGTTGGACACCCGGCCGACGCTGGGCCGCAGCCCGACCACCCCGCAGAGCGCCGCCGGGATGCGGATGGAGCCGCCGGTGTCGGTGCCGATGGAGACCCGGCACAGCCCGGCGGCGACCGAGGCCGCCGAACCGCCGCTCGACCCACCGGGCACCCGCCCGGTGTCCCAGGGATTCCGGCAGAGGCCGTGATGCTCGTTCTGGTTCGTCGAGCCCAGGCAGAATTCCGACAGGTTGTTGCGCCCGACAAGGATGGCCCCGGCCTCGCGCAGGCGGCGGATCAGCGGGGCGTCCTGATGCCCCATCCGGGCGAAGCGGGCGGAGGAGCCGTAGCTGGTCGTCTCCCCCGCCAGTTCGAAGCAGTCCTTGACGGTGACCGTCACCCCGTCCAGCAGGCCGGGCCAGTCGCCCGCCGCCCGCGCCTCGTCCTGCGCCTGTGCCCGGCGGATCGCCCCGTCGGCGTCCACCGCCAGCAGAGCGTTGACGATCGGATTCAGGCTCTCGATGCGGGCGAGGCGGGCGTGGGTTTCCGCCTCGCTGGCGCCGGGCGTGGAAGGGCTGCCGCCGCCGGACCGGGCCGGATGCGTTGTCGAAAGTTCGGACATGCGTTGCTGCTTTCCGCTCGCGTGCCGGATGGCTTCGGACGAACTGCTCCGGCGACGGCCTGTTGAAGTCGCTTCGTTGCGCTTAGGGACGGAACCGCCGGATCAGGCGGCGTCCGCCAGCGCCAGATGGGCGATGACCGCGTCCAGCGGCATCACGTCGGCGTATTTCTTGCCCATGTCGAACAGGTTGGCGCGGTGCGGCTCCTCCGCCCGGTCGCCGACGCACTCCTCCACGATGATCGGCCGCAGCCCGTGGGCGGAGGCGTCGATCACGCTGGCCCGCACGCAGCCCGAGGTCGTGCAGCCGGTGACCAGCAGCGTGTCGACCGCGTTCGCCCGCAGCCAGGAGGACAGGGCGGTGCCGAAGAAGGCTGAGGCGTGCTGCTTGCGCACGATGAACTCGTTGGGCAATGGCGCGACCTCCGGAGCGAAGGCGACGTCGGGCGAGTCGGCGGTCAGCGTCAGCAGGGACGGAATCTTCTCGCCGAACGGCCCGATGCCGCCCAGTGCCTCCGGCGCGATGAAGCAGGCGTGGGCGATCGGCATGCCCAAGGGACGAACATGTCCGAGCAACTTTCCCGTGGCGGTGATGGCGCTGTTGATGTTGAAGCCGCCGAAGGCGTCATCGCGCGTGAAACCGATCTGGAAGTCGATGACAAGGAGGGCGCACTTGCGGCCGAAGCCGAGCGGCTTGCCGATTCCCTGGCGCTCGTAGATGGAAAGATCGCTCATTTCAGGAGGTTCCTTCTTCCGCTGCAGCGCCGCATCACGGGCGCCCAACCAGCATACAACGAGGTTTTTTTGCATTCAAAGTCCATAGTTTCACCATTTCAAACCCGCCTCTGCCCGCCTTTTGCGCAGAAATACATATTGCTGTATTCATAAGCAATGCCGTGGAAGCTTACTGTAAGCGGTTGATTTAAAATGCTTTATAAGCACCCTGCGACAGCCCGTCGCAGGGTGGCACGATTCCTGCGAATTTGGTCGGGCATAAGGGCTCAGCGCAGATTGTGTGCAAAAATAGACCGGACAAATCTTGGCGCTGCCCGTAAAATCTTTGACACAGAGGAGCAGGCTTATGGACGGGATCAATCGCAAGGAACGGGCCGGCCGGATCGAGCGGAGCGGCGTCAACCGCCGCCAGTTCGGTACTCTGCTGGCCGCCGGCGCCCTGGTGGCGGGCGGCGGCTGGCCTCTGCCGGCGTCGGCGGCGCCGCCGGTCCTGCGGGTGCGCATCGGCAGCGACATCGGCAACCTCGATCCCGCCCGCATCTTCCAGATCGAGAACCAGACGGTCGCCACCCAGATCTTCAACGGGCTGGTCAAGTATGACGAGGCGAGCAACGCCATCGTCCCCGACCTCGCTACCGGCTGGGAGGTTTCAAGCGACGGCACCGTCTACAGCTTCGCCCTGCGCAGCGGCGTCACCTGGCACAAGGGCTTCGGTCCCTTCACCTCCGACGATGTGAAGTTCTCGTTCGAGCGCGTGTTGGACCCGCAAACCGGCAGCAGCTACAGCGGCCAGCTCGCCTCCATCAAGTCCATCGAGACGCCATCCCCCGACAAGGTTGTCATCACGCTGAAGGAGCCGAACTCCGGCTTCCTGCACAAAGTGTCGGCCTTCAACCAGGGCTGGATCGTCAGCCGCAAGGCGCTGGGCGAGATCGGCGACAAGGCCTTCGCGCTGAACCCCATCGGCACCGGCCCCTTCGTGTTCCAGAACTGGGCGCCGGGCCGCGAGGTGAAGCTGTCCGCCAACAAGGACTATTTCGCCGGCGCCCCCAAGGTCGAGGAGGTGCAGTTCCGCGTCATCAAGGACGAGACGGCGGCGGCCATCGCCCTGGAGAACGGCGAGATCGACATCTTCTTCGGCCTGCAGCAGCCGGAGGTCATCCAGCGGCTGAAGGGCGGCGGGCTGGTCACCGTGCACGACCGTGACGCCAACCACACGATCAACCTCGTCCTCAACACCTCGATCAAGCCGCTGGGCGACGTGCGGGTGCGGCAGGCGATCTACCACGCCATCAACCGCAAGGCGCTGATCGACGGCTTCTTCAAGGGCACCAAGTCGGAGGCCAGCGGCTTCCTCACCTCCTCCTTCCAGGAATTCACCGATCAGGTCCCGCTGTTCCCCTACGACCCGGCGAAGGCCAAGGCGCTGCTCAAGGAGGCCGGGGTGGGCTCCTTCACGCTCGACCTCGTGGCGCCGGGCGCCAACCCCTACGACAAGATCGTCGTGCCGATCGCCAGCGACCTCGCCGCCGTGGGCATCGACGCCAAGATCAAGGTGCTGGAGCGCGGCGCCTACCTCCAGGCGCGCAACAAGGGCACGGTGCCGACCTGCATCACCGGCGTCGTCGGCGCGCCAGACCCGGACAGCCCGATCCTGTCGCTGTTCGCCAAGTCCTCCTTCCCGCCGGGCCTCAACACCGCCCATTACGAGGGCATTGAGGACCTGATCGCCGCCGCCCGCAACGCCCAGGGCGACGCCGCCCGCAAGGAGGTCTACGGGAAGATCCAGGCCAAGGTGATGGGCGACGTGCCGGTGATCCCGCTTTACGCCGACCATCTGTACATCGCCCACACCAAGAAGGTTTCCGGCTTCGTCCAGAATTCGCTGTTCACGATGAGCGCCTATCCGGTCTCGCTGCTGGAGGCGTGACCATGGACCGGCTTCTTCGCCAACTCTCGCAGCTCGCGATCACGGTGTTCGGCATCGTGACCGTGACCTTCTTCCTGGTCCGGATGATCCCCGGCGACCCCGCCCAGTACATGCTGGGCGACTACGCCACCGAGGAGGCGCTGGCGACGCTGCGCGCCCAGCTCGGGCTCGACCAGCCGGTCTACGTGCAGTACGGGCTCTACGTGCTGCGCGCGGTCACCGGGGATTTCGGGTCGTCGGTGGTCACCGGCCGCCCGGCGCTGGAGGAGATCCTGTTCAGCCTCCCGGACTCCGCGATCCTGGCCTTCGCCGGCCTCGTGGTGGCGGTGGTGATCGGCATCCCGCTCGGCATCCTCACGGCGGAGCGCCAAGGGTCGTGGAGCGACATGCTCATCATGATCGTCGCGCTGTTCGGGATCTCCTTCCCGGTCTTCTGGCTCGGCCTCGCCTCGGTCCTGCTGTTCTCGCAGGAGCTGAAATGGTTTCCGGCGCTGGGGGCCAGCTCGGGCGGCGGGTTGCTCACCCACCTGCACCATCTGGTGCTTCCGGCGGGGGTGCTGGGCATCTCGGTCGCGGCCTACATCACCCGCCTGACCCGCTCGGCGATGCTGGAGGTGCTGGGCCAGGACTGCATCCGCGTCGCCCGCGCGATGGGCGTGCCGGAACGCCGGGTGGTGTGGCGGCTGGCGCTGAAGAACGCGCTGGTGCCGATCCTCGCCATCGTCGGGGTGACCTTCGCCTGGTCGCTGGGCAGCGCCATCCTGATCGAGGTGGTGTTCAGCCGGCCCGGCATCGGCTCAATGATCCTGAAGGCGGTCTCGGCCCGCGACTACCAGCTCGTCCAGGCGGGCGTGCTGGTGCTGGCCGTTGCCGTCGTCCTCGTCAACAGCCTGCTCGACCTCGCCTACGGGCTGGTCGATCCGCGCCTGTCCACACGGTGACCCCATGGCAGCCACAGCAACCCTCTCTGCGTCCACTTCGGCGCGGCGGTCGTCCCTGATGCGCTACTTCCGCCATCCGGGCTTCCTGATCGGCGTGATCCTGCTGACCCTGCTGCTGATCGTGGCGGTGGCGGCTCCCTGGATCGCCCCGATGTCGCCGCTTGAGACCGACCTCGCCAACACGCTGGCCCCGCCCTCGGCGGCGCATCTCCTGGGCACCGACCAGTTCGGGCGCGACGTGCTGTCCCGCCTGATCTGGGGCACCCGCATCTCCCTCCAGGTCGCCGTCGCGGTGATGGCGCTCTCGCTGTCGCTGGGGATGGTGATCGGGGCGGTCGCCGGCTTCTTCGGCGGCTGGGTCGAGCGGGTGACCGTCTCGATCATCGACATCCTGCTGGCCTTCCCCGGCTTCCTGCTGGCGCTCGCCCTGGTGGCGGCCCGCGGCTCCTCGCTGGAAACGGTCATCATCGCGGTGGCGCTGGCCTTCACGCCGCGGGTCGCCGCGGTGATGCGGGCGGTCGTGCTGACCATCAAGCCGCGCACCTACGTCGAGGCGTCGCGGGCCATCGGCATGGGCACGATGCGGCTGCTGTTCCTGCACGTCGTGCCGAACAGCCTGCCGCCGGTGATCGTGGTCGCCACGGTCAGCGCCGCCACCGCCATCCTGGCCGAAGCGGGCCTGAGCTTCCTCGGCCTCGGCGTCCAGCCGCCGGCCCCGACCTGGGGCAACGTCATCGCCGACGGGCAGAGCTTCCTGGCCTCCAACCCGCTGATCTCGCTGTCGGCGGGGATCTGCATCGCGGTGATGGTGGTCGCCCTGAACCTGCTGGGGGACGGCCTGCGCGACACGCTCGACCCGCAGATGCGCCGCTCCTCCGGACGCGTGCTGTGAGGACGCCCCCCATGCCACACAAGGCCATGCCGAACCTTCACTCCGTGGCGCCGGCGGCTCCGGTCGCCCCCGCCACGGCCCCCCGCCCGGTCGCGCTGGAACTGCGCGACCTGACCACGGTCTTTCCCGGCGACGACGGGCCGGTCACCGTCATCGACGGCGTGTCGCTCGCCGTGCGGGCCGGCGGCACGCTGGCGGTGGTCGGCGAGTCCGGATCGGGCAAGTCGATGACCTTCCTGTCGGCGCTCGGTCTCGTCGCCGCTCCGGGCCGCGTCCGCCGCGGCGAGGTGCGGATCGACGGCGCGGACATCCTGCACCAGCCGCCGGAACGGCTGCGCCGCCTGCGCGGGGCGGTCATTTCGATGATCTTCCAGGACCCGCTGACCGCGCTGAATCCCGTCTTCACCATCGGCGAGCAGATCGTCGAGGTGCTGCGGGCCCACCAGCGCATCGGCCGCTCCGCCGCCCGCGCCCGCGCCATCGAGCTGCTGGCCCGCGTGCAGATCCCCGACCCGGCGCGGCGGGTGGACGACTACCCGCACCAGCTCAGCGGCGGGCAGCGCCAGCGCGTGCTGATCGCCATGGCGATCGCCCTGTCGCCGAAGATCCTGATCGCCGACGAGCCGACCACGGCGCTCGACGTGACGGTGCAGGCGCAGATCCTCGACCTGCTCGCCGACCTCCAGGCGGAGACCGGCATGGCGCTGGTGCTCATCACGCACGACCTGGGGCTGGTCGCCCGATACGCCGACGATGTGGCGGTGATGTACGCCGGGCGGCTGGTCGAGACCGGCTCCATGGAGGAGGTCTTCACCAAGCCCCGCCACCCCTACACCCGCGCGCTGTTCCGCAGCATCCCCCGCCTCGACGGCCCGGTGGACGAGGAGCTTCCGGCGATCGAGGGCCAGCCGCCCAACGTCGCCCGCCTGCCGCCGGGCTGCGCCTTCGAGCCGCGCTGCACGGTCGGCCGCGGGCGGGCGGACTGCTGCACCCGGCGGCCGCTGCCGCTGGCCGGCGACCGCTCCGGCCACCGCAGCGCCTGTTTCCACGAAGACCTGCCCGACCGGACGGAGGCCATCCGATGAGCGACACCCTCTCCGCACCGCCTCCGGCCCTGGAACTCGTCGACGCCACCCGCGTCTTCACCCGCCGCGGCGGCCTGTTCAAGAAGGCCGGCAAGGCGGTGCGGGCGGTGGACGGCGTGTCGCTGACCATCCGTGCCGGCGAGACGCTGGGGCTGGTCGGCGAGAGCGGCAGCGGCAAGAGCACGCTGGGCCGCCTCGCCCTGCGGCTGGTCGAGCCGACCAGCGGGCGGCTGCTGGTCGACGGGCGCGACGTGACCGGCGTGTCGAAGGCCGAGATGCAGGCGATGCGGCGCGACATCCAGATGGTCTTCCAGGACCCCTACGGATCGCTCGACCCCCGCGTCACCATCGGCCAGAGCATCGCCGAGCCGCTGAAGGTCCATGGCCTGTGGGACGGCGACGGGCCGCAGAAGGTCGCCGGGGTAATGAGTCTCGTCGGGCTCGACCCCTCGCGCGCCGACCGCTACCCGCACCAGTTCTCCGGCGGCCAGCGCCAGCGCATCGGCATCGCCCGCGCCCTGACGCTCGACCCCAAGATCCTGGTGCTGGACGAGCCGGTGTCGGCGCTCGACGTGTCGATCCAGGCGCAGATCATCAACCTGCTCCAGCGCATCCAGCGGGAGCGCGGGCTGTCCTATCTGTTCATCGCCCACGATCTGGCGGTGGTCCGCCACGTCAGCCACCGCATCGCCGTGATGTATCTCGGCAAGGTCGTGGAGATGGCGGAGCGCGACAACCTCTACCGCCGGCCGCTGCACCCCTACACCGTCTCGCTGCTGGCGGCGGTGCCCATCGCCGACGTGCGGATGCGCAACCGCCGCCGCACCTCGGTGACCATGGGCGAGATCGGCTCGGCCACCAACGTGCCGCCGGGCTGCCGTTTCCACCCGCGCTGCTACCGGGCGCGGCTGGTCGCGGCGGCGGGCGGCGTGCCCACCGAACGCAGCGGCGACGCCCTGCTGCCGCGCGCCTGCCTGATCGACCAGCCGGAGCTTCGCGCCTGCGGCGGCGCCGATCAAGTCGCCTGCCACTTCCCCGAAACCCCGGAGACCCGGTCCGAGGTCGCCACGGCGGTCCTTCAGGACATCGGCTATCCGCCCATCCGTCCCATCCCCCTTTAATCGGCCCCCTGCAATCAGCCTGAGGATCACCCGCATGTTCAGCGTCACCGACGAACTCAAGGACAACTATTCCGGCGTCTTCCAGAACCGGATCGGCTTTGGCCGGAAGGCCGCCATCATCTCCATCGACTTCATCGACTTCTACACCCAGCCCGGCGCCCCCTTCTTCGGGCAGGGAGTGGTGGACGCGACGATCGCCAGCGCGCCGCTCTACGCCGCCGCCCGCCGCGCCGGCCTGCCGGTGATCTACACCAAGGTCGTCTACGACGCGGCCGGGACCGAGGGCGGCATGTTCGTCAAGAAGATCCCGGCGCTGCGCGCCTTCACCGCCGACAACCCGCTGGCCGAGTTCGACGCCCGCGTGACGCCGGAGCCGCAGGACGTCGTGCTGGTCAAGCACCATTCCTCCGCCTTCTTCGGCACGCCGCTCAGCACCATGCTGCGCGTGATGGAGTGCGACACGGTCATCCTCACCGGCTGCTCAACCAGCGGCTGCGTGCGGGCGACGGCGGTGGACGCGGTCTCCCACGGCTTCCGCGTCATCGTCCCCGCCGAATGCGTGGGCGACCGCCACCAGTCCCCGCACGACTCCGCCCTGTTCGACATGAACGCCAAGTACGGCGACGTGCTGCCGGTGGCGGAGGTGATGGCCTACGTCGAGAAGCAGGCCGAGGCCGTGGCCGCCTGATCCCTTCCGTCCGCCTCTGAACCCATCCGAACTGTATGGAGCGGTGGCGCGCCTGCGGCCGACCGGCGGGCGCGCCCCTGAGCAATCTGCCGACATGATGCCCCTTTCCCATCCCCTCCAGTGGTGCCTGCTGGTGGGGGCGACCCTCCTGTTCACCGCCCTTTTCATGGTGGCCGGCCTTCCCGGCGCGACGCTGCTCGGCCCGATGGCGGCGGCGATCCTGCTGGGGGTGCGCGGCGCCTCCATCGAACTGCCCAAGCGCTTCTCCTGGCTGGCCCAGGCGCTGACCGGGGGCGTCGTCGCCCGCTCCATGGACGTGTCCATCCTGCACGACGTGGCGCTGCACTGGTTCCCCATGCTGATGGCGCTGTCCACGATGCTGGCCGGCGCGGTGCTGGTCGGCTGGCTGCTGGAGCGGTCGGGCCGCTTTCCCGGCGGCACCGCCCTGTGGGGGACCATGCCGGGCGCCGCCCCGGCGATGATCGCCATGGCCGGCGATTTCGGCGGTGACCCGCGCTTCGTCGCCGTGATGCAGTATCTGCGGGTGATCGTGGTCGTCGTCCTGGCTTCGCTCGTCTGCCATTTCCTGCTGGGCAGCGTTCCTGTACCGCTCGCCGTCCCCGGCGCCGTTCCTCCGCCGTCCGCCTCCGTCGCCTCGACGCTGGCGCTGGTGGCGGTCGCGCTCGCCGGCGGCTGGGCCGGCACCGTGACGCGGCTTCCGGCGGGGCCGCTGCTGGGGCCGATCCTGCTCGGCGGCACGCTCAACATGACCGGGCTGGTGGTGCTGGATTCGCCGTCCTGGCTGATCGCCGTCGCCTTCACGATCATCGGCTGGACGACCGGCCTGCGCTTCCGGCGGGAGCTGCTGCGCGATCTGGTGGCGTCGGTGCCGCTGATGCTGCTGTCCACCTTCGGCTTGGTGGCGATGTCGCTCGGCTCCGCCTGGCTGCTGGTCACGCTGACCGGCAAGGACCCGCTGACCGCCTATCTGGCGACCAGCCCCGGCGGGCTGGATTCGGTGACGGTGGTGGCTCTGGGCAGCGCCGCCGACGTGCCCTTCATCCTCACCTTGCAGACTCTGCGGCTGTTCGGGACGATCCTGATGAGCGTTCTGCTTGTGCGATTCCTGCGCCGCCGATAGAACGCAATCCCTTGCCCCGCCATTTTCCAACCGCCGGTGCCCGACGCCCCGGCCGGAGGACACCGTGACTCCGTTCAGCGATGAGAAGGCGACCGGGACCGTCCGGTCCGAGCAGGTCGGCTCCATCATGACCGCCCTGCGCAACCGGGTGCTGGAGGGCAAGCTGCTCCCCGGCACCAAGCTGAAGGAGGCGGAACTGGCCGCCCAGTTCGGCGTGTCGCGGACCCCGATCCGCGAGGCGCTGGTGGCGGCGGAGCGGGAAGGGCTGGTCACCTACGAGACCAACCGCGGCTACACGGTCCGCCAGTTCACCCGCCGAGACCTGCTGGAGAGCTACGAGATGCGCAGCCTCCTGGAGGGGCACGGCTGCCGCATCGTGGCGGAGCGCGGTCTGCCGCTCGACGTGGAGCGGGCGTTGCGCAACGGCCTCGACCGCGCCGAGGCACTGATCGCTGGCGACAGCCCGCTGGAGGGGGAGGCGCTGGAGCAGTGGCGCCTGCTGAACCAGCGCTTCCACACCACCCTGATGGGGCTGGTGCCGAGCGGGCTGTTCAACCGCTCCTTCCAGACCGTCTATCGGGTTCCGAAGATCTACGACGTCCTGGAAATGGAGAAGGACGGTCCCACCCTGCGCCAGTACAACGAGGAGCACCGGCGCATCCTCGACGCCATCGCCCGCCGCCAGAGCGGGCGGGTGGAGTTCCTGATGCGCGAGCATCTCCAGGGGCCGTGCGATCTGCTGCTCCGCCGGATGGAGGAAACGCCGGGCGGGTGAGGGGGCGTGTCGCTGTGCTGACGGTGCCCCCTCCCTAACCCTCCCCCGCTATCGCGGGGGAGGGGACTTGATTCTCCCTCCCCCGCGCAGCGGGGAAGGGCCGGGGTGGGGGCAAGAACTCCGCTATTTGATACAGTTATTCTCCCACCATATACGCCCTCTATATTCTCCGCCCCCCACGGCCCCCCTCGAATCTATACGTGCATCGGGCGCAGCCTGATCGTGCCGGACACAGCCGTGCCGGCATCCGATCCACGCTGACGCGCGCCCGGTTCCCCCGGACGCGCCCCGGAGGCAACCATGCTGGACATCATCGCGCTGGCGATCACCACGGCCTTCTTCGCCGCGTCCATCGCCTATGTGCACGCCTGCGACCGCTTGTGAGGGGGGCTGGGCCATGTTCGTCGAATATGCGCTCGGCGGCCTCGTCGCCGCCGGGCTGCTGGGCTACCTCGTGTACGCCCTGATCCGCCCCGAACGGTTCTGAGGAGACTCCCATGACCGTCAGCGGCTGGATTCACATCCTGCTCTTCGCCGCCCTCGTGGCCGCCGTGGCGCGCCCGCTCGGCGGCTATATGACGCGGCTGTTCAACGGGGAGCGCACGCTGCTCTCGCCGCTGCTCAGGCCCGTCGAGCGTGGGCTCTACCGGCTGGCCGGGGTGGACGCGAAGACGGAGCAGCATTGGGTGACCTACGCCGTCGCCATGCTGCTGTTCAACGTCGCCGGGCTGCTGCTGCTCTACGCGCTGCAACGCCTGCAGGGCGTCCTGCCCCTGAACCCCACCGGCATGGCCGCGGTGCCCGCCGATCTGGCCTTCAACACCGCCGCCAGCTTCGTCACCAACACGAACTGGCAGAATTATGGCGGCGAAAGCACGATGAGCCACCTCGTGCAGATGGCCGGGCTGACCGTGCAAAACTTCGTGTCGGCGGCGACCGGCATCGCGCTGGCCGTGGCGCTGGTGCGCGGCTTCACCCGCAGCGGGGCGCGGACCGTTGGCAATTTCTGGACCGACCTGACCCGAGCCACGCTCTACCTGCTCCTGCCGCTCAGCCTGCTCTACGCGTTGTTCCTGGTCTGGCAGGGTGTGCCGCAGACGCTGGCCGGGACGGTGGACGCCACCACGCTCGAAGGCGTCAAGCAGACCATCGCGCTCGGCCCCGTCGCCTCGCAGGAGGCGATCAAGATGCTGGGCACCAACGGCGGCGGCTTCTTCAACGCGAACTCCGCCCACCCCTTCGAGAATCCGAACGCCCTGACCAATCTGGTGCAGATGCTGTCGATCTTCGCCATCGGCGCCGGGCTCACCAACCTGTTCGGGCGCATGGCCGGGGACGAGCGGCAGGGCTGGGCCATCCTGGCCGCCATGGGCTTGCTGTTCGTCATCGGCGTCGCCGCCGTCTACTGGGCGGAGGCCCAGGGCAACCCGGCCTTCACTGCCCTCGGGCTGGACAACGCCGCCGGCAACATGGAGGGCAAGGAGACCCGCTTCGGCATCGCCCTGAGCGCCCTGTTCGCCGCGGTGACCACGGCGGCCTCCTGCGGGGCGGTTAACGCCATGCACGACAGCTTCATGCCGCTGGGCGGCATGGTGCCGATGGTCAACATGATGCTGGGCGAGATCATCGTCGGCGGCGTCGGGGCCGGCCTCTACGGCATGCTGCTGTTTGCCATCGTCACCATGTTCGTCGCCGGGCTGATGGTCGGGCGCACCCCGGAGTATCTGGGCAAGAAGCTGGAGGCGAAGGAGGTCAAGATGACCATGCTCGCCGTGCTCTGCCTGCCCTTGGTGATGCTGGGCGGTACCGCCTTCGCCGTGGTGCTGGACACCGGCCTCGCCTCGCTCGCCAACGCTGGACCGCACGGCTTCTCGGAGGCGCTCTACGCCTACGTCTCGGCGGCGGCCAACAACGGCAGTGCCTTCGGCGGGCTGTCGGGCAACACCCTCTGGTACAACCTGACGCTGGCCGCCGGGATGCTGGTCGGCCGCTTCCTGGTCATCGTGCCGATGCTGGCGGTGGCCGGCTCGCTCGCCGCCAAGACGCGCAGCGCGGCCTCGGCCGGCACCTTCCCGACCCATGGCGGCCTGTTCGTCGGGCTGCTGGCCGGGGTCATCCTGATCGTCGGCGGCCTGACCTTCTTCCCGGCGCTCGCCCTCGGCCCAGTGGCCGAGCATCTGGCGATGCGCGCCGGCCTCCTCTTCTGACCGGGGACCATCCATGGACACCCATTCGAAAACCGCCACCCGGACTCCGGCCTCCACACTGCTGGACCCGGCCATCCTGCTGCCCGCCGTCGCCGGCTCCATCCGCAAGCTCGACCCGCGGCTGATGGCCCGCAACCCGGTGATGTTCTGTGTGGAGGTGGTGGCGGCGCTGACCACGCTGCTGTTCCTGCGCGACCTGCTCAGCGGCGCCGGAAACATCGGCTTCTCCCTGCAGATCGTGCTGTGGCTGTGGTTCACCCTGCTGTTCGCCAACTTCGCGGAGGCGGTGGCGGAGGGCCGCGGCAAGGCCCAGGCGGCCAGCCTGCGCCGCACCCGCACGGAAACCACCGCCAAGCGGCTGGCGGGCGAGGGCTGGGAGAGCGTTCCGGCCACCCTCCTGAAGCCCGGCGACCTCGTGCTGGTGGAGGCCGGCGACCTCATCCCCTCCGACGGCGAGGTGATGGAGGGCGTGGCCAGCGTCAACGAGGCGGCGATCACCGGCGAATCCGCCCCGGTCGTCCGGGAGTCCGGCGGCGACCGCTCCGCGGTGACCGGCGGCACGCAGGTGATCTCCGACTGGATCAAGGTCCGGATCACCGCCGCCCAGGGCAACACCTTTCTCGACCGCATGATCGGGCTGGTCGAGGGCGCGCAGCGGCAGAAGACGCCCAACGAGATCGCGCTGAACATCCTCCTGGCCGGCATGACGGTCATCTTCGTCATCGCCGTGGCGACCATCCCCAGCTTCGCCGCCTACGCCGGCGGGTCGGTCGGGGTGCTGGTCCTGGCCGCGCTGTTCGTCACGCTGATCCCCACCACCATCGGCGCGCTGCTGTCGGCCATCGGCATCGCCGGCATGGACCGTCTGGTCCGCTTCAACGTGCTCGCCATGTCGGGCCGGGCGGTGGAGGCGGCGGGCGACGTGGACACGCTGCTGCTCGACAAGACTGGCACGATCACGCTGGGCAACCGTCAGGCGTCGGAATTCCTGCCGATCTCCGGCGTGGCCGATCGCGACTTGGCCGACGCCGCCCAGCTCGCCTCGCTGGCTGACGAGACGCCGGAGGGCCGCTCCATCGTCGTTCTGGCGAAGGAGACGTACGGCATCCGCGCCCGCGACATGGCAGGGCTGCACGCCCGGTTCGTGCCCTTCACCGCCCAGACGCGGCTGAGCGGCATCGACAGCGACGGCATGACGATCCGCAAGGGTGCCGTGGACGCCGTGCTGGCCCATGTGCGGGCGCTTGGTGCGGGCACCCCCGCCCAGGGCAATACGGTGACCGCGCTGCGCCCCGATCCCGCCCTGGAGGCGACGGTGCGCGAGGTGCAGGCCATCGCGGAGCGCGTCGCCAAGTCCGGCGGCACGCCGCTGGCCGTCGCCCGCGACGGCCGGCTGCTCGGCGTCATCCACCTGAAGGACATCGTCAAGGGCGGCATCCGGGAGCGCTTCGCGGCGCTGCGTCAGATGGGCATCAAAACGGTGATGATCACCGGCGACAACGCCATGACCGCCGCCGCCATCGCGGCGGAGGCCGGGGTGGACGATTTCCTGGCCCAGGCGACGCCGGAGATGAAGCTGCAACTGATCCGCGACGAGCAGGCGCGGGGCAAGCTGGTCGCCATGTGCGGCGACGGCACCAACGACGCCCCGGCGCTGGCCCAGGCCGACGTCGGCGTGGCGATGAACACCGGCACCGTCGCCGCCCGCGAGGCCGGCAACATGGTGGACCTGGACAGCGACCCGACCAAGCTGATCGAGATCGTGGAGATCGGCAAGCAACTGCTGATGACCCGCGGCGCCCTGACCACCTTCTCCATCGCCAACGACGTGGCGAAGTATTTCGCCATCATCCCCGCCATGTTCCTGGCCTTCTACCCGCAGTTGGGCGCGCTGAACGTGATGGGGCTGGCCAGCCCGGAGAGCGCCATCCTGTCGGCGATCATCTTCAACGCGCTGATCATCGTGGCGCTGATCCCGCTGGCGCTGCGCGGCGTCGCCTACCGCGCGGTGGGCGCGGCGCGGCTGCTGCGCCGGAACCTGCTGATCTACGGGCTGGGCGGCCTGATCGTGCCCTTCGTCGGGATCAAGCTGATCGACCTGCTCGTCACCGCCATCGGACTCGTGTGAGGACCCCGCCATGCTCAAGGAACTGCGTCCCGCCCTCGTCATGGTCGCTGCGCTGACCGTGGTGACCGGGCTGATCTACCCGCTGGCCGTCACCGGCATCGCCCAGGCCGTCTTTCCGCATCAGGCCAACGGCAGTCTGATCGAGCGGAACGGGGCGGTCGTCGGCTCCGCCCTGATCGGCCAGGGCTTCACCGGGGAGGGCTATTTCCACGGACGGCCCTCCGCCACGCTGGGGCCGGACCCAGCCGACCCGTCGAAGAGCGTGCCGGCGCCCTACAACGCCGCGGCATCCGGCGGTTCCAACCTCGGCCCGACGTCCCAGGCGCTGGCCGACCGGGTGCGGGAGGAGACGGAGCGGCTGAAGGCCGAGAATCCGGGGACCCCGGTGCCGGTCGAGCTGGTGACCAGCTCGGCCAGCGGCCTCGACCCGCATCTGTCGCCGGCCGCCGCCGATTTCCAGGTCCCC
This sequence comes from Azospirillum sp. OGB3, assembly GCF_014192915.1. Taxonomy (GTDB): domain Bacteria; phylum Pseudomonadota; class Alphaproteobacteria; order Azospirillales; family Azospirillaceae; genus Azospirillum. Next base: position 40,134 of record NZ_JACHYN010000004.1, on the reverse strand, counting down.
CGCGTCGCCCGCGCCCGTGGCCTGTCGGAGGCCCAAGTCAGCGCCCTGGTTACCATGAACACCGAGCCCTCGCCGCTGGGACCGCTGGGGGAGCCGGTGGTCAACGTGCTGCGGCTCAATCTCGCCCTCGACGCCGCCACGGCGACGCATTAGCTGAAGGTCAACAGGCGGCCCCGTCCGTTCTCCCGTCCGTTCTTCCTTGCGGGCGGGGGAGGGGGCGGGGCCGTCCATCCGTTCCGAAAGCCGCCCCCCGATGCCGAACGATCGAACCGCCGCCGTTGCCCGGCCTTCGCCCGAAGCGCTCCTGCGCGCGGCGGCGCGGGAGGGGCGCGGGCGGCTGAAGCTGTTCCTGGGCGCCGCCCCCGGCGTCGGCAAGACCTATGAGATGCTGCTGACCGCCCAGGCCAAGCGGCGCGACGGGGTGGACGTGGTGGTCGGCGTGGTCGAGACCCACGGCCGGCGCGAGACCGAGGCGCTGCTCGCCGGCCTGACGGTCCTTCCCCGACGCAAGGTCGAGTACAAGGGCCGCCGGCTCGACGAGATGGACCTCGACGCCATCCTCACCCGGCGTCCGGCCATCGTGCTGGTGGACGAGCTGGCCCACACGAACGCCCCCGGCAGCCGGCACGCCAAGCGCTACCTCGACGTGGAGGAGATCCTTGCCGCCGGGATCGACGTCTACACGACGATGAACATCCAGCATGTGGAGAGCCTGAACGACGTCGTCGCCCGGATCACCCGCGTCCGCGTGCGCGAGACGGTGCCGGATTCCATCCTGGACCGTGCCGACGACATCGAGGTCATCGACATCACGCCGGACGACCTGATCCAGCGGCTGAAGGACGGCAAGGTCTATGTCCCGCGCACCGCCGAGCGCGCGATCCGCCATTACTTCTCCCCCGGCAACCTGACGGCGCTGCGCGAGCTGGCGCTGCGGCGCACCGCCCAGCGGGTGGACGACCAGCTTCTCACCCACATGCAGGCCCACGCCATCGCCGGCCCCTGGGCGGCGGGGGAGCGGCTGCTGGTCTGCGTGAACGAAGACCCGGCCTGCGCCGCCGTTGTCCGCTACGCCCGCCGTCAGGCCGACCGGCTGCGCGCCCACTGGACCGCGCTGCATGTGGAGACTCCGCGCAGCCTGCGCCTGACCGAGGCCGAGCGCGACCGCATCGCCGACGCGCTGCGGCTGGTCGAGAAGCTGGGGGGCGAGGCGGTGACCATCCCCGGCGGCGACGTCGCCGGCACGGTGGTCGAGTATGCGCGGACCAACAACGTCGCCCACATCGTCATCGCCAAGTCCCACCGCGGCCCCTGGGCGGAGTTGCTGCGCAGCTCCGTCGCCTTCCGGCTGATCCGGCAGGCCGGCGGCATCAGCGTCCACGTCATCGCCGACGACGCCGAGGAGCCGATTCCGCCCAAGACGGTGCGCACCGCGGCCCCCCGGCGCCCGGCGCTGTCCTGGTGGCCCTACGCCGCCGCCACTGGCTACGTCGCGCTGGCGCTGGGCGTCGGGGAGGTGCTTCAGCAGGTGCTGGACGTCAGCAACGTCGCGCTGGTCTTCCTGACGGCGGTGCTGACCAGCGCGGTGACCGGCGGGCTGGGGCCGTCGCTTTACGCCTGCGTCGCCAGCATCCTGGCCTTCAACTTCTTCTTCCTGAACCCGCTCTACACCTTCTCCATCGCCGATCCGGAGAACATCGTCGCGCTGTTCTTCTTCGCGGTGGTCGCGGTGATCGCCAGCAACCTGACCGCCCGCGTGCGCGCCCAGGCCGTCACCGCCCGGCTGCGTGCCAAGACGACCGAGGATCTCTATGGCTTCAGCCGCAAGCTGGCCGGCGTGGTCACCATGGACGACCTGCTGTGGGCGACCGCCCACCAGATCGCCGCGATGCTGAAGGTGCATGTGGTCCTGCTGCTGCCCGAAGGCGGCACCGTCTCCGTCCGCGCCGGCTACCCGCCGGAGGACGAGCTGCGCGAGGCCGACCTCGCCGCCGCCGTCTGGGCGTGGGAGAACAACCGGCCGGCCGGGCGCGGCTCGGACACGCTGCCAGGCGCCAAGTGGCTGTTCCTTCCCCTGCGCACCGGGCGCGGCCCGGTCGGGGTGGTCGGCATCGACACCGACACCGCCCGCACCGGCAAGCCCGGCGCCCTGCTGACCCCCGACCAGCGCCGCCTGCTCGACGCGCTGACCGATCAGGCAGCGCTCGCCATCGAGCGCGTCACCCTGGCGGAGGATGTGGATCGCGCCCGTCTGGCCGCCGAGACGGAGCGGCTGCGCTCGGCCCTGCTCACCTCGATCTCCCACGACCTGCGGACCCCGCTGGCCTCCATCCTGGGATCGGCGACCAGCCTGACCGTCTACGGCGCCGGGATGGACGAGGCGTCGCGCCGCGACCTCGCCGCCACCATCCAGGAGGAGGCGGAGCGGCTGAACCGCTTCATCGCCAACCTGCTGGACATGACGCGGCTGGAATCGGGGGCGATCCGCCCGCGCACCGGCCCGGTCGATCTGGCCGAGACGGTGGGCAGCGCGCTGGAGCGGGCGGGCCGCATCCTGGCCGGGCACCGGGTGGACGTCGATCTGGCCGCCGACCTGCCGATGCTGGAGGCGGACGACGTGCTGTTCGAACAGGTTCTCTTCAATCTGCTGGACAACGCGGCCAAATACGCGCCAACAGGCTCGCGGATCGAGGTCGGGGCGTCGCGGGAGGATGGTCGGGTGCGCATCGAGGTGCGGGACGAGGGCGACGGCATCCCGGCGGCGGATGTCGAGCGCATCTTCGACAAGTTCTACCGCGTCCAGGCCCAGGACCGGCAGCGCGCCGGGACCGGGCTGGGGCTGGCGATCTGCCGCGGCTTCGTCGAGGCGATGGGCGGCACCATCGCCGCCGGCAACCGCAAGGACCGCTCCGGCGCCGTCTTCACCCTGACCATGCCCGCCGCCGCTGCTCTGCCCGGCCTTGAGGAAGAGGGGACGCCATGAGGTCGGACACCCTGCCGCTGCGCGTCCTGGTGGTCGACGACGAGCCGCCGATCCGCCGCTTCCTGCGTACCACCCTGTCCGCCCAGGGCTACGACATCGAAGAGGCGGAGGACGGGGCGGGTGCGCTGGAGGCGGTGCGGCGGCACCCGCCGGACCTGCTGGTGCTCGACCTCGGCCTGCCGGGGATCGGCGGGCTGGAGGTGATCCGCCGCCTGCGCGCCGACGGGGTGGCCGCTCCGATCATCGTGCTGTCGAGCCGCGCCGACGAGGCGGGGAAGGTGGAGGCGCTGGACCTCGGTGCCGACGACTATGTGACCAAGCCCTTCGGCATGGACGAGCTGCTCGCCCGCATCCGCGCCGCCCTGCGCCACCGCCTGCAGCAGCAGGGGGAGCGCCCGCTGTTCCGCAGCGGCGACCTCGCCGTCGATCTGGTGCGGCGGATCGTGACGGTCCGTGGCACCGAGGTGAAGCTGTCTCCCCGCGAATACGACCTGCTGCGCCTGCTGGTCGCCCACGCCGGCAAGGTGCTGACCCACCGTTTCATCCTGAAGGAGGTCTGGGGTGCGGACACCGACGTGCAGTATCTGCGCATCTACATCCGCCAGCTCCGCCAGAAGATCGAGGCGGAGCCGGAGCGCCCCTCGCACATCCTGACCGAGACCGGCGTCGGCTACCGGCTGCGCGCGCCGGATTGACGCCGCCCCCACATCCGTTGCAACCCACCGCTGCACGCTAAACCTGCTGCGCCGTGTTTGGATTCGTGCGACAGAACCCCCAGGGCCGCTGTTTCAAGCGCAAGCCCCAAAAAAGAGATGACCGCACACCGCCATTGAGCCCACCCGCAGCCTTCGAAGAGATTTTTATATGGAAAGCGTCGATCTCTGGTCTCAGCTCACCGCCCTTGGGCAGGTGGTCGCCATCGACCTCGTTCTCGCCGGCGACAACGCCATCGTCGTCGGCATGGCCGCCGCCGCCGTTCCCGTGGAGCAACGCCGCAAGGTGATCTTCTGGGGTATCGGCGCCGCCATCATTCTGCGCATCTTCTTCGCCCTGATCACCACCCAGCTTCTCGCCATCATCGGGCTGACCCTGGCCGGCGGCGTCCTGCTGCTCTGGGTCTGCTGGAAGATGTACCGTGAGCTGCGCTCCGGAGGGGCGGACGAGGTGACGCCCGACGAGGCGCTGGCCGCGAACGGCTCCGGGGACGCCGCCGTCGGCGCGGCGGTCGCGACGACCACCTTCGGCGCGGCGGTCTGGCAGATCGTGGTGGCGGACGTGTCGATGTCGCTCGACAACGTGCTGGCGGTGGCCGGCGCCGCCAAGGACCACCCGACGGTCCTGGTCATCGGCCTGCTGCTCTCCGTCGTCCTGATGGGGGCGGCGGCCAACATGATCGCCCACATCCTGCACAAGCACCGCTGGATCGGCTGGATCGGCCTCGCCATCATCACCTACGTGGCGCTCGACATGATCTGGCGCGGCGGCAACGAGGTTCTGGCCCAGGCCCACCTGATCTGATGCCCCATCCGTTCTGACAATCGAAAACCCCCGCCCTCCGGCGGGGGTTTTTCTTCAGGCGCCAGCGCCCTCCAGCAGCGCCCGCAAATCCTCCTGGCGCTGGACCGTCCGCACCCCCAGCGTGCCGTCGCGGCCCCGGATTGCCACCTCCCGGCGCTCCAGCTTCTCCAGCTGCCGGAGCCCCGCCAGTTCGGCGGCCGCGTCGGAGAAGACCACGGTGGCGCCCAGCGTCTTGGTCATCTCCTCCAGCCTTGCGGCGACGTTGCCGGTGTCGCCGATGAACTGGAGCGACCCGTCCTCCGAGCAGGCCACCGCCCCGACCACGGCGAGGCCGGAATGCACCCCGGCCCCGAAGGCCAGCGGCTGGTCCAGCTCCTCCGCGAGGTCGCGGCTCAGCACCTCGATGTCGCGCCACAGGTCGGCGGTGGCGCGTAGCGCGCTGGCCGCCGCCGCGGTCGGGTCCGCCTCGTTCGCGAACATGCCCATCACCCCGTCGCCGGCGATGGCGATGACGTAGCCGCCGTGCTGCCGGATCGCGTCGGTGACCACCTGGACGTAGCGGGTGACGATGAACAGCGCGTCGAAGGGCAGCCGCTCCGCCGCCAGCGAGGTCGATCCCCGCAGATCCACGAACAGCGCGGTGATCGCCAGTTCCCGCCCGCTGTCCATGGGGGCGGTGACGGCGAAGGTGCGCCCATTGTCCCGCGCCGACAGCAGCGGCGTCACCGACAGCGGCGCCACCGGGCGGAGCTGGCAGGCGAGGCGGACGGCACGCGGCGCCTTCATCCGCTCCAGCACCGCGCGTTCCGTGGCGTTGGGCGGCGGCAGGGCGTCCGCCCCCTCGGTCACCCGGATGCGGCAGGTGGAGCAGCGCCCGCGCCCGCCGCACAGCGCCGTGTGCGGGATGCCGTTGGCCCGGCTGGCCTCCAGAACCGAGGTGCCGCGCGGAACGGTGACCGCACGCCCGCCGGGATAGGCGATGCGCACCGGGCTGGTCGCCCGCGCCCGCCAGTTGCGGTATTGCCGCATTCCCAGCGTGCCGACCAGCAGCAGGACGTAGGTGTTGAACACGCCGCCGCTGATCGCCGCCAGTGCGGCGCGGTTCTCCGCCTCCGGCGTGCCGGCGGGCGGCGGGCGGAACTGCTCCAGATAGGCCGGGTCGGCGGCGGCCCGGCGCTCGGCGTCCCAGCCGGCGTTGACGATCCCGGCCAGCGCCAGCAGGGGCAGCAGCATGGCGAAGGCGCCGAGCATCGCGGCACGGCGCCGGTACCAGGGCTTCGTCATCAGCCAGCCCCGCACCCCGATGCAGCCGTGGATCCACACGATCACCAGCAGCAGGAGCTGGCGCCACAGCAGGGTTTCCGGCGCGGTGATCCAGTAGAGGACGATCGCGCGCGGGTAGGTCAGCGGGTCGTTGTAGAGGTCGTCCGACAGCATCCCGGCCATGCCGTGGGAGATCAGCAGCAACGGGATGCACAGGCCGAGTCCGAGCTGCCATGCCTCCCCGGCGGGCATGCGCAGATGGCGGCGCCGGTACAGCGCCCACAGCCCCAGCCCGGCGTGGGTGACGAAGGAGCCGGCGAGCAGCGCCTGCCCCGGCGGCGTGTCCCACACCCACAGCAGGGTGCGCCGCGCCACCTCCATCCCCGGCAGCAGCAGCAGGCCGGCGGCGTGGGCGAGGAAGTGGGTGATGACGAAGGTGAACAGCGTCAGGCCGGTGAACAGGCGCAACGGGCGTTCAATCCGGCGTTTCATGAACGGTTCCGGGTCATGGACGGGGCCGGGCGGCGGAAGGGACGATCGTCATGTCGGTCGGCGGGCTCGGCTTCTGCGTGGCGTCCCTTGGTATCCTATGAGATCATCCCGCGCCATGCCACAGCCCGACACCCACACCCGTTCATGAGGCGCCGGACCGAAACGCTGGCCGGGGCGGCGCTGTTCCGCTCCCTGTCTCCCGACGAGCTGCGGGCGCTGGAGGACCGCTGCCTCTGGCGCCGGGTGGAGGCCGGGCAATGGATCATCGATTTCGAGGATGAGGGCACCGACGTCTTCGTCGTCGCCGCCGGTCTGGTGCGGGTGACGATCCGCGCGATCTCCGGGCGGATGGTGATCCTGCGCGACATCCCCGCCGGGGAGTTCTTCGGGGAACTGGCGGCCATCGATGGCAAGGCGCGCTCCGCCGGCATCCTCGCCGTGACCAACGCCACGGTCGCCTGCATGCCCGCCCCGCTGTTCCGCGACTGCATCCACCGCCACCCCGACGTCTGCGACCAGGTGATGGTCCTGCTGGCCGGGGAGATTCGGAAGCTCGCCACGCGGGTGAACGAGTTCAACACGCTGGACGTGCGCCACCGCATCTACGCCGAGCTGCTGCGGCTGGCCCGGCCGGAGGGGCGGGGGGAACACAGCGCGGTCATCTCCCCGCCGCCGCCCCATGCTGACCTCGCCGCCCGCGTCAGCACCCGGCGCGAGGCGGTCTCGCGGGAACTGAGCGCCCTGGAGCGCGACGGGCTGCTGGAGAAGCGGCGGGGCGCTCTGGTCCTGCTCGACACCCGCCGCCTGCGGGAGCGGGTCCGGCAGGCGGCGGAGGAGGACTGACGGCGCGTCTTACGCCTTCACCGCCTCGGACTCGATGATGATCTGGATGTCGTCGCCGATGTTTGGCACGCCGTACTTCATGCCGAAGTCGGAGCGCTTGATCGTGCCGCGGGCGGAGAAGCCGACCGTCTCCTGCTTGCTGGCCGGGCTGACGCCGTCCTTGTTGAAGGTCACGTCGAGGACCACCGGCTTGGTGACGCCCAGCAGGGTCAGGTCGCCGTGCAGCTTGCCGGTCTTGTCGCCGGTCTTCTCGATCTTGGTGCTCTTGAAGGTCAGCTTCGGGAACTCCTTCACGTTGAAGAAGTCCGGCGACTTCAGGTGCTCGTCGCGCTTGGCGTGGTTGGTGTCGATGCTGGTGGTGTCGATGGTCACCGACAGGCTGCTCTTGTCCGCGGCGTCCTTGTCGAAGGACAGCTCGCCGGCCACCGTGTTGAAGCTGCCCACGGCCTTGGAGAAGCCCAGATGGTCGACGATGAAGACCACGGCGGTGTGGGCCGGGTCGAGCTTGTAGGCGACCGGGGCGGCCTGGGCGGTCATCGGCAGGGCGACGAGGGCCGAGAGGGCGGCGGCGGCGAGAAGACGCTTCATGATTCGGAGTCCTTTGTCGGATGGAAGGGAATGACTGGGGTGGGTCAGTAGCCGGACACGTCGGAACCGGCGGAGAGAAGGAAGGCGACGCCCACGGCGGCGATGGCCGGCACCAGGGCGAGGACGGTCAGCGCCACGGTGCCCATCGCCCGTCCCGCGGCGGTGCGCGGCAGGGGCAGGCGGTCGCGCAGCCGGTCGGCGAAGAAGGCCGGAAGGACGAGCAGCAGGGCTTCGGCGTGGGCGGAGGAGAAGAAGGTCAGGGTGGCGGCCAGCAGCACCAGGATGCCCAGCGCCGCCTGACCGGCGTTGCCCCAGGCGTGGCGCTCCACCGGCCAGTTCCACAGCAGCAGGCCGCCGGTGGCCGCGGCCAGCGCGAAGGCGAGCTGGGCGACGGAAGCCGAGGCGCCGACCAGCGCCACCCCGCCCACCGCCACCGCGGCGGCCAGCAGGGCGACGCCGGGCGTCGTCGCCCCCTCGCCCTCGCCGGCGGTGCGCGACAGGGCGATCCATCCGCCGGCCAGCAGCAGGACCGCGGCGGTGATGGTGTCCAGGCCGCCCGGCAGCACCGGCAGGGCGATCCACAGCAAGGACGCCGTCACCCAGGCGCCGAGCAGCAGCGTGCCGCGGCGGCGGTCGAGCCCGGCGAGGTCGGCGCCGACTCCGATGACCAGACCGGCCACCGCGCTCCAGAACAGGCGGCCCATGCTGGAGGGCGGGGGCAGGGCGGGCAGGCCGACGATCAGCGCGTAGGCCGCCAGGAAGGCGGCGGCAACACCCGCCGCCGCCAACCGGGGACCCCGCGTGCGCCCGCCGGCGAGACGGACCACACCGACGGCGACGACGCCGACCACCAGGGGAAACAGGGCGGTCTGCACCACAAGATCATCGAGCAGAGCCATCGTCGGAACACTCCAAGCCGCAGGAAACGGGACGCGGGGCGGAGCCTGCCGGGATGGAACGGTCAGGCCAGCGCTTCGCGGCGCGGCTGGAGAGTGCCGTCACGGGCGCCCGGCGCCTGTGCGAAAACGCACATTGCGAACGCGGGTGACCGGGTTTTTGGGCGTGGTCGACGCCGTTGGAGCGGAACGACTGTTCAACTCGTGTGTGCCTTCAGTGTCGGGTTGGAGGATGGCTGCAATGTTGCAAAGGTCAGGGCTGCTCCCTGGACGGTCACTTGCATGTGTCGGTTCAGCGCCAGAAGCGGACAAGGTTGCATTCCAAATGACTGCGTGATTTACTAAGAAGCGTCCCCGATAAACTACGGATCTGCTAATCCATCGTATACGTAGGTTGGTAATAAATTTTCATTTTAGCCGGCAACAGGCCGTTTGGCAGGATGGTTCGCGCACTCTCTACCGCAACTTTCTGCTTTCAGCCGGCTATTGCAAAACGTTGTAGCCTGCTGGATTATGGCTATGATTTGAAATTAATCACGCGGTTGGCGTCGGCGGATAATGCGAGGCACAGAGAAGCTGTTACGAAAAGTAAATTCCTGCACCGACTTGGAGAAGCAGGTCCGCAAAGATCATCTCTTACGGATAATCTACAAGTTGGCCGATAGAGCGTTGGGGAAGATCGGTCCCGTGGCCGCATTACCAGCCCCTTATTCATGCACTACGGCCAGAAATCAGGATTGGTTTGCGAGACTGAATATCTTTTCCAACATCCTGCTAATATTCAACGCAGAGGCAAGATGAAACAAGAAATTGTAATAATTGCTACAGATCAAATAAATAAAGCTGGCATTTGCATTCCCGCATCAGAACTGATGAGCGGCGTCGAGACGCATTCCAAGGATAGCGTCAAAGCAGGGCTCCCTCCTGGCACTCCGAGCTACATTCAGCACGACATGCACCGCCCCGCCGGTTGGATGGAAATATTAGGACATGTCATTGATGGTGCAATGGTAAGACTTTTTGGGGTATTCCATCAAGTTGAGACTGATGAAGAGAAGACGGCTCTCAATTCGATTACATCGGCCTATTGGAGCCATTTCCACCGTGAAGGAATGCAAGTTTATCAAGAGGAATTGGTCCAACGCATAAGCCCAAGCCAATTAGGGGATGGAGTCTATCTTCGGATTGAGGCATGCGTTATCTCTCGCATCAACCTTGCAGCCGAACTTTACCCTAATCTCTTCAGCCATAGCAGCGGCTTGGTTGACAAGGATGGGCTGACGGATTATCGAGCGCTAACAAAGCTCTTAAAACAAGTGCAGCCAGGAGTTTTTATTGATGATGAACGAGGATTAGTCTTATTCGCCCATCGTTACTTCCGTCGAAGTTTCTCACATCAGAACAAGCTCAACGGCTACTTTCTGAATAGCTTTGATGTAGCATCGGCTGATCTCGATAAGGTGAAGCCCCGGCTGCGACTTGATCCGGATTTGATTGGCCATTCGCAGACCGTAAATTTCCTTTTGGAGCAAGAATATTGGCGAGGTCCGCGCTTCACTGATGATATTGCCTCGCTTCCAAGCGGCGTGACCGAACTCAAAGCGGACAATCGAAACCGATATTTCGAAGGCGTCGACCGGACGCAGGTCTGGTGGAAGTCAGCCGAATCACGGACTGAGGATGATAAGAATATAGAGTACCGTACTTTTGAAATCGAGGAGTTGATAGAAAATTCCGCTGACAGTCTTGGAAATGACTATTTCGGGTGCCGATATGCTCACGCCGAGTACTCATTGAGCCTAAATAGCATTACTCATTTTGATGGGGCCATCAGATCATATGCAGCTAACAACTATCTCGATCGCATTGATACTGCGATCGACCGCGCAGGAAAGCGATCAGACTATACGAAGCTGTTCCGCTTTGACGGTCCCATGCCAGTCGATCGTTGGAAGAGGTTGCTGAACGATTTCTTTCGTGGCAATCCGCTGGTTCCTGAATATCTTGGCACATCTGAGGCAGATGAGCAGCAGCCATCTGCTCCTCCACCTGATGAACCGGCTGCAACAGAACCTGACCTGTGCGCTATGATCGTCCTTGAAGCTCCGCAAACTTCCGATGATTGGAATCGCGTCCAAAGATTTATGATTAATTCGTGGGAAATGACGCTTCCTAACGGCCAAATCGTCCATGCCTTTGAAACAGGCTGCGCCGCTATAGAGCAATTCTTTCGAAGTAAAATCCAATTTAATGATGCAATTTCAGTCGAGTTTTCTGATGGCAAATTGAATTTGCCGCAAATGCTATTTGGGAATTCACCAGATTTTCCGCAGTATATGATCGATGTTGTTACGGGCCTAGCACCTGCACTACGTGTTGACATCGAAAATAGCCGCATCACTGGCGTTGCGGTGGCGATCACATGGCAACACGACGGACTCTTAACCACCCTCAGCATTCGTGGATTGGCTGATTTGGTTGAACGAGTTCTGAGGCGCCTTTTCGAGGTAGTTGACCCTACCGAGGCGGCGTCAGTATGGATCGAGCCACTATCTCAACTGATCAAGGAGTTGGCTCCGACAGGCTTTCCCACCATAAATCTGACCGGAGTGTTACAGCAAAGACTTATGTACGAACACTCATACGAAGAGCCGCTTACAATGCGGGTTGACGCGTCCATCGCGCAAGCACTCGCGAGTGTCGGCGTCAGCGGATCAGACATCGTCGGCGAGCCGGATTGACTTTTCTAACGGCCTATTTAGGCATGGACTTGGCTTCTTAGCGAGGCATAGGCGCAAGAGAAAGGTCTGGTTTGGGAAACTGCTCTTTCCCGTCAAGCGGAGACTTGGTGGACGTACAGCAAATTAGTATCAGATGTCCGCTTTGGGTCAGATTTTGACGTTCGAGAGCGCCCCAAAAGCGACAGCTGAACCGGTGACGCTTCGTGTCAAGGCGGGCGCTGATGCCCCTTTCCCCTCCGGTCGGCTTCACCCTTGCCCCTTCCGCGCTGCCGGATCGGTGTATTCGGCATCGGTCGGCGGCGAACGCCGACCGTCCGGGCGTCAATATGGACCGGCGCCGTCACGTAAGGGGGCCGCGCCCTTGGCGTTCTCCTCCCACTCCGGGATTGGGAAGAGGCGTCAGAATCCGTGGAAGCGGGTGAAGTCGGCGACCGGGGCGCGCTCGGTCTCCAGGCGGTTTTCCGGCGCGTCGGGGTCGGCGTGGCCCAGCGCCATGCCACTCAGCAGGATGTCGGTGTCCGGGATGGCGAGATGGCGGCGGACGATGCGGTGATGGGTGATGAAGGCGGCCTGCGGGCAGGTGTCCAGCCCAAAGCCCCGCGCCGCCACCATCACATTCTCCATGAACATGCCGACGTCGAGCCAGCTTCCCTGCTCCATCCGCCGGTCCATGGTGAAGAACAGCCCGACCGGGGCGCCGAAGAAGTCGTAGTTGCGGGCGTGCTGCTCCGCCATCGCCGCGCGGTCGCCCTTGGCGATGCCGAGCAGGCCGTAGAGGTCCCAGCCGATCTTGCGGCGCCGCCCCAGATAGGGCTCGAACCACTGGGTCGGGTAATAGGTGTATTCCGCCCCGGCCTGATCGTCCACCGGGTCGAAATGGGCGGCGCGCAGCTCGGCCGACAGCGCCTCGCGGGCCGCGCCGGCCACCGCATGGACCTTCCAGGGCTGGATGTTCGACCCGCTGGGCGCCCGGCTGGCGGCGGCGAGGATTTCCTCCACCACGGCGCGCGGCACCGGCTCGGCGGTGAAGGCGCGGACGCTGCGGCGGCTGCGCACGGCGTCCAGGGCGGATAGGGGGCGGGGGGAGGGGGCTTCGGACGCCATGGGCGCGCTCCACGGTGGACGGTGTCGTGCGAACCCTGTCCGGGGAACGGCGGCCCTCTCAGATTAGGAGACGGGCGGTCAGGCTGGCAGCAGGCGCTGCACCGCGTCAAGGAGCTGGTCTTCTTCGAATGGCTTTTCCAGGAAGGCGGTCACCCCGGCCTCCCGCGCGCGGGCGAAGGTGGCGGGATCGCCGCGCCCCGACACCATGATGACGGGCAGGCCATGCAGGTTCGCGCCGAAGCGCTCGATGAACTCCAGCCCGCTCATCACCGGCAGATGCAGGTCGAGGACGAGGCAGCCCGACGGCTTGCCGTTGTACTGATCCATGAAACTCTGGCACGACGCGTAGTCGCGCACTTCGAAGGCACAGGCTTCGAGCAGCGCCTTCATCGAGTCCCGCACCGGCTCGTCGTCGTCGACGATGTAGACGATGCTATCGCCCGGTTCGGCCAAGACTGCCTCCAGCATCGGAAATCACGCGGTATGACGCCCGTTGGCGGGGCGTTACAGGGAAGATAGAAGCCGACCGGCGGTGCCGGAATACGGAGTTCCCCTTATCGGGCGCGGTTTTGATGTGGATCAGTCGCCGCCGGAGCCGCCCAGCGGCCCGAATCACTCCCCTTTGGGGGTGATCCCGGCGGACAGCGCCATGCGGACCAGCGAGGGCAGGCTGTCGGCGCGCATCTTCTCCATCACGCGGGCGCGGTGGATTTCGACCGTGCGCGGGCTGATGGACAGCTCGAAGGCGATGACCTTGTTCGACTTGCCCTCGACCAGCCATTGCAGCACGTCGCGCTCCCGCGGCGTCAGGCTGGACAGCCGCTCCAGCACCTCCGGCGACGCGGCGGGGGCGGCCGGGGCGGGGGCCGGCGCCTGGGCCGCCTGCGGGGCGGCGGGCGGAACGGCGCGGGCCAGGGCGGCCTTCACGCTGCCGATCAGGGCCTGCTCGTCGAAGGGCTTCTCAACGAAGTCGATGGCGCCGGCCTTCATGGCGCGCACCGCCAGGGGCACATCGGCGTGGCCGGTCATGACGATCACCGGCAGGCCGCGCCCCTCCTGCACCAGCCGTTCCTGCACGTCGAGCCCGCTCATCTGCGGCATCCGCACATCGACCAGCAGGCAGCCGGGGCGCGACGGCGCGTCCGATTCCAGGAAGGCGACGGGGGACGCGAAGCTCTCGACCCGGAAGCCCTCGCATTCCAGCAGGATCACGACGGAATCGCGCACCGCCTCGTCGTCGTCCAGGACGAAGACCGTCATGTCCGACGGGGGAAGTTCGGGCGGCAATGGGGACTCAGGGCGCATCATCCTCTCCGGCAACCGGCACGGTGAAGGCAAAGGTGGCCCCTCCGTCCCCCGGTTCCAACCACAGGCGGCCGCCATGGGCCTCGATGATCGACCGGCAGATCGACAGGCCGAGCCCCATCCCCTTCTCCTTGGTGGTGACGAAGGGCTGGAAAAGCTGGGCCAGGACGGTCTCGTTCAGGCCGGGGCCGGTGTCGCGCACGGTGACGCGCATCAGCGCCGCCGACTCCGGGTCGGGACCGGTGGTGACGGTCAATTCCCGAATCTCCGACTCGGCCATGGCCTCGATGGCGTTGCGGACGAGGTTGAGGACGACCTGCTGGATCTGGATCTTGTCGATCAGCACCGGCCGTTCGTCGCCGCTCATCTCCAGCCGGACATGGACGCCGCGCTCCTTGGCGCCGACCAGGGCGAGGGCGCTGGCCTCCTCCACCACCTTGCCGATGCTCTCCACCGTGTGCTCGGTCTGGCCCTTCTCGATGAAGTTGCGCAGGCGGCGGATTATCTGGCCGGCGCGGGCGGCTTGGGCGGTGGCCTTGTCCATCGTCTCCCGCGCCTTGTCCGCCCCGTCCGGACGGTCGAGCAGGCGCTTCACCGCCTTGGCGTAGTTGATGACGGCGGTCAGCGGCTGGTTCAACTCGTGCGCCAGGGTGGAGGCCATCTGGCCCATGGCGCTGACCCGGCTGACGTGGAGAAGCTCCGCCTGAAGCTCCTGCAGGCGCTTCTCGGTCGCCTGCCGCTCGGTCAGGTCGCGGATGAAGCCGGTGAAGCAGCGGTGCCCGGCCAGCTGCACCTCGCCGACCGCCAGTTCCATCGGGAAGACCGAACCGTCGCGGCGCAGGCCGGAGACGACCCGCCCGATGCCGATGATCCGGCGCTCGCCCGTGGTCAGGTAATGGTCCATGTAGCGGTCGTGCTGCTCCCGGTAGGGGGAGGGCATCAGCATGCTGACATTCCGCCCCGTCACCTCGGCGGCGCTGTAGCCGAACAGCCGCTCCGCCGCCGGGCTGAAGGACTCGATCAGGCCGCGCTCGCTGATGACGATGATCGCCTCGGGCACGGTCTCCAGGATGGAGGTGAGGCGGGCCTCGCGCTCCCGAAGGGCGGTTTCGGCCCGCTTGCGCTCGCTGATGTCGCGGATGATGCCGATGTAGACCCCGCCGCCGCCGGCTTCCCGGCAGGCCTCGCCGACCGACAGCTCCATCGGGAAGGTGGTGCCGTCGCGGCGCAGGCCGGTGACCTCGCGCCCGATGCCGATGATCCGGCGCTCCCCGGTCCGCTGGTAGCGCTCCAGGTAGCCGTCATGCTCCTCCCGGTAGGGTGGCGGCATCAGCATCTTGACGTTGTGGCCGATGACCTCCGCCGCCGTCCAGCCGAACAGCCGCTCGCAGGCCGGGTTGAAGGTCTGGATGCGCCCTTCGGCATCGATGATGACGATCCCGTCCGGCACCGTGTCCAGCATGGCCTGAAAGCGCAGCATGAGGTCCGGATTTCCCGTCCCGATATCGTCCGCCATCCCCGTCCCCAACGTCTCTTGTCCCTCGAACCGTTCTTGGCCCAAGAGTAGTTGAGTTGATTTCTCGGTCAACCCGGATTGGGGCGGGGATTGGGGGTTGCGGGCGGGAAGATCGCTCCCCGCCCGTGCCGGACCGGTAAATCACGCCGCCTGCTGGCCCTCCAGCGTGACGGCGCGGTCGTGCTGAAGCTGGGCCGACACCTCCTCGGCGAGGCGGAAGGCCAGCGCCACGAGGTTGATGGTCGGGTGGTCGCAGCCCATGCTGGGGAAGACCGAGCTGCCACCGATGTAGAGGTTGTGCATCCCGTGCACCTTGCAGCGCGCGTCGACCACGCCCTGCTTCGGGTCGTCGTGCATGCGGGTGGTGCCCATATGGTGCCAGCACCAGGAGATGCGCTCCGCCCAGGCGCGCTCGGCGGCCTCCTGCGGGTCGGCCTCGGTCACCGTGATCAGGCCGTTGCGGGTCAGCTCCGTCCGCACCAGCTCGTTGGTACGCAGGAAGTTGTCGCGATCCTGCTCGGTCAGGCGCCACACCGTGTCGGCCCGGTTGAGGCCCAGTGCGTCGCGCTCCGCCGCCAGGGTGACGCGGCTGTCCGGGTTGGGCACCGGCTCGACGATGGTTTCCAGCAGGAAGCTTCGGTTCACCCAGGCCGGATTCACCACATTGTCGAACAGCGCGTAGGCGAGGTTCGGCAGATGCAGCGCGATCTGCGGCACCGCCTCGCGCAGCAGGGCCTTCAGGTCGCCCTCGGCGTGGCCGAACTTGCGGCGGTCGGACATCAGCATGCGCAGGTCGTGCAGCGCCCGCACCCCGGCGGTCGCCTCGCCATGGTACTGCGCCACCAGATAGCTGCGCGAGTTCATCAGCCCCAGCCGGCGCTGCGTCTCCACCGTCGGCGACAGGGAGGCGGAAACCGGCAGATGCTTGGCGTTCAGCCGGCGGCGCGACAGCGTCAGCGTCATGTCGTAGAGGCGGCGGTGCCGCGCCTGATCGGTCAGGCGGACGGAGCCGGCCTTGATGCGCGGGTGGTCGGTGAAGTAGCGCCCGACCAGATCGTGGCCGTTGCCCAGCCCGGCGCTCTGCACCCGATTGGACAGCAGCAGCAGGCGGGCGTTCTCGATGCCGCCGCAGCACAGGACGAACTGCCGCGCGGTGACCGTGAAGCGGGTCCCGCTGAGCGCGGCGCAGCGCACCCGCTCGACCACCGTGGCGGAGTCGTTGGTCTCGAACTCGGTGACGTTGGCGTTCAGGTAGCAGGCGATGTTCGCGGCCTGGACGATCTCGTCGACGGAGGTCACGCCGACGCGCGGCTGGTCGCTGATCTGGGCAACGCGGTTCTCCAGCGCGCCGCCCTCGACCGGCAGCAGCTCGATCCCGTCCGGCGCCAGGGTCTGTTCCCAATGGCCGTTGTCGTAGACGTTCGACGGCAGGTTCAGGTGGCTGTGGGCGCGGGCGTAGTAGGGGGCCAGCATCTCAGGCCCGAAGGGCCAGCCGCTGTTCGGCACCCAGGGCCGCGCCTCCATGTCGATCGGCTCGAAGGGCCGGCAGAAGCCGCCCCAGCAGTTGGTGCTGCCGCCGAAGTAGCGGCTGCGCGCGGTGGACAGGCGCTCGTAGGGCAGGCCGAGATTCTCGCCGGCGTAGAGCGACTGGGTGTGGCCGTCGGGGTCGAGCCCGCCGCTTTCCAGAAGGACGATCTTCCAGCGCGAACCAGCCAGCGCACGGGCTATGGCGAGCCCGGCGGCGCCGGCGCCGACGATGCAGAGGTCCGCTTCAAGGTTGGTGCCCGAGGACACCGAGCGAGCATCGAGGATCATGCTGCGCCTGCTTTTCTTTGGGGTTGAACGCACGGGACTCAGATAAATCCCAAGTTCCTAGCGCCGTTACTGAAATTGCGGGCTAGCCCGTCCAGTGGGATTGCCCCTGCATCACCCCCCTCGTCAGCATTCGCGCTGATTTTACCCGTTTCTTCAAAGGATTGGTCGCCCTTTCCCCGCACCCCTTCCGACGCGGAGTCCAAAGGGGTAGTCCAGTCTTTTCCCGGATTAAAAATTCGGCGGAGTGCCCCCCAACGCCTGGAGCAGCAGCACCGCGGCCAGCAGGCGGCTCTGCCGCACCGACAGGGCGCTTTCCTCGTCCGACAGGGCGGCGGTCTGGGCGGTCAGGACGCTGCTGTAGGGCAGGGTGCCGGCCCGGTACTGGTTCAGGGTCAGCCGCTCCGCCTCGCGCGCCAGCCGCACCGCATCGTCCTGCACGGCGGCCTGCTGGGCGAGGATGCGCTGGGCGGCGAGCTGGTCCTCGACCTCCTGGAAGGCGGTCAGCACGGTCTGGCGGTACTGCGCCACGCTCTGGTCGAAGACGGCGCGGCGCAACTCCACCTCGGCCGTCCGCGTGCCGCCGTCGAACAGGGTCTGGGCGACCTGCGCCCCGACCGCCCAGAGCGCCGTGGGCGCCTGGAGCAGCCGGGGCAGGATCGTCGCGCTGTTGGTGAGGGAGCCGGACAGCACCACGTCCGGGTACCAAGCCGACTCCGCGATGCCGATCTGGGCGTTGGCCTGGGCCATCTGCCGCTCCGCCGCCGCGATGTCCGGACGGCGTTCCAGCAGGGCGGAGGGCACGCCGGGCGGGATCGCCGGGACCGCTGCGGTCAGCGGCGCCGGGGCCAGCGCGAAGGCGGCGGGCGCCTGCCCGACCAGCACCGCCATGGCGTGCTCGAACTGGGCGCGCTGCACCCCAAGCGCCACGAGCTGCGACTCGGTGGAGCGGACCTGGGTCTCGGCGGTGAAGACGTCGGCCAGGGTCGCCGTGCCCACGGCGTGACGGTTGCGGGCGATCTCCAGCGACTGGCGGTAAGCGGCGATGGCCCGTTCCAGCAGCGCCTTGCGCTCGTCCGCCACGCGGAACCGGACGTAGGCCGTGGCGAGCTGCGCCTGCGCCGACAGGCGGGCGGCGGCGAGGTCGGCGGCGCTGGCCTGGAGGTTGGCGTCGTTGCTTTCCACCGAACGGCGGATGCGGCCCCACAGGTCCGGCGCCCAACTCGCCCCCAGCCCGGCGTCGTAGGTGGTCACGGGGGTTCCGCTGCGGCTGACGCCGGTGCCGGAGACGTTGCGGTTGCCCGATCCGACAGCTCCCACCCGGTCCGCCCCGCCGCTGGCCGACAGAATCGGGAAGAAGGCGGAGCGGGCTTGGTCCGACAGCGCCTTCGCCTGCCGGTAGGCGGCCTCCGCCGCCTTCAGGCTTTGGTTGTCGACCTCCACCCGGCGCATCAGCCCGTCCAGCACCGGGTCGTTGAAGACGGTCCACCAGGGTCCGGCCTCCGCCTGTCCGGGGGCGGCGGGGCGCCAGCCGTCGTCGCCTGGGACAGGAGGAGCTGCGAAGGCCACGGGGGTGACGCCGGCCTCCTTGTAGGCCGGCGTCACGGCGGCGGAGGGCCGCTCGTAATCCGGTCCGACCGCGCAGGCCGACAACAGGGTGAGGGTGCCGAGCGCCGTGCCCAGGAGGTGGGCGCGCCGCCCAATGATCGTCGTCATGTCAGGTCCATCCGCAGTCGATCCCCTCTCCTGCCCCGGGAGAGGGAAGGGGCCCGCGCCGCAGGCGTGGGAAGGGTGAGGGTGCTGCCGAGGATAGGTGTCTTGACCCTCACCCGCCCGCTGTCGCGGGCACCCTCTCCCGGGGCGGGAGAGGGACTCATCGACGAAAGCGGCCATCATGCCGTGACACCCGCCTCGGGGCGCCGCCAGCGCCGCCGGCACCACAGCCGGAAGCGGTCGAGGTACAGGTAGGTGACCGGCGTCGTGTAGAGCGTCAGCATCTGGCTGACCACCAGACCGCCGACGATGGCGATGCCCAGCGGCTGGCGCAGCTCCGCCCCGTCGCCGGAACCCAGCGCCAGCGGCAGCGCGCCCAGCAGGGCGGCGACCGTGGTCATCATGATCGGGCGGAAGCGCAGCAGGCAGGCGCGGTGGATCGCCGTGCGCGGGTCCAGCCCCTCGCTCCGCTCCGCCTCCAGCGCCACGTCGATCATCATGATCGCGTTCTTCTTGACGATGCCGATCAGCAGGATCACGCCGATCAGCGCGATGATGCTCAGCTCCTTGTCCAGCGCCATCAGCGCCATCAGAGCCCCCACCCCGGCGGAGGGCAGGGTGGACAGGATGGTCAGCGGGTGGATGTAGCTCTCGTAGAGCACGCCCAGCACGATGTAGACGGCCAGCAGCGCCGCCAGGATCAGCACCGGCTGGTCGCCGATCGACTGCTGGAACACCCGCGCGGTGCCCTGGAAGCTGCCCTGGATGGTCGTCGGCACGCCGATCCGGTCCATGGTGTGGCGGATCACGGTCAGCCCCTCGCCCAGCGAAACGCCGGGGGCGAGGTTGAAGGAGAGGGTGGTGGCGACGAACGGCCCCTGGTGGTTCACCGACAGCGGCGTGTTCTCCAGCGAGACGCGGGCGATGGCCGAGAGCGGGACCATCGTCTCCACGCCGGTGCTGAGCGCCGACCCGGTGGAGGCGGCGGTGCGGCCGGTGGTGGCGATCTGGTTGATGCGCTGGTTGCGCGCGGCCTCGGTGTCGGCCGTGGCGGCGCCGGCGATGGCGCTGGTCGCCTGCGTCCCGCTGACCGCCCCGCCGGATTTGCTGATGAGGATGTCCTTCATCATCTCCGGGTCCTCGCGGTACTGGGGAGCAACCTCCATGATCACGCGGTACTGGTTCAGCGGGTTGTAGATGGTCGAGGCGGAGCGCTGGCCGAAGGCGTCGTAGAGCGTGTTGTTGATCTGGTTGAAGGACAGGCCCAGCCGCGCCGCGGCGTCGCGGTCCACCGTCACCTCCAGCGCCAGCCCGCGCTGCTGCTGGTCGGAGTTCACCTCCGTCAGCTCCGGCACCTGCTGGAGCGCCTGGGTCAGGCGGGGCGCCCAGGTCTGCAACTCGTCCAGCGTGTCGCCCTGGAGCGTGAACTGGTAATTTGCGTTGGACTGCCGCGCGCCCGCCCGCAGATCCTGCATGACCGAGAGGTACAGATTCGCGCCGGGGACCTGGGTGAGCTGGGTGCGCAGCCGGGCGATCACCGCGTCGGCGGTGACGTCGCGCTGCGCCAGCGGCTTCAGCGACACGGCCATGAAGCCGCTGTTGGTCCGGCTGCCGCCGGTGTAGCCAACCACCGTGTCCACCGCCGGGTCGGCCTGCACCAGCGCCACGAAGCGCTCCATCTTCTCCTTCATCAGCGTGAAGGAGGTGCTCTGGTCCGCCACGACGAAGCCGATCAGCCGGCCCGTGTCCTGCTGCGGGAAGAAGCCCTTGGGGATGATCGTGAAGAGATGGATGCTGAGCGCCACGGTCGCTGCGAAGACCACCATGGTCAGCAGGCTGTTGTCGAGCGCCGCCGTCAATGTCCGGTCGTAGAGGCGCAGCGTGCCGCCACCGATTTGGGCGCCGATCCGCGCCCCGACCCGGCGTAGGGCGGCCATGGCGCGGCCCGGCTCCCTGGCCTTGCGCGGCTCGCGCAGCAGGACGGCGCACATCATCGGCGTGGTGGTCAGGCTGATGACCATCGAGACCAGGATGGCGATGGACAGGGTCAGGGCGAATTCGCGGAACAGCCGCCCGACGATGCCGCCCATCAGCAGGATCGGGATGAAGACGGCGACCAGCGACACGCTCATCGACAGGACGGTGAATCCCACCTCCCGCGCGCCGCGCAGCGCCGCCTGTGTGCGGGACATGCCGTTCTCGATGTGGCGGGCGATGTTTTCCAGCACGACGATGGCATCGTCCACCACGAAGCCGGTGGCGATGGTCAGCGCCATCAGCGACAGGTTGTTCAGGCTGTAGCCGAGCAGATACATGGCGCCGAAGGTGGCGACCAGCGACACCGGCACGACCACGCTGGGGATCAGCGCCGCCCGCGCGTTGCGCAGGAACAGGAACACCACCATCACCACCAGCCCGACGGCGATGATCAGCGTGTGCTCCACCTCGGCCAGCGAGGCGCGGATGGTCGTGGTGCGGTCGCTGGAGACCGACAGGTCGATGTCGGCGGGGATGGAGGCGCGCAGCTCCGGCAGCATCGCCTTCACCCGGTCCACCGTCTCGATGATGTTGGCCGCCGGCTGGCGGTTCAGCATCAGCAGGACCGACGGCTTGCCGTTGGTGATGCCGGCGTTGCGCAGATCCTCCACGCTGTCCGACACCTCGGCCACGTCCGACAGGCGGACGGCGGCGCCGTTTCGGTAGGCGATGACCAGCGACCGGTATTCCTCCGCCTTGCGCGCCTGGTCGTTGGTGTAGATCTGGAACCGCAGCTCCCCGTCCTCGACGGCGCCCTTGGGGGCGTTGGCGTTGGCCGACGCGATGGCGGCGCGCACGTCCTCCAGCCCGATGCCGTACTGGAACAGGGCGCGGGGGTTCAGCTCCACCCGCACGGCGGGGAGCGAGCTGCCGCCGATGCTGACCTGCCCGATGCCCTCGACCTGCGACAGCTTCTGCTGGAGCACGGTCGCCGCGGAATCGTAGAGTTGCCCCTGGCTGAGCGTCGCCGAGGTCATGGTCAGGATCATGATCGGGGCGTCGGCGGGGTTGACCTTGCGATAGGTCGGGTTGCTCCTCAGGCTGGACGGCAGGTCGGCGCGGGCGGCGTTGATGGCGGCCTGCACCTCGCGGCCCGCGCCGTCGATGTCGCGGTTCAGCCCGAACTGGAGCGTGATGCGCGTCGATCCGGCGGAGCTGGAGGAGGTCATCTCCGTCACGTCGGCGATCTGCGCCAGATGCCGCTCCAGCGGCGTCGCGACGCTGGCCGCCATCGTCTCCGGGCTGGCGCCGGGCATCGAAGCGGTGACCGAGATGGTCGGGAAATCCACCTGCGGCAGCGGTGACACCGGCAGCCCGACGAAGCCCAGGGCGCCGGCCAGCGCCAGCCCGAGCGTCAGCAGCGTCGTCGCCACCGGCCGCCGGATGAAGGGCGCCGACAGGTTGGCGGCCCAGCTCATCGCGCGGCCCCTTCCGCCTGTCCGTCGGGACGCCCGCGTAGGCGCGCGGCCAGCCGGTCGAAGGCCAGATAGATCACCGGCGTGGTGTAGAGGGTGAGAAGCTGGCTGAGGATCAGCCCGCCGACGATCGACACGCCCATCGGCTGCCGCAGCTCCGACCCCGTGCCGGTGCCGAGCATCAGCGGCAGGGCGCCGAGCAGCGCCGCCATGGTGGTCATCAGGATCGGCCGGAAGCGCAGCAGGCAGGCCTGATAGATGGCCTCGCGCGGGGGCTTGCCCTCCTCCCGCTCGGCGTCGAGCGCGAAGTCGATCATCATGATCGCGTTCTTCTTTACGATGCCGATCAGCAGGATGATGCCGATGATGGCGATGATGTCCAGGTCGTGCCCGGCCAGCATCAGCGCGATCAGCGCCCCGACGCCCGCCGAGGGCAGGGTGGAGAGGATCGTGATCGGGTGGATGTAGCTCTCGTAGAGGACGCCCAGCACGATGTACATCGTGACGATGGCGGCCAGGATCAGGAGAAGCTGGTTGCCCAGCGACGCCTGGAAGGCCAGTGCCGCGCCCTGGAAGCGGGTCAGCACGCTGGCCGGCAGGCCGAGTTCCTGCTCCGCCGCCTCGATGGCCTTGACCGCGGCGCCCAGCGACACTCCGGGCGCCAGGTTGAAGGAGACGGTGACCGCCGGAAACTGCCCGAAATGGTTGATCTGGAGCGGCGCGTTGCGCACCTCCATCCGCGCGAAGGCGGCCAGTGGCACCTGCCCGCCCCCCGCCGAGGGCAGATGGATGGAGGTGAGAAGCTGGTCCACCGTCATCCGGTCCGGGTCGGCCTCCAGGATCACGCGGAACTGGTTGGCCTGGGTGAAGATGGTGGAGACGATGCGCTGGCCGAAGGAGTCGTAGAGCGCGTTGTCGATGGCCGCCGTGGTGACGCCGTAGCGCGCGGCGGTGTCGCGGTCGATGGTGATGGCGGCCGACAGCCCCTTCTCCTGAAGGTTGCTGGTGACGTCGGTGATCTCCGGCACCGCGGCCAGCCGGTCCAGCAGCCTCGGCGCCCAGACGCGCAGTTCCTCGGGATTCGCGTCCTCAAGGACGAACTGGTACTGGGTGCGGCTGACCGTGGCGTCGATGGTCAGGTCCTGCACCGGCTGCATGAACAGCTCGATTCCGGGGACGGCGGCGGTGTTCTGGCGGATGCGGCGGATGATGTCGGCCACATGGTCCGTCCGCTGCTCCTTCGGCTTCAGGTTGATGAGGAGGCGCCCGCTGTTCATGGTGGTGTTGGTGCCGTCCACCCCGATGAAGGAGGACAGGCTGACCACGTCGGGGTCCTTCAGCACCGCCACCGCCAGCGCCCGCTGCCGCTCCGCCATGGCGGCGTAGGAGACGGACTGCGTGGCCTCCGTCACGCCCTGGATCAGGCCGGTGTCCTGCGCCGGGAAGAAGCCCTTGGGGATGGCGGTGTAGAGCACCACCGTCAGCGCCAGCGTGCCCACGGCGACCAGCAGCGTCGCCCCCTGGCGGTCCAGCACCCAGCGCAGCGTGCGGGCGTAGCCGGCGATCACCGCGTCGAACCACGCCTCGCTGCGCCGCGCGATGGCGGACATCTCCCTCGGCTCGCGGTGGCGCAGCAGCTTGGCGCAGAGCATCGGCACCAGCGTCAGCGAGACGACAGCGGAGATCAGGATGGTGACGGCCAGCGTGATAGCGAACTCGCGGAACAGCCGGCCCACCACGTCGCCCATGAAGAGCAGCGGGATCAGCACCGCGATCAGCGAGACGGTCAGCGACACGATGGTGAAGCCGATCTGCTTCGACCCCTTCAGCGCGGCCTGGAGCGGCGGCTCGCCGCGCTCCACATGGCGGGCGATGTTCTCGATCATCACGATGGCGTCGTCGACGACGAAGCCGGTCGCGACGGTCAGCGCCATCAGGGACAGGTTGTTCAGGCTGAAACCCGCCAGATACATCACCGCGAAGGTGCCGACCAGCGACAGCGGCACCGACAGGCTGGGGATCACCGTCGCCGGGATGTTGCGCAGGAACAGGAAGATCACCAGGACCACCAGCCCCATGGCCACCATCATCTCCATCTGCACGTCCTCGACGGAGGCGCGGATGGTGACGGTGCGGTCGGTCAGGACGGCGACCTCGACCGAGCCGGGCAGGGCGGCGGTCAGGTTGGGCAGCATCTCCTTCACCCGGTCCACCACCTCGATCACGTTGGCGCCGGGCTGGCGCTGGATGTTCAGGAGGATGGCCGGCGTGTCGTTCATCCAGGCGCCCAGCCGGGTGTTCTCGGCGCTGTCCAGCACCTCGGCCACGTCGGACAGGCGCACCGGGGCGCCGCTGCGGTAGGCCACGACGAGGTCCTTGTACTCGTCGGCCCGGCGGAGCTGGTCGTTGGCGTTGATGGTGTAGTTGCGGGTCGGCCCGTCGATGGTGCCCTTGGGCGAGTTGACGTTGGCCGTGTTGATGGTGCTGCGCAGGTCGTCGATGTTCAGCCCGTAGGCGGCCAGCGCCTGGACGTTGGCGCGGATGCGCACCGCCGGCCGGTGCCCGCCGCTGAGGCTGACCAGACCGACGCCGGGGAGCTGCGACAGCTTCTGCGCGAAGCGGCTGTCCGCGAGGTCCTGCACCTGGGTCAGCGGCAGCGTCTTCGACGTCAGGGCAAGCGTCAGGATCGGCGCGTCCGCCGGGTTGACCTTGGCGTAGATCGGTGGGGCGGGCAGGTCGGAAGGCAGCAGGTTCCCGGCGGCGTTGATGGCCGCCTGCACCTCCTGCTCCGCGATGTCGATGCTGAGTTCCAGCCCGAACTGGAGCGTGATGACCGATGCCCCGGCGGCGCTGACCGAGGACATCTGGACCAGCCCCGGCATCTGGCCGAGCTGGCGCTCCAGCGGGGCGGTGACCGAGGAGGTCATCACCTCCGGGCTGGCGCCGGGGAAGAAGGTCTGAACCTGGATCGTCGGGTATTCCACCGCCGGCAGCGCCGACAGCGGCAGGAAGCGGTAGGACACCGCCCCCACCAGCAGGATCGCCAGCATCAGCAGCGAGGTGGCAACCGGACGGACGACGAAGGGGTGGGAGATGTTCATGGCCGGAGTTCGCGGAGGCGCGCGTTACGACGCGTTGCGCTGGGGACGGCGCTGCGGGTGCGGCCCCTCGCTGGACGGGGTGGGAAGCGCCGGCTGGGCCGAGCCCTCGGTCGCCGCGACCTTGGCGCCCTCGCGCAGCCGGTCGGCGCCCTGGATCACCACCGTCTCGCCGGGTTGCAAGCCCTGGGTGATGACGGTCTTCGCCCCGTCGCTGGCGCCCAGCGTCACCGGACGGACCGAGGCCGTGCTGTCCGCCCCGTTCACCACATAGACGTAGGTGCCGGGCGCCCCGCGCTGCACCGCCGCCACCGGGACCATCGGCACGCCGGCCAGCGTGTCCACCAGAAGCTGGACGTTGACGAACTGGTTGGGGAACAGCGACTGGTCGGCGTTGTCGAACTGGGCGCGCAGCTTCACCGTGCCGGTGGTCACGTCGATCTGGTTGTCCACCGTCGTCAGCGTCCCGGTCGCCAGCACGCGGTCGCGCGTCCGGTCGTAGGCGGTGACCGGCAGGGTCGCCCCGTCGCGCAGCCGGGCCATGATCGCCGGGATGTTGTCCTCCGGCAGGGTGAACAGGACGGAGATCGGCTGCACCTGGGTGATGACGACGATGCCGCCGGCCTCGCCCGCGGTGACGTAGTTGCCGGAATCGACCAGCCGCAGGCCGGCGCGGCCCGAGACGGGGGCGGTGATGCGGGTGTAGGACAGGTTCAGCTTGGCGTTCTCCACCGCCACCTGATCGGCCTTCACCGTGCCCTCATATTGCTGAACCAACGATTCCTGGGTGTCGCGCTGCTGCTTGGCGATGGAGTCCTGCTTGACCAGCAGGCGGTAGCGCTCCAGGTCCAGCCGGGCGTTCTTCAGCAGCGCCTGGTCGCGCAGAAGCTGGGCCTCGGCCTGCTCGACGGCGAGCTGGAAGGGGCGCGGGTCCACCTCCGCCAGGAAGTCGCCCTTCTGCACGGCCTGCCCCTCGGTGAAGGCGACCTGGGTGAGTTGGCCGCCGACCTGCGGACGCACCGTGACGGTGGCGAGCGACGAGACGGTGCCCAGCCCGTTCAGCCGGATCGGCATGTCGCCCTTTTCGACCGTCGCGGTGACCACCGGCGAGGCGGTCGGCATGCCCGGCCGGAACCCGCCGGGACCGCCGCGCGCCGCCGTCTCCGGCGCCGGGCGGAAGGCGAACCACCACACCCCGCCGCCGATCAGCGCCAGCACCACCAGCCACGCCAGCACCCGCCCCAGGATCGAACGGCGCCCCGGGGCCTCGGTTCGCTGGGCCTCGGGCTCCGTCCGGTCCCGGCGGGCTTGCGGCGCCGCCGTGGCGGGACTGTCCGGCCCGGGCGCGGGCGGCGGTTTCAGGGGCGTGTCCAAATCCATCGGGTCCTTCATCGCCTGCGGGCGTCGTCCGGAAAGTCGCGTCGGGAAGGCGGCCGGCGGCCCGGCCCCGATCCCGCCGGGACGCTATCACGGCGTCGCGCGCAGAATATGTCCAGAAGGGATTAGATTTGTAACGCTCGGTAACAGCGTCGAGGGGTGCTGAAAACCCCCTCTCCCGCCCCGGGAGAGGGAAGGGGCCCGCGCCGCAGGCGTGGGAAGGGTGAGGGTGCTGCCAAGGATGAGTTGAGCGATCCTCGCACGACCCTCACCCGGCGCCTTTGGCGCCACCCTCTCCCGGGGCGGGAGAGGGATACTACGCCCGATGCTACGCCCCTGAGGCCAACCCCGACACGAAGGCGGCGATTCGGCGGCAGGCCTCGGCAAGCTCCGCCTCGCCGACCGCGAAGGACAGGCGGACGCAGCCGGCCGCCGCCGGGCCGAAGGCGCCGGCGTCGAGGACCGACACGCCGGTCTCGCGGAACAGCCGCCACGCGAACTCCATGGTCGGCAGACCGGTGCCGCGCACGTCCATCAGCATGAACATGCCGGCCTCCGGCTTCAGGCAGCGCAGGCCGGGAACGGAGCCGAGCGCCTCCAGCGCGATGTCGCGGCGGCGGCGGTAGCCCTCGCGCATCGCCGCCACCGCCTCGTCGCCCTGCTCGACGGCGACCAGCGCCGCCTGCTGCACGAAGCCCGGCAGGCCGTAGAGCATGCACAGCGCCAGCGTGCCCATATGGGCGACCAGAGGCGCCGGGGCGACCACCCAGCCGGCGCGCCAGCCGGTCATGGCGTGCGACTTGGACAGGCTGTTGATGGTCACCGTGCGCTCCGCCATGCCGGGCAGGGTGGCGATGCTGATGTGCGGTCGGTCGAAGGTCAGGCTGGCGTAGACCTCGTCGGCGACCACCCACAAATCGTGGCGGCGGGCGAGGTCGGCCACGGCCTCCAACTCCTCCATCGACATGACGATGCCGGTGGGATTGGCGGGGGTCGCCAGGAAGATGGCGCGGGTGCGCGGGGTGACCGCGGCGGCCAGCGTCGCCGGGTCCAGCCGCAGCGTGGCGGCGTCCGGAGCCACCGGGACCAGCGTAGCACCCGACGCGCGGACGCAGGCCTCGTAGGTCAGGTACATCGGCTCGGGCACCAGCACCTCGTCCCCCGCTTCGACGAGGCAGAGGGTGGCGTTGAACAGACCGTTCTGCGCCCCGGCGCAGACGATGACGTTCTCCGGTTCGACGGCCATGCCGGTGCGGCGGGCCACGTCGCGGGCCAGCGCGGCGCGCAGCTCCGGACGGCCGGGAATCGGGGTGTAGTGGGTGTCGCCGGCGTGAAGGGCGGCGATGGCGGCGTCGCGCACCGGGGCGGGCGTGTCGAAATCCGGGTCGCCGACGCTCAGCACGATCACGTCCTCGCCGCGCCCCTTGGCGGTCCAGGCGGCGAAATGGATGTCCCAGGCCGCGACGCGGTCGCCGCGGATGCGGTCGGTGAGGGACGAGAAACGCATCGGCGGAGGCTCCCTGGCAGGCTTTCCCGTTGGCCGGAAGGGCTCACGGCGGAAGACCCATCCATATGCCCCAGGGCGGTGCCGGGGCACAACCGGGCGATTGAAGGACGATGGTGCAGGGCGGCCATTCATGCCCATTAGGACACCCTGATATGACCGACCGGCAATTGCAGCGCTGCGAAATCCGGGCCTATGACGGACCTCAATAATAAAACGAGTGAATCGTCCGCCGAACAATTTCCGCAGGCAACAAACGCCCGAGAACGTGCAAAGGATAACCATGTACCGCGACCGTATTCGCCTGAAGTCCCTGTGGGGAAAGGTGGTGACGCCGGAAGAGGCGGCCCTGCTGATCCGTGACGGCATGACCATCGGCATGAGCGGCTTCACCCGCGCCGGTGACGCCAAGGCGGTGCCGCTGGCGCTGGCCGAACGCGCCGCGACGGAGCGGCTGAAGGTCACGCTGATGACCGGCGCCTCGCTCGGCAACGACGTGGACCGCATCCTGACGGAGGCCGGGGTGCTGGCCCGCCGCCTGCCGTTCCAGGCCGACCCGGTGCTGCGCAAGGCGATCAACCGCGGCGAGGTGATGTTCGTCGACCAGCACCTGTCGGAAACGGTCGAGCTTCTGCGCTCCCTTCAGATGGGGCCGGTGGACGTGGCGGTGATCGAGGCCTGCGCGATCACCGAGACCGGGGGGATCGTCCCCACCACCTCGATCGGCAACTCCGCGACCTTCGCCATCCTAGCCGAGAAGATCATCGTCGAGCTGAACCTGACCCAGCCGCTCGACCTTGAGGGGATGCACGACGTCTACATCCCGACGCGCCGCCCCTTCCGCGAGCCGATCCCGGTGGTGACCGCGGAGAGCCGCGCCGGCCTGCCCTACATCCCCATCGACCCGTCGAAGATCGCGGCCATCGTGGTGACGCGCAAGCAGGACAGCAGTGCCACCATCCTGCCGCCGGACGCCGAGACCCGGGACATCGCCGGCCACCTGATCGAGTTCCTCGACCGCGAGGTGCGGCAGGGCCGGCTGGGCCGTTCGTTGAATCCGCTCCAGGCTGGGATTGGGACCATCGCCAACGCGGTGCTGCACGGCATGATCGACAGCCCGTTCCACGACCTGACCATGTACAGCGAGGTCCTGCAGGACAGCACCTTCGACCTGTTCGACGCCGGCAAGCTGACCTTCGCCTCGGGCTCCTCGATCACGCTGAGCGCCGGAAAGTACGCGGAGGTCCTGCCGCGGATCGGCAGCTACAAGGGCCGGCTGCTGCTGCGCCCGCAGGAAATCTCCAACCACCCGGAGGTCATCCGCCGCCTCGGCGTGATCGGCATCAACACGGCGCTGGAGTGCGACATCTACGGCAACGTGAACTCGACCCATGTCAACGGCACGCAGATGATGAACGGCATCGGCGGCTCCGGCGACTTCGCGCGCAACGCCCACCTCGCCATCTTCGTCACGAAGTCACTGGCGAAGGATGGAAAGATCTCCAGCGTCGTTCCGATGGTCACCCACACCGACCACAACGAGCACGACGTGGACGTCCTGGTGACCGAGACCGGTTTGGCCGACCTGCGCGGCCTCGCCCCGCGCGAGCGGGCGGAGACGATCATCCGCAACTGCGTCCATCCCAGCTACCGCGAGCTGGCGCTGGACTATCACCGCCGGGCGCTCCAGCGCGGCGGCCACACGCCGCATTTGCTGGAGGAGGCCTTCTCCTGGCACCTGCGCTACCAGCAGACGGGCAGCATGCAGCCGGCCTGAGTGCCTTGACGGGGGCCTTAATGGGGGCGTGTGCGGATCAGGGGCAGACGGCTTCGACGATCCGGCACACGTCCCCGGCGGTGCGCGGGGTGAAGCGGGCGAGCAGCCCACTGCGCAACTCGGGCACGACCAGTGACACCGGCTGTTCGGCGGGAACCGTCAGGTCGTGGTCGAGGTCGCAGACGCTCACATAGTCCAGCCCGGTCAGGGCGACCAGGAGCGACTGCCGCCCCCGCTCGTCGACGGCGTGGGCGATGGCCCGGCCGTTGGCGGCGGCGTAGGCGGCGGCTTGGTCCCGGGTGTAGCGGGACACCGGCAGCACCCGCAGTGACGGGTGGCTGCGCAGGACCGTGTCGATGAGGGCGTTGAGGCCGCTGGACAGGCTCGGCATGGGGTTCCAAAGGCTTCCGACTGTGGAGCGCCATGCTACCACGAATTCGGCCGTTGGGGGCGCCACCCCCGCGCGACACGACAATGGTCACGCGAGGGTCACGCTCCGCCGGTCAATCAGCCGGCGCGGACCCGGGCGATGAAGCCGTGGATCTCGTCGCGCAGCAGGTCGGAGTCGCGGGACAGGCTGTTCGCGGCGTCCAACACTTCCGCGGCGGCCTCGCGCACATCGGTCGCCGACTGGCTGACGCCGCCGATGTTGCCGGAGACCAGCCGGGTGCCCTGGGCGGCCTGCTGGATGTTGCGGCCGATCTCGTGCGTGGCGGCGGTCTGCTCTTCCACGGCGGCGGCGATGGCGCCGGCGATGGCGTCCACGTCGGCGATGGTCCGGGCGATGTTGCGGATGGCCGTCACGGTGCCTTCGGTGATCGCCTGGATCTCGGTGATCTGGCTGGCGATCTCCTCGGTCGCCTGGGAGGTCTGGGTGGCCAGCGCCTTGACCTCGCCCGCCACCACGGCGAAGCCCTTGCCGGCCTCGCCGGCGCGCGCCGCCTCGATGGTCGCGTTCAGCGCGAGCAGGTTGGTCTGGCTGGCGATGTTCTGGATCAGGTTGACGACGTCGCCGATCTTCTGGGCGGCGCTGGCCAGCCGCTCGACCAGCGCGTTGGTCCGTTCCCCTTCGGTCACGGCGTCGCGGGCGACCGTCGCAGCACCGTTGACCTGACGGCCGATCTCCCCGATGGAGCTGCCGAGCTGCTCCGACGCCGCGGCGACCGTCGCGACGTTGGCCGACGCCTGTTCCGTCGCGGCGGCGACCGAAGAGGCCTGCTCCGTCGTCGTCTCGGCGGCGCCGGTCATCGTCTGTGCGTTGCTCTGAAGCTGGCGGGCGGCCTGCGAGACGGCCTGCACCACGCCCTGCACGTTGGCGTCGAACTGGTCGGCCAGCGCCAGCATGGCGGCGCGGCGGTCGGCCTCCATCTGGCGCTTCTGCGCGTCGCTCTCCTCCTGGAGGCGCCGCATCTCCAGTCCGTTGCTCTTGAAGACCTGGAGCGCGCGGGCGAGCAGGCCGACCTCGTCCGTGCGTTCGGTGCCCTGGATGGACACGGTCAGGTCGCCGGCGGCGATCGAGGTCATCTCCGACGTCAGGCGGTGCAGCGGACGAACGACGAAGAACAGCAGGATGGAGCCCAGCAGGCCGAAGGCGAACAGCACGCCGACGCCCGCCACCGTGTAGAGCCGGGTCATGACCTGTTGGGAGAGCGCGGTGGCGCGCTTCTCGGCCTCCCGCGTCTCGGCCATGCCCTGCTCCACGCGCTCGCCGAGGGCGGCGGTCAGCTTCTGCCGGACGGGGCGGCCGACGTCGATGGACACGCGGATGGCGCCGTCGGTGTCGAAGCCGCGGGCCAGCTGCACGGTCGTCTGGGCGACGCGCTCATACTCCCCGACGATCGACTTGATGGCCAGGATGCTCTCGCGCTCCGCCGGGTCGTCGTAGGCTTCGGCCAGCGTGTCGATGGCGGACAGGGCCTTGGCGATGTTGGCCGTGAGCTGCGCGTTGGCGGCGTCGATGGCCTCGCGGGACGAGGCGACGATGGCGTTCGCCTCGGTGTCCATGGCGTCGCCCAGCGCGGATTGCACGGCGATGGTTGCGCCGAGCCGGTCGGCGACCAATTCGGTGATGCGGGCGGTTGAGCTTGTCAGATCGGAGATCGCGCTCCGGGCGGTCCAGACGAGGCTGGCGATGACGATCAGCAGAACAAGAACCGGAACGAGGATCTTGTGCAATAACTTGCGGTTCGAGAACCAGCGGTGCAGCGGCATGTCCAAGGCTTTCCAGTAAAGCGGGCTCGATCGGTGGGGCGGCGCGGGCGCCAGGAGCCGGGTCCAAAAAATTCCCCCGCAGCCTTGCGGCATGCGGGGGGAGGTGAGACGCGCCGTCAGCCGGCCAGCCGGTCCCAGCAGCCGTCTAAGGCCGGGGACAGCTTGTGCTTCATGATGCGCTGGCTGGGGGTGCGCTCGAACTCCTCGACCACCGCGATGTAGCGCGGATTCTGGTAGGGCGCGAGCTGTTTTCCGAGCCAGCCGGACAACGAAGGGATGTCCAGCGTCGCCCCGGCCTTCGGCTTCACGAAGAGCTTGATGTCCTGTTCGCCGACGTCGGCGGCGACACCGATGATGGCGCAGTCCTCGACGGAGGGATGGGTGGCCGCCACATGCTCCACCTCCCAGGCCGAGACGTTCTCGCCCTTGCAGCGCACGCTGTCGGTCATCCGACCGTGGAACAGCAGCGTGCCGCTCTCATCGAGCGAGCCGAGGTCGCCGGTGTGCAGGGCGCCGTCCTTGAGCGCGCGGGCCGTCGCCTCCGGGTTGCGGAAGTAACCGGCGAAGATGGCGCCGGGCCAGTCGGTGCGGACGACGATCTCGCCCCGCTCGCCCTGCGGCACCGGCTTGCCCGCGCCGTCCAGCAGCTCGACGGTGAACCAGGGCATTGGGCGGCCGACCGCGCCGACCACGCCCTCGTCGTTGCAGGTGGTGATGCTCGACGCCTCGGTCATGCCGTAGCATTCGCGGATCTGCACGCCGAACCGCTCCTCGAAGGGCGTCCAGGTCTCCTTGGGGCAGCCGCCGCCCCAGGCGATGCGCACGGGGTGGTCGCGGTCGCGCGGCGAAACCGGCTGCTTCAGCAGGATCTGCAGGATGCCGCCCAGGTAATGGATGTGGGTCGCCCCGTACTCCCGCACCTGGTCCCAGAAGCGGCTGGCGCTGAAGCGGTCGACCATGGCCAGCGACACGCCGCGGATCAGCGGCATGACGATCATCTGGGCACCGCCGATGTGGTACAGCGGCTCCCACACGAACAGCACGTCGCCGTCGCGGGCGGCCGAGACGCGGGCCACCGCCTCGCCGGCCAGCCGCATCATGCGGTGCGACACCAGCACGCCCTTGGGCCGCCCGGTGGTGCCGGAGGTGTACATGATGGCGAAGGTGTCGTCGGGGGCGGGAGGCGCCTCCTCGAAGGCGGCGTCGGATTCCAGCAGGGCTTCCAGCCGCAGCGCCGCCGCCGGATCGCCCTGGACGATCAGCGGCGTGCCGGCGGGCACCGCGCCCGTCTCGGCGATCACCGGCAGGAATTCGGCCTCGGCGACGATGGCTCCGGGGTCCGAGTGCTCCAGGATGTAGCGCAGGCCCTCGCCGCGCTGCTGGGCGTTGATCGGCACCCAAACCAGCCCGGCCTTGGCGAGGCCGAACAGGGTGGAGAGCACCAGCGGGCTGTTGCGCAGCATCAGCGCCACGCGGTCGCCGGGCTTCAGCCCCAGCCGCCGCAGCTCCGCCGCCACGCCGTCGGACTGGCGGTCGAGCGTGGCGAAGCTCAGGGCCTCGCCGTTGAAGCGGGCGAACAGGCGGGCGCGTCCGGTCCGGGCCGCCTGCGTGAACAGGCGGACGAACCCTTCTTCGAAATCGGACATGATGCGTATCTCGAATGCGTTTGATCGGTTGGTTGCGGATCAGCGCGCCGGACGGCGCAGCCATTCCGCCATCAGCAGCAGGGCCATCACGATCGCGAAGACCACGACGGACACGGCGGCCAGCGTCGGGTTCAACTGGAGGATCATGTCGTCCCACATCTGCTTCGGAAGCGTGGTCTTGACGCCGCCGCTGACGAAGATCGCCACGGTCAGCTCGTCGAAGGAGGTGATGAAGGCGAACAGGAAGGCCGCCACCAGACCGCCGCGGATCAGCGGAACGGTGACCAGCATCAGCGTCCGGAAGCGGTTCGCCCCCAGTGTCGCCGCCGCCTGGTCCAGCCGCCAGTCGTGCCCCTTGACCACCGCGGAGATGGCGACGAAGGCGAAGGGCAGGGCCAGCACCGTGTGTCCGATGATGAGGCCGAGGTCGGTGGCGACCAGCCCGATCTGGGCGAACAGGTAGAACAGCCCGACCGCGATGACGATGCGCGGCACGATCATCGGCGCCAGGAAGAAGGCGAAGATCGCCCCCCGCCAGCGCGAGGAGGAGCGGGCGAGCGCCAGCGCGGCCAAGCCGGCCACCAGCGTCGCCAGGACAGCCGTGGCGAAGGCCACCGCGAAAGAGCGGATCGTCGCCGACACCCACAGGTCGGAGTTGAAGTAGACGCGGAACCACTCCAGCCCGTAGCCCGGCGGCGGGAAGTCGAGGAAGGGCGAGGTGGTGAAGGCGATGGGCACCACGACCAGCGCCGGGGCGACCAGGAAGACGATCACCAGGGCGGAATAGAGCGGCAGCAGCCGGTCCATCATCTTCGGCCCGAGCGCGCGTCCCACGGGCCCACCCAGCGCCGACGACGCCTTGGCGAGCGCCGACAGGATCTTCATACCGGCGCTGCGCAGGTGGCCCTGGCCGCCGCCGGTCCGCCCGGAGGTTTCTCCCGACAGGGAGGACAGGCCGAACAGCCGGTCGTAGACCCAGCAGGTGACCAGCGCCGCGACCAGCATGAAGGTGGCCAGCGCGCCGGCGAAGGCCCAGTTCAGCATCTCCTGGATTTGGGTGATGATGAGCTGCGCCAGCATGGTCTGCTGCGGCCCGCCGAGCAGCGCCGGCACGATGAAGAAGCCCAGCGAGGAGATGAAGGTCAACAGCCCCGCCGCGGCCACGCCGGGCAGCGACAGCTGGAAATAGACCAGCCAGAAGGCGTTGGCCGGCGGCGCGCCCAGCGTCTCGGCCGCCTGGACCAGCCGGCGGTCGATGGTGGTCATCACCGGCAGCATGGTCAGCACGGCCAGCGGCAGCATGGCGTGGACCATGCCGGCCATCACGCCGAACTCGTTGTGCAGCAGCGGCAGGGGCGACATCCCGGTGCCGGAGAGGATCTGGTTGATGACGCCGGTGCGTCCCAGGATGACCATCCAGGCGAAGGTCTTCACCAGATAGCTGGTCCAGAAGGGCACCATCACCGCCAGGATCGCCAGCCCGCGCTGGCGCTCCGGCAGCTGCGCCAGCCAGTAAGCCAGCGGGTAGCCGAACAGCAACGACAGCAGGGCGGTCAGCCCGGCGATGCGGAAGGTGCTCATCAGGACGCGGAAATAGACGTCCGTGGCGACGATGCGGGCGTAATGGTCGCCGGTCCAGGCCGAGGTCTCCAGGTCCTGGACGCTGAGGCCGAGCAGCCGCAGCACCGGGAACAGGAAGAAGATGGCCAGGAAGGCGAGGCCGGGGGCGGCCAGCCACAGCGGGCCGAAGCGCAGCCGCCGCCGCGCCGCGGCGAAGGCGCCGTCATGGTTCAGGGTGGCGGCGCTCATGACACCAGCACCCCGGCGTCGGCGCGCCAGCGCACCGCGACGACCTCGCCCAGCCGCGGCGGGGCGGTGCCGCGGCGCAGCCGGACGGTGATCGTCTCCTCGCCGCCCAGCGACACCAGGACGCGCGTCTCGGACCCGGCATAGACGGTGTCCACCACCTCGCCGCGCACCTCGTTGTCGCCGTCGCCGTCGATGTCGAGCTGCTCGGGACGGACGACCAGCGTGCCGTCCGGACGGTCCGGCGTATCGGCGGACAGGCGGAAGCTGCCGTTGCCGGTGACCAGCATGGGTGCCCCGCTGCCGTCGCGCCGGACCTGTCCGCGGAAGATGTTCGACACGCCGATGAAGTCCGCGGCGAAGGCGGTCTTCGGGCGGGCATAGATGTCGTGCGGGGTGCCGAGCTGCTCGATGCGGGCGTGGTTCATCAGGCAGATGCGGTCCGACATGGCCAGGGCCTCTTCCTGGTCATGGGTGACGTAGATGATCGTGGCGCCCGTCTCGCGGTGAAGGCGCTTGATCTCGTACTGCATGTGCTCGCGCAGCTTCTTGTCGAGCGCCCCCAGCGGCTCGTCCATCAGGATGACCGAGGGCTGGTAGACGAAACAGCGCGCCAGGGCGACGCGCTGCTGCTGCCCGCCGGACAGCTCCTTGGGGAAGCGCCCGGCGAGATGGCCGAGATGGACCATCTCCAGCGCCTCCGTCACGCGCCGCGTCAGGTCCGCCGGGGCGACGCCGCGCATGCGCAGGGGAAAGCCGATGTTCTCCGCCACTGTCAGGTGCGGGAACAGGGCGTAATGCTGGAAGACGAGGCCGATGTCCCGCTTGTGGACGGGAGTCCGGGTCTCGTCCTGCCCATCGATCAGGATACGCCCGCCGCTGGGCTCCACCAGCCCGCAGATCATCTGCAGAAGCGTGGTCTTGCCGGACCCTGACGGGCCGAGCAGCGTCAGGAACTCGCCCGCCGGGACCTCCAGGCGGGTGGGCTCCAGCGCCGTGATGGCGCCGTACCGTTTGGTCAGGCCGTCGACCAGCAGCTTCGGCGTGGCGGCGGCCCCGGCCTGGACCGGCGCTGTCCGCGCCTGTGCGAGCGGTGAGAGCATGGCGGCGGGTCTCCTTTCCGAAGGCGGGCTTAGCCGAGGATCCAGGCGTTGAAGCGCTCGTTCATCTTCGACCGGTTGGCGCCCCACCAATCCTCCTTGGCGATGGTCATCACCTTCAGGTTGTCCTCAAAGGTGGGCAGCGCCGGGGCGCGCTCCTTCGGAATGCTCTTGTAGGCCTCAAGGTTGGTCGGGCCGTAGGCCAGGACCTCGGTGAAGACGGCCTGACGGGACGGGTCAGCGCAGAACTTGATGAACTGGCGGGCCGCGTCGGCGCGCGGGTTGCCGCGCGGGATGCCCCAGCCCTCGATCGAGTAGAGGCCCTGGTTCCAGTTGATCTTCACCGGGGCGCCGCCATCGATCACCGCCTGGGCGCGGGCGTTCCACAGGGCGATCATGTCGACCTCGCCGCTCTGGATGAGCTGGCTGGACTGGGCGCCGCCGGTCCACCACACGGCGATGTGCGGCTTGATGCGGTCGAGCGCCTTGAAGGCGCGATCGACGTCGAGCGGGTAAAGCTGGTCGAGCGGCACGCCGTCGGCCAGCAGCGCCTGCTCCAGCGTGTCGATCGGGTTTTTGCGCAGCGAGCGGCGGCCCGGGAACTTCTCGACGTTCCAGAAATCGGCCCAGCTCTGCGGGGCGTTGGAGGCGAACTTGTCGGCGCGGTAGCCGAGGATGGTCGAATAGACGTCGGTGCCCATCCAATGGCTGGTCAGCGAGTCCGGCATCAGGCCGGGGACGTCCGCCGCCGCGAAGTTCAGCGGCTCCAGCAGATTTTGCTTCATCAGGATGTCGCGCGCCGACAGGGTCAGCGTGCAGACGTCCCAGGTGTAGGACTTGGTCTCGACGATGGCCTTGAACTGGGCGGTCGGCTCCGCCTCGCGGGCGACGTTGACGACCTTGATGCCGGTCGCCTTCTCGAACGGGTCGTAGAAGGACTTGCGGAAGGCCGGGCTGTAGGGGCCGCCGGGGTCGGCGACGGTGATCTGCGTGGCGGCGAAGGCCGGACGCAGCAGCCCGGCGGGCAGGGCGGCGCCCAGCGCGACGCCGGCGGCTCCCTTCATCAGGCTGCGGCGACCCATGGAGAAGGAGGACTTGCTCATGTGAAACTCCCTGTTCTGCGGCCGGGGCGTCTCTGTTGTTGCCCCGGTGGATGAGCGCCGCCGTGGCGGCGCGGGCGGGCGGATCGTTGCGCCCTTGGATTGGGTGTCTGCCTTACGCGCGCTTCGCGGCGCGCTTGGCGAGGAACTCCTCCATCATCCGGGCCGGTTCGCCGGACGCGTAAGCCTCGCGCTGGATGCGCACGCCGGCGGCCAGGGCGTCGCGGAAGCCGGCCTCGGTCATCTCGCGGAACCGCTGCTTGTCCAGGCGCATGGCGACCGGCGGCTTGGCGGCCAGCTCCTCGGCCAGGGCCAGCGATTCGGCCATGACGCGGTCCTGCGGGACGATGCGGTTGATCAGGCCGATGCGGTGGCTCTCCTCGGCGTCCATCAGCCGGCCGGACAGCGTCAGGTCCATGGTGCGGGCCAGACCGATCATCTCCTTCATGATCCACGGGCCGGTGGTGCTGGCGATGCCCGAGTTGATCTCCGGCTGGCCCATGCGCACCCCGGCATGGCCGATGCGGAAATCGCCGAGCAGGGCGACCTGGAAGGCGGAGCCGGCGGCGACGCCGTTCAACGCGATGATCAGCGGCTTCGACAGGGTGCGCATGCGGTGGTAGAGGCGCTCCCATTCCGCCACCCACTCCTCAGCGCGGTCGGCGTCGAAGGTCTTGGTCTCGTTCAGGTCCTGCCCGGCGCCGAAGGCACGGTCCCCGGCCCCGGTGAGGATGATCGCGCGCACGCCGTCCTGGGTCTCGAACTGGTCGAAGGCGACGACCAGCTCGTCGCGCATCGCGGCGTTCCAGGCGTTCAGGATCTCCGGACGGTTCAGCGTGATGATGCCGACCGGGCCGCGGACCTCGGTGAGGATGAATTTGAACACGGGACCACTCCTGTAAGCGGGGCGTTTCGCGCGCCTTGCGGATGTGCCGGGCGGATGTTCCGGCGCCCCTCGGGGCGGCGCGTCGTATTGCAATACGATACTTGGTATTGAATAGCTTGGCTTGCTTTGCTAGACCTGTCAACGGTATCTCTCGCACACCAACCACAGGACCGATCGCCATGGCTCCGCGCCGTCCGTCTTCCCGACAGTCAGACACGGAATCCGCAACCGTCGTTGCGGACGCCTCGGTGAAGGAGGGTGGTGCCGCGCGCGCCGGCGATCCCCTGATGGTGATGTCCGTGGAGAAGGCGTTCCGCGTGCTGAACGCGTTCGACGCGGCGCGCCCGACGATGAGCCTGACCCAGATCGCCTCGATCGTCGGGTTGGACAAAAGCGCGGCGCAGCGCTTCACCCACACGTTGGAAAAGCTGGGCTACCTGCACAAGGACCCGGAGACGAAGCGGTTCGAGCTGACGGTCAAGACGCTCGATCTCGGCCATCATTACCTGCGCGGCAACGGGTTGCTCGAACGCTCGATGCCCTACCTGATGCATCTCAGCAAGACGACCGAGGAGACGATCAATCTGACCATGCTGGACGACACGGAAATCGTCTTCGTGTCGCGCTTCATGAGCCGCCACGTGCTGAACACCGACGTCGTCCTCGGGATGCGGATGCCCGCCTACTGCACGGCGCCGGGGGTGGCGATGCTGTCACGGATGCCGATGGAGGAGGCCATCGATCTGATCGACCGCATGGACCTACACCCCTACACGCCGAACACCACCTGGAAGCGCGAGGACCTGCTGGCGAAGATCGAGCGGTCCGCCGATCTCGGCTACGCCACCGCCTTTGAGGAGTATTACCACGGCGACCTGTCGATCGCGGCGGCCGTCGTCGGTCCGGCGGGCGCTCCCATCGGCGCCATCAACATCGCCGTCTCGCGCTCGCGCTTCACCCCGCAGGAGGCGGAGGAGCGCTTCGCCCCGCTGGTCGTCGCCGCGTCGTCGTCAATCTCCACCATCGGCCGTCCGGCCCCGCCGCGGAAAAATGGACGGCGATGAAAAAAGCTCTTGCCGGGCTCATCCAACCCGCCTATAACCCGGCTCCCACGACGCCGGGGCCGCTGAGAAGCGCGACGGCGGCAAGGGATCGGCAGAAATGCCGAAGACGAGACGAAGTAAAGTCGGCCGGCGTGAAAACAAAGGCTTGACAGACCGCTTCGGATCTTCTAGATAAAGCGCCCCGACGCGCCGCACCGAACTCCGGTAGCGCAGCGCAAGACGGGCAGCGGTCCTCGATGAGGGTCGCGGGATCTTGGATATCGTTGATACCGTGTTGTGAGAAGGGATGCGCAGGCGGCGGTTTTGACCGTTGGCCGCGGACCGGTTCCGGGTGGGACT
>NZ_JACHYN010000003.1 GCF_014192915.1 Azospirillum sp. OGB3 | reverse complement strand
GGCTGCGACAACAGGCCGGACACATGGATGCATCCTTCTCGGCCAGTCAGTGCGGATTTCCCTCTTGCGCCGGAGGGGCCGTCCACACATGGTTTTTTCGACGACCTCAGCTTGCCACCGTTTCAAGAAGGTGGAAGGGCCGTCCACCACATCAGCTCAGTGTGTTCGGCGGCAGGAGGTGGTCATCGCGCATCTTCGGTAAGGTCAAGTTGCGACACGCGACCACGACCAAGGACACGACGATGACCGACGACAGAATGGCACTGATCGAGCAAATCCAGAAGAGCACGGACGGCGACTTCCTGCGCTCGGTCGCCGAGCACACGTTGCACCGGCTGATGGACTTCGAGGTCGAGGCGCTGATCGGCGCCGCTCGCCATGAACGCACCGACACGCGCACCACCTA
The DNA here is from genome assembly GCF_014192915.1 of Azospirillum sp. OGB3. Taxonomy (GTDB): domain Bacteria; phylum Pseudomonadota; class Alphaproteobacteria; order Azospirillales; family Azospirillaceae; genus Azospirillum. The sequence continues at coordinate 623,986 of NZ_JACHYN010000003.1, read as the reverse complement.
CCGCAACGGCTCGCGCCCGCGCCAGTTCGACACCCGGCTCGGCACGCTGGACCTGAAGATCCCCAAGCTGCGCCAGGGCTCCTACTTCCCGGCTTTCCTGGAGCCGCGCAAGACGGCCGAGAAGGCGCTCACCGCCGTCATCCAGGAAGCGTGGATTCAGGGCGTCTCGACCCGCAAGGTCGACGACCTCGTCCAGGCGCTCGGCATGACCGGCATCTCCAAGTCCCAGGTCCCGGCGGTGTGCCAAGAGATCGACACCCGGGTGCAGTCCTTCCTGGAACGTCCCTTGGAGAGCGAGTGGCCGTATCTCTGGCTGGATGCCACCTACCTCAAGGTTCGCCAGGGCGGCCGCATCGTCTCGATCGCCGCGATAATCGCCACCGGCGTCAATCAGGATGGACGGCGCGAGATCCTCGGCCTTGGGCTGGGGCAATCGGAGGCGGCGATCTTCTGGATTGAGTTCCTCCGTTCGCTGGTGCGGCGCGGGCTGAAAGGCGTGAAGCTGGTGATCTCCGATGCCCATGAGGGACTGAAGGCGGCGATCAGCCAAGTGCTGAGCGCGACATGGCAACGTTGCCGTGTGGGGCCGTTGAAGAACTCAGTTCAGGTCTCGGCGGCTCGAAGCCGGCTGGCATCGACGAAGATCATGAAGGGTGCTCTGTTCCCCGGCATACGGACGAACAATGAGCGGAGCAGAAGCAGGGCCGCGGCCAGCCGCTTGAGGTTGATGGCCGCGGCGGCCAGGTAGGCCTGCACCCGCATGTTCCAGAGGCCCCGGCGAACCGCGCGGGCGAGCCCGTGCCAGCTCTTCGCCTCGCCGTGCACGCCCTCCACTTTCCAGCGGTGGCGGCAGTAGAGTTCCTGGTCCCTCTCCGACCACTTCTCGCGTCGGCGTCGGGCGCGCAAAAGCGCCGGGTAGTCGTGCCCAACCACCACGGCCTTGTTTACCCGGCCGGCCGACAGGCAGAGCCCGCGCAAGTCGCATCCCTTGCAGTCCCGGGCGCGCGAGGTGAAGAACCGCCCGTGCTTCACGGCCCGGCCGGCCTTCAGCACCTTGCCGTAAGGACACTTCAGGACGTCGTGCCGGGCGTCGTAGCGGAAGCGGCGCATGGGCACCGGCGAGCGGATCGGCTCGGCCTTGGGCGGGATCACCGCCGCCGTTCCGCGGCGCTCGAGTTCGCCGTAGACCTTGGCGTAGGCATAGCCGGAGTCTGCGGTGGCCGTGGCGACTTTCACACCGGTCAATGCCTCGACCCGCTCGAGCGCTGGTGTCAGTTCCGCGCCCTCGTTGTCTTCACCCGTGGTCACGTGCACATCCACCACCACGCCTGCCTCGTCGTCCACGGCCGTGTGTTGCTTGTAGGACGGCTCCAGACGCTGCCGGCGGCCGCTGGTCGCCATGGTGGCGTCGGGGTCGGTGGTGCAGATCTTCTTGTACTTGCCGGTCTTCCTGGAGTCCCGCTCGGCCTCGTGCACAGGGTTCTCATCGCCGACCTTTTCAACCCAGCACTTGGCCAGAGCCTCCCAGCTGACGTCCGCCCGGATAAGTGAGGCGTCGACGTGCACCACCTCCCCCTTGGCCACCTTGGCGGCCACGCAGGCCTGCACGGTGCGCTCGAACACGCGGCGGAACCGCGCCTCGCCCCAACGCTGCCGGATCCGGGTCAGGCTGGAGTGGTCCGGCAGCCTCTCCGTTAGGCCGTAGCCCGAGAACCAACGGATCGCAATGTTGACGGCTGCCTCGCGCATGAGCCGGCGGTCGTGGACGATGCCCAGTAGGAAGCCGGCGAGCATGAGCCGCAGCGCCGCCTCCGGGTCGATGCCGGGCCGGCCGTTCTCCGCGCAGTAGAGGTCGGCGACCTCCGCCCGCAGCCAGGAGAGGTCCAGCACACGGGCAACGCGGACCAGGACGTGGTCGTCGGGGACAAGGTCGCGCAGAGAGCCGGCGAAGAACTCGTACTGCTCCGGACCGCGCTGCCCCAGCATCCCCGTCTCCCGTCACCAGCCTGCAAGGACAGGGAATCACCGATGGCAGGCTTTTTCAACGGCCCCCGTGTTCATTTCCTTCGCTCGCTGCTCTGCCACGTGCCGAAGGGCCAGCAGACCGTGGTGTCGGCCGCCGTGCGTCAGGTCTTCGTGCAGCCCGACCGCAAGAGCGCCGGTGAGGTCTGGCGCCATGTCGCCGATCAGCTGCGGGCGCGCTTTCCCAAGGTGGCGGCGCTGCTCGATGCCGCCGAACACGATGTGCTCGCCTACATGGACTATCCCGAGGCACACCGCACCAAGTTACACTCGACCAATCCTCTTGAACGCCTCAACAAGGAAGTCAAACGCCGAACCGATGTTGTTGGCATATTCCCGAACGAGGAAAGTGTTCAAAGGCTCGTCGGTGCGATCTTGCTGGAGCAGAACGATGACTGGCAGCTCCAGCATCGTTACCTGACGCTCGAGACCATGGCCGGAATCGCTCCCGCCGACGAACCTGCCATCACACCACTTCCCTCAGCAAAGGCGGCCTGACCGACGACGCTCCTGACCACCTTCCAATTTCCACCACCTTGACGGACGTGACCTTTGGGCGCGGCTTCAGACCGCCGGAAAGCCGGTCAAAGCGGCCCTTATCACTTACGTCTCGGAAGGTCCTCGTCACCTTAAACGCTATGATCGCGACGAGCACCGATTACCAACCGCCGGAAGCAGTCGGAATACCGTTGGCGGGAAACATGGTGCAGGTCAGTCGACTGTCGAACCACGAATCGACAGTTGACAGTTTTGGGAAGAATCTTGTCTCATAGACGTCGGGTGACCAGATCGATTCTGAGGGCTCTTAAGTGAACTGTGGGAACGGCACTCTCCGAATACGAATAGCTTTTTAAACGAACTGCGGCTGCGCATCTAGCGCGTTGCAGCAGTTCGCGCCGTAAAAGCTATCACGGAGGTGCATGATGTCCCAATTTAGGACGAGTCTGCCTGATCTCAACCCCCGGCTGCTGCAGCTCTTGGTCTTCCTCGAGGCCTTCCCATTTATCGCGGCCTCGGCTCTGAACCGCCAAGCAAGCCAAATTCTCAGCGCCTGTGTGCCTGCCGCCGTCAGCGTCAGCAGATTTCTGAGAATGCACGGGTTTGCTGCCGACCCGCTGCCGGTAAACGCCTATGTCAAAGCTAAGGTTGCGGGCCCGGGAGGTTCGGAACTGCGCGGGAAAGCTGCAGTATATGGCAAGGGAGGTAATTCGAAGGCAGGTTTCCAGGGCCATATGATCGTGTCGATTGACCAGATTGTATTCGATCCCACCCTGGGGCAACTCCAGCCGCGTGGAGCTCAAATTCCCAGCCAGATTGTGCTTCAGAAGCGGGGGGGGCTGCCCCTCATCGCCAGCTATGAAAACTATATGCCGGTTTGGAGCGTCGAGTATGAGCAATGGAGTGGAAATCCTAGAAGGGCCGTTCACGTCATCAATAATGTGTCGAAATCAAACGATGATGCGGTAGTTATGGCACTCGAGAAGGAATGGCAGGCAAAGCACCCTAACATCTCGCAAGAGTTGTGAGGATTGGTTTTCTTAACGATGTTTCACAGCCGCCTTCCCTGTGCAGAACCAATCCAAGCAACCAAACCTGTCGGATTTCAGGTTATTTCCATCATTTCCCACCCCGCGCGATATCTGGCCCCGGACCAGAGGGATGATGGTCAACAGGATGGGATGGAGCTTACTGCTCCATCCCCGTCCCAGCGCGTAGACTACCAGTGTAGAATCCGGGTGGGTCATGCGTTGTCCGGGTAAGAGCAGGTTCCGCTTACTGGACTTCAGCACCACTACATTGGATGCATAGAGGTTTCCGCTTCTCGAGGGAGCGGAAACCGCTGGGCAAGCCGGGGCGATCCATCGATAACCGCCCCGGCATGGCCGACAATGCTTCCCTGCAACGTCACCGTCGCCTCTCGAGACGGCCGAACAACGCGGTGCGCTCAACCCTCTCATGGGCCGTCATGCCCTCCTCGATCCGCCGCTCGATCACATCCTCGAGCGAACGGGTGGCGGCGACGCTGGATGCCTGCTGGATGTAGGGCTCGCAGGATCGCCGGTTCCGGTGCCCGAGGAGCCTTGGGATGAGCTCGGCCAATTCCGGTGCATGGTCGACGATTGCGGTGGCGGCGACATCCCGGAAAAGATGAGGTCCCAGCCCCAACCCGAATTCCTGCTCGGTGATGCCCATCACGCAGTCGGTCAGACCGTTGGGCGTCAGCGGGGAGCCGAAGTAGCCCGGACAGGCGGAAAGCCAGAGAGCGTCACCGGACTCTTCGGTGACGAGCGTCGGTCGCCAGAAGGCCAGCCAGCGTTCCATCGGCTCGACCACGCCGGCGGCCAACCGCTCCACCCGGCCGTCACCATTCTTGGTTTTGAGCCATATCAGGCTGAACCCACCGCCCGGCAGGCGGTCGATGAAGCCGCCGGCGATGGCATCGTCCGGCGCTTCGCCGAGGCGCAATTCATGAAGATTGCGGCGGCGAACCGGGTGATGGGTCAGCATCAGGATGATCAGCCCCTTCTGGTAGAGCGCCGCCGCCCGCCGGGTCCGTCCGGTGGTCTCCGCCCGGGCCATCAGCCCTCGGGCGAGGTCGCGGAGTTCGGTCACGCTTCTCATCCGTTCTGACTTCCGGCGGGCCTTCGGCGCCTCTTCGACCTCCTCCTCGAGTTCCAGGGCATGATCCCGCAGCCAGTCCCAGTCCTCACCGGGCCACAGCGCGCGGGCCATCATGGCGAGGTTGATCGCCACGCTCGCCAGCGTGGCGGCCGAACACCCTTTGACGGCTTTTGCGGCGAGATAGGCCTCCACCTGCTCCGGCGTCACCGCCAGCGGTAACGATGCCGACCGGCAGAAGGCGAGGTACAGGCCCATGTCCTTCTCGCGCAGATCGGCCGTCTTCGCCGACCACTTCCGCGCGGGATTGTCGTTTTGCCTGCGGTCGCGCAGCGACAGTCTCCGCCCGTCGCTTCCCCGGGCGGCGGCCCAGGCGGCGCGCATCGGCGCCGGCCAGTCCTCGACCAGCAGACGGGCGCGCCGCTGCCGACTGACGGCGCCCCGGCCCGGCCCGTCCGACGGTTTGCGCGCCGGCGACGCCATCCAGACCGCCCGCACGGTGCGCTCGACCCACAGATGGTCGCCGGCCGGATCGCGCTCCCGTAACGCGGCCGCCAGACCGTAGAGCAGTTCGCACATGTCCTTCGGTCGGCTGGCGTGCGTCACCGCCAGGTGGGCGATGTAGGCCTCGAGGCGGCCGGGATCGATGCCCGGCTCCTCCGCGCCGCACCACCGTCGATAGGCGTTCCAACCGCGGAGATTCCGGCGATTGTGGATGCGTTCGTCCCGCTTCACGACGACCTCCGTGTGGCTTTCGCCATCCGACGCGTGTGGCCGGGGGTGCGTGCCCTGATCCGATCGACCGCAGCCTCCAGCGCCGCCGCAGCCTGGTCCTGCGATATGCGGCCATACTCGCGCCGTCCCGCCCCATGATGACCGAGGAGGCGGCTGACCGTGTCCTGATAGCGCGGGTCCTCATCGAGCAGCAGCTTGGTGGCGAGGTGACGCCACAGGTGCGGGTTCATCTTCAGACCGGTCTCGCGCGCGACCACCCGCGAAATGAGTCCGGAAAACGCGGCCGCCTGCATCGGCTTGTTCTCGCCGCACCGGGGGAAGAGGAAGGGGCTGCCGGCGGCGCCGAGCAGCGGGCGGTAGTGGGCGCGGTAGATGCTCAACAACATCATCTTCCAGGGTTGCAGCACCGCACGCGCGGCAATTTTCCCCTTGGTCTGCCGCGCTTCGTACGCGACGGCGCCCTCGGCGCGGCGGGACAGCGGCCATTCGACATTGTCGAGACGGGTGCCGCTGAGGGTCAGCACCCGCACCGGCAGGCTGTTGAGAAGCAGCACTCCCATCGCCGCCGCCGCGGTCAGCGCCATGCGTAGCGTGACCGGCGTTTCCCCCACAGCGGCACGGGAATGCCGTTCGCTTTCCAGGCGTTCCATCACCCGGATCGGTATCTCGTGCAGCGCACGCAGGTTCTCGGGGGCGGCGAACTGGGCGAGCTTCCGCTGATTCTCGGGTGTCATGTCATCATAGATTTCGTGCCCCTCCCGGGCACACTCGATCAGCGGGAGAAGATCGGCGACCACCGGGGCGTCCTCCGGCGGCAGGCGGATCGCGGCCATGGCGAGGAACCCACAGGCGTTGTGCAGCGTCTTGGCCGGCTTGCGCGGCAATTCCCTCTCGCCGGCGGGAATGTGCTCGGCGCAGTAGGCGTCATACCACGCGATGAACACCTCTTCATTGACGACATCGCTGACGGTGCACAGGTCCTCCAGCTTCCTATGGCCGTGGTGAACCGCCCAGGAGGCGAAGCGGCGGACGAAGTCACTCAGCCCCTGGATGGAGGCGTCGCGGAGCCGCTTGCGCCCGCCGTTATCCTCCTTCCGGCGGTCATCGCCCTTGATGGCGCGGCTCTTCCTGGCCTCGGCCCTGGCGCGCAGCCCGGTCACGCCCGGCTGATACCCAGTGCGCGCGACCACCAGAAGATCCTCGAGGTTGCGTTGGAAGGCCGGCGGGAACGCGGTCAGCGGCAGGCTGCCCGGCCCCCTGGCGGCGAGCCCGAGCGTCAGGCGCCGCCGTGGCCAGCCTGGAACGGTTTCCGCAGCTTGATTCCAATAGCCTCGGATGTGACGGATCGCCATGGTCAGATCCTTGCGGCAGCCGCAGGCCATCATGCGGTCGGCCACCGCGGCGGCGACGGCGTCGTCCACGGCGTCCGGGGCGATCCCCACGTCGGAGCAGTGGCGCATCAGGAAGGACAGCGGACCATAGGCGCGGGGCACCGTCGCCCGCCATGCCGTCCACAGCGCCCGCCATTCCGGAGTGAGGGCGCTCGGGTCGGTGACCGACGGCAGGGCCGGCCGCGGAATGACGAGGTCCAGAGCCTTGCGCAGCAGCGACTTGACGTTCTTCACGGTCTTCCGGGATACCCCGAGCGCGGCATGCTGGTTGGCGAGCGCCTTGAGTTGCGGATCGAGCGACCGCAGGCTGGCCGGCAGTTCGCCGGGCGGACGCCCCAGCCAGCGCGCGACGCTGGTGATCGCGCTGACCAGCGCGGGCCGGTCGCTGTCAGCCACCCGGGCGGACGAGGCGACGACCTGCCGGAGATCCTCGAGCGTCCGAGCCGTTGGGCGAACCACAGCGGGGGTCTGGGGCCTGGGCGGCTGCGGCGGGGCCTGCACGATCGCCTCCGGCCAACCGGGGACCTGCTGCACGGCCGCGTTCCAATAGGTCCGCACCTGCCGGTAGGCTTCCTTGCGGTCGGTCCAGGTTCCGGCGGTCGTCAGATGGTCGGCCACCGCGTTCAGCACGCCCTCGTTGACGGCGGAGGGCTCGACGCCATTCGCGCTGCACCAGCGCGCGGTGGTGGACAGCGGTCCCGGAATCGTGCCGAGCGCCGCGCGGGCGTCGCACAGGCGACGCCAATCCGGCGACAGGGCACCCGGCGCATCGCGGCGGGGCAACGTGAGCGGTTCCGTCATGCGGTCCTCCTGGTTTCTCCCGACGCGAAAGGCTTCGGGACGGCAAGGGGGCCGACAATGCGCGACAATCCACGACAATCCACGACAATCCGCGACATCTACGCACATTCGGGACAGGGGATGGGGGAAAAGCCCCCATTGTTTCGCACCCCTTGTCCCGAGCCGGCCCAAGTGATTGGAAAATCAGCGACAATCGACGACCATCCGCGGCGGCGCGTCAGCGCGGCCGGCGGGGCTTGGTCGAGGGACGGACGGGCTTGCCTTTCGTGTCCCCGCCGGTGTTCCCGGAGGGGTCGGCATCGTCGGGTGTGAGCGCGGGCGGCAGCGTGACCGCCCGGTTCGCCTGTTCGAACGCCAGGAGCGACGCGGCGCTGATGCGGCGGGTGGTGCCGGCCAGCGTGGTGATGACGATGTGTCCGTCCCGCGCCCAGCGTTCAACGGCCCGCCGCGTCACGCCATACCGGTCGGCAGCCTCGTCGAGGCTGTACCAGAGCTGATCAAGGGACATCGGGTCCTCCTCCTCTGTTGCGCCGGCCATATGGGGCCGTGGACGGAGGAGGCGGGTGCAGGACGCCGATTTCTTCGACGTCCTGCAGGCATGTGGCGGCCGGGAAGACCGGCGTCAGCGAAGGACCGCCACCCGTGCCGTGCGCGGGCGGTCATGCACCGTGATGGTGATCTCGAGGTGCTGATGGGGGGCGGCGAGGCGGCCACTGACGACGGCGTCCTCGGTCATCGCCTGAAGAAGGTCGAGAACCTGGGCCTCGACGGCGCGCTGTTCGGCCTGCCGACGCAGGGCGGCGTCGAAGGCCGCTTCGTAGCGATCGTCAGGGTCGTCGCCCTCGTCGTCGACATTCCGGTCCTGCACCCGGTCGCAGAGGCCCGCCAGTTCCATGATCCGGCATCGGAGCGCCTCGGACGGCGTCGGGCCGTCGAGCAGCGGATGGATGGCGCGCCCCAGGGCGGCGCTGCGGGTGATGAGCCGGGCGAGGGCTTCGAGCGATTGGGCGGTCGTCATGTTGCTCCTCCACGATGGCCGCCGTGCGGTACGGCGGGTCAAGGAGGGCTGGCCGGCGGAAATGCGTCGCGTCGCCGCCGACCATATGGGGCCGTTCCGGTGCAGCGTCTCCGAAAAAGTGGCGCCGCTTCCGCTGATCGCGTTTGCCGGAATCATCGATGACTCTTCAATGATTGCCCTGCTTCTGCTGGATCAAGGGGTTGCGGACCGCTTTCGTCCGCCTTTGCCGGATTTCGTCCGCCGATGGCGGCCCCACCCGGAGGTGCCCCCGAATGGATGCCGGGATGGCCCCGAACAGATGCCGGAATGGCGTTGGTAACCGATTGGTCGGGCGTGGCTTTTCGCTCTCTGAATCAATGAATCCGTCGAATTGGAAGAACAAGGGAGGAAAGGCGACGCCCCTCGGCGAGGGGCATCGCGAGGCCCGCTGCTCGTAATGCGGTGAGGAAATGGAGGGACGGCGAGGGATGCCGGTAGCCGGTCGAACCCATATTCCTGGCGCACCGATGAGCGGATGGGGAGGATGGCAATGGCGGCGAGTGCAGCGGACTGGAGCACGGCGGAGACGCTTTCCGGAAAAGGCGGACAACGCCGGTCCGCCGGCTGTCCAGCCCCGTCCGCCGGCGGACGGGAACCGCCCGCCTCACACCCGACGACCGGAGGACCGCGATGATCCGCGAGCGCAGGGGAAAGCGTGGAGCCGGCTGCCTTCAGGTGATCAGCGTCCGCTACGACCCGGAGATCGGCCGGAACCGGCAACGGGTCGTCGCCACGCTGCCCCTGGACGCCGAGGGCCTGCCGTCCCGCATCGCCGCCGAGCTGACGGCGACCGAGCGGCGCAACGCCGAGGCCTTCTTCTCCGCCCGCAGCCATGACCTGCGCGAGAGACGCATTCTCGAGAGCGTCGCCGCCCTGGTGGTGCAAGGCCACAGGATCCGCGCGGCGCTCGCCGATCCTGGCGACCGTCCGATGGTGCTTCGGGCGGCGAAACTGTACGGCCTCGGCACTAGCCTGGCGGAGTTGGTCGGTGCGGCAGCGGCCAGCGGACTGCGCGGACGGATCAGGGTACCGGCGCGTCGTCGCCAGAACGTCTGACCGAAAGGACGTTCACCATCCGGCGGACGCTGGACAACGGCACACCGGGATACCCGCTGATACCGCCGGCGTCCCAAAGCGAAAGAGTGCATGACAGCGGCGGCATGTCAGGTGACAGGCTGTTCGGTATGATGGACCCACCTCGCATAATTTGGGGCCAGGAACATCGCGACCGTCCCTCACGGCGCAGACCTGGACGGAGATGGTGCCGCACACCGCCATGGCGGCTGGCCCCGTTGCGGAGGGTTGGAATAGGAAACTCCTTCGGGCGGAGGCGGCTGATGTCGGACGGGCAACTTCTGCTGCACTGGCGGCCGTTGGCCTGCGACCCGCCGGATCTCGGCCACATGGCGGCGGCCTGGCGCGGCTGGTTTCTTTGGGCATCTCCTAATTCGCATCCGACCGCCACATCATGGAACTGGGGCGCGAAGCCACCTAGCCCGGACCGGCCGTTCAGCGGCGACGCGGCAACGGCGACGGCCGCCATGGTCGCCGCGGAAGCGGCACTACTCGCACGCCTGAGCGGCCATGAGCGTGCCGCCCTGGCGCGGTCCGTCGTCCCATGACGGAACTGGGCTGGCGAATGATTGGCCAGGGCTGGCGGCTGGATGTCGGGCCGGGCCTCAGGCTTCACGTGGATCCGCTGCCCCGGAATGGCGACGGTCGTACCGAGTGGGTCTGGTCGGTCCTGGCGCAGCGGACAGAAGAGGCGGGATGGGAGGTAGTGGACGGTTTGGCCGTTGATCAGGCTTGCGTGGCGGCCGAACCGGCCATGAACGACGCCCTCGCGGCGTTGTTGGCGCTTGGCGTGGTGACGGCGCATGATCTGGCGCGGCTAGCAAGAGGGGAGCACCTCCGGTAAGCCGATGACGGAACACGCCTGATGACGGGGCGTCGACGTGGCCGCGACGATTTCAGCGTTGATGACGCGACAACGGTTTCGAAGCGTTGCCGTGGGCTGCCCGTCCCCGGCACCCACCCGGACCTGGAGGCGGCCGGGCGTCGGCAAGGAGCCGCTCCCGCTTCGCCACACTCGGCGACGGGGCGGCTCCGCCTTCGTGGCAAACGCGCTAGTGAAGCGCAGCCTCGACCCGCGGCCGGGTGAGTACGATCAACTGCTGCATGGCACGCGCCAGTGTGTCCGCGGTCGCCGTGTCTGGAAAAACGACCTGCAGGCGTCCGCAGCCGCCGACCCAATTGGGATCGTGCACCACCGCCTGCCCGGGCATGGCATCGCGCACTCCGGCGCACAGGGCGGGCAGGATGCCCGTAACCGCGGCGGCCTTCTCCGTCTCGACGTGCAACTCGACGCCCATGTGGCGGCGGGCGTGGGACGGCAGGAACTCGTAATGCACCAAGGCCGGCCAGCCCGCCACGTAGATCTTGCGGTAGCGGTCCTTGCCGGGACCTTCGGTCACGCCCTCGCTGCGCAGCGGGTCGAACGCGGCAACGGCGGCGCGGAGCAACGCGCGCAGGTCGCGCGGCGGCGCGGACAGCGTGGGCGCCGCCGCATCGACAGGCACGTCCACCGGCGCGCGCTGGCACGGAACGCCGCCGCCAGCCCCCAACCGCGCCCGTGCCACGGCAACGGCGTCCTCGATGCTGTTGCCGGACACGCGAAACAGCACGTCGTCGGCCTCCTGGACGACGGCGACGGGGCGGCCGTCGACCAGCCCGCCGACGATCCGCAACGCACCCTCTTCCACGATGATCATCCCGCCCATGGCGCGATCCTCCCTGTTCGGCTTTCTGACATCATGCCGTCAGCGTCTCCGTCGCGTCGGCCAGCAGCACCGTGTGCGGGTCCACGAAGCGGAACGGCGTCGTGCGCCGGAATCCGCCTTGGACCGGAGCCGTGGCGAGCCCGAAGAGGCGCAGGTCGCGCAGCGTGTCGAGCACGCACGGCCTGACCTTCTTCGTCACCTCGGGGCCGGTGAAGCGGCCCGACACCCGCTCGGCAACCTCGCCGTCGATGTCCTGGGCGCACACGGTTCCGCGCTCCTTCAGCAGCGCGTAGACGGCGTGACTGACCATGACGAGATCGCGGTAGGCAGCCGAACTCACGACGGTTTCGTCGGCCCGGGCCGGATAGGCGTTCCCGGACGCCCGCGCCCGGGCGATGTTGGGCATGACCGGCGTCATCGGGCTCTGGCGGGTTGGGTCGACCTGGTGGAAGCCCTGGAAAATGCCGTCGTCGGCGTTGCCGGAGAGCCTGGGGCGGAGTTCCCGGCCGGCCTCCAGACAGAAGAAGGCCGGCAGGGGAAGCCGCCGGGTCCGCGGCTGGACCTGGATGCACCCCGACGCGACCCGCCCCGGCCCGTCGGTCGCCATGGCTGCCGGGGCCGGCACGGTCGTGGCCGAGGTTCGCGGGGCATGGCGATTGGCCAGCCGCGCGTGCGCTTTGTCGACGGCATCGCCGACATCCTCGCCCGTCGTCTGAAACAGCGCTTCCCCACCCGACAGGACCACGGCGACGGGACGGCCGTCGACCAGCCCAGCGCTGATCGTGACGTCGTCCAGCTCGATGGTCATCCTGTGTGCCGTCATGCGCCTCCTCCACATCCATGTCGATCACCCGCTCAAGCCTCTGCACCGGCCACGCGCCACCCCTGGCTCCAGTGTCGTCCTGGAGCGATGGGCACAACGGCGGAATCAGCGCGGCTCCTCGTGCCGTGGCGGCGCGCCGGGGCTGGCCTTCTGCCAATCGCGCAACGTCTGGCCGGTGCCGGGAATCCTCCAGGCGGTCGGACCGCTGCAGTTGCGGTCGAGCACGACGCCACCGGCTTGACTCGCGCTGGAGAACCGCCACGCTTGGGCAAAGACCAGCAGCTTGGGATCGGCGGCCGGCCGCAGCACGCCGCGCGCCAGGAGTTGGTCACGCAGCGGGCGGTCGCGACTGACGTCGGTGCCGTGGGCGCGGGCGGTCGAACCGGCGAGCACGATGAATCCGTTCCCATCCGATCGGCCGCGCGCCGCCGCGGCGCCGCCGCGCAGCTCGAACACCGGACCATCGGCAACGTCCGGCGCGCCGCCGCTGGCGCCGGTGGCCGGCACCAGCGCACCGCTGCGGACACCCACCGCCCCGGCGGGGCGAAGGCGGGCTAGCACGGCGGCTCTCGCGGCCTCTTCGCTCGCTCCGGTGCACTGGAACAGGATCTCCCCGCCGAGCATTGCGAACGCCACGTGCTGGCCGTCGAGGACACCCAGCGCAATGGTCGGCTGATCGTCGCTCACGCGTCTCTCACATCGTTTGGCCGACCGCGACCGGCCTGCTGGCGAACGGCACCGCCGGCTCCAGGGCGGCGCGGAACAGGCGGGCGGCCGTCGTCCGCAACGCATCCGTGCCGGGCATGGCGGTCAGCGCCGCGACGCCGTCGCCGAACCACCGCTCCGGTCCCGGATAGAGGATGGCTGCCATCCTCACCACGGCGTCGCCGTTCGCGTCCCGTATGGCGTCGCGGTACGCGTGCATCTTGTCGATGTCCTCTTTCTTCGGTCCGGCGGCGCCGCCGTCCCCGTCGGCGTCACCGAACAGCTTGTACTTCGGATCCAGGATCAGCAGCTCGCGGCGCAGCGGCGTGCGGACCTCTAAGGTCACGTCCGGAATTTGGCGGAAGCTGACGCTGCCCAGGTCGGCAAAGGGCGGCGGGGCAAAGTCGCGCTGCGGCGTCAGCGTCACCGTACAGCCGTCGGCGCGGCTGAGCACGACGGCGGGCCGACCATCCGGAAGCACGTCCACCAGCGCCCCCATCAGCCCGGGCGTGACCAGACGCTGGCCGGCGACGGTGAACCTCAGGTCGGCCGCAACGGCGAGAAGGGCGTCGATCAGGGTGAGCGTGCCCCAGGTCTCGTACAGCGCCGGCACGTTCTCCATCGGGGCCTCGAGCGCGGGGTCCCGCAGGCAGGCGCGGGCGGAACGCCGAAGCGCGAGGAAGCCTTCCAAGGCGGCGCGGTACGCCGGCCGGCGCAGCAGGACCATCGTCAGGCGGTCCGGGGCGGAGCGCAGTCGCCCGACACCGTCGAGAAACGCCGCGGCCCGGCACGCCGCGCGGAAGCGGGCGCGCAGGCCGCGCAGGATGTCGCCGGCCGCGGCCGCGAAGCCGGCCGACAGACCGGCGCAGGTCTCGAGACGGCGCAGCCGTCCGTCGACCTGGTCGCGGAACTCGCGCACGAGCCGGTTCTCGTAGGTGTCATGGGTCGGCTCGCTGCGGGCATCGACGAGTCGCAGCGGCAACCGCTCGGCCGTGAGATTGCCCGCCCGCCCCAGCGCCGCCGCGAGCCGCCCCGGGACCGGGCGACGGACGCGCTCGGCCGGCGTCCAAATCTCTCGGTCGGCGAGCACGACGTGCGGGTCGCGGCCGAGCCGGTTCAAGGTTTCGATCAGGCCGGGCCGCCCGGCCGCACCTTCGAGCGCCTGACGGATTTCCTCGAACTCTTGCGCCAGCGTCGCCGGCCCGGGCGGACGGAAGGACAGGCCGGCGAACGCGCCGAGCCGGTCGAGCCCGATGGCCACCGAAGCCGGCAGGCGTGTCTCGAGGTCCTCGACCATGGCCGCCAACGCCGCGTCCGACAGCTTAGCCGAACGGATGTGGATCACCGCCTCGGCGAGCGAGGCGCCGTCGCGGACCGCCACGCGCCAGCGCCCGGCGCCGGCTCGGTCCCAGGGGACGGTGACGCGCGGCACGCCCGCGACCCGCTCCACCCGGACCGCGAGGGGCCGGCCGTTCAGCGTGACCTGGACATCGGCCCACCGCTCCAAGGGAACGTCCGCCAGGACCAGTGTTCCCGGCTCCCACTCGCGCGGGACGGCGACCGGCACCCCCCGGGCGTCGTGGAACACGAGGGAAGGCGTGGCGCCGGCCGGCGGTGCGGGATCAGAAGAAAGAGGTGAAGCCATGCGCGAGGAAGCGGTGGTGCATCTGGCGGGCGCGGGCGGCGCTGAGCGGCATCGTGGGGGCACACAGGTCGACGAGGCGCTGCAACGCGTCGCCGACCCGGGCATCGTTGCCCTTGATCTTCGGCAGCACCTTCTGCAGCACCTGCTCGTCCAGCGCGTCCGGCCACGCGACGCCCAGCGCCTGGGAGTGCGCGACGTACTGGTCGATCTCGGACAAGACGCGGAACGCGAAGGGGGCGACCTCGGCGACCACGTCCCAGACGTCCAGCACCGGGGCGGCAAAGGGCTTGCCGTCGAGCTGCGCGGCCAGCAACTCGCGTGGGCTGTCCAGCTCGAGCATTTGCGCACGGTCGTAGATCTTGTCAGCGAAGGCGTGCGTGGTCTCGTCGACGTTGACCGTGCCGATGAACGCCAGATTGGGCGGCAACGCGACCCGCCGCCCGCCGGCGAGCTCGACCTCGGCCTGCCCGCTGCGGGCGCGCAGCTCCATGGCCGACAGGAACGTGGCGAAGTAGTACTCGACGCGGGCCAGGTTCATCTCGTCGAGCACGAGATGGAACGGGCGCGCCGAGCGCCGGGCGGCCTGCGCGGCGGCGTACTCCTGGCCCGCTTCCTGAAGGAAGCGGGTGAACGCAGTGGCGTGGAAGGCGCGGTCGAGCGGGTTGAAGTAGCCGAGCAGATCCTCGTTGGTGGTCCAATTCGGCGCCACCGGAACCACCAGATACCGCGCGCCGACCGCCTTGGCGTAAACGTCCGTCAGCCACGTCTTGCCCGTGCCGCTCACGCCGGCCAGGATGACGAAGCCGCGGGCTTTCAGCGCGACGTGGTAGCGGCGCAAGGTGCGTTCGGACAGCCGCAGGCCGGAGGCCCGGACGCGGTCGACGATCTCCGCAAACGGCGGCTCCGGCAGCGTCTCGCGGCGCGGCTGCTCCATCGCGAGCTGGACCAGCAGCTCGCGATGGACCTCGTGGACGTCGTTGAAGCGCCAGGAGCGTTGCTCGACGCGGCGGGGAAAGCCGCCGGTGTGCCAGGCGACGCCGACGCGGTGAACGTCCTCCGGGGCCGCCAGCCGCCGGTAGGGCTCGGTCACGACGCCGGCCGCGCGCACCTCGCCGGACGCCTCCCCCGCCACGACGACGTCGCCGGGCTGGAGCGCGCGCACCAGCCACAAGCCGGCGGCGGTGTCCTGCGCGAAGCCCTCGTCCGGGTTGGCGTCGGCAAGGGCGGCGGCAAGGTCCTTTTGCGTGGCGAACGCCGCCAAGTCCGTGGCGGGGGCCACGTCGAGGCGAAGGTCGGAGCCGGCCAGCCAGCCGCCGATTCCCTCGGCCGGCGGGCGGACGCGCACCACCAGGCGTCGGGAGGCGGCATCGGTCGCGGCCAGGATGGCGGCAAGCCCGCCGCCCGCCGGCACGGGAGGTTCGGCGTCCGGCGTCGCCGGCGCGTCGTCGCCGGCCATGGCCACCCACAGGAAGCTCTGGACGTCGATCATGTCGCGCGGCGCCCAGCCCTCCTCGGCCAGCTTCTGCCGGATGGCGGCCGCGAACGCGCGCGCATCACGGTAATCGGCGGCGCTCGGCGGGCGTCCCCAACCGCCCAGCTTGCGCCCGCTCAGCCGAGCGCCGGCCTTGTCGAACAGGTCGGTGCGGACGAAGATGTCCCGCTCGGGATCGATCAGCATCAGCAGCAGCGTGCCGACGTTGCGAAGCACCGCGGGCCTGCCGCCGCCCGTCGGGAGTACAGCCTGGTAGGCGTTCGTGAAGCGCTCGAGCCGTTCCGCCGCGTCGCCCTCGCCAAGCAGCAACTCCCGCAGGGCACCTGCGGCGGCGAGGCACTGCTCGTCGGTCAGCTTGGCCAAGTGCTCCCAGGATCGCCAGCCTACGAGGTTCTGCGGACGCCCGCTCGACGGCAGCGCCTCCCTCTGCATCACCTGATACAGCGCGGCGCACACCTCACGCGCCTGCGCCGGGGTCGCCGCAGGGGCCGTCAACCGGGGGAGCAGGGCCGCGCGCACGAGCGCCACGAGCTCGTCCTTGGAACGGCGCTCGGTCTCGACGTACGCGGCTCCGGCCTCAGCAAACGACCGGAAGCCCGGCATCTGCCGCAGAAACTCGCGCTTCAGATTCTCGAACTCGGCGGCGTCGACCTGCATGGCGTCTCGGGGGTGCTTGCAGCCCCAATTGTGAGTAAAAGGGAGGAATCAACCTGAACGATCATGGCGGGAGACGGGCAGGCGCGCAAGGGAGTTGATCGACAGCCCTACGGCCCGGCTCGGTTCCGTGGGGCGCTGGGACCGGAAGCGCCCGGATCAGCATAGAGTTCGGCCGACTTGCGGGCTGCGGTGCGCGCCCGGCGCCAAGCCCTCTGGATCGCCAGCCTCGGCAAAGTGACGAGCGGACGCCAGCAGTGTTCTCGTTGGTCGCCCGTTGCCACGGCGCGTGCGGATCGGCGAAGAAGCCCCTCATCCTGATGGTCGATACGGAGGCCGAGCTTCGCCGCGAGGAAGCCGCTATCATCCGGGACCTGATGCCCGCGGGCGGCCGCACGGTGCGCAAGCTGCGGGCGCCGGTCCCGTTCCTGCTCGGCAAGGTCGACACCCAGGGCATGCTGGACTCGGAGGAGGAGAGCCGTCGGGACGCGGAGGCGAGCCTGACCGAGCAGCGGACCGCGTTGGAGCGCCCGCGCAGCGCCGAGCGCGCCCTGCGGGACGAGGTGGCGGAACTGGAGCGCCTCACGGCGCCCGGTCTCACGGCCAACTTGGCGGAGTTCGATCGGGTCGCGCAAGACCGTGCAGACGCCGAAATGCGACAGCAGCAGCTTGAGGCCGCGCAGGACCGAGCGCCGATCGAGGTGATCCGCGCCGCCAGGGCGGTCTTCCCGCGACCGAGGAGGCCATCTGCGAGGCCACGGCGGAGAAAGGACGCATTGAGGGCGCCCTGTAGGGCGTGCGCGAGCATCGGCGCGGTTGAGCGGAGCATCGCGGACCTACGGGACAAAGTGGAAGGGTCGCTCGCCTACGCTGATCGCGTGATGGTCGCGTCGCAGGCGGTCGAGCGCAGGGCTGTGCTGATCGCTGTAGGCGACCCTGGGCGCCCCGAGTTCGACCGCGTGCTGATGGAGGAGGAGTTCGCGCTCATCAAGCACCCGGTCGACGACCCGCGGTGGCTGCCGGCCGCCCTTGAGCATCTGGACGGCTACGTCCTGTTCCGCAGCGACAAGCGCCTCGCCGGCACCGAGGACGCCTTCCTCGAATCCATCCGGGAGTACCTCCGGCGCTCCGACCTGCCGCGCCCGGCGTGCGTGCCGGCTGCCCCCCTGTTCGATGACGTGGCGGGCGACGTGTCCGACGATGACCCGATGGCAACGATCGACGCGGTCGCCGCATGTGTCGCGGGGGAGGACGCCAACCTGCGCGACAACGAAATCGTGCGCAAGGAGGCCGAGGCCGCCCAGGCGCGGTTGGAGGCGATCCAGACCTTCAAGGAGGATTTCGTCGGCAAGATGCGCGGCGCGTTCGACGTAATGGGCGGGCTGCTCGGGGAACTTAACCGGCAGTTGCGCAAGCGCTCGTTCCACGGTCTGGCGTACCGCTTCGCACGCCAGGAGGCGCCGGGCTACCGGGACATGGCACGCTTGTCGAGCGGTCATCCGACCCTGGGATGGCGGAAGCCCCTTTTTGATTCTGACGGTCGAGAACCTCACGTCCTTCCACCGCCAAGTGCGCGAGGCGCGGCAGGCGGACGTGTGCGTGGTCTACACCGGGGGTTTCCCGAGCCTCACCGTGCTTCGGGCGCTGCGCCATCTGCTCCGCGCGGCCCCGACGCCACCCCGCCTGTTCCATTGGGGCGACGTCGACGCCGGCGGCGCGCGCATCGCCGGACATCTGGAGGACAGCCTCGGGACTGCGGTCGTTCCGCACCTGATGGACGCATCGACCGTGCGCCGCTTCGGGCGTGCCGGGCGCGCGGGCGACGTGAGGGCGCTCAGCCGGCGCCCCGGAGCGGTCGGGATCATCGCCCGGACGATTGCGGAAACCGGCCTCCTGCTCGAGCAGGAGGCCGTGGATCCAGTGCCCGTTGGCAACGCTTCCGGGAGCGTCCCCCATCAGCGCGGCGGGTAGCGTCCGGCATCGTCCACGAAGGCAAAGGGTGACCGGACGCGCTATTCGCCCGGCGCCGGATTGCGTTCCGGCACCAGCGGAGCGAAAGTCCAGGATGTGTAGCCCCGGCGATCGAGATAGTGTTTGCGGGCGAGGATTTCCGCCAGCTCGTGCCCGCTGATCTCATCCTTCTCCATGCGACGGGACAGGCTACGGAGCGCCTTGGTCAGCTCGAGCGATTTGTCCAGCGCCTGATTCAACCCCTCGAGCATTGCTTCGAGCGACTCTTCGTGTTTCGCCAGCGGCACCGCCGTCCGATAGACAGCCAGCATGGCATCAGCGGCTGCTTCACTCACCTTCTTCAGCGATTCCACATCACGCTTCAGCGTGGCGACGAGGATCATGCACTCCGTGTCGATCGTGTCGGTCATGCGTTCCGTTCCTTACCGAGGGCACCACGTTCGTGCGGTGCCGGGAAGGGAAGATCGGTTCACACGCTGAGGGCGTCCTCCGAACCTGCGGAAGCTTCCCCACTCACGCGCCCGGCGGCAACACCAGGCACAGCTGGCCGTCGACCATGGCCGTGTGAAGGCGGTAGTTGATCGACGCGATCGCCTCGGTCAGCTTCGCCAGCCGCGCGCCCTTGTAGTAGCGATTCCGGGTCTGCCCGTGCTGGGCGTGCCCCATCAGCTCGCTCACTCGGACATCCGGAACCTCGCGGTTGAACAGGTGCGTGTCGAAGCTGTGGCGAAACGAATGAAACGAAAGCCGTTCCCGCTTCATCCCAATGTACTCGAGGTAGCGGCTGAACCATTCCCCAAGGTTTTCGCCGGCGCGGGTCGCCTTTTCCGGCCGGAGGCCGGGGAACAGGTCCCGTTTGCCGGCGCGTTTCTGCGCGTCGACGTAGTCGAGGAAGCCGAGCTCGAGCAGCAGCGGGTGGATCGGAATGATCCGCTTCGAAGAGGGGGTCTTCACGCTCTTGCCGTCCTCCGGAATGACGTCGATGCACCAAATGCCGACAGTCGGAACACCATCCTCATCCTTGGGCGAGAACCGCCGCAGGCGAGGCCACGGACCCGACGGATTGTCGAGATCCACATCCCAGTCGGTGAAATCTTCCTGATCGAAGCAGCGCAGTTGGATGTCGGTGGTCAGCAACTGCGCCGCCTCGCCGAGCCGCACCCCCTCGAGGGCAGCCAGCAGCGGAATCCAGAACTTGGCGTCCTTGACCGTGCTGGAGCCTGGACGATGCCGGTAGTCGATCCCGGCGCAGCCGGTCCAGCACGGGCTGGCGAACAGCTTGCGGAGGTCCGCGCTCAAGAAGGCTTCCCGATCGGCGTTGGCCGCTCGTCCGATATCCTTCTGATCGTAGCGGATCTTGAGATCAAGCAGGTCCCGGTCGATCGCCACCTTCATCGTGGTCCGGAGCCAGCGGAGCAGCCCCTTGATCTTGTCGAGATGCTTGTTGACGGTCTTCATCGACAGGCGCGGCACCTCCGCGTCGCGCATCTCGTGGGCCAGATTGTCGCGGTCGATCTGGCCGTCCTCCGCACGCGCCATCACCGCAGCCTGCTGGGAGGCCGTCACCGCGTCGGCCCTGGCGACGGCCTCGGCGCCGGTCATGTTGCGATAGGTGCCGCGGCCGAACAGGTTCGGAACCCGGTGCAGTTCCCCCCTGAACCGCAACAGGTCTTCTTCCGTCACCTCGACGGCACGGCGGTCGCCGATGAGGCTGGTGAACAGCTCCGCGGCAACGCGGTAGTTGCGTTCCTCCTCCTTGCACAGAGACGCTGTCTTGAAGGGGTTTGTATCCCGCTGACGGCGGCGGACCCATTCGCCCATGGCCTGCTGGATCGTCCAGTCCTTTGCCGGGCTGGACCTCTGCGGTTGGTGGCGTGCTTCCGCATCCGTCGCTTCGGGCGTCCGGTCGACAATGATGGCAGAGGGGACGCCGATCGGGCTCGCCGGAACTGCGGCAGGGGAGGTCGTGACGAGCACGGACGCCGCCGCAGCGACGGCGGGCTGAGCGGCCTGGGAGTGCGGGTGGGCTTCCACCTCCGTCCGGACGGGCACCGGGCTGCCGTTGGGTTCAACGGGGTCGATTGATGCCACAGGGGCCTCGGCCGAAGAGGACTGCGCCGCCGCCTGCGCAGGCATGACGATCGGCACCGGCGCTTGCGGCGCCAGCACGATGACGGTCTGACCTTCGGCTCCGGGAACCGCAGTGCCCGACGGTGCGCCGGCCGGCACGCCGACCGCCATGCTGCTGGCCGGCAAGGGCGGCAGGACATCCTCGAGGTCGTCGTCGTAGTGATTCTGCTCCCGTTCGGCGTTGATGCGATGGATGCGGGGTAGCCCGCGCAGCACCAGCCGCGCGAGGTAGCTGTGCTCGGCCGTCTCCGCCGCCGGCACCGGCAGGCCGATGGTGACGGCGCGCTCGAGCACCGCGCGGGCGGCGTCAAGACGGTTGTGCCGGACGGCGTCCTCGATGGTGGCGACAGCGTCGAGTTCGGCCTGGACACGCCGGGCGATCTCCTCCGGCCCCCGCTCCCCGCCCAGGGCACGCGCCACCTCAGCCCGTTCCAGCTCGCCGAGCAGGATCGGTTGGAGGAGGGCGCGGAGCGCGCTGGTGTCGATGGTGCCGGCCTGCATGACCTCGCCGAGGAGTGCGAGCACGGCATCGACCACGACGCTGAGACGCCGCCCTCGCTGCCGTGCGAGGCCGGGCATATTTGTCCGCAGGGAAAGGCGTATCTCCCGACCGACGATTTTTCTCGAAGAATTTTCCGGGGCGCCGACATCCCCGACCGCAGCCCCACATGCCGGCAGTATCCGGCGCCACCAGTAGACGGATCCGCGGCGGTAGAGATGGACCCCAAGCGACATCCCCGGCACTCCCCCGTAAAGGGCGCCGAACCGTCGTTGGCACAGGCTGATGGCACAGTTGGGGGACCAGCCTGCTGGCTTCGCCCTAAGTGCCTGATGTGCAAGGATTTCTAGGAAAAGTTGGTTGGGGGACTAGGATTCGAACCTAGGCTGGCGGAGTCAGAGTCCGCTGTCCTACCGCTAGACGATCCCCCAGACCGTCACCGGGCGTGGCGCTGCGCCGCGTCCCGTCGTGGGCCGCCCTTTTAGCAAAGCGGGCTGGGCTTGTATAGCCCTTTTTTCGACACCGGTACCTTGGTGTGGGCTTGCGGACACATTTCAATGCCATTCGTGGGCTTTCGCCGGGACGTGAAACCGGGTTAAGATGACTCCCTTAAGCATGGCGGGGAGGAGACGTGGACCTTCAGGTGCACAGCGAGCGGCAGAACGACACCGGACGGTTGCGTTCGTCGGCCCCTGCGCGCCCGGTCTTCGCAGCCCTCGATCTCGGCACCAACAATTGCCGTCTCCTGATCGCCCGACCAATTCCCGGCGGTTTTCGTGTCATCGACGCCTTCTCGCGGATCGTCCGGCTGGGCGAGGGGCTGACCCGCAACGACCGGCTGTCCGACTCGGCGATGGAGCGCACCCTCGCCGCCCTGAGAATCTGCGGGTCCAAGATCGAACGGCGCGGCGTCACCGCGGCGCGTGCCGTGGCGACCGAGGCCTGCCGCCGTGCCCGGAACTGCGGCGAGTTCATCGACGCGGTGGAGCGGGAAACCGGCATCGCCATCGAGATCATTTCCAGCCAGGAGGAGGGGCGCCTCGCGCTTGCCGGGTGCGCCTCGCTGCTCGACCCCAACGTCCCCTATGCCGTGGTGTTCGACATCGGCGGCGGCTCGACCGAACTGATGTGGCTGGCGGTGGAGCGGGGGCGGGCCCCGCGCATCCTCGACCAAACCTCCATCCAGTGCGGCGTCATCGGCCTCACCGAACAGTTTGGCGGCGCGGACGCCGACCGCGGCATGTACCGGCGCATGGTGGAGGAGGTGGCGTCGGCCATCGCTTCCTTCGAGGCGCGCAACGGCATCCGTGAGCGGGTTCTGGCCGGGCAGGTGCAGATGCTCGGCACCTCCGGCACGGTGACGACGCTGGCCGGGGTGCATCTCGGCCTCTGCCGCTACGACCGGCGGGCGGTGGACGGCAGCTTTCTGCGCATCGACCACGCCCGGGCGGTCATCGAACGTCTCGTCGCGCTGGACTTCGACGGGCGGGCGCGGCATCCCTGCATCGGACAGGACCGCGCGGATCTGGTGATCGCCGGATGCGCGGTGCTGGACGCGCTGTGCGACTGTTGGCCGGTGGAGCGCCTGCGCATTGCCGACCGCGGGCTGCGCGAGGGCATCCTCGTGGAGCTGATCGGGTCGGCGCGGCAAATCTATTAAGGAAATGTGAGACCATGGTTGGAAAGCCTCCGTCCTCCTCGACGCCGGGTGGGCGCCGCGCCACCGTCCGCGTGAAGTCCGCGGCCAAGCGCACCACCTCCTCGGCCCGTTGGCTGGAGCGGCATCTGAACGACCCCTATGTGCACGAGGCGACGAAGCGCGGCTTCCGCTCCCGCGCTGCTTTCAAGCTGCTGCAACTGGACGAGAAGTTCCATTTGCTGGGGCCGGGCAAGCGCGTGGTCGACCTCGGCGCCGCTCCCGGCGGCTGGACGCAGGTCGCGGTGGACAAGGTGCAGACCGGGCGCGAGGGCTGGAAGGTCGTCGGGTTGGACATCCTGCCCATGGACCCGGTGCCCGGCGCCACCACCATGCAGGCCGACTTCCTGGAGGAGGGCGCGGCCGAGCGGCTGAAGGAGGCGCTCGGCGGCCCCGCTGACGTGGTGCTCAGCGACATGGCGGCTCCGACCATCGGGCACCAGTCCACCGACCACCTGCGCATCATGGCGCTGGCCGAGGCCGCCTACGACTTCGCGGAGGAGGTGCTGGCCCCCGGCGGGGCGTTCGTCGCCAAGCTGTTCCAGGGCGGGGCGGAGAAGTCCCTGCTGGAGCGGCTGAAGCGCGACTTCGCCACGGTGCGCCACGCCAAGCCGCCGGCCAGCCGTGCCGAATCCTCCGAAACCTATGTGGTCGCCACCGGTTTCCGTGGGGCCAACATGAACGACTAGGTCCACCGCCGGCTGCGGCCCGTTCGCGCAGGTCATGGCTGGCTTGCGCGGATGAGGCCCGGCATACGACAGTTTGTGGTTCAGGCGCCTTCACAAGCCCACGGTCTTGTGTATAGTGCGCCAAATTTTTTTCCGGCCCCTTTTTACCTCCCGGGAGACCGCCGATGGCCCGCTCGTCCACGATTCGCGAAGCTCTGACCTTCGACGATGTCCTCTTGGTTCCGGCCGAAAGTTCGGTCCTGCCGAACGAGGTGGACACCCGGACGCGCCTGACCAAGACCATCGAACTGGGCATCCCCCTGATGTCCTCGGCGATGGACACCGTGACCGAAAGCAGCCTCGCCATCGCCATGGCCCAGGCCGGCGGCATCGGCGTGGTTCACCGCAACCTGACCATCGAGCAGCAGGCCGAGGAGGTCCGCAAGGTCAAGCGGTACGAGTCCGGCATGGTGGTCAACCCGATCACCATCACCCCGGGCCAGACGCTGGCCGACGCGCTCCAGCTCATGGCCGACTACCGCATTTCCGGCATCCCGGTGGTGGAAAGCCGCGACTCCCGCGGCAGCGGCAAGCTGGTCGGCATCCTGACCAACCGCGACGTCCGCTTCGCCACCAACCCGAACCAGCCGGTCAGCGAACTGATGACCAAGGACGTGGTGTCGGTGCGCGAGGGCGTCAGCCAGGACGAGGCCAAGCGCCTGCTGCACCAGCACCGCATCGAGAAGCTGCTGGTGGTGGACGAGGCGCACCGCTGCATCGGCCTCGTCACGGTCAAGGACATCGAGAAGGCCCAGGCCTACCCGAACGCCTGCAAGGACGCCCATGGCCGCCTGCGCGTCGCCGCCGCCACCGGCACCGGTTCGGACGGGCTGCGCCGTGCCGAGGCGCTGTTCGACGCCGGTGTCGACGTTCTGGTGGTCGACACCGCGCACGGCCATTCACTGAAGGTGCTGGATCAGGTGCGCGCGGCGCGCAACATGTCCAACTACACCCAGGTGATCGCCGGCAACGTGGCGACCGCCGAGGCGGCGAAGGCGCTGGTCGATGCCGGCGCGGACGCCGTGAAGGTCGGCATCGGCCCGGGCTCCATCTGCACCACCCGCATCGTCGCTGGCGTCGGCGTGCCGCAGCTCACCGCCATCATGGACGTGGTCGAGGCCTGCGAGACGATGGGCATCCCGGTGATCGCCGACGGCGGCATCAAGTTCTCGGGCGATCTTGCTAAGGCCATCGCGGCGGGGGCCAGCGTGGCGATGCTGGGCAGCCTGTTCGCCGGCACCGACGAGAGCCCCGGCGAGGTCATCCTCTACCAGGGCCGTTCCTACAAGAGCTACCGCGGCATGGGCTCGGTGGGTGCCATGGCCCGCGGCTCGGCCGACCGCTACTTCCAGCAGGAAGTCTCCACCATGAAGCTGGTTCCGGAAGGCGTCGAAGGCCGCGTCCCCTACAAGGGCCCGGTGTCGGCGGTGATCCACCAGCTCGTCGGCGGCCTGCGCGCCGCCATGGGCTACACCGGCAGCCAGTCCATCGCCGAGATGCAGACGAAGTGCGAGTTCGTCCGCATCACCAACGCGGGCCTGCGCGAGAGCCACGTCCACGACATCACCATCACCAACGAGTCCCCGAACTACCGCCAGGGCTGACCGGCCGTCCCTTGGAGTGAGGTTCGAGAAGGCGAGGGGGCGTTCCCCTCGCCTTTTTCATGTCCGCGTTTCAGCGTTTCCCTGTCAGCGGTTGGCGGCGAAGTGGCTGAACAGCGCCACGCTCGCCGCGACGGTGGCGTTGAGGGATTCCACGGCGCCGGTGGTCGGGATCGACAGGCGCTGGACAGGCAGGGTAGCGGGCACGCCCTGGCCTTCCTCGCCCAGGACGAGACGGACGTCGCGCGGCCAGCGGTAGGCGGCCATGTCAGCCCCCCCGGCGTCCAGGGCGACCAGCGGCCCGGCGGCCCGGTTCACGTCCTCCCACCGGCCGCCGCGCAGCAGGGTCAGTTCGAACTGGGCGTTCGACGCGGCGCGCAGACATTTGGGGTGGTAGGGATGCGCCGCTCCATCGAGCAGGATCACCCGCCGGGCGCCGAAGGCGGCGGCGCTGCGCAGCAGGGCGCCGAGGTTGTTGGGGTCGCCGAGCGCGCAGACCAGTTCCAGCCCTTGCGGCGGTTGGGAAAGGTCGATGAGCGGCGTGTCCGGCACCGTGCCGACGAGCAGGGGGAAGCCGGTGCCGGGAGCATCCAGCGTGCGGAACAGGGCGGGGGCGAGCTGGACGATCTCAAGCCCAGCGGGCAGGCCCCAGCCCTCGGCCTGCGCCGGATCGGTGACGAGCAGGGTGGAAAAGCGCTCCGGCCAGCGGGCCAACGCCTCCGGCACCGTCTTCAGCCCGGCGAGCAGGAACCTGCCCTGTTTCTTCAGGCCGCGGCTTTCCAGAAGCGACTCCCACAGCTTGAACTGGGGATTCTGCGGGCTTTCGATCAGGCGCGGCAGGCGGGTCATGCGGGACAGGCTTTCCAGGGCGGGCGGTCGTCGTGATCGTGGACCTTACGGCGCGGTGCGCCGGGTTGGGAAGGCCGATCCGCCTTCATAGCCCTCACCCCTCTGGGGAGAGGGGGCTTTCGGAAGCCGTGCGGCCACCGCCTGTTTTCCCGCCGCGGCTACGCTGCTATTCTTCTGGAACCACGGAAAGGCGATCCCCATCATGCTTGCGCTGCGGCCCAACTGCGAATGCTGCGACCGGGATTTGCCCCCGGACTCCCGCGATGCCTACATCTGCTCCTTCGAATGCACTTTCTGCGGCGACTGCCGGGATGGGGTGCTGAAGGAGCATTGTCCGAACTGCGGGGGCGAGCTGGTGCGGCGGCCCGTCCGCCCGGCGGGAAAGCTGGTCAACAACCCGGCGTCCACGCAGCGGGTGCTCAAGGCCGAAGGCTGTCCGCCCGCCTTTTAAAGGGCGCCTTCCGAATCGCGCTCAATCCAGCCGCCGGCCAAGGAACAGCAGCGCACCCCGCTGGGTCGCCGCGGTGAAGCCGGCGCGCTGGTAGAAGCTGACGTTGCGCGCGAAGACCCCCGTCACCAGATGCAGGCCGGGCAGGCCGTCGGCGCGGCAGTCCTCCGCGAAGCGGTCCACCAGCGCCCGCCCGACCCCGCGATCGCGGAAGCCGGGCCAGACGTTGACGTGGAGATGGGCGGGAAAGGAGGCGAAGTGGTCGGCGAAGACCTCGTATTTCGGGATGATGCGGGCGAGGTCCAGCGCCCCGGCGCTGTCCTTGCAGCCGGTCAGATAGCCGATGATGGTGCCGTCCTCGGCCAAGGCGAACCACACGTCGTCCGGCGCCCGCTCCACGTACCAGCCCGTCCAGGTGCGGAGGAAGGCCGTGCGCTCCTCCGCCGAGGCGAAGTCCTTGCGCAGCGTGGACAGGAAGAAGATGTCCTCCAACGCGGCCAGGGCGGCCCCGTGGTCGGGCAGGGCGGACAGGCGAACCAGCATCGGCAACCAGACCCTCAGCGGCGTTGCGCCAGCGTGAAGGAGGTGGTGCGCGGCGCCAGCATCGTGTAGCGGCCCTTGGCCTTCATCACGCCGGCGCCCTCCGCGGCTTCCGCCCCATGGCCCCAGAACAGGTCGCCGCGCACCGCACCCTTGATGGCGCCGCCGGTGTCCTGGGCGACGACGAGGCGCTTGATCTCGCCCTGCGGCACGGGGGCCTCGCGCACGTCCAGCCACAGCGGCACGCCCAGCGGGACGTAGCCGGGGTCCACGGCGAGGCTGCGGCCCGCCGTCAGCTCCATGTTGCGCGCGCCGCGCGCGCCGACGTCGGGGCGGAGCTGGAAGAAGACGTAGGACGGGTTCAGGTTCATCACCCGCTTGGCCTCGCCGGGATGCTCGGTCAGCCAGCGGCGGATCAGCGGCATGGTGACCTGCTCCGGCGTGGCGTAGCCGATGTCGATCAGGTGCCGTCCGATGGGGACGTAGCGGTGGCCGTTCTGCCCGCCATAGCCCAGAGCCACCACCGACCCGTCGGTCATCCGCACCCGGCCCGACCCCTGGATTTCCAGGAAGAAGGCGTCGATGGGATCGTCCACCCACAGGATCTCCAGCCCCTTGCCCTTCAGCGCGCCGTCGGTGATGCGGGCGCGGCTGGGCAGGCCGCGCTTGGTCCGCTTCGGCGCCTTGTAGAGGGGGACGTTGTAGCGCTCGGTCCGGGTCCAGCTTCCGCGCAGCTCGACCTCATAGTAGCCGGTGAACAGCCCCTCCTGCCCCTCGGACAGGGCGACGGGGGTGAAGTGATCCTCGAAGAAGCGGCGGGCGGTTTCCGGCTGGGCGTCGGGCAGGCCGCGCAGCGCCTCGCAGATCGGGCGCCAGTCGGACGTGGTGCCGGCGGCGGGGTTGGGGCCGAGCGGCTTGCCGGCCGGCTGCGACGCCACCCAGCGGCAGGTGCGCTGCAAGGCGGGCAGGGCCTGCGCGTGGTCGTCGTCGATCCAGCCCGGCAGGCCGCGGAAATCCGCGGATACCTTCTCCATCCCCGGCCGCCAGGACGCCGCGGTGACGCCGCCGCCCGGTCCCGACCCGGTCGCCGCGTCGCCCGCACAGCCCGCCAGCAGGCCGCCCACCAGCAGGCCAAACGCAAGAAGGGTGGAGACGCGCGCCAACGCACGCGCCATGACACTGCCGACCGCAGCCGTCATCGCGGACCCCGCACCAGATTTCAAG
This sequence comes from Azospirillum sp. OGB3, assembly GCF_014192915.1. Taxonomy (GTDB): domain Bacteria; phylum Pseudomonadota; class Alphaproteobacteria; order Azospirillales; family Azospirillaceae; genus Azospirillum. The sequence continues at coordinate 595,576 of NZ_JACHYN010000003.1, read as the reverse complement.
AAGACGCCGAAGAAGAGGGAACGTTGGACTTGCCGCCCGCAAGAGAGCCAGGGCAAGAACAACTACCCCTTTTTTGCCTCATTCATGGGATTGCGGTCAACCGCTCTTCGCGCGGATGGTTTCGATCGGGCCGTCTTGTCACAGGGCTGGCGCCTGGGACGGCGACTCGAAAGGCTGCCGCGCGTGCGCGGGGGATGACAACCGCCCCCCGCTCGGGTTATCGAGCAGGGAATCTATCCGAGGACCATCCCATGACCCCCGCCGCCCGCCTTCAGGCGGTCATCGACCTGCTGACCGAGATCGACGAAACCCCGCGCCCCGCCGACGCGGTGATGAGCGCCTATTTCCGCGCCCGCCGCTACATCGGGTCGAAAGACCGCACCGCGGTGGCGCAGACGGCCTACGCGATCCTGCGGCGGCACGCCCGGCTGTGCTGGTGGCTGGAGCGTCAGGGCCATCCGCCGACCCCGCGCGCCCGCGCGCTCGCCAACGAGATCCTGGCCGACGGCAAGTCCGCCGCGACGGTGAAGGCTCTGTTCGGCGCCACCAAGTTCGCCCCGGCCCCGCTGGCCCCGGAGGAGGCGAAGCTCGCCAACGAGCTGGACACCCACACGCTGGAGCATCCGCAGATGCCGGAGAGCGTGGCGGTGGAATGCCCGCCCTGGGCGGAGGAGCCGATGCGCGCCGCCATGGGCGACCGCTTTGCCGTGGAGATGCGGACGCTGCTGGACTCGGCACCGCTCGACCTGCGCATCAACCCGGTGAAGGCCAACCGCGAGAGCGCGATCAAGGCGCTGGCCCGCGCCCAGATCACGGCGACGCCGACGCAGTGGTCGCCGCTGGGCCTGCGCGTCCAGGGCCGCCCGCCGCTGGGCGCCGTGGACGCCTTCAAGGACGGTCTGGTCGAAATCCAGGACGAGGGCTCGCAGCTCGTGGCGATCGCGGTGGCGCCGAAGCCGGGGCAGCAGGTGGTCGATTTCTGCGCCGGGGCCGGCGGCAAGACGCTGGCCATTGCCGCGCTGATGAAGAACAAGGGCCGCGTCGTCGCCTGCGACGTGCTGGCCGGGCGCCTGAAGCGCGCCGCCGAGCGGTTCCGCCGCGCCGGTCTGCACAACATCGAGGCGCACCCGCTGTCCAGCGAGCGCGACCCCTGGGTGAAGCGGCACAAGCGCAAGTTCGACCGCGTGCTGGTGGACGCGCCGTGCAGCGGCACCGGCACGTGGCGCCGCAACCCCGACAGCCGCTGGCGCCAGCTCGGCCCCGGCTTGGCGGAACTGGTGCCGCTCCAGGCGAACATCCTGGACAGCGCGGCCCGGCTGGTGAGGCCCGGCGGACGGCTGGTCTACGCCACCTGCTCCCTGCTGCCGGAAGAGAACGAGAATCAGGTCGCCGCCTTCCTGGAGACCCATCCTGACTTCACCGTGCTGCCGGTCGCCGAGGTCTGGGCGGAGGAGGGCGCGGGCACCCCGCCCGCCGAGGGGCCGTATCTGCGCCTGACCCCGGCCCGCCACGACACCGACGGCTTCTTCGCCGCCGTGATGGTGCGCAAGGCGGAGGAGGACGCCGAGGCGGAGGTGGACCAGATGGCCGAGGCTGATCCGGCGCCTTCAGAAGGGTAACATCGGCGGGGAGAAGCTTTCCCGGTGGGATGCGTCAGGCCGGCGGTGTGTCGCCGGTCTGCACGTTTCCGGTTTGCGGCTTTCCCGCCCCGGCCTTCAGGGCTTCCAGCAGGCCGCTGGCGACCGTGTTCTGGCCTTCGCTGGCGTTTCCGGCAACCGCACCCAGGACACCGGTTCCGCCTTTCGACGCGCCCGACGCAAGGGCCGATTGGAGCATGGACAGCGCCGCCTGCGCGTTGCCAGGGTCGCTCGACGCCGGCTTGCCGACAGTATCCGGCGGCGGTGGGGTTTCGGCGTCAGGCTTGCTCGCGACGGCTGGCGTCTCCGTGGCAATTTTGCTTTCCGCGGCGGGCGCCGGGGTCGGAGCGGCGGCGTCGGCCTTCGGGACAGCGGATTTGGGCCCGACGCCGGGAATGTCCACGGTTTCCGCGAACGTCTGGAACGCGTTGCCGAAGACGGTCCGGTCGAAGCCAAGTTCCTGAAGCTTCTGCTCGGCGGCCTCGCCGTCCGGCGCGTACAGTTCCGCGAAGCCGGCGTCCTCCCCCATGGAGGCCAGCGCGGATTTGAAGCCCTGCATGTTTTTCGTGAATCCGCTGGCGTCGCTGAGAATGGCCGTCTGGTCGGTTGGCTTTCCATAGGCGCCACGGGTCGCCGCGATTCCGCTCTTGAGCGCGTCCTGAACCGGCTTCAGGCGTTCGTTCATCTCGTCCATCGAGATGTCGCCGCGCTGCTGGGCTTCCTGAATCTCCTGGGTCTTGCGCCCGACCTCGGACAGCGCACCCGACATCCGGCTGCCGTAGGCCTGCAGTTTCTGCCAGGCAGCCTCCGAGTCGGCCAGCCGCTCCTTGTCCTCCTCGTCACGGGGGCGTTCGGAGACGTAGCGGTTGAAGGTCGCCTTGGTCGCCATCGATTTCAGCCCGGTCACGGCGTCTTAGGCGCTGATCTTGCCGGAGTTGACGAGTCCCTCCAGCATGCCGCGCGCCTTTGAGTCGAGTTGCTTGAACACATCGGCGGCGGCGCCCTTCAAGGCTTGCCCAAGCTTGCTCACGGACACGGCATCCGTCTTTTCGCCGCTTCCGACGCTTGAGGATTGATGCCCGGAGGAGCCGGTTCCGGACTGTACAGGCTTCCAGTATCCGGCGGCGGACAAGTGAAGAGAGGAACTGATAGAGCTGCTGGTCATTGATCCGCCTCCTGACCGTCATTACCCATCATTCTCGGGCCTCCACATGGAAGAACGGAAAATATAATTCCAAATTAATGATCATTGCATCTCCTTTATGCTATGCAATTATTGACAATATGATTGTGGACTGTTCTGTGATGCAAGTTAATGAAGGATGCTATTTAATTTTTGCGCGATGGATTTGTGAGATTGGCAGCGGAAGAGGTGAGCCTACCGGTAGTCGAAGGCCCCCTTGCCAATCAGACGACGGACCGCGTCGCCGAAGGCGGCAAACGGACTTAGGTTGATGCCGAGGTCGGCGATCTTCTTTGACGCATCGTCACCGCCATCCTCAATGGCGAGGAAGTAGGCGTTGGCCTGAGCATCCCTGCTGGTCGCCGGGGAGGGCGATGCCGAAGGTTTGTCGACGCGGATCGGAGAATTGTCCGGCTGCATCGGCGTGTCGGACCGGCGCTGGCCGCGCTGAAGGAGCACCGCTCCGCCGAGAGCGCGGTTGGCGGCCTCCGAATCGAGATCGACGGTGGCGACATCGACACCGGACTGCGCGAAGCCGATGCGTTTCAGACGTGTCGTCAAGCCCTTCGCCACATCATCGCCGGTCAGAGTGCCGGCGTGCACGGCGTCGTCCAGTTTCCGACGGTCCTCGTCGCCCAGCGTCTCGTTGAACATCGTAAGGGCATTGCCTTTTAGGGCCGTTGCCAGAGCGCTGAGATCCACGCTGTCGCTGGCTCCGCCATTTCGGACGGTCGTCGTGGCGACGGAAGGTGTCGATGTGTTCGTTGAGCGCGATGCCGATACAGTTCGGAAATATGCGGGAACATCGGCGGGTGATGTGACGCTTGTCGGAGCCATTGGAAAACTCCATTGATCGATGGTCGATGCCATCGTGGTAAGAAATAAATATTTTTGGCCTGCTGGCTTAGAAGTTTGAGCGAAGATTGATAATAGAATATTAAAGTTCGAATCCTAAGTATTTGTACGCTAATGAACTGTGTGAATACTGTGGTATAGATTGACTGGTTGGCGGTCAGGCTCGCGTCGGAAGGTGACGGTTGGCGCCCCGCTAAGAATTTGGCGAAACCAACATGGTAAGAGAGATTGACGGCGGGCGGAAAAAGCGGCGAATGCGCGCCAGCCCAAGAAAGGACGAGCGCCGCCACTCATGCGGGGACACACGGACCGGCCTGCTGATTTCGTGCGGGTCATACCGCAAGGTTTGCGGTTAGGGTGCGACCTTTCCCCGCATGTTGGAGCGCAATGATGTGGAACACGTCCCGCTGGCGGAGCGCCGCCCTGTCCGCCCTTTTTGTCCTGGGGCTGGGCACCTCCGCCGAAGCGGCTGAGCCGGTCAAGGTCAAGGTGTTCGTCGGCGCCATGTTCGAGATCGGCAAGAACACCGGCGACCGCGCCGGCGAGTTCCAGAACTGGTACGAGCGCTACTGGCAGTCCGCCGAGCCGATCGCCGTCAAGGGCGCGCTGAACCCCGTCTACTGCAACGCCGACGGCGTCTGCGGCGCGGTCCTGGGCATGGGCAAGGTCAGCTCCTCCGCGTCCATGCAGGCGATCCTGCTGAACCCTCAGCTCGACCTGTCGCAGGCCTATTTCATCATTTCCGGCGTGGCCGGCACGCCGCCGTCGCGCGGCACCATCGCCGAGGTCAACTGGGCGACCTGGCTGGTGGACTACGATCTCGGCCACCGTTGGGCGCCGGAAGAGGGCAAGCCGGGCGAGCCGACCTTCATGCCGCGCAAGGGCTATGAGTCCGTCCGCCTGTTCCAGCTGAACCCGACGCTGGTCTCCTGGGCGATGAAGCTGACCGGCGACACGCCGCTGAAGGATTCCGACAGCGCCCGCGCCTACCGCCAGCGCTACCCGCAGGACGCCGCCCGGCGCGCGCCCTTCGTCGGCACCGGCACGCACATGACCGGCGACACCTTCTTCCACGGCCCCGGCATGTCCGAGCAGGCGCAGTACATCGCGAAGCTCTACGGTGCCGACGACTACGTCATCACCGAGATGGAGGCCGCGGCGATCACGCTGGTCATCAAGCGGACGCTGGGCTCCGACCGGGTGATGAGCCTGCGCGGCGCCGTCAACTTCGACCAGGGCAACCCCAAGGAGACCACGCTGGAGCACCTCGACCCGAAGCCGGGCGAGACCGCCGGCGGCTTCGCCGAGACGGTGGAGAACGTGGCGGTGGTCGGCTCGCGCATGACCGATCACATCGTGTCCCACTGGGACCAGTGGCAGGCGGGCGTTCCGGCCCTTCCGGCCCAGTGACCCGACGGCCGGCGGCGCGACAATCCGCCCGCTGCGGCGCCGCCGGCCCTTTTGGCTGACTGGACATCCTCCGGCCCCGCTCCCAGTTTCCATTGGGGTGGGCAACGGGTCCGGAGATGTCCCATGGATGAAGCGCTGGTGATTCGCGACGCGCGCCCGTCGGACGCGGTGGGCATTGCCAAGGTCCATGTCGCCACGTGGCAGTCCACTTATCCGGGGCTCGTCCCCGACTCCTATCTCGTCAACCTGTCGGAAGCCGCCGCGGCGATGCGCTGGCACAACGCCGTCCAGGCGCACGGGCCGGGGCAGGGCGCCCTGGTCGTGGTGGACGGCACGGACTCGGTGGTGGGATTCGCCACCTACGGCGGGCGCCGCATTCCCGTGGAGGGGTACGAGGGGGAATTCTACGCCCTCTATCTGCTGGACGAGGCGCAGGGGCAGGGGCTGGGCCGCCGCCTGATGGCGACGATGGCCGAACGGCTCCAGGAGGGCGGCAAGCGCACCGCCGTGGTCTGGTGCCTGCGCGAGAATCCGGCGCGCTGGTTCTACGAGCGGCTGGGCAGTGTGCGGGTGGCGGAGCGGCCGATCCGCTTCGCCGGGAAGGAACTGGTGGAGATCGCCTATGGCTGGCGCGATCTCGCGCCGCTTGCACGCTTGTCCACGGGCCCCGAAATGCGGTAGTCAGGGGCTTGTCCCCCCGCATCAGGTTGTCGTCCATGTCCGCCGAGCGCGTTCTCATCCTCGATTTCGGGTCGCAGGTGACCCAGCTCATCGCCCGCCGCGTCCGCGAAGCCGGCGTCTATTGCGAAATCCATCCGTTCAGCATGAGCGAGGAGCGGATTCGCGACTACGCGCCGAAGGCGATCATCCTGTCGGGCAGCCCGGCCTCCGTCACCGAAGAGAACGGCCCGCGCGCGCCGGAGGTGGTCTTCACGCTGGGCGTTCCGGTCCTGGGCATCTGCTACGGCCAGCAGACGATGTGCCACCAGCTCGGCGGCACCGTGTCGGGCTCCGACCACCGCGAGTTCGGGCGCGCCTTCATCGAGGTGAAGCAGACCTGCGCGCTGTTCGACGGCCTGTGGGCGGTCGGCTCGCGCGAGCAGGTGTGGATGAGCCACGGCGACCGCGTCACCGCCCTGCCGGACGGCTTCCAGGCCGTGGCGGTCAGCGACGGCGCTCCCTTCGCCGCCATCGCCGACGACGCCCGCCAGTTCTACGGCGTGCAGTTCCACCCGGAGGTCGTGCACACCCCGCACGGCGCGCAGCTTCTGTCGAACTTCGTGCACCGCGTTGCGGGCTTGAAGGGCGACTGGACGATGGCCGCCTTCAAGCAGCAGGCCATCGAGAAGATCCGCGCCCAGGTCGGCACCGGCAAGGTGATCTGCGGCCTGTCGGGCGGCGTCGATTCCTCGGTGGCCGCCGTGCTGATCCACGAGGCCATCGGCGACCAGCTCACCTGCATCTTCGTCGACACCGGCCTGATGCGCGCCGGCGAGGCGGAGGAGGTGGTGACGCTGTTCCGCGACCACTACAACATCCCGCTGGTCCACCGGAACGCGTCCGCGCTGTTCCTGGGCAAGCTGGCCGGCGTCACCGACCCGGAGCAGAAGCGCAAGATCATCGGCGGCCTGTTCATCGAGGTCTTCGACGAGGAGAGCGCCAAGGTCGGCGGCGCGCAGTTCCTGGCCCAGGGCACGCTGTACCCCGACGTCATCGAGAGCGTGTCCTTCACCGGCGGTCCGTCGGTTACCATCAAGTCGCACCACAACGTCGGCGGTCTGCCCGAGCGCATGAAGCTGAAGCTGGTGGAACCGCTGCGCGAGCTGTTCAAGGACGAGGTCCGCGCGCTCGGCCGCGAACTCGGCCTGCCGGCCGCCTTCATCGGCCGCCACCCGTTCCCCGGCCCCGGCCTCGCCATCCGCGTTCCCGGCGAGATCACCCCGGAGAAGCTGGACATCCTGCGCAAGGCCGACACGGTCTATCTGGAGGAGATCCGCAACGCCGGCCTCTACGACGCGATCTGGCAGGCCTTCGCGGTGCTGCTGCCGGTGCGCACCGTGGGCGTGATGGGCGACGGGCGGACCTACGACCATGTGCTGGCCCTGCGCGCGGTGACCTCCACCGACGGCATGACCGCCGACTGGTACCCGTTCCCGCACGATTTCCTGGCCCGCGTGTCGAACCGCATCGTCAACGAGGTGCGCGGCGTCAACCGCGTCGTCTACGACATCACGTCGAAGCCGCCCGGCACGATCGAGTGGGAGTGATCCGGGGGCATTTCCGTCGGTAGGCGCCGGGGTTCTGGCCATCGCGCCAAATCGGTGGTGGAAGAATGCAAAGGGCCGTCAGGAGCAGCAACGCTCCTGGCGGCCCTTTTTTCGTGCGCCGAGAGCCTTCGCCACGTCATAGCCTCAACGGATGCCGGCAATAATAAACAATTTATTTCTGCAAAATATCGATGTAGAAATCTACTTGAGAAGTAGATTTTGTTTGACAGCGCTCCACAGGATTGGTGTGATTGGGCGACAAATCACGCCGACGGCGCCATCCCGGGAGACTTCGATGACAGCGGATGTGACACGGTACGGATCGACGGCACGGCGGGCCTTTCTCGGCCTGTCCCTCGCCGCAGGGGTGGCGCTGGCGTCCCCCGGCGGAGCGCGAGCCGAGGTAGCGGATCTGACCATCGCCATCCAGTATGGGCTGGGCTACCTGCCGCTGATGATCGCCAAGAATCAGGGGCTGATCGAGAAACACGCCGAGGCGCAGGGGATCGGGCCGGTCAAGGTCAACTGGCTGGTTTTGAACGGCGGCGTTGCCGCCAACGACGCGTTGTTGAGCGGCAACGCCCACATCGTCTCCGCCGGCATCGCGCCGCTGCTGACCGTCTGGGACAAGACGCGCGGCGGCATCGGAGTGAAGGCCATCTCTGGATTGGACTCCTCGGCCTACTGGCTCAACAGCAACAATCCGAACGTCCGCAGCATCCGCGACCTGACCGACAAGGACCGCATCGCGGTGCCTGCGGTGAAGGTCTCGATCAACTCGGTCATCCTCCAGATCGCCGCCGAGAAGGAGTTCGGGCCGGGGCACCAGTATGACTTCGAGCCGCTGACCACGACGCTGAGCCCGCCGGATGCCACCGCGGCTCTGGTCTCCGGCAAAACGGAAATCACCGGCCACGTCACCACCCCGACCTACGGGTCGCAGCAACTTGCCCACCCGAACGTCCACCGCATCCTGAACTCGCGGGACGTGATCGGCGAAGCGACGCTGGTGCTGGCCTACACCACGCAGGCGTTCTACAACGGCAACCCGAAACTCACCGCCGCCGTGGTGAAGGCGCTGGGCGATGGTTTTGCGCTGATCAAGCGGGACAAGGCCGAGGCCGCCCGCATCTATCTGGCGGAGGAACGCAGCAAGCTGACCCAGGACGAGGTCGTGGCGCTGCTGAACAACCCGGACATCAGCTATTCCCAGGTCCCGCACAACACCGGCGTGATCGCCGATTTCATGCACCGCGTCGGCTCGATCAAGGCCAAGCCGGCCTCATGGAAGGACTACACCTTTCCCATTCTGCACGGCGAAACGGGAGGGTGATCCATGATCGGCGACCATGACCCGCCCGCGGAGCTGATCTGCCTGCCCTTCCCGGAAGCCATGGCGCTGTGGCTGTCGATGTCCGGACCTGACGACCCCGATCCGGCGCTCGACCTGCGGCGTCTCCAAACCCTGTCGGTGGCCTGCGTGCTGCTCGGCTTCAGCGCCCTAGCGCTGCTCGCCTGGTTCGGCGCCGCCTGACGCCGACCGCCCTCCGCCCGCCTTTCCGCTTGTCCGTTCCTTCCTTCTTTCAAAGGAGTCTGTTCGATGAGCCTTTCCAACGCGTTCGACATCAAGCCCATCAATGGCAACATCGGCGCCGAGGTGCGCGGAGTGACCCTGTCCGGCGACCTGCATCCGGCGGTGCTGAAGGCGATCCAGGACGCCGTCTACGAGCACAAGGTGGTCTTCGTCCGCGACCAGCACCACATCGACGATGCCCGGCAGGAGGCGTTCGGGCGGTTGTGGGGCACCTTGGTCGGTCATCCGACCGTCCCGTCGCTCGGCGGGACCGAAGGCATCCTGGACGTGGACGGTTCCCGCGGGGAACGCGCCAGTTCCTGGCACGCCGACATCACCTTCCTCGACGCCTACCCCAGCGTCTCCATCCTGCGGCCCCATGTGCTGCCGGATCGTGGCGGCGACACGCTGTGGGGCAACACGGCGGCGGCCTACGCCGAGTTGCCGGAGCCGTTGCGTGAGTTGGCTGATAAATTGCGGGCGATCCATTCCAATCAGTACGACTACGCAGGCGACCGGGTGAAGGTGCGCGAGGACGGGCTGAAGCGCTTCAACGAGGTCTTCACCTCCACCGTCTACGAGACGGAGCACCCGCTGGTCTCCGTGCATCCGGTGACCGGGGAGCGCACGCTGCTGGTCGGGCATTTCCTGCAACGGCTGATCGGATTCGGCACCTCCGACTCCAACCGCCTGATCGGAATCGTCACCGACCACGCCACCCGTCCGGAAAACACGGTGCGCTGGCATTGGTCGCCGGGCGACGTGGCGATCTGGGACAACCGGGCGACCATCCACCGTGCTGTGGACGACTATGGCAGCCGCCCCCGTGTCGTCCGCCGGACGACGGTGGCCGGCGATGTGGTGGTCGGCGTCGACGGCCGTCCCAGCGTGACCCGGGTGCTTGGCCGCAAACCGAGCATCGCCGCCTGATCGTCTTGCCGGTGCCGGCATGGGGAACTACCCCATGTCGGCACCGGCATTTCATGCCTAAATAATACAAATTGACAATGTATTATAGAGTGATTTTCTCTGTTGAATCATTCGTAGAATCATGATGTCATTTTCCTACTAGAGATTAGGTGAAATTAAACGGAGGTTCGTATGGTCAAGCCTGGACGTGTCATCCGCCACGCGCTCTGCGCTCTGGTCGGGCTGGGGCTTGCCGCCGCAGCGCTGGCCGGTCCGGCGGCGGCGGAAGGCCGGATACGGATCGCCGAACAGTACGGGCTGGGCTATCTGCCGCTGCATGTGCTGCGCCACCAGAAGCTGATCGAGAAGCACGGCAAAGCGCTGGGTCTCGACATCAGCGTGGAGTGGGTGCAGCTCTCCGGTGGGGCGGCGATGAACGACGCGCTGCTGTCGGACAGCATCGATCTGGGGTCGGCGGGCGTCGGTCCGCTGCTGACCATCTGGGACCGCACCAAGGGCAACGCCAACGTCAAGGCCATCGCCGCCCTGAACAGCATGCCGCTGTTCCTGACCACCACCAACCCGACCGTCAAGACGCTCAAGAACTTCACCGACAAGGACAAGATCGCCCTGCCGGCGGTGAAGGTCGGCGTCCAGGCCCGCGTGCTCCAGATGGCCGTGGAGAAGGAGTTCGGGGAGGGGAAGTTCGACGCGCTCGACAAGCTGACCGTCTCGCTGCCGCATCCCGACGCCACCGCCGCCCTGCTGTCCGGCTCGTCGGAGATCACCGGCCACATCTCCGGCCCGCCGTTCCAGTACCAGCAGCTGCGCGATCCGAAGATCCACAAGGTCTTCAGCTCCTACGACGTGCTGGGCGGGCCGCACACCTTCAACCTGATCTGGGCGAAGGAAGCCTTCCGCACCAAAAATCCCAAGACCTATCAGGCTTTCCTCGGCGCGCTGAGGGAGGCGATGGACGTCATCAACGCCGACCATTCGGCAGCGGCGGACATCTATCTGGCGCAGAACCGGGGCGACCTCGACAAGGCCTTCGTCATCAGCATCCTCGACGACCCGGACAACCAGTTCACCGTCGCCCCCGCCCGCGTCGGGGCTTTCGCCGACTTCATGCACAAGGTCGGCGCCATGAAGAACAAGCCGGCCTCCTGGAAGGACCTGTTCTTCGAAGACCTGCACGGCGAAACCGGGAGCTGAGCCGATGAACGCCTTCACCTATCCCGACACCGTGGACACCGCCAACCTCTCGGAGCGTCCCCTGCTGGACGTGTCCGGCGTGACGCTCCAGTACAAGACGCGCCGCCATCTGGTGACCGCGACCTACCGCGTCGATTTCCAGGTGTTCCAGGCGGAGCGCTACGTCCTGCTGGGGCCGTCCGGTTGCGGCAAGTCCTCGCTGCTGAAGGCGGTGGGCGGCTTCCTGGCGCCGGTTGAGGGCGCCATCCGCCTGAACGGGCGGGCGGTGACCGGGCCGGGGCCGGACCGCATGATGGTGTTCCAGGAGTTCGACCAGCTTCCGCCCTGGAAGACGGTCAAGCAGAACGTCATGTTCCCGCTGCTCGCCAGCGGCAAGGCGTCGCGCCGGGAGGCCGAGGAGAAGGCGCTGGACTGCATCGCGCGGGTGAACCTGTCCAAGTTCGCCGACGTGCATCCGCACATGCTGTCGGGTGGGATGAAGCAGCGCGTCGCCATCGCCCGCGCCATGGCGATGGAGCCGGACATCCTGCTGATGGACGAGCCCTTCGCGGCGCTGGACGCGCTGACCCGCCGCAAGATGCAGGAGGAGCTGCTCCAGCTCTGGGACGATCTGCGCTTCACCGTCCTGTTCGTCACCCACTCCATCGAGGAGGCGCTGGTCGTCGGCTCGCGCATCCTCGTGCTGTCGCCGCATCCCGGGCAGGTGAAGGCTGAGCTGAACTGCGACGGCTACGATCACTTCGCGGTCGGCAGCCCGGCCTTCCAGGACACCGCCCAGCGCATCCACACCATGCTGTTCGCCGACGAGGTGGAAACGGTGAAGGGGCTGCCGTCATGACCGGCCTGTCGCTTGCTCCGCGAGGCCGCCGCGCGCCGCCCGTCCGCCCGGAGTATGAACGGACGGTCGCCACCACCGGCCCGATCGGCGACGTGGCCCGCCCATTGTCCCCGTGGGAGCGGATCGGCAACATCACCGCGCTCCGCCGCTTCGCCGTTCTGGCCGCGGTGGCGTTGCTCTGGCAGATCGCCGCGACGTGGCAGAACAACCCGTTGATGTTCCCCACCTTCGCCGCCACCGTCGCGGCGCTGTGGGAGGCGATCTGGCGGGAGAACCTGCTGTCGATGGCCTGGGTGTCGCTGTCGGTGCTGCTGAAGGGCTACGCCATCGCCGTGGTGCTGGCCGTGCTGCTGACCAGCTTCGCGGTGTCCACGCGCATCGGCAACGACGTGCTGTCCACGCTGACCTCGATGTTCAACCCGCTGCCGGCCATCGCGCTGCTGCCCATCGCCATGCTGTGGTTCGGGCTGGGAGCGGTCAGCCTGACCTTCGTGTTGGTCCACGCCGTGCTGTGGCCTCTGGCGCTGAACACCCACGCCGGCTTCACCTCGGTGTCGGAAACGCTGCGTATGGCCGGGCGGAATTACGGGCTGAGCGGCATCCGCTACGTCGTCACCCTGCTGATCCCGGCGGCCTTTCCGGCCATCCTGACCGGGCTGAAGGTCGGCTGGGCCTTCGCCTGGCGCACGCTGATCGCGGCGGAGCTGGTGTTCGGCGTCTCGTCGGGCAAGGGCGGGCTGGGCTGGTTCATCTTCCAGAACCGCAACGAGCTGTACATCGACAAGGTGTTCGCCGGCCTCGTCACCGTCATCCTGATCGGCCTCGTCGTCGAGAACGTCGTCTTCCGCTGGATCGAGACCCACACCGTCCGCAAGTGGGGAATGGTCCGCTAGCAACCAAAACCCCTCTCCCGCCCCGGGAGAGGGAGGGGCCCGCCGCTCTGCGGCGGGAGGGTGAGGGTGTCGGCGAGGATCGGTGGTTCGATCCTCACGCGACCCTCACCCGCCCGCTTCGCGGGCACCCTCTCCCGGGGCGGGAGAGGGGATTCTCGAGCAAGGAACTCCATCCGTGCCTTTCGACAGCAACCTGACCACCGAGCGCCCGACCTTCGTCACGCATCTGGAATGCGCCTACACCGGCGAGCGGTACGAGGCCGACACCGTCCACAACCTGTCCAGGGCGGGCAAGCCGCTGCTGGTCCGCTACGACCTGGAGGGGGTGCCCGGCGCGCTGACCAAGGACGCGCTGGCCGAACGCCCGCAGGATTTGTGGCGCTACCGCGAGCTGCTGCCGGTGCGCCGGGTGCAGGACATCGTCAGCCTGGGCGAGGCGGTGACCCCACTGGTCGCGCTGCCCAAGCTCGCCGCCAAGCTGGGGGCCGCCGAGTTGCTGGTGAAGGACGAGGGTCGTCTGCCCACCGGCTCCTTCAAGGCGCGCGGGCTGGTCATGGCGGTGTCCATGGCGAAGGCCTTCGGCATCAAGCACATGGCCATGCCGACCAACGGCAACGCCGGCGCGGCGCTGGCCGCCTACGCGACGCGGGCGGGCATCAAAACGACGATCTTCTGTCCGGAGGACACGCCGGAGGTCAACGTCTCCGAGATCGAACTCCAGGGCGCCACCGTCTACCGCGTCAACGGGCTGATCGACGACTGCGGCAAGATCGTCGGGGAGGGCAAGGCCAAGGCCGGCTGGTTCGACGTCTCCACCCTGAAGGAGCCCTACCGGATCGAGGGCAAGAAGACCATGGGTCTGGAGCTGGCCGAGCAACTCGGCTGGGAGGTGCCGGACGTCATCTTCTACCCGACCGGCGGCGGCACCGGCCTGATCGGCATGTGGAAGGCTTTTGCGGAGTTGGAGGCCATCGGCTTCATCGGCTCCAAGCGCCCGCGCATGGTGGCGGTGCAGGCCGCCGGCTGCGCCCCGATGGTCCGCGCCTACGAGGCGGGGGAGGAACACGCGCCGCGCTGGCCGGACGCCCACACCATCGCGTCCGGCATCCGCGTGCCGCAGGCGGTCGGCGACTTCCTGATCCTGCGCGCGGTGCGGGAGAGCGGCGGCTTCGCCGTCGCCGTGCCCGACGAGGCCATCCAGGCGGCGCTGGACGAGGCAGCGCGGGAGGAGGGATTCCTGCTGTGCCCGGAGGGCGCCGCCACCTACGCCGCCTACAAGCAGGCGTTGGCCGACGGCCGGGTGGGCCGCGACGAGCGCGCCGTGCTGTTCAACTGCGCGACCGGGCTGAAATACCCGCTGCCGCCGGTCCACCGGACGCTCGACCGCCACCAGCCCATCGACTATTCGGTGTTCTGAGGATGAGTGGTCCTTACGCGGCGGACCGTCTGGTGGCCCTTGTGGACGCCATCCTGCAACGCTCCGGCAGCAGCCCGGAGGAAGCGGCCATCGTCGCCGCCAACCTCGTGGACTCCGACGCCACCGGCCACGCCAGTCACGGCGTGTGCCAGATCGCCGTCTATGCCAGGAGCCTGGAGCTGGGCCACCTGCAACCCAACCGCCACGCCCGCGTCGTTCGCGACGAGGCGCCGTTCCTGGTGGTCGAAGGCGATGTCGGCTATGGGCAGGTGATCGCGCGGGAGGCGACGGACCTCGCCATCGCGCGGGCCAAGGCGGGCGGGGCCTGCGTGCTCGCCTTGCGCAACGCCCACCACATCGGGCGGGTCGGCTCCTACGGCGAGCAGTGCATCGCGGCCGGGTTGATCGGCGTCTTCTTCGTCAACGTGGTCAGCCGGCCGCTGGCGGCACCGCATGGCGGCGGGCGGCCGCGGCTGGGAACCAACCCGATCTGCATCGCCGTGCCCGCCACGCCGGGCCATCCGCCCTTCCTGCTGGATTTTGCGACCAGCGCGGTGGCGGCCAACAAGTGCCGCGTCGCCGCTTCCTCCGGGAAGGAGGTCGCCGACGGCCTGCTGATCGACGAACGGGGCGCGCCGACGCGCGACCCCGGCGTGATGTTCCGCGATCCGACCGGCGCCATCCTGCCCTTTGGCGGGCATAAGGGTTACGGGCTGGCGCTCGCCTGCGAGATCCTCGCCGGGGCCTTGGCCGGCGGGCTGCCGGCCCTTCCGGAGAACCTGCGTCCGGGGCGGGTGGTGAACAACGCGCTGGCGTTCCTGATCGATCCGGCGCGGGTGTCCGATGCGAGGAACGGCGGCTGGCAGGCGTTGGCCGACTCGGTGCTGGACCACATCCAGGACACCCCGCCGGTGCCCGGCGGTGACGGCGTGCTGGTGCCCGGCGGGCCGGAGCGGCGGAGCCGGGCGTTGGCCGCGGAGCGCGGCATCACGCTCGACCCCGACACCGTGCACGCCCTGCATGACATCGGAGGCGCGCTCGGCCTCGACGTTCCGGTCATCCTGGGGACCTGACCGGGTGGAGTCAGGGCAGGATGCGGTTGCGCAGAACCCCGTCCTCCAGGAACAGGCGGGCGGTCTCGGCGGCGTTGCGGCGCATTTCGATCGCTGCCTCGTCGGAATGGAAGGCGTTGTGCGGCGTGACCACGAGGCGGCCCTCCAGCCAGGATTCACGCTTGCGCCACGCGTCGAGCAGCGGGTGCGGGGCGGGCGGTTCGGTCGGCAGAACGTCGGTCCCCACCGCGGCGACCTGGCCGCTGCGCAGCGCCGCCTCCAGCGGGTCGAGGCCAGCGAACATCTCGCCGCGCGCCGTGTTCACCAGCAGGGCGCCGGGCTTCAGCTTCGCCAGGAACTCCGCGTCGATCAGGCCGCGGGTCTCCGGCGTCAGCGGGCAATGGAAGGTCACGATGTCGGATTCAGCCAGCAACTCGTCGAGCCGGCGGACGCGGCGGTAGCCGACCGCCTTCTCGTGCCCGGCGGGCTGCTGCGGATCGTAGCCGAGGATGCGATAGCCGAAGGGCTTCAGCCGGTTGACCACCGCCGTGCCGATCCGCCCCACCCCGACGACGCCGACCGTCGCCGCGCTCGACCGCCGCAGCGGCGTCAGCGTGTTGGTCTGCCACGTCGTGCTGTAGCCGCGGGCGCGGGAGTCATGCTCCCACAGGCGGCGCTGCAGGGAGAGCAGCAGGGAGACGGCGTGGTCGGCCACCTCCTCGGTCCCGTAGTCCGGGTTGTTGCAGAAGGGAATCCCGGCGGCCTCCAGCGCCGCGACGTCGACCTTGTCATAGCCGACGCCGAACCGCACGACCACGCGGCAGCGCGGCAGCTTCGCCACCGTCGCCGGGCCGATGCGGGTGCTCCACACCAGCAGCGCGTCCAGCCGGGCCAGACGCTCCGGGTCCAGATCCTCTTCGCGGCGGGTGTCGAGGAAATCCACCTCGGCACAGCCGTCCAGCACCGCCGCCTCCAAGTCCGGCGGGGGGATCATATGGTCGGTGATTCCGACGACGAAGGGTGCACGCTTGCCCATGGTCATTCCGCGGTCCGGTTCCTGGTGGTCGGGATTAATAACAGGATTTCCAAGTTTATTTTTGTGCGTGGAACATGAAAGCACATGCGATACGGTAAAAGCCAACTTGTTAAATAGGGATTCGTGGTGCTCTAATGATGTCAATTCGGGGGCGCCCCGCGGGGTGCTGGACACAGGGAGAGGAACGACGAGCATGCCGTCCCAAGACACCGCGCACAGCATCGCCATCGTCGGCGCCGGATTCACCGGCAGTATCCTGGCGGCCCACCTTCTGCGCAAGGCGGAGGAGCCGACGCGCATCCATCTGATCGAACGCGCCGGCACGCTGGGCACCGGGTTGGCCTATTCCACCGACAGCGCGGCGCATCTGCTGAACGTGCGCGCCTACAACATGAGCGCCTATCCCGACGACCCGCGCCATTTCCTGCGCTGGCTGTGGGCGAAGGACCTCGGCGGCGACGTGCCGCCCAGCGGCCACGCCTTCGTGTCGCGCCGGCTTTACGGCGCATACATCCAGGACGTGCTGCGCGAGGCCCTGGCGGAGGCTCCGTCCCATGTGACGCTCGACACGGTGCGGGCGGAGGTGGTCGATGCGGCGGTGGAAGGCGGAGTCCGGTTGCGCCTCGCCGACGGGACGAGCCTCGCGGTGGATCGGGCGGTGCTCTGCGTCGGACATTTTCCGCCCTCGCCGCCGCGCGTCGCGGCGCCCGAGGTCTTCGCGTCGGAGCGCTTCATCGGCGATCCCTGGAACCGAGAGGCCGTCGCCGCCATCGATCCGGACGCCCCGGTGCTGATCCTCGGCACTGGGCTGACGATGGTCGATGTGGTGCTGTCCCTGGAGAACCAGGGCCATCGCGGCCCGATCCTGGCGCTGTCGCGCCGCGGGCTGCTGCCCACCACCCATCTGGAGACGCGCCCCTTCAAGAGCTTCGTCCATCCCCAGACGATGCCCGGCACGGTGCTCGACGTGCTGATCGCCCTGAAGGCCGACGTCCGCCGCGCGCGGGAGGAGGGGCTGGACTGGCGCGCCGCCTTCGATTCCCTGCGGCCCTTCCACCCGCTGATCTGGAAGCATCTGCCGTTGGAGGAGCGGCAGCGTTTCCTTCGCCACGCCCGGCCCTATTGGGAGGTGCACCGCCACCGCATGGCGCCGGAGGTGGCCGCGCGCATCGAGTCCCTGCGCGAGAGCGGGCAGCTGACCATCCGTGCCGGACGCCTTCAGGCTCTGACTCCCACGTCGGACGGGGTGGAGGCGACGGTCCGTGCGCGGGGCGTTGAGGACGCGCTGTGGACGCGAACGGTGGGCGCCATCGTCAACGCGACGGGCACCGAGTGTGATTTTGGGCGCATCCGCCATCCGTTGATGCGCGCCTTGCTCCAGCAGGGTCTGGCTCGTCCCGACCCGCTGCGCCTCGGCCTCGACGTGACGGAAGAGGGTGCGCTGATCGGCGAGGGCGGGGCGGAGTCCGATCGCCTTTTCGCGCTCGGCCCGGTCAGCCGCGCGCCGTTCTGGGAGATGACCGCGGTGCCCGAACTGCGCAGCCAATGCGCGAACGCCGCGCGGACGCTCGTTCGCCGAAGCGCCAGGGAAGGCCTCACCGCGTAGACATATTCCTGACGGGGCATGGGCAAAAGCAAGTCCGCCGCCCCGACGGGTCTTGCGCTGACGGCGGGCACCAACAGCGGCTCGGCGGCCCACACGCTGACCAACGTTGCCTCGTCGACGGTCACCGGGACGGCGGCTGCGGGGGGCGCCGGTGGTGCCCTACGGGTGCCGGACACCGTGCAGGATTTCGCTAACCCGTCGCTGGTCGCCCGGTCGAAGCGATGTCTTGCGGGCGGATTGGCGATTCGCGCAAAGATTCTATTGTACTAATAATTGTCAACCAAAACGAGCTAACGCGGCATTGCATGCCCCCCCCTGGTGACGGATCGGTGATGACTGGGTGTACGAACGGACGTGGGAACTGCTCCGCAGGCGGCGGCTGTGCCACAGCCGGGGCTTTATTGCGGCCCTGGTGGTTGTCAGCGGGCGGTCATCCACCAATGTGAACGGCAGCCGGACGGTCCTATGACCGCCCGCTTTCCACCCGGCATGCCCGCCGTTCGACACTCCACCAAGGAGGCGGCCCAAAGAGGCCGAAACTATATGCGTCGTCACCGCCGCGCGAAGATCGTTGCCACGGTCGGTCCCGCCAGCAACACGCCTGAGATGCTGAAGCGGCTGTTCCTGGCCGGCGTCGATACCTTCCGCCTGAATTTCAGCCATGGGACGCACGAGGATCACGCCAAGGTCCACGCCGCCATCCGCGCGCTGGAGGCCGAGATGGGCCGTCCCATCGGCATCCTTCAGGACCTGCAGGGCCCGAAGATCCGCGTCGGCACCATCCGTGACGGCAAGATCACCGTCGCCGCCGGCGAATCGATCCGCTTCGTCCTGTCCGGCGCCGACGGCGACAAGACCGCGATCCCGCTTCCCCATCCGGAAATCTTCGCGGCGGTGATGCCGGGCCACAATCTTCTGATCGACGACGGGCGCGTCCGCGTCGCCGTGACCGGGCTTGGCGACGACTACATCGACGCCAAGGTGGTGATCGGCGGGACCATCTCCAACCGCAAGGGCGTCAACCTGCCCGACACGGTGCTGGAGCTGTCGCCCCTGACCGCCAAGGACCGCGTCGACCTCGCCTTCGGGCTGGAACTGGGCGTCGACTGGGTGGCGATGTCCTTCGTGCAGAAGCCGGCGGACCTGCTGGAGGCCCGCGGGCTGATTGGCGACCGCGCCGGGCTGATGTCGAAGATCGAGAAGCCGGCGGCGCTCGACCGCATCGACGACATCATCCGCCTCTCGGATTCCGTCATGGTCGCCCGCGGCGACCTGGGTGTCGAGATCCCGCACGAGGAGGTGCCGGGCCGCCAGAAGGAGCTGGTGCGGGCCTGCCGCCTCGCCGTGAAGCCGGTGATCGTGGCGACGCAGATGCTCGATTCCATGGTCAACGCCCCGACCCCGACGCGGGCCGAGGCGTCGGACGTGGCGACCGCCATCTACGACGGCGCCGACGCGGTGATGCTGTCGGCGGAATCGGCCAGCGGCGCCTTCCCGGTGGAGGCGGTGGAGATGATGGACCGCATCATCCGCAGCACCGAGCAGCACAAGCTCTACCGCTCGATCATCGACGCCTCCGACCCCGGCGAGGAGCAGACGGCGCCGCACGCGGTGGCCGCCGCCGCCGCCGATCTGGCCGAGGTGATCCACGCATCGACCATCGTCGCCTACACCTCCAGCGGCACCACGGCCGCCCGCATCGCCCGTCGGCGTCCGGCGGTGCCGATCCTGGCGATCACGCCGCACGCCGCGGTGTCGCGCCGCCTGTCCCTGCTCTGGGGCGCGCACAGCGTCCTGTCCGCCGACATCCACACCTACGAGGAGATGGTCGAGCGGGCGCTGGGCTTCGCCAAGGAGCAGGGCTTCGCCAAGGCCAACGACCAGATGGTCGTGGTGGCCGGTATTCCCTTCGCGCAGGCGGGGACCACCAACAACCTGCGCGTGGTGCAGGTCGAGGGGTAAACTCCAGCAATGGTGCCCCCTCCCTAACCCTCCTCCGCTCTCGGCGGACCAAAGGTCCGCCTGCCGCGTCAGCGCAAATCTTTGGTTTGCGCGAGAGCTTTCGCAGGGGAGGGGACAGGTCTCCCTCTCCCGCGAAAGCGGGGGAGGGTCGGGGTGGGGGCAAAACTCAGCGCTGCCTGTACGTCTCGCTGTCCATGTGGGCGAGCTGGGCCGCCGGGTAGCGCTCGCCCGCCGCGGCACCCGGCGGCAGGGCTTGGGCGAGCTGTTCCAGATCCTCCGCCGACAGGGTAAGGTCCAGGGCGCCCAGCGCCTCGGCCAGACGGTCGCGGCGGCGGGCGCCGACCAGCGGGACGATGTCGCGGCCCTGCGCCGCCACCCAGGCGATGGCGACCTGGGCGACCGAACCGCCGATGCGCTGGGCGATCTCCCTCAGGCGCTCGACCAGCGCCAGATTCCGGTCCAGATTCTCGCCCTGGAAGCGCGGGCTGCGGCTGCGGAAATCCTGGCCCGCCCGGTCCTTGCTCCAGTGGCCGCTGATCAGGCCGCGCGACAGCACTCCGTAGGCGGTGACGCCGGTGCCAAGCTCCCGGCAGGTCGGCAGGATGGCCTCCTCGATTCCGCGGGAAATCAGGGAATATTCGATCTGCAAATCGCTGATCGGGTGCACCGCGGCGGCGCGGCGGATGGTGTCCGGGCCGACCTCCGACAAGCCGATGTGGCGGATGTAGCCGGCCTTCACCAGATCGGCCATGGCGCCAACGGTATCCTCGATGGGGACGCTCGGGTCGAGCCGCGCCGGGCGGTAGATGTCGATGTGGTCCACCCCCAGCCGGCGCAGCGAGTAGGTCAGGAAGTTCTTCACCGCCACCGGGCGGGCGTCGTAGCCGTTCCACCCCATCTGTGGGTCGCGCAGGGCGCCGAACTTCACGCTGGTGAGCAGCCTGTCGCGGTCGCGCCCGCGCAGGGCGTCACGGATGAGCAGCTCGTTGTGCCCCATGCCGTAGAAGTCGCCGGTGTCGAGCAGGGTGATCCCGGCGTCGAGCGCCGCGTGGATCGTGGCGATGCTCTCCTCCTGGTCGGCGGGGCCGTAGAAATCCGACATGCCCATGCAGCCGAGACCGATGACCGAGCTGACGGGGCCGGCGGCCCCGAGCGTGCGCTGTTCCATGTTCCTGATCCTCTCCGTCCGTCGCGGCGCCGTACCAGCGCCGCCTTGCCCTGGATGATGATCTGACCCCATTGATCCGATAAGATGGACAATGCCGAACGGGCTGTTCACCACATCGAATAATCGGAACCAGGGAATGGACGACACCGACCTGCGCGACCTGCAAGCCTTCGCCGCCGTCGCCCGCCACCGCAGCTTCCGCCGCGCGGCGCTGGAGCAGCGCGTGTCCGTCTCCGGCCTCAGCCAGCGGATGCGGGACCTGGAGGAGCATCTCGGAGTCCGCCTGCTGAACCGCACGACCCGCAGCGTCGCCCCGACCGAGGCCGGGGAGCAGCTTCTCCGCCGGCTGGAACCGGCGCTGGGCGAGGTGGCCGGCGCCCTGTCGGACCTGCGGGAGCGCCAGGGGCGTCCGGCGGGGCGGCTGCGCATCAACGCGCCGGCACCGGCGGTGGATCTCGTGCTGGCCCCGATGGTCACGCCCTTCCTGACCCGCTTTCCGGATGTGGAGCTGGAAATCACCGTGGATATCGCCCTGATCGACATCGTGGCGCAGGGCTACGACGCGGGCGTGCGCTACGAGGAACATCTGGCGCAGGACATGATCGCGGTGCCGCTCGGCCCGCCGCAGCGCTTCGTGCTGTGCGCAGCGCCATCCGTGCTCGACCGCTTCGGGGTGCCGGAGCGGCCCGAGGACCTGCTGGGCAAGCCGAGCGTTTCCACCGTCTACGCCAGCGGCGCCCACCCGCCCTGGGAATTCGAGAAGGACGGCCGTATCGTCCGCATCCAGCCCGGCGGACCCTTCCACGCCGGCCACACCGGCATCCAGTTGCGGGCGGCGCTGGACGGGTTAGGGTTCCTGATGACCTTCGACGAGTATGTGCGCGAACACATCGCCGCCGGCCGTCTCGTCGCCGTGCTGGAGGACTGGAGCCAGAGCTTCCCCGGCCCCTTCCTCTACTACCCGTCGCGCCGCCAGCCCCCGGCGTCGCTGCGTGCCTTCCTCAACTTCCTCAAGGACTGGCGCCGTCAGGCCGCCACACCGTAAGGCGTCAGATGGTGCAGAGGAAGCGGCGCTCCCCGCCCTCCAGGACCAGCGCGGTCAGCCGGTTGGAGGCGTAGGCCCCGGTGTCGATGCCGATGCGGTTGGAACGGACGTCGGGCTGCTCGACGATGGTGTGGCCGTGCACCACGAGCTTGCCGTGGTCGAGGTGGGAGGTCAGGAACTCCCGCCGGATCCACAACAGATCCTCGTCGCGCTGGCGGTGCAGCGGCAGGCCGGGGCGGATGCCGGCATGGACGAACAGATAGTCGCCGATGGCGACGCTGGAGCGCAGCCCGGCCAGGAAGGCCCGGTGATGGGGCGGCAGTGCGGCGGCGAAGCGCTGGCGGGCTTCCTCCACATGCTCCGGCGGGGCGTCCTCGACGGGGGCCGGAACGCCGTAGCTGGCCAGAGTCGCCCGCCCGCCATACTCCAGCCAGTCCGGCCCGGCCTCCGGCTTCTCGATGAAGTCCATCATCGCGGCCTCGTGGTTGCCGCGCAGGTGGATGGCGCCGAAGCCGGGCAGGGGCTCCCGGCACAGCCGTTCGATGACCATCGCGGAGTCCGGACCGCGGTCCACATAGTCGCCGAGAAAGACCAGGTACTTGACGAGGTCGGCGCCGCTCGCCGCGTCGCGGTCGATCTGCGCCAGCAGTTGGTCCAGCAGATCCAGCCGTCCGTGGATGTCGCCCACCGCGTAGACGCGCACGCCCCGCGGCACATGGCTCGCGACGGGTTCCGGGTCCGACCACAGTTTGCGCGCAAAGCCGAACACGCTCCGCTCTCCTCCGTCCTCGATGGGTGGGGCCTGCCTTGACAGGATGGGGATGACGGCGCGCGCTCTCAAGTCGCACACCCGCTTGCCCGGCCCGGGTTCGCCCAATCATCCACATGGGGCGAGTCGGACGGCAAAGAGTGGGTGCAGTCAAGCGGCCGGAATGGTTAACCCCTATGGCGGCATCAGGAGCCGGGCATGGCGCGGTCCAGCGCTTCCAACAGGCCGCCGAGCCGGAATTCCACGGTCCGCCGGTCGAGCCGCGGCCAGTGATAGAGCTGGGTTGCGCTGTTGGCCTGCCTCTGGAACTCCAGCCGCAGCGGGCGATCCGCGCGCATCAGCGGCAACAGACGCTCCATCGGGCCGCAGGTCAGGCCGATGCGCCGCGGTTCCTTGATTGCGGCGAAGCGCCTCAGCATCTCGGTCCCGGCGACCTCGTCGGTGATGGCGCCCGCGGCGACCTGGGACAGGAAGCGGGTGAATTCGGGCGGACCCACCTCCGGCGCGGCGCCGGTCTGCGGCCCCTTGTCGAGGGTGTCGGCGAGGTCGGAAAGCTGCCGCGGCGTGTAGAACCGCTGCGGCGGGGCGCCGTCCACCGCCAGCGTGACGGGGCGGGCAAGCGCGATGGGCTCGTCGAACACGATGTAGAGGGAGGTGCAGGCCGCGTCGCGCACCGCGCTGATGCTCAGTTCGCCGAGTCCGCCCCGGTTGTCGGGGAAGGGTTGGACGGTGGACACGGTGCAGCGCCGCCCGGCGCCCTCGCCGGCGCAGACGGTGTCGGAGGTGGGGACTTCAACGGCCAGGGCGGGAGTGGCCGCTCCCAGCCCAGCCGCCAGCAGGAACAGCCCGATCCGGCGCGTCATCGGCAAATCAATTCTCCTCCGGCGCATGATCTGAACGGGGGACGCTATCAGGGCGGGGCTTTCGTCCTGGTTAATGGTCCGGCGCGACGGGATGGCGCGAACGCCCGGCAATCCCCCTTCGGTGCCGCGTTCTCGCCGGATCGGACTCTGTTAGGATGTGGGAAAAGAAGGACAAGGGGGAGGGGCGCCATGGACGAGAGCCCGATCCGCGTGCGCCGGTTTCGCCAAATCCTGCTGTGGCCGGTGCAGCTGATGCCGCTGAAGGACGGCGCGCAGATCCAGAACCATTGGGAGTGGCTGGGCGGGCCGACCTGCCCCTGGCAGGAGGTGGCGGACGAGTTCACCCAGGACACCGGCGAATTCAGCGAGCGCCATTACAGCGAGTTCGTGTCCTTCCTGCCCTATGTGCAGCGTTTCCTCTATGGCGAGGGGGAGTCGCGCGACCACCGGCCCGGTTATGGCGGGTCTCCGATCCGCGTCTTCCGGCGGCGTGACGCGGCGGCGCTGGCGGTCATCCTGCGGCGGGGGCAGGCGCCGCTTCGCTTCAACATTGCCCATGTCGATCTGCATTTCTTCCACGACGTCGACGTGGCGATCCTGGTCGTGGAGCTGTTCGGCGAGGATCTGCCGCTGGACCGCGTGCAGGACACGCTGTTCCGGCTGGGCCGCACCTATCCGCCCGCCTGGGAGCCGGACGGCAGCGCCGCGCAATGCCCGCACCGCGTCGAATGGCTTGGCGCCGATGGTGCCGTGCTTGCCGTCTCCGACTATGAGCGGAAGGCGGACTATCTGTCCTTCGTGTGCCGCCACCGGGCGCCGCGCATCGCCGCCCACTGGTCGTTCCTTCTGCGCCCCCTGGTCCACCACCATTCGGAGGAGACCGGGCTGCTGCGCTACCGCCAGCTCGAATATCAGCGGATGCCGGCCATGGCCTATCTGTCGCTGGACGAGCCGGAACGGCTGGAACGGGCGGACTGGGTGCGGCTGGGCTTCGCCACATCGCCCGGGCCGGGATCGGTGCCGGGATCGGGGCCAGGACCCAGCGCGGTGATGCCCTTCGCCCCCGCCTTCCTGGAGGGGTTCGAGCAGCGCTACTGCTACGACCGCTACTGGGACCCGCGGGCACCCGGCGCCTGGACGCGCAGCCGCATCCTGTGCTGCGGCCATTCACTGGTCATGGTGGGGCCGGAGGCCGATGCCTTCTTCACCGACGCGGAAACCGGGCTGCTCGGCCAGTTCCGGCACCAGTATTTCCTGCTCGGGCTGGTCGTGCATTTCCACCGGGCGGCGCTGGTGATGCTGTCCGATCGGTTGGTTCTGGCGGTCAGCCAGCTCGACATCGGCACCGTGGAGTCGGTCAAGCGGTTCAAGCGCGACATCCGACAGGTGTTCGAGATCTTCCTGCGCTTCACCCACCGCTACTGGTTCCATGAGCTGTCGATCCAGGGGCCGCTGCGCGACCTGTTCCGCCTGTGGGCCGGGCATCTCGGCACCGACCGCCTCTACGCCGAGGTGCGGGACGAGGTTCAGGACATGAGCGACTACTTGGACAGCGACGGGCTGCGGCGGCAGGCCAACACGGTGCTGCGGCTGACCGTGGTGACGGTGGTCAGCACCATCGGCACGCTGGTCACCGGCTTCCTCGGCATGAACTTGCTCGCCATGGCCGACGATCCGCTGCCGGCGCGCGTTTTGTTCTTCCTGTTCGTTCTTCTGGCGACGGTCGGTCTGATCGCCTTCAGCGTGATGCGCTCCAAGCGTCTGGCCGACTTCCTGGAAGCGCTGTCGGACGAACGGCTGCCGGGGCGGAGCAAGCTGGCGCTGCTGGCGAAGGTGTGGGAGCGCCCGCGTCGCCGTACCGGACCGCCGATGTGAATCGATGGAAACGGGATTTACAGAAAGACCGGAAGGGTAGGGCGCCGTTTCTCCGAATGGAGAGGGCGGGCGCCAAAGAACAGGCGTGAAGCTGGAACCAGCCGGCCAAGCTCGCGTTCTTCTCAGCGAAAGCTCCACATTTGGGAGGACGCCATGAGCATCGGAACCATTCTGCTTATCATTTTGATTCTCGTTCTAATCGGCGCGGTTCCGGCTTGGCCGCACAGCCGCGGTTGGGGCTATGGCCCCAGCGGCATCCTCGGCGTGCTGTTGCTGGTCCTGATCGTGCTTCTGCTGATGGGCCGGATCTGACGGGCAACCCGTCCGGGCGACCCAACGCGCGGGCGCCGTTCCCGTTCCGCCACCGGCCCTTGGGCGTCACGCTCCGGGGCTGCGGCCGGGACGGGAACGGCGCCCGTTCCGCATCACGAACATCAGCCAGCCGATCGGTCCCAGGATCAGAACCATCACCACCCAGCCGGCCCGCGGGCCGAAAGGGCAGCGTGTGCCGGGGGGCGGGCGCCACGGTCCGCCACGCCGTGACAGCATCACATGAAGGAGAGGCGCGCCGTAGAGCGCGAACAGAATCAGCCAGGGTGCGAGGTCTTGTGCCATGGCGGCATGCTACCCCAGAACGGGTGGCCGCTCCCACCACGGAGCGCCGGGACGTGCGTCGTGGGTGCTTGTTCGGTGATGTGTTCAAATGGTAATACCGCAACGCAGGAATGGACTTCATGCGTATGAGGCATGGTTGCGCCGCAGCACGGCGGGCGATTATCCTCGACGGTGTCCGATATGCCGAAAGGCCGGTATCATGGCGGTTGAGATCGAACGGCGGTTTCTGGTCCGTAGGGACATCCGCCCCCTGTGCCGAGACGGCCTGTCCATCGTCCAGGGCTATCTGCCTTCCGACGACGGCCGAACCGTCCGGGTCCGGGTGGCCGGGCCGGACGCCACGCTGACCGTCAAAGGCCCCCGCCGCGGCCTGTGCCGCGAGGAGGCCGAACATTCGCTTCCCCTTGATCTCGCCCTCGGCCTGCTGCGCCACAGTTGCCGCGGCGGCCTGATTGAGAAGACCCGCTACCTCGTTCATCATCATGGTCTTTGTTGGGAAATCGACGTCTTTGGCGGTGAGAACGCCGGTCTGGTGATCGCCGAGGTCGAACTGTCCCATGCCGACCAACTTGTTCCGCTCCCCGACTGGGTGGGGGCGGAGGTGACGCACCGGGCGGCCTACAGCAACTCCGCCCTGTCGCGCAGCCCGATCCGCCGCTGGGTCAGCGCGGCCTGATCCGTCGTCCGGGAAAAAAAAGAAGCCCCGGTCCGAAGGGAGGACCGGGGCCAAGGCTGCGTGGATGACTGTGTGCAGCGCAGCAATCCGCGTGCCAGACTGTGCGAAAACTCCGGCGATGCGTCGAAATGGGAACGCAGCCCGGCGCCGCCCTGTTGCAAAAGGGCCGTCCGGACGGGCGGCGGGCAACGGCGAACGGGAGTCTGGCACGATGTCTCAGTACGAGAACCGGTGGAAGGACGAGGCCCGCAACGTGGACGAGGACGACCGCCGCGACGTCCGCGATCGCAACGAATTTGGGCGCAGCGCCTATGGCGCAGGCGGTTATCCCCGGAGTGACTACGAAAGCGGCGGTTCCGGCGGGCGCGATCCCGGTCGTCGCTGGGGCAGCGACTGGGGCCACGCCGAACGCGGCTGGCATCGCGACGACCGCATCCGGGATCAGCGCAACCGCGACGAACCCATCGGCATGGCGCGGGAGCGCAATTTCTGGGAGCAGGCGGGCGACGAGGTGGCGTCCTGGTTCGGCAACGACGACGCCGAGCGCCGCCGCCAGGAGGATGAGCGCCGCGCCCAGTTCCGCGGTCGCGGCCCACGGGGCTACACCCGCTCGGACGAGCGGATCCAGGACGACCTGAACGATCGGCTGACCGAGGACCCCTATCTCGACGCGACCGACATCGCCGTGTCCGTGTCGGGCGGTGAGGTCACGCTGGACGGCACGGTGGACGACCGCATGGCGAAGCGCCGCGCCGAGGATCTGGCCGACGCCATCTCCGGCGTCCGTCACATCCAGAACAATCTGCGCCTTCGCGAACCGGGCGGCACGATGGCCTTCTGATGCCGGTGACGCAAACGCCGCAGCGCTGCCGGAACGCCCCCGCTCCACCCGGTGCGGGGGCTTCCGCGCGTTCGCTCAATGGGTGGCGGTGCTGCCGGCGTCTTCGGCCATGAAGGGGCTGTACTGCTTGTCCACCGACTGGATGTGCTCGATGAACCACTCCTTCAGGAGCAGGATCAGGTCGATGCGCAGCATCATCTCGTTGCTGTCGTCATCGTCCAAGGTCAGCTTGTGCACCTCGTCGATGAAATAGCGGTGCGCGGCCCGGTGGGCGTCGAGGCCGGGATAGCCCTGCTGCTCCATCAGCGCCTCCTCACGCTTGAAATGCACGGTCGTGTATTCCTGCAAGCCCCCCAGCAGCCCGGACAGGCTGGCGCGGTCCTTCTCCGCGATGCCGGCCTTCAATAGATGGTTGAACATGTCGAGCAATTTTCGGTGGTCGTCGTCGAGAATGTCGACGCCGACGCTCATCGATTTATCCCAGGCAACATGTTGCATCGGATCAATCCTTCCAGAGGGCCGGGTCAGGCGAGTATAGGGCAGCGGAAATCTTGTATTGCGATGTTAAAACCGGCAACCGCGGCCGCACAAGCGGCAAAAAACCGCAGGCTGGAGGTTGCGCCGCAGCCTGTTGACCTTGTGGGGCGGCAAAGGATGTGCTTCCCCGCGCGCCGTCCAGGCATTATGAAAATGCCAGGGATCTGCGGAGTTCGGGACGATGGCGCTGCTGGACGATATTCTGGAGAAGAAGCGGGTTCTGGACGACGCCCGGCCGATGCCGCCGACGGTGGTCCGCGATCTGGCCGACCGCTTCGAGCGCGGCCTGACCACCGCCTGCCTCCTCGTGGAGGGGGTGGAGCTGTCACCGGACGACATCCGCATGGTGCTGGACCGCGGTTCCGTGCTGCGCAGCCGCCCGGCCGAGCCGCAGCGCCTCGTGCTCAACCATCGCGCGGCGCTGGAACTGATGGCCCGCCTGTCCTTCCAGGGCGGTGGGGTGGTGACGGAGCGCACCATCGCGGCCTTCCATGGCGTGCTGTACCAGGGGATCGACACGAACGCCGGACGCTACCGGGACGGTGCGCTCAAGGACGACGCCGGGGCTTCCCCCGATCCGGCGAAGGTGCGGGTGTCGATGTCGGCGCTGTCGGGCTGGCTGCGCCGGACGGAGGCTGGGCCGGAGGCCGCCTTCGAAGCGCATCACCGGCTGATGAGCGTCCGTCCCTTCTTCCAGGGCAACGCCGCAACCGCGCTTCTGCTGTGCAACCTGATCCTGAACCGTGCGGGCTTCCCGCCGGTGGTGGTGACCGACGAGGATCGCGAGATGTATGGCGCGATGGTGGAGCGGGCCTGGTCGCTGGGCGACAAGACGCCGTTCCGCGACCTGATGATGCGCCTGCTCGACCGCAGCCTGAACCTGTGCCTGCGCAGCGCCGCCCGCGCGCTCCGCGATTTCGAGGCGGACGATGAGGACGAGGGTGTCTTCGGCGACGCCCGCGAGGAGGGCTTTGGCCGGCGCCCCTGACGGGTTCCGACGGTCAGGCCCGGGCCGGCAGCAGCAGGCGCGACGGGCGGGCGCCGCCGCCGTGGATCAGCAGGGTGATCGGCTGCGCATCCACCAGCCGTGTCTCGCCCGGCTCCGCCCCCGTCCCTGGATTGACGGGATAGGCCGGGAAGCAGGACCCGGCGAGGCTGAGGCGCAGCGCGCTTCCGGCGGGCAGGGTCGCGCAGAGCGCGCGCAGGGCCACCGGCATGGGGCGCTGCTCGCCGCCCGGTTCGACCCGCGCGTGACCCTGGCTGAGCGGCAGGACGCGCCCGTCGGGCAGCACGGCGGACAGGACGGCGCTGACGTCGAAGGACGGGGCGTCGGCCTCCACCCAGATTTCCAGTTCGGCCTGACCGGACAGCGTCAGCGGCGCGGTGAGCGGGGCGGTGTCGTAGACCGCCACGTCGGGGCGGGCGTCGACGGCGGCGCGGTTGCGCGGACCGGCGTCGGGCACGGCGTGGCCGCCCACGGTGGGCACCGGATCACGTGGATCGTGGACCAGCACATCGAGAAACGCTTCCCCCGGGGCATCGTCGCGCAGGGCACCGCCGCGCCGCGTGGCGAGGCCGTCGCTGGACAGATGCAGCGGGTGCGCGGCGGGCGGCAGGGCCGGCAGGTCGCGCCAGCGGCGTTCCAGAACGTCGAACAGGCGGATCGGCCCGCCGCGGTCGGCGCCGTTCATCTCTCCCTTCAGGAAACGCTCGAACCAGCCGAGTTGCAGCGCATCGAAGGATGGCACGTCGGACGGCGCCCGGCCGTCGCCGCAGGATTCGTCGAGTCCGGCATGGGTCGTCACCCCATGGCGATCCCAGGGGCCGACCAGTAGGCGGACAGAGCCATCGCTGCCGGTGGACAGGGCCTCGTGCGCCGCCAGCGTGCCGGTCAGGCGCGGGTCGTACCAACCGCCGATCTGAAGGACCGACACATCCCCTATCCCGCCGCCGGAAAGGGCTTGGCGCGGCGACAGGTCGTCCCAGCCGCCACCCGGCCCGGGCGTGGTCAGCCAATCGTCGTGATGGCAGTGCCGCGCGTAATCCCGCAGCACCCTTGGGCGGGACGGGATCTCGTCGTCCAGCGGCAGGCTGCGGATCGCCTCCAGGAGCGCGCGGTAGGCCGCGCCATCCTCCAGCCGCCGGGCGGATTCCGCCGCGCAATGCAGCGCCCATCCCATCGCGTCGGCCAGCCGGAAGGCCCCGCCCTCCGTCGCCCAGTCGGTGAAGACGTCCCAGCCGGCCAGCGCCGGAACCACCGCGCGCAACGCGGCGGGCCGCTCGGCCAGGGCCAGGAGTTGCGCCATTCCCGCGTAGCCGCTGCCGTACATGCCGACGGTGCCGTTGGAGCCGGGCAGGGAGGCCGCCCAGGCCACCGCGTCGGCACCGTCCTCACGCTCCGCCTCGAAGGGGCGGAAACGGCCCTCCGACGTGCCGCGCCCGCGCACGTCCTGCACCACGACGACATAACCGCGGGCGGCGTACCAGCGCGGGTGCGCGTAATGGCTGGTCATCGCGGTGCGCCGCCCGCAGGCCAGACGCAGCAGCAGGACCGGCCAGGGGCCGACCCCGTCGGGACGGTAGAGGTCGGCGTCCAGCCGCAAGCCCTCGCGTGTCCGCATGGAGACGGTTTCGGGTGGCCGGACGGCCAGAAGGGGCGGCTGTTCGAGAATCACCGGGGCCATATGGGTCATGGGGCGCCCTGCCGAGCAACTGTGACCGGCCACTCTCGCAAGCGCTGTGCCATGAGCGGCGAACCCCGCCGCGATGCTCCCTCTCCCGCCCCGGGAGAGGGAAGGGGCCCGCGCAACGCGCAGGAAGGGTGAGGATGCCGCCGAGAATCAGTGCCTTGATCCTCGGGCGACCCTCACCCGGCGCCTTCGGCGCCACCCTCTCCCGGGGCGGGAGAGGGTGCTTAAAGGATGGGCAGACGCCTCTCGGGAAGGCGCTTTTACGAATCGTAGCTCATCAGCGAGACGCTGGGGACGTCCAGCTTGTCGCGGCCGTTGAGGAAGGTCAGCTCGACCAGGAAGGCGGCGGCGCGGACGTCGGCGCCGACGCGGCGCAGCAGGCTGATCGCCGCGGCCATGGTGCCGCCGGTCGCCAGCAGGTCGTCCAGCACGACCACGCGCTGGCCCGGCTTCACGGCGTCGGCCTGAACCTCGATGGTGTCGGTGCCGTATTCCAGGTCGTAGGAATGGGCGACCTTGTCGCCGGGCAGCTTGCCGTGCTTGCGCACCATGATGAAGCCGGTGCCGAGCGCCAGGGCCAGCGGGGCGGCGATCAGGAAGCCGCGGGACTCGATGCCCACCAGCAGCTCCGGCTTGCGCGGGCGCAGCGCCTCGGCCAGCTGGTCCACCGCTTCCTTCCACGCCTCGGCGTGGGCCAGCAGCGGGGAGATGTCGTAGAAGAGGATGCCGGGCTTGGGGAAGTCGGCGATGCCGCGGATGTGGTTCTTCAGGTCGATGGGGTTCGGCATGGTGAAAAGGTTCCTGTGCAACGGCGGCGCCATACTATCGGGGCGGCGGTCCGCGTGCAAACCACCGCTGTGCGGCTGTTTTTCCCCGGCTTGAGGTTGACCATCGGGGGGGCTTGCGGCCAAGTTCCTCTCCACAAGCATGAGCAGCGCCGCGTGGCGGCACCGGAAGGGAAGGGCAGGACGGGGCATGGCGCGCGAAAGGGCGTGGTTGGAATCGTCGCGCGCCGGCGACGGTGAGTGGCGGCTGACGGCTCTCGGCCGTTGGGATCTGCAGGCCGCCGGGTCCCTGTCGGGCACGCTCGACGGCTTCGCGCTGGACGGCGGCGGGACGGTGAGCCTCGACCTGTCGCGGCTGGATGCCATGGACACGGTGGGGGCCTATCTGCTGTCCGCGCTGTCCGCCCGGCTGACGGCGGCGGGCCACGGCGTCGACCTGTCCGCCATCCGCCCGGAGCACGCCGCCCTGTTCGACGCCGTGCGCGAGGTCGGCCCCCCGCCGGTCGAGCGGGCCCAGACGCACCGCCCCATCCTCGACATGCTGGAGCGCACCGGTCGCACCGCCGTCGACGGGCTGCGCGAGGGGCGGGACCTGCTGTCCTTCCTTGGCCTCATCGCCATCACCTTCGGGCGGCTGATCGTCAACCCGCGGCGGCTGCGCTTCCGCTCGGTGATGTTCCACATCGAGCAGACCGGGCTGAACGCCCTGCCGATCCTCGGGCTGCTGTCCTTCCTGATCGGCGTGGTGCTGGCCTTCCAGGGGGCGGACCAGCTCCGCCGCTTCGGGGCGGAGCTG
Organism: Azospirillum sp. OGB3; assembly: GCF_014192915.1. Lineage (GTDB taxonomy): Bacteria > Pseudomonadota > Alphaproteobacteria > Azospirillales > Azospirillaceae > Azospirillum. The sequence continues at coordinate 563,063 of NZ_JACHYN010000003.1, read as the reverse complement.
TTCGTGGTCAACCTGCTGGGCGTGTCGATCCTGCGCGAAATCGGCATCCTGATGACCGCCATCATCGTGGCCGGGCGCTCCGGCTCCGCCTTCACCGCGCAGATCGGCACCATGAAGGTGAACCAGGAGGTGGACGCCATCAGCACGCTGGGGCTGGACGTGGTGGAGCTTCTGGTGGTGCCGCGCGCGCTGGCCCTGATGATCACCCTGCCGCTGCTGGCCTTCTACGCCGACATCATGGGGCTGTTCGGCGGTGCGGTGATGAGCTACGCGACGCTGGACATCACCTTCGGGCAGTTCATCCGCCAGCTTCACGGCGCCGTCACGCTGCCGCATTTCCTGGTTGGACTGGTGAAGGCCCCGGTCTTCGCGCTGGTGATCGCCATGGTCGGCTGTTACGAGGGGCTGAAGGTCTCCGGCAGCGCCGAGAGCGTGGGCACGCTGACCACCAAGTCGGTGGTGGAGTCCATCTTCCTGGTGATCGTCCTGGACGCGGTGTTCTCCGTCCTGTTCTCCTTCCTCAGGCTGTGAGGGACCGTGGCGCCGTTTGACGACAGACAACCGGATGCGCAGGACGCGGTGATCCGCGTGCGCGGGCTGGTCACGCGCTTCGGCCCGCAGGTGGTCCATGACGGGCTCGACCTCGACGTGCGGCGGGGCGAGGTGCTGGGCGTGGTCGGCGGCTCCGGCACCGGCAAGTCGGTCCTGCTCAAGGAGATTCTCGGCCTGATCCGCCCGGCGGACGGCCGGATCGAGCTTCTCGGCCGCGACACCGCCGGCCTGCCGGAGCGCGAGCGGGTGGCGCTCCAGGCGCGCACCGGCGTGCTGTTCCAGAACGGCGCGCTGTTCAGTTCGATGACCGTGGCGCAGAACGTCATGGTCCCGCTGCGCGAGCACACCGACCTGTCGGCGGCGCTGTCGGCGGAGATCGCGCGGGTCAAGATCGCCATGTCCGGCCTGCCGGCCAACGCCGGGGCGAAGTTCCCGTCGGAGCTGTCGGGCGGCATGATCAAGCGCGCCGGGCTGGCCCGCGCCCTGGCGCTCGACCCCGACATCCTGTTTTTGGACGAGCCGACCGCCGGTCTGGACCCCATCGGCGCCGCCGCCTTCGACCAGCTGATCCGCAACCTTCAGCGCAGCCTGGGGTTGACCGTCTTCATGGTCACCCACGACCTGGACAGCCTGACCTCGATCTGCGACCGCATCGCGGTGCTGGTCGACAAGAAGATTCGCGTGGGCACGCTGGAGGAGCATCTCCGCGACCCGCATCCCTGGATTCACGACTATTTCCACGGACCGCGCGGCCGCGCCGCGCGCCATGCAGAAAGCTGACCGGACGCCATGGAAACCCGCACCAGCTACATCCTCGTGGGCAGCTTCGTGTTGGCCTTGCTCGCCGGCCTCTTCGTCTTCACGGTCTGGGTCGCCAAGATCCAATTGGAGGAGACGCGCCAGCCCTATTACATCTATTTCACCGGTTCGGTGACGGGTCTGCAGGAGGGCAGCCCGGTGCGGTACCGCGGCATCCCCGTGGGCACGGCGACCGACATCCGCCTGGACCCCAACGACGTCAGCCGCGTGCGCGTGCGGATCGAGGTGCAGGAAGGCACGCCGATCAAGACCGACTCCATCGCCTCGCTGGAGGTGCAGGGCATCACCGGCGGTGCCTATGTCCAGATTTCCGGCGGCACGGAGATGAGCGAGCTTCTACGCACCGCGCATGACGGCGGCATCCCGGTGATCCCGTCGCGCCCGTCGTCGCTGACGGTCTTCGTCGACGCCGCCCCGCAGCTCCTGAACCGCGCGCTCGACCTGACCAACCGGGTGGCCGACCTGCTGACCCCGCAGAACCAGGCGGCCATCGCCGAGATCCTGGCCAACACGCGCACGTTGACCGGCGAGCTGGCCCGCGCCAGCCAGGGGCTGGACACGACCCTCGCCCAGGCCAACCGCACGCTCCAGGGCTTCGAGACGGTCGGGCCGCAGCTCGGCCAGACGATGGAACAGGCGCAGCGCACGCTGGCCGCGGTGGAGAGCGGCACCAAGACGCTGACCGGCGACCTGAACACGCTGGCCGGGTCGCTGAACAAGACCGCCAACCAGCTCAACGCCATGATCGGCGAGAACCGCGGGGCGATCCGCGACTTCACCGGCGGCGGGCTGTATGAGCTGACCTTGCTGATCTCGCAGTTGCGCGACCTTTCGGGGCAATTGTCCCGCGTCGTGACGCGGATCGAGAACGACCCGTCGAACTTCCTGTTCGGCGGAACCCGCCAGGGCGTGGAGGTGCGTGGACGATGACAAGCCTTTTGATGACGGGCCGTTTGATGAAGGCGACGGCGGCGGGGCTTCTGGCGCTCGGCCTGATGACCGGCTGCGCGGCGCTGAACCCCACCGCGCCCAGCCTCTACACGCTGACGCCGGGGACGGTGGCCGAATCCGGTTCGCCACCGGTGCGCTGGCAGTTGCTGGTGGAGCCGCCGGCGGCCAGCGCCGGCATCGACACGCCGCGCATCGCGGTCACACGTTCGGCCACCGCGCTCGACTACTTCGCCGGGGTGTCCTGGGCCGACCGGGCGCCGAACATGGTGCAGGGGCTGATCGTCCAGTCCTTCGAGGACAGCCGGCGGATCGTCTCGGTCGGGCGGGATTCGGCGGGGCTGCGCTCCGACTTCCTGTTGAAGACCGAACTGCGCGATTTCCAGGCGGAATTCACCGATCCCAACGCCGCGGCGCCGGACCGGGTGCGGGTGCGGCTGTCGGCCAAGCTGGTCGCCATGCCCAACCGGACCATCGAGGCGGGCGAGACCTTCGACGCCGTGGTGCCGGTGCGCGGGTCGGACTTCAGCGACGTGATCGCCGCGTTCAACATGGCCTTGGGGCAGGTGGAAGGCGCGTTGGTGGACTGGACCCTGCGGCGGGGCGAGGCGGTGTTCCGCGCCGAAGCCGGCCGTCCGGGTTCGGCGGGCCTTCGTTGAGGAAAGCGCTTGCTATGCGTACAAAGCCTCATACGTAATAGGGATCTGGGACGGGCAGGGGCTGACGGGGCAGAGCATCCGATGATGGAGCTTGCGGAGCTTTCGCGCGACGAGTTGCAGGCGATGTCGGAGGCCGCGCGGGAGGTCCGGCTGTGCCAGCGGGTGCTCGCCAAGACCGGCGACACGGTAGTGGGGGAGCTGCTGCGCGGGCACGGCACCCTCTACGAATGGCGCCATTATCCGCCGGGCGACGTCTACGACGCCGAATACCACGCCCAATACTATTACCACTGCCACCCCGAGGACGAGCGACCCGACGGCGAGCATGGGCACTTCCACACCTTCCTGCGCCCGCTGGGCATGCCGCCGGGCATGGAGCCGGTGCCGCTGAAGGACTACGAGGAGCCGGACAACCCCAACGACGCCCTGTCGCATCTGGTGGGGATCGCCATGGACGTGGCGGGGCAGCCGGTGCGCCTGTTCACGACGAACCGTTGGGTGACCGGGGAGACGTGGTACGCGGCGGACGACGTGATCCGCATGCTCGACAGTTTCACGGTTGACCACGCCCGGCCGTCCTGGCCGGCGAACCGCTGGATCACCGCGATGATTCGGCTGTTCCGGCCGCAGATTGTCAGGCTGCTGCAGGAACGCGACCGGACGGTCGCCGCCTGGAGCGACCGCCATCCCGACGTCTGGGTCTACGAGGACCGGTCGCTGGAAGTGACGTCGCAGATCCTGATCTCGGTGGAAGAGCAGATCGCGACGGTGGAGCACGCGTTGCGCGGCGTGCGGCGGCGGTCCCCCGTGCTGCCGGAACCGCCGCGCTTCGTCACGCCTTGATAATATTCCCTCTCCCGCCCCGGGAGAGGGAAGGGACCCACGCATCAGCGTGGGAAGGGTGAGGGTGCCTGCAACGGGCCAGCGCCTTGATCCTTGCGCGACCCTCACCCGGCGCCACCCTCTCCCGGGACGGGAGAGGGCTTTCCTCACACCGGCAGCAGCGCCTTGCCCGTGGTGCCCGGAACCTGCCGGGCCTGGGCCATCACCGCCTTCTGGACCTTCTCGAAGGCGCGCACCTCGAGCTGCCGCACGCGCTCACGCGAGACGTGGAAGTGCTGGCTCAGCTCCTCCAGGGTCAGCGGCTCGTCGCGCAGGCGGCGGGCCACCAGGATCTGCCGCTCGCGGTCGTCGAGAACGCCCAACCCCAGCTTGAGGAACTGCTGGCGGCGCTTGCGCTCCTGCGCGCCGGCCAGGATCGCCTCCTGGTCGGGGCTCTCGTCGGCGAGCAGGTCCAGCCATTCGCTGTCACCGTCCTCGGCGAGCGTGGCGTTCAGCGAGCGGTCGGTGCCCAGCCGGCGGTTCATCTCGATCACGTCGGCCTTGGAGACGTCCAGTTCCGTCGCGATGCTTTCCACCGCCTCCGGAGACAGGTCGCCGCCGAAGGTGCCGTTGTCGGCGTCCTGCAACTGCGCCTTCAGCCGGCGCAGGCTGAAGAACAGCTTCTTCTGGGCCGCCGTGGTGCCGATCTTCACCAGCGACCAGTTGTGCAGCACATATTCCTGGATCGCCGCCCGGATCCACCAGGACGCGTAGGTGGCGAAGCGGAATCCCTTGTCGGGGTCGAACTTCTGCGCCGCCTGCATGACGCCGACGTTGCCTTCGGCGATCAGGTCGGACAGCGGCAACCCGTAGCCCTGATAGCCGCGGGCCATTTTGAAAACGAGCCGGAGGTGGCTGCCGATCAGCTTGTCGAGGGCGCGGCGGTCCTGCCGCTCCCGCCAGCGGATGGCGAGGTCGCGTTCCTGCTCGGGGGTGAGGTAGTCGTACTTGCGGGTTTCTTTTAGAAAGAGGGTGAGGGGTTCGCCAGAAACTGCCAGTTCCGTCAAAGAGCTTCTCCTGATTCCGGCATCCTCGGGAAACACCCTGCAATGGACCGATGGCCCCCGGCCCGGCTGGCCGGCGGGGCCATCGGAGCGGGGTGGGATCGGCTGTGGCCCAGGGCCGGCCGCAAATGTGTGGATGTCGGCAAGAGCTTAGAAATAAGAGGTCGCCGCCGCGGTTCAAGGGGTGGGGGGAAAGAAAGTATCCGCAGACGGAAAACGGGAACTCCCTGGGACCGACCGCGTTGGGGGTCGGTCGGGTCGGCTGGAACCGGCCTCGGTGACCGTCAACGGAGGGCCGCGGCCATGGACCTCGATCCGCTGCTTCTGTCACGAATCCAGTTCGCTTTCGTGATTTCTTTTCACATTCTTTTCCCCTCTTTTACGGTGGGGCTGGCCTGCTGGATCGCGGTTCTGGAGGCGCGGTGGCTGATCACCGGCAAGGCGCTGTATCGCAGCCTGTCGGAATTCTGGACGCGGATCTTCGCCATTTCCTTCGGCATGGGCGTGGTCTCGGGAATCGTGATGACCTACCAGTTCGGCACGAACTGGAGCCGCTGGTCCGACATTGTCGGCAACGTTCTGGGGCCGCTGATCCAGTACGAGGTGGTGACCGCCTTCTTCCTGGAGGCCGCCTTCCTCGGCATCCTCCTGTTCGGGCGGGACCGCGTGCCGCGGGGCATCCATTTCCTGGCGGCGGTGCTGGTGGCGACGGGGACGGTCCTCTCCTCCTTCTGGATCCTGTCGGCGAACAGCTGGATGCACACCCCGGCGGGGGCGGAACTGCGCGACGGGCGGTTCTTCGTCACCGACTGGTGGGCGGTGGTCTTCAACCCCTCCTTCCCCTACCGGCTCGCCCACATGCTGACGGCGATGTTCCTGACCACCGGGTTCGTGGTGGCGGGCATCAGCGCCTTCTACCTGCTGCGCAACCGCTTTTTGGAGCACGCGCGGGTCGGCCTCAGCATGTCGCTGGCGCTCATCACCGTCCTGGCGCCCCTGCAGATCTTCCTCGGCGACCTGCACGGGCTGAACACGCTGGAGCACCAGCCGGCCAAGATCGCCGCGATGGAGGGCCATTGGGAAGGCGGGGCGCGGGCGCCGCTGATCCTGTTCGCCATCCCCGACAACGAGGCGGAGACCAACCACGCGGAAATCGCCATTCCCGCCCTGTCGAGCCTGATCCTGACCCACGAGTGGGACGGGGTGGTCCCCGGCCTGAAGAACTTCCCGGTGGCGGACCGGCCCAACCCGGAAATCCTGTTCTGGACCTTCCGCATCATGGTGGGGATCGGCATGATCATGCTGACGGTGGCGCTGATCCATCTGGTGCAGCGGGTGCGTGGAAAGCTCTACAGCCCGCACTGGTTCCACAAGGTCCTGGTCGGCTGCATGCCGCTGGGCTTCGTCGCCATCCTCGCCGGCTGGTTCACCACCGAGATCGGGCGCCAGCCCTGGGTGGTCTACGGGATGATCCGCACCGCGGACGCGGTGACTCCGGCCCTGACCGGCGGGGCGGTGCTGACCTCGCTGATCGTGTTCATGGTGGTCTACGCGATCATCTACGGGGCCGGGACCTATTACCTGTTCCGCTTGCTGACCATCGGGCCGGCGCGGCTGAACGACGAGGATCTGGAGGTCCCGGCGGTGGCGCAGGGCCATCAACCGAAGCGGCCCCTGTCGGTGCCCGGCGAATCCATCGAACCCGCGGAGTGACGTCCATGGAAGGCAGCCTGCTGACCCTCGCCTGGGTCGCCATCGTCGGTTTCGCCGTCTTCATGTATGTGCTGATGGACGGCTTCGACCTCGGCATCGGCATCCTCTACCCCTTCGCCCCCAGCGAGGAGGCGCGGGACGTCATGATGAACTCGGTGGCGCCGGTCTGGGACTTCAACGAGACGTGGCTGATCCTCGGCGGGGCGGGGCTGTTCGCGGCCTTTCCCATCGCCTACGCCATCGTCCTGCCGGCCATGTATCTGCCGCTTCTGCTGATGCTGATCGCGCTGATCTTCCGCGGCGTCGCCTTCGAGTTCCGCTTCAAGGCGCGGAGCAGCCGCCATTTGTGGAACAAGGCCTTCTTCCTGGGCTCGCTGCTCGCCACCTTCGCGCAAGGGGTGGTTCTCGGCTCCTTCATCCAGGGGATCGAGGTGGAGGGGCGCAACTTCGCCGGGACCATGCTGGACTGGCTGACCCCCTTCAGCCTGTTCTGCGGCGTGGCGCTGATTGCCGGCTACGCGCTGCTGGGGAGCACGTGGCTGATCTGGCGGACCATCGGCATTCTGCAGGACTGGTGCTTCCGCGTGGCGCGGCGGCTGCTCATCGTGGTGCTGGTTCTGGTCGCGGCGGTCAGCCTGTGGACGCCCTTCCTGGACGCCTCCATCGCCGCGCGCTGGTTCTCGGTGCCCAACATCCTGCTGCTGTCGCCGGTGCCGCTGATGGTCGGATTCCTCGCCTTCGGCCTGTGGCGGGCGCTGGACGAGGGGCGCGAGGTGCTGCCCTTCGCCTTCGCCATGGGCTTGTTCGCGCTGTCCTACCTGGGGCTGGCGATCAGCCTGTGGCCGGTGCTGATCCCGCCGGGGATCACCGTGTGGCAGGCGGCGGCCCCACCGGAAACCCAGGTCTTCCTGTTGATCGGCATGGCCTTCCTGATTCCGACGATCCTGATCTACACCGCCTACAGCTACTGGGTTTTCCGCGGCAAGGTAACGGGCGCCATTGGTTATCATTGATGTCGGCGATCATTGAGAACCCGCCCGACGCTGGCGTACAACAGCCGACCCCTTTCGACGGAGACCGCGCCATGACCCCAGACACCGCCCCGGACATCAGCTTCGCCGAGGTGATGCTGCGCAAGGGCGCGGAACTGCTGCAGGACACCCCTTCGGACGACGCGGCGGAGGAGGCCGTGAACATCATGGCGCGCCGTCTCGCCATCGCAGCGACGATGGACGCGCCGCTGGTCGTCCACGCCGAGGGCGGCGGGCGGCCCGAGATGTTCGAGGAGGCGATGCGGCTGGCCGGGGTTTCCGCCGGGGAGCGCGCCGCCGCCCTGGCCGAGGCCCGGCAGGCCGAGCGCGCCGTGGTGTTCGAGTTCGACGGCACCGGCCCGCTGACCGGCAACCGCGTGGTCGCCGCGGTGATTCGTCCGGAGGACCGGCCGGACCTTCTGGAGGCCTACATCGCCATCGGGCGCCTGCGCGACGGCACCGCCCAGGTGACCGTCGCCCCGGCGACCCTGCGCCTCGACGCCCGCGCGCTGGCGGAGACTCTGGCGCTGATCGGTCCGGCGGCGCAGCACAGCCTCAACGCCGCCAACGCCGCCATGGCCCACGCGGCGAACATCACCGCTTTGCCGGGGCATGAACTGGACAGCATGCCGGGCGCCCTGGTCGCGCTCTACTGGCACGCCTTCTGCCTGTCCTCGGCCCGCACGCGGCTGCGCCCCACCGGGCCGAACGCCCCGACCCTGCATTGAACGCGGGGAGACGGCCCGTGAGGGTGCTGTTCCGCGCCGACGCCGGGGCCTTCATCGGGGCCGGGCATGTCATGCGCTGCCTCGCGGTGGCGGAGGCTGTGCAGGAACTGGGAGGCAATGCCCTGTTCGCCGCGGCGAGCCTGCCCCCGGCTTTGGAGGAACGTCTGCGCGCTGCCGGCATGGCCGTTCACCGGATCGACGCGGCTTCCGGCAGTGCCGCCGACCTTGCCGCGACGCGCGCCATCGCGGCCGAAGCCGGTGCCGACGCCATCGTGCTGGACGGCTATGCCTTCGATGGGGAATGGCGGGCCGGGCTGGCCGGGACGGGGCTGTGCATCCTGGCCTTCGACGATGCCGGAACGGGGGAGCCGATCCATGCCGGGCTGATCGTCAACGCCGCGCCGGACGCCGCGTCGCTGCCCTACGGCAAGGGCAATCCCGACGCCTGTCTGCTGCTCGGCCCGGCCCACGCGCCGTTGCGTCGGGAGGTGCGGGAGGCCGCGGCGGCGGCCAAGCCGCCGTTGGAGGAACGCCGCGGCCTGCTGGTGACCTTCGGCGGCTCCGACCCGCTGGGGCTGACGGCCCCGGTGATCGAACGCCTCGCCCCCCGCCTGCCGCCGGACGTCCGGCTGGATGTGGCGGTCGGCGGGGCGGTGCGCGACGCGGCGGCGGTGGAGGCCGCGGCGGCGTGTTGCAAAGACAGCGTGCGGCTGCACCGCGACACGCCGCGCATGGGGCGCCTGATGGCGCAGGCGGGGCTGGCCGTCTCGGCGGCGGGCACCACGACCGGCGAACTGGCGGCCATCGGCACGCCCGCCGTCCTGGTCACCATCGCCGACAACCAGTTGGAGGCCGCCCGCCAGTCGGAGGCTCTGGGCTGGTGCGCCCTGGTGGCCGGACAGACCGAAGGGGCGGCCGAGCGGATCGCCGACGTGGCGCTGGAGCTTTGGGCCGATCCGGCGCGGCGGCGGACCATGGCGGGCAAGCTGGCCGGAATCGTCGATGGCCAGGGCGCCCTGCGCATCGCGCGGGCGCTGGCGGAGGCGATCACCCCGCGGTAAAGCCGCCGTCCACGGGCAGCACCGTCCCGGTCACCCAGCGCCCGCTGTCGGCCAGCAGATAGGCCACCGCGTCGGCCACGTCCTGCGGCGCGCCGTAGCCCAGCGGGTGGGCGGCGGCCAGCGCGGCGTTCTGCTCCGCCGGCAGCATGGCGAACTGCTTCTCCGCCTTGGCGCCCAGCACCACCGCCGGGGCCACCACATTGACGCGGATGCGCTTGTCGGCCAGTTCCAGCGCCAGCGATTGCGCCACCGAGACCAGCGCCGCCTTGCTCGCCGCGTAGAGCGAACGGCCCTTCTGGCCCTTCAGCCCGGCGACCGAGCCGACATAGACGATCGCCCCGCCGCCCGGCGCGAACACGCCCCTCTGGTGGAAGCCGCGCGCCAGCATCAGCGACGCCCCGACGTTCAGCGTGAAATAGCGGTCGAACTGCGCCCGGTTGACCTGCCGCAGCACGGAGTATCCCTGCTCCGACGCGGAATGGACCAGCCCGGCGAAGGGGCCGCCCGCCTCCGCCAGACCCTTCATCCAACCGGGGATGGCGTCGAGGTCGGTCAGGTCGATGGGGGCGATGCTGTGCCGCTCCGGCCCATCCAGCAGGGCGCGGGTGGCCTCCAGCGCGTCGGCGCGTCGGCCGACCAGCGTGAGGGCCGCGCCCAGATCGGCCAGCGTGCGGCAAATCTCCCGCCCGATGTCGCTGTCGGCGGAGGCCCCGGTCACCAGCAGGCGCCGTCCCGTGAGGTCGAGCGGGTTGCGCATGGTCCGGCGGCTCAAGGGGTCAGCAGAGGGAAGTCGTCGGGGATCTCCTGCACTTCCGGCGCGGGGATCGGCCCGACGTCGGCCACCACCGCACCCCAGGACCAGCCGACGCCGAAGCCGGCCAGCAGCATCTTGCGCGTGCCGGTGGACAGCGCTTCGCCCAGCCGGTGGCTGACCGCCAGAGGGATGGAGGCCGAGCTGGTGTTGCCGAAGTCGTGCATGTCCACGAGGAATTTTTCCGGCGGGAACTTGGTCTTCTTGCGCAGATGCTCCAGCATGAAGGCATTGGCCTGGTGCATCACGCAGAGGTCGATGTCCTCGACCCCGACGCCGGCGAACTCCAGCGTCTCCCGCACCAGCGGCGGCACGGCGCGCAGCGTGAAGGCGAAGACCTCCGCCCCGTTCAGCGACAGGCGCGAGTCGGTGAACATCCGCTCCTGCTTCTCCGCCGGCCAGGGCTCGCGTCCGGGCACCAGCGAGTTGCGGCGCCCGCCGGCCTTGACCCAGATGTTCTTGGCTCCGCCGCCGTCGGTGCCGACGACGACATGGATCGGCGCGGCCCCCTGGCTGACCTCCAGCGCCACGGCCCCGCCCCCGTCGCCGAACAGCGGCAGGGTGGAGCGGTCGCCCGGCACGAGGTGGCGCGAACTGGTGTCGCCGCACAGCACGATCGCCCGCCGGCCCGTCGATCCGCCAAGCAGGCGCCCGGCCATCCACAACCCATAGACGAAGCCGGAGCAGCCCAGGTTGACGTCGAAGCAGGCCGCCCCGGTCGCCAGCCCAAGCCGCTTCTGCATGACGCAGGAGGTCGCCGGCACGTTGTAGTCGGGGTCCTGCGACACGAAGACCAGCACGTCGACGCTGGCCGGGTCCCAGCCGAGCTGGGCAAGCAGCCCTTCGGCCGCCGCGACGCACATATCCGATGCGCAGATGTGCGGCGGGGCGATGCGCCGCTCGTACACGCCGGTGGTGGCGAACAGCTTCTCCGCCTCCTCCGCCGTGAAGAGGGAGTGGTCCTCCAGGAAGGAATGGCGGTGCGGCGGCACGGCGGCCCGGAATCCCGCGATGCGCACGCCCTCGATGATGGCCTTCACCGGCTGCTCCCTCTCTCCGCCGCTTTTCCGTCCGTCCTGGACTTGAGCGAATTCGGAGACTATTAACCGAAAGAACGCTAGGGTCGAATGATTAACGAACCGATAAATGGGATCTGCCATGGATGACCGGGTTCAGCAAAGCCGGCTTTCACCCCCGCCCGACATGGTGATCCCGCCGCAGCGTTACTCCGGCGAGGCCAATCACGCCGAAGAGGCGGCGCGAATCTTCCGCCGTTGCTGGATGTTCGTTGGATTTACGGACGACCTGCGCAACGACAACGACTTCATCACCGCCGACATCGCCGGCACCTCGGTTCTGGTCCAGAACTTCGACGGGGAACTTCGGGCCTATCACAATGTCTGCACGCACCGCTATTCGCTGATCCACCTGCGGCCCTGTGGCAACGGCAAGCCGGTCTGCCCCTATCACGGCTGGGTCTTCAACCGCGACGGCGTCCCGGTCGGCATCCCCGGCAACCGCGAGCATTTCGGCCTGGACGACGCGGCGAAGAAACGCCTCGCCCTGCGGCGCTTCGAGGTGGCGGTGCGGGGCCGCTTCGTCTTTGTCCGGCTGGAGCCGGCCGGGCCGGGGCTGGACGAGCAGCTTGGTGCCTATGGCGCCGTTCTCGACCATCTGTCGGAGCTGTTCACCGACCGCATCGACGAGGGCGTGCTGCCCTGGAATGCCAACTGGAAGGCGGCGCTGGAAACCGCCCTGGAAGTCTACCACGTCGACGCCACCCACCCGGAAACCTTCAAAAGCTACGTGAAGAAGGTGTGGATCTGCTCCTACGAGGGCGAGCATTCACGGGGCATCAGCCAGCTGTCCGACGGTTCGGCGCGCTGGTGGGACGGGGTGAGCCAGAAGATGGGGCTGCCGCGCAGCGATCGGCTGGAAAGCTACGACCATTATCTGATCTTCCCCAACCTTGCCATCGGCGTCTCCCACGGCGCGCTGATGAGCGTCCAGACCTACGATCCCATTGGGCCGGACCGCTGCGAATTGCATTACCGCCTGTTCCTGGGCGAGACGTCCAAGCCGCAGACCAAGGGCGGGGCCGCCCGCAAGGCGGTGGAGGCCAACGTCTCCGGTTTCAACCGCACCATCCTGGGCGAGGACCAGCGCGTCGCCGAATCCACCCACAAGGGGCTGAAGCAGGTCCAGGCCCCCGCCGTCCTCGGTTCCTGCGAGGAGCGGATCGCCGCCTTCCACCGGGTCTGGCTTGCCCGCATGGCCGCCGAATGAGCCGTGACATGACCAGGGACATAAGCCCGCTCGTCGATCTCACGGGACGGCACGTCCTGGTCACCGGTGCCTCCGCCGGGATCGGGCGGGCGACGGCAGCGCTGGCCGCGAGGCTCGGCGCGCGGGTTACGCTCAACGGGCGCGATGCCGGTCGGCTGGGCGAGACTCTGGCGCTTCTGCCGGGGGAGGGGCACCGGACGGCCGCCTTCGACCTGTCGGACAGCGACGCCATCCCCGGCTGGGTCAAGGCGCAGGCGGAGGCCGGCGGCCCCATCGCCGGGCTGGCCCATTGCGCCGGGGTGCAGGTCGGCAAGCCGGTGCGCGGCGTCGACCGCGCCTTCTTCGACGGCATCCTGCACGCCAACCTGCTGAGCGCGCTGGCGCTGGCCCGCGGCCTGCGGCAGAAGGGCTGCCACGCCGAACCGGCGGCGCTGGTGCTGGTGTCCTCCGTCGCGGCGGAGATCGGGCAGCCGGGCAACGTGGTCTATTCGGCGGCCAAGGGCGGGCTGGTCTCGGCCACCCGCGGGCTGGCCATGGAGTTCCTGCGCGACGGCATCCGCGTCAACTGCGTCGCCCCGGCGATGGTCGAGACGGAGATGATGGAGCGCTTCCGCCGCACCACCACGGCGGAGCAGTTCGAGGCGATCCGCGCCGCCCATCCCATGGGCTTCGGCAAGCCGGAGGACGTGGCCTCGGCCATCGCCTTCCTGCTGTCGCCGGCCAGCGGCTGGATCAACGGGGTGATGCTGCCGGTGGACGGCGGCTATCTGGCGACGTGACGCCGCACGCGTTCGAAGGATAAGGGTTCATGTTCCGCTTCCGCCGACCGACGACCGACGATGCCGAGATGCTGCTGCGCTGGCGCACCGAGCCGTCGATCACCCGCTTCATGTTCACCGATCTGGAGACCCCGGACGTGGACCGGCAGCGCGCTTGGCTGACCGCGATGGACGCCCGTGCGGACTTCCGCCATTTCATCATCGAGCATGAGGGCCGCCCGGTCGGCTATCTTTCCTACTATGACATCGACCGGGTGCATCTGCGCTGCTCCTCCGGCTCGTACATCGTGGAGGAGAAGGACAGGAGGAAGCTCGCCGGCTTCCTGCACTGCTTCATCATGGACTATTGCTTCTACGGTTTGGGGATGAACAAGCTCTTCAATTATTTCATGGAGGGCAACGACACGGTCATCCGCATCCAGAAGGTTGTGAAAGCGCGCGAGGTCGGGGTTCTGCGTCAACATGTCCACAAATATGGCCGTTTCCACGATGTCCATGTTTTCGAGACGCTGCGCAGCGATTGGGAGGGTCACCCCCATATCTTCCCGCGCGAAACCACGCTGGCAGCCTTCGCGGAATAGGCCATGCGGCGGGGGCTTACGTTGGGCGGTCGGCCGGGAAAGTTCGCCGTCACCCCCACCGAATGTTTGACCAATCCACCGCCGACGCGGTATGCGGCGGGGGTGGGGGCGGCGCTGCGGCGCCGAGAGCATGAGGGGAAGCACGGTGCGGCCTGAGGAAGCCTTGACGGACATCGACGTCACGCTGCTCGCCGGTGGTCTCGGCTCGCGCATGCGGGGCGTCTCGGGCGACACGCCCAAGGTGCTGGCGCCCATCGCGGGACGCGCCTTTCTCGGACATCTTCTGGACCATCTGGCGGCCTACGGCGCGCGCCGGGTCGTGCTGTGCCTGGGCCATCTGGCGGACCGGGTGACGGCGTGGCTGGCCCAGGGCGACACCAACCGGTCGCTGGACGTCGTCTGCCAGATCGAGCCAAGCCAGATGGGCTCCGCCGCGGCGCTCGCCTACATCCGCAAGGACCTGAAGGCCGGCACCGTCCTGGTGATGAGCGGCGACACCTTCCTCGACGCCGATCTGCGCGCCTTCGTCGCCTCGCACCGCCTGTCGGGCGCCGAGGCGTCGGTCCTGTGCGTGGAGGTGGAGGACGCCGCCCGCTTCGGCCGGGTGGAAGTCGGGCCGGACAGCCGGGTCCGCCAATTCCTCGACAAGGCGCCGGGGCGCGGCGTCATCAACGCCGGGGTCTATCTCTTCTCCGCGGCTTTCCTCGACCGCATCGCAGCCTCCGGGGCCAGTTCGCTGACCCGCGACGTGCTGCACAAGATGCCGCCGGGAACGCTGCACGGCCACGTTGCCAAGGCCCGCTTCATCGACATGGGCACGCCGGAAAGTCTGGCGGTCGCCGCCAGCGTGATCGGCGGCCGCGAGACCTGAGCGGAGCGGGCGCCATGGCGACGCTGGACGAGGCGCTGACCATCGCGCTCGACCTCCACACCGCCGGGCGGACGGACGAGGCGGAAACCCTCTACGGGCGCATTCTCGACGCCGTTCCGGGCGAGCCGAACGCCCTTCATCTCTATGGCCTCCTCTGCGCCCAGGGCGGGCGGCTGGAGCAGGCCGCCGGGCTGCTGGAAAAGGCGGTGGCGCTGCGCCCCGGCCTGCCCGAATACCGCGCCAACCTTGCGATGCTGCATCAGGCCCGCGGCAACCCCGCCGCCGCGGCCGAGGAATACCGCGCCGCCTTGCGCCTTTGCCCCGATTCGGCGGCGCTCGCCTTCCCGCTGGCCGGAGCGGCACGGCAGGCGGGGCAGAGCGGGCTCGCCCTGGCGGCCTATCGCCGCACCATCCTGATCCAGCCCGATCTTGCCGAGCCGATGGTCCAGGCCGGCATCCTGCTGCGCTACGCGGGACGGACAGGCGAGGCGGCGTCCGCCCTGCGCCGCGCCGTCCGGCTGCGCCCCGACCATGGGGAGGCGTGGCACCATCTTGGCGTGGCGCTCCAGCGGATCGGAGGCCCGGACGCGGCGACGGCGCTGGCACAGGCCGTGGCTCTGCTGCCGGAGGACGCGACGCCCCGGCTCAATCTCGGCCGCGCCCATTACGACGCGGGGCGGTGGGGCGCCGCCGCAGCGGCCCTGCGCGGCGCGTTGGCGCTCGACCCGGCGAACGACGGCGCGCTGGAGCTTCTCGCCGCCGCCCGGCACAAGGTGGGCGGGGAGGGGGAGGCCGTGACGGCTTTGCGCCGTCTGCTGCGGCTGCGTCCGGACGCGGCGAACGGCTGGTACGCGCTGTCGCTTGCCGAACCCGGCGCCCCGGGGGCGCTCCGCCGCGCGCTGGCCCTTCAGCCGGATCACCGCAACGCTTTGAGCGGTCTGGCGAACCGGTTGCGCGACCAGAGGGAGATCGCCGCCTCGCTGCGCCTGCACGATCGCGCCGTCCGCCTTGAGCCGGCCAGCGCCGAGGCGCGCTGGAACCGCTCCCTAGCCCGGCTCCTCGCCGGCGACCTGCCGGGCGGTTGGGAGGATTACGAGGCGCGCTGGGGCGTGGCCGATTTCCCGACAAAGCCGCGCGGCCTGCCGCAGCCGCTATGGTGCGGCGAGGACATCGCGGGTCGGACCATCCTGCTGCATGAGGAACAGGGCCGTGGCGACGCCATCCAGTTCGTCCGCTACGCCCCGCTGGTCGCCGCCCGCGGCGCCCGCGTGCTGCTGGAGGTCGGGGCCGATCTGGTGCCGCTGTTCCGCGGCCTGCCGGGGGTGGAGCGGGTCGTCGCGCGCGGCGAGCCCTTGCCGGCCTTCGACTGGCAGTGCCCGCTGCTCAGCCTGCCGCGGGCCTTCGCCACCCGGCTGGAGACCATCCCCGCCACCGTCCCCTACCTGACCGCCGATCCGGCGCGCGCCGCGGCGTGGCGGGAGCGGCTGGCCGGCGGCGGCCTTGCGGTCGGGCTGGTCTGGGCCGGCAATCCGCAGTTCGCCGGCGACCGGAAACGGTCGCCGGGGCTGGCGGCGTTGATCCCGCTGCTGGCGGTGCCGGGCTGCCGGTTCTTCGGGCTGCAACTCGGCCCTGGACACGACGATCTGGCGGGGCGGGCGATGCCGTCCGCCTTCACCGATCTGGCGCCGGAGATCCGCGACTTCGCCGACACCGCGGCGATCATGGCGTCTCTGGACCTCGTGGTGTCCTCCTGCACCGCGCCCGCCCATCTGGCCGGGGCGCTGGGCGTTCCTCTGTGGGTGCTGCTGTCCCACGCGCCGGACTGGCGCTGGCTGCTCGACCGCGCCGACAGCCCCTGGTATCCGACCGCCCGCCTGTTCCGCCAGCCCCGTCCCGGCGATTGGGCCGCGGTGGCGGCGGAGGCCGCGGCGGCGCTGGCCGAGCGAACCGCGGCGCGTTCTTGAAACCTTAACCTCGCCGGGGCTATCAGGAGGCGAAGCGCGCGACACGCGCCGGTTGGGGGAACAGCATGTCCGACATCGCCGGGGACCAAACCGCCACGCTGAAGGCCCTGCTGGCCGAGCGCCAGTTCAACGCCGACCGCCTCAACACCCTGACGGCCCATTGCGAGCGGATGCGCTGCGAACTGGATCGGGACGTTCGCCTGTCCATCGCCGAGGCGCTGCGCCGCGACCCGCCGACCGGGGAGACGGTGCTGCTCCACTCCGTGCTGTTCCAGCTCACCGGCGACCTCTACCACTACGAGCGCATTCTCCATTACCTGCTGCTGGGCGGGGAGCGGGTTGGGCCGCAGCTCATGCACTACACCTACTGGTGCATCGCGCGGCAGCTGTTCCTGGCCGCGTCTGCGCCGGAGAAGCTGGGCGCCTTCGGCCCCTGCGACCTGTTCCGCTTCTATGAGGAGCTGGTGCTGGCGGTGGCGCAGCGCTGGGGCGTCGTTCCGCCGCGCCATGTGCCGCGTGACGGGCCGACCCGCCGGGTGGCCGTGCTGACCAACCAGTTCACCAACGACCAGCACCAGCCCTCGCGCGACTGCTTCGACTACGCCAGCCGGCTCCAGGACGACTTCGGGCTCGACGTCGCCATCATCAATTGCAACACCATGCCGCTGCGGGCCGAGAGCCTGTTCGTGCCGCCGATGGTCGCGGAATTGGTCGCCGATTACGAGGGCGTCTTCGCGCTCAAGATGTTCGGGCGGCAGGTGAAGATGGCCTCCTTCACCGACCGCGCCTTCTCCAAGGAGAAGCTGTCCACCATCGTCGGCGCCATCGACGGCTACGACCCCGACCTGCTGGTCACCTTCGGCGGGGCCAACGTGGTGGGCGACCTGTTCGCGGTGACCGGGGCGCGGCCGGTGGTCTGCCTGCCCACCACCTCGGGCATGACCATCTCGCTGGCCCATCTCGTGCTGGGCTACGAGGAAGGGAACCACACCGACGCCCTGCCGGCGCTCTACCGCGCTCCCTTCGCGCGGCGCTTCCGGCCCTTCACGCTGGGCTTCTCCCCGCCCCCCACGGCGGGGGGCGGGGGTGCGCTCGACTTGGGCGATGCGGCCTTCGTCTTCGCGGTTGTCGGCACCCGCCTGGATCTTGAGGTGACGGCGGAGTTCCTCGCGCTGGCCGATTCCATCCTCGACCGCTGCCCCGGTGCCGTGATCGTCTTCGCCGGGGAGGTGGAGCGGTTGCCGGCCCGGCTGGCGGCGGCGCGCAACGGAGCGCGGATGCGCAGCCTGGGCCACCTCAAGGACATCCGCGCCTTCTATCGGCGCTGCCATGCCTACCTCAACCCCTCGCGCCAGGGCGGCGGCGGCAGCGCCGCCTACGCCATCGCCGAGGGACTGCCGGTGGTCACGCTGGCCTGGGGCGACGTGGCGAGCGTCGCGGGGGCGGGCATCCCCGTGCCGGACGCCGCCGCCTATGTGGAGCGCGCCGCCGCCCTGGTCGCCGACCCCGCTCTGTGCGAGCGGCAGGCGGAGCTGTCGCGTGTCCGCTTCCAGACCGTCGGCGACCGCCACCGTTGCGCTGAACGGCTGCTGGCCTATGGCGAGGAGGCGCGGGGCCTTGTGCGGGCGGCGATCAAGGCGGGCGCACAAAAGGAAGACCCGCCGTCCGCTTCCGTGGCAGAGTGAAACCCGACCATCACAGCGAGACCGTTCCCCGTGCCGCGCGACGTCATCATCAACGGCCGCCCGATCGGCCCCGGCCAGCCGCCCTATCTGATCGCCGAGATGTCGGGAAACCACAAGGGCGACCTGAACCGGGCGCTGGCCCTGGTCGACGCCGCCAAGGAGGCCGGCGCCGACGCGGTGAAGCTGCAGACCTACACCGCCGATACGCTGACCATCGACCATGACGGGCCGGGCTTCCTGCTGGAGGGCGGGCTATGGAAGGGCCGCACCCTGCACGACCTCTACCGCGAGGCCCACACCCCCTGGGAGTGGCACGGCCCGCTGTTCGAGCGCGCGGGCGCCCTCGGCCTGACCATCTTCAGTTCGCCCTTCGACGACACGGCGGTCGAGCTTCTGGAGCGGCTGGACGCTCCGGCTTTCAAGATCGCCTCCTTCGAGCTGAACGACCTGCCGCTGATCCGCCGCGCCGCCCGCTCTGGCAAGCCGTTGATCCTGTCCACCGGCCTCGCCACGCTGGGCGAGATCGCGGAGGCGGTGGAGGCGGCGGGCGACGCGCCGATTGTGCTGCTCCACTGCGTCAGCGGCTACCCGACGCCGCCCGGGGACTGCAACCTGCGCACCATCCCGCATCTGGCGCAGGCCTTCGGGGTGGCCGCCGGTCTGTCCGACCACACCCACGGAGCGGCGGTGCCGGTCGCCGCGGCGGCGCTGGGGGCGGTGGTGATCGAGAAGCACTTCACCCTGTCCCGAGCCGACGGCGGGGTGGACAGCGCCTTTTCGCTGGAGCCGGCGGAGTTCAGGGCGATGGCCGAGGCCGTCCGCACCGCCTGGGCGGCTCTGGGCCGCATCCATTACGGGGTGAAGCCGAGCGAGGCGGGCGGGCGCGACTACCGCCGGTCCCTCTACGTCACCGCGGACGTGGCGGCGGGCGAGGCGCTGAGCGCCGGTAACGTCCGCTCCATCCGCCCCGGCTTCGGCCTGGAGCCGAAGCACCTCCCCGCCGTGCTCGGCCGCCGCGCCGCCCGCGCCCTGAAGCGCGGCGAGCCGCTGCGCTGGGATATGCTGGCCCCTGGAGAGAAATGAGCGCCGCCATGGCCAAGCCGCGCGTCGTCTGCATCTCGCAGGCCCGCATGACCTCGACCCGCCTGCCCGGCAAGGTGCTGATGGAGGCGGCGGGGCAGCCGCTGCTGGCGCATCATCTGGGCCGGCTGGCGCGCTGCCGGACGCTCGACGCGCTGGTGCTGGCGACCACGGTGAACGGCACCGACGACCCGGTGGCGGAACTGGCGGGATCGCTCGGCGTGCCGGTCTTCCGCGGCGACGAGCAGGACGTGCTCGGGCGCTTCGCCGGGGCCGCGGCCATGGCCGGGGCGGACGTGGTGGTGCGGGTCACCGCCGATTGCCCGCTGATCGACCCGGCGCTGGTGGACCGCGTGGTGACCGCCTTCCTGGAGTCGGCGCCGCCGCTGGATTATCTCAGCCTGGACGTCACCCGCTTCCCGCGCGGGCTGGATGCGGAAGTCTTCACCCGCGCCGCCCTGGACGCGGCGGCCGCCGGTGCCGTCGAGCCGGCGGAGCGCGAGCACGTCACCGCCCATATCTACCGCCGCCCGGAGCGTTTCCGCATCGGCGCCCCTGTGGCGCCGGACGACGGCACCGTCCTCGACCAGCGCTGGTGCGTGGACGAGGGCGCTGATCTTGAGCTGGTGCGCCGCCTGCTGGGCGCCTTGCTCCCCGAAAATCCCGGCTTCGGCTGGCAGGATTGTTGCAAAGTTCTGCGCCGGCACCCTGAATGGGCCGACCTGAACGGCAGCGTGCGTCAGAACACGCTCCATTGAAACGGAGACACCACCATGGACCGCAAGGATTTCCTGCTCGCGCTCGACGAGATGCTGGAACTGGACCCCGGCACCCTGACGGGCGCGGAAGAACTCGATTCAATCGACAGCTGGGATTCCCTGGCCGTCATCAGTTTCATCGCCCTGGTTGACGAGAGACTCGGCCACGTCGTGGAGGGGGAGAAGCTCGTCAAGGCGAAGACGGTGGACGACCTGCTGGGTCTGGCCGGCATCGCCGTCACGGCCTGACGCTCCGGTGACGTCGAAGGTTGAGCGCTCTCCGCGGCGCGGACGGGCCGACATCGAGAGTGGTCCCGCTTCCTATTTGTCGGTGGGGCGGGGCGGCGTTCCAGCTCTGCTGCTGCACGGATTCGCCGGGGATTCGCTGACGTGGCAGTTCAACGCCGCGGCGCTGGCCGCCGACCGGCGGGTGCTGGCGGTGGATCTGCCGGGCCACGGCGCCTCGACCCTGGAGGTCGGGGATGGGCGGGTCGGCGCCTTCGCGCCCTGGCTGCTGCGCCTGCTGGACGCGCTGGAGATTCCGCGCGTCCACGCGGTCGGCCATTCGATGGGCGGCTACGTCGCGCTGGAGCTGGCGCGGCTGGCCCCGAAGCGGGTGGCGAGCCTGTCGCTGGTCGCCAGCGCCGGTCTCGGCCCCGACTTCGACCTGGAGTTCCTGCGTCGGGTCGCCGCGCTGGAGACGGTGGAGGAGGGGCGGGACTGCGCCGCGCGCCTGTTCGCCCGGCCCTGGCTGCTGGCGGGCCGCGTCGGCGAGGTGATGCACGCCCAGGCCGCCGACCCCCGCCGCCGCGCCGCCCTGGAGCGGATCATCGCCGGCTCCTTCGCGGAGGCGCGCCGGTCGCCCGGCCCTGTGGATTGGACTGCCTTTCCGATGCCGATCCAGCTCCTGTGGGGGCGCGAGGATCGCATCATCCCGGTGCCCGTTGCCGAGCGGCTGCCTCCCGGCGCACCGCTTCATCTCTTCGACAAGGCCGGGCACTTGCCGCATAGTGAGGCGGCCACCCCCGTCACGGCCACCCTCCGCGACTTTCTTTCCGCATGCGACCCCCAATGACCAATTCCATGTTTGCGCTGATCGCCGAAGAGCTTGCCCGCATTGCCGCCGACAAGGGGGAGACCCTGCCGGTGCTCGGCCCGGATACGCGCTTCCTCGGCGGGGATCTGCCGATCGACTCCCTCGACCTTGCCACCCTGCTGGTGGTGTTGGAGCAGCGCACCGGCCAGGACCCCTTCCGCGCCGGCTTCGTCCAGTTCAACACGGTCGGGGAACTGGCTGCCCTCTACCGTCCGGCCCATAGCCATCCAGGCCTGCCCGCCGGGTCCCTATGAGCCTGCCGCCGCCCTCCTGGCTGCATCCCGGCCTTCGCCTGATCGAGGCGGAGCGCGGTGTCGGTTGGGCGGAGATATCCGTGCAGGCCGACGCTTTTGAGACGGTGTTTCGCGCCTCCGGCGGGCGGGTGGTCCTGCCGCCGCAAGGCGTGCCGGCGCTTGTCGCCGCCCTGGTCGCCGCCGAGCGGGCCGGCGTGGAATTGCATCTTTCGCGCCGTACCGACGTCATGGAGACGGGGCGTGCACCCGACGGGCCGGGCTTCGCGGTGCTGCTGGAGACCTCCGGCACCACCGGCACGCCGAAGCTGATCCGGCACGATTTCCAGCGCCTGCGCGGGCGGCTGCGCGGTGCGGCCGATCCGGACGCGCGCTGGCTGCTGGCCTATGAGCCGGCGGCCTTCGCCGGGCTCCAGGTCATCCTGACGGCGCTGGCGGCGGGGGCGACCCTGGTGTCGGCGCCTGGCGCCGGGGCGGCGGAGCTGGCGCGTCTCGCCGTGCGGCACGCGGTCACCCACATCAGCGCGACCCCCAGTTTCTGGCGCGCCTTCCTGCTGGCGCTCGACGGCGCGGTACCGCCGCTGGCCGCCGTCACGCTGGGGGGGGAGGTGGCCGACCAGCCGCTGCTCGACCGGCTGGCGGAGCGATTCCCGACGGCGAAGCTGCGGCACATCTACGCCTCGACGGAGGCCGGGGCCCTTTTCGCGGTGGGCGACGGCAAGGCCGGCTTTCCGGCCGCCTGGCTGGACGGCGGCATCGACGGGGTGGGCCTGCGTGTCCGCGACGGCGTGCTGGAGGTGGAGAGCCCCCGCGCGATGCTCGGTCACGAGGGGGGCTGGCTGTCCACCGGTGACGTCGTGGATCTGCGCGGCGACCGTGCTTTGTTCGCCGGGCGGCTCGACGGGCGGGTCAATGTCGGCGGCGTCAAGGTCTCGCCGGAGGTGGTGGAGCAGGTGCTGCTGGACGTGCCGGGCGTGCGGGACGCCCTGGTCCAGGCGGCGGCCAACCCGGTGACCGGCCATATTCTGACCGCACTGGTGGTCCCGGCGCCGGGGATGGAGGACATGGCCCTGCGCGCCGCGATCCGCGCCGCCATCGCCGACCTGCCGCCCGCCGCGCGGCCTCGTCTGGTGACCATGACCGGGAGCATTGCCCTGGGTGCGGCGGGCAAGAAGACGCGGAAGGGAACGGCATGAACGGCAAGCGGCACGTCATCGTCACCGGCGGCAGCCGCGGGCTGGGTCTGGGCATCGTCGAGGCGCTGCTGGCCGATGGCTACCGCGTTTCCACCTGCAGCCGCGCGCCGAGCGCGGCGCTGGAGCGGCTGGCCGGCCCCGACCTGTTCTGGCAGGCTTGCCGCATCGGCGACGGGGAATCGGTGCGGGCCTTCATGGAGGCCGCCTTGGACTGGGGCGGCGCGTCGCCACTCTGGGGTCTGGTCAACAACGCCGGCATCGCGCGCGAGGGCGTGCTCGCGACCTTCCCGGAGATCGACGTGGAGGAGGTCGTCCAGGTCAACCTGACCGGCGCCATCCAGGTCGCCCGCGCCTTCCTGCGGGCCAAGCTCGTGAAGCGGGGGGCGGGGCGGATCGTCAACATCTCCTCGATCATCGGACAGCGGGGCTATACCGGCCTGTCCGCCTATTCGGCGTCGAAGGCGGGCCTTGACGGGCTGACCCGCGCCCTGGCCCGCGAGGTCGGGCGGCTCCAGGTCACCGTCAACTCGGTCGCGCCCGGCTATCTCGACACGGAAATGTCCGGCACGCTGGCCGAGGGGCAGCGCGACCAGATCGTGCGGCGCACGCCGCTGGGCCGGCTCGGCGAGGTGGACGACGTGGTGCCGGTGGTCCGTTTCCTGCTGGGCGACGGGGCGGGCTTCATGACCGGCCAGACCATCGTCGTGGACGGCGGCATCACCGGCTGACGAAAGGAGACGCGCCATGGTGGCCAGCGTAATCGCGGGCGTTGGCCTGAGCGGAATCGTTGCCTGCGTTCCGGAGCGGCGCGAGACGGTGGAGGATCTGGCCTTGCGCTTCGGCGAGGACTCCGCCCGCCGGATCGCCAAGGCGACGGGCATCGAGGCCCGCCACCTCGTGCCGCCTCATCAATGCACCTCCGACCTGGCGGAGGCGGCGGCGCAGCGGCTGCTCGACCGGCTGGGCTGGGCGGCGGAGAGCGTCGACCTGCTGGTCATGGTCACCCAGACCCACGACCATATCCTGCCGGCCTCGGGCTATCGGCTCCACCATCGGCTGGGGTTGGGCAAGAGCGCGGCGGTGCTGGACCTGACGCTCGGCTGCTCGGGCTACGTGCATGGCTTATGGACCGCGTCGGCGATGCTGAAGGCGGCGGGCGGGCAGCGCGCTCTGCTGATCGCCGGGGACACCACGTCGCGCGTGCTCGACCCCGACGACCGCACCGTGGCGCCCCTGTTCGGCGACGCCGCCACGGCGACGGCGCTGGCGGCGGAGGATGGAGCCGCGCCCATGGTCTTCGCGCTTGGCAGCGACGGCGCCGGCGCCCCTTACCTTGCCGTCCCGGGCGGCGGTCTTCGGCGCCCCGGCGAGCCTGCGCACCTGTTCATGGACGGCACCCAGGTCTTCGCCTTCACCCTGCGGGAAGTGCCGAGCAACATCCGCGCCGTTCTGGACCGTGCCGGCTGGACGATGGAGACGGTGGAACGGCTGGTCCTGCATCAGGCAAACGCGCAAATGATCCGTCACCTCGCGCAGAAGCTTGGCGCCACGCCCGAACAAACGGTGGTCGGTCTCGCCGGCTTCGGCAACACCAGCTCCGCTTCCATTCCCCTGGCGCTGGCCTCCGAATTGGCGACGGCGTTGTGCGACGGACCGCTGCGCCTCGTCCTGTCGGGATTCGGCGTCGGCTGGTCTTGGGGAAGCGTGGCGCTGACCGCCGGTCCGCTCGCCGTTTGCGAGGTGATGACGCTTCCTGCAAGCCCGGCAGAATCTGCCGGGTCGGATACGCAACCGGCAAAGGGTGCCGGGGGGTCGGCAATTCTTGCCGGGCAACCGGCAAAAATTGCCGACCCCTGATTTGCCCAGAGGCAGGATTTTCCTCGTTCGGGCGGCAAATTCGATCTGGCCCATTTATTGCCTACTGGTAGCCCGAGGGAATTAGTCCCTCTCCGTGCGCGCACCGTCGTACGGAATGAAATCCTCCAAAAGGAGTGACTCCATGGCTACCAGCGACATCTCCCTCTCGTCGTCGATGCGCACGAACCTGCTGCAGCTGCAGGGCGTCCAGGACTCGATCGCGAAGAAGCAGAACATCCTCGCCACCGGCAACAAGATCAATTCGGCGCTCGACGGCCCGACGTCGTTCTTCGCCGCGAAGAACCTGACCCAGCGCGCCGGCGACCTGACCGCGCTGAAGGACACGATGGGGCAGGCCATCAGCACCATCAAGGCCGCCGACAAGGGCTTGACCTCGATCGACGACATGATCGAGCAGGCGCGCGGCCTGACCACCGCCGCCTATTCCGCGCTCGGCACCGACGCCGGCTCCGTCGCCACCCGCAAGTCGCTGGCCTCGCAGTTCAACGCGCTGAAGGAGCAGATCGACAAGCTGGCCGGTGACTCCGCCTACGGTG
Organism: Azospirillum sp. OGB3; assembly: GCF_014192915.1. Taxonomy (GTDB): domain Bacteria; phylum Pseudomonadota; class Alphaproteobacteria; order Azospirillales; family Azospirillaceae; genus Azospirillum. The sequence continues at coordinate 537,894 of NZ_JACHYN010000003.1, read as the reverse complement.
GCAAGAACCTGCTGGCCGGCAACGGGCTGCGCATGGACTCCACCAGCGACTCGCGCCGCGCCGTCAACACCATCCAGGGCATCGAGAACGCCCGCGTCACCAACGTGGTGTCGGCCGACACCTACACGGTGCGCGTCAAGGGCGACGGCTCCATCGAGGGCGCGGCCGGCGAGATCAACAGCGCCGAAATGGCCCACGGCCTGGTCGGCCTGAAGCTGTCCGGCACGATGAACACCACGGCGGGCAGCTTCTCCGACGTGCAGATCGAAGTCCGCGGCGCGACGGGCCGCGAGCGCTCCTTCATCGTCACGGACGGCAACGAGTCCCGCACGATCACCTACTTCGACAACAGCCAGACCATCGCCGCCAACACGACGACGCCGGCCAAGACGGGCACGGCGCAGGTCACCCAGGTGTCGATGGGCGGCACGATCGAGGCGGGCGACAGCTTCACGATCACCGTCGAAGACCAGACCTTCACCTACACCGCCACCGCCGGCGACGTGGCGACGGGCCAGACCGCCCGCATCAACATCGCCAACCAGCTCAAGGCGTCGATCAACAGCGCGCTGGGCGCCAACGGCCGCCTCAGCGGCAAGGACGTCCAGACCGTCACGGTCAGCACGACCGGCACGATCACGCTGTCCGGCGCGACGACGACCAACGCCGCCCGCGAGATGACGGTCAAGGCCACCGCCGAGAACGCCCTGACCAAGCGCATCTCCGAGAGCTTCGCGTCGGGCACCGTCGTGTCCTTCACGGTGGATCGCAAGCTGCTGGAGCAGGCCTCCAACAACGGCAACGGCATCTCGACCATCGAGAAGAAGGTCGACATCCAGATCCAGGTCAGCAACCTGAGCGGCGCCACGGTGACCCGCGACGGCATGGCCAAGCGCGGCGAGGGCAAGCTGTCGGAAGGCGAGAACGCCTTCGCGTTCGACACCGGCACGGTGCGCTTCAACGTCGACCAGAAGAGCATCAAGCAGGCGGCGGCGGCCAACTCGGCGGCCAACTTGGTCTCGGTTCAGGTGACCGACGCCAACACCGCGAACGATCTGACGGTGCAGCTCAACGAGCGCAACACCAACGCGATCACGGTGAAGGCCCAGAACCTGACCACCAGCGGCCAGGGCCTGCGTCTGGACTACGCGCAGAACGACTGGACCGACCGCGCCGACATCGACAAGGCGGTCGCCAGCATCGACTACGCGAAGCAGAACCTGCGTTCGGCCTCGCAGACGCTGTCGACCAACCTGAACGTCATCACGACCCGTGAGAACTTCACCAAGGAGTTCAGCGACGTGCTGACGGAAGGCGCCAGCAAGCTGACGCTGGCCGACCAGAACGAGGAAGGCGCGAACCTGCTGATGCTGCAGACCCGTCAGCAGCTCGGCACCATCGCCCTCTCGCTGGCCAACCAGTCGCAGCAGTCGATCCTGCGTCTGTTCTAAGCCGGAGACTTCGGGTAGGATCACGCCCGGCGGGCGGCGGCGCAAGCCGCCGCCCGTTTCATTTGGTGCGGCGCTTTCCGGCAATCGCATTCCGCTTCCGCGCGCCGCCGAGACAAGGACCGGGTCCGTTTCATGCCTCTGAAGTTCGTTCTCCGCCCCAATGAAAAGGTCATCATCAACGGTGCGGTCATCGGGGCCGGTGATCGTCCCGGTTCCTTCTTTCTTTACAACACCGCCAACTTCCTTCGTGGGCGAGAGGTGTTGAAAGAAGAACAGATTGATTGCATCGAGAAGAAACTCTACTTCGTCATACAGCTCATCTACATCTTCCCCGAAGACGCTGTGCTCAACCTCCAGCGCTTCGCCGCGATATTGGCCGAGACGCGCGATGCCCGTCCGGATTGCCGTGACGACCTCGAGGAGATCGAGCGGCTGGTCGAGGCCCGCAACTATTACCGCGCCTTGAAAATCTGTCGGAAAATGTTCAAGGGCGGCTCCGAGGGCTCGCCCAACACCTCCGAAGGGGCCTCCGAAGGGGCGGCGGAAAGCCCGGTTACCGATCCGGCGCCGTGAACGAAACGGCCGTTGAAGGAGGGGATGGCTGTTCGGCGGACGCGCTTCTGACCGACGCCATCGCCTTGCACCGTGCGGGCAGCCTGGATGGGGCGCGGCAACTCTACCGCCGCATCCTGTCCGCCGATCCAGCCCACGCCGATGCCCGCCACCTGTCGGGCGTCGCCGCTTATCAGGCCGGCCAGCCCGATCAGGCGGCGGCGTGCTTTCGGATGGTCCTGGCGACCGATCCGTCCTTCGCTCCGGCTTACAACGGTCTGGGTAATGTCCTCGCCGATCGGGACCAACAGGACGCAGCCGCCCGGGCCTACCACCGCGCCATCGCGCTTCAGGATGGCTATGCCGAGGCGCTCGGCAATCTCGGACTCCTTCTGCAGGGACAAGAGCGGATCGGCGACGCCATCGCGGTTTATGAAGAGGCGCTGCGCGCCGATCCCGGACGCACGACGACCCGTTTCGATCTGGCGGTTCTCTATCGCCGCCAAGGCCGTCTCGACGAGGCGGCCTTGGCCTTCTACCAGGTCGTCCAGGCGAAGCCGGATCATGCGGGGGCGTGGCGCAGTCTGGCGCTGGTCCTGCGCGTCCTGAACCATCCCGACACGGAACTGTGCCTGCGCCGTGCCCTGTCCGACGATCCGACCGACCGCGAGGTGGCGCGGGATCTGGGGACCCTGCTGAACGAGCGTGGCGCCTTCGCCGAGGCGGCGGCGGTTCTGGCTCCGGCGGTCGATGCCGACGCTGGTCGGAACGCACGGTTGCTCTTCCATCTGGGCAGCGCGCTTCAAGGGGATGGGCGGTTGGCGGAAGCGGTTGCCCGCTACCGGCACGCGCTCTCGCGGGACCCGCTTCTGGCGGGGGGGTGGAACAATCTGGGCGTGGCGCTGCTCGACCTGGGTGACCATGCCGCCGCGGTGACCGCGCTGCGGGCGTGCGTCGCGCTGCATCCCGCCGATGCCGTGGCCTTCAACAACCTGGGCACCGGCCTTGATGGCATCGATCGCCCGAAGGAGGCGGCGCGTGTCTTCCAGCGGGCCCTGGCGATTCAGCCAGCCTATGGCAAGGCCTTGAACAATCTCGGAAATTCCCGGCGGGGCGCGCGCTTGGCAGAAGCCGCCGCGGCGCTGTACCGTCGGGCGCTGATCGTTCAGCCCGACTATCCCGACAGCTACACCAACCTCGGCAACGTTCTCAAGGATTGGGATGACTGGCGGGAGGCGCTGCGCCTGCACCGGCGCGCCGTCCGCTTGGCACCGCAAAGCGCCATCGCGGTCACCACCTTCGGTCTTGCTCTGAATGTGCTGGGACGGAACGAGGAGGCGGAGGCCGCGCACCGGCGCGCCCTGTCCATCGACCCGGGGCATGCGGAAGCCTATGCCAACCTCGGCATGCTGCATTGGCAGTCGATGCGCGTGGCGAAGGCGGAGCAAGTCCTGCGCTGGGCGCTGCGCATCGACCCGACGTTGGCCGCCGCCCGGCTGAACTTCGCCTTGGTCAGCTTGGCGACAGGCAATCTGCGGGAAGGCTGGGAGGCCTATCGGGACCGCTTCAAAGCCAAGGAGCATCCGGAGCGCACCATCGCGGCGCCGCTCTGGCGGGACGACGGAGCGGTCGTTCGCCGTCTTCTGGTCTGGCGCGAGCAGGGGGTGGGGGACGAACTGATGTTTGCGTCCTGCTATCCCGCCCTGGCGGATCGCGCGGCGGCGGGCCGGATCGGTCAGGTAATCCTGGAGTGCGACCATCGGCTGGTCAGCCTGTTCAGCCGCTCCTTTCCCTGGGCCACCGTCCGTGCGGAAACCGCAACTCCCGACGGAACCGAGACCTTGGTCCCTCCGGACTGCGACGCCCAGATCGCCGCCGGGGCTCTTCCGCGCCTCCTGCGGCCGGATCTGGCGAGTTTCCCGCCCCATTCCTGGCTGGTGCCCGACCCGGAACGCCTCGCCGTCTGGCGGGACCGGCTGGCCGCCCTCGGGGCGGGCCTGACGATCGGCATCGCCTGGCGCAGCCAGTTGATGACGACCGAACGAAAGGCCGCCTACATCACCCTGGGCGCCTTCGCACCGCTGTTCACCATCCCCGGAGTGCGTCTCGTCAATCTCCAGTACGGCGATTGCGAGGCGGAGATCGCGGCGGCAGAGGCGCGTTTCGGCGTGACCATCCATCGCTGGCGCGACCTGAACCTCAAGGATGATTTCGAGGGTGCCGCCGCCCTGACCGCCGCGCTCGATCTGGTCATCGCGCCCGCCGTGTCCACCGGCGAGTTGGCCGGAGCGCTGGGCGTGCCGGTATGGCGCATCGGCGCCCGCGATTGGACCCAGATCGGCACCAGTGTCCGCCCTTGGTACCCAACGATGCGTCTGTTCCAGCCTCGTCCCGGCGAGGCGCTGGAGTCCGTCGTGGCGCGCATCGCGCAAACCCTGCGCGATCTGGCGCGGCCGGTCCGAGCCGAGCCGAGCCGTCCACCCATGGCGCCCGTCGATGTCGCACCTCTGATCGGCGAGGCCATCGCGCGCTACCGCGCCGGGGCGCTGAGGGAAGCGGACATCACTTGCCGGACGGCCCTGGCCGCCGCCCCGGAGCATCCGGTGGCCCTTCATCTCCTGGGCATTCTGCGGCTTCGGCAGGGCGACGCAGGGGCAGCGGCGGCCACTCTGTCCCTTGCGGTCAAGGCCGATCCCGGCAATGCCGCCGCGCACGCCGCCTTGGCCGATGCCTGCCGGGCGACGGGCCGGCAGGACGCGGCTTTGGCAGCTCAACGCAACGCCGTCCTGCTCTGTCCGGACGGAGCGGAGCATTGGCTCAACCGTGCCGCCATCCTGCGGGGGAGGGGCGAGGCGGAGGAAGCGGAAGCCTGCGCGCGCCGCGCCCTGAGGATTCGCCCGTCACTCGGCCTCGCGCATGTCCATCTGGGGCACCTGCTCTCCGAGCGCGAGGACCGGGCGGGAGCCGAGCGGAGCCACCGGCGGGCGCTCGCCCTGACGCCGGCGGAGGTGGACGCCCTGGTGGCTCTCGGTGCGCTCCGTCTGACCGCAGACCAGCCCACCGAGGCGGAGCGGCTGCTCCGCCGCGCCACCACGATTGCGCCCGAATCCGCCGCCGCCTGGAGCCACCGGGGCAGCGCGCTCGACCGGCTCGGCCGCGTCGACGAGGCCTTCGCCTGCCACCGCCGCGCCGTCGACCGCGCGCCGGAGATGGCGGAGGCCCAGGCGAATCTCGCCATGCACTGGTCGCGGCGCCAGCGGCCGGTGGAGGCGATCGCGGCCTATCGCCAAGCGATCCGGTGCAATCCGGCGCTGCCGACCGCTCATTACAACCTGTCGCTCCTGCTGCTTGAGCAGGGCGAGCTTCGCTCCGGATGGGCGGAGCATGACTGGCGGTTCGACACCCCCCAATTCCGTGACCAGAAGCGGCGCTTCGCCGCCCGGCCCTGGCGCGGCGAGAACATCTCCTCCGCCCGCCTGCTGGTCTGGCGGGAGCAAGGGGTGGGCGACGAGATCCTGTTCGCCTCCTGCTATCCCGACCTGCTGCGCCGCGCCGGTCATGTGGTGATTGAATGTGACCGTCGTCTGGTGTCGTTGCTCGCCCGCTCGCTCCCCGGCGCCACGGTCCGTCCGCCGACGGTGGTGGCGCATGACGTGGACGTGCAGGTTGCCGCCGCGTCGCTGCCGCGGTTGCTGCGGTCGGACTTGAAGCGCTTCCCGGCCCAGCCCTGGCTGGTGCCCGAACCCGGACGCCTGGAGCGCTGGCGGAACCGGCTGGCCGCTTTGGGGCCGGGGCTCAAGGTCGGCATCGCGTGGCGCAGCCAAGTCATGGATGGCGAGCGCCGGGCCGCCTACGTCACGCTGGATGCCTTCGCGCCGCTGTTCGCGCTGGCGGGAGTGGTTTTCATCAACCTTCAATACGGGGATTGCGCGGCGGAGGTCGCCGCGGCGGAGGCGCGGTTCGGCGTGACCATCCATCGCTGGGACGACCTGGATCTGAAGGACGATTTCGAAGGCGCGGCGGCCCTGACCGCCAATCTGGATCTGGTCCTCACGCCCGCCGTCTCCTCCGGCGAACTGGCCGGCGCCCTGGGCGTGCCCATGTGGCGGTTCGGGCACCGCGACTGGACGCAACTCGGCACCGGCGCCCGTCCGTGGTTCCCGTCGATGCGCCTCTTCCAGCCGCGCCCCGGCGAAGGGCTGGACGCGGTCATGGGCCGGATGGCGAACGCGCTGCGTCGGCTCATGCCCACGGATGACGACCCACCGCCCGGTGGCTTGCCGCAGGACGTTCCGGACGATCCGGACGCGCTGTTGGAGACAGCCGTCGCCCATCATCGGGACGGCCGGCTGGCCGAGGCGGCCCCCCTGTACGAGCGTGTTCTGAAAGTCCGGACGGACCATCCGGTCGCCCTTCACCTGTCGGGATTGCTGGCGCATCAAACCGGCGATTCCGCCGCAGGGGCCGCGCGAATCGCCCGCTCCCTGGACGCGCTGCCCGCTTACGGCGCCGCCCAGGCGAGCCTGGGAACCGTGCTGCTGGCTCTCGGCCGTGCGCCGGAGGCGGTGCGCCGCTTCCGTCTCGCTCTCGCCTTGCAGCCGGTTGCCGCGGCGGCGCTGACCAACCTCGGCAACGCGCTGGAGGCGGCGCACGACCTGACCGCCGCCGCCGAGGCCCACCGCCGGGCGACCTTGGCCGAGCCCGCGCTGGCGGAGGCGCACGACAATTGGGGCGCGGTGCTGACCCGGCTCGGCGCGCTGGAGGCGGCTGAAGAGCGCCATCGCCACGCTTTGCGCCTAGCCCCGGACCGCGAGGACGGATGGCTGAATCTGGCGGTGGTGCTGCGCCGGGCGGGGCGGTTCGATGAAGCAAGGCGGGCTCTGGCGCTCGCGCTGGCCCTGGCGCCGGCGCAAGGGGATGTGCTGGCCAATCTGGGACGGCTGCTGCGCGACCGGGGCGAGACCGCGGCGGCGGAGTGCCGGTGCCGCCGCGCTCTGGCGGTGGAACCTGGACACCCGGCGGCCGCCTTCAACCTCGGTCTTCTGGACCTCGCCCGCGGCAGACTGGAGTCGGGTTGGCTTGGCTATGATGCCCGCTTCCGCGCCCGCGAACTGTCCGGTGCCGCCCGCGCCGTCGCCGTCCCCGCCTGGGAAGGGGAGGACCCCGCCGGCCTGCGCCTTCTGGTCTGGGCGGAGCAGGGAATCGGGGACGAGATCCTGTTCGCGGGCTGCCTGGATGAACTGATCGCGCGGGCCGCCGCCGTGGTGGTGGAGTGTGACCGGCGGCTGGTGGCCCTGTTCGCGCGGTCCTTGCCCAGGGCGGAGTGGCGTCCGGCCCCGGCGAACCCCGAAGCGCCCTGCGCCGGAATCGACCGCCATGTCGCGATGGGATCGTTGCCGCGCTGGCTGCGGCCCCGCTTCGACCGCTTTCCATCGCGCCCGTCCTTCCTGGTCGCCGACCCGGAGCGGGTCGTCCAGTGGCGGGAGCGGGTGGACGCGCTCGGCCCCGGCCTGAAGGTGGGGATCGCTTGGCGCAGCGGGCTGATGACCGCGGAGCGCCGCGGGGCCTATGCGCCGCTGGATGCCTGGGCACCGGTCTTCGCGGTGCCGGGGGTGGTCTTCATCACCCTGCAATACGGCGATTGCGACGCCGAAATCGCCGAGGCGGAGCGCCGGCTCAGGGTGACCATCCACCGCCCGGACGATCTGGACCTCAAGGACGATCTGGACGGTGTGGCGGCCCTGATGACCGCGCTCGACCTCGTCGTCACACCGGCGAGTTCGGTGGGGGAGTTGGCGGGGGCGCTGGGCGTGCCGGTCTGGCGGTTCGGGCCGCAGGGGGATTGGACGGCGCTCGGCACCGGGGCGCGGCCCTGGTTCCCGAGCATGGCGTTGATTTCTGCGCCGCCGGGGGAGCCAGCGTCCGGCGCCCTGCCGACGATCGCGCGCCGTTTGGCCGCGCTTCGCGCCGCGGCGGAACCCGGTCGCGCAAACGGCGGATAAAGAAAGCCGGGAGCGAACCGTCCGTCGCTCCCGGCTTTACGAATCGGATCGATCCGGAAGGGTGCTAATTCACCCTGTGACTGGTTCTGGCCAAACGATCAATTTCTTCCTTGAGGTGGAGCTTCTCAAGCTTCATCCGCTTGATGGCACTTTCGTCAGGCCACGAACGCTTCTCCTCGTCGAGGATGGCGCGGTCGAGACGCAGGTGCTTTTCCTGCAGGGAAGATAGGCGAGCATCAGTGTGCATGGGCTGCTCTCCGTCAGATCGAACCGGCTCCTGCCAAGTCCGGCAGGCCGGAAACCATAGTGTTTACCCATCCGTGCCGCCAAACAACCCCAAACTTTTGTCCTAGTACTCCAATGACGAGGTGTGTCCGCCCCTTACGATGGGGGGTAGGACGATCCGCCGCATAGACCTCCCCCTTGCCATTCGTTGCGGGATTATACCGAAAGATTGAGCATTCTTGCTCAGTCGTACCTCTTAAAGGATATGGCCGGGCGCCATTCGGGTCAGCATCCGGGCGACCCGACGGATCATGTCGGCGGAGGCCTCGCCAGGCTGTGGGGCGATCAGCCTTTGGGTGGGAAACCAGGGCCGGACGCCGCTGCCCATCCAAGTCCAGTCCCGGCCGCCCAGCCGCCAGACCGGCACGCCCAGGGCGCCCGCCAGTTCTCCGGCGGCTGTGGCGGGCAGGATGACGAGGTCGAGCGCCGCCATCAGGGCAGCGACCCCTTCCAGGTCGTTCTTGAGGTCCAAATCGTCCCAGCGATGGACGCGCCGCACGCCGTCCGGCTCGATGGAGGCCAGTTCGGCGGCGCAATCGCCATATTGCAGGTTCACGACCCGGACACTCGGCACCTCCAGCAACGGCAGCCAGTCGGTGATGCGGGTGTAGGCGCCCTCACGGTGAGCCGTGATGATCTGGCTGCGCCAGCTGATGCCCACCTTCAGGCCGGGGCCGAGCGCGTCCACCCGCTCCCGCCAGAGGGCGGCCCGCTCCGTATCGGGCTGCAGGAAGGCCGGACGGGCGGGGAAGCGCTCCAGCCGGTCGCGCCGCAGGGCGGGCAGGGAGCCGGCGGCGATCTGCAGGTCGCAATCGGGCGGATCGAATTGTTCCCACCCATCGGCGGTGACGGATTCCGCCCGCACGATCGCCCAGGGGAAGGCGCGGGCGTACAGGGTCACCAGCCGCGGGTCGCATTCCAGCACCACGGTTCCGCCGCTGTCCTTCAGGTCGCCGAAAACGGAAGCGAAAAGGATCTCGTCGCCCAGCCCCTGCTCCGGCCAGACCAGCAGGCGGCGCCCGCGCAGAGGCTCGCCGTTCCACATGGGCAGCGCGATGCGGCGCGCCCGCTGAAGCTGGCGGGCGGAGAAACGCCGCCCGTAGCCGGCCCAGCCGGTGATCAGGTCGCCGTCCGCCAGAGCCAGCAGCCCAAGGTTCCAGGCGGCAAGGGCCAGCCCGGGGGCCACCCGCAGGGCACGGTCGAGGAAGTGCCGGCAGAGGGCCGGCCGGTTCGCCATCTTGGCAAGGGTGCCCAGGTTGTTCAGAGTGTCGGCGGAGTCCGGCCGCAGGGTCAGCGCGCGCCAGTAATGAACCTCGGCGGCGTCGAAGCGGCCTTCCACCTCGCAGGCGAAGCCCAGGTTGGTGTGGGCCGCCGGGTTGGCCGGTGCGATAAGGATGGACCGGCGGTGCCAGCGCTTGGCCTCGGCCAACCGGTCCGGCCGGTTCAGGCTCAGCCCCAGGTGGGTCATCGCCTCGGGGAAGTCCGGGCGCAGGGCGATCGCCCGGCGGAAACAGGCGAGGGCGTGCTCCGGGCGGTCCAGCGACTGCTGGACAAGGCCCAGATGGTTCCAGGCGGTGGGGAAATCCGGATCGGTCCGGAGCGCCGCCGTGATGTGGCGCTCCGCCTCCGCGTGATGGCCCGCCTGATGCTGGGTCAGGCCGAGGAGATGAAGCGCGTCGCTGTGGCGTGGTGCCAGATCGAGCACCGAGCGATAGGCCGCCATGGCGGCGTCCAACTGTCCGGACCGGTGCAGGGCGATGGCGTCGTTCAGAATGGCTTCCGGATCGGCGGGAAGGGGCACCCGCGGGGGAGCGGCCAAGCGGACCTGAGCCGGCCGCATCGCGGCAAGGCGGCGCGCCATGTTGGAGAGGACATCGTCGAAGGTTTCGCCGGGGTGCGGTTGGAACAGGCGCATGGTCGGGAACCAGGGGCGAATGCCGGTGCCGAGTTGGGTCCAGTCGCGGTGCCCGAACCGCCACACCGGCACGCCCAGGGCGCCGGCCAGTTCGCCCGCCGCCATCGCCGGGGCGATGACGAGATCCAGATTGGACGTCAGGGCCGCCGCGGCTTCGAAATCATCCTTCAGATCCAGGTCGTCCCAGCGATGGATGGTCACGCCGAACCGCGCCTCCGCCGCGGCGATCTCCGCCGCGCAATCTCCATATTGCAGATTGACGAACACCAACCCCGGCAGGGCGAACAGCGGCGCCCACTGGTCCAGTGTGGTGTAGGCGCCCTTGTGCTCGAGCGTGACCAGCTGGCTGCGCCACGCGATGCCGACCTTCAGGCCCGGACCCAGCGCGTCCAGCCGCTCCCGCCACAGGGCGGTGCGGGCTGGATCGGGCTTCAGCCAGGGCGTGAATTGGTCGAAAGACTCCAGCGATCCCCGCAGCAGGGCGGGCAAGCTGCCCGCCGGCAGCTGGAGATCGGCGTCCGGGGGGACCACCGTCTCCCGCCCGTCGGCGTCCAGCGTTTCCGCCCGCACCGTCGCGCGCGGGAAGGAGCGGGCGAACAGGCTTACAAGCCGCGGGTCGGCCTCGATGGTCACCGGCCCGCCGCCCCAGGCGATCACGTCGTTGTAGCAGGAGGCGAACAGGATCTCGTCCCCGACCCCTTGCTCCCGCCAGACCAACAGGCGGCGCCGGCGCAGCCCCTCGCCCCGCCATCGGGGCGCGTCGATCCGCCGGTCGGGCCGGACCCGTCCGGCGGCGAAGCGCCGCTCGTGGCCTTCCCAGCCGCGCTCCAGCCGCCCGTGCAGAAGAGCGATGATGGCGAGGTCGTCGCTGGCGGCGGCGAGGTTCGGGGCGTGGGCCAGCGCCTCCTCATAGCAGGCTTCCGCCTTGGCGTACCGCCCCTGCGCCTGAAGCGCCTTGCCGAGGTGGTGGATGGCCTCGACGGCGTGCGGATTCCGGCTCAGCGCCTTGCGGAAGCACCACTCGGCCTGGGTGGGGCGTCCCAGCTTGAGAAGCACGCTGCCCAGATCGTTCAGCGTCACCGGGTTGTCGGGCGCGCGCTTCAGTGCCTCGCGGTAGGCGATTTCCGCGCTCTCGTAGGCGCCTTTGCGCTGCAGGGCGGCGCCGAGCGTATGATGGGCCTTCGCGTCGTCCGGCCGCAGGCGCAACGCGGCACGGGCCTGGGCCAGCGCCTCGTCCAGCCGCCCGGCGGTGGACAGCGCGTCGCTGAGGTTGATGTGGGCCTCGACCATCGCGGGCGTGAGCACCGTGGCGCGGGCGAAGGCGCGCAGGGCGTCGGCGAGGCGGTTCTGGGCGCGGAGCGCGCCGCCGAGATTGCACCAGGCCTTCGCGTAGCCCGGATCGAGCTCCACCGCCGCCGTGAATGCCAGCGCCGCCAGACCCGGCAGCGCCTGCGCCTGGAAGGCATTGCCCAGATTGTGGCGCGGCCGGGCCGCCAGCGGGTTCAGCGCGGCGGCCACGCGGTGCGCGTCCGCCGCCTCGGCGTGACGGTCCAGAGCGGCGAGCGCGCTTCCCAGATTGTCGTGGTAGTCGGCGACGCCGGCGGCCTGCCGGATGGCCTCTTCGATCAGCTCGACAGCGGGGCCGGGATGCCCGGCCTGGAGCGCCAGCACGCCCAGAAGGTGCAGCGCGTCGGGGTGGCTCGGGTCGGCCGCGAGTACGGCGCGGTAGTCGCGTTCCGCATCGGCCAGCCGCCCCGCCCGATGGTGGGCGACGGCACGGCCGAGACGGGCGGAGAGGTCGTCCGGTGAGGTCGGCGAAGCCTGATCGGGGCGCTGGTTCATTGGGGGTCGCCTTTTCCGTCTGCCCGATCCGGCCCCGGGTCGCGGGGCATTCCGCCGGTCTGTTGCCGCCGGTCTGTTGCCGGAAGGGAGTGCCATGTTCACTGGTTCCCGGTAAAGATGCTGTTAGCCCATGCCCCATTCAGGAGCTGTTCCGTGTCCGAGCCGAGCGATCCGCCCCGCCCCCCGCCGTCGCGTCCGGGTCTGCTCGCCCGTGGCATGGGGAGGCTGGGTGGATTGGCCGCTCAGGCCATGCGCCTCTACGCCGAGGCCAACGCCCTGGCCGCGAACGGGCTGGCCGCGGAGGCGGAGGCCGCCTACCGCCGCACGCTCGGATTGAACCCGCGCTTTGCGGAGGCGCACAACAACCTGGGCAACGTGCTGCGTGCCCTGGGCCGCGCGGAGGAGGCGGTGGTGGCCTACCGTGAGGCGCTGGCCTGCGGCCTCGACCATCCACTGGTCCACTACAATCTGGCCTCGGCCCTGAAGGCAGCGGGCGACGCTGGGCCGGCGGAGCGGCATTTCCGCCGGGCGCTGGTCGAGGAGCCGGCCTATGCGGAAGCCTTCAACAACTTCGCCAACCTGCTGCGCGACGGCGACCGGCTGACCGAGTCCGCCACGGCCTACCGCCGCGCGCTGGCCTTGCGGCCCGGCTGGGATGAGGCGCACGACAACCTGTCCGGCGCCCTCTACCTGCTTCACGAGGCGGGACGGCATGAGGAGGCGGCGTGCTTCGCCCGGCTCTGGCTGCGCGATCATCCCGGCCATCCGGTGGCCCGCCACATCGGCGCCGCCGTCGCCGGGCTGGACGCCGGGGAACGGGCGTCCGACGCCTATGTCCGGCAGGTGTTCGACCTGTTCGCCGGGGAGTTCGACGACAAGCTGCTCGGCGAGCTGGGCTACCGCGCGCCGACGCTGCTCGCCGCGGCCTTGGCCGACGCCGGGATCGCCGCGGACGGGACGCTGGAGGTTCTGGACGCCGGTTGCGGCACCGGCCTGTGCGGTCCCTTCCTGCGCGGGACGGCGCGGAGTCTGGTCGGGGTGGACCTGTCCCCGGGCATGTTGGAGCGCGCCGCCGCCCGCGGCCTGTACGACGCGCTGGAGGAGGCCGAACTCGGCGCCTTCCTGGAGGCCCGACCGGCGGCCTTCGACCTGATCGCGGCCGCCGACGTGCTGTGCTATTTCGGCGCGCTGGACAGGGTGCTGGCGCGGGCCGCCGCGGCGTTGCGGCCCGGCGGGCGGCTGGCCTTCACGGTGGAGCGGCTGGGGGACGGTGGTGCGCCCTGGCGGGTTGGTCCGCACGGCCGCTACGCCCATACGGAGGGCCATGTGCGGGACGGCCTGACCGCGGCGGGGCTGACCGTCCTGCGCCTCGCCCCGGATACCCTGCGCCACGAGAGCGGCGCGCCGGTGGCCGGGCTGGTGGTGCTGGCGGCGCGGCCCTGACGGGGCCGCCAGCCAGCCTCAGTCAAGCATGGGCAGGCCGGTCTCGATCCGCACCAGGGCGGCGAGCAGGGGAGCGCCGATGTCGCGGCGGACGAAGTTGCTCGCCCGGTCGGCGGCGTTGAGCGAGCCCTGGAAGCTTTTGCGCCAGCGGTCGTCGCCGTACATCACCTTCTCCGCCTTGGCCTTCTGGGCGAGCAGGCCGGGGCGGCGGCCGGCGGAATCGTCCACCAGACGGGTCAGCCGCTTCATCAGCTCGTTGGCGCTGGTCGGGTCGCCGCGCTTCAGCGCCGCCTCGATCAGCTCGGCCAGTGCCTCGCCGCGGATGTCGAGGTCCTGCACCTGCTCGGCGTAGGACAGCGCCACCGAGGCGTCGGAGCGGCGGGCGATGCGGCCCAGCACCGCCGGGATCGTCCAGGGATTCTCGTCCTGCACCGTGCGCAGCAGGCCCAAGGCCAGATTGGTGTCGCCCAGCTCCGCCGCGGCGACGGCCAGCTCCGGCGGGCAGCAGTCCGTCTTGGTCTCGCGGAACTTGGAGAACTGCGTCTCCACCGTGTTCAGGAACAGCGTGCGGGCCGCGCCTTCCTTGCCGGCGCGCAGCAGCGTCTGGGCGACCAGACCGAGTTCCCAGCTGCAGTTGCGGGCGGTGGCGTAGGCTTTGGCCTCATCGGCGAGCTGGCCGGCCAGCGCCATGTCGCCGCGCCACGCCGCCGCTTTGGCGATGTCGGCGAGGTTGTAGATGCGGGTCGAGCATTCCGGGATCTGCCGGGTGATGTCGAGCGCGAGCTGGTTCTGCCCCATCAGGGCGAGGGCGCGGGCGACGAACAGGTCCTGGCCGGCTCCGTCGGCCGCCGCCCCGCGGCGCACCGCGCTGACGAAGGGGGCGATGATCTCCTTGGCGCGCGCGGTGTCGCCGATGGTGTTGTAGGCGACGGCCAGCGACAGCCAGTCCCAGCGGGCGGCGGTGATCGGCGTCTCCACCGGGGGCAGCATCTCAGCCACCCGGTGCAGGAAGCACAGCGAGGTCATCGGCTCGTTGCACACCAGCGAGCGGATGCGCGAGCGGAACTCGAAGAAGTCGAAGTCGCCGACGAACTGGTTGGTGACGAGCTGGACGGCCAGCGCGCTGTCCGGATACTTGACGACGATCTCGTTCAGCAGCCGGTCCGCCTCCTTCAGGAAGCGGCTTTCCTCGGCGATGTCGTAGGTGTTGTCCGCCTGCCGGATCATCTGCATCGCCTGGACGAACAGGCGGTTGGCCGGACCCTGGTCGGGTTGCGGCTGCTGCTGCGCCATCGCCGGGGTGCCGGCGGCCCCCACCGCCACGGTGAACGCCGCCAGCGCCATGAGCAGGCTCATGGCGGCGGAGGCGGCAAGACGACGGGCGGGGGCGGGCAGGATGGCCATGGCGGTGCGGAGACCCTGGTGCGCTAGAGGACGCGGGCGTAATTGACGACACGCTGGACGTTCGGCAGCGTGCGGGCGTGCTCGATCACGCGGTCGAGCTCGCCCTGGTGGGTGGCCAGACCCATGAGATAGACGACGCCGTTGACGGTATCGATGCTGAAATTCTGGCTATGAATTTGTGAATCGAAGGTCAGCTTGGTGCGCAGCTGCGTGGTGATCCAGGTGTCGCGGGCGCTGTCCATGATGCCCGAGTCGGTGTCCACCTGGATCTCGTTGATGACTTCCTTGACGCCCTCCACCTGCCAGCACAGGCGCACGGCGTCGAGGCGCATCTGGGCGTCGGTGGCGCGTCCGGTCAGCAGCACGCGGCCCTGGTCGACCGTCAGGCCGATGCGGCTGTGCATTTCCAGCGAATGCTGGAACCACAGATGGTTGATGCGGGCCTTGATCTCGGTGTCCGAGGCGAAGCCGGACAGGCCCCGGTGCTCGCTGGCCGCGACGACGGCGGTGCCCCCGGCGGCGCCCAGCACGACGGGCGCGCAGCCAGACTCAAGACCCGCGACAGCGGCCATCCCGACCAGCGCCCAAAGGCGGCCAAACCCCGACACGCTCTGCCTCCGATCCCCGGCCCGCCGAAAGAACGGGCGGGCGGAAAAAGTCATGCCGCAGGTGCGTTGGCAATGGGGAATCTTGGGGGTGTCAGGCTTCATCGTGGTTTTGTCCCGGGGTGATGCACGAATGTTTCACTCGCTGCGAGCGCGAAGGAATCCGGGCTAGGCGAAGGGCGCGCGCGTCACCAGCCCGGCGATTTCGCGCGCGAGAACGCGGGCGATCTTCTGCCGCGCCTTGGGGTCGCGCAGGATCGCCTCGTCCTTCGGATTCGACAGGAAGCCGGTCTCCAGCAGAACGGACGGGATGTCCGGCGCCTTGAGCACCGCGAAGTTGGCCGAGCGCATCGGGTTGTCCAGCAGCAGCATATCCTTCCCCGCCCCCTTCACGATCGCGTGCCGGGCCACCAGCGCCGCGTGCTTGGTGTGGCGCGCCGTCAGGTCGAGCAGGATCTCCTTCACGGCCTTCTTGGCGTCCTTCACGTCGACGCCACCCAGCCGGTCCACCGCGTTCTCCTTGTGCGCCAGCGCCGCGGCGAAGGAGTCGGAGCTCTTCTCGGACAGGGTGTAGGCGGACAGGCCGCGGGCCTCGCGGTTGGGCGCGCTGTCGGCGTGGATGGACACGAACAGGTCGGCCCGCGCCGCGCGCGCGGCGTCCACCCGCTCGCCCAGCGCCAGGAAGCGGTCGCCGTCGCGGGTCAGAGTCACCCCCAGCTTGTGCTGCCGGGACAGCAGCCGCCCAACCTCCTGCGCGATGTGCAGGGTGATCTCTTTTTCCTGCGTGCCGCGGGCGCCGATGGCGCCCGGGTCGATGCCGCCATGGCCGGGGTCGAGCACCACCATGCGCGGCCGCGCCGCCGGGCGGGGCTTGCTCTGGGCGCCCGCGGCGTGCGGGAACAGCAAGGCGCCGGCCCCGGCGAGGGGGGCGGTCAGCGCCAACTGGAGAAGACGTCTGCGTTCCATTCGCCCCTGATTCCGCAAGGAGTTGGGGCCGCCGAAACCAAAAGTCCTGAGCGCAGTCGGAAAGGCGGCGTCCGGCCCGAACAGGCCTGAGGTTGAGCCCAAGGTGTGAGCGTTAACCAATGGGGACGCGCAAAAGGGTTGTCAAGGCCGGCCGGGTTAGCTCCGCCAATTGTCGCGGCCAAGCCATCATGGAGGGAGACGGCACCCGATGAAGATTCGACTCTTCCCAAGAATTCCTTGATGATGATGGCCGAAAGCGCTAAAATTTTAGAAATAAGCTCGGGAGGTGGCGATGTTGAGGAAAGCCTTGTTCAACATCATCCGGCAGGAGCAGCGCGAGGTCGAAGACGAACTCGAAAAGGAAGAGCGCCGCACGGCTCCCGACGTCGGCCGGGTGGTTGCGTTGCAGCGCGAAGTTACCGACCTTCGGCGCGAATTGGAACATTACCGCGACGCCTGATCGCACGAATACGAACGAATCCATCCGCAAACCCCTTTTCCGCAATGGCGGGAAAGGGGTTTTCTGTATTCGCGCGCGTTCTCGGCACCTATGGCAATGCAACACTTCAATGCTGCGACGCAGCATAACTTTGCTTATTTCATAAGCAATGAATGGGTCGGATCCTGGGCTTTGACCAGAATTTAATCACAGGGCCGACCGAAATCGTGGAACCCGTTGATCCAAAGCAATGGGGGCTGCGGCGATGCCGGACAGACTTCCGGGGTAGCCTGTTTGTCACAGGGGCGATTTATCCCATCCGGCCAAGCACATGAACAGGCCGGGGCGGCAGGCTGCGGGATTGGGCGAGACCGACGAAGTACCGCTGGCACGCCGGTTGCGGAGTGCCGCCCTGAACGCTCCCTGCTCCCTGGATGGAGGGTTGCCCGATGTCGGACGCTGTTTCGGACGCCATGGCCGAAGACGCCCAGAACGTCCCCGCTCATTCCCTCGTGCCCACCGTGCGCCGCCGCCGTGGCGGCCAGCTGACCGCCGGCCTGTCGCTGGTGTCGCAACGCTACCTGCTGCTTCTGCGTTTCGCGGTCGTCAACGCCGCCGGTCTCGCCCTTCTCGCCGCCGCCTGGGCGGAGGGGCTGATCGACCCCATCGTCGCCACCGACAGCACGCATCTGTGCTTGCTGATCTTCCTGGTCTTCCTGGCCGGAATGGGGCTGTCGGCGCAGCGCATCCTGCGCACCAGCCGCGAATTGAACCGCGCCAAGGAATTCGACCCCTCCGTCCCGTCGCGCGCCGCGCGCTATCTGGCGGAGGTGCGCGGACGGGATTCCGGGGCGCGGTCGATCGCCGCATCGTCCCTGAAGTTCAAGCTGTCGGCGCGCATCGGCACGGTGCGGCAGATTTCCTCGACCCTGGTGATCCTCGGGCTGATCGGCACCGTCATCGGCTTCATCATGGCCCTGTCGGGCGTCGATCCGGAGAAGGCCGGCGACGTCGCCGCTATCGGCCCGATGGTGTCGAAGCTGATCGAGGGTATGGCCGTCGCGCTTTACACCACGCTGGTCGGCGGCGTCCTGAACATCTGGCTGAACGTCAACATCGGCCTGCTGTCCGGCGCCACGGTGAACCTGATCACCGAGATCGTCGCCGTGGGGGAACGCCATGCAGGCCCTTGACCAGTTCGAGGAGGACGATGCCGGCACCGTCTTCCGCGACGTCATCACGCTGGCGCTCTGCGGCTTCGTGGCGGTGGTCATCCTGCTGCTTCCGCACATTCGGCCGGAGGCCAAGCAGGCCGACACGGCGGGCGTTGCGGCACCCGGCAACGTCATGATCGAGGCCCGCTGGCCCGACGAGCTGGACGCCGACGTGGACCTGTGGGTGGAGGCGCCGGGCGACGTGCCGGTCGGCTATTCCAACAAGTCGGGCGTGATCTTCAACCTGCTGCGCGACGATCTCGGCCGCAACGCCGACCCGACGAAGCTGAACTACGAGGCCAGCTACAGCCGCGGCATCCCGCCGGGCGAATACGCGGTGAACCTGCATCTCTACCGGAACAAGGCGGCGCTCTTCCCGGTGCCGGTCACCGTGGTGGTCAGCGCCAAACGGCCGGACGGCGACAACGCGCGCCAGCTCCTCGCCACCACCGTCCAGCTCGACCGGGAGGGGCAGGAGCTGACCGTCTTCCGCTTCAAGCTGACGGAGGCCGGCGAGCTGGTCGGCGACAGCGTGCACAGCCTCCACAAGCCCCTGCGCAGCGGAAGGAAATCATGACCCAACTGCTCGACTTCCAGGTCGCCGCGGTCGCCCTGGCCGCCACGCTCGCCACCATCGCCATCTGGGCGCCGCGCCGGCTGTGGGTGAAGGTGTCGGCGGTCGCCGTCTCCATCGGCTTCATGCCCGTCGCCTACGCCGGCATGGCCGACCTGCTGAGCAAGCCGAAGCCGGTCCGCATGGAATGGGCGCAGAGCGCCACCGCCCAGGCCACCATCCTGGGCGCCCAGATCAAGGAGGGGCAGGGGATCTACCTGTGGCTCCAGCTCGATGGCGGGGCCGAGCCGCGCTATTACAAGCTGGCCTGGGACCAGAAGCTGGCCGAACAGCTCCAGCAGGCGATGCGCGAGGCGGAGAGGAACCGCTCCGGCATGGCGATGACGCTGCCTTTCGAGAAGACGCTGGACCCCGACAAGCCGAAATTCTACGCCCTGCCGCAGCCCCAGCTTCCGGAGAAGAACGGCGAGGAGGGCGGGCCGGGGCCGATGGTCTACCGCCACCCCGGCATGGACGCCTGATATCCTGGCATCGACCGGGCCGTGACGCTGGGAAGGAGGCTCCCTCAGCCCAGCTTCACGTAGCCCCGCTCGATCACCCGCTCCGCCGCTTCGAAGACCGCCTGCATCTCCTCGTAGGCGCGGCGGACGCGGGCCAGCTCGTCGATGGCGGCGGCGTTGGGGTGCCGGTGATCCGCCACCTTCAGCCCGGCGCGCAGATAGTCGGCCCGCAGCTCCGCCACCCGCACGGCCATCCGCAGGAAGGAGGTCTGGTCGAGGTTGGGCAGTTCCCGTCCCATCACCTCGCAGTTCGCCTCCAGCACCGCCGCTTCCATGTTCTCCAGGAAGTGCATGATCCGGTGCCGCGAGGTGCTTTCCGCCGCTTCCGGCGTCAGCAGCTTGTCAACCTTGCCCTTGGCGTATTCGCCGATGATCTTGCCGCCCATGCCCATGGTTCGCCTCCGCGGTCGGCCCGATGCCGAAACGGCTCATCATCGCATGGGAATCCTTACCAAATGCTGCCGGAAGGGCGTTCCGGTATTCCCACATTGCACGATGCATCCCGCGGACGATCGTGCTAGGGAATCCGCCCTCGATTCCAGGTCGCAACGGTAGGCGCGCATGTCCGGCACCGCTTCTGAATACATCCTCACCGTCTCGTGCCCCGATGCCGTGGGCATCGTCTACGCCGTGTCGGGATTCCTGGCCGAGCGGTCGTGCAACATCATCGACAGCGCGCAGTTCGGCGACCGCGGGACCAATCTGTTCTTCCTGCGCATCCATTTCTCCGCCGAGGCGTCGGGGCCGTCGCAGGCGGAGCTTCAGGCGGCCTTCGCCGAGCAGGTGGCCGAGCGCTTCGGCATGACCTGGAAACTGCACGACGCCGGACGGCGCCAGCGCGTGCTGATCATGGTCTCGAAGTTCGGCCATTGCCTGAACGACCTGCTGTACCGCTACCGCACCGGCTATCTGCCGATCGAGATCCCGGCCATCGTCTCCAACCACCGCGACTTCTACCAGCTGGCGGCGTGGCACAACATCCCGTTCCATTACCTGCCGGTGACCAACGACAGCAAGGCCCAGCAGGAGGCCCGGCTGCTGGAGATCGCGGAGCAGGAAAAGATCGATCTGGTCGTGCTCGCCCGCTACATGCAGGTGCTGTCCCCGGCCCTGTGCGAGCGGATGGCCGGGCGGGTCATCAACATCCACCATTCCTTCCTGCCCAGCTTCAAGGGCGCCAAGCCGTACCACCAGGCGCACGCCCGCGGCGTGAAGCTGATCGGCGCCACCGCCCACTACGTCACCTCGAACCTGGACGAGGGTCCGATCATCGAGCAGGAGGCGGAGCGCGTCGATCACACGATGACGCCCGACGACCTGGTGGCCATCGGGCGCGACATCGAGAACATCGTGCTGGCTCGGGCGGTCCGCTATCATGTCGAACACCGCGTCCTGCTGAACGGCGGGCGCACCGTGGTGTTCAAGTAAAGCGGGCTGCTCCGCTCTTCCCTTCCGCGGAACCTCAGTGCTTCATTGCGAGCGAGGCTTCCTCGGGGTGGGGGGTGAAGACGGCGCGGGTGATCGCCTGTTCGATCTGCTCGCGGGTGAAGGGCTTGGGGATCACCGGGCCCAGATGCTCCAGCCCTTGCTTGGCCAACTCGTTGGGGAAGGCGGTGACGAAGATCACCGGCAGGAAGCGCTGGCGGCGAAGTTCCCGCGCCACCTCGATTCCGTTGTCGCCCTCGGCCAGACGGATGTCCATCAGCGCCAGTGTCGGCGCGTGGCGGGAGGCCAGGCTCAGCGCTTGGTCCATGGTGGCGGCGTTGCCGCAGACGGTGTGGCCCATGCCGCGCACCGTCTCCGCCAGATCGAAAGCGATGATGGCGTCGTCCTCGACGATCAGGATCGTCGCCGTCAGTTTCGACCGCACCCGTTCGCGCGCGAAGTTCAGCCGTTCCACGGCGTCCTCCGGGGCTATTCCCAACACAGTGGCGGCGTCGGCGACCGGCAGATCCTCAAGGTTGACCAGCAGGTAGAGGCGGCGGTCCATTTCGTCCAGGCTGTGCAGCGCGGCTTCGACCGGATGGGCGCCGGCGGCGCCTGCCCTGGCGCCGGAACTGTCCTGCAATTGGTTCAGGTACCGGTAGAGCGAGGCGCGCGACAGGACCACCGCCGCCGATCCTCCAGGACCATCCAGGTACCATTCCAAAGTGCGCGTCACCAGGGCATCTCCCTGCGTCGACGTGCCGGTCAAGGCCCGCGCGTAGCGTCGCAGGTAAGGCAGATGTTCCATCAGGTGGCGGGTGTTCTGATCCATGACGTTTTCCCCGTACCTCCAGCCAGTGCGGACCGCCGCGAGGTGCTGGCTTGCCTGCCGCGTTTCCCGGACTTTGCCGAATGTTCCCGTCCGATCGCTTACAAAGTTAATTTCATATGGCGCAGTTCGCGCCGTATCTGGAGTGACGACGAAAGGGTTATTCGGGATAGCTTGAACGGGTTAAGTCGCGTCGCCGATCGGGCCAGGTGATACTTCGTCCGCTTGGGCTCTCGATCCTTCCGGGCGCACCGGCACCCTTCGCTTCGCTGCACCTGCGGGGGTGGCGGAACAATCGGCAAGCGGCGGTTGTTGGAAGTGGCAATGGTGTGATTCCTCCCTGAACCGCCAGTCACTGCCGCCGCAGCGCTTGTCCCACCGGGGACGCGCCGGCGGCGTTTTTTTTGCACGGCATCACAAAAAAGCGCGCCGGTGGGCTTGCACAGGGATGAGTGCGATATTACTGACTGTCCCCGGCGTCGCGCACCGGTGGCGGAACGGCTTGGAAGCCGCCCGGCACCGTCTCGCCAGACCCGTGCCTGTCGAACCGCGTATGCCAGAGCCGCGCATGCCAGAGTCGCGAATGACCGAACCAGATTTCGACCCGGCAGACTCTGATCCGCCCGAATCCGAACCGTCGGTGACCGAAGGTGTTCCGCCGGACGAATTGGCGGATTTCCACGCTTGGCGTCAGCGCGTGGTCGGCACCAACATTTCCGACAAGACCCTGCTCGCCACCGATTATCTCAATCACTTCAACGAGATTGTGATGCTGATCGAGATGATTCCGGACATGCCGGACATGCTGGAGGAATGCCTGATCTGGCAGCCCAAGAGCTATCCGGAGCATTTCCGCGACAGCGGATTCTCGGACAGGGACCTTGCCATCGAGGCGTACGGCCACGTCCCCGCCAAGTTCAAGCGGCCGTTCGAGGACACCATCGCCCAGGCGCACCAAGTGGTCCGTCACACGCTGGAGCGCGTGTCCGTCGATATCCAGGATGGGGCAAGCGACAAGCTGCGGCTGGACTGTCAAACCTCGGTCGCGATGATCCATCGAATCATCCAGGTCGCCAACGGCATCATCCACGGCACCGCCCACGTCATGGAACAGGGCGAAATCGACCTGTATCTGAGCGCCGAGTAACCGCTGCGGCGCTCACCGAAAAAAGCGCCCGATCTCTGCGCAGATGATTATTGCTTGTGCACCAAGCATTCCTTCCTTGCATGGCTCAAAGGCCGAGCGTCCAACTACAGTAAGCCTTCGAACAAAGAAGAGGCGGCGCTGCGGCGGATGCCTCCCACCGGGAGTGGAGACAGACCGTGAAGGGACCCGCCACCGCAGCGGCCGAGACATCGGCCGAGGCGCAGGGGGACGTGTCGGTCGATGTGGAGGCTGCGGCTGACCTTGCTGCCTCCCCGGAGATGCGCCTCTGGTTGCGTCTTTCGGCGTGCGCCGTTCTGATCGGCGCCCGGTTGCGCAGCCGTTTGCGCGACGAGTTCAAAACCACGCAGCCGCGTTTCGACCTGCTGAGCCTGCTCGATCGTCAGCCGGAAGGGCTGACCATGGGCGAGCTGTCGAAGCGCATGATGGTCACCAACGGCAACGTCACCGGCATTGTAGAACGGCTGTCTGTCGACGGGCTGGTCACGCGCGCCGCGGCGTCGAACGACCGGCGCATGCAGTTTGTCCGGATCACCCCTGAAGGCAGCGCGCTGGCACAGGCCATCGCGGCGGCGCAACGCCGCTGGCTGGCCGAATTGACGGCGGGAATGCCCCACGGGGATGTGGTCCAGCTGTTGGGTTTGTTGGGAAAGCTCAAGAACACGGTGCGCGGCGGAGGCGTCAGGGGATGATTCGGTCCGGTCACATCGACAGTTTCACGCGCGACCGGCTGCCGCCGCCGGAGCAGATGCCCGATTTCTCCTACGACCGCCCCGAACTCACCTATCCCGAGCGTCTGAACGCCGCCGCGGCCCTGCTTGACGTCTGGCGCGAGCGCGGCTGGGACGAAAGGCCCTGCGTCATCGGCAACGGCGACGTGTGGAGCTATGGCCGCTTCCGCGACACGGTGGACCGCATCGCCCGCCTGCTGACCGAGCGGTTCGGCATCGTTCCAGGCAATCGGGTGCTGGTGCGCGGGACCAACACGCCGATGCTCGCCGCCTGCTGGCTGGCGGTGCTGAAGGCCGGTGCGGTCGTGGTGCCGACCATGCCGCTGCTGCGCGCGACGGAGCTGGAAAGCATCCTCGACCGCGCCGCCGTCTCGCTGGCGCTGTGCGACGCGCGCTTCGCCAAGGATCTGAACGCCGCGGCGGAGGCCATGGGTGGGGGGATGCCCGTCGTGACCTTCAACGGCGGCGACCTCGAAGTGCGGCTGGAGGAAATCGAAGCCGGCTTCGCCGCGGTGGACACCGCCGCCGACGACGTGGCGCTGATCGCCTTCACCTCCGGAACCACGGGCAAGCCCAAGGCGACCGCGCATTTCCACCGTGACCTCCTGGCGGTGGCCGACCTGTCGCCGCAGTCGCTGCTGAAGACCGGCGGCGACGACGTGTTCTGCGGGACCCCGTCGCTCGCCTTCGCCTACGGGCAGGGGGGAATGCTGCTGTTCCCGCTGCGGGTGGGGGCGTCGGTCGTGCTGCTGGACCGGGCCACGCCGGAACGGCTGCTGGAAGTGACCGCGAAGCACAAGGCGACGGTGATGTTCACCGTGCCGACCGTCTACCGCGCCATGACCGCGCGGATCGAGGAGGATCCGTCCCTGGCCGAGGGGCTGCGCACGTTGCGCGCCTGCGTCTCGGCGGGGGAGCCGCTGCCCGCCACCACGCTGGAGGGTTGGCAGGCGGTGACGGGGATGGAGATCCTCGACAGCTTCGGCACCACGGAGATGCTGAACGCCGTCCTGCATTCGCCGCCCGGCGCCGTCCGGCCCGGCGCCACCGGGACGGTGGTTCCGGGGTACGAGGCCCGCGTGGTCGATGACAGCCTGACCCCGCTGCCTCCCGGCCAGATCGGGCGGCTGGCCGTGCGCGGCCCGACCGGCTGCATCTATCTGGACGACCCGCGCCAGGAGAACTACGTGCAGGGCGGCTGGAACCTGACCGGCGACGCCTTCCGCATGGATGAGGACGGCTATTTCTGGTATCACGCGCGGACCGACGACCTGATCGTCTCCGCCGGCTACAAGATTTCCGGCCTGGAGGTGGAGGACGTCCTGCTCGGCCACGAGGCGGTGGAGGAGTGCGCGGTCATCGCGGCGCCCGATCCGCTGCGCGGCTCCATCCCCAAGGCCTTCATCGTCACCCGCGACGGCGTGCGGCCCAGCGACGATCTGGCGGAACGGCTGCAATGCTACGTCAAGGACCGGATCGCCCCCTACAAGTACCCCCGCGCGGTGGAGTTCCTGGAGCAGTTGCCGCGGACGGAGACGGGCAAGATCCAGCGCTACAAGCTGCGGCAGAGGGAATGGGTCGAGAACGAGGATTGACCGGGGCAAGATTCACCGGGGGCCGGGCGGCGCACGCACCGCTGGTCCAATTCCTGCTCTTCGCGGTGGTCGGCTGCGCGGCGGCGGTCGGCCATTACGGCGTGCTGATCGCCCTGTCGGAGCTGGCGGCGGCCCCGCCGGTTCTGGCCTCGGCGGCGGGCTTCCTCGTCGGTGGCGTCATCAGCTACCTGCTGAACTACGGCCATGTCTTCCGCAGCGAGCAGGAGCATCTGCCCACGGCGACGAAGTTCGTCGCCGTTGCAGCCGTTGGGCTGTGCCTCAACAGCGCCATCATGTGGGCCTTGGCGCAGCGGCTGGGCCTGCATTACCTGCCGGCCCAGCTCACCGCGACAGCGCTGGTGATGCTGTGGAGCTTCGGCGCGAACCGCTACTGGACTTTCAGGGACGGATCATCCGCCGGCTGAGCGCCGGTCGGCTCGCCATGGGGGCGGGCGACAAAGGAATGGCGGTGCGGTGTCGGGCCGATGTTCTTCGGAAGACGATCGCTGCGCAGCCCGGCGGCGGACAGCCGGGCCTGGAGTTCCGCCGGCGTGTAGGTGGAAAAGCCGGCCTCGCGCCGGATGCGGCGGTAGTCGGACAGGGCCATGCGCCCCAGACCCATCAGCGCCGCCATCAGGAAGCCGTGCCGGCGCGCCATGCTGAGCTGGCTGGCGATGTCGCGCAGCATCGGCGTGTCGGGTTCCACCACATCGGCGATGAGGATATGCCCCCGCGCGCCGATCAGGTGGCGCCACCGGTGAAGGACGCCTTCCAGTTTCTCGCGCGGGATGTACTGCAGCACGGAGACGGCCAGCACCAGATCGACGCTGCCCGTCGGCAGGGCGGCGAGGTCGTCGTCGTCGAGAATGCGGATTCCGGGATGGCCGGACAGCCGCTCGCGCAGGCGTTCCCGCACCGCGGGGGCTGCGTCGTACAGCCAGACGTTCCGGCAGCGCTTCGCCATCGCTTCCGCCGCCAGCGCATCGCCGCAGCCGAAATCCAGGACGGTCCCCCCTGCCGGAAGATGGGCGTCGAGGTCGTTCTGCAGGCAGGCGAAATGCGCTTCCAGATTGCGCTGGTTCGCGTAGATGGCGTTGGGGCGGTTCCAGAAATCGACCCATCCGCTGGAACTCTGGCCGCCCGGTGGCCCGGACGACATCCCGTTGTTTTGCCCGTCGTTCAACATGTCCCGCATCCCTTTTTGAAGGCCGTTTCCCGTCGAGGGGATCTTGTTGTTCGTCTCTTCGCCAGGAAGAGTCCCCTCGATCCGGCCGTGTCGTAACGATGGTAGGGGCGAACAATTGCAGCGGTCAAGAATGACCGGCGAGACTATGCCGCCGGAGGGGGCGGAGAAGCGGGAGGTTGTGTCAGGGCGCCGGGAACCCGGCGAAGCGGGCGAGCCGGATGTTCTTCTCGGCGAGCAGGGCGGCGAAGGCCGGGCTCCTCAAAAAGTCGTGCTCCACCTTGCGCTGGTCCACCAGCGGGTCGGCGCGGCGCAAGGCCTCGTCCGGGACTCCGGGATGGACCATCACCAGCAGCCGTCCGGCGGGACGGTCGAGGAAGCGCGCCATAAGATCCGGGAAGGGCTGGCGTCCGGAGAAGTCGTAGACCCCGGCGAAGCGGTCGTTGGCGGGAATGCCGCGCGCCCGCGCCAGCCGCGCCAGCCCGCCGCCGAGCCCGCCGATCAGCAAGGTCTTCGGCACCGCCACGCCGCGGCGCAGGACGGCTCCCATTGGCTCCCCGCACAGGCGGACATAGGCGCCGGGCAGGGCGGCCAGGGCGTCGGCCACCGCCTCGCGCACGGTGGGAAGCTGGTGAACGTGCTGGTGACCATCGATGTAGGCGGGTGGTCCGCCCCAGGCCGCGGCGAAGGCGTCGATCTGCCGGGCCAGCTCCGCCCGGATTTCCCGGGGGTCGAGGCCGCCGCTGTAGGCCAGTTTCATCAGCCGTCCCAGGGGAGGCAGCTTTCCGTCCGGCGCCAGCCTGGGCAGGGATCCCAGCGGCGGCTGGTCGGTCAACGTGAAATGCAGCCCGACGTCGGCCTTGTCGGACAGCTCCTTCAGCGGCGCCGCTCCCTCCGCCCAGTAGGGGCAGAGCGTCATGGCCGAGGTGGCGGTCAGCCGTCCGGCGGCGATGAGGTCGCGGATGGCCTCGTTGACCCCCGGCGACAGGCCGTAGTCATCGGCGCAGAGCAGGACCGGATGCGCGGAACGCGGGGCTGGGGTGGTGTCGGTGTCGGGCATGGCGATGGTAAGGTGGGGTGGACAGCGGCGCGAAGCCGGGGAGGGGATGATGGAGTGGGACAGCCTGTGGTTCAACGGTCATGCGGCCACCATGGGGCCGGCGGGCCCGGTTCGGGACGCGGTGATCGCCGTGAAGGACGGACGGATCGCCTGGATCGGCGCCGCCAAGGACCGGCCCGCCGGCCGCGCCGCCGAGGAGCATGACCTGGGCGGGCGCTGGGTCACGCCAGGGCTGATCGACTGCCACACCCATCTGGTTTTCGGCGGCAACCGCGCCCGCGAGTTCGAGATGCGGCTGGAAGGGGCGACCTACGAGGAGATCGCGCGGGCCGGCGGGGGCATCGCCTCCACCGTCGCCGCGACCCGCGCCGCCGACGAGGACGGGCTGATCGCCAGCGCCGCCGTCCGGCTGCAACGGCTGCTGGCCGAGGGCGTGACGGTGGTGGAGGTGAAATCCGGCTACGGCCTCGACCTCGCCACGGAGCGGCGGATGCTGCGCGCGGCGCGGGCGCTGGGCGAGCGCTTCCCCGTCACGGTGCGGACGACCGGGCTGGCCGCCCACGCCCTGCCGCCGGAATTCGCCGGGCGGGCGGACGACTACATCGCGCTGGTCTGCGATGAGATCCTGCCCACCCTGGCCGCGGAGGGCCTGCTCGACGCGGTCGATGCCTTCTGTGAGCGCATCGCCTTCTCGCCGGAGCAGACGGCCCGCGTGTTCGACACCGCGCGGCGGCTCGGCCTGCCGGTGAAGCTGCACGCCGACCAGCTCTCGGACGGCGGCGGGGCCGCGCTGGCCGCGCGCTACAAGGCGCTGTCCGCCGACCATGTGGAGCACACCGGCGAGGAGGGCGCGCGGGCGATGGCTGCGGCGGGGACGGTGGCCGTGCTGCTGCCCGGCGCCTTCTACACGCTGCGCGAGACCAAGCTGCCGCCCATCGCGCTGTTCCGGCGCCACGGCGTGCCGATGGCGGTGTCCACCGACTGCAACCCCGGCACCTCGCCCGCCGTGTCGCTGCTGCTGATGCTGAACATGGCCTGCACCCTGTTCCGCCTGACCCCGCAGGAGGCGCTGGCCGGGGTCACCCGCAACGCCGCCCAGGCGCTCGGCATGGCCGCCACCCACGGCACGCTGGAGCCCGGCAAGGCCGCCGATCTGGCGGTGTGGGACGTCGGCGACCCGGCGGAGCTGTGCTACTGGCTGGGCGCCACCCCCTGCGCGGCGGTGGTGCGGGACGGGCGGCTGGTGAAATCGCTCCAAGGGTAGGCTAACATCGGGGCAACGCGGACGGAGGTGAGCCGGCGATGGGGGAGATCACGCTCAGGATCGAGGAAGACGTGCTCGACCGCTTGAAGATGCGGGCCAGCATCGCCGGCCGGTCCGTCGAAGAGGAGATCGGTCGGATCGTCGAGGAGGCGACGGCGGTGCCCCCTCCTGAACGCAGGGCGCTGGTCGAGGAGTTCCGGCGCATCCGCGCGCTGACGCCACCCGGCGCGTCCATCGACGTCGCCGCCGTGATTCGCGAGGGACGCGAGCGATGACTCTGGTGGTGGATGCCAGCGTCGCGGTTCTATGGGGCGTCGAAGACCCCTTGGCAGAAGTGGCGGAAGCCCTTCTCCTGTCATCACGGCCCTTGATCGCTCCGGACTTCATCTTGATCGAGGTCGCCAACGCCGTCTGGAAGATCGCGCGGCGCGGCGGTATCCAGGGAGAGCAGGCCGAAGGCATTGTGGAGCGCATTCCGCGCGCCCTGACCGAACTGGTTTCGCCGACCGTCGTATGGTCACAGGCGCTTCGCATCGCCCGTCAACTGGATCATCCAGTGTATGACTGCGCCTATCTGGCGCTTGCTGAATCGCGTGGCGCGCCGCTCGTCACGTTGGACAAGCGTCTGCACGCCCGCACCCGCTCCACCCCTTGGGAAACGTTGACCGTTCTCCTGGGCGGCGGCACTGTTCCCGTCTGAAAACAACAAACGCATCAAGCAGAATTCGAGAGGGACGAGTCACATGTCCGACACCAAGCCGCCGGCCGGGCAGCCGGCCAACCGCCGCGTCATCCGGGCGCCGCACGGCACCGACCTGTCCGCCAAGTCCTGGCTGACCGAGGCGCCGCTGCGCATGCTGATGAACAACCTCGACCCCGACGTGGCGGAGAACCCGGACGAGTTGGTGGTCTATGGCGGCATCGGACGGGCGGCGCGGAACTGGGATTGTTTCGACGCCATCGTGGCGTCGCTGAAGACCCTGAACGAGGACGAGACGCTGCTGGTCCAGTCGGGCAAGCCGGTCGGCGTCTTCCGCACCCACGCGGACGCGCCGCGTGTGCTGATCGCCAACTCCAACCTCGTGCCGCATTGGGCGACCTGGGACCATTTCCGGGAACTGGACGCCAAGGGCCTGATGATGTACGGCCAGATGACCGCCGGGTCCTGGATCTACATCGGCAGCCAGGGCATCGTCCAGGGCACCTACGAAACCTTCGTGGAGGTCGGGCGGCGGCATTACGGCGGCGACCTCAAGGGCCGCTGGATTCTGACCGGCGGTCTGGGCGGCATGGGCGGCGCGCAGCCGCTGGCCGCGACCATGGCCGGGGCGTCGATGCTGGCCGTGGAATGCTCCGCCCGCAGCATCGAGCGGCGGCTGGAGACCAAGTATCTCGACCGCTCGGCCACCAGTCTCGACGAGGCCATGGCGATCCTCTGGGAGGCCCAGGCCGCCGGCACGGCGGTGTCGGTCGGTCTGCTCGGCAACGCCGCGGAGGTGTTCCCGGAGCTGGTGCGCCGCGCCAAGACCGACCCGCGCTTCCGCCCCGACGCGGTGACCGACCAGACCAGCGCCCACGACCCGCTGAACGGCTATCTGCCCGCCGGCTGGACGATGGAGGAGGCCGAGACGAAGCGCCGCAGCGACCCGGCGGCTGTGGTCGCGGCGGCCAAGGCGTCGATGGCGGTCCATGTCCGCGCCATGCTGGACTTCCACGCCATGGGCGTGCCGACGCTGGATTACGGCAACAACATCCGGCAGGTCGCCAAGGACGAGGGGGTGGCCGACGCCTTCGCCTTCCCCGGTTTCGTTCCGGCCTACATCCGGCCGCTGTTCTGCCGCGGCATCGGCCCCTTCCGCTGGGCCGCCCTGTCCGGCGACCCGGAGGACATCTACCGCACCGACGCCAAGGTGAAGGAGCTGATCCCCGACAACCCGCACCTGCACAACTGGCTGGACATGGCGCGCGAGCGCATCCGCTTCCAGGGCCTGCCGGCGCGCATCTGCTGGGTGGGTCTGGGCGACCGGGCGCGGCTCGGCCTCGCCTTCAACGAGATGGTGGCGAAGGGCGAACTGAAGGCCCCCATCGTCATCGGGCGCGACCATCTCGACAGCGGCTCGGTCGCCAGCCCGAACCGCGAGACGGAGGGGATGATCGACGGGTCCGACGCGGTCTCCGACTGGCCGCTGCTGAACGCGCTGCTGAACTGCGCCTCGGGGGCGACCTGGGTGTCGCTGCACCATGGCGGCGGCGTCGGCATGGGCTTCAGCCAGCATTCCGGCATGGTCATCGTCGCCGACGGGACGGACGCCGCGGCCAAGCGGCTGGAGCGGGTGCTGACCAACGATCCGGGCACCGGCGTGATGCGCCACGCCGACGCCGGCTACGACATCGCGAAGGACTGCGCCAAGGAGCAGGGGCTCACGCTTCCGATGATCGGCTGATGGGATTGGCGGGGGCGGCGCGCGGCGGCAGGGTCGCCAGCGCCACCCCCGGCAGCACCAGCAGGACGCCCAGCAGGTGGAACATCTGGAACTGCTCCCCCAGGAGCGCCCATGCCGCCACCGCCGCCCAAAGCGGCATGACGTAGAGCGAGGTGCCGGCCCGCGCCGGCCCCATCAGGTTGATCGTCTTCTGATAGGTCAGGAAGGCCAGGACGGAGGCGAACAGCGCCACCCCGGCGATGCGGAGGGCGGCGTCCAGGCTCAGCGGGACGGGGCGGAGGGCCAGAGTCTCCCACGCGTAGAAGGGGGCGAGCACGACAACGCCGGCCAGCGCGTTGGCTGCGAACACCGTCACTACCGGCAGCGAACTGCGGGTCTGGCGCAGCAGCACCGTGTAGACCGCCCAGGTCGCCGACCCCACCAGGATCAGCAGGTCGCCGGCGTTGAAGGACAGGTGCAGCAGCGCCTGCGCGTCGCCGCGGGTCAGGATCACCAGCACGCCGGCCATGGCGACGGCGATTCCCGCGGCCTGCCTCGGCGTCACCTTTTCGCGCAGCCACAGGGCGGCGATCATCAGAATGATGACCGGGCTCGTGGCGTAGATCAGCGCGGCGTTGGTCGCGCTGGTGCGCTCCAGCCCCATATAGACGACGGCGCCGCACACGCCCTGGGCCAGAGCGCCCAGCAGAAGGAAGCGCTTCCACGAGGCACGCAGGACGTGGCGGTGCTGGATCAGGCCGGGCAGGGCCAGCGGCAGGATCATCAGGAAGGCCAGCACCCAGCGCCAGAAGGCCAGCCCGACCGGTGGCACGATGGCGGCGGCGGCCCGCCCGATCACCACATTGGAGGCGAAGAAGGCCGAGGAGAGCAGATACAGACTGTAGGCTGTGAAAACGGCGTTGGTCTTCGCGGCACTGTCTTGAGGTGCGTCGGGCGGCTGGCGGTCCATGGGGCGTCCGGAGCGTGTCGGTGGGCGTCTTACGGAGCCTGCGGCCCCAGCAGCATCACCAGCTTGTAGTCGGATCGTCCCGCGGGGCACAACGTCACTTGTTCGTAGACCAGCGTCCCGTCCTGGGGATGGGTGAAGCCGCGAGTGCCGCCCTCCCGCTCCAGCACGCCCTGGTCCTCCCACAGCCGGGCGAAGCGGGGCGACGCCGCGCGCAGGCCGTCGACCAGGGCGGTCACAGCGGCATCCCCGGCGCGGCGGGCGGTGTCGGCGCGGAACTCGGCCAGCAGCCGACGGGCGCGGTCCTCCCAGTCGGCGATGAAGCCCCGCGCGGTGGGGTCGAGGAAGACGTAGCGCAGCAGGTTGCGCTCCACCCCGCCCAGCCAGCCGGAAAAGAGATGGGCCGCGCCGTCATTCCAGCAGCGGGCGTTCCAGACGCGGTCGAGCAGATAGGCCGGCGCCGTCATCGACTCCAGCGCCGCGAGCAGCGGAGCCGGCGGCTGGTCCGATCGGTCCGCCGCGTCGGTGTCGGGATCGCGCTTGCGCGACAGCTCGAACAGATAGACGCGCTCCGCCGCGGTCAGCCGCAGCGCCCCGGCGATGCGCGCCAGCGCCTGCGGGGAGACGGAGACCTCGCGTCCCTGTTCCAGCCAAGTGTACCAGGTCGGGCTGAGGCCGCAGAGCTGGGCGGCCTCCTCCCGTCGCAGGCCGGGCGTGCGGCGGCGGGCGGAGCCGGTTTGCGGGATGCCGGCCTCCGCCGGGGTCAGCCGCTCCCGGTGGGCGCGCAGGAAGGCGCCCAGCCGGTGCCGGGCATCGTCGTCGGAACTCATGGTGGCAGCGCTTATACCAGGATAAGCGCTTGCCTTGTACCAGTTTGCCGAACGGCCGATGCTGGAGCCTCACGACGAACCCGCCCCAACACACACGAACGGAATCGCCATCATGAGCAACAGCCACCACGGCGTCGTCGCCGCGCAGTACGGCCAGCGCGCCGACGCCTATGTGACCAGCGTCGTCCACGCCTCCGGTGCCGACCTGGACCAGATCGAGGATGCGCTGCGCGGGAAGAGCGCCGCCCGCGTGCTGGATCTCGGCTGCGGCGGCGGCCACGTCGCCTACCGCGCCGCCCTCCACGCCGCCGAGGTGGTCGCTGTGGACGTCACCGCCCAAATGCTGGAGGTGGTGGCCCGCAACGCGGCGGAGCGCGGCTTGGCCAACATCACCACCACACAGGCCCCCGCCGAGCGACTGCCCTTCCCGGACGGCCATTTCGACGTGGTGCTGAGCCGCTTCAGCGCCCATCACTGGCTGAACGCCGAGGCCGGCCTGCGCGAGGCGCGGCGGGTGCTGGCTCCGGGCGGGCGGGCGGTCTTCGTGGACATCGTGTCGCCGGGGCACCCGCTGTTGGACACCCATCTCCAGGCGGTGGAGCTGCTGCGCGACACCTCGCACGTCCGCAACTACAGCGCCGCGGAATGGATGGCCGCCCTGTCGCGCGCCGGCTTCGCGGTGACCGGCCTGACGCCGCGCCGCCTGCGCATGGAGTTCGCCGTCTGGACCGCCCGCACCTCCACCCCGGAGCTGCGCGCCCAGGCCATCCGCGCCTTGCAGGATCTCGCCTCCGACGAGGTGCGCCGCCACTTCGACATCCTGGAGGACGGCAGCTTTCTCCTGGACAGCCTGACCATCGAAGCGGAGGCTTGCTGACTGTTGACGCAATGGCAGAGGGATAGTGGCGATAGGGAGCCATTCCCTCTGCAAGATCACTGCTTGTTTCTGGAAAAATCCATTTCAGCCTGCATATCAAAACGTTGCAAAGCTTCTTTAGTTTTCTGTCCACCGCATGTTTCTTGAGCAAGAAATTCCGATACGGCTTTGTCAATCGCGGTGTAGTGCTCTGTCATCGTCTTATCAACGCGATCGCGGCCCCATTCCGGATTCATTTGTTTGAGGCGAAGGGTCGCATGAGTGGAGATGATTTGGTAGTTCTCTATAAATTTTGTGAGTTTCGCTTTGTCGGGCTTCACGCATTTGCTGGCAAGTGAATTGGAAACTGAGAACTGTTGCCATATTGTGAGGATGTCGGGGCCTTGAGCTTGAGCCATTGCCGGAGCGACCGACAGCAACATCCCGCAAGCCAGGGCGATCATGGGGCGCATGCTGTATCCACTGATGTGCATCATTGAACTTTTATAACCGGTGATTGATGGGGTTTATAGGCCTTCTCGGTTTCGGCTTCATCTGAATTCATATCCCTCACGATTGTTGGGAGTGCGGTGAAAGGGGCAGTCGGGTCTACGGATCGAAGGGTCGAGGATCGAAGCAAGGTGTTTCGGATCACAAACTTCCCAAGTACGATTGCCTCGCGAAACGTGAGCGGAGGTGTTGGGACATGACCGACATTCGTGTGCGTAAGGCTGGGCTTGCCGACGCGGGTGTGGTCACCGGGTTCGTGGCGGCGCTGCTCTCTGAACTCACCGCCGGGCAGAACGATACGCCGCGGGCCGTCATGCTGGCGGCCGCGGAGTCCCTGCTGGGCGGCGCCGGCGAGTCCTACATGGTCTTCCTGGCCGAGGATGCGGCGGGGCGCCCGCTCGGCGTCGCGACCCTGTCGGAGGGGGCCTGCATCTCCACGTTGGGCCGGTTCGGGACGATCCGGGAATTGTACGTGAAACCGGAGTCGCGCTCCGCGGGGGTGGGGCGGGTGCTGATCCGGGCCGTTCTCGACCACGGCCGTCGCCATCGCTGGACGCGGGTGGAGGTGGGGGCGCCGTCCGCCGCGGACTGGCCGGATTCCCTGCGGTTCTACAAGCGCGAAGGCTTCACGGAGATCGGGCCGCGCCTGAAATTCCGCTTGGCCTGACGCCCGCCGTGGAGCTTGCGTGATGTGGCTTGGTTGCGTGTTGACAGACGATTCGGCCACGCGCCAAATGAACCCGCATCACCGGCCGCCGAAAAGAACGGGCGGCCATTCGACCGAACACGGGAGGTTGTTAGGAATGAAGCGCATCCTGCTGGGTGCCGGGCTCGGCGTTGCCGCCACCTTGGCGCTTGCTGCGCCGGCCCAGGCCGCCAAGACCCTCGTCTATTGCTCC
Organism: Azospirillum sp. OGB3; assembly: GCF_014192915.1. Classification (GTDB taxonomy): domain Bacteria; phylum Pseudomonadota; class Alphaproteobacteria; order Azospirillales; family Azospirillaceae; genus Azospirillum. Next base: position 502,905 of record NZ_JACHYN010000003.1, on the reverse strand, counting down.
GAGGGCAGCCCCGAAAACTTCAACCCGATGGTCAACACGACCGGAACGAGCTTCGACGTCTCGCTGCCCGTGTACAACAATCTCGTGCAGTTCGAGCGCGGCGGCACCAAGGTCGTCCCCGGCCTCGCCGAGACGTGGGACGTGTCGGAGGACGGGCTGACCTACACGTTCCACCTGCGCAAGGGCGCGAAGTGGCACAGCAACAACGATTTCAAGCCGACCCGCGACGCCAACGCGGACGACGTGCTGTGGTCGTTCAATCGTCAGTGGAAGAAGGATCATCCCTTCCACAAGGTGTCCGGCGGCGCCTATGACTACTTCAACGACATGGCGATGCCGGACCTGCTGAAGTCGATCGAGAAGGTCGACGACTACACGGTCAAGTTCACGCTGAACAAGGTCGAGGCGCCCTTCATCGCCAATCTGGCGATGCCCTTCGCGGCCATCCAGTCCGCCGAATACGCCGACTCCCTTCAGAAGAAGAACCAGATCGACAAGATCGATCAGGCGCCGATCGGCACCGGCCCGTTCCAGTTCGTCGCCTACCAGAAGGACGCCGTCATCCGTTACAAGGCGTTCGAGCCGTATTGGGGCGGCAAGGCGCCGCTCGACAACCTCGTCTTCGCCATCACGCCCGACGCCGCCGTCCGCTACGCCAAGCTGAAGGCCGGCGAGTGCCACATCGTGCCGTACCCGAACCCGGCCGATCTGGAAGCGATGAAGAAGGACACCGCCATCAATCTGATGGAGCAGGAAGGCCTGAACGTCGGCTATCTGTCCTTCAACGTTACAAAGAAGCCCTTCGACGACGTGCGCGTCCGCCGCGCGCTGAACATGGCCATCGACAAGAAGGCCGTGGTCGACGCGGTGTACCAGGGCGCCGGCGTCCCGGCGAAGAACCCGATCCCGCCGACCATGTGGTCGTACAACAAGGAGATCGAGGACTACCCCTACGATCCGGAGCGCGCGAAGAAGCTGCTGGCCGAGGCCGGCTTCCCGGACGGCTTCGAGACCGACCTGTGGGCCATGCCGGTGCAGCGCCCGTACAACCCCAACGCCAAGCGCATGGCCGAGATGATGCAGGCTGACCTCGCCAAGGTCGGCATCAAGGCCAAGGTCGTGCAGTACGAGTGGGGCGAGTACCGCAAGCGCCTCCAGGCCGGCGAGCACCAGATGGGCATGCTGGGCTGGACCGGCGACAACGGCGACCCCGACAACTTCCTGCACGTCCTGCTCGGCTGCGAGGCCGCGCGTCCGGGCGGGTCGAACATCGCCAAGTGGTGCTACAAGGAGTTCGACGACCTCGTCCTCCAGGCCAAGCGCACCACCGACATCGCCGCCCGCACCAAGCTGTACGAGCAGGCGCAGGTCATCTTCAAGGAAGAGGCCCCGTGGCTGACCGTCGCGCACTCGGTCGTGCACATGGCGCTGAGCAAGAATGTGGTCGATTACAAGATGGACCCGTTCGGCATCCATCGTTTCTACGGCGTCGATTTGAAACAATAAACTCAGCGTAGCAAGCGGCTTTACAAAGCGGTCGCCGGGGCATTAAACCCCCGGCTTCCCTTTGCGGATGCAGAGGTAAAAAGGGGGCCGCGGCCCCCTTGCTTTCGTTTCGAGCCCCCGGTGACGATCCGATGCTACGCTTCATCCTGACGCGGGTGAGCCTGGTGATTCCGACCTTTCTCGGCGTCACCTTCCTGACCTTCCTTCTGATCCGCCTTGTCCCCGGCGACCCCATCGAGGTGCGCGTCGGCGAGCGCGGAATCCCCCCCGAACGGCTTCTCGAACTGCGGCACGAGCTGGGGCTGGACCGGCCCCTGTGGCAGCAGTTCCTCGATTACATCGGCGGCGTCCTCCAGGGCGACCTCGGCGTGTCGCTGGTGACGCGCAATTCGGTGTTCAGCGAATTCGTGACGCTGTTCCCGGCGACGCTGGAACTGGCGGCGCTTGCCATGCTGTTCGCCACCGTGGTCGGCCTGCCCGCGGGAATCATCGCGGCGGTGCGGCGCGGCTCGGTCTTCGACCATGGCGTGATGGGCATCAGCCTGACGGGCTATTCCATGCCGATCTTCTGGTGGGGCCTGCTGCTGATCCTGTTCTTCTCGGTGGGGCTTGGCTGGACCCCGGTGTCCGGGCGGCTCGACCTGCTCTATTACGTGGAGCCGGTGACCGGCTTCATGCTGATCGACACGCTGATGGCCGGCGAATACGGCGCCTTCTGGTCGGCGCTGCACCACCTCATCCTGCCGATGATCGTTCTCGGCACCGTTCCGCTGGCCGTCGTGGCGCGCATGACGCGCTCCGCCATGCTGGAGGTGCTGGGCGAGGACTACATCCGCACCGCCAAGGCCAAGGGGCTGGCGGGCAAGCGAGTGATCGGCCTGCACGCGCTGCGCAACGCGCTGATCCCCGTGGTCACCGTGATCGGTCTCCAGGTGGGCACGCTGCTGGGCGGCGCGATCCTGACCGAGACCATCTTCTCCTGGCCCGGCGTGGGCAAGTGGCTGATCGAGAGCATCAACCGCCGCGATTATCCGGCGCTTCAGGGCGGGGTACTGCTGATCGCGACGACGGTGATGACCGTGAACCTGCTGGTGGACGTTCTCTACGGCGTCCTGAACCCGCGCATCCGCCATTCGCGGTGAGGTGAGCCATGACGACTCCTACGACGACGGGCCTTCCGGAGACTCTTCCGGCCGCCTCCCCGCCGGTTTCCCAGCCGCCGCACCCGCTGGTCGAGTTCTGGTACCATTTCCGGCAGAACAAGGGGGCCATGGCCGGCCTCGCCGTGATCCTGCTGATCGCGGTGGTCGCGCTGTTCGCCGAGCTGGTGGCGCCGCACGATCCCAACATCCAGTACCGTGACGCCATCCTGGTGCCGCCGGTCTGGCAGGAGGGCGGGCGCTGGGCCTTCCTCCTCGGCACCGACGACATCGGGCGCGACATGCTGTCCCGCCTGATCTTCGGCGCTCGGCTGTCGATGATGATCGGCCTGATCGTCGTCACGCTGTCGCTGGCGGTCGGTCTCGCGCTGGGCATGGTCGCCGGCTTCTTCGGCGGCGTCACCGACGCGCTGGTCATGCGCTTTATGGACATCCTGCTGTCGCTGCCCAGCCTGCTGCTGGCCGTGGTGGTGGCGGCGATCCTCGGGCCGGGGCTGGTCAACGCCATGCTGGCCGTGTCCATCGTGGTCATCCCGCACTACGCCCGCCTGACCCGTGCCGCCGTGATGGCGGAGACGAACAAGGACTACGTCGTCGCCTCCCGCGTGGCGGGAGCCGGGCCGCTGCGGCTGATGCTGGTGGTGATCCTGCCGAACTGCGTGGCGCCGCTGATCGTCCAGGCGACGCTCGGCTTCTCCACGGCGATCCTGGATGCCGCGGCGCTGGGCTTCCTCGGCCTGGGCGCGCAGCCGCCGACGCCGGAATGGGGCACCATGCTGGCTTCCTCCCTCCAGTTCCTCCAGCGCGCCCCCTGGGTCGTCACCTGGCCCGGTGTGGCCATCCTGGTGACGGTGCTGGCCTTCAACCTGCTGGGCGACGGGCTGCGCGACGCGCTCGACCCCAAGCTGAAACGCTGATGCCTGCCATGCCTCTTCTCGACATCAAGAACCTGTCCGTCGAGTTCACCACGCGCGCCGGCACCTTCCGCGCGGTGGACGGGATCGACCTCACCGTGGACGAGGGCGAGGTGGTGGGCATCGTCGGCGAGTCCGGGTCCGGCAAGTCCGTGACCTCGCTCGCCGTGATGGGCCTGCTCGGCTCCAACGGCACGGTGATCGCCGACCGCATGCAGTTCGGCGGCAAGGACCTGCTGGCGATGAGCCCGTCGCAGCGCCGGAAGATCACCGGCAAGGACGTGGCCATGGTCTTCCAGGAGCCGATGACCAGCCTGAACCCCTGCTTCACCGTCGGTTTCCAGATCATGGAGACGCTGAAGGTGCATGAGGGGCTGTCCGGCAAGGCGCTGCGCAACCGCGCCATCGAGCTGCTGGAGCAGGTCGGCATCCCGGCCCCGGAAAGCCGCCTGTCGGCCTTCCCGCACCAGCTCTCCGGCGGCATGAACCAGCGCGTGATGATCGCCATCGCCATCGCCTGCAACCCGCGCCTGCTGGTCGCGGACGAGCCGACGACAGCGCTGGACGTGACCATCCAGAAGCAGATCCTCGACCTGCTGGTCCGCCTCCAGAAGGAGCGGGGCATGGCCCTGATCCTCATCACCCACGACATGGGCGTGGTGGCGGAGACGGCGCAGCGGGTGGTCGTCATGTACGCCGGTCAGGTCGCCGAGACGCGCCCGGTGGACGCCCTGTTCAAGGCGCCGCGCCACCCCTACACCGGCGCGCTGCTCGACGCACTGCCGGAGCGGGCGCTCGGCAAGCGCCGGCTGCCGACGATTCCCGGCGTGGTGCCGGGCATCGGCGACCGGCCGCAGGGTTGCCTGTTCAACCCGCGCTGCCGCTTCGCCACCGACCGCTGCCGCATCGAGCGGCCGGCCCTGTTCGACGTGGACGCCGGCAAGGCGCGTTGTTTCTATCCGCTATCCGACAATTTGAGTCCCGATGCTCCGGTCGGCGCCGGGGAGGTTCTGTGATGACCGACATCCTCACCGACGTCATGCCGGCCACCGGTCCGGTGGTCCTGGAAGCCATCCACCTGCGCAAGCACTATGCGGTGAAGCGCGGCGCTTTCAAGCCGGCGGCCACCGTCAAGGCGCTGGACGGCGTGTCCTTCCAGCTCGAAGCCGGAAAGACGCTGGCCGTGGTCGGCGAATCCGGCTGCGGCAAGTCGACGCTGGCACGCTCCGTCACGATGATTGAGCCGCCGTCCTCGGGCCAGCTTCTCTACGACGGGCGCGACGTGGTCGGGCGCACCGCGTCGGAGATGAAGGAACTGCGGCGCACCGTCCAGATGGTGTTCCAGAACCCCTACGGATCGCTGAACCCGCGCAAGACCGTGGGCTCGATCCTGTCGGAGCCGCTGGTCATCAACACCCCGATGGGCAAGCAGGAGCGGCGGGAGCGGGCCGTCGCCATGATGGCGAAGGTCGGTCTGCGCCCCGATCAGGTCGACCGCTACCCGCACATGTTCTCCGGCGGCCAGCGCCAGCGCATCGCCATCGCGCGTGCGCTGATGCTGAACCCGCGGGTGGTCGTGGCGGACGAGCCGGTGTCGGCGCTCGACGTGTCGATCCAGGCGCAGGTGCTGAACCTGATGATGGATCTTCAGGAGGAGCTGAACCTCGCCTACCTGTTCATCTCCCACGACCTCAGCGTGGTCCGGCACATCGCCGACGCGGTCATGGTGATGTATCTGGGCCGTCCGGTGGAGCACGGGCCGAAGGACGTGGTCTACAGCCGCCCGCGCCACCCCTACACCCGCATTCTGATGGCCGCCACGCCGCGGGTGAATCCGGCGCTGCGGGCGGAGCGGGTGATCCCCAAGGGCGAGTTGCCCTCGCCGCTGAACCCGCCGCCGGGCTGCCCCTTCCACAAGCGCTGCCCCCACGCCACGGAGCGCTGTGCCGCGGAGGTGCCGGCGCTGCGCCCCGTAGACGAACGGCTGGTCGCCTGCCATTTCGCGGAGGAGATGGCCTGAGGGCCTGAGCATCTGGGCCTGGGGCCGCGGCGTCTCCCGTCAGGTGCCGCGGCCGGTCTTGTCCTGAAGGGCGTCGATGCGTTTGGAGGCTTCGGCCTTCGTCAAATCTCCATCGAAGCCTTCGCCGGCCTCCTCGCTGAGCGTCTTCAGGTAGGAGGCCTGCGCCCCGGTCATCGGCTCGTCACCCGTCGTCCAGTCGTCCGGGTCCTTCTCGCGGTTCGAGTGGTCGGTTCCCCCGGCGGGCGTCGTTTTCGGGTTGCTCTCCGGATTCGGGGCCTCTGCGCGAGGGGGCTGCTTCTCGCCATTGCTGTCGCGTTTCGCGTTCATGGAATGTTCCTTTGTTCTGGAAACGTCTGACGAACAGCCGCCCGTCGGATTGGTTCCGGGCGTTGCGTTGCCGACCGTTGAAGCGTCCACGCGAAGACGTTACCCTTTCGCGGCCTGGGGTTTTCCCCGGCCGGTCATGTGAGGCCCAGCGCGAGGGGACGGAACGAAATGCCGCTGATGGTGTGGAACGACAAGCTGAGCGTCGGGATCAAGCAGTTCGACGAGGAGCACAAGCAACTGGTCGCCCTGGTCAACGAGCTGTTCGACGCCGTTCAGGCGGGGCGCAGCAAGGAGGCGCTGGGCGGCATCCTCGACAGCCTCGTCGCCTACACCAAGTCGCACTTCACCCATGAGGAGGAGCATTTCGCCCGCCTCGGCTATCCGGACCGCGACGCCCACAAGGCGGAGCACGATGCGCTGGCCAATCAGGTGCTGGAGGTGCAGCGCAAGTATCACGCCGGCGCCACCGCCACGCTGAGCATGGAGGTGATGAACTTCCTGAAGAACTGGCTCATCAAGCACATCCAGGGTACCGACAAGAAGTATGGCCCCTTCCTGAAGGAAAAGGGCGTGGCGTAAAGGGCCAATTCCGTAAGGATGGTTGCCGGGGCGTAACGCCGCGGGTCGCTCACTTCCTCTCTCCCGTCGCGGGCGCTTTTCCCCCGCCGTGTCGCGCGTCAACCCGGTAGGTCCGTCGCCGGGTGTCGGGAACTCTTGGCCTGGGCCGGGGTTCATGAGGTGACGGATGACTCCTGAATGGCTCCGTCGTCGCGCAATTCCGGCGAAGGTGCGCCGATGAACCGATGGCCGACACGGAGCCGTCCTGCCGCCAGCGCCCAGACCAACGGCGCTGGTGCCGCCAGCGCATGCCGCCGCACATTCGTCTTCCGCTCTCCCGATCCCGCCATCGCCGCCCGGCTTTCCGCGGCGCCGCCGTTATGCGCCACTGCCGCCTGAACATGACGATCCGGAGACACACGCAACCGTCACAGGGTCAAAACCATGGAAGAACAGTGGCTCCTCAAGGCGAAATTCGTTGCCTTCAATTTGACGATCTCGGCGTTCGTCTTCGTCCTCTATGTACAGGGGTGGTTGGACCGGGTCTTGACCGGGCACATCGCCGTGGCGACCGCGATCATCGGGATTGTCTTCCTCGTCGGGCTGGTGATGTCGGCTTATCGGGTGTGGAAGATCGGTGGTGAGTTGGACAAGGCCAAGCTCGGCGGCGGACGGCTGATGAAGGTCGAGAGCGAGCGCGCCCTGGAAATCCGCCTGTTCTCCCGGATCTCGCACCTTCAGCACATCGCCAACGCGCTGGGCATGCTCGGCCTGATCGGCACCGCCTGGGGCTTCAGCCTGTTCGCCGCGAACATCACGCCCGACATGGTGGGCAACGCCGCCTCGGCCGGCGCCATGGTGACGACGCTGGCCAGCGGTTTGGGCGTCGCGATCTATGCCACCATGCTGGGCGGTGCGCTGTGCTTGTGGACCACCTGCAACCTTCAACTCTTGCGCGGGGCCACGGCGTCGCTGTGTGCCCTGATCATGGACGAGGCCCACGCCCGCTCGCGGCTGGCTCCGCGGACGACGGGGGCGCCGGACTTCGCCACGCCGCAAACGGCCCCCTACGGCGCCCTGGGCGGTGAGGCCACACCATGAACGACTTCCTGGGCGAGGACCAAACCGGTGTGCTCGTCGCGCGCGACCTGCTGACGCTGCTGCTGTGCGGCTTCGTGGCCTGCGCGGTGCTGGCGGTACCCTTCATCAACGAGGCCAAGAAGACCGAGGCCAATCAGCAGAACGAGTCTTCGTCGTCCGCCGCGGCGGGCATGGAACCGCCGGGAAACGTCATCATCGAGGCGCGCTGGGACGACAAGCTGCGCAGCGACGTCGATCTGTGGGTGCAGGCACCGGGCGACGTGCCGGTCGGCTACTCGAACAAGTCGGGGCTGATCTTCAACCTGCTGCGCGACGATCTGGGGGCCTACGCCGATCCCACGGAAATCAATTTCGAAACCTCCTATTCCCGCGGCATTCCTCCAGGAGAATACACGGTCAACGTGCACATGTTCCGCAATCTGGAGAATGTCTTTCCCATCTGGGTCCGGGTGGTCGCCCGCGTCAAGGCGGAGCATGAATCGGGGGCCGCCACTGTAGCCGCAACGCGCGTCCGGCTGGACCACGAAGGGCAGGAGATCACCGCGTTCCGCTTCAACCTGACCGAACGGGGCGAGCTGGTGCCGGGGTCCCTGAACGCCGTGTTCAAGCCGCTGCGTTCGGCGAAGAATTGACCCGTCGGATCGAGAGTGCGCCATGGAAAGCCTGACCGTCATCTTCGGCTTCGTCGCCGTCGTCACCCTGCTGCTCGTCCTGTCGGCCTTGCGCTGGACGCGCAGCCGGATGGCGCGCGTGGTGATCCTGCTGCTGTTCGCCCTGCTGCTGCCGGCGGCCTACGCCGCACCGGCGGCGCTGCTGGGCCGCGCGAAGCCGGTCACGCTGGAATGGATGGGGGCCAACGTCCGCGAGGCGAAGGTGCTGAGCGCCACGCTGGTGGAGAACGAAGCCATCTACCTCACCCTCCTTTGGGAGCAGGCGCCCAACCTCTACCGCCTGCCTTGGGATCGCCGCATGGCGGAGCAGTTGCAGGAAGCCCAGCGCGAGGCCCAGCGCAACGGCACCAACCCGATGATGCGGCTGCCCTTTGAGCGGTCCTGGGACGACCGGGAGCCGCGTTTCTACGCGCAGCCGCAGCCGAAGATGCCGGACAAGCCCTACGAGAACGCCCCCGGCAACGGCGGACCGGGCGGCAATCCGGGGATCGAGTTCCAGCACCCCGGCCAGCCGACCTGATTCCCGACAGGCCGTTTTCCGTCACGGCCTTCGTGCAGGCCCTTGAAGGCGGGGTGCGGCCTCGTCTACGGTTCCGCGAATCACCCCGCTTGAGCAAAGAGAGTCCCATGCCGTCCTTCGACATCGTGTCCAAGACCGACATTCACGAAATCGACAACGCGCTGAACGGCATGCGCCGCGAGATCGAGACCCGCTTCGACTTCAAGGGCTCGCGCTGCACCGTGGAGCGCACCGAGAACGACATCACCCTGCTGGCCGATGACGGTCCCAAACTGGAGCAGATGCAGGAGCTGCTGCGGGTCTACGTCACCCGGCGCAAGCTGGACGCCGGCGCGCTCGACTATTCCAAGCCGCCGGAGCGGGCGGCCGGCGACGCGCTGCGCCAAGTCGTCACGGTCAAGCAGGGCATCGCCCAGGACCTCGGCAAGACCATCGTCAAGGCGATCAAGGACGCCAAGATGAAGGTCCAGGTCTCCATCCAGGGCGATGAACTGCGCGTCACCGGAAAGAAGCGCGACGACCTCCAGGACGCCATCGCCCTGGTGCGCGGGCTGAAGATCGAGCAGCCCCTGCAGTATCTGAACTTCCGGGACTGACCGGCGGCAAGGCTCCGCAGGGTCATTCTTGCCGGTCGGACGGTCATTCTTGCCGGGTGGGGCGGAAATTTTTGCCGGGCACCCGGGCGGCAGGGGAACCGAACCGACCGGCCGTCGGCCCATTCCGATGATGGCCCGTCGCTTGCTTGCCCTGATCCGGCAGCCGAACGCCGCAGGGTCCACGCACCATGTCGATACCGGCAAACGCCGACGCTTCCCAGTTGATGCGCATCCGGGCTGAAGAGCTTCTGGAGCGCAAAGGCACGGGCGCGCCCCGGCAGGCGGGGGAACTCGCCGGCCAGTTCGCCGCGATGCTGGAGCAGTTGAACGGTGTCGGCGGTGTGGACGACGGCGCCTCCGGACTGATGACCTCCACCGCGGCGGGGCCGGTCACGGGGAGTTCGGCGATCGCCCACCGGCTGGGCGTCGGCGCCGTCAGCGTCTTCGCGCAGAGCGGTGCGGACAAGGCATCGGACGGCCAGACTGCCGAAGGCCACACGCCTGACATGCGGGCGCCCAACGCCGAGGAGGCCATGCAGGTGGTCCAGAGCGCTCTCCAGGCCGAAAGCGCGCCGAACTTCCGCTGGCTGACCACGTTGCTGACCCAAGGCGTCCCCGACCGCATGACGTCGGGATCGGCCCGATGATCGGACGGCGGGGCGTCAGCGAACGTCCAGGCGGCGCTCCAGCGTGACCACCGTCTTGCCGTCGCGGGCCAGGGTCACGATGCCCTTGTAGGGTCCCTTCGGCCATCCCGAGGCCGGGCGCTTCAACCCCTGATAGGAAAACCACGCGGCCTTGTCCCCGGTGATGCCCTTGCTGTTGTCGAACAGGGTGCGCCCATCGCCGTCGAGGATGCGGATACGCTGGGTGTCGCCGTCGCGGACGCCCATGATGTCGGACCACAGAACCAGCAGGGGCGAGTCCGCCGTCAGTTCCTCCCCGGCAAACTCGCCGTGGCGGGCCGGCTCAGCCTCCGGAACCCGGCTGGTGGCGAAGCCGGCGCTGAGGCCGGCGGTCGGCCGGTAGGCCAGCGCCTTGGCCGTGGCGGCGTTCCACAGCGGCGCCATGGTCTGGCCGCAGGCGGTGAAGGGCTGCTGGCCGACGAAGGGGTCAACGACCGCCCCGTTGTGGCGCACGCCGAAATGCAGATGGGGGAACTCGGTCAGCCCCGACAGCCCGACCTCGCCCAGCCGTTGCCCGGCCTCCACCCGCTGGCCGGGGGTCACCGCGACGCTGCCGCGTTTCATGTGCAGGTAAACCGTCTGCCAGCCGTCGCCATGCTCAATGATGACGAGGTTTCCACCCCCGACCTTCATCACCGTGTCGCGCCCGATCACGTTGACGTTCACATCCTCCATGCCGTCGCGCACCCTCAGGACGGTGCCCGCGGCCGCGGCCAGCACGGCGACGCCCTTGTCCATCGCCGTGTAGTCGGGCAGGCGGAAGTCCGTGCCGTCGTGGCCGTCATAGCTGAGCCGCCCGCAGGCATGGTCGCGCCAGCCGGGGCCGGAGTCCTCGTCGACGTAATTCTGGATGAAGCAGGTCTCCCCGACCCGGCAATCGACCGGCGACCCAAAGGCCGGCGCCTCCGCCTCAGCAGGTCCGGCAAAAGTCAGCGCACCCGTGAACAGGCTGGCGGACAGGAGGGCGGTGAGCGCCATGCGTGTCATGCGGGCTTCCCTGGGCGGAGAGGCGGGTCTGCGAGGGCAGGGTGAGGCAAGCCCCCTTCCGACGCAATCGCAAGGAAGCCATACGCCGCCTGGAGCAACGCCGATCAGCCGCCGATCAGCACCGCCAGCACCTCGGAGGCCAGCACGGCCGGCTTGATCGGCTTTCGGACCATCCGGGCGACGCCCAGCTTGGTCAGGGCCTGCATGGTCAGTTCCGGCGGCACCCGCTCGTCAATTCCGGACAGGACGATGATCCGCAGGCCCGAACGAAGGTTCCTGGCCGCTTGGATGACCTCGAACCCGTCATGGTCCGGCATGATGAGGTCGGTGACCAGAAGGTCGAATTCATGGAAGGTCAAGGCTTCGATGGCCGCCCGCGCGTTGCTGCAGCCGGTCACGGTGTTGCCTTCCTTCTCCAAGATCTTGGTGACGATGGTGAGGGATACCGGGTCGTCATCGACGACGAGGATGTCGGCCATCGGAGTCTGCCCTCTCGTGGTTCGGCATTTTGCCAACCTGATTAAGGCCGAGGTGGTTTACGTCCCGTTTATGGGAGAGGGGCGGCCATGCAGCGACGTCAGGGGTGCCGACAGTCATGCCCGCATGGCGTTGACTTGAGGGGCCGTCCGCGTAAACTATAAGCGGCCTTCGCAAGGGGGCTGCTGGCCGCCCATCACGGGGGCCGGCGGATTGGGTCATATCGCTTTCAAGAGGATGTGACATGAGCACCGCATTGACGCTGACCACGCCTTTTCCCGGCGAGTCGCTGTCCCGTTACATCGAACAGGTCCACCGCTTCCCCGTTCTGGGCGCGGAGGAGGAGTATGTGCTGGCCACCGCATGGCGCCAGCATGGCGACATGGAGGCGGCCCGCAAGCTGGTGACCAGCCATCTGCGTCTGGTCGTCAAGATCGCCACCGGCTTCCGCGGCTACGGCCTGCCGATGACCGATCTGGTCGGCGAGGGCAACATCGGCCTGATGACCGCCGTCCGCAAATTCGAACCGGACCGTGGTTTCCGCCTGTCCACCTACGCGATGTGGTGGATCAAGGCGTCCATCCAGGAATACATCCTGCGCTCCTGGAGCCTCGTGAAGCTGGGCACCACCGGCGCCCAGAAGAAGCTCTTCTTCGGCCTGTCCCGCCTGAAACGCAAGCTGGGCGAGTTCGGCAACGGCGACCTGAAGCCGGAAAGCGTGTCCCGCATCGCCCAGGAACTCGACGTTCCGGAAAGCGACGTGGTGGCGGTGAACCGCCGCTTCGTCCAGCCGGTCGCCTCGCTGAACGCGCCGCTCTCCGCCGGGGAGGGGACCGCGGAAATGCAGGACTTCCTGCCCGACGAGCGCCCGAACGCCGAGGACAGCCTTCTGGAGCGCGACGAGGCGACGCACCGCAGCGCCCTGCTGCGCGACGCGATGGCGGTTCTGAAGGATCGCGAGCGCGACATCCTGACCGCCCGCCGCCTCAGCCCGTCGCCGAAGACGCTGGAGGATCTGGCCGCCGTCTATGGCGTCAGCCGTGAACGCATCCGCCAGATCGAGGAGCGTGCCTTCCAGAAACTGTCCCAGCGGGTGCGGGAACTCGCCGCAGCGGCGTAAAGGGGGGCATGTTGCCTCCCGCTCCGTCCTGGTGTATATCAAAAGGCGTAGATCCTGGAGGGTTGGCTTCGCTTGCCGACGCTGTTCCTCCGGGTGAAACGCGACGGCGTTCTCCTGCCTCGGGTTGTGGTTCGGGGAGGGTTGGATGCAACAGATGTTGTGATTTCGCCGCAATTTGTTGGAAAATGCTCCGCAAGCCGTCATAATGACAACTCGGTTTCTGTGCACCCTTGGGTATCGGGCCTCGTACCGGGCCTCGGGGGCGTTTTGGTGAGCGGGTACGGTTTTGTCCAACGTGTCTCCGGCAGAGCATCAGGGGCCTGGCGGCCCGCCCACACCGGCAATGCCGACCACATCGGCGTTTCTGGCGTCGCTGGCCGAAAGCCTCATGCATCAGGCTTCCTTCGCGTTGGTCTACGCCGACGCCGGGCGGTGCTGCCTGTTCGCCAACCCCGTCTTCGCTGTCGCATTGCGAACGTCACCCGACGCTTTGACGGGGCGTTCGCTGGCTGAGTTCGATCATCCCCTGGCGCGCGCCGTCGTGCAGGCGCTGGACCGCTCCGGCCAGACTGGTGAGGCCGCTCCGGTGGATTGCGAGGTCGAGCGGGCGGACGGCGGACGCGGCGTGCTGACCGGCAGCGTCCTTCCCCACCGCACCGGTGACGGAGTCCAGGGATTTCTCGGCCTGTTCCAGGATGTGGCCGACCCGGCCCGCATCGCCGATTTCGTCCTGCGCCGCGACCCTTTCGTGACGACGCTGCTCGACGCGGCGGTGGATGGGGTGGTGGTGGCGGACCGCCACGGCATCATCCGGACGGTCAACCGGTCCTGCCGCGATCTGTTCGGCTACGACGAGGAGGAGTTGATCGGGCGGAACGTCTCCGTCCTGATGCCGCCCCCCTTCTCCCGCGATCATGACAAATACATCGGCAGCTATCTGGAGACGGAGCGGGCCAAGATCATCGGCATCGGGCGCGACGCGCTGGGCCGGCGCAAGGACGGCGCGGTGTTCCCGATTCATCTCAGCGTCGGCCAGGCCCGCCTGGCGCGCGAGATCGTGTTCGTCGGCATCATCCGCGACATCTCCGAGCGGTTGGCGGCGGAACAGCGGGCGACCTATCTCGCCCGGCACGACCCGCTGACCGGCGTCCTGACCCGCACGGCCTTCCTGGAGGAGTGCGAGGCCGTGCTGGCCACGCCCTTTCCAGGCCAGGAAGGGGGGCTGTTCGCGCTCTACGCGCTCGACGTGGACCAGTTCAGCGACATCAACGAGGCGTTCGGCTTCCATGTCGGCGACGCCGCGCTGAAGGCGATGGTCAGCCGGGTGACGGAAGTGCTGCCGCAGCAGACTTACGTCTGCCGCATCGCCGCCGACGAGTTCGCCGCCCTGTCCCGCGTCGAGAGCGCGGAGCAGGCGGAGACGCTGGCCGATCTGCTGCACGACCGTCTGACCGCCTCCATCTACGCCGACCGCCACTGGGTGCGGCTGCGCCTGTCCATCGGCGCCGCGGTGCAGGACGCCGACATCCGCACGCTGGAGGAGCTGAACGCCAAGGCCAAGCTGGCGCTTCAGGCCGCCCAGCACAACGGCGGCAACGCCGTCTGCTTCTACACCCCGGAGATGGCCGCGGCGGCGACCCGGCGCATGTTCCTGACCATGCATCTCGCCCACGCCATCGAGCGGAACGAGCTGCACATGGCCTACCAGCCCATCGTCGAGGCCCGCTCCGGCCGGATCGTCGGGGCGGAGGCGCTGTTGCGCTGGAACCAGCACACGCTGGGTCCGGTTTCGCCCGGCGAATTCATTCCGGTCGCCGAGGAAAGCGGCCTGATCGTCCCCATCACCGACTGGGTGCTGACCGCGGTCGTCGAGCAGATGGCCGTGTGGGAGAAAGCGGGCACTCTGCCCAAGCAGATCTTCATCAACATTTCCGGCCCGCAGTTCCTGCGCGGCAACCTCAGCGCCCGTCTTGAGGATCTGTTGGGCCGCCATCCGGAGTTGCGGGGGCGGCTGGGGCTGGAGATCACCGAGCAGGCGGCGGTGCGCGACCTGAAAGCCGCCGTGCAGACCCTGACGGAGCTGGAGGCCATCGACGTCCAGGTGGCCATCGACGATTTCGGCTCGGGCTATTCGTCGCTCAGCTACGTGCAGCAGCTTCCGGTGTCGAAGCTGAAGATCGACCGCGCCTTCATGGCGGACATCCCGGACAACCTGAAGAATGGGGCGCTGGTCCGCGCGGCGGTCGGCATGGCGCACGGTCTCGGCCTCGTCACGGTGGCCGAAGGGGTCGAGACGGAGGAGCAGCGGGACTTTCTGGTGTCCGTCGGCTGCGACCTGCTCCAGGGGTATCTGTTCGGCCGCCCCGCCGCCCCGGACGCCTTCGCGGCGATGGTCCGCGCCCAGCAGCCCGCGATGGCCTGAGCATCCGGCGGGAACGCCCGAAGGTGGATCATCCGTCCAGCCGTTCCGGTTCCTTCCCGGCCAGGGCGGGTGTCTCGATGGCACAGGCGGGCAGGCGCCCGCGGCGGGTTTCCCGGCGCTGCCAGCGGCGGAAGGAGCGTTTCGACCACCAGGCTTCGATCGTCCGCCAAAACCGTTCCGGATTCTGGAACAGCGGCACGCGGGGCTTGTCCATCGCCGACGGCTCCAGCGCGAGGCCGACCGAGGTGATCTGCCCGTCCTGCATGTCGCGGACGATCAGCTCGACGCCGCCCATCCGCATCCGGTCGCCCAGCTCGCAGGCGCCGCCGAACTCGTTGCGCAGCAGGTCGCGCAGTGAGCGCTGGGCGTTGGCCAGCGACAGGGGCAGGCCATACATCTCGGCGATCTGCTCGACCGTGGCGTCGGGATTCAGCGCCAAATCGCCGTAGAAGGCGCGGTCGTCCTGATCCAGCGGCCGGCTCTCGGCGAACAGCTTGTCGATCAGCGGCAACTGGCTGGGCGGGGTGAACAGATAGACCATGTCCCCGGCCTGAAGCGTCCGCGCCTTGTGCAACGGCACCACGCGCCCGTCGCGGACGACCAGGGAGGGGCGGGCGAAGCGCGGCGTGCGCTGGCCGCGGGCGGCGGGGCTCTTGGGATGGACGGTGTAGGCGACCATCTCCTGGTCGGCCCCGCCGGGCAGTTCCAACTCGAACCGCTCGACCGGGCCGCGCCGCGGCGGGACGATCAGCTTCAACCAGCGGGCCATCGGGCCGATGGTCCAGCCCTGCACGGCCAGCGACACGATCACCACGAGGAAGGCCGTGTTGAAGATCACCTGTCCGCCCGGCAGCTCGCCGAGGATCGGGACCAGCGCCAGCAGCATCGACACCGCGCCGCGCAGCCCGACCCAGGCCATAAAGGTCTTCTCGTTGGCCGAGAAGCGGAAGGGCAGCAGGCACAGCCAGACCGCCAGCGGGCGCGCCAGCAGGATCAGCAGGACGGCCAGGGCCAGGGCGGGCAGGGCGATGGCCCCGAAGTCGTGCGGGGTGGCGAACAGGCCCAGCATGACGAACATGACGATCTGGCTGAGCCAGGTCAGGCCCGAGTGGAACTGCCGCAGTCCCAGCGCACCGCGCAGCTTCACGTTGCCGGCAACGAGACCGGCGGCGTAGACGGCCAGGAAGCCGCTGCCCCCCAGCTCGTTCGTGCCGGCGAACAGGAACAGGGCGAAGGCCAGGGTGACCACCGGGTTCAGGCCGGGGTCGAGGCGCGCCTTGTTGATGAAGGCGGCCAGCCCGGCCCCACCCAGCATGCCCAGCACCGCTCCGCCGGCGATCTGCTTGACCAGGAAGCCGGCCAGTTCCAGCGGCGTGCCCCAGCCGTGCAGCGCCGCCTCCACCAGCATGGCGGTCAGCAGGATCGCGGTCGGGTCGTTGCTGCCGGATTCGATCTCCAGCGTCGAGCGCACGCGGTCGCGGATGGTGATCCCGCCGACCCGCAGCAGGAAGAATACGGCCGCGGCGTCGGTGGAGCTGACCGCGGCGCCGACCAGGAAGGATTCGATCCAGGGCAAGCCCAGCAGGACATGCGCGGCGACGCCGATCACCCCGGACGTGATGGCCACCCCGAAGGTGGCGAGGCTGAGCGCCGGCCATGCGGCGGCGCGGTAGCTGGACAGCTTGGTGTCGAGGCCGCTCTCGAAGAGGATCACGGCGAGCGCGATGGAGCCGATCAGGAAGGCGCTGTCCGCGTCGTTGAAGCTGATGCCGCCGACGCCGTCGACCCCGGCGAACAGCCCGACGCCGAGGAAGATCAGCAGCAGCGGCGTGCCGATCCGCAGCGCTAGGTAGCTCGTCAGGATGCTGACGATCAGCAGCGACGACCCGATCAGGATGATGGTGCTCGCCGTCTCCATAGTCCTCGCGCCGGGATGGGGTGATGCCGCCTTCGCGGTCATCCGATTTTGGCAATTCTTGGGCGCGAGTGCAACGCAGCGGCCAAAATTTCCCAATGTTCCTAAAATAATACAGAAATGTCTCCCGCAATGCAGCATTGCAGCGGGCTACAATCCTTCCGGGTTAATGCAACGGGCGAGGGGCATTTTATGTTTCGTACACGGCGTATTTTGGCATCACCCCTCGCAGCTCTGATCCTGGTCCTGTCATCCCCAACAGTCATGGCGGGAGCTCTGCCCGACCTGGACCGTACGGCGGCGGGCGGCGGCGCCATGCCGATCCGGTTCGACAAGAAAGCCATTGATCTTGGCGGGTGGGGAGCTCTTGAGGTCGGCCAGACGGAAAGCGCGTCGCGCCGGATGGTGGTGACCACGCCAGTGCGCGACCAGTGGTTTTCCGACCCGGTCTTCATGAACGATGGCGCCTTCGGCGGACCGGACGCCCGGGCGACCTACTATTCGCCGCGCCTGCACGGTTTCAACATCGGCCTCGGCTACACCCCCGTGCGCACGGAGCTGGGAGCGGCCGACCCGCTCGCCCGCCATGTGGTGGAAGGCGTGGTGCGGCACGACGGCCGGCTGGGCAAGGCGCGGCTGCGCATCACCGCCGGGGCGGGGAAGGCCGCCGTCGCCAAGGACCACGCCACGCCACGCCGGTCCTGGGTGGTCGGCGGGCAGGTGACGCTGCCCGGCGTGACGGTCGGCGCCGGCTACCGCGAGCAGTTGCCCGACGACGGGGCGGCGCGGCGGACGCTCAACGCCGGGCTTTATCTGGAGCAGGGCACGCCGGTCCGGGGCTGGACGGTGATGGGGCGGCTGGCCCACAGCCAGGTCGGCGCCGAGGCCCCGCAGGAAGCCTGGTCGACGGGCCTGCGGTTCCGCATGTCGCCGAAGGTCAGCGTCACCGCCGATCTGGGGACCATGACCTACAGCGGAGATCCGTCCGACAGCACGATGCTGCGCGTCGGAACCCGCGTTCTGTTCTGAAACGGTGCCCGAACGGGCCTGATATCCCTCTTTCGTCCTTATCCAAGGGTGGATTCCCGACGGAATCGCGATGTCGTGGAAGCAAATCGCCCTCTCGCCTGTTTACAGGGGCGAGAAGCACCACAAGGAGGGTTTGGACATGTCTCGTTTGCGCCTGATCGGGACCGCCATTGCGCTGTTGACGCTCGCGGCCTGTTCGACCGGCGGCGTGGTGGGCGGCACGGCTGGCGCCGCTGGCGGCTACGCGGTGGACGGCAAGCGTGGCGCCATCATCGGTGGCCTGGGCGGCGCCGCGCTGGGCACGGCTCTGGATCGCTGACCGGACGCGACGGACACGATCCGTTGCCAAGGACGACAAGCGCGTCGCGCCGACTAGGCGCGGCGCGCTTTCGCTTTTTCAGGCCCGCCATTCCTTGCGCAGGATGGCGTACTGCATCGTGTTCTCGAAGATCGGATGCCCGTCGCCATCCGTCTCGAAGGATATGAACTCAACGAACAGCCCTTCCTTTCTCATGCCGAGCCTTTCGCACAGGCGCTGCGACGCGACGTTGGTCTCCTCGACATAGGCGTAGAGGCGGCGGGCCTGCATCACCGTAAAGAGATGGTCGAAGAGGGCGCGCGCGGCCTCTGCGGCATATCCCGCCCCCGCGAACTCCGCGTTGAAGTTCCAGCCGACCGAATGGGTGTCCGGCGGTTCGGGCATTTGGAACAGGTCGCCGATCACCCGGCCGGTGCTGCGCAGGCACACGGCGACGTGTTCATCACTCCGGCTGCGCGCGTCCACCTCCGCGGCCGCCGCGTCGAGGTCGTCCAGTTTGAGTGAGAGGAAGCAGCTTGCTCGGGGTTGGCTCAGATAGGCGAGCAGGTCGGGCGCGTCCCCCTCCCGAAAGGGCCTCAGGATCAGGCGGTCGGTGGTGATGGGGTCCATGCGTCGTCTCAGAGGAGGGAGCCGGAACCGGAAGCCGGCAGATCATGAGCCGGTCATTTTTGCCGACCGGCACATCCACTCCATCAGAGATCCCACGTATGCGGTTGATTGCCAAGCATATTTAAGGTTGCACAAAACTTGCTTGTCGGATCTCCAGCCCATCGGTCACGAGAAACCGTCATGCAAATTTCCAACTATATCAGCAACGTTTCCCGCGTCGTCGCCAAGTTCACGGCGCAGAATGAGAAGACCGAACCGGAGAAGGAGGCGGGCGGAGTCAGCGCCACCGACGCCTTCCTCAAGGAGGCGCGGAAGTCGCCCGCCCAACGCATCCGGGACCAGATTCTCGCCCGCATGAAGCTGGACGAGGAGTCCCTCGCGTCCATGCCCGCGGAGAAGCGCGCCGCGGTCGAAAAGCAGATCGCCGAGGAACTGAAGCGTCAGTTGTCCGGCGAGAAGGACCGGCGCGGCGCCGCGGTCGACCTGACCGCCTGATTTCGCTTAGACCGGGGCCGCTCAGACCCGGGCCGCTCAGACCGGGGGCGCGTAACCGAACACTCTCAGCGCGTCCTGAAGGTCGGGGAGGACGCGCTCGACCGCCGCCTCCCCCTCGCGGATGCAGTCATCCGCCCGGTCGAACTCCGACAGGCCGATGTGCCCCAGCCGCGGCGTGATGTGCACGTCTGGCGGCTCGCCCGCCAGACGGGACCGCGCGATGCGGTCGGTGACGATGCCCAGCGAGGAGATCATGACGCCGAACAGGCTCGGCCCCTCGTAGTCGCGCCGGAAGATGCGGCGGCTCAGCGCGCCGATGGGCACGCGGAAGCCGGTGCGGGGCTTGGACTCCCCGTCCGGTCCCTGCTCCTCGTCGATCAGCTTCAGCAGGTCGAACCCCGCCGCGGTCGGCACGGCGGCACCGGGGCGCCGCGACTTGCCGATGATGTCGGCGGCCAGATTGACGGCGATCACCATCTGGGCGCCCAGGGCCCGGCAGGCCGACACCGGCACCGGGTTGACCAGGGCGCCGTCGACCATCCAGCGCCCCTCGAACCGCACCGGCGGGAAAACGCCGGGCAGGGAGAAGGAGGCGCGCAACGCGTCCACCAGCGGGCCGTTGCGCATCCACACCTCGTGCCCAGTGACCAGATCGGTGGCGATCGCAGCGAAGGGGTTGGGAAGCTCCTCGATCAGGACGTCGCCCAGATGATGGCGCATCTCCGCCACCAGCCGGTCCCCGCCGATCAGCCCGCCGCCCTGGCGAAGACGCAGATCCAGATAGCCGACGATCTTCATCCGGGTCAGGCTGCGCGTCCATTCCTCCAGCGCGTCGAGCTTGCCGGCGAGATGGAGGCCGCCGACCAGCGCCCCCACCGAACTGCCGCAGACGATGTCCGCCTCGATCCCGTAGCGCGCCAGCGCCCGCAGGACGCCGATGTGCGCCCAGCCGCGGGCCACCCCGGCACCCAGCGCCAGACCGATGCGCGGCCGATGGTGGTGCTGGCCGTAGCGATTGCCGGGACCCTGTCCGTTTCCGCCGTCCGCTGCCATGGCGCCTCCTTTGCACGGGGTGGATCGCGTTCCGGTCGGTATCGTGCCATCCGCCCGGTCAGGGAAGCTTGATCGGTTCCGCTCCGGTGGACAAGGCCCGCCGGACAAGGTCCGGTGAAGTAAGGCCCGGTGGACAAGCACCGGGGCCATCGGCTAAGCCATCGCGATTGCGCTACAGGAAGACGTGCACGTGAGCAAGAAGAGCGGAGAACGGCTGCGCCTCGACGCGGCGACGGAGCGGCTGGTCGGCCGCATGCTGCGGGAATGGGTGCGCCCCTACACCGGCAAGCTGATGCTGTCCTTCCTGCTGATGGCCGTGGTGGCGGCGGCGACCGGCGCCTATCCGCTGCTGATCGACCAAGCCTATTCGATGTTCTCCGAGCAGGACCGGGGCATGCTGCTGGTCATCCCGCTCCTGATCATCGTGGTCACGGCGGTCAAGGCGCTGTCCATGTACTCCCAGACGGTGGTGACCACCGACATCGTGCAGCGGATCATCACCGACGTGCGCCTGTCGATGTTCGACCATCTGCTGCGGTCCGACACCGCCCAGCTTCACGCCGCCCCCACCGGCACGCTGACCTCCCGCTTTATCAGCGACGTCGACCTGATCCGCAACGCCCTGTCGCGGACCCTGACTGGGCTGGTGCGCGACATCCTGACGGTGATCGCGCTCGTCGGGTCGATGTTCTATCTCGACTGGGTGCTGTCGCTGATCGTCTTCCTGATCTACCCGATCGCCGCCATTCCCATCGTCAACATCGGCAAGCGGCTGCGCCGCGTGTCGCGCGACACCCAGGCGCAGATGGGCGACATGACCGCCCTGCTGACGGAAAGCCTGGCCGGCGCCCGCATGGTCAAGACCTACTCGCTGGAGGATTACGAGCGCGCCCGTGCCGCCCGCGCCTTCGAGGACAACTTCGCCCTGACCATGAAGGCGACCCGCGCCCGCTCGCGCATCGACCCGATGATGGAGGTTCTGGGCGGCGCCGCTGTGGCCGGGGTGATCGCCTTCGCCGGCTACCGCATGGCGATGGGCGAGGGCTCGGTCGGCGCCTTCTCCGGCTTTGTGGGCGCGCTCCTGATGGCGGCGCAGCCGGTGCGGGCCATCGGCACGCTGAACGCCGTGCTCCAGGAGGGTCTGGCCGCCGCCCAGCGCATCTTCGAGCTGGTGGACGAGAAGCCGACCATCACCGAGCAGCCCGGCGCCAAGCCCCTGACGGTGGAGCGCGCCGCCGTGTCCTTGCGCGGCGTCCGCTTCGCCTACGAGGAGGGGATGGAGACGCTGAAGGGCATCGACCTGGAGGTTCCGGCGGGGGCGACGGTCGCCCTGGTCGGGCGCAGCGGCGCCGGCAAGTCCACCGTGTTCAACCTGATCCCGCGCCTCTACGACGCGACCGGCGGGCAGGTGATGATCGACGGGCAGGACGTGCGGGCGGTGACCCTGAAGAGCCTGCGCGGCGTGATCTCGCTGGTCAGCCAGGACACGGTCCTGTTCAACGACACGGTGCGCGCCAACATCGCCTTCGGGCGGCTGGACGCCCCCTTCGACGACATCGTGGCCGCCGCGAAGGCCGCCGCCGCGCACGACTTCGTTGCCCGGCTGCCGGAAGGCTACGACACGGTGATCGGCGACCGCGGCGTGAAGCTGTCGGGTGGCGAGCGCCAGCGCCTCGCGCTTGCCCGCGCCTTCCTGAAGGATGCGCCGATCCTGCTGCTGGACGAGGCGACGAGCGCGCTGGACAGCGAGTCCGAGCGGCTGGTGCAAGGCGCGCTGGAGCGGCTGACCCAGGGGCGCACGACGCTGGTCATCGCCCACCGGCTGGCCACCGTGCGCAACGCCGACCGGATCGTCGTGATGGAGGGCGGGCGCATCCTGGAGCAGGGCACCCACGACGCCCTGATCGCGCAGAACGGCACCTACGCCCGCCTGTGCAAGCTCCAGTTCGGCGAGGACGGCGAGGCCGCCCTGCTAGCGCCCTGATCGGGCAAATGCGAACCGGGCTCAATCCGCCGCGGCCACCATCTCCACCACGGCGTTGCGCAGCTCGTGGGCGGCGATGGGTTTGTGCAGCAGGGTGTGGCCGCCCGCACGGGCTTCTGCCAACCGCTCCGGGGCGGTGTCGCCGGTGATGATCGTCGCCGGCACCGGCGCCCTCAACCGCTCGCACACCGCCCGGATGGCGTCCAAGCCGGTTTTCCCATCGCGCAGCCGGTAATCGGCCAGGATCGCGCTCGGCCATTCCCCACTCTCGACGTGCCGGACCGCGTCCTCGATGGAGCCCGCCGTCAGCACCCGGTAGCCCCAGCCCTCCAGCATCGCCTGCAGGCCGAGGCGGATCAGCGGCTCGTCGTCGATCACCAGGATCATGCCACGCCCGTCGCTCGTCACCAGCCGGGCTTCCGCCGGTTCGGCGCGGGTGGCGTGACGGGCGATCAGCGGCACGTCGACGCAGAAGGCGGACCCGATCCCGAGCTTCGAGCGCAGATGAACCTTGTGTCCGAGCAGGCGGGAGAGGCGGCGCACCACCGCCAGACCGAGGCCCAACCCCTTGCTGCGGTCCCGCTCCTGGTTGCCGACCTGGAAGAACTCCTCGAAGATTTCCTCGTGCTTGTCGGACGGGATGCCGACGCCGGAGTCCATCACCTCGATGCGCAGGCGGTCGCCCCGGCGCCGGCAACCGATCAGCAGGCCGCCCCGTTCCGTGTAGCGCAGTGCGTTTTCCACGAGGTTGCGCAGGATGCGCATCAGAAGGGCCGGGTCGCTGCGGATCATCAGGGTGCAAGGGACCACGCGCAGGCGCAGGCCCTTGGCCTCCGCCTGGGGATGGTACTCGGCGCCAAGCTGTTCGATGATCGGGCCGATCAACAGATCCTGCAATTGCGGCACGATCAGCCCGGCATCCAGCTTGGACACGTCGAGCAGGCTGTCGAGCAGCATGCGCAGCCCGTCCATGGCCTGGCCCATGGAGTCGACAACCGGTGCCGCGGGGTGCCCGTTCAGGCGCTCCGCCAGCGCCGATTGGAACAGCATCATCGCCTGGACCGGCTGCCGCAGATCATGGCTTGCGGCGGCGAGGAACTTGGACTTCGCGACGTTGGCGCGGTCGGCCTCGGCCTTGGAGGCGCGCAGCGCGTCCTCGGTGCGGCGGCGTTCGGTGATGTTGCGGACGATGCCCGTGAAGTACCGGCGCTCCCCGGCGGTCCATTCGGTGACCGCCAGCTCGATCGGGAAGATCGAGCCGTCCTTGTGCCGTCCTTCGACCTCGCGCCCGACACCGATGATGCGCTTCTCGCCCGTCCGCCGATAGGCTTGCAGATAGCCGTCATGGGCGGAGTGGTAGGGCTCCGGCATCAGAATGCGAATGTTCCGGCCGACCGCTTCGCCGGCTTCATAGCCGAAGATGCGCTCCGCCGCCGGGTTGAAGCTCTGGATCGTTCCGGTCTCGTCGATCACCAGCATGGCGTCCACCGCGGTCTGCACGATGGCCCTGTGGCGGGCCTCGCTTTCCGCCAGCGCCGCCTCGCGCTGCCGGATGAGGTCCGCGGCGTTGCGGATGGCGCGGCCCACCGCGTCGATCTCGGACACGCCGCCGACGGGCGATGGAACGGGATGACCGGCGCCCAGGGCTTCCGCCGCTCCCGCCAACTGGGAGACGGAGCGTGTGAGGCGCCGCCCAAACAGAATCGCCGCCCCGATGCCGATCAGCAGAAGAACAACGCCGCCGCCGGTGAAGAGCAGCAGGGTGTGGCGTGCCGGCGTCGCGACCAGGGCTGTGGAGACGCTGGTCGCGACCACCCAGCCGAAGCTCCGGGACCGGCTGTAGGCCTGGATCGCCTCCACCCCCTCCAGATTGACGGCGCGGTGAATTCCATCCGGCGTCCCCTGCATGCCATTCCACAGCGAAGCGGGAAGCCGTTTGCCAACGAATTGCTCGCTCAAATGCGAGCGGGCGATGACCACGCCGTCCTGGTCGATCATCCCGGCCCGCCAGCCCGCCGGAATGCGCTCCGGTGACACGAGGGACTGAAGCCGCTCCCAGGGAATGTTCAGGCTCAGCAGATAGCGGATCTGGCCGTCGCGGATCACCGGGGCGATCACCGCCAGAAGCGGCTCCCGGCTCACATCGCCGATGAAAAGCCCGGTGACCTGCGGCCTTCCCGTCTCAATCACCCGCTGGTCGGCTTCGAGCACGGTGCTGCCCGGCAGTTCCGTGCCCCAGGGCACCCGGCTGTTGACCCGTTGGCGGCCTTGCGGATCGCGGAGAACCACGTTGGTGCCCAACCGGTCGCGCACGCCGACAGCTTGCCGGTAGAAGGCGGCCATATCACCCGTCGTCAGGTTTTCCGACGTGGACAGCACCTCGGCGGCGGCGATCTGGCGGCTCACCTCGCGTTCCACGTCCTCGGCCAGCAGGCGCGTTCGGTCGAGCACGAGCTGTTCGGTTTGCTGGGCCTGTGCATCGACGTTGCGGATGAGCAGGAACACCGAAAAGAGGACCAGCGGCACCGCGATTGCCATCACCAGAAGGACGAGCCAGCCCCGAACCCGTTGCGGTCGCATCCACCACGTCCGATGCCAAGCCGGCTGTC
The DNA here is from genome assembly GCF_014192915.1 of Azospirillum sp. OGB3. Classification (GTDB taxonomy): domain Bacteria; phylum Pseudomonadota; class Alphaproteobacteria; order Azospirillales; family Azospirillaceae; genus Azospirillum. The sequence goes on along the minus strand of NZ_JACHYN010000003.1, from coordinate 477,827 downwards.
GTGTGAATTCCGGGGTGGAGGTCATCGGATCGGCCGGCGTTCAGTCGTACCCTTGTGCCGGATCGCGTGAGGAAGGCGGTTGATCAAGGAGGCGTGTCCGGTCCGAACGTACCGAGGCATATCGCAGACCATTTCTGAGGTAACCGGTTGCGGGCATCTCGCTCGACCAGACTGTATCATATCACGCAATAATCGGTTGATAATCCATCCATCCATTTATGACAAAGCGTTCAGACGACGGCCGGACGCACGAAGCGCGTTCCTGGATTGCCTCGGTACGCGTCCAAGGTCGGCGAACGGCGCAGAGGCCGATCCCGTCGATGGTCGCGCGTCATGGAAACAGCCCCTGATGAGGCGATCCGCCTGCACAAATTCGGCAACCGTGCGGAGACGGAGCCGCTCTATCGCGCCCTGCTGGAACGCGAGCCGGCGAATCGAGGTGCGTTGCGGGTGTTGGCAATGCTTCTGGTGCGGACGCGTCGTCCGCTTCACTCCCGCCCGAGAACCCGGTCGACCACCGTGTCGGCCCACTCGCGGGAGCGGAAGCTGGCCTTGGCCTCCACCGGGTCGTAGACGCGCTCCACCCAGTCCCAGAAGGCGATCGGGCGCTTCTCGTTGTAGGCGGCGTACAGCTCGAAGAAATAGTCGAGGATGCCGGTCTTCGCCTGCTTGAAGTGGCCGTACTTCCAGTGGAGTTGCTTGGTCGCCCGCTCCAGCGGCACCCCTTCATGGATGAAGAGGTAGAGCGCCGACATGAATCCGGCGCGGTCCGCCCCCGACTTGCAGTGCAGAAGCGCCGGGTACTGCATGCTCGCGAACAGGTCGCGGGCCTTCAGCAGCGTCTCCTTCTTGGGCATGTCGCGGGAGTTGACGGGAAAGTCCACCAGAGTCAGCCCGGCCGCCCGGCAGGCCTCGGCCTCCAGGATGTAGGAGGCGCAGTCGCGGCTGCCGCGCAGGTTCAGGATGGTCTTCACGCCGTGCCGCGCCGCCTCGCGGATGTGCGAGGGCGAGGGCTGGCTCGCCCGGTACATGTTGGGGGAGATGCGGTGGGTGTTCGAATAGACCAGCCGGAAACAGGCGTGGTCGATGAACACGCTTTCGACATGCCCAAGCGCCCGTTGCAGCGGGGAGATCATGCGCCCGCGCGCCCGCTTGATCCCGTCGGCCAGAGCGGTGGTCGTGTAACGGCGCAACATCTTCCTGGTGGTGGCCACGCAAGCAGTCTCCAAATCGACAAGGCCGCCAAGATAGGCACACTTCGCGTGGCGTCAAGGCCGCCGCACCGCTGGGCTGTGCGGCGCTTTGGTCATCCGGCCCGCAGGACGCGCCCGTAGATGTCGTAACGCGCGGCCAGCGACAGCACGATTTCCATGTAGAGGTTGATCAGGCCGTTGGCGTAGAAGGCCGGGCAGCCGGTGTAGTGGCGCTCGCCCGCCTGAGCGGTCGGCTCGATCAGGTCGGCGTTCAGGACGATCATGCCGCCCGGCGCCTCCGCGTCATAGACGAAGGCGGTCTGGTGGCGGGGCAGGGGGTGGATCGCCTGATGGTCGTCGGCCTCGATGTGGCCCGCCCCCATGAACTGGCAGAGCATGCCCAGGCTGCCCATGGCGAGCGGCAGCACCTGCTTCAGGCTGCGGCGCGACAGGTCGTCGTACTCGGCCGGGTTCAGGCCGGGCTTCAGCATCGGCGCCGACTCGCACAGGTTCCAGCAGACGTGGAGCGCCGTGTGGCTGCCCGTCTTGGTGATCGACAGCATGTCGTAGCCGGACGGCGCGTGCAGCACCGACGCCTCCAGCGTGTTGGCGAGGACGAAACTGGCGGCGGCGAGCGGGGTGATCGCGCCCTCCGCCCGGCAGCGCTCCTCCTCCAGCGTCACCTTGATCGCCCAATCCTTGATGATGGCGTCCAGCAGGTGGCACACGCTGTCGCGCAGGAAGCCGATCAGCGTCTCCGCCGGGGCGGCCTCCAGACCGGCGGTGTCGGCGACGTCCAGCCCGTGCGGCGAGTCCGGCGGGTTGCACAGCAGCAGATGGCCGTCGGCGTCCAGCGGCATGCGGTTGGTGATGTGGTCGCGCAGGTCGTTGTAGAGGAAGGCCAGCAGCGTGTTGATCGCGACCTTCTCGTAATCCTCCTTGCGGGTGTCCGCATGGGCCGGGCAATGGCCGGCGAGGCGTTGAAGCTCCTCGGTGAAGAGGTAGTTCGGGTCCTCGGCGATGCGGTGCAGGATCGGCACGAGGCTGATCCGGGTCATCCCGGCCTCCTCATGCGCGGCGAAATAGGTCAGGGCGAAATCGTTGGAGCGGGCCATGATGGGGCGTCAATCTCGTGGGTGAGGACGGTCAGCGGTCGCGAAGCCGGTCGTAGACGCCGTAGTCCATGGCGATGCTGGCCACGATGTCGAGATACAGTTTGATGAAGCCGGGGGTGTAGAAGGCCGGGCAGCCGGTGTAGTGCCGCTCCTCGGGCTTGGCGAAGCGGGTGATCGGTTCCGGGTTCAGGCAGATCAGCCCGGCCTCGTCGAGGACGAAGGCGGTCTGGTCCTTGGGCAGCAGATGGATGGCGAGGCCGTCGTGCGGCTCGATCCCCGACGCCTCCATGTAATGGACCAGCATGCCCAGGCTGGCCATCGACAGCGGCACCACCTGCTTCAGGCTGCGCCGGACGAGGTCGTCGTAGGCCGCCGCGTCCTTGTCCGGAAGCAGCAGGGGGGCGGCCTCCACCATGGCCCAGCAGATGTGAATGGCGGTGTGGCTGCCGGTCTTGGTGATCGACAGCATGTCGTAGCCGGCGCGCTGGTAGAGGGTCGAGTCCTCCAGCGTCGTGCGCAGGATGAAGGTGGCGGCGGCGGCGGCGGAGATTTCGCCCGTGCCCTGGGCGCGGTAGTGCTCCTCCTCCGTCAGCAGGTCGGCCGCCCAGCCGGTGATGAGGCCGTCGAGCAGATGGCAGGTGGCGTCGCGCAGGACCGAGGCCATCACGTCGAGCGGAGCCGCCGCCATCGCCGCGCGGTCGGCCGGATTGATGCCGTGGGGGGAGCGCGGCGGGATCGGCAGCATCACCTGCCCGCGCTCGTCCAGCGGCAGCTTGGACGCCACATGGTCGCGCAGCCGGTCGAACAGATAGGCCAGCAGCGTGTTGACCGTCACCTTGTCCGCGTCGTCGGCGTTGGGGGCGGCGTGCATGGGGCACTGGCCGCCGCCGCGGCGCAACTCCTCGCTGAACAGGAAGGCCGGGTCCTTCTGGATGGTCTGGAGGATGTGGGCGATCGAGACGCGCTCCAGCCCGGCATCGGCGTGAGCCTTGATGAAGCTGCTGGCGAAATCGTTGGAACGGGACATCGTGGCCTTGCCGGAACGGAGTAATCCCGTTCAGCCTAGGGCGATTGGCGGGGCCGTTGCAACGGCAACCTCTGTGACCGGTTGCCGCTTCTCCGTTGAAATGTGCGGTTTCAACCTTCCGGAACCAGCCAGTCGACCGTGCAGCCACCGCCGGTGGAGGGCAGGGCGGTGTGCAGCGCTGGCAGCATGGCGCGCAGCGTGTCGTCCAGGGTCCAGGGCGGGTTGACGATCAGCAGCCCGGAGCCGTTCAGCCGGAGGTGGGTGTCCTCCGGGTGCCAGGTCAGCTCGACCCTCAGGATCTTGCGGATGCCGGTGTTCTCCACCGCCTCCTGGAAGCGCCAGACGGCGGCACGTTCCTTGATCGGGTACCACAGGGCGTAGACGCCGGTGGACCAGCGCTTGTGCGCTGCCTTCAGCCCTTCCGCCATCCGGGCGAACTCGTCCGGCTGCTCGAAGGGCGGGTCGATCAGGACGAGGCCGCGCTTCTCCCGCGGCGGCAGGTGCGCCTTCAGCGCCTGATAGGCGTCGGTCTTGAAGGCCGAGACCTGACGGTCCCCGGCGAACTCCGCCTTCAGGGTCTGCCAGTCGTCGGGGTGCAGTTCATTGAGGAGCAGCCGGTCATGCTCGCGCAGCAGGGCCCGCGCCAGCCGCGGCGATCCCGGGTACCAGCGCAGCCGCCCGTCCGGGTTGAGGGCGGACACCGCGTCGAGGTAGGGCCGCAGAGCCGGGTGCGGCGCCGGCTGGCCGAACAGCCGTCCGATCCCGTCCTGGAACTCCAGCGTCTTGCGCGCCGGTTCGGAGTCCAGGTCGTAGCGCCCGATGCCGGCGTGGGCGTCGAGCACGCAGAAGGGCGCCGGCTTGGCGCGCAAATGATCGATGATCAGCGCCAGAACGGCGTGCTTCATCACATCGGCGGGGTTGCCGGCGTGGAAAATGTGACGGTAGTTCATGGAGCAGGGATTTAGCCCATCGGGGCGTTCCGCGCCATCCCCTGCGAGGCCGGGTTATCAGTCGAGGGAGGCGACCTGCTGGGCATTGCGGAAGCTGCGGCGGGTGCTCGGCGCGATGCTGGCCGGTTCGGAGTCGCCGCAACGGGCGGATTCCAACAACTTGGCGCTTTTCGGGTCCAACTCGTTCAGGTGCTGCCAGATCTTGCAGACGTAGTTCTGGGCCTGACGGGTGGAGCCGCCGTTGTAGCGGGCGACGGCCGTCTTCCAGCTTCCCTGCTCGCCATGGAGACGGAGAAGAAGGCGGCCGGCGTAGTAGACGTTCTCGCGGGGATCGACGATCCGCTCCACCGGCTGGAACTCGCCGCGGTGGGTGCCCAGCGAAATCTGCATGCAGCCGACATAGACGTTCTGGCGGAGCTGGCCGCGCTTGTCGCGCAGGTGCCGGGCGGCGTCGTTGGCGTTGCGGGCGTAGACGGGGCGGCCTTCCACGCTCATCGCGAAGGGGGTCGGGGCGCCATCCTGGCCGCTTTCCACCAGGGCGATGGCGACGAGCAGGCCGGAGGGGATGTTGAACTTGCGTTCGGCCTCGACGGCGTGGGAGACGCAGCTGCTGTCCTGGGCGGCGGCGGGCTTGGCGGGGAGGACCGGAGCGGCGGCTAAGCCCAGTGCAAGAGCGATCCAGCCGCCATACGTGCGTCGCACGCGCTGAGTTCGATCCTGCATGTCCTCGGTCCCCTCTTCGTTGCCGGGTTCATCCGGCTTCGTTTTGGCCCCCCGCGCGGGGCCGCCATTACCGGTCACCGAGTCGCTTACGGTGACCGCCTCCTACCCGAAAGTTCAGCGCCCACCATCGGGCGCCGAAGCCACACTTCCAAAAATTTTATACAGCGTCAATCTATTTGCTGCCCGGTAATACCACGCCTTTCGCTCGAACGATGTCACAGGGCGGCGGAAAAGGCCGACTCATAGCCTCGGCCTTAGCCATTAAGGCACTGATTCCGAAGCCGTTTGGAAAACCGCAAGTGGTGGATTGTGCAAAAGGCGTACAATTTCGTCCAAACGACCTAATGCGACGGTCTGAAGCACGACTCGCCGCCGGACGCCCACCCTTCGGATGCCTCTTGCGCGTGCGTGCAAGCTGGTGCAGGAGTTCGTGTCTTCTTCCGCATTCCGGAGTCTCCCGGAGCGGGGGCGGCGACAGCGCATCTCCCATAGCGAAGTGATCGTGGATCGCGATTCGACGGCTCAAGCCGACCGGGAGGGGGCAGACCCCCTCGTCCAACCCGGAGACGTTCCGGGCATTTTGTTCCAGACCGGCTATGACCGCCTCTACGCCGCCGACGCGGCGGGGGCGGCGCGTGCCTTCCGGCTCGCCTGCGCCGCCGATCCGGGGTCGGGGGAGGCCTGGGGAGCCCTGGCCGACAGCACGCGGGACGCGGGCGAGGCCGCCGGGGCGCTGGCCGCCTGCGGGCGGGCGGTGGCGCTCGACCCCGGCGTGTGGCCCTGGCGGATCGCCCTGGCCGAGGCGTTGCGCACCGCGGGCCGGTTCGAGGAGGCGGTGATCACCGGACAGGTGCTGACGGCGGAACGGCCGGATTCCGCGACGGCCCGGCTCGGCCTCGCCCGTGCCCTGGCGGCGGCGGGCCGGCGGGACGCCGCGCTGGGGGAGTACCGCGAGGCCGTGGCCCTGCGCCCCGGCGACCGCGAGGCGGCACTGGAGCTGGCCGCCCTGCTGGTCGAGGCCGACGACGCGCTGGGCGCGGTCGAGCTGCTTCAGCCCTTGTCCCGCCGGGACCCGGAGGACGCGGACCTGCACGCCGCCATCGGGCGCGCCTGGATCATGCTGCAGGAGCCGGCGAAGGCCCTGACCGCGTTGCGTCGTGCCGAAGGGCTCGACTCGGAGGGGCGGCTCGGCTGCGCAGCGCTGATCGCCACCTTGGAGCACGGTGCCGGGGAAGACCTGTCGGCGGCCTATGTGCGCGCCCTGTTCGACCGCTACGCCGACCGCTTCGACCAGGATCTGGTGGGCAAGCTCGGCTATGCCGCGCCGGCCCTGCTGCGCGAGGCGGTGGACCGGCTGGGGCCGGCGTCCGAACGTGGGGCGTCCGGATTGCGGGTGCTGGACCTCGGCTGCGGCACCGGGCTGGCGGGCGTGGCGTTCCGGCCGCTGGCCGGGCATCTCGCCGGGGTCGATCTTGCCCCGCGCATGGTCGAGAAGGCCCGCGCCCGCGCGCTTTATGATGAGCTGTCGGTCGGCGACGTGGTCGCGGCGCTGGCGCCAGCGCCGGGAAGCTGGGACCTGCTGGTCGCCGCCGACGTGCTGGTCTATCTCGGCAACCTGAACGCCCTGTTCGAGGGCGCCGCCAAGGCCCTGCGTCCATCCGGCCGCTTCGCCGCGACGGTGGAGCGCCTGGACGGCGAGGCGGCAGCCTCCGGCTACGCGCTCGGCCCATCGCGGCGTTACGCCCACAGCGAAGCCTATCTGCGGGAGATGGCGGCGGCGGTCGGCCTGACGGTGCGGCTGATGGAGCCCTGCTCCCCCCGCCGGGAGAAGGGTGTGGGCGTGCCGGGTCTGCTCTTTATATTGGAGAAGCCGGCGGCCTGACGAAAACGGCTTTTCGGGACGGGGGTGTGCGTCACGCCTCCGCCCGGAATGGCTGCAGGCTGAGCAGGGCGCAGTCCCAGTAGGGGCGCGAGCCGAAGCGTTCGGCCAGGAAATCGACGAAGACACGGACCTTCGGCGACAGGTGCCGGTTCTGCGGGTAGACCGCGAAGACGTTCGATTCCGCCATGTAATAGTCGAGCAGCAGGCACTGGAGTTGCCCCTTGGACAGAGCCTCTCCGCACAGGAAGGTGGGCAGCACGATGATGCCGACGCCGGCGATGGCGGCCTCGCGCAGCAGGTCACCGTTGTTGGTGCGCAGCGACCCCGACACGCGGACCGACCGCATGGCGTCGTTGACGCGGAACTGCCACTGCTCGGCCGTTGGAATGTTGGTGTAGATCAGGCAGTTGTGGTTGGACAGCTCATCCGGCGTCTGAGGTGTCCCGTGCTTCTCCAGATAGGCCGGGCTGGCGCAGACCACCTGCCGGTTGGGGGCCAGACGCTTGGCGATCAGCGAGCTGTCGCGCAGCCGCCCGATGCGCACCGCCAGATCGTAGCCCTCATCGATAAGATCGACGTAGCGGTCGTTCAGGTCCATTTCGATCTCGATGGACGGGTAGCGCTCCAGGAACTCGGCCACCGCCTTCGCCAGATGCAGCAGGCCGAAGGAGACCGGCGCGTTGACCTTCAACCGTCCGCGCGGCGCCGCGTGCAGGTCGGCGACGGCCTGCTCCGCCTCCTCCAGGTCGGCGATGATGCGGGTGCAGCGCTCGTAATAGGCCTGGCCGACCTCGGTCAGGCTGAGCTTGCGCGTGGTGCGGTTCAGCAGCCGCGCCCCCAGCCGGTTCTCCAGCTCGGCGATGCGGCGGGAAACTACGGACTTGGACAGGTTCAGGCGCTCCGCCGCGCTGGTGAAGCTCTTGGTGTCCACGACCTTGATAAAGGCCATCATGTCGTCGAGGCGATCCATGCCATTGTTCTACACCCGGGAACAATGAAGTTCCAGCGCCCTGGATTTGCCGAAACGAGGCAACGCGCTATCTTTTGGGACGCCGCAGCCTCCGGCGCGGCCGCAACGACAGAGGGGAGACGAGACATGGCGAAGGTTCTGGTGCTCTACTACAGCAGCTACGGCCACATCTCCACCATGGCGCAGGCGATGGCCGAGGGCGCTCGCTCCGTTGCCGGTACCGAGGTGACCGTGAAGCGCGTGCCGGAGCTGGTCCCCGAGGAGGTGCGGCAGAAGGCGCACTTCAAGGAAGAGCCGAACATTCCCATCGCCGACCCGAACGAGCTGGCCAACTACGACGCCATCATCCTGGGCGTGCCGACGCGCTACGGCAACATGCCGGGCCAGATGAAGAACTTCCTCGACCAGACGGGCGGCCTGTGGGCGAAGGGCGCGCTGGTCGGCAAGGTGGGCGCCGCCTTCTCCTCCTCCGCCACCCAGCACGGCGGGCAAGAGAGCACGATCCTCACCACCCACACCGTGCTTCTGCACCTCGGCATGGTGATCGTCGGCCTGCCTTACAGCTTCCAGGGCCAGATGGGCGTGGACGAGGTGATGGGCAACAGCCCCTACGGCGCCAGCACCATCGCCGGCGGCGACGGCTCCCGCCAGCCGAGCGCGGTCGAGCTGGACGGCGCCCGCTACCAGGGGCGGCACGTCGCGGAGATCACCAAGAAGCTGCACGGTTGAGGATGGAGCGCGCCTCTCCCGCCGCATGGGCGGGAGAGGCGGCACCGGATCAAGGGGAGTACAGGGCATGGGCCTGTTGATCGACGGCCGCTGGCACGACCAGTGGTACGACACCAAGACCAGCGGCGGCGCCTTCGTCCGCCCGGAAACCCAGTTCCGCAACTGGGTGCGGGCGGACGGTTCGACCCCGTTCCAGCCGGAGGCCGGGCGCTACCACCTGTTCGTGTCGCTGGCCTGCCCCTGGGCGCACCGCACGCTGATCCTGCGCACGCTGAAGGGGCTCGAGGACGTCATCGGCGTCACCGTGGTCGATCCCCTGATGCGGGAGGAGGGCTGGACCTTTCCTGAACCCGATCCGATCACCGGCTCCACCCGTTTGCACGAGGTCTACACCACGGCCGATCCCACCTACTCGGGGCGCGTCACCGTCCCGGTGCTGTGGGACAGGAAGACCGGGACCATCGTCAGCAACGAGTCCGCGGAGATCGTCCGCATGCTGAACCGGGAATTCGACGCCTTCGGCGATGCCTCGCTGGATTTCTATCCGGCGGAGCTGGCGGAGGAGATCGACCGGCTCAACGCCTTCGTCTACGACCGCGTCAACAACGGCGTCTACAAGGCCGGCTTCGCGACCAGCCAGGAGAAGTACGAGCAGGCGTTCGACGCCCTCTTCGCCGCGCTCGACGAACTGGACGGGCGGCTGGCCAAGCAGCGCTATCTGCTGGGGAACCGGCAGACCGAGGCCGACTGGCGCCTGTTCACCACGCTGGTGCGCTTCGACGCCGTCTATGTCGGCCACTTCAAGTGCAACCTGCGCCGCATCGCCGACTATCCGAACCTGTCCGGCTATCTGCGTGACCTCTATCAGGTGCCCGGCGTGGCGGAGACGGTCGATTTCCACCACATCAAGCGGCACTACTACGCCAGCCACACCATGATCAACCCGACCGGCGTCGTGCCGAAGGGGCCGGCGCTGGATCTCGACGCGCCGCACGGACGGGAGGAGGTGGGGTAAGCGAACCTCAGGGCTTGTAGCAGCGCGCCATGTCCTGGTTCTGCCCGATCATCTCGCACTGGAAGCTGTTGGAGAATTTGAAGCGGAACGGCCCGGTCTTGCGCACGCTGATCAGGGTCTGTCCGCCGGGGTTCTTGAAGGCCACCCAGGCCGAGGAATCGAAATGGGTGGTGATCCCGTTGCTCAGCCGCACGCGGCCCTGGTTGTCTTTGATGACCTGCACGCCGGTGTTGAAGGCCATGACGCCATTCGGCGTCTCCGACGCCACGGCAAGGCCGTTCGTGCAGTTCACCCCCTCCGGCTGCACCGCGACGCATTCGTAAGGGCGCGGCTGCGACGCGGTGAGCACCATGGCGTAGATCGCCACTTCCAGAACGTTCATGGGCATGCGGAATCTCCCAGCAATCCGCACAAGGGTGCAGCGATGCACCGTGTACAGAATAATTCCGCCGTGGTTACGAAAAGTATAATGTCGCGGTCAAGGTTCTACTCTTTCGCGGCCAGCGCTTTCTGCAGTTTCTGGCGCAGGCCGATCGGAGTCAGCGGCTTCACCAGATAGCCGGTGGCGCCGGAACGCAGGGCCGACAGGACGACGTCCGACCCGTCGTGCTTGGTCAGCATGATGACCGGCGCCCGCCCATCCAGCGCCTTCAGAAAGGCCAAGCCACCCATCGGCGCCATGTCCACGTCGCAGAAGATCGCGTCGAAATCGACCCGGTTGCAGCGGGCCAGCGCCTCCGCCCCGTCGGCGGCCTCAATCACCGTGCCGACGCCCAACTGCTTCAGCAGCCGCACCGAGACGCTGCGGGTCACCACCTCGTCCTCAACGACCAGCACCGCGCACGAATTGAACGACACGGCCACCCTCGCGCTTCGTCCATTGGTTTACGGACGCATGATATATCAGCGCGAAAGAAACTCAAATGCGTGCGATCAGAATTTTCACGTCGGCCAGGGCACGGTCGAGGGCCGCCGCGTCCCGTCGCGCCACTGCCGCGTCGCCGCGCAGGGCCGCCTCTTCCACAGAACCGAAAAGGTCGGCGACCCGCCCCGCCCCAGCGGTGCGGGCGGCCCCCGCCGCCGAATGGGCGGCCAGCCGCACGCCGTCCAGGTCGCCGAGCGCCAATCGCTCTTTCAGAACGCGCGACAACTCGTCCGCGTTTTCCAGGAACAGGGCGTAGAGCATGGTGACGGTGGGGCCAGGGCCACCGAAGTTGCGCAGCATCGGCTCCACATCAAGGATTTCACGATCACACAACGTCGCGTTGGCCGGTGGCGGTTCGGATGGGCAGGACGGCGGCAGGGGCACGGCGGCGGCTCCCGGCAGGACACGGTATGGACGCAAAGTGCGTTTGGTAATTCAACCCGGTCAAGCCGGGGCGGGCGCGGCGAATGGACGCTTCGGCGCTGCAGCACTCCGCTGCGGAACCTGGGGAGACACAGTCTGTTCCCCTACGTCGTCAACGACCGCTGGGACGCCCGAGCGATGACCGCCGCAACCGAAGAACAGCGTCTGGACGCCCTGATCGTCGGTGGTGGACCCGCCGGGCTGACCGCGGCGATCTATCTGGCGCGCTACCGCCGCCGTTTCCTGGTGGTGGACTCCGGGGCCAGCCGGGCCTCCTGGATTCCGCTGTCCCACAACCATGCGGGCTTTCCGGATGGGGTGACCGGTGACGAACTGCTGGCCCGCATGCGCGCCCAGGCGGAGCGCTACGGGGCCCGCATCGTGCCGGGAACGGTGACCGCGGTGGAGCGGGGCGATGATGGCTACCGCGTGCGGACGGAGGACGGGCGGCTGTTCCGCGCCCGAACCGTGCTGGCCACGACCGGCGTGATCGACCGCGAGCCGCAACTGCCCAACCTCTATCAGGCGGTGCAGCGGGGGCTGGTCCGCCATTGCCCGATCTGCGACGGGTTCGAGGTGACCGGCCATCGCATCGGCGTCATTGGCCACGGCACCGGCGCCCTGGGGGAGGCACTGTTCCTGCGCACCTATTCCCGCGACATCACCGTCCTGACGCTGGGCGAGCCGATGAATCTGGAGGAGGCGGAGGAACGCCGCATGGCCGAGGCCGGGCTGCGCGCCGTTGAGGAACCGGTGGTCGAAATCCACACCGAGGGCGGGCGGATCGCCGCCCTGACCACGGCGTCCGGCGAACGGCTGACCTTCGACACGCTGTATTCCGCCCTGGGTTGCCACCCGCGCATCGAACCGGTGAAGGGGCTGGGCGTGCGCATTGGCCCGGACGGGCGTCTGGTCACCGATGGGCACCAGCAGACGGGGATCGAGGGGCTTTACGCCGCGGGGGACATCGTGGAGGGGTTGAACCAGATATCCGTCGCCATGGGGCAGGCCGCGGTCGCCTCCACCGCCATCCACCGCCGACTCCTGATGGAGGACGGGGACCTGTGACGGCTCCGGCATCGCCGTCCGGGGCCGCGCTGCAGGGCAAAATGTCGCATTTGACATTAATGAGCGGTAATACCAATCCAACGACTTAAGCTATGCTCTTGGTTTGATGGGCCTTCCGGGAAGAACATAAAGGGTTATGCCTTTTGGGCTCGGCCAGACGTTTACACCTGATTAAGAATTTGGGCCTTAGGACTCTCGCCATTGCGAAAGGCGGTCCGAGCGTCGGGTTGTGGCCCGGTGCACAGCGGGACGAGCGAAAGGGCGGCATGATGCCGTCATCGATCAACCCGGGCAGCCTGCCAGAACGAACGGAACCTGCTCCATGGCCCAATCCGTGACCCGCGCTCTTCAAGCCATCAAACGCCACAACGCCAAGCCGGAGCAGATCGACCACGCCATTCTCAGCGCCATCAACGTGACGCTGTGCATGCAGTCCGGCGGCAACGACCGGGTCGCGGAAGGTTTCAACCAGGACATCGCGCTGAGCGGCAGGGCCTTCGGCGTCCGGAGCTGACCTACTCCTCCTTTTCCTCCCGCTTCCGCAGCTCGTCCTGCAGAAGATAGCGGGCTTCCGGCGGCAGGTCGCCGATGGCTTCCGCCAACACGCGCAGGCGTCGCCGCAGCCCATAGACGGTGTCGAGCAGCGACAGCACGACCGGCATCGCCTCGTCGTCGAGCGCCAGATCCTCCCGCAGATCGCAAATCAGTTCCAGCCGGGCCATGTCGGCCGCGCTGAAGACAAAACCGCTCCCTTCGTGCCGCGGCCTCAGCCAGTGCCGCTCCACCCACACCGTCAGCTGGGCGGAGGAGACGCGCCTGCAGGTGGCCAGCACCTCTTCGGTCCGCCATCCCGCGCCGTTCGGTTTGCTGTCATCTTGGCCCATCTCACGCGGCCTCCATGTCCCGCCTCGGGTTGTGGTCGGTCTTCCAGTCCCGGACGAACGCCTCCAGCGCCGGATCGGGCGCGTCGGGCAGGGCGATGCGCAGGGTCACATACTGGTCGCCCCGCGCGCCGTTCGCTCCGGGAAGGCCCTTGCCCTTCAACCGCAGCCGCGTGCCGTTGTTCGCCCCCTTCGGAACGGTCAGCATCACCGGCCCGTCAATGGTCGGGACGCGGACCTTGCCGCCCAGCACCGCCTCGGCCAGGGTCACCGGCAGATCGAGTTGGACGTCGTCGCCGTCGCGGCGGAACCAGGGGTGGGGGGTGACCTTGACCGTCACCAGCGCGTCGCCAGGCGGACCGCCGTTGCTGCCGGGCAGGCCCTGGCCCTTCAGGCGGATGGTGCCGCCATCCTCCAGCCCGGCGGGCAGGTCGATGTCCAGCGTCTTCCCGTCCGGCATGGTGACGCGGCGCTTGCCGCCCTTGGCCGCCGCCAGGAAATCGACGGTCAGCGCCATGCTGAGGTTGCCGCCTTTCATCGGCATGGCGCCGCCGCCGCGGGCGAAACCGCGCCCGCCGCCGAACAGGTCGGCGAAGATGTGTTCCAGGTCGTCCGACGCGAAACCCTCGGCGTGGGCGTAGCGGGCGCCCGCCGGGCCTTCGGCGAAGTCGCGGTAATATTGACGCTGCGGCCGTTCCTGGCCGGAGGCGTCGATCTCGCCACGGTCGAAGCGGGCGCGCTTTTCGGCGTCGGACAGCAGGCTGTAGGCGGCGCTGATGTCCTTGAAGCGCTGCTCGGCCTCCGCCTTGCCGGGGTTGAGGTCGGGGTGGTGCTTCTTGGCCAGCTTGCGGTAGGCCTTGCGGATTTCGTCGTCCGAAGCGGTGGGGGATACGCCCAGAATCTCGTAAGGATTGCTCATGGCGATGACCGTGATTGAAAAGCGGGGGTCAGCGGCTGACGGGTGAGCACGTTCGACGTGTATGTGTTCGACGCTCCCCCGCAAATCAAGAGGGGTGCCCTTCCGTTCAACGCAGGGCGCCTGTGCTTGCGGTCGGGATGAAGACGGGGCGGCGCGCGCCAATATGAGGCGGGCCGGACTTGGTTCCGGTTGAACGGTTCCAAAGGGAGATGGTCAGGGAGGAAGCCCCCGTCATGCCGCACACGCACCGGTCCTTCATGCCCACGGATCAGGCGGCCGCCGACCTGCGGCGGCGCCACAAGATCGCGAACGTGCTGCAATCCCTCCTCCTGCTCGGCGGCATGGTGCTGCTGCTGGCGCTGTGCGGGATGATCCTGGCGGGGGTGGAGGGGGTGCTGTGGGCGCTGCTCGGGGGCGCGATCAGCCTGCTGTTCAGCCCGCGCCTGTCGCCGCGCATGGTCCTCGGCATGTTCGGCGCCCGCCGCCTGACCTATGCGGAGGCCCCGGTCCTGTTCGACGCGCTGGCCGCCATCGCCCGCCGGGCGGAACTGCCTGCGGTGCCGGAGCTGTGGTACGTCGCGAGCCCGGCGCTGAACGCCTTTGCGGTGGGCAGCCGCAGCCGCTCGGCCATCGCGGTTACCGACGGGCTGCTGCGCGCGCTCAGCCTGCGCGAGCTGGCCGGCGTGCTGGCCCACGAGGTCAGCCACGTGCGCAACAACGACCTGACCGTGATGGGGCTGGCCGACACGGTGACCAGCCTGACCCGGCTGATGTCGGTCTTCGGCATGGCCCTGCTGATTCTCAACCTGCCCCTGCTGATGATGCGGCAGGAGGCGGTTCCCTGGCTGCTGGTGTTGCTGCTTATCGCCGCACCCTGGATCGGCGTGCTCCTGCAACTCGCCCTGTCACGCACGCGGGAGTTCGACGCCGACCTCGACGCCGCCCACCTGACCGGCGACCCGGAGGGCGTCGCCTCGGCGCTTGCCCGGATCGAGCGGTTGCAGCACAGCCCGTGGGAAGGGCTGCGCTTTCCGGGGCGCCGCCGGGCGCAGAACATCCCATCCCTGCTGCGCACCCACCCGGAGACCGAGGAGCGCGTGCGCCGCCTGATGGCGCTGCGCACCCCGCCGCCGGTCATGCTGGGGCTTGACGCCCAGCCCCTGCACGCCCCGCCGCACCTCGCCATGCCGGCGGCGCTGCGGCGCCCGCGCTACCGGATCGGCGGCTACTGGTACTGAGGTTACAGGGGAGCGCGTCCGCCACTCCTGGACTCGGGGTGCCCGGCTGGGTAGAACCGACGGGCGCGGTCGGGCAATTTTTCCAGATCCCAGGCTTGTCCGGGGACGGCGGAGCGCCCGCGGCGGTCGGTTGGCTACAAAAGGCGGGTCCCCTCCATGACCTTTCAAGGGCGTTTGGTCCTCCTGATCTCCGGGCTGGTGACGCTGGCGGTGGCGCTGGTCACGATTCTGCTGGCCTGGACGACCCATTCGGCGATCCAGTCGCGGGTGGAAGCGGACGGCCGCGGCGCGGCGAGCCTGCTGGCCCGCTCCGCCACGCTGGCGCGCGAGGTCCCGGGCGACGTCGAGGCGCTGCTCGGCGACCGGCTGCTGTCGGAGGCGACGCTCGCCGCCCACCTCGTGGCGGTGATGGAAGCGGGCAAGGCGCCGGTCAAGGCGGTGACCGACCGGCTGAAGGCCGTTGCGGACGGCGGCGGGCCGGACGAGATCTGGGTCACCGACAACCGGGGCCGCGCTTATCTGCACAACATCCCCGGCCCCGACATCACCTTCGGCCCCGACTCGCGGGCGCAGCCGCGCCAAGCGCCCTATTACGGGCTGCTGAACCGCGCGCCGGAGAGGGTGGTGACCGACGCCGCCACCGAAGGCGGCAAGCTGATGAAGTTCGCCGGCGTGGCCGGCGTCGACAAGCCGCGCATCGTCCAGGTCGGCGCCGACGTGCGCCGGCTGGGCGACATCGCCCGCAAGGCCGGGGTGGAGGGGGTGATGGCCTCCCTGCTGGCCGGCGGCACGGTGGAGGGCGCGTGGCTGCTGGAGCGCGACGGGCGCCTCGCCGTGCACGCCACCGGCCCCAGCGCCGGGCCGCTGTCGGAGCGGGCGGTGGAGGCGGCGAAGGCCGCGGCGGCGGCCGGCGAGACCGGCCTGCTGCGCGAGGGTGATCACCTGACCGCCTTCGCCCCGGTGCCGGCGGTTGCCGGGCAGGGGGCGGCCGGGCAGGGGGCGGGGATCGCGGTGGTCCGCCTGCCGGCCGAGGACCTGTCGTCGGTAGTCGGCCGCCATGTGAAGATCGGCGTTCTGGTCGGTCTGCTCGTCCTGGCGGCGGGCGTCTACGGCGCCGTCCGCTTCGCGCGCAGCCAGATGGCCCCGATCGAGCGGCTGGGCGAGGCCGTCGCCGCCGTCGAAGCCGGGCGCTTCAACCCCTTCACCCTGAACGAGGCGATGGAGCGCAACGACGAGATGGGCCGCCTCGCCCGCGTCTTCCGCAGCATGGCGCTGGAGGCGTCCTACCGCGAGGAGACGCTGGACGCCCAGCTCCTGATGCGCACGGCTGAGCTGGAAACCCGCACGGAGAAGCTGGCGGCCGCCGAACAGCTGATCGAGGAGGAGCAGCGCGCCGCCCGCGACGTGCAGGCGAATCTGCTGCCGCAGCAGCTCCCCGCCGGGCGCGACAGCCAGTTCTTCGGCCTGCTGGTCCCCGGCCCGGCGGTCAGCGGCGACTTCTATGACGTGATCGAGCTGGACGAGCGCCATTGCCTGCTGGTGGTGGCCGGAGTGTCCGGCTGGGGCGTCCCGGCGGCCTTCCTGATGCTGCTGGTGCGCGGCGCGATCCGCGAGGCGGCGGCCCGGCCCGGCATGACTCCGGCGGCCATCCTGGCGGCGGCCAACGACCGGCTGTGCGGGCAGAGCCCCTTCGACGGCTTCGCCACCGCCTTCGTCGCCCTTTACGACCGCGAGACCGGAATGCTCAGCCATTCCAGCGCCGGCAACCGCGCGCCCTGCCGCATCCGGGCGGACGGCAGCGTTCTGACCCTGGCCGATGCCGGCGGCCCGGCGCTGGGCGTGCGCAAGGGCATCCCCTACGGCGAGGCCGTGACCCGGCTGGAGCAGGAGGACACGCTGTTCCTGTGCACCGAGGGCGTGCTGCGGGCGGTGAACGCCCAGCGCGAGCCGTTCGGCGAGGAGCGTCTGGCGGCCGTCCTGCACCAGGGCCGTGGCCTGTCGGCGCGCGACCGCTCCGAACTGCTGCTGCGCGCGGTGGAGGCTCATGTGGGTCCGGGCGGGCAGACCGGCGACATCGTCTGCCTGACCATCCGCCGCCTGCTGCCCGCGTCCGAACTGGCGCCGGAGTCCGAAGCGGCGGTGTGACGCGGGCTGGTCAAAGCCGACATCGGGGCGCCTCTCTCTGATGGTGGTGATCCGGCTGGCTGGCCGGGTCACCCGTGCGACCACCGCGCGAATCCGCTTCGCGCCCCCATCTCAGTCCCGGGTTCCGCCGTTCAGCTTCGGTTCAGTCGCCCCCGGACAGGATCGGCAGGACTTGCGCGATTTTGCCGATGAGGGGACTTCCGATGTCCAACGCCTATTCCGAGGCTGCCGCCCGGCCGCCTGTCAAAACCCGCTACGACGGGGTGATGCTGTTCCTGCACTGGAGCGTCGCCCTGCTGATCCTGGTGGCCTTCGCCATCGCCCAGGGGCGCGGGCTGGTGCCACGCGGGCCGGAGCGGACCGCCCTGATGGACCTTCACCGCTCGCTCGGCGTCCTGGTGCTGGCGCTGGTGGCCCTGCGCATGGTCTGGCGCGCCGTCAGCCCGCCACCGCCCATGCCCGCCGACACCGCGCCGCTGCTCCTTCTGGCGGCCAAGGCCGGGCATCTGACGCTGTACGCCCTGATGATCGCGGTACCGTTGGCCGGCGTGACGATGACGCAGGCCCACGGCCATCCCGTCGCCTTTTTCGGCCTGTTCACCCTGCCGACCATCGTGGGTGAAAACCATGCCTTCGGCGACACGCTGGAGGAAGCCCACGAGTTGCTCGGCACCGCCATCATCGTGCTGGCCGGCCTGCACGCGGTGGCGGCCCTGGTCCACCAGTATGTCCTGAAGGACGGGACGCTAAGCCGCATGCTGCCCTGGGGAAACCGCTGAGATGAGAAAAGGGCGGGCGGCGCCGGCACCGGGGTTCCGGTGGGCGCCGCCCGCTGAGTGGCGAGGTCCTGCCTCCTCCATGGATGGACCCATGCTCGGGTCCCCCATGGTCTGATGAACCCGCCCAAGCGGCTTCTCTTCCCGACGCAATGGCGGTACCGCCCCCCGCTTTGACGCACCGCCCCTGTTTTCCGGCTGTCCAGCGGGGGAGGTGAGGCGGTGACGGGTAAGGCGATTGGTATGGCGGCGGGAGCCGCGTTGCTGGTGTCGGCGCCCGCCGGGGCGGTACCCTTCGACCGGGTGTTCGTCTTTGGCGACAGCCTGTCCGACACCGGCCGGGTCTATGAGCTGACGCGCGGCGGCATTCCGCAGAGTCCACCCTATTACGACGGGCGTTTCTCCAACGGTCCCGTCTGGGTCGAGCGGCTGGCCCCGCTGATCGGCAGCCAGCCCGACCAGAAGACCAACTTCGCCTATGGCGGTGCCGAGACCGGGCCCCTGTCGCAGACCGGCGTTCCCGGCATCCAGGGGCAGGTCGGACAGTTCCTGCTCAGCCGGCCGGGCGGCACCAACGGTGGGCTGTTCGCGGTCTGGGCGGGCGGCAACGACTATTTCAACCGGGTCTCCGCCGGGGCGGACCCGTCGGGCCTCGTCACCCAGACGGTCGGCAACATCGTCACCACGGTGGAGCGTCTGGCGGCGGTCGGCGGGAAGACCTTCCTGGTTCCGAACCTGCCGGACCTCGGCACCATCCCGGACACCCGCAATTCCGACCGCGCCGCCGTGCTGAACGCCGTCACCGCCTCCCACAACACACTGCTGTCGCAGGCGATGGCCGATGTGGAGAAGCGGCTGGGAGTCACCGTCGTGGTGGCTGACGTCAACGCGCTGTACCGCGCGGTGGCGGCCAACCCGACGGCCTATGGCTTTACCAACACCGTGACGCCCTGCCTGACGAACAACGCGCCGACCGGCGCCTGCGGGACCGAGGCGCAGGCCGACCAGACCGTCTATTGGGACGAGATCCACCCGACACGCGCCGCCCATCTGCTGATCGCGCAATACATGCAGGGTGCGCTGCTCGCCCTCAACGATGCCGCCGAAACCGTGGCGATGCAGCCGGAACTGGCCTTCGAGGCGACGCGGAGCTGGCACCGCGCGCTGCTCGGCTCCATCGCCGGCCCCGCCGCGACGCGGGTGGAGGCGCCGCTCGGCAACGGAGAGCTGAGGGCCTTCCTGATCGGCGATGCCGCCTGGGGCCGTCTCGGCGGTACGCCGGAGCGCCAGGGCTTCCGCTTCAACACCCAGTCGGGCGGCGTCGGCGCCGAACTGCCGGTCGGGACGGCCTCGCGCGTCGGCCTGTCGGTCGGCGGCTCGCGCGGCCGCGCCAAGCTGGACGAGGGGGCGGGCACGCTGGACATGACCAGCACCATCATCGGCCTGCACGCGGTGACCGAGGCGCGGGGCTTCCAACTGGCCGTGGCGGGCAGCGTCTCCTTCGACCGCTATGGTGATATCGACCGCACCACCGGCTTCGCGCCGTTCCCCAACGCCTCGGCGGAGACGGACGGCCGGACCTACGCCCTGACGGTCGCCGGTGGCTACACGGCGCAACTCGGGGCGCTGGCGCTGGGGCCGCGGCTGGGCCTCCGTTACATCCACACGCGGATCGACGGCTATCAGGAGAGCGGCGCCGGCCTGCTGTCGCTCGGCGTCGAGCGGCAGAGCGCCGAATCGCTGGAGAGCAGCGTCGGCGCCGAAGCCTCCACGATCGTCGAGATCGGGCGCACGGTGCTTCAGCCCAGCCTGGGCGTCGCGTGGGAGCACCAGTTCGCCGAGGACGCGCGCACCGTCACCGTCCGCCTGCCCGGCGGGGCGGCCAACAGCGTCAGCCCGAGCGGCGACGGCCGCGATTCCCTGGTGATCGGCGCCGGCCTGTCGGCGCAGCTCTGGCAGGCGGTCGGCGCCACGGTCGGCTACCGCGGCGAACTGTCGGGAGCGGATGGCCACAACCACGCCTTCACCGCCCGCTTGCGGATGAGCTTCTGAGGAATCGCCTGGTCCATCCTCCCGGAGGGCTTTTTCCTGCTGGCGTTGCGGCGCGGCAGGAGGAACAATCGGAGCCGGTGCGCCGCCCCCGGGCGCGCCCGCCCGAACAAGAACAACGGCCCGAACAAAAACAGAGGGAGGAGTTTTATGGCCTACAAGCACATCCTCGTGCATCTCGATTCCGGCCCGCAGGTGGAAACCCGCCTCGACGCGGCCATCGCGCTGGCGAAGACCAGCGGCGCCTTCCTGCGCGGCCTGTTCGCCCAGCCGGACCGCAGCGCCACCAGCGTCATCGCCCGCCGCTCCAGCGAGCATCTGGAGCAGGCCGCCGCCCGCAGCGAGGCGATGTTCCGCGACAAGCTCCAGGCGTCGGGCCTGCAGGGCCAGTGGCACGGCCTGACCCATGGCGAGCACAACCACGTCATCCGCGAGGTCATCATCTGGTCGCGCTTCGCCGACCTGACGGTGCTCGGCCAGTTCGACCGCAGCGCCCCCGCCGACGGCGTGGCGCCGGAGGAGCTGAACGAGCAGGTGGTGCTGAACTCGGGCCGCCCGGTGCTGGTGCTGCCCTTCGCGGGCACCTTCCCGGTGATCGGCAAGCGCGTCGCCGTCGCCTGGAACGCCGAGCGCGAGGCCGTCCGCGCCCTGGCCGACGCCATGCCCTTCCTCCAGGCCGCCGACGAGGTCACCGTCATCACCGTGCTGACCCAGGCCGCCCCGCCGGCCGGATCGGAGCCGCAGCGCATCGGCCTGCTCGACCATCTGGCGCTGCACGGCGTGACGGCTGACCAGACGCATTTCACGGTGACCGACATCGGTGCGATGGACGCGCTCCTGGCCCGCAGCATCGATTCCGGGGCCGACCTGCTGGTGATGGGCGCGCACGGCCATTACGGCTTCCCCTTCCTGCACCGCGGCGGCGGGACGCGCCATGTCCTGCGCACCTGCCCGGTGCCTCTGCTGCTGTCCCACTGACGCCGTCCGGCTGGCGCAAACAGGCGGCGGGCTTTCCTCCGCCGTGCCGGGCGGCCATGTAGAGGCTTCCCGGCACCGGCTGGAGAGCGTTCATGTCCTGGCTCCGCGTCTTCCTGATCGCCTGTCCCGTCCTCGTCCTGGCGGCGCTGTTCGCTGCCTGGGCGGCGACGGGCTTCGACCTGTTCGGCCTCAGCCTGCCGGGCCTGCTCGCCCTGGTCGGCGGTGCCGTGCTGACCAGCGCCGTCGCCATCGGCCTGATGGCTCTGGTCTTTCTCAGCAACCGCAGCGGCCACGACGAGGCGGCGGGCCGCCCGGACCCCACGGACGGGCCGGATCGGTTCTAAAGCCCCAACCCCGAAAGGGGCCATCGGCCCTTTCTTCCGTCTGATGTCCGCAAGGTCGGCGGAACGCCTGCAATTCCCCGCCGTTGCTAAAGGGACGAAGGAGCCCCGGTTCTTGCGGCCGGACGGGCCATGCCTGCGGCCGGGGCGGGAAGGAGGGGAACGCCGCGATGGACGAGCACCGCATCCGCCACCGTGCCTACGAGATCTGGGAGCAGGAAGGCCGCCCCGAAGGCCGCCGCGCCGAGCACTGGGAGCGCGCCTGCCGCGAACTGCGGGAAGAGGACGAGCGGACGAAGGAAAAGGGTTCGGAACCGCGCGACCTTGCCCAAGCCTCCGCGGATTCGGGCGCCGGCATCTGACGCCCATCACACTCTTTGCTCCGAGGAGTCGCCATGCCGCCCCGCCGTGATCCCGCTTCCTTCATGTGGTCGGAGGCCGTCGAACTGCTGGACCGTGCCGAGCGGCTGCATCGGCAGTTCTTCCGCCCGGCGCCGCCCGGTTCGCGCCGCGCCTGCTGGACACCGCCCGTCGACGTCTACGAGACGGAGGATGCGGTGACCATCGTCGTCGCTCTTCCCGGCGTCGGCGCGGACCAGCTTCACGTCGCCGTCGAGGACGGCGTTCTGGTGGTCGCCGGGGAACGGACGCTGCCGCTGGGCTGCGACGGGATCATCCATCGGCTTGAGATTCCCCATGGCCGCTTCGAGCGGCGGATCGAGCTGCCCGCCGGGGCCTTCCGCATGGGACGGCGCGAGCTGTCGACGGGCTGCCTCGTCCTGACGCTCGACAAGATGGGATGAAGGACGTCGGAATGACTGATGAACATGCCGCCGAAGCGCCGCCAACGTCCCAGACGTCAAGCGCTGCGCCGCCCGCCTCCGGATTGCCGGAGGACGTGATCCCGGTCATCCCGGTGCGCAACCTCGTGCAGTTTCCGGGGGTGGTGCTTCCGGTGACGGTGGGGCGGGCGCGCTCGGTCGCCGCCGCCCAGGAAGCGGCCCGCACCGAGCGGCCGGTCGGCATCCTGCTTCAGCGCGACGAGGCGGTGGAGGACCCGACCGGAGCCGACATGCACCGCGTCGGCACGACGGCCAGCATTCTGCGCTACGTCACCACGCCCGACGGCTCGCACCACTTGGTGTGCCAGGGACAGCAGCGCTTCCGTGTCGTCGAGTGGGTGCCGGGCCACCCCTTCATGGCCGCCCGCGTGGAGATGGTGGAGGAAAGCGACACCGCCACGCCGGAGGTCATGGCCCGCTTCCTGAACCTGCGCAACGAGGCGGTGGAGGCGCTGCAACTGCTGCCCCAGGCCCCACAAGAGCTGTTGGCCGCCGTCCAGGCGCTCGAAAGCCCCGGCGAGCTTGCCGACATGACCGCCAGCTACATGGACCTGAAGCCCGCCGAGAAGCAGGAGGTGCTGGAAACCGTCGACCTGCCGGAGCGGCTCGACAAAGTCGGTGGCCTGCTGGCCCGGCGGATCGAGGTGCTGCGGCTGTCCCGCGACCTCCGCGAGCGCACCCGCGAGGCGATGGACGAGCGGCAGCGCGAGTATCTGCTGCGCGAGCAGCTCCGCGCCATCCAGAAGGAGCTGGGCGAGGCCGACGAGGGGCGGCAGGCCGAGATCGGTGAGCTTCAGGACGCCATCGCCAAGGCCGGCATGCCGCCCGACGTTCGCGAGCACGCCGAAAAGGAGCTGCGCCGGCTGGAGCGCATGCCGGAGGCGGCGGCGGAATACTCGATGGTGCGCAGCTACCTGGACTGGCTGATCGAGATGCCGTGGGACCGCCGGTCGGAATCCCGCATCGACATCGCCGAGGCCCGCCGCATCCTCGACGAGGACCATTACGGGCTGGAGAAGGTCAAGCGCCGCATCCTGGAATTCCTGGCGGTGCGCAAGCTGAACCCGGAGGGGCGCAGCCCCATCCTGTGCTTCGTCGGCCCGCCGGGGGTGGGCAAGACCTCGCTCGGCCAGAGCATCGCGCGGGCGACCGGGCGGGCCTTCGCCCGCGTCTCGCTGGGCGGCGTCCATGACGAGAGCGAGATCCGCGGCCATCGCCGCACCTATGTCGGCGCGCTTCCCGGCAACATCGTCCAGGCCATCCGCAAGGCCGGGACGCGCGACTGCGTGCTGATGCTGGACGAGATGGACAAGCTGGGGCAGGGCTTCCAGGGCGACCCCTCGGCCGCCCTGCTGGAGGTGCTGGACCCGGAGCAGAACACCACCTTCCGCGACCATTACCTGGGCGTGCCCTTCGACCTGTCGAAGGTGATGTTCATCGCCACCGCCAACATGCTGGACACCATCCCCGGCCCGCTGCGCGACCGCATGGAGGTGATCGAGCTGTCCGGCTACACCGAGGACGAGAAGCTCGAGATCGCCAAGCGCTACCTGCTGGCCCGCCAGCTCGCCGCCAACGGGCTGACGGCGGAGCAATTGGCGATCCCGGACGACACGCTGCGCGCCATCATCCGCGACCACACGCGGGAGGCCGGGAACCGCCAGCTGGAACGGCTGATCGGCGCGGTCGGACGCTACGCCGCCGTGCGCATCGCCGAGGGCGAGATCGAGCGGATGCGGGTGGAGCCGGCGGACCTGACGGCGATCCTGGGGCCGCCGCGATTCGAGAACGACGTGGCGATGCGCACCAGCGTGCCCGGCGTGGCGACCGGCCTCGCCTGGACCCCGGTCGGTGGCGACATCCTGTTCATCGAGGCCAGCCGCTTCTCCGGCTCGGGCCGGCTGATCCTGACTGGCCAGCTTGGCGAGGTGATGAAGGAGAGCGCGCAGGCCGCCCTCAGCCTCGTCAAGTCGCGGGTGAAGGACCTCGGCCTCGACCCGGAGGGACTGGACCGTTTCGACATCCACATCCACGTCCCGGCCGGCGCCATTCCGAAGGACGGGCCGTCCGCCGGGGTGGCGATCTTCACGGCCCTGGTGTCGCTGCTGTCCGGGCGCTGCATCCGCTCCGACACGGCGATGACCGGGGAGATCAGCCTGCGCGGGCTGGTCCTGCCGGTCGGCGGCATCCGCGAGAAGGTGGTGGCCGCCCAGCGCGCCGGGCTGAAGACGGTCATGCTGCCCGCCCGCAACCGCAAGGACTTCGACGACATTCCGGCGGCGGTGCGCGAGCGGCTGAGCTTCGTCTGGCTGGAGCGGGTGGACGACGCCGTCCGCGCCGCTCTGGTATCGGAGACCTCCGAGGAGGCAGCGGAGCGCAAGGCCGGGTAGCGTTCTCCGCAGGGGCCGGGACCCTTGCGCACCAGGGGTGCGGTGCGCCACATCAATGGCGCGCCCGCACGGAGCGCGCACAGGAGACGATCATGACGCCCGAGGAACGCACCCTCCTTTCCGATCTGTTCACGCACCTGCGCGAGGTGGAGAATCAACCCCGCGATCCGGAGGCGGAACGCTTCATCCAGCAGATGATCCAGGGCCAGCCCGCCGCCGCCTACTACATGGCGCAGTCGGTCCTGGTGCAGCAGCAGGCGCTGACCGCCGCCCAGCAGCGCATCGAGGATCTGGAGCGGCAGGTGAGGGAGGCGCAGGCCCGCGCCCAGCAGACCCAGACGCAGCCGTCCGGCGGCAGCTTCCTGTCCAACGCGCTCGGGCTGGGGCGCAGCCCGTGGGCCGGCGGGGGCAATCGTCCGGCGGAGCAGCGGCCCGCTCCGGTGCCTCAGGCCCCCCAGGGGCCAGCCTACAACCCGATGCAGTCCCCTGGGGCCCCGTCGCGCAGCCCGTGGGGCGCCGCCCCGCAGGCCGGTGGGCAACCCGGCTACGGCCAGCCCGCCTATCCGCCCCAGCCCGGATTCGGCCCGCAGGGCTACGCGCCGCGCGGCGGCGGGTTCCTGAGCGGTGCCGCCCAGACGGCGGCGGGCGTGGCCGGCGGCATGCTGGCGGCCAGCGCCATCTCCTCGATGCTCAGCCATTCGCCAGGACCGTTCGGCGAAGCCGCGGCGGCGGGCCAGACGGCCAGCCATGGCGAGACGGTCATCAACAATTACTACGGCGACTCCGCCGACCAGAGCGCGGACCAGGGCTTCCCGCCGGAGGACAACAACCTTCAGAACGTCGATTATCAGACCGACGATTCCTCGTTCGACGACGGTGGCGGCGACGCTGGCGGAGACGACAGCTGGATCTGACCTTATCCAGTCCTTGGCGGCAGGCGCACCAACCTTTCAGGAAGGTCCGGTGCGCCTTCGTGCCGCCATCACAGTTAATATAAATTAAACAGTTAGGTCCCTACGGTGCGTCGGGCAAGGAAGGCCGTGCTCCCCCGATCCCCACGCAGAACCGAGGCCCATGACGACGCTCGTTCAGCCCCAGCCGACCGAAGACGCCGAGCGCAGCGACGCCGAGCGCAAGGCCTCCGCCACCCAGATGTACCATGAGGTGGCGCGGATCATCGAACGGATGCACCGCCGGTTCCTCGACGTTCTGCGAATCGAGCTGTCCCGCATCGGCATCGACGACATCAGCCCGGTGCAGGTGATGATGCTGCTGAACATCTCCAACGGAGAGATCAGCGTGCGCGACCTGATCGAGCGCGGCTATTACCTCGGCTCCAACGCCTCCTACAACCTGAAGCAGCTGGTGGACAGCGGCTATGTGGACCGCTCCGCCTCGCCGCGCGACAAGCGCGCCGCCCGGCTGAAGCTGTCGGCAAGGGGGCTGGAGCTGTGCGAGCGGCTGCGCCACATGGCGTCGGTCCACTCCGACGGTCTGATCCGTACCGACGGCGACAGCCAGGACTTCGAGGTCACCTACCGCACGCTGCGCCGTCTGGAGCGCAAATGGACGGACGTCATCCGCTCCGACGAAACGGAAATCCTCTGACGCGCATTGACCTCCCTCAGTGCGCGCGGCGGGACGCCGTGCCACGGTGAGGCCGCTGGGCATCGAGGGGGATGTGGGATGAAGTTCGCCGTCGGCACGCAGGATTACCGCAGCATCGCCACCCACGGCGGCCGCACCCGCCGTTTCCTGGTCTTCGAGGCCGAGGCGGGCGGCGACCCCGTCGAGGTCGGACGGATCGAGCTGGCGGAGGGGGAGGTGCTCCATCTCGCCGGCGACGGGCGCCCCCATCCCATTGACGCGGTGCGGGTGGTCATCACCGGCTCCTCCGGCGAGGGCTTCATCAACCATATGAAGCGCCGCGGCATCGAGCCGGTGACCACGTTGGAAACCAACCCGGTGCAGGCGATCCGCGACTGGTTCGCGGGGACCGTCAAGACGGCGCCGCCGCCCGAACATCCCCACGAGCATCACGATCACGGCCCCGAGGACGCCCCGCAGGAATATCACGGGGCGCCGGCCTGACCGTCACACGGGGAAGGACACGCTGGCGGTGGTGCCGGCGGCGTCGCTTTCCGTGTTCAGCGTGTCGCCGAGCTGCGCGGCCAGCGCTTCGGCCAGCATCAGCCCATCATCCGCCGTCGTGTCGAAGCCGGCGGGCAGGGCGCGTCCGTTGTCCTCGACGATCAGGCGGGCCCGCCCGTTGTGCTCCTGCGTCACCGAGACGCGAATCCAGCCCTGCTCCGGAAAGGCGTGGTGAAGGCTGTTGGTGATCAGCTCCGCGGTGATCAGCCCCAACGGCATGGCTTCGTACAAGCCGATCTGGATGGGATCACTCTTCACCTCGATGGGCACGTTGGCGAGGCCGCCGGGCGTCCCGTGCTTCACCGCGTCGGCGAGCGATTCGATGTAGCGGCCAAGATTCACATGGGTGCCGGTGCCCGACTCGTGGAGCTGGCGGTAGAGGATGGCCAGCGCCTCGATGCGGACCAGGGTCTGCTCGTAGGCGGCTCGGGCGTCCGGATCGCGGATGCGGCCCGTCTGCAGCTTCAGCAGGCTGATCACGAGCTGGAGGCTGTTCTTGGCCCGATGCTGAAGCTCGCGCAGTTCGGCTTCCAGCTCGCGGATGCGATCCGCGATTGGGTCCTCCGGCGCTCCCGAACCGGTGGCGGGGCGATCAGCAGGCAGGGCGACCGGCTGGGACCGGAGGGGATTGGGCATCACGCAATTCTCGGCTGAAGCTGGGCAATGTTTTCCTTAGGTACAGAACAATTTATGCGCTTGAACCCACTACCGAATTGGTTCTGAGGAAGTAACCCTCTGCGCATATCCGATTCGTTCGTTCACGTTCGGACGGAGGGGCAGGGCTTATGAGCCCGGCGGACAAAGGGTCGGATTCGCGGGCAGGCGGGGCAAGCCGGAAAATGCGTTCCCCTGTTCGCGCCGTCGTGGCATGAGTGCCGCCATGCGTTTGAGAACCCTGGTGATTCCCTTCTGCGCCCTGCTGGCGGTGGCCGGTGGCTGCGCCGCGGTGGCCGGTAACGGTGGGCCGGCCGAGTCGTCCGTTCCGGTTGCGCTGGACTCGGATCGCCCCGCTCTGGCGGAGGTCGGGGCCCTGCGATTCCGTGGTGCGCTCCGCCTGCCTGACGGGGCGGGCGTAGGGGGCCTGTCCGGCCTGTGGGTCAGCGACTCGGGCGACCGTTTCGTCGCCGTCTCCGACGACGGGAAAAGCGTCACGGGACGGCTGTTCTATGACTCCCGTGGGCATCTGGCCGGCGCCGGTCAGTATGATGCGCGTCGCCTGGTCCTCGACAAGGACCCGAGCCATCGCGGGCGACTCAATGATTCGGAAGACCTCGCCCGCCTGCCGGGCGGCGGCTGGCTGGTGCCGTTCGAGCGCAACCACCGCATCCTCCGTTACGATGGCGCCGGGCGGCCCGAGGGAGCGCCGCGCAAACTGCCGATGCCGCCCGGCCTGGAGACGGCGCCGTCGAACGGCGGGGTCGAGGCGCTGGCCGCGCTGCCGGACGGCCGCATCCTGGCCATCGAAGAAGGCGACGACGACGGAGTCCGGGAACGCCACGCCTGGATCGCGTCCGCCGACCTGAAAACCGTTCGCGACTGGCAGCCGCTGACCTACCGTGCGGCGCCGCGCTTCCGTCCCACGGCGGCGGCGCCCCTGCCGGACGGCGGGGTGCTGGTCCTGGAGCGGCGGGTGTCCCTGCTGGGCGGCTGGGCGGCGCGCATCGTCCATGTGTCGGCGGACTCGCTGCGTGGCGGTGCGACGATGGATGGGGTGGAACTGGCGCGGTTGGAACCGCCTCTGCTGACCGACAACTTCGAAGGTATGGCCGTGCGGCCCGGTGCGGACGGCGACCAGTTCGTCTACGTCGTTTCCGACGACAACCGCAGCCCGCTTCAGCGGACCTATCTGATGATGTTCCAGATTCCGGCCGGCGCCCTCAAAGCCACCGTAGCGGGGCGCTGACCGGAAGACGCGCCCCGCCGAAAGCGGCGTGGATCAGAAGTTGGCGTAGGGGCCGCCCTGGCCGGACATATCCGGAGCGCCCGGAGCGCCCGGACTCCCCATCGGCTCGCGGTGGTGATGGACGCGGGCAATGCTCGGGGCGAGATCCTGAAGCTCGATGAAGTTGTCGGCCTGACGGCGCAATTCGTCGGCGACCATCGGCGGCTGTGAGCGCACGGTGCTGATGACGCTGACCCGCACGCCCTTGCGCTGCACCGCCTCGACCAGCCGTCGGAAATCGCCGTCGCCGGAGAACAGCAGGATGTGATCCACCCGCTCGGCCATTTCCATCACGTCGATGGCCAGCTCGATGTCCATGTTGCCCTTGATCTTGCGCCGGCCCGACGCGTCGGTGAACTCCTTGGTCGGCTTGGTGACCATGGTGTAGCCGTTGTAGTCCAGCCAATCGACCAGGGGGCGGATCGGCGAGTACTCTTGATCCTCAACCAACGCGGTGTAGTAGAAGGCGCGAACCAGGCGTCCCTCGGAAGCGAAGCCGTCGCGCAGGCGCTTGTAGTCGATATCGAAGCCCAAGGACCGGGCGGCCGCGTACAAATTGGCGCCGTCAATGAACATCGCCAGACGCTCTTCCTTATAAAAGAGCTTGGTAACATCCTTCGGCAAAGTCGTATTGCGATCCAATTCCGTAATCCTTCCACGATGGATTGAATTATATCTCAGGCATACGCGAAATTGCGATCCACCAGATAAGTAACGTAGGGCTTCGTCTACGCGCGAGCAAGGGGGCGCGCGGGCATGAGGCCGCTGCGGGCGGGGTACGGCGGGCGCACCCGTCAAGGCTCGAAGCGCTTGCGCCGGCGCGAAGGCATCAATATATTCGGTTGCCTTCGCAGATCCCGGAGTTGGTTTGGTATGGCTCGCGTTACCGTCGAAGATTGCGTCCTCAAGGTTCCGAACCGGTTTGAACTGGTCATGATGGCGGCCCAGCGCGCGCGTGAGATCGCGTCCGGCGCTCCGCTGTCGATCGACCGCGACAACGACAAGAACCCGGTCGTTGCCCTGCGTGAGATCGCCGATGAGACGGTGATGCTGGAGCATCTGAAGAACGCCCTGATCAAGGGCCACCAGAAGCACGTCGAGCCCGACGAGCCCGAGGAGGAGATCGTCGAGCTGATGGCCGGCGAGCACGACTGGGCCGCCCGCGGCGACACGTCGCTGGAGGACGAGGACGGGATGAGCGAGGCGGAGGAGGTCGGCGAAGGCGACGATCTGCTGTCCGATATGGAGAGCGACCCGGCGGCGGCCTTCGGCATGACCGAGGACGATGTCGTCGGCCGCGATGCGGACGGGGATCTCTGACGCTGACCGATTGCGACCGGCCTTGGGGGGCGATGGCCCCCCTTTCCGTCCAGAACCAAGACATTTGCGAAACTTCATGGCGCACGCTGCGCCGGGTCGGGTGGCATGATCCGGCAATATGAGCTTGTCGAACGCGTCAAAGCGTACGACCCCTCGGCGGACGAGGAGCTGCTCAACCGCGCCTACGTCTTCTCCATGAAGGCGCACGGGTCGCAGACCCGCGCTTCGGGCGATCCCTATTTCCTCCACCCGCTGGAGGTCGCCGGCATTCTCACCCAGCTCAAGCTGGACGCCGGGACCATCGCGACGGCGCTGCTGCACGACACCGTCGAAGACACGGTCGCCACGCTGGAGGACATCGAAAAGCATTTCGGCAAGGAGATCGCCCGTCTGGTCGACGGCGTGACCAAGCTGTCGCGCCTGGAGCTGCACAGCGAGCAGGCCAAGCAGGCCGAGAATTTCCGCAAGCTGGTGCTGGCCATGTCGGAGGACATCCGCGTCCTCCTCGTCAAGCTGGCCGACCGGCTGCACAACATGCGCACGCTGTTCCACCTGAAGAACCCGGACAAGCGCAAGCGCATCGCCCGCGAAACGATCGAAATCTACGCGCCGCTCGCCGAGCGCATCGGCATGCATCAGGTCAAGGACGAGCTGGAGGATCTCTCCTTCGCGGAGTTGAATCCGGACGCCCGCGACAGCATTTTGGCCCAGCTCTCCCGCCTGCGCACCGAGGGTGAGAACCGCGTCCAGCGGATCATCCAGGAACTCCGCGGCACGCTGGCGGAGGAGGGGCTGCCCAACGCCGGGGTCACCGGGCGCGAGAAGACCGCCTATTCGATCTGGCGCAAGCTGCAGCGCAAGAACGTCAGCTTCGAGCAGCTGTCGGACATCATGGCCTTCCGGATCATGGTCGACACGGTGCCAGAGTGCTATCAGGCGCTGGGCGTCATACACGCCCACTACCCGGTCGTTCCGGGGCGCTTCAAGGACTACATCTCGACCCCCAAGCCCAACGGCTACCGCTCGCTCCACACCGGGGTGATCGGTCCGGAGCGCAACCGCATCGAGGTGCAGATCCGCACCAGCGACATGCACGAGATCTGCGAACTCGGCGTCGCCGCCCACTGGGCCTACAAGCAGGGCGAGCCGCGCACCCAGCAGGGGCGCGAGTACCGCTGGCTGCGCGAGCTTCTCGACATCCTGGAGCACGCCCAGAAGCCCGAGGAGTTCCTGGAGCACACCAAGCTGGAGCTGTTCCAGGACCAGGTCTTCTGTTTCACGCCGAAGGGCGACCTGATCGCTCTGCCGCGCGGCGCCACTCCGGTGGACTTCGCCTACGCCGTCCATTCGGAGGTCGGCGACCACTGCGTCGGCGCCAAGATCAACGGGCGGATGCTGCCGCTGCGCACGCAGCTGCAGAACGGCGATCAGGTCGACATCATCACGTCCAAGGCCCAGACCCCGGTTCCGGGCTGGGAACGCTTCGTCGTCACCGGCAAGGCGCGGGCGCGCATCCGCAAGTTCCTGCGTACCCAGCAGCGCACCCAGTACATCGAACTGGGCCGGGCCATCCTGCAGCGCCAGTTCAAGTCGGAAGGCTACGAGTTCTCGGAAAAGGCGCTGGACGGAGTCGTCAAGATCTTCCAGCAGCCGAGCGCCGACGACCTGCTGGCCAGCGTCGGATCGGGCCTGCATTCCGGCCGCGAGGTCTTCCACGCCGTCTTCCCCGGCCACAAGCCGCATGTGGCGACGCCGAAGGAAGGCGACGACAAGAACGCCATCACGGTGCCGAAGCCCAAGCCGAAGGCGAAAGGTCACAACGCACCGCTGCCGATCCGCGGCCTGATCCCCGGCATGGCGGTCCATTACGCGCGCTGCTGCCACCCGCTGCCGGGCGACCGCATCGTCGGCATCGTGACCACCGGCAAGGGCGTGACCATCCACACCATCGACTGCGAGACGCTGGAGAGCTTCCACGAGTCGCCGGAACGCTGGATCGACGTCGCCTGGGACATCGGGCCGGACAGTCCGGAGGAGCATGTCGGGCGCATCTCGCTGGTGGTCAACAACGAGCCGGGCTCGCTCGGCACCCTGTCCACGGTCATCGGCAAGAACGGCGGCAACATCACGAACCTGAAGATCACCAGCCGCAACACCGACTTCTTCGAGCTGCTGATCGACATCGACGTGAAGGACGCCAAGCATCTGACCAACATCATGGCGGCCCTGCGCGCCACACCCGCCATCAACGCGGTGGAGCGGGCGCGGGGACGGTAACTCCGGCGGCGCGGCACCGCCGGGGCGAGGGCCCGACAATGACGGCGTGACGCGACGCTGCACCACCGCTATATAGCAGGGAGAACCGGTGCCCGCCGGATGCAGGATGCGGGACCGGCGCGACACCGGAGTTTCGAGCCTATGCCCCGCCCTCTGCGCCTCGGCGTGAACATCGACCATGTGGCGACCGTCCGCAACGCGCGGGGCGGGCGCCACCCCGATCCCGTGCGCGCCGCGAAGCTCGCCGCCGAGGCCGGGGCCGACGGCATCACCGCCCATCTGCGCGAAGACCGCCGCCATATCATCGATTCCGACATCGAGCGGCTGATGGCGGACATCCGGCTGCCGCTGAATCTGGAGATGGCGGCAACGGACGAGATGCTCGCCATCGCACTGCGCCACAGGCCGCACGCCTGCTGCCTCGTCCCGGAGAAGCGCACGGAGGTCACGACCGAAGGCGGGCTGGACGTCGCCGGCCAGATGGAGAATCTGAAGCGCACCGTCGGCGATCTCGGCGCCGCGGGCATCCGCGTCTCGCTGTTCATCGACCCGGAACCGGCGCAGCTCGACGCGGCGAAGGCCTTGGGCGCACCCGTTGTGGAACTGCACACCGGCGCCTATTGTGACGCGCCCGCCGGGGCGGAGCGCGCGGCGGAGCTGGAGCGCATCGTCCGGGCGGCGGCCCACGCCGAGGCGATCGGCCTGGAATGCCACGCCGGCCATGGGCTGAGCTACGAGACGGTCGGGGCGGTCGCCGCCATCCCGACCATCGTCGAGCTGAACATCGGCCATTTCCTGATCGGCGAGGCGATCTTCGTCGGGCTGGGCAACACGCTCCAGCGCATGCGCGCCGTCATGAAGGACGCCCGAGCGGCGGCCGGAGTCGTTTCATGATCCTCGGCATCGGGAACGACCTGATCGACATCCGCCGGATCGAGCAGTCGCTGGACCGTTTCGGAGACCGCTTCATCGCCCGCGTCTTCACCGACGTGGAACGCGCCAAGTCCGAGCGCCGCGCCGGCGCGGCCGGCAAGCACAGCGCACGGGCCGCGACCTACGCCAAGCGCTTCGCCGCCAAGGAGGCCTGCTCCAAGGCGCTGGGCACCGGCTTCCGCGACGGCGTGTTCTGGCGCGACATGGGGGTGGTGAACCTGCCCTCCGGCCAGCCGACCATGCGCCTGACCGGCGGAGCGCTGGAGCGGCTGAAGGCGATCACCCCGCCGGGCATGCAGGCGCGCATCCACGTGACGCTGACGGACGAGTATCCGATGGCCGAGGCCTTCGTCATCATCAGCGCCGAACCGGCCGACACTTCCATCACCACCTCCACGGCACCATCCGCATGACCATGAACAGAGAGACCGCCTTGACCGGCAAATCCAAAGAGACAGGCGGCTTTGCCGAGACGGTGAAGACGGTCCTCTACGCGGTCATCATCGCCTTCGGCGTGCGGACCTTCGCCTTCGAGCCCTTCAACATCCCGTCGGGGTCGATGATCCCGACGCTGCTGATCGGCGACTACCTGTTCGTGTCCAAGTTCTCCTACGGATACAGCAAGTACACGGTCGGCTTCGGGCTGCCGCTGTTCGAGGGCCGCATCCTGGGCCACGCGCCGGAGCGCGGCGACGTCGCCGTGTTCAAGCTGCCGCGCGACAACAAGACCGACTATATCAAGCGCGTCATCGGCCTGCCGGGCGACACCGTGCAGGTGACCGGCGGCGTCCTGCACATCAACGGCCAGCCGGTGAAGCGCGAGCGCATCGAGGACTACGTGTCCCGCGACGCGCTGGGCCGCGAGGTCCGCATCGCCCAGTATGTCGAGACCCTGCCGGGCGGGCGCAGCCACCGCATCATCGAGGAGTCGGACAACGGTCCGCTCGACAACACCCCGGCCTTCAAGGTCCCGGCGAACCACCTGTTCATGATGGGCGACAACCGCGACAACTCGCTGGACAGCCGCGTGCCGTCGCAGGTGGGGTATGTCCCGATGGAGAATCTGGTCGGTCGCGCCGAATTCCTGTTCTTCTCGTTGGAGGACGGGACGCGCTTCTTCGAGGTGTGGCGCTGGCCGGCGGACCTGCGGTTCAGCCGCCTGTTCAACGCCGTGAAGTGAGCCCCGTCGAGCACCGGGGCGCGGAGATTTGTTGTTGTGAGCCCTGAAGAACGGGAGACCCCCATGGCGTCCGATCCGGACGTGAGCGCCGATTCCGCCGACCTCGCGGAGCTGGCCGCGGCCATCGGCCATCGCTTCGCCGACCCGCAGCGGCTGGCCGACGCGGTCACCCATCCCAGCCTGATGGGGCTGGAGCGCAACGTCCGCGGCGGGCGGCCCGAGCAGGGCCCCGGCCTCGCCTATGAGCGGCTGGAGTTCCTGGGTGACCGGGTGCTCGGCCTCGTCATTGCGGAATGGTTGCTGGAGCGCTTCCCCAACGAACGCGAGGGCGCGCTCGCCAAGCGGCACGTTTCGCTGGTCCGGCGGGAGGCGCTGAGCCGCGTCGCCGACACGCTGAATCTGGGGCGCTACCTGCGCCTGTCCCCGTCGGAGGCGCAGGGCGGCGGACGCAGCAACAACACGATCCTGGCCGACGCCTGCGAGGCGGTGATCGGGGCGCTCTATCTGGATGGCGGCATGGACAAGGCGCGGGACTTCATCCGCGGGGCCTGGGCCGGGCTGATCGACCGCGCGGACCCGCCGCCTCTGGATTCCAAGACGGCGTTGCAGGAATGGGCGCAGGGCAACAAGCGGCCCCTTCCCACCTATGAACTGATCGAGCAGAGCGGCCCGGCGCACGAGCCGGTGTTCCGCATCGCGGTCCGATTGAAGGGCATGGAGCCGGTCACGGCCACCGGCCCGTCCAAGCGGGTCGCCGAACGGAAAGCGGCCAGCGCTTTGCTGCGCCAATTGGGAGTGCAGGTCGATGACTGACGGCCGCGACAAGTTTGAAGACGACGATTTCGACGATAAGGACGAGGGCGTGAGCGAGAGCGTGGACGAGGGTGCCGACACTGGTGCCGAAGAAGGCGCCGAAGAGGCTGCCTATGTGCCCGAGAACCCGCGCTGCGGTTTCGTCGCGCTGGTCGGCGCGCCGAACGCCGGCAAGTCGACCCTGCTGAACGCGATGGTCGGCTCCAAGGTGTCGATCGTCAGCTCGAAAGTGCAGACCACCCGTACGCGTGTGCTGGGCATCACCATCGCCGGCGACAGCCAGATCATCTTCGTGGACACGCCCGGCATCTTCAAGCCGAAACGCCGTCTGGACCGCGCCATGGTGGCGGCGGCCTGGCAGGGGGCGGAGGACGCCGATCTGGTCGGCCTGCTGTTCGACGTGTCGCGCCGCGGCATCGACCAGGACACGCAGGGCATCATTGCCCGCCTGAAGGAGCAGGGGCGCAAGGCCATCCTGATCCTGAACAAGATCGACCTCGTGCCGCGGGAGAAGCTGCTGGGTCTCGCCGACAGCTTCAACCAGGAAGGCATCTTCACCGACATCTTCATGCTGTCCGCCTCGACCGGCGACGGGGTGGAGCATCTGCGCGGCTTCCTGGCCGCCCGCATGCCGGAAGGCCCCTGGCATTACCCGGAGGACCAGATCTCCGACATGCCGATGCGCCTGCTGGCGGCGGAGATCACCCGCGAGAAGCTGTTCCAGCAGCTTCACCAGGAACTCCCCTATTCGGCGACGGTCGAGACCGAGCAGTGGGAGGAGTTCGAGAACGGGTCGGTGAAGATCTCCCAGGTCGTGTATGTCCAGCGCGACAGCCAGAAGGCCATCGTGCTCGGCAAGCAGGGCTCCCGCATCAAGGCACTGGGGCAGGCCGCCCGCACCGAGCTGGAAGAGATGCTGGAGCAGCGCGTCCACCTGATGCTGTTCGTCAAGGTGCGCGAGGACTGGGAGAACGATCCGGAGCGCTACGAGGCCTGGAACCTCGACTTCGGGGCGTCCTAAAGCGCCGGTCAGGGTATAGGCGTGGGCGGACGGTCCCCCATATAGAGGGGCGATCGTCCCCAACACGGACCGGCTGAGCGTGCGCGTGCCCATTTTCAACGACCTTTACGACGCCGGCTCGCGCCTGTTGGGGCGGGCCGGCGATCTCGTTTCCGGCGGCATCCTGGAGCAGGACGTCCGTCTCGGCGTCACCGGGCTGCGGCGGGCCGGCAAGACCGTGTTCGTCACCTCGCTGGTCGACAATCTGCTGAAGGCCGGGCGGCTTCCCTTCCTGGACGTGGTGTCGTCCGGGCGCTTCCAGGCGTCGCGTCTGCGCCCCCAGCCCGACGCCCAGGTTCCCCGCTTCGAGGTCGAGCAGCGGCTTGCCGAGCTGACCGGGCCCATTCCCCGCTGGCCAAAGGAAACGCAGGGCATCAGCCAACTCCGCCTGTCCATGCGCTACCGCCCGAACGCGGTGCTGAAGCGCACGGTGCAGCCGGTCGCCACGCTGAATCTCGACATCGTCGACTATCCCGGCGAATGGCTGCTCGACCTGCCGCTGCTCCACCAGTCCTTCGCGGAATGGAGCGCGCTGACCCTGGAACTGGCCGGGCGGCCGCCGCGCGACGAGCTGTCGGTGTCCTGGCGCGGCTGGCTCGCCACCATCGACACGGGAGCCCCGGCGGAGGAGGAGGAGGCGCGGCGCGGCGCGGCGCTGTTCACCGATTACCTGCACGCCTGCCGCCGTTCCGACAATCTGCTCAGCCTGATCCAGCCCGGCCGCTTCGTCGAGCCGGGCGACATGGCCAACGCACCGCTGCTGACCTTCTGCCCGCTGCCGGGCGACCGTCCGCGCACCCGCGGCAGCCTGTGGGCGCTGATGGAGGACCGCTACGAGGCGTACAAGTCCAAGGTGGTCCGCCGCTTCTTCGCCGAGCATTTCGCCCGGCTCGACCGCCAGATCGTCCTGATCGACGTGCTGGGGGCGCTGAACTCCGGCCCGGCGGGCATGGCGGACATGAAGCGCGCCCTGGAACTGAGCCTGGAGCCGTTCCGGCACGGGTCCAGCAGTTGGCTGGACTGGCTGCTGGGCCGGAAGATCGACCGCGTGCTGTTCGCCGCGACCAAGGCCGACCATGTCGCCTCGCACCAGCACAACAGCCTGCGCCATCTGCTGGACCGGCTGGTGTCCGACGCCCGCGCCGGCATCCGCTTCGAAGGCGCGCGGGTGGAAACCATGGCCATCGCCGCCCTGAAGTCCACAGAGACGGTGGTGACCGAGCATGAGGGGCGGCAACTGCGTTGCGTGCGCGGCGTGCCGCTCGGGCGCGACCGTCCGACCGTGCTGTTCCCCGGTGAGATCCCCGAGGATGCCGACTTCCCGCCGGGGCAGGAGCGGCCCTACAACTTCATGGCCTTCCAGCCGCCCGCCGACCTTGCCCGCGAGGCGCGCGGCCTGCCGCACATCCGGCTCGACCAGGCCATGCAGTTCCTGCTGGGGGATTATCTGGAATGAGCGAGGACACGCGCGACCGCCGCTGGGTCCCGCCGATGGAGCTGGACCCCGCCCGCGCCGCCGCCGTCCCCGCGGCGGAGGAGGAGGCGATCATCGCCGGCCCCCTGGCCGGCCCCCTGGCCGGTTCGGCGGCGGAGCGCCTCCCCGCGCTGCTGGCGGAGGACCGGCCGCGCAGCCGGCTCGGCCGCTGGTTGGCCGGCTCGGTCGCCGCGCTGGTGCTGATCGCGCTGGGCTTCGACACCTGGGACCTGTTCAACCGCGCCTTCGCCACCAGCGCCGCGCTGGGCGTCCTGGTGGCCGCCGCCGTGACCGTGGCCGGCGGGGCGGCAGTGGCGATGCTGCTGCGCGAACTGCGCGCGCTGCGTCGCCTGCGCAAGATCGAGGAACTGCGCGGCGAGGCCGGGCGCCTGACCACGGAGATTGTGACGCAGGCCGGGGAGCCGGGCCACGCCGAGCGCTTCGCCGGGTCGCTGACCCGCCTCTATGAGGGCCGTCCCGATCTGGCGCCTTCGTTGGAGCGGGTGCGCGACCATGTGACCGACGCCCACGACGACGCGGAGATCCTGCGCCTGCTCGACCGCGAGGTGATGGGGCCGCTCGACCGCCGCGCCTACCAGACCGTCCTGCGCGCCTCGCGCGACACCGCCGTAGCGACGGCGCTCAGCCCGGCTGCGGTCGTCGACCTCGCCGTGGTGCTGTGGCGCAACTTGAAGCTGGTGCGCGAGATTGCGGCGCTCTACGGGGCGCGGCCCGGCTATGTCGGGTCGCTGCGGCTGTTGCGGCGGATGCTCGCCAACCTCGCGGTGGCCGGGGTGGCGGAAAGCGCCCACCACGTTGCCGTCGAGGCGCTGGGTGGCTCCATCGCCGCGGCCATCTCCACCCGCATGGGGCAGGGGGTGATCAACGGTCTGCTGACCGCGCGGGTCGGGCTGACCGCCATGCATCTGTGCCGTCCCATCGCCTTCGGTCCCGACAACCGGCCGAGCATGGGCCAGATCCGCAAGGAGCTGCTGTCGCTGCCGAAGCAGGTGCTGTAGCCGATCACACCGCGGGGAAGGGCAGGCCGTGCCGGGGGTGGGCGCGGTCGTGGATCAGGGCGCGGTCGCGGATCATCGGCCAGACGATGCGGCGCAGGAATCGGTGGTCCTGCGCCCGGTCCGCTTCGGCGGCGGCGTGGCGCTCGGCGAGCGGCAACAGGTCGGGCAGCAGCCCGGCGATGCCGCCCCAGTGACCGCCCGACATCACCTCCGTGTGCAGAACCCCGTCGCGCAGGACGTGGAAGGGCCGGGCGGACGCGGCCCAGGCATCGACGGCCGCCTTTCCGTCGGCGGACGGCAGGGCGTCCCAGTCGCGGCAGAGGAAGCGCGCCACGGTGGGATCGTCGGCGGCGGCCAGGCGCCAGTAGGGACCGCCGGTCGACGCATCGGAGGCCACCGCCATGAGCTCCGCCCCGGCCGCGGCCAGCTCGGCCAGCCGGTCGGCGGCGAGGGTGTCATCGTGATAAACCCGGCAGGTCCAACCCGGATAGAGCGCACCGGTCCGCCGCAGAATCTCCGCAGGGTCGTGGGTGCCGGACGGTTGGCCGCTCCACAGGTTGAAGGCGATGACGTTGTGCCGCCGCGCCTCGGCCCCGCGTGGCCGGGCGGGCAAAGGGGGCAGGGCGGGTGCCGTGTCGATGGCCGTCCGGTCCTTCAGGTCCAGCGCGCGTTCGCCCCACGCGGCGGCCTCGTCCTCCCGGCCGAGAAGGGCTAGGGCGACGACCAGCCGGTCGATGGCGTCGAGATGGCGGGGGTCCAGGCGGGCGGCCCGCTCCAGCGCGCGGGCGGAATCCTCCAGCCGGTCCACGCCCCCCAGCGCGATCCCCAGGTTGAACGTGGCGGAGGGAAAATCCGGCGTGATCGCCAAGGCGTTGCGGTAGGCGAGGGTGGAGTCCTCCCGCAGTCCCATGGCGAACAGGGCGTTGCCATAGAGAAAGGCGACGTCGGCGTCCAGCGGCAGCAGTTCGGCGGCGCGGCCGAGCGGGCGGAGGGATTCGGTGCCGCGCCCCTGTTCGACCAGGAGGCGCCCCTCTTCGTGGCGCAGCGCGCCCAGGCGTTCCACGGCGATGGTCAGGCTGGGGACGGAGGCGACGGCGCGCTCCAGGGCGGTGATGGCGCCGACGGAGCGGCCCAGGGCGCGCAGGGCGTTCGCCATGTCGGTCCAGGCCTCCGCGAAATCTGGCTGGAGGGCGACGGCGCGCCGGTAGTCCTCCACCGCGACCTCCGGTTGCCCGGAGGAGCGGCGGATGTTGCCGCTGTTGGCGTGCATGTCCGCGGCCTCGGGCCGTTGGACGATGGCGCGGGCGATGAGGTCCAGCCCGAGTGCCCGCTCGCCCACCTGCCCGGCCAGGACGCCCAGGAAATGCAGGGCGTCCGGCTGATCCGGGTCCACATCGAGGATGCGGTTGTACAGCTGTTGGGCCTCGGCCAGCCGGCCGGCCAGATGGTGGTCCAGGGCGAGCGTCAGCGCTTCCGCGATCGTAACCATGCCTACAGGCTTAAGCACCCCGGCGCCCCTCCGCAAGCGCCATGGCTGTGAAATGGGTGGGCGACGGCCCCAATGGTCCTGAAATGCGAAGCTTTGGTACCGGAAACAGCTTGGGCGATTTCGTCCTTTGGCATAGCCCGAAAAAAGGTGAACGAACCCTTTACAATGCAAGAATACGACTGCAATATATGATCTGGATTGTCCAATTATCGGTGTAATGTCATGAACGTGGCCATCGCCACCGCAACGGCTGCAAGGCCGTTGGCCTTCATGACGGCCCGCAACAGCGACGCTGTTGAAAACGCGGCCGAAGCCGGGACTCCGTCCACGAAGGATCCCGTCACCGGACAGTCCGAACCGCTCGGCGGGCGCTACACGAAGACCGCCTACCGGTACGACGCCGACGCGTCGCGGCTGGTGCTGCTGTTCCGCAGCCCGGAGGACGGGGCGACCCTCGACCAGATTCCGACCGAGGCGGCGCTGCGGCAGTACCGCGAGGCGCAGAAGGACCGGAAGAGCGGCAAGGCGTCGCTTGAGCTTCTGGTTGGTGGCTCGGACGGGCAGGACCAGCTGAACGGTGCCGGCCAGAGCGGGACCTTAGCCAACTTCTCGCCCGTGCACCGCTGGGCCGCGGGCCATTCCGGAACCGGTGGGGGCCGCTCCAGCCTGTCACAGGGGACTTCCGCGCACACGTCTCCGGTGGTAGCCTCGACCCCGGTGGTGGCACACGCGGCGGCCGCTCCCTCGGTGGGGGCCGGTTCCGTCAACGTGGTCATCTGACCGGCACGGCGCGGGCGGTCGGATTCGGCCGACGGTTCCCTTTGAAGGCTTTTTTCCGATGGCTCTCGACATATCCTCCTCCACCCTGGGTGCCGCGGTCGGCTTGCGGCAGGCGCAGGGACAGATGGATTTCGGCGTGAAGACGCTGAATCAGACCGCGCAGCAGCAGGATCAGGCCATTGCCGCGCTGCTCCAGGGCGGAACGGATGGGTCCTCATCGGCCGGTGGCAACGTCACGGCCACGCGCGGACAGAATCTGAACATCGTTGTCTAAACGGCTGATGTGACTGGCTTGATCGCTCAAGCCGAGCCGCGGACATAAAAAAAGCCCCTCTCGCAGGAGAGGGGCTTCGTGCGTTCCGGAGGACCGCTTACTTCAGCTCGTCGAAGCTTTCGATGACATGGGTGACGATGCCGTACTCGCGGGCCTCGTCGGCCATCATCCAGTAGTTCCGGTCGGTGTCCTTGGACACCTTCTCCACCGGCTGACCAGTCTCGCGCGCGATGATGCGGTTCAGGCGCTCACGCATGCGGATGATTTCCTTCGCCTCGATGGCGATGTCCGTCGCCCGGCCACCGGTGCCGCCCAGCGGCTGGTGGATCAGGAAGCGGGTGTTCGGCAGGCAGAAGCGGTCTTCCTTCTTCGCGGCCAGGAAGATGTGGCAGCCGGCGCTGGCGACCCAGCCGGTGCCCAGCATCTTCACGCGCGGCTTCACGAAGCGGATCATGTCGTGAATGGTGTCGCCCGCCTCGACGTGGCCGCCGGGGGAGTTCACCACGACCGTGATGTCGTCGTTGCTCTCGTGGGCCAGAGCCAGCAGCTGGGCCGAGACGGCCTGCGCCAGCTTCATGTCGATCTGCCCGAAGATCAGCACCGTGCGCGCCTTGAACAGGTTCGACTGCACGGCAGCGAACGGCGGCGGGGCGCTTTCCTTCGACTTCTCGTCCGGCTCCTGCTCGGGTTCGTCGTCGAAGCGGGTGTATCCGTCTTGCGCCATCGTTTTTGAACTCCCTGAGGTCGGCGTGTCTACCGGGGGGCTTTGGCTTGCGGGGGCCTGTGATGTCGGATGGGAACCGAACCACGCCACTCGTTTCTCCAC
Organism: Azospirillum sp. OGB3; assembly: GCF_014192915.1. Classification (GTDB taxonomy): domain Bacteria; phylum Pseudomonadota; class Alphaproteobacteria; order Azospirillales; family Azospirillaceae; genus Azospirillum. Next base: position 435,710 of record NZ_JACHYN010000003.1, on the reverse strand, counting down.
ATAGCCCGTATCGGTTCCTTGTTCAACGGGCCGCGACGCCAAATCCCACCCCCGCACCGTCATAGTCGCGCTCAGGCTGGCCGTATCGACGCGGATCGCCGCTTGCCGACCGTCGGGAACGAGAGGCACACTATCCTCTGCACAATCGGAGGGCGGTGCATGGAGGGGGGCAGCGGGAGCGGCGTCTCGGTCATCATTCCGGCCTTCCGGGCGCAGGGCACCATCGCCCGCGCCGTGTCCAGCCTTCTGGCGCAGAGCTTTCCCGACTGGGAAGCGGTGGTGATCAGCGACGACGGCGCCGACTACCGCGCTTTTCTGGCGGCTGCCGGCATCGCCGATTCGCGCCTGACCTTCACCGGGACCGGCCGCGTCGGGTCCGGCGCACCGGCGGCGCGCAACGCCGGGCTGCGCTGCGCGCGCCTGCCGCTGATCGCACCGCTGGACGCCGACGACCGGTTCGAGCCGGACCGGCTGGCGCGGCTCGCCCCGCTGGCGGTGGTGCAGGGGGCGGCGGCGGACAACGTGGCGGTGGTGCGCGACGGCGACGGCTCGCCGCTCTCCACTCTGTTCCCGCCCGGTGCCGGGACCGCTGCACTGGACGCGGCGGCTTTTCTGGAGACCTCCGTCCCGATGTTCCCCGTTGTGCGCCGCGACCTCGTCCGCGGTTGGGAGGAGGACGTCGATTTCTGCGACGACGTGGTCTTCAACGTCCAACTCCTCGACCGGCTGGGCCGTCTGCCACTCGTGCTGGAACCGCTCTACGAGTATCGGCAGCGGGAGGGGTCGATCACCTGCTCCGCCGACAGTGGGACGCGGGCCGACCTTTGCTACCGCCATGTCCTCGACCGGCTGTCCGGCGACGGTCTGCGGATCGCCGACGCCGCGCTGCGCCACCGCTTCGCCGCCGCCCTGGACGCCAAGCGCGCGCTCAACGCCGCCTACATCGCCGCGCAGGCCGCCGGACGCTGCGTCAATTTTCAGGAGTTCCTGGCCTTGCGGGAAAACTCCCTGCCGGGATAGTCGCCGATCACGCTCAGATGCGTCACCACCGTGCCATCCGGTCGGAACTGATGAAGAGCGAGCGCGGACGGCTCCTCCGTCCATCGGTATGGCGGCTCCGGCGCCAGATCCAGGGCAATCTGATACGCCACCGATGGGGCGACATAGCCGTGCGCCCCGTTCCAGGCGACCGCGGTCTGGCGGTGGGTGTGGCCGCACAGCACGGCCCGGATGTTCGGACGGCTCCGCACCAGCCGCCCCAATTCCTCCGCGCCCTCCAGGCAGCGCAGCGTGTCGAGGAAGGTCAGCCCGGTGTCGAAGGGCGGGTGGTGCAGCGCCAGCACCGTCGGCCGCTCCGGCTGCTCCGCCAGACGCTCCGCCAGCCAGGACAGCCGGCCGGCGCACAGGCCGCCCACCGCCGAACCGGGGACGACCGAATCGAGCATCAGGATGCGGACCGGAAACTCCTCCACCGCGTGGTGGAGGAAGGGTCCCTCCATGGGCATCCAGCCGCTGCCGGTGAAGGTTCGGCGCAGTTCCATGCGGTCGTCGTGATTGCCCGGCAGCACGCGGACGGGAACGGCAAGTGGTTCCAGCAGGGCGGACAGCGCCTCGTACTCGCCGGGCTTCGGCCCGTTGACGAGGTCGCCCGTGATCAGGACGAGGTCGGGACGCGGCACCAGCGCGTTGAGATGGGCCACCGCGGCGGCGAGGCGGGCGTTCGTGTCGTAGGCTGTCGTCGGGGCGGTGCCGGGGGCCGTCACATGCAGGTCGGACATCTGGGCGATCAGCATCGGGCACCCCTGGGGACGCGAGGGTCGGAGGACCAAGGATTGTCACATCGCCGATTTCCCGGATGTGTTCAAGAGTCCAACCGGAGCAAAACTTCCTTTACGCTTCCGTGACAGGCTGAGCCGTCGGCCGAACGACCGTCTTGCCGCCACAGCATCGGATCGGGGAATGAGCGCGTCCACCTCCTCCTGCCTGCTCGCACGGTTGCTGGTGTCCGGGAAGTTCTGGCTGAAGCGCGCCCGCATCGAATCCCCGGACCTCGGCGAAGGCACCCCGCCACCCGGCGCGGATGGCGCCCTGCTGGCCGATGTTCGCATCGAAGGCGATCGGATTCGCGCGGTTCTACCGGCGGGCGAAGCGCCCTGCTGCGCGCCCGGCCTCTGCCTCGATGGCGGGCCGGTCCGTCCGCGTGGCGGCTGCGCCGCGGTCGGTCCCGGTCAACCCGCTGATCTGACGGTGATTCTTCCTGATGGAGAACGGCTGGAGATGGAGAAGGGCCGGGTTGTGCAACCCGATCTTCCGCCATCCGGCGTCTGAACCCGCGCAACCGTCTCGACTCCGGAACTGAACTGAACGATATAGTTCAGTTTACCGTCCGCCCATCGCAGCGGCCCGGTTGACACGAAACGCTCCGCGCGCCCGCCCGGCGGGCCGTCGGGCCTGTGCGGGTTCCGTATCCATGCGCCACACGCTTCGCATCGTCGCCCTTCTGGTCCTGGTCGCTCTCGGCGGCGGCGCCTACTGGTACTTCGTCAAGCAGGGCGGAACCATCAACACACTGCTCGCCGGCAAGGTTCCGTCTCCCGGAGGCGCGTCGTCTGGCGCTCCGGCGGCGGGGGGGCCGCCGGGCGGTGCGCCGCCGATGCCGGTCGAGGCTTCGCCGGTCAAGGTCGGCACCGTGTCGCGTCAGGTCACCGCGGTCGGCTCGCTGCTGTCCAGCGAATCGGTGGTCATCCGGCCCGAGGTGGCCGGCAAGGTGTCCGAGATCGCCTTCCTGGAAGGGCAGGCGGTGAGGAAGGGCGCGGTGCTGATCCGGCTGGACGATTCCATCGCCCGCGCCACGCTGGCCCAGGCCCAGGCGAGCATCGCCTTTTCTCGTGCCGAATTGTCCCGCGCCGAGGAGCTGTACCGCCAGCGCACCGGCCCGGCCCGCAACCGCGAGCAGGCACTCGCCAAGCTCCAGTCCGACGAGGCGGCGGTGCAGCTCGCCAAGGCGCAGCTGGAGAAGCTGACCCTGACCGCGCCGTTCGACGGCGTGCTGGGCCTGCGCAAGGTCTCGGTGGGCGACGTGGTGGCGGCGGGCAAGGACATCGTGAACCTGGAGGCCATCGAGATCCTGAAGCTCGATTTCCGGGTGCCGGAGCTGTATCTGCCGACCGTCCGCACCGGCCAGACCCTGAAGGTCGCCGTGGACTCCTTCGGCGGGCGGACCTTCGACGGCACGGTCTACGCCATCGACCCGCTGGTGGACGTGAACGGCCGTGCAGTGGTGATCCGCGCACGCGTCCCCAACACGGACGGTGCGCTGCGCCCCGGCCTGTTCGCGCGCGTGGCCCTGACGCTGGACCAGACCCCGAACGCCGTGCTGGTGCCCGAGCAGGCGGTCAGCGCCTTCGGCAACAAGCAGTTCGTCTTCAAGGTGGTGGAGGGCAAGGCCGTGCAGACCACCGTCACGCTGGGCGAGCGCCGCAACGCCGAGGTGGAGATCACCGCCGGCCTGCAGCCCGGCGACGTGGTGGTGACCGCCGGCCAGCTGAAGATCCGCGACGGCGCACCGGTGATGGTCGTCAACAACAAGCCGGCGGGGAGCTGAGCCGATGGTCCTCTCCGACATCTCCATCCGCCGGCCCGTCCTGGCGACGGTCATGAGCCTCGCGCTTATGCTGATCGGCATCGTGTCGTACCAGCGCCTGTCGGTGCGCGAATACCCGAAGATCGACGAACCCGTCGTCACGGTGGAGACCACCTACAAGGGCGCGTCGGCCGAGATCATCGAAAGCCAGGTCACCCAGATCCTGGAGGACTCGCTGTCGGGCATCGAGGGCATCGACGTGATGTCCTCGATCAGCCGCGCCGAGAAGAGCCAGATCACTCTGCGCTTCCGCCTGGACCGCAACGTCGACACGGCGGCCAGCGACGTGCGCGACCGCGTCGGCCGCGTGCGCGCCCAGCTTCCCAACGAGATCGACGAGCCGGTCATCGCGAAGGTGGAGGCCGACGCGCAGCCGATCATCTATCTGGCCTTCTCGTCCGATCGCCATTCGCCGCTGGACGTGACGGACTTCGCCGACCGCTACGTCAAGGACCGGCTGCAGAACCTGCCCGGCGTCGCCCAGGTGCGCATCTTCGGCGAGCGGCGCTTCGCCATGCGGCTGTGGCTCGACCCGCAGCGCATGGCCGCCTACCGCGTCACCCCGCAGGACGTGGAGAACGCGCTGCGCAAGCAGAACGTCGAGATTCCGGCGGGCCGCGTCGAGAGCAAGGCGCGGGAGTTCACCGTCGTTTCCGAGACCGACCTGCGCACGCCGGAGGAGTTCGACCGCATCATCCTGCGCGACGACGGCGGCTATCTGGTCCGGCTGAAGGACGTCGGCCGGGCCGAACTGGGGGCGCGGGACGAGCGGGTCAGCGCCCGCTTCAACGGGCGCGGCGCCGTCGCCATCGGCGTGGTCAAACAGTCCACCGCCAACCCACTGGACGTTTCCAAAGCGGTGAACGAGGCGCTGCCGAAGATCCGCGCCGCCTTGCCGGAGGGCATGGGGGTGGATGTCGGCTATGACAGCTCCGTCTTCATCGCCAAGTCGATCGACGCGGTGTTCAGCACGATCTTCGAGGCCATCGTCCTGGTCGTGCTGGTCATCTTCGTTTTCCTGCGCAGCTTCCGCGCCACGCTGGTGCCGCTGGTGACCATCCCGGTGTCGCTGATCGGCGGCTTCGCGCTGATGTACGCCTTCGGCTTCTCGGTCAACACGCTGACGCTGCTGTCCATGGTGCTGGCCATCGGCCTCGTCGTGGACGACGCCATCGTGATGCTGGAGAACATCTACCGCCACATCGAGGAGGGCGTGCCACCCTTCCAGGCGGCCTTGCAGGGATCGAAGGAGATCGGCTTCGCGGTCATCGCGATGACGATCACGCTGGCCGCGGTCTATGCACCCATCGGCTTCATGACCGGCCGCACCGGCCGCCTTTTCTCCGAATTCGCCCTGACGCTGGCGGGGGCGGTGATCGTGTCGGGCTTCGTCGCCCTGACGCTGTCGCCGATGATGTGCTCCAAGCTGCTGAAGCACCAGACCAAGCACAACGCGCTCTACAACGCCATCGAACGGCTGCTGAACGGGCTGACCAACGGCTACCGGGCGCTGCTCCGCGTGTCGCTGAAGGCGCGTCCGCTGGTGCTGCTGGTCGGCGCGGTGGTGGCGGGGCTCAGCTACACGCTGTTCACCGGGCTGAAGTCGGAACTGGCCCCGGTCGAGGACCGCGGCACCATTGTCGGCATCGCCATCGCGCCGGAGGGTTCGACGCTCGACTATACGGAAAGCTACGCCAAGCGCATGGAGGAGCTGTTCCGCCAGATCCCCATTGTCGAGAAGTTCTTCGTGGTGGTCGGCTTCCCGGTGGTCAACCAGGGCATCTCCTTCGTCCGCCTGATCGACTGGGACGAGCGCGACGTGAAGCAGCAGGCGATCACCGCCCAGCTCTTCCCCAAGATGTTCGGCATTCCGGGCATCCTGGCCTTCGTCACCAACCCGCCTTCGCTGGGGCAGAGCCCGGTGGACAAGCCGGTCAACTTCGTCATCCAAAGCTCGCTGCCCTACGACGAGCTTCAGAAGATGGTCGACGGGCTGATGGCCGAGGCGCGGAAGTTCCCCGGCCTGACCAACCTCGACACCGACCTGAAGCTGAACAAACCGGAGCTGCGCATCACCATCGACCGCGACAAGGCGGCCGACCTCGGGGTGGACGTGGAGACGGTGGGCCGCACGCTGGAAACCCTGCTGGGCGGGCGGCAGGTCACCCGCTTCAAGAAGGAGGGCAAGCAGTACGACGTGGTGGTCCAGGTCGGCGACCTCGACCGCCGCAACCCGGACGACATCGCCTCCATCTACGTCCGCGGCACGCCGACCATGGCGGCGGAAGCCGGGGTCGCCACCAGCGCCGGGGCGATGATCTCGCTCGCCAACCTCGTCCGCATCGAGGAACGGGTGGCGCCCAAGGAGCTGAACCACTTCAACAAGCTGCGCTCCGTCACCATCACCGCCACTCTGGCGCCGGGCACCTCGCTGGGCGAGGCGCTGGGTTACCTCCAGGCGGCGGCGAACCGCGTGCTGCCGGCCACCGCCCAGACCGACTATGCAGGGCAAAGCCGCGAATTCCGGGAATCGGCGACGGGCCTGTATTTCGTGTTCATCCTGGCGCTGGCCTTCATCTATCTGGTGCTGGCGGCGCAGTTCGAGAGCTTCATCGATCCCTTCGTGATCATGCTGACGGTGCCGCTGTCGATGACCGGCGCGCTGGCCGCCCTGCACTTCACGGGCGGGACGATGAACGTCTACAGCCAGATCGGCTTGGTGACGCTCGTCGGCCTCATCACCAAGCACGGCATCCTGATCGTGGAGTTCGCCAACCAGCTCCAGCGCGAGGGGGTGGACATCCGCAAGGCGGTGGAAGAGGCCGCCGTGCTGCGCCTGCGCCCGATTCTGATGACCACCGGCGCCATGGTGCTGGGCGCCGTGCCGCTCGCCAACGCACACGGGGCGGGCGCGGAGAGCCGGCAGGCCATCGGCGCGGTGATCGTTGGCGGCATGCTGCTGGGCACTTTCCTGACGCTGTTTGTGGTGCCGACGGTCTACAGCTACATCGCCAGGAAGAAGCCCCTGCCGGCGGTGGACGGCTCCGCCAGCCACCCCACGGGCGCGCACCCTCAGCCGGCGGAGTGACCAGCCGGGCAGGAAGGCAGAGGTGCTTGGCGAGTGGTTGCGTTGGGCCCCCACCCTAACCCTCCCCCGCTAACGCAGGGGAGGGAATTGCCGCGGCTTCGCAGAAGGCACCCTCCCCTGCGTTAGCGGGGGAGGGCCGGGGTGGGGGCCAACGCGAGGACTCGATCGCTATCAGGGGAAGGAGGGCGCCCCGAACCCGCTCAACGGCTCGACATCGACGCTGACCGACAGAGTGTGGCCGGCGGCGCCCATCAGGACGCCGCGGGCGGGGCTGACGTCGTCGTAGTCGCGGCCCCAGGCGATGGTGATGAAGTCCTGGTCGGCGCGCCGCGCGTTGGTCGGGCAGACGTCGATCCAGCCGGCCTCGGCGCCGCACCAGACGGAGGCCCAGGCGTGGCTGACGTCGGCGCCGACCAGACGCGGCCGGCCCGGCGGCGGCAGGGTGCGCAGATAGCCGGAGACGTAGCGGGCCGGCAGTCCCATCGCCCGCACACAGCCGACCACGATGTGGGCGAAGTCCTGGCAGACGCCGCGGCGGTGCCGCATCACCTCCGCCATCGGGGTGGCGATCGTCGTCGCGGTGGGGTCGAAGGTGAAATCGTCGTGGATGCGCCGCATCAGGTCCAGCGCGGCCTCCGCCACCGGGCGGCCGGGCGTGAAGGACTGCGCGGCGTAGTCCTGCAGCGTCGGGCTGGCCGACACCAGCGTGCTGTCGAAGCGGTACTGGACCACTTCCGCCCCGTCCTCCGGGCCGCTCAGGCCGCCCAACGAATCGCGCACATGCTCCCAGGTCGGTGTCGCCGCGGCGTCCAGCGGCGGCGGCGGGCCGACCTCCACCTCGCTTTCCGCGGTGACGATCAGGTGCCGGTGCGGCTCCTGCATCGCGACGTAGGTGACGGTGTTGCCGAAATAGTCGGTGTGGGACGACTGCACCGCCGGCGCCGGCAGGATGGTCAGGGCGCTTTGGTGAACGCGCTGGCGCGGTTGCGGGCGGGCGGTCAGGTGCAGCAGGTGGTGCGACACCGACACGTCCTCGCCATACTCGTAGCGGGTCGTGTGGCGCACGCGGAAGCGGACGCCGAATCCATCGCCGGAGGGATCGTCGGCGGGGGCCGCGCCGGCCACGGTCGGGGAGAGGTCAGGCCGGTCGGGCAAAGGCATGGCTGAAATAGGCGTGGGTCAGGAGGTTGGAAATTTCGGGCAGCGACAGGGCGAGCGAGTCGAGCAGCGTGTGCAGGGCCGTGCCCGAGTCCAGAGCCTCCGGCGCGCGCAGCGAGGCGCGGGCGGCGCCGAGGATCGAGCGGGCCGAGGCGGCCGTGTCGCCCGGCACGGCCTGCGAACCGGTGGGCAGGGCCGCCACATGGCGCTCCAGGGCCGCGAGCTGGAAATCCAGGGCGCGCGGGTTGGACTCGTCGGCCAGCAGCAGTTCCAGAACCGGGCGGCGGCGCACGCTGGTCAGATAGCGGGACCGGTAGGTCATCACGCTCTCCCCCAACTCCAGCAGTACGCTCAGCGTCGCCACCTGGACCGGCTCGTCCTGGCGGTCGAGCGCTTGGATCTGGATGCCGCGCATCACCGAGATGATGTGGAGCGCCCGCTCGATGCGCCGGCCGATGTCGAGGAAGCGCCAGCCCTGGCCGCGCGTCATGCTTTCCTGCTCCAGCCCGGCGATGGCGGCGAGGCAGGTCATCAGGTCGTCCAGCCGCAGCAGCATGGCGGCGGCGTCGAGCTTGTGCGCCGGCGGCTGGCTCTGCCGCTCCAGCATCGTCACCACCCGCCACATGTCGAGCGACAGGCGGTCGCGCACCGAATAGGCGGTACGGTGCACCCGCTGCACCTGGGCGCGCAGGCTGTTGGGATGGTCGGGATCGACGACGGAGCTGTAGAGCGCCGCCCGCAGCGCCCGTCCGCCGCCGAGCGCGGTGACCCGAGTCAGGTCCCAGGGGATCATGCCCTCCCAGGCCATCAGATGGAGCAGCGGGCGGAGCTGAAGCGACGCGCCCGGTACGTTGCCGTCGGTGAGGCGGGAATGGGTGGAACGCAGCAGGCGCACCGTGCCCTCCGACCGCTCCGCGTAGCGGCCCAACCAATAAAGGCTGTCGGCCACCCGGCTGGGCAGGTCGGCGGAGGCCGCCTTGGGTGCCGGCTGCGGCTCTTGGACCGGCTGCGGGCGCGGCGTTGCCGGGGTGGCCTCGGCCCGGCGCCCGGACAGGATCCAGGTGTCCTTGCTGCCGCCGCCCCGCTGCATGGAGACGACCAGCTTCCCTGATTCGGTGGACACGCGGGTCAGGCCGCCGGGCATGACGGTGTAGCTCCCGTCCGGGCGGGCGCAGAGGAAGACGCGCAGCACCAGGGGGCGCGGCTGCAGACGCCCGCCCTGCCAGACCGGCGCCGTGGACAGGGCCAGACGCTCCTGCGCGACGTAGCACCAGGGGCGGGCCTTGATGCGCTCGACCAGGGCGGCGCGCTCGGCCGAGGACAGGTCGGCGCCGAAGATCGGCTCGAAGGACAGGGAGGGGAAGGCCGGCTTCACCACCAGCCCGTCCAGATGCTCGATGACGTAGGCGCGCTCGTCGTCGTTGCCGCACCACCAGACGGCGACGCCGGGCATCTTCAGCTCCTCGCCCAGCAGATGGCGGCAGAGCATGGGCAGCGACGGCTTGACCGCCATGGATTCCAGGAAGCCGGAACCGAGCGAGTTCGCCACGACGACGTTGCCGGCGCGCACCGCCTCGATCAGCCCGGCCACGCCCAGCGAGCTGTCGGCGCGCAGCTCCAGCGGGTCTGCGAAATCGGCGTCCAGGCGGCGCAGGATGACGTCCACCGGCTCCAGCCCCGACAGGGTCTTCAGATAGACCTGACGGTCGCGCACGGTCAGGTCGGCCCCCTCCACCAGCGTGATGCCGAGGTAGCGGGCCAGATAGACGTGCTCGAAATAGGTTTCGTTGTAGGGGCCGGGCGTCAGCAGGACGATCCGCGGCTGGTCGCGGCGCGGGCTCAGCGACAGCAGCGTTTCCTTGTACGCTTCGAAGAAGGGCGTGAGGTGCTCTACCTGACAGTGGCGGAAGCTGTCCGGCAGGACCTTCGCCAGCACCGCCCGGTTCTCCAGCGCGTAGCCGCTGCCGCTCGGCGCCTGGGTGCGGTCGGACAGCACCCACCAGCGCCCGTCCGGCGCGCGGGCGAGGTCCGCCGCGTAGAAATGCAGATGGATGTCGTTGGGCACCGGAATGCCGTGCACGGCGCGGCGGAATCCGGGATCGGCGTGGATCACCGCCGGGGACAGCCGCCCGCTGCGCGTCAGGGTCTGCGGCCCGTAGATGTCGGCCAGCACCGCGTTCAGCAGCGTGGCGCGCTGGATCAGACCAGATTCGACCGCCTTCCACTCGTGGGAGGGGATCAGCAGCGGCACCATGTCGAGCGGCCAGGGCCGCTCCATCCCCTTGGGATCGCCGTAGATGTTGTAGGTGACGCCGTTCTGGTGCAGCAGGCGCCGCGCCTCCTCCCACCGCTCGGCCATCAGCTCCGGGTCGAGGGGGCCCAGCGTGCCCATGAAGGTCTGCCAGTGCGGGCGCAGGCGGCCCTGGCCGGTGACCATCTCGTCATAGACCTCGCCGCGGCCGTAGCCCATGGCGTCGGCCTCGCCGAACAGCGATCCCTGGAGGAACGGCACCGGACGCAGCCCCGGAGGAGGGGGCGCGCCGGGGTCAAGAAAGGGGGATTCGCGGTCGGCCAAGGTTCGGATCGTACGTTCACGGCGGTGCAATGCGCAGCAAGTGTGAACGCCCGGTCCCGCCGATGCAAGCGGCGCATCGGTGCCCCCCGGCCGAAAGGCGTATTCCGGCCGGGGGAAGGGGGCCCGATCAGCCCCGCCGCAGGTCCAGCGTCATCGGGAATTGCGGGTTGCGCTCCTCCGCCGGTGCGTCCATCGGGCCGGGGGTGTGGCCAAAGGGGAAGAAGCGGGCGAGGCGCCGCCCCTCCGCCTCGTTGGCGTTGACCGGGAAGGTGTCGTAGTTGCGCCCGCCCGGATGCATGACGTGGTAGGTGCAGCCGCCGATGGAGCGGCCCGCCCACAGGTCCAGGATGTCGAAGACCAGCGGCGTATGCACCGGGATCGTCGGGTGCAGGCAGGAGGGTGGCTGCCACGCCCGGTACCGCACGCCGGCCACGAACTCGCCCTCTGTCCCCGTGGGGATCAGCGGCACGCGGCGGCCGTTGCAGGTGATGGCGTAGCGCGCGTCGGTCAGACCGGTGACCCGCACCTGCACCCGCTCGACCGAGCTGTCGACGTAGCGCACGGTGCCGCCGCCGCCCGGCTCCTCGCCCAGGACGTGCCAGGGCTCCAGCGCCATGCGCAGTTCCAGCGCGATGCCGCGCTGGTTGACGTGGCCGTAGACCGGGAAGCGGAAGTTCATGTGCGGGTCGAACCAGCGCTCCTCGATGGGATAGCCGTGATCGCGAAGGTCGGCGACGACGTCCGCCAAGTCCTGCTGCACAAAGTAAGGCAGCATGAAGCGGTCGTGCAGTTCCGTCCCCCAGCGCACCAGCTTGCCCTTGTAGGGCGTCTTCCAGAAGCGGGCGACCAGGGCACGCAGCAGAAGCTGCTGGGTCAGGCTCATCTCCGCGTGGGGCGGCATCTCGAAGGCGCGGAACTCGACCAGCCCAAGGCGCCCGGTGGAGCTGTCCGGGGAATAGAGCTTGTCGATGCAGAACTCGGCCCGGTGGGTGTTGCCCTGCACGTCGGTCAGCAGATTGCGCAGCACGCGGTCGACCATCCAGGGCGGGCAATCGCCTGTCGCGGCCGCCTTGTCGATCTGATTGAAGGCGATCTCCAGCTCGTAGAGCGCGTCGTCGCGGGCCTCGTCCACGCGCGGCGCCTGGCTGGTCGGGCCGATGAACAGGCCGGAGAAGGCGTAGGACAGCGACGGGTGGTTCTGCCAGAAGGTGATCAGGCTGCGCAGCATGTCGGGCCGCCGCAGGAAGGGGCTGTCCGCCGCGGTGGCGCCGCCCATCACCACATGATTGCCGCCGCCGGTGCCACAGTGGCGCCCGTCGATCATGAACTTCTCGGCACCCAGCCGCGACTGGCGGGCGTCCTCGTAAAGCTCCAGCGTGTTGCGGACCAGCTCGTCCCAAGTGTGCGAGGGGTGGATGTTCACCTCGATCACGCCGGGGTCGGGGGTGACGGCCAGCGAGTTCAGGCGGGGGTCCTTCGGCGGCTGGTAGCCCTCGATCACCACCGGCATGTCCAGCTCGACCGCCGTCGCCTCGATCTCCGCCAGCATCGCCAGATAGTCCTCCAGCGTGTTCATCGGCGGCATGAACAGGTGGATGCGGCCGTTGCGCGCCTCGCAGGTCAGGGCGGTGCGGACCACCCACCACGCCGACTTGCCGTGCTCCGGCATCTCGCTGCGCACCTCGGCCATGGCGCGCTGGACGCGCTCGTTGCGTCGGGTGGCGTCCTGCCGTTCGGCCTCCTCGCGGAGCGCGTGCTGGCGCAGCGGTACCCGGTTGGGCGGCAGCGGCGCCCGCTCCTCGAACGGGTCGGTCTCCCAGGAGTAGGGATAGTCCTGCGGCGCCACCCAGGGCAGCGAGCCGAGCGGCAGGCGGTAGCCGACCGGGCTGTCGCCCGGCATCAGCAGCAGCCGTTCCTGGCGCAGCGGCCAGGCGCTGGACAGCCACACCGGCCCCTGCTGGGTCATCTTGCGGTTGATCGGCAGGGCGAAGCCGACCGGCTCGTTCAGGCCGCGGGTGAAGACGTGGGCGAGGCGCGCGCGCTCCTCCTTGTCCTCCAGCTTGCTGTCCAGCGGATCGACGTTGACCGGCAGCAACGATTCGCGGCGCAGGTAGTGCCACGGGTCCTCGTAGGCGGCCAGCACCAGCGCCGAGTCTAGCCCCAGCTTCTTGGCCAGCGTGACCAGAAAGGCGCCGGCGTCCTCCGCCGTGTGGCCGTAGTCGGTGTCCTCGCGGGCCAGCAGGTCGCTGTTCGCCCACAGCGCCTCGCCGTCGCGGCGCCAGTAGACGGTCATCGCCCAGCGCGGCAGCGATTCGCCGGGATACCATTTGCCCTGGCCGAAATGCAGCAGCCCGCCCGGCGCAAAGCGGTTGGCCAGCCGGTGAACGAGGTCGGCGGCCATCTTGCGCTTGTTGGGCCCGAGCGCGGTGGTGTTCCACTCGGCCCCGTCCATGTCGTCGATGGACACGAAGGTCGGCTCGCCGCCCATGGTCAGGCGCACGTCGCCGGCGGCCAGCTCCTCGTCGATGCGGTGGCCCAGCGCCTCGATTCCCGCCCACTGCTTGGGGGTGTAGGGCTTGGTGACGCGCGGCGCCTCATAGATGCGGGTGACCGACATCTCATGCCCGAACTCCACCTCGCACTCGTCGATGAGGCCGGAGATGGGGGCCGCGGAGGAGGCGTCCGGCGTGCAGGCCAGCGGGATGTGCCCCTCGCCGGCCAGCAGGCCGGAGGTCGGGTCGAGCCCGACCCAGCCGGCGCCGGGCAGGAAGACCTCGGTCCAGGCGTGCAGGTCGGTGAAGTCCTCTTCGGGACCGGACGGTCCGTCGAGCGCCTTCTGGTCGGCGGTGAGCTGGATCAGGTAGCCGGAGACGAACCGGGCGGCCAGACCGAGGTTGCGCAGGATCTGCACCAGCAGCCACGCCGAATCGCGGCAGGAGCCGGTGCGCTTGCCCAGCGTCTCCTCGCAGGTCTGGATGCCGGGCTCCAGGCGGATGACGTAGCCGATGTCCTTCTGGAGCCGCTGGTTGACGTCGACCAGGAAGTTGATGGACGCCGCCGGCTCCCGCGAAATGCCGGTCAGGTAGTCGGCCAGCAGCGGACCCGGCTTCTCCACCTCCAGGTAGGGGCGCAGTTCGCGCTCCAACCATGGCTCATAGGCGAAGGGGATGGTCTGGGCCTTCTCCTCCAGGAAGAAGTCGAAGGGGTTGATCGCCGCGATCTCCGCGACGAGATCGACCTCCACGACGAACTCGCGGGTCTTTTCCGGGAAGACGAAGCGGGCCTGGTAGTTGGACTGCGGGTCCTGCTGCCAGTTCAGGAAATGGTGCTTCGGGGTGACGCGCAGCGAGTAGCTGAGGATCGGGGTACGGCAGTGGGGGGCCGGGCGGAGCCGGACGATTTGTGGCCCCAGATTGACCAAACGGTCGTAACGGTAGACGGTCTTGTGGTTGAGAGCGACGTGGATCGCCATGAAGTTCCACCCGTTGTCTGCGCTGGCCGGTCCCCTGCGGCTCCCCGCCGCACGGACAAGGGCATAGTACCATCGAAGAGTTCGCGCAGACCAGAGCGCCTTCGCAAACGCGGCACGAACTGGTTGCACAAAAAACATGCAGTGTCAGAGTGGATCGGTTGCGTCTTTCATCAGCGCTCGGCCCGCTTTATAAAGACCTGATCCCTGACCGACGGCCCTGCCCGCCGGACGGGAGCGACCCAAGCAGAGTGTGAATCGAAAATGGCGACGCTGGCGGGCCTGTCCTTGGGTGGCGGTGCTTCGGCGGGCGACGGAGCGCCCGGCGGTGCCACGCGCGGCGTCGTTACCGGCAAATACTTCAATTTCAATCCGCTGCCGCCGCCGCCGGACATGCTCGGCAACCCGCTGGTCGTCGCCAACCTGCCGACCCACAAGGCCCCGAAGGAGACGTGGCGCAGCCGGTGGCAGCGCCGTCTGGCGCGTTTCCACATCGGCAAACAGTCCGCCCAGGTGAAGCGGCGCTGGAAGATCCAGGACACCATCGCCTCGGTGATCGCCTCGGTGTCGCCGGCGGCGACCATGCTGGGGGAGCGGGGATGGCGGGAAAAGCGTCCGGCGTCGAGCGTTCCGGTCATCGTGGTCCGGCACCCCTATCATCTCCGCCATGTCTTCGAGATGATCCTGCAGCCGCCCGATGACCTCGCGGCGGAGCGGCGCTTCCTCGAACTGCTGATGGGGCGCGTCCTGCGCAAGTATGGGGAACAGCTCACCCAGATACGCGGCTCCGCTTTCTCCTTTGAGAACGAGGCGCGTGAGTATTTCTTTGCCGGTTTCAAGCTGGAGCGGCAGATCAAGAAATACACCAGCCCCGACGAGCGCTTCGCTGCGCTGCAATCGATCTACGTCAATTATTTTCACGGACGGAACTACTACCTTTATGCGCTGCTGCGTCGGGAAAAGCTGGCGCCGGACAACAAGCTGTTCATGCTGAACTCGCGCGCCGTCTACTTCATGGCGCGGATCGGCTGGAACGGGGAGCTGCTGGACAAGCCCAACCCGCGCTCTCTGCCCAGCCGCGAGGACATCTTTTTCCTCGTTCAGCGTGACAAGACGGTCCTGACGCGCTATCGCAGCGACCAGGATTTCCAGCGGCAGGTGAGGGCCGTCCTGGAAGCGTTTCCGGCGTAAGGGATTTTGGCGATGCGGGCAGCGATTCTTCTGGCGGGCATGCTGATGGCCGGCACGGCCATGGCGGCGGACACCAGCGGGGAGGCCGCCAAGCCCGCGGACTGCGCCGGGGACGCGCCGGTCGCGCTTCTGCTCTGCCGCGACGCCTCGCTCGCCACCGCTGCCGACAAGCTCGATTCGGCGCTGCGGGCGCTGTCCGACGAGGCCGGGAAGGCGGGGGAGGAAGCGGTCGCCGCCGGCCAGCGCGCGTGGGTCCAGCGGCGGGACGCCGCCTGTCCGGTGGCGGAGGCCGATCTGGCCGACCCGAAGAAGGGCAAGGACCGCGCGGCCTGTCTGGCGCGCCAGATGGCCGAACGCACCAAGACGCTGGAGACCGAACTGGCCGCCCGTCGCGCCCCGGTGGCCGACGAGCCGCTGACCGTTTCGGCGTCGGCCCCGCAGCGCCCGGTTGCCAGCGTTGCCCAGAGCCAGACGAAGCCGGGTCCGGCGAAGCGCTCGGCGGACCTGCCGGCACTGATTGGCCGCTGGGCCAAGGCCGACCCGGTGACGCGGACGCCCATCGACGATTGCCGGACCTCCTATCTGGAGATCACCGGCGACGGCGCCTTCAGCCTGCACGACCCGCGGATCGCCGCCTTTCCGCTGGAAGGCCCGCTGGCGCCCGGCGAGGGCGATCTGGCGGAGGGGCTGTCCTTCGGTGGAGAGGAAGGGTTGCCGGAAGGCATGCTGCGCATGGACGTCGCCGATGCGCCGCGGCTGGACCGCCTGTTCCTGTCTCTGGACCAACCGGCTTTCGGCGCCACCTTCGTCCGCTGCCGCTGACTCCGGGGCCCGGCGCTCAGCGGGCGAGCGGTTCCAGGCGCAGGCGCATGGTGCCGGCCAACTCCTCGCCCGGTTCGAGACGGCGCAGGCCGCTGTCCGGCTCCTCCGGTCGGTTGACCGCATCGGTCATGTGGGACACCGGTTCGACGCAGAGATAATCCGCGTCCGGCGGGGCGTAGACGATGAGATGGCCGAACGGCCCCTCCGTCTCGATCGACAGCCGCCGGCCGAGCGTCGGCCAGTCGAGCATCGCCTTCCCGTCCCAGCCGGTGAAGCCGTTGTCGAGAACGGTCCGGTCCATGACGATCCCGTCCGTGAAGGCCCAACGGGGCGGTACAGCGACCCGCTCCACCGGGAGGATGGTCGGGCCGTTCAGCCAGACGCCGTCCACGCGGGCGGTCAGCCGGGTGCCCGGCGGCTTCGGGAAATAAGGATGCAGCCCGATCCCGGCCGGCATCGGCCGGTCGTCCTCGTTGACGAGGGAGAGGGTCAGGCTGGCCCCATCCTCCTCCAGCACCACGGTCTGCGTCGCGCGGTAGCGCCAGGGCCAGGCGTCGGCGCGGTGCCGGAAGACCATGCGCGCGGCCGAGGCGCTGGCGTCCTCGACCGTCCAGCCGGCGCGCCAGCCATGGCCGTGGATGACGTGCGGGTTGCCGTCCCCGTCGAGCGGAAGCCGCACTCGCCGTTCGTCGAAGGTAAACTGCCCCCCGGCAATGCGGTTGGAGAAGGGCACCAGCGGAAAACAGCCCGTGTCGACGGCCGACCCGTGGCGCAGCGCCCAGTCGGAGGCCGGGCGGAGAAGGTCGATGGTGCCGTCCGTACCGCGCCAGGCAAGCCGGACCACGACGCCGCCGCGCTCCGGGCACAGCGTGCATTCAAAGGAACCGTTCGCAGCGCTGCGATTCAGCGTTAGGGTTTGGGCGCCGATTCCCTGGTCCAGTGCGACCTGCTCCATGCGTCCTCCTGCCGGCGGTGGTTGGGCGCCGGTATCGTTCGGGTATCGCACAGCCCGCAGGGGAAGGAAAGGGCGGGCTTGCGCGCAAAGGTGTGCCACGGGCCAAGCCCGATGGCCTCTTGCAACACCTTTGCGCAAACGGCCCGGTTTGCTGCGCAACCGGACCGTTCAGCCATTTCGGAGCCCGTATACCGGCTGTTTACCGGATCGCCCGGATGATGACGGACCGCCCACGCCATCCGCCGCCGCGCCGATCCCGCCCAAAGGCTGCCCGTGTCAATGCCCGCCTCCAGGATGCCCGTCTCCGCAGGGGCAACCGGCTCCGCCGGCACGCTCGATGAGGCGGCGCTGTGCCAAACGCTCGCGGAGCACCATGGCGGACCGGCGCGGATGGTCATCGGCATCGTCCTGCGGCCGCATCTGGACGGCCTCGTGCTGACCCCGACGGAGCTGATCCACAACAGCCGGCATCTCAAGGCGCTCCAGGCCAAGGCGACGCTGATGGAGTCCGCCCTTGGCCGGATCGCCACGGTCCAGGCTCGCCTTCCCGGCCAGGAGGCGAAGGCCCGCCGCCGCGCGCTGGACAACGCCGTCGCCGAAACCGCGGCGAAGGCGCGCGCCGCGCAGAGCGCCCTCTCTGGTCTGGCGCGGGGGCGCGCCCTCATCGACTCCATCCTGCGCAACGCGGCGGGAAAATCGCCGACCGGCGACGTCGAATTCGACCTGCGCGCGGCGCTCTCCATGGAACTGGAGGAATGCCGGACCTGGACGTCGAAGCTCGACGCTCTGATGCAGATGTTCCCGGCGGAGCGGCAGGACGCGCTGTCGACGGCTTTGGACGAGGTGATCGGCGACCTGCTGGCCTCTCCCGCGGCCACGCATGAGCTGTTGGGAAGCGCGCCGGCCGGCGGAGCGCCGCTGGTCACGCTGTGCAACCTGCTGTTCGGGCGGGTGCCGATGGACGCCTTCGGGCCGAACCGGCTGGGCGTTCTCAACGGTCTGTTCCGCCAGGGCCGGCTGCCTGCCGCCCGCGCCATGGTGCTGGAGCGCATCCGGCGCCAGCTCCGCGCCCCGCAGCCGCTCGGGCGCGGCACGGCGGAGCAGGAGGCCAACCTGCTGCGCGCGCTGATGGGACATCTGCTGTCACCGGCGGGGCTGACCGGCGGCGCCGCCATGGCCGACGCGCTGACGGTCCGTTACTCCCGCCGGTTGGAGCAGGGCGGGGCGAGCGCCTTCCGGCGCTCCATCGTCGGACTCAGCGAAACGCAGCCGGACCTGATCTGCCGGATCCATTATCTGGCCGCCGTCTCCATGGTGCCCGCAGCGGAGCGGCACATGGGCGAGATCGTGGACGCGCTGGACGCCGCGTTGAAGAACGAACTGCTGGTGGAAAACATGGTGCTCCAAACGCCGGACACGGCGTTGGTGCGGCAGGCACTGACCGGCGCGGTGGACGCCATCCGGGGGGCGGCCGCCCTGCCTGACCACGACCGGGAGCGGATCGCCGCCCGCGCCGCCTCGGTGGTCGACGAATTCACCCGCCGGGGCCGGCTCGTCCAGCGGCTCCGCCAGATCGAACCGCTGCCGCGCCGTCGGATCATCCGGTTGGCTGAGCTGGCCTGTTCCGGTTTGATCGGCGACGACGCGGCTCTTTCGGCGCTGCGCCAGCACATTCTGGACACGGTCCGCCAGCCGCCGTTCCAGGCCGAACTGGCGGCTGCCCAGGGGGACGACATCGCCCAGGCGGAGGTCCGCCGCCTCTACGAGCTTCTGGACCGATTGAGCCAGAAGGCGCTGCCCACGGCCAAGCCATCGCCGCCCGCCGGCCGTTTGGGATCAGCGGGCGTGTCCGAACCCTGCGGTGCAACGGCGCTGCCGACCGTCGTGGCGCCATCGATTCGCGGCGTCGTCCCGCCCGCCGCCATCGCCGCTGCGATGACAGAGGCGCCGGTTACCGCACCGGGCCTGTGTCCGGCCTGCTTCGTGCCGAAGGGACCGCGCGAGGCGTGCCGGGATTGCGGATACCCGGTCCGCGTCCAGAACCGGGCCGGCGTCCATCTGCTTCCGGGCACGCGGCTTCTGGGGCGCTACCTCGTGGGCCGGGTCCTGGGGCAGGGGGGCTTCGGGGCCACCTATCTCGGCTGGGACGAACGGCTGCAGATCAAGGTCGCGGTGAAGGAGTTCTATCCGGCCAATCTGGTGTCGCGCGCCGCCGGATCGTCGGGAGTCGTCCCCTTTTCCGACGATCATGCGCGCGGCTTTTCGGCTGGGCTGGCGAAGTTCCTGGAGGAGGCGCGGATGCTCGCCCGCCTGCGGGAGGTGAAGGAAATCGTCAGCGTCCAGGATTTCTTCGAGGAGAACGAGACCGCCTACCTCGTCATGGAGCTTCTTGACGGACGGACGCTGAAGCGGCATGTCGCCGAAAGCGGTGGGCGGATCGCGGCGCGTCCGACGCTGACCCTGCTGTCGCCGATCATCAAGGCGCTGCACGCCGTGCACGAACAGGGCCTGATCCACCGCGACATCAGTCCCGACAACATCTTCCTGACGAGCGGCGGCGAACGCAAGCTGTTGGATTTCGGCGCCGCGCGCCACGCGGCGGGCAAGAGCGCCGACCTGACGGTGATCCTGAAGCCGGGCTATGCGCCGCCCGAGCAGTATGCGCCGGATGGCAAGCAGGGGCCTTGGACGGACGTCTACGCGCTGTGCGCCACCGTCTACTACGCGCTGACCGGCAAGACGCCGCCCGACGCCACGAGCCGCTTCATGAGCGACCGGGTGCCCCGTCTGGCCGAAGGCGGCGCCACGGTGCCGCCTGGGTTCGAGAAGGTGTTGCTGAGCGGCCTGTCGATGCGCTGGCAGGATCGCCCGCGCAGCATGCGGGACCTCCTGGTGGCGCTGACCTCGGCGATCAACGGGCCGTGAACGCCGGGAGGGTCGGCACAGGGGATGGGGCGGTGCGCGGTTTCACCGCCCCGATCGCCTGATCGGGGCCGCCCTGCTCGGCGGCCCGATCCCGAGGCCGTTACTTGGCGTCGGCGGCAACCTGCATCTTGACGATCTTGTCCGGGTCGCTGACCTGACCGTTGCGGGACTGGCTGCCCTTCTTGATCTTGTCGACGAATTCCATGCCTTCGACGACCTTGCCCCAGACGGTGTACTGCTTGTCCAGGAACGGGGCCGGGGCGAAGCAGATGAAGAACTGGCTGTCGGCGCTGTCCGGGTCCGGCGTGCGGGCCATCGACAGCGTGCCGCGGACGTGCGGCTCGCCGCTGAACTCGGCCTTCAGCTTCTTGCCGGAGCCGCCAGTGCCGGTGCCGGTCGGGTCGCCGGTCTGGGCCATGAAGCCGTCGATCACGCGGTGGAAGACGACGCCGTTGTAGAAGCCCTGGCGGGTCAGTTCCTTGATGCGGGCGACGTGGTTCGGTGCCAGGTCGGGGCGCAGTTCGATGACCACGCGGCCGTCCTTGAGGTCGAGGTAGAGGGTGTTTTCCGGATCCAAGGCCTTGGCCTCCCCCTGAGCGAAGATGAAAGTGGCGAACAGTGCCGCCATGAGAATGCGCGTCCACCGCAACATGCGAAACACTCCGATGTGCCGATTCCGCGGACGCGACCATAGGGGAAACCGGCGCCGATGCAAAGACGCCCTGCGGGGCTGCCTTCATCGGCGCGAACGCAGCCCCTTTCCGCCGCCGGCCCATCATTGTCCCAACGCTGCGTGGTCGCGCCCCGCCCCCGATGGACGATAGACTGCCGTTCGGGTGTTCATACCCGAAAGAGGCAATGGCGAACGTGACGGCGAGGGGTGGGGCGTGCGGCAGCAGAGCGTGCGGCGGATGAGACGATGGCTGGTTCTGGTGAAGCTGGCGCTGATCGGCGGGGCGGTCGCCCTGGCCGTCGAGCACCGGACCGACCTTGCCGGCACCGCCGCCACCCAGGCGCTGCGCCGCGCCGGCTTTCCGGACGCCGCCGTGACGGTGTCCGAACTGTCTGCGGAGCAGACCCGTGCCCTGGTCCGCCTGGACCGGCAGGGGACGGTCGCCGGCACCCTCACCCTCCATCACCCTCTGGACGCCCTGCGGGAGGGGCGAATCGAACGGCTGGACCTGACGGACGCCCGGTTGAGGATCGACGTGGCCAAGGACGGCGGCCTGAGCATCGCCGGCCACCCGTTGGCCGATACCGCCGGGGCGGCGGGCAAAGGTGGGCCGGCAGGCGACGGCGCCTTGGCGATTCCCATCGACGCCATCCAGTTTGGCGACACCGCGGTGACGTTGGCCACTCCGCGCGGCACGGCCGTCGGGACGCTGCGCCTGACCATGACCCGCGACGGCGCGATCCACCGCGGGCAGGCGGCCTTGACCGCCCCCGCCAAGGGCCTGTCCGTCCTGACCCACTGGACCGGCGCCGGCACGATCGCCGAGACGGTGGGCACCCTGACGGCGAAGGCCCGCCTCACCTGGGACGGCACGGCGCTGAAAGCCCAGGGCGACCTGCTGCTCGCCGACCTCGCCGGGCGGTTCGGACCGGTGTCGGCCAGTGGGATCAACGGCGTGCTGTCGCTTCCCAGCCTGTTCCCACCGGTGGTCGCGCCCGGCCAGACGCTGGCGGTGAAGCTGCTCGACGTCGGGCTGCCGCTGACCGACGGCACCCTTCGCTTCGGCTATGGGACGAAGGGCCGGCTGAATGTGGAGCACGCCGAATGGCACTGGGCCGGCGGAGTGTTGCGGGCGGATCCCTTCGCCATCGACCCGGCGGCTCCGCGGGGGACGGTTACGCTGCGGGCGGAGCGCGTCCATCTCGGCCCCATGCTGGAGATGGTCGCGGTGGACGGGCTGGAGGCGAGCGGAACGGTCAGCGGAAGCCTGCCGGTGCGCATCGAGGCCGACTCCGTCCATCTGGACAACGGGCTGCTGGAGGCTGACGCTCCCGGCACGCTGCGCTACGACCCCGAGAATCCGCCGGGCTTCCTGAAGGGGGAGGAGGGCAGTCCGACGGCCCTGCTGATGGGGGCGCTGACCGACTTCCGCTACGACACGCTGAGCGCCACCATGGAGGGGCAGGCGGGCGGGGAACTGGCGGTCGGCATCGCCATCCGCGGTTCCAACCCGGCATTCTACGATGGCTATCCGGTCGCGCTTAATCTTAAGGTGAGCGGCGCGCTCGACCGGATACTGCGGCAGAGCCTGGATACCTACCGCATTCCCGAGACGGTGCGCGACCGCATGACGGAGTTCCAACGAAAGAATCCATGAGACACACGGTTCGAAGCCGGCGCGTCCCGACCGCCGCACTGATCGCCGGGTTGGCCGCCGCCATGGGCGCTGGACTGGGCGCCTGCACCCCGACTGTCAAGGTCGAGGCCCCGGACAAGCCCATCGAGATCAACCTGAACATCCGCATCGAGCAGGAGGTCCGGGTGAAGGTCGAACGCGACCTGGAGAAGGCCATCGCCGACGATCCGGCCCTGTTCGGCCTGCCGCCGGCCCAGGACGGCTCGGGCGGCATGAAGGGAGGGAAAAAGCCATGAAGCGCATCGTTGCCGCCGCCGGGCTGGTCCTGGCGCTCACCCTGTCGGGTCCGGCGACGGCGCCGGCCCAGGACGCCCTGGGCGCCGCCAAGGCCGCCGGGCAGATCGGCGAACGGCCGGACGGGCTGGTCGGGGCGGTGCCCGGCGCGCCGGCCGCCGCGGCCCAACTTGCCGAGCAGGTCAACGCCCAGCGCATCGCCCGCTACCGTGAGATCGCCGGAAGCAACGGCACCTCGGTGGACCAGGTCCAGGCCCTCGCCGGCAAGCAGCTCATCGAGCGGACCCCTGCCGGGCAGTATGTGCTGTCGGGTGGGCGGTGGGTCCGCAAGTAGGCCGGCTGCGACCATGACCGCCGCCCTCCGCGCCCGGGTCGAGGAGTGCCGGGCGGCCTTGGCCGCCCGGCCCGGCGACTCCGCCGCGCTGGGGGAGCTGTTCGGCGCGCTCGACGCGCTGGGCGAGCCCGGCACGCCGGAAGAAGCGGTGGCCCGCTCCGCCTTCGGCGAGGCGCTGAGGCGGCAGGGATGGGCGGCGGAGGCCGAAGCGCACCATCGCGCCGCCCTCTCCTGGCTCCCCGATTTCGGCGGCAACCATTTCAATCTGGGCCTGACGCTCCAGGCGCTCGGCCGCAGGGAGGAGGCGGCCGACGCCTACGGCGAGGCGTCGCGGCTGATGCCGCGCTTCGCCCCGGCCCCTTGCAACCAGGGAGTCCTGCTCCGCGCGCTGGGGCACCGCGCGGCGGCGGAGGCGGCGTTGCGCAGGGCGGTGGCGCTCGACCCCGCGCTGGTTCCAGCCTGGCTCAACCTCGGCGCGGTTGTCCAGGAGGGGGGGCAGGCGGAGGAGGCCGCCGGCTGCTACCGCAACGCCCTGGCGCTGCGTCCCGATCTGGCCGAGGCCCACGCGAATCTCGGGCTGGCGGCGCGGGAGGCCGGGCGCCTCGCCGACAGCCTGCCGGCCTTCGAGCGCGCCCTGGCGGCCGGCCTGCCCGACGCCGGCGGCGTGCTCGCCCAACTCGTCCAGCAGATGCGGCACCTCTGCCGCTGGAACGGGCTGGCGGAGCGCTCCGCGCGACTGGCCGCCCTGGTGCGCGGCGGCGCGACGCGGCAGATCCATCCCTGGATCTTCCTCGGCGAGGGCGCCGGGCCGGCGGCGGAGCTATCCTGCGCCGGCCGCTACGCGGATTGGCGGACCCGTGGCATCGCCGCCATGCCAGCCCGCCGCGACGCCGCCCTGGGCAACCGGCTGCGCGTCGGCTATCTGTCCGCCGACTATCACGAGCACGCCACCGCCGCCCTCATCGCCGAACTGATCGAGCGCCACGACCGGAGCCGGTTCGAGGTCGCCGGCTACAGCTATGGCCCCGACGACGGCGGCCCGATGCGGCGCCGGCTGGCCGGCGGCTTCGACCGCTTCGTTGACCTCGCCGCCGGTTCCCACGCCGACGCCGCGGCGCGCATCCGCGCGGATGGGATCGACATCCTGGTGGACCTCAAGGGCTACACCCAGCACGCCCGGCCGGAGATCGCCGCCCATCGGCCCGCCCCCGTGCAAGTGCAATGGCTGGGCTATCCGGGAACGATGGGCGCTGGCTTCATCGATTACGTGATCGGCGACCCGCTGGTCACGCCGTTCGATCACCAGCCGTTCTATGCGGAGCGGATCGTCCAGCTTCCGGTCTGCTACCAGCCCAACGACCGCAGCCGGCCGATCGGGCCGATCCCGTCCCGCGCCGCCTGCGGCCTGCCGGAGCGGGGCATGGTTTTCTGCTGCTTCAACGCCGCCTACAAGATCACGCCGGACCTGTTCGACCGCTGGTGCCGCCTGCTGCGCGCGGCGCCGGACAGCGTGCTCTGGCTGCTCGACAGCCATCCGGAGGCGAGCGCGAACCTGCGGCGCGAGGCCGAGCGCCGGGGTGTCCCGGCCGGCCGGCTGGTCTTTGCCCCGCGGCGCTCCCCGGCGGAGCATCTGGCGCGCTACCGGCTGGCCGACCTGTTCCTGGACACCACGCCGGTCGGTGCCCACACCACCGCCAGCGACGCGTTGTGGGCGGGCCTGCCGGTGCTGACGGTGCCGGGGGAGGGGTTCGCGTCCCGCGTCGGAGCGAGCCTGTTGCGCGCCGCCGGCCTGCCTGAACTGGCGGTGCGCTCGCTGGATGACTATGAGGCCGCGGCGTTGCGGCTGGCCGGCGATCCGGAGGGACTCACCCGGTTGAAGGCGCGCCTCGCCGCGGAGCGGAACCGCGCGCCGCTGTTCGACGCCGAACGCTTCGCCCGCGCGCTGGAGCGCGCCTACGCGACGATGTGGGATATCCATGAGTCCGGCAGGCCGCCCCGTGCCTTCACCGTTCCGGACGAGGGTGATTAAGGGAAGGGGCAGCGGTCGGCGGTCACGTCTACGAAGGAGCGGGCGCCGGGCGTGAAGGTGAAGCGGTACTCGGTATTGTCGAGCACCACCGTCTGGTGCAGGGGCAGAACGCCCTTGGCGACCGTTTCCTTGCCGCCCATGCCGGCGATCTTGATGGTCACCGGCTGCGCCGGGTCGAACCAACTCTCCGCGTTGCCCTGCGGGTTGCGCGACGACTGGCCCTCGCCGCTCACGGTGACCGCGCCATTGTTGAAGCTGGTGCTGCGGTTGCCCGATTTCAGGAGGGGGGTGGCCAGAGCGAAGCGCTTGGTTTCCGCCGGTTGGCAGTTGCGCACCGCCTGCACCTGGGCGATCACGAAGGCGAGCCGGTTGGGGTCCATGCCGCCCTTCAGCCGTTCCGACACCAGCCCGGTCAGCCGCGCCAGATCGCCGGAGGGCACCTCGCGCTGGAGACGGCCCTCCAGTTCCGCTGCGCGGGCCTCCGCCGTGCGCGCGGCATGCTGCATCTGGCTGGCCAGCAGTTCCAACTCTGCCTTCTGGCGCGACAGCGTCGAGATTTCCTCGCGCAGCGTGACGTCGCGGCCCTTCAACTGCTCGATGCCCATCTGGTAGGCGAACAGGCCGACGCCGAGGAGTACGGCGGCGAACAGACCGAATTTCGCAAACCCCGCCCAGAAGCGGCGGCGATAACGGCGTTCGTAGTCGTAGCGTCCCAAGGCCATGTGCAGCAAACCCGAGCGGAAGGAGAGGGTGCTATGGCTACCCAGATCGGCCGCCCGATGCAACCCCTTGACCTTGGCGGGAGACTCGGCTCCCGATCAGTTGCTGGCCCCGGACGGGCCGAGGAATCCGGCGCTGATCCCCGGCGTGCGGAACTCGCCGACATTCTTGAACACGAAGCGGAAGAAGATGGTGTTCCCCTCCTGCTCGCCGTTCTGGATGACGGTGTAGTCGCGTTGGGCGATGGTTTCGAAGATCAGGCATTCGTCCTGGTAGCGCAGGATGCCCGCGCTGGAGCGCGGTCCCGCATCGGGACGGAAGGACTGGGAATGGGACACGCCGATCGACCAGTGCTGCGAGAACTGGGACGACACCGAGATGCCCGCCTGCTCCACCTCGTTCCGCTCGACGACGTAGGGATTCTCGGTCTGGTCGACGTAGGTGTAGGTGCTGGCGACGCGCAGCAGCGGCACGCCGGCCGACGCGTTGACCGAATGGCGGCGTGGCTTCAGCGTGTCGTGGTCGATGCGGAAGCCGTAGTTCACGTCCAGCCAGTCCGCCGGGCGCAGGTCGAGGCGACCGACATAATCCGACGACTTCTTGTCGAGACCCGACCCGCCGCGGAAATTCTCCGTGTCGTCGGCGCGGAAGCTCTGACCGACGAACAGGCTGGCCGATCCGACCTTGTAGCCCTGGAACGTCGTGCGCAGGCCATAGGTCGCGCGAAGGCCGCCGTCCAGCCGGTCGATGCCGGTGAAGCGATTCGGCATCAGCAGGTTGACCTCGTCGAACTCGACGTCGAGGCTGTCCTCGTTCGGGAAGGCCGGATCGTTGTCCACATTCGGCGACACGCTGATCTGCCCGATCGGCTCGATGGTCTGGAAATTGCTTTCGCCGTACCGGACGAAGGGATAGCGCACCGTCGTCGTGGCCTGCGGGAAGAAGCGCAGGCGCTGGACGCTGTCGTTGCCGGTACCGGCCGGATCGTTCGGATCGAACCGCTGGGCGGTGTAGCCGGCCAGCAGGACGCTGCCCTCGATCGTGGTGACGAAGCCGAGGTTGGAATAGATGTCGCGCTGCCAGCCGGGCTGCATGGCCAGACGCTGGGTGTCCGGGCCACCGCTGCCTGGGCGGGCGACGGCCAGCAGGCTGCTGTCCAGGGACCAGCGCCCGCCCAGCAGGCTGCCCGGCTCGCCCAGGGCGTTGTAGCGCGCCTCGGGCAGCACGTAGGGCTCCTGCACCGTGTTGCCCCAACGCAGATCCTGGAAGCTGTAGGCGTTCACCGCCGCGTAGTTGCGGCCGTTGAAGCCCTCGACGAAGGCCCGGCTGGTCAGCACCTCGTCCCGGATGTTGAAGTAGCGGCGCAAATACAGTTCGTCGCTCGCCCGCTTCAGGTTGAAACCCCAGCGCCACGTCTCGTCGATGTCGAACAGGCCGCTGGCGAAGGCGTGACCGCGCCAGCGGCGGTCGTCGGCGCCCTTCAGCGTGCCGTTGGGAATTTCGCCCTGCGTCCCCGACACGTCGAGCTGCAACCGCCCGTTTTCGAAACGCTTGCGGTACTGGCCGCCCAGGAACAGGCCCTGGTTGGAGTAGCCGCCGAGGTCGAAGGTGGCATCCTGGTCCGGCGCGATGTCCCAGTAATAATGGGAGATGGCGCCGAAGCCGAGTTCGGAGTTGTTCCGGAAGCTCGGCGTCAGGAAGCCCGAGCGCCGGTCCACCGTGGGATCGGGGTGGGACAGGTAGGGAGTGTAGAAGAACGGGACGCCGAACATCTCCATGACAGCGTCGCGGTAGCGGACCTCGTGGTCCTCGTTGTCCTGGACCACGCGGGCGGCGCGGATTTGCCAGACCGGCGGGCTGGATGGATCGGACTTGCACAGCTCGCAGGGGCTGTAGACGGCGCGGTTCAGGCGGATCAGCCTTCCGCCACGGCGCTCGCCCTCGGTGCCGGCCATGCGGCTGTTGTCGGTCATCAGCATGCGGACGTTCTCGACGAACGCGTCGCGCATGTCGTCGGTCAGTTCCGCGTAGTTGGAGAACAGGATGTCGCCCGACGGCTCGACCAGACGGACGTTGCCGGACGCGATGACCACCTTGGTCTTCTGGTTGTAGGTGATCGAGTCGGCGTGAACGGTTCGCGCGCCCTGCGACAGTTCCACGTTGCCGGACGCCGTCACGAGGCTGTTCGCCTCGTCGAAGGTAACCGTGTCGGCTCCGAGAAGGACGGGCGGGTCCTGCGGCTTTCCGTTGGATGGTCCCGGCGACGGCACGACGACGTCGAGACGTCCGCCCCGATCCGCCCCGACCGGCGGAGCGGCGTTCGCCTGCGGTGCCGGAGGGGGGGGCTGCTGCGCGTCGGCCAGATCGGCCAGGACGACGCCGCAGGAGGCCATCAGGGCGACGATGCCGGATCGCAGGACCAGCGACCGGCGGTCCAACGGGCGGTGCATCTTCGGGCTGGTGGCGCGGGCGCGCCGGGCATGTCGGGACGGGAGCTGGGACATGCGGAACGTTTGAGGTAACCAACCGGCCAAGTCAACGGTTTCGCGGCGCGTCTCGCGAATTGTCCAAGGCCTGTTGCCGTAAGGCTGAGTCATGAAAAAAGGGACCGGCCGCAAGTCGCGGAGGTCCCCTCATTCATGCCCGGTCCGCGCCTCGTGGAGGCGGTTTTCGCACCCGTCGAGCGCCTAGGCGAAGGCCTTGTAGGCGATGAGGGTGAAGGTGTCGCGCACCCCGGCCAGGGTCTGGATGTTCTCGGTCACGAATCGGCCGATGTCCAGATCCTGGGGCAGGTAACACTTCATCAGCAGATCGTACTGGCCGGAGATGGAGTGCACCTCCGACACCTGCTCGATGTCCTGAACGGCCTGATCGGCCACCTGATAAGCCTTGCCCAGCTCGCATTTGACCATGACGAAGATGGTCTGCATGGCGGTCAGCCCTCCTGCGAGGATTGCTCGGCGGGTTCAGCCGGGGCCGGGCGCCGCGCGGAGCGGAGCATGAAGGCCGGCATATGGTCGCCGAAGCCGATCACAGGCGCGTCGTCCTCGTCCTCGTCGCGGCGACGGCGGCGATCACGGTCGCGGTCCCGACGGGGCTCCTGCTGGCGGCGGGCCTCGGCGGCGGCCAACGATTCGCGCGGCTGGCGCTCCTCACGCGGTTGACGCTCCTCACGCACCGGGCGCTCCTCCCGGGCCTGACGCTCCTCGCGGGGCGCCCGATCCTCGCGGGGCGCCCGATCCTCGCGGTCGGGACGTTCGGCACGCTGTTCGCGCGGCGCGCGGTCGCCGCGCTCCTTGTCCTTGCCGCGGCCCCGGCTGCGGCCACGGCGCGCCTCGTCCTCGCTGAGGAACTCGGCCGATTCGAGGCCGTCAATCGCGATCAACGGAATCTCCCGCTTGATGAGACGGCCGATGGCCGAAACCTGCTTGCCGTCCAGCGGGCTGGCCAGCGTGAAGGCGCGGCCCGAGCGGCCCGCCCGGCCGGTGCGTCCGATGCGGTGGACATAGTCTTCGGCGCTGACCGGAACGTCGAAGTTGAAGACGTGGCTGAGCCCCTGGACGTCCAGGCCGCGCGCCGCCACGTCGGAACAGACGAGCAGCGTGATCTCGCCCTTCTTGAAGGCCTCCAGCGTCTCCATCCGCTTCGACTGCACCATGTCGCCGTGCAGCGCGCCAGCGTTGAAGCCGTGGCTTTCCAGCGACTTCTGCAGGATGGCGACGTCGCGCTTGCGGTTGCAGAAGATGAAGGCGTTCTTGACGTCCTCGGTGCGCAGCAGGTGGCGCAGCGCCTTGCGCTTGTCCTCCTCGTGCACCAAGGCCATCGCCTGGGTCACCGTCTCCGACGGGGAGGCCGGCGGCGCGACGGTCACTTCCTTCGGGTTCGACAGGAAGGCGTCGGCCAGACGGCGGATCTCCGGCGGCATGGTGGCGGAGAAGAACAGCGTCTGGCGCAGCTTGGGCAGCTTGCTGACGATCCGCTCGATGTCCGGGATGAAGCCCATGTCGAGCATCCGGTCCGCCTCGTCGATGACGAAGACCTTGATGTCGTTGAGCATGATGTTGCCGCGTTCGAACAGATCGATCAGACGGCCCGGCGTCGCGATCAGCACGTCAACACCGCGGTCCAGCCGCTTCACCTGCTCGGTGAAGGTTTCCCCGCCGATCAGGAGCGCCATGCTGAGCTTGTGGTGCTTGCCGTAGGTCTCGAAGCTCTCGGCGACCTGCGCCGCCAGCTCCCGAGTCGGCTCCAGGATGAGCGATCGGGGCATGCGCGCCCGCGCCCGGCCCGAAGCCAGGATGCTGATCATCGGCAAGGTGAAGCTGGCCGTCTTCCCGGTGCCGGTTTGCGCGCAGCCGAGCACGTCGCGGCCTTGCAGGACCCAGGGAATGGCCTGTTCCTGAATTGGCGTCGGCTGGGTGTAACCCTTGTCCTCGATTGCCCGCAGGACGTCAGGTCCAAGCCCAAGTTCCGAAAAGAGCATCCAACCTGTTTCTGTCTGGAGTGCGAAAATCGTGCCGATGCGGCCCGACGAGTAGATGGTGCGGCAGAATATGAAGTCAAAGGGCGGTGTCAATAGACCTTGTGATGAAATCGCTCATCGCGCGGGTCCGGACGGGCCGCTTGGCGTCCCGCGCCCGCTCGGCTAGGCTGTGAAAAGGCCGCGCAAACCGCGGAAATCCGGCCCTTGCGGCGGTTGTGGACGCTCTGGCGTCCATTTTCGCCGTCTGAACCGGACAATCAAAAAGGCAGTCCCGCGATGCTCCTTTCTTCCCAACGCTCCGTCCTGGTGGTGGTCGATATCCAGGAAAAGCTGATGCCGTCGATCGCCGAGTCCGCGCGGGTGGAGCACAACGCCGCGAGGCTGCTGAAGGGCGCGGCGCTGCTCGGCGTGCCGGCCTTCGCCACCGAACAATATCCCAAGGGGCTCGGTCCCACCGCCGCCTCCCTGCGCGCCCTGCTGCCGCCGGACGGGGTGGTGGAGAAGATCAGCTTCTCCGCCGCGCGGGAGCCGGCCTTCCTGGAGCGGCTGGAGCGGATCGGCCGTCGGCAGATCGTGCTGGCTGGGTCGGAGGCCCATGTCTGCGTCATGCAGACGGCGCTGTCGCTGGTCGAACTGGGGTTCGAAGTGGTGCTGGTGGCCGACGCCGTGTCGTCGCGCGTGCCCGCCAACGCGGAACTTGGCATCGCCCGCATGCGCGCCGCCGGGGCGACCATCGTCAGCACCGAGATGGTCCTGTTCGAATGGATGGAGCGGTCGGACATCCCCGCTTTCAAGGCGGTTCTGGATCTGATCCGCTGACTGTGGGAAAGGAAGAGGAATGAGCGACCGAATTCCCCTGATCCTGCTGCCCGGCATGCCGCTGGACGCCGCGCTGTGGGAGCACCAGACCGGCCATCTGGCCGATGTGGCGGAGACCGTCGTCGGCGACTTGACCGGCCAAGACTCCATGACCGCCCTCGCCGCCGCCGTGCTGGCGCAGGCTCCGGCGCGATTCGCGCTTGCCGGCCTGTCGATGGGGGGCTATGTCGCCTTCGAGATTCTGCGGCAGGCGCCGGAACGGGTGGCGAAGCTCGCCCTGCTCGACACCAGCGCCCGCCCCGATACGCCGGAGCAGACGGCCACCCGCCAAGACGCCATGCGTCTGGTGGGGCAGGGACGGTTGCGCCAGGTGGTGGCCGCCGGCATGCCGCGCCTCGTCCATCCCGACCGCAGCGGCGAAGCCGCTCTGGTCGACTCGGTGCAGGCCCAGGCCCAGCGGGTCGGGGCGGACGGCTATATCCGGCAGCAGACCGCCATCATGAACCGCCCGGACAGCCGCCCCGGGCTGGGGGCCATCGCCTGCCCGACGCTGGTGCTGTGCGGACGGCAGGACGCCATCACGCCCCCGGCGCTGCACGAGGAGATCGCCGAGGGGATCCCCGGCGCCCGTCTCGCCCTGATCGAGGATTGCGGCCACCTGTCGGCCATGGAGCGGCCGCAGGCGGTCACCGCGTTGCTTCGGCAGTGGCTTCTCTACGCCTGAACGCCGTCTCGCCTCAGCAGTCAGGGCCTCCGCTGCAGCCGTCCAGGTCGGCGCGGCGGGCCGGAAAAAGGGCGAAGGTCATATCGCTGATGAGCGACCGGAAATCCGGGTCGTTCGGTCCCTGCGGACGGTCGAGCCAGCCGGTGGCCGAGGACAGCGTGCCGCCGCCGCGGCAGAAAGCGCCCTGGACCACGATGGGACCCCCGGGCGGGCTGGTGCGCAGGGGCTGGCCGCTGCACAGGTATGAGTTCAGCGTCGTCTCGGCGGGGTTGAAGGCCAGGACGACCCGGTAGTCGGGCCGAGCCGTCTGGTTCGGCGTGGTGGTGAAGTTGGTGCGCACGCCGGAGATGCGGTTCTGCATGTTGGCGGTCACCAGAGGCCCGAAGGTTTGCGGGTCCATGCCGAACGGATTGCCGTGGATCACCACACGCAGGTCGCGGTTGGAGGCGGCGTAGGACACCTCGCTCAGCGTATAGGCGGGAACTGGCAGGTCGGCCACCACGCGCTCGTTGGTGCAGGCCGCCGCCATCGCGCAGAGGGCGAGAAGGCTGGCACGGGGCAGGAAGGTCATGGCTCGCCTGGGCTTCTGAGTGGACAGGGGGGTGAACAATCATGGGATGCCGCTTCGGCACCGGCAAGCCCATGCCCTCCGGAAGAACCGCCGCTCAGCCGACCGCGTATCCCGGCGGGGTCCAGTCGGTGCGCAGCCAGTTCCGGGCGGCGCGCTCGATCAGCTCCGGATAATTGGGGACCTCCGTGGGGCCGACCAGCGGCAGCCCCATGTCCCCGACGATGCGGCCCACCGAGGCGGTGTCCAGAGGCAGGCCGAGCTGGCGGGCGCGATGGGCGATGTCCATCTCCTGGCCCCAGTAGTAGACCTGGGAGGCGCCGGTGTTGTCCCGCATGCGGCGCACCTGCTCCAGCCGGTCGTCGCCGTAAAGCGGCTGCCAGATGTCGGCCATCAGCGTGTCCGCCGGCTCGTCGGGCCTGTGGGCGAGGGCGTCGCCCTGGATCACCGTCACCTTGGCGGCGGCCTCGGGCGGAAGCTGGCCGAACACGTCCATCGTGGCGTTCACCGCGATCACCTCGGGGTCGAGTTCGACCACCGTGACGCGCGTGACCTCGGGCCGCAGGGCGGCATTGGCGGCGGCCCAGCCCATGCCGAGCCCCATGACCACCGTGTGCCCCGCCGCGAAGCGGCAGCCGATCTCCTGGCTTTCAATCTCCATGGGGGTCATCGACATCCAGGTGCGCGACGCCGGCCCGTCATGGCGGATCAGCCCGGCCATGTCGGTGACCAGCATCGCCTCGCTCCAATAGCCCTTGCAGATCAGCATCGGGGCGAGCAGAAGCTCCCAGCGCTCGCCCTTCCATGGACGGTAGGTCGGGCGGAAGAGGTCCGTCTGGTACAAAGCGAGCGTCGCGGTCATACGGCCGGGGTCCATGACGTTGATTCGTGCGCCAACGAGCGTAGCGCGCCGCGGCTTACACGTCGATGTCGTCGACCCGGACGAACTTTGCGTTCTCCTGGATGAACTGGAAGCGCAGCTCCGGACGGCGGCCCATCAGTTCCTCGACGCGGGTCCTGGTGGCCTTGACGTCCTCGGCCTGCTCGGGGTCGGCGCTGTTCGGCACGACGACGCGCAGCAGTGTCCGCTTGGCCGGGTCCATGGTCGTTTCGCGGAGCTGGGCCGGCATCATTTCGCCCAAGCCCTTGAACCGGCTGATCTCCACCTTCTTGCCCTTGAACGTCTTGTTCATGAGCTGGTCCTTGTGTGCGTCGTCGCGGGCGTAGACCGACTTGGCGCCGTGGCTGATGCGGTAGAGCGGCGGCAGGGCCAGATACAGGTGCCCGTTCTGGATCAGCCCGCCCATCTCCCGATAGAAGAAGGTCATCAGCAGCGAGGCGATGTGCGCGCCGTCCACGTCGGCGTCGGTCATGATGATGACCCGCTCGTAGCGCAGCTTGTCGCTGGAGAAGTCCTTGCCCACCCCGCAGCCCAGCGCCTGGGTGAGGTCGTTCAGCTCCTGGTTGGCCTTCATCTTGTCGGAGGAGGCCGAGGCGACGTTCAGGATCTTGCCGCGCAGCGGCAGGATGGCCTGGGTCTCGCGGTTGCGCGCCTGTTTGGCGGAACCGCCTGCCGAATCGCCCTCGACCAGGAAGATCTCCGTCCCCTCCGGCGAGTTGCGCGAGCAGTCGGCCAGCTTGCCGGGCAGGCGCAGGCGCCGGGTTGCGGACTTTCGTCCCAACTCCTTGGACTGCTTGCGCTTGGCGCGCTCCTCCGCCTTCTCGATCAGCCGTTCCAGAAGGGCCTTGGACGAGGACGGGTCACCGGACAGCCAGTGGTCGAAGTGATCCTTGATCGCCGCCTCGACCAGCCGGTGGGCTTCCGCCGTGACCAGCTTCTCCTTGGTCTGGCCTTGGAAATGCGGCTCGCGGATGAAGACCGACAGCAGGATGCAGGCGTCGCCCATCACGTCGTCCGCGGTGACCTGGGCGGCGCGCTTGTTGTTGGTCAGCTCGCCGTAGCCCTTCAGGCCGCGGGTCAGCGCGGCGCGCAGGCCGGCCTCGTGGGTGCCGCCTTGCGGGGTGGGCACCGTGTTGCAGTAGGTGTGGGAGAAGCCCTCGTCATCCTCCGGCCAGGCGATGGCCCATTCCACGCGGCCCTGCTGGTTCGGGAAGTCCAGCGCGCCGGAGAAGGGCAGGCGGGTCAGCGTCCGGCGTTCCTTCAGGGCGGCGTTCAGGTAGTCGAGCAGGCCGCCGGGGAAGTGCAGCGTCTCCTGCGCCGGAGTGGTGGATTCCGCCGACAGCAGCGACGGGTCGCAGCTCCAGCGGATCTCCACGCCCCGGTACAGGTAGGCCTTGGAGCGCGCCAGCCGGTACAGCCGGTGCGGCTCGAAATGGGCGGCCTCACCGAAAATCTCGGGGTCGGCGTGGAAGCGGATGGTCGTGCCGCGGCGATTGGCCGCGCCCTGGCGGGTCAGCGGCCCCTGGGGCAGGCCGCGGCTGTACTGCTGCACGTAGAGCTGGCGGTCGCGCGCCACCTCCACCGTCAGCCGGTCGGACAGGGCGTTGACCACCGACAGGCCGACGCCGTGCAGACCGCCGGAGGTCTGGTAGACCTTGTTGGAGAATTTGCCGCCCGAATGCAGGGTGGTGAGGATGACCTCCAGCGCCGACTTGCCCGGGTACTTGGGGTGGTCGTCGATCGGGATGCCGCGCCCGTTGTCGCGCACCACCACCGTGCCGTCGGCGGTCAGCTCCAGGTCGATGCGGCTGGCGTGGCCGGCCACCGCCTCGTCCATGGCGTTGTCCAGAACCTCGGCCACCAGATGGTGCAGCGCCCGGTCGTCGGTGCCGCCGATGTACATGCCGGGGCGCCGGCGGACGGGCTCAAGCCCCTCCAGAACCTCAATATCCTGGGCGGAATAGGTCTCGGCCTTGCGCGCCGTGTTCTCGAAAAGATCGCTCATGGCCCCAGTTATAGGAATTTCGTCAGGGCTGCGCAAGCGCATGCGGTGGCTCCTATATACTCCCCGCACCATATTTTGTGATGCGCTTTTTCGACCCCAGAATGAACGAGGGCGGAGGCACGATGAGCGACGGCACTCCCACCGATCAGAACCAAGCCCAACCCGACATGGAAGGCGGTCCGGCGTTGCGCACCATCGCCATGCCGGCGGACACCAACCCCAACGGCGACATCTTCGGCGGCTGGCTGCTGTCCCAGATGGATCTGGCCGGCGGCGTCGCCGCCCTGCGCCGTGCGGGCGGGCGCGTTGCGACGGTGGGGATCGAGGCGATGACCTTCCACAAGCCGGTCTATGTCGGCGATGAGGTGAGCTGCTTCGCCCATGTCACCAAGGTGGGCCGCACCTCCATCCGCGTCCGGGTCGAGACCTGGGTGCGCCGCCAGCGCAGCGCGGGGGAGGCGATCAAGGTGACGGAGGGCGTGTTCACCTACGTCGCCATCGGCGAGGACCGCCGCCCGCGCGAGGTCCCGCCGGAGTGAAGCGCAACCCGCCTTCTTTCGAAGGTTGCGCGCTGTGTCATTCTCCTTTGGGGGTGTAAACCGCCTATTACTCGGCGCCGCAAAGAGCATGGCGCGGTGAATTCTTTCGGATTGCTTCTTTTCCGTTTGACCGAAGGAATCGCGTATGATTCCATCATACCGCCATGACCATGCTCCAGAACCTCACCGACTCGCTGAAACGCGCCGCCAAAAGCGCCCTTCGCCAGGCCATCGGGCCGGCCATCGGCTCCTGCGTCGTCGCCTACTTCGTCTATTACGCCGTCCAGGGGGACCGCGGGCTGCTCGCCATGAACCACCTGAAGGCGGAGATCGCCACGGCGGAATCCGTCCTGGATCAGGTGAAGGCCGAGCGCGAGCGAATGGACCGCCGCGCGCAACTGATGCGCAGCGACCACCTGGACCGCGACATGCTGGACGAGCGTGCGCGCACGATGTTGAACCTTTCAGGCCCCCGCGACGTCATAATCGCACTCCCTCCGGCGCAGGTCGAAGGTGATGCTAGCGCTGAGAAGTAGGCCATATCAGTGAATTAACCGAAAGTCGGTTAACGCCGAATTTCGCGTTTAAAAACAGATATTTGCGTCTCGTGCGCTTGTCGTGTACTGTGCGCCCCGCATCCGCTTCCGGTGCGAGGGGGATGCACCCTCATAAGTGGGATGTACCCTCGCAACGTGCTGCAGCCCTGGCTGTTCGCTTGCCGTCGCTGCATAAACCCTGGGGAGGAAACATGGCCGCGTCACGACGCCGTCCGAAGGCGCAGACTGACTCCGCGTCGAAGCAGGCCGCTTCGACCGAGGACCTGATCAAGTACTATCGCGAGATGCTTCTGATCCGCCGCTTCGAGGAGAAGGCGGGCCAGCTCTACGGCATGGGTCTCATCGGCGGTTTCTGCCACCTCTACATCGGCCAGGAAGCCGTTGTGGTCGGCATCCAGGCCGCGCTGAAGGACAACGACGACGTCATCACCAGCTACCGTGACCATGGCCACATGTTGGCCTGCGGCATGGACCCCAAGGGCGTGATGGCCGAGCTGACCGGTCGCCGTGGAGGCTACTCCAAGGGCAAGGGCGGCTCGATGCACATGTTCAGCCGCGAGAAGAACTTCTACGGCGGCCACGGCATCGTCGGCGCGCAGGTCCCGCTGGGCACCGGCCTCGCCTTCTCGCACAAGTACAACAAGGACGACGGCCTGTCCGCGGTCTATTGTGGCGACGGCGCCATCAACCAGGGGCAGGTTTACGAGAGCTTCAACATGGCGGCGCTGTGGAAGCTGCCGGTGCTCTACGTGATCGAGAACAACAAGTACGCCATGGGCACCTCGCAGGAGCGCGCCTCGGCGGGCGAACTGCACCAGCGCGGTGCGGCCTACGGCATTCCCGGCCATCAGGTCAACGGCATGGACGTCCTCGAGGTCCGCGAGGCCGCCGACAAGTGGGTCGAGTACATCCGCGCCGGCAACGGCCCGGTCATCCTCGAGATGAAGACCTACCGCTACCGCGGCCACTCGATGTCCGACCCGGCCAAGTACCGGACCAAGGAGGAGGTCGAGAAGATGCGGAGCGAGTCCGATCCGATCGACAACCTGAAGCGCGTCCTGCTGGAAGGCGCTTACGTGACCGAGGACCAGCTCAAAGAGATCGACCGCGAGGTCAAGGCCGTGGTGACCGAGGCTGCCGAATTCGCGCAGCAGAGCCCCGAGCCCGATCCGGCGGAGCTGTGGACGGACGTCCTGGTCGAAGCCTGACGACAACGATAAGAGGAGCGGCGCCGAGGGCCGGAGGCTATGCCTCCCGGCGAACCCGCGCCGCCGGAGGTTGAGGAATGCCGATCGAAGTGCTGATGCCGGCGCTGTCGCCCACCATGACCGAGGGCAAGCTGGCGAAGTGGGTCAAAAAGGAAGGTGACGAGGTCAAGTCCGGCGACGTGCTCGCCGAGATCGAGACCGACAAGGCGACCATGGAGGTCGAGGCGGTCGATGAAGGCCGCATCGGCAAGATCCTGGTCGCCGAGGGCACCGAGAACGTCGCCGTGAACACCCCCATCGCCGTGATCCTCGGCGAGGGCGAGAGCGTCACCGACGCCGTGTCCGGCTCCCCGACGCCGGCCCCGAAGGTCGCCGCCGAGCCGGTGGTGAAGGACACGGGCGCGCACGCCCCGGCCACCTTGCCGGTCGGTCCGGCCTCTGGCCCGGCCGCCGCGCCGCCGGCCTCGGACGAGGACAAGTTCTTCGACAAGACGGTGAAGAAGACCGTCCGCGAAGCGTTGCGCGACGCCATGGCCGAAGAGATGCGCCGCGACCCGACCGTCTTCCTGATGGGCGAGGAAGTCGCGCAGTACCAGGGCGCCTACAAGGTGTCGCAGGGCCTGCTCCAGGAGTTCGGCGCCGACCGCGTCATCGACACGCCGATCACCGAGATCGGCTTCGCCGGCCTGGGCGTCGGTGCGGCCTTCCGCGGCCTGCGCCCGATCGTCGAGTTCATGACGTTCAACTTCGCGATGCAGGCGATCGACCACATCGTGAACTCGGCGGCCAAGACGCTGTACATGTCCGGCGGCCAGATGGGCTGCCCGATCGTGTTCCGCGGCCCGAACGGCGCCGCCGCCCGCGTCGCCGCGCAGCACAGCCAGGACTTCACCCCCTGGTACGCCAGTGTGCCCGGCCTGAAGGTCGTCGCGCCCTACAGCGCGTCGGACTTCAAGGGCCTGATGAAGTCAGCCATCCGCGATCCGAACCCGGTCATCTTCCTCGAGAACGAGATCCTCTACGGCCAGTCCTTCGAGGTGCCGGAGAGCGAGGACTTCATCGTTCCGATCGGCCGCGCCAAGATCCGCCGCGCCGGCACGGACGTGACCATCACCGCCCATTCGCTGATGGTCAGCTACGCGCTCGCCGCCGCCGATCTGCTGGAGAAGGACGGGATCAGCGCCGAGGTCATCGACCTGCGCACGATCCGTCCGCTCGACACGGAGACGATCGTCAACTCCGTCAAGAAGACCAACCGCCTCGTCACCGTCGAGGAGGCTTGGCCGACCTGCGGAATCGGCGCCGAGCTGTCGGCCCTGATGATGGAGCAGGCCTTCGACTATCTGGACGCCCCGGTGATCCGCGTGACCGGCCTCGACGTGCCGATGCCCTACGCGGCGAACCTGGAAAAGCTCGTCCTTCCTTCGCCCGACCGCATCGCGGAAGCGGCGAAGAAGGCCTGCTACCGCAAGTAAGGAGGGCGAGCGAATGACCATCCAGATTCTCATGCCCGCCCTCTCTCCGACCATGACCGAGGGCAACCTCGCCAAGTGGCTGAAGAAGGAAGGCGATGCGGTGAAGTCCGGCGACGTGATCGCCGAGATCGAAACCGACAAGGCCACTATGGAAGTCGAGGCGGCGGACGAAGGCCGTCTCGGCAAGATCCTCGTGCAGGCCGGCACGCAGGGCGTCGCGGTGAACACCCCGATCGCCGTGCTGCTGGAAGAGGGCGAGGACGACAGCGCGCTCGCCAAGGCGGCTGCCCCGGCTCCCGCCCCCGCGGCGGCGCCCGCCGCGGCCCCGGCCCCGACGGCTTCCGCTCCGGCTCCGGCGGCTGCTCCGCAGGCCTCGGCCCCCGCCCATGGCGGTGGCCGCGTGTTCGCCAGCCCGCTGGCCCGCCGTCTGGCCGAGCAGGCCGGTCTCGACCTGAAGGCCGTCAAGGGCACCGGTCCGAACGGCCGCATCGTCAAGGCCGACATCGAGGCCGCGAAGGCCGGCGGCACCGCCAAGGCCGCCGCTCCGCAGGCCGCCGCCCAGGCTCCCGCCGCGGCCCCGGCGGCTGCTCCGGCTGCCGCTCCGGCCCCGAAGGCCGCGGGCATCGACGCCAAGGACCTCTCGGACAAGCTGGGCATGCGCTACAAGGCGCAGCCGAACAGCTCCATGCGCAAGACGATCTCCCGTCGTCTGACCGAGGTGCAGCAGACGGTGCCGGATTACTTCCTGGCCATCGACTGCGAACTGGACGCGCTGCTGAAGGTCCGCGCCGACCTGAACGCCCGCTCCAAGGACTACAAGCTGTCGGTCAACGACTTCATCATCCGCGCCGCCGCGCTGACGCTGAAGAAGTTCCCGAACATCAACGCCGCCTGGTCGGAGGAGGCCATCCTCCGTTACGACCACGTCGACATCTCGGTCGCCGTGGCCACCCCGACCGGCCTGATCACGCCCATCGTCAAGAAGGCGGAGACCAAGGGCCTGGCCGAAATCTCCAACGAGATGAAGGGTCTGGCGGAGCGCGCCCGCGACGGCAAGCTGAAGCCGGAAGAGTACCAGGGCGGCACCTTCTCGATCTCGAACCTCGGCATGTACGGCATCCGGGAGTTCGCGGCGATCATCAACCCGCCGCAGGCCTGCATCATGGCGGTCGGCGCCGGTGAGCAGCGTCCGGTCGTGAAGAACGGCGCGCTCGCCATCGCCACTGTGATGACCGTCTCGGTCACCGTGGACCACCGCGTCGCCGACGGCGCGCAGGGTGCGGAATTCCTCGCGGCTTTCAAGAAGCTGATCGAGGACCCGCTGAGCATGCTGCTGTAAGGGGGCGCCGACCATGGCTGACATGAACTACGACCTCATCGTCATCGGCGGCGGCCCGGGCGGCTATGTGGCGGCGATCCGCGCCGCCCAGCTCGGCCTCAGCACCGCGGTGGTGGAACGCGAGAACCTCGGCGGCATCTGCCTCAACTGGGGCTGCATCCCGACCAAGGCGCTCCTGCGCTCGGCCGAGGTGCTGCGCAACGCCAAGCACGCCACGGAGTACGGGCTGGTCATCCAGAACCCGTCCTTCGACCTGGACAAGGTCGTTCAGCGGTCCCGCAAGGTGGCGGGGCAGCTCAACGGCGGCGTCAAGCACCTGCTGAAGAAGAACAAGGTCGCCGTCATCGAGGGCGAGGCCAAGCTGCTCGGCAAGGGGCAGGTGGCCGTGTCCAAGGGCGGTGCGGCGGTCGGCACCTTCGGGGCGAAGAACATCATCATCGCCACGGGCGCCCGCGCCCGCACCCTGCCGGGTCTGGAGGACGACGGCAACCTCGTCTGGACCTACCGCAAGGCGATGACCCCGAACACGACGCCGAAGTCGCTGCTGGTCATCGGCTCCGGCGCCATCGGCATCGAGTTCGCCAGCTTCTACAACGAGCTGGGCGCCAAGGTGACGGTGGTCGAGGTGATGGACCGCATCCTGCCGGTCGAGGACGAGGAAATCTCGGCCTTCGCCCGCAAGCAGTTCGAAAAGCAGGGCATGCGCATCATCACCAACGGCAAGGCCGGCAACCTGCGCAAGGGCGCCGACAGCGTGACGGTGGCGGTGGAGGCCAACGGCAAGACCGAGGACATCACGGTCGACCGCGTGATCCTCGCCGTCGGCATTTCGCCGAACACGGAGAATCTGGGCCTGGAGAACACCAAGGTCCAGACCGACCGTGGCCACATCAAGACCAACGCCAACTGCCAGACCGACGAGCCGGGCGTCTACGCCATCGGCGACGTGACGGGGGCTCCCTGGCTCGCCCACAAGGCCAGCCACGAAGGCGTCATCGCCGTCGAGCACATCGCCGGCAAGCACCCGCACGCGCTGGACGTCCGCAACATCCCGGGCTGCACCTACTCGCACCCGCAGATCGCGTCGGTCGGTCTGACCGAGAAGAAGGCGAAGGAGGCGGGCTACGAGGTCCGCGTCGGCCGCTTCCCCTTCATCGGCAACGGCAAGGCCATCGCGCTGGGCGAGGCGGACGGCATGGTGAAGACCGTGTTCGACGCCAAGACCGGCGAGCTGCTGGGCGCCCACATGGTCGGCGCCGAGGTGACGGAGCTGATCCAGGGCTACACGGTCGCCAAGACCATGGAGACCACCGAGCAGGAGCTGATGCAGACGGTGTTCCCGCATCCGACCCTGTCGGAAATGATGCACGAGTCGGTGCTTGATGCCTATGGCCGGGCCATCCACTTCTAAGTGGCGAGTCTGATCGACGGTCGTTTCTTCCCTCGCCCTCCGGGGCGGGGGAGCAACGATTGCGGCTCCGTCATCCTTTTGGCGGTGTCGTTTCGTCGCGGCCAATAATCAGACTTGACCGGTCGGTCATTCCGGCCTATCCGGCGGGACCGTGTCTGCCGGCCTTGCGCCGTTCCTTTGCGCCGCCCCTTGCGCGGTTGGCGGCGCGTTACCGTTCAGCATCGGCGCTGCCATCGGGCAGCCCGTGGGAGCACTTCAGACCATGACCGTGGCCGATCACCCCGAGAAGCTTCGCCATCCCGAAAAGGCCCACAAGCCCGACAACCCGATCCAGCGCAAACCGGGCTGGATTCGCGTCAAGGCGCCGACCAGCCAGGAATACAACGAGACGCGCAACCTGATGCGCGGGCTCAAGCTCAACACCGTGTGCGAGGAGGCCGCCTGCCCGAACATCGGGGAGTGCTGGAAGCACAAGCACGCGA
Organism: Azospirillum sp. OGB3; assembly: GCF_014192915.1. Lineage (GTDB taxonomy): Bacteria > Pseudomonadota > Alphaproteobacteria > Azospirillales > Azospirillaceae > Azospirillum. Next base: position 393,687 of record NZ_JACHYN010000003.1, on the reverse strand, counting down.
CCTTCATGATCCTCGGCTCCGTCTGCACCCGCGGCTGCGCCTTCTGCAACGTCGGCACCGGTCGCCCGGACCAGCTCGACCCGCACGAGCCGGACAATGTGGCGGAGGCGGTGGCCCAGCTGAAGCTGAGCCACGTCGTCGTCACTTCGGTGGACCGCGACGACCTGGAGGACGGCGGGGCGGAGCATTTCGCCCGCACCATCCGCGCCATCCGCGCGGCGTCACCCGACACGACCATCGAGATCCTCACCCCCGACTTCCAGAAGAAGAAGGGTGCGGTGGAGGTGGTGGTCGAGGCGAAGCCCGACGTCTTCAACCACAACTTGGAAACCGCCCCGCGCCTCTACCCGACGATCCGTCCGGGCGCCCGTTACTTCACCTCGCTGCAACTGTTGGCACGGGTCAAGGAACTGGACCCGTCCATGTTCACCAAGTCCGGAATCATGGTGGGCCTGGGCGAGACGCGCGAGGAGGTCGGGCAGGTGATGGACGACCTGCGCGCCGCCGATGTTGACTTCATGACGATCGGCCAGTACCTCCAGCCGACGCCCAAGCACGCGGCGGTGGACCGGTTCGTGACTCCGGAAGAATTCCAGAGCTACGCAACACTTGGCCGCGGCAAGGGTTTCCTGATGGTGGCCTCGACGCCGCTGACCCGCTCCAGCTATCACGCGGGGGCGGACTTCGCGAAGCTGCGGGAGGCTCGCCTCCGCAAGCTCGCGGCAGCGGTGGGCTGAGAGGCGGCCGAAAGAGAAACGGAGCGGGTATGCCGACGCACGCGGAAAAGAAGGTTCTTCCCTACACGCCGGAGCAGATGTACCGGCTGGTCGCCGATGTGGAGAAGTACCCGGAATTCCTGCCCTGGTGCCTCGCCGCCCGCATCCGCCGCCACGAAGGCGACGTGATGTTCGCGGACCTTGTCATAGGCTTCAAGATGGTGCGCGAACGCTTCACCTCGCGCGTGGAGCTGGACGAGGCGAACCGCCGCATCAATGTCCAGTACACCGAGGGACCGTTCCAGTACCTGAACAACCACTGGATCTTTACCCCGCACGAGGGCGGTGTCTGCGTGGATTTCTACGTGGACTTCGAGTTTCGCTCGAAGATGCTGCAGAAGATCATGGGCGTGTTGTTCAACGAGGCGGTGCGCCGGATGGTGCAGGCCTTCGAGACCCGCGCCAACCAGCTCTACGGTGCCGGCGCCACCCGGCCCGCCGCGGCGCGGACCGCCTGAGGCCGGTCCTCCCTCAACGGATCGCGGTTTCCGGGCGGGCCGTGCGCAGCCGCTCCAGCGCGGCTTGCACGGTCGCCAACCGCACCGCCTCGCGGTCTCCGGGGAAAGTGTATTCCTTGTGCTTGGCGGTCCCGCGGCGGACCGCCGTGGCGATGTGGACCCGCCCGACCGGCTTTTCCGGAGTCCCGCCGCCGGGACCGGCGACTCCGGTCACCGCCACCGTCACGTCGGCCTTCGACTTGGCCAGCGCCCCGACCGCCATCGCCACCGCCACCTCCGGGCTGACCGCGCCGTGGGCATGGATCAGGCTGGGCGGCACGCCGAGCATCTCGGACTTGGCGACGTTGGAGTAGGTGACGAAGCCGCGGTCCACCACCTTGGACGACCCCGCGATGTCGGTGAGCGCCCCCGCGACGAGGCCGCCCGTGCAGGATTCGGCGGTCGCCACCGTGTAGCCGGCCAGTTCGTATTCCGCGAGCAGCTTGGCGGCGAGTTCACGGATGTGATCGGGAAACATGCGGGGTCCCTTTCGTCGTCGTGCGGAATCCCCTTTCCCCAAAGGGGAGAGGGCTGAGAATACCTATCCCGGCAGGCGGACCGTCGCCATCGCCTGCGCCGCGATGCCCTCGCCGCGCCCGGTGAAGCCCAGCCGCTCCGTCGTCGTCGCCTTCACACTGACCCGGTCCACCGGCATGCCCAGGATTTCGGCAACGCGCGTGGTCATCGCCTCGCGGTGCGGGCCGACCTTCGGGCGCTCGCAGATGATCGTCACGTCGACATGGGCGATCCGCCCGCCGCGCGCCGTCACCAGCTCCGCGGCGTGTTTCAGGAACAGCGCGCTGTCGGCGCCGCGCCATTGCGGGTCGCTGGGCGGAAAATGGCTGCCGATGTCGCCGGCGCAGAGCGCGCCCAGGATGGCGTCGGTCAGCGCGTGCAGCCCGACGTCGGCGTCCGAATGGCCGTCCAGACGGTGCGTGTGCGGCACCCGCACGCCGCAGAGCGTGACATGGTCGCCCTCGGCGAAGCGGTGCACGTCGAAGCCCGACCCGGTTCGGATGTCGGACAGGGCGGAGTCGAGCGCGCGGGCGGCGCGGGTCAGGTCGTCGGGGGTCGTCACCTTGAAATTCTCCTCCCTGGCGGGCACCAGCGCGACCGGCAGGCCTGCGCGTTCGGCGACCGCCGCGTCGTCGGTCAGTTCCAGCCCGGCGGCGGCACGGTGCGCGGCCAGGATGTCGGGAAAGCGGAAACCCTGCGGGGTCTGGGCACGCCACAGGCCGCTGCGGTCCACCGTGCCGGCCACCAACCCGCCGCCCGGATCTCCATTGCCACGCTTCAGCGTGTCGGCGACCGGCACGGCGGCGAGCGCCGCGGGGTGGGTCGCCAGAGCCGCGATTACCCTGTCGATGGTGTCGGCATCGATCAGCGGGCGGGCCGCGTCATGGATCAGCACCAGGTCAGGGGCCGAGTCGGCCAACGCCTCCAGCCCGTTGCGCACCGAATCCTGGCGGGACGCCCCGCCGGCCACCGGTTCGGGCAGGTCCAGCCCCGCGACGGCCGCATCGTAGAGATCGCGAAACACGGGATTGATGACGACGCGCACCGCGCTCACCTTGGGGTGGCGACGGAAGGCCTCGACCGTGCGGCGCAGAACGGGTTGCCCGGCCAGATCGAGATACTGCTTGGGCTGTTCGGCGCCGAAACGCTGGCCGCTTCCGGCGGCGACGATCAGCGCGATACAGGAAGACATGGGACGTATCCGTGCCGTTTGGGCTATGGTATCCGCGCTTGACGGGCCGTCCGCATGACGCTTACGTCATGGCGGCCGGATGCAGCGGAGCCTAGCCGCTCACCGGCGTTCCGCCAAGAGCTTCAGAGACTTGTCCAACAGCGACTTTGGGTTTCCGCAGAGGGAAGGGCACGGGTCCGCCGCATGTCGCAGAACATCGTCTACAGCCTGACCGCGCTGATGGCGCTGCTGCCGGCGTCCATCTACCCGTACCACCGGATCGCAGGGCAGGGGGCGGACGGCCGCTCCGCCTATTTCTGGGGCGCCCTGGCGCTGGGTTTCGCCGGGCCGGCGGCCTGGGCGCTGACCCAGGTGGCGGGACGCTGGCACACCGGTCTGTCCACCGCGCTGTGGATCACCATCGCCGCCTGCATGCTGCTGTTCATGGCCATGAGCGCGCTGACCCGGTCGGCGTGGCGGCTGTCGCCGCTGCTGCTGCCCTATCTGCTGACCGTCGGCGCCTTCGCGACGCTGGCCCAGCAGGCCCCGGCGCCGGTGCTGCGCGGCGGCGCCCCGGGCATCTGGATCGACCTGCACATCGCCGTGTCGGTCATCACCTACGCGCTGCTGACCATGGCCGCCGTGGCGTCGCTCGCCGCCTTCCTTCAGGAGCGGGCGCTGAAGTCGAAACGCCCGACCCCGCTGACCCGCTTCCTGCCTCCGGTGGCGGAAAGCGAGCGGATGCAGCTCCATCTGCTCGCCGCGTCGGAGGCGGTCCTGGGCGCCGGTCTCGCCACGGGAATGGCGGTGCTCTATTACGAAACCGGCGCGCCGCTGCGCGCCGACCACAAGACGCTTCTGTCGGTCGCCAGCTTCGTCGTCATCGGCGGGTTGCTGCTGGCCCACGCCCGCACCGGTGTGCGCGGGCGGATGGCGGCGCGTCTCGTGCTGATCGCCTATCTGCTGCTGACCCTCGCCTATCCGGGCGTCAAATTCGTCACCGACGTTCTGATTGGCTAAACCCGGCGCATGACAGCCACCGCGGCGCACGCGGGATGTGCACTTGCAACATGCCGAAACGCTGTGCTACCGTGCACAAATTCTCATCATATCGCTAATGTGCCCATCATGTGGGCAGGTGAACATGGCCATTCAAATCGGCACCATCTCGCTTGAGGGTCCGGTGATCCTCGCCCCTATGTCCGGCGTCACGGACCTGCCGTTCCGGCGGCTTGTGAAGCGGTCCGGCTGCGGGCTGGTCGTCTCCGAGATGGTCGCGAGCCAAGCGATGATCCGCGAGAACCGCCAGACCCTGCGCATGGTCGAATGCGAGCCGGAGCAGTTCCCCATGGCCGTCCAGCTTGCCGGCTGCGAGCCCGAGGTGATGGCCGAGGCGGCGAAGCTCAACGAGGACCGCGGAGCCGCCGTCGTCGACATCAACTTCGGCTGCCCGGTGAAGAAGGTGGTCAACGGCCACGCCGGCTCCTCCCTGATGCGGGACGAGGCGCTCGCCGCCCGCATCCTGGAGGCCACGGCGAAGGCGGTGTCCATCCCCGTGACGCTGAAGATGCGCAAGGGCTGGGACGACAACAGCCTGAACGCTCCCCGGCTGGCCCGCATCGCCGAAGAGTGCGGGATCAAGCTGGTGACCATCCACGGCCGGACACGCGAGCAATTCTACAACGGCACCGCCGACTGGTCCTTCATCCGTTCCGTGAAGGAGGCGGTGTCGATCCCGGTGGTGGTCAACGGCGACATCACGTCCTTCGACGCGGTGGACCGCGCGCTCGCCGAGTCCGGCGCCGACGGGGTGATGATCGGGCGCGGTGCCTACGGGCGCCCCTGGTTCCCCGCCCAGGTGATGCATTACATCCGCACCGGCGAGCGGTTGCCCGATCCACCGCTCCACGAGCAGCTCAACACGCTGCTGGAGCATTACGACGCCATGCTGACCCATTACGGCGTCGAGGGCGGGCTGCGCGTCGCCCGCAAGCACATCTCTTGGTACTCCACGGGCCTGCGCGACTCCGCCGAATTCCGCTCGGAGGTCAACCGCATGTCCGATCCCGAACGAGTGCGCGGCTTCATCCGCGACTTCTACGCCCCGGCGATCGAAAGGATGGCTGCCTGATGGCCCGTGCATCTGCCGCTGCTCCGTTGCCCCGCCGCCCGGCGCGGCCCCGCGCGCCCTCCAGTTCCTACCGCCCCGTCCGTCCCTGCATCGATCCGTCCGTCATGCTGAACGCGCTCCCCGACCCGGTTCTGGTCGTCGACGGCTCCGGCGACATCCGCTACGTGAATCTGGAGGCGCAGGAGTTCTTTGGCCTGTCCGCCGCCATGATGGAAGGCATGCCGCTGGCCGAGCTGCTGCCGCCCAACAGCCCGGTCAGCCAGCTGATCGAGCAGGTCCAGCAGGGCCGGCATCGCGCCTCCCAGGAGGGCGTCGTCATCGACACCCCACGCATCGGCCCGCACCACGTCACCGTGCGGGTGACCGCGCTGGGCGAGCCGGCCGACCATGTGCTGCTGACGGTCAACGAGCGCACGCTGGCCCGCAAGATCGACAATTCGCTGACCCACCGCAACGCCGCCCGCTCGGTCACCGCAATGGCGTCGATGCTCGGGCACGAGGTGAAGAACCCGCTGTCGGGCATCCGCGGGGCCGCGCAGCTTCTGGAGGAGAACTGCAGCGAGGCCGACCGGGTGCTCACCCGGCTGATCTGCGACGAGGCCGACCGCATCGTCGCCCTGGTCAACCGGATGGAGGTCTTCTCCGACCAGCGCCCGCTGGAGCGCGATGCGGTGAACATCCACACCGTTCTGGAGCATGTCCGCAAGGTGGCCCAGAGCGGCTTCGCGCGGAACATCCGTTTCATCGAGCGCTACGACCCGTCGCTGCCGCCGGTCTACGGCAACCGTGACCAGCTCATTCAGATTTTCCTCAACCTGATTAAAAATGCGGCAGAAGCTGCACCAGAATCGGGCGGCGAGATCATACTCAGCACATCTTATCAGCACGGTGTCCGCATGGCGCTGCCCGGCGGCGATACCCGGCTGCACCTGCCGTTGCTGGTGTCCGTTCAGGATAATGGGGACGGCATACCCGACGACCTGCGCTCCAACCTGTTCGATGCGTTCATTACGACCAAGGTCAATGGGACTGGCCTGGGACTTGCATTGGTAGCCAAAATCGTCGGCGACCACGGCGGCGTCATCGAATTTGACAGCCAGCCGCGCCGCACCGTCTTCAAGGTCTCGCTACCCATGTTCGATGAAGCGCAGATGAGCGGCGATCCGGCACCGGCCAGAAGCATCCGAGGGGCCATCGGATGAGTGCGGCCACGATCCTGGTTGCGGACGACGACCGCGCCATCCGCACCGTTCTGACCCAGGCGCTCGCCCGCCTCGGCCACGAGGTGCGCACCACCGGTAACGCCTCCACGCTCTGGCGCTGGGTGGCGGACGGGCAGGGCGACCTCATCATCACCGACGTGGTGATGCCCGACGAGAACGGTCTGGACCTGATCCCGCGGATCAAGAAGATCCGGCCCGACCTGCGCATCATCGTGATGAGCGCGCAGAACACGCTGATCACCGCCGTGAAGGCGGCGGAGCGCGGCGCCTTCGAGTATCTGCCCAAGCCCTTCGATCTGAAGGAGCTGGTCTCCGTCGTCGAGCGGGCGTTGAACTCCAACACCCCGCCGGCCCCTCTCCCCGCCGATGCCGGCGAGGCGGACGAACAGCTTCCCCTCATCGGCCGCTCGCCGGCGATGCAGGAGATCTACCGCGTCCTTGCCCGTTTGATGGGCACCGACCTGACGGTGACGATCACCGGCGAGTCGGGCACCGGCAAGGAGCTGGTGGCGCGTGCGCTGCACGATTACGGCAAGCGACGCAACGGTCCCTTCGTCGCCATCAACATGGCGGCCATCCCGCGCGAGCTGATCGAGTCCGAGCTGTTCGGCCACGAGAAGGGCGCCTTCACCGGGGCCACCAACCGCTCGACCGGCCGCTTCGAGCAGGCGCAGGGCGGCACCCTGTTCCTCGACGAGATCGGCGACATGCCGCTGGAGGCGCAGACCCGCCTGCTGCGCGTGCTGCAGGAGGGGGAGTACACCACCGTCGGCGGGCGTACACCCATCAAGACGGACGTACGCATCGTCGCCGCGACCCACCGCGACCTGCGCACGTTGATCCGCCAGGGCCTGTTCCGCGAGGATCTGTTCTACCGCCTGTGCGTCGTCCCCATCCGCCTGCCGCCGCTGCGCGAGCGTACGGAGGACGTGCCGCTCCTGGTCCGCCATTTCCTGAACCAGTGCTCGGCCCAAGGGCTGCCGGTGAAGAGCATCGACCAGCCCGCCATGGACCGGTTGAAGCGCTACCGCTGGCCGGGCAATGTGCGCGAGCTGGAGAATCTGGTCCGCCGCCTCGCCGCGCTCTATTCGCAGGAGGTCATCGGGCTGGACGTGGTGGAGGCGGAACTCGCGGATGCCACGCCCGCCGTCCAAACGGTGGAGGAACCCCAGGGCGAGGGTCTGTCCGCCGCCGTGGAGCGGCACCTCAAGGACTATTTCGCCGCACACAAGGACGGCATGCCGTCGAATGGCCTCTACGACCGGGTGCTGCGTGAGGTGGAGCGGCCGCTGATCTCGCTCAGCCTCTCGGCGACACGGGGCAACCAGATCAAGGCGGCGCAACTGCTGGGCCTCAACCGCAACACGTTGCGCAAGAAGATCCGCGATCTCGACATCCAGGTGGTGCGCGGGCTGAAGTGACCCGACGCCCGACGGGGCGGCAGGGCGTCGCTGCCGCTCCACAGCGTGTTGTTTTTGCGACAGGCCTGCGGCGCCTCTGCCGTTCGCGATGCTCCTTAGGGACTGTGCGAAAGGCAGAGGGGTTGCCGCTTGGCAGGACGGCAACAGCTCATGTATCATTCTGGCAACAGACTGGTTGCCGGATTGATGTCGCCCACACCCCCTGAAACCGCCACGCCGCTTTGGCAGCAGTTCCTTCGCTGGGCAACCCGGGTCGGGTTGGCGAAGCGGCTTGCCTTCGCGCTGTCGTTGGCCGCCTTGGTGGCGGGCTTCGCGACCTACACGGCGCTGACGGAGAGCGCGCCCTTCGGGGAGACCAACCCGCGCACCGTCACGTGGCTGCTGACCCTCGATCTGGCGCTTCTGCTCCTTCTCGGCGTGCTGATCGCGCGGAGGATTGTCTATTTGTGGATCGGGCGGCGGCGCGGCCTCGCCGGGTCGCAGATGCATGTGCGGCTGGTCGCGGTGTTCAGCCTGCTCGCCGTCGCCCCGGCCATCATCATGGCCATCTTCTCCACGGTTTTCTTTTATGTCGGCGTGCAGTCCTGGTTCAGCGAGCGGGTGCGCACGGCGGTCAACGAATCGTTGGCGGTCGCCAGCGCCTATCTGCACGAGCATCAGCAGAACATCCGCGCCGACGCGCTCGCCATGGCGAACGACCTGAACCAGGAGGCGGCGCGGTTGGCCAGCGACCCCGAGCGGTTCGAGCAGGTGGTCGCCACCCAGGCGATGCTGCGCGCCCTGTCGGAGGCCATCGTCTTCAACGGGACGACCGGCGCCATCGTCGCGCGCTCCGGCTACACCTTCGCGTTGGAGTTCGATCCGATTCCCGACGACAAGCTCGCCACCGCCCGCCGCGGCGAGGTGGCGATGATCGTCAGCGAGAACGACGACCGCGTGCGCGCGCTGGTCCGGCTGGACCGCTTCGCCGACACCTATCTCTACGTCGGGCGCATGGTCGAGCCGCGCGTGCTCTCGCACATGGCCTCGGCGGAAGGGGCGGTGCGGGAGTTCGGGGCGCTGGAAAGCCAGCGCGGCAGCCTGCAGATCACCTTCACTCTGATCTTCCTGGTCGTGGCCATGCTGCTTCTGCTGGCCGCGGTCTGGGCGGGGCTGATCTTCGCGACGCGTCTGGCGCGGCCGATCAGCGCCCTGATCGGTGCGGCGGAGCGGGTGCGCGCCGGTGATCTGACCGTGCGCGTGACCGAACCGCCGGGTGAGGACGAGCTTGGCCTGCTGTCGCGCGCCTTCAACCGCATGACCACGGAAATCGAAAGCCAGCGGCACGAGCTTCTTTCCGCCAACCGCCTGATCGACGAGCGCCGCCGCTTCACAGAGACCGTTCTGGGCGGTGTGTCGGCCGGTGTGATCGGGTTGGATGCCGAAGGCCGCATCACCCTGCCCAACTTCTCCGCCGCACGCCTTCTCGGCGTCGAGGATGCGGAAAGCCTGATCGGCATGAGGCTGGCCGAGTTGTCACCGGAAATGGGGGAGCTTCTGGACCACGCGCCGGGGCGCCCGGGCCGCGTGGTGCAGGACCAGATCCAGATCCGCCGGCCCGGCACGACGCCGCTGACCCTGCTCGTCCGCATCTCCACCGAAGGGCGGGGCAGCGGAGAGATCCGCGGTTATGTGGTGACCTTCGACGACATCACCGAACTGGTGTCCGCCCAGCGCAAGGCGGCCTGGGCCGACGTCGCCCGCCGCATCGCCCATGAGATCAAGAATCCGCTGACCCCGATCCAGCTTTCCGCCGAACGGTTGCGCCGCAAGTACCTGAAGGAGATCACCAGCGACACCGAGGTCTTCACCATGTGCACGGACACCATCGTCCGGCAGGTGGACGACATCCGCCGCATGGTGGACGAATTCTCGGCCTTCGCGCGCATGCCGCAGCCGGTGATGAAGCCCTGCAACCTCAACGACCTCGTTCGACAGGCGGTGTTCCTGCAATCCAGCGCGCACGCCGGGAAGATCAAGTTCGACATGGTGCTTCCCCAGGGGCCGCTGACCGTGCCCTGCGACAGCCGCCAGATCAGCCAGGCGCTGACCAACCTGCTGCAGAACGCCGCGGACGCCATCGAAGGGCGCCCGCCGCCCGCCGAGGGTGCAGAACTGCCGCCCGGCCATGTCGCCATCCGAGTCGAGGCCGATGCCGAGCGGATCGCGATGATCGTCGAGGACAACGGCAAGGGCCTGCCGACCGAAGAGCGCGACCGGCTGACCGAACCCTACGTGACGACGCGTGCCAAAGGCACGGGGCTGGGGCTGGCGATCGTCAAGAAGATCATGGAGGACCACGGCGGCGTGCTGACCCTGGAGGACCGCGAAGGCGGCGGGGCGCGCGTCGGTCTGGTCATCCCCAACACGTCCACCAGCTCCGGCATGGCCGCGGGCGACGCCCCCGCTGGCGTTGGCACGCCGGCGGAGACCGGTGAAGAGAAGAGGCACGCAGCCCATGGCGCATGACATTCTGATCGTCGACGACGAAGCGGACATCCGGATGCTGATCGCCGGCATCCTGAACGATGAGGGTATGAAAACGCGCGAGGCCGCGGACGCCGACCAGGCGTTCGCCCAGGTCTCCGCGCGCCGGCCCAGTCTCGTGGTGCTGGACATCTGGCTGCAGGGCAGCCGGCTGGACGGGCTGCAGATTCTCGAACAGCTCATGCGCGACCACCGGAACCTGCCCGTCATCATGATTTCGGGCCACGGCAACATCGAGACCGCCGTCTCGGCGATCAAGATCGGCGCCTACGACTTTATCGAGAAGCCGTTCAAGGCCGACCGGCTGCTGCTTATGGTGGACCGCGCCATCGAGGCGGCCCGGCTGAAGCGCGAGAACGAGGAGCTGAAGCTGCGGGCCGGCGGCGAGGTGGAGCTGATCGGCCGGTCCACCGCCGTCAACCACGTCCGCCAGAGCATCGAGAAGGTGGCGCCCACCGGCAGCCGCGTCCTCGTCACGGGCCCCGCCGGATCCGGCAAGGAGGTCGTCGCCCGGTTGATCCACGCGCGGTCGCGCCGGGCTGGTGGTCCCTTCGTCGGGCTGAACTGCGCCACCATGCGCCCCGACCGGCTGGAGATGGAACTGTTCGGGACCGAGGCCGGGGTGGACGGCGGCGGCCGCAAGATCGGCACCTTCGAACAGGCGCACGGCGGCACGCTGCTGCTCGACGAGGTGGCCGACATGCCTCTGGAAACCCAGGGCAAGATCGTCCGCGCCCTGCAGGAACAGGTGTTCGAGCGGGTCGGTGGCGGCCAGCGGGTGGAGGTGGACGTGCGCGTCGTCGCCACCTCCAACCGCGACCTCCAGGCGGAAATCGACCAGGGCCGGTTCCGCCAGGACCTGTTCTACCGCCTCGCCGTCGTGCCGATCCGCGTGCCCTCGCTGGCCGAGAGGCGCGAGGACATTCCTCTGCTGGCGCGCCACTTCATGCAGCGCTCCGCCGAGGCCGCCGGCCTGCCGGCGCGTGACTTCGGCGAGGACGCCATGGCTGCGCTCCAGGCCTACGACTGGCCGGGCAACGTGCGCCAGCTGCGCAACGTGGTCGACTGGCTGCTCATCATGGCGCAGGGCGACCCCAAGGAGCCGATCCGCGCCGATCAGCTGCCTCCGGAGATCGGCGCCATCACCCCCACCGTCCTGAAATGGGACAAGGGCGGCGAGATCATGGGCCTGCCGCTCCGCGAGGCCCGCGAGGTGTTCGAGCGCGAGTATCTGCTGGCCCAGGTGACGCGCTTCGGCGGCAACATCTCACGCACCGCCTCCTTCGTGGGGATGGAGCGCTCGGCCTTGCACCGGAAGCTGAAATCGCTTGGCGTGCACGGCAGCGAGAAGGGCAAGCTGTTCGTCGAATAGGCTGGTCCAGCTTCGTCAAGCACAAGGCGCCATTTTTTCTCCAGAAGCAGGTTTCTCGAGCATGTCCTGAACGCGGACGGCTTGAAAACCTGCTTTTGTTTTCTTGAAAACGGTGGATGCCGATTTGCTTCATAAGTGTGTGTGTCTTCTAAATTTGCGCCGCGAAAATTCTATTATTTTTGATTAACCCAGAGTGAGTCCTTTCTATCTTTTCAAAGTGTAGGTAAATACAGTCGTATTTATATATTTTATGAAATCAATATTAACATTTTTAGCGTTGATCTAACATAGTTGCCTAAATAATTATTGTCTTATGGACTTGCTTAAAGACGAACAAAATTTCTTTCTGTGAGGAGGAATCGCAATATGGCGACCATTGCTGTTTTGACGGTCAATTACACTGACAACCAACTTGTTGCCTATCTGAACGGCGCTCAAGTTTACAACCGTATTGGCGGCGGTGAATCGATCAATGAACAGGTCGCGTTGACCGGCAATCTCCAGGCCGGCGTGAATCAGCTTCTGCTAGTCGGAGTGAATTTCAACGGGCCGGCCCATGTCCAGGGTTCGGTCAACATCGACGGCAGATCGCAGGACTTCAACTTCGACACCCGCAAGGACGGTGCTCCGGAAGGAGTCGTTACGCAGTTCTATTACACGATCGACAACAGCTGACGCCAAGGCTGGAAGACGGGCATCCGTTTCGCGATGACCGCTGGGGGAGGGTGATGGGGCAGGGCGCGTCCATCACCCTTCATCCTGTCCACGCTTGCCTGTCGGCCCGTATTTTCCTTCGCAAACATAGAGTTGGTGCGCCCTCGCGCAAAATGATAAGGTCCCTGTCCTAAGTGCCTGGAGAATGGGCAGGGAAGGGTGCAGAGGCCGTGAAGGTCATCGTTTGCGGAGCCGGCCAGGTCGGCTCGAACATCGCGCGCTATCTGGCGTCGGAGGGCAACAACGTCACGGTGATCGACCATTCGCCGGAACTCATCCAGCGGATCGGCGACACGCTCGACGTGCAGGCGATGGTCGGCCACGCCTCGCACCCGGATGTTCTGGAGGCGGCCGGGGCGGGCGAAACCGACATGATCATCGCGGTCACCCAGATCGATGAGATCAACATGGTCGCCTGCGAGGTCGCACACGCCCTGTTCAAGGTGCCGACGAAGATCGCCCGCGTGCGCAACCAGAGCTATCTGAAGCCGATCTGGGCGGACCTGTTCAGCCGCGACCACATGCCGATCGACGTCATCATCTCGCCGGAGATCGCGGTGGCCCGGGCCATCGCGCGCCGGCTTCAGGTGCCGGGCGCCTTCGACATGATCCCGCTGGCGGACGGCAAGGTCCGCGTCGTCGGCGTGCTGTGCACCGAGACCTGCCCGGTGCTGCACACGCCGCTGCGCCAGTTGACCGGCCTGTTCCCCGACCTTGGGCTGGAGGTGGTGGCGATCATCCGCAACGACCGGTCCTTCATCCCCGGCGGCGACGACCAGATGCTGCCCGGCGACGAGGTCTATTTCGCCTGCGACAACCGCCACCTGAACCGCGCCATGGCCGCCTTCGGCCACGAGGAGGTGGAGGCCCGCCGCATCATCATCCTGGGCGGCGGCAACATCGGGCTGTGTCTGGCGGAGGAACTGGAGGCCAAACACCCCCAGGTCAGCGCCCGCATCATCGAGATGAACCGCAGCCGCGCCCAGTATGTGGCGCAGCGCCTGTCGCGCACCATGGTGCTGCACGGCGACGGGCTGGACCCGGAAATTCTGGAGGAGGCCAACGTCCGGGCCACCGAGACGGTGGTCGCGGTGACCAACGACGACGAGGGCAACATCCTGTCCTCGCTGCTCGCCAAGCGGCACGGGGCGAAGCGCGCCATCACGCTGATCAACAAGGCGTCCTACACCTCGCTGGTGTCGCCGCTGGGAATCGACGCGGTGGTCAGCCCGCGCGCCATCACCGTGTCCAACATCCTCCAGCACGTCCGTCGCGGCCGCATCCGCGCGGTGCACAGCCTGCGCGACGGCTTCGCCGAGGTCATCGAGGCGGAGGCGCTGGAAACCTCTGCGGTGGTGAACACCCCCCTGCGGGAGGTGAAACTGCCCTCCGGTGTCATCGTCGGAGCCATCGTGCGCGGCGACGAGGTGATCATCCCGCGTCCGGCCACGGTGATCCGCCCGAAGGACCGCGTCATCATCCTCGCCACCGCCGGTCAGGTGAAAAAGGTGGAGAAGATGTTCGCCGTCCGGCTTGAATTTTTCTGATCCATCCTCGTATCGTTTCTGGCACCAACAAAAAGAACATCCATGGCTCGATGGGCATACGTCAACGGCCGCTACCTGCCGCACCGGCAGGCGTCGGTTCATGTGGAAGACCGTGGCTTTCAGTTCGCCGACGGCGTCTATGAGGTGGTCACCCTCCTCGACGGGCGCTTCGCGGATCTGGACGGCCATATGGAGCGTCTGGGCCGCAGCCTGTCGGAACTGCGCATGGACTGGCCGGCGGCGCCGCGCGTCGTGACGATGATCGCCCGCGAACTGGTGCGGCGGAACGGCGTCCGCAACGGCTCGCTATACATCCAGGTCACCCGCGGCGTCGCCCCGCGCGACTTCAAGTTTCCGGCGGACATTCCATCGACGCTGGTGATGACCGTCAAGAAGGTCACCGCCTTCGCCAAGCCGGAGCAGCTTGAGAAGGGGGTGGCCGTCGTCACGGCGCCCGATATCCGCTGGGGCCGGTGCGACATCAAGACAGTCGGCCTGCTCGCTCCCGTGCTGGCGAAGCAGCAGGCCGCCGAATCCGGCGCCTACGAGGCGTGGCTGGTCGCCCCCGACGGCACGGTGACGGAGGGCTCCTCCTCCAACGCCTGGATCGTCACCCAGGACGGCGTTCTGGTGACCCGCGCCCCGTCGCGGGAGATCCTGAACGGCATCACCCGCCAGTCGCTCCTGCGGCTGGCCGGCGGGCGCGGCATCCCGGTGGAGGAGCGCAGCTTCACGGTGGAGGAGGCGCTCGCCGCCCGCGAGGCCTTCGTGTCGTCCGCCGGCACCTTTGCGCTGCCGGTGACCCGCATCGACGGCAAGCCAGTGGGCGAGGGGAAACCGGGGCCGATCACCCGGACGCTGCGTCAGGCCTATCTCGATTACGTGGCCGCCGGGGTGCCGTCATGAGCGACGCCGCCGCCGTCATCGACCGTCTGCCCGTGCTGCCGCGCGCCGTCCTCTACGACTGGGACAACACGCTGGTCGACAATTGGGGCACCGTGCGCGCCGCGCTGAACCACGCGCTGGTCACCTTCGGCCATCCGGCCTGGACCGAGGAGGAGGCGCGGGAGCGCATCAAGCAGTCGCTGCGTGACAGCTTCCCCCGGATCTTCGGGGAGCGCTGGACCGACGCGCGCGACCTCTTCTACGCCTATTTCGAGGCGCATCACCTGGAGCATCTCCGGCCCCTGCCGGGTGCGGAATCCTTGCTGCGCGGCTTCGCAGACCGCGGAATCTACCAGGCGGTGGTGTCGAACAAGACCGGCCGCTTCCTGCGCGCGGAGGCCGACGCGCTGGGCTGGACCGGCTTTTTCGGCCGTCTGGTCGGCGCCCAGGACGCCGAATTCGACAAGCCGCATCAGGCGCCGGTCCTCATGGCGCTCGAACCGGCGAACATTCCGCCCGGCCCGGACGTCTGGTTCTTGGGGGACGCCGACATCGACATGGAATGTGCCCATGGCGCGGGAATGGTCCCGGTGCTAATAGGGGCGGGCGAGGGCAGCGGCTTCACCCGCTTCCCTCCGGCCCATCGGTACGACACCTGCCATGCATTGTGCGGCTTGGTGGGCAGCGGTGGTGACACCATATCGGATGACCAGTAGTCGAGACGGTTGCGACCAACCATAACCTTATCGCTGCAGGGGGCGGGCTTCCAACAAGGAGCTCCAAAAAACACTGAAGAAGGGGGCGACATAAAATGTCTGAAAAAAGCCAAAATGTGCAGGACGTGTTCCTCAACCACGTCCGCAAGAACAAGACTCCCGTAACCGTGTTCCTCGTGAACGGTGTTAAACTTCAGGGAATCATCACCTGGTTCGACAACTTCTCGGTTCTGCTGCGACGCGACGCGCATTCGCAGCTTGTCTACAAGCACGCCATCTCCACCGTGATGCCCGCGCATCCGATTCAACTTTTCGAGCCGCCCAAGGAAGGTGAAAACGTCTGATCTTCCGACCAATGGCAACGGCCGGACGCCTGATGCCTCCGGCCGCGCCATCGTGGTCCACCCCGTCCTCCGCAATGAGGCGGACGGGGTCCTGCGCCATCCCGAATCCTGCCTGGACGAGGCGGTGGGCCTTGCCCGCGCCATCGATCTGGAGGTCGTGCACGCCGAATGCGCGCGGGTGAACCGCCCGCAGCCTTCGATCCTTCTCGGGTCGGGGACGGTGGAGCATTTCGCCCAGATCGTGGAGGAGACGGAGGCATCCCTCGTCATCCTCGACCACGCGCTGTCGCCGGTGCAGCAGCGCAATCTGGAAAAGGCCCTGAAGGTCAAGGTCATCGACCGCACCGGCCTGATCCTGGAGATCTTCGGCGCCCGCGCCCGCACGCGCGAAGGCATGCTCCAGGTCGAGCTGGCCGCCCTGACCTACCAGAAGTCACGCCTCGTCCGTTCCTGGACCCACCTGGAACGCCAGCGCGGCGGCTTCGGCTTCCTCGGCGGCCCCGGCGAATCCCAGCTTGAGATGGACCGCCGCCTGATCGGCGACCGCATCGTCAAGATCAAGAAGGAGCTGGAGGAGGTGCGCCGCACCCGCAGCCTGCACCGCAAGGCCCGCGCCAAGGTGCCGTACCCGGTGGTGGCGCTGGTCGGCTACACCAACGCCGGCAAGTCGACGCTGTTCAACCGGCTGGCCAACGCCGATGTCTTCGCCAAGGACCTGCTGTTCGCCACGCTGGACCCGACGATGCGTCAGGTGACCCTGCCATCCGGGCGCAAGGTGATACTGTCGGACACCGTGGGCTTCATCTCCGACCTGCCGCACGGCCTCGTCGCCGCCTTCCGAGCGACGCTGGAGGAGGTGGACGCCGCCGACATCATCCTGCATGTCCGCGACGTGTCCCACCAGGACAGCGAGGCCCAGAAGGCCGACGTGCACGAAGTCATGAGCGACATGGGCATCGACCCGGACGCCGACGACCGCGTGATCGAGGTGCTGAACAAGATCGACGCGCTGGACGACGAGTCCCGCGAGGCGATCCTTGCCCAGACGGCCCGCAACCCGCGCGCCGTTGCGGTGTCCGCCCTGTCGGGTGCGGGGATCGCCGACCTCGACCGGTTGCTCGACCAGCGGATGAACGCCCACCGCCATGTGGTGGACCTGTCCGTGGAGTTGGGAGACGGAGCGGCGCTCGCGTGGCTCTATGCAAAAGGTGAGGTGCTGGAACGACGGGACGACGAGGTCCAGGCCCACATCCAGGTGGCCATCGACCCTGCGGATCTGGCCCGTTTCGAGAAAAGGTTCGTGCACGGCTGATCTTTCGCCATAGAGGCATCGGGCGCGTCATAATTCATTCGCATACGTGCGACGACATGACGCGCCCGATTTCAGCCCCGTCCTACGACGTCCGAGGTGTAGCCTTTTCCCAACGCGCCCCCGATATTTGAGCCGGGGAGCCGATGGGTTATCCCCGGGAGGAGGCCCGCCTATGCGTTTGCAGACCGATCCAACACACTTTTCGATCACCGCCTTTCTGGCCGATCAGGTGACCCTGGTCGCCCGGCAGGAGCAGTTGTCGCCCGGTGCCGCGGTGCTGCGCATCCAGGAACTGTCGCGCGACACCGCCGGTCGCGCCCGTCTTCTGGAAATCATCAGCGACGCTTGGCGCAAGGAAACCAACCCGACGGAAAGCGGCAAGATTGCCGCCCTGCGATCCGAGCTGGCCGCCTGGGCGCTGCACGCCACCCCAAGCGACAGCCTGCCACGCTCCTGACGAAGGTGACGGGTGGCCGGACAAGGATTTGTCCGTGGCTATGCAGCGGGCAGGGCGCCATAATGGGTGCTCGGCCCGCTCCTTTTCGTTTTCGGATTCCCTTGCGCGTCCCGATCGCTCTCCTGTCCCTGGCGTTTTTGGCCTTCGCGGGCACCGCTGCCGCCGCCGAGCGGGTGTTGCCGCCGGGATTCGTCGAAGAGCCTCCGGTCGCGCCGGAAGATCCCTTGCCACCGGAACCCGCGGAATTTCCCGCCGCCCCGTTCAGCCCGCTGGTTGTGGCGCCGGACCCGAAGGAATTGCTGAAAGCCTGCAAGGAAGCGACCTTCACCGACTGCTTCCGCCTGTGGCGTCCGCCCCCGCCACCGCCCAAGGAGGAGACGCGGGGGGCCCGTGACGTGCCGCAGTCTCCGCCCGACCCGAACGCGCCGCGCAAGCCGCCGGAACCCGGTCCGCTGACCGGCACGCCGCCCGCCCCGAACCCGACGGCCGATCAGGCCACCTATGACGCGCTGGTCAAAGCGTTGAAAGACAGCGGCTTGGACGGCAAAGTCATGCTGCCCGAACCGCCGAAGGATGGCGGAACGGTTCTGAGACTCGACCCCCGATCCAACAAAGCGGCACCGAAACCGTGACAGATTTTCCGATTCCTGACGTCGACCGTGTCACCGCGATCATCCGCGAGGTCGCGGAAAGCGAGATCCTTCCCTATTTCCGCGATCTGGCGAACGCCGGCATCCGGGAAAAGACCGGGCCGGCCGATCTCGTGACCCTGGCCGACGAGGCGGGCGAACGCGCTCTGACGCCGCGCCTGCTGGACCTGCTTCCCGGCAGCACGGTGGTGGGGGAGGAAGCGGTGTCCGAGGACAAATCGCTGCTCGACCGCATCCACGGCGACGCACCGGTCTGGATCATCGACCCGATCGACGGCACCCTGAACTTCGCGAACGGGCGCCCGCTCTTTGCGGTAATCATTGCCTTGGCCTGCCGCGGCGAAACGCTGGCCGGCTGGATCTACGACCCGTGCGACGGTCGCATCGCCACGGCGGTGAAAGGGCAGGGCGCCTACCTGAACGGCAAGCGCGTTACGGTCGCCCCGGCGGTCCCGCTGACCGAGATGACCGGTGCGCTGTCGACGCGCTTCTGCGCCGAGGATTTGGGGCGCCAGTTGGACGAGCGCGGACGCTCCCTCGGACCGCGCGTCTGCCTGTCCAGCGCCGCGCAGGAGTATTTACGCCTGCTCGACGGCCGGGCGCATTTCTCGATGTACCATCGCCTGATGCCCTGGGACCACGCGGCGGGCGTTCTGCTCCACGCGGAGGCCGGCGGCTACAGCGCGCTGTTCGACGGTTCGCCCTATCGTCCGACCGTCCTCAACGGTGGGGTGATGCTGACCCCCGACCGTGCGAGTTGGGAGGTGATGCACCGGCATCTGTTCGGCTAAGGCGGGGGCGCACCGGACTACCGCACACGTCCTACGGCGGGGACCGGATTCGGCGGGAACTCGGCGAGCACGGCGGCCTTATAGTGCCAGGATGCCGGAAACGGCCGCCGTGAGCCTTGCGGAGCGCCCGAACATGAAGGCCATTGCCCTGAAGAGCGTGCTGTTGGTGGCGGCATTGCTGGTGCCTACGGCCTGTGCGGAGCGGATAGCCGACTGTCAACCCGCAGATGGGAGCACATCGTTCGCCGGTGCGGTGCGGTGCTCCTCGGACTCCGACACCGCGGATGTTGCCTTGGAACATGAGGAGGTTCGCGCGATCGACACCGAGCCGGTGCTCAGCGTGGCGCCGCCGCAGCGACGGAAGGCGCGCCCCGCCGCGCACGTGCATTCCATGGAGTGACATGGGCCCCGGCCTCCCGGAACCCGGCATTGCCAATGTGTGTTGGACCAACGCAACAACGGCGGGTGATTCCATGCAGACGGCCAACATCCACGATCCCTCGAGCATCGAGAGCGTCTACCCACGAAGCGCCTTCGACACCGACGCGCGGCAGAACGCGCGGGACAAGGAGACGGTGGAGCACGGGGTGATGATCCTGTCGATGCCGGACGCCAACGGGAATTTCTCGCTGAAGCCTTCCCAACGTCATGTCGGCGAGCCGGCCACGACGACCCATTCGGTTTTTCTATCGCCAACGCTGGAAAGTTCGGAGTATGGAGCGCTCATTCCGAGTGACACCGGCTATGACGGTCCGATCGAGCCGGCTGAGGCTCCCAAAACGTCCAGCGATCCGTACCGGTCTTTCGTGGAATCGCTGATCCAGGCCGCCCGTGACGCGGATTTTCCGCCGCCGCCGCCTGCTGAAAGCCTGAAGGGATTCCGCGGAGGCTGAAGAATCGGAGAGCAGAGGGCGGCCAGAGTCGCCCTCCTCGCTTCCTCCTGACATTATTTTCCATAATCTTGCTTATACGATTTTGATGATCCGGCAGGGCCTGTTCCCTTTTCTCGCTGTGACGGGTCGGCTAAGGTCGCTGTCCCGTCCCATCCCGCTGCCGAAGAAGACTTTCCCATGGCCCGCAACATCGACCGCCTGATCGACGTCATGGCCCGTCTGCGCGACCCCAACGGCGGATGCCCGTGGGATCTGGAGCAGACCTACGCCACCATTGCGCCGCACACGATCGAGGAAGCCTATGAGGTGGCCGACGCCATCGAGAAAGGCGACATGCCGGCGTTGCGCGAGGAACTGGGCGACCTGCTCTTTCAGGTGGTCTATTACAGCCAGATGGCCCGCGAGGAGAACCTCTTCGACTTCGACGAGGTCGCCGGCGTCATCGCCGACAAGATGATCCGACGCCACCCGCACGTCTTCGGCGCCGAGGAGGTCAAGGGCGCCGACATGCAGACCTCGCGTTGGGAGGACCACAAGGCGGCCGAGCGTGCCGCCAAGGCCGCCGAGGAAGGCCGCGCCCCGTCCGCCCTGGAGGGCGTGATCGCCGGCCTCCCTGCCCTTACCCGCGCCCTGAAGCTGCAGAATCGCGCGGCCCGCGTCGGCTTCGACTGGACCGACGCGCGGGACATCCTCGACAAGATCGAGGAGGAGGTCCGCGAGTTGCGGCATGAGATGGACAGCGGCTCCGCCCCGGACCGGGTGGCCGACGAACTGGGCGATCTGCTCTTCGCTCTCGTCAACCTCGCCCGCCGCCTGAAGGTCGAGCCGGAATCGGCGCTGCGCGGCACCAACGCCAAGTTCGAACGCCGCTTCCACCGCATCGAGGCGCTGCTGTCCTCGCAGGGCCGCACGCCCAAGGAGGCGACGCTGGAGGAGATGGAGGCCTTCTGGCAGCAGGCCAAGCGCGAGGAACGCGGGGAGTCCTGACCCTCCCTCATCGCGCCGCGCTGGTCTCCAGCAAGGCCAGAAGGCCGGCCAGCAGATCGGTCGGCCGCGGCGGACAGCCGGGGATGCGCAGATCGACCGGCAGCACCTCCTCCACAGGACCGACGCAGGCGTAGCCGCCGGCGAACAGCCCGCCGCTGACCGCGCAGTCGCCGCAGGCCACCAGCCATTTCGGGCCGGGGGTGGCTTCCCAGGTGCGGACCAGCGCCTCGCGCATGTTGCGGGCCACAGGGCCGGTGACCAGCAGGACGTCGGCGTGGCGTGGCGAAGCGACGAAGCGGATGCCGAACCGTTCCAGGTCGTAGATCGGGTTGTTCAGCGCGTGGATTTCTAGCTCGCAGCCGTTGCAGGACCCCGCATCGACCTCGCGGATCGACAGGCTGCGGCCCAGCCGGGCCTTGGCGGCCTTGTCCAGCTTTCCGGCCAGCTCGGCCAGGGCCGGATCAGAGGGAGCCGGGGCGGCTTCGGTGACCGGGCCGCCGGTCAGGGAGGTCAGGATGTGCTTCAGCATCGGCGGCCTCCTTACAGGTCGTGTCCGGCGTAGGAACAGTTGAACGACTTGTTGCACAGCGGGAAGTCGGCGACGATGTTGCCGCCGATGGCCGCCTCCAGCAACGGCCATTGGAACCAGGACGGGTCGCGCGGATGGCAGCGGGTGACGACGCCCTCCCCGTCCAACCGCACCCAGGTCAGGATCTCGCCGCGGAAGGATTCGACCAGGGCCATGCCCTCCCCGCCCCGCCCGGCCTCCAGCGCGACCGACGGATGGTCCAGGCCGCGGGAGACCGCTGGCAGGCGGGCCACGATCTGTTCGATCAGCGACAGAGATTGTTCCACCTCGCGGATGCGCACCCAGACGCGGGCGTTCACGTCGCCCTCGGTCAGCACCGGCACCTCGAAAGTCAGCCCGTCGTAGGGCGCGTAGCCGGGGCTGCGGCGGGCGTCCTGGTCGCGGCCGGAAGCGCGCCCGACATGACCGCCGGCGCCGAAGCGGGTGACCAGCTCCGCGGACACGAACCCGGTGGTGACCGTGCGGTCCTGCAAGGACGCCTTGCCGTCATAGATGGCGACCAGCGGCGGGAAGCGCTTGCGCAGTTCGGCCACCAATTCCAGCAGCAGGCCCGCGCCGCGCTCGGGCAGGTCGGTGGCGACGCCGCCGGGGATCACCCGGTCCATCATCAGCCGATGGCCGAAGCAGGCGTCCGCCGTGCGCAGCACGCGCTCCCGCAACTGGCTGGTCTGGGCCAGCATGAAGGCGAAGGCGGCGTCGTTGCAGATCGCCCCGATGTCGCCGAGATGGTTGGCGATCCGCTCCATCTCGGCCATCAGGGCGCGCAGCCACACCGCCCGCGCCGGCACCTCGACGCCGAGCGCCGCCTCCACCGCGCGGGCGAAGGCGAGGCTGTGCGCCACCGTCGAGTCGCCGGAGATGCGGGCGGCCAGCTTCGCCGCCTCCGCCGCCGGCCTGCCCTGCATCAGTCCCTCCACGCCGCGGTGGACGTAGCCGAGCCGCTCCTCCAGCCGGACGACGGTCTCGCCGTTGGCGGTGAAGCGGAAATGGCCGGGCTCGATGATGCCGGCATGGACGGGGCCGACCGGAATCTGGTGCAGCCCTTCGCCTTCGACCGGAAGGAAGGTGTAGGGGCCGGGGTTGGGCACCGGTGCCGCCGGCTGTTCGGACAGGGGACGGCGCACGCCCCAGGCGTCGTGGTCCAGCCACGGGCGCGGGTCGGTCGTGCGCTCCGCCACCAGGCCGTAGAGGTCGTGGGCGGCGCGTTCCAGCCGGTTGGCGGCGGGGCGCACTGTGCTCAGGCTCGGGAAGCGGCCTTGCGGGCAGTCGAGGCTGACCACCGCGACGTCGCCGGAGAAATCCTCGCGGAAGGCGGCGTGGACCGCCTTGGGCTCGCCCCACAGGCCGAGCAGGCTCCAGCCGTTGCCCGCCAACCCCTCGATCAGGCGCAGCCAGCCGTCGCGGCCCAGCCGGTAGCGCGGCCAGGGCCGGTGCCCCTCCACCGGTGTGCCGATGCGGTTCAACAGGCCGAACAGCGGTTCTTCCCCGTACATGCCGCCTCCCCTACCCCAGCAGCGCCGCGACGGTCTGGAACCACGCGACCAGCGGCCCCGGCAGCCAGACCCCCGCCACCAGAACCAGCGCCAGATGCGCGTAGAGCGGAACCAGCGTTCCCTGCACCGGCACTGACGCCACCGGGGCGCCGCTGCCCTCCACCGTGCCGGGCGCACCGAAGCACAGTTGCTGGACCCGCAGCACCAGCGCCCCGAAGGCGACCAGGATGCCGACCACCAGCGGCAGGGCGAGCAGCGGCTGCCGCGCGAAGGTGCTGGTGACCAGCAGGAACTCGCTCATGAAGACGCCGAAGGGCGGCAGGCCGGCGATGGCGACCACTCCGGCCAGCAGCCCCCAGCCCAGCGCCGGATGGCTGACCGTCAGGCCGGAAATCCGCTCGATCCGCTGCGTGCCCGTCACCTGCACGGCGTGGCCGACCGCGTAGAAGATGGCCGACTTGGTCAGGCTGTGCATCGCCATGTGCAGCAGCCCGGCGAAGTTGGCGAGCGGCCCGCCCATGCCGAAGGCGAAGGTGATGATGCCCATATGCTCGATGGAGCTGTAGGCGAAGAAACGCTTCACATCACGCCGGCGGTAGAGCATCAGCCCGGCCAGCAGCAGCGAGGCCAGCCCCATGGCGATCATCAGCGGCCCCGGCGCGATGGCCTGCCCGTTCGCCGCCAGCAGCATCTTGAAGCGCAGCACCGCGTAGAGCGCCACATTGAGCAGCAGGCCCGACAGCACGGCGGAGATCGGCGTCGGCCCTTCCGCGTGGGCGTCGGGCAGCCAAGCGTGCAGCGGCGCCAGCCCGACCTTGGTGCCGTAGCCGATCAGCAGGAAGACGAAGGCGAGATTCAGGATCGCCGGGCTGATCTTGGCGACATGCCCCATCAGCTCGGTCCAGGTCATCGCCGCCATGCCCGGCCCCATCACCGGCTGGGCGGCCATGTACATCAGGATGGTGCCGAACAGGGCAAGCGCGATGCCGACGCCGCACAGGATGAAGTATTTCCACGCCGCTTCGATGCTGGCGGCGGTGCGGTACAGGCTGACCATCAGGACGGTGGTCAGCGTCGCCCCTTCCACCGCCACCCACATGACGCCCAGGTTGTTGGCCGACAGGGCCAGCAGCATGGTGAACATGAAGGCCTGGTACATGGCGTGGTAGAAGCGCAGCTTGCGCTCGTCCAGCTTCCCTATCGCGATCTCGTGCGCGATGTAGCCGGCGGAAAAGACGCTTGTGGTCAGCCCGACGAAGGCGGTGAGCGCGATCAGGTAGATGTTGAAGGCGTCCACCACGAACAGCGCACCGCTCGACGGCTCCACGACGAACAGGGCCAGCGACGCCAGCAGCGTGATCGCGGAGAAGCCGATGTTCAGCCGCGCGCCCAGCCGGTGTCCGGGAACCAGGGCGAGGATGGCGGCGCCGATCAGCGGGGTGGCGACGATGACGGCGACGGCGCTCAATCGCTTTCCCCCCGGAAGCTCTCGATCTTCTGCATGTCGAGCGTGTCGAATCGCTCGCGGATGTGGAACAGGAAGATGCCGAAGATGATGAAGGCGACCATGACGGAGAAGGCCACAGACATCTCGACCACCAGGGGCATGCCGGCCGCCCCGACCGCCGCCAGGATCAGCCCGTTCTCGATGGACATGAAGCCGACCACTTGGCTGACCGCGTTGCGCCGCGAGATCATCATCAGCAGGCCGAGCAGGACGACCGACAACGACAGCGCCAGATTCTCGCGGGTCAGGGCGGTGGCGTCGGCGGTCACCGGCAGAACCAGCAGGATCGACAGGGTGACCAGCGACACGCCCGCCACCATGGTCAGCCCGATGCCCAACGCCGGTTCGATGGTGCGGTGGATCTTCATCTTCACGACGATGCGGTGCAGCGCCACCGGGATCAGGATGGCCTTGAGGACCAGCGTCAGCAGCGCGGTGATGTAGAGGTGCGGCTCCCCATGGGAATAGGCCTGCCACGCCGCCGTGGCGGTCAGGGCGAGCGCCTGCATGGTGAAGACGTTGAGCAGGGAGAACAGCCGCCGCTGGTAGAGCAGAGCGAAGCTCATCAGCAGGACGACGGCCCCCAGCATGTGCGCGGCGTCATAACCCAGGTCGCTCACCTCACACCCCCCGCGACACGTAGAGGAAGATGGCACCCAGCAGGCTGAGCAGCAGGGCGCCGCCGAGGAACTCGCCCACCCGGAAGACGCGCATCTTGGCGATGGAGGTCTCGAACAGCGCCAGCAAGGTGCCGCCGACGGCCAGCTTCGCTACGAAGACGACCACGCCGCCCAGCGCCGCCGCCACGCCGGACCCGGCGGTCGCCATGCCCCAGGGCGCGAAGACACAGGCGATCAGCGCCATGTAGAGCAGCATCTTGAGCATGCTCGCCGCCTCGACCAGGGCGAGGTGGCGGCCGGAATATTCCAGCACCATGGCCTCGTGCACCATGGTCAGTTCCAGGTGCGTGGCCGGGTTGTCGATGGGGATGCGCGCGTTCTCGGCGATCGCCACCATCACCAATGCGATCAGCGCCAGGGCCAGGGAGATGCGCAGCCCGACCGCACCGGACAACATGAAATCGGCGATCTCGGCGAGCGAGGTGCTGCGGACCAGGATCGCCACCGAGAAGACGATCATCAGCATGGCCGGTTCGGCGAGCGCCGCGATCATCATCTCACGCGACGAGCCGATGCCGCCGAAGCTCGTCCCCGTGTCCATTCCGGCGAGGGCCAGGAAGAACCGCGCCGAGCCGAGCAGCGCGATCAGCGCGATCAGGTCCGCCGTGGGGGCGAGCGCCAGTTGCGTGGTGAAGACCGGCACCAGCCCGGCGGCCAGCCAGATCGCCGTGAACATCATGTAGGGCACGGCGCGGAACAGCCAGGAAGCGTTGCGGGCCAGCACCACCTCCTTGCGCAGCAGCCGCAGCAGGTCCCGGTAGGGCTGGACCACCGACGGCCCCCGCCGCCCGACCAGCCGCGCCTTGACCAGCCGCACCCAGCCGGTCAGAAGCGGCGCCAGGGCCAGCACCAGAAGCATCTGCAGGATCTGGTAGAGGGTGGCGAGCAGCAGCGTCATCGTTGCGTCACCGCCACCATCACCAGCAGCACGACCAGCGCCAGGAACATCAGGGTCAGGTAGCGGCGGATGGTCAGGAACTGCAGCCGGTTGGCCTTCTCGGCCAGCCAGCCCACGGCGCGGGCCAGCGGCTCGACCACCACGACCCAGGCCGGATCGGTCCAGGTCACCGACAGGCGGGCGGGGCGCGTGTCGCCCGGCGCCGGCATGTCCACATGGTCGCGGGCGCGGAACACCGTGCTGCCGAAGGCGCGGCGGATCGGCTGGCCGAAGCTGGAGGCCGTGTATTGGGTGACCGCCGCCGGGTCCGGCCCGTCGAAGCCGCAGCCCCAGGGGATCGACCAGCGCACCCGGTCGCTCGCCTTGCGGTGGATGCCCAGCACCAGCACGACCGACAGGAGCGCGATCACCACCAACATGATCAGGCCGTTGTAGGAGTTTCCGATGGCCGAGGTCGGGGCCAGCCAGAACCACGGCTGGTAGGAGCGCCCGTCGAAGGGCCCGGCCTCCACCAGCAGGCGCAGCGCCGGCTCGAACAGGCGGATCAGCGGGGTCGGCAGGACGCCGAGAACGACGCAGAGCACCGCCGGAACCGCCATGCCCAGCCGCATCGCCCGCCCGACCTCCACCGCCTCCCCCGCGGCGCGCGACCGCGGGCGGCCCAGGAAGGCGATGCCGTAGAGCCGGACGAAGCAGGCCCCGGCGAGCGCGGTGGCAAGCGCCAGGGCGGCGCCGACCACGGCGATCTCGATCTTCAGCGACCATTCCGACAGCGCCGGAGCGTTCAGGATGGCCTGGAACAGCAGCCATTCCCCGACGAAGCCGTTCAGCGGCGGCAGGGCCGAGATCGCCGCCGCGCCGATCAGGGCGAGGACGGCGGTGGTCGGCATCCGGTGGATCAGACCGCCCAGCCGGTTCA
The DNA here is from genome assembly GCF_014192915.1 of Azospirillum sp. OGB3. GTDB lineage: Bacteria > Pseudomonadota > Alphaproteobacteria > Azospirillales > Azospirillaceae > Azospirillum. Next base: position 366,672 of record NZ_JACHYN010000003.1, on the reverse strand, counting down.
GGTCGCGCGACCCCGTGGCGGTCAGCATGGCGCCGGCCGCGAAGAACAGCAGGCTCTTGAACAGGGAATGGTTGACCACATGGAGCAGCGCCGCCGCCAGGGCGAGCGCGGCAATCACCGGCGTGTGGGCGGCCTTGAAGACCAGCGCCAGCCCGAGCGCGATGGCGATGGCCCCGATGTTCTCGACCGTCGAATAGGCGAGCAGCCGCTTCACGTCGTCCTGCATCAACGCGTAAAGCACGCCCATCACGGCGGTCAGGGCGCCGAACCCCATGGTCACGCCGCCCCACCACCATTCCGGCTCGCCCAGCAGGTCGAACAGCACGCGGATCATCGCGTAGACGGCGACCTTGGTCATCACCCCGGACATCAGGGCCGACACATGGCTGGGTGCCGCCGGATGGGCCAGCGGCAGCCAGACATGCAGCGGCACCAGCCCCGCCTTCGACCCTGCCCCCAACAGGATCAGCACCACGACCAGCGCCGCCGCCCCGGCGTCCGGCGCGTGGGCGCGGATGGCGGCGAAACTGTAGTCGCCGTGCGCCGTCGCCAGGACCCCGAAGGCGAGCAGCAGGCAGGCCGTGCCGAAGCTCGCCATGAGGAGGTAGAGGCGTGCGGCCTTCGGCGTGTCCGGCTCCCGGTGGGTGGAGAGCACGAGCAGCCAGGAGGCCAGCGACATGAACTCCCAGGACAGCAGGAAGGTGAAGGCGTCGGCGGCGATCAGCACCATGTTCATGCCCGCCAGGAACAGCGGGTAGAGCGGCAACACCGGCCCCTCTTTGTGGCCATCCTGGTCCCCGCCGTGGGACTCGTGATGCGCCCGCTCGTACCCCCAGCCGAACAGGCTGGCCGTGATGCCGCCCAGGTTGACGACGATCAGGAAGACGGCGGACAGCGCGTCGGCGCGCAGATGGGCCTGGACCCAGGGCAGCCCGACCGGCAGGACCAGCGTCGCGTCCGGCCCGCCCTCGGCCAGCCGGAGCGCCGCCCACAGCGCGATCAGCGCGCAGGTCGCCGCCGTTCCGCCATAGACCACCGTGGACGCTTGCGGCAGCCGCCTCGCCGCGGCGCCGGCGACGGCCACAGCGAACAGGAAGGCGATTGCCGAAACGACCAGTCCCAAGGCTGCGAATCCGTTTGGATTAGACCCACAATCAGTAAGGATGTTTCTCCCAACGAACGCAAGGGGAAAAACTCTGTCGCGTTCATCTTGGGAGTGCGCGTGCCTTGGGCGCCACGCGCACAGAAAAAAGGCGGCTCACCAAATTGGGAGCCGCCGGAGTCTGTTCGGGAGGAAACGCAACCAAGTTGCAAGGGAAGATATGCGCCCGTTAAGGTTAACGACGCGTAAAGGGCGCGGGCTTTTTCTTTGGCTATACTTTTTCGCACACGGCGCGCCGCGGGTTCGCGCGTCCACTCCGGACCGGTCTCCCCGCCCTCTCCCAGATCGGCACTGGCCGAAAAGGCCCGCTTCGCGCTATAGGAGGCCCCTTCCCTTTCATCAGTCACCGGTCCTCCATGCCGTCCACGTCCATCAGCCAACGCATCGCCGACGAGCTTTCGGTCCGTGAATCCCAGGTCGCCGCGGCCGTCAAGCTGCTCGACGAAGGATCGACCGTTCCCTTCATCGCCCGTTACCGCAAGGAAGCCACGGGCGGGCTCGACGACACGCAGTTGCGCACGCTGGAGGAACGCCTGTCCTACCTGCGCGAGCTGGAGGACCGGCGCGAGGCGATTCTGTCCTCCGTCCGCGAGCAGGGCAAGCTGACGCCAGAGCTGGAGCTGCAGATCCGTCAGGCCGACACCAAGACGCGCCTGGAAGACCTCTACCTGCCCTATAAGCAGAAGCGCCGCACCAAGGCGCAGATCGCCCGCGAGGCCGGGCTGGAGCCGCTGGCCGACCGGCTTCTCGCCGATCCGTCGCTCCAGCCGGACGCCGAGGCCGCCAGCTACGTCAGCGCCGACAAGGGCGTCGCCGACGTCAAGGCGGCGCTCGACGGCGCCCGCCACATCCTGGTGGAGCGTTTCGGCGAGGACGCCGAACTGGTCGGCCGGCTGCGCGCCACCATGGCCGACAAGGGCGTGGTGACCTCCAAGGTGATCGAGGAGAAGCGGGCGGAAGGCGCCAAGTTCTCCGATTACTTCGAGTTCGACGAGCCCTGGGCGAAGGTGCCCTCGCACCGCGCGCTGGCGCTGTTCCGCGGCCGGACGCAGGGCGTTCTGGACATCCGCCTCGACCTGCCGGTCGAGGAAGGCCAGCCCCACCCGGCCGAGCGCACGATTGCCGCTCACACCGGCATCCGCGACCAGGGCCGCCCAGCCGACAAATGGCTGTCCGACGTGGTGCGCTGGACCTGGAAGCTGAAGATCGGCCCGCATGTGGAGACCGACCTGATGGGCGACCTGCGCGAGCGCGCCGAGGACGAGGCCATCCGCGTCTTCGCCCGCAACCTGCACGACCTGCTGCTGGCCGCCCCGGCCGGCCCGCGCACCACCATCGGCCTCGACCCCGGTATCCGGACCGGCGTGAAGGTCGCCGTGGTGGACGCCACGGGCAAGCTGGTCGACACCGCCACCGTCTACCCGCACCAGCCGAGGAACGACTGGGACGGCTCGATCGCCACCATCGCCGCCCTGGCGGTGCGCCACAAGGCGGAGCTGATTTCCATCGGCAACGGCACGGCCAGCCGCGAGACGGATAAGCTGGTCGCCGACCTGTTCAAACGCCACCCGGAGCTGAAGCTCACCAAACTGGTGGTCAGCGAGGCCGGCGCGTCGGTCTACTCCGCCTCCGAGACCGCAGCGGCGGAGTTCCCGAAGCTGGACGTCAGCCTGCGCGGCGCCGTCTCCATCGCCCGCCGCCTCCAGGACCCGCTGGCCGAGCTGGTGAAGATCGAACCGAAGTCTATCGGCGTCGGCCAGTACCAGCACGACGTGTCCGGCGGCAAGCTCGCCCGCTCGCTGGACGCGGTGGTCGAGGACTGCGTGAACGCGGTCGGCGTGGACCTGAACACGGCGTCGGTCCCGCTGCTGACCCGCGTGTCCGGCCTGAACGAGACGATCGCCCGCAACATCGTTGAGCACCGCGACCGCAACGGCGCCTTCCGCTCGCGCAAGCAGTTGCTCGACGTGGCGCGCCTCGGCCCGAAGACCTTCGAGCAGGCCGCCGGCTTCCTGCGCATCCGCGAGGGCGACAACCCGCTGGACACCTCGGCCGTCCACCCGGAAGCCTACCCGCTGGTCGAGCGCATCCTGAAGAAGACCGGCAAGGATCTCGGCAGCGTCATCGGCGACGCGCGCTTCCTGCGCGGGCTGAACGCCGAGGATTTCACGGACGAGCGGTTCGGCGTGCCGACCATCGAGGACATCCTGAAGGAGCTTGAGAAGCCGGGCCGCGACCCGCGACCGGAATTCAAGACCGCGACCTTCCAGGACGGGGTGGAGGAGCTGAAGGATCTCGAGACCGGCATGGTTCTGGAAGGGGTGGTGACCAACGTCACCGCCTTCGGCGCCTTCGTGGACATCGGCGTGCACCAGGACGGTCTGGTCCACATCTCGCAGCTCTCCACCACCTTCGTGAAGGACCCGCACACCGTCGTGAAGGCCGGCGACATCGTGAAGGTCAAGGTGCTGGAGGTGGACATCCCGCGCAAGCGCATCGGCCTGACCATGCGCCTGACCGACGCCGTCCCGCGCCCGGAGCGTGGCCAAGGCCGGGGGGCAGAGGGGCAGCGTGCCGAGGGGCAGCGCGGCGACGACAAGCGCCGGGATGACCGCCGCGGCCCGCCGCCCGGCAAGGGCGGCTCGGCTCCGAAGCCGGCCCCCAAACCCGCCAAGGCGCCGGAACCCATCAACAACGCCTTCGCCGAAGCCTTCGCGCGGGCGCAGGCCGGAAAGAAGCGATAAGGCCACGGCGGGCGCAGCGTGGGGCGGGTTCCGGAGCTCCGGTACTCTCCCCATGGACGCTTCGTGCGCCAAAGGCTAGTCTTCACCGACGCCAACCGCACAGGCGCCCATGCTCTCCTCGGCAACCCGAATCGTCGGCCTGTACACGGTCCTCGCCACCGCCTGGGTGGTGGGGTCCGACCGCCTTCTGGATGCCGCCGGGCTGGGCGAGGTGGTGCTGATCCAGAACGTCAAGGGCACCGCCTTCGTCCTGTTCACCGCCCTCGCCCTGTGGGGTTTCCTGCGCCAGGAGTTTCAGCGCCGCACCCGGTCGGAGGACGCCCTGCGCTCCACGCTGGAACGGCTGGCCCAGTCGGAGGCCGACCTCCGCTCGGTCATCGAGAAGCTTCCGGACGCCTTCTTCCGCACGGACCTCGACGGCCGGGTCAGCATGGCCTCCCCGCAGTTCGCGCGGGAGTTCGGGCTGTCCCCCGAAACAGTGATCGGCACCCGCATCGCCGACCATTACGTGGAGGAGGACGGGCGCGCCAAGTTCCTCGCCGCGCTGGAAGAATCGGGTGGCGAGGTCCGCGACCACCGCATGCCGATGCGGCGGCAGGATGGCAGCACCTTCTGGATTTCCGCCAACGCCTACGTCCGCCGCGATCCCGCTGGACGGCCGATCGGGGTCGAGGGGATCGCCCGCGACACCACCGCCCAGCACCATCTTGAGGAGCGGCTGCGCTACCTCGCCGGACACGACGCCCTAACCGGGCTGTGCAATCGCATCCGCTTCGAGGACCGGTTGGAGCACGCCATCGCCCGCGCCAAGCGTGAGGGCAGGAGCTTCGCCCTGCTCTTCCTCGACCTCGACGGGTTCAAGGAGGTCAACGACACCCACGGCCATCAGAAGGGTGACGAGGTGCTGGTGACCACCGCCCAGCGCCTGTCCGACGCGCTGCGCAGCAGCGACACCATCGCCCGCATCGGCGGCGACGAGTTCGCTGTCCTGCTGGAGGGGGACATTTCCGTCGAGAACGCCCGGGCCGTCGCGGAAAAGATCATCGCGTCGATCGACCGTCCGACGCCCGGCCTTGACCCGTCGGTGTCGGCCAGCGTGGGCATGGCCTTCTACCCGTCGGACGGCGCCGATGCCGGTGTTCTGCTGCGCTGCGCCGATCAGGCGATGTACCGTGCCAAGCGCCTGGGGAAGAACCGGCTGGAACTCGGCACCGCCTGACCGGGATAACGGCGTCAGGACGGCGGCGTCAGGACGGCTTGGCCGCGTCCATCACCAACCGAATGCCCAGCGCCCCGATGACCGAGGCCGCCACCCGGTCGATCCATGCCTTGGACCGCAGATAGGCGGCGCGGGGGCGGCCGGCGGAGAAGGCAACGGCAACGACGGCGTACCAGCCCGTCTCGACCAGGAACACGGCGGGTGGCAGGGCCAGCAGAACCCAGGCCGGCGGCGAGGCCGGCAGAAGGGCCGCGAAGATGCTGGCATAGACAATGGCGGTCTTCGGGTTGCTGATCTGCGTCGCCAGGCCGATTCCGAAGGCGCGCAGGACACCGCCCGCGTCGGCCGTGCCGTCGGGAACGCGGATGGGCTCCGCCGCCCCGCGCCAGATCCGCACCGCCAGATGGACGAGGTAGAGCCCGCCGGCGATCTTCAGGAAGAGATGGAGCCACCCGACCTGGGTCAGAACGGCGTGCAGGCCGAGCAGAGCCAGGGTGGCAAAGACCACGCCGCCGATCCCCATGCCCACGGCTGCGGCAAGCCCGGCGCGGCGCGACACGGCGATGGAGGTGCGGGCCACCAGGACGAAACTGGGTCCGGGGCTGACGGCGCCGACGGTCAAGGCGCCGAGGATGCTCAATAGGGCGAGAACGGACCCAGCCATGGTCCCGGCTCCGTTGATCGGAAAAGCCGCAGTTTAGGGATGGCGGGCTTGATCGTCAGCCGGTCAATTGGTCGCGGCGTTCCGCCTGCCGTCACTCCGCGGCCATTAGAAAGCTCGTGCCGTGGTGGGCGTGCGGCAGCAGGTCCGGCAGCCCGATTGTCCGGCCGACCTCCTCGGTCGTCGGCTGGCGCCGGTAGGCCTCCACATAGCGGTCGAGGGCGGTGAGGCAGTCGGCGATCGAACCCGACCCGACCGCCCGGCAGTCCTCGAAGGCGTGCGGGTCGGGACGGAACCAGTGGGTGATGTAGCCGTCCTCGGTCCCGTTCAAAGTAAGCGTCAGGGCAAAGCGTCCCTCATGCCCGATGCGGGCGTGGGCCGCGCGCAGCCTGGATTGGACCTCTTCGATGGTCATGGCGCGTGCATCCTTCTTGAACATCAGGCAGCCTTTCGATCACGCGGCGTTGCTGAGCAGCCGATCTTCCAGGCTGCGCGCCCATTCGGCGTCGCGGGCCAGCGATTCGACCAGCAGGCGGGCCGGGCCGGCGGAGTCCGCCGGGGTGTCGGGGCGGAGCAGCCCGGCCAGCCGCAGGGCGAGCGATTCCGCCTCCGCTTCGACCCAGCGGGCGTATTGCTTGCGGCGTTCCGCCTCGTTCCAGTACCAGCGCGGAAGCTGGGGGTAACTGCGCTCCATCTCGCCTTCCCAAGCGCTCATGCGGAACAGGCCGCTGGGCGAGCGTTCGGTGCGCGAGCCTTTGGTGGTGGTGCTTGCGGGTGTCATACAGGGCTTCTCCCTTCCACGCCGCAGAGTGGCGTGGCTCAGGCGGCCTCCAGATCGCCGCCCTCTTCGTCTTGCTTCAGGATTTCCGCCTTCTTCTGGGCGAACAGGCTGGTGATGCGGTGCTGGGCCGTGCGGTCCACCGTGCCGATTTCGCGAAGGCGGGTGCCGGCGCCGGTGCGCCACAGCTCCTCCAGGTCGTCCAGGTCCAGACAGGCGCCGAGCCGCTTGCGGATCTCCTCCTCGAAGGCGGCGATGGCAGCCGGCTGCAGGTCCGGGTTGGACTTGGCGGCGAAGAAGGCCTCGGCCTCCTCCCGGTACTTGCTGTCGTCGAATTGGCCCATATGGACGTCCGCGGCGAGGCCGAGCTGGACGAGGCATTTGCCCACCGCGTCGGTCATCGACATCTTGAAGCACTCATCGTCGGGCGCTTCGATGCCGTTGCGGCGGCGGACCATTTCCGTGCCGCCCCACTGCGGCCCGGTCCAGCATTTCTCGCGCGTCTCCGGGTCGAGGTACCAGACCCGGGCGCAGATGAAGACCATGCGTTCGGCGATGGTCCAGTCCATCTGCTCATAGCCCCAGCCCTTGCCGACCGGACCGAACACCTCGGTCATCATCATCAGGCGCCAGGTCGGATCGATCTGCGTGCCGCGGAATCCGCCGGAGCGGGTGAAGGGTTTGGTCGCCTTCGGGTCCGTCCGCTTCAGCCGGTTCCACAAATGCATGGGGTCCACGGCAGCGGTCTGGGAACCCGCGATCTTCGGGGCCGCCGTGCTGACGGTCTTCTCGGTCTCGGCAACGGTGTCGGTCTTGCTCATGCGTCCCATGGTCGTCGGGTTCCCCTTTGTTCAATAGCGTTCGTCTCTCCCCTCACCCCAGCCGCCGCTGAGCACAGCGTCCAGGCTCGGGTCAGGGGACGGATCGGCCGTGGCGGGCTGCCACGGTTCAGCGGTGTCGAGCGCCCGCCGCGGCGGCGCGCCGTAACGCAGCGACAGCCGCCCCTCGCGGTCGCGGGCGAGATACAGGCCGCGGCCCGGCTCGTCCCCCGCCACAAAGGCGATGCGCGCGTCGGCGGGCATCAATGCCTTCAGGGCGGCCTCCGCCTCGCGGACGGCGAGCGCGGCAGCGCGGCGGTCGACCAGCTCCGCGGCCAGGGCGGCGAAACGGTTGTGCCGGGCCATGTCGACCACCCGGCGGGTCTCGTAGGACGGCGCCTCCGTGGGCAGCGGGTCGCCGGGCTCCACATCGTTGACGACGTGCCACCAGAAGGCGTCCAGCGTCTCCATCAGCCGCCCGCAATCCGCCGCCCGCCGCGGCACGCGGACGAGCGTATGGCCGGTGGGGCGCAGGATGGACAGCATCGCCCGGTCCAGCCCGGTGACCACCAGCTGGTGCTGGACCTGCCAGTGGTAGCGCTGGGCCAGTTCCGCGTCCGTCTGGAATCCACCGGTGAACTTCGCCTCCACCAGCGTGTCCGGCAGCGTGCCCGGCACGCCGCCATCCGTGCCGTCCTCCCATGTCAGGAAGTCCGGGTGGGCGACCATCCAGTCATGCTCCGGATGGACCCAGGTCCGTTCGGCCGGCACGCAGGGAAGGCCGGTGGCCTTCTCCACGAAGCGGGGGTGCAGATGCTCGGTCGCAATGCCGATCTGCACCGCGGCGACGAGATCCAGGTCGGCCGGCGCCGACCGCCCCGTCTTCTCGCGCCACAGCGTCAGCCAATCGCCCGCCATGATGCGCGTGGTGTCGGAAGACCCGATCCGCCCTGCCCGCGCGGCGCGCTGCGCGTCCGTAATCGCCATTCCGTTGCCGGCCCCCAGCCGTTTCCCTGCATTCTGGCTTCGAGTCGGTGCGTCTTCGCAGCGCTGTCGCCGTTAACCATCACCCGTATCGTGAATATGAGCTGCGAACACGCAGGATTCAAGAACAAAAAGAGAACCTGCGGCTTGGCCGTAGGATCGAATCTTCGAACCTTTTCAAAAAACTAAGTAGAATGCGCCGCAGCCGTGGTCTCGCTATGACCGACTCGAGCGACTCGGCACAGATGGGTATGGATTCGTGGCGTCAAAGGGGGCTGCGGAAAAGAATTTCCGGTGCCCGAATGCACCGTTTTTCTTTTAGATTCCCGCCAAATACGCGCGTTCAGGCGCGCAGGCAGCGCGTGACGTGAACCGCGACACCGGCGACGTCTGCGCGCTCGATGGGCGTCGGACGGCAGCCAGGGTCGGTGCTGACCGGCAGCAGATGCGGTGGGAAGAAGCGGTAGCCGCACACCGTTCCATCGCCCACCGTCACCACCACGTCGCCGGCCTGCGGTTCCAGCACGTCCAGCGGTTCCAGCACCACGCAATCGTCGGGCAACACCCCGGCAGCGTTCAGGCTGGAGGAGGCGATGGTCAGCGCGAAGGCGCGGCGCGAGGCGGGACGGTCCACGGCGATGCCCCGCGCCCCGCCGCTGAGCGCCGCGGCGATGAAGGCTTCCCCAGCCCGACGCCCCAAGTCCAGATAGGCCCGCACCTGCTCCACGGACAGCAGAGGCACCCGTGCGACGGGCGGATAGGCGGTCTCGTCGAGGAATCGTGGCTCGGTGCCGGCGACGCGGGCCAACCGCCCCAGAGTCTCCGCGCTGGGAACGCTGCCCCGCGCCGGATCGCGCAGGAAGCGCGTGATGTTGGTTGCGGTGACGTCGGCCATCCGGGCCCAGGCCCCGGCGCTCCAGCCCTGGGCCTCCATCACGCCGGTCATCCAACGCAGGATCGCCCGCCGCGTGTCGTCCATAACCGCCGTCCTCTCCGCCAAAAGAGCGTTCTATAAGAGAGAACGTTGAAAGAACGTGCAAGGTTTCTTTGCTTATGTCGCAATTTCGCCGAGGATGCGCTGCGATTTCGCAGTATCGCGACGGACTCCCCGCCTCCCCGGCTTACACGATGTGCGCAGGGCTCCGCCGGCAAGATGGCATGGCAAGGCATTGGTGGGCGCAAAGGGGATGTTCATGTCTCCCGACGGCCGGCGGCTTCGCCCGCCAAGGGCATCGAGAGGGTCACGCCAACGCCGCATTTGCTGGCCACCATCATGTGGGCGCCGAGTTGCAGAGCGTACAAACCGCAGGATCTCCTTTCCATCATCCTGGAGCCGCGCCTGCCGGCCGACCCGACACCGTGAAGCGCGCCCGGACCGCACCCTTCCATTTCGACGGATCCCATTGCGCCGCGCCGCGCCCGCCGCCATCTGCTTGGCGACAACGAAACCGGAGGAACCGATGATCGTCACCAGCACCGACACCGTCGAAGGCCGTCCCGTCACCCAGTATCTCGGCATGGTCGCGGGCGAAGCCATTCTGGGCGTGAACATGTTCCGCGACCTGTTCTCCGGCATCCGCGACATCGTCGGCGGCCGGGCGGGCGGCTACCAGAACGCGCTGCGCGACGCCCGCGAGGCCGCCTTCGCCGATCTGCAGGACGCCGCACGGGCGCTGGGCGCCGACGCCATCGTCGGGGTGGACATCGATTACGAGGTGCTGGGCAAGGAAAACGGCATGCTGATGGTTTCGATCAACGGAACCGCCGTCCGGCTGGGCTGAGTTCCCCCAACCGTTTAGGCCGATTGCCCGCCTGGACGGGCGGTCGCACCCCCTTACACTCCCTCCCCGCATCGATAGGGACCTGATAAACGGGAGGGACGACATGCGTTCTCTGGCGAAAAGGCTCGGCGGCCTGGCCCTGGCCGCCGGGCTCTTCTGCTCGGCGCCGGCCCTGGCCTTCGAGGGCCTCGTGGAGAAGAAGGTGTTCGAGATGCCGTCCTACACCACGGTGGGCGGCGGCACGATCAAGAACGTCCGGATCGGCTGGGAAAGCTACGGCAAGCTGAACGACGCCAGGGACAACGTCATCCTCGTCACCCATTTCTTCAGCGGCAACAGCCACGCCGCCGGCAAATACAAGATGGAGGACCCGGCTCCCGGCTATTGGGACTCCATCATCGGGCCGGGCAAGCCGCTGGACACCGACAAGTACTTCATCGTCAGTTCCGACACGCTGGTGAACCTGTCGCCGAAGGACCCGGCTGTCATCACCACCGGCCCGGCCAGTGTCAACCCCGACACCGGCAAGCCCTACGGCATGAGTTTCCCGGTCGTCACCATCCGCGATTTTGTCAATGTACAGAAAGCGTTGCTGGACAGTCTTAATGTCAAGTCTCTGCATGCGGTGACGGGCGGGTCGATGGGATCGCTCCAGGCCTTGGAATGGGGCGCCGCCCATCCGGAGATGGTCAAGCGCGTGGTCGCGGTGATTGGCGGGGCCGAGGCCGATCCCTTCCTGATCGGCTGGCTGAACCTGTGGGCGGCCCCCATCCGCGTCGATCCGAACTGGCAGGGCGGCGATTACTATGGCAAGGCCGAGCCGAAAGCCGGGCTGACCGAGGCGCTGAAACTGGTGACCCTGCACGCCCGCCACTGGAAATGGGCGGACGCCACCTTCGGCCGCGGTTGGGCGGAGGACGGCAAGGATCCCGCCGCCAGCATGAACAACCAGTACGCCATCGAAGCGTGGCTGGACAAGGCGGCGGCGGCCCGCGCCGCGGTCAGCGACGCCAACCACTTCCTCTATCTGGTGAAGGCCAACCAGACCTTTCTGGTGGGCGGCGGCGGAGCGCTGGACGAGGGGCTGGCGAAGATCAAGGCGCCGGTTCTGCTGATCCCCTCCGCCGACGACCTCGTCTTCCCGCCGGAGCGCGCCATGCATCCGCTGAAGGAACGGCTGGAAAAGCAGGGTGTGGCGGTCACCTACACCGACGCGATCACCACCAGCCTCGGCCATCTCGACGGCATTGCCAACATCGCCAAGGCCGGAGACACGATTTCGGCGTTCATGGCGAAGTAGCGGTCTCCGTGGCCCCGCCCGGCGGGGCCTTTTTGCGGCCCTTTCTAAGGCCAGCTTTCAGGGGCAGCTTTCAGGGGCCAACGTAATGCGGCATCAGCTTGGCCTGATCGCCGACATGGACATTGCAGCGGCTGTCTTGGCCGTCGAAGAAATACACCTGACCGGCCTTCCGCTTGTTCTGCGGGTCCGACAGGTTCGCCCCGCCGGAGAAGGCGACGCCGTATCGCTTCTCCGGCGTCCGCGCCCAATAGAAGCCGTCCATCTCCTGCCCGAAGGCGCCCCGCTGGCAGAGGCGCGACAGGGCGGCGTCGTAGCGGGCGAGCCCGTCGAGCCCCGTTGGCAGATTGTAGACCACCTGGCTGCGCACATGGCGGGTGCGGGGCGGAATGACCTCGGGGGAGAGGAGGGAGCGATTCAAGGCGCGCAGATGGCTGGGGTCGGTCCGCTCGACCCGCATCGGGTCTGCCGCCGCGGGCCCTGCCAACAGCGCGAGCAACAGTGGAACAGCGGCGATGGCTTTCATGGTCTGAGCGGTGAAAACGCCGGGGACGACAGGATCATAGCACGAACAGCCGGCCAGCGGGGGGCGAAGGGCGAGCGAGAACTGAGAAAATCGTTTCCTTTCAATTCATTAAAAGGCTTTTCTAAACATAATCATAAAAACACTATACGGCTTCATCCTTAAAGCAAGAATTCATTAACCATCTTTAAGATACTGTTTTAAAAGGAATTTCATATCCGCTCTCCTTTGCCCTCCAGATAGCGGGTGATCGTCGTCAGGAAGTCTCTCGGCTGGATCGGCTTGGGCACATGCCCGTCGAAGCCGGCGCTTGAAAAGCGGAGCATGTCCGTGGGCGTCGACAGATTGGTGACAGCGACGACCAGCGTGCGTGCCAACGCCGGGTCGGCGCGGATCATCCGCACCAATTCGACGCCGGACAGGCCGGGCATCACCACGTCCATGATCACCAGGTCGGGCTTCAGCGTGCGCATCAGGTCCAAGACGCCCCGCGGGTCATCCGTCTCGGTGACGCGGTGGCCGCCTTCCTCCAGGCAACGGACCAGCAATTTGCGCATCAGCGCGTTGTCATCGACGACGAGGATGGTCCTCGTCCCGTCCGAAGAATGGGGATTCATAGCGTCCGTCCCGCCCGTTACGGCGCCGTCTTGCCGGCCGCCGTCGCGGACGAGGCGCCCGTCAGCCACCAGGAATCGAAGGAGAGCGAATAAGGCGGCACGGTGTCGGGGCGCTTCAACCGGTTCCAATAGGCCACGCGGTAGACGCCGGAGTACCAGTGCGGCACCACGTAATGGTTCCACAGCAGCACCCGGTCCAGAGCCGACACCGCAGCCTTCAGATCCTCCTGGCTGTTGGCCCGGACGATTTCGCCGATCAGGTGATCGACGGCCTCGCTGTGCACCCCGGCCATGTTCTGGCTTCCCGGACGGTCCGCGAAGGCCGAACCCCAATAGCCGGTCTGCTCGTTCCCCGGCGACAGGGACTGCGGCCAGACATGGACCACCATGTCGAAATCGAAGTCGCGCGTGCGGTTCTCGTATTGGGTGGTGTCCACCGTGCGGATGCTGGCCCGGATGCCCAGACGCTTCAGATTCTCGATGAAGGGCAGCGTCACCCGCTCGAAGGTCGGGCTGTCCAGCAGGATTTCGAAGTCCAGCGGCTTGCCGGTCGCGACGTCGACCCGCACCCCGTTGCGCACGTCGGTCCCCGCCTCGTCGAGCAGCCGCTTGGCCTCCAGCAGGTTGCGGCGCAGCCCGTTCTGGCCCTCCGTGCTGGGCGGATGATAGGTCTTCTCGAAGACTTCGGCAGGGATTTTCCCGCGCAGAGGCTCCAGGATCGCCAGTTCACGGCCCTGCGGCAGCCCGCTGGACTGGAGCGGCGAGTTCTCGAAGTAGCTCTCCGTCCGCTTGTAGGCGCCGTAGAACAGGGTCTGGTTCGTCCATTCGAAGTCGAAGGCGTAGGCGATGGCCTGGCGCACCTTGGGGTTCGCGAAGACCGGGCGGCGCGTGTTGAAAACGAAGCCCTGCATGCCCGCCGGCACCTCGTTGGCGATCTCCTCCTTCACCACCTTGCCGTCGCGCACCGCGTCGAAGTCGTAGCCGGTGGCCCAGGTCTTGGCGACGTTCTCCTGGCGGAAGTCGTACAGCCCGCCGCGGAAGGCCTGGAGGGCGACGCTGGCGTCCCGGTAATACTCGTAGGCCATGCTGCCGAAATTGTTCCGGCCGACATTCACCGGCAGGTCCTTGCCCCAATAGTCGGCGACCCGCTCATAGGTGATGCCGCGGCCCGGATCGAAGGACGCGATGCGGTAGGGACCGCTGCCCAGCGGCGGCTCCAGCGTGGTCGCCTGGAAGTCCTTGCCCTCCCAGTAATGCTTCGGCAGCACCGGCAACTGCCCGACGATCATCGGAAGCTCGCGGTTGTCGCCCGGCTTGAAGGTGAAGCGGACCCGGCGCTCCCCCTCCGCCTCGACCTTGTCCACGGCGCCGTAATAGCTGCGGTAGAAAGGATGGCTCTCCGTCAGGATGGTGAAGGAGAACACCACGTCCTCGGCGGTCACCGGTTTGCCGTCGTGCCACCGCGCGCCGGAGCGCAGATTGAAGGCGATGGAGGAGCGGTCCTCCGGCATCTCCACGCTTTCCGCAAGAAGGCCGTATTCGGTGAAGGGCTCGTCCGCGGACCCGGTCATCAGCGTGTCATAGATCAGCGCCGCCCCCGCCGCGGGAACGCCGCGCAGCGTGAAGGGGTTCAGCGTGTCGAAGGAGCCGATGGCCTGGAGCGTCACCTTCCCGCCCTTCGGGGCGTCCGGGTTGACGTAATCGAAATGCCGGAAGTCCGGCCCGTATTTCGGCTCGCCGTACAGCGCCATGCCGTGCCGCGCCATGCCGTTCTGTGTCTGGGCGCCCGCCGATCCGGCCACGGCGGCGGCGATCAGCCCGATCAACAATCCAGCGGCCATACGGCGCATGCCCCACCCTCCCATCGTTCTCTCCGGAGCGCTCGGCACCGGTTCCGCTCTGATAACATGTGGGAGGGGCAAAGCGGTGCGAAACCCCCTTCCCCACCCCGCGGCATGGCGCCCCGCGATTTGCTCTGGTGTCCCGGCGGGCTTGCGGTCATGGTTTTCGCCAATCCGCGCGGCCAAGCGCGACCAGCATGGAGGGTTTTCGATCGTGTCCGCCGAATTCACCGTCTACGGCAACCTCAACTCGCAGCCCGCCACCCGGGTCGTCCTGTTCCTGTCGATGGCCGGCGTGCCCTACGCCTACCGTCACATCGACCTGCGCGGCGGCCAGCAGAAGTCGGCGGATTATCTCGCCATCAACCGCTTCGGCCGGGTCCCGACCCTGGTCCACGGCGACCTCAGCATCTCCGAATCGGGCGTCATCCTGACCTATCTGGCGGAGAAGACCGGCCGGTTCGGCGGGCGGGACGAGGCGGAGCGTCTCCGGCTGGCGGAATGGCTGTCCTGGCTGGCCGACGTGCTGCTGCCGGTCCAGCGCGCCCGCGCGGTGCGCAAGTTCCACGGCGACGCCAACGCCCTGCCCTGGATCGACGCCGCGGCAACCAGCGGGCTTGCCCAGTTCGACCGGCATCTGGCGGGACGGACCTTCATCGAGGGCGAGCGGGTCACCATCGCCGACATCTTTGCGTTCCCGTGGATCGACCTCGTGGAGGAGTCGAACATCGACATCGCCACCTACCCCAACGTCCAGGCGTGGCACGCCCGCATGCTGGCCCAGCCCGGCGCCAAGCGCCAGATGGCGCTGATGCCGCAGACGGACGTCGGCTGATCCAAAAAGAAAAGCCCCCACCCGCGATGCGGATGGGGGCACATTCTCTAAAGGGACGCTCTTACTTCTTGGTGCCGGCGGACGCGACGAAGCTGTCGTAAGGCAGCTCGGCGACGCGGAACCAGAGCTGGGTCTCGTCCAGGAACGGCTTCCAGCTTTCGTAGATCGTCTTGAAGTTCGGGTTGGTCTTCGCCAACTCGTCGTAATACTCGAAGGCGATCTTGTGCGCCTGCTCCATCAGGTCGCGCGGGTAAGCGCGCAGGAGGGTGCCCTTGGCGACCAGACGCTTCAGAGCCTTGGCGTTCTCCGAATCGTAGCGGGCGATCATGTAGGTGTTCGCCTCGGCGCAGGCGGCCGTCAGGATCGACTGGTAGGACTTGGGGAGCTTCTCCCACTCCTGCAGGTTGACGTAGAGCGAGACGTTCGGCCCGCCTTCCCACCAGCCCGGGTAGTAGTAGTACTTGGCGACCTGATGGAAGCCCAGACGCTCGTCGTCGTAGGGGCCGACGAACTCGGTCGCGTCGATGGTGCCCTTCTCCAGCGCCGGATAGACGTCCGCGCCGGCGATCTGGGTCGGGGTGGCGCCCATCTTCGACATGATCTGGCCGGTGATGCCGGCGATGCGGATCTTCAGGCCCTGGAAGTCCGCCGCGGTCTTGATTTCCTTGCGGTACCAGCCGCCCATCTGGGCGCCGGTGTTGCCCGCCGGGAACTGGATGACGTTGTGGTTCTTCATGAAGGCGCGCATCAGTTCCAGGCCGCCGGCCTGGAACCAAGCGGTGGTCTGACGGGCATTCGGACCGAACGGAATGGCCGTGTCAAAGGCGAAGGTCGGGTCCTTGCCGACATAATAATAGCCGCAGGTGTGGCCGCACTGGACCGAACCGTTCTGCACGGCGTCGAGCACCTGGAGACCGGGCACCAGTTCACCACCCGGGAAGGCACGGATCTGGAACTTGCCGTCCGTGCTCTCGGCGACGCGGCGGGCGATCAGCTCCGAGGCGCCGAACAGGATGTCGGTGCTCTTCGGGAAGCTCGACGCCAGGCGCCACTGGATTTCCGGCTGCGACTGCGCAATGGCCGGCGCGGCCACGCCGGCAACCGCCAGCCCCGCACCCGCGGCCGCAGCGCCCGCACCCGCCGACTTCAGAAACGCACGTCTTTTCACGATTCTTCTCCCGTGGACTCCGCCTTCCCTTTTCGTTTCAAGCAGCCCGTCGGACCACTTGTTGCGAGGGAATTTTCACAACTGTAACAAAGCAGCGTTTTCGTTCCGATTCATCGCACAAATGCGCATGACAGGTCTACCCTGGTCCTACGGATTATGCGATCGCCTCAGCCGCGCCGCCCCAGGAAGGCGGCGAGCGGCGGCAGGACCAGCGTCCGCCCGTCCGCGCTGACCTCGGGAACCGGCGCGCCCGGCGGGCGCGGCAGGTCGAGCGCCGCCATCGGCGGCTTGCGCTTCAGCGCGTATTCCGCCGGCTGGTCGGACAGGTTGAAGACGGCCAGCAGGTCTTCGTCCTGCGCCGCCCGTTCGAAGGCCAGCACGCTGCCCGCCTCCTCCACCGCCGCCACGCCGCCCTGGGTCAGCGCCGGATGACGCCGGCGCAGGCGCAGGGCGGACCGCCAAACGTCGAGCGGGCTCCCGGTACGCCGCTCCTGCGCGTCGACCGCCAGGGCATGGTGGGGTTCCGCCACCGGCAACCACGTCTCGACCGCGCTGGAGAAACCGGCGTTGGCGGCGCCGGACCGCCAGGGCATCGGCGTGCGGCTGCCGTCGCGCCCCTGGAAGTCCGGCCAATAGGCGATTCCGAACGGGTCGCGCAGGTCTCCCGCCTCCAGCACCGCGTTGGGCAGCGCCAACTCCTCTCCCTGGTAAAGGCAGACGGTGCCCGGCAGCGCCGCGAACAGCGTGGCCAGCAGGGCGTTGAAGCGCTCCGGATCGGCGCCGGGCGGCAGCCAGCGGCTGGCGGCGCGTTCGACATCGTGGTTGGAGAAGCTCCAGCAGATGGCCTCCGGCTGCGGCACACCGGTCAGCGCCCCAGCGAAGTTCTGCGCGGTGAAGGGCTGCTTGGCCAGGGACAGGGTGTAGGCGGCGTGCAGCCCCTGCGGCCCGCAATAGGCGGCGATGCGCCGCGCCGCGCCCGGCTGGCTCGACAGCTCGCCCAGCAGCACCCGGTCGGGATAGCGGTCGACCACCGCACGCAGCCGGGCCAGCACGGTGTGAATGGCGGGGTGCATCATGTCGTGGAGATGCTGCTGCAGGGCGAACAGCTTGGCCGGCGGCTCCGCCCCGCTCCAGGCCGCGGCGGGGTTGGAGCGGAGCTGCGGGTCGTGGGCGAAGAAGTCCACCGCGTCGATGCGGAAGCCGTCGACTCCGCGTTCCAGCCAGAAGGCCGCGGTGTCGTCGAGCGCCTGGAGCACCGCCTCGTCGTGCAGATTCAGGGCGGGCTGGCTGGACAGGAAATGGTGCAGGTAATACTGGCGCCGCCGCGGCTCCCAGGTCCAGGCGGGGCCGCCGAACACCGACAGCCAGTTGTTGGGCGGCGTGCCGTCGGGGCGCGGGTCGGCCCAGACGTACCAGTCGGCGAACGCGCCGCTGCGCGACCGGCGGCTGTCAGTGAACCAGGGGTGCGCGTCCGAGGTGTGGCCGCAGACCAGATCGAGGATCACCTTCAGCCCGTGGCCGTGCGCCGCCTCGATGATGCGGTCCACCGTCTCCAGCCGGCCCATGCGCGGGTCGACCGCCCGGTGGTCGGTGATGTCGTAGCCGAAGTCCTTCTGCGGCGACGGATAGAAGGGGCTGATCCACACCCCCTGCACGCCGAGCGACGCCACATGGCCGAGGCCGTCCAGCACGCCGTCCAGATCGCCCCAGCCGTCGCCGTTCCCGTCGAGGAAGCTGAGGGGATAGATCTGGTACAGCGCTGCACCGCGCAGCCACGAAGACGCCTGGGACATAAGGACCCTCCACACGAGACTCGTGGAAAGGGTCCCCCCATAGCCCTAACGATCGGTTACCGGGCCGGTTTTGGTCACGGCTTCCGGCCGCCCGGCGGCGGCGTCAGGCGCAGCCAGGGCGCCCAGGCCTGCCGCACGGCGTCGCTCCACAGACGCATCGGCGCCATCCACAGGGAGAGCATCGGGTTGGCGTTGGTGAAGGCCGGATTGAGCAGCGGGTTGGCCGAGGCCAGAAGCGCCGGCCCCATCATCCCGCGCAGCGCGTCGAAGGAGGGCGTGGCGGTGATCTGCACGGCGATCGTCTCGGCCCCGCGCTCCGGGTCGTCCCGGTGCAGGATCTGGATCTCCAGGTTCGGCAGGGCGGCGGTCAGCTTGGTCTCGTCCATCGTCCTCTTCCCTTCGGTGCCGGCGTGGCCTCTTTGCCGGGGCCATGGTCGCCGAACGGCGCGCCCGCCGCAACCGTGCAACCAAAACGCGGCGGCGATGTTTCCCCCAAGCCGCCAGCGGGCGGCAAGCGATGGGGACACCAGCATGGACGGTTTGACGGTCACCGATCCCCGTAACGACGCGGAAGAAGCCGCGGCCTGCGCCGGGCTGAGCTACGTCTGCGACGACGAGCCGGGCATCCGGCGACGCCGCGCCGGCAAGGGTTTCTCCTATCGCTGGCCCGACGGCACGCGGGTGACCGAGGAGGACACGCTGGAGCGCATCCGCAAGCTGGCGATCCCCCCGGCCTACCGCGGCGTCTGGATCTGCCCGGACCCGGACGGCCACCTCCAGGCCACGGGGCGCGACACGCGCGGGCGCAAACAGTACCGTTACCACCCCCGCTGGACCGAGTTGCGCGAGGGCACGAAGTTCGGGCGGATGCTCGACTTCTGCCGCGCCCTGCCCGCCATCCGCCGTCAGGTTAACGGCGACCTCGCCCGCCGTGGCCTGCCGCGGGAAAAGGTGCTGGCCGCCGTGGTGCGGCTGCTGGAAACCACGCTGATCCGCGTCGGCAACGAAAGCTACGCGCGGGAGAACAGCAGCTACGGCCTGACCACCCTGCGCGACGACCACGCCGACATCGAGGGCTCGGAAATCCGCTTCACCTTCAAGGGCAAATCCGGGAAGGAATGGAACGTCGCGCTGAAGGACCGCCGCCTCGCCCGCGTCGTCCGCGCCTGCCGCGACGTGCCGGGGGACGAGCTGTTCCAGTATGTCGACCGCGACGGGCAGCGCCACGCGGTGAGTTCCGGCGACGTGAACGAGTATCTGCGCGCCGCCACCGGACAGGACTTCACCGCCAAGGACTTCCGCACCTGGGCCGGCACCGTCCTGGCCGCCATGGCGCTGCGCGAGTTCGAGACCTTCGACAGCACCGCCAAGGCCAAACGCAACGTCACCCACGCCATCGAGCAGGTCGCCGCCCGTCTCGGCAACACCGCCAGCGTCTGCCGCAAGAGCTACGTTCACCCGGAGATTCTGGACGCCTATCTGGAAGGCAACCTGCTGGACTCCCTGACCCGCGAGGTCGAGACCGAGCTGCGCGAGGAGCTTCCCGAGCTGGAGGCCGAGGAGGCCGCCGTGCTGGCCTTTCTGCGTGGTCGGCTGGAGCGCGAGCGGCGGTCCCGCGCCAGCGAGAGCCGGCGGCGGCGCGCGGCGTAGGAACCGTCAGGTCTCCGGGGGGGCGGTCAGCGACAGGCCGTCACCCCAGTCCAGCCGGCGCGCGGCCTTGAAGGCGGCGCCGTCGCGCTTGCCGAGAATCCGCTCCGTCCGGGCGCCGTCCCGGCCGCACAGCTTGAAGCCGATGCGCCCGTTCCCGGCGCTCCAGGGCGGCGCGATGATGCGGGCGTGGGGGTACGTGCCGGGCCGGCGGGAGGCGGCGACGTAGACGAACTTCTCGTCCTCCCACGGCACCTCCGCCCCCTTGGCCATGCGGTGCAGGCGGGAGCGGGCGACCCGGCGGGAGAAATGGCACCAGTCGGGCGCCGCCAGCGGGCAGGCGGCGCTGTGCACGCAGGGCGCCACCAAATGCGCGCCGGCAGCAACCAGCCGCTCCCGCGCCCGGACGATCCGCACCCAGCCGGCGGGCGTGCCGGGCTCCACGATCAGCAGCGTCCCGGCGGTGAGCGACCACAGCCGGTCGACCAGCCGGTCGCGCGCCAGCTCCGCCAGCTCGTCCAGCACATAGGCCAGCGTCACCAGATCGCGCGGCTCCAGATCGGGCAGGTCCCCGGCGGCGTCGCCGGCCCGCCAGGCGATCCGCGCCGGTGCCGCCGCCTGCGCCAGCGTCTCGCCGACCGCGCGGATGGCCGGGCTGCCCTCGATCAGCAGGGCGTCGTCCAGGCTGGCCCAGCAGTCCGACGCCGCCCATAGCGCCGTTCCCGGCCCCGCCCCGACATCCAGCGCGGTCACCGGAGCGAAATCGGGAAGCGCCTCGGCCACCGCCGCCATGCTGGAGCGCACGGCGGCGAACGTCGCCGGCAGGCGGGTGGCAAGGTAGGCCCGCGCCGCCAGATCGTCGGACAGGTGGAAACGCCCGTCCCGCACCTCCGCGCGGTAGCGCTGGGAAAGGCGGTCCGCCGCGCGCTTCAGGTCGGACAGGGCGATGCCGTCGAGCGCGCGGTCCACCGCGTGGCGGAGCGAAGGGGGGAGTTCCATGGGTCCGGGAGGGGGCAGGCGTGGTCGTCGTTCCGCCTGTTAGCACGCCGCCCGCCCGTTCGGGAATGGACAATGAGCGGACGGGCATCACGCGCGTTGCTCCCATAAGAAGAATTCATTATTAGATATTCCCCCGCAGGTTAGACGCGCACGAGGGGGACTTTGTGAAAAGAAATGCCATGGTGCTTGTGACGTGCATCACGATGCTCGCCGCTTGCCAGACGACCTACGCACAAAAGCCCATCGGCATGTCCCCCGCGGCCATGCAGTATTTTGCCGACTGGGCCGCCATCCCCCACGCCAAGGCCTTCGCGGTCAGCGAGAATGGCCGCGCCGTCGGAATCGTCTATTGCCCGGATTTCGGCGGCTGCGCCGGGCCGTCGGAAGCCACCGCCATCAGCGTCTGCGAAACCAATTCGAAGGGCGTTCCCTGCCTGATCTACGGCGTCGATGGAAAGCCCGTCCTCGACGATCCCAAGCTGCAAGCGTATCTGGACACCCACAAGGGCGACCGCTCGAAGCTCCGGTGACCGGAGCGCCGGAAAGCGCTCCGGTCCGACGCTCCGGCGTCAGGCCCGCACCTGCCGCAGGAAATCGTCCACCGCGCCGTTCAGGGTCCCGGCCAGCTCCGACAGGCGGTCGGCCGCCCCCATCATGGCGTCGGCGGAGCGCCCGGTGTCCACCGCCACCCGGCTGACGTCGCCGATGTTCGACGACACGTCGGTGTTCATGCACTCCACGATGCGCACGTTGTGGGTGATCTCCGAGGTCGCCTGGCGCTGCTGCTCGACCGCCGCGGCGATGCCGGACACGCTCTCGCCGATGACGGCGATGGTGGAGCCGATGCGGGCGATGGCCTCCACCACCCCCATGGTCGATTGCTGGATGCCGTGGACCAGCGTGGCGATCTCCTCCGTCGAGGAGGCGGTCTGGGAGGCGAGCGCCTTCACCTCGGTGGCGACGACGGCGAAGCCCTTGCCGGCGTCGCCAGCCCGCGCCGCCTCGATGCTGGCGTTGAGCGCCAGGAGGTTGGTCTGCTGGGCGATGGCGGTGATGATGGCGACCACCTCCCCGATCTTCTGGGCGGAGTCCGACAGTCCTTTGGTCAGGCCGTTGGCGCGCCGGGATTCGGCGACGGCGTCCTCCGCCACGCTGCGCGACTGGGCGATCTGCTGGCCGATCCCGTCGATGGAGGCGGAAAGCTGCTCGCTGGCCGAGGCAACGGCACCAACATTGCTGGTCGCCGTGCCGGCCGCGTCCGCGGCGGCGCGGGTGCGCTGCGCGGTGTCCGACGCCATGCCGGCGACGGCGCGGGCGGAGCCGGTGACCTCCGACGCCGCCACGGACAGCGAGCCGGCCACCGCCTGCACGGTGCGCTCCAGCCCGTTGGCCAGCGTCGCCATCAGGGCGCGGCGCTCCTGCTCGGCCCGGCGCTCCTGCTCGCGCCGGGTCTCCTCCGCCCGCTGGCGGGCGTCCAGCGCTTCGCGGAAGGCCTCGACGGCGCCATGGATGTCGGCGATCTCGCGCAGCGGCGAGGGGCGCAGGTTCACCGCGCCCTCGCCGCGGGTCAGCGCCTGGAGCGCCCGGCTGGCGTCGCGCACCGGCTGCATGATGAAGCGGTAGCCCAGCAGCATGTTCAGGCCGCCGATCAGCCCGATCACCACGAAGGCGCCCAGCGCGATGAGCGTCAGCCGGTCGAGCACCGCGGTCAGCGCCGCGGCTCCCTCCTGGCTGCGCGTGGTCACCGCGTCGGAGGCGGCGTTCATCCCCTGCACCAGCCCGTCGACCAGCGTCCGGACCTCCTGGTTGTGGGCGTGGGCGTCGGTGGTCAGGCGCAGCGTTTCGGTGCGCTGCGCGAAGGTCTCGTCGAGTGCCGCGAAAGAGGCGATGTCGTCGGCGACGCTCTCGAACTCGTCGGCGTCCGGCAGATGCCGGCGCAGTTCCATCGCCTTGGCCATGTGTTCGCGGAACTGGCGCAGGTCGTTGCCGACCGCCGGCGGGTAGAGCTGGGACGGCAGGCGGGTCAGCAGGAACTTGGCGTCGCGGATGGTGGAGAAGAGCGTGGCGAGCGCCTGCTCGTCCGCCGGTTGCGTCGTCGCGCGCATCGCCGCGGACAGGCCGCGGGCGATGTCGCCCGACAGGCTTTCCGCGCGGCTGATGTTGAAGCCGAATTTCTTGTCCAGCGCCTCGACCTTGGCGCCGATGGTCGCGGCATCCCGGCTGGCCGCGACCGCCTTGGCGACGGTCTGGGCGATGCCCGGCTCGGCGTTGGCGGACATCCGCGCGGCGTGGGCGTCCAGGCCGCTCAGCGCCTCGGCGCGCGTCGCCTCGTCGCCGCTGGCGATCACCGCCTCGCCCAGCTTGGCGAGCCGCTCCGCCTCCAGCGCGATCCTCTGGTTTTCGGCCACCCGCTGCGCCAGCTCGGCGTTGCCGTCGGCGATGCGCGTCGCCTCCATGGCGGTCATGCCGCCGAACACCGCCAGGGCGGCCACCACGACGCCCGCAATCAGGCAATCCACCACAACGACTTGAAAGGTCGAGCGCTTCGCCCGCTCACTTGTACCGGATACCATCTCCGCACCTCATCCGCAGCGTTCCCCCGAACTCTTCGTTGTTCCGGATGGGCGGCACTGGGGCGGCTCCTCCGGGGCTTTATTGTTTGAGTACCTATATGCTCGGGGACGTGGGTGTGAGGCTATTGTGGAAAACCGAAGACGGCGCCCGACCGTCCGGTGGGCGCCGCCTCTGGTTGTTGCCGATGCTGTGAAATGGAAGCGGAAGGGACCGTTACAGGCCGGCGCCCTCCCCTCCGGCCAGGGCGACGCAGACGCGGTCGCGGCCCTCCAGGCTGCCGCAGCCGCCGCTGCGCTGGGACACGAAGCGGATGACCACCCGCTCGCCCTTGCCGACCGCGTGGGGCGGCAGCATCGCCTCGGCGACCAGGGTCTCCACCGTCCGGGACGGCGTCCGCCCGGTCCGGGCCGCCATCGCGGTTGGCGCGTCCCGGTCGGTGGCGGCGACGAACTCCGCGGGCGGGCGGGCTTCGCCACGGCCACTCGGTTCCACCACCAGCGGAGCCGGGCGGGGTTCCAGGGCGGCCACGGCGACCGGCGCGAGGGCGGCCGGGGTCTGCGGCACCGGCGCCACCGGTTCCGGCACCACCGCGGCAACGGCGACCGGTTCCGGAGCCGCCGGCTTGGTGGCGGGCTTGGCAGCCACCGCCACGGGCGTCGGCGCGGGAGCGCTCGCCGGAACGATGGCGACCTCGATCGCGCTGGCGCCCGCCGCCTGAGACGGCTCGCGCGGCGCCGCGCCGCGCAGGTTCGGCGTCAACGCCGCGATGTACATCCGGGTTTCGCGCGGCAGCCGCTGCTTGCCCGCCAGATGCGAGGCGTAGCAGGCCGGGCCGCAATTGTAGGCGGCGAGGAAGCCCGGCGCGCCGAACAGGTCGTACATCTCGCGCAGGTAGGCGGTGCCGGCCAGGATGTTGTCGCGCGGATCGGACGGGTCGGACCCCAGCCCGTATTGCGTGCGCATCATGTCGTAGGTGCCGGGCATCACCTGCATCAGCCCGATGGCGCCGGCATGGCTGGTGATGGTGCGGCCGTTCACGACGGAGCGCCCGCCGCTTTCGCGCATCATCACGGCCCTGATCCACTTTTCCGGCACGTCGAACCGCTCCGACGCCTCGCGCATGTGGGGGACCCAGCGGCCGAGCGGGTCGTTCAGATCAATCGGGACTTCGGCCACCTCCGGGGCCTTGACGGCAAGTTCCGCCGTTTCCGGAGCGTTCGAGGCGCAACCCGCCAAGCCGAGGGCGAGAATCAGGGCGGCACCGGCGGCGCGGGCCGCGGTGAAGTCGCGATAAGCCACGAGGAGGGGTCCGTGCTTGTTGCACAAAGATCGAAAGCGTTACCCTCTCTTTGCGATGTAATGGTGTCGGCTGTCAAGCAACAAGGCGGGTGTAATGTCCTGATTCCACGGCCTTTCCCTTTTTCATAGCCCATTGGAATGGTTTTCAGGCAAATGCTGTTCATCCGTATTGGCCCTTTTTCTGCCCCATTTGGCACTGTTGCCGTCTTTGCCGAGGCAGGCGAGAGACCCATTCCTGTCACGCCCTAAACTTGCGGGCCGATCGCCGCAGCGCCCGTCAACCGCTTGACTTTTCAATGACCATTCCATATTGAATGAACGTTCATTTATAGCTTCGCACCGATGCCCGACAGCTCTCCCCTTCCCCCCTCACGCCGGTCCCGGCGCAAGGAGGCCCGCCCCGCCGAGGTGATCGAGGCGGCGCGCGACCTGTTCATCTCGCGCGGATTTGCCGCAACCAAGCTGGAGCATGTCGCGCGCCGGGCCGGCGTCAGCGTCGGGTTGCCCTACCTCTATTTCGAGAACAAGGAAGGGCTGTTCAAAGCCGTCGTCCGGGAGTCCATCCTGCCGCAGTTCCAGATGGGCGAGGACCTGCTGGACAGCTTCACCGGCAGCAGCGAAGAGTTCCTGCGCGGCCTCGCCCACGGCTTCTGGGAGATGGAGCAGAGCCCCAACGCCGGGCTGTCGAAGCTCGTCATCGCCGAGGCGCAAAACTTCCCCGACCTCGCCCGCTTCTACATGGAGGAGGTCGTCCTGCGCGGGCGGCGCTTCTTCGCGCGCATCCTGCGCCGCGGCATCGAGCGCGGAGAGTTCCGCCCCGTCGATGTGGAGCAGATGGCCCGCGTCATCGCCGCCCCGCTCAGCATGCTCTCGCTGTGGAACCACTCGCTGCGCCCCTTCGAGCCGGACCCCGCCGCGGCCTCCGCCGAATCCTACCTCGACGCCTATCTCGACCTCGTCCTCAACGGGCTGAGGGCCGAACCCAAGGACCGCACCCCATGATCGACGCCGCCCGTACCGATGGTCCCGCCGCCAAGCCGCGGCGCCGCCTGCTGCTGCCCCTGCTGATCGCCGGGGCGCTGGCCGCAGGTGGCGTCGCCTGGAAGGTGACGAGCAGCCACGACGCGGTGTCGCCGGCCGCGGCCAGCCTGCCCCCGGCGGAGCGGGCGGTGGAGCTGTCGCCCGTCGAGCTGACCCGCATGGCCCCGCGCCGCCTGACCGAACTGGTGCGGCTCAGCGGTTCGGTGAAGCCGATGGAGCAGTCCATGGTGAAGTCGGAGGTCGCCGCCCGGCTGGTCGAGGTGCCGGTGCGCGAGGGGCAGGCCGTCCGCAAGGGCGAAGTGCTGGCCCGCTTCGACACGGTGGAGCTTCAGGCCAAGCTGGACGAGAAGCTGAGCAACCTGGAGGGTGCCAAGGCGCAACTCGTGCTGGCCGACAAGACCCGCGCCAAGAATCTGGCGCTGCGCCAGAAGGACATCGTGTCGGAAACCAACATGGATCAGGCGCAGAGCACCTTCCGCTTCCAGCAGGCCACCGTCGCGGCGCTGGAGGCCCAGGTGGACCTCGCCCGCAAGGCGTTGCGCGACGCGGTGGTGGCGAGCCCGATCGACGGCACGGTCGCCGAGCGTGCGGTCAACCCCGGCGAGACGCTGGCGGTCAACGCCAAGATGTTCTCCGTCGTCGATCTCAGCCGTGTCGAGGTCGAGGCGGCGGTGCCCGCCGACGACGTGGCCCGGCTGAAGCCCGGCCAGACCGTGCGGCTGCGCGTGGAGGGCTTCGGCGAGCGCGACTTCTCCGGTCAGATCGCCCGCATCAACCCGATGGCCCGCGCCGGCACCCGCGCCATTCCCGTCTACATCGTGCTGGACAACGCCGACGGAGCCCTGCGCGGCGGCATGTTCGCCGCGGGCGACGCGGTGGTCGACGAGGTGGAGGGCGCCTTCGCCCTGCCCCCGGCCGCCGTCCGCCATGACCAGGACGGCGACTTCGTGCTGGTCGTCTCCGGAGGCCGGGTGGAGCGGCGCAAGGTCGAGGTGCTGGGCGCCTGGTCGCGCGGCGATCTCGTTGAGGTGCGCGGGTTGGCCGACGGCGATCTGGCGGTGACCGCCCCCCTGCCCGGCCTGACCGCCGGGCGGGCCGTCAAGGTCGTGGATTCGTAAGGGAGCGGGCCGCGCCATGCCGATCACCCGCATCAGCGTCGACAACCCCGTTTTCGCCACCATGATGATGGTGGCGCTGATGGTGCTGGGCCTGTTCTCCTACAACCGGCTGGGCGTCGACCAGTTTCCCGACGTGGATTTCCCGCTGGTCGTCATCTCCACCGAGTACCCCGGCGCCAGCCCGGAATCGGTCGAGACCGACGTCACCCGTCCCGTCGAGGACGCGGTCAACACCATCGCCGGCATCAAGACGCTGACCTCCCGCTCCTACGAGAGCCAGTCGGTGGTGATCGCCGAGTTTGACCTGAAGACCGCCTCCACCCAGGCGTTGCAGGACGTGCGCGAGAAGGTGTCGGCCCTGCGCCCCAGGTTCCGGGACGAGGTGAAGGACCCGCAGATCACCCGCTTCAACCCGGACGACCAGCCCATCCTGTCCCTCGCGGTCAAGTCGGACATCCGGTCCTTGCGCGACCTGACCACCATGGCCGACCAGATCGTCCTGAAGCGCCTGCAGAACGTGCGCGGCGTCGGGCGGGCGACCATCGCCGGCGGGGTCAAGCGGCAGGTTCAGGTGCGGCTGCGCCCCGAACGGCTGGAGGCGCTGGGCGTCGGCGTCGATCAGGTCCTCACGGCGATCCGCGACGAGAACCAGGACATCCCGGCCGGCACCGTCTCCGGCAACGGGGCGGAGCGCGTCGTTCAGGTCGACGGCCGCGTCATCAACCCGCGCGAACTTCTCGACATCATCGTCACCCGCCGCGGCGGCGAGCCGGTGCGGCTGCGCCAAGTCGCCGAGGTGCTCGACGGCCAGGAGGAGCAGGATTCGGTCGCCCTGTTCAACGGACAGCCGGCGCTGGCCGTCGATGTGGTGAAGATCCAGGGCTCCAACACGGTGGAGGTGGCGCGCGGCCTCTACAAGGCGCTGGACGAGCTGCGCCGCGACGGCTCCCTGCCCTCCGACGTCGCCCTGGAGGTGGTGCGCGACACCTCGCGCGGGATCACCAACTCGCTGAGCAACGTGCAGCGCACGCTGGTCGAGGGCGGCGTGCTGACCATCGCCATCGTCATGGTCTTCCTGGGCTCCTGGCGCAGCACGGTGATCACCGCGCTGACCCTGCCGGTGGCGGTGATGGGCACCTTCGGCGTGCTGGCGGCCTTCGGCTTCACCCTGAACACGATGACGCTGATGGCGCTGTCGCTGGCCATCGGCATCCTGATCGACGACGCCATCGTGGTGCGCGAGAACATCATGCGCCACCTGGGCAAGGGCCAGGGGCACCGGCAGGCGGCGCTGGACGGCACCAAGGAAATCGGGCTGGCCGTCCTGGCGACCACGCTGACCATCGTGGCGGTGTTCCTGCCCGTGGCCTTCATGGGCGGCATCATCGGGCGCTTCTTTCTGCAGTTCGGCATCACCGTGTCGGCGGCGGTGCTGATCTCGCTGTTCGTGTCCTTCACGCTGGACCCCATGCTGTCCAGCCTGTGGTACGACCCGGCGGCCCACGGGCGACACGGACGCGGCGTCTTCGGGCGCTTCGCGGCGGGCTTCCAGGCCGCCTTCGACGCGCTGGCGCGGGTCTATGGCCGGACGCTCCGCTGGGCGCTGCGCTGGCGCTGGCTGGTCCTGCTGATGGCGCTCGGGATCTTCGTCGGCAGCTTCTTCCTGGTGCCGCGCATCGGCGTCGAGTTCGTGCCCGCCGCCGACCTCGGGGAATCCATCGTCGATGTGGAGACGCCGGTCGGGTCGTCGCTCGACTACACGGCGGCCAAGCTGCGGCAGGTCGAGGCGGCGATCCGCGAGTTTCCGGAGGTCGCCTACACCTACTCCACGGTCAACACGGGTGCGTCGGTCGGCAAGAACCGGGGCAGCGTCTATGTCCGGCTGAAGCCGATCGACCAGCGCACGCGCACCCCGAACACCCTGGCCCCGCCGCTGCGCGAACGGCTGTCGGCGATCCCCGGCGTCCAGATCGGCATCGGCATTCCCGGCGTCGGCGGCGTGCAGAAGCAGATCCAGGTGTCCGTCCAAGGCCGCGACATCGCGGAGCTGGATCGCATCGGCAAGCAGGTGACCGCCGCCATGGCCGGCATCCGCGGCTTCGTGGACGTGGACGTCAGCCTGAAGGCGGCCAAGCCGACCCTGTCGGTGCGGCTGGAGCGCGATCTGGCGAGCGATCTCGGCGTCGGCACGGCGCAGGTGGCGAACACGCTGCGTCCGCTCTTCGCCGGCGACAAGGTGTCCACCTGGAAGGCGCCTGACGGCGAGACCTACGACGTGCTGGTCCGCCTGCCGGAAAACGACCGGGTGGGCCGCGCCGACCTCGACCGCATCTACCTGACGGGCTCCAACGACGCCGAGGGGGCGCCGCGCATGGTGCCGCTGTCGCAGGTCAGCCGGGTCGAGACGACGCTCGGCGCCTCGCAGATCAACCGCCGCGACCTGTCGCGCGAGGTGAACGTCCAGGCCAACGTCCAGGGCCGCCCGGCGGGCGACGCCGGCAAGGAGCTTCAGGCGGCCATCGCGGAGATCAAGCTGCCGCCCGGCTACCGCATCGTCTTCGGCGGCTCGACCAAGGACATCGCCGAGACGTCGGCCTACGCCACCCAGGCGCTGCTGCTGGCGGTGATCCTGATCTACCTGATCCTGGCCTCGCAGTTCGGCAGCTTCCTCCAGCCCATCGCCATCATGATGTCGCTGCCGCTGTCGCTGGTCGGGGTGTTCCTGGGGCTTCTGGTCGCCGGCTCCACCCTGAACATCTTCAGCGCCATCGGCTTCATCATGCTGATGGGTCTGGTGACCAAGAACGCCATCCTGCTGGTCGACTTCGCCAACCAGGCCCGCGCCCGCGGGGTGGACCTGCGCGACGCGGTGGTGGAGGCCGGCATCATCCGGCTGCGCCCCATCGTGATGACCACCATGGCGATGATCTTCGGCATGATCCCGCTGGCGCTCGGCATCGGCGAGGGCGCTCAGCAGCGCGCCCCCATGGCCCACGCGGTGATCGGCGGCCTCATCAGCTCCACCCTGCTCACCCTCCTGGTGGTTCCGGTGATCCTGACCTACCTCGACGCGCTGTCCCGGCGCTTCAAGCGCTGGTTCGCCCACAAGGACCCGGACGCGGTGGCGCACGGCACGGCCGCACAGGGCACGGCTGCCGAATAGTCATCACCCCAGATGCTCCAGCATCAGGAACAGCCCGAGCGCCAGCAGGCCGAGGAAGAAGCAGCGCCGGAACACCTCCGCCCGCACCCGCCGGCGGAGGCTCTGGCCGAGCGCCATCCCGGCGAGCGCCGGCAGCAGCGAGGCCAATGAGCCCCAGGCCAGCGTGCCGTCGAACAGCCCGTGTTGCGCCAGCCCGGCGGCCAGAGCCAGGGTGGACACGGTGAAGGACAGGCCGAGCGCCTGGATGAGCCGGTCGCGCTCCAGATCGAGCGCCTGGAGATAGGGCACGGCGGGGATGACGAAGACCCCGGTGGCCGCCGTCACCACACCGGTCGCCACGCCAACCAGCGGCGACAGCCAGGATTCCGCTGCGGGCGGAACCCGCAACGGCAGCCTCACCAGCCCGGCCACCGCGTAGAGCGCCAACGCCCCGCCCAGCGCCGCCGCCGCCTGCCCCGACGAGGCGCCGGCCAGCAGCCCCGCCCCGGCCCAGGTGCCCAGCGTGATCCCCAGCATCATCGGCCAGAACCGCTCGATGGTGGCGCCGAGGCCGGGGCCGAAGGCCAGTTGCCAGAGATTCGTCACCAGCGAAGGCACGATGAGGATCACCGCCGCCTCGGCGGGCGGCATGACGAGGCCGAGCAGACCCATGGCGACGGTCGGCAGGCCCAGGCCGATCATGCCCTTGACGAACCCGGCCAGCAGGAAGGTCAGGGCCATGGCGGCGACGATGAGGAGGGGAAGGTCGGTCATGCTCACCACTTGAAGCCCGGCCACGGCTTCCGGCAATGTGGATGTCACGCAGTCAGCCTTCGGGCTGGACGAAGGCTGCTCTATCCTGCCGGAGACCCGCCCATGCGCTTCGACCTGACCGACCTGCGGCTGTTCCTGAACGTGGCGGAGGCGGAGAGCATCACCCACGGCGCGGAGCGCACGCACCTCGCCCTCGCCTCGGCGAGCGCGCGAATCCGCGGGATGGAGGAGACGCTCGGCGTGCCGCTGCTGGAGCGCGGACGGCGCGGCGTCCGCCCGACCCCGGCGGGTGAGGCGCTGGTCCATCACGCCCGCCTCCTCCTCCAGCAGGTGGAGCGGATGCGCGGCGAGCTGGGCGATTACGCCAAGGGGCTGAAGGGCCATGTCCGGCTGCTCTCCAACACCGCCGCCCTGGCGGAATTCCTGCCGGAGGCCCTGGCGCCCTTCCTCGCCGCCCATCCCAACATCGACATCGATCTGGAGGAAAGGCCCAGCCACGAGATCGTGCGGGCGGTGGCGGAGGGTCTGGCCGACGCCGGGGTGGTGTCCGATCACGCCGACCTGTCGGGGCTGGAGGTCTTTCCTTTCCGCACCGACCGCATGGTGCTGGTCACCCCGCACGGCCACCCGCTGGCCAACCGACGCAGCGTCGCCTTGCGCGAGGTTCTGGAGGAGGATTTCGTCGGGCTGGCGACGCGCAACGCCCTTCAGCAGCACATCAACGAGCACGCCATCCGTGCCGGCCGCCCGCTGAAGCTGCGCGTGCGGGTGCGCGGCTTCGACGGGATCTGCCGGATGGTCGAGCAGGGGGTGGGGCTCGGCATCGTCCCGGAAGCCTCGGCGAAGCGCTGCCGCCGCTTCACGAAAATCCGCACGGTGCGCCTGACCGACCCCTGGGCGGTCCGCTCGCTGGTCGTCTGCGTCCGCCGGCTGGGCGCCCTGCCCAGCCACAGCCGCGAGCTGGTGACGCGGCTGGCCGGCGGCGCCACCTAGCCTTCGCCGCTCATTCCGCGCCCGGCACCGGGTGCGGCGCCTCCGGGGCGGCGCCGTGACGGCGTTTCCACAGGCGGGAGACGGCGTTGCCGGCGTCCTCCATGTAGAGGAACAGGACCGGCGTGATGTAGAGCGTCAGGATCTGCGACACGCACAGGCCGCCAACCACCGCGAGGCCGAGCGGCTGGCGAAGCTCTGCGGCGGCGCCGTGGGCGACGGCGATGGGCAGGGTGCCCATGATCGCCGCCATGGTCGTCATCATGATCGGGCGGAAGCGCAGCAGGCAGGCCTGCTCGATCGCCTCGCGCGCGGTCATGCCCTGGTTGCGCTGCGCGTCGATGGCGAAGTCGATCATCATGATCGCGTTCTTCTTCACGATGCCGATCAGCATCAGGATGCCGATGATCGCGATGACGCTCAGCTCCTGCCCGAACACCATCAGCGTCGCCAGCGCCCCGATGGCCGCGGACGGCAGGCCGGACAGGATGGTCAGCGGGTGGATGAAGCTCTCGTACAGCACGCCGAGCACGATGTAGATCACCAGCACCGCGGCGAGCAGAAGCAGGCCCTGGCTCTTCTGCGCATCCTCGAACACCTGGGCGGTGCCGGCGAAGCCGGTGGTGATGCCCGGCGGCAGGGCCATCTCCAGCTCCGCCTGCCGGACGGCGTTCACCGCCTCGCCCAGCGAATGGCCGGGCGCCACGTTGAAGGACAGGGTGACGGCGGGAAGCTGGCCCTGATGGTTGACCGTCAGCGGCCCGGCGGTGCGCTGCACGCTGGCGAAGGCGTCCAGCGGCACCAGCTTGCCGGAGCCGGAGCGCACATAGATTCGCGACAGCGCGTTGTCGTCCTGCTGGTACTTGGGCGCCAGCTCGATCAGCACCTGATAGTCGTTGGTCGGCGTGTAGATCGTCGACACCTGCCGCTGGCCGAAGGCGCTGTAGAGGGTGGAGCGCACCTGATCGACCCCGATCCCCAGCGTCGCCGCCTTCTCGCGGTCCACATGCACATAGGCCTGCGGGCTGTTGAGCTGGAGGTCGCTGGTCACGTCCTGGAGGATCGGAATGTCGTGCATCGCCCGCTCCAGTCTTGCGGACCACGCGTACAACTCCTCCGTGTTCAAGCCCTGGATGGTGTACTGGAACTCGTTCTTGGACGAACGGCCGCCGATGCGCAGATTCTGCACCGGCTGCATGTAGACCGCCATGCCGGGAATCCCGGCAAGCTGGCGGCGGAGCTGCTGGATCACCTCGCCCGCCGGCGGCCGCTCGGCGCGCGGCTTCAGCACGACGAACATGCGGCCGGTGTTCACCGAATTGCCGCCGATGGCGACCGACGAGGTCATGTCCGCCACCGCCGGGTGGGCCTGGATGATCCGAGCCACCTCCTGCTGCCGCTCGGCCATGGCCGGGAAGGAGATGTCGGGTGCCGCCTCCGTCGAGACGGTGATCTGGCCGATGTCCTCGGTCGGGAAGAAGCCCTTGGGGATGGCCTGGAACAGCAGGGCCGAGCCCACCACCGTCGCGATCATGACCAGCCCCATCACCGGGCGGTGCCTCAGCGCCATCCGCAGGGTCACGGCGTAGCCGCGGTGCAGCGCGCTGAACCCGCCCTCCAGGACGCGGCCGAACCAGCCCTCCTTGGCGCCGTGCGGTTCGTGGGTCAGCATGCGGGCGCACATCATCGGCGTCAGCGTCAGCGCCACGAAGGCCGAGGCGCTGATCGCCATGGTCACCACCAGAGCGAACTCGTGGAAGACGCGCCCGACCACCCCGCCCATCAGCAGGATCGGGATGAAGACGGCCACCAGCGATACAGTGATGGAGATGATGGTGAAGCCGATCTCCCGCGAGCCCTTGAGGGCCGCCTCGAAGGGCTGCATCCCCTCTTCGACGTAGCGGACGATGTTCTCCATCATCACGATGGCGTCGTCGACGACGAGGCCGACCGCCAGCGTCAGCGCCATCAGCGAGATGTTGTCGATGGAGAAGCCCATCAGATGCATCCCGCCCGCCGTCGCGATCAGCGAGATCGGCACGGTCAGCGCCGGGATCATCGTCGCCGTCAGGCGACGCAGGAACAGGAAGATGACCAGAACGACCAGCGCGATGGTCAGGCCCAGCGTGAACTGGACGTCCTCCACCGCCTCGCGGATCGAGGTGGACCGGTCGTTCACCACCTCCACCTTGGCGCTGGGCGGAAGCTGCGCGCGGAAGGTGGGCAGCAGGTTGCGCACCCGGTCCACCACGTCCACCGTGTTGGCGTCGGGTTGGCGCTGCACGGCCATCACGATGGCGCGGGTGCCGTTGTGCCAGCTCGCCGTGCGGGCGTTCTCGACGCTGTCCAGAACGGTCGCCACGTCGCCCAGCCGGACCGGGGCGCCGTTGCGGTAGGCGACGATCAGGCCGCGAAAGGCCTCGGCATCGGGAAGCTGCGGGTTGGCGGCCAGCACGAGCTGCTGCTTGGCCCCGGACAGCGTGCCGACCGGCGTGTTGGCGTTGGCGGCGGCCAGCGACCGCTGAAGCTCGTCGATGCCGATGCCGCGCACGGCCAGCGCGTTGGGGTCGACCTGGACGCGCACGGCGTATTTCTGCGCGCCGTAGATCTGCACCTGGGCGACGCCCGGCAGGGTGGCGACCTTGGGCTGGACCGCGGTCTCCGCGAAGTCGTTCAGCGACGACAGCGTCAGCGTCGGCGACGACAGCGCCAGCATCAGCACCGGCTGGTCGGCCGGATTCACCTTGCGATAGCTGGGCGCGGTGGTCATCTCCGCCGGCAGGCGGCGCTGGGTGCGGGCAATGGCCGCCTGGACGTCCTGAGCGGCGGCGTCGATGTCGCGCTCCAGGACGAACTGGATGGTGATGGAGGTGTTGCCGAGGCTCGACGTCGAGGTGATCGTGTCGATGCCGGCGATGGTCGAGAATTCACGCTCCAGCGGGCTGGCGACCGAGGCCGCCATGGTTTCCGGGCTGGCGCCGGGCAGCGTGGCGGAGACGTTGATGACCGGGAAGTCCACCCGCGGCAGCGCCGCGACGGGCAATTGGCGGTAGGCCGCGAGCCCCCCCAGAACCAGCGCCGCCGTCAGCAGGATGGTCATCACCGGACGGCGGATGCACAGCTCCGAGAGGGTCATGACGCGCCTCCGGTGAGGGGAGCCTTGCCGTTGGCCCCCTCCTTGCCGCCGTTCTTGGCGGCGGCGACCTTGGCGCCGGGATACAGGCGGGACTGGCCGTCGACCACCACGCGCTCACCGGCCTGCACCCCGTCGGCGATGACGGCGGTGCCCTCCTGGCTGCGCGCCACGGTGACGTTGCGGATTTCCACCGTGTCGTCGGGCTTGACCACATAGACGAAACGGCCCTGCTGGCCGGTCTGCACCGCCTCTTCCGGCAGGGTCAGGGCCTGCGGCTCGACCCGCAGGGTCAGAACCACGTCGACGAACTGGCCCGGCCACAGCCGCGTGTCGGCGTTCTCGAACTGGCCCTTCACCAGGATCGTGCCGGTCTGCTGGTCGACCTGGCTGTCCACGAAATTCAAGACGCCCTCGGCGGGCGGCACGGCGGCGCCCGGAATGCCGGCGGTGACCGCCAGCTTGCTCGTCTCCATCGCCGCACGGATGGTCGGCAGATGGCGTTCCGGCACGTTGAAGGCGACGGTGATCGGGCGGAGCTGGGTCAGCGTGACCAGCGGCGTGGCGTCCGCCGCGCGCACCATCGTGCCGGGCTTGGCGTTCACCGCACCGGTGCGCCCGTCCATGGGGGCAGCGATGCGGGTGAAGCTGAGCGAGACCTTGGCCGCCTCAATGGCCGCCTGCCCGGCCTTCACGGTGGCCTCCAGCGCGTCGGCGGCGGCCACCGCGGCGTCGTACTGCTGGCGGGCAACGGTGTTGGAGCGGACGAGTTGCTCGTAGCGCTTCACGTCGCCGCGCGCCTTGTCGAGGTTGGCGCGGTCGCGCTCCAGATTGGCCTGGGCCTGACGGAGCTGAGCCTCCAGCGCGCGGGAGTCGAGGGTGAACAGCAGGTCGCCCGCCTTCACCTCCTGCCCCTCGGTGAAGTGGACCGTCTCGACGACCGAATCGACGC
Organism: Azospirillum sp. OGB3; assembly: GCF_014192915.1. GTDB lineage: Bacteria > Pseudomonadota > Alphaproteobacteria > Azospirillales > Azospirillaceae > Azospirillum. The sequence goes on along the minus strand of NZ_JACHYN010000003.1, from coordinate 330,782 downwards.
GCGCCTTGATGGCGATGGCGGCCACCGGCTGGACCGAGCCGATGGTGCCCAACCGCTCCGGCACCGCGCGCTGCTCGACCGTGCGGATGACCACTGGGAGCGCGCGAGGTCCGGCCGGGGCGGCGGCCTTCGCCGTCTGCGCGTCGGCCCCGCCCGCCCGGTGGGTGTACCAGTAACCGCCGCCCATCAGCGCGGCCAGCAGGAGCGCAAACAGCGCTATGCGTTTCGTCACATCGAACTCCCGGTAGGGCTGCCCGGTCCGGCCGGAGCGCGCCATCCCGCCATAAGGCAATGCGGCCCATTATCGCAGGAGAGGCTTTGCAGGTTAATGTCCATCCTACAGCCATTTGGTAACAGACTGTAACAGCGGGTATGGGCTGCGGAGCAATTCGGCGATGCTGGACCTAAAGAACTTGGAAGCCTTCGTGTGGATCGCCCGTTTGGGCGGCTTCCGCGCCGCGGCGGGGCGGCTGAACACCACACAGCCGGCCATCTCCGCCCGCATCGCCCAGTTGGAAAAGGAGCTGGGCGTCCAGCTGTTCAACCGCGGCACCCGGCGGGTGACGCTGACGCTGAAGGGCATGGAACTGCTGGACCACGCCGAGCGGATGCTGACGCTCCAGGCCGAGCTGGTCCACGCGGTCGCCGAATCGACGACCCTGCGCGGGCTGATCCGGCTGGGCGTGGCGGAAACCATCGTCCACACTTGGTTGAGCCGCCTGATCGAGCGGCTGCACAACCGCTTCCCGCTGGTCAGCCTGGAGATTGAGGTCGACACCTCCATCCATCTGCGCAACGGGTTGCTGGCGCACGACCTCGACATCGCCTTCATGCTGGGTCCGGTGGCCGAGCCGGACATGCGCAACCACGAACTGAGCAGCTACTCCATGGCCTGGGTGGCCAGCCCCTCGCTCGACCTGCCCGCCGGGCGGCTGGGGCTGGCCGATCTGGCGCGCTACCCGGTCATCACCTTTTCGCGGCAGACCAAGCCGTCGGTGGCCATCCAGCAGATGTTCAAGCGGCCCGGCCTGCCCCCGCTGCGCTTCTACGGCAACAGCTCGCTCGCCAGCATCGTGCGGATGACCCTGGACGGCATCGGAATCAGCGCCATCCCGCCCGCGGTGATCGAGCGCGAGCTGGCCGAGGGGCTGCTGCGGCTGATCCCGGCGGAGGACCCGCTGCCCGATCTCGACTTCACCATCTGCCACCCGGTGGACAGCGACAACCCGCTGGTGCCCATCGTGGCGGACATGGCCTTGGAGATCGTGCGGGCGCAACGGCACGGGGCGCCGACTGATAAACGCCATTTATCGCAAACGATCCAAAATGAAAATTTGACGGATCGGTCCGATGCGTGAACCCTTAGGACACAACAGTTCGGTCACCGAGGTTTTGCCCGCCATGCAGTCCGTGACCCCAAGCACCCCTTCCCCGCCCGGCACCCCGTCCGCCGCCCTGCTGGCGCGTCTGGCGATCCGCCGGGGGGAGCATCGCGGGCCGACCGCCGGACTGGCGCCGGGCCATGTGCAGGCGAACCTCGCCATCGTCCCCGCCGACGTGGCCCCCGCCTTCGAGCGCTTCTGCCGCGCCAACCCGGTGCCCTGCCCGCTGCTCGCCGTGTCGGCGCCGGGCGACCACCGCTTCGCCGAGCTTGGCGCGGACCTCGACCTGCGCACCGACTTCCCGCGCTACCGCGTCTACCGCGACGGCCGGCTGGCGGAGGAACCGGAGGACCTGCTGTCGGTCTGGCGCGACGATCTGGTCGCCTTCGCCATCGGCTGCTCCTTCTCCTTCGAGGAGGCGCTGCTCGCCGCCGGCCTGCCGGTCCGCCACATCGAGCGCGGCTGCAATGTGCCGATGTACTTGACCGACCGGCACTGCGTGGCCGTCCCGCCCTTCGCCGGCCGCATGGTGGTGTCAATGCGCCCGATGACGCCCGCGCAGGCCGAACGCGCCGCCGCGGTGACCGGTCGCTACGCCGCCGTGCACGGCGCGCCGGTGCACGTTGGCGACCCGGCGGCGCTCGGCATCCGCGACCTCTCCCGGCCGGAGTTCGGCGACTCCGTTCCGCTCGCCCCCGGCGAGGTCCCCGTCTTCTGGGCCTGCGGCGTCACCCCCCAGGTGGCGCTCGCCGCCGCCCGCCTGCCCTTCGCCATCGCCCACAGCCCCGGCCACATGCTGGTCACCGACCGGCTGAACGCCGAGCTGGAGGGCGTGTCCCCTTCGGTCGCGCAACTCTTCAGATAAGAACAGGGAGCTTCATCACATGACCGCGATCACCCTGCGGACCCGCCTCGCCGCCGCCGCCTTCGGCATCGGCCTCTGCGCCACCCCGGTCGCGGCCTTCGCCGAGACCTGGGACATGCCGACCCCCTACCCCGACACGAACCTGCACACCATCACGGTGCGCCAGTTCGCCGAGGACGTGAAGGCGGCGACCAACGGCAAGATCCAGATCACCGTCCATTCCAACGGCTCGCTGGTCAAGCATCCGGAGATCAAGCGCGCCGTCCAGTCGGGTCAGGCCCAGATCGGCGAGGTGCTCATCAGCTCCTGGGCGAACGAGGACCCGCTCTACGGCCTCGACTCCGTGCCCTTCCTGGCGACCGATTTCGCCGCCTCGAAGAAGCTCTACGAGGCGTCGAAGCCCTATCTGGAGAAGAAGCTGGAGCGTCAGCGCCTGAAGCTCCTCTACTCGATCCCGTGGCCGCCGCAGGGCCTCTACGTGAAGCAGGAGATCGGCTCCGTCGCCGACCTGAAGGGGCAGAAGTTCCGCGCCTACAACCCGGCCACCACCCGCATCGCCGAGCTGGCCGGCGCCGTGCCGACCAAGATCGAAGCCGCCGAGGTGTCGCAGGCCTTCGGCACCGGCATCGTCACCGCCATGATGACCTCCGCCGCGACCGGCGTGGACACCAAGGCGTGGGACTTCGTGAACGTCTATTACGACGTGCAGGCCTGGCTGCCGCGCAACATGGTGTTCGTCAGCACCGAGGTCTGGAAGGGCCTGGACGACGCCACGAAGAAGGCCGTCGAGCAGGCCGCCGCCAAGGCCGAGGCCACCGGCTGGACCGAGTGGGAGAAGAAGACGGCGGAGCTGAACCAGACGCTGTCCGGCAACGGCATGAAGGTGCTGACCCCGTCCGCGGCGATCAAGGACGGCTTCGCCGCCATCGGCAAGACGATGACCGACGAGTGGACCAAGGCCGCCGGCGCCGACGGCGAGGCGATCATTTCGGCCTTCCGGAAGTAAGCGGCGGCGCTTGCCCCCACCCTAACCCTTCCCCGCTTCGCAGGGGAGGGGATTTAAACTCCCTCCCCTGCGATAGCGGGGGAGGGCCGGGGTGGGGGCAACACGCCCACCACCAAAAAAAGCACTCCCCGCCCGCCCTACCCGGAGGTGGTCGCGCCATGCGCACCGCATTGACCTTCCTTTACCGCGCCGCCGAGATTTTGGGCGCGGTGTTCCTGGTGCTGATCGCCGTGCTGATCGTGTCCCAGGTCTTCGCCCGGTTGGCCAACCGCATGGTGCCGGGAGCCGACGAGCTGGCCGGCTACTGCATGGCCGCTTCCTTTTTCCTGATGCTCGGTCCGGCGCTGCGCCGCGGCGCGCACATCCGCGTCGGCGTGCTGGTGGACCGGTTGCGCGGCGGCCCCCGGCGCGTCGTGGAGCTGATCTGCCTCGGCTTCGGCACGGCGCTCAGCGGCTATTTCGCGTGGTACTGGCTGCGCATGACCTACGATTCCTACGATTTCGGCGATCTGGGACAGGGCGTTCTGCCCATCCCGCTGTGGATTCCGCAGGCCGCCATGGGCGTCGGGCTGGTGATCCTGGTGATCGCCTTCCTCGACGATCTGCTGGCGGTGATCCAGGGGCGCGAGGCGTCCTACCAAAGCGCCGGCATGCAGAGCGAGGGCTGACCGATGGACCAGACAACCGCTTCCATCGTCGTCGTCGTGACGATGCTCCTGATGCTGGGGACCGGCATCTGGGTGGCGCTGGCACTGGCCGGCGTCGGCTTCGTCGCCATGGCGCTGTTCACCACCCGCCCCGTCGGCATGGTCATGGCGACCAACATCTGGGGCGCGAGCACGAGCTGGACCCTGACCGCCCTGCCCCTGTTCATCTGGATGGGCGAGATCCTGTTCCGGACGCGCATCTCGTCCGACATGTTCAAGGGGCTGGCGCCATGGACGGGCTGGCTTCCGGGGCGGCTGATGCACGTCAACATCGTCGGCTGCACGATCTTCGCCGCCGTCTCCGGCTCCTCGGCCGCGACCGCCGCGACCATCGGGCGGATGACCATCCCGGAACTGACCCGGCGCGGCTACGACCCGATGATGATCGTCGGCTCGCTGGCCGGCGCCGGCACGCTGGGCCTGCTGATTCCGCCCTCGATCATCATGATCGTCTACGGCGTGGCGGCGGACGTGTCCATCGCCCGGCTGTTCATCGCCGGCGTCATTCCGGGCATCGTGCTGACCGGCCTGTTCATGCTCTACGTCGGCGGCTGGTCCCTGCTCAATCCCGGCCGCGTGCCGCCGCGTGAGGCGCGCCAGAGCTTCGCGGAGAAGATCCGCGACTCCGGGTCGCTGATCCCCGTGATGCTGCTGATCGCGGGCGTGCTCGGCTCCATCTACGCGGGCATCGCCACGCCGACGGAGGCCGCGGGCATCGGCGTCCTGGGGTCGCTGCTGCTGGCGCTGGTCACCGGCACGATGAGCTGGGCGACCTTCCGCGACAGCGTCCTGGGCGCGGCCCACACCTCCTGCATGATCGGCTTCATCCTGGCGGGGGCGGCCTTCCTGACCGTCGCCATGGGCTACACCGGCATTCCGCGCCTGCTGGCGGAGTGGATCACCTCCATGCAGCTCTCCACCGCGTCGCTGCTGGTCGTACTGACGCTGTTCTTCATCGTGATGGGTTGCTTCCTCGACGGCATCTCGATGGTCGTACTGACCACCTCGGTGATCCTGCCGATGGTGCAGAACGCCGGGATCGATCTGCTGTGGTTCGGCATCTACATCATCATCGTGGTGGAGATGGCCCAGATCACCCCGCCGGTGGGCTTCAACCTGTTCGTCCTGCAATCGATGACGGGCAAGAACATCTTCACCATCGCCAGGGCCAGCCTGCCTTTCTTCCTGATGATGATCGTCATGGTGGCCCTGCTCTGGATCTTCCCGGGCATGGTGTCGTGGCTGCCCTCGCTGATGATCGGGTGATGAGGGGCATCATGGACGTCCGTTTCACCACGGCGGGCGACACCGCCTTCAACGTGGAGTTCGGCGAGGGCATCGACCGCCCGACCAACGCCCGCGTCATGGCCCTGCACGCCCGGCTGAAGGCCGCCGCGCCGCCGGGTCTGGTGGAGACGGTGCCGACCTTCCGCTCGCTCCAGGTCGTCTACGACCCGGCGGTGACCAGCCGCCGGGAGGTCCAGGCCGCGGTCGAGGCGGAACTGGCCCACGCCGGGGACGCCCCGGCCGAAGGCGCCCTGTGGCGCCTGCCCGTCTGCTACGACGCCGAGCTGGGACCGGACCTCGCGGAGCTGTCCGCCTCGCTCGGCCTGTCGGAGGAGCGGCTGATCGATCTCCATGGATCGACCGAGTATTTCGTCTACATGCTGGGCTTCATGCCGGGCTTCGCCTACATGGGCGATCTGCCGGCGGAGCTGGAGAAGCCGCGGCGCAGCGAGCCGCGCGTCCGCGTGCCGGCGGGGTCGGTCGCCACCGCCGGGCGGCTGACCACCGTCTACCCGTGGGAGAGCCCCGGCGGCTGGCATCTGATCGGGCGCTGCCCGGTGCCGCTCTACGACGGCGCCCGCCCCTCCCCGGTCCTGCTGGCCGCGGGCGACCGGGTGCGGTTCGAGGCGGTGGACCGCGCCCGCTTCGACGCGCTGTCGGCCGAGGCCGCCACCGGACGCTTCGATCCCGACACGCTGAGGGCTACGCCATGAACGCCCCCTGCCTGACCGTCGTCCGGCCGGGGCTCTTCGCCACCATCCAGGACCTCGGCCGCTTCGGCCATCAGGAACTCGGCATGCCGGTGGCCGGCGCGCTCGACCCCATCGCCCTGCGCCTGGCCAACGCGCTGGTCGGCAACCCGCCGGGCACGGCGGGGGTGGAGATCGCCCTGCTTGGACCGGCGCTGAAGGTGGAGGCCGACGGCGTGCGCGTCGCCGTCGTCGGCCCAATGGCGCTGAGCCTGGAACGCGAGGGAGAATCACCCCAAGCGCTGGCCCCCCACCGCAGCCACACGCTGGCCCGCGGCGACGTGCTGAAGCTGGGCGCCATCACCGGGGCGGCGGTCGCCTGTCTGGCGGTGGCTGGCGGCTTCGCGCTGGAGCCCTTCCTGGGCAGCCTGTCCACCTACGTGCGCGCCGGCATCGGGCCGCTCGGCGGCAAGCCGCTGGGCGACGGGGCGCGTTTGCCGCTCAACCGCAACGACGCCCCGCCGGACGGCGACGTGGAACTGCCGGAGCCGCCGGACTACGGCGGCGGGCCGGTACGGGTGGTGCTCGGCCCGCAGGAGGACCGCTTCACGGCGGAAGCGGTGGAGACCTTCCTGTCGGCGACCTACCGCGTTGGCAAGGACGCCGATCGCATGGGCCTGCGGCTCGATGGGCCGACGCTGGCCCACACCGGCTCCGCCGACATCCCGTCGGACGGGCTGGTCACCGGCTCGATCCAGGTGCCGGGCAACGGCCAGCCGATCCTTCTGCTGAACGACCACCAGACGGCGGGCGGCTACGCCAAGATCGCCACGGTGATCTCAGCCGACCTTCCCCGCGTCGGCCGGCTGAGCCCTGGCTGCACCCTCAGCTTCCGCGCCGTCACGGTGGAGGAGGCGGAGGTCATCCGGCGGCGCCAGGAACAGACCATCGCCGCCTGGGTCCGCGCCATCCGCCCGGTGCGCCCGGCGGGCGGCGTCGATCTGGAAGCGCTCTACGCGGAAAACCTCGTGTCCGGAGTCGTCGACATCGTCAACGGCAACGGCGACATCCTGAACCGAGAAGAGATGTGCGGGAGGGCACCATGACCATCACCGTGAACCTGAACGCCGACCTGGGCGAGGGCTTCGGCGCCTACGACATCGGCGACGACGACTCCATGCTCGGCATCGTCGCCTCCGCCAACATCGCCTGCGGATTCCATGCGGGCGACCCGCTGGTGATGACGCGGACCGTCCGGAACGCGGTGGCGAAAGGCGTCAGCCTGGGCGCCCACCCCTCCTACCCCGATCTCCAGGGCTTCGGGCGCCGGCCCCTGCGGATGTCGGCGGCGGAGGTCGAGGCGATGGTCGCCTACCAGATCGGCGCGCTGATGGGCGTCGCCGCCGCCAGCGGCGGCACGGTTACCCATGTGAAGGCGCACGGCGCGCTGAACAACATGGCGGCGGTGGACGAGGGGCTGGCCCTGGCCATCGGACGGGCGATCAAGGGCGTCGATCCCTCGCTGATCTACCTCGCCACCGCCGGTTCGGAGATGGCGCGGGCCGGGCGGACGCTGGGCCTGCCCACGGCGGAGGAGGTCTTTGCCGACCGCGCCTACGACGACAACGGCAACTTGGTGCCGCGCGGCCAGCCCGGCGCCATGGTCCACGACCCGGACGTGGCGGCCGCCAACGTCCTGCGCATGCTGGAGGAGGGCGTGATCCTGTCGGTCACCGGCACGCGCATCCCCTGCACCGTCCATTCCGTCTGCGTCCACGGCGACGAGCCGAGCGCCGTCGCCATGGCCGGCAACCTGCGCCGCACGCTGGAGGCCAAAGGGGTCCGCATCGTCCCCCTGCCGGAACTGCGCGACCGTTTCTAAAGCGAACTATCGTTCGCTTTAGACTCTCATCGCCTCGTTTGCCAGCTCTCAGCGGATGCCGACAGCATCCGCCTGCCGCCAGCGGGAACTCTGTTCCCGCGAGAGGCGGGCTCCGGTCGCATGCGCGACCGGGACCACCGTCGCGGTCCAAAGCGGATCGCAATCCGCTTCTAACGGTCGGCGATCATGCGGGTCGCAGCTTCGCCGCCTGGGCGAGGCTGGCGAGCGTGTCCAGGATGACCTGCGGGCTGACCGGCTTGCGCAGCACCACCAGCGGCTGCCAGCGGTCAGACGTCAGGTCGTCTTCCCCCGCCTCCATCGACAGGAACCCGGTCATCACCAGGATCGGCAGGCCGGCCGCCCGGGTCCGCAGCTCGCGGATCAGGGCGCGGCCGTCCATCCGCGGCATGCGCAGGTCGGTGATGACGAGATCGGCGGGGTCGGCGCTGTAGCGCTCCAGCCCCTCCTGCCCGTCCTGGGCCAGGGTCACCCGGTATCCCTTGCGGGATAGAAAATCCTCCAGCGCCATGGCGGCCAGAGCCTCGTCTTCGGCCACCAGGACATGCAGCGGAGCGGTGACGGGGTCAGGCATGAGCGCGCTCCACGTCCTGAACGGAGGGATGGGACACCGGCACGGTGATGGTGAAACGGACGCCCCGGCTTCCATTCCCGTGATCGATATTCGCCGCGTCGATCCGTCCGCCCATGGAATCGATGATGCCATAGCCGATGGACAGGCCGAGGCCCGATCCCTTCCCGACCTCCTTGGTCGTGAAGAAGGGATCGAAGATGCGTGGCAGGATGCCCGGGTCGATGCCGCCACCGTCGTCGGTGATGGTGATGACGGCCCGCCCAGCGGTCAGGTCGCAGCGCATCCAGACGTCGATCCGGCCGGCGGCCGGCGACCCGTCGGGGTCGGCGCGCCATTCCAGGATGGCGTCGCGCGCGTTGGACAGCAGATTCACCAGCACCTGCTCCAGTTGCAGGGGACGCCCGCGAGCGACGCAGTCGACAGCCGGGACGTCGCTCACGACCTCGATGTTCTCCAGGGCGAACTGGTTGGACACCAACTCCACGGCGGAGCGGACGCAGGCCGCTGGTTCGAAGCGCTGGGTTGCGCCGTCGCGGCGGCTGAAGGTGCGCATGTGGTCGATGATGCGGCCCATGCGCTCCGCCTGCTCCGACATGATGGTCAACACCTTGTCCAGGCGCGCGGTGTCGGTGTCGCCGTCGCGCAGGCGGGACAGGGCGTTCTCCGCCCAGATCCGGATGATGTTCAGGGGCTGGCTCATCTCATGGGCCATGCCGGCGGCGAGCGTGCCCAGCGTCGCCAGCTTCGAGGTCTGGACCAGCTCCTCCTGAAGCCTCTTGCGGTCGGTGATGTCGCGGGAGCTGCCGAGGATCTGGACCACCCGACCATCCTCGCCGCGCACCGGCACCAGAACCGTGTGCCACGTGCGCTGTCCAACGGGGAGAGCCAGCGTCTCCTCGTAATCGATGGGTCCCCCCGCGGCGACGCAGGCGCTGTAGCGCTCGATCACCGCATCGGCCGTCTCCGGGGGAACGGCCTCGCGGACCAGCCGGCCGCGGATGGTTTCCGGGTCGATCCCCGTCGCCCGCGCATGGGCTGGGTTCAGCGTGTCGAAGACAAAGTCACCATCCGGCAGCACCGTGACGACGAACAGCCCCTCCGCCAGATTGTTGAAGAAGCTGGCGTAGCGCAGTTCGGCCTGGCGCCGGATCTCGATCTCGCGCTGCAATGCCGCGTTGGCGTCGGCGAGCTGGGTGGCGCTGGGCAGGGCGAGCGCCTTCGGCATCTGCACCCACAAGGCGACGGCGGTCAGCACGGACACCAGAGCGGTCAGCGCCTTGACAATGCCCTCCACGGCATAGTCGGGGTACCACAAGGTCCACAAGCTGAAGAAATGCGTCGTGCCGCATGCCAGAATGAAGGCGGCGAACAGCCAGACGATCCAGGTGAAGGCCACGTCGCGGCGCTTCACGACGAAGTAAAGCAGCGCCACCGGGATCGAATAATAGGACAAGCCAGTCAGCACATCGGAGACGATGTGCAGGGTCAGGATTTCCGGACGCCAGAACAGGCATACGCCGTGAGGCAAGTACGCGCTGGTGTCGAAGAAGGCTTCCACGCCACCGAACATGCCGCCCCTCTTTTTCGGTCTCCGACCACGGTCCAGCCGGGTCCAGAAATTCCGCCGTTTCTCTGATCTCGCCCCGAAACCTTGAAGCACAACGCCTTGCGGCACCATGCCGCGGAGGCTGCATCAGCGAACGCTACTCGAATCAGAGGGGCGGAGCAACACGCGGAACGCGATGCCAGCCAATGGTCAGCGCGTTCCGCATGGTTCTGTATGAACGTTACGCCGCGGTATGCACCTTGCGGTTTTGCTCGCGGGTCTTCAGGAAGCGCAGGGCCGGAAAATCCTCCTGCGTGCGGTTCAGATGCCAGGCGTTGCGGGCCAGGAACACCAGCGCGCCGTCATGGTCCTCCGCCGCCGCCGAGCGGTTGAGGTCGAGGAACTTCTTGAGCTGGTCCTCGTCGTCCGTCTCGATCCAGCGGGCGGCGTCCACCCCCGCCCCTTCGAAGCGGGCGGCGAGGCCGTATTCCGCCTCGATGCGGGCGGCCAGCACCTCGAACTGGAGCTGGCCGACCACGCCGACCACCCAATCCGCCCCGGTCAGTGGCTTGAACACCTGGGAGGCGCCCTCCTCTGCGAAATGCTCCAGCGCCTTGCGCAGGTGCTTCACGCGCATCGGGTCTTCCAGCCGAACGCGCTGCAGCAGTTCCGGCGCGAAACTCGGCACGCCGGTGAAGCGCAGATCCTCACCCTCGGTCAGCGTGTCGCCGATGCGAAGGCTGCCGTGGTTGGGGATGCCCATGATGTCGCCGGGCCACGCCTCTTCCGCCAATTCGCGGTCGCGGGCCAGGAACAGCACGGCGTTGTTCACCGCCATCAGCTTGCCCGAGCGGACATGCTTCAGCTTGGCGCCGCGCTTGAACTTGCCGGAGCAGATGCGCACGAAGGCGATGCGGTCGCGGTGGTTGGGGTCCATGTTGGCCTGGACCTTGAACACGAAGCCGCTGAACTTGCCCTCGTCCGGCTGCACCGAGCGCTGCTCCGCCGGCTGCGGGCGCGGCGGCGGGGCGTTCTCAGCGAGGCCCTGGAGCAGCTCGCGCACGCCGAAGTTGTTGATCGCCGAGCCGAAATAAATCGGCGTCAGATGGCCGGCGCGATAGGCCTCCAGGTCGAAGGGCGGCATCAGCCCGCGGGCCATCTCCACCTCCTCGCGCAGCTTCGCCACGGCGTGGTCCGGCAGCAGCTCGTCGAGGCGCGGGTCGTCGAGGCCGTTGCACTCGATGCCGTCGTCGATCTCGTCGCCCTTGGTGCGATCCATCAGGATCAGGCGGTCGCGGATCAGGTCGTAGCAGCCGAGGAAATCGCGGCCCATGCCGATAGGCCAGCTCGCCGGGGTGACCTCCAGCGCCAGCGAGCTTTCGATCTCGGAGATGAGGTCGAAGGGATCGCGCGCCTCGCGGTCCATCTTGTTGCAGAAGGTGATGATCGGCACGTCGCGCAGGCGGCAGACCTCGAACAGCTTCAGGGTCTGGCTTTCGATGCCCTTCGCGCCGTCGATCACCATGACGGCGCTGTCCACCGCGGTCAGCGTCCGGTAGGTGTCCTCCGAGAAGTCCTCGTGGCCCGGCGTGTCCAGCAGGTTGAAGGTGCGCCCCTCGTAATCGAAGGTCATGACGGACGCGGTCACGGAGATGCCGCGCTCGCGCTCCACCTTCATCCAGTCCGACTTGGCGCGGCGCTGCTCGCCGCGGGCCTTCACGGCGCCGGCCATCTGAATGGCACCACCGAACAGCAGCAGCTTTTCGGTGAGGGTGGTCTTGCCGGCGTCGGGGTGCGCGATGATCGCGAAGGTTCGACGCCGGGAAACAGCGTCCAGAAGCTCGGACATGCGCGAATCCCGTAACCAGCGTAGCGACAAAGAGAAGGAGGGCCGGAAGCGTCGCTGCCCCTCGGCCCTCATCGTTCGGGGCTATATTTAGCAGCGGGATGGCAAAGGTGCCAGTGTCGCCGTATGAGCGGGACCATATGCCTGCACCGCCGCGTGGCTTGACTGGCGCCATTTCCAACCCGTAGCCTTCCACCGGCTTAACGCCCGTGTGAGGAAGAACCCGGATGGCGACGCTCCAGGAAGCGCTGATGGTGGCCGTCGACTGCCTGCAAGCGGGGCAACCGGCGCAGGCCGAGCATGTTTGCCGGCAAATCCTGGCGGTCGATCCGGAAAACGGCAATGCGCTGTACCTTCAGGGAATCGCCCAGGCGCAGATGGACCGACTGGACGAGGCACGGGACAGCCTCGCCACGGCGGTCGCACGCATCCCCGATAACGCGGACATTCACCTGAATCTCGGCCGTGTCCACCTGCTGTCTGGTCAATTTCAGGAAGCGGAGCACAGCCTGCGCTCCTGCCTCGCCCTGGCGCCCGGTCATGGTGGGGCGCTGATCGAACTGGCGAAGACGCTCTCGTCGCTCAGCCGGTTCGACGAGGCCGCTGAGACGGCCCAGGATGTGTTGCGGACCGATCCCGAATGTCCCGAAGCCAGGGCCGTCCTGTCCGACGCGCGCAGGGAGGTCAATGACCTGCTCGGCGCCGAGGAGCATGCCCGCGCCGGCCTGCGGACCGCTCCGGACCATCCGCGACTGTTGTGCGCGTTGGGCCTGGCACTGTTCCAGCAATCCCGGATCGGCGAAGCGGTCGATGCCTTGACCGGCGCCGTGGCCGGCGACGCCCGGGATTGGCGGGCACATTTCAACCTTTGCCGGATTCACCTTGGCCTTGGCCGTCTTGCGGAGGCTTGGCACCACCTCGACCGAGGGTACGCCGCCTATCCCGATGGCCCATTCGCCGGACGGGCGCGCCGGTTTCCGGAGCCGCGTTGGGTGGGAGCCCCCCTTGCCGGAGAGCGGCTGCGGGTCTGGCAGCCATACGCCATCGGGGAGGAAATTCTCTATGCCGGCCTCTATGGTGAGATCGCCGAACGCGCGGAGCGCGTCGTCATCGACACCACCCCAAAGCTGTTGCCGCTGTTCCGGCGCAGCTTTCCCGACATCGATTTCATACCGCGCACCGATCCGCCGGTCACGACGGTGGGGGGGATCACCCGGCAGTGCAGCGCCTTCGACCTGATGCGGTGGCTGCGCCCCACGGAGGCGACCATCCCAGCCCGACGCCGCTATCTGGTCGCCGATCCATCCGCCGTCGCCGACAGCCGGCGCCACTTCGAAGCCTTAGGAGCGGGTCCCAAGGTCGGCATTTCCTGGACCAGTTCCAGCACCGCCGACACCGGAAAATCACTCACCCTGGAAGCGCTGCGCCCGCTGCTCGGCCTGCCGGGTGTCGTCTTCGTCACGCTCCAGTACGGCGACCATGCGGAGGAAATCCGCGCGCTGCGCGACCGCCATGGCTTTGTCCTTCACTCACCTGGCGCCTTCGACCCGTTCACCGACATCGACCGGCTCGCCGGCGCGATCGCCGCGCTGGACGCGGTGGTGTCGATTCCCAACGTCACCGCCCACTTGGCCGATGCTCTGGGCGTTCCGACGGTTCTGTTGACGCGCCCCTTCGTTCAGAACTTCAGCCTGCGCGACGGGCGCTCGCTGTGGTGCCCCAACATCCGGCCGGTGTTCCGGAACGCCGACGATGCGGCGGCGGTCGAACGTTTCGTCGATGCCGCGTGCGCGCGTTTGCGCAATATTCTCGACGACGGGGTGGCCTGACCGCCCCTCCCCCGCTGGATGCGGGAGAGGGGGATCGGGCCGTGGATCAGAGGCTCAGCTCGGCGATCTGCACCGCGTTCAGAGCCGCACCCTTCAGGAGCTGGTCACCGCAGACGAACAGGTCCAGGCCGTGGTCGCCGAAGATCAGGCTGGTGCGGATGCGGCCGACCTCGACGTCAAACTGGCCGGTGGCGTTGATGGGCATCGGGTAGACGCCGTCCGCCGGCACGTCCTTCACCACCACACCCGGCGCGTCGGCCAGGACGGCGCGGGCAGCGTCCGGGGTGACCGGGGACAGCGTCTCGACCGTGATCGCTTCGGAATGAGCGCGGTAGGTCGGGATGCGCACCGCGGTGCAGCTCACCGGCAGATCCGGGATCTCCAGAATCTTCCGGGTCTCCCAGGTCACCTTCATCTCCTCCTTCGTGTAGCCGTTCTCCTGGAAGGCGTCGATCTGGGGGATCAGGTTGAAGGGGATCGGGTGGCGGAACACGCTGTTGACGACCGGCTTGCCGTCGAGCTGGTTGCGGGTCTGCTCCTCAAGCTCGGCCATGCCCTCCGCACCGGCGCCGCTGGTCGCCTGATAGGTGGAGACGATCACGCGCTTCAGGCCGAAGGCCTTGTGCAGCGGCCCGAGCGCCACGACGGCGATGGCGGTCGTGCAGTTCGGGTTGGAGACCAGCTTGGCGTCGCCCATGGCGTGGGCGTTGATCTCCGGCACGATCAGCGGGACGTTGTCGTCGTAGCGGAAGGCCGAGGAGTTGTCGATCACCAGCGCCCCGCCGGCGGCGATGGCCGGCGCGTGCTCCTTGGCGAAATCGCCGGACACGGCGAGCAGGACGATGTCGTAGCCCTTCACCTTCTCGACGTCGAACGCCACGAGGGTCTTCTCGCCGAACGGGGTTTCGACCTTGCGGCCGGCGCTGCGCTCCGACGCGAACAGGCCGAGTTCCGCGACCGGAAACGAACGGCGGTGAAGAACATCGACCATCTCGCGGCCGACGGCGCCCGTGGCACCGACGATGGCGACGCGGCGGGGAGAAGGAGAAGAGGTGCTCATGGGTGTGGTCCGTCCTTTGGTCTTGCCCGGATCGAGCGTGGACGGCGGCCCCAGATGCACCAAGGCCCCGTCCGTGTCCGGCGGGGCCTTCGTGGTGGGTGAAGCGTCTTACTCGATCAACGCACGCCACCATCCGACGGCCCGCCGGAGCGGGTCGTTTTGGTAGTGGTGGTGGTGATGGCGAGCGAGCGATTCATAACCCGGTAGATAAACGAAAGGCGCGGGGCTTGTAAAGCGCCCGCGCCTTCGCGCCGCAATTTTTGTCCGGTGCCGGACGGCCCTGCGTCAGTCCTTGGTTTCGGCGGGGTGCTCCGGCTTCACGGGATGCACGTCCCAGATCTCCGTCGCATACTCCATGATGGTGCGGTCGGAGGAGAACCAGCCCATGTTGGCGGTGTTCAGGATGGCCTTTCGCGTCCATTCCTCCTGGTCGCGGTAGAGGTCCATGGCCGCCTGCTGCGCCTGGCAGTAGTCGGAGAAATCCGCCGTCACCAGGAAATGGTCGCCGCCGTCGGTCAGCGCCTGGAGGATCGGGTGGTAGCGGTGAGGATCGTCCGGCGAGAAGACGCCGGTGGAGATCATGTCCAGCGCCCGCTTCAGGCTGGGGTTCGACGCGATGACGTCGCGCGGGTTGAAGCCGCCGCTGGCCCGCAGGTCGTTCACCTCCTCGGCGGTCAGGCCGAAGATGAAGATGTTGTCCTCGCCCACATGCTCACGGATCTCGACGTTGGCGCCGTCCAGCGTGCCAATGGTCAGCGCGCCGTTCAGGGCCAGCTTCATGTTGCCGGTGCCCGACGCCTCCATGCCCGCGGTGGAGATCTGCTCCGACAGGTCCGCCGCCGGCATGATGATCTCCGCCGCCGTCACGTTGTAGTTCGGCAGCAGCACGATCTTCAGGTTGTCGTGCACCGACGGGTCGTGATTCACCACCTTCGCCACATCGTTGATGAGCTTGATGATGAGCTTCGCCATGTGATAGCTCGGCGCCGCCTTGCCGGCGAAGATCTTGGTCACCGGCACCCAGGAGACGGTCGGGTTGTCGCGCATCTCGTTGTACAGCGCGATCGCCTGGAGGATGTTCAGGAGCTGGCGCTTGTACTCGTGCATGCGCTTGACCTGCACGTCGAACAGGCTGTCGACCTGCACGTCCACCCCGGTCTGGCGCGCGATGTAGGCGGCCAGCCGCTTCTTGTTCTTGCGCTTGGCGCGGCGGAATTCCTCGCGGAAGACCAGATCGTCGGCCTTCTCCGCCAGCGCGCTGATCTGGCTGAGGTCCTTGATCCAGCCGTTGCCGATGCGGCTGGTGATCAGCGCGGCCAGCGGCTGGTTCGCCTGATGCAGCCAGCGGCGCGGGGTGATGCCGTTGGTTTTGTTGTTGATGCGCTCCGGGAATTCCGCGTGGAAGTCGGCGAAGACGGTCTGCTTCATCAGCTCGGTGTGCAGGGCCGACACGCCGTTGACCTTGTGCGAGCCGAGGAAGGCCAGATTGCCCATGCGCACCCGTCGGTCGCCGCGCTCGTCGATCAGCGAGAGGCGGGACAGCCGCCCGTTGTCGCCGGCCGCCCGCGCCTTGGAGCGGTTCAGGAACTTGGCGTTGATCTCGTAGATGATCTGCATGTGGCGCGGCAGCACGCGCTCCATCATGCGCACCGGCCACGCCTCCAGCGCCTCCGGCAGCAGCGTGTGGTTGGTGTAGGAGAAGGTCGCGCGGGTGATGTCCCACGCCTTGTCCCAGGTCACGCCGTGCTGGTCCACCAACAGCCGCATCAGCTCGGCGATGCCGATCGCCGGGTGCGTGTCGTTGAGCTGGATCGCCGCCTTGTCCGGCAGGCTGTCGAAGTTGGAATGGTGCTGCAGATAGCGGCGCAGGATGTCCTGCAGCGAGGCGGAGGTGAAGAAGTACTCCTGCTTCAGCCGCAGCTCCTTGCCGCCCTCCGTCGCGTCGTTCGGGTAGAGGACGCGGCTCAGATTCTCGGTCAGCACCTTCTGCTCGACCGCCTTCATGTAGGCGCCGTCGTTGAAGTGGCCGAAGTTGAAGTCGCGCGTGGCGCGGGCCGACCACAGGCGCAGCGTGTTGATCGTATCGCCGCCGTAGCCGACCACCGGCGTGTCATAGGCCATGGCCAGCACGCGTTCGGCGTCGACCCAGCGGTAGGCGCGCTCGCCCACCGAGTCCCGGAACTCCTCGACACGGCCATAGAACTGGACGGGATACAGCACCTCCGGACGCGGGAATTCCCACGGGTTGCCGAATTGCAGCCACTGTTCCGGATACTCGACCTGCCAGCCATGCTCGAAGCGCTGCTCGAACAGGCCGAACTCGTAGCGGATGCCGTAGCCGTAGCCGGGCAGCGCTTCCGACGCCATGCTGTCGAGGAAGCAGGCGGCCAGACGGCCGAGGCCGCCGTTGCCGAGCGCGGCGTCCGGCTCCGCTTCCACCACGTCGTCGAGGTTCAGGCCGATGCGGTCGAGCGCCTGGCGGCACTGGTCGGTGATGCCGAGGTTGGCGAGGCTGTTGGTCAGAAGGCGGCCGATCAGGAATTCCAGCGAGAGGTAGTAAACGCGCTTGGCGTCCTGCTGGTAATAGGTCCGCGTCGTGTCCATCCAGCGGTCCACGAGGCGGTCGCGCACGGCCAGCGCCACGGTGTGGAACCAGTCGCGCCGGGTCGCCGCCCGGGCGTCCTTGCCGACGGAATAAACCAGCCACTCCAGAAACGAGCGCTTCAGCCCGTCGACATCCAGACTGCGGCGTTCGATCTCGCGGGACTTATACCGAGCGTCCATGTCTTGACTTTCTTCTTTCCAGGGCCAACTGGAGCGGCGGTTATTCAGCCGGTCTTCCATCGGCGGCAGTTTCCGGGGTCCATGGTTAAGCAACGTTTAAGTCGCTGCGCCAACCAGTCGAATCGGCCTGTCGAATTGGCTAGGCCGTTCGTCCAGAGCAACAGCCAAGACTTGCCCTTGTGCCACACGCGCTGTGCCAAAACGGGAACCGTCCCCGCGGCGCACCGAAGATCGGTAATCGCTGCGAAGCCCCGCTGGAGGGAGTAAGATGGCGTCCGTGTCAGCCTCTTTGAACCTCCCGATGCTCGACAATACCGTATCTGCGGACTCCCGCCAGGAGCTGCCCGGCGACGCCACCATCCTGCTCCGTCAGGCCCAGCCGGCGGACATCCCCGCGCTGCTGGCCATCGAGGAGCGGTGTTTCGCCACCGACCGCCTGACCCGACGTAGTTTTCAATATTTGCTGACGAAAGCCAAGGCCACTGGACTTGTGGAAGTCCACAGCGGCGCCGTCGTCGGCTACGCCCTGGTGTCCTTCCATTCCGGGACCTCGCTCGCCCGGCTCTACTCCTTCGCCGTCGATCCCGACCACCGCGGCCAGGGCGTCGCCAAGCGGCTGCTCGCCGCGGCGGAGCAGGCGGCCCGCTCGCGGGACTGCATCTACCTGCGGCTGGAGGTGCGGCGCGACAACGCCGCGGCGATCGATCTCTACAAGAAGGCCGGCTACCGCGAGTTCGGCGTCTACACCGACTATTATGAAGACCACATGGAGGCGCTGCGGCTGGAGAAGCGCCTCGGCCACAGCGGCCCCAGCGCGCCGTTGGGCGGCCCCCTGGTCCCCTACTACCAGCAGACCCTGGACTTCACCTGCGGCCCGTCGGCGCTGATGATGGCGATGAAGGCGCTGAAGCCCGCCGAGATCGAACTGGGGCGGAAGCTGGAGATCCGGCTGTGGCGGGAATCGACCACCGTCTTCATGACCTCGGGCCATGGCGGCTGCGGCCCGTTCGGGCTGGCGCTGGCGGCGGCGCGGCGCGGCTTCGCGGTGGACATCCACATCAAGGACAACGCCACCCCCTTCCTGGACAGCGTGCGCAGCGACGAGAAGAAGGAGGTCATGCGCATCGTGCACGAGGACTTCCTCGACGAGCTGGAGGGCAGCGGCGCCACCGTCCGCCACAACACCCTGAGCGCCCAGGACATGGCCGACGCGGTGGCGGGCGGGGCCATCCCCATCGTGCTCATCAGCTCCTACCGGATCTATCACGAAAAATTTCCGCACTGGGTCGTCGTGACCGGTGCCGACGACCGCTTTCTCTATGTTCATGATCCGCTTGTGTACGACCGTCACCACGCTCACATCGACCGGATGAACATGCCGATCCCGAAAGCCGACTTCGAGCGCATGGCCCGCTACGGCAAGGCCCAGTTGAAGGCTGCCCTTCTCCTCCGCCCCCAGTCCTCTGATCGGGCCACCGATGGGTTCTCCGGCTGATGCCCGCGCATCTTCTCGTCGTTGACCGCCGGGCGGACGTGAAATGGGCGAAGGACGGGCTGCCGGTGATCAGCGCCCGCGACTACATCGCCCACCCGGAGCAGGCGCCGCGCGGTGCGCGGGTGCTGAACCTGTCGCGCAGCTACCGCTATCTGGGCACCGGCTATTACGTCTCTCTGCTGGCGGAGGCGCGCGGCGAGCGGGTGATCCCCTCCGTGCGGACCATCCTGGACCTGTCGCAGAAGTCCTTCTACCGCGCCCAACTGGCCGAGGTGGAGGAGGCGCTGCGCAAGGCCATCAAGCGGATGGACCATCCGCCGGAAGCCTCCTTCAACCTCACCCTCTTCTTCGGCCACGCCGACGACCCCCGTTTCCAGGACATTGCCCGGACGATCTTCGACCTGTTCCGCTGTCCCTTGCTGAAGGTTCAGGTGCGGCTGAAGGAGGGGTGGAGCGTTCACGCGTTGGAGCCGCTGTCGCTGGCCGACCTGCAGCCCGACCAGGAGCCGCTGTTCCAGGCGGCTCTGGACGCCTACACCCGCACGTCCTGGCGGGAGCCGGCGGCAAAGGCGCCGCCGCGCTACACGCTGGCCATCCTGCACAACCCGAAGGAGGAGCTTCCCCCCTCCAGCCCGCGCGCGCTCCAGAAATTCGTCAAGGCCGGGGAAAGCCTGGGCATCGCGGTGGAGTTGATCGAGAAGAAGGACTACGCCCGCCTCGCCGAGTTCGACGCGCTGTTCATCCGCGAAACGACGAATCTCGACCATCACACCTACCGCTTCGCCAAGAAGGCGGCGACGGAAGGCATGCCGGTGATCGACGATCCGAACTCGATCCTGAAATGCACCAACAAGGTCTACTTGGCCGAATTGCTGCGCGCCAACCGCATTCCGGCGCCAAAGACGGTGATCTTCGACAAGCGCGGCTTGGCGACGCTGGACCAGGACATTCCCTACCCCATCGTCCTCAAGATCCCGGACGGCTCCTTCTCCCGCGGCGTCTTCAAGGTGCAGAGCCGCAGCGAGCTTGAGGCGACGGCCGAAAGCCTGTTCGAGCAGTCCGACGTGATCCTGGCCCAGGAGTTCATGTACACCGAGTTCGACTGGCGTGTCGGCGTGCTGAACCGTCAGCCGATCTACGTCTGCCAGTACCTGATGGCGAAGAAGCACTGGCAGATCGTCAAGCACGGCGGCAACGGCCGGGCCGAGCAGGGCTCCTCCCGCACGCTGGCCGTCGAGGAAGCGCCGCGCGAGGTCATTGAGACCGCGGTGAAGGCGGCGGGGCTGATCGGCGACGGGCTCTATGGCGTGGACGTGAAGCAGAACGAGCGCGGCGTCTTCGTCATCGAGATCAACGACAACCCCAGCATCGACCTCGGCGTCGAGGATGCCAAGCTGAAGGACGGTCTGTACCGCCTCATCATGGGCGAATTCCTGCGCCGCCTGGAAGCGCGGCCGCGCAAGCCCAGCGCCGGAGCCTGAAATCCCCTTTCGGGCAGTTCCGCCATCCCTTTGGATACCCCCCGGATTCCAAACACTTCTCCTCCTAAGATGTTTTCGGCTGTGGCCGCCGGGGAACAAGCCTCTTTCCACCGCGTTATGAATTCAACGTCACCACGAACGGGAGCAACACCGAAGCGCATCAACGCTTTGGAGTTGCCCAAGCTGGAGAGCGGGAGACCGTTGATGACGACGAACTGCTCGATGTGCTGCGCCGGACCGACGCCCGGACACTGCTAGACAGCACCACCGAATTCTAAACCACCGACACGATTCACAGAACCGGCGCGGCCACAGGACCGGCGCCGGAAGGGACCACGCGTCGAAAAAGGGATCGTCTCCCATCGAAGCCTCGGGAGTCGGAATCTCGGGAACTGAAATCTCGGGACGGGGGCGCCGTCACCACCGACCGGCAGCCCCGCCGAATGAAGAGAAGCTGGAGGAAGAGCGACAATGGCGTATTGTTTCGAATCCGAACTGATCCGTTGCATGCCGAACCTGCAGCGTTATGCCTGCAAATTGACGCGTGACGTCAGCGCCGCCGAGGATCTCACCCAAGACTGTCTTGCTCGCGCGCTGTCCCGCCAGCATCGTTTCGAGCCCGGCACCAACATGCAGGCCTGGCTGACCACGATGCTGAAGAATCTGCATTTCAACAACCTCCAACGTGAGAAGCACGTCACCAAGGTCGAATTGTGGGACGGCGCCATGTCGGTCGAAGCGTCCCAGATTGCCCGCCTCGTCTTCCGCGACGTCGACCGCGCCTTCGGCGCCCTCACACCCAGCCAGCGCAAGGTCGTGAAGCTGGTCGCCATCGAGGGTCGCCCTTATCAGGAAGCCGCCGAGAAGCTGAATGTCTCGATTGGCACCATCCGGTCCCGCCTGTGCCGGGCCCGCGAGCGTCTGAACAACCTGATGGCTGCCTGAGGACTGCCCGGGACGTGGCAGGGAATGCGCCGCGGGGTATGGCAGCCGTACAACAGATTGATTTTTCCGTCGCGTCCGGACATTCGGCCGTCGGAACAACCGATGAGAGCGGCTGTTACATCCCGCGAGCGAAACGAGCAGGGCTGCTGCGGAGTGGCCAACCATCCACGGGGAACGATCGGATACGCTAGGCCTACCATTTGGCGGTATCGGCATCATCCCCATAAGAAGAGGTACGACACCACTCCCGACGCCGTGCCCGCCGTACTATATTGAACTCTGCGTCGCGGATCGTTTCCGTCTCGGGGGGATGGCCTCCGGAGACGTTCCGGGATCAAAAGATATGAAGCGTGTGACGATGAACCATATCAACGCATATCTTGACGGTGCCTTGGACGATAAGGAGCGTCAGGAGTTCGAGCAGTCCGTAGAGGACGACGCCGACGCGAAGGCCGTGGTGACCTTCCACAGAAGCCATGTGGAGGAGCTTCACCGCCTTTACGATCCCGTGCTGGAAGAACCGGTACCGGCGCGCATGCTCGAACTGCTGAGGCAACGCCGCAAAAGCTAGCCGCCCGATTCCCGTGTTCCATCGTCACATGAGGGGCGACCGGGCGTTCCGGCCGCCTGCTTTTTTGTGCGCACCCCCGGCGCCTCCCTCCCCATGGTGGGCGCCATGGCGGGGTCTCCCGCATTTTCACCCGGCTTCCCCCTTCGGATCGATGCTTGCCCCTTTTACAGACCCGCGGCTTTTCCCATAAACAGGAGCCGCAGAAACGGAAGCTGGGCCATGGGCGCCCGGACCGGCGGGAACGAAGAGGATGAACAGCGTCCATGGCGCGCGGCAGGCCGGCACCGAACATCATTCTGGGTCCCGTCCTTTATTTCCGGGGAGAGCAAGGCGACCGCTGGTGGCTGTCCGCCCTCTTCGTGTTGGACGGCGACGCTGAACCCTACGATCTGCGGGTGGATGGCGTCACCCTGCCCGTTCCACCCCGCCACCTCGCCCAGTGGGGCAACCGGCATGTCTGGCGGTTCGATTTCGCGATTCCTCGCGGCGTCCGCGATGTCGAGGCCGCTTATGGCTTCACCGACAGCGCTTCGCCGGGGGACATCTGGGCGGTGACCGTGCCGGGACGCGTCTCGTCGCCACGGATCGCCTATGTCTCTTGCAACGGGGCGGAAGACGAAGAGAAGATTGCCAGTCTGACCGCACCGCGCAACGCCCTGTGGGGCGACCTGCGCCGCCGCCATGAGACCGAGCGCTTCCATCTGCTGCTGCAAGGCGGCGACCAGCTCTACGCCGACGCGGTGTGGCGCCAACCGCCGCTGCTCAGCGCCTGGAAAAAGCGGACGGACGCCGCCCGCCTGGACGAGCCCTTCACCCCCGCCATGGCGAAAGAGGCGGCGGACTTCTACTTCGACCTTTACCTGCGGGTCTGGAGCCAGCCGGAAACCGCGGCGGTGACGGCCCGCATTCCTTCGGTGATGATGTGGGACGACCACGATATCTTCGATGGCTGGGGGTCCCACCCGGACGAGGAAATGACGTCCCCGACCTGGCGCGGCGTCTATGAGGCCGCCCGCCGCCATTTCTCGCTGTTCCAACTGGCGGCCATGGAAGACGCCCAGCCGGAATGCGTGTGGGGAGCGCCGTTGAACTCCTTCAGCCAAGGATTCCGGCTTGGCGATGTCGGCGTTCTGGCGCTCGATATGCGCAGTGACCGCACGCCCCGCCGCGTTCTGTCGGACCGGGTCTGGGACGCCCTGCCGGAGTGGCTGGAACGCTTCAAGGGCTGCCGGCATCTGATCCTGATGTCCAGCGTGCCCCTGCTCTATCTCGACACCGGCGTGATGGAGCGGGCGGTCGGCCTATCGCCCGTCCGGGTCGGAATCGAAGACGATCTGCGCGACCAGTGGCGCAGCCCAGCCCACGGCGAGGAGTGGCTGCGCCTGCTCGACCTGCTGGCCGAGTTCTCGCGGCGCACCGGGTGCCGGGTGACGTCCGTGTCGGGCGAAATCCATGCGGGCGCGCGGGCGGTGCTGCGCGGCGGCGGCGTGGAGATCTGGCAGCTCATCGCGTCGGGGGTCGTTCATCCGCCGCCCGCCAAGGCCACCGCCTTCGCGCTGGAGTGGCTGGCCGGCCGCAAGGAAACCCTGTCCAACGGTTATGTCTTCGAAATGCCCGCCTTCCCCGAATCGGGCAAGCGAATCATCCGGCAGCGCAACTGGCTTTCCCTGATCTTCGACGGCAAGGGGCAGATCCACGCCCGCTGGTCCGCCGAGGGCCAGCCGAACCGCTACACCCAGGTGATCTGAACCTCTGACCAATGCCGAGCCGGCTCACTCCGACTGGGGCGACCGCCGGCGGTTGCGCAGGTTGAGCGCGTTGAGGAAGCTGGTGGCCTGCGCCGGCGTGGCCGGCCCCCCGGCCCCCGGCGCCTTGGCCGAGGTCGCCAGGAAGCCGCCGACGCGGGCGCGCAGTTCGACCGAATCGTGGGCCGCCTGATCGGCGTTCTCCGCCACCTGACGGCGCACGTCGGCGTCGAGCGTGTTGAAGGCGCGGGTGGCGAATTCGAAGGCCGGCTGGGACTTGGTGGCGATCACCTGCCGCAGCGCCTTGGAAACCAGAACCGTGTCCAGCCCGCCGGGGCCGTCCACACCATCCAGGACATCGGCCAGGATGCCGATCGCCTGCAGGGTCTGGTTGTCATCGAGCGAGATGGGCTCCAGGCCGTCCATGACACTCACTTCCGAGTTGGTTTGCCGAAGCGTGGTTGAACCAGCGGACACCGCCGGACATCGTGCCGGTGCGGGGAAGCATAGTCGGACCGCTCCGCCGAGGCAATGCGCACGGCGTCAGGCCGCGCGTCTGGCGCTCCGGTTCACCAGGGCGACCCCGGCCACCGCCAGCGCCATGCCGGACAGGGCCAGCAGCCCCAGCCGCTCCCCGAACATCGCCCAGGCGATCACCGCGGTCACCGGCGGGACCAGATAGAACAGGCTCGCCACGCGCGCCGCGGCGCCGCGCCGGATCAGCAGGAACAGCAGGAAGATCGCCCCCACCGAAAGAACGAAGCTGAGCCACAGCAGCGCGAAGACGAATTCCCCGGTCCAGTCGATGCGCATGGTCTCGAACAGCGGCGCCAGAACGGCCAGAACCGCCGCGGTCGCGGCGTACTGGATGGCCGCCCCGCTGCGCAGGTCCATCGCCGTGCCGTGGCGCTTCTGGTAGAGCGTGCCGAAGGTGATGCCCAGCAGGGCGGCCAGCGCCAGACCGATGCCCAGCGCGTCGGTCGAATCGAAATGGAGCTTCTCGCCCACCACCAGCCCGACTCCGGCCAGCCCCATCAGGAAGCCGATCCACTGCCGCCCCGTCACCCGTTCGCCCAACAAAGGGCCGGAGAGGGCGGCGGTCAGCAGCGGCTGGATGCCGACGATCAGAGCGGTGACCCCCGCCGGCATCCCCTTCGCGATGGCGCAGAACACGCCGGTCAGATAGACGCCATGCACCAGCAGACCGGCCAGCGCGATGCGCCCGGCCTCGGCCCAGCTCTTCGGCCAGGGGGCGCCGGTGACGAGGGCGACGACGCCGAGGATCACCGCGACCAGCCCCAGACGGACCAGCAGGAAGGTCAGCGGCTCCGCGTAGGGAAGGCCGTATTTGGCGCCGATGAACCCGGTGCTCCACAGCAGGACGAAAACGCCCGGCATCAGGCGCACCCAATCGGGCCGCCCGCCCGCGGCGGCGGTGGTCGCTTGCACGGTCATCGTCTCTCGTCGTCTCCTATCCCCGTGCCTGCGCGCTTTCGGCGGCGGGGGCCTCGACCATCGCAGGCGCGTCCGCCACCGGCGGGGCAACCTCCTGAACGGTCTCGGCCGGCTTTGGCGGCGGGTTGCGCCGCGCCTCGGCCACCGACTGGAGATGGGCGCGCAGGCTCGCGTCCTTCTTCACCAGCCGATGGAAGTCTCTCACATCCAGGACCAGCAGTTGGCAATAGCCCATCGCGCGCACATCGGCGTTGCGCCGCTGGCGGGTCAGGAGGGCCATCTCGCCGAACACCTCCCCGGTGCCGAGCTGGACCGGCTCGTCCAGCCCCGGAACCAGCACCTCCACGGCGCCGGACGCGATGAAGAACATAGCGTCGCCGCGCTCGCCCCGTCGGACGATGGTTTCCCCGGGCAGGACAAGCCGCGGCTTCAGCAAGGTGGCGATGCCGCGCAGACGGTCGCCCTCCAGCCCTTCGAACAGCGGCACCCGCCCGACGAGGTCCATCAGATCAAGCCGCAGATCGAGTTTCGGCAGGGCGTCGAGCGCGCGGCGGCGGTCGTCCAGGTCGCGTTGCAGATCGCTCAGGATCTCCTGGCTGATGATCGATTCGGCGAAGAGCGCCCGGTAATCCGCCTCCTCCAGCCGCAGGGCGGCGCGGCTGACGTAGCGGCTCTGCAGGAGCAGCGCGTAGTCGGGATATTGCAGCTTCAGGGCCGCCAGGGCCTGCTCGACCATGGCGAGGCGCACCGTGAGGATGCCCTCCAGCTCGCAGGCGACGTCGGTGCCCAGCACCTGCCCGACCTTGTCGTTGATGAACTCCAGCAGCTCGCGCTGCACGGTGCGCACGCCCAGAAGAATCTCGAACCGGAAGGCGAGCCGGCGGGCCAGCGGCGCGTGGATGCCCAGCCGGCGGTGCAGCAGGCTGGCGACCCGCATCCAGGGCGTGAAGGAGATGAAGGGCTCTTCGAAGGCGCGGTAACCGGCGCGTCCCTGGGCCTTCACGGCGTCAAGCAGGCGTCCGGTCCGGCGATTCAGCAGCTCCGCCACGCCGCGCGACAGGATGCCCTCGCGGAAGTGCTCGTAATACAGCTCTTCCTCGCGGTTCACCAGGATGACGAGGCCGATGGTCACGCGGTCCTCGTTGCTCAGCGGCGCTTCGGTCGACCGCTCCCGGTCGATGGCGTCGAGCCGGTCGCTGTACTGGGAGACGGTGGAACCGACGGCCTGCTCATCCACCTCGTAGCGATGGGCCAGTTCCTCCACCCGCTCGCGCACGCCGGCCAGCGACAGGGCCAGCGCGCGATTGCGCATGGCGTGCTCGACCGGCGACAGCTTGTTGAGGCCGAGCAGGTTGATGACGGCGCGCAGCGTCGTCCCGTTGATGAACAGCGTGTAGAAGACGAAGCCGGTGACCAGAACGGCGACGAAGCCCTGCACCCGGTCGGGAACGCGCCCGTTCTCGGTGACCGCCAGGGCCAGCGTCAGCGACACAGCCCCGCGCAGGCCGCCCCACAGCATCACCGCCTTGTAGGCGTGGCTGACCCGCTGGGCCAGACCGGCGCCGGACAGCAGCGGCAGCAGACCAAACAGCACCAGAGCGCGCGCCACCGTCGCCGCCCCGACCACGACCAGCACCAGCCCGACGTCGCTCCAGCCGATGCCGCCGAGCAGGCGCGGCACCAGCAGCGCCGTCATCAGGAAGATCAGCGAATTGGCCCAGAAGCCGAGCTGCTTCCAGACATGCTCCAGCGCCCCCCAGGTGGCCGGGGAGATGCGCGTGCGTCCGATCGACCCGACGACCAGCGCCGCCGTGACCACGGCCACGACGCCGGAAGCCCCAACGTAATGCTCCGCCAACACGTAGCTGAGATAGGCGAGCGCCACCGTCAGCGTGATCTCGGCCATCGGCTGGCCGCGCACCGGCTCGACGATCATGCAGACCACGCGCCCGCAGACATAGCCGGTGGCCACACCGCCCGCGAAGTCGCGCAGGAACTCCATCGCCGCTTCGGTCGCCCCGCCATGGGCGTTGCGGGTCAGCATGCCGAGCAGCAGCGTGAAGAGCGCGATGGCCGCGGCATCGTTCAGCAGGCTTTCGCCCTCGACCAGCATGGTGAGGCGGCGCGGCGCGCCGAGGTCGCGGAAGATGCTGACGACCGCCGCCGGATCGGTGGTGGCGACGATCGCCCCCAGCAGCAGGCAGGCAACCAGCCCCATCGAGGTGAAAAGATTGAGCGCGTAGCCGACGGCAAAGGTGCAGACGAACACCGCCACCACGGCCATCAGCAGGATTGGCCACGCGTCGTCGAACAGCCGCCGCACGTCCACCGCCAGCGCCGTTTCGAACAACAGCACCGGCAGGAAGATGTAGATCAGCACTTCGGACGAGATGTCCATCTCGGCCAGGGAATTCAGGAAGTCATGAAAGGGTCCGGTGCCGCCCTGCCCGGCAAAGGTCTGGATCGCCAGTCCCAGGGCCACGCCCACGGCAGCCAGCAGCACTGTGTAGGGAACCCGCAGCCGGGCCGCCAATGGCGGCAGCAGGCTGACCAGCGCCAAAAGGCCGGAAACCGCGAGGACATAGATGACGATGACGTGCATGGGGCTGCCTTGCCCTTGGAGGGTCGCGGCGCACGGTATCGCCCGATTGGGGCGGGAGCAAGGTCAGGATAAGGGACAAAGCTGTTCCGTACGTGTGACCGGACGTACGGTCCGGTCACACTCGTACGGAGGGGCGCGTACAGGGCGCCCCGCCCGTCACGCCACCGCCAGGGTCACCGTCATGCGGAAGCCGCCGGTGGAGCGGTTCTCGGCCCGCACCTTGCCTCCGAAAGCTTCGATGTTCCGCCGCACGATCCACAGGCCGATGCCGAAATGGGTCGCCTCGGCCTGGTTCTGCGCCGCCGCGTCCTCCGGCATGCCCCGTCCCGGCTCGCGCTGGGAGAAGTAGCGTTCGAAGATGCGCGGCAGGTTTGCCGGATCGACGCCCGGCCCCTCGTCCTCGACCACCAGCTCCGCCCAGGCGCCGATGCGGGTCAGACGCACGCTGACGGTGCCGTCCGGCGGGGAGAAGCTGACGGCGTTCTCCACCAGATTCTCGATGACGGTCTCCAGGATGTCCTCGCTGGCCCGGACGACCACCCCGGATTCGATGCGCGAGCGCATGTGGAGTTGCCGTTCGGCGAGCAGGCTGGTGTAGCCGCCGGCCATGCGCTCGACCAGATCGGACAGGTCCACCCGGCGGCGCGGCGGGACCAGCAGGTCGGCGGCCGCCTCGTCCATGCGCCGCCCGAAGGAGACCAGACCGTCGAGCTTGTCCACCGACTTCTCGATCATGGTCAGGGCGCGCTGGCTGCGGTTGTCCTCGGTGGACAGGGAGCGGCGCAGCGGCTCCACCGACTGGCGGATGACCGCGATGGGCGTCTTGTAGGCGTGGGCGTTGTCCTCCGCCGCGCGGCGCAACGACCGCGCGCTTTCGCGCAGGGTATCGACCAGCCGGTCGAAATCCTCGGCCACCCCGGACAGCTCCGGCACGGTGTTGCGGTTGGTGAAGGACCCCTGCCCGCCCTCGCCGATGCCGCCCGACACGATGTCGCGGGCCAGGTCACCGAAACGGTGCAGGTTGCGCCAGACCCCCAGCAGCACGGCCATCACCAGCGCCGCCATGACGATGTAGATCATCGCCGCGGCCTGGACGACCGGCGTGCTCCAATAAGGCCGACCCAGGGAGGATTCCAGATAGCCGCCGGCGGTGTGGCTGGTCACCAGCGCCCAGCAGCCCAAGGCGGTGTTGATCGGCGTGACCGAGGTCAGAATCTCGTAGCCGCCGGAGGCGCGCGGCAGGCGCAGGGCCAGCGGTTCGTTGCCGGCGCAGGACGCGCCCAGCCGGTCCAGGACCCCCTGTTCGAGAAGCTGGTGCCGCTCGGCATCGAGGTCGTCGGTGGGCACCGACGGGGCGGCGGCGACGTAGTAGAAGCCGTCGCTGCCCATCAGGTTGTTGCCGGCCAGGGCGCGCGGCCGGACGAGCAGCTTCAGCCGCGTGTTCCCGTCCGCGAAGCGGCGCAGGATGGGGCCGAGCTGCGGCAGGGCCGCGCGGTTGGCGCGGGACAGATCCGGCTCCAGCGCGCGGGCGATCAGCTCGCCCTGCCGCTGCGCGCTTTGCAGCAGCAGGGTCTGCGTTGTGGTGTCGGCCCGCTGGAACTGATCGTAGATCAGCACCGGGACCGCCAGGAAGACGATGGTCAGCAGCGCCAGCCGGCTGGCCAGCGAGTGCCACAGCCACCGCAACCGGCCGCCGGGGAAACCCGCCATGGAGAAGCCTCCCTTGGTGAGTTCCGCCCCGTCCCGCACCTCGTCAGGCCCGCGGGCCTCAATCGGCAGCAGCGCCATCGGCCATCACATCCGCGTCGTCGTCGCGCGTGCGGCCCGTGCCACCGGTGCCGTTGCCCCAGCGGTAGCCGAAGCCCGGATAGTTCTCGATGCAATCGAACTCGGAGTCCACCACGCGGAACTTCTGGCGGATGCGCTTGATGAAGGCGCGGACGTTGGCGCGGTAGCCCGACGGGCCGTAACCGGCCAGGAAGCCCTTGCCATGCACGAGGTCGTAGATTTCGCGGTAGGACACGTCCTCTTCCGGACGGGTCGCCATCAGCTTGACGATGTTGAACTCGGTGAGCGTCAGGTCGATGCGCTTGCCGTTCCACAGGGCACGGCTGTTGTCCAGGCGCAGGTCGAGGTTGCCCAGAGCGTAGACGGACTCCTTCGGCCCCTCGGCCTCCTCGGGCGTGCCCTTGGAGCCGTCCACGATGAGGCGCATGCGCTTCAGCAGGATGGACAGGCTGCGCGACTTCTCCACGAAGTCGAGCGCGCCGCCGGCCAGGGCGGCCTCTTCGTAAATCTGGTCCGACAGCACGGTGAGGAAGATCACCGGCAGGTCGATGCCGCGGGAGCGCATCTGGCGGAGAACGTCGATGCCGTCCATCTTCGGCATGCGCCAGTCCAGCAGGACGATGTCCACCGAACCGCCCTCGGCGAAGAAGTCGAGCGCGGGTTCGCCACGGTCGAAGGTGATGACCTCATACCCCTCGTCGGCGAGGTTGAGGCTGAGGGATTCGCGGAACAGGTCATCGTCGTCGACCAGCGCCACGCGGGCGACGGCGGCCTCAGTCATTGCGGACATCCCAGCCTTGGGCAAGGAGTTGAGCGAAGCATCGTTTATCGACATCTGGGACATTTTCGCTGCTCTTCATATCGTAGGAAAGGGCACGGAAGTCCTGGGAGGACGTCATGTCCATGAAGAAGAAGACTTTGAGCGAGCAATCGCCCTTAGCGTAATGCCACACCTTTGCAGGTGGCGCCTCTTCCGTTGCGGCAGGGGTGCCCAGGAGACGCCGGGTCTGGACTTGGTCCAGGCCGACGAGCGTTTCGGGGGACAGGGTGGCGGGCGGGCTGGCGCCGCCGAACGGTACGGGGGGCAGCCCCGCCACCTCTGTCCCAGCCATGGCGATGACCGCGGCGGCGGGGCCGGTCCCCGGACCGTTCACCGCCGGCGTGGCCGCCTGATCCTTGCCCGCGGTCTTGACGCGCGGAGGAGCAGGTTTCGTCTTCGGCACCGGAACGGCCATGGCGGTCGGTCCGGCGGTCTGAGTTTCGGGAGGAACCGTGGTGCCGGGGCACCCGGCCAGCAGAAGAACCGCCAGCACAAGGCCCGCCTTCCGCCGCCGGCACCCCACTCCGGCATTGGTTCCAGCCACTTCGCATATGGTACCCGTCATCGTCATCGTCGGGCCTTTCAAGCATCGTGGTTGAATTCGCGGGCGGTGTTGCTGGCCCCATGCCTGCACTTGCCGCCTCCGTGAGATCAAGGTCAGTCCAGTCTGGTTAATGTGGCGTTAAACCCCTGTTTGATACCCCCTTTTTGCGCACATTTGCGGCCAATTTTTGTTCCTACTCCTATCGATAGGTCGGATTTCGAACTAAATTCCCTATTTGGAGGTTAGATCGGAGGGCGCCGATCGCTTCAAATACCCTTACTTCCCTTTGGCTTATCCTATGACGGGAAAAGCATGGGGAGTCCTTGCGCACGGCGCGTGGCACCGCGAGCCCATGGGCGCAGAAACCGGCGGATGGGAAGGGAAAAGGAAAGGGCGGAAAAGAGCCCCAAAAACAATCGGCGGCGGAGCCACCCGGGTATGGCCCCACCGCCGGTCAGCCGGACGGGCAACAGTATCTCTAAGATGAGAGCGCCGTATCAGCGTCTCACAGGATGTTGCCGCTTGAACTCCAGCCTTCTATCCGGCCAGCGTTACCGCTGGTCGGCGATGTGCGTACAATGCTTTTCGAGCATCAACCTTCACACCCGCGATCCTGCGCCCGTCCGATGCCCTCGTCAAGACTGCTTTGACTGCGAAATGGGCTGGATTACCCTAATGGCGATACTTCCAATGATGAGCCCATCACGCTTGCGAAGGGGTTGCCCGCCGCGTCGGCGCACCGGCGCATCTAAGCAAGCAGATTGATCGAACCGGACAGCGACGGCATTCCCAGATCCGCCGCCCCACCGAAGTCCGGCAGACTGTCCGCCGGAAGCATGGTTGCGGACTCCCCACCGGTAGTCTCGGGATCGCCGGAACCGCCGTCCGTGCTGTCGGTGTCGGTCGGGTCGGTCATGGCCTCGACGAAGTCCTTGAGGGTCGTGCCGGACCCGAACGCCGCCTGACGCAGTTCATTGACGTTGTCCTGGGATTCCTCAACGATCTTGTCGTAATCCTTAAAAGATTCCCGTCGCGCCTTTCGCCGCTCCTCGGCCTGATCCAACTCGTTGGCGGCCTTTGCTTCGGAGATGATCGACTTCGCCTCGGCGAGGACGGCCTCCACCCGGCGCCCGAATTCGTCGGCCTCGCGGTAGCGCGACATCTTCAGATCGTTGTCGGCCATCATCCGCTGGATGTAGTTGCGGATCCGGTCGCCCGGCGGGGCGTTGGGGGCGGCGTTCAGGCTGGGCGCCACGTCTTTCATAAGCTGCTCAAGGTCGGTCCCCTGCCCGCCCTTGGCGTCCTCGTCGGTTTTGCCTTCGGCCCAGTCCTTTTCCTTTTCGTCTTTCGTCTTTTCAGCAGCCGTCTTTTCGGTAGCGGACTTACCGTCCGACAGGGTCTTGCCATCCGGGGCAACGCCTTGGGCCGTGGCCTGCCCGGCCAGACCGGCGACCTCCGCCGCGACAGCCTCGGCGGCACGCGCCTCTCCGTCTTCCGCCGCCTCTTCGCCGGCCGCCATATCCTCGGCCGTGCTCGTGACGTCTGCGGTCACAGCGTCCGTTGCCAGCGGCGGAGTTGGCGGAGCCGCCGCCATCCCCGGCGGCGTCCCTTCGGTCAAGGCGCCCTCGGCCGTCGCGCCGTCGCCGCGGATGGTCATCGTCACATCGACGGCGATTTCCGTCTGAACCATGGTGATGGAGGTGCGGGTGATCGTTCGCTCAATGGTAATGCCACCGGCGGAAGGCGCCCCAGCCCCGCCGGGAAGCCCCATCTCAGCCGCGGCGGCCACGCCCGCGCCATACTCCTTCGCCGCCCGTCCAGCCTGCTTGGCGAGGATCGCAGCCTCCCGCGCCAGCTGCACCAGCTTTTCCCGGTCGCCCCGGCTGTGGCGCATCATCATCTTCAGTTCTTCGATCTTGCGCTCGACCTCCTCCAGCCTTTGCGCGGCGACGGCCTTCGGACCACCGACACGCTTGGCCTCTTCCAACGCGTTGACCACGGCGGTGAAGTTCTTCTGCTGCTCCGGAGTCATGGTGAACGGCATCTTCGCTTGGTCGGCCTTGTCGGCCAAACTCTGCGTGGCGTCCTTGTAATTCATGGCCTCCAGCGCCCGCTCCCAATCCTTCTTGGCTTTCTGGAGTTGGAAAAGGCTGTTCTGGCCGTTGGCGAGAGCGGAAAAAATGCCGTTCACGGCCGCCTCCTCCGGTTCATCGGAACCTTCACGAATTCACGGATAAGTTTAGCACACTTTCTTTATAGGTCCAATTCCGACAACACCCGCACATCCGGCTCCGGCAACCCCGCGTTGCCTCGCAGGAACGCAATACACACCCTGGAACTCCGATGCCCATGAAGGTGTTTGATTCCCGACATCGGACACCGCAAAGCGCGGCGAATTGCCGCAGGCTGCGGACCGGGACACACCCCCGCAGCCGACCCCGAGGAGGAAGACAGATGGCAGACCGCGATACGTTGGGCACCGGCGAACCGAACCGCAAGACGCCGGACCCGATGGCGAACAGAGGATCGGGCAATGGGCCGGGCAGTGGATCGGGCAGTGATCGTTCGCAGCACCGGGGTTCCTCGGACGACATCCACCGCTTGTCCGGCGAGGCCGCCGATGCCGGCCGCGACACCCTCGGCGCCGCCCAGGGCCGCATCCGTTCGCTTCTGGAAACGCAGACAGACCGCGCCGCTGACCAGTTGGGCAGTGTTGCCAACGCGCTGCACAAGGCTGCGGAACAGCTGAACGACGAGAACAACGGAACCGCAGCCCATTACGCCGGACAGGCCGCCGACCGGGTGGAGCGGGTGGCCGACATGCTGCGCAACTCGACCGTGGACGACATGGTCGGCCAAGTGGAGCGTTTCGCGCGGCGCCAGCCGGAGGTCTTCGTCGGCGCCGCCTTCGCCGTGGGCTTTCTGTTCGCCCGCTTCGTCAAAAGCTCCGGGGAACGGCGATTTCGCGGCGCATCGTCGTCGCATCTGACCGGCGGTTACAGTCGGCATGATCGTGGCTACGGTGGTCGCGACCAGGAGCATCACGACTACCGTGACTTCGGCCTGCGCGGCGCCGACCGTGCCGGACAGGAGGCTCTGCGCACGGACCATGATCTCGCCGGCCATCGCCGGACCGGGACCGGCGGCATCGGCGGAGCGACCTCCACGGAAGGCCCCGGCGCGGCGCGCCCGAGATCCGGCCTGTCGTCCGGCATCGCCTCCTCCGGCATGACGTCGACCGGCATGACGTCGACGACGGCCATAACGTCGGCCGGGGGCGGGATCGGCCGCAACCAGGAAGGCCCGCGCCCGCTGAACACCGCCACCGCGGCGACCACCGCCGCACGCACCCGTGACGCTGCCGAGATGGTCGCCGGCACCACGCCCGGCACCACACAGGGCAGCGGCACCGAATCCAAGCCTGTGTCCGGCGGCACCCCGATCCAGGGAATCAAACCATGAGCGCTGCGGAGGACCGTTCCTACGATCCGCGGCAGGACCGGCCCATCGCCGGCCTCTTCGCCGATCTGGCGCGGGAGACCACCAACCTCGCCCGCACCGAGATCGAACTGGCCAAGGCCGAACTGACCGAGAAGGCCGGGCAGGCGGCGGGCGGTGCGGCCTACGTCGTCGCCGGCGGATTGATCGCCTTTGCGGGCGTTCTCGTGCTGCTGGCCGCGGGGGTTCTGGCCTTGTCCAAGGTGGTCGAACCTTGGCTGGCCGCCGTCATCGTCGGCGCCGTCGTGCTCGTCATCGGCGGCGTGCTGGCGATGATCGGGAAGAAGCGGCTCAGCCCTGAGAATCTCCAGCCGCAACGCACCATCGAGACGCTGCGGGACGACAAGCGCTGGGCCCGCTCCCAGCTTGCCCGATGAGCGATGAACCAATGAACGGCGGAGAGAAGGGGCACGGGTCGCCCCACGATTACGACGCGATGCAGAGGGAGATCCGCGAACGTCAGGCCCGGATCGGCGACACGATCCAGGTCCTGAAACGCAAGGCCGCGCGGCTCGCTCCCCGTCACCTGATGGAGCAAACCATGAACCGGATGCACACCACGACCGGCGGCTACGGCGAACGCGCCCAGGACCGCTATTACGAGCCGATCCGCAACCAGACCCGCCAGCGGTCCCACTCGGTCGGCGACACCATGCGCAGCAACCCGATCCCGCTTGCCATGATCGGCATCGGGCTGGGCTGGCTGGCCCTGACCGCCTCGGGTTACGACCGGCGCATCGCGCGCAGCGGCGCGATGCACAACGTTCGCGACCGCGCCGGCAGCGCCGCGCAGTACGCCCGCGACACCTTCTACAGCGCCGGCCACAGTGTGCGGGATGCGGCCAGTCACGTCTATGAACGGGCGCACGACGCGGTGGACGAAGCCAGCGACCGCGTTCGCGGCTTGGCCGACCACGCGCGGGACCGAGCGCAGGATCTGACCGATCACGCACGGGACCGGGCACAGGGCATGCGCCGCGACATGAGCAGCCGCGTGGACAGCCATATCGGCAACCACGGCGGCAACCAGGGCGGTGCCAGCCACTTCCGGGCGTCGGACCGCCTGCACAGCGCCACCGGCCGCTTCTGGGAGATGGTGGACGATCATCCGATGGTCGCGGGCATGATGGGCGTGGCCCTGGGCGCTGCGCTGGGCGCCAGCATCCCCTCCTCCCGCTATGAGGACCGCTGGGTCGGCGACTACGCCGACGAAGCGACGCACCGTGCCAAGGAAATGGCCCTCGACGCCATGGACCGCGGTACCCGCGCCGCCCGCGCGGCGGTCGAAGCCGCCAAGGAAGAGGTCGGCGACGCGGTGAGCGCGGTCAGCGACGCGGCGCGGGAAGAGGTGCGCAAGCCGGGCTGATCCGGCATTGCTCACGGCTCCTTTCGGGTTCCACGCCGACTGCACCGGCCCTGCGGCCTCGACCGCGGGGCCGGTTTTTCGTTGTCCGACCGCGGCGCAGGGTTTCCCGCGGGTGGAGACAACCCGCGACAGTTCGCCGCAGCGTGCGCCGGGCGCAGGCCTGCCATCCTTATACCCGAGTGTTTTTCCCGGTTATCCCGCTCCGGTTCCGCTTGACAAAGGTCCTATGATGGCCACTTAATCAGGACCAATTTAGTCCTGTATCGGGGTGGTCATGATCCGGCTGAGCAAGCTGACCGACTACGCCATCGTCGTGATGAGCGAAATGGCGCGCCATGTGGGCACGGTTCACACCGTCTCCCATCTGGCGGAGCGCACGGGCGTGCCCTCCCCCACGGTCGCCAAGCTCATGAAGACGCTGACCCCGGCGGGCCTCACGACCTCGCACCGCGGCGCCGCCGGTGGTTATGCGCTCAGCCGCGCCGCCGATGCAATCTCTATCGCCGAGATCATCACGGCGCTCGACGGCCCGATCGCGCTCACCGCCTGCGTGGAGGGCGGCGACAGCCAGTGCGGCGTGCAGCGCCTTTGCCCGATGCGCGGCGGCTGGGAGAAGGTCAACAGCGCCATCCGCGGCGCGCTCGAACAGGTGACGCTGGCCGACATGATGGGACCGCCCGCCTGGGCGGAGGGCCCACCCGGCCCGCTCGACAGCATTGGAGCCGGCCCAGGTCCGGCACGGCGCGCCGCCGTCTGACGTTTCGGCGCCTTCATCGGAAACGCTTTCAGGGAACGAGAGACAAGCATGGCCGCCACGACCGAAACCGTCGAACAGGTCCGCGCCGTCACGGAGCAGAAGTACAAGTACGGCTTCACGACGGACATCGAATCGGATGTCGCGCCCAAGGGCCTGAACGAGGACACCGTCCGCTTCATCTCCGCCAAGAAGGAGGAGCCGGAATGGCTTCTCGAATGGCGCCTGAAGGCGTTCCGCGTCTGGCAGGAGATGGAGGAGCCGCGCCACTGGGCGAAGCTGTCCTACCCGCCGATCGACTATCAGGACGCGCACTACTACGCCGCGCCCAAGATGAAGGATCGCCCGAAGTCGCTGGACGAGGTCGATCCCGAGCTGCTGAAGACCTACGAGAAGCTGGGCATCCCGCTGCGTGAGCAGGAGATCCTGGCCGGCGTCGAGGGGGCCGAGGGCAAGAGCCCGGCCATCGCCGTGGACGCCGTGTTCGACAGCGTCTCGGTCGCCACCACCTTCAAGGCCAAGCTGGAGGAGATGGGCATCATCTTCTGCTCCATCTCCGAGGCCGTGCACAAGTGTCCGGAGCTGGTCCAGAAGTATCTCGGCTCCGTCGTGCCCTACACCGACAACTTCTACGCGACGCTGAACTGCGCGGTCTTCACCGACGGCAGCTTCGTCTACATTCCGAAGGGCGTCCGCTGCCCGATGGAGCTGTCCACCTACTTCCGCATCAACCAGGCCAACACCGGCCAGTTCGAGCGGACGCTGATCATCGCCGACGAGGGCAGCTACGTCAGCTATCTGGAAGGCTGCACGGCGCCCCAGCGCGACGAGAACCAGCTGCACGCCGCGGTGGTCGAGCTGGTGGCTCTGGACGACGCACAGATCAAGTACTCGACGGTCCAGAACTGGTATCCCGGCAACGCGGAGGGCGTCGGCGGCATCTACAACTTCGTGACGAAGCGCGGCGCCTGCCGCGGCCGCAACTCCAAGATCTCCTGGACCCAGGTGGAGACCGGCTCCGCCATCACCTGGAAGTACCCGAGTTGCATCCTGCAGGGCGACAATTCGGTGGGCGAGTTCTATTCCGTCGCCATCACCAACAACTTCCAGCAGGCCGACACCGGCACCAAGATGATCCACATCGGCAAGAACACCCGCTCGACCATCGTGTCGAAGGGCATCTCCGCCGGGCGGGCGCAGCAGACCTACCGCGGGCTGGTGAAGATCCTGCCGAAGGCGGAGGGCGCGCGCAACCACACCCAGTGCGACAGCCTGCTGATCGGCGACCAGTGTGGCGCCCACACGGTGCCCTACATCGAGAACCGCAACCGCACCGCCCGCGTCGAGCACGAGGCGACGACCGCCAAGATCAGCGAGGACCAGCTCTTCTACTGCCGCCAGCGCGGCCTGTCGGAAGAGGACGCCGTGTCGCTGATCGTCAACGGCTTCTGCAAGGAAGTGCTGAAGGAGCTGCCCATGGAATTCGCCGTGGAAGCCCAGAAGCTCGTCGGCATCAGCCTCGAAGGCAGCGTCGGCTGACCGCCCACCGTATCGCGAAGGAAGAAGAAACGATGATCGAGATCAAGAACCTGCACGCCACGGTGGACGGCAAGGAAATCCTCAAGGGCATCGACCTGACGATCAACCCGGGCGAGGTGCACGCCATCATGGGGCCGAACGGCTCGGGCAAGAGCACGCTCAGCTACGTGCTGGCCGGCCGCGACGGCTATGAGATCACCGAGGGCTCGGTGAGCTTCTGCGGCAAGGACCTGCTGGAGATGGAGCCGGAGGAGCGCGCCGCCGCCGGCCTGTTCCTGGCCTTCCAGTACCCGGTCGAGATCCCCGGCGTCGCCAACACCACCTTCCTGAAGTCCGCCCTGAACGCCATCCGCAAGCAGCGCGGCGAGCCGGAGCTGGACGCCATGCAGTTCCTGAAGCTGGTGCGCGAGAAGACCAAGGCGCTGAGCATGACCGACGAGATGCTGAAGCGCGCGGTCAACGTCGGCTTCTCGGGCGGCGAGAAGAAGCGCAACGAGACGCTCCAGATGGCCGTCCTCCAGCCGAAATTCGCCATCCTTGACGAGACGGACAGCGGCCTGGACATCGATGCGCTGAAGATCGTGGCCGAGGGCGTGAACGCGCTCCGCTCGCCGGAGCGGTCGATGCTGGTCATCACGCACTACCAGCGCCTGCTCGACTACATCGTGCCGGACCATGTCCATGTGCTGGCCTTCGGCAAGATCCAGCGCTCCGGCGGCAAGGAGCTGGCGCTGGAGCTGGAGAAGAACGGCTACGCCGAATTCGGCGTGAACGAGGCGGCCTGACCATGGCGACGACGACCCTCACCAAGGCGCCGCGGGGTTACGACCCGGCGGCGGCCACGCCCTTCCTGGAGCAGCTCGACCGCGTGAAGGGCGGCCTGCCCGGCGGCGGCCTGTCGTGGCTGGACGGGCTGCGCGACCAGGGCGGCGCCCGCTTCGCGGAACTCGGCCTGCCGACCGTCAAGAACGAGTCCTGGCGCTACACCAACCTGCGCGCGCTCGACAAGCTGGCCTTCCAGCCGGCCGCGGACGCCGGCGAAGCCGTTCGCTTCGACGTGCTGCCGACGGTCCGCGCGGACGGTACGACCGGCCCGCGTCTGGTCTTCGTGGACGGACGTTTCCGGGCGGAGCTGTCCTCCACCGCCGGCCTCCCGACGGGGGTCGAGCTGCTGAACCTCGCCGACGTCCTGGCGCGCAACCCCGATCTGGTCGCCGGGCATCTGGGCCGCATCGCCGCACCGGACGATCAGCCCCTGGTCGCGCTGAACACCGCCTTCCTGGCGGACGGCCCGGTCCTGCATGTGCCGCGCGGCGTCACGGTGGACGAGACCATCGAGCTGGTCTTCGTGTCCGTCGGCTCCGAGGCGCAGCCCACCGCCTTCCACCCGCGCGGCCTGATCGTCGCGGAGGCGGACTCCCGCGCCGTGATCGTCGAGCATCACGTGGGCCTGGGCTCCTGCACCACCCTGTCGAACGGCGTGACCGAGGTCTTCGTCGGCGCCGGCGCGTCGGTCCACCACTACAAGGTCCAGCGCGAGCACACGGAGTCCTTCCACCTGTCGCACACCGCGGCGAAGGTGGCCGGCAAGGGCATATACGACAACTTCATCCTGACCATCGGCGCCAAGCTTTCGCGCAACGAGGTGAACAGCGTCCTCGACGGCGAGGAGGGCGACACGCATGTCAGCGGCGCCTACATGGTGCGCGGCGGCCAGCATGTCGACACCACGACCTTCATCGATCACGCCAAGCCCTGCTGCACCAGCCGCGAGGTCTACAAGGGCGTGATCGACGACCAGGCCCGCGCCGTCTTCCAGGGCAAGATCATCGTCCGCCCCGACGCGCAGAAGACCGACGGCTACCAGCAGAACCGCGCGCTCCTGCTTTCCGACACCGCGGAGATCGACGCGAAGCCGGAGCTGGAGATCTACGCCGACGACGTGAAGTGCAGCCACGGCGCCACGGTGGGCGAGCTGGACGACGACCAGCTCTTCTACCTGCGCGCCCGCGGCATCGACAAGGACACGGCGCGCGGCCTGCTGATCGGCGCCTTCCTGTCCGAGGCGCTGGAGGAGATCGCCGAGGAGAGCGTCCGTGACGCCTTCCAGAGCTACGTCGCCAACTGGCAGAACGCGCGCTGAGGAGGGACCCGGACATGGACACCCAGATCACCCTCCCCGCCTCCGCCGCTTTCGATGTCGAGCGCGTCCGCGCCGACTTCCCCATCCTGTCGCGCAGCGTGCACGAGCGGAAGGGCAAGCCCGGCAAGCCGCTCGTCTATCTCGACAGCGCCGCCTCCGCGCAGAAGCCGCGGCAGGTCATCGACGCCATGACCCGCTTCCTAGAGGAGGATTATTCCAACATCCACCGGGGCGTCCATTTCCTGTCGCAGACCGCGACCGACCAGTTCGAGGAGGCCCGCCGCAAGGTCGCCCGCTTCCTGAACGCCCCGTCGGAGCGCAACATCGTCTTCACCCGCAGCGCGACCGAGGCGTTCAACCTCGTCGCCCACAGCTATGGCCGGACCTTCCTGTCGGAGGGGGACGAGATCATCCTCTCGGTCATGGAGCACCACGCCAACATCGTGCCGTGGCAGCTCCTCCAGATGGACAAGGGCATCCGCATCCGCGTCGTCCCGGTGGACGAGCACGGCGTGCTGGACCTGAACGCCTTCGAGGATCTGCTGTCCGACCGCACGAAGCTGGTGGCGATGACCCACTGCTCCAACGTGCTGGGCACGGTGACGCCGGCCAAGATCATCGCCCGCATGGCGCACGAGCGCGGCGTGCCGGTGCTGTTCGACGGCAGCCAGGCCGCCGTGCACGGCGTGGTGGACGTCCAGGACATCGACGCCGACTTCTACATCATGACCGGCCACAAGCTGTACGGCCCGACCGGGACCGGCGTGCTGTACGGCAAGTACGATCTGCTGAAGAAGATGCCTCCCTTCCAGGGCGGCGGCGACATGATCGAGAGCGTCAGCTTCGAAGGCACCACCTTCAAGGCCCCGCCGGCCCGCTTCGAGGCCGGCACCCCGGCCATCACCGAGGTCATCGGGCTGGGCGTGGCGCTGGATTACATGGAAAAGCTGGGCCGCGAGGCCATCGCGGCACACGAGCACGACCTGCTCCAGTACGCCACGCAGCAGCTTTCCCAGATCGACGGCCTGCGCGTCTACGGCACCGCGCCGGGCAAGGGTCCGATCATCTCCTTCACGCTGGAGGGCGTGCACCCGCACGACCTCGGCACCATCGTGGACCAGTACGGCGTCGCCGTGCGGGTCGGCCGCCACTGCGCGGAACCGCTGATGGATCGTTTCGGCGTCGGCGCCACGGCGCGGGCCAGCTTCGCCCTTTACAACACGCGGGCGGAGGCCGACGCTCTGGTCGAATCGGTGATCGCGGTGAAGGAGTTCTTCGGAGCATGATGGACGAACTGCGCGAGCTGTACCAGGAGGTGATCCTGGACCACGGTAAGAACCCCCGGAACTTCCGGCATCCCGACGATGCCAACCGGGAGGCCAAGGGCGAGAACCCCATGTGCGGCGACCGCTTCATGGTCTATCTGAAGCTGAAGGACGGGGTGGTGGAGGACGTGGCCTTCCAGGGCCGCGGCTGCGCCATCTCCACCGCCAGCGCGTCCATGATGACCGAGGTGGTCAAGGGCAAGACCGAGGCGGAGGCCAAGGCCCTGTTCGAGACCTTCCATGACCTCTGCACCAAGGACGACCACGAGCATGGCGACCACGGCCCGGTGGACGAGGACGCCATGGAACGGCTGATGGTGCTGTCCGGCGTCCGTCAGTTCCCGGTGCGCGTGAAATGCGCCACCCTCGCCTGGCACGCGATGAACGCGGCCATCGAAGGCGAGGACAAGGCGAGCAGCGAGTAAGTTGCAGGAAACGGTGAAACGCGATGCCCGATGACGCGATCTCCAAGGAAGCCGACGCCGCGGAGGCCAGGCCGATGAACCAGACCGAAGCGGACATGGCCGCGGCCAAGGCCGCCTACGACCCGCGCGCCGCGCTGAGCGAGGCGGTGATCTCGGCGCTGAAGAGCTGCTACGACCCGGAAATCCCCGTGGACATCTGGGAGCTGGGGCTGATCTACCGCGTCGATATCGGCCCGAACAACGAGGTCGAGATCGACATGACCCTGACCAGCCCGATGTGTCCGGTGGCCGGCGAACTGCCGATGCAGGTGCAGCAGGCGGTTGAGTCCGTTGAGGACGTCACCACATGCAAGGTGGAACTGGTTTG
This sequence comes from Azospirillum sp. OGB3, assembly GCF_014192915.1. Taxonomy (GTDB): domain Bacteria; phylum Pseudomonadota; class Alphaproteobacteria; order Azospirillales; family Azospirillaceae; genus Azospirillum. The sequence continues at coordinate 288,444 of NZ_JACHYN010000003.1, read as the reverse complement.
GGAACCGCCCTGGCGCCAGGACATGATGTCCGAGGTCGCACGGGTCCAACTGGACATGTTTTAAGGAGGCGAAGATCCCCATGGCCACGGCTTCTACGGCTTCTCTCCCCAAGGCCCTTTCCATCACCGACGCCGCCGCGGAGCGCGTGCGGATGCTGATGTCCAAGGCGACCGACGACTACATCGGCCTGCGCATCGGCGTGAAGGCGAAGGGCTGCTCCGGCCTCAGCTACGACGTGCAGTACGCCAAGGAAAAGATGAAGTTCGACGAGGTGGTGGAGGACAAGGGCGTCACCGTCCTGATCGATCCCGCCGCCGTGATGTTCCTGATCGGCAGCGAGATGGACTACGTCGACGACAAGTTCCAGACCGGCTTCGTCTTCAAGAACCCGAACGAGAAGGGCCGCTGCGGCTGCGGCGAGAGCTTCCACGTTTGACGCCCCCGCCTCTCCCGCTTCCCAGCGGGAGAGGCGACGAGCACTTGGCATCCGTCGGAACGCCCCGGTTACGCTTTGTCGATGATGCGCATCGACGCGATGATGCGGTCCACCTCCGGGGCGTATTTCGGGCGGTAGTGCAGCCTCGCCCCTTGGTGGGCGATCATGTACAGCTTGCCATTCTTCTGAATCAGGACGGCGACACCGTCACGATCCAGCTCATCCTCTCCTGAGAAGGAGAAATCGAGGCGAATGCCCTCGCCCCCGGACACCGTCTGAGGCTTCAGCGAGCGGACCGTGAAGACCTTGGCCGTGAAAGCCTTGGTGAAGGCTGATTCGAACAGACTGCTCAGCTCCTCGTTTGGCATCCCTGACCGGTAGGCCGGAGGTTTTTCGTTGCTTGCGGCGATGTTGAACAGGGGTTTTCCATCCTCGATCCCCGCGGCGAGGATCAGCAGATCCAGCTGTTCGCCATCGACCGTCCAGAAATCCAGGTTTCCCGTATCCGCCGCCCCCAGAGCCGTGATCCGGTTCCATTCGATGCCCGGTTCGATGGTCATGCCGCTGCGGACGGTCACCTTTTCCGTGGACGGGACAAGCGCGTAGTGCACGCAGCCGGACAGCGCCACCAAGGCGCACAGCACGGCCAGGGTGCGAATTGCAAACTGCGGCATCGGTTCAACTCCCCAGGGCGATGTAGCTTTGAATCAGGTCGCGGTCCGTCGCCCGCGGGACGAGCGACAGATAACGCTGGAAGGCTTCAGCCGACGGTCCCCTTTCCCCCTGCTGGCGCAGGACGAGGCCGAGACCGCGCCAGGCTTCGGGCGGGGCGTCCGGGATGGCAACCGACCGCTCGTACCATCCCCGTGCGCGGCCCAGGTCGCCGTTCTCGGCGCGGAGACGGTGGACCTCACCGTAAAAATGCATGATGTCCGCGTCGGGCGGGATGTCGGAACAGAGCTGATCGAGAAGAACCAGCGTCCGCTGGAACTGGCGCATCCGCAATTCATCCTCGAACAGCGTCCGGCGCAAACCCCGCAAGTTTCTGCGGTAAGCCTCGGCCCCGTCGGTCTGGTCCGGCTGGGCCAAGCCGGTCGCCTTCGCCTTCAGGATCGCTTGGCGCTCCTCCGGCTCCGGGTGCGACGCGAAGAAGACGTTGCGCTCGGCCTCCTCCGCCATCGCTTTCTTCTCGGCGACCAATTGTTCCCAGACGCGGGCGGCTTCCCCCGGAGCATAACCAGCCTTTGCCATGAGCTGGATGCCGATATCGTCGGCCTCCCGTTCCTGGTCGCGGGAGTAGGAGAATACGCTGGCGAGCAGAGCCATCTGGGTCAGGCTTCCCACCGCGGGGATGCCGGCCAGGGCCAGGCCGAGGCTCAGGAACGCCCCGAAATCCGCCTTGGCCCGCGCGTCGCGCCATCTCTGCAACGAATGCTTTCTCAGGTAATGCCCAATCTCGTGCCCCAGAACGGCGGCCAGTTGCGCCTCGTTGCGGGTGCGCAGAAGCAGGCCGGAATAGACCTGCATCATCCCGTTCGGCGCCATCGACGCGTTGAACACCGGGGTGCGCACGACATAGACCCGGATGTCGGCGCAGTGGTCCGCGGTCATGCGGAAGACGATATCGCGCAGATAGGTGTTCACGGCCTCGTCGCGCACGAGGGCTCGGGAACGCTTCAGTTCGCTCTCCGTCCGATCCATCACCTGCCACAAGCCGCCTTCGTCCGTCGCCGCGGCCGGCCGGTAGCCGGGCGCGGCGATGCCCTCCCCGGTCCCTGTGGTCGTGCAGCCGGTCAGCGCCAGCGCCGCGCAACAACCGCAGCCGGCCAGAAGGCTTCGGCGATGCAGTGTCGGGCGATGCACCGCGTGGCGATGCACTGCGGTCATTTCGGAAAATCCGCCAGCAGCACCTTGGCTGTTTCGCGCGCCGGCTCCACCGTGCGCAGGTCGCCAGCGCCCCGCATCAGCCGGTTGAACCAGACGATGTCCCCGGTTTCGAGATCGACCAGCGATGCGAAGCCGACCTGCGTACCGCCTTGCACCCCGACGCCCAGGACCGCCGCCGCGACCATCAGCGCGACCCGGCCCCCGCTCGCGTAGCTGTCACGCACCCAGACGAACAGCGCATAGTCGCCCCCGGTAGCCTCCTTCAGCGTTCTGGCGTCAGTCCCCAGGGTCCAGTCGAACTTGCCGTGCTTGGCCGGCAGTTTTTTGACGTCGAAGAAATGGTGGATCATGGCCGACGTGCCGACCTTCTCATGCAGCCGCTGCAACTGGTGCAGAGTGTCCACAACCTCCGGCTTGGCCTTGCTCTCGTCGAAGGCGGCGATGCTCAGGCCCAGATCCGCCTGTTGTTCGTCGAACGCTACGGTCAGATGACGGCGCGCCGCCTCGGTCCATTCGGCCTTCGGTTCCTTCATTCCGGCGGCCGACAGTTCGCTGAGTTCCACGTCCAATGGCATCAGCACGATCCGGGTGCTGTTTCCCGGTCGCTTGATCGTTTCGACATGTTTTACAGAGGATTGGCAGGCTGACACCAGAAACACCGCCAAAAGAACAGCGACGACCCTACCGATCATCGAAAGCGCAGGAAACGATCGAGCGTGCACGCAAAAGCTCCATCATACTGGGATATTCACATCACTCGGGTTAAACTTTTTGGATTGTATGTATTTTTAAGTGCATAATCAACAACTACCACCACCTGAAATCACCGCTCGCGTCCTCCGGAAACAAGGCGTGAAGAATGGGCCGTTGCCCCTGTCCAACGGCGTCCCGCGTCCCCACTCTCCATGCTAGAGTCCATACCCGCGACGCCGACACAGCCAAAACAAGGTTAGAGAAAAGCCACCATGGACAAAGGCACGCCCAAGGCCATCCGCCTGCAGGACTACCGCCCGCCCGCGCATCTGATCGACACGGTCGATCTGTTCTTCGATCTCGGCGAGGACGCGACCACGGTCCGCGCTCAGCTCCGGCTGCGGCGCAATCCGGCGCGGGACGACGCGGCCTCCCAGCCACTGACGCTGGATGGGCAGCGGCTGGAGCTGGTGTCCGTGGCGCTGAACGGCCGGCCGCTGGGCGATGCCGACTACACGGTCACGCCGGACCACCTGACCGTCCACAGCGTGCCGGAGACCTTCACGCTGGAAACCGTCGTCCGCATCAAGCCGCAGGAGAACACGGCGCTGGAGGGGCTCTACAAGTCTTCCGGCAACTTCTGCACCCAGTGCGAGGCCGAGGGCTTCCGCAAGATCACCTATTTCGCCGACCGGCCCGACGTGATGGCCCGCTACACCACCACGATCACCGCGGACAAGGCCCGTTACCCGGTGCTGCTGTCCAACGGCAATCTCCTCGAATCCGGCGACCTGCCCGACGGGCGCCACCGCGCGGTGTGGGAGGACCCCTTTCCCAAGCCCTGCTACCTGTTCGCCCTGGTCGCCGGCAATCTGGTCCATCAGGAGGACCGCTTCCGCACCGCGTCCGGCCGCGACGTGACCCTGCGAATCTATGTCGAGCCGGGGAACGAGGACAAGGTCGACCACGCCATGCGCTCGCTTATCAAGTCGATGCGCTGGGACGAGGAGGTGTTCGGGCTTGAATACGACCTCGACATCTTCAACATCGTCGCGGTCGGCGACTTCAACATGGGGGCGATGGAGAACAAGTCCCTCAACGTCTTCAACACGAAATACATCCTGGCGAAGCCGGAGACCGCCACCGACCAGGATTTCCTGGGCATCGAGGCCGTGGTGGCCCACGAGTATTTCCACAACTGGACCGGCAACCGCGTCACCTGCCGCGACTGGTTCCAGCTCTCGCTGAAAGAGGGGCTGACCGTCTTCCGCGACCAGGAATTCTCCAGCGACATGAACTCGCGGGCGGTCAAGCGCATCGCCGACGTGCAGCGCCTGCGCACCGTGCAGTTCCCCGAGGACTCCGGCGCCATGGCGCACCCCGTGCGCCCGGACAGCTATGTGGAGATCAACAACTTCTACACCCCCACCGTCTACGACAAGGGGTCGGAAGTCATCCGCATGTACCACACGCTGCTGGGGGCGCAGGGCTTCCGCAAGGGCATGGACCTGTATTTCCAGCGCCACGACGGACAGGCGGTGACCTGCGACGACTTCGCCGCGGCCATGTCCGACGCCACCGGCGTCGACCTGACGCAGTTCAAGCGCTGGTACCGGCAGGCCGGCACGCCGGAACTGGACGTGAGCGGCGCCTATGACGAGGCGGCCAAGACCTATCGGCTGACCGTCAGGCAGACCGTGCCGCCCACCCCCGGCCAGCCGGTGAAGGAGCCGATGCACATCCCGCTGGTCATGGGGCTGCTCGGCCCGGACGGGGCGGACCTGCCGCTGCGCCTGACGGGCGAGGCGGAAGCCGCCGGCACCAGCCGCACGCTGCACATCACCGAGGCCGAGCAGAGCTTCACGTTCGTGGACGTGCCGGCCCGTCCCGTGCCGTCGCTGCTGCGCGGATTCTCCGCCCCGGTGAAGCTGCGGGCCGACCTGACGGACGGTGATCTGACCTTCCTGATGGCCAACGACAGCGACGCCTTCAACCGCTGGGAGGCCGGGCAGACGCTGGCCACCCGCCTGCTGCTCTCGCTGGTCGCCGACCGGCAGGCCGGGCGGGACCTGGCTCTGCCCCAGAGCTTCATCGACGCGGTGGGCGCCGTTCTGAAGGACGCCGACCAGGACCCCGCCTTCGCCGCGCAGGCCCTGGTGCTGCCGACCGAGAGCTACCTCGGCACGCAGATGGAGGTGATCGACCCCGACGCCATCCACGCCGTGCGCGAGTTCGCCCGCCGGCGGCTCGCCGAGGCGCTGCGGCCCGGCTGGCTGGACACCTACCGCCGCAACGCGGGCAACGAGCCCTTCTCGGTGGACGCTGCGGCCATCGGCCGGCGGGCGCTCAAGAATCTGTGTCTCGCCTATCTGATGGCCCTGGAGGACGAGGAGGCGCTCGGCCTCTGCCTCGGCCAGTATCACGGCTCCCAGGCGATGACCGACGTGATGGCGGCGCTCCAGTTCCTCAGCAACTCCAGCGCACCGGAGCGGGACGAGGCCGTCGCCGGCTTCTACGAGCGCTGGAAGGGCGAGGCGCTGGTGGTCGACAAGTGGTTCGGCGTGCAGGCGACCTCGCACCGGACCGACACGCTGGAGCGGGTGACGGGCCTGCTCGCCCACCCCGCCTTCGAGATCCGCAACCCGAACAAGGTCTATGCGCTGATCGGCGGCTTCGCGGGCGGCAACCCGGTGCGCTTCCACGACATCAGCGGAGCGGGCTATCGCTTCCTCGCCGATCAGGTCCTTCGGCTCGACCCGATGAATCCGCAGGTGGCGGCCCGCATGGTGGGGCCCTTCTCGCGCCTGCGTCGTTACGACGGTCCGCGCCGCGCCCTGATGAAAGCCGAGTTGGAGCGCATCGTCGCCACGCCGGGCCTGTCGCCGGACGTCTTCGAAGTGGCGAGCAAGAGCCTGGAGGCCGCAGGCTGAGTGAAAAGGAAACGGGCCGGAGGGTTTCCCCTCCGGCCCGTCCTCACCCCCGCGCCGAAACGCGGGCGTCTTTACTTCTGCTCGCCCAGGAAGGCGATCAGATCGTCCACCTTGCCGGCGTCCTTGATGCCCGCGAAGGCCATCGTGCCACCCGGAACGACTTCCTTCGGAGCGGTGATGTAGGCCTTCAGATTGTCCGGGGTCCAGACCAGACCGCCGGCGGCCTTCTCCTGCATGGGCTTGGAATACTTGAAGCCGTCGATCGAGGCGGCCGGGCGCCCCACGACGCCGAACAGCGACGGGCCGACCTTGTTCTTGCCCTGCTCGGCGGTGTGGCAAGCCATGCACTGCTTGAAGACGTCCTTACCAGCGGTGGCATCGGCGGCCTGCGCGGCGCCCGCGCCCATGGCAATGCCGGCGATCAGAGCGGCGCCCAGGATATGCTTGTTCATTGGTCAGATTCCCCCTTCCGGATGAGGCCGGCGTTCGGATGCCGGCAGGTTCGGGCGCAGCATACACATTCTGTGGTTAAGGCCAACCCCTCAACGTGTCGCGCCCACAGCACAAACACCAAATACGGGTTATTTCATCCAGGCGAGAAGAAGAACAAGAACCGCCACCACGACCAGCGCCGCCCAGGGCACATAGAAGCCGCCCCGCCCACGGGCGGCGGGAAGCGGGATGGGAATTTCCGGGGCGGGAGCCGCCACCTCGGGCGTAATCGGCTGTGGAGCCGCCGCACTCCGCGCAACGGGCCGCGCAACCACCGCAGGCGCCACGTCAGAGGCCGGTTCGGGGACCGGCTCGGGCGGCCCGCCGACCACCGCCGTGAAGCGGTTGAAGAAATCATCGGCCATCTTGCGCGCCGTGGCGTCCACCAGCCGCGAACCGATCTGCGCCAGTTTGCCGCCGACCGTGGCGTGGGCGGTGTAGGACAGGACCGTCGCCTCCTCGCCATCCGGTTCCAACGAAACCTTGGCGCCGCCCTTGCCAAAGCCAGCGGCACCGCCGGAGCCTTCGCCGGTGATGGTGTAGCCGTTGGGCGGATCGAGATCGGACAGCGTCACTTTGCCGGAAAACTTGGCGCTGACCGGCCCCACCTTGGCAACCACCTTGGCGGTGAACTCCGTGTCGGACGTCTTCTGGACCTCCTCGCAGCCGGGAATGCACTGGCGCAGGATGTCAGGATCGTTCAGCGCCGCCCAAACCTCGTCCCGCGGGGCCGTGATGCGCTGGCTGCCGCTCATGTCCATGACGTTGTCCTCCCCTGCCTTCTTTTACAGCCAAGCCTTAGCCGGACGATACGGCAAGGCCGCAACCGGCGACAGTCCCTCTTTCAGCCAGGACGGGAGGGTTCAGCGCGGGGCGGGCGGCACGCAGTTCTGAACGATCGGCGTGCAGGCGGACAGCGACGCGTTGCCCGGATAGGACACCTGCTCCACGGTCCCGCCCGGCCCCAGGACGAAGGTCGCCTCGCACATGCCGGGCGAGGATGTGCCCAGCGGCAACCCGAATCCCAGGCCGAGGCCGACGCCGCTGGAACCGCCCCCGCCGAAACCGCCGACGCCGATGCTGCTGCCGCCGAGCGGGCTGACCGCCACGCCGGGGTCGGAAACATAGGTATAGTATTCCCGCCCACCGGCCTGGGCTTGGCGCGCCGGAACCCCGGCACAGGCGAGCAGCCTTTCCTTCGGCATGCCGACCAATTCAGTCTGGGCGCGCCGGGCGATCTGCGGGTCCGGCCCCGTCGCGCAGGACGCCAGGAGCGCCCCGGCCAGCCCGAGCAGAGCCGCCGTCCCACCATGCCGAAGCGTCATGACCCTCACCCTCCAACGCAGCATTGCACGACTGGCACAACCCCGCCCACCGCTTGCGGTTCCCGGAGAAAGCCGGCTACCTAAACCGGAGCGTGCTCCGCAGCGATCGTCAAGGGACGATAAGCCGGTATCGCATGCGATGGCGCTTTGACGGTTGATGCAACGGAGGATCGTGGTATGAGTGAGAAGGGTATGGTTTCGACTAGCAACGGTTCTGCGATGACCACGGTCTACCTTGCGCTGGGCAGCAATTTGGGCGATCGCGCCGCCAATCTGGCGGCGGCGCAGCGGCGGCTTGCTCCGCAAGTCCGCGTCACGCTGGCATCGCCCGTCTATGAAACCGACCCGATGTATGTGACCGACCAGCCGGCTTTCCTGAACATGGCTTTGTGCGGGCAGACGGCACTCGGCCCATGGGAGCTTCTGCGCCACGTCAAGGCCATCGAGGCGGAGATGGGCCGCGACCTGGACGGCGGTCTCCGCTTCGGACCACGGCCGATCGACATCGACATCCTGCTCTATGGCGAGTTGGTGATGTACGCGCCGGAACTGGAAATTCCCCATCCCCGCATCGCGGAGCGCGCCTTCGTCCTGGCCCCGCTGGCCGACATCGCGGGCGGCCTCCAGCACCCCGCCATCGGGCGCAGCGTCGACGACCTGCTGGCCACCGTGGCGGGCCGCGATACGGTCGTCCGCACCGGCATGGACCTTCCCGTGGCGGTCTGACCTTGCCGAAAGGGCGGGCGCCTGGGCTATAGTGGTCGCGGCGCAGCGAAGAGGCGGCCGCCCCTGACGGGGCATGGACCAGGGCCGCACCCGCCAGGAGATGTTTTTTTTGGCCAACGATCCCGTTTCCCGCCCCTCCGGCGCCGAGTCTGCCGACGCGGCGGCGACCTACACCATCCTGCTTCGCGACTTCACCGCCAGCGTATCGCTCGCCGGACGGCCTGGACGGCCCACGGTCCATATCAGCCTTGAGTTGAAGGTCAGCCATCCCGGCCAGAGCTTCCCCGACGACATAACCGCCGTCATGTCCTATGAGGACATCGTGGAGGATTTGCGCCGTCTGTGCGCGCAGGACGCGGTGCCCGGTCCCGAATATCTCGCCGATCAGACCGCCGCCCTGTGTCTGGCCCACCCGAAGGTGCGCCAGGTGCGCGTCGACGTGGAACTGCCGTCCCTGCTTCCCGACACCGCCGGGGCCGGAGTCACGATCACGCGGAACCGTGACGCGGACCGTTAGTCCGCTCCGACGTGGTAACCCCATTTCTGGCATAGGCATCGTTGCTGTGTTCAGGCAAGAACACTCAGCGCTTTTCTACCCTTGCGTCGGCAGTGTTGGTTTATTTCGCGGCGCAGCACTGTTGCGAAATACCGTATCTTGTTTACAATGGACATTACGCCGCCTCAAGGCCGGCCGGAATGAACAGGGAGGGTAACATGGACCAATTGACGGCTCCGACCCTGTCGGAAATCCTGGACGAGCCCATCATCGTCGCTCTGATGACACGCGACGGCATGTCCGCCGAGACGCTGCGCGAACTTCTCGAACAGGTCGGGCGCAACTTGCGCGCGCGCGAGGAGCGGTTGGCCGCCTGAACGGACATCCGTCGGCCAGGGAATCCGCGCGTCCGGTACAAGCGCGTCCGGTACGAGGCGGATCGCCCCGGCCAAATAGGGATCAGCGAACGGAGACGACGCGGAAGGGGCGCTGCACTCCATCATGCTCGGTGATGGAGATGTATTGCCCCTCCACCAGCGTGTGGCGGTCGAAGCGGAAGATCGGTTCGTCGTCGTCGGTGTCGTCGGCGTCGTAGTCGAACAGCCATCCTTTGCCCCGATGGACCAGATGGCCGGTCTGCTCGTCTTCCCCGCGCCAAAAGCGGCGTACCGTGCAGGCGGCCTTGCGGCTGCGCCACTCCTCCAGATCCAAGTGGCCGTCCGCGGTCAGCGGAGCGATGAACTCATAGCCATGCTCCGCGCTGCCTTCGGGATGGTCGGCGGTGCGGGCCAGTTCGAGGCGGATCGTCTTCAAGGGCACGGGCGTCGTCCTTTGTGCTGACAGCGGAACAAGACAGCGCGTCGCGGTGGCTTGGCGGTTGGCTGGCTCGGCGGTTGGGGGAGCCCGCTGCGCGCGCTCCCCGCCGCCCCCGACGCGAACCCGCCGGTGCCAACCAAACGGAGGGCCGGTTGTTCCGCGCCTCCCCGCTTCCCGACGCACCGTAACGGATTGGGCGTTTCCTCGCCGTCGAGCCTCTGTCCCGCAGGCTCCTTCTACAGGGCCGGGTGCTGGTGCACGAAGCCATCCAGAACCATTGTCAACCGACGGGCATGGATGGGCCGCCCATGGCTGCGAGCCCGGTCGATGTCCTCGCGGATGATGCGGGCGATCCGGCGGATGCCCTCGGCGTCATGGGCAAGGCAGCAGCCCAGTTCCACCGCCAGCATTTCCGGCAGATGCTCATGCTCCGCGATGGCGTCGATTTCCTCTTCGGTCAGATCGCTGAGCGCGATGCAATCGTCGATCGTCAACATGGCGCGTTTCCTTCCCGATTGCCGGGCCTTGCCCGGACCGGAGTCCGGGTGGCCCTTGTGGTTGAAAACCATCGGCGTGGAGGGCGCCTGTCAGCGCGGCGCCGCGCGTCGGATCAGAGAAGCCCGGCCTTCTAAAAGAGCGGCCCCGTCGTCAGTGGGCCATCAGCACGGGCAGGCCGGCGTGATTCAGCACATAGCGGGTCACGCCGCCAAGGATCATTTCCCGCATCCGGCTGTGCCCGTAGCCCCCCATCACGAGGAGGTCGGACCCAAGATCCGCGGCTTTGTTCACGATGGCTTGGCCAACGGGTTCCGATCCCGGCTTCAATATGGTTACCTGAACGTTAACGCCGTGCCAAGCGAGATAGTGGGCGATGCGACGACCTGCCGCAGCCTGGGTGTTGGAGGTCTCGGCGGTCAGCACATGGACGGTGTCGGCACCGGTCAGGAAGGGCATCGCCCCGGCCAGGGCGCGAACCGATTCGGGGCTGCCGTTCCAGGCGAGCGTCACCGTGCGGCCGATCTCCTCCGGCAGGGTGGCGGGGGCCAGCAGCAGCGGGCGGGCCGCTCCCAGCAGGGCGCTTTCCACCGTCGCGTAAGCCTGGGTGTTGCTGTCCAGCGTGGTGTGGGCGAAGACCAGCAGGTCGGCCAGCCGCCCCTCGCGCGGCACCACCTCCTCGACGCGGCCCGTCTCTTCCCGCCATTGGGCGGTCGGCGCCTCGACGCCGGTGGGCATGTCGCGCAGCTCGATGTCCGCGGCGCGGATCACATCGTCGAAGGTGCGGCGGGCGGTGTGGAGGTGGGTCTTCGACTCCCCTTCGGCGGCGCGCATGATCTCCTCGACCATCGCGCCGGACATGCCCTCGCCCAGCATGGGCACGGCGTCGCGCGGGTCCAGCGACACGAACAGGGCGTCGACATGGGCATCGAATTCGCGCGCGATCTTCAGCGCGGCGTTCAGCGCCACCGTGTCGCCGTCGAGTCCGGCCAGCGGCACAAGGATCGTCTTGAGTGACATGATCTCCCCCCGGGCCGTTTCCGCCGGCCCATCTTCTGGACGGTGCCTGTCGGAACGGCGGCTGGATGCACCGTTTCCAGCGCCGCGCCACCCTTATACTAGACCATGGGGAGCCGGCGGCGCCCGTTCCACCTGGAATTACACCAGTCGCTCCAGCACGGCCGCAAGCGTTTCCCCCGCATCCCTGCCAGCATTCGTGCGCAGCCATTCAAGCGGGCCCAGATCATAGACAGCCTGCCGCTCCGCCACCTCCGCCGTGGCGTCGGAGGCGTCCCCGCGGCGGGCAGTGATTCGGGCGATCCGCATGTCCAGCGGCGCGTCGAGCCAGATCCCGTCGAATCGCACACCGACCTCCGCCGCAAGGCGGGCGACGGCGGACCGTTCCTCCGGCCGGGCATGGACGGCGTCCAGCACAACGGCGTGCCCGGCGGCCAACACGGCGCCCGCCCGTTCAAGCAGCCCGGCATAGACCCGCTCGGTCACCGCCGGCGTGTAGGCCTCCGCAGGAAGGCGCTCGGTTTCAGCAACCCCGTTGAGGCGCTTGCGCAGCGCGTCGGACCGCAGGACGACGGCTCCGGGCGACTTTCCCAGCGACGGGGCCAGGGCGCGGGCCAGCCGGGTCTTGCCGCTGCCGGACAGGCCGCCCACAGCGACCAGCCGCGGCGGCGGCGGCTCCAACGCCCTGACGGCTTGGTCCAGATAGGCCACGGCCTCCCGTTCCAACGTTTGCGCCGCAGCGTCACCGGGACGGAGCGCCGCCGTGGTTGCGGCGATCTTGGCACGGATGGCCGCGCGCGCCGACAGGAAGAGGGGCAGGAGCGCCAAGGCGCCGTAATCCTCCGTCTTGTCCAGGCTGCGGTTGAGGAAAGCATTGCCGAGCGGGCGAAGCCCCCGCCGTTCCAGGTCCATCAAAAGAAAGGCGAGGTCGTAAGCGACGTCGATGACCGCCAGCCGCTCGTCGAACTCGATGCCGTCAAACAGGACCGGCTTTCCCTCAAGAAGCACGATGTTCCGCAGATGAAGGTCGCCGTGGCAATGCCGGACGAAGCCGCCGCGCCGCCGGTCCTCCAGAAGCGGGGCCAGACGCGCCAAAGCGTCCGCCGACCGACCGGACAGCCGTTCCACGTGATCCGGCGCAAACAGGGACGGGCTCGCACGCAGTTCGGCGATGTTGCCCTCCACCACCTCCCGCATCGCCACCGCCCCACCACCGTCCGGACGTGGTTCCGCGGCCTCGTGGAAGGCGGTCACCGCGTCGGCCAAGGCACAGCCCAACGAGTCGTCGAAATCGCCCCGCTCCGCCACGCGGTCGAGAAGGGCATCCTGCGGAAAGCGGCGCATCACGACCAGCCAATCCAGCGCCGTTCCCCCCGCCGCGTCCTCGCCACCAAAGGCGAGTGCGCCGTCGGCCCGCTGGACGACCGACTCCAGGCCAAGGTACAGGGATGGCGCTGTCCGCCGATTCAGCCGCAGTTCCTCCAGGCAAGCCGCGCGGCGCAGCTCGGCGGTCGAATAGTCGAGATAGGGATAGCGAACCGCGCGCTTCAGCTTGTAGGCCCGGTCGCCGGCCAGGAAGACGATGGCGGCGTGGGTGTCGACACGCTCCACCGCCGCCCCGCCATGGCTCACCGGGTCGGCGAGAAAGGCGGCCGCCATCGGCGTCGAACCCAAGATCGGGTCCTGCTTCGGATCGGAGGCGGCGTGCTGCATGGCGAAAGTCTAGCACGCTCCGGCCTTCGCCGATCAGCCCCGCAAACCGCCCAGGTCCTCGCAAAGAGGGGAGGCCCTCCACCATTGACGTGAAGCGCATCGCGCACGACATCTGGGAGTAGCACCGTTACGCGCTTGCGCGGAGATACGGCGCGACGCGTAATGCCACAACCGCGTCGGGATCGGACGCGGTAGGCTGGAGCAGCCGGAGTAGGACGGTCAACGATCGATCGGGAGCAGGCCGCCGTGCGTCATGGGACCTCGTGCCTCTGTCTGGTGGTTGTCCTGGCGGGCTTCGCGCTCTCTGGTCCCGCGGGTGCGCAGCCCCTGACCATGCCCGAAGACCGGATCGGAAACTGGAAGATCGGCGGCCTCGCCTACAGCGTCGGCGAGACGCCGGACACCAAGGTGTCCGACCTGCACAACAAGATCCGCATCGGCTCCTCCCTCCTGCCCAAGCTCGACGGCTACGCTGAGGTGCGCCCTTGGGTGTCTCTCGGCCCCAGCGCGCCGGACGGCAGCCTCTACGGCATGGGCGGCATCCTGATCGACGTTCCGCTGGGAGGGTCCTCCTTCGTCTTCACGCCGAGCGTGGGTGCGGGCACCCTGCCGGTCACCCCGCGCGATCCGGCGGCGACGGGCAGCGTGGTCGAGTTCCGCTCCCAGCTCGAACTCGGTTACCAGTTCGAGAACAAGGCCCGCTTCAGCCTGGGCTACAGCCGCATCGACACCAGCGGTCCGGCCGCCGACGCCGCCGCACCGGCCAACAACGTCTTCGGATTCTATTACCGCATGCCGTTCGGAGCCTTCACCGGCCGCTGACACTCCGTCGGTTGTTTTGCAACGCAGCATGACCTTCCGCGAATCACTTGGCCTTTGCTCTGACGCGAAGGCTGCGCAAAGGGGTTGGCAATACTCGCCTTAACCACTTGTTAATGACGGCTGGTTCTATTGACCTCGGGGACCAACGCCGGGGATTCGATCATGGCCAAGCGCAAGACCGCCACAGCAAAGACCGTCGAAACCGCTCCGTCGCTTGAAGCGGCCGAGGCGCTCGCCACCGACACCGGGGCGGAAATCGTCCTGAACACCAACTTCGCGGCCATCGAGCAGGACGCGGTCGCCTTGCTGCACGCCGCCAGCCTGCTGGTCGAAGCGGACACGCCGGAGAAGGCCAGCCACGCGCTGGACCACAATCTGCGCCTTTGGGTCGCCATCAAGACGGTGCTCCAGAACGAAGAGAACACGCTGGAGTCCGAGGTGAAGGCGAACCTGCGCAACCTCGCGCAGTACGTCACCGTCACCACCATGGAAGCGACCCGGGGCTCGATCGAGGCGAGCAAGATGGTCTCGCTGTCGCGCATCAACATGCACATCGCGGAAGGCCTGCTGCACGGCCAGAAGAACCGCATGGTGCAGGAGCGCGCCTATGAGATCTGGGAGCGCGAAGGCCGTCCGAACGGGCGCGAGATGGATCATTGGCTGCTGGCCGAGGCCGAGATCGCCGACCTGTTGAACAACCGCTGACGGGCCGACAACATCCGGATCGGCATGGCGCCGCAATCCGGCCATTCCGTCAGGACATGACCACCCGTGTCGCGGCAACGTGACGCGGGTGGTTGCGCTTGATAGCATTCGGGCGTGACCGCGCCCCCCCTCTCCCCCGCCCCCGCCCGTCCCGCGACGCCCCGCCACGTCCGCGTGGAGAACATCCCGCTCGGCATCGTCATGATGCTGGCGTCGGTGCTGCTCTTCTCCGTGATGAACGTGCTGGTGAAGCTGCTCTCGGAGACGTACCCCGTCATCGAGGTGACCTTCTTCCGCAACGCCATGGCGCTGATCCCGGTGGCGGTGGTCATCTCGCTCCAGGGCGGGTGGGTCAACAACCTGCGCACCGAGCGGCCGATGGGCCATGTCTGGCGCTCGGTCGTCGGGCTGACGGCGATGTCCCTGACCTTCTGGTCGTTCAACCTGCTGCCGCTGGGCGACGCGGTGGCTCTGAACTTCTCGGCCCCGCTCTTCCTCACCGCCCTGTCGGTGCCGCTGCTCGGCGAGAAGGTTGGCATCCACCGTTGGAGCGCGGTGCTGGTCGGCTTCGTCGGCGTGCTCATCATGGTCCGGCCGTCCGGCGAGATGCTGACGCATCTGGGCGCGCTGGTCGCGCTCGGCGCGGCCTTCTTCCAATCCTTCGCGATGGTGGCGATCCGCCAGCTCAGCAAGTCCGAACGCGCCAACACCATCGTCTTCTACTTCACAGCGATCACCACCCTGATCCTGGCACTGGTCATGCCCTTCGTGTGGGTCACCCCGCGCAGTCTGACCGATTTCGCCCTGCTCTCGGCCACCGGGGTGCTGGGCGGCGGCGCCCAGCTGTTCCTGACGCGGGCCTATTCGCTGGCCCCGGCGGCCGTGGTTGCGCCCTTCAACTACGCCGCGCTGCTGTGGGCGGTGCTGTTCGGCTGGCTGCTGTGGAACGAGATGCCGACCCTGCACATGGTGTCGGGGGCCGCCGTCGTAGCGGTGAGCGGCCTCTACATCCTGCACCGCGAAACCCGCCGCCGCCTTCCCCCCAGCCCGCCCGCCATGGGCGGCGGCGGCGACTGATCTCCAGAGCCAGCCGGCCTCACTCCGCCGGTTGCAGGGAGCGTTCCATCGCTCCGGCGAGTTGGCGCGGGGTCACCGGCTTGTGCATCAGGCCGAAGCCGTGGCGCACGGCGTCGCGCTGACATTCCGGTCCGGTTTCGCCGGTCACGATGATTGCGGGGACGTCGGCATCGAAGAGCCGGCGAATGTCCAGGATGGCATCGGTACCGACCTTGCCCTCGCGCAGGCGATAGTCGGCGATGATGATGTCGGGTTTGCGGTTGACCGAGCGCAGCTTGTCCACCGCCTGCTCGCCCGAACCGGCGATCAGGACCTCATACCCCCATTCGCGCAGGATCGCCTGAAGGCCGAGCAGCACGATGGCGTCGTCGTCGATGACCATCGCCAGCCGCTCCTCACCGCCACCCGCCGCCACCGGAACAGGTGCCGCCGACACGGCTTCCACCGGCTTCGGCGTCTCGCCCAGCGGCACCTCGATGGTGAAGACGGACCCCACGCCTGGCGTGGAATGAACGGTCACCGGATGCTCCAGAAGCTGCCCGATGCGCTGCACGATGGCTAGACCCAGCCCGAGCCCCTGGCTGCGGTCGCGTTCCGGATTGCCGACCTGATGGAACTCCTCGAAGATCCGGGGCAACTGGTCGCCCGAGATGCCGATTCCGGTGTCGGCGACCGTGATCCGCATAAGCCCGTTCATCACCGTGCAGGCGATGGCGATGCTGCCCCGCTCGGTGTAACGGATGGCGTTCTCCACGAGGTTGCGGATCATCCGGCCCAGCAGCACCCGGTCGGACCGGATGTTCAGCGGGCATCCCTCCATCGTCCAGTCGAGCCCCTTGCCGCGGGCCACCGGGGCATAGCCCGCCGCGATGTGGTCGAGCAGCAGCGCCACCGGAAAATCCTCCAGCGTCGGCTTGACCACACCGGCGTCGAGGCGCGACACGTCGAGCAGGCTGTCCAGCAGGCCTTTCAGCGCGTCCAGCCCGCTTTCCAGAAGACGCAGCGCCTTCATCCCCTTCTCGCCCTGCACGTGGCCGTGCAGCGCGCCGGAGAACAGGAACAGCGACTGCATCGGCTGGCGCAGGTCGTGGCTGGCCGAGGCGAGGAACTTGGACTTGGACAAGGCGGCCCGCTCCGCTTCCTCCTTGGCGCGGCGCAGGGCGTCCTCGGCCTCCAGGCGGTCGGTCACGTCGGTGTTCGTGCCGAACCACAGAACGACGGCGCCTTCGGAGTCGCGCACGGGCAGCGCCCGCGACAGGAACCAGCGGAAGGCACCGTCCCGCCCCGCCATGGGGAAGGTGTCCTCCCACGGTTCTCCGGTCTGGAAGGACCGCTGGAGGCTTGCGGTGACGCGCTCGGCGTGGTCGGCGGGAAGGATGCCGTCCCACAGCGGGTCGGAAGCGGCATCCCCGCCCTCGACGACGCCCGTATAGTCATACCATCTTTGATTGTACCAAAAGATCCGCCCGTCCGGGCGGGCCATCCAGGCGAGTTGCGGGATGGAATCCGCCAGCGTGCGGAAGCGCAACCCTACTTGCTCCGCCTCTTCCTTCGCCGCCTGCATGGCGTCGCGCGCCTCGAAGATGTCGGTGATGTCGGTGGAGGTGCCGAACCAGCGCTCTTCTCCGGTTTCCGGGTCGGTGATCGGCAGGGCACGCTGCTTGAACCAGCGGTAGCTGCCGGCGACGTTGCGGATACGCGCCTCGGTGTCGAAGATCGTCCGCGCTTCGACCGCCTGAATCCAGATCGTGAGAAGGCGCTCTCGATCGTCGGGATGAATGGAACTGGCCCAACCGAAGCCCTGGGCCGAGGTCTCCGTCTGGCCTGTGTAGGCCAGCCATTGCCGGCTCAGAAAATCGCAATTGCCGTCCGCCCGGCAGGTCCAGACCATCTGCGGCAGCGCTTCCAGAAGCGTGCGGTAACGGTGCTCGCTGGCCCGCAGGGCGGCCTCCGCCGCGCGGTGGGCGGACACGTCGCGGAAGTAGATGGACAGGCCGCCGCCCGCCTGCGGATAGACGTTGAACATGGTCCAGCGCTGGAAGATGCCGGACAGCGCTTCGAACTCCCTCGGCTGCTGGTCCGCCATGGCGGCCTCGAAGCTGCGGATGACGCTGTTGCCCGCGACGTCGGGAAAGAGCTCCAGCAGGTTGCGGCCGATGAGGTCGTCGCGCGGTCGGTCGAACATCTCCTGCGCGCGCTTGTTCACATAGATGATCCGCCAATCACGGTCGATGGCGTAGAAGGCGTCGCCGATGCTCTCCAGGATCTGGTTCGCCTGCTCCACCGCCCGTTCCAACGCCCGCTCGGCGAGAAGGCGCTTGCTGATGTCTTGAAAATAGATGGCCAACCCGGCGGACGATGGGAAAACCCGCAGGAAGAGCCAGACGCCGAGCGGCGCGAAGTAAGCCTCGAACTCGTCGGGAAGGCGATCCCTCATGGCGACGTGCAGGCGGTCCCACAGCACCGTCCCCATGGCGTCGGGAAAGGCCTCCCACAGCCGCTGTCCGGTCAGGTCGCTGCTGCCGCCCATCAGGCCACGCGCGCGCCCGTTCATGTAGACGATGCGCCAGGACCGGTCGACCTCATAGACGCCGTCCGTCGTGCTTTCCAGAATGGCGTGCGACCGCCGGTCGGCTTCCGCCGAGGCCTCCGCCACCCGCGCGCGCCGCTCAGCCGCCTCGCGCCGGTCGTGGGAGCGGACAAGAACCCAGGCGACCAGCGCCGCCACCGCCAGAGCGGCCAGCCCGCCGCCGGCGATCGTATAGACCGTGCGCCGCGCCGCCGCCTGGATCGGCTCGGCCGGGGTACCGAGGACCAGGAGCCAGCCGGACGCTGCGACGGAGCCGGCCTTCGCCGACAGCACTTCCTCTCCATTCCGGGTGTGGGACAGGAAGAATTCCTTGCCGGTTTGCAGCGCCTGGACCAGGGATTCGGGCGCCGGCTGTCCGACCGCCGGATCGAAGGCCGTATCAGACCTCGTCCGGGCGACGATCCGCCCATCGCGGTCGAGAAGCGCGCCGACCCAACTGGGCGCCACCACCTGATCGATCAGGACCTGACGCAGGGACCAGGTCCGCACATAGGCGGTCAGGACCAGCCGAACCTCGCCCACGCCCCAGACCGGCACGCTGACCGCGAAGACCGGCTCCACCTTGCCGGCGGGGTCGCTGATGACGCCGCTGATCCAAACCTCTCCCGAGCGGAACACCCGGTCCGCCTGGGCGGAGCGCGCGGCGGGGTCGATGCCGCCGGCTTCCGGTTCCTGCGGCCGGTGAAGCAGGTTGACGACACCCTGGCGGTCGCGGACCTCCAGGGCCATCCAATCCAAACGCTGCCGCAGCGCACGTTCCCCCCGGTCCCTCCAAACGGCGCGGTCACCAATGTCCAGAGACCGGGCCGTGGACATGATTTCGAGCGCGCTGCGCGTCATAAGGACGCGCCCGTCCACCGTCCGCACCGCGGCGTCGGTGGCGTGGCGGACAAGCTCCTCCACCGATCGTTCCTGCTGCCGGTCGACCAGCATGATCGCGGCCACCGCGAAGGCGACGAGCGGAAGAATCGCCAGCAAGGCCACGAAAGGGAGACGAAAGCGCATACCGGGTTTTCGCAGACTGTTGACACGGCACACTATAGACAGCGACTCGGGCGACTCCTACAGAATCCGCCAATCCATCCACCATTTTCAGCAACAACAGTGTGAAGTTCTTGAAATCCTCAAATGATAGTTGGGTACGCCATAAAGGCGGCAGTGTGCAGCGCATCGGGCCGCGACGCCGCACAGCCTTGAATTGCCGATGTCCAAATATCGATGGCGGGCCTGCGGGAATTCGATTTGCCGCGGGGACAGGCGGGCTGCACACTGCTCCAATGCCTGACTCCATGCCCCATTCCGCTTCCGCCGGCCGGAGCGGCGACATCCGCTTCGGCGAGTTCGTCGCGCTCATGGCCCTTTTGATGGCGCTGACGGCGCTGTCCATCGACATCATGCTGGTCGCCTTGCCGGACATTGCCGGTTCCTTCGGGGTGATGCGCGAAAACGACCGGCAGCTTGTCGTCACCGCCTATATGCTGGGCTTCGCCGTCGGGCAGCCTTTCCACGGTCCGCTGTCGGACCGGTTCGGGCGCAAGCCGGTCCTGGCCGCCGGCCTGGTGATCTTCGCCGTCGGTTCGCTGGGCGCGGTCTTCGCCCCCAGCTTCACGGCGCTGCTGGCCGCCCGCGCGCTTCAGGGCTTCGGCGCAGCCGCCCCGCGCGTGGTTGCCATCGCCATCGTGCGCGACCGCTTCGTCGGGCGCGACATGGCGCGGGTGATGTCCTTCGTGATGATGATCTTCATCATCGTACCGGTCATCGCCCCGGCCCTGGGCGAAGGAATCCTGCGTCTCGGCACGTGGCCGTGGGTTTTCGGCGCGCTGTTCCTGGCGGCCATCGCCGCCTTCGCCTGGTCGATGCTGCGGCTGGCGGAAACCCGGGCGCCGGAGGATCGGATGCCGCTGTCTCCGGCGGCGCTCGGCCATGCCTTCCACAAGGTGATGACGACCCGCGCGACGGTCGGCTACACCGCCGCGATGGGCCTGCTGTTCGGCGGGCTGCTGAGCTACGTCGGCAGCGCCCAGCAGATTTTCGTGGACGTCTACGGGCTGGGGGCGATGTTCCCGGTGGCCTTCGGCGCCATCGCCGGCGTGATGGCCCTGGCCTCGCTGGTCAACGCGCGGCTGGTCGGGCGGGTCGGCATGCACCGGGTGTCGCACGTCGCCCTGCTCGGCTACACGCTGACCGGCGTCGCCATGGCGCTGCTCGGCTTTCCGGAGCATCCGCCGCTGCTCGGCCTCGGCCTGTTCATGGCGGCGATCTTCTTCTGCTTCGGCCTGATCGCCCCGAACTTCAACGCCATGGCGATGGAGCCGCTGGGCCACGTGGCGGGCATGGGGTCGTCCTTCGTCGGCTTCTTCAGCACCGGCATGGCGGCGGTGGTCGGCTGGATCGTCGGCCAGTCCTTCGACGGCACCGTGCGTCCGCTGACCATCGGCTTCACCGTGCTGGGCGTGCTGGCGTTGCTGACCGTCCTGCTGACGGAGCGCGGAACGCTGATGCGCTCCACCCACGCGGCCCAAGCGGCGCAGCCGGGAGACTGACGGCCGAGGCGGTCATCGGACGGCAAGAAGGAGTCTCCCCCTTGCCGGCGGTGTGCCCGATTCGGCATAACGTGCGCGACGCCCGGGAGCGGGCGCCGAGCGGGCACCGGCCCATCACGCGCGGGAGGGGACTGTGTTCCGCAAATTCGTCTATCTGCTGGCCCTGGCGCGCGAGCAGCATTTCGGCCGGGCGGCGGAGGCCTGCCATGTTTCCCAGCCGACGCTGTCCAACGCCATCCGCCAGCTCGAGGACGAGTTGCGCGTGCCCATCGTCGAGCGCGGGCAGAAATTCTCCGGCTTCACGCCGGAGGGGCTGAAGGTGCTCGAATACGCCCGCCGCATCGTCGCGGAGCGGGACGGGCTCTATCAGGAGCTGACGGCGCTGGGCCAGGGCCTGTCCGGCCACCTGCGGATCGGCGCCATCCCGACCGCCCTGCCCGCCGTCCCCCATGTGCTGGCCCGCTTCGCCGAGCGCTACCCGCAGATCCGCTCCAGCGTGCGCTCGCTCAGCTCGCGCGACATCCAGCGCGATCTCGACGGGTTCGAGCTGGACGCCGCCGTCACCTACCTCGACAACGAGCCGCTGAGCAACGTCCGCACCGTCCCGCTGTTCTCGGAGCGCTACTTCCTGCTGGCCCAGCGCCGTCAGGTCCGGGAGGGCACCACCGGCATCCGCTGGGCCGACGCGGCGAAGCTGCCGCTGTGCCTGCTCACCCCGGACATGCAGAACCGGCGCATCGCCGACACGGCCTTCCGCATGGCCGACCGGACGGTGGTTCCGCTGATGGAGACGAACTCCATCGTCACCATCTACACCATCGTGCGCAGCGGTCTGGCGGCCAGCGTGGTGCCCAGCCAGCTCCTCACCCTGGTCGCGCTCCACCCCGATCTGGTGGCCCTGCCGCTGACCGAGCCGGACCTGACCTACGCCGTCGGACTCGTCTACGCCGACCGCGAACCGCCGGCCCCGCTCGCCAAGGCGCTGGCCGCCGTCGCCGCAGAACCGGGGCTCGCCGAGCGCGTGCGCACTTTGACCGACGAGGCCCTGGCCCCCTGGGGTTTGCCAAAAGGGCTATGATCTCAAGGGCATAACCGCGCGATCCGTGTGGTGATAGCGAAACCCTATCATCGCATCAGAAAATCAAATTTGCCCGCCTCCCCCAATGTCCGTAACGCTGATGGACAAGACACCAACGAAGCGCCGCCGATCCAGGCGGGCGCGGGGGAGGAGACCATGAACGCCCGATCTCCATGGAGCGAGGAACGCGCCACGGCGGTGATCGCCGCCAACCGTCACCTGCGCGGAGCCCTGCTGCCGATGCTGCACGCTCTTCAGGAAGAGTTCGGCTGCATCGACGAGGAGGCCATCCCGCTGCTGGCGCGTGAGCTGAACCTGTCGCGCGCCGACGTGCACGGGGTGGTGTCCTTCTACCACGAGTTCCGCCGCAGCCGTCCCGGCCGCCACACCATCAAGGTCTGCCGGGCCGAGGCCTGCCAATCGATGAACGCCGACGGGCTGATCGACCACATCCGTCGCCGTCTGAAGGTGGACTTCCACGAGACCACCGCCGACGACGCCTTCTCGTTGGAGCCGGTCTTCTGCCTGGGCAACTGCGCCCTGGCCCCCGCCGTGATGGTGGACGAGACGCTGCACGGCCGGGTCAGCCCGGCCCGCTTCGACGCCATCACCGCCTCCACCCTGGCCACGGAGGCCGTGCGATGAGCGAGCCCCTGCACACGGTTTACGTGCCGCGCGACGCCGCCGCCCTGTCGGTGGGCGCCGACGAGACCGCCGCCGCCATCCGCGCCGAAGCGACGAAGCGCGGCATCCCGCTCCGCATCGTGCGCAACGGCTCCCGCGGCATGCTGTGGCTGGAGACGCTGGTCGAGGTGGAGACGCCCGAGGGCCGCGTCGCCTACGGCCCGGTGATGGCCGAGGACGTGGCCGGGCTGTTCGACGCCGGCTTCCTGGAGGGCGCCGACCACGCGCTGGCCCACGGCCTGACCGAGAAGATCCCCTATTTCGCCAAGCAGGAGCGGCTGACCTTCGCCCGCTGCGGCATCATCGACCCGCTGTCGGTCGAGGATTACCGGCTGCACGGCGGCTTCCGCGGGCTGGAGCGGGCGCTCGCCATGACCCCGGCGGAGATCGTCACCGAGGTCACCGAGTCCGGCCTGCGCGGCCGCGGCGGCGCCGGCTTCCCGACCGGCATCAAGTGGAACACGGTGCTGAACGCCCAGGCGGAGCAGAAATACATCTGCTGCAACGCCGACGAGGGCGACAGCGGCACCTTCGCCGACCGCATGATCATGGAGGGCGACCCCTTCTGCCTGATCGAGGGCATGACCATCGCCGCCATCGCGGTGGGCGCCACCGAGGGCTACATCTACATCCGCTCCGAGTACCCGCACGCCGTCGCGACCATGCGCGAGGCGATCCGGCTGGCCTATGACGAGAAGTGGCTGGGCGACGAGATCCACGGCACCGGCCACCGCTTCCACCTCGACGTCCGCGTCGGCGCCGGCGCCTACATCTGCGGCGAGGAGACCTCCATGCTGGAAAGCCTGGAGGGCAAGCGCGGCACCGTCCGGGCCAAGCCGCCGCTGCCGGCGCTGGAGGGTCTGTTCGGCAAGCCGACCATCGTCAACAACGTGCTGTCGCTGACCTCGGTCCCGATCATCCTGGACAAGGGCGCCAGCTACTACCGCGACTTCGGCGTCGGCCGCTCGCGCGGCACGCTGGCCTTCCAGCTCGCCGGCAACATCAAGCACGGCGGCATCGTCGAGAAGGCCTTCGGCGTCACCCTGCACGAACTGCTGTACGAGTTCGGCGGCGGCACCATCACCGGCCGGCCGATCCGTGCGGTGCAGGCCGGCGGCCCGCTGGGCGCCTACCTGCCGCCCTCGCTGTTCGACCTGCCGAAGGATTACGAGGCCTTCGCCGCGGTCGAGGCGATGGTCGGTCACGGCGGCATCGTCGTCTTCGACGACAGCGTGGACATGGCCAAGCAGGCCCGCTTCGCCATGGAGTTCTGCGCCGCCGAATCCTGCGGCAAGTGTACCCCCTGCCGCATCGGTGCGGTGCGCGGCGTCGAGGTGATGGACCACATCATCGCCGGCGAGAAAGTGGCGGCGAACATCACGCTGCTCAACGACCTGTGCGAGGTCATGACCGACGGCTCACTCTGCGCCATGGGGGGCATGACGCCGATCCCGGTGCGCAGCGCCCTGAAGCACTTCCCCGAGGATTTCACCCGCAGCCCCGCGGCTGTCGCGGCCGAGTGAGCGGAAAGGACCAGACCCCATGTCCATCCAAGACATCGATTACGGCACCCCGGCCCGCGAGTCCGCCACCATGGTGACGCTGGACATCGACGGCCGCACGGTGACCGTGCCGGAAGGCACCTCGGTGATGCGCGCGGCGATGGAAGCCGGCATCACCGTGCCGAAGCTGTGCGCCACCGACATGCTGGACGCCTATGGCTCCTGCCGCCTGTGCATGGTGGAGATCGAGGGGCGGCGCGGCACGCCGGCCTCCTGCACCACCCCGGTCGCCCCGGGCATGAAGGTGCACACCCAGAACGAGCGTCTGGGCCGGCTGCGCCGCGGCGTGATGGAGCTGTACATCTCCGACCACCCGCTGGACTGCCTGACCTGCCCGACCAATGGCAATTGCGAGCTTCAGGACATGGCCGGCGCGGTCGGCCTGCGCAACGTCCGCTACGGCTACGAGGGTGAGAACCACCGCACCGCCGTGAAGGACGAGAGCAACCCCTACTTCACCTTCGACCCGTCCAAATGCATCGTCTGCTCGCGCTGCGTGCGGGCCTGCGGCGAGGTCCAGGGCACCTTCGCGCTGACCATCGACGGGCGCGGCTTCGACAGCAAGGTGTCGCCGGGCGCTCTCGAACAGTTCATGGACAGCGAGTGCGTGTCCTGCGGCGCCTGCGTCCAGGCCTGCCCGACCGCCACCCTGACCGAGAAGTCACTGATCGAGCTGGGCCAGCCGGAGCACAGCGTCATCACCACCTGCGCCTATTGCGGCGTCGGCTGCTCCTTCAAGGCGGAGATGAAGGGCACCACCGTGGTCCGCATGGTCCCCCACAAGGACGGTGGCGCCAACGAGGGCCATTCCTGCGTCAAGGGCCGCTTCGCCTGGGGTTACGCCACCCACGCCGACCGCCAGACGCAGCCGATGATCCGCGAGAGCATCGACGATCCGTGGCGCGTCGTGTCCTGGGAGGAGGCGATCACCTACGCCGCCACCCGCCTGCGCGCGGTCCAGCAGAAATACGGCCGCGGTTCCATCGGCGGCATCACCTCGTCCCGTTGCACGAACGAGGAGGTGTATGTCGTCCAGAAGATGATCCGCGCCGCCTTCGGCAACAACAACGTCGACACCTGCGCCCGCGTCTGCCACTCCCCGACCGGCTACGGCCTGAAGCAGACCTTCGGCACCTCCGCCGGCACGCAGGACTTCAAGAGCGTCGACAAGTCCGACGTCATCCTGGTCATCGGCGCCAACCCGACGGACGGCCACCCGGTCTTCGGCTCGCGCATGAAGAAGCGGCTGCGCCAGGGCGCCAAGCTGATCGTCATCGACCCGCGCCGCATCGACCTCGTGCGCAGCCCGCACGTCTCGGCCACGCACCACCTCCAGCTCCGCCCCGGCACCAACGTCGCCGCGATGAACGCGCTGGCCCACGTGATCGTGACCGAGGAACTGGTCGACCGCAATTTCGTGGCCGACCGGTGCGACCCGATGGAGTTTGCCCGTTGGGAAGCCTTCGTCCGCGACCCGCGCCACTCCCCGGAGAACACCGAGCAGTACACCGGCATCCCGGCGGCGGAGATGCGCGCGGCGGCCCGGCTCTACGCCACGGGCGGCAACGCGGCCATCTATTACGGCCTGGGCGTCACCGAGCACAGCCAGGGCTCCACCGCGGTGATGGGCATGGCGAACCTCGCCATGGCGACCGGCAACATCGGGCGTGACGGCGTCGGCGTGAACCCGCTGCGCGGCCAGAACAACGTCCAGGGCTCGTGCGACATGGGCTCCTTCCCGCACGAGCTGACCGGCTACCGCCACGTCTCCGACGACGTAGTCCGCCAGCAGTTCGAGGAGGTGTGGAACGCGGCGCTCGACCCCGAACCGGGCCTTCGCATCCCCAACATGTTCGACTCCGCGGTGGACGGCACCTTCATGGGCCTGTTCGTCCAAGGCGAGGACATCGCCCAGTCCGACCCGAACACCCAGCATGTGTTCGCCGCCCTGCGGGCCATGGAGATCGTCGTGGTGCAGGACCTGTTCCTGAACGAGACCGCGGCCTTCGCCCACGTCTTCCTGCCCGGCACCTCCTTCCTGGAGAAGGACGGCACCTTCACCAACGCCGAGCGCCGCATCAACCGCGTCCGCCCGGTGATGCCGTCCAAGACCGGCAAGCAGGAATGGGAGGTCGTCTGCGATCTGGCCACCGCCATGGGCTATCCCATGTTCTACCGCAGCGGCGCGCAGATCATGGACGAGATCGCCCGCCTGACCCCGACCTTCTCCGGCGTCAGCTTCGAGAAGCTGGACCGGGTGGGCAGCGTGCAGTGGCCCTGCACCGACGAGGACTCGGTCGGCACGCCGATCATGCACGCCGACGGTTTCGTGCGCGGCCAGGGCCGCTTCATGATCACCGAGTATGTGCCGACGGAGGAGCGCGCCTCGCGCTTCTACCCGCTGATCCTGACGACGGGCCGCATCCTCAACCACTACAACGTCGGCGCCCAGACCCGCCGCACCGCCAACGTGGCGTGGCACCCGGAGGACATCCTGGAGGTCCACGCCCACGACGCCGAGGAGCGGGGCATCCGCGACGGCGATCTGGTCTCCATCGCCAGCCGCATCGGCGCCACCACGCTGCGGGCGCGCATCTCCGACCGGATGCCGCAGGGGGTGGTCTACACCACCTTCCACCACCCGGTGACGGGCGCCAACGTGGTCACCACCGAGAATTCGGATTGGGCCACCAACTGCCCCGAATACAAGGTGACCGCGGTGCAGGTGACGCTGAGCAACCACCCGTCCGATTGGCAGATCCGCCGCGGCGATCTGGTGGAAGTGGCGGCGGAGTAACCCGAACCCCTCTCCCGTCCCGGGAGAGGGTGGACGCGAAGCGGCCGGGTGAGGGTCGTCCAAAGATCAGTGGATGATGCTTGTCAGCACCCTCACCCTTCCCGCGCTGCGCGCAGGCCCCTTCCCTCTCCCGGGGCGGGAGAGGGAAAACAGGAGACCAACGATGCGGTCACTCGCCCATTCCCTGCCGGTCAGCGGCACCGGCTTTCCGGAAACCGCCGATCAGGCCGCGAATCAGGCAAACGTGACGTGGCTGGTCGCCGAGGAGACTCCGGTGGCGTTCGAATACAACGGACGCTCCCACGCCGTGATGATGGCGACGCCCGCCGATCTGGAGGACTTCGCGCTGGGTTTCAGCCTGTGCGAGGAAATCGTCGGCAGCGCCGCCGACATCGACCGCATCGACCTCCGCCCAGTGGAGGACGGCATCGTCCTGTCCATCGAGGCCGACCCGTTGCGTCTTCTGCGCGGTTCGCTCCGCCGCCGCTCCATGGAAGGGCGGAGCGGCTGCGGCCTGTGCGGGATCGACAGCCTCGCCAACGCGGTGCGCGAGCCGCCGCGGGTCACGGCGGCCTTCGCCCCGTCGGTGGAGGCGGTGGCCGCCGCCTTTACCGCCCTGCCCGACCACCAGCCGATGAACCGCGCCAACAAGTCCCTGCACGCGGCGGCCTGGGCCGGGCCGGACGGGCGCATCGTGATGGCGCGGGAGGATGTCGGGCGGCACAACGCGCTCGACAAGCTGGCCGGCGCGCTGGCCCGCGCGGGCATCGACCCGTCCGGCGGCTTCGCCGTGATGAGCAGCCGGTGCAGCTTCGAACTGGTCCAGAAGGCCGCGACCATCGGCATCCCCATGCTCGCCACCATTTCCGCCCCCACGGCGCTGGCGCTGAAGCTCGCCCGCGCCGCCGGCATGACTCTGGCCGCCCGCGCCCGCGGCAACGGCGTCATGCTGTTCCGTTAACGAAGAAAACCGACTTTTCCGGGAGCCGACCCATGGACACCACACGCGAACTCGTCCGCATGGCGAATCAGATCGCCAGCTATTTCCAGTCCTACCCGCAGGACGAGGCGGTGACCGAGACCGCCGGCCACATCCGCGCCTTCTGGGAACCGCGCATGCGCCAGCGCCTGCTGGAGCACAGCAGCGCCGGCGGCGAGGGCCTGCACGAGATCGTCACCCAGGCGGTCGAGCGGCTGAAAGGGCCGTCGGTAGGGAGCGCGTAGGAACGCATTGCCCCCTCCCTAACCCTCCCCCGCTTCGCGAGGGAGGGGACATAATTCCCTCCTCTGCGAAGCGGGGGAGGGTTAGGGAGGGGGCAACAGCACCTCTCCTGTTCAGGCCCGCTGGCTCAACAGCCCCTTGAGCACGCGCGACAGCAGATCCGCCAATTGGAACTGCTCCGGCCCCGGCAGGGCGGCGATGACCGCGGCGAAGTCCTTCAGCGGGTCGTATTCGAGAAGCGCCAGAGCCTTCTCCGTCGGGTGAAGCTGCACGACGCGGCGATCCTCCGGCACCGGGACGCGCGTCAGCAACTCCTTCGTCACCAGCACCTCGACCATCTGGGACGCCGCGCCGCGGGTCGTCGCGTGGAAGTCGGCGAAGGCGGACACCGTCCGCTGGCTGTCGTTGGCGCGCGCGAAGTAGCGCAACGCCGTCCACTGCGATGGTTTCAACCCCTGCGTATAGCCCATGCTGTCGGCGATGTGGCCGATGTGCATCATGACCTCGGCAATCGCTTGCGCCGAAGCCAGGGACGGCGGGCTTTTCGACATGGCAGCGGGGTCTCGACAGTTGCCAGAATAAACACGCGCTGCGCAGCAAATGCCGGCAACGAGTCTGTACGTTTCAGAGACTATACGAACACCAAACTAACATGCCCCAGTAGGCAAGTCCATGACTCCCCACCCCCGACGACGAGCCGCACACTACGGTATCGGGAGGGTAAACGAAACATTGACCTCAAACCTCATTCAGCACAAGGTGTCGCACCCCCCTGTGGCGCCGTGCGGATTACCGGACCGGTGCGGAGACAACGCAGGGCACCTACCACCTCGTGTCGGGGCTGCGCCGCGCGTTTTGTCTGGCGTTGCGCCGCGACTCGCCTATATATGCGCGCCATGACCAGCACGCCCCCGTCCATTCCCGGTTTCAAGACCAACCCGGCGTCCTCCCCCAAGGTGGGGATCGTCAGCCTGGGCTGCCCCAAGGCGCTCGTCGATTCCGAGCGCATCCTCACGCGCCTGCGCGCCGAAGGCTACGACATCTCGCCGTCCTACGACGGCGCCGACGTCGTGCTGGTCAACACCTGCGGCTTCCTCGATTCCGCCAAGAAGGAATCGCTGGAGGCCATCGGCGAGGCCATCAAGGAGAACGGCCGGGTCATCGTGACCGGCTGCATGGGCGTGGAGTCGGACATGATCCGGCAGGTCCATCCGGACGTGCTGGCCGTCACCGGCCCCCACCAGTACGAGCAGGTGGTCAACGCCGTGCACGACGCCGTGCCGCCGGTGCATGACCCCTTCACCGATCTGGTGCCGCCGGAAGGGCTGCGGCTGACCCCGCGCCACTACGCCTACCTGAAGATTTCCGAGGGCTGCAACAACCGCTGCAGCTTCTGCATCATCCCCTCCCTGCGCGGCGATCTGGTCAGCCGCCCCGTCGTCTCGGTCCTGCGCGAGGCGGAGAAGCTGGCGATCGCCGGGGTCAAGGAACTGCTGGTCATCTCCCAGGACACCAGCGCCTACGGCATCGACCGCAAGTATGCGGAAGAGGACTGGTACGGGCGCAAGGTGAAGGCCCGCTTCATCGACCTCTGCCGCGAGCTGGCGAACTTCGACGTCTGGGTGCGCCTGCACTACGTCTACCCCTACCCGCATGTTGACGAGGTGATCCCGCTGATGGCGGAGGGCCGCATCCTCCCCTATCTGGACATCCCGTTCCAGCACGCCTCGCCCACCGTCCTGAAGGCGATGCGCCGCCCGGCGGCCCAGGAGAAGCAGCTCGACCGCATCCGGAAGTGGCGGCAGGAATGCCCGCATCTGGTTCTGCGCTCCACCTTCATCACCGGCTTCCCCGGCGAGACGGAGGAGGACTTCCAATTCATGCTGGACTGGCTGAAGGAAGCGCAGCTCGACCGCGTCGGCTGCTTCAAGTACGAGCCGGTCGAGGGCGCCACCGCCAACGACCTGCCCGGCGCCGTTCCGGAAGAGGTCAAGCAGGAGCGCTGGGAGCGCTTCATGGAGACCCAGAAGGCGATCAGCGCCGAACGGCTCCAGCAGAAGGTCGGCTTCACGCTGGGCGTCCTCATCGACGAGGTCGACGAGGAGGGCGCCATCGGCCGCTCCTACGCCGACGCGCCGGAGATCGACGGCAACGTCTTCCTGAACGGCGAGACGAACGTGAAGCCGGGCGACATCGTCGACGTGACCATCGAGCACGCTGACGAATACGATCTCTGGGGCTCCATCGAACGCGCCGAGTAAGGGCTTGGTCACAAGCAAAAGGGCCGGGACGGCAACGCCTCCCGGCCCTTTTGCTGTCCGCAGACTCAGTATAGGCGCCCGCCGTTCGGCACACCCTGCCCCGGCCCGACCAGCACGACTTCGCCCTCCGCGTCGGGCAGGCCCAGGCACAGGACCTCGCTGGTGAAGGGGCCGATGCGCTTGGGCGGGAAGTTCACCACGCCCAGCACCTGCCGGCCCACCAGTTCATCCAGCGTGTAATGGCGGGTGATCTGGGCGGAGCTGCGCCGGCTGCCGATCTCCGGCCCGAAATCGATGGTCAGCTTGTAGGCCGGCTTGCGCGCTTCCGGAAAGGGCTCCGCCGCGGTGATGGTGCCGACGCGGATGTCCACCTTCAGAAAATCGTCGTAATTGATGGTCACGGGTTTCGTCCCTGCCCTGTTGCGGTCGTCACGGCTTGAATCGTCGCGAGCAAGGCTAGCACCGGCGGCATCGAAGCCGAAACGCGAAAGGGCCGCCCCGATGGGCGGCCCTTTGCAGCACGTCTCCCAGGTGGGAGAGGGGCTTACTTCTTGGCGATGGCGGCCTTGACCTCGTCCAGGCTCTCCGACACGCGCTTGGACAGCACGTCGGCGGCCTCGGTGTTGGACTTGGCGACCAGCTCGGCCAGTTCCTTGATGTTCGACAGGGCCTTCTCGAAGGCGACCTTGACCAGTTCGGCCTGCTTGGCGGCCTTCTCTTCCGGCGTGCCGGCGGCGGCGACCTGATTCACATAGGTGCCGGCCTCCTCGACGGAAGAACGGACGATCTCGGCCTGGCGGCGGAGCACGGCCTGCAGACCCTCGATCGCGAGCTGGTTGGCGGCGGTCACCGCCTCGATGTTCTTGCGCTGGCTCGCCAGGATCGATTCGACGTCGAGGCCCGGCACCTTGTAATCGCCCAGCATCTTGGACAGGTCGAATTCGAGGAACGGGTTACCGGTCTGCTTGGCCATGGTTCTCACCCCCGACGAAAGGATTCATTCGGCGTGCTGCGGCGCAGCAAACCTGTGGCGCGACTATGCAGATTGCCAAAAAGATAGTCAACGCCCTTGTGCGTCGCACCAGGGGCTACACCGCGGCTCATGGAACCTCAACCAGCGGACGCGCTTCCTGGTTCCCCGGCCGGTTCCCCGGTACCCTGCGGGGGCGGCGGTGATTCGGTCGGAGAGGCGCGCCCGGATCTGCGGCGTAATGCCCCAGCCCAGCGCTCCCCCCGCCGCAGCTCGGAATCGAGCACCGCCATGGTCCGCGACAGGTCGGCGCTGTCATCCTCCAGGAAGACCCGCATGACCCGCGCCTGCACCGCCCCCAGCCCGGCCACGAACAGGGCGCCGCCGCTCCGGTCGGCCTCCACGCCCGCGGCGCGCAGCATCCAGGCCATCGACCGCCCGAAATGGCGGGAGAAGGCCAGCGCGGTCAGCGGCTCCCGCCGCAGGTCGCGGACGACCGAGCGCAGCCCGTCCCGGTAGGGAAGCAGAGCGTCGTAGCGGCGCATCATCACGTCGAACAGCCGGTCGCGGGCGCTCTCGTCCGGACCGACCGGGGCGTCGTCGGCGAGGACCGCGGTGTCGGCGACCCGCGACACGGCGGCCAGCACGTCGGAGCGGGAGGGAAAGCGGCGGTAGAAGACGTCGGGTGCCACCTCCGCCGCCCGGGCGATCGCCAGCAGACCGGTATTGCGCCAGCCCTGCCCGGCGGCGAGCCGCATCGCCGCGGCGGCCACCCGCCGGTCCAGGTCATCGGTGCCTTCCCCTGCTTCGGCGCTCTCAGCCGCATCGGGGGCTTCGGGATCGGTTTTCCAGGGGGTGTCGGCGGTGTCGTCCATGGGGTCGGGCCTCGTGGTCAGCCTGTCCCCATGATGTGGGACGCCCGCGCCGCACCTCAACCGGGGCGGCAGAAAGGGAAGGGCTCGACGTGCTTCATATAGGTGGGAATCCAACCGCACTGGCCGGCGGGGTTGGGCAGGCGGATGGCCTCGATGGCGGGCCAGACCTGGGCGACCACCACCACCAGCGCCACCATGCCGACGATCCAGCGGCGCGTCCGGGCGCGCTCCAGCAGACCGGGCAGGCGCAGCAGCACCCAGGCCGCGGCGAGCCCCATCAGCGGGTCGGTGTAGGCGGCGTAGGCCCGCTGGAAGCCGCGCAGGGAGAACAGCGTCTCCAGACCCCAGGCGACCAGCAGGAGAAGCGCCGCCTGCGCCGCGGCTGCCCGCTCGCCCCGGCACCACAGCACGATGCAGCCGCCGATGATGAACCATTCCACCACGACGGTCTGGGGGATGTTGTCGGGGTGAAGGACGATGGTGCGGATCGCCAGCGTACGCCACAGCCCCTTCGCCAGAAGAGTCACCAGCCCGTCGGAGAGCACCTGCTCCTGTCCCTGCAGCGCCGCCTGATGCTTCCAGGTGGTGAAGACGAACATGTGCTCGATCAGGTTGGCGACGGCGATCACGTTCTGCTCGTGCGGGCGGATCGTCAACGCGAGCACGCCGAGCGCCAGCCCGAGCGCGACCACCGCCATGGCCGCCGCCGCGTAGGACGCCCGCACCCGCCACACCGCAGCGTAGACCAGCATCCCCAGAAAGACCCAGCCGACGATGATCCCCTGATAGACCCCCGACAGCCCGCCGCCGACCGGCCGGTAAGGGTAGAGCGAATGGCCGGCGCTGGCGATGCCGTGCTGGATCAGAGCGACCGCGGGCAGCGCCGCGGCACCCGCCGCCAGCGCCAGCGTTCCGGCGGCGATCCAGTTGGGCCCGCCCTCCCTGGTGAAGCAGCGCCCGAAGGCCAGCGCGATCACCGGAATGCCCAGCGCCAGGAAGATGGCCTGGATCTTGGTCACCACCGCCAGCCCGGCCAGCAGGCCGGCCAGCCCGAGAAGCAGAAGGGGGCGCCAGCCCGGAGCGGTGCGGATGGCGACCAGCACGAGAAGAAGCGCCGTCGCCACGAAGGAGGCCGACAGCAGGTCGGTGCGCATCTGCCGCGCCTGGGTGGACAGGCCGATGCCGAAGGCCATCACCACGGCGGCCAGAAAGGCCACCCGGCGGTCGCCGACCAGCGCGCGGACAAGATTGGCGTAGACCAGCGCGAAAATCGTGGTGATGAGGATGGACAGCGCCCGTCCGGCCTCCACCAAATTCTGCCAGGCGGCGTTGTAGGCGGCGGTGTCCGCCGCGGGCGGCAGGCCGGACAAGGTGACGACCGGCATCAGCCCCAGCGCGTGCAGCAGGCGGTACCAGACCTCGATGACCAGAAAATAGGTGTAGCCGGGATGGTCGAAATACTCCTGGGGCAGCCCCTCGTTGAACAGCAGCCCGTGGTAGGCCAGCACCAGATCCTGGTCGGCGTGCGACCAGTAAGGGGTGCGGAACCCGATCGCCACGGCGGACACCACCATCACCGCCGCCAACGCCGCGCACAGCCCCCACCAGGGCCAGCGCTCCAGCAGGCCGGCGTTGGGCACCCCGGCCGAGCGATCGGGCGTGACCGGTTGAGGGGGGGCGGCGATGCGGTCCGAGGATGACATGATCGGAGTATGTCCAGAGGTTACACGCCAGCGGTTTGTGCACGATTCCGGACGGTTTTGGAACCGCGGCAGCAGCGGGCTGTTTTTTGCGGACCTGCAACTCTTGATCGCCCAACCCCTCTGCCTGAAGGAACGGTGCCAGCCCGATGCCAGATTCCGACGACCGCCCGTCACCCCGTTCCACCGCCTCCGTTTCCCGCAGCGCCCAGGGCTACGACCCTGACGGCGCGCCACCGCCTTCCGCGGGCCGCGCCTTGGTCATCCTGCCCGTTCTGCCCACCTCCCCCGACCAAGGACACGGCGCGGCGCGCCAGCCCGACGCGCGCCTCGCCGAAGCGATCGCGCTTGCCCAGGCCATCCGGCTGGAGGTGCCGCACGCCGAGGTGATCCGCGTCGCCCATCCCGATCCCGCCACCCTGTTCGGGCGCGGCACGGCGGAGCGGATCGGCGGCATGGTGGAGGCCTTCCACGCCGATCTGGTGGTGATCGATCATCCGCTCAGCCCGGTCCAGCAGCGCAACCTGGAGCGCCGCTGCATGGCCAAGGTGATCGACCGCACCGGCCTGATCCTGGAGATCTTCGGAGAACGCGCCCAAACCCGTGAAGGCCAGTTGCAGGTCGAACTGGCGGCCCTGACCTACCAGCGTTCCCGTCTGGTGCGGTCCTGGACCCACCTGGAGCGGCAGCGCGGCGGCTTCGGCTTCCTGGGCGGCCCCGGCGAAAGCCAGCTCGAACTCGATCGCCGCCTGATCGCCGAACGCATCAGCCGCCTGAAGTCGGACCTGGAGGAGGTGCGGCGGACGCGCAAGCTGCACCGCTCCGCCCGGCAGCGCGGCGGCACCCCGCTGGTTGCGCTGGTCGGCTACACCAACGCCGGCAAATCGACGCTGTTCAACCGGCTGTCCGGCGCCGGCGTCACCGCCGAGGACGTGCTGTTCGCCACGCTCGACCCCACGGTGCGCCGGATCGCCCTGTCCTCCGGCAAGACCATGGCCCTGTCGGACACGGTGGGCTTCGTGTCGGAGTTGCCAACCCAGCTCGTCGCCGCCTTCCGCGCCACGCTGGAGGAGGTGCAGGCCGCCGACCTGATCCTGCACGTCCGCGACGTCTCCCACCCCGACACGGCGGCGCAGAAGGCGGATGTGGATTCGGTGCTGGCCGACCTTGGGATCGACGCCGCCAACGACCCTCGGGTGGTGGAGGTGCTGAACAAGACCGACCAGATGCCGGCGACCGCCCGCGGCGCGCTCCACATGCGCCTCGCCAACCAGCGCATGATGGAAGGCGAGGAACGCGCCATCGCCGTGTCCGCCCTGACCGGGGAGGGGCTCGACGACCTGCTGGAACTGCTGGACCGGCGCGTGTCCGCCGGGCGGCAGGTGCTGGAGCTGAGCGTAAACCTGTCGGACGGGCGCGCCCTGGCGTGGCTGTACGAGCATGGGCAGGTGCTGGACCGCCGGGACGAGGACGGGCAGGCCCACGTGCACGTCGCGTTGGCCCCCGCCGACGCCGCCCGCTTCGAAAGCCGGTTCGTCGGACAGGAAAGCCGCTGACGGGGCATCGCACGCCATTTGGTCCGCCGTTTCGGATGATTTGAAACCACCGACGCTCTCCTGCGTTGTGACGGGCAGGCCGGCCCATAACCCGCCCGGTCCGTGACCCGCCATGAGCAGGAGGAGGCAGCCCCATGACCCAAAAGCCGGAACAGGATCGGGCCGAACGCGTGCGTCGCCGTGCTCACGACATCTGGGAACGGGACGGCCGCCCCGAAGGCCGGCACGACGAGCACTGGGCGCAGGCCGAAGCCGAGGTCGATGACGAGATCCGAGCCGAGCGGCAAAGCGCGGAAACGGAAA
Source organism: Azospirillum sp. OGB3 (assembly GCF_014192915.1). Classification (GTDB taxonomy): domain Bacteria; phylum Pseudomonadota; class Alphaproteobacteria; order Azospirillales; family Azospirillaceae; genus Azospirillum. The sequence goes on along the minus strand of NZ_JACHYN010000003.1, from coordinate 252,672 downwards.
GCAGCGCACCGGACGCCGCGCCGAAACGGCGTTCCACCAAGGCGACCGACGCGAAGCCGACCTCCGCGAAACCCAAAGCCACTCCTAAAGCCGCCGGGGGCGCCGGCACGCGGGCGGCGGCCGAAAACCTGTCGGCCGTCGCAGCCGGACGGACGGAGCAAACCGGCACCACCAAAACCGGCGGCCAGATCTCCCGCGGCGGTGCCGCCAGCGGAAAACCGGGCAAGGCATCGCGCCGGGACGCCTCAAGCGGCTGATGGGGCGCGGCTGACGGGGCGGGGGCGTTTCCCCTTCCCTTCCTCCGCAGACCTCCTATGCCCTGTCTGGCGGAAAATGGGGCTCGAAAGGGAACGAGAGGTCTGGTTTCCGCCCTTCGGGATTGCTAGTGTTGCTGCCCCTGCGCATCCGCACGCAATGTTCGATCCCTGAGGTAGAGACATGCCGCATTATCGCTCCCGCACTTCCACGCACGGCCGCAACATGGCGGGCGCCCGCGGCCTGTGGCGCGCGACGGGCATGAAGGACGGCGATTTCGGCAAGCCGATCATCGCGATCGCCAACTCCTTCACGCAGTTCGTGCCGGGGCACGTCCACCTGAAGGATTTGGGTCAGCTCGTCGCCCGCGAGATCGAGAAGGCCGGCGGCGTCGCCAAGGAGTTCAACACCATCGCCGTGGACGACGGCATCGCCATGGGCCACGACGGCATGCTCTACAGCCTGCCTTCGCGCGAGCTGATCGCCGACGCCGTGGAGTACATGGCGAACGCACATTGCGCCGACGCGCTGGTCTGCATCTCCAACTGCGACAAGATCACCCCCGGCATGCTGATGGCGGCCATGCGGCTGAACATCCCGGCGGTCTTCGTGTCGGGCGGCCCGATGGAGGCCGGCAAGGTCAACTGGCGCGGCAAGACCAAGGCCGTCGACCTGATCGACGCCATGGTCGCCGCCGCCGACCCGACGGTGACCGACGAGGAGGCGGCGGTGATGGAGCGCGGGTCCTGCCCGACCTGCGGTTCCTGCTCCGGCATGTTCACCGCCAATTCGATGAACTGCCTGACCGAGGCGCTGGGCCTCTCGCTGCCCGGCAACGGCACCATCCTGGCGACCCACGCCGACCGCAAGGAGCTGTTCCTGGCCGCCGGCCGCATGGCGGTGGAGCTGTGCCGCCGCTGGTACCAGGAGGAGGACGCCACCGCCCTACCCCGCGGCATCGCCACCTTCGAGGCGTTCGAGAACGCCATGACGCTCGACATCGCCATGGGCGGTTCCACCAACACGGTGCTGCACCTGCTGGCCGCCGCGCAGGAGGGCCAGGTGCCCTTCACCATGGCCGACATCGACCGGCTGTCGCGCCGCGTGCCCAACGTCTGCAAGGTCGCCCCGGCGGTGTCCGACGTCCACATCGAGGACGTGCACAAGGCCGGCGGCATCTTCGGCATCCTGGGCGAACTCGACCGCGGCGGGCTGCTGAACCGCGATGTCGCGACCGTCCACGCCAAGACGCTGGGCGATGCGCTGGACCGCTGGGACGTCAAGCGCACCCAGGACGAGGGCGTGCACACCATGTTCAAGGCCGCCCCCGGCGGCATCCCGACCACCATCGCCTTCAGCCAGGAGAAGCGCTGGCCGGAACTGGACCTCGACCGCGACAAGGGTGTCATCCGCTCCGTCGACAGCGCCTTCAGCAAGGACGGCGGCCTCGCCGTGCTGTTCGGCAACATCGCCGAAAAGGGCTGCATCGTGAAGACGGCGGGGGTCGACGCCTCCAACCTCGTCTTCGCCGGCCCGGCCCGCGTCTTCGAAAGCCAGGACGCGGCGGTCGAGGCCATCCTGGGCGACACGGTGAAGGCGGGCGACGTGGTGGTCATCCGCTACGAAGGCCCGCGCGGCGGTCCCGGCATGCAGGAGATGCTCTACCCGACCAGCTACCTGAAGTCGAAAGGGCTGGGCAAGGCCTGCGCCCTGGTCACCGACGGGCGCTTCTCCGGCGGCACCTCGGGCCTGTCGATCGGCCACGCGTCGCCGGAAGCGGCGCAGGGCGGTGCCATCGGTCTTGTCCGGGACGGCGACCGGATCGAGATCGACATCCCCAACCGCAAAATCAACCTCGCCTTGTCCGAAAAGGAGTTGCGGAACCGCCGCGACGCCGAGAACGCCAAGGGCGCCGACGCCTGGAAGCCGGCCAACCGCAACCGCGTCGTCTCGCCGGCGCTGCGCGCCTACGCCGCCCTGACCACCAGCGCCGACCGCGGCGCGGTCCGCGACGTGTCTCAGGTCGAGGGCATCGCCGTGAAGCGCTGACGCCACGCCGAAGGCGCGAAGGAAGGAACCAAACCTTCCGGTTAAGACTTTCGGCAGTGCTGCTACTGCAACTTGGAGCAATGGACGGCACCGCGGCAATGCGCGGTGCCGTTTCTCTTTCTGGGCGCGGCAGGCGCCCGCGACGCATGCGGCAGTATGTCTCCGATCCTTCTGCCGCATCGCCAAAGGAAGCGCAGGCCATCCATCGCGAAATCTGTCATTGTCTTTCCGCAAGCTCCGGCATGCCGGAACGGGATGAGCGTTCCGAAAGTTCAACACCACGGGGAAACCGATGGCACAGCCGTGGTCCGTCGCTCAGGATGGTACCCGGGCGCCACCCGATGGTGCCGTGTTCCAGCGCGCTCTGGCCGATCTCGCAGAGGCTCTGCACCGGGCCGAAGAGGGAATCGGCTCCATCCTTTCGCTGGCCTTGGCGGACGACGACGCCCAGCGCCTGATCGGTGCGCTTGTCCACAGCCCCGCTGCCGCCGGGTTCGGCGTCCTCCGTTGGCCGCAATCCCTGCTGCCGCCGCTGGGTGGGCCCGACGATCTCGAAGCGGTGGCCATCAGCCTGCTGGGTTTGGCTGGCGGCCCTTCCGCCGAAGCCCGTCGGGACATCGTGCTGGCCGCCGAACGCGGTGGCGGCGAATTGGCCGGAGAGGCGATGCGCGGCTTGTTCGGCCTGCCGTCGCTCCAACCGCTCTGGCTTGGCCTGGACGGCGCGCAGAAGGCGGCATTCCTGGTTGAGGGACTGGCCGCCGCCCTCCTCGACCTGTGCTACGAACGTCCCATCCTGATCGTGGTGGAAAACGTCCAATGGGCGCGCGGTTTGACGGTGCCGCTCCTCGAAGGGCTCAGCCACGCCGTCAAAGACGCGCGGCTGTGCCTGCTGGCCATCCGCTCTCCCGTGCCGTGTGACCGGCCAGACGCTTGGGTCCCCCCCGGCACGGCGCGGTGCATCGTCCCGACGGAGCCGAATGGAAAGCAGGACGACACCGGCGGCGTTGACGAGGGCGATCCCACGCCGCACGCCGTCTTGCTGAACGCACTGCGCCGCGACCGGCGGCCGGAACGGATCGAGTGGATGGCCCACCACGCCCCGTTGGCCGGCGATTGGGCGCTGGCCTGCGCCAGCGCACGGCACGCCGGACGACGGGCAGAGGCGGACTGCCGTCTTGCCGACGCCGCCCGCCATTACAGGAGCGCGCTGGCCGCGCTGGACCAATTGCCCAAAACCCGGCGGCACGAGCAACGCCGGATCGATCTGTGGACCGCGCTGGCCCGCACCCAGCCGCCACAGGGCGGCGGCGCGGTGAAGGCGGCGGAAAGCGCTCGCGCGCTTGCCGCAGGCTGCGGCGACCGGCTGCGCGCCGCACGCGCCCTGTCGCTGCTGGCGGCCCAGCGCTGGGCCGCCGGCAACCTGCCGGAAGCCCGCCGCACCGGGCTGTGGGCCCTGAGACTCTGGCGGGAAGCCGAAAGCCCCGACCAACAGGTGCAGACGCTCATCAAGCTGGGCCGCGGCTTGGCCGAGGAGGGCCGATTCCGCCACGCCGATACCGTCCTGCGCGCCGCCGGCGAACTGGCGGCCCAGGGGGAAACACGCCGCCTTCGCGGCCCGACCGCCTTGGCGCCGGTCTGCATCGCCGCGCACCGCGCGCGCTGCCGGGCGGAGCTGGGCGATCCGGAGGCGGCGATGCGGCTCGCCCAAGCCGCGCTCGCCATGGCGGAGGACAGCGGACACGCGGCGTCCCACGCTCTGGCCTGTCTGCATCTCGGCTGGGCCGCGCTGACCGGGCAGCGCTACGCGGTGGCGGTGGAGCCCCTGAAGCGGGCCGTCGCGGTCACCGAGATGATCCGCCTGCACGCCTGTCAGCCACTTGTCCTCGGTGCGCTGGGCTACGCGCTGGTCCGCACCGGAACACTCAACGACGGGGCATCCCTGCTGCTCGGCAGCCGGGAGCATGCGCGGATGCTCGGCGTCCGCCGCCACGAGCCGCAAATCCTGATCTGGATCGCCGAAGCCGCGTTGCTCTCCGGCCAAGTGGAGGACGCCGTCCGCAACGCCCGTGACGCCGCCGAGAAAGCCGCGGCCGCCGGACAATCGGGCGACGAGGCCTGGGCACGGCTCGCGCTCGCCCGCGGGTTGGCGGCGCAGGGGGACTTCACCGCGGCCCGGCAATCCGTGGAAGCCGCCAACCGCATCGCAACGCGACGCTCGATGGCGCCGTTGCAGATCCAATGCGGGGAAGTGCGCAAGGTGGTGACGTGCCTATGACCTCCCAGACCCAAGCGCTGGACGAACGCCACGAAGATCGAAGTTAATTTGTCAAGCACCCGCATAAAACACGGTGCGTTCGCATACGAATCTCCATATCGTAGACGCTCTTTCCCGCGGACGGCATCGTCCGTTCCCTGCTTTCGAAACGGACGACTGTCGCCGATGACTCTTGCCCAGCTCTCCCGGTTGCGCGGGCACAGGGGTTTGGGAATCATGTTCGCGCTGGCGACCTTCGCCGTCGCCCTGATGGCGCGTCTCGCCCTGGACGACCGGCTGCCGGCGGGGTTCCCGTTCCTGACCTTCTTCCCGGCGGTCATCGTCACCACCTTCCTGGCCGGTCTGTGGCCGGGCATCCTGACGGCGCTGCTGAGCGGGCTGGCCTCCTGGTACTTCTTCCTCGGCCCCAACCAATCGCTTGACCTGACGCCCGGCAGCGCCCTGGCGCTTGGCTTCTTCGGGCTGGTCGTGGCGGTGGACATCGCGGTGATCCACATCATGAACGTGGCGCTGGAACGGCTGGCGGAGGAACGCAACCGCAGCGCCCGCCTGACGCAACAGACCCAGGTGATGTTCAGCGAGCTTCAGCACCGCGTTTCGAACAACCTTCAGCTCGCCTCCTCGCTCATCGCGATCCAGAAGTCCAAGGTCAAGGATCCCGAAGCCCGTCGCGCGCTGGAGGAGGCCGCCGGGCGGCTGTCCACTCTGGGCCGCCTGCACCGCAGGCTTCACGCTCCCCATGACGGCCCGATGGACATGGAGCCGTTCCTGCGTGAGCTGTGCGAAGACATTCTCAAGACCTCCGGGGCCGAACGGATTGATTGCACGGTCAGGGCCGCCGAGTCCGACCTGCCGCCGGACACTCTGATCCCGCTGGCCCTGATCCTCGCCGAGCTGGTCAGCAACGCCCTGGAGCACGGCTTTCCCAACGGCGAGGCCGGACGGATCGGCGTGGATCTGCGCGCCGACGAAGGGGAACTGGTGCTGACGGTGCACGACGATGGGGCGGGCCTTCCGGATGGCTTCAGCCTGACACGCCCGTCCAGTCTCGGCCTGAAGATCGTCAACTCGCTGGCCGCCCAGATTGGCGGAACCTTCAGCATGACCGGATCACGCGGACAGGGAACAACGGCCCGGCTGGTCCTTTCGCAGACCCTGGCCTCCTGACGGGCAGCGGTGGACAGCGGCATGCCGTTCCGGCAAAAGTCGCGCCCATGCCTATGCTCACCCCTTCATCCGCACCGGCGACCACGGCGGCGCATCGCGTCGGCGTCATCGACATGGCGCGCGGCATGGCCCTGCTTGCCATGGCCGTCTATCACGGTTCCTGGGACCTGACCTATCTGGGGCTGGCCGATTTCGACCTGTTCGGCGATCCCCTCTGGCTGGCCGCACGCACCGGTATCCTCGGCAGCTTTCTGATGCTGTCGGGCCTCAGCCTCACCCTGGCGGCGGCGGGAGGGATCGACCGGAGGCGCTTCCTGCGGCGTTTCGCCCTGCTGGTCCTGGCCGCGGGCGGCGTGTCGGCGGTCTCCATGGTCATGTTCCCGGACAGCCCGATCTTTTTCGGCGTGCTGCACCACATGGCGGTGGCGAGCCTGCTCGGCCTCGCTCTGCTGCGCCTTCCCTGGCCGGCGCTTCTGCTGCTCGGCGTGGCGGTGATTGCGATCGGCAGGACGGTCGCCCTGCCGCTGTTCGACGAGCCTTGGCTGCGCTGGATCGGGCTGATGAGCTTCGAGCCGGAATCGAACGACTATGTCCCGCTCTTCCCCTGGTTCGGCGGCTTCCTGTTCGGGATGGCGCTGGGGCGGCTGTGGCGTCCAGGCCCGGCGAGGACTCCGGGCGGTGCGGTCGGGCGCGGGTTCGCCTGGGCCGGGCGGCACAGTCTGGCGGTCTATCTGCTGCACCAACCCATACTGTTCGGCCTGTTGTCGGCGGTGGCGATGGGGATCGGCGCCGACCCGGCGGACGTCCGCAGCTTCCAGACGTCCTGCGTCGCAACCTGCATCGCCGGCGGCGGGGAGGTGGCGCATTGCACCGCCACCTGCCGCTGCGTGTCCGACGATCTGAACCGGGCGGGCCTGTGGTCAGACTTCATCCACGATCGGTTGAGCGCGGACAGTGCACACAAGGTCGACGGCGTTATCCAAAGCTGCGGCAGCCGCTGAGGCGAAGGACACGCTACGCCCGGCGCTTCCCAACTGTGTCGGCGACATAGGCGTCCCGGTGCCCCATCGGCTTCGGGCCACGCCCGTCCTCCTCCGTGGTGTCGCGGGCCGTCTGGTGCTCGATCTCCGCGTTCAGCTCCGCCCCCATCAGGATCACATAGGAGGTCAGGTTGAACCACAGCAACAGAACCACGCCCGCCCCGACCGATCCGTAGGTCTGGTTGTAGCTGCCGAAGTTCGAGACGTAGACCGAGAAGCCGGCCGACGCGATGATCCACAGCGCCGTGGCAATGGACGACCCCCAGGTGACCCAACGCCATTTCGGCTGTCGCCGGTCCGGCCCGTAACGGTAAAGCACGGCGAGCGCCAGCACGATCGCCACCGCCAGAATGGGCCAGCGCGCGAGGCTGGCGGCCCAGCCGATGGGCGTGTCACGCAGGCCGAGGAAGTTGATGGCCGCGGGCACCGCCACGATCATCGCCAGGGTCATGATCACGAACACCAGCCCAGCCAGCGTCAGCACCAACGACAGGCCGGCAAGCCAGATGAAGCTGCGCCGCTCCTCCTCACCATAAGCGATGTTCAGCGCGGTGAGCAGGGAATTGGTGCCGCGCGACGCGCTCCACAGCGTCAAAGCGAGGCCGAACAGGACGCCGAAGCCCAGCCCCTCCTGCGGCGCCGACGCCACGTTGCGCGCTTGATCCCGCAGCACGTTCAGCGCCTCAGGCGGCAGCAGCCCGGCCAGTTGGTTGACCTGCTGCTCTACCCCCGCCGGGTCGAAGACGAGGCCGTAGATCGACACCAGCGCGGCAATGGCCGGGAAGATGGCGAACAGGGCGTAGTAGGCCACCCCCGCCGCCACGATGGAGATGTTGTCCTTCCCCTGCTCCTCCCAGGTGCGCCAGAGGATGTCTTTCCAGCCCGCCTTGGGAATGTCGGACGGCCGGGCCGCCGACCGTCCCCGCCCCGTTTCGACACGCGGATACTCGTTGCGGTGGCGACGGCTCAGCCCCAGCATGCCTCCTCCCTCACGCGACCGCTTCGCGCAAAGCGCCGACACGGTGGCGCACCGTCTCGATCTCGTGGAAATGGGCGCCGACGATCACCGTCAGTTCCTCGGGCAGGTCATCGTGCAGGCTGTTCCGGAACAGGCCCAGCGTGCCTTCCACGCCGCTTTCCAGCCCGCGGAGCAGCCCGCCGCGCGTCCGCGCACCGCCCAGTTCGGTGTCCAGGTCACGCCAGACCGCGTGGACGGGCGTCTGCAAATCGCGGCCACCGCCGCGGCGCACCAGTTCCGCCTCCAGGGCGGCGGCGCTCCGGTCGAACTGGCTGGCGACCTGGGTCAGCCGCGCCCTTAGGTCGGGATCATCCAGAACCATGTCGGCTTGACGGAAGCCGGCGGCCCCCTGGCGGCACGCGGCGACCAGAACGCTCAGCACATCCTGGATCGTCCCGTCGGCCACCCGACCCGCGGCGGCTCCCGAAGCGGTCGGCTCGACCTCCGGCGTGCGCGACACGGTCCAGGCGAACCACAAGGCGCCCGCCGCCATCACGGCCAGCGGCCAGGGGTTGGAACGGATGGCACGGGCCATGCGCGACGGGTTGCCCTCCACCACGTCCCGCACCACCTCGATGACACCCCCGGACACCTGGCCGGGTGAAAGGCGGAACTCGATCTCGTCGAGAACCGCGTCCATACGGCCGCGGATGGCGTGGATGTCCTGCTCGATCTCATCCGTCCCGCGCCGCCCGCCTGGCGATGCCGAGGCGGCGGAGGCCGGTGTTGCGTTTGCTGTTGTGCCCGCCGCGACGCCGCCCATGGTGTCGGCATACGGATCGGTGGCTCGGTTCATGCCGGCGACTCCCCCTCTTAACGCTGCCGCCAAGCAACACCGCAGGTTGGCGGAAGGTTCCGGCTCGCTGCCGGGGTGACACGAGGGATCGCCCGTCCGATCTTTTTAAACAGCCGGCAACCGGGAGCGGTACCCCATCCCTTGCAAACCGTTACGGACGAGTTTGCCGGAAGGGTCTGAACGGACGGTCCTTAAGACCGTCAACCCATTGAGGGGAATGGTGATCCGGGTGGGATTCGAACCCACGGCCACATGATTAAAAGTCACGTGCTCTACCGACTGAGCTACCGGATCACAAAAAGCATGCGGCCTGTTGCCGATGCGGGGCGCAACATAGGGGGCGGGGGCGCCCCGGTCAACAGTGGGGTGGGCGGAGCGCACAGAAATTTCGCCCTCCGCCACAGTCCCGCCGCCATCATTGTTTGAGGGTCTGCACCTGCTTGCTGGCGTCGCCGTTGCCGGCCTCCAGGGCGAAGCGCTCAGCCAGATGCTCGGCCACGCGGGCGCTGACGAAGCCGCGGATGTCGCCGCCCAGACGCCCGATCTCCTTGACGAAGCGGGAGGAAATGAACTGGCTCTTCTCCGAGGCCATCAGGAACATGGTCTCGATTTTCGGGTTCAGGCGGGCGTTCATGCCCGCCATCTGGAACTCGTACTCGAAGTCGGAGACCGCCCGCAGACCGCGGATGATCACGGTGGCGTTCACCTCCACCGCGAAATGCATCAGCAGCGTGTCGAAGGCCCGTACCTCGATGCTCGCCCCGGCGTTGTTAAGGGCGGTCACGTCCTCCCGCACCATCGCCACCCGCTCGTCCGTCGAAAAAAGCGGACCCTTGCCGGCGTTGCGGGCGACGCCGACGATCAGGTGATCGACGAGGCGCGACGCCCGCTGGATGATGTCCATGTGCCCGTTGGTGATCGGGTCGAAGGTGCCGGGATAGACACCGATGCGGCGCTTGGCCATGGGAGTACCTTCCGCCTCTTCTTATTCGATGGTGTCACCGGGCGTGTCGCCGGGGCCGGCCCCGTTCCCAGCCGTGTCGTCCACGGAGGCCGTCCTGTCGCCGTTTGGATCGGCGCCGTTCGAATCGCCGCCGTTGCCATTGGTCCCGTTCCCGTTGGTGTCCTCGTCCTCAGCGATGGACGCAACGGACACCACACGCTCGTCCGCACCGACGCGGAACAGTGTGACGCCCAGCGTCTTGCGGCCCGCGATTCGCACGTCGTGGATCGGCATGCGGATGACCTGTCCGCCGTTGGTCACCATCATCACCTGATGCGTGGCCTCAACCGGGAAGGCCGCGACGATGGAGCCGTTGCGGTCACCCATCTCCATGTTCCAGATGCCCTGGCCGCCGCGGCCGGTCACCCGGTACTCGTAGGACGACGTCCGCTTGCCGTAGCCGCGCTCGGTCACGGTCAGCACATACTGCTCCAGGCCCTTCAGCTCCTCGTAACGCTCGGGGCTGAGCGTCACGGCCTCGGTCGGAACCTCGTCGGCCTCCGGCGCCGCTTCGCCCTCCATGTCCACGCCTTCCTCGCGCTTGCGCTTCAGGAAGGCGGCGCGCTCCTCAGGCGAGGCGTCGACATGGTGGAGGGTGGTCATCGAAATGACCTCGTCGCCGTCGGCCAGACGGATGCCGCGCACGCCGGTCGAGGTGCGGCCGGCGAAGACGCGCACATCGGCGACCTCGAAGCGGATACACTTGCCGCCGCCGGTGGCCAGCAGGACGTCGTCGGCCTCGGAGCAGGTGCGGACGGCGATCAGACGCTCGCCCTCCTCCTCCAGCTTCATGGCGATCAGGCCGTTGGAGCGGATGTTGGCGAAGTCCGAGAGGCGGTTACGCCGCACGTTGCCCTTCGACGTGGCGAAGACGACGTGCAGGTCCGCCCACACAGCCTCGTCCTCGGGCAGCGGCAGGACCGTGGTGATGGTCTCGCCATCGATCAGCGGCAACAGGTTCACGAAGGCCTTGCCGCGCGCCTGCGGGTTGCCCAGCGGCAGGCGGTAGACCTTCAGCTTGTAGACCATGCCGCGCGACGAGAACAGCAGGAGCGGCGTGTGGGTGTTGGCGACGAACAGGTCGCTGACCGCGTCCTCCGCCTTCATCGACATGCCCGACCGCCCCTTGCCGCCGCGCTTTTGCGCGCGGTAGGTGGACAGCGGCACGCGCTTCACGTAGCCGGACTGGCTGACCGTGACGACCATGTCCTCGCGCTGGATCAGGTCCTCGATGTCGGCCTCGAACTCCAGCTCCTGGATCTCGGTGCGGCGCGGGGTGCCGAACCGCTCCTTCATCTCCACCAGCTCGTCGCGGAGGATGCCCAGCAGCTTCGCGCGGTTGGCCAGAGTCTCCAGGTAATCGGCGATCTGGTCGGTGACGTCCTTCAACTCGGCGCCGATCCGGTCGCGCTCCAGCCCGGTCAGGCGGTGCAGGCGCAGGTCGAGGATGGCGCGGGCCTGCTCCTCCGACAGCCGGTAGGTGCCGTTCTCCGACACGCCGCGGCCCGGCTCGTCGATCAGGGCGATCAGCGGGGCGACGTCCATCGCCGGCCACTCGCGCTCCATCATCTGCTCGCGCGCCCAGACGGGGTCCGGGGCGCTGCGGATCAGCGCGATCATGGCGTCGAGGTTGGCGACGGCGACGGCCAGACCGACCAAGGTGTGGGCGCGCTCGCGCGCCTTGCCCAGCAGGAACTCGGTGCGCCGGGTGATGACCTGCTCGCGGAATCGGATGAAGGCGACGATGATCTGCCGCAGGTTCATCAACTCCGGCCGGCCGCCGTTCAGCGCCAGCATGTTGACGCCGAAGGACGTCTGCAACTGGGTGTGGCGGAAGAGCTGGGCCAGCACCACGTCGGCCATGGCGTCGCGCTTCAGCTCGATCACAACGCGGACGCCGTCGCGGTCCGATTCGTCGCGCAGGTCGGCGATGCCCTCGATGGTCTTGTCGTTGACCACCTCGCCGATGCGCTCCATCAGCTTGGACTTGTTGACCTGATACGGGATCTCCGTCGCCACGATGGCGAAGCGATCCTTGCGGATCTCCTCGATCTCGGTTTTGGCGCGGATGATGACGGAACCGCGCCCGGTCATCAGGGCCGACCGGACGCCCGACCGGCCGAGGATCATGCCGCCCGTCGGGAAATCCGGACCCGGCACGAACTCCATCAGCTCTTCGTCGGTGACGTCGTTGTTGTCGATGTAGGCGCAGCAGGCGTCCACCACCTCACTCAGATTGTGGGTGGGGATGTTGGTCGCCATGCCGACGGCGATGCCGCCGGCGCCGTTGACCAGCAGGTTCGGGAAACGCGCCGGGACGACCGTGGGCTCCTTGCCCGAATCGTCGTAGTTGGCCTGGAAATCGACGGTGTCCTTGTCGATGTCGTCGAGCAGCGCCTCGGCCGCCTTGGCCAGCCGCGCCTCGGTGTAGCGCATGGCCGCCGCCGGGTCGCCGTCCATCGAACCGAAGTTGCCCTGCCCGTCGATCAGCGGCAGGCGCATCGAGAAGTCCTGCGCCATGCGGACCATGGCGTCGTAGATCGCGCTGTCGCCGTGCGGGTGGTATTTACCCATCACGTCGCCGACGATGCGCGCCGACTTCTTGTAGGGCTTGGTCGAGTCGTACCCGCCCTCCTTCATCGCGTACAGGATGCGGCGGTGCACCGGCTTCAGCCCGTCGCGGACGTCGGGCAGAGCGCGGCTCACGATCACGCTCATTGCGTAATCGAGATAGGACCGGCGCATCTCATCTTCGATGGTGACCGGCGCGATGTCGGAGGCGGGAGGAAGGGGCGTCGTGCTCAAGGAGACAAACTCATTCTACGGGCTGCGGCGATGCTCGGTGTTCAACGCTTGCTGTTCAACGCTCAAGGTCAACACTTAAGGTTCAACGGGGCACGTCCGCACGGCCCTTCGGGCCGCTGCATGTAATATAAGAATTCCTATCAGCTTTCGCATGTGCTCACAACGCTCCGGCAATCCCACGATTTCTGGCCTTTGCAGGTCAATGGCCTCCGGCCTTTGCGGGACGAGGGCGGCTCAACAGCGCGAAGCGCAGCGAAAGGATGGTCACGGATACCACACTGGCGATCAAAATTCCCTCAAAAAGACCACGCGCGCCGCGGTCCAACCCGAAGGCGAGCAAGGCCGACACCGGAATCATCACCACCGCGTAGGAGATGAAGTGCAGCGCGGTTGGCACCCAGGCATCGCCGCGCCCGCGCAGCGCGTTCGCCATGACCACCTGCCCGCCGTCCGCCACCAGGACCCAGGCGGTGAAGGCGATCAGCGGCGCCACCGCGGCGATGAGTTGGGGGTCGGCGCTGTAAATCGCCGCCAGCGGCTCCGGCATCCAGCGGTAGAGCACCCCGACTCCGGCCAGGATCAGGCTGGTCACCGCCAGCCCCGTCCAGCCGGCCAGCGCCATGTCCAGCGGGTCGCGCCGGCCATAGGCCACCCCCACCCGCACCGCCGTGGCCGAGGCCAGCCCGACCGCGGCCATGAAAGGCAGCGCCGTCAGGTTCAGACCGACCGTGTAGGCGCCGAGCGCCAGCGGCGAGATCATCCCGGCGAACAGGCCCAAGGTGGCGAAGGCGCCGCTTTCCACGCCCAGGCTGACCCCGGCGGCGTAGCCGAGATGGCGCTGCCTGCGGCTGCCGCTCCACCAGTCGCGGACCGGGTCGCGCACCGCCCAGCGGGCGTGGTCGCTCATGTGCCAGGCGTAGAAGGCGAGACCGAGCCCCATTCCCCAGCGCACCGCCGTGGTCGCCCAGGCTGAGCCGACCGCCCCCAGGGCCGGAAAGCCGCCATGCCCCCAGACCAGCATCCAGGCGAGCAGCGCGTTCAGGAGATTGCCGAGGATCATCGCCACCATGCCGGGCACGGGCCTTTTCAGCCCCTCCAGGAAGAAGCCGGTCGCGACATACAGCATCATGCCCGGCATGCCGTAGCCGAGCACCGCCATCACCTGCCCGCCGCCCGCCGCCAGATCCGCGGACTGGCCGGTCAGGCGGAAGAAGGGCTCTCCGGCCAGCGAGGCCAAGGCGAAGAGAATGCCGAGCAGCAGCGCGTAGGGAATCGCCCGGCGCCAGATGCGCCCGCACTCGGCGTCCTGGCCGGCGCCAAGGGCATGGGCGGTCACCGCAACCACGCCCATCATCAGCCCCACGCCGGTGGTGACCAGCAGGTTGGCCGGCAGGTGGGCCAACCCGTAATAGGCCAGTTCCTGCGCGCTGTAGCGGCCGACGATGGCGGTATCCACCGCCATCATGACGACCAGACCGGCGCGCGAGACGATGACCGGGGCGGCCAGCCGCAGCAGTTCGCCCGCATGGGAGCGCAGACGGTCGGCCAGGAGAGGGGCGGGAATCGCGTGGTCAGGCATGATCGAGGTATCGGTCGCTTGTGTACGGTTGTCACCGCCGGTGGCGGAACCGGCCATCTTGACCGTGCGGCGTACCACGTCAAGTGGCGGCTTATTGTCCTTCCGCCCTGTTGCAAATCCGCCGAATGGGCCGGAACCAACGCGCGCGGCGGCGCGTTGACGAAGCAACAGCATCCATTGAGGAGTTCGGGATCATGAGCCGCGCCATGCCGTTCCCCGTCCGCCAGATCGCCCTTGCCAGCTTCGTCCTGACCTTCGCCGCGCTGCTTGTCGGCTGCAACACGATCGAAGGGGCCGGGCAGGATGTCCAGGCCGGCGGCCGGGCCGTCGAACGCGCCGCCGAGTGACGCGCCCCAACACGCTTTTCAACCACGAGAGAGACGCCCGCATGAGCGATCCCATGAATCCGAAGCGCCCCGCTGAGGTGCCGCCGCCGAGCAACCCGAACACTCCGCAGCCGGATCGTCCGACCACGCCGGACCCCTACCCGGTGCCTGAGAATCCCGACACCCCTCCGGAGATGCCGCCCCCGGCGGACCAGCCGGTTCCCGGCATGCCGTCGCCGACCCAGGCGTAAGGCGCCGGACACGGCGTTCGTCCGCAACAAGCCGTTTCAAGAAAGGCCGGTGCCACGAGGCGCCGGCCTTTTTCCTTTCCAATGGCCGCTGCATTGGAAATCGAAGATTCGAATCTGGAAACAACACCGAAACACAAGGGCAACAAGACACAAGGGACCGTGGCAAAAATCGGCGCCGATGCGTTAAGTGTTTTTTTACCTTTCTCTCTTCCCACCTTGATGTTAACGATTTGTTAATCATTGAGGAGAGGCAACCATGGCCAGGTTTTCGGGAACCAACGCCGCCGAACGCTACCTCGGCACCGACTCCGCCGACACGGTCTATGGCAATGGAGGGAATGACTCGCTCTCCGGGGGTCTCGGCAACGATCTTCTGGATGGAGGGCTTGGGAACGACTGGCTGGGCGATCCCTACGCCGGCGATCCGGGCAACGACCGCATGTACGGGCGCCAGGGCAACGACCAGCTGTTCGGCGGGGCCGGCAACGACTGGCTGGACGGCGGTTCGGGCAACGACACGGTCAAGGGCGGCCGCGGCGACGACACGCTGGTCGGTGGAACCGGTGACGACTGGCTGATTGACACGTTGCGTGACGATGGCTCCGACATCTTCCTGCCCGGCGCCGGCAACGACCATATGGTCAGCTACCGCGACGGCGCGACGGACATCTTCCGCTTCGACGTGGCGCCGGGCGGCTTCGGCACCGACGACATCAGCTATTTCGAAGCGGGGATTGACCGCATCGAGTTCCGCGGCTTTTCCGCCGCCGACCTGACCGTCTCCACCACCGCCACCAGCACCGCCTTCGGCTTCCGGGACGGCTCGTCGCTGACCGTGGACTCGGTTGGGCTGGTGTCCGGCCGCGATTATGTCTTCACCTGACCGGCATTTCCACCTGATGGAAGTACCGCGGGCATAAGGGCCCGATGGCGCAAGGGGCGTGGCCGCGGCTGGCCGCGCCCTTTTCCGTTCCAGTCCATGGCTCCTCCGCTCCGCTGCCGCGTTATAGCCTTGCCCACGCGACGGAGGAGCCACGCATGAATCATCGACTCTTCACCCCCCGCCCCGCCGGCCGCCTGCTGGCCGTCGGTGCCCTGGCGGCGCTCGCCGCCTGCGCGGAGACCGGCGCCACGCAACGGCCCATGGCGCAAATGTCCCCCTTGGAACTGGTCGGGCTAACGGTGCAGTCGATTCCCGAGAACCGCATCCTGGGTGCGGTGGAGGATGTCGTCCTCACCCCGGCCCGCGAGCCGGTCCAACTCGTGGTGGCGAGCGGCGCGCCGGTCCATCCGGTGAGGCGTCACGTGACGCTGGACTCCGGGCAGTTGCGCTATTCGGAAGAACGGCAGGCGCTCGTCCTCACCGGCATGAGCGCGGACCAGTTCGACGCCCTGTTCGCCACGCCCGCCGCGATGGCTCCGGCCCTGGCTCCCCTGCCCGGCAATCCGGCGGACGCCACCAACTGGAACCGCGCCACCGCCCCGCGCTGATTCCTCCTTCGGCCAGACCATGCGAGGCACCCCATGACGGGGCCGCAAGGTCTGGCCGGCAGGCATCCTTTCGTCTTTTAAACGTTATGATATAACGTTACATATTCCCGGAGCTGTTTGGCGACACGCGGCAACGGGGGGATGATGATCGAGGATGCGGATGCACCGGACCGTCCGGCGGGTTTCGAGGCAGCGCTGGAGCTGGTGCGCTCGCTGTGGGCCGAAGGACGGCACGACGGCGTACCGGACCGGTTGGTCGCCTGGGCGATGTTGGTCGAATCGGTGGACCGGCTCGCCACCCTGCATGGCCCTAACGCGACGGCGACTCTGCTCGACCGGTTGGGCCGGGCCGTTCTGGACACCCCTTCGGGCGCCAGTCCGGGATCACTTCAATGAGCGGGGTGACCAACAACCGCTTCTACGGGGCATGCTCCTGGCGGGAAGCGAAGCCGGTGGTCCTGCACCCACGCTTCTTCGACGGGTTCCGGGACTTCCTCGACGGGCGCCCGTTCGTTTATCGCGGGCTGGACGGCTGGCCGCTGCTCGACCAGCACCGTTACGAGAATGGCCGGGAACTGGCGGCGGAATGCCGCGCCGCCGGGATCGTCGTGCGCTGGAGCGACCGCACGCGCATCCCGCGCGGGCTGAAAGACCTGGTTGCCGGGCGCGCCCGGCGTCGTGGAGAGCCCCGAAGGCCTCTCAGAAGCGCAGGCCGGCCGCGGGATTGTCGATCTGGTTGAGTGGGCAACGGCAGGTCGGACAGGAAATCTGGGAAAGCAGCGTGTTGCGCTGCTCGTCCGTCAACGAGACGCCGGCCGCCTGAACCGCCTCGTCGATCATCCGGCGATGATAGGCGGTGGCCCCGCAGCCCTCGTCCAGCACCCCCTTCAGATCGTCGTTCGGAATCACGCGGAACGCCGCGGCGGGACCGGACAGGGTCGCGGCACCGCCCCCGACCGCGACGGCGGCAAGGGCACGCAGGATGTGACGGCGCTGGGGGGCCATGGCTGCTCCTGGATCACGACGGACACTCGCCGCGGAATCTCGGGTGACGAGCCTTCCCCGTCAAGCCCTGGCCCCGTCAAGCCCTGGCCTGTGGAGGTGAAGCGAAGACAATCCTGCGGCCGGGACCGGACGGGAGGGGAAGAAACGCCCCCTCCCTCGCGGTCACCCGGGCGCTCAGAACGGGATTTCGTCGTCCAGGTCGTCGTGCTTGGGCGGAGCACCGCCGCCGCTGCGTCCACCACCACCACCGCCGTAGCCGCCGCCGCTGCCGCCGCCGTAGCCACCGCCGCCGCGCGACTCGTAGCCGCCGCCACCGCCGCCGTAACCACCGCCGCCGCCGCCTTCGCCCTCACGGCCGCCGGTGAAGTCGATTTCGTTGACACGCACCGACAGGCCGGCGCCGCGGGTCCCATCGCGCTTCTCGAACTCGCGGAGCGTCACCTCGCCGGAGATCACCACGGCCTTGCCCTTCGTCAGGTGCGGCGCCAGAGCCTCCGCGCGGCGGCCCCAGATGGAGCAGTCCACCCACTGGGTGGTCTTGCGGTCGCCGAACCCGACGTCGTTGGCGACGCGGAAGCCCAGAACCTTTTCGCCGCTCTGCGTGGAGCGAAGCTCGCCATCCGCGCCGAGGCGCCCCGTAAACGTCCATACATTCATCGCACGTGTCTCCTAGCGCGGGTTCCCGGTATCCCATCCGACCCGTTCGGGCGCCCGGCGGAAGGGCGTCCGGATACCGGGGGTGTCTGTTCGCAGGGCCGGTTTGATCCGTGGTCCGGTCCATGCCCGCCCCGCCTTGCGCTTCACAAAGCACGGGGGACAGGCACGGGTCAACCGCCGCCGCCGGAGCGCTTCGCCCCTTCCATCCGGATCAACCCGCCCGGCCCGCACGGAAGAGAACACTCCATGAACAAACATAGCAGAGAGAGTCCGTGCCGCCAACCGATTCCTTGGTGGCTCCCCATCATCGTCTCCCCGGTGTCTCTCTGCCCCTTACCTGGGGCTCCCGCATCCCGCCCCTGCGTCCCACGCGGCCGGAAAGGAACGTGCGCCGGTGGCAAGTCGCCTGCGCGCGGCACATATCTGTCCGGGCTTTCGGAGCTTTTTTGGCGCCTTCCATTCCCCTCCGGTTTCGGCTAAGAACACTCCATGAACAAGCACATCAGTGTCCGCGGCGCGCGGGAGCACAACCTCAAGAACGTCGATGTCGATCTGCCTCGGGACGAGCTGATCGTCATCACCGGCTTGTCGGGATCGGGCAAGTCATCGCTGGCGTTCGACACGATCTACGCGGAAGGCCAGCGGCGCTATGTCGAGAGCCTGTCGGCCTACGCGCGCCAGTTCCTGGAGCTGATGCAGAAGCCGGACGTCGACTCGATCGAGGGGCTGTCGCCGGCCATCTCCATCGAGCAGAAGACGACCTCGAAGAATCCGCGCTCCACCGTCGGCACGGTGACGGAGATCTACGACTACATGCGCCTGCTGTGGGCGCGGGTCGGCATCCCCTACTCCCCGGCCACCGGCCTGCCCATCGAGAGCCAGACGGTCAGCCAGATGGTCGACCGCATCCTGGCGATGCCGGAGGGCACGCGCCTGCTGCTGCTGGCGCCGCTCATCCGGGGGCGCAAGGGGGAGTACAAGAAGGAGATCCAGGATCTGCGCAAGCGCGGCTTCCAGCGCGTGCGCGTCGACGGCACGATGCACGAGATCGACGAGGTTCCGGCGCTCAACAAGAAGCTGAAGCACGACATCGACGTGGTGGTGGACCGCATCGTCGTCCGCGAGGGGCTGGGCAACCGGCTCGCCGATTCGCTGGAGACGGCACTCGGCCTCGCCGACGGGATCGTCTTCGTCGAGGACGCCGAGTCGCACGAGCAGACCGTCTTCTCGCAGAAATTCGCCTGTCCGGTGTCCGGCTTCACGATTCCGGAGATCGAGCCACGTCTGTTCTCCTTCAACAACCCGTTCGGCGCCTGCCCGGCCTGCGACGGCTTGGGCAGCAAGATTTACTTCGACCCGATGCTTGTCGTCCCGGACGAGCGGCTGTCGCTGAAAAAGGGTGCCATCGCCCCGTGGGCCGGCTCCTCCTCGCAGTATTACGTGCAGACGCTGGAGAGCATCGCCAAGCATTTCGGCGTCGCCATGGACACGCCGTGGGAAAAGCTGCCGGAGAAGGTCCGCCAGACCATCCTCTACGGTTCCGACGGCGCGCCGATCACGATGACCTACGACGACGGGCTGCGCAGCTACCAGACGAACAAGGCCTTCGAGGGCATCGTCAACAATCTGGAGCGCCGCTACCGCGAGACGGAAAGCGCCTACATGCGGGAGGAGCTGTCCAAGTACCAGTCCTCCCAGCCCTGCGAGACCTGCAAGGGCGCCCGCCTGAAGCCGGAGGCGCTGGCGGTCAAGGTGCATGGCCACCACATCTCCCAGGCCGCGGAAATGTCCATCGCCGACGCGGCCACGTGGTTCAGCACGCTGAACGACCATCTGCGTCCGAAGGACAAGGAGATCGCCTACCGCATCCTCAAGGAGATCAACGAGCGGCTGGGCTTCCTCAACGCGGTGGGATTGGAATATCTGACGCTCAGCCGCGGCTCCGGGTCGCTGTCCGGCGGCGAGAGCCAGCGCATCCGGCTGGCCTCGCAGATCGGTTCCGGCCTGACCGGCGTGCTCTACGTGCTGGACGAGCCGTCCATCGGCCTGCACCAGCGCGACAACGACCGGCTGCTGGCGACTCTGAAGCGGCTGCGCGACCTCGGCAACACCGTGATCGTGGTCGAGCATGACGAGGACGCCATCCGCACCGCCGACTATCTGGTGGACATGGGCCCCGGCGCCGGCCAGCACGGCGGCACCGTGATCGCCCAGGGCACCCCGGCGGAGGTCCAGGCCAACCCCGACAGCGTCACCGCCCAGTTCCTCAACGGCACCCGCTTCGTGCCGGTGCCGGACCAGCGCCGCCCCGGCCACAAGGGCCAGTTCCTGGAGGTGAAGGGCGCGCGCGCCAACAACCTTCAGAACGTCTCGGCGCGCATCCCGATGGGCACCTTCACCTGCGTGACCGGCGTGTCGGGCGGCGGCAAGTCCACCCTGATCATCGAGACGCTCTACAAGGCGGTGGCGCGCAAGCTGATGGGCGCGCGCGAGCATCCGGCGGAGCATGACGAACTGCTGGGGCTGGAGAATCTCGACAAAGTCATCGACATCGACCAGTCGCCGATCGGGCGCACCCCGCGCTCCAACCCGGCCACCTACACCGGCGCCTTCACCCCGATCCGCGACTGGTTCGCCGGCCTGCCGGAGGCCAAGGCCCGCGGCTATGGCCCCGGCCGCTTCTCCTTCAACGTGAAGGGCGGGCGCTGCGAGGCGTGCCAGGGCGACGGCGTCATTAAGATCGAGATGCACTTCCTGCCCGACGTCTACGTCACCTGCGACGTCTGTCACGGCAAGCGATACAACCGCGAAACGCTGGAAGTCACCTACCGCGACAAGACCATCGCCGACGTTCTGGACATGACGGTCGAGG
This sequence comes from Azospirillum sp. OGB3, assembly GCF_014192915.1. Classification (GTDB taxonomy): domain Bacteria; phylum Pseudomonadota; class Alphaproteobacteria; order Azospirillales; family Azospirillaceae; genus Azospirillum. The sequence goes on along the minus strand of NZ_JACHYN010000003.1, from coordinate 232,083 downwards.
AGGGCAAGGAGTTCTTCAAGGCGGTGCCCGGCATCCGCGACAAGCTGGAGACTCTGGAGCGGGTGGGCCTCGGCTACATCCACATCGGCCAGCCCGCCACGACTCTGTCCGGCGGCGAGGCGCAGCGGGTGAAGCTGTCCAAGGAGCTGAGCCGCCGCGCCACCGGCCGCACCCTCTACATCCTCGACGAGCCGACCACCGGCCTGCATTTCGCCGACGTCGAGAAGCTGATGGAGGTGCTCCACGCGCTGGTCGACCAGGGCAACACGGTGCTGGTGATCGAGCACAATCTGGAGGTCATCAAGACCGCTGACTGGATCATCGACCTCGGCCCCGAAGGCGGCACCGGCGGCGGCGAGATCGTTGCGGAGGGCACCCCGGAAGACGTGGTGAAGGTTAAACGGAGTTACACCGGCCAGTATCTGGCCCCCTACCTGAAGGCGAAGCCGAAAAGCCGGAAGAGGGCGTGAAGATGGGCCGGGGTCATCCCGGCCTTTTTCCTTCGGCCGATTTTTGCCCTGGAAACAAAGCCGGAGCGGGGGCGTTTCCTCTTCATCGTTCGCCAAACAGGATGGAGACGGAGCATGTCCAGGACCCTGATGTCCGGTGTGGCGCTCGCCTTCGGCGCGGCCCTTCTGGTCAGCGCCTGCGGGACCGACGACACCACCAGCACCACGACCACGACCACAACCACCTCGCCCAACTACGGCAACTCCAGCCTGACCACCCCGCCGACCGGCGGCTCGACCACCACCGAGCGCACGACGACGACCAAGAGCGAATAAGGACTCTTCGTTTCGCTCCCAAGTGAAACGGCCGGCTCCGCCCAGGCGGGACCGGCCGTTGTCTTGCCGATTCTTCCCTTGTTCGTCCTACCAACGTACAAGTTTCAAGCCCTCCCCGCTCGGCTAGGATTTCGAGGCGCGCCCAACGATGCGCGCCGGAACAGCCGAACAACGGAGGGAACCCCATGCGCACCCTGTTCGCGGTCGCGGCCACGCTGGTCGCTCTGGCAAGCCCGGCCCTGGCCGTCGAGGTCACGGAATCGACCACCCTGCCCTACCCGATCGAGAAGGTCTGGCAGCAGATCGGCCCCTTCTGCAACCTCGGCACTTGGCACCCGGCGGTGGAAAGCTGCACCCTGCGCCGGAAGGACGGCGCGCAGGAGCGCGTGCTGGCCCTCAAGGGCGGTGGCACGATCGAGGAGCGGCTGCTCTCCTCCTCCGCCAGCAGCCACCGCATCCGCTATTCGATCCTGACCAGCCCGCTGCCGGTCAAGGACTATGCGGCCTCCCTGTCGGCCGAACCGGCGGGCAAGGGCACGCGCGTCGTGTGGAAGGCGCGCTACACCTCCAACGGGGCCAGCGACGAGGAATCGCGCAAGGTGATCTCCGGCATCTTCACCTCGGGCTTCGACGGGCTGAAGCAGAAGCTCGCCGCCCAGTAAGTCACCGCTGTTCGGCGGAGCGACCAGGATCGCCGGAACCGGCAGACGATCCTGGCCGCGATTCCGCGCTGTGGTCCGGGTTGGCCTTGCCGTGGCGACAACGACGGTCTACTTGTTCGGCAACTTTGTGAAAGTTGCTGATATGGTCGACACGTCCCTTTCCCCCGTTCACGTCATCGGCGGCGGCCTTGCCGGGTCCGAAGCCGCTTGGCAGCTCGCCCAGCGCGGCGTTCCCGTCGTGCTGCACGAGATGCGGCCCGTCCGCCCGACCGAGGCGCACAGCACCGACCAGCTCGCCGAGTTGGTCTGCTCCAACTCCTTCCGGTCGGACGACGCGGAGTACAACGCCGTCGGTCTGCTGCACGAGGAGATGCGGCGCTGCGGTTCGCTGATCCTGCGCTGCGCCGACGCGCACAAGGTGCCGGCGGGTGGCGCGCTGGCCATGGACCGCGACGGCTTCGCGGGCGCCGTGACCGAGGCGATCACCAGCCATCCCCTCATCACCGTGGAGCGCGGCGAGGTCGCCGGCCTGCCGCCGGAGGCGTGGGACAGCGTCGTCATCGCCACCGGCCCCCTGACCTCCCCGCCGCTGGCCGAGGCCATCCGCAGCTTTACGGGCGAGGAGTCGCTGGCCTTCTTCGACGCCATCGCCCCCATTGTCTATCTGGAGAGCGTGGACCTGTCCAAGGCGTGGTTCCAGTCGCGCTACGACAAGCCCGGCCCCGGCGGCACCGGCAAGGACTACATCAACTGCGCCTTCGAGAAGGACGAGTACCGCGCCTTCATCGACGCCCTGCTGACCGCCGAAAAGGTGGACTTCAAGGAGTGGGAGAAGAGCACGCCCTACTTCGAAGGCTGCCTGCCCATCGAGGTGATGGCGGAGCGCGGGGTCGACACGCTGCGCTACGGCCCGATGAAGCCGGTCGGCCTGACCAACCCGCACAAGCCGGAACGCCGCCCCTACGCGGTGGTCCAGCTCCGCCAGGACAACGCGCTCGGCACGCTCTACAACCTCGTCGGCTTCCAGACCAAGCTGCGCCACGCCGAGCAGGCGCGGATCTTCCGCATGATCCCCGGCCTGGAAAAGGCGGAGTTCGCGCGGCTGGGCGGCCTGCACCGCAACACCTTCCTGAACAGCCCGCGCCTGCTGGACGGCGCGCTGCGGCTGAAGGCGCAGCCGCGCATCCGCTTCGCTGGCCAGGTGACGGGCTGCGAGGGCTATGTGGAAAGCGCCGCCGTCGGCTTGCTCGCCGGGCGCTTCGCCGCCGCCGAGCGGCTGGGCGGGGAGCCGTCCGCCCCGCCGGTCACCACCGCGCTGGGGGCGATCCTCGGCCACATCACCGGCGGCGCCAACGCCGATACCTATCAGCCGATGAACGTCAATTTCGGCCTGTTCCCGCCGGTGGACGATCGCATCCGCGGGCGTGACCGCAAGCTGGCCTACACCCGCCGCGCGCTGGAGGATCTGGAGGGGTGGCTAAAGGCCGCACCCGCCGTCACGGTCTGAAGCCCGGCAATTTCGGGAAAATTATCACGGAACTATAATAAAGGTCATAAGTGACGCTTAACCAATCCCATGGGACACTTTCTTTCGAATGGGTGAGAAAGTCTTCCGGCGGGATGGTTATGATTAGAACAAAATCATTGGTTGCCAAACAGGTGATCGTCATCGTGACGGTGACGATCATTTCCCTGGCGGTGGGGATTGCGGCCCTGACGGCCAAGAGCGGGTCGGACATCGAAACCCTGTCCTTCCAGAGCGGGGAGCAGCTTGGCCAGCGCTACGGCGAGATGGTCAACGCCCGGCTGGGCACCGCGATGGAAGCCGCTCGCTTCATCGCGACTTCCCTGGTCGGCCTGAAGGCCGCGGGCCGCACCGACCGGGAGCAGCTCTCCACCTGGCTCAAGAGCATCGCCGAGGCCAACCCGGATTTCCTCGGCGTGTGGGTGGGGATGGAGCCGAACGCCCTGGACGGCCGCGACGCGGAGTTCGCCAGCAAGCCGGGCTCCGACGCGTCCGGCCGGTTCCTTCCCTACTGGAACCGCGGGTCGGGGACGGTTGCGCTGGAGTCCCTCGTCGGCTATGACGATCCGGGCTCCGACGGCGCCTATTACCAGATCCCGAAGCGCACCGGGAAGGCCATGGTGGTGGAGCCCTACAGCTACATGGTCGCCGGCCGGAAGGTGCTGATGGTGTCCATGTCGGTTCCGATCGTCGAAAACGGCCGGGTCGTCGGGGTGGCCGGCGTCGATCTGTCCACCGACGGCATCTGGTCCATGCTGAAGACGGTGAAGCCCTTCGACAGCGGGTCCATCCACCTGATTTCCAACGACGGCGTCTGGGCCGGTCATCCCGATACCGAGCGGATGGGGCAACCGATCGGCGCATCGGACCCGGCGCTCGACGCCGCCAAACCGGCCGTCCGCGCGGGACGGAGTTTCGAGCAGATGGCGGTCGCCGACGGGCAGCCCGTGAAGCAGCTGTTCCTGCCGGTGAAGGTCGCGGGAACGGATACACCCTGGTCCCTGCTGGTCAACCTGCCGCTCGACAAGATCAACGCCCCGGTCCGGGACCTGCGCAACGCCACCATCATCGGCGGGCTGGTCCTGCTGGCCGCCCTGGTGACAGCGCTTTTGTTGGCCAGCCGCAGCATCGTGGGCCTGCCGTTGCGTCGCACCATCGCGACGCTGGACGCTGTGATTGCCGGGGACCGCGGCGTGGTCATCGCCGACACCGGCCGCACCGACGAAATCGGCGCCATCAACAAGGCCCTGAAGCTCTTCCAGGACAACACCACCCGCATGGCGGAGCTGGAGGAGGAGCGCCGCCGCGAGGAGCAGCGTGCCGCCGAGCGCCGCAAGGGCGACCTCGCCGACGTCGCCAGCCGGTTCGAGGCGTCGGTGGGCGGCGTCGTGCGCAACGTGTCGGAGCAGGCCGGCGCGATGCGCAGCACCGCGCAGAGCCTGTCGGCCATCGCCGCCCAGACCGACCGTCAGGCCGCCGCCGTGTCCACCGCCGCCGAGGAAGCCAGCCAGAACGTCCAGACGGTGGCCGCCGCGGCGGAGGAGCTGAGCTGTTCGATCCGCGAGATCAACGAGCGGATCGGCCGCTCCTCCCAGATGGCCGCCGAGGCGGTCGCCGAGGTGGAGCGCACCAACGCCACGCTGGAAGGGCTGTCCGCCGCCGCGCAGAAGATCGGCGACGTGGTGAACCTCATCCAGGGCATCGCCGGCCAGACCAATCTGCTGGCGCTCAACGCGACCATCGAGGCCGCCCGCGCCGGCGAAGCCGGCAAGGGCTTCGCCGTCGTCGCCAGCGAGGTGAAGAATCTCGCCAACCAGACCGCCAAGGCGACGGAGGACATCTCTCGGCAGATCGCCGACATGCAGACGGTCAGCGGCACGGTGGTCAGCGTCATCGGGACGGTGGGGCGGAGCATCATCGCCATCAACGAGACGATCACCGCCATCGCCGCCGCCGCGGAGCAGCAGGGCGCCGCCACCCAGGAGATCAGCCGCAACGTCCAGCAGGCGTCGATGGGCACCGCCGCCGTGTCGGTGAACATCGGCGGGGTGACCCAGGCGGCGGGGTCCACCGGCTCGATGGCCGATCAGGCGCTCAACGCCGCCGGCGACCTGTCGCGGGAGGCCGACCAGCTCCGCCAGGAGGTGGAGCGGTTCGTGGCGATGATCCGCGCCGCCTGACCGACAGGGGTCAGAACCTGCCGCGCAGCGCCGCCCAGGCCAGCTTGGCGTGGCGCAGCGGGTGGGGCATCAGAACGCGCGGGGCGAAGGGGTCGTTGCCCTCCCGCGCCAGCGCGTCCAGATGCAGCCCGGCCAGCACCGCCGGCAGCAGGGCCGACAGGGCGGCGCGCGGGACGGAGCGGCGCAGCGCGCGGGCCTTCGCCAGATGGTCGCGGGCGGCCTCCGCCACCTCGCGCACCACGGGGCGCAGCTCGGGGGTGGAGCGCAGTTCGAACAGGTCGCCCTGCTTGGCGCCGTGCGCCGCCATGCGGTCGGCGGGGAGAAGCTGGCGGTGCTGGCGGGCGTGGAAGGGCACCGCGCGGGCGATGCCGGCCAGCGCGTAGCCGATCCCGGCCTGACGCCCGGCCTCCGCCGCGTCGGCGTCCTTCGCGCCGAGGATCTCCAGCGCGAGCTGGACGAGTGGAGCGCCGGTGACCTCCGCGTAGTTGACCAGGCAGGACAGGTTGGCCGGCGGGGTGTCGTCCAGGTCGGCCTCCCGCGCGTCGATCAGCCGGTCGAACAGGGCGCGGCTCAGCCCACCTTCCCGCACGGCGGCGGCCAGCGGCTCCATCACCGCATGCTTGGGAACGGCGGCGCCCTCATAGACCTTGTCCAGCCCGTCGCGCCAGAATTGCAGCCGCATCTGGCCCAGAACCGGCTCGGTCACCACCTCGCGGGTCTTGGCGATCTCCAGGTTGAAGGCGTAGAGGGCGAACAGCGATTCGCGGCGCTCCGCCGGGGCGAAAAGGCACGTCAGGAAACGGTCGTTGTCATATTTCCTCACCTCCCGTCCGCAATAGGACAGGTCGGGGGTCGCCTTCGCCATGTGATGCCTGTTCTGGAAAAATGGGGGTGGCACAGTTTGGAAGCAGGGCAAAGCCCGCTCGCGCCTTATATTAGGCAGACAGGCTTCCCACACCAGCCCCGACGCGCAGCAGGCGGAACAATGGCCGATTTCAACATCGCCCCCACCAAGCCCCGCAAACCCAGCCCGGTCGCCCGCAAGGACGCGGACTCGGAGAATTTTCCGGTCGCCTCGCGCCTGCTGCCGAAGCATCTCCGGCCGCATGTCATGGCCTTCTACCGGTTCGTCCGGCTGGGCGACGACATTGCCGACGACCCCGATCTCGAACCGGAGACCAAGCTCGCCTATCTGGAGGCGCTGGAACGCTCGCTGACCACAGGGCAGGCCAAGCACGCCTATCTGAAGCCGGCGCTGGACCTGCGCGCCAGCCTGCAGGCGACCGGGGTCAGCGATCGCCACCCCCGGCAGGTGCTGCGCGCCTTCCGGCGCGACGCGGTGGGCGCACGCTGCCACAGCTGGAGCGACCTGCTGCTCTACTGCCGCTTTTCCGCCAACCCGGTCGGGCGCTACCTGCTGGACCTTCACGGCGAGGGTGTGGCCGCCGGTCCCGCGTCGGACGCGCTGTGCACCGCCTTGCAGGTGCTGAACCACCTCCAAGACTGCCGGGAGGACTGGAGCCAGCTCGGCCGCTGCTACATCCCGCTGGTCTGGTTCGACGATTCGGCGATCAGCGTCGAGCGGCTGGTGGAAACGGAGAGCGACGCCAAGCTGCGCGCCATCTTCGACCGCACGTTGGAGCACACCGACCGGCTGCTGGAACGCGCCGCCCCCCTGCCCGGCCTGATCCAGCATCGCGGCCTGCGTATGGAAGCCTCGGTGATCCTCAGCCTCGCCGAGTCGCTGGCGCAACGGCTGCGCAGCCGCGACCCGCTGAAGAAGCGGGTGGTGCTTGGCACGCATCATAAGCTGTTCGCCACCGCACGCGGGCTGGCGCGCGCCATCGGGAGCAAATAGACTCCGCACCCTTCGACCGCCACCACGCAGGACCGACGTATGCCGCAGCCATCGCTGGACTCGACGCAGAGCGACACCGCCGGCAGCCCGGCTGCCGCGGCGGCGGCGGTGACCGGACGGTCGGGCAGCACCTTCTACTGGCCGATGCTGCTGCTGCCCCGCTCCAAGCGGGCGGCGATGTTCGCCATCTACGCCTTCTGCCGGCGAATCGACGACATCGCGGACGAGCCCGGCGAGCCGGCGGAGAAGCGCGCGGCGCTCGACGCTTGGAGGACCGAGATCCGCGGCCTCTATGCCGGCGGCGCGCCGTCCAGCTCGTTGGGGGCGGCGCTGAAGGGCGCCATCGAACGCTACGGCCTGCCGCGCGGCGAGCTGGAAGCGTTGATCGACGGCATGGCGATGGACATCCCGGCGGATGGAGGCGACAGCGGGGGCATGACCGGCCCGGCGCTGCCGACCCTGCGGCTCTATTGCCGCCGCGTCGCCGGCGCGGTGGGCATGCTGGCGATCCGCGTGTTCGACCGCGCCGACGCCTCCACCGAAGCCTTCGCCTTGGCGCTGGGCGAGGCGTTGCAGTTGACCAACATCCTGCGAGACCTGACGGAGGACGCGGAGATCGGCCGCCTCTACCTGCCGCGCGAATTGCTCGACGAGGCCGGCATCGGCAGCTCCGACCCCGCCACCGTGCTCGCCCACCCCAACCTGCCCCGGACCTGCGAGGCGCTGGCCGTGCTGGCCGAGGAGCGCTTCGCCGAGGCGCGCCGCGCGCTGACCGACGGGCAGGCCGCCGGGCGGCGGGGCTCGCTGTGGGCGGCGGTCGCCATGATGGTGCTGTACCACCGGCTGCTTGTGCGACTGCGCGCCCGGGGCTGGCGCGACCTCGACCGGCGGGTGCGGGTCGGCAAGCGCGAGTGCGCACTGGTGGCCGTGCGCTGCGCGCTCGGCTATCCGCCCACCGCCTGACGGACGTCTTGGGCACCGTCCACATCGTCGGCGCCGGACTTGCCGGCCTGTCCGCCGCCGTCCGCCTGACCGAAGCGGGGCGGCGGGTCGTCCTGTATGAGGGCGCCCCGCAGGCCGGAGGGCGCTGCCGCTCCTTCCACGACGCCGCGCTGGACCGCATGGTGGACAACGGCAGCCATCTGGCGCTCAGCGGCAACCGCTCCCTGCTCGGCTATCTGGAACGGGTCGGCGCGAGCGATGCCCTGACCGAGTTGCGCCCCGCCGCCTTTCCCTTCCTCGACCTCGGCAACGGCGAGCGCTGGTGCCTGCGGCCGGGCGGGCTGTGGCTGTTCGACACGGCGCGCCGCGTGCCGGGAAGCCGCCCCGCCGATTACCTCGCCGCCTTACGCACCCTGACCGCCGGCCCCGGTGCGTCGGTGGCCGACGCCCTGCCTCCTGGCGGACCGCTCTACGAGCGGCTGTGGCGCCCGTTGGCCGTGTCGGTGATGAACGGGGCACCGGAGCGGGTGTCCGCCCGCCTGTTCGGCGCCGTGCTGCGGGAAACGCTGCTGCGCGGCGAGGCCGCCTGCCGTCCGCTGTTCGCCGAGAAGGGCCTGTCCGCCGCGCTGGTCGAACCCGCGGTGGCGTGGCTGACGCGGCACGGCGCCGAGTTGCGCACCGGCGCGCGGGTGGACGGGCTGGAGCGCGCGGGGGAGCGCGTCGCCGCCCTGTCGGTGGACGGCGAACGCATCGCGCTCGGCAGCGACGACGCGGTGGTCCTGGCGGTGCCGGCCTGGATCGCCGGACGCCTGCTTCCCGAGGCCGTACCCATCTCCGCGAACGGCCGGGCCATCGTCAATGCCCACTTCCGTTTGCCAGCCCCGATCGACTTGCCCGGCGGCCTGCCCTTCCTGGGGCTGGTCGGCGGAACGGCGGACTGGCTGTTCCGGCGCGGCGACGTGCTGTCGGTGACGGTCAGCGACGCCGATGCGCTCGCCACCCTGCCCGCTGACGCGGTTGCCGCCACGTTGTGGCGCGACGTGGCGCGGGCGCTCGGCACGCCCGGCGCAGCCCTGCCGCCGCACCGAATCATCAAGGAGCGCCGGGCGACTCCGGACCAGTCCCCTGTCCATGCGGCGAATCGCCCCGGTCCCCAGACCGCCTTGAAAAACCTTGTTCTGGCCGGCGATTGGACGAAGATGGGGCTTCCTGCGACGCTTGAAGGTGCGGTCCGCTCCGGCGAGATCGCCGCTCAGGCGGTGCTGACCGCAGGGATTACCACCTTTTCGCGTCTCGGCCTTTTTCCAGCCTTCACTTTGCCGCGCCGCGGGCCTATTTGAGCGGACGGAGGTGCCGTGCCGCAAGGCACGGCCCGAGATGGGACAATCCAAGAAGAGAGGGTAACTCAATGGCGTTCGAACTGCCGCCGCTCCCGTATGGCTATGATGCTCTGCAGCCGTTCATGTCGTCGGAGACGCTGCACCTGCACCACGACAAGCACCACCAGACCTACGTCACCAACCTCAACAACCTGACGAAGGACAGCCCGCTGGCCAACGCCAGCCTGGAAGACGTCATCAAGCAGAGCTACGGCGACGCCTCCAAGCAGGGCCTCTTCAACAACGCCGGCCAGGTCTGGAACCACACCTTCTACTGGCAGAGCATGAAGAAGAACGGTGGCGGCGCCATCCCGGGCGAGCTTGAGAAGCGCCTGATCGCCGACTTCGGCAGCGTCGACAAGTTCAAGGAAGAGTTCTCGAACGCCGCCATCACCCAGTTCGGCTCGGGCTGGGCTTGGCTGTACATCGACGGCGGCAAGCTGAAGGTCACCAAGACCTCCAACGCCGACACCCCGCTGGCCCAGGGCCACTTTCCGCTGCTGACCGCCGACGTGTGGGAGCACGCCTACTACGTCGACTACCAGAACCGCCGCGCGGACTTCGTGAAGGCGTTCCTGGAGAGCCTGGTGAACTGGGAGTTCGTGGCCGAGCGCCTGTCGAAGGCCCCGGCCTGATCCCTTATCGGATCGCCAGAACGGAAAAGGCCCCCGATCCGGGGGCCTTTTTTCGTTTGGTCATTCGGTGCGAAGCGCGCGAAACGGATCACACCGGCAGCAGCGCCGCCCCCACCCGCCGGCCTTCGGCCAGCAGGACGTTGTAGGTCCGGCAAGCCGCCCCAGTGTCCATCACCTCGACCACCAGACCGGCGTCGCGCAGGCTCTGGCGCAGGGCCTTGGGCAGAAGCTGCATCCGGGTGCCGGAGCCGAGCAGCAGAAACTCCACCCGCGGCTCCGCTGCGATGACTTGGGCGAAGTCTTCCGCCGTCAGGGCGGCGAAGTCCTGGGGACGCCAGGGCTCCGTGCGGTCGGGAAGCACCACCACCGCACCGGTGCGCCATTGCCCGGACACGCAGAATTGCCCTTCCCCGTAACCGTCGATGACCTGCCGGTCCGACGGGATGATCGGCGTGATGTCCGCCATCTCTTGTCCGTTTCCTGTTCTTTCCGATCACGGCGTCGGGTTGGCGGCCGGGGCCGCGTTGTCCGCCGGCGCGTTGCGGCGCAGCCGGTTCTCGCCCAGGAACAGCAAGATGGGGGCGGCGATGAAAATGGACGAGGAGGTCGCCAGGAAAATGCCGAAGATCAGCACGATACCGAAGTCCTGCAGCGCCTCGCCGCCGAAGAAGGCCAGCGGCAGGATCGACAGCAGCGTCGACATGGAGGTGCCCAGCGTGCGGTTCAGCGTCTCGTTGATCGAGCGGTCGATCAGCTCGCGCAACGGCATCTTCTTGTAGATGCGCAGATTTTCGCGCATGCGGTCATAGACCACGACCTTGTCGTTGGTCGAATAGCCCATGATCGTCAGGATCGCCGCGATGGCCGTCAGGTTGAACTGCATCCCGGTGATCGCGTAGAAGCCGACCACCTTCGTCACGTCCAGCAGCAGCGTCACGATGGCGCCGAAGCCGAACTGCCATTCGAAGCGGAACCAGATGTAGACCAGCATCGCCAGAAGCGCGAGGCCGAGCGCCAGCATGCCGTTGAAGAACAGCTCGCCGCTGACCGACGCGCCGACCGCCTCGACGCGGCGCACGGTGGTGCCGGGAATCTCCTGGGCGAGCGTGGCCCTCACCTTGTCGGCGGCCACCTGCTGGGCCGCGTCGTCGCCCGGCTGGCGTTCCAGCCGGATCAGCACGTCCTGGGGCGAGCCGAACTCCTGCAACGCCACCTGCCCCATGTTGAGCTGGGTCAGCGTGTGGCGCAGCGAGGCGAAGTCGGCGGCCTGCGGCGTGCGCGCCTCGATGACGATGCCGCCGCGGAAGTCGATGCCGTAGTTCAGCCCGGGATAGAAGAACAGCACCACCGACGCGATCGACAGGAACGCCGACACGATCAGGCCGGCGTGTCGCCCGCGCATGAACTGGATGTTGGTGTTGTCAGGGACCAGACGAAGCCGGAACATGGGAATGACCTCTTACACCGGCAGGGCGGCCGGCCGCGTCTTGCGCAGCCAACTGACCATCATGAGACGCACGAGCACGGTGGCCGTGAACAGCGAAATCAGGATGCCGAAGGTGATGGTGACGGCAAAGCCCTTGATCGCGCCGGTGCCCAGCACGAACAGGATGGCCATCTTGATGGCGGTGGTCAGGTTGGCGTCCACGATGGTGGAGTAGGCGCGGTTGAAGCCGGCCTCCACCGAGCCGAAGACGCCGCGGCCCTTCTTCGTTTCCTCGCGGATGCGCTCGTTGATCAGAATGTTGGCGTCGACCGCCAGACCGAGCGACAGCAGGACGCCGGCGATGCCCGGCAGCGTCAGCGTCGCCTGGAGCAGGGACAGCGCGGCCAGCGTCAGGATGGTGTTGACCAGCAGGGCGAAGCAGGCGAAGGCACCGAACAGGCCGTAGGCGGCGATCATATAGGCGCAGACCAGCACGAAGCCGATGCCCACCGACATCAGGCCGGCGCGGATGGAGTCGGCGCCGAGGTCAGGGCCGACCGTGCGCTCCTCGATCACTTTCAGCGGGGCCGGCAGCGCGCCGGCGCGCAGCAGGACGGCGAGGTCGTTGGCGTCGGCGGCGGTGAAGCTGCCGCTGATCTGGCCACGCCCGCCGGTGATCGGCTCGCGGATCACCGGGGCGCTGATGACCTTGTTGTCGAGCACGATGGCGAAGGGCCGGCCGACGTTGGCGCGGGTCACGTCGGCAAAGCGGCGGGCGCCGATGCTGTCGAATTCGAAATTGACCACCCACTCGCCGGTCTGTGGGTTGCTGCCCGCGGTGGCGTTGGTCAGGTTGGCGCCGTCCACTTCGACCTTCTTGCGGATGACGTAGGCGCTCTGCGCCCGCCCGCCTTCCGCCGAGGGCAGAATGTCGGTGCCCGGAGGGGCGCGGCCGGCGCTCGGGTCGGCGTTCATGTCGACCAGCCGGAAGGTCATCTTCGCCGTGGTGCCGAGCAGCCGCTTCACGCGGTCGGGGTCCTCGACGCCGGGAAGCTGGACCAGGATGCGGTCGGCGCCCTGGCGGGCGATGGTCGGCTCGTTGACGCCGGTCTCGTCGATGCGGCGGCGCACGATCTCGATGGATTGTTCGATGGCCTGGGTGGCGCGCTCGCGCAGCGCGATCTCGCTGAGCCGGGCGGTGACGCTGCCGCCGCTGGCGGTGACCTCCAGGTCGGGCTGGCCGCCGCCGAGCGGTCCGCCGCCGATGGTGTTGGCGAGCTGGCGCAGCGCCCGCACCGCCGTGTCGCCCTGCGCCGGGTCGCGGAGCTGCACGGTGATGCCGCGGTCGCCCGGGTTGATCGCCGTGTAGCCGACATTGTCGTTGCGCAGCTGGGTGCGCGCCGAATCGACCAGGCTTTCGACGCGGTCACGGATGACCGCGCCCATGTCCACCTCGAGCAGCAGGTGCGACCCGCCGCGCAGGTCGAGGCCGAGGTTGACCCGGCTGTGCGCGTACCAGTTCGGCAGGGCCGACAGCGTCTCGCGGCTGAAAAAATTCGGCAGCGTGAGGATGGTCCCGAGCACGCAGATCGCGACGATCAGAAAAATCTTCCAGCGCGGAAAATACAGCATTCGTAAACCAGTCCCGTTCGCTACCGGAGAACCGCGTTACTTGCGGTCCACGACCTTCTCTTCAGCCTTGTCGTCGGCGCTCTTGGCCGGCTCGGACTTCGACAGCACGAGGTTCACGGTGGAGCGCATGACGCGGACACGGACGTTCTCGGCGATCTCGACCTGGAGTTCGTCGTCCGGGCCGACCTTGGTGATCGTGCCGATGATGCCGCCGCCGGTCACCACGCGGTCGCCGCGACGGATGGCCTCCAGCATGCCCTTGTGTTCCTTCATCTTCTTCTGCTGCGGACGGATCAGCAGGAAATAGAAGACGACGAAAATCAGGATCAGCGGCAGGAACTGCACGATCATGTCGGCCCCACCGGCGGCGGGCGCGGCGGTCTGTGCATAGGCCGTCGAAACGAACATCTGGAGGCTCCCTGTGGTTTGGTTCCGAAGGCGCAGCGGGCGCTCGCGGACGCGGCGACTATAACGGTCCGGGCCGTCGATGCAATGGAATAGGGGTACGCCCGCCGGGCTTCAAGGGCCGCGGCTGTCCATCACGGCAAAGAGAAGCAGGAAGCGGCGCGTGCAGGGCGCCTCCACCGGCTCCACTCCATGGAAGGACCGGTCGGACGGCGCGTAGGCCAGCAGATGGTTCGGCAGGAAGGGCGCGGTGCCGGCCAGTTCGAAATCCTCGCGCGGGAACCGCTCCGTCGACCGCCCGGCGTTGGCGGTGAAGGACGGATCGCGCGGCCGGTACAGCGCCGTCCCGAGATCGGGGCGGCTGCCGTCCGCCGGCATGTAGAGCAGCATGGACAGGAAGGTGCCGAACACGTCGGTGTGGGGCAGCATGGAATGGCCCGCATGGTCCTCGACCAGCCGCGCATAGACCGTCGCCGGCCGGGCTGCGACGGGCGTCTCCAGCTTGGCGGCGAGCGAGGGGAAGCGCGGGGCGAGACGTTTCAGCGTCTCCGGCCCGAACAGGGAATCGCGGACCTCCCGCCAGACCGCGGAGGCCTCCGGCTCCATCTCCCGCAGATTGCGGTCGGTCAGCACCATCTGATGGCGCTGGGGAAGCGTGTCCATCTGCAGGAGGGCCAACGCCTCGAACCGCGGCCATTGGGCGACCGCGCGAGCGTAGAGGTCGGCCGGCAGGGCGTCCGGCACCACCAGATGCGGGAAAGGGTCTTCGCGAAGGGGCGTTTCCTCCAGCCGCCGCAGGACATGGTCGGCGCTCCCCGCCGGCTTCGGGAGATCGGTGGAACGTTCTGCGTGCATGGCCGGCCCTCGGTTCGCGCTGGGCGCACCATAACGGCGCGCACGCCTCCCCCGCAAGCGCGCCTCCTTGTCCGGCGGCGCGCCGGCGGGTTAGGGTCGGCGCAACGAAACCGGAAGAAACGCCTGCGAAGGAACACGATGTCGGACGCCCAGTTGCTGCCCCTCCTCACCCGCATCGCCGAGGCCCTGGAACGGCTCGCACCGCCGCCGCCGGGCCGGCTCGACCTCGGCGCCGCCGACGCCTTCGTCTGGCACGCCGATCCCGACCGGCTGGAGCCGGTGCCCGCCGTCAACCGCGTGGAGATCGGCCTGCTGCGCGGCGTCGAACGCCAGCGCGACATCCTGCTGGACAACACCACCCGCTTCGCCACCGGCCTGCCGGCCAACAACGCCCTGCTCTGGGGCTCGCGCGGCATGGGCAAGAGCTCGCTGGTCAAGTCGGTTCACGCCGCGGTGGCGCAGGACCATCCCGGCACGCTGGCGCTGGTGGAGATCCATCGCGAGGACATCCCCACCCTGCCCCGCCTGCTCGCCCGGCTGAAGGACGAGCCGCGCCGCTTCATCCTGTTCTGCGACGACCTGTCCTTCGACCATGACGACGCGCATTACAAGTCGCTGAAGGCCGTCCTGGAGGGCGGGATCGAGGGGCGTCCGGAGAATGTGGTGTTCTACGCCACCTCCAACCGCCGCCACCTGATGCCGCGCGACATGATCGAGAACGAGCGCTCCACCGCGATCAACCCGGCGGAGGCGGTCGAGGAGAAGGTGTCGCTGTCCGACCGCTTCGGCCTGTGGCTGGGCTTCCACAACTGCGACCAGCCGACCTACTTCGCGATGATCGAGGGCTACGCCGCCCGCTTCGGGCTGGACATCCCGGCGGAGCAGCTGCGGGCCGAGGCCGTGGAATGGTCGGTGACCCGCGGCAGCCGCTCCGGCCGGGTGGCCTGGCAGTTCATCCAGGACCTGGCTGGCCGTCTGGGGAAGCCCCTTCGCTGACCCGCGGCTCCATGCGGTCGCGCGGATCGACCGCTTGGCTGCCCTTGCGCAGTTCGAAATGAAGCTGCGGGCTCGTCACCGATCCGGTCTGACCGACCGTGCCGATGGCCTGCCCGCGCTTCACCGCCACGCCCCGCTCGACGTCGATGCGGTCGAGATGGGCGTAGGCGGTGATGAAGCCGTCCGAATGCTTCACCAGCAGCAGGTTGCCGAAGCCGCGCAGTTCGTTGCCGGCGTAGGCGACGACACCGTTGTCGGCGGCGACCACCGCCGTTCCCTTGCTGGCGGCGATGTTCAGGCCGTCGTTGTGCAGACCGTCCGGCTTCGGCCCGAAGGTCGAGATCACCTTCCCCTTCACCGGCCAGAGCAGGCGCCCGGTGGCGCGCTGCGACGTCGCTTGCTCCGCGGCCTTCGGCGGCGGGGGCGGAGCGGCGGCGACCTCCTGTGCCGGCGGCGGTGGCGGGACCGGAGCGGCCTCGACGGCACGCGGCGCGGGTGCCGGCTCCGGAACGGCGGGCTTCTGGCCGGGCGGGCGCAGCGAGGTCGGGGCCTGCCCCGGCTGATAGACGGGCGCCGCCGACGCCACCTCCGGCGCGCCGGACGGCTTGGCACCGGGCGCCGGCGCGAGGACGGTCGCGGTCTGTGAGGGGCTTTCCACCGGGGCCGGTGTCGATGCCGATGCGCCCGGCGGCGGCAGCTCCGCCGCCTGGATGGACCCGCGCGACACCTGCTTGACCGGCGCCGAGGCCACCACGCCGCCGACGGCGGCCCCCGCGCTGGAGGACGGCGCCTGGGCCACCGCGGTGCCGCCCGGGGCATCACCGCCCGGCAGGCGCAGCGGTTGCCCGGCCTGAACCGCGTAGGGCGCGGTCAGACCGTTGAGCCGGGTCAACTCGCTCATGTCCGCGCTGAACATGCGGGAGATGCCGTACAGCGTGTCACCGCGCTGGACGATGTATTGGCGCGACACCGGCAGGACGAGGCGCTGCCCAACCTGGAGCTGGTAAGGCGGCGACAGGTGGTTGACCTCCAGCAGGTCGCGCAGCGGCACGTTGTAGCGCCGCGACAGCGAATAGGCGGAGTCCCCGCGCTGCACGATGACGGCGCCTCCGATCGAATCCGGGGTGTTGGACACCGAGGTGACCGGCGCGAGATCGCCGGTGCGCTGCTGGCAGGCGGCGAGCAGCGGGATCACCGCCAGCGCCGCGACAAGGGAGCGTCCTGTCACGCCGAATGGCACGCCGAACGGGCCGGCTATTCCGTTCCGGCGGGGGACGGAGGGTCGGACAGCAACGGTACGAAGCGGACGGGCCACAAGTCCTCCCGTGTAAGACCGGTTTCGGTCCGCCGGATGCGGACGACCCGCTGGCCGCGGTAGTCGCCCCCCAGCGGGATGACCATGACACCACCAACGGCGAGCTGATCCGTCAAGTCCTTTGGCGCATCGGGGCCTCCGGCGGCCGTGACCAGTATGCGCTCGAACGGCGCCTGCTCGGGCCAGCCCTTCGTCCCGTCGCCGTGGCGGGTCGTGATGTTGTTCAGGCGCAGAGCCTGGAATCGCGCCTCCGCCTCGGTCAGCAGCGGCCGCAGCCGCTCGACGGTGTAGACCCGTCGGCACAGCCGCGACAAAACCGCCGCCTGATAGCCGGAGCCGGTGCCGATCTCCAGCACCGTCTGCCGCTCCCCCAACTCCAGGGCCTGGGTCATCAGCGCCACGATCAAAGGCTGGCTGATGGTCTGGCCAAGGTCGATGGGAAGCGCCGTGTCCTCCCACGCTTGATCCTGGAAGGGGGCGGGGACGAAGCGCTCGCGCGGGATTCGCTCGATCGCGGCCAGAACCCGGGTGTCGGTCACGCCATTGCGGCGCAACGCCATCAGAAGCCGGATCTTGCGAGCCTCGACCGTCACATCCTACCCATTCACCTCGGAAGTCATCTTACTCGAACGCGTGCCGCAAGGTCTGGAGCGTCGGCGTGTGCGTCAGGTCCAGATAGACCGGCGTCACCGAAATACCGCCGTGGAAGACCACATGGATGTCGGTGTCGGGCGCCACGTCGGCCTCGCCGCGCAGGGTTCCGATCCAAATATAGGGCTTGCCGCGCGGATCGACACGCTCCACCAGCTCGTCGCCGATCTTGCGCTTGCCGTGGCGGACCACCTGGATGCCTGTGACCTCCGCCGCCGGGCAGGCCGGGAAGTTCACGTTGAGCAGGACGTATTTCGGCCAGGGCGTGGAGACGGCCTTGCGGATCACCTCCGCCCCCCAGCGCTCCGCCGCCGACCAGTCGATCTGGGCGCGGTTTTCGTAATGCTGGCTGAGCGCGATGGCCGGAACGCCCAGCAGGGTCGCCTCCATGGCCGCCGCGATGGTGCCCGAATAGGTCACGTCCTCGCCGATGTTGGAGCCCTGGTTGACGCCGGACAGGACCAGCGTCGGACGGGCGTCCTTCATGATGTGGTTGACGGCCAGCAGGACGCAGTCGGTCGGCGTGCCGTCCACCGTGTAGCGCCGCTCGTCCAGCTGGCGCAGCCGCAGCGGCCGGTTGATGGTCAGCGAATGGCTGGCCGCCGACTGCTCCATCTCCGGCGCCACCACCCAAACGTCGTCGGAGATGGAGCGGGCGATGGCCTCCAGGATTTTCAGGCCCGGCGCGTGGATGCCGTCGTCGTTGGTGACGAGAATGCGCGCGTTCGACAGGTCGAGCGGGTGATCGAACATCAGGCGGTGATCCTTTCCAGCCCGCGCATGTAGGGCCGGAGCGCTTCGGGAACCAGGATGGAGCCATCGGGCTGCTGGTAGTTCTCCAGCACCGCGATCAGGCAGCGCCCGACCGCAACGCCCGAGCCGTTCAGCGTGTGGACGAACTGCGTCTGCTTCTCACCCTTCGGGCGGCAGCGGGCCTTCATGCGGCGGGCCTGGAAGTCGCCGCAGTTCGAGCAGCTCGAAATCTCGCGGTACATGTTCTGGCCGGGCAGCCAGACCTCGATGTCGTAGGTCTTGCGCGCTGAGAAGCCCATGTCGCCGGTGCACAGCGTTACCACGCGGTAGGGCAGCCCCAGCCGCTGCAGGATGGTCTCGGCGCACTGGGTCATGCGCAGGTGCTCCGCCTCCGACTGGTCCGGCGCGGTGACGCTGACCATCTCGACCTTCCAGAACTGGTGCTGGCGGATCATGCCGCGCGTGTCGCGCCCGGCCGACCCCGCCTCGGCGCGGAAGCAGGGGGTCAGCGCGGTGTAGCGGTGGGGCAGCTCTTCCGTCGCAACGATCTGGTCGTTGACGAGGTTGGTCAGCGGCACTTCCGAGGTCGGGATCAGATAGTGGTCGCCCGTGCGGAACAGGTCCTCCTCGAACTTGGGAAGCTGGCCGGTGCCGAACAGCGCGTTGTCGCGCACCATCAGGGGCGGCGCGATCTCGGTGTAGCCGTGCTCGCCGGTGTGGATGTCCAGCATGAAGTCGGCGAGCGCGCGCTCCAGCCGGGCCAGCCCGCCCTTGAGGACGGTGAAGCGGGCGCCGGACATGCGCGACGCCGCCTCGAAATCCATCAGGCCCAGCGCCTCGCCCAGCTCGAAATGCTGCTTGGCGTCGGCGATGGCCTTCGGCTCGCCCCAGCGGCGGATCTCGACGTTGGCGCTCTCGTCCGGGCCTTCCGGCACGTCGTCAGCAGGCCGGTTCGGAATGGAGGCGAGCAGGCCGTCCAGCTCGGCGCCCAGCGCCTTCTCCTCCTCCTCGACCTGGGGCAGCCGCTCCTTGAGCTGCGCCATCTCGTCCATCAGGGACTGGGCGTCGCGACCCTCCCGCTTGGCGAGGCCGATCTCCTTCGCCGCCTCGTTGCGGCGCGCCTGCATCTCCTGCAACTGGGTCTGCGCGGCGCGGCGGCGCGAATCGAGGTCCAGCACCGTCGGCGACATCGGCTCAAGGCCCCGGCGGGCGAGGCCGCGGTCGAAGGATTCGGGGTTCTCACGGATGGCGCGAAGGTCGTGCATGGCTCACGGCGATACGGAATGGGTGGGAGGCTGGTTATAGTCCGCCGTCGGGTGAAGGTCCAGAGGCGGAGCCGCGCCGAAGGGAAAGACCCTGAAATGATTGGTGTCCTATACTTATCGGTGGCGCCGGGAACGCGAATGCGTGCAGAACCCCGAAATCGACCGCTGCCCTCCCCACTCCGGACATGATCCTCGACACCCGCACCCTCGTCATCGTCCTGGTGGGCATCGGCGTTCTGCTGTCCATCGCCGCCTTCCTGACCTGGAGGGCGCACCGCCACATCACCGCGCTGGCCTATTGGGCCGTGGGAGCGCTGACCGGCACCGTCGGAATGGCCATGGTCACCGCTTACGGGGTCTGGCCGCCCGCCGCCGCCGTGCCGCTGAGCAACGCCCTGGTGGCCGCCACCTACATCCTGAATTGGTTCGGCGTGCGCAGCTTCGCCGGGCGGTCGATCCCCTGGCGCTTCGGGATGGCGCTGCTCGCCGTACTGACCACGGGCATCGCGTGGTTCGTGGTGGCAACCAACGACGTGACGGCGCGCATCCTGATCATGTCCGCCGGAATCACCGGCCTGTCGCTGCTGGCAGCCCTGGAGCTGTGGTGGATGGGGCCGGCGGACAAGCCTCGGCGGGCGCAGCGCGTCACCGCCCTGGTGTTCCTGTTCCACGCCCTGTTCGTGGCCGGGCGCGCCGTGCTGACCGCCTGGGGTGGGCCGGTGGACAGCATCCTGACACCCAGCCTGGTGCAAAGCGCCGGATTCCTGGAGGCCATCCTTGCGGTTACGGCCTGGGGATTCGGTTTCCTCGCCATGACCAGCGAGAAGCTTCAGGCGGATCTGGACCGCATCGGCACCATCGACCCGCTGACCGGCGCCTACAACCGCCGGGCCTTCCTGAAGCACGCCGAGCGGGAGTTGCTGCGAGCGCAACGCAACGGCGCGCCGCTGACCCTGCTGCTTCTCGATCTCGACCGCTTCAAGCGGGTCAACGACACCTTCGGCCATCTCGCCGGCGACGCTCTTCTCCGGCTCTTCTCCGAGACCGTCACGGCGCGGCTGCGCCGCACCGACCTGTTCGGGCGCTATGGTGGGGAGGAGTTCTGCCTGCTGCTTCCCGACACCGACCGCACCGGGGCGGCGACGTTGGCGGAGGCGCTGCGCCGCGACGTGGCGGCGCGGCCGCTGCCCTTCCAGGGCCACGAGATCGCTGCCAGCGTCAGCATCGGAATAGCCGCCTGCCGCAGCGGGGAGGATATCGACGCGGCACTGGCCGCCGCCGACCTGGCCCTCTACCGGGCCAAGCGGAACGGCCGCAATCAGGTGATGGTCGACGAAGCGACGGCGTAAGGCGCGACGGCCTTACGCCTGCTCGGCTTCCGTCTCGTCCGCGTCGCCGCGCGTCTTCTCGATGCGGCGGCCGATCAGGATCGACACCTCGTAGAGCGCCAGCAGCGGGATGGCGAGGCCGACCTGGCTGATGACGTCCGGCGGGGTCAGGACCGCCGCGACGACGAACACGAACACGATGGCGTAGCGCCGCTTGGTCGCCAGCGTCTCCGTCGTCAGCAGCCCGGCGCGGATCAGCAGGGTCAGCAGGACCGGAAGCTGGAAGGCCAGACCGAAGGCGAAGATCAGGTGCATCACAAGGCCGAGATACTCGCTGACGCGGGCCTCGAACTCGATCGGCAGGGCGCCGGCGTCCATGCCCGGGTGGAACTCGAACCCCAGGAAGAAGCGCCAGGCCAGCGGGAAGATGAAGTAGTAGACCATCGCCCCGCCCAGGAAGAACAGGATCGGGGTGGCCACCAGGAAGGGCAGGAAGGCCTTGCGCTCATGCTTGTAGAGGCCGGGCGCGACGAACATCCAGATCTGGCTGGCGACGATGGGGAAGGATAGGAAGCAGCCGGCCCAGAAGGCCACCTTCACATAGGTGAAGAAGGCTTCGGTCAGGCCGGTGTAGATCATCCGCCGCCCCTGCCCGGCCAGGATGTCGGCCAGGGGCTGGACCAGGAAGTTGTAGATGCGGTCCGAGAAGGCGTAGCAGACGAAGAAGGCGATGAAGATCGCCAGCGTCGCGTACATCAGACGGTTGCGCAGTTCGACCAGATGGTCGATCAGCGGCATCTTGCTTTCTTCCAGCTCGTCGTCGGTCTCGCCGGTCATGCGCGTTTCACCGGACACTGGGTCACGCCTGCTTGTTCGTGGTTGCCGCCGCAGCGGCGTCGGCGGAGGCCGGAACCGGCGGCTGGGCCGGGGCCGGAACGAATTCCGCGGGCGGAGCCGGAGGTGGAGGAGCCGTGACCGGCGGTTCGGTCGCCGGCTGCGGCTGGGCCGCCGTCACTTGCGGCGAACCGACGGGAGTCACAGGGGCCGGGCCGTCTTCCGGCGGGCTGCCAAAATGGCCGTTGTTTGCCCCGATGTCGGCCGCCACGTCGAACGCGCCCTTGAGTTCCCCCTTCGGATCGATCGTGTTCTCGACCATCTTCTGGAGGTTGGTGTCGCGGACCTTCAGCGCCTCCTTGCGGAGCTCGTCGAGCTCCGCCTCGCGCATCATGTCGTCGATGTGGCCCTGGAAATCACGCGCGACGACGCGCGCCTTCTTCACCCATTTTCCCAGGGTGTAGATGGCCTTGGGCAGGTCCTTCGGGCCGATCACCACGAGGGCGATGACCGCGATGACCATCAGTTCCGACCATGCGATGTCGAACATGGCTCCTCAGCCTTTCGAAGCGGCGCGGGGATGGGCGGCGCCGGACGGTCAGGTGCGGGCCGTCTCGTCCTTCTTCACGCCGGGGTCGGCAGCGGGCGGAACCGGGGCGGGCGGAACCGGATGGACCGAGGACACCGGCTGGGCCGGCGGGACCGGCTGGTTCGGCAGGACCTTGGAGTCGGCGCCGGGGGCGGTGCCCTCCTCCTCGTCCTTCAGGCCGGCCTTGAAGTTCTTGATGCCCTTGGCGAGGTCGCCCATGACCTTCGGCAGCTTGCCGGCGCCGAACAGGAGCAGGACGATCAGAAGGACGATGACCCAATGCCAGACGCTGGAGAATCCCATGACACACGTTTCCTGAACAGGCAGCCCAATGGCGGGGCGGCACTATGGCAGAAAGGTTCCCCTCCCGCAACGATCGGTCGGGCGAAACCGCTCAAACGACTAAGTGGGTGCACCGGCTGGAAAAACGAAGGCCTGACACAGGTCCATGCACACCGAAACGTGACTTTGCTCGGCGGGCAGGAACTGGCCCGGCATGCGGGAGTGCAGATGCACCGACCCGCCCTTTCCGTCCGGCACGTCGAGATGGACCAGGCTGGTCCGGCCCAGCAGACGGGCCGCCATCACGCGCGCCAGGACCGGCAGGTCGCCGGCGGGCACCGTGGCGGCGGGCTGGGCGGACAGCTTCAGCGCCTCCGGGCGGATCAGCACGTCCACGGCGGTGCCGTCGGCGATCTCCGTGGGGATCGGGCCGACCGGTGTGTCCACCGCCCCGTCCTGCACGATGCCCGCCAGCCGGTTGACCTCGCCGAAGAACTCGGCGGCGAAGGCGTTGACCGGGCGGGTGTAGAGGTCCACCGGGTTGCCGACCTGAACGACCTTGCCGGCGCGCATCAGCGCGATGCGGTCGGCCAGGAACATGGCCTCCTCCGGGTCGTGGGTGACCAGCATGGTGGCGGCGCCGTTCTGCTTCAGCACGTGCAGCGTCTCGTCGCGCACCTGCTCGCGCAGCCGGGCGTCCAGTCCCGAGAAGGGCTCGTCAAGAAGCAGAACCGCCGGGTTCGGGGCGAGGGCGCGGGCGAGCGCCACGCGCTGCTGCTGACCACCGGAAAGATGGTGCGGAAAGGAGTCGGCGTAGCCGGCCATGCCGACCTGCCCCAGCGACTCCAGCGCGCGCTTGCGCTGCGCCTCGCCGTACAGGGCGGTCAGGCCGAAGCGCACGTTGTCGAGCACCGACAGGTGCGGAAACAGCGCGTAATCCTGGAAGACGAGACCGACGCCGCGGCGTTCCGGCGGCACCGCGCCGCGCTCGTCCGCCACCACCGTTCCGCCGATCCGGACGGAGCCGGTCTGCACCGGCTCCAGCCCCGCCGCGATGCGCAGCAGCGAGGACTTGCCGCAACCGGACGGCCCGCACAGGCAGACGATCTCGCCCGCCCCGATGGTCACGCTGACGTCGTCGACGGCGACGACGCGCCCGTAGCGGTGGGTGACGGCGTCCAGCGCCAGGGCCTCCACCGCGATGGCGGCACCGCCGCCCTGCGGACCGAAGGCGTCGAGATGCCGCCCGTTGGCCGGCAGCGTGACGGGCGCGGCCTCGCAGGGCGCGCCCTCCCGCGGGTCGGCGCCGCCGCGGCCGAACAGGGCCGACGCCTTGTCGCGCAGCGCGGTGCGCAGGCGGGGCGGGCGCGGTTCGGAGACGGCGTCTCCTGAGGCGGAGAAAGGACGGGCGTCGGTGACGGACGGACGATCCATGGCGGTCCCAGTCTGAAGCGGCCCGGGGGTCGTTTGATGGCGGTCGATTGACCTTAGTACCGGCGCGCCGACCCAGATGCAAATGGTTCTTATTTTCGAGCGTTTCGCTCAGGTATCGGAATCGTCAGTGTTTTCCGATGGTTCGGCGTCCTCCAGGCCCGCCCCGCCGATGCCCAGCAACACCGGCCGCGAATCGAGCAGGCCGGCGGCCCGCAGGTCCTCCACCCCTGGCAGGTCGCGCAGCGTCTCCAGGCCGAAATGATCGAGGAAATGGTCGGTGGTGATCCAGGTCAGCGGGCGCCCCGGCGTCTCGCGGCGGCGGCCCGGCCGGATCCAGCCGTTCTCCATCAGGATGTCCAGCGTGCCCTTGCTGGTCGCCACGCCGCGGATCGCCTCGATCTCCGCACGGGTCACCGGCTGGTGGTAGGCGATGATGGCCAGCGTCTCGATGGCGGCGCGGGACAGCTTCTTGGAAACCTCCTCCTCCTGCCGCAGCAGCGGGGCGAGGTCCACCGCCGTGCGGAAGGACCAGCCGGCGCCGGTGCGGATCAGGTTCACCCCGCGCGCCGCGTAATGGACGCGCAATTCCTCCAGCAGGGCGCGGACGTCGGCGCCGCGCGTCAGCCGCCGGCCCAGCGTCTCCTCGTCCAGCGGGTCGGCGGAGGCGAACAGCAGCGCCTCCAGCAGGCGCAGATCGCGCAATCGCTGCTCGACCTCCTCCGGGTTGTCGATCTCCTGGATCATGCCGTCGGGTCCGCTCATTCCTCGTCGCCCTGTTCATGCCGGCGCGATGCCCGGCGGACGTAGATGGGGGAAAAGGCGCCGTCCTGGCGAAGCTCCACCCGTCCCGCCTTGGCCAGTTCCAGCGTCGCCGCGAAATGAGCAGCCAGCGCCGAGCGGGTCAGCAGCCCGCCGCGCACACCGTCCGGCAGGAAACTCGACAGGGTGGCCCAGTCCGGCATGCGGCCCAGCAGCTCCGACAGGCGGCGCACCGCGTCCTCCAGCGAATAGAGGCGCACCGGCTCGATGTGCAGGACGCCGCCCTCCTGCCGCTTCTTATGCTCGCCATAGGCCTTCAGCAGGTCGTAGAGCGTGACCTGGAAGACCGACTTGCGCAGGATGTCGAGGTCCTCCGGGGCGCCACGGGCGAAACGGTCCACCCCGAGCTGCGGGCGGGCGAACAGTTGGGCCGCCGCCCCCTTCATCGCCTCCAGCCGCTGCAACTGGAAGGCCAGCGCCGCCGCCATGTCCTCGCCCGAGGGCTCCTCGTCCTCGACCTCCGGGATCAGCAGGCGGGACTTCAGGTAGGCCAGCCACGCCGCCATGACGAGATAATCCGCCGCAAGCTCCAGCCGCACCTTCCGCGCCTCGGCGATGAAGGCGAGGTATTGGTCGGCGAGCTGGAGGATGGAAATCTTCGTCAGGTCCACCTTCTGCTCGCGCCCCAGCGCCAGCAGCATGTCGAGCGGCCCCTCGAACCCGTCCAGGACGAGAACGAGCTGTTCCGCCGGGCTCACCGCCTCGGCGCCCTCGTCCTTATGATCCGGGGGTTTCCTGCCGACCATGCCGTCAGTTGCCGCTGAGGATGCGAATCAGTTCGATCATGTAATCCACCGGCGGGCCGAGCACCCAGGAGAAGACGCTGAGGTCCATGCCCAGCTCCCGCCCGATGAAGGGCAGCAGGAAGAAGGCGCCGATCAGGATCAGCATCCCGTACTTCTCCAGCCGGGCCAGTGGGAAGGCCAGCGCGTCGGGCAGGATGCCGACCGCCACGCGCCCGCCGTCGAGCGGCGGCAGCGGGATCATGTTGAAGACCATCAGCACGACGTTGACGAGGACCGACACCTCCAGGGCGGCGCGGACCCACATCTCCGTCGCTCCCCCCTGCGGGCTGGTGAAGCCCCAGACGATCGCGGAGACCAGCGCCAGGACGAAATTCACCCCCGGCCCGGCCAGCGCCACCCAGACCATGTCGCGGCGCGGGTGGTGCAGGCGCCCGAAATTCACCGGCACCGGCTTGGCCCAGCCGAAGACGAAACCGGTGGTGAAATACATCACCGCCGGCAGCACCACCGTGCCCAGGGGATCGATGTGGCGGAGCGGGTTCAACGTCACCCGGCCCAGCCGCCACGCCGTGTCGTCGCCGCGCCACATCGCCACGAAGCCGTGCGCCGCCTCGTGCATGGTGATGGCGAGGATCGCGGGGATGGCGACCGCGAAGATCATCGGTATGCGGTCGATCAGACCTTCCAGCACGCACGTCTCTCCCGTTGCGCTCCCCGGACCGGTCCGGGAAGCCTGAGCATGGCTCTAAACCTGGGGAGTTCCCAGCAATTCCGCCAGACGCGCCCGCAGATCGTCGGCGTCCGCCGGCTGCGCCGGGCAACGCAGCGCCTCGGCCCTCGCCCAGCGGCGGACGGCTTCCCCGCTCATCGCCGGAACGCCCTCGGCCACCGCCACCATCTCCTCCATCACGCCGTTGCAATGGAGCACGACGTCCAGCCCGGCGGCGAGGACCGCCTCGGCCCGGCCGCGCATGCCGCCGGCCAGCGCGCCCATCGACAGGTCGTCGCTGAACAGCAGACCGTCGAAGCCGATAGGGGCGCCGCGCACCACGTCGCGCACCACGATGGCGGAGGTGCTGGCGGGCTGGCCCGGGTCGATGGCCTTCAGCACCACATGGGCGACCATGCCGAGCGGCATGTCGGCCAGGGCGCGGAACGGTGCGAAGTCGGTGGCCTCCAGCGCCGCGCGCGGGGCGTCCACCACCGGCAGCTCGGCGTGGCTGTCGGCGAAGGCCCGGCCATGGCCGGGCAGATGCTTGACGACCGGCAGCACGCCGCCGGCCATCAGCCCCTCGCAGGTCGCCCGCGCCAGATCGGCCACGCGGGCCGGATCGCCGCAGAAGGCGCGGTCGCCGATGATGTCGTGGGCACCCTCGACCGGCACGTCGCAGACCGGGGCGCAATCGACCGTCACGCCGCAATCGGCCAGCATCAGCGCCAGCAGGCGGGCGTTGATCCGGGCGGCCTCCCGCCCGGCGTCGGCGTCGCGGGCAGCGAGGTCGCCGAAGGCGCGCATCGGCGGAAAGGCCGGCCAGTGCGGCGGGCGCATGCGGGCCACCCGACCGCCCTCCTGGTCGATCAGCACGGGGGCGTCGGCGCGGCCCACCGCCGCGCGCATCTCTGCCACCAGCGCGCGCACCTGCTCCGGCGTCTCGCAGTTGCGCCGGAACAGGATGAAGCCCAGCGGGTCGGCGTCGCGGAAGAAGGCGCGCTCGTCCGCGGTCAGCGCGGTGCCGGCGGCGCCGAACACCACCGCACGGTGAGGCGCAGGATGGGCCGCGCGACGAGGTCCGGACGCGTTTCGGGCGTTCGGCAAAGCCGGATCAGGGACGGACAACCACACACCCCACATTCTGGGACTTGAGCTGGGCGCAGACCGACTTGGCGCGCTCCTCGTCGAGGCCGACGCCCTGGATGCGGTAGAAGATGCCCTTCTCGCCCAGATCGGCCTTGGCGACCTGCATCGAGAGCCCGCCGAGCGCGGCGCCGTAGCGGCTGGTCAGCCGCTTCCATTCCGTCGATGCCTCGGCTTCGCTGCGCACCGCGGCAAGCTGGACACGCCAGTTCCCCCCACCCGACGCCTTCGCCGGAACGGGGGCCGGCTGCGGAGCCGGGGCGGCGGCCACCGGCGGTGCGGGCTGCGGCTTGGGCGCCGCGGGCGGTGTCTGGGCCTGCGGCGGAGCGGGCGCCGGCTTGGCGGCGGGCGGCGGGGCGGTCTTGGGCGCCGGAGCGGCCGGAGCGGCCGGAGCCGGGGCCGGAAGGGCGGCCACGGCGGGCGGCGGAGCCGGAGCGGCGGCGGGCGGCGGAACCCCCTCCCCGTCCTGGCGCGGCACCGTGGTGGTGGAGCCCGGCGGTGGCGGCGGAAGCTGGGCCACCGCGGGCGCCTCCGGCAGGGTCGGCGACGGCGGCACCTGGGGGGCCACGACCGGACGCGGCAGCGGCTCCTCCGGCGGCGGCAGCAGGCGCTCGATCTGCGACTTCGACCCGCGGTCGTTCAGCCGCTCGTAGACCAACTTGTCCTGATGCGGCACTTCCATGCCGCCGGGCTGCTCCGGACGGGCCTTGGTCGGCGCGCTGTCGGCCATCAACAGCGGCGGGCCGCCGTCCGGCGTGCTCTGCCCCTTGCCGCTGTAGACGACGACGATCGCACCGGCGAAGGCCACGATGCCGACCACCGCCAGACCGAGGCCGAGCAGACCGCGCCGACCTCCCCGTTGCGGCGGCGTGCCGTAGGGATCGCTGGCGTAGTTGGCATCGCCCTCATACCTCATGACCGCATTTCCTCCACCGGCTCCACACCCATCACGGCGAGGCCGGAGGCGACCACCGTGGCGACCGCGCTGACCAGCGCCAGACGGGCCACCGTCACCTCCTCGTCGCCGTCGATCAGGAAGCGCAGGCTGGTGTCGTCGCGGCCCTTGTTCCACAGCGCGTGGAAGTCGCTGGCGAGGTCGTAGAGGTAGAAGGCCACGCGGTGCGGCTCGTGCGCCTCGGCGGCGGACTCGACCAGACGCGGCCAGGTCGCCATGCGCTTGGCCAGCGCCATCTCCTCCTCGCTGTCGAGGCGGGCAAGGTTGGCCCTGGCGGCCAGCGCCGCCAGCGACAGGTCGGCCCCCGGCAGCGCCGTCGCGGCGTGGCGCAGGACCGAGCGGCAGCGGGCGTGGGCGTACTGCACGTAGAAGACCGGGTTGTCCTTCGACTGCTCGACGACCTTGGCGAAGTCGAAGTCCAGCGTCTGGTCGTTGCGGCGGGTCAGCATGATGAAGCGGACGACGTCGCGCCCGACCTCCTCGATCACGTCGCGCAGCGTCACGAAGGTGCCGGCGCGCTTGGACATCTTCACCGGCTCGCCGTTCTTCATCAGATGGACGAGCTGGCAGAGCTTCACGTCCAGCGACGCCTTGCCCTCGGTGATCGCCGTGGTCGCCGCCTGCATGCGCTTGACGTAGCCGCCATGGTCGGCGCCCCACACGTCGATCTGCAGGTCGAAGCCGCGGCGGTGCTTGTCGTAGTGATAGGCGATGTCGTTGGAGAAGTAGGTAAAGGACCCGTCCGACTTCTTCAGCGGGCGGTCGACGTCGTCGCCGAAGTCGGTGGACTTGAACAGGGTCTGCGGGCGCGGCTCCCAGTCGTCGGGCTTCTTGCCCTTGGGCGGCTCCAGCACGCCGACATAGATCAGGCCGCGGTCCTCCAGCGCCTTCAGCGCCGTGTCCACCGCCCCGGCCTTCACCAGCGCGCGCTCCGAGCTGTAGACGTCCATGCGGACGCCGAGGACGCCGAGGTCCTCCTTGATCCATTCCATGATCGTGGCGATGGCGAAGTCGCGGCAGGCGGGCAGCCAGTCGGCCTCGTCCGCGCCGACCCACTTGCTGCCGTCGCGCTCGGCCAGGGCCTGCCCGACCTCCTTCAGATACTCGCCGGGATAGAGGCCCGCCGGAATCTCGCCGATGTCCTCGCCCAGCGCCTCGCGGTAGCGCAAGAAGGTGGAGCGGCCCAGCACGTCGACCTGGGCGCCGGCGTCGTTGATGTAATATTCGCGGCTGACGGCGTAGCCCGCCTTCTCCAGCAGCGCGGCCAGCGCGTCGCCGAAGACGGCGCCGCGGCCGTGGGCGGCGTGCAGCGGGCCGGTGGGGTTGGCCGACACGTATTCGACATTCACGGGACGCTGGCCGCCCAGCGTGCTCTCGCCATAGGCGGTGCCGGCGGTCAGCACGTCGCGGATGCGGTCGCGCCAGACCTCGGCCGACAGGCGCAGGTTCACGAAGCCCGGACCGGCGATCTCGGCGCTCGCCACGTCGGGGCGGGTCTTCAGCTTCGCCACCAGCAGCTCGGCCAGCGCACGGGGCGGCTTGCCCGCCGGCTTGGCCAGGATCATCGCCGCGTTGGTCGACAGGTCGCCGTGCGCCGCCTCGCGCGGCGGCTCCACCGTCAGGCGCGCGGTGTCGAGCCCCGCCGGGATCTGGCCTTCGGCGGCCAGCTCGTCCAGCAGCTTGCGGATGTCGTTCTCGAAGACCTTGAAGATGTTCATCGTTTCAATTCTTGCTTTAGGTCTGGGCCGGTTAGGTCTTGGCGTCCATGTCGAACAGGCGGGCGTATTCGGCGAGCGCGTAGCGGTCGGTCATCCCGGCGATGTAGTCGGCGACCAGCCGCGCCAGCACCGTCCGGTCTCCCTGCCCTCCCTGCTTTGCAACATCCTCCTGCCATTGCGTCGGCAGGGTGTTCGGCTCGGCCATGAACAGGTCGAACAGGGCGGTGACCACCCGCTTGCACTTGCTCATCTCCCGGTTCACCCGGTAATGGCGGTACATGCGCTGTTTCAGGAAGGCGCGCAAGGGCCGCTGCGCCTCGACCATCGCGGGGGAGAAGCTGACGACCGCCTCCGGCAGGGCGCGCAGCTCGGCGGCGCTGCCCGGACGATGGCGGTCCAGCCGCTCCCGCGTCTCGGCCAGCAGGTCGACGATCATGTTGTTGATCATCCGCCGGATCGTCTCGTGGATCAGGCGGGAGCGCTCCAGCCCCGGATAGCGGTCGCAGACCTGCCGCACCACCGGGCCGACCAGCGGCAGTTCCGCCACCTCGTCCACCGTGAACAGGCCGGCGCGCAGCCCGTCGTCGATGTCGTGGTTGTTGTAGGCGATGTCGTCGGCCAGGGCCGCCACCTGCGCCTCGGCGCCCGGGTTGGTGTGAAGCTCAAGGTCCCAGCGCTCTTGGAAGGCGGCCAGGGTCGTCGGCAGCTTTTCACCATCGCCGATAGGAAGCAGCGGGCCGTTGTGCTTGACCACGCCTTCCAACGCTTCCCAAGTGAGGTTCAGCCCGTCGAAATCGGCGTAGCGCCGCTCCAGCATAGTCAGGATGCGCAGCGTCTGGTCGTTGTGGGCGAAGCCGCCGTAGGGCGCCATGCAGGCGTTCAGCGCGTCCTCGCCGGCATGGCCGAACGGCGTGTGGCCGAGATCGTGGGCGAGTGCCACCGCCTCGGCCAGATCCTCGTTCAGCCCCAGCGCGCGGCTGATCGAGCGGGCGATCTGCGCCACCTCCAGGCTGTGGGTCAGGCGGGTGCGGAAATAGTCGCCCTCGTGATAGACGAAGACCTGCGTCTTGTACTTCAGCTTGCGGAAGGCACCGGAATGCACGATGCGGTCGCGGTCGCGCTGGTAGCACGAGCGCGTCGGGCTTTCCGGCTCCGGGAACAGCCGGCCGCGCGTCTGTGCGGGGTCGCAGCCATGGGGCGCCGGGCGATCCTGGGAGAAGTCCGCCGTCATGGCGCGGACACTACCGACGCAAACCGCGCTGCGCAACGGCGAAGGCGGAGACCGGCCGAGACATCCGGCAGCCGCGTCCAGGCGAACCGCAGGTCAGGCATGAGTTCGCCGGACATGCCTTTGACGAAAGGCGGACGCCCCCTTACATTCGTCGTTGTGTCGTCTGTCCCGCGAAACGCCCCGCGAAACACTGAGGTCCGTCCCATGCCCGACACCGCCCTTCCCGCCACCGCGCAAGAGGGTGCGCGCGTTCTGACCGTGTCCGACAGCGCCGCCAAGCGCGTCGCCTTCCTGATCGAGCACGAGGGCGATCCGGCCCTGATGCTGCGCCTGACCGTGTCGGGCGGCGGCTGCTCCGGCTTCCAGTACGGCTTCGCCTTCGACGCCACGGCGAACGAGGACGACCATGTGTTCGAGAAGAACGGCGTGAAGGTCGTCACCGACGACGTCTCGCTGGACCTGCTGGCCGGCTCCACCCTCGATTACGTCGAGGACCTGATGGGGGCCGCCTTCCAGATCAAGAACCCGAACGCCACGGCCTCCTGCGGCTGCGGCAACTCCTTCGCCGCCTGACGGTTCCTTTCTCCCCGGCCTTTGCCGAACAAGAAGAACAAGACGTGAAGATCGCCACCTGGAACGTCAATTCGGCGAAGGCCCGCCTTCCGCTGATCACCGACTGGCTGCGCGCGGAGTCCCCGGACGTCGCGCTGCTCCAGGAAATCAAGTGCGAGACCGCGGCCTTCCCCCGCGCCGCCTTCGAGGAGTTGGGCTATCACGTCACGCCGGTGGGGCAGAAGTCCTACAACGGCGTGGCGTTCCTCTCCAAGGCGCCGCACGAGGACGTGCTGACCCGCCTGCCCGGCGAGCCGGAGGACGAGCAGGCCCGCTATGTCGAGGCCACGGTGGCCGGTGTGCGCATCGCCTCGCTCTATCTGCCCAACGGCAACCCGCTCGGGACGGAGAAGTTCGCCTACAAGCTCCGCTGGATGGACCGGCTGCACGCCCACGCCCGCGGTCTGCTGGCGCAGGAGATGCCCTTCGTGCTGGGCGGCGACTACAACATCATTCCGGAGCCGCGCGACGTCTTCGACCCGGTGGCCTTCGCCGGCGACGCCCTGTTCCAGCCCGAATCGCGGGCGAAGTTCCGCGCCCTGCTGAATCTGGGGCTGACCGAGGCCTACCGCGCGCTTCACGACGATGACCACGCTTACACCTTCTGGGATTATCAGGCGGGCTGCTGGCCGCGGGACCTGGGGCTGCGCATCGATCACTTCCTGCTGTCCCCACAGGCCGCCGACCGTCTGGTGGAATGCCGCATCGACCGTCGGCCACGCGGTGCGGAAAAGGCGTCCGACCACACGCCCGTCCTGCTCGAGCTGCGCGACGGATCAGACATTTCTTAAATTTTTTTACGCATCCTCAAGGCCGACTCGGAAGCCGAGCGAGCGCCCATCCGCGGGAAGAGGCGGCAAGACGATGGTCTGGGGACAGGACAGCGGCCGCAGAGCGATCGAAGAACTGCTGGCGGCCATTGAGCAGCAGGCCGGCGAGGCGGTCGCTCTGGGCGCGCGTGCGCAGCGCGACATTCAGGAGGACCGCTTCGCCTCCTTCCTCGGCTTCCGCCGAAAGGTGGAAGAGGTGCGCGCCCTCGTCGCGCTGACGGAAGAGCGCCTGACGACCGTCAACACGGCGAAGCTGTCCGACCTGCGCACGGAATTCGAACGGATCGACCTGTTGCTGACCGGCCTGCTGACCCGCGCTACGCGGAACTATTTCGAACGGATGCGGGACGATCAGGCGCTTCCCATCGGCGCCCGCGAACTGTTCGAGCCGGAATTGAAGATCATCGAGGAGATGCGCAGCAAGCTGGATCGCCCGCACTACGCGGGCCGCGTTTCGGCCACGGTGATCGAAGACCTGGAGGCGACCGGTGTCATGATCCGCAAGGTCATCAGCCGAGCCTCCAGCCTTCCCGATTTCTCCGACTCCCCGACGCCCCCGAAGCCGACGAAGCGGTTGTCGAATTTGGGCCGCCCGATCAGGATGTGAGGCCCTCACGTTTAACGTTGGTGTTCGCTGCACAACGGGGCTCAAAAGCGAGTTGACCCCGGACCAGGGACACGGCATGTTCCCCCCGCTTCCGATCCCCAGCAAGCGGCGAGCCGAGATCAGGCTTTGTTTTTGGGGATCAGAGCGGGGACCAGAGGGCGATGGTCCTTAGACGCGCAAGGCTAAGCCCTTGAAAGCGTTGATTGGATGGGTGGCCGAGCGGTTTAAGGCTCCAGTCTTGAAAACTGGCGTGGGGGCAACCCCACCGTGGGTTCGAATCCCACCCCATCCGCCAATTTCTTCTTCGTCGAATTTCGCTGAACCCCGCCAAACCCGCATGTTTGCTGGCTTTTAGCCCGGCACCTCCTTCGCCAACCATCGCCCTTGACCGCCGGAAGCCGGCCCCTGATGATGGGTAGGATAGCGGGTAGCGCCTCGTACCCATCACCGCCATCCTGACGCTGCTACGTTACCCATCATAGGATACCCATCAACATGGGGCTAACCTGCTGATCCGGAGCGGAAAATGCCGAAAAAAGCCGTCGGCCTAACAGCTCGAAAAGTTGAAACGATTCGGACCCCAGGCCTCTTCGCCGATGGCAATGGCCTCTACCTCCAGGTCACCGCCACGGGGGCCAAGACCTGGATTTTCCGCTACTCCATAGGCGGGAAACGAAGGGACATGGGGCTGGGCTCGACCACCGTCGTTAGCCTCGCGCAGGCCCGAGACAAGGCCGTAGAAGCGAAGAAGGTCGTAGCGGCGGGAACTGACCCGCTCGAAGCCAGGAAAGCTCAGGAAGCCGCACAAGCGCTGGAGGCGGCCCGTGCCGTGACATTCAAAGAGTGCGCGGCCAGCTATATCGAATCGATGCAGGCCGGATGGAAGAGCGCCAAGCATGGAGCGCAATGGACGTCGACGCTCGAAACCTATGCCTATCCGTTGATCGGGAGCCTACCCATCAACGCCATCGACACCAACCTCGTGCTCAAGGTTCTGGAACCGATCTGGACCACCAAGACGGAGACGGCCAGCCGGGTCCGTGGACGCATTGAATCGATTCTCGATTACGCCAAGGTCCGCGGACATCGGTCCGGCGAGAACCCGGCCCGGTGGCGCGGCCACCTCGACCACATCTTGCCCGCCAAGAACGATGTGGTGAAGGTCGAGCATCACGCCGCCCTGCACTACGCCTCGATGCCGTCGTTCTGGCCGAAGCTCCAGGTTCAGGACGGCATGGGAGCGCGGGCGCTGGAGTTGGCCATCTTGACCGCCACACGAACCAGCGAGGTTCTGGGCGCGAAATGGTCAGAGGTCGACACAGAGAGGCGGGTTTGGATCATCCCGCCAGAGCGGATGAAGCCTGGTGTCGAACATCGGGTGCCGCTGACGGAACCGACCCTCGCACTGCTGAGGAAGATGGGCGCGATCCGAAGGGGAGAGCTGGTGTTCACCGGGCAGACCAAGGACCGTCCGCTTTCCAACATGGCGATGAACATGACGCTCCGCAGGATGAAGCTGGACGTCACCCCTCATGGATTCCGCAGCACGTTCCGGACCTGGGTTGCCGAGAAGACCCATTTCCCAGACGATGTGGCGGAGGCAGCATTATCCCATACACAGGGCAACAAGGTGGTGGCCGCCTATCAGCGCGGGGATCTGTTCGAAAAGCGGCGCCTGCTGATGCAGGCATGGGCACAGTTCGTTACCGGGTTGGACGAGGAAACCGAACAGGCCGATGGGTAACGCCCCACCGTGAGGCAAACCCCTCTCCGCCGTAAAGACGGTTCTTGCCATCGTGGCAAGAACCCCTTGGTTCAGACCGTCGGTTCCTGAAAAGTCAGGAGCCGGCGCAACTTTCTCAAAAGTGAGGCACTTGATTCTGCTCCGTTGCGGGATATCCCGGCACGGTCACCACTCGATTCCGCTTGCAGCCTTCCTTGCCCCCATCGGCTCGCTGCCAGGGCGTCCGCACTATGGAGCCCCCTCCCGCAGCCGCCGGGCCACAGCGACCGGAGAAGCCGCCACCGCCCCTTCCCCGAGCTAAGGGACAACCCATTGGCCGCCCGGCGAACCCGGTCAACGGCCGTTTCCGATCCGTCGCCACGGCCGATGGAACGGGTGCCGCACCGTTACGGACGGCGGTGCGATCCGTCATGAATCCGTTTGCAATCCGTGACGGACACACAACGGACAGCCTGCACCTCGATCACAGTCCATAGGTCACGCCCGCGGGCTTGCCGGCCCTGCCCAGGCCGGCACTGCGAACGTACCGGATGTCACAGACCAGCCGGCGCTTCCTGGCTGGCAATGCGCTGGCCTGAACACTACAGCGCCGACGAAAACCCTACAGGCTTCCTGAAGACCTGTTAACGCAGTGGGCTCGTGCAACGGAACCAGCCCCTTGACCATGCGGCTGGACGGTGTGAGCAACGCAGATGCGTAGGGATCGGCAGGAGTTGGCCCGGCAGGTAGGGGCGGGACTGCGGTTCCGCCCCTTTCGATTCAAGCCCATGGCACCACCCACCATGCTCAACCAACGCCCTGCGCAGTGACAGGAACCATGGTAATTACGAAGGCAGGATCAAGGATGGAGGCTGGCTCTGGTTGTGGGTTGAGGCCAAGCGCCGCAACGTAGGTTGCGTTACCGCAAAAAATCCTTACAATTCGATGTGGTCCTGGGGTGAAGCTGATTCGGTATAGGGGAACTTGAGACGGCTAGCTGACAATATTGCGCCTGCTCAGGCCGCGGGTTACATCCTTCAGCTGGATAGGGCGCTTTACCACCTCGCGCATGCGGCGAGCGGAGAAACAGCCGTCGCGGTCGAGCACGTTGACGATGTTGCTGTCATGAAGGACGGCAAGGTTGTTGTTCTCGAGCAAGATAAGAGCTCAACCCGCACAGGTGCGCGACTTTTAGGTGACCGGACTCGAGCGGTATGGCGCACCTTGCAGATTTGGCTCAGGCACTATGAGGCGCCCGGCGGTGATTGCTGCATGCGATACATTTTCTTTGTCAATCAGTGGGTCTCATCGCCGATCGCAACGCTTCTCAAGCAGCAAAGCGCTGGTCAAATACAGGCGACTGACGTCGTTCAGGCCCTGCGCAAAATTGGCAGTAAGCGAAGTTCATCAAAAATCCAAGAGATAATTGATGACGTTCTGAGAAGGAGTGATGACGTACTTCTGTTCATCGTTTCGAAAATAGAGATTGTTGAAGCTAGTGATCAAATAAGCGAACGGAAGTCGATAGCAAACGGCTTGGGCCTAAACCCCCGTGCAGACGCGGAAGACATCCTTGACGGCTTGTTCGGTTGGCTGACCAATCGCATGCGAGCTGACTGGTCGGAGGGACGCGCTGGTGTGATCACCCGAACGGAAATCCTTATTCAAAGCCATGCTTTGCAAGCAAAACAAGCCAGCAGCCGGTTTCTCCCCCGTGCCGCTGCGGAAATTGTTATCGATGAGAAAGTCCGGCAGGGTGCGCTTTCGAGGAATTTTGTGGAACACCTAGGGCGGATTGAAGCTGAGGATGAGGACGTCGTTCAAGCTGTCGACCATTTTCTAAAGTTCAGTATCGAAAAGCATCGACTCGTACGAGCAGGTGATGTGCCGGACGTCGAATGGAGAAATCGTTCTGCTCGGTTGCGCGAACGATGGGCGGGGGTGATGCGCCGCAGAAGACGCGAGCTTGCCGAACGGTCAAAGACAGAGATCGGCCAAACCGTGCTGGCTGATGTGACATATGATCATCGTGAGAACCTCGACGGCCACGCCTGCGATGAACTCTACATGACCTCGGGCCACTATCATCGCCTAGCGGACGAAGACGAGATTTGGTGGGATCCAACATTCCAGCAAAGGGGCTGAAATGAGGGACGATCATGAAGAGTTGATTGCAAGAAATCCAGCGCTACTTGCTCGCCTATATTGGCATTTAGCACAAAAATATAGCGAGACAGCTAAGGGGGGATCGCCAATTCTGCCCGTCTTTCTGGTGGGCACTGGCTTGCTATTCCATCGCGAAACTGTCGAGAAGATCTACCGGATGAAATTTGATAGTCGATTTCTAAAGGTTGTGGTTGAACGCCCTGACCTCATCGCAGGGCTGCAGGCCCGTATTGAAGGTGCCTCGCCTGCTGCGTTGTGCGGCCTCCAACTCGGTGTTTCTTCAGGTTTGCTGCAGCGCGATGGAGGAGAAGGATTTCCGACCTTCCGGGCAGTTGGAGGTACTGATCTGCCAATTGCTCTCCGCGAGGCAAACTCTTCCCTTGGCCCAATGATCGCCGCAGCGAAGCGGCTCGGTGCTTGGTTCGCGTTAGAACCCTTCGAAACCATCCAACGTCAATTGTCGTTAGAGTTTTAAGACATGAAGCTATTCATACTATCCATTATCATTTGGCCTGAAGATCCAGCGCACGAGCCAAGAGTGCTACCTTTTGATCCATCTCGCGTTTCTATTGTTACTGGGTGGAGTAGCACGGGAAAATCATCAATTATTGATATTATTAATTACGTTCTTGGCTCAGGCGTGTGCTCGATCCCAGTCGGCGTTATTCGCGATTCGGCTTCATGGTACGGCTTAGAAATAGAGACCGACGCTGGGCTCATGCGGATTGCTCGTCCCAAACCAGCAGCCCGACAAGTTTCGGATGATATCTGGCTTCAGCAAGGCACTGATACAGAAAACTCGTTGCCGCAGCGTCCAACGGCAACGACCAACGTTGCGCGTCTCAAGGCGATGTTCGATACATTGTCGGGGTTATCCAATCTGAGTGTGGTGCCAGAAGGAGCACAGGATCGGGCCAGTTTTCGAGACATGGCATCGTTCAATTTTCTACCACAGCATGTTGTTGCCAATCCCTATACGTTGTTGTTTAAAGCCGATTCATCAGACCATAGAAATAAACTCCAACATGTGCTTCCATTGGCGATGGGCATTATCACCAACGATGATCTCGTCCGTGCCCATAGAATTCGGCTCCTGCGCGATGAGCTGCGACGTGTTGAAACTGAGCTCCGAGCGCGTCGCAATGCTACAGACAACTGGCGCACCACCGCTCATGGAGTGTTCTTTCGCGCCCAGGAATTGAGCTTGTTGCCTTCAGGTGAGCCCCCTGACAGTTTGCCCACATTGATTGGGTTGCTCAGGGAGATGGTCCAAGCCGGTGGAAGAACGGTTGCCGCAACGGGGCGAGTGACGGCGGCCGTTAATCGTCTGGATGAGATCAGGCGTCGTGAGCAGGCTTTAGATGTCAAGATAGCTACGGACAGGCGCCGTCTTCGGAAGCTTAGAAGCCTCTCGCGCTCTGTGTACGATTATGACGAGATTTTGAAGGAACAATCGGCCAGCGTTGTGGGGGTCGGGTGGTTCAAGGCACATACTCCCACAGGTAGTTGCATCCTCTGTGGGTCTGATACAGAGCTTGCAAAACAGGCTCTTGCAGAACTTGATGGTCCGATTGCCGAACTTTCGGCTCTTGCAGCCGGTGCTACTTCCACTAAGCCTATGGTGGATCGCGATATCGTTGCAATTCAGGAGAGCCTCTTAACGGACGAGCGCGAACTACTATCTTTGCGGCGGATGCGTCAGGTGTTTGAAGCGGAGGTGGATGCTGAACGAGGTCAGAGCCAAAGCCTTGAGAGTGTTTACCGGTTTATTGGCTCGACTGAACAGGCTATACGAATGCTTAATGAGGTCGAAGGCGAAGGTGGCATCGCCGCTCGCGCAGAAGCGCTGCGCAAGGAAGTACGTGACCTCAGTGGAATGGCGAACGAAGAAGATCGACGGAATCGGGCGCAGCGCGTACATGATCAAATATCCACCTATATCCCTAAGATTATTTCCGCGCTCGGCGTTGCTGGAGCAGATGGTAAGCCAGTTATAGATGAACGAGAGTTAAATATTAGATTCGATAGAGATGGAGAGGTGCGCCATGATTATTTGTGGGAGATTGGAAGTGGAGAAAACTGGATGGCATATCATATTGCTACCCTGCTAGCTCTGCATGGTGTATTCCTTAGCCGTGGGGCTAACAATCCAGTTCCAACATTTCTAATCATCGATCAGCCAAGTCAAGTTTATTTTCCGAGCGACACTTTTGATAATTTTATTAAGAAAAAAGAGGAGGGGCAGCCCGATGAAAACCCACGTCGCCGCCGCCACCTATCAGACATCGAAAGCACTAACCGCATCTTTTCGAGTCTTGCTCGAGCCCATGCTGCATTTGAGGGGCGGCTACAGATTATAGTTTTGGACCATGCTGACCGACACGCTTGGGGATCCGTTGATGGGGTCGTGGAGGTTGCCAACTGGCGTGGCGACATTGATTTTCTGATCCCTTCCGCGTGGATTCCCGAGGACAACAACGAAGCCGACGATCAGCAATGATTAATGGGTAGGTCATAACAACCAACTTGTTCGTTTCCAACTGAGCGCGGCGTCCAGTTTTGGCGCATAGTCGACAGTAGGATGCGACAGGCTGGAGTCGGCCAAGACCGAGCCAGTTTGGTGGCCGTCCTCTTGCTCGAAACTGAAGGCGCGCAGGAGCTGGGCAGGCGGGCTGGGGCGGAAGTGCGTTTCTTCCCCTTCCGATTCCTGGGAGTCGACACCGGCCAGAGCGTGTACGAGACCAACGGCTAAGCCCCGATAACCCCGACCCCATCGGGGCACTCGCCCGCCCGGCCCGGAGCTGCCGCACCTGCATGATGATGGTGACGCAGCTCGCCAGCCGGCCGGGGGCTCTGTCCGCCCCTCTGGCGCTGGGTGTCGTCTCGACCGGCGACCGGCTGATGGTTGCCCGGTAGATCGCGATTCTGTGGGCCGTGGGTGTGGTCTGCGGCTTCTCCTGCGATGGAGTGGTGTCGCTCCTGCTGAGCCTGCTAACGTCGCCGGGAAGCCAGCCGGAGAAACAGATGAGCGACGACGCACCTAACATGCTGGACGCTTTGAGTGAGGGCGACGGCGCAGTCGAGTTCTTTCGGGAAATGGTCGAACCGACCGTCGCTGAGTTTCTCGATCGTCCGGATGATCGGCGGCTGGGCTGTTTGGCCTGCCTGTGTCTGGCGAGCATGGCGGACCACTATTTCCATGCTCGGCCGAGAATGCGGGATGAACGTGCTGATCCCAATGGTTTCCGGCGGAAGATCGGTGAGTCCCATTGGGCTGTGCGGCAGGTGATCGGGGTTGCCAACGCTACCAAGCATGTGGTGCGCCTAACAGGACGCGTCGGGTATCAAGACATTTCCGCGCAACCGATTACGTGCGCCAATCTGCGGGCTGGGTGGCCAATCAACGGCAATCAGGAGATGGTTGAGGTTGAGGGGGGTGAACTCTGGCTACTCGCTGATTTGGTCGAGGCAGCTTTGGAGTTCTGGCGCGACCGCTTGGCGGAGGTATGAACCTCATCTCCGTCTGGGCCGGTCCACCAGTTCCCCAGGCACGCCGAAGCCCGCCGGGTCTCCCGCGGCGGACTCACTGTATGTGTGCTCACAAGCTACGGGCGCTTAATATCAGAGCAATATTTTTGCTCAAGCGTTGCTATCCCGGTTTCCTTCTCGGTGGCGGCACTAGCGCTATTGGCTTCGATTATCAAGTTTGGCTCGGATGAAAGAAGAAATATTTTGTCAGGCATCGATAGATTATTCAGGAGTATATCAAAAAGTCCTTTGTTGTTTCTTCCGTAGAAACCTATTAGCGCGGCTGCCTTCTCCTCATCTGTGCCCTTCCTATCTATTTCTTCTTGGCATTTTTCTGTGTATTTTCTGACTTTCTGCCATTCATCTATGCTTATGAAGAACCCAATTGCAGTATAAATAGAAATTATTCCGCTAACTATTGCCAGCCAGGGCATTCTGAGATCTCCTTATTTGATTTACGCATCTTATAAGATTACGCGAAGGCTCACGTTTTGTCATGAAGCTCGTAACTTAAAAAATAATATTTTATGATTGATTTCAATTCCTGGGATGCGTTGCTTCATTTTGTCGCAACCGGGCTCCCGGCCCCCCGTCGCCTTGATAGGGGCCTTCCGGGATGAACTCGACGCCGGCCCCCTCCAGGGCGATGCGGAGCTTGGTAACGGTTTCCTCTGTGGTGACTACGCCCCCACGCTCAAAGCGGTTGACGGTAGCAACTCCAACTCCGGCTGACGCCGCGAGCTGAGAGGCATTCCATTCGAGGGCGGCACGCGCCATGCGGCATTGGGCTGGTGTCATAGCGTGATCAAATTACAATCACGGCGTCCTTGACGCAAGGCCAGCATCGTGATTGAATTTCAATCACGGCAGCAATGCCGGCGGCCGAACCGAGTGTTGCGACCACCCGGCCCGGCCTAACCACAATCGAGCTGTCTGGAGCTACGGATCATGGCTGATTCCGAGAATACCACACCCTTGCCTTTATGGCGCCTACCACTCGCGGTGCTGACCACCGTGTTCGTGCCGGCGGAGGTGCGTCATGACTGAACGTGACGACTCCGGGCAGCCCGCCTTACCGTCGCTGCGCGCCCTGCTGCTCGGCACCGCAGCGCCGCTGTCCGACGCGCTGTCCGAGTGGGAAAACGACTATCGGGCGACCGAAGCGGACCCGTCGCTCACCGCGGACCAGCGCATTGCGCTCTGGATGGACCAGGACAATACCCTCACCAAGCGCGTGTGTGCCGTCCCCGTCCGCAGCCTCGCCGATGCCGTGGCCGCCGCCGGCCAATATCTGAATCTGGCGCGGCAGGACGTCACCGCGCATGCGGTCCCGGAAGCGGTGGCTCAGGCCCTCGCGGAAGGGCTGCACGCCTACCTGTCGGAAGTG
Organism: Azospirillum sp. OGB3; assembly: GCF_014192915.1. Classification (GTDB taxonomy): domain Bacteria; phylum Pseudomonadota; class Alphaproteobacteria; order Azospirillales; family Azospirillaceae; genus Azospirillum. The sequence continues at coordinate 190,175 of NZ_JACHYN010000003.1, read as the reverse complement.
CGGTCCACCGTTCAGGCTACGGAGGGGAGCAGTACCATCCCCGCGCTTGCCATGACCTTCGCGGATGCCGTTGCCTCGATCCGGCGGCGGTGGCGTGAGGCCGCAGAGGCAGACGACACCGAATCGGACAAGATCGCTGCCGATGCGATCCGCATCATGGAAGCGGTGCTGAAGGCCGACCCCAGGACCCCGGCCGACGCTCTGGCACAGATCGAATTGCTGGCCGATCCGGACACCGGAATGGCGGTTGGCGAAAGCTCCAACGAGACGGACGCCGCCACAATCCGGCGTGTCTACGCGGTGCTTGCGGGGGTGCCGTCCGGGATCGCGGCGGCTGGGACCGGCAGCACCATCCTCCCGTCGCTCGGGATGACCTTCACCCAGGCGGCCGACCGGATCGCCACAAACTATGCGGAACACCTCGCTCTTCCGGATGAAGACGAGGAGAGCGCCGACCGGTTGGTGGATGAATGGAACACGATCGCGCTCGCCGTCTCCGCCACGGCGCCGCAAACCATCACCGACGCCCTGGCGGTGCTGCGGATCGCCAGCCACCCGTCATCCACCCTGCCGTTCTGTGACGTGCACGCGGAAGGCTCGACCGCTGAGGCGCTGTTCGGTGCCTTGCTTCGGGCCGCCGCGTTCCTCTCCGCCGTCCTGGCCGGGCCGGTGCAAAATTGCCCCCAACCCGACGCGGAACTGCTGGCGGCATGGGGCCTCTGGTGCCGGCCGGACACCATGCCGGACGGCCCGGAACGGCAAGCCGCCATCACCGCCGCCTCGCAGGCGGAAGTCACCATCGAGACCGTCCCGGCCCGGACACCGCAGGGCGCCGCGGTGAAGGCGATGGCCGTCGTGCAGCTCGTCCTTGGCCGGAGCCCCGACGCGCTCGAAGGCCCGATGCCGGAGGATGTCGAAGACGACTGTGCAAGCCGCGTCCTGTGGACGCTGGCCCGTGATCTGCGGCGGCTGTGGTGGTGGGCTCCTTGCCCATCGGCGCCGACCGCAGCGGCACCCAACGGCCAGCACCCCGACGCCCGCCTCTTGACGCTGTGGGAGCGCTACACCGCTGCGGTGAGTGCCTACGACGGGCTTCCCGACGGACTGACCGATGAGGACTACGAGCCGTCCTGGCTCGCGGTGGACGCCCTCCGGGACGAGATCGAGGCGACCATGCCCATTACCCTGGCCGGCGTCGCGGTACGGCTGAAACTGCACCTGATCGGGCTGGCGGAAGATGCCGCGGTCACTCCGTCCTGTTTCGGCGGGCCGATGCCGGCGGTGCTGAATTCGGCCGGGGATCTCGTGGCGCTGTGGCGGCTCATTGAACACCTCGAAGGCGCCACGGTCGCCACCGGGCCATGCGTCACACCCACGGCACCGGAGACCGACGCTTTCGCGGAAACCATCGCGGCGTTCCGGACGGAGGCGCCGGCGTCCCTGGCAATCCCCGACACCCCCACCGAAGCCATGGTGCAGGCCGGCGCCGCTGCGGGCGGGTGCCGTCCGGAGCAGGTCCGAACGATGTTCGCCGCTATGGTTGACGCCTATCATCGGGAGGCCGCGTGATGCCCGTCCTCCATTTCCCCGACCAGGGCACCCGGCGCCCGGCGGAAGTCGTCATCGACACCCGGCGCCTGACCATGCGCAACGCCGCGGATTGGCAACAGCAGATCGTGGCCGAGTGCCGGCGGCAGCGGACCCTGACCCCCGCCGTGTTCCGGTTCCTGAAGGACAGCGGCCTGTTGAGCCGGTGCACCTTCCTCGCATCCGAAGGGCCGGCGGACCCGCTCCGGTTCTGCTACATCGGGGCGCCCACGGTCGCGGTGCTGGGGCGCGCGTGGGCGCGCTCCGTCCTCGACCAGCCTGTGGACCGGGACCCGCACACCGAGTTCGCCCGCCGCGTCGGGGCGGAGTACGTCGAGGCCATGGCCGGCGGGGAGGCGCTGGTCAACCGCTTCTCCGTCGCCGGGCTCGGCCGGCCCTTCGATTACGTGCAGGCCCTGTTCGGCTGGTCGGACGGCGGGCGGCGTGCCGTGCTGGCCTGCATCGACGTCCAGACCGTTCACTGAATCGCAGCCGGCCAACTCGTCATGGGGCGCTCGGAAGGCGGGCGCCCCCACGGGCATAGATCTGCTGTGGTGCGCAAAGCGAATCGAGTTGCACCACGACGGCTCCAGGCTGGCTGTTCAACCCCATCCAGGCATCATAGCCGACGATCTCCCCTCTCCTGATGTCGCGATACAGACCGTAGGTGAGGTAGCGAACATCGCTCACCGGTATCTGCACCCCGGCGAGAGACGACGCAACCATCTCATTGCACGGGTTCGAGGCCAGCCGATCCAGGGTGCTTACCGCACCGGGTTCCGGAGCGGCCTGTGGTGGCGGGTTCAGGTTGGCGCAGGCCGCCATGAGCAAAGCCGACGCGATGCTCCCTCCCCGAACCACCGCCCGGAAAGGCATCGATTTTCCAATCCTTCGGCTCTCCACCACACAGCCCTCCTACACGCCGGCCCATTCTTCAGGGGTAACAGGAACGAGGCTTCCATGTCCCAGGCGCGTCAGACCGTGGACATGTGCGCGATGATTTCCAGGTCCAGCAGCACCGCCGGGCGGCCCCACCGCATGAGGTGCAACGGGAGCCGCCCGACGCCGCTTTGATGATAGAGGATGCCGGGCCGCTCCTCCAGCCGCCGCCGGCCACCACCGCGCCCGCTCCACACCGGAACCGTCTCCGGATCGACCAGCCCCACCACCCACTTCGGGTTCCAGCGAGCCAGGGCGACCAGCCGCACCAGCTCGCCGAGCCGGTGGAACAGCCCGGCGCCGCGCCAGTCCGGGCGGGTCCAGCCGGCGACGATCCAGGCCACCGCCCCACGGGTGTCGTGCGCGGCCTCGCTGGCGACGAAGGCCCACTCGTCCGCCGGCGCCGAGCCGGGATCGTGCAGCGCCGACAGATCCGCCAGCCGGGCGCCAAAGCTGGACGCGGCGCAGTCGAGCAGCACCGCGGCGTGGGTGGCGACCACCTCCCCTTCGCAGTCGACCAGCCCGAGCCAAAAGGCCGGGGCACTGGACGGCGTGGGCAGCAGGGGAAACCAGCTGTTGCGGTGCCGGGCGTTCAGCGCCTGCATGTCCGGCCAGGACTCGCACAGGATTGGCGTGGCGCCGCGGGCGACCAGCTCGGCGCAGAGACGGTCACGCGCGGCGCCCAGCGCCGGGACGAGCGGGCCGACGCCCAGGTTAAGGGTTTCGACAAGGCGATAGTCGGGCGCGACGTTGCGCGCCGGGAACATGGCGTTCACGGTGGAGTCCTTGATGGTGATGATGAAGGGGGTGAGGAGCGGTTAGGCCGGTGCAGAGGGTATGTACAATCTGTACCCACCCTTCAGCCGATCGACGCGCAGGAGGCCGTCAGGTTGCGACAGGCGCTCGACGTTCGCGCAGCGCCCCACAGACCATCTCGGCCACGCACAGCGTGTTGGCTGCCATCACGAAGGGACTACCGATCCACATCTGTCGATTTGCGTTGCTGTAATAGCAATTCTGATTCCTCGTACGTGCGCACGAGGAGCGTCACTTTTCCCCAGCCAAAATCAAGGGCTTGGATGCTGCTTCTTCGCTTGCGCACACAAGGAAGCCGCGGAGGGATAGCCACAGGCTGAGATGGTGGGGATGAGCCGTGGCAGCATGATGAATGCCCCTCCTTCGGGCATGAAAAATGCCGCCTCGGCGGGGGCCGGGCGGCTGGTGGATGAAATCTCGGTGCTGTAGGCTCTGGGGCAGTCTGCGAAGACGTTTCGGACGTTGGGTGGCGGGAACCTCGGCTCAGCACGCACACGTCGCGGACAATGACCGCTGTGTGGACCGGACAATGCGGGCCGGCGCCGGCCCATCTTCGGATGGCTCGACCGAACCTAGGGGGTGACGTCCCTAGCCAGCGGTCACGCCCTCAATCCAGTTCGTCCGCCGGGAAGTCCGACAGGTCCACCGTCTGGCCGGCGAGAGCGTGCGAACTGGCGCCGCAGAACTCGATACGGCCCGAGCGGTGAAGTAGTGGCAGATCTGCGCGGCCCGCCCGCTGTTCAGTGCGAACCGCAGGGTGATGTTCACCGAAGGGCTGAAGGTCGGCGCCGCGGCGTTGCCGTCCCAAGTCCACCGGGCACCGTTCCAGAACGGGGTATCCACGGCGATCTGGTGCATGGCGTTGCAGCCGGGGCGCCATTGCTCGTGCAGAGCCAAGTCGCCGTACTGGCGGCGGATCAGCTTGGGGCTGAGGATCTGGGTCATGGCGGCTCTGAAAAAGGAAAAGCCGCCGGGCGAGGGCCGGGCGGCTGAAAGTGGAAAACTGTCAGAAGGGGCTAGCCTTCTGAATGCTTCTCCAGTTTCCTGATCTCAGGCGACTTTTCTCTGAGCGCGATAGTTTTCTGGATCTGTCCCATCAACTACAACCCGCGCTGATTTTGCATCACTAACACTCTGCCGAGAGATGCGCTCAATACCAATCTCTTCAAGCTTCAATCGCTCAACAGCCAGGAGTCGAATGACCGTCATCGCGTTCTGGTGAATCGGGTTCTCTCCGCGCTCCCAACGGCTAATGGTCAGGGCTTCGACATGCAGAATGTTGCCCAATTCCTGCTGAGTCAGGCCCAACTCAGTGCGCAAGAAACGCAACTCCGGGCCGGTCATACCGACGCCGTCGCACACAATCGAGCGAGCAATTTCCCGATGCAGGCCAGGGAAATTCGGAATGCGATAGACGGCTTTACCGGCAAGATCGACGTGCAATTCAATGCCTTCGATCCAAACGTCGTCTAAGCCGCATTCGGTATAGTGATACGGAGTTATAGTCATAGCGGTCCCCTCTCGCCACCTCGTAGCACTGACGTCAACACGCCTGAGAGCGATCTAATCAAGAACGTCGCAGACGCGAATTTCATCAGTATTGCCGAGTATAGCCATTATCCTGAGATTCTTACCGATCCAGTTCGGAGTTTTTGTTTCAACAATGTACTTGAAAGTTAGCGCCGTTGAGCACGCCATCCCAGGAAGCGATACCTTGCCAACCCTCAGTACATAATGAAGATCTCCAATGATAAGTTCTTTTTCTCGAAGCTTACTTGGAACATCCTCATCCCAAACGAGCGTAAACCCTCTGCTTGCAACCGCATTTATGCGTGCCGTGGCCACCTCTGGGGTGAGTGGCTGTGGCATTAACGACGATGTTAGTGCGCCCATCTAGTTCATCCGTGCGAACCGGAGCGGTTGTTACTCGCTCCAGCCCAGTTTCGCAAGTCCGAACTTATCATGGTGATAAGTCGGTGTCCATTACGCGATGAGCAGATGCATCTCCACATTGTCATATCAGGTTTCTGATATAGGATATGACGATCTTCTCTGTATGCGCGTGAAACTTGCTATCATAGAGGCGCCCGACGAGAGATGTGGCATGTTAGCCCTCACGAAGGCTGCCTCTCACTAGGTGGTGCACGCGCTCACGTCCCTTGGTCCGCTCGTCCCAGGACCAAACCGGCCCCAGGTCCACGTGCACGAAGGTGTAGTAGCGCCCGACCCTGGGAAAGCCGCCTTGTGAGGGGTGGCCTGTGGATGGCCTGAACCTACTCGACCGCGTTGGCCGTCCACCGCCCGAAGTCGCCGTCCTCCACAATGGCCGGGAAGCCGCAGCGCTGGAGCGCCCGCTGCAGGACGGCCACGTCCGGCCCGACGTCGCCCGCGGCGCCGCGGGCTCATCATCAGACCGCACGTGAAAGGCGTTGAAGGTGGTGGCTGCCTGCCGTGCTGAACCACCAAGACAAGGCTTCGAGGTGGCGATACATCGTCATGCCGCTCGATGCGGGACTACCGTGTCGAAGAAGTCATCGACTTGACCCAATGGCCCCGAGGCACCATGCGCGTTGCTGCCAGAAGCTGGGCGATACGAAGTGCCGGCTTTTTTTTGTGTCAGGAAAGCCGGCGAACCCCGCGGCGGCAGCCCATCCTGCATTTCGCCCCGGCGGAGGCAGGCGAGCGTTTCCACTCTCAAGGCAGGCCTGCCAGGATCGGAAGTAGGCGCAACGATCAGGCTCCGCAAGCCGTACCCCGGCGTTTATTCATCTGCCCAGGTTGCCTGATCCGCTCGGCGCTCCTGCATGGTCGGCTCGAGCCAATAACGGCGGGGATTTCCGCACATCCAACAACTGCAAGACGCCAGATTGTCTGCGCCTTTCTGGGGGAATGCAGCCCATGGCCGCAGCCGAGCAGCTTTAGCGACCATGCGCGCACGGTCGTGGCGGCGGCGCGCCCGCTTCATGTCCTTGAACATCGTGCCTCTCCAAGCTCGATGCCCCGGCGCATTCCGTCCGACGATGGACGGTGCTACCGGGGCTATCGTTTCTTGGCGGAGGCGGGTGCGCAATCAGTCATGCCGGCATTGTAGCGTCTGGCCGCGATGGCGTCACGCCCCGGCGGTCACCAGTTCGACCGGCACCAGCTCGTCAATCCGCGGCCGGCGTCGACCGGTGGGTTGACGCTTCGGATGTCGCCACCGTTCGGCAGGAGCACAGTGCGTTGCGGCTCGAAGGCCTCCGGCGGTATGATGGCTAGGTCGGCGTGGGTGCCTTGGGCATCTTACCAGTAGGTCACCTCCGGGATGACATCGACCACTTCGCCGATCCCCGGCATGCCGTCGCCCGAGGTGGCGCGCACCCGCTGATAGCAGTGGCAAGCTTCTCGTCGTCGTCGCCACGCTCAGGTAGCGGCCTCGGCAAGCACAGCCCGCTTCAGATCGTCAAGCGCGGCAAGCGCGTCGGCCTGGTCCCCGTCCGGCGGCGGTGCCGGTTGACCGTCACGGGCAGCACGGAGGCTATTCGCAAGATGGCTGTGCGCCAGGGCGGCGGCTCCGAACGCGCGGTACACGTCGGTCAGGTACAGGTGCAGGGTGTTGTCCTCGCCCAGGGACTCGCTGAACTGCTCCAGCATCCCGGCCAGATCCTGGAAGCCGACGCTCACCGTGTCGGACAGATCCACCAAATCCGGCAACGTCTTTTCGGCGAGTTTCCGCTCGGCGCGCTGGGCGCGGGCACGGTGAAGGGAGCGGCGGCAAGCCGCGTCCAGTTTGGACATGGGAGTCTCCTTGGGGTGCGGGGTGAGACGGACGCCATGGCGATCCGCAGGGCTGAGAGGCAGGGTTTCAGCGGCCAAGCCGCGGAGCGCGGCGACGTACTGAATCGCCGCCTCCGTGATCAGCGGTGGGAAACCCGGCGGCAGGTCCGGTCTGCTCATGGCGAAGATGGCGAGATCCGCTAGCGTTCGCCGGAGGCCAGCGGTGCGGAGAAGGATGTCCTCCAGCGCACGGTCGGCATTTCGGGACCGGCCCATCATTCGGAACCGGACAGAGGGCGGATCTCGCCTTGCATCCGCGCGCCGAGGTCAGCGATGAAAGGAGAGGTCATGCTGTCGCCTCCAGGATGTCTTCCAGTTCTCCGGCGAGGAAGGCGTCCGCGTTCTCTTCGAAGGCGAACGGGTTGCTCTTCTCCCAGGTGCCGCGCCGTTTCAGTTTGGTCTGGAGGTCGAACAGCCGCTTCGTGACCGCCGCGTTCAGGCGCCGCCGCATTTTCCGCGGGGCGCCGGATTCCGCGATGATGCGGTGGAGCGCCTTCCCGTGCTCTTCGAGCAAGGCGCCTATCCGCGCGACGATTTCGGCACGCTCTTCACCCGTGGCTTCACGGCGCCAGTATCGATCCTCCAGCGGGCGCACAGCCTCGCCGAACCGGTCGAATTCGGCGAGGTAGGCGATTTCCAGAGCGGCGCCACTCATGCGGCCACCCGTTCAGCAAAACCGGCGACAGCCGATTCGTTCGGATCGCCAAAGCGATCCAGGTGCTCCGCGTAGTCGGGATAGGTTCCGATGATCCGTTGCAAGGTCCCGATTTCGGTGATGGTCGTCAGGGTCATGCAGCCCCCGATGCAGAACCCCCATCCGGCCGTGCTGCTGAGCTTCCATTGCGCCAGCGCCAGCCGCTCGGCGACGGTCTGGCTGTAGGCGGAGGGAACCCGTTGCATGATCTTCGCCCCGAGATCTGGGGCCATATGCCACCCAGGCCCGAACTCCTCGACGGTCACGGATCGGGTGTCCGCATCCACCCTCCCGAGCACGGCAAGCAATCGCCTCCGGGCTGGAGAATATCCGCTGGCGACGATCTCATGCCCCTCGGCGTCGATGAAGCCGGCAGCCTCGTACTCCGCCAGGATCATGGGAAGGCGTTCGACATAGGCGTCGAGACTTCCGACATCGGTGAACAGCTCCCGGTGCAGGCGGGCAACCCGAACCTGCCCGCGGCACGCCATGACCGCTTGGTCCCCGATCGGGTCGCACTTCGTCCCACAGAGCGCGATCGGCGTGTCGCCGGCATAGACCAGCGTGTCGGACAGGATGTGGATCGCCTGTTCGCCGACATGAACGTTGATGACTGTCATCCCAGCACCTCCTCGACAATGTCCATGGCCTCCGCCGACTCCAGGAACTCGGCAGGGAATTCGTTGACCGGCGTCACCGCGTCCGCGCGTTCCTTTGCCTGCGAAGCGATGTCATACGCGCTCGCAAGATCGCGGAGCCGCTGCGCCAACTCGAAATCACCTTGCGCTTCGGCGGCCTGTGCCGCGGCAATGGCGGGCGCGGTGTTGCGGTACACGTCGGCCTGCCGTTGCGCCTCCTGACGGGCCGCTCCACTGAGGCCGGCGGCGGCTGCAACACGCTGTTGGAGATCCGCCGTGCGCATGAGGTCAGCCGCCTGCTTCGACAGGTCCGCGCCAGCGGCGGCCCCCGCTGCGGCAACGTTCTGCCTAGTCAGTTCGGCGACATTTACCGCAGCGTTGGTCGCCGCCGCCGCAACGGCGTCGTTGGCCGCCTTCTGGCGGATCGCTGCCGCCTCGCTGATGCCGTAAGCGTCGGCCAGGGCGAGGTTGCCCTGGGCAGACTGGGACAGGGCGGCCAGTTGATCCATGGCAGCCGTGGTCTGCCCGCGTGTGGCCTCGGCCACCCGCAGCCTGATCAGACGCTCACGCTCGCCGCCCTCGATGCCGTTGGCCGTGGCCTCCACTTCGGCTTGCGCCCTGGCCACCGTGGCCGCCCGACTGGCGGCGTTGACCGACAGTGCCGCGCCCTCCACCTTGACCGTTGCAGCGACGGCGTCGACGTACTTCTGCTGGGCCTCCACCGACTTGCCGGTGGCGCCCGCGGCCTGGGTGGCGCCGGCGGTCGCCGTGGCCGTGGCAGCCTGGGCCGCCTGATCGGCCTTCTGGTACTCCGCCGTCAGGGCGGCGATGGTCTGGCGGTATTGCTCGGCGCGCTGGTTGACCGACCCGCTGCCGGCGAACCCGGAAATGATGGTGTCCGGATTGTCCTTGTCTTTGTAGGAGGCGGTTTCCTGCTGGAAGCGGGCGTAATCGGCCTGTGCCTGATCGAGCGCCGCGCGGATGCTGTCACGGCCCCGCGCCGCCATCTGCTGGGCGGTCGGGCCTTTGAAGTAGTCGGCGATCGTCTGCAGCTTGTCAGCGATGGCGCTGATCACCGCGACCACGGGCCCGCTGTCGATGACGCTGTCGGCGAAGGAGCGCCAGGCGGTGCCGATAGCCTTGACCGCCCGTTCGCCCGGGGACAGCGCCTGCTCCGCCAACCCCTTGTAGCGCCCGGTCAGCGCATCCACGAAAGTCGCCAGAGCCTGCGCCTGATCGCCCTGCTCGGCGAAGGCGTGGATGGATTCGAGCTGCTTGGCGGTCAGCGCCCCGGTGGCCTCGTCGAATCGCTTAATCGCCTCGTAGCCGCCGGCGAAGGCGTCGCCCAGCGCCTTCGCGGTTTCGGCGACGCCCTGGTTGGTCCCGGCGGCGACGTCCGGCGTCAGGGCCGTGATGATGGGGATCGCGCCGCTGGCGAGCTTCGGGTTGCGGACCAGCGACGAGACGGCCTGACGGGATTCGTCACCGCCGGCACCAGCCGCCTGCATCTGGAAGACCATGGCGCGCAGTTGGCCGGTGGTCAGCTCGGCATCCCGGCCCATGGCGCGGATCGCGACGCCGAACTCGCGTGTCTGCGACGACACCTCGAAGGCGCGCACCCCAACCGCCACCGACGCGACCGCCAAGCCGACCAGCGCGGTGGCCGCCAGCCCGACCGGCGACAGCACCGCTCCGACCGCCGTGCCCAGCAGCGCCATGGCGCGGGTAACGCCACCGACCGCACCGACCGCCTGAGGGGCCTGCTGCAGCAAGGGGATGAGAAGGCCCTGCCCACTGCCGACCTGCACAACGAAATCCTGAACCTGGAAGCCAAGGTTCACGCTTTCATGAGCCGCCAGTTTCGTGCTGGTCGCGGTGCGGGTGGCAATCTCGTGCTGCTCGCGCAGGGTGCGGGACAGCGCCTCATGCTGCTCCCTGGTCAGCCGAATCCCGCCGATGCCCTCCGTCATCGCCCGGTAGAGCAGGCGCTGCTGAGCGGTCAGGCGCTCCTCGGCACCGAAGGTCCGGTCCAGGCTCCCGACCAGCGAACGCAGCGCGGTCTCTTCCTTCTGCACGGCGACGGCAGCCGGCGAGAGGACAGCGGTCAGGCGCTCCTCGTCCGCGGCCAGGTCCTCTACCGACCTTCCGGCGGCAACGGCGCCCGCGCGCAGATCGGTCAGGGCCTGGTCGAAACGCTGCTGGGCGGCGGCGGTCGGGTCCACCGCGGCCATCACGGCGCGGTAGGAGGCGGCGAGGCGGGCGTTCTCCGCCGCCGTCTGGGCAGCGGCGCGGGCGGTCGCCTGCTCGTCGGCGATGATCATCGCCGCGTCAGCCTCGCGCTCCCGCACCGCCGCGTCCCAATCCGCCGACATGCGGGCGAGTGCCGCCTTCTCCTCATCGGCCAGAAGCTTGGCCGCCGCAATTGCCGGATCGTGGGCGGCAGCGTAGGCACGGAGCAGCGCCGCACCCTCCTCCTCGGCGAGTCCGGCCCGGCGCACTATCGCCTCCAGTTCGGCAAGGCCGGCCTCGTAGCGCTTCTGGGCGGCATCGACGAGACCGAGTTCCTCGCGGTAGCCCTCCAGGGTGGCGTCCATCGCGCCGAAGGCCGCCTCGATGTCCTTCAGCCGCCGGGCCGACGCCTCAGCGTCCCCGGTGACCAGCGCCAGCGTGTTGCCGCTGCCGGCTCCTTTTCCGGTGGTGGCATAGCGCAGCTCGCCGATGGTGGCGGTGTTGACCGGCGACCGGGAGACGCCGGTGTTGTCGTTGATGGCCTTCTGGGCGGCGCTGATGCCGCGCAGCGCGGTCTCCAACCCGCGGGCACCCGCCGTCCACTCCGCGAAGCTGGCGCGACCGGCCTGGAAATCGGCGTTCAGCGCCTGCAAGGCCCGGGCGGTGCCGTTGACGCCGGTGGAGACCGAAGTGGCCGTCTCATAGACCCGTGCCATGGCGCCGGCCCAGGAGTTCGTCGACGCCGTGGCCGCAGCCATCCCCGCCGACTGCGCGTTCGCCGCGGCTGTACTGGCCGCCGCACCCGCTTCCGCCGCCGCAAAGTAGCGTTCCACGCTGGCCTTTGCCCGCTGCGTGGCGACCTCGATCTGGCCGAGGATGATGGCGCGCTGCTTCTCCTTGGCCTCGAGGCTCGCCTCGCTGCGTTCCAGGTCTTCGAGGTCGCGGCGCAGCCCGGCTGTGGCGCGGGCGACGGCAGCGGCTTCGCGGGCCGTGCGGTCGTACTGCTTCGCCAGAGCCTCGCCGCTCTTCGCCGTCCGGGTGACGCGCTCCTCCGTGGCGACGGCGGCGGTCCCGAGATTCTGGAGTGCCTGCTCAGCCGCCTTGGCACCGGCGGAGATCTGGTCGTCGAACCCGACCGCAAGACTTTCGACGTTCTGGGCCATGGATCGCTCCAAACGGAAAAGGCGCCACGGACCAGCCGGGCGCCGAAGGGGATCGGGGTGTTGGGAAGGCCGGCGTCACCGGCGCGGGGTGATGATGATCGCCGGGCTTTCGACCGGCTTTCCGGCGCGCTTGCGGGACCGGCCCTGGTACCGGCCAGACCGGTGGTGCTGCTCGGTCTGGAGGATGTACTGGCCCGGGAACGACATCGTGTAGACGCGCTTCACGTCCACGAGCACGCCGAACCGCGCCTTGATCGCCTGCACGGCATCTTCGAACAGGCCCGCCGGCACGCTGAAGGACAGGGGTTCGCCACCGACAAGCTGAACGTCGACCTTACGCGAGTAGGGCTCGATGTTCCCGATCACGACCTGCCGGACATCCGCGGTCAGCGCCGCCGGATTGAACTGCGCCATCGGCACGAACTTGCCGTCGATGCCGAGGTAGAAGCCCTTGCGGAATCGTCCGGTGCGCTCCGGCGAGCGGTTGACCAGAAACGACAAAGCGAAGGTGCAGACGGCGCCGAGGTGGTTGAAGCGGTAGATGATGCGGCCCGAAGGAGCCGGCCCCACGGCCTCCTCCGGCGCCCCCTCGCGCCCATCGACGAACCGCCGGTGGGAGGCCGGCGCCCGACCGGATTGGACGAGGCCCGCCAGTTCCGTCTTCGCGACCTGGGCCAAGTGCGCGGACTGCGCGGCGGGCGACAGGGTGCGGTTGGCGAAGACTTGGAGCGAGCGGCGGAAAGCAGCGGCGGATGCCATGGCGATCTCCGGGGAGAAAGGGGCTCCCGGGCCGGGTGGGGGGGCATCAGGTTCCGCCGCTGTCCCGCCGGGAGGCGTTCCAGTCCTGGTACTCCGCCTCCATCTCGCCGATGAGCCGGTCCAGGACGTTGGCCGCCTCCGGGCCGTAGCCGTGGCGGTCGGCCCACTCCATGACGGTGGACCAGGGGATGCGGCCCGGAGTCGGGGCGGCCATGCCGCCCCCGATCCATGGCCGGTCATCGCTGAGACGGTGCCACGCCCGCCAGACCCAGAGGACCCACGGCTCCAATGCGGGAGCCGCGGGCCTGTCCTCGTCCGGCAGGTCGTTCAGCAGGGCGGCGTGGCGGCTCCATTCGAGCTCGAAGCGGAGCCGGGCGCGGAGTTTCCCGCCGCGTCCTCGACGTCGGCGCGCTGGGCATCGCCGACCATGGTGGCCGCGGTGAAGGCCGCCGCGACCAGGGTCGGGTACTCGTCGGAGCGCAGCATGTCGCAGAACTCGGAGAAGCTGACCGACCGGCCGTCGTCATGCTCAAGGCCGCGGACGTCGAGGAGGGCGTGGTCGATGAGGCATTCCACATTGATCCGCCGCTTCATCGCCACGGGGAGCTTCTCGGCGTCGCCGCCGAAGCCCTTGGCCGCGCGGCGCTGCTTCGCCGCCTGGGCGTCGGCGTAGGCATCGCCCAGGCCGCGGGTCCGGATCTCGAAATCCTCACCGGGGTCCGGGCGGACCCAGTCGCCGTCGTTGAAGGCGGTGGTGTCGCGCTTGAAGGAGGAGAGTTTCGCCATGGTGTTGGTCTTTCCAATGTCAGTTGGTTGAAGGGGTCGGGGCGGTGCCGACACACCGCCCCGTGACGCTCGTGATGGACGAGCGCCGTCACCCCGCCGGCCAGGGGCAGGCAGGTTTCCCGGCTGTCGGGCCGGGGTCTCGGTGTTCAGGTGGTCAGAGGCAACCTCAGGCCGCGAGGCGGTCGATCTGAAAGGTGTAGCCGAGCGTCGGGGACGGATTCCCTTCGAGCTGGAACTCGGCCATCACTGGCTGTCCGGGGCCACCGGCAACGATCTTCGGATTCATGATCGCGGCAGCCGGAATGGTCAGCACGTAGGCGTTGCCGGCGGCGTCGAGGGTGCGATAGCTCAGGACGCCCAGCGCCTCCGACCGGAAGAGGTCGTAGAGGGTGAAGTTCTTGAAGTACGTCCGCATGCTGCCCGACAGCGTGAAGGTGCCGCGGGTCATGCCCTGCGCCGCCGCCGCGCCGAGCCCGAACTGCGCCCCGGCGCCCTCCTTCGTGATCGACACGCTGAAGCTGTCCACGACCGCCGGAACGATGGCATCGTTGAGCTGCAGCGCCTGGAAGCCGGCGACGGTGTCGTGAACGCGGCCGGTCGGCGCGGCGAGCACGGCGCCGGTGGAGCTGTTGGTGGTCGCCTTCTGCTCCGACTGCGCGGCGCCCTTGAAATCACCCTGCATGAACTGACCGCGGCCGGCGTTGAGGGTGCCGCCGGTCAGGTAGGTGCCCGGATAGGTCAGGAACATGTTCGGGCTGAACCGCTTCTGGAAGAAGAAGCTCTGGAAGGTGGTGCCGTTGGTCAGGACCGAGCCCATCACCATCACCGCCGCGCCCGCCGCCTCCACCGCCATGCCGCCGGCCAGAGTGACGTCGTTGCCCGCCTTGGCGGTCACGCGCCGGAAACCGTTGTTCTCCGCCGTGGCGAAGCCGGTGACTTTGACCCACTGGCCGATCCGGACGTTCTGGAACTTGTTGCCGGTGGCGGAGGTGAGCCCCGTTGCCGTCGCGGCGATGTCGGTGCCGGTGATGTTCAGGTTGGAGGACCAGTCGCCGTTCAGCATGCCGGCCAGCAGGTCGTCGTAGGTGCCGTACGAGAGGGCGAAGTTGACGCTGGCATCCGCCTTCTCTTCAGTCGTCACCGCCGCCGACGCCTGGCCGGATTCGTTGATTTCGTTGGGCCGCTGCCGCGTCTTCGAACCGGCGAACCCCTCGCTGGTGTAGCGGACCGCCTGGAAGGCCGTCGCGGGCGCCTGCCCCCAGACGGCTTCGAGGCCGTAAGACAGTTGGACGTCGTTGGCCTCAAGGCCGGCTTGGTACCCGGTGGTCGCCATGTCGGTGCCCCTCCTTCGGGCAAAAGAAAAGCCGCCCGGAGGCGGCTGGTTTGGATGGGATGGTCGGCGCCGAGGCGCCTACAGGTCTTGGAATCGATATTCGATGCGAACGGAGAGGCGGTACCAGTTGCCGTTCTCGTCGCCCGGTTCGCCCATGCCGATTTCGGCGCCGGTGTAAACGACTGGCCCCGGCGGCAGATCGCGGAAGGTGTTGGCGACGGCCTTGGCCAGTTGGCGCAGGGCAAGTTCACCGGTTCCGGTTGGGGTAAAGCAGTGGACCCAGATCGCCCCGTCCTCCTGCCAGACACCGCCGCCGAGTTCGATGGGGGAAGACAGATTCCCGCTCGCCGTCACCGCCATCCACAGCGGCGCCGGGTCGGCGGTGGGATCGGGAAGGTCGAAGGCCTCGTTCGGCCAGGAAATGTGGTCGGGCGGGACGAGCGCCGCCGCATCGATGCGGGCGCAGGCATCGAGCCAGACTTCAGGGCTGCTCATGGATTATCCCCTGACCCAAACCACGAAGCCGACGAGTTCGGCTCCGTCATGAAGCGGTTGGGCGCCTTGCACCGTACCGCCGTCGAGGAGGTCGCTCTTCTTCGGCGGCCCCGGCCAGTTCTGCGCCTCGATGTCGGCCTGCGCGATGCGGATGCGCCGGTCGCCCTGGATCACACCGCCGACAAGTTCCGTGGGTTGATAGCCGCGGTCCTTCCCGTGGACGGTGCAGGTGGTGAAGGTGCTGCCGGTGCCGGCCCGGCGCTTCAGCTCCAAGGGCCGACCGGACCGGCGGAGGGAGTCGGCGAAGCGGGTTGCCGCGCTCATGCGAAGGTGACCAGCCGGTAACCACCCAACCGACCGGCGATGTCCTCCGGCAGGCCACCCACCGTCTTGACGGTGTCCGACGCGCTCCAGGACATCTTCTCAACGTCCGGGTTCTCGTAGCTGCGCAGCGCCGGGTCACGCCCGCGAGCGTGGTAGGCACGGACGCAGAGGTCGAGGCAACAGCGCTCCACATCCGGCGGAATTGCGGCGAAGCCGGCGGTGTATGTCACCTCCACCTTGCCGACCGGCCAGCCGAGGGAATGGCCGGAAGCGTCCATCCGGAGCAGGAAACCCGCATCGGCATCCTCCACCTCCCAGCCCCCATCCAGCAATGCTTCACCGTTCAGCACCACCGCCGTGACGGAGACGACCGGCACCCGGTTCAGGATCAGCCGGCCACGCTGCCGGTCGCCGCGGATCGTCTCCGTCGCTTCGACCGCGGCGAAGGACCGTCGGCAGTATCGCTCGATCGTCGCCGACCATTGCCTGATCAGCAGCTCCAGGGACAGATCCTGATCCGGGCCGGTGATGTCGAGTTCGGCCTTCAGCGCGTCGGCGGTGGTGAGCATGGGCACCTCACAAATTGAGGGCGGCCAGGGAGCCGCCCCAACCATCGAACCGGAGCCATCACACCGGCGGATTCGGGGTCGGCTCTTGATGGGCGCCGCTCAGCACCGCGACCGCGGCGATGTAGGCGGCCCCAGCGTTGTTCGCCGGTGTCACGGAGAGGCGGACGTAGCGCTTGTTGCCGACGTAGCCGACCTTCCGCGTCTTGTAGGAATCAGCGAAGGTGAAGCCGGCCAGGGCCAGCGTGCCGACCAGTTGCTCCGCCGGCACGTTCACGGCGTCCGACAGGTTGGCGGCGTTGCCGTGCTCCACTGTCACGGCGAAGGTCGCGTCGGCGTCGGCCAGAGAGCCGACCTGGACGGCGAAGGTAAGAGAGTCGTAGCCCAGCACGTCGATGACGCTGCCGATCAGCGGCGTGTTGTCGGTGACCGCCGCACCCGGCGGGATCGCCACCAGCGGGTGGCAGCCATTCAGGGAATCGCGCATATCGTGGCCCTCCTTCAGGCCGAAAAGCGAAAGGGCGCCGCAATGGGCGCCCTTCTCGCTGACTGTGGATTGGACCCGGCGATCAGGACGCCGCGAACTTCAGGAACTTGATCGCCTCGAAATTCAGGACGCCGCCACCGAAGCGGACACGGGTGTAGAACTTGACGTACGGCTTCAGGGTCAGGTTGTCGCGGATCACCGTCAGCCCGAGCCGGTCGACGATCTGGTAGCCCTCGGTGAAATCACCGAATCCCAGCGAGAGCGAGCCGGCACCCAGCCCCGGCATGTCCTGCGCGATGGTCACCGGGAAGCTGAGGAGCTGCTGCGGCTGGCCCTGCTGGAGTCCGGGCTGCCAGAGGTAATTGCCGGTGGCGCTCTCCTTGAACTTGCGCACCTTGGTGATGACCTCACGGCGGGTCACGAAGCGCGCGTTGGCCAGATAGGCGTCCTTGACGGCACCGATCAGGTCGAACAGCTTGTCCGCCGGGTTCTCGCCACTGAAGTCACCGGACGCTCCTGAGAGGATGTGCTCCAGCTTGCCCCAGGGGCGGCTGCCATCGCCGGCCGCCACCGTCGGGTAGGAGCAGAAGCCGCGGGGCTCGGAACTGCCGCTGCCCGTCACGAAGCGGCGATTCTGGCCGCGGGCGATCTTGTCGGCCGTCTTGCGGGCCAGCCACGCCTCGACGTCCACCGCGGCGTCTTCGATGAGCTGCTGGGTCGCCTTGGGCTCGACGGCTCCCTCCCACACCGGGATGCGCCACTTGGAGATCTTCGGCGTCTTGCCGTCGCCGGGCGCCTGGGTCTCGCCCAGCATCACCAGATCGTCCGCCTCGTCCAGGTCGTTGATGCCCTCCAGCGCGTCGGTGCTGATCTGCTGAACGGAGGCGATCTGGCGGATCGGCGACGTCTCATAGACGCGAGTCTGGATGCGGCCGGTGACGTCGGCCTGGACGAGGTAGCCGCCGTCCGGGTCGGACCCGACAGACAGGGTCTTCACCTCGGAGGGCTCCAGGAGGTGGGAGCCCTTGCGCAGGAAGGCGTTGAAGGCCGACTTGTAGGCCGTGTAGCCGTCAGCGCCGACCTCCGCCGGGGCCGGCCGGTTGTACATGGCGCTGTGCGACTTCAGCAGAACCTGGAACGACTTCAGTTCGGCTTCCGCCTTGCCGGCATCGGTGCCGAGACCGCCCGGCCGGTTGAGCCGCTTTTCCAGATCGTCGATGCGCTTCTGCTCCGCCGCCGCCTTGGCCTCGATGGCGTCCTTCGCGGCCTGGAGCTTGTCGAGCGCCTCCTCCACCTTGGTAAGATCCGCAGGGGCGGCCTTGATGCCGGCCTTCATCTCCTTCAGCTCGGTCTCGTTCTTGGATTTAAACTCCTCGAACGCGCGTCCGAGCTGGTCGATCACCGTGGCGACGTCGCCGCCACCGGCGTCCTTCATCTCGTACTCATAGCTATCGCGAGGCATTGTGCTCCCCTTTACTTGGAAATGGTCGAAACGAGCCGCGACAGCGCGGCCCCCAGATCGCCGTCACCAGCCTCGCGCTGGTCGATGGCCTTGAAGCCCTTGGCGAGGATCGCCTTGGCTTCTGTGCGGCTGAACCCGGCCTCGCGCAGGGCCTCCTCCGCATCCTTGATGCTCAAGCCGCCGGCGGACTTTACCGAGCCGACGCGCGCCTTGGGGTTGGCCGGGAAGGTCACGAGCGATACTTCCAGGAGGTCCACCTTTGTCAGCTTGCGGCGCGGGTCTTCCGGCTTGCTCCGGGCCTCCCAGGTCTTCGCGATGTAGCCGATCGACAGGCCGTCGATGGCCGGTCGGGGGTCCATCTTCAGCAGCCCGTAGGCCTCCCGCCCACGGATGGTATCCGCGAGCTTTCCCTCGACCTTCAGGCCGATGCTGTCCTCCTCCAGGGAGGTCCAGATGCCGACCGGCGTCATGTCGTCGGCGCCCATTCCCCAGCCGCCGTGCTGCATGAGCATGGCCGGCCACTGGCCGGTGGACTTCGCCCGCGCCAGGGTGTCGGTAAAGGCGCCCTTGACGATCAGATCGCCATAGGAGTCGACGTTGTCGAACACGGCGCCGTAGCCGGAAAAGGTCATGGCGTCGCCGCCCGCGAGCTTCACCTCGCGGAGGCCGAACGATGAATGCAGCATGGGGCGTCCTATGGAGTTGGTGTTGGAGCGGCGACTGGCGCCGGCTTCGCGGTCGGCTGCGGGAGCTTGTCCGCCTCGGGATCGGAGGATCGCTCCATCTCCTCGCAGTCCCTCACCTCGTTCTGGGTCATCCACCCCTTGGTGCCGCCGGAACCGAGCGCCTTGGCGTAGTACTCGGCACGGTCCTTCGCGGCGCCGCGCATCAGCTCGTTGTCGAGGAACTTCGGGTAGAAGCCGGCGCGCCGTTCTTCGGTCGTCAGAAGGAAGCGCCGGATGGACGCCTCGAAGCGGCGGTGCCAGGGCCGGATGGTGTGGACCGCGTGCGCGATGAACATCTGCTCGGCACTGGCGTAGGTCGCTGTCTTGTCGCTGTAGCCGACCATGATGGGGTTGACGCCGAACCCCCGGCAGATTTCCTCGATCTGATGCTTCCGCGTTTCCAGGTGCTGCGCATCGACTCCGGTCATGGCGATGGACAGCCACTTCGCCGCACGGTCCAGGATCAGCGGCTTACCCGTGTTGTCGACGCCGGCCATGTGCTGGGCGATGATCTCCTGAAGGCGTTCATGCTGGGGTTTGTCGAGCGTCCCTTCGATGCTGTAGACCCCGCTCGGCTTGACGCCGTTTCTGTGCAGCCGGGCATGGGACTGTTCCAGGGCCATCGACAGGCCGATAGCCTCGCGCGTGAGACGGACGGGTTCCAGGCCCATGTAGCCATTCCAGGAGGGGCCGCGCAGGTGCCAGATCGCCTCGGCTGGAACCTCCTCACGGTGACCGTCGAGACCGGTAACCCAGTAGCGCAGTTGCCAATTCGACTCGCGCTTGACCTCCACCCGCCCAGGCTCCAGCGGGAGCAGCTCCGAAATTCGACCGCGCACCCGGTTGACGAAGACGAAGGCGTTGCCGCAGAGCGCCACGTGGAAGGCCAGCGTTTCGCGGAACTGCAGGCTGTCCTGCCAGTCGTTCGGCGCCGTCGTGAGGACGTCGTGGAGTGGATGGTCGGTCGCCTCCGTCCGGCCGGAGCCCGTCTTCTGGAAGAGCTTCAGCGGCACGGTGGAAAGGCCGTCCGAGATGACGGCGACGCAGCGCAGGACCGCCGTCACCTCCAGCGCCGTCTTCCAGGTGACCGTCACTCCGGAGCGCACCGGCGACGATCCGTAGACTTCGCGGAACAGTTCCAGCGTGGCGTTCTTCCGGTTCCACGGGAGGCGCGACCAGAATCCCATATCAGTCTTCCTCCCACCAAGATTTCTGGGTTGCCTTGCTGACCATTCCGCCCGCCGCCCCCATGCCCATGATCACCGTGAGCATTCCGTCGATGCGGCCACGGGACCGCCGCTTGGCCGAGGCGCGACCAGAATCCCATATCAGTCTTCCTCCCACCAAGATTTCTGGGTTGCCTTGCTGACCATTCCGCCCGCCGCCCCCATGCCCATGATCACCGTGAGCATTCCGTCGATGCGGCCACGGGACCGCCGCTTGGCCGGCGTCCGGTTGCCGAGCCCGTCATCAGCGAGCATCAGGTTCGCGCTGCACAGGTTCGTGACGGGCGACCGGTGGATGGTGACGGCCTTGTTGACGATGGCCTCTTCGGTCTCTCGAACCGACCGCGGCATCCACAGCGACGAGGGGCTGTCGAACCCCCGAGGCCCTTGTCCGTGGCGCACCATCTTGAGCCCCGATCCACCGGGCTTGTCCGGCCCCTCGTAGCGCCAGACGTCGAGCCCGACGTCCCGGGCCGCTTCCTCGAAGTCCTGAATCTGGGCGGGATCGAAGGCCATGCCGACGACGCGGTTACGGACCATCTCTTCCTTCACCGCCCGCGCTACGTGGGCCTTCGGGATGGTCGGGCCCGGCACGGCTTCGATCAGGCCCTCGCGCGCCCAAGCCACGTAGGGCGCCTTGTCCTCGTCGGCCCGCTGCGCCAGCGTGTCCGCTGGCGTGAAATAGCGAACCTTGACGAAGCGGTGCCCGTCCGTCGGACGAATCCAGGTCTTGCCGAGGGCGGTGAAGTCGATGCGGTTCGACTGGTCCAGGGAGAGCCAGCAGTCCCAGTCCCGGAATTCGGCCTCGTCGATGTCGCCCAGGACCGATTCCCACAGCCCCCATTCGATCCAGCAGTCCGCGGCACCGACCTTGACGCCGAAGTACAACCGTTTAACCGCCAGCTCTTTCGACGGAAGCCCTTGCGCCTTCTGCACCTGCGCCTGGATGTTCGAACGTTCGAACGTCACCCCGAGCGCCGGCAGCGACTTTGCCCAGCAAGAGGGGTCCTCGAAGGGCTTGTCGTCCTTGTCGGTCCGGGCGATGAAGACGAGCGAGGTGTCGTCCTCTCGGGCGCCCAGCACCACGTCCTCATAATAGTCGCTGTACTCGGTGCCGACGACCTGATCGGCCGCCGCGGTGTTCGTGCCCATGATCAGACACGAGTTCCCCGGTACCTTGGTGATTGCCTGTTCCCAGGTCTCAATGACGTCCGCGCTCTTCAGCTCGTGCACCTCATCGACCAGCACCAGCAACGGCTTCGGCCCGGACTGCGTGTCCGACGACGCCACCGGGGAAAAGGTGCAGGTCCCGAGCCCTTCCGCCGCCCCATCCCATTCGAGCTTCCAGGTTTCGTCGCCGGTGCCACGGGGGCGGATGCCGCAGAACTGCTCCAGCGTCTCGTCGTTGTCCGGGACCTGTGCCCGTACCATCGAGACGGCGTCCTTGAAGATGACGCGCGCCTGATCCTTGGTGGCCGCCGCCGAATAGACCTCGGCCCGCGGAACACCGGAAAAGCGCAAGCCATAGAGGCCAAGCCCGGCCATCCACGGGCTTTTTCCCTGTCCTTTACCGGTTTCCACCCAAACGGAGCGGAACCGCCAGAACCCGGTGTCCGCCCGCTTCCAGCCGAAGAGCTGGCCCGTGATGAAGGCTTGATACCACAGCAGATTGAAAGGCTCGTTCGCCTTCACGCCGCCGGTGATGGTCAGCATGGACGGGAACCACCGGATCGCCCGCTCCGCCGCGGCGACATCGAACACCAGCCCGCGTCCCGGTCCGTCCCTCAGGTCGCGAAGATGCCGTTCAACCGCCCGCCCGACGAGATCGCCGACGACGATGCGTTCGGCCGTGACCTCCTGGCAGATGCGGGCGACGGTGTCAGCGGCTGGCAAGGAAGTCATGGGCTGCGGTCCGCTTCTTCGTGTTGCGCTTGGCAGCGGTGGCGCCGCCCCGGCGCCGCGGCGGAATCCCGAGTTCCACCTCCGCCTTGGTCGCCGCTTCGTCGGCCTGACGCATCTCCGCCTGCCACAGGCTGTGCATCGGGACCTTGGTGCGGGGCGACTTCACCACCGCGCCGCCCTGGAACATCTTGGCCGCCGCGATGTCGTACCGGACGTAGCTGAGGACCAAACGCTGGAGCTGGTGCCGGTTCTCCGGGCCAAGGGTACCAGCCGCGCGCATCGCCGCGGTGACCCGGCGCCATTCCTGGCCGGCCACCGCGCGCCACCGGCTATTGTCGCCGGCCTTGCTGCGCCCGGCATTGGGGATCAGGGCATCCCAATCCGGTTCCTCGATATCGAGGCCAGCACCGTCGATCACCGTGAGTGTCATGGCGATTTTCTCCGAAAGGGCGGTCGGAAACCCCCTCCCCGAATTTCAAGTTTTGTGAAAATGGAGGCCCCAACCGGTCCCAGCCCCCTCTTTCCCCCGAGATTGGAGGCCCCCCTACCCGGCGGGTTGATGATGCTGGCCGTGCCTCCGGATGTCGGCTTCTCCGGCAGGGCGGAGAGTGGTCTGTCTCAGCAGGGTCCAGGCTGAGCGCGGGGTGAACGACCGCGGCGACGCCGATCAGGCGCCCCGCTTGTTCCAGGGATGGTTGGGATCGAGCGGCCGGCCTGACGCGTCGCAGCCCCGGACGATTAGCTGCCCACCGTTGCCCCTACGCCCGCTGGCGCCCTCCTTCACCATGCGGTCGTGATTGCCGCACAGGGTCCGCAGGTTGGGCAGCACGTCAGCGGACGTCGGACCGGTGGCACCCCGCGGGCGAGTCTGGATGTGGTCGACGTGGAGGGCGTGCGTCGGCGTCTGGCAGCCCTCCACCGTGCAGTGGTACCCGTCACGCTTCAGTGCCTCGCGGCGGAGAACGAACCAGAAGGAGGAGCGGTAGAACGGATTTCCGGGCATCGGCACACACCTTCGAATCTTAGGACAACTTCAGCTCACCTGATGTTGCACCCCAGATGCACTCGTGGGCAGGACGACCCTTCAGACCGCAGCTTGATCGCGCAAACTAACGCGAGAAGTGACCGATGCCGACGGACGAAGCCATCATCAAGGCGGCCTGCATTCAGGCGACCGCCATCCTCATCGCGAAGACCAACTATGATGCTCAGACCGTTGACAAAGCCGCCGACCTCACCGCCCGGCTCGCCTTCGCGATGTGGAGGCGGTTCGATCAGATCGATCCTTCTGTCACGCAACAGGGCAAGGATGCCACTCCCTGAGACAACGAAACCCGCCACGGGCGAGTCGGGCGGGCGGGCGGATTCTCAGGGGGATGAATTTTTGGCAGGCACACTACGCCTATCGAGACAACTACTACTTTTTCTCGAACGAGCTGTCAAGGGGGTTATCAAGAGGTCTCAAGCGCTGATTTCAGCCCATAGATTACATGTGCTACTGGCGGAGTGTCGCGGGGCCGGTAGAGGCACAGAGATGGAGGCGACCGGCTTCAATGTCGTGGCACTGCGCGAGGTCATCAGGCTCCGCAGCATCGCGTCGGCCCACCGAATTGAGATGGAGGCCACCGTCAGCACCTACAAACAGATGCTGCGGATAGGGACAGTCGGGATACTCGCAGACAGGCAGGAATTTTCCCTACTAAACTAACTCAGAAATTCTGTTTGCGAGGCGGAATGTTAAATCATTCCCATAAACTTTAACGTCATCAACGGCGAAAACCGCTACATATCCGCGCCTTTTAAAAGAACGTTGATCAGCGGATACCTTATCTTTTGTTAGGATGACACGGCCACGCCTTATTGCTCCAATCAATTCATCCCATTTTTTCTCGCCAGGGATCGCCTGTGGGTCATGGTAACGATTGCCTGCCACCCAATGCTGGTGGACGCAGGGAAGCCTTTCGCCATCCACGTCGGCAAACCAAGAACCACGCTGACCGATAGCTTTTACCTTCGCCATCGAAGCCTCCGAGCCCGTCATTCAAAGGCACCTGATCACCCCTCATCGTCGCATGGCGATCTGAACGGGCTCAACAACGCAAAGGAGAGCCTCAAAGACGGACGTTCTATTGCGCCTTGGTCAGCGCCCGGCAGTACGACACCGCTGCCCCGACAGCCGCCTCGGCCAACTGAGCGATATTCACCGCCTTCACGCTCCAGTGCCGGAACTCCGTAGGGGTCTTCTCACCTTCGCGGAGCTTCCGCGGCGCCATCCTATGCCCCACCCAAGCTTTCCGAGCGGGATCATAGGTCGCCACCACCTTGAACCGCCTGGAGCCAACCAGGAAGGACAGCTCCACCGCCCCGTCCACCCGGACCTTCAGCCCGTGGCGTCGGTGCTGGTGCTCGACCGTCGGCGCGGTAAGGTAAGCAGCGAGCGCGGCCAGCCCCTGGCGCAGGACTCCCTCCGCCTCCTCCACGGAGAGCCAGCGCTGGCCGCCGGGCATCCGGAAGTGGCGTGAACGCGCGAACCTGTCGAGCGCAGTCTGCGCTCCTACCACCGACCACACTGCCATCGCCGCCGGCGAGGCGCCGCCGCCAAGCGCGTCCATGGCTGCGAAAACCCAACGTCGGGCCTCCTCGGCCTCGGTGCTGGGTATCTTCTCGGCGACCATCTCGCCGCCGCGCACCAAGGCGTAGTCGGTGCCCTTCCCCAGGGCGAAGTCGGCGGTAACGAATTGCTGGGCAAACAACTCCCCGGCAGCGGCCTGGACGGCGTCAATCTGCCGGGCCGCGACGAGTTGCTGGAGCGGCGTTCTCACCTCGCCGGCCGGCGCACCGACGTAGCCGTCCGAATCGTCGAGCGTGTTCCGGCGCTCACCGCTGCTGCCCTCACGCACGAACGGAATAACCAGCGCCGGGCCGTCGGTGGACTTGGCGCACAGGTGGTGCAGCGGCGAGGCGGTGGCGGCCTCAGCGAGTCGCTGGCGATCTCGGCTCTCCGCAACCTGGGCATCAGCGGCCCGCGCGGCACGGCGGCCGGCGAGCGAGGCCTGCACCTCCTTGGTCACGTCGATCACCCGCGGCCAGTCGACGGAGCCGTCGAGACGGAAGAACCGGCTCCATCGCCGGGCGTCGGCGTCTCCCTCATGCTCCGGATCGGTCATCTCGAAGGTCGGCGGAAACCCGAGGTCGGCGCGGCGATGCGCCAGCCGGTCGACGTCGGGAATGCGGATCGCGGACAGCGTGTCTGGGGCCAGGCGGTCGCCACCGGTCCATTCGCCATCGCGCTCGGTCGCGGACTCGGCGCGCTCCAGGATCGCCGCCGGCACAATGAACGGACCTGCGGGATCGGCGCTCAGATCGGCCAGCGCGGAACGAGCATAGGCAGAACCCTCCCGACAGATCGCCGCGGCGGCGCGGAAGCTGATCGCGTCGAGGCGGGCGGCGTTGCGCGAGCCGTGCACCCAAGGGAAATTGCGCGCCACCCAGACGTTCAGGTTCGCTGCGATGCCGTCACGGCGTTCGGCTTCGCGCTCCAGTTCCCGGGCCTTGCGGCGTAGACGGTCCTGCATGCTCCGCCAGAAGGTCCGGCACCACTGCATGGCGTCCGGTTCGGCCTGGACGAGCTGGTCACCAGTCGGGACCGGCACGGCGGTGGCGGCTTCGAGCAAAGGGACAGAAGGTGGAGCGTCGAGCTTGCTCATGATCCGAAATGATTTGAGAGACCACCGCAAGGATAGCCTCCTCCGAGTCGCGGACGAACAACGACGCATCTCGCCAGACCACTAAAATTCAATTTTCCTCGACAGATCCTTGCCTCGGGAAGTTTCCTCACTCAAACCCCATCTCCAAGGCAGCGGCGTGGGGCCGAATTTCGCCGGGGCGGCGGGGCGAGGGGTGACGCCGTGCCGGGGCCGGTTCACCTCCTGTGCCGGCACCGTGCCGGCTGCACCGACGTGACCAGAATTCTGCATGCTGGGTCAACCAGTTGTCCGGCTGTGAGGTGTGCCGGTTGGCGTGCTGCCTCTGTGCCGGATTCGTGACGGCCGTGACGTTTTATCGCCGTTTCGGTGGTGCTGGCGGTGGAGCCGGCGGTGGTTGACCGGTCACACAGAAATCGGCAATTCCTCTTTTACTTCAGGTGATTCGGTGGTGTGAGCCGTGGTGGTTGTGGCGGTTGGAGGCATGGGAGACCGGCCAGAGGGATATCCCAGGACATAAGGCAAGTCCGCTGAGGGACCAAAGCGGGACCGCAGGCATCAGTCCCGCGGCGGCTGGAGGTCCAAGACGAGTTGCACTTGACGGCGACCGCGGCGGCGTGGGGGTTTGGGGCGCGCCGACGGCATGACCAAGGCGGAGCCGATGGGGAATGCGCCGATGACCAGTTCGCCCTTGCGGCCTTCGGGACCGGCCGGGGCAGCACGATCCGGTGGTGATGGGAAATTGCCAGTCAGGATCTCGGCATTAAACCGGAACCGCTCGCGCTCACGAAGCTCTTGCAATGTTGTGACGCGACCATAACGGGGTGGCATCCTGTTGCTGCTCTTGTTTGCCATGTGACGATTCCTCTACCGAAGTCAGCAGGTCAATGAGCCTCTGGCGCGGGCCGTTGCCTAGATCAGTGCGGCCAGCGGCAAAATTCGAGAGCGTAGAGCGTTCGACACCTACGGCTCTGGCGATGCCTGAGACGCCGCCGCGTCCGAGATCCAAAAGGCGGGATTTCAGGGCACAGCGGAGGGTGTCATCTGGAGGAACGACCACGGGCTGTGTCTCGAGATCGAAGGCGGTGGCGGTAAACGTTTGTCCATCGCCGGGCGGTTCGCTGTGGGGGGCCAAGATATATATAGCGGTTCCCGCATAGGGTACTTCGTTTAGTGATTGATTTTGCATGGTTTCTGAATCGTCGGAGTTCCCTACGCGGGAACCGTTTAAGTTCCCTACGCGGGAACTTGCGTTCCGTTTATCTCCCGCCGACCGTTTAGACCGTTCACTCCGCCCCACACGCGAGGCTGATCGGGCTTCAGTTGCAGTTCTCTCAACCTCTCTGGCCATTTCAGCCGTGATCGTCTTCCACTCGTTGCTTGGCGCCACATAGTACGAGCGCTCCCCAGGCCGTCCTTTAACGCTCGAATGATAAAAGGTAAGCCGGTAAAGGCTGGCGTGGTTCTCCACCACACCCTTTTGCCCTCCCTGCTGAACCTCAATTAGCCGCAACCCCTCGGCTTCTTGTATGGTTGCCTTGATGTATTTTCGGGGAATCCCGAATCTATCAAGCTGATCGTAAGTGGCCTTCAACTTCCCGTTTTCATAACCACCATGGGCCATGTGTTCGATTTGCAAGAACTCGATAAGGCGAACACAGTAAATCGACCGAGCTCGCCATGCCGGCGAACTCATCAATTCTGTTGACGCCCAGACCCAAGCTTGATCGCTAGGGGGGCCGCCGACATCCTTGATCTTCGGACTTAAAGGCTTTCCCATCGCACCATTCCTTCACGACCAGCGCCCCACCGCGCCCGGTGGGGTTTCGGCCAACTCTTTGAAATTGCGAGAAGGCGGCGGTCTGAGTTCGACCACAGTCCGGCCGCAGTTCGCCCACAGTCGATGTGACTGGGAGCAAACTTCCGGCTGGCGGGTGTTGCGCCTGCCCCCATCACAGCAGCCCCCGCCGCCGGGCCTCAGCTTCCGCGTCCTGGAGGCCGGCGATGATCTGCGGGAGCAACGCCACGCCGAACGTGACGCCCTTCTTCGTGGGGCCGATTTCGCTGGTGCTGCGGTACTCGACGAAGGTGCGGAGGTCGCACAGCGGATGGCCGTTGAACTCGGTCAGGGTAACGCGCAGTTCCTCCGCCACGTTCTTCTGGATGGCTGAGATGATTATGTCGGACACAGCTAGGCCTCCCTGCTTATCGTTTTACGGGGCGCCGAGGAAGATTAGCCACGTACTTCTCCAGAGAATTAGTCAAAATCAGCGTTTTGCGCCCAATTTTTACAGCATCAATTTTTCCCTCATTGAGAAGCTCATAAAACTTTGTCGTCCCGACACCAATTTTTGCTTTAGCTTCAGCAACAGTCATAGCGATAGGATTCGTCTGCATTGCAGGCTCCTTTTGCACTTCATGCATATGAATGTTTCGCGGGGTGTTGTTGGATTGCGCTTTAAAGCGCTGGTGTTCGCATGAGTTCAACTATGCGAGTCGGAATCTCGCGGTCAAGCCTCTAGCCACCCCAAATTCCATTTTGTTTTTCGAGAATTTTGAAAACATCAGAAATTCAAGACGTTGAGATTTTCCAGTTGAGGAAGCGCTCTCTTCAGCAACTTAATAATCAATCTGCTATTCTCATGTTTTGCGTGTTTTTGCTCGTTCTCAACATAGTGCGCGAGCTGGAGAACGACTTGGAGATCAAGCCGGAGAAGGACCTGGAGAAGGACCTGGAGAAGGAGCCGCCGTAGGTGCCTAACATTTGCTGCTAAAGTGTCGCTGAGGTTCGCGGCACTTCGCTCTTCATCGGCGCCTGTTGATGGGTTTTTTGATGGGTAACAGAGACATGTCGATATTAACTATTTGTTTTTATTCAAGTGTAAGCGGACACCCCTCCGCCACCGCACTTTCCACATGCAATGAGTAACGCTGCCCGCCGTTGAGCATCTTTTTTCAACGCATTGCGCTTGCATTTGGCTTTTTTCAGTCAAATCGGCGCTTGCAACCCCTTGATCCGGGTTCACTCGAAAATCCATACGGTTGTAATGTTTCCTTCAAGGCTATGTGCTTCTCTCGCACTATGGTCGTGGAGGCCGTATGCGGATTTTGGTGGTGGATGATTCGCGCATGGCGCGCACGGTGCTCTGCCAGCAGCTTGAAGGCTTCGGCCATCAGACGGCCTTCGCCGAAAGCGGTCAGGCGGCGCTGGCCCGCTGCCGCGATGAGCCCATCGACATCGCGCTCGTCGATTTCCGTGTTGGCGAGATGGAGGGCGTGGAGATCTGCTGGCATCTGCGCGCGGCCCAGCGGGAACGGCACCTCTACCTGATGCTGATGATCCCCGGCAGCATCACCAATCAGTTCTTCGAGGTCGTGGAGAACGGCGCCGACGAGTTCCTGCGCAAGCCGCTGGACCTGACATGGCTGCGCGCCCGGCTGCTCGCCGCCTCCCGCGTGGTCGACATGCAGCGCCAATTGGAACGGCTGGCCACCACCGATTCCCTGACCGGGGCGCTGAACCGCGGGCGCTTCATGGCGCGGGCCGCCGACGAGGTGGCGCGGGCGCAGCGCAGCGGCCAGCCGCTGTCGGCGATCATGCTGGACATCGATCATTTCAAGAAGGTCAACGACACCTACGGCCACGCCACCGGGGACGAGGCGATCCGCAGCGTGGTCCGTGTCTGCCGGTCCCTGGTGCGCGGCGCCGACGTCCTGGGCCGGCTGGGCGGCGAGGAGTTTGCCATCCTGCTGCCGGAGACGCCGCCGCAGGGTGCGGCGCTGCTGGCGGAGCGGCTGCGCCGGGCGCTGGCCGAAACAGACGTGCGGATCGCCAACGGCGCCGGGTCCGTCCTCTCCTTCACCGTCAGCATTGGAGTCAGCGCGCTGCGGCCGGCCGAGACCAGCATCGCCGCGGTGCTTGCCCGGGCGGACGAGGCGCTGTACCGCGCGAAGAACGGCGGCCGCAATCGGGTGGTCTGCGACGCGGCACCGTGATCCGGTGTGCGCAGCCCGTCAGCCGCCCGGCACCAGCCAGGGCCGCGCCGCGGCGTCGGCGCGGTCGAAGGCGTCGATGGCGTCCTGGTGGCGCAGCGTCAGGGCCACGTCGTCGAGGCCCTCGATCAAGCATTCCTTCTTGAACGGGTCGATGGGGAAGGCCAGCGGGCGGCCGTCCGGACCGGTCAGGGTCTGGGCCGGCAGGTCCACGGTGACGGCGGCGCCCGGCGTCTCCTGCAGCTGGCGGCGCAGCTCCGCCACCGTTTCCTCCGGCAAGGTGATGGTCAGCAGGCCGTTCTTGGCGGCGTTGGCGGCGAAGATGTCGCCGAAGCTGGGGGCAACGACGCAGCGGAACCCACCGTCCACCAGCGCATAGACCGCCCCCTCCCGTGACGACCCGCAGCCGAAGTTGCGGTCGGTCACCAGCACGCGGGCGCCCACATAGGCGGGGTCGTCCAGCGGAAAGCCCGGCTTGCGCTCGTCACGGAGCAGGAAGTTGCCGTAGCCGGCGCTGCGTGGCTTCTTCAGGAAGCGCGCCGGGAGCAGCTGGTCGGTGTCGATGTTGGCGATGTCGAGCGGCACCGCCGGCGCGGTCAGCGTGACGAAGGGGTCCATCCTTACGAAGCTCCCAGCTTGCGGACATCGGAGAGGCGCCCCGTCACGGCGGCGGCGGCGGCCATCGCCGGACTCATCAGATGTGTGCGGGCGTTCGGACCCTGACGGCCTGGAAAGTTGCGGTTGGTCGTGGAGGCGCAGCGCTCCCCGGCCGGAACGAGGTCGCCGTTGATGCCGACGCACATCGAACAGCCGGGCTCGCCCCATTCCAGGCCCGCGTCGATGAAGACGCGGTCCAGCCCCTCCGCCTCGGCCTGACGGCGCACCGGGACCGAACCAGGGACGACCAGCCCCGGCACCACGGCGCGGCGGCCACGCAGCACGGCGGCGGCGGCGCGCAGGTCCTCCAGCCGGGCGTTGGTGCAGGAGCCGATGAAGACGCGGTCGATGCCGACCTCCTCCAGCCGCGTGCCGGGGGTCAGCCCCATGTAGTCGAGCATCTTGCGCATCTGGCCGGCGCGCACCGGGTCGCTCTCGGCACCGGGATCGGGAACCGCGCCGGTGACCGGTACCGCGGTCTCCGGGCTGGTGCCCCAGGTGACCGACGGGGCGATGGTGGCGGCGTCGAGCGACACCTCGCGGTCGAAGGCGGCATCCGGGTCGCTGGGCAGGGTGCGCCAATGCTCGACGGCGCGGTCGAACAGGGCGCCTTTGGGGGCGTAGGTCCGCCCCTCGATCCAGGAGAAGGTGGTGTCGTCAGGGGCGATCATGCCGGCCCGCGCGCCCGCCTCGATCGACATATTGCAGATGGTCAGCCGGCCTTCCATCGACAGGCCGCGGATGGCGCTTCCCGCGTATTCGATGACGTGGCCGGCCGCCCCGTCGGCGCCGATGAAGCCGATCACCGCCAGGATCAGGTCCTTGGCCGTTACATGCGCACCCAGCGTCCCGCCGATGGTGACGCGCATGGTCCTGGGCCGGCGCTGCCACAGCGTCTGGGTCGCCAGCACGTGCGAGACCTCGGTGGCGCCGATGCCGAAGGCGAGCGCCCCGAAGGCGCCGTGGGTCGAGGTGTGGCTGTCGCCGCAGACGATGGTCAGGCCCGGCAGGGTCAGCCCCTGCTCCGGCGCCAGCACATGGACGATGCCCTGCGCCGGGTCGTGCAGGCCGAAGTGGCGCAGGCCGTGGCGCCCGGCGTTCGCCTCCAGCATCGTCACCATGTTGGCGATCTCGGAGTCGGCGATCGGCTTGGCGCGGCTGTGCGAGGGCACATAATGGTCGGCGACGGCGAAGGTCAGCTCCGGCCGGCGCACCGGGCGCTTGGCGTGGTCGATCATGCCGAAGGCGTGGAACGAGCCCTCGTGCAGGAAATGGCGGTCGATGGCGAGCAGCGCCTGACCGTCCGGCCGGGTCGCCACCAGATGGGCGTCCCAGACCTTGTCGAACAGGCTGCGGGGGGACTGCGTCATGGGGTGCTTTCCTCCTTTACGGCGCCCGCGGCGGCTGTTCCGGCGATGCGCCCCAGCGCCACCGCGGTCAGCAGCCCGTTGCCGGACAGGTAGCCGGACGCCTTCGATCCCGACACGCCGCAGGCGGCCCCGCCGGCGGCGTAGAGGTTGGGCAGCGCCCCGCCCTGCCCGCTCAAGACGCGCGCATCCTCATCCACGACCAGCCCGCCCTGGGTGTGGAACAGGGCGCCGGTGACGCGGACGGCGCGGTAAGGGGCGACCAGCGGCGCCGAACCGGTGAATTCCCGGCCGAAGCCGTCGGTCCCGCCCACAGCCTTCAACCGGTCAACCTCGGCTAGCGTGGCGGTCAGCGTCGCCGCGTCGACCTTCATCAGACGGGCCAGGTCCGCCGGGCTGTCGGCGCCGAGCACCGCGCCCATCGCCTCGGCCTGCCGGAAATCCTCGAACTGGCGGGCAACGGCGGCGATGCGCTCGTCGAAGACGGTCCAGGCGATGCCGTCGGGCTGACGCAGCACCACGGCGGCCTGCTCCGAATAGCCCTGCGCCTCGTTGGAGAAGCGCTGGCCTGCGCTGTTCACCTGCACGCCGCCTTCGGTGACCGTCGCCCAGGTGACCAGGATGCCGGCGGGATGGGCGACCGAGCCGTGGCCCTGATGCCCCGACAGGTGGCGCGTCGCCGCCCCCAGCGCCTCGCCCCAGAGCAGCGCGTCGCCCTGGTTGCCGGGATGGCCGAAATAGAGCGCGTCGGCCAGCTCCGGCACATGGCGCTCGACCAGCGCCCGGTTGCCGCCATAGCCGTTGCAGGCCAGGATCAGGGCGGCGCAGCCGACCCGCTCGACGCTGCCGTCGGGCCGGGTCACCTCCACGCCGCGCACGCGCGGGCCGTCGGCGTGGAGCGCGGTCACCTGGGCCTCGCACAGCACGTCGATGCCGGCGGCCTCGACGGCACCGCGCAGCCGGTCGATCAGCTCCGCCCCCGACCGGCTGGGCAGCCCGTGCATGCGCCGGGCGCTGTGGCCGGGATAGGTGAAGTTGTCGACCACCGAGAACGGCAGGCCGTAGCGGTCGGCCAGCCATTCCAGCGCCGGGCCGACCGCGCGGGCGACGCGGGACACGTCCGCCGGCTCGGGCTCCCCCTTCGCCTTGGCGATGATGTCGGCGGCGAAGCGCTCCGGGCTGTCCTCGATCCCGGCGGCGCGTTGCCAGCGGGTGCCCGGCGCCGGGATCAGCCCGGCCGACAGGGCGGTGGAGCCCTGGGGGAGCGCGTCGCGCTCCAGCACCAGCACCTCCGCTCCGCGTTCATGGGCGGCGAGCGCAGCGATCATCCCGGCCGCACCGCCGCCGATCACGACGACGGGCACCGTGAATTCGAACGTCACCCCGTCGGCGGGCAGGATGCGGCTCATGGCGCGGACAACTCCTCCAGCATCGCCGCGACCGTCGCCACCCGGCAGACCGGGCGCAGGGCGGCGACCGAGACGTCATGGACCTGCGGCGTGAAGGCGGCGCAGCCGTCCTCCAGCAAAATGGTGTCGAAGTCGCGGACATGGGCGTCGCGCACGGTCGAGGCGACGCCGCCGTTGGTGACGATGCCGCAGACCAGCAACCGCTCCACCCCGCATTTCCGAAGCACCCACTCCAGCCGCGACATGTAAAAGGCGGAGTAGGCGATCTTCTCGACCTCGACGTCGACGGGCTGGAGCGTGTCCACCGTGCGGTGCCCCCAGCTTCCCGGCTGGAAGTCGCCCTTCGCCAGGAAGGGGCGAAGCGCCTTCAGGTGGGGGGAGATCATCGGCTCGCCGCCGCGGCCCGGCACCAGCGTGAAGTTGGTGGAGATCACCCAGCCGCCGCGCGACCGCAGAAGGTCGGCCAGCGGCTTCACCCGCTCCGGCAGGGCCAGGATGTCCGGCGCCGTCTGGCCGGCGCGGCCATAGGCCCCCTCCGGGTGGAGGAAATCATTCTGCAGGTCGCAGACCAGCAAGGCGGTCTGTTCCAAAGGAATGGCAGTGCCGCTCATCGGGCGCTCCTTTCCACGATGACGTTGCCGTAGCCGTCGACGCGGGCGCTGAGGTCGGGGTCGATGACGGTGGTGGCGTCCGGCTGCTCCAGGATCGCCGGACCCTGGATGTGGGCGCCGACCGGCAGGTCGAGGCGGTTGTAGACCGCCGTCTCGTACCACGCCCCGTCGAACCAGACGGGGCGCGAGCCGGCGTGGGCGCCCTCCACCGTCGTGCCGGCGGCCGGGGCCAGGGCGGCGAGGTCGAAATGCGGGCGGCGGCCGATGGCGGCGGTGCGCAGGTTGACGATCTTGGCGCCGACGCCCGGCAGCAGCCGGCTGAAGGACGCTTGATAGGCGCGCTCGAAGGCGGCGCGGATGGTCGCCTCGTCGACACCGGTGGTCCCGTTCGCCACCGACACCGGCAGCGGCACGGCGACCGTGTGGGTCTGGCCGATGTAGTGCATGTCGAGTTCGAAGACGAGGTCGATGCGCTCGACGCTGAGGCCGGCGGACTCCACCACGGCGCGGGCGGCGGTCGCCTCCTCCACCATGCGGCGGTCGAGCGACGCGGCGTCGATGCCGGCCAGCGGCAGGTTCACCGTCTGCACCTGATCGTGGCGGATGTCGGCGATGACGCAGCCGAGCGCCGAGGTCACGCCGGGGAAGCGCGGCACCAGCGCCGCCTTCAAGCCGACCTCCTTGATGAGGGCGCCGACATGCAGCGCGCCGCCGCCGCCGAAGGGCACCGCGGCGAACTTGGCCGGGTCGTGGCCGCGCTCGATGGAGACGAGGCGGATGGCGCCGGCCATCTTGCTGTTGGCGATGCGCACCACCGCCTCCGCCGCCGCCATGACGTCGAGACCCAGCGGCTCGGCGACGTGGGTGGCGATGGCGGTGCGGGCGGCGTCGACGTCCAGCCGAGCGAGCTTGCCGCCGATCGGACGCTCCGCGTTGATGCGGCCGAGCAGCACGTTGGCGTCGGTCAACGTCGGGCGGCTGTTGCCCTGGCCGTAGCAGACCGGCCCCGGCCGCGAACCGGCGCTCTCCGGCCCGACCTGGAGCATGCCGCCGGGATCGACCCCGGCGATGGAGCCGCCGCCGGCGCCGATGGTGGTGATCTCGATCATCGGCGTGCGGACGACCAGACCGAAGTCGATGGTGGTCTGTGCGGCCAGCATGGTTTGACCCTCCACCACCAGCGACACGTCGAAGCTGGTGCCGCCGAGGTCGCCGGTGATGACGTTGGGGAAGCCCGCCGCCTTGGCGATCGCCGCCGCGGCGATGACGCCGGCCGCCGGCCCCGACAGGGCGGTGCGCACCGGCAGCCGCCGCGCGGTGTCGGTGGACATGACGCCGCCGTTCGACTGCACGATGTGGAAGCGGCCGCCGAACCCCTCCCCGGCCAGCGCGTTGTCGAGCTTGGCGAGGTAGCTGCCGACCACCGGCTGGAGATAGGCGTTCAACGCGGTGGTCGAGGTGCGCTCGAACTCACGGATCTCCGGCAGGATGCGCGAGGAGCATTCGAGGTTGGCGTTGGGCCAGACCGCGCGCGCCGCCTCCAGCGCCGCCAGCTCGTTGGCCGGGTTGGCGTAGGCGTTGATGAAGACGATGGCCAGCGCCTCCGCCCCCATCGCGGCCAGCCGGCGGGCAGCGTCGCGCACCTCCTCCGGATCGACGGCGGCGCGAACCGTGCCGTCGGCCAGCGTGCGCTCCGCCACCTCCAGCCGCAGGTCGCGGTCAACGACCGGGACGAAGTCGCCCCACAGGCCCCAGGTCTGGCGGCGGTCGCGGCGGCGCATCTCCAGCACGTCGCGGAAGCCGGCGGTGGTGATGAGACCGACCTTGGCGCCCTTGCGCTCCAGCAGCGCGTTGGTGCCGACCGTGGTGCCGTGGACGATCGACCCCAGCTCGGCGACCGCGCCGAAGCTCTGCAGGCCGGCGAGAAAGCCGACCGCCTCGTCGCCGCGGTTGGACGGGACCTTGGCGGTGCGGAAACTGCCGCGCGCCTCGTCGTAATGGAACAGGTCGGTGAAGGTGCCGCCGACGTCGACGCCGACGATTGCACCCGTGGAGATGCCGTTGCTCATGATCTTGGTCCCGGATTCGTCAGGCGGCGGAGGATTCGCGGAGCGCCGCGGTGGCGGCGACGTCGAGCGTGCCGTCGTCAGTCAGCGCCACGCCGTAGGCGCCGCGCGCGGCCTCGGCGCCGAGGTAGCCGAACCGCACGTCGCGGGCCACGGCCGCGGCGTCGCGCCGCTTCGGATCGCCCCAGCCGCCGCCGCCCGGCGTCTCCAGCCGCACGCGCTGGCCGTCGCGGATCTTCACGTCGGTGACCTTGGAGGCGAGCGGCGGCGACTTCTCGCCCTCGTCGCTCTGCCAGACGAAGCGGTTCAGCGCCGCAGGCGTGCCGCCGGCCACCCCGAAGGGGGCGAAGACGCCGCGCTCGCCGAGCAGGAAGACGTCGGCGGCGGTCAGCGCCTCGATCTCGTAGACGGCACCCAGCCCGCCGCGGTGCAGGCCGGCGCCGGCGGAGTCCGGGCGCAGCGCCCATTGGGTGAACATCACCGGATAAGCGGCTTCGAGGATTTCCACCGGCGGGATGGTGGCGGTGGAGATCGGGTTGTTGGCGTGGTTCAGCCCGTCGCTCTCCGGGTTGCCGCCCAGGCCGCCGCCGAAGAAGGAGAACATGACCCAGCGCGAGCCGTCCGGACGGTGGCCGGCCAGCGACAGCGCGTTGATGGTGCCGAAGGGGGCGGCGGTGGCGCGGGCCGGGTCGGCCAGGGCGAGCGCGCCGAACACCACGCCGATGACGCGCAGGATGGTCTCGGTGTAGCCGCCGACCGGCTTGGGCGGCTTCACCGCCAGCAGCGTCGTCTCGGGGATGACGAAGGTGATCGGGTTGAGGCAGCCGGCGTTGGCCGGCACGTCGGTGAAGACGTGCTTCAGCGCGACGTAGCAGCAGGCCACCGCCGTGGAATAGGCGATGTTCAGCGGCCCGGCGCAGGGTGCCGAGGAGCGGGAGAAATCCAGCACCATGCGGTCGCCCGCGATGGTCAGGTCGAGCGCGATCCGCA
Source organism: Azospirillum sp. OGB3 (assembly GCF_014192915.1). GTDB lineage: Bacteria > Pseudomonadota > Alphaproteobacteria > Azospirillales > Azospirillaceae > Azospirillum. The sequence goes on along the minus strand of NZ_JACHYN010000003.1, from coordinate 153,431 downwards.
GACGGTCGGCGGTGACGCCGTCGTTGTCGAGATAATCCTCGAAGCTGTATGTGCCGTCGGGCAGCTTGGACAGCGCGCTGCGCATCAGCGCCTCGGCCCGCGCGGTGAAGGCATCGAAGGCGGCGGCGACGGTCGCCTCGCCATGCTCGTCCAGCAGCTCGGTCAGGCGGCGCACGCCGAGGTCGAGCGCGTTGAGCTGCCCGTTCAGGTCGCCGTAGTTGGACACCGGCACGCGGGAGTTGGCGGCGAGGATCGCCAGCAGGTCGTGGTTCATCACCCCGGCCTTGACCAGCTTCACCGGCGGGATGCGCACGCCTTCCTGGAAGCTGTCGGTGGCGCGGGCGTTGAAGTTGCCCGGCACGTTGCCGCCGATGTCGAGCCAATGGCCGACCGAGGCCATCCAGCAGAACAGCCGGCCCTGGCGGAAGATCGGCCGCACCAGCCGGAAGTCGTTCAGGTGGGTGCCGCCGTCATAGGGGTCGTTGAACAGGAAGATGTCGTCGGGATGCAGGTCGCCCTCCCGCGCCACCTTGTCGATCACCGCCTTGACCGCGAAGGCCATGGCGCCGACGAAGATCGGCAGGCCGTTGGTGCCCTGCACCAGCGTGGCGCCGGTCTCGGCGTGGTAGAGGCCGTGGCAGGCGTCGCGCGCCTCGGCGATGATCGGGTTGAAGGCCGAGCGGTAGAGCGTCGCGTCCATCTCGTCGGCGATCTGCTCCAGCCGGCCCTTGAGGACGGCCAGCGTGACGGGGTCGATGGTGGTGTTTTGGTTGGTTTTCTGAATGGTCATGCCGCGTCCTCCTGATTGGCGGAGGTGAAGTCCTTATAGGTCTCGCCGAGCGCCAGCATCTCCGGCGTGCCGATGAGATCGTTCAGCGCGTTGAAGTCGAACATGCGGTCGCGGAAGGGCTGGGTGGTCCCATGCTGCGCCAGCGACGCGTAGTAGTCCTGCGCCTGCCGGGCCAGCGCCCGCACGATGCCGCCGGGGAAGATCACCAGCCGGTAGCCGAGATCGCCGAGATCGGCGGCGGAGCTGATCGGCGTCTGCCCGCCCTCCACCATGTTGGCGAGCAGCGGGCGGATGCCGCCGAGGTCGGTGGCGATGGCGGAGAGCTGCTCCCGGCTCTTCGGCGCCTCGACGAACAGCACGTCGGCGCCGGCCTCGACGTAGAGCCGGGCACGGTCGAGCGCCGCCGGGACGCCCTCCACCGCCACCGCGTCGGTGCGTGCGATGATCAGGGTGCCTTCGCTGGTCCGGGCATCGACCGCCGCCTTGATCTTGCCGGCCATCTCGCCGGCCGGGATCACCGCCTTGTCGGTCAGGTGGCCGCAGCGCTTGGGAAAGCTCTGGTCCTCAAGCTGGAGCGCGGTGGCGCCGGCACGCTCGAACATGCGCACGGTGCGCTGCACGTTCAGCGCGTTGCCGTAGCCGGTGTCGGCGTCGACCACCAGCGGCGTCGGCACGCGGTCGCGCACCAGCGCGATGGTGTCCGCCACCTCGCTGACCGAGACCAGCCCGATGTCGGGCCGGCCGAGCCGGGTGTAGGCGATGGCCGCACCCGACAGGTACAGCGCCTCGAACCCCGCCGCCGCCGCCAGCGAGGCGGTGAAGGCGTCGTAGACGCCGGGGGCCAGAACGACGCGGTCCTCGGAAAGCCGCTGTTTGAAGGTGAGGTCGGGTCGGGTCATTTCAGACGCTCCCCCCGGCGGCGGCGGGCGCCGACAGAAGCCGGGTCAGGGTTGAAAGGTCGGCCGCGCAGTCGATCGACGCGACGCAGTCGGCAATGGCGGCGGCGTGGGACGAACCCCAGACCGGACCGGCGAGGTCGGCGAACTTGGCGCGCACCTCCTCCGGGCTGTAGGGGTCCTCGGTGTCGCCCTTGTTGGTCAACGCCTCGGCCTCGAAGCGCCGGCCGTCGGCAAGGGTCAGGCGGACGCGGGCCGGGCGCAGGCCGGGAAGGCGGGCGGTCAGGCCGCGGTCCTCGCGCACGGTCACCCGGCGGGCAAGCGCGCGGGTCGCCGCGTCCTGGCGGGCACCGTCGCGGAAGGCATCGGGGGTGGCGGCGCCGTTGGCGAGGAAGGTCGCCAGGGCGAAGGGCAGCGAGAATTTCGCCGCCAGCATGTTCTTCGGCTCAGGCCCGTCGAGCTGGGCGGCCCAGACATATGTGTCGACTTCGATCGCCGCGACCTCCGCCGGGTCGATCCGCCCGCCGGCCCGCGCCACGATGTCGCCCAGCGCGTCGAGCGCGCCGTGGGTGTAGCGGCAGGCGGCGTGGCGCTTGAAGTAATTGCGGGCGATCTCCCAGCGTTCGCCCAGCTTCTCGACCATCAGCTCCGGCCGGAAGTCGGTGGCGATCACGCCGCCGAACACGCTGCCGATGCCGTCGGTCTCGCCGATGATGCCGCTCGCCGCCAGGTCCCAGGCGGTCAGGCCGAGCTGGTTCGACACCCCGGCGTAGGCGTTGCGCACCGTGCCGCCCTCCAGCATCGTCCGCCGGCTGGTGGCGAGGCCAAGGGTGGAGGCGATGTTGAGCGTCTCGATCATCATCGCCGCGTCGGCCCGGTTCAGATGGGCCACGCCCAGCGCCGCCCCGGCGGTGCCCCAGGTGCCGTGCGGGTGGGTGGTGACCAGCAACTTGGCGGCGATGCCGATGCGCGACCCGATCTCGTAGCCGAGCGCCAGCGCGGTCAGCAGGTCGGCGCCGGACGCCTTCAGGAGCGGGCCGGCGGCGAGAAGGGCCGGCACGACGTGGATCGCCGGATGGCCGCGGGCGTACTGGTTGCCCTCGTCCAGCTCCAGCATGGTTCCGGCCAGACCGTTGAAGAAGGCGGCGGACCCGGCGGCGAACCCGCGGCCGCTGCCGATGGCCGCGCAGTCGCCGGCCCCGCCGGTCTCGGCGAGGCGGGCGGCGAGCGCGCGGCATTCCGGCTCCTGCATCCCGGCGGCGATCACGCCGATGCAGTCGAGAAGCACCAGCTTCGCCCGCTCCACCACCGGGGCCGGCAGGTCGGCAAAGGTCAGGCCGGCGGCGAAGGTCCCCCAACGGTCGAGCCAGGACGGGCGGGCGGCGGCGAGCAGCGCGCTCGCCGGCTTCACGTCATAGGACAGGCTTGTCATGTCACCGCTCCCGAGCGGACGGCCCCTAGAGGCCGAGATAGGTGCGTTTCAGTTCGGGGTCGCGCGCGATCTCGTCGGACGGTCCCGACAGCGCGAAGACGCCGTTTTCGAGGATGTAGGCCCGGCGGGCGACCTCCAGCGACTGGACGACGTTCTGCTCGACCAGCAGGATCGCCAGCCCGCCCGCGTTCAGCTGGCGGATCAGCCCGAACATCTCCTCGACCACCAGCGGCGACAGGCCGAGCGACGGTTCGTCGAGGATCAGCAGCAGCGGTTCGGCCATCATGCCGCGCCCGATGGCGAGCATCTGCTGCTCGCCGCCCGACAGCGTTCCGGCAAGCTGGCCCTCGCGCTCCTTCAGGCGGGGGAAGGTCGTGAAGATGCGCTCCAGGTTCCGCGCCCGGTTCGGCTTGCCGCGCCGGTAGCTGCCCAGCTCCAGATTCTCGCGGATCGACAGGTTGGGGAAGATCTTGCGGCCTTCCGGCACTTGGATCAGCCCCTCCTCGACGATGCGCGCGGCGGACCGGCCGTCGATGCGGTTGCCGGCGAAGCGGATCTCGCCCGCCCAGGGCGGCAGCACACCGGACAGCACCTTGTTCAGCGTCGTCTTGCCGACGCCGTTGGAGCCGAGAACCGTCACGATCTCGCCGTCCAGCACGCCCATGTCGATGCCGCGCAGAACCTCGGTGGCGCCGTAGCCGGTCTTCAGCCCCTGGATGCTCAGAAGCGCCTCAGCCATGGGTCGCCCCCTCCGCCGCCAGACGGGCGGCGGCGCCGTGGCCGAGATAGGCCTCGATCACGCGGGGGTCGGCGCAGACGACGGCGGGCTTGCCCTCGGCGATCATGCGGCCCTGCGCCAGCACATAGACGCGCTCGCAGAGGTTCATCACCGCCTGCATGACGTGTTCGATCATCAGGATCGTCACCCCTTCGTCGCGGATGCCCCGGATCACCGGGATGATGTCGCGGATCTCCGACGGGTTCAGGCCGGCCAGCACCTCGTCCAGCAGCAGCAGCTTCGGTTCGGTGGCGAGCGCGCGGGCCAGTTCCAGCCGCTTGCGCCCGGCCACCGTCAGCCCGCCGGCCGGCCGGTCCAGCTCGGCCGCCAGCCCGACGCGGCGGGCGACGTCGCGCGCCTTGGCGATGGCGTCGGCGCGCCTGGCGTGGCGCAGATAGGCGCCGACCGCGATGTTCTCGCACACCGTCAGCCCGGCGAAGGGCTGGACGATCTGGAAGGTGCGCCCGATGCCGCGTTCGGCGCGGCGGTGCGGCTCCTCGCCGGTGATGTCGGTGCCCTCAAACAGGATCCGCCCGTCGCTGGGTGCCACGAAGCCGGAGATCATCGAGAACAGCGTCGTCTTGCCGGCGCCGTTCGGCCCGATCAGGCCGATGATGCCGCCGGGTTCCAGCGCGAGCGACGCGTTGTCCACCGCCATCAGGCCGCCGAAGCGCTTGGAGACGGACTCAACGGCCAGCATGGGACACCTCCTTGGCGCCGCGCGTCATCATCCCGCGGCCGCGGTCGCGCAGCCGCTCCAGCAGGCCCAGGATGCCGCCGCGGGCGAAGGCGACGGCCAGCACCAGCACGCCGCCGAAGACGATCAGGTCGATGCCGGGGATGCGGCCGGCGAACTGCTTGGCGAGCTCGCCCAGCCCGTGCAGGGTCAGCGCCCCCACCACCGGCCCGAAGACGGTGCCGACGCCGCCGATGATCGGGGCGAGCAGCAACTCCACCGAGATCCAGCTGCCGTAGGCGATGTGGGCGTCGATGTAGAGGAAATACTGGGCGTAGAGGCAGCCGGACAGCGCTGTCACCGCGCCCGACAGGGCGATGGCGCGCAGCTTCACCTTCAGGGAGTCGACGCCCAGCGCCTTGGCCGCGTCCTCGTTCTCGCGCACGGCGACGAGCTGCGCCCCGAAGCGGGAGCGCTGGATCCAGCGCGTCAGCAGAAGCACGCCGGTGACGAAGGCCAGGACCAGCCAGTAGAAGACGGCGCGGTCGGCGAATTGCAGGTTGGCGGGATGGACGTCCAGCTTGATCAGAAGGCCCGCCGCGCCACCGGTGAAGGCGGTCGCGTTGGCGAGGATGCGGAACACCTCGGCGAAGGCCAGCGTCACCAGCGCGAAGTAGGAGCCACGCAGGCCGGAGCGGAAGCTGAGGAAGCCGATGGTCCAGGCAACCGCTGCCCCCGCCGCCATCGCCAGCAGCAGGCCGGCCCAGGCGTTGACGCCGAAGCGCAGTTGCAAAATCGCCGTCACATAGGCGCCGGTGCCGAAGAAGGCGGCATGGCCGAAGCTGAACTGGCCGCCGAAGCCGCCCAGGATGTTCCAGCCCTGCGCGCCCAGCGCCACGATCAGCGTGAAGACGAGGAAGTTCATCACCGGGCTGGAGGTCACCACCAGCGGCAGCAGCGCGGCGAGGGCGGCCAGGACGACGATCGGGATCAGGTCGCGCGCGGTCATGCCTTGGCTCCGAACAGGCCGGTCGGCCGCACCAGCAGCACGGCGATGAAGATCAGGAAGATGCCGATCTGCCCCAGGCTGTCGCCGAGGAACAGGCCGCACAGGCTCTCCACCACGCCGATGAACAGGCCGCCCAGCAGCGCGCCGGGAAGCGAGCCCATGCCGCCCAGCACCACGACGGTGAAGGCGACCAGCACGAAGGCGCTGCCGATGCGCGGGTTGACGTAGAAGGTCGGCATCAGCAGACCGGCCGCCACGGCGAGGCAGGCGCAGCCCAGCCCGAAGGTGATGGCGTAGACGTGCGGCACGTCGATGCCGACCAGATTGGCGCCCAGCTTTTCCTTGGCGACGGCGCGGATCGCCTTGCCGGTGTCGGTGCGGTTCAGCACCAGCCAGAGCAGCCCGGTCACCACCACCGCCACCCCCAGCCCGATCACCCGCGGGTAGGAGAGCAGCAGCGGCCCCAGCGCCACCACCTGGAACGAATAATCGGTGTCGAGCGTGCGGGTGTCCGACTGGAAGACCGCCAGCAGAACATTCTCCAGCACGATCGACAGGCCGAGCGTGACCAGCAGGATGTTGCCGTCGTCGCCGTGGCTGGCCGGCCCGATGACGAAGCGCTGCAGCCCGTAGCCCAGCACGAACATCAGCGGCACCAGCGGCACGATCACCAGATAGGGGTCGAGGCCGAGCCAGGCCCAGGCGACCCAGACCGCGAACATGGCGCAGGTCAGCAGCGCGCCATGGGCGAAGTTGATGATGTGGAGCACGCCGTAGATCAGCGTCAGGCCGAGGGCGATCAGCGCGTAGACCGCGCCGGTCATCAGCCCGTTCAGCGCCGCTTCCAGGATGATCTGAGGTGAATACATGGCAGCCCGCGCATGAGGGAAATGGTCCCCCCACCCGCCCGGGCGGCCGCTGCGCGGCGGCGCGGGACGGGTGGGGAAAATGCGGGAGGTGCGAAGGCGGCGGGACGGGTTACGCCGCCGGGTAGTTGGCCTTCGATTCCGCGAAGGTTTCGGGGAAGATCACCTTGATGTCCTCGCCCTGGATCTGCGTGTTGATCGGGGTGGCGCCCTCGTTCTGGCCGTTCACGAACTTCGTCGGGCCGTAAGGCATGATATGGCCGGCGAAAGTGGAGCCGTTCAGCGCCTCGATGATCGTCTTGCGGTCGGCGGAGCCGGCGCGCTCGATGGCGTCGGCGAGCAGCAGCACGTTCGAGTAGTTCAGCGGGACGTTGTAGGCGAAGGATTTGCCCTGCGCCTCCACCGCCTTGCGCAGCGCCAACGCCTTCGGATTCTTCGGGTCGTGCCAGTGGTTGCAGTCGATGACGTTCTGGGCCGCCTGCGGAAACTCCTTGACGAAGCGCCCGTTCGACGCCGCCCCGCCCAGCACCGCGTAGACGCCCTTCGGCTTGATGCGCTGCTGCTGCATGGTGCGGGCGAGCAGAACGAACTCGCCGTAGTAGTTGGACGGGATGACGAGGTCCGGGTTCAGCGAGCGGATGCGCAGCGCCACGTTGGACATGTCGCGCGCCGGGGTCGGGTGGGCGATGGTCTCCAGAATTTCAAAGCCGCGCTTGGGCAGTTCGGCCTGCAACAGCTTGGCGAGGCCGGACCCGAACAGGCCGTCCTCATGCACCAGCACGACGGTCTTCGCCGGCTTGCCAGCCAGCTCGTTGATCTTGGTCAGGTTGTCGAGCGCGACCTGGGTGACCTTGCCGAAGCCGGGGCTGAAGCGGAAGGTGTTGGTCAGGCCGCGCGCCATGATCTGATCCGACACGCCGACATCGACCAGATAGGGCAGATCGTAGCGCGCCGCCGCCTGCGAGGCGGCGAGGCAGATCGGGCTGGCGAAGCCGCCGACGATGGCGCACACGCCCTCGGCCTGCATGCGCTCGACCTCCTGCGTTCCGGCCTCCGGCGTGGAGCGGGCGTCGCCGAAGACCATCTCGATCTTGGCGCCGCCCAGCGCCTTGAGGCCGCCCGCGGCGTTGATCTCGTTGATCGCCATCTCGGCGCCGAGCCGGCCGAGGTCGCCGTCGTGGGCGAGCGCGCCGGTCACAGGCTGGAGGATGCCGATCTTCACGGCCGGGGTCTGCGCCCGCAAAATCGACGGGGCGCCCACCGTCGCGAAGGCCGCCGCCGCGCCCGCCGTGAGCACCGTGCGGCGGGAAACGCCGGAGAGTGCGGAGTCCTGAACCGAACGTCCCATAACGCTCAACTCCTCTGCTTGATGGCCCGCGAGCCGCGGGTGGGCTTTTCGCCCGCTTTGTTCTTGTCGATTTTAGCGGTGTCGGATGCGCGCGGCCGGCCCAGCGCCGGGCTCCAGCGCCGCTCCCCGTCGTCGCCGATGCGCACCAGATCCATGTGGAAGCTGTAGCGGTCGGGCCGGTACAGCGCGTGCAGATGCTCCACCCCGCGGCCGGACGGGTCGTGCACGATGCGGGTCAGCGTCAGCAGCGGCGAGCCGATCTCCAGATCAAGCGCCGCCGCCGGCTCCGGCCCGGCCAGCGTGGCGTTGATCGCCTGGGTTGCCCGCTCGGTCTTCACACCCGAGCGTTCGATCAGCTCCAGCAGCGGGCGCGCCGCCAGCTCCGCCTCCGAATAAGTCAGGCCGAGCCATTCCGGCACATGGGTGGTCAGGTAGGAGAAGGGCTCCCCGTCGATCAGGCGCACGCGCACCGACCGCTGGACCCGCTCGCCCGGCTTCAGCCCCAGGCTTTCGGCGATGGCCTCCGGCGGCGCGACGTAGCCGAAGGAGAGCAGCTTCACGTCGGTGCTGCGCCCCATGTCGATCAGGTGCGACAGCACGTTGGAGAGGTCGGCGACGATGGGGCGGACCGCGCGGCTGTCATGGACGAAGGTGCCAGAGCCAGGCTTGCGCTGCACCAGCCCTTCCTTCTCCAGCAGGTCGAGCGCCCGGCGCACGGTCACCCGCGACACCGCGTGCTCGGCGGCCAACGCCGGTTCGCCCGGCAGGCGCCCGCCCGGCGGCAGATCGCCGGCGATGATGCGGTCGCGCAGCAGCAGATAGATCCGGCGCGCCTTCAGCGGTTCGACCGACGACTTCACTGTGCCCCGCCTCCCTCTCGCTGGAAACCGGCGTCTGTCTCTTCATAAGACAGGAACCTGTATGATCGATAATACAGCTTTGGTCAACAGCGATGTTGGGGAAACGGACGATTGGTGCAGGGTCCCTTCAGATTCCGGAGGCGGAAAAGCAAACGGCCCGCCTCGGGAGAGGCGGGCCGTTCGGTGTCGGTCGCTTTTCAACGCGTCAGTGGCTGATCATCCATGGCCTTGCGGTCGGAAAACCCTTGGCCCCGTCGGGGGTGCGCAGCACCGAGCGTCCCTTCTTGCCACTGCCGCAACCGCAGCCCGGCCCGTGCTTGTGCTTCGGCCCGACCTCCGACAGCAGCTTCGGCCGGTCGGCGCTGCGCTCGTTTGTCGCGTGCGCCGTCCGGATAGTGGCCGACAGCGCGGAGAAGGCCGGCGCCATGCGGATCACCCGCGGCGACGACGCCCCGCAGTCGGGACAGGGCTGCGGCAGGCCGCTTTCCGCCATCGGCCGCAGTCCCGTGAAGTCGCCGCAGGTCGGGCACTCGTAATCATACATCGGCATGGCGCAGCCTCCCCTCTCTCGTCACACGCGGTCCTGGGCGATCGGCATGTCGACGTCGCCCTTGATGAACTTCGTCGGGCCATCGGCGTTCGGGGTGATGTCGAAGTCGAAGATCTGCGTCGGCAGGAACAGGGTGGCGCAGGCGTTCGGCACGTCGACCACGCCGCTGATGTGGCCCTGCACCGGTGCGGTGCCGAGGATCGAGTAGGCCTGGGCGCCGGAATAGCCGAACTTCTTCAGATACTCGATGGCGTTGAGGCAAGCCTGCCGGTAGGCGACATGGACGTCCAGGTAATGCTGCTCGCCCGCCTCGTCGACCGAGATGCCCTCGAAGATCAGGTAGTCGTTGTAGGTCGGGACAATCGGGCTCGGCTTGAAGATCGGGTTCTTGATCCCGTACTTCGCCATGCCGTCCTTGATCAGGTTGACCTTGAGATGCGCCCAGCCGGCCATCTCGATGGCGCCGCAGAAGGTGATCTCGCCGTCGCCCTGGCTGAAGTGCAGGTCGCCCATCGACAGGCCGGCGCCCTTCACATAGACCGGGAAGTAGATGCGCGAGCCGCGCGACAGGTCCTTGATGTCGCAATTGCCGCCATGCTCGCGCGGCGGCACGGTGCGCGCACCCTCCGCCGCCGCCTTGTCGCGGGCTTCGCCCTTCAGCCGGCCCATGTGCGCGGTCGGCGCGTAGGGCGGGTTGGCGAGGCCGGGGACGCGGGTCGGGTTGGTGTCGATCAGCGCCTGCTCGCGCTTGTTCCACTTGGCCAGCAGGTCGTGCGACGGCAGGCAGCCGATCAGGCCGGGGTGGATCAGACCGGCGAAGCGCACGCCGGGGATGTGGCGCGACTTGGTGAACATGCCCTCGAAGTCCCAGATCGACTTCTGGGCCAACGGGAAATGCTCGGTCAGGAAGCCGCCGCCGTTCTGCTTGGAGAAGAAGCCGTTGAAGCCCCACTGCTGCTGCGGGAAGGCGCCGATGTCCAGCAGGTCGACGACCAACAGGTCGCCCGGCTCCGCCCCCTCGACCCCGACCGGGCCGGACAGGAAATGCACCTGGCTGAGATCGACGTCGCGCACGTCGGCGGCATCGTCGTCGTTTTTGATCTGGCCGCCGGTCCAGTCGTAGCATTCCAGGATGAAATCGTCGCCCGGCTTCACCGTCACCGCCATCGGGATGTCCGGATGCCAGCGGTTGTGGATCATGTCGTTCTCGTAAGGAGACTGCGACAGGTCGGCCTTGATCAGGGTGTCAGCCATGGTTTGCTCTTCCTTATTGGTGGACTGATGGGTGGCGAAGGGGTGGATGGGGTCTCAGGCCGCCAGTTCCCGGAAGCCGTCCGGGAAGGGGTTGGGCTCGATCAGGTCCCGGGTCTCGAAGACCACGTCGAACTGGCCGTCGCGCCGGGCGCGGCCGATGCGGGTCCGGGTCCACAGGTGATGGTTCTCGTGGATGCGCAGGGGACCGGCCGGCGCCCCGGCGAACTCGATGCCGGGCGAGGCGGCGATGACGCGCGCCACGTCGAAGCTGCCGGCCTTCTCGACCGCCAGCTTCCACAGCCAGGGGCCGAGATAGGCGTTGTGGGTGACGTCGCCGATGACGCTGTCCGCCCCCCACATCGCCTTGAAGACGGCGACGAAGGCGCGGTTGGCCGGCAGCTCCAGGCTCTGGAAATACTTGGCGCAGGTGAAGGCGCCGGCGATGTAGTCGCCGCCGATGCCCATCATCTCGTCCTCGGTGACGCTGTTGGTCATCAGGATCTGGCGGTCCAGCTCGATCCCGGCGGCCTTGAGCTGCTTGTAGAAGGCGACGTTCGAGCCGCCGACGACGATGGCGTAGACGACGTCGGGCTTGGCCGCCTTGATCCGCGCGACGATGCTCTCGAAACGGGTGTCACCGAGTTCGGCGTAGTCCTCGCCGACGACGCGGCAGCCCTTGGCCTCGATGTGGCGGCGCGCGATGGCGTTCGACGCGCGCGGCCAGATGTAGTCCGACCCGACGAGGAAGAAGCTCTTCGCCCCCTTCTCGCGCATCACCCAGTCCAGCCCGGCGAGGATCTGCTGGGTCGCCTCCTGCCCGGTGTAGATGACGTGGCGGGACTGCTCCAGCCCCTCGTAGAAGGTCGGGTAGTAGAGCAGGCCGTCGCGCTTCTCCAGCACCGGCAGCACCTCCTTGCGCGAGGCCGAGGTCCAGCAGCCGAAGATCGCCGCCACCTTGTCCTGCCCCAGCAGTTTGTCGGCGCGGGCGGCGAAGGTCGGCCAGTCGCTGGCGCCGTCCTCCTGCACGATCTCGATCCGCCGGCCCAGCACGCCGCCGGCCTCGTTGATCTGCTGGATCGCCAGCATCTCCGCCTGGATCGACCCGCCCTCGCTCAGCGCCATGGTGCCGGTGGCGGAATGGAGGATGCCGACCTTCACCGCCTCGTCGGTGACCGCGATGCCGCTCTTGTTCACCGCCGCGGTTGCCGGCGCGCCCGGCGCCAAGCCCTGGACGCGCCGCGCCGTGCCCGCCGCCATCAGGCGCCCGGCCACCGACGCGCGGCGGCGCAGTGCCGATTGCAGGCTGACCTCCGCCAGGAAGTTGTTGACCTCGCGGCTCAGCTCGTCGGCGTGGCCGGCGACCTGCGAGGCGGCGCCGAGCACCTGCCCGGCCGCCATACCGGTGTCGGATGCGGCGTCCGACACGCCGACGATGTTGGAGGCCACGCTCTCGGTGCCGCGCGCCGCTTCCTGGACATTGCGGGCGATCTCGCGGGTGGCGGCTCCCTGCTGCTCGACGGCGGCGGCGATGGCCGAGGCGATCTCGTTGATCTCGGCGATGGTGCCGGCGATGGCGCGGATGGCCTCGACCGCTTCGCCCGTCGCCGACTGGATGGCTCCGACCTGGGTGGCGATGTCCTCCGTCGCCTTGGCGGTCTGGTTGGCCAAGGTCTTGACCTCGCTGGCGACGACGGCGAAGCCCTTGCCGGCCTCCCCCGCCCGCGCCGCCTCGATGGTCGCGTTCAGCGCCAGCAGGTTGGTCTGCCCGGCGATTCCCTGGATCAGCCCGATCACCTGCCCGATCCGCGCCGCGCTGTCGGCGAGGCTCTGCACCACCGCGTCGGTGCGGCGGGTGTCGGCGACCGCCTTGCCGGCGATGGCCGCCGAGGAGGCGACCTGCCGCCCGATCTCCTGGATCGAGGCCGACAGCTCCTCGGTCGCCGTCGCCACGGTCTGCACGTTCATCGACGCCTGGGCCGAGGACTGCGACATCGCCGCCGACAGCCGGTTGCTGCGCTCGGCGGTGCCGCTCATCGCGGTGGCGGTGTCGGTCATCTCGCCGGCCGCCGAGGAGACGGTCTGCACCAGCCGGCCGACCTTGCCTTCGAAGTCGCGGGTCAGCGCCTCCAGCCGGGCGGCGCGCTCCTCGGTCGCCGTGCGCTCGGCGTCGCGCTGCGCCTCGTGGGCGGCGCGGGCCTCGGCGGCGGCGGCGATGCGGTCGAGCGCGGCGGCGAGGTCGCGTTGCGGATCGTTGCCCGCGCCCGCCGCGTCACCGGCCAGCGCGGCGGCCCGCTCGCCGAGCCGACGCAGCCCGGCTCCCTGGCGGTGGGCCAGCGCGGCGGCGGCGGCGGCCAACGCGGCCGAGAGGACGAGGCCGGCGGTCGGCACCGCGGGCGACCCGACCAGCGGAGTCGCCACGGCGGTCAGCAGGGCGACCACGGCCCCGGCGGTGGAGGCGGACTTGGCGGAAGTCATGGCGCTTCCTTCTGTGGTGGGAGGTGGGGTGCGGGAGGCGCTTGCCCCCACCCCGGCCCTCCCCCGCCTACGCAGGGGAGGGAGAACCAAGTCCCCTCCCCCGCCCAGCGGGGGAGGGTTAGGGTGGGGGCAATCCCCGCTAAGGGAGGGGGCAATCCCCGCCGCGACCTAGACCGAGAGCAGCCGCGCGACCTTCGCCTCGTCGACCTGGTCGCGGCTGTCCTCGTGGACGATCTCGCCGTTCTCGATCACCAGCACGCGGTCGGCGATGTCGAGCGCGAAGCTCAGCACCTGCTCCGACACGATGATGCTGAGGCCCTTCTCGTCGCGGATGCGGCGCAGGGTGCGGGCCATCTCGCGGATGATCGACGGCTGGATGCCCTCCGTCGGCTCGTCCAGCAGCAGCACCTTCGGCTTGGTGGCGAGCGCGCGGGCGATGGCGAGCTGCTGCTGCTGCCCGCCCGACAGGTTGCCGCCGCGCCGGCCCTTCATCTCGAGCAGCACCGGGAACAGCTCGTAGAGGTCGCCCGGCACGCTGCGCCCGCCATGGACGCTCAGCCCCGTCTCGATGTTCTCCTGCACGGTCATGGTCGGAAAGATCATGCGGCCCTGCGGGACATAGGCCACGCCCTTGGCCACCCGTTCGTAGCTCTTCAGCCCGGTGATCTCGTCGCCGCCGATGCGGACGGCGCCGGAACGCGTCGGCACGATCCCCATCAGCGACTTCATCAGGGTCGTCTTGCCCATGCCGTTGCGGCCCATGATGGCGACGATCTCGTTGGGCGCCACGGTGAAGTCCAGCCCGTGCAGGACCTCGCTCTCGCCGTAGGACACGCGGAGTTGATTGACGGACAGCATCTCTTGATCCCCCGCTGAATGGCCTGGATAGACTCAATGGCCCAGATAGACTTCGACGACCTTGGGATCGTTCTTCACCCGCTCCATGCTGCCTTCCGACAGGATCCTGCCCTGGTGCAGGACGGTGACGCGGTGGGCGATGTCCTCAACGAACTTCATGTCGTGCTCGATCACCAGCACCGAGCGGTTCTGGATGATGCGGTTCAGCAGTTCGGCGGTCTTCTTGCGCTCGTTCACGCTCATGCCGGCGACCGGCTCGTCGAGCATCAGCAGCTCGGGGTCCTGGATCAGCAGCATGCCGATCTCCAGCCATTGCTTCTGCCCGTGGCTGAGATACTCGGCGCGCTGGTCGAGATGGTCGGAGAGGAAGATCATCTCGGCGATCTCCGCCACCCGCTCGCGCACCGCGGCGTCGCGCTTGAAGGCGAGCGCGCCGAACACGCTGCGACCGCGGGGGTAGGAGATCTCCAGATTCTCGAACACCGTCAGGTCGTCGTAGATCGACGGGTTCTGGAACTTGCGCCCGACGCCGGCCGTGACGATCTGGTGCTCCTTCATCGCGGTCAGTTCCCGGTTGCGGAACTTGATGGAGCCGCCGGACGCCTTGGTCCGCCCGCAGATCAGGTCGAGCACCGTGGTCTTGCCGGCGCCGTTGGGGCCGATGATGACGTGGATCTCGTTGCTGTCGACGTAGAAGGACAGGTCGTTGACCGCCTTGAACCCGTCGAAGGACACGGTCAGCCCTTCGACCGCCAGCAGGTAATCGGTGTTGTTGGCCATGGTCCGTCCCTCCTCAGTCGGCGGCGGTGTGGGGCGGGATGATCGGCGCCGCGGCGGCCGGCATCTTGGCCCGGCCGACGATCGGGCGGCGCAGCCGCGGGGCGATGTATTGCTGATAGAGACCGGCCAGCCCGTTGGGGAACACCATCACAACCCCGATGAACAGGGTGCCCATGGCGAACAGCCACAGCTCCGGGAAGCTCTCCGACAGCATCGTCTTGGCCCAGTTGACCAGCAGCGTGCCGTAGACCGCGCCGAGCAGCGACAGCCGGCCGCCGACCGCGCAGTAGATGACCATCTCGATCGACGGCACGATGCCGACGAAGGACGGCGACATGAAGCCGACCTGCAGCGTGAACATCGCGCCGCCCACCGCCGACAGCGCCGCGGCGAAGCAGAAGACGAAGATCTTGAAGTTGGCGACGTCGTAGCCGGAGAAACGGACCCGGTCCTCCTTGTCGCGCAGCGCCACCAGGATGCGCCCGAGCTTGGAGCGGCGGACATACAGGCAGAGCAGGATGCAGCCGATCAGCAGCGCCGCGTTGACGAAGTAGAGCACCAGCTTCGCCTCGTCGGTGCGGATGTCCCAGCCCTTCAGCGTGCGCAGGTCGGTGATGCCGTTGATGCCGCCGGTGTAGCCCTGCTGGCCGACGATCAGGATGGTCAGGATGGCGGCGAAGGCTTGGGTGATGATGGCGAAATAGACGCCGCCGACCCGCCGCTTGAACATCGCCAGCCCGACGATGAAGGCGAGCAGCGCCGGAACCGCCACCACCGCGACGATGGAGAAGGTCAGGCTGTGGAACGGCTCCCAGAACCAGGGCAGCGCCGTCAGCTGGTTCCAGTCCATGAAGTCCGGGATGCCGGGGGTGGACTGGATCTTGGTCGCCTCGGGGCTGGAGGCCTCCAGCTTCAGGAACATCGCCATGCAGTAGCCGCCGATGCCGAAGAAGATGCCCTGCCCCAGCGACAGGATGCCGGCGCTGCCCCAGCACAGCACGAGGCCGAGCGCCACGAAGGCGTAGGTCAGGTACTTGCCGACCATGTTCAGCCGGAAGATGTCGAGCCCCAGCGGCAGCACGATCACCAGCAGGGCGGCCAGCAGCAGGATGCCGGCGACGTCACCGTCGATGCGCCCGAGAAGGCCGTTTTGAGGGTTGCGCGTCATGGTGAAGGACTCCTCAGCGGCGGACTTTGAGGACGAACAGGCCCTGCGGGCGCAGCATCAGGATCACGACGACGGTCAGCAGCGTCAGCACCTTGGCGGTCGAGCCGCTGAGGAAGAACTCCATCGTCGATTGGGCCTGGCTGATGGTGAAGGCCGACGCGATGGTGCCGATCAGGCTCTGGGCGCCGCCGAACACCACCACCAGGAAGGTGTCGACGATGTAGAGCTGGCCCGAGGTGGGACCGGTCGAGCCGACCATGGTGAAGGCGCTGCCCGCCACCCCGGCGATGCCGCAGCCGAGCCCGAAGGTGTAGCGGTCGACCTTCTCGGTGTTGATGCCGACGGCGCCGGCCATCGTGCGGTTCTGCATCACCGCCCGCACGCCCTGGCCCCAGCGCGAGCGGAACATCACGGCGTAGATGACGACGGTGATGGCCATGGTCAGGCCCATGACGAACAGGCCGTTGATCGGAACCTCGATGGTGTCGGTGACGGCGACCGAGCCCATCAGCCAGTCCGGCAGGACCACGCCGACCTCGCGCGCGCCGAAGACCGAGCGGAAAACCTGTTGCAGGATCAGGCTCAGCCCCCAGGTCGCCAGCAGCGTGTCGAGCGGGCGCCGGTAGAGGAAGCGGATCATCCCCCATTCCACCAGCATCCCCAGCGCCCCGCTGGCGAAGAAGGCCAGGATCATGGCGATGAAGAAATAGGCCGGAAACAGCGCCGGCACGGTGCTGGAGATGAAGTTCGAACAGAGGTAGGTCACGTAGGCGCCGAGGATCATGAACTCCCCGTGCGCCATGTTGATGACGCCCATCTGCCCGAAGATGATGGCGAGGCCCAGCGCCATCAGCACGAAAACGGAAAAGAGAATGAGCCCCGCGAATCCCTGCATGGCAAAGATCGACCCGAGCTCGGCCAGGCTGTAGCCCTCGAACATGATGGGAACTCCCGTCACACTTGCCCCCACCCCGGCCCTCCCCCGCTTTTGCAGGGGAGGGAGGCGGGAGCCTCGTCGCCGCTCTGGCTGAATCCCCTCCCCTGCGCAGCGGGGGAGGGTTAGGGAGGGGGCAACCGAAGCCGATGCCCCCGCCCCTTACTGGTAGCCCTTCGGGAACGGGTTCGGCTCGATCAGGTCCGCCGTCTCGTAGACGACGTCGAACTGGCCGTCCGGACGGGCGCGGCCGACGCGGGTCTTGCTCCACAGGTGATGGTTGCCGTGGACGCGGACATAGCCTTCCGGCGCGCCGGTGAACTCGATGCCCTCCGACGCGACGGCGATCTTGTCGATGTCGAAGCTCTGGGCCTTCTCCACCGTCAGCTTCCACAGCCAGGGGCCGAGATAGCCGGCCTGGGTCACGTCGCCGATGACGCTGTTGGCGCCCCACATCTTCTTGAAGGCGGCGACGAACTTCTCGTTGTTGGGATTCTGCAGCGACTGGAAGTACTTCATGCAAGCGTAGGCGCCGGCGATGTTCTCGCCGCCGATGCCGAGCATCTCGTCCTCGGTGACCGAGATGGTCATCAGCACCTGCTTGTTCAGGTCGATGCCCGCCGCCTTCATCTGCTTGTAGAAGGCAACGTTCGAGCCGCCGACCACCGAGGCGTAGATGACGTCCGGCTTGGTCAGCTTGATCTTGTTGATGACCGAGTTGAACTGGGTGTGGCCGAGCGGGAAATACTCCTCGCCCACCACCTTCTGGCCCTTCATCTCGATGTGCTTGCGGGCGATCTTGTTGGAGGTGCGCGGCCAGATGTAGTCGGAGCCGATGAGGAAGAAGCTCTTGGCGCCCTTCTCCTTCGTCACCCAGTCCAGCCCGGCGAGGATCTGCTGCGTCGCCTCCTGCCCGGTGTAGATGACGTTCTTCGACTGCTCCAGCCCTTCGTAGAAGGTCGGGTAGTAGAGCATGCCGTTGTACTGCTCGAACACCGGCAGCACCGCCTTGCGCGAGGCCGAGGTCCAGCAGCCGAACACCGCCGCCACCTTGTCCTCGACCAGAAGCTTGCGCGCCTTTTCGGCGAAGGTCGGCCAGTCGCTGGCGCCGTCCTCCTGGATCACCTCGATCTTGCGGCCGAGCACGCCGCCCATCTCGTTGATCTGGGCGATGGCCAGCTTTTCGGCCTGCACCGAGCCGGTCTCCGAGATCGCCATGGTGCCGGTGGTGGAATGCAGGATGCCGACCTTCACCGTGCTGTCGGTGACCGCCAGCTTCGTCGTGTTGACGGCGTCGGTCGGCAGCGCCTGGGCCAGCGCGCCGCGCGGCAGCAGCCCGACGGCCGGCAGCGCCGCCATGCCGAGGAGGAGCTTGCGGCGGAGCGGCGACGGCAGCCCGCCAACGGGCTTGCCCGCATCAAACTTGTCTGAGGACATGAAACCTCCTGATGTTCGCCGTTGTCGCCTTGCAACGGCGGCGCGCAACCGGGCGCGGCCGTCGGAAAGGCGGTGTTTTTTGGGGGGTGGGCGGAACGTTCCGCGTTAGGACAGCCCGATGGTTGGCCGAACAGTGCATCGCAGCAATACGTGGATTTGCGTATAGGGGTGCCGATCGGCAAATCGTTATAAAATCGCGGGAGGCTGCAACCGCCCAAGCAGCCGCAACCACCCGGAAGCGAGTGGAACAGTTGCCTTCACTCGCAAGAAACGACGTGATTCAACTCTGTTGTCTGGCCGTTCTGTTCCTGACAGACTGGCGGGAACGCAGGCTTTATTAGCGAAAATGCCTGGAAACAGGCCCAAGAAACAATCAGTAATACAAACATATCCTCAGGAGGGTGAATGGGGCCGATGGCGGGGCGCCAGAGGGTGGTCGCGATCCGGCGGACCTATAACCGGTGGGTCGCCAACCAGACGCTGGAGGATTACGCGCTGCGCTTCACCGCGCGGAAGGCGCGGCGGTGGTCACCGTTGCGGGTCGCCAACACGGCCCTCGGCTCGATCTCCTTCCTGGCGCTGGAGGCCATCGGCGGGGCGATCACGCTGAGCTACGGATTCACCAACGCGGCCCTCGCCATCCTGGCCGCCGCCGTCCTGATCTTCGCCAGCGCCCTGCCCATCAGCTACTACGCCAGCCGCTATGGCGTGGACATGGACCTGCTGACGCGCGGTGCCGGCTTCGGCTACATCGGCTCGACCATCACGTCGCTGATCTACGCCTCCTTCACCTTCATCTTCTTCGCCATCGAGGCGGCGATCATGGCGACGGCGTTGGAGATGGTCTTCGGCCTGCCGCTGGCCGCCGGCTACGTCGTCAGCTCGCTTCTGGTCATCCCGCTGGTTGCCTACGGCTTCACCGTCATCAGCCGCCTCCAGCTGTGGACCCAGCCGCTGTGGCTGGCGCTGCACGCCCTGCCCTTCCTGTTCATCGCCGTCCAGGACCGCGAGGCCTTCAGCGCCTGGACCAGCTTCACCGGTCAGGCGGCCGACGCGGGCGGCGCCTTCGACCTGATGCTGTTCGGCGCCGCGGCGTCGGTGGTGTTCTCGCTGCTGGCGCAGATCGGCGAGCAGGTGGACTTCATCCGCTTCCTGCCCTACGACCCCGCCGCCACCGGCGCCAAGCGGCTGCGCTGGTGGGCGGCGCTGGTCGCCGCCGGGCCGGGCTGGATCGTCATCGGCACGATCAAGCTGTTGCTCGGCTCCTTCCTGGTGGTGCTGGCGCTGCAGAACGCCGTGCCGCTGGAGATGGCGGCGGAGCCGACGCAAATGTACCTCGTCGCCTTCCAGTACGTGACGCCGTCGCCGCAGCTCGCCCTCGGCCTGACCGGCCTGTTCGTCGTGCTGTCGCAGCTCAAGATCAACGTCACCAACACCTACGCCGGCTCCATCGCCTGGTCGAACTTCTTCTCCCGCCTGACCCACAGCCATCCCGGCCGGGTGGTGTGGGTGGTGTTCAACGTCGTCATCGGCCTGATGCTGATGGAGCTGGGCATCTATAAGACGCTGGAGCCGGTGCTCGGGCTCTATTCCAGCGTCGCCGCCTCCTGGATCGGCGCGCTGGTCGCCGATCTGGTGGTGAACAAGCCGCTGGGCCTCAGCCCGCGCCACGTCGAGTTCAAGCGCGCCCACCTCTACGACATCAACCCGGTGGGCGTCGGCGCCATGCTGCTGGCGACGGTGCTGTCGATGCTGGCCTTCCTCGACGCGCTGGGGCCGACGCTGAAGGTCTGCGCGCCCTTCCTCGCCTTCGGCACGGCCTTCGTCGCGGCCCCGGCCATCGCCTGGGCGACCCGCGGCGGCACCTACATCGCGCGCCGCCCCTTCGACGACTGGAACGGCGAGGAGGCGATCCGCTGCTGCATCTGCCAGCACGCCTTCGAACCGGAGGACATGGCCCACTGCCCGGTCTATGCGGGGGCGATCTGCTCGCTCTGCTGCTCGCTGGACGCCCGCTGCGGCGACGGCTGCAAGACCGACGCGCGTCTGGGCGTGCAGCTGCGCCGCGCGCTGGACGCCGTGCTGCCGCCGCGGGCGGCGACGGCGCTGAAGGCGCGGCTCGGCCATTATCTGGGCGTCCTGCTGATGCTGGCGCTGGCGGTCGGCGCGGTGCTGTCGCTGGTCTATGTCGAGGTCGCCTCGGTCAACGCCGAGGCGCAGGCGCTGATCGGCAGCACGCTGTGGAAGGTCTTCTTCATCCTGATGATCGTCGCCGGCGTCGCTACCTGGCTGTTCGTCCTGGCGCGCGAGAGCCGCAAGGTGGCGCAGGAGGAGACGCAGAAGCAGACCGCCCTGCTGATCCGGGAGATCGAGGCCCACGAGCGCACCGACGCCCAGCTCCAGAAGGCCAAGGAGGCGGCGGAGGCGGCCAACCTCGCCAAGAGCCGTTATCTGGTCGGCATCGGCCACGAGTTCCGCACGCCGCTCAGCGCCATCTTCGGCTATGCGCAAATCCTGGAGCGCGACCCCGCAATGCCGCCGCACCGGGTCGACGCCGTCCGCGTCATCCGGCGCAGCGCCGAGCATCTGGCCGGCCTGCTCGACGGGCTGCTCGACGTGTCGAAGATCGAGAGCGGCCGGCTGCAGCTGAACCGCGGGGAGGTGCGCTTCGGCGACCTGCTCGACCAGCTCGTCGGCATGTTCCACCTGCAGGCGGAAGCCAAGGGCATCGCCTTCCGCTTCGACGCGCCGGAGGACCTGCCCCCGGTCGTCTTCACCGACGAGGGGCGCATCCGCCAGATCCTCATCAACCTGCTGTCCAACGCCATCAAGTTCACCGATTCCGGCTCGGTCTGCCTGCGCGTGCGCCACCGCAGCCAGATCGCCGAGTTCGAGGTGGAGGACACCGGACCCGGCATCGCCGAAGCCGACCGCGAGCGCATCTTCGAACCGTTCGAGCGCGGGTCGGCCGCCAACCCGATGGTGCCCGGCATGGGCCTCGGCCTGACCATCACCAAGCTGCTGACCGAGGTGATGGGCGGCGAGATCACCGTGACCAGCACGCCCGGCAAGGGCAGCCTGTTCCGGGTGCGGCTGATGATGTCGGCGGCGATGCTGTCCACCACCGCCAGCCAGCCCGACCACCCGATCCGCGGCTATCGCGGCCCGCGTCTGACCGTGCTGGTCACCGACGACGACCTCGCCCACCGCAACCTGCTGGCCGATCTGCTGGCGGAGCTGGGCTTCACCGTGTTCAAGGCGACCGACGGGCCGACCTGCCTCGCCATGGCGGAGTTGCACCGGCCGGACATCCTGCTGCTCGACATCTCCATGCCCGGCATGAACGGGCTGGAGGTGGCGCGGCGGCTGCGCGCCACCGGCCACGGCGACACCACCATCATTC
Source organism: Azospirillum sp. OGB3 (assembly GCF_014192915.1). Classification (GTDB taxonomy): domain Bacteria; phylum Pseudomonadota; class Alphaproteobacteria; order Azospirillales; family Azospirillaceae; genus Azospirillum. The sequence goes on along the minus strand of NZ_JACHYN010000003.1, from coordinate 131,917 downwards.
TCGTGTCCGCCGACACACGGGAGGACCGCTCCGGCGCCGACGGCGATCAGCCCCACGACGGGTTCGCCGCCAAGCCGGTGTCCATCTCGAAGCTGCTGGCCTGCATCGGCCGGCTGCGCGGCATCGAATGGGAGTACGAGGCGCCGGCCGACACCGACGCCGGGCCGCCGGTCTTCGCCGCGGCGGAGTTGCCGCCGCAGCACCACATTGCCGAACTGATCCATCTCGGCCGCATCGGCTACGTGCGCGGCATGCAAGCCAAGCTCGCCGAGATCGCCGCTGCCCATCCGGAGCTGGAGCGCTTCGTCGGCCGCATGCGCACGCTCGTCAGCAATTACGACCTCAACCAGTATATGGCCGCGCTGGAGGCGGTGTACCGCGATGACAGCCATGACAAGCCCTGCCCCGCCAAGCCCCGCCATGACAAACCCCGCCATGACGAGTCCAGCCATGACGATGAAACCCGTAACCAGACCGCGTGATGTCGTCCTCGTCGTCGATGACTCGCCCGAAGCCCTCAGCTTCCTGACCGACGCGCTGGAAGAGGCCGGGGTAACCGTCCTGGTGGCGCTGGACGGCCGCAAGGCGCTGGCCCTGCTGGAGCAGGTGACCCCCGACGTGATCCTGATGGACGCCATCATGCCTGGGCTGGACGGCTTCGAAACCTGCCGTCACCTCAAGCGCAGCAGCCAGGTCGCCCATGTCCCAGTCATCTTCATGACCGGCCTGACCGAGACGGAGCACATCCTGAAGGGCTTCGCCGCCGGCGGGGTCGATTACGTCACCAAGCCCATCGTCGCCGAGACCCTGATCGCCCGCATGTACGCCCATCTCGCCAACGCCCGCGTCGCTCAGAGCACGCGGGCGGCGCTGGACGTCACCGGCCGCACCCTGCTCGCCGCCAACCACCGGGGCGAGGTGCTGTGGTGCACGCCGCAGACCACCCGCATGCTGGAGGCGGCCTTCGGCACCGCCGGTGGGGACGGCGTCTCGACCGGCGTTTCTTTGCCGGAGGAGGCGCGACGCTGGCTGGCCGACCGTCAGGCCGGCGGCCATGGGCGCAAGCCCGACAGCGTGGTGATCGCCACCGGCGCGGACGGCCGCCGTCTGCGCCTCAGCCCGGTCGGCCAGACCGGTCCCGACGAAATCCTCCTTCAACTGGCCGAGGAAACGGGCGCCGGCGAGGACACGCGGCTGAAGGACAAGCTGTCCCTGACCCCGCGCGAGGCGGAGGTGCTGATGTGGGTCGCCAACGGCAAGCCCAACCGGGACATCGCCGAAATCCTCGGCCTCAGCCCGCGCACCGTCGACAAGCATCTGGAGCAGATCTATGCGAAGCTTGGCGTCGAGAACCGCGCCGCCGCCGCCGCGATGGCGGTGCGGGCGCTGAACGACCGCTAAAATCCCGCAGGTTCAGCCGGTCAGCCGGACATAGACGGCCGGCAGGATCTCGGGCAGCCGCTCCACCCGGTCGACCGGCAGCACGTTGCGCCGGCCGAAGATGCGGTGGTGCGTTCGCGGATCGCCGCCCAGCGCCACGCAGACCACGTCGATGCCGCGCCCGGCCAGCTCCCGCACCGCCTTGCGGGCGTCCTCGACCAGATGGCGCGGGTCGGGGCAGTCGATGTCGGACGGCTCGCCGTCGGTGACCAGAAGCAGCAGGCGGCGCAGCGTCGGCTGGGTGGCGAGCGTCGCGCCGGCGTGGCGGATCGCCGCCCCCATCCGCGTCGACCAGCGCCCGTCCAGCCCGGCGAGGCGCCCGCGCGCCGCCGCGTCGTAGGCGTCGTCGAAGCGCTTGACCGGCAGCCAGTGCACGGCCTCCCGCCCGTCGGAACGGAAGGCGGCCAGGGCGAAGCGGTCGCCGACCGCGGCCAGCGCACCGGCCAACAGGTCGGCCGACCGGCGTTCGAGGTCCAGCACCGTGCCGTCCCCCGCCGGATCGTTGGTGGACTGCGAGGCGTCGAGCAGCAGCAGGACCGACAGGTCGCGACCCCGCCGCCGCACCCGCCGGTAGACCCGCAGGTCCGGGACGTGGCCATGGCGCCGGGCCGCGCTCGCCGCGATGCAGGCGTCGAGGTCGAGGGCGTCGCCCTCGCGCTGCCGCCGCAGACGCTCTGGCCGCGCCACCACCGCGTGACGGACCAAAGCGCGGACACGCTGGGCGAGCCGGGCATCGGCGGGCGTGCTCAGCGGCGGTGCATGCTCCGGGACGGCCTCGATCACCTGGACGAAGTCGGGCCGGTGCAGGCCGATGCGGTGGTCCCACTCCGGGTGGCGCGCCACCGGCCGCAGCGCGGTGTTTTCGGCAACGGCGAGTGGGGGCGGCGACGGGGAGCCCTGCGGCGGTCCGGTCCGGCGGGTCCCTTCGCCCTCCATCGGTTCCGGCCGAACCGCCTCCAGCGGGTCGTCGGTGTCGCGCGGCGGTTCCGGCGGGGTGTCGTGGAGCCAGAGGCCGCCGTTGTCGTCGCGGTAGGCGGGATCGACGCGGTGCCCCCGGGCGTTGATCTGGACCCGCGTCTTGCCGAGGTCGCCGGCGAGATCGCCGCCGAGCCGCAGGCTGAACTCCGGATCGTCCCACCGCTCCGGCCGTTCGAAGAACAGGCGCTGCCCCTTGTCGACCCAGGCGTTGCCGTCCCGGTATCCGGCGTCGAACAGGGCGCGCGCCAGCCGTTCCAGCAGGTCCGCCGCCATCAGCGACGGCGAGGGTTCGACGCGGTGGAACGGCGCCCACAACCGCCGCAGGCCGGGAAGGCGCCGCATCGCCAGATGCTCGACCCGCGCGTCCTCGACCAGCGAGACGACGATGATCAGCAGCGGCTTCAGCCCCTTGGCCGGCCAGGGGCGCGAGAACATGCGGTGCGCCCCGACATGCGCCAGCGCCGCCCGGTAAAGGTCCAGGGACGGCCATACCACAGGCAGCCGGACGAGGTCGGCGTCGAAACGGGGCCGCAACGCCGCCGGATCGCCCTCCCCGACCAGGGGCCGCAAGGGCGGATCGACTCCCCACAGCGCCGTCCCGTAGGCCCTCAGCCGGCGTTCGACATCGGCCAGGGTGATGTTTCCGTCAACACCGTCCATCGCCGGTCAGAAGCAGGCGCCGACCGCCGCCGCCAGCGCGTCGCGCAAATCGGGGTCGTCGGTCAGGGGCAGGACGATGGCCATCCGGCAGGCGGCCTCGGGCGCGACGCCGCGGGCGATCAGCCGGCCGGCGTGGACCAGCATGCGGGTCGAGGCGCCCTCTTCCAGCCCACGGCCGCGCAGGTTGCGGCTGCGCTCCGCCACCGCCACCACGCGCCGCGCCATCGCCGGTTCGATCCCGGCCTCGTGCGCGACGATCGCGGCCTCTGTGGCGGCCGTCGGATAGCCAAACTCCAGCGCGGCGAAGCGCTGCTTGGTGGATTCCTTCAAATCCTTCGCCACGCTCTGGTAACCGGGGTTGTAAGCGACGACGAGCTGGAAGTCGGGGTGGGCGGTCAGCAGCTCGTTCCGCTTGTCGAGCGGCAGCGCCCGCCGGTCGTCAGCCAGGGGATGGATGACGACCGTGGTGTCGGCCCGCGCCTCCACGACCTCGTCGAGGTAGCAGATGGCGCCATGGCGCACCGCCAGGGTCAGCGGGCCGTCCTGCCACACCGTCCCCTCCGCCTCCAGCAGATAGCGGCCGACGAGGTCGGCGGCGGTCAGATCCTCGTTGCAGGCCACGGTGATGAGCGGCCGGCCGAGCCGCCACGCCATATGCTCGATGAAGCGGGTCTTGCCGCAACCGGTCGGCCCCTTCAGCATCACCGGCAGGCGGTCGGCGTGGGCCGCCTCGAACAGGGCGATCTCGTCACCGGCCGGGCGATAGTAGGGTTCCCGCGCGATCCGGTAGCTGTGGAGCGCCATGCCGTCCGCCTTTCGCGATGCGCTTGCCGGGGGTCAGCGGTGCGCCGGCTCGTCCGACGGGATGCCGTCGATCGGGCATTCGGGCGTGCCGACCGTCGGGCGGGTGAAGGATTCCACCATGGCCCGCGTGCCCTCGGGGTCGTTCACCCACTGCCGGTAGAAGTCGTAGGGGCAGGCCGCTTCGCCCTTTACCCCGTCGTGGCTGTTGATCATGCCGGTGTAGCCGCGGTGGACCAGCTTGAAGAGATGGTTCTCCGACTGCCCGTGCTTGCGGAAGTCGCGGATCAGTGACTTGGAGAGCTGGGCGTACTGGATGCCGTACTCCTCCTCGCCGCATTCGCCGAGCGTGCGGCCGTCGAAGCCGACGATGGCGGAATGGCCGAAATAGGAATAGACGCCGTCGAAACCGGCGGCGTTGGCCACCGCGACATAGGTGTTGTTGGCCCAGGCCATCGCCTTGGCCATCAGCACCTGCTGGTCCTTGGCCGGGTACATGTAGCCCTGGCAGCGGACGATCAGCTCCGCCCCCTTCATGGCGCAGTCGCGCCAGATCTCGGGATAATTGCCGTCGTCGCAGATGATCAGGCTGACCTTCAGTCCCTTCGGCCCCTCTGACACATAGGTGCAGGTGCCGGGGTACCAGCCCTCGATCGGCACCCAGGGCATGATCTTGCGGTATTTCTGCACGATCTCGCCCTGGTCGTTCATCAGTATCAGGGTGTTGTAGGGCGCCTTGTGGGGATGCTCCTCGTGCCGCTCGCCGGTCAGGGAGAAGACGCCCCACACCTTCGCCTTGCGGCAGGCGGCGGCGAAGATTTCCGTCTCGTCGCCGGGGATGGTCGCGGCGGTCTCGTACATCTCCTTGGAATCGTACATGATTCCGTGGGTCGAGTATTCGGGGAAGATCACGAGGTCGAGGCCGGGCAGGCCCGTCTTCATGCCGACCAGCATGTCGGCGATCTTTTGCGCGTTCTCCAGCACCTCCGCCTTGGTGTGAAGGCGCGGCATCTTGTAATTGACGACGGCGACGCCGACGGTGTCGTTGCTGCTGGTGATATCGCCGTGGATCATCTCGATCTCCCTCGCGTGACCGGGGCATGGGGCGGCGCGCGCGGGAAGCGGGTTGAGCATCCGGCTTCCGCATTGTTTTCGCACGCTTCTTTGTCCCGACCGATCATCGGGGAGCAGCTGTTTCGCGGGAATACGCGATTCCCCGTATGGCCGATCCCTCCTCGGGTCAATCCGACGGCGGCGTCCCACCCACCGGGAAATGGCAGGCGACATGGTGGCCCGGCGACAACGTTTGCATGACCGGCGCCAAGCGCCGGCAGACGCCGGCGGCGATCGGGCAACGGGTGTGGAAGCGGCAGCCCGACGGCAGGTCGTAGGGGCTGGGCGTGTCGCCGGTCAATGCCGGCCCGGCGGGAGCGGCGGGGCCTTCGATCCTCGGCGCGGCGTCGAGCAGGGCGCGGGTGTAGGGATGGGCGGGGCGGCGCCACAGGCTGTCGCGGCCGCCCAGTTCGACGATCCGGCCGAGATACATCACCGCCACCCGGTCGGAGACATACTCGACCACCGACAGGTCATGGCCGATGAACAGAAAGCTGACGCCCAGCGTGCTCTGCAGGTCGGTCAGCAGATTGAGGATCTGCGCCTGGACCGAGACGTCGAGCGCCGAGACGGGTTCGTCGAGAACCACGACCTTCGGTTCCAGCGCCAGCGCGCGGGCGATGCCGATGCGCTGGCGCTGGCCGCCGGAGAACTCGTGCGGCCGGCGCTGCGCCGCCTCGGGCGGCAGCCCGACCTTCCCCAACAGGTCGGCGACGCGCGCGCGCCGCTCGGCCCGGCTTCCGATGCCGTGGATCTCCAGCGGCTCGGCCAGCAGGTCGCCGACCGTCCAGCGCGGGTCGAGCGAGGCCGCCGGGTCCTGCAGGACCATCTGGAGGTCGCGCCGCGCCGCGCGCATGCGACGCCGCGAGGCGTGGGTGATGTCCGTGTCCCCCAGCCGGATGGTCCCGGCGCTGGGGTCGAGCAGCCGGACCACCGCCCGCGCCAGCGTCGATTTCCCGCAGCCGGATTCGCCGACGATGCCCAGCGTCTCGCCGGGCGCCAGTTCGAAGGACACGTCGTCCAGCGCGTGGACGACGCCGCGCGCCGTCCGGTACTCGACGGACAGCCCGCTCACCCGCAGCACCGGGGTGGCGGCGACGGCGGCGGAAACCGTGGGCGCGGCGAGGGCGGCGTCAGAGGGCATGGGTCTCTCCCGCGTGATGGCAGGCGACGAGGCCGCTTCCGGCCCGGCGCGGCGGCGGAACGGCCTGGGCGCAGCGGGCGTCGGCCAGCGGGCAGCGCGGCGCGAAGGCGCAGCCGGCCGGCATCGCCGCCAGCGCCGGCACGGTGCCGGGAATCTCGGCCAGACGCTCCCGCACCGCGCCGGCCGCTCCGGCCCCGGCGCGCGGCTGCGCGGCGATGAGGCCACGGGTGTAGGGATGCAGGGGATCGGCGAAGAGGTCGCGGGTGTCGCGCTCCTCCACCTTGCGGCCGGCATACATCACCAGCACGCGGTCGACGTAGCGCGACACCACGCCGAGATCGTGGGTGATGAAGACCACGGCGGTGCCCTGCTCGCGCCGCAGCTCGTCAATCAGCGACAGGATCTGCGCCTGGATGGTGACGTCGAGCGCGGTCGTCGGCTCGTCGGCGACCAGAACGGCAGGGGCGCCGGCCAGCGCCATGGCGATCATCACCCGCTGGCGCATGCCGCCCGACAGGCGGTGCGGATACTCGGCGAAGCGGCGCTCCGGATCGGGGATGCGCACCCGCTCCAGCAGCGCCAGCGTCCGCTCGCGCGCCGCCTTGCGGCTGACCGTCTCGTGTTCGAGGATCGCCTCCATGATCTGCTCGCCCACGGTCAGCACCGGGTTGAGCGCGGTCATCGGCTCCTGGAAGATCATCGCGATGCGGGCCCCGCGCACGCGCCGCAACGCCGCCTCGTCGAGCGCCAGCAGGTCACGGCCCTCGAGCCGCACCGTGCCGCCGGTCACCCGGCCGGGCGGTGGGATGAGGCCGAGCAGCGCCAACGCGGTCAGCGACTTGCCGCAGCCGCTCTCGCCGACGATGGCGAGCATCTCGCCGCTCTTGACCGAAAAGGACAGCTCGCGCACGGCGGGCAGCAGGCCGTGGCGGTTCTGGAAGCCGATCGACAGGCCGTCGACGGCCAGGACCGGCTCGTTTGGCACAGAGGGACTCATCGCCGCTCCCCCTTGCTGCTCAGCACGTCGTTCAGCCCGTCGCCCAGCAGGTTCAGCGCCAGAACGGCGATGACGATGGCCACGCCGGGGATCGCGGCGACGTGCGGATCGGTGCGGATCGTCTCGCGCCCCGCACCGACCATGCCGCCCCAGCTGACGACGTTGGGATCGCCGAGGCCGAGGAAGGACAGCGAGGATTCGGTGAGGATGGCGGTCGCCACCAGGATCGATGCCGACACGATCACCGGCGCCAGCGCGTTCGGCAGGATGTGCCGGACGATGATCCGGGCGTCGGACGCGCCGAGGATGATCGAGGCCTGGGCCAGTTCGCTGTTGCGCAGACGCAGCACCTCCGCCCGCACCAGCCGCGCCAGCCCCGACCAGGAGGTGATGCCGATGGCCGCGGTGATGGTGGCGATGGAGGGCTGCAGGATGGCGACCAGCGCCAGCGTGAACAGGAAGGGCGGGATGGTCTGGAACAGCTCGGTCACCCGCATCAGCGCCCGGTCGATCCGCCCGCCGTAATAGCCGGACAGCGCGCCGATGCCGATGCCGATCACCAGCGACACCAGCGCCGCCACCCCGCCGATCAGCAGCGAGACGCGGGCGCCGTGGAAGATGCCCGACGCCAGATCGCGGCCCATCATGTCGGTGCCGAGCGGGAACGCGGCGTCCTCGCCCGGGCGCAGCAGCGGCATCCCCGCCATGTCCAGCGGGTCGCCGGTGAAGGCGATGTCGGCGAAGGCCGCCATGGCCAGGATGCCGGCCAGCAGGATCAGCCCCAGCAGCGCCGACGGGCGGCGCAGCAGGCGTCCGACGGTGGTGTCGCGGAAGTTCGCCCGCGCCGGCGGGAGGGAAACGGTCTCGGGAAGCGCCATCGGTCAGTTGAGTTCAATGCGGGGGTCGAGCAGCGTGTAGACGAGATCGACCGCGATGTTGACGAGGACCACGACCACCGACGAGCAGAAGAGGATGCCGAGCAGCAGGTTGAGGTCGCGCTGGAAGAGTGCCGCGAAGGCCAGCCGGCCCAGCCCCGGCCAGGAGAACACCGTCTCGACCAGAACCGCCCCGCCGAGGATGGAGCCGAGCTGGACGCCGAGCGTGGTGACGATCGGCAGCAGGGCGTTGCGCAGCACATGGCGCCAGGCGATGCGGCGGGGCCGCACCCCCTTGGCCCGCGCGGTGCGGACGAAGTCCTGGCCGTAGACCTCCAGCATCGCCGCCCGCATCAGCCGGGCGTAGATGGCGAGGTAGAACAGCCCGAGCGTCACCGCCGGCAGCACCAGATGCAGCGCCACGTCGCCGACCAGGGCGAGGCCGCTCAGGTTGGCCTCGACGCTGGTCATGCCGCCGACCGGCAGCCAGTCCAGCATGACGGAGAAGACGACGATCAGCATGATGCCGACCCAGAAGACCGGGGTGGCGTAGAAGAGCAGCGCCACGATGGAGATCACCGTGTCGGTCAACTTCCCCGCCCGCCGGGCGGCGAGGAAGCCAAGCGCGCAGCCGGCGACCAGCGCGAAGCCGATGGCAGTTCCCATCAGCAGCAGCGTCGCCGGCAGGCGTTGCAGGATCAGCTCCGACACCGGCAGCGACTGGCGGAAGGAATAGCCAAGGTCGAAGGTCACCAGATTGCCGAGATAGCGCAGGAACTGGACGTAGAGCGGCTGATCGAGCCCGAACTGCCGCCGCAGCGCCTCCATATACTCCGGCGTCGCCGCCCCGGACTCCCCCGCCAGCACCTGGGCCGCGTCGCCGGGCGCCAGATGCAGCAGGAAGAAGTTGATCAGCGCGATGCCCAGGAGGACGAAGACCACCTGGGCGGCGCTGCGCCTGAGATAGGTCAGCACGGCGCGTCAGTTCCCCTTCGGCGCGTCGACGAAGCGGGCGTTCTTCAGCGAGGAATAGACCTGATCGCCCTGTTCGACGATGCCCTCGAGGTCGGCCGAATAGACCGAGAAGAAGTTCAGCTCCAGCAGCGGCAGCGACGGCACGTCGCCCAGCACGATGTCCTGGAACTCGTTGAACTGGGCGATGCGCTTGGCCGGATCGCCCTCGACGCCGGCTTCCTGGATCAGCGCGTCAGCCTTGGCGTTGCGGTAGCCCGAACCGTTGGTCCAGGGCGTGCCGGTGCCGAGCCAGCCCGACCAGAAGGCCCGCACCACGCCGATCTGCGGATCGGGGAAGGCGTTGTTGTAGGAGATGGCGAAGTCGAAATCGCGGTCGACATAGACGCGCTTGATGAAGGCGGCGCTGTCCTGCGAGCGGATGGTCACCTCGATGCCGACGCGCTTCAGCGCCTGCTTGAGGAACTCGCCGGTGCGTCGGTAATCGTCGCCGTAGGGCAGGAAGTCATGGGTCAGCGTGAAGCGCACGCCGTTGGCGTCGCGCTTGAAGCCGGCCTCGTCCAGCAGCGCCTCGGCCTTCTTCACGTCGAAGGGATACTGCGGCAGCTTGGCGTTGTGGAAGGTGACGAGCGACGACGGCACCGGGCTGATCGCCGGCTTGGCGTAGCCGAACCAGACGATCTTCGCCAGGGCGGCGCGGTCGATGGCGTGGGCGATGGCCCGGCGCACCCGGACGTCCTTGAGATGCTGATTCTCGACGTTGAAATCGAGATAGAGCAGCGGCGACAGCCACTCGTAGCCGCGGGTATCGACCTTCAGGCGCGGCAGCTTGGCCAGCCGCTCGGCGTCGCGGAAGGGCACCGGGTTGTAGGGGGCGTACTGGATCTCCCCCTTCTCGATGGCGGCGGCGCGGGCGGCGGCGTCGGGGATCATGCGGAACAGCAGCCGGTCGAGATGCGGCTTGCCGGCCTCCCAATAATCCGGGTTGCGGGTCAGCTTGACATACTCGCCGCGCTTCCACTCCTTGAAGACGAAGGGGCCGGTGCCAACCGGCTTGTTGTTGTAGGGGTTGTTGAGAACGTCGGTGCCTTCGTAGAGGTGCTTGGGCAGGATCGGGGCGCCGACGCCGTTCAGCACCGACAGGATCGGCAGCGAGGGCTTGGACAGGCGCAGGATGACGGTGGCGTCGTCCGGGGTGTCGACCTGGGTGACGTTCTCGAACAGCGACTTGTTGCGCGGGTGGATGGTCTTCCAGACATTCTCCAGCGACCATTTCACATCGGCGGCGGAGAAGGGCTGGCCGTCATGCCATTTCACACCACCGCGCAGGTGGAACGTGATGGTCAGCCCGTCGGGCGCCACTTCCCAGCGTTCGGCGAGAGCCGGCTTCGGCTTCAGTTCGAAATCGTAGGTGACCAGACCGTCGAAGATGTTGCCGGCGACCACCTGGGTCGGCTGCGCCATGTTGGTGGACGGGGTGAGGGTGACCGGCTCGGGCTGCAGGATGATGCTGAGGGTGCCGCCCTGGCGCGCCTCCTGCGCAACGGCGCTCCCCTGCGGGCCGGGAAGAACACCGACCACCACCGCGGCTGTCATCGCCGCCGCCGCGGCCATCACCAACCTCCGGCGAATACCGGTTCCAACCTGCCGATCCCGTCCCATCATGCTGCTCTCCGGCGCGAACTGTGTAAGGCGCCCGATTAAGCCCAGCGACCATCTGGAGGTCAACATGATTTCACATAAAAGCATTTCTGGCATGCCAGAAAAACAACTATAATATCAGTAAATACTAAACTTGGAATTCCTGTCTTGGTTGTGAATCGGCAATGGAACGCGTCGAAAACCGTGGGCCATCGGCGTTGGCGGGATTCTCTCGACGTTTTCAAGAAGCCGGAAATGCCGCGACGCTTCGGCAACCACCATGGCGAGCACCTCCGCCCGGTCGTGCGCCGCTCCTCTCGTCAGCCCGTGACCACCGCCCCTGGTTCGGGCGCCGAAACCGCCTTCGCACCAGGATCCCGCGCAATGCGGCGCGGCAAACGCAGGGTGAAGCCCGTGCCCTGCCCGGCCACCGATCGAACCGCCACCGTACCGCCAAGCACGCCTGTCACTGTGCTGTGCACGATATGCAGCCCGAGCCCCGAACCTCCCTCCCCGCGTTTGGTCGTGAAGAAGGGGTCGAAGACTTTCGGCAGATGGTCTTCGGGGATGCCGGATCCGTCATCGGAAAATGAAATGACGACATCATCGTCGCCGTCGGTACGGATCGTGATCCGGATGGTTCCCCGTTGGTTCTCCCCATACGCATGGATCAGCGCGTTGATCACAAGATTGGTCAGAACCTGGCTCAGCGCGCCTGGGAAGCTGTCCATCTCCAGCCCCTCCGGACAGTCCACCTCGACCGTCACCTGCGTGCGCTTCAGCCGGGGCCGCAGAGAGAACAGCACCTCGTCGACATAGGTGCGCAGATCGAAGGAGCGCCGCTCGCCGGAGGTCTGGTCCACCGCCACCTGTTTGAAGCTCTGCACCAACGCCGCCGCCCGGTTCATATTCGAGACCAGCAGGCGCGCGGCCTCCGTCACCGCGTCCAGATACTCGGCCAGGATGGTCTTCTTCAGGGTTCCCGAATCGAAACGAAGGCGCAGGTCGCGGGCCTGCTCCGCGATGTGGCTGGCGGCGGTGAGGCCGATGCCGATGGGCGTGTTGATCTCGTGCGCCACCCCGGCCACCAGCTGCCCCAGGGACGCCATGGCCTCCGCCTGGATCAGGCTCTCCTGGGCCGCGCGCAACTCGGCAAGCGCGCGCTCCGCCTCGTCGCGGGCCGCCGCCATTGCGGCCTCCGCCGCCTTGCGGTCGTTGATGTCGTAGAGCCATGTCAGCAGCGCCGGCTCCCCGTCCATCTCGATCTCGCCCCAGCTCGACAGCACCCAGACCATCGTTCCGTCCGGCTTGCGGAAGCGCACCTCGGCGTCGCGGAAGGGGCCTTCCCGTTCGAAGCGGTCGATCAGCGCCTGGCGGTCCGCCGGATCGGCGTACAGCCGCTCGGCGGGCATCGGCAGCAGGTCGTCGCGCGACCGGCCCAGGATGACCTCCGACTGCGTGTTGCAGAACACCAGCAGGCCGTCGCGGCGCGTGATGTTCACGGCGATGGGGCTGGCCTCCAGGATGCGCAGCAGCCGCTCCTTACCGGCGCGAACTTCCTCTTCCTGGCGGCGGCGCTCGGTGATGTCGGTCATGATGCCGACATAGCGCACCGCCTGCCCGGAGGCATCGCGGATCGCCCGTCCCTGAGCCGCGATCCAGATCCAGCCGCCATCGGCGCGGCGCAGCCGGTAATCGTAGGCGTAGGCCGCGGTCTCGCCCCGCAGGTGGGCATCGATGGTGGTCAGCACGCGCTGCCGGTCGTCGGGATGCAGGCGCACGTCCCAAAAGTCGGCGGGCATCTCCGGAGGCTCGGCGTAGCCCAGCATGCGCGGAAAGCTGTCGGACCACCAGCAGGTCCCGCGCGGAATGTCGGTGTCCCACACCGCGGCACCGGTGGCGTCCAGCGCCATTTCCAACCGGTCGGCCAGATCGCGGCGCACCGCGTCGGCCTTCTTCTGCTCGGTCAGGTCGTAGAACCAACTGATGTGGCAGCGCTGCCCTTCAAAGTCGATGACGGTCGAACTCAGCGAGCCCATGCAGGTCTCGCCATCGCCGCGGCGCAGCAGCACCTCCTGCCCATCGAAAAGGCCTTCGGCGTAGAGGCGATCGATGGCCGTCCGGCGGTCCAGCGGGTCATGATAGAGCGGCCACATGCCGTCGCGCTGGAGCTGCTCGCCGCTGATTTTGAAACATGTGGCGGCGCTGGGGCTGTGGTAGAGATTCGTGCCGTCGCGCGTGTTGATGAGAACACCGATGGGAGCGGTGTCCAGGATGGCGCGCAGCCGTTTTTCCGTCGCGACGGAGGCGTTTGAGGACCGTTCCGCTGGGGACTTTGGCCCCATGCGCCGCGCCGCCAGCAAGCCGGCGAGAAATCCGGCCAGGAGACCGGCGAACAGCGCAAACAGCGCCACCGTCAGCGAATCTGCAATCATTGGGCCTCCCGCCGACCCCCACTTGAAACCGACGGGAGAACAAAATCAATGGCTATGACGCCGCACCATGCTTTGGTACGGCGTCACAAACCTTTCCGATCAGCCCTTCAGCTTGGTCATCAGGATTTCGTTGACCAGGGCCGGGTTGGCCTTGCCCTGGGTCGCCTTCATGACCTGACCGACGAAGAAGCCGAACAGCTTATCCTTGCCCGACCGGAACTCCGCCACCTTGTCGGCGTTGGCGGCCAGAACGGAGTCGATGGACGCCTCGATGGCCCCGGTGTCGGTGACCTGGCGCAATCCCTTCTTCTCGACGATGTCCGCAGGCTTCTCACCCGTTTCGAACATCGCCTCGAACACCTCCTTGGCGATTCGGCCGGAGATGGTGTTGTCGGCGATCAGGTCGATCAGGCCGCCGAGATTCTCCGCCGAGACGGGGCTCTCCTCGATCTCCTTGCCGGCCTTGTTCAGATAGCCGAACAGCTCGCCGGTGACCCAGTTGGCGGCCAGCTTCGGGTCGCGGCCCTTGGCCACCGCCTCGAAGAAGTCGGCACGGGCCTTTTCCGACACCAGCACGTTGGCGTCGTAGGGCGACAGCTTGTACTCGGCTATGAAGCGGGCCTTCTTGTCGTCCGGCAGCTCCGGCAGGGTGCGCTTGATGTCCTCCACCCACGCCGCGTCCAGCTCCAGCGGCAGCAGGTCCGGATCGGGGAAGTAGCGGTAGTCGTGCGCCTCTTCCTTGGAGCGCATGGAGCGGGTCACGAACTTGGTCGTGTCCCACAGACGCGTCTCCTGGTCGATCTTGCCGCCCTCCTCGATGATCTCGATCTGGCGGCGCGCCTCGTACTCGATCGCCTGCATGACGAAGCGGATCGAGTTGACGTTCTTGATCTCGCAGCGCGTGCCGAAGGGCGCGCCCGGCTTGCGCACCGACACGTTGACGTCGCAGCGCATGGAGCCTTCCTCCATGTTGCCGTCACAGGTGCCGAGGTAACGCAGGATGGAGCGCAGCTTGCGCACATAGGCGCCGGCCTCCTCGGCCGTGCGCATGTCCGGCTCCGACACGATCTCCATCAGCGCCACGCCCGACCGGTTCAGGTCGATGTAGGTCTTGGCGGGGTGCTGGTCGTGCAGCGACTTGCCGGCGTCCTGCTCCAGATGCAGGCGCGTGACGCCGACCGTGCGGGAGGAGCCGTCCGGCAGGTCCAGAACGATCTCGCCCTTGCCGACGATGGGCTGCAGATACTGGCTGATCTGATAGCCCTGCGGCAGGTCGGCGTAGAAGTAGTTCTTGCGGTCGAACACCGAGTGCAGGTTGATCTGCGCCTTCAGCCCCAGGCCGGTGCGCACCGCCTGCTCGATGCAACGCTCGTTGATGACGGGCAGCATGCCGGGAAAGGCGGCGTCGACGAAGCTGACCTGGCTGTTCGGCTCCGCGCCGAAGGCTGTGGCGGCGCCGGAGAACAGCTTGGCGTTCGAGATGACCTGGGCGTGGACCTCCAGCCCGATCACGATTTCCCAATCGCCCGTTTCGCCCTGAATGTACGACATCGGTCTCTTCTCTCGTCCGGCTCAGGCCATGAACGGCGGGGTGGCGGTGACGGCGGCGGCCTTCTCGATAACCTGACCGACGCGCAGGATGGTCTCCTCATCGAAGGGCCGGCCCAGGAGCTGGAGTCCCAGCGGCAGCCCGTCCGACCCGACGCCCGCCGGAACCGACATGCCCGGCAGGCCGGCCAGCGAGGCCGGAACCGTAAACACATCGTTCAGGTACATCTGGATCGGATCGTCCATCTTCTCGCCGATGGCGAAGGCGGTGCTCGGCGCGGTCGGCGTCAGGATGACGTCGCACGTCTTGAACGCCTCGTCGAAGTCCCACTTGATGCGCGTGCGCACCTGACGGGCCTTGTTGTAGTAGGCGTCGTAATAGCCCGCCGACAGCACGTAGGTGCCGATCAGGATGCGGCGGCGGACCTCCTTGCCGAAGCCGGCGCCGCGGGTGTTCTCGTACATGTCCTTCAGGCTGGCGCCTTCGACCCGCAGGCCGTAGCGCAGGCCGTCGTAGCGCGCGAGGTTCGACGACGCCTCGGCCGGAGCGACGATGTAGTAGGTGGCCAGAGCGTACTTGGTGTGCGGCAGGCTGATCTCCACCGGCTCGGCGCCGGCCTGCTTCAGCCATTCGATGCCCTGGTCCCAGATCGCGGCGATCTCGGCGGGCATGCCCTCCACCCGGTATTCCTTGGGAATGCCGACCTTCAGGCCGCGGATGTCGCCGGTCAGCGCGGCGCGGAAGTCCGGCACCGCCATGTCGACCGAGGTCGAGTCCTTCGGGTCGAAGCCGCACATCGAGCGCAGCATGATCGCCGCGTCCTCGACCGTGCGGGTCATTGGGCCGGCCTGATCCAGCGAGGAGGCGAAGGCGACCACGCCCCAGCGCGAGCAGCGGCCGTAGGTCGGCTTGATGCCGACGATGCCGGTGAAGGCGGCGGGCTGGCGGATCGAGCCGCCGGTGTCCGTCCCCGTGGCGCCCAGCGCGGCGCGCGCGGCCACCGCCGCGGCCGAGCCGCCCGACGAGCCGCCGGGGACAAGCTGGCGCGACCAGTTGCCGACCTCGCCCGGGCTCCACGGGCTGATCACGTTGCCGTGGTGGGAGGTGATGTTGGCCGAGCCCATGGCGAACTCGTCCAGGTTCACCTTGCCCAGCATGACGGCGCCGTCGCGCCACAGGTTGCTGGTGACGGTGGACTCATACTCCGGCTTGAAGCCGTCGAGGATGTGGCTGGCCGCGGTGGTCGGCACGCCCTTGGTGCAGAACAGGTCCTTCACCGCGATGGGCAGGCCTTCCATCGGGCCGGCCTCGCCCTTGGCGCGACGGGCGTCCGACGCCTTGGCCATCGCCAGCGCCTGCTCCGGCGTCTCGGTGATGAAGGCGTTCAGGGGGCGGATCGTCTCCACCGCCTTGACGTGGGCCTCGGTCAGCTCGACCGCGGTGAACTCCTTCTTGGCGAGGCCGTCGAGGGCCGCCGCCATGGTCAGATGCGTAAGACCGGTCATCACTCGACCACCTTCGGAACGACGTAGAAGCCTTCGGCCGTCTCCGGGCCGTTGGAGAGGACGGCGTCGCGGTAACCGCCATCGGTCACCTCGTCCTTGCGGCGGCGCAGCGTTTGCGCGGCCACGCTGGTCATCGGCGGCACGTCCTGCGTGTCGACCTCGCCCAACTGTTCGACGAAGGTCAGGATTTGGCTCAGCTCACCCGCCAGGTGATCCAGTTCATCGTCCGGCACCTTGATGCGGGCCAGATGCGCGATCTTGGCCACGGTGGCCTTGTCGAGCGACATGCCTTCCACTCTCTTCCGAAACGTCTGGAAAAACGGCTTGGAAGCTATCACCCGAATTCTATTACCGCAATGATTCAGGGATATCCCTTCCAGCGGTGCGCGCCCGCCGAGCGGCGGCGGAGACGCGCCGGTGGATGGGGAGGCGTCGGGCCGCTCACCCGTTGCCGCGCCCCGCGGCCCAGCCTTCCCGGTCGAGGCGCAGGGTGAACAGGGCAAGCCGGTCGCCCCAGGGCGCCGTGTGCCCGTCAACGGCGATCGGGGCGAATCCCAGCGCGGCGTAGAGAAGAAGTCCCGGCGTGTTGGTGTTGAAGCAGCGCAGCCGAAGTTCCGGCAAGCCGTGATGGACGAAGGCACGGTCCATCATGGCGGACACGAGATGCTTCGCCACGCCCGTCCGGCGCGCCCAGGGCGCCACGCTGACGTTGCCCAGGCTGGCGGTTCGCCCCGACTCGAAAATCGCGAAGTTCGCGTAGCCGACCACCTCGCCGCCGCGCAGCACCACCGTGGGATCGCGGCGCACGGCCAGGGAGTCGCGCACCTGCTCCGGAGTCAGCGGCCACGTCGCGCGGGGAAACAGAAAATACAGCTCCTCCCGGTCGCGGGCGAAGCGGCAGATGTGCGGGATGTCGGAATCCGCCAAGGGGCGGTGGCTGAGTGCGGCGGGACCCGGAACGGGGGCGGCGCTGGGCATGGATGAACTCCGGAATTTGTACGCAACAGGATAAGGGTGCGGGAAAGGGACACAAGCCGCCATAGGCCGGCGGCAGTGCATCGCCCGACATCGCCGCCGGGCTTGCCGTTCCGGCTTGCGGCTTCTATGGTTCGCGGCATGATCCACACGCTTCCCGAACTGGCCGCCCGCCTGGGCCGGGGCCAGCGCCTGCTCGGCCTGGATGTCGGCACCAAGACCGTCGGCATGGCCGTGTCCGACCCGAACTTCGTCGTCGCCTCGCCGATCGGCACGCTGAAGCGCACGAAGTTCACCCAAGACGCCCGCGAGCTGTCGCGGACGCTGCGCGATTACGGGATCGGCGGGCTGGTGATCGGTCTGCCGCTGAACATGGACGGGTCGGAGGGGCCGCGCGCCGAATCCACCCGCGCCTTCGCCAAGAACCTGATGGAACGGTCCGACCTGCTGGGCTGGGATGCCGAGATCGCTTTCTGGGACGAGCGGCTGTCGACTTCCGCCGTCGAGCGTTTCATGATCGGCGAAGCCGACATGACCCGCAAGCGCCGGGACGAGGTGGTGGACAAGATGGCCGCCGCCTACATCCTGCAGGGCGCGCTCGACGCGCTGGCCCACATCCGCCGCATGGAGCGGGAGCAGCGAGAGCGCGATGAGGACGAGAACGACCTAGGCGACGACAACGACGGCGGGGACGCCTGACCGCCGCACCATGCTGCCCATCGCCGGGGCGCTGGCCCCGATCTTCCTGCTGATCCTGTTCGGACAGGGGCTGCGCCGCCGCGCCGTGATCCCCGAGTCCGCCTGGCCGTCGCTCGACCGGCTGACCTATCTGTTGTTCTTTCCCTGCCTGATCGTGGACGAGCTGACGCGGACCGACCTGGGCGCGCTGTCCATGGGGTCGATGGGCGGAACGATGGCGGCTGGGATTTTCGCCGGCGCCGCCCTGGCGCTCGCCATCCGTCGCCCGATCGGGCTGGACGGTCCGGCCTTCACCTCGATTTTCCAGGGGGCGATCCGGCCCAACACCTATGTGGGTCTGGCGGGGGCCAGCGCGCTCTATGGGTCCGCCGGGCTGACGCTGACGGCGGTGGGCATCGCCGTGGTGGTGCCGCTGGTCAATCTGCTCTGCGTCACGGCGATGGTGCGCTATGGGCGCGTGTCGGACGGCACGCCGCAGCGCAGCGGCGTCGGCGCGATCGCCGCCGGCATCCTGCGCAACCCGATCATCATCGCCGTCGCCATCGGCGCCACCCTGAACCTGGTGGGGATCGGCCGCATTCCGGTGGTCGGGGATGTGGTGGCCATTCTGGCGCGGGCCGCCCTGCCCATGGGGCTGCTCTCGGTCGGCGCCGGTCTGGATCTCACTGCGGCACGCGGCGCCGGGCTTGGCGTGGCGCTGTCCAGCGTCCTGAAGCTGCTTCTGGTTCCCGCCGCAACGGCGCTCGCCGGGCTGTGGCTGGGGGTGGACGGGCTGCCGCTGACCATCGCGGTGCTGTTCAACGCCCTGCCCTGTTCGGCCAGTTCCTATGTCCTGGCGCGCCAGATGGGCGGCGACCACGCTCTCGTGGCCGGCATCATCACCGTCCAGACTCTCGCCTCCGCCGCGACGCTGCCGCTGGTCGTCGCCTTGGCGGGCTGACGGCCCGTCGCCTTAAAGGATTCGTTAGGCGCCCCCGCAAAACCACCCCTGGTGGTTTTCAATAGGGTTTTGCACCTGCATTGGCCAACAGCAAAACACAGTCATCGGTGGCCCAGGGAAAAGGCATAGGGAACACCACCACTGCAGTGGTCTCCACACCGACGGAAGCCCCCGCCTCCGCGTCTTTGGTGGTTTTGAAGACGGGCGGCACGAACGTTCAAACCGCCCTGTCCAACATCAGGGCCTCGGCCCTCGGTGCGTCGTTGGACAGCGTGGGCGGTTGGAGTCCGGGCAATGCGGCCAACGCCTACGTCATAACGAACGGCAAGGATGGACACGGCGTCGTTGGCATAGTCATCGCAAACGGTGTGGATGATGACGCCGAAGAGAGTTCCGCAAACATACTCCGAACTCTTCAGGGGCTCATCCCGTAATTCAAAAACACACGACAGCCGGTCAGCGCTTCATCAGCGCGAACACACCCCAACCCAGGCAATCACGCGTGTAGGTGGCATAGCGCTCGGGCTCCGAGGTCAGCTTGTCCCGGACATCCGGCGCGAGTTCGTCGTCGGGATTGGCGTCGAGCCACCGCCGCATGGTGAGCCACTTCGCCGCCTCGTAGCGGTCCCAACCGTCCTGGTCGGCCAGCACCATTTCAACGACGTCGCAGCCGAGCCGGCGAAAGGACGCGAGAAGGTCCGGAAGCATCATGAAGTCGGAGATCGCGTTGGCAAGACACCCCTTGGCGACTTCGTCCGTCGGCGGCAGGCGCCGCCAGAAAGGTTCGCCGATGAGGGTGATCCCGCCGTCGCACAGGCTACGCTCCAGCAAGGCGATCGTGCCGGCGACGCCACCGCCGATCCAGGTGGCGCCGACGCAGGCCGCCACCCTGGCTTTCTCGTCCGACACATAGCCCGCGGCATCGCCGTGGATGAACTCGACCCGGTCGGCGACACCGAGTTCCACCGCACGCAGTTTCGCCTGCGCGGTGAACAGCTGGCTCATGTCGATGCCGGTGCCAACGATGCCGTGATCGCGCGCCCAACTGCACAGCATCTCGCCCGAACCGCTGCCGAGGTCGAGCACGCGCGTCCCCGCTTCCAGGCGCAGCGCCGCGCCGAGCGTGGCGAGCTTCTCGGGTGTGATCGGGTTGTGGATGCGATGGGCGCTTTCCGTGATGTTGAAGATCCGCGGAATGTCCATGGCCCCCCCAATGACGCGAGCAATTCCTTTTGCAACCCGAACAATCCGGCTGAGAATATCCGAGTGGGGTCAGGTTACCATGGTTCTATTTCCCACAGCCGGGCTCCCGAACTGCAGCAACGACCTGCGACGACGTGTCCAACGGCTTAAGGCGGCTCGGGAGCGCCCTGGGGAAAGCGCTCCAGCCCGTCGTCGATCATGTAATAGTCCGCCTTGTCCGCCACATGGATGTGCCGCAGCGTGGCGAGCCCGGTCGGCTGGTCCAGGCTGCCGGCGGCCACGTCGAGCAGGTCGGACTCGTCGCCGCTCCAGAACAGCGACGACCCGCAGCGTGAGCAGAACCCGCGCCGCGCCTTCGCCGAGGAGCGATACCAGGACAGGGCACCGTCGGCGTCGGACACCGCCACCGTCTCGCGCGGAATGGTGATGTAAGCGCCGAAATGGCCGTGGAAGCGCCGGCATTGACCGCAATGGCAGTTCACCACCCCCATGGGCTGCTCAGCCACCTGGTACCGGACGGCGCCGCACAGGCAACCACCGGTCAACGTCGCGCCATCGCTCATGTCTCGTCCTCCGTCGGGTCGCAAAAGGGCGTCTGGTTGCCGGGCTCCGTGCTGGTCCGGCGGGCAAGGCCGTCTTCACACAGGCTGCAACAGTCGCCCCTGAGACTCCCTCCCGCTCCCGCCGTCCGTCATGGGGTCAGCCCTGCCAGAAGGGCTTGTCGGCTTCGGTCACCGCGTCGGCACGGGACAGGCCGATGTCCTGCAACAGATGGTCGGGCAAGGCCTCCAGCGCGCGCCGCTGGCGCCGCCGCTCGTTCCAGGTCGCCACCGTGTCGAACAGGGCGACCAGCGCCCCGCCGATGCCCTGGCCGGGCCGCTCCCGCGCGTCGGTGCGGGTGTCGATGCTGCCGCTCATGCCGCTCTTCATGCTCTGGGCCATGACCGCGTCTCCTCTTGTCTCCGGTCTCCGTCGGGGCCTGTCGCCCGACATTGCCGACTGTGTTCCGTGACTGGAGGATGAGCCACCCGGTCCTTGCGCACAAACGACGCTTTCTCATAGTTTGGATTAGGAAAACTAATCCGAATCCCGCGTCCCGGAGTCGCTCCATGGCCCGTCGCCTGCCGCCGCTGAACGCCCTGCGCGCCTTCGAATCCGCCGCCCGCCACCTGTCCTTCACCAAGGCGGCGGAGGAGCTTCACGTCACCCAGGCGGCGGTCAGCCATCAGATAAAGGGGCTGGAGGAATGGCTGGGCATGCCGCTGTTCCGCCGGATGAACCGCGCGCTGATCCTGACCGAGACCGGGCAATCCTATCTGCCGCCGGTGCGCGACGCGCTCGACACGCTGTCTCAGGCGACGGAGCGGCTGTTCCGCATGGACGGGTCCGGCGCGCTGACCATCTCCACCATGCCCAGCTTCGCCGCGAAGTGGCTGGTCATGCGGCTCGGCCGCTTCCAGGCCCGCCACCCGGAGCTGGAGGTGCGGCTGCACACCACCCCGCAACTCGTCGACTTCAGCCAGCAGGACGTCGACATCGGCATCCGCTTCGGCGCGGGCAACTGGCCCGGCCTGCGCTGCGAACGGCTGATGACCGAGGACATCTACCCGGTGTGCAGCCCCTCGCTCCTCAACGGCCCTCGCCCTCTGCGCTGCCCGGAGGACCTACGCCACCACACGCTGCTCCACGACGACTACTTCATTACCTGGGGCACCTGGGGCGAGGCCGCCGGGATTGCCGGGCTCGACCACGCCCGCGGCCCGCGCTTCGACGATTCGGCGCTGCTGCTCCAGGTCGCGGCGGAGGGCGGCGGCGTGGCACTGGCGCGCGGCGTCCTGGTGGCGGACGACGTCGCCGCCGGGCGGCTGGTCCGGCTGTTCGACGTCCATCTGCCGGGCAACTACGCCTACTACGTCGCCGCCCCGCCCCATTACTTCACGCGCCCCAAGGTCAAGGCGTTCCGCGACTGGCTGTTCGAGGAGGCGGCCGGCGATCCCGCCCGCAAACCGGACGTCGGGCACAGCCGGGCCTTGTCCGCGGCGGAGTCCGCCACAACCTCTTCCCCAGACGCCTGAACAGACGCCTGACCGGGGAAAGGTTGCGCCATGACGCCCGCACGCCCACTCGCCCTCGCCGCCCTCCTGTCCGCTTCGCTGGCATGGCCAGCGGCCGCCCACCATGGCTGGGGCGGCTATGAGTCGGGACAGGAGATGACGCTGACCGGCACCGTGCAGCAGATCGCCTTCAACAACCCGCACGCCATGCTGAACCTCCAGGTTGACGGCAAGCTCTGGCACGTCGTACTCGCCCCGCCCAGCCGCATGAGCACGCGCGGCTTGGCCGCCGATTCGATCAAGCCCGGCCAGACCGTGACGGTGGTCGGCTACCCTGCCAAGTCCGACCCGGCGGAGCTGCGGGCGGAGCGCATCACCGCCGCCGACAAAACCATCGAGCTGCGCTGATGGCGGCCCCCGCGCCCGGTCGCGGCATGGACCACGATCTCGCCCCCACCGGCCCCGGCTGGCTCGTCGCTCTGGAAACGTCCGGGCTCGGCGAATCGCTGCGCCAGTCGGTCTGGCTCTATCCGCTGGTCGAGATCACGCACATTCTCGGATTCGCGCTTCTGGTCGGGGCGATCCTGGCCTTTGACCTGCGTCTGATCGGCGTTCGTGCGCCGCTGCTGCCGGCGGACGCCCTGGCGCGCCTTCTGCTTCCCGTGTCGATGGCCGGCTTCGCTCTGGCGATCCCCACCGGCCTCCTTCTCTTCACCACGGAGGCGACGGCGCTGGCCGGCAACCCGGCTTTCCTGGCAAAGCTGGCGCTGATCGGGCTGGCCCTGCTGAACATTTTGGCCTTCCACCGGCTTGCCGGGCGTCGGATGGCGGACTGGAGCCTGTCGGACCGGCCCCCGCCGGGAGCGCGTTTTGCCGGCGCCGCCTCGCTCGCGCTGTGGGTCGGCGTCCTGGCCTGCGGTCGGCTCATCGCCTACCTTTAAAAAGGACATAGGGCGCGCTTGCGGGCGTCCGGGACCGCTCCTATAGTCGCGGCCCATGACCGGATCGCCCCATTCCACGACGGTTTTCCCGCACCGCCACCTCCTTGGCATCGAGGGGCTGACGGCAGGCGAGATCACCACCATCCTCGACCTCGCCGACGGCTACGTCGAGCAGAACCGCCAGCCTTCGAAGAAGTCGTCTCTCCTCGACGGGCGGACGATCGTCAACCTCTTCTTCGAGAATTCGACCCGCACCCGCACCAGCTTCGAGCTGGCCGGCAAGCGGCTCGGCGCCGACGTCATCAACATGTCGTCGGACGGCAGCTCGGTGAAGAAGGGCGAAACGCTGATCGACACGGCGATGACGTTGAACGCCATGCACCTCGACGCGCTGGTCGTTCGCCACGCCGATTCGGGAGCCGTGAAGCTGCTGGCCGACAAGGTCAACTGCTCGGTCATCAACGCCGGCGACGGCCACCACGAGCACCCGACGCAGGGGCTCCTGGACGCGCTGGCGATCCGCCGCCGCCTGGGCAGCCTGGACGGTCTGATCGTGGCGATCTGCGGCGACATCCTGCACAGCCGCGTCGCACGCTCCAACATCCACCTGCTGAACGCCATGGGCGCTCGCGTCCGCGTCGTGGCGCCGCCGACGCTGATCCCCTCGCAGATCGACCGGCTGGGCGTCGAGGTCCACCACTCCATGGCGACCGGCCTGAAGGACGCCGACGTGGTGATGATGCTGCGCCTCCAGACGGAGCGGATGAGCGGCCAGTACGTCCCCTCGACCCGCGAATACTTCTACTTCTACGGCCTCGACTACGAGAAGCTGGCGGTGGCGAAGCCGCACGCGGTGGTCATGCATCCCGGCCCGATGAACCGCGGCGTCGAGATCGACTCGGAGGTCGCCGACGACCTCAAGCGCTCCATGATCCTCGATCAGGTGGAGCTGGGCGTGGCCGTCCGCATGGCCGTGCTCGACCTTCTCACCCGCGACCGCCGGGGGAACGATGTCTAATTCCAACGCGCCCCGTGTCGCCTACCGCAACGCCCGCCTGCTCGACCCCGCCAGCGGCCTGGACCAGCGGGGCGACCTGCTGACCGAAGGCGCGAAGATCGCCGACTTCGGCCCGTCGCTGTTCGCCGACGGCGTGCCGGAGGGGATCGAGGTCGTGGACCTCCAGGGCCAGTGCCTCGCCCCCGGCCTCGTCGACATGCGCGTCCTCATCGGCGAGCCCGGCGAGGAGGAAAAGGACACCATCAAGAGCGCGTCGCGCGCCGCGGTGGCCGGCGGCATCACCGCCGTGGTCCTGCTGCCCAACACCGACCCGGTGACCGACGAGGTGGCGAGCCTGGAGTTCATCGCCCGGCGCGCCCGCGAGGTGCGTCTGGTCAAGGTCTTCGCCTACGCCGCCGCGACCCGCGGGACCGAAGGCAACGAGATCACCGAGATGGGCCTGCTGTCCCGCGCCGGGGCCGTGGCCTTCACCGACGGCACCAAGGCGATCGCCAGCGCCAAGGCGATGCGCCGCGCGCTCAGCTACGCCCGCACCTTCGACAAGCTGATCGTCCAGCATCCGGAGGAGCCGAGCCTCGCCAGCGGCGGCATGATGAATTCGGGCGAGCGGGCCACCCGCCTCGGCCTCGTCGGCATCCCGCGGGAAGCCGAGATCATCATGATCGAGCGCGACCTGCGCCTGCTCGAACTCTCCGGCGGCCGGCTGCACTTCGCCCACGTCACGACGGGCGAGTCGGTGGACCTGATCCGCCGCGCCAAGGCGCGCGGGCTCAAGGTCACCTGCGACACCGCCCCGCATTACTTCGCCCTGACCGAGACGGACGTCGGCGACTACCGCACCTTCGCCAAGGTCTCGCCGCCGCTGCGCGGCGAGATGGACCGGCGCGCCATCGTCGAGGGTCTGGCCGACGGCACCATCGACGCCATCGCGTCGGACCACACGCCGCAGGACCAGGACCAGAAGCGCCTGCCCTTCGCCCAGGCCGCCTGCGGCGTGATCGGGTTGGAGACGCTGTTCCCACTGACGCTGGAGCTGGTGCACAAGGGCGCCATGCCGTTGCTGAAGGCGCTGGCCTGCGTGACCGTGAAGCCGGCCGAACTCCTCGGCCTGCCGCTCGGCCGCATCGCCAAGGGGGCGCCCGCCGACCTGATCGCCTTCGACCTGGAGGTGCCGTGGAAGGTGGACGTGACCGCCTTCAAGTCGAAGTCGAAGAACAGCCCCTTCGAGGACCGCCCCGTCCAGGGCCGTCCGCTGCGCACCGTGGTGGACGGGCGCACCGTCTGGCAGTTCGAGGGCTGACGCGGTGACCCTGCTTGTCTCGGCCCTGCTGGGCTATCTGCTGGGCTCGATCCCCTTCGGGCTGGTGCTGACGCGGCTGGCCGGTCTGGGCGACATCCGCAAGATCGGGTCCGGCAACATCGGCGCCACCAACGTGCTGCGCACCGGCAACAAGCCGCTGGCCGC
This sequence comes from Azospirillum sp. OGB3, assembly GCF_014192915.1. Classification (GTDB taxonomy): domain Bacteria; phylum Pseudomonadota; class Alphaproteobacteria; order Azospirillales; family Azospirillaceae; genus Azospirillum. The sequence continues at coordinate 106,512 of NZ_JACHYN010000003.1, read as the reverse complement.
CGCCACCCTGATCCTGGACAGCGGCAAGGGCGCCATCGCCGCCCTGCTCGCCCTGGCCTGGGCGGGGCCGGAGGCGGCGGTCTTCGCGGCGGGCGGCGCCATGCTGGGCCACAGCTTCCCGGTCTGGCTCGGCTTCAAGGGCGGCAAGGGCGTGGCGACCGCGCTCGGCGTGCTGCTGGCCGTGTCCTGGCCGGTCGGCGTGATCGCCTGCGCGACGTGGCTCGCCATGGCCTTCCTGTTCAAGATCTCGTCGTTGTCCGCCCTGACCGCGCTGGGCCTCAGCCCGATCTTCGGCTGGATCTTCGGCGGCCCGCTGGTGGCGGGGCTGTGCCTGTTCATCGCCGTGCTGGTCGCCATCCGCCATTCCGCGAACATCCAGCGCCTGCTGAAGGGTAAGGAACCGAAGATCAGCTTCGGCAAGAAGAAGGCCTGATCTACGCCCGTTCAGGCCTTCAGGAACACCTGATCCATCGCCGTCAGCAGTTCCCCCGCCAGGACGGGCTTCCTCAGGATCACCAGCGGTCCGCCTTCCCCGTCCTGAAGGCCGGGGATTCCGTCCTCGGGCGGCGAGGCGGACAGGACAACGATGGGCAGGTCAGGCCGGTTCAGACGCACCTGCCGGATCATCGCCTCGCCGCCCAGCCGGGGCATGACCAGATCGGTGATCACGGCGTCGAAAGCGCCCTCGACCAGGGCGCTCAACCCGGCTTCCCCATCCGTCACGGTGGTGACCGTGCACTGGGCCATCTCCAGCATGCGGCCCAGCGCCATGGCGGTGAGCGAGTCATCCTCCACGAGAAGAATGTTAAGCGTCCTCGCAAAACGCACCGGTAACCTCCACGGGTGGCGAACGGGCCGACACATTCTACGAAGGCGGGCGTCTTCGCTCCTGAAAAAAAGTGTGGCGGCGTGTGTTATTTAGGACACCGGCTTTCCCGTTCCAGGGGGCGGCGTCCGGCGGGCCGGTTTCGAGAAGGCGGTAACCGACCCCGCCCCACGGGCCTTGCGGCGGCTGGACCAGCGGTATTGCGGGTCGTCGGCGATCAGGTGCAGGTGATCGGAGATGCGGTTGCGCTCCAGCCAGCCGAGGGCCGCCTCCAGCTCCGACAGCGTCATCTCCGACCGCGCCTTGTTCATGCAGCGCTTCAGCACGGCGTTGTAGGTGTGGTAGCTGACCGGCCCCTCGGCGACGAGGTTGTTGTCCTGGTCCTCGATCACCTGGGCCGCCACGATCTGGCCAATGCGCTGGCGCAGATGGTGCTCCACCGCGCTCGGCACCTGCACCCCGTCCTTCGCCGGGGAGGTCGCCGGCGGTCGGTCGGCGGCGTCCCGCCCCGGCGACGGGTTGCCGAAATCGGGGCCGGGAGCGACCACGGCGAAGCGCAGGGCCGTCGCGTTGGATTCCAGCGGGATGATCTCCGGCTCCGCCTCCACCGTACGCTCGAAGGGCAGTTCGTGCTGACGCCGCGTCTTCACCATGGCCCGCGTGCCCTGCTGGGTCTCCACCATCTGGCGGAAGCGCTCGAACATCATGTCGGAGGGATGGTAGATCACCGCCCGCTGCTGCTCGTAGGCGCCGGCGTGGGGATCGACGCGGGTGGCCCGCGCGATGGCCTGCTCCAGCCAGGGGCGGGAACGGATGTGGGTCAGGCAGGCGACGTGCGAGATGGCCGGCGCGTCCAGCCCCTCATAGGCCATGGCAACGGACACCAGCACGGCGGGTTCGGGGCGCAGGCGGAAGGCGGCCACCACCTCCTGCGCGTCGCGCCGTTCGGAAATGGCGATCTGGGCCATCCGCGCCGCCTGGGCGCCGGGCATCCAGCCGCGCAGCGTGTCGAGGTAGTTGCGGGCGGTCTCCTGGTCCGGCGCGATCACCAAAAGCTTGCCCAGCCCGGCACCCTCATGCCCGGAACCGGTCCCCGCCGCGCGCCGCTTCGCCCGGTGCTCGCGGCAGGAGCGGTAGGCTTCGCGCAGCATGGCCTGGGCGAAGCCGGTGCGCAGCGCGGTGAACAGGGCGTCGCGGGTGTTCTCCCCGGCGCGGGACAGCGCGTCGACGCTGCGCGTCGTGCGCTCCGCGTCCAGCCATGTCGCGGTGCCGTCCATCGCGCCGAAGGTCACCGGCAGGATCGCCTTCTCGGCCAGCGCCTGCCGCCGCGAATAGCCGACGATGGCCCAGCCCGGCGCCTTGAAATCGATCTCGCGCATCCGCCGCACCCCCGTCGGCGCGCGGTAGGGCAGCCACAGGATGGGGCGCCCGTCCGCCCGCTCCAGCGTGCCGCTCATCAGCAGCCGGGCGGCGGCGCTTTCCAGCAGCGGCAGGATGGAGCGGCTCCAGGCCGTCTCGTCCTCCGCCGTGGCCGCCGTTCCGGTGTCGGCGACGGCGGGCAGGTGGTGCAACTCGTCCACGGCCAGCAGGTAGCGGTGGCGGCGGAACTCCTGCAGATGCAGGTCCGGGGCCGCGGCGACCGCCTGATAGGTGGTAACGTAGCCCTGGAGGCCACGGCAGGGATCGCGCCCGTTCTCCGCAGCCCGCAGCGCGATCCCGTGGCCGAGCGCCTCGCGCCAGCGCGGATCGGCGAAGGCCTCTTCCGCCTGCCGGCGCAGGCTGTCGCGCGGCACGATCCAGCAGATGCGGTCGATCAGCCCGGCGCGCATCAGCGCCGCCCCCATGATCACCGGCAGCAGCGATTTGCCCCCACCCGGCGTCACCGCGGCCAGCACGTCCCTCACGTCCGTCTGCCGCTGCGCGATGGCCGCAGCGACGCCGGCGACCATGGTCTGGTGGCTCCTCAACGCTGGCATGCCGGCTTGACGCCCCTCCCTGACGGTTTTGCGCGGTACGAACCGGCAAGGCTAAGCTGCGGGGAGTCGCCGGGTCACGGATTCAATCGTAGGTAGACATCCCTCAAAGGAGGGGGGCGTTCGCCAAAGGAGTCCGAAGGGAATGTGTCGGATGCGCTTCGGTCTGTGCGCGGCTTGGGCTTCGTGGTACACGAATTGTTCTTTTGAAAAGACCCCAACGAGAAAGCAAGGAGGGTACCAGAACATGAGCACGCGTCCGCAGGCGGTTTCCACCCAGCATGTCGAGAACGAGCGCACCCGCGTCACCGAATGGCGCCTTGTTCCGGGGGCGGAGACCGGCGCCCATGTGCACGGCTTCGACTATGTGATCGTTCCGGTGACGGCCGGCGCCTTCACCATCGTCGATCCGGACGGCAACGCCCGTCAATTCCCGCTGGAGCCGGGCCGCTCCTACTTCCGCAAGGCAGGCGTCAGCCACAACGTCATCAACGACGGCGACAGCGACATCGTCTTCGTCGAGGTCGAATTCCTTCAGCCCGGCTAACCCCCAAACCTGCCCCTCCAAACCTGATCCCCCAGGCCCGATCCGATCGACCGATGCACCGCGGCTCCACCATGTTCGACTATGGCCAGGACGGCGATGAGCCGCTTCCCGACGCCGTCATCCGCACCGGCGGGCCGCGGTCCGTCCAGCATTTGCTGCTCTCCCTGTCGCCGGAGAACCCGCTTTACCTCTACGCCGACGCGGCGGACGCCGGGGGCGGGGCCTATTACCGGGACTCCCGCGAGGTCTGGCAATCACTGGCCGATGGAGAGGGCCAGCGCTGGCGCTGGTTCGTCGGCAGCCAGGGCCGCGTCGTCGAGGCCGCGCCCGGCGACGTGCACGGCCTGCGCCGCGCGGCACCGGTCGCCCTGACCATCACCTGGTACAGCCTGCCGGACCGCGAGAGCGTCGGGCGGGTGCGCAACGCCCTGCGCGCCATCGGCGCCACCTGCAGCCGCGGCCCGGCGGGCTGACGGCACCCCTGCCCTACCGAATCTGGCGTGAACGCATGGGCGCCATGTCATTTCGGAATCCCTCTTGATCAGGCCGGGATTGTATGGGCGCGACTTCTGTCCTAGTGTTAGGAACCAGGAATCCGGGAGCATCCGACAGAGTGGCCGTCACCCAGGCACAGCCTTCGCGCGTTCTGACGCCCTGTGCCTCATCGCTCGTTCCGCGGTGACCGCCCATGATGGCCTCTTCCCACATGATCGTCGGCGGGGCGGCGTGGTTCTACGCCTCGGCGCGCTTCGGCCTGCCCTTCGACGTGGTGGCGTTCGGGGCGGCGGTGATCGGGTCTTTGGCGCCGGACATCGACCATCCCAAATCGACGCTCGGCCAGTTGATGCGGCCCCTGTCGAACGTGATCTCCGCCGTTTTCGGGCATCGCGGCGTCACCCATTCCACGCTGGCCATCGTGGGGTGCCTGTGGGTTCTGCACGAGTACGCGGACTATTCGCACCTGATCCTGCCCTTCCTGATCGGCTATCTGACCCATTTGGCGGGCGACCTGCTGACCCCGGCGGGATTGCCGCTGCTGTGGCCGATCAAGCGGCGGCGCAACTTCGCGCTGCCCATCCTGAAGACCGGCGGATTCTCGGAGCAATTGGCGGTCACGCTGCTGGCCGGCTGGATGATCTCCGGCCTGTTTTCCGCGTCCTGGCCGGGCCTGCCTCTCGACCGCCTGCCCTTTGAAAACTGGATGGCAATGGACCGCCCGTGGCGCTCCGCCGTCGTCGCGGCGCAAGGATTCCTTGGGGAGGAAGGGCGGGAGCGCAGCGCGCCGCCCATCCCGGCACGGAAGCCCGCCGAGCCCGGACGGAGCCGCCCGCTGAAGGGATGACGAATGACCGCTTGGGTTGTGTTCTAAATGTAACGGTCAACGACTCATCTTTGCTTTCCGTTTCGTCAAGCTTGTTACATTTCGTCATAGAGGTCGCGAAAATCTGTCTTTGTCACCGCTTAGCGATTCGTTAGGCTTTTTAGGCATATTCTAACAACCATATCCAATCGATCTTAGATTGAATTTCCACACGCATCGATGCGGACGGATCCGACCATGGCAAAGCTCCGGATGTCGAAAGAGATGCAGGCGGCCGACGGCGTGCCGCCCGATGCGGCGACGGCACTTCCGCTCCACTTCGCCCTTCCCGACCTGCCCGGCGGACAGGACAAGAGCCTGAAGCGTGTGTCCGACATGCTGGCCCCGCTGGACCATGGTCAGAAGCTCCAGCTCTACAAGATGATCCGTGACGGGTATCTGGAGGACATGGCCGAGCCCGTCGCCCAGATGCTGGTCACCATGCTGAACGGGCGGCGGTCCGAGCACGCGCGCCGCGTCTGGACCGGCCTGTTCGACGCCCTGATCCTGCGCGACGATTCCCTGCTGACCAGCGGGGTCCGGCTGGCCGGCGCCCTGCATCTGGCGGACGTCAGCGCCTGGTGGTTCGCCCTGGCTCCGCGCATGGAACCGCTGGTCGGCCGCGTGCAGGAAACGGTGGCCCGGCTCGCCAAGGACCAGCCGCTGAACGAGATCTTCGCTTCCGCCGAGGCGCAGAGCTGGGCCGACGAGCTGCGGCAGCGCAGCCTCGCCGTTCTGGCCCGCCTGCGCGCCACGCCGGCGGAGGCGGCCGCCTTCCTGGCCGAGGTGTCGGGCTTCCGCGCGCAGATGTTGAAACGCCACGGCGTGCGCCAGCGCGAGGGCGTCGCCCGTGCGGAGCTGGAGCGGATGGAAACCATCCTTCTGGCGGCCCCCGCCTGGGCGGACCAGCCCCTGCCGTCGATGCTGCACGGCGACCCGGTGCGTCTGGCGCGGGAGATGGTGCGCCGCGGCGACTGCACGCGCGAGGGGGCGGCCATGTTCGCGGTGGCCGGCCTGCACCGGCGCGACGACGCCGCCCTGGCGACCCGCCTGTTCGAAGCCTTCCCCGTCGCCGTGGCCAAGGACGCCATCATCGGCCGCCTTCTGGTCGCCGCGGAGGCGCTGAAGGCGACGCTGACCGGCAGCTTCCTCAGCAAGCCGGGGCTGCTGGTGGCGGATGCGGTGGACGACCGCGACCATCCCTCCGCCCAGCTCCAGCATTTCCTGGCTTGGTACGACGCCGTCCACGCGCTGGAACTGGACACCACCGACCGCGAACGCAACATGGTCCATCAGGCGTTCCGCGAGCTGAGCAACGCCGTTCACGAGGATCTCGCCCCCGTCCTGGCGCGGCGGATCGAGGCGCTGACCATGCACAGCGTGCTCGACCCGCTGATGGAGCGCGTGCGCTTCGTCAACGAGTTCCAGGCGCAGCTGGCGCGGCGTGGCATCGTGTCGTCGGGCAAGCCGTGGCGGGCCGAGGACGGCAACCACGTCGCCACGGTCTTCCGCCGCCTGTCCTCCACCGGCGCCGCGGAAGGGCTGCGGACGCTCGGCCAACTCGCCGATCTGGCGAACATGCTGAGCTACCCCATCGAGATCACCGCGCTCGACATCGCGCTGGCCGGGGTGATCGAGGCGGCGCTGCGGCAGCAGAAGACGTTCGGCGCTGCCGAAACCCGCCTGATCGACCGCGTCATCGCCGTGTCCAGCGACGAGCGCAAGCGCTGCCGCTGGTGGGTCGCCCCGGAGGTCGTCACCCTGCTGGACGCCGCGGAGAAGTCCGGCATCGCCGGGACCGCGAAGAAGTAGCGGCGGGCCGCCGAAACCCAATTTCCAGCCTGTGACCGGGATGCGGGATTCCGCGTTCCCGGCGTGTTCATTTCGACAGCGGAACGGCGGTGCCAGCCTCCTGTTGTCCGGACATGTGAAGTCGGCGCAGCCTTTTGTGATGGCGGCGGCCGGCGCTCCCCCGCAGATCCGGAGTCTCCATGGCACAGCTCAAGGCCAGCCTGCGCCCGGCCCCCGCCCCTCCCCCCACACCGATTCCCGTCACGCTGAACGTCAACGGGGTCGAGCGGACGCTCCACCTCGCCCCCTGGACGACGCTGCTGGACGCGCTGCGCCTGCATCTCGACCTGACCGGCACCAAGAAGGGCTGCGACCATGGGCAGTGCGGGGCCTGCACCGTGCTTGTGGACGGGCGGCGCATCAATTCCTGCCTGACGCTGGCGGCGATGCAGGACGGCCGCAAGGTCACCACCATCGAGGGGCTGACCACCGGCGACGCGCTCCACCCGCTCCAGGAGGCCTTTATCGAGCATGACGCCTTCCAGTGCGGCTATTGCACGCCGGGCCAGATCTGTTCCGCCGCCGGGCTGATCGCCGAGGGCAAGGCCAGCACAGACGACGAGATCCGCGAGCTGATGAGCGGCAACCTCTGCCGCTGCGGGGCCTATCCCAACATCGTCGCGGCGATCCGGCAGGCGATGGCCACCGCCGCCCCGAAGGCGGAGGGCGCGCCATGAGATCCTTCACCTATGCCCGCGCCGCCAGCGCGGCGGACGCGGTCGGGCGGGCCGGCGCCTCCGGAACCGCCTTCGTCGCCGGGGGGACCAACCTGCTCGACCTGATGAAGGCCGACGTGCTGCGTCCCGAAGGGCTGGTCGACATCTCGCGCCTGCCGCTGGACCGGATTGAGGAGACGGCGGAGGGCGGACTGCGGCTGGGCGCGCTGGCCCGCAACGCCGACACCGCCTACGACGAGCGCGTGCAGACCCGCTACCCCATGCTGTCCAAGGCGATTCTCGCGGGAGCCTCGGCTCAGCTCCGCAACATGGCGACCAACGGCGGCAACCTGCTGCAGCGGACCCGCTGCTACTATTTCTACGACACGGCGACTCCCTGCAACAAGCGGGAGCCGGGGTCGGGCTGCGGCGCGATCGGCGGGGTGAACCGCATCCACGCCATCCTGGGCGCCAGCGACCGGTGCATCGCCGTCCACCCCTCCGACCTCTGCGTCGCGTTGGCGGCGCTCGACGCGGTGGTCCAGGTGACCGGACCGGACGGCGAGCGCAGCATTCCCTTCGCCGACTTCCACCGCCTGCCCGGCGACCGGCCGGAGATCGACACGGTTCTGCGGCCGGGCGACCTCGTCACGGCCATCGACCTGCCGGCCAAGGGCTTCGCCGAGCACTCCACCTACCTGAAAATCCGCGACCGCGCCTCCTACGCCTTCGCGCTGGTGTCGGTGGCGGCAGGGCTGGAACTGGATGGCGGCACCGTCCGCGACGCCCGTCTGGCGCTGGGCGGCGTCGCCCACAAGCCCTGGCGCGACCCGGAGGCGGAAGCCGCCCTCGTCGGGAAGCCCGCCACGCCCGACCGGTTCCGCGCCGCCGCGCGCGTGCTGCTGCGCGACGCCAAGGGGCACGAGCACAACAGCTTCAAGATCGAACTGGCCGAGCGCGCCATCGTCCGCGCCCTGACCGAAGCCGCAGAGCGCAAGGGAGCGCCCCGCCCATGATCGCCATTCCCAGCATCCCCGGCTTCCTGACGGCGCCCAACGGCCCCATCGGCAAGCCCGTCAGCCGGGTGGACGGGCGCAAGAAGGTGACCGGCAACGCCCATTACGCCGCCGAGTTCACCTTGCCGGACCTCGCCCACGGCTACATCGTCTCCAGCGCCATCACGCGCGGGCGGATCACCCGCATCGACACGGCGGCGGCGTTGGCCCTGCCCGGCGTCATCCACGTCTTCACCCACGAGAACCGGCCGAGCCTCGCCTGGTTCGACCGCAAATGGAAGGACGACGACGCGCCTAAGGGGGCACCCTTCCGCCCGCTCTACGACGCGGAGATCCACCACGCGCTCCAGCCGGTGGCGCTGGTGATCGCCGAGAGCTTCGAACTGGCCCGCTACGCCGCCCGCCTCGTCCACATCGAGTATGAGGCGGCCCCCCACCAGACCGACCTGCGCGCCAACCGCGCGAACAGCTTCACCCCCGGCAAGGACAAGGGCGGTTTCCAGCCCCCGCCGAAGCCGCGCGGCAACCCGGAACAGGCCTTCCTGGAGTCGCCCGTCCAGGTGGACGCGGAGTTCACCCAGGCGGCGGAATACCACAACCCCATGGAGATGCACGCCACCACCGTCCTGCACCACGACGACGGCACGCTGACCGTGCACGACAAGACCCAGGGCGCGCAGAACTGCCACACCTACGTCTGCAACGTCTTCGGCTTGGCCAAATCCGCGGTGCGGGTGATGTCGCCCTTCGTCGGCGGCGCCTTCGGCTCCGGCTTGCGGCCACAGCATCAGCTCTTCATGGCCATGCTGGCGGCGACGCAGTTGAAACGCTCGATCCGGGTGGAGCTGTCGCGCCCGCAGATGTTCAGCTTCGGCCACCGGCCCGAAACCATCCAGCGGGTGGCGCTGGGTGCCGACCGCGACGGCACGCTGCGGGCGCTGATCCACGAGGCGGTGCAGGAAAGCTCGCGGAACGAAAACTATGTGGAGATCGTCGTCAACTGGTCGGGCCAGCAGTACAAGTGCGACAACGTCCGGCTGGACTACAAGCTGACGCGGCTGGACGTGCACACGCCGCTGGACCAGCGTGCGCCGGGGGCCGCGACCGGCGTCCCGGCGCTGGAGATCGCCATGGACGAGCTGGCCTGCAAGCTCGGCATGGACCCGCTGGAGCTTCGCCTGAAGAACTACGCCGAGACCGATCCGAACACCGGCAATCCCTTTTCCAGCAAGGAGCTGCGGGGCTGCTTCCAGCAGGGGGCGGAGCGCTTCGGCTGGGCCAAGCGCAGCCCTGCGCCGCGCTCCATGCGCGACGGGCGCGAACTGATCGGCTGGGGCATGGCGGCGGGCGTGTGGGACGCCATGCAGGGTCAGGCCGCCGCCAAGGCGGTGCTGGGGGTGGACGGCAAGCTGGTGGTGTCGAGCGCCACCGCCGACATCGGCACCGGCACCTACACCGTCATGACGCAGATCGCCGCCGACGTGCTGGGCCTGCCGATCGACGACGTGACCTTCTGCCTCGGCGATTCCTCGCTTCCCACCGCGCCCATCGAGGGCGGGTCCTGGACCGTCTCCACCGTCGGGTCGGCGGTGAAGGCGGTGTGCGACCGGGTGCGCTCACAGCTCGTCACGCTGGCCCGCAAGCTGGACGACAGCCCGCTGACGGGCGTGGCGGAGGAAGACGTTCTCTTTGCCGACGGCCATCTGATCGTCCGGGACGACCGGTCGCGGCGGCTGTCCATCACCGACGCGATGCGCGGCTCCGGCACCTTGAGCATCGAGGAGGAGGCGCGCGCCCTGCCCTATCTGCTGGCGCGGGCGCGGCACACCTTCGCCACCCATTCCGCGGTCTTCGTGGAGGTCCGGGTGGACGAGGATCTCGGCACCATCCGGGTATCGCGCGTGGTCAGCGCCATCGCCGCCGGACGCATCATCAACCCGAAGACGGCGCGCAGCCAGATTCAGGGCGCCGTGGTCTGGGGCATCGGCATGGGGCTGGAGGAGGAGGCCTTCACCGACCACCGGCTGGGTCGCGTGATGAACCACGATTACGCGGAATACCATGTCCCGGTGAACGCCGACGTGCCGGAGATCGACGTGCTGTTCGTCGACGAGCATGACGACATGGTCAACGCCCTGGGCGCCAAGGGGGTCGGTGAGATCGGCATCGTCGGCGTTCCCGCCGCCATCGCCAACGCGATCCATCACGCGACCGGCGTGCGCGTGCGCGATTTCCCGATCACGCTGGACAAGGTGCTGGCGGGGCTTCGCTGACGAGGGTGGGTGGGTCGCGACGGGCCCCCCTCCCGGCCTCCCCCCGCTGCGCAGGGGGAGGAGAAAAGCCCTCCCCTGCGAGAGCGGGGGAGGGTTGGGTGGGGGCCCAACACGACTACGCCCCCTTACGCCGCCGCGACGGCCTCGACCGGCGCCATGCGGATCAGATAGTCGAAGGCCGACAGGGCGGCCTTCGAGCCCTCGCCCATGGCGATGACGATCTGCTTGTAGGGCACCGTGGTCGCGTCACCCGCGGCGAACACGCCGGGGATGGAGGTCTGGCCGCGGGCGTCCACCTCGATCTCGCCGCGCGGGCTCAGCGCCACCGAGCCCTTCAGCCACTCGGTGTTGGGCACGAGGCCGATCTGCACGAAGATGCCTTCCAGGTCGATGCGGTGCACCTCGCCGGTGTTGCGGTTCTTGTAGCTGAGGCCGGTCACCTTGGTGCCGTCGCCATGCACCTCGGTGGTCAGGCCCGAGGTGATGACGCGCACGTTGGGCAGGCTGCGCAGCTTGCGCTGGAGCACCTCGTCGGCGCGGAGCTGGCTGTCGAACTCGATCAGCGTCACCTCGGCGACGATGCCGGCCAGATCGATGGCCGCCTCGACGCCGGAGTTGCCGCCGCCGATCACCGCCACGCGCTTGCCCTTGAACAGCGGGCCGTCGCAGTGCGGGCAGTAGGCCACGCCCTTGTTGCGGTACTCGTCCTCGCCGGGGACGCCCATCTGGCGCCAGCGGGCGCCGGTCGACAGGATCACCGTCTTCGACTTCAGCGAGGCGCCATTGGCGAGCTGGACCTCGATCAGGCCGCCCGGACCTTCGGCGGGGATCAGCTTCTCCGCCCGCTGCAGGTTCATCACGTCGACCTCATACTCCTTGACGTGCTGCTCCAGCGCGGTGGCCAGCTTCGGCCCCTCGGTGTGGGAGACGGAGATGAAGTTCTCGATGGCCATAGTGTCGAGGACCTGACCGCCGAAGCGCTCCGCCGCGACGCCGGTGCGGATGCCCTTGCGGGCCGCGTAGATCGCCGCCGCGGCGCCGGCCGGGCCGCCGCCGATCACCAGAACGTCGAAGGCGTCCTTGGCCTTGATCTTCTCCGCGTCGCGCTGCGAGGCGCCGGTGTCGATCTTGGCGAGAATCTGCTCCAGCCCCATGCGGCCCTGGCCGAACGGCTCGCCGTTCAGGAAGATGGACGGGACGGCCATGATCTTGCGCGATTCGACCTCCTGCTGGAACAGCGCGCCGTCGATGGCGACATGCTTGATCCGCGGGTTCAGAACGCTCATCAGGTTCAGGGCCTGCACCACGTCGGGGCAGTTCTGGCAGGACAGCGAGAAGTAGGTCTCGAAGCTGTACTCACCCTCCAGCGCCTTCACCTGCTCGATGACCTCCGCCGACTCCTTGGAGGGGTGGCCGCCGACCTGCAGCAGGGCGAGGATGAGGGAATTGAATTCGTGACCCATCGGCAGGCCGGCAAAGCGGACGCCGATGTCGGTGCCGGTGCGCTTGATCGCGAAGGAGGGCTTGCGCGCGTCGTCGTCGGTGCGGACGAAGGTGATCTTGTCCGACAGGGACGCGATATCCTGCAGCAGAGCCAGCATCTCTTGCGATTTGGCGCCGTCGTCCAGGGAGGCGGCCAGTTCGATGGGCTGCGTGATCTTGTCGAAATAGGCCTTGAGCTGGCCTTTGACGTTGCTATCCAACACGGCGAGGGCTCCCGAAAGTGGTTTTTCGAAGCGAGCCCGGTGGCGCCAGGGCGGGTCCGGGCAGCAGAGTGTCTTTGAACAGACTTTTTTTGAACGGATGAAGGCCACTCGTGATCCGGGCCCGGAATCGATCCGGGCCCGAAGCCGTGGCGCCGCGGCCGGCGTGGCCGCGGCCGATCCGTCCGGCCGCGGTTGCGGCCGGACGGATCCCAGAGGATCAAGCCGGGGAGGCTTAGATCTTGCCGACGAGGTCGAGCGACGGGGCGAGCGTCTTCTCACCCTCTTCCCACTTGGCCGGGCAGACCTCGCCCGGGTGCGAGGCGACGTACTGGGCGGCCTTCACCTTGCGGAGCAGCTCGCGGGCGTCGCGGCCGATGCCGCCGGCGGTGATCTCGATGATCTGGATCTTGCCGTCCGGGTCGACGACGAAGGTGCCGCGGTCGGCGAGGCCCTTCTCCTCGATCAGGATCTCGAAGTTGCGGCAGATCGTGCCGGTCGGGTCGCCGACCATGGTGTAGGCGATCTTGCCGATGGCCGGCGAGGTGTCGTGCCAGGCCTTGTGGCAGAAGTGGGTGTCGGTCGAAACGCTGTAGATCTCAACGCCGAGCTTCTGGAACTCGCTGTAGTTATCGGCCAGGTCTTCCAGCTCGGTCGGGCACACGAAGGTGAAGTCCGCCGGGTAGAAGAAGACGACCGACCACTTGCCCTTCAGGTCGGCGTCGCTGACGTCGATGAACTTGCCGCCCTTGAAAGCGGTCGCCTTGAACGGCTTAATCTCGGTGTTGATCAAGGACATGATTTCTCCATCAGTCTGAATGATTGGAGCAAGCGTCACTCCGGTGTCCTGCCAGCCTGGCACCGTTTCCCATATGGGCCACCGGTGCCGCGGCATCCCTGCCGGAAGTCTGCTCCCCCCTCGTTGGTCGCTTGACACCAGGGAAGTTAGGGGCAATGGGTCAGCGATGGAAGCGAAAAATACCAATCGCTTTGATCGATAAAACCGATTATTGTGCAGTGCATGAAGCCCCTCCCCACCTTGCGCCAGCTCCACTACCTCGTCGCCGTCGTCGATCGCTGCCATTTCGGCAAGGCGGCGGAGGCGTGCCTCGTCAGCCAGTCCACGCTCAGCGCCGGCATCCAGGAATTGGAGAATCTGCTGGGCGCGCCGTTGCTGGAACGCACGCGGCGCACCGTCCTGCCCACCCCGCTGGGCCGCGAGATCGCCGACCGTGCCCGGATCGTCCTGAAGGGGGCGGAGGAGCTGGTGGACATGGCCCGCTCGGTGGAGGACCCGATGTCCGGGCCGCTCCATCTGGGCGTGATCCCGACCATCGGTCCCTTCCTGATCCCCCGCGTGATGCCGGCGCTGCGCGACAGCTTCCCCAAGCTGAAGCTGTTCCTGCGCGAGGACCAGACCGCCCGGCTGCTCGACCGACTGGAGTCGGGAGAGCTGGACGCGGCCATCCTGGCCCTGCCCTACCCCTCCGGCGACGTGGAATCGATCGACATTGCCGAAGACCGCTTTTCCGTGGTCTGCACGCCCGAGCATCGGCTGAGCGACGTCACGACGCCTCGCCCGTCCGACGTAGCGCTGGACGATCTGCTGCTGCTGGAGGACGGACACTGCCTGCGCGACCACGCGCTGGCCGCCTGCTCCATGGAGGGGGCGCGGCAAAGCGCCACGTTCCAGGGCACCAGCCTGCACACGCTGGTCCAGATGGTCGCCAACGGGCTGGGAGTGACGCTGCTGCCGCAGATGGCGCTCGACTCGGGGATTCTGCGCGGTTTGGATGTGGTGGTCCGCCCGCTGGGCGGGGAGCGTCCCTTTCGCCGGATCGGGCTGGTCTGGCGCCGCACCTCCGGCCGCAAGGAAACCTTCCGGCAGCTCGCCGCCGCCCTGAAGACGGAGATGTCCCGCGACAGCGGGCCGCAGGCCCCCGCCAACGGCGACGCCAACGTGCGGACCGCCGCCTGATCCAGGGCCAGAGAACGCCGGAATCAGAGCACGTAGGTCATCACGAGATACAACAGCGCTTCGCCATCGCCCACATTGCGGTAGGCGTGGGGGGCGTCGGCGTCGAACTGGATCGTGTCGCCCTCCTCCAGCCGGTGGGCCCCGTCGCCGGTCTCGATCTCGACCACGCCGCTCCCGACCAGGATGTTCTCAACTGTGCCGATGGTGTGGGCGTCGGCCCGCTCGTCGGTGCCGGGGGCGAGGCGCAGCTCGTAGAACTCCACCTGCCGTTCGCCGCGGAAGGGGAACAGCGCCCGCGAGCTGAACCGCCCGTCGCGCGAGGCCAGCGGGCGGCTGTCCGCCCGCCGGATCACCGTGGTCCCGCCGCTGCCCCCGCTGCTGAGCAGGCTGGAGAAAGGCACGTCGAGCGCGCGGGCGATGGTCCACAGGAAATCGATGCTGGACGGTCCCCGCCCCGCCTCGACCGCCGTCAGTTCGGCCCGGCTGTTGCCCGACAGCTTGGCGAGCGCGTCGACGGACAACCCCTGGCGGAGCCGGAAATTGCGGATGTTCTCGGCGATCACGCCGTTCAGCGGGTTGGCGTCGCCGTCCGCCGTCCGGGAGTCCGTGCTCCGGGGGGTCGATGTCGTGCTCATGGTGTTTGGCCCTCCCGTTCCATCACTGCGTGCTCAATTCCTGAAAGTCAGCGGGGCGCCGCCTGGATCTGGTCGAACAGGGCGCCCTCCGCGAAATGGGTCGCCTGGGCCTTTTGCCAGCCGCCGAAGACGTCGTCCACGGTCACCAGCGCCACCGGCGAAAAGCGCCCGGCGTACTGCCGCGCCAGCTCGGGATGGCGGGGCCGGTAGAAATTCCGGGCGGCGATCTCCTGCCCCTCGCGGGTGTAGAGGTATTGCACATAGGCCTCGGCCACCTTGCGGGTGCCCTTGCGGTCGACCACGCTGTCCACCACGGCCACCGGCGGCTCGGTCAGGATGGACAGGGACGGCACGACGATCTCGAACTGGTCGGCGCCGAACTCCTGGAGCGACAGGAAAGCCTCGTTCTCCCAGGCCAGCAGAACGTCGCCGACGCCCTTGCGGGTGAAGGTCAGCGCGGCCCCGCGGGCGCCGCTGTCCAGCACCGGGACGTGTTTGTAAAGGTCGGCGACGAATTGCCTGGCCTTCGCCTCGTCGTCGCCGTTCGCCTTCAGCGCGTAAGCCCAGGCGGCGAGGTAGTTCCAGCGCGCCCCGCCCGAGGTCTTCGGGTTGGGGGTGACCACCTCCACGTCCGGCTTCACCAGATCGTCCCAGTCCTTGATCCGCTTCGGGTTGCCCTTGCGGACCAGGAACACAATGGTGGAGGTGTAGGGGGAGCTGTTGTTCGGCAGACGCGTCCGCCAGTCCTTCGCGATCAGCCCGGCGTCGGCGATGGCGTCCACGTCGTAGCCCAGAGCCAGCGTCACCACGTCGGCGTCCAGCCCGTCGATGACCGAGCGCGCCTGTGCGCCCGATCCGCCGTGCGACTGGTGGATGACCACCGTCTCCCCCGACGCCTCCGCCCAGGTGCGGGCGAAGGCGGGATTGAACTCCTCGTACAGCTCCCGCGTCGGGTCGTAGGAGACGTTCAGGATCGTGCTGCGGCTCGCGGCGCTGGCGGTCGCCAGGGCGGCCAAGGTCACCAGCCCGACGGCGATGAGGCTCTGGCTGAAGCGCGACGGCATGAACGGTGTTCCCCAGGCTGACGGTCGATGGCGTGGTCCCGGGGATTATTGAACACGGGCGATCCCTATCAGGCAAGTCGTCTTTTGCCGATTGGTGTGTAATTCACATATGCACGATTATCATTTATCAAAATTTTAATGTGAAAAAAGAACGTCGGACGGCGACGCCGGCCGAACGACGCAACCGCACCGGTCAGGCTTGCTTGGCGTCGATGATGCCGCGGCGGATGGCGCGGGTCTTGGTGAAATGGTCCTGCAACTGCTCCCCCTCGCCCCAGCGGATGGCGCGCTGGAGAGCTGTCAGGTCCTCGGTAAAGCGCTGGAGGATTTCCAGGACCGCTTCCCGGTTGTTCAGGAACACGTCGCGCCACATCACCGGGTCGCTGGCAGCGATGCGGGTGAAGTCGCGGAAGCCGCCGGCCGAGAACTTGATGACCTCGGACTTGGTGTCGTCCTCAAGGTCGGACGCCGTGCCGACGATGGTGTAGGCGATCAGGTGCGGCAGGTGCGAGGTAATCGCCAGCACGCGGTCATGATGGTTGGCGTCCATCAGTTCCACGGTGGAACCGATGCGGCGCCACATCGTCACCACCTTGTCCACCGCGCCCTCGTTGGCGCCGGGCGGCGGGGTGACGATGCACCAGCGGCCCTGGAACAGGGTAGCGAAGCCGGCCTCCGGCCCCGAATGCTCGGTGCCCGCCACCGGGTGTCCGGGAATCAGATGCACGCCGTCCGGGATGTGCGGCCCGACGTCGCGCAGCACCGCCTGCTTCACCGAGCCGACGTCCGTCACGATCATGCCGGGGCGCAGCAGCGGCCCGAGCTGCTCCCCCACCTCGGCGAAAGCCCCGACGGGAGTCGCCAGGACCACCACGTCCGCACCCTCCAGCGCGTCCGCCAGATCGGTGGTGGCCCGCTCGACGATGCCCAGTTCCATCGCCTTGGCGCAATGCTCCGGGCTGCGGTCCGCGCAGACGACCTGACGCGCCACCCCGTAATGCGTGAGCGCCCGCGCCAGGGACGAACCGATCAGACCCACGCCGACGATGGCGACGCGGTCGAACAAGGGAGTGGCGGTCTCGCTCATGATCTCAAGGCACCGGCTGCGGATGGGTTGCAGAACGCCCCGCTATAAAGCACCAAGGCGCCCCCCGACCAAGCGAAACTTTGGTCGGCCGGACGCTTGCAACGGCAGAAACGAAAAGGCCGGGCGCGAGGCCCGGCCTGTTTCCGCTCGATCCGACGGCCCCGTTACGCCGCCAGGAAGTCCTTCAGCGCCCGCACCACCTCGCGCATCTCGGCCTCCGTGCCGATGGTGACGCGCAGGCAGCTCGGCAGGCCGTAGGCGGGCATCTGGCGGACCAGGATGCCGCGGCCCTTCAGGAACAGGCGCGCCGCCTCGGCGTCGTCCTTGCCGGCGGTCTGGCCGGCGAAGTCGACCAGGACGAAGTTCGTCACGCTGGGATGGGTCTTCAGGCCGAGCCCGTGAACCTGCTGGACGAACCACTCCCGCCACTCGGTGTTGTGGCTGCGCGAGCGCTCCAGGAACTCGGTGTCCTCCAGCGCCGCCACCCCGGCGATCTGCGCCGCGGAGGAGACGTTGAAGGGACCGCGCACGCGGTTCAGCACGTCGGCGATCCCCGCCGGGCAATAGGCCCAGCCCAGCCGGACCGAGCCCAGCGCGAAGATCTTCGAGAAGGTGCGGGTCATCACCACGTTGGGGAAGCGGTCAACCAGCTCCTGCCCCGCCGAATAGTCGTTGTGGTTCATGTACTCGGCGTAGGCCGCGTCGATGACCAGGATGGCGTTCTCCGGCAGGCCGGCGTGCAGGCGGGCCATCTCGTCGGCGGTGATGTAGGTGCCGGTCGGGTTGTTCGGGTTGGCGACGAAGACCAGCCGGGTGCGCGGCGTGACGTGGGCCAGCAGCGAATCCACATCGGTGGTCAGGTTCGTCTCCGGCGCCTGGACCGGCGTGGCGCCGACCGACTTGGCGCCGATCGGGTACATCAGGAAGCCGTGCTGCGAGTACAGCACCTCGTCGCCCGGCCCGGCATAGGCGCGGATCAGCAGGGCGATCAGCTCGTCGGAACCGGCGCCGCAGACCACGCGGTCGGCGTCCAGGCCGAAGCGCTCGGCGATGGCCTTGCGCAGCTTGGCGGAGCCGCCGTCCGGGTAGCGGTGCAGCTCGCCCGCGGCGGCCTTGTAGGCCTCCACGGCGCGCGGGCTGGGGCCGAGCGCGCCTTCATTGGAGGCGAGGCGGATGTGCCCCGCATGCTCGCCGCCGACGTAGGGGGCGATGTCGAGAATCCCCGGGCGGGGCGCCGGGCCGTTGTTCGGCTGGGTCATGTCAGGTCTCAGACCTTGCGGGCATTATTGGAAAGACGAGGTGGAGAGATGGAGCGGGACGGCGTAGCCGCCCACGATGTTGATCCGCACCGGGATGTCGCCCAGCCGGCCGGCGAAGGCGGTCAGGCGCGGATCGGTGTGGTCGACGAAGTCGGCGATCTCGACCAGATGGATCGACGGTCCGGACGGGTCGCGGGCGTGCCAGGTGCAAAAATAGGTCGGGGCGAGGCCGCTCGTCTCCAGATGATCCTTGAGCCGGCCGCGGCTGAGGTCCTGCCCCAGCTCGATCCCCAGGAGGGTGCGGTCGTCCCCGGTCGGTTCGTGCGGGACCAGCGCGATGGCCAGCGCGTCGCGGTCCTCGCCGCGGGCGTTGCCGCGCCCGGCGAAGGGCAGCCGCGCCACCACGCGCGGCGTGCGCGCATCGGACGACACCAGGAAGCGCCACCAGGGGTCCGCGTCGTCTTCCGCCGGGTAGGGAACGACGCCGACGGTGGCCGTGCCCTCCGACACCGCACGGATGGCCGCAGCGGGGGTGTTGACGGCGGTCATCGGGACGACGCTGCCGAAATGGTCTCGGGCCACGTCCCAGAATCCACGGCGGTCCTCCGGTGCGTAGACCGCGACGGCGAAGGGACCCTGGAGCCGGGTGAAGGCGGTGATCATCTCCCGCCACATGCGGGTGACGGCCATCGCCGGGAAGGAGCCGGCGTGGCGCGCCATCAGGCGGCGCAGGATGACCGCCTCGCGCGCCGGGCGCAGGTAGATCGGGGTCTGGGGATTCCCGCTGACCTGACCTTCCGCGGCCTCGATCTGGCTTTTCACGACACCGACGCGCTCCACCACCGCCGCGCGGCGCATCAGCAGGTCGTGGATCGTATCGTCGATGTGATCGATCTCGCGGCGCAGATCGTCGAGCGGGGACTTGGGCGGAGGCATGGGGCGGGAAACCGTCAAATCCAGGGCGAATCCAAAGCCGGATAGTAGTAGTCCGCAGGCGCCGCGAAATCAAAGAAAACGTTGACACTCCCAACCGCCGATCCGTAGCTATGAACTCCCGTTTTTCGGAGGCTCCCGACCCGTCATGTCCGCGCCGAACCCCGCCGCCGCCGTGTCTGCAGCCATGCCTGCCGAGCCCGCGACGATGCCCGGCCACCGGGTCACGCTCGGGGTGGACCGGCCCATGCGGCTGGACAGCGGAGCGGAGCTGGGTCCCTTCGACGTCGCCTACCAGACCTATGGCGCGCTGAACGCCGACCGGTCGAACGCCGTCCTGATCTGCCACGCCCTGACCGGCGACCATTACGTGCTCGACCAGCATCCGGTGACCGGCAAGCCCGGCTGGTGGGAGATGCTGGTCGGACCCGGCAAGCCGGTCGACACCGACCGCTATTTCGTCATCTGCTCCAACGTCATCGGCGGCTGCATGGGCTCCACCGGCCCGAAGGAGACCGACCCGGCGACCGGCAAGCCCTACGGCCTCGGCTTCCCCGTCATCACCATCGGCGACATGGTGCGCGCGCAGAAGCTGCTGGTGGAGCATCTCGGGATCGACCAGCTTTTCTGCGTGATCGGCGGCTCGATGGGCGGCATGCAGGTGCTGCAATGGGCCGTCGCCTATCCGGAGTCGGTCTTCGCCGCGGTGCCGATCGCCACGGCGGCCCGCCACTCGGCGCAGAACATCGCCTTCCACGAGGTCGGCCGGCAGGCGATCATGGCCGACCCGGACTGGGCCGGCGGCAATTACCTGCTGGAAGGCACCCGCCCCCACCGCGGGCTGGCGGTGGCCCGCATGGCCGCGCACATCACCTACCTGTCGGAACCGGCGCTGCACCGCAAGTTCGGGCGCAACCTGCAGAACCGCCAGACCGTCACCTACGGCTTCGACGCCGATTTCCAGGTGGAAAGCTATCTGCGCCACCAGGGCATCACCTTCGTCGAGCGGTTCGACGCCAACTCCTACCTCTACATCACGCGGGCGATGGACTATTTCGACCTCGCCGCGGATTACGGGGGCGGCACCCTGTCCAACGCCTTCCGCAAGGACGGCAAGGGCACGCCGGTGCGCTTCTGCCTGGCCAGCTTCTCCAGCGACTGGCTGTTCCCGACCTCCGAATCGCGGGCCATCGTGCACGCGCTGAACGCGGTGGCCGCCAACGTCAGCTTCGTGGAAATCCGCACCGACAAGGGCCACGACTCCTTCCTGCTCGACGAGCCGGAATTCCATCAGGTGATCCGCGGCTTCCTGGACGGCTGCGCCGAGCACCGCGGCCTGACACGACCCTCCAGACCATGACATGCCGGCCATGAGCCCCCTCGACGACAAGCAAGCCTCCGCCAGCATCGCCTCCGGCACCGGCATCCGCTCCGACCTCAAGCTGATCGCGGAGATGGTGGAACCGGGCAGCCGCGTGCTCGACGTCGGCTGCGGCGACGGCGCCCTGCTCGCCTTCCTGTCGCGTCAAAAGGGGGTGGACGGGCGCGGGATCGAGCTGTCGATGGACGGCGTGCACCAGTGCGTGGCGCAGGGCCTGTCGGTCATCCAGGGCGACGCCGAGACCGACCTGAAGGACTACCCGCCGGGCGCCTTCGATTACGTGATCCTCAGCCAGACCCTCCAGGCGATGCGCGAGCCGCGGACGGTGCTGGAGACGATGACCCGCATCGGGCGCCGGGCCATCGTGTCGGTCCCCAACTTCGGCTACTGGCGCATCCGGGTGCAGCTCCTGCTGACCGGGCGCATGCCGGTGACGGAGAAGCTGGGCTACCAGTGGTGGGAAACGCCCAACATCCATTTCTGCACCATCAAGGACTTCGTCGTCCTGGCGGAGGAGATGGGCATCCGCATCGAGCGCTGCATGATCGTCAACCGCACCGGCCGGGTCACCGGCCACGCCCATTCCGGGCTGGCCAACCTGCTGGGCGAGCAGGGCGTCTTCCTGCTGCGCCGGGACTGACCGGCCCCCGCCGCTTGCCGGCGATGCAACCCCTGCCCCGCTGGCGCTGTTGAACAGACAAGGTCCGTTCAACAACCGTCAGCGGGAGCTTCGCACTATGCGCCTCGTCCCCTCTTCCATCCTGGCCGCATCGGCCGCCGCCCTGCTGCTGTCCGGCGCCGCGTCGGCGCAAACGCCGATGGCGTCACCGGACGCCGCGCGCCCCCCGCTGATGACGGCGCCGCGGCCGGACGACACCCCGGCCACCCCGCCCGCGGCCTCGCAGGAGGGGCTCGGCGGCGATGCGCCTTCCGACGAGATGAAGCGCGCTGCCCCCTCGGTCGCGGCGATTCCCCATCTGCTGACCCCGGAGGAAGCGCGGACCCTGATCGGCAAGGAGGTGCGGACCCGCGACGGCCAGCCCGGGGGCTCCATCAAGGACTTCACGCTGGACGGCAGCGCGGCCTCGATCGAGCGGATCGTGCTGGCCCCCGCAGAGGGCAGCGGGGCGGACGGCAAGCTGCGGTCCCTGCCGGTCAGCATGCTGCGCACCGACATCGCGGGCGCGGCGGCCGGTGCCGACGGCTCGACGCCGCCGACGCTGGACCTCCCGGCTTCCGAACTCGCGCGGGCGCCGGAATTTACCTATGGCGAGGGCGTGAAGACGGTGACCGGCCAGCCGCAGTGACGGCTCAAGCGCCGCTGCCCACCGCGCGCAGCAGATCGAGCACGAGCCGTTCGCCGTCCGGCCAGGGACCGTATCCGGCGGCGGTGTTGATATGGTCGAGGTCGCCGCCGTCGATGAAGTCGGCGCCCCACCCGACCGCGAAGCCGCAGGAGCGCGCGATCGTGGCGTATGGGTCGTTGCGGCTGGCTAGTACCACCGTGCGAAAGGGCAGCGGATCGCTGGGCACCGGGGCGAAGCCGTGGACTTCCGGCGGCGTGTGCTCCGCCGACTCGACGTCGGGCGGGGCGACCAGCAGGGCGGCGGCGACCTTGCCGACCGACGACCCGTTGCGCACGCCCCAATGGGCCACCGCCATGCAGCCCAGGCTGTGGGCGACCAGAACCACCGGCGCGGCGGCGGCGGTCACAGCCTCCTCCAGCGACCGCACCCAATCCTCCAGGACCGGCGCGTCCCAGTCGGCCTGCTCGACCCGCGTGAAGGATGGGTGGCGTCGCTGCAACCAGCTTTGCCAGTGGTCCGGACCGGAATTGCCGAGTCCGGGGACGATGAGAACGCTCGCCTTCGCCATGGGGTCCGATCCGCTGCGGTGAACCGGAAGGTTACAAACCGCAACGGCCCCGGAGCAAGGCTTACGGTTCCTCCGACACCCGCCACGCGCCGGACCCCGCCGGGCGGCGGGCCGGGGCCGCGCCGCCGGGAAGCGGCACGATCAGGCGGCGCTTGGCCGGCTGCTGGGTCTTGCGCGACACCCCGGCGAAGATCTGCTTCGACGCCTCGATCATCGTGACCCCGGCGAAGGCCTTGAACCAGCGGCAGCCGACCTCCTCCCAGGCCGGGGCGGTCTTCATCAGGAAGCGGGAGCGCAGCGGCGGCAGGAACAGGGCGTGCCCCGTGCGCTCCGGCACGAACATGGTGTCGCGAAGCACCTGCTTCAGTTGCGAGGCCGAATAGGGAAAGCCATGGCCGAAGGGCGTCCAGTCGGCCCGCGCCCACAGGCCGCGGCGGTTCGGCACCACCACCAGCACCCGCCCGCCGCCGGCCAGCACACGCCAGATCTCCCGCATCATCGGGCGGAGCTGCTCCGTCCCTTCCAGCCCGTGGACGAGCAGCACACGGTCCACCGACATGTCGGCCAGCGGCAGGTCCGCCTCGTCGCCCAGCGCCACCAGCCCCGGCCCGCCCGGCGGCCAGAAGGTCACGCCCTGGGTCGCCGGCATGATCGAGAACACCCGCTCCGCCTCGTCGCGGAAGGGTTGCAGATACGGCGTCGTGTAGCCGACCCCCAGAACGATCTGGCCGCGCAGGTCGGGCCAGATCGTGCGGATGCGCCGGCGGATCATCCGCCGCGCCGCCTGACCAAGCCCGGACTCGTAGAATTCACGAAGATCGACGATATCGGTGTACATGGTCATCCCAGGCTATCACGTTTCGATCAAACGTCCATTCATGCGGGAGGGCCCAAGCCCATGGACATCCACCTGATTCCGGCGTTCAACGACAACTACATCTACCTCCTGCGCGACCCGGCCAGCGGCGCCGTGGGCGTCGTCGACCCCGGCGACGCACAGCCCGTGCTGGCGGAGCTGGAGCGCCGCGGCTGGACGCTGACGCACATCTTCAACACCCACCACCACAACGACCACATCGGCGGCAACCACGCGCTGAAGGCGCGCTATGGCGCCGACGTGATCGGACCGCGCGCCGACGTCGCCCGCATTCCCGATATGGAGACGTGTCTGGGCGAAGGCGAGACCATTTCGTTCGGATCGTACACCGCGCACGTGTTTTTCGTCCCCGGCCACACCTCCGGCCACATCGCCTTCTGGTTTCCCGAGGCCAAGTCGCTGTTCAGCGGCGACACGCTGTTCGCGCTCGGCTGTGGGCGGCTGTTCGAGGGCACGCCGGCCCAGATGTGGGCCTCTCTGATCAAGCTGCGCGGCCTGCCGGACGACACGCGAATCTATTGCGGCCATGAATACACCCTGTCCAACGCCCGCTTCGCCGTGACGGTGGAGCCGGACAACGCCGCCCTGAAGGCCCGCGCGGCGGAGATCGCCGCGCAGCGCGAGCGCGGGGAGCCGACCATCCCCTCCACGCTGGGCGTCGAGAAGGCCACCAACCCCTTCCTGCGCGCCGACTCGCCGGAGGTCCAGGCCTCCCTCGGCATGGCCGGGGCCGACCCGGTGGCGGTCTTCGCCGAGATTCGGGGCCGCAAGGACCGCTTTTAGGACGGAGCGCTTTTAAGACCGCGTGCCGTCGCGCTACGCTGACGCCCACAAAACGGGAGGAGAGATTTTCATGAAGCTGCGCTGGAGCCCGACCTCGCCCTACGTCCGCAAGGTCGCGATGGTCCTCATCGAATGCGGGCTGGACTCGACGGTCGAGAAGCAGGCGACCAACGCCTGGGCGCCCGACACCGACCTGCCGGCGGACAACCCGCTGGGCAAGGTGCCGGCCCTGATCCTGGACGACGGCTCGGCGCTCTACGACAGCCCGGTGATCGCCGAGTATCTGGACTCGCTGCACGACGGCCCGCGCCTGTTCCCGGCCGCCGGCCCGGCGCGCTGGACGGCGTTGCGCCAGCAGGCCCTGGCCGACGGCATCTGCGACGCCGCCATCCTGCGCCGCCTGGAGCTTCAGCGGCCGGACGGCGAGCGCTCCGAAACCTGGGCGGACCGCCAGCGCCGCGCCGTGGCCCGCGCGCTCGACGTGCTGGAGGCGGAGGCGCCGGCCCTCGATGGCACGCTGACCATCGGCACGCTGTCCATCCTGGTGGCGCTCGGCTACCTCGACTTCCGCTTCGGGCACGAGAACTGGCGGGCGGGCCGTCCGGAGCTGGCGGCGTGGTTCGCCTCGGCCTCCGACCTCGACAGCTTCCGCCGCACCGCGCCGCCTCCGGCGTGACGGCCGGCGCAAGGGAGGGCAACGCCATGGAGGCCCTGACGCCCGAGCGCATCATCGCGACGCTGGGCATGCAGCCCCACCCGGAAGGCGGCCACTATGTGGAGACCTTCCGGGACGCCCCGCCGGGCGGCGGGCGCGGGGTCAAGACCGGCATCCATTACCTGCTTCAGGCGGGCGAGCGCTCCCACTGGCACCGGGTGGACGCGGTCGAGATGTGGCACTGGCACGCCGGCGGAGCGCTGGAGCTGTCCATCTCCGCCGACGGGCGGTCGGTGGAGCGGCTGGTGCTGGGGATGGACCTCGCGGGCGGCCAGCGCCCGCAGGGGGTCGTTCCGGCGCACGCGTGGCAGGCGGCGCGGCCGGTGGCGGGCTGGGTTCTGGTCGGCTGCACCGTCTCCCCCGCCTTCGAGTTCGCCGGTTTCGAGATGGCGCCGGAGGGGTGGGAGCCCGGGTGAGGATCCGCCCGCCTCACGCCGCATGAAAAAAGGCGCCCCGGAAGCGGGGCGCCTTTTCAACATCGGTCTTCGGAGACCAGCCCTCAGGGCTGTTCCAGGTTGATCCGGCTGGGCAGCGGGTCGAGCTGGTCGCGGTACTTGGCGTCGGGGCGCGCGGCGTAGGGCTTGGAAGTCGGCGACATCAGCGTCTCAAAGCTGAGCGCGCAGATCCGCATGCCTGGGCGCAGCGCCAGCGGCAGCCGTCCGCAGTTGAAGAATTCCAGCGTGATGCGGCCGTTCCAGCCCGGATCGATGGTGTGCGCGGTGGCGTGCACCATCAGGCCCAGGCGGGCGAGGCTGCTGCGGCCGTCGAGACGGCCGGCGATGTCGTTGGGCAGGCCGATGCGCTGCACGGTGATGCCGAGCACCAGTTCGCCAGGATGCAGGAAGAACGGCTCGCCGACGGGAACCTCGACGCGGTCCATCAGCTTGTCGGGAACCTGGCTGGGATGCCCCTCGGGCGGGGCGAGGTCGACGAAGGCCGCCTTGCCCGGCGGGAAGACCTGGAAGGCATTCCCGAGCTGGAGATCGACCGACATGGCGCCGATCTGGCTCTCCGCCGGCAACGGGTCGATCTCGATGCGTCCTTCGGCGAGGTATCGGCGAATATCGACGTCTGACAGCTTCATTCCTTCCGAACCTCCTGGCGAACCCGCAAACGGCGCGGCTCCGGTCGCTTCCCTGGCGCACTCTATAGCCGGATCGACGCCTCTCGACAACACAATCACCAGTCCCTTAGATGGGGCCGCTTTGCAAAGGGGAATGGGAATGGCGGTATCCTCGATCGACACGGCGGCAACGGAGCATGAGGCATCAGACCACGAGGCCGCGTTGCGGTATCTGTCCGTCATCCTGGGCGATGTCCCGCCCGTGGACGCCCGCCCCGATGCGGTTTCGCTGTTCCGGACCCGCGTCGCCGAACACGGGGAGCGGGTCCGTGCCCTTCGGGACTCCGTGTCGCCGCTGTTCGTCGAAAACGGCGATCTCACCGCCTACGCCACCGGCGGCGGGATGCTGCCTGAACTCATCCTGGTCGGCGACAACCCGGGGCGCCGGGAGTACGAACACTCCGTCTATCTCTGCGTCCAGGGGCGTGCCGGGGCGATGGCGCACAGCTTCTTCGACGGCATCTTCGGCGCCGGCTCCTTCCGCCGCAAGGTGATGGTGCTGAACAAAAGCTCCTTCCACACGCCGCGCACGGTGGGGCTGAATGACGCGATGCGCGGCGATCCGGCGCTCGCCGAGGCCATCCGGCGCGACCAGGAGGAGAACGCCCGCCTGATCGCCGACTCGGTGGCCCTGCTCGGCATTCCGGTCGTCACCATCGGCATGGAGAGCGGCGGGACGACCTTCCAGAGCTTCCGCAAGACGCTGGAATCCCGTTACCGCACCCTCGGCAACCCGCCGGCGGTGTTCCAGGGAAAGCGCCTCTCCAGTCCGTTCCGCAAGGTGCCGCATTTCTCGCTGTCGAAGATCTTCTGCCGCAACGCCGACTCCGTCTGGAACGCCGCGCTGGATGGCTTCCTCGCACGCCACGCCGCGGTTCCCGGCCTGCGGACGGAGAACGGCAACGTGTCGTCCAAGCTGCTGCTCGGGCTGGGGGACGGCCCGCTGCTGGCCGACTATCTGGACAGGGTGATCCTCGGCAACGGCGGCTGACCCTCGGCCTCTCTCAATGGCTCAGGGTCTGCAGGGCCTTGCGGCAGGCGTCCTCGCAGGTCCGGCAGGCCTCGGCGCAGATGCGGCAATGCTGGTGCATGCCGGCGTGGCGCTCGCACTCCTCGGCGCACAGACGGCAGGCGGTGGCGCAGGCGTCGAGCATGGCGCGGATCACCGCCTCGTTGGAGCCGCTGCGCCGGGTGACGACGGAGCCGGTCGCCGTGCAGACGTCGGCGCAATCCATGTTCAGACGGATGCATTGGACCAGCTCGGCCACCTGTTCCTCGCCCAGGCAGGCGTCGGCGCAGGTGGTGCAGGTCTGCGCGCAGTCGTAACAGGCCTCGATGCAGCGGATGAGCGCGTCGTTGGTGTTTCCACGGACCTGTGGGTGCGTGCTGATCATTTCGCGGGCGTGCATGGGCAGCCTCCAAAGGACGGGGGTTTGGGCGTCGGGGCCCTCCCCCGCCAACAGCGCCACGCCGCCATGGTTCGGAAATTCTCCGCCCTTTCCCTGGCCCCGCCCACGCGCCCCGGTTTACAAGCGACCGGTACGACTTGAGGGGAAACGCGGGTGTTCAACGAGACGGTCGGACTGACGGCGCTGATCCTGACCGTCGCCACGCTGTACGCTGCGGTCGGGCAGGCCGGAGCCTCCGGCTATCTGGCGGTCATGGGCATCGTCGGGCTCGACCCGGCGACGATGAAGCCGACGGCGCTCGCCCTCAACCTCCTGGTGGCGAGCATCGGCACCGTCCGCTTCGTCCGCGCCGGGCTTTTCACGTGGCGGGCCTTCTACCCGTTCGGCGTGCTGGGGATGCCCTTTTCGTTCCTCGGCGGCACGCTGCACCTGCCGCCGTATCTCTACTATCCGCTGGTCGGGGCGATCCTCCTCCTGGCGGCGCTTGAACTGGCGCGCTCGACCTGGGTGGCGCGCGGAACGCCGGAACGGGCGGCCGCAACCATGCCGCCCTTCCTGCCGGCGCTTGCCGCCGGGGCCGCGGTGGGCTTCCTGTCGGGGATGACCGGCACCGGCGGCGGCATCTTCCTCGCGCCGCTGATCCTGCTGATGGGCTGGGTCGAGACGCGGCGCGCCGCCGCCGTGTCGGCCGCCTACAACCTGCTGAACTCGGCGGCGGCGCTGGCCGGGACCTGGACCACCGCGACGACCCTGCCCGCGGCCTTGCCCTGGTGGCTGGCCGCCGCCGGGATGGGCGGAGCGGTCGGTGCCTGGCTGGGCAGCCGCCACCTGCCGACCGCCACATTGCGCTACCTGCTGGCGGCGATCCTCGCCTTGTCCGGCCTCAAGATGCTGACGGCCTGATCCTGGAATTCTCCCACGCCCGCCGCTCCCAGACCTGGGCGGGCAGACGGCTCATCAGGCCGATGGGCAGCAGGAACAGGGCGACGTTGGTCCAGCACACGGCGCGGCGTCCGTCCACCCGGCCTTGAGGAGCCTGTGCTGCGGCCCGCTCCATCCAGCCGCCGCTCGCCTCCCGGTAATCCGGCATGGCCTCCAAAACGCCGCCGGAGGTGTCGTGGGCCGGTCGGTTATCGAACATGTCCCGATCCATCCGGTGGGCCAGCATGCGGTCGGCCAGCGCCGGCGCCACCGCGTGTGGCAGGGCGGCCGAGCGCCCCGCGGCGCCGACGAACAGCTCCGGGCGAGGGTTCTCCGCCAAGCGCAGGATGGCATCGGCGACCTCCTCCGGCGGGCGCAGCGGGGTCATCGCCTTGACGGCGCGACCGGTGTAGTTCGCGCCATGCTGCCACAACGGCGTGTCGATGGGGCCGGGCAGCACGGTACAGACCTGGATGCCGGGATCCTCCACCAGCTCCTGCCGCAGCGTTTCGGAGAAACCGCGCACCGCGAATTTGCTGGCGGCGTAGGCGGCGGCATAGCGCTGCCCGACGATCGAGGCCAGCGAGGCGACGTTGATGACCGTGCCCTCCCCGCGCTCCAGGAAATGCGGCAGCACGGCGCGGCAGCCGTTTGCGGTGCCGAAGAAGTTGGTGCGCATCACCTCCTCGAACACGTCTTGCGGAGTCTCCTCGAAACGTCCGAAGGCGATCACCCCGGCGTTGTTCACCCAGACGTCGATCCCGCCGAACACCTCGATGGCGCGCTCGGCCAGCCGGTTCATCTGCTCCTGGTCGCGCACGTCGGTGGGGACGACCATCGCCCGTCCCCCGGCCTCGATGCAGTCCTCCGCAACCTCGTGCAGGGCGGCGTGGCGCCGCGCCGCCAGGACCACCGCGGCGCCGTGGCGCGCGAACTCCACCGCGGTCGCCCGGCCGATCCCGCTGGACGCCCCGGTGATGACCACCACCTTGTCGAAATGCCGACCGGCCATAAGCGTTGCTCCCGCATTGTTCGTTCGAATCCGTTTCCCTGGCTAACATTCCAGTCCGGCAAAGGTGCCCCGGCCCTCCGGAAGGCCCCTTTGTCCAGAACGGTGGAGACGGAGGCGCGAACCCGGTACAGTCGCGGCGTCCGGTGTCCATGCAGAAGAAGAGGGTGTGTCTGTGGCGGCCAAGGAACTTGACGTGAAGGGGCTGCATTGCCCGCTGCCCATCCTGCGGACGCGCGCCCTGCTGGACAAGATGGCCGAGGGGGAGGAGGTGATCGTCTACGCCACCGACCCGGCGTCGATCATCGACTTCAAGCATTTCTGCAACACGACCGACAATGTCCTGCTGGCGAACGAGACGCGCGGGGAGGTGTTCGTGTACCACATCCGCCGCGGCGCCTCCGCCGCGTGACGCTCATCGCCATCCCTGAAGGAGTCCGCCCCATGCCGACCCTGCGCCCCGCGGTCCCTCCCCCGCTGCGTCCCGGTGCGGTGGTCCATGGCCCCGGCTCCGCCGCCGTGGACGCGATGATCGACCGCTTCGTGACGGAGCTGCGGCGGCGCGGCTTCCGCGTCGGCGGGGTGATCCAGCGCAACACGGGCGCGCCCGGCGACTGCGCCGACCTGATGGAGCTGGTGGACGTCGCCACCGGCCAGGCCTACGACATCTCCCAACATCTGGGCCGCCAGTCGCAGTCCTGCCGCGTCGATCCCCAGGGGGTGGCCGAAGCCAGCCAGGCGCTGCGCCGCGCCATCGCGGAGCGCGCCGACCTGCTGGTGGTCAACAAGTTCGCGGGTCTTGAGGCGCATGGCAAGGGGCTGGCGGACGAGCTGCTGGCCGGCATCGCCGAGGGCATTCCGGTGCTGACCAGCGTCGGCAGCCGCTTCCTCAACGAGTGGCAGAGCTTCACCGGCGGTTTCACTTCCCTGATCTCGCCGCACGAGGACGCGCTGTGGCGCTGGTGGGGGGCGCACCGGCTCTACGACGACCTGCTGCACGGGGTGGAGGACGCCGAGGTCCGCGCCATCACCATCGGCGCCAAATGGATCATGGTGGAGACGGACGGCGCCAGGGGTCCCGGCATCGGGCTGGCCGCCCGCCCGCAATCGGCGCCGCCGCCCGACCCGGCGCGCTGGGCCGGCGTCGGCCTCGCCGGGCTGGCCGCCCGCGCCGCGCGCTCCTGGGACCCGCAGGAGGCCGCGGTCGGCATGGCCGCGCTGAACGCCCATTACAATCGCCCCGACCTGACCGGCTCCGCCGCCAACGGGCTGGATCTGTTCACCGGGATGGAGGGGCGCGTGGTCGTCTTCGGGGCCTTCCCGCAGATTGCCAAGCGCCTGCCCAATGCCCATGTGGTCGAGCTGAACCCCAGCGACGGGGAGTATCCGGAGGCCGCCGGGGAATGGCTGCTGCCGGGGGCGGAGGGCGCGGCGATCACCGCCTCCACCCTGACCAACCGCACCCTGCCCCGCCTGCTGTCGGTCGCCGAGGGAACCCGCGTCGCCCTGGTCGGGCCGGGGACGCCGCTGACCCCGCGGCTGTTCCGCTACGGCATCGCCACGCTGGCCGGCTTTGTGGTGGATAATCGCGACGCCGTGGCCGAGGCGATCCTGGCCGGGGGCTCGTCCCAGAGCTTCCACCGCCATGGCCGCTTCGTCACGCTGCACAACGAACAAAAGTGAGAGGGATAGGAATGGACGAGAAGACCCGCACCGAGCTGGAGGCCGCCGCGTTCCGCGGTCTGGTCGCGCATCTTCAGAAGCGCACCGACGTGCAGAACATCGACCTGATGAATCTGGCCGGCTTCTGCCGCAACTGCCTGTCCAAATGGTACGCCGCCGCCGCCAAGGAGCGGAACGTGCCGCTGACCGACGAGGAGGCCCGCATCGCCGTCTACGGCATGCCCTATTCGGAATGGAAGGCGAAGCACCAGAAGGAAGCCACCCCCGAGCAGCAGAAGACCTTCGAGGACACCAAGCCCCTGCACGCCGAGATCAGCGGCCACATGCCGAAGAAGTAAGGGCTGGCCCACGGGGCGGGCGCGTCGTCCCACCCCGACGCCCCGCCCGGCCAAGCTTGACGCTCAGGCGAACAGGCCGGTGAAGGGCAGGAACTCCACCATGTCCCCGTCATGGATCATGGTGGCGTCCGCCGGCATGTCCACCAGCCCGTCGGCCTCGACCATCGAGGTCAGGACGCCGGAGCTGTCGCTGGGAAACTTGTGGGCGACCGGGCGGCCGTCCGCCCCGGTCGCCAGACGGGCGCGCAGGAACTCGCGGCGCCCCGGCTTCTTCTTGAACTCGAAGCCGGCGACGACAAGGCAGCGCGGGGCCGGCGCGCTCTCCGCCCCCGACAGGCGCAGCACCAGTGGACGCCCCACCAGCATGAAGGTCACCATGGCCGAGACCGGGTTCCCCGGCAGGCCGAGAAACGGGGTGGTCCCGATGCGCCCGAGCGCCAGCGGCTTGCCCGGCTTCAGGGCGAGCTTCCACAGATCGACGGAGCCCAGTTCGCCGACCACCCGCTTCACATGGTCCTCCTCCCCCACCGACGCGCCGCCGGAGGTGACGACGAGGTCGGCGTTCGCCGCGGCGTCGGCCAGGGCGGCGCGGGTCACGTCCGGCTTGTCCGGCAGGATGCCGAGATCGCGCACGTCCGCCCCCAGCGCGTCGAGCTGGGCCGCCAGCGTGTAGCGGTTGGCGTCGTAGATGGTGCCCTCAGGCTTGTCCGTCCCCGGCTCGCGCAGCTCGTCGCCGGTGGAGAACAGGACGACGCGCAGACGCTTGCGCACCGACAGGCTCGACCGCCCGACCGCGGCGGCCAAGCCGATCTCCTGGGCGCGCAGCCGCAGGCCGGGGGTCAGCACGACGGACCCCGCCATCATGTCCTCCCCGGCGTCACGGATGTTGGCGCCGCGCTTGAGGGTGGCGGGCACCAGCACCGCCCCATCCTCGGCCCGGCAATCCTCCTGCATGGCGACGGTGTCCACCCCCGCCGGCACCGGCGCGCCCGTGAAGATGCGCACCGCCTCGCCCGGCCCGACCGTACCGGGGAAGACGGAGCCTGCCGGCACACGCCCCACCACGGTCAGCCGCCGGAATTCGCCTGTCTCGGCACCGTCCGCCGTGCCGAATCCCCAGCCGTCCATCGCCGAGACGGCGACCGGCGGCACGTTCACCGTCGCCGTCACCGGTTCCGCCAGGATGCGGCCAAGCGCGGCGCGCAGCGGCACCTCCTCGGGCGCCGTCACCGCGCCGTAGGTCCGCTGCACGCGGGCCAGCGCCTCGTCCAGCGGAAGAGGGGCGGCGGGGCCGGGGCCGGCGAAGCAGTCCATGCGACAATCCTTCTCCCTTGGGGGCCGCCCCCGGGGAGCGGCACCGCGTCATATCACCCCGGATAGTCCGGTGCGCGGTTCTCTTCCACCTTGATCATCGTCAAGACGCGGCGCGGCGCAAGCGTCCGTTCGTGGACGCACCATCGCGGTGGAGCATGAGCGCAAGGATTCGCGCGGCGATTGTTGGATGCACGAATTAAATTTCGCAGCGCTGTGTTTTCTGCCTTGCGCATTTGGATCGATCCAAATAGGCTCCACCCGACATCCGGCGCCGGAGGCATCGCCACGGGCGCCGGACGACGAGAGGCCAATAACGAGAATCCCGCCTGAGGGACCGTTCACCGGACGCACGCAGCGCCCCGGTCTGGTTGCGGAGGGAAAAGCCCGTGAACTACACCTTCGATTTCAAGGCGGTCATCGATTCCTGGGACTATCTGCTCCAGGGCGCTTGGCTGACCGTGCAATTGTCGATCGGCGCCATGGTTCTCGGCCTGATCGTCGCGATCCTCTGCGCGCTCGGCAAGACGTCCGGGCCGAAGCCCGTCCGCTGGATCATCAACGCCTACATCGAGGTGGTGCGCAACACGCCTTTCCTGGTGCAGATCTTCCTGATCTTTTTCGGCCTGCCGACCATGGGCGTCCGCCTGTCGCCCGACCTCGCCGCGCTGATCGCCATGGTGGTCAACGTCGGCGCCTACGCGACGGAGATCATCCGGGCCGGCATCGAATCGATCCAAAAGGGCCAGATCGAGGCCGGACTGGCGCTGGGGCTGAAGCCGTTGCAGGTCTTCCGCTACATCGTCATCAAGCCGGCGCTGCGCACCGTCTACCCGGCGCTGACCAGCCAGTTCATCCTGCTGATGCTCAGTTCCAGCGTGGTCTCGGCGATCTCCGCGGACGAACTGACCTCGGTCGCCAACAACATCCAGTCGCAGACCTTCCGCAGCTTCGAGATCTACATCGTGGTCACCGGCATCTATCTGATGCTGGCGATGATGTTCTCCGCGCTGTTCGCCGGCATCTACAAGCTGGCCTTCGCCTACGACACCGACCGGCGCTGAGGGAGGGCCGAACCATGATCCGCGCCTTCAGTTACAACGAATTCCTCTTCCTCCTCAGCGCCGTGCAATGGACGCTGGCGCTGTCGGCCATCGCCTTCATCGGCGGGGCCACGGTCGGGCTGGTCATCGCGCTGGCCCGCACGTCCGACATCAAGGCGGTGCGTCTGGCCGCCACCGGCTACATCCAGCTGTTCCAGGGCACGCCGCTGCTGATGCAGCTGTTCCTGGTGTTCTTCGGCGCCACGGTGATGGGGCTGGACCTCAACCCCTGGGCCGCCGCGGCGCTGGGCCTGACGCTGAACGCCAGCGCCTTCCTCGGCGAGATCTGGCGCGGCTGCATCCAGGCGGTGCCGCGCGGCCAGTGGGAGGCCGCCTCGGCGCTCGGCCTGCGCTATCCGGGGCTGATGCGCTACGTGATCCTGCCGCAGGCGGTGAAGGTCGCCGTGCCGCCGACCGTTGGCTTCCTCGTGCAGCTCATCAAGAGCACATCGCTGGCCGCCATCATCGGCTTCACCGAGCTGACCCGCGCCGGGCAGATCGTCAACAACGCCACCTTCCAGCCCTTCCTGGTGTTCGGGATCGTGGCGGTGCTCTACTTCCTGATGTGCTGGCCGCTGTCGCTGCTCAGCGCCCGCCTGGAGCGGCGCTACGCCCTCGCCACCCGCTAAGACATCCTTTTCATAAGAACCGTGAGGAAACCACCCATGAGCCTGTCGATCACCCGCCGCCTCGCCGTCGCCGGCGCCATGATGGCCGCCGCCGTCGCCCTGGCCGCTCCCGCCGCCGCCCAGACCGTCGACGAGATCAAGTCCAAGGGCAAGCTGACCATCGGCATGCTGGTGGACTTCCCGCCCTTCGGCATCACCACCGCCGACGGCAAGCCGGACGGCTACGACGCCGACGTCGCCCAGCTGCTGGGCAAGCACATGGGCGTCCCGGTGGAAATCGTTCCGGTCACCGGCCCGAACCGCATCCCCTACCTGCTGACCAACAAGGTCGACCTGCTGGTCGCCTCGCTGGGGATCACCCCGGCCCGCGCCGAGCAGGTGCAGTTCTCCGAGCCCTACGCCGCCATCGAGATCGGTCTGGTCGCCCCGGCCAACACCAAGATCAAGGAAGCCGCGGAGCTGTCCGGCAAGCGCGTCGGCGTCGCCCGCGCCAGCACCCAGGACAACGCCCTGACCGCCGTCGCTCCGAAGGACGCGCGCATCATGCGCTTCGACGACGACGCCAGCGCCGTGCAGGCCATGCTGTCCGGTCAGGTGGACGCGCTGGGCCTCAGCAACGTGGTCACCAAGGAGATCAAGAAGCTGGCCCCGCAGGCCAACTACGAGATGAAGTTCGTGCTGAACCGTCAGGTCCAGGGCATCGCCATGCGCAAGGGCCAGGACGCGCTGCTGAAGTGGGTCAACGAGTTCATCGAGACCGCAAAGGCAAACGGCGAGCTGAACGAGGTTCACAAGAAGTGGCTGGGCACCGACCTGCCCCCGCTGACCAAGTCGTAACGTCCCACATTCCCTCTCCCCTCTGGGGAGAGGGTTTGGATAAAGGAGAAGTCCCCCATGGCCTCGGCTTACGATACCACGGACGTCCCCGCGCCGCGGCCGGTCAGCGGCGAGGTCGTCATCCGGATGGCCGGCGTCCAGAAATGGTACGACAGCTTCCATGTGCTGAAGGACATCGAGCTGGAGGTCCACAAGGGCGAGCGGATCGTCATCTGCGGCCCCTCGGGCTCCGGCAAGTCCACGCTGATCCGCTGCATCAACCAGCTTGAGAAGCACCAGAAGGGCACGATCACCGTCAACGGCGTCACGATCGATTCCGCCCACCGCCACCTCGATCAGGTGCGGCGCGACGTCGGCATGGTGTTCCAGCAGTTCAACCTGTTCCCGCACCTGACCGTGGTCGAGAACTGCATGCTGGCGCCCATGCGGGTGCGCGGCACCTCCAAGCAGGAGGCGCGCGACATTGCCATGAAGTATCTGGCCCGCGTGCGCATCCCGGAGCAGGCGGACAAGTATCCCGGCCAGCTTTCCGGCGGCCAGCAGCAGCGCGTCGCCATCGCGCGGTCGCTGTGTATGAACCCCAAGGTCATGCTGTTCGACGAGCCGACCTCCGCGCTCGACCCCGAGATGGTCAAGGAAGTCCTCGACACCATGATCGGGCTGGCCGAGGACGGCATGACCATGCTCTGCGTCACGCACGAGATGGGCTTCGCCAAGTCGGTCGCCGACCGCGTCATCTTCATGGACCGCGGCGAGATCGTCGAGCAGGCCACCCCGGCCGAGTTCTTCACGAACCCGAAGTCCGAGCGGACCCGCAACTTCCTCGGACAGATTCTCACCCACTGAATCTTCCCCATTAAGGACAGCGTTTGATGAAGCCGGAGATCCTCCTCGTCGAATCCATGATGCCGGACATCGAGGCGGCGCTGGACGCGGGCTACACCGTCCACCGCCTCGCCGGGGCGCCCGACCGCGACCGGCTGGTGGCGGAGGTGGGGCCGCGTGTCCGCGCCGTCGTCACCGGCGGCGGCACGGGCGTCAGCAACGCGATCATGGACGCCTGCGCGAACCTGGGGATCGTCGCGATCAACGGCGTCGGCACCGACGCGGTGGACCTGAAGCACGCGGCCGGCCGCGGCGTCCGCGTCACCAACACGCCGGACGTGCTGACCGACGACGTGGCCGATCTCGCCATCGGGCTGATGATCGCCGGGTCGCGCCGCATGATGGTCGGCGACCGCTTCGTGCGCGCCGGGCGCTGGCCGGGCGGCGGGCTGCCGCTGGCCCGCAAGGTCACCGGCAAGCGGCTGGGCATCCTGGGGCTGGGCCGCATCGGGATGGCCATCGCCCAGCGCGCCGCCGGCTTCGGCATGGACATCGCCTACACCAACCGCAAGCCGCGCAGCGACGTGCCTTACCGCTTCGTCGCCTCCCCGGTCGATCTGGCGCGGGAGAGCGATATCCTGATCGTCGCCGCCTCGGCCGGCCCGGACGCCCGCAACATGGTCAACCGCGCGGTGATCGAGGCCCTGGGGCCGGAGGGGCTGCTGGTCAACGTCGCCCGCGGCGCCGTGGTGGACGAGCCGGAGCTGGTCGCCGCCCTGACCGACGGGCGTCTCGGCGGGGCCGCTCTGGACGTCTTCGCCAACGAGCCGCACGCGCCGGAGGCCCTGTTCGGCCTGGACAACGTCGTGCTCCAGCCCCATCAGGCGAGCGCCACCATCGAGACGCGGATGGCCATGGGCAATCTGGTTCTGGCGAACCTGTCCGCCTTCTTCGCCGGCCAGCCGCTGCCGACCGCCGTCGTCTGAATGGCGGCGTGAATGACCATCCTCGACGAGCGCGGCGGACCGGCCCGCATCACCCTGACGGAGGTGGCGCACCACGCCGGGGTGTCGCGGTCCACCGTCTCGCTCGTCCTGCGCGGCAGCCCGCTGGTCGCCGCCGAGACGCGGGAGCGCGTGCAGGCCGCCATCGAAGCTTTGGGCTACGTCTACAACCGCGGCGCCGCGACCCTGCGCGCCGCCCGCACCGACACGGTCGGGCTGCTCGTCTGCGAGATCAACAACTCCTTCTACGGCGAGCTGACCGCCGGGGTGGACGACGTCCTGGGTGAGCAGGGGGTCGTCGCCTTCCTCGCCAACACCGCGGAGTCGGGGGAGCGGCAGGACCGCTATCTCCAGCGCATGCGCGAGCAGAATGTGGACGGGGTGATCATCTGCCCCGCCGCCGGCACGTCGCCGGCCCTGCTGGACCGGCTGCGCCAGTGGCAGCTTCCCGTCGTCCAGGCGCTGCGCTTCATCTCCGCCCGCGAAGGCGATTACGCCGGCGTGGATTACGAATTCGGCATGGAGATGGTGACCGAGCATCTGCTGCGGATCGGCCATCGCCGCATCGCCTTCGTCGGCGGCAACCTGTCCCACTCCGCCTTCGCCGGGCGCCGCGTCGGCTTTGCCGCGGCGCTGCGCCGCCACGGCCTGACCCCGGACCTCGTCGTACGCTGCCCAGCCACCCGCCGCGACGGACTGGACGCGGTGGGGCCGCTGATGGATCTTGCCGACCCGCCCACCGCGATGCTTTGTTACAACGACCTCGTCGCGTTCGGCGTGATGCTGGGGCTGGAGGCCCGTGGTCTGCGGGCAGGACGGGACATCGCCGTGACCGGTTTCGACGACCTGACGGAAGCGGCGATAAGCCGCCCCGCCCTGACCACCGTCGCCACCTCCGCCCGCCAGATCGGGCAGGAGGCCGCCCGCCTGCTGCTGCGCCGCATCGCCGACCCGCAGGGGGCTCCGGAGCGCGTGATCCTGCCCGCCCGGCTGGTCATCCGCGAGTCCTGCGGCGCCATGAGAGTCCAACCCGACAAGCACCAATAACCGAAGAAAAGCGAAGGCCCGAAGACGATGTCCGAAGAGATGAACGAGTCCGCATTCCGCGATTCCGTCGATGCCCTGATCCTGGCGCGCAAGAGCCGCGACTGGCTGTCCGCCCTGCCCACCCGCCCGACCAGCGAGGCCGAGGCCTACGCCATCCAGGACGCCGTGGCCCGCCGCCTCGGCCCGGTGGTCGCCTGGAAGGTCGGCGCCCGCACGCCGGACACCGAGCCGTTCCGCGCCCCCATCCACGCCGACACGCTGTTCTTCGACACCACGGTGCTTCCCGCCGCGGACTATCAGGTCATCGGCATGGAGGCGGAGATCGCCTACACATTCGCCAAGGATCTGCCGCCCCGCGCCGAGCCCTACAGCCGCGAGGAGGTTCTCGACGCCGTCGGGTCCGTCCACCCGGCCTTCGAGATCGTCGACACGCGCTTCGCCGGCTTCGGCTCGCAGGACGGGCTCAGCCACATGGCCGACCAGTTCAACCACGGCGCCCTGGTCGTCGGCCCGGCCATCCCCGACTGGTGCTCGCTGGAGCCGCTGAAGGAGCGGGTGGCCCTGGTCGTCGACGGCGAGACGAAGGCCGATACGGTGGCCGGCAACTCGGCGGGCGAGCCGGTGCGGCTTCTGGTGTGGATGGCCAACACCGGCGCGGTCAGCCTGGGCGGCCTGAAGGCCGGCGACGTGGTGACCACCGGCTCGCACGTCGGCACCGTCATGGTCCCGGCGGGCAGCACGTCGGTCGCCGTGTACGGGACGATGGGCACCTACGAGCTGACGGTGAAGTGATCGGCCTCCCCTCGCCCTTCGGGGCGAGGGGATCGCCCCTCACCCGAACACCGACGCCCCGGCCTCGGCGCTGCCGACCGCCCGGCGGAACACACCGAACAGCTCCCGCCCGCAGCCGACACCGGCATCGGACGGCGCGTCCGCCAACGGGCGAGCGTGCCACTCCGAGTCGTCCACCAGCACCTCCAGCCTGCCGCGCTCGGCGTCCAGCCGCAGAACGTCGCCGTCCCGCACCCGCCCCAGCGGACCGCCCGCCGCGGCTTCCGGCGTCACGTGGATCGCCGCCGGGACCTTGCCCGACGCACCCGACATCCGCCCGTCCGTGACCAGCGCCACCCGGTAGCCCAAATCCTGAAGCACGCCCAGCGGCGGCGTCAGCTTGTGCAGTTCCGGCATGCCGTTGGCCTTCGGCCCCTGGAACCGCACCACCACCACCACGTCGCGGTGCAGCTCACCCTTGCGGAACGCCACCTGCACCGATTCCTGGTCGGTGAAGACGCGGGCCGGCGCCTCGATCACGCGGTGGTCGGGTTTCACGGCGGAGACCTTCACCACCGCGCGCCCCAGCGGGCCGGTCAGGACGCGCAGCCCGCCCTCCGCCGCCATGGGCGACGACACCGGAGCCAGCACGGCGGGGTCGGCGCTCTCCCGGACCGCCGCGCCGCGCACCAGATCACCGCCCTCCAGCCGCAGCGGGCGGCGGTAGGCGGCGATGCCGCCGTCCTCCCACACGGTGGCGGCGTCGCCGTGCAGAAGCCCGGCGTCGGCCAGTTCCCCGATCAGGAAGGCCATGCCGCCCGCCGCCTCGAAATGGTTCACGTCGGCGCTGCCATTCGGGTAGACGCGGGCGAGCAGCGGCACCACCGCCGACAGTTCGGCGAAATCCTCCCAGGTCAGGCTGATCCCCGCCGCCGCCGCGATGGCCGGCAGATGCAGCGTGTGGTTGGTCGAGCCGCCGGTCGCCAGCAGCCCGACCACCGCGTTGACGATGGCGCGCTCGTCCACGATCTCCCCGATGGGCGTGTGCAGGGACACGACCCGCCGCGCCGCCGCGTCGGTCAGCGCGTCGCGCAATACCGTGCCGGGGTTGGCGAAGCTCGCCCCCGGCAAGTGCAGCCCCATCATTTCGACCAGCATCTGGTTCGAGTTGGCGGTGCCGTAGAAGGTGCAGGTTCCCGGTGCGTGGTAGGACGCGGCCTCCGCCTCCAGCAGGGCGTCCTTGTCCAGCTTGCCTTCCGCGTATTGCTGGCGGATGCGGCCCTTCTCCTTGTTTGGCAGGCCGGAGGGCATCGGCCCGGCGGGCACGAAGACGGTGGGCAGATGGCCGAAGGATAGCGCGCCGATCAGCAGCCCCGGAACGATCTTATCGCAGACGCCGAGGCACAGCACGCCGTCGAAGGTGCCGTGCGACAGGGCGACCGCCGTTCCCATGGCGATGACCTCGCGCGAGAACAGCGACAGTTCCATCCCCGGCTCGCCCTGGGTGACGCCGTCGCACATCGCCGGCACGCCGCCCGCCACCTGCGCCACGCCGCCCGCCGCCCGCACCGCCGCCTTGAGCCGCTCCGGGTAGTCGCCGTAGGGCTGATGGGCGGACAGCATGTCGTTGTAGGAGGTGACGATGCCGATGGCCGGGGTGGAACCGCCGCGCAGCGCCGCCTTGTCCTCCGCCGCGGTGCAGCCGGCGAAGCCGTGCGCCCGGTTGGCGCAGCCCAGCGCCAGACGGCGCGGCCCCTGCGCCGCGGCGGCCCGCAGCCGCTCCAGATAGACGGCGCGGGTGGGCCGGCTGCGCTCCCGGATGCGGCGGGTGACGGCGTCGAGGACGGGATGAAGACTCATCATGGCGCGGTCCTTCCAGACGGCAGACTGTTCAGGCGGCGGGAGCGATCCGGGAGGAGACGCGGGCGGCGATCTCCGCCGGGCTGGCGTCGATGTCGCAGACGATGCCGAGTTCCCCAGCCTCCAGCGGCTCCAGAGCGGCGAACTGGCTGTCCAGCAGGGTGGTCGGCATGAAATGGCCGGCGCGCAGCGCCATGCGGGCGTGGATGGTGTCCCGGCTGCCGTTCAGATGAACGAACAGGACGCGTGTCCCGCCGGCGCTCAGCCGCTCGCGGTAGCGCCGCTTCAGCGCGGAGCAGGACACGACGATCGGCGCCTTCGCCTCCCGCGCCAGGGCGATGTGGGCGGCGATGGTGTCCAGCCAGCCCCAGCGGTCCTCGTCCTGAAGCGGAATGCCGGCGGACATCTTCGCGATGTTCTCCGGCGGGTGGAAGCCGTCGCCCTCCAGGAACTGCCAGCCGAGCCGCCGCGCCAACTCCTCCCCCACCGAGGTCTTGCCGCAGCCCGCCACGCCCATCACCACGATCGCGTCCACGGCCCCGCTTATGTTAGCGGTAACATCGGGAGACGGAAGAGCGCTCATGCCGGTCGGTCCTTGCAACATTACGGGTGGGGAGAGATGAGGATGTTACCGCTAACAAACGAGGCTTGTAAAGCCCAATCCGGCGCGGGATAATGGCCGCTGGACAATTGGAACGCTGATGACCGCCACCCCCCGCAAACCCCGATCCTCGCGCAGCGGACGCGCCACCATGGCCGACGTCGCCGCCGCCGCCGGGGTCAGCGCCATGACCGTTTCCCGCGCCCTGCGCCGGCCCGACACGGTCAGCGAGGAGGTGCGCGCCCGCGTCGAGGAGGCGAGCCGCCGCCTGGGCTTCGTGCCCAGCCGCGTGGCGTCGGCGCTGGCCTCCGCGCGGACGATGACGGTGGCGGTGCTGATTCCCTCCCTGACCAACGCCGTCTTCATCGACCTGCTGGCCGGCGTGCAGGAGACACTGACCCCACAGGGCTACCAGCCTTTGGTCGGCATCACCGGCTACGGCCCGGAGGCGGAGGAGCGCGTCCTGCGCACCCAGCTCGCCCACGATCCGGACGGGGTGATCCTGAGCGGGCTCCACCACACGCCGGGCACCTGGGACCTGCTGCGCAGCCTCACGATTCCGGTCGTCCACACCATGGATCTGAGCGTGGAGGGGGACCTGATGGCCGAAGGCGCACAGGACGACTGTCCGGTACAGACGGTCGGCTTCTCGCAGTTCGACGCCGGCTACGCCGTCGGCGCGCATCTGGCTGCGCGCGGGCGACGGCGGATCGGGCTGATCGCCGGGCAGCTCGACCCGCGGACGCGGCAGCGCTGCGACGGCTGGCGGCAGGCGCTGCGCGACGCCGGGCGGCACGACCCCGCCTTGGAGCTGATGGTGCCGGACGCCACCTCCGTCGCGCTGGGCGCGGAGTTGCTGGAGCGCGCGCTGGCCACCCATCCGGACACCGACGCGCTGTTCCTGTGCAACGACGATCTGGCGCAGGGCGCGCTGTTCCAGTGCGCGCGGCTGGGTATCCCGGTGCCGGAACGGCTGGCCATCGCCGGCTTCAATGATCTGGCCGGGGCGGCCTGGACCGTCCCGCCGCTGACCACCGTCGCCACCCCCCGCCGCGCGATCGGCGTGGAGGCGGCCCGCCTGCTGATCGCGGGCATGGAGAACCGGACGCCGCAGAGCCGGGAAAATCCGCGCCGCGTGGATCTGGGCTTTCGCCTGATGGTCCGCGAGACCACTTGAGAGACCGCAACCGGCCCCCGCGCCGCGGGGTTGTCATTAAAGAGAATGTACGGGAGTTCGTTGTGATGGTGCAGGGCAACTCGACCAGGACCGGGGCGGAAACCACCGCCGTCGGCTCGGCCGACATCGCCGTCCTCGGCCTGGGTGTGATGGGACGCAACCTCGCCGCCAATCTGGCCGACCACGGGGCCGTGGTGGCGGGCTACGACCTGGACGAGGGGCGCCGCGGCGCCTTCGCCGCCCAGGTGGGCAACGCCGTCCCCTGCGCGTCGGTGGAGGACTTGTTGGGCGCGCTCAAGGCGCCGCGGACGATCCTGATGATGGTGCCCGCCGGCGCCCCGGTGGACGAGCTGACGGCGGCCCTGCTGCCCCGCCTGTCGCCGGGCGACGTGCTGATCGACGGCGGCAACTCCCATTTCCGCGATACCAACCGCCGCGCGGCACTCGCCGCCGCCGCGG
The DNA here is from genome assembly GCF_014192915.1 of Azospirillum sp. OGB3. GTDB lineage: Bacteria > Pseudomonadota > Alphaproteobacteria > Azospirillales > Azospirillaceae > Azospirillum. The sequence continues at coordinate 63,613 of NZ_JACHYN010000003.1, read as the reverse complement.
GCGTGCGCTTCGTCGGGCTGGGCGTGTCGGGCGGCGAGGAGGGGGCGCGGCGCGGTCCCGCCCTGATGGCCGGCGGCGACGCCGAAGCGTTGGCCCCCGTCGCCCCGCTGCTGGCCGCCATCGCCGCCCGCGCCCCGGACGGCGAGTCCTGCTTCGCCCGCGTCGGGCCGGAGGGGGCGGGCCATTTCGTGAAGATGATCCACAACGGCATCGAATACGCCGACATGCAGCTGATCGCCGAGGCGTATCATCTTCTGCGCGGGATCGGCAGCTGCTCCTACGAGCGTCTGGCGGACATCTTCGCCGAATGGAACGGCGGGGAACTGGCCTCCTACCTGATGGAGATCACCACCGACATCCTGCGCACCAAGGACGGCGAGACCGGCGCACCGATCCTCGAGGTCATCCGCGACGCCGCCGGCCAGAAGGGCACCGGCCATTGGGCGGCGACCACCGCGCTGGAGCTGGGCATGCCCGCCCCGACCATCGCCGAGGCGGTGCATGCCCGCTGCCTGTCCGCCCTGAAGGACGAGCGCGTGCGCGCCGCCGAGGCGCTGGCCATCCCCCACGCCCCGTCCGGCGAGGATCTGGTCGCGTCGGTCGGCGACGCGTTGCTCAGCGGACGGATCGCCGTCTACGCCCAGGGCTTCGCGGTGATCGCCGCGGGCAGCCGGCAATTCGGCTGGGACGTCGATCTGGCGGCGGTGGCGCGCATCTGGCGCGGCGGCTGCATCATCCGCGCCCGCCTGCTCGACCGCATCCTGACCGCGCTGAACCGCGCGCCGGAACTGCCGAACCTGATGCTGGACCCCGACATTGCCGGCCTGATGACCTGCGGCGACGCCGGCTTCCGCCGCGTGGTGGCCGCCGCGACGCTGACCGCGGTGCCGGTGCCGGCGATGGCCTCGGCCCTGTCCTACTGGGACGGTTACCGCAGCGGCCGGCTGTGGGCCAACATGATCCAGGCCCAGCGCGACTATTTCGGCGCCCACGGCTATGAGCGCACCGACCGTCCGGGCATGGTGCACACGGAGTGGAAGGTGGGGTGACATCCCGCACGAGCCCCCACCCTAACCCTCCCCCGCTGGGCCGGGGAGGGGATTAAGCTCCCTCCCCTGCGATAGCGGGGGAGGGCTGGGGTGGGGGCTCACGCCCGCACTCACCCCTTCGGAAACACCGGCGCCCGCTTCTCGAAGAAGGCGGTCACGCCCTCCCCGGCCTCGTCGTGGAACAGCGACTCCACGAAGGCGTCGCGCTCGCGGTCGAGCTGATCCGCCAGCCCGCCATAGGCGACCTCCAGCAGCCCCTTGGCGCGGCCCAGCGCGGCGGTCGGGCCGGCGGCCAGCCGCTCCGCCCAGGCGGTCGCCTCGGCCAGAGCGCCGCCGGGGGCGGTCAGCCGGTTGATCATGCCGAGCTGTGCCAGACGCGGCGCCCCGACGCGCCCGCCCTCGAACAGGATCTCCGCGGCGAGCTGCGGCGGCAGCGCGCGGGCCAGCGACGCCGTGCCGCCACCATCGGACGTCAGCGCGACCTTGATGTAGGACAGGGTGAACACCGCGTCCTCCGCCGCGACGATCAGGTCGCAGGCCAGCGCCAGCGGAAAGCCCGCACCGCCCGCCGGCCCCTCGACCGCGGCGATCACCGGCTTCGGGCAGGCGCGCAGGCTGCGGATCATGGCGTGGAAGCTCTCCACCCCCGCCCGCACCGCCTCGCGGTCGCCGTTGCGCGCCTCCTTCAGCCATTTCAGGTTCCCGCCGGAGCAGAAGGCCCCCTCGGCGCCGGTCAGCACCACCGCCCCGACGCCCGCGTCGGCCGCCGCCGCGTCGAAGGCAGCACGGGCCGCCTCCATCAGAGCCGGGCCGATGGAGTTGCGGGTGGTCGGGTCGTTGATGGTCAGGCGCAGGACACGGCCGTCCTGCGCGATGTCCAGGCCGGTCTTCTTATCGTTCATCTGGGCGTTCCCTCCGGATTTTCACTTCCCGGAGCATACTTGAACATTCCCTCGGCGGACGCCAGAAGCGCGCCGTCCTCCTTGCGCCGCACCTCGCCCCGGCAGCCGACGATCTTGCGCCCGCCGCCCAGCAGCGTGCCGCGGGCCACCACCGTGCCCTCCGCCACCGCGCCCAGGAAGCTGGAGGACAGCGACAGCGTGACCACCCGGCGCGAATGGCCGGGCACCGCGCAGTGGGTCGCCGCGAAGCCCATGACGGTGTCGAGCAGGGTCATCAGCGCGCCGCCGTGCAGGACGCCGCCCCGGTTGCGGTGCTGCGGCGCGATGGTCAGCTCCACCTCCGCCACGCCCTCCTCCCAGCGCACCAGCGTGTAGCCGAGCAGGGTCTGGAAGCCGGAGGCCGGTTCCCCCTTCATCAAGTCGTCCATAAAAGCGCTCTCCAACCCGTCTTCTTGGTTCTGGAGCGCCAGTGTCGCACAGTTCCGCTTGTCAGTGCCGCCGTGCCGCCTTCAAAAAGCGCTCGCGGTCGCTGGAGCCGACGCGCATGTCGAAGACGTCGCCCTCCCGCTCCATGGTCAGCGGCACGTCGACCCCCGCCGGGCCGAGATTCCACAGGGCGCGGTAGAAGTCGGCCAGCGAACCCACCGGCTGCCCGGCCACCGCGCGCACCACGTCGCCGGCCCGCAGTTCCGCCCGCTGGGCCGGCCCGTCACCGGCCAGCCCGACCAGCACCACCCGCTCCCGCTCGTCCTGCGTGGCGTAGAGTCCAAGCCAGGGGCGCGGCGGGCCGCTGACCTTCCCTTGGGTCATCAGGTCATCGAGGATCGGCTTCAGCAGGTCGATCGGCACGTTCATGTTCAGCGGCAGGACGCGCTCCTCCTCAGCCCGGTACTGGAGCTGGAGGGAGCCGATGCCCAGCAGTTCTCCCCCCGCCCCCAGCATCGCCGTGCCACCCCAGTTGGGATGGGCCGGCAGGGTGAACAGGGCGTCGTCGATCATGTATTCCCAATAGCCGGCGAACTCCTGCCGCGCGACCACCCGCGCGGTGATGGAGCGCCCGCGCCCGCCCGCCCCGGCCACCACCACCGGGTCGCCCAACTGCACATGGCGCGACGAGCCGAGCATCAGCGCCGGCACGCCCAGCGGCGACAGCGCCTGCACCAGCCCGAACCCGCTGGTGTGGTCGTAGGCGACCACATGCGCCTGCACCGCCCGCCCGTCGTTGGTGGTCAGCCAGACCTCCTCGGCCTCCGCGATCAGGTAGCCGATGGTCAGGACCAGCCCGTCCTCGCGGATGACGGCGCCCTGCCCGGCGCGCTCCGTCCCCAGAACGCCGGCGGTGTAGGCGTCTTCGGGAACGCTGGCGCGCAGCCCGACCACGGCGGACAGCGCCCGGTCCAGATCATAGGCCAGATCATCCGGGTCGGGCTGGAATTGCGGCGGAATCCGCCAGTCGTCGGACGGGTTCATCGGCGGCTCCTTTCGCAGGGGGGTGGTGTGATCCCCTCCCCTTTCAGCGTTACTCTCCATGGTCTTATTTGGGAAGTCGAACGCCGCTGCTAAGCCCGGCGTTCCGCACCCCCTCCTCCGCGCGTGAAACCAGCGAGCCTCAGCGATGTTGTTCGGGATCGCTTCACCATGGCGACCAACCGAGGGAGGACATGATGGGCCTGTTCGATTTCTTCCGCCGCGATCATGGCGAAAAAGTCAGCGACTCGGACGCCCCGACCGCCGACGAGCTGAAATCCCACCTGTCGCAGGTGGGCCTGCCGACCAACGGTCTGGACATCCAGGTCGCCGACGACACGGTGACGGTCCGCGGCAGCACTGCCTCGCAGGAGGAGAAGGAGAAGATCGCGGTGGCGCTCGGCAACGTGAAGGGCGTGTCGCGGGTGGACGACCAGACCGCCGTCATCGCCAAGGATCAAGGCGCGGGCGGCCCCGACCAGCCGACCGTGCCGCCGACGGAGCAACCGGCCAGCCAGACGCGCTTCCACACGGTTGAGAAGGGCGACACCCTGTCCGCCATCGCCAAACAGGTCTATGGCGACCCCAACCGCTACAACGCCATCTTCGAGGCGAACAAGCCGATGCTGAAGGACCCCAACAAGATCTATCCCGGACAGGTTCTGCGCATCCCACCGCAGTGATGCGGCACCGTCCCGCGGCGCGGCAAGGAGCCCCGCCGCGGGATCGGTCCGCAAAGGTGCAGATCGCGCCGGGGTCTCCCGTCAATCCGACCGATCTCGAATTGCTCCGGCCAAGCCCGTTCGGCAGGCTCTCCCCACAACCGGCAGGGAGGAGCAGGCCATGAAGATCATCGGATACCCGGACGACCTCATTCCGCGCGTCGCGGCGGCCAGCCTTGGCACCTGCCAGGACCGCCCGGCCTGTGTGAAGCTCCTGGAAGGGCTTGCCGCCGCGGAAAAGGCGTTCGAGTCGATCACCTGGAACCGGGTGATGCTGCACGCCCTCGCCAAGCCGGAGCCGCTGGACGACGACGTCATCAGCACCTACGAAGCCGAGGTGGCCAAGGTCATCACCCCCATGTTCCGGAAGCTGAAGAGCGCCGGCACGCTGGCCGCGGAGGCCGCGAAGGATCTGGACGTTCTGACGAAGGCTCACCCGAAGGCCACGGTGGCGAAGAAGGCCCTGACCTTCGCCAAATCGGTGCCGGGCTTCACGACCAAGCTCGTCAAGGTCTTCGAGGAGGCCATCGCCAAGGACCGCAAGGACATCAGCGCCCGGCTGGCGAAGGATGAAGCGGCCTATGAAAAGCAACGGAAGGCGGACCAGAAGGCGCAGACCAAGGACAGTCCGTTCGTGAATCCCTTCGAAAGGAAGGGAATCGAGGAAATCCTGAAAAGCAACAAGCTGACGCTGCTGTTGCACGCCGTCGCCGAGCAGGGGAAAACCGGCGAGAACATCGAGTTCCTCTCGATCACCCGCAAGGGCGTTGATCAGAAGAACGCTCCCAAGCTCTACAAGGTGTTCATCAACCAGAACAGCGCCAAGGGCCTGAACATCGACGACCATCTGCGGAATGATTTTCTCAACGGGATCGACAGCGGCGCCTACACGGACGCTCTGAAGAGCATCCGGACGCATGTGCTGAAAGTCGTGAACGAGGACACGCTGCCGCGCGCCAGAAAGCTCGACGAGACGGCCTTGCGCAAGCTCGGCTACAAGTGACCGTCAGGCCGCGCCTCAATCGGTGCCGGGCCGCCAGCGGGTCAGGCGCGCCGCCAGCCGGTCGAAGCCGGCGTCCAGCACCACCGCCAGGGCGGCCACGATCACAGCGCCCTGGATGACGTAGGCGGGGTTGGAGCCGTTCAGCCCGACGATGATCGGCAGGCCGAGCGTCTTCGCCCCGACTGTGGAGGCGATGGCCGCCGTGCCGAGGTTGACGACCGCCGCCGTCCGCACCCCGGCCAGGATCACCGGAGCGGCCAGCGGCAGCTCCACCCGCCACAGCAGCGCGCCCGGCCCCATGCCCATGCCGCGCGCCGCCTCGCGCACCGGCTCCGGCACCGATTCCAGGCCGGCCACGGTGTTCTCGACGATGGGCAACAGCCCATAGAGCGTCAGCGCGATCAGCGCCGGGGCCGGGCCGAAGCCGAGAACGGGGACCGAGACGGCCAGCACCGCCACCGGTGGGAAGGTCTGGCCCATCGCCGCCACCGCGTCGAGGATGCCACGGAACTCCCGTCCGAAGGGCCGGGTCACCGCGATGCCCGCCGCCCCGCCGAGCAGCACCGCGATCAGGCTCGCCCCGCCGGCCAGCGCCAGATGGTCCAGCGTCAGCGCCAGGAAGCCGTCCGCCTCGTACAAAGGCCGGTCGAGCGCCGGGAAGGCGGCGGCGAACAGCGGTTTCAGCGCCGGCATCCCCAACACCAGGGCCGCCAGGACGAGCAGGCCCAGGACCAGCCGGTCGGTCAGCAGACTCCGCAGGCGGCTCACGACCGGTCCGGCCCGCGCAGCAGGTCGGCAAGGTGCAGCGTACCCACCGGGCGCCCCTGCCCGTCCGCCACGGGAAGCCGGTCGGTGCCGCGCGCCACCATCGCGGCCAGCGCCTGACGCAGCGACGCCCCCGCCGCCAGCGGCTCGCCCGGCGCCGTCTCGCCGGGGCGCAGCCGCTCCGCCACCGTCTCCACGGCCAGCCGCTTGAGCCCCCAATCCTCGCGCCCCACCAGATCGCGCACCCGGTCGTCGGCGGGGTCGGTCAGGATGTCGAGCGGCGTGCCGCTCTGCACCAGCCGCCCGCGGTCCAGCACGGCGATCCGGCTGGCCAGCGCCAGCGCCTCGTCCATGTCGTGGGTGACGAAGACGACGGTGGTTCCGGTCGCCTTGTGGATCCCCGCCATCTCCGCCTGCAAGGCGCCGCGGGTGATCGGGTCGAGCGCGCTGAACGGCTCGTCCATCAGCAGGATCTGCGGCTCCGCCGCCAGCGCGCGGGCGACGCCGACGCGCTGCTGCTGGCCGCCGGACAGCTCGTGCGGGTAGGCGCCGCGGTAGCGTTCCGGGTCGAGATTCAGCAGGGCGAGCAGTTCCGTCACCCGGTCGCGCACCCGCGCCTTGGGCCAGCCGAGCAGGTCCGGCACGGCGGCGATGTTGCGCTCCACCGTCCAGTGCGGGAACAGCCCGATGTTCTGAATCACGTAGCCCATGCGGCGGCGCAGCGTTTCCGGCTTCAGGCGGGCGATGTCCTCGCCCTCAACCCGGATGGTCCCGGCGTCCGGTGCGATCAACCGGTTCATCATCCGCAGCACCGTGGACTTGCCGGAGCCGGACGGCCCGATCAGCACGCGGAACTCCCCGGCCGCCACGGTCAACGACAGGCTGTCCACGGCGGTCCAGGCGCCGAACCGTTTGGTCACTCCCTCGAAGGCGATCACGCCGCCGTCCTCCCGAGTCGCGACAGCGCCAGCGCCGAGGCCAGCTTCAGCGCCGCGTCGGCGGCGACGGCCAGCAGGATCACCGGCACCGCCCCCAGCAGCACGAGGTCCAGCGCGTTGGCGAACAGCCCCTGGAACATGATGGCTCCCAGCCCGCCGGCGCCGATCAGCGCCGCCACCGCGGCCAGCCCGACCGCCTGGACCAGCGTGATGCGCAGCCCGGCCAGGAACACCGGCAGGGCCAGCGGCGCCTCGACCCGCCAGAAGATCTGGCGCGGCGTCATGCCGATGCCGCGCGCCGCCTCCCGCACCGGCTCCGGCACGCCGGCCAACCCCGCCGCGGTGTTGCGCGCGATGGGCAGCAGCGAATAGAGCGTCAGCGCGATCACCGCCGGCACCGGTCCGACCCCGCCGATGCCCAGCCCCGGAAAGGCCGCGGCCAGCGCCGACAGCGGGGCCAGCAGCAGCCCGAACAGAGCGATGGACGGGATCGTCTGCACGACGTTCAGCACCGGAAAGACCAGCCGCCCCACGGCGGCGGAGCGCTGCGCCGCGACGCCCAGCGGCACGCCGATCAGCAGGGTCGGCACCAGGGCCGCAGCGACCAGCGCGGCGTGGCGCAGCACGGCCCCGGCGAAGACGTCGCGCTGGTTGGCGTATTCCTTCATGATCGAGAGCTGGTCGAGATGCCCGGCGGCGAACTGCCCGCCGATCAGCGCCGCCGTCAGAGCGCCCACGGCGACCCGCCCGGCAGGACCCAGCCCCAGCCGCCGCACCCCGTCCAGAACGGCGAGCAGGGCGGCGGCCTCCATCACCCAGAATCCCGCCCCAAAGGAGGTCCGCGCCGCCGGGCTGGCCGTCGCGGCGAGCAGCGCGGCGTGCTGTCCAGCCAGCCAGACCAGCCCCGCCGCCGCCAGCACCCCCGCCCCGACATACAGGAGATGCGCCGCCCGGCCCACCCGCAGGAACGGCACGGCCAGCAGCAGGGCGACCGGCAGCAGCGCCGCCCCGCTCCACCCGGCGCCCGCCACCGCGCTCAACGCGATGGCCTTTCCCGACAGCAGCCGGTTCGGCGCAAAGCCAAGGAACGGCAGAGCCAGCGCCGCCGCCACGATCATGGCGGCGAGCAGCAGGGCGACGCGGTTGTGGATCGGACGGACGCCGGTCATCCCGTCAGTTCAGGCCGTCAGTTCAGGAAGCCTTTCGACTTCAAATACGTCGTGGCGACCGCCCGCGGGTCCTGCCCCTCCACAGAGATCTTGGCGTTCAGCCCGCGCAGGGTCTCGGTATCCAGGGACTTGAAGACCGGGTCCAGCAGGTCGCGAATCTTCGGGTAAGCGTCCAACACGCCGTCGCGGATGGTCGGGGCCGGGGCGTAGACCATCTGCGCGCTCTTGGTGTCCTTCATGACCACGAGGTCCAGCGCGGCGATGGCGCCGTCCGTGCCGTAGACCATGGCGGTGTTGACGCCGGACGTGCCCTCCGCCGCCGCGCGGATGGTCGCCGCCGTGTCGCCGCCGGCCAGCACCAGGATCTGGTCGGGCTTCAGCGTGAAGCCGTAGGATTTCTGGAAGGAGGGCAGCGCCGCCGGGCTTTCCACGAACTCCGCCGAGGCGGCGAGCTTCGCCGTGCCGCCGGCGCCGACCCAGCGGGCGAAGTCCTCCATGGTGGCGAGGTTGTTGGGCGCCGCCACGTCGCGGCGCAGCGCGATGGCCCAGGTGTTGTTCGCCGGGGCCGGGGTCAGCCAGACGATGTTGTGTTTGTCCCGGTCGAGCTGCTTCACCGTCTCGTAGCCGGCGGCGGCGTTCTTCCAGGCCGGATCGCTGTCGAGGTTGAAGAAGAAGGCGCCGTTGCCCGTGTATTCCGGATAGACGTCGATCTCTCCGGCCAGCAGGGCGCTGCGCACGATCCGGGTGGGGCCGAGCTGGATCTTGTTCTCGACCGGAATGCCGTTGGCCTCCAGCACCTGCAGGATCATCGTGCCGAGCAGGCCGCTTTCGGCGTCCAGCTTCGATCCGACACGGACCTTGTCCGCCGCCGCGGCGCTCCCCGCCGTCAGCAGCGCTCCCAGCGCCAGGGCGGCCACCGCCCGAACCACACGCCGCATCCCCCGCATCCTCCCAACCATCGTCCAATCTGTCCGTCCGCCAGCATGGGGAAGCCGGGCCGCCCCGGCAACCCACCCTTTCCGCCTGTGCGGCCCTCCATTTTGGAGAAGGGGGTCACGCCGTGACGTGGTCCTCCGCGTCGCGCGCCGCCCGCGCCCCGGCGCCGTCCACCCAGCCGCCCAGCTCGCGCTCCACAAGGTCGGCCAGGAAGATGACATGGTCAGGATGGTCGTTCAGGCAAGGAATGTAGGTGAAGCGTTCGCCGCCGGCCGCCATGAAGGCGTCCTTCACCTGGAACTGGATCTCCTCCAGCGTTTCCACGCAATCGGCGGAGAAGCCCGGCGCGATCACCGCGATCCTGGTCTTGCCGGCGCGGGCCAGCTCCTCGACCGTCTTGTCGGTGTAGGGTTTCAGCCACTCCGCCTTGCCGAAGCGCGACTGGAAGCTGTACTGCACCCGCCCCGGCTCCCAGCCCAGCCGCTCGGCCAGCAGGCGCGCGGTCTTCACGCAGAAGCAGTGGTAGGGATCGCCGCGGTCGAGATAGACCTTCGGCAGGCCGTGGAAGCTCGCCAGCAGGACGTCCGGCGTGTGGTCCAGCGCCGCGATGTGCCGAACCACCGAGCGGGCCAGCGCCTCGATGTAGCCCGGCTCGTCGTGATAGGCGGGGACGGTGCGCACCGCCGGCTGCCAGCGCATGGTCATCAGCTGGCGGAAGGCTTGGTCGTTGGCCGTGGCCGTCGTCGTCGCCGAATATTGCGGGTAGAGCGGGAACAGCAGAATGCGGTCGCAGCCCTGGTCCTTCAGCCGCTGGATCGCCGGGCCGACCGCCGGCTGGCCGTAGCGCATGGCCCAGTCCACCACCACGCTGTCGCCGTGCCGCGCCGCCAGCGCCGCCGCGACGCCCTCCGCCTGGGCGCGGGTGACGGTCTTCAGCGGGCTTTCGTTGCGCTCCTCGTTCCAGATGCTTTTGTAGGCATGGCCACTCTTGCCCGGACGCACGGTCAGGATGATGCCGTTCAGCACCGGCCACCACACCGCCTTCGGCACCTCGATCACGCGGGGGTCCGACAGGAACTCCTTCAGATAGCGGCGCATCGACCAGTAGTCGGTCGCCTCCGGCGTTCCGAGATTCATCAGAAGCACACCGACGCGGCGCGCGGGAACCGGCGGGTGGTCGGCGGGCTTGGAAATGGGCTGCATGATGTCGGTCACCTCGATGTCGCGGCGGGCAGCATAATAGCGAGCCGAACCCATCGGAAGCAGCCCTTTGTCCCTATGCGGTCGATAGGGCCGGGCTATCCTCCGGCCGTTCGGACAGGCTCTTCCGTCCGGTCCGCCGGCCGATCTGCGAAAACGGATTTCAGATCGACCGCGCCGTCCGACCGCGCGTCGAGGTCGAGTTGCCGCTCCACCTCGTCGAGATGCTCCATCATCAGCCGCATCGCCGCCCCGGGCGGACCGGACTCCAGCGCCTCGACGAAGCGCCGGTGCTCGGTGGCGGAACAGGAGTGCGAGGACCGCCGCTCGAACGCCGCGATGGCGAGGCTGGAGCGGTCGATCAGGTCGGCCAGGATGCCGGCCAGCGTGGCGTTCCCGGCGAAGTCGGCCAGCAGCTGGTGGAACTGACCCGACAGGCGGATCAGCGCCATGCGGTCCCCAACGCGGTCGGCCTCCTCCTCCCGCGCCAGATGGACGCGCAGCTTCGCCGACATCTCGTCCGGCAGCGGGCGTGGTTCACGCTCCAGCGCCTCCACCACGGCGCGTTCGATCACCCGCCGGGCCTCGAACACCTCGCGCGCCTCCCGCGCGGTGGGCTTGGCGACGAAGGCGCCCCGGTTGGGGATCAGCGTCACCACACGCCGCTGCGCCAGCAAAAGCAGCACCTTGCGCACCCGTTCCCGGCTGACGCCGAACACCTCGGCCAGGCTCTCCTCCGCCAGCTTGGTGCCGGGCGGCAGCCGGCGGTCGGCGATGGCCTCGCCGATGCTGCGGACGATGCGGGCCTCCGCCCCCTCCCCCCGCCCGCGGACGGCGCGGCGAGGGGCGCTCAGGACAGTTTTCATGATGGCATAACTGCTGTTCAAACCTTCGCCGCGGATTGTGCACAAAACGGACCAGCGGACAAACGCGGTCGCCGCGCCCTGCCCATGCATCGGGCACAGTCCACCCATGCACAATTTCGCGCCACAGCGCCGAAATCCTGACCAATCGCTGATTTTCACCGCTGGAAAGCCGCGAAACTCCGCCATTCACACGCTGGCATGGAACTTGCGGACATACCCGACAGCCGCAGCGGGCCCTGCGGATTGTGCACAAAATCGGAGAAGGTCATGACTGCCGGATCTGCCGCCGCTGGATCAACCGTCGAACTGGTGAAGCTGCGCAAGTTCTACGGCTCCACCGTCGCGGTGGACGGCATCGACCTGCGCATCGCCGCCGGCGCCTATTGCTGCCTGCTCGGCCCAAGTGGCTGCGGAAAGACCTCCACACTGCGCATGATCGCCGGGCACGAGGACATCTCCGACGGCGACCTGCTGATCGGCGACACGGTGGTGAACGGGGAGCCGCCGGCCCGCCGCGGCACCGCCATGATGTTCCAGAGCTACGCCCTGTTCCCCCACCTCGACTGCACCGACAACGTCGCCTTCAGCCTGAAAATGAAGGGTGTCGCGAAGGAGGAGCGGCGCCGCCGCGCGCGGGAGATGCTGGATCTCGTCCACATGTCCCAGTACGCGGACCGGCTGCCCGCACAGCTCTCCGGAGGCCAGCAGCAGCGTGTGGCGCTGGCCCGTGCGCTGATCACCCGGCCGGGCGTGCTCCTGCTCGACGAGCCGCTGTCGGCGCTCGACCCCTTCCTGCGCATCCGCATGCGCGAGGAGTTGAAGCGTCTGCACACCGAGCTTGGCATCACCTTCGTCCACGTCACCCACAGCCAGACCGAGGCGATGGCGCTCGCCGACCTTGTCGTGGTGATGAACCAGGGGCGGATCGAGCAGGCCGGCCCGCCGCGCGAAGTCTTCAACCAGCCGCGCACCGCCTTCGTCGCCCGCTTCATCGGCGGCCACAACGTGGTGGAGGACGCCGCCGGCCGCCGGGCCGTGCGGGCCGACCGCATCCTGCTCGGCCAACCCGAGGGGACGGACCATCAGCTGGAAGGCACCGTCCGCGCGCTGGAGTATCACGGCGCATCCGTGCACCTGACGCTCGACGTGCCGGGTGCCGAGGACTTCGCCGTGGTGCTGGACGAATCCCGCTTCTACGACGCCCCGCTCGCCGTCGGCGACCGCGTGACCGCGGGCTGGAAGGCGCGCGACGTCCATCCCCTGGTTGCCTGATTTCCCGACCAATCCCCAAAACGACCGACCACACTGGAGGCACAGAGCATGACCGAGACGCGCACCGGCTCGCCCCTTTCCGCCGGGACCACCACGGGCGGCACCACCAAAGGCGTCAGCCGCCGCACGCTGCTGAAGGGCACCGCCGCCGCCGCGGGTGTCGCCATCGGGTCGGGGGCGATCACCGGCTTCCCCACCATCTGGGCGCAGAACATCAAGAACGTCACGTTGCGCCAGTTCGGCACCGGCGTGTCGAATCTGAACGCCGTCGCCGACAAGGTGAAGGAGGATCTCGGCTTCACGCTGCAGATGACCGCGCTCGACAGCGACGCGGTGGCCCAGCGCGCGGTGACCCAGCCGAAGTCCTACGACATCGCCGACATCGAATACTGGATCTGCAAGAAGGTCTTCCCGGCCGGCGTGATGCAGCCGATGGACGTTTCCAAGATCAAGAACTTCGACAAGATCGTCCCGATCTTCGTCAACGGCAAGCTGACCCCGGAGAGCGCCGTCGCCCAGGGCACCGCCCCGCACACCGTCGGCTTCGTGGAAGGCAAGGACAGCATCAAGTTCGCCAAGTCGGCCACCCAGTGGATGACGCTGATCCCGACCATCTACAACGCCGACACGCTGGGCATCCGCCCCGATCTGGTCGGCCGCCCGATCAGCAGCTGGAAGGACCTGCTCGATCCGGCCTTCAAGGGCAAGGCGTCGATCATCAACATCCCCTCCATCGGCATCATGGACGCCGCCATGGTCTGCGAGGCCATGGGCGAGGTGAAGTACGGCGACAAGGGCAACATGACCAAGGAGGAGATCGACAAGACCCTCAAGATCATGACCGACGCCAAGAAGGCCGGCCAGTTCCGTGCCTTCTGGAAGACCTTCGACGAGAGCGTCAACCTGATGTCGTCGGGCGAGGTCATCATCCAGTCGATGTGGTCGCCGGCCGTGGCCGCCGTGCGCGCCAAGGGCATCCAGTGCGTCTACCAGCCGCTGAAGGAAGGCTACCGCGCCTGGGGCGGCGGCCTCGGCATCGCCAAGCATCTGAGCGGGCTGGAGCTGGAAGCCGCCTATGAATATATCAACTGGTACCTGTCTGGCTGGGTCGGCGCCTATCTGAACCGCCAGGGCTATTACTCCGCCGTGCTCGACACCGCGAAGGAGCACATGTCGCCGGACGAGTGGGCCTTCTGGATGGAGGGCCAGCCGGCCAAGACCGACATCCTCAGCCCCGAAGGCAAGGTGATGGAGAAGGCCGGCGCGGTGCGCGACGGCGGGTCGTTCCAGGACCGCATGGGTCGCGTGGCCTGCTGGAACGCGGTGATGGACGAGGACCGCTACATGGTCCGCAAGTGGAACGAGTTCGTCGCGGCGTAACCTCGGCCGGCTTGCCCCCACCCTCCCGCTTCGCGGGTCCCTCCCTCCCCCGCTCCCGCAGGGGAGGGCCGATTTCCCCTCCCCTGCGAAGCGGGGGAGGGTCAGGGTGGGGGCAAGACTCTCCCACACCACGCACTCCCCCACGGCACCGGACCCCTCCGCCATGACCGCCTCCGCCGTCCCATCCGAAGCGTCCAGCGCGTCCGCGGCACCGCGGAGCGGCGGGGTGCGCCGTTCCATGCTGCGCCGGGCCGTCCCCTACCTCCAGGCCGGGCCGCTGGCGCTGACGCTGCTGGTCTTCCTGCTGGTCCCTATCCTGACCATCGTCGCGGTCAGCTTCTGGGACTATGACAGCATCCGCATCTACCCGGATTTCGTGCTGACCAACTACGAGGAGCTGCTGACCTCGCCGGTCACCTGGAAGACCTACCTGAACACGGTGAAGTTCGCGGCGCTGACCTGGGTCATCACCCTGCTGATCGGCTTCACGGTGGCCTATTTCCTGGCCTTCCACGTCCAGTCCACGACGTGGCAGATGGTGCTGTTCCTGGTCTGCACGATCCCCTTCTGGACCTCCAACATCATCCGCATGATCTCGTGGATTCCCTTCCTCGGGCGCAACGGGCTGCTGAATTCCGGGCTGATCTCCGCCGGGCTGATCGACCAGCCGCTGGAGTTCCTGCTGTTCTCCGACTTCGCGGTGGTGCTGGCCTTCGTGCACCTCTACGCGCTGTTCATGGTGGTGCCGATCTTCAATTCGATGATGCGCATCGACCGCGCCCTGGTCGAGGCGGCGCGCGACGGCGGCGCCAGCGCGGCGCAGGTGGTGTGGAACGTCATCCTGCCGCTGGCCAAACCGGGCATCGCCATCGGCTCCATCTTCGTGGTCACGCTGGTGATGGGCGACTTCATCACCGTCCGCCTGATGAGCGGCGGGCAGAGCGCCTCGATCGGGCTGATGATCGCCAACGAGATCTCGCTGCTCCAGTACCCCGCCGCCGCCGCGAACGCGGTCGTGCTGCTGGCCGTCGTCCTCATCATGGTCGTGGCGATGCTGCGCATCGTCGACATCCGCAAGGAGCTGTAAGCGATGACCGGCACCGGCACCCGGCGCAGCCTGTCCTTCTACCTGCTCGCCGCCTTCTTCGGGCTGTTCGTCCTGTTCCTCTACGGGCCGATCGCCACCATCACCATCCTGTCCTTCCAGGGGCCGGAGGGTGGGTTGACCTTTCCGATGAACGGCGTCTCCCTCCACTGGTTCAGGAACCTGTTCGAGCAGCAGGCGGTCGGCGATTTCGGCGGCTCCTTCCGCCGCTCCATCGCGCTGGGGCTGACGGTGATGGTGCTGACGGTGCTGTTCTCGCTGCTCGCCGGCTTCGCCTTCCGCCGCCGCTTCCTGGGTAGCGGGGCGCTGTTCTATCTGGCGGTGGCGAGCCTGATCGTGCCGTCGATCCTGGTCAGCCTGGGCATCGGCCTGCTGTTCAACATCCTGGGCATCGAGCCGACCTGGTACGGCTCGGCGCTCGGCGCGCACCTGACCTGGACGCTGCCCTTCGGCCTGCTGATCGTCTTCGCCATCTTCAACCGCTTCAACCCGGCCTACGAGGAGGCGGCGCGCGACCTCGGCGCCACGCCCTGGCAGACGGTGCGCCATGTCGTGCTGCCCATCCTGCTGCCCAGCCTGATCGGCGTCGGGCTGTTCGGCTTTACCCTGTCCTACGACGAATTCGCGCGCACGCTGATGACCGCGGGGTCCTTCAACACCCTGCCGCTGGAGATCTACGGCATGACCACCAACGTCACGACCCCGGTGCTCTACGCGCTGGGCACGCTGACGACGCTGTTCTCCTTCACCGTCATCGGCCTGTTCCTCGCCGGGGTGATGATCCTGCGCCGCCGCCGGCTGCGGCGGACCGGCGGCGCCGCTTGAAACGCAAAGAGCCAGCCATGCGCATCCTGGTCGTCAACCCGAACACCACCGCCTCGATGACCGAGAAGGCCGGGGCCGCCGCCCGCGCCGTCGCCGCGCCGGGGACAGAGATCGTCGCCGCCAACCCGGCCATAGGGCCCGCCAGCATCGAGGGCTATTACGACGAGGCGCTCGCCGTCCCCGGCCTGCTGGAGGTGATCGCCGCCCACGGGCGCGCCGCGCCGGGTATCGACGGCGTGGTGATCGCCTGCTTCGACGACGTCGGGCTGGACGCTGCGCGCTGCCTGTCCGCCGTCCCGGTGGTCGGCATCTGCGAGGCGGCGATGAAGACCGCCACCCTGCTCGGCGGGCGGTTCAGCGTGGTCACCACCATGCCGCGCTCCGTCCCGGCGCTGGAGCATCTGGCGGAGCGCTACGGCGTGGCCGGGCGCTGCCGGGTGCGCGCCGCCGGCGTGCCGGTGCTGGCGCTGGAGGACCCGGCGTCGGGCGCCGTGGAGCGGGTGCGCGACACCATCCGCCAGGCCATCGCGGAAGACGGGGCGGAGAGCGTCGTTCTGGGCTGCGCCGGCATGGCCGATCTGGCGCGCGCCCTGACCGCCGAGATGGGCGTGCCGGTGGTGGACGGCGTCACCGTCGCGGTGAAGCTGGTGGAGGGGCTGGCCGTGCTGGGCTTGCGCACCGGCAAGACCGGCGGTTACGCTTTCCCCCTGCCCAAACCCTACGCCGGGGACATGGCGCGCTTCGCCCCCGCCCCGCAGCCCTGAACCGGAGGGACTCCATGGAAGGCTACCGCGTGCGCGTGATGAGCCGGGCCGAGCTGGATCTGGCCGTGGACTGGGCGCGGGCGGAGGGCTGGAACCCCGGCTTGCACGACGCCGGGGCCTTCCACGCCGTGGACCCCGAAGGATTCCTGATCGGAGAACTGGACGGCGAACCGGCGGCCTGCCTCTCCGTCGTCCGCTATCCCGACAACTTCGGCTTCCTCGGCTTCTACATCGTGCGGCCCGGGATGCGCGGGCGCGGCCTCGGCTGGGACCTCTGGCAAGCCGGGCTGAGGCATCTGGAGGGTTGCACCGTCGGGCTCGACGGGGTGGTGGCGCAGCAGGACAATTACCGCAAGTCCGGCTTCGCGCTCGCTTATCGCAACATCCGCTACGGTGGGGCTCCGCCCGCCGGGACCTCCTCCGCCGCTTCGCTGCTGGACGCGCGGACGGTGCCCTTCGACCGGCTGCTGGACTGGGACCGCGCGCTGTTCCCGGCGCCGCGCGCCGGCTTCCTGTCCAACTGGATCACGCTGCCCGGCGCCTCCGCGTTGGCCGCCGTGGTCGACGGGGCGTTGCGCGGCTTCGGGGTGATCCGCCCCTGCCACACCGGCAGCAAGATCGGCCCGCTCTACGCCGCCGACCGCGGTACGGCGCGCGATCTGGCGCTCGCGCTCGCCGCCACGGCGGGCGATGGTCCGATTTTCCTGGACGTTCCGGAGGTCAACCGCGAGGCCGTCCTGCTGGCGGAGGAGCTGGGCCTGACCCCGCAATTCGAAACCGCCCGCATGTATCTGGGTCCAGCCCCAATCATCGACACCGCGCGCCTGTTCGGGGTGACGACCTTCGAACTGGGCTGAAGAGGGGCAGAGCTTTGCCGTAACAGTCCGTTACCAAACAGGGGGCCGCCGGACACACGCCGGCAACAGGGCGCGTGCAGCATCAGGGGCATCGGGATCACGATCCCGGCCTGACGAGAAGAGGGACACCCCCATGTCGCGCATCCTGATCGCCGCCATGACCACCGCCTTGACCGCCGCCACCGTGCTGGTCGGACTGGGCACACGGGACGCCTCCGCCGCCGGCTGGGGACCGGATCACCGCGAACCGCCGCGGATCGAGCGGGCCCATCGCAACCCCAATGTGCACCGCCCGGAAGCCCATCGCCCGCCCCCGCCGGTCCACCGAGCGGCGCGGCACTGGAAGCCCGGCGACCGTCTGCCCGCCGCCTATGCGTCGCGGCGCCACGTCATCGCCACGCCCACCGCGTATCACCTCCATCGGCCGCCGCGCGGCCATCATTGGGTCCGCGCCGGGTCGGACGCCATCCTGGTGGCGTCCCGTTCGGGAATCATGGTCCGGATCGTCCCCGGCCTGTTCCGCTGAGAACCCGCCCTTCCCTCATGGACGTGACCCGGCCGGGCGGTCTACTCTTCCCCGAGTTGCACCGCCCTTCCCCGCGATGCCCGCCCCCACAATGGACGCTCCATGACGGACAGCCGCAGCACCCGGCCCTCGCTCACCGATGTCCTGACCCTGCACAACGACGGCCGCGGCGACGAGGCGGAGCGGGCATACCGCCAGATCCTGAAGCGCGAGCCGCGCAATCCCGACGCCTGGCACCTGCTGGGCGTGCTGCTGTCCGAACGCGGAGACCATGAGGCCGGCATCGCCAGCATCCGCACCGCCCTGTCCATCCGCGAGGCGCTGGAATACCATCTGAATCTCGGCTCCGCCCTGCTCGATGCCGGCCGCACGGACGAGGCGCTGGACGCCCTGATGGCGGCGCTGCGCCTCGGCCCGGACCGGGCGGACATCCATTTCCGGCTGGGCAACCTGTTCCGCCAACAGCGCCGGCCCAACGAAGCCGTCGCCGCTTTCCGTCAGGCCATCGCGCTCCAGCCCGGCTTCGCGGAGGCGTTGAACAACCTCGGCTCCCTGTTCCTGGAGGTCGGGCAGACCGACGCCGCCATCGCCGCCTTCACCGACGCCATCCAGGCGGCGCCGACCAACGCCGAGTCCCATGGCAACCTCGGCTACGCCCTGGACTTGCAGGACCGGCTGGGCGAAGCGGCGGCGGCCCACCGCGTCGCCCTGACCTTCCGGCCCGATTTCGCCCTGGGCTGGTCCAACCTCGGCAACGTCCTGAAGGGGCAAGGGCATCTGAACCAGGCCATGGCCGCCTACCGCTCGGCGCTGACGCACCGTCCGGATTTCCCGATGGCGCACAGCAACGTCCTGATGGCCCAGCACTACCTGCCGGAGTGCGGAAACGCCGACTTCCTCGCCGCCGCCCGCGAGTGGGCCGAACGATGCGGCGGCGGACTCCCGGTCGCCGCTCCGGTCGTCCGCCACGACCAGCCCCGCCCGCTGCGCATCGGCTACGTCTCCAGCGACTTCAACAGCCATCCGGTCGGCTACTTCCTGGAAAGCGTGCTGAGGGCGCACGACCGCAAGGCGGTCACCGCCTTCGGCTACGCCAACAACGGCCGGACCGACGACGTGACGGAGAGCCTTCGCGCCGCCGCCGACGGATGGCGGCCGATCGTCGGCATGGACGACGCGGCGGTGGCCGACCTGATCCGCCGGGACGGCATCGACATCCTCGTCGATCTCTCCGGCCATACGGGAAACAACCGCCTCACCCTGTTCGCCCGGCGGCCCGCGCCCATCCAGGCGAGCTGGCTCGGCTATTTCGGGACGACCGGCCTGCCGGCCATGGACTGGATCATCGCCGACCGCCATGTCCTGCCGCCGGACGAGGAGCGCTTCTTCACCGAGAAGGTCTGGCGCCTGCCTGACAGCTATCTATGCTTCACCCCGCCGGCGGAGGATGTGCCGGTCGGGCCGCTTCCCATGCTCGACGGCGGGCCGGTCACGCTCGGCGCCTTCCACAACCGGGCCAAGATCTCCCGACCGACTGTCGCGCTGTGGGCGCAGGTCCTGACGGCGCTGCCGCAAGCCCGCCTGCTGCTGAAATCGCGGGAATTCGGCGATTACGGCGTGCGCCAGACCCTGCGCGATCAGTTCGCCGCGCACGGCATTGCGCCGAACCGCCTGCGCATGGAAGGGAAAACGCCGCGGGCGGACTATTTCGCCAGCCACAACCGCATCGACCTCGCGCTGTCCCCCACCCCCTTCGGCGGCGGCACGACGACGGCCGAAAGCCTGTGGATGGGTGTGCCGGTGGTGACCCTGCGCGGCGACCGGTGGGCGGGACGGATCGGGGTCAGCTTCCTGGAAACGCTCGGCCTCGCCGACCGGCTGGTGGCGGACAGCCCGGATGACTACGTGGCCAAGACCGCCGCGCTGGTCGGTGACCCGGAGTTCCTGGCCGCGCTGCGCGCCGGGTTGCGGGAGCGCGTGCGCCAATCACCTTTGTGCGACGCGCCGGCCTTCGCCCGGTCGCTGGAGCAGGCCTATCGGTCGATGTGGCGCACACCATAAGGGGGCCGCGGACGCGCCAAAGGAAGTCCTTCCGATACGCCCTGGCACAATGGCGCCGAACATGCGTTGAAAGGACCGACGACGCAGCGGAAGCGAGGCCGAGACGCCGATGATGAAGGATCCCAAACAGATCGCCCGGGTTGCCCTGCAATCGGCCCGCGTCAATGTCGAGGTCTACGAGGCCTGCGGCCTGATCGACACGCCGTCGGCCCACGGCCTGCGCTACAAGATCGCCGTGCAGGCCAGCGACGTGAACGGCGACGAATGCCGTTTCCCCTCCTGCGCCTGCCCCTGGCCGGACTGCTCCCGTCAGGCGGAGGCCGGAGCGGCGGACGGTCAGCCCAGCGGGCCAACCGTCTCCACGTAACGCTCCATGGCGGCGACGCCCTCTTCGGTCAGCTCGATGAAGACGCGGCGACCATCCTTGTCGTCGGCGATCCGCCGGACCAGCCCGCGCTCGTGCAGGTCGGTGATGCGGCGCAGCGCCGTGGTCTGGGCCACGCCGGACGCGATGCACAGCGACGACACCGAAATCCGCCGTCCCTGGAGATGATTGATCATCAGGTCGAGCAGCATGTCCCAGCAGGGGTCCTCGAACAGCCCCTTGGGAAAGAACTTCTCGCGGGCGGCGCGCTTGCGCCGGATCGCCGTCAGGATGCCCAGGCTGTCCGGCGCACCGCCGTCCGGCATCGGCTCGCAAACGGATTGAGCCGCGGGCGTGATGGCGGTGTGAGACGTTGCAGGAGCGGCGGCCGCGCGGTGGGCCGCGACGAAGGGCATCACGCGGGCCGCCGCGGCCTCACCGCGCAAGGCGCGCACCGTCTCGACCAGCGCCAGCCCATGGCGGTAGGCCTGCTCCAGCGCGTCGTCATGATTGCCCATCGACACCGGAGGAAGGTCCGGCGCGGACGACGCGCTCCCCTCCCCGCCGTCGAGGACACGGGCCAGCGCGCGCTCGATCTGCGTCTCGTCCTCCGGGTCGGTCACCACGTCGGCGGCCTCCAGACGCAGGGCGCGCACCACGTCGTCCGCCTCCGGGTTGCGGGCGAAGAGAATGCAGGCGAGGCCGCGGTGGGTGCGGTGCAGCCGCTCCATCAGCGCCAGACCGTCGAACCAGGGCGAGCCGCCATCCACGAAGACGACGCCGACGCTGCGGTCCACGTCGAGCAGGCCAAGCGCCGAGATGACGTCGCGCGTGTCCTGCACCCGGTGGCCGAGCCGCAAGGCGCACTCGCGGATGCCGGCGATGGCCGCGCTGTCGTTGCCGATGATCAGAATGGAAGGCGCCGCCGCTGAATAACTCGGTGCCGAGTAATCCGCCGCCGTTTGACCAGCCAGCGCGATACGCTCCGCCGAACGCGAAACCAGGGACCGTTGCATGCCGCTCTCACCCGCATCAGATCGCGCGCCGGTTGGCCGGCGGCGGTGTCAGGCCCGGCGCGGCGACCCGATGCGGCGGAACGTTCCGCCTCCTCCAGGTACCCGCTTGGAACCGTCAATCATTCGTTGGGTGATGTATAGCATTACCCCGTTCGAACGCGTATCAACGGCGGTTGATACTTTTCAGTCGGAGTAACGTGCGGTTTATTATTGCATATTAATCATTATCGTCAAGATTCGTCGGATTCCAATGCATATCCAACCCCACGGACGGTGACGATCGGCGAGGGTGCGCCGTCCTCCAACCGCATCTTGCGGCGCAGCCGGGTGATCAGCGTGTCCACCGTGTGCTCGCTGATGGAGCGCGGATCGCGGTTGCTGATCACGTCCAGCAGATACTCGCGGCTGACCGGATTGGGTCGCATCGCCGCGAGCGCCGCCAGGATGTTGAACTCCCCCGTCGTCAGGGCGAGGTAGGAGCCGTCGGGACGGAACAGCGCCCGGCGCACCAGATCCAGGCGCCATCCCCGAAAAGTCAGCGGCGCGTCGGGCGCCGCGACCGCGGCACTTTCGGCGGGCGCCGGCGCAGCGGCGGACGCGCTGGAGCGGCGCAACAGGTTGCGGATGCGGATCAGCAGTTCCAGCAGGTCGACCGGCTTGGTCACATAGTCGCCACCATGGGACAGGCCGGCGATGCGGTCGGTCGGGCTGTCGCGACCGGTCACGAAGATCAGCGGAACGGCTTCCCCCAGCCGCAGCCGCTCGGCCAGGGCCAGCCCGTCGCAATCCGGCAGGTTGATGTCCAGCAGCACAAGGTCCGGCCGGTCCTGCGCGATACGCTCCGTCAGTTCCGCCCCGTTCGCGGCCCGCAGCACCCGCAGCCCCTGATGCTCCAGATAGGTGGCGATCAGATCCTGCGTTTCGGGAGAATCCTCGACCACCAGCACGGTCCGTCCAACCAGTTCCGATCCGACGCTCATGATGTCTTGCCCGCCGCCGTTCCCGCCGCACCAACCGCCGCACCAACCGCCGTGGCGTCAACGCTCGTCGCCGTCATGTCAGCCCCGCCTCCCCCGTTTCGATGGCGCGCAGGGCGGCGTGGAGCCGGTCCCGAAGCGCCGCCGCGTCCCCTTGCATGGAAGCGGCCCCCCCGCTTCCGCTTTCGACGGCCTGCGCCGTCCGCTCCAGCGCCCGCGCCGCGGCGCTCACCTCCGGAAAGCCATAGGTGCCGCCGCTGCCCTTCATGCGATGAGCCGCGTCGACGACACGCCGGGGCGGTGAGTCCGCGTCATCGAGAACCTCCAGCACATCCCGGCAGGCCTGGGCGAAGCGTTCCATCAGCCGCGCGCGATCGGCGCTGGATAATCCACCTGCGATTGGCCCGCCTGCGATCGGCCCGCCTGCGACCGTCGACCGTTGAACCGCGAAAGATGGTGCGGGCGCGCACGAGCCGGACGGAGCGTGGCGGGCGAGCGCGTCCTGGAGCGCATCGGGGTCCACCGGCTTCGCCACCACCTCGTCCACGCCGGCGTCCAGATAGTCCGCCCGGTCCTCCGGCGAACTGTTGGCGGTCACGGCGATCACCGGAACCAGCGCCCGCTCCGCGTCGGACAGCGCGCGGATGCGCCGCGTCACCTCCACCCCGTCGATCCCCGGCAGCCGCATGTCGAGCAGGACGACGTCCACGATCCTGGTGGCCAGCACCGCCAGGGCCTCCTCACCGCTCTCCACATATACGGCGCGATGACCGCCGGGGGCCAGATACTCGCGCAAGATGGCTTGGTTCTCCGGGGCATCCTCCACCACCAGGATGTCCAGGCTGCCCGGCATGGGCATGGGAGCGGCGCGGTCCGGCAACGGATCGGCGAGCGGCAGCGCGCGGGTCGGCAGCGAAACCGTGAAGAGGGAGCCGCCGCCCGGCCGCCCCTCCAGGCAGACGGCGCCGCCCATCAACCGAACGAGTCCGTCGACAATGGCGAGACCCAGCCCGGCGCCGTCCCGGCGGTTGCCCTCCAGCCGGCTTCCCTCCAAACGATGGAAGGGCTCGAAAATGATGGCCTGCGCCGCCCGCGGCACGCCGGGCCCGCTGTCCGCCACGGTCAGGTGCAGGACGACCGTCCCGCTTGCCGCGCCCGCCGGCGCCGGCTTGGCGGTCAGCGACACCTCAACCCCGCCGCGTTCGGTGAACTTCACGGCGTTGCTCAACAGGTTCAGAACGATCTGGCGCAGGCGCAATGGATCGATCCAAAAGCGTGCCACCCCCAGCCCACTGATCGTCAGGGACAGGCCAAGGCCTTTGTCCTCGGCGCCCGCGCGCATCAGCGCCGCGGCGTCCTCCACCAGAGCGACCACGTCGGTGGGTTGAGGATGCAGTTCCATCCGTCCCGCCTCCAGCCGCGACAGGTCGAGGATGGTGTCGAGCATGGAGACGAGATGCCGCCCCGCCCCGTCCGCGACGCGCAGCCGCTCGTCCAGCTGGTCGGTCGGCCCCTCGCGGCGGATCACCCGCACCATGCCCAGGATGGCGTTCAGCGGCGTCCGGACCTCGTGGCTGAGGTTGGCAAGGAAGCGCTCCAGCGTGGCGGACTTGTCCGACAGGGCGCGGGTGCGCTCGGCGATCTGGCGCTCCAGCCCCTCGTTGAGGGCGGCCAGTTCCTGCGACAGCCGGCGTTCGTTGAGGAAGGCCGTCTCCACCCGCCGCCCCAGCACCAGCGCGTGGCTGAACAGGAACAGCAGCGCGCCGTAGGGCACGAGGTCGATGCTCTCGTAGAAATGGGCGTACATCAACGCGTCGTGCACCACCGATCCCAGGAAGGCCAGCGCCCCCGCCCCCAGCAGAATCGCGCCGGAATGGCGGCGCAGGGCGGCCACGGCGAGCCGCCACGCGAAATACAGGGCCGACAGCACCAGCAGCAGGCTCGCCACGTCGCGCAACCGGGTGAACTGCGCCGGTTCGGTGACCAGCACCAGGAACACGCCCGGCACCGCGACCGCCATCATGGCGCGCCCCACCGCGCGGTGCAGGCATCCCGGAAACAGCTCGCGCAGCAGATGGAAGTAGATCGGGTAGAACAGGTAGATCGGCAGATATTCCAGCCGGTAGGCCCACACCTCCGACACGCCGGGGAAAAAAACGCGCAGCAGTTCGCTGGTGCAGATCAGACGCATGGCGCAGGCCGCCAGCAGCATGACCAGGAACAGAGGGGCCGCCGAGAGGCGCCGGCGCAGGAAGGCGCCGATGAACAGCGCCATCAGCGACAGCGACATCAGCGCCCCGGCGTTGGTCATCAGCTGCCGCTGCCACAGCCGCGACAGCCCGCCGTTGGCGTCGAGATAGATCGTGCGCCCGATGCCGCCTTCGAAATGGAAGTGGTTGGACACCTCGACCGCCAGTTCGATGACCCGCTGCCCACCATGCAGCGTGACGAAGCGGGAAACGGAGGACGGTTGCTCCTGCGCGGCGGCCAGGGCTGGCACCCCCGCGGCGGCGACCGACCGGCCGTCCGCCCACACCCGCATGGCCGAGTTGACCGGCGGCATCTTCAGCGTCAGCGGCGGCATGCCGGGCGGCAGCAGAATCGTCAGGCGGAAGGTGGCGGCGCCAAACCCGCCCATCTCCCGGCCGTCCGGCCGCTCGGTTCCGTTCCAGATCGCCGGCAGGGTGAAGGGCGTCCAGAGGCGGCCGTCCGGTTCCGGCAACGGGTTCAGGCTTTCCTCTCCGGCCAGACGGTCCCAGGACACCAGCCACTCGCCGTCCAGCGACACCGGCCCGTCGAGGTCGGCGTACCAGCCCCGCAGGTCGAGCACGCCGCGCTCCGCCTGCGGCAGGACGGTGCCCAGGGCCGGAGCGGTGCAAAGAAACGCGAGGAGCAGAACCGCGCCCAGCCGTCGGGCGACACGCGCGAAGTTGGCGGTTACGGACGGCATGACGGCAGGCGGCAGAAGCACCGGGGCACAGTTCCTTCGACAGGCGCATGGCACAGGCCGCGGCCCGACCCGCAGGTCGACAGACGCCGAGCCAATCCCATCATGAGTGGTATCGCAAAACGATTGTTGCGGAAATACCGATGCACTCAGCCATTTAAAGCCGAAACCCCATGAACCCAGAACCGGCCATGCGGCGAAGTATAATCAGCCATCGACGCAACAACGACTCAGAAATTCGCGACAAGCTTCATCATTCGTAAATCCTATAGAAATTATGGCTTTAACCTTCCAATCGACGATGCAACCCATACTTGGCGTTGACCGCCGAACGCGGCGATTTTAACAGCGATCGCTAATAGGCAAAGCGCCCGGAACCGCCTGGACACAGGCGAACTTCCGGACGCTTCCATACCGTGCACCTGATCGGCGGTTGTGCTGACCGCGGTCAGGCCATGGCCTTCATCTGCTTGTCCATGCGGGCCAGGACGGCCATCACCTCCTTGCAACGGCTCTTCACATCCTCGTCGGTCTCCGGGATGCCGTCCTGGGAGGAGATGTTGCGCCAATCCTTCAGGAAGGCCTTCAGTTCGGGCATCTTCGGCAGCTGGGTGCCGACGCCGCGAATGTCCTCCTTCCACAGGTCCTGGTAATCGCCCACCGTCTTCGCGGTCTTCAGCTTCTTCGCCAGGGACAGCATGTATTTCTCAAGGATCTCCCGCCCCTTGGCGCGCACCTTGTCCGCCTTCTCGATGGCGTCCTTCATGCCCTCGTAGTCATCGACGATCTTGTCCCCAAGCGAGGACTGGTTGAAGGCGACGAAGAGCTGGTCGGCGGCCTTGGCCACCTTCTCCGCGTGGGCTGCGGAATCCTTCGGAATCAGCTTGTTCGACTTGAACTTCTTCGCCGTCGCCTCGGCCAGATCGCGCAGCTTCTGGAGCTGGGTGCGCAGCGGCTCGACCGAGCGCTTGTACTCCGCCCGCGCCTCGTCCAGCAGCGAGTCGAGGTCGTCCAGCGTCGCGTTGCTGGGAGCGTTCACCGACACGCTCAGCTTCTTCCAGTCGATGGCGCCGTGCGCCTTGTCCACCGCCTTCATCGCGTCGCCGATGCCGGTCTTGCCGGCGATCTTGGCGATGGCGCCCTTCTTCTTGTCCCAGTCCTTCTGGGTCAGGATGTCCGGGATGTCGATGCGCTTCAGGGGACCACCCATGTCTCAGCTCCTCCGCTTAACCAAGCATTCACCCTATCGGTCCGCATGGTAGGAGGCGGGGACGACCCCCGGAATCGGCGATTGCTCCTCTCCCGCCCCTACCGGGGGTCGATTGGGTCCAAAACGGCGGCTTCCCTTTCTGTCCCTTCTTCTCTCAGCGGCCGCCGACCAGTTGCACCACGCCCTTGCAGACCGTGGCGAACTCCTTGATGAGGTCGGTGATCTGGCGGGCGGTGTAGTCAGGCGGCACACGCATCGGCGGCCCGTCGCCACTCTGCCCGGCCCAGGGAGCGAGCTTCCGGCGGTAGAAGTCCGGATCGGCGCGCAGCCCGTCCAGCGCCTTCGCCGCGGCGAGTTGGGTGGCGAGATCGCGGGCCAGCGCCGGGAACAGCTCGTTGTAGGTGTCCGGAGTCGGCTTGGCGCGCACCTTGGCGACCCCGGCGGCGGCGCGGGCGAGCGCACCGTTGATGTTCGCCTCCCACCGCTTCTGCGCCCGGTCCGCCGAGGCGGCGTCCTTCTCGGCCTGAGCCGCCTGCGCCCTGAAGCGGTCGGCGTCCGCGCCGATGGCGGCTTCCAGATCGGCGAGGTCCTTGGCGAGCGCCTTCATCGCTCGCTCGCAGGCCGCCGCCGCGGCCTTGTCACCGCGGCCGGCCATATCCTCATCCAGCGCCTTGCCGAGCGCGGCCAGATAGGCCTTGCGCGCCTTCACGGCATCCTTCCCCGCGGCAACGAGATCCTTCACGGCCTCGTCACCGGCGGTGCCGGCGCGGTGGACGGCGTCGCCGGCCTTCAGCGCCCTGACCAGCGCGGCGTCTCCGTTCAGCGCGGCGGCGACCGCCTTGGCGTCCTTCGGCCGATGCTTCGCGGTCGCGGCCTCGAAGCGCTTGCGCGCCGCGGCCCAGCGCTGCTCATAGGGGACATGCGCCATCGCCGCCCGTCCGTTCCGACGCTACGCGACGGTCGGCTGGAGGCGGTCCTCCAGGGAGCGGATGGCGGCCCAGTCGCGCTCGAAAACGGCGCGGTCCGGATGGGCCAGATAGATCTTCGCGAGCACCTGGGTCAGATCGAGCGTCGGCACCACCTCGTCCCCAACCCGCGGCACCAGGGCGTAGCCGCGCACGCTCGCCATCCCGTCCAGAATGGAGAGATCCGGCAGCGCCTCCACCCGGCCCGACACCAGCACCGGCAGATAGAGGACCATCGCGTCGGCCAGGAACCGGTAATGGCCGTCGAGCCGCGGCCCGACCGCCGCCGCGCCGTCGAAGGCGTCGACCAGCAGATCGACCTGATCGTGCCCGGTGCCCGCCGCGATGCCGGTGGTGGAGCCCGCCGGTCCCATGGCGCGCGCCGCGATCTCGACCAGGGCGGGGCCGCGCGCGGTCATCCGCACCTCGGCATGGCCGGCGCCGTCGGTGATCTCCAGCGCGTCGAGCACCCGGCGGATGTAGGCCATCAGCGCCTGAGCCACCGGCTCCTCCGGCGGCAGAAGCCGGTAATAGTCGTAGACAAAGGGCGACCCGTTCAGCGCCCGCTTGGCCGACAGCAGCACGTCGCAGACGTAGTGGCGCCCGCCGCGGCTGACCGTGTTGACGACGTATTCGAGGCCGTCGAGGTAGGTCTGCACCAGCACCCGCTCGTTGGCCGAGCCGCAGAAATCGCGGCTGCCCAGGATGGCGTCCACGGCGGCGCGGAGCTGCGCGGGGGTGTCGCAGAAATAGACATGGTCGGTGGAGGCGCTGGCCATCGGCTTCGCCACCACGGGCCAGCCCGCCTGCGCCGCCCATTCCACCGCCTCCGCGGCGCCGGTCGCCATGGTCTGGCGGGCGGTCAGCAGGCCGGCGGCGGCCAGCCGCTCGATCATCATGAACTTGTTGCGGCGCGCGGCGGTCAGCTTCGGGCTGTTGCCCGGCGTGCCCAGGACGGCGCCCAGCGCGTCGGTCAACTCCACCGCGGACTCGTTGCCCGGCAGGATGAAGGCCGGTGCCAGCGGGCGCAGCGTCCTCGCCAGCGCGTCGAGGTCGCCGTCATGGAGGATGTGCGCCGCGAAATCGTCGGGCTGGTAACTGCGCAGCAGCGACGGGGCCAGGTCCGGGCGGCTCTGCACCGCGACCACGTCGTAGCCCCGCGCGCGCAGGCGCGGCGCCAAAAGGATGCCGGTGGAATAGGGGTCGACAACGACCGCCGTCTTGAGCGGAGCGCTCATGGCGTGACCTCCAGCGCGGCATCCTGGGGTACGGCCGGCACCGCCTCCACCGGGCGCGCGTAGGTGACCAGCGGCACGGGACCGTCCAGCTCCACCGAACGCCCGATCCAGCCGGCCTCGATCACCGCCCTCTGCTCCTCCAGCTCCGGCACGGCGAAGACGCGCTCGCTGCCCGGCACCCAGGCGGGCGGCGCCGCCCCCAGGTCGCGGTGCAGCAGGTAGCGCAGCCGGCCGCTGGCGTGCATGACCAGCACCCGCCGCACCAGGAAGCCGCCGGCCAGCAGATTCGACAGGCTTCGCGGGTTGGACAGGGCGACGCGCGAGAACAGGTGCGGGCGCCCGGCCCCGAGCGCGTGGAGCGTGCGCAGCGTCACCATCAGCCGTTGCAGCCCGTTGCCGCGGAAGTCCGGGTGGACCATGCAGCTCGCCATGTGGGCGGTGGCGGTGACGGCGGGGCGCCCGTCCGGCAGGTCGTCCACGAAGGCCGGCATGCCCGGCTGCGGCAGGCCCAGGATGGCGCAGCCGATCAACCGCCCCTCGGCCTCCAGCCCCAGCGTCACGCCGCGCTCGCCCAGATGCAGACCGGCGAACTCCGGCGTCTCGGGGAAATAGGCGTCGATGTCCGGCAACTGCCCGAAGATGTAGCCGCGGAACGCCTCCAGCGCCGACAGGTCGGCAGGACCGAGGAAGCGGATGCGGTAGGGAACGCAGACCGGCTGGCCGCGCCGGACGCGCAGCATGCCCGTGTGGACCGTCTGTTCGGGGGATAAGAGGACCGTCATGTCAGGCGTCCTGGACGATTTCGGCGATGTTGAGCAGGCGCATCGGCGGATAGAGGTCCAGTTGCTTGGCTGCCCCGATGCGCAGCAGCAGGGAGAAGCGGTTCAGCGTCTCCACCGGAATGGTGTCGGCGGGCTTGGCCCCGGTCAGGATCTCCACCGCCTTCAGCCCGGCGAAGCGCCCGACGTTGACCGCCGGGCTGACCAGCCCCATCAGCAGGTTGGCCCGGCGGATTGGCAGCTCGGTGGAGCAGAAGGTGGCCAGCCGGTGGGCCAGCGCCTGCTCGGCCACCACGGCGTTGTTGTTGGAGGCGACCAGCGTGTCCGGCCCGATGTAGACCAGCTCCGCCCCGGCGCGCGCCGCGTCGGCGATCAGGTCGGGGATGGCGGCGGCCACCGGCGCGCCGGAGGCGTCGCGCGGCAGCGCGGCGTCGTGGATCTCGACCCCCTGGCGGGCGGCCTCCTCCTTCAGGTCGCGCACGGCGACGACCATGTTGTCCTCGGCCGGGTTGTAGACCGCGGCGATCTTCTTCCAGCGCCGGTAGGACAGCATCGTCTTCATCTGCACCGCGGCCGGCGCGATGTGCCGCGTGCCGGTGACCGCGCGCCCCGGACGGTCGAGCGCGCGCACGACCCGCGAGGCCACCGGGTCGGTGACCGAGGTGAAGACCACCGGCACGTCGGTCAGGAAGCGCGACGGGTCCGGATCGTCGTAGCGCCCGACCGCTCCCAGCGTCAGCGGGGTGAAGACCGTCACCACCAGATCGGGCTTGGACGCCCGGATCTCCGGCAGCAGCGCCGGCATGGCGGAAGCCTGCGGCACCTCGCGCACCTCCACCGTGGCGGTCAGGCCGCTCGACGCGATGAAGTCGCGCAGGCCCAGCACGTCGCCGACATCCTTGCGCGGGGTCAGCACGACGATGCGCGCCGGTTTGGCGGCGGTGAAGGTCCGGGCCGTCGGGCCGAAGGATGGCTGCGCAAAGGCTGGAACGCCGCCGGCAGCCAGCGTTCCGGCAGTCAGGGCTCCCGTCAGGACGGTGCGGCGGGACAGGCTCATGCGGGGGTCCTCTGCGGGAAATCGGCGGGCGGACGCGGACGGAACAGGGCGCTCAGCAGAAGCTGCACGGCGACGCAGGCCGCCAGCACCGCGCCGATGCCCTTCAGCGCCCCGGCATAGCCGTAGTGGGCCAGGAACAGTCCGGCCAGGAAGGGGGCGACGACGGAGCCCAGCCGCTCGATCAGGCGGAACATGCCGATCACCGTGGTCTCGCCCAGCGCCGCCCTCTCCTTCACGCAGACATCGGCGAGCATGGCGAGCTGTGGCGCGCCGAGCATGGCGTGCGCCACCCCCAGCAGGGCGACCCCGGCCAGCGCCGTGCCGAGCGAACCCGGCATCGACAGCACATACGCCGCCCCGGCGGCGGTCAGCCCGCCCGCCACCAGGAAGCCGATGCGCTGGCCCGAACGGTCCGACAGCTTCGCGGCCATCGGCGACACCACGATCATCAGCAGCCAGTAGAGCAGCAGGACGCGCCCGATCCAGGACTGGCTGACGCCCTGGTCGTCCAGCGCCAGCGGCAGCAGGAAGAACAGAAGCGCCGTCAGCCCCAGCTTGGCCGGGACCGCGCTGAAGACGGCCAGCCCGACGAAGCGCGGGTTGCGCAGGCACAGCACGGCGTCGGCCAGACGCAGGCCGCGGCTGGATTTCGCCTGGGCCGCACGCACCCGCGGCAGCACCTGCCACGCCATGAAGGCGGCCAGCAGCGCCAGCCCGGCGGAGATCAGGAAGGTCGTGCGGAAGCCCACCTGCCCGGCGATCACCCCGCCGATGGCCGGGCCGCAGACGCCGGCGCTGAGGATGCCGCCGGCGTACATGGCGATGGCCTGGGCGCGCTGCTTGGGGTCGGTGGCGTCGATGACGAAGCCCTGGGCCGAGATGAAGACGCTGGCGTAACCGACGGCGGTCAGGCAGCGCGCGACGATGAGCTGGATGAGGTCGGTGGCGAGGCCGGAACCGACCAGACCGACAAAGGAGAGCAGCGCCCCGCCGAGGAACACGGCCCGCCGCCCCCGCCGTTCCGACACGCTGCCGGCGATCGGCTGGCTGACCGCCCAGAGCAGCATGAACAGGGCGATCGGCGCGCCGATGACCATTTCCATCGACAGGCCGGGCACCGGCTCGAACAGCTGCTTGATGTAGACGGACAGGAAGGTGCGGGTCAGCTCCTCCGCCAGGGAGAAGATGAAGATGGCGAAGCGCAGCTCCACCACCCGCTGCATCATGCCGATCTTGGTCATCGCCTGCTCGGAGGCGGTCATGTCGGCCTTGTGCTGCACGCTGTCCAGCGCCCAGTCGACGGCGCGCGACAGCTCGCCCACCTCGTCGCGGTTGCGCAGGGCGACGCGCACGCCGAGATGCCCGTCGGCGGCCTGCTTCATCACCGCCGTCACCCGGCGCAGCGGCGCGGCGACGGAGGAGCCGACGACCAGCAGCAGAATCTCGATGTTGAGCAGGATGGCGACGATCAGCACGGAGCCGAGGTCGAACACCACCTCGTTCATGGCCGAGCGGACATAGCCGGAATCGACGCCGACATGCAGCCGCGCCTCCCCGTTCCCCTCCAGCGGCAGGACGGTGTCGAGGAATTGCGGGGACTCGCCCTCCGGCGGGGCGTCGGCGACGGTCAGACGGTTCCCGGACCGCGCCTCCTCAGTCCCGGAAAAGGCGTGGAGGCGACCGCCGATCTCCAGCGCCAGATACTTGACGTCCGGGTTGGCGGCCAGCGCGTCGGACAGCAGCTCGTCCACCCCGACCAGCTTGTCCAGCTCGAAGCCGAGCGCCACCGCGCGGTCGATCTGCGCCACCACATAGGAGCCGACGACCTCGGCCTTGCGGGCCAGCTCCGGCTCGATCAGCGGTCGGAACAGCGTGTTGACGTGGTTGGTCTGGACGGCGAGGCTGACCAGCATCAGGACGGACACAACGCCCGTCAGCATCCAGTTCAGGCGGCGGATGAAGGACAGCTTCATGGCGTGACTCCCGCCGGGCGCGTGACTCCCGCCGGGCGCGCGGGCTCCGCCGCCGGACCGGCGGGCCGGGGATGGTCCTCCTCCGCGCCGCGCTGCTGCTGTTCCAGGATGCGGTCGGCGAAATCCTTCAGGCCGGGGGCGAAGGCCGCCAGCTCCGGAGTCAGGTTGGGCGGCTCGCCCATGCCCAGCATGTTGATGCTGGCGGTCATCTCGCGCAGCCGCCGCTGGATCGGACGCAGCAGCAGCCAGACCGCGATCATGGTGACCAGCAGTCCGGTCAGCAGATTGATGCCGCCGGACAGCAGCAGGTCCGGAATGGTGCCGCGGATGCCCGCCTGCACCTCGCCCAGCGAATAGGTCAGGGCGACGCCGCCGGCGACACCGCCGAAGGCGTTGCGGATGCCGAGCAGAAGCGCCTGGCTGTCGCCGTCGGCGATGGCCGCCACCCGGTCGGACTTGCCGTCCCGCGCGAAGGCCGCCTTCCAGCCGGCGGGAATCGTCCCGACCGGACCGCCGCGCCCTGCCGCCGCCAGCACCTCGCCGGTATCGGTGAACAGGACCAGACCGGTGATGCGGTCGTCCCGCGCCATCGCGCGCTGGATCAGCGCGTCGAGATTGCGCAGGGCCGTGATCGACACGCCGAGGCTGACGGCGCCCTCCACCTCCCCGGCCAGCCCGCGCAGAGCGACGGTGAAGCGGGAGGCCACGGTGTCCTCCACCATGCGCTCCATCTTCAGGTAGGAGAGCGCGGCGGTGGAAAGCAGCGCGAAGCAGAGCGCCACCTGGAGCAGCAATATGATCTTGGTCGTCAGGGTGAGGCGCATGGGTCCGGTGCCGGCAAGGGATGCGGCAACCTTACGCGCATCGCGCGCGCCGCCGTTTCCAAGACGGGTCCAGTCTGGAGAAGACCCCGGCGACATGGCTCCGCTCCGGCCCGACCCCGCCGGGCGCGCACATTCGCCCACCGCACCGCAACCGGGAAGGGCATTTCATTGAATTTTACTTACCAATCCAAGAATAGGCGACGGAGCCAAACCTTGGATTTATGCCCTTCCGCCTAATCCATCGAAATTTTGCGGAATTTTGAGACATTTTTCGATCGCTCTATTTTGGACCATGATTGCATCCATGATGGTTTGCTTTGCGTGGTAATCCTTAAGCACAGCATTCCATGCACCCAACGGGGGGAAGGGCTTCGATGCGGATCGAGTTGGAGCGACCCTTGGCATGGCCGGTGCGCCCGGTCCCGACCAGCGCCGGCCTTCATGTTTCGGCGACGTCCATCCTGATCGCCTGCGCGGATCGCGCGCTGGGCATCGGCATGCACGACGCCTTCGAACGCAACGGCCACCGCATCCATGTGACGCACGATCCCATCGCGGCGCTCGACACGCTGGAGGCCGACGGCAGCATCGGCATCGTGGCGGTGGAATTAGCCCTGCCCCATTTCGACGGATTGGCCCTGGTCGAACGGATGCGCAAGAGCGTGCGGCGGCATCTTCAGGTCATCGTCGTCGCACCCGACGCCACGGCGGCGGATGTCGTCCGCGCCATGCATCTGCGCGCGGCGGATTTCGTCAGCGACCCGCAGGACGGCAGCCAACTCCACGGCGCGCTCGCCCGCGCTTTGGCCGCCCAGCAGGCGGCGGCCACGCTGCCCGCCCCCGCCCCGTCCGCACCCGCCGGCAACGGCGCGTTGCATGGGGCGCTGGAAGACGCCTACCGTCATGGCCTCGCGCTCATCGAAGCGGTGAAGGCTCTGCGCGAAGGCCAGCCGACGCTGGCCCCTCCGGTTCCGGTTCCCGCTCCAGCCGTTCAGCCCCCCAGCCCCGCCGCAACGGGAGAGAACCGGCGTCTGGCTGTCCTGAGAACGCTCCAGCAGAACCGCGTCGCCCGCGACAAATATTTCCCGAAGGGGCTGTTCGAAGACCCCTGCTGGGACATGCTGCTGGACCTGATGGCGAACCATCTGCGCGGGCGGCGAATTTCCGTGTCGTCGCTGTGCATGGCCTCCGGCGTTGCCCAGACCACCGCGCTGCGGCGGATCACCGAACTGCACGACCGCGGTCTGGTGCGCCGGATCGCCGATGAGAAGGATGGGCGCCGCGTCTTCATCGAGCTGACCGAGCAGGGCATCGCCGCCCTCTCCGGCTATGTCGAGCACATCCAGGAACTGACCTGACCGGCAGGAACTGACCTGACCGGAACGGCGCGAATTGGCCCGGTCCGGCGGGTTTCCCATCCAGACTGCTTCAACCGGGACCCGTCCCGGATCGACAGCGCGGCCCGAAAGCGGCCAACATCGCGGTGAGGAACGCCCTGCGCGCAGGACGGCGGAGACCCGATGGCCGACCAGAAACTGAAGGATGTGATCGTCGTCGCGACCCCCACGGAGGGGATCGGCCCGACATCCTCCCTGCCCACGCGCCCGGCAACACCCAGCGAGGAACCGGACCGCCAACGCATGGCCGAACGGCTGCGTGCCCAGGGCTGGAGCTACCGCCGCATCGCCGAGGAGCTTCAGGTCTCCTACATCCTGGTGTCGCGCTGGCTGGGGGGGGACGGCGCCACCCCGAGCGGGACGCGCACGCCTCCCGCCGCCGCGCCTTCCCCGCCGCCACCGGCACCCGGCGGGACGCGGACAACCAAGGCGACCAAGGCCGCGAAGGCGGCGGCGGCCAGCGCCGACGAGGACGTTCTGGCGCTCCAGTTCCGTGCCTTCGAACAGTATGTGCGCGAGGTCATCGACGCGATGGAGACGCGGCACGAGTCGCTTCTCCAACGCCAAGAGGAACTGATCCAGGCGCTCGACACGGAACGCTCCGCCGCCCGCGCGCGGGAGAATGAACTGCTCGCCACCCTCGACCAGGAGCGCCAGCGCTGGAGCGAGGCCGAGGACCGCTTCCGCGAGGAGCTTGAGCGATTCAAGGCGGAGATGCGCCGTGGCCAGGGCGCGGCGAGCGCGGTCGCCGTTGCCGCCACGGCCCTCGGCGGTGGCGACGAGGATGAGGAGGAAGAGTCCTCGGATTTCTCCGCCTTCAGCTTCGATGATGATGACGAGGCCAAGGACGACGATGCGGGCGGCGGTGACGCCAACGCCTTCAACTTCGATGATGACGAGGACGAGGACGAGGACGGCAGCGATCCCTTCAGCTTCGACACCGACGACGCGGAGGAGAAGACCGAAGACGAAACGGCCGAAGCGACCGACTTGGCCGGCAACTCCGACGATGACGGCGACCTCTTCAGCTTCGACGATGACGAAACGGAGGAGACGACCGAGGACGCCCCCGCCAGAACGGATGCGGTGCCGGACGAGGACCCGTTCTCTTTCGACACGGACGACGATCCGGACGAGCCCAAGGCCGAAACCGAGCCGGCCGGAACCGCGAAGGCCGACGCCGAGGATGACCCCTTTTCCTTCGACGACGAGCTGGAGCCGGAGCCGGAGCCGGAAGCCAAACCGGAGGCTCCGCCGAAGAAGAAGGGACTTTTCGGCTTCTGGCGCAAATAACCGCCATGCCGGGTCCCTGAGAAGAGCACCGCCGCACACGTTTGCGTGTTGATCACGCCCCGTTGCCGGTTGTATGACGTGGTTCATGATTCAACCGCGCCATACCCTGTCCGCCGCCGAGCGGTTCGACTGGCTCCGCCTGATCCGGACGGAGAATGTCGGGCCGATCACCTTCCACCGCCTGCTGGAACGGTTCGGCAGCGCCGGCGCCGCGCTGGAGGCGCTGCCCGACCTCGCAAAGCGCGGCGGGCGGACCAAGCCGCTGCGCATCGCGCCAAAGGTGGACATCGACCGCGAACTGGCCGCCAACGACCGCATCGGCGCCCGCCTCCTCTGCTCCTGCGAGCCCGACTATCCGGAAGCCATGGCGGCGCTGGACGACGCGCCACCGGTGGTGTCGGTCCTCGGTCACCCGCATCTGCTGCAACGGCGCGCGGTGGCTCTGGTCGGGGCGCGCAACGCTTCGATGAACGGCAAGAAATTCGCCGAACGGCTGGCACGCGAACTGGGCGAGGCCGGGCTGCTGGTCGTTTCCGGATTGGCGCGCGGGATCGACACGGCGGCCCATGCCGGGGCGCTCGGCAGCGGAACCGCGGCGGTGGTGGCGGGTGGCGCCGACGTCGTCTACCCGCCGGAGAACGAGAGGCTCTACCGCGACATAGTGCAGCAGGGCGTGATCCTGGCGGAAAGCCCGGTCGGCACCACGCCGCAGGCCCGCCATTTCCCGCGCCGCAACCGGCTGATCTCCGGCCTGTCGCTGGGTGTGCTGGTGGTGGAGGCGGCGCTGCGCTCCGGCTCCCTCATCACCGCGCGCATGGCGCTGGAGCAGGGGCGGGAGGTGATGGCCGTTCCAGGCTCTCCGCTCGACCCGCGCTGCCACGGCACCAACAATCTTCTGCGTCAGGGGGCGGCCTTGGTGGAAGGGGTGGATGATGTCTTGAAGGCGCTGGACAGCCTGTCGCCCCCCGCCGTACGGGAACGCCAGGGGGACCTGTTCGCCGCCCCCCGCCCCGCCGTTCCATCCGAGGCGGACCTTGAATCGGCGCGCGCGGTCATCCTGGAAAACCTCGGCCATACGCCGGTTGCCATTGACGAACTCGTCCGCGGGTGCCAATTGTCCGCTCCGGTGGTGTTGACCGTGGTGCTGGAACTTGAGCTTGCGGGCCGTGTCCAGCGCCAGCCTGGGAATCAGGTGAACCTGATCTGATCCCGATCCGCACCGCCGGTGTATGGGATAGGCACTTTCAGGGGCGCGGACTCTTGCCGGGCAGCAACGTCGTCATCGTCGAATCGCCGGCCAAGGCGAAAACCATCAACAAATACCTTGGCTCGGACTACACCGTGGTCGCCAGCTTCGGCCATGTCCGCGACCTTCCGGCGCGCGACGGATCGGTGCGTCCGGATGAGGACTTCGCCATGGACTGGGAGTTGGGCGACCGCTCCAAGCGCCACATCGACGAGATCGCCAAGGCGGTCAAAGGGGCGGAACGCGTCTATCTCGCAACCGACCCGGATCGCGAAGGGGAAGCCATCGCCTGGCATTTGTCGGAGCTGCTGCGCGAAAAGCGGCTGATCGACGACTCCAAGGTGCAGCGCATCACCTTCAACGAGATCACCAAGACCGCCGTCCAGGCCGCGCTGGAGGCCCCGCGCGACGTCTCGCGGGAACTGGTGGACGCCTATCTGGCCCGCCGCGCCCTTGATTACTTGGTGGGCTTCACCCTGTCGCCGGTGCTGTGGCGCAAGCTGCCGGGCTCGCGCTCGGCGGGTCGCGTGCAGTCGGTGGCGCTGCGCCTGATCTGCGAGCGCGAATCGGAGATCGAGGTCTTCAAGCCGCAGGAATACTGGACCATCGAGGTGGGCTTCGCCACGCCGGGCGGCGCCTCCTTCACGGCCCAGCTCACCCAGCTTGACGGCAAGCGGCTCGACAAGTTCGCCCTGCCCGCCCGCGAGGCTGCGGAAGCCGCGGTGGCGCGCATCAGCCCGCAGGCCTTCTCGGTCGCGACGGTCGAGCGCAAGCAGAGCCGCCGCAACCCGTCGCCGCCCTTCACCACCTCGACCCTGCAGCAGGAGGCCTCGCGCAAGCTGGGCTTCGGCGCCACCCGCACCATGCGCACCGCGCAGCGGCTGTATGAGGGCGTGGACATCGGCGGCGAGACGGTCGGCCTGATCACCTACATGCGAACCGACGGCGTCAGCCTGTCGCAGGAGGCCATCGAGGGCGCCCGCAACCTGATCGGCTCCCATTGGGGCGAGCGCTACGTCCCGGCGCAGCCGCGCGTCTACAAGACCGCCGCTAAGAACGCCCAGGAAGCGCACGAGGCCATCCGCCCGACCGACCTGTTCCGCCGCCCGGAGGAGGTCGCGTCCTATCTGGAAGGCGACGAACTGCGGCTCTACGAGCTGATCTGGAAGCGCACGCTGGCCAGCCAGATGGAAAGCGCGGTGCTGGATCAGGTGGCGGTGGACATCGCCTCGCCGTCCAAGGACGTCGTGCTGCGCGCCACCGGCTCGGTCGTCGTGTTCGACGGCTTCCTCAAGGTCTATCAGGAGGACCGCGACGACGGCGCCGCCGACGACGACCAGGAGCGCCGCCTGCCGGCCATGGAGCAAGGCGACGCCCTCGCCCGCGGCGACATCAGCCCGGAACAGCATTTCACCCAGCCGCCTCCCCGCTACACCGAGGCGAGCCTGGTCAAGAAGCTGGAAGAGCTGGGCATCGGCCGCCCGTCCACCTACGCCTCCATCCTCCAGGTGCTCCAGGACCGCAACTACGTGCGGCTGGACAAGCGGCGCTTCATTCCGGAAGACCGCGGCCGTCTGGTCACCGCCTTCCTGAAGAACTTCTTCAACCGGTACGTCGAGTACAACTTCACGGCCGACCTGGAGAACAAGCTCGACGAGATCTCCGACGGGCGGATCGACTGGAAGACCGTGCTGCGCGACTTCTGGCGCGCCTTCCACGTCGCGGTGGACGGGACCAAGGACCTGACCATCACCCAGGTTCTGACCACGCTGGACGAGGAGCTGGGGCCGCACTTCTTCCCGACCAACGCCAACAGCGACACGCCGGGCCACGACCCGCGCGTCTGCCCGGTGTGCAGCCAGGGCCGGCTGGGGCTGAAACTGGGCAAGATGGGCGCCTTCATCGGCTGCTCGCGCTACCCGGACTGCCGCTACACCCGCCCGCTCGCCGTCGCCAACGACGAGAACGGCGAGGCGCAGGAAGGCCCGCGCGAGCTGGGCACCGACCCGGAGACCAGCCTGCCGGTGACCGTGCGGCGCGGCCCCTACGGCGCCTACATCCAGCTCGGGCCGCCCCCGGTGGCCGCCGCCCCGGCCGAGGCCGTGGTGGAGGAGGCCCCCGCCGACGGCAAGAAGACCAAGGGCAAGAAGAAGGTCAAGGTCGAGGCGCCGAAGCCCAAGCGCGTCTCCCTGCCCAAGGGCATGGCCGCCGCCGACGTGGATCTCGACACCGCGCTGAAGCTGCTGGCTCTGCCGCGCAGCATCGGCAACCACCCGGAGACGGGCGAGGACATCAGCGCCGGCATCGGCCGATTCGGCCCCTACCTGAAGCACGGCAGCGTCTACAAGTCGCTGACGC
Source organism: Azospirillum sp. OGB3 (assembly GCF_014192915.1). GTDB lineage: Bacteria > Pseudomonadota > Alphaproteobacteria > Azospirillales > Azospirillaceae > Azospirillum. Next base: position 24,162 of record NZ_JACHYN010000003.1, on the reverse strand, counting down.
CGGACGACGATGTGCTGACCATCGGCATCAACCGCGCGGTCGACCTGCTGGCCGGCGCCGCCAAGAAGGCGTCGGCCCCCGCCAAGACGCTGGGCGACCACCCGAAGACCGGCAAGCCGGTCACCACCGGGTCCGGCCGCTTCGGTCCCTACGTCAAGCACGGCTCCGTCTACGCCTCGATCCCCAAGGGCACGGAAGCGGACAGCGTGACGCTGGAGCAGGCGCTGGAGCTTCTGGAGGCCAAGGCCGCCAAGGACGCCGCCAAGAAGGGCAAGGCCCCGAAGGACGCCGAACCGGCGGCCGCGGACGGCGCCGAGGCGCCCGCCAAGGCCGCGAAGGCGGCCAAGGCCAAGGCGACCCCCGCCAAGAAGGAACCGGCCAAGAAGGACGAGGCGAAGAAGGCCGCTCCGAAGAAGGCGTCTGCCAAGAAGGCCGACTCCGCCGAGGCCGACAAGACCGACGCCGGCGAGGACAAGCCCGCCGCCCGCAAGCGGGCTTGATTCCCACTCAGGAAGAATCGGCAGCGCCGCCTTAACCCTCTCCCCTCTGGGGAGAGGGGACAACAGCCACACTCACCTACCGCACCCAGCGCATGACGCCGCCCTCGAACGGCGTCCAGGCGCCCACGGTCACCCCGGCAGCGCGCAGGGCCTTGCCGGTCCATTCGTTGCAGGTCTCGACCGGGCTGTAATGGCCGACCGCCTCGTAGAAGAGGTCGGCCGCGCCATAGCCGCTGCCCGGCAGGGGCATCACCCGCCCCTCTCCGTCGCGGCGGAAGCTGCCGCTCACAAAGGCCGCCAGGGCGCGGTACTGCCCGTCACCCAGGACGATCACCCCACAGTCCGGGCTGCCCGCCGGGCGATGCAGCGCGTGGACGTGCATCACCGACGGCCCGCGGCCGAACAGGGCGGACAGCGCCGTCGACAGCCGCAGGTCCGACCATTGGCGGGTTTCCAGATAAAAGGCGCGGTCGCCCCAGCCGAAGGAGCGATGGCTCGCCCAAGGGGCGGCACCGGGAAAGTCGCCGTCCGGCAGGTCGATGGTCCAGTCCACGGCGCTCGTGACGGCGGGAAGCACCAGATCGGTGTGGATTCCGTTGGTGCAGACAAAAACCTCCACGCCCTCCCGCGCTGCCGGCCGCCCATCCACCGCATGGCGGGTCAGGATCGCGGCGGCCAGCAGGTAGGTCCCGGCCACCATCGCCAGGACGGCCAACGCCAGCAGCACCACCTTCCACAGCGTCCTCATGAATGCGCCCCCGCCACGCCCGGCACGGTTCTGGCGCGTCTTTGTGGCGGAGCCATGGCGTGGCGGTTGGATTCGCGGCGCCCAGGGCTTACTTAAACGATCCACTCTCCACGGCACGGATTCCCTTGACCGACACCTCCCGCCGCTCCGGCAGCTTTCCCGATAAGGACACGGTCCTCTCCTTCATCCGCAGCAGCGCGACTCCGGTCGGCAAGCGCGAGATCGCGCGCGCCTTCAAGCTGTCGGGCAGCGACGACCGCGAGAAGCTGAAGGATCTGCTGAAGGAGTTGGAAGCCGACGGCGCCGTGGAGCGCGGGCGCAACAAGCGCGTCGCCCCGCCGCAGTCGCTGCCGGAGGTCGCCGTGCTGGAGGTGACCGGCACCGATGCGGACGGCGAGGTCACCGCGCGACCGGTCACCTGGACCGGCGAGGGCAACCCGCCGCGCATCTTCCTGATGCCGGAGAGGAAGGGCCACCCCACGCTGGGGGCGGGCGACCGGGTGCTGGCGAAGCTCAGCCGCGTCAACGACCGGCTGTACGAGGCGCGCACCATCCGGCGGCTGGACGGAACGGTGGGGCGCGTGCTCGGCGTCTATTACCCCGCGGCGGACGGCGGGCGAATCGTCCCCACCGACAAGCGCAACAAGACTGAACTGCTGGTCCTGCCGGTCAACCGCAACGACGCCGAGCCGGGCGAGCTGGTGCTCGCCGACCTGCTGCCGGCCTCCCGGATGGGCCTGCCGCAGGCCCGCGTGGCGGAGCGGCTGGGTCACACGGCGGAGCCGCGCGCCGTCAGTCTGATCGCCATCCACAGCCATGGGCTGCCCACCGACTTCCCGCCCGCCGCCATCCGCGAGGCGACGCACGCCGCCGTGCCCTCCCTGACCGGTCGCACCGACCTGCGCGACTTCCCGCTGGTGACCATCGACGGCGCCGACGCCCGCGACTTCGACGACGCGGTGTGGGCGGAGCCGGACCCCGACCCGGCGAACGAAGGCGGCTGGCATCTGCTGGTCGCCATCGCCGACGTGGCCTTCTACGTGCGCCCGAATTCGGCGCTGGACCGGGCGGCCTATGAGCGCGGCAACTCCGTCTATTTTCCCGACCGCGTCGTGCCGATGCTTCCCGAGGCGCTGTCCAACGACCTCTGCTCGCTGCGCCCGCAGGAGGACCGCGCCTGCGTCGCGGCGCACCTGTGGATCGACCGCAACGGCGCGCTTCTGCGGCACCGTTTCGTGCGCGGTCTGATGCGCTCCGCAGCGCGCCTGACCTACGAACAGGTGCAGGCCGCCCGCGACGGAGCGCCGGACGAGGCGACGGCGCCGCTGCTGGAGAGCGTCATCACGCCGCTCTACGACGCCTACGCCCGCCTGTGGGCAGCCCGGCAACGGCGCGGCACGCTGGAACTCGACCTGCCGGAACGGCGCGTCCGGTTGGACGAACGCGGGCGGGTGGCGGAGATCGCGCCGCGCGAGCGCCTCGACAGCCACCGGCTGATCGAGGAATTCATGATCTGCGCCAACGTCGCGGCGGCCGACAGCCTGGAGCGGGCGGGCATGCCCGGCCTGTTCCGCGTGCACGACCAGCCGTCGCTCGACAAGCAGGAGACGCTGCGCGAGTTCCTGACCGGCATCGGCTACACGCTGCCGCGGGTGCCGCGGCTGACCCCGGCCCATTTCACCGCGATCCTCGACCGCGCCGCCGGCACCACGGAATCCCAACTGGTCAGCGAGGTGATCCTGCGCAGCCAGTCGCAGGCGGAATACAGCCCGGAGAACATCGGCCATTTCGGCCTGTCGCTCGACCGTTACGCCCATTTCACCTCGCCGATCCGCCGCTACGCCGACCTGATCGTGCATCGCGCGCTGATCCGCGCGCACGGGTTGGGGCCGGGCGGGCTGGACGAAGCGGCCATGGCCGGGCTGGCGGACATCGGCGAGCACATTTCGATGACCGAGCGCCGCGCCGCCACCGCCGAGCGCGACGCCATCGACCGCTTCACCGCCGCCTTCCTGGCCGACCGCGTGGGCGCCCTGTTCACCGGGCGGATTTCCGGGGTCACCCGCTTCGGCCTGTTCATCCGGCTGGACGAGAACGGGGCCGACGGGCTGATCCCCGCCAGCACCCTGCCCGACGACCAGTACGAGCATGACGAGCGCGCCCACGCCCTGGTCGGCCAGCGCACCGGCCGCAGCTACCGGCTGGGCGCGGCGGTGAAGGTGGTGCTGATGGAGGCCGACCCGCTGACCGGCAGCACCCTGTTCGCCCTGCCCCGTGCCGAGGGGGATTCCGTTGGGGGAACCGATCATCCGTTGCAATCCGGCCACCCGGCTCACCCCCCGCGAAGCGCCCGTTTCGCGGGCCGCGCAACCCAGAAGCAACGGAAGCGTGGCCGCTGAGTCACAGTGGGGGACATTCCGCGACAAAGAGTCTTGCCCCCGTCTTTTGTCCCGCCGGCCCTCATTTCTGAAGTGCTATTCCTTATCCATTCGAATCCGGTGGGAAACCATCCGGGTCCGCCTGTGGGAAAGGAGGCCGCGTACGGCGCGCCATGGGCATACGGAAACGAGGATTTTTGCCGCGCCGGCGTCTGCCGGTCCCGCTCGCGGCCGCCATGCTCGCCGTCGGCCTCGGAAGCCTCGGCGGGACCCTGCCCCGTCCGGCCGAAGCCGCGACCGAAGCCGCCTTCGTCAGCGAGCAGGTCTTCGCCGTCGCATACGGCAAGATCGCCGAAGTGTATCTGCAACAGGTTGATTTCGGCCGCCTCGGGCTGGACGGGCTGAAAGGGCTCGCGACCATCGACCCGACCGCCCGCGCCGAGCGCCAGGGCAACACCGTACGTCTGTACGTCTCCGGAAGCCTGATCGGGGAGTACGCGGCCCCGTCCCTGTCCGACGCCGCCGCCTGGGCCGCCCTGACCACCAAGGCGGTGGAGCGCGCCCGTCTCTATTCCCCCACCCTTTATCAGGCGGTACCGGAGCGGGTCTATCAGGTGGTCCTCGACTCCGTGATGGCGGATCTCGACGGCTATTCCCGCTACACCGGCACCCAGCGCGCCACCAGCGAGCGCGCCCAACGCGAAGGCTACGGCGGCATCGGCCTGTCGCTGGAGACGGCGAGCGGCCGCACCCTGATCCGCAACGTGCTGCCGCGCAGCCCGGCCGACCGCGCCGGCATCCGCAGCGGCGACCAGCTCCTCGCCATCGACGGCGACCTGACCGCACGGCTGAGCGAGTCGGACATGCGCGACCGCCTGCGCGGCCCGACCGGGACCATGGTCCTGCTGACGGTGGCGCGCGACAACAACCCGCCGCGCCGCGCCCCCATCCGGCGGGAGCGCGTGGTCCCGAACACGGTGAACGCCAGCGTGGCCGATCAGGTCGGCGTGCTGAAGGTGGACCGCTTCAACGCCGCCACCGCCTCCAACCTGCGCGACGCCGTCCTCGCCACGCGGCAGAGCATGGGCAAGGGCCTGCGCGGCTTCGTGCTCGACCTGCGCGGCAACCCCGGCGGCCTGCTCGACCAGGCGGTCGCCGTGGCCGACCTTTTCATCGCCCAGGGCAAGATCATCACGACCGAGGGCCGACACCCCGACAGCCGCCAGCGCTTCGAGGCCGGTCCCGACGACATCGCCGAAGGCTTGCCGCTGGTGGTTCTGGTTGACGGGCGCTCCGCCTCCTCCGCCGAGGTGGTGGCGGCGGCGCTCCAGGACTCGGGCCGCGCGGTGGTGGTCGGCGCCTCCTCCTACGGCAAGGGCAGCGTCCAGACGGTGACCCGCCTGCCCAACGACGGCGAACTGTTCCTGACCTGGAGCCGCATCTACACGCCCGCCGGTTACACCCTGCACCGCCAGGGCGTGCAGCCGACGGTCTGCACCAGCCGCACCGGCCAGGACGATCCCGTCGCGTTGCTGTCCGATCTGCGCGACGGCCGGGCGCGCCCGATGACCCAGTTCGCCGGCTGGCGCGCCCGCGCCGCCGACGACGAGGAGGCGCTGGCCCGCCTGCGCGAGGCCTGCCCCTGGAAGGAGCATGAACCGGAACTGGACCTGAAGGTGGCGCTGCGCCTCCTCGCCGAACCGGCGCTCTACCAGCGCGCGGTCGCCCTGTCCTCCACCAACACGGTGGCGGAGCGCTGAACCCCTTGCAGGGCGGGGTTGGCGCCTCTACTAGCCCTTGACATCGCGGCTCCAGCAGGTATCTTCCCCCGCTACGACGCCGCCCCGCCGGGCTGGCGGGTCACGGATTTTTAGTCGGGATTGAGATCATGGCGAAGCAGAACACCGTCCTCATCAAGCTGGTGAGCACGGCTGACACCGGCTTCTTCTACGTGAAGAAGAAGAACCCGAAGAAGACCACCGAGAAGCTGTCGTTCCGCAAGTACGACCCGGTGGCGCGCAAGCACGTCGAGTTCAAGGAAGCCAAAATCAAGTAAGGTTTCCCCGGAACGCCGGAATCAGAAAGGCCGCCTTTTGGCGGCCTTTTGCTTGTCCGGATATCTGATGGCTCCGGCCTTCCCAAGCGTCGCTTCGGTCTTCCGGAACGCCATGGCCCTCCGGGACGCCTTGGTCTTCCAGGAGGCCGTCAGGGGGCCAGCAGGGCGTCGGCGCGGGGGTCGGCGATGCTGCGGTTGCGCCCGGCGCGCTTGGCCTCGTAAAGCGCCTCGTCGGCCCGGCGGATCAGCCCTTCGGCGGTGTCGCCGAGCCGGCCGCCGACGGCGACGCCGATGGACACCGTGACCGGGATCTCGCCCACGTCGGCGGTCACCTTGAACAGCGTGTCGGCGATGCGGGTGCGCAGCCGCTCCGCCACCGTCAGCGCCGCCTCGGCGTCGGTGTCCGGCAGGATCACCACGAACTCCTCGCCGCCGAGCCGCGCCACCAGATCGAAGGTGCGCAGGTTGCGGCTGGCGCGGCTGGAGACTTCCTTCAGCACCTCGTCGCCCACGGTGTGGCCGTAGCTGTCGTTGACGACCTTGAAATGGTCGATGTCGAACAGCAGGATCGCCACCGGCTTGTGGTTGTCGATCGCCCGCTCCAGCAGCCGCGGCAGGTGGGCATTGATGTAGCGGCGGTTGAAAACGCCCGTCAGGCTGTCGGTCAGGGCCATGGACAGGCTCTGCTCGTAGTTCGCGCGCAGCCGCTCCTGATAGCGCTTGCGCCGGATCTGGGTGCGGGCGCGGGCCAGCAACTCGTTCCGATCGATCGGCTTGACGACGTAATCGTTGGCGCCCAGTTCCAGACCCTTGGCGACGCGGTTCAGATCGCCCTCGTCCACCATCAGGAGGATCGGCACCTGCCGCGTGCGCTCGTGCGAGCGGAGCTGGGAACACAGTCGCAGACCGTCCTCGTTCATCAGCGTCAGGCTGATCACCACGAGGTCCAGATCGTCGCCCAGCGCACGCTCCAGCGCGGTGGCGCAGGTTCCGGCGGACATGACATGGCCATGGTCGCGCTGCAGCGTTTCGGCAATCTTGGCCAGATCGAGCAGCGAGTCCTCCAGCACCAGGATGCGGGCGCCCTCGAAGGATTCGCTGCGCAGCGTGCCGGTCGGCTCCAAAACGCCGAACTGGCCTGAGGTGGTCTCGCGCAGCCGCCATTCGTCCATCATCATCTTCAGGCGGACGAGCGAGCGCACGCGCGCGAACAGGGCGATGTCGTTGACCGGCTTGGTCAGGAAGTCGTCGGCCCCGGCCTCCAGCCCGCGCACGCGGTCGGCGCCGTCGGACAGGGCGGTGACCATCACCACCGGGATGTGCATGGTCGCGGGGTCGGAGCGGATCCTCTCGCACACCTCGAACCCGTCCATGCCGGGCATCATGACATCGAGCAGAACGATGTCCGGCGATTCACGGCGGACCACCTCCAGCGCCTCGGGACCGTTGCTGGCGGTGATGACATTGAAATACTCGCGCGTCAGCTTCGCCGCGAGCAGCTTCACGTTCGGAAGAACATCGTCGACGACGAGGACGCGAGCGGACATGGAACGTGCGACCGATCCCGTAAAAGGTTAACGAAGGAACTTTTGAACGGCTTGCAGGAACTTCGTCACCGAGATCGGCTTGGCGATGTAGTCCTCGCAGCCGCCCTCGCGGATCTTCTCCTCGTCCCCCTTCATCGCGAAGGCGGTCACCGCGATGATCGGAATGCTCGCCAGTTCCGGATCGTCCTTGATCCACCGCGTGACCTCCAGTCCCGACACTTCGGGCAATTGGATGTCCATCAGGATCAGGTCCGGCCGGTGCTCCCGTGCGATGGACAGGGCGTCCATCCCGTTGCGGGTCTGAAGCGTCGCGTAGCCGTGCGCTTCCAGCAGATCGTGGAAGAGCTTCATGTTCAGCTCGTTGTCCTCGACGATCAGGACACGCTTCACGGTTCGGTCGTCCATCGGCGCCTTCTTGGGGCTGTTCGGTTCCGCGAGCGTCGTGCCACCCGCGCTCCGGCTTGCAGCGACCACACCCGGAAAGACCGGTATATCCCGTTCACTGTCCCGCCGCGACGGTTAAATTGTCGTTAGCAATGTTCGCCGCGACCGGCCGACTCCCGAGAAGTCTTGCAAATTCCACAACTTCCATCATGCGATCACCCGCTCGGGTGGGAAATGCAGCTCGATCCGCGTGCCCTGCCCCGGCGCGCTGGACAGGGCCAGCCGCCCCCCATGGGCCTCGACCAGGGAACGCACGATGGGCAAGCCCAACCCGGTTCCGGCGCCGCTGCGGATGCGCTCTCCCGGCACCTGCCGGAAGGGTTCCAGGACGGTGAGACGATGCTCCTCCGAAATGCCGATCCCGGTGTCGGTCACGGCGACGCACAGCCCTGCGCCACCCTCCGTGCGCGCGACGTCAATGGTGACGCGCCCGCCGGGCGGAGTGAACTTGACGGCGTTGGACAACAGGTTCAGCAGGATTTGCCGCAACTGCCGCCGGTCCGCGCGCAGGCGCGGCAGCGGACGGGGGAACCGCGCGTCGAAGGTCAGCCCGGCCGACGCCAGCGTCAACTCCTGAAGGGCGTAGACCTCGCCCACGACGACCGCGACGTCCACGTCCTCGTCGTTCAGGTCGAGGTGGCCGGCTTCGATTTTCGACAGGTCCAGCACGTCGTTGATGAGTTCAAGGAGGTGCGTGCCGGAGGCGCGGATGTTGCCGATGCAGTCGCGCTGACGGTCGGTCAGCGGACCGGTCCCCGGATGCAGCAGAAAATCCGAATAGCCGATGATGACGTTGAGCGGGGTGCGAAGCTCGTGGCTCATCCCGGTCAGGAAATCGGACTTGGCGCGGTTCGCCTCCGCCTGCCGCGCGGCGCGGGCGGCCCGGCGCTCGCGCTCGACGGCGCGTTCGGCGGAGTCCAGCATCAGGCCGAGCGCGTCGGCCGCCATGGCGGCCAGCATCCGAACGGACGGCGGCACCCCCTGGGGCAGGCGGCGGTGGCCGGAGATCACCCCCCACGGTCTGCCTCTCTGGACGATCGGCACGGTCAGGGCCGCCCCGGCTCCCATTCGCCGCAGGAAGTCCCGGCGGGCCGGAGGCGGGCTGCGCAGATGCGCGTGGGCCAGTTCGGGCACCGGAAGCGACGGATCGGCGTGCAGGAGGGGAACCGGTTCCGCCGCGTAATCGAGAACCACCCGCAGGTGCGGGCTGCCGTCCGGTCCGCGGTCGAAGGCGCTGGCCGGCAGGGCAGCGCCGGGCCGGAGTTCCGGGACGGCGTGCCCCCAATCCGGAGCCTCGTCCCGCGCCACCACCTCCCCGTTGCCGGATTCGTCGAACCGGCAGACGATGACGCGGTCCATCCCGGTGAGACGGCGGATGGCCCGGGCGGTGTGGGCCGCCATGGCCTCCAGCCCCGCGGCACCGCGCAAGGCGGCGATGCCCGGCAGGAAGCCGGCCGCCGGCGCTGTGGCCGGCCAATGCTCCGCCCCGGCGGGCGACCTCTCAACCTCGATGATCGCCCGCCCGTCATGCTCGTGCAGGAACGCCGGCAGCGGCCCGCTTCCCGGCGGCGTCACAAACGCGTGCAAACCCAGCGTCCGCAACTCCGGCGGCAGAGCGCGCAGCCTGGCCAGCAGGTCCGCGATCTCTGGAAGTTCGAGCACCCCGACGCCACGACCCAACAGCCGTTCCGGAGCCAGACCGAGGAAGGCCGCGGTGTTTGCGCTGCAGGCCAGGATCGTCTCGCCATCGCCGTGCAACGCCAGCAGGGCGCCGTGCGGCTGTATCCCCTCGACGGCCCAATTGGGTGATCGGCCGGCCATGGGCGGCGATGAGGAAGAATTCGGACGATCCAAAAACGTGTTCAGGATGGGCACCATTGCGACGGAAGGGTGCCGATGCTGCGGTGGGAGCAACCGTCCGGTCAAGCGCGGTCTGGGGGGTGCGACAGGCTGCCCGATCACGCTGTTCGGCGGTGGCGCCGGGTTCAAGCGGTGGCCCGCGGGTTCGCCGCACGCGGAACGGACGGGCCTTCGGCCTTGCGCTTCCCAGGGCGCGGGCGGCGCCCGGCCTTGTTGCTGTACATCCGGGTGTCGGCGAGGCGGATCACCTCCTCCTCCCGGTCGTCGGCACCGTAAGGCTGCACCCCGAAGGAGAAACGGATCGGCAGTTCGGCGTTGTTCCAGCGCACGCAACGCCGGCCCGCCGCCGCCGCGATCTGCCGGGCGCGGAGGTCCCCACAAGCCGCATCGGTGTTGGTCAGCAGCAGAGCGAACTCGTCGCCGCCCAGACGGGCCACCACATCCTCCTGGCGGACCGATCCGACGAGCAGACGGGCGACCTGCCGCAGATAGGCGTCACCGGCCATGTGCCCATGGGTGTCGTTGATCCGCTTGAAGCCGTCCAGGTCGATGATGACCAGAACGCCGCCTCCCTTGCCGTTCGCCTTGGCGCGTTGCCGCCGTGCGGCGGCGATCTCGCGCCGGAAATGGCTGAAGAAGCCGCGGCGGTTCAGCAGGCCGGTCAGCTCGTCCGTCATGGACAGGCTTTCCAGATAGGCGATCCGGTCACGCTGTTCGGCGATGGTCGCTCGGGCTTCGGCGAGTTGGCGCTCCAGGGCCGAGGCCTCGATGGTCACGGACACCACAGGATGGGCGATGCGGGGGCCGCGCAAGGGCGGCATCCGCAGCAGCCGGTCGTGGGTCCCGCGGTCGAAAGGCAACCCGTCGTGATGCTCGGCGGCGATGGCGTCCGAATCCTGGGTGGTCACGACGGCGCTCATGGGCTTTCTCCGCATGATCGGCACTGGCTGCACCGATTTTAAAGCAAGCCTTGTGCCATATGCGGATTTCGCGAAGACCAGGCCTTTCGTCCCGGCAGGTTTTGCCGGGGATGGCCGCCTCCCGGCAGAAATTGCCTGGAGAGCGGCCGATTACGGAAAATTTTATCTATTTTTGATTTATTTTCTGTTTCGAACGGTTTTCGAACAACAGGATGCCTGCCCGGATCCCGACAGGCCGGGGTGAGACGACGTCACACCACGCGGTCCTGCGGCACCGCCCCGGCGAACACGGCGTCAAGATTGTCCAGCGCCCTGAAACCCATGGCGTTGCGGGTTTCCACCGTAGCGCTGCCCAGGTGGGGCAGCAGGAAGGCGTTCTCCAGCCTGCGATAGCCGGAGTGCAGGTTCGGCTCGTTCTCGAAGACGTCCAGCCCGGCGGCGGCCAGCCGTCCGGAGGCCAGCGCGGCGATCAGGGCCTCGTCATCGACGACGGAGCCGCGGGCGGTGTTGACGACGATGGCTCCCGGCGGCAGGCGCTCGATGCGCGCCGCGTTCAGCCAATGGGTAGTCTCCGGGGTCGCCGGGAAATGCAGCGACAGCACGTCGCACACCGCCAGCATCGCCTCGGGATCGGCGTGGTAGACCGCCCCGGCCTCCTGGTCGGGAGGCAGGCGGCGCCGGTTGGAGTAATGGATGGTCATGCCGAAGGCGCGCGCCCGCTGCGCCACCGCCTGCCCGATTCGGCCCATGCCGACGATGCCCAGCCGCTTTGCGCCCAGATGGGTGCCGAGAAGCTGGGTCGGCGTCCATCCCGTCCAGGCGCCGGCACGGATCATCCGCTCACCCTCCGAGGCGCGCCGCGCCGCGCCGAGCATCAGCAGAAGCGCAATGTCGGCGGTCGCATCGGTCAGCACGTCGGGGGTGTTGGTGACGATCAGGCCGCGGGCCTTGGCCGCGTCGAGGTCGATGTGGTCGGTGCCGACCGAGAAGGTGGCGAGGATCTGCACGCCCTCGGGCAGGGCCGCGACGGCGGCGGCGTCCATCCGGTCCCCGGCGGTGCAGAGGACGCCCTCGGCGCCGGTCTCCGCCGCCAGGGCGGCGATGTCGGCGCCGGACAAAGCGCGGTCCTGAGGGTTCAGCCGGGCGTCGAAATCACGCGCGGCGCGGGCCTCAACCGCCTCTGGCAGGCGCCGGGTCACCAGGAGGACGGGCCGTGATGCGGGGATGTCGCTGCGCATGAATCTGTCCTCAGCCTTCCGTTTATTCGGGGGGTCGGGCCTTCCGCTCCGACGCCGAAACACCCATAATCCATCCGACGCTGCCAATCACCTGTGGATGTCGCTTTGCAGAACCGCCGCTCCGCCGCCCGCCTCGCCCTTTGCGCGACCTTCGGCGCGTTCCTGGTGTCGCTGACCGCCCTTCCCGCAGCCGGCCCAGCCCAGGCGGCACCCGCCAACGCAGTCGGGGCGGCGGCCGGTGCCGCGGCGAACATCCTGCCGCACCGCGCCGTCTACAAGATGTCGCTGCTGTCCGCCCGCAACAGTTCCAAGGTCAGCGACGTGCGGGGCCGCATGCTCTTCGAATGGGCCGACGCCTGCGACGGCTGGACGACGGAGCAGCGCTTCCAGCTGCGCTTCGTCTACGCCGAGGGCGACGAGATGGCGATGACCACCAACTACACGACGTGGGAAGCCAAGGACGGGCAGCGCTACCGCTTCAACGTCCGCAAGCTGATCAACGGGGAGGAGGACGAGGAGGTGCGCGGCGACGCACGGCTGGCCAAGGACGGCACCGGCTCCGCCGCCTTCTCCAAGCCGGAACCCCAGGACATGGAGTTGCCGCCCAACACCATGTTCCCGACCGCCCACACCCTGGCGGTGCTCGACCATGCCAGCGCCGGCGAGACCTTCTTCAACCGGGTCGTCTTCGACGGCGCCGACTCCGAAGGGGCGACCGAGGTGTCCACGGTCATCGGCGCCGCGGCGGCGATCAAGGAGGACGGCGCCGACCCGCTGCTGAAGGGCAAGAAGGCGTGGCCGGTTCGCATGGCCTTCTTCCCGCTGAAGAGCGATTCCGCCCAGCCCGAGTATGAGATGAGCCTGCGCCTGCTGCAGAATGGCGTCGCCGAGTCCATGCAGATCGATTATGGCGATTTCACCGTGAACGCCATCCTGGAGAAGGTGGAAGCCCTGCCGAAGTCGGGTTGCTGACGGCCGGGCGAAAAGGTCACAGCCTTTGGCGCAAATCGTTACAATTCAATTTGCCATATCCTGAGGAAACTGGCCTAAACTGTGCATGGTGCGCGGCCACACCGCCGCGGATTCGTGTCGCGCACCGATAGCAGGATGAGGGTTTTCCTATGGCCAAAAAGCAGGTTTTGGTGGGACAGGTGTTCCAGACCGTTGGCGCGACCAACGGGCGGTCCTGGCGCGTGCGGGAGACCGTGACCCTGTTCGGCATCCCGCATGCCCGCGTGGTCAGCACGGAGGACGAAGGCGATGCGAAGACGCTGAGCTGCCTCGTCCTGGTCGATTCCAACTATTACCGCATGGTCGGATCGGCCCCCGCCGGCAACGTCGCGGCCTGACGCCTGTCCGATCCGAAGCAAAGGAAAGCCCCCCGGCCTCGCGGTCGGGGGGCTTTCTTATTGGCGCCCTTCCCTCCCCGCCGGGGCGGGAAGGGAGGGACGACCCCGGACCGTCAGGTGGCCGCCTTCGGCGTCTCGGCGGCGACCTTCGGCTTCGGCAGGTCCAGCTTCAGGTGCAGTTCGCGCAGGCGCGCCTGATCCACCGGGGCCGGGGCCTGCATCAGCAGGTCTTCCGCGCGCTGGTTCAGCGGGAAGGCGATGACCTCGCGGATGTTCGGCTCGTCGGCCAGCAGCATCACGATGCGGTCGATGCCCGGGGCCGAGCCGCCGTGCGGCGGGGCGCCCAGCTTGAACGCGCTGAGCATGCCGCCGAAGCGGGCTTCCAGCTCCTCCGGCGGGTAGCCGGCGATCTCGAACGCCTTGTACATCAGCTCCGGCAGATGGTTCCGGATGGCGCCCGACGACAGCTCCACGCCGTTGCAGACGATGTCGTACTGGTACGCCTTGATGTCCAGCGGGTTCATCGTGTTCAGCGCCTCCAGGCCGCCCTGCGGCATGGAGAAAGGGTTGTGGCTGAAGATGACCTTGTTGGTCTCCTCATCCAGCTCGTACATCGGGAAGTCGACGATCCAGCAGAAGCGGAAGGCGTTCTTCTCGATCAGGTCCAGCTCCTCGCCGATCTTCGTGCGAGCGAAGCCGGCCAGCTTGGCCGCCGGGCCGGGCTGGTCGCAGACGAAGAAGACCGCGTCGCCGTCCTCCACGCCCGCCGCCGTGCGCAGCTCCGCCTGGGCGGCCTCCGGCACGAACTTGGCGATCGGGCCCTTGCCGCCCGCCGCCTCGAAGATGATGTAGCCGAGTCCCGGGGCGCCGAGGCCGCGCGCCCAGTCGTTCAGCTTGTCGAAGAAGCTGCGCGGCTTGTCGGACACCTTCGGGGCGCGAATGGCGCGGACCACGCCGCCCTTCTCCAGCGTCTGCTTGAAGGCGCGGAATTCCACGTCGTCGCGCTTGAAGACGGCGGTGACGTCGGTGATTTCCAGCGGGTTGCGCAGGTCCGGCTTGTCGTTGCCGTACTTCAGCATCGACTCCGCGAAGGAGATGCGGCGGAAGGGCGGCTTGTCGATGGCCGGCGGCGTCTCGCGGCGGAAGCCGCCGAACTCGTCGAAGATGCCGTGCAGCACCGGCTCGATGGCGGCGAACACGTCCTCCTGGGTGACGAAGGACATCTCGAAGTCGAGCTGGTAGAACTCGCCCGGGCTGCGGTCGGCGCGGGCGTCCTCGTCGCGGAAGCAGGGGGCGATCTGGAAGTAGCGGTCGAACCCGGCGACCATCAGCAGCTGCTTGAACTGCTGCGGCGCCTGGGGCAGCGCGTAGAACTTGCCCGGATGGTTGCGGCTCGGCACCAGATAGTCGCGCGCGCCCTCCGGCGAGGAGGCGGTCAGGATCGGCGTCTGGAACTCGGTGAAGCCCTGGTCGATCATGCGGCGGCGCGCCGACGCGATGACGCGCGAGCGCAGCAGGATGTTCTCGTGGATGCGCTCGCGGCGCAGGTCGAGGAAGCGGTAGCGCAGGCGCACGTCCTCGCCGGCGTCGGTGTCCTGGTTGACCTGCAGCGGGATCTGCTCCGCCTCGCCCTGCACCGACAGCTCGGCGATCTGCACCTCGATGCGGCCGGTCGGCAGGCGGTCGTTGATCGTCTCCGCCGTGCGCTTCACGACCTTGCCGGTCACGGTGATGACCGATTCCAGCTTCAGCCGTTCCGCCGCCTGGAAGGCCGGGTTGGAGGTGTCGACCACGCACTGCGTCAGGCCGTAATGGTCGCGCAGGTCGATGAACAGCAGCTGTCCATGGTCGCGCTTGCGGTTGATCCAGCCCGACAGGCGGACAATCTGACCGGCGTTCTCTTCGCGAAGCTGGCCGCAGGTGTGCGTGCGGTAGGGGTGCATGGGTCGAAACACCTTGGAAAAGGTCGGAATCCTGCGCGGAAAGGCGGCCCGACACACCACACCGACAGCGCGGGAATGTCAAGTCGCCATCCGCGTCCGCTGCACGCTGGGAGAGTTGCCGAAGGGCGAGCTTTCGCGCGGTCGCGCGCTCGTGTATGAAGCGGCTATGACACTGATCACGACCACCGAAGACCTTGACGCCTTCTGCCGCTCGCTGGCCGGGGCGGAGTACATCACCGTCGACACCGAATTCCTGCGCGAGAAGACCTATTGGCCGCAGCTCTGCCTCGTGCAGGTCGGCGGGCCGAACGGCGCGGTCGCCATCGACCCGCTGGCCGAAGGCATCGACCTTGCGCCGCTGTTCCGCGTGATGGTGGACCCGGCCATCCTCAAGGTGTTCCACGCCGCCCGGCAGGACGTGGAGATCTTCTGGCACCTGTCCGGCCAGATCCCCCACCCGCTGTTCGACACCCAGGTCGCGGCGATGGTCTGCGGCTTCGGCGAGAGCGTGGGGTACGAGACGCTGGTCACCAAGCTGGCCGGGGCGCGCATCGACAAGTCCAGCCGCTTCACCGACTGGTCGCAGCGCCCGCTGACCGAGCGGCAGCTGACCTACGCCCTGTCCGACGTGATCCACCTCCGCCCGGCCTACGAGAAGCTGAAGCGCCGCCTCGTCCGCTCCGGCCGCGCCCATTGGCTGGAAGAGGAGATGGCCGTCCTGACCGATCCGGCCACCTATCAGGTGGACCCGGACAGCTCCTGGCTGCGGCTGAAGGTGCGGACCAACAAGCCGCGCTTCATGGCCGTGCTGAAGGAGCTGGCGGCGTGGCGGGAGCGCGAGGCGCAGCGCCGCGACCTGCCCCGCTCGCGCGTGCTGCGCGACGAGGCGCTGCTGGAGATCGCCGCCCACGCCCCGACCAGCGTGGACGACCTCGCCCGCACGCGCGGCATGGGCCGCGGCTTCGCCGAAGGCCGCCAGGGCGCCGAGGTGCTGGCCTGCGTCCAGAAGGGGCTGGACCTGCCGGAGTCCGAGCTGCCGCGCGTCGAGCCGCGCGAGGAGCCGCCGCCCGGATTGCAACCGATCGTTGAGCTTCTGCGCGTGCTTCTGAAGATGAAGTGCGAAGAGAACAACGTGGCGTCCAAGTTGATCGCGTCGGCCGCCGATCTGGAGGCCATCGCCGCGGACGACGAGGCCCACGTGCCTGCGATGCAGGGTTGGCGCCGGGAATTGTTCGGCGAGGACGCGCTGGCGCTGAAGCATGGTCGCATCGGTTTGGCGGTGCTCGACCGCCGTGTCCGCATCGTTCCGGCCGGCACTGGAGAGGGGTCGTAATCGGCCCTATCCAGAATCGTTCCAGAATGGCGCAAGAGTCGGCCCGGGACGTTACAGGTTCGGGGAGCTTCGCGACGTTTAGCCAAAATTATGAAACAATTCATCGCAATTAACAGCGCTTTAAGGCATTGTTAAAAAAACTAAGGGCTAATAAGTCACGGGCTCCGTATCCATGCCGTGTGGCGGCGTGGTGTGGTTCGCGGGGGAATTCTCGCCTTTAAGGTGCGCACAAGCCCTATGCGCACACCCGGGGGATTTCGCGTATGAGCAGGTTCGGCGGCAAACCACCCATGGGACGCGACCGCGTCCGCCTCTCCACCACGGAGAAGCAGGCTGCCGTTGCCGCCGCGAAGGACCAGAAGCCCGAATTCGACAATGACAAGCTGCTGAATCTCCTCCGCTCCGCGAAGTCCGAATTGCAGGGCATGCGGCTGATCCACATGCATCTGTCGCTGCTGCGGGACAAGGACCCGTCGAGCCAGATGATCGTCCGCACGATCATCCAGGAGTTGGCGAGCAAGGCCTCTTATCTCCAGTCCTTCAACATTTCCAACGGCGATGTCATCATCCTCTACAAGGGGCTGAAGCTGACCGGCGTCACCGACGTCTGCCAGAAGGTGGAGCAGATCTTCCTGGCCAAGACGACCCTGACCGGGGCGAACCCCTACAAGGAATTCTCGCTCTACTCGATCATGGAACTGGCGTTGAACTTCATCAACGTCATCCGTTTCATCGAGGAATTGCAGGCCAACGAGACCGGCGACCACTCCAACGAGACGAAGCCCCCGATCACGCTGGAGGAGATGGCCAAGCTCGAACGCTCCATGCAGATGTTCGACCTGTCGCCCTTCCTGTTCAATCAGGCCATCGCCAACATCGGCCGCAACGCCGACGAGGACATGGCCTATTTCGAACTCTACATCTCCATCAAGCTGCTTCAGGAGCGGCTCTGCCCGGACTACGACATCACGGCCAACAAGTGGCTGTTCAACTACTTCACCGCCAACCTCGACCAGTCGGTGCTGCGGGCGCTGAACCACGGGCTCAGCTTCATGCGGGGCCGGCGCATCGGCATCAACATCAACCTGTCCACGGTCATCTCCACCGGCTTCGTGAAGTTCGACGAGCGGCTTCCCGTCGATTTCCGCGGGCAGGTGGTGCTTGAGATCTCCAAGGGCGACCTGATCGAGAATCTGTCCCTGTTCAACGAGGTGGTCGAATTCGCCCAGGACCGCCGTTACCAGATCGCGGTGGACGGGCTGAACCCCTTCTGGGTGACGAACTTCGACCTGGAATATTTGAACGCCGATTACGCGAAGATCTTCTGGTCCAACGACATGCTGGAGATGGACCCGACCTTCGAGAAGTATTTCATCGAGCGCATCCAGGAGCAGGACCGCTGCAAGTTCATCCTGGCGCGCTGCGACAGCGTGTCGAGCCTCGTCTACGCCCAGAAGGTCGGCATCACGATGGTGCAGGGCCGCGCCGTGGACAACATCCTGCGCAAGGGCGTCAGCGTCCGCGAAGCCATCGCCCACGCCAAGGTGGCGTGAGGGCGGCCGCTCCTCCGCCGCCCTGCGTTCCTACTCCGCCGCCTGCGGCCGGGCCGGCGGCACGATCTCGCCCTTGCGGTTCAGCGCCTTCGCCAGCGCGTCCAGGCGCCGCTGCACCGTCTCGCCGGCCGGCACGCTGAAATCGTCCGGCAGGGTCAGCACCAGCCGCTCCCCTGACACCTTCAGAGCCGTGCGCTGCAGCAACGCGGTGGCCCCACCGGTCAGCGTGTGGGCCAGCCGCAGCGCCAGCCCCAGAACCAGCGCCTTGCGCGCCTGGGCGTCGCTGAGCAGCGACCGCGGCCCCGCGGTGACCGCGTTGGGCGTGCCCGGACCGTCGATGGAACCGGCGTAACGGGCGTAGACGGCCAGCGCCAGGAAGGCCCGCTCGTCATGGTCGATGCCGGGGAAGGGATAGCGCAGGATGCGCAGGCAGGCGTGCTCCGCCCGGTAATCGGGATGCTCGGCCCAGCCCACGTCGCTGAGCAGGCAGGCGGCTTGCCGCAGCCGCAGGGCCGCGTCGTCCTCCCCGGCGAAGAGGTTGCCGGTCCAGGACACCAGAAGGGCCGGATCGCCGATGCGGACGAAGCGCTGCGCCCAATCCTCCACCGCGGCGATCAGCGGGTCCTGCCGCTGCGCCTCGGGATCGAGCAGCGCGTACAGATGCCCTTCCCGCAACCCGAAGGCCGAGAACACCACGCTGGACGGCTGGACCATCCGAAGCAGCCGCTCGAACACCAGCGCCGCGTAGGGCAGCGTGTCGATCCGCCGGCGCGAGCCGGACATCTTCTCCAGCGAGGACCGGCTCTGCTTGGCGATCAACGCGGCGAAGTCCCGCGCCTCGGCGAAGGGCACCGTGTAGTGATGGATGATGTGCAGCGGGTGCTTCACATGCTCCATGTGCAGTTTGGCCAGGGCCCGCCAGCCGCCGCCCACCGGGAAGAAGGGCTTGCCGCGCATCTGGGCCAGCCAGTCCAGCTTCTCCAGATGCTGGTCGATGGCGCGGACCAGCCCGTTCGGCTTGGCGGGGTTCAGCTCCATCAGGCGCAACGGCCCCAGCGGCATCGTCAGATGCTCGCCGATCACGCCGCGCTCCAGCCGTACCAGTTCCAGGCTGCCGCCGCCGAGGTCGCCGACCAGCCCGTCGGCGGCGGGGGTGCCGGACAGCACGCCCATGGCGGACAGCCGCGCCTCCTCCTCGCCGCTGATGACGCTGACATCGAGACCGGTGCGGTCCTTCACCCGTTGGATGAAGGCCGCGCCGTCCGTGGCGTCGCGCACCGCCGCCGTGGCGATGACGTCCAGCCGCCCGACGCGCATGCCCGCGACCAGAAGGGCGAAGCGTTCCAGCGCTTCCAGGCCCTGGATCACGCCGTCGGGGTTCAGGCAGCCGGTCTTCTCCACCCCGCGGCCGAGCCCGCACAGGACCTTCTCGTTGAAGACCGGCAGGGGCGACCGCTTCAGAGCGTCATAGACGACAAGCCGGATCGAGTTGGACCCGATGTCGATCACGGCGATCCGCTCGCCCTTTTCGACAGCCTTGGTAGCGACCGTATGTTCCTGCGCCGGCGTCATAAGCAACCGATGTCCTCAATCAGATGACCGTACGCAGCTTCAACCGCGGCGGCGTCTTTTTGCTGCTGAGCGCGCTGCCGCGGCCCGACAGGCTGGGGTTCGTCATGAAATAGTTATGGGCGCTGAACGCGTCCGGACCAGCCTCCACGCGATGATAAACGCCATCGGGGCCGAGTTTCCAGGTGTTCGCCTCGTCCTTCAGGTTGGCGACCATGATCTGGTCCAGCACCTGCTCGTGCACCGTCGGGTTCTCGATGGGCACCAGCGTCTCGATGCGGCGGTCCAGGTTGCGCGTCATCCAGTCGGCGGAGGAGATGTAGACCTTGGCCTGCGGGCTGGGCAGCGCGTGGCCGTTGGCGAAGCAGATGACGCGCCCGTGCTCCAGGAAGCGCCCGACGATGCTGCGCACCCGGATGTTCTCCGACAGGCCCTTGACGCCGGGACGCAGGCAGCAGATGCCGCGGATCACCATGTCGATCTGCACGCCCTTCTGCGACGCCTTGTAAAGCCGGTCGATGATCTCCGAATCGACCAGCGAGTTCAACTTCACCCAGATGTGGGCGGGCTTGCCGGCGGCGGCGTTGGCGACCTCCGCGTCGATCAGCTGGCCCAGCTTCTGGCGCAGCGTGATCGGGGCGATGGCGATCTTCTCCAGCAGCTTCGGCGTGGCGTAGCCGGTCATGTAGTTGAACATCACCGCCGCGTCGTGGCAGAGCGCCGGGTCGCAGGTGAAGAAGGACAGGTCGGTGTAGACCTTCGCGGTGATCGGGTGGTAGTTGCCCGTCCCGAAATGCACGTAGCTGCGCAGCGCCTTGTTCTCGCGCCGCACCACCAGCGACACCTTGGCGTGCGTCTTCAGGTCGACGAAGCCGTAGACGACCTGGGCGCCCGCGCGCTCCAGGTCGCGCGCCCAGCGGATGTTGGCCTCCTCGTCGAAGCGGGCCTTCAGCTCGACCAGGGCGGTCACCGACTTGCCGGCCTCCGCCGCCTCGATCAGCGCGGCGACGATCGGGCTGTCCTTGCTGGTGCGGTAGAGCGTCTGCTTGATGGCGACCACCTGCGGGTCGCGCGCCGCCTGCCGGATGAACTGCACCACCACGTCGAAGCTCTCGTACGGGTGGTGGACAACGATGTCCTTGTCGCGGATGGCCGCGAAGCAGTCGCCGCCGAAGTCGCGGATGCGCTCCGGGAAGCGGGCGTTGAAGGGGCGGAAGACCAGATCGGGCCGCTCGTCGACGATGAGCTGGCGGGTGTCCGACAAGCCGATCAGCCCGTCCAGGATGAACACGTCGTCGTTCGACACGCGCAGCTCGTGGCGCAGGAACTCGCGCAGGTCGGCGGCCATGCCGGCGTCGGTGGCCAGCCGGATGACGCTGCCGCGGCGGCGGCGCTTCAGCGCGCTTTCGAAGGTGCGGACCAGATCCTCCGCCTCCTCCTCGATCTCCATCTCGCTGTCGCGCAGGACGCGGAAGACGCCGTGCGCCTTGACCTGGAACGGCGGGAACAGGCGGTCGATGAACAGCATCACCAGCTTTTCCAGCTGGATGAAGCGGATCTCCGACCCCGGCAGGCGGATGAAGCGGTCGAGCTGCGCCGGCAGCGGGACCAGCGCGTCGAGATGCCGTCCCTTCACCGGCTCATGCAGTTGCAGCGCCAACGAGAAGCCCAGGTTGGGCAGGAAGGGGAAGGGGTGTGCCGGGTCCACGGCGATGGGCGTCAGGATGGGGAAGATGTCGTCGAGGAACTTGGCCTCCAGCCAGTCCTTCTCCCCCTCGGTCAGGTCCTCGGAGCCGACCACCATGATGCCGGCCTCGCGCAGGTCCTGCTTCAGGCTGCGCCACATGGTCTGCTGCGCGTTCATCAGCTCGACGATGCGCTGGTTCACGGCGGTGAGCTGCTGGGCCGGGGTCAGGTTCTCGGCGCTGGGGGTCTTCACCCCCGCGGCCACCTGCCCCTTCAGGCCGGCAACGCGGACCATGTAGAATTCATCGAGGTTGCTGGATGAGATCGACAGGAACCTCAACCGCTCCAGCAGCGGGTGATTCGGGTTGGACGCCTCATCCAGGACGCGCTGGTTGAAGGCCAGCCACGACAGTTCGCGGTTGATGAAGCGTTCCGGTGCGTCCGCTTCGATGCAGGTCGCTTCCAAGTCCTGAAGTTCGGTCACAGCAGCCTCGGGCTTTTGCGTGATGGGTGGTGCCGCTACAGTCCGGTCGGTCCGGACCGACCCGCCGCGGTCGACGGGCCAAGCAACCTACCCCAACTACGTTACGGTTTTGGGTCAGACAGCATAATACTGCCGTCACGATAATACCGCTGCGAAAACAGTCGCACCCCCAGCGCATCCCGCCGGGCCGCGATCCGGACAGGAAGGGACAGCCTCGATGAAGACTCTGTATCTCATGCGCCACGGCAAGTCCGCGTGGGACGATCCTTCCCTGGACGATCACGACCGCCCGCTGGCGCCGCGGGGAAAGAAGGCGGCCCGGCTGGTCGGGCACGAACTGAAAGAGCGCGGCGCGCGCATCGGGCTGGTGCTGTCCTCCACCGCCCGGCGTGCGGCGGACACCGCCGACCGCCTGCTGGAGGTGATGGATGCGCCGGACATCCCCGTCGAGCGCGAGCGCGGCCTTTACCTGTGCGGCGCCGGGGTTCTTCTGGAACGGTTGCGCGACGCGCCCGAGTCCGTGTCGTCGCTGATGCTGGTCGCCCACAACCCGGACCTCCACGACCTCGCCCGCGACCTGACCGGCAGCGGCGCGGAACGGGACCGCGCGGCGCTGGCGGAGAAGTTCCCCACCGGCGCCTGCGCCGTCCTTCTGTTCGAAGCGGCCCGCTGGGCCGACCTGGACAGCGGGGCGGGACGGCTGGCCGATTTCATCCTGCCGCGGAAACTCTCTTAACGCCCTTTTCCCAAATGGGGTATTTCAACTCCGAACCGAGCAGGCCCGGAACC
Source organism: Azospirillum sp. OGB3 (assembly GCF_014192915.1). GTDB lineage: Bacteria > Pseudomonadota > Alphaproteobacteria > Azospirillales > Azospirillaceae > Azospirillum. Next base: position 1,765 of record NZ_JACHYN010000003.1, on the reverse strand, counting down.
GAGCAGGAGTCGCCCCCGTGTCTTCCGCGCCCCAGAACAATGCGCCTCCGGGTGCACCCACGGCGGTGTCCGCCGTGCGCGAGGTGGAGATGAAGCTCCATCTCGACCCGCGCGATCTGTCCCGCGTTGCGGATCTGCCCGCCCTGAAGGAAAAGGCGGAGGGCGCGCCGGCCGTCCGCGACCTGCGCACCGTCTATTACGACACGCCGGACCGCCGCCTGTTCCTGGGGGGCGTCGCCCTGCGGGTGCGCCAGGACGGCGACCGCTTCGTGCAGACGCTGAAGACGATCAACGCCGCCACCCCCGGCGATTCGGCCGCGGTGGCCATCCGCAAGAAATGGGACTGGGCCATCCCCACGGCCGCCCCCGACATGACACCCCTCGACGCCGAGGGTGTCGCCGCCCTGGTGCCGGAGGACGCGCGGGCGGCGCTGGTTCCGCAGTTCACGACGGAGTTCCGGCGCACCACCCTGCTCGTCCGCCCGGACGCCCTGACCTCCATCGAGGTGGCGGTGGACGAGGGCCAGATCACCGCCGGGAACGCCTGCGCCCGCATCAGCGAAGTGGAGCTTGAGCTGAAGTCGGGCCGCATCGGCCGGCTGTTCGACCTCGCGCTGGCGCTCCAGCGCCGCGTGCCGGTTCGCATCGGGACCGAAAGCAAGGCGGAGATCGGCGACCGCCTCGTCACCGGGCGCCTGCCCGCCCCCGTCCTGCCGGAGCCGCTGGGCCTGACCCCGGTCACCACGGTGGCCGAGGCCTATCGCCACATCGTGCGGCACGGGTTGCGCCTGCTGCTCGCCAACGAGGCCTGCGCGCTGGCCGGCGGCGACGTGGAGGGGCTGCACCAGATGCGCGTCGCGCTGCGCCGCCTGCGCACCGCCATCCGCCTGTTCCGCCCTCTGGCCGGGGTGCCGGGCGCCTGCCGCGCCGGAAACGACATCCGCTGGTTCTCCCGCCAGCTCGGCCCGGCGCGCGATTGGGACGTGCTGCTGTCCCATGGGATCGCGCCCTTCGCGGCGACGGGGAAGGCCCCCGCCGACGCAATCGCCGCGCTGACCGCCGCGGTGCGGGAGGCCCGGCGGGCGCCCGCGCTGGCCGCGGTGGAGGCGATCCAGTCGCCGCGCTGCACCGGGCTGATCCTGGCGCTCGGCGCCTGGCTGGAGGACGGGGCGTGGCAGTCCGGCGCCGCTCCGGAGGTCCGCGCCCAGCTCGACAGCCCGATGGCCGAGCTGTCCGGCCCCTGGCTGGCCGCCCAGCACGCCAAGGTGTTGAAGGCGGGGGTGCTGAAGGCGGGCCGCGACCTGGACGGCGCCGACGCCGCGACGCGCGACCGGTTGCGCCGCCGCCTGCGCAAGCTGCGCCACACGGCGGAGTTCTTCCGCGGCCTCTACGCCGAGACCGCGACGGTGCCCTTCATCGCCGCGCTCGACGCCCTGTTGTCAGCGCTGGACGCCGAGCACGACGCCGCGGTGGCCGGCGATCTTCTGCGCGGCCCGTCGGCGGACCGGCCGGAGCAGCGGCCCGCCGCCGAAGCAACCGCCCGCTGGCTCGCCAAACAGGCCGACAAGCGCCGCAAGGCGCTGCCGGGGCTGTGGAAGGCGTTCCGCGACCGGCCGGTGTTCTGGTGAGGGCGTGACGTTGCCCCCTTCCCTAGCATTACAGTTGCGATGGGACAGCCCTCCGTCTGTTGAACAGGCTTTGGGAGGTCGCCATGTCCGGTGTCGCGGTCGAGGACCTGCTGGGGCTGTGGTCAGAGGAATTGCGT
>NZ_JACHYN010000002.1 GCF_014192915.1 Azospirillum sp. OGB3 | reverse complement strand
ATCGAGCCCGCTGCCGTCATCGCATGGTCAGCTTGGAGACGATGCCATCAGGCCATCGCCAACCAAGCCCACAAGCGTAAGGCGCAACTGTAATGTTAGGGTGGGGGCCCGACCCAACCACTCCTCAATTTAACTCCCGCAGCACCCTCACCCCGTTGTTCAGGTACCGCACGTCGGGATCGTAGAACAGCCGCGCCGTGTCGGTGATGTCGGCCAAGCCGCCCCGCCAGGACCCGCCGCGCAGCACGCGCTCCCGGCAGTTGGTGGACGTCCAGGCGCTGCCGTCCGTCGGCGCGCCCGCGTAGTCGGCGTGCCAGCAGTCGGCGACCCACTCCGCCACGCCGCCGTTCATGTCGTGCAGGCCGAAGGGGTTCGGCTTGTAGCTGCCGACCGAGGCCGGGGTGAGCCGCTCCTGCGCGCCGCCGCAGTCCTTGCAGTTGGCGAGCGTCCCGGTCTGCCCCTCCCACCAATAGCGGCCGGTCGTGCCGCCGCGCGCCGCGTACTCCCACTCCGCCTCGGACGGCAGGCGGTAGCGCTGGCCGGTCTTCTGGCTCAGCCACTTCACGTAGGCCTGGGCCTCCAGCCAGGAGATGTTGTGGATCGGGGTGCTGTCGGTGGGCTTGGTCATGCGCGGCATGCCACCGGTGCAGCCGCCGCCCTCCACGCAGGCGCGCCACTCGGCCACCGTCACCTCGTAGGCGCCGAGCGCGAAGGGTTTGGCGATGGTGACCTTGTGCACCGGACGTTCGGAGCGGTCGCCCTGGTCGCTGCCCATGCTGAAGCTGCCCGGCGCAATCCGCACCATCACCGGGCAATCCTTGCAATCCTGAAAGCTGGCGGACTTGCTGTGGTTGCGCACCGCGCTGTTGCCGTTGCCGCTCGGGGGGGCCGCGGCCACCTGTTCCGGCGCCGGGGCCGCCTGAGGAGGCGTCGGCGGGGGCGGTGCCGCCGCTTCGACGACTGGAGCCGGGGCCGGGGCCGGGACCGGAGGAGGCGCCGACTGGGCCGGCAGTGGTTGAGGCGCCGACTGGGCAGGCGGTGGTTGAGGCGCCGCGGCGACCTGCGGCGGCTTGGCGGCGGGGGCGAGCGCGCCCAGCTTCTCCCGCGCCGGCTTGGCGTAGCTGCCATTGCCGAACAGCCGCAGGAAGGCCTCGAAGTCGGCAGGCTCGCGGCTCCCCTTGACCATCTGCCACAGCGATTCCTCAAGCGCCGGAGCCGCCGGAGCGGCGCCCGGAGGAGCGATCTCCAGCGTCACCGTGCCGATGGCCTTGCCGCCCTTGCCGTCCTCCACCTGATAGGTGAAGGCGCCAGCCGCCCCTGCCCGCTCCTGCTCCGGGTCGAAGGTCAGACGGGTCAGCCCCTCGGCCGGCAGGCGGTCGCCGGGACGGATCAGGGTGGCGCCGTCGCGCACCTTGCCACGGTCGGGCACGGCGGTGACGGTGATGGTCAGCGGGTCGCCGTCGGGGTCCACCGGCGCCTCGATGGCCAAGCGATTCGGCAGGGCGCGGATGGTGCGCGCGCCGGCCACCACCGGCTCACGGTTGCTCGGCTTGATGGTGATCGCCACGCCGCCCCGCACCACGCCGCCCCGCCCGTCCATGATCGCGAAGTCGAAGCGCCCGGCGTCGCCCACCATCGTCGCGTCCGGCTTGAAGCTGGTGGCGGCGAGCTGCTCCACGGTCAGGTAGTCGCCGATCAGCACGATGCGGTCGCCGATGCGCACGCTGCCGCCGCGCGGCAGGCCGGAGATCTGGGCGAAGAGCTGGTCGTCGTCCGGGTCGGTCGGGCGCCCGATGCGCAGCGGCTCGGGGTCGGCGCGGTCGGACAGCTCCAGCGGGCGGATCTCGCCGAGCACAGGCGGACGGTTCGGCGGGCGCGGGTTGAAGTAGAAGGGCGCCGCCCCCAGCGAGCCGAAGATGTAAGGCTCCTGCCGCCCGTTGGTCGCCTGCCGCACGGTGTCGCGCACGTTGCGGAAGAACAGGCTCAACTCCAGCCCCGGCGTCTGGAGGTGCTGGAGCAGGGCGTCGGTGTAGGGGCTGTGGTCGCCCTGCCCGTCCTCGGCCAGCTGGTCGGCGCGGGTGGCCATGGCGACCAGCGTGTCGCTGGGCGTGTCGTCGACGCGGGCGAAGCCGTAATTGACCTGGATGCGGTTCTGCCCGGCCTGCTTCAGCCGGTCGACGAAGGGGTTGTTGCGGCAGGAATCGAGCATCAGGATGCCCAGCTTGCGCGCCTGCGACAGCTCGCCCATCATCAGGTTCAGCGGCATCGCCTCGTAGACGAGGTCGCGCTCGCGCTCCAGCCTGGCGTCGGCCGGGACGATGTAGTTGTTGCCGCCCACCTGGATGCCGTGCCCGGCGTAGAAGATCACAGCCACGTCGGCCTGCGAGGCGCGGATGCCGAAATCGCGCAGCGCCCGCTCGAAGCCGCGGTTGTCCATGTCGAACTTCTCGTCCACGTCGAACTGGAGCTTGCGCAGGGCCTCAGCGATGGCCTTGGCGTCGTTCACCGGGTTCTGGAGTTCGGGGGCGAATTCGTACTTGCCGATGCCGACGACCAGCGCGATGCGCTTCTCCGGGGACTGGGAGGCCTGGGGTGGTGGAGGCTGGGAGGACGGGGATTGGGCGGCCGCGCCCGGTGCCCAGCCAAAAAGGCCCACCAACAGCAGGACGAGGGCGAACGACCAGAGGCCTGCGCCCGAACAACGCTGCGTCAAGGGTCCGTCGAACATCGGCCGGCTCCATGGTGGGAAGGCGGTTGCGCACCCCATACCCGGCACCCGTCGGCATAAAATTGCCAATTAGCCGATCTTAATATTTCGATTCCTGCGCACCAAGCGTTCATTCAGCCTAATCCCGAATACGGAGAATGGGTGATTACTCCCCAGCCTCCGCCGCGGGCCGCACCTCCTCCCCCTCCCGGTCGAGGACCAGCCAGGCGCGGACCGCCTTGCGCTTGCCCTTCAGCGCCATCTCCCCGACCGGCAACCCGGCCACCTTGCCCTGCACCGCTGTCCAGGTCGGTTCCCCGATGACGATCCGGCAATGGGGCGAGGAGCGCATGTCCACCGTCTTGCCCAACGCCTCCAGCCGGGCCGCCGTGTTGGCGGTGTCGCCGAGCAGCGAATATTCCATGTGCCGCAGCCCGCCCAGGCTGCCCGCCACCAGCGGCCCGGTGTGGATGCCGACGCGGATGCCGATGGCCGGCAGCCCCTCCGCCTGCCAGCGCTGGTTCAGCTCCCGAAGCTCCCGTCCCATCTGGATGGCGCAGCGCACGGCGCGCTCGGCGTCGGCGTCGATCTCCGCCTGGGTGGTGCGGGCGACGGGGGCGCCGAAGACCGCCAGGATGGCGTCGCCGATGAAGCGCAGAACGATGCCGTCATGCGCCGCCACCACCCGCACCATGGCGTCGAGATAGCCCTCCAGCCAGAGGATCAGCGGTTCCGGCTCCAGCGCCTCGCAGACGGTGGTGAAGCCTTCGATGTCGGAGAAGAAGACGGTGGCGGTCAGCTCCTGCGGGCGCGGGCGCCCGCCGGCCAGAAAGGTCGCGCGTTCCCGCCAGATCTCGTCGGCGACGGGCTGGGAGACGTGGTTGGCGAACAGCTGCATCAGGCTGCGGCGGTCGGTGCGCTCCTTCAGCGACAGATGCGCGGTCATCGCGGCGATGCCGCCCAGCCACGCCGCCGAGGGCGCCATCATCGCCACCAGCGGCCCACCCTGGGCGAACAGCGCCAGCGCCGCCGCCCACAGCCCCAGCAGCCCGAGCAGGCTGGCCGGCACCAGCAGCCACACCGGCCAGCCGGCCAGCGCCAGCGCCACCCCCGCAGCGCTCAGCGCCAACACCAGTGCGACCACCGAGCCGTCGGACAGGTCGCGGCTGGTACGCCCGTCCAGGATCTGGGCCAGCGCGTGGGCCTGGATCTCCACCCCCGGCGTGGACAGGCCGGCGACCGACAGCGGTGTGCGGTGCTGATCCACCCCGACCAGGACGGTGCCGACCACGGCGATCCGCCCGGCCAGCCAGCCGCGCGGCAGCATCCCCACCATGTCCGCCGGATAAGTCGGGAAGGGGGGCGTGTCCGGCGACGGGCGGGCGTGCCAGTCGATGCGGAAGGGCTCGGCCGGGATCGCCGCCTCCCCCGCCGCTCCGCCGGCGAACTGGGCCAGCCGCGCCGGGAAGCTGGGCAGCCCGTCGGGCCCGCGCGGCACATGCCAGCGCACCGTGCCGTCCAGCCGGTCCTTGGCGAGGTTGGCGTGGCCGTGCGGGATGCCGTCGAGGAACCGCCCGAGGTAGCGGCGCTGCTCCTCCGTCAGCGGCGTGTCGCCGAGCGCGGTGATGGCGACCACCGGCACCGTGGCGCGCTGGATGCGCTGGCGCAGCCGCTCGTCGAGCGCCGGCAGTGTCGGCTGGTCGAACAGGATGTCCAGCCCGATCGCCCGCACCCCCGCCGCCTCCAGCGTCCCCACCAGATCGGCGAGGAAGCCGCGGTCGACCGGCGACCGGCAGGCCAGCGAGGCGAACAGGTCCTCCCCCAGCGTGACCAGCACGATGCCGGGATGCTGCGGGGCGGGGGGCGTGAAGTAGGCGATGGCGAGGTCGCGGAAGCTCTCGTCGGCGGAGCGCAGGGGCGGCACCAGCCGGGTCAGCCCCAGCGCCGCCGCCGACACGCCGACAACCGCGGCCAATCCCATAAGCCCCTTGGCAAGCCACGGGGCTTTCGCCCAATCCAGCCTGCCCCCCGATGTCCCCAACGGCGGCGCCCTCACTCCACGCGCAGGATCACCTGCGCCATCACCAGTTCGGTCTGCTTCAGCGTGGCGAGCGTCCGCTCCAGCCGGGCCGCTGCCTCGTCGGTCAGGGGCCGGAAGGCGTCCTGCCGACCCGGCAGGTCGGCGCCGAGATCGCGTCCGGCGGCGAAGCAGCGAACCTCTTGGTCGGCGGACAGGCTCCCCGACCGCTCCGCCGCGCGCAGCGGCACCGGCATGCGGTCGCCGGCCAACGTCAGGGTATGGTGCCCCTCCAGCAGCGAACTGGCCGACGGCCCCGGCGGGTAGATCGGAGTCAACTGGCCGCGCGTGTTGCGCAGATAGCAGTAGAGATGCGCGTCCCGGTTCGTCTGGAGCACCAACGTCACCGTCTCCCCGGACCGGTAGGTCGGGTAGAGGCCGCGGTCTGTGGCGAGATAGAGGTTCAGCGGCGCCACGCTGTCCCGCACCGGGTCGAGCAGGGCCGCCGCCTGCGCCGCGCAGCCGGCGCCGGCCAGCCGGACGGCCAGTTCCGCGCCCTGCCCCGACCCGACGCCTTCGGCGGCGATCACGCGCAGGGTCAGGCTGTGGCGCACCCGTCCGTCCGGCCCGGCGACGGAGACGGCGGTGCCGTCGCCCATCGGCAGCTCGCGCGGCCAGGGCATCGCCGTTCCCTTGTCCCAACGCAGCGTGGCCGCGGCCTCGCGCCCTTCCGCACGCAGGGTGGCGGGGATCAGCGCCGGGTCGGCGGGCTTGCGCAGCAGCACCGTGCCGCCGGACTTCACGCATTGCGTGCCGGGGCGGCCAGGGTCGACGGTAAAGACCTGCTCCTCCCCCTTCTGCATCGGCGCGCCGACCGCGCGGGCGGCGCCCAGGTCGGTCTGGAAGAAGCGCTCCCCACCGACGAGGCTGCCGACTCCGCCCCAACCCGAAGCGTCGGGCATGCGGTCCAGCGGCCCTTCGAACGGTCCCTTGATCCGCAGCATGCGTCCGTTGGCGAACAGGAACATGGCGTTGGCGCCGTCCGGCACGGTGACCGCCGCGCCATCGGGAACCAGTTGCCCCTGCGCGTAGCCCGGGGCGGTGGAGGCGACGACCACCGCCTGCTCCGCCGCTGCGCGGCCGGCGGTGACGCCGACCACTCCGACGGCGGCCAGGGACAGGGCCGCCGCCACGAGTCCGCTCAGGGTCCTGTGCGCCATGCTGGCCTCCACCGGCGGGGATCGCGGAATCATTGGCGTTTCCCGGACGCCTGTCCAGGCGGCGAAGGGGGAAGGACGGGGCTGCGGACCCGGCCCAAAGAAGGGCGGACGCCGTGAACGGACGGGCATGGTCGGACCTCCGAAATGATGCGCGCCGGCCAATTTGCCGGTCCGTCGAGGCTAGACGGGGGAAGACGGCGGCCGCTGTGAGGCGCAGCACAAAGTTGCGCAGGAGTTGGGCACCCTCCGACGTACCGGGTGTGGCGGGCTCCACAGCGCGGCCCGGTCCAGCCCCCTAGAGTGCCCGGCAGGACCGGCGCCCCGTTGGTCCGTCCCAGCGCCCGAGGAGACAGACCATGACCGCCCGCCGCCCCAAAGCCGACGCCACCGAAGGCTTCGACGACCGCTTCGCCCGTCATGGAATCCTGGAGATCGCCTATCTGCGGTCGGTGGAGCTCGACGGCCAGCCCGCCTACGCCGTGTACGCCGCGGACGGCAGCTGCCTGTGGCTGGACACCGACCGCGCGTCGGCGGGGGCGACGCTCCAGGAGCATGGGATGGAGCTGGTCAGCGTGCATTGAGGAGTCCGGGGGCAAGGTGTTGCCCCCACCCTCCCCGCTTCGCGGGTCCCCTCCCTCCCCCGCTGCGCAGGGGAGGGACTTTTCGTGCGTGCAATGCCAATACCCTCCCCTGCGAAGCGGGGGAGGGTCGGGATGGGGGCAAGGCACTCAACTCATCCCTTCGGGCTCAACAGGCACGACGTCCGGTTCCGCGTCACGATGGCGAGGCTGTTCTCCGGCTCGCCCGCCCGGCGGAAGCGCAGCGCGTTCAACTGACTGGCGACGCTGAGCGACAACACGTTCAAATCCGTCTCGTCGATGATCTTCTCGCCGTCCTGCCAGCACTGGATGCGCACGCGGCCCTTGGGGACCCCGACGTCGAGGCCGCCGGGCTGCACGCCCGCGTCGCTGCTCTTCTTGCGGACCACCGTCGCGTCGGCGGCGCCACCCACGAGGGGGAGCGCCGCGACCGCCACCAGGAGAAGGAGTTTCCGGACCATGGCGCGCCCTCCCTTCCCTCTCGATCACTGGATGGGCCGGAACTCGACGCGCCGGTTGCGGCTGTCGGTCGGATCGGGGGTCAGCGGCTGGCTCTTGCCCAGGCCGGCGATGGCGATGCGCTGCGGCTCGATGTGGTGGACGCGCACCAGATACTCGCCCACCGACACGGCCCGGCGCTCGGAAAGGGCAAGGTTGTACTGCTCGCTTCCCACCGCGTCGGTGTGCCCCTCGATGACGAGGCGGAGTTGCGGGTCCTGCGACATCAGCCCGCCCACCGCGTCGACATAGGAATAGAACTCCTTCGGAACGTCGGCGGAGTTGAAGGCGAAGTTGATGCGGAAGCCGAAGCCGTTGGCCGGGCGGGTCTCCGCCGGGGTCTCCGGCGCGGACAGCGTGGCCGGCTGCACGCCATTGGAACGGCGCGGCGCGGCCGGCGGCGGGGCGACGGGCGGGGCCGCAGCCTCCTGCACGGGCGCGCGCTTGGGCTTGGGCTGGGGCGCCGGTTCCGGCTGCGCCACCGGGGCGGTCGGCGGGCTGTAGCTTTGCTGCGGCGTCATCTGCTGCTGTTGAGCGGGCGCGCCGTAGTTGACACTGTCGGTCGGGCGCGGGCGGTTGGCGCTGTTCATGCCGCCGCCGATGATCTCGATGCTGCGGGTGCGGATCTTCGGCTGCTCGCTGCCGTCCGCCGCAGGAGCCGCCGCCGGGCCGGGCTTCACCGCCTCGCGCAGTTCGTCCACGGTCGGCGGACGCTCGAACATCATGACCCGGTTGCCGCCGGAGCCCTCGACGGTCTGCGCCCGCGCGGGAACCGCCATGCAGGCCAGGGCGATCATCGGCAGGGCCAGAGCGGGAAGCGCCACGCCGTTCAGCCGTCGGGCGATGGTCTTGGAGGTCGGTCGCGGCATCGCTGGTCTCCCATGATTCGGCGCCATGATCTGGCGTGGTGTTCGGCTGCCCCCTTCTCTATCCCCGTCCCCCACCCCCGCGCTGTGAGCCGGTCCACAATCCCTATCGTTGAGCGGACACGGCGGGCAGAACCTGCACGGCCATCTGCCGGCTGCGCACGGTGGTCCCCTGGATGCTGCCGTAGGCGCCCACCACGTCCGCCAGCGTCGCGCCGGGGATGGGCTGAAGGTCCTCGGTCTTGTAGCGGTCGGCGATGCGGGTCCCGAGTTCGTCGGGCGAGACGACGCAGGCGATGGTCTCGGAGGCGCCTGGACGATCCATGCGCAGGTTGAAGGGCTTCTGCGCCCCCGGCGGCACCTCGACCTGCTGGTTGGCCTGGACGAAGCTGTCGGGCTGGAAGCGGTTGGGGAAGATGCGGGCCACCGACCCGGCGGCGTCCTGGTAGTAGCAATAGACGAAGCCATTGGCCGTCGGCTGCACCTTGACCACCAGCGCCTCCCCGGCGCGGTAGCGTGGCTGCGGCCCGCGGTCGGAGCTGAGGACCAGGTCGGGCGGCGCCCCGGCCGGTGCCGGCGTGGCGCGCGGCAGCCCCTCCCCGCCGGCGTTCGACACCGATTGCAGGCGCGGCGCCCCCGGCCCTTTCTGCCCACTCGGCTGGGCGAGCATGCGCTGGTAGAGGTCGAAGTCGATGCGCCCCGTGGCGATCAGGTCGTTGTCCGCCTGATAGCGGGAAATCGCGTCACGGGTGCGTTCGTCGAGCTGGCCGCTGTCCGGACCGTCGTAATAGCCCTCGGCCAGCAGGACGCGCTGGACGTAGGCGACGCGCTGCGACGGCGCCATGCCGTCGAACCAGTCGCGCGCCTGCCCGGCGAAGGCCGGGTTGGTGTGGTCGATGCCCAGGCACTGCCAGTAGGGGGTGCGGGTCATCTTCCCCAGCACCTCGATCGTGCTGAGCTCGATCAGCGTGCGCACCGCCTGATGCAGCCCTTCGGACTTGTTGAGCGAGACGTTGAAGGACAGGCCGGCCTTGCCGATCACCGCCCCGGCGTCCGCCCCCTTGCCCGACGAGATGATGGCGAGCGAATTGCTGGCCGACAGGCCGGGGATGATCTGGCGGGTCGCCAGCTCGCCGATGTTCAGATCCACCGAGATCACCGACATCACCTGATCGGCGGAGATGCCCAGGTCGAAGGTTGGCAGGGAGATGCCGGCGCTCGCCGCTTCGCTCACCACATTGTCGTCGAGCTGGGTGATGGCGCCACGCACGTAGTAGGACGGCGCGCGGAAGTTGGGCTGCACCCCGATCATCCAGTAAAGCGCGTTCACGTCGTCCAGCGTCGGCTCGAAATCGACGAAGCGGAAGGCGTTCGACCGCTCCGACATGCGCGACACGGCGGTGATCAGCATCTCCTTGGTGCCGCCGGCCACCCGCCCCGTGGCGTCGGGGATGCCGTTGGAGGTGATGAAGATGTCGCGCTTGCCATGGTTCCACATCAGCGTGTCCATGCAGCGCAACGCCTCGCTGAAGTTGGACACGGTGCGCACCGGCGGGGTCTTCGGCTTCTGGACCAGGGTCGCCTGTTCGCCCGAGGTGACGCAGGCTCCCATCAGAAGGAGCGATGCGGCCGCCGCCACCCTCGCGAAACCGGTGCACCGGACAAATCCCATGGCCTCACTCCCTGGACGTTCAGCGGACCGACACGCGCGTGCTGTCGCCGCCCGGACGCACGGTGATGGTGATCTTCTTGGACAGGATCGGCGGGTCGTGCGGGATGTGCTCCGCATCGCCCATCAGAAGCTGGAGCGTGTGCCGGCCCGGCGGCAGCTCCAGGTAGGTTTCTGTCTGGCCCTTGCCGAAATGGATGTAGTTGCGGTTGTTGGGGATCGGCTCGTCCATCGGCGGCAGGTCGGCGTCGACCAGCAGGTGATGGTGCCCGGTGTTGTCCTTTCGCACGCCCGCTGGAGCGACGCCGAAGTTGCGCAGGCCGAACCACACCTTGAAGCGGCCCCTCACCACCTCCCCGTCGTTGGGCCAGCCGATGTAGATGTAGGCGTCCTTCGCCGCCGCCGTCCGCCCGGACTTCGCCGCGTCGGGGGTGGAGGGGGTGCTTTCATGCTCGTGCCCCGGGCTGGCCGGCTGCGGCGTGTTGGTGGTGTCGGACAGCGGCTTGTCGAGCGGGTCGGCCTCCGGCGACGACTGCGCGGCCAGCGGCCCGGCGGCGAGCAGGACGGCCAGAAAAACCGGGACGGCGGCGTTGCGCATCATGACGTCCTCCCTGTCGGGCTCTTATTGCGGCACGATGATGGTGATCTTCTGCGACATGATCGGCGGGTCGTGCGGCACATGGTCCGCGTCGCCCAGGATCATCTGGAGCGTGTGCCGGCCCGGCGGCAGCTCCAGCCGCACCTCCGTCTGGCCGCCGCCGAAATGCAGCGACTGCTTGGTGTTTGGGATCGGTTCGTCGTAGGTGGCGAGATCGGAGTCCACCAGCAGGTGGTGGTGCCCGGTGTCCTCCTTGCGGATGCCGGCCGGGGCGATGCCCATGTTCTGCAAGCCCATGCGGACCCACAGCTTTCCGCCGGAGATGGTGGTGCCGTTGGACGGCCACATGATGTAGGCGCGCGCTCCCTCCGGCGCCTTCTCCCGTCCGTTCGTGCTCTGAGCGTTCGCGCTTTGGGCCGACGCCGCGCCAGGCAACAGGAGCAGCGCGGCCGCCACGATCATGGCGGCGTGAGGCATGGACACCTCGCTCTTCTGGCTCTTCTCTTTGGGAATTTCAATCTTATGCTTGGTGAGCGGACAATGTTCGCGGTCTTTCGGACCTCATCCTTTCTCTCCCCACCCCCCGAATATTAAGGAGCGGAGGCGATCCGCGGTCACCCCACTTTGCGCGAAGACCGGGGCCGCTTCGCCTATTCCTATTTTGGGCTTGACGGTTCCGCTCGCGGTGCGAAGGTCACGGGGCAGGAGGTTGCCGGTCCCGCATGCCCGATTCATCCCGCCTCGCCCCGCTTCCCGTCGGACCCACCGGTGCGCCGCCGCGCCTCGGCCTGCGCCATCTGCTGGCCCCGGCGCTGCTGACCCTGGGGGCGGCCGGTCTGGCAGGGCAGCGCCCCTGGCTGTCCGGCCACATCACCCCAATCGCGGGCGTCATGGTGGCGGACGCGTTGGCCTCGCTGCTCGCCGCGGCGGCGTGGCTGGGGGCGGCGTGGCTGGGGTCGCGGGTCATCGACCTCGTGGTGGCGCGCAACGCCCGCGCCACGCCGATGCCGCGCCTGCTGACCGACCTGCTGCGCGCGCTGCTCTACGGGCTGGCGGTGCTGGGCATCCTGGCCTTCGTGCTGGGCCAGCCGGTGACCGGGCTGGTCGCCACCTCCGGCGTGGTCATCGCGGTGCTGGGCTTCGCGCTGCGCAACATGATCGCCGACATCTTCTCCGGCATCGCTCTGAACGTCGAGCATCCCTACCGCATCGGCGACTGGGTGGAGCTGACCCCCGGCGTCACCGGGCGGGTGGACGAGATCAACTGGCGGGCCACACGGCTGGTGACGCTGGACGGCACGGCGCTGGTGGTGCCGAACGGGCTGGCCGCGGGCAACCGCATCACCAACTACAGCCAGCCCGGCAGCGGCTTCCGCGCCGGGGTGCCGGTGACGCTCGACGCCGAAGTGCCGGTAGCCCGCGCCAAGCGGATCATTCTGTCGGCCATCGTCTGCTGCGACGCCGTCCCCACCGAGCCGCGGCCCGACGTGGTGGTGGACTCGATCACCCTGAACGGCGTCACCTATCAGGCGCGTTTCTGGGTGGCGGATTATTCCCGTCTGGCCGCGACCCGTGACGCCGTGGCGACCACCATCCTGGAGCATCTGGCCCGCGCCGGGCTGGAGCCGGCCAGCCCCAAGCAGGAGATGCGCCGCCGCAGCAACCGCCCGCCGCCCTGTTCGGCGCTGGGGCTGGGGCGGGACCTGCTGTCCCATGTGGACCTGTTCGCCGCCTTCCGCCCTGAGGAGATCGATGAGCTGGCGTCCGGCATGCATCTGCGCCACGTCGCCGCCGGGGAGGCGGTGGTGCGCCAGGACGAGACCGGGACCTCCCTCTTCCTGGTGGCCGAGGGCGCGCTGGACGTGCGCGGGGTCTTCGGGGGGCGGACGCTTCTGCTCGACCACATGGGGCCGGGCGACGTCTTTGGGGAAATGTCGCTGCTGACCGGCCAGCCGCGCAGCGCGTCGGTGATCGCCAACACCGACGCCGTGGTCTACGAGCTGGACAAGGAGGCGCTCGACCCCGTCCTGCGCCGCCGTCCGGAGCTGGCCGCCCGGCTGGCCGACCTGATGGGCCTGCGCCAGCGCCGCAACGACGCCCACCGCCGGGCCAGCGCCCCCGCCGCCGTGACCCAGACGGCGACCGAGCATGACCTGCTGGCCCGCCTGAAAACCTTCTTCAGCCTGTGATTCAGGTGCTCAGTGGAGAGAAGGGCATCCCCGCCTGCTCCAGCGCCTTTTCGATCACCTCCGCCGAGGTCTGGTCGAACAGTTGCAGCAGCAAATCGTCGATCTCGCGGTCCTGGCTGTTGCCGCAGGCGTCGAACAGGGTGGCGATGGCCTCCGTCTGGAAGCGCTCGCGCCCCTCGTCGCCGCCCCGGTAGTCCAGCGCCTTCGCCACCGCGATGGCGACGCGGAAGGGCTTCAGCAGGGTGAAGGACAGGCCGGCCTTGGCGAACAGCCCCTTCAGCGCGTGCGGCCCGCCGTCCCAGGCGAGCTGACGGGCGTTCTCCGGCGGCAGGTTAGCGCGCACCGCGATCCCGGCGTCGAACAGCGCGATTTCCCCGGCGCACAGCGCGCGGAAGAGCAGCGGCGCCGACAGCCGCCCGCGGATCAGCAGGTGGCGGGCGAGCAACTCGACGTCCGCCTCGCGCGGGGTCAGCGGCTTGAGCAGGAGCAGGGTCGCCGCCTCCCGCGCCCGCTCGACCAGGATGCCGATCAGGCGGGGGTTGAGCCGGTGGCTGCGGATCAGCCGGTTGCGGATCTCCTCCGACACGAAGAGGATCAGCTTCTCCACCACCGCCGCCGACAGGTCGGGGCGTGCCGCCATCGCCTCGTTCACCGTGGCGACGCGGCCCCAGCGGTCGAGCACGCTGTGCAGGGACGGTTCCGGAATGACGGCGCCGCGGTTGCGCAGAAGCTCGGTGATGACGATGACGTTGCCGTTGCGCACCAGCGCGTCGGACACCGCGGGCGAGACGGAGCGGCGCCCGGCGATGGCCAGCTCCTTCGCCGGACGCCGTTCGCGCAGGATGTCCAGGAGCAAGCCTTCGCTGAGCTTTTCCGCGTGGCGCAGGATGGGAAAGGCCACCCGGTCGACGTCGCGGGCCAGCTTCTCCGCCAGCCCCTCCGTCAGCAGGGAGGAGTTGTGGATCTGCCACGCCACCGCCTCGCGCACGGCGGTCACCGCGTCGGCGGCGAAGCGTTGCAGGATGTCCATGGCCAGCGCCCGCTCCGCCTCGGCGAGGTCCCCCGCCTCCAGGTCGCGCACCAGATGGGTCATGGTGTCGATGCGCGCCTGGGCGTCGGGTGCCGCCAGCAGGCGCTCGACATCCTTCTGGCTCAGGGACCGCTGTGACATGCGCTGGGTCTTCCGGAACGGACGCTCGGGATCAATACTCCGGCGTATCGTAGCGGATCAGATCGCTCCACGTCCGCTCCAATCGGCGCAACGTGCGGTATGTCGTCTCCAGATCGGCGGCTTCCTCGTCGCTGCGGATCAACGCCTCGCCCCGGACGGCCTCCAGCCCGCGCAACGCCTCGCACAGCTTCAACCCGCGCTCCGACAGGCGGAGCCGCGCCGTGCGCCGGTCGCGCTGCGAGGCGGAGCGGTCGACATAGCCCGCCTCCACCAAATGCTTCAGGTTGTAGGAGGCGTTGGAGCCGAGATAGTAGCCGCGCTCCAGCAGGTCGCGCACCGACAACTCCTCGCCGCCGATGTTGATCAGCATCAGGGCTTGGCCGGGGCTGAGGTCGTCGATCCCGATCCGCGCCAGCTCCATCCGCAGCACATCCAGGAATCGCCGGGTCATGCTCTCGATGATGCGGCCAAGGTCGGTGTATACGGCGGGCAGCGACGCGCCCGCCGTGGCGGCGCTGTCCGGCGTGGCTTTCTCCGGCACGGCTGGGGTCGGCTGCTGCTTGGCGGCGGCGCTCATCGCGATACTCCCGCTTTGGAAAAAAGCTTCATGGTATGGCGTCGATCCAATTCCGAACGATGGACGGTTCTCCCGTCCTTGTGTCCACAGAATGATAAGATTTTAGTTTAATTTGTGGAAACAATGTTGAGACATGGCGGCCCTGCGCGCCGGAACCGCCCCACCCACCTCCTGTTGCACCCCTGTTCCCGCAACATGGAGGAGGCCGGCCATGCCGCATCCCACACGCTGTTCCGTCGCACCGCAAGCGTGCACTTGGAGGGTCCGCTGATGCGCAGCGGCTTGGCTCTCGCGGCCGGTCTGCTGGCCGGCCTGTGGCTGGACACCCGCCGCCGCACCAACCGGGCGGAGCGGGAACACCCGCCGACCGGCCGTTTCATGAGCGTCGGCGGCACCCGCCTGCATTACCTCGACCACGGGCCGAAAGACGGCGCAGCGCCGCCCGTGGTGTTCCTGCACGGCAACGGCACCACCGCCGACGACTGGGCGCTGAGCGTCCTGGACGAGGCGGCCCGGCACCGGCGCTGCGTCTGCTTCGACCGCCCCGGCCATGGCTACAGCGAGGCGACGCCACGGCGCGACGCCGGTCCCGCCGCCCAGGCCGCGCTGCTGCGCGCCGCCACCCGCAAGCTGGGGCTGGAGCGCCCCATCGTCGTCGGCCACTCGCTGGCCGGGGCGGTGGCGTTGGCCTGGGCGCTGGATTTCCCGGAAGAGATCGGCGGTCTGGTCATCCTGTCCGCCTTCACCCATCCGACCCCGCGGCTCGACTTCCTCCCCATGATGGGGCCGGCCATTCCGGTGGCCGGTCCGCTGCTCAGCCACACCGTCCTGCCGCCGCTGGACCGGCTGATCCTGCCGGCGATGATGCGCCGCATCTTCGAACCGAACCCCGTTCCGCCCAGCTACAACGAGTTGCCCCCCGACCTTCTGCTGCGCCCGACGCAGTTGGAGGCCGCCGCCGCCCAGCTTGCCGCGTTGATTCCGGGCGTGGCGGCGATGGCACCCCGCTATTCCGAGATCCGCTGCCCGATATCGGTCGTCGCGGGACGGGAGGACCGCATCGTCGATCCCCACGCCCACGCGGTGCAGCTGCACAACGCGGTGGCCGGATCGACGCTGCATCTGCTGGCGGACACCGGGCATATGCCGCAGCACGCCCGCCCGGACGCGGTGATGGCCGCCATCGCGCGGGTGGAACGAGCGCTGACCGCCAAGTCGACTCACGCGGTTACATGAGTCGACTCTTCCAATTCGGCGACCGGGGATTGCGACTCGAAAAAAGCGACTCGTGGCGACTCGGGTGAGGGATGGTTAACAGTTTGGTTACGATCCAAGCGCTAACCTTCGGCCATATCGCACACTTTCAGCGCCTCAAGGATTACGCCGATGTCCATGGCCGCCGACGTTGACACCATCGAACGCACGTCCATCGTCGCCTACACCCTCCTCAACGAGCTGCACGATGTGCTGGCTCTGCCCAAGGCGCCCGATGACGTGACGCTCGGCATTCTGATGGGGCTGTCCATGTTCATGGACGACAAGGTCGGACCGATGCGCTCCAAGCGCCTGATGTCGGAGGCGCCGACCATCGTCCTGAAGACCGACGCCCATGTCACGTCGGACCAGATGCAGCGGATCATGCCGGTCCTGCGCGCCTTCGGTGACCACCTGAAGGACATGCGTGCCAAGGCCGCCCGCCCGGTCGACGACACCGTTGCCTGACCGCGGAGCGCAACCCCGGTTTCACGAAAGGCCCGGCCGGCAACGGCTGGGCCTTTTGCCGTTCCGGTGCCCGGCTTGACCAGCCCGGCAATTCGTCGGATGCTGAACCATTGGTTCACCGGAGGGGCGCCGCCGGTGGTTCGGACGCAACGCGGGGGCGGCTTCGGTCATGGAAGTGCCAACGGGGGATTGGATCTGGGCTCTGGCCATCGCCGCCCTTCTGACGGGCGCGACGGTCAGCGTCATCGTGCTCGCCGCCGTCGGCTCGATCCGCCGCAGCGTCAATGAGGGCGGCGCCCGCCAATCGCAACAAATCCGCAAGCTTGCGGAGACCGTCGCCACCCTGAACGTCCAGCAGCAGGCCGCCGAGGGCCGCATCCAGTCCCTGACCGAGGCGAACCGCAGGCTGGCGGAGGAGGTCACGGCGCTGAACGAGCGGCTGCGCGACGCGGACTCCGCTCCCCGCATCACCGGCACCGCAAGGCTTCTTCACTGACCATGCCCGACTTGTCCACCTGCCCCATCGACGGCGACGCCGAGCGCGCCCGCTGGACCGCCAGCGCCGACGCCTGGGACCGCTGGGCCGACCCGATGGCCGATCTGGCCGACAAGCTGAACCAGCCCCTGCTCGACGCCGCCGGGGTGACGGCGGGCGACCGGGTGCTGGACCTCGCCTCCGGCGCCGGCGAACCGGCGCTGAGCGCCGCGTTGCGGACAGGTCCGGACGGGCTGGTGGTGGGCAGCGACCTCGTGCCCGGCATGATGGCCGGCGCCCGGCGCCGCGCCGCGGGGATCGCCGACGGAGCGCGCCCGGCCTTCGCCGCCGCCGACATGACCGCCCTGCCCTTCGCCGCGGAGAGCTTCGACCGGGTGACCTGCCGTTTCGGCATCATGTTCGTCCCCGACGTGGCGGCGGCCCTGGCCGAACTGCGCCGCGTTCTGCGCCCCGGCGGGCGGGCGGGCTTCATGGTCTGGGGGCCGCGCGCCGGCAACGCCCTGTTCGACACGGTGGGCGAGGCCGTCGCCGCCCAATTGGGCGAGGACCGCAGCCTGGACCCGCTGTTCCGCTTCGCCGCCCCCGGCCTTTTGGCGGAGGCCCTGCGCGCCGCCGGCTTCGCCACGGTGACCGAGACCGACATCACCCCGGTCCGCAAGGCCCCCCAGGGCCAGCCCTTCTGGCGCGCCACGCTGGAGATGAGCTTCGGCCACCGCCTGCACGACCTCACCGCCAAACAGCGCGCCGCCCTGGACGCCGAGGTGACCCGCCGCTTCGACGCTCAGGCGCAAGCCGGCACGATCCCCCTGCCCATCCACGTCCGCATCATCACTGGCGCCTGATTTCCCTGCAAATCATCCCCTCCTCTGCGTCAGCGGGGGAGGGTCGGGTGGGGGCAAAACCTCTCCACCCCGACCGCGCGCCCAAGTGCCGCAGCCACTCCACCGAGCCATATTCCCAGTTGAGCGTGCCCACGCATTCCTCTGGATGTTGCGTGCCGACGGGCCCAACCTGTCCGGCATCCGAAAGCCGTCAACGGGACGCAAAAGCGCTCTCGTTCTTGCTCCGTTCGATTCGCGACACTATTCTTTCCGGTCTCAGCGAACCATTCGGTCCTCCATGTCCTTCCCCTCCCCCCTCCTCCCCGCCAACGTCCAGGGCTGGTTCCGGTCGCGGGGCTGGGCGCCGCACCCGCACCAGCTCGCCATGGTCGAGGCCGCGGCGGCCGGGGACAGCGCCCTGCTGATCGCGCCGACCGGCGGCGGCAAGACGCTGGCCGGCTTCCTGCCGTCGCTGATCGATCTGGCCGAGCGCCCGCGTGAGGGGCTGCACACGCTCTACATCTCGCCGCTGAAGGCGCTCGCGGTGGACATCCAGCGCAATCTGGAGGAGCCCGTCGCCGAGATGCGGCTGCCCATCCGCACCGAGACGCGCACCGGCGACACGCCCGAATCCAAGCGGCGGCGGCAGCGGGCCAACCCGCCGCACATCCTGATGACGACGCCGGAAAGTCTGGCGCTGATGATCGCCTACGCCGACGCGGCGACGATCTTCCGGCACCTGCGCTGCGTCATCATCGACGAGTTGCACGCGCTTGCCGGGACCAAGCGCGGCGACCTGCTGGCCCTGGGGCTGGCGCGGCTGTCCCGGCTGGCGCCGCAGGCCCGGCGGGTCGGGCTGTCGGCCACGGTGGCGGAGCCGGCGCGGCTGCTCGCTTGGCTGTCCAAGACCGGGCATGCGGATGGCGGCGACGTGCGGCTGGTCACCGGGCGGGCCGGAGCCTCCGCCGAGGTGGAGATCCTGACGACGCGCGAGCGGCTGCCCTGGTCCGGGCGCATGGCCATGCACGCGCTGAAGGAGGTGTACCAGCGCATCCGCGCCCACCGCACCACGCTGGTCTTCGTCAACACCCGCGCCCAGGCGGAGCTGGTCTTCCAGGAACTCTGGCGCCTCAACGACGACACCCTGCCCATCGCGCTCCACCACGGCTCGCTGGCGGCGGAGCAGCGGCGCAAGGTCGAGGCCGCCATGGCGGCGGGCAAGCTGCGGGCGGTGGTGGCGACCTCCTCGCTCGACCTCGGCATCGACTGGGCGGCGGTCGATCTGGTGGTGCAGATCGGCGCTCCGAAGGGGGCGAGCCGGCTGGTCCAGCGCATCGGCCGCGCCAACCACCGGCTGGACGAGCCGAGCCGCGCCCTGCTCGTCCCCGCCAACCGGTTCGAGGTGCTGGAATGCCGCGCCGCGCTCGACGCTGTGGCGGCCATGAGCCTGGACGGCGAGCGGCCCCGCCCCGGCGGGCTGGACGTGCTGGCTCAACACATGCTCGGCATGGCCTGCGCCGAGCCCTACCGGCCCGACGACCTGTACGACGAGGTGGTCCGCGCCGCCCCCTACGCCGGGCTGTCGCGGGACGAGTTCGACGACGTGCTGGACTTCGTGGCGACCGGCGGCTACGCGCTCGGCAATTACGAGCGCTTCCACCGGCTCAAGCTGCGCGAGGACGGGCGCATGGCGGTGACCGGGCCGGCGGTGGCGCGGCAATACCGCATGAACGTCGGCACCATCACGCAGGAGGCCATGCTGCGCGTCCGCCTGAGCCGCGGCCCGGTGCTGGGCGAGGTGGAGGAGCATTTCATCCAGGGCCTCACCCCCGGCGACACCTTCGTCTTCGCCGGCCAGCTGCTGAAGTTCCTCGGCATCCGCGAGATGGAGGCGCAGGTCGCCAAGGGCGGCACCGGGGAGCCGAAGGTCCCGGCCTATGCCGGCGGGCGGCTGCCGCTGACCACGGCGCTGGCCGACCGGGTGCGCGCCATGCTGGCCGACCCGGCGCAGTGGCCCGGCCTGCCGGAGGACGTTCAGGAATGGCTGCGGCTCCAGCGCTGGCGCTCCGTCCTGCCGGCGCGCAACGGGCTGCTGGTCGAGAGCTTCCCCAAGGCGGGCAAGCGCTTCCTCGTCGTCTACGCCTTCGAGGGGAGGAACGCGCACCAGACGCTGGGGATGCTGCTGACCCGCCGGATGGAGCGGATGGGCTGCGGCCCGCTCGGCTTCGTCGCCACCGATTACGTGCTGGCCATCTGGTCGCTGCGCACGCCCAAGGATATGGACGGGCTGTTCGACCAGGACATGCTGGGCGACGATCTGGAAGCCTGGATGGACGAGTCCTCGATGCTGCGCCGGACCTTCCGCAACGTGGCGCTGATCACCGGGGTGATCGACCGCCGCCATCCCGGTCAGGAGAAGTCGGGGCGGCAGGTCACCTTCTCCTCCGACCTGATCTACGACGTGCTGCGCAAGCACGACCCCGGCCATGTCCTGCTGCGCGCCACCCGCGCCGACGCGGCGGGCGGGCTGACCGACGTGCGGCGCCTGTCGGATTTCCTGATCCGGGTGAAGGGCCGCATCACCCACAAGAACCTCGACCGCATCTCGCCCCTCGCCGTGCCGGTCATCCTGGAGATCGGGCGGGAACGGGTGGACGGTTCCGCCACCGACGAACTTCTGGAGCAGGCCGCCGCCGATCTGGTGGCCGAGGCGATGCCGGAACTCGGTTCGCCCCGTGATGAGCAGGGCCGGCTGACGTTGTGATGAGCATGGACACGACGATGACCCTGCGGGGCGCCGCGCTGGCCCCCGATCCCTCCGGCGCGCTGGTCTGGCCGGCGGAGCGCACGCTGGTGGTCGCCGACCTGCATCTGGAGAAGGGCTCCGCCTTCGCCGCGCGCGGGCGGATGCTGCCGCCCTACGACACGCGGGCAACGCTCGGCCGGTTGGCGGAGCTGGTGGAGCGGTTGGCCCCCGAACGGGTGATCTGCCTAGGCGACAGCTTCCACGACCGCCGCGCGGCGAGCCGCATGGAGGCCGGGGACGTGGCGCGGCTGCGCGACCTGACCGGGCGGGTGACCGACTGGCTGTGGGTCACCGGCAACCACGATCCGGAACCGCCGGAGGGGTTCGGCGGGCGCATCCTGGACGAGCTGGCGCTCGGCCCGCTGACCTTCCGGCACGAGGCGGTGCCCGGCGCCGTGGGCGAGTTGTCGGGGCATCTGCACCCGGTGGCCGCCGTCGTCGTGCCGGGCCGGCGGGTGCGGGAGCGCTGCTTCGCCTTCGACGGGGGAAAGCTGATCCTGCCGGCCTTCGGCGCCTTTGCGGGCGGGCTGAACGTGCTGGACCCGGCGGTGTCCGGCCTGCTGGCGGCGCGGTTTGAGGTGCATCTGCTGGCCCGGGGCAAGGTCCACCGCTTCCCGCGCAGCCGCCTCGCTCCCGATAGGAAGTAACTTAACGTTTTAGAATGAATTTGGAATGAAATTTCGAATTCAAAAAATCATTCCAAGTTGCCAAAAAAATATTCCATTTGGTAGAATTTTCAACATCGCCGGAAATGCATACAAACGAAACCACCCTCCAAGATGAACGAGCTCAGAAATGAATGAATATGAAAAATCTCAGCACCTTGCAATATTAGATTGGAAAAATCAGGAGCCAAGTGTCGTTGGTGAGTTATTTGGCGCCGCCATCTCTCCCATTACATGGGCCTTTAATAAGATTATTCCATCATCTGCAATAGAAGGAGCCATACACGCCTCTGACTGGATTGCGAAGCAAACAATACCAACAAAATCAAATGAGTTCATTCAAGAAAAAGAACTAGAAGAATTGGACTTGGATGCAGATTCGGTACATAACTGGGCGATTGGTTACGCTGTCACAGAAGGGGGAGCAACTGGTGCTGCAGGCTTATACGGCATTCCAGTCGATGTCCCTGCGATAGTAACACTGTCTCTCAGAACCATTAGAGCTATAGGAAACAGCTATGGCTACAACATTACAAACGAAACGGAGAAGCAATTTGTGCTTTCCGTATTGGGAGCTGCTGGGGCGAACACGATGGCGGAGAAGACAGCGGCTATTGCAACCTTAAGAAGCCTCCAAATTACTCTTGTTCGACAAACATGGAAAAAATGGCCGAAGTGGCTGCTGAGCAGACATTAAGCCGAGAAGCAGCGCTTGTTGCACTGCGTAGTTTAGCTAAGCAATTAGGAATTAACCTCACAAAAAGAAAAGCTCTACAGGCAATTCCTATAATCGGAGCTGGTGTTGGGGCTGCCGTTAATGGGTCATATATTCGCGATGTCGGATGGGCAGCGAGAAGAGCGTATCAAGAGCGGTGGCTTGCAGATAAAAATAAGATCTAAGAGTTTCGTTCTAAGAAAAGCCCGGAGAGTCGGGGGAACTCTCCGGGCGAGTGGTCCTGCCGGAACCGGCGGTGAAACGTCCGGCAGGAGGGACCTCGATGAAAAAGCAGAACGTCAGTTCGGCATCATGACCGTATCGATCACGTGGATGACGCCGTTGGACGCCATGATGTCGGGCTTCACGACCTTCGCGTTGTCCACCATCACGCCGCCCTTCGTCGCGTCGATATCCACGGTGGTGCCCTGCACGGTCTTCGGCGATGCCGTCTTGCCGGCGATATCGGCCGAGGTCACCTTGCCCGACACCACATGATAGGTGAGTACGGAGCGGAGCTTCTCGCGGTTCTCCGGTTTCAAAAGATTTTCGACGGTGCCGGCGGGCAGCTTGGCGAAGGCCTCGTCGGTCGGGGCGAAGACGGTGAAGGGACCGCTGCCCTTCAGCGTGTCCGCGAGGCCGGCGGCCTGGACGGCCTGGACCAGCGTCTTGAACTGGCCCGCCGACACGGCGGTGTCCACGATGTCCGCCGCCTTCGCGGAGAGGGCGGCGAGGGACAGCGGCAGAGCGACGGTGGCGGCGGTCAGCAGGCGTGACAGGCGGGACATGTGGTTTCCTCCGTTGATGGCGTCTCGTTCCTCCCCCGACCGTGGAACCGGCGCCGTCGGCCGCCGTGCCTCCGGCTCCACGTCGTGGCAGCGAAG
This sequence comes from Azospirillum sp. OGB3, assembly GCF_014192915.1. GTDB lineage: Bacteria > Pseudomonadota > Alphaproteobacteria > Azospirillales > Azospirillaceae > Azospirillum. Next base: position 732,224 of record NZ_JACHYN010000002.1, on the reverse strand, counting down.
GCGGAAATAGCGGCGCGGAAATCGCGGTCAATAGGATTTCCCCAGGAAAAATTTTTGCCGCCGCGGTGATCCGGAGCAATCGGCGCCGCGTAGCAAGAGCCATTGACCGTGGTCATTGGCTGCGGCGTTTTGGCATGCCCGTTCTTCTGTTCATGTCCTTAAAGTTGGCCGATGACGACCGATCAATCCCCCATCCTCGTCTGGTTCCGCAACGATCTTCGCCTTGCCGACAACCCGGCGCTGAGCGCCGCGGCGGAGGATGGGGCGCCGGTCATCCCGGTCTACATCCGGGAGAAGGACGCCCACGATCCGTGGCTTCCCGGCAGCGCCTCCCGCTGGTGGCTGCACGGCAGCCTGGAGCGGCTGGGCAAGGCGCTGGCCAAGCTCGGCTCGCCCCTGGTGCTGCGCAGCGGCGACCCCGCCGCGGTGCTGGCCGCGCTGGCGGAGGAGACCGGCGCCGACACCGTGCTGTGCAACCGCCGCGCCGGCCCCACCGCCATCGCCCGCGACCGACGGGTGGGCGAGCGGCTGACCGCGCGCGGCGTGACGGTGCACCCCCACAACGCTGCCCTGCTCTACGAGCCGGGAACCATCCGCACCAAGTCGGACACGCCCTTCCGGGTCTTCACGCCCTTCTGGAAGGCGCTGCTGTCCATGCCGGAGCCGCCGCGCCCCACCCGCGCGCCGGGCAAGCTGACCCCGCCGGCCAAGCCGGTGTCCAGCGAATCGCTGAAGGACTGGGGCCTGCTGCCCACCACGCCGGACTGGGCCGGCGGTCTGCGCGAGCGCTGGGAGCCCGGCGAGGCGGCAGCGCGCGAGCGGCTGGCCGATTTCCTGGACGGGCCGGTCGCCGCCTACCCGGCGGAGCGCGACCGCCCGGACCATGACGGAACCTCCGCGATGTCGCCGCATCTCGCCTTCGGGGAGATCGGGCCGCGGCAGATCTGGCACGCCGCGCGCCACGCCGCCGACCAGCGGCATGAACTGGCCGCCGGTGCCGAGGTCTTCCTGCGGGAACTCGGCTGGCGGGAGTTCAACCACCATCTGTTGCGCGAGGAGCCGGGCATTCCCGACACGCCGCTGGACGCGCGCTTCGCCCGCTTCCCCTGGCGGACCGACAAGGCGGGCCTGCGCGCGTGGCAGCGCGGGCGCACCGGCTATCCCATCGTGGACGCCGGCATGCGGCAGCTCTGGCAGACCGGCTGGATGCACAACCGCGTGCGGATGATCGTCGGCTCCTTCCTCATCAAGGACCTGCTGATCCCCTGGCAGGAGGGCGAGGCGTGGTTCTGGGACACGCTGGTCGACGCCGACATCGCCAACAACGCCGGCAACTGGCAGTGGGTGGCCGGCTGTGGCGCCGATGCGGCTCCCTTCTTCCGCGTCTTCAACCCGATCCTCCAGGGCGAGAAGTTCGACCCGGAGGGGGCCTATGTCCGGCGCTACGTGCCGGAGTTGGAAAAGCTGTCCAACCGCTGGATTCACAAGCCCTGGGAAGCCCCGGACGAGGTTCTGCGGCAGGCAGGAATCACGCTCGGCAAGGACTATCCGCGGCCGATCGTCGACCACGGCACCGCCCGCGACCGCGCGCTGGCCGCCTTCAAGGAGATCAAGAAAGCCGACGATTGATCGGCGCGGAGTCGTGAAACCCGACCGTGTGTTTTCATTCCGCCTTCATGGGAGTGCAAAGAAACCGTCACAGCCCCCCGGTAAGGTGCGCCCGCCCAACCCCAAATATATTTGCGGAAAGAGACGAGGCACACCGATGGACACCCAAGACCTGCCCCAGAAGGGCACCAAGTATCTGACCTTCGAGGGCCGCGAGGACATCGGCTCCAACCCGTCCGAAAACCCGACCATGGGCGACGTCATCAACGCCCGCCTCGGCCGCCGCGACATGATGCGCGGCATGCTGAGCGGCGCCGCGGTCAGCGCCCTGATCGGCCCGGCCGCCCTGCTCTCCGCGCCGCGCGACGCCGAGGCCGCCGTGACCGGCGCCTCGCGCCCGGCCAAGGCCAGCTTCTCCTTCCAGGAGGTGGCGCACGGTGTCGACGCCGACCATCACGTGGCATCCGGCTACAACGCCGACATCCTGATCCGCTGGGGCGACCCGGTGGTCCCCGGCGCGCCGGCCTTCGACCCGATGAACCAGACCGCCGAGGCGCAGTCGAAGCAGTTCGGCTACAACAACGACTTCGTCGGCTACGCCCCGCTGCCGCTCGGCTCCCAGTCGCCGGACCGCGCCCTGCTCTGCGTGAACCACGAGTACACCGACGAGGAGGTCATGTTCCCCGGCGTCGGCGTGGAGCAGCAGAAGGACAAGTTCGCCCGCATGACCAAGACGCTGGTGGACATCGAGATGGCCGCCCACGGCGGCACCGTCGTCGAGATCCGCAAGGTCAAGGGCAAGTGGGTGACGGTGGCGGATTCCCGCTACAACCGCCGCATCACCGGCGAGACGGCCTGCGCCATCACCGGCCCGGCCGCCGGCCACGCCCTGATGAAGACCAGCGACGACCCGACCGGCACCATGGTCCGCGGCATGCTGAACAACTGTTCCGGCGGCATGACGCCCTGGGGCACCTGGCTGTCGGCGGAGGAGAACTTCAACGGCTACTTCTGGGGCAAGGTCGAGGACAGCAACCCGAACGCCAAGGTGCTGAAGCGCTACGGCTTCCCCGGCGAATGGTACAACTGGGGCGTTTATCACGACCGCTTCGACATCGCCAAGGAGCCGAACGAGTCCAACCGCTTCGGCTGGATCGTCGAGATCGACCCCTACGACCCGACCTCGACCCCGAAGAAGCGCACGGCGCTCGGCCGCTTCAAGCATGAGGCCTGCCAGATCGCGCTGGGCAAGGACGGCACCGTGGTCGCCTACACCGGCGACGACGAGCGGTTCGACTATGTCTACAAGTTCGTCGCGGCCAAGAAGTTCGACCCGAGGAACCGCGCCGCCAACATGGACATCCTGGAGACCGGGACGCTCTACGTGGCGAAGTTCAAGGCCGACGCCTCGGTCGAATGGCTGCCGCTGGTCCATGGCCAGGGCCCACTGACCGCCGAGAAGGGCTTCCCCGACCAGGCGACCGTCCTGATCAACGCCCGCCTCGCCGCCGACGCGCTGGGCGCCACCAAGATGGACCGTCCGGAGGACATCGAGGTCAACGCGGTGACCGGCAAGGTCTACGTCATCCTCACCAACAACTCCCGCCGCAAGCCGGAGCAGGTGGACGCGACCAACCCGCGCGCCGAGAACAACTGGGGCCACATCGTCGAGATCCTGCCGGAGAACGGCAACCACGCCTCGACCAAGGCGGAATGGACGATCCTGGTCCGCGGCGGCAACCCGGCGGACGCGAAGGTCGGCGCCCAGTTCCACGCCGACACCTCGGCCAACGGCTGGTTCTCCTGCCCCGACAACGCGGCGGTGGACCACCGCGGCCGCCTGTGGATCACCACCGACCAGGGCGAGAACTGGAAGAAGGCGTCCGGCACCGCCGACGGCGTCTGGGCCGTGGAAACCGAAGGCGACCTGCGCGGGCTGTCCAAGATGTTCTACCGCGTGCCGGTGGGCGCGGAGATGTGCGGCCCGTGCTTCACCACCGACGACAGGACCCTGTTCGTCGCCGTGCAGCACCCGGCCACCGACGGCGTCGACCAGTGGGAAGGCTTCAAGGGCAAGCTCTCCTCCTTCGAGGACCCGGCGACCCGCTGGCCGGACTTCAAGCCGAACATGCCGCCGCGCCCGTCGGTGGTCGCCATCACCAAGAAGGATGGCGGCGTGATCGGTCTCTGACCCCACGGGCGTCCGTCCCATAATCCAGCGATACGCCTTGAAAGGGCGGCCCCCGCGTCCGGGGCCGCCCTTCTTCTTTGTCTGGTGTCGGCGTCCGGCGATGTAATAAGATAACGCCATGACCACCGATCCGCATTCCACCGCTGGCCCGGCCTCCGGCCACGGGCACGACCACGCGCATTGCATCGCCGACGCGCTGATGCGCGCCGACGCCCTGTGCGCGGAACGCGGCGCGCGGCTGACCGCGCTCCGCCGGCAGGTGCTGGAGCTGGTGTGGAACAGCCACAAGCCGCGCGGCGCCTACGCCATCCTTGAGGACCTCAGCCAGCGCGAGGGCAAGGCCACCGCCCCGCTGACCGTCTACCGCGCGCTGGAGTTCCTGGTGGAGCACGGGTTGGTCCACCGCATCGAATCGCTGAACGCCTACATCGGCTGCGCGGCGCCGGGGGCCGTCCATTCCGGGCAGTTCCTGGTGTGCGAGACCTGCGGCAACGCCGTGGAGATCGACGACCCGCGCATCCGCGCCGCCATCGGCACCATCGCCGCCGAGCATGGTTTCCAGGTCAGCCGCCCCACCGTCGAGGTGCGCGGCACATGCACCGACTGCCAGGAGAAGACCCCGTGACCGCCGCACCCACCCCCGCCGCCCAACCGGCGCCCCGCCTGCCCGTCTCGGTGCTGACCGGTTTCCTCGGCAGCGGCAAGACCACGCTGCTGCAACGGCTCCTGCACCATCCCGGCATGGCCCGCACCGCCGTGGTCATCAACGAGTTCGGCGAGGTCGGGTTGGACCATCTGCTGGTCGCCAAGGCGTCGGAGAACATGGTGCTGATGGACAGCGGCTGCCTGTGCTGCACCATCCGCGGCGACCTCGTCGACACGCTGCGCGACCTGTTCCTGAAGCGCGTGCGCGGCGACATCCCGGAGTTCGATCGGGTGGTGGTGGAGACCACCGGCCTCGCCGATCCGGCCCCGATCATCCACACGCTCATGAGCGACCCGCTGCTGGCCGCCCGCTTCCGCCTGGACGGGGTCATCAGCACGGTGGACGCGGTGCATGGCGCCAACCAGCTCGACCGCCAGCCGGAGAGCGTGAAGCAGGCCGCCGTCGCCGACCGCATCGTGCTGACCAAGACCGACCTCGCCACGCCGCACACGACGCTCGCCTTGTGCCAGCGCCTGTCGGCGATCAACCCGGCCGCCCCGCAGATCCCCGCCGCCTTCGGCGAGGTGGACCCGAAGCAGCTGTTCGACGCCGGCCTCTACAACCCCGACACCAAGAGCCCCGACGTGGCGCGCTGGCTCCGCGAGGAGGCGTACCGCGACGAGCAGGCTCATCATCATGATCACGGGCACGGGCATGACCATGATCATGACCACGACCATGGCGACGCCTGCGGCCCCGACTGCGGACACGACCATCACCACCACGATGCCAACCGGCACGACGACCACATCCGCGCCTTCTGCATGGTGGTGGACGAGCCGATCCCGTGGAACAACTTCGTCGACTTCATGGAGGCCCTGATCGCCACCGGCGGGGAGAACCTTCTGCGCATCAAGGGGTTGCTGAACGTGAAGGAAAGCCCGCTGCCGGTCGTCGTCCACGGCGTGCAACACATGTTCCACCCGCCGGTCCAGCTTCAGGAATGGCCCGGCGAGGATCACCGCTCCAAGATCGTCTTCATCACCCGCGACATCGGCGAGGCGGTGATCCAGCCGATGTTCGACCAGTTCGTTTGGGGAGCGGAAGGGACGGCCTGAGGGCACTCCTTGCCCCCACCCCGGCCCTCCCCCGCTGACGCAGGGGAGGGTGCCTTCTGGGAAGCGGCGGCAATCCCCTCCCCTGCGTCAGCGGGGGAGGGTTAGGGAGGGGGCAACCGCACCCGCCTCACTTCACCTTGTAGAGCTGGAAATACCGCCCCTCCTGCACCAGCGTCAGATGCTCCGGCACCGGATTTGCCCGGCCCGGCTCGCTGAACAGCACATAGACGTAACCGAAGCGGCGGGGCCAGTCGGCCCAGTAATGGTTGTCGCGCAAGCCCGGCTGGCGCACCGCGTCGGCAACATAGCCGATGCGCGGCATGTAGGTGAAATCACCGTCCAGGTCCGCATACTCCGGCTTCAGCAGCAGCACCTGCTTGCCCGGATGGGTGAAGGCGATCGGCACGAGGCTGGAGCGCTCCATCAGCGCCAGCACCGGCGCGTGGTGCAGGCCGAAGGACAGGGCGCGGTCGTCGGTGAACTGGGTGGCGCGGAAGATCGACTTGTGCAGCGTCTCGTCGGCGTAGGTGGCGAGCACCGTGCTGCCCGGCTCGATCCGCTGCAGGGACTGGCGCACCTCCTCCAGCAGCGGGTCCACCTTGGCCAGCCCCACCCCGGCGTCGGCGCTGCGCAGCAGCGACAGCGCGACCACCACCGACAGGAAGGCCGCCCGCATGGCAGAGGTCGCCAACTCCCACCGGACGAAACCCAGCGCGACGAAGGCGATGCCGATGGGCAGGCGGCTGTCGGCGAACCAGGAGCCGAACAGGACCAGCGGCATCGCCGCATAGACCACCAGCCCCAGCCCAATGGTGATGGCGCCGACCGGATGGACGCGCAGCGCCCCGCTCCACAAGCCCCAGGCGAGGCCCAGCCCGACGGCGATCCCCGTCACATAGCCGACCGTGTCGGCGTAGCCCCCGAACAGGAAGTCGAAACCCATCAGCTTCGCCGTGCCGACCCACAGCACCGCGTCGGCGAAGCCCGACGACGGGCTCATCAGCAGCAGCGGCGGCACGATCAGGAAGGGCAGTCCGAAGGCCAGCGCGTCCGGCAGCGCCCGCCGCGGGTGGCGCCAGCCGCCGCTCCGCCACAGCCGCCAGCCCTCGAAGGACAGCAGCGTCAGGCCGTAGAGCCCGAGCGCGAACAGGTGCGAGATGAACAGCAGCAGCACGATGGCGAGCGAGGCCAGCCCGCGCTGCCAGGGCGCCCGCTCCCGCATCACGATCCAGCCGGAGATTCCCCACAGCGCCAGCCCCAGCCCGAACAGGTAGTTGAACAGGCCCATGTAGGTGGACAGCGTGTAGAGGAACAGCCCGGCGGCCAGCGGCCCCAGCTCCACCCGGCCCCAGACGGCGCGGTAGAGCGCGATGGAGCCGGTCACCAGCACCAGATAGCTGGCGGTGACGAACAGCCGGCTCGCCGTGTGCACCCCGATCAGCTTGGCCAGCGGCGGCACGACGATGTCCATCACCAGATTGGGGATGATCGCCCAGCGCACCATGTAGAATTGCGCCAGCGCCGGGTCCTGGTCGAGATGGGCCAGGGCATACATGCGGGTGACGTGGTTGACATAGTCGCCCAGCGCCGGAATCTCGAACATCCAGACGGGGACCGAAGCCGCCACCAGGATCAGCAGGGCGGCGGGCCAGACATACACGGACTCGGCGCGCGACGCCGCCCGCCCGTCGAGGGTGAAATCCCTGAACATGCGGCCCCCCTCAGACGCTTTTCGGGAAGGACTGGGGCGGAGCGGCGGGCGCGGCGGCCGTGGGGGACGCTTGCAGGTCTTCCGGATAGCGGTTCTGCAGGCCGGCCCGGTAATGGGTCCAGAAGCCGCGCAGCCCCTTCATGTCGACGCGCCGGTGCAGCAGGTAGTAGAGCGTGTATTTGACCATCATGCGGGCGATGGACTTGCGCTCGTAGGTGGCGTGGATGTAGCCCATGTTGCGGAAGAAATAGGGGGCGCGGTTCTCCGGCATCTCCTCCACCGTGCCGAGGAAGCCGCCGGCCAGCGGGCGCTGGGTGCGGCGGTTGCGCGGGTGGACGTGCAGGGCGCGCACCGCCGTCGCGTCGCGCAGCCCGGCCCGGCGGGCGCGCAGCGTGAACTCCCACTCGTCGCCCCAGATGAACATCTCGCGCTTGATGTTGCCGATCCGCTCGAACACGCGGCGGCGCAGCAGGGTCCCGTTGAACAGCGCGATGGTGCCCGGCACGATGCCGTCCTGCGCCGCGGCGGCGAAGGCGTCGGCTTTGGTGAAGCCCTGCATGGTGAAGGCCAGATCGCCGCGGTCCTCCGCGGCGACCACGGTCGGCCCGACGAGGTCGAGGTCGTGCCGTTCGCCCTGGCGCAGCAGTTCGGCCAGCGCGCCGGGCGCCGGGATGCCGTCGTCGTCGGTGCTCCAGATCCAGCGGGCGCCCAGTTCCAACGCTGTGGCGAAGGCGGTGTGATAAGCGCCGGCGGAACCGATGTTGGCCTGCCGGACCACCAGAAGCTCCGGCATCACCGCCCGCTGCTCGGCCAGCCATTCCGCGGTGCCGTCGCTGGAGCCGTTGTCCACCACGACGATGCGGTCGGGTCGCGGCTCCTGCCCATGGATGGCCGCCAGACAGGTCTTCAGCAGGGCCAGACGGTTGTGGGTGACCACCACCGCGACGACCGGCGTCTCCCAGGGCGTTTCCCGAGGCCGTTCCTGGGCTCCGGTGTCCAGCGTCCGGGGCGTCTGGGCTTCTGACATACGGTTTCCGTCCTTCGTCTGAGCTTGGGCGTCTGAGCTTTGGGCGTCTGTGCCTCGGGCTTTCCGCCTCGGGGCATGCCTCGAAGAGGCCACCCCAAGTTTTTTGCTTTGCGAAGAGAGGGCAATGCCCCGGACGGAGAGGGGCGGCACCATTCGCATAGCCCATAAGGAGAAAAATCAGCTCAGACGCATCCAGCCGGTGCCCCACAACCACAAAACGGCGAATCCCATCGACAAAAGGGTCATCGGAATGCCGCATCGGGCGTGCTCCACAAAGCCGAGCCGGACGCCGGAGGCCGCCGCCCTCTCCACCACGATGATGTTGGCGAGGCTGCCGGGGATCAGCAGGTTGCCGGCCAGCGTGGACAGGATCGCCAGCCCGTAGAGCGCCCCTTCCGGCGGCGACGGCCAAGCGGCGAGCAGCAGGATCACCGCCGGCACGTTGCCGATGCTGTTGCTGGCCGCCAGGGCGAGCGGGGTCATCACGGCCAGCCGGTCGGGCAACCAGCCGGCGGCCTCCAGCCCGGACACGAACTCGGCGGGCAGGCCGGTCAGCTTCAGCGCGTGGTTGATGGCGAACAGCGCGGCGAAGAGGACCAGCAGATGCCAGTCCACCATGCCCAGCATCCCGCGCGAGGCCAGCCGCCGGCTGATCAGCATCGCCCCGGCGACCAGAAGCACGCCGATCTCGTGCGGCAGGTCGGTGGTGAACAGGCCGAGAAGCGCCAGGGTCGCCACGACCGCCTTGCCGAGTTGCGCCCGGTCCAACGTCACCGGCTCCGCCCCGCCCTCCCCGGTCGCCCCGCTGCCCGCCGCGCCGTCATCCGGCTCGCCGAAGCGGCCCCGCCAGGCAAGCCACACCACGGCATACACCACCAGAAGGCCGACCAGCGCCGGCACCCCGCACACCGCCAGGAAGCGCCAGAAATCCAGATGGCCCATCTGGCCGATCAGGATGTTCTGCGGGTTGCCGATCACCGTCGCCGCCGAGCCGGCGTTCGCCGCTCCGGCCAAGCCGATCAGGTAGGGGCGCGGGTCCAGCCGGCGGGCCAGCAGCCCGACGCAGAGCATCGGCGTCATGGCGAAGACCACCACGTCGTTGGCGAGGATCGCCGACAGGCCGCCGCCCACCACCACCGTCACCGCCAGCAGCCGCGCCGGCGAGCGCGCCGCCTGCGCCACCCGCAGGGCGCACCAGTCGTAGAAGCCGCTGGCCGCGTATTGGGCGGACAGCACCATCAGTCCGAACAGGATGAACAGGGTCGGGAAGTCGATCGCTTCCGTCACCTGCCCCGATTCCAGCGCCCCGATGGCGAGCAGCAGGATCGCCGCGACCAGCGCGATGCCGGTGCGGTCGATGCGCAGGCCGGGAAAGCGTCCCAGCGCCATGCCGACATAGGTGACGACGAACAGCGCGACGACCGTCAGCGTCATGGGCGGAACGGCCAGAAAGGAAGTGGGCATGGATGAGGGTTCGCTGCGGGGTGGAGAAAGCCCCTCTATAACGGCCCGGCACCGGGTCGGGCCATAGGCACCAAGCCGAGGTCAGGCCAGCGTGACCGTCATCCCTTCCCGCGCGGCGAAGCAGTCCGGAAACACCGCCTGGGCCGCCGCCTCGATGGCGGTCATGGTGGCGTCGTCATGGTCGGGGTCGTGGTGGAACAGCACCAGCCGCTTCACCCCGGCCGCCTGGGCCAGCCGGACGCCCTCGGTCCAGGTCGAATGGCCCCAGCCGACGCGGTTCTGCCACTCCTCGTCCGTGTAGGTGCTGTCGTAGAGCACGAGGTCGGCGCCATCGATCAATTCGAGGATGTTGCGGTCGGGATGTCCCGGCACGTGCTCGGTGTCGGTCACATAGGCGAAGGACTTGCCGAGATGCTCAATGCGGTAGCCGGTGGCGCCGTCCGGGTGGTTCAGCCGGGCCGTGCGGACCCGCACCCCCTCGCCCAGCGCGAACCGGTCGCCGGCCGTGATCTCGTCGAAGACGATGTTGCTTCCCATGGTGCGCATCGGCACCGGGAACAGGGGACGCTCCATCTGCCGCGCCATCGCCGCCTCGATACCGGGGGTGCCGCTCAGATGGCCCGAGACGATGCGCAGATGGAAGCCCTTGCTGTAGGCTGGGGCGAAGAAGGGGAAGCCGCAGATGTGGTCGAGGTGGGTGTGGCTCATCAGCAGGGTCGCGTCGGTGGCGCCCTCCTTCAGCAGGCGCTTTCCGAGCATGCGGATTCCGGTGCCGGCGTCGATGACGATGCGCTGGTCGCCCGCCTGAACCTCGACGCAACTCGTGTTGCCGCCAAAGCCCATATGGGACGGCAGAGGACATGAAACCGTGCCCCGCACCCCCCAGAAGGTCACCGAAAAGCCCATACCGACCTCAAGACGCGGAATCTCCGGGCCACACACCGCCTGACGCCGCCGTGCGGGGACCGTTAAAACGGCATTTTAGCATGGTTTTCGGTTTACGCGGTGACGACCGTCACAGCCCCACCGGTTCCAAAGAGTGAGGCCGCCCCCTTCCGGATTGGCCCGATTTCAACTGGTCCACAGGATGCTTTCGATGAAACGTTCGCAGGACCTGCGGTGAAAACATCCGGTGCAGCCCGCATCGGAACAGGGAAGCCCGGCCTTCAGAACGGTCAGCCCATCCACCAGCCGGTCCTTGGTGGCCTGATCGATGACGTCGGCCATACGCACGTCGCGGATCGCCTCCGCGACGAGGTCGTCTTCCTGTTCCGGTACGATCACGATCTGCCTGAGAGCCTGCATGCGAAGCACCTTTCCATGGTTCAACTGCACCACGGGGGTGTTTCGCCAGCATTTCAGGCGAAGCACTCAAAAGTATCGAATTGCTGCAATCCAACACGCCTATTCGCAACGATCGACGGACTCCTGGACGATCACTCCGAACCAGCCGAGCCCCTTGTAGGTTTCATAGCCCGGCGTCACGGCGAAACCGACCACACGCCCGTGGTCGTCGGAATAGCTGCCCTGCCCCTGACCGCCGGTGCGCAGGGGGAAGCTTTCCGTCAGGACACCCCTGCGGTCGGACGCGGCGATCACGCGGTGACGGCTGTCCACAAGAAGGCAACGGGTCCGGACGCGCTCCTCCTCCGTCAAGCGGACGGAGTCGACCACGCCCTGGGACTGCGGCTGCCAATCGAAGAAAACGCCCAGCACCCCGATGACGGCTCCCCCCTCGTCCCCGCCGGCCCGGATGGCCGTGGCGTAGGTGGCGACGGTGGCGCGGTCCAGAAGGTCGTTGGTGCCGATGTCGGCCACCGAGAATTCAGTGCCGCTGCGGGTCGCCATGGCCTCGCGGAACCAGGGCTCGGACGCGACCGACGCGCCCACCGCGCGGCGGTAGCGGTCGGGCCGTCCGTTCGCCAGAACCACGCCCTTGGCGTCGACGACCCAGAGGTCGAGATAGACGGTGTAGGCGCCAAGGATGACTCCCAGCCGCTGCGCGGCGTCGCGGCGGTTGGATTCGGAGGGGTCGGCGGCGCAATCCACCACGGCGCGGTCGGTGGCCCACCAGCGCACGTCGCAGGACCGCTCGTACAAATTGCGGTCGATGATGTCGATCATGTTGAGTGCCAGATCGGCGAGCCGGCCGCCACGCAACTGCGAGACCAAGCGGTTGCCCAGCGTGTTCAACTCGTCCGTCTGAACCGCCATCTGAACGCGCAACTCGTGACCGATGCCGGTGATTCGCTCCGAGATGGCCTTCACCTCCTGAGCCACCACGGCGAAACCGCGTCCGGCCTCCCCCGCGCGCGTCGCTTCGATCAGGGCGTTGAGCGCCAGGATCTTGGTCGTGTTCGTAACGGCTTGGATTTCATCCATCTTGCGCGTGGCGAGATCGGACACGGCGCGCGACAAGGCCACGATTCGCTCGGGCATGAACATCACCTCCCAGGATCATCAGCGATGACGCCCGTGGACGACCGAACGACCGATTTTTTCCGGCTCAGCCGATCATCCGCAACCCACCCCGTCGGCATTCAATGAATGCAATCACAAAACCGCAACGTTCAATGGCACTCAAACCATGGGGGATCGAACGCCGCCGGAGCCTGTCGCGGGTGGCGGTCCGGCGGCCGCTCAGACCTTGTAGGCCAGACGCAGGCCGCCCCAATGGCGCCCGCGCACGGTGATCGGCGCCGACACATCCTTCATCAGGGTGTATTGGCCGCCGCCCATGTCGCGCCGGTAGGTCTGGAGCAGGAACGGCTTCGTGCTGCGACCCGCCGCAAGGCCGACCCGGTCGTTGAAGATGCGCCGGTTGCGGCAATTGGCCGCGTTCCAGGTGGGGTCGGCTCCCTGAGGCTGACTGAACTTACGGTTGTGGGTCGGCAGATAGCCGTTCGAGTCGACCGCGACACAGAAGACGATGCGCTCGCTCTGCCCCAGCAGCGAATCGAGAACCTTCGGCAGCATGCGGTCGCAGAACTGGGTGAAGCGCGTCATGTGCTGCTGAGGGTTGGAGCCGGGGATGGGCTGGTAGTTGCTGTCGAACAGATCGCCCTCGCGCACCTCGCCGCGCACAAGCGCGTCCTCGAAATCGGCGGAGATGCGCGACGCGGCGTCGCGGACCATGCGGATGAAGGGCGTGTCCACCGTCTCCACGTCCAGTTCGGCGGTGATGCCGATCAGCCGCTCGCTCATCCCGACCAGCGTGTTCACGCGGTCGCGCGCCTGGGCCAGATTGTCGCTGGAAAGCTGCACGCCGACCGCGAGGTCGTCGATCTCGTGCTGAAGCTCTTCGCAGTTGGCACCGATCTCGGACGAGGCCGCGTCGATCTTGTCCGTCTCGCCGTTCAGCTCCGCCATGGCGCGGCCGACGGTTTCGATGACGGCGCCGATCGCGGTGGTGCCCTCGCTCACCGCGCGGGCCTTGCCGGCGCTGGACGCGCTTTCCGCCATCAAACGCTGGGCCTGGTCGTTGAGGTATTTCAGCGTGGCGTCGATCTCCGTGGTCGCCTCGCTGGTCTTCTTGGACAGGGCCTTGACCTCGTTCGCCACCACGGCGAAGCCGCGCCCGGCTTCGCCGGCGCGGGCGGCCTCGATGGTCGCGTTGAGCGCCAGCAGGTTGGTCTGCTTGGCGATGACGAAGATCTCCTTGGCCACACGGCCGACGCGGTCCAGCGCCTCCTGAAGGCCGGCGATCTGCCCTTCGATGCTCCCCACGGCGGCGACGAGGGCGTGGATGTCGTTCATGGAGCGCTGCACGCGGTCATGGGACGATTCGACCTCCTGCCGGGCCTCCTCGGTCACGGAACGCGCCACGGTCGCGGCGGCGGAGATGCGCTGCGTGCTCTCCGACATCTTGTTCCCAGTGCCGCGCAACTGCGCGAAAACGTTGGCCTGATGGCCGAGGCGGCCATTGACCTCCTCCACATGGCCCGCGATGTCCGCGATCTCGATGCCGAGATTGCCCGCTTCGGTGGCAATGTCCGCAATCAGATGAGAGCGGCCGCCGAACACACTGTCCATTTTTCCGCCATCCGTTCACAAGAATGCGCAGAGCGCTAAAATCCAATGCAATTATTACCGAACCCTTACAATTGCGCAACGGAGGAAGGGTCATTCCAAAAGGCAATATGCTCAATTATTGCGCGCCGGTAACCTGCCCGCAACCGTTGGCGGAAAAAGCGTCAGCCGGCACCGCCTTCGGCGCCCTGGCCATCCGCAATGCGGTGGTCCAACCGGTCGTCCTGAAGACCGGCGGGCTCCTGGTGGATCAGGACTTCGGCGCCGGGAAAGGCTTCCATCAGGCGGCTCTCCACCCGGTCGGTGATGTCGTGCGCCTTGGCGACCGACAGGGCGGGGTCGAGTTCCAGATGCAGTTCGATGAAGGCACCGATGCCGGAACTGCGGGTGCGCAGGTCATGCATTCCCGCGACGTCCGGCTGCGCCATCACCAGCGCCGCGATGCGCTCCCGTTCCTCCGCCGGCAGTTCCCGGTCCATCAGGACGTTGAGCGCCTCCCTGGCGACCTTGCGGGCGCCATAGAGCAGGAAGGCGGCGATGCCCAGCCCGAACAGCGGGTCGAAGGCGCTGATCCCGGTCCAGCCGGTCAGCAGGATCGCCAGGATGACCGCCGCGTTCATCAGCAGGTCGCCGGAATAATGCAGCCGGTCCGCCCCCACCGCGACCGAACCGGTGGCCGTCACCACATGGCGCTGGAAGGTGATGAGGCCGGCGGTCAGCAGGATCGACAGCAGCATCACGGCAATGCCCACCGCCCCCTCGCCCACCGGCTGCGGGGTGATGAGGCGGCGCACCGCCTCGATGGTCAGGAACAGGGCGGAGCCGCCGATGAACGCGGCCTGGGCCAGGGCGGCCAGCGCCTCCGCCTTGCCATGGCCGAAACGGTGCGCCTCGTCCGGCGGACGCAGCGCCGTCCGCACCCCGAGCAGCGTCACCACCGAGGCCATCATGTCCGTGCTCGAATCGATCAGCGACGACAGGATGCTGACCGAATCGGTGGCCAGATAGGCCGCCAGCTTCGCCAGGATCAGCGTCAGGGAGACCGACACGCTGGCGTAGGTGGCGTACCGGCGCAGCCGGTGCGAACGCGCTTCGCTCATGAGCGTCTTCTTATGTGGTGACGGTACCGGTCCTTTACGGGAAGAGACGCTCCGTCGTCCAGCGCGCCGGCTCCTGCGCCGCCGGATCACCCTCGCGCAGGTACACCAGCCGCTCGTGCAGGCGGAAGGGGCGATCCTGCCAGAACTCGATTCGCCGCGGCAGGATGCGGAAGCCGGTCCAGTGCGGCGGGCGGGGAACCGCGCCCAGGCCGAACTTGGCGGCGAACTGGGCGACCCGCTTCTCCAGCTCCCAACGGCCCTCCAGCGGGCGCGACTGCTGCGACGCCCAGGCGCCGATGCGGCTCTCCCGCGGGCGGCTTTCGAAATAAGCGTCGGCCTCGGAGTCGGACACCTGCTCCACCGAACCCTCGACGCGGATTTGGCGCTTCAGCGTCTTCCAGTGGAAGCACAAGGCAGCGTTGGCGTTGGCCAGAAGCTGCTCGCCCTTGCGGCTTTCGGTGTTCGTGTAGAAGACGAATCCGCGCGGATCGATGCCCTTCAGAAGCACCATGCGCACCGACGGCGCCCCCTGCGCGTCGGCGGTGGCCAGCGCCATGGCGTTGGCATCGTTGATCTCGCTGCGGGTGGCCTCGTCCATCCAGTCCTGAAACAGGGCGTACGGGTCCCGGTCGTTGGATTCGCTCATTGTCCCCTCGTCGCGCGGCCGTCGGCCCAAAGTTTCAACGTCAGGTTTCGGCGTCGTTTCCGGCGTCTTGCCAGTTCACAAATATGCCCAATTCACAGATAGGATAGCCTCGCATATATGAGTGTCCACCGGTGCGCCAGAAGCAAGGCATGCCGGCTCCCAACCTTTCGAGGCAGCATCGATGTTCGTGAAGAAGCTCGTCCCGGCGGCGATGGCGATCGCCCTGCTTGCGGGTTGCGTCAGCACCTCCAAGGAAGCCACCAAGAACGCGGAGACCGTCGGCGGCCGCATCTCGTCGACCTATGGCAACGCGTCGGGCAAGGTCGCGTCCTCTGGCACCGGCCCGCTGCTGGGCGCCTTCATCGGCGCCGCCGCGATCGAGCCATCGGACGCCGCCGCCGCCGAAACCGCGGCCAAGCGCGCCTACGCCGCCCCGGTCGGCGACAAGATCGGCTGGACCAACCCGGCAACGGGCCATTACGGCTCGCTGACCACGACGCGCGAGGGCTACAACAACGCCGGCCAGTATTGCCGGGAGTTCCACCAAACGGTAACCACAAAGAGCCAGACCGAATTGGCCTACGGAACCGCTTGCAAACAGGCCGACGGTACGTGGAAGATCGTCGCCAATTCGTAACGCCTCATCCCCGGGCTTCGGGGTGGAATAACTCTGTCCGTGGACCGCATGCGTGACCCTTATCAAATCCTCGGCCTCACCCGCTCCGCGAGCGCCGACGACATCAAGAAGGCGTACCGCAAGCTCGCCAAGGAGTTCCACCCCGACCTGAAGCCCGGCAACGCCGCGAACGAGGAGCGCTTCAAGGAAATCTCGGCGGCCTATACGCTGCTGTCGGATTCCGACAAGCGCGCCCGCTTCGACCGCGGCGAGATCGACGCCTCCGGCCAGGAGCGGCATCACGGCTTCGGTGGACGGTCCCGCGCCAACGCCGGGCGCAGCCGCGCCTACAGCGGGGCCGGCGGCGCCGGCGATGATTCCTTCTTCGGCGGCGAGGACTGGTTCTCCGACCTGTTCGGCGGCGGACGCAAGCGCGGTGGGCCCGGTGGCGGCGCCGCGGGCGGAACTGCCGGCGGCGGCTCGCGGTCGCGCGGCAGCGACATCAACTATTCGGTCTCCGTGCCCTTCGTCGAAGCGGCCCAGGGCACCAAGCGACGCATCAGCCTGTCCAACGGCAAGAGCATCGACGTCGCCGTTCCGCCGGGAACGGAGGATCAGGCGAAGCTGCGGCTGAAGGGCCAGGGGCTTCCCGGCGCCGGCGGCTTCGGGGCCGGCGACGCCATCGTCGAGGTCCATGTCGAGGCGCACCCCTTCTTCACCCGCCAGGGCTCCGACATCCATGTCGAGGTGCCGATCACCCTGAACGAGGCGGTCCTCGGCGCCACCATCCGCGTGCCCACCATCAGCGGTCCGGTCGCCCTGAAGGTCCCGCCGGGGGCCAACACCGGCTCCACCCTGCGGCTTCGCGGAAAGGGCGTGATGAACCAGGCGACCAAGCAGGCCGGCGACCAGTATGTGAAGCTGAAGGTCGTCCTTCCCGACCCGCCCGATGCGGAACTGGTGAAGTTCATGGAGGAATGGTCGCGGACGCGCAGCTACGACGTGCGCAAGAAGGCCGGGCTGGAGTGAATCCGGCCCGTTAACCCTCTCGTTACTTGTATGTCAAAGAAAAGTCCTGGACCGAATGCGGTTGATGCGGGGCGGTGGCGCCTTCATCAATGGCAGCGATGTGCCGGAAACGGTTTTCGCTGCTTTCGTAGGACGCCATGCCGCCGATCCCGAAAAAATACCTGACCGCCCTCGCCGTTGTTGCTGCGCTTCTGCTTGGCTGGTTCGCCTTCGCGGCCTGGACCGACTACACGCGCGACGGCGCCGAGGAGATCGCGACCTACAGCGACTTGGTGGCGGCGGCCGAACGGGGGGACATCGCCTCGGTCACCTTCCGCGGCGACGGGGCGCACGCTGTCACGCCGGACGGCCAGCGGCTGCGCGCCGTCGTTCCGGTCACCGACGACCTGCTGAAGGAGCTGCGCGGGCGCAAGATCGCCATCGCCTTCGAGGAGGCGGCCGGCGGGCTGGTCTCCGGCACCGTCTCCGTCCTGGAGAAGCTGGCGCCCTTCCTGGTGATCGGCCTGCTGGTGGGTGCGCTTCTGCTCAGCGGCGGGCAGTTCCTCGGCGGCAGCCGCGCCACCCGCGTCCGCCCGAGCGACACCGGCACCGTCTTCGCCGACGTCGCCGGGGTGGACGAGGCGAAGGATGAGCTTCGCGAGACCGTGGAGTTCCTACGCGACCCGCGCCGCTTCGCCATGGCCGGCGCCCGCGTGCCCAAAGGCATCCTGCTGGTCGGCCCGCCGGGCACCGGCAAGACGATGCTGGCAAAGGCCGCGGCGGGCGAGGCCGGGGTGCCTTTCTTCACCGTCTCCGGCTCCGACTTCGTGGAGATGTTCGTCGGGCTGGGTGCGGCGCGGGTGCGCAGCGTCTTCAAGACGGCGCGGGCCGCCGCCCCCTGCCTGCTGTTCATCGACGAGGTCGACGCCCTGGCCGGCAAGCGCGGCGAATCCAACTCCCATTCGGAGCGGGAGCAGACCCTGAACCAGCTCCTGGTCGAGATGGATGGCATCGTGAACGGCGGCGAGGTGGTGGTGATCGCCGCGACCAACCGTGCCGAGATGCTGGACCCCGCCGTGACGCGGCCGGGCCGCTTCGATCGCCACATCCACGTCGCGCTGCCCGACGTGGCCGGGCGCGAGGCCATCCTGGGCGTTCACACCGGACGGCTGCACCTCGCCCCTGACGTCTGCGTCCGCACGGTGGCGCGGGGCACACCCGGCTTCTCCGGCGCCGAGCTGGCCAACCTGACCAACGAGGCCGCCCTGTCCGCCGCGCGCAACGGGCGCGTCATCGTCGGCATGGCCGATTTCGAGGCGGCGAAGGACCGCGTCCTGATGGGCAACGAGCGGCGCAGCCTCGCCCTCTCCGCCCACGAGCGGCGCCTGACCGCCTATCACGAGGCCGGTCACGCGCTGGTCTCCATCCGCTGCCCCGAGGCCGACCCCATCCATAAGGCCACGATCATCCCGCGCGGCCGCGCGCTGGGCATGGTGGTGCGGCTGCCGGAGGGTGACCGCGTGTCGGTGTCGCGCGCCAAGCTGCTGGCCGACATCGCCGTCGCCATGGCCGGTCGAGCGGCCGAGGATCTGGTCTTCGGCCCGGACGCCGTCACCACCGGGGCGGAGGCCGATTTCCGCGCCGCCACGGATCTCGCCCGCCGCATGGTCACCGCCTGGGGGATGAGCGACGCCATCGGCTATGTCGCCCACGCCGGCAACGACCCCGCCGTCGTGCGCTCGGAGCGCACCGCCTGGCGCATCGACGAGGAGGTCCGCCGCATCACCGACGAGGGGATGGAGCGCGCCCGCCGCATCCTCGCCGCCGACCGCGCGGCGCTGGAGCGGATCACCGCCGCCCTCCTGGAGCGCGAGACGCTGAGCGGCGATGAGATCGGCGCGCTGGCCGAGGAAGAACGGGAAACGGAAGCGGCCTGATGGTAAAAATCTTCTTTCACATTCATCGACAAAGATTGCTGCATACGCGCATACATTGGTAAAATGCCGTAGAATTTCCGCACAATCGTGCGATCAGCATCGGGGCTGAGGATGGCAAATGCGGTTGCCCGCCGGACGATACTGGCCTTGGCGCTCGCCGGAATGACGGCGGGCGGCCTTCCGTCGTCCGGCCTTGCGGCAACCGCCGACTCCGCGACCGCTCCGGTGACCGTCAAGGTCGGTGGCTACGAGTTTCCTCCCTACGTCACCGAATCCGGCGGCGGCGTCACGCAGGCCCTGCTCGACCTGCTGAACGCGGAGCAGAGCGACTTCCGGTTCGAGCTGGTCCGCACCTCCCCCCAGCGGCGCTACGAGGATATGGAGCGGGGCCGCTTCGACATGATCGCCTTCGAAAGCCTCGCCTGGGGCTGGAAGGGGCGTCCCGTGGAGGCCTCGCGGGTGTTCCTGCGCGACGCGGAGGTGTTCGTCGCCAAGGCCGGTCCAGGCATGGACCAGAGCTATTTCGACCGGCTGGACGACAAGACGATCCTCGGGCGGCTCGGCTACCATTACGCCTTCGCCGGCATGACCGCCGACCCGGAGGTTCTGGAAAAGCGCTTCAACACCCGGCTCACCGTCACGCATGAGGGCAACGTGCGCAGCGTCGCCGCCGGACGCGCCGCGCTGGCCATCGTCACACGCTCCTTCCTGGCGCAATTCCTCAAGGCCAACCCCGACATGGCGTCCCTGCTCCTGGTGTCCGACCGCACCGACCAGATCTACGAGCACACCATCCTGGTCCGCCGCGACGGTCCGGTCGGCGTGGCCTGGGTGAACGCAACGCTCGACCGGCTGGAGCGCAGCGGCGCGCTGCCGGCGCTGTGGACCCGGCTGGGAATCGCCCCGTGACCGAACTGCGTTCCCTCGCCGATGGACGGCGCGACCGTTCGCTGCTGACCCGCATCGGCAGCGTCATCCTGGTCACCGCCGCCGCCGTCGGGATGGTCGCCGTGGCCGTGTCGGCCAACATCGTGGAACACCAGCAGGTCTCGGCTCTGACCAAGCGGGCGCAGCTGGTCGCCGCCATGCAGACGGACGCGCTGGCCAACCCGATCTGGGAGATCGACGACCGCGCCGTCCGCAACATCATCGATTCGCTGCGCGAGCGCGACCCTGCCATCCTCGCCGTCTCCGTCTTCGAGCCGGGGCGCAGCGAACCGATGGCGGTGTCCGGAGACCCCAGGACCTCCGCCGATTCCACCACCGTCGAGAAGGTCATCGATCTGCGGGGGCGCGACGGGGTGACCCGGCAGGTGGGAACGCTGCGCCTGCTCTATTCGACGGAGGAGGTCCACCGCAACACGCTGGAAGCGCTGCTGCCGGTGGTCGGGCTGCTTCTGCTGTCCCTGATCACCGCCATCGCCATCATCAGCGTCATGCTGAACCGCGTCGTGCTCCGCCCGCTGCGGCGGCTGACCCAGGCGACCCAGGCGGTGTCTCGGGGCGACTACGGCGCCCGCCTCGCCACCGAGCGGGAGGACGAGATCGGCGTCCTGACCAAGACCTTCAACCGCATGGCCGAGACCGTCCAGGACTACACCCAGACGCTGGAGTTCCGCGTCCAGGAACGGACGGAGGCTCTGGCCGACATCAACCGCCGCATCATGGACAGCATCAACTACGCCCAGCTGATCCAGTCCTCGATCCTGCCAAAGCCGGAGGTGCTGGAGGGCGGGCTGGCCCAGCATTTCGTCCTGTGGCGCCCGCGCGACGTGGTCAGCGGTGATTTTTACTATTACCGCGACGTCGAAGACGGCTTCCTGATCGGAGTCGCCGACTGCACGGGCCACGGCGTGCCAGGTGCCTTCATGACGATGACGGCCAGTGCGGTGCTGAACAACGTGGTGGACGGCATGGGCGCCGCCGATCCCGCGGCGCTGCTCGCCACGGTTGACGACAAGGTGCGGGCGGCCCTGCACCAGGACGGCGACGCCGCGAACTGGGAGGGCGGTTTCGACAACGGGCTGGATCTGGCGCTGTGCTACGTCCAGCCGGCGCGGCGGCGGCTCGTCTACGCCGGCGCCCGCCTGCCGCTGGCCATCGCCGGTCCGGACGGATTGACCGAGATCCGCGCCGACCGCCGCAGCCTCGGTTACCGCGCGTCCGGACCCACCCCGGCCTTCACGAACCACAGCCTGGAGCTGCAACCCGACCAGACCTTCTACATCTGCACTGACGGGCTGACCGACCAGTGCGGCGGGGAACGGGGGCGGAGCTTCGGCAAGCGCCGGCTGCACGGCGTGGTCGAGGAATGCCGAGCGCTGCCGCTCGACCGGCAGAAGGAGCGCATCGAGGCCAGCCTGTCCGGCTTCCAGGGCGACCGCCCGCAGCGCGACGACATCACCATGATCGGCTTCCGGGTCCGGCTGGCCGGCGACCCGGCGGCCCCGACGTGGAACACACTGTGGGAAATCGCGTAACTACCCTTCGAAAGATTGCGTAATAGTGCAGCAGGGGGCCGTTGCGGGCCGAAGTCACTCGACCTACGATTCGACTTCATATAATTTCCGCGCCGGCCCTATGAACAATAAGCACCGGTAACGGGGGAGCAGAGGGGATGGCGGCCGTTACGATCGTTGTCGTCGAGGACGAGGCGTCTCTGCGACGTGACATGATCGAGTACCTGCGCAGTTGCGGCTTCGACGCGATCGGAGCGAAGAATGGACGCGAACTGGACGAGCAGATCGCGTCACGCCCAGTATCCTTGGTTGTTCTGGACGTCAATCTTCCGGGCGAGGACGGATTTAAGATCGCCACGCGGCTGCGCGAGAATCCCGCTGTTGGAATCATCATGGTGACCGCCCGCGGCTCCACCGTCGACCGGGTGGTCGGGTTGGAGCTGGGCGCCGACGCCTATCTGGTCAAGCCCGTCGAGATGCGTGAACTGGAGGCCCAGGCCAAGGCCCTTCTCCGCCGTCTGGAGACCAGCAACGGCGCCACCACCCCGCCGGCCCCGCAATCCTCCGGCCAGCCCGCGACGGACGAAGCCAACTGGATACTGGACGCAACGGCCTGGGCGCTGACCAGCCCGGCGGGCGTGCGGGTCAGCCTGACGAGCATGGAGATGAAGCTGGTCTCCCTGCTGGCCGGTCAGGCCCGCCAGCCGGCGACTCGCGACCAGATTTCCGTGGCGCTCTACAACCGCCGTTGGAATCCCGATGACCGTTCCATCGATACGGTGGTCGGGCGCCTGCGCCACAAGGTGGAAAACGCCATCGGCGAGACCGCGCCGGTCAAATCGGTCCACGGCGTGGGTTATGTGTTCTCCGCACCGGTCCGCGTGATCTGAATCAGTTCAGGCGGAGGGGTCGTCCGGAGGCGTGCTTGTCGGAAAGGTCAGGACGAAACGCGTGCCCTGCCCCGGCGCGCTGTTCACAGAAATCGTCCCCTTCAGCGCTCCGACCGCCAGATTGTGCACGATGTGCAGGCCGAGCCCGCTTCCTCCCTCGCCGCGCCGGGTGGTGAAGAAGGGATCGAAGACCCGCGGCAGATGGTCCGCCGGAATGCCCCGTCCATCATCGGTGTAATCCAGCCGCACGGTGCCGGGCTCCGGTTCCTGCACCGTGATCGACAGGGCGCCGCCCTGCCCCTCCGCGCCCTGCGCGTCGACGAAGGCATGGGTGACCGAATTCATCACGAGGTTGGTCAGGATCTGCGACAGCGCGCCGGGATAGCTGTCGACCACCAGCCCGTCCGGGCAGGATACGGCGATGGTGTGCCGACCCTGGCGGAGCTTCGGTTCCAGGCTGACCAGCGTCTCCTGAATGTAGCGGTTGAGATTCACGGCCCGCCGTTCGGCGCTGGCGCGGTCCACCGCCACCTGCTTGAAGCTGGCGATCAGCTTGGCCGCCCGCTCGCAGTTGGTGAGGATCAGCGCCGAGGTGTCCGTGGCCGTGGCCAGATAGCGGGAAAAGTCCGCCTTGCTCAGCTCGCCCGACTGGGCGCGCCGGCGCAGCCCGGCGGTGGCGTCGGACAGATGCGACGCGCAGGACACGGCGATGCCCACGGGGGTGTTGATCTCGTGCGCCACCCCGGCCACCAGGGCGCCCAGGGAGGCCAGCTTCTCGGCGCGGACCATCGCCTCCTGGGCCTCGCGCAGGTCGGCCAGCGCGGTCTCCGCTTCCTGCCGCCGCCGTTCCAACTCCTGATTGGCGGAGCCGAGCTGCGCCTGCAGCCGGTCGCTGACCCGGACCAGGCGGCGCTGTTCGCGCGTGCTGCGCTGGAACGCCTCCACCAGCGCCTCGAAGTCGGCGCGCAGTTCGGGCGCGGCAGCGCCCAGCCTCTCCCCCAGAAGGCGGGCCTGCTCGATGGCCTGCTCCTCAGCGGCGAAGAGGTTGAAGGTCATGACGCCCCGTCGGCCGGAATCTGTTTGAGGGTGAAGGCGACGTGCTGCAGGTCCTCGGCAAAGTCCTCGCCCAGCTCCTGCATGGAATCGTCGTTCTCCTCGTAGCACCAGGTGACCGAGATGCTGCGTCCTTCACCGGCCGCCGTCTCCAGCATCTGGAAGATGTTCATCAGGGCTTTCGCGCTGGAGCTGTTGAAATACAGCAGCTCCATATCGAAGCGGATGGGATGGCCGCCCGCTTCGGCGAGAAAGGCGCGGAGCGCTGCGAAGATCGGGCCGAAGAAGGTCGCGACGTCGTCGGGATAGGACTCGCCGCTGAGGCGGAGCACGCCTTGGGCGAAGTCGAAGTCGACTTCGGGCGTCCGGCCCGTCGCGGGCAATTTCAGGGATTCCATGGTCGTCCGGATGTCCACAGCCGCTCTCAGATCCGAGCCTTGAGGCAGAAGAAGCTCTTGCCCTCGTCCATTTCGAGGAAATCATACTCGATTGGTTCGCTGGCGCGGCGCGCGATCTCGATCAGCCCGATGTTGGCGCCCCGTGCGCCTTCTTCCGGGGCTTCGCGCAACTGCTCCCGGTAATAGGTCTTGATGGCGTCCTTGTCCAAGCCCTTCAGATACTCGAGGCGGTCGCGCAGGCGCGGCACGTCGGCGTTGTACACGGTGTTGCCGCAGACGATGAAGACCTTCCCGCCCTCCATGCCGATGGTGACCATCCCGGCGCTCAGTTCGACCGGCTTCTCGCGCGCGCCGGTCACCTTTTCGGCCGAATAGCGGATGATGTTCTGCATCTGCTCGACGAAGACGGCGAAAACCCGGCGAACCGTCGGGCCATCGGTTTCCTCCAGGGTCATCTTCTCGCGCAACGCTTCGCCCAGGGAATAAAGTATCCCTTCGGACAGATAGCCGCTGAACGAGAAAATGATGCCTTTCTCGTCAAGGTCCCGTTTGATCCCGGCATATTGCTGAGCGAGCATAATGGAGTCCACGGTTCTTCCGTTGGAGTGCGAAAAGGCCGCCCGCCGTGTCTGAAGGGCCCGGACCGGTTTCCGGCCATCACGGCGGCCTTGTTATGAGCACGTTACATTTCCGTCTGCCGCGCTGGAAGGATTATCAAAGGAGGACGGCGGTGGACCGACCCGGCGCGTTCAGCTTTTCATCGGAAGGCGGACGCGGAAGAGGCTGCCCTGCCCGACCGTGCTTTCGGCGCTGATCGAGCCGCCATGCAGCAGGATGATCTGCCGCACCGTGTGCAGCCCGATGCCCGTCCCCGGCACGCCCGCGGAGCCGGTTCCCCGATAGTGCCGCTCGAAGAGCAGGGGCAATTCGTGCTGCGGGATGCCGCGGCCCTGGTCGGCCACCTCGACCACAGCCATGCCGCCGTCGGTCTGGCCGCGCACGGTGATGCGACAATCGCTGTCCGAATACTTAAAGGCGTTGTTCAGCAGGTTGCTGAACAGCATGCCCAGCAGATGCCCGTCGGCCATCACCACCGGCGGCAAGCCGTCCAGATCGAGGTGGAAGTCGCAGCCGGTGTAGGCGGTGCGGAAGGGTTCGGTCACCGAACGCAGCAGCGCCCTCAGGTCGACCTCCGCCCGCTGCACCCGCAGCGTGCCGGCCTGCAGCCGCTCGTCGGTCAAATGCGTGTCGATCAACCCGGTCAAACGCTGGACGCTGCTGCGGATCACGCGCAGCCGCTCCAGAGAGTCCGGGGTCTCCCGTTCGGCCCGCAGCGTCAGCATCTGGGCGGCGCTGTCGATGATGGCCAGCGGCGTGCGGAACTCGTGGCTGACCATGGTGACGAACTGGCGCTGCTGCTCGCGGGCCACCAGTTCCGCCTCCAGGGCCCGCTCCACCCGTTCCTTGGCGGCGACCAGGGCGGCCTGGTTGGCGGCCAGCTCGGCCGTCCGCTCGCCGACGCGCCGTTCCAGAGACTGGTTCAGCGCCACCAAGTCCTCGTACAGGCACACGTTGTCGAAACCGATGATGACGCGGGCGCAGAACAGCTCCAGCAACCGGTGATCGTCTTCGCGGTAGGGCTCGCTCCGCTCAAGGGCGAAGACCGTCGTCCCATGCTCCCGCGTGCGGAAGGCCAAGATGCAGCGGGCCGACCCGAAACTGCTCTGCTGGATCTCGAAGGCGGCGATCACCTGGGCGGTCAGGTCGGGCTCCAGGACGTCGGAAGCGGGCCGCCCGACGAACCGCGCGAAGCGGCCCGAGCCGGCGACCACGGTGGCCCGCGTCTTGCCGTCGCCGCGGTCCACCATGCGGCAGGCCAGGACGGCGCCGCCGCTGTTGTCCACGACCTTGCTGAGCTGGTCCACCAGCTCTTCCACCAGCGTGCGCATGGAGCGGGTTTCAAACAGCGGGGCGGAGGCGGCAAGGATGCGCTCCAGCCCCTGGCGGTGCCGTTCGATGGTGACGATGTCGCGCCACGCCCGCAGCCCGCTGACCAGCGTGGTGAACAGGCGCTGGGCGGTCAGCTCGCTCTTGGCCTTGTAGTCGTTGATGTCGTAGGCGACGACCACGTCACGCTCCGGCGCCTGTCCGGGCTGGCCGGTGCGCAGGATGATGCGCATGCGGTGGTTGTTCAGATCCTCACGGATGAAGCGAACCAGACGCAGACCGGCGTCGTCCGTCTCCATCACCACGTCGAGCAGCGCCACCGGGATGTCCGGACGGGTCAGCAGCAGCGACCGCGCGGCGGCGGCGGACAGGGCGCTGACCACTTCGAACGGGCGGCCTTCGAACTCGAAATCGCGCAGCAGCACCTCGGTCATGGTATGGACCTGGGGATCGTCGTCGACCACCAGCACGGGCCACGGGTCCGCCGGCCGGGCGTTGGCCGTGGAGTCGTCGGCGAAGCCGTCGTCGGGTCCGAACAACGGTTCGTCGTCCAGACCTTCGTCCATATCCTGGCCCATGCTATCCTCCACGCATGACCTACCCAAATGGTTCCGCATCGACGGACAAGGAAGGCACCAAAGCGGTACGAGACCTAAGCCCACCCGTCCAGGGGTGTAGCAAATTGTCACAAAACGTCATGCATTAGAGGAACCCAGCACGAATTTGGGCCAATTCTGCCCTTTGATGCATACCCAAGTATTACTGTAATCTTTTATACTCTCCGTAAACGAGGGAGTTTGCCCGCGTATGGACATGAACCTCAAGGGCGGGGACCTCAAAAATGGGGATTCCAATGGCAGGGACCTGGACGGCATGATCCCAAACGCCACGAAGCCGGACGGCACCGGGTTGGACGGTGCGCCCACCGGCCGGTACGGGGCGTTCCGCCGGTTCCTGTCGCGCTTCGACCGCCGTCCCGGTGCATCGCGGACCGCGGACCGGCCAGCCGGGCTGCCGGTCCGCGCCATGGTTCTCGGCCTGCTGTCCAGCCGACGGCAGGCGCACACGCGCCGCCTGTGGGCGCGGTGGCTGGAGCCGGTGATGCTGCGCGATCCGGCCCTGCTGTCGGTCGCCGATCCGCTGCCCGGATGCATCCGCGTCCTCGACACCGCCGGCTGGTGGCCGGCCCTGTCGCGGCGGATGGACGATCTGCCGGCCACCGTACAGAACCGCCTGGAGAACCGGCTGGCCGACGGCGCCCTGGACCGGGTGCTCGCCTCGCCGGAGATGGTGAACTGGGCGGAAAGTCTGCGCGACCGCTCGCTGACCGTCCTGGACGCGCTGCGCACCGACCCCGCCGCGCTCGCCCTGTTCCTGGAGGAGGCCAACACCCACCGCATGCGCGCCGCCAGCGCCCTGGCAATCCCCGGCGGCGTCGTGGCGCTCCGACCGCTGGACGGCGCGGACGTGGAGACGCTGACCACCGCGCTGCGCCTGTCCGATAGCTGGAGGATGCTGGGAGGGCGGGCACCGGACATGGAGATCGACGAGTTGCTGGCCTGCGTGCGCGGCGCGATGGCCAACGACAGCGTCCCGCCGGAGGCGATGGCCCTGTTCGCGGTGGCCGGTCTTTACACCCGTCGCGACCCCCTGCTCGGCGCGGCGCTTCGGGCGCTGCTGCCTCTGCCTCTGGTCGATGCCGCCGCGGCGTGGCTGACGGCGCACAGCGAGGAGAGGAACGGCAGCGCCTCCAACCTTCCCATGCTTGGCAGCGGCCCGGCGCCTGCCGATCGAGGACTGCGGGACCTGTTCGAAGCCGCGCGGCGCTCCGGAGACCCATCCCCGGCGCTCATCAGACGGCCAGGGCATTCCATGGCCGGGGTCGCGGATCTTTCCGGCACTCAGGGCCTGCGCTGATGGTCCGGGTGATGATGCGATGAACATGGACACCTTCGCCCTCGCCGTGCTGGTCCTGTGCGTCGGCGCGCTGGGCCTTGCCGTGGTGTACGAGGCCTCGCGCCTGACCGCCGCCGGCAGCCGCAAGGCGCTGCTGCGGCGGAAGCTGGAGGCCCAGGCCGCCGACCTCGCCGACCTTGGCCACCGCATCGAGGCCGTCCAGTCCGAAAGCGCCGCGCGGCAGGAGGCTCTCGACCGGCTGACCGCCGAGCGCGGGCGCCTGACCGGACTGATCGCATCGGTCAAGGCGTCCAAGATCGCCCTGGTGCACGAAATCGGCGACGCGCAGAGCGGCGCCCAGCGCTATGAGAGCGAATTGCGCACCGTCCCGAACTTCGCCCGGCTTGATCCTCGGCGCATGCTGTTCGCGCGGGCGATCTGGGATCGCCGGAACATCGCCCGGGTGTGGGCCGACACGCCGGACGCCGCGGCGGCGATGCTCCAGCGCGCCTTCAGCGCGCGCAACGGGGTGCTGTCCTCGCGGCCCGAGACGATCCCGCTGATCCCAGCCGGAAGCGGGGCCAACGACAGCGCACGGCCGGACTCGTTATGACCGCGATCATCCTCTACGCCTCGCTGCTGCTGCTCGGGGCCAGCGTCCTGGTGAACCGGATGGGCGAACGCCGCGTCCGCGCGGCGCGCGGCGAGATCGCCACCGCCGAGAAGGACATCCGGAGCATGGAGCAGCGCATCCAGGAGGCCCGGAAGACGCTGGAGACGACGCGCGGGACGCTGGGCGGCTTGGAGGAGGCGTTGGCCGAGGCCAAGCGGCAGGCCGAGGTGCTGGAACGGCAACTCGACGCGGTCCAGCAGGCGCCGATGGAGCTGTTCCACGTCTTCGACCGGCTGGAGGCCCGGCCCGGAACCATCTGGGAGGTGACGGTGCGCCGCGCGCCCGACGCGCTCTACACCAGCGGCGCCATGGCCGCCTCCTGGCGCGACGGGCGGGCCTATCTGGTCGTCGCCGCCAACCAGAAGGAGGCGCTGGACCGCGTCGCCCAGCGCTTCCCCCGCGTGAACGGCTACGAGATCGGTCCGGTGCTGACCTGCCGCCTGTTCCTGCCCAAGGATGCGACGGAGCGCAAGCGGGCCTGATCCCTTCTGTGAGCCCCGCCACAGCGCGGGGAGGACACCGTGGTTAGAGTGGAGCGAACGACCCTCTTGCTCCGGTGACCGCCATGACCCGCCGCACCACACCGCACCCCCAGCCCCCTTCGCCGTCGCAACCGGCCACCCGCGAGCGCCCCGCGCCCGGCTTTACGGTCCTGCCGCTGGATGACCGCCGCTGCCCCCGCCGTGAGGTCGCCGTGCTGTGCGAAACCGACAGCGGCCACCGCTGGGACGGGGCTTGACCGGACCGCCCGCATCCCCATATCCCGGTCGCCCTCCCGTGAGGACGACCTCACCGCGGCACGCCCGTTTCGGGCGTGGGGAGTTCGGCGGGGACGACCCTGCCTCCAATCCATCGGAGGTGTTCCATGTCCTGGGTCATCCTGTTCTTCGCCGGTCTCTTCGAAATCGGCTGGGCTGTCGGCCTGAAGCAGACGGAGGGTTTTACCCGTCCCATTCCCACCGCCCTGACCGTTGCCTCGATGGTCATCAGCCTCGCCCTGCTTGGGATGGCACTGAAGTCGCTGCCGCTCGGCACCGCCTACGCCGTGTGGACCGGCATCGGAACGGTCGGCACGGTGCTTCTGGGCATCCTGCTTTACGGGGAATCCGCCGACATCCTGCGGCTCGGCTGCATCGCGCTGATCGTGGCGGGCATTCTCGGGCTGAAGCTGATCACACCCTGACCCACCGCCGCCATCAGGCGCGTTCCTTCCGCAGGGCCGCGCGCGCGGCGTAGCCGATTCCTCCGGCCAAGGCCAAGCCGGCGAGGAAGGCGAAGCCGCAGGCGGCGGTTCCCGTGGTGCTGACCGACAGGCGTTCCTCCTGGCCGGTGAAGCGCCCATGCGTGCGGTGCAGGCCCGGAACCGGCTCGAACAGATTGTCGGGCCGGTTCGGCGCTTCCGTTTCCTCCGTTTCCTGCCCCTCGAAAGCGGTGAAGGCCACCCGGTAGTCGGCGTAGGCGGGAAGCGCCTGCGTGCCGAGGATCGCCTCGGCGGTGGTGAAGCCCAGCCAGTGCTCCCGCTTCGGGTCCGCCGCAGCCCGGACGATGGCGCGGCCGATGTCGTCCGGGTCGAAGATGGCGCCGACCGGCCGCGCCCGGCGCGGCATGTGGCTGCGCGCCCAGTCGAACTGCGGCGTGTTGACGGCGGGCAGATGGACCATGGTCACTTGCAGGCGGCTGCCGTCGTGGATGAGTTCGGAGCGCAGGCTGTCGATGAAGCCGCGGATGGCGCTCTTGGCGCCGCAATAGGCCGCCTGGAGCGGGATGGAGCGGTAGGCCAACGCCGACCCGACCTGGAGGATGAGACCGCGGTCGCGCGGCAGCATGCGGCGCAGCGCCGCCATCGTGCCGTGGACGGAGCCGAGATAGGTCACCTCGGTCACCCGCCGCACCTCCTCGGGCGTCAGGTCGCGGATGCGCCCGAACACCGTCACCATGGCGTTGTTGACCCAGACGTCGATGGGACCGAGCGTGCGCTCGGCCTCGTCGGCGGCGGCCTCCACCGCCTTGGCGTCGGCGACGTCGGCGGGCAGCACCAGCGCCGTGCCGCCAACTCGTCCGATCTCCGCCGCCACCTCCTCCAGCGCCTCGCGGGAGCGGGCGATCAGCCCGACCGCAGCACCCCATTCCCGCGCGAAGGCAAGCGCCGTCGCCCGCCCGACCCCGGCGGACGCTCCGGTGACGACGACGACGGGCCGGGTCCGGCCGGCAACGGGATTGGTGGGCATGGCGGCGGGGCTCCATGGGCTGGGACGGGCATCGACGCTGTCCCAACCCGCCTGGAGCCCGCCGGTTCCGCCACCATAGTTCCGCCGCCGTTACGCTTACGGCGCTTCCACGATCTCGAAATCGTGGGTGATCGCGGCGGTGGCGCCCAGCATGATGGAGGCGGAGCAGTATTTCTCCGCCGACAGGGCGATGGCGCGCTCGACCTTTGCCGGGTCCAGTCCGCGCCCGGTGACCACGAAATGGACGTGGATCTTCGTGAAGACCTTGGGGTCGGTCTCGGCGCGCTCGGCCTCGATCTCGGCCACGCAGTCGGTGATGGCCTGACGGCCCTTCTCCAGGATCATCACCACGTCGAAGCCGGTGCAGCCGCCCATGCCGATCAGCAGCATCTCCATGGGACGGATGCCCAGATTGCGCCCGCCCGCCTCCGGCGCGCCGTCCATGACCACGGCGTGGCCGCTGCCCGACTCGCCGACGAACATCCGCCCATCAACCCACTTCACCCGCGCCTTCATGGCGGTCTCCCGATTATTGTTCGTCTTCCAATGGATGGCAGGGCTTGCAGCCGGTCGGCCAGGGCTCGCCCAGATCCTCCACGAAGCAGGTCCAGGACGGGCTTTCCAGGCGGATGCAGGCGCCGCCGGCAAAATTCAGGACCAGGGCGCCCTCCGCCGCCTCGACGGAGAGCAGTTCCAGGATCTGCGCGCGGTTCCTCACGTCGAGGCCGCGCAGCTTCACGGCCTTCACCCCCTCGATCCGCACGCCGCAATTGACGCGCTCGAAGGGGGTCAGATGGTCGTCGTCAGCGGTGGGGCCGGGGCGGCGCTTGCCCGCCGTCTCCCACTTGAAGCGGTTGGCCACCAGCACGAAGCGCGCCTCTTCGGGCAGGAAGCACATGTCGCCGATCGGCAGGATGGCGTCCTGCAGGCAGGCGGAGACGACTTTCAGATCCTCGGCATCCTGGGCGCGCAGGCGGATCGGCGTGGCGGTCATGAGCTTCCCTTCGCTGTGGACGGCTGGACGGGCGCAGGACGCCGTCAGTCGTCCTCCGCCCGGATGCGTTCGATGTCCGCGCCGCAGGCCGCCAGCTTGTCCTCCAGCCGCTCGTAGCCGCGGTCGAGGTGATAGACGCGGTTGACCGTCGTCTCCCCTTCCGCCGCAAGACCGGCCAGGACCAGCGACACCGACGCGCGGAGATCCGTCGCCATAACGGGCGCGCCGGTCAAACGCTCCACACCCCGGACGAGGGCGGAGGAACCGTGCACCGTGATGCGGGCCCCCATGCGGGTCAGCTCGGGCGCGTGCATGAACCGATTCTCAAATATGGTCTCGGTGATCATGCCTGCACCCCTGGCCGTGCACATCAGGGCCATCATCTGGGCCTGAAGGTCGGTGGGGAAGCCGGGATAGGGCTCGGTCATCACGTCCACGCCGACCAGCTCGCCGTTGGCGCGGGAGACACGGATGCCCGTCTGGCCGTTGGTCTCGATCTCGGTGAACTCCACGCCCGCCGGGACCAGGGCGGTCACCGCCGCCTTGATCAGGTCCATGCGGGTGTTCAGGATGTCCAGCGTGCCGCCCGTCATTGCCGCCGCCATGGCGTAGGTGCCGGTCTCGATGCGGTCCGGCACCACCATGTGGCGGGCGCCGTTCAGCCGGTCGACGCCGACGATGGTCAGCCGGTCGGTGCCGATGCCGGTGATCTTGGCGCCCATCTTGACGAGGCAGTCGGCGAGGTCGCTGACCTCCGGCTCGCGGGCGGCGTTGACCAGCACCGTGGTGCCACGGGCCAGAGTGGCGGCCATCAGCAGGTTCTCGGTGGCGCCCACCGACACCTTGGGGAAGACATACTCCGCACCGCGCAGGCCGCCCGGAGGCGCCTTGGCGACGATGTAGCCGCCCTCGATGCGGATGTCTGCCCCCATGGCCTCCAGGCCCTTGATGTGCAGGTCGACCGGGCGCGCGCCGATGGCGCAGCCGCCGGGCAGCGACACCTTGGCCTCGCCGCAGCGGGCGAGCAGCGGGCCGAGCACCAGGACGCTCGCCCGCATCTTGCGGACGAGGTCGTAGGGGGCCGTGGTGTTGGTGATGTCGCGGGCGGTGAACTCCACCACGCGGCCGGCGCAATCCCCGCCCGCCCCGGCCATGTGGATCGCGACGCCGTGCTGGAGCAGCAGGTTGCACAGCGTGTTGATGTCCGCGAGGATCGGCAGGTTGGTGAGCGTCAGCGTCCCGTCGGTGAGGAGCGCCGCGGTCATCAGGGGCAGCGCCGCGTTCTTGGCGCCCCCGACCGTGATCGACCCGTGAAGGGGCTTGCCGCCGCGGATGCGGATCTTGTCCATGAAGCTGTCTTGTCCGGTCAGATGCTGTCGAAAAGGCCGAAGCCCGGCGGATTAGGCCATCTTGCGGGTCCGAGGGTCCGCATGATGCCCATCATCGTCGGACTCCTCCGGTCTTACGGGGATTGAATCTGTCAGGCGTTGTAGCGGAGCATGCGGGCGCGCTCAAGGGAAGGAATTGAGGCTTTTTCTCATGGAAGCCCTTCTCCCGCCGCAATTGAAAGGACAGACCGCGTGACACAGGACAGCGCCCGGGACAGCATGGTGGACGACCTGACCCTCTCCCTCTCCGGGCGGCTCGACCCGGACGAGGTGAAGCAGATCCATGGCGAACTGCGCGCCTTCAACGAGCGCTTCACCGCCCCCTACGACCTGCGGGACCTCCAGGTGACCGTCCGCGGCGCGGACGGGGCGCTGATGGCTGGGCTGACTGGCTACACGAACTGGGAGTGGCTGTATGTGGACTATCTGTGGGTCCATGACAGCCGGCGCGGCGGCGGGCTCGGCGCCCGCCTGCTCGCCGCGGCCGAGGGGGAGGCGGTGAAACGCGGCTGCCGCTGGTCACGCCTCTACACCTACGATTTCCAGGCGCCTGGCTTCTACCGCAAGCAGGGCTACGAGGTCTGGGCGGAGATGGAGGGCTACCCGCCGGGGCACACGCAGATCTGGCTCAGGAAGGCTCTGCAGCGGGACGGGGAATAGCCTGCACGGCGGATTCATTGCGCTTCAGGAAGACGATCACCGCGCAGACCACGACCATGCCGGCCAGTTGGGGCGGCTCGAAGCTCTCGCCCAGCAGCAGGAAGGCCGTCACCCCGGCGAAGACGGGATCGAGCATGCCGATCACCGTCGCCGGGAACGGCTCGATGGTCTTCAGCCCTTCCAGATAGAGCCAGTAGGGCGCCACCGTGCCGAACACGCCGATGAACAGGACGAAACCGACCGTCTCCCAGGTCACCTCGACCGCTGCGTAATCAATAGCCGGAGTGGCGAGCAGCCAGAACAGCGCCGACAGGAAGAAGGGCCAGAAGGTCATCGACCAACTGTCCAGCCCCCGCCGGTGGCCGTGGGCGCAGCGGACGTTGTAGGCGGCGAAACACACGGCGCAGAGCATACCGACCGCCGCCCCCAGCGCGTTGCCCGACCACAGGGCCGGGTCGTAGGCGCCGACCAGCAGGAAACAGCCGGCGGCGTTGCCCACCAGGATCAGCGCCACCACCCGGTTCATCCGGTGGGTGCCGAGCAGCAGCCCGGCGGCCACGATCAGCATGGGCGCGGTGTATTCCAGCATC
Source organism: Azospirillum sp. OGB3 (assembly GCF_014192915.1). Taxonomy (GTDB): domain Bacteria; phylum Pseudomonadota; class Alphaproteobacteria; order Azospirillales; family Azospirillaceae; genus Azospirillum. The sequence goes on along the minus strand of NZ_JACHYN010000002.1, from coordinate 697,947 downwards.
AGCGCCAGCGCCACGTTGGTCAGGGCGATGGCGTAGAAGAAGGTCAGGTTGACCAGCGTCAGCCAAACCGCCAGTTCCGCCAGTAAGGGCAGGTCCGCCCGCCGCACCCGGATCGGCCGGCCGAGCGCCAGCATGATCAGGGCCAGTACGGCGGCGGACACCATGGCGCGCACCGCGATCATGACCAGCGGCGGCATGGAGGCGACGAACATCATCTTCGCCGCCGTCCCGGCCACGCCGAACAGCAGGGCCGAGGCGACGATGCAGCCATAGCCCCACAGGCGCGCCCGCGCCGACTCAACCACCATGGCCCTGCCCTGCCCCATTCCGGATCGGCGGCAACGATAGCGTGCGGGTAAAACCGGGCCGATGCGGCAAATGAGTCATCAGCCCTGTGACGATCAGCCCGGCTGGCCGTCCTTCTCCCGCCCGCGCGCCTGCTCCTTGCGCTTGCGCAGGTTCTCGCGCAGACGGGCAGCGAGCCGGTCCTGCTTGTCGTCTTTTTTCGGCGGGGCGGCGGGAGTCGCAGCGGGTGTCTTGGTCGTCTCGTCGGTCGTCATGCGGCGCTCGCGGCAAGCGGAGCCGGGGCGGCGGCGCTGCCCCAGCGGCGGTTCCAGTCCTGGAACATCAGCACGTTCCAGAGCCGGTGCTGGTTGTTGCGGGTTCCGGCCAGATGCTCCGCCCAGCAGGCGCGGATCGGCGCGGGGTCGAGCAACCCTTCCCGGCGCAGCCGTCCCTCGTCCAGCAGATCCTCCGCCCAGTCGCGCAGCGGGCCGCGCAGCCAGCCGTCCAGCGGGATGGCGAAACCGGCCTTGGGCCGCTCCACCAGGGCCGGCGGGACATGGCGGTAGAGCACCTGACGCAGCAGCCATTTGCCCCTGCCGTCGCGCAGCTTCTGCGCGGGCGGCACGCGCCAAGCGAACTCCACCACCCGGTGGTCGAGCAGCGGCACGCGGGCCTCCAGCGACACGCCCATGCTGGCGCGGTCCACCTTCGCCAGGATGTCGTCCGGCAGATAGGTGACGCTGTCGAGGTGCTGCATCCGTTCGACGAAATCGGGGATGCCCGCCGCCAGCCCGTCGTCCCAGGCCGGGCCTTGCGGCTCCCGCCCGCCGCGGACCAGCGCGTTAGGGTCCTGCCACTGGCTGACCAGCCGGCGGTAGATGGCGTCCGGCCCCGCGGCGTCCAGCACGCCGGCCAGCTTGTGCAGCTTGTCGCCGGTCTGACGCGGGCGCCGCCCCTCGGGGATCAGCCCGGCCAGCGCGTCCCAGCCCGCCGGCCGTACGGCGCGGATCAGCCCGGCGGCGCCCCGGCGCAGCCCGGCGGGCAGCGACGCCATGCGCCGCCACAGGGCGGGCGCCGTGAGATAGCGGTTGTAGCCGGCGAACAGCTCGTCCCCGCCGTCGCCGGACAGGGCCACGGTGACGGAGCGCCGGGTCATCTCCGACACCAGCAGCGTCGGGATCTGGGAGCTGTCGGCGAAGGGCTCGTCGTACCAGTCGGCCAGCTTGGGGATGACCTCCAGCGCGTGGCTGGCCTCCACCCGAAGCTCGGTGTGCTCGGTGCCGAGATGGGCGGCGACCGCGCGGGCGTGCACCGCCTCGTCGTAGCCGTCCTCGCCGAACCCGATGGTGAAGGTGCGCACCGGCCGCGCGCTCTGCGCCTGCATCAGCGCGACGACGGCGGAGCTGTCGATCCCTCCGGAGAGGAAGGCGCCCAGCGGCACGTCGGCCATCATCTGCCGCCCGACCGCGTCCTTGAGCAGCGCTTCCAGCGCATCCGTCGCGTCGTCGTCGGACAGCGCCAACCGGTCGGCGATTCCGGCCCGCGCCGCGTCGCCGGCATCCCAATAGACGCTGCGCTCGGGTTCGCGTCCCGGACGGAGGGTCAGGATGCTGCCCGGCTCCAGCTTGTGAACGCCCCGGTAGATGCTGTGCGGCGCCGGGACGTAGCTGAATCGCAGAAAGGCGGACAAGGCGTCGCGGTCGATCTCCGCCGTGAAGGCGGGATGGGCGCGCAGCGCCTTGGGCTGGGAGCCGAACAGCAGCGCCCCGCCCATCCGCGCCCAATAGAGCGGCTTCACCCCCAGATGGTCACGGACAAGGTGGAGCGTGCGCTCGCGGCGGTCCCACAGGGCGAAGGCGAAGATGCCGACCAGCCGACGCACGGTGCGCTTGACGCCCCAGGCGGCGCAGCCTTCCAGCAGCACTTCGGTGTCCGAATGGCCGCGGAATTGGTGGCCGGCGGATTCGAGTTCCGCCCGCAGGTCCTGGAAATTGTAGATCTCGCCGTTGTAGACGATGACCCAGCGCCCGTCCGCCGACTCCATCGGCTGGCGGCCCAGCGGCGACAGCTCGACAATGGAGAGCCGCCGGTGGCCGAGCGCGATCCCGGCTCCCCCATCCGCCCACACGCCGTCCCCGTCGGGCCCGCGGTGGGCGATGGTGTCGGCCATGCGCCGTGCTGTGGCCTCAAGCCCGGATGCAGGCCCAGAGTCGGCCAGGAAGCCGCAGATGCCGCACACGGCGCGCGCCCTCGCTTTTAGTGGTCGGAGCGGTGCAGGATGCTGTCGCGCAGGCCCGTCTCGTAGGCCATGCCCTCGGCGGTCACGACGCCGTAACCGGCATCGCGGCGCAGCATGCCCTTGCGCTCAAGGATGGTCCAGACGGCCTCGTTGGTCAGGCCGGTGGCGTCGCGGGAGGCGACGACCGCGCTGCCCAGATGGAAGTGGTTGCCATGGGCGTGCGGCAGGTTGGTGACCTGGAAGGCCCCCTCCTCGCCCTCGACCGGCTTCTGCTCCAGACGGGCGAGTTCCTGAAGGAGGGTCAGCGTCTTGAGCTGCAGCGGGTTGAGGTTCGCGGGATTCTTCTTCGGCGGCATGGATGTCCGGCTCGGCAACGTGATTAAGGTTGCGGCAGTAGATCGGGTGCGCCCGGCGGCTGTCAAGCGGTGGAGGATTTTTGCGGACTGGCGTCCGGTCCCCGGGTCGGGCATAAGACGGGCTGTTGACGCGCGTTACCTTTGAGACGAGCGTCTGGCCGGCGCAGGCCCGTCAAGGATGGTGGATATGACGATCGTGGTCACCGGCGCGGCCGGCTTCATCGGCTCGCACGTCGCCGCAGCCCTTCTGGACCGCGGCGAGACGGTGTTGGGGATCGACAACCTCAACGACTACTATTCCGTGGCGCTGAAGGAGGCGCGGCTGGCCCGCCTCACCGCCCGTCCCGGCTTCCGCTTCATCAAGGCCGACGTGTCCGACCGCACGGCGGTCGAGGCGCTGGCCCCCGACTTCGCGGCGGCGACCGGCGTCGTGCATCTGGCCGCCCAGGCCGGGGTGCGCTATTCGCTGGAGAACCCCTACGCCTATGTGGACGCCAACGTCACTGGGCAGGTGGCGATGCTGGAAGCCGCAAGGCGCATGCCGAAGCTGAGGCATTTCGTCTACGCCTCCACCTCCTCCGTCTACGGCGCCAACAAGAAGATGCCCTTCTCGGTGGAGGACCGCGTCGACTCCCCGATGTCCATCTACGCCGCGACGAAGAAGGCGGCGGAGATGATGACCTACGCCTACTGCCATCTCTACAAATTTCCGGCGACCGGCCTGCGCTTCTTCACCGTCTACGGCCCGTGGGGCCGCCCGGACATGGCCGCCTACCTGTTCGCCGACGCGATCATGGCGGGCCGCCCGATCCGCGTCTTCAACGAGGGGCGGATGAAGCGCGACTTCACCTATGTGGACGACATCGCGGCGGGCGTGCTGGCGGCGCTCGACCGCCCGGCGGCCGCCGATGCCAACGGGGCGCCCCACGCCGTCTACAACCTCGGCAACAACCGGACCGAGGATCTGATGCGCTTCATCGGCATCATCGAGGAGTCGCTGGGGCGCAAGGCGAACATGACCATGGAGCCGATCCAAGCCGGCGACGTGCCGGAAACCTCCGCCGACATCGAGGCGAGCCGCCGCGACCTCGGCTATGAGCCGACCACCTCGATCGAGACCGGCCTGCCCCGCTTCGTCGCGTGGTACAAGGGCTACCACGGCCTCGCCTGAGGTCCGCCGTTCCGATCCGCCCCTCCGAGATCCGCCCCCCCGAGATCCGCAACGTGTCCGTGAAACCAAAGCTGATCTACCTCGTCACCGAGGACTGGTATTTCTGGTCGCATCGGCTGCCGATGGCCCGCGCCGCGCGCGACGCCGGCTTCGACGTCGCGGTGGCCGCCCGGATTGACCGGCATGGCGACCGCATCGCCGCCGAGGGCTTCCGCGTGCTTCCCCTGTCCTGGCAGCGGCGCAGCGTCAACCCGCTGGGCGCCCTGTCCGCCGTGGCGGAGATCGCCGCCCTCTACCGCCGCGAGGCGCCGGACATCGTTCATCATGTGGCCGTGAAGCCGGTCGTGCTGGGCGGGCTGGCGGCGTGGCAGGCTGGCGTTCCCGCCGTGGTCAACGCCCTGGCCGGGCTCGGCACCATGTTCCTCGGCACCGGTGGCGCCAAGGCCCGGCTGGCCGGTCGGCTGGCGAAGCCGGTCCTGGGCGGCATGCTGCGCCGGCCCAACAGCGTCACCATCCTGCAGAACGAGGACGACCGCCGGACCCTGCTGGCGCAGCGCCTGATCACCCCGGACAAGACCTGCATCATCCGCGGTTCGGGCATCGACACGGCGCACCACGCGGTCCTGCCGGAGCCGCCGGAGCCGCCGGTGACCATCGGCTGCGCCGCCCGCCTGCTCGCCAACAAGGGCATGGACCGGCTGGTCGAGGCGCACGGCCGCCTGCTGGGCAAGGGGCTGGACGTGCGACTGATCCTGGCCGGCCAGCCCGACCCGGCGAACCCCACCTCCTTCCCGCAGCCGGTCCTCGACGGCTGGGCCGCCCGTCCGAAGGTCGAACTGGCGGGCCATCTCGACGACATTCGCGACCTGTGGCGGCGCTGCCACATCGCCGTGCTGCCGACGCTGGGCGGCGAAGGGCTGCCGAAAAGCCTGCTGGAGGCGGCGGCCTGCGGGCGGGCGATCGTCGCCACCGACGTGCCGGGCTGCCGAGAGGTGGCGCGCGACCGCGAGAACGCCCTGCTGGTCCCGCCCGGCGACGTGGCGGCCCTGGCCGAGGCGCTGGAGGTCCTGGTGCGCGACGCTGCCCTGCGCCGGCAATTCGGCGCGGCCAGCCGGCGGCTGGTCGAATCCGACATGGCGGCCGACCGGGTGGGCGCGAAGACGGTCGAGCTGTACCGGCGCCTGCTCGCCTCTGTCCAGCCCGGCACGGCCCCGGTGGCGGAGGCGTCATGAGCGGCCCTTTGGCTCTGGCCCTCGCCCTCGGCGGCGGTGTCGCGCTGTCCTGGCTGCTCACTGGGCGGGTGCTCGCCTATCTGCGGCGCAAGGCGATCCTCGACCACCCGAACGACCGGTCCAGCCACTCCATCCCGACGCCGCGCGGCGGCGGCTGGGGCGTGATGCTGACCCTGCTGCCCGCTTGGGCGATCATCGCCGCGACGGCGGACGAGCCGCTGCGAGCGCTGCCGATCCTCGCCGGGGCGGTGGCGCTGATGGCCGTCTCCTGGATGGACGACCGGCGCGGGCTGGGGCCGGCGCCGCGCTTCCTCGCTCAGATTGCCGCGGTGGTTGCCGGGCTGAGCGCTCTTCCCGGAGGTGTGCTTCCCGGCGAGGGGCTGGTCTTCCAGGGGCTGCTGCCCTTCTGGGCGGACCGGCTGGTCGCCGCGGTCGGCTGGCTGTGGTTCGTCAACCTGTTCAACTTCATGGACGGCATCGACGGGCTGGCCGGTGGCGAGGCGGCGTCCATCGGCGCCGGGCTGGCGCTGGTCGCCGCGCTGGCCGGGCTCGACCCGGCACTGGCCCTCTACGGACTGGCTGCGGCGGGTGCGGCGCTGGGCTTCCTGATGTGGAACTGGCACCCCGCCAAGCTCTTCATGGGCGATGTCGGCAGCGTGCCGCTGGGCTACACGCTGGGCTGGCTTCTGCTGGTCCTGGCGGCCTCGGGGCTGTGGGTCGCCGCGCTGCTGATCCCCGCCTATTTCCTGGCCGACGCCACCTTCACCCTGCTGCGCCGGCTGGCCGAGGGCAAGAAGGTCTGGCAGGCCCACCGCGAGCATTTCTATCAGAAGGCCACACAGCGCGGGCGCAGCCACGCCCAGGTGGTGCGGCTGGTCCTCGCGCTGAACGCCGCGCTTCTGCTGCTGGCCGTGGCGTCGCTGGCGCTCGGCTGGGTGGTGCTCCCGGCGGGGGCGGCGGCGGTCGTGCTGCTGCTCGTCCTGCTGGCGCGGCCTGCGCGGGCGGCGGCGTGATGCGCGTCCTGGTCACCGGGGCCACCGGCTTCGTCGCGCGGACGGTCATCCCCCTGCTGGTGTCGCGCGGGCACAGCGTACGAGGCGTGGTTCGCCGCCCAGACGTCGCGGTTCCGCAGGCGGCGGAAACCGTCACCATCGGCGACATCGGCCCGGCCACCGCCTGGGGCAACGCGCTCCAGGGCATGGACGCGGTGGTCCATCTGGCCGCCCGCGTCCACGTCATGCGCGACCGTGAGTCCGATCCGCTGGCCGCCTTCCGCCGAGTCAACACCGCCGGCACCCGCGTGCTGGCCGAGGCCGCCGCGGCGGCGGGCGTCAAGCGCGTGGTCTATCTCAGCAGCGTCAAGGCGCTGGCCGACGAGAGCCGCCCGGACGAGTTGAGCGAGGAGACGGAGCCCGATCCGCATTCCCCCTACGGCATCTCAAAGCTGGAGGCCGAACGGGCGCTGGCGGAGATCTCGGCCCGCACCGGGCTGGAGGCCGTGGTGATCCGCCCGCCGCTGGTCTACGGCCCCGGCGTCGGTGGCAATTTCCTGCGGCTGATGCAGGCGGTGGACCGCGGCATCCCCCTGCCGCTGGGCGCCTTGGAGAACCGGCGCAGCCTGATCTTCGTGGGCAATCTCGCCGACGCCATCCAGGAATGCCTGACCCACCCGCAGGCCGCGGGCGGGCGGTTCCTGGTCCATGACGGACGCCCGATGTCGACGGCGGAGCTGGTGCGCGCCATCGCCGAGGCGCTGGACAGGCCCGCGCGCCTTTTGTCCGTGCCGCCGTCCCTGCTGGCGCTGGCCGCGCGGCTGGCCCGACGCGAGGCCATGCTGGACCGCGTCGCCGGTTCCCTGGTGATTGACGACGGGGCCATCCGCCGGGCGCTGAACTGGCGCCCGCCCTGCTACCCCGCGTACGGCTTGCGCCTGACCGCCGAATGGTTCAAAGCTGTGCGCGGCTGAACGGCCATCATGGTCCGCGGGTTGCCCGAAAGGGAACGGCCCCGGACAAAGCGATATTCCAAGGTAAAGCGCATGCGCATCCTGTCCCCGCGGGCGTCCCTCGTCTACCTGCACGACCTGACGATGACGGCCGTTTCCCTGGTTGTGGCGCTGTATCTGCGCGTGGGCCAGCAGGCGTTCGACGAATACAGAGACCCGTTGCTGACGGGACTGCCCATTCTGGTTCTGATCGGCGCGGTGGCGTTCCGTTTCTCCGGCCTGTACCGCGGCATCTGGCGCTACGCCTCGGTGCCCGATCTGGCGCAGCTCCTGCGCGCGGTCACGATGGTCGTGCTGTGCTTCGTCGCGGTGATGTTCGTGCTGACGCGTCTGGAATCCCTGCCGCGGTCCCTGCCGGTGATCCTATGGTTCGTGCAGCTCGTCCTGCTGGGCGGCCCGCGCTTCGCCTACCGTCTTGTCAAAGACCGCCGTCTGGGCCTGCATGATCGGGATTCGACGGGGGTGCCGCGCATCCCCGTGCTCGTGCTGGGCGTCAGCGACGCGGCGGAGCTGTTCATCCGCTCGCTGGACCAGAACGCCGGCGCCGCCTACCGGGCGGTCGGGCTGCTCGACGACAAGAACCGCCGCATCGGCCACGCCATCCGCGGCGTGCCCGTGCTGGGCGGCCCCGACGATCTGCCCCGCGTGGTCGAGGAATTGGCGCAGCGCGGCGACCGCCCGCAGCGCCTGATCGTCGCCAAGGGGCAGGCCGATGTGCCCGGCACCGTCCTGCGCGACCTGCTGGAACAGGCGGAGTCCCTCGGCCTGTCGATGGCACGGTTGCCCAGCCTGACCGAGTTCAAGTCGGCGCTGGGCGAGGGCAAGATCGAGGTGCGCCCGATCGCCCTGGAGGATTTGCTGGGCCGGCCCCAGGCGGTCCTCAACCGCGGCGCCATCGCCAGTCTGGTGACCGGGCGGCGCGTCGTCGTCACCGGGGCGGGCGGCACCATCGGCAGCGAGCTGGTCCGGCAGATCGCCGCGCTCGAACCGGAAACGTTGACCCTGGTCGATGCCGGGGAGTTCAACCTCTACAGCATCGAGATGGAGGTGCGGGAGCGCTTTCCCGCCTTGGCGCTCCAGGCGGTGATCGCCGACGTGCGCGACCGCGACCGCATCTTCCGCCTGTTCCAGGCCCAGCGCCCGCACATGGTCTTCCACGCCGCCGCGCTGAAGCATGTGCCGCTGGTCGAGGCCAACCCGGCCGAAGGCGCCCTGACCAATGTCATCGGCACCCGCAACGTCGCGGACGCGGCACGGGCCAACGGCTGCCAGGCAATGGTCCTGGTGTCCACCGACAAGGCGATCCGCCCGACCAGCGTGATGGGCGCCACCAAGCGCTTCGCCGAATGCTACTGCCAGGCGCTCGACATGCTGCCGCCACGCGACGGCGGCGAGACGGCGACCCGTTACATGACGGTCCGCTTCGGCAACGTGCTGGGCTCCAGCGGGTCGGTGGTTCCGCTGTTCACCCGCCAGCTCGCCAAGGGCGGCCCGCTGACCGTCACCCACCCCGACATGCGCCGCTACTTCATGACGGTGCGCGAGGCGGTCGAGCTGGTGCTCCAGGCCTCCGCCCATGGCGTCGCCCGCGCGGAGGAGCGCGGCAAGGTACTGGTGCTCGACATGGGCGAGCCGGTGAAGATCGTCGACCTCGCGCGGCAGATGATCCGACTGGCCGGCTACCGGCCCGGCGAGGACATCAAGATCGAGTTCACCGGCCTGCGCCCCGGCGAAAAGCTGTTCGAGGAGATCCTGACCTCGGCGGAGGCGCCGTCGCGCACCGAGGCCGACGGCGTGTTCCTCGCCTCGCCGCGGGTCATCGACTACGCCCTCATCAACCGCGCCCTGGGCGAGCTGGAGATGGCGGCGCGGGCCGGGGACGCGGAGCGGGTGATGACGATCCTCTCCAACATCGTCCCCGACTTCCGCGCCGAGGCCGTCCTGCCACCGCCCAGCGCCTTCGGCAACGCCTCCGGAGAGGGCGGCGCCGACTGACCGGCGCGGTGACGGGCATGACCATGGGCGGGGATTTTCCCGCCCATTTTTCTTTGGCGAAAAGGCTCTTCCCCGCTTGCATCGCGACAAGCCCTGTGGCATAACCCGCGCCACTTCGACGGTTGGCCGCAAGTTCTTCCCGGCCAGCGACACCGTCCCGGCGCTGCCGTAGCTCAGTGGTAGAGCACTCCCTTGGTAAGGGAGAGGTCGAGAGTTCAATCCTCTCTGGCAGCACCATCCTCCCTTTTCCTTATGACTTCGAAAATGCTGAAGCGCAGCCTTTGTCCGGCTTGCGCGGCTTTTTGCGTTCCGCATTGAGCGATGGGTCTGGACCTCGCCCCCTCCCTACCCCTCCCCCGCTTCGCAGGGGAGGGAACGGATGCCGCTTCGCATAAGGCCCTCTCTCCCGCGCAGCGGTGGAGAGTCGGGGCGGGGGCAAAGTCTCGCCGAACTCAGGCCCCCTCCCCCACGCCCCAAAAGAAAAACGCCGCCCCGGATCGCTCCGGAGCGGCGTCTTCCTTGGAACCCGGACGGGCGCCGTCGTTAGTCGACGACGGTCACGCCGCGGCGGTTCTGCGCCCAGGAGGCCTCGTTCGAGCCGAGGACCGCCGGCTTCTCCTTGCCGTAGGAGATGACCTTAACGCGCGAGGCGTTGATGCCGCCGGCGACGAGGTAGTTCTTCACCGAGTTGGCGCGGCGCTCACCCAGGGCAAGGTTGTACTCGCGGGTGCCGCGCTCGTCAGCGTGGCCTTCGACGGTCACGGTGACGTTCGGGTACTGCTTCAGCCAGGACGCCTGACGGTCCAGGGTGGCGCGAGCCTCCGGAGCCAGGTCGTAACGGTCGAGACCGAAGAACACGCGGTCGCCGACGTTGACGACCAGGTCTTCCTGGGTGCCACCCTGAATCTGCTTGGTCTGGGCAGTGCCGGTACCAGCGCCGTTGCCGGCGTCCTTCGGAGCAGTTTCGCAAGCGGCAACCAGAGCGACGGCGGCGATCAGGCTCAGATACTTGATACGCATGTTAAATGACCCCCTAAGCGACACGATATGTTTTGACCGGATTGTGGTGGAAGAACGCCGCCGACTTCCGCCAGACCCCGACGGAAGTACCGACTTCCGGCCTTCGTCTTGAGCGTCGTTCTTGCGCGCGCAAAATAGGGCTAGTCCACTAGGGAATCAAGGGCGACCATGCAGGATCGGAGCCGTCGAGCGGAGTGATCACACGGCGTTCGTTTGCGCCCGTCACGTCGATCGTGTAGAGCTTCGCGCTTCGCCCACGGCCATCCCCGGCCGGAACATCGCGGAAGAAGCTCAGCACGCGGCCGTTCGGCGCCCAGGTCGGGCCTTCCACGTGGAACGACTCGGTCAGGATGCGCTCGCCGGTGCCGTCCGGACGGATCACGCCCAGCGCGAAGTTGCTGCCGCGCTGGCGGGTGAAGGCGATCAGGTCGCCGCGCGGCGACCACACCGGCGTGCCGTAGCGGCCCTCGCCGAAGGTCAGGCGCTTCGGCCCCGAGCCGTCCGCGTTCATGATGTAGAGCTGCTGGCTGCCGCCGCGGTCCGACTCGAAGACGATGCGCTGGCCGTCCGGCGAGTAGCTGGGACCAGTGTCGATGCCCGGCGAATCGGTGAGCTGGGTCTGGCGGCGGGTCCGCAGGTCGAGGGCGTAGATGTCGGTGTTGCCGTTCTGCGCCATGCTCATGATGACCTTGTTGCCGTCCGGCGAGAAGCGCGGGGCGAAGGTCATGCCGACGAAGTCGCCGAGGACTTCCTGGCGGCCGCTGTCGATGTTGAACAGGTACACGCGCGGCTTCTTGTTGAAGTACGACATGTACGTGATTTCCTGGGTCGCCGGCGAGAAGCGCGGCGTCAGGACAAGGTTCTTGCCGTCGGTCAGGAACTGATGGTTCTCACCGTCCTGGTCCATGATGGCGAGCTGCTTCTTGCGCGCGTTGGCCGGGCCGGATTCGGCCACATAGACGATGCGCGTGTCGAAATAGCCCTCTTCGCCGGTCAGCCGCTTGTAGATGGCGTCGGCGACGATGTGGGCGATGCGGCGCCAGCTGTCGGCGGTCGCGGTGTAGCTCAGCCCCTGCATGTACTGGCCGGCGGCGACGTCCCACAGGCGGAAGTCGACCTTCATGCGGCCGTCGCCCATGGCGGTGGTGTTGCCGGCGACGAGCGCCTGGGCGCCGACGGCGCGCCAGTCCTGGTAGCGCGGCTCGCCGGAGCGGAGCTGGTCGGGTGTCTGCAGGAAGCCCTTGGGGTCGAGCGGCCGGAACAGGCCCGACCGCTCCAGATCGGCGGCGACCACCTTGGAGATGTCCGAGCCGACCTGCGCCTCGCGCCCGCCGGCACCGGCGAAGCTGGTGATGGCGATCGGCAGCGGCTCGACCACGCCCTTGGTGATGTCGATTCGCACCTCGGCGCGGGCCGGGGCGGGCGCCGCGACGCCGAGGGCGAGCAGCAGGGCGCCGGCGCAACCGGCGGCCTTCAGCAGGAGCCTCGTCTTCTTCGTCATCGTCAGAACATGTCCCTCGGGTCGAAATTGAACACGAAGTAACGCCACTCTTCATACCGGGCGGGCGTGAAGTCGCCGGAAAACTCGCTGATGGGCAGGGGGCTGGCCCGCTTCACCGCGCGCAGCGCGGCGTCGGCCGATGCCCGGAAGGCCGCGTCCGACATGTAGCGGGAGCGGTACCTCTCGTTGATCGTCGCGTTGAGGACCGAACCGTCGCGGCCCAGCTCAACGATGATCTCCACCTGCATGTTCCCGGCGTCCTTGCGGCCCGGGTCGAAGTTCCAGTTCTTGCTCACCGCGCCGCGGATGCCGTCGATGGCGCGGCCCGACGGCTTGAACGGCTTGTCGGGTCCGTTCACCGCCTTGGCCGCCCCCGAGGGCGCCGGCGATGCGGCGGCGTTCTGGGTCGGCTTGGCGTCGGCCTTGCTCTCGGACGCCGCCGGCTTGGCCGGGGCGTTCTTCTGAACGTTCTTCAGAAGGTCGGCCAGCGCGTCGGTCTTCTCCGGCGGCTTCTCCGGCTTCTTGGGCTCGGCCTTCGGCGTCTCCGGCTTGGCCGGCTCGGGCTTCTTGGGCTCGGGCTTGGGCGGTTCCGGTTTGGCCGGTTCCGGCTTCGGCGGCTCGGGCTTCTTCGGCTCCGGCTTCGGAGGCTCAGGCTTCGGCGGTTCCGGTTTGGGCGGCTCCGGCTTCGGAGGCTGCGGCTTCGGTTCCGGCTTGGGCTCGGGCGGTTTGACCACCGGCGCCGGCTCCGGATCGGGCGGCGGCGGGGGCGGTGCCGACTTGGGCGGCGGCGGCGGTTCGCGCGCCGGGGGCGGCGTCACCTGGGCGACCTTGGGCGGCTCCGGAACCTTCGGCTCGGGGCGGGGCGGCGGCGGGGGCGGCGGCTCGCTGGCCGGCTCCGGCGGCGCGGGGGCCGGCGGGCTCGGCTTGGCCTCGGGGACCGGCGGCTTGGGCGCCGACGGTTTGGGCTCGCCCTTGTCGACGCGCGCGGCCTGGGTCACCTCGCCCATGTCCACGATCTCGATCGGGATGGACTCGGGGATGTCCAGCTTGCGATCGCTGGGCGGCATGCCGAGCACGAACAGCGCGACCAGCGCGACGTGCAGCGTTGCCGAGGCGATCAGGGGTTTGCGCATGGGTCAGCCTTCAACTCGCCGTGGCGTCTCAGCGCTGCGCCGAGCCGCCGACGCGCGGCCCGGTGGCTCCCGGCCCGCTGGGCATCTCGGCGACCAGCCCGACCTTCTTGAAGCCGGCGGCGCTCATGGTGCCCATCACCTCCAGCATCTTGCCGTAGGCGATCTTCGCGTCGCCGCGCACCAGGATGCGGGCGTCTGGGTTGTTGTTGGTCACGGCGATCAGCAGCGGCACCATGTTGGCCGTCTCCACCGCCGTCTCCTGCACATAGACCCGGCCGTCGGACTGGACGGTCACGAACAGCGGGTCCTTCTGCGCCTCCAGCGGGGCGGCGTTGGTCTTCGGCAGATCCACCGGCACGCCGACGGTCAGCAGCGGTGCGGCGACCATGAAGACGATCAGCAGCACCAGCATGACGTCGATGAAGGGCGTCATGTTGATGTCGGCCATCGCGCGGTATCCGCGGCGGCGGCCCCGACCGTGGCCGCCCTTTCCTGCGAGCTGGGCTCCCATGTCAGGCGGCTCCCCGCTCCTCGAGGTGGCGCGACAGGATCGCCGAGAACTCGCCCGAGAAGGTCTCCAGCCGGTCGGCGTAGCGGCCGAGGTCGGTGGTGAACTTGTTGTACGAGATCACGGCGGGAATGGCGGCCACGAGACCCAGCGCCGTGGCGAACAGCGCCTCGGCGATGCCGGGGGCGACGACGGCGAGGCTGGTGTTGCCCGACGCGGCGATGGAGGTGAAGGAGTTCATGATGCCCCACACCGTGCCGAACAGGCCGATGAAGGGGGCCGTCGAACCGACCGACGCCAGGAAGGTCATGTAGCGCTCGGCGCGCAGCATTTCGCGCCCGATGGTCACCGACATGACGCGCTCGACCCGCTGCTGCAGCGAGCCCTTCATGGAGCCGATGCCGCGGTCGGCGGCGTGGCGCCATTCGCGCATGCCGGCGGCGAAGGTCGCCGACATCGGATCGCTCGGGTTCTGCCCGATGCGGTCGTACAGCGCGTCCAGCGAGCCGCCGGACCAGAAGCTCTCCTCGAAGGCGTCCGCCTGCGCGTTCAGGCGGCGGATGCGCATCAACTTCTCGATGATGATGGCCCAGCACCACACCGAGGCAACCAGCAGCATCAGCATCACGACCTTGACGATCAGGTCGGCCTGCCAGAACAGGCCCCACATCGTGATGTCGTGAGCCTTCGCCGCGGCCCCGACCACCTGGGCGGAATTCAGATCCATCGCAGTCAGTCTCGCTTCTGCCTTTTGTACAAATCGATGAGCGCCTCGCGGACCGGCGCCGGAAGGCGCGCGGGACGTCCGGCCCGGTTACCGGCCAAATTGATCATCGCCAGTTGAATCACCGCCCGCGCGAGGTCACGGCCGTCGCGACGGACAAGTTGTGCAACTGCGAAGGAGGCACCGCCGGTATCGGTGATTCGCGTCACCACTTCAAGCGTATCCTCGAGCTTTGCGGGAGCGACAAAATCGATCTCCGCCCGTCGTACCGCAAATGACACACCGTCGCTTTCGGCCAACCCGGCGTTGGTGAATCCGGTCAGCCGCAGCATCTCGGTGCGCGCCCGCTCGAAGAAGCGCAGGTAGTTGGCGTGATAGACCAGACCCCCGGCGTCCGTGTCCTCGTAGTAGACCCGCAAGCGCAGCCTGTGCTGCGCGTTCTCGTCAAACCAGCCCGAGAGATTTGCCGTCCCGCCCGCGTCAGACATCGTCGTCCTCAGGGTCCGGGTTGGCCTCCGTCAGGCGGTCCAGCAGGTCGAACTGGCGGGTCGGCGCCGACGGCGGGTTGAGGCCCAGATAGCGGAAACCCTGGTCGGTCAGCATGCGCCCGCGCGGCGTCCGCTGCAGGAAGCCCTGCTGGATCAGGTAGGGTTCCACCACCTCCTCCAGCACGTCACGCTGCTCGCCGAGTGCTGCGCCCAGCGTGTCCACGCCGACCGGGCCGCCGTTGTAGTTGTTGGCGATGATGCCGAGATAGCGCCGGTCCATGCTGTCGAGGCCGAGCCGGTCGACCTCCAGCCGGGTCAGGGCGGCGTCGGCGATGCGCGCGTCCACCTCCGGCACGCCGGCCACCGAGGCGAAGTCGCGCACCCGGCGCAGCAGCCGCCCCGACACGCGCGGCGTCCCGCGCGACCGGTTGGCAATCTCCCGCGCCCCTTCCGGCGTGATGAGCATGTTGAACACGGCGGCGGCCCGGCGGACGATCAGCTCCAGCTCGTCCGGCTCGTAGAATTGCAGCCGCACAGGAATGCCGAACCGCTCGCGCAGGGGGCGCGTGATCAGGCCGGACCGGGTCGTCGCGCCGACCAGCGTGAAGGGCGGCAGGTCGATCCGGATGGACCGCGCCGACGGGCCTTCGCCGATGATGAGGTCGAGTTGGAAATCCTCCATGGCGGGATAGAGCACCTCTTCCACGGCGGGATTAAGGCGATGGATCTCGTCGATGAAGAGGACGTCGTGCGGCTGCAGGTTGGTCAGCAGCGCGGCGAGGTCGCCGGCCCGCGCGATGACCGGGCCGGAGGTCGCGCGGAAGCCCACCCCCAACTCGCGCGAGACGATCTGGGCCAGCGTCGTCTTGCCCAGGCCCGGCGGGCCGAACAGAAGCACATGGTCGAGCGCCTCCCCGCGGGAACGGGCGGCCTGGATGAAGATCGACAGGTTCTCGCGCGCCTGCCGCTGGCCGATGAACTCGGCGAGCGAGAGCGGGCGGATCGAGGCTTCGCCGGAGTCGCCGGCGCCCCGCCCCGGCTGCACCAGCCGGTCGGGATCGGAGCCGTTCTGGTCGGCGGTCATTGGCTGAGTTCCTTAAGGCCATGGCGGATCAGCTCCGACACGCCGGCCCCGTCGCCCAGCTTGCGCCCGGCGGCCACGACGGCGCCGAACGCCTCGGACCGTCCGTAGCCGAGGTTGACGAGGGCCGAGACGGCGTCCGCCATGACCATGTTGTCGGGGCCGCCCGCCGCCGGCGCCGCCTTGCCGCCCGCCGCCGGAGCGGCGGAGGCCGAGGCGCCGAGGGTGAGGTTGCCCACCTTGTCCTTCAACTCGTTGACGATGCGCGCGGCCACCTTCGGCCCCACGCCGTCGGCGCGGGTGAGCGCCGTCTTGTCCTGCGCGGCGATGGCGCGGGTGAGCTGGTCAGGATCGAGCACGCCGAGAATCGACAAAGCCAGGCGCGAGCCGACGCCCTGGATGGTGGTCAGCAGCCGGAACCAGTCGCGCTCGCCGGCATCGGCGAAGCCGTAGAGGGTGATCCGGTCGTCGCGGATGAAGGTCTCGACGACCAGCGCCCGCCGCTCCCCCACCGTCATGCGCGACAGCGTGCGGTTGGAGCAGGCGACCTGATAGCCGACCCCGTTGACGTCCACCACCACCCAGTCGGTCCCGACCGAATCCACGACACCGGTGAGCTTGGCGATCATGCGCTTTCATCCCCGTTTCCCCTCTCCCGCCCCGGGAGAGGGTGGCCCGAAGGGCCGGGTGAGGGTGCCGCCGCAGCGACCGGCCGACGCACCACGGTTGTTTCTTCCAGGCGCGCTTTGATCGTGCTCAGCACGCCGTCCAAATTCTCGTTCACGTCGTTGTTCCAGAAACGGAGCACGCGGAAACCTGCCTGCTCCAGCAAGCGGGACCGGCGCATGTCCTGCTCGGCACGGTCGGCATGCTGTCCGCAATCCAACTCGACGATCAGGCGATGATCGTGGGAAACGAAATCGACCGTGTAACCAAATATGGCCTCTTGTCGGCGGAATTTCGCCCCGAGTTGACCGTTGCGAAGCCGCTGCCAGAGGACTTTTTCCACATCGGTGGAATCCCGGCGCAGGATGCGCGCGCGTTCAGTTTCCTGCGGCGTCGGATAGCGCTTCGCCTGTTTGTTGGGGTCGAGCAACGCAAGACCCTCACCCGGCCCTTCGGGCCACCCTCTCCCGGGGCGGGAGAGGGATTGGTCGGCCCCCCGACGCCACATCTGCCAACTTGCGCGATGATGCGCGTGGCAGATCGCCACGGCCAGCGCGTCCGCGGCGTCCGGCGTGGTGATGGCGCAGCCGGGAAGCAGCAGGCGCACCATGGCCTGCACCTGCGTCTTGTCGGCCCGGCCCTGCCCCACCACGGCCTTCTTCACCATGTTGTTGGCGTATTCCGCCACCGACAGCCCGGCCAGCGCCGGGACCAGCAGGGCCACCGCCCGCGCCTGCCCCAGCTTCAGCGTGGAGACCGCGTTGCTGTTGACGAAGGTCTCCTCCACCGCCGCCTCGTCGGGGCGGTAGCGCTCCAGCACCTGGGCCAGCGCGTCGTGGATCTGGCACAGCCGTTCGGCGAGCGGACGGCCGTCGTCGGAATGGACGGCGCCGTCCGCCACATGGGTCAGCCGGTTGCCGGACACGTCGATGACGCCCCAGCCGGTGTGGCGGAGGCCGGGGTCCAGCCCCAACAGGCGTACGGGCGGCTGTTGCGCCGCCCCGCTCCTTCCGGCCTGCCCAAGCACCCCGGTCCCTCCGCTCCGCGGCCTGAAATCAGGCCGTCAGCTTCTGCATCAGCTCGTCGGAGATGTCGAAGTTGCCTTCGACGGTCTGGACGTCGTCGTTGTCCTCCAGCACGTCCAGCAGCTTCATCAGGCTGGCCGCGGCGTCCTCGGACGGGGCGACGGTGTTCAGCGGCTTCCAGGTCAGGCGCGCGCTTTCCGCACCCCCGAACTTGGCCTCCAGCGCGTCGCGCACGATCGCGAAATTCTCCACCGTGGTGGTGACCTCGTGACCGTTCTCGTCGGACGCCACGTCCTCCGCGCCGGCCTCCAGGGCCACCTCGAACACGGCGTCCGCGGCCGCGGCGGCGGCCGGGTAGTAGATCGCGCCGACGCGGCTGAACATGAAGCTGACCGAGTTCGTCTCGCCCAGCGAGCCGCCGTACTTGGTGAAGGCCGAGCGCACTTCCGAGGCGGTGCGGTTGCGGTTGTCGGTCAGCGCTTCGACGATCAGCGCGACGCCGCCGGGGCCGTAGCCCTCGTACCGCACCTCGTCGTAGTTCGCGTCGTCGCCACCGCCGGGCGTGCCCTGCTTGATCGCGCGGTCGATGCGGTCGCGCGGCATGTTCTGCACGCGGGCCGCGGTGATCGCGGCGCGCAGGCGCGGGTTGGCCGCCGGGTCCGGCAGGCCGCCCTTGGCCGCCACGGTGATCTCGCGGGCGAGCTTGTTGAAGATCTTCGACCGCTTGGCGTCCTGCGCGCCTTTGCGGTGCATGATGTTCTTGAATTGGCTATGACCGGCCATGCGTCGAACGAGCCCCAGATGGATTCAAAGAGACAAGGTCTTGTGAAACAGATTGGTAAGCGGTGGGACACATGTACCAGCCTTTGTGCGCCACCGCACGCCTTCGGCGCCGGAGACGACACCTACCCATATAGAAAGTCAATATGGCAGTATTGGGGCGCCCCTTTTGCGCCCCGCAGGGGCTGGGCCGGCAGCGCCGCTCAGCCCCGGACCGGCATGGACTGGCTCAGCCGCCCGCCCAGCCGCACCGGCTGGATGCTGGTGGCGAGGCCGGTGCGGTCGTCCGTCTCGACGTAGCAGCCGCAGACGGTGGCCTCGCCTTCCGCCGGGCTCAGCCGCTCGGTCGGCAGCTTGCGGATGATCTTGGCCATGGCGACCTCCTTCTTCATGCCGATGGCGCTGTCGTAGTCGCCGCACATGCCGGCGTCGGTCAGATAGGCCGTACCGCCCTTCATCACCACATGGTCCGCCGTCGGGACGTGGCTGTGCGTGCCGACCACCAGCGAGGCGCGGCCGTCGCAGAAATGGCCCATGATCATCTTCTCGCTGGTCGCCTCGCCATGGACGTCGACCAGGATGGCGTCGGCCCCGTTGGGCCCCAGCCGGTGGGCGCGCAACACCCGGTCCACCGCGGCGAAGGGGTCGTCCATCGGGTCCATGAACAGGCGCAGCATCACGTTCATGACCAGCACCTTGCGCCCGCCCCGCGCCTGCAGCAGCACGAAGCCGCGCCCCGGCGTCCCTTCCGGGTAGTTCAGCGGGCGGATGATGCGCGGCTGCTGGTCGATCGCCGCGACCAGTTCCTTCTGGTCCCAACTGTGGTTGCCCAGCGTCACCACGTCCACGCCAGCGGCGAAGAACTCCTCGGCGATCTTCACGGTGATGCCGAAGCCGCCGGCGGCGTTCTCACCGTTGACCACGGTCAGGTCCGGGTCGAGCCGGTCGCGCAGCATCGGCATGTGCGCGATCACCGCGTCGCGTCCCGACCGTCCCACCACATCACCGAGAAACAAAAGCCGCATCGTCCCCAACCTTCACTGCGTAAAGCGGAGCGTCTCGCGCTCCGTCAGAATCCAATCGAGCCGCTCGTCGTGCGCCCCGCAGGGCACCGCGTCCATCTCCTGTGCGGCGAAGGCCATGCCGACCGCCAGGACGGGACGGAGCGCGCGCAAGGCGTCCAGCGTCCGGTCGTAGTAACCGGCGCCGTAGCCCAGCCGGTGCCCGCTGCGGTCGAAGGCCAGCATCGGCACCAGAAGCACCGCCGGAACCACCTCGGGCCGGTCGGCGCCCGGCTCCTGGATGCCATAGCGGCCAGCGGCCAGGGGCAGCGCCGGGTCCCAGTCGCGGAAGGTCAACGCCTGCCCGCGCGGCCCGGACACCGGAAGCGCGATGGAGCGCCCGCCCGACTTAAGCCCGCCCGTCCTAAGATGGAGCAGCAAAGGCCGCACGTCGAGTTCCGAGCCGAGCGGCCAATAGCCGGCGACCGGACCATCGGGAATCAGCCCCGGCCGGACCAGCTCCTCCAGGAAACGGTCGCGCAGGGCATCCGCGGCAAAAACGCGCAGCCGGTCGTCGCTGAGGGAGTCGCGCCGGGCGCGCGCCTGGGCTCGGGCGGCATCCTTGGCCGCGCGCGGGTCGCTCATCGTCGCCTGGAAAGGTCGGGAAAATTCAGGGGAGAGGCGGAAGGTGCCGCCTTGGCCGTTGGCATTGCTTATCCTCCATGACCTGCAGAGCAGGTGGGCGCCGTGTAACCGGACCAGGGTCCGGACAGGGACAGCTCCCGAGAGTCTAAGATTATCGGCCCTGGGGATTATTGCGACCTGACGAACCAGGCAGCGACCTTCCGTTCACTAACTTAAGCGCGCTCGAGCCGCGCGGCAACCTCTTCGATGCGCAAAGCGACATTGTCCACGGCGGCGGCCACCTCGGCCTCGTTGACCGTGGACAGCGGGGCGAGGCCGCGGCCCGCCATGACATCCTGCATCTCGTCGGCCATGACGATGGCGGTCAGGACGAGCATCTGCGCCTCCGACCCCGACTTCCCGCCGCCGGTCACCTGCTTCAGCTTGGCGTCGACGAAGGCGGCCAGCTCACGCAGGCGGGCCTCCTGGCCGTCCTGGCAGAAGACGCGGTAGGCGCGCCCGTTCACCTCGATGTCCACCTGGGCCATGGCTCAATTCTCCAGAACCGCTTCGAGACGGCCGATGGCCGCCTCCAGACGCTTCGACACGGTTTCCGCGTTCTCCTGGGCCCGCGCCTGCTCGATGCGGGCCTCGCGCAGGGACTCGCTCAGTTCCTGCTCGCGCTTGGCCACCCGTTCCTCGCGGGCGCACGCGGCATGCTCCAGACGATCCACGGCCTTGGCGAGGCGGTCGAGCGCGGCTTTCAGGGAATCCATGGGCGGGGAACCTTGACGAACGGATGGACGGCCGGGAGGGCCGCAGTTCACACATGCATAAAATGCCGAGCGCTACAGTTGGGCCCACCACGCCGCCCCGTCAACCGGAATTACGCCGCAGATTGCGGCGGAAACGACGCCTCCCGAATGCGCGGAAAGCCGGGCCGCCATCCCCATTCCCGTGTTGACCTGCGCACACGGCTTCTGCATGGTGCGCGCGTCTTGCGGGAACCCCTGGTTTCCCGCCCAATCGGTGTTGCCCGACCCATTCGGCCCCACCGTTCGCTGCCCGCCTGCCCACGGGAACATTCTTCAGGAACCCTGCCCGATGTCCGCTGCTTCCGCCGCCACCCCGCCCGCCCCCATCACCACCATGGCGAACGCCATCCGCGCGCTGTCCATGGACGCGGTGGAGGCCGCGAAGTCCGGCCACCCCGGCATGCCGATGGGCATGGCCGACGTGGCCACGGTGCTGTTCACGCGCTTCCTGAAGTTCAACCCGAAGCAGCCGGCCTGGGCCGACCGCGACCGCTTCATCCTGTCGGCCGGCCACGGCTCGATGCTGATCTACTCGCTGGGCTACCTGACCGGCTATGAGCGGATGACCATCGACGAGCTGAAGCGCTTCCGCCAGCTCGGCAGCCTGACGCCGGGCCACCCCGAGGTCGATCCGTCGCTCGGCATCGAGATGACCACCGGGCCGCTCGGCCAGGGCGTCTCCACCGCCGTCGGCTTCGCCCTGGCGGAGCGCATCACCAACGCCCGCTTCGGCGACGACCTGATCAACCACTTCACCTACGTCATCGCCTCGGACGGCGACCTGATGGAGGGCGTCAGCCACGAGGCCTGCTCGCTGGCCGGCCATCTCGGGCTGAACCGCCTGATCGTGCTGTGGGACGACAACCACATCTCCATCGACGGCTCCACCGACCTCAGCTTCACCGACGACACGCCGGCCCGCTTCCGCTCCTACGGCTGGAACACGGCGACCGTCGACGGCCACGATCCGGACGCCGTCGCCAAGGCCATCGAGGCCGCGCAGACCTCCGACAAGCCGACGCTGATCGCCTGCCGCACCATCATCGGCAAGGGCGCCCCGAACAAGGCCAACACCCACGGCTGCCACGGCTCGCCGCTGGGCGCCGACGAGGTGGCCGCCACCCGCGAGAACCTCGGCTGGCCGCACGAGGCCTTCGTCGTCCCGCAGGACGTGCTCGACGCCTGGCGCGCCGCCGGCACCCGCGCCGACGCCGCCTACGCCGACTGGGCGCAGCGCGTCGCGGCGATGGACCCGTCCGCCCGCAAGGCCTTTGAGGCGGCGATGGACCGCGGCGTGCCCGCCGGCCTGGACGAGCTGATCGCCGCCTTCAAGAAGAAGGTGTCGGAGGACAAGCCGAGCTGGGCGACCCGCGTCGCGTCGGGCAACGTGCTCGACATCCTGGTCCCTGCGGTGCCGGAGATGATCGGCGGCTCCGCCGACCTGACCCCGTCGAACAACACCAAGGCGAAGAACACCGCCGACGTGAAGGGCCGCGGTGAATTCAACGGCCGCTACGTCCGCTATGGCGTGCGCGAGCACGGCATGGCCACCGTCATGAACGGCATGGCGCTGCATGGCGGCGTCATCCCCTACGGCGGCACCTTCATGCAGTTCGCCGACTACTGCCGCCCGTCGATCCGCCTGGCCGCGCTGATGAAGCAGCGTTCGATCTTCGTGATGACCCACGACTCGATCGGCCTCGGCGAGGACGGCCCGACCCACCAGCCGGTGGAGCATCTGGCCGCGCTCCGCGCCATCCCGAACCTGCTGACCCTGCGCCCGGCCGACGCCGTGGAGACCGCGGAGTGCTGGCAGATCGCGCTGGAGCGGGTCAACGGCCCGTCCGTCCTGGCGCTGACCCGCCAGAACGTGCCAACCCTGCGCACCGAGCACGCCGCCGAGAACCGTTCCGCCCGCGGCGGCTACGTGATCCTGGAGGCCGAGGGCGAGCGCAAGGTGACGCTGCTCGCCACCGGCTCGGAAGTCTCCCTGGCCGCCGAGGCCCGCAAGGCGCTGCAGGCCGAGGGCATCGGCGCCGCCGTGGTGTCGATCCCGAGCTTCGAGCTGTTCGAGGCGCAGGACGACGCCTACAAGGCTTCCGTGCTCGGCAGCGGCGTCCGCGTCGCGGTCGAGGCCGCCATCCGTCAGGGCTGGGACCGCTGGCTTGGTTATCCGGGCGCCACGGCCGTCGCCTTCGTCGGCATGAGCGGCTTCGGCGAGTCGGCCCCCTATCAGGAACTCTACAAGCACTTCGGCATTACCGCCGAGGCCGTGGTCGCCGCGGCGAAGGCGCGCCTGTAAAAGAGCGAGCGTTCGCGGGATCGGGCTCCGGGCCGACGGTCCGGGGCTGACAATTGCCGCCCCGGACCACACATCCGGGGCCGGGAGTTACCGCCCCAAGCCGGATGGTTCGGGGTCGGGGAATGCCAGACTGGAGGAAAAACAATGGCTGTTCGGGTAGCGATCAACGGTTTTGGCCGCATCGGCCGTCTGGTTCTGCGGGCCATCTACGAGAGCGGCCGCAACGACGTGGAGGTCGTGGCGATCAACGACCTGGCCGACCTCAAGGCCAACGCCCACCTGCTGAAGTACGACAGCGTCCACGGCCGTTTCCCCGGCACCATCGAGACCCGCGACGGCGAACTGATCGTCAACGGTCACTCGATCAAGGTCGTGCAGGAGCGTGACCCGGCCAAGCTGCCGTGGAAGGATCTGGGCATCCAGATCGCCATGGAATGCTCGGGCATCTTCACCAAGCGCGCCGACGCCGCCAAGCACCTGGAAGCGGGTGCGGAGAAGGTGCTGATCTCCGCCCCGGCCACCGACGAGGACATCACGGTGGTCTACGGCGTCAACCACGACCAGCTCAAGGCCGAGCACCGCATCGTCTCGAACGCGTCGTGCACGACGAACTGCCTGGCCCCGGTGGCCTTCGTGCTGAACAAGCTGATCGGCATCGAGAAGGGCTTCATGACGACGATCCACTCCTACACGGGGGATCAGCGCATCGTCGACACCAACCACAAGGACCTGCACCGCGCCCGCGCCGCGGCGCTGAACATGATCCCGACCTCGACCGGCGCCGCCAAGGCGGTGGGCAAGGTGCTGCCCGAGCTGAAGGGCAAGCTGGACGGCACCGCCATGCGCGTGCCGACGCCCAACGTCTCGGTGGTCGACTTCAAGTTCACCGCCAAGCGCGCCACCTCGGTGGAGGAGATCACCAAGGCGATTTCCGAGGCCGCCAACGGCCCGCTCAAGGGCATCCTGGGCGCCTACACCGAGGATCTCGTCTCCACCGACTTCAACCATGACCCGCACAGCTCGATCTTCGCGCTGAACGAGACCAAGGTCATCGACGGCAACTTCGTCCGCATCATGACCTGGTACGACAACGAGTGGGGCTTCTCCAACCGTATGAGCGACACCGCCGTCGCCATGGCCAACGCCAAGTAAGCCGTTCACGGCTTTGAGGCCAAAGGAAAAGGGCGCCCCGGCCGGGGCGCCCTTTTTCATGGGCAGGCCGCCGCAACCGGGCCGCGGTCACCCCGTCTTGACGGCGTTGATTCCCGTGGCGTGGGTCAACTGGTCGGCGACCCAGGCGGCGACGCTTTTGCCCTCGCGCTCGGCGCAGGTGGCGATGGCGCGGTGGAGTATCGGGTTGACGCGGATGGCGAGCTTGCCGGAATAGGGCTGCTCGGTGTTGCCCGCCATGTCGCAGGCCATCGCCAGATAATCGTCCACGGCCTCGCGGAAGGCCCGGCGCAGCTCATCGACCGAGCGGCCGGTGAAGGTGATGCCGTCGCGCGTGTTGATGACGGCGCCGACGAAGATGCCGGCATCGTCGTCGAAATCGATCTGGGCCTTGTAGCCCTTATAGTCCATCATCGGCGGCGACCCCAGGAATGCGTGGGGTGGAAGGATAGCCCCGCCTCCGCCCCCGTGGTTTGACCTGCCTCAATTCCCGGAATGGGGATGAGGGAATGCCCATCCGGTTCTTCCCGTCATGACCACCCAGCCCCCGCACAGCCGCCCCATCCGTTTCCACAGCCTGCCCCACGCCGAGGCCGCCTGCGCCGTGGCGGCGGATCTCGGCGTTCCGCTGCTGCTGGTCAGCGCACCCGGTGCTGCGGCCTCCGCCGGGGCCGGCTGGTTCGCCGCGGTCGTCGAGCGCGCTGCCACCCGGTACCCCTCGGTTGCGATCACCGCGGTTCTCGACTGCGCCGACCGCCCCGGCGACGCCCTGGGCGCGCTGACCTGCGGCATTGATGGGGTCCTGTTCACGGGGCGGGCGGACGTCGCCGAACGGCTGGCCGACATCGCTGCGCAGCGCGGCGCCCGCCTGCTGACGGCCCTTCCCGCAGCGCTTGACCTGCGCGGCACCCGCGATCCCCGGCGCGCCTGCCGGGATTGGCTAGGCGGGCAGGATGATGGCCATGTCGCTGGCCATGTCACGGAATAGTCCCAAGGCGATACCGCTTTTTCCCCGAATCCGCACGATCAAAAGTGGTGTATGGTGATTTCATCATCACGATGCGGTACCACCCCCATGACCACGACCACGCCTTTGCGGCCCCAGGCGGACGCCACACCGCTGAAGGGTGAGGACTCCGCCCTGCTCCGTCCGGAGAGGCCGGACGGGCTTCCGCGCGGCTCGCGCTTTCCCGCGCCGCAGGTGGAAAAGATCCGCGGCGCCCGGCTGCTCGTCGTCTGGGCCGGCCTGGCCGCTGGAGCCTGGGCCGTGGCGGTGGGCGCCGGCTACGGCCTCTACGTCATCGTCCAAGCCGTGCTGTGACAAAAAACGGCGGGGCGGCGATGCCCGCCCCTCCCTTCGGCAATTGCCGACTTCGCCCTCCCGGATAAGCCCATTTGCCACCGCGGGAGGCCGCGCTACACCCCTGCCGACGTTGCAAAGAGTCCCGCGCTGGGCTATGAGGGCCGCATTTCCGACAGAAACCCCAAGGGGAAGAGCCAGATGAAGCTCACTCGTCGTGTTAAGGAAATTCTTGCGAACTACGAAAGCGACACCCCGGGCGTCAAGGCCAACCTTGCCCGCATTCTGATGGAAGGCAAGCTGGGCGGCACCGGCAAGCTGGTGATCCTCCCCGTCGACCAGGGCTTCGAGCATGGCCCGGCGCGCAGCTTTGCGCCGAACGAGCCGGGCTACGACCCGCATTACCATTACCAGCTCGCCATCGACGCCGGCTGCAACGCCTACGCCGCCCCGCTCGGCTCGCTGGAGGCCGGCGCCTCGACCTTCGCCGGCTCGATCCCGCTGATCCTCAAGATGAACAGCGCCAACAGCCTGTCGCGCCAGAAGGAGGACGCCGACCAGGCGGTGACCGCCTCGGTGCAGGACGCGCTGCGCCTCGGCTGCTCGGCGATCGGCTTCACGATCTACCCCGGCTCGGACGCCATGTACGACCAGTACGAGGAGATCCGCGAGCTGTCGAAGGAGGCCAAGTCGGTCGGCCTGCCCACCGTCCTGTGGTCCTACCCGCGCGGCGGCACCGTCTCCAAGGAAGGTGAACTGGCCATCGACGTGATCGGCTACGCCGCCCACATGGCCGCCCTGCTCGGCGCCCACATCATCAAGGTGAAGCTGCCGTCGGCCCATCTGGAGCAGGCGGAAGCCAAGAAGGTCTACGAGTCCAAGAACATCCCGATCGCCACCCAGGCCGACCGCGTCCGCCACATCATGCAGTGCGCCTTCAACGGCCGCCGCATCGTGGTCTTCTCGGGCGGCGCCACCAAGGGCGAGGACGCGGTGTTCGAGGACGCCCGCGCGATCCGCGATGGTGGCGGCAACGGCTCGATCATCGGCCGCAACGCCTTCCAGCGCCCGCGCGAGGACGCATTGAAGCTGCTCGACCGGATCATGAAGATCTACCAGGGCAAAGAGTAAGGATCGCCTCGGGTGAGCGAAACCGCCTGCCGGCTCTACCTCGTGACGCCGCCGGTCCTGGAGCCGGCGGCGTTCGCGCCGAAACTGACCGAAGCGCTGGACGCGGGCGATGTCGCCTGCGTCCAGTTGCGTTTGAAGGACTGCTCCGACGACGCGGTGCGCCGGGCCTGCGACGCCCTCCGCCCGATCGCCCAGGAGCGCGGGGTGGCCTTCATCCTGAACGACCATCCCCAACTCGCCCGCGAGACCGGCTGCGATGGCGTGCATGTCGGGCAGAAGGACACGCCCTACGCCCAGGCGCGGCGGATCGTCGGCAACGACGCCATCGTCGGCGTGACCTGCCACGACAGCCGTCATCTCGCCATGGAGGCGGGCGAGGCCGGGGCCGATTACGTCGCCTTCGGCGCTTTCTTCCCCACCACCACCAAGGACGCCGAGTTCAAGGCGGAGCCGGAGCTGCTCCGGTGGTGGTCGGAGCTGATGGAGGTTCCCTGCGTCGCCATCGGCGGGATCACCCAGGAGAATTGTGGGCCGCTGGTGAGCGCCGGGGCCGATTTCCTGGCCGTGGTCGGCGCCGTGTGGAACCATCCCGATGGGCCGGGCGCCGCCGTGAAGGCGTTCAACGCCGCCATCGCCGCGGCCGAAGGGTAACGAAGGCCGCCGCTCAATCATGGACCTCCTTTCCATCGAGACGCTGTCCGCGCTGTTCGCGGTCGGCCTTGTCGCGGGCTTCGTCGACGCCATCGCCGGGGGCGGCGGGCTTCTGACCCTCCCCGCCCTGCTCTGGGCCGGCCTGTCGCCCGCGCAGGCGCTGGCGACGAACAAGCTGCAATCCAGCTTCGGCTCCTTCTCCGCCGCGGTGAAGTTCACCCGCGGCGGCGAGGTGAAGCCGCGCGACATGGCGGTGATGATCGGCTGCACCTTCGCCGGCTCCGCGGCCGGCGCCGTCATCGTCCAGATGATCGATCCGGGATTCCTGCGCAACGTCATCCCGGTGCTGCTGATCGGCATCGCCATCTGGCTGCTCGTCTCGCCGAAGGCCGGCGAGATCGACGCGCAGCAGCGCATCGGGGAGCGCGGCTTCGCCCTGCTCGCCGGGACGGGAATCGGCTTCTACGACGGCTTCTTCGGGCCGGGCACCGGCACCTTCTTCGCCATCGCCTTCGTCTCCCTGCTCGGCTTCAACCTGCGCAAGGCGACCGCCCACACGAAGGTGCTGAACTTCACCAGCAACATCGCCGCCCTCCTCTTCTTCCTGGCCGGCGGACAGATCGCTTGGGTGGCCGGGCTGCTGATGGGGGTGGGCCAGATGATCGGCGCGCAGATCGGCGCCCACATGGTCATCCGCAACGGCGCCGCCATCGTGCGGCCCATGCTGGTCGTCGCGTCCATCGCCATTACGGCGAAGCTGATCTGGACCGACGCCCAGGGCGTGATCGGCGCCGGCATGGCCATGATCGCCGGCTGGCTGGGCTGAGCACCCTCAAAATCCCCTTCTTCCGTCCCGCGGCGAATCGACCGTAGCGGGCATTTCCCTCCCCCACGCACATCTCCGGACGCATACTTTGTTGGTCCAACATTTTTTCAGCGGAGCCACTTTACGTTAACGTCAATCTGTGTATCATTGCGTCAAATAACGAAATTGGGGAGAAACGCATGTCCAAAGGGTCTCTGAAGGGGAATCTGCTCGCCGCCGCGGCGGCCGTCGCCATCGCGGCGCCGCTGCCGGCCGGCGCGGCCGGCTATCTGCTGAAGGAGCAGAGCGCCTCGGGCCAGGGCACCTCCTTCGCGGGCGCCACCGCGAACGGCATGGGCGACGCCACCGGCCTGTTCTTCAATCCTGCGGCCCTGGGGACCATCGAGGGGAACCAGGCGGTCGGCGTGCTGAGCGGCGTGTTCCCGACCTCGAAGACCAGCAACGCCCGGGGCACCCGCGCCGCACGGCTGGGCGGAAGCACCATCCTGGGCACCTCCGACCCCGGCGACATCGGCATGGACGCGGTGATTCCGTCGGGCTATCTGGCTTATACGGTGTCGCCGGACGTCAAGCTGGGCTTGGCCATCACCGCGCCATGGGGCCTGTCCACCGACTATCCGGAAAGCTGGACCGGCCGCTACCACGGCATCCATTCCAGCCTGTTGACGATCAACATCTCCCCGACCGTGTCTTACCGGTTGATGCCGGACCTCACCATCGCCGGCGGCCTGCAGTTCCAGTACGCCAAGGCGCGGCTGAGCCAGGCGGTGGACTTCGGTTCCATCCTGGCCGCCACCGGCGTTCCTATCGCGCCGGGCTCGCGCGACGGCGTGGGCGAGGTGAAGGGCGACGACTGGGGCGTCGGCTTCACGGCCGGCATGCTGTACGAGCCGGTCAAGGGCACCCGATTCGGCGTCTCCTACCGCTCCTCCGTCTTCCATGAGCTGGACGGCGATTCGAAGTTCGAGGCCGTGCCGGCGGTGCCGGCGCTCCAGGCCAGCTTCGCCGGGTCGCCGGTGCGGGCCAAGGTCGCCACGCCGGACATCATCTCCTTCGGCGCCTACCACGAGCTGACCAGCTCCATCGCCGTGATGGCCGACGCGCAATGGACCAACTGGTCGCGCTTCAAGGAGCTGCGCATCCGCTACCGCAACCCGCTGCGCACCGACACGGT
The DNA here is from genome assembly GCF_014192915.1 of Azospirillum sp. OGB3. Taxonomy (GTDB): domain Bacteria; phylum Pseudomonadota; class Alphaproteobacteria; order Azospirillales; family Azospirillaceae; genus Azospirillum. The sequence continues at coordinate 668,744 of NZ_JACHYN010000002.1, read as the reverse complement.
GACCGACGAGAACTGGGACGACTCCTGGTTCTTCGCACTGGGCGCCGCCTACAAGTGGAACGAGAAGCTGACCCTGCGCTTCGGCGTGGCCTACGACCAGACCCCGGTCAGCGATCAGTACCGCACGCCGCGCATCCCCGACGAGGACCGCTACTGGGTGTCGATCGGCGCGGGGTACCAGTTCACCGACAGCATCCGGACCGACATCGGCTACAGCCATATCTTCGCCAACAAAGCCAAGCTGAGCCTGCGCGACAACCTGACGGGCACCGACGCCTTCCGCGGCAACCTGACCGCCGACTACAAGGCCCATGTGGATGTGATCGCGTTGCAGACGAAAATCACCTTCTGATCCGCACGCCGGTGGAGCGCGCGGGCGCCGCCCGTTCGCTCCACCGTCCCCACCCCTTGCCCATCGCCGCGTCCGTGCTAGGCTTTCCCCCAATCAAGAACACGATCCGGGAGAGGAATCCGCATGGCCGACACCTTCACCGCCTTCGTCATCGAGGACGCCGACGGCAAGCCCAAGGGGGGCTTCAAGCCGTTGAGCCTGACCGACCTGCCCGACCATGACGTGCTGGTCGAGGTCGCCTTCTCCACCCTGAACTACAAGGACGGCCTCGCCGTCTCCGGCAAGGGCCGGATCGCCCGCAAGCTGCCGATGGTCGCCGGCATCGACCTCGCCGGCACCGTCGTCGAGTCCCGTTCTCCCGACTGGAAGGCCGGCGACAAGGTGATCGTCAACGGGTGGGGCCTGTCGGAAACCCAGTGGGGCGGCTACAGCCGGTTCCAGCGCGTGAAGCCGGAATGGCTGATTCGCCTGCCCGACGCCTTCTCGCCGGAGGAGGCGATGGGCATCGGCACCGCCGGCTACACCGCAGCGCTCTGCGTCGATGCGCTGGAGGATTGGGGCACGATCCAGCCCGGCGGCAAGGAGGTTCTGGTCACCGGAGCGGCCGGAGGCGTCGGTTCCGTCGCGGTCGCCCTGCTCGCCAAGGCCGGCTATCCGGTCACCGCCTCCACCGGACGGCCCGAGACCCACGAGTACCTGTCCGGCCTGGGCGCCACCGGCTTCATCGACCGCGCCGCCCTTCAGGAGAAGGGTCCGCCCCTGCAGAAGGAGCGCTGGGCCGGCGGCGTCGATTCGGTGGGCGGCATCACGCTGGTCAACGCCCTGTCGCAGACCGTCTGGGGCGGCGCCATCGCCGCCTGCGGGCTGGCGGGCAGCGCCGACCTGCCGGGCACTGTCCTGCCGCACATCCTGCGCAGCGTCACGCTGATCGGCGTCGATTCGGTCGCCGCTCCGGCGGCGCGGCGCGAGCGCGCCTGGGCGCGGCTGGCCCGCGACCTCGACAAGGACCACCTGAAGGCGATGTACACGGTGGAGCCGATGTCGAAGCTGCCGGAGTTGGCCGGCCAGATCCTTGCCGGTCAGGTGCGCGGCCGCGTGGTGATCGACGTCACCGCCTGAGGACAGCGGTACCGGTGGCGGGTGGGGTCAAGCCCCCGCCACCGGCAGCCACAGCACCTCCTCGATGCGCTCCGCCCCGCTGCACAGCATGACCAGCCGGTCGAAGCCCAACGCGATGCCGCTGCACTCCGGCATGCCATGCTCCAGGGCTGCGAGGAAATCCTCGTCCACCGGGAAGCGGTCACCGTAGATGCGCTCCTTCAGGTCCATGTCGGCCTCGAAACGGGCGCGCTGGGCGCGGGCGTCGGTCAGCTCGCCGAAGGCGTTGGCGAGTTCCAGGCCGCAGGCGTACAGCTCGAACCGCTCCGCCAGCCGCGGGTCCTCCGGCTTGGGGCGCGACAGGGCGGCCATGCAGACCGGATAGTCGGTCAGCACGCAGGGCACGCCCGCGCCGAGATGCGGCTCGATCCGGTCGAACATGATGCGGAAGACGATGTCCTCCCAGCGGTCGCCGTCGTGCGGGGCGATGCCGATGGCCCGCGCCATGGCGGCCAGCGGAGCCGGATCGGGGTCGTGGCTGCCGTCGAAGGTCTCCAGCAGGTCGATCCCGGCATACTCCCGGAAGGCGTCCTGCACGGTCAGCACCCGCCACTCCTTGAAGGGGTCGCAGGTCATGCCGCGGAAGTCGAATCGCGTCCGCCCGGCGGCGACGGCGGCCTCGCGCACCAGATCCTCGCAGTCGCGGATCAGCGTCCGGTAACCCTCCCCCGCCCGGTACCATTCGAGCATGGAGAATTCCGGCGCGTGGGTGGCCGAGCGCTCGCCGTTCCGGAAGACGTGGGCGATCTGGTAGATGCGCGGCAGCCCGGCCACCAGGAGCTTCTTCATGGCGAATTCGGGGCTGGTGTGCAGGTGCAGCCGCAGCCGGTCGTCGGGGTGCGGCCCCACCAACTCCGTCGCAAAGGCCTGGAGGTGCGGCTCCATCCCCGGCGAGACCTGGAGCGCCGGGGTGTCCACCTCCAGGAAGGCGTTCTCCTCGAAGAAGCGGCGGACGGCGCCCAGCACGCGGCCGCGCACGGCCAGATGGGGGCGGCGGCGGGCGAAGGTCTCGGGAGCCCAGGACGGAGAATGGGCGGGCGTGACGGGGGACATGACGGCCTTCCCTGACGGAGCGATGACGCTGCTTAGCAGACTGGGAACGGCGGCGAAAACGGACAAAGAAGGCGCAGAACGCCGATTGAGCCCCACCCGGCGTTGCCACCGGCCCGGCAAGCTGCTAGGTTCCGCGCCGCCTGTCTCCTGGAAATCACGAGTATGTCATGAAGGTCAACGCCAACACGATGCGTCCCGGCCATGTGCTGGAGCATAACGGGAAGCTCTGGGTCATCACGAAGACCGCCATCGTCCAGCCCGGCAAGGGCGGCGCCTTCATCCAGCTTGAAATGAAGGATGTGCGCACCGGCAACAAGTCGATCGAGCGCTTCCGCACCCAGGAGACGGTCGAGCGCGCCCGCCTGGACGAGCACGAGATGACCTTCCTGTTCGCCGAAGGCGACAGCTACACCTTCATGGACAAGGAAAGCTACGAGCAGACCGCCATCCCCGGCGAGATCATCGGCGACCAGAAGGTGTTCCTGCAGGACGGCATGGAAGTCACCGTGCAGTCCTTCGAAGGTGCGCCGCTCGGCGTCGAGATCCCCGGCAAGGTGACCCTGCAGATCACCGAAGCCGACCCGGTTGTGAAGGGCCAGACGGCCTCCTCCTCCTACAAGCCGGCGAAGCTGGAGAACGGCGTGTCGATCCTGGTCCCGCCGCACATCGAGTCGGGCACCCGCGTCGTCGTCGACACCCAGACCGGCGAGTATGTCGAGCGCGCCAAGGACTGACCGTCCCGGCTGATTTTCTGCGCACCGGCTCTCGCTTAAGGCAGGGGCCGGTGTATTCTTTTTCCGGTTCCGCACGAGATAAAGCACGCCCATGGCCACCCGCTCCGCCCTTATCAACGTGATGGTCCGCGCCGCCGAAAAGGCGGCCCGCGGCCTTGTCCGCGACTTCGGCGAGGTCGAGCACCTCCAGGTGTCGCGCAAGGGCCCGGCGGACTTCGTGTCCGCCGCCGACATGAAGGCGGAAAAGCTGCTGCGCGAAGAGCTGCAGAAGGCCCGCCCGGATTTCGGCTTCCTCATGGAGGAGACGGGCGCCAGCAAGGGCAGCGACCCGACCGCCCGCTGGATCGTCGATCCGCTGGACGGCACCACCAATTTCCTGCACGGCATCCCGCACTGGGCGATCTCCATCGCCGCGGAGAAGAACGGCGAGATCGTCGCCGGCGTCGTGTACGAGCCGGTGCACGACCAGATGTTCTGGGCCGAGAAGGGCCAGGGCGCCTTCCTCAACCACCAGCGCCTGCGCGTGTCGGAGCGCCGCAACCTCGCCGACGCGGTGATCGCCACCGGAATCCCCTTCAAGGGCCGCGGCGACCATGCCGGCTTCCTGGTGGAGGCCGAGGCCCTGATGAAGGAGGTCGCGGGCATCCGCCGCTTCGGCGCCGCCTCGCTCGACCTCGCCTACGTCGCGGCGGGCCGCTACGACGGCTACTGGGAGCGCGGTCTCGCCCCCTGGGACGCCGCGGCCGGCCAGCTTCTGGTCACCGAGGCCGGCGGCTTCGTCGGGGAGATCGGCGGCGGGCGCAACCCGGTGTTCGGCGGCACGATCCTGGCGGCCAACGCCCATTTCCACCTGCCGATCGCCAAGATCCTGCGCGGTGCGACGGAACGCAAGGTGCGCTCCGCTCCCGCCGGAGCGGCCGGGTCGGCGGACGCCGGTCAGGGCTGACCTCCGGCCGAGCCATAAGCCCTTCATGACGTTGGGGTAGCAAGGGCCGCGCTTTGGTGGGGAAACACGCCGCGCGGCCCAAAGGGCGTTGTCCCTACGCCGATCGAAGGGCTATGGTACCAACGCTTTTCCGTGTCATTGGGAACAACGCGCTGGTCACCATGAGGATTGTCGGACGCATGAGCCGTTCTCCGAACGCGCCCGCCGGGCGGTCGGTACCCCCGCGCGTCCTCTCCGCCGCCGCGGCCGTGGCTCTGTCCCTGGCCGCAACCGCCTGCTCCTCGTCCGGCACCGCGCCGCCCCAGACCAGCGCCGCCGCACCAGCTCCGCCAAACCCGGCCAACACCGGGGGGCTGACGCTGGAGAACGCGCAGCCGCTGCCGATCCCGCCGCGGCCCGACATCTTCCCGCCGCCGGCCCCGCCGCCGCCGCCGGTCTTCAAGGCCCCGACCCTGATGACGGCGCCGGATCTGCCGCAGATTTCGGTCGGCCCCAGCCCGGCCCCGCCCTCGCTGCCGGAAGGCGCGCCGCCGGTTCCGCCCTCCAACCGGCCTGCGGCCTCCCCGCCGCCCGACCGGACGCAGACCGCCGCCCTGCCGCCGCCCACGCCGAAGGCTCCCGCAGCGCCCGCCCTGCCACGGATGGAACCGCTGACCGTCCTGTTCGACGGTGCCGCGACCGCCCTGCCCGAACCGGCCCAGGCGCGGCTGGAGGCCATCGCCGAGCGCATGAACGCCAACCCGCAGCTTCGGTTGCAGATCCGCTCCTACGCCAGCGGCACGCCGGAGACGGCGCGCGAGGCGCGGCAACTGTCGCTGGCCCGCGCTCTGGCCGTCCGCGAGCGGCTGGGGACCGCCGGCATCGCCAGCACGCGCGTCGATATCCGCGCCTTGGGCATGGAGGCGGCCGGTGGCGCACCGGACCGGCTGGACGTGGAGTTCCTGAACCAGTGAGTCTTCGTCTGTAACCCGTAACCCAGCTGCCCCCCTTTCCCTGGACGAGAGTGCCCATGGCCGCCATCGCCCCGTCGTCCCACCCTCTTGAGGAGCCTTCCCCGATGACGCGCCCGGAGCGCTTCCTGACACGGATGATCCTCTTCCTGGTGGTCGTGGGAAGCGTGACGGCCTTGCTGTTCCCGGCCCTGCGCGCCGCCTTCATGAACAACCCCGCGCTGAACGGGTTGATCCTCGGCACGCTGCTCGCCGGCATCCTGTTCATTTTCCGCCAAGTGCTGATGCTGCGGCCCGAGGTGGCGTGGCTGGAGCATTTCCAGTCCGGCAACCCCGCCGTCGCCGCGCCGGAACCGGTGCTGCTCGCCCCGATGGCGCGCATGCTGCGGGAACGGCGCGGACGGCTGACCCTGTCGGCGCTGTCGATGCGCTCCCTGCTCGACGGCATCGCCTCGCGGCTGGACGAGTCGCGGGAGCTGTCGCGCTACCTGATCGGTCTGCTGATCTTCCTCGGCCTGCTCGGCACCTTCTGGGGCCTGCTGCACACCGTGCAGTCGGTCGGCTCGGTCATCGGCGGCCTGTCGGTGCAGGGCGGCGACGTCGGGGCGATGTTCAGCAACCTCCAGCACGGGCTGGAGGCGCCGCTGACCGGCATGGGCACCGCCTTCAGCTCGTCGCTGTTCGGTCTGGCGGGATCGCTGGTGCTGGGTTTCCTGGAGCTTCAGGCCAGCCAGGCGCACAACCGCTTCTTCCAGGACGTCGAGGACTGGCTGTCCGGCGCCACCCGCCTCTCCAGCGGGGCCGGCGGCAGCCTGGAGACCGGCGACCAGTCGATGCCCGCCTATCTGACGGCGCTTCTGGAGCAGACGGCGGAAAACCTCGATTCGCTCCAGCGCACCGTCGCCACCGCCGAGGAGGGCCGCCGCTCGGCCAACGCCAACCTGATGGCGCTGACCGAACGGCTCACCACGCTGACCGACCAGATGCGCGCCGAACAGCAGCTTCTCCTGCGGCTGGGCGAGAGCCAGCTTGAGATGAAGGGGCTGCTCGACCGGCTGTCGGACGCGGCCATCGGCGGATTCGACGACGCCTCGCGCCAGCATCTGCGCAACATGGACATCTACCTCGCCCGCATGGTCGAGGAATCCTCCACCGGCCGGGTCCAGGCGGTGCAGGAGATCCGCAGCGAGATCAAGCTGCTGGCCCGCACCATCGCCGCCCTGGCCGAGGAATCGGAACAACGCTGATCGGAACAGCGCTGACGCTTTCCCCCTGTCCGTCCGGAGGGACACCCCGCCATGCCCAGCATCAGCCGCCGCAACGGCCACCGCGAGGCCAGCGCATGGCCCGGATGGGTGGACGCGCTGTCGTCCCTCGTCATGGTGGTCATCTTCCTGCTGATGATCTTCGTCGTCGCCCAGTTCTACATGGCCACCGCCCTGACCGGGCGTGACGAGCAGCTCGGCAGCCTGAACCGCAAGGTGGCGGAGCTGAACGACCTGCTGGCGCTGGAGCGGGACGCCAACGCCGACCTGCGCATCAACGTCGCCCAGCTCTCGGCGGAGCTTCAGGGTTCCGTGGCGGCGCGGGACACCATGACCAGCCGCATCGCCACGCTCCAGGGCGACCTCGACCACGCCACCCGCGCGGCGGAGGAGTTGCAGCGCACGATCCGCGCCGACAAGGAGACCATCGAGCTGAAGCTGGCCGAGGCCGCCAGCCTCCAGGCCGACCTGAAGGCGCTGCGCGAGGCCCGGACCAAGCTGGAAGGCGAGCTGGCCGCCGCCGCCGCGCAGCAACGCCTGACCGAGGAACAGCGTCAGGCCCTGCTGGCCGAGCTGGGCGGGGAGCGCGACCGTTCCAAGGCGCTGGAAACGCGGCTCGCCAGCGCCGACGAGAAGACGATGCTCGCGCAGAAGGACATCGAGAAGCGCGACATCCGCATCACCGAACTGATGGCCTCCCTGTCCGCCGAACAGGGCGCGACCGGCAAGGCGAACGAGCAGGTCGACCTGCTGAATCGGCAGATGGCCGCCCTGCGCGAGCAGCTCGCCCGCATCGGCGCTGTCCTGGAGATCTCGGAGAAGAAGGCGGAGGAGCAGCAGGTCCAGATCGCCGAACTCGGCTCGCGGCTGAATCAGGCGCTGGCCGCCAAGGTGCAGGACCTCGCCCGCTACCGCTCGGAATTCTTCGGGCGGGTGCGCGAAGCGCTGGGCAACCGGCCCGACGTGCGCATCGTCGGCGACCGCTTCGTCTTCCAGTCGGAGCTTCTGTTCCCCTCCGGCTCGGCGACTCTGGAAGAGGCCGGCAAGCAGCGGCTGGCGGAGCTGGCGCGCACTCTGATCGCGATCGGCCGGACCATTCCGCCGGACATCAACTGGGTGCTGCGGGTGGACGGCCACACCGACTCGCGCCCGGTGCGCATCCAGTTCGCCTCGAACTGGGAGCTGTCGGCGGCGCGCGCGATCTCGGTGGTGAAGTATCTGATCGACCAGGGTATTCCGGCAGACCGTCTGGCCGCCGCCGGTTTCGGCGAATACCAGCCGCTCGACCCCGGCACCAGCGACGAGGCGCTGGCCCGCAACCGGCGCATCGAGGTGAAGCTGGATCAGCGGTGAGGGGCTTGCCCCCACCGCGCTTGCCAGTTGCCCCCACCCTTCCCATGCTTCGCATGGGCCCCTTCCCTCCCCCGCTTCGCAGGGGAGGGAATTTTATCCCCTCCCCTGCGAAGCGGGGGAGGGTTAGGGAGGGGGCACGTGCGCCTTACTCCGCCGCGACCGTCTCCGGCTCCACCGCCGGGCTCCACCGCAGCACCGGCTTGCGCGCCGCGGCGGTTTCGTCGAGGCGGCGGCGCGGGGTCAGACGCGGAGCGCCCTGGAAATAGGCCACGTCGCCGGACTTGGCCCGCTCCGCCAGGGCGCGCAGCGCGGTGACGAACTGGTCCAGGCTGGCCTTCGACTCGGTCTCGGTCGGCTCGATCAGCAGGGCGCCGTGCACGACCAGCGGGAAGTACATGGTCATCGGGTGGAAGCCCTCGTCGATCAGCGCCTTGGCGATGTCGAGCGTGGTCACCCCCGTGCCCTTCAGGAAGCGGTCGTCGAACAGGCATTCGTGCATGCACGGCCCCGCGAAGGAGGGCGTCATCACGTCCTGCAGACGAGCCAGCAGGTAGTTGGCGTTCAGCACCGCGTCGTTCGCCACCTGCCGCAGACCGTCGGCGCCGTGGCTCATCATGTAGGCGAGCGCGCGGACGAACATGCCCATCTGTCCGTGGAAGGCCTTCATCCGCCCGAAGGCCGGGCCATCGCCGGCCTGCTCCACCAGACGGAAGGCGCCGTCCTTGTCCTGCACCACGTAGGGCACCGGGACGAAGGGGGCCAGCGACTCCGCGAAGACCACCGGGCCGGAGCCCGGACCGCCGCCGCCGTGCGGGGTGGAGAAGGTCTTGTGCAGGTTGATGTGCATCACGTCGATGCCGAGGTCGGCCGGACGCACCCGCCCGACGATGGCGTTGAAGTTGGCGCCGTCGCAGTAGAAATAGGCGCCCGCCGCGTGCACCGCCTCGGCGATGGTGATGATGTCGCGCTCGAACAGGCCGCAGGTGTTCGGATTGGTCAGCATCAGGCCGGCCACGTCGGGGCCGAGCTTGGCCTTCAGCGCTTCCAGATCGACGCGCCCGTCCTCGGTCGCCGGGATCGCCTCGACCGCGTAGCCGCAGGCGGCGGCGGTCGCCGGGTTGGTGCCGTGGGCGCTTTCGGGGACGAGGATCTTGGTGCGGCCCTTATCCCCCTTGGCGTCATGGGCGGAGCGGATCGCCATGATGCCGCACATCTCGCCGTGCGCGCCCGCCGCCGGGGCCAGCGTCACCGCCGCCATGCCGGTCAGCGTGGCGAGCCAGCGGCCCAGCTCCGCCATCAGCTCCAAGGCACCCTGCACGGTGCTTTCGGGCTGGAGCGGGTGCACGTCGGCGAAGCCCGGCAGCCGCGCCATCTTCTCATTCAGGCGCGGGTTGTGCTTCATCGTGCAGGAGCCGAGCGGGTACAGGCCGCTGTCGATGGCGTAGTTCTTCTGCGACAGGCGGGTGTAGTGGCGGACCACCTGCGGCTCGGCGAGGCCCGGCAGGCCGATCCGGCCGCGCGGCTTCACCGCACCCAGGCGCGACGCCACCGCCGGGACCTCCGGCAGGTCGACGCCGCAACGCCCGCCGCTGTCCTGTTCGAAGATCAACGGCTCCTCGATTTGGAGGCCGCGGTTGCCGGTGACGGTTTCCGGAACGGCGCTGTCCGAATTCTGGATGCCGGTCGGGCGACCCTGGTTGTTCATGCTCATCACAGAACCTCGGCGAGGGCGGTGGCGAAGGCGTCCATGTCGGACTCGGTGTTGGTCTCGGTGGCGGCCACGATCAGCAGGTCGTCGAGCCCGCCGCCGAACAGGCGGGAGGCCGGGACGCCGCCCAGGATGCCGCGTTGCGCCAGCGCTTCCACGACCGCGGCGGCCGGCTTCGGCAGCTTCACGGTGAATTCGTTGAAGAAGCTGCCGTTAACGATCTCAACGCCCTTCACCGCGGCCAGCTTGTCGGCGAGTTGCACGGCCTTGGCGTGGTTGATCTCGGCGAGCCGGGTGAAACCCTCCTCCCCCAGCAGGCTGAGGTGGATGGAGAAAGCCAGAGCGCACAGGCCGGAGTTGGTGCAGATGTTGGAGGTCGCCTTCTCGCGGCGGATGTGCTGCTCGCGGGTGGAGAGCGTCAGCACGAAGCCGCGCCGCCCGTCGGCGTCCACCGTCTGGCCGCAGAGGCGGCCCGGCATCTGGCGGACCAGCTTCTCCTTCACCGCGAACAGCCCGACATAGGGGCCGCCGAAGTTCAGCGCGTTGCCCAGCGACTGCCCCTCAGCCGCCACGATGTCGGCGCCCATGTCGCCCGGCGGGGTCAGCAGGCCGAGCGACACGGCCTCCGTCACCACGACGATCAGCAGGGCGCCCTTGGCCTGACAGGCCTTGCCCAGCTCGGTGTAGTCGCGGACATGGCCGAAGACGTCCGGGTTCTGCACGACGACGCAGGAGGTGTCGCCGTCGACTTCGGCCAGCAGGTCCTCGCCGCCCGTCGGGGCCGGCGGCATCACCACCGTCTCGAAACCGATGAAGCGGGCGTCGGTCGTCGTGGTGTCGCGGTAATGCGGGTGCAGGCCGCCGGACAGCACGGCCTTCTTCCGGCGGGTGACGCGGTTGGCCATCATCACGGCTTCCGCGCAGGCGGTGGCGCCGTCGTACATGGAGGCGTTGGCGACGTCCATGCCGGTCAGCAGCGAGACCTGGGTCTGGAACTCGAACAGGACCTGCAGCGTGCCCTGGCTCACCTCCGGCTGGTACGGGGTGTAGGCGGTCAGGAACTCACCGCGCTGCACCAGATGGTCCACCGTCGCCGGGATGTGGTGGCGGTAGGCGCCGGCGCCGAGAAAGCTCGGCACGCTGCCGGCGGGCAGGTTCTTCCCCGCCATCGCCGACAGGGCGCGATCGACCTCTAGCTCGCCCATATGGTTGGACAGCCCCTTGATCGGGCCGGAGAGGCGGGCCGCCTCGGGCACGTCGCGGAACAGCTCGTCCACCGACGGCACGCCGATGGCCTCCAGCATGGAGCGCCGGTCGGCCTCGGTCAGGGGCAGGTAACGCATCTCAGGCTTGCCCTTCCACGAAGGCCTTGTAGGCGGCTTCGTCCATCAGCGCGTCCAGCTCGGCCGGGTTGCTGAGGCGCAGCTTGAAGAACCAGCCGGTGGTCTCGGCCCCGGCGTTCACCAGCGACGGGTCGTTCTCCAGGTCGGCGTTGGCCTCGATGACCTCGCCGGAGACCGGGGCGAACACGTCGCTGGCGGCCTTCACCGACTCCACGACGGCGGCTTCCTTGCCCTGGGCGAGCTGGCGGCCGACGTCCGGCAGCTCGACGAACACGACGTCGCCGAGCTGGTGCTGGGCGTGGTCGCTGACGCCGACGGTGCCGACATCGCCCTCGACGCGGACCCACTCATGGTCCTTGGTGTACTTGATGGTCATGGTTGTCCCCTGTTCGAAACGGTTTTGTGATTCTCAGCCGCGGTAGTAGCGCTGCGGCACGAAGGGCATGGCGGCGACCTTGGCGGCCAGCGGCTTGCCGCGGATCATGAGCTGGACCGGCGTGCCCACGGCGGCGTGCGCGCGGTCCACATAGCCCATGGCGACCGGGGCCGAGGCGGTGGGGCCGAAGCCGCCGCTGGTCACCTCGCCGATCTTCTGTCCATCCGCGTCGCAGACGTCGGTGTGCTCGCGGGCCGGCTGGCGGCCTTCCGGCTGGAGGCCGACGCGGCGGCGCGGCGCCCCGTTAGCGAGCTGGTCCTTGATGATGCCGTAGCCGGGGAAGCCGCCCTCCTCCCGGCGGCGCTTGGACAGCGCCCATTCCAGGCCGGCTTCGACCGGAGTCGTCGTCTCGTCGATGTCGTGGCCGTAGAGGCAGAGCCCGGCTTCCAGCCGCAGCGAGTCGCGCGCACCCAGGCCGATGGCCTCGACCTCCTCCTCGGCCAGCAGGGCGCGGGCGATGGCCTCGGCGTCGGACTTGTCGCAGGAGATCTCGTAGCCGTCCTCACCCGTGTAACCGGAGCGGGTGATGACCACGGGGATGCCGTTGAAGGTGGCCGGCAGGTAGCTCATGAACTTCATGGTGGCCGCTTCGGGGATGAAGCGCCCGAGCACCGCCGCGGCTTCCGGACCCTGCAGGGCCATCAAAGCGAGGTCGTCCAGCAGTTCCACCTCGGCCTTGCCCTTCAGACGCTCGCGCATGTGGGCGACGTCGTGGTCCTTGCGGGCGGCGTTGACGACCAGGAACAGGTGATCCCCGGCGTTGGTGACCATCAGGTCGTCCAGGATGCCGCCCTGTTCGTTCAGGAACAGCGTGTAGCGCATGCGCCCGCGGGCCAGCCCCTTGATGTCGCCGGGAACCAGCGACTCCAGCGCCGCCGCGGGATCGTCGCCGGTCAGGCGCACCTGCCCCATGTGCGATACGTCGAACAGCCCCGCCTTGGCGCGGGTGTGCTGGTGTTCCTTGAGGATGCCGAGCGGGTACTGCACCGGCATGTCATAGCCGGCGAAGGGCACCATCTTGCCCTTCAGCTCCAGATGGAGGCTGTGCAGCGGCGTTGTCTTGAGGGACTCAGAAGCCTCGGTCACGCGGGTCCTCCGACATAGGGTCGCACAACCCGCGCCGGGATTGGCGCGAGTCCTGCCCCCTCTGTCCTGGACCTGAGAGATTCACCGGCGGGGTCCAACCCCCGACAACCGGTTTACTCCTTCGGTGAGCCGTTCCCCGCGATGCGCGGACCGGGCTGCTTTCCAGAGTTGCCTTATCCCCCTTGCGGTCCTTTTGCCTGAGAGTTTCCGGGGCGGTTGCTCCTTCGGCGCCACTGTCCGGCATCCGGTTTTCCGGTGGCCGGACCGTGATCTCTCCCGCGAGGGATCGTCGGCTTGTGCCGTTTAACCTACCGGGACCTTTGTGAATGTCAATCGGGGTTCGCTGGGGTCCCGGCGATGCTCACTTCAAGTCCAGATGGCTGCCGTCGCAGAAGGGCGGCTTCCTGGTCGCCTTGCAGCCGCAGAAGCGCGCCTTCATCGAGGTGGCGGGGGCGAACTTCATCGGCTCCAGCCCGGTGCCGGCATGGCTGCCGTCGCACAGCGGCTGCTTGGCGCTGCGCCCGCACCGGCACCACCAGTAGGTCTTGCCGGCTTCCAGCTCGATGACGATGGGTTCCCTGGTCGCGGCGACCGGTGCGCTGGCCATGAGACTCGCTCCCTTCAACCGATCACTGCTTCATCTGTGCCCGGTTGAAGGCCAGCTGCTCCGGCGTCAACTGGAAGCCCAGGAAGATCTTCCAGTCCTTGCCGTTGGCGTCCTTGGGCAGCGGAATCTTCGGCGCCAGTTCCTCGCGGCTGCCGGAGCGGAGCTTCCCGGCATCGAAGGTGACGGAGGTATCGAATTCCGTCTTGGTGGTCGGCGCCTCCTCGCCCGGCTTGGCGACGGCGACGAAATAGCGGTAGTTCGCCGTGTTGCCCTGCATGGCCGGCCCGCGCTCCGCGATCAGGAAGACGTTCACGTTCACCGTGACGCCGTCGCTGGTGTAGTCGCAGTTGCCGGAATAGTCGGCCAGCGCCGCGCGGGAGGTCACGTCCGTCAGGTCGCGCCCGCCGCCGTTGCGGAACTGGGTGACCTCCGCCAGATCGCGGACGATGGACACCTTCGGGCAGGCCAAGGCCGCGTCCGCCGGCGCGTTGCTGCCGCCCCCGAGTCCGGAGCAGCCGGTGAGCGCCAGAACACCCAGACTCGCAAATGCAAGCGCCCGCGGGCTTTTCCAGGCGGGGGTTCCTATATTACGGTCGCGGCGGCGGTCCATCGGTCTGGCCTAACGGTTGGAAGGGTGTGTTCTGCCACGACTTTAGAGAAGCGGTGGGGCCGGCACAAGGCCACGCCGCCGCTCCGACGTACGAACCCTTACGGCCCATTTTTTCGAGACACCGGAACGACGCGCATGACCCAGACGCCCCTGACCATCCTGCTCGCGGCCCCCCGTGGCTTCTGCGCCGGCGTGGACCGCGCGATCCAGATCGTGGAGGTGGCGCTGGAGCGGTTCGGCGCCCCCGTCTATGTCCGGCACGAGATCGTCCACAACCGATTCGTGGTGCAGAGCCTGGAGGCCAAGGGCGCCATCTTCGTGGACGAGCTGGATCAGGTGCCCGACGGCGTGCCGGTCGTCTTCTCCGCCCATGGCGTGCCGAAGTCGGTCCCGGCGGCGGCGGAGGAGCGCGGCCTGTTCTACCTTGACGCCACCTGCCCGCTGGTCAGCAAGGTGCACCGCGAGGCCGAGCGCCACTTCAACGAGGGGCGCCAGATCGTGCTGATCGGCCATGCCGGCCATCCGGAGGTGATCGGCACGATGGGCCAATTGCCCAAGGGCGCCGTCGTCCTGGTGGAGACGGTCGAGGACGTGGCGACGGTCGAGGTGGACAACCCGGACAACCTCGCCTACGCCACCCAGACCACCCTGTCGGTGGACGAGACGGCGAGCATCGTTGCCGCCCTCCAGGCCCGCTTCCCGTCGATCGGCGGGCCGAAGAAGGAGGACATCTGCTACGCCACCACCAACCGCCAGCAGGCGGTGAAGGCCATCGCGCCCAGGGTGGACGCCCTGCTGGTGCTGGGCGCGCCGAACTCCTCCAACTCCAAGCGGCTGGTCGAGGTGGCGAAGATACACGGCTGCCAGCGCGCGCAGCTCGTCCAGCGCGCGGCGGACATCGACTGGTCAGCGCTGGACGGAGTCGCCACGCTGGGCATCACCGCCGGCGCGTCGGCCCCCGAAGTGCTGGTGGAGGAGGTCATCGAGGCCGCCCGCGCCCGCTATGCCGTCACGGTGGAGGAACTGCGCACCGCCTTCGAGGACATCACCTTCAAGCTGCCGAAGCCGCTTCTGGACGGCGGCCTCGGGATGCGGACCAAGGAAGAAGCCTGAGGATGTGGAGTGGCATTGACCGGCGCCCCGAATCCCGGTAAGGCGCTGGCATGGCCGTATACACCGAAGTCACCGACGACGAGCTGAACGCTTTCATCGCCCAGTACGATCTGGGCGCCGTCCTGTCCTGCAAGGGCATTGCGGAGGGGGTGGAGAATTCCAACTTCCTCCTGGTGACGGAGCGCGGCCCCTACATCCTGACGCTCTACGAGAAGCGCACCCGGCGGGAGGATCTTCCCTTCTTCCTGGGCCTGATGGAGCATCTCGCCGACAAGGGCATCGCCTGCCCGCTGCCCGTCCAGGGAACGGACGGTCAGGCCCTTCGCGAGCTTTCCGGGCGCCCGGCGGTGATCGTCACCTTCCTGGCCGGCATGTGGCCGCGCCGCATCACGCCGCACCACTGCGCGGAACTGGGAACGGCGCTGGCCCGTCTGCATCTGGCCGTCGCCGACTTCCGGATGGAGCGCCCCAACGCCCTGTCGCTGGACGGCTGGAAGGACCTCGCCGGCAAATGCGCCCCGCGCGCCGACGAGGTCGCCCGCGACCTGCGCGCCACGCTGGAGGCGGAGCTGGCCGCGCTGGAGGCCAACTGGCCCGCCGGCCTGCCGTCCGGGGTCATCCACGCCGACCTGTTTCCCGACAACGTGTTCTTCCGCGGCGACGGGCTGTCCGGCCTGATCGACTTCTACTTCGCCTGCAACGACTTCCTGGCCTACGACATCGCGATCTGCATGAACGCCTGGTGCTTCGAGGTCGACGGGTCGTTCAACGCCACCAAGGCGCGGATGCTGCTGACCAGCTACCAGAAGGTCCGCCCCCTGTCGCCGGCGGAGCTGGCCGCCCTGCCCTGGCTGTGCCGCGGCAGCGCCCTGCGCTTCCTGCTGACGCGCCTCTACGACTGGCTGAACCATCCGCCGGGGGCCTTCGTGCGCCCGAAGGACCCGCTGGAATATCTGCGCAAGCTGCGCTTCCACCAGACCGTCCGCGGGCTCGGCGACTATGCGCTCGACGACGGCGGCAGCTATCAGGTCTGACGCCATGACGGACACGACGGATACCGGCACCGACGGTGACAAGAGCGCGCCGAAGGTCGTCGACATCTTCACCGACGGCGCCTGCAGCGGCAACCCCGGCCCCGGCGGCTGGGGCGCCATCCTGCGCTACAACGGGGTGGAGAAGGAGCTGTACGGCGGGGAGCCGGCCACCACCAACAACCGCATGGAACTGATGGCCGCCATTCAGGCGCTGGAGGCGCTGAAGCGGCCCATGGAGGTGCGGCTCTACACCGACAGCGAGTATGTGAAGAACGGCATCACCCAGTGGATTCACGGCTGGAAGGCCCGTGGCTGGAAGACCGCCGACAAGAAGCCGGTGAAGAACGAGGATTTGTGGCGCCGCCTGGACGAGGCGAAGCGGCAGCACCGGATCGAGTTCCACTGGGTGCGCGGCCACGCCGGGCATCCGGAGAACGAGCGGGCCGACGCGCTGGCCCGCCAGGGCGTCGCCGACGTCCGGCAGGCCGGGCGGGGCTGACCCGTCCGCCGAATGGCCGCCATCCTCAAGGGCTTGTGGACGGCGGACCCGCCGCCCCGCTAGGCTCCCTCCGATAACGAACGACGAAAGATCGTTGGGAGGAGACCGAGATGTATCCGCATTTGCGGAACGAAGCCCGCTGGGTGCTGCCCGAGGTGCTGGCCCATCAGGCCGCCGAACGCGGCGGCAAAACCTTCGTCACGATGATCGCCGGCAAGGAGAGCAACGGCGATTCCATCACCTACGCCGAGGCGCAGGAGCAGGCGGGCCGCGTCGCCGGCTTCTTCGCCAGACTGGGCGTGAAGCCGGGCGACAAAGTGGCGGTGATGCTGCCGAACGGGTTGGACTTCGTGCGCGTGTGGCTGGGGCTGGGGCGGCTGGGCGCCGTCATGGTCGCTCTGAACACCGAGCTGAAGGGCGGCTTCCTGGAGCATCAGCTTGAGAACGCCGGGGCCGCCTTGGCGGTGGCCGACGCCGCTCTGGCCGACCGCATCACCGACATCGCACCGCGCCTGACCGCGCTGCGCGGGCTTGTGGTGCCCGGTGCCGCCCAAGGATCGCCGCACACCGCGCTGGAGGGCTGGCGCGACGCCGCCCCCTACGACGGCCCCCTGCCCCGCGCCGGCGACGATGCCTGCATCATGTACACCTCGGGCACCACCGGCCTGTCGAAGGGCGTGCTGATGCCGCACGGCCACGGCTTCCTGTTCGGGCTGGGCTCCATCGACAATTTCGCGCTGACCGACGAGGACCGCTTCTACATCTGCCTGCCGCTGTTCCACGCCAACGGACTCTACATGCAGCTCTACGCCGCGATGATCTCCGGCGGGTCGGCGGTGCTGCGCGAGCGGTTCAGCGCGTCCTCCTGGCTCGACGACATCCGGCGCCACGGCTGCACGGTGACCAACTCGCTGGGCGCCGTCACCGCCTTCGTGGTGGCCCAGCCGCCGCGCCCGGACGACCGCGACCACCCGCTGCGCCTCGTCGGCGCCGCCCCCAACCCGGCGGACACCGAGCGGGTGCTGCGCGAGCGCTTCGGCGTCCGCGACGTCATCAGCCTCTACGGCATGACCGAGGTGAACATCCCGCTCTACGCCGAGATGGGCAAGCCGCGCCCCGGCACCTGCGGCAAGGTCTACGACCGTTACTTCGAGGTGGAGATCCGCGACCCGCAGACCGACATCCCGGTGCCGCGCGGTCAGGTCGGCGAGGTCATGGTGCGCCCGAAGGCCGCCTTCGGCTTCCTGTCCGGCTATCACCGGATGCCCGACAAGACGGTGGAGGCGTGGCGGAACCTGTGGTTCCACACCGGCGACGCCGCGGTGATGGACGCGGAGGGCTACGTCACCTTCGTCGACCGCATCAAGGACTGCATCCGCCGCCGCGGCGAGAACGTCTCGTCCTACGAGGTGGAGACCGTGCTGTCGCGGCTGGAGGGTGTGGCGGAGGTCGCCGCCTACGCCGTACCGGCGGGCATTCCAGGGGCGGAGGACGAGATCATGGTCGCGCTGGTCACAGCAACCGGCGCCACCCTGACGCCCGAGGCCGTGGCGGCCTTCGCCGAGCGCGAGTTGCCGCGCTACGCCCAGCCCCGCTACATCGACATCGTGGACGCCTTCCCCAAGACGCCGACGGCCAAGGTGCAGAAGGCGAAGCTGCGCGAGCGCGGCGTGGCCGACACCACCTGGGACCGCACGAAGGCGGGGTGAGGCCGCAAGCAGGCCCTCTCCCGCCCCGGGAGAGGGAGGGACCCGCCGCAGAGCGGCGGGAGGGTGAGGGTACTGGCGAGAATGGTGCGTTGATCCTTGCCGGCGCCCTCACCCCGCTCTCGGCGGATGCCACCGGCATCCGCCTGCCGCCGTCAGCGCTGGCTTTCAGCCAGCGCGAGAGGCCGCTGCGCGGGCACCCTCTTCCGGGACGGGAGAGGGATTTCAGACTCCCCTTACAGGGCGCCCAGCACCGCTTCGGCCGAGGACACCTCGAACTGGCCCGGCTTCTCCACGGCGAGGTGGGTGACCTTGCCGTCCTTGGCGACCAGGGCGAAGCGCTGGCCGCGCAGGCCGAGGCCATAGCCCGTGCCGTCCATCGTCAGGCCCAGCGCCTGGGTCAGCGCGGCGTTGCCGTCCGGCAGCATGGTGACCTTGCCGCCGACGCCGTTCTTCTCGCCCCAGGCGCGCATCACGAAGGGGTCGTTGACGGCGAGGCAGACGATGTCGTCAACGCCCTTGGCCTTCAGGTCCTCGGCCTTCTGGACGAAGCCCGGCAGATGCTTGGCGGAGCAGGTCGGAGTGAAGGCGCCCGGCACGGAGAACAACACCACCGTCTTGCCCTTGAACAGCGCGTCGGTGGTGACGTCCTGCATCCCGTTGTCGGTCAGATGCTTCAGCGTGACGGACGGGATGGCCTCGCCCACTTGAATGGTCATGTCTCCTGAACTCCCAATTTTTTGTGTTTCAGCTTTTGATCTTGCCGGACGCCCGGTCGAGCGCGTCGAGGACGGCCCCTTCGGTCAGCAGCTCCGGAAGCGCGATGCCCTCCGGAGCCCCCGGACCATAGACGATGTTGAAGGGAATGCCATAGCGGCCATGTCGGGCAAGGTAGCGGGCGATGCTCTCGTCCGGGCGGGTCCAGTCGGCGCGCATGGCGGTCACCGCCCCGGCGTCCTCCAGCCGCTGCGCGACGGTGCCGCGGTTCAGCACCAGCTTCTTGTTCGCCTGGCAGGTGATGCACCAGTCGGCGGTGACGTCCACGAAGACGGTGCGCCCGGCGGCCACCTGCTCGCGGATCGCCGCCTCGTCGAAGACGACCCAGCGCGCCGCTGTGCTTTCGGCAACCGGGGCCGCCCCGGCGGAGGGGCCGAAGACGGCGGGAACCGCGAAGGCCACCAGGGCCAGCAGCCCGGCCAACGCCGCCCCGGCCCAGCGCGCCGTTTCCGCCAGCCGTCGGCCCAGCCACAGGGCGGCGACCAGACCGCCCATCAGCACCGCGACGGCCAGCGCCGGCACCTCGCCCACCTGGACGACGAGCACCGAGAGCAGCCAGAGCGCGGTCAGGGCCAGCGCTCCACCAAGCACCCGGCGCAGCGCCACCATCCAGCGCCCCGGGCGCGGCAGCAGGCGCGCGGCGCGCGGGAAGGCGGCGATCAGCAGATAGGGCAGCGCCAGCCCGACGCCGAGGGCGGCGAAGATGGCGAACACCTCCAGCGCCCCGCGGGCCAGCGCGAAGCCCACCGCCGTCCCCAGGAAGGGCGCGGAGCAGGGCGTGGCGAGCAGCGTGGCGAAGGCGCCGGTGGCGAACTGTCCACCCAACCCCTGCCCTCCCGGCCCGCCCAGACGGTCGGCAACGGCTCGCGGCAGCGGAAGCTCGAACAGGCCCCACAGGTTGGCGGCGAACAGCGTCACCAGGACGACCATGAAGACGAGGAACAGCGGCTGCTGGAACTGGATGCCCCAGCCCACCGCACCGCCCGCCGCCTTCACCGCGACCAGCGCCCCGGCGAGGATCAGGAAGGAGGTCAGAATGCCCGCCGCCGAAGCCAGGAAGCCGGCGCGCACCGCCGCGGGCGCCCGCCCGCCATGCTGGACGATGGACAGCAGCTTCAGCGACAGCACCGGCAGCACGCAGGGCATCAGGTTCAGGATCAGCCCGCCCAGCAGGGCGACGCCCAGCATGGCCAGCAGCCCCGCCGGAGCCGCCCCGGCGCCCCCGCCCAGCCCCGCCGCGGCGGTCGCCGGAGCCTCCACGGACCGGTTGCCGTCGACCACCGTCAGCGTCATCGCCCGCCCGGCGAGGTCAAGCCCCGGCGTCGGGTCGGTCGCGTCCATCCGCAGGATCGCCCGCCGGTCGCCATCGAGGAACCGGCTCTTGGGCGCGGCGAAGGTCACCGGCGGGTCGGTCTCCACGAACACGTCGGGGGCGACCATCGGCTCGTGGGCCGTGACCTCGACCTCCAGCACGGCGCCCTGGCCGCGCACCGCCGTGACGGTCAGGCCGGACGCCCGCCCGTCGCCGGGCACCAGGGACTGGGCGCGGGCGATGTCGTTGGCCGACGGCCCCGGCGTCGCCGGCCCCTCGGGGATGGACAACGACAGCGCCACCATCTCCGGAACGCAGATGGTCGAGCAGACCAGCAACTCCGCCTTCAGCGCGAGATCGAGCGGCTTGCCCGGTTCCGCCGGGGTGGCGGCGATGGGGAACAGCACCTCCGCGTCGTAGCCCGCCGTCTCGAAGCCCAGGACGGTGAAGCGGTGTGGCGCGGGGTAGATCAGCTCCGTCGCCTCGAGGTTCCGCGACTCCGACCAGTCCAGCCGCGGCGCGAAGCCGGCGTCGCCGGGGGTGCGCCAGTAGGTTTTCCAGCCGGGCTCCAGCCGGATCTCCAGGCCCAGGGGGATTTTGGCGAGGTCGCCCACCCCCTGGACCGACGCGACGAGCCGCGCCTCCACCGGGCCGGACTTGACCCAGGCGCCGGTTTCCGCCCTCCCCATTCCGGGTGCGGCCAAGGCCAGGATGGCGAGCAGGAACGGAACAAACCTTTTCATCGCACCGACTGTTCTCATATCAAGACGCAGCGGGCCGCCCATCGGCCGCGGCTGTATATGGATGACAAAGCTTGGCCCGTGCTGTCACACTCGGGCGAAGACGGCTTCGGGCAGGCCGCCCACCGGTCCGCCCGTCCCCCGACACAAGGATAGCGCCCATGCCGCACCTGACCAAGTCCTCGGACTATCTGACCGGCCAGTTGCTGATCGCCATGCCGGGCATGACGGACCCGCGTTTTCAGCGGACCGTGATCTATATGTGTGCCCACAACGAAGACGGCGCCATGGGCCTCGTCGTCAATCGCCTGTTCGGGTCGGTCACCTTCGAGGATTTGCTGGAGCAGCTCGAGATCGAAATCCAGGAGCCGGTCGCCAACATGCCCGTCCATTATGGCGGGCCCGTGGAGTCCGGGCGCGGATTCGTCCTGCATTCGACCGATTACGTGCGGGACGGCACGCTGGTGGTGGACGACGAGGTGGCGCTGACCGCGACCATCGACATCCTGCGCGCGATTTCCGAGGACCGCGGGCCGCGCCGCAACATCCTGCTGCTCGGCTACGCCGGCTGGGGGCCGGGGCAGTTGGACGCGGAAATCCAGGCGAACGGCTGGCTGAACGTGCCTTGCGACGAGACGCTGCTGTTCGATCCCGAACTGGACACCAAGTGGGAGCGCTCAATCGCCAAGCTCGGCGTCAGCCTGTCCATGCTGTCGGCGGAAGCCGGGCACGCCTGACGGCGGCCGCTCCCGATCATGGGTACAACCCGCCGCACGGCACGCGGCGGGGCCTCTCATCAAAGTTTGTTCACGGGCCCTTGCTGGCGATCGCCAGGGCGAGGCCGCGGGCCTGCATCAGCTCGCTGCACCGCTCGACCAGCTCCTCACCAGCGTAGACCGCCCAGCCGCTCTGGAAGCCCGACGCCTCGTAGCGCAGATCGACGCGACGGCTGTCCAGCTCGACGGCGTAGGTCAGGGAGTCTTCTTTCGTCCAAGTGGCGTTCGGATAGGGGGGGTTCGACGACATATTCGCCTCATGCGATGCGAAGGACATGCCGTCAGCCTGCGCCCGCTCCCTTAACCGCGGGTTAAGCCGGCCGGGACGACGTCTTGGGAATTCGGAGGCGGGCACCCCGACCGGACGGGCTAGCCCCGCCATTCCTCGCGCAGGATGGCGTAGAGGACATGGTCCCGCCACACCCCGTCGATGCGCAGGTAGCCGCGCGCGTAGCCTTCGTGGGTGAAGCCAACCTTTTCCAGCAGGCCGCGGCTGGGCGCGTTGGTCGGCAGGCAGGCGGCCTCGACCCGGTGCAGCCCCAACTGCCCGAAGGCGAAATCCAGAACCAGCCGGGTCGCGCCGGACATGTAGCCGTTGCGCGCGTAGGGCTGCCCGACCCAGTAGCCGAGCGTCGCCATCTGGGCCACGCCGCGCCGCAGGTTGGTCAGCCCGAGCCCACCGACCAGCCGGTCGGTCGCGCGGTCATAGACGAGAAAGCTGTAGCCCTGATCGTCGCGCCATTCCTGAGCCTGCCGCCGCAACCGCCGCCCGAAGGCGGCGCGGGTCAGGGCGTCCGCCGGCCAGGTCGGCTCCCAGGGGGTGAGGAAGGCGCGGGAGTCCGCCCGCAGGTCGGCCCATTCCCGCCAATCCCGCGGCAGCGGCGGGCGGATGTAGCAGATCGGCCCGTCGAGCCGGACCGCCGGCGGGCTGATGAGACCACTGCCGAGCAGGCGGATCATGCTGCCCCTCCCACCCTGGCGCGTCCCTTACCGGAACCGCGCGGCGATGCGGTCATACTCCTCCAGCCGTCCGATCGGGCCGAGCGCGGCCACGGTGGGGCGGCTTTCGCGCAGGCGCCGGGCGACGCGGACGATGGACTCGCGGTCGACCGCCCCGATCTTCTCGACGATCTCCTCCACCGGCACCGGGCGCCCGTAGACCAGGAGCTGCTGGCCGAGCTGCTCGCAGCGCGACATGGAGCTTTCCAGGGCCATCAGCGTCCCGGCGCGGAGCTGGGCGGCGGCGCGCGCCACCTCCTCCTCGGTCACGTCCTCGGTCACCCGCATCAGCTCGTCGCAGACGACCGGGACCAGCTCCGCCACCTCGTCCTCGCCGGTGCCGGCGTAGACGCCGAACAGCCCACCGTCACGGTAGGCGCCGGAGAAGGTGTAGATGGAATAGACCAGCCCGCGCTTCTCCCGCACCTCTTGGAAGAGGCGGGAGGACATGCCGCCGCCGAGCAGCGTCGACATCACCGAATGGGCGTAATAGTCCGGGTCATGCACCCCCACCCCGTCAAAGCCGAGGACGAGGTGCATCTGCTCCAGGTCCCGCGCCTCGCGGAAGTCGCCGCCGGCGTAGCGCGCATCCTCGGACTCCGGCGCCGGGCGGGAGGACAGCCCGTCGAAGGCCGACAGCGCCAGATCGACCAGCCGGTCGTGCTCCAGCCGCCCGGCGGCGGCCAGGACGATGCCCGGCGCGCCGTAGTGGCCATCGATGTAGTCGACCAGCGCCGGACGCGACAGGGCGCTGACGATCTCCGCCGACCCCAGCACGGGGCGGCCCAGCGCCTGCCCCGGATAGGCGGTGGACTGGAAATGGTCGAAGATGATGTCGTCGGGGGTGTCGGCGGACTGGCCGATCTCCTGAAGCACCACCGTGCGCTCGCGCACCAGCTCCTCGCTGTCGAGGACCGAGTTCTGGAGCATGTCGGCGATGAGGTCGAGCGCCAGCGCCGTGTCCTCGTGAAGGACCTTGGCGTAATAGGCCGTCTGCTCGCGCGTCGTGTAGGCGTTGAGCTGGCCGCCGACATTCTCGATCTCCTCGGAGATGCGGAAGGCGGAGCGCCGCTCGGTCCCCTTGAACAGCATGTGCTCGACGAGATGCGCCACGCCGTTGACGCTCGCGGACTCGTTGCGCGTGCCGACCCCGACCCAGCAGC
Organism: Azospirillum sp. OGB3; assembly: GCF_014192915.1. GTDB lineage: Bacteria > Pseudomonadota > Alphaproteobacteria > Azospirillales > Azospirillaceae > Azospirillum. Next base: position 645,024 of record NZ_JACHYN010000002.1, on the reverse strand, counting down.
CGAGCGAGACCGACTGCACGCCGGGCATCGTGTCGGTGGCGACGCGCAGCCCGTTCGGCAGCGTGGTCACGCGGATGCTCATGCGGCCTCCTTGGCGGCGCGGGCGCGGGCGACGACGAACTCCTGGACCGCCGCCACGTCGTTGGGCAGCTCGGACAGCCGCTCCTCCCGCTCGTAGAGGTCGGCGAGGCGCGGCGGCAGGATCGGGCGCCGGCCCGTGGCCGTCTCCACCGCGTCGGGGAACTTGGCCGGGTGAGCGGTCGCCATTACCACCACCGGCACCGACGGATCGACCGGGGCGGTCGCCGCGGAATGGATGCCGACGGCAGTGTGCGGATCGACCTGATAGCCGCCGGTCTTCTCCCAGACCTCTTTGATGACGTCCATGGTCCGGGCGTCGTCGGCGCGGCCCGCGGCGAAGATCGCGTGCGCCTCGGCCAACTGCGCGTCGGTGACGGCGAATTTGCCTTCCGCGCGGAAGCCGTCCATGGCGGCCTGCACGGCGGCGCCGTCGCGGCCCAGCAGGTCGAACAGCAGCCGCTCGAAGTTGGAGGAGATCTGGATGTCCATGCTGGGACTCAATGTGGGCACGACCGGAGCCGCCGACATGGTGCCGCTGGCAAAAAAGCGGGCCAGGATGTCGTTGGCGTTGGAGCCCACGATCAGCCGCTCCACCGGCAGCCCCATCGCCCGCGCGCCGTAGGCGGCGTAGACGTTGCCGAAATTGCCGGTGGGCACGGTGAAGGCCACCTTGCGGTCGGGCGCGCCCAGCGCCACCGCGGCGGCGAAGTAGTAGACGATCTGGGCCATGATGCGCGCCCAGTTGATCGAATTCACCGCCGACAGGCCCATCTTGTCGCGAAAGGCCATGTCGTTGAACAGCGCCTTCACCAGATCCTGGCAGTCGTCGAAGGTGCCGTGCAGCGCGATGTTGTGCACGTTGTCCGACAGGACGCTGGTCATCTGGCGGCGCTGCACCTCCGACGTGCGGCCCTTCGGGTGCAGGATGAAGATGTCCACATTCTGACGGTCGCGGCACGCCTCGATGGCGGCGGAACCGGTGTCGCCCGAGGTGGCGCCGACGATGGTCACCCGCTCGCCGCGCTTGGCCAGCACATGGTCGAACAGGCGGCCGAGAAGCTGAAGCGCCACGTCCTTGAAGGCCAGGGTCGGGCCGTGGAACAGCTCCATCACCCAGGTGCGCTGGTCGAGCTGCACCAGCGGCACCACCGCAGCGTGGTCGAAGCTGGCGTATGCGTCCTTCACGATGGCCCGGAAATCGTCCTCGGCGATGGCGCCGCCCAGGAAGGGAAGCATGACGCGCACGGCGATCTCGCTGTAGGGAAGGCCGCGCATCGCGCGGATCTCGTCGGCCGAGAACTGCGGCCAGCTTTCCGGGACATAGAGGCCGCCGTCACGCGCGAGACCGGCCAGAAGGACTTCCTCGAAACCCAGGACCGGGGCTTGGCCCCGCGTGCTGACGTACTTCAACGCACACTCTCCGACGCCTGAAGGTGGCCGACGCTGTGGCGGGCCGGCGACTCTTGTGGAACGGGCATAGTTAGCGCCCTCCCACACGCGGCGCAAGCGGTGGGTTCCAGGTGCGTTGCAAACAGAACCCCCTCCCCCGGGACAGGAGAGGGGATTGTTGCCGGCCGGTCAGGCGCCGGTGTGGACGTCCAGCGGGTCGTGGTGCAGCGCCGAGGCATCATGCGCGGCGTCGACCGGCGGAAGCTCCACCGTCTGGGCGGCGAGCGCGGCGGCCACCGACGCGGCGGCGCTGTGGTCCGCCACCTGCGGCTGGGTCACCGTGTGGGACAGGACGTTGATGTCGCCCTCTCCCAGCGCCTGGGCTTTCGCCGGCGCCCAGGCGGCCTTGGCCGGGCTCACGCCGTCGAACAGGCCTTCCTTGATGGCGTTGTACTTGGTCTGGTCGACCGTCTGCCAATCGTCCTTCAGGATGCCACCGGTGTCGCCCGAGTTCGGGTTCCACGACCAGTAGGTCCAGCTCGCCCCTTCCTTGCCGGCGCCCAGGTCGTTGGTGCCGTTGCCGTCCAGGTCGCCGTTCATGTAGTCGATCAGCTTGGCCATGTAGGCCTTGTCCTGATCGGTCTCCAGCTTGCCGCCGAACTCGCCGACCAGCACGGGCGCCTTGTCCTCCTTCAGCAGCCAGCCCCAATTGTCGGTGTACTGGCCCGGCAGGTTGTTCGGATAGTCGCTGGCCTTGAACCACTCCATCTCATGGATGGACGGGCCGTAGGAATGGACCGAATAGACCAGCTTGCCCGGATTGTCGAACTCGATCGGGCGGTCCTTGGCGCCGCGCAGGTTGCCGCCCCACCACTCCCACTGGTTCTCGTGGATTTCGACGCCCTCGACCAGCAGCAGCCAATCCTTGTTCACGGACTGGATCTCGTTGCCGATGCGCTCCGCGGCCCAAGCCCAGTCGGTGGCCTTGTCGCCGCCGCCCCAGGTTGCCTGCCCGTGCGGCTCGTTGTGCAGGTCGGCGCCGACGACGGTGTCGTTGCCCTTGTAGCGCTCGGCCAGCATCTTCCAGTTTTCGATCATCTTCGACTCCGGGTACTTGTCGTCGTACCACAGGCCGTTCTCGTTGGCCGACGCACCGTCGCTGGAGCGGTGGTGGTCGAGGATGACCTTCATGCCGATGCGCCCGGCGTAATCGATCACCTTGTCCATGACCTCAAGCGGGGACTTGTTCGCGAGGTCGGGATTCTTGGAGGTGTCGATGCCCGTCGCCCGGTCGGCGTCCAGAGCCGCGTCGCTCCACGGCAGGCGGATGGTGTTGAAGCCCATCTCCTTCATCTGCTCCATCATCCCCCAGTACCCGCGCATGTCCATGCCGTTGGGGTTGAAGACGAAGCCCTCGCCGCCGAACCAGTTGACGCCCGTCAGCTTGACGTTCTGACCCGACGAATCGACGATCTGGTTGCCGTCCGTGTGCAGGAAGCCCTTGGCGATGCCCATTGTTCTCAGCCCTCGTTGCCATTCGCGTTGGGCCGGAGGCTGGCGGCTTATGGTTAATGAAATATTGCCAGGAATGTTGCTTAATTCCGGCAATCCAAGGCATGTGTGACCATGTCCGGAAGAGCGGATTTTGACAACATTTAAGACAATGAAGGCGCGTCGAGTGCTTGCGCTGTTTTGAGGCTGTTTTTCGGATTGATTGCTTGATGGCGCGAAGCGGCGCATAGGAACGAAGGAGGGTTACGGGTCAGCCTTTTGCGTTCGGTGGATTTTGCGGATTTTTCCGCAGCAGCGAACATGCTTCGGCGAAACCCATGTCCCCTCCCTAACCCTCCCCTGCGCAGCGGGGGAGGGTTAGGGAGGGGGCTAGGCTCCGCTCACTCCCCCAGATACCGCCTCTCCAGATGCCGCCGGAACACCGCCGCGTCGAGCGGCCGCCCGGTGGCGGCAATCAGCAACTCGTCGCCGGACGCGTACAGGCAGCCTTTGCCGTGCACATTCGCCCCCAGCCACGCCACCAGCGGCCCAAGGTCGCCGCGCGCCAGCGCCGGACGGATGTCCGGATCGGCCTTCGCCGCGGCCTCGAACAGCTGTGCGGCGGTCATGGCGCCCAACGTGTAGCTGGGGAAGTAGCCCCAGGCGCCGGACGGCCAATGAATGTCCTGAAGGCAGCCCAGCCGGTCGTTCGGCGGCGCCACCCCGACCAACTCCGTCATACCGTCGTTCCAGGCGCCGGGAAGGTCGGCCAGGGCGAGGTCCCCGCCGATCAGCGCCTTCTCCAGCCGGTAGCGCAGGATGATGTGCGCGGGATAGGTCACCTCGTCGGCGTCCACGCGGATGAAGCCGCGCTCCACCCGGCTGTAGAGGCGGCGCAGGTTGTCCGGCTCCCAGGCCGGGCCGGAGCCGCCGAACGCCTCCTGCGCGACCGGGGCCAGCCAGCACAGGAACTCCGGCGAGCGGCAAGCCTGCATCTCCACGATCAGCGACTGGCTCTCATGCACCGCCATGCCGCGGGCCAGCCCGACCGGCTGACGCAGCCAGTCGCGCGGGCGGCCCTGCTCGTAGAGGGCATGCCCCGTCTCGTGCATCACCCCCATCAGGGCCTTGGTGAAATCGTCCTCGTCATAGCGGGTGGTGATGCGCACGTCGCCGGTGGCGCCGCCGCAGAAGGGATGCAGCGACACGTCCAGCCGCCCGCGGGTGAAGTCGAAGCCCGCCGCCCGCATCAGCCGCTCGCCCAGCGCCTTCTGGTTGGCGACGGCGAACGGCCCCACGGGCCGCAGCGGCGCCGGCTCGGTGGCCTGACGGTCGAGAACGCGCCCGATCAGCTCCGGCAGGAAGCCGGCCAGCCCGGCGAACAGGGCGTCGATCCGCTCCGAGCGGGCGCCGGGATCGTGCTCGTCCAGCATGGCGTCGTAAGGCGACAGGCCCATGGCGGCCGCCTTCGCCTCGCCGCACTCCCGGACACGGCGCAACACCTCCGACAGGCTGGGCAGCAGCTTGGCGAAGTCGCTTTCCGCCCGCGCGGTGCGCCACGTCATCTCGCAGGCCGAGATCGCCTTGCTGGTCGCCTCGATCAGGTCGCCGGGCACGGCGGTGGCGTGGCGGTGGGTGCGCCGCATCTCCCGCAAATTGGCCGCCTGCCAATCGTCCAGTTCACCCGTGCCCTCGGCCTCCGCCAGCCAGTCGGCCACGCGGGGGTCGGTTTGCAGCTCGTGGGCAAGCACGGTCAGGGTGGCGGTCTGCTCGGCCCGTCCGTCGCTGGAGCCGTCGGGCATCATGGTCTGGCTGTCCCAGCTCAGGATGCCCAGGGCGTCGCCAATGGCGGCGATGCGGGCGAAACGGCGTTCCAACTCCCGATAGGCGGCTGTCATGAGGCGCAACTCCTAGGATGCCGGACCGGTCCTCCGGCGTTGGGACAGCACATAGACGACGACCAGCGTCGCGGCGAGGCTATACCAGGTGAACGCGTATTGCCTATGGTTGTTGGGCAGTTCGACCAGCGGCTGAATCCCGTTCAGCATTCCAGTCTGCGGCGCGTTGCCGCGCGCTGGGTCGGGAGTCATCTCGACCGCCAGCGGGGCGACCCTCTCCAGCCCGGCGGAGGCGGCCATGGCCGGCGGGTCCAGCCGCATCCAGGACTCCGCCCCCGGCCGGTTGCCCGGCTGGAGCCAGCCGGCGGGCTGCGGCAGGCGGACCAGACCGGTGACGGTCACCGGCCCCTCCACCCGGCTCTCCGGACGGCTGGCGGGGGGGCGCTTGTCCATGGGCAGGAAGCCGCGGTTGACCAGCACCACGCCGCCGCCGTCCTCGGCCGGGCGCTGCAGCGGGGTCAGCAGCTCGTAGCCCGCCTGCCCCTGCCGGGGCCGGGCCACCAGCAGCAGCTCCTTGTCGTTCAGGAAGCGCCCGGTGACGGTCACCGGGCGGAACTCCAGCGCCTCCGGATCGGCGATGGTGGCGGGCAGCGGGATGGGGGCGGCGTGCAGCCGCTGCTCCACCCGGCGGACCAGATCCTCCTTCCACGCCAGCCGCTGCATCTGCCACGTCCCCAGCCCCAGCATGACCAGCACGGCGGGAACGGTGATCAGCGTCGCCCACAGCGAGGGGCGGAAGCGGCGGGGTTCGGAGACGGCGGTCATGGTCACGCGTCCGGGTCCTCCAACTCGTTGCGGCGGTGGCGGTACTGCAGCGCCACCACATAGGCCTTGGCCGGGCGCAGCATGCCGAGCGCCAGCCCGAGCACGACGATGCTCCAGACGACCGCGTGCAGCCACAGCGGCCAGTCCACCGACATCGACACCCACAGCGCCACCGGCACGACCAGAAAGCCCAGGATGAAGATCAGGAAGACCGCCGGCCCGTCGCCGCTGTCCTGCCGGGCGAGGTTCAGGTTGCACACCGAACAGCGCTCGTTGACCGTCAGGTAGCCGTCGAACAGCTTGCCCCGGCCGCAGCGCGGGCAGGCGCAGCGCAGGCCGGCGGTCAGGGGCGACGGGCTGGTGTAGTAGGTGCTCAAATGACTCGCCTCCCTCCGGGAACGGCAAGCCCCTCTCCCCCGGTGGAGGAGAAGGGCTTCGCAAGGCGACAGGGATGGGATCAGTGGCCGCTGGCGGCGCCCAGCGACCCCCACCAGTAGATCGACACGAACAGGAACAGCCAGACCACGTCCACGAAATGCCAGTACCAAGCCGCCGCCTCGAAGCCGAAATGGCTCTGCGGGGTGAAGTGGCCCTTCATGGTGCGGAACCAGCAGACCGCCAGGAAGATGGTGCCGATGATGACGTGGAAGCCGTGGAAGCCGGTCGCCATGTAGAAGGTCGACGGGTAGATGCCCTGGGTGAAGCCGAAGGCGGCGTGGGCGTATTCCCAGCCCTGGAAGAAGGTGAACATCACCCCCAGCAGGACGGTCAGGCCCAGCGCGCGCGACGCCTCCTTGTTCTTGCCTTCGAGGATGGCGTGGTGCGCCCAGGTGACGGTGACGCCTGACAGCAACAGGATCAGCGTCATCATCAGCGGCAGGTGGAAGGTCTCCAGCACCGTGATGTTCGGCGGCGGCCAGACGCCCTGCGGGTTCTCGGCGAACACCTTCGGATAGAGCGCCGCGTCGTAGAAGGCCCAGAAGAAGGCGGCGAAGAACATCACCTCCGAGGCGATGAACAGCGCCATGCCGTAGCGCAGGCCGATCTTTACCACCGGGGTGTGCGCCTTCTCGCGCACCGCCTCCTTGATGACGTCGCGCCACCAGCCGAACATCACGCCCAGGATGGACACGAAGCCGAGGGCCGCCAGCAGCCAGCCGCCGCCGTGCATGTAGATGACCATGCCCGTCGCGAACAGTCCGGCCGCGAAGGCACCCAGAAGAGGCCAGGGGCTCGGCTTCACCAGATGGTAGGGATGCGGGATGCCGGCGCCCTCGCCCGCGCCGTGCGCGGAGGCTGGGGGATGCGGCATTTGCGCGTGCGTGATGTCGGCCATCGTCTCTTTCCAACCCCGGTTTGTTTCGCCCGATTTCTTCGTTCAGACTGTCTCTTTTTTACAGCGTTCTCAGTTCGCCGCGGTCCCGGTGCCTTTCGCACCCGCGGCCTGCGTCGCGTGCTGCGCCAGCACCTGGGTCTCGTCCTTGGCGCGGAAGAAGGTGTAGGACAGGGTGATGGTGGTCACGTCCTCCATCGCCGGATCGTCGGCCAGGGCCGGATCAACGAAGAAGGCCACCGGCATGTCCACCGACTGCCCGGGCTCCAGCACCTGCTCGGTGAAGCAGAAGCACTCGATCTTGTTGAAGTACTTGCCGACCTTGTCCGGCGTAACGTTGTAGAGCGCGGTGCCCACGGTGGGCCGGTCGACCCGGTTGGCGGCCTGATAGGCGGCCAGCCCCATCTCGCCCAGCTTCACCGTCAGCTCCTTCTGTTCCGGCTTGAAGCGCCAGGGCAGCGACTGGTTCACGTCGGCGTTGAAGCGGACCTTGATGACGCGGTCGACCTGCCGCGCCGGCGCGGCGTCGGCCCGCTGGGTGGTGCCGCCGAAGCCGGTCACCTGACAGAACAGCGCGTAGAGCGGCACCGAGGCGTAGGCCAGCCCGACCATCCCGAAGACGAGGCCGAACAGCCCCGCCATGAACAGGCGGTTCTTCCGCCGGAGCCCTTTGTCGCCGTCTGGCCGGTCCTTCATGGCGCCGCTTCCTCCCCTGCCGTTTGTCCGCTCAACGTCCCGTGGTCAGTGTCCGCCCATCCGCACCAGGGTGATGACGTAGAACATCACCACCAGCCCGATCAGCGCGGCCAGGACCGCGTAGTTGCGCCCGCGCAGCCGCTTGCGGCGTTCCTCGTAAGATTCATCCATGATCGTCATGCCCCGCCTCCGGTCGTCAGGATTCCGGTCACCAGATGCTCGCCCATCAGCAGGGCGAACAGCAGGAACAGGTAGAGGATCGAGAAGCCGAACATCTGCTTGGCCGGCTTGTCGTCGGTGGCGCGCAGCACGCGGACCGCGCACAGCACGAAGAAGGCGCCAAGCAGGCTCGACCCGATCAGATAGGCAAGACCGCCGATGCCCAGGAAGTACGGCGCCACGGCGACCGGCAGCAGGACCAGCGTGTAGGCCAGCATCTGCCGCTTGGTGGCGTCCGGGCCGGCGACCACCGGCATCATCGGCACCCCGGCGCGCGTGTAGTCGCCGTTGCGGAACAGCGCCAGCGCCCAGAAATGCGGCGGCGTCCACAGGAAGATCAGCAGGAACAGCAGGATGGAGGGCAATTCCACACCGCCCGTAACCGCCGCCCAGCCGATCATCGGCGGGAAGGCGCCGGCCGCGCCGCCGATCACGATGTTCTGCGGCGTCCGCCGCTTCAGCCACATGGTGTAGATGAAGACGTAGAAGCCGATGGTCATCGCCAGCAGCGCCGAGGCCGCCCAGTTGACCGCCAGCCCCATCACCACGACCGACGCCGCCGCCAGGATCACCCCGAAAGCCAGCGCGTTCTCCGGCTCCACCCGCCCCGACGGGATCGGGCGGCGGATGGTGCGCGACATCACCGCGTCGATGTCGCGGTCGTACCACATGTTGATGGCGCCCGAGGCACCGGCCCCGACCGCGATGCACAGCACCGCCACCGCCGCCAGCACGGGGTGGATGTGGCCGGGCGCCAGCACAATGCCGGCAAGCCCGGTGAACACCACGAGCGACATCACCCGCGGCTTCAGCAGCTCGATGTAGTCACCCGGCGTCGATCCGGAGACCGGACCTGTCGAGACCCGTTCAATGCTCAGGTCCGTCATACTTCACTATCCTCCGGCCGGAGGGAGCCTCCCAGGCACCTCCGGCGTCATGGTCACAACCGATGGTCACTTCACCTGCGGCAGCGTCTCGAAGGCGTGGAACGGCGGGGGCGAACTCACGGTCCACTCCAGCGTGCCGGCCTGCGGGCCCCAATAGGCGGCCTCGACCTTCTCGCCGCTGCGCAGGGTCTTGTACGCGATCCACACGAAGAGAAGCGTGGACGCAAAGGAGAGATACGCCCCGAAGGAGGAGATCATGTTCCAGCCCCAGTAGGCGTCCGGGTAATCCGGGATGCGGCGCGGCATGCCGGCCAGACCCAGGAAATGCTGCGGGAAGAAGACCAGGTTCACGCCGATGAAGGTCGTCCAGAAGTGAACCTTGCCCCAGAACTCCGGATACTGGCGCCCCGACATCTTGCCGATCCAGTAGTACCAGCCGGCGAAGATCGAGAAGACCGCGCCCAGCGACAGCACATAGTGGAAGTGCGCGACCACGTAGTAGGTGTCGTGCAGCACGATGTCCATGCCGCCGTTGGCCAGCACCACGCCGGTCACGCCGCCGACGGTGAACAGGAAGATGAAGCCGAGCGCCCACAGCATCGGCACCCGGAACTCGATCGACCCGCCCCACATGGTGGCGATCCAGGAGAAGATCTTCACGCCCGTCGGCACCGCGATGATCATCGTGGCGGCGGTGAAGTAGGCCTTGGTGTCGACGTCCAGGCCCACCGTGTACATGTGGTGCGCCCACACCACGAAGCCGACCACGCCAATGGCGACCATCGCGTAGGCCATGCCCAGGTAGCCGAAGACCGGCTTGTGCGAGAAGGTCGAGACGATGTGGCTGATGATGCCGAAGGCCGGCAGGATCATGATGTAGACTTCGGGGTGGCCGAAGAACCAGAACAGGTGCTGGAACAGGATCGGGTCGCCGCCGCCTTCCGGGTTGAAGAAGCTGGTGCCGAAGTTGCGGTCGGTCAGCAGCATGGTGATGGCGCCGCCCAGAACCGGCACGGCCAGCAGCAGCAGGAAGGCCGTCACCAGCATCGCCCACACGAACAGCGGCATCTTGTGCAGCGTCATGCCCGGCGCGCGCATGTTGAAGATGGTGGTGATGAAGTTCACCGCGCCCAGGATCGACGAGGCGCCGGCGAGGTGAAGCGCGAAGATCGCCATGTCCACCGACGGCCCGTTGTGGCCCAGCGGCGAGGACAGCGGCGGGTAGATCGTCCAGCCGGTGCCGGCCCCCTGCCCCACGAAGGCGGAGCCCAGAAGCAGCAGGAAGGCCGGGACGATCAGCCAGAAGCTGATGTTGTTCAGCCGCGGGAAGGCCATGTCTGGGGCGCCGATCATCAACGGCACGAACCAGTTGCCGAAGCCGCCGATGAGCGCCGGCATCACCACGAAGAACACCATGATCAGGCCGTGCGCGGTGATCAGCACGTTCCAGACCTGCCCGTCGCTGACGAACTGCAGGCCCGGCGACTGGAGTTCCAGCCGCATGATGACCGAGAACAACCCGCCGATCAGCCCGGCGATCACCGAGAAGATCAGGTAGAGCGTTCCGATGTCCTTGTGGTTCGTGGAGAAGAACCAACGCTCGACGAAGCCCGGCATGTGGTGGTCATGGTCATGCCCGTGGCCGTGTCCCTGCGCTTCCCCCGGATTGGCGTTTGCCATGTCTCTAACCCTCGCGTCGGCGGAATGATTTTTCTTTGAGGTGCCGCTGCATCCAAAGCATGAGGCTTACTGGACGGCCCCGGCGGACGGCAGCCCAGCGGATGGCATTTGGGCGACGTCGCGCTTGGTGTCGGGGGTCCCGTAAGCGGTCTTGGCCTTCTCGACCCACTGGTTGAAGGCCTCCTTCGACACGGCCTCGACCGCGATCGGCATGAAGGCGTGGTTGACGCCGCAGATCTCGGAACACTGGCCGTAATAGACGCCTTCCTTCTCGATCCGCAGCCAGGTCTCGTTGGCGCGGCCCGGCACGGCGTCCTTCTTCACGCCGAAGCTCGGCACCGCCCAGGAATGGATGACGTCGCCCGCGGTGACCAGCACGCGCACGGTCGTGCCGACCGGCAGGATCACGCGGTTGTCGACCTCCAGCAGGCGCTTCTGGCCGGGCTTAAGCTCCGAATCCTGGATCATGTAGCTGGAGAAGGCGATGTTGCCGTGGTCGGGATACTCGTAGTCCCAGTACCACTGCCGCCCGGTGACTTTGATCGTCATCTCCGACTCCGGCACCCGCTCCGCCTGGTAGAGCAGCTTGAAGGAGGGCACCGCGATGACGATCAGGATGATGACCGGAATGACCGTCCAGGCGATCTCCAGCACCGTGTGGTGCGAGGTCGTGGACGGCACGGCGTTCTTCTTGGCGTTGAAGCGCAGCGCCACCCAGGCCAGCAGGCCCGCCACGAAAATGACGATGGCGACGATGATCACCGTCAGCAGGTCGTGGAAGGAGTCCATGGCGTGCTTGACCGGGGTGGCCGCCTCCTGAAGCCCCAATTGCCAGGGGTGGGGTTCGGCGGCGGAACCGGTCGCGGCAAATCCACACAAAGATGTCAGCGCCGCCAGAACGGCAGCGTTCAGGGTCTGCGTCTTCATCCCCACCCTCTTCGTTACCCGCCGCCCACGGTCGCGGACAGCGGTCGTCCCTTCCCGCCGGACCCGCCTTCGCCCCTGTTTCCCTGGTGCGTTCCACCCCTGTCGGGCGGTTGCGCGTCCGGGCGTTGCGACGGTGCCGGTCTATGCAGGGATCGTGCCGTTTGTGGGTGGCACGGTCCCCGCAGCGCGAGCTTAACCCTGCACTGCGCTTGGGTACAAGTCAGGTGTCCCTACACGAAGGACATAAGCGCAATGCCGGTTTCAAGCCCACATCAGAACAGAAGTTGAGTTTCCGTATCGGCTTCGCACTGCGACAAGCTGTCGCAGTTTGATGGTACAGCGAATTGTCTCGGAAAATCAAGTTTTTAGGCTTGCACGTCCCTGGTGTGGGACGCAAGCGACCTTGCGCGGACGGCGCCATCCGGTCGCCGTTTGCGCTGCGGTAACCCACCACCGTGTTAGAACGGAAATCCCCGGCGCCGTCAGTGCCCGCTGGTGATGACCTTGCGGATTCGGCGCACGCCGGACCAGACGAAGGCGATGACGATGGGAATCATCAGCCCGACGAGCAGGTCGGGATCGACCTTCATCCCGAGTCCCTTCAGCCCCTTGGCGGCGTAGCCGACGATGCCGACGAGGTAGTAGCTGATCGCCACCACCGACAGCCCCTCCACCGTCTCCTGCAGGCGGAGCTGGAGCTGCGCCCGCTTGTCCATGGAGAGGAGAAGCTCGGCGTTCTGCCCCTCCACGGCGATCTCCACGCGGGTGCGCAGCAGGTCGCTGGCGCGGGCCACACGCTGGGACAGCGCCTGCAGGCGCGATTCCACCGCCTCGCAGGTGCGGATCGCCGGGGCGAGGCGGCGGTCCATGAACTCGCCCACCGTGGGCAGCCCCTCGATGCGGATCTCGCGCAGCTCGACGATGCGCTTTTCCACGAGGTTGTAGTAGGCCCGCGCCGCGCCGAAGCGGTAGGCGGTTTCCGCCGCGATCTGCTCGGTCTGGGCGGCCAGCAGGGTCAGCCGGTCGAGCAGTTCGCGCTCGTCGTCCAGCCCGCGCAGGGTGGCGATGCGGGTGGTCAGGTCGGCCAGATCGGCCTCGATCGGGCCGATGCGCGGCAGCACGCCGCGCGCCACCGGCAGCGCCAGCAGCGCCATCACCCGGTAGGTCTCGATCTCCAGCAGGCGCTGCACGACGCGGCCCGCCTGGTTGGCGGTCATCGCGTGGTCGGCGATCAGGATGCGCGAGAAGCCGTCGCCGTGGATGCGGAAGTCGGTCCAGGCCGTCGCCGCCCGCCCGGAGATGCGCGTGCCGATGTAGCTCGGCGAGCCGAACATCGCCGCCAGCATGTTGGCCGAAGGCTCCGGCGATTCGGCGTCGAGCACCGCGACATGGACGCCGACCATCAGCTCGCCCGGCAGCCCGGCCAGCCATTCCTTGGGCACCGCGTTCAGCGCCGGCTCCAGGAAGGGATCGACCAGCACGCCCGCCGGAGCGGCGGCGTTGGGGCGGAAGACGGTCCAGGTGGAGAATTCGGTGTGCCGCTCCCACTTCAGGCGGAAGCTGCCGAAGGAGCCGCTGTAATGGGTGGCCCCGGCGGGCGGGCGCGGCACGCCGGCCCAATCGCACAGCTTCTCAAGATGCAGCCGGTCGGCCTCCGACGCGCCCTCCCCCGACAGCATCGCCAGCATGGTGGCGCGCACCGGGGTGGACAAGACCTCCGGCGGGCGGGTGTGCACCTCGTTGGTCAGGGTCACGCGCAGGGCGTGGTTCTTCAGGGGGTGGGCCAGGGAGCGGCCGGCGTCCCCGTTGCCGGTGCGGCCCATCGCCAGCGCGTCGTCGGTCATCGCGGCCATTCCCCTTCCGAGCCCCTTCCGCCCATGGACGACGAGCCTTGCCGGATGGGCCGCCCGTCGCCACACTATAAGTCTGATCTTTAGACCACATCGCGCGTGCGGGTGCGAGAGCGCCGGTGCCGCATCGTTGTCCTACGATAGACCGATACCCCGGAGTCCCCATGAGCGCGCTTGCCGTCACCGACGATCTGTTCTTCAACCGCGCCGGCCTGGACCGTTCCCGTGTCGAGGGGGTGGTGGCCGACGCGCTGCGGGGGGCGGACGATGGCGAACTGTATCTGGAATATTCGCAGAGCGAATCGCTGGGCTGGGACGACGGCAAGCTGAAGGCGGCCAGCTTCGACACCACGCAGGGCTTCGGCCTGCGCGCCATCGCCGACGAGGCGACCGGCTTCGCCCACGCCTCCAGCCTGTCCGAGGACGCCATCCGCCGCGCCGCCGCGACGGTGCGCGCCGTCCAGGCCGGGCACGCCGGCACCGTCGCCGAGCCGCCCGCCGGCACCAACCGCGCGCTCTACATCCCCGACAACCCCCTGCCCCTGGTCCCCTTCGAGGCCAAGGTGAAGCTGCTGGCGGAGATCGACGCCTACGCCCGCGCCAAGGACCCGCGGGTGCGGCAGGTCTCCTGCTCGATCAGCGGCGAGTGGCAGGCGGTGCAGATCATCCGCGCCGACGGGGTGCGCGTCGCCGACCTGCGCCCGCTGGTCCGGCTGAACGTCTCCGTCGTGGTGGCCGAGGGCGACCGCATGGAAACGGGCGGCCACGGCGGCGGCGGACGCGTCACCTACGAGCACTACATGCGGCCGGAGACGTGGCGCGCCTTCGTGGACGAGGCGCTGCGCTCCGCTCTGGTCAACCTGTCCTCCGTTCCGGCCCCGGCTGGGGAGATGACCGTCGTTCTCGGCAACGGCTGGCCGGGCATCCTGCTGCACGAGGCCATCGGCCACGGGCTGGAGGGCGACTTCAACCGCAAGAAGACCTCGGCCTTCGCCGGACTGATGGGCCAGCGCATCGCCGCGCCCGGCGTGACCATCGTGGACGACGGCACCATCGAGAACAGCCGCGGCTCGATCACCGTGGACGACGAGGGCACCCCCGGCCAGTGCACGACGCTGATCGAGGACGGCATCCTGGTCGGCTACATGCAGGACCGCATGAACGCCCGGCTGATGGGGATGCGCCCGACCGGCAACGGGCGCCGCCAGAGCTTCGCCTGCCACCCCATGCCGCGCATGACCAACACCGTGATGCGCCCCGGCGCCTATGAGCCGGAGGAGATCATCAAGTCGGTCAAGAAGGGGCTCTACGCCAAGAACTTCGGCGGCGGGCAGGTGGACATCACCAGCGGCAAGTTCGTCTTTTCCGCCAACGAGGCCTACCTGATCGAGGACGGCAAGCTCGGCCCGGCGGTGAAGGGCGCGACCCTGATCGGCAACGGCCCGGACAGCCTGACCCGCGTGTCGATGATCGGCAACGACACCAAGCTCGACCCGGGTGTCGGCACCTGCGGCAAGGACGGCCAGGGCGTTCCCGTGGGCGTCGGCCAGCCGACCCTGCGCCTGGACGGCCTGACCGTGGGCGGCACGGCGGCCTGAACGTCACCACCGCTTTCCTTTCCCGCATCGGAGGTTTTGCCCGTGTCGTCCCTCGCGCTGGTTTCGACCTTTTGCCCCGACCGCGTCGGTCTCGTCTCCGCGGTCACCGGCCATCTGTTCGGGCTGGGGGCCAACCTGCGCGACGCGACCTTCGCGGTGATGGGGTCCGGGGCGGAGTTCTCGGCGGTTTGCGAACTGCCGGACGGCGTCCCCATCGGGGAGGTGCAGGAGGGGCTGGCCAGCCTGCCCGAGCTGGCTGGCGCGCAGATCAAGGTCACGCCCTTCGACTTCGATCCCAACCCCGGTCCGCTCGCCCGCATCTCCCACCGCGTCGAGGTGTCGGGCGGCGACCAGCCGGGCCTGATCGCCCGTTTGTCGGAGATCTTCACCCAGTTCGAGGCGAACATCGTCCGGCTCGACGCCCAGACCCTGCCGGAACGGGAAGGCGGGCGCTACGTCATCCGCTTCGCCGTGTCGATCCCGCCGGAGCGCTCCGGCACCTGCCTGTCCGCCGTCGCCAACACCGCGGAGACGATGGGCCTGACCTGCGTCGCCGAGGCGCTGTAGCGCTCCCGAGTTCCCTCTCCCGCCCCGGGAGAGGGAGGAGCCCGCGCCGCAGGCGTGGGAAGGGTGAGGGTGCCGGCACGAATCAGTGCTTTGCTCCTCGCGCTACCCTCACCCGGCCCTACGGGCCACCCTCTCCCGGGGCGGGAGAGGGATAAAGGTTGCATTCATACGCATGAAAATGCCATGGATCGGGAATTCCTCCCGACCATCTCCACCATGGCGTGAATCGCGTTCTCCTTGTCCTGGCGCTGTCCTTCGCTGCCCTGCCCGCTCGGGCGGAGGGGCTTGAGGCGACCCTGTCCGACTGGGGAGCCGTTGGGCTGCTTCAGACACCGACCGCGCGGGGCATGCCGGACGGCACCGTCACCGTGGGATTGACCGCTCTCGGTGGCCTGCACCGGCATGTCTTCGCCGGGGCGCAGCTCCTTCCCGGCCTTGAGGTCACCCTCCGCGACAGCACCTACCCGAGCTGGCACGGCCTCAGCGAGCCGGGGGTGGACGCCAAGCTGCGCCTGCTGCGCGAAGGACCGTGGTGGCCGGCGCTGGCGGTCGGCGGGCGCGACGTTACCGGCAGCGGTTTGGACCTGCCGGGCAAGGGCCGTTTCGCGGGGGAGTATTTGGTCGCGTCGCGGCGCTGGTGGGACGTCGATCTCAGTCTGGGCATCGGCTGGGGCGGGCTCGGCGACTATGGGCACGTCCGCAACCCGCTGCGCTTCCTCGGCGGGCGCTTCAAGCGCGACCGCGACCCGGCGAAGGCGTCCTCCCGCGGGCCGGAGGCGTGGTTCACCGGGGACCGCGCGGCCCTGTTCGGCGGCGTCGAGTGGCACACGCCGCTGGAGGGGCTCAGCGTCAAGCTGGAATACAGCGCCGACAGCTTCCGCGCCCAACAGCAGGACGACCCGAACTTCCAGCCCGGCCTGCCGCTGAACGCCGGTCTGGCCTACCGTCCCTGGAATTGGCTGGAGTTGGGGGCCGGGGTCGAGCAGGGTTCGCGCGCCATGCTGCGCCTCGCCGCACGCTTCGACCCGCGGGAGGAAGGAGAAGCCACCGCGCTCACGCCGCCGCCCGTGGTCGGCGCCCGCCCGGCTGCGCCGGATGCCGCGCTGCCCGCGTCGGACATCGCGGCCCTGGCCCGGCTTCACCGGCTGCCCGCCCGCTCCGCGCTGATTACGGGTGACCACGCCGCGCTGTGGCTGGACCCGGCGGGGGCAGGCACCGCTCCCTTGGCACGGGAAGTGGGACGCGCCGCCCGCCTGCTGGCCGATGGCGCTCCGCCAGAGGTCGAGTGGCTGACCGTCACCACCGGCGGCGCCGGCTTGGACGGGACCGCCGTCACCCTGTCGCGCCGCGCCGTGGAGCAGGCCGCCGTCAAGCGCGGCAGCCCCGAGGAGATCTGGCGCACCGCCCGCGTGGACCGCTCCGCCGGCCCCCCGCCGGACTGGACGACGCGGCTCGCCCCGACCGTCGTCCCGACCGTCGAGGCCAGCCTGTTCGAGCAGAGCGCGCCCTTGGTGCAGCGGACCTACGCCGACGCCGTGCTGACGGCGGAACCGCTGCGCGGGCTGGTGCTCGGCAGCGGTCTGCGGGTGAACGTCAGCCACAACCTCCACCTTCTCGACACCAACGCCATCCCGGCGGCCGAGCCGGTGCGCAGCGACCTGCCGCTCTACGCCGACCGCCTCGCCGCGGTCGAGCGGCTGTACGCGGCGTGGCTGACCGCGCCCGCCGAACGCTGGAGCACGCGCCTGTCCGTCGGCCATTTCGAGGAGATGTTCGGAGGGCTGGGCGGCGAGGCGCTGTACCGCCCCCTGGCGGCGCGCTGGGCGCTCGGGCTCGACCTCAACCGCGTGTGGAAGCGTCCGCCCGACGACGCGCTGCGCCTTGCCCCGGAAAGTGGGCGGAACACCGGCCACGCCAGTGTTTACTGGGAGGCGCCGGGCGCCGCCACCACGGGCGTGCTGCGGCTGGGCCGTTATCTCGGCGGGGACTGGGGCGGCACGCTGGAACTGATGCGCGCCTTCGACGGCGGCGTTCAACTGTCCGCCCAGGTCACCTGGACCGAGGGGCCGGAGGGCGCGCAGAGCCGCTACGGCGGCCGTCTGAAGCAGGGGATCGCGCTGACGGTGCCCTTCAGCCCCGGCGGCTCCTGGCCGCCGGACGGACGGCTGGCGACCGCCGTCCGCACCCTCGGACGCGACGCGGGGCAACGGCTGCGCCAGCCATTGCCCCTTTACGATGCGTCGGTGTCGGCGGGCTACGGCCGCCTGACCGGCTCATGGCCACGGCTCATGGATTGAGCCGCGGCGGACCGGCAATCAGCGCATTTCGGAGATCGTGCCGGTGTTGGTGTCGAGCAGCACGGTGCTCCAGGTGCCGTTGGCCGACTGGGCCTCCGCCACATAATTCTCACCCTGCTTGCGGAAGTCGCGGACGGAGGTGAAGCCGGCGGCGCTGAAGTAGTTCAGCAGCGAGGTCTGCATCAGCTCCTTGCGGCTCTGACCGCGCTCGGCGCGCTGGGTGGTGTTCGGATCGACGTTCATGATGACCTGCCGGTTGCCCTGCATGGTGTTGGGCATGGTGCCGGTGGCCGACCCGGTGGTCCCCATCGCGCCGCTGTTCGGCATGCTGTTGTTCATGGTTCCGGTCGAACCGTAGGAGCCGCTGCTGCCGTAAGTGCCCGCGGTCCCGGCCCCGACGGTGGATTCGGCGCTGCCGCGGGTCACACGGTCGGGCATGCGGCCGTCCGGCATCCGGTTCGGGGTCTGATTGCTCCAAGGGTCGGTCCGCTCGCCGGGCAGGCTTTCCACCTGCGGGCTGGTGGTCGGCAGGCCCGACGGGCTGGAGCGCTCGTAAGGGACCTGCGGCGCGTTGTTCGGATAGGTCTGGGCCATCGCGGCGGGGGCGGCGGCCAGGGTCGCGGCGAGAACGGCGAGGGACAGTTTGGCGTTCATGGCATCCTCTTCTCTCGATAGGGCGTCTCGCACCGGCGAAGCGGTGCTGCGCCTTTTCGCCCGCCCGGCCGGAACCAAGCAGGCTGGCGACCCCGACAACAGCGCTCATCGTCGGTTGTTGCGGTCAAGCCAGCGTTATCGGGATGCCCCTCCCCCTTATGGAACCGACCCTACCCAAAAAAAGCTCTTTGCGGCGGCAGGGGGCGGGAACCTTTCAGAGTGGAGACGTGTTCTGCACAATACTGACACGCTCTTCACAGAGTAGGACGTTCAACAGACTGCGCGCCGGACGAGCCTTAACGCGCTTCGGGCCGAGCGAGGGAGGTTAGGATGCTCTATTGGGCTCTTGTTTTCTTCGTGATCGCGCTGATTGCCGGCGCACTCGGTTTCGGTGGAATTGCGTCAGCCTCTTCGGGCATTGCGCAAATCCTGTTCTTCCTTTTCCTGATCCTGTTCGCAGCGAGTTTGATTCTGGGCCTGGTCAGGCGCCGCTAGACCCAGCACCCGCCCGGAACCGTCCGGGCGGGCGTTTCCCGCAGCGCGCCCGTGTCCGGTCTTTCACGTCTCGAAGGGCCGGGCACGCGAGTACCCCGAAAGCCTCTCGATGTTAGCCTCGCACCTGACCGGCAACGCCCCATCCGGAGCGTTGCCGGTTTCTCTATGAACTCGTGGCGAACGATGACGGTCTTCTGAAGGATCAGTCCTCGTCGGTCGGGCTGTGCCCTTCCATGAGTTGGCGCAGCGCCCGCCGTCCGCGCGACAGGCGCGACTTCACGGTGCCGATGGAAATGCCGAGGATGTCGGCGGCCTCGCCATAGGAGATGCCCTCCAGCCCGATCAGCAGGACCACCTCCCGCTGTTCGGTCGGCAGCAGGCCGAGCGCGCGCTTGAGGTCGCGCAGTTCGAGCCGGACGAACTGCCCGCCATGGGCGGCACCGATCGCCGCCTGCCCTTCCCCGTCGATGTCCACGACCGCCTGCCGCCGGCGGATGCCGTTGATGTGCAGGTTGCGCAGGATGGTGAAGAGCCAGGCGCGCAGGTTGCTGCCGGGCCGCCAGAGATGCAGGCGCGACAGGGCGCGCTCCAGACATTCCTGCACGAGGTCGTCGGCCAGCGTGGCGTCCCGCACCATGGCGCGGGCGAAACGGCGCAAGCGGGGAATTTCCGCCTCGATCTGCGCGATGATCGCCGGATCGGGGGGCGCCAGTGGCGCTGGAGACGCTTGCGCCGCGTCCTCCGCGGCCGGATCGTCGGCTTCGATGCCATCCTCGGCTTCGACCGCAACGTTCAACTCGTCCTCGTCCGCACGGCGGCTTCCCATCACCGGCTTGAGGGCGACGGGGTCAAGCGGCGCGGCGCTGCTTGCCGGACGGCGCAAGGAACTCGCGACGTGGTTCGCCATCGGTGGAACGCTGCCTCCTTGTGTACCGAAAGATGTCCCGATCATTCCGGGCGCGTCTGAAACGCCCGAACCATCGCTCCGGCCCCCGCCTTGCGCCGAATGCGCGCGGGGCATAACCGGATTCTCCAACGACAATCGTCGGTCCATCAGTACGTAATGGCGCACCGCAGAGGCTGCCAGTTGGGAAAAAGGCTAAGCCCCTTAACAATTTGGCGAGATTACCCCTAAATGCCATGAATCGTCCGATTGCTCCCGTAGCATTCGATCGGGGATGAGGTATCGTCTCCGGACATACGGGAGGCTTCATGACTTTGCTCAAAAGGAAAAGGCCGGCTGGCTTTCACCAACCGACCTCAAATCTCCTTTGCGGGACAGCCATGTCTATGGCCAACGATGAATTCGCTCATTCATCCTTCCGCAGGTCCGCTGCCAGCGGTTCTTCTTCTCTGTATAGGCGGCGTTTCCGTCCCTTAGCGGAAGTCTTATTTCATTGTGTTCCGCTTCCTCTGTTGGCTGGGACCATATCGCATTACGTCTTTCGTGGACAGCCGGACGTTGGCGCTAAGGCGGCAATCTTCCCGCATACGCCGAAAGACCGGCCGACCTTACCAATCGGCGGAAGGCGCGCCAAGGCGGTGAAAAGCGCGATGATGCTGGCCGCTGGCGGGCTGATCGCGTCCGTTCTGACCGCGCTGCCGGCGGCGGCCCAGGAGGCGTCCGCCCAGACGGCTGCCGCTCAGCCCCCCGCGTTCCAGAACTCGGGCGAGCGCACGATCCGCGCGCTGGAGGCGCTCGCCGGCAAGGGCAGCGCCCGCGCCCAGTACGAGCTGGCCATGCGCTACGAGGTCGGCAAAGGCGTGAACCGGGACGAGCGTATGGCCCTCTCCCTCTATTGCCGGGCGGCCCGGCAGGACTACGCCGAGGCGGCCTACCGTGCCGGGCGCATGCATATGGCCGGGCGCGGGGCGGTGTCGAAGGACGAGGACCTCGGACGCTCCTGGCTGCGCCGCGCCGCCCAGTTGGGCAACGAGGACGCCGCGCAGATGGTCAAG
Organism: Azospirillum sp. OGB3; assembly: GCF_014192915.1. Lineage (GTDB taxonomy): Bacteria > Pseudomonadota > Alphaproteobacteria > Azospirillales > Azospirillaceae > Azospirillum. The sequence goes on along the minus strand of NZ_JACHYN010000002.1, from coordinate 624,238 downwards.
CCGGCCAGCACCGCTGCCAAAGGCGCAGCGGGCAAGGCGCCCGACCGCTGCGAACCGCCGAGTGTGCGCTGGGGCGTGATCCGCATGCCGCCCAAGGAAATCCGCGCCATGGTCACCAAGTTGGCTCCCAGCTACGGGCTTGACCCCGATCTGGTGCTGGCGGTGATCGCCGTGGAATCCGGCTACCGCGTGGATGTCGTGTCGGAAAAGAACGCCATGGGGCTGATGCAGCTCATCCCCGAGACGGCGGAACGCTTCGGCGTGACCAAGCCCTTCGACCCCGAGCAGAACCTGCGCGGCGGCATGAAGTATCTGCGCTGGCTCCTGGCCTATTTCGACGGCAACGTGACGCTGGCGTTGGCCGGCTACAACGCGGGCGAAGGGGCGGTGGTCCAGTACAAGGGCGTCCCGCCCTACCGCGAGACGCAGGATTATGTGGTGAAGGTCCACAGCGTCTACCCGCGCCGCGTCCATCCCCACGATTCCAGCGTGGTGCGTTCCGCCGGTCTGCCCGCCGCCAAGCAGGAGGAGGTCGCCGAGCTGAGCACGTCCACTCGTGCGGGCAGCGCAAAGCGGTAAGGCCGAAACGACGACGGCCCGCCGGAAGGCGGGCCGTGGATCGTTGATGCCGGAAAGGATGGCGTCCCCTAGGGGATTCGAACCCCTGTTACCGCCGTGAGAGGGCGGTGTCCTAGGCCTCTAGACGAAGGGGACCTTCATCGGGCGATGCTCGGTTGCCAGCCGAACGAAAGTGGCGTCCCCTAGGGGATTCGAACCCCTGTTACCGCCGTGAGAGGGCGGTGTCCTAGGCCTCTAGACGAAGGGGACAGTCTTTCGTCGTCTGACGACGTGGCGTCGTCGGCGTGGCGGGTTTTTAGCGAACCCACCCTGCCCGATCAAGCCTTTTCTGACAGATCTTTGGCGATTTTCAGAAAAGAGTTCACGACGGCCTGCGGCGTGTCGAAGGCGGTGACCAGACGCAGCAGATCGCCCTCCCAACGGTAGAAGCGGTAACCCGCCGCCTCCAGCCCGTCGGCCACCGCGGCGGGCAGCCGCACGAAGACCTCGTTGGCCTCCACCGGATGGGCCAGTTCCGCTCCCGGCAGGGCGGCGAGGCCCTGCGACAACCGGTCGGCCATGGCGTTGGCGTGGCGGGCCAGCCGCAGCCACAGATCGTCGGCCAGCCAGGCGTCGAGTTGCGCCGACAGGAAGCGACCCTTGGACACCAGATGCCCGGCCCGCTTGCGCAGGAAGCCGAAATCCTCGGCCAGCGCCGGGTTGAAGAACACCACGGCCTCCGCGGCGAGGCAGCCGCCCTTGGTGCCGCCCAGCGACAGCACGTCCACCCCGGCCTTCCAGGTCACCTCTGCCGGGGAACAACCCAGCCGGGCCACCGCGTTGGCGAAGCGGGCGCCGTCCATGTGCACCGCCATGCCGTGGGCGTGCGCGACGTCGGACAGGGCCGCCACCTCCTGCGGGCGGTAGACCGTGCCAGCCTCCGTCGCCTGGGTCAGGCTGAGGGCGGCGGGCTGCACCCGGTGAACCACGCCGATGCCCGCCCCGGCCAGGGCCGCGGTCAGGGCAGCGGGGGTCAGCTTGCCGCCCTCCCCCGCCAGCGGCACCAGCTTGGCCCCACCGGTGGCCATCTCCGGGGCGCCGCACTCGTCGACGTGGATGTGGCTCTCCTGGTGGCAGTAGACCGCGCCGTAAGGCGGGACCAGGGCCGACAGAGCCAGCGCGTTGGCCGCCGTCCCGGTGGCGACCGGGAACACCGTCACCTCCGCCTCGAAGAGGGCGGACAGGCGGCGGGTCACGCTGGCGGTCAGCGGGTCCTGCCCATAGGGATCGGTGGACCCGACCGCAGCCGCGGCCAGGGCGTTGACAACCTCCGGCGCGGCGCCGGCCACATTGTCGCTGCGGAAGTCGTGGATGAAAGTGTTGGTCATGGCGCGGCGGCTCCGGCGGTGACGGTCACGGCGATGGCGCCGGTGCGCGGGTCCATCACATACAGGCGGTCCGCGGCGTCCGGTATGGTGACGCGGAAGACGACGCGATTGCCCACCGCCACCGGGTCGCCCAGGCGCGCGCCCGCCGGCAGGCCCAGCGTGACCTCCTCCGCCCGGCCCGCGGGGGGAGCGGCCCGTTCGGTCTCCGCAGCGGCCCGGCGTTCCGGATCGCTGATGCGCTTGTAGAGTTCGACGCCGAGGATCGCGAAGCCGGCGATGATCATCACGCCCATGATGACGACGAGTGCCTTGAGGAACTGCACGGTTTGGGGTCCACTCTCGCGCGAATGTGAGGAGCTTTGCCGAACGATGCCCGAACGCACCGAATTCGACGACGATGAGGACGAATACACCGGAACGGAAGACGGCGAAACCGGCGAAGGCGCCCGGCAGCGCTGGACGGTTCCGGAGGAGGCCGGCGGCCAGCGGCTCGACAAGGCCCTGGCGACGGGGCTTCCCGGCCTGTCCCGGTCGCGCGTGCAGGCGCTGCTGGAGAAGGGTTGCGTGCAGGACGGCAGCGGGCGGACGGTCACCGACCCGTCAATGAAGGTCAAGCCCGGACAAACTTTCGACGTTTTCATCCCCGAAGCTGAACCTGCACAGCCCGAGGCCCAGGACATTCCCCTGGACGTGGTCTATGAGGATGAGGACGTGTTGGTGATCGACAAGCCCGCGGGCATGGTGGTCCACCCCGCCGCCGGCAATCCGGACGGCACGCTGGTCAACGCCCTGCTCGCCCATTGCGGCGACAGCCTGTCGGGGATCGGCGGCGTGCGGCGTCCGGGCATCGTCCACCGCCTCGACAAGGACACCAGCGGCCTGATGGTCGTCGCCAAGAACGACCGCGCGCACCACGCGCTGACGGAGCAGTTCTCCGGCCGCACGCTCAGCCGCACCTACCAGGCGCTGGTCTGGGGCGTCCCCTCCCCGCGCGAGGGCCGGATCGAGGGCAACATCGGGCGCAGCGGCACCGACCGCAAGAAGATGGCCGTGGTCACCGGCGGCAAGCACGCGGCGACCCGCTACAGGGTCGTCCGCTCCTTCGGCACGGCGCTGGCGCTGGTCGAATGCACGCTGGAGACCGGGCGCACCCATCAGATCCGCGTGCATATGGCGCACATCGGCCACCCCATCGTGGGCGACCCGCTCTACGGCAAGGGGCGTGCCGGACGCGCCGGCGGCAAGCACGCCTCTGCCCTGCCGGAACCCCATCGGGAGCGGTTTGTTGGCTTTCCACGGCAGGCGTTGCACGCCGTGGGATTGACCTTCCGCCATCCCGCAACAGGGGAGACGGTCCGCTTCCAGGCGCCGCTACCCACGGATATTAAAGATTTGTCAGATTTCTTAGAATCGCTGTAATCCACTATACCCGCGCGCGGAAGTCGGTTATTCTTCGCGTCAACAGCCGCCCACGCTCACGCTTGCATCCGGGACCATCCCCGGCGGATCGAACGGGCAAGCGGACGGCGAGGCGGCGCAGAACAGTGAACGGCCGTGTGCCCGTGAGAAGGCACGAACAACAGCCGTCGGAGAGGGTCCAACATGGCGACGATATCCAGCGTTCCGGTCATCAGTTCCGAAAGCAACCTCTCGCGCTACCTCCAGGAAATCCGCAAGTTCCCCATGCTCGCGGCAGAGGAGGAGTACATGCTGGCCAAGCGCTGGCAGGAGATCGAGGATTCGGACGCCGCGCACAAGCTGGTGACCAGCCATCTGCGTCTCGTGGCGAAGATCGCCATGGGCTACCGCGGCTACGGCCTGCCGCTGTCGGAGCTGATCTCCGAGGGCAACGTGGGCATGATGCAGGCGGTGAAGCGGTTCGACCCCGACCGCGGCTTCCGGCTGGCGACCTATGCCATGTGGTGGATTCGCGCCGCCATCCAGGAATACATCCTGCACAGCTGGTCGCTGGTGAAGATGGGCACAACGGCGGCCCAGAAGAAGCTGTTCTTCAACCTGCGCCGCCTGAAGGGCCAGATGCAGGCCATCGAGGAGGGCGACATGTCGCCCGAGCAGGTGCGCCACATCGCCACGACGCTGGACGTGCCGGAGCAGGACGTCGTCAACATGAACCGCCGCCTCGGCGCCCCCGACCATTCGCTGAACGCGCCGCTGCGCGCCGACAGCGAGGGCGAGTGGCAGGACTGGCTGGTCGACGAGACGGCGAACCAGGAAATCTCCCTGGCCGAGAACGAGGAGCTGGGCAAGCGGCGCAAGCTGCTGACCGCCGCCATGGAGAACCTGAACGAGCGCGAGCGCGACATCCTGGTGGAGCGCCGCCTGCGCGACAACCCGACCACGCTGGAGGACCTCTCGCAGAAGTACGGCATCAGCCGCGAGCGTGTCCGCCAGATCGAGGTGCGCGCCTTCGAGAAGCTCCAGAAGGCCATCCGCAACGCCGCGGTGGAACAGAAGCTGGCCGGGTGATTAATAGCCCTCTCCCCGGAGGGGGAGAGGGAACATTGTATGAAGCCGCCGCCCTCACGCCCCGGCGGGCTCGGCCAGCTGGTCGTGCTCGTCCGGCGACAGCCCGCCGGCCTCGTCGAACAGGTCGCCGGCAACCTCCGGCCCCCATTCCTGGACGAGGCCGACCTTCACGTCCTTCAGCGCGCTCACCCGCTTCTCGGCGCGCATCACCTCGAAATTCGCCACCATCGGCGGAATGCTGAAATAGAGCGCCCAGCCGATCGCCGCGGCGCCGTACATCACCAGCCAAGCCAGCGGGTCCATGAAGATCTTGCCGGCGGCGCCGATCGTGTGGTTGTGCTTCCACAGCTCGATGGCGTAGGGCATGCAGCCGCAGAAATTCAGCCCGCCGACGGTGATCGGCGCCGACTTTTCCGGATCGCGGTCGGTGACGTAGGCGACGATGGTCGGGATCATGCCGATGCCGAACAGGATCGAGGTGGGCAACACCACCAGACCCGCCGGGATGATCAGCAGGATCAGCGTCAGCATGCTGCCCTTGCGCTTCTTCTTCTTTCCGCCGCTCTTGCCGCCGCGCGCCATGGGTGCCACCCGATCCTTGGTTTGAAGGCCGCCGTCAGAAGGCGAAGAAGAGGATGATGCCGCCGACCAGAATCGTGGACAGCAGGCTCGACACGATGGCCGCCACCTGCCGCCCGGACGATTCGATGATGCTGTTCCGGTCGCCGATGCTCTGCCGCAGCTTGTTGATCTCGGCGTCGGCCTCGCGGTAGGCGATCTGGGCGGCCTCGAACTCCAGCTTGTCGCGGCGCAGCGCGTCCGGATCGTCGACGATCTTCAGCAGGTCGCCGAGGCGCCCGTTGTGGGCCGCGGAGTCGGCCAGCTTGCGCACGTTGTCCTGGTGCGGCCGGCTGTGGAAGCGGCGGAAGGCCGGGTCGAGCAGGGAGACCACCCAGGCGGCGAGGTGCGACAGCCCGTCGGTGCCGGTGCGCGCCTGCACGTCGGCCAGGATCGTCAGCATGGCGATCACCCGGCGCATTGGCTCGATGCTGGAACCGAGCTGGGTGTAGAGCATCTCGTCGGTCCGCCGATGCCGCACCGCCAGGAAGGCGGCGATGTGGCGGTCGATGGGGTCCTTGTGCCGTTCGCTCCCCGCCCCCATCCAGTCGAGCGCGCGCAGCAGCTCCGCCGGGCTGGTCGGCATCTGCTTAGCGACCAGCGGGCTGATGCAAGGCATGGTGGGGTTCATCTCGTAGAGCACGCGCTCCACCCCCAACCCGTGGCCCGTGCGGTCCAGCAAGCCGCGGACCTGGTCGAAGTTCTGCACCATCGGCACGAACTCCGGCTTGAAGTCGCTCTGCACACTCACCCAGAACATGGGCAGCTGGTTGGCGAGCACCTCGGCGGAGGGTTGGGGCGACTCGCCGCGCAGGAAGGCGTCGGCCAGCATGGTGCCGATGCCATCGGGCATCATCGCCTTGCCGCGGTAGCGGATGGGTGCAGCGGGGTCCAGCGCCATGCAGACCCGCGACACCAGCCGTTCGGCCATGCTGCCGCCCTTGCCGGTGGTCGAGGCGGTCTGCACCGCGTTCGCCACCGCCTCGGCCCGCGCGTCGTCGCCCATGGAGCGGCGCAGCCACTTGTCCAGCTCACCGCCCTCGATGACCGTGGCGGCGGGCGCCACATGGCGGGCGAAGGCGCGGGCCAGCGTGCGGCAATGCCAGTAATCCTGCCCCTGGAACTCCAGCGGCCGCGCGGCGCGGCGCGGCACCTGCGGCTGTTTCGGGCTGAGACGGCGGCCGGCGACCCACAGGTCGAGGTCCTGGAGCGTCCAGCGCTGCTTGGGATCGTCCACCAGCAGGCCGCGGATCACCTCGCTGATGGCCAGCGGCAGGCGCATCTGGCCGACCAGAGCCGGGTAGGACCCGCGCTCGATCTTCGCCTGCAGGATCGCCTCGTCCTCCAGCGACCCCACCGGGTTGCGGCCCAGCAGCAGGAGCAGCAGCGTCACGCCCAGCGAATAGAGGTCGTCGGCCATGGTGCCGGTGCCGCGCCCGGCCGGGGAGGCCATGCCGCGCTCCACCGTCTCCAGCAGAACCGTCTGGCCGTAGCCCGGCGGGGTGGACAGGCATTCACCCAGCATCAGGCTGCTGGAGGCCAGATCGCGGTAATAGAGGTTGGTCGGACGGATCGCGCCATGGACCACGCCGCGGCTCGACAGTTCCTTCAGCGCCGCGACCAGCGGGTGGATGATCTGGCGGGTCAGGTGGTCTTCGGGGATCGGGTCCGTGGCCTCGGTCAGGCTGCTCATCAGCCGCTTGCCCGCCGGACGCTCGAAGATCATGCAGAGGCGGTGCCCCTGGCTCGCCGGCCAGTCCACCATGCCCCAGTCGAGCAGGCGCATGTGGGCTTGGTTGTCGAGGCTGGCGACGGTGGCGGCGATGTCGGTGCGGGCCAGGGTGGCGCCATGGCCAATGATGGCGAAGGCTTCGGACCGCTTGTCACGCAGCGGCTTGGCCGTATAGGCGTTGCCGCCGATGGCGTTGAGCGCGGCGAGCGGCGCGTTGGGGTGGATCTCGTACCGCTCGGCCAGTTTGACCGGCTCGGCGTTCGCCATCATCCGATCCGCGGCGGCTGCGGTCATGGCATCGGATGGCATGGCGTTCGAATCCCCGGAGCCTGCGAGCGTGTGCCAGCCTTAGTCGCTCGAAAAGGGCAAACAAATTGTTAACGCGGGGGGAAGTGGTCGCATCGGGCCCCCTCCCCGGCCCTCCCCCGCTGACGCGGGAGAGGGAGATCAGTCCCCTCCCTCACCGAAGGTGGGGGAGGGTTAGGGAGGGGGCCCGAGGCCTAAACCTTCACATCAATCCTGGAACGGGTCGTTCATCAGGATGGTGTCGTCGCGCTCCGGGCTGGTGGACAGCAGGGCCACCGGGGCCTGGATCAGCTCTTCCACGTGACGGACGTACTTCACCGCCTGGGCCGGCAGCTCCGCCCAGGAGCGGGCGCCCTGGGTGCTGTCCTTCCAACCCTCGAAGGTCTCGTAGATCGGCTCGACGCGGGCCTGGGCGCCGGCGTTGGCCGGGAAGTAATCCAGCTCCTGCCCGTCCAGGCGGTAGCCGACGCAGACCTTGATCTCGTCGAAGCCGTCCAGCACGTCCAGCTTGGTCATGGCGATGCCGTCGATGCCGCCGGTCTTCACCGCCTGGCGGACCATCACGGCGTCGAACCAGCCGCAACGGCGCTTGCGCCCGGTGACCACGCCGAACTCCTTGCCGCGCTGGCCGATCAGCTCGCCGACGTCGTCGAAAAGCTCCGTCGGGAACGGGCCGGAGCCGACGCGGGTGGTGTAGGCCTTGCAGATGCCCAGCACATAGCCGACGGCGCGCGGGCCCATGCCGCTGCCGGCGGCGGCGTTGCCGGCCACCGTGTTGGAAGAGGTGACGTACGGGTAGGTGCCGTGGTCGATGTCGAGCATCTGGCCCTGGGCGCCCTCGAACAGGATGCGCTTGCCGGCGCGGCGCAGCTCGTCCAGCGTCTTCCAGACGACCGAGGCGTAGGGCAGCACCTGCGGGGTGATCTCGCGCAGCGGGTCCAGCAGGTCGGCCGGCTTCATCTCCTGGGCACCCAGGCCGCGGAGCAGCAGGTTGTGGTGGGCCAGCAGGGCGTCCACCTTCTCCTTCAGCACCGCCTCGTCGCCGAGGTCGCACAGGCGGATGGCCCGGCGGGCCACCTTGTCCTCATAGGCCGGGCCGATGCCGCGGCCGGTCGTGCCGATCTTGCCGGCGCCGCGGGCCTCCTCGCGCGCCTTGTCGAGCGCGCTGTGGACCGGGAGGATCAGCGGAACGTTCTCGGCGACCTGGAGCGTGGCGGGGGACACGTCCACGCCCTGGCTCTTGATCGCCGTCACTTCGCGGATGAAGGCCCAGGGGTCGAAGACGACGCCGTTGCCGATGATCGACAGCTTGTTCGGCCGAACCACGCCCGAAGGCAGCAGGCTCAGCTTGTACGTCACGCCGTTGATCACCAGCGTGTGGCCGGCGTTGTGACCGCCCTGGAAGCGCACCACCACGTCGGCCCGGCTGGACAGCCAGTCGACGATCTTGCCCTTGCCCTCGTCGCCCCACTGGGCGCCGACCACCGCCACGTTGGCCATGTGTGTCTCCGCAAAAAAAGAAGGCAGAAAGAAACGTTGCCCGTGCAAAGGCGCCCCCGCGGCGCGGGGGTCGCCACTCGTGAAGTCTCAGGTCAGCGGCGTGACCGTGCCGCCGTCCAGACGGTGGCCGCAGTCCAGCCGCCGGGCCTCCGCCGCCGCGTCCGCCACGGGGGCCAGCCCCGCCACGGTGATCCAGCCCTCGGCGCGCAGCTTGCCCGCCGCGGCCCAGGCGGTGCCATGCGGCACATAAACGCGCTTGGCCGGCTCCGGCGCCGGAACGGCGCGCAGGAGCGTGTCCATGTAGAGGGTGAAGCCGGTCCCCGGCTCGCCCTCCTCCTCCACGCCCGGACGCACCCCGGCGCGGTAGCGGCCCCCCGCCCCCAGCTCGCCGCGCACGTCGCGCGCGAACAGGGTGAAGCTGAGGCCGGTCTGGTACTCGAAGCCGCGGTGCTCCACCAGATCGACGGTGATCGTCAGATCGGGGCGCGCGGCGCGCAGCAGGCGCAGGGCATCGGTCAGCCGGCGCCGGTCCTTCTCCGCCGTCTCCGGCAGCGGCAGCGCCGACAGAACCTCCATGGCGCGCTCGGCCGGGCCGGAGGCGGCCATCAGCGCGTGCAGCAGCGACGCCGCCGGCCCGCCGACCGCCGTCACCGCCGCGGCGTCCTTCTTGTCCAGCGCCTCGCGCAGGCGGGCGGTCTCGTCCTCGCCGAGCCCCAGGCCGCGGCAGACCCGCGCCACCATGGTCGGCACGCAGAGGTCCACCGACAGGTGCCGCACCCCCACCCCTTCCAGGGCGTGGGCGGCGAGCAGAATCACCTCGGCGTCCGCCTCGGCCTCCAGCGGCCCGATCAGCTCGACGCCGACCTGGGTGATCTGCCGCTCCGGACGGAGCTGCGAGCCCTTCACGCGCAGCACCGGCCCGGCGTAGCACAGCCGCACCGGGCGGGCGCCGTTCTTCAGCCGGGTGGTGGCGATGCGCACGATCTGCGGGGTGATGTCGGCGCGCACCGCCATCATGCGCTGCGACAGCGGGTCCATCAGCCGGAAGGTCTGCTTCGCCATGGCGGCGCCGGAGCCGGACAGCAGATTGTCCTCGAACTCGACCAGCGGCGGCTCGACGCGCTCATAGCCGTGGGCCGTGAAGTCCGCCAGCAGGCGCGCCACCGCCGCCGCTTCGTGCGCCGCTTCGGGCGGCAGCACGTCGTGCAGGCCGGCGGGCAACAGGGCGGAGCTCAGGGAATCAGCGGGCATGGCCTGCGTCGTCTCGTCGAATGGGTGGCAAACCGTCGGCATGGCGAGAGCCCGCAAGTCCGATGGGCATGCGGTGCTCGGGCATACGGAGCGGGTCAATACCCCACCCCGCCTTCCTCATGCAAACGGAAAAGCCCCGCAGCCCGTGCCCGTCTCCCCTGCGCCGGCCACAGGCGCCAGTCAGAGGCACCGATTCGGGGCGGCTCGAAACATGAATGCATTCCAATCGAATCTTTGTTGAGTTTGATGCGAAATCTCCGGCATCCTGTGTACGAACCGTGCCAGCAGCAGCGGGGCAATGGCACCATGGCACGCCCGTCCGCCAGCTACGAAGTCCAGATCTACGCGCAGGACCACTGGGTCCTCGAAGGCCGCTTCGACACCGAGGCGGAGGCGCTGGCCTTCGGCCGCAAGGCGCTGTCCGGCGGCCGGATCGAGGGCATCCGGGTGGTGCGCGACTGGCGCCGCCCGGACGGCCGCCATGTCGAGACGGAAGTCCATGTGGAGTTCCGCCAGGTCTCCCAGACCGTGACCGCCGCCGCCATCGACGAGGCGCTGGGGCTCTGCCTCACGCTCGACCATTGCTACGGCGTGCAGAGCCGGATGACCATGAACCGCGTCCTGCGCAACTACGTGGAGCGCGCCGTCGTCACCCCGACCGAGGTCCTGCACAACCACGCGGAGCTGGCGCGGCTTCTCAACACCGACAACCTCGTGCCGTCGGCCGTCGGGCGGGTCGCCGTCCTCCAGGCGGAGAAGGCCGGGACCGACGGGCGCGGGCGGCGCGACGCGCTGAACCTGCTGATGCACGAGCTGACTGACCGGGCGCGCGCCGCCGCCGCGCGCAAGGACCTTCCGGCCATCGCCGCCACCGGCTTCCGCCCGATGTTCGACCGGCTGGATTCCAGCCTGCCGGCGGCGGAGCGCGACTTCCTCGCCCGCGTGGTCCTGTCGCGCGAGCTGGTGCAGATGCGCAACTGGCTGGCCAAGCTGGATTTCCTGGGCGAGCTGGCGCGCGAGGACGGGGCGGCGGCCGACCGCCCGCTGGGGCTGCTCGACGGGGTGATCGCCGACGTTCTGGGCGCCCCGTCCGTCGCGCAGGAGCTTCTCGGCGTCCAGGGCAGTCTGGCGGAGGCGCTGTGCAACCTGATCGACCTGTCGCGGGGCCGCCTGTCCCCCGCCAAGCGGGCGGAGGACGACCGCGCCGTCCAATTGAACGAGCTTCTCGCTTTCCACGACCTGGACCAGACGCGGCTGGTCATCCTGGATCTGGTGCGCCGGCAGTTGAGGGGCACGCAGCCGCTTTACCGCTCCGACCCGTCGCTGGAGATGGAGGCCTTCCAGGAGATCCTGAAGCGCACGCTCGGCCCCGACGGCCCCGCCGGGGGCGGCGCGATGGCCGAGGCGCTGGTCCTGCGCTACCTGCGCTTTCTGGAGGGCGGCGGGGCGCCGGGCCGCAAGCAGGCCATCGCGGAGGTGGCCGGGCGCATCCCCGACGCGCGGGACCGGGTGCGCTTCCTGCTGGCACTCGCCGACTCCGACCTCGGCCACGGGCACGCGACGGACATCGCCCGGCTGCTGCACGCGCTGACCGGCAACGCGGCGAACTACGGCCGCTTCGTCCACTCCCGCCTGCCGCCCCGCGACAATCTGGAAGCGCTGACCCTGCTCTACTGCCAAGCCGCCGACTCGGCGCTGCCGGAGGAGACGCGGACCCGCCTGACCGGCGACCTCGACGCGCTTCTGGTGGCCTACATCACCGAAGAGCACGTGGTGGAGCGGCTGGACGACCCCGGCGATTCCCTGCGGCTGCGCGCGAACCGTCTGCTGCAGGTCTGCGCGCCGGGAATCCTGCGCAGCCGGCGGGCGCTGGAGATGGTCCGGCACCGCGTGGTCGAGCATCTCCGCCAACCGCAGTTCGACCGGAAATATGTGGAGGACCTGCCCGACGGGACGCAGCAGCAGCGCGCCCTGCGGGAGTTCCACCGCATGTTGGGAGAAGCCGGTTTCGTGTGAGACCCGGACAGTCCAACCGCCCTGATGCGGATGGACAGCACCCGCCCCTTTGGATAATCAGCGCATCACATCGGCAAAAGACGGGGCGCCGCAACCGGCACCCGCGGCGACGAAGGGCACAGCCTTGGGCAATGGCGTTGGCAATGGGATCGCGCTGGGACCGGTCTTCCACATCATCGGTATCCTCCTGACCATACTTGGGCTGGGCATGCTCGTGCCGGCCTTGGCCGACGCCGCCGTTGGCAACAGCGACTGGACCGCCTTCGTCGGCTCCAGCGCGGCGACGCTGGCGGTCAGCGGCGGCATGGTCCTGGCGACGTCGAGCAAGGAGCACGCGCGCTTCACCGTGAAGCAGCATTTCCTTCTGACGACGCTGTCCTGGTGCGTCCTGGCGGCCTTCGGCGCCCTGCCCTTCATGATCTCCGCCGCCCGCCTGTCCTTCACCGACGCCTATTACGAGGCGATGTCTGGCCTCTCCACAACCGGCGGCACGGTCATCGTCGGGCTGGACGACTCCCCGCCGGGGGTTCTGCTGTGGCGCTCGCTGCTCAACTGGTTCGGCGGAGTCGGCATCATCGTCATGGCGATCGCGGTGCTGCCCATCCTGCGGGTCGGCGGCATGCAGCTGTTCCGCACCGAGTCCTCCGACAAGGGCGACAAGCCCTTCGCCACGGTGCAGGATACCGCCGGGGCCATCGCCATGATCTATCTGGCGCTGACTGTGCTGTCGGCGGTGGCCTACCATCTGGCCGGCATGACGTGGTTCGACGCGATCAACCACGCCATGGCCTCCATCGCCACCGGCGGCTTCTCGACCAAGGACGCCTCGCTCGGTTGGTTCGATTCCCACGCGGTGCTGTGGGTGGCAACCTTTTCGATGATCTGCGGGGCCTTGCCGCTGACCTGGTACATCCGCCTGCTGCGCGGCCAGCGCAACGCGCCGGTCTTCGGCGACAGCCAAGTGAACGCGCTGCTGGCGATCCTGCTGGTGGCCGGCGTCGCCATGACCCTGTGGGCTTTCACGGTGGTCGGCCTGCCCTTTTGGGACGCGCTCAGCCATTCGGCGGTGAACGTCACCTCGATCATCACCGGGACGGGCTTTGTCTCCACCGACTATTCGACCTGGGGCAGCTTCGCCGTCGTCGCCTTTTTCTTCTTCTACTTCATCGGCGGCTGCACGGGCTCGACGGCTGGCTCCATCAAGGTCTTCCGCTGGCAGGTGCTGGCCCTGTCGATGCTGAACCAGATGCAGCGGATGCTGAAGCCGAACCGGGTTCTGGTCCCCCTCTACCAGGGCAAGGTGCTGGACGAGGATGTGGTCGGCTCGGTCATCAACCTCGCCTTCGCCTTCATGGCGGCCTTCGGCATCTTGTCGCTTCTGGTCGCCGCGATGGGGGTAGACTACCTGAGCGCGGCCAGCGCCGTCGCCTCCGCGCTCGCCAACGCCGGACCGGGGCTGGGGCCGGTGGTCGGCCCGTCGGGCACCATGGCCCCCCTGCCCGACGCCGCGAAATGGGTGCTGAGCTTCGCCATGCTGCTGGGCCGGCTGGAGGTCTTCACCGTGCTGGTGCTGATCCTGCCGAGCTTCTGGCGGGATTAAACAGGCCATGAAAAAGGCCGCGCCGGAGTGGCTCAGCCGCGCAGCCTGTCCAGAATCTGGTGGCTGTGATTCACACCGCCGAAGAAGACGGCGAGAATCCGGACTTCGAGCAGCCCCTCATCGATTTCGAAATAGAAGATGAAATTCCGACTGGTCACGGTGCGGATGCCGGATCGGATTTCCGGATGCTCCGTGCCACGATGCGGATGGGCCTCGAACGTACGCATGTAGGAAAGAGCGTCGTCGATCCGCCCGGCGGCCCGTTCCATCGCGCGCTCCCCATCGTCACCCAGGTCCCGATAGGCCTGGACGAGATGATCCTCGATCAGGTCGAGGTCCCGGGTAACGGAGGCCGCACGGCGGACCTTATAGAGCCGCACGCGCACGCCTCTTGCGCTCCAGCATCGCCCGGGTTTCCGCTTCGCCGTCATCAAGATCGACGAATGCACCGGCGCGGCGCTGGTCGATCAGGATCCGCAGCGCTTCGATCTCGGCGTTGCTTCTCTCGGTGTCGCGCCGAAGCATGTCGAGACCGCGCTGGAGCACCGCGCTGAGGCTTGGATACTGCCCGGTCTCGACAAGGCTGCGTGCGAAGGCTTCCTGTTCGTCGGTCAGCGAGATCGAGGTCTTCACGGTCATGCGTTGCCCTCCCTCACCAACCAAGTACTACCCAGTAGCACCAGCGTCAAGGTTCAGCGCCCGAAGGCCTCCGCCTTGACCGTGGCAAAGGCCCAGTCGAGCCAGGGGAGGACCGCCTCCATGTCCTCGTTCTCCACCGTGGCGCCGCCCCACAGGCGCAGCCCCGGAGGGGCGTCGCGGTAGGAGCCGGCGTCGAAGGCGGCCTCCTCCTTCTCCAGGAGCGCGGCGAGCTTCTTGGCGAAGTCGGCTTGGGCCTCCGGCGTCAGGGCGGTCACCTCGGGGTCGGTGAAGCGCAGGCAGATCGAGGTGCAGGAGCGCGTCGCCGGATCGTCCGCCAGGAAGCCGGCCCAGGTCGAGGCTGCCGCCCATTCCGAGACGATGCGCAGGTTCTGCTCCGACCGGCGGATGAGTTGGGTCAGGCCGCCGACCGACAGCGACCAGCGCAGCCCGTCGATGGCGTCCTCGACGCAGAGCATGGACGGCGTGTTGATGGTGTCGCCGACGAAGATGCCCTCGATCAGCTTCCCGCCACTGGTCAGGCGGAAGATCTTCGGCAGCGGGCGGTCGGGCTGGAAGCTCTCCAGCCGCGCCACGGCGCGCGGGCTGAGCACCAGCATGCCGTGCGCGCCCTCGCCGCCCAGCACCTTCTGCCAGGACCAGGTGGCGACATCGATCTTGCTCCAGGGAATGTCCATGGCGAAGGCGGCGGAGGTCGCGTCGCAGATCGACAGGCCCTCGCGGTCCGACGGAATCCATTCGCCGTTCGGCACGCGCACGCCCGACGTCGTGCCGTTCCAGGTGAACACCACGTCGCGGCTGAAGTCGGCCTGCGACAGGTCCGGCAACGCGCCGTAGGGGGCCTGGATGGTCCGCACGTCGGACAGGCGGAGCTGCTTGGTGACGTCGGTCACCCACTCCTTGCCGAAGCTCTCCCAGGCCATCATGTCGACGCCGCGCGGCCCCAGCAGGTTCCACAGCGCCATCTCCACCGCCCCGGTGTCGGACGCCGGGACGATGCCGATGCGGTAGTCGCCGGGGATCGCCAGGACGGCGCGGGTGAGGTCGATGACCTCCTTCAGCTTCGCCTTGCCCGGCTTCGAGCGGTGGGAGCGGCCGAGCAGCGCGCCGTCCAGGGCGTCCAGCGACCAGCCGGGCCGCTTGGCGCAGGGGCCGGAGGAAAACAGCGGATTCGACGGCCGGCGGGCGGGCTTCATGGACACTCTACTCCCGGAACATGGGATTGCGGTATGGCCGGGGACGATAGGAGGTGCGCGGAACTCCGTCAATCAGCCGCTCACGCGCAGCAGCGTCGCCTGGATGTGCCGGATGCCCGCCGCGTCGCAGATGTAGTAGCAGACCGCCACTCGCCCGTCCGCCAGCACGGTCGCCCAGGGATAGCCGACATCGGGCGACGGCGCGTCGGCGCGGATGACGATCTCCGGCGCGCTTTCCAGCGTCTCGCACCGGCAGTCCCAGACCCGGGCGCGCACGCCGTATGGCTCATGGCGGTAGCCGTAGACGACGAGCAGCCGCCCGTCGGGCAGCGGGCAGGCGTCGTAGGGATGCCCGATGACCGCGCTCTCGATCCACGGCGCCCAGCTTTCCCCGAGGTCATGGGAGACAGATGTGGCAAGGCGGTCGCCCAGCCCGGTGGTGCGGTGGAAGGCGACCAGCTGCCCATCCGCGGTCAGGTGCAGGGCGGTCTCGCAGAAGCCGGCCCGCCCCGCCGGGTCGCGCGCGATGGTGCTGCGCAGGGTCCAGCTTTCCCCCTGGTCGCGGGAGGCGAACAGGTAGCTGGTGTAGGGACCGCCGGTGTAGGTCGCCATCAGCAGCGTGCCGTCCGGCGCCTCCACCGCCCGCCCGCGCACCGCACCGCCCAGCATCGGGCGCAGGCCGGGCAGGATCGGTCCCTGGCCCGGCAGCTCCGGCAGGTAGCGGTGGGCCGACCAGTGCCGACCGTCGTCGTCGCTGACTCGGGTGCTGCCGCCCCAGAACAGGAAGAAGGTGCCCGACGTCTCGGCGTTGCCCAGCAGGTGGACGCCCTTCTCGCGCAGCCGCAGGCCGTGGCGCGCCGACATCGGGTACCAGCCGAAGCTGCCCAGGATGATCCGCCCCGAGCGCAGAACCAGCAGGCTGGGGTCCTGGTCGCCCGCCTCCGGATCGGTGGGCAGCGGCAGCGGCGTGCCCTCCGGCTCGAAATCCGGGGTGAAGCGCTGGATCACGAGATGCGAGCGCGAGTCCACATGATCGACGCTGGTGAAGTCGCCGCCGCCCTCGGCCGGCTCCCCGTGCAGCCAGCGGTGATCGCGGGCGCGCCGGAAGGCCACCAGCACCCGCCCGTCGGCCAGAGTCGCCGCGGATGGGAAGGACGCGTAGAAGCGACGGTCGCTGTAGACGATGCGATGGGAAAGACTGTCGAGCATGCCCCTGGAATCCACCTTGCGCCCGCGGCATTGGGGACGCCCGTCCAATGTCCGGTTGCCGGAATGAAGGATTCCTTTACGGTGCGCGTGATCCCTTGCTAGTCACACGCTTTCCGCAGCCCTGCCCGGCGAAGGTCATGACCGAAGTGAACACCGAAGCGGCCGCCCCCGCGAACATTCCCTACGGCCGTCACCGCGACCGCAACGACCTGTCGCAGGTGCTGCCGCTGACCACCCCCTTCTCGCTGCTGATCGACCCTTCGAACGGCTGCAACTTCCGCTGCGTCTTCTGCGCCACCGGGAACCCGGAGCTGCTGAAGGAGGTCGGTCGGCCGCGCGGGGCCATGAAGTTCGACCTGTTCCGCAAGATCGCCGACGACATCGCCGCGTTCGACGCGCCGATCAAATCCGTCCACCTCTACAAGGACGGCGAGCCGCTGGTGAACACGCGGATCGAACACATGGTCCATCTTCTGAAATCGCGTGGCCTCGCCCGCCATGTCGAGATGACCAGCAACGGCTCCCTGCTGACGCCGGAGCGGGCGGACGCGCTGCTGGCCGCCGGGCTGGACGCCATGCGCGTCTCCGTCTACGGAGCCAGCGACGCCATGTACAAGCGGGTGACCCGGCGCTTCGACCGCTTCCAGACCATCGTGGACAACGTGGCCTATCTGTACCGCCGCAAGACGGAGCTGGGCCGTGACTTCCACCTCCACTGCAAGATCATCAACGTGGAGCTGACGGAGGAGGAGCGGCAGAGCTTCATCGACACCTTCACGCCGATCGCCGACAGCCTCTTCGTCCATCCCCTGCACGGCGAGGCGCTGGCGGAGGAGAGCGCCTTCGCCGCCGCCCCGGACACCGCCCGCAAGGTCTGTTCCGAGCCCTTCCTGAAACTCGCCATCAACTTCAACGGCGAGGTCTCGGTCTGCTGCGCCGACTGGCGCATGGGCACCATCGTCGGCAACGTCGCCGAGGAATCACTGCATGACATCTGGAACGGCGAGCGGCTGCGCGATTTCCGCCTGAAGCATCTGGAGGGCCGGCGCGACGAGATCGAAGCCTGCCGCGGCTGCTCCTACGTCCAGACCCTGCCCGCCGACAACAACCTGGACGGATTCGCGGCGGACCTCATCGCCAAGTACCGGGCTTGAGCGTTCGCAGGGCGCGCGTTCAGGGCCAGCGCTTCGCGCGCAGCGGCACCGCGCCGGAGCCCTCCCCCGCCGCGGTTCCGGAAACCTGCGTTCCGGAGAGCTGGGTTCCGGAGACCTGCGGCTCCGCTTCCCGCGGCCCCGTTTCAAGCGGTCCCGCCTCCAGCGGCCGGTCGGACAGCAGGTCCTTGATCGCCACGCCGAGGATGTCCTCCTGGGTCCGCTCCGCCTGCTCCAGAAGCTGGGCCGTGCGGTCCTGCCAGGGCAGCTCCAGCCCGCCCAACCCCCGGACGGAGCCGCGCAGGCCGATGCCCAACGCCTTCATCAGGTCGTAGAGCGTGGCCTCGCTGAGGTCGCGGGTGACGACCCAGGCGTTGTGCGTGGTGTGGGCCACCCAATGGGCGTCGCGAAGCTGCTCCAGGATGCCGTCGATCAGCACCGTGCCCACCGGCACGCGCCCGACCAGCGTCCGCCGCCGCAGGCCGACGCCGAGCCGCGTGCCCTCCAAAAGCTCGTGAAGGACGGCCAGCGCCAAGCCCAGCCGCTGGGCGGGCAGAAGCCCCTCCGGCCCGCCGCGGGTGATCTTGCCGGCCCGCCATTCGGGCAGCGAGGCGGTGATGACCGCGCCGAACAGCACGGTGGACCAGGCGATGTAGAGCCAGAACAGGAAGATCGGCACGGTCGCCAGCGCGCCGTAGATCGTCTGGTAGGCCGGGAACTCCTTCATGTACATGGCAAAGCCGGCCTTGGACGTCTCCAGCAGCAGCGAGGCGACCGCCCCACCGCAGGCGGCGTCCATCCAGCCGACGTCCCGGTTCGGGATGATGACGTAGAGCAGCGTGCAGCCGACGAGCTGCAGCATGAAGGGCAGGATCGCCCCGATCCCCACCAACGGGTCGGCGAAGCCCTCCAGATGGGCGAACTGGAGCACCGCCCACAACGTGCTGGACAGCGACAGGCTGGCGCCGGCGAACAGCGGGCTCAGCGACACCACCGCCCAGAAGGACAGGATGCGGGTGACGTAGGAGCGCGGCTCACGCACCCGCCAGACGGTGGCGAAGGACCCCTCGATGGTCCAGATCAGCAGAACGGCGGACATCGCCAGCCCGACGATGCCGAACACCGGCATCTGCCCGGCGTTGGCCATGAAAGCCGCCAGATACTGCAAGATGGCGTCGCTGTTCTCCGGCACGAGATTCTTGAACAGCAGCGTCTGGATGCGCGACTGCAGCGCGTTGAAGGCGGGAAAGGCGGAAAAGATCGCGAAGCCGATGGTCATCAGCGGCACCAGCGCCAGCAGCGAGGTGTAGGTCAGCGAGGCCGCGGTCTGGAAACAGTTGTCGTTGTAAAAGCGCATGGAGGAATAGGCGATGAAGCCGCCGATTTCCCGAACGCGCACAAAGGGGTTCCAGGCCCCTTTCGACGTGCCTTCGGTTTCAGCCACAGGACGCCTCCCGCCTTGGTTTGACCGGGCCGGCCTTTCGTGTAGGATGCGGCCCACTTTTCAAAGCATACTCTGGATGCACGAGGTACGGATGTCCAACCCGAAGCCGCTCATGGACGGCAAGCGCGGCCTGATCATGGGCGTGGCGAACGATCGTTCGATCGCCTGGGGAATTGCCTCCACGCTGGCGCAGCACGGCGCCGAGCTGGCCTTCACCTATCAGGGTGACGCGCTGCTGAAGCGTGTGAAGCCGCTGGCCGAGCAGGTCAAGGCCCCGCTGCTGCTGCCCTGCGACGTCACCGACGAGGCCAGCGTCGACGCGACCTTCGCCGCCATCGAGAAGGAATGGGGAAAGCTGGACTTCCTGGTTCATGCGATCGCTTTTTCCGACAAGAACGAGCTGGACGGCCTCTATCTCGACACGACGCGGGCCAACTTCCTGCGCACCATGGACATCTCCTGCTACTCCTTCACCGCAGTGGCGCAGCGCGCCGTTCCGCTGATGAAGGATGGCGGCAGCCTGCTCACCCTCTCCTACTACGGCGCCGAGCGCGTGATGCCCCACTACAATGTGATGGGCGTCGCCAAGGCCGCGCTGGAGGCGAGCGTGCGTTACCTTGCCGTCGATTTGGGCGGTCGGAACATCCGCGTCAATGCCATCTCCGCCGGCCCGATCAAGACGCTGGCCGCCAGCGGCATCGGCGACTTCCGCTACATCCTGAAGTGGAACGAGCTGAACGCCCCGCTGAAGCGCAACGTCACCATCGGCGAGGTCGGTGGCGCCGGCCTGTTCCTGCTGAGCGACCTCGGCACCGGCGTGACCGGCGAGGTGATGCACGTCGACTCCGGCTACCACACCGTCGGCATGGTCGCGGTGGACGCGGCGGCCGAGGTGTCGCAGCTCCTGGGATCGCTGGGCGGCTCCGGCAAGGCGGAGTGACGGCTTCCAAGTGACCGCTTGGCGGGCGCCTCCGGCTTCACCCGGAGCGCCCGCTGACACCCCATGATCCTTCGTTGATATCGCCGATTCTCGACCCTCGTGCTTGACGCGCTGGCGGAAACGCCGCAAGAAACGCGCTCCACCGCACGTCGTGCGGACAGATCGTGTCGCATCGGGAGTCCTCGCCATGGCCGGCAACAGCTTCGGAACGCTTTTCCGCTTCACCACTTGGGGCGAAAGCCATGGGCCGGCGATCGGCGTGGTGGTGGACGGTTGCCCGTCGCTGCTCTCCCTGACCGAGGCGGACATCCAGCCCTGGCTCGACAAGCGCCGCCCCGGCCAGTCGCGCTACACCACCCAGCGCCAGGAGCCGGATCAGATCAAGATCCTGTCGGGCGTCTTCGAAGGCCAGACCACCGGCACGCCGCTCTCGCTGATGATCGAGAACACAGATCAGCGCTCCAAGGACTACAGCGAGATCGCTGCCAAGTTCCGGCCCGGCCACGCCGACTACACCTATTGGAAAAAGTACGGCATCCGCGACTACCGCGGCGGCGGGCGCTCCTCGGCGCGCGAGACGGCCTGCCGCGTGGCGGCGGGCGCGGTGGCGCGCAAGGTGCTGGGCGACGGCGTGACCGTTCGCGGCGCGCTGGTGCAGATCGGCCCGCACAAGGTGGACCGCAGCCGCTGGGATTGGGCGGAGGTCGACAACAACCCCTTCTTCTGCCCCGACCCGCAGGCCGCCGCCGAATGGGCCGACTATCTGGACGGCATCCGCAAGAGCGGCTCCTCCATCGGCGCGGTGGTCGAGGTCGTGGCCTCCGGCCTGCCCGCCGGGCTCGGCGACCCGCTCTACGACAAGCTGGACGGCGATCTCGCCCGCGCCATGATGACCATCAACGCTGTCAAGGGCGTGGAGATCGGCAACGGCTTCGAGGCCGCCACCCTGACCGGTGAGCAGAACGCCGACGAGATGCGCGCCGGGCCAGCCACCGAAGATGGATATGGCGAGCCGGAGTTCCGGTCCAACCTCGCCGGCGGCATCCTCGGCGGCATCTCCACCGGACAGGACGTCGTGGTGCGCTTCGCGGTAAAGCCGACCAGCTCCATCCTCACCCCGCGCCAGACGGTCGATCTGCAGGGCAAGGACACCGACATCCTGACCAAGGGCCGTCACGACCCCTGCGTCGGCATCCGGGCCGTTCCAGTCGGCGAGGCGATGATGGCCTGCGTTCTGGCCGACCATCTGCTGCGCCACCGCGCCTACGCGCGGGGCTGATGCCGATGCGGGGACCGGGACGCAGGACGGGTGCGTGGCGTGGCGCCGTGATCGCGGGGGTTCTGCTGGTCGCCGCCCTCCCCGCCACCGCCCAATCCCCGGCCTACCGCGAGCATGCGGAGACCTTCAAGGACTGGCGACTCTACTGCCAGGTCTGGAGCGAGCCGCGCCGCGTCGAATGCGAGCTGCTGTCCCGCCCCGGCAGCGACCGGCGGTCGCGCCTCGTCTGGCTGCGCTCCAGCGAGCGCTGGCTGGAGGGGCTGCGCTTCCGGCTGGACGAGCAGACGATGGACCTGTCGAAGATCGTCCGCGTCTGGGTGGACCGGGCGCTGTTCCGCCCCGAATACCCGTGCGAGCGCTTCGAATGGGAGACCAACACCTGCGCGGTGGTCGATCCGGAGACCAACGCCAAGCTGGTCGAGCGGCTGGCTCCCGGCAAGGAGGTTTCCGCCGTCGGCTCCGCCCCGGCGGGCGGCAAGGCCGAGGTGCGCTTTTCCCTGACCGGCTTCAAGCCGGCGCTGGAGCGCATGGAGGAGATCCGCCGCGAGGCGGGAATTCGCTGGAAATAGACCCCACTGGAAACAGAAACGGCGCTCAGGCCGGATCGCCCTCGCCCTCCGGCTTGGCGTACTTTTTCTTGGCGCGGTCCAGCGAGGCCAGAAGCCGCCGGCCGGTCGTCCCGCCGTCGCCGCTGATCCGCCCGCCCATCACCGCCTTGATGGCGTCCACATGGGCCTTCAGCAGCAGGCGCTCGTTGCCGGTGACGGCGGAAAAGCCGCCCTGCGTCGCCTCGTAGAGCGACTTGGCGATCCGGGTGATCAGCGGATAACCGAAGATGCCGCCCTGCCCGCGCATCTCGTGGGCGGAGCGGTTGATCCGCGCCATCAGCACCGGGACCGCGGCGGCGTCCGCGCCCAGCCGGTCGACGCGGCGGGCCAGTTCGTCCACCTCCCCGGCGATCCAGGTCGCGTAATCGCCGGCCCGGTTCTGGATCTCCGCCTCCGCCGCCGCCAGCACCTCGTCGGGCAGGCTCGACACGGGGGCCTTCGGCGCGATGCCCATCTTGGCGCCCAGCCGGTTGGGCAGATCGAAATGCACGACGGGGAAGCGGTCGATGCCCACCGCCTTGGACTTGCTGTGCACCACCAGGATTTCAGCGGGCCCAGTCATCCGGCAGTCCATGGCCACGGGCCGTTGCGTCCGCCGCCGGTCCGGCCCGAAATAGCCCTTGGCGAGCACGAAGCGCCGCGGCCGTGCGATGGCGGCCAGCAGGCGACCGGCGATGATGGCGGCGGAAAAGGGCTTGGCGATGAAGTCGGTGGCGCCCAGGTCGCGCGCCTGCTCCACATACTGGCGGTCGGCGGCGCCGGACAGCATCAGCAGGGGCAGGAAGCGGTCCGGCGACCGCGGGCTGAAGCGCAGCCAGCGCAGCAGCGTCAGCCCGTCCACCTCCGGCATCACCAGATCGGTGATGATCACGTCCACCGGCGCCGTGCCGGGCGGCAGGGCGGCCCGCCGCTCCTCCAGGAAGCGGATGGCCTCGGCTCCGTCGGACTCGGCGTGCACCGCGCCGACCCCGATGGCGCGCAGGGTGGCGCTCAGCACGTTGCGGATGAAGGCGCTGTCCTCGACCACCAGCACCGAAAGGAGGCCGAGCCTGGGCGCGCCCTTGGCACCCGGATCGTTCATCGCTGGGACCACTGCGTTGCGACGGGGTCAAGTCTTCGCATGGGCGACGGTCCTTGGCGAGGAACAACGCACGAAAGGCTGGGTTGCAACCCCGCGGCGAGGCGCCATGCCGCCTGACCGGAGGTGGGGCTTTGCGAAGCGCCGCCGCCCGGCTACCCTGTCGGCCAAAACAACATCGTCCGCAGCGACGCCAACCACCGGAGGAGACCACCGCAATGCCGCAACCCGATCACGTCATGGCCCTGCCCGTTCCCGAGACGCCCGACCTCGACCCGGACATGGCCGCGCTCTTCGCCAAGTGCGAGGAGAAGCTGGGCTTCGTGCCCAACGTGCTGCGCTCCTACAGCCTGCGCCCGAAGAAGCTGCGCACCTTTGCCCAGCTCTACAACGAGCTGATGGTCGGCGAGAGCGGGCTGTCCAAGCTGGAGCGCGAGATGATCGCCGTGGTCGTGTCCTCGGCCAACCACTGCTACTACTGCCTGGTCGCCCACGGGCAGGCGGTGCGCAAGCTGTCCGGCGACCCGGAGCTGGGCGAGATGCTCGCCTTCAACTACCGCGCCGCCAAGCTGGAGCCGCGCCAGCGCGCCATGCTCGATTTCGCGTGGAAGCTGACCAAGGAGCCCTGGACCATGGGCGAGCCGGACCGGCAGGGACTGCGCGACGCCGGCTTCGGCGAGGAGGAGATCTTCGACATCGCCGATACCGCCGCCTTTTACAACATGTCGAACCGCGTCGCCTCGGCGGTGGACATGATGCCGAACCGCGACTACCACAAGCAGGACCGCTAAACGCCGCGCAACCACCGGAGCCCCCCGGATGCTGAGGTTCTTTGTCCGCCTGTTCGCCCTCATCGGCTTCCTGGTGGTGGCCGCCGTGGTCACCGGGGTCGTCCTGGCGGTCCGGCATGAGCCCTCCCTGCCCGACACCGTGGTGCTGGAGCTGGACCTCCGCGACCCGCTGGCGGAGGGCAGCGTGGACCGGCTGGGCAGCGTCCTCGGCCACGAGACGACCTTCCAGGAGGTGCTGGACGCGCTGGAGCGGGGGCGCGCCGACCCGCGGGTGAAGGGCGTGCTCGCCCGCTTCGGCGGCGACGGCGCCAGCTTCGCCCAGGTGCAGGAGCTGCGGGCGGCGGTGGAGCGGTTCCGCGCATCGGGCCGCTTCGCCATCGCCTTCGCCGAATCCTACGGCGACACCGGGGCGGGCAACCGCTCCTACCTGCTGGCCAGCGCCTTCGACGAGGTGTGGATGCAGCCACTGGGCCTGCTCGGCCTGACCGGCCTGTCCGCCCAGATCCCCTTCGCCCGCGGCGCGCTGGACAAGCTGGACATCCAGCCGCAGGTCCTCCAGCGCGAGGAGTACAAGAGCCTCGCCGACAGCGTCATGCGCACCGACTTCACGCCCGCCCACCGCGAGATGATGGAGTCGCTGCTCGGCGACCTGACCAACCAGATCGTCGATGGGGTGGCGGTGAGCCGCCGCCTCCCTCCCGCCGCCGTCAGGGCGGCGATGGACCGCGCCCCCCTGATCGACCGCGAGGCGGTGGACGCCAAGCTGGTCGACCGGCTGGGCTACGCCGACGAAGCGCGGGAGGAGGCGCTGCGCCGCGCCGGGGCCGTGCCCGGTGCCGACACCATGGAGGCGGCGGAGTATCTGGAAGTCGCCGGCCCGCCCAACCGCAGCGGCCCGACCATCGCGCTGATCCACGCCGCCGGCACCATCACCGGCGGCGACAGCGGCAAGCCCGGCCTGGGGGAGGTCACCGCTGGGTCGGAAACGATCGTGTCGGCCATCGAGGACGCGGTGGACGATCCCGACGTCAAGGCCATCCTGTTCCGCATCGACAGCGGCGGCGGCAGCGTGACCGCGTCCGAGACGATCCGCCGCGCCCTGGTGAAGGCCCGCCAATCGGGCAAGCCGGTGATCGCCACCATGGGCGGCACGGCGGCGTCCGGCGGCTATTGGATCGCGCTGGCCGCCGACCGCATCGTCGCCTCCCCCGCCACCGTGACCGGCTCCATCGGCGTGGTCGCCGGCAAGATGTCGGTGGCCGGCCTGTCGGAGCGGCTGGGCGTGCATTGGGGCGTTCTCGACACCGCGCCCAACGCCGGGCTGTGGTCGCCCTTCCGCCCCTTCGGCCCCGCTGGGGAGGAGCGGCTGAACGCGATCATCGACAGCAGCTATTCCACCTTCCTGTCCCGCGTGGCGGAAGCCCGGCACCTCACCCCCGAGCAGGCGCGGGACGCCGCCAAGGGCCGCGTGTGGACCGGCGCCCAGGCCAAGAATCTCGGGCTGATCGACGAGTTGGGCGGAGTCGCCACCGCGCTGACGCTCGCCAAGCAGGCGGCGAAGCTGGAGCCGGACGCCCCGGTCACCGTGACCGGCTACCCCCGCCCGAAGCCGCTGATCCGGGAAATCCTCGACCTCGCCTCGGGCAAGGGCGATCTGGTGGAGGCCGTGGCGGTGCTGGCCGGGCTGCGCCCGGCGTTGGCCGAACTGGCTCCGCTGGTCAAGGCGGCCCGCGGCGGCGCGGTGGAAGCGCGCATGCCGCCGCTGGGCATCGAGCGGTGACGCATCGTTCGGGCGGCAAAGCGGCTGTTGGCCGCCCGTTACTCATCCAGTTTTTCAAAGTCGAACAATAGCCTGCCGGATTTGACCGTGTAGGTTCCGCACCACCAAAGCTTGATCTTGTATCGGAGCGGTTGGGCAGCGTTGAAGCGTTGAAAAAAAATGTAGTAACCGCTTTTATAGCGGACGTGAGCGGTTCCAACAGGTGTAGACGGAAAAAGAATATCACTCCTGCTTTCTGGGTGACCATCAAAAGACTCAACAAGATACTCAATTATCTTTCGGCCTTCAGGATTGATCTTCGCGCGCTCTGAAAGGAAATCTCTCGTAACAAGTCGTGAGCAAATTATTTGAGCGCGCGACCCAGCCAAGGGAATATTGATTTTCTTCATATTCAGCCGCCTGATTTACAAAGCCTTCAGCCGGACCCCTCAGCCAACTTAGAAGCGCTGGCAACGACCTGACTGGCTGTGCTTTTTTGTCGAAGCGGGCTATCGGCCTTCTTGTAGACTTCCCATCCGGTCTCTTTGACCGACTTGGAGAGGTGGCTGAAGAGTTTGTTCGCCTTGCGCTGTTGTTCGGGCGACGCAATCCGAGACACAGTTGGAACGGCCCCCGCGACTTTCAGCACGTCCTCAATACGGTCGGCGGCCCCCGCGGCCGGCGTTGCCCTTAGAGCGAAAACCCCCCATCTCTGCGCATTTCTGGCGACGAGTGATTTCGACTTCGGCTTTTTTGCGCCCATATTGGTTAATCCAAATTCAATCAAAACAGTCTTGTCTACCACTAATTTTAGTACGATACGGAAGCATCCTCAACACAATTCCGGCTATGAGTATAGTTACTTAACTTTAGTTCGCGGCCTCGCATCGCTTCAGAAGACTTTTGTATGCATAAAGATCAGGCCGGCGGGATGACCGCCGGCCTGCGAAGAGTGGCTGCGTTGCACCGTGACGAAAGCGCGCCGTCCATGGAGCGTCGTCAATGGCGCGTCGCAAGCCCCGCCGAACAGAGCATCATCAGCGAACTGGCGCCGGCCCGGTTCTCACTTTCCAAGTAACTCTGAAATCCTGGGGAACAGACCAACCGCGCGATTTCGTCCTTCGAAAAGACCGGCAGGAAGGGATTGTTCGACAGCTCCTCGTAAGCAGCCCTGGCCACTACTCTCAGGTTAAGCGGAATCGCCGCGATATATCGGTCGAGAGCACATTCGTCCTCGCGCTCCATCTGGCGCACTCCTTTCCTACGTTTCTCATGATTAGTGGCTACGGATTAAAGATTGCGCAAAGCGCCAATCGCGTAAAGCGACATAAGCGAACGGGGCAACAGATCCTGCACAGTGTTGTGCCCGTATCACATCATACGTTTTGGGTAAGCTGTGCGCTGGTGGCAAATCCCATCGATTTTTATCTTTCCACCCTGCCATGAAGCCGGGCGAGCGGAGAAAGGAGAAAGGCGCCGTGACGCAATGAATTCACGCAATCGATCTCAGGAGATTAGAAGGGAATGAATATGGAAAACCACGTCACATTCGAAAGTCTGGGCCTGGAGTGTTTCCGAAGCCGAACGCGAGCCTCATCAAAAACATCGCCAAAATGAGTCCATTGGTCATATGCGATACGTTAAAACACCATGACCCACACTCGCCGCCTGATCTTCGGAATGCCAACGGCACTCGCGCATCCAAGGCAAAAATTGTCCGGATTGACTGGCATGGACGCTTCCTATATAGCCGCTGGACCCTCCGCCGTTTCAAAGCCGCCGGCGCGCACGGAAAAGGAAAAGCGCCGTGCAAGGGAGGGTTTGAATGTCATGGTCAGACGGCAAATAATTCAGTAGGCCGTCCTTTACTCCCGCAGACCCGAAGTGCTCCGTGGAACCAGAAGACAACAATCGCCCCATCGCCGACGCCCACACGCCGCCCGACGAGGGTGAGGATACGGTTTCCGTCTATGGTCCCTATCCGGAAGGCCGGGATCGGGTCTGCTGCATCGTCGGCATCGGCGCTTCCGCCGGTGGGCTGGAAGCGCTTCAGCGCTTCTTCGACAATGTGCCGGGGGAGAGCGACCTCGCCTATGTGGTCGTCCAGCATCTCTCGCCGGTCCACAAGAGCTTGATGGTCGATCTGCTGGCCAAGCACACCGCCATGTCGGTGGTGCAGGCCGCCGACGGCATGGCGGTGGAGCGCAACAC
Source organism: Azospirillum sp. OGB3 (assembly GCF_014192915.1). Taxonomy (GTDB): domain Bacteria; phylum Pseudomonadota; class Alphaproteobacteria; order Azospirillales; family Azospirillaceae; genus Azospirillum. Next base: position 596,459 of record NZ_JACHYN010000002.1, on the reverse strand, counting down.
CGTTTATCTGCTGCCCCCCGCCAAGCACCTGTCCATCGAGGACGGCCGGCTGATCCTGACCGCCAAGGACAGCGCCGGGGGCATGAGCCTGCCCATCGACATCTTCTTCACCGCCCTGGCCAAGGACCAGGGGCCGCGGGCGCTGGGCGTGGTGCTGTCCGGCACCGGGTCGGACGGCACGCGCGGCTTGCTGGCGATCAAGTCGGCGGGCGGCTTCGCCGCGGCGCAGGACCCCGAATCCGCGCAGTTCGACGGCATGCCGCGCAGCGCGATCGCCACCGGGCAGGTGGACGTCGTCAAGACGGCGGACAAGCTGCCGGGCTGCCTGATTGAACACGCCGGCCGGGTGCTGTCGCGCAACCTTCCTGTCCCACCCCGACCGCAGGATCGCGACAACGACCCTCTGGCGCAGATCGTCGCGGCCATCCGCTCGGTCACCGGCGTCGATTTCTCGCATTACAAGCTGGCGACCCTGCTGCGCCGGATCGAGCGGCGGATGCACACCGCCGGCCTCGATTCGATGAGCGACTACGCAGCCCTGCTCCGCCGCAACAGCGCCGAGACGGTCAGCCTCTACAAGGAGATGCTGATCGGCGTCACCCGCTTCTTCCGCGACGAGGGCGCCTTCGCCTCCCTGGCCGACAAGGTGATCCCCACCCTGCTGGCCAAGCGCAGCCCCACCGACATGGTGCGCGTGTGGGTCTGCGGCTGCGCCACCGGCGAGGAGGCCTATTCCATCGCCATCCTGTTCGCCGAGGCGCAGGAGCGGATGGGGCGGTCCTTCGACGTCAAGATCTTCGCCACCGACATCGACCAGGACAGCATCGAGATCGCCAGCCTGGGCGAGTACCCGCGCTCCATCGCCGAGGACGTGTCGCACGAGCGGCTGACCCGCTACTTCTCCGCGCGCGGCGACCATTACCTGGTGTCGCGCGACATCCGGCGCATGGTGGTCTTCGCGGCCCACAACATCATGCGCGATCCGCCCTTCACCAAGATCGATCTGGTGAGCTGCCGGAACCTGCTGATCTACATGGACTCGCCGCTCCAGCGGAAGGTGCTCAGCCTGTTCCAGTACGCGCTGCGGCAAAGCGGCTTCCTGTTCCTCGGCACCAGCGAGACGCTGGGCGACCTGTCGGCGGAGTTCCACGTCCTGGACAGCCGGAACAAGCTGTTCCAGAGCCTGCGCACCGGCACCCACCGGCTGTCGCGGCTGCTCGTCCCCACCGTCGCCGCGCCGGTGCACCGCCATGGCGACGAGACCATGTCGCAGGCGCAGGAGGAAGGGGCCGCCATCGACGAGGCGATCTCGACCCTGATGCGGGCCTACGTGCCGCCCAGCCTGCTGGTCAACGAGCAGATGAACATCATGCACGTGTTCGGCGAGGCGTCGACGATCCTGAAGGTGCCGCCGGGCGAGGCCACGCTGAACGCGCTGAAGCTGCTGCCTTCCTCGGTCTCCATGGTGGTGGGGACCGCGCTGACACGGGCCTTCCGCTCCGGCGAGGAGTTCGCCCTGTCGAACATCCCGGTGAAGGACCGCGAGGGGCTGCCCGCCGTCAGCCTGCGCGTGAAGCCCTTCGTCGCCCGCAAGACCGGCCGGCGCTTCGCGCTGATCGTGCTCGACCCCAGCGCGCCGGCGCTGGCCCTGCCGGACAGCGACTTCGACTTCGACACCGACACCGCGGAGCGCATCCGCGGGCTGGAGCAGGAGCTGGTCTCCCGCGGCGAGAACCTCCAGGCCACCATCGAGGAGCTGGAGACCGCCAACGAGGAACTCCAGGCGACCAACGAGGAGCTTCTCGCCTCCAACGAGGAATTGCAGAGCACCAACGAGGAGCTGCAGTCCGTCAATGAGGAGCTGTATTCCGTCAACGCCGAGTATCAGGCGAAGGTGGAGGAGCTGACCGAGGTCACCAACGACCTGGACAACCTGCTGCGCTCGACCGAGATCGGCACGGTGTTCCTGGACAGCGGCATGGTGATCCGGCGCTTCACCCCGGCGGCGGCGCGCTTCATCAACATCATCCCGCGCGACGTCGGCCGGTCGATCTCGCACTTGTCAACCAACATCGACTACCCGGATTTCCTCAAGGACATCGAGCGGGTGTTCCATGACCACAAGCCGGTGGAACGCCACGTCCCGGTGCGCGGCGACCGCTGGATTCAGACACGCATCCTTCCCTACCTGACCGAGAAGAACCAGGTGGCAGGGGTGGTCGTCACCTTCGTGGACGTCACCGCCGCCAAGGCTGCGGAGCACCGGCTCCAGACGGTGCTGGACAGTCTGCCGGAGCATGTGGCGGTCATCGATTCCGACGGCGCCATCACCATGGTCAACCACGCTTGGCGCATGTTCGGCGAGAAGAACGGCGCCCCGGCGCTGGACCGCTGTGGTCCGGGAACCAATTATCTTGATGTCTGCAACGCCGAGGAAGGAACCGAAGGCGAAGACATCGCCCGTGCCGTGAACGACGGGCTGCGCCGGATTCTGTCCGGCGACATCGAGCAGTTCACCATCGAATACCCTTGTCATTCCGACAAGGAGGAGCGCTGGTTCATGATGCATGCCTGCCGTCTGGCCGGGTTGTCTGGGGGAGCGGTGGTCAGCCACATCGACATCACCAATCGGAAACGGATGGAACTGCGGGCGAGCGGACGGCGGCAGGGTCAACGCAAACAAGGCGGCACCACCGCCAAAGGCCCGGCGGCCGGAGACGCGGCGTGAACGGCTTCCGCAACGAACGGCTTCGCAAGCGCGCGGAACAGGCTCTCAACTCGGGCGGCTTCGAAGGCGCGGAGGTCTCGGCGACCACGCTCAAGGAGGTTCTGCACGAGTTGTACGTCCATCAGGCCGAGCTTGAGATCCAGAACGAGGAGCTGCGCACCGCCCAGCAGGCGCTGGAGGCCTCGCGCATCCAGTATCTCCAGCTCTTCCAGTCGGTGCCGCTGGCCTGCTTCACCGTCAACGCCGCCGGCATCATCTGCGAGGCCAACGTCGCCGCGGAGCGGCAGTTCGGCCTGCCGCTCCGCCGGCTGAAGGGCCGCCCGCTGACCCTCATGGTGGAGTCGCTGGACCATGGGCGCCTGTTCACGGCGCTGGCCCGGCTGCGCGATTCCGGACAATGGACGCGCCAGGAATACGCCTTCGTCGGCGCCCACAGCGCCATCGACGGGCTGACCGACGCCCGGGTCGTCGAGCTGGAGGCCGGACCGGACGGCGTCGACAAGGGCGACGTCCTGCTGACCATCACCGACGTGACGGAGCGCAACGCCTGGGTCAGCGAGCTCCAGGACGCCCGCGACGAGGCCGAGCGCACCCGCGCCGCCTACCACCACATCCTGCAGGCGGTGGCCGACGGCATCTGCGGCCTGGACGCGCGCGGCGCCGTCACCTTCGTGAACGCCGCGGCCCAGTCCATGACCGGCTTCGGCGCCAGCGAACTGGTCGGCCGTTCCTTCGCCGCGCTGATCGGCGGCGACGCGGAGGAGGAGGGCCGGCGCGCCCTGACTCTGTCGCTGGCCGACGGGCTGGTCCGGCAGGTGACCGATGGACGCCTGCGCCGCCAAGGCGGTGAGGATTTCGTGGCGGAGCTGACCATTTCCCCGATCCGCCAGAACGGAGCGATCACCGGAGCGGTGGTGGCCTTCCGCGACGTGACCGCACGCCGCGCCGCGGAACAGGCGCTGGCGGAGAGCGAGCGGCGGCACCGCACGCTGGTGCAATCGCTGTCCGAAGGGCTGGTGATGCGCTCGACCGACGGCACGGTGATGGTCGCCAACGCCATGGCGGAACGGTTGATGTCAGGGCCGACGGGCGTGCTGCTCGACCCTCTCGCCCGCCCCCTCGAAAGCCGCAAGCCGGGCGATCGGACGGGCCGCGCGGCGCGGCGGCGCTTCATCGGCGCCGACGGCGCCCGGCTGACCGGACTGCCGCCCGCCGCCAAGGCGGTGGACAGCGGGAAGCCGGTGGTCGAGCAGATCGTCGGCATCGCCGAGGGCGACGAGGCGGCGGCCCCGATCCGCTGGCTGCGTGTCTCCAGCCACCCGGTCCCGGGCGCGGACGGACGGCCCGAGGCGGTGGTGTCCAGCGTCACCGACATTTCCGCCATCAAGTCGATGGAGCGCGACCTGAACGTGGCGCTGGATGCCAAGGAACGTTTCATGGCGGCGGCCAGCCACGACCTGCGCCAGCCGGCCCAGGCGCTGACCCTGCTGTCCGGCCTGCTGCTGAAGGAGCCGATCCCCGAGGACGCCCGGCGCATCGCGACCCAACTGCGCGACACCGTGGCCTCGCTCGGCGGGCTGCTCGACTGCCTGCTGGACATTTCCAAGCTGGAAGCCGGCCTCGTCACCCCCCACAGCGCTCCGGTCGAGGTGGGGACGATCATGGAGCGGCTGCACGGGGAGTTCCGGGCGGTCGCCGCCTCCTCCGGGCTGACGCTGCGCACCGTGCCGGTGCGGCTGGGCGTCTGCACCGATGGCGGCCTGCTGGAGCGGGTGCTGCGCAATCTGCTGACCAACGCCATCCGCTACACACGGCAGGGCCGGGTGCTGTTCGGGGCGCGGCGCCGCGGCGGAGCCCTGCGGTTCGAGGTGTGGGACACCGGCATCGGCATTCCGGAGAACCAGATCGACCGCATCTTCCAGGACTTCTACCAGATCGGCAACGCCGCCCGCGACCGGCGGGAAGGGTTGGGCATGGGGCTCAGCATCGCGCGGCGCCTCATCCACATGCTGGGAGGCACCATCGAGGTGACCTCAGTGCCGGGCAATGGGTCCTGTTTCGCCGTCACCCTGCCGTCCGGGGCCATTCTCGACCAGCGGCACTGCGGCGATTCACCGGACGACTCCGCCGCGGGAGGTGCCGAGGCGGACGGCGACGCCTCCGTCCTGCTGGTCGAGGACGACGCGGTGATCCGCATGGCGCTGGCGCTGATGCTGGACGGCTGGGGCTACCGCGTGACCGAGGCCGGCTCGGTGGCGGAAGCGCTGGACCTGGTGGACGGCACGCTGGCGCCTGACCTCGTGCTGACCGATTACCGCCTGCCGGACGGCGACACCGGGCTGATGCTGATGGACACGCTGCGCCGCCGCTTCGGTCCCGACCTGCCGGGGGTGCTGCTGACCGGCGACACCTCGTCCGACCGGCTGCGCGAGGCCGCCGGCGCGCAATGCGCCCTGCTGCACAAGCCCATCCAGCCCGACGACCTGCGCCGCACCGTTCGCGCCAGCCTGGAGCACCGCGACGTGGAGACGGAGGCGACGTAGCGGCGTTTTGCCCCCTCCCTGCCCCTCCCCCGCTGCCGCAGGGGAGGGACGGGGTGGGGGCAAAGTCAGCCGCCTTACGGACGCTCCAAATCCGCCTGGGTGGCGCGCTTCAGGTGGTTCAACCGCTCCTCGGCCTCGTTGCGGGCGTAGGGGCCCTCCACATCCATGCCGAAGCTCACATAAAATCCGTCGGCTTGCGCGATGTGGGTTCCGACGGGCAGATACTCGTCGGTTGCCTCGTCGTTGCCGATGATCGCGCCGTTCCGGATTTCCACGATGTGCGCCATGACCCGCTCCCCCACCGTCGTTGGTGAACACCAATCGGTGTTCAACGGCGGCGCTCCCGTCCGGGTTCCTTCCGCTCACCGCCGCCGCACCAGCCGGTCGAGCCGCAGCCGGTGCCGCCGGTCGCTGAGCCGCCGCACCGTCGCCAGCGAGGCCGCCAGCACGCCCAGCCCGGTCGCGCCGGAGATCAGGAACATGATGAGGATCTGGTACTTCACCGCCTCCCCCGGATCGACGCCGGAGAGGATCTGGCCGGTCATCATCCCGGGCAGGGCCACCACGCCCATCGCCGCCATGCTGTTGATCGTCGGCATCAGCGCGGTGCGCAGCGCGTGGCGCAGGGTGGGCCGCAGGGCCGTCCAGCGGGTGCAGCCGAGCGCGAGTTGCGCCTCGATGGCCGCCCGCTCCCGCGCCGCCGTCGCGGTCAGCGTGTGGAGGGCCAGCCCCACTCCGCTCATCGCGTTGCCCAGCACCATGCCCAGCATCGGAATGGCGTAGCGCGCGTCCCACCATGGATCGGGCCGCACCGCGGTGGACAGGCCGAGCAGCAGGACGATCCCCGCCGCCGCCCCCATCGCCCCGGTGCCGATGCCGTAGGACCACCAGCCGGTCAGCCGCCGTTCCTGACGGGCCATCGTCTCCTGGCCGGCGAACAGCAGCATGATCAGCGCCGCCCCCAGGGTCAGCCAGGGCGACTCCAGGGCGAACAGCCGGGTCAGCACCAGCCCGACCAGCGACAGCTGGACCACCATCCGCAGCGCCGCCACCAGCAGCGGGCGCGCCAGCCCCAGATCCAGCGCCATGGACAGGCCGCCGTTGACCAGCAGGAGCAGCGCCGCCACGGCGAGGTCAGTGTAATGCAGGGTCACCAGCATCGCCCTACCCCTCCGTCACCACGCCGTCCGCGACGTGCAGATGGCGGTGGGCCAGCCGGACGGCCTGCTCCGGCGCGTGGGTGACGATCAGCACCCCGGCCCCGCGGACCAATTCAGCACGCAGCAAAGCCTCCACCCGCTCCGTCGCCTCGGCGTCCAGCGGGCCGGTCGGCTCGTCGAGCAGAAGCACCTCAGGCCGCTGGACCAGCGCGCGGACCAGCGCCAGCCGTTGCCGCTCCCCGGTGGACAGGCGGGCGACCGGCCAGCCCATGACATCGCCCGGCAGGCCCAGCGCCCCGGCGAGCGCCGCGGCGCGGTCGGGCTGCGCGAAGTGGGCGCCCACCCGATCCTCCCACCAGCCTGATTCGGCGGCGACGTAGGTGACCCGGCGGCGCCAGAGCGGCGCCGGCATGTCATCGCGACGATCGCCGTTCAAACACACCTCGCCGGACGACGGGTCGAGGTCGGCCAGGGCGCGCAGAAGCACGGACTTTCCTGATCCGGATCGCCCCTGAACGGCGACGCATTCGCCGGCCTTCAGCTGGAAACTGGCGGGTTTCAGCACCGGGGTGGACAGGTTGCGGACGCTCAGCATCAAGGGTTACCGCGACTATTCCGGACTGTGGAAAGGGAGATTAGCAGCCATTCATGGCGGAGTCCTTGCGCGGAACGTCCCGGGGGCTATGGTACGCCCCACCGCTCATTCCGGCCTGAACCGAGACCATGACCGACGCCTCCAACGACCACGCCGTCTTCACCCACCGCGAGATCATGCGGGTGTTCAGCGGGGTGGCGCTCGCCATGCTGATGGCGGCGATGGACCAGACCATCGTCGCGACGGCCCTGCCGACCATGGCCCACGACCTGGGAAGCCTGGAGAATCTGCCCTGGGTGGTCACCGCCTACCTGCTGGCCTCGACCTCGACCACCCCGATCTATGGGAAGCTGAGCGACCTCTACGGGCGCAAGCGGGTCCTCCAGGTGGCGATCTTCCTGTTCCTGATCGGGTCGGTGCTGTGCGCGCTGGCGCAGAGCATGGGGCAGCTCATTCTGTTCCGCGGCATCCAGGGTCTGGGCGGCGGCGGCCTGATGGCGCTGGCCTTCACCATCATCGGCGACGTGGTCGCCCCACGGGAGCGCGGGCGCTACCAGGGCTACATCGGCGGCATCTTCGCCCTGTCCAGCGTGGCCGGGCCGCTGCTGGGCGGCGTGTTCACGGAACGGCTGAGCTGGCACTGGATCTTCCTCATCAACCTGCCGCTGGGAGCGGCGGCGCTGCTGATGACCAGCCGGGCGCTGGACCGCCTGCCGGCGGGACGGGCGAAGCCAACCATCGACTATCTGGGGGCGGCGCTGCTGATGGGCACGGTGACCTCGCTGCTGTTCGTGGTGTCGCGCGCCGGGGTCGCCCTGCCCTGGACCTCTCCGACGATCCTCGGCCTGTGCGCGCTGGGCCTCATGATGCTCGGGGTCTTCCTGTGGCACGAGCGGCGGGTGGAGGAGCCGATCCTGCCGCTCCACCTGTTCCGCGAGCCGGTGGTGGCGGTCGCCAACCCGGTGGTCGCGGTGTCGGCCATGGTGCTGTTCGCCGGCATCGTCTATCTGCCGCTGCGCTCGCAGCTCGTCGCCGGGACCAGCGCCACGACGTCGGGCTTCCTGCTGCTGCCGATGGTGCTGGGCATGGTGCTGGGCGCGGGCGGCGGCGGGCGGCTGATCTCCAAGTCCGGCCGCTACAAGATCTTCCCGCTGGCCGGGCTGGCGCTGGCGGCGCTGATGTATCTGGCGCTCGGCCTGTCGCCGACGGTGTCGGAGAGCGGGCTGTGGTCCACGCTGATCCTGGTGCCGCTGGGCATCGGGCTGGGACTGGTCATGCCGGTGATGACGGTCGCCGTGCAGAACGCGGTGGACCGGCGCGACCTGGGTGCGGCCACGGCGTCGGTCGGCTTCTTCCGCTCGCTCGGCGGCTCGGTCGGGGTGGCGGTGTTCGGCGCGGTCTTCGCCGCCGATGTCGAGGCCCGGCTGAACGCCGCCGGCCTGCCCGGCATAAGCGGGCGCGAGGTGATGGAGCGCGGCCCGTCCGCCCTGGCCAATCTGGCCCCCGCCGCCCGCACCGCCGCCCAGTCGGTGTTCGAGCACGGCTTCTCCACCCTGTTCCTGCTGGCCGCCGGACTGGCGGTGGTGTCCTTCGCGCTGACCCTGTTCCTGAAGGAGCTTCCCCTGCGCTCCGCCGCCGACGCCGCCAAGGCCGGGGCGGAGGCGGCCTGAGGGCTGGAACCGACCTACGCCTTGTCCTCGCTGGGGAAGTGCCGCCCTTCCCCCAGCTTGTCCTCGATGTAGAGCATGTTGACCAGCACCAGCATCACGACCGCGAAGGGCGTGGCCAGGAACATGCCCATCAGCCCGAACAGCACGCCCCCCGCCGCGATGGCCGCGATGGTGATGACCGGGGGCAGGTCCACCACCTTCTTCTGCATCAGCGGCATGACGACGTTCCCCTCGACCTGCTGGATCGCCAGGTAGAGCAGCGCCACCCACAGCGCCTCCTGCGGCGACTGGGCGAAGGCGATGAGGATCGCCGGGACCGCCGCCAGGAACGGGCCGATCAGCGGAACGAACTCCAGGAGCGCCGCCAGCAGGCCCAGCGCCGGGGCGCTCGGGATGCCCAGCAGTAGCAGGCCCGCGGTGGTCAGCACGCCGACGATGGCCATGGCCGAAAGCTGCCCGATCAGCCACTTCCACAGCGAGTCCCCCATCACGTCCATCACCTCCCGCGCCCGCTCGTGGCCGCGGGGCGGCACCAGCAGGATGACGCCGCGCTGGTAGACGCCGGGCGAGGCCGCGAGGTAGATGGCCGTGAACATCACCACCACCAAATCGCCCAGGAAGAACATCACGCTGGAGGCGACCGTCTGCAGCCGGTTCAGCCACGAGGAGGCGTCCCGCCCCTGCTCCATGATCTGGTCGCGCAGCGAACCCGGAAGCTGCTGCACCGCCCCGCTGATCTGCTGGGAAAGCTGGTCGAACTGGCTCACCACCGACTGGCCCATCAGGACGCCGCCGCCGATCAGAATCACCGCCAGAAGCAGCAGGACCACGCCGAGCGACCAGCCCTGCGGCAACCCGGTGAAGCGCCGCACCAGCCCGGCGATGCGCTGGAACAGGATCGCCAGAAGCACGCCTGCGAAGACCAGCAACAGCGCGTCGGCCACCTGCCAGGCCAGGAACAGCGTCCCCACCACGCCGGCGGCAATCAGCATCTTCCAGGTGAACAGCTTCAGTTCGGTCGCGGTGTTCCGCCCGGCGGTTGTTGGCTCCCCAGCCTGCATGGGGGCCTGAATGGGGGCCTGAATGGGGGCCTGAATGGGGGCCTGAATGGGGGGCTGTCTGGTCGCGTCCATCGTTTCTTCCCGCCGTGTTGCCACCGGCATGCCGGTCCGATGGACAAACGTCGCCCGCAGGGAAGTGTTGCACCGCCAAGCCTCTAGCACCTTCGTGCTAATACGCTTATCCGAATGCGCGCGGACGGTTGGCGCCCCATATCATGTCTGACGCCAAGGAGTCATTCTCGCTGATGTCACCTCAGAAGCCCGCCGGAAACGGCGGGCTCTTTTCTTGTGGAGCGCCTCACGCGGCGTCCGGCGGGAAAACGATGCCGACCTTCAGGCCCGGCTCGTTGTCCTCCAGCCGCAGCGACGCGTCGTGCAGCCGCGCCACCGCCTCCACAAGGCTGAGGCCCAGCCCGTTCCCCGGCGAGGCCCGCGCGGTATCGAGCCGGACGAAGCGCTCCAGCACCTTCTCGCGCATGTCGGCGGGGATGCCGGGACCGTTGTCCGCCACGGTGATGCGGGCGGACTGCCCCGGCCCGACGCCCTCCAGCAGCAGAGTGATGCGCCCGCCCTCCGGCGTGTATTTGATGGCGTTGTCGAGCAGGTTCGACACCGCCTGGGCCAGCAGCTGCTCGTTCCCCCGCACAGTCGGCTCGGCCCGGATGTCGGTGACCAGGGTCAGGCCCTTCTCCTCGGCGACCGGCTCGTAGAGGTCGGCGGCCAGGCGGACCGCGTCGGCCAGCCGCACCGGCTCCAGCGCCTTGCGGTTGGCGCCGGACTCGGCCTCGGCGATGGACAGCAGCGCGGTGAAGGTGGCGAGCAGCCGGTCGGCCTCCAGGATGGTGTCCTGCAGAACGGCGCGGTAGACCTCCGGGTCGTCGGTCTCACGGATCAGCGCCAGCTCGACGCGGGCGCGCAGGCGCGACAGCGGCGTGCGCAGGTCGTGGGCCACGCTCTCGGTCACCTGCCGCATGCCGGTCATCAGCCGCTCGATCTGGTCCAGCATGGCGTTCAGGTTGCCGGCCAGCCGGTCGATCTCATCGCCGCCGCCGCCGCGCGGGACTCGGCCCGACAGATCGCCGGCCATGATGCGGTGGGTGGTGCGGTTGATCGCCTCGATCCGGTGCATGGCGCCGCGCGCCAGCAGCAGGCCGCCGCCCAGCCCCAGCACCACCGTCACCAGGAAGACCCAGCGCAGCGACACGACCATGCGTCCGCGGAGCTGATCCAGCTCGCTCATGTCGCGGCCCACCAGAAGGCGGAACTGGCCGGGCAGGACGAAACTGACCGCCATCGCGGTGGAGGGCCGGTTGTTCACCCCGCCGTAATCGGAAATCTTGAAATGGGTCCAGCCGCCCGGCCCCGCCGTGGCGTCGGGCCAGCCCGACAGGTTGCCGGCCAGGATGACGCCGCCCGGCGTGGTCAGCAGGTAGATGGAGTTGGTGTGGGAGTAGCCGCTGCGCTCGCGCACGGAATCGACCAGCCCACGCAGGCCGGCGCTGCGGTACTGGTCCTGAAGCCCGGCGACCTCCAGCGCGATGGTGGCGCCGATCTCCTCCTCCAGGAAGCCCGCGGTGGAGCGGTAGACCACCCCCAGGATCACCCCGACCGAGATGATGAACAGGCCGAGATACAGCAGGGCCAGCCGGAACGGCGTGGTGCGCAGAAGGCGCAAGGTGGGAATCGCCGCCTTCACCCTTTCCGGCCCGCCATCCTCATTGCGGCGCCCGCAGGCTATAGCCGGCGCCGCGCACCGTGTGGATCAGCGGCGTCGGGAAATCCTTGTCGATCTTCTGGCGCAGGCGGGCGATGTGCACGTCGATGACGTTGGTCTGCGGGTCGAAGTGATAATCCCACACATTCTCCAGCATCATGGTGCGGGTCACCACGCTGCCGGCGTTGCGCATCAGATATTCCAGCAGGGCGAATTCCCGCGGCAGCAGGTCGATGGACTTGCCGGCCCGCCGGACGGTGCGCGACAGCAGGTCCAGCTCCAGATCGGCGACCGCCAGACGGGTCTGCGGCTGGGCGGCGCTGCGGCGGCGCACCAGCACCTCGATCCGGGCGAGCAGCTCGGAGAAGGCGAAGGGCTTGGTCAGGTAATCGTCGCCGCCGGCCTTCAAACCCTTCACCCGGTCGTCCACGCTGCCGAGCGCCGAAAGGAACAGCACCGGCGTGTCGTTGCCGGTGGCGCGCAGGATCTCGACCAGCGACAGCCCGTCGCGGCCCGGCAGCATGCGGTCCACGATCATGACGTCGTAATGCTCGGAGCCGGCCAGGAACAGCCCCTCCTTGCCGTCGTTGGCGGCGTCCACGACATGCCCGGCCTCCTTCAGCCCCTTGGCCAGATAGGAGGCGGCCTGCTGGTCGTCTTCGATGACGAGGACTTTCATGAGCATGAGTCTACCGCATCCTTCCGCGAGTCCAAAGGTGAATGCCCTCGCCCCTCCGGGGAGGGGAAAGGGCCGAACGAAACAAAGGGGGAGGATGTCCGCGCGGCGGGGGCTCGCATGACGGACACCCTCCACCCCGTCACACCGGCCCCCGATCGTTGGAGGGGATGAGGAGCGCCGGTGTTTTCCGGCGTCACGCCTTGACGAGCTTCAGCGGGACGAAACTCTCGTTGCCGCCGCGGTTGACCAGCAGCAGAACCGCCTTGCGGCCGTCCTTCTCGGCCTCGTGCAGGCTCTTGGTCACCTCCGCGGGGGAGGTCACGTTGTGGTCGCCGACCTTGACGATCACGTCGCCCGGGCGGACAGGCAGATCACCGGCCTGCGGCGACACCGCGGTGACGACCACGCCCTTGACGCCCTCGCCCAGGCCGAGGCGGCTGCGGGCGGCGCCGTCAAGCGGGGCCAGCTTCAGCCCGTTGACGGTCTCCACCGCGCTGTCGGCGGCCGGACCGGCCCCTTCCGCGGCGGCCATGCGCTGTTCGGCGGGGAGCGGCGCGATGTGGGCGGTCAGGGTCGTTTCCTTGCCCTTGCGGACCACGGTCATGTCCACCGTGTCGCCGGCCTTGGTGTCGGCCACCCGGCGGGTCAGGTCGCGCAGCGTGTTCACCGGCTTGCCGCCATAGGCCAGGATCACGTCACCCTGGCGCACGCCGGCCTTGGCGGCGGGGCTGTCCGGGGTCACCTCGGCGACCAGGGCGCCCTTGGTCTGGGGCAGGCCGACCGACTCGGCGATTTCCGGCGAGATCTCCTGGATCTTCACGCCCAGCCAGCCGCGCTCGACATGGCCGTTTTCCTTGAGCTGGGCGACGACCTGCTTGGCGATGTTGGAGGGGATGGCGAAGCCGATGCCGACCGAGCCGCCGTTGGGCGAATAGATGGCGGTGTTGATGCCGATCACCCGGCCATCCAGCGTGAAGGTCGGGCCGCCCGAATTGCCGCGGTTGATGGCGGCGTCGAGCTGGAGATAGTCGTCGTACGGACCGCTGTGGATGTCGCGCCCGCGGGCCGAGATGATGCCCTTGGTCACCGTGCCGCCCAGTCCGAAGGGGTTGCCGACGGCCATCACCCAGTCGCCGACGCGGGCGGCGTCGCTGTCGCCCCAATCCAGCGCGGGCAGCGCCTTGTCGGACTTCACCTTCAGAAGGGCGATGTCGGTCTTGGCGTCGCGCCCGACCAGCGTGGCGGGCAGCTCCGTTCCGTCCTGGAGCGTGACCTTGATCTCGTCGGCGCCGTCGATGACGTGGTTGTTGGTCACCACATAGCCGGCCGCGTCGATGATGAAGCCGGAACCGAGCGAGCCAACCTTGCCGCGCGGCTGGCCCTCGGACTCGTCGTCAGAACCGCCGCCCGGACCGCCGCCCGGACCGCCATTTTGGCCGAACTGGTCTTGGAACTGGCGGAAGAACTCCTCGAAGGGCGACCCCGGCGGGAAGCCGGGCATGCGCGGGTTGCCGCGCTCGGCCTTGGCCTGCTGGGTGGTGGAAACGTTCACCACGGCGGGCGACACCTTGGCCGCCAGATCGGCGAAGCTGCCCGGCGCGTTCTGGGACAGCGTGTTCTGCGTCAGGGCGCTTTCGGCGGCCGCGGCGGTGGACTGGTTGGCGATCAGGAACGGACCGGTCAGCACCGTGGTGCCGAGGAGGACGGCGGCGATGGTACGCCGCACCCGGCTCGACCGCGGGGCGCGTCCGGCGTTGGCGGGGGTGGACATCGGTTGCTCTCCGTGACTGGCATGCGTTGTTCGTTGTCCTGAACCTAGCGGACGCCGAGTCACGGGGGGCTTGCGGGCGGATTAAAAGTTTTTCAGGGAGGGATTAGGACGTCACGTCCTGTTACAGCGCCGATCCGGCCATGCGCAGGCGGATGTTGGCGGCCTGCTGGCGGACGCGGTCGAGGTGCGGGTTGATGGCCAGCGCTGCGTCGAAGGCACGCAGCGCCCCCGCCGGCTGGTCGATGGCGAGGTAGACGAGGCCCAGACCGGCCAGCGCCCCGAAATGCCGCGGTTCCAGCGCCAGCACCCGGCGGATGTCGCGCACCGCGGCGTCGTAATCGCCCAGCATGTATTCGGCGTTGGCCCGTTTGTTCCAGCCCTCGGCGTAGGCCGGATCGGCGGCGACCACCTGGTCGAAGGCGGCCAGCGCCTCGCCGTAACGATCGGCGTTCAGGCTCTGGACACCGTGATGCATCAGCACGATCAGGTCGTCGTTGGAATGCTCCAGCCAGACGTCCCAGATGCGGTCCTCGACCGCCTCCGCCGCGACCGCGTCGCCGGCGGTCTGCAGGTCCTGGAACAAGCCACCGAGTCGCGCGTCCTCCTGCCCTGCCCAGGCCCGCGAACCGGGGCCGGAAGCGCCGAGGATCAGGAGGGCCAGCAAGGCCACGGGCAAGAAGATTCGCTGGGTCATTCCCAAAAACTGGGATGCGTCACCTGCCGGCAACACTGATCCGAAAGAGGTATCGCCGCAAGAAGAATCCCTCATCCCGCCGGGGTGGCGCCGGCAAAGTTCCCGCCGGACAAAGAAAAAGAGCCGGCGAATCGCTTCGCCGGCCCCTTCCCCTGAAAGCAGCAGCCCGTTATCAGGCGGCCTTGTTGCTGCGGCCCGCCACGATCTCGTCGGTGACGTTGCGCGGCACCGGCTCGTAGTGGCTGAACTCCATCGAGTAGGACGCGCGGCCCGAGGTCATGCCACGGAGCTGGCCGATGTAGCCGAACATCTCGTTCAGCGGCACATGGGCCTCCACGGCGATGTTGCTGCCACGCTCCAGCTGACCGAGCACCGTGCCGCGGCGGCGGTTCACGTCGCCGATGACGTCGCCCAGGTAATCGTCCGGGGTGACGACCTCGACCTTCATGACCGGCTCGAGCAGGATCGGACCGGCCTGCTTGAGGGCCTCACGGAAGCAGGCCTTGGCGGCGATTTCGAACGTCAGGGCGTTCGAGTCGACGTCGTGGTACTTGCCGTCCACCAGGCGGGCGCGGAAGTCCACAGTCGGATAGGAGGCGAGCACGCCCTCTTCCTTCTGCATTTCCAGGCCCTTCGCGACCGACGGGACGTATTCGCGCGGCACCGTGCCACCAACCGTCTCGTCCTTGAACACGAAGCCCTCGCCACGCTCCAGCGGCTCGAAGACGATCTTGACTTCGGCGAACTGGCCCGAACCGCCGGTCTGCTTCTTGTGGGTGTAGGTGTACTCGACCGGCTTGGTGATCGTCTCGCGGTAGGCGACCTGGGGCTTGCCCATGTTGCCTTCCACGCCGAACTCCGTGCGCAGACGGTCCAGCGTCACTTCCAGGTGCAGCTCGCCCATGCCGCGCAGGATGGTCTGGCCGGTTTCACGGTCGGTCTCCAGACGCAGCGACGGGTCCGCGCGAACCATCTTGCCGAGCGCGATGGAGAACTTCTCCTGCTCGCCCTTGGTCTTCGGCTCGACCGAGACGCTGATGACGGGGTCGGGGAAGCGCATGCGCTCCAGGATCACCGGGTGGGCGGCGTCGCAGAGCGTGTCACCGGTGTCCGTCTCCTGCAGGGAGACGAGCGCGATGATGTCGCCAGCGCGGGCTTCCTCGATCGGGTTGGCCTGGGCGGCGAACATCTCGACCATGCGGCCGATCTTCTCGCGCTTGCCGCGGGTGGTGTTCAGGACCGACATGCCCTTGGTCAGCACGCCCGAGTAGACGCGCACGAAGGTCAGCGAGCCGTAGGTGTCGTTCAGCACCTTGAAGGCCAGCGCCGCGAAGGGCGCGTCGTCGGAGCTGAGACGCTCGCCGTTCGGGTTGCCGTCCTCGTCCACCGTCTTGATGGCCTCGACGTCGGTCGGGGCCGGCAGCAGGTCGACGACCGCGTCCAGAACCTGGCAGACGCCCTTGTTCTTGTAGGACGAGCCGCAGAGAACCGGGGTGAAGGTGCTGGTGATGGTGCCCTTGCGCAGGCAGGTGCGCAGCACGTCGGCCGACGGCTCCTCACCCGACTCCAGGTAGGCTTCCATCGCCGCGTCGTCCATCTCGAGCGCGGTGTCGACCAGCTCGGCGCGCAGGGCCGGGATGCTGGCGATGTTGTCCAGGTCTTCCTTGACGGTCAGGTTGAGCTTGCTCGCCAGATCGTCGGTGATGTCCCAGATTTCCCACTTGGCGTCCTTGTCGTCCGAGAACCAGACGTACGCCTTCATCTCGATCAGGTCGACCATGCCGCGGAAGTTGTCTTCCGAGCCCAGCGGAACCTGGATGCAGACCGGGCGGGCGTTCAGGCGGCTCTTGATCATGCCGACGCAACGCTGGAAGTTCGCACCCGAACGATCCATCTTGTTGACGTAGCAGATGCGCGGGACGTTGTAGTTGTCCGCGAGGCGCCAGTTGGTCTCGGACTGCGGCTCAACGCCGGCCACGCCGTCGAACACGACGACCGCGCCGTCGAGCACGCGGAGCGAGCGGTTCACCTCGATGGTGAAGTCCACGTGGCCCGGGGTGTCGATGACGTTGATCTTCTTGCCGCGCCAGAAGGTCGAGACGGCAGCCGACTGAATCGTGATGCCGCGCTTCTGCTCCTGCTCCATGTAGTCGGTCGTCGTCGAGGACTTCAGGTCCTTCGTCTCGTGCACGTCGATGATCGTGTGCTTACGACCGGTGTAGTACAGGATGCGCTCGGTGGTCGTCGTCTTGCCGGCATCGACGTGGGCGATGATGCCGATGTTCCGGATGTCAGAAAGAGGCGTTTGGCGCGGCATGTTGCGAATCCATTACTGTAACGCAGCTATCGAAGCGCAACGACGGTCGTCCGCTCCGGCGGCAGAGGTTGGTCGGGGTTTTACGGATGATCTGTTAAGGCGTGATTAACGTTCTGTAAATCCGGAAGGTCAAGCCTTCCGGATTTTTTCGAAGCACGCGGCCCTCACAGTCTGGTGGGCCACGCCGGCAAACCCCAACCGAGGGAGCCGGGTCGCCCCGTCACGCAGCTTATTTGGCCGCCGTCACCTGAATTTCAACGAGGTACTCCGGCGCGGCGAGCTTCGCTTCCACGGTGGCGCGGGCGGGCGGGTTGGTCGTATCGACCCAGGCTTCCCACGCCTTGTTCATCGCGCCGAAGGTGGACATGTCCGTCAGATAGATGGTGGCGGACAGCAGCTTGCTCTTGTCGGAGCCGCCCTCGGCCAGCAGGGCGTCGATCTGGCCCAGGATCTGGCGGGTCTGCGTCTCCACGTCCGGAGTCGGATCGTTGGCCACCTGGCCGGCCAGATAGACCGTGTCCTTGTGGATGACCATCTGGCTCATGCGCGGTCCGGAATGGAAGCGCTGGATCGACATCGGTACGGCTCCGGTTACGGGGTCTTGAACGCGCGTACGTCTATGCGATTCACGTCCACCGGCCTAGCAAAAAATGAGGCGCCACCGCTCAAAGCTGCCCCGCGCCCGTGCATCACCGCAAAGAAGGCGTATTTCCCTCGACCGCGGCCACGAAAGCGGCGCTCGGCACGGCGATGTTGCGGGGGTTGGGGCCGCTGACCGCGGCGACCGCGATGCCGGCCACCGCCCAGCCCTCCCCCGCCCCGTCCGCGCCCCCATCCCCGCCGGGCGTGCGCACCAGCAGCGCCGCCCCGCTCACCCCGCGCGTGCCGTCGCAGTCGTGGACCAGCAGCGGTCCGCGGTCGGTATCGTTGATGCCGCGCGCCGCGCAGCCGGTGTCGGCGGTGACGAGGTGCGCCCGGTCCTGGCTGTAGCCGCCCAGCATCAGCGGCGTGCCGGCGTCCGGCGGGACTCGGGCGAGCGGCAGCGGCGGCATCCCCTCCGGCGCGTCGCCGTCGAGCGTCAGCACCGCCCAGTCGCCGACCAGCCCGTCGAGCCGCCGCTCGGTGTCGTAGGGGCCGCCGGTCTCCAGCGCGGCGACGGCGCGGTGCTGCCGGTACTCACCGCGCTCGTAGCCGAACAGCACGTGCAGGGAGGAGGCCGGCAGGAAGCGCTGCGCCCGGTTGATCAGGCAGTGGGCGGCGGTGACCACCCGGCGCGGCGCCACCAGCACGCCGGTGCAGCGGGCGCCGAGATTGCTCTGCACCTTGACGAGACTGTTCCACGGCGCGTGGGTGGCGTCCACCACCACCCGCCGGTCCTTCGCCCCGATCCCCGGCAGCAGCGGGTTCTGCGCCGCCGCCGGGAGGGCGGCGGCGAGAAGCGGCACCGCGATCAGAAAACCGCTCAGAATGGCCATCATGTGTTCTTGATACGTTTTCATGTTCGTCTTACCATGGCAGCCATGGCCACGCTCATCATCACGGAAAAATCCAGTCAGGCAAAGGACCTGCACGCCGCGCTGGGGGATCGCTACGGGCGCATCCTGCCGGCCGAGGGGCACCTGCTGCGTCTGGCCGAACCGGACGAGGTCAACCCGGACTGGAAGCGCTGGGCGCCCACCCTGCTGAAGCCGGACGGACTCTACCCGACCCGGCCGGACAGCGGCGGTAACAAAACGGCGAAGCTGGCGGCGATCAAGGCGGCGCTGAAGGGTTGCGACCAGGTCATTCTCGCCACCGACTGCGACCGCGAGGGGCAGCTGATCGGCCAGGAGATCCTGGAGCATCTGGGCTTCCGCGGGCGGGTGCAGCGCGCCCTGTTCACCGCCCAGGACCCCAAGACGATCCGCGACGCCTTCGCGAAGCTGAAGCCGAACACCGAGCTTCGCCCGCTCTACGAGGCGGCGGTGGCCCGCCAGCAGGCCGACCAGATCTTCAACCTCTCCCTGACCCGCACGGCGACCAAGACGCTGCTGGCGCCGGGGACGCGCGGGGTGATCGGCATCGGGCGGGTGAAGACCCCGACCCTGTCCATCGTCTGCCTGCGCGAGTTGGATATCCGCAACTTCAAGCCGGAGGATTATTTCGAGGTCGTGGCGACGGCCACCGCCGCGGGCGGCTCCTTCCTGATGCGCCACGCCCCGCCGCCGAAGGACCGCATCAAGGACCGCGCCCGCGCCGAGGCCATCGCCCGCGCCGCCGACGGCCATGGCGGCCCGCTGTCGGTGACGGTGGAGGACCGGCGGCAGGCCCCGCCGAAGCTCTACGACCTGCCAGCGCTCCAGAAGACCTGCGGCCAGCGCTGGGGCTGGACCGCCGACCGCACGCTGGAGGTCGCGCAGGAGCTTTACGACGGCGAGGGCAAGAAGCTCATCACCTACCCGCGCGCCGAGGCGCGGTATCTGTCGGAGAACCAGATCGCCGACGTCCCGGCGATCACCGGGGCGCTGACCCGGCTGCGCGGCTTTGCCCATCTCGACCTGTCCCGCCCGGTGATCCGCCGCGGCAAGTCCGGCCATTTCTGCGACAAGGCGCTGGAGGGCGTGTCGCACCACGCCATCGTGCCCAACGTCAACGTGCTGGACGATCTGGAAAGCCGGCTGAACCGCCTGAGCGACGACGAGAAGCGGCTCTACGCGCTGATCTGCCGCTCCTACCTCGCCGCCGTCATGCCCGACTACGACTACCGGCAGACCACCGTCCTGATGAACGTGCCCGTCGAGGGCAAGCCGGTGGTTTTCCGGGCGGTCGGGCGCATCCCCCTGAAGCTCGGCTGGAAGGCGGCCTTCGGCTCCGCCGAGACGGACGGCAAGCCCGACGAGAAGGAGGAGGAGCAGACCCTGCCCCCTCTGACCGACGGCGAGCCGGCCCGCCTGTCCGAACCGCGGGTGGAGGCCAAGCGGACCCAGGCGCCGCCGCGCTACAACGAGGGCACGCTGGTCGACGCCATGCAGAACGCCTGGCGCTTCGTCGAGGACCCGGCGCTGCGCGACCGGCTGAAGGAGGCCAAGGGCATCGGCACCCCGGCCACCCGCGCCGAGATCATCAAGGGCCTGCGGCGGCAGAACCTGCTGGGCGCCGACGGCAAGTGGCTGGTCCCCACCCCCGCCGGGCTGCAGCTGTTCGAGACGCTGCGCGGCGCCGCCCCCACGCTGGTCGATCCCGGCACCACCGCCTTGTGGGAAATGCGGCTGGACGAGGTGGTGGTCGGGCGCGCCGACTTCCGCAGCGTCATCGACGGCATCGCCGACGAGGCCGGGCGGCTGATCGGCGCGCTGGTCGGCAACCGAGGGCCGGCGGTGGATCTCGGCGTCCGCGGCGGCCCGATCCGCGCCGGACGAGGAATCGGGCGACGGCGTTCCGCCAGCCCGCGCGCCGCTGGAACGACGCCGCGGCCACGCACGCGCAAGGCGGCGGTTGCCACGGTCGGTGAGGACGGCGAAGCGCTGAAGAAACCCCGCCGCACCCGCAAGAAGGCCGCGCCGGAGGTGCCCGACTCGATCAGTCCGGTCGCCGCGCCCGTCCCGGCGGTCCCCGCCGCGCCGCCGGGCGGCGCGCGGCGCAAGGCGCCGACCGACAAGATGGTCGCCTTCGCCCGCAGCCTCGCCGACCGCAAGGGCGTCGAGCTGTCGGACACGGTGCTCCAGGACTTCGATTCCTGCCGCCAGTTCCTGGATCAGCACGCGCGCTGAGCGCCGACTCTCCCCCACCCCGGCCCTCCCCCGCTTCGCAGGGGAGGGAGAGCGGTCCCCTCCCCTGCGGCAGCGGGGGAGGGTTAGGGAGGGGGCAAAACGTCCCTCAAACCGCCGGAATCACGCCCCGACTGTGGCCCAGGCCACAGCGGCGGGGGCGGCATCCGCCTACCCTCTCCTCCACGGACATCGAGCCACACACGGCCCCACACCCCGGAGGAGACCCAGCCCATGCGCCGCCTGACCCTGATCGCCGCCGCTGCCGCCACGCTGCTCGCCGCTCCCCACGCCTTCGCCAACGACCTCAAGACCGGCGGCATGCCAGTCAACCCGATGATGATGCAGCCGGGCTTCGGCAGTCCCTTCGCCGCGGCGCCGTCGCTCTCCAACACCAACGTCGGCGTCGCGACGAACCTTGCGGCGGGAATCGGCAACAAGGCCAAGCAGAACGTCTTCACCATGCAGCAGGGCACCGGCGGGTCGCTGGTGAACACCAACGTCGGCGTCGCCACCAACGTCGCCGCCGGCATCGGCAACAAGGCCAAGCAGAACGTCACCGGCGTCACCTTCGGCTTCGGCAAGGGCGGCCTGCTCGACACCAACGTCGGGGTGACGACCAACGTCGCCGCCGGCATCGGCAACGCCGCCGGGCAGAATCTGTTTGGTCTCAAGGCCCAATAGGCTCAAGGCACAGTGATCCACCCCATCCGGCGCCGCCAATCCGCAAGGCGGCGCCCCTTTCCGGATTCCTCACTGGAGGACTGCCGCCATGCTCCGCTTCGCCCTGCCGGTCTTCGGTGCGCTTGCCGCCATCCTGGCCCTGGCCGGAACCCCGCACACCGCCGCCGCCGAAAACCTCGCCTGCCAGACGGTCAACGGGAAGACGGTGTGCAGCCGCGGTTCGGGCTCGCTGTCGTGCCAGACGGTCAACGACCGGACGACCTGCGTGACCGGGCCGGGCGCGCTGACCTGCGAGACCGTCAACGGCCATACCGCCTGCCGCCGCGGCCCGTCGCAGCCGGATCTGAAGCCGATGCCGATGCCGCCGATGCCCCCGCAGGCCGCCCCGATGCCCGATCACCCCTTCGGCAAGAACTTCCCTTTTGAGGAAGAGGCGTAAAGCGCCCCGACTGTGGTCCGCCTCACAGCGGTTCCCCGCCCGCCCGCCCTAGGATCAGCGCACACCGCCGAACAGAGGAGCCCCGCCATGATCCGCATCCGCCGCTTCGCGCCGCTGCTGTCCGGCCTCGCCGCCCTGGCGCTGCTGGGCGGAACCGCCGCCGCCCAGGATGCCGGCGGCTTCTCCGTCAACCCGCAGCTGGGCGCGGCGGTCGGCATGTCGATGGGGATGGGCATGGGGATGCCGCCGCTGCTGCCGCGCCAGCCCGTCTTCGTCAACGCCGTCCGGCGCGGCGCCCCTCCGGGTGCGACGGTGACCAACCCCAACGTCAGCCGTCAGGCCACGCACCAGCAGGCCATCGCCAAGATCCGCGGCGACGCCGGCTTCCTGGGCGGCTTCAACAAGGGGCAGGCGCTGGCCGCCAGCCGCCAGCCGCCGCCGGAACCGATCGTGCCGAACTTCACCTTCATCGACGCCCCCTTCATCGTGAACAACTTCGACAGCTCGCTGGCCCTGTCCTTCGGCGACAGCAACGTGACGGAGCAGTTCATCATCCAGGGTGCGGACGGGTCCGCTGGGGGTGGAGCCGGTGGCGGTGTCGCAGAGCAAGCGGCCGTGCCGGCCCCCGTCGGCCAAACGCCCACCCCGGTTCAGGCTCAGGCCCCGGCGCCGGCCAAGGCTCCGGTCCCGAAACCCCAGCCGGGCGTGACCACCGGCAACGGTGGCCCGCCCCCCGACGGCTTCTTCGATCCGGTGATGAGCAACTTCGGCCCGCTGCCGCATCTGCCCGCGGCCCTGGCCAGCGGCGGCATCCAGTTCAACAACGTCGGCAGCGCCTTCAACGCCGCGATGGGCCAGGGAAACGTCGCCTCCCAACAGATCACCAGCATCCAAGGGAAGAAGGGCAAGCGCTGAACCATCGACAAGGAAAAGCCCCCTTGCCGGCGGCAAGGGGGCCTTCTCCGTTCAGAGTTGCGCCGTTACGCGGCGACCGGCTCGTTGGCGGCCTTGGCCGGGGTGGCGGCGGGCTGGACCACGCCCTGCGGGGCGGGCAGCGGCGCCGGGCGCGGGGTGCCGGCAGGCAGCATGTCGCCGATCGCGAGGCCCACGGCCATCAGGTTCGGAACGGCCATCGCGGTCAGCAGGATCGCCCACAGCTCCAGCGACAGGGTGCCCAGCGGGTTGGCGAACCACGCGGTCACCGCGGAGACCAGCAGCGCACCCGACAGCCAGGCTTCCGGCTTGGCGCAGAAGGCGCCCTGGGTCCGCTTGCCGCCCTTGGCGGTGACGCGGAAGGCATCGCGTTTGCGGACCACACCGCGCAGGGCGGCGAGCGCCACCGTGGTGGACAGCGCCATGCCCACGGCGCAGGCCCCGAAGCTCTCCTTCCACGAGTTGCCGGAGGCGTAGCGCGAGGCCAGCAGGCTCGACCCGGCGCGCAGGACCAGGGCGCCCAGCACCGCGGCGGTGGCCTGGACCGGCGGCAGGTGCAGCGGCAGGACCAGCGAGGCGAAGGTCCAGGTGACCGCCGCACCGGCGGCCAGCACGCCCACCGCGTCCGACCACCAGCGCGCCCAGTTGGTCAGGTAGCCGATCTTCTGGCCGACCGTCAGCTCCGTAGCGCCGGGCAGGAACTTCCGCCAGTGGGCGCGCAGGATCTGCGTGGAACCGAAGACCCAGCGGTCGCGCTGCTTGCGGAACTGCATGAAGTTGTCGGGGGCGAGGCCCTGGCCCAGACGCTCGTCGGTGTAGGCGGCGCGGTAGCCGGCCGACAGGATGCGGATGCCCAGCTCCGTGTCCTCGCAGATTCCCTCTTCCGACCAGCCGCCGACCTCTTCCATGGCGGAGCGGCGCAGCATGATCATCGTCCCGTGGCAGACGAAGGCCTGGGAGGTCAGACCCTCCTGCATGCCGACGTCGAAGAAGGGGCGGTACTCGGCGGTCATGGCGGCCTTCAGCGGCGTCTCATGGCCGTCGCGGTGCTCCTGCGGGGCCTGGACGATGCCGATGCGCGGGTCGGCGAAGGTCGGGGCCAGCTTGTTCAGCCAGTCCGGCTCCACCGTGTAGTCGGCGTCGAGCACGGCGACGATTTCGGCGCGCGGGTCGGTGTGGCGCAGCGCGGCGTTCAGCGCGCCGGCCTTGAAGCCGCTGATCTGCTTGTACCAGTGGAACTTGAACTTCGGACCCAGTTCGGCGCACAGCTCCTCGACCGGACGGACCAGCGCCTCGTCCTCGGTGTTGTTGATGAGGACGACGACCTCGTAGTCCGGGTAGTCGACGCGGGCCAGCGAGGTCAGCGTGGCGGCCAGCACGTCCGGCTGCTCGCGGCAAGCGGCGATGTGCACGGAGACCATCGGCTTGTGCTCCGGCACCGCGGGGACCCGCGGCAGCAGGGCCGGGGCGCGGCCGGTGAACAGGCGGCGGGCCACCTCGGTCAGGTCGGCGAAGGCCACCGACATCATCAGCGCGCCCAGCAGGAAGGCGGAACCCCAGGTGGTCGCGGCACCGAAGGTGAAGTATTCGGCGTAGGCGCCGGCGACGGCCGAGCCGACGCCGAAGCCGACGATGTTGGCGCCCACCGACGCGGCCAGCGCGTAGGTCATGTTGGTGCGGCGGCGGAAGGCTGCGAAGGCCGACAGGGCGAGGCCGAGGGCCAGCGCCACGGCGGCGCCCGCACGGTCGCCCCAGGGGGCCGGGACGTCGCCGGCCAGCGGCCACTTCGGCGCGCGGTCGGCGTCGAGCACGCCCCAGGTCGGGCCCGGCGAGCCTTCGATGCTCGACTTCCACACGCCGTCGAACGCCTCGACCACGTTGTAGTCGATGCCGAGCATCCCTGCCTCGGCGGCGAAGTTGCGGACGACGAAGGCCTGGGCCTGCGGCGTCGGGTAGGCGTCGTGGAAGTTCTCGCCGCCCGACGGCCAGCCCACCTCGCCCACGAACAGCGGCTTGCCCGGATGCGCCTTGCGCACGGTGTCCAGCCGGTCGCGGATCCAGGTCAGCGCCTTGTCCACCGGCACGCCTTCCCAGTAGGGCAGGACGTGGACGCCCATGTAGTCGGACGCCGCGATGGTCTCCTTGGCCTTGACGATTTCCGACCACACGTCGGCGGTGCCGACCTTGATGTGCTTCGGCACGCCGGCGCGGACGCGGCGGATGTAGGAGGCTAGCTCCGCGTCGGTCAGCTCGGCGCGCAGCAGCGTCTCGTTGCCGACCACGACGCGCTCGATGCCGCGCACGGTGCGCGACAGCACGATGGCGCGGGCGACCTCGCGCTCGTTGCGGGCCTTGTCGTCGCTCAGCCAGACGCCCAGCGTGACGTCCAGGCCATGCTTGGCGGCGATGGCCGGCACGTCGCCCTGGGAGCCCAGCGTGGAATAGGTGCGCACACCGTCGGCGAAGCCGGCGATGGCGGTCATGTCGCGGTCCAGTTCCACCGCATCGACCACCGGCTGGTGGTTCGGGTCGTAGCTGCGGCCCGACGGGGAGTAGGAGACGGATTCGATGCGACCCGGCACGGCGTCCACAGGAGTGGGCGCGTTGCGCCAGGACCAGAAGGACGCGTGGCCGGCGGTCACGGCGAGCATCGCCGCGGCCAAGGCCGCAGACCGGATCGAACGCTTCGGGTTGCTCATGTGGGGATTTCGCAAGCCTGGGTAGGATGGGTGGCGGGCGCCACCGGACACACAGACGAACGTGCGCTGCAAAAAACTATTCCCGCGCCCGCGTCGATTTTTTTCGCCCACCGCCGGGATTACCAAATCGGGAACGGCGAACGCTCCGCCCCTGTTGGCATCACCAACCGCAACGACCGGAGACGACGAAATGACCGGCAAAAAGGTCGATGTGACCGCGCTGGAGGAAACGATGGACGAGGTGGTCGAAACCCTCGACCTTGCCGAGCAGGCCGCCGGCTATGTCCGCAAGGAAAGCACCGACCCCATGGACCAGGCCCGCGCCGCCGCCGTGCAGAAGCAGGCCGAAGCCATGCTCGACGCCGCCGAGCAGGCCGCCTCCGGTGGCGAACGGCCGCAGCGCAGCAACCCCTCCCCCCTGCCGGGCATGCGCCGCCCGCCCTCCCTCATCAATTGATGATCATTCGGCAAGGAGACAAATATGGCCGGCAAGCATGAACAGAGCCCTGAACACCGCAAAGCCCACGATCTCGCCGAAGAGGCCATAGAAACGGCGGCCCAGGGCGACACGCGCAAGGCCAAGGGGCTGGCGGACGAAGCCAAATCCATCGACCCGAAGATCGGCCAGGAGATGGCGCGCGAATTGGAAGGCGACCGCCGTCAGGCCGAAAACTACAAGGGGAAGGCGGGCGAGGCCCCCTGACACCTTATTCCCGGCTGACTTGTTATTCCTGGCGGACTTGGGGCGGTGGCACTCCCGCCATCCGCCCCTGCCCCTCCGGACACAGCTCCAGCAGCACGCACCGCTCACAGGCCGGGTTGCGGTAGAAGCAGACCCGCTGCCCGTGCAGCATCATCACCTCGTGATGGTCGTAGATCTGCTGAGCCGTCCACTCCTGGGGAAGCCGCGCCTCCAGGACGGTGTGCGACGGGCCGACGGCCACGCTGGGCGGGATCAGGCCGGTGCGCACGGCAACGCGGTGGTGGTGGCTGTCCACCGGCAAGGCGGGACGGCGCAGGCTGCTGAAGCTCATCACCGCAGCGCTGGTCTTCGGGCCGACGCCGGGAAGCGCCTGCAACCAAGCCCGCGCCTCCGGCACCGTCATCTCCGCCAGGAAATCCAGGGAAAGCTCGCCGCGCAGTTCGGTGATCCGGCGAAGGATCGCCTGGATGCGCGGCGCCTTCTGCTCCGGCCAGGTCACCCCGGCGATGACCGACTCGACCTCCGCCGGATCGGCGTCGCGCACCGCCGCCCAATCTTCACCCCAGCGCGCCCGCAAGGCGCGGAAGGCCGCGCCGGACGCCGCGTTGCGCGTGCGGTGCGACAGCAGCGAGGACACCAGCTCGCTCAGCGGGTCGAGCGCGCGGAAATAGGCGATCGGACAGCCGAAGATCAGGCAGAGCCGGCGGTGGATCTCCAACAGCTTCTCATCGGGCAAGGCCATGGGCGAGAGCGCGAAGGACGCCTGATCGTCGTTGGCCTTGAGACGGCGCTTCACGGGGCCGTCACACCGCCGGACCGGCCGCCCTCCGGAAGCATCAGCCCCTCGTCCGCCGCCATGGCGCGGGCGCGGGGATCGGCCTGCACGGCGCGGGCGGTGTTGCGGGCGCGCTCCTGGACGCGGCGGAAGGCGCGGAGCAGGGCCTGGGCCTCCGCCCGCTCCTGCTCGTCGCGCCGCGATTCCGCCGCTTCCGATGCGGCGATCTTGCCGGCGGTGGAGCGCTGCGTCTCGCTGTAGCCGAACAGGCCGGGCTCCCAGCGCTTCAGGTTGGCGTAGGCCAGGGCGCGGGCGGAGCCGTCCAACCCCTGCCCGCCCTCCCAGGCGGCGCGGGCGGCGTGCAGCTCGTCGGCCAGCACCCGCTGGGGCGGGCGCGGCGGTGGTGGTGGCGGCTGGTGCAGCCGGGTGCGCGCCGCCTTCAGGGCGGCCACGCGGTCCGGATCGTCACGCCAACGGCGGGCGTCCGCGGCGGCGTCGCGCCACGCGCCGATGAGCCGTTCCGGATCGGGTGCGGTGTCCCGCTTCGTCGATGCCATGGCCCTCCCCGTTGCAAGGGAAACGAACGCAATGCTTTCGTCGTCAAGGATCTATGCCATGGCGCCGCAAAGGCCAGACCGGGAAGGGCGGTAATCCCGAGGGTGCGGTCAGTCCGCCGCCCTACCCAGCAGATAGTCGATGTCCCCGCCTTCAAGTGCACTGATGAGACCGCTGCCCTCGATGGTTGCGTCGGACAGGTTTCCTTTGCGCCGTTGCAAGTCGAGGATGCGCTCCTCCACCGTGTCGGCGGCGATCAGCTTGTAGACGAAGACCGGTTTGTCCTGCCCGATTCGGTAGGCGCGGTCGGTCGCCTGATCCTCGGCCGCCGGGTTCCACCAGGGATCGTAATGGATCACCGTGTCCGCCGCCGTCAGGTTCAGGCCTCGTCCGCCCGCCTTCAGGCTGATGAGGAAGACCGGCACCTCGCGGTTCTGGAAGCGGTTGACCGGCTCGGCGCGGTCCAGCGTGCGCCCGGTCAGCTCGACATAGCCGATCTTCGCCTCCTCCAGCCGCAACTTGATGAGGTCGAGCATGGATGTGAACTGCGAGAAGATCAGGATGCGCCGGCCTTCCGGCACCATTTCCAGCACCATGTCGGTCAGCGCGTCGAGCTTCGCGGTCTCCTTCACCTTGCCGGCGGCGGGGATTTTCACCAAGCGCGGGTCGCAGCAGACCTGACGCAGCTTCAGAAGCGCGTCGATGATGGTGATGGCGTTGCGCGACACGCCGCTGACCGCCAGAGCCGCCCGCACCGTCTCGTTCACCGACAGGCGGATGGTCTCGTAGAGGTCGCGCTGCGCCGGCTCCAGGTCGATCCGCACCACCACCTCGGTCTTCGGCGGCAGTTCCTTGGCCACCGCCTCCTTGGTGCGGCGCAGCAGGAAGGGGCGGATGCGGCGCATCAGCTGCTTGGCGCGGGTGCCGTCGGCGCGCTTCTCGATGGGGGTGCGGTAGCGGCGTCCGAACTCCTTGCGGTCGCCGAGCAGGCCGGGCATCAGGAAGGCGAACTGGCTCCACAGCTCGCCGAGATTGTTCTCCACCGGCGTGCCGGACAGGCAGAGCCGATTGCGGGCGTTCAGCGCGCAGACGGCGCGGGTCGCCTTGCTGTCCGGATTCTTGATGGCCTGCGCCTCGTCGAGGATCAGCAGGTGCCAGTCCCGGCGCTTCAACACCTCGACGTCGCGGCCGACCACGCCGTAGGTGGTCACCACGATGTGGGCACGGTCGAGGTCGCCCAGCTTCTCGTGCCGGTCCAGACCGTGCAGCACCACCACCCGCAGGTGAGGCGTGAAGCGCTGCGCCTCGGCCACCCAGTTGGGGACGAGGCTGGTGGGCACGACGACGAGGCAGGGATCGGTCAGCCGGCCCTCCTTCTCCTCCATGGCGATGTGGGCGAGCGTCTGGGCCGTCTTGCCCAGGCCCATGTCGTCGGCCAGGATGCCGGCCACCCGGTTGGCCCGCAGCCCCTGCATCCAGGCCAGACCGACGCGCTGGTAGTCGCGCAGCGTGCCCTGGAAGCCCGGCGGCGGGTCCATCTCGGCCGGCAGCTCCTGCTCCTGGATGGTGCGCAGGTAGCGGTCGATCTGGCCGGTGTCCTCGGTGCGCCGCGCGATCAGGTCGTCGATGTCCAGCAGCCCGTCGGCCTCGGTCAGCGGCACCTTCAGCGTGTCGTCGAGCCGCCGCCCGCTGTCGAGCATGGACTCCAGGACGCTGAGCAGCCGTTCGACCCGCTCCGCCGGCAGGGCCAGCACGTTGCCGTCGTCCAGCACCAGATGGGCGCGCCCGTCGATCACGCGGGTCGCCTCCATGCCGCCGCGCTCGATCAGCGTCGCCAGGATGGGCAGCAGGGCACGGCGCTCCCCGTCGATCTCCACGCCGACGTCGAGGTCGAACCAGCCGTCGCCGGAATCGCGCACGGCGACCGCGACCTCCTCGTTCGCCTCGACGACGCGGGTGCCAAAGTCGGCGCCGATCTCGACGGTCCAGCCGTCCTTGCGCAGGACCGGCACCTCGGTCTTCAGAAAGGCCGACCAGCGCTCGTCGGCGTCCTTGCCGGTCAGCCAGTGCACGCGGGTGCCGCGGGCGTTCAACTGGCCCTTGGGCGGCTCGATGCGCGCCTGGGCGAAGCCGAAGGCGGCGAGACGGTCCAGCGCACCCTGCTCCAGCGCCTTGTCGCGACGGACGAAGACCGCGCCGGCGGGCTCCTCGACGCGGGCGAACTGGCGCTGGTCGTCGGGCTCGATCTCCGAGGGCGAATCATCCTCGCCGTAGTCGAAGGCCAGCCGCAGCACGTCCACCAGACCGCCGTCCGGCGACACCACCCGGCCCAGCCGGGCAACGACGCGGGGGTCGCGCTCGACGATGGTCGCGGCGGGATCGGAGCCCATGCGCACGCCGCCGGGCATGCCCGCGGCGAAGGCGGAGGCCGCCGGGAAGTCCGGGCGCTCCGCCATGGGCCGGGCCGCTGCTGGTCGGGCGGACGCCTTCAGGAGCGCCGCCTTGGCGGGGACGGTCTTCGCAGCGGGCGGGACGACCGCGGCCTTGGGCTTCGGCACCTCCACGACCTGCAACTCGACCGGACAGACGGTGCCGGCCTTCGGATCGACGCACCAGTAGCCCAGCCCCTTGATCAACGCGGCGCCGGGCGGCAGACCGGTCGGGCGCAGCTTGCGCGTCGCCGGGTCGCGAAAGGCGCGGATGGTCATCCCCGCCCCCTCCGCCAGCGTCGTGCCACCGCGCCAGCGCAGCCGCCCGCAGCCGAGCAGCCGGCGCAGGATGCGGTCCACCACGTCGCCACGGCTCTTGGCGACCGGCGTGCGCACCACCCCGCCGCCGCCGAGCAGACGGGCGATGGCGCGATCCACGTCGCCGTCCAGGCTGCGCGGCGCCCGGGCCAGCACGTCGCGCGGGCTGGCCGGGGTGGACACGTCGTCGCCCTCCCCCGCCCCCTCCACCGCGATGACGGCGGAGACGAACATGGCCGCGTCGTCCTTGCCCGGCTCCAGGGTCCAGCGGACGCTGAGCACCGGATCGGGCGGAGGTGGCGTCGCCGGGGCCGGAACCGGCGGCTGCACGGGGGTCGGCTCGGGAACCGGCTGGAGCGCCGGCGGCTCCCCCTCCGGATGGGCCGCCGGGGGCGCGTCGAACAGGGACATCTGCCGCCCTTCCGGACGGGCGTCGAGCGTCATCAGCGCCGCCGCGGCCATGTGCGCGCAGGCATTGCGCCCGCAGGTGCAGCTCTTGTCGAAGACCACCCGGCTGCGCCCGCGCACCGGGACGACCGTCACCGACAGGGTCCGGCCAAGGTCGGTCACCGTGGCGGCGATCCGCGCCTCCGCCTCCAGCAGCATCACCGCCCCGGTCAGGATGAGCGTGCGCCCGCGCTGCAGCGTCTTCGCATCGAAGACGCGCGCCAGATCCTCCTGCGAAAAGGAGACCGTCGCGCTGGCGGTGGCGGCGGCGCGTGGAAGGGAACCGAACAGCGACATGGGCCGGAAGGGATACCGAGAAAGCAGAACGGGTCAGGAACGGGGGCGTCGGTATAAGCCCACACCATGCCCCGTCGCAAGCCCGCTCTCAACCCTCAACCGACACCGCAAGGCAAACATTCCGGTTGCCAAGTCCAGGAAAGACCAACCCTGCACAACCGCTGCATCCGTCAAGAAAAACACCCGCTACAGCCGTTCGAGGAAACTGTTCAGCGGCGGCATCGGGCCGCAGACCGGAGATTCCTCACGGAGCAGATAGGCGAAATGCTTCAGCATCGGTTCGGCGTTGGTGCGGTCGCCGAGCGCGTAGGTGGCGACGCCGAACAGAACGACCAGGGCCAGGACCAGCGGGCTGAGGTTCAGGCGCGACGGGGTCATCCGGTTGAAGCTCTGCGCGAAGGCCGCCACCGCCAACCCGCCGAGGACGAGGCCGACCACCACCTCCGTCACCGAATGGTAGCGCAGCAGGATGCGCGAGGCTGCCACGCCCACCACCAGCCCAAGAGCGCCGAGGACCACCACGCCGCGCCGCCAGCCGTCCAGCGAGCGCGCCGCCATCACCCCGACGGCTCCGTAAACGGCGGCGGCGAGCGCGGCGTGGCCGCTGGGGCTGGTCAGCCGGTCGTCGAACAGGCGGATGCCGCAGGCGTGGCCCAGGATCTTCAGAAGCGCCACCGAGCCCATCAGCATGGCCAGCACGGCCAGCCAGCGCGCCGCCGAGACCGCCGAATGGCGGCGCCACAGCATCACGATCAGGATGCCAGCCACCGGCAGCACGAAGGACGTGCTGCCGAGAAGCGAGATCGCCTTGTTGACGTGCCAGAGGTTCAGATGTCCCACGGTCCTCGCGGCTCCCTTTCCGTTCAGCGCATGCGAACGAGCATTCCGTCCCGGTAGTTCCAGGCCGCCGTGCTCTTTCCATCGGACGCCGGCAGCGAAACGGTCAGCGTCCGGTCCGCCTGCTCCACCTTCGGCGCGTCGCTGCAGGTCCCGAAGGGCAGCGAGACGGAAGGCTTGGCCCCACCGAGGTCGAGCACGCGGAAGCGCGCGGCGCACTTGCCGTCCACACTCTCCTGCAGCAGCACCAGCCAGCGCCCTTCCATGTTGTAGGCGTTGACGAAGGACAGGGTGCGCCCCTCGCGGTCCTCGTAGACGACGCGGTCGTTGACGGTCACCTGGATGACCTTCGGCCCGAGTTCGACCATTTGGACGACCTCGTTGCCGATGGCCGCGGACACCAGGACCGCGGCGCCGGACCGGTCGTCCGCCGCCTGCGCCGTCCCGATTGCCGCCGTCCCGATTGCCGCCGTCAAGAAAGCTGCCATCAGCGAACCCACCGGCCCCATAACGGCGCGGCTCAGAAACGTCATGCCCATAGCTGTTCTCAAATGCCCTTCTGGCTGGTCGCTCTCCACGCCAAGGTAAGCCCAACCGCCGCCATTCTGTAGTCCGTCAAAGGGCTGACATCCCCTTGCCGGAAAAATTTCACGAGCCGGACGATTTTGGTTGCCTTCCGGCCACGCCGCGATTAAAAACCGCGCCACCGCAGACGACGGCCCCGCCGACGCCGCGGCAGAGAGAAGCGCCCGTAGCTCAGCTGGATAGAGCACCAGACTACGAATCTGGGGGTCAGGAGTTCGAATCTCTTCGGGCGCGCCACTCTCCTCTTCCCATGCAAACTCCCTCGACACGGTGCCGAACGCGGTTGGATCAGACGATCCGACGGCGCTATTGTCTGTTTTCGGCGGTCAT
Source organism: Azospirillum sp. OGB3 (assembly GCF_014192915.1). Lineage (GTDB taxonomy): Bacteria > Pseudomonadota > Alphaproteobacteria > Azospirillales > Azospirillaceae > Azospirillum. The sequence continues at coordinate 563,750 of NZ_JACHYN010000002.1, read as the reverse complement.
TCGCACCGCCGCGGGCATGCCGAGCGGGAGGAAGCCTTCATGATGGGATCGCGGACGGCCACGCCGCTGGCGGAGCAGGAGTTGCCGGCCCTCGCGACTCTTCTCGCCATGGAAAACTTGCCGAGCCAGGACATCACCGACGCAGGGCGGCGCTTCTGGCGCGTCGACGACCCCGATGGGCTCCTGGGGTACGGCGGCTTGGAGGTCTATGGGCGCGACGGGCTCCTCCGCTCGGTCGTCATGCCGCCGGAGCGCCGCGGCAAGGGCGATGGCCGTGCGGTCGTGGACGCGCTCTCCCGCGAGGCCGTGGCGCTCGGCCTGGAACGGCTGTGGCTGCTGACCATCGGCGCCGCCGGCTTCTTCGAACGCATCGGCTTCACGCGCGCGGAACGCGGCGAAGTGCCGCCGGACATTCGCGCCAGCGCGCAGTTCGCCGGTCTGTGCCCCGGCAGCGCCGTCTGCCTGCGCCGTGACCTCGTGTCGCCCCGGATGGAACCCGCTGTGGACGCCGCCGTGGACGCTGCCATGGACGCTGCCATGGACGCCGCCGCGGCTATCCCGTCAGGAACCGTTCCAGTCCGGTGATGGCCGCCCGATCACGATAGACGGCGGGAAGCGCGACAGACTGGCGGGATCTGCGAATGGATCGCGCCTCGGGATCGAGCCCCAAGCGAATGGCGTCCGCGATGAAGCCGTCCGGGCTTTCGGACACTGCATCGGCCATGCCAAGGCGGTCCAGCAGAGCGGCGGCAAGCCGTCCACGCATGAAACGCCCCCGCAAGGTCACCACCGGAAGTCCCGCCTCCACCGCCTGCAAGGCGGTGTTGAACCCGGAAAAGCCGATGCTGTCGAGATAGACGTCCATCACCCGCAGAGTGGCGAGATACGCGTCATGGTCGAGCGGATCGGCGAAGATGCAATGCTCACGGCTGTCGATCCCCTGAAGGGCGAAGGCCCGCTCCAGCCGGTCCTGCAAGCGGCGGGTGACGGCGGCTTGGCCGTGCCGGAAGAACAGGAACCGGCTGCCGGGCACGGCGGCGGCGATGGCGGGAAACACACAGTCGTGCTGCGGCAGGTACTTGAACAGGCTTTGGCTGCACAGGAAGGCCGGCGCCCCGTCAGGCAGGCCGAAGCGCCCGCGCGCGACCGACGAGACGGGCTGGCTTGTGGGCTCCACATAACAACCCAGGTTGGGCAACCGGACCAGGCGCTCGCTGTAGAAGGCGTCTCCTTCGGGCGGCTCCAGAAGTTCGCCCGACAGGTAATGGTCCAGAGTGGGAAGCCCCGTCGTGTCGGGGTGCCCCCAAGCGACGGCCTGCACCGGTGCGAGGCGCAGTGCCGCGAGCCGATAGGTCGTGGCCTCCATACCGACTTCGGGGAACAGCACCGCGTCGGGCCGGTCGGCGACGATGGTCTCCGCCCAGCGCTCCACGGTGCCGAGCCCGCGGCGGAACGCCGCGCAACGCGATGCCGCCACAGCGGTGCGCGAATCCTCCTCCCCGGTGAGGTGGTAGCCCAGGAGGATGAAGCGATCCGGATCGAGTTGGGTGAGCCAACCGGCCAGGATCGCCCGCCAGACCGAATGGTCATGGAAGTATGAGGAGACGATCCCGACCCGCAACCGGGCTCGGGCCGACGGGAGTCGGGTCGATGCGCGAGGCGAAACCGGGATGGATGGGATTCGGTCTTGCAGGCGCGCCGCCATCAGCCCGGCCATGATGCCGCCGAAGGTTTCCTGCAAAGACCGGTTGTCCATGCCCTGGTAAGCCAGCAGGAAAGGCAGGTGCGAGCCTGCAAGATCGGAGGCGCTCCGCTGCACCTCGACCGGAGCGCCGGGACCGACCAGCCCGTCGAGTACGGCAAGATGGTGCGCGTAGGCGTTCCGTCTGGACGCCAGTTCCGCCTCGTCGGCGTAGACGTGGCTGAGCTGCCCGATGCACAAGGCCAGCCGGGACCCGGCGTCTCCAGGCGCGGCCTCCACCGCCCGGGCCAGGAAGCCGGCGGCCAGGACGTCTTCCCCCCGACCGGCGTGGAGCACCCCCAACGCGTACAGCAGCCCTGGATGATCCGGACAGACGCGCAGCCCCCGGTTCAACATGCACAAGCCGGCGGGCTGTCGAGGTCCGGACGACGCGCTGCTCAGCCCGAAATAGGCGTCACCGTTGTCGGGCTGGCAGGCGATCGCCCGGCGGAACACGGCCATCGCCATCTCGGTGCGCCCGAGATCGGCGAGCGCCGCGCCGAGATTGACCAGCATCATCGCCGAGTTGGGCGCGAGCCGCGCGGCGCAGCGGAAGGAGGTTACCGCCTGCTCCACGGCACCGTCGGCGCGCAGGAGGTTGCCGAGATTGTTGCAGGCCGCGCCATGACCCGGATCGAGCGCGATGAGACGGCGATAGGCCGTCGCCGCTCCCGCCTCCTCCCCCCGTGCCCGTAGCATCCGCGCGAGTGAGAAGCACAGGCCGGCATCCTCGGGGGACAGGCGCAGACACTGCCGCAAGACCGACACGGCCTCGTCGGTCGGGGCCCCTCCGGCCAGAATGGACGCCAGGCCGGTCAGTGCCTCTGGATGGCCGGGGCGCAGCGTCAGCGCCCGGCGGTGGAGCGACGCCGCCTCGTCCGTCCGGCCCAGCGCCAGGACCAGCTTGCCGAGGTTGGCGTGGAAGTCGGCGATGTCCGGGGCGCTGGCAATGGCACGGCGAATCCGCGCCACCGCCTCCGCGGGGCGGCCCTGCTGTCCGTCGAGCACGCCCAACAGATGCAGCGCGTGAGGCTGGTCCGGCTCGACGGCGAGGATTCGGCCGTAAAGTTCCCTGGCCTCGGTCAGTCCGCCCTGGAGATGATACTCGACCGCAAGCCCCAGCGCTTCCTGCACCGTCGCCATGGAGACGCCCCCGCGCGCACCGTCATTGATCGGGGCAACCTACGGTAAATTCAGTTTTCCGGACAGCCTTACTGCGTTGCACGGGGTGATGCGTCCGTACCGCACCATCGCCACGGTCGCTTTTCCATTTGCCGCATCGGCAAGCCTTGGACAGTGGCAACCCATTGGAAAGCTTGGTGGGCCCGGCCGGATTCGAACCGACGACAACACCGTTATGAGCGGCGCGTTCTAACCGCTGAACTACAGGCCCCCACCAAGGGATGCCGAATGTGCCCAGAACCGGGGGCTTATGCAACCCCGTTCGATAAAGGCCGAAGGCCAAAATGAAAAGGGGGACCCGAAGGCCCCCCGCTTTCCATACGACCGCATTCCGCGCGGCGCGTTCGCTTCCCGGAACCCTCAGGTATCCAGGAAGCTGCGCAGCTTGCGCGACCGCGACGGGTGCTTCAGCTTGCGCAGCGCCTTCGCCTCGATCTGGCGGATGCGCTCGCGCGTCACGTTGAACTGCTGGCCGACCTCTTCCAGCGTGTGGTCGGTGTTCATGCCGATGCCGAAGCGCATGCGCAGGACACGCTCCTCGCGCGGGGTCAGCGAGGCCAGGACGCGGGTCGTCGTCTCGCGCAGGTTCGCCTGGATGGCGGCGTCGAGCGGCAGGACCGCGTTCTTGTCCTCGATGAAGTCGCCGAGATGCGAATCTTCCTCGTCGCCGATCGGCGTCTCGAGGGAGATCGGCTCCTTGGCGATCTTCAGGACCTTGCGGACCTTCTCCAGCGGCATCATCAGACGCTCCGCCAGTTCCTCCGGGGTCGGCTCGCGGCCGATCTCGTGCAGCATCTGGCGGCTGGTGCGGACCAGCTTGTTGATCGTCTCGATCATGTGGACCGGGATGCGAATGGTCCGCGCCTGGTCGGCGATCGAGCGGGTGATCGCCTGACGGATCCACCATGTCGCGTAGGTCGAGAACTTGTAGCCGCGCCGGTACTCGAACTTGTCCACCGCCTTCATCAGGCCGATGTTGCCCTCCTGGATCAGGTCCAGGAACTGCAGACCGCGGTTCGTGTACTTCTTCGCGATGGAGATCACGAGGCGCAGGTTGGCCTCGACCATCTCCTTCTTCGCGCGGCTCGCCTCCTTCTCGCCCTTCTGGACGGTGGAGACGATGCGGCGGAACTCGCTGATCGGCAGCTTGGCCTCATCCGAGATGCTCGACACGCCGTCGCGCGTCTTGCGGATGTCGGCCTCGTACTTGTCGTAGAACTTGCCCCAGGTCTTGGGGTTCAGGCCGCGGATGCGCTCCAGCCAGTTCGGGTCGAGTTCGTGCCCGAAATAGTGGTTCAGGAAGTCCTCGCGCTTCACGCGGCAGTCGGTCGCCATGCGCAGCAGCTTGCCCTCGAAGCCGGTCAGCTTGCGGTTCAGGGCGTAGAGCTGCTCGACAAGCTGCTCGATGCGCTGGTTGTTCAGGCGCACCGTGTTCATCAGCTCGACCATCTCGGTCTTGAGCTTGTCGTACTTCTTGTCCGACTGCTTGGCCACGTCCTCGCCGCGCTGGATGGCCGCGATGCGGCCCTCGTGCAGCTTGTGCAGCTTGTCGTAGGTGGTCTTGATCTTCTCGAAGGTCTCGATGACCTGCGGCTTCAGCGCGGCTTCCATGGCCGACAGGGACAGGCTGTTCTCGCCGTCCTCGTCGCCTTCCTCCTCGCTTTCGCCCTCCGGGCGCGGCGGACGCTCCTCGTCGGTCTCCTCCGGGGCGGCTTCCACCGTCTCGGCCAGACCTTCGGGGATCTCCTCACCGTCCGGGCCGCCGCCATAGGTGGCGTCCAGGTCGATGATGTCGCGCAGCAGCATCTTCCCTTCCATGAGGGCGTCATGCCACTCAAGGATGGCACGGATGGTCAGGGGCGATTCGCAGATCGCCCCGATCATCATCTCGCGCCCGGCCTCGATGCGCTTGGCGATGGCGATCTCGCCCTCGCGGGACAGCAGCTCGACCGAGCCCATCTCGCGCAGATACATGCGCACGGGGTCGTCGGTGCGGCCGATGTCGTCATCGTCCAGATTGCCGGCGGACCGGCCTTCGCCCTCGCCGTCGGCGTTGGCGTTGCCTTCCGAGTCCTGCTCTTCCGATTCGACGATGTTGATGCCCATCTCGGAGAGCATGGCCATCGTGTCTTCGATCTGCTCGGAAGACGACGTATCCTGCGGCAGGGCGGCGTTCAGCTCGTCATAGGTGACGTAGCCACGCTCCTTGCCGCGGGCGATCATCTTCTTGACGGCAAGACCCATGCCGTCCATGAGCGGGCCGTCGCCGGCCTCGTCCCGGGCTTCGGAAACTTCAACGCTGTTCGCAGCTTTCGTGGCCATGCGATCGATGCCCCCGCATTACCCCATTATAAAAACCCATAGCACGCATCGCAGCGGCCCCCCGCTGTCGATCCGCACCTGCTTAAACCGGTTGTGAACCGTTCCGGACCTTGTCCGGCCTGACCCTTCCGGGTCTCATTCCCTCCGGCCCTTCCCTTCCGCACCACGCCCGGCGGCGCTGGCCGCTAGGCATCGTCGAGATCCTCGTCATCCGTCATACCCATTCCGGACCTGATGACCTCCTGTTGAAGGGCCACGACCCGCGCGAAGTTCGCCTCGCTGTTGTCACGGGCCAAAGCCGCCTCCGCTTCTCTCAAATCGGCCATCACCTGCCTGTGATGCAGGTGATGCCATGTCGGCCACCACCCCCGTTTCGCGTCCAGGGAGGACGCGTCCGGGCGTGCAAAGCCGGCATGGACATAGGTCGACTCGCTGAGCAGAGAGCGGACAATGGTATCATAGCCGGCGGAAGACAAGTGGCGACAAAGCGATGCGGCGTCAAGTCCCGAGTCGTTTTCCCGCCGTTCAGCAAGCAATCCAATGACCGCTTGGCGCAATTCCTCCAATTCCCGGTCGGGAAACGGCAGCATGCCCAACGATTCGCCCAACTCATCAAACAGTTCGGGGTGATTGATGATCACGGCGAGCAGAACGCGTTCCCGCGCCGCGGCGAGATTGCCGGGGTTGCGGCGGCGGTGGCCGGGCGGTGGTGCCGTGCGCAGGCCCGGCAGGCCCGGCGTGTGCCGGCGCGTCTGCTGGCCGAAGCGCCCGCCCCCCTGCCATTGCCCCCCCGGAACCCAGGGGCCGCGCTCGTTGCGCTGGCGCGGCGGCGGGGCGAAGGCCTCGTCGACACGGCGGCGCATCTCCGTGCGGTAGAAGACCTGCACGTCGCGGTCGGCGATCTGCCCGACCCGCGAGTCCAGGGCGGCTTTCACCGCCGCCTTCGATTCGGGGGTGTCGGTGGGCTTGCCTTCGGTCTCCATGCGCCAGACCGCCTCGGACAGCGGGATGGCCTCGCCGAGCACCTCCTGCATGGCGCGGGGGCCGTGCAGGCGGATCAGGCTGTCGGGGTCCTCGCCCTCCGGCAGGAAGGCGACGCGGGCGGAATGGCCGGGGGCGAGGTGGGGCAGGATGCGCTCGACCGCGCGCCACGCCGCCCGCCGCCCGGCGTTGTCGCCATCGAAACAGAGAAAGGGCACCTTCTCCGCGTCGGGGATCAGCTTCCACAACTCCTGGACCTGCGTCTCGGTCAGGGCCGTGCCGAGCGGGGCCACCGCCCCTTCGAACCCGGCGCGGACCAGCGCGATGACGTCCATGTAGCCTTCGGCGACGATCACCGGCTTGCCGTCCGCCGCCGCCTGCCGCGCCCGCGACAGCCCGTACAACAGCGTGCCCTTGTGGAACAGCGGCGTGTCGGCGGTGTTGACGTATTTCGGACCGTCGCCCTCCAGGATGCGCCCGCCGAAGGCGACCACCCGGCCGCGCCGGTCGGTCACCGGGAAGATCACCCGGTTGCGGAAGAAGCTGTAGGGCGTGCGCCCGTCGTCCGGCCGCTTCAGCAGGCCGGCGGTCACCATGTCCTCTTCCGAGAAGCCCTGCTTTAGAAGCTGGCTGCGCAGCGCGCCGGAATCGCCGGGGGCGAAGCCGAGGCGGAAGCGCGCCATGCCGTCGGTGTCCAGCCCGCGGCGCTGGAAATACTCCAGCCCGGCGCGCCCCGCCGGGGCGTAGAGCTGCTGCTCGAACCAGCGGGCGGCCTGCTCCACCAGATCGTGCAGCGTCTTGCGCCGCTCGTAGCGCTGCTTGTCCTCCTCGGTGGCGCGGGGGACCGGCAGTCCCGCCTCGCCGGCCAACGCCTCCACCGCCTCCGGAAAGGCGAGGTTGTCGTGGCGCATGACGAAGCCGATGATGTCGCCGTGCGCCCCGCAGCCGAAGCAATGGAAGAAGCCCTTCTGGTCATTGACGTAGAAGGAGGGCGACTTCTCGTTGTGGAAGGGGCACGGCGCCTTGTACTCGCGGCCGGCGCGGATCAGGCGCAGGCGCTTGCCCACCACGTCCGACAAAGCGAGACGGGTGCGCAGTTCTTCCAGGAATTGAGGCGGGAAGGCCATGGGCGGGCGGCCCCCGTGCTAGATCGGATAACGCACGTTCAGCAGGCCGAAAGCTGCTGCTTCACGGTGCCGCTGACCTTGGCGAAATCCATCTGGCCGGCGTAGCGGGCCTTCAGCTCCGCCATCACCTTGCCCATGTCCTTGATGCAGGTGGCGCCAATCTCGTCCACCACCGTCTTCACGGCGGCGGCCACTTCCTCCTCCGACATCTGCTTGGGCAGGAAGCCCTCGATGACGGTGATCTCCTCGCGCTCCTGCTCGGCCAGTTCCAGGCGGCCGCCCTGCTCGTACAGCTTGATCGACTCGCCGCGCTGCTTGATCATCGTCTGCAGCATGGAAAGGATCTCGGCCTCGTCGATGCCGTCGGTGACGCCGCGTGAGCGCGCCGCGATGTCCCGGTCCTTCAGCGCGGCCAGGATCAGGCGCACGGTCGAGACGGCGCGCTGGTTCTTGGCGAGCATCGCCTGCTTCAAGGCCTCGTTCAGGCGCGTGCGCAGCATTGCGTGTGTCCTTCGTGTTCGTCAGATGTGTTCGTTAAGGTCGAAACGATCAACGGCCGCCCGGCAGCGTCCGCACCGTCCCCATCCATGGGATGGCGCGTGAGACGCGGCGCGAACCGGCAATATTCCTAAATTTGCGCCGGATTGCCACGTCAATTCCGAAGGGCCGCTTCACGCCACCCGACAGCCCCTCCAACGGCCAAGCCCCACCGGTGAAGCACGGCGAATATGCAAACGCGCCGCTGGAAATCGGGGTACCAATCGTCATATACGGTTGACCGGCTCACCCGTCCCGACTAATCGATCCAGGCTCAGACACCCGAACCGCAAGGAACCGGGATGGCGGGGCACGGACCGACGACGACGCGTGCGCCCAGCGGGACGGGACGCGGCGCCGACGTTCCGCGATGCAGGAATATGTGGCCCGCGGCGGCTCTTGATAAGGTCTGAAGGATGGCTCAATCGACTCTCCCGGCGGGCGATGCCGGCGCTTACACCGGTGTCCTGGTTCTGGCCGACGGCACCGTCTTCAAGGGCCGAGGCATCGGTGCGGTGGGGGATTCGGTGGGCGAGGTGTGCTTCAACACCTCGATGACCGGCTATCAGGAAATCCTGACCGACCCCAGCTACGCCGGGCAGATCATCACCTTCACCTTCCCGCACATCGGCAACACCGGCGCCAACCCGGAGGACATCGAGACGGTGACCCCCGCCGCGCGCGGCCTGATCCTGCGCGCCGACGTCACCGACCCGTCGAACTGGCGCGCCACCCGCCATCTCGACGACTGGCTGAAGAGCTACGGGCTGGTCGGTCTGGCCGGGGTGGACACCCGCCGCCTGACCCGCCGCATCCGCGACCTGGGCGCCCCGAACGGCGTCGTCGCCCACGCGCCGGACGGCAAGTTCGACCTCGACGCGCTGGTCGCCAAGGCCAAGGGCTGGCCGGGGCTGGAGGGCATGGACCTGGCCAAGGACGTCTCCTGCCGCCAGACCTACGGCTGGGATGAGGGCGCCTGGACGCTCGGCGCCGGCTACGCCACGCAGGAGAGCCCGCGCTTCCACGTCGTGGCGATCGATTTCGGCGCGAAGCGCAACATCCTGCGCTGCCTCGCCGCGGCCGGCTGCAAGGTCACCGTGGTTCCGGGCACCGCCACCGTCGAGGACGTGATGCGTCACAAGCCGGACGGCGTCTTCCTGTCGAACGGCCCCGGCGACCCCGCAGCCACCGGCGAGTACGCCGTGCCGACGATCAAGGGCCTGCTGGACACCGGCCTGCCGATGTTCGGCATCTGCCTCGGCCATCAGATGCTGTCGCTGGCGCTGGGCGCCAAGACGAAGAAGATGCCGCTGGGCCACCGCGGCGCCAACCATCCGGTCAAGGACCTGGCCTCCGGCCGGGTGGAGATCACCAGCCAGAACCACGGCTTCGTGGTGATGGAGGAGACCCTGCCCGCCGACGCCGAGGTGACCCACGTCAGCCTGTTCGACGGCACCAACGAGGGCATCCGGCTGAAGAACAAGCCGGTCTTCTCGGTGCAGTACCACCCCGAGGCCTCGCCCGGCCCGCAGGACAGCCACTATCTGTTCGACCGCTTCGTGGCGCTGATGGACGGCAAGCAGCCGGCCTGACGTTCGACGGACGCACCGACCGATGATGGAAAGGGAGCCGCTCGCGGCTCCTTTTTCTTTTCATGCACGCGGGGTCGCCGCGCTCCTTGCCCTCTCCACCTCCGCCGCCCCAATCGATCGAAGGGGTTAGCCGGATTTCCACCCCCTTCGATAAAAACCCTGCTCCGTCAAAGGTGTGTCCTTTGCTTCCGGACTCTGCGATGGTTACGGACGCGTCCACCGCCATGCATACTGGAGCATGATATCCCTTGCCAGTGCACGCTCAGGATGACAACGCACCCGCCGGGAACGACGGCGTGGCGGGCGACGACCAGCCCCGGGCCGGCGGCCTGTCGCTCCGCACCGGACTGGTGCTGCTGGTCATGGCGGCGCTGTTGCCGATGCTGGGGTTCGCCGGCTGGACAGTCTTCCGCATGGCCGAGACGCAGAGCGCCGCCATCGAGCGGTCCGGCCAGGATCTGGCGCGGACGCTGGCGGTCGCCGTCGACCGCGAACTCATGGCGATGGAGACGGCGCTCCGGGTATTGACGACCTCCCCCCACCTGGAGAAGGGCGATCTCGCCGCCTTCCACCGGCAGGCGACCGAACTGCTGCGGCACAAGGGCTCCCAGCGCGAGGGTGTCCACATCATGCTGAGCAACGCCCAGGGTCAGCAACTTCTCAACACGAGGCGCCCGTTCGGCGAGCCGCTTCCCCGCAGCGCGGTGACCGGGCTGATCCGGCGGACGGCGGACAGCGGCCAGACCCAGATCTCCGAGATTTTCACCGGCGCTCTCGCCCAGCGCCCCCTGATCGCCGTCGCTCTCCCCATCACGCGGAACGGCCCCTCGGAGCATGTGCTGACCATGAGCATCCCAGCCGAGATGTTCATCGACGTGCTGCGCCAACAAGGTCTTTCGGAGGGCTGGGTCGCTGCCCTGTGGGACCGGCAGGGCGTCGTCATCACCCGCACCGCCGCGCACGACACCTTCACCGGCACGCCGATCCCGGCGGAGGTGTTCCGCCGGACCGCCTCGACCGGTTCCGGCACCTTCGCCATCGTGGCGCGGGACGGCACACCGCTGTTCAACGCCTTCGCCCGGTCGGAGTTGTCGGGCTGGACCGTCGCCGTCGGCGTGCCGCAGGCGCTGATCGCCGAGCCCATGCGCCGCTCGGTCGCGCTGGTGTTGTGCGGCGGCGGCATCCTGCTGCTGGTCAGTCTGGCGATGGCCCTGGCGGTCGGGCGGCGCATCGCCGATCCGGTCGCGGCGCTGGCCGGCTCTGCCCTGGCGCTGGGGCGCGACGGCCCGCACGCCTCGCTGGTGATGACCGCCCCCGCGCCGATCCGCGAGGTCAACGCGGTCGCCGGCGCTCTGAACCGGGCGGCCCGCCGCCTGCGCGACAGCGAGGCGCAACAGCGGCTGGTCATGGAGGTCGTCGGGTTGGGAGTCTGGCGCTTCGACATGCGCAGCCGCCGTTTCCATGGCTCGGACCGCACCGCCGCCCTTCTGGGAGTGCCGGTGCTCGACGGCGCCTCGGTCGAGTCCTGGATTCGCAACGTTGCGGCCGATCACCGCAACGCTGTCCGCGCCGCCCTCTTCCGTGATGCCCCGGCGAAGGGCGAGCTGGAGGCGGAGTTCCCCGTCGGCTCTCCCGACGGACAGGTGCGCTGGCTGGCCATGCGTGGCTCCTGCCTGACCGATCCGGACGGCACCACCCGCGCCGTCGGCATCCTGGAAGACGTGACGGAGCGGCGGCGCGCCCACGAGATGCAGCTCGGCGAGCTGGTCGACCGCCACACCTCCGATCGCCGCCTGTTCGCCGCGATCATCGAAAGCTCCACCGACCTGATCGTCGCGGTGGACCAGGAGTGTCGCTACATCCTCTTCAACGGCGCCTACCAGCGGGAAGTCGAGGCGCTCTATGGCCACCGTCCGGCCATCGGCCAGCGCCTGCTGGAGATGATGGAGCATCTGCCGACCGCCCAGGTCACCGCGGAATCCTTGTGGAGCCGCGCGCTCGGCGGGGAGCGCTTCACCATCGTGGAGGAGCTGGGCGACCCCACCCTGCAGCGCAAGCGCTACGAGCTGGCCTTCGGCACCATCCTGGATTCCAGCGGGCGGCGCATCGGCGCCTATCACGTCGCCCGCGACGTCGAGGAGCGGGAGCGCACCGGCCAAGCCCTGCGCGAGATCGAGGAGACGCTGCACCAGGCCCGCAAGATGGAGGCCATCGGCCAGCTCACCGGCGGCATCGCCCACGACTTCAACAACCTGCTCCAGGCCATCGGGACGTCGCTCTACCTGCTGCGCGCCGCCAGCGAAGGCGGCGGGGCCAGCCATCCCCAGGCGCTCGACATGGCGGAGAAGGCGGTGGAGCGCGGCGCCACCCTGACCCAGCATCTCCTGGCCTTCTCCCGCCGGCAGCGGCTGGAGCCCAAGACGGTCGACGTCGGCGCCCTGGTCACCGGCATGGGCGGGCTTCTGGAACGCACGCTGGGCGGCACCATGCGCATCGTGACGGAGACGGACCCCAGCCTGTGGCCGGCGCGGGTCGACCCGAACCAGCTCGAAATGGCCATCCTCAACCTCGCGATCAACGCGCGGGACGCCATGGCGGCGGGTGGCACCCTGACCATCCGCACCGGCAATTGCCCGGACGACATGGAGGGACGGCCGCTCGATCTCGCCGCCGGGGACTGCGTATCCATCGCCGTCGCCGACACCGGCAGCGGGATGAGCGAGGAGACGGCGGCCCGCGCCTTCGAGCCCTTCTTCACGACGAAAGGCGTCGGGCACGGCACCGGCCTGGGCCTGTCGATGGTGCATGGGCTGGCCGCGCAATCCGGCGGGACGGTGGTCCTGACGACCCGTCTGGGCGCCGGCACGACGGTGACGCTCTATCTGCCGAGGGCCGACGCCGAGGAGGACGCCGCCCCGGACGCCGCGCTTCCCGCCGCCGTCCAATCCCCGCCCCGCCCCGCCACCATCCTGCTGGTGGAGGACGAGGCGCTGGTCCGCATGGCGACCGCGACGGTTCTGGAGCAATCCGGTTTCCGCATCATGGAGGCGTCCAGCGGCCCCGACGCGCTGGACGCCTTCGCCCGCGAACCGGAGGTGGATCTCGTGCTGACCGATTACGCGATGCCTGGCATGACGGGGTTGGAACTGGTGCAGGAGCTGCGTGCCCGGCGTCCCGGCCTGCCGGTCCTGATGGTCACCGGCTATGCGGAAATCCAGCGTGCCTCGGCGCTGGACGGGCTGCCTATCCTGCAAAAGCCTTATCAGGCCGACGAGCTGGTCGCCCGCATCCGCGCCGCCCTGCCCGCCGCGCCCTCTGCCTGACGGCCGCCGCCCGAACGGACGCCATGCCGCCGCCCGCCCCGTCCCATCCGCCCGCGTTCCATCCGCCCTCGTTCCATCCGCCTTGCCCGCTCTGCGGCCGCCCGATGGTGCCCGGCCCCAGCCTGAACGAGCATCACCTGATCCCGCGCACCTACGGCGGACGGGACACCGTGACCATGCACCGCATCTGCCACGCCAAGATCCACGCGGTGCTGAGCGAGGCGGAACTGCGCGACCACTACCACACCATCGCCAGCCTGCGCGCCCACCCGGACATCGCCGCCTTCCTGCGCTGGGTATCGCGCAAGCCGCCGGAGTTCATCGACCGCCACGCCTCCGGACGCGGGCGCCGGCGGTGACGCGTTCCTTGATGGATCAGACGCGCCCAAGGTAGCGGTTGATTTCACCGTTGCAGGATTGGCCGATCCGCTCGTATTCGGCGGGGGTGTCGATGCGGGCCTGCCGCGCGTTGCGCTCGCGCCCGAACTCTTCCATCAACTGCCGCATCGCCGCCTTGATCGGCTGCTCGATCGCCGCCATGACCTGCCGCTCGGAGCGGCCCTGGGCGGGTCGGGCGCGGCCGACCACCTCCTCCAGCCGGCGCTTCAGGACCGGCACATATTCGCGCAGAAGCTGCTCGTCCACCGTGACGTGGCGCATCTCGTGGGCCAGGACCTCGCCATGGATGCAACTGCCTTGCGGCAGCTCGCGGGCCACATAGACAGTGCGCTCGTCATAGCCGAAGGTGACGGTCAGCGTCTGCGCCGCGCCGCAATAGCGGCCCTGCCCGAGCGACGCCGTCACGACGCCGGCCTGCCATTGCTGATTGTATTGAATGGCCGCCAGCCCCAGCGTGTGGGAATTGGCGATCCGCCCCGCGACGGGCCGCCGCCCCGGCTTTTGGGCCAATTGTCGGATCGACTGGCTGTAATCGGTGCGCAGCGGGGCGATCTGCAGATCGAGGACCACGCGGGCCGGCGCGAACTCCGGACAGGCGGCGATCCCGCTCTGTGCGACCGCGGTTTGCGCGGCCGCGGGCGCCGCGAAGCAAACCCCTCCTCCGCCCAGGCACAGGAGCGTCAGGAGACTGGCGCTTACACGCGGTCGAAACGGGCGGAAGGTCATTCCGCCTATGTCGGTGCGGCCCTCGCCGACGGCAAGGGCCGCGACGCCGGACCTCAGCGCTTGCCCGGATAGAGGAAGCGGGCCTTCAACGTGCCCTCGATGGAGCGCAGGTCGCTCGCCACCTCGTTCTCGTCCACGTCGCCGTCGACGTCCACCACGACGTAGCCCAGTTCCGGGTCGGTTTGGAGATACTGCGCGGCGATGTTCAGGTCGCGGCCCGAGAACACCTCGTTGATCTTGCGCAGGACGCCCGGACGGTTCTCGTGGACGTGCAGGAAGCGGGTGCTGCCGGCGTGGACCACCGGCAGGCCGACCTGCGGGAAATTCACGGCGCCCATGGTCGAGCCGTTGTCCGAATACTCGATCAGCTTCTGCGACACCTCGGTGCCGATGTTGGCCTGCGCCTCCATCGTCGAGCCGCCGATGTGCGGGGTCAGGATGACGTTGTCGAGCCCGCGCAGCGCGCTCTCGAACACCTCCTTGTCGCCGCCCGGCTCCTTGGGGAACACGTCGATGGCCGCACCCAGCAGGTGCTTGTCCCTCAGGGCGGCGGCCAGCGCCTCGATCACCACGACCTTGCCGCGGGCGGCGTTGATCAGGTGGGCGCCCTTCTTCATGGCGCGGATCTGCGCCTCGCCGATCATGTCGCGGGTCTGCGGCGTGTCGGGGACGTGCAGGGTCACCACGTCGGACACCGCCAGCAGCTCCTCCAGCGAGTGGCAGGGCTGCGCGTTGCCGAGCGCCAGCTTGTTCACGACGTCGTAGTAGCGGACCTTCATGCCCATCGATTCGGCCATGATCGACACCTGGGTGCCGATGTGGCCGTAGCCGACGATGCCCAGCGTCTTGCCGCGGATCTCGTAGCTGTCCTTGGCCGACTTCATCCAGCCGCCGCCATGCACGAGGGTCGACTTCGAGAAGATGCCGCGCATCAGCATGATGACCTCGCCGATCACCAGCTCCGCCACCGACCGGGTGTTCGAGTAGGGCGCGTTGAAGACCGGGATGCCGAGTCGGCGCGCGGCCTTCAGATCGACCTGATTCGTGCCGATGCAGAAGCAGCCGACGCTGAACAGGCGGGTCGCGGCCTCAAGGACCTTGGCGGTCAAATGGGTGCGCGAGCGGATGCCCAGCATGTGGACGGACCCGATGCGCTCCAGCAGCTCCGATTCGTCCAGCGCGTGCGGCAGACGCTCCACGGTGGCGTAGCCGCCATGCGCCAACTCGTTGATGGCGTTGTCGTGAACGCCTTCGAGCAGCAGGATGTTGATCTTGTCCTTGGAGAGCGAGAGCTTCGTCACGGCCGGCATCCGTCGAAATGAATGGCCCCGCACGCGGCGGGCCGCCAATAATGCGAGCGCGCAAGGTAATGCCAAGCGCCGGCCTTGTCACGCGAGGGATGTTGCGTTGCCGCCGCCATTCCGCATGGCGGGTTGGCGCCGCGCGCGGGGCGGGTGTATTGCTGCCGCAGGCAATGCCTTGGGCTGGGAACAGCGAGGGAAACACCGGGATGAGCGACGTCACCATCTACCACAACCCGCGCTGCACCAAGTCGCGCCAGACGCTGGAGCTTCTGCGGTCCAGGGGCGTCGAGCCCACGGTCGTGGAGTATCTGAAGACCCCGCCCTCCCCGGCCGAGCTGAAGGCCATCCTGGCCAAGCTGGGCAAGGGCCCGCGCGACATCCTGCGCGCCAAGGAGGCGGCGGAGGCCGGGATCGCCAAGGATCTCGACGGCGACGCCCTGATCGACGCATTGTCCGCCAACCCCGCCGCCATCGAGCGGCCCATCGTCGTCACGGGCGACAAGGCCCGCGTGGGCCGTCCGCCGGAAAGCGTTCTGGAGATCCTGTAAGTGACCAAGCCCTCCCTGGACCTCACCCCCGCCGACGCGGCGACCGAGCTGCGCACCGTCCGCGACCTGATCCGCTACGGCGTCAGCCGCTTCACCGAGGCCGATCTGGATTACGGCCACGGCACCACCAACGCCCATGACGAGGCGGTGTTCATGGTGCTCGAAGGGCTGAGCCTGCCCATCGACCAGCTCGACCCCTATGTGGACGCCCGGCTGACCCTGGCGGAGCGCCGCAAGGTCGCCGACCTGCTGCACGCCCGCGTGGAGACGCGCAAGCCGGCCTCCTACCTGCTGAACAAGGCCTACATCCAGGGCATCCCCTTCTATGTGGACGAGCGGGTGATCGTCCCGCGCTCCTACATCGGGGAGATCCTGTTCTCCGACCTGATCGGCGGCGACGACTTCACGCTGGTGGAGGACCCGACGGAGGTCGAGCGGGTTCTCGACCTCTGCACCGGCTCGGGGTGCCTCGCCATCCTGGCCGCGCAGATCTTCCCGGAGGCCCAGGTGGACGCGGTGGACCTGTCCGCCGACGCGCTGGAGGTGGCCAAGCGCAACGTCGCCGACAGCGGGTTCGAGGACCGCATCGCCCTGCACCACGGCGACCTGTTCGCGCCGCTGAAGAACCGCAAGTACGACGTCATCATCACCAACCCGCCCTACGTGGACGCCGAGGCGATGGCCGCCCTGCCGCCGGAGTTCCGCCACGAGCCGCAGATGGCCCTGGCGTCGGGCGAGGACGGACTGGACATCGTGCGCCGCATCCTGAAGGACGCGCCCAAGCACCTGACGCCGGAAGGCGGCCTGCTCTGCGAGTTCGGCACCGGCCGCGAGATCCTGGAGGCCGAGTATCCGGACCTCGACTTCTTCTGGGTCGAGACCGCCAACAGCTTCGGCGAGGTCTTCTGGCTGACCCGCGACCAGCTGAAGCCTGGCCGCTAACTAGACCGCGCGCCGGAGCAGCACGCTTCCCCCCTGGTGCGGCAGCCGCTCGTGCCAGGGGATGTCGGCGCGGCCGATCTCGGCGAAGCCTTCCTTGGCGTAGAGTTGGCGGGCGTCGGCGTTGTCGGCCCAGACATGCAGCGTCACCCGGTCGAACCGGCCGCGCCGCGCCCGTTCATAGACCCAGGCGAGAAGCTGGCTGGCGATGCCGTGGCGGCGCCATGCCGGGTCGACGGCCAGCGCCGACAGAAAATAGCTGCCCCAGTCGTGCACCCGGTTGAAATCCTCCATGTGGGCCAGCCGGTCGACGGGCAGCCCGCTGTAATCCTGCGTCTTGATCCAGTCCACGGGGTAGGCGTGGGCGACTCC
The DNA here is from genome assembly GCF_014192915.1 of Azospirillum sp. OGB3. Taxonomy (GTDB): domain Bacteria; phylum Pseudomonadota; class Alphaproteobacteria; order Azospirillales; family Azospirillaceae; genus Azospirillum. The sequence goes on along the minus strand of NZ_JACHYN010000002.1, from coordinate 546,657 downwards.
GACGATGCGGCCCGCCGCCTCCGCCACACCCGAATGGCGGTGGGAGAAGGACCCCGACGTGCCCGCCAGCCCCGGCACCAGCATCTCCGCCGCCGTCTGGCCGGGCACCAGCCCGTCGAGCAGGAACTCGTAGACGCCGCCGCCGGCCATGTCGATCAGCCGCGCCAAGTCCGGCGCGTCGTCCGGCTCGGCCGGGCGGATGTGGATGCCGCTGTCGTTCATGGCTTCGCGTGTCCTGTTGAGAGCGTCATTTCCCGACTCCATTGACCATGGCCGCCCATCGCCCTATCCTGACGCCCATGATGGACCGTCACCTTACCCTGGGTCTGCGAATTAGCAGCCCGGTTCTCGTGTGAGAGCCGGGGTTTTCGCGCGTCTGCAGGTCTGACCCTGCACTCATCGACTCAAGACCAAGGTAAGAGAGATCCATGTCCACCATCACGTTGTCCGCCGTCACTCTGGCGGCGCCCGCCGCCGAATCCCGTCCGACCGATCCGAACCGCCTCGTCCGCTTCGCCGTCCAGGCCGACGCCGATCCCGGCACCCTGCCCCGCGTGCTGGAGCTGTTCGCCAAGCGCGGCCTTGTCCCGCTGTCGCTGAACAGCCGCCTGCTGAGCGACGAGTTGACGGTGGAGGTCGAGATGACCGGCATGGTGGCCGCGGAATCGAACCATGTCGGCAATTGCCTGCGCCAGATCCCGATGGTCCTGACGGTCGCCGTGACCGAGCGGACCGTGCCGCTGGACCTGCCCGCCGCCGCCGAGTGACGGCGACGGCGGGCGGCTTTCGTCAGTCACCGGCTTTCGTCAGTCGGACGACGGCGTCCTGGTCTTTTCAGACACCATCTCAGGCGATGGGGGCGGCACGTCCGAAGCGGCCGCCGCGGGCTCCTCCACCGGAGTCTCCTCCGTCTCCTTCATCAACTGGGCGGCCTGCTGCAGCTTGCGGAACTGCGCCACCGAGAAGGGCAGGCTCGCCAGATAGGCCAGCCCGAGGAAGGCGAGCGTCCACCAGGGCTGGCTGACCAGCGAGGCGGCGAGCAGGCCGACGCCGACCAGACCCGGCACCACATACTGGGTCGGCACCCGCATGCCCTTGAAGGAGAAGGTCGGCAGCGTGCTGACCATCAGCCCGCCCATCGCCAGCGTCCAGGGCACGACGACGGCCGGATGGCCGGCGATGTCCGGCCCGGCCTCGAAGCCGATGACCATGGGAAGGACGGCCAGACCGGCGCCCGCCGGGGCGGGAACGCCGGTGAAGTAGTTGAAGGCCCAAGGCGGCAGGTCGACGTCCAGCCGCGAGTTGAAGCGGGCCAGCCGCAGCGCCGCGCAGACCGCGTAGGCCATGGCGGCGATCCAGCCCAGGCTGCCGGCGCCGTTCAGCGCCCACAGATACATCATGAAGGCGGGGGCCACGCCGAAGCTGATGACGTCGGACAGGCTGTCCAGCTCCGCGCCGAACTTGCTCTGCCCGTTCAGCAGGCGGGCGATCCGCCCGTCCAGCGCGTCGAAGATCGCCGCGATGACGATGCAGACGACCGCCTGCTCCCACCGCTCGTGCATGGCGAAGCGGATGGCCGTCAGGCCGGAGCACAGCGCCAGCACCGTCAGCACGTTTGGCAGAAGATGGTTGATCGACAACCCCTTCAGCCGCGGGTGCGGACGGCGCGCCCGGCGCTTGCGGAACACTGCCGGCTTGAAGACCGGACGCTTCATCGGCGGACATCCCCCTGCCGTTGCGGTTCGGTGGCGGTCAGGTCGGCCAGCACGGTCTCGCCGCCGATCGCCGTCTGCCCGACGCAGACCAGCGGGACCACGCCGTCCGGCAGATAGACGTCGGTGCGGCTGCCGAATCGGATCAGGCCGAACCGCTCGCCCGCCTTGACCTCCTGGCCGGCCTTCACCCAGTAGAGGATGCGGCGGGCGACGAGGCCGGCGATCTGCACATAGGCAATCTCACGCCCGTCGGGAAGGCGGTGGCGGAAGGCGGCGCGCTCATTCTCCTCGCTGGCCTTGTCCAGCGCGGCGTTCACGAAGGTGCCCTTGTGGTATTCCGCCGCGACCACCGTGCCGTCCGCCGGCACCCGGTTGACGTGCACGTTGAAGACGTTGAGGAAGATGCTGATGCGGGTCAGCGGCGCGTCGCCCATGCCCAGCTCCGGCGGCGGAACCGCGGGAACGATCATGGTCACGCGCCCGTCGGCGGGGCTGACCAGCAGGCCGGGCCGCGTCGGCGTCACGCGATCGGGATCGCGGAAGAAATACACGCACCACAGGGTGAGGACGAGACCCAGCCAGCCCAGCGGTTTCGCCACGGCAAGCCCGAGAATCAGGGAGACCACGGCGAAGGCGGCGATGAACGGCCAGCCGGCGCGGTGGATCGGAACGACTACGGTGTTGAGGGCGGACATCGCCGGTTACTTCAGCCTCGGATCGTTGGAGCGGCGCATTCTAGACAGCATCCCCCGCCCTTTACAGAATTTTAGCAGGGAAGGTGGAGAGTGACGCCACCGACACCACAGGAATGAGCGAGCCCCCGTGTCCGTTCCCGCCGCCCGCCTTCAGGCCATGCCGTCGCTCGCGCAGGTCTCGCAGACCGCCCTGCCCTTCAGCCCCGACACCTTCGTGATGACCCCCGAGGGCGTTCTGGGCATCGCCCAGCCGCCGCGCCCGGCGCGGCTGCACTTCATGGCCGACGGGCTGCCCTTCAGCATCGCCGTCGGCTTCGACGGGGAAAAGTCGCGCTCGCAGGTGTGGGCTGAGATCGGCCACATCCCCTATACCGCCCAGTCGCCGGAACGGCGACGCCAGCTCCTGGCGATCCTGCGCGGCATCCAGGACCGCCGGGGCACCCGCTTCCTCGTCCAGGAGGGCCAGAAGATCCTGCTGTTCTCCGAGGCCGAATACGAGGGCCAGGCGACGCCGGAGGATCTGATCCACCAGACCGTGGTGGCGCTCCAGCAGGCGCGGCCCTTCCTGCGCCTGCTCGCCCCGTATCTGTAAGGCTCGGCCCGAAAAAATTTCAGTTCGAGACCGGCAGCGCGAAGATCTGGCCGGGATAGATCAGGTCCGGGTCGCGGATCTGGCCGCGGTTGGCCTCGTAGATCAGCGTGTACTGCACGCCGTGCCCGTAGGTGGAGCGGGCGATCCGCCACAGGCTGTTGCCCGGCTGGACGACCATCGACCGGCCGTCCGGCAGGTTGGCCGGAACCTCCGACACCTGCACCGGCAGTTCGACGCGGGCGGTGACCTTGCCCGAGTCGGTCACCTGATCGGCGCGCAGCGTGTAGACGCCCGGCGGCACGGCGCGCTCCGGGCGCAGCCGCCACTGGCCGTTCGGGTCGGTGTGGGCGCTGCCGACCAGAAGATTGTCGAGATAGAGCTGCACGGCGCTTCCCGGCTGCGCCCGGCCGCCCATGGCGACCTGTCCCGAGGCGTCGTAATCCATGCTTTCCAACGATACGCCCCCCGGCGGCGGCGGGGCCGCCATGCCCCGGGTCGCCGGGCCGGCCGGCCCCTTCGGAGCCTGCAGGATCGTGCTGCCGCCCCGCCCGTCGCCCAGCCCATCGCGTGGCATGGCGACGGCCAGCGGACCGGTCGGCGCCTCCGAAGACGCCCCGCCGGTGGCGGGTGGCGGTTCGGGCACCACGACCACCACGACGCGCTCCGACGGGGTCGGCTCGGCGGCGGGGGTGGCCTTCTCCGAGAGGCTCAATTCGCGGGCGCCGGGGGCCAGGGGCTGGTCGGGAAGAAGGACCCACTCGCCGCGCGCGTCGGCGTTGACGGAACCGAGCGAGCGCTCCCCGTCATGGACGGTCACCGACGAGCCCGGCGTGGCACGGCCGGCCATCACGGTGGCGCCGTCCGGGGCGACCCGCACGATGTCGAAGCGTGGACCGGCGGGCTCCTCCGCGGCCTTCGCCGGGGCCGGCGCGGTCGCCGGCGGCTTGGCCGGGGACATGCTGCCCAGCGCGACGGTCGTTCCGGAACCGGCCGTTCCGGCGCGGAAGCCCGGCACGGGCGCCGGATCGAAGGCCAGATACGCGACAACGGCGGCCGCGGCGACAGACGCCGCACCGCCGAACAGGAGAGCTTGCTTCACCGGAGCACCGCCGCATCATTGCCGGCGGACACGCCGGCTTGCGACAGGATAGCAGATCGCGGCGGTGGAACTGAACACCGCCGATGGAGCAGACGCATAGCCGCATCGGGACCGGCACACCGCCTTCGCGTCCGCCGGAAAGGAGTTCCCCGCGCTTACTTCTCCAACTTGGCGACCGTCTCGGAATGGCGGCTGGAGGACAGGTCCCCTGGAGAAATATTGGCCGCGGAGACGCTGGTTTCCGTGGCCTGAACCGTCGTGGCGCCGCCTGCGTTCGCCTTGCCCCCGCCGGTCAGAAAGCCGATCCCGCCGCCGAAGCCGAGGAACAGGAACGTGGCCACCGAGATGGCGGCCAGGGCGTTGACGACGCGCGAATCCATAGTGTTTTCTCCCGATGGGCTGAAGTCCGATGTCCGGGTAGACGTTGCCCCGGCTTTGCTATTCCCTTGCATTAGGTGACCCCGCTGGGCGCACCGGAACAGTCACCGGAACGTGTACCCAACCGGCGAGAAAGGGTGAGCGATGAAAGCCCCGAATTCCGTCTGCGTCTATTGCGGCTCATCCAGCCGCGTCGCCGCTGTCCACAAGGAGGCCGCCCATATGTTGGGCGACGGACTCGCCCGGCGGGGCATCCAGCTCGTCTACGGCGGCGGACGCGTCGGGCTGATGGGCATCGCCGCCGACGCCGCACTCGCCGCCGGGGGGCAGGTCGTCGGCATCATCCCGGAGCACATCCAGTCCGCCGAGATCGAGCACACCGGCCTGACCGAACTGCTCGTCGTCGACAGCATGCACACCCGCAAGCGCATGATGGTGGATCGCGCCGACGCCTTCGTGGTGCTGCCGGGCGGTCTCGGCACGCTCGACGAGGCGTTCGAGATCCTGACCTGGAAGCAGTTGGGCCTGCACGACAAGCCGGTGGTGATCGCGGATGTGGACGGCTACTGGCGCCCCTTGCTCGGCCTGATCGACCATACGGTGGCGCAGGGTTTCACCCAGCCGGCGCACCGCGCGCTTTACACCGTCGTCGATGACGTGGACGACGTGTTTGCCGCGCTGGCCTATGAACCGGAGCCCACGTTGAAGATTCCCACACAAAAGCTCTGAAAAGGCCAAGTGGTAGGACCAGATCGCGCAAATTGCGCCGTTTTCAGCGCGATATCGTCTGTTTTGATGCCCCGCGGTCCTTTCTTTCGGCGGTGCCCCGGTGCTATATAACCGCCATCCGTTTCCGTCCGGGGAACCGGGGCCCGTCTTCGGATGGACGCCCCGGCCCGTGCCCTCGCACAGCGCGCCCGGCGTCCAAGCATAAGACAACCCCTACCCGTTCGGGGAGAACTCGCACCCATGACGAAGATCAAGGTAGCCAATCCGGTCGTCGAACTCGACGGCGACGAGATGACGCGCATCATCTGGCAGTTCATCAAGGACAAGCTGATCCTGCCGTACCTCGACATCGACCTGAAATACTACGATCTCAGCGTCGAGAACCGCGACAAGACGGACGACCGGGTGACGGTCGAATCGGCCAACGCGATCAAGCAGTACGGCGTCGGCGTCAAGTGCGCGACCATCACCCCGGACGAGGCGCGGGTGACGGAGTTCAATCTCAAGAAAATGTGGAAGTCGCCGAACGGCACGATCCGCAACATCCTGGGCGGCACCGTCTTCCGCGAGCCGATCGTCTGCTCCAACGTTCCGCGCTACGTTCCGGGCTGGACCAAGCCGATCATCATCGGCCGCCACGCCTTCGGCGACCAGTACAAGGCCACCGACTTCGTCGTTCCCGGCAAGGGCAAGCTGACGATCAAGTGGGTGCCGGAAGGCGGCGGCGAGCCGATCGAGCATGAGGTGTACGATTTCCCCGGCGGCGGCGTCGCCATGGGCATGTACAACCTGGACGAGTCGATCGAGGGCTTCGCCCACTCCAGCTTCATGTACGGCCTGGAGCGCGGCTACCCGGTCTACCTGTCCACCAAGAACACGATCCTCAAGGCCTATGACGGGCGCTTCAAGGACATCTTCCAGAAGGTGTTCGACGAGCATTACGCCGCCCAGTTCAAGGCCAAGGGCCTCGTCTACGAGCACCGCCTGATCGACGACATGGTCGCCTCGGCCCTGAAGTGGGAAGGCGGCTTCGTGTGGGCCTGCAAGAACTACGACGGCGACGTGGAGTCGGACGTCGTGGCGCAGGGCTTCGGCTCGCTGGGCCTGATGACCTCGGTGCTGATCACGCCGGACGGCAAGACCGTCGAGGCGGAGGCCGCCCACGGCACGGTGACCCGCCACTACCGCGAGCACCAGAAGGGCAAGGAGACCTCCACCAACCCGATCGCCTCGATCTACGCCTGGACGCAGGGCCTGGCCTACCGCGGCAAGTTCGACAACACGCCGGACGTCGTGAAGTTCGCCGAGACGCTGGAGCGCGTCTGCGTCGAGACCGTCGAGTCGGGCTTCATGACCAAGGATCTCGCGATCCTCATCGGTCCGGAGCAGCCCTGGCTGACCACCAAGCAGTTCCTCGACAAGCTGGACGAGAACCTGCAGAAGAAGATGGCCGCCTGGGCGTAACGCGAAATCCGCGTCAGGTGCGACGACGCGTCCCGGTCAAACGGGGCGCCCTGTCGATGTAAGGTTGCGGCGGGGAGTTTCGGCTCCCCGCCTTTTTCTTGCCCGCGCGGCCTCGACGGCGACGCGGACCTGACGAACCGGAATTCGAGACTTTGCCATGGCCAAGGACATCTTCCGCATCGCCGTGATCGGCGCCGGCGAAACCGGAACGCCCCTGCTGACGCAGCTTCTGGACGCGCCCTTCGTCGAGATCCTCGGCGTCGCCGACCTGGACGCCGAGGCGCCCGGCATGCGGCTCGCCCGCGCGCGCGGCGTCGCCACCACCACCGACTTCATGGACCTCGCCCGGCTCGGCGCGGCGGTGGACGTGCTGATCGACGTGACCGGGGTGCCGAAGGTGCGCGAGGCGCTGCGCCAGCACATGCAGGACAGCGGCAACACCCACACGCTGATCGTCCACGAGATGCTGGTGCAGCTCATGCTGTCGCTGCTGAGCGGCCGTCTCGTGCAGGTGAAGCACGAAGTCGAGGAGTACTGACCCCCACCGGTGTCCTGCCCCCTTTCCTGCGAGCCGCCGCGCCACCACATCCACGCGGCGACCATGGAACAGGGAGTTGGAACAGGACATGGACACGAAGGACCCGGCTCGGGCGTCCGCGCTGCTCAAACGGCTGCACGGACGCATGACCGGCGACAAGCCGACGCTGGGGGAGGTCCTGGGCCATCTCGGCGACCGGGCGCCGGGCTTTCTGCTGCTGGCGCTGGCGATCCCCGCCGTGGTTCCGACACCGGGGCTGCCGGCGGGCATGATCTTCGGCACGGTGCTGGCGCTGGTGGCGATCCAGATGATCGTGGGCCGCGACCGGCTGGAAGTGCCGGGCTGGATCGGGCGGCGTCGCGTCGCCCGCAGCACGCTTGAAAAGATCGTGGAGAAGGGAACACCGCTGGTGGAGCGGCTGGAGGCCCGGCTGCGGACGCGCTGGCCATCCCTGACTCACCGCGGCGTGTTGCGGCCGCTCGGCCTTTTCGTGCTGGTGATGGGCGTTCTGATCGCCCTGCCCATCCCGTTCGGCAACACCCTGCCCGGTCTGGCGGTGCTGGTCATCGCGCTGGGGCTGATCGTAAAGGATGGTCTTGCGGTCGCCGCCGGCCTCGGTCTCGGCGTGGCGGCGGCGGGTGTCTCGGCGATGCTGATCGCCGGAAGCTGGTGGGCGATCACCGCGGCGCCCATTTGATCGGCGCCGATCCGGAAGCGGTCGTTCCGGAGGCCGTGTCGGGCGGGCGCCCGCGTGAAGAGCGCCCGAAATCCGGAAACCCGGCGGAGAAATCCAGCGGAGAAATCCAGCGGAGAAATCCAGCGGAGAAATCCAGCGGAGTCTAGGCGGCGCCGACGTTGCGGTCGCCGGTGTTGCGGTCCTCGTCGCGCTTCTTGCCGGAGGACGCCGGCTGGTAGGCCACCGCCGCGTGCTCGGCGCAGTAAGGCAGGCCGGGCAGCGAGGGCTTGCCGCAGAAATGGAAGTCCTGGTGCTTCGGGTCGCCGACCGGCCACTTGCACATGCGCTCGGTCAAGGCGAGGATCGTCGCACCGCGGGTCGGCTTCTTCTTGATCGGCGACGGGCGTCCCGACAAGCCGAGGCGGTGCGCCTTTCCGATCACCGCGTTGCGGGTGATGTCGCCAAGGATGTCCGCGATTTCACTCGCGCTCAGCCCCTGGGCCCAGAGGTCCTTAAGCTGCTGAACCCGTTCGTCCGTCCAACTCATCCCCTGTCTCCCGTGGTCCGGTAACCGGTGACTTGGTTAACCAATATACCTTCCGACCAGACGGCCGTTTTCCATAAGGCGCAATATTTTGTGCCCAACGCCGGCCAACCTACCAGATGGCCGGATAGAGGGATAGGGGGCTCGAACAACATTCCTGTGCATAAGTCTGTGGGTGTTATGAGTTCAACGCGCCGTACACCTCCTCGGCTATGGCCGAAAGGGTCACTCGATCGAGGTCACCCGTCACCGCCCACGCCAAACCGCTGTCCCGCCAGTAGAAAGCCTGAACGCTGCCGTCCTGGGCAAAACGGAAGGACGTGTCCGGCGCGCCGGAGGCCGGACGGATGTAGAGGGTGATGCGGCGACCGGCCGCATCCTGGTACATGAGCTGGGCCGCCGGCCCCCGCGCGTCGGAGAGCAGCCGCCCGCCCACCAGATCATAGCCCTTCGCGGCCAGCCGCGGCGCCTGCAGGGGCTTGCCCAGGCGCTTGGACAGCCAGCCCACGAGATGCGCCTCCTGGTCGGCCCCGACCTCCACGGGGTGGCGGACCTCCACCGCGAAGACCCGGTGCGCCGCCACCGCGTCGGCGACGAAGGCCGCGCCACCGCCGCCCGTTCCGCCCGACCAGCCGCGCAGCCACCAGCCCCCCGCCCCGCCGGCGACGAAGACCAGCAACACCGCGGCCGCGGCCAGCGCCGGAAGCCAGCGCCGCGGGCGCACCGCCGGCCGGCCCGCCGAGCGGGCGTAGGGCGGCACCAGGGCCGCCGGCAAAGGACGGTCGACCAACGGGCCGAAGGTTTCTTGAAGCATCGCCCGCTGGGCGCGGTAGCGCTCGAAGCGGCGGGCCAGATCGGGGTTGCCGGCCAGATGGCGCTCGACCTCGCCGCGCCGGTCCTCCGGCAGTTCGCCGTCCATCCAGGCGTGCAGGTCGGCCTCGGTCACCGGGGCGTCCGGTTCGGTGTCCATCACTTGATCCTCCTCACCGCCTGCTCCGTCCCGCCGTCCAGCAGGACGCGCAGCCGTTCCCGGGCGCGGGCCAGCCGCGACATGACGGTTCCCACCGGAACCCCCAGCACATCCGCCGCCTCGCGGTAGGACAGCCCCTCCAGCCCGGTCAGGAGCAGCACGGCCCGGTGCTCCTCCGTGAGCTGGTTGAAGGCGCGCACGAAATCCCGCACCTCCGCCCGGTCGGCTGGGGCGGCGCTGAGCGCCAGATCGTTGGCGAGATCCTCCACCGGCACCTCCGGCCCGCGGCGGCGGCGCCAGCGCAGACCGGAGACGTGCAGGTTGTGCAGGATCGACAGCAGCCAGCCGCCGAGCCGGGTGACGTCCCGCAGGGTGTGCCGGTTGGCCAACGCCTTCTCGATGCAATCCTGCACGAGGTCGTCGGCGTCGGACAGGTTGCCGGCCAGCGCGGCGGCGTAGCGGCGCAGCCGCGGCACGTGCGCGGCGATGGCCCGCTCGTCCACGGGAGAACCAGTTGGCGGGCCGTTCGCTGGAGGAGGGTCGGGAGGCGGCTTTGGCAGAGGCATGCGGCGGCGCTCCCCTTGGAAGGATATCCTGCCCGTCTGGACGCCCGGCGGCGGCGGATTATTCCGCCGCTTCGCGCGTCACGTGGCCGAGAAGCCGGACTTGCCGTCGAAGTTGCACAGGTTCTCGGTCTGGGTGAAGTCCAGCCCGGCGCGGGCGAGCCCCGACAGCAGTTCGACGATGTCGGGGTGGCCGACCGCCACACCCTCCGGCGCCAGGAAGCGGCAGCGCCAGTGGTCTGTGCAGAAGACGCCGATGTTGCCCTCGGGCCAGACCTTCTGCGAGCGGTTGGAGATGCTGGACAGCCGCAGCGCCGGGGTCGCCACCGGCAGGACCAGCCCGGCCAGCTCGTCCGGGTTGCCGCCCGGCCAGTGCAGGAACACGTCCACCCCGACCAGTTCCTTCACCGCCTTGCGGCGCGGCGACAGCCGCACCCCGGATTCATAGGCGGCCCGCGCCGTGACCGCGTAGCCGACGGTGGGCAGGGTCACCGGCATCTGGCCCAGCCGCTCCACCACCGCGTCGGCGAAGGCGTGGGTGCCGACGCGCTGGCGGCTGACCCCGCGATTGAAGATGTCCACGGTGTGGACGCCGTCCTCGATGGTCTTGAGCCAGGCGTTGTGGATGCGCGCCGCCACGTCGCCCTGCCCGATGTGGACCAGCATCATCACCGCGGCCATCAGCAGCCCCGACGGGTTGGCGATCCCCTGCCCCGCGATCATCGGCGCCGAGCCGTGGATCGCCTCGAACATGGCGCAGGCGTCGCCGATGTTGGCGGAGCCGGCCAGCCCGACCGAGCCGGTGATCTGGGCGGCGATGTCCGACACGATGTCGCCGTAGAGGTTCAGCGTCACGATCACGTCGAACCGCTCCGGCTGGTCGGCCAGACGGGCGGCGCCGATGTCGACGATCAGGTGGTCGGCCTTGATCTCCGGGTATTCGGCGGCGATCTCGTTGAAGATCTTCAGGAACAGCCCGTCCGTCATCTTCATGACGTTGTCCTTGACGAAGGCCGTCACCTTGCGCCGGTGGTTGGCGCGGGCGTAGTCGAAGGCGTAGCGCACGATGCGCTCCGACCCCGGCCGGGAGATCAGCTTGACCGACTGGATCACGTCGTCGGTCTGGCGATGCTCGATCCCGGCGTAGAGGTCCTCCTCGTTCTCGCGGATGATCACCACGTCCATGCGCGGATGCCGCGTGCGGACGTAGGGATGGTGCGACACGCAGGGCCGCACGTTGGCGAACAGCCCCAGCGTGGTCCGCGCGGTGACGTTCAACGACTTGTTGCCATAGCCCTGCGGCGTGGTGATCGGCCCCTTGAGGAAGACGCGGGTGCGGCGGATCGAGCCCCAGCCGGCGGCGTCCAGACCGCCCAGATGGCCGCGGCGGTAGACCTGCTCGCCCGCCGGCACCTCCTCCACCTTCAGGCGGGCGCCGGCGGCCTCCATCACGTGAAGCACCGCGTCGGTGATCTCCGGACCGATGCCGTCGCCGCGGGCGACCGTGATGGGGGTGGTTTCGCGCATCCATTCACTCCTGGGGGAACCCTCGAAGGAACGAAGCCGGAGGGACCGCGGCGACCCTAGACGAAATCAGGCCCGGAGTTCAATGGCCGGTGCTTTTTTCCACCTGCAAAGCCGGGACCATTGATGCGGCGACTTGACGCTGATCTGCAATGCTTGCGTTTTCCCCATGGCGGCAATGGCAAAACGGCGGGGGCGTCCGCCGGGTTGGGCTTCTATCTTCCCGCACCCTTCGACCTTGCGACCCGCCCCGATGCTGCAATCGATCCCCCGCGCCCCGTCCAACTCGCTTCTCGAACAGGGGCTGATCCGCGCCCTGAAGTCCTTCAACGGGCTGCTGCACGTCGTCCTGGCCATCGCCCTGGTCGCGGCGAGCGCCATGGTGGTCTGGGAATTCTTCGTGGAGGCCTGGGCGGCCTTCCAAAAGGACCAGCTGGCGCACGGCTTCCTGCACGCGCTCGGCGTGCTGTTCATCGTCTGGACGCTGTCCGCGCTGATCTCCGCGGAGGTCGACTATGTGCGGACCAACCGCTTCCACCTGCGGGTCTTCCTGGAGGTGGCGATGATCACCCTGTTGCGGCAGCTGATCGTGCGCCCGGTCCAGGCGGTGGCGGGCGACGTGCAGACCGGCGACTGGTCCAGCCTGTGGCAGTACGGCCTTCTGCTCGCCGGCCTCATCACCGTCGCCATTGCCCACCGCCTGATCGGCGACGAGGACGCTTTGAAAGGCTGAGCGCAGCCGGCGGCTCAGCCCTCGCGCCTCACGGTCTGGATGACCTCGAAGCCCTCGAACTGCGGCGGGCCGAGATAGAGCGGTTTGCGGTCCCCCGCCCCGCGATGGGCGGCGCGGAACTCGCCCGAGCGGGTCCAGGCCTGGAAATGCGCCTCCGACTCCCAGACGGTGTGGGAGGAATAGAGGCGGTGATCCTCGTAACGCGGGCCGCGCAGCATGTGGAACTCCACGAAGCCCGGAACCGTGTTCAGATGGACCTCGCGGTTCAGCCAGACCTCCTCGAAATCCTGTTCCGAGTCTGGACGCACGCGGAATCGGTTCATGGCGATGTACATGGCGGAGCCTCCCGAGACCATTTTTGAAGGGCCGCCCCTGAAGGGCTGATCCTCAAAGTGACGGCGGAGGCCCGCCCCGTCAACCTGACCGCGTCAACCTGACCGCGTCAACCGGCCGCCGGCCGTCAGATCTCCCCCTTGGCGAGCGCGCTGTGCAGGCGACTGATGGTGTCGGCCAGGTTAACGCCGAGATCCTTGGCCACCTTGTCCCACGGCATGGCGGTCCAGGCGCCCTGATCCGCGCACGTCTTGCAGGCGCTCCGGGTTCCCGACCCGATGTTCACTTCCTTGGGTGAGCGGACGGCCACGTATTCCTTGTACGCCTCTTCCGCAGGCCCCGCCTTCGACAGCTTGCCTTTCAGGATCTTGTCGTACAGCTCGACATTCTCGAGCGACATTTCCTGCTTGGCGACCTTGTGCAGCAGCTTGAACCAATACGGCGACTTGAAATAGCCGTCGATGGTCTTCGGCAGGTCGTCAAACCGTTCCAGATCCGTCACGACGTTCGCGGCGATCTTGTTCAGCGACGCCACCATGTCGGCGCAAGCTTCGGCGTAGACCGCGTCGCCGTCCTGCTTGGCCGCCTTGCCCGCCGCGTCGAGCGTTGGGATGTAGCCGCCCGCCGCGGATTGGAAGGCACGGGCGTGCTTTTGCGCGTCTTGCACGGTCGTGGCGGCGTCGTAGCTCTTCAGCGCGCCTTCCAGCCCGGTCGAGCTGATCTTGCTGAACAGCTTGCCGAAACGGCTCTTGGGATCGGGCTTCTTCTTGCCCGTCGTCTTCTCGAAGCGGTCCTTCGCCTTTTTCCAGGACGCCAGATAGGATTTCGCCACGGTACCCCTCCATTCGAACGCGAATGGCCGTGACGATAAAAACGGGATTTCAGTCCGGCAAATGCCGTTCGGTCCGTTCAGGATGAGAATGGGCGGGGGTGCGCGTCCTCGCACACCCCCGAAACCTCCTCACGCGGCGCGGATGCCGGCCAGGAAGCGCTCCACCTCCGTGCGCAGGCTCTCCGACTGGCGCGACAGCTCGCCGGCGGCGCCCAGCACCTCGGTGGCGGCGGAGCCGGTCTGGGTGGCGCCGTCGCTGACCTCGGTGATGTTGGTCGTCACCAGATGGGTGCCCTGCGCGGCCTGCTGGACGTTGCGGGCGATCTCGCCGGTCGCCGACCCCTGCTCCTCGACCGCCGAGGCGATGATCGTGGCGATCTCGCTGATGGTGCCGATGGTGTCGCCGATCCCGTTGATGGCCGCCGCCGCCCCGCCGGTGGCCTCCTGCATGGAGGCGATCTGGGAGGCGATCTCCTCGGTCGCCTTGGCGGTCTGGTTGGCGAGGTTCTTCACCTCCGACGCCACGACGGCGAAGCCCTTGCCAGCCTCCCCGGCGCGCGCCGCCTCGATCGTCGCGTTCAGCGCCAGCAGGTTGGTCTGCGACGCGATGTCGGTGATCAGCTTCACCACGTCGCCGATCCGCTGCGCCTGCGCGACGAGGCCCTGGACGCGCTCGTTGGTCTGCTGTGCCTCGCCCACCGCGTGGCTGGCGATGTTGGTGGAGCGCGTCACCTGACCGCTGATCTCGTTGATCGACGCACTCAGCTCGTTGGTCGCCGCGGCGACGGTCTGCACGTTGACCGACGCCTGCTCGGCCGCGGCCGCCGTGCTGGCCGCCTGCCCCTTGGTCTGGTCGGCGGTCGTCAGCATGCTCTGCGCCGTGGCCTCCAGCTCCGTGGCGGCGGAGGCGACAGTGCGCAGGATGCCGGAGACGTTGCGGTCGAAGGACTGCACCAGCTCCTCGACGGCGTGGGTGCGCCGCTCCTTGGCCCGGCGCTCGGCCTCCTCGGCGACCCGCATGCGCTCGCGGTCCACGGCGTTGTCCTTGAAGACCGCCACGGCCTTGGCCATGCCGCCGATCTCGTCACCACGGCCGAGGCCCGGGACCGTCACCGAAGTGTCGCCGGTCGCCAGACGAGCCATGACGTCGGTGATTCCGGCAATCGGGCGGGAGATGCCGACGCGCGCGACCAGGACGCTCAACGCCAGCGCGCCGAGCCCACCACCGATGCCGACGACCATCATCAGCGTCGTCATCAGGCTGTTCAAAGCGCCCAGTTCATCGTTGGCCTGGGCGATCCCCTGCATGTTGCGTTCGGAGGCCTTCTCCAGGAACTGGCCCAGCTTGCTGCGCAGCGCGCGGGCCTCGGGAGTGTCGCCATGCGCGCGCGCTTTTTCCGGACCAGCCTCCATCCCGAGGCGGGCGACCTCGTTACGGTGCAGGACAAAGGCGCGGGCCGTCTGCTGCGTCTCGCCGAAAGCATCCTTGCTTTCCAGAGGCAACAGGGATTCGAGCTTGGCCACGAGCTTTTCCAGCTCGCCGGTGGCACCGACGATGTTCTTGGCGTAAGGCGTGGCGTCCGCCGTCCCATCCGCGGCGTAGATGCCGCGGCTGTCCATGACGACCTTGTAAATCAGGCTGTTGATCTGCTCGTTGATCAGGGCGCGCCGGGACCAGTTCTGAATCTGGTCGAACTTGTCGTCGTAGGCCTGCATTCCAAACGAGCCGACGCCACCAATGATAGCGGCCACCACACCCAGAATCGCGACAACGCTGTAGATTTTGCCGCTGATGCTGATGCGCGCAAGAACACCCTCCATTTTCCCTGACCCTCATCGACTGCATGCTGTGAATGGGAAGCCTCATGCTTCGTAATGCAATCGTATGCGTTCAAGGAAGAACGATTCTCAGCAATCATTTGCCCACGAATGTTGCCGGGAAGTCGCAGAAATGACGATCAATGTTTAAAACGAAGGGAAGCCGGAAGCCGATTGTATCATATAGTAATACAAATCCGAATAATGTTCAGATACTTAACTTTACGACTCGGAATCTTTGATCCGCGAAATCTGTAAATTCATTCCGTTTTCGAAGCAAACCAATTCGAGTGCGCAAGCAACGACGATTTCTTTTCAGCCAGTGATTGATAATCCATCTCATCCGGAATCATCAACACACATTATCCATTTCGGCGCACGCCGATGGATTGAAAATCCGTAACGTTGGATTGGAATTTGAAGGCGCGTGGTTGTCCGGAGATGTTAGCGCACCAGTTCGCGCATCGCCGCATCCAGCCCTTGCAGCGTCAGTGGGTACATGCGCCCGCCCAGAAGCCGCTGCAGCATGCGGGTGCTCTCCGTGTAGCCCCAGCGCGATTCCGGTGTGGGGTTGAGCCAGACGGCGCGGCTGTAGACGGACAGCATCCGCTGCAGCCAGACCTGTCCCGGTTCCTCGTTCCAATGCTCGACGCTGCCGCCGGCATAGACGATCTCGTAGGGGCTCATCGCCGCGTCGCCGACGAAGACCAGCTTGTAGTCGGCGGGATAGGTGTGCAGCACGTCCCAGGTCGGGGTGCGCTCGTCGTGGCGGCGCTTATTGTCGCGCCACACGCTCTCGTAGACGCAATTGTGGAAGTAGAAGTGCTCCAGATGCTTGAACTCGCCCCGCGCGGCGGAGAACAGCTCCTCGACCAGACGGATATGGTCGTCCATCGAGCCGCCGATGTCGAGGAACAGCAGCACCTTCACCGTGTTGTGGCGCTCCGGCACCATCTTCAGGTCGAGCCAGCCGGCGTTGCTGGCGGTGGCGCGGATGGTGCCGGGCAGGTCCAGCTCGCTGGCCGCCCCGGTGCGGGCGAACTTGCGCAGGCGGCGCAGCGCCACCTTGATGTTGCGGGTGCCGATCTCGACCTGATCGTCCAGATTCTTGAACTCCCGCTTGTCCCACACCTTCACGGCGCGGCGGTGGCGGGAGTCATGCTGGCCGATGCGCACGCCCTCCGGGTTGTAGCCGTAGGCGCCGAAGGGCGAGGTGCCGGCGGTGCCGATCCATTTGGAGCCGCCCTGGTGCCGCCCCTTCTGCTCGGCCAGCCGCTCAGCCAGCGTCTCCATGAGTTTCTGCCAGCCGCCCAGCGCCTGGATCTGCGCCTTCTCCTCCTCGGTCAAGAAGCGTTCGGCCAGCTTGCGCAGCCATTCCTCCGGCAGGTCGACCACGGGAATTTCGTCGCCCCCGGTGCCATCCGCCCCCTCCAGCCCCTTGAAGACCTGCCCGAACACCCGGTCGAAGCGGTCGAGATTGCGCTCGTCCTTCACCAGACAGGCCCGGCTGAGGTAATAGAAGTCTTCGATGCGGAAGGCGGCGACGCCGCGCTTCATGGCCTCCATGAGCGTCAGGTACTCGTTCAGCGAGACCGGCACGCCCGCCTTGCGCAGTTCGAAGAAGAAACCCGTGAACATGCCGCTTCCCCCCGTGGGGTTTCGCCCCCATCCGCCCACATCGTAGCGCCGACCCGCCAGGAACGCCATGACAGCCCTTCTCGACTTCGCCCGCGCGCTGGAGTTCGCCGCGCACAAGCACATCGACCAGCGCCGCAAGGGCGTGCGCGCCGAGCCCTACCTCAACCACCTGTCGGAGGTGGCGTTCCTGTGCGCCGAGGCGACGGCCGGCAACGACCCGGTCGTGGTCATCGCCGCCTTGCTCCACGACACGCTGGAGGACACCGACGCCTCCTATGAGGAGATCGAGCAGCATTTCGGGGCGGAGGTCGCCGGCGTCGTCGCCGAGACCACCGACGACAAGCGCCTGCGCAAGGCGGAGCGCAAGCAGCGGCAGATCGACGCCGCCCCCACCGCGTCGCCCCGCGCCAAGCTGGTCAAGCTGGCCGACAAGGTGTCCAACCTGCGCTCCATGGCGCACAGCCCGCCCGCCGACTGGCCGCTGGAGCGCAAGATCGAGTATTTCGAATGGGCGCACGCGGTCGTCGCCGGCTTGCGCGGCACCGACGCGCGGCTGGAATCGCTGTTCGACCGCGCGTATGAGGACGGTCTGGCCGAGCTGCGCGGCGAGGCGGTCTGACCCTCACCATCCGGGCGTTTGATCTGCCGCAGTGTGACTACATCACGGAAGGCTTATAAAGGAGGGGCTAGGTTGACCGCCGCGTCAAAGCAAGGTCGCACGCCATGTCCCTCACCTCCCCCGCCGCCCATGATGCCGACCAGCCGCGCGAGCGCTGGTTCGTGCAACGCCCCAAGGTCTACGCCGCCGACGTCCATGGCCGCTACCGCCGGCTGAAATGGCTGGCCCTGGCGGTCCTGCTCGGCGTCTACTACGTCACGCCCTGGCTGCGCTGGGATCGCGGGCCGGGCATTCCCGACCAGGCGGTGCTGGTCGATATGGTGGGCCGGCGCGCCTACTTCTTCTGGATCGAGATCTGGCCGCAGGAGGTCTATTACCTGACCGGCCTGCTCATCATCGGCGCCTTCGGCATCTTCTTCGCCACCACCCTGCTCGGCCGCATCTGGTGCGGCTACGCCTGCCCGCAAACGGTCTGGACCGACCTGTTCATGTGGGTGGAGCGCAAGCTGGAAGGCCCGCGCACCGAGCGCATCCGGCTCGACAAGGCGCCCTTCTCGGCGCGCAAGCTGGGGCTGAAGGCGTCGAAGCACGTCATCTGGCTGGTGATTTCCCTGGTCACCGGCGGCGCCTGGATCTTCTACTTCAACGACGCCCCGACCCTGCTGCGCGAGATCGCGACGGGCGCGGTGTCGTGGAAGGTCCTGGCCTTCGCCGGGCTGTTCACCGCCACGACCTACTTCTTCGCCGGCTGGGCGCGCGAACAGATCTGCATCTACGTCTGCCCGTGGCGCAGCTTCCAGGCGGCGATGGTCGACGAGGACACCTACGTCGTCACCTACCAGGATTGGCGTGGCGAAGGGCGCGCGCCGCTGCGCAAGTCGCAGAACTGGGAGGAGCGGACGGCGGAGGGGCTAGGCGACTGCATCGACTGCAAGCTGTGCGTCCATGTCTGCCCGACCGGCACCGACATCCGCAAGGGGCAGCAGATCTCCTGCATCGGCTGCGGCCTGTGCGTGGACGCCTGCAACGACGTGATGGCCCAGGTCGGGCGCCCCGGCGACCTGATCCTGTTCGACACCCGCTCCAACCAGGTCGCCAAGGCGGAGGGCCAGGCCGCCCCGGTGCGGTTGCTGCGCCCGCGCACGGTGATCTACGCGCTCATCATCCTGGTGGTGGCCGGCGCGATGGTGATCTCCCTGGCGCTGCGCCCGACGCTGGACGTCAGCGTGCTGCGCGATCGCGCCCCGCTCTACGTTCAGCAGTCGAACGGCGACGTGCAGAACGCCTACACCATCAAGATCCTCAACAAGACCCACGAGGCGCGGACCTACCGCCTGTCGGTGGAGGGCTTGGCGAACGCCGACCTGTCGGTCGCCAGCGTGGACGCCCAGTCGGGGAACGCGCTGACACTCGCCGCGGAAGCGGATTCGGTGGCGACCTACCGCATCTTCGTCCGCGTGCCGCAGGGCGCCGCGACGCCAGGCTCCACCGACGTGACGGTGCTGGCGCGCGACCTGACCAGCGGCGAGATCGGCCGGCACCGCAGCGTGTTCATGGCGCCCTAGGAATCCCTTTCCCAGGGCGGGAGAGGGACAGTCCGCATCCGTTCAGTGCATCGTGTGGCCGCCGGCTGCGGCGGCCCCGGTGAGGAGCGTCGGGTCCAGCATGCCGAAGATCATGGCGATGTGGGCGACGATCAGGAACAGCCCGACCAGCGCCGCGTGGATCGCCATGCGGCCATGCTCGCCTCGGCCCCGGCCGATCAGCCCGAGGTCCAGCAGCGCGATGCCGCCGAGCGGGACGATGCCGGCAAGATAGAAGCCCACCGCCAGCACATCCGCCGGCCCGCGCCAGCCGCCGGACGCGGTCAGCGGAACCACCGCGTTCTGGATCAGATGGACGAAGACGCCCGTGAAATAGACGCCGACGGTGATCCCGGCCCAGCGGTTCAACCGCCGCACCGGGCCGTCATAGTCACGGGTGTAGAGCAGGTACAATTCGCTGATCGCCACCGTCTCGGCCAGGATGACGGGGACCGCCATGAAGATCAGCAGGTTCCAGGGCTGGTTGACGGCCAGAAGTTCCATATAGTGGGTCATATTCATGGGATGACTCGCGCGTGTTCGGCAGGCGCGCCGGTGCCGCGATGGGCGTAAAACCGGGCACGTCCGCAGGTCGGGGAAAAGGCGACGGAACGGCGGGAGTCAGGCGCGCGGCGGTGGCAGCGGCGGCGCGTGGGCGGTGGCGGCGGACCCGGTGTCCACACCCGGAAGCAGGGTCGCGAGGCGATGGCCGAAGGGCACGCCGATCCGGGCCGGCAAGCCGGTCAGATCGCAGGCCCCGCTCAGGCAGAGACACCCGGCGGTGCCGTGGGCGTGGGCCTTTCCCGGAACCGGGCTGTCCGTCGGATGGTGGGTGTCGCAGTCCGCGGCATCCTGCACCGCAGCGGGTTCGCAATGCGATGCCGGGAGGTCCGGCGCGCCCATGGAGGCGGCCCCGCCGAGAAGCCCGACGGCTAGAACCACAAGCGCGAGGAGGGATAGCAGACGAGCCACAGGATCAACCGGCCTTTTGCCTGCGTGGCCACCGTTTTCCGGACGGTGCCACGCAAGTCGATCCTGGTCCTGTTCCTGTTTGCGGTCGTTGATGTCGATCAAGCGGCGGCGAGCGTCCGCACCAGCGTGTCGGAATCCACGTTGCGGCCGGACAGCACGGCGACGGTCCGCCCTTCCGCCGGCGCCTTCCCGGCCAGCAGGGCCGCCACGGCCGCCGCCCCGGCACCTTCCGCGACCATGCCGAACGACCCGTGCAGGGTCCGCATCGCCGCCGCGACCTCCACCTCCTCCACCTCGACCAGGGCGTCGACGAAGCCGGCCAGCAGAGCCTGCGGCAGCTTGCCCAGCGCGTCCACCGCGATCCCGTCGGCCAGCGTCGGCCCCCGCCGACGCGCCAGCCGCACCCCGACCACGGTGACGGAGGGCTTGCGCGCCTTCACCGCCGCCGCCATCCCGGCCAGCAGGCCGCCGCCGCCCACCGGCACCACCAGCGTCTCAAGGTCCGGACGGTCGGCCAGCACCTCCAGCCCCACCGTGCCCTGCCCGGCGATCACGTCGGGATCGTCGTAGGGGTGCACGAAGGTCAGCCGCCGTTCCGCCGCCAGTTGCAGCGCGCGGGACTTCGCCTCTCCCACGTTGGCCCCGGACAGCACGACCTCGGCGCCCAGCGCCTCCGTCCGCTCCACCTTGCAGCGCGGTGCGGTGACCGGCATGACGATGGTCGCCGCCACCCCCAGCCGCTGGGCGTGCAGCGCCAGACCGGCGGCGTGGTTGCCCGCCGACATGGCGACGACGCCCGCCGCGCGCTCCAGCGCCGTCAGGCGCAGCAGGCGGTTCAGGGCGCCGCGCTCCTTGAAGGCACCGGTCACCTGGAAGGTCTCGGCCTTGAGCCAGACGTCACGCCCCAGCGCCGGGGCGGGCAGCAGCGGCGTGCGGACGATCCGCCCTTGCAGACGCTCGGCGGCGTCCTCGATGGCGGAGAGGGGGAGCCAGGGCGGCAAACGGTCTTCGGTGTCGCGGCTCTCGCTTTTTCTGGGGAAGGAAACGGCAGGCAGACGGGCGGCGTGCGCGGACGGCATCGCGGGAGTCCTCGGGCGGAGGGAACGAACGGGGGGCGGAAAAGGAAGGCGCGAAACCCGGCCCGCGTCAGCGGACCGGGACGATAATTCGCGCGGAGCCCCGCATTCGCTCCGCCGGATGGCGCAACGCACGCGTGAAGCAACGGGTCAGGGGATCGTGATGAACCGGATTGCGGGTTCCGGAAGACCCAGGGCGCACGGACACGCCACACTCCACACCAGATTGCGAAAACGAACGCTCGCGGTCCGGCGCCCTCTGTCAGAGCGCCGGGGCGGTAATTCGCATTCGGTTCAAGTGCGGGGTCGATTGCATGGGTTCAGGCTGCCCCAGAAGGCCGGCCGCGGTCAAGCGCTTCCTAGCGCCCTTCCCGCTTGGCGAGAAAAGCCAGCCGTTCCAGCAGATGCACGTCCTGCTCGTTCTTCAAAAGCGCGCCGCACAGCGGCGGGATCAGGCTGCGGGCGTCCTTGGCGCGCAGGGTCTCGGGGTCCACGTCCTCGACCATCAGCAGCTTGATCCAGTCGAGAAGCTCCGAGGTGGAGGGCTTCTTCTTGAGCCCCGGCACCTCGCGCAGGCTGTAGAACAGCGCCATCGCCTCGCGCAGCAGGTCCTGCTTCAGGGCGGGATAATGGACGTCCACGATCCGCTCCATGGTGTCGCGGTCGGGGAAGCGGATGTAGTGGAAGAAGCAGCGGCGCAGGAAGGCGTCCGGCAGTTCCTTCTCGTTGTTCGACGTGATGATGACAAGGGGTCGCCGGGCCGCCTTGACCGTTTGCCGCGTTTCGTAGACGTGGAACTCCATGCGGTCGAGTTCGAGCAGCAGGTCGTTGGGAAACTCGATGTCGGCCTTGTCGATCTCGTCGATCAGCAGCACGGGGGGTTCCGGCGCCTCGAACGCCTCCCACAGCTTGCCGCGCACGATGTAGTTGCCGATGTCGTGCACCCGCTCCTCGCCGAGCTGGCTGTCGCGCAGGCGGCTGACCGCGTCGTACTCGTAGAGGCCCTGCTGCGCCTTGGTGGTGGACTTGATGTGCCAGGCGAGCAGCGGCTTGTTCAGGGCGCGGGCGACCTCCTGGGCCAGCACGGTCTTGCCGGTGCCCGGCTCCCCCTTCACCAGCAGCGGGCGCTCGAGCGTGATGGCCGCGTTGACGGCCACCATCAGGTCGTCGGTGGCGACGTAGGAATCGGTGCCGGTGAAGCGCATGCCAGTCGGTTCCGCGGTATCGTTCGTTGACCCGCGCATCCTTCCAGCACGGCGGGCGTCATGCAAGACGGAACCGCCGCGGGTCGCCCGGCGTTCCCCCGCGGAAGGAGACCGCGATGGCGACCGATCCCAATTTCTGGCCCGATTATCTGGAGCAGCACCGCGACCCGATGAACCGGGCGCTGCACGTCGCCGGCACGCTGTCGGCGGCGGCCCTGCTGGGGGTGGGGCTGGCCCGCCGCGACTGGCGGGCGCTGGTGGCGGCCCCGCTGGTCGGCTACGGCGCGGCGTGGCTGGGCCATTTCCTGGTGGAACGCAACCGGCCCAAGACGCTGGACGCGCCGCTGGCCTCGCTGGCCGCCGACGTCCGCATGGCAGGGCTGGCCCTGACCGGACAGCTGGCGCGGGAATACCGGCGCTACGGCATCCCCGACCGCCCCGGCCTCGTCATCCGCCGGCATCCGCCAAGCGCCCCCGCCCCCGCGTTGGAGCCGGTGCGCTCGGAGGAGCGGCCCGGTTAAGAAGCGGCCTTCGCCGCCACGGCCTTCTCGATGGCTTCGACCGCGGCGGGCGCCAGCGCGGCGTCCGGACCGCCGGCCTGCGCCATGTCCGGACGACCGCCGCCACCCTTCCCGCCCAGAGCCTCGGCGCCGACACGCACCAGATCGACGGCGCTGATCTTGGCCGTCAGATCCTCGGTAACGCCGACGACGATGGACGCCTTTCCCTCGTTCGAGGCGATCAGGACGACGACGCCGGAACCGACCTGCTTCTTCAGCTCGTCGGCCATCGGCTTCAGGTCCTTGGCCGGCAGGCCCTCGACCACGCGGGCGGCGAACTTGACGCCCGCGATGTCCTTGGCCTCGTTGCCGCCCTCGGCCTTGGCGCCGCCGCCCATCGCCACCTGACGGCGGAGTTCGGCCAGCTCGCGCTCCATCTTCTTGCGCTCGTCGACCAGCGCGGCGAGGCGCGACGGGACGTCCTCCGGACGGACCTTCAGGACGGACGCCGCCTCGGTCAGCAGATGGTCGCGCTCCGACAGCCACGCCTTGGCGCCGGTGCCGGTCAGCGCTTCGATGCGGCGCACGCCGGCGGCGACGGCGCCCTCGGCAACGATCGTGAACAGGCCGATGTCACCGGTGCGGCGAACGTGGGTGCCGCCGCACAGCTCGATCGAGTAGTCGCGGTCCAGCTCGCCGTGCGGGCCGCCCATGGAGACGACGCGCACCTCGTCGCCGTACTTCTCGCCGAACAGGGCCATGGCGCCGGAGGCGCGGGCCTCGTCAGGGGACATCAGGCGGGTGACGACCTCGCTGTTGCCGAGGATGCGGCGGTTCACCTCGTCCTCGACCGCGGCGATGTCCGCCGGGGTCAGGCCGGTCGGCTGGCTAATGTCGAAGCGCAGGCGCTCCTGGGCGACCAGCGAGCCCTTCTGGGTGACATGCTCGCCCAGGCGGCGGCGCAGCGCCTCGTGCAGCAGGTGGGTGGCGGAGTGGTTGGCGCGGATGGCCGAGCGGCGCTCCGTGTCCACGCGCAGTTCCACCACGTCGCCGACCTTCAGCGTGCCCTTGATGACCGTGCCGACATGGGCCCAGACGGCGCCCAGCTTCTTCTGGGTGTCGGAGACGGCGACCTCGGTGCCCTCGGCGGAGAAGATCACGCCGGCGTCGCCGACCTGACCGCCCGACTCGCCGTAGAAGGGCGTCTGGTTCACGATGACCAGCACCTCGTCCCCGACGGCGGCCTGCTCGACGCGGGCGTCGCCCTTGACGATGGCGGTCACCTTGCCCTCGGCGACCTCGGTGTCGTAGCCGAAGAATTCCGTGGCGCCCAGCTCGTCCTTCAGCTCGTACCACAGCTTCTCGGTCGTCGCCTCGCCCGAGCCGGCCCAGGACTCGCGGGCCTTGCGGCGCTGCTCGTCCATGGCGGCCTTGAAGCCGCTCTCGTCGACCGGGCGGCCCTGGGTGCGCAACACGTCCTGGGTCAGGTCGAGCGGGAAGCCGTAGGTGTCGTACAGCTTGAAGGCGACGTCGCCGGGCAGCGGCTGCCCCTCGCCCAGACGGCCGACCTCGTCCTCCAGCAGGCGCAGGCCGCGCTCCAACGTCTGCTTGAAGCGGGTTTCCTCCAGCTTCAGCGTCTCGACGATCAGGGCGCGGGCACGGTTCAGCTCCGGATAGGCGTCGCCCATCTGCTGGATCAGCGCCGGGACGAGGCGGTGCATCAGCGGCTCGCGGGCGCCGATCATGTGGGCGTGGCGCATGGCGCGGCGCATGATGCGGCGCAGCACATAGCCGCGGCCCTCGTTCGACGGCAGCACGCCGTCGGCGATCAGGAAGCAGCAGGAGCGCAGATGGTCGGCGATGACGCGGTGCGAGACGGCGTGCGCGCCGTCCGGCGCGGTCTTCGTCGCCTCGGCGGAGGCCACGATCAGCGCCCGCATCAGGTCGATGTCGTAGTTGTCGTGCTTGCCCTGGAGCACGGCGGCCAGACGCTCCAGCCCCATGCCGGTGTCGATGGACGGCTTCGGCAGGGCGATCAGGTCGTCGGGACCGCGCTGCTCATACTGCATGAACACGAGGTTCCAGATCTCGATGAAGCGGTCACCGTCCTGGTCGGGCGAGCCCGGAGGACCGCCGGCGATGTGCGGGCCGTGGTCGAAGAAGATCTCCGAGCAGGGGCCGCAGGGGCCGGTGTCGCCCATGCGCCAGAAATTGTCGTCGGTCGGGATGCGGATGATGCGGTCGTCCGACAGGCCGGCGACCTTGCGCCAGATGCCCGCCGCGTCCTCGTCGGAGCTGTGGACGGTGACCAGCAGCTTGTCCGCCGGCAGTCCGAACTCCTTCGTCACGAGGTTCCAGGCGAAGGCGATCGCGTCGTCCTTGAAGTAGTCGCCGAACGAGAAGTTGCCCAGCATCTCGAAGAAGGTGTGGTGCCGCGCCGTGTAGCCGACATTGTCCAGGTCGTTGTGCTTGCCGCCCGCGCGCACGCATTTCTGCGAGGTGGTGGCGCGCGAATAGGGCCGCTGCTCCGCCCCGGTGAAGACGTTCTTGAACTGCACCATGCCGGCGTTCGTGAACATCAGCGTCGGGTCGTTGCGCGGAACCAGCGGCGACGACTCCACGATCTGGTGGCCGTTCTTCGCGAAAAAGTCCAGGAACGTGCGGCGGATGTCGTTGGCGGTCTTCATAAGCGGTCCAGGCTCCGGCTACGGTCGGCTACAATCGGCGGCGCGGCCTTGTTCGCGGCCGAACCGTGCTTTTAACGTGACTTGCGGTGGCTGTCCACAGAGTGCCCGCGACGGGCACCCGCGCGGCGACAGGCCGCGTGGACGGAGCGCCACACATTTGCATGATCGTCAGCGCGGACGGGCGGTGGATCGCCACCGCCCCGCCGCTCACAAGGAGATGAGAGGATGCGGAAAATCCTCGAACTCCTGATCCTGCTGTTGCGGGCGCTCAAGCTGCTGCTTGAGATCCTGAACCGCTAGGACCGGGCCGGCGGACGGGTGCAGGAACACCCGTCCGCCCAGCCTGAATGTAAGGTCTTTCCCGCCGTCCGGCAAGACGGCGAAAGCCCCTCCCCGGCGGACCGGAGAGGGGCTTTCACACAGCAAAACCGGCTTTCCGCTCGGGATCACTCCGGCGTGGCGGCCTCGCCGTCGGCTTCCGGGGTGCCCATCATCGCGTCGGCGACGAGACCGGCGTTGCCGCGGATCTTCGCCTCGATGGCGTCGGCTGTGGCCGGGTTGTTGCGCAGGTAGTTCTTGGCGTTCTCGCGGCCCTGGCCGATGCGGGTGCCGTCGTAGCTGAACCAAGCGCCCGACTTCTCCACCACGCCGGCCTGGATGCCGAGGTCGAGAAGCTCGCCCACCTTCGACACGCCCTCGCCGTACATGATGTCGAACTCGACCACGCGGAACGGCGGGGCCATCTTGTTCTTCACCACCTTCACGCGGGTCTGGTTGCCCACCACCGTCTCGCGGTCCTTGATCGCGCCGATGCGGCGGATGTCCAGGCGGACGGAGGCGTAGAACTTCAGCGCGTTGCCGCCGGTCGTCGTCTCCGGGTTGCCGAACATCACGCCGATCTTCAGGCGGATCTGGTTGATGAAGATCACCAGGCAGTTCGACTTGGCGATGGAGCCGGTCAGCTTGCGCAGCGCCTGGCTCATCAGGCGGGCGTGCAGGCCGACGTGGCTGTCGCCCATCTCGCCTTCCAGCTCGGCGCGCGGCACCAGGGCGGCCACCGAGTCGACCACCAGCACGTCGACGGCACCGGAGCGCACCAGCGTGTCAGCGATTTCCAGCGCCTGCTCGCCGGCGTCGGGCTGGGAGATCAGCAGCTCGTCCACATTCACGCCCAGCTTGCGGGCGTAGGACGGGTCCAGAGCGTGCTCCGCGTCCACGAAGGCGCAGGTGCCGCCGCCCTTCTGGGCCTGGGCGATGGCGTGCAGCGCCAACGTCGTCTTGCCCGAGCTTTCCGGGCCGTAAATCTCGATGATGCGGCCGCGCGGCAGGCCGCCGATGCCCAGCGCGATGTCGAGGCCGAGAGAGCCGGTGGAAACGACCTCCGTCTCGACCGTGTTCTCGCGGGCGCCGAGCTTCATGATCGAGCCCTTGCCAAAGGCGCGCTCGATCTGCGCCAGAGCGGCATCCAGGGCCTTCTGCTTATCCATGGAATCCTTCTCGACCAAACGAAGCTGTGCGGACGACATGCCCGTCTCCCCTTGTTAGATCACATCCGCGGCCCCAGGGCCAACGATCTCACCAACGGTCATTCGGTGAGAGGGAATGTACCAGCTTTGTTCCCCTTCGCAAAGCCCTAAGTTCCGCGAATGTTCTTGTCGTAAGGTAGGAACGACCCGGCGCCATGCAACGGAATTCCAACTGCGGCGTTCATGAGGAGATGTCCCGCCACAACGCCCCATAAAGCCGGATATGAAGACAGCCCACTCCACGCTCGACCGCATGATCGACCGCCTCACCACCCAGCGCGTGGCGCTCGGCTGGGCCGCCGGCCACGCCGCGGGAACCTCCGGTCTGGTGATGGAGATCGGCCTGGGGAAGGGCCGCACCTACGACCATCTGCGCAGCCTGTTCCCGCCGCGCGACATCCTGGTCTTCGACATGTGGGCGCGCGTTCCCGCCTCCCTGCGGCCGGACGAGGACCGGCTGTTCCTCGGCGATTTCCGGGACACGCTGCCCGCCGCCGCGGAGCGCTTCCGCGGCGCGGTGCGGCTGGCCCACGCCGATATCGGCAGCGAGCGGGAGGATGCCGAGGAGGGCATCCGCCACTGGATCGGCGGGTTGATCGACCCCTTCCTTGCGCCGGGCGCGCTGGTTCTGTCGGACCGCCCGATCGGCGCCGGTCGTCGCGGGTGGGAGCCGGTCGACGTGCCGGGAACGGAACGCTGGGCCTATCACGGCTGGCGGGTCGGATAAGGACCCACCCCGTTACTTCCCGTCGCGGATGACCTCCTTCACCTTGGAGGCCAACTGCTTCAGGGAGAAGGGCTTGGGCAGGAAGTGGGCGACTTCGACTCCGTCGATTTCCCCCAACCGGTCCTCGGCGTAGCCGGAGATGAAGATCACCCGCATGTCCGGCCGCATCTGCCGGACATGGCGGGCCAGGGTCGGGCCGTCCATCTGCGGCATCACCACGTCGGTGATCAGCAGGTCGATGCGGTTGCCGTCCGTGCCGATCTGCTGCAGCGCCGCCTCGCCGTTCTTCGCCTCCAGCACCTGATAGCCCTTGTTGCGCAGCGCGCGCGCGGAGAAGACGCGCACGGCATCCTCGTCCTCCACCAGCATGATGGTGCCGGAGCCGGTCAGGTCGCTGCCGCGCCGCTCGCGCGGCTCGCCCTGGTCGGGACGGGCCTCGCCCTTGTGGCGTGGCAACAGGATGGTGAAGGTCGTCCCCTCCCCCTTTTCCGACTCGACCAGCACGAAACCGCCGGTCTGGCGGACGATGCCGTAGACGGTGGACAGCCCCAGCCCGGTGCCCGACCCCACGCCCTTGGTCGTGAAGAAGGGCTCGAAGATGCGCTGGAGATTTTCCTTGGGGATGCCGCAGCCGGTGTCGATCACCTCGATGGACACATACTCCCCGGAGGGAATCGTCTCGTGCTCGCGGCGCTGCGCCTGCTCGACCAGATGGTTGGAGGTGACGATGGTCAGCCGCCCGCCGCCGGCCATGGCGTCGCGCGCGTTGACCACGAGGTTGATGATGACCTGCTCCAGCTGGTTCTGGTCCACCTTGACGTAGCCGATGTCCCGGCCGTGGAGCATCTTCAGCTCGATGTTCTCGCCGATCAGCCGGCGCATCAGGTTGCCGAGCTCGGCCAGCACGTCGGTCACGCTGAGGATGCGCGGCTGCAGCGTCTGCTGGCGCGAGAAGGCCAGAAGCTGCCGCACGAGGTTGGCCGCGCGGTTGGCGTTCTGCTTGATCTGCATGATGTCGCTGAAGGACTGGTCGCCCGGCTTGTGGCGCAGCAGCAGCAGATCGCAGAAGCCGATCATCGCGGTCAGCAGGTTGTTGAAGTCGTGGGCGACGCCGCCGGCCAGCTGGCCCACCGCCTGCATCTTCTGCGACTGGGCGAACTGGGCCTCCAGCCCCTTGCGCTCGGTCATGTCGATGAAGTGCAGGATCAGCCCCGCCGCCCCTTCCGGCCCCACCCCGCCGAGCCGCCGCGCGTAGAGCTGGGCCACCAGCTCGCGCCCGCCGGACAGCCGCACCTCCAACGGGGCAGCGGGGTCGGAACCGCCCTGCACGGCGGTCAGCCGCTCGGTCACCATGGCGCGCTCCGCCGGGACGATCAGGTCGGCCATGCCCCGCCCGAGGAGGTTGCCGGCTTCGCTGCCGATCAGCGCCAGGAAGGCCTGGTTGCACTCGGCCACACGCCCGCCCTCGTCCACCAGGGCGATGCCGATGGGCGCGTCCTCGAAGAAGCGCTGGAAGCGCTGCTCGGACAGGCGCAGGGCCTCCTGCCACTCGCGTTCCGGCGTCAGGTCGCGCACGACGGAGCGGGTGTGCGAGATCCGCCCGTCCTCGCCCCTCACCACGCTCTGCGCGACGTAGGCCTGGAAGCGGCGGCCCTGGAGCCCGTGCATGGCGATCTCGCCGCGCTGCTCCAGCCCGCCGCCGTCCAGGAGGTCGTAGGGCGCGGAGGCGGCAGGCGGATGGGCCAGCACGTCGTGAAGGCGGCGCCCGCCCTCGACCAGATCTTCCGGCGCGCAGCCCAGCCACTTCGCCAGGGTCGCGTTCACAAACTGGAAATGCCCGTCCTGGTCCACCGAGAAGAAGCCGACCGGCGCGTGGTCCATGAAGTCGACGAGCTGGGTCTGCTCGCGCCGGGTCACCTGCTCCAGTTCGCGCCGCGCGGTGATGTCCTCGACGCGCCACATCACCGCCTCGGCGTGCCCGTCGATGGGCTGGCCCTGGATGCGGCGCCATTCGGCGGCGCGCCCCTGCTGGCGGACCGCCAGCTCGATGGAGCCGGAATAGCCGCCCTTGACCCGCTCGCACAGGCGGCGGAAGGCGTCGGCGCTGTCCGGGTCGTCGGCGAACTGGCGCTCCAGGGCGCGCAACGGCGGCTCCCTCTCGCTCCAGCCCGTCAGCGAGCGGAAGGTGCTGTTGACGAAGACCACATGCCCGGCGCCGTCGCAGACGAGCTGGCCGGAGGGCAGCCCTTCCAGCGCACTGCCCAACAGGGACCCGACGCGGGCCACCCGCCGCCGCGCGCGGACCATGCGGAGCGCCAGGGCCAGGGCTCCCGTGCCGGCGGTGGTGAGGCCGGCCCAGGCCAGCGGGTCGCGGTCCAGAACCACCCCTGCCCCCGCCGCGACCAGCCCGGACAGAAGAAGGACCACCAGAACCCCGGTGGCGAATCCGCCGCCGGGCCGTTCCCCCACCCCGGCGGCCCCATCGCTGCGATGGCCGGCGGGCGCGCTGTCGGCAAAGGAAGAGGTCGTGTCGTCCACCGGAACTCCAGGTCAGCCGTTCGCCGCAAGGAAAGGTCCGGGAACGGTCCTCAGTTCCGCACCGCGCGTCCTTTCAGCTTGAAGACATAGGTAATGACTTCCGCCACCGCGCGATAGTGCTCGGACGGAACCTCCTCGTCGATATCGCATGCGGCATAGAGCGCTCGGGCGAGGGGCGGATTCTCCATCACCGGCACGCCGTTCTCCTCGGCGATCTCGCGGATCCTGAAGGCGACGGCGTCGGCGCCCTTCGCCACCACCATCGGGGCACCCATGGTGGTCGAGTCGTATTTCAGCGCGACGGCGAAGTGGGTCGGGTTGGTCACCACCACGTCGGCGCCGGGCACCGCCGCCATCATGCGCTTGCGCGCCCGCTCGAAGCGCAGCTGGCGGATGCGGCCCTTCACATGCGGGTCGCCTTCAGCCTGCTTGTGCTCGTCCTTCACCTCCTGCTTGGTCATGCGCATCTTCTTGTCGAAGCTGTGGCGCTGCCAGAACAGGTCGGCTCCGGCGATCAGCGTCAGGATGGCCAGCACGCCGGCCAGCAGCCGGAAGGTCAGCCCGTCCATCTCGCGGAGCAGCAGCATCATGTCGATGCCGATGAAATGCCCGATGGTCAGCATCATCGGCTGGAGCGCGATGTAGGCGACGACGCCGACCACCGCGACCTTGGCCAGGCTTTTCAGAAGATCGACGCCCTTCTGGGCGCTGAACAGGTTGGCGATGCCGGAGATCGGGTTCAGCTTGCTGAATTTCGGCGTGATCAGTTCCCAGGAGACGTTGAAGCCCTTCTGCCCGATGGTGCCGATCACTCCGGCGAACAGCAGGAACAAAATCGGAAGCCACAGCGCCCACAGGATGTCCTTCATCACCCGCATCAGCACCGCACCTACGCCGCCCTGGTCCATGGGGATCTGGTCCAGGTTCTCGAAGAAGAAGTTCAGGCGGGGCACCATGCCTTTCAGCGTTCCGGGCAGCGTCGTGACCAGGATCACCAGCGCCGCGGCGATCATCAGCCAGTTGCCGATTTCCTGGGTCATCGCGAACTGGCCCTGCTTGTGGGCCTCGTCGAGCTTCTTTTGCGTCGGCTCTTCTGTTTTGGATGATTCATCCGCGTCTTCGGACACCGGATCTCTCCCCGCTCAGCCCGGTCTCAGGAAATCGACGAAGGCAGCCTCGAAGTGGGTCAGCCAGAACATCATCATCGCGGCCAGCGTCAGAGCGAACATGAACAGCCCCAGCGCGACCTGCAGCGAGGTGAACAAAAAGAACACCTGGATCTGCGGCGCCAGCTTGTTCAGCAGCCCCAGCGCCAGCGCGAACAGCATGCCGGAGATCAGGAAGGGCGCCGCCATCTGCACGCCCAGCAGGAAGGACTTGCCGACCAGTTGCCCGACCACGTTCGCCATGTCGTCGATGGGGATCGCCGCCCCCGGCGCGAAGGTGGAATAGCTGTCCACCACCGCCATGATCAGCAGATGGTGCAGGTTGGTGATGAAGATCAGCAGCAGCCCCAGCCACCCCATCAGGGCGCCGGGCAGCGACCCCTGCGACGCCATGGCCGGGTTGAACATCTGGGCGTTCGACAGGCCGGACTGCAGCGCGATGATCGTCCCGGCCACCTCCAAGGCCCCCATCAGCAGGCGGGCGACGGTGCCCATGAAGATGCCGACGGTCACCTCGCCGGCGATCAGGACGAACAGGCGGAAGATGTTGTCGGGCATCGGCGGCATGCGGTCGCCCAGGACCGGCGACACCAGAACGCTGACCGCGACGGAAAAGAGAAGGCGCGTGCGGGCGGAGACGAAGGCGTCGCCGATGGTCGGCATGATGCTGAAGGCCGTCCCGACGCGCGCGAACACCAGCAACCAGACAAAGATCTGGTCGCCCAGAAACTGCTGAAGCAGGTTCATCCGCCGCCGCCGGGCAGGTTTCCGGCGTTGGGCACACTGTTGACCCCGGTGCCGATGGCGACGATGCGGTCGGCGACCTCATGCTCGAAGAAGGAGCGCAACTCGCCCAGCATGAAGGGCATCAGCAGGATC
This sequence comes from Azospirillum sp. OGB3, assembly GCF_014192915.1. Classification (GTDB taxonomy): domain Bacteria; phylum Pseudomonadota; class Alphaproteobacteria; order Azospirillales; family Azospirillaceae; genus Azospirillum. The sequence goes on along the minus strand of NZ_JACHYN010000002.1, from coordinate 514,338 downwards.
GACAGACCGAAGACCAGAAGCACCTTCGGCACCATGGCCAAGGTCTGCTCGCTGATCTGGGTGACCGCCTGGAACACCGAGATGACCGTGCCGACCACCATCATGGCGACCAGCACAGGCGCCGCCACGAACACCAGCGTGACGATGGAGGTGCGGCAGATCTCGATGACGTCGGTTTCGCTCATGGCACTTCGCTCGGGGCACTTCGCTCGGGGCGCTTTCGCTCTGGGTCGGCAAGCCGCCGTCAGATCGGCATGCGCAGGATTTCCTGATAGGCCGACAGCACCTTGTCGCGCACGGCGGTGACGGTCTGCAGCGTCACCTCGGCGTTGGTGACGGCCTGGACCACGTCGGTCAGGTCGGCCTGCCCGACGGCGGCCTTGGCGGTCATCGTCTCGCCCTGCTTCAGGTCGCCGATGACCTCCTTGGCGGTCTGCTCCAGCACGTCGCCGAAGCTGACGCCGCTGCGCGGGGCCATGCCCGGCCCGGTCGTGGAGGCGGCGGTGTTCGCGTAGGCCGCGGCGGCGTTGATCGGGTTGACCATGGGACGTACGTCCTTCCTTCAAAAAAAACGTCGCGACGTCAGACGCGGAGGATGTCGATGGTGCGCATCAGCATCTGGCGGGCGCTGTCCACCGCCGACAGGTTGGCCTCGTAGGAACGCTGCGCCTCGCGCATGTCCATCGCCTCGACCACCGAGTTGACGTTGGGCAGCAGCACGTAGCCATCGGCGTCCGCGGAGGGGTGCGAGGGGTCGTAGCGCCGCTCGAAGTCCTTCTTGTCCACGTCGATCTTGGCGACGCGGACGAGATCGACCCCCATCTGGCGGTCCAGGGCGTTCTGGAACATCACGACCTTGCGCCGGTAGGGCAGATCGCCCGGCGTTTCCGCCGTGGTGTTGGCGTTGGCCAGATTTTCCGCGATGGTCTTCAGGCGGGTGCCCTGCGCCTTCATGCCGGACGCGGACACCGCCATCGACGTGTAGAGATCCATCTTCCGCCTCCTTTGCCCCGAACCCTGCCGCCCCGAACTTCGCCGCTCCTTAACCGCCGCTGCGGATGGAGGAGCGGATCAGGTTGACCTGCTTCTTGTAGAGGTTCGTGATCGTCTGAAAGTCCATGCCGGTCTGGCCCTGCTTCAGCATCTGCTCTTCCAGGACCACGGTGTTGCCGTCCGGCGCCGTCTCATAGGGGTTGCGCTGGCGCTGCTCCTGGTTCAGCCCGCCCGCGCCGCGCGTTCCCTGGAGATGCGAGGCGTTGGTGGCGGCGGGCTGGAGGCGGCGGCTGTCGGACAGGGCGTCGCGGAAGGTGAAGGGCTTCAGGTCCCGGCCCTTGTAATCCGGCGTGTCGGCGTTGGCGATGTTCGCCGCGATCACGTTCTGGCGTTCGGTCAGCCAGCCCATCTTGCGCGACATCAGCTTGAAGAGGCCGAGATTCTCGAGATTCATCGCCGGGTTCCGGTCTGGGGGCCTGCCGCCCGGACGCGCGAAGACGCGCAGCAAGGCGGGCGGAATGCATCACAGCATTTCGATCTTCCGCCGTTTCAGTTAACCAAAGATGAATCCCATCCACGGCATCGCTCCGCCCTTCCCCGTCACGCTCGAGCTTCATGCTTCGTTAAGCATGTTCCGCCAGGATGCGCCCATCGACGCAGGCCATCCGGCAGGAGCCCCTTGTCCGAGCCGACTCCCAACCACCGCTCTCTTCCCAACCGGCCCGTCGCGGTCGCGCTGAAGTATGAGCTGGGCGACCAGTCCCTGCCCCGCGTGGTCGCCACCGGCAAGGGCCATGTGGCCGAACAGATCCTGGAGCTGGCCTTCGCCAACGGCGTGAAGGTGCGCGAGGACGCCGACCTCGTGCAAATTCTGTCGGCGGTGGACATCGACTCGGAAATCCCCATCGAGGCCATCGCCGCCGTGGCCGAGATCCTCGCCTACGTCTACCGCGCCAATGGCACGCTGCCGCCCGCGGCCGAACCGGCCGCCGGAGACGTCCCATGACCGGCACCGCCACCCTCCTCCATGACATCCAGGCGCTGGCCGCCGCGCTCGAGGAAACCCGCGAGCAGATGGAGGCCGGGCTGGCCGCGGACCTCACCGGGCTCGACACCCGCGTGGCCACCCTGTGCGCCGAGGCGCAGTCCGCCCGCGGCGACGCCGAGTTGGCCTCCGCTCTGGAGCGCCTGCTCCCGACGCTGGACGCCGTCGCGGCGGCGCTGACCCGCCAGAGGGAAACGCTGGCCGCCGCCACCGAAGGGCGCCACGATCCCCACTCGGCGCGCCAGCGCGCCAGCGCCGCTTACGGCCGTGGCGCCCCCGCCGACCTTCCGTCCGACCCGCCGGCCACGCCGTCCCGACAGAGCTGATCTGATCCATGGGCCTCGACCAGTACATCCAATTCGTTCTCGCCCTCGCCTTCGTCATCGCGCTGATCGTGCTGGTGGCCTGGGTGATGCGCCGCATCGGCTTCGGCGGCATGACCGCCACATCGGGGCGCCAGCGCCGGCTGGGCGTCGTCGAGGTGCTGCCGCTCGACGGCAAGCGCCGGCTGGTGCTTGTCCGCCGCGACGACCGCGAGCATCTGCTGCTGCTGAGCGCCTTCGGCGACCAGGTGGTCGACCAGACGCCGCGCGGCGGCTTCCCGGGCGCGCTGGCCGAAGCCGCCGCCCCGCCATCCACCGCCCTGCCATCCACCGCCCTGCCGCCCGCCGGGGACCGGACATGATGACCGGCACGGGCGTTACGAAGCGGCTGGCCTTCGCCGGCCTGCTGGCGCTGGCGATCGGGGTGGCCGGGGCGCTGACCGCCGGGCCGGCGCTGGCGCAGAGCATGACCTTCGACCTGGGCGATACCGGGGGATCGACCACCGGACGCATCGTCCAGATGGTCGCGCTGATCACGGTGCTGTCGCTGGCGCCGTCGATCCTGATCATGATGACGGCCTTCACGCGCATCGTCATCGTCCTGTCCTTCCTGCGGTCGGCGCTGGGCATCCAGCAGGTGCCGCCGAACACGGTGCTGATGTCGCTGGCGGTCTTCCTGACCTTCTTCGTCATGGCTCCGGTCTTCGAGAGGTCCTACAACCAGGGCATCCAGCCGCTGATCAACCAGGACATCGACGAAACGGAGGCGTTCCGCCGCACGGTCGCCCCGCTGCGCGAATTCATGCTGAAGCACACCAGCGAGAAGGACCTGCGCCTGTTCATGGACATGGCGCGCATCGAGAACGTGACCGACGCCGAGCAGACCCCGCTGCACGTGCTGGTCCCCGCCTTCATGATCTCGGAAATCAAGCGGGCCTTCGAAATCGGCTTCCTGCTGTTCCTGCCCTTCCTGATCATCGACATGGTGGTGTCGTCGATCCTGATGTCGATGGGCATGATGATGCTGCCGCCGACGATGGTGGCGATTCCGTTCAAGATCATCTTCTTCGTGCTGGTGGACGGCTGGTACCTGATCGCCGGGTCGCTGGCCCGCAGCTTCGGCACGCTGTAGGCGCCGCCACCCGGGGGCGCCGACGGATTCCGGCACAGATCGTCGCAGGTGAAACAGCCAGCGGACGGGCGCATCGGCTTGCGCTAGTATTGGGCCAGGGAAGAGCGTAAGAGGATCGGCCCGCGCGAACGCGCCGATCGCCGCCGTACCCGCAGCTTGTGGCTTTCTCGTCCCCGCTCGGACTCCCAACGGACCTCCTCGACGTCCCACATGTCAGACACGACCCTGAAAGCCGCGGCACCCGACAAGGGCAGGCTGGCCGCGCTCACCCTCGGTGCGCTTGGCGTCGTTTACGGCGACATCGGCACCAGCCCGCTCTACACGCTGCGCGAGTGCTTCTCGCCGGAACATGGGCTCGCCCTGACGCCGCAGAACATCCTGGGCATCATGTCCATGGTCTTCTGGGCGCTGGTGATCGTGGTCACGGTGAAATACGTGCTGTTCGTCATGCGCGCCGACAACAAGGGCGAGGGCGGCATCCTGGCCCTGCTGGCGCTGGCGACCAACAGCCGGCCCGACTCCACCGGACGGCTGTCCGGCCTGATGGCGATGGGTCTGTTCGGCGCCGCCCTGTTCTACGGCGACGGCATGATCACCCCGGCCATCTCCGTCCTCTCCGCGGTGGAGGGGCTGGAGGTGGCGCAGCCGGCGCTGGAGCGGGTCGTCGTGCCGGTGACGGTGGGCATCCTGATCGCCCTGTTCGGAATCCAGAGCCGCGGCACCGAGAAGGTCGGGCGGCTGTTCGGCCCGATCATGGTCGCGTGGTTCGCCACGCTGGGCCTGCTCGGCCTGATCGAGCTGGTCAAGGAACCGCAGGTGCTGGCCGCGCTCGACCCGCGCCACGCCGTGCATTTCTTCGCCTCGAACGGCTGGATCGGCTTCCTGGTGCTGGGCGCCGTCGTTCTGGCCGTTACCGGGGGCGAGGCGCTCTACGCCGACATGGGCCATTTCGGCCGCCGCCCCATCAAGGTGGCGTGGTTGGCCGTGGTGCTGCCCGCGCTGCTGCTCAACTATCTCGGCCAGTGCGCCCTGCTGCTGAGCGACCCCACGGCGGTGCGCAGCCCCTTCTACCTGCTGGTGCCGGAGTGGGGCCTCTACCCGATGATCCTGCTGTCGACCTGCGCGGCGGTGATCGCCAGCCAGGCGGTGATCTCCGGAGTCTTCTCGCTGACCCGGCAGGCGGTGCAGCTCGGCCTGTGCCCGCGGCTGGACATCCGCCACACCTCGCAGGAGGAAGGCGGGCAGATCTACATCCCGCGGGCCAACTGGGGCCTGCTGTTCGCGGTCATCGGGCTGGTTCTGTGGTTCGAGTCCTCCAGCCGGCTGGCGACCGCCTACGGCATCGCGGTGACCGGCGACATGGTCATCACCACCATCCTGGCGCTGGTCGTGGCGCACCGCCGCTGGGGCTGGAGCCTGCCTGTCTGTCTGGCGCTGGGCACGCTGTTCCTCAGCGTCGATCTGGCGCTGTTCCTCGCCAACGCGGTGAAGATCCCGCACGGCGGCTGGGTGCCGCTGGTCATCGCCGCGGTGACGCTGGGGCTGATGTCGACGTGGCGCCGCGGCCGCGCCGTCCTGAACCGCCGTCTGGCCGAGGATTCCCTGCCGCTGGACAGCTTCATCAAGCGCCACGCCAAGTCCTCCGAGATCCAGCGGGTCAAGGGCACGGCGATCTTCCTGACCTCCAGCGCCGACACGGTGCCCATCGCCCTTCTGCACAACCTCAAGCACAATCAGGTGATGCACGAGCGCATCGTCTTCCTGACCGTGCTGGTCGAGGACGTGCCCCGCGTCCCGGCCAAGGAGCGCGTCGTCCTGGAAGGTCTGGCCGACGGCTTCTACCGCCTGACGGTGCGCTACGGCTTCTCGCAGGAGCCGAACATCCCCAAGGCGTTGCGGCTGTGCAAGGCGTTCGGGCTGGAATTCGACGTGATGACGACCTCCTTCTTCCTCGGCCGCGAGACGCTGATTCCCCGCATCAACCCGCAGATGGCCCAGTGGCGGGAGAAGCTGTTCGTCGTGATGTCGCGCACCGCGGTCAGCGCCACCGACTTCTTCAAGATCCCGCCGAACCGCGTGGTCGAGCTGGGCACTCAGGTTCAGCTTTGAAGGGTTCAGCTCTGAAGGGTCCAACTCCGACAATCCACCGCCGCGCCAAAGAAAAGCCCCGGTCCGATGGACCGGGGCTTTTCCGTTGAGCGAAGGCCTGTCCGAAGAGGCGGTCAGTTGATCGCCGCGCTCTGCTTGCCGCGGTAGTTCTTCAGGAACTTCTGGAACACGTCCACCTCGGCGACGCGGGAGCGGACGGTGTTGACGTCGATCAGGCCCAGCGCCTGCTCCGGCCGGGTCAGCACGCGGAAGGCGTCGGCGTCGGGACCGTTGGTCATCGCCGAGCCGAATTCCTTGCGCAGCAGGTTCAGGTTCGTGCCGTCTCCCGCCAAGGCCAGGGCCACCGCGCGGTTGAGGACGAGCTGCGAGGTTGCCGGGTTGATCGGCTGGGTCGGCGGCGGCGGCGGACCGATCAGCTTGTTCAGGGCGAAGGCCGCGGCCTCCCATTTCTGGGCGCGCCACGCGATGTCCACCCGCAGCGAGTTGGCCGGCTTGCTGTCGTCCTCGGCCAGCAGCAGCAGCGCCTCGTCGCCGCGGCCCAGCTCGGCCAGCGCCTTGGCCTGCATCAGGCGGCGCTCGCCCACCAGATCCGCCGGCAGGTTCGGCACGTTGGACAGCTCCAGCGCGCGCAGGGCCTCCTCCGGCTTGTTGTCGAGCAGGCGGACGGAGGCGAGCCGGGTGCCGACCCGCGCCTTGTCCTCGCCGGACAGGCGGTATTCCACCTGATGCTGAAGCAGGTCGGCGGCGCGGTTCAGCAGGTCCACCGAGATCAGCCGCTCGGCGAGCTGCCGGATCACCTCGTCGCCCGCCTCCCCCACAGGGGTCAGCTCGCGGAACTGGTCGTAGAGCTGGAGCGCCTCGATGGTCGGCAGCTTCTGCGCCCCGTCATTGTAGAGGTCGGCGAAGATGCGCGACATCTCGCGGGTGATCTCCTCCGCCCGCGGCGTGTCGGCGACCAGCGCGGCAGTCTCCTTCATGGCGTTGAAACCGTCGGCGTACTGGCCGGCGGCGATCAGCACCTCGCCCATGCGCTGGCGGATCTGCATCTCCAGCTCGTCGCCGCGCCACGTGAAGGTCAGCCCGGCCAGTTGCTCCGCCGCGGCGGGCGGCGACATGCGGCCTTCCGCCAGTTGCAGGTTCACCAGCGCCAGCCCGGCCTTGGCCCGGTAATAGCGGTCGAGGCTGTTGTAGGAGGCGGTCAACTGCTCCAGCGCCCGCTCCGGCTCGTTGGTCTGGGCGTAGTAGAGGCCGCGGAGATACTGGACGTCGGGCCGCTCCTCCGCCTCCGTGCCGCCGCGCTCGGCGATGCGGTCGAGCAGCCGCTTGGCGAAGGGCGCGTCGCCGGTCTTCAGCGCGGCCTCGGCGGCGCGGGTCGCCAGCTTGGTCAGGATCGGATCGGGGTAGGAGCTGAGGATCGGCGCCGCCGCCTTGAAGCCGGCCTGGGCCGCCGGCCAGTCGTTGCGGTCCGCCGCGATGGCGGCGCGCCACAGCGCGGCCTCGCCGTTGCTGGCAAGGTTCGGGTGGGCGAAATCCTCCGCCGCGGCGTCGGTGTTGCCCGCCAGGAAGCGCGCCGCCCCGCGCAGGGCGCGGAATTCCGGCCAGCCCTCCAGGTCGGGCTGGGCCTCCTGCAGCACATCCATCATGCCGATGGCCTCCTGCCCGAAGCCATTCGCCAGATAGAAGCGGGCGAGGTCGAGCTGGGCGCGGGGGCGTTCGGAGTCGGGCGCGTTGACGATGTTGAGCTGAAGATTCTGTCGCGCCTCGGTGTAATGGTCGAGGTCGCCCTTCTTCCAGGCCGGCAGGTCGAACAGGCGGCGTGCGGAAGGCACCGGCTTCGGATCGGTGGGCGGAGTCAGCGTGTTGGAAGCGCCGCCGGGCGACGGCCGCGGCGGCAGCGACGCCGTCTGCGCGGGCGCCGCCGGACGGTTTCCGGCGTCGGCCATGGGCGACAGGTGCAGGCCGCCGGCCGCGGTCACCTCCACCCCTTCCTTGACCGGGCGCACGGTGACGGCGTCGGCGATCGGCCGCACGACGACGCCCTGGTAGCTGGGCAGCAGTTCCAGGTCGGCGTAGCGGTGCGATTCGGGGATGGCGTTGCCGGGAACCGGCAGCGGCACGACCTGGAGGCGGTCGCCGACGTCGGGGTCGGACAGCGTCACCACGGTCGCCGCGTCCGCGGCGCGCACCAGCAGGCGGGCGCCCAACAGGAAATCCGGTTCCGGGTCGATCTTCAGCGCGAAGGGCGGCGTGCCGGTCAGGCGGCTGGCCGGGGTGATCTTCCAGCTCGTCCCCTGCCGTTCGACCTTCGGCCAGACCAGCGCCCCGATCCTCGTGCGGAACGCGCTGCCGCCGGTGGCCGGCACCGGCTCGATCGCACCGACCGTTCCGGCTCCGCCGCCGATGGCCTTGCCGGCACCGATAGGCAGGGACTTGTCGAACACGATGTAGAGATGGCCGGCGCGCGGGTAGACGGCGATGGAGGCCGGGCCGCCCGCGTCGAACACCAGCGTCGGCCCCTGCGGCTCGGCCTTCGCCGGATCGGGTTTGGCCGGATCGGGCTTGGCGGCTTCGGGCCTCGTGGCATCAGGCTTTGTGGCTGCCGGGACCGCCGCAACCTCCTTCGGCGGAGATGGCGCCGCCGCCGGCTTGGCGGCGGCCGGGGGTGTCGCCGTCGCGGGCGGCGGTGCCGCGGCTTCGGCGGAGGGCGCACGCACGGTGGTCATCGTGGCGCCGGGCGGCGGGGCGGCGTTCGCGGCGTCGCTCTTCGGCAGACCGGCGCGCGTGCCCGGATTCCGCACGTCGATCACCACGGAGCGGCCCGACTTGCTGTCCTTGATCTCGGCGTCCTGCGGCACGGCGAAGGTGACGGCCAGCGCGCCGTTGGCCTGCCGGAACTGCTCCACATTCTGGATGTTGCGCAGCGCGGTCCTGGCCACCGGCGCCAGATCGGCGGTTCCGTTGCGGTCGAACAGCAGCGTGGCCGACGCGCCGTCGCGGCGCAGCGTGTAGTCGGCGCCCTCCGGCCAGGTGAAGGACAGGCGGCTTTGCTCCGGCGTGTCGGCCGCGCTGACCGTCACCTGCCCTGCGGAACGGGCCGGAGCGGGTGCGGCTGGCGTCTCCGCCTTAGCATTCTGGGCCGGGGCCGAGGTTGGGGCCGGGGCCTCCGCGGCGGGGGTCAGGTCGAGCGCCACGGCGTTGCCGTTGCGGAAGCTCTTCAGCGTCACCGGGCGCTTCAGATCGAAGGTCACCGTCTTGCCGTCGCCGCCGATCCGCACCCCGGACAGATAACCGGGCAAGGCCGCCACCGCGCGATCGAGCGCGGCGTTGATCGGTTCGTCGAAGCGGACGACCAGTGTGTTGCCCTCCACCGACGCGCTGTAGCCGGTCTGGCGCGGCCAGTCGAAGACCATGCGCCCGAAGGTCTTGTGCGTGGCCGCGCGCACCGGCACATCGACGGCCCAGGCGACCGGCGGGGCGGCGACCTGGACCGCGAGCAGAGCCGTGGCGGCCACGAAGCCGCTCAGCCAGCGCCGGTATGCCCTGCCCCGCCCCATCCGTTTCACTCCTCCGGCTCCGCGTCGGTGGCCGCCCCGGACACCGGCGGTCCCGCCGTCTCTTCGCGCACCACCACATCGACCCGCGCCCCGCCGGGCACCGGATCGATGCCGGGCGGCTCGCTCATCAGGCTGCGCGCCACGAGGTCACGCTTGTAGCCCGTTTCGCGCAGCAGCGCCGCAACGGCAACCGCGCGCGTCAAAGCGCGTTCCCAGGCCAGCCCCGCGGACTGGTCCTCCCGCTCCGCGTGGCCGACCACCTCGATCCGGTTGCCGATGCGGCCCACCGCCGCACCCAGCAGATACAGCACCCGCCGCCCCTGGTCGGTGAAGCTGCCGCCGGTCGGATCGAACATCACGTGGGCCGGCAGGCCGATCACCACGCGGTCGTCCTCCCGCCGCACCTCGACCGCCGCCAGATCCTCGTTGGACGCGGTCTGGGTGCGCAGCAGGGCGCTGAGATAATCCAGATTGATCGCCGAATATGACTCCACCGTGGCGGCGTTGAAGGCGGCCCTCGGCTCGGGCGGCGTCGCGGACGGGGTGACCGCGGTGGAGCGGGCCGACGAGAGCGACTTGACCAGCCCGGTCCAGCGCTGGGCCTCCGGCTCGCTCATCGAATACATCAGCACGAAGAAGGCGAGCAGCAGCGACATCAGATCGGTGAAGCTGATCAGCCAGATCGTCCGGTTGTGGCCGCCGCTCTTGTCCTCGGCCTTGGGCAGTTTGGGACGGCGGATCATCGGCGTCCTCCCCCCGGAAGGTCGTCGGTGACGCGCAGGCTGAACAGCAGGCGGACGGCGCCCGGCGCGCCGCGTTCGATGCCCACCGTCACCGCGTCCGCCGGCGCCCCGTCGGCGACCAGCAGCCGGGCCAGCGCGCCGGCCCGCACCACCGGGCCGGGCGGCTGACTGGGACCGCCCGCCAAACCGATGGACAGCAGCGCGTCCAGCTCGATCCGCTCGCCGGGGCGGTTCTGCAACAGGGCGTCGGCCACCCGGTCGATCAGGCCGATGCGGTCCGGGCGCAACTCGGCCGTGCCGGGCAGGAACAGCTCGTCGGCGGGCAGGCGCACCTCCAGCAGGCGGCCCGGCGTGACGCTGTCCACTTTCGCCACGGCGATGGCGGTGGCGAACAGGTTGCCCAGCCCATCCAGCCGCTGCACGGCGAAGACGGTGCCGGCACGCGAGGCCAGCGGGTCGGCCGGTTCGCGCAGGCGGGGGTCGATGTAGAAGGCGGGGAAGCTGCGCTCCAGCGACACCAGCACCGTGCGCACCCGCTGGGCGGTCTGCACGGACTGGGCGTTCAGCACGATGAAGAAGACGAGCAGCAACAGGAACAGCGACAGCAGAAGCACGATGCTCCCGTTGTTCGGGTTCGGCCGGCTGCCCGACAGGTCCGGCTTCCTGTGGCCGGGCGCAGCCATGGGATTAATCGAAGCTCGCCAGCAGACGGTCGATCTCGTCCTGGTCCATGGCGGCGCTGGTCATCTGCGGCCCGTGCAGAAGCCTGGCCTCCGGGTCGTCCGCCGGGCGGTCGGTGGCGAAGTTCGGCGCCGGATCGGCGTGAGCCTCGACCACAGCGACTGCGGCGGCGGGGCGGGTGTGGTTCTGCCGCACCTCGTCGCCGAAGGCCGCGACGATCATGTCGACCTTCGATTCGATGTGCTTGAGCGTGCGCACGACCTTGGAAATGCGCTGGCCGGTGATGTCCTGGAAGTTGCAGGCCTCGAAGATCTTGGTCACCTGCTCGGTCAGCTTCGCGGAGTTCTCCGGGTCGATCTGGCCGGATATCCCGGTGATGACGTCGCAGGCGTCGAAGATGGCGAATGTGGCCTGCTCCGTCGCGCCGACGACGGCGTCCAACTCATCGGTGGCGTTGGGAATGTGCTGGTCGCGGATTTCCGCGGGCTGCAGCGCCGCCAGTTCCTGCTTGGCGCTCTCGATGAAGCGGGCGAGGTCGACCACCTCCTTGTAGAGGCGTAGGTCGGTGGCGGAGATGTCGCCGTCCATGCTGCCGAGGATGGAGCGGACGATGTCCGTCACCTCCTCGCGGGTCAGCGGCTGGGCCGCTTCGGCGTGGGCGGCGTCGAGCTGCTGGCGCAGGAGCTTCTGGTCGGCGAGCGAGGAGGAAACGGGCGGGGCCATGTGCGTTCCGATGTGAGCGTTCCGTGGTCTAGACCGGCCTGCGTGCGATCGGGTGCGTCGGCCGACCCGGACGCGGGCGCCCGAAGCGGGTTCGACCCGACCTCACGCCCTCGCACGGCCGCCGCCGACTCAGAGCCTCGTCAGCCTTTCCAACCCTAATTTCGCTCGGTTAACACGCCGTTAAGCGCCTGAAACGTCGCAACGCAAAGACGGGGTTGAACCGCGTCGCCGGAAAGAAAGCGGAAGCGTTGTTCTGCGCCCACCCGCCTTCAATCAACGCTCGTCATTGTCGAACTTTGATGAGAGCTGCGGCAATTTGCTTCAATCGGAGTTCACAAACGGACAAAGGGCCGCTCTGGGAGCGGCCCTTCTTCCCCGTTGCACGGTGCGACTGTTCCGTCAGACGGGTGCGTTACGGGAACAGTCAGTGGTCAACGGCCCCGGCGGTCAGCTCCCGCTGCTCCGTCCGCCGCCATGGCTGTGTTCGCCGCCTTTGCGGCCTGCTTCCGATGCGCGTTCCGGGTCGTTCTTGAAGTTGCCGCCCGATGCCTGCCCACCCTTGTGGCCGGCTTCCGACGCACGCTCCGGGTCGTTCTTGAAGTTGCCACCGGACGCCTGGCCGCCCTTGTGGCCGGCTTCGGAAGCGCGCTCCGGGTCGTTCTTGAAGTTGCCGCCGGAAACCTGACCGCCCTTGTGCCCGGCTTCCGCCGCACGTTCCGGATCGTTCTTGAAGTTGCCGCCGGAGTGCTGACCGCCCGAGCTACGGCCCTGGTTCTGGTCGTTCATCTTGTTTCCTTCCTTCTTGCTGTTGGGCAAACTTGCGTTGCCCGAACACGCCGGAGCCAACATGAACCGAAGCCGACCGTCGCGGGCCTTCTACCATCCTGACAGTACGTGTACGTATATTCAGTAGATGCGCTGCGGGCGTCGGGTATGACCAACCGCACGGTCATACCCACTTTCCCGTCATCGCAATCAAAGGGCGTATTCAGTTCTTCGGTGCCGATGGCACACCGCGCCGCTCGATGAGCGCGGAGGTCAGCTCCTTAGCCTTCAGGGGGTCCATCGCGGCTAGGATCGGCGCCGTCTTGGTTTCCTTCATCTTCTCCACCACCCCCAGCAGGACGGGCATGTCCAGCTCCTCGAAAATACGGGCGGCTTCCTTGGGCTTCATTGTCTCGTAGATCTTCACGAGGCTTTCGAGCTGCGCGGTCTGCTTCTCGTCGCCCTGACGCATCAATTTCTGGATGTCGGTGCGGACCTTGTCCATCTCCTGCACCTTCTGATCGATGCGCTTCTCGGCAGCGGTCAGCAGGGCTTCGCGTTGCTCCAATTCCTTGGTGCGGCGTTCGATCTCGGCGCGGCGTTCGGCGAAATGCTGGAGAAGCTCCTCGTTCTTCACCGGGCCGAGGGCGGCGTTGTCCGGCGGCGTCGGGTTGGGCGGCGCACCGTTGCTGGAGCCGCCCTGGGCCGGTTCCGGCGAGGGCTTGGCGCCGTTGGCGGCAAGCTGCATCGGCGGCGCCGGAACGGCGCTCTGCCCCTGCGCCAGGGTCACCGGGAACTCCGGCAGACGGGCGTCGCGCGTGGTGATCCGCCACAGGTCACCGACTCGCACCCCCAACATCAGGACGGCGACGAAGATGGTCAGCGGCAGGATGCGGAACCGCCACGCCTTCATCTTCTCGCGCAGCCGCTCCGACAGCGGGCGGCGCGGAACGGCGGGCTTGCGCTTGGCCTTCGCCTTCATCTTGGCCTTCGGCTTCGCCCTGGCGGCGGTTTGGGCAGCGGTTTGGGCGGCGGCCTGCGCAGCACCCGGAGCCAGCGGCTGACCAGCCACGCTCGGGCTGGTGCGCACACCGGTCGGGGTGGCCCCGGCCGGGCGGATCACGACTTTGGGCTCTCCGCCGGCAGCGGCGGTTGCGCCCTTCGTGGTGGTGGCGTCGCTCATCCGACCCCCTTGCCGGCGTTCTCGATGGCTTGCAGAAGTTCACGTTCGGCGCGGGACAGGCTCTCACCCTCCCGCAAGATGGGATCGGACGCCGGCGCCGGGCGCCGCGACAGGGCATCGCCCCGCAGCGGATCGCCCCGCAGCGGATCGGCGCGCAGCGGCTCGTTCCGGAACGCGGCGGAACGCAGCGGCGGCAGGTCGTCGTGATCGTCGTGGTCGAGGTGAGCGTGATCGTGGAGATCATGGTCGTCGTGATCGTGGTCGTCGTGACCGTGATCATCCTCGACGATCGGGCGCGGGGCGGCGGCCGGGCGCGACGCGACGGGCGGACGGGCGGACAAGCCGGGGCGCGTCGCCGGACGCGCCGCCGGGCCCGGCTTCGGGCGCTCGCCGCCGACGTTGCCCAGCCGGTTGGCCATGGCGTCGGCGGCCTCGATCATGAATTCCAGCTCGTCGCGCAGGGTCTGCGCCTTGGCGACCGTGCGCTGCAGGTCGTCGCCGGTTTCGTGGGCCGTCTTCTTCAGACCGCGCACGCCGGTTTCGGCGCGCGACATGGCCTCGTTCAGGCCGCGCACCAGCTCGGCCATCTCGCCGCGGCTCTCGCGCAGCTTGATGATCTGCCGGTTGAGGATGATCGCATAGGCGATGGTCGCGGCGAGCAGCCCCACCATCACCAGATCGAGGACGAGCGTGAGGGTCGGGCTCATAGCCGCATGACCTCCTGCTTGGGCAGCTCCCGCTCGATCCGCACGGCGATGTGCCCACCCTTGCGGCCCATGCGGCCTTGGAACATGGAAACGTCGCCGCAGCGCAGCTCGATGGTGCCGTCCGGCGTGGCGTTCAGAAGAATTCGCGTGCCGACGCGCCAGTTCAGCACGTCGTGCAGGGTCATCGTCACCTCGTCCAGCACCGCGGAGATGTCCACGTCGGTGACCAGAAGTTCCGAGGCGAGGTGGGTTTCCCAGATCGAGTCGCGGCCGAACTTCTCGCCCATGAACATCTGGAGCAGAAGCTCGCGCACCGGCTCCAGGGTCGCGTAGGGGATCATCAGCTCCAGGCGGCCGCCGCGATCCTCCATGTCGATGCGCAGCTTGACCAGCACCGCCGCGTTGGCCGGGCGCGCGATGGTCGCGAAGCGCGGATTGGTCTCCAGCCGGTCGAAGCGGAAGGTGACGGGCGACAGCGGGTCGAAGGCGGCGGACAGGTCGGACAGCACCACATGGACCATGCGCTCCACGAGGTTGCGCTCGATGGTCGTGTAGGGGCGTCCTTCGATGCGCATCGCCGCGGTGCCGCGCCGTCCGCCCAGCAGCACGTCGACGATGGAGTAGATCAGCGCCGAGTCCACGACCATCAGGCCGTAGTTGTCCCACTCCTCCGCCTTGAAGACGGACAGCATCGCCGGCAGCGGGATCGAGTTCAGATAGTCGCCGAAGCGCACCGAGGAGATCTGGTCGAGGCTGACCTCGACGTTGTCGGAGGTGAAGTTGCGCAGGGACGTGGACATCATGCGGACGAGGCGGTCGAAGACCACCTCCAGCATGGGCAGGCGTTCGTAGTTGACCAGCGCCGAGTTGACCAGCGCCATGATGCCGGAGTTGTCGCCGTCCCCGGCCCCGCCCTGGTCGAAGCCGAGCAGGCTGTCGATCTCGTCCTGGTTCAGGACGCGCGTCGACCCGCCGCCGCCCATGTCCGCCATCTCGCCCATGTCGCCGCCGTCTTCGGCGAGGGCGGCCCATTCGGCGGCAAGGCGTTCTTCTTCGCTCAGTTCCTCGGTGTTGCTCATGGCCCGTTTCCGCCGCCCCTACTGGACCAGCATTTCCTTGAACAAAACGTCCTTGACCTTCACCGGGTGGGCGGATGCGGTGATCCGCATCAGCAGTTCCTGGCGCAGGCGGTACATGCCCGCCGACCCCTTCAGATCCTCCAGCCGCAGTTCGCGCAGATAGACCTGGAAGTTGTCGATGATGCGCGGCAGCACATGCTCGATCGCCGGTATGTCCTCGCCCTTGGCAAGCTGGATCGAGATCTTGATCTTCAGGAAGGCCGGACGCTTGCCGCTGCTGTTCAGGTTCACCAGCATGTCCGGCAGGTCGTAGAAGACCGGTGCGGCGTGCGGGTCCGGCTGCGCCGGTTCCGCCGGCACCTCCGCATGCTCCTCCTTCTTGCCGAGCAGCGAGTCGAGCAGGCCGCTGAAATACACGCCCGCCCCGGCGCCGATCAGCAGCACCAGCGGCAGGATGACGAACAGGACCAGCTTCTTGCCGCTGAATTTCTTGCGCGGCAGGCCATCGGTCGGAACGTCGTCTTCAGCGTGCGCGGTCATGGAATCCTAAGCGCGAGCGGTGGCGGAGCGTGGCCTTACCAGCCCGGCAACCCTATCTTTCGGATAGTTAACAAAGCCTTTCAGACCATTCTGAGGGCTGTGACAGAAGCGCAACCACGGACAACGGCACGGTTCTTGATTGGGGCTTCGCCGGAAATCCCCGTCAACCGAGGAGCGAACGCCCGAACCACGCCCGCCATCCCCGTCCGCACCACCCTGCCCTGCCCCGCCTGCCGTTGCCGGTCCGCCCGCTTACGGCGGATGAGGCCCCCGTGAACCCGCGCGCCGTCCGCGCCGCGGCAACGGGACGCTTTTGCCCGGCGTCGGGCGGCAGCCCTTGCCAGCCCACCGGCAGTTCTTGCCCGGCAGGCGCTTCCCCAACGGCGGCAACGCCCGTCATCGCCGTCTTTCCGGCTCTCGCCGGCGCTGGCACGCGCCGTGCATTGCCATTTGCGCCGGTCGGGACGCTCCCCCGGCCCGATTGGAAAGAGGCCGCCGATGGAAAACCCGATCTACGTGTCCCTGTCGCGTCAGATGACCCTGCGCCGCCAGCTGGACGTGATCTCGAACAACATCGCGAACATGAACACCACGGGCTTCAAGCAGCAGCGCATGCTGTTCACGGAGTTCCTGGAGCGTCCGGGCATGCACGAGCAGATCAGCTTCGTGCAGGACCGCGCCGTGGTGCGCGACCTCTCGGCCGGCGGGATGATGCAGACCGGCAACCCGCTGGATCTGGCGCTGACCGGCCACGGCTATTTCACGGTCGATACGGCGAGCGGCCCGCGCTACACCCGCGCCGGCAACTTCCGCCTGAACGACCAGCGCCAGATCGTCGACGGCGGCGGCCTGCCGGTCCTGGGCGACAACGGCCAGCCCCTCGCCGTCCCGAACGGCACCCGGGACATCATGGTGTCCGGAGACGGCACCGTCTCCACCGAGCTGGGTCCAGTGGGCCGGCTGAACATCGTCACCTTCCGGAACGAGCAGCTGATGACCGAGGTCGGGGCCGGCCTCTACGTCAGCGACGAGGAGCCGCAGGCGGCCCCCGCCGACACGAAGGTGGCACAGGGAATGCTAGAGAATTCGAACGTGAAGCCGGTGGTCGAGATGACGGCGCTGATCGAGATCCAGCGCCAGTACCAGTCGAACCAGAAGCTGATCGAGAACGAGCACGAGCGCATCCGCAGCGCCATCCAGAAGCTGGGCCGCACGGCCTGATCGACCGCGTAAAGGAGCAAGAACCATGCGCAGCCTCGCCATCGGCGCCACCGGCATGATCGCCCAGCAGCTGAACGTCGAAACCATCTCGAACAACATCGCCAACGCGACGACGACCGGGTTCAAGAAGCAGCGGGCCGAGTTCCAGGACCTGCTGTACCAGAACTTCCGCCGCATCGGCTCGACCTCGTCGGACGCCGGCACCATCGTGCCGACCGGCGTGCAGGTCGGTGCCGGCGTGCGCGTCGCCGCGGTGGCCCGCGTGCTGGAGCAGGGCAACCTGACCGTCACCGACAACAAGCTGGACGTCGCCGTCAACGGCTCCGGCTATTTCCAGGTGCAGCTCCCCAGCGGCGACACGGCCTACACCCGCGCCGGCAATTTCAAGCTGTCGCCGGAGGGCATCATCGTCACCGCTGACGGCTATCCGGTGCAGCCGGCGATCACCATCCCGGCGGAAGCCGTGGACGTCGCCATCAACGCCTCGGGCGAGGTGATGGTGAAGCTGGACGGCCAGGTGGCGCAGCAGAATGTCGGCCAGCTCCAGCTCGCCACCTTCGCCAACGCGGCCGGCCTGGAAGCCGTCGGCGACAACCTGTTCCTGCAGACCGGCGCGTCGGGCGAGGCGGTCGGCGGCAACCCCGGCGCTCCCGGCTTCGGCCGCGTGGTGCAGGGCGCGCTGGAGACCTCCAACGTCAACATCGTTCAGGAGATCACCACCCTGATCTCTGCCCAGCGCGCCTACGAGATGAACTCCAAGGTCATCAAGACCACCGACGAGATGATGCAGCAGGCCTCGCAGCTCCGCTGATCCCGGCATCGTCCTAAGGCTCGTCTTTGCAAGGAATTCCCGCCATGTCCCGCCCCGCCCCGCGCATCCTCGGCACCGCCCTCCTCGCCGCCGCCCTCGTCGGCGGCCCGACGGTCTTTGCCCAGACGGCCCTCGCCCAGACGGCCCTCGCCCAGACGATGGACGGCGCCACCTCGGCGGCACAGGCGGTGGTCTACAGCCCGGCCCACGTCGAAGCGGTGCTGTCCGACGCGCTGGCCCGCCAGATCACCACGGGCCGCCTGCAGATGGAGCTGGACAACCGGGCGGTGGAGCTGCGCGCCCCGGCGGGCGCCGGCAGCCTGACGGTGGAGAACCTCTACTACAACCCGATGCAGGGCCGCTTCGCCGCGGAGATGATCGTGGCCGATACCCGCCCCGTCGTGCGCCTTCCGGTGTCGGGCCGCGCCTACGGCGTGGTCCAGGTGCCGGTGCTGTCGCGGCGCATCGCACCCGGCGACGTGATCGGCCCCGGCGACGTGGATTGGCAGGACGTGCGCGCCGACCTCGCCGGCAGCGACATCGCCGCCACCGACGCCCAGCTCATCGGCCTGACGCCGCGGCGCGGCGTCCCGGTGAACCAGCCGGTCCGGCTGCGCGACCTGCAGTCGCCGCGGGTCGTGGACAAGGGCTCGCTGGTCACCATCACGCTGGCCACCGAGAACCTGACCCTGTCGGCTCAGGGCAAGGCCCTGCAGGACGGCGGCCGTGGCGACGTGATCCGAGTCATCAACACCCAGTCGAACCGCATCCTCGAGGCGACCGTCGCCGGCCCCAGCATCGTCGCCGTGGCAAAGCCCGGCCTCACTGCGAAGTAAGGAGAAAGCTCCCATGCCTGCCCCCACGAACACCGCCCGCATGGCGTTCCGCTTCGCTCTGCTCGCCGCCGTCGCCGCCGGCCTTCCCGCCTGCAACGCCATGTCGCGCGTGGCGGACATCGGCTCCGCTCCCGAACTCACCAAGATCAAGGACCCGCAGGCCCAGCCCGGCTACCAGCCCGTCAGCCTGCCGATGCCCACCCCGCTGCCGACGGAGCGCAACCCGAACTCCCTGTGGCGGACCGGCGCCAAGGCCTTCTTCAAGGACCAGCGCGCATCCAAGGTCGGCGACCTGCTGACCGTCGACATCCAGATCAACGATCAGGCCCAGCTCAACAACCAGACCACCCGCACGCGCGGCAACTCCGAGAAGGCCGGCATGCCGAGCTTCCTCGGTTTCGAAGGCAAGGCCCTGCAGCGTGCGCTGCCCGACGGGGTGAGCGCCGACAGCCTGCTCGACCTCTCCAGCTCGACCTCCAACGACGGCAAGGGCGCCATCAACCGCAAGGAGCAGATCACCTTGAAGGTGGCCGCCCTGGTCACCCAGAGCCTGCCCAACGGCAACATGGTGATCCAGGGCCGGCAGGAGGTCCGGGTGAACTACGAGGTGCGCGACCTGATCATCACCGGAGTGATCCGGCCGGAGGACATCACCGCGCAGAACACCATCAGCTACGAGAAGGTCGCCGAAGCCCGGATCTCCTACGGCGGTCGCGGCCAGATCACCGACGTGCAGCAGCCGCGCTACGGCCAGCAGCTCTTCGACATCATCATGCCCTTCTGAGGACGTTCCCAGACGCACCGCTGAAAACAGACGAAGGACAATGCGAAAGGGGGCGCCAGCCCCCCATGGTCACGCCACGCTCTCGCTGTGCGCGGCTCCCCTGGGCAGGCAGTTTCTGCCGCCCGGCGCGTTCTGCCGCCCCCTTCTCTGCCCATTCATATTATCGGGCGTAAAGCCTGACGCACTCGGCTTTACGCTTGCCCTCAGGGCGCCCGGAAGCGCCCTTCGGCGGTCAAGCGAGCCGCTTTTTTACTTGAGCCCAAAAGCGAGATATCCGTTGCTGTCGACTTGGCCCGGCGTGGTCAAGATCGAACCGGAGAGCTGGCCGGAAATGGTCACGCTCATGTCGATGCTGCCGTTGCCGTCCAGGTCGATGTGAGCCGTTGCGCCCTTGTAGCCTTCGGCGCCGCCCATCTCGTTCCAGGTCAACTTCGAGACTCCCTCCTTCCAACCCCAGGCGGTCACCCATTCCCCCGCCTCCAGGTCGGTGACGGTGGACCAGGTCGCTCCACCGCTGCGACCATCGACGAAGAATGTGTCAGTGCCCCAGCCGCCGGTCAGGAAATTGGAGCCCAAACCGCCGTCCAGGACATCGTCGCCATTCCGCCCGTCGATCGCGTCATCGCCGGCGAGCGCGTTGATGAAATCGGCCTGACTGGAGCCACGGATCGCTTCGCCGGCGGCGGTGCCAATGTGCTGGTTCGCGACCCCTGCCACCGGGCCGGAATAAGCGGCCATCGCGACCTCGACACTGGCGCCGTCGGACGTGATGGCAACGCGGTTGGTCGAATCTTTGGAGTAATCGGTGGTGGCCCGGGTCTGGAGCAACGCTTCACGGTTCAAGTAGTAAGCTATCGCCTCACTGACATCCGGAGTGTTCATATGCATAATCTGCATACGATCCGTAAACGATTCCCATGAGAAATCTCCCATAAATCGTGGGGACTTCTGAAGCAACGAAACAATATTGTCGTATAAATAGGTCGCATCAGACAAAACGACTTTTTCAATTTTAAAGCGAGGCTCTCTGTAATTAATCACATACACCAACTGGCTAGATTTTGTGTCACCAACCACCAAATGGCGACCATCAATAGTTGCCGCATATGTGGTCGAGCTGTTAATCCCGATTCCTGACGTAACCAATTGATCGGAAGAACCATCCGAGTCAATGATTACAATTGCCCCTGGCGAATGAATTGAATATGTGTCATCCCCAGAACCCCCGAAGAAGAATGTAAAATCGACTCCGTATCCTCCATAAAATATATCATTACCTTGCAGTCCAAAAATCACGGTATCTTTTGAAGCCACCATGTAGTCTTCGTCTTTCACACCGATGCGCTCAGCAAATCTTAATGCCACTTGCTTTTCCTTTCGTTTTCATGCCAAAATCTCATGGGCGCTTAACTCGCCCCTCACGGCCCCGCCAGCCGGCTGGCCTGAGCGCGGTCCTTACGGCAGAACCACTCCCTTTCCCTCAACTCAACCATGCGGACTGAGCGGTTTGGCGCGTGCTTATGCACAAAGCACTGAAAAGCTTCGCCGTTCATCTGCTCGGGATCCTTTTCGAGCATACCCGGATGTGCATGCTCGATGCTCAACGCTACCAAAGCGAGCAAGAAAAGGAAATCCAAAACAGTTTATGACCAACGTAAGACTGTCGCGGTGCCGTACCCCCCGAGAATTGAGGGGAGCGCTCGCGCTGTTGTCCGGCTTGGCAAGGCGGGAGGGGATCTATGCGTGCCTGAAGGTTGAAATGCCGTGTTGGCGTTACCAGCCGGCGACCGATCTACCCTGCATCTCCTTCCGCCGCACGCGCGGCCTCAACAATGGCCGCGGTGCTCGCGACCGGCCCTTTTGGCCTCTCCATTCGCGTGAGGGCGCCCAAGAGTTTCTTGACTGATCTCGCTGCATGCAACGTCGGCGCAACAGGGACTCGCCAAGTCATCGCTTCTTTTGAGATTAATTCAGAATGCGCTTTAGGGCGTCCTTGTGCCGACGTTCCGGGAGAGCAAGGCCGCTTCTTCCCGCCCGGTACGATCCGCGTGGGCGGAAAGGTCCTGCCGCCCGGCTGGAATTGCCCCGCCCTTCCTGCCGTCCGCTAAAGCCCCGTCACCCGATCCGGGCCAGAAGCGCCTCGTAACGCTGCACGGTCTCCCGCATCTCTTCGAGGATCTGGCGCTGCTCCTCGTTCGCCGCCCGGGCGCGCTCCGCGTCGGCGCGCGCGCACTCGGCGTGACGCCGGGCCTTCTCGGCGTAACTTCGGCTGGCCTCATGGAATCGCCGGGCCTCCTCTTCGGCGCGGCGGGCCTGTTCCGCCGCAAGCCTGGCCGTCTCGGCGGATCGGCGAAGCTCCTCGCCCTGAATGCGCACCACCTCAGCTTCCCGCCGCTGCGACTCGCCGGTGATCCGTCCCTCTTCCGCAATAAGTCTCGCGCCCTCCGCCTCGACTTGGCGCTGGTAGCTCACGGTCCTTTCCTCTTCGGCCGCTTCGCGCCTGCGTTCGGCCCCGGCGCGCGCCTCCTCGGCTCTGCTGCGCCTGGTCTCGCTGCGCCGATGCCAATCCTCCGCTTCACTGTTCGACGGCTCAGAGCGGTCCACCGGATGATGCGTTTGGGTCATGGGGCTTCCTCCTTTTCAACCGGCGGTGAGAGCCTTCCAACGCCTTCTCGGCGGAGCGCAGGCGCTCAAAGGATCGATCCAGGAGACGCTCCCTGCGTGTTTGCGTCTCACCGACCAAGGCCCGCAATGTCTCGATCCGCTTCAGAACGTCCATTTCACCCTCAACAGGCCGTTCTGGCAACCCGCACCATGGGGTTGCGGACAGCCGTGCCGGGTGAGCCGGCGAAAGGCGCGAAAGCGCCACGCCGAAGGGCAAGTCGGTCGACGGAAGGCGTTCTTCGTTCGGTGATGGAGAGCGGCAGGGAGTGGCAAGCCGTTTCCCAGGCTGGCCGGGACCGGTCGAAACCGGTAGCTTGACGGTTCATTGCAGCGGGCTCGCGGCCGGCCCGAGCGAACCAAGCTCCGACAGAGGGGCGGGCCGCCCCTTCCTCAGCTTGTGGTCGAACCGCGACCGCTGGACGGCAGTTTCCGCGACAGCGTCCACGGACGGACAAAAGCCCCCGCCGGGATCGGAGGAGGCTCGTCCAAGGCGCGGCCAGAGACGCGAAGAACCGTCGCGTCAGTCGTCGCGCTGGGTGCGCTCCATGCGCTCGTGCCGCTCCTGAGCCTCCAGGCTCAGCGTCGCGATGGGACGGGCGTCGAGGCGGCGGACGGAGATGGGCTCCCCCGTTTCCTCGCAATAGCCGTAGGACCCATCCTGCAACCGCTCCAGCGCCGCGTCGATCTTGGAGATCAGCTTGCGCTCGCGGTCGCGGGTGCGGAGTTCCAGCGCCCGGTCGGTCTCCGCCGACGCGCGGTCGGCGATGTCCGGTTCCTGGATGCCGCCTTCCTGAAGGCTGCTCAGGGTCTCGCTGGATTCGGCCAGCAGCTCCGCGCGCCAGCGCAGCAGCTTCTGGCGGAAATATTCCCGCATCACGGGATTCATGAACTCCTCGTCTTCCGACGGGGTGTAGTTCTTAGGCAGAAGCGGAGACGACATCCGAGAGCATCCAACGCAAAAGGGTGATCCGGGCGGCGCGGAGTATAGGTAGGCGCATCGGCAACCGCAACCCCGCGCTTCGCCAATCGAAGCGCGAACAAGCCCTTGGAGAAGCAAAGTTTTGTGAAACGCCCCGCGATGGCCGTACGGCCGAGGCCGAAAAGCCGGTCCTATGGCCGGATAGGCCGCTCAGGGGGTGAGCTTCGCCAGCTCGACCTGGGCGCGCAGGTCGATCTGGTCAAGGATGTCGGCCAACCGCGGGTCGTCCACATGGACGCGGCGCGACTGCACCACTTTCACAAGGTCCATCAGCTTTTGGGCTGGAAGCGTGCCGGCCAGAAGCCCGTGCTGGATCTCTTCCAGCTTGTCGAGCATCTCCTCGGCGCGCATCTTGCCGCGCGACGCACGGGCCGCCGCGTCGTCCACCTCCTGCAACGCCAGCACGCTGGCGATGCCGGCCAGCGGCCCTGCGGCATGGACGTTCTGCGCGGTGTTGGTCTCGCCGACGAGCTGCTTGGAAAAGGACGCACCGGACGAGCCTTCGGCCTTCCCCGTGCGCCGGACCGAGCTGCTGCCGCGAAGTTTTCCGGGGCCTTCGACTTTCATGTTCCGTGCAACCGGTTTCGGAAAAGCGCGATACTCTAGATGGAAGCACCTTAACATCCGGTCAAGGTTTGCCGCAATCGGGCAAAAATTGCCCCGCTTCCGTGACATAAAGCGGTCGGACGCGGTGCCAATTTCCGGCCTTTTCATCCGGCGCCGCCGCTTCCCCTTGCCGATCCTGCGCTTTGCCTGCCATCCGCGGCTCTGGCACGCCGTTTGTATGGGAAGGGACAGCCGTTGAGGAGTGTCCCCGCCATGACCGCCACCGCCTTGCCCCGTGCCACCATGCCGCGCACCGCCGTCCTGCTGCGTGCGGTCGCGATGCTGGCCGCCCTGGCTGCGGCGCTGCTCGCGCTGTCGGGACCGGCCGCGGCCTCCTCGGCGCGGATCAAGGATGTCGTGGACGTCGAGGGCGTACGCGACAACATGCTGATCGGCTACGGCCTGGTGGTCGGCCTGAATGGCACGGGCGACAGCCTCAACAACTCGCCCTTCACCGAGCAGAGCCTTGTCGGCATGCTGGAGCGGATGGGCGTCAACACCCGCGGCACCAACCTGCGCACCAAGAACGTGGCGGCGGTGATGGTGACGGCGACCCTGCCGCCCTACTCCGCCCAGGGCACGCGCATCGACGCCACCGTGTCGGCGATGGGCGATTCGAAGAGCCTGCTCGGCGGCACGCTGCTGGTCACCCCGCTGCTGGGCGCCGACGGCGAGGTCTACGCCGTGGCTCAGGGGCCGATCGCGGTGTCGGGATTCTCCGCCCAGGGCCAGGGGGCCAGCGTGACGCGGGGCGTTCCGACCTCGGGCCGCATCTCCTCGGGCGCCATCGTCGAGCGCGAGATCCAGTTCTCGCTGGCCGAACTGCCGGTGCTGCGCCTGTCGCTGCGCAACCCGGACTTCACCACGGCCCAGCGCGTGGCGACCGCCATCAACATCCAGCTTCGCGGCAACCGCGCGCAGGCCACCGACCCGTCCTCGGTCCTGCTGAGCGTGCCGGAGGCGCGGCGCGGCGACATCGTCGGTTTGATCACCGAGATCGAACAGCTCCGCGTCACCCCCGACCAGGTCGCCCGCGTGGTGGTCGACGAGAAGTCCGGCGTGATCGTGATGGGTGAGAACGTCCGCATCTCCACCGTCGCCATCGCTCAGGGCAACCTGACGATCCGCGTCACCGAGACGCCGCAGGTCAGCCAGCCCGGCCCCTTCAGCCAGGGCCAGACCGCCGTGGTGCCGCGCACCGACATCCAAGTGGACGATCAGTCGAACAACCGCCTCGCCGTGATGAATTCCGGGGTGACGCTCCAGGAGTTGGTACAATCCTTGAATGCGCTTGGCGTGGGTCCCCGGGACATGATCGCCATCCTTCAGTCGATCAAGGCCGCCGGAGCCCTGCAGGCGGAGATCGAGGTGATCTGATGGATACGACGCTTTCCCTTCCCGGTCTTCCGCCGCCGCGCCTGCCTGCGGCCGCCGAGCGCGCCCAGGGCAACGGTTTGGGCAACGGCCAGACGGGCGTCCGGACGGCGGTGCGGACCGATCTGGTCGATCCCAAAAGCGCGGAGAGCAAGGTGGACCCGGCGATCCGCGCCAAGATCCGCCAGTCCGCCAACGAGTTCGAGAGCGTCTTCGTCTCCCAGATGCTCGGCCACATGTTCGACGGGATCGAAGTGGACCAGACCTTCGGCGGCGGCCATGCGGAGGAGATGTTCCGCTCCATGCTGACCAACGAATACGGCAAGCAGGTGTCCCGCAGCGGCGGGTTCGGCATCGCCGATCAGGTTTACCGCGAGCTTCTGCGCGCACAGGAGGGCAACCATGGATAAGGTCGACGTCCGTTTCCCGCAGCCGTCCAAGGCTCCCGCCGCCAATCTGCCCAAGAACGCGGAGGAACGCGCCGCCGCTCTGGTCGAGTTGATGAACCGGCTGAGCGTCCATCTGGCGCGCGAGACCGAAGCCGTGATGCGGCACTGCACCAGCGCCGAGCTGGCCCGGCTGGGGCGCGAGAAGCAGCCGATGATGCTGGTCTACGAAGAGGTGTCGCGCCTGCTGCGCGTGGACCGCGAGGGCATGGCCGCCCTGCCCGACGAGGCCAAGGCCGCGTTGCGCGAGGCCACGCGCGGCCTGTACGAGGCGTCCGCCGCCAACGCCGACGCGCTTCGGCGGAACAGCGCGGCGCAGAAGATCCTGGTGGACACCGTGGTCGGCGCCATCAACCGCGCCCGGCAGACCACCACCCCCGCCTACGGCACCGCCCCGGTTCCGCCGCGCGCGACCTACGTCACGCCGAGCCACGGGCCGTCCACCTCCGCGACGCTGAACACCCGGCTCTGACCCCCGGCTCTGACCCCTCCGCCGGCATCACCGGAAACCACAGCAAGGGCCGTCCCACCGGGCGGCCCTTCGGCGTTGCCGGGTCCGGCAAGAAGCGCCGGCCACCCGGCGGAATTTGCCGCCCGGCGGACGGAACTGCCGGGCGCGCGGCCATGGAGGACCAAGCCGGCGCCGGCCTGAAACTGGCCCGTTAGTTGCTTCTCCACGGGGTGCACCTGTCCGCTTCGGGGAACCCGTTCCATGGCCATCCAAACGAACACCGCGCCCTCCGCGTTCGAAAGCCTGGTCCGGGGCCAGACCTCGTCCAGCCAGAACACGGCCCCGCGAAGCGACAAGTTCGCCTCCATGATGGATCGGCTGATCGGCGAGGCCGCCACCCGCAAGCGCGACCAAGCCCAGGCGGAGGCCACGGCCCAGGATCGGCGCAACGCTGCGGCGAACGCGGCCGACCGAGCTGCAGCCGATCGGGCCGCCGACCGCAAGGCCGCGGAACGCAGCGCGCCCTCCCGCCCCGACCCGATCCGCGCGGAACCCGCCAAGCCGCGCCAAACCTCCGAAGCCACGGCACAAGCCGATTCCCGTGCCGCCCGCAAGGACGACGCCCAGCGCACCGCCGAGCGGAGGGACGCCCAAGCGTCCGACGCGGCCAAGGCCGGCGACTCCGCCCACGCGACGCGCACCGAACGGCGGAACGCCGCCGCCGCGGCTCACGCCGCAGCCAAGGACGCGAAGGCCGGAAACGCCAAGGCGGTGCCGGACGATGCCGCCAAGCCCTCGCCCACCGGCATCAGCCTTCCGACCGACACGGACGGGAAGCCCTTGCCGGACGAGATCAACGGCGTGTTGGGCGACGATGGCGCGCAGGACGGCTCCGGTGATCAGGCCACCGAAGACGGGTCCGGCGAGGCGGTGATTCTCGACCTGACCGTCACGGTGACCGAGACCACCGTGGAGTTGGTCACCACCGACCGGTCCGCCGTCCTGACCGACCGTGAAGCCGCCCTGGCGCTGGCCATCGCCCCGGTGGCCATCGGAGAGCCGGATGGTGAGGCCAAGGGGACGGCGGAGGATGGCACGGTCGAGGCGACCGCCGCGACGACGCCACCCGACGCTTCGGTTCCGGATGGCGAGAAGGCCCCTTTGGCCGGTGACCCTGCCGCCGAGGCCGCTTTGGCCGCCGCCCTGGCCGCAGGCGCTCCGCATCCGGACGGCAAGACCAAAGCCGCCGCCGACGAGTCCGTGAAGGCCGCCGCCGCGGCGAAGCCGGTTGCGGAAGCGCCCCCGACGCCGGCGGACGCGGTGCCGGCCCAAACCGTCCCGCCGGGCGGTCCGCAGGACGAGGTGCCGACGCCCCACGCCGAGCCGAAGGACGCCACTGCCAAGGACAAGCCGGCGACGGCCGCCGACGCACTGTCCGCCGGTGCCCTGTCCGTTGCCGACCTGCCGAACGAGGACAGCGCGCCGCTGCCGCAATCCCCGGCCGACCTCGCCGCGGCCAAGGCCAAGGGTACGACCCGGACCGGAGCCGAGGGCGATGCGGGCGCCAACGCCGGCAACCGCGGCAACCCGGACCCGAACGGCAACGCCGCGTCCCTGGCCCAGCCGCCGTCGCCCCAGGCACCGGTTGCCGACCCGGCAAAGCCTGCCGGGCAAAGCGCGTTCCTGAACGCCGCCGTGGCCGCCACTGACGCGCCGCCGCCGAGCGACGGCTCCCCGCACGCCACCACCCCGACGCATCCGGTTTTCGCCGGGATCGAAGGCGTGCACACGGCGAGCGGGATGGAGACGGGCTTGACCACCGCCCAGCTTCGCCCGTCCCGCGGGTCCGCCGGTCTGCCGATGGGCGTGCAGGAACAGGTGGCCGTCCACATCAGCAAGAACGTGTTGGACGGCAACGACCAGTTCACCATCAACCTGCGCCCCGCAGAGCTGGGCCGCATCGACATCAAGCTGGAGATCGGCCAGGACGGCCGGGTTACCGCGTCGGTCGCCGTGGAGAAGGCCCAGACCCTCGAACTTCTCCAACGCGACAGCCGCAATCTGGAACGCGCTTTGCAAGACGCTGGGCTGAAGGCGGACAGCAACAGCCTCAACTTCAGCCTGCGCGGCGAAGGCGGCCAATCGTTCCAGGAGTCGGGGCGGCAGGGCGGCTCGGGCCGGCGGGGCCGCGGCTTCGGCGGCGGCAGCGGCGAGGTGGAGGATGCGCAGGCCGCCTACACCCTGACGCTGGCCCCGGGCCGCGTCGACATCCAAGCCTGACTCAGACCAGCCGCAGCCATTCCAGCGAAGGACCACGACCATGGCCACCACCAACACCGATTACGGCAGCAGCTGGAACCTGAACCAGACCAAGACGAAGACGGACACCTCCACCAAGACCACCAAGACCGCCGACGAGCAGAAGCTCGATACCGCGGTGAAGGGGCTGGGCGACAATTTCGAACATTTCCTGAAGCTGCTGACCACGCAGATGCAGAACCAGGACCCGCTGAAGCCCATGGACACGAACGACATGACCAAGCAGCTGGTCGACTTCGCGAACGTGGAGCAGAACATCGGGACCAACAGCCGCCTGGACAAGCTGCTGAAGCTGCAGAACGCCTCGACCAACTCGACCAACCTCGCCTATCTGGGCCGGACCGTCACCTTCGAGGGCGACAGCTTCGACTACACCCAGGGCATGACGGCGGCCCCGCTGGCCTACGAGCTGGAGAAGTCCGCCAAGTCGGTGCGGGTGGACATCCTGGACAGCAAGAACCGCGTCGTCCGGTCGATGACCGGCGAGACCACCGCCGGCACCAAGCATGTCGTGAACTGGGACTTCAAGGACGACGGCGGGAACGCCGTCCAGCCGGGCCAGTACCGCCTGAACATCGCCCCGGTGTCCGAGAAGAAGGACGACATCATCAAGGCGACCCCCTTCACCTTCGGCACGGTCAGCGGCATCGGGTCCAACAAGGAGGGCGAGACGGTGGTCTCCGTGGGCAGCGTCGAGGTTCCGCTGTCGAAACTCAGCAAGGTGTTCTGAGGGCCACGCCCTCACCCTCATAGGCGTCGTCCAGACGCATGGTCGAAGGCATGGGCAGGGGTCCGAATGGACCTATGCGCCATGCCTTTTATGCTTAAAACATTAACCCTATCGTTTAGGCTTTTGTTAAGCGGAGAAGGGGTAGATTACCACCAAATCGTGGAATACACTGCTGATGGTGGAGCGTCCGCGCATGTCATCTCGCGAGCTTGAAATGAGCGACGATGGCTCCAGTGGAGCGTCGGTCATCGGTCCAGCAGGACGGCCGATGACAGAAAATGATCTTCCCCCTCCGGACACCAAGCGCTGGGTGATGCGGCGCAAGGCGGAGGTTGTGGCCGGCGTGCGTTCGGGGCTGATCAGCCTTGAGGAGGCGTGCCGCCGCTACACCCTGTCCGTGGAGGAGTTCCTGTCCTGGCAGCGGCTGATCGACAGCCACGGCATGCGGGGCCTGCGCGCCACGCGGTTGCAGGACTATCGTGGGAACCAGCCGCCGCCGTCCGTGCGCAGCCGCATGGCCAGCACCGCCGCCGAATAGGCGACACTCACGCTCCGTCCGACCGGACCAGACCGCCGCAGGCCCGCCCTGCGGCGTCGTTGTTTTGTGGGTTGGCCCGCGGTTGTGTGGGTTGGTCCATGCCCGGCGGGCGATTCCGGTGCCGACATTTTGCGTCCCGACAGCTTTGCAATTTTTGCGTGGCAGGTATCGCTTTCGTTCCCGCCTTGCAGAGGTTAACGCATTGCGACCAGGCAACCCGTGACGGGAGTTCACAGCCCCATGCGCTATCTTGACGATCTGACCCCCGGCGACCGCTTCACCGGCGGCCCGGTCACTGTGACGGAGGAGGACATCGTCGCCTTCGCTCGCCAGTTCGACCCGCAGCCCTTCCACCTCGACCCCGAGGCGGCCCGGGACAGCGTCTTTGGCGGGCTGGCGGCGAGCGGCTGGCACACCGCCGGACTGACCATGCGGATGATCGTCACAGGGAACGGCGCGCTCGCCGGCGGCTTCGTCGGGATGGGGGTGGAGGATATCCGCTGGCCCAAGCCCACCCGCCCCGGCGACGTGCTGCGCATCGAGAGCGAGATCCTGGAGGTCCGCGTGTCGGGCAAGCGTCCCGACCGCGGCATTGCCCGCGTGCGCACCACCACGCTCAACCAGGACGGAGAGACCGTGCAGCAGATGACCGCGAACCTGCTCGTCCCCCGCCGCCCAGGCGCCAATCAGGCATGATCGCGCACCCGGAGCCCCAAACGCACAAAGGGCCGCCCGAGGGCAGCCCTTTTGTGTGCGTCGCTGTCATACCGATCTTAGGGAATGGTGGGCGCACAAGGACTCGAACCTTGGACCCGCTGATTAAGAGTCAGCTGCTCTACCAACTGAGCTATGCGCCCATTCCCATCCGGACGTCGAAACACCCGGCGGCATGAAAGGGTCCTGGGAACGATCCCTTTCGATCCGGCAAGTGATGGTGGGCGCACAAGGACTCGAACCTTGGACCCGCTGATTAAGAGTCAGCTGCTCTACCAACTGAGCTATGCGCCCATCACTTATCGTTCACACCGGCACCGAAGCCTTCGTCTCTGCGTCAGGGGGTGCCTGACCGTATCGACTAGGGTTCCTGTCCGGCCAAGCCGTCGTCCCGGCCGGTGTGGCGCGGTTTATAGCGAAGGGTCCGGGGCTTGTCGATACCAAAATGGATAGGATCGAATTTTTTTGCGGGGCTCATTCCGGCTCCGCATTCACCGTTCATAACCGCCTTCTTTGACAGGCCGCCAAGCCCGGCGCTATCACCCTTTCGCGGCGGATGGAAGGAGTGGAGACGATGCAGGGCTGGACCGAGGGCTATGTGGGCGGGATCGGCTACATCCATGCCTTCTACCGGGAACTGTCGCCGGCGCTGCTGTCCTTCGCGCTGACCCTGCGCGGCTGGCGGCCCCCGATGGACCCCGCCGGGTTCTTCACCTGCGCGGAGATCGGCTGCGGCCATGGGGTGAGCAGCGCCGTCCTGGCCGGCTGCCATCCCGGCGCCCGATTCGAGGCAGTGGACTTCAACCCCGGCCACATCGCCGGCGCCCAGCGCCTCGCCGCCGAGGCCGGACTGGGCAACGCCGCCTTCCTGGAGGAGAGCTTCGCCGACTACGCCCAGGGCGGGGGCAAGGATCTGGACGTCGTGACGCTGCACGGCGTCTGGTCGTGGGTCAGCGCGGAAAACCGGGCGATCCTGGTCGAGATGCTGAAGCGTCGGCTGAAGCCCGGCGGACTGGTCTTCGTCAGCTACAACGCCCTGCCCGGCACGCTCGCCTACATGCCGCTGCGCCGCGTCCTGGTCGAGCATTGCGCCGACCGCACCGGCCCGCTGCCGGAACGGATCGAGGAGGCCGTGGCCTTCGCCAGCCGCCTGACGGCCCTGAACGCCGGCTCGTTCGCCCAGGCGGACGCGCTGCCGGCGCGGCTGGATTCGCTGAAACGCAAGTCGCCCAACTACATCGCCCACGAGTATCTGAACCGCGACTGGACCGCTTTCTACCACGCCGACGTGGCGCGCGAGCTGGCCGCAGCCAAGCTGGACTTCGCCGGCCCCGCCGTCCCGATGGAGCAGATGGACGAGCTGTCCCTGCCGCCGGACGCCCTGCCCCTGCTGGCCGAGGCGCGCGACCCGGCCTACCGCGAGACCTTGCGCGACCTGCTGACCAACCGCGCCTTCCGCCGCGACCTGTTCGTGAAGGGGGCGGAGCGGCTGACCACGGCGGAGCGGCGGGACCGGCTTCGCGCCACCCGCTTCGCCCTTCTGGTGCCGCCCGACGATCTGCCGGAGGTGGTGCTGGCCCCGGTCGGACGCGTGCCCCTGCCCCAGGATCTGCACGGCCCGCTCGCCGAGGCGCTGGCCGCCGGCACGCCGACGCTGGCCGAGCTGGCCACCCTGCCCGCCCTGGCCCGCCACGGCGAGGAGGCTGTGCTGCGCGCTCTGATGATTTTGACCAGCCTCGCCCTGACGGCGCCCGCCCTGCCCGAGGCTGGCCAAGCGGCGCGCGCTCTGCAGGCCGACCGCTTCAACGCCGCCATCCTGGAGCGCAACCGCCGCGACGACACGCTGGACACGCTGGCGTCGCCCGTTCTCGGCTCCGGCGTCGCCCTGTCGCGGCTGGAGGCGCTGTTCCTGCTGGCCCGGCGCACCGGCGCCGACCCCGCGGCGACCGCCTGGGAAGCGCTGTCGGCGGATGGGCTCGCCCTGTCGCGCGACGGCGCGCGGCTCGAAGGGGAGGAGGCGAATATGGCGGAGCTGCGCGCCCGGTTCGACCGCTTCACCCGCCAGCGCCTGCCGACGCTGAGCCGCCTCGGCGTGGCGTGACCGGGCGGCGGCGCCTCAGGTCCGGAACCAGTCGAGGCAACCGGTCGGCAGCAGCGTGTTGCTGACCAGCAGGGCGCCGTGCCGGTACAGCGCGGTCGGGCTGCCTCCCTCGCCCAGATCAATGGCCCAGAGCTGGCCGGAGGAATCCTGCCAGACCGGCCGCCCGTCCACCGCCGCTAAGGCGGTGAAGACCTCGATCGCCGTCGTGCCGGGCTGGAACAGCACCATCACCGTGGTCACGCCCGGAGGCGGCAAAGCGGCGACCGGCCCGGCGATCAGAATTGCCAGCGTCAGGGCCACCGGCGCGCCCCGGCCACCACCGCCCGTTCCCCCGCCGCGCCGCAACCGCCAGCCCGCCCCGGCGACGGCGACGCCGAAGACGACGAACCACAGCAGGTCCCAGAACAGCGGGTTCGCCGAATCCATGCGGATGCGGTGGATGCCGAGAATCCAGTGGGACAGGACGCCGTCGATGATGTGCCAAACGCCGAATCCGATCAGCGCGTTGGCAAACAGGAACCGGTCCGCCCCCGACTCGGCGAAGCGGCGGCGGCTCCGCCACAGCAGCCACAGGCCGCCCGCCGCGACGAGGTACATCGCCGCATGGAACAGGCCGTCCGCCAAGATCTGAACGCGGATGTCCTGCACGGCCGAGGATTCGACCGCCGACAGCAGGTGATGCCATTGCAGCACCTGATGCAGCAGGATCCCGTCGAAGAAGCCGCCGAGCGCGAAACCCAGCAGGTATCCCGCCCAGGAAAGCCCCGCCGCCCGTACCGGTGAAGGACGATGAGTCGTGTCTGTGGACATGGCCCGACAACCGCCGCAAACGCGGACGGGTTCCGCACCCGGCGCCCGAAGGGCGGCGGGCTCCTCAGCCCCCGACCAGCCCGGCCTCGTCCGCCGCGCGGTCGAACTGGAGCGCCGCGAGGCGGGCGTAGAGGCCGCCCTCACGGACGAGGTCGGCGTGGCGCCCGGTGGCGACGACGCGCCCCTGCTCCATCACCACGATCCGGTCGGCGTTGAGGACGGTCGCCAGACGGTGCGCGATGATGATCGTGGTGCGCCGGGTCATCAGCTTGTCCAGCGCGTCCTGCACCATGCGCTCGCTCTCCGCGTCGAGCGCGCTGGTCGCCTCGTCGAGCAGCAGAACCGGCGGGTCGCGCAGGATGGCCCGCGCGATGGACAGGCGCTGGCGCTGGCCGCCGGACAGCCGCACGCCCTTTTCGCCCAGGAAGGTGTCCAGCCCCTCGGGCAGCGCTTGCAGGAACTCCAGCGCGTGGGCGGCCTCGGCGGCAGCGAGCACCTCGGCGTCGCTGGCGTCCGGGCGCCCGTAGCGGATGTTCTCCCAGGCGTTGGCGGAGAAGACCACCGGGTCCTGCGCCACGAGGCCGAGCCGCCGCCGCACCTCCACCGGGTCGGCGTCGCGGACGTCCACCCCGTCCAGGGTGACCGCCCCGGCCTGCGGATCGTAGAAGCGCAGCAGAAGCTGGAACACCGTGGACTTGCCGGAGCCCGACGGGCCGACCAGGGCCACCGTCTCCCCAGGTTCGATCTCCAGCGAGAACTCCTTGAGCGCCGCCCAGTCCGGGCGCGACGGGTAATGGAAGCGCACGTCGCGGAAGGACAGCGCGCCCTGCGCCGGTTCCAGAAGCGCGCGCGGGTTGGCCGGGGCGCGGATCTCCGGCTCGGTGTCGAGCAGGTCGAACAGCCGCTCCGTCGCGCCGGCGGCGCGCTGGAGGTCGCCGGCCACCTCGCTGATCGCCCCGACCGAACCGGCGACGACCACCGAATAGATGACGAAGGCCGAGAGCTGCCCCACCGTCAGCCGCCCGGCCAGCACGTCGTGCCCGCCGATCCACAGGATGAGGCCGACGGAGCCGAAGACCAGCACGATGACGATCATCGTCATGATGGCGCGCACCGTCACCCGCCGTCGGGCGGTGGCGAAGGCGTCCTCCACCCGCCCGCCGAACAGGCTGCGGTCGATGGCCTCGTGCGTGTAGGCCTGCATGGTGCGGATGGCGCCCAGCGTCTCCTCGACGAAGGAGCCGAGGTCGGCGATCTTGTCCTGGCTGGCCCGTGATAGCGCGCGCACCCGCCGGCCCAGGATGATGATCGGCAGGATGACCACCGGCACGCCCAGGAACACCAGCCCGGCCAGCTTCGGCGAGGTCACCAGCAGCATCGCCGTGCCGCCGACGAACATCAGCGTGTTGCGCAGCGCGATCGAGACGGAGGACCCGACCACGGTCTGAAGCACCTCGGTGTCGGTGGTCAGGCGCGTCAGGATCTCGCCGGTCTTGGTGGTCTCGAAGAAGCCCGGAGAGAGCTTCACCACATGGCTGTAGACGGCGCGGCGGATGTCGGCGACCACCCGCTCGCCGATCCAGCTCACCAGATAGAAGCGCCCGAAGGTCGAGGCGGCCATCAGCACGATGACCACCAGCAACACCAGGAGCGCCCGGTCGAGAAGCGCCGAATCGCCCGCGACGAAGCCCTGGTCCACCAGGACGCGCATCCCCTGCCCCAGCCCCAGGACGGTCCCGGCGGCCACGGTCAGGGACAGCATGGCCCCCAGAATGTGCAGCCGGTAGGGCCAGAGGAAAGGAAACAGCCGGCGCAGCGGCGACA
This sequence comes from Azospirillum sp. OGB3, assembly GCF_014192915.1. GTDB lineage: Bacteria > Pseudomonadota > Alphaproteobacteria > Azospirillales > Azospirillaceae > Azospirillum. The sequence continues at coordinate 479,553 of NZ_JACHYN010000002.1, read as the reverse complement.
GGTTGCGACGGCGCGTTGCGGCGACGGGCGTCCCTTCGGACACCGGATCGGACTTGGACGACGGACGGGACACCGGGGCTCCCCAGGGCAGGACAGTGTGCGGATGGTGCACGGGGGCAAGCCCGGCATATAGCAAGGGGGGGACCTATGAACAAGGTATGGTGCGGCCGGCGGATGGAACCACGCGGGCATGGCGGCACGGCGAAGCGGCGATTCCTAAGGACTGCCCAGCTTTAGGACTGCCCAGTTTTCCGGCGCAGGAACGCGGTTGCATCATTCCGCATGCTTTGCTATAGACCGCGCTCGCTTTGCAGGAACCCCGGCCATGAAGACTGATATCCATCCCGACTACCACGAGATCAACGTGGTGATGACCGACGGCAGCACGTTCAAGACCCGCTCCACGATGGGCAAGCCGGGCGATACGCTGCGCCTCGACATCGACCCGAAGTCGCACCCGGCTTGGACCGGCGTGCAGAAGCTGCTGGACACGGGCGGCCAGATCGCCAAGTTCAACAAGCGCTTCGCGAGCTTCGGCCTGAAGAAGTAAGCTTCTTCGCCCGCAAAACGAAAAGGGGCGTCCGGTCCGCCGGGCGCCCTTTTCGCGTTTGCGGCTTTTGAAAAAGCCGGCCGTCAGCCGGCCAGTGCCACCGCGTCGCGGGCGCGCTCGTCCAGGCGGGCGACGCGCATGTAGAGCCGGTGGCTGCGCTCCAGAAGGCTGCGCAGGCCTTCCGGAAGCTGCTCGTTGTCGGGGCCGGAGGGATCGGTGCAAATGTCCCCGCCCGACAGGGCGAAATCTTCGCTCGCCGCCTGCTCGCGGGTCATCTCCCCGGCATGGACGGCCTTCTGTGCCAGCAGCCAGGCCATGACCTGGGTCAGGCGGCTGGTCACCCGCATGGATTCGTACGAGATCTGAAGCCGGACCTGGGGCGGCAGCGCCCGATGGCTGGCGGCGTCATGATAGGCGATGTAATTGCGCGCCTCGATCAGCAACGCCATCGTCTCGTCGTAAGTCCCGTTGAAGAAGGTCGGTGTTTCCATCACGGCCGTACCCCTCCCGCGGCCGAATGGCCCGATTCCGAGCCTCGCCGCAACTGATTAACAATCGATGAGTGGTTATGGACCCCCGCCGTCCGCCCTGTGGGCGGGGGCGGCGCGATCCGGTGAATTTCGAAAAGCGCGCTCTTGAACGGCAAGGACGCTCGCTTATCTGTCGCGGTATCGGCGGACGCCCAGTTGGGGTTCGCCGGATCCGCAAGCCGAGGGACCGACGATGATCGTGGTCTCCGATCGCTGTATCGCTCATCTGGAGGATATGTCATGCGCTCCTACGACCTTTCGCCCCTGTTCCGTTCGACCGTCGGGTTCGATCGCCTCTCGCGACTCCTGGAGAACGCGATGACCGGCGACGAGGCCGCCGCGTCCTACCCGCCCTACAACATCGAAAAAACGGGCGACGACGCTTACCGGATCACCATGGCCGTCGCCGGCTTTGGCCCGGAAGACCTGGAGATCACCGCTCAGCAGAACTCTCTGGTGGTCACAGGAAAAGCTAAGAAGGAACAGGAGACCGGCCAATTCCTCTACCGGGGTATTGCCGGCCGCGCTTTCGAGCGCCGCTTTCAGCTTGCCGACTTCATCAAGGTGGGCAACGCCAATCTGCTGAACGGGCTGCTCCACATCGATCTGGTGCGCGAGGTGCCGGAGACGATGAAGCCGCGGACCATTCAGATCGGCACCAACGGCACGGCGAAGCCCGCGCTGACCCAGCAGGCCGCGTAACCGGAAACCTCCACACGTCGGCACGGCGCTCCGGGAAACCGGGGCGCCGTTTTTGCGTCCGCAGGGAGGCCTCGCCGTAGCCGTCATCCGTCGGCCATGACCCGGCCCGGCGGCAAGGCCACCGTCACCGTGGTCCCCTGCCCCGGCGCGCTGTCGATGTGCAGCCTGCCGCCATGCGCCTCGACCAGCCGTTTCGAGATGGACAGGCCGAGCCCCATCCCCTCGTAGCGCCGCGCCATCGACTGGTCGACCTGGACGAAGGGGGTCATCGCCTTCGGAAGATCCTCCGCCGCGATGCCGATCCCGGTGTCCGTCACCGACAATTCCAGCCCGCTGTCGCCGCCGCGGCGCGCGCGCACCACGGCGGGTTCGCCGGGGTTGGAGAATTTCACGGCGTTCGAGAGCAGATTCACCAGCACCTGCCGCAGACGCCGCGCGTCGCCGAACAGCATCGGCAGACCGTCCTCCAACTCGATATGGATCGGCACGCCGCGCTTGCCCGACTGGATGGCGACGAGATTCAGCGCCTCACCCACCAGGGCGGACGGGTCGAGGGGTGTTTCGTTCAACCGCAGCCCGCCGGCTTCGATCGTCGTGATGTCCAGTATGTCGTCGATGATCGCCAGCAGATGCTCGCCCGACTGGCGGATCGAGCCGGCATAGTCGATGTAGCGGTCCACATCCTGCGGCCCGAGCAGCCGCATTTCGATCACCTGGGCAAAGCCGATGACCGCGTTCAGCGGCGTCCGCAGTTCGTGGCTCATGACCTGAAGGAAGGTCGACTTGGCGCGGTCCGCCGATTCGGCGGCCTCCTTCGCGGCGATCAGGTCGCTTTCGGCGCGCTTGCGCGCGGTGATGTCGCGGATGATGCCGGTGAAAACGCGGCGCCCGCCCGTCTCGACCGCGCTCACCGACAGTTCGATGGGGAAGCGGCCGTCGCCCCGCACCGCCACGGCCTCCCGCACAGCCCCGGCGCCATGGGCCTCGCCGCCCGGCTGGTAGACGGCCAGCCCGCCATCCTGAAGCAGCCCGACGATGTCCGGAATCAGCCGGTCGATCCGGCTCCACATCATGTCGCCCGCAGGAATGCCGAACATCGCCTCCGCCGCCGGGTTGAAGCTGTGGACGATGCCCTCCCCGTCCATGGTGACGATGGCGTCGGCGGCGGCGTCCACGATGGCGTTGGTCCGGGCTTCCGCCATCAGCAGGGCGTCGGCCGTCCGCACATATTCGGTCATATCGGTCAGCGTGCCAACGCAGCCCCGCATCCTCCCGTCCGCGTCGGCCAGCGGCGAGCCCTGGCACAGGGCGTGAGTGATCCCGCCATCCGCCCCGCGGAAGCGCAAATTCAGCAGAATCGGCTGTCCCGACGCCAAGGCATCCGCCCATTCGGAGTCCAGCCGCTTGCGGTCATCCGGATGCAGCGCGGCGCGCCAGCCATGCCCATGCGAAGCATCGGGCGGCAGCCCGGCGATGGCGGCGAAGCGCGGGTTGGCGGAGACGATGGCGCCGTCCCGATCCGCCTGAAAAATGCCGACCGGGGCGGCGTCCGCTAAGGTCTGGTAGAGCGTTTCGCTCGCCCGCAGCCGCTGTTCGGCCTCCACCCGGTCGGTCACGTCGCGGGCGTTGAGGACAATCCCCTGGACATCGGGGTCGTCCAGCCGGTTCAGCGCCGTCACCTCCAGATGCCGCCAGCCACCCGCCGCGTGGCGCAGCCGGCAGGCGAACCGGCCGATGCCGTCGGCGGACGCCCCGTGCCCGTGTCCGGCGAGATCTTGGGCGAGACGGCGGGCGAGACGGCGGGCGACCTCGTCCCGGTCGTCCGGATGAACCCAATCCAGCGCGGCCGTCCCCAGCAGAGCCTCCGGAGGAACGCCGAGGACGCGCAGCGACGCCGGCCCCATTTCGGCGAACCGGCCGTCCGGCGACAGCACGGCGATGATATCGCCGGCACCCGCCAGCAGGGCATAGGCAGACCGCTCAAGTCTTCGCACAGCTCACCATTCCGCATCGCCGCTCCAACGCAGATCAGTAAGACGTGAATCTGTTAACGATTCATGATGGCACTGTAATGAACGAAGAAACAACCGGCCTAGCGCGCAGAGAACCGGGCCGCGAAAGCATCTGTGGTTGCGTTTGGTGCTTCTGTCATAACCATATGGCCTATGCCGGAAAGCAGCACGACTTCGGAACCATTGACTTTGGCGGCAAGCGCTTTGCCGGACTTCGCCGGAGTCATCCGGTCAACTCCGCCCAGCAGGAACAGCGCCGGGCAGGACACCGCGGCCGCCGCTTCACCGCCGCGGACATAGGCGTTGCAGGCGCCCAGATCGACGCCCAGCACACCGGGCCGCGCCCGTTGCATCAGCCGCCGCCCGCCGGGGAGCAGCGACAGTCCGGGCGCCGCGGCGCCGCCGACATGCCCACGCGGCCCGTGTCCCCAGCCGATGACCAGCTCGATGGCGGACGGGTCGTTCAGCGCCGCGGCGGCGAGCAGGTCGGGATGGACCGGCATCGTCTCCGCCACCCCCAGCAGGGCCAGCGATTCGACGCGGTCGCCATGGCGCGCCGCGGTTTCCAGGGCCACCAGAGCGCCCATGGAATGACCGGCGAGCGCGGCCTTCGCCACACCCGCCGCGTCCAGCAACGCCACGATCCAGTCCGCCAACTGCTCGATGGAGGGCAGCGGCGCCCCGCCGGAGCGGCCATGGCCGGGCAGGTCCACAGCCAGGACCGACCGCCCGTGATGGGCGAGGTGGCGGCTTTGCAGGCTCCACACCGTGTGGTCCATGCCGGCGCCGTGGATCAGCACGATCACCGGCAGCACCGGGTCGAAGGGCCGTCCGCCGGTGTGGGCGTAGACGGCGTGGCCGTTGACGGTCAGGTCCATGGCAGCCTCCTCACGCCTTCGTCGCGGCGCGCAGCGCCTGGCGCAGATCGTCGATCAGGTCGTCGCAATCCTCCAGTCCGATGGACAGGCGGATCATGTCCTCCCCCACCCCGGCGGCGGCGAGCGCCTCGGCGTCGAGCTGGGCGTGGGTGGTGCTGGCGGGGTGGATGACCAGCGACTTGGCGTCGCCGACGTTGGCGAGGTGGGAGAACAGCGCCAGCTTCTCGATGAAGCGTCGCCCGGCCTCCCGCCCACCCTTGATCCCGAAGGAGATGATGGAGCCCGCACCGTGCGGCAGGAGCTGGGCACGCAGCCGGTGGTCGGGATGATCGGGCAACTCGGGATGGGTGACCCAGGCGACGCTGCCGTTCTCCGCGTAGGCCTCCGATTCGAGGAAGCCCAGCACCTTGCGGGTGTTGTGGATGTGGCCCTTCATGCGCAGCGGCAGGGTTTCCACGCCCTGGAGGATCTGGAAGGCGTTCATCGGGCTCATGCAGGCGCCGAAGTCGCGCAGCCCCTCGGCGCGGGCGCGCATGATGAAGGCGGCCGGCCCGTATTCCTCCGCGAAGTCGATGCCGTGATAGCCGGCGTAGGGCTCGGTCAGGGTCGGGAACTTGCCGGACGCCTCCCAGTCGAAGGCGCCACCGTCGATCACCACCCCGCCGATGGCGACGCCGTGCCCGGCCAGCCACTTGGTGCAGGAATGCATGACCAGATCGGCGCCGACGCTCAGCGGCTTGCACAGATAGGGCGTGACGAAGGTCGCGTCGACCATCAGCGGCAGGCCGGCGTCATGGGCGATCGCCGACAGGCGGGGGATATCCAGCACCTCCAGCCCTGGGTTGCCCAGGACCTCACCGAACAGCAGCCGCGTCTCCGGCCGGATCGCCGCGCGGAAACCGTCGAGATCCCGCGGATTCACGAAGGTCGTGGTGATGCCGAATCGCGGCAGCGTGTAAGCCAGCAGGTTGCGGCTGCCGCCGTAGATCGAGGAGGAGGCGACGATGTGCCCGCCGGCATCCATCAGCGTCATGATGGCGAGCGCCAGCGCCGCTTGGCCGCTGGCCGTGCAGACCGCGCCGACACCGCCGTCCAGGGCCGCCAGCCGCTCCTCCAGCACCGCCACCGTGGGGTTGGAGATGCGGGAATAGATGTGCCCCGGCCGTTCCAGGTTGAACAGGGAGGCGGCATGGTCGGTGTCGTCGAAGACGTAGGACGTGGACTGGTAGATCGGCACCGCCCGCGCCCCGGTGGCCGGATCGGGCCGCTGGCCGGCGTGCAGGCTTAGCGTGTCGAACTTGAGGAACTTGGCGTCGGCCATTCCCATCCCCCTGAAAAGGTAAGGGCCGCCCGTGGTGCGAGCGGCCCTCTGCTGCTTCGTTATTTTTTGCCTGCCCTGCTCAACTCGGTGAGCTGATTTGCGGCGAGGGTATGGCTGGATGACGCAAAGGTCAAGTAGTGGCTTTCCGAAAGTTGCCATGGATTTCGAAGCAACTCTTCGGTGCAAATCACTCCACCCCGACCATGGTCTCCTCGGCCAGCCAGTCGACCACCTGGGCCAGGGCCTCCCAGCCGGTGGCGCCCTGCTCCAACGCCTCGCGGTAGATGGCCACCTGCCGGTGGGCGCTCGTACCGCGCCGGATGATGTCGCGGGCGTTGGCGACCTCGGCCGCGCAATCGAATCGCTCCGCGTCCTCGCGGGTCAGCTCGATCAGCTCCTCCATCAGGTCGGCGTAGGGAACGATGGTGCCGCGCCCGAAATCGACCAGCCCCTCGTCGAGGCCGTAGCGCTGGGCGCGCCAGCGGTTCTCGCCGATCAGCAGGTTCTTGTAGGGCCGCCACGTCACGTTCCGCAGCCGCAGCCGCCACAGCATGCGCAGCAGGCAGCGGAACAGCGCCGCCACCGTCACCGCGTCGTCGAGGCGGGTGCAGACGTCGGTGATCCGCATCTCCAGCGTCGGGAAGCGCTGGGACGGGCGGATGTCCCACCACAGCTTGCTCGCGTCCTCGATGATGCCGGCGTTGACCAGGACGTTCACCTGCTGCTGGTACTCGCCGAAGCTCTGGAAGCTGTCGGGCATGCCGGTGCGCGGCAGCTCGTTCCACACCGCCAGCCGGTAGGATTTCCGCTGCATGTCCTGCCCCCGCCAGAAGGGCGAGGAGGTGGACAGCGCCAGCAAATGCGGCAGGAAGTAACGGACCTGATTCATCAGGTCGATGCGCAGGTCGTCGTCCTCGATTCCGACATGGACGTGCATGCCGCAGATCATCAGCCGCCGCGCCGGCGCGCCCAGGTCGCGGGCCAGCATGTTGTAGCGGTCGCGGTTGGTGTGCTTCTGCGGCTCCCACGCGGCGAAGGGATGGGTGGAGGCGGCAATGGGCGCCAGATTGTGGGCGCGCGCCACCCCGGCCACCGTCGCGCGCAGCCGCGCCAGCTCCGCCCGCGCCTCCTTGAGATTGGCGCAGACCGGCGTGCCGACCTCGATCTGGCAGCGCAGGAACTCCGGGTGGATCTGACCCGGCGCCTGCTCCTGGCAGGCTTCCAGCATCTCGTCCGGCGGGTTTCGCGCGATGTCCCGCGAACTGCGGTCGACCAGCAGATACTCTTCCTCAAGCCCCAGCGTGAAGGCAGGCTCCATGAACGCTCACTCCCGCGGGAACAGTTTGATTTCGTAGAGGCCGGGGTCGGCCAGAATCGGCTCCAGCGCATCGCCCAGCACCGTAGCCCACAGCGCCGCCCCCTCCGGCGTGGCGATCAGGTCCTGGCGCACCTCGACCAGGACGTTGGGCAGCCCGGCGGGGGTGGCGTGGCTTTCCACCGTGCCGCCCAAGGTCGTCCGGCCCGAATAGGGCTCGTTGTCGCCGACGCACCAGCGCCCGTCGGCGCGCAGCCGCGCGATCATCGGAATCGGAATGCGCGGGTCGTGGTCCCACAGGATGCCGACATGCCAGGGCCGGGCGACGCCGCGCATGGCGGGCGTGAAGCTGTGGATCGACAGCAGCACCGGCACCTGCCCGCGCTCCCGCCGCCGGGCGACCTCGGCGGCGACCGCCGCGTGATAGGGCCGGAAGATGGCGTCGATGCGCCGCTCCTCCTCGGACCGGTCGAGGGCCCGGTTGCCGGGGATCACCACGTCGTCGCTGACCACCGGGATCGCCGTCGGGTCGTTCAGCGCGCGGTTCGGATCGATGACCAGCCGGGAATAGCCGGACAGCACCGCCGTGGCCCCGAACCGTTCGGACAGCCGCCGCGTCACCTCGGCCGCGCCGATGTCGTAGGCGATGTGCCGGCACAGATTGGTCTCGTCCAGCCCCAGCGTCCCCAGCGCCTTCGGAATCGCCCGCGAGGCGTGGTCGCACAGCAGCAGGACCGGACTGTCCGACTCCGGGCGCAGGACGGTGAACGGCGGCGGATCGTCGGGACCCAGCAGCGGCGAGGGCGGCGCGGCGCGCGGCGGCGACGGCAGGGTCACCGGTCGGGGGTGTTCGGCGGGCTTGCAGGGGGATCGCTGCGTCATGATGGCACAGTATTGCAGGGTCTCGGTTGCAGCGGAAGTTCCCGCCGAAGGGTCACCAGGGCAACGGTCCGGACGCAAGGATGATCCCACCGCCGCGGCAATGCCCCACAATCCGGGTCTTCCGCAGATGTGCCATGCGGCGGGGGACCGTGGCGCCCGCAGGGTGCGTCCGCTATAACGGGCGCCATGCCGGACGCCAGCACCCTCGCCCCCGTCGCGCGCGTCGATTCCGCGCAGCGGATCGCGCTGATCGCCCTTCTGACCGGGGCACTGGGGATCGCCTTCGCCCCGATCTTCGTGCGCCTGTCCGAACTGGGCCCGAGCGCCACCGCCTTCTGGCGGCTGGCCTTCGCCATCCCCGCTCTGTGGGTCTGGATGGCCATGGAGCCCAAGGGCGGCGCGCGCTCCCGCAAGCCTTCATCGCTCAACGACTATGCCCGACTGACCGCCGCCGGGTTGTTCTTCGCGGGCGACCTTGCGATCTGGCACTGGTCGATCCGCTACACCTCGGTCGCCAATTCCACGTTGCTCGCCAACTTCGCGCCGATCTTCGTGACGCTGGTGTCCTGGCTGGTGTTCAAGGAGCGGTTCAGCCGCACCTTCCTCACTGGGCTGGCGCTGGCGCTGTGCGGGGCCATCGTGCTGATGGGGCAAAGCCTGCAGCTGAGCCCGGACCACCTGTTCGGCGACGCTCTTGGGCTGCTGACCGCCGTGTTCTACAGCGGATACTTCCTGATGGTCGGCCGTCTGCGGTCGGAGTTCTCGACCGCCACCATCATGACCTGGAGCGGCGTCGTCACCGGCCTCGCCCTGCTGCCCATCGCCCTGCTGTCGGGGGAAAGCCTGATCGCCGGCTCGCTCGGCGGCTGGGGCGTGCTGCTGGGGCTGGCCCTGGTCAGCCACGCCGGCGGCCAGAGCCTGATCGCCTACGCGCTGGCCCATCTGCCCGCCGCCTTCTCCTCGGTCAGCCTGCTGCTCCAGCCGGCCGCCGCCGCGGTTCTGGCCTGGGCGCTGCTCGCCGAGCCGCTCGGCGCGTTCCAGGCGGTCGGCGGGACCATCGTGCTGGCCGGAATCCTGGTGGCACGCCGCGGGAGCCGATAAGGCACGACGGACGACGCGGTCCATACGCCGCCGTCCGGATGCGAGTTGACGAGATTTGCCCGACTCGGGTACGACCTATGACCGATTGCTGATGAAAGGGCATGCCACCGTGTCCGACACCGAAGAACCCCACCACGTACCGGCCTCCTCCCAGCGCATTTCCGAATGGGTGGCGGAACGGATTCTAGAACGGATCGCCCGCGGCGAACTGGTTCCGGGGGAGCGCCTGCCCGGCGAGCGCCAACTCGCCGAGCAGCTCCATGTCAGCCGGGTGTCGGTGCGCGCCGCCCTGCAGAAGCTGAAGACCCAAGGTTTCCTGACCGCCGTCCAGGGCGGCGGCACGCGGGTGGTGTCCTCTGCGGGTGCCATGGACGGCGCCCTGACCGAGATGGTCCGGGTGAAGCACACCAACCTCTGCGACCTCGTGGAGATCCGGCAGGCGTTGGAAAGCTGGGCGGCGCGGCGCGCCACCGAACGCGCGACCCAGGAGCAGATCGACCACATCGGGCGAGTCCTCGCCGCAATGGGCGAGACGGGCCGCGACGGCAAGCAGGCCGCCGACGACATGGACTTCCACCTCGCCGTCGCCCAGGCGGCGGGAAGCCCGGTCTACCTGCACCTGCTGGCGACCATCCGCGACATCCTCGGCCAGATGATGGAATACCATCACACGGAGCCCTTCGCGCTGGGCCGCGAGGCGCTGATGATCGACCATCACCGCGCCATCTACGACGCCATACGGCGCCGTGACGCCGATGCCGCCGCCGTTGCGGCCACCGACCACCTCGGCTGGGTGCTCGACCGTTACAACGACCTGAGCCGGAAGGCGGAGGACCTGTCCCACCCCGACACCGACGCCAATCCGTAGAGGCGGGTCGACCGGGGAGGTCCGCCCTCCCCGCTCCATCGCCGACACATGAAAAAGCCGCGGGGTCCGGAAACCCCGCGGCTTTTCTTTTCAGCGGACTATGACGATCCCGGTCAAGCGGCCAGGATGTCCTCGATCTGCTTGGTCACATCGTCGATCTCGGCTATGCCGTCCACCGTCTTCAGAACGCCTCGGCTCTGGTAATACGGGAGGATCGGCGCGGTCTGCTCGTGATACTGGGCGAGCCGGGTCTTCACCGTGTCGGCGTTGTCGTCGGCCCGGCGCTTGAACTCCGTGCTGCCGCAAACGTCGCACACGCCCTCGACCTTGGGCTTCTCGAAGACGTCGTGATAGCCCTTGCCGCACTTGGCGCAGGTGTAACGACCGGTGATGCGCTCCACCAGGATGTCGTCGACGACCTTCATCTCGATCACATGATCGAGCTTCAGGCCCTTGTCCGACAGCATGGTGTCCAGCGCCTCGGCCTGGGCGACCGTCCGCGGGAAGCCGTCGAGGATGAAGCCGTTGGCGACATCCGGCTTGGAAATGCGCTCAGCGATGATTTTGACCATCAGCTCGTCCGGCATCAATTTGCCGGCGGACATGATGTCCTTCGCCTGCTGCCCAAGCGGACCACCCTCGGCGACCATCGCGCGGAGCATATCGCCCGTGGAAAGCTGGACGAGTCCGCGCGTGTCTTCGAGACGCCGCGCCTGGGTCCCCTTCCCGGCGCCCGGCGGTCCGAGCAGAATGAGATTCATTACTTTCTCCCCCGAAGCTTCGCTTTTTTAATCAGCCCCTCATACTGGTGGGCCAGCAGATGGGAATGAATCTGCGCAACCGTGTCCATCGTCACCGTGACCACGATCAGCAGGCTGGTGCCGCCAAAATAGAACGGAACCGAATGCTGGGAAATCAGGATTTCGGGGAGGAGACAAACCGCCACAAGGTACGCGGAACCGATCACCGTCAGGCGGGTCAGCACGTAGTCGATGTAGTCCGCGGTGTTCTTGCCCGGACGGATGCCGGGAATGAAGCCGCCATACTTACGCAGGTTCTCGGCCGTGTCCGCGGGGTTGAAGACGATGGCCGTGTAGAAGAAGCAGAAGAAGATGATCAGCGCCGAATACAGGATCATGTAGAGCGGCGTGCCGTGCGCCAGATAGCGCGTGACGGTCTGCAGCCACTCCGGACCCTCGCCGCCGGCGAAGCCGACCGCGGTCAGCGGCAGCAGCAGCAGCGACGACGCGAAGATCGGCGGGATGACGCCCGACGTGTTCAGCTTCAGCGGCAGGTGCGACGCTTCGCCGCCGAACACGCGGTTGCCCATCTGCCGCTTCGGGTACTGGATCAGCAGGCGGCGCTGCGCGCGCTCCATGAACACGATGAAGAACACGACGCCCACCGCCATCAGCAGCAGGAAGACGATGAACAGCGTGGACAGCGCGCCGGTGCGGCCCAGTTCCAGCGTGCTGACGAGAGCGCGCGGCAGCTCGGCGACGATGCCGGCGAAGATGATGAGGGAGATGCCGTTGCCGATGCCGCGGGCGGTGATCTGCTCACCCAGCCACATCAGGAACATCGTGCCGCCGACCAGCGTGATGACCGTGGCGATCTTAAAGAACAGCCCCGGTTCCGGAACCGCGGCGCCGGACGCGCCGGTCATCGCCTCGAGTCCCACCGCCAAGCCCCAGGCCTGCACGGTCGCCAGAAGGACGGTGCCGTAGCGGGTGTACTGGTTCAGCTTCTTGCGGCCCGACTCGCCCTCCTTCTTCAGCGCTTCCATCTGCGGCGACACCGCGGTCAGAAGCTGCACGATGATGGAGGCCGAAATGTACGGCATGATGTTGAGCGCGAAGATCGTCATGCGGTGCAGCGCGCCGCCGGCCAGCATGTCGAACATGCCCAGGATGCCCCCGCCCTGCTGCCGGAAAATATCGGCCAGGATCTGCGGGTTGACGCCCGGAATCGGGATGTAGGTGCCCAGGCGGTAAATGATCAAGGCACCAAGGGTGAACCAGATCCGCTTCTTCAGCTCGGTTGCCTTGGAGAAGGCCCCGAAATTAATGTTCGCGGCAAGCTGCTCGGCCGCTGATGCCATGGGTCGTATCCCTGTCCCTAATGCACGAACGGGGCGGCTCTGCAGGATGCAGGCCGCCCCTCGCAACTTCGCTTCATTTAGTGCCGGAGGGGACCCGCGCGCAAGCGCGGGCTTCCGATCACTCGGCGGCTTCGGCGGCGGACGCGGTCAGCGTGACGCTGCCACCCGCCTTCTCGACCGCTTCCACAGCCGACTTGGAGGCGCCGGCCACGGTGAAGCTGGCCTTCGTCGTCAGGGCGCCCTTGCCCAGCAGACGAACGCCGTCCTTCTTCACCTTGCCGGTGACACCCGCCGCTTCCAGGGCCACCGCATCGATGGTCTGGCTGGCGTCGAGCTTGCCGGCGTCGATGAACTTCTGGACCAGGCCCAGGTTCACGACCGAGTATTCCTTCGCGAAGATGTTGCGGAAACCGCGCTTCGGAAGGCGGCGGTGAAGGGGCATCTGGCCGCCTTCAAAGCCGTTGATGGCCACGCCGGTGCGCGAGGTCTGACCCTTGACGCCACGGCCGCCGGTCTTGCCCTTGCCAGAGCCGATACCGCGGCCGACGCGCATGCGCTCCTTACGGGCACCGGGGTTGTCCCGGAGATCGTTCAGCTTCGTCATGGGTTCAGCCCTCGTTCTCGACGCGGACCAGGTGCGCGACCTTGGCGATCATGCCCCGCACGGCCGGAGTGTCCTCCAGCTCGCGGGTCCGGTGCAGCTTGTTGAGACCCAGACCGACCAGCGTCTCACGCTGGTCGTGCTTGCGGCCGATCGGGCTGCCGGTCTGGGTGACGATGACGGTCTTCTTCTCGGCCATGATCAAGCCTCCTGCGCACCGGCAGCGCCGGTTTCACGCTTGCCGAGGATGTCGCTCACGCGACGGCCGCGACGGGCGGCGACGCTGCGCGGGCTGGAAACCTGCGACAGGGCGTCGAAGGTCGCCTTGATCATGTTGTGCGGGTTCGAGGTGCCGATGGACTTCGTCACCACGTCCTGCACACCCAGCGCCTCGAAGATCGCGCGCATCGGACCGCCGGCGATGATGCCGGTACCGGCCGGAGCGGTGCGCAGCACGACCTTGCCGGCACCGAAGTGACCGTTGGAGTCGTGGTGCAGCGTGCGGCCCTCGCGGAGCGGAACGCGGATCATGCCGCGCTTCGCCTGGTCGGTGGCCTTGCGGATCGCCTCCGGCACTTCACGGGCCTTGCCCGATCCGACGCCGACGCGGCCCTTGCCGTCACCGACCACCACCAGGGCGGCGAAGCCGAAGCGACGGCCACCCTTCACAACCTTGGCGACGCGGTTGATGCCGACGAGCTTTTCGATCAGCTCGCTCTCTTCCCGGTCGCGATCGCGCGGCTGCCGATCACGGTCGCTCCGCTCGCCTCTTTCACGTGCCATTTCGGAGCCTCCTTAGAACGACAGCCCGCCCTCGCGGGCGGCGTCAGCCAGGGCCTTGACCCGGCCGTGGTAAATGTAGCCACCACGGTCGAACACGACCTCGGTGACGCCCGCCGCCTTGGCGCGCTCGGCGATGAGCGCGCCGATCTTCTGGGCGGCTTCGACGTTCCCACCGTGCTTGAGCTGCTCGCGCAGCTCCTTTTCCACGGACGAGGCCGAGGCGACCGTGCGGCCGTTCTCGTCGTCGATGATCTGGGCGTAGATGTGCAGATTGGACCGGAAAACCGAGAGGCGAGCCCGCCCGCCGGCCTTCTTGGCAATCTGCGCGCGCACGCGCTGCTTGCGGCGCTCGTGGAGTTGCTTTGGCTTGAGCATGGCGGACCTTACTTCTTCTTGCCTTCCTTACGGATCAGCGTCTCGGTCTCGTACTTGATGCCCTTGCCCTTATAGGGCTCCGGCTTCTTCCAACCGCGGATCTCCGCGGCGACTTGACCGACCTTCTGCTTGTCGAAGCCCGACACCGAGATCGCGGTGGGCTTGTCACACTTGATGGTGATGCCCTCCGGGATCGGGTACTTGACGTCGTGCGAGTAGCCGAGCTGCATGACCAGCTCCTTGCCCTGCACGGCGGCACGGTAACCGACGCCGTTGATCTCGAGGTTGATGGTGAAGCCCTGGTTGACGCCCGTGACCATGTTGTTGATCAGGGTGCGCGAGGTTGCCCACATGACGCGGGCGCGCTTGCTGTCGTTCGCCGGGGCCACCACGACCTTGCCGTCTTCCAGCTTGGCCGTGATGTCGTCGATGAGGGTCAGGCTGAGCGAACCCAGCTTGCCCTTGGCCGACACCTGCTGGCCGTTGACGGAGACGTCAACACCAGCCGGAACCGGCACGGGATGCTTTCCAATGCGCGACATCGAAGGGTCCCCCTTAGAACACGCGGCAGAGGACTTCACCGCCGACGTTGGCGGCGCGGGCCTCATTGTCCGACATCACGCCGCGCGGCGTGGAGAGGATCGCGATGCCGAGGCCGTTGAAGACGCGGGGCAGATCGGTGATCTTCGAATAGACGCGGCGGCCGGGCTTCGACACGCGGGCGATCTGCTTAATCACAGGCTCGCCTTCGTGATACTTCAGCTCGATCTTCAGGTTCTTGATGCCGGGGCGCAGCTCCTCCTCGGAGTAGCCGCGGATGTAACCCTCGCGCTTGAGAACCTCAAGCACGTTGCTGCGCAGCTTCGACGCCGGGCTCTGCACAACAGACATACGGGCGTGCTGACCGTTGCGGATGCGGGTCAGCATATCGCCGAGCGGATCGCTCAAAGACATTCTCCGACCCTCCTTACCAGCTCGACTTCACCATCCCCGGGATCTGGCCGGTCGAGGCCAGTTCGCGGAGGGTGACGCGGGACAGCTTGAACTTGCGATAGAACGCCCGCGGACGGCCGGTCATTTCGCAGCGGTTGCGGATGCGCACCTTCGACGAGTTGCGCGGCATTTCGGCCAGCTTGAGGCGGGCGGCGAACTGCTCTTCCGGCGGGAGGGAGCGATCGGAGGCGATGGCCTTCAGGCGGGCACGCTTGTTGGCGAACTGCTTCACCAGCTTGGTGCGACGCTTGTTCTTCTCGATGGCACTGGTCTTAGCCATGGGGTCGTGCTCCAGCCAATCAGGCCACAAACGGCATGTCGAAGGCCTTCAGGAGAGCCTTGGCCTCCTTGTCGGTCTTCGCCGAGGTGACGAAAATGATGTCCATGCCGCGGATCTGATCGATCTTGTCGTAGTCGATCTCCGGGAAAATGATCTGCTCCTTCACGCCCATGGCATAGTTGCCACGGCCGTCGAAGCTGTTGCCGGGAATGCCGCGGAAGTCGCGGACACGCGGCAACGCGATCGTGACCAGGCGATCCAGGAACTCGTACATGCGGTCACGGCGGAGCGTGACCTTGCACCCGATCGCCATGCCCTCACGCAGCTTGAACTGCGCGATCGACTTGCGGGACTTCGTGACGATCGGCTTCTGGCCGCTGATCGCCGTCAGTTCGCTCACCGCATTCTGGATCTTCTTGGAGTCGCCGACAGCCTCGCCGACACCCATGTTGATGACGATCTTCTCGATCCGCGGAACTTCCATGTCGTTCGCGTAGCCGAACTCAGCCTTGAGCGCGGCGCGGATCTTGGAGTCGTACACTTCCTTCAAACGTGCAGCCATTGGTCCGGTCCTCACACGTCGATGACTTCGCCGGACCGCTTGGCGACACGCACCTTGCGGCCATCCTCAAGGACCTTGAAACCGACGCGGGTCGGCTTGCCGTCCTTGGGGTCGACATGAGCAACGTTCGAGACGTTGATCGGCGCCTCGAACTCAACGATGCCGCCCTGCGAGGTGGCGCTCGGACGCTGGTGCTTCTTCACCACGTTCACGCCCTGCACGACGACACGGTTTTCCGCCGGGATGACCTTGAGGACCTCACCGGTCTTCCCCTTGTCCTTGCCGGCAAGGATGACGACCATGTCCTTGGTCTTGATCTTCGCGGCCATCACAGCACCTCCGGCGCCAGCGAGATGATCTTCATGAACTTCTTGCCGCGAAGCTCACGAGTGACCGGCCCGAAGATACGCGTGCCGATCGGCTCGCCCTGCTTGTTGATCAGCACGGCGGCATTGCGGTCGAAACGGATCGCGGACCCGTCCTCCCGGCGCAGTTCCTTCGCGGTGCGGACGATGACGGCGCGATGCACGTCGCCCTTCTTGACGCGACCCTTCGGAATGGCCTCCTTCACGGAGACGACGATGACGTCGCCGACGGTGGCCACCTTCCGCTTGGACCCGCCAAGCACCTTGATGCACTGCACCCGGCGCGCCCCGCTATTGTCGGCGACTTCCAGGTTGGTTTGCATCTGGATCATGGTTTGTACCCTTCCGTTTACGCGGCGCCGCTAACGGCGGCGGACTCAAGCACGACCGTCCAGCGCTTGCGCTTGGAGATCGGGCGGCATTCGATGATCGAAACGGTATCGCCGACCTTGAACTGGTTGCCCTCGTCGTGGGCGGCGTACTTCTTCGACTGACGAATGAACTTCTTGTACACGGGGTGCATGACGCGGCGCTCGACCAGGACGATAACCGTCTTGTCGCCCTTGTCGCTGACCACCGTGCCCTGCAGAACGCGGCGAGGCATAGGTAGCCCTCCTTACTTGCCGGCTTCGGCCGAGCGCGTGCGCTCGCCGAGGATCGTCTTGATGCGCGCGATGTCGCGACGCACCACTCGCACCCGCGCGGTGTTCTCCAGCTGGCCGGAGGCCCGCTGGAAACGCAGGTTGAACTGTTCCTTCTTGAGCTGGAGGAGCTGATCGTTCAGCTCCTCGGTGCTCTTCGCGCGAACGTCGACGGACTTCATGCCGCCACCTCCTCACCGCCGCCGAGGCGGGTCACCAGCTTGGTCTTGATCGGCAGCTTGGCGGCCGCCAGGGCGAACGCCTGCTTTGCCACATCCGCGGGCACGCCGTCCAGCTCAAACAGAATGCGGCCGGGATGAACGCGGGCCGCCCAGTACTCGGGCGTGCCCTTACCGGAACCCATGCGGACTTCGGCGGGCTTGGTGGAGACCGGCAGGTCCGGGAACACGCGGATCCACACGCGGCCCTGACGCTTCATGGCGCGGGTGATCGCGCGGCGGGCCGCCTCGATCTGGCGGGCCGTGATGCGCTCCGGCTCCAGGGCCTTGAGGCCGAAGGAGCCGAAGTTCAGCTGGGTGCCGCCCTTCGCGTTGCCGTGGATGCGGCCCTTGTGGGCCTTGCGGTACTTGGTACGCTTCGGAGAAAGCATCGCTCGTGCCCCTTACTAGCGGTCAGCCCGCTCGGAGCGGTCACGGTCGCCGCGACCACGGCCCCCACGCTCCTCACGGTCACCACGCTCGCGACGCTCGCGCCGCGGCTCGCCATCGGTCGACACCGGCTCGGTGCCCATGCGCTTGTCCTGCGCCATCGGGTCGTGCGCCATGATCTCGCCCTTGAAGACCCACACCTTGACACCGCAGGTGCCGTAGGTGGTCTTCGCGGTCGCGGTGCCGTAGTCGATGTCCGCACGCAGGGTGTGCAGCGGAACGCGGCCCTCGCGGTACCACTCCAGGCGGGCGATCTCGGCGCCGCCGAGACGACCGGAGCAGTTGATCCGGATGCCCTGGGCGCCCAGACGCATGGCCGACTGCACGGCGCGCTTCATGGCGCGACGGAAGGCGACACGGCGCTCGAGCTGGTTGGAGATGTTCTCGGCGATGAGCTTGGCATCGATCTCCGGCTTGCGGATCTCAATGATGTTCAGGCTCACCTCGCCGCCGGCCATCTTCGACAGCTCGGTGCGCAGCTTCTCGATGTCCGCGCCCTTCTTGCCGATCACCACGCCCGGACGGGCCGAGTGGATGGTGACGCGGGCCTTCTTGGCCGGACGCTCGATGATGACGCGCGAGCAGCCGGCCTGCTGCAGGCGGCCCTGCAGATAGCCGCGCAGCTTCAGGTCCTGGTGCAGCAGGTTGGCGTAGTCGCGCTTGGCGAACCAACGGCTGTCCCAGGTCCGGTTGATGCCGAGGCGCAGCCCGATCGGATTGACTTTCTGACCCATCTTACTCGGCCCCTTCGGCAGCGGCGGCTTCGCGCTCACGCACGATGATCGTCAGGTTGGAGAACAGCTTCTCGACCCGCGCGCCACGGCCACGGGCACGGGCGTGGAAGCGCTTCATCACCAGGGCGCGACCGACCGTCGCCGAGGAGACGTACAGGCGGTCCACATCGAGCTGATGGTTGTTCTCGGCGTTGGCGATCGCGGCCTGAAGGACCTTCTTCACCTCGCCGGCGATGCGGCGCTTGGAGAAGGTCAGCTCGGCCACGGCGCTGCTGGCGTCCTTGTTCCGGATCAGCTGGGCGACGAGGTTCAGCTTGCGCGGGCTGGTGCGGATCATCGGATTGGAGGCGATCGCCTCGTTCTCCGCGATACGGCTGGGGTTGGAGGGCTTGCCCATGGCTTACTTCCTCTTCGCCTTCTTGTCCGCCGCGTGCCCGTAGAAGGTGCGCGTCGGAGCGAACTCACCGAACTTGTGGCCGATCATGTTCTCGGTCACCAGAACCGGCAGGAACTTGTGGCCATTGTACACGCCGAACGTGAGACCCACGAACTGCGGCAGGATCGTCGAGCGACGCGACCAGATCTTGATGATCTCGTTGCGGCCCGAAGCCCGCGACTTGTCCGCCTTCTTGAGCAGGTAGCCGTCGACGAACGGGCCCTTCCAAACGGAGCGTGCCATCGTCCGCCCTCCTTACTTCGAATGACGGCGGCGCAGGATCAGGCCATCCGTCTTCTTGTTGTGACGAGTCTTCTTGCCCTTGGTCGGCTTGCCCCACGGCGTGACCGGATGACGGCCACCCGAGGTACGGCCTTCACCACCACCGTGCGGGTGGTCGATCGGGTTCATGGCGACACCACGGACGGACGGGCGGATGCCCAGCCAACGGCTGCGACCGGCCTTGCCCTTGTTGGTGTTCATGTTGTCCGGGTTCGACACGGCACCCAGGGTGGCCATGCAGTCCCCGCGGACCACGCGAAGCTCGCCCGAGGGCAGCTTCAGCTGGGCGTACCCGCCGTCGCGGCCAACCAGCTGCAGGTAGGTGCCGGCCGAACGGGCCAGCTGACCACCCTTGCCGGGCTTCAGCTCGACGTTGTGCAGCACGGAGCCGACCGGGATGTTCTTCAGCGGCATGGCGTTGCCGGGCTTCACATCCACCTTCTCGCCGGCGATCACCGTGTCGCCCACCTTCAGGCGCTGCGGCGCCAGAATGTAGGACAGGGTGCCGTCCTCATACTTGATGAGGGCGATGAAGGCCGTGCGATTCGGATCGTACTCCAGGCGCTCAACCGTCGCCGGGACGTCGAACTTGCGACGCTTGAAGTCCACCAGACGGTAGACGCGCTTGTGACCGCCACCCATCCGGCGCGCGGTGATGCGGCCGGTGTTGTTGCGGCCACCGGACTTGGTCAGGCCCTCGGTGAGGGTCTTGACCGGCTTGCCCTTCCACAGCTCCGAGCGGTCGACGATGACCAGCTGGCGGAGCGACGGCGTAATCGGGCGATATTGCTTCAGAGCCATCGGATCACACTCCCGCTCAGATGCCCGTGGTCACGTCGATCTTGTTCCCCTCGGCGAGGGTCACGACGGCCTTCTTGAAGTCCGAGCGACGGCCGATGGTCCCGCGGAAGCGCTTGGTCTTACCCTTGGAAACCAGGGTGTTGACCGCCGTCACCTTCACGTTGAACAGCCCTTCGACAGCCGCCTTGATCTCCGGCTTGGTCGCCGACAGCGGCACGCGGAACGTCACCTGATTGTGCTCCGACGCCATCGTCGACTTCTCGGTGATCACCGGAGCCAGGATGAGGTCGTACATCCGCTCCTGGCTCACCGCAGGTTTCGACTGCTTGCTCATTTCAGGCGAGCCTCCAGCTGCTCGACCGCGTTGCGGGTCAGGACCAGCGTATCGCGGCGAAGAATGTCGTAGACGTTGGCGCCCTGCTCCGGCAGCACGTCGATCAGCGGGATGTTGCGCGAGGCCCGAGCGAAGTTCTCGTTCAGGTTGGCGCCATCGATGATCAGAGCCGAGGTCAGGCCGAGCGAAGCGAGGCGGCTGGCCAGTTCCTTGGTCTTGTGCGTCTCGGCCGAAGCGGCGTCGAGGACCAGGAGCTTGCCTTCCGCGGCCTTGGTGGACAGCGCGGTCTTCAGGGCCAGCTTGCGGACCTTCTTGGTCAGGTCATGCTCATGCGAGCGGACGACCGGGCCGAAGATGGTCGCACCGCCACGGAACTGGGCGGAGCGCATGGAACCCTGACGGGCACGGCCGGTGCCCTTCTGGCGGTACGGCTTCTTGCCGGTGCCGGAAATCTCGCTGACCGTCTTGGTCTTGTGCGTGCCGGCGCGGCGCTTGGCCAGCTGCCAGTTGACCATGCGGGCCAGGATGTCCGTGCGGGACGGGAGGCCGAAGACCTCGTCGGCCAGCTCGATCTCGCCGACGGTCTCGTTGTTCAGGTTCTTAATGGTCGCCTTCATGGCCATCACTCCTGCGGCTCGGCGGCGGCTTCAGCGGCCGGCGCAGCCTTGATCCCGGCGGGGAACGGCAGACCTTCCGGAGCCTTCTTCTTCACCGCGTCGCGGATGCGGAGCCAAGCCCCCTCGGCGCCCGGAACGGCACCCTTGAGGAAGATCAGACCGCGGTCCTCATCGACCGACACGACCTTCAGGTTCAGAACCGTGACCTTCTCGTCGCCGAGATGACCGGCCATCTTCTTGTTCTTGAAGACCTTGCCGGGGTCCTGGCGGTTACCCGTCGAACCGTGCGAGCGGTGCGACACCGACACGCCGTGCGTCGCGCGCAGACCACCGAAGTTCCAGCGCTTCATCGGACCGGCGAAGCCCTTACCGATGGAGGTGCCGGTGACGTCGACGAACTGGCCCGGGACGAAATGCGCAGCCGAGAGCTCGGCGCCGACCTCGATCAGCGCGTCGGCATCGACGCGGAACTCGACCAGCTTGCGCTTGGGCTCGACGCGCGCCTTGGCAAAATGCCCGCGCTGCGGCTTCGTGACGTTCTTCACCTTGATGGCGCCTGCGCCGAGCTGGACGGCGGTGTAGCCATCCTTGTCCTCGGTGCGAACGGCGACGACCTGGCAGCTGTCGACTTTCAGCACAGTCACCGGCACGTGCTGCCCGTCGTCCGTGAAGACGCGGGTCATGCCGACTTTCTGCGCGATCAAACCGGATCGCATTGTTCTTTATCTCCTGACCAGGGACATCCTCAGAGGGAGAGGTCCCTCAACAGCAACGAATTAGAGCTTGATCTCGACGTCCACACCGGCAGCGAGGTCGAGCTTCATCAGCGCGTCCACCGTCTGCGGCGTCGGATCGACGATGTCGAGCAGACGCTTGTGGGTGCGGATTTCGAACTGCTCGCGCGACTTCTTGTCGACGTGCGGCGAGCGGTTCACCGTAAACTTCTCGATCTGCGTCGGCAGCGGGATCGGGCCCCGCACCCGAGCACCGGTCCGCTTGGCGGTGTTGACGATCTCGCTGGTCGACTGGTCGAGCACGCGATGATCGAACGCCTTCAAGCGGATGCGGATGTTCTGGCTGTCCATGTCCAAACGTCCCTTGCACCTCGTTTCGGTGACGCGACTGCGCCACCGGCACCCCAAAATCTGTCCCCCGGGGACCCGCGGCGGCAGGCGAACCTGCGCCGGCTCACCGAAGCGGTGGGCGGCGGTTCGCTCTGTCCGATCTGACGGCCGATACGAAAAAGAACATCCCCCGCATCGCAATGCGGGCGGATGTTCCGGGCAGCAACCGGTGCAAGTGGAGCTTGCGGTGCCGTTCGTGATCGGGCTGCGTCTAGGCCGGACGTGCCTACTACCAACCCAAATTCCAGAGGGCGTAACGTGTATGCCCTGGGCGCTCCGGTGTCAACCCACATTTTCCCCCTTGTGACAGGAGGGTGACGGGATCGGACCGGTTCGGCGCGTCACGCCGCAATTTCGCGGATCGGCCATGCAAAAGGGGGCCGACCCGAAGGCCGGCCCCCTTCCGCAGAACGCGACCTTACTTGATGATCGAGGCGACGACGCCGGCGCCGACGGTGCGGCCACCCTCGCGGATGGCGAAGCGCAGGCCCTCGTCCATGGCGATCGGAGCGATCAGTTCGACTTCCATGGAGATGTTGTCGCCCGGCATCACCATCTCGGTGCCTTCCGGCAGCTTCACCATGCCCGTCACGTCGGTCGTGCGGAAGTAGAACTGCGGACGGTAGTTGGTGAAGAACGGCGTGTGACGGCCACCCTCTTCCTTCGTCAGGATGTAGGCCTCGGCCTTGAAGGTGGTGTGCGGCGTGATGCTGCCCGGCTTGGCCAAAACCTGGCCGCGCTCGACGTCCTCACGCTTCGTGCCGCGCAGCAGCGCGCCGATGTTGTCGCCAGCCTCACCCGAGTCGAGCAGCTTGCGGAACATCTCCACACCGGTCACCGTGGTCTTGACCGTGGTCTTCAGACCGACGATCTCGACTTCCTCGCCGACCTTGACGATGCCGCGCTCGACGCGCCCGGTCACCACGGTGCCGCGGCCCGAGATCGAGAACACGTCCTCGATCGGCATCAGGAACGGACGGTCCTTCGGACGCTCCGGCTGCGGGATGTACTGGTCGACCTCGGCCATCAGCTTGAGGATCGCGTCACGGCCGATCTCCGGCGAACGGTCCTCCAGAGCGCACAGCGCCGAGCCCTTGACGATCGGAATGTCGTCGCCCGGGAACTGGTAGGAGGACAGCAGCTCGCGCACCTCCATCTCGACCAGCTCGAGCAGCTCCGGATCGTCGACCATGTCGACCTTGTTCATGAACACCACCAGCGCCGGCACGCCGACCTGGCGGGCCAGCAGGATGTGCTCGCGGGTCTGCGGCATCGGGCCGTCGGCGGCCGACACGACCAGGATCGCGCCGTCCATCTGCGCGGCGCCCGTGATCATGTTCTTCACGTAGTCGGCGTGGCCCGGGCAATCGACGTGGGCGTAGTGGCGGTTGGTCGTCTCGTACTCGACGTGCGCCGTCGAGATCGTGATGCCACGGGCCTTCTCTTCCGGCGCCTTGTCGATCTGGTCGTAGGCGGTGAAGGTCGCGCCGCCGCTCTCGGCCAGCACCTTCGTGATCGCCGCCGTCAGCGACGTCTTGCCGTGGTCGACGTGGCCGATCGTGCCGATGTTGCAGTGCGGCTTGTTCCGCTCGAACTTTGCCTTCGCCATGGTGTGTGCTCTCCGTCTCTTTGTCGTTCCAGCGGTTTCAGGCCATCCTGGCGCGGATGGTCTCCGCAATGGTCTGCGGCACCGGCTCGTGGTGGTCGAACTGCATCGTGTACTGCGCGCGCCCCTGGCTCATCGAGCGCAGGGTGTTCACATAACCGAACATCGACGCCAGCGGAACCATCGCCAGGATCGAGCGGGCGTTGCCCCGCTGGTCCATGGCGGTGATCTGGCCGCGGCGGCTGTTCAGGTCCCCGATGATGTCGCCCATGTAGTCTTCAGGCGTCACCACCTCAACCCTCATGATCGGCTCGAGAAGCATCGGGCCGGCCTTCTGCATGCCCTCGCGGAAGGCCGCGCGGGTCGCGATCTCGAAGGCGAGCACCGAGGAGTCGACGTCGTGGAAGGCGCCGTCGACCAGCGCAACCTTGAGGTCGATCACCGGGAAGCCGGCCACCACCCCGCTGTGCAGGGAGGCGTCCAGCCCCTTCTGCACGCCCGGAATGAACTCCTTGGGCACGGCACCGCCGACGACCTTGTTCTGGAAGACGAAGCCGGTGCCGGCGGGCTGCGGCTCGAAGACCAGCTTGACGCGGGCGTACTGGCCGGTGCCCCCGGTCTGCTTCTTGTGGGTGTAGTCGATCTCGGCGGTCTTGGTGATGGTCTCGCGGTACGCCACCTGCGGCGCGCCGACGTTCGCATCCACCTTGAACTCCCGCTTCATGCGGTCGACGATGATCTCCAGATGCAGTTCGCCCATGCCCTTGATGATCGTCTGACCGCTCTCGTGGTCGACGGCCACGCGGAAGGACGGGTCCTCCTGGGCGAGGCGGGACAGCGCCATGCTCATCTTTTCCTGGTCGGCCTTGGACTTCGGCTCGACGGCCACCTCGATGACCGGTTCCGGGAACTCCATCCGTTCCAGGACGATGGGCTTGGCTGGATCGCACAGGGTGTCGCCGGTCGTCGTGCTCTTCAGAGCGGTGAAGGCGACGATGTCGCCGGCGTAGGCCTCGTCGATCTCCTCCCGGCTGTTGGCGTGCATCAGCAGCATGCGGCCGATGCGCTCCTTCTCGTCCTTGCCGGGATTCAGCACGGCGGTGCCGGAGGCGACGGTGCCGGAATAGACGCGCACGAAGGTCAGCGACCCGACGAAGGGGTCGTTCATGATCTTGAAGGCGAGCGCGGAGAAGGGAGCGGCATCGTCCGGCGCGCGCTCGTCCGGCTCGGGACTGCCGATGCGGTGCCCCCGCACCGCCCCGACGTCCACAGGGGCCGGCAGATAGTCCACCACGGCGTCCAGCATCGGCTGGATGCCCTTGTTCTTGAAGGCGGAGCCGCAGAGGACCGGCACGAATCGCAGGCCGACGGTGCCCTTGCGGATGCAGGCCTTGAGCGTCTCTTCGGACGGCTCCTGGCCGGACTCGAGGTAGGCCTCCATGGCCGCGTCGTCGAGTTCCAGGACCGCGTCGAGCAGCGCCTGGCGGTGGCGCGCCGCGGCGTCCTTCAGGGCGTCCGGAATATCGGTGTGGTAGAATTCGGCACCCAGCGTCTCTTCTTTCCAGACGATGGCGCGCATGGCGACCAGATCGACGACGCCGACAAAGCTGGCCTCGGACCCGATCGGAAGCTGGAGGACGAGCGGAAAGGCGCCCAGCCGTTCCTTCATCATGTCGACGCAGCGGAAGAAGTCCGCGCCGGTGCGGTCCAGCTTGTTGACGAAACACATGCGGGGCACGCCGTACTTGTCGGCCTGCCGCCACACGGTCTCGGACTGAGGCTCCACCCCTGCAACGGAATCGAACACCGCAACCGCACCGTCGAGCACGCGCAAGGAGCGTTCGACTTCGATCGTGAAGTCGACGTGACCCGGCGTGTCGATGATGTTGATGCGGTGATCGCGCCAGAAGCAGGTCGTGGCCGCGGAGGTGATGGTGATGCCCCGTTCCTGTTCCTGCTCCATCCAATCCATCACCGCGGTGCCCTCGTGCACCTCGCCGATTTTGTACGACTTTCCAGTGTAGTACAAAATCCGCTCGGTGGTCGTGGTCTTCCCGGCATCGATGTGGGCCATGATGCCGATGTTGCGGTAACGGTTCAGGGGATGGGAACGGGGCATGACAAGCACCTGGGCCGGTGGGTGCCTTACCAGCGGTAGTGCGAGAAGGCCTTATTGGCTTCCGCCATACGATGGGTGTCTTCGCGCTTCTTCACGGCGGTGCCACGCTGGTTGGCGGCATCCAGCAGCTCACCCGACAGACGCTCGGTCATGGTGTTTTCCGAGCGGGCGCGGGCGGCGCCGATGAGCCAACGGATGGCCAGGGCCTGGGCGCGGTCCGTGCGGACCTCGACCGGAACCTGATAGGTGGCGCCACCGACGCGACGCGAACGCACTTCGAGGTGCGGCTTCACGTTCAGCAGGGCGTCGTGGAAGACCTGAACCGGCTCGTTCTTGGTCTTGGCCTCGATGCGGCTGAGCGCGCCGTAGACGATGCGCTCGGCGGCGGACTTCTTGCCGTCCAGCATCAGGCAGTTCATGAACTTGGTCAGGACGCGGTCGCCATACTTGGCGTCCGGCAGGACCTCACGCTTCTCGGCGCGACGACGACGGGACATCGTGAATACTCCTTACTTCGGACGCTTCGCGCCGTACTTCGAACGACGCTGCTTACGGTCCTTCACGCCCTGGGTATCGAGCGTGCCGCGGATGATGTGGTAGCGAACGCCGGGAAGATCCTTCACACGGCCGCCGCGGATCATAACCACCGAGTGTTCCTGGAGGTTATGGCCTTCACCGGGGATGTAGGAGGTCACTTCGAAGCCGTTCGTCAGGCGAACGCGGGCGACCTTACGCAGAGCCGAGTTCGGCTTCTTCGGCGTGGTCGTGTAGACGCGGGTGCAGACGCCACGCTTCTGCGGGCACGCCTCCATCGCGGGAACCTTATTGCGCGCGGCCAAGGGCTCGCGCGGCTTACGGATCAACTGGTTGATCGTCGGCATATCTGCCCTTCATCCCTTCAGGTCGATCGGCCGGCGGAGCCGGACCGATTGGAAAATCGCCCGGCGGTACCGGACGATGCAAAAGCCCGCCTGCGAAGCCTGAGGGGCTTCGAGCGGGCCCAATGGTCGTTCGCCGTCGGATCGGTTCGCAAGGAACCCGTCGTTCAGCTATGTCGCTTGGGTTCAGCCGGATGCCGGACGGGATGGACGAAAGACCTTCCCGAGGCTCCTTTTGAAGTTCGCGGACTATATGGGGCCGCCGGGAACCCGTCAAGCGCGCAGATGACCGTTTGTCGCGCGCTTCGACGACGTTTCCGCGTCAGTCGACGCCGCCCGAGCGGCGGCGGCGCAACGCCTCCGCGCCCGCCGTCACCGCGGCAGCCCGCGCGTCGAGCATCGGGCGCATCCGGGCGAGGAGATCGGCCGTCACTCCCTCCCCCGCCGCTTCCGGCGAACCGGCGTCGAAGGGCGGCTTGGGATCGTATTCGATGGAGAGCTGGATGAGCTTCGCGGCCGGCTCACCGAACAACTCGGCGACGATGCGCAGCGCCACGTCGATTCCCGCGGTCACGCCGCCGCCGGTGAACAGCGTGCCGTCCACGACCACGCGCTCCGCCACCGGCGTGGCTCCGAAGGCGGCGAGGAAGTCGCGGGAGGCCCAGTGCGTGCCCGCACGCTTGCCCTCCAGCAGCCCGGCGGCGCCGAGCACCAGGGAGCCGGTGCAGATCCCCGAGAGATAGCGGGTGCCGGACGCCCGCTCCGCCAGGAAGGTCAGGACCTCCTCGTCGGTCAGCAGCGCGTTGATGCCGCCGCCGCCGGGAACCAGGAGGAGATCGAGCGGCGGGGCGTCGGCCAGGGTCGCCGTGGGGAGGATGGTCAGGCCGGTGTCGGAGCGCACCGGATCGAGCGTCTTCCACAGCAGATGGACCTGCGCGCCGGGCACGCGGGCCAGCACCTCGTAGGGGCCGGTGAGGTCGAGCTGGGTCACGTTGGGAAACAGCAGCAGGCCGAAGCTGGGCGCGTTCTCGGTCATGGCGGAGGCTCCGATGCGTGGCCTTGACGATCCTAAACCCGGCGGCACAAACGGGAAAGGGGCGCGTCCCCTGCGGAACGCGCCCCCTGCCCTACCCTATGCGCCGAAGCCTGAGGCTCCGCGCCCTCAGGCCGCGGTGCTCTCGCCCGGATGCGGCAGGGCCGGAGCCTCGCCGTCGCCGGTCTCGCCCTCCGCCAGGGCGCGGTCGCGTTCGGCGGCGATCTGCTTCAGGCGGTTGACGACGGAGCCCGTGCCCGCCGGGATCAGGCGGCCGACGATGACGTTCTCCTTCAGGCCTTCCAGGTTGTCGGTCTTGCCCGACACCGCCGCCTCGGTGAGGACGCGGGTGGTTTCCTGGAACGACGCGGCGGAGATGAAGGACCGGGTCTGCAGCGACGCCTTGGTGATGCCCTGCAGGACCGGGTGGCCGGCGGCCGGCTTCAGCCCCTCGGCGACGGTCTTCTCGTTCTCCTCGTCGAACTCCTGACGATCGACCTGCTCGCCCACCAGGAAGGTGGTCTCGCCGGCGTCGGTGATCTCGACCTTCTGCAGCATCTGGCGGACGATCACCTCGATGTGCTTGTCGTTGATCTTCACGCCCTGCAGTCGATAGACGTCCTGGATCTCGTTGATCAGGTAGTTGGCCAGAGCCTCCACGCCCATCACCGACAGGATGTCGTGCGGCACCGGGTTGCCGTCCATCAGCAGGTCGCCGCGCTGAACATAGTCACCCTCCTGCACGGAGATGTGCTTGCCCTTCGGGATCAGATACTCGCGCTCGTCCCCCGTCTCGTCGTTGCGGACGACGATGCGGCGCTTGGTCTTGTAGTCCTTGCCGAACTCCACGCGGCCGTCGAGGTCCGAGATGATCGCGAAGTCCTTCGGACGGCGCGCCTCGAACAGCTCGGCCACGCGCGGCAGACCGCCCGTGATGTCGCGGGTCTTGGACGACTCGCGCGGGATACGCGCCAGCACGTCGCCGGCCCGGACGTGGGCGCCGTTCTCGACCGAGAGGATGGCGTCCACCGACATGAAGTAGCGGGCCTCCAGACCGTTGGCCAGCGTGATGATCTCGCCCCGCTCGTCGCGCAACGTGATGCGCGGCTTCAGATCCGCACCGCGCGGCTGCTGACGCCAATCCACCACGACCTTCGACGAGATGCCGGTCGCCTCGTCCATCACCTCGCGCATGGAGATGCCTTCCACGAGGTCGACGTAGTGGGCGGTACCCTCGCGCTCGGTGATGATCGGCAGGGTGTAGGGGTCCCACTCGGCGAGCTTCTGGCCGCGCTCGACCTTCACGCCCTCGTCGGCCAGCAGCTTCGCACCGTACGGCACACGGTGACGCGCCCGCTCGCGGCCCTGCTCGTCGAGCAGGATCACCTCGGTGCTGCGGCCCATGACGACCGGGATGCTGGAGGAATTGATGACGACGTTGCGGTTGTTGATCCGCACCGTGGCATCGAACGCCGCCTCCACCTGGCTCTGCTCGGCACCGCGCTGCGCCGCGCCACCGATGTGGAACGTGCGCATGGTGAGCTGCGTGCCCGGCTCGCCGATCGACTGGGCGGCGATGACGCCGACCGCCTCGCCGACGTTCACCAGCGTGCCGCGGGCCAGATCGCGGCCGTAGCACTTGGCGCAGACGCCGTCCTTGGTCTCGCAGGTCAGGACCGAACGGATCATGACGCTGTCGATGCCCGAACGCTCGATGCGGTCCACCGTGGCTTCGTCGATCAGGCCGGCGTTCGGCACGATCAGTTCGCCGTTCAGCGGGTCGATCAGGTCGCCGACCACCGTGCGGCCGAGGATTCGGTCGCCCAACGGGGAGATGACCTCGCCGCCGTCGATCACCGCCTTGACGGTGATGCCCTTGTCGGTGCCGCAATCGGTCTCGACGATGATGGCGTCCTGGGCCACGTCGACGAGACGACGGGTCAGGTAACCGGAGTTCGCCGTCTTCAAGGCGGTGTCGGCCAGACCCTTGCGGGCGCCGTGGGTGGAGTTGAAGTACTCCAGCACGGTCAGGCCTTCCTTGAAGTTCGAGATGATCGGCGTCTCGATGATCTCGCCCGACGGCTTGGCCATCAGGCCGCGCATGCCCGCCAGCTGGCGGATCTGGGCGGCCGAGCCGCGCGCGCCGGAGTGGGCCATCATGTAGACCGAATTGACCGGCTTGCCGGGGGCGGTGTCTGAGATGACCTTCATCATCTCCGTCGCCACCTTCTCGGTGCATTCCGACCAGACGTCGACGACCTTGTTGTACTTCTCGCCCTGGGTGATCAGACCGTCGAGATACTGCTGCTCGAACTCCTTCACCCGCTCCTTGCTGTCGTTGACCAGCTTCTTCTTGGCCTCGGGGATGACCATGTCATCCTTGCCGAAGGAGATGCCGGCGCGGCAGGCGTGGCCGAAGCCGAGCTTCATCAGGCGGTCGGCGAAGATCACCGTCTCCTTCTGACCGCAATGGCGGTAGACGGCGTCGATGACGTTGCCGACGTCCTTCTTGGTCAGCAGGCGGTTGATCAGCGCGAAGGGCACCGCCGGGTTGCGCGGCAGGATCTCGGACAGCAGCATGCGGCCCGGAGTCGTCTCGACGATGGAGATCTTCTCGTCGCCGTTCTCGTCCACGCCCTTGTAGCGCGCCTTCACCTTGGCGTGCAGCGTCACGACCTTGGCGTCCAGCGCCTGCTCGATCTCGCCGACGTTGGCGAAGGTCATGCCTTCGCCCTTCTCGCCCGGCCGGTCCATCGTGATGTAGTAGAGACCCAGCACGATGTCCTGCGACGGCACGATGATCGGCTTGCCGTTGGCGGGCGACAGGATGTTGTTGGTCGACATCATCAGGACGCGCGCTTCCAGCTGGGCCTCGAGGCTCAGCGGGACGTGCACGGCCATCTGGTCGCCGTCGAAGTCCGCGTTGAAGGCGGTGCAGACCAGCGGGTGGAGCTGGATCGCCTTGCCTTCGATCAGCGTCGGCTCGAAGGCCTGGATGCCCAGGCGGTGCAGCGTCGGCGCGCGGTTCAGCATCACCGGATGCTCGCGGATGACCTCCTCAAGGATGTCCCACACCTCGGGACGTTCCTTCTCGACCATCCGCTTGGCGGCCTTGATGGTCGAGGCGAGGCCGTACAGCTCCAGCTTCGCGTAGATGAAGGGCTTGAACAGCTCCAGCGCCATCTTCTTCGGCAGGCCGCACTGGTGCAGCTTCAGCTCCGGACCGACCACGATGACCGAACGGCCCGAGTAGTCGACGCGCTTGCCGAGGAGGTTCTGACGGAAGCGACCCTGCTTGCCCTTCAGCATGTCGGACAGCGACTTCAGCGGACGCTTGTTGGCGCCGGTGATGACGCGGCCGCGGCGGCCGTTGTCGAACAGCGCGTCGACGGCCTCCTGCAGCATGCGCTTCTCGTTGCGGACGATGATGTCCGGCGCCTTCAGCTCGATCAGCCGCTTCAGACGGTTGTTGCGGTTGATGACGCGGCGGTACAGGTCGTTCAGGTCGGACGTCGCGAAGCGGCCGCCGTCCAGCGGGACGAGCGGGCGCAGCTCCGGCGGGATCACCGGAATGACTTCCAGGATCATCCATTCCGGACGCGACTGCGACGACAGGAAGGCGTCGATCAGCTTCAGGCGCTTCACGAGCTTCTTGCGCTTGGCCTCGGACGAAGTGTCCCGCAGCTCCTCGCGGCAGGTCTTCTTCTCCTCCTCCATGTCGAGCGCCGACAGCATGATACGCAGCGCCTCGGCACCGATGGAGGCGGTGAAGGCGTCCTCGCCGTACTCGTCCTGGGCGGAGACGAACTCCTCCTCGCTGAGGAGCTGGTGGAGCTTCAGCGGGGTCAGGCCCGGCTCGATGACGACGTAGTTTTCGAAATAGAGGATGCGCTCCAGATCCTTCAGCGTCATGTCGAGCAGCAGACCGATGCGGCTCGGCAGGGACTTCAGGAACCAGATGTGCGCGACCGGCGAGGCCAGTTCGATGTGGCCCATGCGCTCGCGCCGGACCTTCGACAGCGTCACTTCGACGCCGCACTTCTCGCAGATGATGCCGCGGTACTTCATGCGCTTGTACTTGCCGCACAAGCATTCGTAGTCCTTGATCGGACCGAAGATGCGGGCGCAGAACAGGCCGTCGCGCTCAGGCTTGAAAGTGCGATAGTTGATGGTTTCCGGCTTCTTGATCTCGCCGAACGACCAGGACCGGATGCGCTCGGGGCTCGCGATCTGGATGCGGATCTGATCGAAGCTCTGGGGACCCTGGACCTGGCCGAAAATGTTCATCAACTCGTTCATGACCGTCTCCCGCTGGCAGCGCCGCGTTGTCGGTTAAGGGCAGTTCCCGCCGGAAGGGGCCAACATGGCCCCTCCTCCGGCGGGTTCAAGTCTCTTGGGCTCAGTACGACCGCTGGTTCAGCTCGACGTTCAGGCCCAGGGAGCGCAGCTCCTTGACCAGAACGTTGAAGGACTCAGGGATGCCCGCCTCGAAGTTGTCGTCGCCGCGGACGATCGCCTCGTAGACCTTGGTGCGGCCGGACACGTCGTCCGACTTGACCGTGAGCATTTCCTGCAGCGTGTAGGCGGCGCCGTAGGCTTCGAGCGCCCACACTTCCATTTCACCGAAGCGCTGCCCGCCGAACTGGGCCTTACCGCCGAGCGGCTGCTGGGTGACCAGCGAGTAGGGACCGATCGAGCGCGCGTGGATCTTGTCGTCCACGAGGTGGTGCAGCTTCAGCATGTAGATGTAGCCGACGGTCACCTTGCGGTCGAAGGCCTCGCCGGTGCGCCCGTCGATCAGGGTGACCTGACCGGAGCGGTCCAGACCCGCCTTTTCAAGCTGCTGGCAGATGTCCTCCTCGCGGGCGCCGTCGAAGACCGGCGTGGCGAAGGGAACGCCCTTGCGCAGGTTTCCGCCCAGCTCCAGCAGCTCGCCTTCGGTCATGTCGGCGATCTGGTCGTCGTAGACCTTCTCGCCGTAAGCCTCCTTCAGCGTGATGCGCAGCCCGTCCATGGTCTGGGCGGCGTCGCCGCGGCCCTTCATGGCGAGGCGGTACTGGTCGATGGCCCGGCCGATCTGCTTGCCGAGGCCGGCCGAGGCCCAGCCCAGGTGGGTCTCCAGGATCTGACCGATGTTCATGCGCGACGGCACGCCCAGCGGGTTCAGCACCAGATCGACCGGCTGGCCGTCCTCCAGGTACGGCATGTCCTCCTGCGGCAGGATGCGGGAGACCACACCCTTGTTGCCGTGGCGGCCGGCCATCTTGTCGCCCGGCTGCAGCTTGCGCTTCACCGCGACGAAGACCTTGACCATCTTCATCACGCCCGGCGGCAGCTCGTCGCCGCGCTGCAGCTTCTCGACCTTGTTCTCGAAGCGGTTCTGCAGCGCCTGGATCGAGTCGTCGAAGACCTTGCCCAGGCTCTCCACCGTCTCCATCACCTGCTCGTCGGCGATGGAGATCTGGCGCCACTGGCCCTTGGTCAGGTTCGCCAGCTCGGCGTCGGTCAGGACCGTGCCGGCCCGCATGCCCTTCGGGCCGGACTGCGCGGTCTGACCGAGGATGACCTCCTTCAGGCGGGTGTAGAAGCTGCGCTCCAGGATCGCGCGCTCGTCGTCGCGGTCCTTGGCCAGCTTCTCGATCTCGGCGCGCTCGATCGCCAGGGCGCGCTCGTCCTTGTCGACGCCGCGGCGGCTGAAGACGCGGACTTCGACGATCGTCCCGGCGACGCCCGGCGGCAGGCGCAGCGAGGTGTCGCGGACGTCGGACGCCTTCTCGCCGAAGATGGCGCGCAGCAGCTTCTCTTCCGGAGTCATCGGGCTCTCGCCCTTCGGCGTCACCTTGCCGACCAGGATGTCGCCCGGGCGGACCTCGGCGCCGATGTAGACGATGCCGGCCTCGTCGAGGTTCTTGAGGGCTTCCTCACCGACGTTCGGAATGTCGCGGGTGATTTCCTCCTGGCCCAGCTTGGTGTCGCGGGCCATGACCTCGAACTCCTCGATGTGGATCGAGGTGAAGACGTCGTCCTTGACGATGCGCTCGTTGATGAGGATCGAGTCCTCGAAGTTGTAGCCGTTCCACGGCATGAAGGCGACGAGCACGTTGCGGCCCAGCGCCAGCTCGCCCAGCTCCGTCGAGGGGCCGTCGGCGATGATGTCGCCGGCCGCCACGCGGTCGCCCACCTTCACCAGCGGACGCTGGGTGATGCAGGTGTTCTGGTTGGAACGCTGGAACTTCAGCAGGTTGTAGATGTCCACGCCCGGCGCCGTGGCGTCGGACGAGTCGGTCGCCCGGACCACGATGCGGGTCGCGTCGATCTGGTCGACGATGCCCTTGCGCTTGGCGACGATGGTCACGCCGGAGTCACGGGCGACCGTGGCCTCCATGCCCGTGCCGACCAGCGGCGCGTCGGCCTTGACCAGCGGCACCGCCTGACGCTGCATGTTCGAGCCCATCAGCGCGCGGTTCGCGTCGTCGTTCTCGAGGAACGGGATCAGAGCCGCGGCCACGGAGACGAGCTGCTTCGGCGACACGTCGATCAGGTCGATGGCCTCGGGGCGGAACATCAGGTACTCGCCGCCCTGCCGGCACGACACGAGGTCGGCGGCGAAGCGGTTGTCCGCGTCCAGCTCGGCGTTCGCCTGGGCGACGACGTAGCGGCCCTCCTCCATGGCGGAGAGGTAGACCACCTCGTCGGTGACGCGCCCGTCCTGGACCTTGCGGTACGGGCTCTCGATGAAGCCGTACTGGTTCACGCGGGCGTAGGTCGCCAGCGAGTTGATCAGACCGATGTTCGGACCTTCGGGCGTCTCAATCGGGCAGATGCGGCCGTAGTGCGTCGGGTGCACGTCGCGCACCTCGAAGCCGGCGCGCTCGCGGGTCAGACCGCCCGGCCCGAGGGCCGAGAGACGACGCTTGTGCGTGATCTCGGACAGCGGGTTCGTCTGGTCCATGAACTGCGAGAGCTGCGAGGAGCCGAAGAACTCGCGCACCGCCGCCGCCGCCGGCTTGGCGTTGATCAGGTCGTGCGGCATGACCGTGTCGATCTCGACCGAGCTCATGCGCTCGCGGATCGCGCGCTCCATGCGCAGCAGGCCAACGCGGTACTGGTTCTCCATCAGCTCGCCGACCGAGCGGACGCGGCGGTTGCCGAGATGGTCGATGTCATCGATCTCGCCGCGGCCGTCCTTCAGGTTCACCAGAACCTTGAGGATCGACATGATGTCCTGCTTGCGCAGGACGCGGACGCTGTCCTCGGTCTGGAAGTTCAGGCGCGCGTTCATCTTGACGCGGCCCACCGCCGACAGGTCGTAGCGCTCGCTGTCGAAGAACAGGCCGGCGAACAGCGCCTCGGCCGACTCCAGGGTCGGCGGCTCGCCCGGACGCATGACGCGGTAGATGTCGATCAGCGCATCCTCGCGGGACGCGTTGCGGTCGGCCGCCATCGTGTTGCGGATGTAGGCGCCGACGTTCAGGTGGTCGATCGCCAGCACCGGCAGCTCGTCGACGCCGGCCTTCTCCAGCTTGTCGAGGTCGCTCGCCGACAATTCGTCACCGGCTTCGAACAGGACTTCGCCGGTCCGCTCGTTGATGATATCGACGGCGAGGTAACGACCGGTCAGCTCCTCGGTGGAGACGAGCTGCTCGGCGAGGCCGCCCTCGACCAGCTTCTTGATCAGGCGCGGCGTCATCTTGGTGCCGGCCTCGGCGACGACCTGGCCGGAGGCCGCGTCCACGAGGTCGGAGGCGACCTTCACGCCCTTCATGCGGTCGGCGTTGAACGGGGTCTTCCAGCCGCCCGACGCGCGGGTGTAGGTGATGGTGTCGTAGAAGAAATTGAGGATTTCTTCCTTCGCCATGCCCTGCGCCTCGTAGGGCAGCAGGTCCTTCTTCTGGGCCTTCCGCTCGGCGCGCAGCGCCTCGGTCTCCGCGCCGTCCAGGGCGAACAGCAGCGTGGTGGCCGGCAGCTTGCGGCGGCGGTCGATGCGCACGTAGACGAGGTCCTTGGCGTCGAACTCGAAGTCCAGCCAGGAGCCACGGTACGGGATCACGCGGGCGGCGAAGAGGTACTTGCCCGACGAATGGGTCTTGCCCTTGTCATGGTCGAAGAAGACGCCCGGGCTGCGGTGCATCTGCGAGACGATGACGCGCTCGGTGCCGTTGATGATGAAGGTGCCGTTGGCCGTCATCAGGGGCATGTCGCCCATGTAGACGTCCTGCTCCTTGATGTCGCGGATCGAGCGCAGGCCCGTGTCCTCTTCCACGTCGAAGACGGAGAGGCGCAGGGTCACCTTCAGCGGGGCGGCGAAGGTCATGCCGCGCTGCTGGCATTCCTCGACGTCATACTTCGGCTGCTCAAGCTCGTACTTCACGAAGTCGAGGACGGCGCGGTCGGAGAAGTCCTTGATCGGGAACACCGACCGGAACACCTCCTGCAGACCCAGGTTGGCCCGCTTCTCCGGCGGGACGTCCATTTGCAGGAAGTGGTCGTAGGAGCTGCGCTGCACCTCGATGAGGTTGGGCATCTGGGTGACTTCCGGGATGCGCCCGAAGCTCTTCCGAACACGCTTTCGACCCGTAAAGGATTTGGCCATGGATGTCCCCAAACGTCAGAATCGTGAGTACGCTCGACCAGAAGCACGCGAACCTAGGTGCTCGCCGCGACGCGGCGATGATCGCGCGGCCCGTCCCTTATGCAGGGACGGAAAGAGCCGGACCGGGAAGCCCGGTCCGGTGGAAGGCAGAAAACGCCGTGCGGCGGCGGGCCCCCTCGGGGACCAGCCGCCGTCCGGCGTGGATATGTCTTATCCGTCGCAGCAAGACGGTCTTACTTAATATCGACCTTCGCGCCGGCCTCTTCAAGCTGCTTCTTGATCTTGGCGGCCTCGTCCTTCGACACGCCTTCCTTGACCGGCTTCGGAGCGCCTTCGACCAGGTCCTTGGCTTCCTTCAGGCCCAGGCCGGTGATGGCGCGGACTTCCTTGATCACGTTGATCTTCTTGTCGCCGGCGTCGGCGAGGATCACGTTGAACTCGGTCTGCTCTTCGACCGGGGCGGCGGCGGCGGCCGGACCGGCGGCGGCAACGGCCACCGGAGCGGCGGCGGAGACGCCCCACTTCTCTTCCAGCAGCTTCGACAGCTCGGCGGCCTCGATGACGGTCAGGGCCGAGAGATCGTCGACCAGCTTCTGCAGATCAGCCATTTTGATGCTCCAACAACTCGATGTTCTGGGATGGGTAGACAGCTAGACGGATGCGGCTCAGGCCGCCTCGTCCTTCTTCGCGTAGGCCGCCAGCACACGGGCGACCTGGCCGCCCGGAGCCTGGAGAACGCCGGCGATGCGGGTCGCCGGGGTCTGGATCATGCCCACGAGCTTGGCGCGCAGTTCGTCCAGCGACGGGAGCGTGGCGAGAGCCTTCACTCCCTCCGCGTCGAGGATCTGGTCGCCGAGAGCGGCACCGACGATCTTCAGCTTCTCGTTGGTCTTCGCGTAGTCGGCCACCACCTTGGCGGCCGCGACGGGATCCTTCGAGTAGGCGATCGCGGTCGGTCCCTTGAAGAGACCGTCCAGACCTTCGAACTGCGTGCCCTGAAGGGCGCGGCGGGCGAGCCGGTTCTTCGTCACCTTGAAGCTCGCGCCCGCGGCCCGAATCTTGCCACGCAGGTCGGTGACTTCCGCCACCGTCAGGCCGAGATGGTGGGTGACCACCACCAGGCCCGTTTCCTGGAGCTTCGACTGCAGGTCCGCGATCGTCGCTTCTTTTTGTGTACGATCCACGGATCGCCTCCTTGCACAGAGGTTTACGAGGGACCCCTTTCCTTGCGGTCGGAGGCCCCGGCGAACCTGTCCCAGAAGTTCGAGCCGTTCCTGAACCGCGGGCAAGCCCGCGTGGTTAACGGTTCAACTCCTGTCTGCTCTGGCGGGTTTAAGCTTCGATCTCCGGAGAGACGTCGGCACCAGCGGTCTTGGACAGGGTGGGCATCCCCGCAGGGACACCCGATCGCCGCCGGTTCCCGAGGAAACCGGCGGCGAAACTCAGGTCACTCAGGCCGTGGCGGCCAGAGTGGACAGATCCAGCTTCAGGCCCGGACCCATGGTCGAGGACAGCGAGACCTTCAGCAGGTACTGGCCCTTGGCACCGGTCGGCTTGGCGCGGGTGATGGCATCCACGAAGGCGCGGATGTTCTGCACCAGAGCCTCTTCCGAGAAGCTGGCCTTGCCGACGCCGGCGTGCACGATGCCGGTCTTCTCGGCGCGGAACTCCACGGCGCCGGCCTTGGCGGCCTTCACGGCGCCGGCCACGTCCGGGGTCACGGTGCCGAGCTTCGGGTTCGGCATCAGGCCGCGCGGGCCGAGCACCTTACCGAGCTTGCCGACGACGCCCATCATGTCCGGGGACGCGATGCAGCGGTCGAAGTCGATGTTGCCGGCCAGGATCTTCTCGGCCAGATCGTCGGCGCCGACGATGTCCGCGCCGGCGGCCAGGGCGTCGTCCGCCTTGGTGCCCTTGGCGAACACGGCGACGCGCACGGTCTTGCCGGTGCCGTTCGGCAGGTTCACCACGCCGCGGACCATCTGGTCGGCGTGGCGCGGGTCGATGCCCAGGTTCATGGCGATTTCGATGGTCTCATCGAACTTCGCCT
This sequence comes from Azospirillum sp. OGB3, assembly GCF_014192915.1. GTDB lineage: Bacteria > Pseudomonadota > Alphaproteobacteria > Azospirillales > Azospirillaceae > Azospirillum. The sequence continues at coordinate 441,418 of NZ_JACHYN010000002.1, read as the reverse complement.
TGGGCAGGCCCTTGATCAGGGAGACGGCGCCTTCCAGGGAGTAGAGCGCCTCGCGGTCGACCTTCTTGTAGGAATCGGTCAGACGCTTGCCGAGCTTCGCCATGGGATCAGCCCTCCACCACTTCGAGGCCCATCGAGCGGGCGGAACCAGCGATCATGCTCGCGGCCGCCTCGACGTCGTGGGCGTTCAGGTCCTTCATCTTCTTCTCGGCGATGTCACGAATCTGGGTCTTCGTGATCTTGCCGGCGAAAGCGCCCTTGCCGGTGGTCTGCGAGCCCTTGTCGATGCCAGCGGCCTTCTTCAGGAAGTAGCTGACCGGCGGGGTCTTCGTGACGAAGGTGAAGGTACGGTCGCCGTAGGCGGTGATGACCACCGGGATCGGCATACCGACTTCCAGGTCCTGCGTCTTGGCGTTGAACGCCTTGCAGAACTCCATGATGTTCAGGCCGCGCTGACCGAGCGCCGGGCCGATGGGCGGCGACGGATTCGCCTTGCCGGCCGGAACCTGCAGCTTGATGAAGCCGACGATTTTCTTTGCCATGTCACAACCTCCAGATACGACGCCTCGATACGCTGTCCGGCGTCGCGGGGCTTTGCGGTGCGGCTATGGCGGGCCTTCCGCAGCAGAAAGGAGCACGTGACTGTTCATCACGTGCTCCGGGAAAACGATTGGTCTCAGACCTTCTCGACCTGGGTGTATTCCAGCTCGACCGGCGTGGAGCGGCCGAAGATCGACACCGCCACCTTGAGGCGGGCCTTCTCCTCGTCGACTTCCTCGACGGTGCCGTTGAAGGAGGTGAAGGGGCCGTCGCTCACACGAACCTGCTCGCCCACCTCGAAGGTGATCGAGGGCTTGGGGCGCTCAAAGCCTTCCTGCACCTGATGGATGATCCGCTCGGCTTCGCGCTGGCTGATCGGCTGCGGCTTGCCGCCGCCACCCAGGAAGCCGGTAACCTTCGGCGTGTTCTTCACGAGATGCCAGGACTCGTCCGTCAAATCCATCTTGATGAGGACGTAGCCGGGGAAGAACTTCCGCTCGGTGTTGATCTTGGAACCCCGGCGCACCTCGACCACTTCCTCGGTCGGCACCAGGATTTCTTCGAACTTGTCTTCCAGACCCTTCTGAGCCGCCTTCTCGCGGATGGCCTGGGAAACCTTCTTTTCGAAGCCCGAATAGACGTGAACGACGTACCAGCGCGCGGCCATGGCGATCAGGCTCCCAGCCCAAGGATCATACGGACGGCGAAGGCCAGCACCTGATCCACGACGAGGAAGAACAGCGAAGCCAGCACCACCATGACGAACACCATGGCGGTCGTCACGCCGGTTTCCTTGCGGGTCGGCCAGGTGACCTTGGCCACCTCGCGGCGGACGTCGCGCGCGAATTCTGCGGGGTTCACTTTAGCCATCGTAGACCGTGCGGGCTCCGGTGCGACGTGTAGGGCGCGGTCAGCGGCCCGTTCTTGTTCGGTACGGCGTGGCAGGAGTGGAGGGGCTCGAACCCCCAGCCCCCGGTTTTGGAGACCGGTGCTCTACCAATTGAGCTACACTCCTATCGCCGCAGGCTCTACCCCCTGCGGGGAGCCGAGCTTATAGCGCATAGCCGCGTGGCTTGCCAGCCTTTTTATCGGCCGGCACGCCGAAAACGACAGGGACCGATCCTGCCGCCGAACCACGAGGGAACGGCGGCGGGACCGACTCCTTTACCTTACTTGATGATCGAGGCGACGACGCCGGCGCCGACGGTGCGGCCACCCTCGCGGATGGCGAAGCGCAGGCCCTCGTCCATGGCGATCGGAGCGATCAGTTCGACTTCCATGGAGATGTTGTCGCCCGGCATCACCATCTCGGTGCCTTCCGGCAGCTTCACCATGCCCGTCACGTCGGTCGTGCGGAAGTAGAACTGCGGACGGTAGTTGGTGAAGAACGGCGTGTGACGGCCACCCTCTTCCTTCGTCAGGATGTAGGCCTCGGCCTTGAAGGTGGTGTGCGGCGTGATGCTGCCCGGCTTGGCCAAAACCTGGCCGCGCTCGACGTCCTCACGCTTCGTGCCGCGCAGCAGCGCGCCGATGTTGTCGCCAGCCTCACCCGAGTCGAGCAGCTTGCGGAACATCTCCACACCGGTCACCGTGGTCTTGACCGTGGTCTTCAGACCGACGATCTCGACTTCCTCGCCGACCTTGACGATGCCGCGCTCGACGCGCCCGGTCACCACGGTGCCGCGGCCCGAGATCGAGAACACGTCCTCGATCGGCATCAGGAACGGACGGTCCTTCGGACGCTCCGGCTGCGGGATGTACTGGTCGACCTCGGCCATCAGCTTGAGGATCGCGTCACGGCCGATCTCCGGCGAACGGTCCTCCAGAGCGCACAGCGCCGAGCCCTTGACGATCGGAATGTCGTCGCCCGGGAACTGGTAGGAGGACAGCAGCTCGCGCACCTCCATCTCGACCAGCTCGAGCAGCTCCGGATCGTCGACCATGTCGACCTTGTTCATGAACACCACCAGCGCCGGCACGCCGACCTGGCGGGCCAGCAGGATGTGCTCGCGGGTCTGCGGCATCGGGCCGTCGGCGGCCGACACGACCAGGATCGCGCCGTCCATCTGCGCGGCGCCCGTGATCATGTTCTTCACGTAGTCGGCGTGGCCCGGGCAATCGACGTGGGCGTAGTGGCGGTTGGTCGTCTCGTACTCGACGTGCGCCGTCGAGATCGTGATGCCACGGGCCTTCTCTTCCGGCGCCTTGTCGATCTGGTCGTAGGCGGTGAAGGTCGCGCCGCCGCTCTCGGCCAGCACCTTCGTGATCGCCGCCGTCAGCGACGTCTTGCCGTGGTCGACGTGGCCGATCGTGCCAATGTTGCAGTGCGGCTTGTTCCGCTCAAACTTTGCCTTCGCCATCGCTTTGGTCTTTCGTTCCCGACGTTCCGGACGCACACAATGGCCCGGCCGAGACCGACATTTCCCTTAGCGCGGGGGGATTGGAGCGGGTGAGGGGAATCGAACCCCCGTCGTAAGCTTGGAAGGCTTCTGCTCTACCATTGAGCTACACCCGCCTGCCATGCCCCGCCCGGCGCTATCGACCGGGAAACGCGATCACGGACAAGCCGTGGAATGTAGTGGTGGAAGGGGCTGGATTTGAACCAGCGTACGCTTACGCGGGCAGATTTACAGTCTGCTGCCTTTAACCACTCGGCCACCCTTCCTCAGGTCCGCTGCGGGACATGCCCGCCGCGGAGTTCGGCACTATGAGAATTTTTCAGGCCTTGTCAACACGTCTGAAGCAGTCCAAACCAGAAAACTGTGAATAACCGCGGCGGGCTTAGCCCTGCCCCCTCCAGCCGGACACCATGACCCGTTCGAAGAAGCCATTCGCGCCCCACGGCCAGCCCCCTGCCCCATCCAAGGGCCCTTCCCCGTCCCAACGCGAGTCGCGCGGTGACCGCTCCTCCGGGCGCGGCGCGCAGGGCGTCCTGCTCTACGGTCTGCACCCGGTGTCGGCGGCGTGGCTGAACCCGGAGCGGCGCATCCACCGCCTGATCGCGACCGAGGCGGGCCGCGCCGCCCTGGAGCCGGTCCTGGCCCAGGCCAAGGCCCGCGGGCTGCAGCGCCCGGGCCTGATGCCGGCCGACCGCAACGACCTCGACCGCATGCTGCCGGCGGGCGCCGTGCACCAGGGCGTGGCGCTGGACGTCGCGCCCCTGGAGGAGATCGGGATCGAGGACATCTGCGCGGAGGCCGATTCGGATCCGTCGGCGCTCATCGTTGTCCTCGACCAGGTGACCGACCCGCACAACGTCGGCGCGGTCCTGCGCTCCGCTTCGGCCTTCGGCGCCAAGGCGGTGGTGGTGACGGAGCGCAACGCCCCGGAGACCACTGGCGTGCTCGCCAAGAGCGCCTCGGGCGCGCTGGAGTCGGTGCCGCTGGTCCGCGTGACCAACCTCGCCCGCGCGCTGGCCGACCTCCAGCAGGCGGGCTTCTGGACCGTCGGCCTCGCCGAGTCGGGCAAGAGCACGCTCGCCCAGTGCAACCTGACCGGCCGCACCGCGTTGGTGCTGGGGGCGGAGGGCGCCGGCCTGCGCCGCCTGACCATGGAGCGCTGCGACATCATCGCCCGTCTGCCGACCCAGGGTCCGGTGGGCAGCCTGAACGTGTCCAACGCCGCCGCTGTCGCCCTCTACGAGGTCGCCCGGCTGCGCTGAGGCGTCGCCCTTCGCGCCGCACAGGTGAGGCTTGCTGCCGGCCGCGCGGGACGCTACTGTAGGCGCCCGCCGCGGTCTGGCCGAGCGGCATGCCGGTTTAGCTCAGTTGGTAGAGCAGCGGTTTTGTAAACCGAAGGTCGCGGGTTCGAGCCCTGCAACCGGCACCACCCCCTCCCAGCAGACTGACGCCCGGCCCCGCCCATGACGCACGCGCCCAACGGCGGCTCCCTCATCCCGACCGGTTCCGGCGTCATCGACGCGGAGCATGGCGCCATTCTCGATCTGCTTTCGGCGATGACCGGGGGCGGTCCGGTCGGGCTTGCGGAGTTGACCGCGCTTCGGCACGAGGTGGCCGGGCATTTCGCCACGGAGACGGCAGAGATGGCCATCCTGGCTGTGGAACGGCGGGAACGGCACGAGCAGGCCCACCGCAACTACCTCGCCAACATCGACGCCCTGATCGCAACCGCTGAACGCGGCGGTTCGTTGAGCGACGACGATGCGAATCGGCTGATGCTGTGGTTCATCGTCCATTCCAACACCGCCGACACCGAACTGGTGGAGGCCGCCCGGCGAGCCGGCGACGAGCCGCCGATGATCGCCATGGACGACTGGCTCGACAGCCTGGACGAGGCGGACCGGGACGCCCTGCGCTCCTGAAGCGGCCGCCCCACCCCGCCCAGGGGGAACCGCGACTGGGGGAACCGCAACTGGGGGCACCGGTTGGAAGGAGGGACAGTTCCTTCCCGCAACCGATTCAGGTTTCCCCTATGGAAAAGCCCGATACACCCAACGCCGGGGCGCAGCGCCTGCGCGACGCCATCGACAAGGGTTTGACCGGCGACAAAATCCCCGCCTCGGACCCCGCGGCGGCCCCGCTGGGCACCGACGACGAGGCGGCGGGCACCCGTCCGCCCCCCGCCGCCAGCGATCACGACCACGCCCCGCCCGATGGCCGCGCGCCCTCCGGTCACTCCAAGGGAGCCGACGCCTACCGCAAGGGCGACCTCCCCTTCGGCGAGGGCACCCGCGACGACGGGTGACCGCCGCGGCGGGAAGGGCTCCCGCGCAAAAAATGTCCCTCTTCCCGGTGGGAAGAGGGACATCGTCATGGCGTCGAATGGTGGCGGGGCGCCTGCCCCAGTCTTCCGAAACAAATGAGCCGTCTGGCGGGTGTCCGGAACCGGCTGCCGATCAGAAATAACGCTCCGGAACGCGCAGCACGTCGTCGGGCATCACGGGCGTGGTGATCGGAGCGCGGCGCAGTTCCTTCTTGGGATCGGCCCCGCGGGTGATCAGGACATAGTCCTCCTTGGCGCGGTAGGTGTAGCCGCCAGCCATCGCGACCGCGGACAGGGCGGTCATGCCGTTGACATACTGGTACTGGCCGGGGTTGCGGACCTCGCCCAGGATGAAGAAGGGCCGGTGGTTCAGCACCTCGACACTGACCTTGGCATCGCGCACATAGCCCTGCGACAGGCGCTTGGAGATGTCGGCCTCCAATTCACGCGGGGTGTGGCCACGGGCCGTCACCTCGCCGATCAGCGGCATGGCGACCTTGCCCGACCCATCGACGCGGAACTCGCCGGAGAGCTGCTCCTCGCCGAAGACGATGACGCGCAGCGCGTCGCCGGCCCCCAGGCGGTAATCCGTCATCTGGGCGACGCCGGGCGGTTCGAGAGGGGCATCCTGGCCACCGGCGCAGCCGACCATCGCGGCGGCGACCACGGTCATTCCGAGCGCGCGGAACACGTTACGTCGATTCATCCCTAACCCTTCTCCATAGCTCGTGAGGACATCGGGCCCGGCCGCCCGCGGAGGGAGCGGCCGAAACCCTGAGCGGTCACGGAGGGAGACTAGCAACTCGCACGCGCTTGGGAAAAAGTGGAGAGGAAGTAACGCCAACGGAGGAAAAGGATTCGCGTCACCGTATAGGCGGAAATGCAAAAGGGGCGCCCATCGGCCGATGAGCGCCCCTTTGTCATGCTTCGGACGAACTGATTACATCTGGGCGCCGACGCGCAGATAGACCAGATTGTCGGAATAATCGAAGCCACTGAGGTTCGAGTTACGCTTTTCGTAAGTGTAACCGCCATTCACGAAGACATAGCGGCTGAGCTGGTAGCTGGCGCCGGCCCCCAGCGTGTAGACGTCGTCGGTGCGGTCCACGCCGTTGAAATCATCCTGGCGCCACTGCACGCGGGCGTTCAGCAGCAGGGTGCGCAGAAGCTCGTGATCGACGCCGACGGCGGCGACGGTGCGGTTGTAGCTCGACGCGATCTGGCTGCCCCGGGCGTAGGTCGATTCGCGGACCTGGCGGCTGAGCGAACCGGTGACCGAGGTGAGCTGGGTCACCGACCAGTTCAGGCGGCCGCCCACGGCCAAGCCGCCGAAATCCTTCAGCGTCGGGTCGTCGTAGGTCCGGCTCAGATAGCCGGCATAGATCTCGCCGTTGATCAGGCCGGTCAGGTCGGTGGACAAGCCGCCGACGACCTCGTAGCCTTCCGAGTCGCGGTTGACGCCGCCGAAATCCTGGCTCAGCCGGTAATTAGTCCAGTTGTAGGAGCCCTGAACGAAGGCCTCGTAGCCCTGGATGAACTCGTAGCCGGCGCGGGCGGTGCCCGTGTAGCTCCAGCGGTCGCGGTCCTCCTGCGACTCCGTCCGCCCATTGGTCAGCTCGGCGTCCTGGTAGGAGGTGTACTGGGCGCCGCCGGTCAGGCGGACGCGCAGGCGGTTGAAGCGCTGGTTGAAGGACGCCTCGCCGCCGTGGGTGAAGTAGTTCACCGGCTCCGCGAAGCGCGGCACCACGGTGCCGGTGCCCAGCGTCACGTCGAAGTTCGGGTCGGACCGCCCCTCATGGTCCCGGCGGCTGAACAGCAGACCGCTGACCGAGGAGTCGCGGGTGATGTCGTAGCGGCCGTCCACCTGCGCCCGGTAATCGGCGTAGTTCTCCGACGAGTAGTCGAAGAAGCGGCCGATGTTGCCGGAGGCCGAGAAGTTCAGGGCGTGGTTATTGAAATCCGAACGCACGTCGACGCGCGGCTGGGTGACCCAGATGAAGTCGTCGCGGGTGTCGTTCTCGGTCGCGAAGACGTTGCTTTCATAGGTCAGACCGGTCTCGATGCGCGGCAGGATACGGAACGATCCGGCGCGGATGCCGAGCTGTTCGACCTCCGGACGGCGGCGCTCCAGCACGGTTTCACCGGGCTGCAGTTCCTGGGCGCTCACCGGCATGGCCGCGGGCAGCGCCGTCAGCACGGTGGACGCGAGCGCGAGGGCGAGAAGGGACAGGGAGCTGGGCTTCATGGGTCACCGCGCAAGGCTGAAATCAGTGGCTCGTATCGGGCGGCCGAATGGCCTTGGAATGTGCAATCGCCGCTCCGGCAGAAGCGGACAGTCGCTGCAAAGACAACTCATGGCGTGATGTCCGTGCAACAGTGAAGCCGTTCAGCCGTGGTTTTTGCCCGCGCCTGTGTTGTTGGCGCAACAAGACTTGCGTCTGACGGGCTCTCTATTGCCATACGGCCGCGTCATTAGAGCTAAGGTCATACGACCCGCAAGCCGCATGCCCGTTTTCTCGGGAACCAGCCATCGGCAGCGTCCGTTCACACCTGGGCGGTCCACGGCCGCGCCAACCGGACCAACAAGGAAGCGCCATCATGACGAAACCCCTGACCACGCCCCCGCCGCCCAAGTCGCCCCGCCACCCAGGCGACGATGTTGTGATGCCGCCCTACACACCGGGGAGTGTCCCGCCGCCGGACGGCGACCTTCCGAAGTCCGACCGCGAAAGGACTCCGCCGCCGAACACTTACCCGCCGAAACAAAACCCATAATCGAATTACGGACAAGCGTCCGGCATGACCAAAACACACCCGCATATGCAGATTGCCGTTCAGTCCCCCGGAAAGATTATGGAAGCGCACGACTCATCTTCGTTCGCGAGTGCTTTGCAATCCAAATAGTCAGAGGGCCATGACTGTGGCTCTATGCCGCAGCGGCGAGCGTTGCCTATTGCGACTTCCACCCCTAGGCTTCAAAACGAAGCCTGCTGCATTTGGCACAAGCCCGGGAACACTCCCCGGGATCGCTGCCGAACCTGTCGCATGGTGTTCCGCCGACACCCGCCGCGACCGGAAACGGTCCGGCTCCGCAACGCTCGTGTGCGCCCATGGATCAGATCGCCCATCCTCCGACCGACGATTACCTGCTGACCGGGCAGGTCCACTATCGCCTTCGCCGGGCCCACCAGCGCGCGTCCTCCATCTTCATGGACATGATCGGCGACTCCCAGCTTACCCCCACCCAGTGGGGCGCCCTGGTCACCCTGCGGACCGAAGGGTCGCTGTCGCAGAACCAGCTCGGCCGGCTGACCTTCATGGACCCGGCGACCACCCAGGGTGTGATCCTGCGCCTCGTGGAGCGCAAGCTGGTGGAACGCCAGCCGGACCCGCAGGACCGGCGGCGCACCAGCGTCAGCCTGACCCGAACCGGCCAATCGCTGGTCAACGCCCTGCTTGGAAACGCCACCCAGGCGCACCACCGCACGCTGGACCCGCTGACCCCGGAGGAGCAGGCGACCTTCCTCATGCTCCTTTCCCGCCTGATGTGAGGCCGGCGGTTCCGGCACCGGCCCGCGGAAAACAGGCGTGGTGAAAACCCGGCTGGTGCGGCGCAACGGAACGGTGACTTTTGCGGTGGGTTTGCTATGAACGCAGACATTGCGTTCACGCTGCCGTTCCATGCGTTCACGCAGCCGCCAACCGCGCCGGGATACCGCCGACCATGAACCGCCGCCATCTCCTGCTTGCGCCGGGCGCTGCCGCCCTCGCCGCCGCCCTTTGCATCGCCGTGCCGTCGGCATCCCACGCCCAAGCGGGTGGCCAGCCGATTCGCGTCGGCGAGATCAACAGCTACACCGGCCTGCCGGCCTTCACGATCCCCTACCGCCAGGGCTGGCAGCTCGCGGTGGAGGAGGTGAACGCGGCGGGCGGCCTGCTCGGCGGGCGCAAGCTGGAGGTCGTCTCCCGCGATGACGCCGGCAAGCCGGACGACGCCGTGCGCGTCGCGCAGGAGCTGCTGTCGAACGAGAAGGTCGAACTGTTGGCCGGCACCTATTTCTCCCACGTCGGGCTGGCCGTAGCGGACTTCGCCGCGCGCAACAAGCTGCCCTTCGTGGCGGCGGAGCCGCTGACCGACGCCATCACCTGGACCAAGGGCAACCGTTACACCTTCCGCCTGCGCCCCAGCACCTACATGCAGGCGGCCATGCTGGTGGAGGAGGCGGCGAAGCTGCCGGCCAAGCGCTGGGCCACCGTCGCCCCCAACTACGAATACGGCCAGTCGGCGGTGCAGTGGTTCCGCCAGCTCCTGTCGGAGAAGCGTCCGGACGTCGAGTTCGTCGCCGAGCAGTGGCCGGCCCAGGGCAAGCTGGAGGCCGGGCCGACCGTGCAGGCTCTGGCCGCGGCCAAGCCCGACGCCATCTTCAACGTCACCTTCGGCGCCGACCTCGCCAAGTTCGTGCGCGAGGGCGAGGGCCGCGGCCTGTTCCGCAACCGCACCGTCGTCAGCCTGCTGACCGGCGAGCCGGAATATCTCGACCCCATGAAGGACGAGGCGCCGGAGGGCTGGATCGTCACCGGCTACCCGCAGGAGCAGATCGACACGCCCGAGCACAAGGCTTTCCGCGAGGCCTATGTGAAGCGCTTCAATGAGGCGCCGCGCCAGGGCTCGGTCGTCGGCTACGCCACGTTCAAGGCCATCGCCGCCGCCGTGGAGAAGGCCGGCTCCACCGATGCGGAGAAGGTGGTGGACGCGCTGTCCGGCCTGGCCCTGTCCAGCCCCTTCGGACCGATCACCTTCCGCGCGCTCGACCATCAGGCGACGATGGGCGCCTATGTCGGCAAGACCACGGTGAAGGGCGGCCAGGGCGCGATGACCGGCTGGCGCTACGCCGACGGCGCGGATTATCTGCCGTCCGACGAGGCCGTCCGCAAGATGCGCCCGGAGTAAGGGGCGGAGGGGCCGCGCTTCCCCCCACCCTTCCCGCGGCTGCGCCGCGGGCCCCTTCCCTCCCCCCGCTTCGCAGGGGAGGGAGAAAAGCCCTCTCCCCTGCGAAGCGGGGGAGGATCAGGGAGGGGGCAAGACCTCGCTCCCCCGCAGACCGCCGAAAGAGCCGATGTCCTTCTACCTTGTGCAATTTCTCAGCGGCCTCGCCACGGCGGCGACGCTGTTCCTGGTGTCGTCCGGGCTGACCATCGTGTTCGGCGTGACGCGGATCGTGAATTTTGCGCACGGCTCCTTCTACATGCTGGGAGCCTATCTCGGCTGGACGCTGGTGGAGCGCTGGGGGTCCACGCCGCTGGGCTTCTGGGGCGCGGTGGCCGCGTCCGCGCTGGCGGTCGGGCTGCTCGGCGCGCTGATGGAGGTGGGGCTCCTGCGCCGCCTCTACCGCTCGCCGGAGCTGTTCCAGCTTCTCGCCACCTTCGGCGTGGTGCTGGTGGTGCAGGACGCCGCCTCCTGGATCTGGGGGTCGGAGGATCTGCTGGGCCGGCGGGCGCCGGGGCTGCGCGGCTCCGTGGACATCCTCGACCAGCCCTTCCCGCTCTACGACCTCGTGCTGATCGGGCTGGGGCCGCTGGTGCTGGGCCTGCTCTGGCTGCTGTTCAACCGCACGCGCTGGGGCACGCTGGTGCGCGCAGCGACGCAGGACCGCGACATGGCCTCGGCGCTCGGCGTCGATCCGGCGCGGCTGTTCACCGGGGTGCTGTTCCTGGGATCGGCGCTGGCCGGGCTGGGCGGCGCGCTCCAGGTCCCGCGCGAGGCGGTGAACCTCCACATGGACATGGCCATCGTGGTCGAGGCCTTCGTGGTCGTCGTGGTCGGCGGGATGGGCAGCCTGACCGGCGCCTTCGTCGCCTCGCTGCTGATCGGGCAGTTGCAGGCCTTCGGCATCCTGGTCTTCCCGCAGATCACGCTGGTCCTGGTCTTCCTGTTCATGGCGGTGGTGCTGGTCATCCGCCCCTACGGCCTGCTCGGCCGCGCCGAGGACGCTCCGCCCACCGCCGCCAGCCCCGGTCCACCGCTGGTCGCCGCGGCCGGCGCGGCGCGCTGGGCGCCCGCCCTGCTGCTCGCCCTGCTGGCGGCGGTGCCGCTGGTCGCCGGCGACTACGCGCTGATCGTGCTGACCGAGGTGGTGATCCTGGCGCTGCTGGCGGCCAGCCTGCATCTGCTGATCGGGCTGGGCGGCCTCGTCTCCTTCGGGCACGCCGCCTATTTCGGGCTCGGCGCCTACGGCGCGGCCCTGCTGGTCAAGCATTTCGCCGCGCCGATGCCGCTGGCGCTGGCCGCCGCCCCGCTGGTCGCCGGGCTGGGGGCGCTGGCCGCGGGCTGGTTCTGCGTGCGGCGGTCGGGCCTCTACTTCGCCATGCTCACGCTGGCCTTCGCGCAGATCGTCTGGTCGGTGACCTTCCAGTGGTACGGCGTCACCGGCGGCGACAACGGCATTCTCGGCGTTTGGCCGCCGGACTGGGCGGCCGGCAAGGCGGCCTATTACTGGCTGACCCTGGCGCTGGCCGGCGGCGCGCTGCTGCTGCTGCGCCGCGCCGCCTTCGCGCCCTTCGGCTACACGCTGCGCGCCGGGCGCGATTCCACGCTGCGCGCCGAGTCGGTGGGCATCGACGTGCGCCGCCACCAGTGGCTGAGCTTCGCCCTGGCCGGCTCCGCCGCCGGTCTGGCCGGCGGGCTCTACGCCTTTTCCAAGGGCAGCGTCTTCCCCACGCTGATGGCCGTTCCCGTGTCGGTGGACGCGCTGGTCATGGTGCTGATGGGCGGCATCCAGACGCTGAGCGGTCCGGTGGTGGGGGCGGCGCTGTTCCACCTGCTGGAAACCGAGGCGATGAGCCGGACCGACTGGTGGCGGCTGGTCCTGGGCGCCATCATCCTGGTGCTGGTGCTTGCCTTTCCCAAGGGCGTCGCCGGCTTCGTCCGCGACCTGTGGACCCGCGGGAGGGATGCATGAGCCGCCGCCTCGCCGTGGAGAATCTCCAGCGCGCCTTCGGCGGCGTGCAGGCCGTGCGCGGCGTCTCCTTCGTCCTGGGCGCCGGGGAGGTCCTGGCGCTGATCGGGCCGAACGGCGCCGGCAAGACGACCTGCTTCAATCTGCTGAACGGCCAGTTGCGGCCCGACGCGGGCACGGTACGGCTGGACGGGGTGGACATCGTCGGCCTGCCGCCGCGCCGCATCTGGCGGATGGGCGTCGGCCGCACCTTCCAGATCACCGCCACCTTCGCCTCAATGACGGTGCGCGAGAATGTGCAGATGGTCCTGCTCTCCGTCCACAGGCGCCTGTTCGGGCTGTGGAACCCGGCCGCCGCCGGGTTCCGCGACGAGGCGATGGCCCTGTTGGAACGCGTCGGCATGGGCGCCCAGGCGGAGCGGCCCTGCGGCGTGCTGGCCTATGGCGACCTGAAGCGCGTCGAACTCGCCATGGCGCTGGCCGGCGACCCGAAGGTCCTGCTGATGGACGAACCCACCGCCGGCATGGCCCCCGGCGAGCGGCAGGAGTTGATGGCGCTCACCTCCTCCCTCGTCCGCGAGCGCGGTCTCGCCGTTCTGTTCACGGAGCATGACATGGACGTCGTGTTCGGCCACGCCACCCGCATCATCGTGCTCGACCGCGGCCAGCTGATCGCCGAGGGCACGCCCGACGCCGTGCGCGCCGACCCACGGGTACAGGCCGTCTATCTGGGAGGGGCCGCATGACCACCCAGCCACTCCTGAGCGTCCGCGGGCTTCAGGCCTGGTACGGGCGGGCGCACATCCTGACCGGGGTCGATCTGGTGGTGGGCCGGGGCGAGGTGGTCGCCCTGATGGGCCGCAACGGCGCTGGCAAGACCACGACGCTGAAGGCGATCATGGGGTTGCTCGACCGGCGCGCCGGGTCGGTCACCTTCGACGGGCGCGACGTCTCCGCCCTGCCGCCGCACCGCATCGCGCGGCTCGGCCTCGGCTATGTGCCGGAGGACCGCCGCGTCTTCACCGACCTGACGGTGGAAGAGAACCTGGAGGTCGGCCGGCAGCCGCCCCGCGACGGCGCCCCCCACTGGACGCCGGACCGGCTCTACGCGCTCTTCCCCAACCTCGCCGAGATGCGGGGCCGCCGCGGCGGGCGGATGAGCGGCGGCGAGCAGCAGATGCTGACGCTCGCCCGCACGTTGATGGGCAACCCGTCGCTCCTGCTGCTCGACGAGCCGTCGGAGGGGCTGGCTCCGCGCATCGTGCAGCAGATGGCCGACGCCCTGCGCGCGCTGAAGGCCGAGGGGCTGTCGATCCTGGTGTCGGAACAGAATCTCGCCTTCGCCGCCGCGGTCGCCGACCGGGCGAGCGTCATCGAAAAGGGGCAGATCCGCTTCGAAGGCCCGATGCGGACTCTGCTGGAGGACGAGGCGGTGCGCCGGGCCTATCTGGCGGTGTGAGGCTGGCGGTGTGAGGCTGGCGATGCGAAGACGGATCACACCAGCATGTCGAGAATACGCTTTGTGTTGTCCTGCGCGGCCTGCATGACCTTGACGTTGGCGGCGAAGTCGGTCTGCGCTGAAGACAGGCTGACCACCACCGCCGGGTCGAGGTTGCCGGCGGCGAGCTGCGCCCCCGCCTCGTCGGCGCGGGACTGGGCGCCCTGAAGCCCCGCCAGGGCCGAGGCCTGGGCGTCGGGCAGGGACGGCATCCGCGGTGCGCCGGGCGCGCCGATGTCCATGATGGGACCTCTCGATTGATCGGTGACCACCCTACCCCTTTTTCGGCGGGAAAGCGACGGGGAGCGATGGGGACGGTCAGCCCTCCGCCAGCCAGCCTGCCAAGCGGTCGAGGAAGGCGCCGGCCTCCGCCGGGTCCTTGAGGCTCCATGCGGCGGCGCTCGGGGCCGGCGGATCCATGACGCGGATGCCGACACCCCGTCCTTCCCCACGTCCCGCCAGGGCGCGGAAGGCGTCCTCGTCCGTCTCGTCGTCGCCGAGATAAAGCGGCAGCGTCTCCTGTCCCGCCAGCCCAAGGGTGTCGAGCAGCGACAGGACCGCCTTGCCCTTGTCCCAGGGGACGTTGGGCCGCAGTTCGTGGATCTCCTTGCCACCGGTGACGCGCAACGCCGGAAAGGCGCCCGCGACGTCCCGCACCGCGTCGCCCACCGACACCTTGCGGTCCGGGGCGACCCGCCGGGTGTGGATGGCGATGGCGAAGCGCTTGCGCTCGACCAACGCTCCCTCCACGCCGTCCAGGCGCCGCAGCAGTTCCGCTTCAGCCGCGTCGAGGTCGCCCAGATATTCCTCACCGATCTGGGTGCGCAGGCCGGGACCGCGGATGTCGAAGCCGTGGCTGCCGGCGTAGATCAGGTCGCCGATCCCGACATGGCGGGCCACATCCTCCAGGTCGCGCCCGCTGACCACCGCCACCGGGCACAGCCCGGCCAGCCGACGGATCACCGCGCGCACGGGGTCGTCGAGGACCGCCAGGTCGGGCCGCTCCACGATCGGGGTCAAGGTTCCGTCATAGTCGAGGAAGACGGCAGGCCGCCGGGCGCCCAGCATCGCCGCGAAGGCGTCGAACCGGACGAGCGCCGACGGCTTGCCTGCGGTGGAGGCGGGGGGCGGCTGATCGGTCACGAGCGGCTCTCCTTCACTGTCAGCGGACATCGTCGGCGGGCGCGGTGGCGCCGGCGCACGATCGGAACAACGAGAAAGCGCGCCTTAAGGTCCGGATGCGTTGAACAACGATGTTATCGCATCCGATACGATTGTGACTCTCCGGTCACAGCGACCCTGGAAAAAGCAACGGCCCCGCATGGGGCCATTGCTTCGGGGTTTTCACCCATCCGAGATCTTTGTTAATTTTGCAGCGCAGCAAGAGATTGCTGCTTCGCCCTTCTTGGGCGTTTCCTCCCTAAACTCAGGCCGCTGTTCGTCAGCGGCCTTTTTTCTGCCAGAAACCTGTCCCTTCTGGCAATCCCTAACAAACACCATACCCCAACAAATCCGGCGGCATAATCCGCACAGAAGAAAGGGTTTTAACCTCCCACGACGCCCTCTTGCGTCATCGGCCCCGCCGGGTTTTCCTGTCGGCCCACCGCCGATCCCCTGCCGCAGCCCATCGGGTGCCGAATTGAGCCACGCACACAGCCCCGCTGCCGACCGGACGCTGAAGGCGCTGGTCAACGCCACGCTTCACACCGGGGATTCGGTGCTGGCGGGTGCCGCTCTGCTGATCGACGGTCCGGCCATCGCCGCGATCGTCGCGCCCGAGGCGATTCCGCCGGAGGCCACGGTGATGGACCTGGGCGGCGGCATCCTCGCCCCCGGCTTCATCGACCTCCAGGTGAATGGCGGCGGCGGCGCCCTTTTCAACGACACGCCCGACCTGCCGACGCTGCGCCGCATCGCCGCGGCGCACCGCCGGTTCGGCACCACCGGCCTGCTGCCCACCCTGATCACTGATTCGGCCGAGACGCGCGCCGCCGCCGTGGCCACGGTGCGCGCCGCGCTGGCCGAGGGGGTGCCGGGTGTGCTCGGCATCCATCTGGAAGGCCCGCACATCGCGCCGGAGCGTCGCGGCGTCCATGACGCGCGCTTCATTGCGCCCCCCGATGCGAACGACCTCGCCCTGCTCGGCGGTCTCTCCGGCCTGCCGGCCCTGGTCACGCTGGCGCCGGAAACGGTTCCACCCGAGCCGATCCGCCGGCTGGCCGCCGCCGGGCTGCGCATCGCCGCCGGCCACAGCGCCGCCACCTGGGCGCAGGCCAAGGCCGGCTTCGCCGCCGGCATCACCGGGGTGACCCACCTGTTCAACGCCATGAGTCCGCTTGGCTCCCGCGAGCCGGGCATGGTCGGGGCAGCGCTGGAAGACGACACGGTCTGGTGTGGCATCATCGTCGATGGGCACCATGTCCACGACGCCTCCGTCCGTCTGGCTTGGAAGGCCAAGGCTCCCGGCCGCCTGTTTCTGGTGACCGACGCGATGCCCCCCGTCGGCGCAACCGAGTCCGGCGCCACCGAATCCGGCGCCACCGAATCCGGCGGCTTCCAACTTTACGGTGAGGACATTCGGGTGGAGGACGGGCGCTGCGTCACCGCCGACGGCACGCTGGCCGGGTCCGCCCTGGACATGGCGACGGCGGTGCGCAACGCCGTGGAACGGGTCGGCATCCCGCTGGACGAGGCGTTGCGCATGGCCTCCGCCTACCCGGCCGATTTCATGGGCATGGCGGCGCGGCGCGGCCGCCTCCGGCCAGGCTTGGCCGCCGACCTCGTGCATCTCGACGAGCGGCTGCGGGTGCGGGCGACCTGGATCAGCGGCAAAATGGCCGTTTCGTGAAACACCCACTGCACGCGCGCGCAAAACTGTCGTATAGAGGCCGCAGAATTTCGACCCTCACACGCATCTTCGAGGAGAGTTAACCCATGGACATCGCCCTGATGGTTCTGGCCGTCGTGTTCTTCTTCTGGCAGACCGTTTCCGAGTGATCGGCGTCCGGACACCCGGACAAGCGAAAGGGCGGCTCCCCGGCGGAGCCGCCCTTTCGCGTTTTCGACCCGTCCGTTCGGCTTCCGTACACCCCCGTCGGTCGGCCGGCCCCGTCAGTCGGCCAGCGTCAGTCGGCCAGCGCGCCGCCATGGATCTGCGGGTGCTCCAGCCGCGCATGGGCGGAGGCGACCAGCCTCAACGTCTCCATAATCGTGCCGATCGCCTCGTTCAGGTCGGCCCGGCCGGCGGGCATCGGCATTCCCGACAGCACCGACTCCAGATCCTCGGCCGCATCCTGCAGAAGGACACAGGCCTCCTCCAACTGACGTTTGGCCAGTACGCCGTTCGCGGGATGCGACGGAGCTGCCTCCTGCATATTGCGATAGGCATTTTGATTTGCACTTTGCAGCGAAGACCCGCGCTGCCCCTTCTGAAACCCTGATATAAAGCCGAACATGGGCCCTCTCCCTTCCGTGTCGGAGGGTATAGAGCAAAAGCCGCGCCAAATTCGAAACATCGGCCGAAGGGATCACTCCTTGGGCCAAAGCCACGCCGCGCCGCGCATACCGCTTTCGGCGCCATGGCGCGCCCGCAGGAGGCGGGTGCGGGGTGCCGGGCTCAGCGCCCAACGTCCCCACAGGGCCGGCACCGCCTCGTACAGCCCCGGCAGGTCCGACAGGCCGCCGCCGACCACCACCGCGTCGGGATCGAGCAGGTTGATGACGGCGGCCAGCGCGCGGGCCAGCGCGTCGGCATGGCGATCCAGCGTCGCCCGTGCTGCAGCGTCGCCGGCGGCGGCGCGGGCGGCGATCTCCGGCGGGGCCAGCGCCTCCCCCGTGCGCCAATGGTGCAGGCGGGCCAGTCCGGCACCGCACAGCAGCGTCTCGATGCAGCCCTCCCGTCCGCAGCCGCAGGGCAGCGGCGGACCGTCCTCCGCGCTGCGCCAGGGCAGCGGGTTGTGCCCCCACTCCCCGGTCAGGGCATTGGCGCCGGCCAGGATGCGCCGCTCCGCAACAATCCCGCCGCCAACTCCGGTGCCCAGAATGATACCGAAGACCAGCGACGCCCCGGCGGCGGCGCCGTCCACCGCCTCCGACAGGACGAAGGCGTTGGCGTCGTTGGCGATCCGCACCGGGCGGTCCAGCGTCCGCGCCAGATCGGCGGCGAAGGGCCGGCCGTCGAGCCAGGGCAGGTTGACCGCGTGCACGGTGCCCGCGGCGCCGTCGACGATGCCGGGCAGGCACAGCCCGACCGTGGCGTCCCGGCAGCCCGCCTGCGCCTCCAGCGCGGCGACGGCGACGGCCAGCGCCTGCAGCGTCTCCGCGTAGCCGCGCGGCGTGCCGGCGCGGTGCCGCGCCCGCTCCGTCCCGTCCGGGGCGAGAAGGCTGGCGGCGATCTTCGTGCCGCCCAGATCGACGCCGATTCGCATCGGACCCATGCCCATGACGGACTCCCAACGCGGGTGGACAGTGAGGGGGGAGGAAAAGCAGTCCCTCCCTATAGCGCAGCGCTCCGCCCGAATCAGCCATCCCGACGCGCGCCTTCTCCATAAGAGGTGGCGGTCCCGTCCCTTTGCACCGTCGCAGGACGACGGCGGACCACTAGAGTCAGGAGTGTCACATCCCATCAATTGGATTGCGCGCGCCCCCATGGACCGTTCCGCTCCGAAAGCCACGCCATCCTCGAATCGCTCTGCGGCGAAGGCGAAGCCCCAACCCCAGGCCGCCGGCCTGCGCCCCGACCAGACGGAGGTCTTCGACGGCCTCCTGCTGGCCCTGCTGGCGCGCAAGCGGCTGCTGGTGCTGGTCGGCGAGGCCGGGTCCGGACGGGCCGCGGTCTTCCACCAGCTCGTCGAGCAGGTCGGCTCCGACGGGGCGCTGGTGCTTCCGGTCGCCGCCAGCGCCGGGGCGCAGGTCGAGGATCTGGTCTCCGCCGCCGGTGACGCCGCCCTGCCCTCCGACAGCGACGACCGCGATTTCGACACGCTGATCGGGGAGTTGGAGGAGCGGCTGGACCTCGCCGGCACCGGGCTGCTGGCGGTGGAGAACGCTGGCGTCCTGGCCGCGCCGACGCTGGCCGACCTGATCGACCTCACCCGCTCCGAGACGCCGAGCGGGCGTTTCCTCCAGGTCCTTCTCTGCGGCACGCCGGAGATGGAACGCACGCTGGCCCGCCCCGGGCTTGCCGAGGCGGTGCGTGAGCTTGGCGTGATCTACCGCATGACGCCCGGCGCCGGCCCCTCCGTCACCCCCGCCATCGCCATCCCCTCCGCTGGCTCCCCCACCGGGCCGGTGGCCGCGCCGCCGCGCGCCGCGCCGCCGCCGCCGCGCCGAGCGGCGGAGCGCGACGCCAACGACTGGCCGGCCAACGACTGGGACGCTCCGGACGGCTGGACGATCCCGGAAGCCGGCGCCCCGGTCGCCGATCTGCCCGTCAAGCGCCCGCGCCGCCGCGCCGCGCTGGCTGGAGCGGCGATCACCACCCTGATCCTGCTCGGCGCCGCCGGGGCCGGCGTGGCCCTGACGGTGCCCGGCGCCACGCCCGAACGGGCGCTCGATTACGCCCGGCAGGGCTGGCAGGACCTCCGCAGCTTCGTGGCGGAGCGGGTGAACATCCCGTTCGGGCCGTTCGCGGACGAGCCCAGCCTGGGCAGCCGCGGTCCCGACACGCTCGCGGTCACCCGGCCGCAGAACCCCTATCTCGCCTCGCTCCCCGCCGAAGCGGGTGTGCCGGTCGCCGGACCGTCGCCGACCAGATCCGACGCCCCGCCGTCCGCCGCCCGCACCGTGAGCCCGCCGGCCGCCCAATCTCCGGCCCAACCTCCGGCTCAGGCGGCCACTCCCACGGTGTCTCCGCCGACGACCGTCGCCAAGCTCGATCCCGCACCGCTGGCGAAGCCGGAGCAGCCGGTCGTCGCCCCGGCGACCCAGTTGCCGAAGCCCCCGGTGCCGGCCGCAGATCCGCTGTCCACGGAGCACGCCCAACCGCCCACCCAACCGCCCAAGCCGCGGGCGACGGAATACCGCACGGAGCAGAGCGAAGGCCCGACCGGCTCCGCCACCCTGCCGCCACTGGTCGATGAGCCGGCGCCCCAGATGGCCGCCCCGGCGATGCCCCAGCCTGCGGCTCCCACCGCGTCGACGCCTTTCTCCGCCAGCGACAACGGCCTGAACCCGCGCGTCCGCACCCTGGTCGATCAGGCCCGCCGGCAGATCGCCGCCAAGCTCCTGACCACGCCGCCGAACAACAACGCCTACGAGACGGTGTCGCGACTGCGCGAGATCGCCCCGGCGACTCCGGAGATCCAGGACCTCCTGACGACCATGGAGGAGACCTACCGCCGCTGGGCCGCGCTGGCGGAGCGCGACGGCAATTGGGACGAGGCGCGGCGTTTCTACGAGCGTGCCCTGATCGTCGCGCCCAACACCGGTGACCTGCGCGACCGCATCAAGGCCGCCGGCGAAGGACGCGTGCTGCCTGCGACGCCCACGGCCTCGGCGGCACCCGGCACCCCGTCGGCGACGCCGGCCGCCGCCGAGGTCCGGCCTGGCCTGGACAGCCGCGACGGCGCCATCGCCCTGATGCGCCGCACCGACGAGTTGAAGCGCGTGCTGGATGGCGGCGCCGATCCGAACAAGCGGGTGGACAACGGCAAGACCCTGCTGATGCTGGCCTCCGAGCAGGGACTGACCGACGCGGTGCGGCTGCTGATCGACCGCCGGGCCAAGACGGAGCTGCGCACCGCCGACGGTGCCACAGCGGTCATGTACGCCGCCTGGGGCGGTCACGAGGCGGCGATCCACGCGCTGGCCGCCGCCGGGGCCGAACTCGACGCCACCAACGACGACGGCAAGACCGCCCTGATGGCCGCCGCGGCCCGCGGCCACGACGGCGTCGTGAAAATCCTGGTCGACCGCGGCGTGTCGGTGGACCGGGTCGCCAGCCACGGCTGGTCGGCCCTGATGTACGCCGCCAACAACGGCCACGACCGCGTGGCCCGGATGCTGGTGGAGCGCGGCGCCAACCCGTTCCGTATGGACACCGCCGGCAATTCCGCCCTCACCCTCGGCGCGCTGCAGGGCCACATGCAGGTGGTCGAGGCGCTGAAGCCGCACTGACCGGAAAGCCAGGAATCGAAACGGCGGGCGCCCCTGGGGACGTCCGCCGTTTTCGCGTGCCGATCCTGCCGAACCGCTCCCCCGAACCGCGGCCCGTTCAGGCGGCCTTGATCTCCGCCAGAAAGCTCTCGATCTCCTTGCGCAGCGTTTCCGACTGGCGGGCCAGTTCGCCCGACGCGCTCATCACCTGACCGGCCGCCGCACCCGTCTCGCCTGCGGCCAGCGTGACCTCGGTGATGCTGCCGGAGACCTGGTGGGTGCCCGTCGCGGCCTCCTGGACGTTGCGGGAGATCTCGTTGGTCGCCGCACCCTGCTCCTCAATAGCGGCGGCGATGGTCGTGGAGATCTCGTTGATCTGGCCGATGATGCCGCCGATGGCCGAGATGTCGCGCACCGCGCCGTCGGTCGCGCCCTGGATGGCGGCGATCTGGGCGGCGATCTCGTCGGTCGCCTTGGCGGTCTGGGAGGCCAGATGCTTCACCTCGCCGGCGACGACGGCGAAGCCCTTGCCGGCCTCGCCTGCCCGGGCGGCCTCAATCGTCGCGTTCAGGGCCAGCAGGTTGGTCTGGCTGGCGATGTTGGTGATGAGGCTGACCACCTCGCCGATCTTCTGCGCGGCCTCAACCAGACCGCGCACCGTCTCGTTGGTGCGGGTCGCCTGTTCCACCGCCTGCCCGGCGATCTCCGAGGACCGCGACACCTGCGTCGCGATTTCGCGGATGGAGCTGGCCATCTCCTCGGTGGCCGAGGCGACGGTCTGGACGTTGGCGCTGGTCTGCTCCGCCGCCGCCTGGACGGCAGTCGCCTGGATGTTGGTCCGCTCGGCCATGGAAGTCATGCTGTGGGCGGTGGCGTCCAACTCCGAGGCGGCGGCTGCCACCGTGCGCAGGGAGGCCGCGGAGGAGTCCCCGAAGCGGTTCACCAGACGCTCCACGGCTTCCGACCGGCGCAGCTTGGACGCCTGCTCCGCGGCCTGGGCGGCGGCCAGCCGGTCCGCCTCGATCAGCCCGTCCTTGAAGACCTGGACGGCGCGGGCCATGGCGCCCAGCTCGTCCTTGCGCTGCGCACCGTCCACGGCGACCGTCAGTTCGCGCCCCGCCAAGCGGTTCATCACCCCGGTGAGCTGCTGGATCGGCTTTGAGACGCCGGCGATGATCAGCAGCCCCATCACGGCGCCGAGGAGGGTCACGACGGAAATCGCGACGATGAGCAGGGTCTTGCTCGACCCGTAGGTCGCCTCGCCCTGATCGGCGGCGATGCGGCCGTTGCGGATGTTGAATTGGATGAGGTCGCGCATGAGCTCCTGGGCCTTGCGGAACTCGACACGTGATTCGCCTTTGTAGAGTGTGGTCGCCTCGTTGTTGCGATTGTCCCGGGACAACGGAAGCAATTTTCGCTGGCTCAGTTCCTGGTAACGCTCCCAATGGCCCATGAGCTTCTGGAACGTTTCGGTCTCGTAGCCGGGGGTCAGTATGGATTCATACTTGCGAACCGCGTCCTGGAAGTTCTCCAAGGTCGCCGCCATTGTCTTCTCCTCCTCGGCCTGCTGGGCAGGCTCGGTGGATAGAATGTGCGCGGACTCCAGAATCCGGTAGAACTCGAAGTAATCGGTCATCCGGGCAATCTCGCCGACACTCGGCAGCCAATTGTCGCGAATGTCCTTCCCCGCGTCATTCACCGTCGAAATGCGGTCTATGCTGAAAAGACCCAATGCGATGATGAACATGACGAGTACGGAGAACGAAGACACGATCTTCGCTTTTATCGTGATGTTCGATAGAACAGACATGCGACATTCCCTCCACGAATTCCCGAGCAAACCAGCGCGCCACCTTGTGCAGAGCTTCAACTTTTTATTGTCTGCAACGCATTCCTAAGCGAGCTACCGACCACGACACGCGCGATACCGACAGGGCTGCAGATTACGCAAGAGTTTCCCCAACGCAGGAGCGCAAAGCTCACACGCTTGATGTCGACAACGGGTTCATGATTCCTTTTAGTCTAGAACACAGAGCCTTTTAACATTCTGCACTGCGCGCCGATGCCAACCGGTACTGCACTCACCTCACTGGTTATCTCACATCATAAGTAAACTAGCTATTAAAGCATCATGAAAGCTGGTAACTTTTTTTCTTTTTATTTATTACATCGATGGTTTTGTAAAGTTTCTCATTTGAGAAACGTTTGTTTCGCCGGAGGCGCCACGGATCGCCAGGGGTGCCAAAGGCGCAAAAAAGCCCGCGGGCGCGTGATGCGCAGCCGCGGGCTGAACCACGAAAAATTGCGGACCGGGACGGATCAGAGAGCGGCGAAGCGCGCCAGCATGGCCGCGTGCGAGCGGATGCCGTTGTGCAGGCACTTCACCTCGAACTTCTCGTTGGGCGAATGGATGCGGTCATCCTCCAGCCCGAAGCCGACGAAGATCGAGTCGAAGCCCAGCGCCTGCCGGATGTAGCCGCCGACCGGGATCGACCCGCCGCTGCCGACCAGCGCCGGCTTGTTGGCGAAGACGTCGCCCAGCCCCGCCATGGCGGCGCGCAGATAGGGGCTGTCGGTCGGCACCTGGACGCCCGGCGACTTGCCGAACACCTTGATCTCCCACCGCCCGTCGGCCGGCGTGCGCTCCTCCAGGAAGCTCTTGATCCCGGCCAGGATCTTCTCCGGGTCCTGGGCGGGCACGAGGCGGCAGGACAGCTTGGCCGAGGCCTTGGAGGCGATGACCGTCTTGGACCCCTCCCCGGTGTAGCCGCCCCAGATGCCGTTGATGTCGCAGGTCGGGCGCGACCACAGCCGCTCCAGCGCGCTGCGCCCCGCCTCGCCCGCCGGGGCCGTCAGCCCGACGCCGGCCAGGAAGGCCCCCTCGTCGAAGCCGAGGTCGCGCCACATCGCCTTCTCCTCGTCCGTGGGCTCGGCCACGTCGTCGTAGAAGCCGGGGAAGCGGACGCGCCCGTCCTCGTCGTGGATCTGGCCGAGGATGCGGGTCAGCGCGTTGATCGGGTTCAGCACCGCGCCGCCGAACATGCCGGAATGCAGGTCGTGGCTCGGCCCATGCAGCGTCGCCTCGACATAGAGCAGGCCGCGCAGCCGGGTGGTGATGGCCGGGGTGTCGATGTTCCAGGCATTGGTGTCGGTGATCACGCAGACGTCGGCCTTCAGCTCCTCCGCGTTGGCCTTCAGGAAGGGCAGCAGGTTCGGGCTGCCGGTTTCCTCCTCGCCCTCCAGCAGGACGGTCGCGCGGATCGGCAGGGTGCCGTGCACGGCGTGCCAGGCGCGGAACGCCTCGATGAAGGTCATCACCTGACCCTTGTCGTCCACCGCGCCGCGGGCGACGATGCGGCGGCCATGCTCGGCCTCGACGATGGCCGGCTCGAAGGGCGGGCTGTTCCACAGCTCCAGCGGTTCCGCCGGCTGCACGTCGTAATGGCCGTAATAGAGGATGTGCGGCACATCCTGACCGCCAGGCCCCGGATGATGGGCGACGACCGCGGGATGGCCGGCCGTCTCGCGCACGGAGGCGTCGAAGCCAAGCCCGCTCAGCTCGCGCACCAGCCAGTCGGCGGCGCGGCGCACGTCGCCCTTGTAGGCGGGGTCGGTGCTGACGCTGGGGATGCGCAGCAGGTCGCAGAGGCGGCCCAGGGAGTCTTCAAAGCCGCGGTCAACCTGTTGGAGAACGGGATCGGCTGACAGGACGCTCGACATTCGGAACTGCCTTCGGTGTGAATGACTGGCAGCGATGGTAGCGCATCGCGCTTCCGCGCCAAGCTCCACAAAGCGCAGGGGTGCCATCCTCGCGACGGCGGCGTTTCCGGTTCCCGCCACGGGAAGCACAGGATGGCGGAACCGCGGCTCCGCCATCGCGAGGATGCCCTGGACGCAGGCGCGTCAAACGGTCAGGTACCGCCGGACCTCGCTCTCCTCCAGCCCGTCGCGGCTGCCCGCCAGCATGACCTCGCCGCGTTCCATCACCGCCCAATCGTCGGCCAGATCGCGGGCGAACTCGAAATACTGCTCGACCAGCAGGATCGCCATCGTGCCCTTGTCGCGCAGGTAGGCGATGGCCCGCCCGATGTCCTTGATGATGCTGGGCTGGATGCCCTCGGTCGGCTCGTCCAGCACCAGCAGCCGGGGCCGCGTCACCAGCGCCCGCCCGATGGCGAGCTGCTGCTGCTGCCCGCCCGACAGGTCGCCGCCGCGGCGGTCCAGCATGGACTTCAGCACCGGGAACAGCTCGAACACCTCATCGGGGATCGAGCGGTCGGCGCGCTTCAGCGGCGCGTAGCCGGTCAGCAGGTTTTCCCGCACCGTCAGCAGCGGGAAGATCTCGCGCCCCTGCGGCACATAGGCGATGCCGCGCCGCGCCCGTTCCGACGGGGCGAGCTTGGTGATGTCGCCGCCGTCCCAGGCGATGGTGCCGCCGGTCACCGGCTTCAGCCCGACGATGGCGCGCAGCAGCGAGGACTTGCCGACGCCGTTGCGCCCCAGCAGGCAGGTGACCTTCCCCACCTCCGCCGTCAGCGACACGCCGCGCAGCGCCTGTGCCGCACCGTAATGAAGATCGACCGACCGTACGTCGAGCATGAAACTTCCTCTGATCCAAAACCCCTCTCCCGCCCCGGGAGAGGGAGGGCCCCATGCGCAGCATGGGAGGGTGAGGGTGTCGGCAAGAAACGGTGCCTTGATCCTTGCACGACCCTCACCCGCCCGCTGCGCGGGCACCCTCTCCCGGGACGGGAGAGGGATGATTGTTGGCGGTCAACGGCCCAGATAGACGTCGATGACCTGCTTGTTGGCGCTCACCGTGTCGAGCGAGCCTTCGGCCAGCACCGAGCCCTCGTGCAGCACCGTGACCTTCACGCCCAGTTCGCGGACGAAGACCATGTCGTGCTCCACGACGATCACCGAATGCTTGCCGGCGATGTCCTTCAGCAGATGGGCGGTCTGTTCCGTCTCGGCGTCGGTCATGCCGGCCACCGGCTCGTCGACCAGCAGCAGTTTCGGGTCCTGGGCCAGCAGCATGCCGATCTCCAGCCACTGCTTCTCGCCGTGCGACAGGCTGCCCGCCGGGCGGTCGCGACGCGGCGACAGGCGGGTGATGTCGAGGATCTCCTCGATCCGCGCCCGATCCTCCCGCGTGGCCGAGTAGGTCAGCGTCTTGAGCGGGCGGCGCGGCGCCTTCAGCGACAGTTCCAGATTGTCCCAGACCGTGTGCATCTCGAACACGGTGGGGCGCTGGAACTTGCGGCCGATGCCCAGGTTGGCGATGGCCGGCTCGCGCAGGCTGGTCAGGTCGGTGCGGCCTTCGAACAGGATGGTGCCGGTGTCGGGCCGGGTCTTGCCGGTGATGACGTCCATCATGGTCGTCTTGCCGGCGCCGTTCGGCCCGATGATCGCCCGCATCTCGCCCGGCTCGATGACCAGCGACAGCCTGTTCAGCGCCCGGAACCCGTCGAAGCTGACCGACACGCCGTCCAGATACAGCAGGGTGTCTTCGGTGCTCATGTCGTCTCAGACTCCCTTCTGGTCCGCCGGCTTGGCGGAGACCGTCGCGCGCGCCGGCAGCCGGTCGCGGAGCTGCGCCGCCAGACCCAGGATGCCCTTGGGCAGGAACAGGGTGACCAGGACGAACAGGCCACCCAGCGCGAACAGCCACAGCTCCGGCAGGGCCGCCGTGAAGTAGCTCTTGCCGAAATTCACCAGCACCGCGCCCAGCACCGGCCCGGCCAGCGTGCCGCGCCCGCCGACGGCGACCCAGATCACCGCCTCGATGCTGCTCGCCGGCGAGAATTCCGACGGGTTGATGATGCCCACCTGCGGCACGTAGAGCGCGCCCGCCACGCCGGCCATGCAGGCCGACAGCGTCCAGGCGAACAGCTTGTAACGGTCCGTCTCGTAGCCCAGGAAGCGCACCCGGCTCTCGGCGTCGCGCACGGCGATCAGCACCTTGCCGAGCTTGGACGCCACCACGGCCGAAGCCAGGATGTAGCCGACCGCCAGCGCCGCCACCGTCGCCACGAACAGCCCGACGCGGGTCGAGGCGGCCTGGATGTCGAAGCCCAGGATCTCCTTGAAATCGGTCAGGCCGTTGTTGCCGCCGAACCCCATATCGTTGCGGAAGAAGGCCAGCATCAGCGCGAAGGTCAGCGCCTGCGTGATGATCGACAGGTAGACGCCGGTGACGCGCGAGCGGAAGGCGAACCAGCCGAAGGCGAAGGCGAGCAGGCCCGGCACCAGCATCACCATGATCGCGGCGAACCAGAACTGGTCGAACCCGTGCCAGTACCAGGGCAGCTCCGTCCAGTTCAGGAAGACCATGAAGTCCGGCAGGTCGGCGTTGCCGTACATCCCGCGCGAGCCGATCTGCCGCATCAGGTACATGCCCATGGCGTAGCCGCCGAGCGTGAAGAAGGCGGCGTGGCCCAGCGACAGGATGCCGACGAAGCCCCAGACGAGGTCGAGCGACAGCGCCAGCAGCGCGAAGCACAGATATTTGCCGAGGAGCGCCACCGTGTGTGTGGACAGGTGCCAGGGCGAGTCCGGCGCCGTGCCCAGCGCCATGACCGGCACCGCCACGGCCAGCACCGCCAGGACGGTCAGCAGAACGCCGGCCTTCTTGTCGAGGCCCATCAGGAAGAAACGGGTCAGCATCGGATCAGGCCTCCACCGCCCGGCCCTTCAGCGCGAACAGGCCGCGCGGACGCCGTTGGATGAACAGGATGATGAAGATCAGCACCAGGATCTTGCCCAGCACCGCGCCCGCGTAGGGCTCCAGGAACTTGTTGACGCCGCCGAGCGCCAGCGCGCCGACCAGCGTGCCCCACAGGTTGCCGACGCCGCCGAACACCACGACCATGAAGCTGTCGATGATGTAGCCCTGACCAAGGTTGGGGCTGACGTTGTCGATCTGGCTCAGCGCCACCCCGGCCAGACCGGCGATGCCGGAGCCGAGCCCGAAGGTCAGCGCGTCCACCCGCGCGGTGCGGATGCCCATGGCGTTGGCCATGCTGCGGTTCTGGGTGACGGCGCGGATGCTCAGCCCGAACCACGTCTTGCGCAGCGCCACCAGCAGCGCGCCGAAGACGAGGAAGGCGAAGACGACGATCCACAGCCGCCCGTAGGTGATGGTCAGCCCGCCCAGCTCGAAGGCGCCGGACATCCAGGACGGGGCGCCGACCTCGCGGTTCGTCGGCCCGAAGATGGAGCGCACCGCCTGCTGGAGCGCCAGCGACAGGCCCCAGGTCGCCAGCAGCGTTTCCAGCGGACGCCCGTAGAGCCAGCGGATGACGCTGCGCTCGATGGCGACGCCGACCGCGCCGGAGACGAGGAAGGCGACGGGCAAAGCCACCAGGATGGAGAAGTCGAACAGGCCCGGCGCCCACTGGCGGAAGGCCTCCTGCACCAGGAAGGTGGCGTAGGCGCCGATCATCACCATCTCGCCATGCGCCATGTTGATAACGCCCATGACGCCGAAGGTGACGGCCAGCCCGATCGCCGCCAGCAGCAGCACCGAGCCGAGCGACAGGCCGTACCACAAATTCTGCGCCGCCCCCCACAGGGCCAGCCGCTGCTCGACGGACGCGATGGCCTTCTTCGCGGCGTCCTTCACCGCGTCGCTTCCCGTGTTGGCGGCACCGTTCAGCAGGGCCCGCGCGTCCTGGTCGCCGCGCTCCTGAAGCACTTCGACGGCGGCGATCTTGTCGGCGTCGGGCGCGTCTCCGGCCAGCAGGACGGAGGCCCGCGCCTGGGTCATCGCGCGGCGGACACGCGCGTCGGTTTCCTTGGCCAGCGCCGTGTTGAGCGCGTCCAGCGCGTTGGCGTCGCGGCTCTTGAACACCGCCTCGGCGGCCTGCCGGCGCGTGTTGGCGTCGGGGCTCATCAGGGTGAGCGCGCCGAGCGTCGCGCTGATCGTGCGACGCAGGGCGTTGTTGATTCGGATCTTCTCGACCGCGTTGCGGTCCGCCTCGCCCAGCGCGGCGCCGGTCAGCGGGTCGGTCAGGGCGTAGCCGTTGCCGGCGCGCTTGGCGACGACCACGGCGCCGTCCGCCTTGCGGACGTGCAGGTCGCCGGCCTGAAGGGCCTCGATCACCGGCACGACGGCGGGATCGCCCGTCTCGGCCAACCCGGCGATGGCCTTTTCGGTTTCGGCGTAGCTGCCGGCGCCCAGGCCGCGGACCAGCGGGGCCAGATCGGCGGCGAAGGAGGCAGGAGCGGCCAGCGCCAGAAACGCGGCCAGCAGCCAGCAGAATGCGCGGTGCATCGCGGTTCCTGTGATGTGTCGGAAGTCGTTTTTTGGATAAGGGCGTTGCCCCCACCCTTCCCGCTTCGCGGGCCCCTTCCCTCCCCCGCTTCGCAGGGGAGGGAGGATGATCCCCTCCCCTGCAAAGCGGGGGAGGGTTAGGGAGGGGGCATCAAGCAGACAGTTACCGAAAGGCGTTCAAACGGTCCTCACGACCCCTTGCCGCCGCACTTGCCGGTCTTCACGTTGAAGTTGCCGCAGGACATCGGGGCGCGCCAATCGGAAATCAGGTCCTTGCTGTCCGGCAGGAAGTCCGACCACTCGTCGCCGGCCACGAGGCCCGGCGTCTTGGAGACGGTCTCGAACTGGCCATTCTCCTGCACCTCGCCGATCAGCACCGGCTTGGTGATGTGGTGGTTCGGCAACATGGCCGAATAGCCACCGGTCAGGTTCGGAACGGCGACGCCGACGAGGCTGTCGATCACCGCGTTGCTGTCGGTGGTGCCGGCCTTCTCGACCGCCTTCACCCACATGTTGAAGCCGATGTAGTGGGCCTCCATCGGGTCGTTGGTGACGCGCTTGTCGTTCTTGGTGTAGGCCTGCCACTTCTTGATGAAGTCGCTGTTCTCCGGCGTGTCCACCGACATGAAGTAGTTCCAGGCGGCGAGATGGCCGACCAGCGGCTTGGTGTCGATGCCGGCCAGTTCCTCCTCACCCACGGAGAAGGCGACCACTGGGATGTCCTGCGCCTTGACGCCCTGGTTGCCCAGCTCCTTGTAGAAGGGGACGTTGGCGTCGCCGTTGATGGTCGAGACGACGGCGGTCTTCTTGCCGGCCGAGCCGAACTTTTTGATGTCGGCGACGATGTTCTGCCAGTCGGCATGGCCGAACGGGGTGTAGTTGATCATGATGTCCTCGGACTTCACGCCCTTGGACTTCAGGTAGGTCTCCAGGATCTTGTTGGTCGTGCGCGGGTAGACGTAGTCGGTGCCGGCCAGCACCCAGCGCTGCACGCCTTCCTTCTCCGCCAGATAGTCGACGGCGGGGATCGCTTGCTGGTTCGGGGCGGCGCCGGTGTAGAAGACGTTGCGCGAGGACTCCTCGCCCTCATACTGCACCGGGTAGAACAGGATGCTGTTCAGCTCCTCGAACACCGGCAGGACGGACTTGCGGCTGACCGAGGTCCAGCAGCCGAACACCGCGGCCACCTTGTCCTTGCTGACCAGCTCGCGCGCCTTCTCGGCGAACAGGGGCCAGTTGGAGGCGGGATCGACGACGACCGGCTCCAGCTTCTTGCCGAGAACGCCGCCCTTCTTGTTCTGCTCTTCGATGAGCATCAGCATGACGTCCTTCAGCGTGGTCTCGCTGATCGCCATGGTGCCCGACAGGGAATGGAGGATGCCGACCTTGATGGTGTCCTGGGCCGACGCCGGGGCGGCGAAGCCCGCGGCGAACGTGACGGCAAGACCCGCGGCCGCCGCAAGGGTGCGACCGGTCTTGAAGCCCGACTGGAACCCCGTCTTCAACATTGTGAATACCCCCCGTTCTTTGGTCTGGCGCCCGCCTCAGGCGCCCGGGGGTGTCCTTCGCAAATGTGATGCCACGACAGGTCGGCAGGAGGGCCGTTCAAGGAATCCGCAGCGATTTGCAGCCCAGTATTCGCTTACGAATTATGCATGCCCGCTTTTTTATGATCGAATTTTACTCATTTCCGCCGAAATGGCTGATTTTTAGGCAGTCGGTCACACCGAAGACCGATGCCGTTCGACACAGACCGCCAGCACCTCATCCAAAGGTCGTGCCCACCAGCGGCGCGAGAAGATTTCGACCTCGGAATAGCCTTGGAATCCAACGGCTTCCACCCAGCCACGGATCATTTGTATGTCAATCATTCCGTCGCCCATCATGCCGCGGTCCTCCAGCAGATCGGCGGTCGGCACCAGCCAATCGCACACATGGAAGGCACACAGGCGATTCCGGCCCGCCCGGCGGATCTGCGCCTCCAGGTCCGGGTCCCACCAGACATGGTAGACGTCCAACGCAACACCCAGCGCGCCGGTTCCCTGCGGGTCCAGCCGGTCGCAAAGGTCGAGCGCGTGGCGCATCGTGTTCACGCAGGCGCGGTCGGCGGCGTACATGGGGTGCAGCGGCTCGATGGCGAGCGGCATCCCGGCGGCGCGGGCGTGCTCCAGCAGCTCGGCGATGCCGTCCTCCACCTGGGCGCGGGCGAGCGCGATGTCCTTGGACGGCGGGGAGCCGGGGCGGGAGAATTGCGGCAGTCCGCCGACCACCAGCACGAGGCAGGGGGCGCCCAGCGCCACCGCCTCGTCCACCGCGCGGCGGTTGTCGTCGCGCACCTCGGCCCGGCGGTCGGGATCGGCGGGAAACATGCCGCCACGGCAATAGCCGGACAGTTCCAGCCCCAGCTCCTTCACGGCCCGCACGGCGTGGTCCAGCCCCACGGCGGCCACCTGATCCCGCCAGGGCGAGACGGCGCGGATGCCCTGGCGGGCGCAGGCGTCGAAGATTTGCAGCAGGTCGCCCTGCTTGCGCACCGTGGCCGTGTTGATCGACAGCCAGCGATGATCGCCGGAGAAGTCGCGCATGATCGTGGTCCTCATTGCGAAATCCCCTCTCCCGCCCCGGGAGAGGGTGCCCGCGAAGCGGGCGGGTGAGGGTCGTGCGAGGATCGACGCACTGATCCTTGGCAGCACCCTCACCCTTCCCGCGCATGGCGCGGGCCCCTTCCCTCTCCCGGGGCGGGAGAGGGAGTTACCCTCACCTCACACCGCTTCGATGCCGCGGACGGCCAGGACGTCGGCCATGCGCCACACCGCCTCTTCCGGGTCGCGCAGCAGCCCGGCCTTGTCGGCCAGCCGGAAAATCTCGGCCAAGTGCTGGGTAGAGCGCGTGCCCTCCTGCCCGCCGATCATCGTGAAATGGTCCTGGTGGCCGTTCAGGTAGGCCATGAAGACAACCCCGGTCTTGTAGAAGCGGGTCGGCGCCTTGAAGATGTGGCGGGATAGCGGGACGGTCGGCTCCAAAATCTCGTGGAAGCGCCCCTCCTCGCCCGCCGCCAGCTCGGCCAAGGCCGCCGCCGCCGCCGGGGCGATGGCGTCGAAGATGCCCAGCAGAGCGTCGGAATGACCCTCCGCATCGCCGGCGATCAGCTCCGCGTAGTTGAAGTCGTCGCCGGTGTACATGCGCACGCCGGGGGCCAGACGGCGGCGCATGACGATCTCCTTGTCCTTGTCGAGCAGGGAGATCTTCACCCCGTCGACCTTGGCCGCGAAGTCGTTGATGATGCCGACCGCGGTGTCCAGCGCCACCGGGAAGTCGTTGGTCCCCCAATAGCCGGCCAGCGCCGGGTCGAACATGTCGCCCAGCCAGTGGATGATCACCGGCTGGCGCACCTGGGACAGGATGCGGCTGTAGACGCGGACGTAGTCGTCCGGTCCCTTGGCGACGCGGGCGAGCGCGCGCGACGCCATCAGGATCACCCGCCCGCCAAGGTCCTCGACCGCGGCGACCTGCGTCTCGTAGGCGCGGATCACGTCGTCGAGGGAGCGGGCGTCCTCCGGCGCCAGATGGTCGGTGCCAGCCCCGCAGGCGATCAGCGCGTTGCCGCGCGCCTTCGCCGCGGTCAGGGAGCGCCGGATCAGCTCCAGCGAGGCGTTCCAGTCCAGCCCCATGCCGCGCTGCGCGGTGTCCATCGCCTCAGCCACGCCGAAGCCGAGGTCCCACAGATGCTCGCGGAAGGCGATGGTGCGGTCCCAGTCGATGGCCGGGGTCAGCCAGGGGTCGTTGTCGGCCAGCGGGTCGGCCACCATGTGGGCGGCGGCGTAGGCCACGCGGTTCAAGGGCCGGTCGGTGCGGGCGGGGAAGCCCCGCGCCGGAGCGACCTCGTAGCTTTCCAGCGACCGGTCGGCGCGCGGCAGCTTGATGGTCAGTGCCATGGACAAGGCCCTCCGGTCAGGCGGTCAGCGAGGGAACGTCGACCCAGCGGCGCTCCTTCCAGCTCTTCAGCGCGGCCTCGACGAGCTGCACGCCCTTGGCGCCCTCGATCAGCCCGTGGTTGAAGGGGGCGTCCTCGACGACGTGGCGGATGAAGGACTCCCACTGCGTCTTGAAGCCGTTGTCGGTCGGCTGGTTGTCGGGCACCGGCTGCCACGTCGCGTAGAAGTCCATGGTCTGCTTCTGGTCCGGGTTCCACACCGGGCGCGGCGTGCCCTGCCGCGGCTGGATCACGCAGTCGCTCAAGCCCGCGACGGCCGAGCCGTGGGTGCCGTCCACCTGGAAGGTCACCAGATCATCGCGGTACACCCGCGTCGCCCAGGAGGAGTTGATGTGGGCGATGACTCCGCCCTCCAGCTCGAAGGTGGCGTAGGCCGCGTCGTCGGCGGTGGCCTGATAGCGCTTGCCCTGCTCGTCCCAGCGTTCCGGGATGTGGATGGCGCCCAGGCAGGAGACGCTCTTCACCTGCCCGAACAGGTTGTCGAGCACGTAGCGCCAGTGGCAGACCATGTCGAGGATGATGCCGCCGCCGTCCTCCTCCCGGTAGTTCCAGGAGGGGCGCTGCGCCGGCTGCCAGTCACCCTCGAACACCCAATAGCCGAACTCGCCGCGCACCGAGAGGATCTTCCCGAAGAAGCCGCTGTCGCGCAGCATCTTCAGCTTCTGCAGGCCGGGCAGGAACAGCTTGTCCTGCACGGTGCCGTTCTTCACCCCGGCCTCCTCGGCCAGCCGGACGACGCGCAGCGCCTCCTCCAGGTTGGTGGCGATGGGCTTCTCGCAATAGACGTGCTTGCCGGCGCGGATCGCCGCCTCCAGCAGCGTTGGGCGCATCTGGGTGGTGCCGGCGTCGAAGAAGATCGTGTCGTCGGGGTTGGCCAGGGCCGCGTCCAGATTGTCGGTCCAGCGCTCCACCCCGTGGCGCTGGGCCAGTTCGCGGATCTTCTCGGCGTTGCGCCCGACCAGGATGGGGTCCGGCATGACGCGGGACCCGTCGGACAGCGTGACGCCGCCTTGCGCCCGGATGGCGAGGATCGACCGGATCAGGTGCTGGTTCATGCCCATGCGGCCGGTCACGCCATGCATGATGATACCAAGGCGCTTCGTGCTCATGTCGGGAACTCCCTAGGGGATTATTCGTTCTGCAGAGGGGACAGGCGGTCCCACCGGGGCTGCGCCGCGCTGGCGAAGCCGGGGACGGCCAGGGTTTCGGTCGGCAGGCTGCCGCCCGCCGTGGCGAGGCGGACGACGCCGTCCCGCCGGGTGTAGAAGCCGGGATGCGCGTCGAGGAAGGCGTCGGCCTCCGGCGCTCCGTCGAAGCCGTTTCCGTACTGGTGCCCGTTGCGCTCCGCGTCGGCGATGCCGAGCAGCGCGACCAGCGCCGTGTCCTGCTGCACCGCCAGCCCGGCCTGACAGGTCAGGTCCTCCGCCGCGATGAAGTGCGGCGCCCCCCAGGCGGCGCAGCGCGCCCGGTTGAGGACGGCCTTGTAGAGCCCCTTGCAGGACTTGGACGACACGCCGCGGTAGCCGGCGGCGCGGGCGCGCGGGAAGGCGTCGTAGCCGTCGTCGGACTCGTCGATGATGAAGGGGATGCGTTCCGCCACGGCGCCCAGCGGCGCCTCCAGCGCGCGCTCCCGCGCCACCGGCTGTTCGATGTAGAGCAGGCGTCCGCGGAAGCCGGCCAGCGCCGGGTCGCGCTCCAGCCCATCCACGAAGGCGGCGAGGGCCGCGGCGTCCGCGTATTGTTCGTTGCCGTCCAGCGTGGCGCGGTAGTCGCCCGCCGCCGCGTCCAGCACGCCGGCGATCGCCGCCAGGCGCGCAAGGTCGGCGGATGGATCGCCGCCCAGCTTGATCTTGAAGCGGCCCAGCCGCTCCCGCGCCAGCAGGGCGCGCAGGGCCTCCGGCTCGTCGAGCAGCCCGACCGTGTGGCGGAGCGCCACGGACGGTCGCGGCTCCAGCCCGGCGAGGAAGCCGTCCAGGTCGAAGCCCGCCAAGTCCGGCGTCAGCCGCGCATCGATCCCGGCGCGGTTCATCCGCATGCCGGTGAAGAAATCCGTATCCAGAACGCGCAGCAGCCCGTCCAGCACCGCCTTGTCGATCAGCGCCGGCCCGTAGGCGGCGGTCAGGTCGGGCAGCCCGGCGGCCCGGCAGGCCGCCCGTTGCGTCTCGTAGGCCGCCGCGTGGTGCCCGAAGGCGGTGTCGGCGCGGTCCGTCCGGTAGGCGTCGCGGGCGAGGCGCAGGGAGCGGCGCAGGCCGTCCACCGTCTCGTCCGGGCTGCGGTCCGGGCGTTTGTCGAACCACTTCGGCATCATCATCTCGGCGGTGCCGCCCCACGCCTCGCCGACGCCGTCCACATGGACCAAAGCGCGGACGAAGGCCTGGGGAGCCGCCTCCACCGTCACGCTGCCGAAGCGGAAGGGCTTCACGAAGCGGACGGGGCGTTCATACAGGTCGATGGCGCGGATGGTGAGGAGGGGTGCGGGTGCGGTGCCCCCACCCTTCCCGCTTCGCGGGCCCCTTCCCTCCCCCGCTGGGCGGGGGAGGGACAATTCCCCTCCCCCGCCCAGCGGGGGAGGGTCAGGGAGGGGGAAATCCTTCGCCATCTCCTCACTCCCCCTCAGTCCAGATGCCCTTGGGCGTTGAAATGCGCGCGGATGCGCTGGGTCAGCTCGATGAAGACCGGGTGGCCCATGACATCCAGCGAGCGCGGGCGGGGCAGCGGCACCTCGTAGGTCGCGGCGATGGCGCCGGGACGCTCCGACATCACCATCACCCGGTCGGCCAGGAACACCGCCTCGGGGATCGAGTGGGTGATCAGCAGCACCGTCTTGCCCGTCTCGTGCTGGATGCGCTGCAGCTCGACGTTCATCTTCTCCCGCGTCATGGCGTCGAGCGCGCCGAACGGCTCGTCCATCAGCAGGATCTTCGGGTCGTGGACCAGCGCCCGGCACAGCGAGGCGCGCTGCTGCATGCCTCCGGAGAGCTGCCAGGGGTACTTGTTTTCGAACCCCTCCAGCCCGGTCATGCGGATCAGCGCGCGGGCGCGCTCCAGGTACGTGTCGCGCGGCAGGCCGCGGACCTCCACCGGCATCATGATGTTGCGCAGCACCGTCCGCCAGGCGAGCAGCACCGGGCTCTGGAACACGATGCCGACGTCGTCGTGCGGCTCGGTCACCGTGGTGCCCTCGATGGTGATGGCGCCCTCGCTGACCGGCAGCAGGCCGGCGACCAGCTTCAGCAGCGTGGACTTGCCGCAGCCGGACGGGCCGACCACCACCAGGAATTCACCGTCCCGCACGTCGAAGGTGATCGGGCGCAGGGACGGCACCTCCCCGTCGCGGGTGCGGTAGGTCTTGGTCACGCCGTCGATCTGGATCAGGGTCTTCTGCGACAGGCGGGCCGTTTCGGCCGATCCGACGACTTTCAACTGGGGCTGAGCCATGTCCCTGCTCTCCTGTCCGTTCGGCCTCACTGGCCCGCCGCGGCGGGATCGGGGAGGAAGTCGCGGGTGTAGAAGGCCTTCGGGTTCTTCTTCGCCGCGGCGTCCAGACCGCCGTACTCGACCAGCAGGTCCACGGTTTCGGCCATGTTGGCGTCGGTGACGCGGAAGGGCCGCTGCCCCTTGGTCTCCGCCGTGCGGTAGAGCGGCGTGGTCAGCTCGAAGCCTTCCAGCAGGGTGGCTTCCTGGCCGCCCTTGGGGTTGGCCTTGAGGATGGCGGCCACGGCCTCCTTCGGGTTCTTCTCCGCCCCTTCGACCGCCTTGGTCGTCGCGGCCATGAAGCGCTTCACGAGGTCGGGCTTGTCCTTCAGCGTCTCGGTGTGGGCGATGATGCCGGAGGAGACCATGTTGACGCCGTAGTCGGCGAAGCGGATCGGCGTCACCGACTTGCCGGTGGCGTCCTTGATCTTCATGCTCTGGTCCATGACGTAGCCCAGCAGCAGGTCCGCCTGCCCGTTGATGACGGCGTTCAGCTTGGTCTGGGCGTCGCCCGATACGACGCGGAAGTCGCTGTCCTTGAGGCCGGTCTTCTTCAGGAACAGCGGCCAGATCTGGGACATGCTGTCGCCCGGCGTCATGGCGACGGTCTTGCCCTTGATGTCCTCGGGCTTGCGGATGTTCTTGTCGGTGAAGCCCATGGCCGACATCGGGCTGGTCTGGAGCAGCACGCCGGGCGAGGTGACCGGGGCGCCCTTCACCGCCGCCTTCATCATGGTCGGCACGTCGACGTAACCGAAATCGACGGTCTTCGCGGCCACCGCCTGGGTCGTCACCGCCGACCCGCGGCCCTCCTGGATCTCCAGGTCGATGCCTTCGGCCTCGTACAGGCCCTTGTCCTTGCCGTAGTAGAAGGGGGCGTGCTCGCCATACACGTACCAGTTCAGCATCAGCACGACCTTGTCCGCGGCCTGGGCCGGAAGCGTCGTGGCCGTGAGGGCGCAGAGCGCCGCGAAGAGCGTCCGTTTCATCTCGTCTCCTCCCAAAGGGTGTCCGGCCGAAAGGTGTCCGGCGTCGCTGTTGGTTTTGTTGTCGGCGTTACGACGTCGGGATGTAGTTGTGGCGTTGGCTCGCGTGCCAGGGAATGGCGAGCCGCTCGATCACGTCGATGACCCAGAAAAGCACCACCCCGATCAGCGCCAGCACCACCAGGGCCGCGAACATCAGGGGAAGTTCGAAATTGCCGATGGAGCGCTGCAGGACGAAGCCGATGCCGGAATTCGCTCCAACGAACTCGCCCACCACCGCGCCCACCACGGCCAGCGTGATCGACACCTTCAGGCCGGCGAAGATGGCCGGCATGGCGTGCGGCAGGCTGACCATGCGGAAGGTCTGAAGGCGCGTCGCCTTCATGGACTTGGCAAGGTCCATCATGTCGCCGTCCACCGACTTGAAGCCCTGCACCGCCGACACGACGATGGGGAAGAAAGCCAGCAGGAAGGCGGAGATCACCTTGGGCAGCAGCCCGAAGCCGAACCACACCACGAACAGCGGCGCGATGGCGACCTTCGGGATCGACTGCGAGAAGACCAGCAGCGGGTAGACGTAGGATTCCACCGTCTTCGACCCGGCGATCAGCATGGCGATGGGAATGCCGAACAGCACCGACAGGGCGAAGCCGCCCAAAGTCGCCAGCGTGGTCGGCACCGAGGCCGCCAGAAGCTGGTCCCAGTCCGCGGCGAGCGCCAGGGCGACGTCGCCGGGTTTCGGTATCAGATAGGGTGGGATCGCGAAGATCCGCACCGACAGGTCCCACAGGACGGTCAGGACCACCAGGAACAGCACCGGCCGGAACCAGCCGGAATTGAGCAGACGCAGCAGCGTGGCACCCGCCCCGCCCCGTCGCGCCGCCGTTCCCGAAGCGGGACCGCCACGGGACGCATTCCCGTGAGCCGCCGCATCGACAGCCATCGCTCCTCCTCCCCCGGTCGTTGCGGCGCCGACGTGCGGCGCTCTTTTAACCGGCTGGTTAAAAGTAAGCCCGGCGCGGCAAAGCGGTCAACCCTGCCAAAGAGGTAGGACGGATGGTCAGGTATGCGGATTATTCATGATGCAACCGCCGGCATGAAGCCACCGACGGACTCACGCCCGCAGCGACGACAGGATCAGCTCCACCATATGGTCCAACCGCTCCGCCTTCGCCTCCTCGGCGAGCAGGTTGCGGCCGAAGATGACCGACAGGGTGTGGACGTTGGACAGGTAGAAATAGGACTGCCCGGCGATGGAGATGTAGAGCTGCACCGGGTCCACCCCGGCCCGGAAGATTCCGGTGGCGACGCCCCGCGCCAGCACGTCGGCGATCATCTGCACGAAGGGCGAATGCATGGCGTGCACCTTGTCGGAGGTCTTCAGCAACTCCGCCCGGTGCAGGTTCTCGATGTTCAGCAACGCCATGAACTCGGGATGGTCGAGGAAATACTGCCAGGTGAAGTGGATCAGCCGGGCGATGGCGGCGGGCGGGTCCAGCGTCTCCAGGCTCAGCGTGCGTTCGGTGGCGCGGATGTGCTCGTAGGCGCCCTCCAGCACGGTCAGGTACAGGCTCTCCTTGTTGCCGACATGGTAGTAGAGCATGCGCTTGTTGGTGCCGGCGACCTCGGCGATCCGCTCGACGCGGGCACCGCCCAGCCCGTAACGCGCGAACTCCTCCGTCGCGGCGGCGAGGATGCGCGCGCGGGTGCCCTCCGGGTCGCGGGTGACCTTCGCGGGTTTGCCCGGCTTGGCTGGGACGGATTTATCTCCGGCAGGCTTTGATGCGGAAGCGGTCTTCTTCGGGTCGGTCAGCGTGTCCATCCAGGCCGGTCCTCGCAAGGCGCGGCCGGAAGGCGAGCCGCAATGCGTTCCAATGTGGAGCATATCAGCCGAAACGGAAAGACGCGTTCCCTCCTCCGACAGGCTCATCGCCTATGAAGTCCCCTCTCCCCGGAGGGGAGAGGGCTATAAGGCCAAGGGAATTCAACGGCTCAGCAGGGTCGCGCCGCGCCAGATGCCGGGCTGCATCGTGCCGGCGGCGTCGATGGCCGCCCCCGGACCGTCCTGGATGCCGCTGCGGAACTGCCCGACATGGCGGGTGCCGCCGCGCATCGACAATTCGCCCGGCCCCGCTGGGAGACGGTCCACCACCACGCCATTGAACCGCTCGCCGTTGGTGAAGGCCAGCTCGCCATGGCCGTCGACGCGGCCCTGGCGGACCTCGCCCGCATAGGAATCGCCGTTGGCGAAGCGGTAGACACCCGGACCGTTCGGCACGGCGTTCACGAAGGTCCCCTCGAAGCGGTCGCCGGACGGGAAGCCCAGAACGCCGTAGCCGGACATCTGGTCGTCCTTCCACTCTCCCTCATAGACCTGACCGTTGGCGAAGCGGTAGACGCCGACGCCGTTCCGGCTGATCGTGCCCTGAAGGGAGAAGTTGCCCAGCCCGCGGTTCCACGACCCCTCATAGACGTCGCCGTTGGGGAAGCGGTGAACCCCAAAGCCCGACTCCCCCCCACGGGCCTGACCGGCGGCGCGGCGGGCGGCGGCCTGGGCCTCGCGCGCCTTCGCCTCGGCGCCCCGTCCGGCGGTGGCGGAACGGGCGGCGCGGGCGGCGGCGTTGCGGCCGGCCTGCACGGCGTCGCGGTAGGGTTCGGCCAGTCCGGCTAGAACCGGGTCGGCGCTGGAAGTGGGGCGCCTCGCGGCGCTTTCCCCGCCGCTGTCCGGAAGGGCGGCCAGCCGCGTCGGGCCGGTCGTGCCGGACAGCGCGCCGGCCACCGGATCGACGTCGTTGCGGACCACCGTGGGCGGCGGGTAGGCGCTGGGCGCCGCACCGCCCGCCGCACCGCCCATGGACACCGCCTCCCCGGACCGGCCGGCCAGCGTCCCGGTGGTGACGTAGCCCTCCTGCCCCGACGAATCCCGCACCAGCACCCAGCCGGAGTCGGGGGCGGCCTGGAGCAGCGTCACCCGCTGGCCCTGCTCCAGATCACGCAGGCTGCGGGCGCCCAGCACCGGGCGAGCGAACAGGTTGGCATCGCGCGCCACGGTGTAGACGCCGGGCGTCAACGCCGCCGGCTGAGATTGCGGCGGTTGCTGAGTTTGCTCGGGCTGTGCCGACGGCTGGGCGGAGGCGACCGGCACCTCCTCCGGCTTGGCGAGGTTGCTGGCGAAGGCGAACCCGGTCTTGCCGTCCTGCTCGACGCGCAGCCAGCCGCCGTTCCGCCGGGTCCGCCCGGTGACCGTCACCTCGCTGTCGTGGCGCAGCGTGCCGACGACCGACGCCTTGGTGTCGGGACCGGCGCGCAGATTGGTGTCGCGCGTCACCACCCGCTTCTCGTTCAGCGGGTCCACCTCGACCTCGGCGACCGCCGGGGCGGCGGGTTTTTCCTCCGCCTTCTGCGGCAGCGGCTTGGGTTCGATTGGCTTGGGCTCGATCGGCTTGAGTTCGGCCGGCTTCGCTTCGGGGGCCGCCGCCACGGCGGGCGGCGCCTCCTCCGTCCGGGCGACGGCGGGGGCGGACGGCACGCGCGGGCCAGGCACCAGCACAAGGTCGGCGCCCAGCCGGTCCTGGAGCCAGGGGTGCTGCGTCCCCCGCGTGCGCCCGACGACGGTGCGGGCGACCTCGGCCAGCGCGTCGCGCAGCGGCACGCCGGGCTTGACCATCTCCTGCGCCAGGGCGGTGGAGAAGGCGTCCGCCCCCTTCCCGGCCGTCGCGGGTGGCGTGCCGGGCCGGTGCGAGTAGACGACGAACAGATTGTCGAGCGCCGCCGGGGCCGCCAGCGCCGGCTTCACGGACCGCCCCTCCTCGCCCATCGCCGAGGCCAGCCGGTCGGCCAGCGGGTGGGCGGGCACCGGGTCGAACACCGCGACGGCCTTGCGCCCGCTGCGCTGGATCTCCTTCAGCGCGTAGTCCAGCTCGATGGTGTCGAAGATCACGTCGTATTCAGAGCCGGGCTTGGCGTCCACCGGCACCAGGAAGCCTTTGGCCGACAGGCTCAGCGCCACGCCGGAGTAATAGAGGAAGCCCAGGTCGGCCTGCCCCAGCGCGTCCTGGAAACGGCTCAGCGCCGCGACCATGCCGCGGTGGTCGAGGTTCTCGGCGGCGGTGACGGTGAAACCGGCGCGGCGCAGCGCGTCGGCGACGACGGCCGCGTTGGCGCCCACCCCGGCGGCCGGACCGCCCTCCTGGTACTGCGCGTTGCCGATCACCAGCGCGACGCGCTTGTCGTCGGCGAACGCCTGGGGCGCAAAGGCGGTGTTCGCCGTCACCAGGACCAGCGCAACAGTCCAAACGGCGCTCCGGGGCCAGCGCAACACGTCGATACCCTCCACCTGATCTTTCTTTGACCACCCCTTTAGGGAGTCGCGGGCCACGCCGGCTGTAACGATTTTGGTCGAAGCCACCGCCGGCCTTCCGTCGTCGGGCCGTTCGGCCCGCGGATCGCCAAGCCTTGAACGGCCAAGTCTAGCGCATTGGCCCAACACCAATTTCTGCAATTTCGGGGGCGCCGCGGTCCCATCCGCAGACGGTGCGTCCCACCAACGAACGCG
Source organism: Azospirillum sp. OGB3 (assembly GCF_014192915.1). GTDB lineage: Bacteria > Pseudomonadota > Alphaproteobacteria > Azospirillales > Azospirillaceae > Azospirillum. Next base: position 399,323 of record NZ_JACHYN010000002.1, on the reverse strand, counting down.
ACGGAGTCAGTTCAGGTCGCGGGCGACCCGCAACCCGTCGGCGACATAGCGCACGTCGGCGTCGTAGCCGATGCGGGCGGTGACGGCGATGGCGTCCTGCCCGTCCCGCCAGGAGCCGCCGCGCAGCACCCGCTTGCGGCAATCGCCCTCCGTCCAGGCGCCGCCGTCCGTCGGGGCGCCCTTGTAGCCGGGGTTCCAGCAGTCCGCGACCCACTCCGCCACGCCGCCGCTGGTGTCGTAAAGGCCGAAGGCGTTGGGCTGGAAGCTGCCGACCGGCGCCGGCAGGGAGCGGTCGGCGGCCCCGCCACAGTCGCGGCAGTTGGCCAGCCGCGCCCCCGGCGTCAGGCTGTCCCCCCAGGCGAAGCGCGCCACGCTGCCGCCGCGCGCCGCGTATTCCCACTCGGCCTCGCTCGGCAGGCGGTAACGCTGGCCGGTCTTGCGGCTGAGCCACTCGGTGTAGGCCAGCGCGTCCTCGACATGGATGTTGTGGACCGGCGTGTCGTCGGAGGGGTTGCGCATCCGCGGCATGGCGGCGCAGCCGCCGCCCTCCACGCAGGCCCGCCAGTTGGCGACCGTCACCTCGTAGACCCCGATGGCGAAGGGCCGGGCGAAGGTGACGCGGCGGGGCGGGCGCTGGCTGGGGTCGCCGCGCTCGCTGCCCATGACGAAGCTGCCGGCGGGAATGCGCATCATCGGCGGGCAGGCCGGGCAATCCTGGAAGCTGCTGCCGTTGCCCTGCGCCCGCCCCTGCGATCCTCCCGGCTGGACCGGCGCGGCGAGCGCCAGTCTCTGGCGGTCCTCCGGCCCGGCAGGGCGCAGCGCGGGGCCGCGGACGAAGCCCTGCACGCCACCCTGGCTGCCGTCATCCAGGGCCACCCGGTACCAGTCCGCGTCGGCCACCCGGCCCAGCACCCGCACCGCGCCGTCCTTGGCGAGGGCGCCGACCCGCTCCGACCGCGCATCCGGCCCGGCGCGCAGATCCGCGTCGGCGACCGCCACATACATCCCCTCCCCGGCGGTGTCGAGCTGGAGTTCCGGCGGCGGAGACGCCTTGCCGCCGGCGGCCCCGTTGCCCCCACCATTGCCGGACGATCCGCTGGCCCCCGCCCCGCCCGCCGGGGAGAGCGCCGCGACCTTGGCCGATTCGGCACGCAGCCGGTTCAGCCGGTCCCGCGCCGGCGCGGCGAAGGGACCGGTGCCGAACAGCCGCAGGAAGGCGTCCAGCGCGTCGGCGTCGCGGCTGTCGCGCACGCGGCGCCACAGCGACTCCTCCAGATCGGCCTGCGGCGGGGCAGCGCCGGCCTCCTCGACCTCCAGCAGCGCGCTCATCGTCGTGCGCCCGCCGCGCCCGTCCTCGACCAGCACGCTGAACACCCCGGCGCGTCCCGCGGGGGCGCGTTCCGGGTCGAAGGTCAGCGCGGTCAGCCGCTCCGGCGCCAGCTTGTCGCCGGGCTTCAGCGGGGTGGTGCCGTCATGGACCTTGCCCCGCTCCGGCACGGCGCTGACGGTGAAGGTCAGCGGGTCGCCGTCCGGGTCGGTCGGCACCTCCAGCCGCAGGCTGTTGACCACGGCGCGCACGCTGCGCTCGGCGACGGCGACCGGCGGACGGTTGCTCGGCTTGATGAGGATCGGCACGGCACCGCGCGCAACCCCGCCGCGCCCGTCCATCACCGCGAACTCGAAACTGCCGGCGTCGCCGAGGTGGGTGGCGTCGGCCCGGAAGGTCGCGGCGGTGAGCTGGTCGAGCGTCAGATAATCGCCTATCAGCACCACCCGGTCGCCGATGCGCACCCCGCCGCCACGCGGCAGGCCGGTCACCTGGGCGAAGAGCTGGTCGTTGTCGGGATCGCTGGGCCGCGCGATGCCCAGCCCTTCCGTCCCGCCGCGGTCGAACACCTCCAGCGTCTTGACGGCGGCGAGCTGCGGCGGCCGGTTCTCCGGCAGCGGGTTGAAGTAGAAGGGGGCGGCGCCCAGCGAACCATAGAGGAACGGTTCCTGCCGGCCCTGGGTGACCTGCATCACGTCGTCGCGCACGCGGCGGAAGAACAGGCTCAGCTCCAGCCCCGGCACGTCGAAGTTCTTCAACAGCGAGGCGGTGTAGGGGCTGTGGTCGCCCTGCCCGTCCTCGGCCACCGCGTCGGCACGGGTGGCCATGGCGACCAGCGTGTCGGTCGGCGTGTCGTCAACGCGGGCGAAGCCGGAATGCACCTCCGTCTTCTTGGTGCCGGACCGCACCAGACGGTCGGCGAAGGGGTTGTTGCGGCAGGCGTCCAGGATCAGGATGCCCAGCTTGCGCGCCTGGGCCAGCTCGCCCATCGGCAGGTTCAGGGGCAGCGCCTCATAGACCAGATCGCGCTCGCGCTCCAACCGGGCGTCGGCGGGGATCAGGAAGTTGGTGCCGCCCACCTGCATGCCGTGGCCGGCGAAGTAGAGCAGCGCCACGTCGGCCTGCGCCGCCTGGATGCCGAAGCCCCGCAACGCCTCGGCCATGCCGCGGTTGTCGAGGTCGTAACGCTCCTCCACCGCGAAGCCGAGCTTGCGCAGGGCCGCCGACATGGCGCGGGCATCGTTGCGCGGGTTGGGCAGTTCGGTGGCGTGGCGGTAGGCGCCGACGCCGATGACCAGGGCGATGCGCTGCTCCGGCACAGTGGCCGCCAGACCAGGCACGGCCCACGCCGCCACGGCCAGCAGCAGGCCGGCGGAGATCGCCAGGACGAAGCGGCACGAGACGAAACGGCGAAGGCGTGCAGCCATGGTCACCCCATGCCATGGTCACCGGACGGCGGAGCGAGGACGCTCCCACATTCCAATTCATCCAGTATTTGGCCGCGCCCCCCGGAACAAGAGGACAAAACCGGCTAAGAGCCTTCCCACAGGCGGGGCATGGCCATCCGCAAGAAAGACGGACCCTGTGGGGGGCGGGGCGGCGAATGCGCGATCCGCGGCGATGTTGTGCTTTCCCTTTGCCCGAAAGGTTTCTATATGACCCCTTCGACAACACAGGGATCATGCCATGCCGCCCGCCAAGCCGACGGTCGCCAAGATGACCGAAACCGAAATCGCCCGTGTGCAGAGCTATCTGCGCAAGACGCTCGGCAACGACAAGATCATCATCCAGCCGCCCGAGAAGGCCGGTCAGTCCGCAGAAGTCATGCTGGGCGACGAGTTCGTCGGCACCCTGCACCGCGACGTGGACGAGGGTGAGGTCTCCTACGCCCTGCACGTCGTCATCCTGGAAGAAGACCTGCCGGCAGCCCCGACGGCCCGTCGCTGAGGCACGTCCTTCCGGCGTCCTTCCAGCGCGGTCCTCTCCCGCCCTGCGGCGGGAGGGGCGCTTGCCCGCGCGCCAATCTTGCCCGCGCGCCAATGAAAATTCTGAGGAATGTCAGCCCGGCCGGCTGTGGCGGCGCAGTTCGGCGGCCAGCCCGGCCATCAGCGTCTCGCCGCCCGACAGGGTAAGGCCACGCACCAGGATCAGCGCCGGCTGATGGTTCCGGCGCAGCAGAAGCAGCCGGTAGCCGGCGCGCGGACGCCGTCCCCTTACGGGCTTCTCCTCCTCCATGTCCACGTCACCGCCGGCCAGCGCCAGCTCGCGTTCGTGCTGCTGCGGGGTCATCGTCTGGATGCGCGCCACGAACAGCGGCCGCTTGCCCTGCGGCGGGTAGAGCGCCACGCCGCGGATGGTGTTGTGCGGGATCAGCTGCCCGTGGGCGGTCAGCCCCTCCGGCGCCACGACCAGCCGAACGGCGCTGCGCCTCGCGGCCCGCAGCAGCGTGATCACCCACATCAGGAGAAGCGGCACCGCGCACAGCATGCCCAGCCAGCGCAGCATGGAGGCCGCCGGCTCCAGCGTCAGCTCGGCGACCACGACGAAGCCGGCCAGCAGGATCGCCGCGTAGAGCAGATGGGCGAAGCGCTGTGGCGGCACGCTGGAAGGCGACGCCTCGAACACCGCCGCCTGCCCCGTGTCTTCACGGGATATCTCGACCTCGGGCATCCCGTCCGCATCCTCGTCACGCCGCCGCACGCCGTCCTAATACCTCCGACGCGCGCAACTTGCCAGCGGGCCGGCGCCCGTCCGCCTGTCCGGCGATCCGGTCACCTGTCCGGTCCTCCAGACAGGTGCGGTCCGGAGGCCCTCCCCGAAAGCGAGGGAAACCGGCTCCGGAAGCCTGTCCAAGCTCTGGCACGGGCATTGCTTTCCTTTGCAACGAAGCGTCCCGTGGCTGCGTCGTTCCCTGTGGCCATGGCGGCGATTCCTCCAAAGCATCTGGCCGGCCGCACCGCCGTTTTTCGCGACGGGTGCGACCGGCACTTTTTTCTGGAGGAGACTGTGCTGTCAGTTGCCGACGGGCGGCTCGGCCCCTTCGGTCGGGAAGTCGGCGGGAAGCGTGATCTCCAGCATCTCCAGATCGTCGGAATGCGCGATCTCCACATGCCGGATGCCCGGCGGCTGGTGGACGCAGGAACCGGCCTGCAACAGCACCTCTCCCACGCCCTCATACGCGAACTTCACCCAGCCCTTCAGCACATAGACCATCTGGAAATCCAGCGCGTGCCGGTGCCAGCCGCCGTGCGACGGCTCGCCGGGGCGGGCGCGGATGACGTGGGCGTTCGCCTTGCCCGCCGTGGCGGCGCGAATGCCCAGGTCGCGGTACTCGAAGAAGGGCCGCAGTCCGTCGCGCGTGAAGTCCGCCGGATCGGCATGGCTGACCGCGAAGGTCACCGAATCATTCGCAGGCGCGTCGTTTTTGGACATGCCGTTTCCTCCCGTCATCATTGATTGCACCGAGTATGACCGAAAGCCGCGTATACGGCATACCCCCGCCGCGCACGGCGCCATTGCGGCGGATGCAGGGCGCCGCGCTATAGTGATCCCCGCCGCGCGAAAGACGTGGCCGCCAAAGAAGAAATGCCCGATCGGGAGGAAAGCATGGACCACGCCGTCGCGGAGTCCGCCGGACAGCCGCCGCTGCCGCAGGATGTCGCCGTCAACCCCATCCGCTCCGCCGCGGACTGGCAGAGTCAGCGCGCCGCCTGCGAAGCCGATCCCGGCGCTTTCCACGGAGCCATCGCCGCGCAGACGATCCACTGGTTCGACGGCGCCCACTGGCTGATGCGCGGGGCCGACGGCGTCTGGCGCGGCTGGAACGCCGCGACGGGCGAGGCTGCGGAGCGGGCAGATTGGACGCCCTGGACCCAGGCCTTCGACGGGTCGGAGGCGCCCTTCTACCGCTGGTTCGCGGGCGGGCTGACCAACGCGGCCTTCAACGAGGTGGACCGCCACGTCCTGTCCGGCCATGGGGCGGAGACCGCTTACTGGTACGAGGGCGACCGCTGGGACGCCGCCGCCAACGGCGGGCGCGGGGGCCCGGTCCATCACGTCACGCTGACTCGGCGCGAGCTGCTGATCCGCTCCGCGCTGGCCGCTCTGGCGCTGCGCGGGTTGGGCCTGCGCCAGGGCGACCGCATCGCGCTGAACATGCCCAACATCCTCGACCAGATCGTCTGGACGGAGGGGGCGAAGCGCCTCGGCGTCATCTACACCGCCGTCTTCGGCGGCTTCTCCGACAAGACGCTGTCCGACCGCATCGAGAACGCCGGCGCCCGCGTCGTCATCACCGCCGACGGCGCCAGCCGCAACGCCGAGATGGCCCCCTTCAAGGAAGCCTACAGCGACCCGGCGCTCGACCGCTTCGTCGCCCTGCCCACGGCGCTGCGCATCACCGAGGAGGTCCTGCGCGCCAAGCTGGGCGACACCGCCCTGATGGAGCCGGTGCGCCGCGGGCTTGAGGGCGAAATCACCGTCGCCCCGGCCGACGTGATGCGCGAGCTGGGCCGGGCGCTGGACCGCGACGGGACGCTCGACGCCGCCACCGTGGCCGACCTGCGCGCCAGCGTCGCCGAGGCGCTGACCGCCGCCCCGCCGCGGGTCGAGGCGGTGATCGTCGTCCGCCACGCCGGGCTTCCCGACATTCCTTGGACCGAGGGGCGCGACGTCTGGGCGCACGAGCTGCTGGCGAAGGCCGAAGCGGAGCTGTGCGCCGCCGCCGGGCTGCCGGACACCGGTCTTCCGGGCATGGAGGCGCTGCGCGCGCTGGATGACCGGGCGCTCTACGCCGCTGTGGCGAAGGCCGTTCCCTGCGTTCCGGTGGATGCCGAGTATCCGCTGTTCATCATCTACACCTCCGGCTCCACCGGGAAGCCGAAGGGCGTGGTGCATGTCCATGGCGGCTACGTCGCCGGCCTCGCCCACACCATGAAGGTCAGCTTCGACGCCCTGCCGGGCCGCGACGCGATCTACGTCGTCGCCGATCCCGGCTGGATCACCGGGCAGAGCTACCTCATCACCGCCAGCCTCGCCGCCCGCATCCCCGGCATCGTGACGGAGGGAGCACCCGTCTTCCCCAACGCCGGGCGCTTCGCCTCGATCATCGAGCGGCACAAGGTGACCATCTTCAAGGCGGGCGTGACCTTCCTGAAGACGGTCATGACCCACCCGGAGAACCGCGCCGACGTGGAGCGCTACGACCGCAGCAGCCTGCGCGTCGCCACCTTCTGCGCGGAGCCGACCAGCCCGGCCGTCCAGGCCTTCGGCATGGCGGTGATGACGCCGCAATACATCAACAGCTATTGGGCGACGGAGCATGGCGGCATCGTCTGGACCCACCCCTACGGCAACCCCGACCAGCCGCTGCGCGCCGACGCCCACACCTACCCCCTACCCTGGGTTCTCGGCGACGTCTGGGTGCCCGAAAGCGAGCCGGACGCCACGGGCCGCGTCGCCTTCCGCCCCTCCGGGCCGGAGGAGAAGGGCGAGATCGTCGTCACCGCCCCCTATCCCTACCTGACCCGCACCATCTGGGGCGACGCGGACAACGTCGGCAAGCCGGGCTGGAAGGGCGACTTCGACCGCTTCGTAGCGACTTATTTCGGGCGCTTCCGCGATGCCGAGGGCCGGCCGGTCTGGGCCTATCTGCAAGGCGACTTCGCCCGGCGCTACGACGATGGCAGCTTCAGCCTGCACGGCCGGTCCGACGACGTCATCAACGTGTCCGGCCACCGCATGGGCACGGAGGAGATCGAGGGCGCGATCCTGCGCGACAAGCAGATCAACCCCGACAGCCCGGTCGGCAACGTCATCGTGGTCGGCGCCCCCCACCGCGAGAAGGGCCTGACCCCCGTCGCCTTCGTCCTGCCCGCCAAGGGCCGGGACCTGACGGCCGACGACGAGCGCCGGCTGAAGGATCTGGTGCGGCAGGAGAAGGGCGCGGTCGCCGTCCCCTCCGACATCCTCGCCGTTCCGGCCTTTCCCGAGACGCGCTCCGGCAAATACATGCGCCGTTTCCTGACGGCGATGATGAACGGGGAGCCGCTGGGCGACACCTCCACCCTGCGCAACCCGGAGTGCCTGACCGACCTTGAGGCGCGCATCGCCGCCTGGACGCGCGGCCAGCAGCGGGCCGAGGAACAGACTCTCATCGAGCGGCAGCGCTTCCTGTCCGTCCAGTACGACCGGCTCGCCGACGGCGTGCGCATGGCGACGGTGACCATCGACAACCCGCCGGTCAACGCCCTGTCCGACCGCCTGCTCGACGAGTTGGACACGCTGGTCGTCCATCTCGCCCGGCGGGCCGACGTGCGCGCCGTGGTCATCACCGGCACGGGCCGCAACTTCGTGGCCGGCGCCGACATCCGCCAGCTTCTCGACGAGGTGCGGGACGAGAGCGAGGCCCGCGCCCTGCCCGCCAAGGCCCACGCCGTCTTCCGCGCCCTCGCGGCGATGGACAAGCCGGTGTTCGCCGCGATCCGCGGCGTGGCGCTCGGCGGCGGCTGCGAATTGGCGATGGCCTGCCACGTCCGGGTAGCTGACCCGCGCGCCCGGCTGGGCCAGCCGGAGATCAATCTGTTCCTGCCGCCGGGCTATGGCGGCACGCAGCGTTTGCCGCGCCTGCTGCTGCGCAAGGACCCGGAGCGGGGGTATGGGCGGGCGCTGGAGATCCTGCTGTCCGGGCGCCAGATCGACGCCGGGACCGCGTTGGAATACGGGCTGGTCGATGTTGTGGCGCGCGGGGCGGACGACGCGCTGACGCTGGCGAAGGCGATGGCCCGCGACGCCGCACTTGCCCCCACCCTAACCCTCCCCCGCTGCGCAGGGGAGGGAACTCCGCCGCCCGCCGACAAAACCCTCCCCTGCGCAGCGGGGGAGGGAGGAGCCCGCGAAGCTCTCGCGCAAGCGAAGCTTGCGCTGACGCGGCAGGCGGACCCTCTGGGTCCGCCGAGAGCGGGAGGGTGGGGGCAACACTCCCCCAACACCGCCCGCCTCCTCCGCCAAGCCCATAGCGTCGGCCGCGGCCCGGTGGCCGACACCATCGTCCAGCTCGTCGACACCGGCCTGCGCGACGGCTTCGACGCCGGCTCAGCCGCCGAGATCGCCGCCTTCGCCCGCTTCCTCCTGGATTCCGAGCACGGTGCCAAGAAAGGCATCGCCCTGTTCCTGGAGAAGAAGTCCCCGCCCCTCCCCGCCCGTCCGCGGCGCGACAGCCGCGACGGCGTGCTGCCCATCGGCAGCCCCTTCGTCCCCGGCGCCACACCCCTGCCCCGCTGGCAACTCGCCCAGGCCGTCGTCCGCGACCTGGAGACGGGAGCCGCCGCCCACGGCGACCCGGCGCAGGCCGAAACGGAGGTCGTCATCCCCGTCCCCGAGCCCGGCCCCGCCCAGGCGCTCGTCTACGTGCTCGCGTCGGAGGTCAACTACAACGACGTCTGGGCACTGACCGGCATCCCCATCTCCCTGTTCGACGAGCATGACGAGGACGTGCACGTCACCGGCTCCGGCGGCGTCGGCATGGTCGTGCGCATGGGCGAGGCGTTGCAGGCGCAGGGGCGCTTGGCGGTCGGCGATCTGGTCGCCGTCTATTCCGGCGTCTCCGACCTGCTGGACCCGGAGGCCGGGGCCGACCCGATGTTCACCGACTTCCACATCCAGGGCTATCAGTCGCCGGACGGCAGCCACCAGCAGTTCATGCTGGCCGACGGGCCGCAGCTCTTCCCCCTGCCGCCCGGCCTCGCGCTGGAGGAGGCCGGCAGCTACATGCTCGCCGCCGGGACCGGCTACCGCGCGCTGTTCACCGCCCTCGACGTGCAGCCCGGCAAGCGCCTGCTGGTGGAGGGAGCGGCGGGCGGCACCGGCGCCTGGACCGTGGAACTGGCGCTGGCCCGGCGCATGAAGGTGACCGGCATGGTCTCCTCGGAACGCCGCGCCGCCGCGATCCGCGCCCGCGGGGCGGCGGCGGTGGACCGCTCCGTCGCCGAGGCCGCCTTCACCCGCATCCCCGCCGATCCGGCGCAGTGGGCGGCGTGGGAGGAGGCCGGACGCCCCTACCTCGACGCGCTGCGCGCCGCCAACGGCGGCCAGCTCGTCGACTACGCGGTCAGCCACGCCGGCGAGACGACCTTCCCCCGCACCTTCCAGTCGCTGGGGGACGGCGGCGCGCTGACCTTCTTCGGCGCCTCCAGCGGCTATCACATGACCTTCCTCGGCAAGCCCGGTTTCGCCGAGCCCGCCGAAATGCTGCGCCGCGCCCGCCTGCGCCCCGGCGAAGCCGTGCTGGTCTTCTACGGCGCCGGGGCGGTGGGGCTGCGCGACGACATGGCGCTGTCGGCCATCGAGGCGGCGCGCGAGTCCGGCGCCCGCGTCTGCGTCGTCACCGACCGCGATTCCGAGCGCGACTTCGTGCTGTCACTCGGCTATGGCGAGGCGCTGGCCGGCGCCGTGTCGCTGGCCGAGATCGCGCGCCGCGTCCCGCATTTCGACTGGCCCGACACCATGCCGGACCTGCCCGATCCGCAGCGCGAGACCGCCGCCTTCAAGGAGGCCGTGCGCCTGTTCACCGAGGACACCTTCAAGCCGCTGGGCCAGGCGGTGGGGCGCATCCTGCGCGCCGCCGACAACCCGCGCGGCATGCCGGACGTGGTGGTGGAGCGGGCGCGGCGCGACACGCTGGCCGTCTCGACCATGCTCGTGAAGCCGCACACGGGGCGCGTCGTCTATTGCGGCGACATGAGTGGTCGTCGCTACAGCTTCTACGCGCCGCAGGTGTGGATGCGCCAGCGCCGCGTCCTGATGCCATCGGCAACCATCGTCGGTACGCATCTTTCGAACGCTGCGGAAATCGCAGGGCTGAACCGCGTCATTGCGTCGGGGGCGGTCCGTGTGCCAACGACATACCTCGGTGACTGGGAGGAGCTGCCCACGCTCCATCAGGCCATGTGGGAGAACCGCCTGCCGGAAGCGACCGGCGGCGCCGCCAAGGCCGTCGTGAACCACGCGCTGCCGGAGGCGGGCCTGACCTCGCGCGACGAACTGCTGATCGCCTGGGCGGGGTCGGCAACAGGAAAGGGACAATGAGGCTTATCATCAAGGACCTGTGCCACCGCTACGACGACCTCGTCGTGCTGGACGGCATCGACCTGACGGTGCAGGAGGGCGAGGTTCTGGCCGTCATCGGCCCGTCGGGCTGCGGCAAGTCCACCCTGCTCGGCATCGCCGGCGGCATTGTGGCGCCCACCTCCGGCACCATCGCGGTGGCGGGAGAAGTGCCGGACGGCTGCCTGAACCCGATCACCTTCATCTTCCAGGACTTCGCCCTGCTGCCCTGGCGCAGCGTCGAGGACAACCTGTCGCTCGTCCTCGAACACCACCCACTGTCGGCGGCGGAGCGGCGGGAGCGCATCGAGTCCGGCCTGCGCCGCATGGGTCTGTGGGATTTCCGCAAGGCGCTGCCCAAGCAGTTGTCGGGCGGGATGCGCCAGCGCGTCGGCATCGCCCGCGCGCTGGCCGTGCGCCCGGCCATGCTGCTACTGGACGAGCCGCTGTCGGCGCTCGACGCCCAGACGCGCGAGCTGCTGATGGAGGATTTCCTGTCGCTCTGGCAGCGCGAGCGGACGACCGCCCTCTACGTCACCCACAATCTGGACGAGGCGCTGCGGCTGGCCGACCGGGTCGTCGTGCTGAGCCGCCGCCCCGGCCGCCTGCGCGAGATCGTAACCATCGAGGAGCCGCGCGACCAGCGGCTAGAGCCCTCCGCCCAGGCCCATCTGGCGGAGGTGCGCGACCGGCTGTGGCACCTGATCCGGGCCGAGGCCCAACTGGCCGACCGGGAGATCGCCGATGCCTGACACCAGTCTCCCGATGACCGAACGTTCCGCCGTGCCGTCGCAACCCGTCCGTTTCCGCGGCGGCGGCTTCACGGTCAAGGGGCACCGCTGGGCGGCGCTGCTCGCCTTCGTGGTCCTGATCGCGGTGTGGGAATCCACGAACCGCTTCGGCCTCGTCAGCGAGCTGTTCCTGCCGCCGCCGAGCGCCGTCGCCTCGGCGCTTGCCGCCATGGCGCAGGACGGGTCGCTGTGGCAGCACCTGAAGGCGTCGCTGATGCGCATCGGCGTCGGCTGGGTCATGGGCACGGTGGCCGGCATGGCCGTGGGCTTCGCCATGGGCATCGGGTCGGTGGCGCGGGCGGTCGGCGTGCCGCTGGTCTCGGCCTTCTTCCCGATCCCGAAGATCGCGCTGCTGCCGCTGTTCATCCTGTGGTTCGGCATCGGCGAGCCGTCGAAGTTCGCCACCATCGGCTTCGGCGTCTTCTTCCCGACCGTGATCGCCACCTACAGCGCCATCGATTCGGTGCCGCGCAACCTGATCCGCATGGCGCAGAGCTTCGGCCTGCCCTGGGCGTCGATCCTGCGCAAGATCGTGCTTCCCGGCGCCCTGCCCGGCATCCTCGCCGGCTTCCGCATCACCGCCTCCATCGCGCTGATCCTGGTGGTCGCGGCGGAGATGATCGGGGCGGAATACGGCATCGGCGCCTTCGTCCTGACCGCCGGCAACCTGATGCTGACCGACCAACTCCTGGCCGGCGTGCTGGTCCTGTCGCTGCTCGGCCTGACCATCGGGACCGTGCTGTCCATCCTGGAACGCCGCCTGCTGAAATGGCGGTAAGAAAAATGAACATCGAGAAAGGGAGACTGAGAATGACCGTCGTGCGTTGGAGCCGCCGTTTGGTTCTGGGTGCAATGGGTGCCGCGGCCCTGGCGCTGGCCGGGACGCCCGCCGCCGAGGCGCAGGGGTTGGAGAAGACCTCGATCGGCGTGCTGGCGCTGGCCTCCTCCGGCCCGATCTTCATCGCCAAGTCGAAGGGCTATTTCGAGAAGGAAGGGCTGGACGTCGATCTGAAGATGTTCACCTCGGCCCAGCAGGTGCCGGTGGCGGTGGCCTCGGGCGACGTGGATTTCGGCGTCACCGGCCTGACGGCGGGCTTCTACAACCTCGCCGCCAAGGGTGCCGTCACCATGATCGCCGCGCAGAGCCGCGACGAGCCGGGCTTCCAGCTCAGCGCCTATGTGGCGACCAAGGCGGCGCATGATGCCGGGCTGACCAAGCCGGCCGACCTCAAGGGCAAGCGCATCGCCATCACCACGGTGGGCTCCACCTTCCATTACATGGTCGGCCTGCTCGGCCAGAAGCACGGTTTCACGGTCAAGGACGTGACCATGGTGGCGATGCAGGACGTGCCGAAGATGGTCGCCGCCTTCAAGGGCGGTCAGGTGGACGCGGTGATCGCCCCGGTGACGGTGGCCCGTCAGCTCGCCGCCGAGGGCTCCGGCACCATCCTGGGCTGGGTCGGCGACGAAACGCCGTGGCAGCTCGGCGCCCTCTTCACCAGCCCGAAGACCGTCGCCCAGCGCCGCCCGCTGGCCGAGAAGTTCGTCAGCGCCTATCTGACCGCGCTGGCCGAGTACCACGCCGCCTTCAACGCCAAGGACGCGTCGGGGGCCGTGGTCAAGGGTCCCGGCTACGACGAGCTTCTGGCGATCATCGCCGAGGCCACCAAGCAGAAGCCCGAGGTGGTCGCCGCTGGCCTGCCCTACGTCGAGCCGAAGGGCAAGCTGCTGGTCGACGACGTCGTCAACCAAGTGAAGTTCTGGCAGTCCGAAGGTCAGGTCGACAAGGCGCTGGACGCCAAGTCCGTCATGGACCTGACCTTCGTCAAGTAAGCTCGGGTCTCAGCGCTTGCCCGGCCCGTAGACCTTCGGCTGGGAGAAGTTGATGTGGTCGAGAAGCTCCTGCGTCGGACAGCCGTCCACCGGGAGCTTCGCGGCCTTCTGGTAGGCGCGGATGGCAGAGCGGGTGTTGGGACCGATCTTCCCGTCGATCACGCCGGGACGGAAGCCCTGCTCGGTCAGGGTCTTCTGGATGCCTTCCACGTAGGCGAAATACATGTCCGGCGTCATGCTGTCCGTCGGACAGGCGGCGTAAGCCGGCGCCGCGAAGGCCGTGGCGGCGAGGAAGGCGGCGAACAGGCTGCGGTTCATGGTCTCTCTCCGTTTCTTGTTGCGGAGATCAACAACGCAGAGGCCGCGTTTCTTCCCAAGGGGTAAAAATAGGGCCAAGGGGTAAAAATAGGGCCAAGGGGTAAAAATAGGGGGGTGCTTTACCCCCACCCTAACCCTCCCCCGCTGAGCGGGGGAGGGCCGGGGTGGGGGCAAGACCTACCCCACCCGCACTCACGCAGCCGCGTCGTCGCTCTGCCCCTTCAGGCGGGCGGCCAGCGCGGCTTCTAGGAACATGTCCAGGTCGCCGTCCAGCACCGCCTGGCTCTGCGAGGTTTCCACCTCGGTCCGCAGGTCCTTCACCATCTGGTAGGGGTGCAGGACGTAGGAGCGGATCTGGTGGCCCCAGCCGATGTCGCTCTTGGTCGCCTCAAGCGCGGCGGCGGCGTCCTCGCGGATCTTCAGCTCCCGCTCGTACAGGCGGGCGCGCAGCATGTCCCACGCCTTGGCGCGGTTCTTGTGCTGCGAGCGCTCCTGCTGGCAGGCCACCACGATGCCGGTCGGCAGGTGGGTGATGCGGATCGCCGAGTCCGTCTTGTTGACGTGCTGGCCACCGGCGCCCGACGCCCGGAAGGTGTCGATGCGGCAGTCCTTCTCGTTGATCTCGATGTTGATCTTGTCGTCGATCACCGGAGACACCGAGACGGCGGCGAAGCTGGTCTGGCGGCGCGCCTGGCTGTCGAACGGGCTGATGCGCACCAGACGGTGCACGCCGGCCTCGGTCTTCAGCCAGCCATAGGCGTTGTGGCCGCTGATCTGCGCGGTGGCGGACTTGATGCCGGCCTCCTCGCCGGGGCTCTCTTCCAGCCACTGCGTCTTGTAGCCGTGCTGCTCCGCCCAGCGGAGATACATGCGCATCAGCATCAGCGCCCAGTCCTGGGCCTCCGTGCCGCCGGCGCCGGCGTTCACCTCGATGAAGCAGTCGTTGGCGTCCGCCTCGCCCGAGAGCAGGCTCTCGATCTGGAGCTTGGCCGCGCGGTCGCGCAGCGCGTAGAGCTGGGCCTCGGCATCGGCGACCACGGTCGCGTCGCCCTCGGCCTCGCCCATCTCGATCAGTTCCAGGCTGTCCGACAGGTCGCGCTCAAGCGCACGGTAGCCGTTCACCGAGGTTTCGAGCTGGGTGCGCTCGCGCATGATGGTCTGCGCGCGGGACGGGTCGTCCCACAGCTTGGGGTCTTCGGCGTGGGCGTTCAGTTCGTCGAGACGACGCAGCGCGTTATCCCAGTCAAAGATGCCTCCTCAGCAGCGCCAGCGATTCTCTAATCTCGCCGGCGGCCGCTTCGATCTCGGCCCGCATCGCAGTGCCTCCTCGTCAGCCAGAGTTGAACCAGTGTCTTGGCCCTTATGTAGCGGGTTGGCAGCGGCGTTGCACCCTCTTATTCCACAGCCGCCCCGGCTTCCGCGACGCTGGACCGATCCGCGACGGTAACCCGACGGAGCGCCGTTCCGTCACCGGCGCACCCGGCCAACCCACTCGGATGAAACCGTTTTCGCACCGCAAAACCACTTTCGCGGCGCGAATAAGTGGCAGCCCCCCGTGATAGCGTCACCGACGTTCGTGCCCGTCTTCCGGCGGGCGCGGGCTGTCGGCGCCCCCGTTCCCCAACAACAATAGCGTGGCCCCCCGATGAACTTCACCAGCCTGGGGTTCCTGCTGTTCATCACGGCCTTCACGGCGGGCTTCATGATGCTCGCCAGGACGCGGCTGTTCACGCCGCTGCTGCTGGTGTCCAGCTACATCTTTTACGGCTTCTGGGATTACCGCTTCTGTCTGCTGCTCGCCGGCACGACGCTGCTCGACTTCTATTGCGGCCTGCGCATCGCCGACGCGCCGAACCGGGCCACCGCGCGCATCTTCATGCAGATCAGCGTGGCGACCAATCTGGCGATCCTGTTCTTTTTCAAATACTTCAACTTCTTCATCGACAGCGCGCAGGTGGCGCTGGCCTCGCTCGGCCTCGACGTCGGGCACCGCACGCTGTCCATCATCCTGCCGGTCGGCATTTCCTTCTACACCTTCCAGAATCTCAGCTACACGCTGGATCTCTATCTCGGCCATCTGGAGAAGCCGGAGCGCTCGCTGCTGCGCTACGCGACCTTCGTCGCCTTCTTCCCGCAGCTCGTCGCCGGACCGATCGTCCGGGCGCGCGATCTGCTGCCCCAGATCCAGAACGGCCCGCGCCACGATGTCAGCTTCGCCTTCCGCTTCGCCGGGCTGGAGAAGATCATCTGGGGCTATTTTCTCAAGCTCGGTCTGGCCGACAACGCTGCCGCGGTGGTCGACGCCCGCTTCGCCCAGCCGGAGTTCTTCAACGCGCTGAACCACGTCATCGGGCTGATCTGCTTCTCGCTCCAGATCTACGGCGACTTCGCCGGCTACTCGCTGATCGCGATCGGTCTGGCGCAAATCTTCGGCTACACGCTCTGCCAGAACTTCGCCCGCCCCTACTTCGCCATGGGCATGAAGGACTTCTGGCGGCGCTGGCACATCTCGCTGTCCACCTGGTTCCGCGACTATGTCTATATCCCGATGGGCGGCGGGCGCACCCACTGGCTGCGCATCCGCAACCTGACCATCGTGATGCTGGTGTCCGGCCTGTGGCACGGCGCCGCCTGGACCTTCGTCCTGTGGGGCGCCATGCACGCCACCCTGATGGCGGCGGAGGACGGCGTGCGCTGGCTGGCCAAGCGCAGCCCGCTGCGGCTGAGCGGCGCGCCGCTGATGGCGGGCAAGCTGCTGACGGTCGGTCTGGTCTTCCTTCTCATCACCCTGACCTGGCTGCCCTTCCGCGCCGACGACATGCACACCGTGCGGACCATCCTGGGCATCATCGCCGAGGGCGATTTCAGCCTGCCGCGCGGCATGCAGCAGATGAGCTATCTAGTCCGCGTCGCCCTGTTCGGCCTCGTCGTGCTGATGATCGACGCGATGATCGAGTTCGGGGCCGGGCGCCGCTACGCCGGGGTCAACGTCGTGGTCCGCTCCGCCGGCTGCGCCACGCTGATCCTGATGCTGCTGCTCTTCGGCAACTTCGCCAACCGATCCTTCATCTATTTCCAGTTCTGAGGGAGCCCGAACCATGATCCGCCTTTTGGCCGCCGTCGGACTGATCCTGGGCATGGTGGTCGCCATGGACCGCGCGGTGGCGTCCTGGATGGGCGACACGCTCCTCCAATCGTCGGACCGCTTCATGACCGTCTACCGCAACGGGCCGCCCGCCGACGTGGTGATCCTGGGCAACTCCCGCGCCGACAACCACTTCCCGGTGGAGGAGGTGCAGGCGCTGACCTGCGGCCGGGTGCTGAACCTGGGCATGGGCGGCGCCCCCACCACGGTCGGCGACCTGCTGTGGGAGGATTACCTAGACCGGCACGGCGCCCCCCGCCTGTTGCTGGTCGAGCCGACGAGCGTGGTCGACGATCCCAAGGCGCTCGCCGACCTGCCGCTGCTGGCCTACTACTCGGAGCGGGTGGACGGCTTCATCCGGCAGGTCGACGCCACCATGTGGGCCTCCAACAAGCTGTTCAACACGCTGATCTTCAACAACAACCAGACGATCCGGCTGGCCTTCGACGGGTTGCACCCGACCGGCGACCGGACGCTGAGCGGCACCATGTCGCCCTTCCTCAAGGCCCAGCTCGAAAAGGCGCCGACGGAGCGGATGGAGGGCTTCCAGCCGAACTGGGACGCGCTGGACCGCATCATCGGCACGGCGCGGGAGAAGGGCACGCGGGTCGCGGTGGTCATCACGCCCTTCTTCCCCGGCTACATCGAGAAGGTGACCAACTTCGACGCCTTCTTCGAGGATTTGAAGGCCCGCCTGCCGCCCGACGTGCCGGTCATCGACACCCGCCGCGAGGTCGAGGACGAGGCCCATTTCGTGGACGCCCTGCACATCAACCAGGAGGGGGTCCGGGTGATGCTGGCGCGGATGGAGGACCGGCTGCGCCCGCTCGCCGACTGCCCCACCGACACCGCCCCCGCCGACGCCATCGCCCAGCTCCGCCCGGACACGCACACCGCCGCCCGGCCCTGAGGCTTCGCACAAAAGAAAAGCCCCGCCTCCCGAACCGGGAAGCGGGGCTTTTTTCTTGGTCAAAGGACCGGTCAGTAGAGACCGCCGGTTCCCACCGTCGCCGCCGAGGGCGGAGCCGCCGGCGCGCCCCAGCCACCCGGCTGCTGGGCCGCCGGATCGCCGCCGGGCACCCCACCGGTCCAGCCGCCGTCCGCGGCATGGGCGGAGCCGTCCAGCACCATCTGCGGCTGGTCGGGGTTCGGCTCGGTGCCGGGGATGAAGGCCTCCCAGATCGCCTTGCGCTCGCCGGGCTGGGCGAGGCGCCCGTTCTCCGGGTTGACGCGGACGAGGCGCAGGCCGCGCGGCACGCGGAACGGCGTGGCCGGCTGGTCCTTCAGCGCCACCTCCATCACGTCCTTGAACACAGGCACCGCCGCCGAGCCGCCGGTCTCGCGGGCGCCCAGCGAGCGCGGCTGGTCGAAGCCGATGTAGGTGCCCACGACGAGGTCGGGCGAGAAGCCCATGAACCACGCGTCGTGGCTGTCGTTGGTCGTGCCGGTCTTGCCGGCCAGCGGCTTGCCGAGCGACAGCAGCTTCGTCGCCGTGCCGCGCTGCACGACACCCTCCAGCATGGAGACCATCTGATAGACGGTGCGCGGGTCGTTCACCTGCTCCCGCGTGTCCGTGACGGCGGGAACGGCCAGCCCGTCGTTCCAGGCCACCTGGTTGCAGGAGGCGCAGGGGCGCGTGTCGTGGCGGAAGACGGTCTTGCCGTTGCGGTCCTGCACCCGGTCGATGAAGGTCGGGCTGACCCGCTTGCCGCCGTTGGCCAGCATGGCGTAGGCGGTGGCGAGGCGCAGAACCGTCGTCTCGCCCGCGCCGAGCGACATCGGCAGGTAGGGTTGGAGGTTGTCGGTGATGCCGAAGTTCTCGGCCAGCGCCTTCACCTTGTCCATGCCGACAGCCTGGGCCAGACGGACGGTCATGACGTTCCGCGACTTCTCGATGCCGGCGCGCAGCGGCGTCGGGCCGTAGAACTCGTGGCTGTAGTTCTCCGGCCGCCAGATCGGCTGGCCGTGGCCGGGGTCGTACTCGAACGGCGCGTCCATCACCAGCGAGGACGGGGTGAAGCCCTGGTTGAGCGCCGTCAGATAGACGAAGGGCTTGAAGGAGGAGCCCGGCTGCCGCATCGCCTGGGTGGCGCGGTTGAAGGAGCTCATGTGCGGGGAGAAGCCGCCGACCATGGCGAGCACGCGGCCGGTGTGAGGGTCGAGCGCGACCAGACCGCCCTGCACCGCCGGGACCTGCCGCAGCGCGTAGGTGCCCGCCGGCGGCTCCTTGCCCTTCTCGTCCTTGCCGGCGGCCTCGACCAGGATCAGGTCGCCCAGCTTCGCGACGTCGGAGGGGCGGCGGATCTCCGGGCCGAGCCGGTTGTCGTCGCGCTGCGCCCGCGCCCAGCGCAGCTCGGCCAGCGGCACCCGGCCGCGCGAGCCGTCCGGCAGGCCGATGTCGAGCGCCGCCGCCTCGTCGTCCTTCAGCACCACCGCCAGATGCCAACCCTCGGACCCCGGAGGCGGCGCCATGGAGGCGAGCTTCTTCGCCCAGTTGTCGAAATTCTCCATCTTGCCGACCGGCCCGCGGTAGCCATGGCGGCGGTCGTACTGGACCAGCCCAGTGCGCAAAGCCTTGGTCGCCGCCTGCTGAAGCACCGGGTCCATGGAGGCGCGGACCGACAGGCCGCCCTCGTAGAGCGCCTGCTCGCCGTAGAGCTTCACCAGCTCGCGCCGGACCTCCTCGGCAAAATACTCCGAGGTCACATACTCCTGCTCGTCGCGCTTGCGCACGACCAACGGCTTGGACTGGGCGATTTTGGCCTCTTCCGGGGTGATGTGCCCGTCCTCGGCCATGCGCCCGATCACCCAGTTGCGCCGCGCGATGGCGGCGTCGCGCTGGCGTTCCGGGTGATAGTTGCTGGGCGCCTTGGGCAGGGCCGCCAGATAGGCCGCCTCCTCGATGTCCAGCTCGTCCAGCGCCTTGTTGAAGTAGTTCAGAGCCGCCGCCGCCACGCCGTAGGAGCGGTATCCCAGGAAGATCTCGTTCAGGTACAGCTCGAGGATGCGGTCCTTGCTGAAGGCACGCTCGATGCGGATCGCCAGGATCGCTTCCTTGATCTTGCGCTGGAAGGACACCTCGTTGGTCAACAGCATGTTCTTGGCGACCTGCTGCGTGATCGTCGAGGCGCCCATCGGCCGGCGGTCGCGGCCGAGATTCTCCACGTTGGTCAGGATGGCGCGGGCGATGCCGACCGGGTCGATGCCCTGGTGATCGTAGAAGTTCTTGTCCTCGGCGGACAGGAAAGCGTTGGTCACCCGCTTCGGCATGGCGTCGATGGGGACGAACACGCGCTTTTCCGACGCGAACTCCGCCAAAAGGCGTCCGTCCCCCGCATGGACTCGGGTGGTCACCGGCGGTTCGTAGTTGGCGAGCTTGGTGTAGTCCGGCAGCTCGTGGTCGTAATGGTCCAGCATGTAGACCAGCCCTCCCGCCCCGGCCAGGGCGAGGATCACGACGGCCATCAGGACGGACAGAATAAAGCGCATGACGGTTCCCAAACAGGCATGGCGGCGGTCCCGCCGCCTTCGTCCGGGACAGAGACCGGGAAGACGCGGAACCATCCGATGGGCGGCATACTACACCGCGAGGGGCGGCAGTCCGACTCCCTCGCAGCCATGTCAGGAAAATGTGACGACCACAAGGCGCATGCAAGAAAGTGGTGACCGGGTAAAGCGTATGCCCGACCGCATCCGCCCGCATGGCTCTTGATTGCCGGCGGTGCCCGGCGTGGCGAACCTTCGCTCTGTCGGCCTCAGCTCTTCTGGGCCCCGGTCAGCCATTTGAAATAGGCGTCGATGGTGCGGACCATGCCGCGGCCCAGCTTCTCGCGGTGGGCCGACTTGCTCAGCAGGCTGACGTCCTGGGGACTCGACAGGTAGCCCATCTCCACCAGCGCGGACGGCATGTCCGGCGCGGTCAGCACGGCGAAGCCGGCCTGCCGGTGCGGCTTGTTGGGGATCAGCTTGACCTCGCGGCCGAGATGGTCCAGCGCCATGTTGGCGAAGCGCTTGGAGTGGTTCATCGTGTCGCGCTGGGCGAGGTCGATGAGGATCGAAGCCACCAAGTCGTTCTCGGACGACAGGTCCATGCCGGCCAGCGCGTCGGCCCGGTTCTCCTTGGCGGCCAGCATCTCCGCCTCGCGGTCGGACGCCTTGTCGGACAGGGTGTAGATGGACAGGCCGCGCATGTTGGCGGAGCCGATGCTGTCGGCGTGCAGGGACAGGAACAGGTCGGCGTTGGCCTCCCGCGCGATGGCGACGCGGTCGCGCAGGCGGATGAACACGTCCTTGTCGCGGGTCAGCCGGACCCGATAGCGGCCGCTGCCTTCGAGTTGGCGCTTCAGCTCGCGCGCCATCGCCAGCGTGATGTCCTTTTCATAGACACCGCCGACTCCGACCGCGCCGGGATCGACACCGCCATGGCCGGGATCGACGACGATCATCGGCTTCTCCGGCACCGGCGCCGCCCGCGGCGGGACCGGCGGCGGCAGGGCCGCGGCGACCGGGACGATGGGATCCCTCGTCGCCGGCGGGCGGGCGGCCTCGCGGCTCACCGACGCGGTGCTGGTGGTGACTGCGACCGGGGCGGAGGCGGCGAACTGCGCCGGGGTGGTGCGGGCGATGTCCAGGACGAAGCGCGGCTTGAAGCCGTCGCGCGGCGGGATGAGGTAGGATTCGACCACCCGCGCCGGCCCGTCGGTCTCCACCACGAGGCGGGAGGCCCCGCCGTCGCGCCCTTCAAAGCGGTAACGGGCGACCACGCCCTTGCCCGCCATCACCGTGTTGCCGCCCGGCCAGCTCACGTCCGGCAGATCGACGACGACGCGGTAGGGCGAGCCGTGCACCGACACGGTGAAGGGCACCGAGTCGGTGAGTTCCAGAACCAGCCGCGTCTTGTCGGGATGCAGGCCGAGCCGCGCGTTCAGAACGGACACCCGCTCCTGCACCGGCGGCGGAAAGGGCAGCGCCGCGGTGGTCTGGGCCTGCGCCGGGGCGTACGGCAGGGCGACCGCCCCCAGAAGGGCGCCCAGCGCAGCGACAATCGCGAGCAATCGGGGCATCCGTTCCACCAGAAACCACAAACCGGCAAAGCCAGCGGTCAGCTATAGCGCAGCGAAATCAAGGCGCTCAACGGTGGTTTCCGGAAGCGTGGCGGAATTGTCTGCGAGGGTGCCGTTCGTGCAACAGTGCTCTGCTTCGTCCTCATCCCGGTGGAATGCCGCCGAACCGGATGCGGTGGACCGCAACTTTCGCCGAATTCCACGTTGTGCATGGTTTCGTGCTTGTCTATGGTAGCTCTGCGACATACCGCGACCCACCAGCCCACTCTTCCGAGAGGTTTCTCTCCGGGGTGACTGTGGGCGTCGCCCGCGGACCCCCACGGCCGAAATTTACATCATCGGGCGCGGTCCGGGGCGTGACGCTTCTGGGTTGCCGGTGGATTGGGACGAAACCTCGAAGCTGGTGCCGGCCGCAAGGCCGTAACCCGGAGGCCGAAGCCCGACCCGTCCTGGCTGCTTCGTCAGCGCCGTTCGACGGGTTAGGGGCCGGTTCCGCAGGCTTCGCTCACAACGATGACGCGCCCTGGCGGCTTGTCCGTCGCGCGGGCGGCCTGGGGCGTCATGGGGATCTTGTATGGCCAAGCGCATGCTGGTGGACGCCACGCACCCGGAAGAAACCCGGGTTGCCGTGGTCAATGGGAACAGACTCGAAGACCTCGACTTCGAAATCGCCACCCGGAAGCAACTCAAGGGCAACATCTACCTTGCCAAGGTGACCCGGGTCGAGCCGTCGCTCCAGGCGGCCTTCGTGGAATATGGCGGGAACCGCCACGGCTTCCTGGCCTTCTCGGAAATCCACCCCGACTATTACCGCATCCCGATCGCCGACCGTGAGGCCCTGCTGGCCGAGGAGCGCCGGCTGGAGGAGCAGGCCGAGGCCCGCGCCGAGGCCGCCGCCGACGGCGCCGTGATGGCCGAGCCGATCCGCCCGGAGGTGGTGGTCGAGGAGAACTCCCCGATGCCCGGCTCCTATGCCGAGGCCGAGGGCGATGGCTTCGAGGGCGACGTCCCGGCCTTCGCCACGGACGCCGGCACGGACGAGGCAGCGGAGTCGGAGGAAACTCCGGACGGCGCCGCCCAGGCCGAGAGCCCGGACGTCATCGGCGGGGACGAGGTCGAGGAGGCCCACCGCCGCCGCGCCCGCCCGCTGCGCAGCTACAAGATCCAGGAAGTCATCAAGCGCCGGCAGGTCATGCTGGTCCAGGTGACCAAGGAGGAGCGCGGCAACAAGGGCGCGGCGCTGACCACCTACCTGTCGCTGCCGGGCCGCTACTGCGTGCTGATGCCCAACACCGGCCGCGGCGGCGGGATTTCCCGCAAGATCACCAACCCCGCCGACCGCAAGCGCCTGAAGGAGATCCTGTCCGATCTCGACATTCCGGAAGGCATGGCGGTCATCCTGCGCACCGCGGGGCTGGAGCGCTCCAAGCAGGAAATCAAGCGCGATCTCGAATATCTGCTGCGTCTGTGGGACGACATCCGCGTCCAGACGCTGAAGTCCTCCGCGCCCTGCCTCATCTATGAGGAGGCGAACCTCATCAAGCGCTCGATCCGCGATCTCTACACCGACGACATCGACGAGATCTGGGTGGAGGGCAGCGCCGGCTTCAACACCGCGCGCGACTTCATGCGCATGATGATGCCGAGCCACACCAAGCGCGTCATGCAGTACCAGGACGACACGATCCCACTGTTCCACCGCTATCAGGTGGAAACGCAGATCGACGCGATCCACAGCCCGGTCGTGCAGCTCCGCTCCGGCGGCTACATCGTCATCAACCCGACCGAGGCGCTGGTTTCCATCGACGTCAACTCGGGCAAGTCGACGCGCGAGCGCAACATCGAGGAAACGGCCTACAAGACCAACCTCGAAGCCGCCGACGAGGTGGCGCGCCAGCTCCGTCTGCGCGACCTCGCGGGCCTCATCGTGATCGACTTCATCGACATGGAGGAGCCCCGCAACAACGCCGCGGTGGAGCGCCGCCTGAAGGAGGCGATGAAGAACGACCGAGCGCGCATCCAGCTCGGCCGCATCTCCGCCTTCGGCCTGCTGGAACTGTCGCGCCAGCGCCTGCGCCCGTCGCTGCTGGAGACCAACTTCGAGCGCTGCCCGCACTGCTCCGGCACCGGCGTCATCCGCTCGGTGGAGTCCGCCTCGCTGCACGTTCTGCGCGCCATCGAGGAGGAGGGCATCCGCAAGCGGTCGTCGGAGATCACCGTCTTCGTGCCGACCCGCATCGCGCTCTACATCCTCAACCAGAAGCGCGGCGAGCTGACCAAGATCGAGGACCGCTACCGGTTCCGCGTCATGGTCCAGGCCGACGACACGCTGATCGCGCCGGACCTGCGGCTTGAGCGCGTCAAGGCCCGCACGCCGGAGGACGACGTGCCGCTGGTCAGCGCCGAGCGCGTCCTGGCCGAGACCGACCGCATCCTGGCCGCCGAGGCCGAGGAGGCCGAGGAAGAGGCGCCCGTCGTCGAGGCCGCTGAGGCCGCCGGGGCCGAGGTGACGGAACGCGCCGACGCCGCCGGGGAAAGCGAGGGCGACCGCCGCCGCCGCCGCCGCCGGCGCCGTGGCCGCGGGCGTGATCGCGAGGATGGCCGCGCGCCGTTCGGCGAGTCCGCCGAGGGGACCGAAGGCGACGAGGGTGACGCCGAGGCCGAGGCTGCCGCCGATGCCGATGTCGACGAGACGGCGGTCGACGAGGAAGCGATCGAGCGCGCCCAGATCGAGGCTCCGGAGTTCGTCATCAGCGACGTCGATGTCGGCCCCGCCCACATCGAGGACGACGAGGACGAGGACGCCGACCTGGCCGCCTCCGAGGCAGACGACGGCGCCGATGCGTTCGATACGAACGGTGACGCCAATGGCGAGCGCAAGAAGCGCCGCCGCGGCAAGCGCGGTGGTCGTCGGCGGTCCCGCCAGCGCGAGGGCCTGGAGGCCGGCGAGGGTCTGCCCGCCGCCGAATCGGAAGATGGTGCCGAGGGCGAGGCGGAAGCCGAGTCCTTCCCGACCGCCGTCGAGGCCGGCCGCGCCGTCAACCCGCCGGAGCTGCCGGCGGACATGGAGCCGGTCGAGTTCGACTGGGTCCTGACCAGCGCGGTGCCCGCCAAGAACGCCGCCGAGGACGCTCCGGAAACCACGGCGGACACCGCCGCGGAACCGGCTGCCGAGGAGGCCGCCCCGGTGGCGGAGGAGGCTCCGGCCCGCAAGCCGCGCCGTGGCCGTGCCAAGGCGACCGCCGCGGAGGCCGCCGAGGCGGTGACGGCGGTGCCGGAAGCAGCCCCCGCCAAGCCGAAGCGCGCCGCCAAGGGTGCCAAGGCCGCCGCGAAGGTTGCCGCTCCGGAGGAGACCGCTCCGCCGCCGGCCAAGCCGTCGCGCAGCCGCAAGGCGAAGACCGCGGCCGTCGAGGCGGCGCCGGTCGCGGCCCCGGTCGCCGAGGAGCCGAAGAAGCGCCCGGCGCGTAAGCGCAAGACCACGGCGGACGCTCCCGCCGAGGCGGCGCCCGCTCCGGCTCCGGTTGCGGCTCCGGTCGCCGAGGAGGCGAAGAAGCGCCCGGCGCGCAAGCGCAAGACCGCGGCGGACGCTCCCGCCGAGGCCGCGCCCGCTCCGGCGGTCAGCGAGACGCCGGCGGCCCCGACCCCGGCCAACGAGCCGGCCGGCGCCGCTCCGGAGGCCAAGCCGCGCCGGGGCTGGTGGAACCGCTAAGCGCGTTTCATCGCCGTAAAGACTGGAAAAGGCGCCTCGCGGCGCCTTTTCCTTTTCCTGAGAACCGCGAAGGGTCCCGACCATGAGCAAGGCCTTCACCCGGGAGAACGACTCCGCCCCCGACGACGACGAGGCCGACGATCCCAAACCCTTGCCCAAGGGCGTGAAGAACTACATGACCCCCGAAGGCTTCCAGCGCATGCAGGAGGAGTTGCGGTCGCTGCTGCGCGTCGAGCGCCCGAAGGTGGTCGAGGTGGTGTCCTGGGCGGCCGGCAACGGCGACCGCTCGGAGAACGGCGACTACATCTACGGCAAGAAGCGCCTGCGTGAGATCGACCGGCGCATCCGCTTCCTGACCAAGCGCCTGGAATCGGCGGAGGTGGTCGATCCCACGCTTCAGAAGAACCGCGACCGCGTGTTCTTCGGCGCCACCGTCACCTACGCGCGGGAAGACGGGACGGAGAACACCATCACCATCGTCGGCGCCGACGAAGTGGACATGGACCGCGCCCATGTGAGCTGGATTTCGCCCATCGCCCGCGCCCTGCTGAAGGCGCAGGAGGGCGACGTGGTGGACCTGCGCACCCCCGCCGGGCTGGAGCAGATCGAGGTCGTCGCCATCCGCTACCCGGGCGACACGGCGTAGGAAAGGCTGGGGCTACAGAAGCCCCAGCTCCTCCAGTTCGGCGCGCAGGCTGGCGGCGCCGGAGAAACGGTGCGCCGTCATGCCGAGGACGCGGGCGGTCTCGACGTTGGCCGGGCTGTCGTCGATGAAGCAGCAGTCCGCCGCCGACAAGCCGTAGCGGTCCAGCAGGAGCTGGAAAATCGCCGGATCCGGCTTCACCAGCCCCTCGTCGCCGGACACGATGATCCCGTCGAAGACGTTCAGGAAATCAAAGCGCCTGCGGGTCAGCGCCAGCTTCTCCGACGAGAAGTTGGTGATGGAGTAGAGCGGCGTCCCGCGCTGCTTCAGCTCCATCAGGATCTCCGGCGTCCCGGCCATCGGGCCGGGCACCATCTCCTCCCACCGCTCGTGGTAGGCGCGGATCAGCTCGCGGCAGTCGGGGAACTCGGCGGCCAGGACGGCAACCGCCTCGTCCCACGGGCGGCCGCGGTCCTGCTCCAGGTTCCAGGCGGGGGTGCAGACGCTGTCGAGGAAGTCCTCCATCAGGTCCTCGTACCCGTCGAACAGCTCGCGGTAGAGATGCCGCGGGTCCCATTCGATGAGCACCTGCCCGATGTCGAAGACGACGGTGGTCGGCTTGGTCATCATCAGCCCTCGCCCCCGGCTCAGCCCTTGCGGGCCGCGGCGACGAGGTCCTTCATCTGCTCCAGCTTGATGGCGCCGGGGACCAGCTCGTCGCCGATGACGAAGGCCGGGGTGCCACGGATGCCCAGCTCCTCGGCCAGCGCCTGGTTGGCGGCGATGACCTTCAGCACCTCGGGGCTGTTCATGTCCTTCTTCAGCTTGTCGGTGTCCAGCCCGACCGACTTGGCCAGCCGCTGGATCACGTCGTCGTCGAGCTGGCCGCGGTGGGCCATCAGCGCGTTGTGGAACTCCAGATACTTGCCCTGCCCGCGCGACGCCAGGGCCGCCTTGGCCGCGGTCAGCGAGGCCGGGCTGAGGATCGGGAACTCCTTGAAGACGAAGCGCAGCTTGCCGTCGTCCTTGATCAGGCGCTCGGTGTCGGCCTGCACGGCCTTGCAGTAGCCGCACTGATAGTCGAAGAACTCGACCACCGTCACGTCGCCCTTGGGGTTGCCGGCCACCGGATCGGCGGGGTTCTGGAACAGCGCCGCCTTGTTGTCGGCCAGCGCCGCCTTGGCCTTCTGCTCCTCGGCCATCTTCTGGCGCTTCTGGAGCGAGTCCACGGCCTCCAGGATGATCTCCGGGTTCTTCAGGATGTAGTCGCGCACGACCTCCTCGACGGCCTTGCGCTGGGCGTCGTCCATCGGGCTCTGCGCCTGGAGGGCGGGGGCCAGCAGCCCCGTCGGAAGGGCCAGCGCGGCGGCGAGCGCCAGGGCGGCGGGGCGGATGCGGGTCATGTCGAACTCTCTCGTGGGGAGCCAAAACGGCGCGAAACGGGGCGGTACTGTGGACCGGGACGGCGGGGTCAGGCAAGACGGCTGTGCGCCGCCCAAAGGGAGAAGGCTCACTTGCCGCCCGCCTGCCCGCGGATGTCCTGGGCGCGCAACCAGCCGGGGGAGCCGGCGGGCAGCAGCTTCTCCGCCCGCTCCGCCTGGAAGCGGGCCATCGGCTTGTCGCCGCGGGCGAAGGCCTCCTCCGCGGTGGCGTAGGCGACCATGCCGGCGTTGCCCTTCATGCTCCAGGCTTGGGCCATCAGCCGCCACAGGAAGGCCGACTGCGCCTGCGTCTTGGACGCCACCTGAAGGTTGCGCAGCGCCTCGTCGGCCAGCCGGCCGTCGTTCTGCTCCATCAGGGAATGGGCCAGCGAGACGCGGATGCTGCCGGCGTCCGGCTCCAGCTCGATCGCCTTGCGGTAGGGGGCGGCGGCGTCCACCGCCCGCCCGTTCTGCAGCATCAGGTCGCCCTTCATCTCGTAGAGGAAGGCGTTCTTCGGCTCCTGGGCGATCAGCCCGTCGACCAGAGGCAGGGCCTGCCGGACCTCGCCGCGCCGGAAATAGGCGTAGGCCCGGCCGTAGCGCGCCACGAAGGACGGGTCGTCCGCCTTGTAGCGGCGCAGCGCCCCGTTGGGGTCGAGATAGGCGTAGAGCTTGGCCTGGATGCGGCGGAACTCCTCGTTCCACTGCGCCGGCACCGGCTTCTTGCCGGCGCGCGACCGCTCCACGAAATTGCGCACCGTCTCGATGCGCTCGCGGGTCAGCGGGTGGGTGCGGCGGTAGCCGGCGTCGCGGTCCACCAGCAGCGGGTCGTCGGCGGCGCCCAGCTTCTCCAGGAAGGTGACCAGCCCCTCCGCCGAGATGCCGGACTGCTCCATGTAGGACAGGCCCGCCTGGTCGGCCGAGGATTCCTGGCTGCGCGAGAAGGACAGGAAGTTCCGCTCCGCCAGATGCTGCCCCAGCATCACGCCCGCCGCACCGGCCCCGGCGTTGCCCGCGGCGATGCCGCCGACGATGCCGATGCCCATGCCGATCAGCGAGGACAGGAAGGCGTTCTCCATCGCCTCCGACCCGCGGACCAGATGGCCGCCGGCGATGTGGCCGGTTTCGTGGGCGATCACGCCGATGAGCTGCCCGGCGTCCTCCAGCCCCAGCAGCAGGCCGGTGTGCAGGAAGATGTTCTGACCGCCGGCGACGAAAGCGTTCATCGTGTTGTCGTTGACCAGGACGATGTTCACGGCGTCCGGATCGATGCCGGCGGCCTGGAAGATTGGCCGCGCCATGTCGCGGATGATATGTTCCGTCTCGGCGTCGCTCAGGAACTGCATCTCCTGGCGCCGCTGCGCGCCCGCGGGCGGCGACCACGACAGAACCATCACGGCAAACATGGCGATGACCGAAACCAGCCTGCTGGGCTTGCGCACCGTTACTTCCTCCGCACACCGGGGCACCGGGCAGCCGGTCAAGATGCCGGTCCGGGCGCCCCATTCCACCCGCCGAATCTGGCAAGGGTTGGGCGCGATTGCCATAGCCGCATCGCTGGTCGGCGGATGCGTCAACGCGAAATACCGCACGGGCGCCCCGGCCCAGAGCTTCGTCGCGGCCGACGAGCCGCGCGCGGCGGAGATCGGGCGCGACATCATCGCCCAGGGCGGCAAGGCCGGCGACGCCGCCACCGCCATGGCGATGGCGATGGCCGTCACCCTGCCCTCGCGCGTCGGGATGACCGGCGGCGGCGTCTGCGTGGTGTTCGACGCCGCGAAGAAGGAAACCCGCACGCTCGACTTCCTGCCCCGCCCCGCTGGCGCCGGCGGCAGCGCCCTGCCCGGCTTCCTGCGCGGCGTCTACGCGCTCCAGGCCTCCACCGGGTCGATGCGCTGGGAACAGGCGGTGGTCCCGGCCGAGCAGCTCGCGCGCTCGGCCCCGGTCAGCCGGGCGCTGGCCCGCGACCTCGCCGACTCCGCCGCCCGCCTGTCCGCCGACCCGGAGGCGCGCCGCGTCTTCCTGCCGACCGGCGCGCCGCTGGCCGAAGGCGCGGCGCTGAGCCAGCCGGAACTGGCCGCCAGCCTGTCGCAGGTCCGACGCAGCGGCATCGCCGCGATGTACGGCGGGCCGCTGGGCGGTGCCGTGGCCCAGGCCGCCGCCATCGACCCCGCGACCATCCGCGGCTTCCAGCCGCGCTGGACCGGCACCGCCGCCGTTCCGCTGGGCATCGTCTCGATGCATTTCGCCCAGCTTCCCGAGACCGACAACGGCGCCGCCCTGGCCGCCGCCTGGAACGCCGCCGCCGGCCTGCCGTCCGACCAGCGCGCCGCCCGCGTCGCCCAGGCGCTGGGCGCCACCGGCAATGGGGCCTCCAACAGCGCTTCCGCGCCCGGCGCCGGTCTCGTGGTGATCGACCATGAGGAGAACGGCGTTGCCTGCTCCTTCACCATGGGGGCGCCCTTCGGCAGCGGCCGCATGGTGCCGGGCACCGGCCTGCTGGCCGCCCGCGGGGTGGACGGCGCCGGCTTCGGGGCGCCCGGCCTGCTCACCAACGCCATCGTCGGCCGCACCCAGTTCGCCGGGGCGGCCAGCGCCGCCGGCAACGACGGCCCCGCCGCCGCGCCAGCCGCCCTGCTGACCGCCGCCCTGCCGGCCGCGCTCGACAAGGAGCCGGGCGCCGCCATCCGCGCCAGCCGCGCCGCGAACGGGCCGGGCCGGGCCACCTTCGTCACCTGCCAGACCTCGATGGAGAGCGGCTGGAAGGAATGCCAGATCGCCGCCGATCCGCGCGCCCATGCCCTGGGCATCCTGGTCGAAACCGAGCGTTGATGTTCAGAAGTCTGGAATCATGAGCAAAGCACCCAAAGTCTCCAAACGGGGCGCCATCCCGCCCTTCTTCGTCATGGAAGTGATGCGCGCCGCCGCCGAGCGCGAGGCTGCCGGACTCGAGGTCCTGCACATGGAGGTCGGGCAGCCCTCGACCGGCGCGCCGAAGGGCGTGCTGGAGGCCGCCCACCGCATGCTCGACGCCGACGTGCTGGGCTACACCGGGGCGCTGGGCATCCCGGCGCTGCGCGCGGCCATCGCCGGCTGGTACCGCGACCGCTACGGGATCGAGGTGCCGGAGCGGCGCGTGGTGGTCACCACCGGCTCCTCGGGCGCCTTCCAGCTCGGCTTCCTGGCGGCCTTCGATCCGGGCGACCGGGTGGCCATGGCCTCGCCCAGCTACCCGGCCTACCGCCACACGCTGACCGCCATCGGGGTCGAGCCGGTGGAACTGCCGACCGGTCCGGAGCACCGCTTCCAGCCGACCATCGAGCTTCTGGAGCAGCTCGATCCGCCCATCCAGGGGCTGATCGTCGCGAGCCCGGCCAACCCGACCGGCACGATGCTGAGCCGCGAGGAGTTGACCGCGCTCGCAAACTGGTGCGACGCCAAGGGCGTGCGCCTCGTCTCCGACGAGATCTACCACGGCCTGACCTACGGGCCGGAGGCCGTCACCGCCGCCGAGGTCAGCGACAGTGCGCTGGTGGTGAACAGCTTCTCCAAATACTTCTCGATGACCGGCTGGCGGCTCGGCTGGATGATCGTGCCGGACGACCTGATCCGCTCGGTCGAATGCCTCGCCCAGAACCTGTTCATCTCGGCCCCCAGCCTGTCGCAGGCCGCCGCGGTCGCCGCCTTCAGCTGCACCGAGGAGTTGGACGGCCACGTCGCCCGCTACGCCCGCAACCGCGAGCTTCTGCTGAGGGAACTGCCAAAGGCCGGCTTCGACAAGCTGGCTCCGGCCGACGGCGCCTTCTACATCTACGCCGACGTGACGGAGATGACCGACGACAGCGAGGCCTTCTGCAAGCGCATCCTGGCGGAGACCGGCATCGCCTGCACCCCGGGCGTCGACTTCGACCCGGCCCGCGGCCTCCGCTTCGTGCGCTTCAGCTTCGCCGGCTCGGAAGAGACCATCGCCGAGGCGGCCCGGCGGCTGATCGCCTGGAAGAGGTAGGTGGCCCCTTTCAGTCCTCGCACCGGGCCCTCACCCCGGCCCTCCCCCGCTGCGCAAGGGAGGGTGCCTTCTGCGAAGCGGCGGCAGTCCCCTCCCCTGCGTTAGCGGGGGAGGGTTAGGGTGGGGGCTTAACGCGACCACTTTGCCAAGCAGCCGCCGGCGAAGACCTCAGTACGCGTATTCCTTGAACACCGGGTCGACGCTGCCGCCCCAGGAGCCGTTGAACTTCGCCAGAAGCTCGTCGGCCGGGGTCTGGCCGGATTCGGCGATGTCGAGCAGCGTGTTCAGGAAATGCGCCTCGTCGTCGCCCCAGTTGTCGTTGCGGGCGCGCCGCGCCAGACCGCCGCGGGCGATCTCCAGCACCTCAAGCGCGACCTCCCGCACCGTGCGGCCGCGGAAGGGGGTGCGCAGGGCGTGGCGCGGCACCTCGGCGCGCAGGTGGGCGCGTTCCTCCGTCGTCCAGCCCTTCACGAGGTCCCAGGCGGCGTCCAGCGCCTGGCTGTCGTAGAGCAGCCCGACCCACAGGGCCGGCAGGGCGCACAGGCGGCGCCACGGGCCGCCGTCGGCGCCGCGCATCTCCAGATACTTCTTCAGACGCACCTCGGGGAAGGAGGTGGTCATGTGATCGGCCCAGTCGGTGATCAGCGGGACCTCGCCCGGCAAGGCCGGCAGGCGGCCCTGCATGAAGTCGCGGAAGGACTGGCCGGAGGCGTCGATGTACGTGCCGTCGCGGTAGACGAAGTACATCGGCACGTCGAGCAGGTAATCCACGTACCGCTCGAACCCGAAGCCGTCCTCGAACACGAAGGGCAGATCGCCGGTGCGGTCGGGGTCGGTGTCGGTCCAGATGTGGCTGCGGAAGCTCTGGAAGCCGTTCGGCTTGCCCTCGGTGAAGGGCGAGTTGGCGAACAGCGCCGTGGCGATGGGCTGAAGCGCCAGGCTGACCCGGAACTTCTTCACCATGTCGGCTTCCGACGCGAAGTCCAGATTCACCTGCACGGTGCAGGTGCGCATCATCATGTCCAGGCCGAGCTTGCCGCGCTTGGGCATGTAGTCGCCCATAATCTTGTAGCGGCCCTTGGGCATCCAGGGGATCTCGTCGCGCCGCCACTTCGGCTGGAAGCCGAGGCCCATCATGGCGATGCCCAACTCGCCCCCGATCTCCTTCACCTGATCGAGGTGGCGGTGCACCTCGGCGCAGGTCTGGTGCAGGGTCTCCAGCGGAGCGCCGGACAGTTCCACCTGCCCGCCCGGCTCCAGCGTGATGTTCGCCATGCCCTGGGTCAGGGCGATCAGGTTCCCCTTCTCCTCCACCGGGTCCCAGCCGAAGCGCTGCAGGCGGGTCAGCAGTTCGCCGATCCCGTCCGGCCCCTCGTAGGGCAGCGGCCGGTGGTCGGAGACGCGGTAGGCGAATTTCTCGTGTTCGGTCCCGATGCGCCACTGGTCGGCCGGCTTGTTGCCGGATTCCAGATAGGCCGCCAATTGGCGGCGGTCGGTGATCGGTTCACCACGCGTCTGCGGAGGTGCGGACATGGAAGCTCCCGCTTTCAAAAAGTCTGAATTGGCCAACGAGTCAAACGGCCCGCTTCGGAACAGCGGCGCGTCGAGCGGCCCTTACTCCCCCACGGTGGGGTCGGCCGGCGCGCGGAAGGGCGGTCGGGTGTCGCCGCCGTCCGCCGTCCAGTCCCCCGCAAGGGCCTGCCAGCAGGCGAGCGCCGCGACCACCGCCGTGTCGGCCCGGAGAATGCGGGGCCCCAAGCCAACGGGAACAACAAAGGGGAGTTTGCAAATTTCGTCAAGTTCGGACTGCGCAAAGCCGCCCTCCGGCCCGATCAGGAAAGCGGCGGGGCCGCGCGGTCGGGCGCGGACGGCCTCCGCGATGGGGCGTACGTTCCCGGCCTCGGCGCACAGGTACAGCGTACGTTCCGCCGGCCAGCCGGCCAGCGCCTTGTCCAGAGGCAGGGGGTCGGCCATCTCCGGCACGGTCAGCCGCTCCGACTGTTCGGCAGCCTCGATGGCGTTGGCCCGCAGCCGGTCGGTGTTGACGCGGTTGGGGTCGGTGCGGCGGGTGAAGACCGGCCACAGCCGGGACACGCCCAGTTCGCTGGCCTTCTCCGCCACGAAATCGATGCGCCCGCGCTTAATCGGGGCGAACAGCAGCCACAGGTCCGGCCCGGCCGCCTGGAGACGCCGCTGCGCCGTCACAGTGAGCGAGCACCAGCCCTTGCCGAAACCGTCGATGGCGGCCAGCCATTCGCCGTCCAGCCCGTTGAAGACGGCCACGACGTCGCCCTTGTCGAGCCGCAGGACATGGCGCAGGAAATGCGCCCGCTCGGGGTCGAGCCCCACCGCCTGTCCCTCGCCGAGGGGGCTGTCCACATAGAGGCGGGTCTTCGGTTGGTTTGCCATGGCGCGAGGTCTCCGGTGTGCGGCGCCGACTATAGCGATAACGCTCCGGGGCGGAAACGGCCCAGCCTTGCGGGGAACCACCCCCCGCCGCTACCTTGCCTCCCGGCTTTCTTCCCTTCCCTGTCCGCAATCCTAATTACTGGGTCCGCCATGACCAGCCCCGCCTCCCCCGCCCCCGGCGAGTTCACCGACATCCGGCGCGGCGACTGGATCGACCGCTTCGCCCCGGCGGCGGTCCGTCCCTATCTGCGGCTGGCGCGGCTGGACCGGCCCATCGGCACGTGGCTGCTGCTGTTTCCCGGCTGGTGGAGCATCGCGCTGGCCGGATCGGGGCCGCTGCCCGACCTCTGGCTGATGGCCCTGTTCGCAATCGGCGCCGTGGTGATGCGCGGGGCCGGCTGCACGGTGAACGACATCCTCGACCGCGACTTCGACGCGATGGTGGAGCGCACGCGGACCCGCCCGATCCCCTCCGGGCAGGTGTCGGTTCGCCAAGCGCTGGCCTTCCTTGCCGTCCAACTCCTGATCGGGCTGGCGGTGCTGGTGCAGTTCAACCCGTTCACCATCGGGCTCGGCGTGCTGTCGCTGGTGCTCGTCTTCACCTACCCTCTGATGAAGCGCATCACCTGGTGGCCACAGGCCTTCCTGGGGCTGACCTTCAACTGGGGCGCCCTGATGGGCTGGACCGCGGTGCGCGGCGAATTGGAGTGGCCGGCGCTGGCGCTGTACGCGGCGGGAATCGTCTGGACGCTGGGCTACGACACCATCTACGCCCACCAGGACAAGGAGGACGACGCGCGAATCGGCGTGAAGTCCACCGCCCTGCGGCTGGGCGACCAGAGCAAGATCTGGATCTACGGCTTCTACACGCTGACCTTCGTGGGAATCGGCATCGCCGGGCGTCTGGCCGGGCTGAGCGGGATGTTCCTGCCGCTGCTCTCGCTCGCCGCGCTGCAACTGTCCTGGCAGGTGGCGACCTGGAACCCCGACGATCAGACGGACTGCCTGACGAAGTTCAAGTCGAACCGCTGGTTCGGCTGGCTGGTGCTGGCGGCCTTCCTGGCCGGAAAGATCTGAGGCGGCCTGGGACTTGGAGGGAGGTTAGCGCGTCAGCTCGGCGACGGTGCTGTCGACGGAGCCCGGCTTGCGCGGCGGCAGGACCGCGCGGACGCCCTCGGTGGAAGCGACCATCTCGACGCCCTTCTGGAAGGCCGGCTGGGTCGGCTTGCGGGCCGGCAGCACGGCGACCGTCATCACCGGCTGAGCCGTCTTCGCGGCCGTGCCCTTGCCGGAGAGGGACAGCGACGCGGTCAGCACCTGCGGCTTGCGGCCCGGAACGGCGACGGCTTGGCCCTTCAGGGAAGCTTCCATCAGGCGCGGCCCGGCGGCGGGCTTGGGCGCGGAGCGGCCCTGCGGGGCGACGGCGAAGGTGCTGCCGATGCCGGCGCCGCGGGAGTCGGCCTGACGGATCTCCGCCTCCTCGCCCTCCGGCAGGATGAAGCCGTAGGTGGTGTAGACGCGCAGGCCGAGCTGGTCCGACGGTTCGTGCCAAACGCGGACGGCCGACCAGTCGTTGCGCGGCGACACGTCAACCACGCGCATGTTGCGGCGCAGCCCGCGACCGTCGAGCCAGGAGTGATCGACCTCGATGGTGCGGCGGTCGATGATGTGGCTGACCAGGGAGACATGGCCGCGGCCCAGCCGCTGCGACCGCTTGAAGACGAGGACGGAACCGAGCGCCGGGCGCTGGTCGCGCTCATATTGCTGGTTGGCGGCGGTGTTCCACCACGTCCAGGCATCGCCCCGGATGTCGAAATCCGATATGGAGCGCACCGTACGGACGCAATCGCCGTCCTGGGCCTGGGCTTGGGATATGGTGAACGGGCTGAGAGCGATGAACGCCGCGAACGATGCGCAGAGTGCAATCCCTTTCGACCGCATATCAGCCCCATGCCCTTTGTTTTTCTCCTTTCGAACGGGTAACACGGGACAGCAGGTGTGTCTACTCCGTTTGAATTATGTAACCAAAACCGGTTGTGGATAGATCATCCACCCCCGCGCAGCTCCGGTGAGAGTCCAGTTATGAACAACTTTTCTCAAATCGACTTCATTCGCTCCAACACGGTCGTAACGCGGACTCCATTGCTGCCCGAAATCGCGCTGCATCTGGCGACGGAAATCACGCCGCTGTGGGAAGCTACGGAGGATTCTTTGAAGGAGTCCAATGTACCACCGCCCTATTGGGCCTTTGCTTGGCCAGGCGGCCAGGCGGTGGCCCGGCTGGTGCTCGACCGGCCGGAGCTGGTGGCGGGCAAGTCGGTGCTGGATTTCGCCGCCGGCACCGGGCTGGTCGGCATCGCCGCGATGATGGCTGGCGCGGCGCGCGTGCAGTCCTGCGACATCGACCGCTTTGCCCTGTCCGCCATCGCCCTGAACGCCGAATCCAACGGAGTCGACGTGAAGCCGGTCAGCGCCGATCTGGTGGACCGCCCCCTGCCCGGCATCGACGTCGTCCTGGCCGGCGACGTCTGCTACGAGAAGCCGATGGCCGACCGGGTGACCGCCTGGCTGCGCGCAATCGCCGCAACCGGCACGCTGGTCCTGTTGGGCGATCCGGGCCGCGCCTATGTCCCGCTCAGCGGAATCGAGCGGGTCGCGCAGTACAGCGTCCCGACCTCCCTGGAACTGGAGGACCGCGAGATGCGCGAGACGACGATCTGGCGCCTGCTGCCGGAGACCTGAGCCATGACCGCGACCGCCCCGCGCAAGGGCGCTACCCGGATGGCCGACATCCCGCCGGAGGTGCTCGCCGACCTGAACGCCGGCCGGCGCGAGACCGCCACGCTGGCCGAGTCGCTGGCCATCGACTTCGCCGCCCTTCTGGCCGCCGCGGTTCCGGAAGCGGCGGGCGCCGTCGTTTTCGACCCGCAGGAGGGCGTGACCCGGCGCATGGCGGCGGCGGGGAGCGCGGCCATTGATCGCCTTGGCCCGGGCGCCGTGGAGCGGTTGGCCGCCCACCCCTCCGACACGGTGCGCGGCTGGGCCTGCTACGCGCTGGCGGCGGCCCCCGGCCTGACCCTGGCGGAGCGGCTGGAGCGTGTCCGCCCGCTGGCCGACGACCCGCATTTCGGCGTGCGCGAATGGGCGTGGCTGGCCCTGCGCCCCCACATCGCCGCCGCCATCGACGAGTCGCTGGCTCTCCTCACGCCATGGACCGCCGAACCGTCGGAGCGGCTGCGCCGTTTCGCCAGCGAGGCCACCCGGCCCCGCGGCGTCTGGTGCGGCCACATCGGGGTTCTGAAAAGCGACCCGGCGCGCGGCCTGCCGGTCCTCGACCCGCTGCGGGCGGACGGCGCGCGCTATGTCCAGGATTCGGTCGCCAACTGGCTGAACGACGCGGCGAAGAGCCAGCCCGGCTGGGTGCAGGCGCTGTGCGCCCGCTGGGAAACGGACAGCCCCGCCCCAGAGGCCACCCGCCGCATCGTCCGCCGCGCTCTGCGCAGCGTGAAGGAACCCGCGTGAGGCGGCACCTCACCCCTTGACGCGGCGCCCTCCAGGCCGATGCTAGGCGCCCTCTCCCGATCCGACCCCATCGCATCCGAACGGACCCTCGACCATGCCCTACACCTCGTTGCGCGACTTCATCGACCGGCTGGAGAAGGCCGGGCGGCTGGTGGTGGTCCGGGAGCCGGTGTCCACGGCGCTGGAGATGACCGAGATCCAGACCCGCCTGCTCGCCGAAGGCGGCCCGGCCGTGCTGTTCGAGAACGTCATCAAGGCCGACGGCACCCGCTCGGAGATGCCGGTGCTGGTCAACCTGTTCGGCACGGTGGAGCGCGTCGCCTGGGGCATGGACCGCGAGCCGCACGAGCTGCGCGGCGTCGGCGAGACGCTGGCCTTCCTGAAGCAGCCGGAGCCGCCGGGCGGCTTCCGCGAGGCGATGGAGCTGATCCCGCTCGCCAAGACCGTGCTGTCGATGAAGCCGAAGACCGTCGGCTCGGCCCCCTGCCAGGAGGTGGTGCTGACCGGCGACCAGATCGACCTCGGCCGCCTGCCGGTGCAGAGCTGCTGGCCGGGCGAGCCGGCGCCGCTGATCACCTGGCCGCTGGTCGTCACCAAGGGGCCCACGGCCAAGCGCGAGGATGATTTCAACCTCGGCATCTACCGGATGCAGGTGCTGGGGAAGAACAAGACGATCATGCGCTGGCTGAAGCACCGCGGCGGCGCGCAGCACCATCACCGCTGGCAGGCGAGCGGAAAGCGCGAGCCGCTGCCCTGCGCGGTGGTGCTGGGCGCCGATCCCGGCACCATCCTGGCCGCCGTCACGCCGGTGCCGGACACGCTGTCGGAATACCAGTTCGCCGGGCTGCTGCGCGGCAAGAAGGTGGAGCTGGTGGACTGCAAGACGGTGCCGCTGAAGGTGCCCGCCCAGGCCGAGATCATCCTGGAAGGCCATGTCAGCCTGGACGAGTACGCCGACGAGGGGCCCTACGGCGACCATACCGGCTATTACAACTCGGTCGAGCCCTTCCCGGTCTTCACCGTCACGGCGATGACCATGCGGCGCAACCCGATCTACCTGTCCACCTTCACCGGCCGCCCGCCCGACGAGCCGTCGGTGCTGGGCGAGGCGCTGAACGAGGTCTTCATCCCACTGCTGACCCAGCAGTTCCCGGAGATCGTGGATTTCTGGCTGCCGCCGGAAGGCTGCTCCTACCGGATCGCCGTGGTCAGCATGAAGAAGGCCTATCCCGGCCACGCCAAGCGCGTGATGATGGGCGTCTGGTCCTTCCTGCGCCAGTTCATGTACACGAAATGGGTGATCGTCGTGGACGACGACATCGACGCGCGGAACTGGAAGGACGTGATGTGGGCGATGAGCACCCGCATGGACCCGGCCCGCGACATCACGGTGATCGAGGGCACCCCCATCGACTATCTGGACTTCGCCAGCCCCGAGTCGGGCCTGGGCGGCAAGGTCGGGCTGGACGCCACCAACAAGTGGCCGCCGGAGACCAAGCGCGAATGGGGCCAGAAAATCCGCATGGACCAGGACGTGGTCGACGAGGTGTCGCGCAAATGGGCGTCCTACGGTCTTCCGGGCAGCGGGACCCCGATCTGGAAATGAGGCGTTAAGGGACGGTCCGCACCCTCCAGGGAAGCCCCGCCATGCCCAGTGACATCGCCAGCCCCCTCGCCACCATCCGCCTGATCTTCCGCGACGGCGGCGAGACCGCCGGAGACCTGTCGGTGGCGGAGCGGGCGGGAGACAACCTGTTCGTGGCGTCGGACGAGGGTGCGCGGGTTGTCCGCATGATGGCCGAGGAGGGTGGAACCCTCTACCGCCAGGACGCCGACTTTTCCCTGTCGGAGTTCTTCGCCCTGCCGGCGACGACCCCGGGAGAGGACGAGGCGGACATCGAGGGCATGGCCATCGCCGGCGGCTGGCTGTGGGTCACCGGCTCCCACGCGCTGGCCCGCAAGAAGCCGGAGCGGGAGGAGAACGGCACCGAGGCGGCGCTGGAGCGGCTGACCGAGGTGCGCTGCGACCCCAACCGCTTCCTGCTCGGCCGCATCCCGCTGGTCACCGAGGCGGACGGGCGCCTCACCCCAGTCCGCCGCGACGGCAAGCGCGCCGCCGGTTGCCTGAAGTTCCGCAAGGGCGGCAACGCGCTGACCAAGGCGCTGGCGGAGGACGAGCATCTGGCCCGCTTCGTCGCGATTCCCGCCAAGGAGAACGGCTTCGATGTGGAAGGGCTGGCCGCCCACGGCGACCGGGTCTGGCTGGGGCTGCGCGGCCCGGTGCTGCGCGGCTGGGCCTGCATCCTCGAACTGGCGGTGGAGGACCACTCTGAGGTCGAGGAGCGCCTGCGGCTGCGCCCCATCGGGCCAAACGGCGAGAAGGTCCGCAAGCATTTCGTCGACCTGAACGGTCTGGGCATCCGCGAACTGACCTTCGACGGCGAGGATCTGGTCATCCTGGCCGGGCCGACCATGGACCTGGACGGTCCCGTCGCCCTGTGGCGCTGGACCGACGCCCTGTCCGTCACCCACGAGACCGTCATCCCGCGCGACCGGCTGGTTCCCCTGCTGAGCCTGCCTCACGGCAAGGGCGACGACCACGCGGAGGGCATCGCCTGCGTCCGCCGCGACGGCGCCCCGCCCGCCGTTCTGGTGGTCTATGACAGCCCATCCAAAGCGCGCCTTCACGGCGCCGGGACCACCGCGGACCTGTTCGCCCTGCCCTCCCGCTACGATCCGGCCAACGCCTTCCGGGCGTAGCGGCTGTCCTGCTATGGGCAACAATCAGTGCATAATTAAGCTGATTATCCCGACCGCGGACACCGCTATTCTTGGCCTCAGACGACAACGGCCCCGACGCGGGGCACACGCAGAGACCAGGAGACCACGCCATGAACGCCGACACCGCCGCCATCGACAACCGCACCGCCCCCTACGCCGCCTTCCTGCTGCGCGTCAGCCTGGGCCTTCTGTTCATCGCCCACGGCCTGATCCTGAAGGTCTTCACCTTCGGCATCGCCGGCACGGTCGGCTACTTCGAGAGCCTGGGCTACCCCGGCCTCTTCGCCTATCTGGTCATCCTCGGCGAGATCGGCGGCGGCCTGCTGCTGGTGGCCGGCGTCTTCACCCGTTGGATTTCGCTGGCCCTGCTGCCGATCCTGATCGGCGCAACGCTCCAGCACACCGGCAACGGCTGGGTCTTCTCGGCCCAGGGCGGCGGCTGGGAGTTCCCGGTGTTCTGGACGGTTCTGCTCGGCGTGCAGGCCCTGCTCGGCGACGGCGCCTTCGCCCTGAAGCTGCCGATTGCCGGCCGCGACACCCTTCAGAGCCGGCTGGCCTGACCTCGAAACAAGAACCGGCGCGCGGCGCGCGGGAGGGCACCAGCCCCCGCGCGCCGCCGCGTTTGCGTCCAAACCGCGCCCGACCTGAGGCGATATGCCCCTTCCTCTTCTTCTCCGCGCTCCCATTTGCTAGACAAGCCGGAGACCTAGCGGAGACCGTAATGCCCGTTTCGACCACCTCGCAACCCGACGTGCTGACCCTGCTGGACGATCTGATCCGCAAGGCGAAGGGTGCCGGGGCCGATGCCGCCGACGCCGTGCTGTTCGACAGCGCGTCCCTGTCGCTGAGCCAGCGTTTCGGCAAGACGGAGAAGCTGGAGCGGTCCGAGTCGGGCGATTTGGGCCTGCGCGTCTTCATCGGCAAGCGGCAGGCCATCGTCTCCTCCACCGACCGCAGCGCCAAGGCGCTGGACGAGCTGGTGGAGCGCGCCGTCGCCATGGCCCGCGTGGTGCCGGAGGATCCCTTCTGCGGCCTCGCCGACCCGGAGCAGATCTACACCACGCTGCCCGACCTCGACGTGTGCGACCCGTCGGAGCCGTCGGCGGAGCTGCTGATCGAACGCGCCCGCATCGCCGAGGAGGCCGCGCTGGCGGTCGAGGGCGTCACCAACTCCGAAGGCGCCGACGCCGGGTGGAGCCGCTCCACCATCGCCATCGCCGCGTCCAACGGCTTCACCGGCAGTTACGGGGTGTCGCGGCAGTCCCTCTCGGCCTCGGTGCTCGCCGGGACGGGCACGGGGATGGAGCGCGACTATGATTACGACAGCAAGGTCTACGGTTCCGACCTGCGCGATCCGGCGTCGATCGGGCGCGAGGCCGGCGAACGGGCCATCCGCCGCCTGAACCCGCGCCGGGTGAAGAGCTGCAAGGTGCCGGTGGTGTTCGACCCGCGCGTCTCCCGCGGACTGCTGGGCCACCTGACCGGCTCGATCAGCGGGCCGAGCATCGCGCGGGGCACCAGCTTCCTCAAGGACAAGATGGGCCAGCGGATCTTCGCCGCTGGCATCACCATCGTGGACGATCCGCATGTGAAGCGCGGCTTGCGCTCCCGCCCCTTCGACGCGGAGGGCATCGCCACCACCCGCCGCAACCTGATCGAGGACGGGCACCTGACCACGTGGCTGCTCGACCTGCGCTCGGCCCGCCAGCTCGGCCTGTCGACGACCGGCCACGCGGCGCGCGGCACCTCCGGCCCGCCGGGCCCGGCCCCGGCCAACGTCTACATGGCCCCGGGCGCCAAGAGCCGCGACGAGCTGCTGGCCGAGATCCCCAACGGCTTCTACGTGACGGAGCTGATGGGAACGGGCGTCAACGGGGTGACCGGCGATTACAGCCGGGGTGCGGCCGGCTACTGGATCGAGAACGGCCAGATCGCCTACCCGGTCACCGAGCTCACCATCGCCGGCAACCTGAAGGAGATGTTCCTGAACATGGAGCCGGCCAGCGACCTGGAACTGCGCTTCGGCATGGACGCCCCGACCATCCGCATCGACGGTCTGACGATCGCCGGCCTGTGAACGCAACGGGAGGCGCCTTTCGGCGCCTCCTCCTCGTGTCAGCGGACCACGCCGCGGACGATGTCGGCGATGGTGCCGTGAACCGCGTCGAGGATCAGCATGTCCGCGCCGGCCAGGATGCATTCCCAACCGTTCATGCACACCGGCACCCGCTGGCGCAGCTCGACCGGCGCCATTTTCTTGGCGATGCCCGGCGGCAGCGGCTGACCGCGCGCCAGCTTCTTGGCGATCCCCGGCGGCAGGGCCGTCGTTCCGACCGGATGGGCGACGAAATAGTCGCGGATGATCGTCGCCTCGCCGCGCGACACCGCGCCACGGGAACCGCGCGGCGACTCGCCCTGCGCCTTGCCGTGCCCTCCACCGGGGCCCCCCGCCCAATCGGGCTTGTCCGCCAGCGCCGGGCTTGCAACGGACAGCATCGCCAGAAGCGCCAGCGCGGCGCGCCCGCTCCGGAGCCGCATCCCATTTCCATTCATGATCCGCATTCCCTTGCCGGCCGACGGTGAGCCGCAAGCGTATCCCGCCCGCGGCTCTACCCCTATCGGATTAGCCGCTGGCGTCGCCGTCGGCCTGTGGCAAGAGCGGGATATCAGACCGTCACGCTCATCGGACCGCCGGCGCTGCGCACCGACAGGTTGGGCAGGAAGTCGCGGAACAGCGACAGGCTCTTCAGGTCGGACACATAGCCCGTGCCCTCCCCGCCCATCGTCTTCCCACCGACGCTTTTCATCACGTCGGCGGCCTTCGCGTCCTGGGCCTCCAGCGCGTCCTTCAGCACGGAGGCGAGCGCGCCGCCGTTGCCCAGGCGCTCCATCGCCGCGCCGGTTTCCTTCGTCGTCTTCTCGTAGCTGAACTGCAGCGCGGCGCGCTGGACCGACCAGTTGACGGACTGCTTCTCCTCCTGGCTGGCCTCGTCGAGGAACTTCACCCCGGCGCGGTAGGCGGCGGCCTTGTCGGTGCCGAGGGGGTCGGCACCGTCCATCGCCTGCTTCTGCTGGCGGGCCATCATGGACTGCGCCGCCTCCTGCTCGTTCTTGGAGAAGGTTCCGTCCTTGTTGCTGGCGATGGCGTAGAGGCTGCGCCGCTCAAAGCCGCCGAACAGCCGTTCCACGTCCTTTCCGGTCGGGTCGGCGTAGTTCACCCCCTTCCCTTCCTTCGCCATGGCCGTGTAGGTGGCGTCCAGCGAGTCGCGGGCGTCCTGGATGACCTTCGCGAAGCCCTGCAGCCCCGGGGTCTGGCCGGTGGTCAGCACCGTGGTGGGTGGCGGCGGCAGACCGGCGGCCTCCGCCTCTGCCTTGGCGGATGGCTCATACTCCTCAGGAAGGGGTTGATTCTTGTCGACCTTGCCACGCCCGACGCCGGGAATGTTCACGTCCGCGGCGTACTCCGCGAGGCCATTGGCGTAGAGCGTTGCCTTGAAACCCAGGTCATACATGAGCTTGGCGGCGGCCTTTCCCTTCTCATTGTCCGGCCCCAGCAGCCCGCCCTCGCCACCTTCCACTTCGCCAGCGAAATCGAGCTTTTCGAACTCCTCCTCTCCCTTGTCCCGCATGTTCACAAAGGCCTTGCCATCGACTTTCAAGAGATCGCCGCCGATGGCTTCCTGCAACTCCCGCTCGATGTCCGCCGTCTCCGCCTTGAAGCGGTCATTGGCCGGAGCCATCGCCGCCTGGAACGCCGCGGCGTCC
Organism: Azospirillum sp. OGB3; assembly: GCF_014192915.1. Lineage (GTDB taxonomy): Bacteria > Pseudomonadota > Alphaproteobacteria > Azospirillales > Azospirillaceae > Azospirillum. The sequence continues at coordinate 355,488 of NZ_JACHYN010000002.1, read as the reverse complement.
TGGTCCTTTTCAAAGGCCGTGTAGGCCGCGGTCCGCACCTCGTTGAAGGCCGACATGGCCTTGTCCATGCGCTCCGTCTTGGCCTTGAAGGCGTTGCTGGCCAAGGCGGACTTCTCCGCCCAGGCCTTGTCCTCCTCGTCCTGGGGCCGCTCGTTCACATAGCGTTCCTTCACGGCGTTGGTCGCCATTTGACGCAGCCCCAGCGCCACGTCCTTCTCGGTCATTTTGCCGGACTTGACGAAGTCCTCCAGCATCGCGCGGCCCTTGGAGCCGATGGACGCGAAGACCTTGCCCGCCACGCCGGTCAGGGACTTGGCCAGCCCGCTGAGTTCCACGCTGTCCTCACCCTTCAAAGCGGCCAGGGCCGCGGAACCCGCGGAGGACCCGGCGTCGGAGGCCGACTTCCAGGTCCCCTCCGCCTCGGCGGCGGAGCCGGCGGGCTTGAATTTGGTGGCGGTCGCGGTGGCGCTGGCCGTGGTGGCCGAAAACAGGGCGTTGATCGACGTGGACATGACTTCCCCCTTGCGGTCCCGCCTGGCCTGCCCGGCCTTAATCCTTAGAGACCGAAGTAATTATTGAATGTTCCCAAGTAATTTTCCCAAGAGACACCTTAACGGACTCTTAAAACACCATTCAGCGCACCAGCACCGGCAAGACCCAGGGAGCCAGCGCGATTTCCACCGGCAGGCGGGCGATCACGTCTCCGTCGCCCTGCACGGGCTCCCCCGCCGGCCCGTCGACGATCACCCGGCGGGCCGGCAGGATGCGGTAATCGGGAAAGCGCGGCAGCCGTCCGGCGGTGACGCCCCAGAGATAGCGCAGGGCGTTGCCCCGCCCCGACCGCGGAAACAGGCAGACATGCAGCCACGGGTCGGCCAGCCGGGCGTCGGGCGCGCAGACGAAGCGTCCCCCGTAGAAGTGCCCCTTGGCGACGATCACGGAGGCGACCTCCACCGGTTCCGCGCCGTCCACCGCCACGCGGTAGGGTCCGCCGCCGCCCGCGGCGATCCGCGCCAACGTTTCCACCGCGTAGGCGCCCTTGCCGATCAGCCGCTTCAGCCGCGGGTCCACCCGCTCGACCACGCGGGCGTCCAAGCCGGCGCCGGCCATCATGGCGAAGGCGCGGCCATTCGCCACACCCAGATGCACCGGCAGAGACCGCCCCTCCGCCAGCACCCGCGCCGTGCCCTCCGCGTCCAGGGGCAGGCCCAGCTCATGGGCCAGCACGTTGGCGGTGCCAAGCGGCACGATGCCCAAGGGGATCGCCGCACCCCCGTCGCCGCGCGCGCCCAGCCCGTTGACCACCTCGTTGATGGTGCCGTCGCCGCCCGCGGCGACCACCGCATCGAAGGCGCCAGGCGCCACCGCGCGGGCCATCGCCTCCGCGTCGCCCCGCCCGCCGGTGGCCCGGAGCGTCACCGCGACCCCATGGCGTTGTTCCAACCGCTCCAGCACGGCGCCCAGACGGCGGGCCCGGCGGGCGCCGGCCACCGGATTGTGGATCACCAGAAGACGCCGTGGCGCTGCAACGGCCGGGCCACCGTTCGGATCGGATCGGAGTTCGGACGTTTCAGACACCGATTCGCCCCCGTCCGCCGCACCGGGGTTCAATGTGACGATACCATGTCAGTTTTGATAAAGTCATTTTTCGCCTTTGTTTCACTGTCAAGAAGTCTCATTGAAATCATCGACCCGAACAGATGCGGACGACTGAAATCATTGTCAAGAGAACTTCTCATCGATATACGGGAAACGTTTCAATGAATCCTTGCCGAAACGGCGATGGAGCGGGACATGAGCGCATCACGCGACGTCAAGCAGTACCGCAGCATCTGGATCTCCGACGTCCATTTGGGCACGCGGGGATGCAAGGCGGAGTATCTTCTCGATTTCCTGAAGCACAACGAGTCCGATCACCTCTATCTCGTCGGCGACATCGTGGACGGCTGGCGTCTGCGCAAGACCTGGTACTGGCCGCAGGCGCACAACGACGTGGTGCAGAAGATCCTGCGCCGGGCGCGCAAGGGCGTGCAGGTCTATTACATCCCCGGCAACCACGACGAGGCCGCCCGCGACTACGCCGGCCTGCAGTTCGGCGGCGTCCAAGTGGTCGAGGAGATGATCCACGTCACCGCCGATGGGCGGCGGCTTCTGGTCACCCATGGCGACCGCTTCGACGTGGTGGTGAAGTACGCCCGCTGGCTGGCCTTCATCGGCGACAACGCCTACGTGGTCCTGCTCCAGGCCAACACGCTGTTCAACTGGGTCCGCCGCAAGCTGGGCTTCCCCTACTGGTCCCTGTCCGCCTTCCTGAAGCACAAGACGAAGACGGCGGTCGAGTTCATCGGCAACTACGAGACCGCGCTGGGCGACGAGGCCCGGCGCCGCAAGGTGGACGGGGTCATCTGCGGCCACATCCACACCGCGGAGATCCGCGACATGGAAGGAATCCTCTATTGCAACGACGGCGACTGGGTCGAGTCCTGCACCGCCTTGGTCGAACACCCCTGCGGCCGGCTGGAGATCATCGATTGGGCGGCGGACATCCGCCGGCGCGCCGCCACGACGCTGCCCGCCCGCATCCCGGCCAAGGAGAAGCCGGAGACTGTGAAGGCAGCGTGAACATCCTGATCGTCTCCGACGCTTGGCTGCCCCAGGTCAACGGCGTGGTGCGCACCATCGGCACCGTCCGTTCGGAGCTGGAGGCCATGGGCCACCGCGTGGAGGTGATCGGCCCCGACCGCTTCCGCACCGTGCCCATGCCCACCTACCCGGAAATCCGGCTGGCGGTGGGCGTGGGACGGCGGCTGAACGCGATGATCGACGCGCTCCGCCCCGACTGCATCCACATCGCCACCGAAGGGCCGCTGGGTTTCGCCGCCCGGCGCTATTGCCTCGGCCGCGGCAAGCCCTTCACCACCGCCTACCACACCCGCTTCCCGGAATATGTGCGCGACCGGGCGCCGGTGCCGCTTGCCCTCAGCTACGCGTTGGTGCGCCGCTTCCACAAACCGTCTTCTGCGGTGATGGTGGCGACGCCATCGATCGAAAGTGACCTCGCCGCGCGCGGCTTCACCAACATCCGGCGCTGGAGCCGCGGCGTGGACACCGAGTTGTTCCGCCCCCGCTCCAAGGACTTCCTGGCGCTGCCCCGCCCCATCGCCCTCTATGTCGGGCGCGTGGCGGTGGAGAAGAACCTGGAGGAGTTCCTGAGGCTCGACCTGCCGGGCAGCAAGCTGGTGGTCGGCGACGGTCCGGCCCGCGCGGAGCTTCAGCAGAAGTACCCGGACGTCCATTGGGCCGGCGCCCGCCATGGCGAGGAACTGGCCCGCCACTACGCGGCGGCGGACGTCTTCGTCTTCCCGTCGCGCACCGACACCTTCGGCCTGGTTCTGCTGGAGGCTCTGGCTTCGGGCGTGCCGGTGGCGGCCTACCCGGTGCCCGGACCGCTGGATGTGGTCGACGGCTCCGGCGTCGGCTGCCTGGACGAGGATCTGAAGGGGGCGATCGAGCACGCCCTGACCATCCCGCCGGACCTGTGCCGGAACCATGCCCTGAACTTCTCCTGGCGACGCTCCGCCGAGCAGTTCCTGGCGAACCTGCGTCCCTTCGCCTGATGCGGGAGCGGGGCCGGCACGCGGCCGGCTCCGCTCCCCCTTGCATCACGCGGCGCGGATGCGCTGCATGAACAGGTCCACGCTCTCGCGCAGGCGGTCGGATTCGCGGTGCAGGTTGCCGGCGGCCCCCAGCACTTCCTCGGCCAAGCTGCCGGTCTCCGACGCGCCGCTGGCCACCGCCCCGATGGTGTCGGTCACGCTGCGGGTTCCGCGTGCAGCCTCCTGCACGTTGCGGACGATCTCCTGGGTGGCGGCGGTCTGCTGCTCCACCGCGGCGGAGACGGTGATGACGATGTCGTTGATGCTGCCGATGGTGGCGCCGATGCCGCTCAGCGCCTCGGCGGAGCCGCGCGCCACCTCCTGGATGCTGGCGATCTGGGCGGAGATGTCCTCCGTCGCCTTGGCCGTCTGGTTGGCCAGGTTCTTGACCTCCTGAGCGACCACGGCGAAGCCCTTGCCGGCCTCCCCGGCGCGGGCCGCCTCGATGGTCGCGTTCAGCGCAAGCAGGTTGGTCTGGCCGGCGATGCTGTTGATGAGCTGAAGCACCGCGCCGATCTTCTGGGCGGCGTCGACCAGACCGTTCACCGTGGTGTTGGTCCGCTCCGCCTCGGCCACCGCGCCGCGGGCAATCTGCGAGGACTGGGCGACCTGCCGGCTGATCTCGCCGATGGAGCTGGTGAGTTGCTCCGACGCGGCGGCGACCGTCTGCACGTTGGCGGACGCCTGCTCGGCGGCGGCGGCCACGGCGAGCGACTGGCGGTTGGTGGCGGCGGCGATCTGCGCCATGCGCTGGGCGTAGCCCTTCATCTCGTCGGACGCCGCCACCGTGTTGTCGGCGATGCCGCGAACGCTGCCTTCCAGGCTGTCGGCAAGCCGGTTCAGGATGGCGCGCTTGCTCTCCTGCTCGGCCGCCGCGTAGGTTTCCAGCAGCACTTCGAGATCGAGCCAGGCGACGCGGCCCAGCGTATCGCGCATGGCGGCCGCCTCCGCCGACTTCTTCGCTCCGAACAGCGACCGCTGAGCCGCCGCCGCGTCGAGGCCCAACTCGCGGACGATGCCGCTGGACACCGTGTGATGGCAGATGGCCACCGCATAGCCCGGCACGCCGTGGTCGTAGAAGGCCTTGGCCAGCCGATGGGCGGACTCCAGGAAGCCCGTCCCGAGATCGCCCGAGACCACACGGCTCCAGTGGGCGACGCGCGCGGCGTGCACGTCCGGCCGGGTCAGGGCGTCGCGGATTTCCGGCCAGGCCGCAAAGGCGCTGTGCCATTGCTCCAGCAGCCGAGGCAGGCGGTGCTCCGCGAAATCCCGGTTGGCGCGCAGACGCGCGATGTCCGCTTCGGTGATGCTGAAGGCCCGGAGCCGGCTTTCCTGGCCGTCACGTTCCTGTACGCCCGCCATGATGTTATCATCCTGAAATGTTGGAGGCTGGCGCGTTGCCCGCCCTCCTTGAAGCTGCCAACGTTTCTACGCCATCAGGATAGCAGCGGATTGCTTCAAAATTATCATAATGGGTCTCAAAATCGTCATACCCTAGTATGCGAGCGAACCCCATCCGGCCATCGGTCTTCCGGTGGGCGTTAGCGCAAAGCCTTACCTCTGCCACAGCCCCCCATGCTAAAGTGGAGGGGACCGCGACCGGGACACCTGGCCGCGTTGGTTTTGTCGGATGGCGTTTCGACCCGCATGCTTCAATCACTCTACCGCGGCCTGACGACCCTTGCCGGGCCGGCGGTTCGTCTGTATCTCGACCGGCGGCTGGCTGCCGGCAAGGAGGACTCCGCCCGCCGGGGGGAACGCTTCGGCACGGCCGCGCGCCCGCGCCCGCCGGGACGGCTCGCCTGGATTCACGCGGCCAGCGTGGGGGAAGCCAACTCCGTCCTGGTCCTCATCGACCGCCTGCTCGACGCGGCGCCGGACCTGACGGTTCTGATGACCACGGGCACGGTCACCTCGGCGGAACTGATGGCCCGCCGCCTGCCGGAGCGCGCCTTTCACCAGTATGTGCCGGTGGACCTGCCGGCGGCGGTCGACCGTTTCCTCGACCATTGGCGCCCCGACCTGGTGCTGTGGACGGAATCGGAGATCTGGCCCAACCTGCTCGGCGCCGTGCGGGCACGCGGCATCCCGGCGGCGCTTGTCAACGCGCGCATGTCGGACCGCTCCTTCAACCGCTGGCGCTGCGCGTCGGGCCTGATCACGCCGCTGCTCTCCACCTTCCAGGTCACGCTGGCCCAGTCGGAGGAGGACGCCGACCGCCTGCGCCGGCTGGGCGCGCGGGGCGTCGTCAGCGTCGGCAACCTGAAATTCTCCGCAGAGCCGCCGCCCGCCGACCCCGCAGCCCTGGCGGCCCTGCGCGCGGCCTGCGCCGGGCGCCCCGTCTGGCTGCTCGCCAGCACCCACCCCGGCGAGGACGAGCTGGCCGCCGCGGTGCACGCGGCGTTGGCCACGCGCCTGCCCGGCCTGCTGACCCTGGTGATCCCGCGCCACGCCCACCGCGGCGCCGACATCGCGGCGCTTCTGCGCGGGCGCGGCCTGACCGTCTCGCGCCGCGGCGAGGGCGTCCTGCCCGCCGCCGCGGACGCCGTTCACATCGCCGACACGATGGGGGAGATGGGGCTGTTCTACCGGCTGGCCCCGGTGGTCTGCATGGGCGGTTCCTTCGTGCCGCACGGCGGCCAGAACCCCGTTGAGCCGGCCCTGCTCGGCTGCGCCGTCCTCTACGGCCCGCACATGTGGAACTTCGCGGAAATCACCCGCCAGCTCGAAGCCGCCGGGGGCGCCCTGCCGGTGGCCGGGGCGGAGGAGCTGCCCGACGCGGTCGGGCGCCTGCTGACCGACGAAGCCGCCCGCGCCCGCATCGCCGCCGGCGCGACGGCGGTGACCGAGGGCAACCGGCGGATCGTCGACCGCGCGCTCGCGGCGCTCGCCCCCATCCTCGGTGTCGGCAGCGTCCGGCCCGCGGCATGAGGACTCCCGGCTTCTGGTACGGGTCCGGCGGAATGGCGGGGGCGGCCCTGGGCTGGGCGCTTGCCCCGCTGGGTGCGCTCCACGGGCTGGCCGGGCGGCTGCGCATGGCCGCGGGGCAGCCGGAGCGGGCGGCCGCCCCGGTCCTCTGCGTCGGCAATCTGGTGGCGGGCGGCGCCGGCAAGACGCCGGTCTGCATCGCCGTCGCCGAGGCCCTGCGCGCCCGTGGCGTGGCCCCGGCCTTTCTCACCCGCGGTCATGGCGGGCGCGAGCGCGGTCCGCTGGCCGTCGACATCGGCCGCCACGACTCCGCCGCGGTCGGCGACGAGGCGCTGCTGCTGGCCGCCCACGGCCCCTGCTGGGTGGCGCGCGACCGTGCCGCCGGGGCGCGGGCGGCCATCGCCGCAGGTGCCTCCATCCTGGTGATGGACGACGGCTTCCAGAATCCCGGCCTCGCCAAGGACCTGTCGCTGATCGTGGTGGACGGCGCGGTGGGTTTCGGCAACGGCCATCTTGTCCCTGCCGGCCCCCTGCGCGAGCCGGTGGAACGCGGCCTGGCCCGTGCCGGGGCCGTGGTGGTGGTGGGCGAGGACCGCGCCGGGGTGGAGCACCGCGTGGCCGGCACCCTGCCTGTCCTGCACGCCAAGCTGGAGCCGGTGGAGAGCGCCGGCGCCCTGGCCGGCCAAGCGGTCCTCGCCTTCGCCGGCATCGGGCGGCCGGAGAAGTTCTTCGCGACGCTGGAAGCGCTGGGCGCCCGTGTGGTGGAGCGCGCCGCCTTCGCCGACCACCATCCCTACCGCCCCGAAGAGGTGATGGCCCTGATAGACCGCGCCAACGCGTTGGGCGCCGTGCCGGTCACCACCGTGAAGGACGCCGTCCGCCTGCCGGACCCTCTGCGCGCCCTGGTCCGGGCGGTGCCGGTGCGCGCCGTCTGGCGGGACCCCGCCGCCCTCGACCGCCTGCTCGCCCCTCTTCTGATCGGGCTTCCGACTGGAGTTCCCAATGGCTAAGCCGCGCGGCCCCCTGGTGTCCTGGCTGACCCGCCGGGTCGCCTATCCGTTGGAAGCCGTCTTCGTCTACGGCCTCTGCGGCCTGTTCCGCGCCCTTCCGGTCGACCGCGCCTCGGCGCTTGGCGGCTGGATCGGGCGGACCGTCGGCCCGCGCCTTCGCAGCACCCGCACCGCCCGCCGCAACCTGGAGCGCGCCTTCCCCGAGAAATCCCCTGCGGAGATCGACGCGATCATCCTCGGCATGTGGGACAACCTGGGCCGTGTCATCGCCGAGTACCCGCATCTGGACGCCATCGGCGCGTACGGCCCCGGCGGCCGGACCGAAGTGGTCGGCGGCGAGCACATCGACGCCCTGCGCGACGACGGCAAGGCCGGCATCCTGGTGTCCGGCCATTTCGCCAACTGGGAAGTGAAGCCCGTCTGCTCCCGCAAGATGGGATTGGAACTGGCGGTGGTCTACCGCGCGCCCAACAACCCCTATGTCGACCGGCTTCTGACCGAACTGCGGGGGGCTGCCGGCGGCACGCACATTCCCAAGGGGCCTGAGGGCGCGCGCACGCTGATCCGGGTGCTGACCAAGGGCGGGCATGTCGGCATGCTGATCGACCAGAAGATGAACGACGGCATGCCCGTCCCCTTCTTCGGGCGCGACGCCATGACCGCCCCGGCGGCGGCGCAACTCGCCCTGCGGCTGGGCATCCCACTGGTGCCGGCGCGCACCGAGCGTCTGGACGGCGCGCGCTTCCGCATCACCGTCCTGCCGCCGGTGGAGCCGCCGAACAGCGGCGACCGCAACGCTGATGTGCGGATTTTGATGGAGCGCCTGAACGCCCTGTTGGAGCAATGGATTCGCGAGCGCCCCGCCGAATGGCTCTGGCTGCACCGGCGCTGGCCCGACTGACGGAGACTTCCATGCCCCTGCCGCTCGACCCGCATCTGCTTCAGCTCTACCTCGTCGCGGCGCTGGTCCTGACGCTGGCGCCGGGACCGGACTCCCTGCTCGTCCTGTCGCGCAGCGTGATGGACGGGCGCAACGCCGGGGTGGTCGCCACCGCCGGCATCACGCTGGGCAACCTGATCCACGCGCTGCTCGCCGCCGCCGGCATCTCGGCGCTGGTCGCCGCTTCGCCGGCTCTGTTCGATGTGCTGCGCTACGCCGGCGGCGCCTATCTCGGCTGGATCGGTGGGCGGGCGCTGTGGAGCGCCCTGCGGACCGGCTTCGGCCGCCGCGGCGGCGAAGAGCAAACCACCGCCAGACCCGAGTCGGCCCCGGCGCACCGCGTCTTCCTCCAGGCGTTGCTGACCAACCTGCTGAACCCGAAGGTCATCCTGTTCTATCTCGCCTTCGTGCCGCAATTCGTCGCACCGGCGCTCGGCCATGTCGCGCTGCAGATCTTCCTGCTCGGCGCGATCCTCGGCGTCATCGGCGGCCTCTATCTGCTGGGGGTGGCCACCCTCAGCGCCGGCGCGGCCCGGCGCGCGCTGTCGAGCGCGAAGGTGCGGGCGGTGCTGGACGGTGTCGCGGGGGTGCTGTTCCTGGGCTTCGCGCTGCGCCTGCTGCTGACCGACCGGCGCATCGCCTGACGGCAAATCCGTCAGGCGGGAAAAGACGTTGCGGAGTCAGTGGACGAGCGTGGCCGGGGGTGTCATAGTGCCGCCCGCGTTTAACCGGCCAGCCCGTCCGGCCGAATGGCTTACCGACCGCGAGCGACGATGAGCGAGAAGATCTCCCTGATCACCTGGATGGCGAACATCCACATCCGGTTTGTCACCTGGCGCCGGGGCAACAAGGTCGGCACCGACCGCTTCGGCAACACCTATTACCGCTCCCCGAGCGCGATCGCCGGCGTCAAGGAACGCCGCTGGGTGATCTATGCCGGCGAGCCGGATGCCTCCAAGGTGCCGCCGGAATGGCATTCCTGGCTCCACCACACCACCAAGGAGCCGCTGCCGGAAGGCAACAGCGCCTTCCACAAGCCGTGGCAGAAGGAGCATCTGCCGAACCTGTCCGGCTCGCTGCAGGCCTACCGGCCGCCCGGGCACCAGTATGCGGGCGGGCAGCGCGTGCGCGCCACCGGCGATTACGAACCCTGGACTCCGGGCTGAGACGCCCGCGCGGTCCCTTAGGAATTTCTCATGCGCCGCAATGTGATTGAAACCGTGCTCGGCGGGGTCGTCCTCGCCGTGGCCGGCTTTTTTCTGGCTTTCGCCTACACCAGCGCCGATTTGCGCAAGGTGAACGGTTACGCCCTCACAGCCAATTTCACCAGCATCTCCGGCCTGCAGAGCGGGGCGGACGTGCGGATCAGCGGCGTGAAGGTTGGGTCGGTCACCGAACTGACGCTCGACCCGAAGAGCTATCAGGCGGTCGTGCACATGTCGATCCATCCGGACATCAAGCTGCCCAAGGACACCGCGGCGGTCATCGCCTCGGAAAGCCTGCTGGGCGGCAAGTTCCTGTCGCTGGAACCGGGCGGCGAAGAGGACATGCTGAAGCCGGACGGCCGCGTCGAATACACGCAGAGCACCCCCGGCATCGAGCAACTCCTGGGCCAGGTCATCTTCTCGCTGCAGAACATGAGCAAGCCCGGCCAGGAGGGCGGCGAGCCGCCCAAGCTGTAAACGCCGCACACCGCGCTACGACGAACGAAGGGGCCTCGCGGCCCCTTTTTTCGTTTGCTCGCCCACTTTTTCCCGTCCTCCATCGGAACAGCCGCGGCCACGCTGGCGTTTCCTTGCCCGGATCCAACACGGCACACTCATCAAAGGAGATCAGCGATGAAAGCCCGTTTCCTGGTTCTCGGCCTCGCCCTGCTCGCCGCCGCCTGCGGCGTCAACACCGAGGAGAAGGCCGCCAGCGGCGCTCTGGGCGGGGCTGCGGCGGGCGCCGTGGTTGGCGGGCCGGTCGGCGCGGTGGTCGGCGGCGCCGCGGGTGCTGCGGGCGGCACCGCCACCCAGAAGGTCGAGGAGAAGGAGGGTACTGCCGGTCCGTCAACCCCCAACGCCCCCTACGGCGGCACCCGCCCCAGCGGCAGCATCACCCAGTAAAGCCGGCCCGACAAAGCCTGCACGGAGTAGACGGGGAGACGCTTCCGGGCTAGAAGGCTGTCGGGTTTCGGCCCACGCCGTTCGACATCACGGAAGCGATCCCCAGTGACGACGATCCAAGTGACGACGACTCCGAAAAGCCTCCGCCTTCGCGGCGCGGCCCTGGCGGCCGCGCTGCTCTGCCTGCCGGCCCTGGGCCTGACCGGCCCGGCCGACGCCGCCCCGGTGCCGGAGGAGATGGTCAGCCGCCACGCCGCCAAGCTACAGGGGCTGGACAAGATCACCGCCCGCACCTCCACCTTCACCATCGCGGTCGGCGAGACCAAGGCGCTCGGCAGCCTGCGCATCACGCTGCGCGCCTGCAAGGAGAACCCGCCGATCGAGCCGCCGGAGACCGCGGCCTTCCTCGAAGTGATCGAGAACAAGCCCGGCGAGCAGGCCGAGCCGGTGTTCAGCGGCTGGATGTTCGCCTCCAGCCCCGCCTTGTCGGCGATGGAGCACCCCATCTACGATGTCTGGGTCCTGTCCTGCGAGGGGGACTGAGCCCAGCCCAGCGCCCCGCTCTCAGCCTTCCGCGCCGAACAGCGCCGCGATGGCCGCCTCCTGGTCGACGCCGCCGAAGTCCGTCGGCACCGCCAGCGCGGCCGCCAGCCGGCGGCGGTACTCGGCGCGCGGGATCTCCACGGCGCCGAACTGGCTCAGATGCTCCGTCACGAACTGCGCGTCCAGCAACGTGTAGCCCGCCGCCCGCAGCCGGGCGACCAGATGCACCAGCGCCACCTTGCTGGCGTCGGTGACGCGGCTGAACATGCTTTCCCCGAAAAAGGCACCGCCCAGCGCGACGCCATAGAGGCCGCCGACGAGTTGCCCCCCGCTCCAGCATTCCACGCTGTGGGCGCAACCGCGCTCGTGCAGTTCGGTGTAGAGCCGCAGGATGTCGCCGTTGATCCAGGTCTTCGGGCGATCCGGCGTCGGTTCCGCGCAGGCCTCGATCACCGCGCGGAAGGCCGTGTCGAAGCGCAGCTCGAACGGGCCGCGCCGCACCGTCCTGCGCAGCTTGCGCGGAACGTGGAAGCCCTCCAGCGGCAGGACGCCGCGCCGTTCCGGATCGAACCAGTACAGCTCCTCGGAGTCGGCGTTCTCCGCCATCGGGAAAATGCCGGCGGCGTAGGCGCGCAGAAGCAGCGATGCAGACAGTTCGATCATCGCCGACACTATAGCCGTTCGCCCCCTCGCCCCCGCAACGTTATCTCAGCGCACCACTTCCGCGCGACAGGTGGCTCCCACCATGGTATGCAACTGGAAGAGGTTCTCATCACAGGAGCTCCAACATGAAGACGGTTCTGTCAGCCATCATCGTATCGGTGGTTGCGTTTCTCTCGATGACCGGCGCGTCATGGGCGCAGCGCAGGGCGGAGCCCGGCACCTTCGATTACTATGTGCTCAGCCTGTCCTGGTCGCCCACCCATTGCACCAAGAATCAGGGCGACGCCGACCCGGACCAGTGCGGGGTGGAGCGCAAGTTCGGCTTCATCGTCCACGGCCTCTGGCCGCAATACAGCAACGGCGGCTACCCGGCCACCTGCAGCCGCGATCGCACGGTTCCCCGGGCGGTGGTCGACGCCACCATGCCGGTGATGCCCAGCGTCGGGCTGATCGTGCACCAATGGACGAAGCACGGCACCTGCAGCGGCCTGCCCGTCACCGATTATTTCGCGCAGGTCCGCAAGGCCTTCGCCAAGGTGAAGATTCCTGAGGCGCTCCAGGCTCCGAAATCCGACCTGTCAATCCCGGCGACCCAGGTGGAACGCCTGTTCGTCCAGGCCAACCCGGGGCTGGAACCGGAGTCGGTGGCGCTGATCTGCTCCAAGCGCGACGTGGCGGAGGTGCGGTTGTGCCTGAACAAGGACCTGTCCTTCATGCCCTGCGGCGCCAAGGTGGTCGATCGCTGCCGCCGCGACGCGCTGCTGACCGCGGCGCCATAGCCCCATCCGCCCCCGACGCTCCCCTCTTCCCTCCGGGGAAAGGGGCAAGGTTGCCAATTCCTGTTGGAGCAGAAGCTCGCCAAACGAAAAGAGCCCTTCCTCCCCATCGGGAGGAAGGGCTCTTTTCGTTGAACCGCTCGGCGAACCGTTCGACGGCTTACTTCTTCATGCCCATCAGCTGTTCGAGCCAGTGGATGTCGTAGTTGCCGTCGATGAAGGCCTGCTGCGCGATGATGCGCTGGTGCAGGGGCAGCGTGGTGTCGACGCCGCCGATCACATACTCCTCGATCGTCCGGCGCAGCCGCATCAGGCACTCGTTGCGGGTGGTGCCGTGGACGACCAGCTTGGCGATCAGGCTGTCGTAATGCGGCGGGATGCGGTAGCCGTCGTAGAGCGCCGAGTCGACGCGCACACCCAGGCCGCCCGGCGCGTGGTAGCCGTCGATCTTCCCCGGCGACGGGATGAAGGTCTCCGGATGCTCCGCGTTCACGCGGCACTCGATCGAATGGCCCTGGAAGCGGATGTCCGCTTGGCCGTAGCCGAGCGGGGCGCCGGTCGCCACGCGGATCTGCTCGCGCACCAGATCGATGCCGGTGATCATCTCGGTGATCGTGTGTTCGACCTGCAGGCGGGTGTTCATCTCGATGAAGTAGAACTGCCCGTCTTCGAACAGGAACTCCATCGTGCCGACGCCGCGATAGCCGATGGCCGCCGCCGTCTTGGCCGCCAGATCGCCGATGAAGGCGCGCTGCTCGGCGTTCAGGGCCGGCGACGGGGCTTCCTCGATGACCTTCTGGTGGCGGCGCTGCACGGAGCAGTCGCGCTCGCCGAAATGCACGCAGTTGCCGTGCTCGTCGCCGAGAAGCTGGATCTCGATGTGCCGGGGCTTGCCGAGATACTTCTCGATGTAGACTTCGTCGTTGCCGAAGGCGGCGCGCGCCTCGCCGCGGGCGAGCTGGTAGGCTTCCTTGAGCTGGTCGGGGTTGCGGGCGACCTTCATGCCCTTGCCGCCGCCGCCCGCCGCCGCCTTGATGAGGATCGGATAGCCGGTCTCGCGGCCGATCGCTTCGGCCTCTTCCAGCGTCGGCACCGGGCCATCGGAGCCGGGGACCACGGGCAGCCCCTGTTCCATCACCGTCTTCTTGGCGGTGACCTTGTCGCCCATGATGCGGATATGCTCCGCGGTCGGGCCGATGAAGGTGAAGCCGTGCTCCTCCACCATCTCCGCGAACTGGGCGTTCTCCGACAGGAAGCCGATGCCGGGATGGATCGCGTCCGCCCCGGTGATCGACGCCGCCGACAGGATCGCCGGAATGTTCAGGTAGCTTTCGCGGGCCGACGCGGGACCGATGCACACGCTCTCGTCCGCGAGGCGGACGTGCATGGCGTCGGCGTCGGCGGTGGAATGCACCGCCACGGTCTGGATTCCCATCTCGCGGCAGGCGCGGTGGATGCGCAGAGCAATCTCACCGCGGTTCGCGATCAGGACCTTCTCGAACATCGCCAAGGGATGATCCCCGCTCACTCGATGATCATAAGGACTTCGCCGAACTCCACCGGCTGGCTGTCGGAGATCAGGATCTCGACGACCGTGCCGCCCCGCGGGGCCTTGATGGGGTTCATGACCTTCATCGCCTCGATGATGAGGACGGTCTGGCCGGCCTTCACCGTGTCGCCGACGCGCACGAAGGGCGTGCCGCCCGGCTCGGCCGCGGCGTAGGCCGTGCCGACCATCGGCGAGGTGACCGCGCCGGGATGGCTGGCGGGCTTGCCCGCCGGGGCGGCGGCCGGAGCCGCAACGGGGGCGGGAGCGGCGACCGGAGCGTGCACGGCCACCGCTTGGGCGGCCGTCGGGCGGGTGACGCGGATCCGCTTCTCGCCCTCGGCAAACTCGATCTCGCTCAAGCCCGTCTCACGCAGGAGATCCGCGAGCTTGCGGACCAGATCGCCGTCGATGTCGAAGCTTGCCATGGTGTTCGTTTTTCCCGTGTTCCTTAGTCGCGCTCGAGGATATTCGCCATGGCGTCCAGCGCCAGCAGATACCCGTGCGGGCCGAAGCCGCAGATCATCCCCTTGGCCACCGCGGAAATGTGCGAGTGGTGGCGGATGGCCTCACGCTTGTAGATGTTGGAGAGATGCACCTCGACGATCGGCAGCTCGGACAGGATCAGCGCGTCCATGATGGCGACGGAGGTGTGGCTGTAGGCGCCGGCGTTGATGACGATGCCGTCATGCTCCGTCCGCGCCTGCTGAATCCAGGAAACAAGTTCGCCCTCGTGGTTCGACTGCCGGAAGTCGATGGCCAGCCCGAGCTGTTCGGCGCGTTCCTGGCATGCGCCTTCCAGGTCGTCGAGCGTCATGGAGCCATAAATGTGCGGTTCGCGCACGCCCAGCATGTTCAGGTTCGGTCCGTTCAGGACCAGAACGGAAGCGTCGATGGCCACGGGCCACGCCCCTTTTCCAAGATCGAGTCCGCGCGTTTATAGCACTTTGCGTCGCGCTGGCAATGCCGCATGGCGCAAACATTACGTCCATTCGGCGTGTTCTGCCTCCTTCGGCGCCAAACGCCTCACGGCGCGGCGGACAGATGACGGCGCAGGATCTCCTCGAAGGCGCCGCCTTCCTTCAGCTTCTTCAATCCGGCGTTGAAGGCGGCCAGGATTGCCGCCGCCTCCGGCAGCGAACGGGAGAGAATCAGGTGCTGCCCGGCGCGGGCATAGGGCAAGGGGGCGACGCGGATCTCATCCCCGGCCATCGCCTTCGCCACCGCGCTCCGCCCGGTGAATTCGTCGATGACGAAGGCGTCCACACGGCCCGAGGCGACCATCCGCACGCAGGCCGGCAGGTCCGCCGGGCTTTCGCGCGTCAGGGCGCCCGCCGCGGCCAGTTCCGCCAGCTCCGGCGGCAGGGCGTAGCCCACCGGAGCACAGACCGTGCGACCCCGGAAATCCTCGGGGCTGGTGAACGCCATGCCACTGCGGACGGACAGATAGACGAGCTGCCGCACCTCCAGAAGCGGGTCGGAGAACAGCATCTCCATCTCCCGGTCCGGCGTGCGGACATAGGGGAAGGTGCCCAGGAACTTGCCCGCCAGCACGCCGTCGTAGCCGCGGCGCCAGGGCATGAAGCGCACCTCGTAACGCAGCCCGACCTCACCGAAGGCGCGGCGCACGATGTCGGTCAGCAGGCCGCCTTGCGGCAGATCCTCCCCGGTGAAGGGCGCGAAGTCGTTGCCGGTGACCAGATCCAGGGCCGACCCAAAGGGGACCGACCCAAGGGGGGCCGAGCCGGACGACGCCGCCCGGACGGGACCGAACGCCGCCAGCAGCAGGAGCATGGCCAGAACACACCGGCGCCCCGCCATCGCCCAGCCCCTCCCCTCACCCGTTGCCGTTCGCTCACTCCGCCGGGGCGCGGTTGCGCCGCCCGGCGGGGTCGGTGAACAGGTCGTTGATGCGCTGGACATGCTCCGCCACCGCCTCGCGGATGGAGAAGATGCGCTTCTCGGCCCCACCGCTCCAGCCCACTGGCTTCTTGCGGAAGATCGAGCGGAAGAAGCGGGTGTTGCGCAGGAAGCCCTGCTGGAGGTTCAGGTCCACATCGCCGTAGCGCTCCGGCAGGCTGCGGGCGACGCGACGGGCCATGAAGGAGCGCAGCCAGAAATGGCCGGCGCCGAACAGGCCGCCCAGCACCACCAGCGCCGCCAGCACCCCGACCGGCAGGCCGCCGGCCCAGGCCGGCTGCGACTGGGTCAGCCAGGTGAGGAAGACCGACACCGTGTCTCCGCCGGCGAGGCTGGCGATCCCGCCGAACAGCAGGGCGAGCAGGGCCAGCCACACCGCATCGCCGATCAGCACCAGCTTGCGCCAGCGCTTCATCGCCGCGGCGAGCTGCGGGACGATCTCGCCCTTCAGCTCCTTCACGAGGCTGTCGATCATGCCGACGATGCGGTAGGCGCGGGCGACCTCCACCTCGTTGATGCGCACCTGGAGTTCGGCGAGGTCGGAGTCGCGCCGTGCCTCGTAACGGGCGCGCACCGCGTCGTCGGCGATGGCGACCGCCGACTTGCTGTCGTAGAGCGCGTAGAAGCGGCCCGACACCAAGCCGGCCTGGGCGATGGCGCGCTGCCACGCGCCGAACACCGCCTCCAGATTGTCTTCCTTCGCCGTGGTGTCGATCTGGTTCAGGATGTAGCAGACCTTGCGCGCGTCGGCGCGGTCCACCGTCTTGGCCACCAGATGCTTCAGCGTGTCCTGCATCGCCCCCGGCTCCGGGTGGCGCCCGTCGAAGAAGACCAGCACGAGGTCGGACAGCTCGACGATGTGGTCGACCAGTCGCAGCACCGAGCGGCGCTGGTCGTCGGCGTCGAAGCCCGGCGAGTCGATGAAGATCTTGCCGCGCGTCCGGTCGCCCGACAGCGTCTTGAGCTGCAGGTAGTTGTCGATGCGCTTGCCCTCGCCGGCCGCGACCTTCTCGATCTCGTCGGCGATCCGGTAGAAGGGAAAGCGCGGGTCGGCGTTCAGCGCGGTGCCCGGCAGGGCCTCGCGCCGGGTCTCCTGGCCGTGGCAGATCACCGTGAACTTGTCGTCCACCGCCTGGTTGCCGGTGTTCTGCAGCGGCGCGCCGAGATAGCCGTTGAGGAAGGTGGACTTGCCCGCGGAGAAGGTTCCCAGCACCGCGATCATCGGCCACCAGGGAATGCGCGTGGTCAGCGACTCGTGCGGCCCCAGCAGGCCCAGCCGGACCAGCACCCGGTCGAAATTGCGGAAGGTCGGAATGACCGGGAGGAGGTTCGGGTTTTCCGCGCGGAGATGCGCGTCCAGGGCGGCGAGGCGCTGCTGGAGGGCTTGCCTGGGGGTCATGGCCGGCCGGGTCCCGTCTGCTGTGAAATGGGGTGACGTCTCGTGTCGGAGGCATTCTCTAGCACGAGGGCCCGTTGCGATGGACAGCGAAATCGCCGTGACCGGAAACGCCGTGACGGCGGCGCGGCATCGGTCCTATCCTGATGCTGTCGTCCCATTCCAAGCATGACCGTGAGGGGGCAAGGCCAGTGACGCAGGGACCGCAGGGCCACGGCGCCCATCACCACGATCACGAGCATCATGACCATGACCACCATCACGGGCACGGGCACGAGCATGGCCATGGGCATTCCCACACCGCCACGGTGACGGCGGACAGCGAGCGGCGGATCCTGCTGGTCCTGCTGATGACCGCCAGCCTGATGGTGGTGGAGGTGGTGGGCGGCGTGCTGTCCGGGTCGCTCGCCCTGCTGGCCGACGCCGGGCACATGCTGACCGACGCGGCGGCGCTGGCGCTGGCCTGGCTGGCCTTCCGGCTGGGGCGGCGCCCGTCCGACCGGCGGCGCAGCTTCGGCTACCACCGGCTCCAGGTGCTCGCCGCCTTCGTCAACGGCCTCAGCCTGTTCCTGCTCTCCGCCTGGATCCTGTGGGAGGCGGCGCAGCGGCTGATGGAGCCCCAACCGGTCCTGGGCGGCACCATGATGGCGGTGGCGGTGCTGGGCGGGCTGGGCAACCTCGCCGGCCTCTACATCCTGCACCGCGGCGACCGTGAGAACCTGAATGTCCGCGGCGCCGCCCTTCATGTTCTGGGCGACCTGCTCGGCTCGGTGGCGGCGGTCGCGGCGGCAGGCATCATCCTGGCGACCGGCTGGACACCCATCGACCCCATCCTGTCGGTGCTGGTCGCCCTGCTGATCCTGCGCGGCGCCTGGGAGGTGGTGCGGCAGAGCGCCCACATCCTGGTGGAGGGCACGCCGGTCGGCATCGACGTGGACGAGTTGCGCAGCGCCCTGCACGAGGCGGTACCGGCGGTCACCGACATCCATCACGTCCATGTCTGGTCCCTGACGGCGGAGAGGCCCCTGCTGACCATGCACGCCGTGGTGCCGCCGGGAACCGACCGGGACGCGGTGCTGCGCGATCTGGTCGAAACCCTGCGCGGACGCTTCGGCATCGGCCACGCCACGGTCCAGGTTGAAACCGGCCCCTGCCCGGACGCCCGGGAGATGCACCACGCGGCCTGACACGCGTCCGGCCTGTGACCTTCTTTGGCGGCATGGATCAACGACGGCGCCCGAAACGTTGCTTTCGGCATGATTGCCGAAAACGACGCTGACGCCGACACCGATTCCCTGCGCCTGACCGCGGAGGAGCTGGCCTTCCTTCTCAGCGATCCGCAGAGCCACGCGGACCGGGAGGAGCGCAACGCCCGCGCCAACCGGGCCCGCACCGAGCGGCGGCGCAGCGACCCCGCCTATGCGGAACGGCTGCGCAACGAGGACCGGCTGCGCCAGCGGCGGTGCCGCGCCAAGGCGGCCATCGGCCGGCCCGAGCCGGAACCGGAACCGCCCGTCCCCCTGCCCGCCCTGTCGGCGGCGGACGCCCTGCACCGCCTGGAAGCCCATCTGGAGTCGGCCGCCACCCCACAGGCGGCCCAACTCCGCCGTCGCCCGGACGCCTTGCGACGCTACGCCGCAGCGTTCGAGCTGTACCGCAGCCTGTCGGAACGGGGGGAGCGCCCGACGCGCGGCGCGCTGGCCGCCGCCTTCGCCGCACGGCTCGGCCTCGCCCTCACCCCGTCGCAAATCCAGAAGCTGCGCGATCAGGTGGAAAGATTCGCTCGTCCGGGCGGTCCCTGGCACGCCGGCTGACCGGTAGCATGAAAAGGCCGATACAGCGCGTCACGCAGCCCGGCCCTTACGGCCTCTGTTCGGCCTGCAAACGGTCGTTAACGCGCTATTAACTATGAATTAAGGAAGCGTTAAGGCTGTTCGGGGGGGCCGCCGCGCTTGGCAATCCGCACCGGAGCGCTGCGTGACATGCTGTATCGGGCTTCACCGTCGCTCTAAAGGTCGGTCGGGGCGTTCGGCACCGGCGGTTCGGACTTCGGCGGCGCCGGTTCGGCCGGTGACGGATTGGGCGGTGCGGGGCGCGAGCGGTCCAGCCGGCGGATGACGATGTCGCCCTCCGGCGTGACTTCGGGCGGAGCGAACATCGGCACCTGCCGCACCCACCCTTCCAAGGCCTTCATCAGCAGTTCCACTCCCTGGCGGGCCTGCTCGCCCGGCGTGCTGGGCGCGCCGGGACCCGGTGGGGTGGCGCCGGGCGGGGGCGGTGTGTCGGCGGCGCACGCCGGCACCGTCCACAGGGCACCGGCAAGGAACAGAGGCGCCATGAGATTTACGGGGATGAGGCGGCGCGCGGTCATGGGTTCGTCACTCCCGGTTGGTGATCAAGGCCGGTGTGAAGGCCTACCCTGACAAACGTCCGCGCCACCCTTTCCATCGCACGCTTTTTTCAGCGCGCGCCCAATCACAACGTCTTGCCAGAACGCCTTGTCAGAACGCCTTGTCAGAACTCCTTCCAATCGTCCTCGTCGGCCGAGGCGCGCTGCAGGGTGGCCGAGGCCGCCTTGCCCGCCGCCGCCGGACGGGCCACAGGCACCGCCGCCTTGCGGGCGACCGGTTTGGCCGGGGCCGGCTTGGTCGGGGCGATGCTGCGCCGCAGAACCGGCGACGCCCCGCCATGATGGACGGCCGGAGCCGCCGCGAAGGCTGCGGCGTCCAGCTTGAAGAAGCTGACCAGGGAACGCAGGTCCGTCGCCTGGTTGGCAAGGGACTGCGCCGCCGCCGTGGTCTCCTCGACGAGCGCGGCGTTCTTCTGGGTCATCTCGTCCATCTGCGAGACGGTGGCGTTGATCTCGTCGAGGGCCGCCGCCTGCTCGGAGGAGGCCGAGGCCATCTCGGCGATCAGCCCGGCGACCTGCTGGACGCCCGACACGATGCCCTCCAGCGCGTCGCCGGCCTTCTTGACCAGCTCCACCCCGTCCTTCACCTGGCTGTCGCTGTCCAGGATCAGGCCCTTGATCTCCTTGGACGCCTGGGCGGAGCGCTGGGCGAGGTTGCGCACCTCCTGCGCCACCACCGCGAAGCCGCGCCCGGCGTCGCCGGCCCGCGCCGCCTCCACCGCCGCGTTCAGCGCCAGCAGGTTGGTCTGGAAGGCGATCTCGTCGATCACCCCGATGATGTCGGTGATCTTGCGGCTCGACGCCTCGATGCGCTTCATCGCGTCGATCGCCGAATCCGCCACCGTGCCGCCGGACTCCGCGGCGGTGCGGGCGTCGGCGGCCATGCCGTTGGCGCGCTGGGCGTTGTCGGCGTTGGAGCGCACCGTCGCCCCCAGCTCCTCCATGCTCGCCGCCGTCTCCTCCAGCGAGGACGCCTGCTGCTCCGTCCGCTCCGCGAGGTCGCTCGACCCCAGCGAAACCTCGGACGCCGCTCCGGAAATCGCGTCGGTGGCGCGCAGGATCTGGCCGACGATCTCCGACAGCTTGGCGGAGGTGGTGTTGACGTCGGTCTTCAGCGTCTGGAAGGCGCCCTGGTAATCGCGCTCCACCCGCTTGTTGAGGTCGCCCTGGGCGAGCGCGCTGAGCACCGCGCCGAGGTCGGCGATGACCGCCTCCACCGTGTCGGTCAGGCGGTTGATGCCCTCCGACATGGTCTTGTAGAAGCCGTCCTTGCCGGTCAGATCGAGGCGGCGCGACAGGTCGCCCTTCGACACGCCGTCGATCAGCGCGGCGATCTCCTCGCCGATCGCCGTCTCGCGGGCGCGCTGCGCCTCGTCGGCGCGGCGTTCGGCCTCCAGCCGCTCGCGCTCGGCCTCGTCCATCGCCTTCTTCTGGATGGCGTTGTCCTTGAACACCTGCACCGCCTGCGCCATCCGCCCGATCTCGTCGCGGTTGGCCAGCGCCGGGATGGTCACCGTCAGGTCGCCGCCGGCGAGGTTCGTCATCGTCTCGGTCATCGACACGACCGGCTTCACGATGGACCGCGCCACCGCCCAGGCCAGCAGCAGGCCGAACAGGAAGGCGCCGGCCGCGATCGTCATGTTGGCCGACAAGGTGCGGTCCATGCCGCCGGTGGTGTCGGCCAGCACGGCGTCGCGGTCCTTGCCCTCGATCGCGACGGTGCGGTCGGAGAGGTCGGCGAACTCGACGCCGCGGGCGCCCATGACGTCGACCAGCCGGGCGTTTTCCAGCATGACGGCGGCGGTCTCGCGGAACAGGGAGACGTAGCGGTCGGAGAGCTGGTCGGCGGCCAGCGCCGCGGCCCGGCGCGCGGGGTTGCTCAGACGCTCCGTCGCCCGGCGGATGGCCTCGCCGAAGGCGTCGTCGCGGGCTGATACCTCGGCGATGATCGACTCGTTCGGGCTGGTGAAGAAGCGCGACGCGGCCAGCCGCGCCAGCAGCAACTGCTCCTGCGCGAGGGCGGCGTTGGCCGCCGCCTCGTGCTCGCCGTCGGCGATCAGGGTGGAGACGAGTTGCGACACGGTCTCGCGCGCCTTCTCGCCCGCCGGGACGAGCTGTTCGGCGTAGAGGCGGTCGCGGCGCAGGCGAAGCTCAGCCAGCGTGTTGAAATCGGTCACGTAGTTGGCGAAGACCTGGTTCATCCGCTCCAGCAGGGCGCGGCGTTCGCCGGTCGTTCCGTCGAGCGCTCCCCGCAGGTCCTTGACGAGGGTCGCCTGGACGGCGCGCACCTGATCCGCCACCTTCGGGTCGCCGAACGTGTTGAAGGTCAAGGCGAGGCGGCGCATCTGGGCGACCTGCGCGTCGATGGAGCTGACCTGGATCGAGTGGTTGCTCACCGCCGCGTAGGATTCGAAGCCGTCCCGCGCCACCCCGAGTCCCCGCACGCCGATGGCGACCACCACCGCCAGCAGGAACAGAACCACGAGGAATCCAAAGTAAATGCGGGTTCCAACTTTGAAGCGCCCCGCCAGACTGCTTGTCTGCATCGACCTGATCCTTTGATTGCGAGTCGGCGGCGCAAAGGAAACTCGCCGTCGATCATCGCAGCCGTCCATAGCGGCCACCCTTCCCCGCCGGACCGGCGCTCCGGACCCGGCGCAGCCTGTGGCGCGAATCTTACCTCATACGACCTATCCGAATTTGATTATCAAAGTGTTTCCACACCAAGGCGAGGCTGCGGAATCACCGCAAATTAAAACATTCAGTCCATAAATCACGTCCAACGGCGCCCTTCCTTTCCATCCTCACATCCGGTGAAAGCACGCAACCGTCACGCGCGGCACAGCCAAGACGCCGCAATCAGTGCCTTCAACAGACCGGCCACAAGGGGGCGGGGGAATTCATATGCTCTTGCACATGCCTAAATCATGACCATGGCGCAGTAATTTAAGAGATTCCGCTTGCGCACAAGAAAGTTCTATGTGAACAATCTCTACAACATTCTCAAATCCTACATATTTATTCGCAAGCATTGGAGTTCCGGGTCCATGAGCGAACCAGCCGTGCGCAAAAGAGGGCGACGCGGGTCGCCCGAATCATGGTCGGTCGATGCACATGTCGGGCAGCGCGTGCGCATGCGCCGCACCTTGCTGGGCATGAGTCAGGAAAAGCTGGGCGAAGCCATTGGCCTGACATTCCAACAGGTTCAGAAATACGAACGCGGATCCAACCGGATTTCGGCCGGAACGTTGTATCGGTTGAGTCAGGTACTTGATGTTCCGGTGAGCTTCTTTTTTGATTACTACGACGCCCCGCAAGGGTCCGCCACAAAGACAGCCCGTACGGACATCGACCGGATCGGCGACAGCGCCATCAGCCGCCGCGAGGCCCGCATGCTGCGATTGTGGCGCGCCGCGCCGGACGGCGTTGGCGATGAGCTTCTGTCGCTTCTCAGTTCCTTGTCGCCGCACCTGCATGATGCCCGGGACGAGGAGAGTGGCGAACCGATGGGCGTCGTGGGCATCACGCCGAACGACCTCCTCCAGGGAAAGGGCCAGGGAAAGGGCCAGCGGGAAAGGGGCGTGCTGACGATCCCGACGGCGCCGACCGGCGGCCTCATCGCGACGGGGGGAAAGGCTTCCGTGGGAAAAACGGTTGTAAAAGGCGCCTCCCCCCGCATCAAGGTCGAGGCAACGGGCGGAAAGCGGCGGCGTCACGGCGCGGTCTGGGACCCGGCCGACATTTACCGGGCGGGCAAGCCCAACGCCGGCAAGCCAGGCAAGGCGTCCACCTGACGGCAAAACGTCGGTGGGGCGGCGCCGTCGGACGCCGTCCCACCGACCGGAATCCTCGCGGTACCCAGGATCAGAAGCGCAGAATCGCCGCAGTCGAGGCGCCGGACGGCAGCTCCTCCTTGGTCACCACATGCACCTCGCCGCCCCGCAGCAGCGTCTCGGTGGCGGCCTCCTCGACAAGGTCGACGGCACCGTCCGTCTCGTGGTGCAGCGGAAAGGCCCGGTGATAGTCCTCCCGGAAGTGCCCCCAGACCTTCTCGTTCTCGGCCACCAGAAGGACCCCGACCCGCCCCTCGCGCGCCGCCACCATCACGTCCTCGGCCCGCGTCGTCGTCCGTTCCGCCATGTTGCGGTCACCGTGGAGGGCGTTGAACCGCTCCACCGCCGTCCGGCGGGTCGATTCGAACATCGGCTGAACCAGCGCGTAGGCACGTTGATGCAACTCGGTGATCTCCAGCGCGTCGGGGTTCGCCACCACTCCCTTTTCCAGAAGTCCCTGAACATGCGCGCCCTTGCGCAGGTGCCCCTGGATTTCCTCGTCGGCGACCAGCACAAGCGGGCCGCGGAAAGGTTTCAGATGATCCTGAACCCGGCCGGCGACCCGCCCGAGATACTCGATGAGATGGGCCTTGCGCAGTTCCTCGGGATCTTCGCCGAAATTCTGAGTCTTGACCATCGACACGCCGCCGCGGTCCGTGCGGTTGGCTTGGCGGGCCGGCGGGGCGGAATGCAGGGTGTTCTCGTAATTGGTTTCGGCGTGGATCTCCGCCACGCCCTGCGGCAGATCGGCATCCTCCTCGGCGATGCCGTGGCGGGTGGCGCAGAACAGGCGGGACCGCCCGGCGGTGACGGCCAGGATCATGAAGGCCCCGTCATCCGCCAGCAGCGGGAGCAACGGCCGCAGCGTGAAGCGGGCGTTCACGACGACCTCCTCCGGCAGTTCGACGGGCACGCGGTGGATGGCCGACATGCCCTTGGCGAGGAAAATCGCCAGACCACGGTCCATGTGACGCCAGAAGTCGCTCTGCTCCAGCAGGTCGGAGGCCGGTTTCAGGAAAGCCTCGGCGTCCGGCCGGCGCAGGCCATGCTTCTCGCAGAGCTGGTCCTGGGCCTTGGCGAGCAGGTTGCGCAGCCGGATCACGTCTTGGCGGATGTCGCGCCCGGCGATGTGGGTGGGCAGGAAGATGGACACCGCCGGGGCGGCATCGACGGTCAGGAGCCGTTCCAGATCGTGTTTGCAGAACATCGCCTTCGTCGCCCTCCGTGTTGCTCGTTCGGGGAATTCCGATTGGAGCAACCGGCGCGTCGGGCCATGGTTCCGGGATGCCTACCGACTGGGCAGGCGTCCGGAACACGGCGTACGGCAAGTCAGCCTATGACGCCCGCGGCGAAAGCCCCCGCCCAGGACGGAGCGGTGTCACCATGTGCGAACCGGCCCGGTATCGATGTGTACGAAGCCGCTGCGCGGGTAATAGCCGACGCCACCGGCCTCCATGCCGCGGGCTGCGCTGGCGATGGCCTTCAACTCGACATCCGGCAGCATCACGTCGATGGCCATGCCGCGGGTGTGGTAGCTTTCCTTCGCCACCCCGCGCGAGCGGCGGCGGGCCATGGCGTTGGTGCGGCGCGACCGGTAGCCGCAGATGACCCGGAAGGGCTCGTCGCTGTCCAGCGTCTGGTGCAGGCGGGCCAACACGTCGAACAGGCGCGGATCGTAACGGCCGACCTGCTTGGCCCGATGATCGCGCAGAAGCACGTCCAGCGTCTTCAGCGCGTCCGGTCGATAGGCGCCGTTGGCCCAATAGACTCCGCTGAACTGTTCGTTGGTGTTGATGTTGTGCAGCGCCAGGCGGCGGACACCGCCGGCCAGAGGGGCGGCCAGGGCCGGTGCGGCGGGCACCAGAACCGGAACGGCCAGGGCGGTCAGGGTCGCGGCGGCGAAGGTCAGAAACCCACGGCGGCCGGTCTCGCGCCCATTCATCGGCGCGGCACGGTCGTCATTCCCCAAAAGCATCACTCCCTATGCATTTTGGTGATCGGGTCGCACCGTTCCAGCGCCGGACGACCCCCTATGGATTGTTCGAATAGGACCAAAATATTGTGGTCATAGCGAACGACTATTCCCTATAGGCTAGGGCTTGACCGGGATCAACCCGAAAATGGCCCGAATCGGTCACAAACCGGTCTCCAGCGCTCTCACCCGCGATGGTTGCCCCCTGGCCGGAGGCCGTACGCCCATTTCCCGACCCCTGCAATCTGCGTCCCAGCCTCGCCGGACGGGGCTCCACGTACTACATTCGATAGAAAGGACAGGGGATCGGACCACCTGCCAGCCGAGGACGGATCATGCACACATCCCAGACGCTTACCGACCAACGACGCCGCCCGGCGCCGGTCCTGGCCGCGCTGACGCTGGCGCTGTCCGTGATCGCCGGCACAGTCGCCACCCGCACCGACGCCGAGGCGGCCTCCTATCACGACACGCTGACCGGCTGGGCCGACCGGCTGGACGCCGCCGCCGCCCTGCTGGAGGCGGAATCGGAGCGTCCCATCACCCGCATCGGGTCCGGACCGCTCCTGAAGAAGGGCAGCAGCGGCGAGCGCGTGGAGCGGCTGACGCAGCGTTTGGCCGAACTGGGTTTCCTTGACCGGCTGCGCCAAGCCGATCTGTTCGACGAGGAGGTGGACACCGCGGTGCGCGCCTTCCAATTCAGCCAGCGCATGAAGGTCGACGGGCTGGTCGGCGGCGGCACGCGGGTGGCGCTGGACCGCAGCCCGCAGGAGGCGGCCGTCCAGATGCGGCGAAGCGCACTGTCCATGCGGGCCTTCCGCGACACCGCGCCGGGCACCGTGATCCTGGTGAACCTGCCCAGCCAGACCACCACGCTGGTCCGCGACGGGGAAGAGGCGCTGACCATGCGCTCGATCGTCGGGCGCCCATCGCGCGAGACTCCGCTGCTCCAGGACCAGATCACCCACGTCATCGTCAACCCGACCTGGACCGTGCCGCCCACCGTCCTGAAGGAGGACAAGCTGCCCCTGCTGCGGGCCAAGGGCACGCCGGGCATCGCCAACGCGGTGGTTTATCTGGACGGCGCCCCGGTGGAGCCGGCGATCGTGGACTGGAGCAACGTCTCGCCGCGCCGCGTGCGGATCGTCCAGCAGCCGGGCGACCACAACGCGTTGGGCCGGTATCGCTTCAACATGACCAACCCCTACAACATCTATCTGCACGGCACCAACGAGCCGAGGCTGTTCGACCGCGAGATCCGTACCGTCAGCTCCGGCTGCGTGCGCCTTGAGGATGCGCGCGGCATGGCCGAGGCGCTGCTGACGACCGAGCATGTGTCCACGGCGCGGCTCGACCGCATGCTGGACCGGCAGGAACCGCAATGGATCAAACTGACCCAGCCGGTGCCGGTGCGCTTCGTCTACTGGACGGCGACGGTGGACGACCGCGACGGCGTGCGGCTGCACCCGGACATCTACGACCTGAACGAGGACCCCGCTCCCGCCGCGGCACCGGACCCGACCGGCCCGACCTCGGCCGAACCGATGCCCCCGGCCCAAAGGGCCTGATCGCAGGCGGAGGGACAGACGGGAAAGCGCTCAAAGAAAAAGCCCCCGCGGGTTGGCGGGGGCTTTTCCTCAGGTGGCCCGCAATTCGGTGTCGGACCCGGACGCCCGCCAGACCTTGGAGGCGGTCGGGCCGGTGTCGCCCGCGGTTTCCACATACTTCACCGGGTCACCGGTCCTGAGCTGGTCCAGATCGACGTTCAGGCAACTGTTCCGGTGGAAGTAAAGCTGCGTCCCGGTGTTGGTGGTGATGAAGCCGTGATCCTCGTTCGGGTTCAGCTGCGAAACGCGGCCGGGCTGCTCCGGATCATGCACCTTCACGTCACGGCGCATCTTGTCCTTGTATTCCTTCAACTGCCGTTCCGCGGCTTCGAACGCGTCGCGGATCGACGTGCGGGCGTCGGGGTTGGCGTAGCGCTCCTTCGCCTTGTTCGGCTTGCGGCTGACCACGATGTCCTGGCCCGGCACCATCAGCTCGATGTGCACATCGAAGACGTTGCCGGTCTTGTGCTGACGGTGCTGGGCTTCCACGGCGACGCGCATGCCGACCAGCCGGTCGAACAGCTTTTCCGTCTTCTCCGCCCGTTCGCGGATGTAGGCTTCCAGCTCCGGCTGGGAGTCCATGTTGTGGAAGGCGATTTCCAGGTTCGTGTCCATGGGGAGTCCTCTCTAAGCACGACGTGAGGAAGGCGGTGGGAGCCGCCGTCAGGAGTCGCTGGCCCGGCCGGGGATGCGGAATTCCTCACCTTGGTCGGCAATGCCGGGCATCTCGCCCTGGTTTTCCATGCTCAGCACGGGTTCGACCGGCTCGGTCCGTTCCGCGGTGTCGTCGGGGCCGCGCGCCGGATTCGGGCGCAGCGTGTCCCGGTAATTGTCCTCGATGGCGATTTCCTCGCTCGCCAGTTTCCAATGGTCCTCGGCACGATCCTCCGGACGGCCTTCACGCTCCCAGATCTGGTGAGCGCGCGCTCTGATCCGGCTTTCCAAATCATCCGCCATCCGGGCTGCCTCCTGTCCGTTCTCGTTCCGCGCCGGCCTTGCACCTGATCCTGCCCCTTGGGGCGGGGGACACAGCAGACGCGCTCCCGGTCAACCACGCCGGAACACCGAAGGTTCCGCCTCAAAGGAGGGGCGGAGCGGGCGAACCAATGGAAGCCGCGCCGTTTGAATTAATCCCGAAGGGGTGGTATTCGACGACGGCGACGATCCGGAGGATAAACGTGTGAATCGGCCTGAACACGGACTCTCCCTCACGTCCTCGCTCCGCACGGGCATCCGCCGCTTCCGCTCCTCGCTGCTCGCGCTGCCCCTGGCCGCAGGGGTTCTGACGGCATTTCCGGACACCGACGTCCGCGCCGCGGATGGACCATCGTTGCTGCAACTCGGCCTTTTCCAAAGGGAAGGAGACGCCTGGTGGGCGTGGGACAGCCTGCGCCGCCGCTCCCCCGATCTGGCGGACGGGCTCAGCCCGGCGGTCGTTCCGCTCGACGCGCGACGCCAGGGCGAAGGCGTCGCCCTGCGGGCCACCGCCCCGGTCGGGCTGGACGTGACGGCGCTGTGCCGCCGCATGCTCGGCGCCGGCTTCGGCTGCCTCGTCCTCGAAGCGGCCGCCCCGAGCACGCTCCCTCAGGCACCGCCCCGGGCGCCGGAGATCACGCCGCCCGCCGACAGCGCGCAGGTTGCTCCACCAGGCCCGGCCGGGAACGGCAAGGCCGAGGTCGCGATCACCTATCCGCCGGAAGCTGTCCGCACCATGGCCGCCATCGAGAAGTCCGGGCGCCGCAAGGGCCGGCTGGGCGCGGTGATCCCCGACACGGCGCTCGACGTCATGCCGGCGACGCTGAAGGAGGAAGGCTGGAACCTCTGCGCCCTCACCTTCGACGACGGGCCGCACCGGGTGGTCACCCGCCAGATCCTGGAGGTGCTGAACCGCGAGAAGATCCCCGCGACCTATTTTCCAGTCGCCAGTGTCGCCGAGAACCAGGGCGAGGTGATCCGCGACTTCATCGCCGCCGGGCACGAGATCGGCAACCACAGCCTGACCCACGCCGACCTGCGCGCCATGGACCCCGAGGCGCAGCGCCACGAGATCGCCGAGGCCAACCGCATCCTGCGCGGCTTCGGCGCCAACCCGGTGCTGTTCCGCCCACCCTACGGGCGCTACACGCCCGACCTTCTGGCCATCGCCCGCGAGGAGAGCATGAGCCCGGTGCTGTGGACCGTGGACACCCGTGACTGGCAGGTCCGCGACCCCGACCGCATCGTGCAGCATGTGAAGACCGAGGCGGGAACCGGCAGCGTGCTGTTGCTGCACTCCACCTACCCGTCCACCCTCAACGCCCTTCCCCGCGTGATCGCCGCGATGCGCGCGAAGGGCTGCGAATTCGTCACCCTGTCGGAATGGATCGAGCGGATGCACCAGATCGCCACGCCGGCCACGGCCATGGCGCCGACCCTGGTCAATGCCGGTGTGAACAGCGGGATAAAGACCGGAGGGAAGCCCGGCCCAACACCTCTGCGCACCGCCAACTGAGCGGTACCGGCTGCCGGAACCGGGGCAGCCTCTTTATTTTCCGGTCTTCTGCTTGCGGATCTGCACGTATTTGCGAATGGTCGCCTCGACCTCCGGCGGCAGCATGTTCCAGGCGCCGGACACCGACCCGCCCTTGACCTCCTCGATGGTCACGGTGGCGGGGAAGGTGAACTTGCCGCAGGAGTCATCGACCCGCACGGTGATCCGCGCGGTCTGGCTGGGGATCAGGGATCCGTCGAAGCCGGTCGCCACGAAGCCCTTGTGGCTGACCCCGGCCAAGGGAAAGCTCTTTCCATCGAACTCGATGACATTGGACGCGCCAGCGGACGCGTTGGGCCGGCGCGGCGGCGCCTTCCTCTCATCCTTGACGGTGACCTTCAGAAAATCGAACAACCCCATGCGCAGCCCCCGCCGTACAGCGCCGTCCATCGCCACGGCGTCGTCACTTTATGCGCGGACTTACAAAAGGGAGCAACCGTGATTTCCCCGCCCGTTGGCGCTTCAACCCTGCGCTGCGGTCACACCCCTGCGTCGCTCCGGTGCGGCGGACAGCGCGTCCAGCGCCCGCCGGATGCACAACAGCGCAAAGGGCAGCAGAGTCGCCAGGACCGCGACCATGCCCGCCGCCACCGTCAGCACGCCCGCCACGTCGGCCCCGCCCAAATGGGCACCGAGGGTCAACAGCAGATGGAGGATCAACGCCGAAAGCGACGCCGCCGCCAAAGCGGGAACGGCAAATCCTTGCCGGCTCCGGCCTTGTGACTCTCCGGTCGCCGCGCGCCATGACCATCGTGGACGCGCCGCCGGACAAGACGTCCCATAGACATCCAGCATGGGCACTCCTCCCGTCAGTGCTCATCCGGCACCGGTTGGATTGGGGCAATACGCCGGGATGAGGCGCGACCACTATAGCGGCAAAAATGCGCGAAGCCTAAAATCTGAAGTACTTATTCTGATTGGACGGCTCTCCCGCCAAAGGTTATGGGCCGTGCAACGCTCCCTTCACCTCCCGCGTAGGCTCTCCACAGAGTCTGTGGATAACTGTGTTGACAAGGACCGGCTTTTCCCGATTCGAGTCAAGCGCGCCAAGGCCATAGCGCGATTTGCCCAAATTTTGAGCATGTCACACAAACCATTGAAATGCATTGCCTTTCCAGAATTTAGGAGGTGTTGCAGCGCTCACGCCTGTCAATTGGATTCTGATGCCGGACTCCCGGCGCGGCGATTTCGCGCGGGTCTGTGCCCTGTTGACAACTGAATGTTGGAATTCCCCGCAAGGGGCACCCCGATCCCGCCGCAACCTCTCCAACCGGCCGAAACGGTTCGTCCAACCATCCGTTCGCCGGTGTTACAATCCGGCCGTTCCACCTGGAGTCAGGGTCACGGTGACCGCGGTTCCGCCGCCCGGCTTGCTGAAGATACGGATGCCGCCGCCCATGCGTTCGACCAGCGCCTTGCAGATCAGCAGGCCGAGGCCGCTTCCCACCTCTCCATCGGCACCGGGCGCAGCGTGGTGCGGATCGATGCGGAACAGATGGGGCTGGAGTTCCTCCGGGATGCCCAGCCCATTGTCCTGAACCCGCACGGTCACCCGCCCATCCGCCTGCGCGGCGGACAGCATGACGATGCTTCCCGAAGGAGAGAAGCGCACCGCGTTCTCGATCAGATGCTTCAGCACCGTGTTCAGCGCGGACAGATCGCCCAGCACCGGAGTCGCGACAATGCGGTTGACGATCAGGATGTCGCGGGCCCGGGCACGGGGCTCCAACTCCTCCAACACGTCCTGAAGCAGGCCGCCCAGATCGTACACCCGCAGTTCGAACGGCACCTGATTCAGCTGCAGGCGGGACCACAGCGACAAATTCTCGATGGTCCGCATCATCTGCCGACCAGCGTCGCTGCACAGCGCGGCGTAGGCACCGAGCTGGGCGGTGCTCCGGCCGGGTCCGCCGCCCACCGGTTCGGAAAGCCCCGCGTCGGAGGAAATCATCTGCGTCGCGCCCAGGATGGCGCTCAGCGGGTCCTTCAGCTCCTGGCAAATCTGCCCGAGAAAGCGGTTCATCCGGGCGACCGCGTCCGCCAACTGGTCCACCCGCAGGGCGCGCTGAGTCTCCTCCTCGCTGCGGCGGGTGATGTCGGTGACGAAGATGCAGAACCCCGGCGCCGCCCCACCGGTCTCGCCGTCCAGCCGGGAGTCGTTGAGGATCGCGCGAAGCGGCATCCCGTCGGAGCGGATCAGGGTCACCTCGTAACTGCGGTGCGGGGTCAGGTCGCGAATGGCCGCCTGCCGCTCCAGCACGCCCCGGCTTTCCTCCGCCACATAGGACAGCAGGTGGGTTCCGACCAGCTCGCCGGCCCGGTAGCCGAGCAGCGCGCACAGCGCCGGGTTGACGGCGACGGTGACCAGTTCGCCATCCACCACCCAACAGGCCTGCGCGCTCTCTTCCAGAATCCGCCGGCTCAAGGCGTCCCAATCAACCGCCGGGCGCTTTGCCTTCGACAGCAGTGCCAGCATGACCCCTCCCGTCATCATCCTGCGCGGGTGGTCACACGGCCGTGTGTTCGTGAATTTTCGTTCCAGCCCGCTACCGATGATAGGCACGGCCGGCAGAAACCTTCAACAAAATGTGGGTTTCTCGAATGTCATGGCGCCGTCATCGAATCGTGTTTTTCCCCGATCCGCCGCTTTCTGTTCAGTAACCGGGAGTCTCCCGTGTCCTGTCTCCTTAACTACTTATGACGCTTTTCATAGGCAATATGACGATGGACGCGGATTCACCGATCTTCCGCC
This sequence comes from Azospirillum sp. OGB3, assembly GCF_014192915.1. Taxonomy (GTDB): domain Bacteria; phylum Pseudomonadota; class Alphaproteobacteria; order Azospirillales; family Azospirillaceae; genus Azospirillum. The sequence continues at coordinate 322,898 of NZ_JACHYN010000002.1, read as the reverse complement.
GTCGCTGCCCAGCAGCGCAGGACCTCCGCGACGCTCCAGGCCTGCGAGATGCAGCCGCGCGGGCTGAAAGGCGGTTCGGCGTCGAAGATCTCCGAGATCGTGCCGACCCCCGCCTGGTCCAGATGCGGCAGGAAGCCCTGGAGCAGTTCCCGCGCCCCCGCCTTGTCCTCCGGATGCAGCTTCAGCCAAGCGTCGACATAGGGGCCGATCAGCCATCCCCACACCGTGCCCTGGTGATAGGCGGCGTCGCGGGCACGCAGGTCGCCGAAGTATTTCGGCTTGTAGTCGCGCTGCCCCGGCGCCAGCGAGCGCAGCCCGACCGGGGTCAGCAGCCGCTGCCGCACCGTCTCCACCACCGGCTCCCAGCGGGCACGGTCCAGCACCGGGTTGTCGAGCGAGACGGCGAAGATCTGGTTGGGCCGGCAGGCGTCGTCGTCCCCCCGCTCCCCGTCCACCACGTCGTAGAGGTGCCCGGCGTGGGCGCACCAGAAGCGCGCGTTGAAGGAGGCGCGGGCCCGTTCCGCCAGCTCCTCCAGCGGGCGGGCCGCCTGGGTGTCCCCCTCCTCGGTCAGCCAGCCGGCGGTCAGGCACAGGGCGTTGTACCAGAGCGCGTTGATCTCAACCGCCTTGCCCCGGCGCGGCGTGACCACCCAGTCCTCGACCTTCGCGTCCATCCAGGTGAGCTGGTAGCCCTCCCGCCCCTGGCGCAGCAGCCCGTCGCCGGGGTCCACGGCGATGCCGAAGCGGGTGCCGCGCCGGTGATGGTCGATCACCTCGACCAGCCGGGGCAGCAGCAGTTGCAGCGTGTGCCGGTCCCCGGTCGCCCGGACGTAGCGGTTCAGCGCGTGGAAGAACCACAGGGTGGCGTCGGCGGTGTGGTACAGCCCCTCGTCCTTGCCGTCGGGGAACATGTTGGGGATCAGCCCGTCGCGGATGTAGTGGGCGAAGGTGCGCAGGATCCAGCCGGCCTCCATATGGCGTCCGGTGGTCAGGGTCAGCCCTTCCAGGCTGATCATGGTGTCGCGGCCCCAGTCGGTGAACCAGTGGTAGCCGGCGATCACCGTGCGCACCTCGTCGCCCTCGGCGCGGGCGCGCATCTGGTCGGCGACGCGGCCGGCCGGGACGAACAGGAAGCTGTCCGCCGACAGCACCAGCTCCGCCATCGGCCCGGCGCGCAGTGACGGGTGCGCCGTCCCGACGATGCGCCGCCGCCGCTCCTTCTCGAAGCGCAGGACGTCGGCGGGCGGCAGCGCCCACAGCCGCTGCCAGGGCTCGGTCGCGGCGACGAAGCTCAGCGTCTGGCCCTGGCTGAGCGGGCCGCTGAAATAGCCGGGCGTCCACAGCGAGCCGCGCGATTCGTAGCCGCGCTCGGCCTCCACCGGATAGACGATGTCGCGCCGCGCCCCGCCGTCCAGCGTCAGGGGAAGCTCCGCCCCCTCGATGGTCATGCGCAGCACCGGCAGTTCCGGCCCGGCCCAGACCTCGTACTCGTGGCCGCGGGCGGTGACCCGGTAGTCGCGGGCCAGCGGCTCGTCCACCGCCGATTCCAGCTTGCGGAAGGCCATCACCGGGCGTAGCCGCAGGCAGATCGGCTGCGGCGCCTTCACCACCCGGTAGGTGACATGGACGATGTTCTGCAGATGCGGCAGCACGATCTGCTTTTCGATCACAACGTCGCCGATCTCGTAGCGCCAGACCGGCAGCCCGGATTCCATGCGGAACTCGGCAAGGCCGGAGGGGGCGGCGTCCGACGGGTAGTTCGGGTCGGGCCACTGGTCCGCCTGCGGGTTGTGTCCGGTCAGCCGCCGCTCGGTGCCGTCCGGCTCGATCAGCACGTCGTTGAGCTGGCTCAGCATGACCACCCGGCCCAGCGGCGCCGGCAGGGCCGCCACCAGCAGCCCATGATACCGCCGCGTCACCGCCCCCGACAGGGAGGAGGAGGCGTAGCCGCCCAGCCCGTTGGCGACCAGCCATTCGCGGGACAGCGCGGCGTCCGGCGCGGACCGCACGACGTCGCGGGTGATCTTGCGGATGTAATCAGCCATGGGTCTCCTGCGCGCTCGCGCCGTTGCCTTCGCCCCGTTCCCCGTCCGGAACAACCTCCTTGGCGGCCAGGACGACCGCCGCATGGCCGGGCAGCCGCCAGCCGCTGTCCGGCGATTCCAGCGGGGCGATGCCGCAGCCGCCGTAGCGAGGGTCCTCGCTGGACCACAGGGGCGTCCAGTCCCTGCCAACCGGCGGCGCCAGCAGCGGTTCCGGCAGGACTTCCAGCCGCAGGTCGCGGCCGAGATTGACCAGCAGCAGCCGGTCGTCCCCGCACCCTCCAAAAAAGCGCAATGCGAACGCCTCCTCCCCCAGCACGGCGCCGTCCAGCCCGCCGTCACCCTGCCCGCGGAACACCGGGTCCTCGCGGCGCAGACGCAGAAGGTCGCGGTGCAGCGCCCAGACCTCCGCATGAATGTCCCGCTCCGCGTGGTCGAGCGTGCAACGCCGGAAGGTCTCCTCGTCCTGGGGGCGCATCAGGTGGGCGCGCATGGCCGGGGTGGCGAGGCTGGGGAACTGGGACAGGAACTCTCCCCGCCCCTCTTCCACCTTGCCGGCCAGACCGGGTTCGTGGTCGGCGAAATAGTAGAAAGGCGCGCTGGCCGCGAACTCCTGTCCCTGGAACAGCATCGGGGTGCCGGGACCCAGCAGCAGCAGCGCGGTCAGCGCCCGCAAACGTCCCGGCGTGGTCAGGGCGTGCACCCGCTGGCCCCGGCCCGAATTGGCGATCTGGTCGTGGTTCTGGAGAAAGGTGACGAAAGTCGGCCGCGGCAGCCCATAAGCCGGAGAGCCCCGCCGTTTGCCCTGCCAGCGGTACCATTGCCCCTGGTAGAGGAAACCGTGCTTGACCGCCGACAACAGTTCCTGCGGCGTGCCGCGGTAGTCGGTGTAGTAGGCCTCGTTCCGCCCCGTCAGGGCGACCTGGGCCGTGTGGTGGAAATCGTCGTTCCACAGCGCGTCGAGTCCATAGCCGCCCCGCTCCACCGGTGTCGCCATGGCGGCCTGCTGGGATTCGTTCTCCCCGATCAGCAGGGTGCCGCGCCCGCGCGCCGCTTGGCGGACGGCTTGCCCGATCTCCTGGATGATGTGTGGGGTGGAATCGTCGAAGATCTGCTGGGTGGCGTCCAGCCGCAGCCCGTCGAGATGATACTCGTCGATCCAGAAGGCGGCGTTCGCCCGGAAGAACTCCCGCACCGGGCCGCAGTTCGGGCCGTCGAAATTGAGGGCGTCCCCCCACTCGTTCTTGTAGCGGGTGGTGAAGTAGTCCGGGGCGAAGCGGGACAGGTAGTTCCCGCTGGGGCCGAGGTGGTTGTAGACCACGTCGAGGATCACCGCGAGGCCCAGCGCGTGGGCGCGGTCCACGAAGCGCCGCATGTCGTCCGGATCACCGTAGAGCCGGGTCGGGGCGAACAAATCCACCCCGTCGTAGCCCCAGCCGAAGCGGCCCGGAAACTCCGCCACCGGCATCAGCTCCAGAACCGTCACCCCCAGTTCCGCCAAACGCGGCAGTTCGCGCGCCGCCGCATCCCAGCGGCCCTCCGGCGTGAAGGTGCCGATGTGCATCTCATAGATCACCTGCCCGCGCAGGCCGCAGCCCGTCCAGCCGGTGTCGGTCCAGGCGAAGGCGGACGGGTCCACCACCTGCGACGGCCCCTCCGGCCCGTCGGGCTGGAAGCGGGAGGCCGGGTCGGGGAAGGCCGGGCCATCGTCGAGCTGGAACCGGTAGAGGCCGCCCACCGGCACCTCCTCCACCAGGGCGGAGAAATAGCCGTCGCCTTCCGGCTCCAGAGCCACCGCGCGCTCCTCCGGCCCGACCAGCAGTTGGACGCTGCGGCAGGCGGGCGCCCAGACCCGGGCCGATACCCGGTTGCCGGGCGCGGGCTCGACGCCGATGGGACAACGGCGGACGGCGGAGGCCGAACCGCTGGAACGCGCTGCATCGGGAGGACTCGACACGGAACGCTCCCACCGCAATGTTTCGATCATCGGCCCCCAACAGGCGCCGCCTCCCTTCGTCCCACGGGCGATCCATCGGAGCCGGCGCCATCCCTCCGAAAGGTCTCCCGCCATGCCGCCCCCGTCGCCGCGCGTCTTGATCTGGAACGAATTCCTCCACGAACGCCGGGACGAGACGGTGCGGGTCCACTACCCCCAGGGCATCCACGAGGCGCTGGCCGCCCCCCTGCGCGCCGCCGGGCTGACCGTGGAGACCGCCACGCTGGACGAACCGGAACACGGCTTGACCGAGGAGCGGCTGAACGCCGCCGACACGCTGGTCTGGTGGGGCCACCGCGCCCACGCCGAGGTGTCCGACGCGGTGGTGGAGCGGGTGAAGCGGCGGGTGACCGAGCAGGGCATGGGCCTGGTCGCCCTGCACTCCAGCCATTTCGCCAAGCCCTTCCTGGCGCTGATGGGCACCGGCTGCTTCCTGAAATACCGCGTCGCCGGCGAGAAGGAGCGGCTGTGGGTCGTCGATCCCGGCCACCCCGTGGCGGCGGGCATCGTGGACTGCATCGAATTGGATCATGAGGAGATGTATGGGGAGCCCTTCGACGTGCCCCCGCCCGACGACCTCGTCTTCCTGAGCTGGTTCCAGGGTGGCGAGGTGTTCCGCAGCGGCTGTGGCTGGCGGCGGGGGCTGGGCCGCGTCTTCTACTTCCGTCCCGGCCACGAAACCCACCCCACCTACCACCACCCGCAGATCCAGCGCGTGATCCTGAACGCCGTCCGCTGGGCCGCGCGGCCGGAGGGGCTGGAGGCGCCGGTGCGCGGCCGGCGGGAGACTCCGCTGGAGCCGATCCCGCCCCGTCCGTGAAGGGTCAGACCCGCTCGCCGAAGCTCTCGGCGGCAGCGTCGATCACCGCGGGGTGGGCGCGCAGCGTGTTGAGGGCCGTTTCCTGCTGCGACCCGTCCATCTCCAGCGTGACGATGACGTCGACGGCGCCGCCGCGCTCCGCGTCGCGTTCCTCGCGCGCGGTCTGGACGATGTGGCCGCAGCGGTCGCGCAAGCCCCCAAGAATCTCCGCCTCGACGCCGCGCCCTTTCTCCGCCGGGTAGGCGTAGACGATCTTCATGGCTTTCCCCCCTTCATCCTGGCCTGTCGTCACGGCGCGAAAACGACCCGCATGCAGTCGTCGGCCTTCTCCTTGAACATGCGGTAGCCCTGGGGCGCGTCGTCCAACGCCCATTTGTGGGTCAGCAGATAGGCAGGATCGAGTTCGCCCTTCTCGATGTGCTCGAACAGGCGCTTGACGTAGCGCTGGCCGTGCTGCTGGCCCATGCGGAAGGTCAGCGCCTTGTTCATCGCCGCCCCCATCGGGAACTTGTCGATGAGGCCGCCATACACGCCGACGATCGACAGCGTCCCGCCCTTGCGGCAGCACTGGATCATCTGGCGCAGGACGGCGGGCCGGTCGCTTTCCAGCCGCAGGGCCTGCTTGCCGCGATCGTACAAGTCTTCAATGGCCAGACCCTTGGTGGACGGGGCGCCGCTGTCCGCCTCCATGCCCACCGCGTCGATGCAGACGTCCGGCCCGCGCCCGCCGGTCATCGCCAGCAGGGCGTCGTAGATGTCGACGCGGCTGTAATCCAGCGTCTCCGCTCCCGCCTTCATCTGGGCGGCGCGCAGCCGGTCGGGGAAGCGGTCGATGCCGATCACCCGCTCCGCCCCCATCAGGAAGGCGCTCTTCATCGCCATCTGGCCGACGCCGCCGCAGCCCCAGACGGCCACCACGTCGCCCGGCTTGATGTTGCCCATGTCGGCGGCCATGTAGCCGGTCGGCACGGCGTCGGAGACGAAGACCGCCTGCTCGTCCGTCACCCCCTCCGGCACGCGGAAGCAGTTGGTGTCGGCGAAGGGGACCCGGATGTACTCGGCGTGGCTGCCGGCGTAGCCGCCGAAGGCGTGGCTGTAGCCGAAGATGCCGGCGGTGCAATGGCCGTAGGCCATCTCCTCGAAGGCCGGCTGCGGGTTGGAATTGTCGCAGAGCGAGAATTCCTCGTGTTCGCAGTGCCAGCACTTGCCGCAACCGATGATCGACACGGTGATCACCCGGTCGCCGCGGTTCAGCCGCGTCACCTCCGGTCCCTTCTCGACCACCTCGCCCAGGAACTCGTGGCCGATGATGTCGCCGGCCCGCATGGTGGGGACGTAGCCGCCGATCAGGTGCAGATCCGACCCGCAGACCGAGGACAGGCCGACCTTGATGATCGCGTCCTGCGGGGCGAGGATCGTGGGGTCCGGCACCCGCTCCACCCGCAGGTCGTTCACGCCGTTCCAGCAGAGCGCCCTCATCCCGTCACCTCGCGCAGTTTGGCTGTCACCCGGCCCCGCTCGGCCCGCCCGCTCGGCTGACCCTCGATGGTGGGAAGCTCCCCGACCTCCATGATCCGCTTCAGCCGGCGCAGCGCCTCGCGCGCCTGCTGCTCCGGCGCGGCGCCGAACAGGCGGGACACGGCGTCGCCGCCGGCGCCGCCCGGCGGATGGTAGGCCAGCGTCAGGCTGACCTCCGTCCCGCGTCCACCCGGCGCCGGACGGAACAGGACGGTGCCGCGGTGCGGTAGGTCCGCCCCCTCCAGCGTGTGCCAGGTGATGAGTTCGTTCTCCCGGACCTTGTCCAGCCGGCTGTTCCAGACCACCGGAACGCCGCCGGGGCCATGGGCCTTCCAGCGGCTTTCCGTGTCGGACAGGATCTCCACGGCGTCGAGGTGTGGGAACAGCGCCGCCAGATGGCGGACGTTGCGCCAATGGCGGAACAGCTTGTTGGCCGGGACCGCGATGGTGACGTTCGCCTGGGTGGTCGTCGGCTCCCGGCGCATTGCCGGCAGAGCAACCTGCCGCAGCGGGCTGGACAGCGGGACCCCCGCCGCCCCGGCGAGGAACAGCCCGCCGCCGAGCGCGGCCAGCGTCCAGCTTCCACGCCGCGCCCCGGCGAAGCCCAGCGCCGTGCCGCCGAGGATGGCGGCCCAGCGTTCAAGCGTCCCGGCGGAGCCCTCAAGGCGCCGCCCGCCGTCCCGGCCCCTGGTCATTGCCCGTCCTTCTTCTTCAGCAGGTCCAGCTCGTACAGCCCCTTCATCAGGTCGCGGTGCAGGTCGATGCGCTCCGCGATGTCGGTGTAGTGGGTGGCGTCCGGGGCCCGCCCGGCCTCGTCCAGCGCGCGGTCCCACTGGTTTCCGGCGAAATCGCCGCGCCCGACGAACATGACCGCGCGCAATTCCATCCGTTGTTCGGGGGTCAGGTCCTCCAGCATCCGGTTCAACTGGCTCAGCGCGCCGCTGGCGTCGGCAGACAGGATGCTGAGGGCGTCGAGATCGGTCGGGTTCCGCGAACCGCGTTCGCTGGTCTGCTCCCCGAGGTCGATGTTGCGCATTCCTGCAAGGAAACGCTGGCGGTCGGCCACGGCCTCGTACGCGAGGTCGGCGGCCTGCTTCACGGTATCGACCGAAATCTGTTTGAGCATGTGTCGCACTTCTTTTCAGTTGCACGGCTTTGCCCGACGCCAACAGCCGGGCCGGGGGTTCGTCGCGGAAGCAGCGGCGGTCAGCCGTCCCGCTTGCGCTGCTCGTCGGAAGCGCCGCGGGACCCGCCGGAGCCCGAGCCGCGCTCGCGCCCCTGCCCGCTGGCCTGGTTCTGGCCGGGCTTGTTGCCGGCGGCCTTGTCCGCATCCTCATGGCCGGATTTGGCGGCCTTTCCGGCGCCGCCGGACTGGTGCTTTTCCTGCTCGGTGTCGCGGTTGCTGCGGGACATGGGGTTTCTCCCGGTGTGGTTTGTCGGATTGGCGGCGCCCGACGCTGCAGGGCGTTGCGCGGGGCCCTTATCACGGGGCCCTTATCATGGGGCCAGTGTCGCGAACCGCCTCCCGGCACAACCGGAGACGGTGCGGCGAGGTTCCGAAGCAACAGGCCGGAGCAACGGAGATGCCCGGTGGCTTGTTAATCCCGCAAGACCTTGGCAAGCCGGAGAACACCCATGCCGCTCCTGTCGGCGCAGATCGGTGACACCGTGGACGAGGGGTTCGCCCCCGTGCGGCTGGACACCGACCGCGGCACCGTGGACGCCCGCCTCTACCCCGCCCCCGATGGCCATAAGGCAACGGAAACGCTTGGCGTGATCTGGCTGGGGGGCGTCGGCGGCGGCTTCGACTCGCCGGCCCGCGGGCTCTATCCACGGCTGGCCGAGGATCTCAGGCCGGACGGCATCGCCTCTCTGCGCGTCGGCTACCGCAACCCGCGCGCCCTGGACGAGGCGGTCTACGACGCGCTGTGCGGCCTGACCTTCCTCGGCCGGATGGGCATCCATCATGTCGCCCTGGTCGGCCATTCCTTCGGCGGGGCGGTGGCGATCCAGGCCGCAGCCTCCAACCGCGGCGCGGTCTGCACGGTGGTGACGCTGGCCACCCAGGGGCTGGGCACCGACGCGGTGGCGGACCTGAGCTGCCCGGTGCTGCTGGTCCATGGCGAGGCCGACGAGGTGCTGACGCCGATGTGCTCCATCCACGTCCACCGCATGGCGCGCGAGCCGAAGAAGCTGGTCCTGATGCCCGGCGCCGGGCACTGCCTGGACGAGACCGCCGAGGCCGTCTGCCGCGAGGTGCGCGACTGGCTCAAGGCTCAACTGCTGGAGCGGTAGGGCATATCCTCTCCCCCCACGGCACCCTCCGGGATTAGGCTGCGGCCACCTCCCCGAAAAGCCCGGAGCCTGCCGATGCTCGGCACCCTGACCCTTCTTCTCTCCTGCCAGCTGGCGGGGGAACTGACCGCCCGCCTGCTGCATCTGCCCGTACCGGGACCGGTGATCGGCATGGTCCTGCTGTTCGTCGGCCTGCTGGTCCGCGGCGGCGTGCCGGAGCCGTTGCAGGAGACGGCGGGCGGCATCCTGCGCCACCTGTCGCTTCTCTTCGTTCCGGCGGGCGTCGGGGTGATGGCGCACCTGAACCGGCTGGAGGCGGAGGCCCTGCCCATCGCCGCCGCTCTGCTGGGCAGCACGCTGATCGGCGTCGCGCTGACCGCCTGGGTGATGAGCGTGCTGAGCCGCCGCGGTCCCGACGCCGAAACCGGCCATGGAGAGGACGCGTCATGAGCCCCGATTTCCACGAAATCTGGGTCTATCTGTCGGCCAGCCCGCTCGCCGGCCTGACCCTGACGCTGGCCGCCTATCAGGCGGGGATGTGGGTGTTCGAGCGGTTTGGGCGGCGGCCCGCGCTGAACCCGGTGATGATCGCGGTGCTGCTGATCGCCGCGACGCTGATGGTGGCGGGGATCGACTACCGCACCTACTTCGACGGCGCGCAGTTCGTGCATTTCCTGCTCGGCCCCGCCACGGTGGCGCTGGCGGTCCCGCTCTACCGCCAGTTCCAGCAGGTCCGCCGCTCCGCCGTGGCGCTGCTGGTCGCCCTGCTGACCGGTTCCGCCGCGTCGGCCTTGAGCGCCGTCGCCATCGCCTGGGCGCTGGGCGCGTCGGAGCGGACCATGCTGTCGCTGGCGCCGAAGTCGGTGACCTCCCCCATCGCCATGGGCGTGTCGGAGCAGATCGGCGGGCTGCCCTCCCTCACCGCGGTCTTCGTGATCCTGACCGGGATCATCGCCGCCTCCTTCGGCACCTGGGTCCTGAACCTCGTCCGGGTGACGGACTGGCGGGCGCGCGGCTTCGGGATGGGGGTGGCCGCCCACGGCATCGGCACCGCCCGCGCGCTTCAGGTCAACGAGGTGGCGGGGGCCTTCGCCGGGTTGGGGATGGGGCTGAACGGACTGGTGACGGCCATCCTTCTGCCGGTCCTCTACCGCCTGTTCTTCACGTGAAGCCCCGTTCCGCGACAGAAGATTTCATGGAATCGTGGCTTGACAGAGCAAGCCTGCCTGCGCAGAGTGTGGCCCATGACCCGCATCGACCACACGAACGCCCTTCTGCGACTTATCACCCCGGCGCTTTGAGCGTCCGGGTCGTCTGCGTTCGTCTGCCCTGTTCCCTGGTCGAAGTGTCTGTTTTCCCATGAGCACCTATTGCACGCGTCCTTTCGGCACGCGCCCTTGCGGGGTGAAGCGTGTCTCCCGGCTGGGGCCGGGGCTGCGACTTAGGAACGGTCGCTGAGCCGCCCGGCAGCTCGGCGACCGTAGTCCCGCCGGTCCCCACACGACACGAGACAACGCCCCGCCGCACAAACCGGGGCTCCCAAGGGATCACGAAGCGTCATGAACCACATCGCCACCCCCGCCGCCACTTCCGCCGCCAAGCATGAGAAGTACGTCCCCTTCGCCCCGGTGAAGCTGACCGACCGCCAGTGGCCGAACCGGACCATCGAGAAGGCGCCGGTCTGGTGCTCGGTGGACCTGCGCGACGGCAACCAGGCGCTGATCGAGCCGATGGGTCCGGACCGCAAGCGCGCGATGTTCGACGCGCTGCTGAAGATGGGCTTCAAGGAGATCGAGATCGGCTTCCCCGCCGCCTCGCAGACCGATTTCGACTTCTGCCGCGAGATCATCGAGGGCGGCAAGATCCCCGACGGCGTGACCATCCAGGTCCTGACCCAGGCCCGTGAGGAGCTGATCCGCCGCACCTTCGAGGGCATCAAAGGCGCCAAGCGCGCCATCGTCCACCTGTACAACTCGACCTCGGAGCTGCAGCGCCGCGTCGTCTTCGGGCTGGACCGCCAGGGCATCGTCGACATCGCCGTCGCCGGCACCAAGCTGATCAAGCAGCTGGCCGCCGAGCATCCGGAGACCGAGATCGTCCTGCAGTACTCGCCGGAGAGCTTCACCGGGACCGAGTTGGAGTTCGCCCTGGAGATCTGCGAGGCGGTGATGGAGACCTGGGGCGCCGACGCCACCAACAAGGTCATCCTGAACCTGCCGGCGACGGTGGAGATGTCGACCCCGAACATCCACGCCGACCAGATCGAGTGGTTCTGCCGCAACATGAAGAACCGCGACGCGGCGATCATCTCCCTGCACCCGCACAACGACCGCGGCACCGGCGTCGCGGCGGCGGAGCTGGGCATGCTGGCCGGCGCCGACCGCGTGGAAGGCACCCTGTTCGGCAACGGCGAGCGCACCGGGAACGTGGACGTCATCACGCTGGCGCTGAACCTGCTGACCCAGGGCGTCGATCCGGAGCTGCGCATCGACGACATCAACGAGATCGTCCGCGTCGCCGAATACTGCACGCAGCTGCCCGTCCATCCCCGCCACCCCTACGCGGGCGAGCTGGTCTTCACGGCCTTCTCCGGCTCGCACCAGGACGCCATCAACAAGGGGCTGAAGGCGCTGGCCAAGTCCAACCACGGCACGTGGGAGGTTCCGTACCTGCCCATCGACCCGCAGGACCTGGGCCGCAGCTACGAGGCGGTGATCCGCATCAACAGCCAGTCGGGCAAGGGCGGCATCGCCTATGTGCTGGAGAAGGATTACGGCATCCAGATCCCGCGCCGCCTGCAGATCGAGTTCTCCAAGACGGTGCAGCGCATCGCCGACGAGACCGGCAAGGAGCTGGCGCCCGCCGACATCCACAACGCCTTCAAGGCGGAGTATCTGGACATCGACGCCCCGCTGGCCCTGATCGAGCATTCGACCGAGCCGCGCGGCCCGAACTCCGGCGCCCGCGTGCTGAACGTGGTGGTGTCGCGTGACGGCGTGGTCAGCACGCTGAAGGGCTCGGGCAAGGGTCCGATCGACGCCTTCCTGGACGCGCTGCGCCAGGGCACCGGCATCGACCTGCATGTGGTGGACTACCGCGAGCACGCGGTCGGCGAGGGCGAGGACGCCCAGGCCTGCGCCTATGTCGAGGTGAAGACCAAGGACGAGCGCACGCTGTTCGGCGTCGGCATGGACGCGGACATCGTGACCGCCTCGCTGCGCGCCCTGGTCAGCGCCGCCAACCGCGCCGCGCGGTAAGGGGTTCGGGGAAAAGGAAAAGGGGCGCCCGGTGGGGCGCCCCTTTTTTGTTGGTGCGGTGGGGAGTGGCCGAGACGGGCCCCCACCCTGACCCTCCCCCGCTGCGCAGGGGAGGGAAACTTGGCAAACTTGCCCTCCCCTGCGAAGCGGGGGAGGGAGGGACCCACGCGCAAGCGTGGGAGGGTGGGGGCACCGCCGCGGCACCCCCTCCCCCATCACCCCTCGATGCGCGAGAAATCCGCCACCGCGTTCAGCGTCGCCCGGATCTGGCTGAGCAGCCGCAGGCGGTTGGCGCGCAGGTCGGCCTGTTCGGCGTTCACCGTCACCTTGTCGAAGAAGGCGTCCACCGGGCCGCGCAGGCGGGCCAGCGCCGCCATGGTGCCGGTGAAGTCCTCCTTCGCCAGCAGCGGCCGGGCCGTCTCGCCGGCACCGGACAGGGCGCCGTAGAGGTCCTTTTCCTCCGCCAGCGTCAGCAGGGCCGGATCGACCGGCTGGTCGTAGGCCTTACCGTCCTTCTTCTCCTCGATGCGGACGATGTTGCTGGCGCGCTTGTAGGCGGCGAGCAGGTTCGCCCCCTCCTCCGACCCGACGAAGGCCTGGAGCGCCTTCACGCGGGCCAGCAGCCGGACAAGGTCGTCCTCGCCGCCGAGCGCGAACACCGCATCCACCAGATCATGCCGCACGCCCTGATCGCGTAGCGTCACCTTCAGGCGGTCAGCGAAGAAGGCCAGAAGCTCCTTTAGAGCAACATCATACCTAGGAATTACTTTCTCATTAATGTCCTTGATAACGGGGTCGTCATAATCACGACCAGCAGAAACAGTTGCTTCACTAAAAATGTTAGACGCGTTATGCCCATAGACTTTCACAAAGCCCTTATGAGCCTCATGCAAGCTACCTAGTTGCTCATGCATGCGTGCTATGATTTCGCGCTCAATGTAAGAACGCGCATTAGGCACAAGCAGCGACCAAAGAGAAACCCGCAGCCCGTTCTCCAGGATCAGCCGGATGATGCCCAGCGCGGCGCGGCGCAGGGCATAAGGGTCCTTCGACCCCGTCGGCTTCTCGTCGATGGCGAAGAAGCCGACCAGCGTGTCGAGCTTGTCGGCCAGCGCCACGGCGACCGACACCGGGGCGGTCGGGCAGGAGTCGGACGGGCCGAGCGGCTTGTAATGCTCGGCAATCGCCTCGGCGACCGCCGGGTTCTCGCCCTCGCCCAGCGCGTAGTAGCGGCCCATGATGCCCTGGACCTCGGGGAACTCGCCGACCACCTCGGTCACGAGGTCCGCCTTGGACAGCAGGGCGGCGCGGGTCGCGGCGTCCGCGTCGGCGCCGATGGCGCGGGCGATCTCGGCGGCCAGGACCTGGACGCGCGTGACCTTCTCCGCCACCGTGCCGAGCTTGGCGTGGAAAGTGATGGCGCCCAGCTTGGACACGCGGTCTTCCAGCTTCGTCTTGCGGTCCTGGTCCCAGAAGAACTTGGCGTCGGACAGGCGGGCACGCAGAACGCGCTCGTTGCCGGCAACGATCGCCTTGCCGCCGTCCGCCGTCACCGTGTTGGCAACCACGACGAAGCGCGGGGCCATCTTTCCGGACTGGTCCAGCAGGGCGAAATACTTCTGGTGCGTGCGCATGGAGGTGATGAGGACCTCCGACGGCACGTCCATGAACTGCTCGTCGATGGTGCCGACCAGGGCGACCGGCCATTCGACAAGGCCGGCGACCTCTTCCAGCAGCCCGTCGTCGGGGGAGAGGGTCAGCCCCTCCGTCGCGGCGAGCGCCTCGGCGTCGGCCTTGATCTTGGCCTTGCGCTCGGCACGGTCGAGCACGACGTGGGCGGCGCGCAGCTTGGCCTTGTAATCGGCGAAATCGGTGACCGTGAAGGCGTCCGGCGACAGGAAGCGGTGGCCGCGGGTGCTGTTGCCGAACACCAGCTTGCCCTGGGCGCCGCCGAGGTCGAAGGAGCCCTCCAGCACCGCGCCGCCGAACAGCGCGATGATCGAGTGCAGAGGACGCACCCAGCGCACGGTGCCGGTGCCCCAGCGCATCGACTTCGGCCAGGGGAAGTCGCCCATGACCGCCGGGATGATCTCGGCCAGCACCTCGGCGGTGGCGCGGCCCTTCTTCTCCGCCACGGCGAAGTAGAAGACGCCTTTTCCGGTGTCGCGCTGCTCGCACTGGTCGAGGCTGGTCAGGCCGGCGGACTTCAGGAAGCCGGCGACCGCCTGCTCGGGCGCGCCGACGCGCGGCCCCTTCTTCTCCTCGCGGACGTCGGCGGTGCGCTCGGGCAGGCCGTCGATCACCAGCGCGAGGCGGCGGGGGGTGGAATGGGCCTCGGCCTTCTCGAAGGACAGGCCGTTGGCGGCCAGCTTCTCGGTGACGAGGCGCTTGAGGTCGTCCGCCGCGCGCGCCTGCATGCGGGCCGGGATTTCCTCGGAGAAGAATTCGATCAGAAGTTCGGGCATGGTTTTACTTGGCCCCCCCGGCGGTCCACGCCTCGCAGCAGGCTTTCGCCAGCGCGCGCACACGGCCGATGTAGGCGGCGCGCTCCACGACGCTGATGACGCCGCGCGCGTCCAGCAGGTTGAAGAGGTGCGACGCCTTGATGCACTGGTCGTAGGCCGGCAGCGCGACGCCCTTGGCGATCAGCGACTGGCACTCCGCCTCGGCGTCCTTGAAATGCTGGAGCAGCATGTCGGTGTTGGCGTGCTCGAAGTTGTGGGCCGAATACTCGACCTCGGCGCGCTTGAACACGTCGCCGTACTTCACGCCCTGGCCGTTGAAGTCCAGGTCGTAGACGTTCTCTACGCCCTGCACATACATGGCCAGACGCTCCAGCCCGTAGGTCAGCTCGACCGCGACCGGGTCGCACTCGATGCCGCCGACCTGCTGGAAGTAGGTGTACTGGGTGACCTCCATGCCGTCGCACCAGACCTCCCAGCCGAGGCCCCAGGCGCCCAGCGTCGGGCTTTCCCAGTCGTCCTCGACGAATCGGATGTCGTGCAAGCCGGGGTCGATGCCCAGCACCTTCAGGCTTTCCAGATACAGCTCCTGCGGGTTGGCCGGCGAGGGCTTCAGGATCACCTGATACTGGTAGTAGTGCTGGAGCCGGTTCGGGTTCTCGCCGTAGCGGCCATCCTTCGGGCGGCGCGAGGGCTGCACATAGGCCGCCTTCCACGGCTGCGGGCCA
This sequence comes from Azospirillum sp. OGB3, assembly GCF_014192915.1. Lineage (GTDB taxonomy): Bacteria > Pseudomonadota > Alphaproteobacteria > Azospirillales > Azospirillaceae > Azospirillum. Next base: position 307,780 of record NZ_JACHYN010000002.1, on the reverse strand, counting down.
AGCGCGCGCAGCGTCGTCGCCGGGTGGAAGGTGCCCGCACCCACCTCCATGTCGTAGGGCTGGAGGATCACGCAGCCCTGCTCCGACCAGAACTGGTGGAGCTTGAGGATCAGGGCCTGAAAGGACAGGCCGCGGCTGTCTTGGGAAGACCCGCTCGGGGAGGCCATCGGCGGTCACTTATGATTGGTGTGGAAAAACGCGCCGCACGATACGCGGCGGTATCCCCGGAATCAAGCGCCCGCCTGGGTTTAAGGTTCAGCGCCCGTAGGGGCAGACCGGCCGGCCGCAGGCCACGGCGGAGCGCGGGGCGACGTAGGCGCCGCATTCCGGGCACTTCTCCATGTCCTCCGCGGCCAGTTGGGACGAGCCGCCGCCGCTGGTGGAGGCGGGCTTTCCGGAGCCGCGACGCTCCCGCTCGCGCAGGCGCTCCCGTCCGACCGCGCCGACGCGGTTGTACCAGCGCCAGCCGAACCACACGGCGCCGATCACCAGCGCCAGGAACAGGATTTTGGACAAGCTGAACATGGAAGCAGGATTAGGGGGTGCGGGGCCGCCCGGTCAAGAGCGGCCTTCACCCCGAACGCACCCCGAACGGTTGAAGCATCGAAAATGGATCGAACATCGAAAGAAGCGCCCGTCCAGCGCAAAGAATCCTTGTCGTCCGCAGCGGAAGCGGCACCTAATGGATGAAAACCGCGCGCAGAGGAGACGCAACGTCATGAACGCCAGCGCCTATCCGGTCATCGTCCGCCCCCTGCCCCCGGAGCAGGGTGTCGGCTATGTGGCCGAGGTGCCCGACCTGCCGGGCTGCACCGCGGGCGGCGCCACCCCCGCCGACGCCAGCACGGCGGCGCTCGACGCCATCGCCGCCTGGATCGAGAACGCCCGCCGCACCGGCGCGCCGGTCCCGCCGCCGTCGGAGCGTTTGCGCGAAGTCACCCAGTGAGAGTCTGGGATATTTCCAACGGGGCATAAGCCCTTGCACAGGGCCCCCACCCTAGCCCTCCCCCGCTGCGCAGGGGAGGGAACTCCGCCGCACGACCCTCAATCCCCTCCCCTGCGTCAGCGGGGGAGGGTCAGGGTGGGGGCCTCACGGCGACCACAAACCGAAAAAACTCAAAGGCCGTAGCGCGACCAGAGCGCGCGCTCCTCGACAGCGGACAGAGCCGCCGCGGGGAGGTCCGCCGCAAGACGATCCAGCACGGCCGTGCCCACCGGCGCATCCACGCGGAAGCCCATGCGGCGGAACCAGCGCCGGTCCTCCTGCACCACGCGCAGCCGGACCTTTTCGCCGAAGCGGCCGCGCAGCACGCTGCGCAGGTCGCCGATGCCGTCGATCAGCCCCAGTTCCAGCGCGCGCCGACCCGCCCAGAAGGCGCCGGAGAACAGCTCCTCCTCGGCCCCGGACAGGCGGGCGCCGCGGCGGTCGCGCACCATCGCCTTGAAGGCGTCGTGGATCTCCGCCTGGATCGCCTTGAGATGGGCCACCCCGTCCTCCCGCTCCGGCGAGAAGGGGTCGAGGATCACCTTCTTGTCGCCCGCGGTGTAGAGCCGCCGCTCGATGCCGTAGCGCTCGATGAACTCGTGCGCGCCGAAGCCGGCGGACACCACGCCGATGGAGCCCAGGATGCTGCTCTCATCCGCCCAAATCTCGTCCGCGGCGCAGGCCAGCCAGTAACCGCCGGAGGCCGCCGCGTCCTCGCAGAAGGCGAAGACCGGCACCTTCTTCTCGGTGGCGAGGTCGCGGATGCGCTTGGCGATCAGCGCCGACTGCACCGGCGACCCGCCCGGCGAGTTGACGACCAGCGCCACCGCCGCCTGCCCCTTCGGCGCGAAGGCGCGTTCGATCAGCCCGGCCATGCTGGACATGGTCAGGCCCTGGCGGAAGGCTCCGGCCTGGCCGATGACACCGGACAGGCGGAGGACGGACACGATCGGCCCGGCGTCGCGCCAGGGGCCGAACGGGAGTTTGGCGAGCAGCTTCGTCATGTTCATCGCCGGTTGAAATGGTGCCGCTGAGGCTGGATTGAAAGCGCCGACTTACGGGATCAACGGTTCCATGTCGCGCAGAATCCTTTGCGCCTGCCCGCCATAGGCGCCGTCGGGGCCGTGCAGCACCAGCCCGGCGGTGAAACGGGCCGGCGAGCGCCCTCCCTTCCGGGCCGCCACCAGGAGGCGCCGCGCCTCCTCCCCCGCCTTCGGCCAGAGCGGGACGAGCGTCAGGGAGCCGAATCGGGTGCCATGCAGCGCGGCCAGGATCTCGTCCACCCGGTCGGCGCGGTGCACCATGGTCAGCGTGCCGCGCGGCTTCAGCATCGCGGCGGCGAAGCGCACCCAGTCGGCCAGCCTCGCCTCCCCCTCCACGTTCGCGGCGGCCTTCCAGGGATCGGGCGGGACGCTGGCCGCCCCGGCGCGCAGATAGGGCGGGTTCATCATCACCCGGTCGAAGGTTCCGGGAATCAGCTCCGGCGGCGGGGCCAGCAGGTCGCCCTCAAGGACGCCCACCCGGCTTTCCAGCCCGTTGAGGGCGGCGTTGCGCCGGGCGAATTCCGCCGCCTCCGCCCGTTTCTCCAGCCCGACGACCACGACACCCGGCACGCGGGCGGCGAGGCACAGCGCCGCCGCCCCGGTGCCGGTGCCGACGTCCAGCACCCGTTCCCCCGCCCCGGCGGCGGTGAATGCTGCGAGCAGCACGGGGTCGATGGCGGCGCGGTAGCCGGCCTGCGGCTGGTGCAGGCGGACGCGCCCTTCGAGAAGCGTGTCGAACGCCGCGGCGCTTTCCATCGTCACGCCCCCAGCTCCTCCCCAGCGTCGCGCAGCAGGCGGCAGGCGGCGGCGTGATCCTCCTCGGCCACCATCAGGCGGCGGGGGATGGCGCCGATGGAGCCCTCCAGGATGCTGGTGTGGGTGTCCAGCACGATCCCCTCGATTCCCGCGTCGTTCAGCAGGGCGAGAAGCCAGCTCAGACGGACCGGATCGGTGGTGCGCAGAAGTTCCTTCATGAAATCCCGGCTGTTCTGTGCCCTTATTCGCCTTGCGGACTTGACCGAAGAGGCTATGCCGTTATGCTCCCTGCCGGAATTCGTCACGTCAATCATCATTGGAGTCGACCTTGGCGGTCGTGACCAACCTCGAGCCGAAACGGCGGAAGTCCACCCCGCTCGACGATCTGACCGCCCTGGTGGCCGATGACCTGAGCGCGGTGAACGAGATCATCGTCCAGCGGATGCATTCATCCGTCGATATGATCCCGCAGCTCGCCGGCTATCTCATCGCCGCCGGCGGCAAGCGCCTGCGCCCCGTCCTCACCCTCGCCGCCGCCGAGCTGTGCGGCTACAAGGGCGAGGACCACAAGATGCTGGCCGCGGTGGTGGAGTTCATCCACACCGCCACCCTGCTGCACGACGACGTCGTGGACGAGAGCGACCTGCGCCGCGGTCTCGCCTCGGCCAACGCGGTGTTCGGCAACAAGGCCAGCGTGCTGGTCGGCGACTTCCTGTTCTCCCGCAGCTTCGAGCTGATGGTGGAGGTCGGGTCGCTCGACGTGCTGCGCATCCTGTCCAAGGCGTCCGCGGTGATCGCCGAGGGCGAGGTGCTGCAGCTGCGCACCACCAACGACACCGAGACCAGCGAGCAGGCCTATCTGGAGGTCATCAAGGCCAAGACGGCGGAGCTGTTCGCCGCCGCCTGCCGCGTCGGCGCCGTGGTGGCCGCCCGCCCGCAGGCGGAGGAGCTGGCGCTCTACGACTACGGCATGAACCTGGGCATCGCCTTCCAGCTCGTCGACGATGTGCTGGACTATTCGGCCAAGCAGGCGAAGCTGGGCAAGACGGTCGGCGACGACTTCCGCGAGGGCAAGATCACCCTCCCCGTCGTGCTGGCCTTCCGCCGCGGCAACGACGAGGAGCGGGCCTTCTGGCGCCGCACCATGGAGGAGCTGGACCAGCAGGAGGGCGACCTGGAGCGCGCCCAGGAGCTGATGGCCAGGCACAACGCGCTGAAGGACACCGTGGAGCGCGCCCGCCACTACGGCTCCATCGCGCGCGACGCGCTGGGCCTGTTCCAGGACAGCCCGGTGAAGGCCGCCCTGCTGGAGGTGCTGGACTTCGTGATCGAGCGCGATTTCTAAGCTTCGGGAACTTTTTCGCCGCCGGGGGTGATTTTCACGTTGCAGCCCCCGGATCGAGCGGCTATATACGCGGCCCACGGTGACGCCGGCCACGGCGCAACCGACGGACCGGAGAGTAGCTCAGCCTGGTAGAGCACTGCTTTCGGGAGGCAGGGGCCGGAGGTTCGAATCCTCTCTCTCCGACCAGCACGACAAGGGCCGATGCGGAAACGCATCGGCCCTTTCGCTTTTCCGGCCCGGCCAACCAACCGTTGCGCCCGCCTTCCCGCCGGCTTTCGCGACCCGGCAAAAAAACATTCCGCAAATGCCGCTTATTCCCATTGCAGCCCGCGGGCAATGGGTCTATACACCCGCTCCACGGCGACGCTGGCGACGGCGGCACCGACTGGACCGGAGAGTAGCTCAGCCTGGTAGAGCACTGCTTTCGGGAGGCAGGGGCCGGAGGTTCGAATCCTCTCTCTCCGACCAACACGACAAGGGCCGATGCGGCGACGCATCGGCCCTTTCGCTTTTCCGCTCCGCCGCCGCGGCACAGGCCGCGCTCCCGCCTGTTGTCTTTGGCAAGCGACACAAGACGGGGAGCGGACCCATGGAACAGGCGATCGGACAGGAACCCCACGCGGCGGGCGGGCCGGTGGGGACGGAGATCGATCCCAAGGCCGTGGTGGTGTCCCGCGCGGTGCGCGACCTGCTACAGCCCCACGGCTTCCGCCCCCGCGACATCGGCAGCGGCCTGGGCGGCGGCATGGCCTGGAACCGGCGCGGCGGCGACGACACCCACGAGATGATCACCTGCAATGGACGGTTGTCCGGTGACCCCGAGCGGGCGGAATGGACCGCCGGGCGCTACGGCAACCGCGGCGGCTTCGTGGAGGTCACCGGCCTGACGCTGCGCGGCGCGCTGGACGCCGTCGCCGTGCTCCCCCGCCCGGTGCGGGTGGACGGTTCGCTGGCCGAGGGCATCTACCCGTCGCTGGAGGACGCCCTCGACGACATCGCGTGACGGCTATTTCAGGGCTTCGTCGATCTCCACCTGATAGCCTTTGGCGAGGCGGTTGGTCTCGTTGGCCATGCCGATGACGGCCATCAGCTCGCCGAACTGGGCGTCGGTCATGCCGGCGCGGCGCGCGGCGGCCTCGTGCGAGCGGATGCAATAGTCGCAGCCGTTGGTCACGCTGACCGCGACGAAGATCATCTCCTTGACCAGCGGGTCCAGCGCGCCGGGGGCCATCACCTCCTTCAGGCTTTCCCAGGTGCGCTTCAGCGTGGGCGGATGATGGGCGGCCATCTTCCAGAAATTGTTGACGTCCGGCACGTTGCGGGCCGCCTTGATGTCGTCGTAGACGGCGCGCACCTCGGGAGCGGCGTCGACGTGCTCGATGGGCTTCAGGGGCATGCTGGATGGTCTCCGCGGCAGCGTTGGCATGGTTGGGGGCACCGGCTCGCCGCATTCTCGCCGCTTCCGCAGAGCAGGGCCATGGGGAATGGCTTGGGCCCCACCCTCACCCCGCTGAAAGTCATAGGGCTGCCGGAAAGTTCGGGTTGCCCCGGCTGCCGTGTACCGTCATAGCTTCCTGACCCCGGTGGCCCGCGCATGGCGCCCCGCCCCATCGCCACCCATGATCGCCCTCCCCGCCGCCCCCCCGCAGCCCATGCCTCTTCGTTACCTCGACGCCCTGGCAACCGAATCGGCGGGAATGGTGCGCCTTCTGCGCATCCTCCTGGTGGCATCCGTCCTGCTTCCCACGCTGCTGTTCACAGCCATCGCTTGGCGCGACTTTCACGAGGAGGAAGCGCAGGCCGAGCGCAACATCCGCAAGACCGTGCTGATCCTGCACGAGCACATGCAGAAGGTTTTCGACACGGTCGAACAGGTCCTGGACCGGCTGGACGAGCGGACCGCCGGCATGAGCTGGGACGAGATCGGCCGTTCCGATGATCTGCATGGCTATCTAAGGACTCTGGTCGAAGAGGTCCCGCAGATCGGCGTTGTCGGGCTGGTCGATCCCAACGGCGCGCTGCGCAACGACAACCGCCTGTTCCCGGCCCCGTTGATCAACGTCGGCGACCGGGAGTATTTCCGCATCCAGGCGGCCGGTGACGCCAGCATCTTCGTCAGCGAGGCGATCACCGGGCGCGGGTCGGGCAAGCGGCAGTTCAACGTCACGCGCCGCCGCGCCGCCGGGGGCGGCCCGGAAGGGCCGTTCAACGGCGTGCTGCTGACCGCGGTGCTGACCGATTATCTGGCCGATTTCTATCAACTCGTCGTCGGCGGTCCGAAGGAGTCGATCTCCCTCGTCCGCCGCGACGGCTCGGTTCTGGTCCGTTTCCCCTCAATGGGCGACCGTCAGGCCCGTCATGCCGCGGACAGCTTCCTGCTCGGCGCCATGGCGGCCGGGAAGACCGAAGGTGTATTCCGCACACGGGGCCGCCTCGACGGCGTGGCGAGGCTCAACGGCTTCATGCAGGTCGCGCCCTACCCGATCTACGTCACCTACGGCATCCCGATCGCCGAGATCCGGGCCGGCTGGGTGCACAACGTCCTGACATACGCTGCCTTCACCGTGCCGGCGATGCTGGCTCTGATCGGCATCACCCTGTTGGCGCTGCGCCGCGCGCAGAGCGAGATGCGCGCCGTCCGCCGCTGGACCGAAGAGGCCCGCGCCCGCGAATCGCTGGAGAACGCGCTGCGCCAGTCGCAGAAGCTGGAGGCATTGGGCCAGTTGACCGGAGGCGTCGCCCACGACTTCAACAACCTGCTGACCGCCGCCCTGGCCAATCTGCATCTGATGGAACGGCATCTGCCTGGGGAGGGCGCGCGCTATCTGGACGGCACCCGCACCGCGCTGAACCGCGCCCGGACCCTGACCGGGCAGTTGCTGGCCTTCTCGCGTCAGGAGGCGGTGGACCCCAAGGTGATCGATCTGGGCGACGCCCTGCGCGCCATGGCCGATCTGCTGGAACGCTCCATCCGCGCCGACATCGCGCTGGATTGGGCGCTTCCCAGCGCCCCGCTGCGGGTGGAGGTGGACCCCGTCCAGCTGGAACTGGCGGTGCTGAACCTCGTGGTGAACGCCCGCGACGCGATGCCGACGGGCGGACGCATCCGCATCGCCGTCCGGCAGGAGGAAACGTCTGACGGCCCGCTGGCCGTTCTGGAGATCACCGACACCGGCGGCGGCATGCCCTCGGAGGTCGCCGCCCGCGCCTTCGAGCCTTTCTTCACCACCAAGCCGCACGGCAAGGGGACGGGCCTGGGGCTGTCGATGGTCTACGGCTTCGCCCGGCAGTCGGGCGGCAACGCGACCATTTCCAGCGCGCCGCGCCGCGGCACGGTGGTCCGCGTGACCCTCCCGGTGTCCGACCGGCTGCCGGAGCCGGAAGCGGTGCCGGACGCGGCGGAGGAGGCGCCACGCGGCCCGGTCCGCCTGCTGGTGGTCGAGGACAACGCGCTGGTCCTGATGGCCACCGTGGAAGGGCTGACCCAGGAGGGCTTCGAGGTGGAGACCGCCGACCACGGCGCCGCCGCGCTGGAGATCCTGGAGCAGGACGCGGCCTTCGACGCGATCGTGACCGACGTGGTCATGCCCTACGGCGTATCGGGAATCGATCTGGCACGACGGGTCCAGGAGCGCTGGCCCGGCATCCGGGTCCTGCTGATTTCCGGCTACAGCCCCGAATCGCTGACCGGCCTGCGGGCCGACGCCGCCGTCCTGCCCAAGCCCTTCACCCCGGACCAGCTCGCCGCCCGCATCCGTGCCCTGCTCCGCTCCGCGAAGACCGCCTGACCGGGGCTGTTCTGAGCGGACGGGAGGGTCAGAGCAGAACGCTGATGAACATCGGCGCCCACAGCACCGCCGACCAGATCAGCCCCAGGAAGATGCCGTGGGTAAGGTCGGTGAAGGTCGGTTCCGACAGGCAGTGCATGCGCCAGAACGCTTCGCGGTCGTTCATGCCCTGACGCTGCCCCTGACGCTGCGGGGTGTGGTTCTGAGCGTCCTTCATGACCGTTTCCTTGCTGGGGGCCAAATGGAAGGAACCAGCGAAGGGCGCCGCGGTTCCGCGCCGCGACGGGAACAATGGTGGGACGGGATGGGGCATGCCGAAAAGGAAAAGGCCTCCCTGTCCTTTCGGACGGGAGGCCTTCCGGTCGGATGGGATGAGCCGCTTACTTGGTGCGGATCATCGGGGTGAGCTGGTCGCCCCAGTTGCCCGTCGCGTTGTGATAGCGGGCCGTGCGCATCAGCTCGACCGTCACGCCGGCCTCCACGGCCTTGACGACGGCGTCGTTCAGGCGGTGCAGGCTGTTGGCGAGGACGCGGATGGCGCTTTCCTGCTCGTCCGTGAGGTTCGAACGCTCGTCCGGCGGCGCATCCTGGAAACCCGACTGATTCGTCATGCGGCTATCCTTCCCTTGTTCTCCGGCCCGGGTCTTGCGGCCCCGGCTCTGCCCTGGTTCACCGGCGCCGTTGCGCCGGCATGGCCGGGTGCTGCGCTGCAAACCCGGCATTAACGTCTTAACACATCACGCGCCGGTAGCAAGGGCGCGGCAAGACAACCTCGTTCGAAAGAGTCATGCCTCCCGCGGCAGAGTGCCGCTGTCCGGGGATGCCGGATGGGGGAAGGACCCCGCCGAACTTCAATCGCGCTGCGTTCGATGGACGGCGTTTGATCCGGGCGCGCTCCCGGCCTAGCTTGGCTGTCCAAAGGCAGACGCCGACAAGAACGATCCGCAGCCGATACAACGAAGAAAGACAGGACCATGGCCGACACCGCGACCGATTCCCGCTCCGTCGCCTTTCTGGGGCTTGGCACCATGGGCTTTCCCATGGCCGGCCATCTGGCCGTCCGGGGCGGCCACCGGGTAACCGTCTTCAACCGCACCGCAGCCAAGGCCGAGGCCTGGACCGCCCGCTTCGGCGGCGCCAGCGCCGCCACCCCGGCCGCCACCCCGGCCGAGGCCGCCCGCGACGCCGAGGTGGTCTTCCTCTGCGTCGGCGGCGACGACGACGTGCGGGCGGTGGCCGGCGAGGCGATGGACGCCATGAAGCCCGGCACGATCATCGCCGACCATTCCACCGTCTCAGCCACCGTCTCGCGCGAGATGGCCGAGCTGGCCCGCAAGCGCGGCCTGTTCTTCCTCGACGCGCCGGTGTCCGGCGGGCAGGCCGGAGCGGAGAACGGCGTGCTGACGGTAATGGTGGGTGGTGACGCCGACGCCTTCGCCCGCACCCAGCCGCTGATGGCCTGCTACGGCCGCTCCGTCACCCACATGGGTCCGGCGGGCGCCGGTCAGCTGACCAAGATGGTCAACCAGATCTGCATCGCCGGGCTGCTGCAGGGGCTGGCCGAGGGCATGGCCTTCGCGCAGAAGGCGGGTCTGGACGGGCACAAGGTCGTGGACGTGATCGGAAAGGGAGCGGCGCAGTCGTGGCAGATGGACAACCGCGCCAAGACGATGCTGGACGGCAAATTCGACTTCGGCTTCGCCGTGGACTGGATGCGCAAGGACCTGGGCATCGTCCTGGGCGAAGCCCGCAACAACGGCGCCACCCTGCCCGTCACCGCCCTGGTGGACCAGTTCTACGCCGAGGTGCAGGCGATGGGCGGCAACCGCCTGGACACCTCCAGCCTGATGACGCGCCTGACGCGCTGAACGAGACGCGCTGAACGAAACGCGCTGACCGGAAGGAAGCTGGGAGCGCCGCGGCGCTCCCCTCGCCCTATCCTCAGATGCGGACGACCTTGCCGGGGTTCATCCGGTTCTCCGGATCGAAGGCGCGCTTCAGCTCGCCCATCACGGCGAAGGCGTCGCCGGCCTCCTTCTCCAGGAACTCCATCTTGCCGTAGCCGATGCCATGCTCGCCGGTGCAGGTGCCGCCCATGGCAAGCGCCCGGTCGACCATGCGGTCGTTCAGGCGCTTGGCCTCGGCCAGCTCCTCCGGCTTGTCGGGGTCGATGACGTAGACGAGGTGGAAGTTGCCGTCGCCGACATGGCCGACCAGCGGGGCCAGCATCGAGGATTCGGCGATGTCCTTCTTGGTCTCCAGGATGCAGTCGGCCAGCCGCGAGATCGGCACGCAGACGTCGGTCGGCCAGCCCTTGGAGCCGGGGCGCAGCGCCAGCGCCGCGTAATAGCCGTCGTGGCGGGCCTGCCAGAGCTTGGAGCGGTCCTCCGGACGGGTCGCCCAGGTGAATTCGCTGCCGCCGAACTCCGCGGCGATGGCCGCGACCATCTCCGCCTGCTCCTTCACCCCGGCGGCGGTGCCGTGGAACTCGAAGAACAGGGTCGGGGCGACCGTGTAGTCCAGCTTGGAGTACTTGTTCACCGCGTCCATCTGGACCTCGTCCAGCAGCTCGATGCGGGCGACCGGGATGCCGGACTGGATCGTCTGGATCACCGTGTCCACGGCGCCGCGGATGTCGTTGAACGGGCAGACCGCCGACGAGATCGCTTCCGGAATGCCGTAGAGGCGCAGCGTCACCTCGGTGATGATGCCGAGCGTGCCTTCCGCCCCGACGAACAGGCGGGTCAGGTCGTAGCCGGCGGCGGACTTGCGGGCGCGCCCGCCGGTCTTGATGATCCGGCCGTCGGCCAGCACCACGGTCAGCCCCAGCACGTTCTCGCGCATGGTACCATAGCGCACGGCGTTGGTGCCGCTGGCGCGGGTCGAGGCCATGCCGCCCAGCGAGGCGTCGGCGCCGGGGTCAATGGGGAAGAACAGGCCGGTGTCGCGCAGATGCTCGTTGAGCTGCTTGCGGGTCACGCCGGCCTGGACGGTGACGTCGAGGTCCTCCGGGCTGACGCGCAGGACCTCCTTCATGTTCGACACGTCGATGCAGACGCCGCCGGCCAGCGCCGCGACGCCACCCTCCAGCGACGTGCCGGTGCCGAAGGGGATGATCGGGAGCTTGTGCTTGGCGCAGAGCGTGACGATGGCGCTGACCTCCTCGGTGGAGGTGGCGAAGGCGACGCCGTCGGGCGGGAAGTTGGGGTGGTAGGATTCGTCCTTGCCGTGATGCTCGCGCACCGCCGCGGCGGTGGTGAAGCGGTCCCCGAGCAGGGCCTTGAACTCGGCCTTCATCTCGTCGGTGAAGGCGACGCGAGGCTGGGCGGCGGGTACGGCGGTCATGGACGAATCTCCCCGGGGGTCCTTTTGGCACGGTGACGTGCGGTGGTAGGACCGGAGAAGCTAAGCCCCGCCGCCCGCGCAGACAAGCGACTCGCGCGCATGGGTGGGGGGCTTGCGCTTTAATCCCCTCTCCCGCCCCGGGAGAGGGTGGCGCCGAAGGCGCCGGGTGAGGGTCGTTCGAGAATCGTGGGCTGATCCTTGCCTGTACCCTCACCCTTCCCGTGCGGCGCACGGGCCCCTTCCCTCCCCCGGGGCGGGGGAGGGATTCCTCACGCCTCCTCGTAGCCGCCGCCGCCCGGAGTCTCGACGACCAGCACGTCGCCCTCCCCCATCGCCGTCTTGTCCTGGGGGCCGAGTTCGTCCACCGAGCCGTCGGTGCGCTGGACCCAGGTGCGCCCGATCTGGCCGGGGGCGCCGCCCTTCAGGCCGAAGGGGGGCACGCGGCGGTGGTTGGACAGGATGGCGGCGGTCATCGGCTCCAGGAACTTCAGGCGCCGCACCACCCCGTCGCCGCCGCGCCAGCGCCCCGCCCCGCCCGATTCGCGGCGGATGCGGAAGCTGTCCAGCAGCACCGGGAAGCGCCATTCCAGCACCTCCGGGTCGGTCAGGCGCGAGTTGGTCATGTGGGTGTGCACCGCGTCCGTGCCGTCGAAGCCGGGACCGGCGCCGGAGCCGCCGCAGACCGTCTCGTAATACTGGTAGCGCTCGTTGCCGAAGGTCGTGTTGTTCATCGTCCCCTGGGCCGAGGCCAGCACGCCGAGCGCGCCGTACAGCGCGTCGGTGACGCACTGGCTGGTCTCCACATTGCCGGCCACCACCGCGGCGGGGTAGCTGGGCGACAGCATGGTGCCCGGCGGGATGACGATCTCGATCGGCTTCAGGCAGCCCTCGTTCATCGGGATCTCGTCGTCCACCAGCGTGCGGAAGACGTAGAGCACCGCCGCCCGGCACACCGCCGTCGGGGCGTTGAAGTTGCTGGTGAGCTGCGGGCTGGTGCCGGTGAAGTCCACCCGCGCCGACCGCTCGTCCTTGTCGATGGTGATGCGGACCTTGATGACCGCGCCGTTGTCCAGCTCCTGCACGAACTCGCCGTCGGTCAGAACGTCGATGACGCGGCGGACCTGCTCCTCGGCGTTGTCCTGGACCAGCTTCATGTAGGCGTTGACCGTCTCCAGCCCGAACTGGGCGACGATGCGGCGCAGCTCCCGCGCCCCCTGCTCGTTGGCGGCGATCTGGGCCTTCAGGTCGCCCAGGTTCTGCGCCACGTTGCGCGCCGGCTGCGGCCCGGCGGTGAAGAGGGCGACGACCTCCTCCTCCAGGAAACGGCCGCGCTCGACGAGCTGGATGTTGTCGAGGAGGACGCCCTCCTGGTCGATCGTCGTGCTGTCCGGCGGCATCGAGCCGGGGGTGATCCCGCCGACGTCGGCGTGGTGCCCGCGCGAGGCGACGTAGAACAGCACCCGCTCGCCGGCTTCGTCGAAGACCGGGGTGATGACGGTGATGTCCGGCAGATGCGTGCCCCCGTGGTAGGGGTCGTTCAGCATGTAGACGTCGCCGGGGTTCATCTCCCCCTGGCGCCGCTCGACGATGGCGCGCACGCTCTCGCCCATGGAGCCGAGATGCACCGGCATGTGCGGGGCGTTGGCGATCAGACCGCCGTCGGCGTCGAACAGGGCGCAGGAGAAGTCCAGCCGCTCCTTGATGTTCACCGAATAAGCGGTCTTCTCCAGCGTGAAGCCCATCTGCTCGGCGATGGACATGAACAGGTTGTTGAAGACCTCCAGCATCACCGGGTCGGCCCTGGTGCCGATGGCCAGGCGCTGCGGCAGCTCCTCGAAGCGGGTGAGCACGAGGTGGTTCTTGCGGGTCACCTCTGCGATCCAGCCGGGCTCGACCACCGTCGTGGCGATCTTCTCCCGGATGACGGCGGGACCGGTCACCCGGTTGCCGGGCTGGAGCTGGTCGCGGTCGTAGACCGGCGCCTCGCGGTCGGCGCCGCCGGTGTGCAGGGTGACGGTGGCGAGGCGGCGCGGCAGGGCGCCGGTGACGCCGGGCAGGTCCTGGTCGTCGGCGCTCTCGGTGCGGCCCACCGCCTCCACCGACACGGCCTCGACCACCAGGGCCTTGCCCTCCATCATGAAGCCGTAGCGCTGGCGGTGCGCCGCCTCGAAGGCCGCGGCCATGGCGTCGAGCGGCCCGAAATCGACGACCAGCGGGCTGTCGGAGCCCTCCACCTTGATGTGCGCCTTGCGCAGGACGGCGAGACGGTCCTCCGGCACGCCCTGCCGGGCCAGCTCCATGCGCCCCTCGGCCTCCAGCGCGGCAAGCGTGACGGTCAGCTCGTCCACCAGGGCATCGTCGAGCCGGGCCTCCACCGCGCGCTCGCGGATCGCCACCGTGTCGGCGAGGCCGATGCCGTAGGCGGACAGCACGCCAGCGTGCGGGTGCAGGAAGACCTTGCGCATGCCCAGCGCGTCGGCGACCAGACAGACATGCTGCCCCGCCGCCCCGCCGAAGCCGTTCAGCGTGTACTGGGTGACGTCGTAGCCGCGCTGGACCGAGATCTTCTTGATGGCGTTCGCCATGTTGTCCACGGCGATCTTCAGGAAGCCCTCGGCCACCTGATGCGGGGTCATCTCGGTGCCCAGCGCCTCGTTCACCTCCTCGGCCAGCTCGGCGAACTTCTCGCGCACAACGGCGGCGTCGAGCGGCTGGTCGGCCTCCGGCCCGAAGACGTGGGGGAAGAAGTCGGGGTGCAGCTTGCCGACCATCACATTGCAGTCGGTCACGGTCAGCGGCCCGCCGCGGCGGTAGCAGGCCGGGCCGGGGTTGGCCCCGGCGCTCTCCGGTCCGACGCGGAAACGGGTCCCGTCGAAGAAGCAGACCGAGCCGCCGCCCGCCGCCACGGTGTGGATGTGCATCATCGGGGCGCGCATCCGCACCCCCGCCACCACCGTGTCGAAGGCGCGCTCATACTCCCCGGCATAGTGCGACACGTCGGTGGAGGTGCCGCCCATGTCGAAGCCGATGACCCGGTCGAAGCCGGCCATGCGCGCGGTGCGCACCGCCCCGACGATGCCGCCCGCCGGGCCGGAGAGGATGGCGTCCTTGCCCTGGAACCAACGCGCGTCGGTCAGCCCGCCGTTCGACTGCATGAACATCAGCCGCACGCCGGAAAGGTCCCCGGCCACCTGCTCCACATAGCGGCGCAGGATCGGCGACAGGTAGGCGTCGACCACCGTGGTGTCGCCGCGCCCGACGATCTTCATCAGGGGGCTGACCTGATGGCTGACCGACACCTGGGTGAAGCCGATGGAGCGGGCCAGCGCCGCCACCTGCTTCTCATGATCCGGGAAACGGTAGCCGTGCATCAGCACCACCGCGGCGGCGCGGAAGCCGTCCTGGTAGGCCTGCTCCAGCTGGACCCGCACGGCGCGCAGGTCCACGGCCTTCAGCACCGTGCCGTCGGCCTTGATCCGCTCCGGCACTTCGGCCACCCGCTCGTACAGCAGCTCGGGCAGGACGATGTGGCGGGCGAAGATCTTCGGACGGGCTTGGTAGCCGATGCGGAGCTGGTCACCCAGCCCTTCGGTGATCAGCAGCAGCGTGCGCTCGCCCTTGCGCTCCAGAAGCGCGTTGGTGGCGACGGTGGTGCCCATCTTCACCGCCTCGACCGCTTCCGCCGGGATCGGCTGGCCGGCGGCGAGGCCCAGCAGGTCGCGGATGCCCTGGATGGCGGCGTCGCGGTAGCGTTCCGGATTCTCCGACAGCAGCTTGTGCGTGACCACCGACCCGTCCGGGCGTTTGGCCACGATGTCGGTGAAGGTACCGCCACGGTCGATCCAGAACTGCCACCGGCCCTGCGCTTGGGACGCCATACCCCACTCCCTGATGTTTCCGATTTCCGGGGAGTGTGACGATACGCCGCCGCAGGTCAAGCCGGGGAGGACGAAAGGGTGGGATGCGTCCCCTTTCCCTCTCCGTCCGGTCAGGCCGCCTTGAGCAGCGCGGGCAACCTGTCCAGCACGGCGTTCACCGCACCCGCCCCGTCCTCGAACGCCTCGAGCGCCAGCGAGAACTGCGAGGGACGCGGCAGGTCGATGGTGATGGCGAACTCCCCGCCGTCCCGCTCCATGTGCCCGCCGAAGCGGCGCGACAGGGCGCGCATGCGGGTGTTGTCGGCCAGGCACATCATATGGACCTGCCGGATGCCCCGGTTGGCCGCGATGGCCAGTGCGCGGCGGACCAGGGTGGAGCCGACGCCCCGCCCCTGAAGCCCCTTCTCGACGCTGATCGCCAGCTCCGCCGCGCCGGGCCACAGCAGCCGGTCGAAGCACAGCTCCACCGCACCGCGCAGCGCGCCGCGGTCGAACAGGCCGAGCAGCGTGGTCCGCGTCCAGTCGAGCGAGTCGCAATGCGCGACGATAACCTCGTCGGAGACGGTGCCGGTGAAGCGGGCGTAGCGGTCCGCCTTGTCCAGCCGCAGCAGATGCGCGCGGTACGGACCGCGTTCGGCGGGGAGAAGCTTGCGGATGGCGGACATGGGGGGACTCGTGGCGCTGGTGATTCGGGACATCGCACCGCTTCGCGTCGTCCGCTTCCCCCAATCGGCGGCCTGGGCTGGCCCCCTTCTTGTTGCGGCGCAACATGGCGAAGGCGAGGCCAAAGGGCAAGACTTCTGGCGATGACGGCACGGCTCTGTTGCAGTGCAGCAACATTCCGCCCCGCCGGAAAATCCCATACCCCCAACGGATGAAAAGGGCGCGGCGCGCGAAGATTTTGGGAAACAACGAAAAAGTATGGGCCGGTTGGCGCGGTGCCGGACTGCCGGTATGCTGCTCCAGCGGTCGAAAGGCGGATAAAAATGAGCATCTGGGGCAGCGTCCTGGGCGGGGCGGCCGGTTTCACCATCGGCGGGCCGATCGGGGGCCTGATCGGTCTGGCCGCCGGCTATGCGGTGGGGCGCGGCATCCGCGGCCTGTGCGGCCCGGCGGATGGGACTAAGTCCATCGCCTTCACCATCGGCGTGATCGCCCTGTCGGCGAAGATGGCCCGCGCCGACGGCGTGGTGAAGCGGGTGGAGGTGGACACCTTCAAGCGCCTGTTCCGCGTCCCGCCGGAGGAGCTGGACACGGTGGGCCACGTCTTCGACCTCGCCCGCAAGGACACCCACGGCTTCGAGGAATACGCCCAGCAGATCGCCGGCCTCTTCGAGGACCGCCGTGCCGTGCTGGAGGAGCTGCTCGACAGCCTGCTGGCCATCGCCGAGGCCGACGACGAGCTGCACGAGACGGAAGTCGAGTATCTGCGCACGGTCGCCCATATCTTCGGCTTCAGCGACGAAGAGTTCGAGCGCATCGTTGCCGGCCACCACATCGCCGGCACGCCGAACGAGACCGATCCCTACGGCGTGCTCGGCGTCTCCCGCCGGGCCAGCGACGAGGCGATCAAGGCCGCGCACCGCCGTCTGGTGCGCGAGCATCACCCCGACGTGCTGATCGCCCAGGGCATGCCGCAGGAGTTCGTGGATCTGGCGACGCAGAAGATCGCCGCCATCAACGCCGCCTTCGACCGGATCGAGAAGGAGCGCGCGCGGGGGTAAGAGGTGGTTTCGTTGGGGCCCCCCTCCCAACCTCCCCCCGCTTCGCAGGGGGAGGAGCCATTCCCTCCCCTGCGATAGCGGGGGAGGGTTAGGGTGGGGCCCCCGGCGCAACCACCCCCCCGTCCCTCCCCGTGCATCCCCGCCCCGGCGCAATCGGGTGTCGCGGGCCTGCGGACCGCACGCTATATAAGCACACCTCCGCACACCGCACCGTTGGGTCATGGCTCCTCCCGCTCCGATCACCGCGCTCCAGGGCGTGTCCGTCACCTTCGGTGGCCGTCCGCTGTTCGAAACCATCGACCTGTCCATCGGGCGGGGCGACAAGGCCTGTCTGGTCGGGCGGAACGGGTCCGGCAAATCGACGCTGATGAAGGTGCTGGCCGGCATGATCCAGCCGGACGGCGGCACCGTCTTCACCCAGCCGGGCGCCCGCATCGCCTATCTGCCGCAGGAGCCGGACTTCACCGGTTGCGCCACCGTCCACGACTACGTCGCCGCCGGCCTGCCCGCCGACGAGCGGGACGAGACGCACCGGGTGGACGCCGTGCTGGACCGGCTCCAGGTGCCCGGCCATCTCGACCCCAACACGCTGTCGGGCGGCGAGGCGCGGCGCACCGCGCTGGCCCGCACGCTGGTCGGCGCCCCCGACGTCATGCTGCTCGACGAGCCGACCAACCACCTCGACCTTCCCACCATCGAGTGGCTGGAGGAGGAACTGCTGGCCTACCGCGGCGGTCTGCTGCTGATCTCGCACGACCGCAGCTTCCTGAACCGGCTGGCCAAGCGCACGCTGTGGCTGGACCGCGGCACGGTGCGCGCCACCGACCGCGGCTTCGCCGAGTTCGAGACCTGGCAGGCCGAGGTGTTCGAATCGGAGGAGATCGCCGCCCAGAAGCTCGACCGCAAGATCGAAGGCGAGATGAAGTGGCTGCGCGAGGGCATCTCGGCGCGGCGCACCCGCAACATGGGCCGTGTGCGCGCCCTGCTCCAGCTCCGCACCGACCGCGCCGAGCGCATCAAGGGCGGCCAGCAGGCCAAGCTCGCCGTTGCCGAGGCCGAGCGCGGCGGGCGTCTGGTCATCGAGGCCGAGCACATCTCGAAGGGCTTCGACACGGCGGACGGCCGCAAGACCATCGTCAACGACTTCTCCACCCGCATCCTGCGCGGCGACCGGGTCGGGCTGATCGGGCCGAACGGCGCCGGCAAGACCACCCTGCTGAAGATGCTGACCGGCCAGATGGAGCCCGACAGCGGGACGATCCGGCTGGGCACCAACATGGAAACCGCCTATTTCGACCAGCGGCGCGACGGGCTGGACCCCGAGGACACCATCCGCAAGGTGCTCTGCCCGTTCGGCGGCGACAGCGTGATGGTCAACGGCCAGCCGCGCCACGTCGCCGGCTACATGCGCGACTTCCTGTTCGACACGCGCCAGCTCGACAGCCCGGTCAAGGCGCTGTCCGGCGGTGAGCGCAACCGGCTGCTGCTCGCCCGCCTGTTCGCGCGGCCCAGCAACATGATGATCCTCGACGAGCCGACCAACGACCTCGACATGGACACGCTGGACCTGTTGGAGGACGTGCTCGGCGACTATCAGGGCACGCTGCTGCTGGTCAGCCACGACCGCGACTTCCTCGACCGGCTGGTCACGAGCACCATCGCGGTGGAGGGGGACGGCGTGATCGCCGAATATCCCGGCGGCTATTCCGACTATCTGGTGCAGCGCCCGCCGCCCAAGGAGAAGGCCGCCGCCCCGGCCAAGGCGAAGCCCGCCGCCGCCCCGGCCGCCGCCAAGCCGAAGGGCAAGCTCAGCTACAAGGACCAGCGCGAGCTGGACGACCTGCCCGCCCGCATGGACAAGCTGACCGCGGAGGTGGCGAAGCTTGAAGCCGCGCTGGCCGACCCCGACCTGTTCGCCCGCGACGCCGCCAAGTTCCAGAAGACATCCGATCAGTTGCAGGCGAAACAAAGTGAGCTGGCCGCCGCCGAGGAGCGCTGGCTGGAGCTGGAGGCCCTGCGCGAGGAGCTGGAAGGCGGCCGCGGATGAGTCTGCGCGACTCGCTGCTGGCGCTCCTGGTCATGGCGATCTGGGGCCTGAACTTCGTCGTCGCGAAATGGGGGCTGGCCGAGTTCCCGCCCCTCTTCATCATGGCGCTGCGCTTCATCGCGGTGGCGGCGCTGATCCTGCCCTTCAAGCGCATTCCCTGGAGCGCGGTGCCGCCCATCGCCCTGCTGTCGCTGACCCTGGGGACCGTGCATTTCCCGCTCATGTTCAGCGGGCTGAACGGCATCGACGCGGCGACCGCCTCGCTGGCGGCGCAGGCGCAGGTGCCCTTCTCCTCCCTTCTTGCCGCGCTGGTCTTCAAGGACAAGCTGGGTTGGCGCCGCGCCGCCGGGATGGCCGCCGCCTTCGCCGGCGTCATGGTCATCGCGGGGGAGCCGCGGCTGTCCGGGTCGCTGCTGTCGCTGTTCATGATCCTGGGCGCCAGCTTCGCCTTCGCCGTCGCCAGCGTCCAGATGAAGCTGATCGTCGGGGTGGACGGCTTCGCGCTGAACGGCTGGATGGCGCTGTTCGCCGCCCCGCAGTTGCTGTTCCTCTCCTTCCTGTTCGAGGAAGGGCAGATGGCGGCGCTGTCCGGCGCGACCCTGTGGGGCTGGGGCTCCATCGCCTACATGGCGGTGGGCGTGACCATCGGCGCCTATGGGATGTGGTACCCGCTGCTGCGCAAATACTCGGTCAACCAGACCATGCCCTTCCTGCTGACCGTTCCGGTCTTCGGCGTGCTGGCGGGTGTTCTGCTGATGGACGATCCCTTCACGCTGCGGCTCGTCCTGGGCGGTCTGTTGACCGTGGGCGGCATGGCCGTC
This sequence comes from Azospirillum sp. OGB3, assembly GCF_014192915.1. Classification (GTDB taxonomy): domain Bacteria; phylum Pseudomonadota; class Alphaproteobacteria; order Azospirillales; family Azospirillaceae; genus Azospirillum. The sequence goes on along the minus strand of NZ_JACHYN010000002.1, from coordinate 288,048 downwards.
ATCGTGAAGCGCCGCCCGACGACGGTGGCGGAGAAGGTCACGAATCCGACCTGAGGACACCATGATGCGCACGGGCACCGGATGCATCGACCGCCCCTCCCCCAACCACGGGCCGCGGCCCGAGGGCGTGGGGGTGGAACTGCTGATCCTCCATTACACGGGGATGCCCACCGCCGAGTCGGCGCTGAGCCGGCTGTGCGATCCCGCCGCCCAGGTCAGCGCCCACTACACGGTGGATGAGGACGGCGCCGTCCACGCCCATGTGCCGGAGGACCGGCGCGCCTGGCACGCCGGCCTGTCCTCCTGGCGGGGCCGGGCCGACGTGAACAGCCGCTCCATCGGAATCGAGATCGTCAATCCGGGGCACGAGTTCGGCTACCGCCCCTTCCCTGCCGTCCAGATGGCCGCCGTGGCCGATCTCTGCCTGGACATCATGGGGCGTCATGGGATCGCGCCGGCCGACGTGCTCGGCCACAGCGACATCGCCCCCGCCCGCAAGGAGGACCCCGGCGAGCTGTTCGACTGGCCGGGGCTGGCGGCGCGCGGAATCGGGCTGTGGCCGGAGCCCACCCCGGCGGACGATCTGGCGGACGACTCGGCGGATTGCGCGGAGGATGTGGCCGCGCTTCTCGGACGCTATGGGTACGACACCGCCGAATCGCGGGCCCTGCTGTCCTTCCAGCGCCATTTCCACCCCGAGCGCCTCACCGGGGAGCCCGATCCGGAGACGCTGCGCCGTCTGCGCGCGCTGCTGCGGATGACCGGGCGCTGAGATTCCGAATCACTCCCGAACACCGTTGCGAATCGAACGGCGACCCTATACACAGTGCCCCGCCAGATGGCCGGATGGCCGCCTTCGACCTTTTGGATCGGGGGAGGAAAGTCCGGGCTCCACGGAAACACGGTGCCGGCTAACGGCCGGCGGGGGCGACCCTAGGGAAAGTGCCACAGAGAGCAAACCGCCACCGGCCTCGCGCCGGCGGTAAGGGTGAAAGGGTGCGGTAAGAGCGCACCGCGCGCCTGGCAACAGGGGCGGCACGGTAAACCCCACCGGGAGCAAGACCGAATAGGGGCGGCACGGCCCGCCATCTCCCCTGATCCTTGATCGGTTGGGATGGTTTGGGGCCAAGCGCGTTTCCGCGCCGCCGCCCGGGTTGGTTGCGTGAGGCGCCGGGCAACCGGCGTCCCAGATGAATGGCCATCCATCAGGGTAACCTGAGGACAAAACCCGGCTTACAGGCCATCTGGCGTTTATCCCCACCACCTCCGGATCACCGGACACCCCTTTTCCGCAGCGCGGGCTGGGATGGCGCCCCCTTGTCCACAGATGTCCCCAGCTTCATCCACAGGCGGTGGATAACTGTGGGGCAAATTCCCATGCCGTCCCATGCCCAACCACAGCAGGTTACCCCAGCAGGCTATACCATTCGTAGGGTGCGATTCGCCTTTATGGAAAGCCACATGGTGGGAACCATTCGCGGGACTCACGGAACATCCTGCGAACTCTGTGGGGCAACGCCGCGTAATCGCTCATTAGCGCGCTGGTATATTGCCGATTCTCGCCGATTCGGTTCACCTATTTGCACGCTGGCAACACATCGCCCCAAAAGTCTTGACAGCACCATATGAATACTGGAGGGGGCGTTGACGCCCAAACTGTCCCATGCTATCCCATGAAAGCCCAGTTCGGAGGGGGAACTACCCAACCAAGGTAGCCAAACCGGGCGCGTTCAGCGGCAAGAGCGGATAGGGCTTCGCGACGGCGAAGACCGGCAACGGGATAAGGGGGGGCGTTCGTCAGGCCGATGGCCATTTTCCTGTCCACATACGTCAACAAAGTTGACAGGAAAGGCCGCTGCTCCATCCCGGCGCAGTTCCGGCAGTCGCTTGCCAAGACGTCGGCTCCCGGCACCGTCTACCTCTGGCCTTCGCTGAATCATCAGGCGCTGGAAGGCGCCGATCAGGATTATCTCGATGTGCTTTCCGAAAGCCTGGAATCCCCCGATCTGGATTCGGACGAGCGCGACATGATCGAGACCTTCATCTTCGGCAAGCTGATCCCCGTCTCGCTGGACACCGAAGGCCGGATCGTCCTGCCCAAGGAACTCGCCGAATTCGCCGGAATCGACGAGGAAGCCGCCTTCATCGGCCGCCGCAAGACCTTCCAGATCTGGGAGCCCGGCGCCCTGAAGGCCCATGAACAGACGCTGCGCGACCAGGTCGTGCGCAAGGACATTTCGCTGAGCCAGATCGTCGCCAAGGCGTCCCGCGCCGCCGCCGGCCGGGGAGGGGAGGGCGCATGACCGTGAAGCCCCCTGCCCCCGCCCCCGTCTCCTCCGTCCCGGATTCGCCGCACATCTCCGTCCTGCTGAACGAGGTCGTGGACGCGCTCTCCCCGCGCGACGGCGGCGTCTATGTGGACGGCACCTTCGGCGCCGGTGGCTATTCCCGCGCGATTCTCGACCGGGCCGATTGCCGGGTCTGGGGAATCGACCGCGATCCCGAAGCCATCGAACGCGGTCGCCAGCTCGCCCTCGCCTATCCGGGCCGGCTGGAGATCGTCGAAGGCCGATTCGGCGACATGGACCGGCTGCTCGCCGAGCACGGGGTCGAATCGGTGGACGGCGTGGCGCTGGACATCGGCGTTTCCTCCCCGCAGATCGACGAGCCGGAGCGCGGCTTCTCCTTCCGATTCGACGGCCCGCTCGACATGCGGATGGGACGCGATGGGCCGACCGCCGCCGACGTGGTGAACACCGCCACCGAGGCCGAGCTGGCCGACATCGTCTTCCATTACGGCGAGGAGCGCATGGCCCGCCGCGTGGCCCGCGCCATCGTCGCCGCGCGTCTGGACACGCCGTTCGCGCGCACCAAGCAGCTGGCCGACGTGGTGCGGTCGGTGGTGCCGAAGGGGAAGGGCGACGCCATCGATCCGGCGACCCGCACCTTCCAGGCGCTGCGCATCCATGTGAACGACGAGCTGGGCGAGCTGCGCCGCAGCCTCGCCGCCGCCGAATCGCTGCTGAAGCCCGGCGGCCGCCTCGCCGTCGTCTCCTTCCATTCGCTGGAGGACCGGGAAGTGAAGACGTTCCTGAAGGAACGCTCCTCGCCCCCGCCCTCCCCGTCCCGACACGCGCCGAGCCTTGCGGCGGACGCGCGCTCCCCATCCTTCCGGCTCCTGTCGCGCAAGCCCATCGTGCCGACGGACCAGGAAGCCCACAGCAACCCACGCGCGCGCTCTGCCCGGCTGCGCGCGGCAGAACGCACGGCGGCGCCGGCCTATCCGGCGCCCGGCAAGGAGGCGGCATGAAATACAAATCCGCACTTTTCTGGGGTGGCCTGATCGCCGCCGCCGGCTTCGTCCTGTTCGAGACCAGCTACGAGGTTCAGGAGCTGGAGGAAAAGCTTGGCTCGCTCAACCGCAAGATCATGGTGGAGCAGGAGGCCATCCAGGTCCTCAAGGCCGAGTGGAGCTTCCTCAACGACCCGACCCGTCTCGAAACCCTGTCACGCGAGCATCTGGCGCTGCAGCCGACCGAGGCGCGCCAGTTCGTGGCGATGACCATCGTGCCGATGCGCCCCTCCCCCACCGTCGCGCCGGAGGAGGCCCCGCTGCCGCCGATGGTCCGCAACCAGACGCCGGGCAAGACGCCGAACGTGGCGACCGCCTCCACCGGGGACAGCGTCGTGGGAGGCGGCGCCATCGTGCAGGGCGGCGTTCAGGGCGGCGTGGTGATCCCGGCCTCGGCCTCGCCGATCAAGCCGGCCCCGATCAAGCCCTCGGCCATCGTGCCCGCCTCGGCCAAAGTCCCACCGCTCCCCTCCGCCGCCAAGTCGGCCCCGGCGCCCGTGGTGACCACCAGGCCGACGGAGGTCGCCACCAAGCCGCCGGTCACCTCCCGGACGCTGGCGCCGCCGCCCGCGGCCCGTCCGCAGCCGCAGCAGGCCGGCTTCCAGGCCGCCCCGCCCCCGGCCGCTCCGGCCCAGCATGACAGCATCGGTCTTCTCGTCGCCCGTCTCGGAGCCAACCGATGAGCGTTCCGCCGCCCGGCATCGATCCCGCGCACGGCGCCTACAGCGTCCCGCCCCCGGCCTCCAAGCCGCGGACGTCGCTGTCGGTCGCGCTGGAGCAGAGCCGGAACCGGTTGATGGTGACCGCGGCCATGGTCGCCGTGGTCTTTACCGCCATCGGCGTGAAGCTGGTGGACGCGACGCTGTTCAACCACGCGGCGGAACCGCGCCCGCGCATGGCCGCGGAGGTCGACGCCCCGCCGGTCAACCGCGCCGACATCGTGGACCGCAACGGCAACCTGCTGGCGACCTCGCTCGCCACGCAGTCGCTCTACGCCGACCCGAAGCTGGTGAGCCGGCCGGACGAAGTGGCGCGCAAGCTGTCCACCGCCCTGCCGGAGCTGGATTACAAGGACCTGCTGACCAAGCTCAGCGGCGACAAGCGGTTCGTCTGGATCAAGCGCAACCTGACGCCCAAGCAGCAGGCAGCCGTGTTCCGGCTGGGCCTGCCCGGCGTCTATTTCGAACGGGAGGAGCGCCGCTTCTACCCGGCTTCCAACCTGACCTCGCATCTGGTCGGCTTCACCGGCGTGGACAACAACGGCCTCGCCGGGCTGGAGCAGCAGTTCAACAAGCGGCTGACCACCGACCCAAAGCCGCTGCAACTTTCGATTGATCTGCGCCTTCAGCACATCATGAAGAAGGAATTGCAGACGACGATCGAAGAATTCAGCGCCATCGGCGCCGCCGGCATCATTTACGATGTCCGCAACGGCGAAGTCATGTCCATGGTTTCGCTGCCCGACTTCGATCCGCACAACCCGACGGGACTTGACCCGGACACGCTGTTCAACCGCGCGACGCTCGGCGTGTACGAAATGGGCTCCACCTTCAAGATCTTCAACACGGCGATGTCGCTGGATTCGGGCAAGATCCGCGTGTCCGACACCTTCGACACCATCAACAACATCAAGGTCGGCCGCTTTACGATCCGCGAATTCCACGCGTTCAAACACAACCTGACCGTGGCGGAGGTGTTCCAAGAATCGTCGAACCTCGGGTCGGTGCGCATGGCGCTGACGCTCGGCGTGCAGCACCAGAAGTCCTTCATGACCAAGCTGGGCATGACCCGCCCGACCTCGCTGGAACTGCCGGAGAACGGCTGGCCGCTGGTGCCGAATCCGTGGCGGGAGGTCAACGCCATGACCATCTCCTTCGGCCACGGCATGTCGGTCAGCCCGATGCACACGGTCAACGCCGCGGCCTCGATCATCAACGGCGGCGTGCTGCACCCGCCGACCCTGCTGAAGCGCGACCCCGCGGTGGAGGTGCCGGGCGAACAGGTCATCAGCCCGAAGACCTCGGCGATGATGCGTCGCCTCTTCCGCTTCGTGGTCACCGACGGAACGGCGAAGTCGGCCAACGCCAAGGGTTACGTCGTCGGCGGCAAGACCGGCACGGCGGACAAGCAGAAGGGCCGGAGCTACGCCCGGAACTCCCGCATGTCATCGTTCCTCGGGGCCTTCCCGATGCACGACCCCCGCTACATCGTCTATGTCCTGATCGACGAGCCGAAGGGCACCAAGAAGACCTACGGCTTCGCCACCGGCGGCTGGGTTGCCGCCCCCGCGGTCGGCCGGATCGTCAAGCAGATCGGTCCGCTGCTGGGCGTCCAGCCGGTGGACGAGGCTTCCCCCGACGTCATCAACGCCACCTACATCAACACCGCCGGTCAGACGACCCCACCCGCACCGCCGCCTCCGCCCGCGCAACCGAAAGGCAGCACCGTTGCTTCTGTCCCACCTGCTGGCAACAAGCCGCGCTGACGCGGCGGCCTCCTCCATCGAGGTGCCGGCCGTCCATGTGACCGGGCTGACCGCGGACAGCCGCGCGGTCAGGCCCGGTTTCGTCTTTGCCGCCCTGCCTGGCGCGAAGGCGGACGGGCGCGCCTTCATCGCCGACGCGCTCGCCAAGGGCGCCGTCGCGGTGGTGGCGCCCATCGGGACCGCCCTGCCCGCCGGCAGCGCCGCGACGCTGATCACGGACGAGCAGCCGCGCCGCCTCTTCGCACGCCTCGCCGCCGCCTTCCACGGGCGGCAGCCGGACACCGTGGTCGCCGTGACGGGGACCAACGGCAAGACCTCCACCGTGCAGTTCGCCCGCCAGATGTGGGACCTCATGGGCCTGAAGGCGGCCAGCCTGGGGACGCTGGGGCTGATCGGGCCGGGGCTGGACGATTACGGCGGGATGACCACCCCGGACCCGGTGTCGCTCCACCGCGATCTCGCCGTCGTCAAGGACAAGGGGATCGAGCATCTGGCGATGGAGGCGTCCAGCCACGGGCTGGAGCAGTTCCGACTCGACGGCGTGGTCCTGAAGGCCGCCGGCTTCACCAACCTGACCCGCGACCATCTGGATTACCACGGCACGATGGAGGCCTACCTCCAGGCCAAGGCGATGCTGTTCGGACGGGTGTTGCCCGATGGGGGAACCGCCGTTCTGAACGCCGACAGCGGCACCTTTGCCGAACTTGCCGGGATTTGTTCACAGCGCGGTCACCGCGTCTTCGGATACGGTCTGGCCGGTCGCGAGATCCGGGTGAACGGGGTCGAGCCGCTGGCTCACGGCCAGCGCCTGGACCTGACGGTCCTGGGCCGCGACATCACCGTGGACCTGCCGCTGGCGGGCCGCTTCCAGGCGTGGAACGTGCTGTGCGCGCTCGGCCTGGTGATCGGCTCCGGCGCGGACCGTGACGAGGCTCTGGCCACCCTGACCCGCCTGGAAGGCGTGCCGGGGCGCCTGCAGCACGTCGCCACCCACCCCTGCGGGGCGGCGGTGTATGTCGATTTCGCCCACACGCCCGACGCGCTGGAAACGGTGCTGCTGGCGCTGAAGCAGCACGCCCGGAACCGCCTGATCGCGGTGTTCGGGTGCGGCGGCGACCGCGACCGCGGGAAGCGGCCGGTGATGGGGGAGCTTGCCGGCCGTCTGGCCGACCGCGCCATCGTCACCGACGACAACCCGCGCACCGAGGTGCCGGCGGCCATCCGCAAGGAGGTCCTGGCGGGCCACCCGGCCCTGGAGGAGATCGGCGACCGGCGCGAGGCCATCCGCGCCGCCGTCCGCAGCCTCCGGCCCGGTGACGTCCTGGTCATCGCCGGCAAGGGACATGAGCATGGTCAGATCGTCGGGACGGAAGTCCTTCCCTTCGACGACGCGACCGAGGCACGAGCCGCCGTGGCAGAGGTTGGAGCAGCATGAGCGAGGCCAAGACCGTCCTGTGGACCGCCGAGGACGCCGCCGCCGCCACCAGCGGCCAGGCGACGCGCTCCTGGGCGGCGACCGGGGTCAGCATCGACAGCCGCAAGGTGGCGCCTGGCGACCTGTTCGTCGCCATCAAGGGGCCGAACTTCGACGGGCACGACTTCGTCGCCAAGGCGCTGGAGGCCGGCGCCGCCGCGGCGCTGGTCAGCACCGTGCCGCCGGGCGTGCCGGGCGACGCCTCCCTCCTGGCGGTGGAGCAGGACACGCTGGCGGCGCTGGGCGATCTCGGCCATGTCGCGCGGCTGCGCACCCAGGCCAGGGTGGTGGGCGTCACCGGCTCGGTCGGCAAGACCAGCACCAAGGAGGCGCTGCGCCACGTCCTGTCGGCGCAGGGCCGCACCTTCGCCACCGAAGGCAGCCTGAACAACCATTGGGGCGTGCCCCTGTCGCTGGCCCGCATGCCGGAGGACAGCGAGTTCGGCGTGTTCGAGCTGGGCATGAACCACGCCGGCGAACTCGGCCCGCTGTCGCGGCAGGTGATGCCCGACGTCGCGGTCATCACCACGGTCGAGGCGGCGCATCTGGAGTTCTTCGACTCCGTCGAGGCGATCGCCGACGCCAAGGCCGAGATCTTCGAGGGCATGAACCCCAACGGGGTCGCCGTCCTCAACCGCGACAACCCCCATTTCGCCCGTCTGCTCGCCGCCGCGCGCACCCAGGGGCTGAGCCGCATCTGGAGCTTCGGCTCCCACGCCGACGCCGATGCGCGTCTGATGGAGTGCTCGCTGCACGCCACCTGCAGCGCCGTGACCGCGGTCATCCGGGGCGAGCGTATCCAGTACTGTCTGGCCTTGCCCGGCCGGCACTGGGTGATGAACAGCCTCGCCGTCCTGCTGGCGGTCAAGGCGCTGGGTGCCGACGTCGCCGCGGCGGCCCGCGCGCTGTCCACCATCGCACCGGTCAAGGGCCGCGGCACGCGCAAGCGCGTCCAGGCCGCAAGGGGCGCCTTCACGCTGATCGACGAGAGCTACAACGCCAGCCCCGCCGCCATGACCGCGACCTTCGCGGTGCTCGGCAAGATCGACCCCGGCGCGGGCGGCCGGCGCCTCGCCGTGCTGGGCGACATGCGGGAACTGGGGGACCGTGCCGACGCCCTGCACGCCGCGCTGGCCGAACCGCTGCGCGCCGCGCATGTGGACGCCGTCTACGCCTGCGGCCCGCACATGCGCGCCCTGTTCGACCGCCTGCCCGCCGCCCTGCGCGGCGCCTGGACGGAAACCAGCGCCGAACTGGCCCCCCTCCTGGCCGGTGCGGTGCGCGGCGGCGACGTGGTGCTGATCAAGGGTTCGCTGGGCAGCCGCATGGCAACGGTGGTGGACGCCCTGTCCGCCCTGGACACCAAAGACAGCAAACAAACTGACAAGAACAACAACGGCTCCTCGCCCGCGGCTGACACGGATCAGACCGCGGCGCACGGGCACAAAGGCTGACCGCTTCACGATGCTCTACAACCTGCTCTTTCCTCTGGCGGATGTCTTCACGCCGTTCAACCTGTTCCGGTATCTGACCTTCCGGACGGGAGGCGCGGTGCTGACGGCGCTCGTCATCAGCTTCGTGTTCTTTCCGCGCCTGATCGCGTGGCTGAAGCGCAAGCAGGGCGAGGGCCAGCCGATCCGCTCCGACGGGCCGGAAAGCCATGCGAAGAAGAAGGGCACGCCCACCATGGGCGGCCTGATGATCCTGATCGCCGTGTCGATCAGCACACTGCTGTGGGTCGACCTGACGAACGCCTACACCTGGATCGTGCTGCTGGTGACGATCGGCTACGGGCTGATCGGCTTCGGCGACGACTACCTGAAGCTGACCAAGCGCAACACCAAGGGGCTGTCGGGCCGCTTCCGCCTGACCTGGGAGATCATCATCGGCGTCTCCGCCGCCGCCGCCATCATGTATGTGTCGGCGCCGCCGCTGTCCGGCGGTCTGGCCGTGCCCTTCGTCAAGGATTTCCTGATCCAGCTTTCCTGGTTCTTCATCCCCGTCGGCGCCTTCGTCATGGTCGGCGCGTCGAACGCGGTGAACCTGACGGACGGGCTGGACGGCCTCGCCATCGTGCCGACGATGATCGCGGCGGGCTGCTTCGGCCTGATCGCCTACCTCACCGGCAACGCGATCTTCGCCAACTATCTCCAGATCCACCATGTGCCCGGTGCTGGTGAGCTTGCCGTTTTCTGCGGGGCTCTGGTCGGTGCGGGGATCGGATTCCTCTGGTACAACGCGCCCCCCGCCATGGTCTTCATGGGCGACACCGGCTCGCTGGCCCTCGGCGGCGCGCTGGGAGCCGTCAGCGTGGTCACCAAGCACGAGATCGTGCTGGCGATCATCGGCGGCCTGTTCGTGCTGGAGACCGTGTCGGTGATCGTCCAGGTCGCCTCGTTCAAGCTGACCGGAAAGCGCGTGTTCCGCATGGCGCCCCTGCACCATCACTTCGAGAAGAAGGGATGGGCGGAGTCCACCGTGGTCATCCGCTTCTGGATCATCGCCTCCATCCTGGCCCTCGTCGGCCTGTCCACGCTGAAGCTCCGCTGAGGGTCGCCGCCCGATGATCAACCTGTTCTACATGGAAGGACTGCCGGTGGCGGTCATGGGGCTGGGCAAGTCGGGCCTCGCCACGGCGGAGGCGCTGACCCAAAGCGGCGCCGACGTGTGGGTGTGGGACGACAACGAGTCCAGCCGCGCCGCCGCGCTCGACAAGGGCTACAAGGTCGTCGACCTGACCACGGCGGACCTGACCGAGCTGACCACCATCGTCTGGTCGCCGGGCATCCCGCACACCCACCCGAAGCCCCACCCGGTGGCGCTGCGCGCCCGCGCAGCGAACATCGAGCTGGTCTGCGACATCGAGCTGCTGGCCCGGTCGGAGCGCGATTCGGCCTACATCGGCATCACCGGCACCAACGGGAAGTCCACCACGACGACCCTGATCGGCCATGTGATGGAGGCCGCCGGACGGCGCATCGCGGTTGGCGGCAACCTGGGCACCCCGGCGCTGACCTTCCCCTCCGTCGGGGCCGGCGGCAGCTACGTGCTGGAGATGTCGAGCTACCAGCTTGAGCTGACCTATTCGATCACCTTCGACGTGGCGGTGCTGCTCAACATCACGCCGGACCATCTGGCCCGGCACGGCGGCATGGACGGCTACGTCGCGGCCAAGAAGCTCGTCTTCCACCGCCAGACCAAGCCGCGCACCGCGGTGATCGGCGTGGACGACCCGACCTGCCGGGCGATCTGGGAGGAGCTGAAGGCCAAGGGCGACCAAGTGATCTGGCCGGTCTCCGCCCTGGGTCCGGTGCCCGGCGGCGTCTACGCCGCGGACGGCTGGCTGGTCGACGACACCTTCGGCGCCGCGGAGCGCGTGGCCGAACTGGCCGCCTTCCCGGCGCTGCTCGGCACCCACAATTGGCAGAACGCCGCCGCGGCCTTCGCAGCCTGCAAGGCGGCGGGCGTGCCGACCCCGGCCATCGTCGCCGCCATGACCACCTTCCCCGGCCTCGCCCACCGCCAGCAGCTGGTGCGGACCATCGACGGCGTGCGCTTCGTCAACGACAGCAAGGCGACCAACGCCGATGCGACGGAAAAGGCCCTGGCGACCTTCGACCCGATCTACTGGATTCTTGGAGGTCAGGCGAAGGAGACCGGGCTGGACGGTCTGGAGGCCTACGCCCCGCGCGTCCGCCACGCCTTCCTGATCGGCGAGGCGTCGGACCGTTTCGCCGTGTGGCTGGAGGCCAACAAGGTCCCACACACCCGCTGCGGCACGCTGGACGTTGCGGTCAACGCCGCGGCGGAGCTGGCGCTGGCCAAGGCGCTGCCCGGCGCCTGCGTGCTGCTGTCGCCGGCCTGCGCCTCCTGGGACCAGTTCGCGAATTTCGAGAAGCGCGGCGAGGCCTTCGCCGACGCCGTGAACCGTCTCGAAGGCAACGCCGTTCCGGGGGACCGCGCCTGATGATCACCTTCGACCGCACCGACCAATCCATCTTCGGCCGCTGGTGGTGGACGGTGGACCGCTGGCAGCTCGCCGCGCTGGCGGTGCTGATGGCGCTCGGCACGGTCCTGATCACCGCGGCCAGCCCGCCGGTGGCGGAGCGCATCGGCATCCAGGACACCTTCTACTTCGTCGAACGCCACCTGATGATGCTGATCCCCAGCGTTGCCATCATGTGCGGCGTCTCGCTGCTCAGCCCGCGCGGCGTGCGGCGGGCAGCGCTGGTGGTCTTCCTGATTTCGGTGGCGATGGTCTACGCGACGCTGGTCGTCGGCGTCGAGATCAAAGGCGCGCGGCGCTGGATCCACATCCCCGGCCTTTCGATCCAGCCGTCGGAGTTCGTGAAGCCGGCCTTCGCGGTGGTCGGGGCGTGGCTGTTCTCGCTGTCGCGCACCAACCCGGGCTTCCCCGGCACGATCCTGTCGATCCTGCTCTACGGCCTCACCGTCGGCGGTCTGCTGCTCCAGCCCGACCTGGGCATGACGGTGGTGGTCTCGGCGGTGTGGTTCTCGCAGTTCTTCCTGGCCGGGCTGAACATCATGCTCGTCGGCGGCCTCGGCGTGCTGGGTGTGGCCGGCCTCGTCGGCGCCTATTTCACGCTGCCGCACGTCCACAGCCGCATCAACCGCTTCCTCGATCCGTCGAGCGGCGACACCTATCAGGTCAGCCGCTCGCTGGAGGCCTTCGCCAACGGCGGGCTGATGGGCACCGGCCCCGGCCAGGGAACGGTGAAATATTCGCTGCCGGACAGCCACGCCGACTTCATCTTCGCCGTCGCCGGCGAGGAGATGGGGCTGATCTTCTGCCTGATCATCATCATCCTGTTCGCCTTCATCGTGCTGCGCGGCTTCGCTCGGGTGTTCAACGACACCAACTACTTCGTGCTGCTGGCGGCGAGCGGCCTGCTGATCCAGTTCGGCCTCCAGGCGGCGATCAACATGGGCTCCGCCCTGCATCTGATGCCGACCAAGGGCATGACGCTGCCCTTCATCTCCTACGGCGGCTCCTCGCTGCTGGCGCTGGGCTTCGGCATGGGCATGGTGCTGGCGCTGACTCGCAAGCGCTTCGGCCCGGCGGAGTGACGACGATGGCCGACACCACCCAACGCCCCATCATCCTGGCCGCCGGCGGCACCGGCGGGCACTTCTTCCCGGCGGAAGCGCTGGCGCGCGAGCTGCTGGCCCGCGGCGAGGCGGTGGCGCTGGTCACCGACAAGCGCGGCCAAGCCTTCGGCGACAGCCTGCCGGAGGTGACGGTCCACCGCATCCGCTCCGCCGCCCCCGGCGGCAACCTGCTGGCCAAGATGAACGCGGCGTGGCAGATGGGCCTCGGCCTGCTCGGCGCCAACGCGCTGATGCGCCACCTGAAGCCGGCGGCGGTCGTCGGCTTCGGCGGCTACCCCTCCGTCCCCACGGTCTACGCCGCCGCGCAAGGCCGCGTGCCGGTGATGCTGCACGAGCAGAACGCCGTGCTGGGCCGCGCCAACCGGATGCTCGCCGCCGCCGCGCGGCGCATCGCCGTCGCCTTCCCCGAGGTCGCCTCGGTGAAGGAGGAGCACCGGTCGCGCCTCGTCCGCACCGGCAACCCGGTCCGCCCCGCCATCGCCGCCCAGCGCGATGCCGCCTATGCCGTTCCCGCCCCCGGCGGCCCCGTCCGCATCCTGGTGATGGGCGGCAGCCAGGGCGCGCGCGTCTTCTCCGAAGTCATCCCCGAAGCGCTGGGCCGGCTGCCCGCCGATCTCCGCGCCCGCATCCATCTGGCGCAGCAGTGCCGGCCCGAGGACCTGGAGGCCGCCCGCCGCTCTTACGCCGGCATGGGCCTCGGCGGGCTGGAACTGGAGAGCTTCTTCCGCGACGTGCCGGACCGGCTGGCCGCCTGCCACCTCGCCGTCACGCGGGCCGGCGCCTCGACCATCGCCGAACTGACCTGCATCGGGCGCCCGGCCATTCTTGTGCCATATCCGCATGCCATGGACGACCACCAGACGGCCAACGCGCGGCAGCTCGCCGCCGCCGGGGCCGCCTGGGTGATGGCGCAGCCGGACTTCACCGCCGACGCGCTCGCCGCCCGCCTGACGGCGCTGCTGGAGTCGCCCGACGCGCTGACCGCCGCGGCGCAGGCCGCCCACGGCTGGGGCATGGCCGACGCCGCGCGCCGGCTGGCCGACGCCGTGCTCGACATGATCGCCAACCCGAACCACGCCCGAACCAAGGAAGCCGCGGAATGATTAAGGCAACGCGCAGCACCATCGCACGCCCCCGCTCGTCCCGGCCCCCCTCGTCCCGGCCCCTGGGCGACTGGCCGGCGGACATGACCCGGACCGAAGGCGCCTGGAGCAACCGGCCCGACTGCCCGCTGCTGCCGCGTGCCGGCGCCGGCTTCCTGCGCGACCGGCTGCACGTCACGATCGGTTCCCAGCCCCTTCCCTACGGCCTGTCCGACATGGCCGTGGACGCCACCCTCAGCCTGATGCTCCGCCGCGGAAAGTAATCCAGACATGCGCGCCCTCCCCCTCTCGATCGGCACCATCCATTTCGTCGGCATCGGCGGCATCGGCATGAGCGGCATCGCCGAAGTGCTGCGCAACCTCGGCTACACCGTCCAGGGCTCCGACCTGGCGGAGAGCGCCAACGTCAAGCGGCTGCGCGGGCTGGGCATCCAGATCAGCATCGGCCACCGCGCGGAGAACATCGCCGGTGCCGCGGTCGTCGTCGTCTCCTCCGCCGTCAAGCGCGACAACCCGGAGGTCGTCGCCGCCCGCGCCGCCCTGGTCCCGGTGGTCCGCCGCGCCGAGATGCTGGGCGAGCTGATGCGCCTGAAATGGGCCATCGCCATCGGCGGCACCCACGGCAAGACCACGACGACCTCGATGGTCGGCAACATGCTGGAGCACGCCAACCTCGACCCCACGGTCATCAACGGCGGCATCATCAACGCCTACGGCACCAACACCCGGCTCGGCTCCGGCGACTGGATGGTCGTCGAGGCGGACGAGAGCGACGGCACCTTCATCAAGCTGCCGGCCTGCATCGCCGTGGTCACCAACATGGACCCGGAGCATCTGGACTATTACGGCACCTTCGACAACATGCGGGCCGCCTTCGACAGCTTCGTCCAGAACATTCCCTTCTACGGATTCGCCGCGCTCTGCATCGACCATCCCGAGGTGCAGGCGATGATCCCGCGCGTGTCGGACCGCCGCATCATCACCTACGGCTTCAGCCCGCAGGCCGACGTGCGCGCCGTGAACATGCGGCTGGGCACCGAGGGTGCGGAGTACGACGTGGTGATCGACGACCGCCACACCGGGGAGAGCCGGACCATCATCGGCGTCCGCCTGCCGATGTACGGGCCGCACAACGTCCAGAACTCGCTGGCCTGCTTCGCGGTGGGCAACGAGATGGGCTTGCCCGACGTGGTGATGCGCGACAGCATGGCGAAGTTCCAGGGCGTCAAGCGCCGCTTCACCAAGACCGGCGAGTCGAACGGCATCACCGTCATCGACGATTACGGCCACCACCCGGTGGAGATCGCCGCCGTGCTGAAGGCGGCGCGCACCGCCGGCACCGGCCGCACCATCGCCGTCGTGCAGCCGCACCGCTACTCGCGCCTCGCCAACCTGTTCGAGGAGTTCTGCACCTGCTTCAACGACGCCGACGCGGTGATCGTGGCGGACGTCTACGCCGCCGGTGAGCAGCCGATCGAGAACGTCAACCGCGACAGCCTCGTCGAGGGCCTGCGCATGCACGGCCACCGTCAGGTGCTCGCCCTGCACGGCCCGGACGAACTGCCTCAGCTCATCCGTGAGATCGCGCGGTCCGGCGACCTCGTGGTCTGCCTGGGCGCCGGCAACATCACCCAGTGGGCCAACGCCCTGCCGGGCGAGCTGGACAAGCTGTCGGGCAAGGCGTGACGGGTTTTCCGATGACAGCCATCACCGCCTCCCTCATCGACCGGATGCCCGCCTGCCGCGGACGGCTGACCGCCGCGGCACCGCTGGCCAACGTGACGTGGTTCCGCGTCGGCGGGCCGGCGGAGGTCATGTTCCGTCCGGAGGACGCCGACGATCTGGCCGGCTTCCTGGCCGGCCTGCCGGACGACGTGCCGGTGACGGTGCTGGGCGTGGCGTCGAACCTGCTGATCCGCGACGGCGGCATTCCCGGCGTGGTGATCCGGCTGGGCCGCGGCTTCGCCGGCATCGCGGCGGATGGGCTGACTCTGGAGGCCGGCGCCGCGGCGCTCGACCTGAACGTCGCCGCCGTGGCGCGCGACGCCGGCGTCGCCGGGCTGGAGTTCCTGTCGGGCATCCCCGGCACCATCGGCGGCGCGCTGCGCATGAACGGCGGCGCCTACGGCCACGAGATCAAGGACGTGCTGGTCTCCGCCCAGGGCGTGACCCGCCGGGGCGGGCGCGTGTCCTACGACAACGCCGGCATGGGCTTCACCTACCGCCACGCCGGGGTGCCGGAGGACGTCATCTTCACCGGCGCCACCCTGCGCGGCGCGGCCGGCGACCCGGCGGAGATCGCCCAGCGCATGGCGGAGATTTCCGGCAAGCGCGCCGACACCCAGCCGGTCCGCTCGCGCACCGGCGGCTCGACCTTCAAGAACCCGCCCGGCCACAAGGCGTGGGAGCTGATCGACCGGGCCGGCTGCCGCGGGCTGACCGTCGGCGGCGCGCAGGTGTCTGAGAAGCACTGCAACTTCCTCATCAACCAGGGCACCGCCACCGCGGCGGAGCTGGAGGCGCTGGGCGAAGAGGTCCGGCGCCGCGTGTTCGAGACCTCCGGCGTCACGCTGGAGTGGGAAATCAAGCGGGTCGGCGTGGCCCGCGAAGGAGCGTCCGCATGACCACCCCCCACAAGAAGCATGTCGCCGTCCTGATGGGCGGCTGGTCGGCGGAGCGCGAGGTGTCGCTGGTCAGCGGCGCCGGCGTCGCCAAGGCGCTGGAGGAGGAAGGCTACCGCGTCACCGCGGTGGACGTGCAGCGCGACCTGGAGGGGTTGCTGCGCGCGCTCACCGACCCGCGCCCCGATGCGGTGTTCAACGCCCTGCACGGGCGCGGCGGCGAGGACGGGACGATCCAGGGCGTGCTGGAATTCCTCGGCATCCCCTACACCCATTCCGGCGTGCGCGCCGCCGCCGTCGCCATGGACAAGGCGATGACCAAGGCGCTGCTCGCCCCGGTCGGCGTGCGCTCGCCCAAGGGCCTCGTCCTCACCAAGGGCGAGCTGACCGGCGGCGCCCACCCAATGCCCGCCCCCTACATCGTCAAGCCGGTGGACGAAGGCTCGACCGTCGGGGTCACGCTGGTGCGCGAGGGGCAGAACAGCCCGGTCGGCGACGCCTGGACCTTCGGCGAGCGCGCCCTGGTCGAGGAGTTCATCCCGGGCCGCGAGCTGACCGTGGGCGTCATGGGCGGGCTGGACGGCGAGTGCCGCGCCCTCGAAGTGACGGAAATCCGGTTCGAAGCGCAGGTGTATGACTACACGGCTAAATACAGCGCCGGTCATGCCGTTCATACTGTGCCCGCGCAGATTCCCGAGACCGTCGCGGAAGAAGCCAAGAGGCTGGCGATTCTGGCCCACCGGACCCTGGGGTGCCGCGGCGTTTCGCGCAGCGACTTCCGCTGGGATGATCGTAAAAGTGGGACCGACGGACTCTTTTTCCTGGAAATCAACAACCAGCCGGGCATGACGCCGCTGTCGCTGGTTCCCGAACAGGCCGCTGCCGTGGGGCTCTCCTACGGGGCTCTCGTCGCTTGGATGGTGGAGAACGCCGCATGTCAACTCGACTGAGCATCGATCCGCAGTTCCGCGCCGGCTTCGGGGGCTCTGCGAACCGGGCCCGCGACGACATGCCCGTGCCGCCGCGCGCCATGGCGAAGTCGGCCCAGAAAGGCAACCGCCGCCGCGCCTGGCCGCGCTGGACCCGTCCCGCGGTCAAGGCGGCCATCCTGCTGACGCCCGTCCTGGTCGTCGCCGGCATGGCCGCGTCGGCGTGGCAGCGCGGCACCTTCGCCGAGACCACCGCGGCGCTCCAGGAAAGCCTGATCCAGACCAGCGCGTCCGCCGGCTTCGCCATCGCCGACGTGCTGGTCGAGGGCCGCACCGAGACCGACCCGGCCTCCATCCTGCGCGTGCTCGGCGTGCAGCGCGGCGACCCGATCCTCGCCGTCACGCTGTCCGACGCCAAGGAGAAGCTGGAAAGCCTGCCCTGGGTCGCCTCGGCCTCCATCGAGCGCCACCTGCCCGGCATCCTGTTCGTCCGCCTGACCGAGCGGCAGCCGACGGCGATCTGGCAGCACGACCGCAAGTTCACCGTCATCGACCGCGAAGGCCGCCCGCTGGCCGACGCGACCGAGCTGGCGCGCCGCGGCAACCGGCGGATCGAGACGCTGCCGCAGGTCGTCGGCGCCAACGCGCCGATGCAGGTGCCGAAGCTGCTCGCGGCCCTCGACAACGTGCCGGCGCTGCGCGAAAAGGTGAGCGCCGCCTCCTGGGTCGGCGACCGCCGCTGGGATCTCAAGCTGAAGAACGGTGTCGTGGTGAAACTGCCGGAAGCCCGCATGCCGTCCGCGCTGCGCCAGTTGGCGGAGATGGACGCGACGGGTCAGGTCCTCGATCGCGACATCGTGGCCATCGACCTGCGCCAGAACGACCGCGCCGTGCTGCAGACCTCCGCCACCGCCGTCCTGCCCTGGACGGAGGAGGAGAACAAGAAGAAGCCGGGCAAGAAGACGTGATGCTCCGCCCCCCCTCTTCCTGAACCCCTCTTTCTGAAACGCGAACGACCGGACGCATCGAGGCCATAGGGTTGTGCTGAACATGGGCTTCAACGGGGCGAAAAAGCCAAAACGGGCCACACGCGGCGGGATCATCGCCGCGCTGGACGTCGGCTCGACCAAGGTGTGCTGCCTCATCGCCCGCGTCGAGGATGCGGGGGCCGTGCGCATCGTCGGCATCGGCCACCAGATCGCCACGGGCGTGCGCGCCGGCGCCATCATCGACATGGAGGCGGCTGAGACCTCCATCGGCGCCGCCGTCCACGCCGCCGAGCAGATGGCCAACGAGACGATCCGCGACGTGATCGTCAACGTGTCCTCCCCGATCTCCCACGGCTTCAACGCCGAGGTCCCCGTCTCCGGCCAGGAGGTGACGGAGGGCGACGTCCGCCGCGCGCTGGCCCACGCCCGCAGCCTGCAGGTCGGCCCCGACCAGGCGCTGGTCCACGCGATCCCCGTCGGCTTCGCGCTCGACGGCAGCCGCGGCATCCGCGACCCCAAGGGCATGTATGGCGAGCGGCTGGGCGTCCAGGCCCACGTCATCACCTCGCCCGCCGGGGCGGTGCGCAACCTGCAGACCTGCGTGGCCCGCTGCCACCTCGACATCGAGGGTCTGGTCGCCAGCCCCTACGCCTCCGGCCTCGCCTGTCTGGTCGACGACGAGATGGAGATGGGCTCCGCCTGCATCGACATGGGCGGCGGCACCACAACGATCTCCGTCTTCTCCGAAGGCACGCTGGTCTGGTCGGACTGCATCCGGCTGGGCGGCAACCACGTCACCAACGACATCGCGCGCGGGCTGACCACGCCGGTCGTCCATGCGGAGCGCATGAAGACGCTGCACGGCAGCGCCATCACCAGCCCCGCCGACGAGCGCGAGATGATCGACGTCCCCCAGGTCGGCGAGGAGGAGCGCCTCGGCGCCAACAACCTGCCGAAATCCTATCTGGTGCGCATCATCCAGCCGCGGCTGGAGGAGATCTTCGAGCATGTCCGCTCGCGGCTGGAGCATTCCGGCTACGCGAAGCTGGTCGGCCGGCGCGTCGTCCTGACGGGCGGTGCCAGCCAGCTGCCGGGCATGCGCGAGCTGGCGCAGCTGATCCTGGACAAACAGGTCCGCATCGGGCGACCGACGCGGATCACCGGTCTGAACGAGGCGCAAGGCGGTCCGTCCTACGCGACCGCCGCGGGCCTCCTTCTGCACGCCGTGCGCAATCCGGCGGAACTTCCCGTGGCGGGCCATGAGGCTGGCGCCGGCACGGGGTTCTTCGGGCGTGTCGGCCTGTGGCTGCGGGAGAACCTATGACCCACCAGAAATGGTTCCCGGCCCCAAAAAGGCTCCCGCCGAACCACGCTGTTCCTGCCTAAAAAACATCCCCCGGATCCAACCGGGCAAAAACCCGCGACGCAAAGCATCGAACCAATCAAAAGGTTGTGGAGGCCATAACATGATCAACGTGACCATCCCCAGCATCGAACCTGAACTGAAGCCCCGCATCACCGTCTTCGGTGTCGGCGGCGCCGGCGGCAACGCCGTGAACAACATGATCAAGTCCAACCTGGAAGGCGTGGACTTCGTCGTGGGCAACACCGACGCGCAGGCCCTGAAGGGCTCGCTCTGCGAGAAGCGTGTCCAGCTCGGCACCACCATGACCCGCGGCCTGGGCGCCGGCTCCAAGCCGGACGTCGGCCGCGCCTCCGCCGAGGAGCAGCTCGAGGAGATCATCGGTCACCTCGAAGGCGCCAACATGGTGTTCATCACCGCCGGCATGGGCGGCGGCACCGGCACGGGTGCCGCTCCGGTCATCGCCCGCGCCGCCCGCGAGCGCGGCCTGCTGACCGTCGGCGTGGTGACCAAGCCCTTCCACTTCGAGGGCGCGCATCGCATGCGGCTGGCCGAATCGGGCATCGCCGAGCTGCAGCAGTATGTCGACACGCTGATCATCATCCCGAACCAGAACCTGTTCCGCATCGCCAACGAGAAGACGACCTTCGCGGACGCCTTCAAGATGGCCGACGACGTTCTGCATTCCGGCGTGCGCGGCGTGACCGACCTGATGGTGATGCCCGGCCTCATCAACCTCGACTTCGCCGACATCCGCTCGGTGATGACCGAGATGGGCAAGGCGATGATGGGCACCGGCGAGGCCGGCGGCGAGCGCCGCGCCATCGAGGCCGCCGAGGCCGCCATCTCCAACCCGCTGCTCGACGACGTGTCGATGAAGGGAGCCCGCGGCGTCCTCATCAACATCACCGGCGGCTACGACATGACCCTGTTCGAGGTCGACGAGGCGGCGAACCGCGTCCGCGACGAGGTTGATCCGGACGCCAACATCATCTTCGGCTCGACCTTCGACAGCTCGCTGGACGGCGTGATGCGCGTGTCGGTGGTCGCCACCGGCATCGACGCCGCGGCGATGTCCAACCCGCGCACCCTGCACCCGGTCAACCTGTCGCTGGTCTCCGACCGCAACGGCGGCAACGCCGGTGCCAAGAAGCCCGCCGGTGCCGCCGGTCTGACCCAGGCCGCCCCGGCGCCGCTCGCCTCCTCCGGTGCGGTCGCCCCGGCGATCCCCGGCGCCGGTCTGCCGCCGCGCCCGATGGGCGGGGTCGCGCAGCCGCAGCCCCAGATCCAGCAGCCGGTCCATCCGACCGAGGTCCAGCAGCATGTTCCGGTCCAGCATCCGGCACAGCATCCGATGGACCCGATGGTCCAGCACGCCCCGCAGCATGCGCACCACCCGCACATGCCGATGGGCCACGACGCCATGCAGCCGGTGGAGTCCGCTCCGGCGCGCAACATCCCCACCGGCCCGCTGCACAGTGAGCGCCGCGACGGCCACTTCATCGCCCCGAAGGCCGCCGATCCCGGCCCGCGCCAGCCGATGAACGCCCCGCCGATGTCGAGCCAGCTCGCCGCCGCCGCCCAGACGGAGCCGCCGGCTCGCAAGCCGAACTTCCTGTTCGGTCTGGTCACCGGTCTGGCCGGTCGCAAGGCCGACCCGGCGCCGCAGCCGGCCCCCCAGCCGCAGCATCAGCCGCAGCATCACCATCAGCCCCAGCAGCACCAGCCGCAGCACCAGCAGCCGGTGATGCCGCAGCCGCCGATGGCCCAGGCTCCGCGCCCGCAGGCGATGGGCGACGGCACCACCCAGAAGATTGACGAGGAAGCGCTGGACATCCCCGCCTTCCTGCGCCGTCAGGCCAACTGACGCGTCAACGAGGCTGGCCCAATTGATCTGAGGGCAACAGCAACCCGCCGGTCGCCGCCGCCTCTTTCGAAGCGGCATCGGCGGGCATCCACAACCTGTTAGACTTCAAACCGCCTCCAGAGCTTCGCAAGAACGCTCCGGGGGCGGTCTTTTCATGCCTGGGGAGCGCCCGTTTCGCGTCCGGCGACGGTTCTCTGCCGCCCTGCAACAAACGGTAACAAAGAGTGATTTGTCCTCCACAGGGGCCAATGATACCTAGCATATGCAGTCATAAGCGATAACCCGCCCCCTCCCGAAGGAGACCGGCGGCAAGTCGCGGATCGACCGCACAAGACCAAGATTGAAACGGGACAGACACCGTGGCTCAGAATCGCATCAAGACCGAAGGCATGCTGCAGCGTACCCTGGCGAAGCCGGTGCGTTGCTCGGGCGTCGGGCTGCATACGGGCGCGACGGTCACCCTGACGATTTCCCCGGCCGAGCCGAACACCGGCATCGTCTTCCGGCGCAGCGATCTCAGCGGCCCCGCCGCGGTGATCCCGGCGCGCTGGGACCATGTGGTCGACACCAAGCTGTGCACGGTCATCGGCAACGCCCACGGCACCACCATCGGCACCATCGAGCATCTGATGTCGGCGCTGGCCGGCTGCGGCGTGGACAACGCCGTGGTTGCGCTGGACAACATCGAGGTGCCGATCATGGACGGCAGCGCCGCCCCCTTCGTGGAGGCCATCGAGCGCGTCGGCACCGTGTCGCAGAACGCGCCGCGCCGCGCCATCCGCATCCTGAAGCCGGTCACCGTGACCGAGGGCAACAAGAGCGCCACCTTCACGCCGGACCACACGACGGGCTTCAGCTTCGAGATCGACTTCGCCAGCAAGGCCATCGCCCAGCAGAGCCACGAGATGGAGCTGGACGCCGAGACCTTCCGCGACGAGATCAGCGCCGCCCGCACCTTCGGTTTCCTGCATGAGGTCGAAGGGCTGCGCAAGATGGGTCTCGCCCGCGGCGGCTCGCTGGACAACGCGGTGGTGATCTCCGGGGACGAGGTGATGAACGAGGGCGGCCTGCGCTTCGACGACGAGTTCGTGCGCCACAAGATCCTCGACGCGGTCGGCGACCTCTATCTGGCCGGCGCGATGTTCGTCGGTCACTTCCACGGCGTGCGGTCCGGCCACGCCCTGAACAACCAGCTCCTGCACGCGCTGTTCGCCGACGCCAGCGCCTGGTGCTACGAAACCCCGCCGAGCACGGCGCTGCCGGGCGCCGTCTGGCACGCGACCGAACGGCTCGCCGTCGCCTGATCCGCGCCTCGCAGCGTCGCGCTGCCCCTGCCCTCCCCTTCCGGGGAGGGCATTTTCGTTTCGTGCACTCCCCTCCCCTTCCGGGTTCGCGCGAAGCGCGTCGCGCGCGCACTCCCCTCCCCTTCCGGGGGAGCGAGGGGTAGGGTTTTTCCGCGCTGCACCCGGAATCGATAAAATATTGAATTATATCAACATTTTATGTTGTGTTTTTGAGACTTCGGCTGAGGATGCAGGGTTGAAATCCCCTCTCCCTTCCGGAGAGAGGGTCAGGGTGAGGGGGGTGCGCCTTTGCCGAACGCACCGCCACGCGCATCCCCCTCACCCTTCCCACGCCGGTGCGGCGTGGGCCCCTTCCCTCTCCCCGCTTTCGGCGGACCAAAGGTCCGCCTGCCGCGTCAGCGCAAACGTCGTTTGCGCGTGAGCGGAGGAGAGAGGGCCAATCCGCTCACCGATCCGCGGCGTAGGCGCCGAAAC
The DNA here is from genome assembly GCF_014192915.1 of Azospirillum sp. OGB3. Taxonomy (GTDB): domain Bacteria; phylum Pseudomonadota; class Alphaproteobacteria; order Azospirillales; family Azospirillaceae; genus Azospirillum. Next base: position 264,957 of record NZ_JACHYN010000002.1, on the reverse strand, counting down.
GGGTGTCTTCCTTGAGGATGTGCTTGCCCAGCCAGTCGGCACAGAATTCGAACACCTCGTCGCCCGTGATGGTGTCGCGCTGGGCGTGGAAGCGCTCCCGGTAGGATTCGACGTTGCGCGTCAACGCGTCGTGCAGGGCCTTGTGCGCGGCGAAGGTCGGGTAGTTGGCCTGGGCCATGTGCGCTTCTTCGCGTGCGAAGTGATCCTTGGTGTAATGGATCAGTTCGTCGAGGATCGCTTCGATGACCTCAGGTGACGCGCGGTTTTCGTCCGCACCCAGCTTGTTGACGATGTCCACGAGAACGCGATGATCCTCATCGAGCTCTTCGATGCCGACGCTCATCCAGCGCGACCATTGAATGGAGTCCATGGCGATCCCCCGTCTCGTTCTTCTTATGGCGCTTCGACCCTTTATGGAACCGGCGGCGAGGGGCGTCAACGCGGCACTCAGCCGCGCCGCCCCTCCCCTTCCTTTCTCCGGTCAGCCGGCGATCAGTTCGGCCCACTCCTGCTCGCTGAGGATGGTCACGCCGAGGTCGTGCGCCTTGGCGGCCTTGCTGCCCGCGTCCGCCCCGCAGATGACGTAGTCGGTCTTGGCCGAAACCGAGCCGGCCACTTTGGCCCCCAGCGACTCCGCGCGGGTCTTGGCCTCGGTGCGGGTCATGGTCTCCAGCGTGCCGGTGAAGACCACCGTCTTGCCGGCGACGGGCGAGCCGCTGGCCGCCTTCGGGCGCTCGGAGTCGGCAACCCGCACGCCGGCGGCGCGCAGGTCGTGGATGATGGCGCGGTTGCGCTCCTCCTGGAAGAAGCCGGCCAACTCCTCCGCGGCGACTTCGCCGACGTCGGGGATGGCGACCAGCTCGCCCCAGCCAGGGCCGGGCTGCGCGCCGACCGCGGCGAGCATCGCCGCCTTCCAGTCCGCCAGGGCGCCGTAGCGCTCGGCCAGAGCCTGGGCGGCGCGGCTGTCCACCTTCTTGATGCCCAGCAGCTTGATGACGCTGTCCAGCCGCAGCGCCTCCTGGCCGGCGTAGAAGTCCAGCTTCGGCAGATTCTCCGGGTCGGCGAACCAGGCGAGCAGCGCGTCGGCCTTCACCGGGCCGAGGCCGTTGAGGGCGTGCAGGTCGCGCCACGCCTCGCCCGGCATGTTGGCGACGGCGCGCTCCATCCCCTCCAGCCAGCCGTCGATCGAGCCGTACTGGCGGGCCAGCGACTTGGCCGTCACCTCGCCGATGTGGCGGATGCCCAGCGCGAAGATGAAGCGATGCAGGTCGATGCGCTCGCGCCGCTGGTTGATCGCGGCGAACAGGTTCTCGACCGACTTCTCCTTCCAGCCCGGACGGCCGAGGATGGCGATCTCCCCCGCCGCCACCCGGCGCTCCAGCGTGAAGATGTCCACGGGGGAGCGGATCAGCCCGTCCTCCCAGAACTCCTCGATGGTCTTCTCGCCCAGCCCCTCGATGTCGAAGGCATTGCGCGACACGAAATGGCGCAGCCGCTCCTTGGCCTGGGCGGCGCAGATCAGGCCGCCGGTGCAGCGGCGCACCGCCTCGTCCGGCTCGCGCACGGCGAGGCTGCCGCAGACCGGGCAATGGTTGGGGAAGACGTAGGGCATGGCGTCGGCGGGGCGCTGCCCCTCGACCACCCCGACGATCTGCGGGATCACGTCGCCGGCCCGCTGCACGGTGACCAGGTCGCCGATGCGGACGTCCTTGCGGGCGATCTCGTCCTCGTTGTGCAGCGTGGCGCGGCTGACCACGACGCCGCCGACGGTGATGTCCTCCAGTTCGGCCACCGGAGTCAGGGCGCCGGTGCGGCCGACCTGGATGGTGATTCCCTTCAGCCGGGTCTGCGCCTGCTCCGCCGGGAATTTGTGGGCGATGGCCCAGCGCGGCGCCCGGCTGACGAAGCCCAGCCGCTGCTGAAGCTCCAGGCTGTTGACCTTGTAGACCACCCCGTCGATGTCGAAGGGCAGCGCCGAGCGCTCCTCGCCGATCTTGCGGTAATGGGTCAGCAGCGCCTCGGCGCCGTCGCACAGGTTGGCCGGGCGGTTCAGCGAGAAGCCCCAGCCGCGCAGGCGCTCGCGGATACCCCACTGGGTGTCGGCGATCGGCTCCGACAGCTCGCCCAGCGCGTAGCCGAAGAAGCAGAGCGGGCGCGACGCGGTGATCTTCGAATCCTTCTGGCGCAGCGAACCGGCGGCGGCGTTGCGCGGGTTGGCGAACAGGTCCTCCCCCCGCTCCGCGTAGGCGCGGTTCATGGCCAGGAAGTCGTCGCGGTTCATGTAGACCTCGCCGCGCACCTCCAGCACCGCGGGATAGGGCGCCTCCAGGGTCTGCGGCACGTCCTTGATGGTGCGGACATTGGCGGTCACGTCCTCGCCCTCCGTCCCGTCGCCGCGGGTGGCGGCCAGGACCAGCCGGCCGTTCTCGTAGCGGAGCGAGCAGGACAGCCCGTCGATCTTCGGCTCGGCCACGAAGACCAGCGGGGCGTCGTCGGGCAGGCCGAGGAAACGGCGGACGCGGGCGACGAACTCGTGCGCCTCCTCCGGCTCGAAGGCGTTGCCGAGCGACAGCATGGGCAGCGCGTGCCGCACCTTGCGGAAGGCCGCCGACGGGGCGGCGCCGACGCGCAGCGACGGCGAATCGGCCCGGCGCAGCTCCGGATAGCGCGCCTCGATCCCGTTGTTGCGGCGGACCAACGCGTCGTAGTCGGCGTCGGATATCTCCGGCTTGTCCTGCTGGTGGTAGAGCCGGTCGTGGTGGGCGATCTCCTGGGCCAGCGCGGCCAGTTCCGCCTGCGCCTGCTCCACCGTCAACTCCTCCACGGGGATGCTGCGGAGCGCGGCGGGGGTATCGAACAGGTCGTTCATGGCGGGTCTCTTCGATGCCTTCTCGGGTGGACGGCGCTGGATCGGCGGGCGCCGCCGGGGGCGCAGCATAGCGTCGCGGGGGCGTGCCGTGGAGTCCGGCCTTGAGCCGGTCTGGCATTCGGCCCCGTCCGCACCAACCTTGAAACCATGGCCCTTGAAACCACGGCCCTTGAAACCACGGCCCCTGCAACCACAGCCCTTGAGAGGTGCGGGGGCTCCAGGGTTGCGTGTATGATGTGCCGGCGCCCGTGAACGGATGTGCTGTATGACCGAGCCGACCAGCCGTGCGACCGCCGGCAGCCTGACCATCGACGATCGCTTCGTCATCGCCGCGGCGCTTGACCGCATCCTGTACGACGATCCCGACCATTTCGCGACGGAGGACGCGCGCCTGCTGCGCCGCATGATCCCGCGCACCCGCTCCGCCTGGCTGCGGCTGGGCTTCCGTGCGGAAAGCCAGGGGCCATCCATGTCGGGCCGCGCCGCCGGCGTGGGCGACGTCAAGATGGACGGCGACAAGAAGGTGGTCGAGGGCGGCGTCGGCGAAGCCCCGGTCTGGCGCTGCGGCCAGTACAAGATCTCCAACCATGGCGACGATCTGGAGATCTGGCAGGTGATGAGCGACGAGTTCGCCGAGGAGCCGAAGGGTGCCCGCCTGGAATACGGCGCAACCGGCACGCCGGAACGCCTGACCTTCTTTCAGCCCCGCGACCTTGAGTTGCGCATCCCGTTCACCGGCATCGCGGTCGGACTTCGTCTGGGCGGCTGGCAGCCGTGGAAGAGCGCCGCCTGAGACCGGCATAGGCCTGCGCCCGGTTGTCGCATACCGGAGTATTAAAACGTTTCGGCAGTGAAGCGCCCGACGTGAGACAAACGTTGTCCCACGGCACCTTTGCGAAGATTTCCAGAGACTTGGAAAGCCGCCTTATTTCCTATGACCTCAGCAAAAGGCAGATATGAGAAATTATCTTGTTTCCCTGATATCCTCTTTTTATTCATCAGAATTCGATAAATTCAATATTTTATAAAGCTGCAATAGAACGCGAAACCAATCGTTAAAATTGTCATGCCCATGATGCCCGCATGGTGATAGCCAAGCGGCGATCAGCCGGGAGGAGCCCCGGTCCAGCCGTATCTCAACGCTTGCCAATCAAGAACAAAGAGACGAACACCATGGACAGTGGCATTCAAGGCGGCATTCAGGAACGCCTCTCCTTTTTGCGGATTGATGGTGAGACGGCCACGCTTTTGAAGGAAGCCTGGAGCATCGGCGAGCCTCACCTGCCTGTCATTCTCAAAGACTTCTACGACCACCTTCTCGCCATTCCCGAACTCCGGAAGATTCTGGACGGAAAATCCGTCGAGCGATTGAAGGATGTCCAGGTCAACCACTGGCGATACCTGTTTTCCGGGAACTTCGACGATGTCTACCTGACGCGCGTGAAGGCCGTGGGCCAGGCGCATTACCGCATCGGCCTGCACCCGCGCTGGTATTTCGGAGCCTACCGGCTGGTTATGGGGCGGCTGGGCGCTCTGATCGGCGAGCGTCACCGCCGCGACGCGCCGCGCGCCATGAAGATCATGGGGGCGGTGGAAACCGCGATCTTCCTCGATCTCGACCTGTCCTTCGACGCCTACAGCACCGCCGTAATGACCATGACCAACCGGATGCTGGTCGAACTGGCGGAAAATTTCCGGGACACGGTGCAGGGCGCCATCGACACCGTCGGCCATTCGGCGGTGGCGGTCAACGCCGCGACCGGCGCGGTGCGCGGCATCGCCCAGGACACCGGCGTGCGCACGGAGCATCTGTCCGGCGCAGTCGCCGGCACCGCCAGCAACGCGCGGGCCATCGCCGCCGCCGCCGAAGAGCTGACCGCCACCAACCACAGCGTGGTGTCGCGCATGCAAAGCGCCTTCTCCATCGTCGACGAGGCGCAGGCCGCCACCCAGCGCTCGACCGAGGCGGTCACCGCGCTGGCCGGGATCGCCGGGCGGATCGGTGGGACGCTGAAGCTGATCAACGCCATCGCCAACCAGACCAACCTGCTGGCTCTGAACGCCACCATCGAGGCGGCCCGCGCCGGCGAAGCCGGGCGCGGCTTCTCCGTGGTGGCGGCGGAGGTCAAGCAGCTCGCCAAGCAGACCGCCGGAGCCACGGAGGACATCACCCGCCTGCTTCAGGAGATCGACGGTGCGACGGGCCGGACCCGCGACGAGATCGCCGGAATCGGCGCTGTGGTCGGAGCGCTGCGCACCCATTCGCAGGACGTGCTGTCGATCATGGGCCAGCAGAACGACGCGACCCGGGAGATCGCCCAGAACATCCACGAGGCCAGCCAGTCCGCCGAACGCATGTCCGACGAGGCCGGACACCTCGCAGACGGCGCGCGGTCGGTCATGACGTCGGTCGAGGACGCCTTCCACACCACCGCTCGGCTGACCGGGACGGCGGAGGAACTGCGTGCCGCGCTGGACAAGTTCCTGTCGCACATGATGTCCCTGCGCGTGGCGGCGTGACCGACACGGGGGGCGATGCGCCCCCCAACGGGCGCCGTCGCTCAGGCCACGTCGAACGGGTGCAGCGGGTCGGGGTGATGGTCCGTCAGCGCGGCGTGGGCGTTGACATCCCCCGACAGGCCGAGATCCGCCATGGACAGCGCCGCGTCCGCATGGACCGGCGCCGCGGCCTCCAGCCCCTGGGCGACGAGGTGCTGCCACACCGTGTCCTGTCCATCCGCCGACAGGGCGGAGGCCATGGCGCCACTTCCCGAGGCGGTTCCGGAAGACGGGAACCAGGACTTGTCGGCGTCGACGACCAGCGTGCCGTTCCACCACAGGCCGGCCTGCCCCTTGACCACGTCCTTGCCGTCGAGAGCGCCCTTGTCGTAGGTGACGTTCGACGCCGTGGGGGCGACGGCGTGGCCGTTGATGGTGACCTTGTTGACGAACAGCGAGCGGTCCTGCCCGTTCACCACGGCGTCGTTGTCGTACTGCACCTGGACCTTGTGCGCCTGATCGGCGGTCAGGTTGGTGGCGAAGGCAAAGTCCTTGGCCACCGTGCCGGCCACGCCCTCGCCGACCTTCTGGCCGTCGATCAGCAGGTTGAAGTGGGCGTTCACCCCGCCGGCCGCAGCGCCGGAGGCGTTGACCGTGATGGTCGTGTTGGCGGGCGCCGACACAACCGGAGCATTCTGGGCCGGGAAATCCTTGGCCGGGGCATCGACCACCAGCGTGCCGCCCCACCACATGGACGACTGGCCCTTCACCACGTCCTTGCCGTCGAGAGCGCCCTTGTCATAGGTGACGTTGGCGGCGGTCGGGCTGTGGGCGGTGCCGTTGATGGTGACCTTGTTGACGAACAGGTTGCGGTCCTGGCCGTTCACGAAGCCGTCGTTGTCGTACTGGACCTGCACCTTGTGCGCTTGGTCGGCGGTCAGGTTCGTCGTGAAGCTGTAGTCCTTAGCCGCCGAATCCACCGTGGCCTGCCCCACCGTCTTGCCGTCCACCAGCAGCTTGAAATGGGCGTTCACCCCGCCGGCCGGCGCGCCGGAGGCGTTGACGGTGATCGTCGTGGTGCTCTGCGCCGTGGGGACCGGAGCGGACTGGGCGATCTTGGCGAGCAGGGCATCGGTGTCCAGCTCGAAGTAGCCGGCGGTGCCCATGGCCTTGCCGGTGCTGCGGGCGAGGTCGAGGAACTCGTCCTGGGTCAGCCGGGTGCCGGTCTGCTCCACCCAGGCCTGCTGCGCCTTCGCCACCGCTGCGGTGACCGCCGGGGCGGCGAAGGAGGAGCCGTTGGCCGTGTAGGTGACGCCCGACAGGTTGGTGATCCGCACGTCGGTGCCATCGGCGCAGACGTCGGTCAGGGTCGGGCTGCGCTGCGCCCAGGACGGGAACGCTCCGTCGCCCGTCGAGGCCGACACGCAGATCTGGTTCACGTCGGCCGAGTAGCTGGAGACGCCCTGCGTCACCCCGCCGTCGCCGCTGTTGCCGGCGGCGGCCACGGTCAGCACGCGCTTGGCGGCGAGCGCGGCCAGCTCGTCGGAGATCGAGGTGGTGGCCGCGGTTGTCTGCGCGCCGCCGCCCAGCGACAGGTTCACCGCCGTGATGTTGTAGGCTTCGGCGTTGGCGACGACCCATTGCAGGGCCTTCTCGATGTTGGCCTCGCTGGCGCCGCTGCCGTCGTCGGGCATGACCTTCAGCGCGATGATGCCGACGTCGGGCGCGTTCTCCAGGATCTCCGCGGTGACCAGGGCGCCATGCGTGTTCGCGTTGGCGACCATGACATCGTTGTCGTTTCCGTAGAAGTCATGCTGGTAGACCAGCCGGCCCGTGTTCCAGGCGGAGGACAGGCCGCTGTCGATCACAACGACGTTGCCGGCGGAAGCGGAGCTGTTCGACATCTTGCCAACCTTGTTCGTTCTTGGGCGAACGGCGCCCGGTTACCGGACGCGCAGGGCTGGACTATGCGTGTTTTGCTGTGGCCGCCGTATGACCGCTGCGGGCGATTGCTGTGACCTGGACAGAGGATTTAACCCTCTCCCCTCCGCTCACGCGCGAACTTCGTTTGCGCTGACGCGACAGGCGGACCTCCGGTCCGCCGAAAGCGGGGAGAGGGTGGCCCGCAGGGCCTCTCGCGCTGGCTGAAAGCCAGCGCTGACGGCGACAGGCGGATGCCTATGGCATCCGCTGAGAGCCGGTGAGGGGGGTGCGCTTGTGCCGAAGCTTGTGCCGAACGTGGCGCCACGCACATCCCCCTCAACCATAACCCTCTTCCCAGAGGGGAGAGGGGATAGAGGCAATCCACTACCCCCGCCCGGCGATCAGGCTGTCGGCGGCGGCGCGGGCTTCGGCGGTGACGGTGGCGCCGGACAGCATGCGGGCGATCTCCTCGCGGCGGTCGTCGCCGTCCAGCTCGACCACGCCGGTCGTCACCTGCTCGCCCTTCACCGACTTCTGCACCTTGAGGTGGATGGAGCCGCGCGCGGCGACCTGCGGGCTGTGGGTAACGACCAGCACCTGAAGCCCTTGCCCGAGCGTCTTCAGCCGCTCGCCCACCGCGGCGGCGACGGCGCCGCCGATGCCGGTGTCCACCTCGTCGAACACCAGCGTGCCGACGGTCGAGGTCTGGGCCAGCACCACCTTCAGCGCCAGCATGAAGCGCGCCAGCTCGCCGCCGGACGCGATCTTGTTCAGCGCTCCGGGGGGCGAACCGGGGTTGGTGGCGACCTGGAAGGCCACGCGGTCCATGCCCGACGCCGTCCAGTCCGATTCGTCGGCCAGCGGCTCGACCAGCGTGCGGAACTTCGCCTTTTCCAGTTTCAGCGGAGCGAGTTCCGTGGCGACGGCGGCGTCCAGGCGGCCGGCAGCCTGCTGGCGCTCCCGGCTCAGCGACTCGGCGGCCTTGCGGTAGGCGTCGCGGGCGACCTCGGCCTCGCGGGCGAGACGGGCCAGCAGGTCGCCTTGGTCCTCAATCAGCAGCAGCCGGTCGGCCATGTCCTTGCGCAGGGAGGCCAGCGCGTCCACGTCCACCCCGTGCTTGCGGGCGGCGGCGCGCAGGGCGAACAGCCGCTCCTCCAGCTTCTCCAGGGCCTGCGGGTCCATGTCCACGTCGGAGGACACGGCATGGAGACCGGCGATGGCCTCTCCCGCCTCGGTCGCGGCGCGGTCCAGGGCGGCGATGACCGGGTCGAGCTTGCCGGCGGCCTTGTCGGCGATCCGGCTCAGCGTGCGGATGGCCGAGGACAGGGCGCGCTCCACCCCGCGGTCGCCCGACAGCTCCCCATAGGCGGCGTTCAGGGCATCGACCAGCTTTTCCCGGTGCATCAGCACGGCGCGGGTCTCGGCCAGTTCCTCCTCCTCGCCGGCCTTGGGGGCGAGCGCGTCCAGCTCGGCCACGGCGTGGCGGAGATACTCCTCCTCCGAACGGGCGCGGGCGATCTCGGCGGCGGCGTTGGCGCGCGCGTCCTCCACCTGCCTCCAGGCGCGGTGGGCGGCGGCGACCTGGGCGGCGTGGGCGGACAGCCCGGCGTAGGCGTCCAGCACGCCGCGGTGAGTTTGCGGATTCAGCAGGCCGTGGGTGTCGAACTGGCCATGGACCTCGACCAGCTCCTCGCCCAGCCGCTTCAGCAGGCCGACGCCGACCGCCTGGTCGTTGACCCAGGCGCGGCTGCGCCCGTCGGCGCTGACGGTGCGGCGGACCACCAGCCGCTCCTCGGGGTCGAGCCCCTGCTCCCTGAGGATGGCGAGCGCCGGGTGGTCGCCGGACAGGTCGAACTCCGCCGTCACCGACGCCTGATCGGCGCCGTGGCGGACGAGGCCCGAATCGGCCCGCGCGCCGAGCGCCAGGCCCAGCGCGTCGAGCAGGATCGACTTGCCCGCGCCGGTCTCGCCGGTGAGGACGCACAGGCCCTTGCGGAAGCCCAGCCCCAGCCGTTCGATCAGGACGACGTCCCGGATCGTCAGCGACGCCAGCATGGATCGTCCTAGAACAGGGAGCTCCAGGCTCTGCTGATCCAGGACTTCTCGTTTCGCTCCGGACGCACGTTGGCGTCCACCAGCAGTGCGTAGCTGTCCGTGTACCATTCGCTGCCGGGGAAGTTGTGGCCGAGCACGGCGGCGGCGGTCTTCGCCTCGTCCGTGATTCCCAGCGCCAGATAGCACTCCACCAGCCGGTGCAGCGCCTCAGGGACGTGGGAGGTGGTCTGGTAGTTTTCAATCACCGTGCGGAACCGGCCGATGGCGGCGGTGTACTGACCCTGCTTCAGATAGAAGCGCCCGACCTCCATCTCCTTGCCGGCGAGATGGTCGTTGGTCAGGTCGATCTTGATCTTGGCGTCGCGGGCGTACTGGCTGTCCGGGAAGCGGCGCACGACCTCCGACAGCGCGTCGAGCGCCAGACGGGTCATGCGCTGGTCGCGGCGGACGTCGGTGATCTGCTCGTAATAGGACAGCGCCCGCATGTAGTAGGCGTAGGAAACGTCGGGGCTGCCCGGATGAAGCTGGATGTAGCGGTCGAGCGCCAGGATCGCGTCGTCGTACTTCAGATCCTGGTAATGGGCGTAGGCCGCCATGATCTGCGCCTTGCCCGCCCATTCGGAATAGGGGTGCTGGCGCTCCACCTCGTCGTAGAGCTTGGCGGCCACCTTGAAGCGCTCCTCCCGCATGGCGGCGTCGGCCTCTTGGTAGATCTGCTCGGCCGGGCGCTCGACATACTGGTCCTCGGGTTTGGTCGAGGAGCAGGCGGTCAGGGCGGAAGCCAGGAGGAGGGCCGCAAGCGGCAGACGGGAAAAACGGCAGGGCATGGTCGTCGCGATGCTTTCGAAGTTGGCCCTATATAGCACGCCGGGGCGCGGGGGCGGCAAGCCGCTTCGGCGAACAAATTTCGAACCTCGCCGCCATGACGCGGACGGACCCCCGGAATGGACGGCGATCAGCCGAACAGGGCGTCGATGTCGGCCTGGCTGATGTTGCCCATCTCCTGATGGTCGGCCGGGCCGTGCAGTTCCAGCGTCTCGTCCATCTTGGTGACGGTGGGCGGCAGGGGCATCGCCTCGAACTCGCGCTTGTTCCAATGGCTCATCATCGCGTCGACGCGCTCTTCGATGAAGGACAGGGCGCGGACGACCTTGGTGATGCGCTGGCCGGTCAGGTCCTGGAAGTTGCAGGCCTCGTAGATGCGGACGATCACGTCGTTCATGTCGTTGACGCGGTCGGCGTGGTAGCCCTCCGGCAACGACGACTTCAACTCGTGAACGACCTCCTCCAGCTCCTCGGCGCAGGCCATGATGGTGTTGGTCGCGGCCTCCGTCGCCGAGACGACGGCGTTCAGTTCCTGGGACGCCTGCACAAACTTGTCGTCGCCGGCCAGCGGGTGGCGGATCGCCGCCATCTCCACCTTGGTGGCCTTGATGCGGCCAGAGATGTCGGCGATCTCGACCTGGATCTGGTCGATCTGCTGGGCGTCCATGGTCAGGAAGCGGTCGAGCTTCGCGCCGAGGTCGCTGATGGCGCGGATGACGTCGCTGTTGTCCACCGTGACCGGACCGGACGGCAGCGACGCCAGCGCCGGCGCCAGGGCGGAGGCGTCATCCACCACCGCCTGATAGGGATTGCCGGTCCGGCGGGCCTTTTGAAGCTCCGCCATGAAGGGTTTCGAGAGATTCCTCATGCGGGCTGCGCCTCTTTCCGAAGGGACGTCCGGGGCATCCGCGCACGCCGGCCCGTCTGGTCAGGACTGCCCGCCAAGGCCGGCATCGGCCCGGCGGGCGACGATCGTCATAGCAAACTTCATGTCCCAATTCGCCCGCCGATTGGAGCGGCGGCAACTCTTCACAAATCCGACGCCGGACCGTCTTGTTGACCGTGAGGTCAGCCGAACAGGGCGTCGATGGCCGCCTGATCCAGCGGCGCCGGAGGCTCGTCCGCCGCGGGCGGCGGGGTGGCCGCCGGCTTGGCAGCCGGCTTCGGGGCGGGCTTGGCCGCCGAGGCCGGCTTCGGCACCGGCTTCTTGGCGGCGGGAGCAGGAGCAGGAGCCGGCGGAACCGCGGCAGGAGCGGGAGCCGGACTGTCGAACAGGCTGTCGATGTCCGCCTGGCTGGCCTTCGCCGGAGCGGCCGGTGCAGGGGCTGGGCTGTCGAACAGGCTGTCGATGTCGGCCTGACTCGCCTTGGCTCCGCCTTGGGCCGCCGCCGGGGCGGCGGGAGGGGGTGGAGGAGGAGGCGGTTCGGGAGCCGGCGGCGGTGCCGCCATCGCCGGACTGTCGAACATGCTGTCCACGTCGGCCTGGCTGACGCCGAGGCCGTCGAGCTGCGGGCCGTTCAGCAGGTGCGCGTCCGGGCGGGTGTCCGTGTTTTCAGGCGCGACCTGGAGACCGGCGAGCTTCTCGACGCCCCAGATGTTGATCATCGCGTTGACGCGCTGCTCGATGTAGCGGAGCGCGTTGACCACCTTGCTGGTGCGCTGGCCGGTCAGGTCCTGGAACGAGCAGGCGGTGAAGATGTTGGTCACCTCCCCCTCGATCTCGGAGCACAGGCCGGGGTCGGCGCCGTCCGCCTTCAGCTTGCCCGACAGGTCCATCAGCCGCTCGGCGGCGTTCAGGATCTCGAAGGACGCGCGCTCGGTGGAGATGACGATGGCGTCCAGCTCGTTGGTCGCCGACATGATCTTGTCGCCGCCGGCGTCGGGCGGACGCAGGGCCGCGACCTCGCGCCGCGCCTGCTCGATGGAGGCCGCCATCTCCATCAGCTCCAGCCGCAGCACCTCAACGTGCTTGGAGGCTTCCACCGCCTCGCTCTGCTGATGCCAGGAGCTGCGGAACTCCAGCAGCATGTTGCGCACCTCCTCCGCCGCGGCCCCATGGGCCCGGCGGTGGAAGCGGCGCAGGAAGGCTCGCCCCTTGGTCGTGCGGGCGATCGCTTCCTCGATCTGGTCGAACTCTTCCTCGGAAAGCTGCGGAAGCTGATCCAACCCAACCACTCCTTACCCGCCGATGACGGCCTGGATCTTCTGCTTCAGGGTGTCGGCGTTGAAAGGCTTGACGATGTAGTTGTTCACACCGGCCTGCTTGGCGGCGATCACGTTCTCGGTCTTGCTTTCGGCGGTGACCATGATGAACGGGGTCGAGGCGAGCTTGGCGTCGGCGCGGATCTCCTTGAGGAGCTGCAGGCCGGTCATCGGCTCCATGTTCCAGTCGGAAATGATGAGGCCGAACTTGCTCTCGCGCAGCTTCTGCAGGGCCGAGACGCCGTCGCCGGCCTCGTCGATGTCCGTGTAGCCGATCTGGGTCAGGAGGTTCCGCACGATGCGCCGCATGGTGGCGTAGTCATCGACGACAAGGATCTTCATCTACGCGTCTCCGCATTCTTCCGTTGCTAGGCCCCGGCCCGGCGTTCAGCCCGCCCGGCGCGGCATGGCGTGCGCCGAGGTCGGTCTGGTCCGAGTGTGATGCCTTAAGTCTGCCGAAAAGTCATCCCTCACGGCCACAGTGACGCACGCCCGTAAATATCGGGTTACCAAGACCGCCGAATTTCCGCCGCGCCCCGACGCGATGAGACATCGCTTCCAAGGCACGGGCGCGCGTCCGGCGGCGGCCCGAACAGGCATACCCCTGCGCCGGGTGGGGACCTTGCCAGATTTCACAGGCGAACGCACGGGCTGATTCTCGCCTCACGCGCCGCACACCGGCCGACAAGGATCCATCCCGGCGCATTTCCCTCAATCGATGATCGGCGACGTCGCCTGCCTCAACCAGTGCGTCACGGCGGCGTCCCCCTCACCCGCAAGCCGCGGCTCCAGCGTCTCGCGCACCTGCGTGTGGTAGGCGTTCAGCCAGGCGATCTCCGCCTGGGTCAGCAGCGCCGGCTCGACCAGATTGCGGTCGATGGGGGCCAGGGTCAGCACCTCGAACCCCAGCATGGGCCGCTCCGCCATGGGCAGGTCGAGCGGCTGGACGACGATCAGGTTCTCGATGCGGATGCCGTAGGCGCCGGTCTTGTAGTATCCGGGCTCGTTGGACAGGATCATGCCGGGCTGCAGCGCCACGCTGTTCGGCACCTTGGATATCCGCTGCGGCCCCTCATGCACCGACAGGTAGCTGCCCACCCCGTGGCCGGTGCCGTGGTCGTAGTCCAGCCCCAGCGACCACAGCGGCAGGCGGGCCAGGGTGTCGAGCTGCGACCCGGTGGTGCCGCGCGGGAAGCGGGCCGTGCTGATGGCGATGTGCCCCTTGAGGACCAGCGTGAAGCGCTCGCGCATCTCCGGGGTCGGCGCGCCGATGGCGATGGTGCGCGTCACGTCGGTGGTGCCGTCCTGATACTGGGCGCCGCTGTCCAGCAGGAACAGGCTGCCCGGCTCCAGCCGGCGGTCGGTCGCCTCCGACACCCGGTAATGGACGATGGCGCCGTTCGGCCCCGCCCCGGCGATGGTGTCGAAGCTGAGGCCGCGGAAGCGGTCGTTGGCGCGGCGGAAGGCCAGCAGCCGGTCCGCCGCCTCGATCTCACTCACCGTGCCCGACGGCGCCTCCTGCGACAGCCAGTGCAGGAAGCGGACGAGCGCCGCGCCGTCGCGGATGTGGGCGGCGCGGGTGCCGGCCAGTTCCGCCTCGTTCTTGCAGGCCTTGGGCAGGGCGCAGGGGTCGGGGTCGCGCTCCAGCTTGGCGCCGGCCATGTGCAGCCGGTCGAAGATCCAGGCCGAGGTGCTCGCCGGGTCGGCCATCACCTTGCGCCCTTCGCGGCCCAGCCCGTCGAGCGCGGCGCCCAGTTCGTCCGGGGCGCGCACGGCGACCTGGTTGCCGAGATGGGATTCGACACCGGGCGCCAGCTTGCGGCAGTCGATGAACAGGTCCACCTGCGCGTCGTCCTTCAGGATCGCGAAGGACAGCGGCAGCGGCGTGCAGGGCACGTCCGCGCCGCGCAGGTTGAGAAGCCACGCGATGGAGTCGGGCTGGGTCAGCACCACCGCGCCGATGCCGTTGCGCGTCAGGTCGCCGGCGATGCGGGCGCGCTTGTCGGCGGCGCTGTCCCCGGCGAATGGGAGGTCCTGGGCGACCACCGGAGCCAGCGGGGGTGGGGGCTGGTCCGTCCACACGCAGTCCACCGGATTGTCCGGGCAGGGCACCAGCGACAGGCCGACCCGCTCCAGCTGCTGGCGGGTGCGCTCCACCCAGCCGGCGGTGTGCAGCCACGGATCGTAGCCGAGCCGCCCGCCTTGCGGCAGCGCCTCCCCCACCCATTCGGTCAGCGGATCGTCGACCAGATGCCGGTATTCGTAGAGATCGCCCGACACCTCCGTCTGGACCTGGAGGGTGTAGCGCCCGTCCACGAAGATGGCGGCGCGCTGGCGTCCCACCACGGCGTGGCCGGCCGATCCGGTAAAGCCGGTCAGCCAGGCGAGCCGCTGGGCGCGCGGCGGCACATACTCGCCCTGATGCTCGTCGCCGCGCGGCACGATGAAGCCGTCGAGGTCGGCGCGCGCCAGGACGCCGCGCAGGGCGGCGATGCGGGCGGCATAATCCGGCGCGTCTGCGACGCGGCCGGCGGCGATTTCGGCCTTCAGGGCGCGGAGCTGCCCGGCGAGGTCCTCCGGGACCCGCGCCCCGACCAGGACCATCCAGCCGTCCGAATCCTCCCCCTCCGGCGCGGCGAGCACCCCGGCGACGAGGCTGCGGATGTCCGCGGGGGTTTGGGGCAGGCCCGCCTGGGCCAGAAGCTGCGCCAGGGTTTCGTCGCCGCGGTAAGCGCTGGACACGGGGGCTGATCCTCATCCGGTGAAGCCGACCGCCACAGGCTAGGCAGGGACGCCCCAGCGCGCAAGCGCGGGAATGGGCAGGGACACGTGAAAGGCCGAACCCTCTACAGCCCTGAATCGTCGGGCAGGCCCAGCCGCTCCAGGACGCGCTTGCGGGCGAGGCCGCGGTCGACGTCGGGCACATGCAGCAGGCCGCCGATGCGGCGCAGCAGATTGGCCTCCAGGTCGTTCAATTCGCCGTCGGCGTAGGCGACCTCCCACAGCATCTCGATGATCCACAGCCGCTTGTCCGGCGGACAATGATCGTTGATCACCGTGACGTAGCGGTAGTAGGGCGAGGCGCCCTCCGTGTCGAACACGGCGGCGGACAGCAGGTCCTGCGCCTCCTCCTCGCTCAAATGGAAGTGGCGGCGGGTGACGTCGAGGATGCGCTCGCGCTCCGCCGGGGAAATGGTGTTGTCGGTGCGCGCGGCCTCGACCAGAAGGGCGGCGGCGGCGGCCTCCAGCCTGTGGCGGTCGTCGCCGGGGTCATTCTCCTGGAACAGCGCCCTGATCCGGTTCAGCATCGGTCCTCCGCGGGTCGTCCATATGTCCGCAAGACATTGGCGGCGGGAGGACCGAAATCCAGGGGTGTCAGCCCTTTACGGCTTTCCGCTTCGGCCGCTTCACCACAAGGGTGGTCCATTCGCCGACCGGGATACGCGCCACCAGATGCAGGCCCTGGGTGCGGTGCGCCTGGATGACGTGGCGCTCCTGCCGGTTCAGCAGGCCGGCCAGGACGGCAACGCCGCCGCGCTGGAGATGGCGCTTCAGCTGCGGCGCCATGCGGGCCAGCGGGCGGGCCAGGATGTTGGCGGTGATCAGGCGGTAGGGCTTGTGCTTGCCCACGATGGCGGTGTGGTAGCCGTCGCCGCCCTGCGAGCGGATGCGGGCCTTCACGCCGTTGAGGGCGGCGTTGACGCGGGTGACGCGCACCGCCTCCGGGTCGATGTCCACGGCGGTGACGGGCACCCGCCAGCGCTTGGTCACCGCCAGCGCCAGGATGCCCGAGCCGCAGCCCATGTCGAGCGCCCCGCCCCGCCCGGCGCGCGGTAGGCTCATCCGCCGGGCCAGCCGATCCAGCGCCATCAGGCAGCCCTTGGTGGAGCCATGCTCGCCCGTGCCGAAGGCGGTGGCGGCGTCGACCAGCAGCGGAATGCTGCCCGCCGGGACGATGCCCTCGTGGTGGGAGCCGTGGACGAAGAAGCGGCCGGCCTGGATCGGCGGAAAGCCCTGGTAGCTGTGCGAGACCCAGTCGATGAGGGGCAGTTCCTCGACGATCAGCTTGGGCTCGGGGATGCCCATGGCCTCGGCCAGAACGGCGACGCGGGCGTTCAGCCGCGGCTCGTCCGGCTGCCCGTAGACCGTCGCCTCGACCAGCCAGTCGCCGTGCTCCTCCAGCTCGAAGGTGGACACCGCGTCGGCGTGATCGCCAATCGCCTCGGCGAACGCGGGGGCGTGGGCTTCGGGAATGACGAGCGCGATGCGCCAGAGCTTGGAAGAGGACATGGGGACGGTCGCCGATGATGGGGTGGTCGTTGTCTGGTGGGAGACTTAACCACAGAGACGCGGAGACACAAAGATTTCCTGCAGCCGGGACGTCCTGCAGCCGCAAGCACGCTCCCGTCGCGGCACGGGGCTGCCGCATCCGGAAACGGGTCGGCCGGGCCGGATCGACCGCGGCCTGCGACGATTTGGCTGACGAAAACACGCCACAGGCTTGCCATCGCTTTTCTTACCACTTTTGAGCGGGCACACTGCGACCACGGACGGGCGGACCGAGGGCTCCCCCAGAGGCTGTTTTGTGGGCATAGGGGGGCGGGCTTGATGCAGCGTGTTTGCAAGGCGGCCAAGGCATGGATGACCGCGCTGGTGGCGGTTTCAGGGGCGGCGATGGTGTCGGGCTGTGCGCTCGATCCGGTCGGGCTGGCGATCGGGGCGGCAAGTTCGATGTCCGGACCGTCGGAGGCGTCGATGACGGCCGATGTCGCTGCCGCCTACCGGGGCACGGACTGCCCGACGCTGGAAGCGCTGCTGAAAGACTACAGTGACCCGCTGCCCACGTTGGGCGGGAGCGAACGTCAAGCGCAGACGATTCATATTACTGCGGTGCGGCAGCTTATGGCGGAACAACGCTGCCCGGCGGCGGGTGCGGGCTCCACGGCGACGGCGGCGGTCACCGCCGGGCCCGGCACACCCGCCCCCGCCCCGGCACCAGCGGCGGCGCGCGAACCGCAGGGGGCGATGGGGGCGGCCGTGGAGCCCCTGACCCCCCATCTGGTGCAGGCATTGGGTGTGGAATCGCCGCGCGGTCTGGTGGTGACGGCGCTGGCACCGGGCAAGGCGGCCGAGCTGTCGGGCATCCGGGCGGGCGACGTGATCCTGGAGGTGCGCGGCGTGGCGGTGGACGATGCGGCGCAGATGCGCCGCGTCCTGGGCGTGGTGCCCAGCGGGCAAAGCGTGCCGGTCAAGCTGTGGCGCGCCCGCGAGCCGCGCGAGTTGATCGTCGGCCCGATCACCAGCACCACCCCGGCTCTGCCGCCCGGTGCTGTGTACGCCGATGCGCCGGTCCTGCCGGTCGCGCCGGTGCGGGAGCGCTTCTGCGTGGCCCAGGTGATCGGTTCGGGCCTGTTCGCGAGTGGGCTGCACTCGCCGCTGTTCACGGTGCGCAACGACGGCAGCGAAGCGGAAAGTGCCAAGCTGACGACAGCCTTTTTGGAGGCGGCGCGGAAGGCTCAACCCGGGTATTGGCTGGCGCCGCACCCGCGGCCGACCTGCACCCGGGATTCGAAGGTCTGCACGTCGGCCAGCGCCGACTCCGACGTGCTGATGATGATGTGCGAGACGGACCGCGAGAAGGGCGCGCAGATCTACGAAGCGCTGCGGCGGGACCAGCCGCTGATCGAACTGGCCTGGTCGCCATCGGCGCCGTGAGGCGAAGCCGGCGGAGTCACCGTCCCGACAGCCGGTCCGCGATGTCGTGCATCCCCTGCTCGCGAAGGATCGCCTGACGGTGGCGGATGAGGCGGCGGGCCAGCGCCTTCTCGACCTCGGCGCCGCCGAGCAGGCGCCCCTGCGGATCGCGCAGATGGGTGGCGAGGTGGTCGGCCAGCAGCGCCTCCTTCTTCGGGTCGCGGCGGTCGAGCGGCTGGGTGCCGTTCAGCGATTGCTGGATGCGCTCCAGAAGAACGGCGCGGCAGCAGGGCGCGCGCCCCTGGACGATCAGCGCCCCGACATGGGCGAGCAGGGGGCTGACCGGCTCGCTCTTCGGCTGCGGGTCGCGGCCCAGGATCAGGTCGGCCAGCGCGCACAGCCCCAGGGCGAGGTTCGGCTGCGCCCCCAGAAGCTCCTTCACCAGTTCGGCGGAGCCCAGCGCGTCGGCCATCACCCCGTCCAGCAGGGCGAGGTGCCGCGGCTCCACGTCCGGCCCGATCAGGTCGAGCAGCATCTCCAGCTTGCCCGCCAGCGAATTGCGGTCCGCCAGATGGACGGTGAGCTGGCTGAGAAAGGCGAAGTCGTGCCCCTCCTCCCCCACCGCGGCGACGAGGACCCGGCTGGATCGGGACAGGTCGGCGGGATCGAAGGCCGGCAGCGTCTTGCGCTCCGCCTGGAAATCGCGGGCGCGGGTCATCACGACGTCGGCAAAGGCCCGCAATTCGCGCGCCCGCGCCGGCACCGCGACGCCGTGGCGGTCCGCGTGGTGGCGGGCCACCGCCTGAATCGCCGCGCCGAGCAGAAGGCCCTGCTCGTCGAGCTTGCGCAGGTAGGTCCAGGAATGGAGAAGCTCGGTCGGGATGATGCGGAACTTGTCGAGGAAGGAACGCAGCAGCCGCCCGGTGACCATCCGCGATTCGAAGCCGTAGAGATCGCCGGGGGCCGTGCAGCAGGGCGCGCCTTCCGCCGTGCCGCCCAGCGCCATGGGCCTGTCCTTCACCACCGGGACCGCCTTCTGGAAGATCACCGTCTCCAGCGACAGCCCGGCCAGCGAGCGGAACCTGAGGGTCTTGACCTCCTCGACCCCGCTGACCGCCAGCCAACTGCGGGCGGAGGCCAGGGCCCGGCGCTCGTCGTCGTAGGTCCCCTCGATGGTCCAGCGTCCCTCGCGGCGGATCTGGACCTCGAACGCGGTGCTGCTCTTGCCAAACACTGGGCGGGTTCCGTGGCTGTGGGTGCGCTGTCTGGACCCCACCAGTAGCCGAACGCCGCCGCCCGGCCTGTGACGATCGTCACCGCGGCGGGGCGCTGCGGCAATCCGTCACCCTGCCCCGACCATCCCGCCTGTGTCAGCCCGCCTTCTCGGCCGGCACCACGAAGCTGTCCATCACCTTCTTGCTGCCGGCCTGGTCGAAGTCGATCTCCAGCTTGTCCTGGTCGACCGCCGTGACGGTGCCGTAGCCGAACTTCTGATGGAACACCCGCGCCCCCTTCGGGAAGGGCGCGTTCGGGCGGGCGCGCGGAGCGACCTGATAGGAACCGCTGTCCAGCGTGATGGTGCGCGGTGACGGAGGCTGCTGCCGGCCCGCCGCCTGCTGGCCGGCGCGAAAGGCGGCGTAGCTCGACGAGTCGCGGAAGCTCCCGCCCCCGCCGAAGCCGCCCCCGGCATTGCCGCCCGGATAAAGGCCGCTCGCCGCCTCCGCCTCGACGTCGCCGCCGGGGATCTCCTCGACGAAGCGGGAGGGGATGGCGCTGACCCAGTTGCCGTAGAGCCGCCGGTTGGCGGCGTGGCTGATGTAGGCCCGCTTGCGCGCGCGGGTCAGCCCGACATAGGCGAGGCGGCGCTCCTCCTCCAACCCGGCGATGCCGGTCTCGTCCAGCGCGCGCTGGTTGGGGAACACGCCCTCCTCCCAGCCGGGCAGGAAGACCATGTCGAACTCCAGCCCCTTGGCGCCGTGCAGGGTCATCACCGTGACCTGATCGACCCCGGCGGCCTCGGCGTTCTCCATGACCAGGGCGACATGCTCCAGGAAACCCGACAGGTTCTCGAACTCCGCCATGGCGGTGATGAGTTCCTTGAGGTTCTCCAGCCGGCCCGGCGCCTCGGGCGTCTTGTCCTCCTGCCACATGCGGGTGTAGCCGGACTCGTCCAGGATCATCCGGGCCAGCTCGGTGTGCGGCATGGTCGCCGACAGGGTGCGCCAGCGGAAGAAGTCCTGCAGCAGGTTGCGCATCACGCCGCGCACCTTGGGCTTCAGCTCGTCCGTCTCGGTCAGCGCCCAGCCGGCCTCGGTCAGCGGCATCCCGCGCGAGCGCGCCGCCTGATAGAGGCATTGCAGGGCCGCCGGGCCGACGCCGCGCTTGGGCACGTTGACGATGCGCTCGAAGGCCAGATCATCGTCGGGCGAGTTGACGACGCGCAGATAGGCCATCGCGTCGCGGATCTCCTGCCGCTCGTAGAAGCGCGGGCCGCCGATCACCCGGTAGGGCAGGCCCAGCGTGATGAAGCGCTCCTCGAACTCGCGGGTCTGGAAGCCGGCGCGGACCAGGACGGCGATCTGGGCGAGCGAGACGCCCTGGCGCTGCAGCGCCTCGATCTCGTCGCCGACCCAGCGGGCCTCCTCCTCGCCGTCCCAGACGCCGCGCACGCGCACCGGCTCGCCGCCGTCCGCCTGGGTCCACAGCGTCTTGCCGAGCCGCCCCTTGTTGTTGGCGATCAGGCCGGAGGCCGCGGACAGGATGTGCCCGGTGGAGCGGTAGTTCTGCTCCAACTTGACCACCTTGGCGCCGGGGAAGTCGGCTTCGAAGCGCAGGATGTTGCCGATCTCGGCGCCGCGCCAGGCGTAGATCGACTGGTCCTCGTCGCCGACGCAGCAGATGTTCTTGTGGGCCTGCGAGAGGATGCGCAGCCAGAGATACTGGGCGACGTTGGTGTCCTGATACTCGTCCACCAGGATGTATTTGAACTTGCGGTGGTATTCCGCCAGCACGTCCGGGTGCTTCTGGAACAGCGTGATGTTGTGCAGCAGAAGGTCGCCGAAGTCGCAGGCGTTCAGCGTGCGCAGCCGCTCCTGGTAGGCGCGGTAGAGCGCCACCACGCGCCCGCCGGCCACGTCGCCGCCGTCGCCGTCGTTCAGCCGGTCCGGCGTCAGGCCGCGGTCCTTCCAGCGCTCGATCACGCCCAGCACCTGCCGCGCCGGCCACTTCTTGGAATCGACGTTCGCCGCCTCCAGAAGCTGCTTGATCAGGCGGATCTGGTCGTCGGTGTCGAGGATGGTGAAGTTGGACTTCAGACCCACCAGCTCGGCGTGGCGGCGCAGGATGCGCGCGGCCAGCGCGTGGAAGGTGCCCAGCCACCAGCCCTCCGGCTCGATCCCCACCAGATGGGCGACGCGCTCGCGCATCTCGCGGGCGGCCTTGTTGGTGAAGGTCACCGCCAGGATCTGGAAGGCGGCGGCGCGGCGCGTCATCAGCAGATGGGCCAGCCGGGTGGTCAGCACCCGCGTCTTGCCGGTGCCGGCGCCGGCCAGCACCAGAACCGGGCCGTCCAGGGCCTCGACCGCCTCGCGCTGCACGGGATTCAGCCCGTCCAGATAGGCGAAACGCTGCGCCGGCGCGGGGGCCGGGGCGCCCGCGTGGCTGAGGGGATCATGGCCCAGCGGATCGTCGTAGGCGTAGGGATCGGACATGCGGCACCGGAGTTCCTGGGCGGGCTCCCCCGCGGTCGGGAGACGCCCTTCATCGAAAGAGGACACCGTATATAGCACGCCCCCCGGCGCATCGAACCCCTTCCCTCGACGGGACGGCCGGGGGGCTCCGCCGATCGGCATGGACCTAGGCCCATGGACCGAGACAGAGGCGATCCGCCCTATGTCCGACACCATAGCGCCTGTCTTATCACAATCGCCCGAAGTCACATCGGCCATAGGAACCCAAGAATCACCCGCAGTCACAGACAAATCACAGGCCGGAGCGAATTCAGGACCGATTGATTATTCCACCCGGAACATTCACGAACGGTTCCTTGGACGGTTTGTCTTATTTCGGCTTAGGGCATATGCCCATTGCGAGACATAATTTTTCCTTTGGAGAAATTTTCTGTTCCGCAAATCCGGGGTAATGTCCAATCAGATCGTGGCACCCCGGAACCAAACGGACAGCCGCGGAGAGCGGCCCTCCCCCCGGACCGGATGTCCACGGAGGCGCCAGACGAACGACCGAATTGAAACAAGCAGAGGGCGGGTAGGAACAATGGACCCCGTGAACGTTTTCCTGATCGACGCGAACAAGCTCTTCCGCGAAGGCATGAAGCGTCTGTTCGAAAACACGCCCTTCAAGGTGATGGGCGAGGCCGGCACCCTGCGCGAGGGCGTCCCCGCGGTCGAGGCGGCGGGCACCCAGCCCGATCTGGTCCTCATCGACCTTATCAACGGCGGCGAGGACGAGGCCGACCAGCTCCGCGCCTTGCGCGACGGCCACCCCGGCATCCGCGTCGTCATCCTGACCACCGACCTGTGCACCCGCCGCCTGTCGGGCGCGCTCGGCGCCGGCGCCCACGGCTACCTGATGAAGGACATCGCCTGCGAAGCGCTGATGCAGTCGCTGAAGCTGGTGATGATGGGCGAGAAGGTGTTCCCCACCCACCTGGCCGAGCTGCTCATCAACGGCCGCAGCGAAGAGCTGGCGACCGAGGTCCCGGCGCGGCGCAAGGGCCTGTCCCAGCGCGAGATCCAGATCCTGCGCTGCCTGCTGAACGGCAACTCCAACAAGATGATCGCCAACCACCTCCACATCACGGAGGCCACGGTGAAGGTCCATCTGAAGAGCCTGCTGCGCAAGATCAACGCCTCCAACCGCACCCAGGCGGCGATCTGGGCGCTGAACAACGGCATCGGCGACCAGCCGGCGGAAGCCGCCGGGGTCAGCGCCAACGTGGTCTGA
Source organism: Azospirillum sp. OGB3 (assembly GCF_014192915.1). Taxonomy (GTDB): domain Bacteria; phylum Pseudomonadota; class Alphaproteobacteria; order Azospirillales; family Azospirillaceae; genus Azospirillum. The sequence goes on along the minus strand of NZ_JACHYN010000002.1, from coordinate 241,928 downwards.
TCCATCGTCCTGCAGTTCTGCCTTCCCGGCATCCACAACGCCGGCCGCGCCATCCCGCGGCCGGCGTTGTCGCGTCCGGAGCACCCGCTTTGGCTGCGGCGACACGCCATAAGTGGTGTGCCATAGGACCAAAGGCCCTCTTCCGCCTCGAAATGATGATGGCTATTTCGGCAATACGCTCCGAATTTGTTTGGATCGCAGCCCCGACACGATGAGCATCATGGAATACAGCGCGGAAAAGCCGACCCTGAACGTTCTGCTTGCCGACGATCACCTGCTGTTCCGGGACGGGCTGCGGCGTCTGCTCGCCCAGTCGGACGACAGCATGGTGTTTCACGAGGCCGGGACGTTCGACGACGTCCGCCGCCTGTGCGACGGCGCCATCGCCTTCGACCTGATCCTTCTTGATCTCGGCATGCCGGGATGGAACGGCTTCTCCTTGCTCGGCGAGATCCACCAGCGGCTTCCCAAGGCGCTTCTGGTCGTGGTGTCGGGATCGGAGAAGCGGTCGGACCTTCTGGCCGCGCTGGAGAACGGCGCCGCCGGCTTCATCCCGAAGTCGAGCAGCGCGAAGGTGCTGATGGGCGCCCTTCAGCTCGTGCTGGCCGGCGGCGTCTATCTGCCGGAACAGGCGATCCGCGGCGACCGGACGACCGACAGCGCGCCGCACACCGTCAACGGCGCGGGCGATGCCGACCCGCTGGGCTCCCTGGCCGATGGGGCGGGCGACCAGCTCACCCCGCGCCAGCGCGACGTGCTGAACCGGCTGCGCGACGGCAAGTCCAACAAGCAGATTGCGCATGAGCTAGGCCTGACCGAGGGCACGGTGAAGGTGCATGTGACGGCGATCCTGCGCCAGCTCGGCGTCCGCAACCGCACCCAGGCCGCAATCACCGCGAACGGTTTCTGACCGGACGCTCCTTCAAGGCCTGTTCCTCTCAGGCCCCTCCCCGCTCCACCGAAGCGACCAACGCGGCCAGAGCGCCGCGGATGGCCGATTCGTGCTTGGAGGGCAGAACCTGCTGACCAGGAACGGTCACCACCGTCAAGGTGCGGCAGCCGGTCAGGCGCTGCTCCAGAAAGGACGTGCCCGCGAAGCCGTCCGGCACATCCTTCCCCTGCACCAGCGTGACCGGCACGCGGACCGCGTCGAGCGCGGGCGCCATGGCCAGAAGCTCCGCCGCGCTGTCGCGGACGACCGGCGGCAGAATGCGGGCGGCGATGCGGCGGAACACGCCCGGCCGGGCCGTCTCCTCGGTCATCGGGTCGATCAGCAGAAGGCCGCCGACCAGCTCCGGAAAATCCAGCACGGCCCGCAGCGCCACCGGCACACCACTGCCGCAGCCGATCAGCAGCGGCTTGCGTGAGCGGCGGAGCGCCAGAAGCGGACGCAGCGCCGCCGCCGGCACGCCGGGGTCGCCGCCGTGCAGGCGGGAAGCGCCGCTGATCGGCGCCGGATCGGGACGTGGCACGGCCACCCATTCCTGCCCCGCCGGCACCGCGCGCAGCAGGCGGGTCCAGGCCCGGGATTCGCTCGACGCCGCATGGACCAGGATGATCCGCCGCCCAGCGGGATCGCCGGCGACGAGGCAGCCCGGCCCCACCTCCCGCGATGCGCCGCAACGTGCGGTCGGCGCCTCGCCCGGCGACGACGGCACGATGCCGAACGCGGCTCCAGCGGGCCGCCCGGCGCTGCTGTGTATGGTCAAGGCTCCGCTCCCCGATTCCCGAACACGTCGCGGAGATCGTCTCCGCCGATTGACAGGGAGCCTAATGGAGGGTTTGCAGCCTTGTCCCGTACCATAAAAAGGCCCGAAATGGCGCGAACGGTGGCCGCAAATCCCGAAAATCGCAGGTTTTTACCCCAATTGTTGTGCAGTTCCGCGATTGACGGCGGAATCCGCACAAGAATTGGGGACGCTCAGTGAATGGTGTTGCCGTCGGGAAGCGCCTCGACCGGACGGTCGTCGCGCGGCTCGGACGGGCGGTGCAGTTCGCGCATCAGATCCCGCCAGTCCGGCGACCCGCCGAGCTGCTGGATCAACTGCGTGGAGAAGGCGAACACAGCCATCTCCAGCGGCCCGTTGTCCTCGGCGTGGGCGTTGACGGTCAGGCAGGATTCCGCGGCGCTGACGAAGATGGCCGACGCGATGGCCACCCCCGGTCCCGGCTCGGGCAACGGCACCGGGACCGGGGCGGAGCCGGTGGTGCGCAGGGCCGACAGGTTCTCCACCAGCAGGCGCGTGCGGATGGCGGTGTCGATCGCCGCCCCCATGGTGTAGCCGGCCTCCGACTCCGCGGCGGAGCGCAGCAGGCGCAACCCCGCGATCACCCCGTGGGCGACGTCGGCGGTGCCGGCGCGCTTGGCCGCCGCGGCGATGGCGGTGCCAAGGATGGCGGTGACCACCGGCGCCATGCTTTCGGCGTCGTCGCCCATGACGGCGGCGTCGGTGGGTTCTTCGTGGTTCTGGACCTCGTTCATGCGGCCTCCGATCCGGTGATACCCTGGATGGCGTGCGGCGCGGACCCCGGTTCCCTGCGGAACCGCTTTTTGCTCAAAGGTCCCTCTTTCGATCTGTGGCCTTTCCGGAGGGCATTCAAGCCGCCGGAAGCCGGGAGAGGGTGAATCTTTCGATGCGCCACTTTCGCCGATCCCTCCTCTGGGCGAAGCCGCCCGCCATCCCCACATGTGCGGGCAAAAGGAGAAACACCCGATGCCCTTCCTCAGCCTTCTTCTCAACATCCTGTGGGTGGTGACCGGCGGCATCTGGATGGCCGCGGGATGGCTCCTCGCGGCCGTCCTGATGGTCTTCACCATCGTCGGCATTCCGTGGGCGCGGTCGGCCGTCACGATCGCCTGGTACACCCTGTTGCCCTTTGGACAAACCGCCGTCCGCCGCGATGAGTTCCGTGGCCGCGAGGACATCGGCACCGGCCTGCTCGGCACGCTGGGCAACATCCTGTGGTTCGTGCTGGCCGGCTGGTGGCTGGCGCTCGGCCATCTCGTGGCCGCGGTCGGCCTCGCCATCACCATCATCGGCCTGCCCTTTGCCTGGGCGCATCTGAAGCTCGCCCTGCTGGCCCTGTGGCCGGTCGGCACCGAGATCGTCACGGTGGACGAGGCGGAATCCCGCCGCCGCCTGCTAAGCCGTGGGAGCTACTGAACGGACGGCGCCCGCTCCGGCATCCGCTTCAGCATGACCGAGGCCCTCCAGAAGCCGAGGTCCGCCCCATCCACGAAATGGACGTGCCGGTCGGCGGCGAGGTCGCCGACCAGGCAGGTCACCGTGGAAGCCGCCGCCCGCGCGGTGCCGTAGCGGATGCGCCCGGCCGCCGCGTGGTCGGCCAGCATGGCTTCGATGGCTTCCGCCTCCGCCTCCGTCACGTCGAGGACGAGGCGCGGCCCGCCCGCCGACTTGCGGAAATCCGACCGTTCGGCCATGCCGCGGCGGTAACGGGCCGGATCGAAGCCGGCCAGCCGCCAGCCGCCCCCCAGCAAAGCGGCGAGCAGGGCGGATTTCCCGAGAAGCGACAGGACGCAGGCCAGCCGCCGCCCGCGCGGGCGCGTCCGCGCCTCCAGCCACATCGACCGCCAGGACGGCGGCCAGCGCACCGCCAGCCGTTCGCCCATGCCGAGCGGCGCCGCCGTGACGGTCGGCACGATCCGCTCGATGTCGGCCTGGACCCGGGCGAGAACCGACAATCCCGGACCGCCGCCGGGCAGCGGGTCGACGATCACGCACAGGATCACCCCGCGCCCGCTGTTCACCGGGTTCCAGCGGCAGGACACGCCTTCCAGGCCGGTCAGCGGACCGGGCCGCGGCTCCAGCCGCCAGCGCGGGTCGGTCTTCACCCAGGCGTCCGCTGCGGCGACCCCGCGCCCCAGGAACAGGCCGAAGGCGTCGCCGTTGCCGAAATCCTGCAGGGCGACCAGAACCTCCAGCCCCTCGTCGAGAAGCGCCCGCACCGGCACGAGGCCGACGCGCAGCGGCACGTCCATCTCCGTCGTCGCCCAATGGGCCAGCGCCGCCAGCGCCTGCTCCGCCGCCGCCCGGCGGCCCGGCGGAACCGCGGCGATGGCGCCGTCCCCGCCGAACTGGCAGGCGGGGGCCTGCTCCGGCTCCCGCACTGCCTCGGACAGGACGGCAACCACCGCGGCGGCGACGAAATTCACATCGCGATGCCGCCCTTCCCCGGCCAGACGGGTGCTCGCCACCACGTCGGCGACGGCCAGCGACCAGTCGCCGTCCAGCGCCGCGTAATGGGCGGGATCGGCGGCTTCGGCGGTGAAATCGTGGATGGACGGCAGAAGCATCGCCTTCCTCACGCCTGCGGGTTCCGGGAACGGACCACCCCAGTCTACGCCCCGGCCCGCGCCCTGTGAATCACCCCCGTGGTTCGGTCTCCGAACCCATCCGCAATGGACGCATCCCGGATTGTCGGCCCGACCCGTCCGGCCCATCGTTCCGCGGTCCAATCCGGGGAGGAACGCCATGGGATTCGCGAGCGACTGGAAATCCGCCAAGACGACGTTTGAGACGGCCACCGGCAAGAAGAAGCCGAGCGCCAAATTCATGGGCGTCTTCCACAAGTCCGGGCTGGAGGACGTGACCAAGGCGCTCGACACCGCCCTGGGCAAGAGCGACGCCAAGGCGCTGGAAAAGGCGCTGCTCGACTATGTGAAGAGCGCCACCGCCTATCAGACGACGCTGGAGAAGTCGGCCAAGGCCGAGGGCGTCGCGACCATCGCGGCGGAGTTGAAGAAGCTCGGGCAGGCGCTGGACGACATCGGGCGCCGCGCCGGCGTGGCCGTCAACGAGCGCATCGCCGAAATGCGCGAGGACGCCGAGGCGGAGAAGGCCAAGGAAGTCGAGGAGCAGGGCAAGGCCGCCCGCGCCATCGCCGACAAGGTCGCGGTGCAGATCGACGGGCTGCTGAAGACCACCAACGCCGACATCAAGCTGCTCGATCAGGCCGCCGCCAACGCCGACCTCGCGCTGCGCAACGTGCTGGAGGCGCAGGGGGCGGGCAACGCCAAGGAGGCGAAGGCTCAGGCCGCCGCGGTTCAGACCGCCGCCAAGACGGTGGACGCCCAGGCCAAGAAGGTTGCCGCGACCGCCGTCCAGGCCGCCAAGCTGTTCTCCCAGGCCAAGGCCGCCGTCGCCAAGATGAAGCTCGACCCCAAGCAGCACGGCGGGCGCGACCCGGCCCAGGGGGCCTTCGATCGCGCCGACGCCATCGTCATGAAACTGGACCAGCTGAAGGACGACGCCGCCGAGGCCGCCGCCGAGGCCGCCGGCATCGTCAAGGAGGCCGCCCAGGCGCTGAAGGGCGCCCTGGACCTGCGCGCCACCTATCTGGCGAGTTGCCGCAAGCTGGCCAAGCGGGCACGCGACGCCGACGCCTTCTACGACAACATCGCCCGCGACGTCGGCGGTCAGGCCGACCGCGCGCAGCAGGAACAGATGGTCGCCGACGAAGCGGAGGACGACAAGCGCGCGGCGTCGATCAAGACGGCCACCTTCTACATCACCCAGGTGCGCCAGCAGGCCGCCCAGGCGAAGAAGGAAATCCTCGCCGCCGCCAACGAGATCACCGGCACCCGCAAGTCCTTCCCGGCCATGGTCTCCGACAAGGACCCCGACTTCGGCCCGCTGCTCGCCGAGGCGAAGGTGTCCCTGGACGGGCTGAAGGAATCGCACGCCGCCCTGACCAAGGCCGAAACCAAGATCGACAAGGTCGAGACCGCCCTGAAGAAGTTGGGGTGACGGGACCGCCCGGCGCCTCCCGCGCCGCCCGGACGGGCGCGGAAGGCGCCGGGCGCCGTCACATCATGACTTCGGTCAGGCTGTCCATCATCTCCCGCTCGTGCTCGATCAGCATCAGTTCCTCGCCCAGGAAATCGCGCATCGACAGGACGCCGATGACGCGGCCGTCGCGGACGACCGGCAGGTGGCGCAAGCCATGATCGGCCATTCGGCGCAACGCCTCGCCCACCGTGATGTCGTGGGCCGCGGTGACCGGGCATGGGGTCATCACCTCCGACAGCGGGGTGTGGTCCGGGTCCAGCCCGTCAGCCACCACGCGGTCGGTCAGATCGCGTTCGGTGAAGATGCCTTCGATCTGTTCGTCGATGGAGGCGGTGACGACGACGGACGCCACATGGGCGGCCTTCATCTGCCTTGCGGCGTCCCGCACCGACGCACCCGCCGGAAGGCTGACCACGCGGCGGCGATTCAAAAGATCTCCGATGTTGCGATGCATCATGGCTTTCCTCCTCCAAGTGCGGGTGTTCCGGAAGACCACGGCGGCTGTTTTTATTGAGCTGACCGCCGCGCCGCGCCTTTGGCTCGCGTCTCTTTTCGCCGTCCATTTTCGGGTGCAAAGAAAATACCGCAACTGCGAAATGACGGAATGGGCGAGGTTTGCCCACAGACCTTCTCATCAAGTGTTTAAAAAGGTAATGACTTTCCCTTAATTTGACGAGCGCAGCCGCCACCAAGCAACGTCATGGTTGCCATGACGACGCAACATGCGACAAAACCCCTCACCATTGGCCGATGGCGACGGTTCTGGCATGAAAAATCAGACCTTTGGCCTCGGCAAATCACCCTTAACCATTATTAAAGGAAATAGGTCCGAAACTCCGGACAATTGCAGTTCTGTCACGATGTCGTTTGGAAGGGGCCTGCGCCGCCATGTCGTGGTTGTCGAAATTGAGCGGACGAGGCAAATCCACCGCGGCTTCCGCGTCCTCCGCCAAGGAACGCCCCGCCGATCCCCCGACCATCCGGATCGACAGTCACGAATATGTGCCGGAGGAATTCGTCCTCGGATCTTTCCGCATCCGCCCCTATGACGGGGACCTGATCGCCAAACAGCAGTTCGACTTCCGTATCCTCTTCCGACTCGGCGAGGAAAGTTCGGATTTCGCCTGCCGGGGCGTCGTCGTGAAAATGGACGAGCAGGCCGGCCTGGTCGCCCGCTTCCACCAGCCGCCGCCGCTCCACACGCGCAAGTTGATCGAATATCTGAAGCTTTGGAAAGGTCTGTAAACCCAGACCGCCCTCCTCCCGCAAAAAAGAAGGCCCGCCGTCACGACGGCGGGCCTTCTTCATTGGGAGCCTCAGCGGAAGGGCCGCGGATCAGGCGCTCTCCAGCGCCTTGCGGCTGTGCAGGGCGATCATCTGCTCCTCGTCGGTCGGGATGACGTAGACGGGGATGCGGCTGGTCGGGGCGGAGATCAGCGGTCCGTTGGCCTCGTTGGCCGCCGGGTCGAGGACCACGCCGAGCCAGGCCAGCTTGTCGCCCACCCGCGCCCGCACCGGGGCGGAGCGCTCGCCGATGCCGGCGGTGAAGACCAGGGCGTCGATGCCGCCCATCGACGCCGCCAGCGCGCCCGTCTCCTTGGCGATGCGGAAGCAGAACAGCTCCACCGCCTCCCCGGCGTGCGGGTCCTCGCTGTCCAGCAGGGTGCGCATGTCGTTGGACAGGCCCGACACGCCGAGCAGCCCCGACTTGTTGTAGAGCAGCTTCTCGATGGCGTCGGCGCCCATGCCCTTCTGGCGCATCAGGTAGATCAGAACGCCGGGATCGATGTTGCCGCAGCGGGTGCCCATGGGCAGCCCGTCCAGCGCCGTGAAGCCCATGGTGCTGTCCACGCTGCGCCCGGCGTGGATGGCGCACATGCTGGCGCCGCTGCCGAGATGGGCGACCACGACGCGGCCGTCGGCCAGTTCGGGCGCCAGCTCCGGCAGGCGGCGGGCGATGTATTCGTAGGACAGGCCGTGGAAGCCGTAGCGGCGCACCCCCTCGTCGGTCAGTTCGCGCGGGATGGCGAACATCTGCGCCTGCCAGGGCTGCCCGCGGTGGAAGGCGGTGTCGAAGCAGGCGACCTGCGGCAACTCCGGATGGGCCTCGGCCAGCGCGCGAATGGCGGCAAGGTTGTGCGGCTGGTGCAGCGGCGCCAGCGGGATGAAGCTCTCAAGCTCCTCCATCACCGCCGGGGTCAGCCGCACCGGGGCGGCGTGGCGGGTGCCGCCGTGCACGACGCGGTGGCCGGCGGCCAGCAGCTTCGCCCCGTCCAGCCGCCCTTCGATCCATTCCAGCAGGAAGGCCAGCAGGGCGGTGCGGTCGGACGGTTCGCCCGCCGCCCAGACCCGCTCGGTCAGCGGGCGCTTGGCGGCGTCCCTGGCCTCGAACTTCGGCTCGGTGCCGATGCCGGAGATCTGGCCGTTGATCGTCACCCGCAGCCCCCCCTCCCCGCTTTCCCGGAAGACCGAGAATTTCAGGCTGGAGGAGCCGGCGTTGATGACCAGGATGGCGTTGCCGCCACCCGCGTTCTGGCTGCTCATGACAAGCCCCCCTCTCACTCGGCCGCGGCGGCGGCGCCCCGGCGGCGGGCGGCGGCGGCCAGGACGGCCACGGCGCAGGACGCCAGACGGGTGCGGACGTTGTCGGCGCGGCTGGTCAGGATGATCGGCACGCGAGCGCCCAGGACGATGCCCGCGGCGTCGGAGTTCGCCAGGAAGGAGAGCTGCTTGGCCAGCATGTTGCCGGCCTCCAGATCGGGCACCAGCAGGATGTCGGCCTGGCCGGCGACCTCGGACACGATGCCCTTGGTGCGGGCGGCCTCCAGGCTGATGGCGTTGTCGAAGGCCAGCGGGCCGTCGAGGATGCCGCCCTTGATCTGGCCGCGGTCGGCCATCTTGCAGAGCGCCGCGGCTTCCAGGGTCGAGGCGATCTTCGGGTTCACCGTCTCGACCGCCGACAGGATGGCGACTCGCGGCGTCTCGACGCCCAGGACCTTGGCGAGGTCGATGGCGTTCTGGACGATGTCGACCTTGTCTTCCAGCGTCGGGTAGATGTTGATCGCCGCGTCGGTGATGAGAAGCGTGCGCGGGTAGGTCGGCACGTTCATCACGAAGACATGGCTGAGGCGCCGGCCAGTGCGCAGGCCGGTCTCCTTGCGGACGACCTCGGCCATCAGCTCGTCGGTGTGCAGGCTGCCCTTCATCACCGCCTCGCACTCGCCGGAGCGGGCCAGCCGGACGCCGGTCTCGGCCGACGCGTGGGAATGCGCCACGTCGACGATGCGGTAGCGGCTGATGTCCAGACCGTGGGCCTCGGCGACCGACTTGATCTTGGAGGCCGGGCCGATCAGCACCGGGTCGATCAGGTTGGCCTCGGCGGCCTCGACCGCGCCCTTCAGCGAGCTTTCGTCGCAGGGATGGACGACGGCGGTCGGCACCGGGGGCAGCGTTTCCGTCTTGCCCAGCAGCTCGTCATGGCCGTCGTGCCGGATGACCTGGACCTGCGGCAGCTCGTGCGCCGCGCGGCGGACCTTCTTGGTCGGCGCGATCACCTCGGCGAGGCCGGAGACGACCTCCTTGCCGTCCTGGTTGCGGGCGACGCAGTCGAAGACGACAATGTTCTTCTCGCCGTGCTTCTCCTTGGCGGTGACCGTCACGGTGATGACATCGCCCAGGCCCACCGGGCGCTTGAAGCGCAGGTCCTGGCCCAGATAGATCGTCCCCGGACCCGGCAGCAGCGTGCCGAGAACGGCGGAGATCAGCGAGCCCGACCACATGCCGTGGCCGATCACCTTATGGAACAGGCTGTCCGCCGCATATTCCTCGTCGAGGTGCGCCGGGTTGATGTCGCCGGACACCGTGGCGAACAGCTCGATGTCGGACATGGTCAGGCGCCGCGACAGGCTTGCCTGCTGGCCGATCTGGATTTCCTCGAAGGTGACGTTCTCGATCATGGCGGATGAGCCGTTCTTGCCGAAGTCGGGGGTGGCGGGCGCGGTAACACGGTCCATTGGAGAAGCTCCTCAATCGGATAGCGGCTCGGAATCGCATGATACCCGGGCCGAATCCTCCCGGCCTGCGGATCGCCCTGTCGTCCGCGGCCTTCTTGTTGGGCCCCTGGTGCGGCCGGCCCGGATAGGGCCGCCCGCCAAGAGCCGGTTCGGGGTGCCTTGAATAACGTGGCACCATGAAAGAGATGTGACAGGGTGGCGCATTTCGCGGTTCCGTTGCGATGCAACAATGTCGCACCCTTCCGTCGCCACCGATCCTGCCGCCTCGCCGCACCCCACGCCGCCCGTCTTTGCCGATCGGCGGAAAGGTCGTTCCGTCACGGTCTTACGACGGCCCAAAGTGTCGCCCCATGACCTATGTCAAGCGGTTGGAAAACGGCATCCGCTTACTTTAAGGCAACACAATCCGCGTGCGCAGCATTGTATCACTGAGCAGGCGCAGCATGGCAAGACCTTGCGCGGTGAAGCGCAGGATTGGCGGTTCATCGGGATTTTCGTGGGAAACCGACTAAGGGAGCCCACCCATCCCCGCCGATTTTGCGGCGCACACACCCGCCGCGCGCATGGCGGGAGGGTCAGGCGCTCGCCGCCGACGTGGTGGGCTCCTCGGGCAACGGATGGTGGCGGTCGCCAAGCATCAGGACGGCAATGGAAAAGACCGTGCCCTTGCCCACGCGCGACCGGACATCGACCTGATGGCCGAGGATCTGCGCGGTGCGCCGGACGATCGACAGCCCCAGCCCCAGCCCGCGCCCGCTGTCCCGCTGGTCGGTGCCGCAGCGGTAGAAGTCGTCGAAGATCAGCTTGAGCTGATCGGCGGGAATCCCCGGCCCGGTGTCCCACACCTCGACCAGCGCGTGGCCGTCGCGGTGCCGGCAGCCCAGCAGGATCGTCCCGGTCCCGGCGTAGCGCAGCGCGTTGACCAGCAGGTTGCGCACCATGCGCTCCAGCAGCACCGGATCGCTGAGCACATAGGCGGAGGTCGGGACCATCCGCAGCACCATGCCCTTGCTGGCCGCCTGCTCCGCGAACTCGCGGTTCAGCCGGTCGGCGATGTCCTGGAACGGGAACACGGTGGGGCGCGGCTTGACGTTGCCGGCCTCCAGCGCGGAGGTGTCGAGCAGCGTGTTGAGCAGCGTGTTGCCGGCGGCAATCGCCTCCCCCAGCTTGTCGGCCACCTCCATCTGCTTGCCGTCGGACAGGCGGGCGGACAGGATGTGGTGGAACAGGCTCATCGCCTGGAAGGGCTGTCGCAGGTCGTGACTGGCCGCGGCGAGGAAACGCGACTTGGCACGGTTGGCCCGCTCCGCCTCGGCATGGGCCTCGGCCAGCGCCTCGCGGATGCGCACCCCGTCGGAAATGTCGATGGCGGCGCAGATCACCCCCGACACCGCCCCGGTCTCGTCCCGCAGCGGCTCGACGATCAGGTCGAACACCTGCTCCGGGCCGGGGGCAGCGCCGATGCGGACCTCCTGCCGGGCGCCGATGCCGGTGTCCAGCACGGCGCGCTTCACCGCGTCCAGCCGCGCCGCGTCGTCCGGGGCGTGGATGCCGGCGTTGGTCCGCCCGATGAAGGTTTCCGCCGCCCGCCCGGTCTGCGGGTTGTACATCCACATGTAGCGCAGGTTGCGGTCCAGGCTGAAGACGGCGACGCGCGAATGGCGCAGCGCCATGCGGAACCGCTCCTCGCTTTCGCGCAGCGCGCGGGCCATGGCGGCGCGGGCGCGGGCCTCGGTCACCAGGAGGCGCTTGGCCTGCGCCTCGCGCCGGGTGTAGCCGGCCAGCGCGCCGGTCAGCAGAAGCCCCATCACCAGGACGATCCAGGCCGGGTAATCCACCGGCGCCAGCCCCGGCTCGGGCGGAATCGCCAGCGCCAGGGTCCAGCGCCGGCCGCCGATCAGCAGATCGCGCTCGATCACCGTATCGCCATCCTTGCGGATGTCGCTGAAGGGAACGCCCTCCCGGCTCGCGGACAGGGCGTCGAGGTCGCGGGACGCCAGGATGCGCCCGCCGTCCCCCGCCGGCCCGTCGAGCAGGTGCACGGCCCCGTGCAGACCGTCCACGCGGTTGCCCGCCTCCTCCAGAAGGCGGGCGATGCCGAAGACCGAGGCGACGTAGCCGACGACCTCGGCGCAGCGGTCGGCCCCGTCCATCTCGTCCACGGGGTAGCGGTAGACGGGAAGATACAGGCCGATGCTGTGCCCGGCCTCCCCCCGTTGACGCGGCGGCAGGGCCTCCGTCGCCGTCAGGTCGCCCGAAGCGCAGGCCCGCGCCAGCACCTCCGCCCGGTTGGGCAGGGACAGGATGTTGATCCCCTGCCCGAAGGCGCCGCCGCGCTCCGGCTCCACCAGCGTGTTGACGAACAGATCGCCATGGGAGGCCGCCGGGGCCGTGCCGGGAGAAGCGCCTCCCGTCTCGTCCGCGTCCCGGACGGTGAAGTCCCGCCGCCCGGCGGCCCGCATCGCCGCCTCCAGCGCGGGAACCTCCGCCGAGGACACCCGGCTTACCCAGGCGACCGACCACAGGCCGGGATAGAGCGGCATGATCGGCCGGACCGCCGCCGCGAAGCCGTCGCGGTCGGCCGGGCGGGAGTCCGAAAAGGCCGAGCGCAGCGTCCGCAACAGCAGCGTGTGGCTGCCGATCCGCTCCGTCAGGGCGTCATGGAACTGCGCGAACTGCCGCTCGTGCTGCGTGCGCTCCGCCTCGCGATTGGCCACGCGCATCTGGAAAAAGGCGCCCAGAGTCAGCGTCAGGCCCGCGGCGACCAGCACCGGAACCGCAAACGAGCCCCTCCTCCTTCTGTCCAGCAGCGGCATGCACCCGTTCCCAACGGCGTTTTCACCAAAATCGTCGGATCATCCGACTATAGCAAGCGCCCCCACGCCTCGATAATGGAAAAGCCCCTATCCTCCCAAATGGATAGTCTGTTCCGGCGAAAACACAAGGACGATCGACTATTGATTGTCGTTTTCAAAGGGATTGCGACCCAACTCTATGTCAATTCTGCAATACAAAGCGCAGGGCGCGCTTCGGCCTTGACAGCGACCCGAAACCTTCTCAGGACTTCAGCCGCTCACGGCCGAGAAGCCGCGCCACCGCCCCGCGCAGCGCCATCGCCGCCACCGGCTTGTGAAGCAAGGGATAGCCGGACAGCCGGGCTTCGCGAAGACGCATCGGGTCGGTGTCGCCGGTGAGGATCAGCCCGGGCAGCGTGGCGTCGAGCGCCTTGCCGATCTGGCGGATGGCGACGATCCCGTTCATCGCTCCTTTCAAACGCAGATCGGAGATGACGAGGTCGGGCGGCTGCGGGCCGGGACCCAGCCGCTCCAGCGCGGCGTCCACCGAGTCCGCGGCGACCACCGCGCAGCCCCATTGGCCGAGCAGCGCGCCCAGCGCCTCCAGCACCATCGGGTCGTCCTCGATAACCAGCACGCGGGCGCGGCTGACGTCCGCGACGGGAGCGGGGGCGGCATCGGCGGGGCCGGGTTCCGCCGCGGGCGGCGGCTCGTCCGCGCCGTCCGCCGCCCGAGGCACCAGCACCGCCAGCATCGTGCCGCGGCCGGGCGTCGACTCCACCTCCAGCCGGTGCCCCAGCCGGCGCGCCAGCCCGCAGGCGAGCCGCAGGCCGAGGTCGATCACCGACGGGTCGCCCGCCCCGTCCGGGCGCCGGAACTCCTCCCGCAGGGCGAGCAGCTGATCGGGCAGCAGGCCGCGACCGGTGGACCACAGTTCGATGCGCAGATCCGGGCCCTGACGGCGGCAGCCGAGCACGACCCGCCCCCGTTCGGTGTGGCGCAGGGTGCTGGCGACAAAACCCTGGAGGATGCGTTCGAGCAGCGAGGCGTCGGTGGCCACCCGCACCGAGCAGGGCAGCACCGAGAAGCGCAGCCCCCGCCCGTCGAGGCGCGGGGCGGCGTCCAGCGCCATCCGCGTCAGGATGCCGTTGACCACGGGCGCCCCGATGTCCGGCTGCACCAGACCGGCTTCCAGCCGCACGAGGTCGAAATGCCCGTCCACCATCCCGCGCATCGACTGCACCGCGTTGCCCATGGCGTTCAGCAGATCGCGCGCCGCCGGGTCGTTGAGCGCCCCGCCCCGCCCCGGCAAGCCCTTGCCGCCCCCCACGGCCCCATCCAGGCGCCCCTCCAAGGCCCCCAGCAGCAGCGACAAGGCGGCCAGAGGCTGGCGCAGATCGTGGCTGGCCGCGGCGAACAGGCGGCCCGACAGGTCGCCACCCGTTGCGGCACCGCCCGCCGTGGCATCGTCGCCGGCGGTGCGGCGGACGAAGCCGCCTCCGCTGAGCGGCCAGTCCGTAACGGTGTGGCCGGGCGGCAATCCGCGGAAAAGCGGCGCCAGCGCTTCCGGCAGGGCGCCCTGGGTGAGAAGGCGGCCGGCGCCGGTCAGCGCCTCCGCCGCCTCGTTCCAGGCGATCAGCCGGTCGTCGGCGTCAAAGACCAGGACCGCGCCATGCCGTCCCACGCCATACGGATAAGCTCCTTCGCTCGTCACGGGCGGCGCCTCCCACTGCATGCACGCGGCTTCCTGGCGACCGGAGCGGTCGCTGGCGAACAGGCTACGGATGCGGCGCCCAGGATCAAGCCCACCGTTCGTCCGATCACCGACAGGACTATTCGGCATGGCGCCCGGCACGGCGTTGGCGGCCGCTGGCCCTGAGAACAATTAAACGTATTTTTATATAAAAGTCAAGAAAAGCCACTGAGAAGCCCTTGGGACGCCCTAGTAACGACAGAGGTTGTCGCAATTTGTCGATTGCATGTTTCTCAAAATTTTTCGACTATGCGGTCAATGGATGCCGCGACCGAAACCCCTTTCCGCGACCGACAACCGGAGGCGGCAACGCCGGCTGGCGCGGACCCTGTTGCGATCTTGCATGGTCGGAAGGCGGGCGGATACGGTTCCACCGGTGACCTCCTGGCGAACGATGCTTTGGTGGGCGCGGCCATGGCGGCACTCGCCGATGGCGTCGGCGTGCTGGCCGCGATCGTTGACGACAGGGGCGCCCTGGACGATTTTGAGTGGCTGACGGCCAACCGCGCGGCGGAGCGGCTGTTCGGGCATCCCCTGGCCGGCCGCCGCCTGCGCGCCGACGATCTCCAGGATGGCGAGGAGGCCGGCCTGTTCGCCTGTCTGGCCGAGTGCCTGATGGAAAAGCAAGCGGTGCGCCGCCTGGTGGTCGCGCCTGGCGGCGCGCGCTGGCGGATCGCCGCCACCCCGTTCGACACCGCCTCTCTCGATACGCTCCCGTCCGGTGCCGGCCACGCGGCGCCGACCGTTTGCGTCTCCCTCGCCGAACTTGGCTCCGAGGTTCCCGCCGTGCCGGAGTCGGACCGCGCCCATCGGGCCAAGGCGGAATTCCTGGCGCACATGAGCCACGAGTTGCGCACCCCGCTGAACGCGGTTCTCGGCTTTTCCGAAGTGCTTCTGGCGGAAACCTTCGGCCCGCTCGGCTCCCCGCGCTACCGCAGCTACGCCGCGGACATCCACGCCAGCGGCACGCATCTGCTGTCGCTGATCGACGGCATCCTCGATCTGTCGCAGAGCGAGACCACGCGAACGGAAATGCAGGAGGAGGCCATCAACGTGGCCGAAGCCGCCCGTCAGGCGCTGGCCCAGGTGGGCGACAAGGCCGCGGCCCGCGGCGTGGACATCGGGGAGGATCTTTCCGGCGACCTTCCCCTGCTCTACGGCGACGCCCGGGCGCTTCATCGGATGCTGACCAACCTGCTGTCGAACGCGGTGAAGTTCACTCCCTCGGGCGGTCAGGTGATGCTGTCGGCCAGCCCCATGCCGGACGGCGGAATCGGGCTGATGGTCGCCGATACCGGCGCCGGCATCGCCGAGGACGAGATGGCCCGCGTCCTGGAACCCTTCGGAAGCGCCGACATGGCCGTTCCCCGCGGCGCCACCGGGACGGGCATCGGCCTGCCCGTGGTCAAGCGGCTGATGGAGATGCACGGCGGGCGGCTGGACCTCTACAGCGAGCCCGGCGCCGGTACGACCGCCATCCTCATGTTCCCACCGCGGCGCAGCCTGCCCCATGCCGCCTCTCACGTGGGGCCGCACGGCCTGGCCTGATCCGGCTCCCGCCCCTGCCCCTTTCGCGCGGCCCGGACGTGGCGAAAGTTCCTTGGCAAAGGCACCAAACCGGGTCATTGTGCCGCTTTGTTCCTGAACCGTTCTGCTTCAAATGGTCGATTTCCTGTTGCGAGGCGAGGAGCCGGCGATCCCGGCGAGCGGCGCCGTCCCGATCTTCCGCGGGGTGCGCCGGGCCCTGGCCGCGCGCGGCTTCGTCAGCATGGCGGAGTTCCGGCTGGCCAGCGGACGCCGTGCCGACGTCCTGGCCATGGACGGCGCCGGCACCGTCGTCATCGTCGAGGTGAAAAGCTGCGTGGCCGACTTCCGCTCCGACCAGAAATGGCCGGAATACCGGGACTGGTGCGACGCCTTCTATTTCGCGGTGGACGACGCCTTTCCGATGGAACTGATTCCGGACGATTGCGGCCTGATGGTCGCCGACGCGTACGGGGCGGAGATCCTGCGCGAGGCCCCGGAGCATCGGCTGGCGCCGGCGCGGCGCAAGGCCCTGACTCTTCGCGCCGCCCTCACCGGGGCCGGGCGCCTGCACCGGATCGAGGACCCGTCCTGGACACAGGACACCTCGCCGGTGTGAGTGCCCCGGCGCGACCACCCGGTCCGATCGAAGCTCCATGGCAAAGCCTCTCCAAGCCGGTGTAACCTGCGCCACGAACGGGAACGGGCGGGCGGACATGCACGCACAGGACGCCGCGCCAGCCGCCGCGGCGCAAACGCACCATCGGAACGGCAACCGGAGGATGGACGCCTTCGGGATCGGGGCTCCATGGATTGGCGCGCTCGCCCTGGCGGCACTGCTGGCCGGCGCCGGTGCCGGCGGCTCCGTTTGGCTCGCCCTGGCCGAGATGGACGCCCGCGCCCGCGGCCAGGCCGCGCGCAGCCTGGACGAGGCGCTCGACCTCATGCGCGTTGCGGAACAGGCCGCCGGCCTGTCCTCCAGCGCGGCGGAGTTGGAATCGGCGGGCACCGCCCAGCGCCGGCTGACCGCCCACAACACCTTGCGCCAGAGGACGCAGCAGCTCGGCACCGCGCTGGACGGGCTGCCGCGGGCTTGGCAGGCCGAGCTGCGCTTCGCCGCCATGGCCATCCGCGCAGAGGCGGACGACCTGAACGCCGCGGTGGAACGCCGTCTGGCCGTGCAGCGCAGTCTCCAGGCTCTCACCGAACAGGTGGCGGTCCGCAGCGAAACCCTGGCGGCGGCGCTCGCCGCATCGCGCACGTCACCGCCGGACGGCGACGCGCTGCGTCGAATCGACGACTCGCGGCAGACAGTGGCCCTGCGGCTGCTCGCGGGCATGACGGCAACGCTGGAGGCCGCCTCGGCACGGGTCGATTTCCGCCAAGCCGCCGGAGCGCTGCTCGACGCTCTGAGCGATCTACCGATCGACGCCGCAAGTCCGCGCCGTGCCGACGCCGCACGCCAACTCGTCGCGCTGGGAATGGACGAGCAGAACGTCTTCGACTTGCGGCAGGAGCACGAAGCGCTGACCGCCAGGGCGGCGGGAATCGCCACGCTGTTGCGCGATACAGCCACGGACCTCGCCCTGCGGGCCGGGCGCGGCGCGCTGGCCCTGCGCGACGGGTTGCGGGACCGGGATGCATCCTTCCACCGGTCTGCGGCGGAGCTGTCCGCCGCCCCCGCCGGGGTCGGGCTGGTCGCCGGTTTGGCGGTCCTCGCGGCAGGCCTGGGCATCGCGCGGGCCCGCGCCCCCCGGCCCGCCCAGCCCCAGCCCGACCCGGCCCGGCCCGGCCCGGCGGAGCGGAGCGGTGCAGGGCCCGAAACGCCCCCGCTGCGCGTCCTTCTGGCGGAGGACGAGCCGGTCAGCCAGCAGGCCGCGGCCATTCTGCTGCGCCGCGCCGGTCACAAGGTGACGGTGGCGGGCGACGGGCGGGCCGCCCTGGCGGCGGCGGCGCGGGAGCGCTACGACCTTGTCCTGATGGACATGCAGATGCCGGGCATGGACGGGGTCGAGGCGACCCGCCGCATCCGCGCGCTTCCCGACGGCGCCGGAAGCGCGGCGGCGGGGCCGCGCATCATCGCGCTGACCGCCTCCGCGCTGCCCGACGCCGCGGAGCGCTGCCGGGCGGCGGGGGCCGACGCCGTCCTTGAGAAACCGCTGCGCCTGTCCGCGCTGGACGCCCTGCTGGACCGACTGTCCACCGGCTCCGCCATGGAATCGGCCGAGGCGGGCGTGCCGGCCACCGCCGGCCTTCCCGTGTTCGACGAGGACGCGATCCGCCAGATGCGCGAGCATCTGCCGGCGGAGCGGGTGGCCACCCTGGTGACCAACACCCTCGTCACGCTGCGCGGCTACCACGCCGCGCTCGGGCAGGCCTGGAGCGCCGGGGACCGGGCGACCGCCGGAGCGATGGCTCACAAGATCGCCGGGGTGGCCGGCATCTACGGCTGCATGGCGCTGCGCGGCGCGGCGCAGGCGCTGGAACGCGCCCTGGACAGCGGCGAAGGCGATCCCGACGCCTTGCATCGCGCGCTGGACGCCGCCGTTCCTCCGGCGCTCGCCGCCTTGGACCGGTGGAGCGGCGGCTAACGCACCGCCACCGGCTGGCTCGGCCCGGCGCCTTGTGGAATGTCCGACCGCCCCGCCCCCAGGTCCTTCTGCATCATGACCACGTCCAGCCAGCGCCCGAACTTCAATCCCACGGCCTCGACGACACCGCAGGTGCGGAAGCCCAGCGCGGCGTGCAGCCCGATGGAACCGGCGTTCTCCGCCCCGCCGACCAGCGCCACCATCTGGCGGTAGCCCAACGCCGCGCAGCGGTCGATCAGCGCCTGGAGCAGCAGGCGCCCCAGCCCCTGGCCGCGCGCCTCCTCGGCGATGTAGACGGAATCCTGGATGGTGAAGCGGTAGGCGGACCGGACGTGGTACGCGCTGCCGTAGGCGTAGCCCAGGATCACCCCGTCACGCTCGGCGACCAGCCAGGGCAGGCCGGCGCCAGCGATGGCGCGGAAGCGCGTCTCCAGCTCCGCCGCGTCGGGCGGCTCCTCCTCGAAGGTGCCGACGCCATGGAGGACGTGGTGCTCGTAGATCCGCTGGAAGGCGGAAACGTCCCCGATGCGGGCGTCGCGGACGATGGCGGTGCTGGTCATGGAGCGTCGAATCCGAAAAGGCTTGGAGATTGGCGGGACGGCCATCCTGCCGCACGCATTTTGCAGTCGCAACCGTGCCACCCAGCCGATATGTACAGAACTGGAACGCGCTGTTCGCAACAGGGCTTCTCAGGGCAGGTTTTTTTCCAGGGCAGGTTTTTTCAGGGCAAGGGGTTGGAAGCGATGAAGATCAACGGCCGGACGGTGCTCGTCTGCGATTGCGCCCACAGCATGGCGCTCGACGGCAAGGCGTTGGCCAGGTCCTGCGGGGCCGCGGCGGGGGCCGAGGGCGACCTGTCCGTCGCCACCCAGCTCTGCCGCACCCAGCTCGACCGGTTCGAGGCGCGCGTGGCGGAGGGCGCCCCGCTGCTCGTCGCCTGCACCCAGGAGGCCCCACTGTTCGCGGAGATCGCCGCCCAGGACAATCTTAACGCCGACAATCCCGACGCCGCGCTCGCCTTCACCAACATCCGCGAGCGCGCCGGCTGGTCGGACGAAGGCGCGCTGGCCGGGCCGAAGATCGCCGCGCTGCTGGCCGAGGCGGCCATGGACATCCCGCCGACCGGCACGATCACCCTGGCGTCCGAAGGCACCGCGCTGGTCTACGGTACCGACGAGCGCGCCATCGAGGTGGCCCGGCAGCTCTCCGGCAGCCTGGACGTCACCGTGCTGCTGAAGTCCCCGAAGGACGTCGCCCCGCCGCGCGTCATGGACGTGCCGGTGTTCAAGGGCACCATCCGCGCCGCCAAGGGCTGGCTCGGCAACTTCGAGATCGTGGTGGACGACTACGCACCGGCCCTTCCGGCGTCCCGCGCCGTGCTGGGCTTCGAACAGCCGCGGCACGGCGCCGCCTCGCGCTGCGACGTGATCGTGGACCTGACCGGCGGCGCGCCGCTGTTCCCCGCGCACGGCAAGCGCGACGGCTACCTGCGCCCCGACCCGGACAGCCCGGCCGCCGTCGCCAAGGCGGTGTTCGAGGCCGCCGATCTGGTCGGCGAGTTCGAGAAGCCGCGCTACATCGACTTCAAGGCCGACCTCTGCGCCCATTCGCGCAGCCGCAAGACCGGCTGCACGCGTTGCCTGGAGGTCTGCCCGACCGGCGCCATCACGCCGAACGGCGACCATGTGGCGATCGACCCGCACATCTGCGCCGGTTGCGGTTCCTGCGCGTCGGTCTGCCCGACGGGGGCCAGCACCTATGCCCTGCCGCCGCTCCAGACCGTCTACGACCGGCTGCGCACCCTGCTGTCGAGCTACGCCAAGGCCGGCGGCACGGAGCCGGTCCTGCTGGTCCACGACCCGCGGCACGGCGACGAGATGATCTCGCTGATCGCGCGGTACGGGCGCGGCCTGCCGGCCCGTGTCCTGCCCTTCGCGGTGAACGAGGTGACGCAGCTCGGCTTCGACGTGTTCGCGGCGGCGCTGGCCTATGGCGCGGCGCGGGTGCGCGTCCTCGTCGGGCCGGGCAACGCCGGCGAGACGGCGGGGCTGGCCAGCCAGATCGGTCTGGCCGAGACGGCCATGGCCGGGCTCGGCTACGGCTCGGGCCGGGTGTCGATCATCGACGCGCAGGACCCCGACGCGGTCGCCGCCGAGCTGTGGGGCCTGCCGCGCGGCGACGCCCCCGCCCCCGGCGCCTTCCTGCCGATGGGCGGCAAGCGCACCGTCACCATGCTGGCGCTGCGCCACCTGCACAAGGTGGCACCGGAGCCGGTGGAGGTCCTGCCGCTGCCGCCGGGCGCGCCCTTCGGGCGGGTGCAGGTGATGGTGGAGGGTTGCACGCTCTGCCTGTCCTGCGTCGGCGCCTGTCCGACCGGGGCGTTGCTCGACAACGCCGACAAGCCGATGCTGTCCTTCTCGCAGGATGCCTGCGTGCAGTGCGGCCTGTGCAAGACGACCTGTCCGGAGAAGGTCATCGCCCTGGTCCCGGAGATCGATTTCCGCGACAGCGCCCGCGGCGCCAGGGTGCTGAAGGAGGAGGAGCCTTTCTGCTGCGTCAAGTGCGGCAAGCCCTTCGCCACCAAGTCCTCGATCGACAAGATCGTTGCGGTGCTGGCCGGACGGCACGCCATGTTCGCCACGCCGGAGGCCGCCGACCGCATGCGCATGTGCGGCGACTGTCGCGTCGTGGACCAGTTCGAACGGGGCGATTCGCCCTTCGCGCTGGGTGCGCCGCGCGCGCCGCGCACGACCGAGGACTATCTGCGCGAGCGGGAACTGGCTCAGAACAGCAAAAGCGGCGACCCGGACGGCGGCAGCATCCACTGAGCGAGGCCACCGGAGCCATCCGCGCCGCCAGGATTTGATCCCCGTCAAGTCCCGGCGCCGCGCTCCGTGGTCTCCTGCGCCTGAAATTCCAGGTGGCGAAAAATCCGCAACTCGGACCTATATATCAGGATCGGGTTCGGCCTCATAATCGCCGCCCGGACCGCTTGACACGGACCCCCTTGGGGAGAAGCCTGACGATGACGACCGTTCCGCCGACCGCCGCCGCCCCGCTCGTCGATCCTTTCGGGCGGACCGTCAGCTATCTGCGCGTGTCCGTCACCGACCGCTGCGACCTCCGCTGCGTCTACTGCATGGCGGAGGACATGAGCTTCCTGCCCAAGGCGGAGGTGCTGTCCCTGGAGGAGATCGACCGCGTCTGCTCCGCCTTCGTCAAGCTGGGCACCCGCAAGCTGCGCCTGACCGGCGGCGAGCCGCTGGTCCGCAAGGGCATCCACGAGCTGATCCACAGCCTGGGCCGCCATGTGAAGGCCGGCGACCTGGACGAGCTGACGCTGACCACCAACGGCACGATGCTGTTCAAGTATGCCGGCGATCTGGTGGAGGCCGGGGTGCGCCGGATCAACGTGTCGCTGGACACGCTCGACCCCCACAAGTTCCAGGCGATCACCCGCTGGGGCCGGCTGGACAAGGTGCTGGGCGGGCTCCAGGCCGCCAAGGAGGCGGGGCTCAAGGTCAAGATCAACACGGTCGCGCTGAAGGGCGTCAACGACGACGAGTTCCACCGGCTGGTCGGCTGGTGCGGCGAGCAGGGCTTCGACCTGACCTTCATCGAGGTCATGCCGATGGGCGAGATCGGCGACGAGGCGCGGCTCGACCAGTATCTGCCGCTCAGCCTCGTGCGGGCGGAGCTGGCCAAGCGCTGGACGCTGGACGAGATCGACTACCGCACCGGCGGCCCGGCCCGCTATGTGCGGGTGGCCGAGACCGGCGGGCGCATCGGCTTCATCACGCCGCTGACCCACAATTTCTGCGAAAGCTGCAACCGCGTGCGGCTGACCTGCACCGGCACCCTCTACATGTGCCTGGGCCAGGAGGACGCCGCCGACCTGCGCACCCCGCTGCGCCTCAGCGACGACGACGGGCTGCTGGTCCAGGCGGTGCGCGACGCCATCGCCCGCAAACCCAAGGGCCACGACTTCATCATCGACCGCCGCCACCAGGGACCGGCGGTCCCCCGCCACATGAGCGTGACCGGGGGATGATCCGCCCGCAGCCGAGCGCCCTCGCGCCGCAGGCGTGGGGAGGGTGAGTGGGCTGCGTGTGGCCGTGCGCCCGAGACCGGCGCGCGCCTCCTCGACCGAAGCGGCCTTCTGCAACCGGGCATCCTGCGCTATGGTCCCCGTGACATGACCGAAACCGCCGCCAAGCTGCCCGCCGATCCGACCCTGGACCCGCTGGCGCCCGATTCCTCGGCCCGCAAGCCCGCCGACCTCCGCATCGCCTTCTGCGCGGCGAACACGGAAGAGGCGATGCGGGCGCGCACCCGGCTGGTCCACCGCTACGGCAACGCGCCGCTGGAGGACGCCGACGTCATCGTGGCGCTGGGCGGCGACGGTTTCCTTTTGGAGACGCTGCACCGCGCGCTGAAGCGCGACGGGCAGAACCCGCCACCGGTCTATGGCATGAACCGGGGGTCGGTCGGCTTCCTGCTGAACGTCTTTCGCGAGGACGAACTGGCCGAACGGCTGGCCAGCGCCCAGAGCGTCAAGCTGCACCCCCTGCGCATGAGGGCCACCCGGTGCAACGGCGAGCAGATCGAGGCGCTGGGCATCAACGAGGTCTCGATGCTGCGCGAGACGCGGCAGGCCTCGAAGCTCCGCATCACCGTGGACGGCGTCGTCCGCCTGCCGGAACTGATCTGCGACGGCGTGCTGGTCGCCACCCCCGCCGGCAGCACCGCCTACAACCTGTCGGCCCACGGCCCGATCATCCCACTGGGCGCCGGGGTGCTGGCGCTGACCCCCATCAGCTCCTTCCGGCCGCGGCGCTGGCGCGGCGCGCTGCTGCCGCACAGCTCCAAGATCACCGTGGACATCCTGGAGGAGGTCAAACGCCCGGTCAGCGCCGTGGCCGACTCGACCGAGGTGCGCGAGGTCATCCGCGTCGATGTGGAAGAAGCGCGCGACGTCGCGCTGACCCTGCTGTTCGACCCGGAGCTGAATTTCGAGGAGCGGATCCTGAAGGAGCAGTTCTCGCCGTAACCGCGCCCCTTCCCGGCCCGGCCCTTACTCGGCGGCGCGGCGCTCGGTGTTGGCTTGCGCGTGGGCGCAGATGCGGCGGGTCAGCGTGGTCAGGTCGGTCTGGAGCCGGGCGAAGCCCTGGTTCCGCTCCAGCGTCTCCTCGTTCATGTAGAGGCGGCGGTTGATTTCGAGCTGGAGGGAATGGCGGCCCCGCGCCGGGTCGGAATGGCGGGACACCAGTTCGACCCCCTTGAAGGGATGGTTCCGCGTGACCTTGTAGCCGAGCCCGGTCAGCACCCGCTCGACCAGGGCGGTGAATTCCGGCTCGCAGGTGGTGCCGTCGCGGTCGCCCAGCACGAAATCCATGCCCAGCTTGTGCGCCGCTCCCGGCCCGACCGCGGAGGGCATCGAATGGCAGTCGATGTGCCAGACGGCGCCGAACCGGGCGGCCAGATCGTCCATCACGCTGGCGACCTGGAAATGATAGGGCCGGTAGTAGCGGTCGATGCGCTCAGCCACCTCGGCCACCGACAGCCGCCCGTCGTAGAGGGGCATCCCCGGACGGCACAGCGTGCGGATCAGCCCCATGCCGGCGGCGCTCTTCTCCGTCGGGCGCAGCGGTTCGGGCCAGCGCCCGTCGAGAAGCGCCGGGTCGATGTCGTCGATGGCCCGGTTCGCGTCGATGTAGGTGCGCGGGAACAAAGCACAGAGGAGGGTCGCGCCATGCTCGGGTGCGTGGGCGAACAGCTCGTCCACGTGGGTGTCCTCGGCCTGCCGCAAGGTCGGCAAAGGGCAGACGAAGGCGAAGTCGCGCGGATAGACCGTGCCGCTGTGCGGTGAATCGAAGAACACCGGCAGACGCGGGACGATCGGATCGTTGCGGACGAGCACGTCCTCGATCACGAAACTCATGGCTGACCCCGGTGTACCAACGGCTCCGGCCAACCGCGGCGCCTGCCCGGATGGCATAGCGCGGCGCTGCGGCGGATGGATTCGGGTATAGACGATGACCGGGTGCCCGTCGACCAAAAACCGTCATACACCAGTAAGGCAAAGGACATGATGAAGCGGGGAAATGGCGGGGCTGGCGCAGCGCCGTACTCTCCGCCATACTGACCATTCAGCGACAGCGCCCGGCACCGGCCAGACCCGCAAAGGCGATATCCGCTTGACCGAATCCCTGCCACCAATCGAATTGACGCCGCCGGACATCGGCCCCTACCGTCGTGGCAACACAGGCATCGACCATGTCACGACGCTGGAGTCCGGGTGCCCCGGCCCTCACGCCGTCATCGTGTCGCTGATCCACGGCAACGAGATCGGCGGGGCGGTGGCGATGGACCGGCTCTTCCGGTTGGGCGTCCGCCCCACCCGCGGGCGGCTGACGCTGGTCTTCGCCAACACCGCCGCCTATCAGAGCTTCGACGCCGAGCGCCCCTACGCGTCCCGCTTCGTCGACGAGGACATGAACCGCGTCTGGTCGCCGGAGGTGCTGGACGGCCCGCGCGACAGCGTGGAATTGCGCCGCGCCCGGCAGCTCCGACCGGTGTTCGACGCCGCGGACGTCATCCTCGACCTGCATTCCATGACGGCGGACACCCCGCCCCTGACGCTGTGCGGGCGGACCGCGCGCGCCCGCGCCCTGGCCCGCCGGCTCGGCTTCCCGGCCTGGATCGTCGCGGACGAGGGGCATGCGGCGGGGAAACGGGTGATCGACTACGCGGACTTCGCCGCGGCGGACGGGCAACGCACCGCCATTCTGGTCGAATGCGGCCAGCACTGGCGGAACGAGACGGCGCTGGTCGCCCTGGAAAGCGCGATGCGCTTCCTGCTCGCCCAGGAGATGATCGACCCATCGCTGGCCGATCGCCACATTCGCCGCCACCCCGATCCGCTGCGCACCGTCGAGGTGACCGAGGCGGTGACCGCGGAGACCGACGAATTCTTCTTCGACGAGCCCTATGTCGGAATGGAGATCATTCCCCGCGCCGGAACGGTCCTCGGCCACGATGGCGACCGCCCGGTCGTGACGCCTTACGACGACTGCGTGCTGATCATGCCGGCGCGGCGCCCCAAATCCGGGCAGACCGCCGTCCGGCTGGGGCGGATCGTTCCTTGAACCGGACACAACGAGCGGCATGAGCATCGGACCCGGGCTGCGGCCCTTCGCGCTCGCCCTCGCGCTGGGGACGGCGGGGGGCGCGCTGTTCAGTTATTTCCATCTGCCGCTGGCCTGGATGATCGGCGCCATGACCGTGACCACCGTCGCCGCCATGGCCGGAGTCGCGCTGCATGTGCCGAAACCGCTGCGCAACGCCATGATCATGATCCTCGGCGTGATGCTGGGCAGCGGCTTCACCCCGGACATCCTGGGGCGGCTCGGCGAATGGAGCCTGTCGCTGAGCGCACTGGCCGTCTATCTCGTGCTGGCGACCACACTGGGGGTCCAATACCTGCGCCGCGGGGCCCGGCTGGACCCGCCGACCGCCTTCTTCACCGCCACCCCCGGCGGGCTGAACGAGATGGTGATGGTCGGCACCCAGATGGGCGGCGACAGCCGGACCATGGCGCTGTCCCACGCGCTGCGGGTGATGCTGGTGGTGCTGGTCATCCCCTTCGCCTTCCAGGCGCTGGGGCTGTACGACCCGGCGCGGCGCGGCACACTCGGCCCGCCCCTGCTGTCGCTCGCCCCGCTGGACGTGGCGCTGCTGTCCGCCTGCGCGCTGGGCTATCCCCTGGCGAAGCTGCTGCGCATTCCCGCCGCCCAGATCGTCGGGCCGATGCTGCTGTCCGCCGCGATCCACCTCGCCGGGCTGACCGAGGGCAAGCCGCCGGGCGTTCTGGTCGCCGCGGCCCAGGTGGTGATCGGGGCGTCGCTGGGCTGCCGCTTCACCGGGCTGAACATCCGCCGGATCGGGCGCGACGGGCTGACCGCGCTGGGCCTCACCGGGCTGATGCTGCTGGTCACCACGGCGGCGGCCTGGATGGTTGACGAGGCGACGGGGCTGGGACTCGCCGCGCTGATTCTCGCCTTCGCGCCGGGTGGGCTGGCCGAGATGACGCTGGTCGCGCTGGCGCTGAACATCGACGTGGCCCTGGTCGCCACCCACCACATGGTGCGCATCATCCTGATCGTGACGCTGGCGCCCGGCTTCTATCTGCTGTGGCGCAAGTGGCGGTCCCGCCGCGGCAAGACCTGACGAATCACCCTTGGGGCAGCCAATCCGTCGCACACGCATGCGTGGAGTTTCCGTTGCGCCCAGCCCTCACGCCGTGTGAGGTGGAGGCGCGGACGGGTGGTGGGTGGCCACCACCCCGCCGCTCAACAAGGAGGCTCGGAGGACGAAGGAAATCCTCGGTCTCCTGATCCTGCTGCTCCAGATCGTCAAGGCGATCCTTGACCTTCTGAACCGGCAGTGATCGGGCCGGGAGGCGGGGGATAGGAGCCTCTGCCTCCCAAGCCTGATGATGGCTCCGCACCCGCCCGATTGCAAGCCATCCGATCATTTCCTCCGATCACTTCACGGGGGGTTTGCCCTTTTCCCATTGGGGGTTCGTGTCGATCAGCGGCACGCTGGAGATGGCCATCTTTGCCGAGGCGTCCTTCACCTGCCGGCTGTAGACGACGTAGATCAGCGTGTCGTTCACCCGGTCGTAGATGCGGCGGATGGCGATGGACTTGAAGACCAGGCTCTTGCGCTCGGAAAAGACCTCCTCGCCCTTCTGCGACAGTTCGATGTCGCCGATCACCAGCGGCCCGGTGCGCCGGCAGGCGATGGAGGCGTTGGACGGGTCCTCGAACCAGTTCCCCTTGGTCAGCCGGTCGAGCACGCTGCGGTCGAAATCCACCAGATGGCAGGTGATGCCTTTTACCTTCGGGTCCTCGATCGCCTGCACCTGAAGCCCGTTGCCGGTCCAGTCGTTGGAGAAGCGCCCGACGACGGGGTCCTCGGCCAAAGCAGCGGTGGAGGCAGCCATCGGTGGCAGCACGGATAGCGCCAGGACCATCAGGCCGCGGCGGATGTTTATCGAAGGGAACGGGCTGCGCATCTCGTGGAACTCCGGTCATCGCGAAGCGGGGCCGCGTGGGCGCGGTCCTGGAATACCCCTAAATCGGGCGGGGGTCCGGCGCCGTCAAGCGCCCCCCGGCCCGCTACTCCCGGAGTGCCTGCCCCCGATGAGCGACCGCACCATCGATCCGCCCCTGACCCCGCCGCCGGAGCCGGTGACCGAGCCCCTGCCACCGGCCCGGAACCCCCGCGACCCGGTGCGGGTGGCGGTGGTGGGGCTGTTCGTCATCGCGCTGCTGTTCACGCTGTATTTCGGGCGCGATGTCCTGCTGCCGATCATGCTGGCGCTGATCCTCAGCCTTCTGCTGCGGCCCTGCGTGCGCGGCCTCTACCGGCTCGGCCTGCCGGAGGCGCTGGGCGCGGCGGTGGTGGTGATCACGGTGTTCGGCGCCGGGCTGGGAGCCATCTTCACGCTGGCGACCCCAGCCACCGAATGGGTCAACCGGATGCCCCGCGTGGTCCACGAGCTGGAGTTCAAGCTGGGCGACATCCGCGAGGGGATCGACCGCGCCCGCGAGGCCTCCCGCCAGATCGAGCAGATGGCCTCTGACCGCAACGGCGCTGCGCGGGAGGTGGTGGTGCGCGGCCCGTCGCTGGCCGAGCAGGTGCTTCATCAGGCGGAAGCGGTGATCGCCAACGTGGTGATCCTCCAGGTGCTGCTCTATTTCTTCCTGGCCCGCGGCCGGCAAAGCCTGGAGGCGCTGATCGGCACGATGCGCGACGTGGACGACCGCGTGCATTACGCCATGGTCGCCGCCACGGTGCAGCAGAACATCGCCGCCTATCTGGCGACCATCACGGTCATCAACATCGGCCTCGGCCTTGCGACGACGCTGGCGATGTGGCTGTGGGGTGTGCCCAACGCGGCGCTGTGGGGGACGCTCGCCGGACTCATCAACTACGTCCCCTTCATCGGGCCGGCGGTGATGACGGCGGTGCTGTTCCTGGTGTCGGCGCTCACCTTCGACGGGGGTGTGCACATCTTC
This sequence comes from Azospirillum sp. OGB3, assembly GCF_014192915.1. Classification (GTDB taxonomy): domain Bacteria; phylum Pseudomonadota; class Alphaproteobacteria; order Azospirillales; family Azospirillaceae; genus Azospirillum. The sequence goes on along the minus strand of NZ_JACHYN010000002.1, from coordinate 213,357 downwards.
GGGCCGCCGCTGACCTTCGTGGCGCTGACTATGATGGAGGGCAACTTCCTGACCCCGATGATCGTCGGGCGGCGGCTCGCGCTCAACCCCATCGCGGTGTTCGTGTCCATCCTGTTCTGGGGCTGGATGTGGGGCATTCCCGGCGCGCTGCTGGCGGTGCCCATCCTGGCGATCCTGAAGATCCTGTTCGACGCGCACGAGCCGCTGAAGCCGGTCGGCGCCCTGCTGGGCTGACGCTCTGACCGCTCTAGCTCTGGCCGGGGCAGCCCCGCCATGGCATGGTCCAAGGGAGAAAACGACCGGATGGAGGTGGGGTGATGGTGGTCAGCGGCTTGACGCTCTTCGTCATCGCGCTTCTGATCTTCGCGCTGGCGCTGGTTCTGCTGGGCGTGCGGACCGTGCCGCAGGGCCAGGAATGGACGGTGGAGCGGTTCGGCCGCTACACCCGCACGCTCCAGCCCGGCCTGCATCTGCTGCTGCCGCTGGTCGACCGCATCGGGCGCAAGCAAAGCATGATGGAGACGGTGCTCGACGTGCCCTCGCAGGAGGTCATCACCCGCGACAACGCCATGGTCACGGCGGACGGCGTCGTCTTCTTCCAGGTGATCGATGCCGCCAAGGCGTCTTACGAGGTCAACAACCTGGAACTGGCGATCCTCAACCTGACCATGACCAACACCCGCACGGTCATGGGCTCGATGGACCTGGACGAATTGCTGTCCCAGCGCGACCAGATCAACGCCCGCCTGCTCGGCGTGGTGGACGAGGCGACCAGCCCGTGGGGCGTCAAGGTGACACGCATCGAAATCCGCGACATCCAGCCGCCGCGCGATCTCGTGGACAGCATGGCCCGCCAGATGAAGGCGGAGCGCGACCGCCGCGCCTCCATCCTGGAGGCGGAGGGGCAGCGCCAGGCGGCCATCCTGCGCGCGGAGGGCGCCAAGCAGGCCGCCATCCTCCAGGCCGAGGGCCGGCGCGAGGCCGCCTTCCGCGACGCCGAAGCGCGCGAGCGCTCCGCCCAGGCCGAGGCCGAGGCCACCCGGCTGGTCTCCGACGCCATCGCCGGGGGCAGCGCCCAGGCCATCAACTACTTCGTCGCCCAGCGCTATATGGACGCCCTGACCGCGGTGGCCGCCGCGCCGAACCAGAAGGTGCTGTTCATGCCGCTGGAGGCCGCCAACGTGATCGGCGCCATCGGCGGCATCGCCGAGATCGCCCGCGAAGCCTTCCCGAACCGCCCCCCGAATCAACCGGCGCCCTCCGGAACGGCCACCCCGCCGACGTCTTCGCGCAGCCCCTGGAATCGTGGCGAGCCGAACAGGAGCGATGCGCCGACGCTGCCGGAGTCGTAGGATTGGAGGAAATTCCGAAAGCGGATCCGCGATGATCGAGTTCTGGCACTGGTGGGTTCTGGCGGTGCTGCTGGGCGCGCTGGAGACGGTGGCGCCGGGGGCGGCCTTCCTCTGGCTGGGCGCCGCCGCCGCGCTGGTCGGCGTGGTGCTTCTGCTCTGGCCGTCCCTGCCGTGGGAACATCAGGGCCTGCTGTTCGCCCTGCTCGCCATCGCCGCGCTGGCGGGAACCCGCTTCCTGTCCCGCGGGTCAGCGCATACGACGCACACGCCGCATCTGAACCGCCGGACGGCGCAATACATCGGGACGCTGCACACGCTGGACGGCCCCATCGTCAACGGGCGGGGCCGGGCGCAGATCGGCGACGGGCTTTGGACCGTCGAGGGACCCGATCTCCCCGCCGGAACCCGTGTCCGCATCGTCGGCGCCGAGGGCACCTTGCTGAAGGTCGAGAAGGCCTAGGCGCCAGCCGAAGCGGCGCGTCGAAGCTTCGGCGAGGTCGTGCCGGATCTCTTCGGCGTGGCGCCCCAGCCGCTGCGCCAAGGCGTCCATGCTGCCGTCGCCGGTGGCCGCCGCACGTTCCGCCGCCTGACGGCTGAAGGCTTCCAGCTCCCGCGCCATCGCGCGGTAATCGGGAGCGCCGCCTCTCGATCCGGATGTCCCGTCCATGGCCCCCGCCATGCTGCATTGCCGCAAATTACACCGGTATGCTGGCACAGCATGGACGCGTCTGGAATCGGGCTTACGGCGGGTCCGGCTTCTCTTTCAGCACAGCGGAGTCGGTCCTTAGGCCCCTGCGCCTATGCTCTTCCGCAGAGCCGACGACTCAGTCGATCAGCTCATCCAGGGTCGCCCGGACGACCTGCACGATCTCTCCGCCGTAATGGCTGACGTCGAGGTCGCGGGCACCGACGATGATGGACAGCTCGCGCTCCGTCGTGGGAGCGAAGCGGGCGATTTCCGGCACCAGCTCGTCCGCCAGTATGGCGTCGCGCGGCAGCCCTTCACCGGCCGCCCTGCGGTCCCGCCAACCGTTGAGGGCGGCGTTGATCGCGGCCTCGATCTGCAAGGATTCCTCCTTGCGCTTCAGATCTTTGTAAAGAACGAGAACACGCCAGGCACCGTCGGCGTAGGCGGTGTCGATGCGCTGCACCTCGACCGTTCGCAGGAAGGAGGACAGGTGCCCCTGCGCCTCGTCCGCGCTCGCGTCGGGGATCATGAAGGTGCGGATTTCAGTGCTCATCCTCGTCCTCGATGCGTGCCTCGGCTTTTGCGCAAGACTACACGAAAGAGCCGGCACCCGGCTACTCCGGCACGATCCCGAGCGCTGCGCCCTTCGTCATAGGAGGTGATGGCGAAAAACACGGTGGAAAGCGGCGCGGTGCGCGGGACCCGGCCCCCTTCCGAAGTGTTGGAGTCACCGGACACCGTGCATCGCTGGGCGCACCGCTGGGAGGGAGCAGAGGGACCATGACCGGGCCTGTTGAACCGCAAGAGCACCGGACGGACCGGACCGGACCGCAAGCCAAGCCGCGGCGGTTGTGGATCACCCTGCTGGCGGTGATCCCCGCCCTGTTCGCGGCCGGGACGGCGGGGGCCTTCTGGACCGGCTACAGCCTCCACGACCGGCCCTTCGCCTGGTACAACAGCAACCGCATCGCCGCCACGGCCGAGCGGGCGGCGCGGGACCTGTCCCCGACCATCGTGGTGGCGCTGGGCGACGCGGCGCTGCGCCACGCCACCCTGGACGAGCCGGGCATGGCCGCGCTGGCGGCCAGGCACGGGGTGGAAAGCCTGCATTTCCTGCGCATCGTCCACGACCACGCCCGCATCGAGGACTTCGAGCCACTGTTCGGCGACGTGTTGAAGCTGAAGCCGGCGCTGGTTCTGCTGGACGCCGACCTGCTCTTCGCGGAGCGCGGCGACGTTGCCGGCCTGCGCCGCTACGGCGCGCACCTGACCGAGGTGGCGATGCTCGGCCGCTCCTACCTGCCGGACCAGAGCGCCCTGCAATACGCCAAACCGTGCCACGCCGTCGGTCCACAGGGCTGGACCGCCACCGCCGCCGACCGCTGGGTGGAGGCCCGCGAGACCGCCGTCCGGATGAACGACGACTCGCCGGCCTTCGAGCGGGTGCGCCGCTTCGCCGATCAGGCGCGCGCCGCCGGGGTCGGGATCGCCCTGCTGCTTCCGCCCCGCCCGGCGGCGGTGGAGGAAAAGCTGTACGGCGCGGGGAACGGCTACCGCCCGGCGGCGCTTGACCGGCTGCGCGGGCAGGCGGACCTGCCGCTGTGGCGTTTGCCCGACTCGGCGCGCAAAACGATGACCTTCTGCCGGAGCGGCATGCTTGCACCGGAGGGCCGCGATGCCTATTCGGCATGGCTGGCCGGCGGAATCGCCGAACGCCTGTCACATCCAAGGGTGGAAGAGGCCGCGCTGCAATAAAGTCCGCCCATTCCGGCCGGATTACCTAATGCCGACACGGCAGCGTCATCAAAGTGCAATTCCCGGGGCCCTAGAATGCGCCCGCGTCCCCGCTGGTCCAACCGGCGGGGATCGCGCCTCTCTTCGGCCACGGGTGAACCACAGATGAGCGCCGCCATGGATTTCTCCGTCCGCGAGGCCCCGGCCAGCACCGAGATCGTGCTGAGCGGGCGCATGACCTTTGCCGACCACGACACCTTCCGCGACGTCATCGCCACCTTCGAGCGCCCGGCGGGCCACCGCGTGGTCTTCGACCTGTCGCGGCTCGACTTCGTCGATTCCTCCGGCCTCGGCATGTTCATCATCGCCCGCGACACCGCGCAGCGGCGCAACCTGGACTTCGCGCTCCGCGGCGCCCGCGACGAGGTGCGGCGCCTGATCACGATCGCCAAGTTCCACACCATGTTCAACATCGCCGACTGACGCGGCGGGAACGGACGCGATGGGCCACGCCCGCGCCATGGCGGCGCCGCCCGACACCGACGGGGACACCCCGCCTCGCCCCGCCCGCCCCGGCGCCGGCGCGTCGGTCTACGGGATGGAGCTGGGCATCCCGCTCGGCGGCTGCCGGGTGCTGATCGCCGACGACAGCGCCTTCAACCGCCGGACGCTGACCCGCTTCCTGCAATGGGCCGGCATCACCCAGGTCGCCTTCGCCGCCTCGGCGGAGGAGGTGATGGAGCGGTTGGAGAGCTTCGCCCCCGACCTGCTGCTGCTCGACGCGGCCATGCCGCGGATGGACGGCATCGGCGTCTGCCGAAGCCTGCGCGGCGATCCGCGCTGGCGCGACCTGCCGATTCTCATGCAGAGCGCGCTGCACTCCGATCAGATGAGGACGGTCTGCTTCAGCGCCGGCGCGACCGACCTGATCGCCAAGCCGATCAACCCCGGCGAATGCATCGCCCGCGTGCGCTACCATCTGGAGCGCCGGTCGATGGTGCAGGAGCTGCGCGCCTTCCACGAGCGGGTGGAGCGCGACCTGCGGCAGGCCCGCGCCATGCAGCTCGCCCTGGTGCCGGAAACGGCGGAGTTGGCCGCCCTCGCCGAGCGGAACAGGCTGGCGGTGGAGTCGGTCTTCCGCGCTTCGGAAGAGATCGGCGGCGATTTCTGGACGGTCTTCGCGTTCGACGGGAGCCGCGTCGGGGTCTTCGCCGCCGATCTGTCGGGCCACGGCATCGCCGCGGCGATCAACGCCTTCCGCCTGCACACGCTGCTGACCCGCACCCCGCCGGAGGAGATGCGGGATCCCGCCAGCCTGCTGCGCCAACTGAACGGGCGGCTCTGCGAGATCCTGCCGCTGGGCCAGTTCGCCACCGCCTTCTACGGGGTGATCGACCGCACCGACGACACGCTGCTCTACGCCGCCGCCGCGTCGCCCAGCCCTCTCCTGATGACCAACTTCGGCATCCAGCCGCTGGACGCCTCCGGCCCGCTCCTCGGCGCCTTCCCGAACTCGGCCTACACGAACCGCCGCGTGCCGTTGCGGCGTGGCGACAGCCTGTTCCTCTACTCCGACGGGCTGAGCGAAGCCCGGGGCGCCGACGGCGCCATGCTGGGCGAGGACGGCCTGCTCCGTCTGGCCGAGCGCGCGGCGGCGGAGGCCCCCGACCGCCCCCTGCCCGCCCTGATGGCCCGTCACGCCGCGATCCATGGCGAACACCTGAACGACGACGTCACCGCGCTCTGGATCACCCGCCGCTGACGCGCCGCAGCAATTTATCCATTGGCCCCATACCCTTATTCGAGTTATGGATATTGCAGCGTCGGGCGACGTGTAACAGGAGACGGAACGGATATGGCTTCGATCATGATCAAGAAGGCCGGCGAGGGCCTGATTTCCCAGGCTCACCGCAACGCCGACGTTGGCCCGACCAGCGGCAGCTCGGTCGTGTACGAGATTCTCAACGTGCCGGCGGGCGTGTCGGTGGACGACGTCATCGCCGCCTTCAAGACCTTCAAGCCGGCGGACAAGAAGTACGAGTACGACTACGCCGACCTGTCCAAGTAAGGCGCTCGTTCGCCCTTCCCGCGGTTCCCGCAAGGGCGGAAACCGCGGGAAACGGCCTTTATCCCTTCTTGGGGAAGCGCTCGATCCAGCGCTCCAGTTCCGCCACATGCTCCGCCTCTTCGGAGGCGAATTCCTCAGCCATCATGCGGACCTCCGGGTCCGTGGTGGAGGCCGCCACGTCGGCGTAGAAGGCGTGCCCGCGCTTTTCGCTGTCGAGCGCCAGTTCCAGCGCGTAATCCACCGTCATCAGATAGTGCGAGCCTTCCATGGAGGCCGCTTCCGGGCTCTCGTCGTCCGGCCACTGGAAGTCTCCCGGGGCGAGCACCGGCACGTCACGGAAGGCGGAGCGCTTGCGGGCGTCCGCCAGATGCAGGCGCGAGAACTCGGCCATCTTTGCGAAGAAGGCCGCGACGTCCGCGTTGCCGTAGGTCTTCATGGCCTCCGACAGGTCGGCGAAACGGTTGGCGGCGTCCTCCTCCAGCGCGCAGGCGTGGGCGAGGAACAGGGCGGGGTCGTGAATGTTGGCCATAGGGTCCCGAGATCGTTAAGTCACAAATGGATTGTGGTTATTTGAACCATAACGCCTTGTTGCGAAAGGTTCTCGGATCGCTGGCCGGTTGCGGGCTTCTGCGACACTTTGACACGCCCGCAGGGGCTGCGCTCCTCCCCCGCCGGCATCGCGGGGCGGGAAAGATGAAACCTCTGCAATGATCGCCAAGAAACGCCGCCACGCGCTTGACCGGCTTCAATTCCAGGAATAGATCAGCACCAACGTCACCGCATGATTGGCTGGCGTCCGGACGTGCGGTCCGGTCCCGCGCCGAGAAAGCAAGAGATGGACAGCCACAGTCGTCGACCCCGACCAATCTTCGGTACTCTGCCGATCCTGGGCTGACCTTTCCGCAGGTTCGCCACGGCCGGCCGCGATGCCGACAGCCGCACAGGTGAACCATGGTGACGTCTTCCATCACCATCCCGATGCCGCTCCGCGCGCCCTTGCCGCCGCCAGCGCCGGGCTGACCGCCATCCTCCCCCTTTGACGCCCACCCGACGCCGCACGGCGTCAGGCGCCTGCACACGCCGATTGCGCATGCCGAACGCGACCGGGCTCCGATCCGGCCGCAGGATGGAGGGGCCATGGTCTGGACCCAGACAAGCGTTTCCGTGAAGACGGCGACCGCCACGCCCAATCGCTGGGACCTCGTGGCCCTGCCGCTGGTCGTCGGCCTGCTCGCCCTGGCCGCCGTCGGCGGTCACCAGATGACAGCACCACTGGCGAGCCTCGACACGCCGGCCGTCTCGCTCGACCCCTGGAACCTGCCGGACTACGCGCTGCGCTCGACGCTGCGCATGCTGGCGGCGATGGCGGCCTCGCTGCTGTTCACCTTCACCTACGCCACGCTGGCGGCCAAGAGCCGCCGGGCCGGCTTGGTGCTGATCCCCGTGCTGGACGTGCTCCAGTCGGTGCCGGTGCTCGGCTACATCTCCTTCACCGTGGTCTTCTTCCTGTCGCTGTTCCCCAGCAGCGTGCTGGGCGCCGAATGCGCGGCGATCTTCGCCATCTTCACCAGCCAAGCCTGGAACATGACCTTCAGCGTCTACCAGTCGCTGCGCTCGGTGCCGCGCGACCTGGACGAGGCGGCGACCAGCTTCCGCTTCTCCGGCTGGCAGCGCTTCTGGCGGCTGGAGGCGCCCTTCGCCATGCCGGGGCTGGTCTGGAACATGATGATGTCGATGTCCGGCGGCTGGTTCTTTGTCGTCGCGTCGGAGGCGATCACCGTCGGCGACCACACCGTCACGCTGCCCGGCATCGGCTCCTATCTGGCCGAGGCCATCGCGCAGAAGAATCTCGGCGCCGTCGGCTGGGCGGTGCTGGCGATGCTGGCGGTCATCCTGCTCTACGACCAGTTCCTGTTCCGCCCGCTGGTCGCCTGGGCCGACAAGTTCCGCTTCGAGCAGACCGGCGCGCAGGAGGCGCCCGAGTCCTGGGTGCTGCGGCTGTTCCAGCGCACCCGCGTCTGCCGCGCGCTGCTGGCCCCGGTCGAGGCGCTGCTCGGCCGGGTGACGTGGCTGCGCCTGTCGCCCTTCTCCTCTCTCGCCGCAGCCCTGCCCCCGGCCCTGCGGCGCCGGGTCGCCAGCCCGCCTTCCCCAGCGCTTGAGCGCACGCTCGACCGGGTGTTGTACGCGGTCGTCGCCGCGGCGGCGCTCGCCCTGGGCTGGACCCTGGTGAGCTTCATCGCCGGCGGGGCCGGCTGGGGCGACGTCGGGACCGCGCTGCTGCTCGGGGCGGCGACGCTGCTGCGGGTCGTGGTGCTGATCGCCATCGCCTCGCTCGTCTGGGTGCCGCTCGGCGTGCTGATCGGGCTGCGCCCACGCCTCGCCGAGGCGGTCCAGCCGCTGGCGCAGTTCCTGGCGGCCTTCCCGGCCAACCTGCTGTTCCCGGTCGCCGTCCTCACCATCCTGCGCTTCGACCTGAACCCGGACGTCTGGCTCAGCCCGCTGATGATCCTGGGCACGCAGTGGTACATCCTGTTCAACGTCGTCGCCGGGACCGCCGCCTTCCCCGGCGACCTCAAGGAAGCGGCCTCCAGCTTCCGCATTCGCGGCTGGCAATGGTGGCGCGAGGTCATGCTGCCCGGCGTCTTCCCCTATTACCTGACCGGTGCGGTGACCGCGGCGGGCGGCTCGTGGAACGCCAGCATCGTCGCCGAGGCGGTGCGCTGGGGTGACGCCGAGGTCACCGCCCACGGGCTGGGCAGCTACATCGCCCAGGCGACCGCGGCGGGCGACTACCCGCGCATCGTGCTCGGCATCGCCGTGATGTCCCTGTTCGTCACCCTGCTCAACCGGCTGCTCTGGCGTCCGCTCTACGGCTACGCCGAACGCCGCCTGCGCCTTGCCTGACGGAGGCCGTACCATGACGCAAACCACCGCCCTCTTCGAACTCCACGGCGTCCGGCAGGCCTACCGCAAGCCGTCCGGCCCGCCGTATGTCGTGCTCGACGGCGTGGACCTGACGCTGCGCGACGGCGAGATCGTCGGGCTGCTCGGCCGCTCCGGCTCGGGCAAGTCCACGCTGCTGCGCATCGTCGCCGGGCTGGCCCAGCCGACCTCCGGCCGGGTCCTGCACCACGGCGCGCCGGTGGCCGGGCCGACCGACGGGGTGGCGATGGTGTTCCAGTCCTTCGCGCTGTTCCCCTGGCTGACCGTCGAGGAGAATGTGCTGGCCGGGCTGAAGGCGTTGCGCGTCCCCCGCGACGAGGCGGCGGCGCGCGCCGAGGAGGCCATCGACCTGATCGGCCTGTCGGGCTTCGAGAGCGCCTACCCCAAGGAGCTGTCCGGCGGGATGCGCCAGCGCGTCGGCTTCGCCCGCGCGCTGGTCGTCCATCCGGAAATCCTGCTGATGGACGAGCCCTTCTCGGCGCTCGACGTGCTGACGGCGGAGACGCTGCGCACCGACCTGCTCGACCTGTGGATGGAGCGCAAGCTGCCGACCCGCTCGATCCTGATGGTCACCCACAACATCGAGGAGGCGGTGCTGATGTGCGACCGCATCCTGGTCTTCGCCTCCAACCCGGGCCGCGTCGCGGCGGAGATCCGGGTGGACATCCCGCACCCGCGCAACCGGCTGGCCCCGGACTTCCGCGATCTGGTCGACGACATCTATGGCCGGATGACCGCGCGCAAGCCGCTGACCGCGGCGGGAACTCCGGGAACGCCGGCCGGGCGCCCAAGGCCGGTCTACGCCGAACCGCTCCAGCAGGTCTCGACCAACCGGCTGTCCGGCCTGATGGAGACGCTGGCCGCCCCGCCCTACCAGGGCAGGGCGGACCTGCCGCACCTCGCGGCGGCGCTGCGGCACGAGATCGACGACCTCTTCCCCATCGCCGAGACGCTCCAGATGCTGGGATTCGCCGAGGTGGCGGAGGGCGACATCCGGCTGACCGAACCGGGCCACCTGTTCGCCGAGGCCGGGACGGACGACCGCAAGGCGCTGTTCGCCGAGCATCTTGTCCATTTCGTGCCGCTCGCCGCGCACATCGACGCCGCCCTGGCGGAGCGTCCCGACCACCGTGTTCCCTACGCCCCGTTCGCCCGCGAACTGGGGGCCTTCATGAGCGAGGACTACGCCGAGGAGACGCTGAACGCCGTGACCAGCTGGGCCCGCTACGCCGAGCTGTTCACCCACGACACCGAGGCCGGGGTCTTCTGCCGGGAGGAGGCCGAATAGCCGGGGCATCCCGGCGGAAGGCTTGACCAGGGCGCCCGCCGCTGCCAGGAACACGGGCGGCGCCCCTCTCCACCGGTTCACAGAATTCATGAGCATTCCGCCCCTTCCCATCGATCCCGTGCTTCCCGAGCTGCTGGCCGCGCTGGACGGGCGCGGCGTGGCGGTGCTCCAGGCGCCGCCGGGGGCGGGCAAGACCACCCGCGTGCCGTTGGCCCTGCTCGACCGGCCCTGGCTGGCCGGGCGCAAGGTGATCGTGCTGGAGCCGCGGCGGCTGGCCGCCCGCGCCGCCGCCCGCCGGATGGCCGCGATGCTGGGGGAAAGTGTCGGCGAGACGGTCGGCTACCGCGTGCGGCTGGACACCAAGGTCGGGCCGAAGACCCGGATCGAGGTGGTGACCGACGGCCTGTTCCTGCGCCAGCTTCAGGAGGACCCCGAACTGCCGGCGGTGGGCGCCGTGCTGTTCGACGAGTTCCACGAGCGCGGCATCGACAGCGATCTGGCGCTGGCCCTGGTGCAGGAGGCGCGCGGCGCGCTGCGCGACGACCTGCGGCTGGTGGTGATGTCGGCGACGCTGGACGGCGGCCCGGTCGCCGCCCTGCTGGGCGACGCCCCGATGGTGACCAGCGAGGGCCGGGCCTTCCCGGTGGAGACCCGCCACCTCGACGCTCCCGCCGCCGGAACCCGCATTGAGGACGCCGTGGCCGCCGCCGTCCGCCGTGCCCTGCGCGAGGAGAGCGGCAACGCGCTGGTCTTCCTGCCCGGCGCCGGGGAGATCCGGCGGGTGCAGAGCCTTCTGGAAAGCGCCGACCTCGGCCCCGGCACGGTGATCGCCCCGCTCTACGGCGACCTGACGGCGGACGCCCAGGACCGCGCCATCGCGCCCAGCCCGCCGGGAACGCGCAAGATCGTGCTCGCCACCCCGATCGCCGAGACCAGCCTGACCATCGAAGGCATCCGCATCGTCGTGGACGGCGGGCTGATGCGCGTCCCCCGCTTCGACCCGCGCAGCGGCATGACGCGGCTGGTCACCGCCAAGGTCTCCCAGGCCTCGGCGGAGCAGCGGCGGGGCCGCGCCGGCCGGCTGGAGCCCGGCGTCTGCTACCGCCTGTGGCCGGAGCCGTCGCACAAGGCGCTGGCCGCCTTCACCCCGCCGGAGATCATGGACGCCGACCTCGCCCCGCTGGCGCTGGAGCTGGCGGTATGGGGCGTGTCCGACCCGGCGTCGCTGGCGTGGCTCGACCCGCCGCCCGCCGCCGCCATGGCCCAGGCGCGGGAGCTGCTGCGCGAGCTGGGGGCGCTGGATGCCGGCGGCGGCATCACCGCCCATGGCCGCCGCATGGCCGGCTTCGGCGTGCACCCTCGGCTGGCCCACATGATGCTGAAGGGCAAGGCGATGGGGCTGGGCGCGCTGGCCTGCGAGGTCGCCGCCCTGCTCGGCGAGCGCGACATCGTCCGCGCCCAGCCCGGTTTCCGCGACGCCGACCTGCGGCTGCGCGTGGAGTTGCTGCGCGGGCTGGACGATGAGGGCCGGGTGCGCGGTGCCGGGCGCGGCCTGACCGTGGAGCGCGGCGGCGCCCAGCAGGCGCTGAAGCAGGCCCGCAACTGGAAGCGGCAGTTGGGCGTGAAGGGAGGAGGAGGCGACCTCGGCGCCACCGGCCTGTTGGTCGCCCTCGCCTATCCCGACCGCATCGGCCAGCGCCGATCCGGAGGTGGCATGGGCGGCAGCGCAGGCGGGGCCGCCGCCCAGTACCGGCTCTCCAACGGGCGCGGCGCCTATTTCCAGGACGCCGAGCCGCTGAGCGCCCAGGACTGGCTGGCCGTCGCCGACCTGGACGGCGCCGCCCGCGAATCGCGCATCTTCCTGGCCGCCCCGCTCACCCTGGCGGAGCTGGAGGAGGCCTTCGCCGAGCACATCCGCAACGAGATCGTGGTCGCCTGGGATGGGCGGGAGCAAACGGTCCTGGCCCGCCGCCGCCGCATGCTGTTCGCCCTGGCGCTGGAGGACAAGCGACTGGCCAACCCGCCCGCCGAGGCCATCGCCGCCGCCATGCTGGAGGGCATCCGGGAGATGGGGCTGACCGCCCTGCCCTGGAGCGACGAGCTGCGCAAGTGGCAGACGCGCGTCCTGTTCCTGCGCCGCAGGGAGGGCGAGGAGTGGCCGGACGTCTCCGACGCCGCCCTGCTGGAGACGATGGAGGACTGGCTGGCCCCCTTCCTGAACGGCGCCTCGCGCCGCGCCCATCTCGACCGGGTGGAGCTGGGCAACGCGCTGCGCGGGTTGCTGCCCTGGGCGATGCAGCAGCGGCTCGACAAGGAGGCGCCGACCCATGTCGAGGTGCCCAGCGGCTCCCGCATCCCCATCGACTATAGCGGGGACGAGCCGGTGCTGGCCGTCCGGCTGCAGGAGATGTTCGGGCTGGCCGAGACGCCGCGCATCGCCGGCGGCCGGGTGCCGCTGCTGCTGCACCTGCTGTCCCCGGCCCGCCGCCCGGTGCAGGTGACGCGCGACCTCGCCAGCTTCTGGGCCAACGCCTACAAGGCGGTGAAGGCGGACCTCAAAGGGCAGTATCCCAAGCATTATTGGCCCGACAACCCGCTGGAGGCCGAACCCACGGCGCGGGCGAAACCACGCGGACGGTAACAGGGAGGCGGATGGATATGGCGATCATCGGGGTGATGGGGTCGGGGCAGGAGGAATGGGCGGACTACGCCGAGCCGCTCGGCGCTTGGATCGCCGGGGCCGGGCACGACCTGCTGACCGGCGGCGGCGGCGGGGTGATGCGGTCGGCCGCGCGGGCCTTTCACGGCACGCCGGGGCGGCGGGGCCGCTCCATCGGCATCCTGCCGTCCGAACCCGACCCGATCCGCGGCCATGCGCTCCTGCCCGGCTACCCCAACCCCTACATCGACCTGCCCATCCTGACGCCCTTCGCGCGCAAGCCGGCCGGCGCGCCACCGACGGAGCTGAGCCGCAACCACGTCAACATCCTGACCAGCGACGTGGTCGTCGTCCTGCCGGGCCGCCACGGGACGCTCGACGAGGTGCGGCTCGCCCTGCGCTTCGGAAAGCCTATGATCGGTTTCGGACCGGAGCTTGACTTTCAGGCCATGCCCGCCGAATTGCGGTCAACCGGGGACTTCGGAACGGTCACGGCCTTCATCGCGGACGCCCTGTCCCGCCGCTGACCCTCCGTTCCCGGACAAGACGACCTGTGGCAGGATGGCGGGCATGGATGCGCAAGGGATTCTCGACCTCAGCCGCTGGATCGCGGAGGCCGGGCTGCGGGGGGTGCCGGAGACAGACCTCATCGGCGGCTTCTGCGAGCGGCTGGTCGCGGCGGGCGTGCCGCTGACCCGGACGGTGGTCGGGGCGGACACGCTGCACCCGACCATCGCCGGCCATGTCGTCACCTGGGACAGCAGCGGGCGCAACGCCGCCGAGGTGCGCCGGACCGAGTATGGCGGCGACGGCAGCGATCCCGACATCGACGAGAAATGGCTGCGCAGCCCCTTCCACCGGCTCTACACCTCCGGCGAGACGATGCTGCGCCTGCGGCTGGCCGACGGCACGGAGGGCGGCGAGTTCCCGATCGTCGACGAGCTGCGGGCGCAGGGCGCCACCGACTACATGGCCATCGTCAACCGCCTGGGCCCCCGCGCCGCCATCGGGGAGCTGGACTGCATCTTCTCCTCCTGGGTGTCGCACCATCCCGACGGCTTCAGCGACGCCCAGCGCGACGCCCTGCTCACCCTCACCGGCAGTCTGGCGCTGGCGCTGCGCGGCCACGCCATGGCGCACATCGCCAACACGCTGGCCGAGACCTATTTGGGGCGGGACGCCGGCCACCGCGTGCTGCGCGGTCACATCCGCCGCGGCGTCGCGGAGGAGCTGGACGCCGTGCTGTGGTTCAGCGACCTTCAGGGCTTCACCCGAATCACTGACACCGCCGCCCCGGAAACCATCCTGCCGCTGCTGAACGATTACGCGGAGCTGGTGGTGACGGCCATCCACCGGCACCACGGGCAGGTGCTGAAATTCATCGGCGACGGCATCCTGGCCGTCTTCGACCGTTCCAGCGCCGAGGACGCCTGCCGCGCCGCCCTCGACGCGGCGGAGGAGGCGCGGGAGCGCTGCAAGGAGCTGAACAGCCGCCGCTCCGCCGCCGGTCTGCCGGTGACGCGCTTCTATCTCGGCCTGCATCAGGGAAAGGTGTTTTACGGCAACATCGGCGGGGTCGACCGGCTGGACTTCACCGTCGTCGGACCCGCGGTGAACGAGGCCAGCCGCATCGCCGCCATGTGCCGGTCGCTCGACCAGGACATCCTGCTGTCCTCCGCCTTCACCGAATCCGCGCCGGAATGCCGGGAGCGGCTGATCTCGGTCGGGCGCTACCTGCTGCGTGGGGTGGGCCGGCCGCAGGAGCTGTACACGCTGGACCCGGAGGCGGCGCCCCCACCCTAACCCTCCCCCGCTCTCGGCGGACCAAAGGTCCGCCTGCCGCGTCAGCGCAAACCTTTGGTTTGCGCGAGAGCTGCCGAAGGGGAGGGGACTGCCGCCGTCCTGCGATTATCTCCCTCCCCTGCGAAAGCGGGGGAGGGCCGGGGTGGGGGCAAAAACGCCCCCCATCATCCCCCGATGCCGCTGGGCGCGGTGACCGCGTGCTCTTTCAGGATGGCGTCGGACAGGGCCGACACCTCGACGAGCTGGACCTCGTAGCCCCACAGGTTGGCGATGTGGCGCAGCACGGCCTTGGCGTCGCTCTCGTCCAGCAGCACGCCGTTGGTCACGCGGTGGTGCAGGATCAGCTTGCGGTCGCCGGCCAGATCGACGTCGACGATCTGGATGTCCGGCTCCAGGAAGCCCAGGTCGTACTGCCGCGCCAGCAGCTTGCGGATGCCGCGGTAGCCGCGCTCGTTGTGGATGTTCTCGACCAGCAGATAGGGGTCTTCCGCGTCGTCGCGCACGCTGAACATCTTGAACTTCCGCATCAGGTGCGGGCTGAGATACTGAAGCACGAAGCTCTCGTCGCGGAAGTTGGCCCAGGCGTCGCGCAGCGCGCCCATGCCGTCGCCCCGCCCGGCGAGGTCGGGGAACCAGTAGCGGTCCTCGTCCGTCGGGGTCTCGGCGATGCGCTGGATGTCCTGCATCATCGCGAAGCCCAGCGCGTAGGGGTTGATGCCCGAGAAGCGCTGGTCGTCGAACTCCGGCTGGAACACCACCGAGGTGTGCGAATGCAGGAACTCCAGCATCGCGCCTTCGCTGATCATCCCGCGCCGATGCATCTCGTTCAGGATGGTGTAGTGGGTGTAGGTCGCACACCCCTCGTTCATCAACTTGGTCTGCTTCTGCGGGTAGAAATACTGCGCCATGTGGCGGACGATGCGGAGGATCTCGCGCTGCCAATGCTCCAGCCGCGGCGCCTTCTTCTCCAGGAAATAGAGCAGGTTCTCTTCCGG
This sequence comes from Azospirillum sp. OGB3, assembly GCF_014192915.1. Taxonomy (GTDB): domain Bacteria; phylum Pseudomonadota; class Alphaproteobacteria; order Azospirillales; family Azospirillaceae; genus Azospirillum. Next base: position 197,827 of record NZ_JACHYN010000002.1, on the reverse strand, counting down.
CAGGCCAAGCAGCTTCTTGCGCTCCGACACCGACTTGGACGGGCGGTTGCCGCCGACGGCGACCTTGGGCACGGTGCGCCACAGGTCGTTGAAGGTCTGCTCCTGGTACTCCTGCCGCTCCCGCTCGCGCTTCTGCTCCAGCCGCAGGTCGAGGCTGCGCTTCTTCGGATACTTGTGCACGCCCTGGTTCATCAGAGCGTGGGCGGCGTCGAGCACCCGCTCCACGGCATGGTGGCCGTAGCGGTCCTCGCACTGGGCGATGTAGGACTTGGCGAATTCCAGATAGTCGAGAATGCCCTCGGCGTCCGTCCACTGCTGGAAAAGCTGGTTGTTCTTGAAGAAGTGGTTGTGGCCGAAGGCGGCGTGGGCGATCACCAACGTCTGCATCGTCATGGTGTTTTCTTCCATGATGTAGCTGATGCAGGGGCTGGAATTGATGACGATCTCGTAGGCGAGGCCGCGGTAGCCCTTGCGGTAGAGCATCTCGTCGCGGGCGAAATGCTTGCCGAAGGACCAGTGCTTGTACATCAGCGGCATGCCGATGGACGAATAGGCGTCGAGCATCTGCTCGGCGGTGATGACCTCGATCTGGTTGGGATAGACGCTGAGGCCCATGTCCTTGAGGGCGATGTCCTCGATGGCGTCGTAGACGCGCTTGATCTTGTCGTAATCCCAGTCCGCCCCGTCGTAGAGCAGGCTGTCGGGCTTGTCGATCACAGCGGTCATGCCTCACATCCTCTCAAACTCTGCGGGGTGTTGGCCCCGATTCTTGTTTCGGCCTTGCGGTGGCGGGCATTGCCCCCTCCCCGACCCTCCCCCGCTTCGCAGGGGAGGGAAACGAAGCCCCCTCCCCTGCGTCAGCGGGGGAGGGTTGGGGTGGGGGCAAGGACGCCTACGCCCTCGCCTTCTCGCGGGCGAACAAATCGCGGAAGACCGGGAAGATCTCCCGGCGGGAGCGGACGCGGCGCATGGCGATCGGCAGGTCCGGCCCTTGGACCGTCTTGTAGGTCCGCCACAGCTCCGTCTCGCGGCCCAACGCCGACAGGCCCATGTTGTGCTCCGCCGCCACCTCGATGTAGGCGAAGTACTGGCACAGCGGCAGGATGCCGTCCCGCAACAGGCCCGCCGACCGCGCGTTGTCCGACGACATGTTGTCGCCGTCCGACGCCTGGGCGGCGTAGATGTTCCACTCGTTCTCCGGATAGCGCTCCTTGACAATGCGCTGCATCTCCTCCAGCGCCGTGGAGACCACGGTGCCGCCGGTCTCGGTGGAGTAGAAGAACGTGTCCTCGTCCACCTCCTTGGCCTCGTGGGTGTGGCGGATGAAGACGATGTCCACCGACCGGTAGCGCCGCTTCAGGAAGAGGAACAGCAGCATGAAGAAGCGCTTGGCGAGGTCCTTCATGTGCTCGGTCATCGAGCCGGAAACGTCCATCAGGCAGAACATGACCGCCTGCGCGATGGGCTTCGGCACCGTTTCGAACCGGTTGTAGCGGACGTCGATCGGGTCGATGAAGGGGATGCGCTTGGAGCGGAGATAGTGCCGCTCCAACTGGTCGCGCATCTCCCGCAGCTTCTCGGGGTCCTCGCCGCGGTCCTCCGCCTCGCGCAGAAGAGCCTCCAACTCCAGCATCTCCGCCGGCTTGGGGCGCTTCAGCGCAATGCGCCGGCTGAGGCTGTTCCGCATGGTGCGGACGAGGTTGAGGTTGGCCGGCGAACCGGTCACCGAATAGCCCGCCCGCGTCAGCGAGTGGGACTCCGTCTGCTTGACCTTCTGCTTGACGAGGTCGGGAAGCTCCAGGTCCTCCAGGAAGATGTCCAGGAACTCCTCGCGGGACAGGACGAAGCGGAAATCGTCGTCGCCCTCCCCGTCCGGGCTGCCTTCGTTGCCGCCGCGGCCGCCGCCACTCTCCGGCCGCGCGATGGTGTCCCCTTCCACATACTCCTTGTTGCCCGGCACGACGTAGTCGCGCACGCCGCCGGCCCCGGAGCGGTGGAAGGAGGGCTCCCGAACGCCACCGGTCGAGATGGTCACCTTCTCGCCGTTTTCGATGTCCTGGATGCCGCGTTTGCCGGAGGCATCCCGCACCGCCTTCACCACCTGCTCCTTGGCACGGCGCAGGAACCGCTGGCGGTTGGCCAGGCTCTTGCCTTGCGGATTCAGGCGACGGTCGATGATGTTCATCAAGGGGGAGCCCCTCCTACCCGTTCACGCTCGTGTGGCGAAGCGGGCCGTCAGCCGGCCTGCTTCACACGCATGTACCACTCGACCAACCGGCGGACCTGCCGCTCGGTGTAGCCGCGCGACATCATGCGCGACACGAACTCGTTGTGCTTCTTCTCGGTCTCGCCGTCCTTCTTGGACCCGAAGCTGATGACCGGAAGCAGATCCTCCACCTGGGAGAACATGCGTTTCTCGATCACCTCACGGATTTTCTCGTAGGACGTCCAGGAGGGGTTGCGCCCGGCGTTCGCCGCGCGCGCGCGCAGCGCGAACTTGACGACCTCGTTGCGGAAGTCCTTCGGGTTGGCGATCCCGGCGGGCTTCTCGATCTTGGTCAACTCCTGGTTCAGAAGCTCGCGGTTCATCAACTGGCCGGTGTCCGGGTCCTTGAAGTCCTGGTCCTCGATCCACGCGTCGGCGTAATCCACATAGCGGTCGAACAGGTTCTGCCCGTAGTCGCTGTAGGATTCCAGATACGCCTTCTGGATCTCGTTCCCGATGAACTCCGCGTAGCGCGGCGCCATCTCGGCCTTGATGAACTCGATGTATTTCTTCTCGGTGTCGTCGGGGAACTGCTCCCGCTTGATCGACTGCTCCAGGATGTACATCAGGTGGACGGGGTCGGCCGAGATCTCGTTGGAGTCGTAGTTGAAGGTCGCGGCCAGCACCTTGAAGGCGAAGCGGGTGGAGATGCCGTCCATGCCTTCGTCCACACCCGCCTGGTCGCGGTATTCCTGCATGGACTTGGCCTTGGGGTCGGTCTCCTTCATGCTTTCGCCGTCATAGACGCGCATCTTGGAGTAGAGGCTGGAGTTCGGATGGTCGCGCATGCGCGACAGCACCGAGAACTTCGCCAGCATCTCCAGCGTCGACGGCGCGCAGGGCGCGGTCGCGAGGTCGGAGCCCTTGACCAGCTTGTCGTAGATCCGCTGCTCCTCCTGCACGCGCAGGCAGTAGGGGACCTTGATGACGCAGATGCGGTCGATGAAGGCTTCGTTGTTCTTGTTGTTCTTGAAAGACTGCCACTCCGCCTCGTTGGAGTGGGCGAGGATGATGCCCTGGAACGGGATGGCGCCGATGTTCTCCGAGCCGACGTAGTTGCCCTCCTGGGTCGCCGTCAGCAGCGGGTGGAGCATCTTGATGGGGGCCTTGAACATCTCGACGAATTCGAGCAGGCCCTGGCTGGCCCGGTTCAGGCCGCCGGAGAAGCTATAGGCGTCGGGATCGTTCTGGCTGTAGACCTCCAGCTTGCGGATGTCGACCTTGCCGACCAGCGAGGAGATGTCCTGGTTGTTCTCATCGCCCGGCTCCGTCTTGGTGACGCAGATCTGGCGCAGCTTGCTGGGATGCAGCTTGACGACGCGGAAGCGGGAGATGTCGCCGCCGAACTCGTCCAGCCGCTTGACCGCCCACGGGCTCATCAGGCCGGTCAGGCGGCGGCGCGGGATGCCGTAGCGGTCCTCCAGCAGGTCGCCCATCTCGTCCGGGTTGAACAGGCCGAGCGGGCTTTCGAAGACCGGGCTGATCTCCTTGCCGGCCTTCAGCACATAGACCGGGCATTTCTCCATCAGCGACTTCAGCCGCTCCGCCAGCGACGACTTGCCGCCGCCCACCGGGCCCAGCAGGTAGAGGATCTGCTTGCGCTCCTCCAGCCCCTGCGCGGCGTGGCGGAAGAAGCCGACGATCCGCTCGATCGTCTCCTCCATGCCGTAGAAGTCGGCGAAGGCCGGATAGATCTTGATCGTCCGGTTCATGAAGATTCGGCCAAGGCGCGGGTCCTTGGCGGTGTCGACGACTTCCGGTTCGCCGATGGCGGCGAGGATGCGCTCCGGAGCGGAGGCATACATCATCGGGTCGTCGCGGCATTCCTGGAGGTATTCCGTGAGGCTCATCTCGACCTCACGGCGCCCCTCGTAGGACTGTGTGTAGCGCGTGAACAGTTCGTCGGCCGGGAACATTCCGCTCTCCGTGTCTCTTAGTCCGATGCGTCGGGGCTGCCGCCGGGGGACCCGGGCGGCGGGGGCGGCACCTGCCGCAGGTGCGAACTCTGGGGTGTCACGGACGCAACGGTCCCGCGGCACCCCCGCTCACCGTCGAAAGCCAGACCTTTTATCCAGTTGCCCTTCAAATGAAGCGCCCCCTTCGGAGTGCTAAACTCGAATGCTTCAAAACTGAATGTAATGCTCGACCTAGAGCTTTCCAGGAGGAAAGCCTTGATAGCCTGAAAAGACGGGCGGTCGGACACACCGGTCGTCAGTAATAGACCACGCGGCCGGGTTGTCCGGGAAAACCGGCGTGCAAGCACCGGCGGAAAGGACGGCAAAAGCAACGAAGTTCGATGGGGTTGACACTTCCAGCCGGCTTCCGGCACGCGGCCCGGATGCCGTTCGTCGGGGACTCGCTGGACTTTGCCGATCACCCATCGACCTCCAGTGCATCCACGCGCCTTAACCCACTAAGGCGCTACGGTTAACGTTAAGTGTGCCGACTATTTCTTAACAACACACTTCCATGCCTGTGACCACCACTCCGCCTGCGGATATTAACGCATGGGCGATCGGCGTGGTCCACACCTTCCAAAGAAGGATGGTGAGCCTCATCACAGCAGATCAACAAGGCAGAATTTGGGTGAGACGCCTTTGCCATTGCGGCGCACAATCCGGCAGGAATCCGGAAGCCGGCTGGAATCAAGCACTTGGCCACATTTTTGCAGCCCTGCCACAGGTCGGGGAAAAAGTGTGACCGGCGGAGGCCGCTCTCGGCCGGCCACACGACCTCAACCGAGCTTGGCTCCCAGCGTTTCCTTGAGCGACGCCGGGGTGGCCGGCTTGAGGATGAAGGTGTCGGCACCGAAAGCCGCGGCTTCGTCCATGCGGCTCTGGTCAGCGCGGTTCGTCATGAAGACCACCGGCAACACGCGGTGACGGGCATCAGCGCTTGCCCGCAACGCCTTCAGGAAGTCCAGCCCGTCCATCGGCTGCATTTCCACGTCGCAGACGACCAGATCGGGTTCGTGCGCCCGCACGGCGGCCAGCCCGGCCTCGCCGTCGGCGGCCTGATGGACGGAGCGGAAGCCCAGCGTTGCCAGCATCTTAGCCAGCACCATACGGGTGAAGCTCTCGTCTTCGATCACCAGAACCGAAAAATCCCCGAACGCCGCCGGCATCGACCTGTCCCCCGAGTCCGATAGGCCGTGTGTGTACGCCGCAAGGACGCCCTTTGCAACCGGCTGGCACCGCTTCCAGCCCGCCGGGAATCGTCTCGCGGAAGAACGGTTGCGCGGCAGGGGGCGCTGCGGCTACACGGAGTCGCATGAGCTTCCTCGACCACATCCGCGCGTGCAACGCGCACGACCTCTCCGGCTTCCGTCCGTTCGAGCTGGAAGGGCATCGCCTCGGCTGGGTCCGCCACGCGCTGGCCGAGCAGCTTCCCGGCGTCGATCCGGGCTTCGTCGTCACCGCCGACCGGGTGACGCTGGCCCCGGAGGTGCGCGATTTCGAAGCGCGCTCCTCCGTGCTGGCGCACGCCGCCCAGTTCCTTGTCGAGACGGGGGCGGTATCCGCCCTGCGCGGCGAGTTCTATCCGGTCATGCCGGCCTGGGGGGCGGAACCGCTGATGCGCATCGACCGTGCGGTGGTGGCGCAGTTCGGCACACCCGCCTACGGGCTGCACGTCAACGGCTTCGTCCGCCGGCCGGACGGCGGCCTGTCGCTGTGGATCGGGCGGCGCGCGAGCGACCGCGAGGTGGCGCCGGGCAAGCTGGACAACATGATCGCCGGCGGCCAGCCGATCGGCCTGACGCTGGCCGAGAACCTCGTCAAGGAGGCGCAGGAGGAGGCGGGAATCGACGCCGCCCTGGCGTCCCGGGCCGTTCCCGTCGGGGCCGTCACCTACCGCATGGAGACGGAGGCCGGGCTGAAGCAGGACACGCTGTTCCTCTACGACCTGGAACTCGACGCGGACTTCGTCCCGCAGAACACCGACGGCGAGGTCGAGCGGTTCGAGCTGTGGCCGCTGGACCGCGTCGCGGAGTCGGTGCGCGCGACGAAGGACTGGAAGTTCAACGTGAACCTCGTCGTCATCGACTTCATGGTCCGACACGGCTGGCTGACGCCGGAAGAGCCGGACTATCTGGAGATCGTCAGGGGCCTGCGGCGGTAGGCGCCGCCCCGAAGTCTCCGGTCATTCCGCCGCGGCGCGCGCCCTCGCGTCCTCCAGGTGGGACGACAGCTCCGACAGGGTGACCGGCTTGTGCAGGACGGTGAAGCCACTGCGCCGCGCCTCGCGGATGCGGTCGGGGCTGGTGTCGCCGGTCAGCAGGATCGCTGGGATGAGTTCTCCGGCGAAAGCGTGGATGTCGCGGATGGCGTCCACCCCCGTCCGCCCGTAGCGCAGGCGGTAGTCGGCGATGATGACGTCGGGAAGCCGCTCCGCACCGTCGAGCTGGCGCAGCGCCTCCTCCCCCGACGCGGCGGCCAGCACATCCCACCCCCACTGCTCCAGCACCAGCCGCAGGCTCTGCAGGATCAATTCCTCGTCGTCGATGATCAGGGCCAGCGCGCCGGGCGGGTCCAGGGACGGCATGGCGCGTTCTGTCCCGTTGGGATTCCAGGAAGCGTGCAAGGGAACCTCCACCGTAAAGCATGTGCCCCGCCCCGGACGCGACCGCACGCGGACCGGCAGGCCGAGCAGATGCGACAGCCGCTTCACCACCGCCAGCCCCAGGCCGAGGCCGCGGCTGCGGTCGCGTTCGGCGTTGCCGAGCTGGACGAACTCCTCAAAAATCTCATCGAGCTTGTCGGTGGGGATGCCGACGCCCGTGTCCGCCACCTCGATGCACAGCATCATGCCCCGCCGCCGGCAGCCCAGAAGCACCCCGCCCGACGCCGTGTAGCGCACCGCGTTGTCGAGCAGGTGGCGCAGCAGCCGTTCCAGCAAGATGGCGTCGCTGCGGACCTGCGCCTTGAGCGGGCGCACCCGCAGCTTCAGCCCCTTGGCGGTCGCGCGCGGGCCATAGTCGGCCTCCAGCCGCTCCAGCATCTCGGCCACCGCGAAGGGCGCCATGTCGGGCGACACGCTCCCGGAGTCGAGCCGGGCCACGTCCAGCAGCGCGTCGAGCAGGCCGCGCATCGCCTCGACCGCCCGGTTCATCGTCTGGACCAAGGGCAGCTGCGGATGGTCGGACAGGCGCTCCGCCAGGACCGCACCGAACAGGGTCAGCGACTGGGCGGGCTGGCGCAGGTCATGGCTGGCGGCGGCGAGGAAGCGCACTTTGGTCTGGCCGGCGCGCGCCACCTCGTCCCGCGCGGCGCGCAGGGACTCCTCCTTCGAACGCAGTTGCGCCTCGGCGGCCATGCGGCGGCTGGCGTCCGCCGCGGTCATCACAACGCCGGCCGGCTCTCCGCCGGCCTCCGCCGGAAGCGGTGTCAGCACGATGTCGAGCCAAGTCCCGTCGCCCGTCAGGGTCAGTTCCTGAAGCACCCCACGGCCGGCCGCGGCCACGGCCTGGGCGAAGCGGTCCGCGGCGCCCTCCCGGCCACCCCAGACGAAGGCGCCGGCCATGGGCTGCCCGATCAGCAGATCATGCGGGCATCCGATGGCGCGTTGCATGGCCGTGTTGAGATCGGCAATGCGTCCCTGCCGGTCGAGCAGGGCGATCGCCACGCCGATCGTGTCGAAAACCCGCCGCAGTTCGGCGGAGTTGGCGGGACGACGGTCGCCCCCCGCCACATCCTCCTCTCGCATCGCTTGCCCCCTTCGGATTGCAAGCCGGCCGATCATTCGGCGCCACCCTTTTGGCGGAACAAACAATCAGTCGCGATTAAAAAGATACGCACAAGAGGAAGGAGATTCCAGACGACCCGCCTCAAACGGATAGTTTGGCGACGCATGTATACACAGATGGTGGTAGATCATAACTCTTCCGGAAAGCCGGCCAAGGCGCGCACCGCCGACGGTTCCTGGCCCGATTCCCGAAGGGATCGCAATGTCTTGGCGTTGTCGCGCTTGGCAAGGCGCTCCCCCCGCTCATTGACCAACAAAGGGTGATGTTCGTAATCGGGAGGACCGAATCGGAGGAGTTCCTGAAGCAGGCGGTGCACGTGAGTCGCGAAAAAAAGATCATTTCCTCGCGTCACCAGGGTCACGCCCTGGAGGTGATCGTCCAGCGTGACCGCGAGATGATAGCTCGTCGGCGCGTCCTTGCGGGCCAGCACGACGTCGCCCAGGATTTCCGGCGTGGCGTCCTGCCAGCCCCGCCTCCGGTCGTGCCAGCGCAGCGGCCCGGTCAGGGAAACGGCTTTCTCCACATCCAGCCGCAGGGCATAGGCCGCCCCCGCGGCGATGCGGTCCTGCCGTTCCAGGTCCGACAGGGCGCGGCAGGTGCCGGGATAGAGCGGACCGTCCGGTCCGTGCGGCGCTTGGCCGGCGCGGGCGATCTCGGCGGCGATGTCTTTGCGGGTGCAGAAGCAGGGATAGACGGCGCCGAGGCCATCGAGCCGCGCCAGCGCGGTGCGGTAATCCTCCGCATGCTCCGACTGTCGCCGCACCGGCTCCTCCCAGGTCAGGCCCAACCAGGCCAGATCCTCGCGCAGGTCGCGGTCGAACTCCGGACGGCAGCGCTGGGGGTCGATGTCCTCGATGCGCAGCAGGAACCGCCCCCCGGCCTTGCGGGCGGTGGTCCAGCCGAACAGAGCGGAATGGGCGTGCCCGAGATGCAGATGGCCGGTCGGGCTCGGCGCGAAGCGGGTGACGACGTCGGTCATTCCCGCCTTATACCCCAACCGCGCCCAGCCCGCATGGGGGACCGTGGGCGCTGCGGATGGAGGAGGCGGACGGCGGGGCTCAGATGTAGGGATTGTCCTTGATCGGCTCGACCGGGATGTCCTCGCCCTCCAGATACATGGCGAGGCGGCGGCGCAGTTCGCGGTCGAAGGCGTCGATGCGGCGCTGGCGGTCGCGCTCCTCGCGCTCGGCGCGCTTCTCGGCAAGGTCGATGATCGTGGCGCTCATGGATGTTCCCTTCGAAAGCGTCCCCCTCGGGCGCCGTCACCATCTCAGAGCATGGTTAACGTACAGTAACCACGATGTCGGAAAATGCACGATCAAGGCTTCACAACCAAATGTCACAGGCATCCTGCCGGCCGTCCGGAAACGCCGGCCCCATGTCCATCGAAAGGGTTATGGGATCGTGAAGAAATGACGCAGTGCGGCGCGACATATTGAGTTCGAAGCACAAATCAACTATGTATCTGGTGTTCCGGTCACCCGGCGGCGTGTCATCCCGCAAGGGGGAGCGGAACACCAGAAAGGTTCCAGACACGTCTCAGATAAGGGAGTGGCCATTGGCTCCACCACCCGATCACTGTCCGGCCCTGGTGCTGAACGCCGACTTCCGGCCGCTCAGCTACTTCCCTCTGTCGCTCTGGTCCTGGCAGGAGGCGGTGAAGGCCGTCTTTCTGGACCGGGTGAACATCATCTCCGAATATGACCGCGTCGTCCGCTCCCCCACTTTCGAGGTCAAGCTGCCGAGCGTCATTTCGTTGAAGGAGTTCATCCCGGCGACGCGGCGGCCGGCCTTCACCCGATTCAACGTCTTCCTGCGCGACCGCTTCACCTGCCAGTATTGCGGCCACCACTTCCCCACGCAGGAACTGACCTTCGACCACGTCATCCCACGGTCGCGCGGCGGGCGCACCACCTGGGACAACGTCGTCACCTCCTGCTCGGCCTGCAATCTGGCAAAGGGAAACAGGTTGCCGCACAGTTGCGGCATGATCCCCCTCAGTCCCCCGTTCCAGCCGAGTGCCTACCAGCTTCAAGAGAACGGACGTGCATTCCCGCCAAACTTCCTTCACGAAAGTTGGCGGGATTTTCTTTATTGGGACACCGAACTCGATCCAGTGTAGAAACGCCGCGATCGGGAAGGCTGGACCGAGGAAGATTTGGGAATGGACGACGAGAATCCCTGCGTGGGCATCTGCATCATCGGCGAGGACGGCTATTGCGAAGGCTGCGGGCGGAGCGAGGACGAGATCTACGGCATATCGCCCGCTCCGGCACCCATCCCGGCCTCCATTCCGGCGAAGAACGGAGCGGACGGCAAGGCCGGCTGAGTCCGCTCCGGTTTCCACCGGAGCGGACGGCGGTCACACCCGTTCGGCCACCCAGATGACCGCCTTGGTGCCGGCCTTGATGGCGGCGGACAGCACCGGATAGGCCGGGGCCTGCTCCGCGCCGTTGAGCAGGCCGATGTCGCGGTGCTCCACCTCCTCCGCCTGGAACTTGAGGATGGAGGTCTTCAGATCCTCCTCCTCCGGGCCGAGGTGCTTGAGTTGCGCCTCGTAATGACCGTCGATCACCTGCTCGACGGCGACGGTGCAGGCCATGGCAGCACGTTCGCCCATCACCGCCGTGCCGGCGCCGAGCAGGAAGCCGGCCACGTGCCACAGCGGCTGCAGCACGGTCGGCCGCACTTGGCGGGCGACGAGCTGCTTCTCGAAATACTGGAGATGCTCCAGCTCCTGCTCGGCCATGTGGCGCAGGGTCTTGGCGTGGCGGCCCCGGCCCATGACGGAGAGCTGGCCCTCGTAGATGCGCTTGGCCCCATACTCGCCGGCATGGTCCACGCGCACGATCCGCGCCAGCCGCTGTTGCGGGGTCGGGTCGCCGGGCAGGCGCCCGCGCGGGCGGGGCCGGGGGGCGGACGACTCGCCGGCGGACGGAGCGGAAGCGGCGGCGGCAGTGGCGTCGAGCGGTGTCATGCGAAGGTCCTGGAAACCGAGGTCCGGATGTAGGCGGCGCGGGCCGCCACGAAGGCGAAGGCGGACAGAGCCAGCGAAATCACGACGTTGTAGCCCGCCATCGAAATTCCGAACAGCGACCACGCGACTTCGTCGCAGCGGGTGACCGGAGCGGCGAGCACTTGGGCGCGCAATTCCTCCAGCGTCTGGGGCGCGCGTCCTCCACCGGCGCCGCAGGCCGAGGTGCCGGCCCACCAGTGCTGCTCCACCCCCACATGATAGGCGGCGATTCCCGCACCGGCCAGCAGGGCCAGCCCGCTCGCCACCAGCAGCGCGTCGCCCAGCCCTCGCCACTGGCGGAACAGCAGGGTGACGATGCCGAAGGCCATCACCGCCCCGTAGGGCACACGCTGCCACAGGCACAGGACGCAGGGCTGATAGCCCAGCACAAACTGGAAAAACAGCGCGGCGGCCAGAACGCCGACGCTGGCGATGGCCAGCAGCCCGGCGGTGTAGCGCGGATCGTCGATGGGGAGGCGGTTCATCATGCGGGTGAGATTAGCGCGCCCCACAGGCTTAGGCCAGACACGCCGACGCATCCGCACAAAACACTTTGTCCCAGGGCCGTTTCCCCTCTATATAGCGGGCACCGGTCGCCGCGAGCGCCGGGTCCGGCAGGCACCGTGCGGGCGTGGCGGAATTGGTAGACGCAGCGGACTCAAAATCCGCCGTCCTCACGGATATGTCGGTTCGAGTCCGACCGCCCGCACCACCTTCCCTCCTGTGCCTGCTCCACGGACCCCTGCTCCACGGACCGCCGCAAGGCCACATCCGCCCTCCCCGCCTGTTTCTGCCAGACGGCCCCGGACTTGGGGCAGCGAGCGGAGGATTGGGCTATGGACATCACCCGGGTTGGCATGCAGCCATCCGTCACCGGACCGGCCGACTGGTTCACCGGCACCGTCCGCATCGACCCCATCGTTCAGACCGAAGCCCCGGCCCGCACGGCGGCGGCGAGCGTCACCTTCGAACCCGGCGCCCGCACGGCGTGGCACACCCACCCCCTGGGACAGACCCTGATCGTCACCGCCGGCGTCGGCCGGGTCCAGCGAGACGGCGGCCCCGTCGAGGAGATCCGCCCCGGCGACATCGTCTGGTTCCCGCCCGGCGAAAAGCACTGGCACGGCGCCTCGCCCACCATGTTCATGACCCACATCGCCATCCAGGAGCAGTTGGACGGCAAGGCGGTCGACTGGATGGAGAAGGTCACCGACGAGCAATACGGGGGGTGAGACGGCGGCGACGGCCCGTTGCGCGCCCAAAACCTCAACGCGATTGCGGGCTTGTTCCAAAGTCCAATTCGGCGGCCCGTCCCAACCCCTTAAAATGCGCGGCATCGACCGCCGCCGCGACCGGCGCCGCGGGTTTTTGGCTGGGGAGCCACCTCACATGACCGTTTCCAGACTCGTCATCGCCGCTGCTCTTCTGCTTGCCGCCGGGACGGCCAACGCCGAAAGCGGGCCACAGCCCAAGACGGCCGAGGAGGCCGCCGGCAAGCAGATCTTCCATCAGTGCGCGGCCTGCCATTCGCTCGATTCCAGCAAGAACGCCTTCGGCCCGAGCCTGTACAACGTCGTCGGGCGCAAGGCCGGCTCGATCCCGCGCTTCGACTATTCCAACGCGCTGAAGGCATCCAACATCACCTGGACCGAAGACAACCTGCGCCACTGGATCGCCGGCAACGACAATTTCGTGCCTGGCACCCGCATGCGGCACGTCGCCATCACCGATCCGGCGGAGCAGGATTATCTGATCGCCTTCCTGAAGTCGCTGAAGCAGTGAGCAGCGAAGAGCCGGTTACGGTGCGGCGACCGGAACCGGCTTCCCATCCTCGGTCGGCAGGCCGGCTTCGGCCCAGCCGTCCGCCCCGTCGCGGTACCAGAGGACGCGGCGGTAGCCCATCTCCAGGGCGCGCTTGCCCGCGTTCCACGACATCCAGCAGTCCGCCAGGCAGTAGAACAGCAGGCCGCGCCCGCGGTCGCCGCGGGTCAGCCGCTCCAGATTGGCCCGAAAATAGCCGTCCAGTTCCGGTGTCAGCGCCCCGAGCCCGACGTTGGGAAGCCAGACGCTGCCGGGAATCTGCGGAAAGGGCTTCGGCACCAGCCAGGGACCGCCGGGCAGCGTGCTGCGGTCCAGCTTCATCACGTTGATGGGAAGAGCCGCACCCGACTCCACGAGAGCGCGGGCCCGCGCCGTGTCCACCGTCTCGGCCCCGGGCAGCGAGGCCGGGGTCGGCGACCGGTATTCGGTCATCCGGTAGCCGTCCGGCACCGGGACCGCGTCCGCCACGGCGTCTCCCGCCGGCCCGGCCAGCAAGAGCGCCAGCCCGGCGGCGCCCAGCCATCCTGCGCGCACCACGTTCCCTCCCCCATTGTTCTGCGGCATCCACGAAATCCCCCCGTGCCCGACAGGGTCAAGTTGCCCGATAGTCGAATACCGGGGACCGGCGGGCGGGGCCTAAGCTCAGCGTTCGCCATCGTGGGATTCCCGCGTTCCGCTGCGCCACCGCACCGCAGAGGCCTGCCTTGCAAACGACCGCAGGACGCATCATCATCAGGCTAGGGAGACAAGGGTGGCTAGACCCTTGCCTCCCGGCCCGATCCTTAGCGGTTCAGGAGATCAAGGATGCCCTTGACCACCTGAAGCAGCAGGATCAGGAGAGTGAGGATTTTCTCCATCCTCGACGCCTCCTTGTGATGGGACACGGGCGGTGGCCAATCCGCCGCCCTGTCCACCGCGCAACCATGACGCGGCAAAGCCTTCATGAAAATGCAATTTTTGGCGCAGGGGCGGAGCCATGCGCCTGATGCCCCTCGTCCGGCTGTTTCTGGTCCTGGCGCTGATCTGCGTCGCCTCCGTGACGCGTGCGGCGGACCGGCCCACGGTGACCATCGGGGTGCTGAAATTCGGCACGGTCAGCTGGGAGCTGGACGTCATCCGCCACCACCGGCTGGACGAGGCCGCCGGCTTCGAGCTGAAGCTGATGGAGCTGGCGAGCGGTCAGGCGGCGCAGATCGCCCTGCAGGGCGGCGCGGTGGACATGATCGCCAGCGACTGGCTGTGGGTGGCCCGCCAGCGCGCGGCGGGGGCCGACCTGACCTTCATTCCCCATTCCGCGGCGGTCGGCGCGCTGATGGTGCCGGCGGCCTCGCCCATCGCCTCCGTCGCCGACCTGAAGGGCAGGCGCATCGGCGTCGCCGGAACCCCCATCGACAAGAGCTGGCTGCTGCTGAAGGCGCTGGCCCGCGACCGCCATGCGCTCGACCTCGACGCCGCGGCGACGCCGGTCTTCGCCGCCCCGCCCCTGCTGAACCAGAAGGCCGCGACGGGGGAGCTGGACGCGGTGCTGAATTTCTGGCCCTACGCCGCCCGTCTCCAGGCGGCGGGGATGCGGACGGTCATCGGGGTGGACGGGATGATGCGGGATCTCGGCCTGTCGGCCCAGGTGCCGGCGGTCGGCTTCGTCTTCCATGAGGGCTGGGCCAAGGCCAACCCGGCGGCGCTCGACGCCTTCGTAACCGCCTCGCGCAAGGCCAAGGCGATCATGGCGCAATCCGACGCGGAATGGGACCGGCTGCGCCCGTTGATGAAGGCGGAGGACGAGGCCACCTGGGCGGCGCTGCGCGACCAGTTCCGCGCCGGCATCCCGAACCGCTGGACGGAGGAGGAGCGGGAGGCCGCCGCCAAGCTCTACGGGCTGATGGCCAAGCTCGGCGGGCGGGAGCTGGTGGGCAACGCCATGGCCCTGCCGGACGGCACCTTCTGGCCGGGGGTCCATTTCTGATGCGGTGGCGGCGGCTGGCCCCGGTCCTGTCGCTGGCTCTGCTGGTCGCGCTGTGGGCCGTCGCCGCGGAACTGGCGGCCAGCCGCAGCCTGCCCGGCCCCGCCGCCGTGCTGTCCGTCCTGGTCCGCGAGGCGGCGGACGGCGCGCTGTTCCATCACCTGGGGATCACGCTGGCGCGCATGGCCGCGGCCTTCGTCATCGCCATGTCCATCGGCTCGGCGCTGGGCATCCTGCTCGGCCGCTCGGCCACCGCCGACCGGCTGTTCGGGCTGTGGCTGACCGTGTTCCTGAACATCCCGGCGCTGGTCGTGATCGTGCTCGCCTATGTCTGGTTCGGCCTGACCGAGGCGGCGGCGGTCGGCGCGGTCGCCGTCAACAAAATTCCCAACGTCGTGGTCGTCCTGCGCGAAGGGACGCGCGCCATCGACGAGCAGTATGTCGAGATGGCGCGGACCTTCCGCATGGCGCGGTCGGACGTGCTGCGCCATGTGCTGCTGCCCCAGCTCACCCCCTACTTCGCCGCGGCGGCGCGGTCCGGCCTTGCGCTGATCTGGAAGATCGTGCTGGTGGTCGAGCTTCTGGGCCGCAGCGACGGGGTGGGATTCCAAATCCACCTCTACTTCCAGATGTTCGATGTGGCCGGCATTCTTGCGTACACCGTCGCCTTCGTGGCCGTCGTCCAGCTTCTCGAGCTCTGCGTCCTGCAACCCGTCGAGCAGCGGCTCAGCCGCTGGCGGCCGGTGCGCGCTGAGGCTTGAGATCCGCTCCAAGCGCTTCGCCGGGCGGGAGGTCATCCGCGGCCTGTCGCTGACGGCCGCGCCGGGAGAGTTCCTGGCGCTGGTCGGCCCGTCCGGCTGCGGCAAGACCACCGCCCTGGCCATCGCCGCCGGGCTGGACCGCGATTTCGACGGAACGCTCGACTTCGGCGGGCCAGAGCCGGTGCTCGGCTGCGTCTTCCAGACGCCCCGCCTGCTGCCCTGGCGCACGGTGCGGCAGAACGTGGCGCTGGTTCTGCCCAAGGCGCGGCGGAGCGACGGCACGGCGGAGCGCTGGCTGACCGCCATGGGGCTGGAGGCGGTGGCCGACGAGTATCCGGCCCGCCTGTCCGGCGGTATGGCGCGGCGGGTGGCGCTGGCCCGCGCCTTCGCGGTGGAGCCGGGTCTGCTGCTGATGGACGAGCCCTTCGTCTCGCTGGACGAGCCGACGGCGCAGCGGATGCGCGCCCTCCTCGCAACGATGCTGGAGCGGTCCCCGGCCACCGTGCTGTTCGTCACCCACAATCTGCGCGAGGCGATCCAACTGGCCGACCGCATCCTGGTGATGGCCCCCGGCCCGACGCGGGTGGCGGCGGAGGTGCCGCTGGAAACGCCGCGCGCGCTGCGCGACGATGCGCTGGTCGAGCGCGTGCGGGCGGAGCTGCTGGCCCGGCCCGATCCGGCTTTCCGGCTGCTCGCCTGACTCTTTCGCCGAAACTGTGAAGCGGCTCACACCCGACGCCGCCCGCCGGGCGCAGTCTGTCCCGCTGCGATGAAACCGGCGGAGACGACGATGCGCACCCTGTTCCTGCCCATGTTCCTGCTGGGCGCCGGCCTGGCGCTCCTGTCCGGCGCGGCCCTCGCCGGGGAGATCGTGATTTTGCAATCCGGCTCTCACAGCCCCAACCACGCCGACCGATCGCGCGATCTGGCGATCATCGGCGATTCCGTCACCGGGTCATCCATCGTCATCATCGAGCGTGCGACGCGCGACGAGGAGTTGGGGCGGCGCGACCCCGGCCTGGAGGCCCGGCGCGCCGTGCGCAAGGCGGAGGCGAAGCGGCGCAGCAAGGACAAGGACTGGTCGGATTGGGCGGAGTTCGACGGCCACGCCCTGGACGGCTTCGGCTGGCTCGACGGCCCTGTGCCGCTCGGCTTCGGGCGTGGCGATCCGGGACAGGAGGCGGCGCGCGCCGCCGCGGACGCGCGGCGGATGCGGAACCGTTAGGCAAACCCGCGCGGGGCTACGCCGTTGGCGCTCCATCCCTCTCCCGCCCCGGGAGAGGGTGGCCCGAAGGGCCGGGTGAGAGTCGTGCGAGGATCAAGCCGCCGATCCTTGGGGTACCCTCACCCTTCCCACGCCTGCGGCGCGGGCCCCTTCCCTCTCCCGGGGCGGGAGAGGGAACCTCAGATGCCGAAGCGGGCCTTTTCCAGTTGCAGGCGGTTGGCGAAGACCACGGCCTGGGTGCGGCTGTAGACCTTCAGTTTTTGCAGGATCGCCGAGACGTGGGCCTTCACGGTGGTTTCCGTGATGCTCAGCTCATAGGCGATTTCCTTGTTGAGCTTGCCGGTGCCCAGCATCTCCAGCACGCGGAGCTGCTGCGCCGTCAGGGTGGACAGGCGGCGGGCGATCTCCGCCGTTTCCTCGTCCTCCGCCGCGGCCCCCTCCTCGACCGAGGCGGGCAGATAGACCTCCCCGGCCAGGATCTGGCGCAGCGCGCCGGCAATGGCGTCCCGCGGAGTCGATTTCGGGATGAAGCCGGCGGCGCCGCAGCGCACCGCCTCCAGCATCACCTTGCGGTCCTCGTGCGCCGAGACGACGGCGACGGGGATGGCCGGAAAGCGGCGGCGCAGGGCGATCAGCCCGGTCAGACCGTTCATGCCCGGCATGTTGAGGTCGAGCAGGACGAGGTCCGGCTCCCCCTTGCCGCTGTGCATGGAGTCGAGGATGGAGATGGTTTCGTCCAGGCAACCGGCCTCGTGGATCTCCTGCGCCTGGCAGGAATAGAGGACGGCGCTGCGCAGGGCGTCGCGCACCAGCGGATGATCGTCCGCAATCAGAATTCGGCTCATGGCGTGGTTCCCACGCTCATCGTTTCGGGGCGTTTCCAGGTGTGATCATGCCGGACCGTTCAAGAATGCGCAAGGACGGGAACGGGTATTCCCCAAAACAGCCGATCGTAGGCAATTCCGTTTTAAATCCCGGCCCAAATCCTGTTGCAAGCGGTTCGCAAGAAAAGACGGCCCGAACCCTTCGGGCCGCCCTTTCCTGGTCCGGTCACGGCACGGGGGTTTCCCCGTCAGGCCTTCGGCAGCTTGAAGACCCAGAGGGAACCGCCCTGGTTGATGTCCTTGACCAGCTTGGCGACGTCGCCGCCCCACAGCGGTACGGCACCACCCCAGCCGGAAACCACGGCCACATACTGCTCGCCGTCCTGTTCCCAGGTGACCGGGGAGCCGACGACGCCGGAGCCGGTGTTGAACTTCCAGACCTCCTTGCCGGACTTGGCGTCGAAGGCCTTCAGGTAGCCCTCCGGCGTGCCGGTGAAGACAAGGTTGCCGCCGGTGGTCAGCACGCCGCCCCACAGCGGCGCCGGGTTCTTGTATTCCCAGACGATCTTGCCGGTCTTCGGGTCGATGGCGCGCAGCGCGCCGATGTAGTCGTCGTAGAGCGGCTTGATGGTGAAGCCGGCGCCCAGATAGGCCGCACCCTTCTTGTAGGTGATCGGCTCGTTCCAGATGTCCATGCCCCACTCGTTGGCCGGGACGTAGAACAGCTCGGTCGCCGGGCTGTAGGCCATCGGCATCCAGTTCTTGGCGCCGAGGAAGGCCGGGGCGGCGAAGACCGACGTGCCCTTCTCGGCACCGACCGGGGTGCCCGGACGGTTGTCGTCGTTGTAGACCGGCCGCCCGGTCTTCACGTCGATCTCCTTGGCCCAGGTGATCTTGGTGACGAAGGGCGAGGCGCTGAGCAGCTTCCCGTTGGTGCGGTCGAGCACGTAGAAGAAGCCGTTGCGGTCGGCCTTGGCGCCGGCCTTGATGGTCTGGCCGTCCTTCTTGAGGTCGAAGGACACCAGCTCGTTCACGCCGTCGAAGTCCCAGCCGTCGTGCGGCGTGGTCTGGTAGTGCCACTTGATGTCGCCGTTGGCCGGGTCGATGGCCAGCGTCGAGGAGGTGTATAGGTTGTCGCCCGGGCGCAGGTGCGAGTTCCAGGGCGCCGGGTTGCCGGTGCCGAAGAACAGCGTCTTGGTCTCCGGATCGTAGGTGCCGCCCAGCCAGGTGGCGCCGCCGCCGGTCTTGTAGAGATCGCCCGACCAACTTGCGTTCATCACGCCGGTCATGGTCGATTCCTTGCCATTGAGGGTGCCCATGTTGCCCTCGATGGTCGGGCGCTGCCAGACCAGCTCGCCCGTCTCGGCGTCACGCGCCTCGACCATGCCGATGATGCCGAACTCACCGCCGGAATTGCCGGTGATGACCTTGCCGTCGACGATCAGCGGGGCGGCGGTCGCCGAGTAGCCGGCCTTGTAGTCCTCGATCTTCTTCGACCAGACGACCTTGCCGGTATCCTTGTTCAGCGCGACCAGACGGGCGTCCAGCGTCGCGAAGTAGATCTTGTCCTTGTAGAGCGCGGCACCACGGTTCACCACGTCGCAGCAGGGCATGATGCCTTCGGGCAGGCGGTGGTCGTACTGCCACTTCTTCTGCCCGGTCTTTACGTCCACGGCGTAGAGGCGCGAATAGGAGCCGGTGACGTAGATCGTGCCGTCATGGATGATCGGCTGCGACTCCTGCCCGCGCTGCTTCTCGCCACCGAAGGAGAAGGACCAGACCGGCACCAGCCCCTTGACGGTGTCCGGGTTGAGCTTGTCGAGCGGGCTGAAGCGCTGCGCCTGAGGACCCATGCCGTAGGTCAGGACGTCGCCCGTCGACTTGGCGTCGTTCAGCAGGTCGTCGTTGCTCGGCCCGTCAGCGGCCAGCGCGGGGCCGCCCAGGCCAAGGCCGGCGGCCATGGCGCTTGCAAGCAGGCAGGTTCGGAAGAGACGCTTCATGGTGCGGATACCTCCCAGGGGAATGGACAGCCGGAGGCGTGGGCAGAGATCATGTGCAGACGAATTGGCGGAATCCGTCTGCTTCGTCCGCCCGTTCTCGGCTTCTTTTCGGAACAATCAGGGGTCCGACGCAGGGGCGACGCGGTATCGCGAAGCCCCTATCCTTCTGACAATAAAGCAGTCTACCGGCGCTCCGGATGGGGTCCATTGGCAAATAGTCGAATGGGCGGAGCGTTCTGCTGGAGGACACGAACCGTTTCATTACGAACGGCTTCAATTCACTCGCGGCAGCACCGCCTTCTCGATCCGCGGCCAGAGATGCGAGACGGAGCGCCGGTACTCCTCGCGCAGCACCCCCATCCCGGCGAAGCGCTCGGGGATCGGCGCGTCGAGCAGCTCGGCCATGTCGGCCCCGGCCTCCGCCCGCTCGCGCAGGGTTCGGTCCAGCCAGCTCAGCCAGTCGCGGGTCTGGACAATGGCGGCCTTGTCGGAGCGGATGCGCCCGTGGTTGGGCACCAGAACCGTCACCTCCAGCGCGTCCAGGGCATCCAGCGCCGCCAGCCATTGGCCGATGTCGGCGTGGGGCGTCGTCGGCGTCCGGTCGGAGAAGACGACTCCGCCGGCGAACAGAACGCCCGTCGTCTCGTCCAGGATGGCGAGATCGGCGGCGGTGTGGCCCTCCAGCGGGATCAGCCGCAGCCGGTGCGTACCGAAGACGACGGTGGAGCCGTAGACCGTCTCGGTCGGGACCAGCGGCTCGGTCCCGCGCATCCAGTCGCCGACGAGGCGGTACATGTTCTCGGTCATCCCTTGCCCCTCGGACTTGATGCCCTCGATGGTGCCGGGGAGCGCGGCGATGGGCACGTCGGCGAAGGCGCGGTTGCCCAGCCAATAGTCGGGGTGCAGGTTGCTGACGAAGACCTTGCGGATCGGCTTGTCGGTGACCGCGGCGATGGCGGCGCGCATCTCCTCGCCGAAGCGGCGCGACGGGCCGGTCTGGATCACGATCACCCCGTCGTCGGTGACGATGAAGCCGGGATTGAGGATGTTGCCGCCGTTGGTTCGGGTGAAATGCTCCCGCGTTCCCTCGAAGACCCAGGTGTCCGGTGCGATGGCGACGGGCTTCAGATTGTAGGTCAGCGGGCCGGCGGCCCAGCCCGGCGCGGCGGAGGCGACCAGAAGGAAAAAGGCGAGAAGCGCTCTCATGGCAGCGCTCCCTGCATCGTCCCTTGCACCCAGGGCAGCGGGATGGCCGCCTTGACCTCGCCGCCCTGGTTGTCGCGCCCGTCGAGCGTCAGGCTGCGTGCGCCCGCGGCCGGCTGAACCTCCAGCGTGAAGACGGGGTTCTCCGACAGCGGCTCCGCCGTCTGCAGCTGGGCCAGCGCCCGCCCGTCGGCGTCGCGCAGGGTCAGCGCCTCGATGAAGTAGGCGGGGATGCCGGCGACCAGACCGGTGTCCATCGGGTGGCGGACGAGGAAGCGCACGCGCGTCGCCTTGTCTTCCCCGGTCGGCGCCCAGGCGCGGCCCTGCACCTCCCCCACATGGTCGGCCCAGTCGGCGGCGGCGTAGGTCGCGGGCGGCGCGGTGCAGCCGCCGCCAGCCGCGTCGAGCAGCTTGCCGCCGATGTGCCAGACGCCGTCCGGCGTGCGGGCGGCGGCGCGCAGCGGTGTGGCCTGCTGCACCTTGAAGCGCGTGGCGATCACCGGCTTCGCCGCCAGCGGCTGGAAGCGCAGGATGACCGGGAAGGGGTTGAGGTCGGCGAACAGCACCATCTCCTCCACCGCGCCCAGCGCCGTGGCGTCGGCCATCACCGGGACGGCGGCGGCGTTCTCGGCGTTGTCGGGGGCGGTGACGGTCACGCGGTCGTCGAATTGGATGGGGGCCGTTCCGAACAGCTCCGGCCGCAGCACGTCCCACATGACCGAGGCCAGCGGGTCGGCGGGGTCAGGCGGACCGGCATAAGCCGGGCTGGAGAGCGCGGCCAGGAGCGCCGCGGCGGCGAGATGGCGGTTCATGGCGGTTTTCCCCCTCCCTTGCCTCGTTGTTCTTGTGTGGGCGCTTGCCCCCTCCCTAACCCTCCCCCGCTTCGCAGGGGAGGGGACTCGATTCTCCCTCCCCTGCGCCAGCGGGGGAGGGCCGGGGTGGGGGCAAGCGCCGTCACTCCACCGGAATCGCGTTGTGAGTCACCCCATGCTTCCGGAAGATCTCCGGCAGCGTCCCGTCCTCCAGCATTGCAGTCACCGCGTCGCCCACCGCGTAGGCGAGATCACGGGAGTTCTCCTTCACCGCCATGCCGATGTCCCAGCTCGACGCCATCATGCCGGGGAAGGTGACCGGGGTGATCGGGAAGCCGGCGGCGCGGTCGCCCAGCGCGGCCTCCACCTGGCTCTGCGTCGCGACGACGGCGGCGACGTCGCCCTTGACCAGGGCCTCGACCGCCTCGGGGATCGTCATGTAATGGACCAGCCGCTCGCGCAGCCGCCCGCCGAAGGCCCCCAGCAGGTAGAAGTCGGGGATGCTGTCGATCTCCACACCCACCGGCTCGTCGGGCAGGGAGGCGAGCATCGGCTGGGTCATGCGCATCGGGTTGCGGGCCAGCGCGAAGCCCTCCCGCTGGTACGGGCCGAACAGCACGGCCTCCGGGTTGCGCAGCCCGAACTCCTTCTGGTAGGGCACATGCATCATCACGTCGGCCACGCCGCCCCCGACGACCGGGCCGCGCCACACCGCGTTGCGCAGGTCGTCCGACACGGTTTCCCCGGCGGTCAGCTCCATGAACTCGACGCCGACGCCCAGCCGCCCGGCGATGGCGCGGGCGAGGTCCACGTCCACGCCGACCAGGGCGCCGCCCTTGCGGTGGGAGAAAGGCGGGTTGTCGCGGTAGACCGCGACCATCAGCCGCCCGGCGGCCATCACGTCATCCAACGGGCGCGCGCCGGCGCGCCGGGGGAGGACCCCGGCGGCCAGCGCGGCGGCGGCGAAGGACAGCAGCTGGCGCCGCGTCGGAAGCCCCGTCATTCCAAACGCATTCATTCCTCGTGCACCGTCTCCAGCCACGACCGGATGGCCCACAGCGCCTCCTGGCCCAACGCCTCGCCGAAGCGCGGCATGTAGGTGACGCCGTTGCGGATGGAACCGTTGATCACCCGCTCCTTGAACCACTCGTCCCCGGTGTCGCCCTTGTCCAGATAGCGCAGGTCCGGGGCGATGCCGCCCGACACCGCGCCCAGCCCATGGCAGCGCGCGCAGTTCTGGTTGAAGGCGGAGGAGCCGATCTCGATCGCCCGCGGGTTGCCGCGGTAGGGGTTCGCGTCGCGCCAGTCCTCGCCCAGCTTGTCGAGGCCGGTGGTGTCCACGGCCTGGGGGGTCACGTCGCCATGGGCGAAGGCCGCCGTGGGGACAACCGTGGAGGCGACGGCAGCCGCGCCGGTCAGGAAACCGGCCGTCGCGAGCCGGAGAAGCCGTGCGTTCATAAGGGGCGTCCTCATTCAGAGAAGATGCGAAGGGAGCGTTGTCCGTTGCCCCGGAGCATAGCGGGCGGTCCGTGCGGCCAATAATTGGACTTTGGTAGCAACCGTGCGTCGAACCCGCCGCGATCGGACCGAACCGCAATTTTCCGCCCGCGCAATCGTACCAAAGTTGCATTCCGGGACGCCGCCCGGCGGGGATACCCTGGTCTCCCGAAACCAGGCGAGTGCAAACCCGCGATGCGTTTCAGCTTTTGGTTACCCTCCTTGATGCAGATCGCCTTGCTGGCCGGCGGGCTTTGCGCCTCGCCGGCCGCCTTTTCGCAGGAGGCAGCGCCCGCGGACAACTCGACCGTCCGCATCGCCTACCTGACGCAGGAGGTCGAGCATCCCCCCGCCCTGTCCAATCTCGACGAACCGCCCGCCGACGAAGGGGTGGCCGGCGCCCGTCTCGCCGTGGCCGACAACAACAGCACGGGCCGTTTCCTCAAGCAGCGCTTCGAGTTGGAGGCTGTGACCGTCCCCATCGACGGCGACCCGGCGCAGGCGCTGCGCGACCTCGCCGCCGCCGGACACCGCATCGTCGTGCTGGACCTGCCCGGCGAAACGCCCGGCGCGCTGGCCCGCCTGCCCGAGGCGGCAAACCTGCTGCTGTTCAACGCCGGCTCCACCGACGACAGCCTGCGCAACGCGCTGTGCGCGCCCAACCTGCTGCACACCGTGCCCGACCGCGCCATGCTGGCCGACGCGCTGGCCCAGTATCTGGCGGTCAAGCGCTGGACGAAGTGGCTGCTGATCGTCGGCACCCGGCCGGAGGACCGGCTCTACGCCGCCGCCGTCAAGCGGGCGGCCAAGCGCTTCGGCGCCGAGGTGGTCGAGGAGAAGAGCTGGAGCGAGGACCACGATGCCCGCCGCACCGCCCAGGCCGAAATGCCGGTCTTCACCCAGGGCAAGCGCCACGACGTGGTGATCGTCGCCGACGAGATCGGCGACTTCGGCGATTACGTCCTCTATCGCACTTGGGACCCGCGCCCGGTCGCCGGCACGCAGGGCCTCGTCCCCACCAACTGGCACCGCGCCCACGAGGCGTGGGGGGCCGCACAGCTCCAGTCCCGCTTCAAGGCCGCCGCCCAGCGGACCATGCTGCCCCGCGACCACGCCGTCTGGGCCGCCATCCGCGCGGTGGGCGAGGCGGCGACCCGCACCCGCTCCACCGATCCAGAGGCGCTGGCCGCCTACATCCGCGGACCGGACTTCACGCTGGCCGCCTTCAAGGGCGTGCCCCTGTCCTTCCGCAGCTGGGACGGGCAGTTGCGCCAGCCGGTGCTTCTCGCCGCCGACCGCTCGCTGGTGTCCGTCTCGCCGCAGGACGGCTTCCTGCACCCCAGGACCGAACTCGACACGCTGGGCCACGACCAGCCCGAAACGGGCTGCCGCCGTTGATGGGCCGCCGCTGATTCTTCCCAATCATTTCCGCCAAGAGGACGCCGCCCCGATGACCACCGCCCGCACCCTTCTCCTCGCCGCCCTGCTGGCCGGCTGCGCCGTTCCTGCTTTGGCGGAGACCGTCTATGTCTCGAACGAGAAGGACAACACCCTGTCCATCATCGACGGCGCGACCCTGACGGTGACGGAGACGGTGAAGGTCGGGCGGCGCCCCCGCGGCATCACGCTGAGCGCGGACGGCAAGCACCTCTACATCTGCGCCAGCGACGACGACACGGTGCAGGTGATGGACCTCGCGACCAAGAAGATCCTGCACAACCTGCCCTCGGGCGAGGACCCGGAGCTGTTCGCCCTGCACCCTGACGGCAAGCACCTGTTCATCGCCAACGAGGAGAGCAACGTCGTCACCATCGTGGACGTGCCCAGCCGCAAGGTCGCCTATCAGGTGGATGTCGGCGTGGAGCCGGAGGGCATGGCGGTCAGCCCCGACGGCAAATGGGCGGTGAACACGTCGGAGACGACGAACATGGTCCATTGGATCGACACGGAGAAGCGCGCCGTCGTCGACAACACGCTGGTCGACGCCCGCCCGCGCTACGCCCAGTTCAACAAGGACGGCAGCCGCCTGTGGGTGTCGGCGGAGATCGGCGGCACCCTGTCGGTGATCGACACGGCCGACCGCAAGGTGGCGCAGACCATCCGCTTCAAGATCAAGGGTGTGCCCCAGGACCGCATCCAGCCGGTGGGCATCAAGCTGACCGACGACGGGCGCTACGCCTTCGTGGCGCTCGGCCCGGCCAACCACGTCGCGGTGGTGGACGCCCAGACCTTCGCGGTGAAGGACTATCTGCTGGTCGGCCGCCGCGTCTGGCAGCTCGACCTGTCGCCCGACCAGAAGCGGCTCTACGCCACCAACGGCGTGTCGGGCGACGTGTCGGTGATCGACGTGGACAGCCTGAAGGTCGTCAAGTCGGTCAAGGTCGGCCGCTACCCCTGGGGCGTTGCGGTGAAGGGCTGAGCGGGTGAAAGGGTAAGGGCATGGCGGAACCGGCGCTGTCCATCGAGGGGCTGAGCTACGCCTACGGGCGCGGAACCTTCGCGCTGAAGGACGTGTCGCTGGCGGTCGGGGCGGGGTCCTTCACCGCCCTGCTCGGCCCCAACGGGGCGGGCAAGACGACGCTGTTCGCGCTGATCACCCGCCTGTTCGAAACGCCGGGCGGCACCATCCGCATCGGCGGGATCGACCTGCGGCGGGAGCCGGCCAGGGCGCTCGGCCGCATGGGGGTGGTGTTCCAGCAGCCGACGCTCGACCTCGACCTGACGGTGCGGCAGAATCTGCTCTATTTCGCGGCCCTGCACGGCATCCCCCGCCGCACCGCCGAGGCGCGGGCGCAGGACTCGCTGGAGCGGCTGGGCATGGCGGAGCGCATCGGCGAGACGGTGCGGGCGCTGAACGGCGGGCATCGCCGCCGGGTGGAGCTGGCCCGCGCCCTGCTGCACGAGCCGGCCCTGCTGGTGCTGGACGAACCGACCGTCGGGCTGGACGTCCCGGCGCGGCGCGCCATCGTCGAGCATGTCCACGCGCTGTGCCGGGAGCGCGGCATCGCCGTGCTCTGGGCCACCCACCTGATCGACGAGATCGGCGAGGGCGACCGCGTGGTGGTGATCCACCGCGGTCGGGTCCGCGCCGCCGGGCCGGTGACGGAGGTGAACCGCGCGACCGGGGCGGACACACTGACCGAGAGCTTCACCCGGCTGACCGCAAAGGAGGCGGCGTGACGGCCCCCGCTCATTATGCCCGCGCCCTCGGCGGGATCGTCGGGCGCGAGGTGCTGCGCTTCGTCCACCAGCGGGAGCGCTTTCTGTCGGCCCTGGTCCGCCCGCTGCTCTGGCTGTTCGTCTTCGCGGCGGGTTTCCGCGCGGCGCTGGGCATCGCCATCACCCCGCCCTACGAAACTTACATCCCCTACGAGGTCTACATCGTCCCCGGCCTTGCCGGGATGGTGCAGCTCTTCAACGGAATGCAAAGCTCGCTGTCGATGGTCTACGACCGCGAGATGGGCAGCATGCGGATGCTGCTGGTCAGCCCCCTGCCCCGCTGGTTCCTGCTGACGGCGAAGCTGCTGGCCGGGACGGCGGTGTCGATCCTCCAGGTCTATGCCTTCCTCGCCGTCGCCTGGGTCTACGGGGTGCAGGCGCCGCCGCTCGGCTACCTCACGGTGCTGCCGGCGCTGGTGGTCAGCGGGCTGATGCTGGGGGCGCTGGGGATGCTGCTGTCCTCGGCCATCCGGCAATTGGAGAATTTCGCGGGCGTGATGAACTTCGTCATCTTCCCGACCTTCTTCCTGTCCACCGCGCTCTATCCCCTGTGGAAGATGCAGGAGGCCGGGGAGCTTCTGCACTTCCTGTGCACCGTCAACCCCTTCAGCCAGGCGGTCGAGCTGATCCGCTTCGCGCTGTATCTGGACGTGAACCTGCCGGCGCTGGGCTGGACGGTGCTGGCGCTGGCGCTGTTCCTCGGCGGCGCGGTCTACGGCTACAACCCGGCGCAGGGCTTCCTGGCGCGCAAGACCGGCGGGGAGTAGGAGGCTTCCCTCACAGGAGGCTGCCGAACCCGTTGGTGATCGGGTAGCGCCGCTCGCGGCCGAACGGACGCCGGGTGATCTTCGGGCCGGGAGGGGCCTGGCGGCGCTTGTATTCGGCCGCATGCAGCATGCCCCAGACCGCGTTCACCACCTCCGGCGCGTGGCCGCGGGCGACGATCTCCGCGACGCCCAGGTCCTCCTCGATCAGGCAGCGCAGGATGTCGTCCAGCGCCTCGTAGGGCGGCAGCGTGTCCTGGTCGGTCTGGCCGGGGCTCAGCTCCGCGGTCGGGGCCTTGACCAGCACCCGCTCCGGCACGACGCGGCCGGCCGGGCCGAGCGCCCCCTCCGGCACATGGGCGTTGCGCCAGCGCGCCAGCGCGTAGACCGTCGTCTTGTAGACGTCCTTCAGAACGGCGAAGCCGCCGCACAGATCGCCGTAGAGCGTGGCGTAGCCGACCGACATCTCCGACTTGTTGCCGGTGGACAGCACCATCGGGCCGAACTTGTTCGACAGCGCCATCAGCGTGACGCCGCGGGCCCGCGCCTGGATGTTCTCCTCGGCGACGTCGGGGTCGCGCCCGGCGAAGGCCGGCCGCAGCATCCGTTCGAAGGCCTCCATCGCCGGCAGGATGGACACGGTGTCGAGCCGGCAGCCGAGCAGCTCCGCCGACTCTGCGGCGTCCTCCTGGCTCTCCGGCGCGGTGTGGGGCGACGGCATCATCACGCCGTGCACCCGCCCGGCGCCCAGCGCGTCCACCGCGATGGCCACCGCCAGCGCCGAATCGATGCCGCCCGACAGGCCGAGGATGACTCCGGGGAAACGGTTCTTGGCCACATAGTCGCGCAAGGCCAGCACCAGCGCCGCGTAGACCGCCTCCAGCTCGTCCGGCGGGGCCACGCATTCCGTGTCGGCACAGCTCCACACATCGTCCTCGCCGCGCTCCCAGCGGGTGATCAGCAGATGCTCGGCGAAGGCCGGGGCCTGCGCGACCAGCCGGCAATCGGCGCCCAGCGCGAAGCTGGCGCCGTCGAAGACCAGCTCGTCCTGCCCGCCCACCTGGTTGACGTAGAGCAGCGGCAGGCCGGATTCGGTGACCCGCCGGACGGCCAGCTGCACGCGCTGGTCGTGCTTGCCCAGCTCGAACGGGCTGCCGTTGGGGACCACCAGGATCTCCGCCCCGCTCTCCGCCAGAGTCTCGATCACGTCGGTCGACCACATGTCCTCGCAGATCGGAACGCCCAGCCGCACCCCGCGGACGTTGATCGGGCCGGGCAGCAGACCGGGGACGAAGACGCGCTTCTCGTCGAAGACGCCGTCGTTCGGCAGGTCCACCTTGAAGCGGGTCGCCGCGATCCGCCCGCCGTCGAGCAGCAGGGCGGCGTTGTGGCGTTTGCCGCCGTCGCGCCAGGGCGCGCCGACCAGCAGGGCCGGACCGCCGTCCGCCGTCTCGGCGGCGAGTTCACGCACCGCCTGCTCCACCACGTCCAGGAAGAAGGGCTTCAGCACCAGATCCTCCGGCGGGTAGCCGGTCACCGCCAGTTCCGGGCAGACCATCAGATCGGTACCGCGCGCGGCGGCCTCCGCCCGCGCGTTGCGGATGCGGTCGATGTTGGCGGTGATGGCGCCGACGGTCGGGTTGATCTGGGCCAGCGCGATGGAAAGGCGGTCGGTCATGGCGGCGTCGTCCGGTGAAGCGGCGGATCGGCGACACCGTAACAGCCGGAGGCCGGGGGCGGAAGCGGCGCACGGCCGCAGCGGAACCGCACCATCGCACGCTGTGTTGCCGGAAGGACAGGACCCCAACAGAAGGATGACCGGTCATGCAACAGTCCGGGCAGGGTTCCGGTGCCACGACCTCCGTCTGGATGGACCGCGGCGGGGTGGCGATGCCCGCCGGGACGGCCGCCCCAACCGCCGCAGGGCTGACTGCCTTGCGGCCCGACGTGATCGTCGTCGGGGCGGGCATCGCCGGGGTGACCGCCGCCTATCTGCTCCAGCGTTCCGGCAAGTCGGTTCTGCTGCTGGACGACGGACCGCCCGGCGGCGGCGAGACCGGGCGCACCACCGCGCATCTCTCCAACGTCATCGACGACCGCTTCACCGAGATCGAACGGCTGCACAGCGAGTCCGGCGCCCGCATGGCCGCGGATAGCCACGGCGCCGCCATCGACACCATCGAACGGATCGCCCGCGAGGAAAACATCGACTGCGGCTTCGCCCGGCTCGACGGCTATCTGATGCTGGCGCCGGGGCAGGACCCCGCCGGGCTGGACCGCGAGCGCGACGCCGCCCGCCGCGCCGGGCTGGACGATGTCGAGCGGATGGACGCCCCGCCGATCCGGCATCCCGGCCCCTGCCTGCGCTTCCCCGGGCAGGCGCGCGTCCACGCGCTGGACTATCTGGCCGGGCTGACCCGCGCCTTCCTGGCGCGCGGCGGCGCGCTGTCCACGGGGGCTCATGTCTCCACGATCCGGCAGGACGGGGAGCGCGTGCGCGTCGAGGCCGGGCCGGACCATGCGCTGGTCGAGGCCGATGCGGTGGTCGTCGCCACCAATTCCCCGATCAGCGACCGCTTCGCCATCCATTCCAAGCAGGCACCCTACCGCACCTACGCCATCTCCCTACGGGTGCCCAAGGGCAGCGTGCCCGACGCCCTCTATTGGGACACGCTCGACACCTATCACTACGCGCGGCTCCAGCCGGAGGCCGACCACGACCGGCTGATCGTCGGCGGCGAGGATCACAAGACCGGCGAGGCCCGCGACATGGCCGAACGCTGGGCCGCGCTGGAGGCCTGGACGCGCGACCACTTCCCCCAGGCCGGGGCGGTCGAGCACCGCTGGTCCGGGCAGGTGATGGAGCCCTTCGACGGGCTGGCCTTCATCGGTCCCGACCCGGCCTATGGCGGGCGGGTCTTCGTGGCGACCGGCGACAGCGGCATGGGCATGACCCACGGCACCATCGCCGGGCTGGTCCTGTGCGAACTGATCCACGGCAGCGGCAGCCCGTGGGCCGCGCTGTACGATCCCGGCCGCAAGATGACCAACAAGCTCGGCACCTATCTGCGGGAGAATCTGGACGTGGCCCGCCACTTCCTGCCCTACGTCCAGGGGCCGGAGCTGGAAGGTGAGGACCGCATCGAGCCCGGCCAGGGCGCGGTGCTGAAATCGGGGGTCTGGCCCGTCGCCGTCTTCCGCGACGAGTCGGGGACGCTGCACCGCCGCTCGGCCATCTGCCCCCATCTGAAATGCGTGGTGCGCTGGAATCCCGGCGAGCGGAGCTGGGACTGCCCCTGCCACGGCTCCCGCTTCGCGGTGGACGGGACGGTTCTGAACGGTCCGGCCACCCAACCCCTGGCGCCCGTGGAGGACTCCGCAAGCAAAAACTGATAAAATCCTTCGAAGCCGAAGAGTTTCGACCGGGCGTTGCAGGAGCCCTGCGACGAATTAACCTGTGGTAAAGGACTCCGGTACGATCATACCCTTACGGCGAAACGATCACGCGCGGGAGGCGGCGATGTATTACTCGGAGATGTCCGGACCGACAGGGACGACCAGCACGGTCCTGCAGCAGGCGAACAACGCCAAGAAGGCAACCGAGAGCAAGGCCGCGGACGGCGCCAAGGCCGCCGCCACCACCGACGCCGCGACTCCCGCGAAGAGCGCCAGCCCGGCCTACACGATCAGCCAGTCGATGGAAAACCTGCTCGACAACCTGTCGGGCAAGAAGCCGGCGGCGGGCGCCGACGGGGCGAACGCCGATGCGGCGGGCGATGCCGCCGGCGGCGGCAAGACCGGCGCCCAGGCCATGGCCGACCGGGCCAAGCAGGCCGAGCAGATCATGCAGAAGGCCCTGGAGCAGTCCAAGGGCCTCTCCGGCCTGTTCGAGAAGGCCATCGACAACATGGCCGGCGACCTGGGCAGCCTGCTCGGCGGGCTGGGCATGTCGGACGACGACGTGAAGGGCGCCGTCGGCGATTTCGGCAGCGCCATGAAGGACAAGCTGAAGTCCATGGACTTCAGCCAGATGGGCATGAGCATGGAGGAAGCCCGCTCGCAGTGGTCGATCGAGTCCCGGGGCATGGAACTGACCATCCAGGACGGCGACAAGTCGGTCCGCATCTCCTTCGCCAAGTCCACCCTGGACTTCACCCGCGAGGACCGCGGGCTGGCCGCCACGCTGAACGCGGACGGCTCGGGCAGCGCCATGTTCTCCGCCGCCACGACCAAGGTGTCCGGCAAGGCCACCGGCATGATCGTCCGCGCCAACGGCTTCAGCGACGACGAGATCAAGGGCGTCCTGGAGAAGCTGAACGGCATGGCCGCAAAGGGCGGGATGAGCGGCCTCGGCGCGCTGACCCCGACCAAGAGCGCCGATGGCGTGATGCACCTGAACCTTGACCTGTCGCAGCCCATCGCCGGCCTGACCGACGGCAGCAGCACCAAGGGCGCTGCCGCAGCGGACGCGTCCCAGAAGGTGGACATCAAGGCGTGAGGAAGGGCGGGCCGTTTCCCGGAAGGGGCGCCCGCAAAAGGGGTGCGGTCTGTGACAACGGGGGCCGGCGCTTGCCGTCGAGCCGGCTCCCTGTATAGAAGCGGCTTTCGCTGTTTCGGAGATTCGCTTCCCCATGACCGACCGCAACGCCGTGCTGGCCGCGAACCAGGCATTCTACCAGGCCTTCACCGGGCGTGACTTTCCCGCCATGGACCGGCTGTGGGCCTCCCGCCTGCCCGTGTCCTGCATCCATCCCGGCTGGATGATCCTGTTCGGCCGGGAGGCGGTGGTGTCGAGCTGGCAGGACGTCCTGCGTTCCCCCCGCGGCCCGGCGGTGCAGGCGCGCAACGAGCGCGTCAGCCTGTACGGCGACACCGCGGTCGTGCTCTGCGAGGAGATCGTCGGAGACGCCGTTTTGGCCGCGACCAACCTGTTCGCGCGCGAGGACGGCGAATGGCGATTGGCCCACCACCAGGCCGGACCGGTCGCCGAGCCGGCCGCGCAGATCCTGACCCCTCCCGACCGTCTTCCGCCCGGCGGCCTGCTGCACTGAGCGCGGTCGCATTCCCCTTTGCCGGCCTCAGCGGCGCTCCGCCGCCCTCTCCAACTGCCAGATCAGGTCGCCCACCACCCGGTCGGCGGTGATCCGCTCGGGGTCGCTGTTGGTCAGCGCCACCGCGGCCCAGCGGTGGGCGCGTGAAAAGGCGATGTAGGCGTTGAAGCCACCGGTGGAGCCGGAGTGCCAGAGGATCGGCGTGCCGTCCGCCGCCCAGGCGACGAACCAGCCCAGCGCCATCGCCCCCTGCCCCAACGCCCCCGGATCGCGCAACGCCCGTCCGTCCACCTGCACCGACTGGGCGAGCGCCAGGGTGGCCGCGGTCTCGCCGTCGCAGGCGGCCTTTCCCAGGCCGGTGCAGTCCCCCATGTTGGCGCGCAGCCAGCGCAGCAGATCGTCGGCGGTGGAATAGAGCCCGAAGGAGGGCTGCATGGCCGGCGCTTCCCAGTCGGGGACCACCTGCCCGCGGGCGTGTCCCACCGCCTTGCGGGCGCGCTGCCCGGCGTTGGGCGCCAGAGTGGTGTCGGTCATGCCGAAGCGGTCGGTGACCACCCGTTTCAATAGGGCCTCGTAGGGAATGCCGGAGGCGGTGGACAGCGCCTCCCCCAGCACCGCCATGCCGACGTTGGAGTAGCGGAAGCGCGTGCCCGGCGGCACCGTCAGGCTGAAGCCGGACAGCCACGCCCCCACCTCTTCCCGCGTCAGCGGCTTGTAGGGGTTGCGCGGGTCCTCCAGCCGGCTCCACGAGAAGCGCGGCGTCTCCGGCACGTTGGGCAGCCCCGCTGTGTGGGTGGCGAGGTCGAGCAGGCGGATCGGCGTGCCGTCGAAGTCCGGGGCGTGGACCGGCTTGGGCAGATGGCGGGCCAGCGGATCGGTCGGGGCGACACGCCCGGCGCGGATCAGCTCCGCCAGGATGGTGCCGGTGAAGGGCTTGGTCAGCGAGGCGATCTGGAACAGGGTCCGCCCGTCCGGCGGGCCGCCGTCGGGCCGCCCGCTGACGCCGCGCCCGACGACGAGGCTGCGCCCGTCGCGGATCACCCCGACGACGATGCTGCCCGCCCCCGCCTCCTCGAGACGGCGATCGGCCAACGCCGTCACCGCCTCCCGAAGACGGTCCGGGGGCACCGCATCCGCCGGCGCCGGGGCTGTCGCCCAGACGGTGAGCGCAAGAAACGACACGACACCGAGCACCGGCCCCCGCATCCCCACCCTCCGTCATCGGCGCGCGGAATGGGCGCGCTGAAGGAAGAGTGGGAAGCGGCCCCGCCCGCCGGTACGCCCGCGGACGGACATCACGCCAACGGAGCAGGCCATGCCGGGCGGGTTAGACCGGTGAGGCCCGGGCCACCCGGCCGAAATTTACCCGGCCAATTTCTACTCGGCCATTTCTACTCGGTGGGAATTTCCGCCTGCGGCGGGCGGCGGTCCTTGACGATGGTCAGCGGCACGTCGTCGGCGGCGACCTCGATGATCGGCTGGCCGCCCAGCAGGCTGGGACACTGCTTGACCTGGGTGAAGGCCATGAAGAAGTCGGCCTTGCGCCAGTCCAGACCGGTGCCGTTGACCAGCTTCAGCCAGGGCGGCAGCTCGAAGCGGACGGCCAGCGTGTTGCCGCAGACCGACAGGGTGTACTGGCGCGGCGGCGCCCTGCCGCCATTCTCGCGCTCCACCAGGGCGATCAGCTCGGCCAGCGCCTCGTGCTGGGAGTTGCCCCAATAATCCAGCTCGAACCGGCCCTCGGCGCCCTTGAGCCCGCCGGTGAACTGGTTGTAGTAGACGTACTGGTTCGGGTGCATGGCGCCGAGCTGCCACGCGTACAGCACGGCCACCGCAATGGCCGCCGCCCCGTACGCCTGCCCCGTACGCCTGCCCATCGCCTCGGCTCCGCTCCACAGCCGGTCGAAGGCGATGCCGGCCAGCACCGCCATGGGCGGCGCCACGAACAGGAAATGGCGGATGCCGTTGTAGACGGACGGGCGCATCAGCATGAACAGGATCACCGGCAGGAAGGCCGCCAGCGCCAGCGGCACCCAGCGCACCGCACCGAAGGCGCCGTCCACGCTCCGCCAGCCGCCGCGCACCACCCACAGGGCGGCCAGAACCACCGCGGCCAGGGTGCCCAGCAGCACCGCCTCCGGCAGCTTCACCCCCAGATAGACCGGCAGGTAGAGCGCCGGCGGGGCGGCGGAGCTGACCATCTGCCCCATGAACAGCGTCTGGATGTCGATGGGGAAGTGCGAGACGACGCGCAACGCCTCCAGCGGGTTCAGCGGCTTTTGCACCGCCCACGGCCAGAACAGCGCCATCACCGCGTAGGCCAGCGGAATGGCCGGCAGCAGGGGCGGCACGGCCCGCCGCACGACACCCAGCGCCGGCCGCAACCCGCCCTGCCACGCCACCAGCACCACATAGAGGGCCAGCGCCACCGCGAGGTAGAAGCCGGCCAGCACCCCGCCCACCCGGATCGACAGGGTCAGGCCCAGCGCCAGCCCGAACTTCAGCACGGCGCTGCGCCGCGGGGCCGGCATCTGGCCGATGATGCGGGTGGCGAAATAGAGCGTCCACACCATGCCCGCGGCGAAGGGCACGTCCTTGGTGTTGTTGAACATGGCGCCGTAATAGACGCCGGACAGCGCCAGCAGCGCCGCCGCCAGGAAGCCCGCCCGCGGCCCGGCCAGCAGCCGCGCGTAGCGCCAGCAGCCGGCGATGCCCAGCACCCCGACCAGCGCGCAGAGCAGGTGGCGCGTCTCGTACTCCTCGAACGGCGAGATCGGAACCACCAGCGCGGTCACCAGATCGAACAGCCCGCCATACAGGTACAGGTCCTTGAAATGGAAGGCCGACCGGTCGGTGAAGCCGGACAGGTAGAAGGACAGCAGCTTCTTGCCGTAGATGTGCTGCACCTCCTCGTCGGTGCTGATCCCGTAGTTCCGGAAGGTCAGCGCGGCGAGGATGATCAGGCACAGCAGAAGCGCGCGCGCCATGTCGTCCCACAGGGCGCCGGCGCGGCGTTGCGTCAGGGCGCCCGCCGGGGGCGACGCCCCGAGGGGATTCAGGCCGAGCGGCGGCATCAGGCTCATGAAGGGCGGTCCTCGCTTCCGGGCCGGCGCCAAGCGCCTGCGTTGGCCCCCGGATTGGCCACCAAATTGGATGCCGGAGCGGCGGCCTCGTCCTCGAAGCCGTGCGCGGACCGGACGATGTAGAGGGGACGTCCCTTCACCTCGTTGAACACGCGGCCGAGATAGTCGCCGATGACCCCCAACGTGACGAGCTGGATGCCGCCCATGAACAGCACCGCGGCCAGCAGCGATTCATAGCCGGGCACGTCGATGCCGTAGATCAGGGTGCGCAGCAGGCGCATCAGGATGTAGACGAAGGCGAAGCCGGAGATCGCCATGCCCACCAGGCTCCACACCCGCAGCGGAAAGGTGGAGAAGGCGGTCAGCCCGTCGAAGGAGAGGCTGAGCAGCTTCAGGAAGCCCCATTTGGTGTCGCCGCCGGCGCGCTCCCCCTGCTGGTAGGGGATGCTGGCCTGACGGAAGCCCACCCAGGCGAAGATGCCCTTCATGAAGCGCGTGCGTTCCGGCATGCGGTTGATGACGTCGACGACCCGGCGGTCCATCAGCCGGAAGTCGCCGACCTCGCGCGGCAGCTTGACCTCCGACAGGTTGTCGAAGATCCAGTAGAAGGCGCGGGCGAACGCCCGGTGCTTCAGGCTCTGCCCCACCCGCGCGTGGCGCACGGCGACGACCACGTCGTAGCCCTCGCGCCATTTGGCGAGGAACTGCGGCAGAAGCTCCGGCGGGTGCTGGAGGTCGGCGTCCATCGGGACCACGGCGTCGCCGGTGGTGTGGCGCAGCCCGGCCGACAGGGCCAGCTCCTTGCCGAAGTTGCGCGACAGGTCGACCACCTTGACCCGCGGGTCGGCGTCATGGACGTCCAGCAGGCGGTCGAGCGTGTCGTCGCGGCTGCCGTCGTTGACGCAGACCACCTCCCACTCGGCGTCCAGCCGGTCGAGAACGGGCACCAGCCGCTCGAACAGCGCCGCGATGTTGGGGCCTTCGTTGTAGAAGGGGATCACCACCGACAGGCGCCCCCGCTTCGTGCGGGCGGAGCGCGACGGCTTCGGGGCGGAAGCGGCGTCACCGGTGATGGGGGCGGGTGTGGGGACGGTGTTGGCGGAAGCCGCCGGAGTGGGCGCGTCGGTCGTGGGCGCGTCGGTCAGGGACATGGCCGGCCGTTGGGTCAGATGATCACGAGCCGGGTCGGAAGGGTCCAGGCAGGCGTCCCCGGCGGGGCGCTTCGCCCTTTGGCATATAGCACGATACATGTGGATGAGCAAAACGCCTCTATTGTGACCATCCACGGCCTAAGCCGTGACCAGCACGCCGCTGGAACCGGCGCCGGAACGGTCCGTCGCTGGTGGGCTAACGCCACGGTCCCGACAAATATTCCAAGGCCCCGCGAAACCGCCAGAACCCGGAAGGATAAGGACATCCCCAAGCGTGCGCGGAGGGACCCCATGCCCGTTTTCGGGGACCGGAAAGCGGTTGGCACACTTAATGAATTGGTAAGCGGACACTGCCATGTTTTGTATCTAAACCATTCAGCCTCATCCGGAGTTTTCCCGACCATGAGCCTGTTCAACCATCTTCGGGTCGGCACCAAGATCACGGCGGCGAACGCCGGGGTTCTGCTCTTCCTGGTCGCCATCGGCGGCATCGGGGTCTATGCCCTGATGGACGCCAAGCACGGCTTCGCGACCTATCAGACGCTGGCCCGCCAGACCACCGAGGTCGGGCGCATCCAGGCGACGATGCTGGAGGTCCAGCTCCAGGCCAAGACCTTCCTGCTGACCGGCAGCGAGGAGGCCGCCCACACGGTGGACTCGCTGGCCGCCGACCTGGACGGGCGGATCGACGAGGCCAAGACCCTGTTCACCGAGCCGACGCTGAACCGCACGGTGACCCAGATGGACAACGAGCTGGGCCAGTACCGCGAGGCCTTCACCCGCATCATGGAGTTCCAGGCGACCCGCAACGAGGCGGCGGCGGAGCTTGTGGACCTCGGGGCCAAGATGGAAAAGGCGCTGAGCGGCGTCATGGACAGCGCCTACGCGGACGGCGACACCGAGGCCGCCTATCAGGCGGGCATGGCGGCCCGCCACTTCCTGGCCGCCCGCAACATGGTCAACCGCTTCCTGACCGACGGCTCGGCGGAGAGCGCCGACATCTTCCGCAAGGAGCTTCAGAGCGCCCGCGAGCGCGGCAACGCGATGCTCGCCAAGCTGACCGAGCTGGAGCGCCGCCGTGGCGCCTCGTCCTTCCTGGCCTACCAGCGCGTCTTCGCCACCCAGTTCGAGAAGGCGGTCGTCGCCACCACCAAGCGGGACGAGCTGGTCGCGCAGGTGCTGGAGACGCTCGGCCCGACCGTCAACGCGCGGGTGGAGCAGTTGCGCGACGCCAGCGCACGCCAGCAGGCGGCGCTCGGCGCCACCGCCACGGAAAACATCGACCGGGCCCGCACCGTGGCCACCGCCGCCGCCGCGGTCGCCGTGCTGCTCGGCCTGATCTCCGCCCTGCTGATCGGGCGCGGCCTGTCGCGGCCCATCGTCTCGATGACCGACACCATGACCCGGCTGGCCGGCGGCGACCGCCGGGTGGACGTGCCCGGCCTGGACCGCGGCGACGAGATCGGCGGCATGGCCAAGGCCGTCGAGGTCTTCAAGCACAGCCTCATCCAGGCCGACCGTATGGCCGCCGAACAGGCCGCCGAGCATGCGACCCGCCGCGAGCGGTCGGAGCGCATCGACACCCTGACCCGCGAGTTCGACCGCATGGTGATGGAGGTGCTGTCCCGCGTGTCCTCCGCCGCCACCCAGCTCAACAGCACGGCCCAGGGCATGTCGGCCACCGCCGAGCAGACCACCCGGCAGGCCAGCGCCGTCGCCGCCGCCTCCACCCAGGCCACCGCCAACGTGGAGACCGTCGCCGCCGCCGCCGAGGAGCTGACCAGCTCGATCCAGGAGATCAGCCGGCAGGTCGCCCAGAGCAACAGCATCGCCGGGCAGGCGGTCAGCACCGCCGAGCGGACCGACGCCACCGTGCGTGGCTTGGTCGACGCCGCCCAGCGCATCGGCGAGGTGGTGCAGCTCATCAACGACATCGCCAGCCAGACCAACCTGCTGGCGCTGAACGCGACCATCGAGGCGGCCCGCGCCGGCGAGGCGGGCAAGGGCTTCGCCGTCGTGGCAAGCGAGGTCAAGAGCCTCGCCAACCAGACCGCCAAGGCGACCGAGGACATCTCCGGCCAGATCGCCGGCATCCAGCAGGTCAGCCGCGAGGCCGCCGGGGCCATCGCCGAGATCGGCCGCGTGATCGGCGAGATCAGCCACATCTCCACCACCATCGCCGCGGCGGTCGAGGAGCAGGGCGCGGCCACCCAGGAGATCAGCCGCAACGTCCAGCAGGCCGCCCGCGGCACGCAGGAGGTGTCCGGCAACATCGCCGGGGTGACCCAGGCGGCGGAAGCCACCGGCGACGCCTCCCGTCAGGTGCTCGACGCCGCCGACGGGCTGAGCGGCGAGGCCGAGGGGCTGCGCGGCTTCGTCTCCCGTTTCCTGACCGACATGCGGGCCGCCTGACGGTTTCGTCTTCCCCCTCCTCCATCCGATTGCGATGGAGGAGGGGTTTTTCTTGCGCCGCCCCGGCCCTGTTGGGCAAATAGGGGTCATTGCGCACCCCGGACTGCTTTTCCCATCATGATCCTGACCCCGATCCCGGCCGAGACGATGCCGGAGGCCCTGGCGACCTTCGAGCGCCTGCTGGCCGGCAAGCCCCTGCCCCTCGCCGCCTTCCGGCGCATCGCCGCCACATGGCCGGTGCCCGGCGGCGTCGACACGCCGGAGCAGCGCGCCGAAGCGGTGCGGCTGGCCCACGCCCACGGCATCGGCACGCTGGACGAGCCGCCGAACGCCTCCTTCATGTGGGACGGCGACGTCATCCGCACCGACGTGGAATCGACGGTCATCGTCCATGAGGTCGCCCACTGGCTGGTCGCAGCGCCCGAGCGCCGCCCGCTCTACGACTTCGGCCTGGGGCCGGGGCCGGAGACGACGCTGCGCAAGGAGGCGCGCAGCCAGCAGAAGCTGACCTTCGAGGAATGCATGCACGAGGAGCAGCAGACCTCCCTGCTGGGCGTGCTGTGGGAGGCCGAGCTGGGCCAGCCGGCGATCCTCGCCTTTCTGGAGCAGAACTGGATGGAGCGCTGGGAGCGGGAGAGCACCGCCGCCTTCTTCATCCGCCATGTCGAGGAACTCTTCACCCGCGGCCTGATCGACGCCGAGGGCCGCCCGTCCACGGCGCGCGCCTGGGCGGACAAGCGGGCGGACGAACGGATGCGGGCTGCCTGAACTTTGCACTGCCCATAAATCAATCATAATTCCCCTGGAGGCTGGACCGTCATGACCCGCAACCTGCTTACGCTGGCCTCCGCGCTGGCCCTGCTCGCCACCCCGGTGGCGGCGGACACGCTGAAGATCGGCATGATCACCACGCTGTCCGGCCCCGGCGCGGGTCTGGGCATCGACATCCGCGACGGCTTCGCGCTGGCGGTGGAGCATGCGGGCGGCAAGCTGGGCGGTCAGGACACCCAGGTCATCGAGGCGGACGACCAGCAGAAGCCGGACGTCGCCGTCGGACTCGCCAACCGCATGGTCGAGCGCGACCGCGTGCAGGTGGTGACCGGCGTGGTCTGGTCGAACCTCGCGCTGGCCATGTTGCCGACGCTGGCCGGCGGGCAGACCTTCTTCATCAGCCCGAACGCCGGCCCGTCGCAGCTGGCGGGGGCGCAGTGCAACCCGTACTTCTTCAACGCCGCCTACCAGAACGACCAGATCCACGAGGCCGTGGGCAAGCATGTCCAGGACGAGGGCTTCAAGAAGGTCTATCTGATGGCCCCCAACTACCCGGCGGGCAAGGACGGTCTGGCCGGCTTCAAGCGCTACTACAAGGGCGCGGTCGCCGGCGAGGTCTACACCCAGGTCGGGCAGCTCGACTACGCGGCGGAGCTGGCGCAGCTCAAGGCCGCGGCGCCGGACGCCGTCTACGTCTTCTACCCCGGCGGCATGGGCATCAACTTCATCAAGCAGTATGAGCAGGCCGGGCTGAAGGGCGCCGTGCCGCTGTTCGGTCCCGGCTTCTCCTTCGACCAGGACATCCTGTCGGCGGTCGGCGAGTCCGCGCTCGGCGTCAAGAACTCCGCGCAGTGGAGCCCGGACCTCGACAACGCCGCCAACAAGACGTTCGTCGCCGACTTCAAGGCCAAGTACGGGCGCATCCCGTCCATGTACGCCGCCCAGGGCTACGACACGGCGCTGCTGATCGACACCGCGGTGAAGGCGGTCGGCGGCAACCTGAAGGACAAGGACAAGCTGCGCGCCGCCCTGGCCTCCGCCAAGCTGCAAAGCCTGCGCGGCGAGGTGGCCTTCAACACCAACCATTACCCGATCCACAACATCTACCTGCGCGAGGTCGTGAAGGGCGTCGACGGTGCGGTGACCAACAAGACCGTCGCCACGGTCTTCACCAACCACGCCGACGCCTACGTCAAAGACTGCCCGATGAAGTGAGGCGCAGCCAGGACGCCGGAGAATGGACGCGCTCCTCCTCGTCGAACAGGGGCTGAACGGGCTTCAGCTCGGGGTGATGCTGTTCCTGATGGCCGCCGGGCTGACGCTCGTCTTCGGCATCATGGACCTCATCAACCTCGCCCACGGCACCTTCTACATGGTCGGCGCCTACCTGACGGCGGCCTTGGTGCCGGTGCTGGACAGCTTCCCGCTGGCGCTGGCGGCGGCGGTCCTGCTGACGGCGCTGCTCGGGCTGGTGGTGGAGGCGGTGGCGCTGCGCACGCTCTACCGCCGCGACCACCTGGATCAGGTGCTGGCGACCTTCGGGCTGATCCTGTTCTTCAACGAGCTGGTGAAGATCGTCTTCGGCCCGATCCCCATTTTCCTCAACCCGCCGGCGGCGCTGGCCGGGACGGTGGACCTGTTCGGGCTGAAATACCCGGCCTTCCGGCTGGCGATCCTGGCCGTGGGCATCGCCGTGGCGGTGTTCCTGTGGCTGCTGATCGCCCGCACGCGGGTCGGCATGCTGATCCGCGCCGGGGCCACCAACCGCGAGATGGTGATGGCGCTGGGGGTGGACGTCCGGCTGCTGTTCGGGCTGGTCTTCGCGCTGGGCTGCGGGCTGGCCGGGCTGGCCGGCGCCATGGCCGGGCCGGTGCTGGCCGTTCAGGTCGGCATGGGCGAGCAGATCCTGATCCTGACCTTCGTGGTCATCGTGATCGGCGGCATCGGCTCGATCCGCGGGGCATTGGCCGGCGCCCTGCTGGTCGGCATGGTGGACACGATGGGCCGCGCCCTGCTGCCCGCCGCCTTCCGTCTGGTGATGGACGCCGCCAACGCCAGCGCCGCGGGGGCCGCGCTCGCCTCAATGGCGATCTATGTGCTGATGGCGGTGGTCCTGGCGATCAAGCCCAAGGGGCTGTTCCCCGCCCATTGACGGCGTGCGTCACGCCCCGCCATAGGCCACCGGATCGGCCAGCCCGGCCTCCTGGAAGCCCTTCAGCCGCAGCAGGCAGCTGTCGCAGGAGCCGCAGGCCGCGCCGTCCGGCGCCGGGTCGTAGCAGGAGTGGGTCAGGCTGTAATCCACCCCCAACTCCAGCCCGCGGCGGATGATGCCCGCCTTGTCGAGGGTCATCAGCGGGGCGTGGATCGTGAACCGGCTGGTCCCCTCCACCCCCGCCTTGGTGGCGAGGTTCGCCATGGTCTCGAAGGCGGCGATGTATTCGGGCCGGCAGTCCGGATAGCCGGAATAATCCAGCGCGTTCACGCCGATGAAGATGTCCGACGCCCCCAGCGTCTCGGCCCAGGCCAGCGCGAAGGACAGGAACACCGTGTTGCGCGCCGGGACGTAGGTCACCGGGATGCCCGTCCCCAGATCCGCCGCGCTGGCGTGCTTGGGCACGTCGATGGTGTCGGTCAGGGCCGAGCCGCCGAAGGCCCGCAGGTCGATGTCGGCGATGACGTGGCGGTCCACCGCCATGGCCGCGGCGACGCGCCGGGCCGCCTCCAGCTCCACCGCGTGGCGCTGACCGTAGCGGAAGCTGAGCGCGTTCAGCCGGTAGCCCTGCTCCCTGGCGATCGCCAGCACCGTCGTGGAGTCCAGCCCGCCGCTGACCAGCACCACCGCATTCTTCGCGTTCATGTCCCTGCCCTTTTCCCATGCCTACAGGCCGGCCCGGCATAATCCCGTCCTGCCCGCAGGTCAACGGCGGCGGCCAACAGGCGGCGATTCCGCGCCCGGCAAAAAACCTCAGGCTGTTAACGCTTCAGAAATTCCCCTTGGAACACTCTTGTTCGTGAGGCGAACATTCAGAAGGCAGCCATAGAACCGGCACCAAGACATCCGCCGGTTGCGAGGGAGACATGGCCGTGAACGCAGTCCAATCGCCGCCCAGCGCCCAGGACGACCACGCGGACCGGACCGGCACAGAGCCCCCCTGTCACTGCGACGGTGCCGCCAAGGCGGCGGATTGCCAATCCTCCTGCCACCTGAAGGACGCGTCGTTCCGGGAGCGGGCCAAGGAAATCCTCTTCAGCGGCCGGGTGATCACCGCCGGGGCGGTGCATCTGATCGGTCTGGAAGACATTCGGGAGGAACTCGGCGACCGCTGGGAGCGGGTGAGGGAGCGGGTCCACGTCTACACGGACCGCCTGCTCGAAAAGATGCTGTCCTCCCACGACGTGTGGTTCCGGCACGGCGATTCCCAGTTCATCATCGTGTTCGCCCACATGGACATCCAGGCGGCGCAGCTCATCTGCGGGAAAATCGTCGAGTCCCTGCACCAGTCCTTGCTGGGGCACAGCGACACCAGCCAGATCGTCGTCAAGACCGCGCTGGTGGAGATCGACGGCAGCATCGCGGTCGGCAGCGCGCGGCTGGACGCGTTGCTCGACGCCGCCGGCCAGTCGAAGGGACCGGCCGGCCAGCCGCAGACCGAGGAGCGCCGACGCCCCTCGCTGTCGGCCTTCGCGCTCGGCAACGGCGAGCCGCCGCCGCGTCCCAAGGTGCTCTTCCGCCCGGTCTACGACGTGCGCAACAAGGTGATCTCCACCTACACCTGCCGCCCGGACCTCGTGACCTGCCGGCACATCAACCAGATCATCATGGCCGAATTCATGCAGGAGGAGGCCATCTTCGATTACGACATGGAAGCCTTGTGCCATGCGGTCTGCACCTACAACGAACTGTACAAGAACAATTTCCGCTACGCCCAGACCATCCCCGTGCATTTCGAGACCCTCGCCTCGGCGCGGCGGCGGCGGGAGTATCTCCAGTCCTGCCGGATGATTCCGGCCTGCCTGATCCCCTTCCTGGCCTTCGAGCTGGAAGGGTTGCCGCAGGGTGTTCCCAGCGGCCGGCTGGCCGAACTGGTCACCCTGCTGCGCCCCTTCGGGCGCGCCACCATCGTCATCCTGCGGGAGGAGAACAGCGACATCGGCACCTACGCCAGAGCCGGCGTCAAGGGTGTCGGGCTGTCCATGGACTTTCGGGACGGTGATCAACACTGCATCGACAAGATCAACGCCTTTTGCCCCGTCCCGCGCAGACACGGCCTGTTCGCCTATCTGGACGGCATCCGGAACGTCGAGCAGTTCCAGGCCGCGATCGAGGCCGGGGCGGCCTATGTCGGCGGGGCTGTGGTCGGCGAGGACTCCGACCTCCCCAAACACATGCGGCGCTGCACCGAGCGGCAGATGCTCATGAGGGCCAGAGTAAAGGCACGGCGCGAATCGGCATAGACAAGTCCGGCGAAGACACGCCCCTTTGCGCATAGGACATCAGGAAGCGCCAACCGGGCAGCTTTGTTAACGCATTAGCAAGTGCGAAAGGACCATTCTAAACTCAACGTCGATCCAGTGATGTCCGTACCCAGTCAAGGCGGCTGTCCTGCCGTTGGGTTCGCGCTCCCCCACAACCGGAAAGGGAAGCTCGGCCATGCTCATGCATCAATCCTCCGGTCCGGACGGCGCCATTCCGGAACAGGACGACGGCGCCACACCGTCCTCGCCCCCCACCCCCGGCCAATCGATCGACGAGTCCTTCAAGGAACGCGCCCGGCAGATCCTGGCGCACGGCCAAACGGTCACCGCGGGGTCCGTCCACCTGATCGGCCTCGACGAGATCCGGAATGAGCTGGGCGACCGCTGGGGAAGCGTGAACGAACGGGTGCACGTCTACACCGAGCGCATGCTCAAGAAGGTGCTGTCGCCGCGCGACGTCTGGTTCCGCTATGGCGAGAACCACTACATCATCGTCTTCGCCCAGGCCGACCGGAAGTCGGCGCAGCTGACCTGCAGCAAGGTGATGGAAAGCCTGCATCAGGCCCTGCTGGGCCACGCCGACACACGGCGCATCACCGTCAAGACCGCGGTGGTCGATGTCGGCGGCGGGGTCGCCCTGGACACCGCGCGGCTGGCCGATCTGCTCAAGGACGCCGCCCACAAGCCGGAGGGCGCCGCACCGGCCGCCCCCCTGCCGGC
This sequence comes from Azospirillum sp. OGB3, assembly GCF_014192915.1. Classification (GTDB taxonomy): domain Bacteria; phylum Pseudomonadota; class Alphaproteobacteria; order Azospirillales; family Azospirillaceae; genus Azospirillum. The sequence continues at coordinate 153,052 of NZ_JACHYN010000002.1, read as the reverse complement.
TGTCCCCCTGCCGGCCGCCCCCCTGCCAGCCTATGGCGCCGTTCCGACGGCGGAGGCGCGACGCCCGCACTGGCCCGAGATGCCGACGGACACCGTCACCCTGCAGCTTCGGCCCAAGGTTCTGTTCCGTCCGGTCTTCGACGTGAAGCACAAGGTGGTGTCGACCTACTGCTGCCGCACCGACGTCGACACCACCCGCTATCTGAACCTGATGGACGCCTTCGATCCGGAGCGCGAGGAGGCCGTCTTCGACCTCGACAGGGAGACGCTGAGCCTCGCGGTCAGCACCTACAACGAGCTGTACGCCAACAAATTCCGCTACGCCCAGACCATCCCCGTCCATTTCGGCACGCTCGCCTCCAGCCGGCGGCGGCGGGAATACATCCAGGCCTGCCGGATGATCCCGCGCGTGCTGATGCCGTTCCTGGCCTTCGAGCTGGACGGGCTGCCGGCCAGCGTACCCTATGGCCGGCTGGCGGAGATCGTGGCGATGCTGCGCCCCTTCGCCCGCGCCGCCATGGTCATCCTGCACGACGACGCCGGCGACCTGTCGGTCTACGCCACCGCCGGCGTCAAGGGGGTCGGGCTGCGGCTGGACGGGCGGGAGGACGAGCCGCACATCCTGGAGCGGCTCCAGACCTTCTGCCCCGGACCGCGCAAATTCGGCATGTTCGCCTACGTGGACGGCGTGCGCAATCCGGTGGAGTTGGAGGCGGCGGAGGCCGCGGGCGCCGCCTACCTGAGCGGCCCCATCATCGGCGAGGACTCGGAGGTGCCGGAGCACATGAAGCGCTGCACCGAACGCCAGCTCCTCCAGCGGTCGCGGCGGCGGCGCCACGACATGCCCTGGGATTGAAGGGGCGGAGGTGAGCCGGGTGACATGAGCGGGCCGACACACGCCGCCGACGCGACCTTTTGTGTTCAAGCCCGCCCAACTGTGCGAAAAGACGGGCCTACCGATTGGCCCACCGATTGGTTGACCGCCCCTCTGTTCCGGCCCTCCATGCCCCCGACCGCGCCCCGAACCGCCCTGCTCACCCGCCCCCGCATCGCCCTGCTGGTCCTGCTGGCCGTCGCACTGGCGCTTCCCACCGTCGCCGACTGGATGGGGGAACCCTTCTACGTGCGGCTGGCGACGCGCATCCTGGTCTTCGCGCTGGCGGCGGTCAGCCTCGACCTGATCCTCGGCTTCGGGGGGATGGTCAGCTTCGGCCACGCGGCCTTTGTCGGAATCGGCGGCTATGCCGTCGGCATCCTGTTCGCCCACCAGTCGGACGGATCGACGCTGTTCGGCCTTCCCGGCACGGTGAACGGGCTGATCGTCTGGCCGTTGGCCATGCTGGCCGGGGCGCTGGCGGCGCTGCCGGTGGGGGCGATCTCGCTGCGCACCACCGGCGTGCCCTTCATCATGATCACGCTGGCCTTCGCCCAGATGCTCTTCTACCTGATGACCGGGCTGAAAGCCTATGGCGGGGACGACGGCATCGCGCTGTGGAGCCGTTCCACCCTGCCCGCCCCGTTCAACATCGCCGACCACACCACCTTCTACTACGTGGTGCTCGGTCTTCTGGTGGCGGCGCTGGTCCTGGGCTGGCGGCTGGTCAATTCCCGCTTCGGGCGGGTGATCCGCGGCGCCAAGGACAACGAGCGGCGGATGGCCGCGCTCGGCTACCCGGTCACCCGCTACAAGCTCGCCGCCTTCGTCATCGCCGGTGCGCTGGCCGGGCTGGCCGGCGCGCTGCTCGCCAACGCCACCATGTTCGTCGGGCCGCAGTACCTGCATTGGAGCCGGTCGGGCGACCTGATCGTGATGGTCGTGCTGGGGGGCATCGGCACGCTGATCGGCCCGGTGCTGGGCGCCGCCGCCCTTCTGCTGCTGGAGGAGTTCGTGCCGGAGCTGATGGACCTCGCCCACGCCGGGCTGGGCGAGCATTGGAAGATCGTGCTGGGGCCGGTGCTGATCCTTCTGGTGCTTTACGCCCGCAAGGGCCTGTGGGGCGTCGTCGCGGGGAAGCGCCCGTGAACCGGCCACTTCTATGCACAGACGGACTGGTCAAGCGCTTCGGCGGTCTGGCCGCCACCGACGGCCTCTCGCTGTCCGTCGCGGAGGGGGAGCTGCACGCCCTGATCGGCCCGAACGGAGCGGGCAAGACCACCCTGATCGGCCAGTTGTCGGGCGAGCTGAGCCCCGATTCCGGGACCATCCTGTTCGACGGGCGCGACGTGACCAGCCTGCCCGTGCACAAGCGGGCGCAGCGCGGGCTGGCGCGCAGCTTCCAGATCACCTCGATCTTCCCCAGCTTTACCGCGCTCGACAACGTGGCGCTGGCGGTGCAGGCCCACGCCGGGCACAGCTTCCGCTTCTGGCGCGACGCCGCGCGCGACCGGCGGCTGGCCGATCCCGCCCGCGCGGTGCTGGAACGGGTGGGGCTGGGCGCGCGGGCCGACACCCGCGCCGACGCGCTGGCCCATGGCGAGAAGCGGCAGCTCGAACTGGCGATGGCCCTGGCCACCGGGCCGCGGCTGCTGCTGCTCGACGAGCCGATGGCCGGCATGGGGCCGGAGGACTCCGCCCGCATGGTCGAGCTTCTGCAAGAGCTGAAGGGCGGCGTGACGATCCTGCTGGTCGAGCACGACATGGACGCCGTCTTCGCGCTGGCCGACCGCATCACCGTGCTGGTGCGCGGCAAGGACCTCGCCAGCGGCACCCCGGCCGAGATCCGCAACGACCCGGCGGTGCGCGAGGCCTATCTGGGCGACGAGCTGGAGGTCGCCTGATGCTGCGCGTCGCCAACCTGACCGCCGCCTACGGCTCCAGCCAGGCGCTGTTCGGCATGAAGCTGTCCGTCGACGCCGGCGAGGCGGTGACCCTGATGGGCCGCAACGGCATGGGCAAGACCACGACCATCAAGGCCATCATGGGCCTCGTGGCGCCGACCGGCGGCTCGATCACGTTCGAGGGGGAGGAGATCGCCGGGCGCCCGCCGCACCGCATCGCGCGGGCCGGCATCGCCCTGGTGCCGGAGGGGCGGCAGGTCTTCCCCACCTTGACCGTGCGCGAGAACCTGATCGCCACCGCCGCCAACCGCTTCGCGCGGCGCGATCCCTGGACGGTGGAGCGGGTGCACACCCTGTTCCCCCGGCTGGCCGAACGCGCCGGCAACCTTGCCCGCAACCTGTCGGGCGGGGAGCAGCAGATGCTCGCCGTCGGGCGCGCCCTGATGACCAACCCCAAGCTGCTGATCCTCGACGAGGCGACAGAGGGGCTGGCCCCGCTGGTCCGCCAGGAGATCTGGGATTGCCTTGCCCGCCTGAAGGCCGAGGGGCAGGCGATCCTGGTGGTGGACAAGAACGTGCACGCCCTCGCCGCCCTGGCCGACCGCCATCACGTCATCGAGAAGGGGCGGCTGGTGTGGTCCGGCGGTTCCGCCGCCCTGCTGGCCGATCCCACGTTGAAGGAGCGTTATCTTGGCGTCTGAAGCCCTGTTTGGCGGCCCCCAATCACAAAAGTTGACCGCCGCCGAGATCGACCGCCAATACAATTTCCGCAAGCTGGTGCCGGGGCACCCGGCCTATTTCGCCCGCTGGCAGGCGGAGAGCGAGGCGGTGCGCGCCCGGCTCGGCGGCCGCTGCGACATCCCCACCGGCCCGCACCCGCGCCAGCGCGCCGACGTCTTCCCCGCCGGGGAGGGCGCGCCGGTGCTGGTCTTCATCCACGGCGGCTACTGGCGGGCGCTGTCGAAGGACCTGCACTCCTTCATCGCCGCGCCCTATGTGGAGCGCGGGGTGGCGGTGGTCCTGCTCGGCTACGGCCTGTGCCCGGACGTGACGATGGACGAGTTGTGCGGCCACGCCCAGGCCGGGCTGGACTGGGTCTTCGCCAACGTGGCGGATTTCGGCGGTGATCCGCGGCGGGTGGTGGTGTCGGGCCATTCGGCGGGCGGCCACCTGACGGCCAAGCTGGTTTCGGAGAATCGGGACCGCGTCGCCGGCGGCATCCCGATCAGCGGCATCTACGACCTGGAACCGATGCTCGGCTTCGAGGTGAACGAGCAGTTGCGGCTTGATCCCGACTCGGCGCGGCGGCTGAGCCCGATCCACGCCGTTCCCGCCCCCGCCCCGCTGATGATGCCCGCGTTGGGCGGCGACGAGACCGACGCGATGCACCGCCAGCAGGCCGACTACGCCCTGGCCTGGGCCGCTCAGGGCAACGCGGTGCGGGAGATCGTGGAGCCGGGCGCCGACCATTTCAGCGTGGTGGACCGCTTCGCCGAACCGGGCAGCGCGTTGTTCGAGGCGGCGCTGGGCATGATCCGAGGGCGATGACCCAAGACGCCGACGCGGGATGCCGCCTCCGGACGCCGACTTCGGTCGACCGCCGCCTGACGACCGGTTCGCCTCACGCGTCATGGCGTGAAATGCCCGGCATCATCAGTGTTGAACTTGTGGCCATTGCTGGATTTGTGGTGCGGGCGGCGGGACTCGAACCCGCATGCCTAAGCGAGGGATTTTAAGTCCCTTGCGTCTACCGATTCCGCCACGCCCGCGCACCGTCGCGGATCGGCCTGGAGAGCGGGTTGCCCCCGCCCGCCGGAGTTGCATATCATTGTATGCAGCCCACCGTTCCGCTGGATTGACTTAGACAATCAGCGGGCGTTTGGTCAAGGATTGAGCGCGCTTCGGGCGTCGGAGACGCAAAAATCCCCGCAACCTTGACGTTCAAGGGAGGTGAGTTTGGAATCGATCAACTGGCTGGGTGTGGTGAGCGTGCTGATGGTCGCGGTTCTGGTCGTCCCGGCCGCCTTGCGGCGCAACCGCAACACCTGGCTGCCTTACGCGGCGGTCTGGATCGCCGCCATCGTGGCGCTGGTCTGGGCGTATGACAGCTTCGGGCCGTTCTGAGTGGCCCCGGCCTGCATGGGTGTCGTCGGGGCGAGTGTCCGCCCGGCGCCGGTCAGGGCCGCGTATCCTCGTTCAGGGTCATGATGCCGATGCCCATCGCCACGCTGCCGAAGGTGAGGATGAGGCTGGCATACAGCATGATCCCAGCGACGATGCCGTGATCGCTGTTTCCCATCAGCGTCGCCAGATTGGCGACGTCAAGAACCAACAGCCCCGTCGCCAGAACAACAGCCCCGGCCACGCCGGATGCCAGATGTTTCAGCAAGAACAGGATCGCCGCTTTTTCGAAGGGTTTCATGGCACGACTTTTCATGAGCGTCACTTCACAGTCCTCAACATAGAATTACCCAGAGCGGCGACAATATGACCAAGGATGGCTTGGTGTCGTAGGGACCTCTCTAGCCTTTGGTCCCCACCGTGACGTTCGGCGTACCGCCCAAGCGCAGGACGATGCCCGCCAGTTCCTCCGTCGCCGCCGCCACGCGGCCCTCGTCGGTGCCGCGCAGCACGAGGCTGACGCCGAAGAAGCCGTTGCGGAAATAGGGATAGCTGCCGATCTCCAGGTCGGCGTAACGGTCCTGAAGAGCGCCGAGATCGGCGGCGATCTGCCCCTCGGCCAGCTCGCAGGCCACCGTGCGGGCGTGCAGGTCCGGCCCGCCCTCCAGCTGCGGCAGCACGCCGTCGAGCATCGCCTGCATGATGTTGGGCACGCCGGCCATGACGAAGACGTTGCCGATGCGGAAGCCCGGCGCGGCACTGATCGGGTTGTCGATCAGCGAGGCGCCGGCCGGGATGTTGGCCATGCGCAGCCGCGCCTCGTTCAGCTTCGACGGGTCGCCGTAATGGCGCTCCAGCCGGGCCACCGCCTCGGCGTTGCGCTCCAGCGGCACGCCGAAGGCCTTGGCGACGCAGGCTGACGTGATGTCGTCGTGGGTCGGCCCGATGCCGCCCGTGGTGAAGACGTAGCCGTAGCGGCCGCGCAGGGCGTCCAGCGCCGCGATGATCTCCTCCTCGACGTCCGGGACGACGCGCGCCTCGCGCAGGCGGACGCCGATGCCGGCCAGCTTCTCCGCGATGTGCGGCAGGTTGGCGTCCTTGGTGCGGCCCGACAGGATCTCGTTGCCGATGACAAGGACGGCGGCGGTCGGGTTGGGCGTGGCGGCGGGTGCAGCGGCAGGCGTGGACATGCGGAGTCGGCTCCGTTCTCGGTCGAGGGGGGATGGCGGGACCGGCGGGCTTGCCGGGCGGCGGGGGCGCGCTTTAACCTAGGGCCCAAGATGCGCTTCCCCACCCCCCTCCTGCAAGGCCGCCTCGTCCGCCGCTACAAGCGGTTCCTCGCCGACGTGGACCTCGACGGCGCCCTGGTCACCGCCCATGTGCCGAATTCGGGCAGCATGATCGGGGTGGACGCCCCCGGCTCCGCCGTCTGGCTGTCGCGGTCGGACAATCCCAAGCGCAAGCTCGCCCACACGCTGGAGCTGGTCGAGGCGCTGGACGATCCGGACGCCCCCTGCCTCGTCGGCGTCAACACGTCGCATCCCAACGGGCTGGTCGCCGCCGCCATCGCCGCCGACACCATCCCGGAACTGGCCGGCTACGCCCGGCTGCGCCGCGAGGTGAAGTACGGGCGCAACTCCCGCATCGACATCCTGCTGGAGGACGAGGCCCGGCCGCCGGCCTATGTCGAGGTCAAGAACGTGCACCTGCGCCGCCCTACGCAGGGCGACGGGCAAGCCGCGGAGTTCCCGGACTGCGTGACCGCCCGCGGCGCCAAGCATCTGGTGGAGATGGCCGAGATGGTCCGCCAGGGCGCGCGGGCGGTCATGGTCTACCTTGTGCAGCGCGCCGACTGCGCCTACTTCCGAGTCGCCGCCGACATCGACCCCGCCTACGCCGCCGGATTGCGCCTCGCGCTCGAATCGGGGGTGGAAGCCGTGTGCTGGTCCTGTAGGATCACCCCGCAGGCGATCGAACTGGAACGGCCGCTGCCAATCCGCCTGGGCTGATCCGCACGGATTGTCCGCGCTTTCTGTTCACCGCCGGGCCTGCCGGCGCGTTTTTTTGGGACCTGATCTGTAGGGGACGATTCTCTTGGACCACGACGACCTCGATTCCCATCGCATCCGGATTCATGGGCCGGAGGATTTCGAGGGCATGCGCAAGGCCGGACGGCTGGCCGCGGCCACGCTCGATTTCATCACGCCCTACGTCCAGCCGGGCGTCACCACCGGCGAGCTGGACCGGCTGCTGGAACAATACATCCGCGACCATGGCGGCGTCCCGGCGCCGCTCGGCTACCGCGGCTTCCCGAAGGCCAACTGCATCTCCGTCAACCATGTGGTCTGCCACGGCATCCCCGGCGACAAGCGGCTGCAGAACGGCGACATCCTGAACATCGACGTCACCCCCATCCTGGACGGCTGGTACGGCGACAGCAGCCGCATGTATCTGTGCGGCGACGTCGGCGTGAAGGCGAAGAAGCTGGTGGACGTCACCTACGACGCGCTGATGATCGGCATCAATCAGGTGAAGCCGGGCGCCACGCTGGGCGACATCGGCCACGCCATCCAGACCTTCGCGGAAAGCCACCGCTACTCGGTCGTCCGCGACTTCTGCGGCCACGGGCTGGGCCGCGTCTTCCACGAGCCGCCGTCGGTCCTGCATTTCGGCAACCCCGGCACCGGCGCCGTCCTGCGCGAGGGCATGATCTTCACCATCGAGCCGATGATCAACGCCGGCCGCTACGACGTGAAGATCCTCGGCGACGGCTGGACCGCCGTGACCAAGGACAAGTCGCTGTCCGCCCAGTTCGAGCATTCGATCGGCGTGACCAAGGACGGCTGCGAAATCTTCACCCTGTCCCCCGCCGGCTTCCACAAGCCCCCCTACGCCGTCCCGGCCGAGGAGGCGACCGCAGCCGTGTGAGTTTCCTGCGGCTGTGATTTTCGCGCGGAAGAGGTATAGTCCCGACGCACACATTCGTATGGTGGCGTCGGGATGGCGGGACGGAAGAGCGCGAAGCGGTCGGGGGAAGCAGAGGAGGCAAAGGGGCTTCCCGGGCTGGAGCCGCCCCCCGACGTCTCCGTGGAAGAGGCCCATCGCGAGGCTCATCACAAGGGCCACCGCCAGCGCCTCTACAGCCGCTTTCTCGATGGCGGGCCGGACGCGCTGCAGGATTACGAACTGCTGGAGATGATCCTGTTCGCGGTGAACCCGCGCCGCGACGTGAAGCCGCTGGCCAAGGCGTTGATCCGTGATTTCGGCGACATCTGGAGCGTCGTCAACGCCCCGCCGCCCCGCCTGCGCGGCTATTGCGTCGGGGAGGTCTCGCTGGCCTCCGACAAGGCCGTCGCGACGCTGCGGGCGGTCGGGGCGGCGGCGCTGCGCGGAATGCGGCAGCGGGTGATGGACCGGCCCGTGCTGGCCAACTGGCAGTCGCTGCTGGACTACTGCACCGCCGCCATGGCCCACCAGCCGATGGAGCAGTTCCGCCTGCTCTTCCTCGACCGCAAGAACAAGCTGATCGCCGACGAGGTGCAGCAGACCGGCACGGTCGACCACACCCCGGTCTACCCGCGCGAGGTGGTGCGGCGCGCGCTGGAGCTGTCGGCCAGCGCCATCATCCTGGTGCACAACCACCCGTCCGGCGACCCCACCCCCAGCCGCGCCGACGTGGAGATGACCAAGGAGATCCTGCGCGCGGCCCACAGCCTGGGCATCGCGGTCCACGACCACGTCATCGTCGGCAAGGGCAAGCATGTCAGCTTCAAAGCCCAAGGGTTGATGTAGCCGCAACCCTGTCCTGCAGTCCCATCTTGTGGACCGGACCGGCGCCCCCATATGTGCGGCGTTCGTGACCACAGAGGTAACACCATGGGCCTTTTCGACATGTTCAAGGGATCGGCGCCGCTGGATCTCACTCCCCGCCGGGCGCTGGTCGTCTCGCTGATCTATTGCATGGGCTCGGACGGGGAGATGGACCCGGAGGAGGTCGGCCACCTGCTGTCGGTGATGGGCCGCAGCGCCACGCGGGAGGAGCTGGACCGCTGCTTCAAATACGCGCGCAGCACCCCGCCCGACGCCTTCCTGGCCGCCGCCACGCCGAACCTGAACGAGCAGCAGCGGCTGTGCATCCTGCTGAACATGCTCGACAGCGCCATGGCCGACGGCCAGGCCGAACAGGGCGAGCGTGACCTGATCGCGCGCTTCCAGCAGGCCTTCGGCCTCGACGACGCCAAGCTCGGCCCCTATTTCCAGGCGCTGGTCGCTAAGAACGACCGCAGCGTGCTGGGCGCGTAACACCGCGCTCGCGGCGCATCGCCCGTCAGCCGACCGCCTCCCCGACCACCTCCGGGGAGTCGGCATGGCGGGCGATGAAGGCCACGAAATCGTCGTAGGGCATGGGGCGGCCCAGCAGATAGCCCTGGATCTGGTCGCAGCCCAGCCGGGCCAGCCCGCCGAACTGCTCCTCCGTCTCCACCCCCTCGGCCAGGGTCTGCATGCGCAGCGAGCGCGCCATGCCGATGATCGCCTCGGCGATGGCCCCGCCGTCGGAGCCGTCGGTCAGGCTGGTGACGAAGGAGCGGTCGATCTTCAGCTTGTCGACGCGGAAGCGCTTCAGATAGCTGAGGCTGGAATAGCCGGTGCCGAAATCGTCGATGGCCAGCGCCACCCCCATCTCGCGCAGCCGGGCGAAGGTGCCGGTCACCATGTCGGACTCGTCCATCAGGACGCTTTCCGTCACCTCCAGCTCCAGGCAGCGGGCCGGCACCTTGTAGGCGTCCAGCCAGAAGGCCACGCGGTCGGCCAGACCGGGGCGGCGCAGCTGCACCGCCGACAGGTTGATGGCGATCAGCAGCGGATGGCCGCGGGCGAGCAGGTCGGCGGCGCGGCGGCAGGCCTCGCCCAGCACCCAGTCGCCGATCGGCTGGATCAGGCCGGTGTCCTCGGCCACCGGGATGAACTGGCCGGGCGGGATCATCGTGCCGTCGCGGCGGCGCCAGCGCAGCAGGCCCTCCGCCCCCACCAGACGGCGGCCGTCCACCGCGAACTGCGGTTGGAAATGCAGCTCCAGCTCGTTGTCGGCCAGGGCGTGGCGCAGGTTGCTCTCCAGCCACATCCGCTCCGACGCCCGCTTGTTCAGCGCCGGCGTGAAGAACTGGTGGTTGGCGCGCCCCGCCTCCTTGGCGGCGTACATCGCCATGTCCGCGCATTTCAGGAGCGCGTCGATGGTGGTCGCGTCGTCGGGATAGAGCGCGATGCCGATGGACGGGGAGATTTGCAGCTCGTGCCCGTCCACCGGGAAGGAGTCGGTCATCGCGCGCAGCACCTTGCGGGCCACCGCGCAGGCCGCGTCGGGACCATCCAGGTCGTTAACGAGGATGACGAACTCGTCGCCGCCCTGGCGGCTGACGGTATCGCTGGCCCGCACCGTCTCCAGCAGCCGCGCCCCCACCGCGCGCAGCAACCGGTCGCCGACGCCGTGCCCCAGGCTGTCGTTGATGGTCTTGAACCGGTCCAGATCGACGAACAGCAGCCCCACCTTGGTGCCGTGCCGGTCGGCGGCGAGCATCGCACGCTCCAGCCGGTCGCGCAGCAGGAAGCGGTTGGGCAGGTCGGTCAGGAAGTCGTACTGCGCCAGATGCCGGATGCGCTCCTCCTGGGCGCGCTTCTCGGTGATGTCGGAGAAGGCGGCGATGTAGTTGACGGCCTCCCCCGCCTCGTTGCGCACCATCTGGATGCTGAGCCACTCCGGATAGACCTCGCCGGACTTGCGCTTGTTCCAGATCTCGCCGGACCAGTGGCCCTCCTCCTTCAGCTTCACCCACATCTCGGCGTAGAAGGCGCCGTCCTGCCGGCCGGAAGCGAGCATGGCCGGATCGCCGCCGATCACCTCCTCGCGGCTGTAGCCGGTGATGCGGCAGAAGGCGTCGTTGACCGCGACGATGCGGTTCTTCTCATTGGTGACGACCATGCCCTCGGCGGCGTTGTCGAACACCTTGGCGGACAGCCGCAGCTCCCACTCGGCGCGCTTGCGCTCGGAGATATCGCGGGCGATGGCGCAGTAATAGGCGTCGCCCTCGTAGGTGACGCGGCTGGCCGTCACCTCCAGTTCCAGCGTCCGCCCGTCACGGGCGCGGTAGAGCGTCTCGTAATGGGCCGACGCCTCGGCCGCCGCGTCGCGGAAGCGCTCCAGAAGGTCGGCATGGCCGCCGGCCAGACCGGCCAGCGGGGCGCCCAGCGCGGCACAGCCGAAGGGGTTGACGTAGGCGATGCGCAGCTCCGAATCCGCCAGCACGACGATCTCGGACACATGGTCGACGAAGAAGTTGGCGAGGTAGAGCTGCCGCGCCCGCTCGCGCAGCATGCTGTCGCTCTCCCGCATGTTGGACTGGTAGCCGCGAACGATGCGGCGCACCCAGCCGGTGACCAGCCAGGACACCCAGGCCGAAGCGCCCAGCGCCAGCGCCAGAACCGCCACCGTGGTCAGGATGCGCTTCTTCATGCCGGCACCGATCTCCGCCTGCCGCTGCTCCAGCACCGCGTCGAGATCATCGGCGTAGAAGCCGGCGACCAGCACCCACCCCCAGACGTCCGGCGCCATGGCGTAGGACAGTTTCGGCGCCGGGCGCCCGGTCACCGGATGCACCCAATCGAAGCGCAATTCCCCGCCGCCCGACAGCCCGGCCTCCAGCAGGCGGGTGACCAGGTCCCGCTCGGTCTCCCAGGGCAGGTCGCGCGCGTTCTTGCCCTCCGCCGCCGGTGAGGTCGGGGAGAGCAGCACCTCGCCATCCTCCCGCAGGACGGCGATGAAGCCCGAATCCCCGAAGCGCCGGGCGCGCAGCCGCTCCAGCGTCTCGTGCTGGAGCTTCTCCTCCACGGCGGCGACGTAGTCGCCGGTGCCGATCAGCCAGTTGAACGGTTCGAAGCGGCGGACATAGGCGAACTTGTCGGACATGCTGTGCGGGTTGCCGGGCGCGTACCAGCGGTAGCGGGTGAAGCCCTGCATTTCCGGATCGTCCACGGCGCGGATCAGGTTGCGCATGATCGGGCGCCCCTGGTCGTCGTGGTTGTCGAGCAGCGAGCTGCCCTCCCGCTGCGGGTCGGTGGGCAGCAGCACGCAGGTGCCCTGCAGGTCGTCGATGAAGTAGTAGCCGCGCCCGCCGAAGAAGCGCAGGGGCCGCAGGGTTTCCTTGATCGACTGCCGGATCGAGACTTCCGGCAGATACTCCTTCTCGCGCTCGTAGATGGTCCAGGCGATGCCGTAGGCCTCGTCCACCTTGGCGCGGAGTTCGGCGCGCAGCAGCGGCTCGGTGCGCGACCGCATGTAGGCGAGATAGGAGCGCGCGTTCTCCAGCTCCTCCTGCAGGGTCCGCCGCTGCTCCTCGCGGTAGCGGGATTCGGTCTGCTTCAGGTCGGCTTCGAAATCCAGCCGGTGCTGCCAGATGAAATAGGCGCCGAGGCCCACCACCACCGCGGCGACCAGAAACAGGGAGGCCAGGAACTGGAGACGGTAAAGCTGCCTCTCGTCCGAAGTCCGGGACGGCTCGCGCATCAACTCGGCGATCGGATCGGACAAGGAAAGCCCTCCTGGAACCACGCCCGGCTTAGCCCGTCCGCGGCGCACCGTGTAAATCATTAGTGCGCGTGACAGGGACTCGGCAAGATCAAGGTGAAGAAGCCGGCGCGACGAATTGCCAGTCTTTGCGATTTTTCCGAGAAGACCAGCCTGCCCTGGATAACCTTGTGACGCACACCCCGCGCCCGGCGGGACCGCGAAGGGGCTTTGCAGCGCCGTCCGGCGCGGTTATGGTCCCGCGCGCGAGCAACAGGGGGCCGTTTCCGCCGCGGCAAAGTCCCGATGCGCCCCCGCCCGCCGCCGAAGCGTTCAGGTCCGCCACCCCCGGAGAGTCCGATGATCCCCCGCTACACCCGCCCCGAAATGGCCCGCATCTGGGAGCCGGAGAACCGGTTCCGCATCTGGTTCGAGATCGAGGCGCACGCCTGCGACGCGCAGGCGGAGCTGGGGGTCATCCCGAAGGAGGCCGCCGCCGCCGTGTGGGAGCGCGGCAAGTGGGAGATCGACCGCATCGACGAGATCGAGCGGGAGACCCGCCACGACGTCATCGCCTTCCTGACCAACCTTGCCGAGCATGTCGGGCCGGAGGCGCGTTTCGTCCACCAGGGCATGACCTCGTCGGACGTGCTGGACACCTGCCTCGCCGTGCAGATGACCCAGGCCGCCGACCTGCTGCTCGACGACATGGACAAGCTGCTGGCCGTGCTGAAGCGCCGCGCCTACGAGCACAAGGACACCGTCACCATCGGGCGCAGCCACGGCATCCACGCCGAGCCGACGACCTTCGGCCTGAAGCTGGCCGGCCATTACGCCGCCTTCGCCCGCGGGCGCGAGCGTCTGGTCCAGGCGCGCGCCGACATCGCCACCTGCGCCATCTCGGGCGCGGTCGGCACCTTCGCCAACATCGACCCGCGGGTGGAGCAGCACGTCGCCGCCAAGATGGGGCTGACGCCGGAACCGGTGTCCACCCAGGTCATCCCGCGCGACCGCCACGCCTTCTACTTCTCGGTTCTGGGCGTCATCGCCTCGTCGATCGAGAATCTGGCCGTGGAGATCCGCCACCTGCAGCGCACCGAGGTGCGCGAGGCGGAGGAGTATTTCCATCCGGGCCAGAAGGGCTCCTCGGCGATGCCGCACAAGCGCAACCCGGTGCTGTCGGAGAACCTGACCGGTCTGGCGCGCATCGTCCGCGCCGCCGTCGTCCCGGCGCTGGAGAACGTCGCCCTGTGGCACGAGCGCGACATCTCCCACAGCTCGGTCGAGCGCATGTTCGGCCCCGACGCCACGGTGACTCTGGACTTCGCGCTGGCCCGCCTGACCGGCATGATGGACAAGCTGGTGGTCTATCCGGAGCGCATGCAGAAGAACCTGGACGACCTGGGCGGCCTGGTCTTCTCGCAGCGCGTCCTGCTGGCCCTGACCCAGGCCGGGATGAGCCGCGAGGACAGCTACAAGGCGGTGCAGCGCAACGCCATGCAGGTGTGGGAGAAGGGCGGCAACTTCCTCGACCTGCTGTCGTCGGACGCCGACGTGGCGAAGCACATCTCCCGCGAGACGCTGGCCCCGATGTTCGACATGACCTACCACACGAAGAACGTCGACATGGTGTTCAAGCGCGTGTTCGGGGAGTGAGGGTTTGGGGGGCTTCGGTCTTCGGTGCCCCCACCCTTCCCACGGCTTCGCCGCGGGCCCCTTCCCTCCCCCGCTAGCGCAGGAGAGGGAGTTTTTATCCCCTCCCCTGCGCTAGCGGGGGAGGGCTAGGGAGGGGGCAATAACCTCCCCCACCCTAGAATTCTACTCCGCGTGCACCTGCTGCCGGGCGACGTCCAGCAGACGGGCCAGTTCCTTCTCCACGCGGTGGTCGGAAATGTCGACGCCCCTGGCGTGCAGGTCGGCGGCCAGACGGTCGCGGACGTCGTGCGGACCGGTGGCCGCGATGTCGGCGTCGATGATCTGGCGGACATAGGCGTTGGCCTCGCCCCCCGTCAGGCCCAGCAGGCCCGCGGCCCAGAGTCCCGCCAGCCGGTCGCGGCGCGCGCGAATCCTGAAGAGCAGGTCCTGGTCGTGCTGGAACTTGTTCTCGAAGGCCCTCTCGCGCTCGTCGAAGGTCGTCATGGGACCCGGCTCCTTGGATTGGTTTTGCGCTCCCAGATACAAGACTATATAGCCGGTGGAACGGGCGTCGTCATCGCCCCCACCCACCGGCCAATCGGCGAATCCGGCGTGCGGCGACATACCCAAGAGGGAAGCGGAAGGCAAGATTCCCCATGTGCAGCGTGATCCTCCTGCGACGACCGGACGCAACGTGGCCCCTGATCCTGGGCGCCAACCGCGACGAGATGGCCGGACGGCCCTGGAAGGCGCCGGCGCGCCATTGGCCGGACCGCCCCAACGTCGTCGCCGGGCTGGACGAGCTTGCCGGCGGCTCCTGGCTGGGCATGAACGACGAGGGCGTCGTGGCCGCCGTGCTGAACCGCATGGGCACGCTGGGGCCGGAGGCCGGCAAGCGCTCGCGCGGGGAGCTGGTGCTCGACGCGCTGGATTTCGCCGACGCGGCGGAGGCGGCGCTGGCCATGGCGCAGCTCGACACGCGGGCCTACCGCCCCTTCAACCTGCTGATCGCCGACAACCGCGACGCCCGGCTGCTCGTCCACCGCGGCCCCTCCCCGCGCAACCGCCCGGAGATGATCGAGATCCCTGCAGGCATGCACATGGTCACCGCCAGCGATCTGGACGACGTGACGGAGGACCCGCGGCAGGCCCAGTACCTGCCCCTCTTCCGGCACGCCGCACCGCCCGACCCGGAGCGGGCCGGGGACCTTTGGGGCGGCTGGCCGGAGCTGCTGGCGAGCCGCATCTGGGACGACGGCGAGCGGGGCGAGCGCGGGGCGATGAACTTCCTGCTGCCCACCGGTTTCGGCACGGTGTCGAGCGCGCTGATCGCCCTGCCCGCCGTCGAGCGCCCGGACCTCGACCCGGTTTGGCACTTCGCCGCCGGCCGCCCCCACGAGGCGCCGTGGCAGCCCGTCTCCCTGGGGTGAGGCCGCAGCAGCCCCCGCGCATTGTGTTCCCTGGGCCAGCTTGCTATATCACTCGTGCATATCCCCTGGACCGGTCACCCATCGGCCCAGGCTACACGTTTTTGGACGATCTCTCATGACACGACGTCGGCGCATCTACGAAGGCAAGGCGAAGGTCCTGTTCGAAGGTCCCGAGCCGGGCACGCTGGTGCAGTACTTCAAGGACGACGCGACCGCCTTCAACAACCAGAAGAAGGGCATCATCACCGGCAAGGGGGTGCTGAACAACCGCATCTCCGAATACCTGATGAGCCGTTTGTCGGAAATCGGCGTGCCGACGCACTTCGTGCGCCGTCTGAACATGCGCGAGCAGCTGGTTCGCGAGGTCGAGATCATCCCCATCGAACTGGTCGTGCGCAACACCGCCGCCGGCTCGCTGTCCAAGCGCTTCGGCATCCCCGAGGGGACCCCGCTGCCGCGCTCGATCATCGAGTATTATTACAAGTCCGACGAGCTGAACAATCCCATGGTCACCGAGGAGCACATCACGGCCTTCGGCTGGGCGGCTCCGCAGGACCTCGACGACATGGTGGCGCTGTCGCTGCGCGTGAACGACTACCTGTCGGGCCTCTTCCTCGGCATCGGCCTGCGGCTGGTGGACTTCAAGCTGGAGTTCGGCCGGCTGTGGGAGAACGAGGAGATGCGCATCGTCCTGGCCGACGAGATCAGCCCCGACAACTGCCGCCTGTGGGACATCAAGACCAACGAGAAGCTGGACAAGGACCGTTTCCGCCAGGATCTCGGTCAGGTCGAGGAGGCCTACCAAGAGGTCGCCCGGCGCCTCGGCATCCTGCCCGAAGGCGGCCCGGTGGACGTCAAGGGCCCCAAGACCGTTCAGTAATCAGTTTTTCCCTAACCCATCAGCACCATCAAGCGAGCGGACATCCGATGAAGGCGAAGGTTCACGTCACCCTCAAGCGCGGCGTTCTCGACCCCCAGGGCAAGGCCATCGCGCACGCGCTGCACACGCTGGGCTTCGACGGCGTCGAGGACGTCCGCGCCGGCAAGGTCATCGAGCTTCAGCTCAAGAGCACCGACGAGGCCGCCGCCCGCAAGGAGGTCGAGGCCATGTGCAGCAAGCTGCTGGCCAACACCGTGATCGAAGATTACGCGATCGAGCTGGTGGCCTGAGAGCTGGTGGCCCAAGGCCGTCCGCGCTCAATCCTGCCTGTCGGAAAATGGGGGATGCGCAACCGCTGCGCATCCCCCATTTTCGTTCGACCATGTCCATCGACCATCTCTCCGCGCTCGATCCCATCTTCGCCGAGTCCCTGCGCGTCGGCGGTCCGACGGTGCGCGACTTCCGCCGCCCGGACGGCTTCTCCGGCCTGCTCTGCCTGATCATCGAGCAGCAGCTGTCCACCACGGTCGCCGCGGCGCTGTGGGCCAAGCTCCAGGCCATGGTCGGGACGGTGACGCCCGACGCCATCCTGGCCCTGCCCGACGAGGATCTGCGGGCCTGCGGCCTGTCGCGCCAGAAGATCGGCTACGCCCGCGGGCTGGCCCAGACCGTCGCGGACGGCCGGCTGGACTTCGACGCCATTCACAAAATGGACGACGAGGAGGCCATCGCCGCCCTGATCGCGCTGAAGGGCATCGGGCGGTGGACCGCCGAGATCTACCTGATGATGGCGCTCGGCCGGCCGGACATCTGGCCGGTCGGCGACCTCGCCATCCAGCTCGGCGTGCAGCGGCTGAAGGGCTGGGCGGAGAAGCCGACCCAGGCGCAGCTTCTCGCCGTCGCCGAACCCTGGCGCCCGCACCGCAGCCTCGCCGCCCAGCTCGTCTGGCACCATTACGTGGCCCTGCAGGAACAGGCCCGGGCCCTCAAACCGGCCAAAAACAAGAAGACGCCCAAAGGAAAGACGACACCGTGACCGAGACCACCATCACCGCCGTCCTCGTCGGCAAGGCCGCCCCCTTCGGCCCGCCGGGGCGGACCAGCGCCATCGCCAAGCTCCCGGTGGACGGCCCGCGCGCGGTCGGCCCCGAAGGTTTCCTCGACGACGAGCAAGCCGACCGCCGCGTCCATGGCGGGCCGGACAAGGCCATCCACCATTACCCGCTGGACCACCACCCGGCGTGGCGGAACGAGCTGGGCGGGGACGTGCCGCTGCTCGGCCAGCCCGGCGCCTTCGGCGAGAACATCGCCACGCTGGGCCTGACCGAGGCCGACGTCTGCGTCGGCGACCGCTTCCGCGCCGGCACCGCCCTGCTGGAAGTCGCCCAGGCCCGCCAGCCCTGCTGGAAGCTGAACCACCGCTTCGCCGTGCCCGACATGGCCAAGCGCGTCCAGACCACCGGGCGCACCGGCTGGTACTATCGCGTGCCGGAACCCGGCCAGATCGGCCCCGGCGACCGGCTGGCCCTGGTCGAGCGCCCCTACCCGCAATGGACGCTCGCCCGGCTGCTGCACGTCCTCTATGTGGACACGCAGAACCAAGACGCCCTGGCCGAGATGGCCTCGCTGCCGGTGCTGGCCCAGACGTGGCGGACGCTGGCCGAGCGTCGGCTGACCCAGGGCGTCGAGGACTGGAACAAGCGCCTGAACGGCGGCGACTGATTCCTCAGCGGCGGGCGGTCGCCCACAGCACCCCCGCCGCGCCCACCGCCACCAGCGCCAGGACGGCGGAGAGCAGAAGCGCCGCCGTCTCCCCGGCCCGCTCGATGATGACCGCGTAGCCCATCGGCGCCAGGGCGGCGGCGTAGAAGCTCGGCACCAGCAGCCGCCCGACCGTCCGCCCGTAGCTCTGCGGATCGAACAGCACCAGCGGCAGCGTGCCGCGCACGATCGTCGCCAGCCCGGCCCCCGCTCCGAACAGCAGGGAGAAGGCGACTCCGGCGGCCAGCACCGCGCCGCTCCACAAACCGATGATGAAGCCGGGCAGCAGCAGGCCGCAGGCGAGCAGCGCCAGGACGGTGGGATGCAGGCGCCCACCGGACAGCACCTCGCACAGCCGGGCCGAGGACTGGCCGACGCCGCGCACCGTGGAAATCCACACCGCCGCCGCGGGCGCCGCCCCCAGCCCGACCAGGATGCCGATCATGTGCGCCGACATCGCCGAGGTCAGCACGCCGACCGCCGTGGTCATCACCATGTAGAACACGGGCGCCACCCAGGCCCGCCGCCGCGGGTCCGCGGGTCCGGGGGGCTCCGTCCCGGCGGGCACCGGCGGGCGCACATAGCGGTCGGATGGGATGGCCGCGTGCAGCGGGATCGTCAGAAGCGCGATGACGGCGTAGGCGACCAGGGCGCCGCGCCAGCCCCAGGCGTCGGCCATCGCCTGCCCCACCGGCCACAGCACCGTCGAGGCCAGCCCGCCCAGCAGCGTGATCTGCGAGATCGGCACCCGCGCCAGCGGGCCGCCCAGCCGCGCCAGGGCGGCGAAGGCCGCCTCGTAGAGGCTCGTCCGCATCGCCAGACCCAGCACCAGCCAGGAGGCGTAGTAGCTCACTAGCCCCGTCGATGAGGCCAGCCCCAAGCAGCCCGCCGCCGTCAGCAGCGAGCCGATGACCATCACCGGGCGCCCGCCCCAGCGGTCGATGGCCCGCCCGACGCTGCCCGACACCACCCCCATGACCAGCAGCGCCGCCGTGAAGCCGCCGAAGGCCACCGGCAGGCTCAGGCCCAGGTCGGCGGCCATGGGGTTCCCGAAGATGGCGATCAGGTAATAGGAAATCCCCCAGCACAGCAGCTGCGAGACGCCGAGGAACCAGACCAGCCGGCGGGTGATGTGCGACATGACGGACCAGGAGACGACGGAAATCGGCAGGCACCCTAGCCAGCCGGTCGGACACCGACAAACGACTTGTCTTCCGCTGACCGGTGAGAAAAACTCAACGGATGTCCTCTCGCTTCCCGCCGTTGAACGCCCTGCGCGCCTTCGTCGCCGCCGCCCGCCATTCCAGCTTCCGCCTCGCCGCGGAGGAGCTGAACGTCACTCCCGGCGCGGTCAGCCGCCAGATCCGCAGCCTGGAACTCTTCCTCGGCGTTCCGCTGTTCGACCGCAGCCAGCGGCAGGTCCGGCTGACCGAGGCCGGGGCGCGCTACTTCACCCGCATCGCCGACCTGTTCACCGAGATCCAGCAGGCGACCGACACGCTGCTCGACGGCGACGGGCGGCGCACGCTGCGGGTGGACTGCATCCCGACCTTCGCCATGCACTGGCTGCTGCCGCGCCTGCCCCTGTTCCAGCAGCGCTTTCCGGAGCTGGCGGTGTCGCTGTCCACCGCCCCCGGCCCCATCGACATCGGCCGGCCCTTCGACTACGCCATCCGCCGCGACCCCGCCCATTTCGCCGGGCTGAAGCCGCTGCCGCTGATGCGCGAGCATTGCGTGCCGGTGTGCAGCCCGTCGCTGCCGGGGCTGGAGACGCTGCGCAGCCCCGCCGACCTGACCCGCCGCACGGTCATCACCATCCGCGCCCGCGCCGACCTGCTGCCGGCCTGGAGCACGGCCCACGGGCTGGAGTTGGACGCCTTCCGCAACCGGATGGAGGTCGACCACACCTACTTCGCCATCCAGGCGGCGGAGGACGGGCTGGGCGTCGCCATCGTGCCGCGGCTGTTCGTGGAACGCCCGCTGGAGACCGGCCGGCTGACCGCGCCCTTGGGGGCCGAGGGGGTGGTGTCCGGCCATTACTACCTGCTGGAAAGCCGCCAGCGCGGCCACACCGAGGCGCCCGCCTTCCCCGATTGGCTGCGCGAGCAGGCCATGACGTTCGGCAATCCCTCTCCCGCCCCGGGAGAGGGTGGCGCCGAAGGCGCCGGGTGAGGGTCGTGCGAGGATCAAGGCGCTGATCCTGGACGGCACCCTCACCCTCCCGCCGCAAGCGGCGGGCCCCTCCCTCTCCCGGGGCGGGAGAGGGGTTTGAAGGGCGATCACCTTGCGGAATGGGTCCTTGCCCTTGCTTTGGCGGGGCGGGGCCTTTAGTGTCCGGCCTCGAACCGTTCCCCCCACGACGCCGGATTTTCCAAGCCCCATGAAGGCCGCCGTCATCGTTTTCCCCGGCTCCAACCGCGAACGCGACGCCGTCGCCGCGCTGGAGGCCGCCAGCGGAACCAAGCCGCATCTGGTCTGGCACCGCGACACCGAACTGCCCAAGGTCGATCTCATCCTCGTGCCGGGCGGCTTCTCCTATGGCGACTATCTGCGCTCCGGCGCCATGGCGGCGCACTCGCCGATCATGCGCGAGGTCAAGGCGCGGGCCGATCAGGGCGTGCGGGTGCTCGGCATCTGCAACGGCTTCCAGATCATCACCGAGGCGGGGCTGCTGCCCGGCGCGCTGATGCGCAACGCCAAGCTGAAGTTCATCTGCCGCACCGTGCATCTGCGGGTGGAGAACACGGACAGCCCCTTCACGGCCAAGTACCGCAAGGGCCAGATCGTCCGCTACCCGGTGGCGCACGGCGACGGCAACTACTGGACCGACGCCGAGACGGTGAAGCGGCTGGACGGCGAGGGCCAGGTGGCCTTCCGCTACGTCAGCGACGAGGGCGACGCCGCCCCGCGCTGGAACCGGAACGACTGGAATCCGAACGGTTCGCTGGACAACATCGCCGGCATCTTCAACGCCAAGCGCACCGTGCTCGGCCTGATGCCGCACCCCGAGGACGCGGTGTCCGCCTTCCATGGCAACACCGACGGCAAGCCCATGTTCGATGGTCTGGTGGAGGCCCTGTCGTGACCACCGCGCAGCAGCCCGCAGTCTCCCTGGAGATGGCCCGCGAGTTCGGCCTGTCCGAAGGGGAATACAACAACGCCCTGGAGATCCTGGGGCGCCAGCCGACCTACACGGAGCTGGGCATCATCTCGGTGATGTGGTCGGAGCATTGCTCCTACAAGTCGTCGAAGAAGTGGCTGATGACGCTGCCGACCACCGGCCCGCAGGTCATCTGCGGCCCCGGCGAGAACGCCGGCGTGGTCGATGCCGGCGACGGCGACGCCATCATCTTCAAGATGGAGAGCCACAACCACCCGTCCTACATCGAGCCCTTCCAGGGCGCGGCGACGGGCGTGGGCGGCATCCTGCGCGACGTGTTCACCATGGGCGCCCGGCCCATCGCCAACATGAACGCGCTGCGCTTCGGCGCGCCCGAGCATCCCAAGACCCGCCATCTGGTGTCGGGCGTGGTGGCCGGCATCGCCCATTACGGCAATTGCGTCGGCGTGCCGACGATCGGCGGCGAGACCAACTTCCACCCGGCCTACAACGGCAACATCCTGGTCAACGCGATGACCGTGGGCGTGGCCAAGGCTGACCGGATCTTCTATTCGGCCGCCGCGGGCATCGGCAACCCGGTGGTCTATGTCGGCTCCAAGACGGGCCGCGACGGCATCCACGGCGCCACCATGGCGTCGGCCGAGTTCAGCGAGGATTCGGAGGAGAAGCGCCCGACCGTGCAGGTCGGCGACCCCTTCACCGAGAAGCTGCTGATCGAGGCCTGCCTGGAACTGATGGAGACGGACGCCATCGTCGCCATCCAGGACATGGGTGCGGCGGGCCTCACCTCCTCCTCGGTCGAGATGGCCGGCAAGGGCGGGCTCGGCATCGAGCTGGTGCTCGACGACGTGCCGATGCGCGAGGAGGGGATGACCCCCTACGAGATCATGCTCTCCGAAAGCCAGGAGCGCATGCTGATCATTCTGAAGCCCGGCCGCGAGGAGGTCGCCAAGGCGATCTTCGACAAGTGGGAGCTGGACTTCGCCGTGATCGGCACGCTGACCGACACCGGCAAGCTGGTCATCAAGATGCACGGCCAGACCTGGTGCGACATGCCGATCGCGCCGGTCTCCAACGCCTCGCCGCTCTACGACCGCCCGTGGGAGCCGACCCCGGCCGCCGCGGAGTTGGAGGACGCCGTGCGCGCCCTGCCGGCCGACAAGTCGCTGGGCGACATCCTGGAAAAGATCATGGCCTGCCCCGATCAGGCGTCCAAGCGCTGGATCTGGGAGCAGTATGACAGCCTCGTGAACGGCGACACCCGCTTCATGTCCGGTCAGGCCGACGCGGGCGTGGTGCGGCTGCCCGGCCAGAGCAAGGGCATCGCCGTCACCACCGACTGCACCCCGCGCTACTGCCTCGCCGACCCGGTGCGCGGCGGCGCCCAGGCGGTGGCCGAGGCCTACCGCAACCTGTCCGCCGTCGGCGCCCTGCCGCTGGCCGTCACCGACAACATGAACTTCGGCAACCCCGAGAAGCCGCGGATCATGGGCCAGTTCGTCGGCGCCATCCAGGGCATGGCCGACGCCTGCCGCGCGCTGGACTTCCCGGTCGTGTCGGGCAACGTGTCGCTCTACAACGAGACCAACGGCGAGGCGATCCTGCCGACTCCGGCCATCGGCGCCGTCGGCCTGCTGCCGGACGCCATGATCGCCGTCGGCATCGCCTTCAAGAACGAGGGCGACACCATCCTGCTCGTCGGCGAGGGCACGGGCCATCTCGGCCAGTCGCTCTACCTGCGCGAGATCCTGGGCCGCGAAGAGGGTCCGCCGCCGCCGGTCGATCTGGCGGTGGAGCGCCGCAACGGCGAGTTCGTCCGCGGCCTGATCGCCGAGGGTCTGGTGGTGTCGAGCCACGACATCCAGGACGGCGGCCTGCTGGTCACCGTGGCCGAGATGGCCATGGCCGGCGGCATCGGCGCCAACCTGTCTGGCCTCGACGGTGCGGACGCCGGTACCCTGTTCGGCGAGGACCAGGGCCGCTACGTCCTGGCCGTCCGCGCCGACAAGGCCGCCGCGGTGCAGGAGAAGGCCAAGGCCGCCGGCGTGCCGGTGAGCGTGCTCGGCAAGACCAACGGCACCGCCCTGACCGGCCGCGGCGGCGAGGCGATCACCATCGCCCGCCTGAAGGCGGCCAACGAGGCCTGGCTGCCCGGTTACATGGCCGCCGCCGAGTGATCGGACGCGGTCGTGGGGTCGAAGAACGGGAGGCCGGGCTGACGCCCGGCCTTTTCGTTTTGGGGCGGAGTTTTGCCCCCACCCTTCCCACGGCTTCGCCGCGGGCCCCTTCCCTCCCCCGCTTCGCAAGGGAGGGAGAAAAGTCCCCTCCCCTGCGTAAGCGGGGGAGGGCTAGGGAGGGGGCGAGTGCTTCGCACCGCGGAATGTCGTCTCTTCTCCGGTGACAAACCCGGTTGCTCCGCCTAATTATACGGGCAGCGCCCGCATGGGCAGGGTTTGACGGAACAGGATGACGGCCATGGCGATGGAAGCCGCGGTGATCGAGAAGCTCATCAGGGAAGGCATCCCGGACGCGACGGTGGAGATCGCCGACCTGCGCGGCGACGGCGACCATTACGCCGCGCTGGTCACCTCCGCCGCTTTCAAGGGCAAGTCGCGCGTGCAGCAGCACCAGATGGTCTACGCCGCCCTCCAGGGCCGGATGGGCGGGGAACTGCACGCCCTGGCCCTGACCACCGCCGTGCCGGAAGGCGCGTAGAACGGCATCCCGCAAGACACCCCCCAAGTCACGATGACATCGTAAGAAGGCCGAGAGACATGGTTGACCAGAACGTCAAGGATCGCATCGAGCAGGACATCAAGGGCAACGATGTCGTGCTGTACATGAAGGGCACGCCCGTCTTCCCGCAGTGCGGCTTCTCCGCCGCCGTCGTCCAGGTGCTCAGCACCGTCGGCGTGAAGTTCAAGGGCATCAACATCCTGGAGGACCCGGGCCTGCGCCAGGGGCTGAAGGACTACTCGAACTGGCCGACCTTCCCGCAGCTCTACGTCAAGGGCGAGCTGGTCGGCGGCTGCGACATCGTGCGCGAGATGTACGAGTCGGGCGAGCTGCAGTCGCTGCTGGCCGACAAGGGCGTCGCGACGGGCGCCAACGCCTGATCGGCCATCCCCGTCGAAGGGATGTGACAAAGGGCTCCGCCACCGCGGAGCCCTTTTCCTTTGGCGGAACAGGCCCCGGCCCGCCTCTGTTTTTCCAAGGACGAACCCGCGGAGGTGTCGGCACGAAAAAGGAGGCCCGGTCATGGACAGGCGCGTGTTTCCAGCGGCGGCGCTGCTGGCTCTGATGGCTCTTCCCGCTCTGGCGCAGGGTCAGGACGGAACGGTGCCCAAGCAGGAGCGGCTGACCGCCTGCCGGGACGAGGTGTCCCGCTTCTCCGACCTGTTCCTGGGCGACAAGGTGGTGGCCGGCGGGCGCAACCACACCGCCCTGACCGGTGAGCAGAAGGACCGGCTGCGCGGTCTGCTGGGCGAGGCGCGGTCCGCCACCGGCAAGGGCGACCCGGACGGCTGCGTGGACCGGCTGCGCGAGGCCCGCGCGCTGGTCCGCAACGAGGGCGTCGGCACCAACGTCCCGATCGGCCGGGGCTCGTCGGGGTCGTCCGGCGCGATGCCGCGCAGCGGAGCCCCCGCCGGCAGCGGAAGCGGCACCGCAGGCGGCGGAGGGGGCTGACCGGGAAAACCCCTGCGGGAAATGCGGCATTCCCGGCGCGCAGTGCGGGCATGAGGGGGCGTTCCTATCGCCCATTTCTTGGGCATGGTAAAGGGGAGTCATGGCCCAGACTCCCTCCCCCTCCCTGCCGCAGGCCGACGGGCGCAACCCCGCCACCCTGGGCTTCGCCGCCGCCCTGACCGCCTTCCTGATCTGGGGTGGGCTGGCGCCGATCTTCTTCAAGCAGCTCGGCAACGTCGGGGCGGTGGAGGTCGTCGCCCACCGGGTGCTGTGGACGGTGGTGCTGATCGGGCTGTGGCTGGTGCCGACGCGCGGCCTGTCCGGCATCGTGCGCGGGGTGGGAAGCTGGCGGCGGCTGGGCATCTTCCTCGTGACGACGGCGCTGATCGGCAGCAACTGGACCATCTTCATCTGGGCCGTGAACAACGGCCATTTGGTGCAGTCCAGCCTCGGCTACTACATCAACCCGATCATCAACGTGCTGCTGGGCATGGCCTTCCTTCAGGAGCGGCTGTCGAAGCGGCAGGGCGTGGCGGTCGTGATCGCGGCGGCGGGTGTCCTGAGCCTCGTCCTGTCCTACGGGGAGGTCCCCTGGGTGGCGCTGTCGCTGGCCTTGAGCTTCGGCGTCTACGCGCTGGTCCGCAAGAAGGCGGCCATCGACCCGGTGATCGGTTTGCTGGTGGAAACCGTGCTGCTGGTGCCGCCGGCCATCGCCTATCTGCTGTGGCTCGGCGCCCACGGGCTGGGGAATTTCGGCGTCCACGGGCTGGGCACCGACCTGCTGATGATCCTGACCGGCCCGGTGACCGCGATCCCGCTGGTGCTGTTCATGGTCGGCGCCGCCCGGCTGAAGCTGTCGACCATCGGCATCCTGCAATACATCAGCCCGACCGGGCAGCTGCTGCTCGGCGTCGCGGTCTATGGGGAGGCCTTCACCTCCTCCCATCTGCTGGCCTTCGTCTGCATCTGGGTGGCGCTGGCGCTCTATTCGGCGGACGCGCTGGTCACCCACCGGGCCGCCCGCGCCGAAGCCCGCGCGGAACAGGCGCGGGCGGAGCAGGCCCGCGCCGCCGCCTGCCGAGCGGACTGAGGAGGGGGTCAGGCCCGCGGCGCGAGGCCGTGGGCCATGGTGTGGGCGAGCGTCTTCACCACCTCGTTGACGCGGTCCGGGCAGCGCCCGAACACCACCTGATCGAGGAAGCCCAGCCCGAAGCTGAGCGTGGCGATGCCCGCCGCGACATGGGCGAGGTCGGCGTCCGCCGCGATCGCCCCGCGTTCGCGGAAGATCTCCAGCCGGCTGAGCAGGCAGGGGATGCGGCTTTCCGACAGGGTGCGGGCCATCTCGTTCGCGATGTCCGGATCGACCAGCGCGCGGGCCAGCATCACCCGCGTGAAGTCGCGGCATTTCCAGGCGTGGCGGAGCTGGTGCAGCAGGAAGGCCGCCAGATCCTCCTCCAGATCGTCGCCGGGCGGCGGCATGGCGCAGCCGCTCCCCTCCTCGCGCCCGTAGCGCTCCACGACGGCCAGCAGCAACCCGGCCTTGCCCGAGAAATAGCGCTGGATCAACTGCTCGTTCACACCCGCGCGTCCCGCGATGTCGCGCGTGGTCGCGGCGTCGAAGCCGCGCTCGGCGAACACCATCTTGGCCGCGTCCAGCAGCACGCCCTTGGTCGCCTCGCGGTCGCGCTTGCGCGCGGGTGCGTCGGCTCCGCTGCCGCAACTGCCGTCGTCGATCGCCGGGGCGGTGGCCGGGGTGTCGGTCTTGTCCACGATGCAGGCCCTCTCACTCGCCGCCGATCCGTGTGGCGGCTGAAATGATAATAGGTATGCACGTGCATACTTGACAAGCCCGGATGGTGCTGACAAGTATGTACCCACATACATACCGGGCGCCGCCCAACCCGCGGACCCCCGGACCTCACTTTGGGACGCCCCAACGTGGGACCCGATTTTTGAATCGAGAGGGCAACCGCATCATGACCACCGCCGATCTGTTCACGCCGCTGCGTCTTGGCTCCATGGAGCTGCCGAACCGCGTCATCATGGCGCCGATGACCCGCAGCCGCGCGGGCGAGGGCAACGTCCCGACGCCGCTGATGGCCGAGTATTACGGCCAGCGCGCCTCCGCCGGCCTCATCATCACCGAGGCGACGCAGGTCTCGGCGACCGCCCAGGGCTACCCCAGCACGCCGGGCATCCACACCGACGCGCAGACGCTCGCCTGGCGCCGCATCGCGGAGGAGGTCCACGCCAAGGGCGGGTTGATCGCCGCGCAGCTCTGGCACGTCGGCCGCATCTCCCACACGGAATTCCAGCCGAACGGCGCCCTGCCGGTCGCCCCCTCGGCGATCGCCGCCGCCGGCCAGTCCTACACCAGCAAGGGCCTCGTGCCCTTCCCCACCCCGCGCGCCCTGGAAACCGACGAGATCCCCGGTCTGGTCAAGGCCTTCGCCGACGCCGCCAAGCGCGCGGTGTTCGACGCCGGGCTGGACGGGGTGGAGATCCACGGCGCCAACGGCTACCTGATCGACCAGTTCCTGCGCGACCGCACGAACAAGCGCACCGACCGCTACGGCGGCGGGGTGGAGAACCGGGCGCGCTTCCTGCTGGAGATCGTGGACGCGGTGACCACCGCCGTCGGCCCCGGCCGTGTCGGCGTCCGGCTGTCGCCGACCGGCACCTTCAACGACATGGCGGACAGCGATCCCCGGGCGCTCTACACCCACGTCGCCGAGGCGCTGAACCCCTTCGGCCTCGCCTTCCTGCACGTCATCGAAGGCCAGCCGGGCCACCACATGGCCCCGCCCGAAGGCGCCCCGCATCTGGCGGCGGAGCTGCGCCGGATCTTCAAGGGTCCCTTCATCATCAACGGCGGTTACAGCAAGGAGCAGGCCGAGGCGGCCCTTGCCGCCGGTGCCGCGGACGCGGTGAGCTTCGGCGAGCCCTTCATCGCCAACCCGGACCTGCCGGAGCGCTTCCGCCGCGACGCGGCGCTGAACACGCCGGACAAGGCCAGCTACTACGGCGGCGACGCCCGCGGCTACACCGACTATCCGGCGCTGGAAACGGCCGACGCCTGATCCCTCTCCCCCGCGGGGATTGCCCCCGATCCCCGCACCTCAAGGCCGGGACCCGCAAGGGTTCCGGCTTTTTTCTATGAAAGCCGGCAGCTCTATCGCGGCAGAAGTCCGGAGGTCACCGCGGTCACGGTCAGCCGATCGGCCTCGGCCAGAGTGCCAAGCCCGTAGAGCACCAGATCGTTCTGGAGCGTGAAAAGTTTGCAGCGGAATTTGCAAGGCTTCTTCAGACCGGCTTCGGCATAGGCGACGAGATCGACATCTGAAGGCCACGCGCTGTGCGCGGCGCTCGTGACCATGCCGCACAGGATGTGGCCATGAGCCTGCTGAAAATTCGCCGGTGAGAGAACCAGCGCGGACCGTCGCTTGGCTGTGCCAAGATCCGTGAAGGGAAACGGAAGGACCACCGCAGACCAGCGGTCAAAGATCATCGAACGCCTCGTCGTCCTCGGGCGAGGCCCATTCCGACAGACCGCCTTCCAGCGCTTTCAGATAAGCGGTATCGACAACGGGCGCCTTGCGGATCACCGCCTGCCCGTCCTTCACGGAAAACAGGATCGGGTCGCCTTCCTTCAAGCCCAAGGCGGCGCAGACATCCTCGGGAATCAACGCCCTGTTGTCGGCGGCCAACCGCGAGATGTGCATTGCCGTCTCCATCGCCCGGTGCTCTACAACAGTAGCACCGGCGGCCACGGCCGCCCATCCCAAACGAAAAAGGCCCAAACGAAAAAGGCCGCGCCCGGAGGCGCGGCCTTTCGCGTGTCGGCTGGGCCGAACGGTCAGCGCGAGTAGAACTCGACGACCAGGTTCGGTTCCATCTGGACCGGGTACGGAATGTCGGCCAGCAGCGGGACGCGGACGAAGCGGCCCTTCAGGGCGCCGGAGTCGACTTCCAGGTAGTCCGGGGTGTCGCGCTCACCCGAGGCGGCGGCCTCGAGGATGAGGGCCATCTGCTTGGACTTGGCGCGCACCTCGATGGTGTCGCCTTCCTTGATCTGGGCCGACGGGATGTTCAGGCGGCGGCCGTTGACCAGGATGTGGCCGTGGTTGATGATCTGGCGCGCGGCGAACGGGGTCGGCGCGAACTTCATGCGGTAGACCACCGCGTCCAGGCGGCGCTCCAGCAGGCCCACCAGGTTCTCGCCGGTGTCGCCCTTGCGGCGCACGGCCTCGGCGTAGATGCGGCGGAACTGCTTCTCGCCGATGTTGCCGTAGTAGCCCTTCAGCTTCTGCTTCGCCATGAGCTGCAGGCCGTAGTCGGACGGCTTCTTGCGGCGCTGGCCGTGCTGGCCCGGACCATACTCACGCTTGTTGATCGGCGACTTGCCACGGCCCCAGAGGTTGACGCCGAGGCGGCGGTCGATCTTGTACTTGGACTGTTGACGCTTGGCCATTTTGGTCCTCGGTGGAACACGAGTTGGTTTTGTCCCGGTAGTTCCGCGGAACAGGCCGCGGACGGGGCGCAAACAAGAGGCACGCCCGCTTTCCCAGGAGTGAAGGCGCGCACTATACGGATTCGGCGCGCCTTGTCAAACCATGAGTCGGGTCAAACCATGAGTCGTGTCGACCACACGGCGTCAGCAGCACTCGTCCTCAAGCTGGCGCAGCATCGCCAGACCTTCCTCGTCCTCGTACTCTTCGAACAGGTCGGAGATGTAATAGACGTTGGCGCAGAGCAGGCACAGCCCGTCCGCCTGACGCTTCAACGGATCGTCGGCCACGGCCAGCTTCGCCCGGAAACGTTCCCAGAAGGCGTTGGTCTTGGCCGGGTCGTCGATGTGCATGTACAGGCGCTCGATGATGCGGCGGGAGTTTCCCTCGCAGTCGATGCCCTTGAAGGAGACGTAGCGGTCGGGGGTGTCGGTTGCGTCCACGGTCGTAATTCCCACAAAGGAGGATGTCTTGACATTCCTCTTCGCGGAAGGCGGGCCTTGGAACAAGACCCGCTGCACGAACGGCGGGCGGACGGCGTGAACGGCGGGTGTCCTGCGCGAACGGTTCGCGCTCTTACCATTCAGACACCCCATTCAGGCGGCGTGCGACAGCTCTTCCTCGGTGAAGTCCAGCAGCGTGTTCAGCCGCTGCGGAGTCAGCGCCTCGATCCCCTCGTGCCACATCACCTCGCCAAACAGGGCGTGCAGAGCGGCGAGACGCTCCGGCGCCATCCCGGTCAGGCGGTCGCCGTAATACTCCACCACGAGCTGGTCCACATAGGCGTGGTCGTCGTCCAGGAAAGCCATGGCCGTGTCTCCTCGTCATCCTGGCGCCCACCCGATGCGGGCGCCGGCCATGGCTTTGTTCTACGCCCGCAACGGCTCGGAGCGATTGAGGCGGATCAACCGACGCGGGATGTCACAGGGCGGCGGGAACAACCCTGATGCGCGCGAGGGGAAAAGCTAAAGAGCCAGCAGCTTCTTCAGCTGCTCGATCCGGCCGCGGCTGACCGGCACGCGGGGGGAGCCGGGGGCGGCCATGACGAAGGCGGCCCGCCCGTCGCTGCGGTCGATGGCCTGGGCGTGGCGCAGGTTAACCAAGTAACGGCGGTGCGCCCGCACGAACTGCCGCCCGTCGAGCCGCGCCTCCAGCTCCGACAGGGAGAGCGAGCAGAAGAAGGCGCCGTCCGCCGTGTGAACCCGCGTGTAATGCCCGTCGGCCTGCACATAGACCGCGTCGGCGGGGTCGATCAGAACCACGCCCTGCCGCGTCGTGATCGGCAGCTTCACCAGCGGCGTGACCGGTTCGGGCGCCGCGTCCGCGGGCGGCGGCGGTGCCGGCTCGCCAAGCGCCTTCCCGGTCACCTCGAACAGCATCAGGGCCAACGCGGCGCCGCCGCCCGGCGGCAGGGCGGTGGCCTTCACCACGATGGTCCGCCCCGGCAGGGCCACCATCATGGAGCTGGCCGCCGCCGGGGAGTCCGGGTCGTGCGCCGCGGCCAGCAGCAACTCCACCTTGGCGCGGCTGCCCGGCGGGTGCAGGTCGTGCAGGCTGGCCCCCAGCAGCGGACGGTCGCGCCCCAGCATCCGCGCCACGGACGCGTTGACCGACACGACGCGCCGGTCGCCGTCGAGCAGGACGAGGCCAACGTCCATATGCTGCAAGGTGTATTCCATGGGGCAGTATAGGCAGCGATTAGCCCCGGAAGGGAAGAGGGTTACGGTTCGCCCTTGCGCCGCCCGGTCAACGCCGCGACGACGCCGTGGAAAGTGCGGACCTCCTGCTCGGTCATCTGCATCCGCTCCAGGGCGTTGCGCAGCGTGCGGACCATGGACGGGCGCTTCTCCGGCGAGGTGAAGAAGCCGGTGCGGTCGAGGTCGCCCTCCAGATGCTCGAAGAAGTTCACAAGCTCCGCCTTGGTCGCCGGGCGGGTCTGGCCGGTGTGCAGCACGCGGTCCGGCGGGGTCTCGCCGGTCTGGAACCACTCGTAGCCGATCAGCAGCACCGCCTGCGCCAGATTGAGCGACGAGAAGGCCGGGTTCAGCGGCACGGTGATCAGCGTTGAAGCCAGCGTCAGGTCGTCGTTGACCAGACCGGTGCGCTCCGGCCCGAACAGCACGCCGGTCTTGTGCCCGGAGTCGACATGGGCGCGCAGCTCCGTCGCGGCGACGCGCGGGGTGACGAACTCCTGGATCATCCCGCGGGTGCGGACGGTGGTGGCGAAGACCACGTTCAGGTCGGCCACGGCCTCCGCCGTCGTGTCGTAGAGCTTGGCCCCGTCCAGCACCGGATCGGCGCCCGACGCCGCGGCCACCGCCTTTTCGTTCGGCCAGCCGTCGCGCGGCTTCACCAGACGCAGTTCGGTCAGGCCGCAATTCAGCATGGCCCGTGCGCAGGCGCCGATGTTCTCGCCGAGCTGGGGCTGCACGAGGATGATGGTCGGCCCGCCCAGGACGGAGGGCCGGTTGGGGTCTTTGCCGGAGGTCATGATCTGAACGTTGGTCTCAGCTTCGCGGTGTTGCGCCGCCTTTAAACAGCTTGAATGTGTAACTGTCCACCAGCGCCTCCATCGACGCCTCGATGATGTTGGTGGAAACGCCCAGCGTCGACCATTCCTGCCCGTCGCCGTTGCGCGAGCGGATCAGCACGCGCGGCATGGCGCCGGTGCCGTCCTTGGCGGCCAGGATGCGCACGCGGTAGTCGGACAGCTTCACCCCGCCGAGCAGCGGGTACAGCGGCTCCAGCGCCTTGCGCATCGCGGTGTCCAGCGCGTTCACCGGGCCGTTGCCCGACGCCACCTCGTGATACTCCTTGCCGCCGATCTTCACGCGGACGACGGCCTCGGACTCCACCACCAGCTCGCCCTTGGCGTTGTAGCGGCGCTCGTCGGTGACGTGGAAGCGTTTCAGGGTGAAATAGTCGGGCACCTCGCCCAACTCGCGGCGGACCAGCAGCTCGAAGCTGGCCTCGGCGGTGTCGTAGGCGTAGCCCTCGGTGTCGCGCTGCTTCACGACGTCGAGCAGGCGGTTCAGCCGCTCGTCCTTCGGGTCCACGGCCATGCCCATCTCGCGCAGCCGCGCGATGACGTTGGAACGGCCCGCCTGGTCCGACATGACAATCTGGCGGCGGTTGCCGACCGCCTCCGGCTCGACATGCTCGTAGGAGGATGGGTCCTTCTCCACGGCGGAGACGTGCAGCCCGCCCTTGTGGGCGAAGGCGCTGGCGCCGACGTAGGGGGCGTGGCGGTTCGGCGCGCGGTTCAGCCGCTCGTCGAACTTGCGGCTGATCTCGGTCAGCAGCGGCAGGTCGACGGGCCGGATGCCGACGTCGCAGCCCATCTTCAGCATCAGCGACGGGATCAGCGAGACGAGATTGGCGTTGCCGCAACGCTCGCCCAGCCCGTTGATCGTCCCCTGCACCATCCGCACCCCGGCGCGCACCGCGGCCAGCGAGTTGGCGACGGCGTTCTCGGTGTCGTTGTGGCAGTGGATGCCCAGCCGGTCGCCGGGGATGCCATGCTCCTCGATCACCTGCCGGACGATCGCGTCGATCTCGTGGGGCAGCGTGCCGCCGTTGGTGTCGCACAGCACGACCCAGCGCGCCCCCGCCTCGTAGGCGGCCTTGATGCAGGACGCGGCATAGGCCGGGTTGCGCTTGTAGCCGTCGAAGAAATGCTCGGCGTCAAACAGCGCCTCGCCCTTGGCGGCCTTCAGCGCGGCGATGCTGTCGGCGATCAGCGCGATGTTTTCCTCGCGCGGGATGGCCAGCGCCACGTCGACATGGAAGTCCCAGGTCTTGCCGACGATGCAGACGGCGCGCGCCTTGGACTGGATCAGGGCGGCGAGCTGCGGGTCGTTCGCGGTGCTGCGGCCGGGACGGCGCGTCATGCCGAAGGCGGTGAAGGTCGAGCGGGCGAGGTCCGGCGCCTCGGCGAAGAACTGGTCGTCGGTCGGGTTGGCGCCGGGCCAGCCGCCTTCCACATAGTCGATTCCCAGCCGGTCGAGGTCGCGGGCGATGGCGATCTTGTCGGCGACGGAGAAATCCACGTCCTGGGTCTGCGCCCCGTCGCGCAGCGTGGTGTCATACAGATATATGCGTTCGCCCGTCATTGCCGCCGCCCGAAGATATTGGTCGCCCGAAGGAAGGTCATAGGACTGTCCGGAGGGCCGGAAGAATGGACGATGCGCTCCGCCAGCTCAATGCTTTTGATCGAACCCATCAGGAATGCGGGGCTTTGCCGCGCCGGCCATAGGCACGCAATGGAGGTAATAGGACAAATGTACTGACCGAACAAACCATCGTCTGTGCTACACAGCCGCCCCTCTGCATGGCGCCCATCTCACGGGTGCGGTACTATTTTCTGGCCGGATGCCTGTTGGTCTGTAAGATCACCGGCCTTTCTGAACGGATGGATTGGACACAGTGACTTCCGCGGGTGACGACGACCAGGACAAGCTCGTCATGGTGATCGACGACGAGCGGACGGTTCTGCAGGCTCTCAATCTCCTCCTGGAGATGTGGGGGTACCGGGTCGTCACCGCCGAAAGCGAGGGCGAGGCTGTCGACCGCCTGTCCATCGCCGGGGAAACGCCGCACGCCATCCTGGCCGACTACCGGCTGCGCGAAGGGCGCACCGGGGTGCAGGCCATCGACCGCATCCGGGCGGAGTCAGGGGCCGAGGTGCCGGGCGTCATCATCACCGGCGACACCTCCACCGAAGGGCTGCGCGACGCCCGCGCCCGTGGGCTGACCGTCCTGCAGAAACCGGTGCTGCCGCCCCATCTGCAGGCGGTGCTGACCAAGGTGCTGCGGGAACAGGCCGCCGGTACGGCGTGACGGGCCGGACCGGCATGGACGTTCCCTTACCGCCGGCGCCCGCCGCACCGCTCAAGCCTAAGCGCAAGCGCGCCGCCGTATCCGACGGACGGCTGTTCCGTTCCTGGGAAAGCTGGGCGGTCTTCGGGCTGGGGTTGCTGCTGACCGGACTCGCCTGGTGGCTGCTGACCGAGCAGAACCACCGGCTGGCCGAGGCGCGCTTCCGCGCTCTGGCGCGCGATCTGGCGGGCGACGTCACGGCGCGGCTCGACACCTACGAACAGATGCTCCAGGGCGCCGTGGCGATGGTGGACGCCGGCGGCGGGCAGATCAGCCGCACGGAATGGCGGGCCTACGTCACCGGCCTGCATGTGGAGGACCGCTATCCCGGCATCCAGGGCATCGGCTACGCCAAGCGCGTCAAGGCGTCCGACCGGGAGCAGCACGAGGCGTCGCTGCACGCCGCCGGCTTCTACAGCTACCGCGTGACGCCGGAGGGGGAACGGCCAGAATATTTTCCCATCATCTACATCGAGCCCTTCGCCAGCCGCAACCTGCGGGCCTTCGGCTTCGACATGCACGCCGAGCCGACCCGCCAGGCCGCCATGGAGCGCGCCCGCGGCAGCGGCACCGCCGCGGCCACCGCCCGGCTGCGGCTGGTCCAGGAAACCGAAGAGGACGTGCAGCCCGGCTTCCTCATCTATGTGCCCGTCTACGACCAAGCCCTGCCCCTGACCACCGCCACCGACCGGCGGGAGGCTCTGCTCGGCTTCGTCTACAGCCCCTTCCGCGCGCACGACCTGATGCGCAGCATCATGAGCCGGGGCGCGTCCGAGCTCCTGGACATCCGTGTCCATGACGGGACGGAGATTACTGCGGACTCCCTGATGTTCGATTCCGCGGTCGCCCGCGACGCCGCGTTCCGGGAGACCCTCCATGTCGAGGTGTTCGGCCGCCCTTGGACGCTCGTCCTGTCCGGCACCCACGCCTTCGACGAGAGCGTGGCCAGCGCCACGCCGCGGGCGGTTCTGTTCGCCGGCCTGATCATCACGCTGCTTCTGGTCGCCACCGTCAACTCCGTGCTGCAGGACCGCGACCGCATGGCGGAGCTGCGCCGCAGCTACGATGCGCTGGCGCTGGCGCGGGCCGAGGCGGAGCAGGCGAACGCCGCCAAGTCGCGCTTCCTCGCCGCCGCCAGCCACGACCTGCGCCAGCCGCTCCAGACGCTGGGCATCTATCTGCACATGATCGGCGAGCAGGCGGACAGCCCCCGGCTGCGCAAGCTGTTGGACGCCGCCCGCGACGGGTTCGAGGCGACGCAGCGCCTGCTGAACTCGCTGATGGACATCGCCACTCTGGAAACCGGCGTGATCAGCCCGCAGCTCTCCGAGCTGGACCTGCCCGTCTTCCTGGAGCGCATCTGCGAGGAGGGCCGGCTGGAGGCCGCCGGCAAGGGTCTGGGCTTCCGCGTCACCTGCGGCGGCGCCCGCGTGACGACCGACCCGGCGATGCTGGAGCGGATCGTCCGCAACCTGCTGAGCAACGCGCTGAAATACACCCACAGCGGCACCATCCGCGTGACCTGCCGGCAGGCGCGCGGATTCACCGCCATCAAGGTGCAGGACACCGGCCCCGGCATCCCGCAGGACCGGCTGCATCTGATCTTCGAGGACTTCTACCAGATCGGCAATCCGGAGCGCGATCGGCGCAAGGGCCTCGGCCTCGGCCTCGCCACGGTGGCGCGGCTCAGCCGGTTGCTCGGCTACCGGGTGCGCGTGCTGTCGCGCCCGGGCCGTGGCGCCATCTTCCTGGTCGAGATCCCCGACGAGGCGCCCGTCCCCCGCCAAACCACCGAGACCGCGGCCTCCGTGGCCTGACGCCCTGCGGTCCTTTTGGCAATCGCCGACGCCGCGTTGCCCCGGCACGGCTGGGACCAGCCGCGGCGGAACCGGCGGGTCGCCGAGTCGGCGATTGCCAAATCCGGGACCGGATCAGGCCGTCGCCGGCCGCGCCGACCGGGCGCGCATCAGCATCCACACCGCCGACACGCCGGCCAGCTTGGACGCGAGGCTCGCCGCCCAGACCGTCGGGTCCCAGATGCCGAGCATGCCGAAGAACAGCGCCGTGTCCACCGGCACCGACAGGGCGGCGCTGATCCACAGCCGGTCGCGCAGCGGGCGGCGGGTGACGGTGAAGACGCCCCAGTCGATCAGTTCCGACACCGCGAAGGCGGTGACGCTGGCCGTCGCGACGAAGGGGTCGGCCAGCAGGAAGGACAGCAGCGTGGCGGCCAGCATGGCGGCCAGCGACCAGTGGCCGTAACGGACCTGGACCATGTCGCGCAGGATGAAGATCAACCCGGCCCAGCAGGACCACACCAGATCCAGATGCGGCGCCAAGCTGAAGGCGTAGTTGATGGCAAGTACGCTGCCGATGTAGGCGGCGAGCCAGAGCATGACGGAATCCTCCAAAAGCCACCCGCGGAAATACGGGCGCGAACGACGGCGCCACCCGCGTGAATGCGAGCGCTCCGCAGCGGTCTTGTAACAGGTCCGGGCCATCGCCGTGAACCCTTGCGTCGTGAGCCCTCGGCGCGCCGGTGCGGACGGAGCGCAACCGGTAAGAACGGCTTACCCCCACCTCGGTCCCCCGAATGCGCCACCGCCCCTAGCGCGTCCGGACGATGCCCTGGCGCGTTCGTTCGGAGAGGTGAAACGAAAGAGACCCCGAAAGGTGTGGGCGATGGCGACGGCGGGCGTATCAATTGGAATGGGCGGCACACGGGATCATTCGCTGGACGCGGCGCGCAGCCTGCTGATGATCCTCGGCGTGCCCTACCACGCGGCGCTGATCTACACGCCGGGCTACGACTGGGTGATGAATTCGCCCGACGGCATCGCCTGGATCGGGCTGTTCGCGGACTTCATCCACAGTTTCCGCATGCCCGCCTTCTTCCTGATCTCCGGCCTGCTGATCACCCACAGCCTGCGCCGCCACGGGCCGCGGGCGGTGCTGACCTCGCGCGCCTCGCGGCTGCTGGTGCCGCTGGTCGCCATGGCGGCGACGCTGAACGTCGCGCAGCTCTGGATGGAAAGCCGCGCCATCGACCCCGGCCTGACCGCAGGCGAATTCGTCACCCAAACCGTCCCCGCGGCCTTCTGGAGCGGCGGGCTCGTCTATCACCTGTGGTTCCTGGTCGAGCTGTTCATCAGCGTGCTGGCGCTCTGCCTCGCCTACCCGCTGCTGGTCGCGCTGCACCGGCGGCTGGCGGAGCGCGCGCCGGGGCCGGCCCGCTGGCTGGCCGATCCGCCGGACTGGCTGCCTCCGCTCCTGCTCAGCCTCGTCATGATGGGGGTGCTGGGCTTCGACAACATCTCCGACTGGCTGGTGACGCCGCTGGTGCCGACCAACTCGACGGCGGTGAGCATCGTCGTCTCGGCGGGCTTCTTCGCGGTCGGCGTGCTGATCGCCCATTGGCCGGGCGGGGCCGCGCGCTACGCCAAGGCGAGCTGGGGCGTGGCCCTGACCTATCTGGTCTGTTTCGCCATCCACATCGGCATGGTCGGCGTGGAGAAGCCGATGCCGGTCCGCTTCCTCGACGAGGCGCTGCGCGCCGTCGCCGCCTGGTCGGCCTTCCGCTTCGTCCTTGGTCTGACGCAGTCCTTCTTCTCGGCGGAGAGCCGCCGGGTGCGGACGCTGTCGCAGGCCTCCTACACCATCTACTTGCTGCACCACTTGGTGGTCATGGCCGCCGGCTTCGCCCTGCTGGCCGTCACCGCCCCGCCCCTGCTGGAGTTCGCGGCGGTCACCGCGGTGGGGTTGTTCGTGCCGCTGGCGTTCCATCACGGGCTGGTCCGCCGCTCGCCGACCTTGCGCTTCCTGATGAACGGCGTCCCGCCGGGCGACGCGAAGAAACGAAGCACACCGGCGCGCGGCCGCGAGGCGATGGCGCGCCGGACCGGCTGAGCATGGGCAACGCCAAGCTTTCTTAGACGATGGTCGCATGCCCGCACCCCCGCGCCGGCTTTGCCCGGCGGGCGGCGCTGAAGTAACCTATAGGTCATCCGCCCACATTCCCCGGCCGGCCTTCCGGCGTCGGGTGGCTGTCTGGGGTGTTGGATGCCATGCCGATGCTTTTCGGGACCCGCATTGTGACCAGCCATCCGGCCTCGGACGCTCTCCTCTCCGATGCTCCGCCCAGCGCCTCTGTGCCCAGCGCGCCCAGCCCGTCCCTGCCGCGGGCCGTCTCGATGGCGGAGGACGCCCCCGCCGCCGCGCGTGACCTGTTCGAGGGGCTGTGCGGGGGGAACCCCGCCGCCGCCGCGGAGCTGGAGATGGTGCTGGTCTTCTGCTCCGCCCATTACGACCGGGTGGAGCTGGCGGCGGCGCTGGCCGAGCTGTTCGGGCCGGTGCCCGTGGTCGGCTGCACCACGGCGGGGGAGATCACGCCCTTCGGCTATGCCGCCGGGTCGCTGGTCGGGATCGGCTTCCCGCGCGCCGACTTCACCATCGCCACCCAGCGCATCGACGACCTCGACCGCTTCTCCATCGCCGAGGCGCCGCGCGTCCTGCGCAACCTGATGGAGCAGCGCGACGTCGCCTTGGCCGCCCGGACCGACGCCTTCCCCGACCATGGCAGCTTCGCCTTTCTGATGATCGACGGCATGTCGCGGGCGGAGGAGATGGTGGTCAGCGCGCTGCACAGCGTGCTGATGGACATCCCGCTGTTCGGCGGCTCCGCCGGGGACGAGCTGCGGTTCGAGCGCACCTTCGTCCTGCACGAGGGGCGGTTCCACACCAACGCCGCCGTGCTGATGCTGGTCACCACGGCGCGCCGCTTCGTGGTCTTCCGGACCGAGCATTTCGTGGCGTCCGACGCCAAGATGGTGGTGACCGGGGCCGATCCGCAGCGCCGCATCGTCACCGAGATCAACGCCGAGCCGGCGGGCCGCGAGTACGCCCGCATGGTCGGGCTGGAGGGGGAGCCGCTGACCCCCCTGATCTTCGCCGCCTATCCCGTCGTCGTGCGGGTGGGGGGCGAATACCATGTCCGCTCCATCCAGAAGGTCAACGACGACGAGAGCCTGACCTTCTACTGCGCCATCGACGAGGGGATCGTGCTGACCGTCGCCCGCGGCGTCGACCCGGTGGAGAACCTTGAGGAGATGATGCGCAAGCTGGCCGCGGAGGTCGGCGGGCCGCCCGACCTCGTGCTCGGCTGCGACTGCATCCTGCGCCGGCTGGAGCTGGAGCAGCGGCAGCTCAAGCACGTCATGTCAGCGGCGCTGGCGCGGCACAACGTCGTCGGCTTCTGCGCCTACGGCGAGCAGTACAACGCCATGCACGTCAACCAGACCTTCACCGGTGTCGCGATAGGTGCGCGATGACGCTCATCTTCGACTGGCGGGAACCGTCCCGCCCACCCGCTGAAACACCGCCCGCCACCATTCCAGCCACCCCTCCCCCCACCGGCGAGGACAAGCGGCTGGAGGCGCTGGAGCGCGAGAACGCCAAGCTCCGCCGCATCAATCAGGTGCTGATGGACCGGGTGGAGCGGTCGATGGACGTGCAGGGGGGCGCCTTCTCCCTGTTCCAGACCGCCATCGTCCTTGAGCAGAAGGTGCGCGAGCGCACGCTGGAACTGGAACGCGCCCTGCGCGAGCTGGAGGACAGCCACCGTGCGCTGGCCCGCGCCAAGGAGCTGGCCGACACCATGCGCGGCCGCCTGTCGGAGGCCATCGAGTCGGTCAACGAGGGCTTCGCCATCTTCGACGCCGACGACCGGCTGGTCCTGTGCAACAGCAAGTATCTGGCCCTGTGGCCGGAAATCCGCGACCGCATCCTGCCGGGCATCCGCTTCCAGGAGATCGCCGAGCTGGCCGCCTCCTCGCGCACCATCGCCGACGCCTACCCGCGGCCCGACCGCTGGCTGTCGGAACGGCTGGCCCAGCACCGGGCGCTGAAGGGTCCCTACGTCTACCGGCTGGCCGACGGGCGCTGGGTCCAGGTCAACGAGCGGCGGACCCGCGACGGCGGGGTGGTCGGCGTCTACACCGACATCACCGACATCAAGGAGCATGAGACCCGCCGCCGCGAGCGCGAGCTGGCCGAGAAGTCGGCGCTCCTCCAGGCGACGCTGGACAACATCGCCCAGGGGGTCGGGGTGTACGACCGCGACCAGCGGCTGGTCGCCTGGAACGAGCGCTTCACCGGCCTGTTGCGCCTGCCCGCCAAGGTGGCGGAGCGCGGGGCGGGCTTCGCCGACTTCGTGCTGCACCACGCGGCCCTCGGCGACCGCGGCCTGTCGCTGAAGGCGCTGATGATGCCGAGCTGCCTCGTCGAGCAGCCCTGGCTGGACGGCACGGTGCTGGAGATCAGCCGCAACCCCATGCCGGGCGGCGGCTTCGTCCTGACCTTCACCGACATCACCGAGCGCAAGCGGGCCGAGCAGGCGCTGCGCGACAGCGAGGAGCGCATCCGGCTGGTCACCGACGCGGTGCCGGCGCTGATCGCCTATGTCGACGCCGAGCAGCGCTTCCGCTTCGTCAACAAGGCCTACGAGGGCTGGTTCAACCGCAAGCGCGAGGAGATCGAGGGCCAGCCCATGTGGGCGGCGCTGGGCGACCTGTATTACGAGGTGCGGCGCTCCTACGTGCTGCGCGCGCTGGCCGGCGAGGAGGTGACCTTCGACCTGGAGCTGCCCGGCGAGAACGGAGCGCCGCGCTACGCCGTCGCCACCTACATCCCGCATTTCGGCGAGCGGCGCGGCGGCGGCAAGCCGGAGGTTCTGGGCTATTTCGGCCTGATCCACGACATCACCGAGCGGCGCATGGCGGCGGAGGCGCTGGCCGACGCCAAGGACAGCCTGGAGCGCCGCGTCGTCGAGCGCACCGCCGAGCTGACACGCCTCAACAGCCAGCTCCAGCAGGAGATCGCCGAGCGCATCGCCGCGGAGGAGGCGCTGCGGCTGGCCAAGGCGGAGGCGGAGCAGGCCAACCTGTCCAAGACGCGCTTCCTGGCGGCCGCCAGCCACGACCTGCTGCAACCGCTGAACGCGGCGCGGCTGTTCGTCTCGGCGCTGGGCGACCTGGAGCAGCCGGAGCCCAACCGCGGGCTGGTCGACAACATCGACGTCGCCCTGGCCTCGGTCGAGGACCTGCTGTCGGCGTTGCTGGACATTTCCAAGCTGGACGCCGGGGCGGTGCGGCCGGAGATCGCCGATTTCCCGATCAAGAGCCTGTTCGGCGCGCTGGCCACCGAATACGCGGCGGTGGCGAAGGAGCGGGGCCTGGACCTCTGCGTCGTGCCCAGCCACGCCGTGGTGCGCAGCGACATCCGTCTGCTGCGCCGGATCTTGCAGAACTTCCTGTCCAACGCCCTGCGCTACACCCAGGCGAAGAGGGCGGCGCGGGGCGGCGCCGGGCGCGTGCTGGTCGGCTGCCGGCGGACGCCGGAAGGTTTGCGGATTGAGGTCTGGGACACCGGCCCCGGCGTGCCCGCCGACAAGCTGGACGAGATCTTTCAGGAGTTCCGCCGCCTCGACACGCCCTGCGCCAACGAGCGGGTGCGCGGCATGGGCCTCGGTCTCGCCATCGTGGAGCGGGTGGCGCGGATGCTCGACCACCCGATCACCGTGCGGTCGCAGCCGGGCCGGGGGTCGGTCTTCGCGGTGACGGTGCCCTTCGG
Organism: Azospirillum sp. OGB3; assembly: GCF_014192915.1. GTDB lineage: Bacteria > Pseudomonadota > Alphaproteobacteria > Azospirillales > Azospirillaceae > Azospirillum. The sequence continues at coordinate 111,069 of NZ_JACHYN010000002.1, read as the reverse complement.
GCGCTACGCGCGCCCGGTGCGCGCGCTGGAGGCGCCGGTGCAGACGGCCTCGAACCGGCTGGCCGGCACCCGGGTGCTGGTGATCGACAACGAGCCGGCGGTGCTGGCCGGGATGCGCGCGCTTCTGGAGGGCTGGGGGTGCAGCGTCGCCACCGCGGCGTCGGGCGATGAGGCGCTGGCCGGGCTTGGGGCGGTGGCCCCGGACGTGCTGTTCGCCGACTACCACCTGGACGACGGGGTGATCGGCTTCACCGAGATCGCGCGGGTGCGCGAGCGTTGCGGGGCGGACCTGCCGTCGGTCCTGATCACCGCCAACCGCACCGCCGAGGTGGTGGAGGAGGCGCAGGCCAAGGGCTGCCACGTGCTGAACAAGCCGGTGAGGCCGGCGCAGCTCCGCGCGGTGATGACGGGCCTGCTGGCGTAAGGAGACGGAATGGGCTCCACCCCGGCCGTTCCCTGGGAAGCGGGAGCGAAAGGCCGGGGCGGGGGAAGGCCGACGCGTCAGCGCGTCAGGCGGATGATCGTCACCATCATGCCGACCGCGTACAGCTCGGCCAGCGGAACGATCCAGGACGGGTGGAAAAGGATCGACAGCGGCATGATCAGCAGAAGGATCAGTGCCGGGAACACGAAGTAAGGCGAATTGCAGTAAGCCGGCAGGCCATGCACATGACCCGAGACATCGCGCGACTCTTCGCCGATCAAACGATCCGCATCACCAACAGTTTGGTCCACCATTCTCTAGCACCCACTGTATTTATGGTCTTTTTCTTCTCCATCTCTGGCGGACGGAGCGCCGTCCCTATAACACAGTTTGCCATGGCGCAGGCATGACTTCGCGCCGTCTTGCCGGATGGCGAAAACGGCGCGGGAAGTCCTGATTTTTATTGTGGCTTTACGCCGCTTCGGTCAGCGCCAGATGCGGGCGGCGAACCATCGACTGGATGGTGAAGGGCGCGCGCACGCCGCCGCTGAACAGCTCGGCGCATTCCAGCGCCTTCAGCACCCGCTCCTCCGCCGGCAGGCCGACCGTGGAGGCGAGCGAGCCCAGCGCGTAGTCGGACCCGCAGCCGATGGCGTGATAACCGCGCACCGCCTCGCCCACCTGATAGTCGGACTGGATCGAGAAGAGCCGCCCCTCGTACCCGACCATGAAGGTGCCGCCGGTCTCCACGTCGTTGGAGCGGTGGGCGTAGCCGCCGTCCTTCAGGCAGCCGCGCACGGCGTCCACGAAATCGACGACCATGTAGCGGAAGACGTCGGCCTCGGGGTCGCGGTGCGGCGGCTCCAGCCGGTAATGCAGAAGCTGGCCCATGCGGAAGCTGCTGGTGAAGCCGATCAGCAGATCGGCGTTGCGGAACACCTTGGTGTCCGCGCGTACGGTGATGTCCAGGCCGTTCACGCCCGCGCTGTCACCGCCCATCCACACACGATCGCCGTCCACCAAGCCAACAATGCAGGTCATCGCCGTCCTCGTCCCTGAATAAATTCTGCCCGAAAGCAGGGACAGGGTGGGCTTTTATGGTTAACGAATTGTTGCGCCGCGGCGGTGCCGAAGGGGGTATTTCGCTTCGGCACCTCGCTCCAAGCGCAAGCGCGACAACGGCTTAGCGGGCAATCCCGATCGTTGGGTGGCTGGCCGCCAGCCTGCGGACGCGGTTCCCGCCCCTTACTCCCGGGGTGCTGCGTGCAGGCGCTTCTGCCCCTGGACGAAGCGGGCCAGCGTGTCGGACAGCACGCCGCGCGGGATCATCGCCTCGATCAGCTGGAAGCGCCCGCGCGTGGCGAAGGCCTTGTCCAGCGCCGCCTTCAACTCCGCCCGCGTGCGCACGCGGACGCCATCGCCGCCCATGCCCGCCGCCATGTCGGCGAAGCGCCAGTCGTCCAGGTCGTTGAAGGCGGATTCGGGCTGGAAGGTGCGCAGCATCTCCCAACTGGCGTTGTTGAACAGGATCACGATGGGGTCGATGCCCAGCCGTCGGCAGTTGCCAAGCTCCCACCCGGTCATCTGGAAGGCGCCGTCGCCGACCACGGTCAGGATGCGCTTGCCGCCCGACACGCACTGCGCCCCGATGCCCGCCGGCACGCCGAAGCCCATGCCCGCGTAATAGCCCGGCGCCATCAGCCCGGCGTCGATCATGTCCATCGCGGTGAACAGGCAGTCGCCCATGTCCGCGGCGATCAGCAGCGGCTCCTGCCCGGCGCGGACGCGGTCGTTGACGGCGCGGGCGATGTCCATCGGGGCGATCGGTTCGCCGTCCGCCTGCAGGCCGGTCGGATAGGCGTGGGGCTCCTTGCCGCGGGTCGTCCGGTCGGACGGCGGCAACCGCTCCAGCAGCGCGTCCACCAGCCCGCCCAGCGGGATGTCGGCGTAGGTGTGATAGCCCAGGGTCACCGCCCGGTCGAAGGCGTGGATGGTCTTGCGCAGGTCGATCTTGCGCTGGGACACCGCGAAGTTGGTGTCGCTGAGGATGGCGCCGAGCAGGAACAACCCGTCCGACTCCTCGACCAGCCGGGTGATCTCCGCGTCGCCCGCCACGCCGATGTAGGTGCCGAGCGGCGGGGTCGGCGCGTCGGCCAGCAGGCCGCGCCCCATGAAGGTGGTGACCACCGGCACGCCCAGCCGCTGCGCCAGCTCCGCCACCTTGGCCTCCAGCCCGTAGCGGCGGACCTCGACGCAGACCATCAGCACCGGCGACGTGGCCGAGCGCATGGCCGCCAGAACCTCGTCGGCGCAGGCGGCCAGCGCGTCGCGGTCCACCGGCCAGGCGGGGTCGGCGCCCACCGGCTCGACCTTGGCGTTGACCATGTTGCGGGGAATTTCCAGATAGACCGGGCGCGACAAAGCGCGGGCGGCCCCCAGCACGCGGGCGATCTCCGCCGGAGCCTTGGCCGGGTCGTCCAGCCGAGCCTGGGCTACGGTGATCTCCTTGAACACCTGGAACTGCGTGTCCAGCGTGCGGCCCTGGTGGTGCAGCAGCAGGCCGGCATTGCCCTCCGTCGTGCCCGGCGCGCCGGAGATGACGACAACCGGCGACTTCTCGGCGTAGGCGCCGGCCACCGCGTTCACCATGTTGAAGGCGCCCGCCCCGTAGGTGACCGCCGCCACCCCCAGCGTCGAACTGTAACGCGCCGCCGCGTCCGCCGCGAAGCCCACCGCCGGCTCGTGGCTCAGCGTGTGGAGGGGCAGGATTTGCGTTTCCTCCGCCACCTTGAAGAAGGGCAAGGCGAAGTCGCCCGGAATCCCGAACATGGCCTGTGCGCCGCGATCCTTCAGCGCGCGCAGCAGGGCTTCGGCCAGCTTCATGGCCGCTCTCCCGTTCCAATTGGTTTCGCGGGCCGAAAACCCGCACAGAGGGACAGCATCGCCTCCGCCACCGCTCCGCGCAAGAATTGTTTCAATCGAAACAATCCATGTGCGCCGGAAATTGTGGAGGGGTGGAGGCCGCGCTTGACATCCCCTCTCCCGTCCCGGGAGAGGGAAGGGGCCCACGCGAAGCGTGGGAAGGGTGAGGGTATCGCCAAGGATCAGCGGATTGATCCTCGGACGACCCTCACCCGGCACCTTCGGCGCCACCCTCTCCCGGGGCGGGAGAGGGATTCTTCTCCAAACGCGATAGGCCCCTTGGCGCCTGATGGGCGTCTTTCGGACGGGCGCGCGGCGTGCTACGACTGCCGCCCTGTTCCCGACTTTCGAATGATGCCCGCATGTCCGTCGCCGTCCGCTTCGCCCCCAGCCCGACCGGTCTCCTCCATGTCGGCAATGTGCGCCTTGCGCTCGTCAACTGGCTGTTCGCGCACAAGGCGGGCGGCAATTTCCTGCTGCGCCTCGACGACACGGACGAGGAGCGGTCCAAGCCGGAATACGCGGAGGGGATCGAGCGGGACCTGACCTGGCTCGGCCTGACCTGGGACCGCTTCGCGCGGGAAAGCGACCGCTACGGCCGCTACGACGCGGTGGCGGCGGCGCTGAAGGCGTCCGGCCGGCTCTACCCCTGCTACGAGACGCCGGAGGAGCTGAACCTCAAGCGCGCCAGCCTCGTCTCGCAGGGCCGTCCGCCGATCTACGACCGGGCGGCGCTCCGCCTGAGCGACGCCGACCGCGCCCGCCTGGAGTCGGAGGGGCGCAAGCCGCACTGGCGCTTCAAGCTGGAGCACAAACCGGTCGAATGGACCGACCTCGTGCGCGGGCCGGTGCATTTCGAAGGCTCCGCGCTCAGCGATCCCGTGCTGATCCGCGAGGACGGGCGCCCGCTCTACACGCTTACCAGCGTGGTGGACGACGCCGACCTCGCCATCACCCACGTCATCCGGGGCGAGGACCACGTCGCCAACACGGCGGTGCAGATCCAGATCTTCGAGGCGGTTGGTGGGGCCATCCCGGTCTTCGCCCATCTGCCGCTGCTGACCGACGCGACGGGACAGGGCCTGTCCAAGCGGCTGGGCAGCCTGTCGGTGGCGTCCTTGCGCGAGGAGGAGGGGATCGAGCCGATGGCGCTGGCCAGCCTGCTCGCCAAGCTCGGCACCTCCGACGCCATCGAGCCTCGGCTGACGCTGGACGAGCTGGTGGCCGAGTTCGACATCGCCAAGGTGTCGCGCGCCACCCCGAAGTTCGACCCGGAGGAGCTGCTGCGGCTGAACGCCCGCATCCTCCACCTGCTGCCCTTCGAGCGGGTGTCCGGGGAACTGGCCGCGCTGGGTCTGGATGATGCCGACGCCGCCTTCTGGGAGGCGGTGCGCCCCAACCTGTCGCGCGTCGCGGAGGCCCGCGACTGGTGGGCGGTGACCCACGCCCCGGTCGCCCCGGCGGCGGACGATCCCGCCTTCCTCGCCGAGGCGGCGGCCCTGCTGCCGGATGAGCCGTGGGACCTCTCCACCTGGGGCACCTGGACGGGTGCGGTGAAGGCGAAGACGGGTCGGAAGGGCAAGGATTTGTTCCTCCCCCTGCGCCGGGCCCTCACCGGGCGGGACCATGGACCGGAATTGAAGAACCTGCTACCCCTGATCGGCCGAACCCGCGCGCAAAAGCGCCTCGCGGGAGAGACGGCCTGAAGTCCTTTTCCCCCACCCCGGCCCTTCCCCGCTGGGCGGGGGAGGGGGATGAACCTTTCACAGGAGATAGGGCGCCGTGCCGCTGGACCTCTACAACACGCTGACCCGCCGCAAGGAACGCTTCGAGCCGATGAGTCCGGACCGGGTGGGCATGTATGTGTGTGGACCCACGGTCTACGACACCGCGCACATCGGCAACGCCCGCCCGGTGGTGGTGTTCGACCTGCTGTTCCGGCTGCTGCAACGGCTGTACCCGGCGGTGACCTACGTCCGCAACATCACCGACGTGGACGACAAGATCATCGACCGCTCGCGCGACAGCGGGGAGCCGATCGAGGCGCTGACCAAGCGCACCGCGGACCTCTACCACGCCGACATGGACGCGCTGAACGCGCTGCGCCCGACCATCGAGCCGCGCGCCACGCACCACATCTCGCACATGGTTGCCCTGATCGGCCTGCTGATCGAGCGCGGCCACGCCTACGCCGCGGAAGGGCATGTGCTGTTCTCCGTGCCGTCGATGGCGGAGTACGGGCAGCTCTCCCGCCGCTCGCTGGACGAGATGATCGCCGGCGCCCGCGTCGAGGTCGCCCCCTACAAGCGCGACTCCTCCGACTTCGTGCTGTGGAAGCCGAGCGCCGACGGCCAGCCCGGCTGGGACAGCCCATGGGGCCGCGGCCGGCCGGGCTGGCACATCGAATGCTCGGCCATGGCCAAGGAGCATCTGGGGGTCACCTTCGACATCCACGGCGGCGGGCTGGACCTGATCTTCCCGCACCATGAGAACGAGATCGCCCAGAGCCGCTGCGCCCACGACGGAGAGCCGCTGGCCCGCTACTGGGTCCACAACGGCTTCGTGACCGTCGAGGGCGAGAAGATGTCCAAGTCGCTGGGCAACTTCTTCACCGTGCACGATCTGCTGGACGAGTTCCCCGGCGAGGCCATCCGGCTGACGCTGATGAGCGCCCACTACCGCCAGCCGCTGGACTTCACCCGGGAGGGGCTGAAGCAGTCCAAGGCGACGCTCGACCGCTGGTACCAGGCGTTGCGCGGCGAGCCCGCCGCGGCGGACGCCGAACTGCCCTTCGACGTGCTGGCCGCGCTGGAGGACGACCTCAACAGCCCGCTCGCCATCTCCCATATGCACGAGCTGGCCTCGGCGGTGAACAAGGCGACGGGGGATGCCGGGAAGGCCGCCGCCAAGGGCGCGCTGCGCGCCGCCGGCGAGGCGCTGGGCCTGCTCCAGCAAGACCCGGAGGCGTGGTTCCGCTGGGCGCCGAAGGGGGCCGCCGCCCTGTCCGACATCGACATCCAGCAGCGCATCGACGACCGTCTGGCCGCCCGCAAGGCCAAGAACTACGCGGAGGCCGACCGCATCCGCAAGGAGCTGGCCGACCTCGGCATCATTCTCGAGGACGGCCCGCAGGGCACGACCTGGAAGCGCGCCTGAACGCCACGCCGGCGTTCATCGGATGAAGGGGAGGCTGCGGACGGAACCGCAGCCCCCGCTCATCCAAAGGTCCAAGGGACCACCACTCCCACGCAACGAAAAAGACGCCCTCCGCCGTCGCGGAAGGCGCCTGAGTTCGGTTCCATATGCACCACCACGCGGGGGAGCCGGTCTGAACACGGATCAGACCGCCCGGAGGCCGTGCCGACTGGGAAAGTCCCAAAGTCGAATCCTGAATACCGCATTCCACGAAACAGCGCTATGCCTTTTTCGTCATATCGCTTGGATCGGAGCACAGCGCCTCCACCTCGCCATCGGAGAACAGGCGGGAACGGGTGAGGAAGCGAACGCCCTCCGGCGCCTCCAGCGAGAAGCTGGCGCCGCGGCCCGGCACCACGTCGATGATGAGCTGGGTGTGCGACCAGTACTCGAACTGCGCCGCCCCCATGTAGAAGGGACAGCCCCCGATCTCCCCCAGCCGGACGTCCTGCCCGCCGGGGCGGAACTCGCCGTCCATGAAGCACATCGGCGCGCTGCCGTCGCAGCAGCCGCCGGACTGGTGGAAGAACAGCGGTCCGTAGAGCCCGCGCAGCTTTTCGATCAGCGCCAGGGCCGCCGGTGTGGCGACGACTCGTTCGACCATGGGCGGACACTCCCGAATGAATGGCCCGTCGGATGAGAAAAAGGGCCGGAGGCCGAATGGCCGCCGGCCCAAAGGTCGTCAGGGAGGAGACAGGACGCTTAGAAGAAGCCCAGAGCCTTCGGGCTGTAGCTGACCAGCAGGTTCTTGGTCTGCTGGTAATGGTCGAGCATCATCTTGTGGGTCTCGCGACCGATGCCCGACTGCTTGTAGCCGCCGAAGGCCGCGTGGGCCGGGTAGAGGTGGTAGCAGTTGGTCCACACGCGGCCGGCCTGGATGGCCCGGCCCATGCGGAAGGCGCGGTTGCCGTCGCGGCTCCACACGCCGGCGCCCAGGCCGTAGAGCGTGTCGTTGGCGATGGCGAGCGCCTCCTCCTCGGTCTTGAAGGTGGTCACGGACACGACCGGCCCGAAGATCTCCTCCTGGAAGATGCGCATCTTGTTGTGGCCTTCGAAGACCGTCGGCTGGACGTAGTAGCCGCTCTCCAGCTCGCCGCCCAGATGGGCGCGCTCGCCGCCGACCAGCACCTTTGCCCCCTCGGCCTTGCCGATGTCGATGTAGGAGAGGATCTTCTCGAGCTGGTCGATGGACGCCTGGGCGCCGATCATCGTCGCGGGGTCGAGCGGGCTGCCCTGCTTCACCGCGCCGACGCGGGCCACCGCCCGCTCCATGAACTTGTCGTAGATCTTCTCCTGCACCAGGACGCGCGACGGGCAGGTGCAGACCTCGCCCTGGTTCAGCGCGAACATGGCAAAGCCTTCCAGCGCCTTGTCCAGGAACTCGTCGTCGTCGGCCATCACGTCGTTGAAGAAGATGTTCGGCGACTTGCCGCCCAGCTCCAGCGTGACCGGGATGATGTTCTCCGCCGCGTACTGCATGATCAGGCGGCCGGTCGTCGTCTCGCCGGTGAAGGCGATCTTGGCGATGCGCGGGCTCTGGGCCAGCGGCTTGCCGGCCTCGATGCCGAAGCCGTTGACGACGTTGAGGACGCCGTCGGGCAGCAGGTCGCCGATGATCTCCATCAGCACCATGATGGCCATCGGGGTCTGCTCGGCGGGCTTCAGCACGACGCAGTTGCCGGCGGCCAGCGCCGGGGCCAGCTTCCACACGGCCATCAGCAGCGGGAAGTTCCACGGGATGATCTGGCCGACGACGCCCAGCGGCTCATGGAAGTGATAGGCGTAGGTGGTGTGGTCGATTTCCGCGATGGTGCCTTCCTGGGCGCGGACGCAGCCGGCGAAGTAGCGGAAATGGTCGATGGCGAGGGGCAGGTCGGCGTGGGTCGTCTCGCGGATCGGCTTGCCGTTGTCCAGCGTCTCGGCCAGCGCCAGGACGTCCAGACGCTCTTCCATGCGGTCGGCGATCTTGTTCAGGATGCGCGCGCGCTCCGCCGGGGAGGTGCGGCCCCAGGCGTCCTTGGCCTTGTGGGCGGCGTCCAGAGCCTTCTCGATGTCCTCGGCGGTGGAGCGGGCGACCTCGCACAGCGTCTTGCCGGTGATCGGGGTCAGGTTGGTGAAATACTGGCCCTTCGTCGGCGGAACCCACTGGCCGCCGATGAAGTTGTCGTAGCGCGGCCGGATGGCGACCTGCTTGCTGAGCGTTTCCAGGGCCTGATGGATCACGGCGGTTTCCTCCCGAAGCGGATTGCCCGAACTGAATGTCGTGGAATGACGTTTGGCGGGTTGTGCGCCCTGTGTCCGTTCGTCCGATGATCGGTATCCGTCACAGCGCCCCGCCGTTATCGCGGTTTCGAGGAAGGCCGGTAAATTCGACTTTGGTTGCAGACGCGGAGCCCCCCAGATTCGCGACCGGCCGCCGGGCGGCAGGTGATACCTTGGGCGGAGACCCCTCCGTTTCCCGGCGAGACTTCAGGCCATGACGACCGACATCCGGCTGCGCTTCCTCCACCCCTCCGGCGCCATCGGGCCCGGCAAGGTGTCCCTGCTGGAGGAGATCGACCGCACCGGCTCGATCTCCGCGGCGGCGCGGGCGCTCGGCATGTCCTTCCGCCGCGCGTGGTTCCTGGTGGAAACCATGAATTCCGCCTTCCGCGAGCCGGTGGTGCGCACCAACGTCGGCGGGCGCGAGGGCGGCGGGACCGGCCTGACCGCCTTCGGCCAGGAGGTGATCGCCCGCTACCGCCGCATGGAGGAGGAGGCCCGCCGCGCCGCCGCGCCCCACCTCGCCTGGCTGGACGAGGCGCTGAAACCGGAGGCGGCGTCCGAAAAGGGCGCGGACTCCGCTGATCCAAAGTCCAATGGCCCGGACTCCGGCGATCCGTAAAGTCTCCCTCGACGCCGCGACCTTCCGCCGCGGCGAAACGAAGGAGGCCCCCGACCCATGCGAACCGCCGCCCGCACCGCTGCCCCTGTAGCCTTGGCCGCCCTGGTCCTTCTCGCCGCGGCGCCGCTCCCAGCCCTGGCCGACGGCGATCCGGCGAACGGCGAGAAGCTGTTCCGCCAGTGCAAGGCCTGCCACACGATGGAGGCGGGCAAGAACCGCGTCGGCCCGACGCTGCATGGGCTGTTCGGGCGCAAGGCCGGCACGGTGGACAGCTTCGCCAACTACTCCGAGGGGCTGAAGGCCTCCGGCATCGCGTGGGACGCCAAGACGCTCGACCCCTATCTCGCCAACCCGAAGGCGGTGATCCCCGACAGCCGCATGGCCTTCGCCGGGGTGGCGAAGCCGGAGGACCGGGCCGACCTGATCGCCTATCTGGAAACCGCGACCAAGTGAGCGTCAGCGGGACGGGAACCGCGGCGGCGCCCATCTGTTGCCCGGTTTCCATTCCCGCAGCCGGAGAACGGCCATGGCCGACGACACCGCAGGACAAAAAGGCGCCGAGCCCAAGGACATTCACAAGACCGACATCGAGCCTCTTTGCGACGAACAGAGTGGTGGTGGCGGGTCCAACCCGGACACGCGCTACCGCGGAATGCCCGGCGGCCATCCCGGCGGCTCCCGCGACGGCGACTGCGATCCGGTGGCGCGCGCCGACCCTGAGAAGGCGGAACCGGACGCCGCCGAATCCGGGAGCAGGCCCGCGCCCCGCTAGGCCGATGGCTTAGCCTTTCCGGGGCCGCCCCGAATTGGTCGTAGCCGCTGACACGGTCCCCCGCTAAAACAGGGGCTCCCTCACCGGCACAACACGGGCTGCGACCGGCATGCTGAAGCGCCTTTACGACTGGACGATGGCCAAGGCGGCCTCGAAGAACGCCACCACCTGGCTGGCGGGGGTTTCCTTCGCGGAAAGCTCCTTCTTTCCGATCCCGCCGGACATCCTGATGGTGCCGATGGTGCTCGCCAACCGGCAGGCCGCGTGGCGGATCGCGACGATCTGCACGCTGGCCTCGGTGGTGGGCGGCGTCGCCGGCTACATGATCGGCTACTTCCTGTACGAGGCCATCGGCAAGGCGGTCATCGACTTCTACCACCTGGAAGCCCAGTTCGAGACGCTGCGCCATACCTTCGTCGAATACGGCGCGGAAATTCTCATCATCAAGGGCATGACGCCCATCCCCTACAAGCTGCTGACCATCACCGCGGGTGTCGCGAAGCTGAACATCTGGGTGTTCATCGGCGCCTCGATCCTGTCGCGGGCCATCCGCTTCTATCTGGTCGCCGCCCTGCTCTACTGGTTCGGCGAGCCGGTGCGCGCCTTCATCGAAAAGCGGCTGACCCTGGTCACCACCGCCTTCGCCGTCGCGCTGATCGGCGGCTTCCTGGCGATCAAGCTGATCTGATCCACGGCAACGCCAACCCAACTCCACTGCGGCACCGCGACGCCGGGCCGTCCTGTCCTGTTGATGCCGCAGTGAGGCATTGACGGGAGAGGATGGATGGACAGCGTGCGCGGGGCCGTGGTGGTCGTAACCGGAGCGTCGAGCGGGATCGGGCGGGCCACCGCCCTGACCTTCGCGCGGGAGGGCGCCCGGCTGGTGCTGGCCGCCCGGCGGGAGGCCCTGCTCGACGAGGTCGCCGAGGAATGCCGGGAGCTGGGGGGCGAGGCCGAGGTGGTGCCCACCGACGTCACCGACGCCCAGGCGGTTCTCCGGCTGGCCAACCGGGCGATGCAGGTGTACGGCGGCATCGACGTCTGGGTGAGCAACGCCGGAGTCGGCGCCGTCGGGCGGTTCGAGGACACGCCGCTGGAGGCGCACCGCCGCGTCGTCGAGACCAACCTGTTCGGTCCCTTGCACGCCGCCCACGCCGTGCTGCCGCTGTTCCGCCGGCAGGGCCATGGCGTGCTCATCAACACGGTGTCGGTCGGGGCCTGGGCGCCCGCCCCCTACGCCGCCGCCTACGCGGCCAGCAAGTTCGGGCTGGAGGGCCTTCTGGAAAGCCTGCGGGCGGAGCTGGTCGACGCGCCGGGCGTCCATGTCTGCGGAGTCTATCCCTTCTTCACCGACACGCCGGGCATGTCGCACGGCGCCAATTACACCGGGCACCAGCTCGACGCGGAAAGCCCCTTCTACGGCGACCCGCAGGACGTGGCGGACACCGTGCTGTCCCTCGCCCTGCGCCCGCGCGCCCAGGCGATGGTCGGGGCGATGACGCCGTTGACCCGGCTGGGGCACGCGGTGGCGCCGCGCCTGATGGAGAAGATCGCCGGCTACGGCGCCCACCGCCATTTCAGCCGGACTCCGCCCGCCGCGCCGAGCGACGGGAACCTGTTCAGCCCGGTGGAGCGCGGCCGCGGCGTCACCGGCGGCTTCCGCACCCCGCCGCCCGACTGGGTGTCGCCGCTGCTCGTCGCCGGGGTCGCGGCCGCTGCCGCTGCGGCCTACGCCGGCTACGCGCGGAGACGGAACGGCGGAGATTGAACGCGGTCCTTATGAAGGCAACGCGCGGGAAACGCGGGCAAAGATCGACACGGATTGCTCGGATTGAAACCGGGCTTCACGGAACGGTTGAGGCGGATGCGCCTGAGATGCGGCCTGGATTAAGGAATCCGTGAAATCCGCGCCCAGGTCCGTGAAATCCGTGTCGATCTTGTTTCACAATCACGCGGCGCAGCTCGTCAAGCGATGGCTGCAGGAAAACCACTCAGGGCTTTGAGTTCGGGAACGGGTTGGTCCAGAATGCCGGCCCGTTCCCGCAAGACCCCGAGTCCATCATGCCGAAGCCGACGACCCCGCGCGGCCGTCCGCCCGTCCCGTCCCCTGCCCGCTCCTCCCGTCCGCGTCCGGCCCAGGCCAGCAAGGACGTCCGCCGGGAGGAACCGCGGGAGGAGCCGGGCAAGCTGTTCCGCGTCGCCGGCCTGTCCGCCGTGTCCGCCCTGTTCGCCCATGACGCGGCGCGGGTGGAACGGCTGTTCTTCGAAGAGCGGCTGAAGGCGAAGACCGGCGACTTCTGCAAGGCGATGGCGGCGGCACGCAAACCCTACCGCATGGTCGAGGCCGACGAGCTGGCGAAGGTCGCCGGGACGGTGCTGCACGGCGGGGTGGTCGCGCTGATCGCGCCGCGCCCGGTGCCCGCCTTCGACGGGGAGGCGGCGAAGCGCTGGGCGGCGGACGGCCAGCCGCTGCTGATCCTGGACGGGGTCGGCAACCCGCACAATCTGGGCGCCATCCTGCGCACCGCCGCCTTCTTCGGCCTGCGGCGCGTCGTGGTCTCGGACCATCCCGGACAGGCCCTGCCGTCGGAATCCGCCTACCGGGTGGCCGAGGGCGGGTTCGAATGGGTGGAGCTGTACCGGGCGGCCAACCTGCCGGCGGTTCTGAAGCGGCTGCGCGAGGCCTACCGGGTGGCCGGGACGGCGCTGGGCCGCGGCCGGGCGGTGGTCACCGACCCGGCGGTCCTCACCACGGGCGACCGGCCCGCCGCCGTCGTGCTGGGCAACGAGGAGGACGGGCTTCCCCCCGCCACCCTCGCCGCCTGCGAGGACATCCTGACCCTGCCCGGCACCGGCCGCATCCAGTCGCTGAACGTCGCGGCGACCGCGGCCATCCTCATCCACGCCCTGGCCAAGCCGGGCTGAGGCCGGACCGGAGGCCGGTCCTCAGCCGCCCAGGGCGATGATCAGCACCAGCGCCACGACCAGGACCGAGACGATGGGCAGCATGTCCACGCCGTCGCGGTCCCAGGTCGGCGCCCGGCGCGAGCCGTGATGCGCGCCGTGGGCGTGGCCCAGACCCTCGTCGGCCCAGCCATGTTCGGAAGGGCGGGCGCCGGGGGCTGAGACGGCGGGGGCCGCCGGGCTGGCGATGGTGACCACCCCGGCCCCGCGCTGGTAGTCGCCGCCACCGCCGCTGCGCGGGCGCTTCAGCCGTTCGTCGGTCAGCTCCACGTCGATGCCCGCGGCCTCCAGCCGCTCCACCACCACGGCGACCTCCTCCGGGGTCATGGTTTCCACCGGCACGTCCTGGCCGAGTTGCTCGACGCTGAGCCGGTTGCCGTGCTTGCGCCCCTTGTCGATCAGGCGCTGGAGGGTGGCGTCGTCGATCGTCATCGTTCTCTCCCCGCGGTTCCACCTTGGACTGAACATTCCGAAGGGTAAACACGCCGGGCCGCGGAAGGCTCCCGTGCAAAGGCGGCGACTTGCCTCCGGGGCGGGGCGACCCGACATAATCCCCAAACCCCCATCCCCAAATCCTACGCCATCGGAGAGGCCGAGATGCTCGGAATGTTCATGCGCAAGCCCCTGGCGCTGCCCAGCGCGGAGGAAGCGCTGCCCGGACGCGACACGCCGGTTCCCGTGCCGCCCCGCCATCACGTCAACGGCAACCCGCTGACCCCGCCCTATCCGGAGGGGCTGGAGGTCGCCGACTTCGGGCTCGGCTGCTTCTGGGGGGCGGAGCGCAAGTTCTGGAAGGTGCCGGGCGTCTGGACGACCATGGTTGGCTATCAGGGCGGCCACACCCCCAACCCGACCTACGAGGAGGTCTGCTCCGGCCGCACCGGCCACACCGAGGTGGTGCGCGTCGTCTACGACCCCGCCAAGGTCGGGTTCGAGGAGTTGCTGCGCGTCTTCTGGGAGGCGCACGACCCGACCCAGGGCATGCGCCAGGGCAACGACGTGGGCACCCAGTACCGCTCCGCCATCTACACCCACACCGACGCCCAGCGCGCCGCCGCCGAGGCCAGCCGCGAGTCCTATCAGGCCCGCCTGGAGCAGGCCGGCTTCGGCCCGGTGACGACGGAGCTGCGCGAGGCCCCGCCCTTCTACTACGCCGAGGACTATCACCAGCAGTATCTGTCCAAGAATCCCGCTGGCTATTGCGGGCTGGGCGGCACCGGGGTTACCTGCGCGGCGTGACACGCTCTTGCGGTGCGGGGACTGAACCTCGGAGGCAGGTTCCCGCACCGCCACTGCGGCATCCGGGCGACAGGGTTAAGCCGGCTTGAACGGGGCGGTCCCTTGCGGTTGCGCCTGCCCGTCGCTTGCGGGTATGGTTCCGGCGGTCCATGAAAGCTCCAGGGGGTAGCCCCGCGGGGCGCCGCCCGAGAAATTCCGCGCCCAATCCATGATCAAGGAAAGAACCGAGCTGGCGACGCCGCACCTGAGCGGCCTGCTTGACTTCTGGCTCACCAAATGCATCGGCGGGAAGCCGCCGGTGTCCAGCAGCATCGCCCCGGCCGACCTGCGGCCGTGGAAGGATAATATTGTGATTTTCGAGGTCATCGGCGACGACGACTTCGTTTATTCCTATTACGGCCGGTCCCTCGCGGCCGCCTTCGGGCATTCGCGCCTGGGCGCCACGCTGGACGATCTGCCGGAGGAGCAGCGGGCCATCCTGCGCCCCGAATACGCCTCCCTCCTGCGCGAACGGTTGCCGGTCGCCCGCGTCTACACCGCCGATTTCAGCGGCGTCATGCGGACCTGGGAGCGGCTGGCTCTGCCCATGTCCAGCGACGGCGAGACCATCGACAAGATCCTGGTCGCCGCCTACGAGCAGCCGCCGGACGAACCGCCCTGCACCGCGCTTGCCCCCCTTGCGGCGGACGAAGAGGCGGAGGTTGAGATCGAGAGTCCGCATGATGACGGGCCGGAGGCGGACGACACGGTGGACAGCGAACCCGAGTTCCTTGCGGACGAGGGCGCCGACATCGACGGCGATACGGACGGGACCGCGGACACCGAGACCGAGCCAGAAGCCGACGACAGCCCCGAAGACACCTCCGACGACGCCGAAGACGGCGAGTCCTCCTCCACCGAACAGAAACCGGGAGCCCCGGCATGACGCCGCGCACGCCCCACCTGACCGCGCCCGCGACCCAGTCGGGAGTCGTCACCGCCGACGAATTCAATCTGTGGTGCGCGCTGAACGGCCGCCCCTTCAACCTCATCCCCAACGCGCGCCCGGACGGGCGGCTGCTGTGGGACGTGGAGGTGCTGCCCGGAACCCCGCGCGCCGGCACGGTCTATTCGACCAACCTCGGCGACGAGGCGCTGGCGGTCGTCGCCGGCTTCGCCTTCCTGTCCGGCGTCGAATGGGCCTACGAGGCGCGCGCCGCCGAGACGGCTCCCCCGGCCCTGGTGTCGGATGCGGCCGTGGACGCGCCCGCGGAGGTGGAGGATCTCCTGATTCCCGACGCCGAGGCGCTGCCCGGGGACGCGGAATCCGAGGAGGAGGCGGACGACGCCCTCGCCTATGAGGACGAGGCGGAGGATAGCGACGACACCGGTGACTTCGGCGACGGCGACCTGGACGACGGCGATAGCGACGATCTCGGCGACGATTCCGAATCGGACGCGGATGTGTTGCCGGCCGGCGAGGACGATCCCTACGCCCTGCCCGGCACCACGCTCCTCCAGAACCCGCCGCCGCGCCCGCCGCAGCAGCATGACGAGACGGTCCTGGCCCGCAACGCGCGGATGCTGGAGACGGTGCTGCGAAACTTCCGCGTCCGCGGCGAGATCATGGACGTGCGCCCCGGCCCCGTCGTGACGCTCTACGAGTTCGAGCCGGCGCCGGGCACCAAGTCGGCCACGGTCATCAACCTGACCGACGACATCGCCCGCTCCATGAGCGTGGTCACCGCCCGCATCGCCATCGTGCCGGGCCGCAGCGTGATCGGCGTGGAACTGCCGAACCCGGTGCGCGAGATGGTCTATCTGCGCGAGATGTTCGACCACGCGGCCTTCGCCGAGTCGCAGGCCCATCTCGCCATCGCGCTCGGCAAGGACATCAGCGGGGAGCCGGTGGTCGCCGACCTCGCCCGCATGCCGCACCTGCTGGTCGCCGGCACCACCGGTTCGGGCAAGTCGGTGGCCATCAACACGATGATCCTGTCGCTGCTCTACCGGCTGCCGCCGGAGCGCTGCCGCTTCATCATGGTGGACCCGAAGATGCTGGAGCTGTCGGTCTATGACGGCATCCCGCATCTGCTGACCCCGGTGGTGACCGACCCGAAGAAGGCGGTGATCGCGCTGCGCTGGGCCGTGCGCGAGATGGAGAGCCGCTACGAGGCGATGTCCAAGCTCGGCGTGCGCAACATCGAGGGCTACAACGCCCGCATCGCCGAGATGATCGCCAACGGCGAGCCGATGCCCCGCCGCCATGTGCCGGGCGAGGCCGAGACCGTCTTCGACCTGACCCCGCAGGAACCGACGCCGCTCCCCTACATCGTGGTCATCGTGGACGAGATGGCCGACCTGATGCTGGTGGCGGGCAAGGAGATCGAGGCGGCGATCCAGCGCCTCGCCCAGATGGCCCGCGCCGCCGGCATCCACCTGATCATGGCGACGCAGCGCCCGTCGGTGGACGTCATCACCGGCACCATCAAGGCCAACTTCCCGACCCGCATCAGCTTCCAGGTCACCTCCAAGATCGACAGCCGCACCATCCTGGGCGAGGCCGGGGCGGAGCAGCTTCTCGGCCAGGGCGACATGCTCTACATGGCCGGTGGCGGCCGAATCACCCGCGTCCACGGCCCCTTCGTCTCCGATTCGGAGGTCGAGGAGATCGTGCAGTTCATCAAGTCGCAGGGCGCCCCCAACTACGTCACCGCCATCACCGAGGAAGAGGATGAGGCGGTCGCCGACGAGGACGACGAGAGCGGCGGCGGCAACTCCGGCGACGACCTCTACATGCAGGCCGTCAACCTCGTGGTGCGCGAGGGCAAGGTGTCGGTCAGCTTCATCCAGCGCCAGCTCCAGATCGGCTACAACCGCGCCGCCCGTCTGGTCGAGCGGATGGAGACGGAGCGCGTGGTCGGCCAAGCCAACCACCAGGGCAAGCGCGAGGTGCTGCTGTCCCCCGCCGGCCTGTCGGCCAAGCGCGCCGGGGTCTAGGAAAGGGAGAGAGGGCGATGAAGGCGCATTTCGAACGGTTCGCGCGCTACAACCGCTGGGCCAACCGCCGCCTCTACGCTGTGGCGGCCGAGCTGTCGGACGCCCAGTACCGCGAGGACCGCAGCGCCTTCTTCCGCTCGGTGCGGGGCACGTTGAACCACATCCTGGTGGCCGACCGGGTATGGCTGCGCCGCATCGAGGGGGACGGACCGACGCCCTTCGCCCTGGACGAGATCCTTCATGACGGCTTCGACGAGCTGCGCGCCGCCCGCGAGGCGGAGGACGAGCGCCTCATCCGCGTCGTGGCGGAACAGGAGGAGGCGCGCTTCGCCGCGGACCTCCACTACCACTCGCTGGCCGGGCAGGCCTTCACCATGCCCTTTTCCGCGGTGCTGGCCCATGTCTTCAACCACCAGACCCACCACCGCGGGCAGGCGCACACGCTGCTGACGCAGTTCGGGCTGGCCGCGCCCAGCATCGACTTCGCCTATTTCCTGTTGGACAAGTAGGCGCTCCGGCGCCTCACATGCGCGACGGCGACAGGCGGAACTCCACCACCCGGCTGCTGTGGGCGAGCTTGTCGATCAGCTCCATCGGGTCCGGCGTGCCGTTGGCCTGGAGCGTGAGCTGATACTCCAAGTGGCCGCTGCCATTGCGCAGATGGAAGGCCCAGGACACGATCTCGTAGCCGTGCTCCAGCGCCTTGACGCGAAGCATCTCCGCCGGGGGCGCGTGCTCGCGCTCGAACACCAGCATCACCTGGACCACCGTGTGGTGGGGCAGCACCGCCTCCAGCCTTTGGAAGGCGCTCATCACCAGAATGACCAGGAAGGCCGCACCGATGGCTGCGGCGTAGAAGCCCAGCCCGATGGTCACCCCGATCGCCGCTGCCGTCCAGATCGACGCCGCGGTGGACAGGCCACGGATGGAGAAGCCCTCCCGCATGATGACCCCGGCGCCGAGGAAACCGATGCCCGTCACGATGCCCTGGATGACCCGCGTCGGGTCGCCGCCCCCACCGCTTCCGTTCCCGATGCCGCCGTACCACAGTCCCGGATAGGCGTTGACGACGGTCAGCGCCGTCGAGGCGAGGCAGACCAGCGCATAGGTCCGCATCCCCGCCGCCCGCCCGTGGAAGGAGCGCTCGTACCCCATCAGGATGCCGAGCCCCAGCGCCCCGACCAGATGCAGCAGGATGACGCCGTTGACGGCCAGTTCGGCCGGCGACCAGTAGGCGGACAGGTTCAGCATGGCCCCTCCCACGGCTATCGTATTTGGCGTTCAACCCCCTCTCCCGTCCCGGGAGAGGGTGCCCGCGCAGCGGGCGGGTGAGGGTCGCACGAGGATCAGGGCACTGCTTCTTGGAAGCACCCTCACCCTTCCCACGCATTGCGTGGGCCCCTTCCCTCTCCTGGGACGGGAGAGGGGATGTCACATGTGATCCCCTGGGACGTCCGGTCCCGAGACGTCCAGTGTAGCGCCGATTGGTTGGCGAAGGGCCACCCTACCCCAGCCCGCCCAGTGTCCAGCGGGCGAGCAAAGCCACCAGCATGCCTTCCGCGGTCGCCAGCATCAGCCGCAGCATCAGGCTCACGAGGTCGGTGAAGCGGTCGCGGCGGGGAAACACCTCGGCCAGCATGCCGGTTATGGCGCGGCGCAGATTCAGGCTGACGAGGCCGATCACCAGCGCCACGGCGGCGGTGCCGACCACGTAATAGAGCGCGCCCTTCCAGCCGGCGAAGCTCTGCGGGTTCTCCAGATAGAAGAGCGTGCCGACGGCGATCCACACGGCGGAGGGCCAGACCCCCACCATGTCGGCGCCACCGGCCGGCTTGGCGTCGCCGGGCGCCGGGGCCGGCGTTCCGGGAGACGGCCCATCCGGTGGAGGTTGCGCGCTCCAGGGCACCGCGCCGCTCCCGTCAGCCCCCCGGCACGTGCCGGAAGGCCAGCACGCGGGCCGGGCGGCCGTCCTCGTCGGACAGCGGCAGCAGCAGTTCGACGAAGCGCGCCCCCGGCAGCATCGGGTCGTCGCGCACCAGAAGGCCGCGCGGTTCCCCTGTCTCCAGGCAGGCGCGCAGGTCGGCGTTGAAACGCGCCGCCGCCTCGGCGGGGTGGCAGTCGCTGACCGGGCGCGGCACCGCGCGCTGGCCGATCCGGCGCTGCACCGCCCGCCCGCAGGCGCGGTAGAGGAAATCCTCGCCGCCGCGCAACGGCTCCATCAGGCACAGGCGCGGCACGCATTCGCGGATCTGCGCGGTGTCGATGTCGCGTGCCTCCGGCATCGGGCGCCCGCGGCCGACGCGCCGCCAATGGACGTAGAGCAGGCTGGCGATCTGCGGAATCTGCTCGAGGTCCAGCGGCTCCGACCGGCAGACCGGCGGCGCGGGCGGCGGCGGCGGAACGGCGGGGGCGGCGGCCGTGACCACGCGCACCGGCGCTGCGGCCACAGGCTCCGGGACCGGCTTCGGCGCGGAGGCGGGGGCGGGGCGGCTGGCGAAGACCGGCTGGCGCTCCGGGCGCCCGCCATGCTTCTTCAGCATCGGCAGCGGCGCCCAGGTCGGGCAGGTGTGGTAGGAGCGTGTGACCTTCCGGTAATCCTGGCTGGTCGCCGTCCGGCACTCCCCCTCCGCGCTGTAGCGGTCGACGTGGACGAGCGTGTTGTCGTCCGACAGGGCGCGGTCGCCCCCCCACGAAACGCAGGCGGCGCAGGCGCGGCTGTCCTTGGCGAAAGCGTGGGTCATCGTGGGGCGCGAACTCCGGCGGCAATCAGGTCAAGGTGTGCGGGCTTCTCCCGCTGGTCGATGTCGGAAAGCGCCGGGTTTCCGGCGCACCCCGATTGATGACGCCCTTTCGGCGCAGGTTCAAGCCTTGCCTCGCCGCCCGCTGGCGATGTTTCAGACATGTGGCCCGCGCATCATCCCACCCCTTCCCCCGCGCCGCCTTGTTCCCTATAAAGGGGCCTCGCAACGACATATTGATCCGTGCCCCCTCACACCCGCGCCCCCGCCAGGGGGCCAATGGCGCGAGGGGGCTTTTGCTGCACGAACGTCGAGAAGCGGACCCATGCCCAAGCGCACTGATATCAAATCCATCTGCATCATCGGCGCGGGGCCGATCGTCATCGGCCAGGCTTGCGAGTTCGATTACTCCGGCGTCCAGGCGTGCAAGGCGCTGCGCGAGGAAGGCTTCCGCGTCATCCTGGTCAACTCCAACCCGGCCACCATCATGACCGATCCGGGTCTGGCCGACGCCACTTACATCGAGCCGATCACCCCGGCCGTGGTGGCGAAGATCCTGGAGAAGGAGCGCCCCGACGCCCTGCTGCCGACCATGGGCGGCCAGACCGCGCTGAACACCGCCATGGCCCTGTCCGACGACGGCACGCTGGAGCGGCTGGGCGTGGAGATGATCGGCGCCAAGCGCGACGTCATCGCCAAGGCCGAGGACCGCATCCTGTTCCGCGACGCCATGGACAAGCTGGGCCTGGAATCGCCGCGCTCGCGCCTCGTGCGCAACATGCAGGAGGCGACCGAGGCGCTGGAGTTCGTCGGGCTGCCCGCGATCATCCGCCCCAGCTTCACGCTGGCCGGCACCGGCGGCGGCATCGCCTACAACCGCGCCGAGTTCGAGGACATCGTGCGCGGCGGCCTGCGCGCCAGCCCGGTCGGCGAGGTGCTGATCGAGGAATCGGTGCTGGGCTGGAAGGAGTACGAGATGGAGGTCGTCCGCGACAAGGCGGACAACTGCATCATCGTCTGCGCCATCGAGAACATCGACCCGATGGGCGTGCACACCGGCGATTCGATCACCGTCGCCCCGTCGCTGACGCTGACGGACAAGGAATACCAGATCATGCGCAACGCCTCGATCGCGGTGCTGCGCGAGATCGGGGTGGAGACCGGCGGGTCCAACGTCCAGTTCGCGGTGAACCCGGCGAACGGCCGCCTGATCGTCATCGAGATGAACCCGCGCGTGTCGCGCTCCTCCGCTCTGGCGTCGAAGGCCACCGGCTTCCCGATCGCCAAGATCGCCGCGAAGCTGGCCATCGGCTACACGCTGGACGAGCTGACCAACGACATCACCGGCACCACCCCGGCCAGCTTCGAGCCGACGATCGACTACGTCGTCACCAAGATGCCGCGCTTCACCTTCGAGAAGTTCGCCGGCACCGAGCCGCTGCTGACCACCTCGATGAAGTCGGTGGGCGAGGCCATGTCGATCGGCCGCACCTTCCAGGAGTCGGTGCAGAAGGCGCTGCGCTCCATGGAGACCGGCCTGACCGGCTTCAACGAGGTGCGCATCGGCGACAGCGACACGCCGGACGCCGCCGCCATCCGCGGCGCGCTGGCCCGGCCGACGCCGGACCGCCTGCTGGTCATCGCCCAGGCCTTCCGCCACGGCTTCACCGTCGCCGAGGTCCAGCAGGTCTCCAAGTACGACCCGTGGTTCCTGGAGCAGATCAAGGCCATCGTGGACCGCGAGCAGGCGATCCGCAGCGGCGGCCTGCCGACCGACAAGGCCGGCTGGCAGGCGCTGAAGCAGATGGGCTTCTCCGACGCCCGTCTGGCCGAGCTGGCCGGCACGTCCGAGGCCGAGGTCGCCGAGGCCCGCCGCGCCGCCGGGGTCACGCCGGTCTTCAAGCGCATCGACACCTGCGCGGCCGAGTTCGCCTCGCGCACGCCCTACATGTACTCCACCTACGAGACCGACGGCACGGGTGCCGCCGAGTGCGAATCGGACCCGACCGAGAAGAAGAAGGTCGTCATCCTGGGCGGCGGGCCGAACCGCATCGGCCAGGGCATCGAGTTCGACTATTGCTGCGTCCACGCCGTCTACGCGCTGCGCGAGGCCGGCATCGAGACCATCATGGTCAACTGCAACCCGGAGACGGTCTCCACCGACTACGACACCGCCGACCGCCTGTATTTCGAGCCGCTGACCGCTGAGGACGTGATCGAGCTGGTCCGCGTCGAGCAGCGCAACGGCACGGTGCTCGGCTGCATCGTGCAGTTCGGCGGGCAGACCCCGCTGAAGCTGGCCGACGCGCTGGAGAAGGCCGGCATCCCGATCCTCGGCACCTCGCCCGACGCCATCGACCTCGCCGAGGACCGTGAGCGGTTCCAGAAGCTGCTGCACCAGCTCAACCTGCTCCAGCCGGCCAACGGCCTCGCCCGGTCGCTGGAGGAGGCGGAGACGGTCGCCGCGCGGATCGGCTTCCCCGTCGTCATCCGCCCGTCCTACGTGCTGGGCGGCCGCGCCATGGAGATCGTCCACGACATGGCCGGGCTCAAGCGCTACATGGGCAACGCCGTGAAGGTGTCGGGCAAGAACCCGGTGCTGATCGACAGCTACCTGCAGGACGCCATCGAGGTGGACGTGGACGTGGTGGCCGACGCCACCGGCCAGGTCTACATCGCCGGCATCATGGAGCACATCGAGGAGGCCGGCATCCATTCCGGCGACTCGGCCTGCGCGCTGCCGCCCTATTCGCTGCCCGCCGAGACCATCGCCGAGATCGGCCGCCAGGGCGAGGCGCTGGCCCGCGCCCTCCACGTCGTCGGCCTGATGAACGTCCAGTTCGCGGTGAAGGACGGCACGGTCTACATCCTGGAGGTCAACCCGCGCGCCAGCCGCACAGTGCCCTTCGTCGCCAAGGCCACCGGCACCGCCATCGCCAAGATCGCCGCCCGCGTCATGGCCGGCGAGACGCTGGCCGACTTCACGCTGAACGGCCCGACACCGCCGCACACCGCCGTGAAGGAGGCCGTGTTCCCCTTCGCCCGCTTCCCCGGCGTGGACATCGTGCTCGGCCCGGAGATGAAGTCGACGGGCGAGGTGATGGGCCTCGACCACAACTTCGCGCTGGCCTTCGCCAAGTCGCAGCTCGGCGCCGGCGTCACCCTGCCGGTCCAGGGCACCGTCTTCATCTCGGTGAAGGAGCGCGACAAGCCGTCGGCGGTGCAGATCGGGCAGAAGCTGCACGGCATGGGCTTCCGCGTGCTGGCGACCACCGGCACCGCGGCGGCTCTGCGCCAGGCCGGCGTCCCGGCGGAGTCGATCAACAAGGTGGTGGAAGGCCAGCCGCACATCGTCGACGCGATGATCAACGGCGAGGTGCATCTGGTCATCAACACCACGGACGGCGCGCAGGCCCTGTCCGACAGCTTCAGCCTGCGGCGCACGGCGCTGACCTACAACCTGCCTTACTACACCACCATGGCCGGTGCACGCGCGGCGGTGGAAGCGATTGCCGCACTCCGGAACGGCAGCCTTGAAGTCGCGCCGTTGCAGTCGTACCTTAGCGGTTCCTATTAGGACGGTTTACGGCGCGGCGGACCTCCTCCGCCGCGCCGTAGCTTTCCCAGGGCGCTGCGTCGGCATGGTGATGGATTGAACGATGGAAAAAGTTCCAATGACTGCGGCGGGATACAACCGCCTGCAAGAGGAGTTGAAGCACCTCAAGACTGTCGAACGGCCCAACGTCATCAAGGCGATCGCCGAGGCGCGTGAGCACGGGGACCTGTCGGAAAACGCCGAATACACCGCCGCGCGTGAACGCCAGAGCTTCATCGAGGGCCGCGTCGCGGAGCTGGAGGACAAGATCAGCCGCGCCGAGGTCATCGACCCGACGAAGCTGTCCGGCAGTTCGGTGAAGTTCGGCGCCACCGTCACGCTCGCGGACGAGGACACCGACGAGGAGATCACCTACCAGATCGTCGGCCAGGACGAGAGCGACATCAAGAACGGCATGCTGTCCATCCAGGCGCCGCTGGCCCGCGCGCTGATCAACAAATCGGTCGGCGACAGCGTGGAGGTCTCCACCCCCGGCGGCTCCAAGGTCTACGAGATCGTCACCGTCGCCTTCAAGTAAGCGCGGGTTCAAGCTTCAGGGGCCGGTCCACAAGACCCAAGCCCCGCCACCGACCGCGAACCGAAACGCCCCGCACCGACAACCGGTGCGGGGCGCTTTGTTTTCACCCGTGACCCGCCTTCCTACCCCCGCAGCCGCTCCGCCAGGAAGGCGCTGACCCGTTCGATGGCGTCCTTGCGGGCGGACTCGTCGGTGCCGACCGTCGCCTCGCCCGCCGGGGCGGTCGCCAGATTGCGGCGCTTGCGCAGCGGCGAATGGGGGGAGTCGAAGCCGTGATGGGCGTCGGGGTAGACCACCACCTCGGTGCGCTCCTTCACCGGTTCGCGGTTCGCCAGTTCCAGGCAGCGCTCGGCCGGGGTCCATTCGTCCTTGCCGCCCAGCAGCATCAGCAACGGCCCTTCCGGCTGCCAGTCGGCGTCGCTCAGCGGAGTCCGGCAGCCGGGATAGAAGGCGATGGCGGCGCGGAAGCCGTTCCCCTGCCCACCCGGCCCATAGGCGGCCAACACCGTGCCCGCCCCCTGCGACCAGCCCATCAGGGCGATCCGGTCGCTGTCCACGTCGCTGCGCGCGCGCAGATAAGCCAGCGCTGCCCAGGCGTCGCGCTTGCGCTCCTCCGTCGCCCGAACGGAGCGGTCCTTGACCGTGCAGACCTCCGCCACGCCGCGCGGGCCGAAGCTGTCCACCATCAGCACCGCGTAACCCTGCTCGCGCAGCGTCAGCGCCCAGTCGATGTGCCGGGACGCCACCCTCCCGGTCTTGGCGTAGAGGCCGCTGCAGCCGTGCAGAAGGACGACGGTGGGATGGGGCCCGTCGGCCTTGGGGCGCAGGAAGCGCCCGGTCAGGGGGGTCGGGGCGCCGCTGGTCAGGTCGGCGTCGAGCGAGGGGAAGCGGACAATCTCCTCCGCATGGACGCCCGGCGTGGCCGCTGCGGCCGGCGGAGAGCCGAGCAGGGGCGGCAGGGCCAAGGCGGCGGCGAGCGCCAGCGTCGGCAGGAACAGGCGCGGCGGAAGGGCACGGCGGCGGGGTGAGGCCATCATCGTCTCCCGATCACGGACAAAATCGTCACGGGCAAAAGCGGCGGAGTCGGTGTCGCGCAAGTTTAGCACCTTCGCCGCGAAAAACATCGCATGTGCGAAGACGGGCAGGAATCCATTTTCGGAAATGCTCGGCGTCATAAAATTACGCGAGGACGTCTGCCCCCGGAACGCGAACAGCCGGCAACGCGCCCCACAGGTGGGTGCGATGCCGGCTGTCCGTGAATGGCTATGCGTCGGTGCGAAGCCGCGTCAGCGGCGTGCCACACGGGTCGAGGACTCGTCCTCAACCTCCTCGTCGTCATCCTCCAGCGAATCGGGGATGTCCGGCGAGTCGACGTCGATCGGCACACCGGGCGTGTGCTTCGACGTGCGGATCGACAGGGCCGACTTGACGTGCGCCACGTTGGGCGCCGCCGTCAGCTTCGTGGTCAGAAAGCGCTGGTAGTCGTCCCAGTCCTCCGCCACGATCTTCAGCAGGAAATCATACTCGCCAGCCAGCATGTTGCACTCACGCACCATGGGCCAGGAGTTGACGAGTTCCTCGAATTTCTTTAGGTCCACTTCAGCTTGGCTGGACAGGCCAACCTGGGCGAACACGGTGACACCGAACCCGAGCGCGTCGGGGTTGATGTCGGCGTGATAGCCGCGGATGAAGCCCGCCTCTTCCAAGGCGCGGACACGCCGCAAACACGGAGGGGCAGAGATGCCGGCACGCCTCGCGAGTTCTACGTTGGTCATCCGGCCGTCATTTTGCAGGTCGCGCAAAATCCGCCGGTCAATTCGGTCGAGTTTGACCCGCCGCATGGTTTGCTCGGTCGCTCCGGGGGTGATTTGAAGAAAGGATATTACACGGCGCAGCCATCGACGCCAAGCAAGAAACCCGTATCGGCGCCGGTGGAAAAACTTTCCATCGATGTATCCAGCCCCGACGCCCACCCAGGCGCGACAACCAGACGCACCCCCAAACCATTCGTGTGACGATGCAGTCCTCCCTTTCCGGTTCCCTCACCTGCTGGGTCGTGTCGGACGGCAAGCCCGGCATGGAAAACCAGTGCATCGGCCTCGCCGAGGCGCTGGGCCTCACTCCCGTCGTGAAGCGCGTGCGGCTGCGCAGCCCGTGGCGCCAGCTCAGCCCCTTCCTGCGGCTGGGCAACCGCTTCGCCGCCGGGCCGGAGGGCGATCCCATCCGCGCGCCCTGGCCCGACCTGATGATCGGGTCGGGGCGCCAGGCCATCGCGCCGTTGCTGGCCGCCAGCAAGCAGTCGCGCGGGCGGACCTTCACCGTCTACATCCAGGACCCGCAGATCAACCCGCGCCACTTCGGCCTCGTCGTGGTGCCCCGCCACGACCGGCTGCGCGGCCCCAACGTCATGGCCACCCGCGGCGCCCTGCACCGCGTGACGCCCAAGCTGCTGGCCGAGGCCGCGCAGCGCCACGCCCCCCGGCTCGCCGACCTGCCCCACCCGCGGGTCGCCGTGCTGATCGGCGGCACCAACGGCGTCTACGCCCTGACCCCGACCATCATGGGCGACGTCGCGGAGAAGCTGTCGGAACTGGCCCGCGGCAAGGGGGCCGGTCTGATGGTCACCCCGTCGCGCCGCACCGGCGCCGACAACGAGGCGATCCTGCGCGCCCGCCTGAACGGCCTGCCGGCGGAGGTGTGGGACGGCACGGGGGAGAATCCCTATTTCGCCTATCTCGGGCTCGCCGACGCCGTGGTGGTGACCTGCGACAGCGTGTCCATGACCTCCGAGGCCTGCTCCACCGGAAAGCCGGTCTATGTGATCGAGTTGGAGGGCGGTTCACCGAAATTCCGCAACTTCCATGAAGCACTCTACAAGGAAGGCTTCACCCGGCCCTTCACCGGAGCCCTGGACCACTGGACTTACCCAACGTTGGACGACACCCGGCAAGTCGCCGACGAGTTGCGCCATCGTCTTTTGGCCCACCGAGCCAAGCATGGCGCATGAAATCCGGAGCACACCCCCGCTCCGCGATGGCACGACGTATCGTTGTCTGCTTGCACTGTTCGGGAGAGAATCCTGTCAAACGGTTCATGAACGCTAATTCATTTAGCGCGTGTCCCGGCGCGTGGTAATTCGACTTTACCGCTTGGACGCATTGGATCTTTTCGCATGGTTTCGCCCGACGCGGTCCAGGACGCCTTCATCCGCTGCCTGGACGACGCCCCGACCAAGGATGACCCCTATCGCCACTGGCTGTTGTCGCGCGCGCTTCCCGAGGAGACCGCGGACGGCATCGCCGCCCTGCCCTGGGCACCGCCTCCGGTCGGCGACACCATGGGCAAGCGCGACACCAACAACGCCACCCGCAGCTATTTCTGCGCCCGCAGCCGCGCCGAGCATCCCGTCTGCGACGCGGTCGCCACGGCCTTCCAGCGCCGTGCGGTGACGGAGGCGATCGGGCGCATCTGTGGCGTCGATCTGGCGGGCACCTCGCTGCGCATCGAATATTGCCAGGACACCGACGGCTTCTGGCTGGAGCCGCACACCGACATCGGCGTCAAGAAGTTCACGATGCTGATCTATCTCTCCAGGGGGCCGGACTGCGCCGGCTGGGGCACCGACGTGCTGGACGCCACCCGCACCGTCGTCACCCGCGCGCCCTACGCCTTCAACGGGGGACTGGTCTTCGTTCCCGGGACGAACACGTGGCATGGCTTCGCCCCGCGCCCGATCCGCGGCGTGCGCAAGTCGATCATCGTGAACTATGTCGGCCCGGAATGGCGCGCCCGCCACGAGCTGGCCTTCCCCGACACGCCCGTCGCCTGAATTGCCGTCGCCTGAATTGTTGCCGTCTGGAGACCGCCCCATGTCCATGCCCACCTCCATGCTGGATCTGGACCGCTTCCGCGCCACCCCGCTTCAGCACGAGCCGTTCGACTTCCTCTGCGTCCCCGGCTTCGTGAAGCGGGAGCATCTGGAGGCCCTGCACCGCGACTACCCCAAGGTGGACAAGCCCGGCTCGATCCCGCTCGGCGTCTTCCCGCAGGGGCCGGCCTTCGACGCTCTGATCGAGGAGCTGCGCGGCGAGGCGGTCTGCCAAGCCTTTTCGGAGAAGTTCGGGCTGGACCTGTCGCGCTACCCGACCATGTTCACCGCCCGTGGCATGTGCCGGGCGACCGACGGCAAGATCCACCCCGATTCGGCCAGCAAGATCGTCACCGTCCTGATCTACATGAACCCGCCCTGGGAGGCGTCGGGCGGGCGCCTGCGCGTGCTGCGCAGCCCGAACCTGGAGGATTACGCCGCCGAGGTGCCGCCGGACGAGGGCACGCTGCTGTGCTTCCGCCGCTGCGACACCTCGTGGCACGGGCACCATTCCTTCGAGGGCCGGCGCCGCGCCGTGCAGATGAACTGGGTCCGCAACAGCGTCTACATCTGGCACGAACAGTGGCGCCACCGCGTCGGCGCCTGGCTGAAGAACCGGTCGGGAACCGTGCCGGCCCGGTATTGATGGGCGTTTCCCGGACGGCCGGGGTGAAACATCCTCCCCATGATGGGCCGGCATGGCAGGCTTTCCGGTGACAGCGCGCCGGATCTGGACCATATGTTCGGCGCGGCCCTATGGTCCGCGCCAGCCCAGATCGTGACGGACAGAGCGATGCCCAGCACCCACCACACCAAGGTTCTCATCATCGGCGCCGGTCCCGCCGGCTACACCGCGGCCATCTACGCGGCGCGCGCCAACCTGCAGCCGCTGATGGTGCAGGGGATGCAGCCGGGCGGCCAGCTCATGATCACCACCGACGTCGAGAACTATCCCGGCTTCGCCGACCCCATCCAGGGGCCGTGGCTGATGGAGCAGATGCAGAAGCAGGCGGAGCATGTCGGGACCAAGATGGTCTTCGACCTGATCACCGACGTCGATTTCAGCCAGCGCCCCTTCGTCTGCAAGGGCGACTCGGGCGACACCTACACCGCCGACAGCGTCGTCATCGCCACCGGCGCGCAGGCGCGCTGGCTGGGCATCTCCAGCGAGGAGATCTACCGCGGCTTCGGCGTTTCGGCCTGCGCCACCTGCGACGGCTTCTTCTTCCGCGGCAAGGAGGTCGCGGTGATCGGCGGCGGCAACTCCGCGGTGGAGGAGGCGCTGTACCTCACCAACCACGCTTCCAAGGTGACGGTCATCCACCGCCGCGACGGCTTCCGCGCCGAGCGGATCATGCAGGACCGGCTGTTCCGCAACCCCAAGATCGAGGTGGTCTGGGACAGCGTCGTCGAGGAGATCGTCGGCGAGGGCGACGGTTCCATGGGGAACCCGCGTGGCGTCACCGGCGTGCGCGTCAAGAACGTGAAGTCGGGCGAGGAGCGGGTGATCCCGGTGGCCGGCGTCTTCGTCGCCATCGGCCATGTGCCGGCCACCGCCGTCTTCCAGGGCAAGGTGGAGACCGACTCCGAGGGCTACATCGTCACCGCCCCCGACTCGACGGCCACCAACGTGCCGGGCGTCTTCGCCGCCGGCGACGTGAAGGACAAGGTGTACCGGCAGGCCGTCACCGCCGCCGGCATGGGCTGCATGGCCGCCCTGGAGGCCGAGCGCTGGCTGGCCCACCACGCGGGCGAGCCGAGCCCGGCGGGCAACTGGTAACCCGGTGGCGCGGGGGCCGGGCGACCGGCCCCTTCCTACCGCCGGTTCATCGGCGGCGGTTCATCAGCCCGTCGACGCTGAACCGCCCGGCCCCGGCGGCGATCAGCGCGAGGAAGCCGCCGATGATGGCGAGATTCTTCATGAACTGGATGCGCTGCATCCCCTGGGCCTCCGGCGGGTAGGTCCAGTAGCGGTGGGCGATCAGCGTCGCCATGATGGTGAAAAGGACCACCGCCGCCGCGGCCAGCCGCGTCCAGGCTCCCAGCACCACCGCCAGCCCGCCGAAGCACTCCACCGCACCCCCGAGCACGGCCAGCAGCATCGGCATGGGCAGTCCCTGGCCCGCCAAATTCCCGGCGAAGCCCCCGAGATCGATCAGCTTGCCGAAGCCGCTCTCCACGAAGATCGCCCCGATCAGCAGCCTTGCGGCCAGCAGCAGGAGATCCTGCCCGCCCGTCGCCGCCCGGTCCGCTCCCCGCGTTCTGTCATAGTTGTAGGAGGCCATGGCGCCCTCTCCCGCGTCCATCGGACATCCGAGGAGAACGCGCGGCCCCAGCCGGTTGTTTCCTGACGCCCAAAAAGACGGGGCGCCGCCCCGAAGGACGGCGCCCCATCGAATCGCGGGCCGCTGGGCGGGCCGACTATTCCAGCATGGAGCGCAGCATCCAGGCGGTCTTCTCGTGGATCTGCAGACGCTGGGTCAGCAGGTCGGCGGTCGGCTGGTCGTTGGCCTCCTCGGCGGTCGGGAAGACCTTGCGGGCGGTGCGGGCGACGGCCTCATGCCCCTCGACGAGCTGGCGCAGCATCTCCTGGGCGTTCGGAACGCCCTGCTCCTCCTTGATCGAGGCGAGCTTGGTGAACTGCGAGAAGCTGCCCGGCGCCGGGTAGCCGAGGGCGCGGATGCGCTCCGCCACCTCGTCCAGGGCGGTCCACAGTTCCGTGTACTGGGTCATGAACATGGTGTGGAGCGTGTTGAACATCGGCCCCGTGACGTTCCAGTGGAAGGAATGCGTCTTCAGGTACAGGGCGAAGGTGTCGGCCAGCACGTTGTTCAGGCCTTCGGCGATGGCCTTGCGGTCGGCTTCCGCGATCCCGATGTCGATCTGCATGGTTTCCCAATCCTCCGAGGGGTTGTCTTCCATTCTTGGCTGCAATCAAGGCTACGCCCCGCTGCGCCCCGGGTAAAGACCCTACTTTAGAAACTTTCTAAAAAGCAGCCCTGCGCAACCCGCATGCCCCGGCATGCCGTGAAGGCCACCCCGACAAGCTTGGGCGCGCCCGGTGCGGGTCAAGATGTGCGCCGCAACAGCGTCCGCATCAAGCGCTTCGAACGCACGTCCCCACGCCGTCAATGGTACAGCCCGACATAGGCGACCAGATCCTGGCCCGGCACCCGCTTCACAAAGGTGGTCTTCGGCTCGATCCGGTTGCTGGCCGGGTTCAGCCAGCGATACTCCACCCAGCCCTCGCCGGCGTCGCGCGCCACCGACAGGATGTCGCGGACGATGTCGCGCCCGTCGGGGTCCTTCACGTTGATCACGCTCATCCCGACCCCGGCAGGCCGGGGCGGATAGACCTTCCACACCCCGGCGAAGTCGATGACCGTGACGTAGAGCGCCTCGTGCCGGAACTCGCCGTCGCGGTTGAACACCGCCGCCGCCGCCTCCAGCCCCCGCGCGGCGATCAGGTCCGCCGCCTTCAGAGCGATGGCGCGGACCCGCTCCGGGTCGTCGGTCTGGGCGCGGGTGCCCGCGGGATGGACCGCCGCGACCAGAAGGGTGATCAGCAAGACCCTCAAGACGCGGAGCGGCGGCGTTCGGACGAAGGCGCGGACAAAGGCGCTCATGGCAAATCCCCCGGATCGGCCAATGCAGGAAAAAGGGCGCCGATCGGTTCGCCCACTGTCGAAAGAATGTTGGCGTCCGGCAATCCGCAATCCTGCGGCCTATTGCCGCAAAGTTCCGCGCGCGCCACACTGTCCCCCAGCGTCCGGCACCAAAGGCCCGCCCGGCCTCCGCCGATTCCCCGGCCCCATCCAACGGAGCGCGCCGGCCCGGACCGCATTTGGGAGGAGCATCGCATGCGCATCGCAATCATGGGGGCGGGCGCGGTCGGCGGCTATTTCGGCGCGCGCCTCGCGGCGACCCGCGGAGCCGAGGTGCATTTCATCGCGCGCGGCCGGCATCTGGAGGCCATCCGCCGCGACGGCCTGCGCATCGAGAGCGAGGCCGCACCCTTGCATTTGACCGACGTCCGCGCAACCGACGACCCGGCCGAGGTCGGGCCGGTCGACCTCGTGCTGTTCGCCGTCAAGCTGTGGGACACCGACCGCGCCGCCGAGGCCTGCCGACCGCTGGTGAAGCCGGGCACGGTGGTGGTCACCGTGCAGAACGGCGTCACCGGGCTCGACACGCTGTGCCAGCTCCTGGGGCGGGAATATGTGGCGGGCGGCGTCGCCCACATCGGCGCCACCATCGCCGCCCCCGGCGTGATCCGCCACACCGGGACGCTGGCCCGCCTGACCTACGGGGAGCTGGACGGGCGCCCCTCGCCCCGGCTGACCGCCTTCCACGCGCTGGCCGAGGCGGCCGGGTTCGAGGCGGTGCTGTCCGCGGCGATCCTGCGCGCGCAGTGGGAGAAGTTCGCCTTCCTGGCGCCCTTCAGCGGGGTCACCGCCCTGACCCGCCAGCCCGCCGGGGTGATCCGCCGCGTCCCGGAAAGCCGCGCCCTGTTCCTCGACGCGGTGGCCGAGGTCGCCCGGCTGGCCCGCGCCCGCGATGTGGATCTGGGCACCGGCATCGTCGCCCGCGTCGAGGCGCTGCTCGACGGCCTGCCGCCGGCCATGACCTCGTCCATGCTCAACGACCTGACGCGGGGCGGACGGCTGGAGCTGCCCTGGCTGTCCGGGGCGGTGGTTCAACTCGGGTCGGAGCTGGGAGTGCCGACGCCCGTCCACCGGGTGATCGCGGCGGCCCTGGCGCCCTACGCCGACGGACCGCCCTAAGGAGTGACACCCCAGCAGGGGCGGCGTGACGTCATGCCGCCCCTTTTTTCCATCGACAGGTCCCCCGCCACGGGTGGACCATAACGTTGAAAAGGCACTGTTTTCAAAGCACCGGACCAGTCCGGCACCCTGTCAGGGCCACGCGCGCCGCCGGTGCATCCGGCCACAGCGTCCCAACCCGGCCCACCCAGGCCACCCGGCGTTCCGGCCGATGCCCACACGGGAAGACGCCATACGGGAGGTGTGCATGCCCCATTCACAGATCCAGACGGCCCGCTGCGCCGCGCTGGTCGGCCCCTATCTCAGCGGCAAGACATCGCTTCTGGAAAGCCTGTTGTCCGCCGCCGGGGCGACCACGCGCAAGGGCAGCGTCCGCGACGGCAACGCGGTCGGCGACAGCTCCCCCGAGGCCAAGGCCCGGCAGATGAGCGTCGAGGTCAACGTCGCCTCCTTCGAGTTCCTGGGCGAGCGCTGGAGCGTGCTCGACTGCCCCGGCTCGGTGGAGCTGGCCTGCGAGACGCAGAGCGCCCTGATGGTGGCGGACGTCGCCGTGATCGTGGCCGAGGCGGCGCCGGAAAAGGCCGTGCTGCTCGCCCCCCTGTTCAAGTTCCTCGACGACAACCGCATCCCCCACCTGCTGTTCATCAACAAGGTGGACAGCCTGGGCGACCTCAGGGTGCGCGACGTGGTGCAGGCCTATCAGGCGGTGTCGGCGCGCAAGCTGGTGCTGCGCGAAGTGCCGATCCGCGAGGGCGGCAAGATCACCGGCTTCGTCGATCTGGTCAGCGAGCGCGCCTGGCACTTCAACCCGCACAAGCCGTCCAACCTCGTCCAGATTCCCGACAGCTTGAAGGACCGCGAGCACGAGGCCCGGCAGGAGATGCTGGAGGCCGTGGCCGACTATGACGACGCGCTTCTGGAAAAGCTGCTGGAGGACGTCGCCCCCGACACGCAGGAGATTTACGACCGGCTGGCCAGCGAGTTGGCCGACGACCTGATCGTCCCGGTCTTCTTCGGCTCGGCGGAGAACGACAACGGCATCCGCCGGCTGTTGAAGGCGCTGCGCCACGAGGGGCCGGACGTCGCCACCTCGGCGGAGCGCGCCGGAATCCCGGCGGACGCCACGGTGGCCGCCCAGGTCTTCAAGACGCTGAACGGCTCCCATGCCGGAAAGATCAGCCTCGCCCGGGTCTGGCGTGGCACGGTCAACGACGGCATGACGCTGGGCGGGGAGCGGGTGTCCGGCGTCTTCCGCATGATGGGTCACAGTCAGGAGAAGCTGTCCCAGGCGGCGGCCGGCGAGGTGGTGGCGCTCGGCCGGCTCGACAAGGCGGCGACCGGGGACCTGCTGACCGACAAGGGCAACGCCGGCCGGTCGGCGCTGTGGCCGGAGCTGCCTCCGCCCGTCTTCGGCCTCGCCCTGCACGCCCAGAACCGCAACGACGAGGTGAAGCTGACCGCGGCCATCCAGAAGCTGGTCGAAGAGGACCCGTCGCTGAAGCTGGACCAGTCCACCGACACCGGCGAGCTGGTGCTGTGGGGGCAGGGCGACATCCATCTCCAGATCGCCATGGACCGGTTGCGCAACAAGTTCAACGTCTCGGTCAAGGGCGTGCCGCCGCAGGTGCCCTACCGCGAGTCAATCCGCAAGGGCACGGCCCACCACGCCCGTTTCAAGCGGCAGACCGGCGGCCACGGCCAGTTCGCCGACATCCATGTGGAGGTCAAGCCGCTGCCCCGCGGCACGGGCTTCCAGTTCGAGGACGGCGTTGTCGGCGGCGTCGTGCCGCGCCAGTTCATCCCGGCGGTGGAGACCGGCGTGCGCGACTACGCGGTGCGCGGGCCGCTGGGCTTCCCCGTGGTGGATTTCGCGGTGAAGCTGACCGGCGGCCAGTTCCACGCCGTGGACAGCTCCGAGATGGCCTTCAAGACGGTGGCGCGGCAGGCGATGACCGAGGCGCTTCCGGCCTGCGAGCCGGTGCTGCTGGAGCCGATCCTGACCGTCTCCATCGCCGTGCCCAGCGACTTCACCTCGAAGGTGCAGCGGCTGGTCAGCGGACGGCGCGGGCAGATCCTGGGCTACGACGCGCGCCCCGGCTGGCAGGGCTGGGACGAGGTGAAGGCCTATCTGCCGCAGGCCGAGATGCACGACCTGATCGTCGAGCTGCGCTCCCTGTCGCTCGGCGTCGGCACCTTCACCTGGAGCTTCGAACGGCTGCAGGAGCTGACCGGCAAGGCCGCCGACAAGGCAGTGGAGATCCGCCGGGAGACGCTGGCCGCGCAATAAGCCCTCAAATTCCCTCTCCCGCCCCATTCCGGGAGCGGGAGAGGGGGTCGTTTTCGGTTCAATCCGGTCGATTCAACCTGTCCGTGGCCCCTCCGCATCCCCACGTGTCACCCGACCGATTTAATTGGCCGTACACGAAAGGAACAGCGCGCCATGGATGCTCACAGGCAACCCGCCGGCCGGCGCCCGGCAGCCTTCATCCGCAACTTCATGAGCAACGAGGCCTCGGGCGGCATCCTGCTGATGGTCGCCGCGGCGCTGGCTCTGGTGGTGGCGAACTCCCCCCTCTCCGCCGCCTACTTCGACACGCTGCACACCTACGTCCTGGGGCTCAGCATCGGCCATTGGATCAACGACGGGCTGATGGCGATCTTCTTCCTGCTGGTCGGGCTGGAAATCAAGCGGGAGATGCTGGACGGTCAGCTGTCCACCTGGTCGTGCCGCATCCTGCCGGGCGTCGCCGCGGCGGGCGGCATGCTGGTGCCGGCGCTGGTCTATCTCGCCTTCAACAGCGGCAATCCGGAGACGGTGCGCGGCTGGGCGATCCCGGCGGCGACCGACATCGCCTTCGCGCTCGGCGTGCTGTCGCTGCTCGGGCCGCGCGTTCCCGTCTCGCTCAAGATCTTCCTGACGGCCCTGGCGATCATCGATGATTTGGGCGCGGTCATCATCATCGCCCTGTTCTACACCGCCGACCTGTCCCTCCCCGCGCTCGGCGTGGCGGCTCTGCTCCTGGCGGTGCTGATCGGCCTCAACCGGTTCGGCGTGCGCAGCCTCCCGCCTTATCTCGTCCTCGGCGTGGGCCTGTGGGGCGCGGTTTTGCTGTCCGGCGTGCACGCGACGCTGGCCGGCGTGACCCTGGCCCTGACCATCCCGCTGCGTCCCGTCTCCGGCGCGGCGGCGGACCCGCATGCGCCGCTGCTCCGGCTGGAGCACGGCATCCATCCCTGGGTCGCCTTCCTGATCGTCCCGGTCTTCGGCTTCGCCAACGCGGGCGTGTCCTTCGCCGGGATGGACGCCTCGATCCTCACCGGCTCGCTGCCGCTGGGCATCGCGCTCGGCCTGTTCCTCGGCAAGATGGTCGGGGTGTTCGGCACCGCCTGGCTGACCATCCGGCTGGGCTTCGCCGGCATGCCGGCGGGGGCCAGCACCGCGCAGCTCTACGGTGTCGCCCTGCTGTGCGGCATCGGCTTCACCATGAGCCTGTTCATCGGCGCGCTGGCCTTCCCGACCTCGCCGGAGCTGGGCGACGCGGTGAAGGTGGGCGTCTTCGCCGGGTCCATCCTGTCCGCGACGGCCGGGGCCCTGGTCCTGCGGCTGGTCTCGGCCAAGGACGCCGCGCCGTCCCTGCACGCCGCGGGGGCCGACCGCGGCGCGTGACCGGAGGGGGCCTTTCGGGCCCCCTCGCCAGCCCCCTGCTCGCATCGGCCGTGAAGGACGGCGCCGTCAGGGGTGAATCGTCAAGGATGATAGTTCTGATCCGGGGGCTGGCCGGGCGTCATCGCGACGACCGCCCCGGAGGTCTGGGTGCTCCAGTCGTTCAGGCCGGAAATCCAGGCGTTGCCCGCGATCTTGGTCCAGGCATTGCCATTCCATTTGTAGTGGACGTGGGCGCGCACCGTGATCGGGTCCAGGCCCTCGACGGCGACGTTCGACCATTGGACGGTCAGGGTGTACTGGTAGCCCCGCTCGGCCCAGGCCGCCTGCGGCACCGGCGCGAAGATGGGGTTGGCATCGTACGGCCCCGGATTGGCCAGAAGGGTTGTGGCTGCGGCGATCTTCCGCTGGTTCGGTGCGACGTAAGGCATCGTCGGGATGCTCCTGATCGTTGATCTCCAAGGGCCGCGCCGGCAATCCAGGCGCCGCCCCATACCACAGACGCCCAAACGCCCAGGATGTGAAAGCCACCCCCTCGATCCCGCGCACAAGAAAAGGGCCGGAGGCTTTCGCCTCCGGCCCCTTCCCGACGACCGGCCCCGATGACCGGCCCCGACGACCGGTCAAAAAAACCGCCCGAGATCAGTCCCTCAGATTGCCGCAGGCGCGCTGGATGCGCTTGCAGGCCTCTTCCAGGGCCTCGGTGCTGGTGGCGTAGGAGATGCGGAAATGCGGGGCGAGGCCGAAGGCCGAACCCTGGACGACCGCGACGCCTTCCGACTCCAGCAGGTAGGTGACGAAATCCTCGTCGGTCTCGATCACCTTGCCATCCGGCGTCGTCTTGCCGATGGTGCCGGCGCAGGACGGATAGACGTAGAAGGCGCCTTCCGGCTTCGGGCAGGAGATGCCCTTGGCCTGGTTCAGCATCGACACCACCAGATCGCGGCGCTGGGCGAACACCGCCGCGCGCTCCTTGATGAAGTCCTGCGGACCGTTCAGCGCCTCGACGGCGGCGGCCTGGGCGATCGAGGTCGGGTTGGAGGTCGACTGGCTCTGGATCACGCCCATCGCCTTGATCAGCGCCTTCGGGCCGCCGGCGTAGCCGATGCGCCAGCCGGTCATGGCGTAGGACTTCGACACGCCGTTGACGGTCAGCGTGCGGTCGTACAGCGCCGGCTCGACCTGGGCCGGGGTCACGAACTCGATGCCGTCGTAGAGCAGGTGCTCATACATGTCGTCGGTCATCACCCAGACCTGCGGGTGCTTCACCAGCACGTCGGTCAGGGCCTTCATCTCGTCGCGCGTGTAGGCCGCACCCGACGGGTTCGACGGGGAGTTCAGGATCAGCCACTTGGTCTTCGGCGTGATCGCCTTCTCCAGGTCGGCGGGCTGCAGCTTGAAGCCCTGCTCGGCCGGGCAGGAGACGAAGACCGGCGTGCCTTCGGCCAGTTCCACCATGTCCGGGTAGGACACCCAGTAGGGGGCCGGGATGATGACCTCGTCGCCAGGGTTCAGCGTCGCCATCAGGGCGTTGTACAGCACCTGCTTGCCGCCGACGCCGACCGTGATCTGGTCGGGCGCGTAGGTCAGGCCGTTCTCGCGCTCGAACTTGGCGCAGATGGCCTTCTTCAGCGCGGGCGTGCCGTCCACGGCGGTGTACTTGGTGTCGCCGGCCTGGATGGCCTTGATGGCGGCGTCCTTGATGTTGTCGGGGGTGTCGAAGTCCGGCTCGCCGGCGCCGAGGCCGATGACGTCGCGACCGGCCGCCGCGAGCTCGCGGGCTTTCTGGGTGACGGCGATGGTCGGCGAGGGCTTGATGCGCGACAGACGGGACGCGATGATCGACATGGCGTACTGGCCCCTATGACGAAGGTGGCGGAAGGTTCGGGTGAGAACTTGGTATGACCGCGCGAACGCGACGCGGGACCTTACTTCCGCCTTATTGCTCTTGCAAGCCGATCACTCCCCGAGCAGGGCGGTTTCCCGGCAGACGGACGCGCCGTTCGGCGCGGAAGCCGCTTGCTGCACCGCACAGGCCCGGCTTGACAGCCCGCGCGGCGGACGGGGTATCTTACCTCTTTCTAATCGAATCCATCATCCGGAGGATCTGCATGCTCACCCGCGTCACGCTGGCCGCCACGGCCGCCCTGCTCCTCGTCGGCGGCACGGCGATGGCCCAGGATTCGATCAAGGCGCGCAAGGATGGTTTCCAGACCAGCAAGAACGCGATGGCCGAGATCAAGGACCTGCTGGGGAGCGACAAGGTCGCCCAGGTCGGCCCGGCCGCCCAGCGCATGAGCGCCTTCGCCGCCCAGATCCCCACCCTGTTCCCGGCGGGCAGCGACAAGGGCGACACCAAGGCCAAGGCCGATATCTGGGCGAACAACGCCGACTTCACCGCCAAGGCCCAGGCCTACGAGGCGGCCGCCAAGGGGCTGGAAGCCGCCGCCGCCACCGGCGACAAGGCCGCCACCGCCAAGCAGTTCGCCGCCGTGGGCGGCGCCTGCAAGGCCTGCCACGAGCGCTACCGCGCCGACTGATCCGGCCGGTCCGCAAACGCGTCCTTCCCCGCCGGTTGCGGGGAAGGGCCCTTGCGGCGAGCCTCAGCCCGCCTGAACCACCGCCGCCACCAGCCCGGCCGCCGCGGCCAGCACGGCCAGAGCCAGCGCCGCCGGACGGCGCTTCGGCGACTCGACCGGCGCGTCCGCCGGGATCGCCTTCCGCCCCGTGACCATCGGGCGGATCAGGTTGTCCCGTTTCACCACCAGATAGGCCAGCACGGCCAGCACATGCACGCCGATCAGGATCAGGATCCCGTCGGCCAGGATGCGGTGCAGCGTGCTGAAGGCGGCCACCACGCCCCCCGACGCCTGCGCCACCAGCGGCCCGTCCACCAGGATGTCGTCGGAGGTGAAGAGCCCGGCCACCGCCTGGAGCGTCAGCGCCCCGAGCAGCGCCACCACCATCAGCCCGCCCATCGGGTTGTGCCCGACGACCGGGGCGGAGTCCTTGCCGCCGCGCCCGACGCGAACCATCCCGCAGGCGTAGGCGAGGACGGCGCGAGGCCCCTTCACGAAGTGGCTGAAGCGCGCGGTCTGGCTGCCGATCATTCCCCAGACCAGCCGGAACAGCAGGAGCGCCAGGATCGCCTCCCCCGCCAGCATGTGGATGGTCATGCGGTCGGTCTTGGCGGAGACCACCGCAACCGCCACCAGAAGGACCAGGCCCCAATGAAACAGGCGCGTCGGCAAGTCCCAGACCGCCACCTCGCGCCGGGCCGTCGTCCGATTTGTGGTATTACCAGCAACCATGAATCACCCCTCGCTTCTTCTGTTCTTCCTTCGACTATGCCCCAAGGCGGTGCCTTTTGCCCAGCTTTCGAAAAAAAAGCGACAATCAGGGGATAACCAGACGTCGCAGCACTGTCATTGCACTTGAAGAAGCGGGCGGACGACGGATATGACGTACTCAAAAATCCGGTCCAACCCCGTCCCAACCCCATCCAAGCAAGGATGCCCGCGTCATGCCCGACAAGCAGCTTCTCCACCTCGTCTTCGGCGGCGAACTTGTCCGTCCCGACTCCGACCAGTTCGTCGATCCGACGAAGGTCCACATCGTCGGCATCTTCCCCAACTACGACGAGGCGTACAAGGCGTGGCGCGGCGCCACCGGGATGACCATCGACGACGCCCACACCCGCTACTTCATCGTACACCTGCACCGGCTGCTCGATCCGTCGGCGGACGGGCACAAGCACGATTGACGGATGGCGGCAAACGGCGGCGCGGGGAACCCTCCGCGCCGCCGCCGCGTTGAGGACCCCCGATGGCGGTCTTCTTCACCAGCGACACGCATTTCGGCCATGCCGGCGCGCTCAGCCGCTTCCGCCGCCCATTCGCGTCGGTCGCAGAGATGGACGAGGCCATGGCGGCCAACTGGAACGCCACGGTCGGCCCGGACGACGAGGTGTGGCACCTCGGCGACTTCGCCCTGCACCGCAAGCCGGACGCCATGGCGGCGCTGCTGGAGCGCCTGCACGGCACCAAGCACCTGATCACCGGCAACAACGACGGCCCCGCCACCCTGGCCCTGCCCGGCTGGGCGAGCGTCCAGGCCTATGCGGAGCTCCTGCTGGGCGAGCGGCGGCTGGTGCTGTGCCATTACGCCTTCCGCACCTGGAACGGCATGTACAAGGGCGCCCTGAACCTGCACGGCCACAGCCACGGTCAACTGAAGGGCATGCCCCGGCAATTCGACGTCGGCGTGGATGTGTGGGATTTCCGCCCGGTCATCGTCGAACAGATCCTGGCCTCACGGCAACGGACGAAGAAGCCGGACCAGTCCACGCGCATGCCGTGACAGCCGGCCCGCCGCATCCGCACCGCACTTTGATAATAAGAATAGTTCGCATTCCAAGCGTGATGCGGCTATACCGGTTCGACCGGCCTTCCGGGCGATGGCCCCACGGGCGCCGGTTCCCTCGCCTCCGTCATTCCGCGCGTCTGTGCCCGACACCCTCCGCCCACCGCTGCCCGACGATACCCGTTCCCGGGGCGCCCGATGACGGGCTCCATGGGCGCCTGGGCGCGCAAGATCGCGGAACTGTTCGATGCCCATCGACTGCGCGTGGAGCGTGCCATCGCACGGCGGACCGGCGATCCCCAAACGGCGGGCGATCTCGCGCAGGACGCCTTCCTGCGGCTGGCCCGTCTTCCCGATGGCGAGGCGATCCAGAACCCCGCCGGTCTGCTGTATGTGGTGGCCGACCGCGTGGCGCTGGACCATTGCCGGGCCGCCAGGCGCCAGCGCCTGCGCGAGGCCGGTCCGCCCGACGAGGAACTGCCCTCCTCCGGCCCTGCGGCCGATGCGGTGGTGGAGCGGAACCAAATCATGGCCCGGCTGCGCGGCGCCATTGACTCCCTGCCGCCCAAGACCCGGGACGTGTTCCTTCTCTATCATGTCGAAGGCTTGTCCTACCGCGCCATCGGCGAACGGCTTGGCATCTCCCCCCGCACGGTGGAGTACCATCTGCGCACGGCGCTGGAGCAGTGCCGCGCGCGCATGAAGCGGCGGCCGCTGCGATGATGGGCCAGGCCAAGGTCCCGGCCGGCCATTTTCTTTGAGGGATCGGGCGCCCTCGACCGTCTATCCAGACACGAGACGACCCAAAACACGGGACAACGGGAGCGCTCAGCGGGACGCGATGGATCATCAGGACGGACAGCGCAGCGAGCCGGCGGACGGCGGACAGGATGAGGACCGGCTGTTCTCGGAAGCCAACGCGTGGCACTTCCGCCTGCAATCCGACGACGTCAGGCCGGCGGAGCGCGCCGCCTTCGCCGACTGGCTGGCCCGCAGCCCGGCTCACGCCCGTGCCTGGACCGCCCTGCAATCCCTTCTTCACGACCTGAAGGAACCCGCGCGCGCCGCCTACGCCATGTCCCGCAGCGCGCCGCGCCGCCACCCCGCGGCGGCCGGCGTGCGGCGCCTCGCCGCGGCGATGACCATCCTGCTGGTGGTCGGCGGCCTTGCCGCCTGGCACGGACCGACGCTGTACCAGAACGCCGTCGCGGATCAGGTGACCGCGACCGGGCAGCGCCGGAGCTTGACCCTGCCGGATGGCTCGACGGTCGACATGAACGGCGACACCGCGCTGGCGCTCGATTACCGCGATGGCGAACGGCGCGTCCGGCTTCTGCGCGGCGAAGCGTGGTTCAGCGTCACGCGCGACCCCGACCATCCCTTCGTCGTCGACGGCGGGGCGGGGGCCGCCCGCGTGCTGGGAACCCAGTTCAGCGTCCGGCGCGAGAGCGAGCGCACGACGGTCACCGTAGGCGAAGGGCTGGTGGAGGTCGTCGCCCATCGGAACGCCGACGGCAACGCCCCCTGGCCCGACAGCGTCCGCCTGCGCCCCGGCGAGACCGCGGAGGCCGACGCCAACGGCCTGACCGGGCCGCGGGCGGTGGATCCCGCCGTCGCCTTCGCGTGGCGCCAGGGCCAGATCGTCTTCCGCCAGCAGCCGCTCGCCTCCGTCATCGCGGTCCTGAACCGGCAATGGCCGGGCCGGGTGGTGCTGCTGAACGACGAGGCGGCGGAGCGCGTCGTGTCCGGCGTCTTCGCGCTCGACCGGCCGGACGCCGTGATCGACGCGCTGGAGCGCGGCCTCGGCGTGCGCGCCACCCGCATCACCCCCTACCTGACCCTGCTGCGCTGAAAAAAACGGCGGGACCTGAAAAAACTTCCCAGGGTTCGCCGCGCGCCCGTCGTCATGTCCGGGAAAGGGAGAATGAGACGCAATCGCAGAAAGCGATGCGCTCTCTCACCGGACGACAGAGGCGAGCGATGACATCGGTGAAGTGTGAAGCGACGGGTGTGACGAACGGACGCCGGGACAGCGTCCAGGGTGGGCGACTGGGACGCGGGCTCACGGGGCGGCTCCCGGGCCGGCTTATGGGGCGCCTCCTGGCGACGACGATGCTGATCGTGCCGGGCCTGCTCCTGTCCGGCGTCCCCGCGGCGGTGGCGCAGCCGACCCAGGAGTCGATCCCGGCCGGACCGGTGACCTTCGCCATCGTGCCGCAGTCGGTGGACGGGGCGCTCGTCGCCTTCTCCACCGCCACGCGCATCCAGGTGCTGACCCCCGGCGCCGTGACCCAGGGCGTCAATTCCCCCGGCGTCAGCGGGTCGATGACCGCGCGCGAGGGGCTGAACCGCCTGCTTTCCGGCACCGGACTGGCCGCCCGCTTCCTCAACGCCGAAACCGTGACGGTCGAGCGCGTGGCCGCCGGCGACGCCGTCCTGCTCGATC
Organism: Azospirillum sp. OGB3; assembly: GCF_014192915.1. GTDB lineage: Bacteria > Pseudomonadota > Alphaproteobacteria > Azospirillales > Azospirillaceae > Azospirillum. Next base: position 67,695 of record NZ_JACHYN010000002.1, on the reverse strand, counting down.
CGCTGCAGGTCGAAGGCAGCCGGGGCGCCACCGGCCCCGGCGCCCTGCCCCCGGCCTATGCCGGCGGCCAGGTGGCGCGCGGCGGGCGCATCGGCGCGCTGGGCAACCAGGACGTGATGGACGTCCCCTTCTCCGTCACCAGCTACACCGCCGAAACCATCCGCAACCAGCAGGCGGACACCATCGCCGACGTCCTGGCCAATGACCCGGCGGTGCGCAGCAGCCTCGGCTACGGCAATTTCTCCGAGAGCTTCGTCATCCGCGGCTTCCAACTGGCGGGGGAGGATCTGTCGGTCGACGGCCTCTACGGCACCGCTCCGCGCCAGATCGTCGCCACCAACATGTTCGAGCGCGTGGAGGTGCTGAAGGGCGCCAACGCCTTCCTCAACGGTGCTGCCCCCAGCGGGTCCGGCATCGGCGGCGGCGTGAACCTCGTGCCCAAGCGGGCAGAGGATGATCCGCTGACCCGGCTGACCGCAAGCTACGCCATGGACAGCCGGCTCGGCCTGTCTGCGGATGTCGGGCGCCGGTTCGGCGACGCCAAGCAGTTCGGCGTGCGCGCCAACGCCGCGGTCCGCGGCGGTGACACCGCCATCGACGGCGAAGAGCGGACGCTGAAGCTCGGCTCCCTGGCGCTCGATTACCGCGGCGAGCGCGCCCGCGTGACGCTCGATGTCGGCACCCAGACCCAGCGGGTGGAGCAGGGCCGCCCCGTGGTCTATGTCGGCAGCTTCGTCCCGGCGGTGCCGTCGGCCTCGCAGAACTACGCGCAGCCCTGGAGCTACTCGCGGATGCGCGACACCTTCGGCCAGATCCGCGCCGAGTACGACCTGCTGCCCAACCTGACCGCCTACGGCGCCTTCGGCCTGCGCAGCATGCGCGAGGACGGCGACTACGCCTCCCCCACCATCACGCGGCCCGACGGCACCGGCACGGTCCGGCGCCTGACCGTCCCGCGCGAGGACGACACCGTCACCGGCCAGGGCGGCGTCCGCGCCGACCTGCAGACCGGCCCGCTGCGGCACCAGCTGAACGCCGGCGCGTCCGCGCTGCGGACGACCAACAACAATGGCTTCGAATTCGGTACGACCTCCACCATCAACCTTTACAACATGGTCGGCTTCCCGCGCCCGGCGACGACCTCGGCCAGCGGCATGGTCGGCGACCTGCCGAAGGTCAGCGAGTCGGTGCTGCGCAGCGTCTACGCGTCGGACACCGTGTCGATCCTGAACGACCGGGTGATGGTCACCGCCGGCCTGCGCCAGCAGAACATCCAGGTCCGCGGCTACAACCGGGCCAACGGCGCCCGCACCTCCGACTACGACCAGTCGGCGCTGACGCCGGTGGTCGGGCTGGTGGTGAAGCCGGTCGAGGCGCTGTCGCTCTACGCCAACCGGATCGAGGGGCTGGCGCAGGGGCCGACCGCCCCGTCCACCGCGGCCAATTCCGGAGAGATCTTCGAGCCCTACCGGTCGGTCCAGTACGAGGTCGGCGGCAAGCTGGACTTCGGCAGCTTCGGCGGGTCGCTGTCGCTGTTCCAGACCACGCAGCCCAGCGGCGTCACCGACGCGTTCACCCGCGTCTACAGCGTGTCCGGCGAACAGCGCAACCGCGGCGTCGAGCTGATGCTGTACGGCGAACCGGTGCCGGGCGTCCGGCTGCTGGGCGGCGCCACCTTCATCGATCCGGAGCTGAGCGACACCGGCAGCGCCGCGACCGAAGGCAAGGACGCCGTCGGCGTGCCGCGCCACCAGTTCAACGCCAACGTCGAATGGGACCTGCCCTTCCTCCCCGCGTCCTTCCCCACCGTGACGCTGACCGGGCGCGTGATCCACACCGGGTCGCAGTATCTCAACACCGCCAACACGTTGAAGATTCCCAGCTGGACCCGCTTCGACGTCGGCGCGCGGATGATCGCCGACGTCCAGAACCGTCCGGTCGCCATCCGGGCGGCGGTCGAGAACGTGACCGACAAGGCCTACTGGGCGTCGGCCTCCGGCGGCTACCTCAGCCAGGGCAACCCGCTGACGGCCAAGCTGTCGGTGTCAGTGGACTTCTGAGGCCGGATTTCCGACCCGGCAAAGCCATGACGGCGGCATGAGGGGGCCCCGATGACCAACCGAACCATCCGGATCTGGACCCTGATCCACAAATGGACCAGCCTGATCTGCACGATCTTCATGCTGCTGCTGTGCCTGACCGGCCTGCCGCTGATCTTCCATGACGAGATCGAGGCGCTGACGGCGGAGGACACGCTTCCGCCCATGCCGGCCGACACGCCCTTGAAATCGCTGGACGAGGCGGTAGCCTCGGCGCTGGCGACCTACCCCGGCGAGCGCCCGCTGTTCCTCAGCTTCGACGTGGATCGGCCGGTGGTGAACGTCACCACCGGCCCGGGGGCCCGCCCCCCGGTGTCGCAGATGCACATCTCGGCCATCGACCTGCGCACCACGCGAATTCTCGCCGACCTGAACGACGACGGCGGGTTCATGCATGTGATGCTGCGCCTGCATGTGGACCTGTTCGCCGGGCTGCCCGGCGAGTTGTTCCTCGGCTTCATGGGCTTCCTGCTGTTCCTGGCCACCCTGTCGGGGGTGGTGATCTATGCCCCCTTCATGCGCAAGCTGTCCTTCGGCACGGTGCGGGCCGGGCGCGGCCGGCGGCTGAAATGGCTCGACCTGCACAACATGCTGGGCATCGTCACGCTGATGTGGGTGGTGGTGGTCGGGTTGACCGGCGTCATCAACACCCTTTCCGTGCCGCTGGTCGCCTACTGGCGCGCCAACGAGCTGGCGGCGATGATCGCCCCCTACGAGGGCAAGCCGGTTCCGGAGCGCTTCGCCTCGGTCGACGCGGCCGTCCGCACCGCCATGGAGGCCGCCCCCGGCATGCGACCGCAATTCGTCGCCTTCCCCGGCGTGCGCTTTTCCAGCAACCACCATTACGCGGTGTGGCTGAGGGGCGCCACGCCGGCCACCAACCGCATCCTGACCCCTGCCCTGATCGACGCCGAGACGGGGGCCTTCACCGACATGCGCTCCATGCCCTGGTACATGCTGGCGCTGCGGTTGTCGCAGCCGCTGCATTTCGGCGACTACGGCGGGCTGCCGATGAAGATCCTATGGGCGGTGCTGGACCTGCTGACCATCGTCATCCTCGGCAGCGGCCTGTATTTGTGGATCGCCCGCCGCCGCCTTGTCCAGGCTCGCCGTGCCCAGGATCATGCCGCCGCGAGCCCCGGCCTGCGCGCCACCGCCGGGGAGGCTGCGGAATGACGCCGCGCACTCCCTTCCGACCGCTGGCGGTCTTCGGCATTCCCGTGGCGATCGCGCTTGTCACCGCCGTCGGGCTGATCGCCGCCCTGCTGGATGACGGCGTCGTGGACGCCGTGTCCTGGGCAGCACTGTCGGTCCCCGTGCTCGCCGCGGTCTGGTCCTGGCGCAACCGCAACCGCTGAACGCAGCTCATCGTGCCGCCATGGGGAGCGATGCATGCCATTGTCTGGTATGCTTCGCGGTCGGCGACCGCCTGTGGGTGCTTTGCGGCTGGACCCCGATCCCCCAGCGGCTACAATGCGGTATTGGGTAGCAAACACACCCGCGCAAATCGTTCGTAGACAAAAGGAGCCGCCGTGGGTGGCCCTTTTCTGTTAGCGGGGCGCGGAAAAATGACCATATTCCGGCTTTTTGCCTCCGCTGAGGCTGAAAATGCGGGTTGCGGCGGGCGATTTGGTCGAGACGGAGCGTTTTTCCTCGCTCTGAGGCTCCTGGAACCGCCGTTCAGGCGGATTGCGGGCGTGATTATGCCGCAGCCAGCGGCTTGGGCAGGCGGATCAGGTTGTAAGCGGTGGCGGTCAGGGTGAACATCCAACCGACACGGACTGCTCTGCGATGGCGCGTCTTGCGCAAGCCGGCTCCCTTGATCCAGCCAAAAACCTCTTCGATCCGCTTGCGGACTCGGAGGCTGACGGCGTAGCCGGGATGGCGGGTGGTCCGGCCGTCGATCGCCGAGCGGCGGTTGCTGGTGTTCCGGGCAACGTGCGGAGCCACGCCCAAGTCTCGCATGTCCGCCACGAAATCCTTGGTGTCGTAGGCCTTGTCGGCGCCCACCGTGATGCGGTGGCGCCCGGGGATGGCCTCGACCATCGACACCGCCGCCTCGCGCTCGGCCAAGCCGGTGGCCGCGGTGAGCCGGACATCGACCAACAGGGCGTGGCGGTTCTCCATCAGCACATGCCCCATGAAGGCCAGTTTGGCCGGTGGCCCGTTGCCCTTGCGATACAGCCGCGCCTCCGGATCACTGGTCGAGGCATGGGTCTCGTTGGACCGCTTCTCACCATGGAAGTCGCGCTCGCCGTTGCGCTCCGGCCCCGGCGGCTCGCCGCTGCCGTCCTTGGGCCGGAAGCTCTTCACCGACGCCCAGGCTTCGATCAGCGTGCCGTCCACCGAGAAATGTTCGTCCGACAGCAGCGCCTTGACCTTCGGCTGACCCAGCACAGTCGCCAGGAACTTGGCCGCCACATCGCCAGCCAGCAGACGCTCGCGGTTCTTGGTGAACACCGTCACGTCCCACACCGGCGCGTCCATGGACAGGCCGACGAACCAGCGGAACAGCAGGTTGTAATCGAACTGCTCCATCAACTGGCGTTCCGAGCGCACCGAGGAGAAGGCCTGGAGCAGCAGCGCCCGCAGCAGCTTCTCCGGCGGGATCGACGGCCGCCCGATCTTCGAGTACAGACCCTCGAAGGCTGGCGACATCACCTCCAGCGCCTCGTCCACGATGGCCCGGATCGCTCGCAGCGGGTGGTGGGCCGGAACCCGTGCCTCGCAGCTCACGTAGCTGAACAGACTCTCGCTGCGTTCGTCCGAACCCCGCATCGTCCCCTCGTCGGCCGCGTTCTCCTCAACCGAAAAGAATCACGAACAACCGGCTGGGCACAGCCTTTTTCCGCGTCCTGCTAGAGGCCGCTTGAGCGGCCACGCTCCAGCCACGCCGCGGCACCGAGGACGCGGAATGACCGTATTCCCACGCCCCTTCACATAAGGCGGTTGGCCGATTCTGATAGGCGCTTTGTCCGGAATTGCCCTCTGCCGCTTGTTGAGTCAGCGAATAGTATGCGGTGCAATGTATACCACAGCAGCGCCGCAGCGGACCGTCCGGATCTTTTCGGCCATCTCCGCAGGTGAAGGCTGCCCTTTGCAACCTGAAGCAACGGAGCATCGCCATGCGACCTATTCCGGTGACTGTGTTGACCGGATTTCTCGGGGCCGGCAAGACGACCCTGCTCAACCGCATCCTGGCGGAGCGTGGCGGCGAGCGGACCGCCGTCATCGTCAACGAATACGGTGAGCTTGGCATCGACGGGCTGCTGGTGACGGCGACGGACGAGACGATCGTCGAACTCAACAACGGCTGTGTCTGCTGCATCGTCCGCGGCGACCTGATCGAGGCGTTGATAAGGCTGGCCGAGGGCGAGCGCGGATTCGACCGGGTGGTGATCGAGACGAGCGGCCTCGCCGACCCGGCCCCCGTCATTCAATCCTTCGTGCTGGACGAAGGGCTGCGTGGCCGCTTCGCACTGGACGCCATCATCACCGTGGCCGATGCCCGCCACCTGCCCTTGCAACTCGGCCATGACGAAGCGCGCGAACAGGTTGCCTTCGCCGACGTGATCCTGCTGAACAAGATCGACCTGGAGCCCGCCGCGGTGCTCGACACCGTGGAACGCGAGATCCGCCGGCTCAACCCGCTGGCCCGCATCCACCGCACCGAGGAATGCGCCCTGCCGCTCTCGGAGATCCTGGGCATCGGCGCCTTCGACCTGCAGAACATCCTGCGCCTCGACCCCGATATCCTGGATGAGCATGAGCACGAACACGACGCCGGCATCGGCTGCGTGGCCTTTCGCGAACCCGGACGGCTCGACCCGGCGGCCGTCGACCGCTGGCTCAACCAGCTTGTCCAGGACAAGGGGCGCGACCTGCTGCGCGCCAAGGGCGTGCTGGACCTCGACGGCCAGGGACGCCGCTTCGTCTTTCACGGCGTTCACATGACGCTGGACGGGCGGCCGGGCCGCCCTTGGAAACCCGGCGAGGAACGGCTGAACCAACTCGTCTTCATCGGGCGCGACCTCGATGCCGAAAGGCTGCTGGAGGGGCTTCGCGGCTGCGCCGTCGCGGCGGACGTCGCCGCCCTCTGACGCTTCTGTTTCCGTTCCCGATTGCAGGAAGCACCCAATGAAGCTGCAACATTACCTCGGGGGCCTGGAGGGTCTCGGCCCCATCACCGTCGAAACGCGTGTCTTCGTGGAGGAGTGGGAGACGCGCATCTTCGGCATTCACACGGCGATGATGGCGCTCAGCCCGCAATTGCCGCTTCCCCCCACGCCGAGCGCCTTCCACACCGTCTGGACCTGGGCCCATCTGCGCACCGGAGCCGAAGGGCTCAACCCTTTCGATTATTTCAAATACCGCTACTACGAAAAGTGGCTGGGCGGCATCAGCGGCTACTTCATCGAGAACGGCTACATCACGGAGGAGGAGCTGGAGGCCCGCACGGCGGAGTATCTGGCTGATCCGGAGAAGCCTCTGCCGCAAGGCGGCGCGCCGGAGATCGACCAGCGCGTCGAACGCTATCTGGCGGAAGGGGATTCCCCGAAGCGTGACGTCGCGATCCAACCCGACTTCCGGGAAGGCGACACGGTGACGGTCAGGAACGTGCCGACGCTTGAGCACACCCGCCTGCCCGGGTTCCTGCGCAACCACAGCGGCGTGGTCGAGACGGTTTATCCGGGCGCCTACGGCTATCTGACCGACACCGGGACGGACGGCGTCGGCGCGCCGATGCCCGTCTATTGCGTGCGCTTCGAGGCCAAGAACCTGTGGCCCGGCAACACGGAGCCGAATGTGACGCTCTATGCCGATCTCTACGCCGCCTACGTCACCAAGCCCGTTGCCTGACCGGAGCCATCGCGAATGACCGATCGTTTCCATCATCCCGACGACCGCGAGGCCCGGAGCGCCGCGCGCGTCCGTGCCCTCGAAGCGCTGCTCATCGAAAAGGGCGTCATCACCAGCAAGACCGTGGACACGGTGCTGACCGTGTTCGAAACGAAGATGGGCCCGTTCAACGGCGCCAGGATCGTCGCCCGCGCCTGGGTCGACCCGGCCTTCAAGCAACGGCTGATCGAGGATGCGCCGGCCGCCATCGCCGAAATGACGGATCTGCCGGAAGGCATGGCCGGGGCCGAGGGCGAGCACATGCGCGCCGTGGCGAATGGCGAGGGCGTCCACAACCTGGTCATCTGCACGCTCTGCTCCTGCTATCCCTGGCCGGTGCTGGGGCTGCCGCCGTACTGGTACAAGGACCCGACCTTCCGCAGCCGCGCCGCCCGCGAGCCGCGCGCCGTGCTGAAGGAGTTCGGGCTCACCGTGCCCGAAAGCACCGAGGTCAAGGTCTGGGACAGCAGCGCGCAGATCCGCTGGTTCGTCATTCCCGAGCGCCCCGCCGGGACCGAGGGCATGAGCGAGGAGCAGCTTGCCGCCCTGGTCACGCCGGAAGCCATGATGGGCGTGGCGGTGGCGGCGTCCGCCTGACCCCCGAACCGGCCCTTCAGAACCGCCAGGAGGAACGGGCATGCTGACCCGCTTCGAACATTTCGCCCTGACCAGCATGGCCGGGGCCGAGGATTCCCCGCCCCGTGCCAACGGCACCCTCTGCTTCGCGGAAGAGTGGGAGCGGTCGGCCTTCGGCGTGGCGCTTGCGCTGGCCCGGGAGGGCCATTTCGAGTGGGAGGATTTCCGCCGGAACCTGATTGCCGCCATCGGCGACTGGGAGCGGACCCAGGCCCCCGACGGCCCCTCCTGGAACTACTACGAACAGTGGTTGAGCGCCCTGGAGGCGACGATCCTTCAATCCGGCCTCGCGACGCCCGACGAATTGTCGGCCCGCCTCGCCACCGCCACTGCGACTGCCGACACACGGCCGGCCTGACACCATCATCCGAACATCGGGAGACGTCCATGCACATCGAACCCGGCATGCTGTCCGCCGCGAAGATCGTCGGCGCCAACGCGGCCGCGCTCAGCCTTCTCGCCTCGTACACTCCGGCCTTCCTGCGCCGGCCTCTCGAATGGGGCAAGGCGCTCCTGGCGGCTGCCTTCTTCTCGGTCTTCATGGAGTTTTGGCACCAGCCGGTCGGCCCGTCGGAACTGCATTTCATCGGCGCCTCGGCCATTTATTTCATCTTCGGATTTCCCGCGACCCTGTTCGGGTTCGGCATCGGACTGGCGCTGCAGGCGCTGCTGTTCGAGCCGCAGGATCTCGCGCATCTCGCGGTGAATTCGCTGTCGCTGATGGTGCCGTTGGTTGCCGCACACGCCATGGGTGGAAAGCGCCTGTTGGAATCCGGCGGGCTGGCCTCGATCCGCTGGTCTTCGGTGCTGCGCTTCGACGCCGTCTATTACAGCGGCGTGGTCGCCATGGTCGGCTTCTGGCTGATGCTGGGCGAACGGGCGACGCCGTTTGCGGACTGGGCGGTCTTCGCCGCCGCCTATCTGCCGGTCGTGCTGTGCGAACCGGCGATCAGCTGCGGGCTTCTGCGGGCGCTGGGCCGGCTGGACGCCGGCAACCCGGTGCTTCGCGTCACCACGCTCCGCAGCCCGGCTCTTGCCTGATAGTTGGCATGCCAAATACAATCGGGCGGCTGTGCCCCTTGGCCGCCCGATTGCAGGAAGAGCGTCTTTCATGCGGATTGTGCTTCTCGCCCCTCCCGGGGTTCAGGCGTTGGATGTGGTGGGTCCGGCGGAGGTGTTCTGGGAAGCGGCCCGCCGTCTCGGCGATCCGAAGGCCTACGAGGTGCAGGTGATGGGCACCGCGGAGGGGCCGGTTTGCGGGACCGGCAGCCTGCGCTTCCTTGCCGACCGAACCATCCACGACCCCGACCAGCCGATCGACACGTTGCTGATCGCCGGTGACCCGTCGTTCAGCGCCATCGATCCGGCGGTGATCAACTGGCTCAGGCGCCGCGTTCCCGAAGTCCGCCGCTACGGGTCGATCTGCACGGGGGTGTTCCTGCTGGCGGCCACCGGACTGCTTGACGGCCGCCGTGTCACCACCCATTGGGAATGCGCCGACAAGCTTCGCGCTGAGTTTCCAACCCTGACGGTCGATTCGGACCAGATCTTCATTCGCGACGGCAACATCTCCACCGCCGCCGGCGTCACCTCCGGCATCGACTTGGCGCTATCCCTGCTGGAGGAGGATCATGGGCGGGAACTGGCGCTGCTGGTCGCGCGCTACATGGTGATGTTCCTGAAGCGGCCTGGGGGGCAGTCGCAATTCAGTGCCCATCTCGCCGCCCAGGTGTCGAGCCGTACCGGAATCCAAAAGATCCAGGAGTATGTGCTGGACAACCTTTCCGCCGATCTCTCCGTGGAGGCCTTGGCGTCCCAGGCCGGCATGAGTTCGCGGAATTTTGCCAGGGTGTTCAAGCGCGACGTCGGCCGGCCTCCGGCCGATTTCGTGGAAGCGGCTCGACTCGACGCGGCACGCCGGATGTTGGTCGATTCCTCCACACCGCTCCAACGGGTGGCTCATATTTGTGGGTTTGGTGACGCCGGTTCCATGAGGCGGGCGTTTGTTCGCAATATCGGCATCAATCCGGTTGATTACCGGAAGCGCTTTCGCACAACGGCGGCCTGATCCGTGAGGTGACTGCGTGGAAGCCGCACACCCCGAATGCTCGTGGGACGTGCTGGTCGGCACGCCGGTGGCGGGATCCATGATCAGGTGCAGCTTGTGCCACGAGCGATGGTTTGGCCTCCCTGCGTCACCCGCCACCACTCACCGTCGCTGAACACCGTCAGGCGGGTGCACGCAGCGGCTCTGGGTACCCAGATTTTACAGACGGGATTTCAGCGGCCGCAGCGTGGCGCGCGCCGTGCGGAAAACGGCTTGGGTGAGATCGCCCAGACGACGGCTTGCCATGCGGCTGGACGCCTCTCAGAGCCTATACGCGCCGTTCCCCAGTACCTCCGGTATACCTTCTGTAACAGGGTGCGGGGACTTTCAATAAGCGCGACGATCACCCTCGCTCCCGTCAGGGAAGTTATAGAAAAACTTAGGGTCCTCTCCGTTTGGAAGGGTCGGACCATCAACCACAACACGGCCCAAAAGCCGGTATTCTTGAAGTGACCATTCAGAAAGGGCGGGAGGATCTTGGTTCCATGTAGGGAAGTTAGGGACTCCTACGGCAATCGCACTGCCCTGCTTCCGCTGCTGACACAGCTTCCAATAGGGCGAGGCGAGGCGTTCGCCGTGCAGTTCCGGCAAGAGCCTCAGGAAGCCCGTTGCAGAGTCGCTGGGTTCGGTCTGGGGATTGGGGAGCTACCCCAAGCAGCCGGGAAGCGCAGAAGCCTCTCAGCGAGTCGCTAATGGAGGCGAACTTGGAAGCTGTTTAGAAAGCCGTTCACGGCTTTACGGAAGGGCAAACGTGCATCCCATCCGTGCACCCTACCCGCCTACTTCCCTGGAGTAGCTTCCCAGGAAAATCGAACTTACTTAGACAGGTAGAGGTATGCTGGCGGAGGGAGAGGGATTCGAACCCTCGATACCCTTTTGGGGTATACACACTTTCCAGGCGTGCGCCTTCGACCACTCGGCCACCCCTCCGCAGAGGCCGCGTTTATATCCAGCCCGAAGGCGGTGCGCAAGCCCCTGAAATCACTTTTTGGAAAAATCTTGCACCGCCTTAGGGATGATCCGCGGGACGAATCGAAGCCCTCTTTCTTCAGGCCAAGCCGCGGACCAGATCGCCCACCGTGCGGCACAGCAGGTCGATGTCCTGGTCGCGCGACAGGCGGTGGTCGCCGTCCTTCACCAGCGTCACCCGCACGTCCGCGCTGCTCAGCCGGTCGGCAAGCGTCAGGCTGACCTGCCAGGGCACATCCGGATCGGCCATGCCATGCAGCAGGCGCACCGGCTTGTCGAAGGCGATGGGCTGGCGCAGCAGCAGGTGGTCACGACCGTCCTCGATCAGGGCGCGGGTGATCGGCTGCGGCTCCGGCCCGTAGTCCGAGGGGCGCAGCCAACGACCCGTCTCCAGGATCTCGCGACGCACGGGCTCGTCGAAGAGGTCCCACATCAGATCCTCGGTGAAGTCCGGGGCGGCGGCGATGCCGACCAGCCCGGCCACCCGCTCCGGACGGCGCAGCGCGGTCAGCAGCATCATCCAGCCGCCCATCGAGGAGCCGACGAGGATCTGCGGCCCCACCGTCACGCGATCCAGGACGGCCAGCGCGTCGTCGGCCCACAGCCCGATCGTCCCCTCGTCGAACCGCCCGCTGGAGGCACCGTGGCCCTGATAGTCGAAGCGGGTGAAGGACAGCCCCTCGCCCGCCGCCCATTCCTCCAGGGCCAACGCCTTGGTGCCGGTCATGTCGGACATGAAGCCGCCCAGGAACATCACGCCGGGGGCCAGCCCTTCCGGGTCGCGGCCGGGGGTGTGACGATAGGCTATGGTCGCGGCGCCGCGCTTCAGGCTATGGTGCGCGCCGCCCGGCGACGGGACGGGGCCGGCTGCGGGTTCGGTCATATCGGATACCTCTGTGGGCCAGGACTTTAGGAATCTGTGACTATGGACGTCGAATCCCAGCTTAGCACCGGCGAGGACCCGCGCAACCCGGCCAACGCCTTCGCGAAGGGCGCCTTCGCGGCCGCCGGCCGCCGGCCGGTCGTTCTCCAGGTGCTGCCGGCGCTGGTCACCGGCGGGGCCGAGCGCGGCTGCATCGACGTGGCGCTGGCGCTGGCCCAGGCCGGCGCGCTGCCGCTGGTGGCGTCCGAGGGCGGGCCGATGGCGGCGGAGCTGGACCGCGCCGGCATCCGCCACATCACCCTGCCGCTGGCGTCCAAGAACCCACTGGTCATCCGCCGCAACGCGCGCAAGCTGGAGGCGATCATCCGGGAAAACGGCGTGGACATCGTGCACGCCCGCTCCCGCGCCCCGGCCTGGAGCGCCTGGCTGGCCTGCCAGGCGACCGGCGCGCGCTACATGACCACCTTCCACGCCCCGTACAATTACAAGAACGGGCTGAAGCGCTGGTACAATTCGGTGATGGCGCGGGGCGAGCGGATCATCGCCATCTCCGGCTTCATCCGCCGCCACATCCTGGAGAATTACGACGTCGATCCGGCGGTCATCCGCACCATCCACCGCGGCATCGACCCGCTGTCCTTCGCGCCGGAGCGGGTCAGCTCCGCCCGCATGATCCAGCTCGCCCAAAAATGGCGGCTGCCGGACGACAAGCCGGTGATCCTGCTGCCCGGCCGCCTGACCCGGTGGAAGGGCCAGACGGTGCTGATCGACGCTCTGGCGAAGCTGGGGCGCAAGGACGTCTGCGCGCTGCTCGTCGGGTCCGACCAAGGCCGCACCGGCTACCGGCAGGAGCTGGAGGAGCAGGTGCGCCGCGCCGGGCTCGAAGGCGTCGTCACGATGACCGACCACTGCAACGACATGGCCGCCGCCTACCGGCTGTCCACCGTCGTCGTCTCCGCCTCGCAGGAGCCGGAAGCCTTCGGGCGGGTGATCGTCGAGGCGCAGGCGATGGGCCGCCCGGTGATCGTCTCCGCCATCGGCGCCTACCAGGAGACGGTGATCCCCGGCGAGACCGCCTGGGTGGTGCCGCCCGCCGATCCCGATGCGCTGGCCAAGGCGCTGGACGAGGCGCTGTCCCTGACGACGGAGCAGCGCGACGCCATCGGCGCCCGCGCCCGCGCCTTCGTCGCCGAGCGCTACACCAAGCAACGCATGTGCGCCGACACGCTGGCCGTCTATGCGGAGCTTCTCACCGAGCCCAAACACGCCGCAAAAGGCCGCTGAGCCGCCCATTCTTCCCGCCCGTCACACCACCGGACCTCATGACCGACATCGTCCAGCTTTCCGGCATCGCCTCCGTCATCGACCGTTACGACGGGGTCATTCTCGACCTGTGGGGTGTCCTGCACGACGGGGAACAGCCCTATCCCGGCGTGCCGGAGTGTCTGGACCGGCTGCGCGCCGCGGGCAAGGTGATCTGCCTGCTGTCCAACGCGCCGCGCCGCACCGGCGGCGTCATCGCCAAGCTGGACGGCATGGGCATCGGGCGCGAGCGCTATCATCACGTCATGACCTCGGGCGAGGCCGCCTACGACGCGCTGCGCGACCGCGACGACCCGTGGCACGCCGCTCTGGGCCGGCGGCTGTACCACATCGGTCCGGACCGCGACATGGACGTGTATGAGGGTCTGGACTACACGCTCGCGGCGTCGCCGGACGAGGCGGATTTCGTCGTGAACACCGGCATCGTCGACTTCGGGGAGTCGCTGTCGGTCTACGAGCCGGCGCTGGAGGCCTGCCGCCGCCGCAACCTGCCGATGGTCTGCGCCAACCCCGACCTGATCGTGATGGTCGGCGAACAGATGGTCATCTGCGCCGGCACGCTGGCCCAGCGTTACGAGGAGATGGGCGGCGACGTGTTCTGGCACGGCAAGCCGCACGCCCCGGTCTACGACCGCTGCCTGTCACTGATGGGCATCAAGGACAAGGGGCGCATCCTGGCGGTGGGCGACAGCCTGCGCACCGACGTCGCCGGAGCCAACGCCGCCGGGATCGACGTGGCGCTGGTCACCTTCGGCATTCATCGCGAAGAGCTGGGCGGGGCTTGGGGCGAAGCGGTCGATCCGGCCAAGCTGGCCGCCGCCGCCGCGGCATCCGGCCACCAGCCGACCTACGGCCTGCCCAGCCTGCGCTGGTGAGACGGCAGCCGTCCCGTCCCCGGTTCAATCGAAGGGCGGGATGGCGTCGTCCATCGCCTTGCGCAGGATGCTGGACGGTCCGTCTTCGGAAAAGCCGCGGCTTCCGATGGCGTTGCGGAAGTAGCTGACAATGAAGACGCGGATGGAGGCGGTCAGATTCGCTTCGCCACGCCTTTGATCGATCTGGGTGCAGATGTCGTTCAGCGTCAGCCCCTCACGCTCACAGATTTCCTTCAAGGAGTCCCAAATATAGGGCTCCATCCGAAGACTGGTGCGCCGGCCGGAAACCTTGACATTGCGACAGACCAGGACCGGCCCTTCCTTGTTCCCCTGTCTGCCCGCCATATCGTTGCCCTTGGTCCCCTGCCGTTGCGGAAAGGCGCTCGCGTTTCCGGCGAATATACATTCACTTGTATGATGATATTGCAAGCGGCGTGTGGGCACAAAGCCAATTTCGACCGGGGGTCGCGATCCTGGCCCGGGGTTCACCGTTCCAGCCGCTGCGCAACCTTGGCCCGGGCAAAAGCCGCTTCCCTTCCCGGGCGCCTTCGCTGTACCAGTGCTTCGATGGGCCAACACAAGCTGTAGTGGCCGCTTCCGGTGGAGAACGAGCGATGGTGCGACCGGCGGCGTGGGGGATCGCGGTGACGCTGATGGCCGGGCTGGCGCCCGTTCCGCCAGCGCGCGCGTCCGACCTGCCGATCGACCGCATCCGCGCCGAGGTGTCGCGCCTCGTCCCGCCGCCCTGGACCGTCGAGGAGGTGACGGCGGACCCGATTCCCGCCCCGGCGCCCGATGGCAAGGCCACCGCGAAATCCACCGAATCGCGCACCGCCGTCCGAATCGGCGCCAAGCTGCGGCTCGCCAAGCCGACCTACGCGGTCGAAAGCCGCGACGGCGCCGTGACCTTCATCCGCCCCGTCGCCGAAGCCGGGCTGGAGAAGACGCTGACCGCCACGGCGCTCGCCACGCTCGGCCCCAAAGGCTGGAACGCGCGCATCGAATTGCGCAACCCGGAGGTGCTGGAGGGCATCGGCCAACCGCTGGAGGAACTTCCGGGCCGCCCGGTGCTGGCCGGCTCCGCCGAGGCCAACCGCCTGCGCGAGCAGATTGCCCGCGACGCCGAGGCCCGCGGCGCCGAGGAGGACGTCCGGCGACGCCGCGAGGAGGATTTGCTCGCCCGGCAGGCCGCGGCGACCAAGGCGGAGGAGGAGCGCGCCACCGCCGAACGGCGGCAGGAGGAAGCCCGCGCGGCGCGGATCGCCGATCTGCGCACCCGGATTCTGGGCGCCGACCGCCCGACGCGGATCGCCGCCTACGAGGCGGCGCTGGGCGGCAACGACCCGGCGCTGCGTCAGATCGCCCTGGAAGCGGCGCTGCAGAGCCGCGACCCGGTGCTGGGCAATCTGGCGCTGAAGGACTGGATCGCCCGCCGCAGGGCCGTGCCGGTGCAGCTGTACGCGACGAAGGAGGACCCGCATTCCGAAACGGTGCTGAACAATCTGGGTCCGCTGACGCTGGAGATCGATTCCGTCAACCCGGTCAACGGCGCGCTCGCCGGACGGCTGGGCGCTCCCGGCTACAGCATCGCCAAGCCCTCCGCCGCCATCGGCGCGCTGGCGCAGACCACCCTGACGGTGAACGCCTACGGCTGCGCCCTGTCGCTGCGCCTGACCGAGCAGAAGACCCTGGACGGGCTGTTCCGCTGCCAGACCCTGCCCGCGCTCATCGCCCGCGTCACCGTGGACTGAGGCGACGGATGCGCCGGCTTGCGCTTCCCCTTCTCGGCCTGCTGGCGCTGTTCGGTGGCCCTTCGGCCTGGGCTGAGGAGGCCGAGCCGATCGTCACGCCGCGCCCGCCACCGACCGCCGTTCTGCCCGGGATGACGCCGCTGGGAGCGGCGGGGACGGCGGCGCCACAGCCCGTGGCGCCGCTCCTGCCGTTGCCGGTGCTGACGCCACCCGCGCCGGCGACGGCGCCGGAGCCGGCTACCCCCGTTGCCTCTGCCCCTGCCGGGGCGGAGCCTCCGGCGCAGGCCGTCGCCGATACCGTCGCCATCCCCCTGCCCGCCCGCAAGCCTTCCGGTCCGGCACCCGCGGCGGTCGCCGATAACACCCCGACGAACCGCTTCAAGGGCGGCTACGCCAAGGCTTCGAAGGAAGACCGCGGCTGCGCCCTGCCCGGCCATATCACCGAGGAACGCGGCACCGACACGCACCGCCCGGCCATCGCCGTGGGAACACGGGTTCGTGTCCGCGCCGCCGCGAACCTGCGCGTCGCCCCCTTCTGCGACGCCAAGGTGGCGGACGTCCTGGAGCGTGGGGAGACGGTCACCGTGATGGCCGCCTTCGGCTCCTGGTACGAGGTCGGGCGGAACGGGCGGGCGCTGGGCTTCGTCGGGGCGTCCCTGCTCGCCGGGACGAAGGGCCGCTAACCCTTCACCCGGGCGGCCTCGACCATGAAGCGGCGCCAGATCTCCGCCGGGACGGAGCCGCCGGTCACCCCCTTCATCGGCGTGTTGCCGTCGTTGCCGACCCACACCCCGACCGTCAGACCGCGCCCGGCCACGCCGTCGGCGAAACCGATGAACCAGGCGTCCCGATAATCGTTGGTGGTACCGGTCTTGCCCCCCGCCCCGCTCTTGGCGAGCACCGCCGGCAAGCGGGCCATCTTGCCGGTGCCGTCCCGTATGACCGACGCCAGCATGGATTTCAGGGTAGCGGCGGTCTGCGGATCGACCACCCGGTCCGCCTTCGGCGGCGTGTAGCTGTAGATCGTCCGCCCGGCCGGATCGCCGATGCGCTGGAACAGATGGCCGCTGACCTTGCTGCCGCCGTTGGCGACCACCGCGTAGGCCTGGGTGATCTCCAGCAGCGAGACCTCGCTGACGCCCAGCGCGAGGCCGAGATCCGGCTCCAGCGGCGATTCGACGCCGAGACGGCGGGCGGCGGCGGCGATCTCCTCCGCATGGCCACGGGTCAGGCGGGCCGAGGCCGTGTTGGTGGACTGGGCGAAGGCGTCGGCCAGCGTCACCGAGGACGGGTAACGGTTGTCGAAGTTGCGGATGGCCCGCCCGTCGGTGAACTCCATGCGCGAGCCGTCGATGCGGGAGTCCGGGGTCAGCCCGCGCTCCAGCGCCGCCAGGAAAACGAACAGCTTGAAAGCCGAGCCGGGCTGGCGGCGCGCCTGGAGCGCGCGGTTGAAGTGGTCGCGCCGCGCCGCCGCGTCGCGCCCGCCGATCATCGCCAGGATCGCTCCGTCGCCGTCCAGGGCGACCAGGGCGACCTCCGCGTCGCCCAGGCCCTTGGCGTGGCGCTTCAGGGTGGCTTCCACGCTGCGCAGGGCGGCCGCCTGGAGGTCGCGGTCGAGCGTGGTGCGCGCGGTGAAGGTCGGCCCCGGAAGGTCGCCACCGTAGCGGTCGGCGGCGAAGCGGTCGAAGCGGGCCTTGGCCGTCTCGCGGAAATGGCCGGTGGACAGAACCGCCGCCTTGTTGGCGGCGGCCAGCATGGGGCGCTGGCGCTTGGTCTGCTCCGCCGTGCGCTCGGTGATGAAGCCCGCGTCGGCCATGGCGTCGAGCACCAGGGCGGCCTTCGCCTCCGCCTTCTCCAGGTCGGCAAAGGGGTTCAGGCGGGAGGGGGCGGGCAGCGCGCCGATGAGCATCGCCGACTCCTTCAGTGACAGCTTGCCCGCCGGCTTGCCGAAGAAGACGCGGGCGGCGGCGTCCACCCCGTACGCGCCGAAACCGAAATAGGCGCGGTTGAGGTACAAGTACAGGACGTTCTTCTTGCCGAGCTGTTCCTCGAAATCGCTGGCGCTGTACAGCTCGTACGCCTTGCGGGACCAGCGGTTGTAGCGGTTGAGGAAGATCAGCTTCATCGTCTGCTGGGTCAGCGTGCTGCCGCCCTGGCTGAAGCGGCCGGAGGTCACCGCCACGGCCAGCGCGCGGGCCAGACCCTGGAAATCGATGCCGTCATGCTCCAGATAGCGCCGGTCCTCCTTGGCGATCAGCGCCTGGATCAGGTGCTTCGGCATCCTCTCCAGCGTCAGCGTGTCGCCGTACGTCTCGCCGATGGAGCCGATGAAGCGCCCCTGCCGGTCGAGGAAGCGCACACCGTGGCCGCGGTTGTACGCCAGCACATCGTCAACGGTGCGGAACTCGTCCCCGAACAGGTCCATCGCCTGGGCGGGGGGCGGCACTGGGAGGCCGGACAGCAGCGGCAGCGCAAGCGTCAAAGCCAGGGCAGCGCGGCGGAGCAGGGATGATCGGAGCATCGGCCGAATGGTGGAGGCGGAATGAGCCTCACGTCGGCGCACCGTCCCGCTTCCGCAATACCGCTACTCCGTATTTGCGAATCCCCGGAGCGGCACCACCCAACAAAAAAGCCCGCCGGAACCGGCGGGCCTTTTTTGGGGACGCGTGTGCTCTGCGGACGGTGGGCGGGCCGTCGCGCCGAAGGGTCACCTCGGCGCGAGGACCATGACCATCTGGCGGCCTTCGAGCTTGGGCATCTGCTCGACCTTCGCCAGTTCGTCCAACTCGTCGCGCACGCGGACCAGCACGTTCATGCCAAGATCCTGGTGCGCCATCTCGCGCCCGCGGAAGCGCATGGTCACCTTGACCTTGTCGCCTTCCTCAAGGAAGCGGCGGGCCGAGCGCATCTTCACGTCGTAGTCGTTGTCATCGATGTTGGGTCGGAGCTTGATCTCCTTCACCTCGATGATCTTCTGCTTCTTGCGCGCCTCGGCCGCCTTCTTCTGCGCCTCGTACTTGTACTTGCCATAGTCGAGGATCTTGCAGACAGGCGGCTCCGCTTGCGGAGCGATCTCGACGAGGTCGAGGCCCGCATCCTCAGCGGCCAGCAGCGCATCGCGCAGCGAAACGACGCCCACCATCTCGCCGTCGGCACCGACGAGACGGATCGAGCGAGCCGTGATCTCCCGGTTTACCCGCGGTCCATCGCGGGTCGGAGCGGCTTCGGACGGTATCCTGGCTATGGACGCTTCTCCATGACTGGAAACCCACCGGGGCGCGACCTCCCGGAGGGAAGCCCACCCGAACAGTGCGGTCGGTTAAAACGGCGAATCGAAAGCGGCGGCGCCCGCGGGGGACCGCGCCTCCTCATTCAGTTTATTGAGCGCGGCGTCGAGGGCAAGAACTTCCTGATCCTTACCACCGAGGGTACGGAGGGCGACGGTCCGTTCCTCCGCCTCGCGCTTGCCCACAACCACCAGGACGGGAACCTTCTGAAGGCTGTGTTCGCGGACCTTCAGGTTGATCTTCTCGTTCCGGGTGTCGAGTTCGGCGCGGATGCCGCGGCGCTTCAGCAGGCTGACCACCTCCTGCCCGTAGCCGTCGGCCTCGTTGGTGATGGTGCACACCACCGCCTGGACCGGGGCGAGCCACATCGGGAACTTGCCGGCGTAATGCTCGATCAGCATGCCGATGAAGCGCTCCAGCGAGCCCAGGATGGCCCGGTGCAGCATCACCGGACGGTGACGGGCGCCGTCCTCGCCGATGTAGGAGGCGTCCAGCCGCTCGGGAAGGTTCGGATCATACTGGAGCGTGCCGCACTGCCAGGTGCGCCCGATGGCGTCGGTCAGGTGGAACTCCACCTTCGGGCCGTAGAAGGCGCCCTCGCCCGGCAGGTCCTCATACTCCAGCCCGGCGGCGTCGAGCGCCTGGCGCAGCGCGCCCTCCGCCCGGTCCCACAGGTCGTCGGAGCCGGTGCGCACGTCGGGACGCAGCGCCAGCTTCACGGCGATCTTGTCGAAGCCCAGATCCCGGTAGACGCCGAGCTGCAGCTTGAAATACTCCGCCGCCTCGCTCGCCACCTGGTCTTCCGTGCAGAAGATGTGGGCGTCGTCCTGGGTGAAGGCGCGCACGCGCAGGATGCCGTGCAGCGCGCCCGACGGCTCGTTGCGATGGCAGGACCCGAACTCCGCCATGCGGATCGGCAGGTCACGGTAGGAACGCAGCCCGTGCTTGAAGATCTGCACATGGCCCGGGCAGTTCATCGGCTTGATGCCGAGCATCTTCTCGCCGTCGTCGGCCGAGACCTTGAACATGTTGTCGCCATACATGTCCCAGTGGCCCGACGCCTTGAACAGCGAGCTGTCGATGAGCTGCGGCGTCTTGACCTCGACATAGTCCGCCTGGCTCAGCTTGGCGCGGATGTAGGTCTCCAGCGTGCGGAACAGCGTCCAGCCCTTCGGGTGCCAGAAGACCGAGCCGACGGCCTCCTCCTGCACGTGGAACAGGTCCAGCTCCTTGCCCAGCCGGCGGTGGTCGCGCTTCTCCGCCTCCTCAAGCTGGTGCAGGTAGGCCTTCAGCTCCTTCTCGTCGCGCCAGGCGGTGCCGTAGATCCGCTGGAGCATCGGGTTCCGGCTGTCGCCGCGCCAGTAGGCGCCGGCCACCTTCATCAGCTTGAAGCCGTTGCCGACCTTGCCCGTGGTCGGGGCGTGCGGGCCGCGGCACAGGTCCAGCCAGTCGTCCTGGCGGTAGATGCTGATGTCCTGGTCCGCCGGGATCGCCTCGATCAGCTCGGCCTTGTAATGCTCGCCGAGCTTCTTGAAGTAGGCGACCGCATCGTCGCGGGTCCAGACCTCGCGCACGATGGGAACGTCCTTGGCGACGATCTCGCGCATCTTCGCCTCGATCTTCGCCAGATCGTCGGGCGTGAAGGGCTCCTCGCGCGCGAAGTCGTAATAGAAGCCGTTGGCGATCGCCGGACCGATGGTCACCTGCGTGCCCGGATAGAGCTTCTGCACGGCGTCGGCGAGGACGTGGGCGGCGTCGTGACGGATGACCTCGAGCGCGTCGGGATGACTGCGCGTGACGATCTCGATCCTGGCGTTGGTGGTGACGGTGGTGGTGAGGTCCTTCACCTCGCCGTCGAGCTTGACGGCAAGCGCATCCTTGGCAAGGCGCGGCCCGATCGACTGGGCAATCTCAAGCCCCGTCACCGGCCGGTCGAACTCCCGCACGCTGCCGTCGGGCAGCGTGATGGCGATGTTGGACGTCACCGAAGTCACCATTTGACTGTTTGCATCGCACCCGGCGCATGCCGGGAGGCGAAACTTCTAATGCGGGCGGGCTTTCTGTCAAGGGCGCCGGGGGCGTTTCCGGCCTGAATCGGCCGCCCGGACAGCGAATTTTCTTGCATTATTAATTCACGGCAAAATTATCTCATGACGGTTTGCGCGCGGGCCTCGGCTCGCCGAACCGGTAGCCCTGGCCGAAATCGATGCCGCTGCGCAGGATCGCGTCGAGTTGCGCCTCCGTCTCGATCTTCTCGGCGATGAGGTCGATCCCCGTGCCATCCAGGCGGCGGCGCAGCGCTTCAAGGCGCGGGGCCATGACGGGGTCGAGCAACAGGCCGCAATCCAGCTTCACGTAGCGGATTTCGTGGCGAAGCAGCGCATCCACGTCGATGTCCAGGTCGCTCACCCGGTCCATGGAGAAGCGGAAGCCGATGCGCGACAGCTGCGACAGGATGCCCATCGTCACCGTCCCGCCCGCCCGCAGTTCCTGCTGGCTCAACTCGAACACCAGCTTGGGCACCAGCGTCTGGTTCCGGGCCAGCAGATCGAGGAACTGCCGCATAAAGTCCGCGTCGCTGAGCGTGGCGGTGGACATGTTGCAGAAGAAGCCGATGGCGTGCTGGCGCCGCTCCGTCTCGCGGATCAGCTGGATGCAGCGGACCAGCAGGAGATTGTCGATGGTGGCCATCAGCCCCGCGCGCTCCGCGATCTCCAGATAGCGGTCGGGCAGGATCAACGACCCGTCGGCGGCGCGCACGCGCGAAAACACCTCGAAGAAGCGGTGCTTGCCCTGCGGCAGGCTGACGATGGGCTGGAGGTGGATGTCGATCCGGTCGGCGGCCAGCGCGTCGCGCACCGCTTCCAGAACGGCGGCGGCGTCCATCGGCGTTGCCGCGGCGATGGTCGGTGACCGCAGTTCCGGCGGGCGCGGGACCTGGAACGCCGGCCGGACCGGCTGGGGGGGACGCGGCGGTTCGGCGGCCTCGGGCGGGCGGGATTCGCCGAGCCGGGCGACCAGCGTGTGCAGGAGCCTGACCTCCTGAAGGACGGCCTCGTGGGCGGCGGCGGAGTGGCCGGGCTCGGCCGGCGCGGTCCGCCGGTCCAGCCGTTCGACCAGCGCCTCCACACTCTTCTGAAGACTGTCCAGGCGGCGCAGGGTGTCACGCTCCCTCCGGGCCAGCCGGCAATGCAGATCCACGGCGACGCCCGCCAGAAGGACCAGCCCGCCGCCGAGCCACCCCACCGCCGGGTCGGTGCCCGGCGACAGGTCCGGCAGGCCGACGGCGACCGAGGCCGCCGCGGCGACGGCCAACCCATGGATGAAGGCCGACTTGACCAAGGCCGACTTGATCAGGGCCGCCATGCGCCGGTTCTCCCCGCTCGGCTCAGCGGTGATCCGCCCCCACCGCGTCGCTCAACGAGGCGAATCCGTCGCGGCGCAGCAGGGCGGCAAGGTCGCGCCGGATCGCCAGCACCAGCGCCGGCCCGGCATAGACCAGTGCGGAATAGAGTTGCACCAGCGAGGCGCCAGCGCGGATCTTGGCGTAGGCGTCGGCCCCCGACGCGATGCCGCCCACCCCGACCAGCGGCATTTTGCCGCCGGTCAGCCCGTACATCTCGCGCAGGACGGCGGTCGAGGGCGCGAACAGCGGCTTGCCCGACAGCCCGCCGGTTTCCCCGCGCAGCGACTCCGGGATCTCCGACGGCCGGGCGATGGTGGTGTTGGACACGATCAACCCGTCGATGCCCGTCTCCAAAACGACCGCGGCGATGTCGGCCTTGTCCTCGTCGGTCAGGTCCGGGGCGATCTTCAGCAGGACCGGCGGCGCCTTGGCGAGCCTGCAGGCCGACCGGGCGTCCAGCACGCGGCCCAGCAGGGTGCGCAGCGGCTCGCGCCCCTGGAGCGTCCGCAGGCCGGGCGTGTTGGGAGACGACACGTTGACGACCAGATAGTCGACAAGCGACGCCACCCGCGTCACCCCGAGGACGTAATCGTCCGCCGCCTCGACCGTGTCCTTGTTCTTGCCGAGGTTGGCCCCGACGATCCCCGGCGCCTTGCGCCCGCCGGACAGGCGCCGCTCCAGCCGCTGGGCGAAGGGCTCCAGCCCCTCGTTGTTGAAGCCCAGACGGTTGATGACGGCGCCCTGCTCCGGCGCGCGGAACAGGCGCGGCCTGGGGTTGCCGGGCTGTGGGCGGGGGGTGACGCTGCCCGCCTCGACGAAGCCGAAGCCGAGACGCAGCATGGCGTCGACCACCTCGGCGTTCTTGTCGAAACCGGCGGCGAGGCCAACCGGGTTGGCGAAATCCAACCCCATCACCCTGGTCCGCAGGATGGGGTCGTCCTTTTCCCGAACCGGCGGCATCAGCCCGCTCGACAGGACCTTAATGGTCAGCCCGTGCGCCGTCTCCGGATCGAAGCTGCGCAGGACGGGGCCGACGATGGGAAACAGGTCGATCACGGTGTGGTGTCCTTGAAGGTCGCCGGAAAGAGGTGGCGTCCGTCCGGCCCCAGCGGCAGCGGATCGGCGCGCAGCACCGCCGCGGACGGCAGCGGGCCGTAGAGATGGGGAAAGAGTTGGCCGCCGCGCGACGGCTCCCAGCGGAGCGCGTCGCCCAGCGCGGCGCCGTCCACGGTCAGCAGGACGAGGCCGTCCTGGCCGGCGCGGTGCTTGGCGGCGCTTTCCTCGACCTGGGCGCCGGTGGAGAAGTGGATGAAGCCGTCCGCCGCATCCTGTGACGAGCCGTGGTAGACCCCGGCGGCACGCGCCTGATCCCACTCCGCGGCGCGGCACATATGAAAAATGATCCGTTCAGTCATGGCGGGTCGACCTTACCGCAAAGCCGTCCGCCGAAGCCAGCCGTGGCAAAGATGGGAGGGCCGACGGAACGTTGATAATTTCAGAATGGGACGTTGCGCTGTTTGCTTCGCAATTTGCAAATGTGGCTTTGGAAATCCCACGGCATTTTGCAGAAGGAAAATTCGCCGCTCCGCCGGACCGCACCGCGCCGGCCACACGGAAAAGCCGCAGAATCAATGATTCCTCAAGGCATCCGCCCCATTGGCGGCAACTTTTCAGAACTGGCATCGGGTTTGCTGAGAGATGGGCAAGCAAGGAGAAGCCCCATGAACGCGATTGCGATGAATGTTGTGAAGGAAAGCCGCCCGGTGGAACACGCGCTTGATTCGCGCATCCATGGGGTGATCGTGTCCAGCGTGGACAGCGCCCCCTTGGCCGCCATCGTCGAGCCCAGCAGCACGCCCGTTCCGCTGAAGCCTTCGGCGGCGATGCTGGCCGCCGGGTCGCGCGCCGGCGGCGTCTCGGTCGAGACGGCCTGGAAGATCTATCTGGCGATGATCAAGGAAGCCGCCTGACCGGTCCGTTCCAACCTCTCCTTCCGCCACGGCGGTCCGGAATGGCTATCCGGCCCGCCGGAGCGCGACGGGAAGACGCCGTTGCAGAACGAGAGGTCATTCGATGTCGTCGTAGAACTGGAACCCGCCGATCTCGGCACAGACGCTGCGCCCTTGCGCCCATCGCGGGTTCGCCCCCGCCCGGTGCAGGTGAGTCGCTCCACCCGTCGGGTCGTCGAGCAGACCGGCCACCGCCCGGCGGGCGATCCGCTGGGCGGCGGCGAAGACCGGGTCCGCGGCGGTGACCGACAGCAGCCCCAGCCGTCCCGGCGCATCGGGGTCCCAGCAGGGAAACTGTCCCGGCAGGCGGCAGACGGCGGCGACGTCATTCCCCCACCACCACCCCCCGTGGTCGCGCGCCCGACCGACGCGGTTCATCACGACCGCCGCCACCGCCTCCATGGCGCGCACGGACTCGCCGCGCGCCTCTCCCCACAGGGTGCGGGCGAGCGTGTCGATGGCGTGACCGGAAACGTCGGCGGACGGACCCGGAGGCGGATCCTTCGGTCCGGGCTCCGGCTTGAGGACGCGCACCCTCATCGGCGGCCTCCGTCGCCGTAGGGCGGGGCGTAAGGCTGGGCGAACGGCGCGCAGCCGTTTTCCAGCTTGGTCTCGATGCGCAGCAGATGGTCGGTCAGCCGCCGCTCCACATCCTTCAGCGTCGCGACCGAGACGTAGGTCTTGGCGACCTCCAGCTTGTATGCGGCCAAACTCTCGCGGACCTGCGCCTGGGCGGTCTCGGCGCGCGCCCGTACCGTCTCCAGCGCGGACTCGGCGTCCCGTCGCAACCGCGCGATCAGCCAGAACAGCCCGCCCATGACCGGCAGCTCGACCGCCGTGATCCACCAGGACAGGTCGATGGACTCCTGCATCTCCGTTCTCCAAAAAAAGACAAAAGAAAAGGCCGCCTTCCGGTCGGGGAAGGCGGCCCGTCGGACCATCGGACTTTGTGGGCATGGTCACACGTCCCAGCCCCCCGCCGGGGTTGCGGGCGCGCTCGGCGCCGCCGCGGCGCGCCAGTCCGCCTTCCGCCCCGGCGCCGGCTGGCGGTCGAAGCGGAAGGGCTCGCAGGACAGTGCGCCGGCCACCGCGTCCAGCCCGTCGTCGCGGCCCGTGTAACGCCCGTCCGGCGACCATTCGCGCATCTCGCGGATGAAGGGCGTCTCCCACACCGTTGCGTGGGCGAGCAGCCGGCGGTCGGCCAGCAGGGCGTCGAACGCCTCGCGGATGCGCAGCGCCTTGGCGCGGCGGCTGGCCTCCTCGACCACGGCGGCGCCGACCTTCTCCGTGCGAAGCGCCTTGCGCAGCAGGCCGGGCAGGAAGCGCCCGATGCCGTTGATCTCCACATGCACCGCCGGCAGATGGTGCCGCTCCAGGAAGCGGGCGACCTGGAGGCACTGCTGCTCCGCCTCGGTGTCCGGATCGCCGGGGTCCACCGACAGGTAGAGCACGCGGTGCAGGTAGAAGCGCCCGTCCGCGCCGCCGAACACCGCGGCGACGACGCTGGAATCGCCGGGCTTGCCGCCCTCCGCCGCCGGCCGCGCGAAAGCCGGGTCCCACCAGCAGGAGGCCGAGGCCATGCGCAGGCCGTTGAGCGTCAGCACCGCCCGCCCCGCCGACTCGCGGTATTCCAGCTCGCCGTCGTAGCGGCCCAGACGGTCGGGGTCGAGGAAACCTTCCGCCTCGTTGACCGGCTGCAGCAGCATCTGGCTGGTGAACTTGTTGGGGCCGGTCGTCTTGCGGATGCGGTTGACGTGGGCCTCGCCGAAGCGCTGGGGCCAGGCGTAGCGGCGCCGGCCGTCCGGGCTATCGGTGTAGACCGGCAGGACCAGCCGCGCGAAGCCGTCCAGGAAGGGCCGCGTCTCGCCCGCCTCCGTCCGCGGCTCCTCCGCGTAGATGGAGTAGTAGCTGTGCGGCGTCCCGACATAGAGCTGCACCCCGCCCGGCACCAGCAGATAGTCGATCTCCGCCAGCCTCTCGCGCAGGTCGGCGCGCTTGCCCGGACTGCCGGAGGTGCGCGGCACCTCGACGTCGTCGCAGATCACCACGTCGGCGCGGCTGCCCGTGATGTTGCCGCCCACGCCCGCCGCCACCATGGAGGGGTCGCGCAGCTCCTGCGCCCGCACCACGGTGAACTGGTCGGCGGCCCACTGGTCGCGCTCCTTCGCCGAGGGCTTCAGGCCGCGGGTGTCGGGATGGCGTTCGATGATGCGCTTGACGTTGCGCACCATCTTCTTGGCCAGCTTCAGGTCCGCCGCCAGGACGAGCAGCCGGCGGTTGGGGTCCTGGTAGAGCATCCAGGCCGCGAACAGCCCGACGATGGACGACTTGCCCGCCCCGCGAAAGGCCATCAGCAGCAGGCGCGGCCCGATGCCTAAGGACCCGACTCCGACGGCTTGCCGCTCCAGCCACGCGGCGATCTGCAGATGGTGGCGGGGGGTGGTCAGCTCCGATTGCCGGTTCCAGTTCTGGACGAAGGCGAAGAAGCCCTTCTTGCGCGTTTCCGCCGCCTCCATCACGCCACCCGCCCCAGAATGTGCCAGCCGGCGCCGTCGGACATGGCCGTGACCGCGCTGCCGGTGGCGTTCAGGGTCACCGGGGCATTGTCCGGCCCACCGCCGCCCTGCACGGTGACGGTAACCGGATTGCCCGACACGTCGGCCTTCTTGACCGTCACCGTGCGCCCGACCGCATGGAGCGCCCCCGGCGCCGGCAGCCGCACCGTGACGGCGCCGCCGAAGGCGCTGACCAGATAGAGCGCCTGGGTCAGGTCCGGCTCGAACAGGCCCGGCTGGTCGTGGAAATGGGCGTTGCCCGGCCGGTTGTTGCCGCCGACCACCCACCAGCCGGCCCCGTTCGACACGATGGTCACGAAGTCGTAGCGGTTGCCCAGCGCCGCCGTGCGGCCGTCCGGGCCCGGCCCGCCCTCCTCGGTGATGGTCAGGCGGTGGGTGGAGGCGTCGGTCCGCTTCACCGTCACCGCATGGCCGTTGGCCGCCCCCGCCGCCGGCAGCCGAAGCTCCACGTCGCCGCTGTAGGCGCTGACCAGATAGATGGAGCTGGCGAGGTCCAGCGCGACCACGCCGCCCGCTTGCGGCTCCACATACTCGGTGTCGTAGCGCAGGGCCTCGACGACCAGCTCGGAGACGCGACTGCGCGCCAGCCGGTTCTTTTCCGGATAGCCGGCGTTCACCGCCGTGTAGCGGCCGCCCGACAGGTCGTAAATGGCCGGGCCGGCGGACATCGACAGCAGGTTGACGATGGCCGTCTCCACCGACCCGGCGTCGAGCTGCACATTCGGCACGCCGCCCAGCGATTCGGCGTAGAAGTTCTGGATCAGCGTCTTGTCGGTGTTGGCGCCGACGCGGAATCCGGCCAGCGCCATCGTCGACAGGTTGGCCTCGCAGTCCTGGAAGCTGTTGTTGTACTTGCCCTGCTCCACGAAGAAGCCGCAGCCGGCGATGGGTGCCGACAGGGAGTAGACGCGCACCATGGAAAAGCGGTTGGCGTTGGGCGTGTCGCCCTCCCCCGTCCGGGTCAGCCACACACCGTGCAGCGACGGGCGGGCCACGAGCACGCGCGACACCATGTTCCAGTAGCAGGGCCGGTTGGGATCGGTGTGGCCGTCGAGCAGCAGCCCGACCCGCGGCTCCCAGATGGTCAGATCGCTCAGCGTGTTGTGCACGCAGGGGCCGTCCCGCCCGAACAGCCGCACCGCGGCGTCGCCCCGCTCCAGCCGCAGGCCGCTCACCGTGGCGTAGCCGTCCGGCAGATGGATCAGGTCGAACGCGCCCGAGGAGCCGGCGATGACCGACCTCTGCCCCGCCCCGTACAGTGTCTGCCCGTAGCCCACGGTCAGGGTGTTGGTGATCCGGTAGGTGCCCGGCGGCACATGGACGGCGTCCGCGCTGGTCAGCGCGGTCTGGATCGCCCGCGTATCGTCCACGACGCCGTCGCCGACCGCGCCGAAATCCTTCACCGACAGGGCGTCGGCCAGCTTCTCGCGCACCGGGCGGCGCACCGCTCCGGCACCGGGGGCGACGAAGGTCGACAGCGCCTCCTCGTTCACCGGCGGGCGGGCGATGGGATTTCCCACCGTATCGAACGCCAGGAGTTGCCCCGCCCGCACCGCCCGCTCCGGCAACCGGTTGGAGGCCGGCAGGTCGGTGTCGGTGTAGCGCAGCATCAACTCCTGGTCGCCGGCCACCTGCTGGAGCGCCGCGGTGAGCTGGTCGAACTCGCGGTTCAGGCTGGAGGCCGGAAGCGGCCCGCTCTCCAGGAAGTCGCTCATCCGCTCGATGGGCAGGCGGCGGCGCAGCAGCACGGGCGTCCCAGCCTCCGGCGGCGGCGCGAAGGCCACCGTGCCGCCCGCGGTCTCTCCGGCGCCGCGGACCGAATAGCCGGTGGTCTGCCGCGCCGCCCCCAGGAAGACCTGGAGGTCACCGTCCTCGAAAATCGGGAATGGGAAGACGAAGTCGGTCTGCACGCCGTCGGCAAGATATTGGACGCGCGGGGTGCCGCGCGGAAGGTCGATTGCGCTGGGCATGGGGGCGCCCCCTCCTGCTGCGTGGAT
Source organism: Azospirillum sp. OGB3 (assembly GCF_014192915.1). Taxonomy (GTDB): domain Bacteria; phylum Pseudomonadota; class Alphaproteobacteria; order Azospirillales; family Azospirillaceae; genus Azospirillum. Next base: position 38,878 of record NZ_JACHYN010000002.1, on the reverse strand, counting down.
GGACCGGGGTGTCAGTAGAAGCGGCTCATGAACTCCAGCCGCTGGCGCTCGGCGAGTTGCGCCTGTTCCAGCAGGTTGCGGCGGCGCACGCTGTCCACCTCCTGCTGGATGGCCTCGCGCTTCAGCCGGTCGGTACCCTCCGCCTCCCCGCGCTCCGCGGCGCTGTCCTTGACGACGCCGAGCAGGATCGCCTCGCCGGAGCCGTCGGCCGCGCTGACCCCGTTGGAGCCGAGCGTCGCGCGGGTGCGCGCCACGGTGCGGCGCAGGGCGTCTACGCGCCGCCGCTCGTCGGATTGCGTGGCGGCGGACATCTGGGCCAGCCGCGTGCGGGCGTCGCCTTCCTTGTCCGCCAGCGTGGCGGCCTGCCCGGCGCGGAGTTGCTGGGCGGCCAGGTTCTGGCTCTGCGCCAGCCAGTCCATCTCGCGGCTGCGCTGTCGCTCCGCCTCGGCGCGGGCCTGCTCCTCCTTCTGGCGCTGAAGCTCCTGGTCCTGGCGGCGCAGTTCGTCCTCGCGCTGCCATTGCAGGCGCTGCTGCTCCGCCTGCTGGGCGTAGCGGCGCTCGTCGGCGGCTTGCTGCCGGCGCGCGCTGTCCGAGGTGCCGGAGACGCGGTCCACCGTGTCGGCGACGGAGTTGGCCAGCGGCAGCGCCGCCGTGGCCAGGGTCGTGATTCCGCCCATCAGTCGTTCACCCTCAATTCCATGGTTACGGACAAAAGCGTGAAGGGCAGCGGCGCGTCCTGCCGGATGCTCCACAGCGGCCGGTCGCTGTCGCGCCGCCAGCCCAGCGCCCGCAGCTTGCGGTCCCCGGAGACCAGCGCCGGGACACCGCCCGCGGCCTGCGGCCCCGTCCGGTGCAGCGGCAGTTCCTGAAGACCGCGCCCCAGGTCGGCGTGGAGCGCCGCCGTCTCCTCCAGCCGGAAGCCGACGGAGACCAGCCGCACCGCGTCCGTCCCGCCCGCCTGACCGAGCAGGCTGACCGGCAGCGGCTCGATGCGGTGGCTGTAGGGCAGCCCGGCCTCGACGTGGCGGGCCGGCGGGTCGAGCACGATCTTGCCGGCGGCGACGGTGGCGTCGGCGCGCACCGTCCCGTCGGCGACCACCGCGACGGTCCGCCCCTCCAGATGGTCCAGCCCGCTCCATACCGCGGTTGGGGTGTCATGGTCGCCGACCAGGGCGGCGTCGAGGTTCAGCCCGTCGTCGAAGCGCTCCACGCTCCACCGCCCGGCACGGTCGACCAGCGCGTAGACCTCGTCGCCGACCACCGCGACGGAGCGCACCGCCCCGTCCGTCTCCAGCCGGGTCCAGGCGGTCACCTGCTCCAGCCGGTAGACGGTCAGGGCGCACAGGGCGCCGTCCTCCATCACCACGAACATCAGGCGGCGGCCCTGGTCGTAATCCTGGTCGCGCGGCTTCACCACCAGATGGCGGGCGAGCAGCGCCAGATCGTTGGCCTGATAAGCGGCCTCGGTGTCGGTGTAGAGGAATTCGCGAATCTCCCGCCCGTTGCGCGAGACGAACAGGGTGGCCCCGTCGACATCGCGCGGCGGCACGGAGCGGTCCACGGGCGAGCCGATGCGCGTCTGCCGGTGCACCTGGATGTTCTGCGGGGTCAGCGGATCGCCCGACACCATGTATTCCGCGCCGGAGGTGAAGACCTGGAGATGGCGTCCGGAGAAGACGGCGCGCACCGCGTTCACCTGATCGGACAGGATGCCGAACTCGATGGCCTCGTCATCCTGCCCGGTGCCGAGGTCGAAGTTCCACAGGTCGGCGGAACGCGACAGCCACAGCCGGTTGGGCAGGTCGCGCGACCCGCCGATGACCAGCCGGTCCTGATGGAAGGCCGCCGACACCGGCCAGCCGCGCCGCGGCGAAAAGGACTGCTCGTCCCAGGCCGTCGTCGCGGCGGTTCCGGCCAGCGTCTCCAGCACCGTCGCGGTGGCCTGCGTCGCCAACACCACCCCTTCCACACGAAGCTGCTTGCCCTGGATGCGCAGGCGGGTGCCCTCCTGCTTCGGGTCGAAGACCGGGGCGGAGGCGGTCACCGTCACCAGCCCGTCGGTGCCCGACGGGGTCAGCGTCACGGCGGGATCGGCGAAGCGGTAGAAGGGCATCGCCACCCGCTCCCCCTCCGCGACGTAGCTCCAGCCGGTCAGCGCCCAGGCGTCGGCGCCGCTGCGGGTCAGCTTGCGCGGCGGCACGTCGGGGTGGCAGACCAGCAGCGTGTCGGCGCTCTGCGTCCAGGTGATCTGGGGAAGCTGGGCGGCGGTCCAGGGGGCCTCCACGCTGGCGATGGGCGCGTCGTTGCCGTAGACGTCGATCCGCCCCTCGGAGAAGACCAGCAGGTAGGTCTGTTCCGTGTTGAACTCGAAGGCGACCAGCCGCCCGTCGCCGCGGGCCGGATCGACGAAGGCGAGGCCGGAGCGGCGCGTCACCCCGCCCGTCGGGTGGATGAACAGGTTGCGCAGCGCCAGCGCCCCGTTGTCGTAGGCGCGCAGGTCGCCGCGCCCGAGCAGCCGGCGCGAGATCTCCCCCGCCGTGAAGTTGGTCTTCACCTGACGAACCCGCGCCATCAGCCCCTCGCGTCGATCAGGGTGAAATCCTCGAAGCCCGGCTGGCTGTCCTGCAGGGCGTCGATCTGGCGGGCGCGGCGGAACTCGCTCTCGGCCAGCCGCTGCAGCAGTTCCGCCCGGCTCGTGCTCTCGGTCAGCGGAATGCAGAACTCCGCGGCCAGCCGGGCGATCAGCGCCTGATCGAAGAAGGCGGGAAAATCCTCCTCCGCCGGGCGCCCGACATAGGTCAGCACCACCGCGTCGGACGCCGCGTGTAGCGCCCGCCCGGCGATGCGGTAGTCGAGCCCGCGGCCCCGCCCACCCGACCCGGCGGCGAGCGCGCGCAGGAAGTCGGCGGGAAGCTGGAAGGCCGCGCCGTAATCGGCGACCGGGTCGTCGGCCAGCCGCGGCAGCCGGGCCTGCCGGGTGGCGAAGCTCCAGGCGTTGGCCGACAGCAGCGCGTCGCGCGCCGGCTCAAAGAGCGCCGCCGCGACCTCCGCCTCGGCGGAGCCCTCGTCGAAGGCGGTGATCGCCGTCGCCCCGATCTTGATGAGCGCGCGGCTGCACAGCCCGATAGCCGTCAATGCCATGGGATCGATCCTCCAAAGCCCTCTCCCGCCCCGGGAGAGGGGGCCCGCGAAGCGGGCGGGTGAGGTGGTTGCAAAGATCGAGCGCCAGCCCGTTGCCGGCACCCTCACCCTTCCCGCGCGTTGCGCGGGCCCCTTCCCTCTCCCGGGGCGGGAGAGGGAAAATCGAACGATGTCCGTCAGTCCGTGTTGGACGCGCCGAAGGGCGACAGGTTGGTGACATCCACCACCCCCGCCGCGTTGGCGGCGACCACGAAGACGCCGGCGGCGGGCGTCCCGGCAGTGCCGGTGTTGGCCAGGATCATGTCGCCGCCGCGCAGCAGGTCGGACGCGCCGTTGAAATAGCCGCTGTTGTCCACCAGCGTGGCGGCGTCCGGCGTCGTGTAGTGCCACAGGGTGAAGCCGTTGGCGTAGGCGAGGACGCTCAGGTCCTTCGGAAGATAGGCCATGGGGAAAACTCCGTTTCGATCGTCGGCAGGGAGGGCGTTAGGCTTCCAGGCAGCGCAGGGTGACGACGCCCGCCGCGTCGATCAGTCCGGCGCCCTGCGACATCATGTTGTTGACGAAATGCGCGGCACGGTCGCCGTGCCAGGAGATGTCCGTCTTCACGTCGGCGCCGGAGGCGTGACCGACGGCCGTCTTGTGGTACCAGTGGCACAGCCGCACGCCGCCCTCCGCCTTCAGGCCGGAATGGGGCATCCACAGCGTGCCCAGCCAGCGCTTGGCCTGGGTGCCGCGCCAGGGCAGCTCGTCGGCGCCGACATATTCGGTGCTGGCGAACTCGTCGATGCCCAGGAGCTGGCTCCACTGCTTCCAGCCGACGACGGCGTAGCGCTGGCCGTCGTCCGGCACGTCGGACTCGCCCAGCTTCTCGAAGGCCGTCAGCACCTTCGCCTTGGTCAGCCCGTCGCTGGAACCGCCCGCGAAGTTGGTGGATTTGTTCAGCTCGCCGAGGATGAGCTCGTCGGTCTTGCGACCCAGCGCGTAGGCGCCGGCGCCAGCGATGATCTGCCGCTCGTCGATGTTGGTCTTCAGCTCGTCCAGCCGGTCGACCCAGTCGCCGGCGTAGAAGTCGTAGAGTGTGCATTCGACCGGCGTGTGGTCCAGGTTCATCACCGGAACGGCGCCGTGGCGCGCCTTGGTCGACGCGGTGCCCTTGCCGACCTTCTGGAAGACGGTGGAGGCGCCCTGGACGTTGTTCTTGGTGCGCACCGTGTTGCGCAGCTTGGAGCCCATGCGCTGGTAGGCGTCGTGCACTTCACGTTCGAACTGCTTGACGAAAGCCTGGGCGACCGAGGTGGACATTGGACTGTATTCCTTTCGCGTTCTGCGGGGTCCCGTCCGGCGGGAAGCATTCCGCCACCCGGTTGTCGGGCGCGCCCGGTCCCGGAAAAGGACAAGGGGACGCGCGCCCGGCCGCGGGCGAAGCGCGAAAAAGAAAGAGGCTGGCCGGGCCTTTCGGTTGTCCGGCCAGCCTCTTTCAGGACAGGCATGGAGGGGAGGTTCGGGATGCCGCGGCCCACCGCGTGAGGGGACGCACGACGGGCGTTGGCAAGAGAGTTTCTAGGACATGCGGCCTGTCATGTCAAGAATATTTTCCTTTGATGCGAAGCCATTCCCTTGCCGCGGTACTCCCTCGGGGAACGGAATATCCCCCGAAGCCACGCTGTTGAACGGTTGGCCTCAACGGCCCGAAAACACGGCATAAAAAAGGAACACGCTTCATGAAGACGATCATCACCGCCTGCGGCGTCGCAGCGCTTCTGCTCGCCACGCCGGCCCTGGCCGAAAGCACGTCCGGAACCGCCGCCAAGGAGGTCCCGAGCAACAAGGCGACCGGACAGGTCGCCGCCACCCACGGCTCGCTCGACCCGGCGGTCGCGAAAATGACCGCTGCCCAGCTCAAGGGGAAGGACGTCTACGGCAGCGACGGCAAGGACATCGCCGAGATCGAGGGCATCGTCCGCAAGGGCGGCCAGACCTTCGCGGTGATCGATGTCGATCACATCGCCGACTTCAGCGACAAGGACGTTGTCCTGCCGCTGGAGCGGCTGCACATGAAGGGCAAGCGCCTGACCGTCGACATGACGGAGAACGACCTCAAGGGCCTGGAGTCCTGGCAGAAGGACAAGTACGAGGACGTCAAGGGCGCGCTGCGCTGACGTCAGGGCCGAATCGGGAGGACGGACCGGGGGCGACGGCCCCCGGTTCTTCCCTCTCACGCCGTCCGGCGCAGCCGCACGGCCAGCAGGTCGGCGGCCTGCCCGGCGGGAACGGGGCGTCCGGTCAGCCAGCCCTGGACCAGGGTGCAGTTGTGGTGCCGCAGGAAATTGGCCTGCTCCGGCTTCTCCACCCCCTCCGCCACCACGTCGAGCCCCAGCATGTCGGCCATGGCGATGATGGTGGAGACGATGCCGTTGTCTTCCCGCTCGCTCGGAACGCCGTTCACGAAGGAGCGGTCGATCTTCAGCGTCGTCACCGGCAGCCGCTTCAGGTAGCTCAGCGAGGAATGGCCGGTGCCGAAATCGTCCACCGCCACGCGGATGCCCATGGCCTTCAGCGCGGCCAGGACGGACAGGGCGTGGTCCATGTCCTGCATCACCGCGCCCTCGGTGATCTCCAGCTCAACCAGATCGGGCGACAGGCGGTGGCGGTCGATGATGCGGCGGAAGTCCTCGGCGGAGCGCTGGCGCAGGTGGCGCGGAGAGATGTTGACGGCCACCGGCACCGGCTCCAGCCCGCGGTCGATCCACTCCCGCAACTGGCGGCAGGCCTCGTCCAGCACCCAGTCGCCGAGCGGCACGATGAAGCCGGTGTCCTCGGCGACCGGGATGAACTCGCCGGGCGGGATCATCCCGAAGCCGGGCTTGTCCCAGCGCAGAAGCGCCTCGAACCCCTCCAGCGACTGATCGACCAGCGACACCTTGGGCTGGTAGTGGAGCTGGAACTCCCCGCGCGCCAGCGCCGCCCGCAGGTCGCGGTCCAGCGCCAGATGGCGGTGCGCCTGGTCGGCCAACTCCTTGCGGAAGAAGGCGTGGCGCTTGCCGCCGGCCCGCTTGGCCGCGTAGAGCGCGGTATCGGCGGAGCGGATGAGTTCCTGCGCGCTGTCGGCATGGTCGGGGAACAGGGCGATGCCGATCGACGGGCGGACGTAATGCTCCGTCCCCATCAGCAGCACCGGCTCATCGAAGGCGGCCAGAATGCGCTGGGCGGCGATCTCGGCCTCCTTCGCCTCGCCCACCTCGTCGAGGATCACCGCGAAGTCGTCGGTGCCGATGCGCCCCACCGTGTCGCTCGCCCGCACCGTGACGACGATCCGCGAGGCGACCTCCTGCAGAAGCAGGTCCCCGGCGTGGTGGCCCAGCGTGTCGGTGATCAGCTTGAAGCGCGACAGGTCCAGGCACAGCACCGCGAAGCGGCGGCCATGGCGGCGCGCCCGCTCGATCGAGGTGTCGAGCAGCGACTCGATGAGGGCGCGGTTCGGCAAGCCAGTCAGCCGGTCGCGCGTGGCCAGCCGCAGCAGCTCCCGCTCATGGCGCAGCCGTTCCGTCATGTCGGCCAACGCGCAGACGTAGCTGCGCTGCCCCTGCACATCCAGGCAGGACAGGGAGAGCGAAGCGTCGATCCGCCCGTCCTCGCGCTCGATCGCCAGTTCCTCGGCGCGCTCCGTGCGGCCGCCGGTGCCCGCCCCCGCCGCACCGTCCTCGGCCGGCATCCCCGGCCCGGGACCCAGGCCAAGCAGTCGGGCGACCCGCTCGCGGTCCTCCTCGGCGAACAGGTCGGCGAAGCGATGGCCGTCGAGCCGCTCCGCCGGCACGCCGAACAGCGCGACGGCGGCGGGGTTGTGCTCTTGGACCCGGCCGTCCTCGCCGACCAGCACGATGGCTTCGCCGATGTTGTTCATGATGCCGAACAAACGCTCGTCGCGCACGATCAGCGCCTCGGCGGCCTGCCGGAAATAGTCCATGGCGCGGGCCATGGCACCGAACTCGTCCTTGCGGTCGCGGCCGGGGATGTCGATGCCGGTCTGCCCTTCGGTCAGCCGTTCCATCCGCTCCGACAGCGCCTCGATGGGGCCCAGCACATGCTGCGACAGGAACACCGACAGCGGCCAGCTCAGCACCAGCAGGACGCCGATGAACAGGACGAAGGCCAGGGCCTCCATGGCGAATTCGCGGTCGAGGTCGTCGGTTCCGCTGGCCGCCGCGATGGCCCAGCCCCAGGGTTCGAAGGTCTGGCTGGCGCGGACCGCGTGGCCCTCGCCCATCCACCCGTCTGGCACGCGCCCGTCGGTGAAGACGCTGACATGGAAGGGATCGCGCCCGAGCGCCCGCAGCGCCAGCCGCGCCTGCCCCTGGCCTTCGTCCCGCGGCAGGGCGCCCGCCTCGATGGCCGCGTTGATTTCGCCAAGCATGGCGTGCGCCGACCCGACCAGCGCGTGGGTCAGCCGTTCCCGTTCCGTGATCAAACCGCTGCGCAGCAGGTAAAGCGCCGGTATTGCCGCCATGAGGCAGCCGATCAGGCCGATCCAGGTCAGCCAGTGGATCTTGCGGCGCAGCGTCATCGCGATTCCGGCGGCGGTTATCCCACCCGGCCTCTGCTTGGGCCGGCTGTCATTCTGCGCGAAAGCGTCGCTTTTTTATTTCAAACACGCAACGTCCAAGTTGCCCGCTCCGGCCTTCCCGCACCGCTTTCAAACAGGCTGCGACATTTCGCCCATCCGGCGCGGCGCGGCTTCGCAAAGCTCTTTCGCGAAGCGCGCCGCGCCGCCGGACCGGTGATTGATCAGGCGGTTGGGTACAGGCGCCGGAACCCGTCGGTCACCTTCGACACCACTCCCGGATCGCGGTCCCGCCAATAGCGGGGGTCGCGCATCAGCGCCTGCAATTCCGCTTCCCCACCGGCGGATGGCGCGCCGGCCGGCATGGACAGGGCCGCCGGTTCGCCGCCCGTCATCATCCGGTGAAGCGCCATCACCCCCTCATAGGTGGTCGAGAGGCCTTCCACCGCCGCGGCCGGCAGGTTCTTCACCGCCCAGGCGTGGAGCTGCCGCGACACCTCCCGCCAGCGCTCGGTCCCGCCGAACTGGGCGGACAGCCGTTCGACCTCGCGTTCCGCCTGGAACTCGGCGGCCAGTTCCTGAATCAGCGGGACCAGCCGCTCGGCGGCGAGGTCATAGACGAGTTGGGCCTGCTCCGGCGTGAAGCCGGCGCCGTGCAGGCGGCCGTTGATCGCCGGGTCCGGCTCGAACAGCCCGTGATCGCAGGCGATGCAATAACCTTCCGGCCCGTCCGGCACACCCGGCGGCGCCAGCAGGTCGGGCCGTTCGCCATCACCGAATGCGGGTGCGGACAGCTTGCGCTCCAGCTCCAGGTAGGACTTCAGCAGCGCCTCCACGCGCACCGCGCCGGTCTCCGGATCGCGGAATTTCTCGGGTACCGCGGGCGGGGCGCCGGGAACGGTAGACGTCAGCAGGTTTTCGGCCATGGAAAGCTCCTTGTCGATGAAGGAATCAGGCGCCCTGCCCGCGGGCGATCAGGGCGAGGATGAGGGCGACCAGACGGCGTTGACCCTCCAGGTCGCGCAGCGCGGCGTCGGAGGCGTCGGGGCCGAGCGTGCGCTCCAGCGTCATGGCCTTCAGCGTGGCCAGCACCCGCGCCCCGTCCGGCCCGGCGAAGCAGCGGGCGAAGCTGGGCGCCGGATCGCCCGCCGGAACGGCATCGGCGGGCGGCACGCCTTCCAGCCAGTCCCACCCGGCTTTGTGCGATCCTGCCGGCTCAGCCATGCGGCGCCTCCGCCCGCACCAGCTTGCCGGGCACGCCGAAGGCCTCGCCCAGCCAGCGCGCGGTCGCCGCGACGTCCACCGCCGACAGCGCCTCCGGGCCGAGCTGCCGCGCGGTGTCCAGCCAGCGCAGCGTCGCCTGGACGTCCCGCTGCGCCTGCGCCTGGGCCAGAGGCGAGCGGTGCTGCAGGGCCACCGTGCGCCCGTCCACCGCGATGTCCGGGATCTCGCCGCGGCGGCGCAGGATGCCGACGGCGCGCAGCACCAGCGGGGTCAGCAGCTCCGCCTGCAGCCGCCCATAGGTCGCGCCGAGCAGCCGGGCCATCTCGGCGGAGCGTTCGACCACCTCGGTCGCGGTCATGCGCGGCTGGTCCAGCGGCCCCAGCCGGTCGGCCAGCAGCGCGTGGCGGATGCGCGCCCGCAGGTCGTCGAGCACGAGCTGCGACACGTCGAACCGGCCGGGGTTGGCGAGCGGCGTCAGCCCGGCCGACCCCACCGCCTTGGGGATGATCGTCCCCGGCACCAGCCGGATCGTGGCGGGGTTCAGCACCCCGTCGTCGTCGGCCTGCCAGATGCCGGTGACGGCGACGGAGGCGTTCTTCAGCACCAGCTCCACCACCTTGTTGGCGGTCTTGATGTCGGGCAGCGCCTTCATGACCGGCGACCGGCCATAGGTCTCCCCGGGCGCCTTCAGCCAGCGGAAGTTGATGAACGGCGATTGCGCGAAGCGCCCCTCGGCCAGCGTGGCGGGATCGGCCAGCCCGCTGTCCAGGACCACCGTCCAGCGGTAGGCCAGCCCGTCCGGGAGCACCGCCTCGACCAGCGGAAAGCGGCTGTCCGGTTCCGCAGCGCCGCGTTCCCGCACTTCGTCCGGGATGGTCACGCCGGGAAAGCGGCGCTCGATCTGGGCCAGGGTCGCCTCGCTGCGCCGGAAGGTGCCGTCCAGCCGTCCGTCCGCCCCCTCCTCCAGCACCGCCTCGGCCAACGGCACCGCGGTGAAGCGCAGGCTGGACGCGGCACCGGGCGGCGCCTCCTCCATCAGCAGGCAGGCGGTGCCCACCGTCACGAGGTCGAGGAAGGCCTGATGGATCTCGACGGCGAAGTTGGAGCGGTCGACATGCGCCTGCACGATGCTGGCGGCGCGGTCGAGCATCGGGGCCACACGGTCGCGCTCTCCGTCCGGCAGCGACGGACCGGGCTGGAGCCCGAACCAGCGCGACCAGGGGGGAGTCAGCTCGGCGAGCAGGCTGGCGGCGAGCTGTTCCACGGCGTCGGGCGCCGTTCCGTCGAACAGCCGGTCCACCCGCCGCTCGCCGGGGGTGCCGCCGCCGCGGAAGGGCTGCCCGTTGGGCAGGGCGTGGTCGTAGCAGTCCTGCCAATGGCTTTCCCAGACCGACCGGCGCTCCCGCGCGGCACGGTAGCGCTCCAGCAGACGCTCCGGCCCGTTCGGCGGAGCGGATTGGGTGGAGCCCGTGCGATGCCCATGCTTGGTGTCGCTCACGGCCTCACTCCCCCAACAGGCGCTTGCGCAACGGCACCAGCGCGCCGACGTCCAGCGCACCCCGCCAGGACGTCTGGACCGTCCCCGCCCGCCCCCGGTTGCGCCGCTGGATCAGCGCCTCTGCGGCCTTGGCCGGGTCCTTCTCTTCCTCCGTGGCCGGAACCGGGGTGGTCGGGTCGGCGGCCGGTGGAACCGTGGGAGGTGGGGCCTCCACGACCGGGGCGGCGGGTTCCGGAGCCGGTTCCGGAGCCGTGTTCCACCAGGGCGTCGTGACGGGAACCGGCGCTGGAGCTTCCACCGGCGCCGGGGCCGGCGCGGGGACGGGCTCGTGTGTGGGAGTCGGCGCGGGTTGAGGGATGGGCGCGGGATTCGGGATGGGGTCCGGGGCGGGCGCAGGCGGCGCCGTCGGCCGCGGCGCCTTGAACAGGTTCGCCATGGGCGGGGTGTCCTTGTTCGTGGTGAGACAGGGCGACTGGAAGCGGGGGCGGGACGGCGGCGCCGATCAGGACGCGGCGGGACGCGCCAGCCGTCGGTAAAGCTGCCAGGGCGTCAGGACCGCGGGCGCGTGCAACCCCAGCAGACGCTTGACCGCCTCGACGCAGGTGAAGGGCGCCCAGGGGGCCGGGCGCGTCAGGCCGCGCCGTACCGGTGCCGGAGTCACCGCCATGCCCAACCCGCGGTACCAGCCCGGCAGATCGAAGGCGGCGGGCAGATCGAGGACCGACACGTCGGTGAAGGGCGAGAGTGGATCGACGATCACCCAGCGGTGCCCGTCGTGCAGCAACGCGAAGCAGTGGCGAAATCCCGGCTTCAGCAGGCGCAGCCACCACAGCTCCGCCTCGCCCCGGAAGACCACCCAGGCGCGCGGCGCGTCCGCCAAGGTCCGGCAGGGCTGGGGCAGCGGCGTGCTCACTGGACAATGCCTTTCTCGCGCAGCACCGGGCGGAGCCGGTCGAACGCCTCCCGCCACAGCGTGTGGGCGCGCTGCTCGCGGTACCGCGCCGGGTCCGGCGCCATCAGGCGGCGCCCGTAATGGACCAGCACGTGCAGATGGTCGCGGATCAGCAGTCGGCGGCGGTACAGCCGGTCCACCGCGCACAGCACGTCGCCGGGCTCGCACGGGCGCTGGACCAGCCCGCGGCCGGCGGCGATGCGCGCGCCGGCGGCCTTGGCGTCCTGCGCCTGGACCGACCAGAACCACGCCTCCTCCGCGCTGCCGAACGGTTCCCCGACGACATCGGACAGAACCATGAACGTGTTGCGGTGATGGACCATGCGTGAGGTCTCCCTGGGAATTGCAGCTTTTGCGTTCCTGGGCGCAGCTTCGCTCTCAGGCGGAGCGCCGGATGAGCCGCGGCACGCGCGGCTGGCGAACACATGTTCACGTTATGTACTGATTAAAGTCCTTCGTCAAGGAAAATATGAATAGGTTCCTAGGGACGGGCTGGTCGGTTTATGTGATTATCCTCCCATGCTCAAACATGCGGACATTTGGCGGGCGATTGACCGCCTCGCGGCCCAGCACGGGCTGTCGGCCTCCGGACTCGCGCGGCGCGCGGGGCTGGACCCGACGACCTTCAACAAGAGCAAGCGGACCACCGGCGACGGCAAACTCCGCTGGCCTTCGACGGAGAGCGTGTCCAAGGTTCTGGAGGCAACCGGCGCGTCGCTGTCGGAGTTCGTCAGCCTCGTCGGCGATGCCGCCGGCGCCGGCTCGCTCCAGCGGGTGCCGGTCATCGGCTATGCGCAGGCGGGCAACGCGGGCTTCTTCGATGATGCCGGATTTCCTTCGGGCGTCGGCTGGGACGAGCTTCTGTTCCCCAGCATTGGCGACCCGCACGCCTATGCCCTGGAAATCGCGGGGGACAGCATGGACCCTGTCTACCGCGACGGCGACACCATCATCGTCTCGCCCGCCGCGCAGATCCGGCGCAACGACCGCGTGGTCGTCCGCACCAAGGGTGGCGAGGTGATGGCGAAGCAGCTTCTTCGCGAAACCGCCACCAAGATCGAGTTGATCTCCATCAACCGCGCCCACCCGGACCGCAGCATCCCGCGCGCGGAGGTGGCCTGGATGGCCCGCATCGTCTGGGCGAGCCAGTAAGCGTCAGCCCTGCGGCACTCTGTCCTAGGATATTTATCCTTTACATCGGTCATCAAAAGGCTTACCGTCCAAGGATGACCGGATCCACCGGGGCGCCGCCGCGTCCACTCCCCGCTCCGCTGTCCCTCGTTTCACATCGTTTGGATGATCTTGAACGCCGTCACGACGACGCCCCGCCCCGCGGCGTGCTTCGGACGGCGCTTCTCGACGGGGCGGACCGGCACGCCACCTTGGCCCGCGCCGCGGCGCTTCGCCTGCACGGCCGCTTGGCCGCCGAGGCCCGGCAAGGCGCGGCGCGGCGCCGCCGTACGCTGCCCGCCGACCGGACCGCTGGCGACGCGTGGCTGTCCCGCCTCACCGCCGCTTTGGCCCACCACCGCTACGCCGCCAGCCTCCTGTTTCTTGCGGGGGCTTGAGATGGGGCCGCTTTCACGCGCCCGGAGGAGCGCCGAACTCGTCCGCCTTGGAAACCTTTGTGTTCAGGGCAACGACACGGGCGGTCTTCGCACTCCTTGCGCGCGGCTTGCGAACCGGCGCCCCGGCGGGCGGAACCTCCGCCGGTTCGGCCACCTCCTCCGCAGTGACCTGTACAGCGACCGGCGGCGCCTCGGTCCGCTCCGCGGCCTTCTTCAACAGCTTGTTCTTTGAAAAGCCGGAGCCGCGCAACGCCGTTTTCAACTCCTCCCACGCCAAGCGGATGTCCGTGGCGAAGGCCCGCGCGTCGCCGTCGCGGTGGGTGCGGAAATACTCCGCCGCCTCCCGCATCTGGGCCGGCAGGGTTTCCGCCCCGGCGCGCACCGCCTCGTTGCGCAGCCGGTTGTGACGGTCGTCCAGATAGCTGAGGACTTCCGACAGTTCCTCCGGCGTGCAGCTCTTCTGCAGCTTGTCGGTGACCACGGGAGCGGCCTTGTCGATCTTCCCGACCAGTTCAGACCGCCCACGCTTCAGGTTCGGATCGTAGACGGTTCGGATCACCTGGATCACGCGGCGCCGTTCGCGGAATTGCATGCCCTTCCTCCACGGATTCCTTCGATGGACCGATTCACCGTTGCGGGGAAATCATGCCGCGGACGGCACCGCCCAACAAGCCGGCTTTCGAGCCGCATACCGCCCGAAGGCTGGCATCCAGGGTCAGCCGACGGGGGTCAGCGGAAGGCGAATTCCCAATAAAGCCCCCGCGCCCGCGCGGCCAAGGGGCCGGGGTGCAGTGGGCGGTCCTCGACACGGGTGACCGGCACCACCTTCGCGTAGTTGCCGGTCGAGAACACCTCGTCCGCCTCCAGCACGTCGCGGGCGCTCAGGGTGGCCTCCTCCACCGCCACGCCGTCGTCGCGCAACAGGGCGATCACGCGCTGGCGGGTGATGCCGTTGAGGAAAGTGCCGTTGTGCACCGGCGTGCGCACCACCCCGTCCTTGGCAATGAACAGGTTGGCCGTCGCGAACTCCGCCACGCTGCCGATGGGGTCGAGCATGATGGCGTTGTCGAAACCCCGCTCCCGCGCCTCCTTCAAGGCCAGCCCGGCGTTGGGGTAGAGGCAAGCGGCCTTGGCCTCGGTCGGCGCCATGTCCGGCACCGGGCGGCGGCGGCTGGACAGGCAGGCGGTAAAGCCGGCGACACTGGGCAGGGGCGCCTCGTAGACCGACAGGACGAAGCGCGTGCTCTCGGCGTCGGGCGCGACGAAGCCCTCCTCCGCATAGAACATGGGCCGGATGTACAGCTCGGCCTCCTTGGGAAAGCGGCGGATGCCGTCCCAGCACAGCTCCTCGATCTCCCCGGCGGTCAGCATGGGGGCAAGACCCATCACCTGGGCGGAGCGCACGACACGGGCGCAGTGGCGGTCGAGATCCGGGGCCACGCCCTGAAAGGCGCGGGCGCCGTCGAAAACGACCGAAGACAGCCAGAGCGCGTGAGTCATCGGGCCGACGATGGCGGGGTTGCCCGCGATCCATTCGCCCTGGATGTAGCTCAACGCCTGACCGGCCGTGCTGCCCATGATCTTCTCCCTTTTTGGCTTCGGGTTGGTTCTATCCGGATGGTTCGCTCCCTCGAAAAGCATACCCCCTCATCGCCGCCGGTCAACCTGCGCAGACGGGCCAGCCACACGGTTGATGCAGGACACCCTCATCACATCGGGAGCGACCGACCCATGGGCTGGACCTATTCGAGCGCCTTTCCGCAGCCGCTGCGCGCGGCCCCGCCCTTCCCGCCGCCGGGCCAGGACGTTCCCACCCCGGGGCCCCTGACCGACAACCCGGACCTGCCGACCCCCGGCCCGCAGGAGGACATGCCCTTCCCTCTGCCCAACGACGACCTGCCGCCGTCCCGGCCCACCGATCCCGACTTCGCGTAAGCCGGAACGCCGAACGGCCAAAGAAAACGGGGCGCCCCCTTGCGGAGGCGCCCCGTTCTTCATCGGTGAACCGAAACGGACGGATCAGCGGCGCTGAACCATCAGCTTCTTGATCTCGGCGATGGCCTTGGCCGGGTTGAGGCCCTTCGGGCACGCCTTGGTGCAGTTCATGATGGTGTGGCAGCGGTAGAGGCGGAACGGGTCCTCGAGGTTGTCGAGGCGCTCGCCCGTCATCTCGTCGCGGCTGTCGACGATCCAGCGGTAAGCCTGGAGCAGGATCGACGGGCCGAGGTAGCGGTCGCCGTTCCACCAGTAGCTGGGGCAGGAGGTCGAGCAGCAGAAGCACAGGATGCACTCGTAGAGGCCGTCCAGCTTGGCGCGGTCCTCCGGCGACTGCAGGCGCTCGCGGCTCGGGGCCGGCGACTGAGACTGCAGCCACGGCTTGATCGAGGCGAGCTGGGCGTAGATGTGCTTCAGGTCGGGGACAAGATCCTTGACCACCGGCATGTGCGGCAGCGGGTAGATCTTGACGTCGCCCTTCACCTCTTCGATGGCCTTCAGGCAGGCCAGCGTGTTGGTGCCGTCGATGTTCATCGCGCAGGACCCGCAGATACCCTCGCGGCAGGAGCGCCGGAAGGTCAGGGTCGAGTCGATGTTGTTCTTGATGTAGATGATCGCGTCCAGGATCATCGGGCCGAACTTGTCGAGGTCGACGACGTAGGTGTCGACCCGCGGGTTCTGTCCGTCATCCGGCGACCAGCGGTAGATCTTGAAGGTCTTCGCCCGCTTGGCGCCGCTGGCGGCGTTGATGGTCTTGCCGACGCCGACCTTCGAATTGGCGGGCAGGTTGAATTCGACCATGGTTCGTATCCTTGCCTTGCTCTTGCCGCCTTAGTAGACGCGGGCCTTGGGCGGGAACACCTGGACCTCGTCGGTCAGGGTGTAGAGATGGACCGGGCGGTACCCGATCTTCGTCTCGCCCTTGTCCGACACCTCGATGACGGTGTGCTTCATCCAGTTCTCGTCGTCGCGGTCCGGATAGTCCTCGCGGGCGTGGGCGCCGCGGCTTTCCGGCCGGTTCTTCGCCGAGTGGAGCGTGGCGACCGCCTGGTACAGCAGGTTGTCCAGCTCGATGGCTTCGACGAGGTCGGAGTTCCAGACCAGCGAGCGGTCGCTGATCGCCATGTCGCTCTTCTTCGCGAAGGTCTGGTCGATGAGCTTGACGCCCTCCTCCAGCACCTCGCCGGTGCGGAAGACCGCGCAGTTGTTCTGCATGGTCCGCTGCATTTCCAGGCGAAGCTCCGACGACTTGATGGAGCCCTTGGCGTTGCGGATGCGGTCGAAGCGCTCCAGGGCGACGTCGGTCGCGGCGGCGGACGACGACACCGACTTGCCCTTCTCGACGATCTCGGCGGCGCGGATGGCCGCCGAACGGCCGAACACCACGAGGTCGAGCAGCGAGTTGGAACCCAGGCGGTTCGCGCCGTGCACCGACACGCAGGCCGCCTCGCCGATGGCCATCAGGCCGGGCACCACACGATCCGGGTCCTCGGCGGTCGGGTTGACGACCTCGCACCGGAAGTTGGTGGGGATGCCGCCCATGTTGTAGTGCACCGTCGGTAGAACCGGGATCGGCTCCTTGGTGACGTCGACGCCGGCGAAGATCTTGGCCGTCTCGGCGATGCCGGGCAGGCGCTGGTGGATGATCTCCGGCGGGAGATGCTCCAGGTGCAGGTGGATGTGGTCCTTGTGCTCACCGACGCCGCGGCCTTCGCGGATCTCAATGGTCATCGAGCGGGACACCACGTCGCGCGAGGCGAGGTCCTTGGCCGACGGCGCGTAACGCTCCATGAAGCGCTCGCCGTTGGAGTTGGTGAGGTAGCCGCCCTCGCCGCGCACGCCCTCGGTGATGAGGCAGCCGGAGCCGTAGATGCCGGTCGGGTGGAACTGCACGAACTCCATGTCCTGCAGCGGCAGGCCGGCGCGCAGCACCATGCCGCCGCCGTCCCCCGTGCAGGTGTGGGCCGAGGTGGCGGAGAAGTAGGCGCGGCCGTAGCCGCCCGTCGCCAGAACGACGAGCTGGGCGCGGAAGCGGTGGATGGTGCCGTCGTCGAGGTTCCAGGCCACCACGCCCTTGCAGACGCCGTCCTCCATGATGAGGTCCAGCGCGAAATACTCGACGAAGAACTCCGCCTCGTGCTTCAGCGACTGCTGGTAGAGGGTGTGCAGGATGGCGTGGCCGGTGCGGTCGGCGGCGGCGCAGGTGCGGTAGGCCTGCTGCTTGCCGTAATGGGCGGTCATGCCGCCGAAGGCGCGCTGGTAGATCTTGCCTTCCGGCGTGCGCGAGAAGGGCACGCCGTAGTGCTCCAGCTCGATGATCGCCGGAATGGCCTCGCGGCACATGTACTCGATGGCGTCCTGGTCGCCCAGCCAGTCCGACCCCTTGACGGTGTCGTACATGTGGAAGCGCCAGTCGTCCTCGCTCATGTTGCCGAGCGCCGCCGAGATGCCGCCCTGGGCGGCCACGGTGTGCGAGCGGGTCGGGAAGACCTTGGTGATGCACGCCGTCTTCAGGCCCTTCTCGGCCATGCCGAAGGTGGCGCGCAGGCCCGCACCGCCGGCACCGACGACGACGACGTCATAGGAATGATCGATAATATCGTAGGCGGCCATGGCTCGTCAGGCTCCGAACGAAATCTTGAGGACGGCGATGACGCAGGCGGCACCCAGCACGAAGCACAGGGCTTTCACGGCCAGGATGCTCAGGATCTTCGCCATCTCATTGTGCACGTAGTCCTCGATCACCACCTGCAGCCCGGCCTGGGCGTGGTGGAAGGTGACCACGGCGGTCAGCACCATCATCAGCGCCGAGAAGGGCGACTGCAGCCACGCGACGAAGGCCGCATGGTCGGCACCCAGATGGCGGATCACCCCGAAGACGAACCAGATGGTCAGCGGGACCAGGGCGATGGCGGTCACGCGCTGGTGCCACCAATGCTCGGTGCCGTGCTTGGCGGAGCCCAGGCCGCGCGCGATCTGCAGCGGCGAGCGGAGGGTCTTGCTGTTGGACGCCATGTCTTCTCTCCTCACCACACGGCCAGGCCGATGATCCAGGTCAGCACGGTCAGCACGGCCGCCGCGCCGATGACGATCTGGTTGCCGCGGTCGGCCTCGCTCAGCTCGAACGCCTTGCCGGCGTCCCACACCAGATGCCGGATGCCGTTGCACAGGTGATAGTAGAGCGCCAGCGACCAGCCGAACATCAGCAGCAGCCCGAAGAAGGAGCCGATGAAGTGCTGCGCGCGCTCGTACGCGGCGGGGCTGGTGGCGGCGGCGACCAGCCACCAAGTGAGCAGAAGGGTGCCCACGGCCAGCCCAACGCCCGTGATGCGGTGCGTGATGGACAGGAGCGCGGTCCTGGGGAGTTTGTAGACCTGCAGATGCGGAGAGAGCGGCCGACCGCTGCCGTTTGCCATTGCGTCGTCCTCAGTTCGGCGACCGGTCGCGGCAAGGAGGGCTGTTGCCGCGACGGCGGGTGATGCGAGACCGAAAGTTTTAAGCCCTGCTGTGTTTGGCGATTGAATTACGCCTCTACCGCACACGAGTCAACGGCAGGGACTTGGCCGTGGCCAAAATGGCGCACCGCGGGAAGTGCCTGAAAACTAACGGGCTTTGCTGCAGCTGGTATTACCAGGGCCGAAACGCGGTTTTGCCGTTCAGCCTATTACTTGTCGAAGCGGCGAACATTCTCCACCATCATCGAATACATCTGGGTAATCAGCTCCGCCGGACGCAGCCGGCCGAAGGGGATGTTCTCCTTGGCCCACTCCACCAGCCCCTCGGGCGGTCGGACCGGCGCGACCTCGTAACCGGCCTTCTTCAGCGCGTTCATCACCGAGCGGGCCTGCTTGGTGTAGTCCTCGTTGAAGAAGGACTTGTCCGCGTCCTTGATCGCTTTGGCGATGATGTCTTCGAGCGGAGTGGCCATGCCCCGGTGTGCCGGTCGCGGTCGTTCGTGATAGGGCGGACACGGTGTCACAACGCGGGCGCTGTTGCAATTCCATTGGGAACCGCATACCTCAAGCCCTCTTCGCACCGCATACCACAGGGATTAACCGCCATGGGCTACACAGTCGCGGTCGTCGGCGCCACCGGCAACGTCGGACGGGAAATGCTGGCCACCCTCGCCGACCGCCGGTTCCCGGCCGACGCGGTGATCGCCCTGGCCGCCGACAGCGCGGTCGGCAAGGAGGTGTCCTTCGGCGAGGACGCGGTGCTGAAGGTCGAGGACGTCGGCCGCTTCGACTTCAAGGGCGTGGACATCGCGCTGTTCGCCGCGGACGCCAAGGTCTCGGCGGCCCACGCGCCGCGCGCCGCCGCGGCGGGCGCCGTGGTGATCGACGTCAGCCCGCAGTTCCGCATGGACCCCGACGTCCCGCTGGTGGTCCCGGAGGTCAACGCCGACGCGCTCGCCGGCTACACGACGAAGAACATCGTCGCCAGCCCCGGCGGCACGGCCATCCTGCTGGCCATGGCGCTGAAGCCCCTGCACGAGCAGGCCACGATCAGCCGCGTCGTCGTCTCCACCTACCAGGCGGCCTCGGACGCCGGCAAGGAGGGCATGGACGAGTTGTTCGGCCAGACCCGCGCCATCTACGTCAACGACCCGGTGCAGAAGTCCGTCTTCTCCAAGCAGATCGCCTTCAACGTCATCCCCCACGTCGGCCCCTTCATGGAGGACGGCGCGACGCGGGACGAATGGGCGCTGAACGTCGAGACGAAGAAGGTTCTCGATCCCAAGATCAAGGTGAGCGCGACCTGCGTCCGTGTTCCCGTCTTCATCGGCCATTCCGCAGCCATCACCATCGAGTGCGTGGAGCCGCTGACCGCCGAGGAGGCCCGCCAGATCCTGCGCAAGACCCCAGGCATGCAGGTGATCGACCAGCAGGAGAACGACGGCTACATCACCCCGGTCGAGGTGGCCGGCGACGACCCGGTCTTCGTCAGCCGCGTCCGCGAGGACTACACGGTGGACAACGGCCTGTCCTTCTGGGCGTCCACCGACAATCTGCGCAAGGGCGCCGCGCTCAACGCCGTGCAGATCGCCGAGCTTCTGGTGAAGGAGTATCTCGACGCGTGATCCCGATCCGGTCCTCCCGCCCCGACGACGCTCCGGCCCTCTTTGCCGTCTGGCTCGCCGCGGTGCGCAGCACGCACGATTTCCTGGGAGAGGAGGACATCGGCTTCTACGCCGACCTCGTGCGCGACCAGTATCTTCCGGCGGCCGTGCTGCTGGTCGCGGTGGACGGTGACGACCGGCCGGTCGGTTTCCTGGGCATGAGCGGGCGCAAGATCGACACGCTGTTCGTCGACCCGGCGTGGCATGGCCGGGGGATCGGCCGCGCCCTGGTCGCCTCCGCGTTGGACAGCGGGCCGGGACTGACGGTCGACGTGAACGAGCAGAACAACGCCGCACGGGCCTTCTATCGGCGTCTCGGCTTCCGGGAGGTCGGGCGCTCCGCGCTGGACGACAGCGGCCGCCCGTTCCCCTTGCTGCATCTGGCCCTCGATGGCTCCGGCCAGGGCGGCCCGACCGGAGCCTGAGGGCTTACTTGACGAACAGCCGGTAGAGGGCGGAGTGGTCCAGCCCGCCGTCGCCCTGCTCGGCCAGCAGTTCGAACAGCTCCAGGCTGAGGCCCAGAGCGGGAAGCTGGATACCCGACTGCTCCGCCAGTTCCTCCGCCTGTTTCAGGTCCTTGATCTGGGTGACCACGCGGCCCCCCGGCGTGAAGTCGCCGGAGACCATGCGTTGGCCGTGCAACTCCAGGATGCGCGACTCGGCGAAGCCGCCGCGGATGGCGTCGCGGACCTTGCCCGGCTCCACCCCCGCCGCCTTGGCCAGCGCCAGCGCCTCGGCCACCGCGCCGATGCTCAGCGCGACGATCACCTGATTGGCCATCTTGGCGACCTGCCCGGCCCCGCTGTTGCCGACATGGGTGATGCGCTGGCCCATCGCCTGGAACAGCGGCAGGGCGCGGGCGAAGGCTTCCTCCGTGCCGCCGGCCATGATGGTCAGGGTGCCGGCCTCCGCCGCCACCGTGCCGCCCGACACCGGGGCGTCGACCCAGTCCGCGCCCTTGGCGCGGACCGCCTCGGCCAGCTTGCGGGTCGCCCCGACCGCCGTGGTGCCCATGTCGATGACGAGATGGCCGGGCCGCAGCGCGTCGATCAGGGATGCGGCCACCGCCTCCACCGCCACGGTGTCCGACAGCATCAGAACGATGGCGTCGGCACGGGCGGCGACCTCGGCGGGGTTGGCGGCCGGGCTCATGCCCTCGGCCGCCAGCTCCTCGACCGGGCCGGGGCTGCGGCTGCTGATCACCAGGGCAGCACCGGCCTTCGCCAGATTGCGGGCCATCGGCCGGCCCATCAGGCCCAGCCCGATGAAGCCGACCGTCCGCCTCGCCAGACCTGTCTGTCCGGTCATGTCCCGGTCCGTCACAGCCGTGTGTGGCGCGCCCGCGCGCCACGTTCGATGGCGGCGGCGCACAGCCGGTCCACGCCCAGCTTGTGCCGGATCAGTTCCAGCATGCGCAACTCCTCCTGCGAGGCCGCCGGGTCCGCCGCGGCGATGTCGCAGGCGAGCGCGTAGGCGGTCTCGGACAGCTTGGACGGAATGGCCTCCTTGACGATCTGGAGCGTCGTCTCCAGCCCGTCGGCGTCGGCCAGCAGGCCGGAGCATTCGCGGGTCACGTCGGTCAGCCGGTCGATGTCGAAATCCTTGAAGATCGGCAGGTAGCGGACGTTCTCGCCGATGGCCTCAAGCTCCGCGTCCGTCATGTCGCCGTCGCACGCCGACACCAGCACCATGACGTAGATGAGCGCGCTGTGATGGTTGATCATCGAAACTCCTGCGGAAAAAGGGCCCCGCCCAATCTTGCCCGCCCCCCGCGCGCCGTCAAGGGAGGGAGCGCCGTCAAGGGAGCTATGCCCGTGCCGGACGGGTGGGTCCCTCGACAGGGGACGGGTTGCCCCTTAAGGTCGGCCCCCATGTCGGTGGTCTTCAACGTGGCGCTCCCGGTCTTCGCCATCATCCTGGCGGGCGTCCTTTCCGGTAAGGCGAAGCTTCTCGGTCCCGCCTCGTCGGAGGCGCTGAACAAGTTCGTCTACTGGATGGCCCTGCCGCCGGTGCTGTTCCTCGGCACCGCCAAGCGCTCGCTGCCGGAGATCTTCAATGGGCCCTTCATCGGCGCCTTCCTCGGCTCGATGCTGGCGGTCTACGCGCTGGGCGCCCTGCTCGGCTGGCTGATCCACCGGGAGCGGACGCAGATCCGGTGCATGCAGGGGCTGAACGCCTGCTTCTCCAACACCGGCTACATGGGCATCCCCCTGTTCCTGGCGGCCTTCGGCCCGGACCGTCTGGCCCCGGCGATCCTCGCCACCGTCATCATGAGCGCGATCATGGTCGGCATCGCGGTGATCTGGCTGGAGTTCGCCAACAGCCAGGGCGGCGGCATCGGCAAGGCGCTGCGCGACGTCGGCCGGGCGCTGGTCAAGAACCCGCTGATCATCCCCACGGCCCTGGGGCTCGCTTGGTCGGTCTTCCTGTCCGGCGTGCCGGTGCCGCGCCCGATCGCCATCTACTGCGACCTGATGGGTGCCTCCGCCGGCCCCTGCGCCCTGTTCGCCATCGGCCTGTTCCTGGCGACCCAGAGCCTGAAGGCCAACCTGATGGAGGCCGGCTGGATCAGCGCCCTGAAACTGGTGGTGCAGCCGGCGCTGGCCTGGCTCCTCATCCGGACCCTGTTCCCGCTGGACCCCTTCTGGGCCGGGTCGGCCATCATCCTCGCCGGCCTGCCCACCGGCGCCCTGACCTTCGTGGTTGCCAGCCAGTACCGCGTCTATGTGGAGCGCACCTCCGCCGCGATCCTGATGTCCACCATCGCCAGCGTGGTCACCCTGTCCTTCCTGCTGGCCACCTACGCGCCGCCGCTCTGACCCCAGGGCCGACGCCCCCGTCCGCACACCTCCGCTGTTGCCAAGCCGCCGCTGCCCCTATAGTGTGCGCCGCGCATCAAGAGTTGAGCGGACGCTCAACGCCAACCTGCTTTCCCGAGCAAGGTGGCGTCCCGAAGGGGGATGTGGCCGGACCGGCAAACAAACGGGGTTCGCCATGACGTCTGTTCCGACCGATGCACCGACAGCGGAGCCGGACGAGTCATGCCCATCAAGATACCCAACGATCTTCCCGCTTTCACCGCCCTCCAGGCCGAGGGCGTCATGGTCATGCAGGAGGCCGACGCCATCCGGCAGGACATCCGGCCCCTGCGCTTCGGCCTGCTCAACCTGATGCCCGACAAGATCCGGACCGAGACACAGATCGCGCGCCTTCTCGGCAGCACGCCGCTCCAGGTCGAGCTGTCGCTGATCCGGATCACCAACCATGTGCCTCGCAACACCGCGGCGGACCATATGAGCGCCTTTTACCGGTCGTGGGAGGAGGCCCGCCGCGAAAAGTTCGACGGCTTCGTCATCACCGGCGCCCCGGTCGAGACGATGCCCTTCGAGGAGGTGTCCTATTGGGACGAACTGTGTTCGGTCTTCGACTGGACGCAGAGCCACGTCCACGCTTGCCTGAACATCTGCTGGGCGGCCCAGGCCGCTGTTCATCATTTCCACGGCGTGCCGAAGCATCTTCTGCCGCGCAAGGCGTCCGGCGTCTACCGGCACCGCAACCGCGCCCCCGCCTCCCCCTATCTCTGCGGCCTGTCCGACGGCGCCCTCATCCCGGTCTCGCGTTGGACCGAGGTGCGCGAGGAGGACATCCCCCCCGAAAGCGGGCTGCGCGTGCTCCTGGATTCCCCGGAGGCCGGCCCCTGCCTGCTGGAGGATTCCGCCCACCGCTCGCTGCACATGTTCAACCACATCGAGTACGACACGGACACGCTGCGCAACGAGTATGTCCGGGACGTCGCCAAGGACGCCGCCACGCCGGTCCCGCAGGGCTATTTCCCCGACGACGACCCGGGCCGCCCGCCCGAGAACCGGTGGCGGAGCCACGCCCATCTGCTGTTCGCGAACTGGATCAACCGGATCTACCAGACGACGCCCTTCGACCTTTCCCACATCGGCACGGCCGGCTAAGCCGCTGTCAAGGCGACCCGACCGTCCCGTCACCCTCCCCCACCGCCCGCACCGAGTCGTCCATCTGCAAGGCGAGCCAGAGCAGATGCGCCGCGGCGGACGGGCTGACGCGTGGCGGATGGGTGCCGCTCCCGCCGCCGTCCTCCCCCGCCAACGCCAGACCGTACAGGGCCGCCACCAGGTTGCCCTTGCCGCGGGGCGACAGGTGCCGGCCCCGGTCGGCCAGCCCCTGCTCGACAAGGGCGACCGCCTCGCTCAGCAACGCGAGGTCGAGCACCGGCCGGGTTGCGCCGGGCTCCGGCGAAGCGGGCGGAAGCGCACCGTCACCAGCCGCCGAATGGCCGGGCGATGCCCGCATGCTGCCCTGGCCTGTCAGCAGCCAGTTCATGTCGATGCCGAGCGCGGCGAGGTCCGCCAGGGTCTCCCCCTTCGGAAGCTTGCCGTTCAACTCGTAGGACTGCCACGTGTTCTCCCCGAGATGGAACCGGCGAGACATTGTTTTTTGTGTCTCACCAAGAAATTCGCGCACGGTTTTGAGCCGATCCCCAAGCTGCACCATGCCGGTTTCTCCCAAGCCTGGAGAGGAAGCCTCCATTTCCACGGTGAAATTGCTTCCCACGGCGCCCCGCTCGCGACGAGGCCGATCGTCGGTTGCACGCTTTCTCATGTTGCGACGATACGTATTATCGTGTAAAAAACGCTGGGATACGCGGTGCGCAGCACTTCTACGCATGGATACGACATGGCCATTCTCGGTGTGCGCTCCATTCATTCCGCCTTTGGTCCGGGCTCCGCGCGGCCGCTGGTCAGCGCCTGCACGCGACACTAGAAACCGTGTATCCCCGAAGGGCGTTCAGGTTCTGCACCGGTAGAGTAGCGAAGTCTCCTTCACCGCCCGCGGGAGCACGGCGGCCATCATGACTGTGGGACGCCAGTTTCTTCCGGACCGACGTCTTCGGAGGCGTCCTGAGAATCTCTCCGCATGGTCGCCCTTTGGCCGCCGACCAGTCCTTCAACTTATCGCAGAACATGTGGGCTTTTGCATTGCCCATCCGCACCGCCATGCGGCCGGGGGTGCGGACCATGTGAGGCATCGCCCCACTGTCACACAATGAACAATTTTGCCGCAACCGGTTCATTGCGTAATCGATAATTATCAACGAAGACGAACAGAAATAAAAGGACCTCCTTTGCTGATCGCGCGAGGAAACCGACCGCCAAGACAACAGAAAAGAGAAAAACACTGTGAATGACATCAGCGTCAGAACAAAAACCTTCGCTGTTTTTGCGTTTCTATCCCTGCTTCTCGCCGGAATCGGCGCCTTGGGAATCAACCGGCTGTCGGTGGTCAACGACAGCTCGACGGAAATCGCCACCTTCTGGATGCCGCGGGTCGTTCAGGTCAACACCGTGAACGACGCCGTGTCGGACTTCCGCATCCTGCAGAGCGTCCACATCCTCAGCGCCACCGAAACGGAGATGACCGCGGCGGAAAAGCGGATGGACGCTCTGGAAGCCAGCATCGCCAACGCCCGCCGGACCTACGAGGCGACGCTGCGCACCGCCGAAGGGCGCGGGCTGTTCGCCCAGTTCGAGCAGCAATGGGGGCAGTATCTCACCCTGCACCGCCAGATCATCGCCCTGTCGCGCCGCAGCGAGAACGCCGCCGCCAACGCCCTGTTCCGTGACGCGGCCGACAAGGGCTTCCAGGAGGTCGGACGGACGCTCGACGCCATGATCGACCACAACAACCGCGGGGCCTCCAAGGCGAGCGACGACGCCGACGTGATCTATGCCCAGTCCAGCACGATGCTGATCGTCGCGCTGGTTATCGGCATCGCCGTCTGCCTGGGCGGCGCGCTGATGATGATCCGCGGCGTCTCCGCGCCGATCGGCGCGATGACCGAGGCGATGCGCCGTCTGGCCGGCGGCGACAAGACGACGGCGATCCCCTTCGCCAGCCGCGGCGACGAGATCGGCGCCATGGCCACCGCGGTCCAGGTCTTCAAGGACGGGCTGATCGAGGCCGACCGGCTGGCCGCCGAGCAGGCCGCCGAGCAGGCCGCGAAGCTGCGGCGGACCGAGGCGGTCGAGCGGCTGATCGCCTCCTTCGAGGAGCAGGTCGCCGACGCCCTGCGCAACGTCGCCGCCGCCGCGACCGAGCTGGACACCACCGCCCAGAGCATGGCGGCCACCGCTCGCCAGACCAACGACCAGGCGGCCAACGCCGCCGCCGCCGCGGAGCAGACCAGCGCCAACGTGCAGACGGTCGCCAGCGCCGCGGAGGAGATGTCCAGCTCCATCGGAGAGATCGGCTCGCAGGTCACCCGCTCCACCGGCATCGCCGGCCAGGCGGTGCAGGAGGCCGGGCGCACCACCGACTCCGTGCGCGGGCTGGCCGATGCCGCGCACCGCATCGGCGCGGTGGTGCAGCTCATCACCAACATCGCCGGCCAGACCAACCTGCTGGCGCTCAACGCCACCATCGAGGCGGCCCGCGCCGGCGAGGCGGGCAAGGGCTTCGCCGTCGTGGCGTCGGAGGTGAAGCAGCTCGCCACCCAGACCGCCCGCGCGACGGACGAGATCGCCGCGCAGATCCAGGCGATCCAGGAAGCCACCGCCGGCTCCGTCGGCGCCATCGAGGGGATCGGCCGCACCATCGCGGCGATCAACGAGATCTCCACCTCCATCGCCGCCGCGATCGAGGAGCAGTCCGCCGCGACCAACGAGATCTCGCGCAACGTCCAGCAGGCGGCGATCGGCACGCGCGAGGTGTCCAGCAACATCGCCCAGGTGACCGAGGCCGCCGGCACCACCGGGGCCGCCGCCCATCAGGTGCTGGGTGCCGCCGGCGGGCTGGCCTCCCAGGCGGAGAACCTGCGCCGCGACGTGGAGAGCTTCCTGGCGGCGATCCGCGCCGCCTGAGGCCGCCCGCCGAGGCCCTGCCCGGTTCCTGCGGTGGCCTCACCAGCCCCGCAGGAACTCCGCGGTCGCCTCCACCGCCTCCTTGATGCCGACGCGGCGGACCTCCACCCCCTCGGGGAAGGCGCCGAACAGGCGGCTCGGCATCATCGGGTCGAGCAGGACGAACACCCCGGTGTCGTCGGCCCGCCGCACCAGCCGGCCGAAGGCCTGCTTCAGCCGCAGCCGCGCGATCATGTCCTCGTAGCGCCGCCGCCCGAAGGCGTCGCGCCGGGCGCGGTGCAGGATGTCGGGGCGCGGCCAGGGCACGCGGTCGAAGACGATCAGCCGCAAGCTGCGGCCCGGCACGTCCACCCCGTCGCGCACCGCGTCGGTGCCGAGCAGGCAGGCGTGCTCCTCCCCCCGGAAGATGTCGATCAGGGTCGCCACGTCCAGCGGGTCGACATGCTGGGCGTAGAGCGGGATGCCGGTGGCGTCCAGCGGCTCCACGATGCGGTCGTAGACGGCGCGCAGCCGACTGATCGCGGTGAACAGCCCCAAGCCCCCGCCCCCCGCCGCCTGGAACAGCGTGCGGTATGCCGAGGCCACCTGCCCCAGATCGTCCTTGCGCACGTCGGTGACCACCATCACCCGCGTGCGGTTGGGGTAGTCGAAGGGCGACGGCACCTGGGCGCGCAGCGCCGGCTTCGGCAGGTGGCTGGCGCCGCAGCGGTCCTCCGCCGCCTGCCAGTCCATGGCGGTGTCGCCGGTGCCGTCGGTCAGGGTGGCGGAGGTGACCACCATGCCGTGCGCCGGCCCGGCCAGCGCCTCCGCGAAGGGAACGGTCGGGTCGATCCAATGGCGGTAGAGCCCGACATCGACGTCGCGCCCGTCGATCCGCTCCACCGCGAACCAGTCCACGAACTGCGCCGGCGTCTCCAGCGGCAGAGTCTTCAGCATGGCCCGCCACGCCTCGACCGTCAGCACGCCGCGTCGGGTCAGGCTGCGGGCCATGGCGTCGATGCGCCGCCGCTGGTCGCCGTCCAGCTCCGCCGCCTCGTCCTCCAGCCGCGCGGCCAGCCGCTTGGCCAGCCCGTCCAGCGGCTCCGCCAGCCGGACCAGCGCCGTCTCCAGCGCCTCCGCGGCGTCGAGCAGCCCGTCCACCGGATAGGCCTTGTCGGCCTCCAGGCTGTAGGGGCCGCCCTGCCCCGCCGTGCGGGAATAGACCTGCCGGCGCGCGGCGAGCAGGAAGGCCTCGGTCGGCCCCTGCGGGTTGTCGGCGGACAGCCGCGCCGCCCAGCCCTCCGCCGGCAGGACGCGGGCGCCCAGCATCACGGCGTCCATCAGCTCCTGCGCCCGCTCGTCGCTGGCGACCAGATCCTCGATGCGGCGCTTCAGCCCGCGGGCGCGGCTGCGCCCGGTCTCCTCCGCCCCCAGCAGCCAGCGCCGCAGCTCCTGCGTCTCGCGCCCGGTCAGATGCCCGGCGAAGGCGCTGTCCGCCGCGTCGAAGACGTGGTGCCCCTCGTCGAAGACGTAGCGGGTGGGCAGCGTCGGCTCCTCGCCGCCGCCGAGCGCCGCCTGCACCATGACCAGCGCGTGGTTGGCGATCACCACGTCGGCCTTGCGGGCGCGGCGCACGCTCTTCTCGATGTAGCAGCGGGCGTAATGGTCGCAGGCGGAGTAGATGCACTCGCCCCGCCGGTCGGCGAGGCCCAGCGTCCGCCCGCGCCCGGCGATGTCGACCAGCCAGCCGGGGAAGTCGCCGCCGGTCAGGTCGCCGTCGCGCGTCGCCGCGGCCCAGCGCGCCATCAGCCCCACCCCGATGGCGTGGTGCGGCTGCATCGGCATGCCGCGGACGGCCTCCTCCAGGTTCAGAAGGCACAGGTAGTTTTCCCGGCCCTTGCGCAGCACGACCTTGCGCGCCTTGGTCGCCGGTTCGGGGTAGAGGCGGTCCAGCTCCGCGTCGATCTGGTGCTGGAGGTTGCGGGTGTAGGTGGAGATCCACACCGGGCCGCCGTTCTTCTCCGCCCACACGGTGGACGGCGCCAAGTAGCCCAACGTCTTGCCGACGCCCGTTCCGGCCTCCGCCAGAACGACGTTCGGCGTGTCGGGGGCGGAGCGCGGGGCGAAGGCGGCGGACACCGCGCTGGCGTAGTCGGCCTGCTGCGGGCGCGGCTCGGCCACCTTGCCGGGCACGCTGGCCGACAGCATCACCGACAGCCGGCGGCGCGCCTCGTCCGGCTCCACCGGGTGGTGGGCGGGCGGCGGCTCGGGCGGGCCGTCCTGCCACTCCTTGATGCGGGTCCAGACGCGCAGGCCGGCGCGGCCAGCGCCCTTCTCCGGCCCGTCCGGCTTGCCGAGCGCGGCCAGAACGGCGGGCGCCCACAACCAGCCGGCGCGCCCCATCTCCCAGGCGAAGGCCACGGGGTCGGACGCCTCCTCGCGCCCCGGCGCGCCCAGCAGGCCGAGCAGCTTGCGCACCGCCCGGTGCAGGGCCAGCGCGTCGTCCTCCAGCCCGTCGGGGATCGGCAGGTCCAGCGCCTCGGCCAGCCCGCGCGGGGTCGGCACGCAGAAGCGGGCGGGCAGGACGAAGGCGAACAGCTCCAGCAGGTCGAAGGCGGCGAAGGGTTCCGTCCCCAACCGCCGCGCCATCGCCCGCGCGTGGCAGACCAGCGGCGGCTGGCGGCGCGCCCGCTTGGCGGCGGCGGCGGGCGGCAAGTCCTCAACCTCCCCGTCGCCGGTCAGCAGGACCACGCGCCGCGCGCCGGCGACCAGGGCCGGCGCGTCATCGAGGCTGAAGGACGGGAGGGAGGGCGCCGAGGTCAGATCCATGGCGCGCAGTATAATGGCCCCCGTCGCCGCAATGCGAGCAAACCCGTGTTGACCGATCGGCCCGCCCCCTCGAAAGTGCTCCCCCCGTCCTTGAGCGTCGCAGAGGAGAGGTCGAGCGCATGCGGTTTCCGGTCCGGCGTCTGCTGAGACTCCTGATGGCCCTGGCCGTCGCCCTGGTGGCCTTCAGCGTCGGCTGGGCGGCGCTCTACCGCGTGGTGCCGGTGCCGGCCACGCCGCTGATGCTGATCCGCGCTGCGGGGGGCTCCGGGCTGGCGCACGACTGGGTGCCCATGTCGCACATTTCTCCCCACCTCGCCCGCGCGGTCATCGCGTCGGAGGACACGCTGTTCTGCGGCCATGGCGGCTTCGACTGGGCGGCCATCGAGGGGGCCTTCGAGGACAACGAGGAGGGGCGGCGACTGCGCGGCGGCAGCACGATCAGCCAGCAGACCGCCAAGAACGCCTTCCTCTGGCCGGACCGCAGCTGGACCCGCAAGGGCGCGGAGGCGTGGTTCACCCTGCTGATCGAGACGCTGTGGCCGAAGAGCCGCATCCTGGAGGTCTATCTGAACAGCGTGGAGTGGGACGACGGCGTCTACGGCGCCGAGGCCGCCGCCCGCCACCATTTCAAGAAGCCGGCATCGGCCCTGACCCGCCGCGAGGCCGCCCTGCTGGCCGTCGTCCTGCCCAACCCCCGCAACTGGTCCCCGAACCCGCCCGGCGCCTATGTGGCGCGGCGGGCCGGCGTTATCGAGCGGCGCATGGCGGTGGTGGAGCGGGACGGGCTGGCCGATTGCGCCCGTTAGATTTCAACAGGCGCGCTCAACCTGAAAACTTGTTTCTCGACCAGTATTGCATCCGGTGGTAGATTTCCTTGATTGCCATGCATGGTTCCGGCGCGGTCCGCCGCCCCGCCCCCTTCGTCGTTGGCAAGCCTCGGCAACGGGAGAGCCGCCTGATGAACGTCACGGAACCATCGGTGGGTGTGGCTCGGCAGCCGGCCCCCCTGTTCGCGACCGCGCCATCCGCTTCCAAGAGCGCCGCGGCGGCAAAGGATGCCGCCGGTGGCGCCTCCAGCGGTACGGGCGATGCGGCCGCCGTCGTCACGCTGTCGGAAGCGGCCCAGGCGTCCCTGGTGACCCAAACGGTGACCCAGACCGTGGGCAAGAAGGATTTCGCAACCGTCGCCAAGGACGCGCGGGCGGCCATCGACGCCAAATACGCGGAGCTGGCCGCGAACGGCAAGCCGATGGACTACATGCACGCCACCCAGGAAAGCTGGGACACCGTCTATGGCGGGCTCGACCGTCGCGCTCTCTTCGCCATCGCCAGCAACAGCGACGGCAGCTTTTCCAAGGACGAGCAGGACACCGCCCAATCCATCATGTCGCAGCAGCAGGGGCGGGCCATGATGGCCGCGGACCCGACGGGCAACGATCACGCGTCCCGCTACCGGGCCGGCGTCGCCTTCCTGGAGGGCGTCAGCGACGAGGAGAAGGCATCGGCCAACTGGGCGGTCCAGCGCGCCGCCAACCAGTTCGGGTACGAGCAGTCGATGCGGAGCAGCGGCCGGGAGCCGGACGATATCGACAGCGAGAGCCCGCTGGTCGCCATGATCAAGGGCGCCATGGACCGCCTCAAGGATAAGTCGCCGGAGGCCATCGCCACGGGCGGCTATGTCAAGGATCTGAAGGACATGCCCCTGTTCCGCGACGGCGTGCCGGCGGTCGCGGCCGGCGCCGGCCCAATGCCTCAGATCATGGCGCTCGACATCAAGGCGTGACCGGCGGACGGATCCTACGCCCCGCCCCCCGACATCCGAAGGCTGACCACCCCCGCGACGATCAGCAGAATCCCCGCCAGCTTCAGGAAATTCAGCGACTCGCCGAACACCCAGATGCCGATCGCCGCGATGGCCGCGGTGCCCACCGCGGACCAGATGGCGTAGGCCACGCCCACCTCGATCTCGCGCAGCGCCTGGGCCAGCATCGCGAAGGCCACCAGATAGCAGGCCACCACCGCCAGGCTGGGCCACAGGCGGGTCATGCCGTCGGACATCTTCATGGCGACGGTGCCCACGATCTCGAAGGCGATGGCGACGGACAGAAACAGCCAGCTCATGCGGGTCCTCGGCGGGTGATCCACATCCAGACATGCGCCCGAACCGTGAAACGGACAAGCGGCGCCCGTTGACGGACGGCGCGCTGCGCCCTAGGGTCGCTGCCTTTCTACACTTCCGTCGAGTTTTGAAGGGGCTCTACCATGACCGGCGAGCGGGAATTGGCGTTGCAGGCGAAGGCGTGGCCGTTCGAGGAGGCGCGCAAACTCGTCGCGCGCTTCGCGAAGGAGCCGCCGGCCAAAGGCTACGTCCTGTTCGAGACCGGCTACGGTCCGTCGGGCCTGCCGCACATCGGCACCTTCGGCGAGGTGGCGCGCACCACCATGGTCCGTCAGGCCTTCCAGCGGATGAGCGACATCCCGACCAAGCTCTTCTGCTTCTCCGACGACATGGACGGGCTGCGCAAGGTCCCGGACAACATCCCGAACAAGGAGATGGTGGCCGCCAACCTCGGCAAGCCGCTGACCCAGGTCCCCGACCCGTTCGGCACGCACGACAGCTTCGGCGCGCACAACAACGCGCGGCTGCGCGCCTTCCTCGACGGCTTCGGCTTCGAGTACGAGTTCCAGTCCTCCACCGACTGGTACAAGTCCGGCCGCTTCGACGAGGCGCTGCTCGGCGTGCTGCGGCACTATGACGAGATCATGGCCGTCATGCTGCCGACGCTGGGCGAGGAGCGCCAGCAGACCTACAGCCCGTTCCTGCCCGTCTCGCCCTCCACGGGGCGCGTGCTGCAGGTTCCGGTGCTGGAGCGCGACGTGGACGCCGGCACCATCGTCTTCCAGGATGAGGACGGCAAGAAGGTCGAGGTCCCGGTCACCGGCGGCCATGTGAAGCTCCAGTGGAAGCCCGACTGGGGCATGCGCTGGTACGCGCTGGGCGTCGATTACGAGATGTACGGCAAGGACCTGATCCCGTCGGCCGAGCTGGCCGGGAAAATCGTCAACATCCTCGGCGGCACCCCGCCGCAGGGCTTCAATTACGAGCTGTTCCTGGACGACAAGGGCCAGAAGATCTCCAAGTCCAAGGGCAACGGCCTGACCATGGAGGAGTGGCTGGCCTACGCCCCGCCGGAGAGCCTCGCCCTCTACATGTTCCAGAAGCCGAAGTCGGCCAAGCGCCTGTATTTCGACGTGATCCCGCGGGCGGTGGACGAGTATCTGGCCTTCGTCGCCAAGCTGCCGGTGGAGGAGCCGGCCAAGGCGCTGGAGAACCCGGCCTGGCACATCCACAACGGCACGGCCCCGGCGGTGCGCTCGGACGTGTCCTTCAACCTGCTGCTCAACCTCGCCGGGGCGGCCAACGCCGAGACCAAGGACGTCATGTGGGGCTTCATCAGCCGCTACGCGCCCGAGGCGACGCCGGAGAACAGCCCCTTCCTGGACAAGCTGGTCGGCTACGCCGTCCGCTACTACCAGGATCAGGTCAAGCCGACGAAGCGCTTCCGCGCCCCCACCGACGCCGAGCGCGCCGCGCTGGAGGACCTGCTGAAGCGGCTGGACGGCATCCCCGCCGACGCGGCGGGCGACGTCGTCCAGAACGAGGTCTTCGCGGTCGGCAAGGAGCACGGCTTCACCGAGCTGCGCGCGTGGTTCCAGGCGCTCTACGAGGTGCTGCTCGGCCAGACCACCGGCCCGCGCATGGGCTCCTTCATCCAGCTCTACGGCCTTGACGAGACCAAGGCCCTGATCCGCGAGAAGCTGGCCGCCTGAGCACCGTCTCCCTTTTCCCTCCCCCGCGCCGCCGGTTCGCCGCGGGGGAGGGCTTTCCCAGCGGACCGGCAGCCCCATGAACAATCCGCCCGACACACAAAACTGCCTTCAAGGAAGGCGGCGCCCAAGGGCATGCCCGAATGGACATGGCTCAACATCCGGTGAGACTTCACCCGTCATAGCTCCGATTACAAACAATATTCCAAATCTGATCGTTTGCGCTCCCATCATCCGCCCATCCGGCTCGAATGTGTGCAAACGGTCGAAATCCTGCCCACCCGCTGGGCAAACAACATTTTATTCCCGCATCGCCATGCGCACACCGCACCGCACCAATACCAACTTGGTATTACCATCCGCCAGGGTCTGGGCCTATGATCCGCCCCGTTACTGCTTTTGCAGTGCGTTTCCTCCCTAAACTCTTCAAGGCCGCGCCCCATCGGGGTTGCGGCCCTTTTTCTTTTCGAACTCCGCTTCCCGACGCTTCGATACCGAAACCCGACGGAAGGACCGGGGACGCAGAGCCTGGTTGCTTGCGCCGGGCGTCGATGACAAGTTCAGCTCCGTTAGCAGCCCGTTAACCGGCCCCTCGTTGGATATCCGGATGCAGCCACGTCAGGCCCCCCACTCCGATCAAGGGGACGACCGTCCCGGCGCGGCCCGCTCGGCGCCGCGGGAAATCCCTTCCGCGGACGACGGGGTGGACCCGGAACTGCTCGGCTATCTGTTCGACGATTCCCCTCCCGCTCCTCCTGCGCCGGAAACGGTCCGCCGCCGCCTCGGCGCGGCGCTGGTCGAATCGCGGCGGGCCGGCATGGGCGACGCCGGGGTTCGCGCGCTTCTGGCGCGCAAGCTGTGCCGGCTGCTGCCCGACCTGCCGCCGGACCGCCAGGACAAGGCCACCGCCGCCGCCCTGCGCACGCTGGAGCGGCTGGCCCGCGACCACGCGACCCATGTGAGGATGGCGCTGGCCGGGGCGCTGAAGGACGTCGCCTGCGCCCCGGCCGCCGTGGCGCGCACGCTGGCCCGCGACGTGGAACGCTCGGTGGCGGAGCCGATCCTGCATTGCTGCGCCACCCTGACCGACGAGGATTTGCTGGAGATCGTCGCCGCCCACCCCGCCGGCTGGGCGCTGTCGGCCATCGCGCGGCGGCCGGCCGTCAGCGCGCCGCTGTCCTGCGCCATTGTCGACACGGGCGACGCGGAGGCCACGGGCGTCCTGCTGGACAACGACGGCGCGGTCATCCCGGACGACCGGCTGGAGGATCTGGTGGAACAGTCCGGCGGCCATCCGGACTGGCAGGCCAAGCTGGCCGGCCGCCCCGCCCTGCCGCAACGGCTGGCCCTGCGGCTGGCGGAGTTCGTCGACGACTCGGTGGCCGACCTTCTGCGCCGCCGCACCGATCTGGACACGGTCACCGCGGCGGAGGTCGCCGCCGTCACCCGGCGACGCGTCGCCTGGTTCGAAGGGCGGGATCCCGCCGAATCACCGGGACGCCGCGCCGTCCGCCTGCACCGCCAGGGCGCGTTGGATGAGACGGCGCTCGGCGACGCCCTGTCCTGGGACGAAACGGATTTCATCCGCGCCGCCCTGGCCCTGCGCGCCGCCGTCCATCCGGGGATCGTGGACGACATCCTGCGCTCCGGCGACCCACGCGCCGTCACCGCGTTGGTCTGGCGGGCGGGCTATTCGATGCGCTGCGCCATGCGGGTGCAGATCCGCGCCGCAGGCATCCCGCCGCGCGCCGTGCTGAACGCCCGCCAGGGCACCGACTACCCGATGCCCGCGGCGGACATGACCCGTCACCTCGCGCTCTACGGCGTCCGCTCCTGACGCCGCGGAGCAAGCGCCGCCGAGGTCTCCGTTACTGAATTTCCAGCGGCCGGCGGGCCGGCGCACGCCCCGTGTCGGGAGCCAGCGTCGGATCGTTCTGGTACAGCGGGCGCGACGGGTCGGTGTCGATCAGCTGCGGCGGGGTGACGATCTCCTCGCCCGACCCGGAATCGAACTGGATCACCGCCATCTGCCGCACCGTCTCGCACAGGGCGCGCTTGCGCAGGGTCGCCGGGTCGCTCGGCCCATCGAAGGCAACGAGGGGCACCACGATGCCGCTGCGCTCCCCCGGCGGGACGGAGGTGTACACATAGTTTGACACGGGCCGGCAATAGAGCACATCGGTGGCCGACGGGGCATCCGCCGCCGTGGTCGCCGAAGCAGCCGCCGGACCGGTCGCCGCGGTGCCGGGCGCCGCCGTGTTCAACGGGGCCTTGGCCAGAGCGGCCTCATAGTCTGCGACGGTTTGTCCCAAGGCCGCGCCGCCGCTTCCCAGCGCCAGCGTCACGGTCAGGCAAAATGCCGGTGCAAAGCGAATCATGGTTCTTCCCCCCATGCCGAACGGCCATGAAAACCTATCCAAAGAATAGTGCGCCGCACCCGCAACGCCAAATTCCTGTTTGCCGTTCCGGCCATTCGCCGTAATCGATTGCACAGTTCCGTGCCCCGTGCTTGCGGTCACGCTTGCCCTCGGGCCGGAATCGCGCTAGGAACCGCCCTCGAAATCTCAGGGCGCTGGACCCCTAGGACGCTACACTCAATCGGTTCTGTCCTCCGCTGAATGGGGGACGCTCACGCTTAGGGAAACGCTCCATGGCTCGCAAGAAGATTGCGCTCGTCGGCGCCGGCCAGATTGGCGGTACGCTGGCTCTGCTCGCTGCCCAGAAGGAACTCGGCGACGTCGTCCTGTTCGACATCGCCGAAGGCATGCCGGAGGGCAAGGCCCTCGACCTGGCTGAGACCTCGCCGGTCGAAGGCTTCAACGCCAAGCTCAGCGGCGGCAACGACTATTCGGTCATCGAAGGCGCCGACGTGGTGATCGTCACCGCCGGCGTGCCGCGCAAGCCGGGCATGAGCCGCGACGACCTGATCGGCATCAACACCGGCGTCTGCCAGACCGTCGGCGAGAACATCAAGAAGTACGCCCCGAACGCCTTCGTCATCGTCATCACGAACCCGCTGGACGTGATGGTGTGGGTGCTCCAGCAGGCCTCCGGCCTCCCGCCGGAGCGCGTCGTCGGCATGGCCGGCGTGCTCGACTCGGCCCGCTTCCGCTACTTCCTGGCCGACGAGTTCAAGGTGTCGGTCGAGGACGTCACCGCCTTCGTGCTGGGCGGCCACGGCGACACCATGGTCCCGCTCGTCCGCTACTCGACCGTCGCCGGCATCCCGCTGCCGGACCTGGTCAAGATGGGCTGGACCACGCAGGAGAAGCTGGACGCCATCGTGCAGCGCACCCGCGACGGCGGCGCCGAGATCGTCAAGCTGCTGAAGACCGGCTCGGCCTTCTACGCCCCGGCCGCCTCCGCCATCCAGATGGCCGAGTCCTACCTGAAGGACCAGAAGCGCGTCGTTCCGGTCGCCGCCTACCTGACCGGCCAGTACGGCCAGAACGACCTCTACGTCGGCGTCCCGACGATCATCGGCGCCGGCGGCGTCGAGAAGATCATCGAGATCGATCTCTCCGCGGAAGAGAAGAAGATGTTCGATCACTCGGTCGACGCTGTGAAGCAGCTCGTCGAGGTGGTCAAGAAGCAGCAGGCTGAGAAGGCCGCCTCCTAAGGCGGCCTGTTTTTTGCCTGCGCGGCGGCCTGCGGCCCTGTCGCGCCGGGGCGGACGGTTGAACCGTCCGCGCCCGGTGGTACAGTGACCGCGGACGTTCGCGCCAGCCGGCGTAAGGCTTCCCGAAGGACTCGTTCCCCCGAAGACTTGCGCCCTGGCGCGTCCGCCAGCAGGAAACGCCTGCCCGATCTTCGCCCATCGTCAGCCGACCACACTCTGTCAGCCGACCATAAAAACAGATGGACGCCCGATGAACATCCATGAGTATCAGGCCAAAGGCCTGCTGAAGAAGTACGGCGTCGCGGTGCCCCGCGGCGGCGTCGCCTACACCCCGCAGGAAGCCGAGACCGTCGCCCGCGAGCTGGGCGGCCCGGTGTGGGTCGTGAAGTCGCAGATCCACGCGGGCGGCCGCGGCGCCGGCCGCTTCAAGGACAACCCCGAGGGCAAGGGCGGCGTCCGCGTCGTCAAGTCCATCGAGGAGGTCGGCAAGAACGCCGGCGAGATGCTGAACCACGTGCTGGTCACCAAGCAGACCGGTGCGGACGGCCGCGAGGTTAAGCGCCTCTACGTCGAGGAAGGCGCCGACATCAAGCGCGAGCTGTATCTCGGCCTGCTGACCGACCGCGCCTCGGGCCGCGTCACCATCATCGCCTCGACCGAGGGCGGCATGGAGATCGAGGAGGTCGCCCACAACACGCCGGAGAAGATCGTCAAGGTCGCCATCGACCCGGCCACCGGCATCCAGGGCTACCACACCCGCAAGGTCGCCTTCGCGCTGGGCCTCGAGGGCAAGCAGGTCTCCGCCGCCGCCAAGTTCATCCAGGCCGCCTATCAGGCCTTCGTGGACCTGGACTGCGCGATCGTCGAGATCAACCCGCTGATCGTCACCGGCTCGGGCGACATCCTGGCGCTCGACGCCAAGATGAGCTTCGACGACAACGCCCTGTTCCGTCACAAGGACGTCGAGGAGCTGCGCGACGAGGCCGAGGAAGACCCGGCCGAGATCGAGGCCGCCAAGCACAGCCTCAACTACGTCAAGCTGGACGGCAACATCGGCTGCATGGTCAACGGCGCCGGCCTGGCGATGGCGACCATGGACATCATCAAGCTGTACGGCGGCGAGCCGGCCAACTTCCTCGATGTCGGCGGCGGCGCCACCAAGGAGCGCGTCACCGCGGCCTTCAAGCTGATCCTCTCCGACCCGAACGTCGAGGGCATCCTGGTCAACATCTTCGGCGGCATCATGCGCTGCGACGTCATCGCCGAAGGCGTGGTCGCGGCCGCCCGCGAGGTGCACCTGCACGTTCCGCTGGTCGTGCGTCTGGAAGGCACGAACGTCGAGCTGGGCAAGAAGATCCTTGCCGAGTCCGGTCTGCCGATCCTGTCGGCCGACAACCTCGCCGACGCCGCCGAGAAGGTGGTCAAGGCCGTGAAGGAGGCCGCGTAAGATGGCTGTTCTCGTCGATAAGAACACGAAGGTGATCTGCCAGGGCTTCACCGGAGCCCAGGGCACCTTCCATTCCGAGCAGGCGATCGCCTACGGCACCAGGATGGTCGGCGGCGTCACCCCGGGCAAGGGCGGCACCAAGCACCTCGACCTGCCGGTCTTCGACACGGTGGCCGACGCGGTCGAGAAGACCGGCGCCAACGCCAGCGTCATCTACGTGCCGCCGCCGTT
>NZ_JACHYN010000001.1 GCF_014192915.1 Azospirillum sp. OGB3 | reverse complement strand
TGCGCCACTAAGGCCGAAGCCTTCGTTCGACTTGCATGTGTTAGGCATGCCGCCAGCGTTCGTTCTGAGCCAGGATCAAACTCTCAGGTTCAAGCTGGGCACGAAGCCCACTTGAAAGGGTCGCCAAAACGACCTCACCCAAGCCTTCGAAACTGTTCGTCTCTTACTGCTTGACCGAGATGCTCAAGCGACCCGCGATGCCAGTCCCACCCGGAACCGGTCCGCGGCCAACGGTCAAAACCGCCGCCTGCGCATCCCTTCTCACAACACGGTATCAACGATATCCAAGATCCCGCGATCCTCATCGAGGACCGCTGCCCGTCTTGCGCTGCGTCACCGGAGTTCGGTGCGGCGCGTCGGGGCGCCTTATCTAGAAGATCCGAAGCGGTCTGTCAAGCCTTTGTTTTCACGCCGGTCGACTTTACTTCGTCTCGTCTTCGGCATCTCTGCCGTTCCCTTGCCGCCGTCGCGCTTCTCAGCGGCCCCGGCGTCGTGGGACGCCGGGTTATAGGCGGGTTGGATTAGCCCGGCAAGTGCTTTTTTCATCGCTCCGCATTTTTCTCGCTGCACCGCATCACAAGCCCAAAAGGACGGTCATCGCCCCCTCGATCAGCCGGCGGACGTTGGCGAACAGGGTCGCCATCTGAAGGGTGACGAGAAAGGCCAACGCATAGACGATCCCCGGCTGCGCCTCCTGCCAATGAAGGAGGCGGCGGGTCAACCGCTCCGGCACCGGGGCGGCCAGCACCGCCGCCATGATGAGAACGCCGACCACCCCGCCGGCCAGGATGTCCGTCGGGAAGTGAAGCCCCAGATAGACGCGCGGCAAACAAATCACCATCAGCGTCCACAGGAAGGCGAAGGCGCCGACCAGCCGGTTCGACCACCACAGGGCCGCGGCCAGCGCGAAGAACAGCACGGCGTGGTCGCTGGGAAAGGAACTCCAGCCGTCGACCGCCCAGGCGTTCACATCATAAGGAACGACGAAGCCCAGCTCCGGATCATGGACCGGACGCAAGCGCATCGGCAAAAAGTTCTGCATCCCGCGCCCGATGGCGATGGCCAGCAGCGCTCCGGCGATGGTGCGCACGGCGTGAAGGTCCGGCCCGATCAGCCGCCCGCTGCGCCGGGTCCAGCACCACCACAGCAGGGCCATCAGCACGCCGCCCTTCAGCAGGTCGCTTTGGGCGATGACATAGATGGCCTTGTCCGCCGCCATGCTGGCGCGGCTGTAGCCGTTCAGCCAGCCGATGATGACGAGATCGAATGCCGTGGTCACGCCGTTCCCTCCGTTCCGCCAAGCCGGCCGGTCTTTGGCCGGCCGGTCTCTGGAGGGAAGGAACGGAAGCGCAAGCCCTGCGGGTGCAGGGTATCGGTCTTATCCCGGAAGCGTCAGCGCCGCTCGAACACGTTGTCGCCGCCGGCCCCACCGAACAGAACGACGTCGTAGGGGTCCTTCACCCCGGTTTCCATGCCCGGCGAGCCCTGCGGCATGCCGGGAACGGCGAGGCCGACCGCCGCCGGGCGTTCACGCAGCAGCCGCTGCACGCTGTCGGCCGGCACATGGCCTTCCAGGGCATAGCCGCCGACCAGGGCGGTGTGGCAGGACTGCAGCCGGACGGGCACGCCGAGGCGCGCCTTCACCGGCTCCACATCGTCGACCTCCTGCACGGTCACCGGGAAGCCGGCAGCCCGCATGTGATCCACCCAGCCGCCGCAGCAGCCGCAGGTCGGCGATTTCCACACCATCACCTCCGGCTTGCCCGCCGAGGTGGAGGCGGCGGCAGGGCCCGTGCCAGCCAAGCTGCGCACCGCGATGGCCATAGCGCCCACCGTCAGGCTCGCCCCCATGGCCGTGAGAAACATCCGACGATCCAACATTCGCGACACCCGCCTCACAGACTTGCGGAAAGATGGCTTGCGGCCATCCCGTTTCAACGCAGTCTGCCGCCCGCCGCCGCCGCCCGCTTTGATCGTGGTCAAACGACGCGCCGCGGACCGGCAGTTGCGAAAGGACGAAATTCATTCCATAAGGATAACGAACCCGTTGCGCAGGGGAAGTTGCATCGGTTACCGCTGAATGGCAGCAATCCGCGTGGCAAACCCTGGCCGGGGCACCGCCGGGGAACCGGTTGTTGGCCGGCGACAGGCTGAACGGACGGGCAGGACGGGCGGAACGCACAGCATGGAAACCGACCTTCTGTTCGCAGACGACGACCAGCCGCCACCGCCCGAGGACGGGGCGGAGCCAT
Source organism: Azospirillum sp. OGB3 (assembly GCF_014192915.1). Taxonomy (GTDB): domain Bacteria; phylum Pseudomonadota; class Alphaproteobacteria; order Azospirillales; family Azospirillaceae; genus Azospirillum. The sequence goes on along the minus strand of NZ_JACHYN010000001.1, from coordinate 807,341 downwards.
GGACCGTGCTGATCGCGGACGACGATCCGGAGGTTCATGCGGTCACCCGGCTGGCTCTGGGGGGCCTGCGCTACAAGGGGCGGCGCCTGTCGCTCCTCAGCGCCCTGTCGGCGGGCGAGGCCTCGGCCATCCTGCGCTGCACGCCCAACGTCGCCATCATCCTGCTGGACGTGGTGATGGAGACGGACGACGCCGGGCTGCGGCTGGTCCGCACCATCCGCGAGGAGCTGAGCAACCACGCCATCCGCATCATCCTGCGCACCGGCCAGCCCGGACAGGCGCCGGAGGAGGACGTGGTCCTCGCCTATGACATCAATGATTACAAGTCCAAGGCGGAGCTGACGGCGAAGAAGCTGTTCACGTCGGTTGTCGCGGCCCTGCGCGCCTACGCCGACATCGTGGCGCTGGAGACCAACCGCCGCGGGCTTCAGCAGATCATCCAGTCCACCGACCGGCTGTTCGAACTGCGCTGCATGCAGCAGTTCGCGGCCGGGGTGCTGACGCAGCTGTCCGCCTTCCTGCGGGTGACACCCGACGCCATCCTGTGCGCCCAGCGCGGCGCCGCCGGCCGCCCGCTGCCGGACGGCGCCTTCTACGTGCTGGCCGGGGCCGGCTGCTACGCCGAAGCGGCCGGGCGGACGGCGTCACCGGCCGAGGCGGTGAAGCCGGGGGCGATGATCCCGCCGGCCCTCGCCGGCCGCATCACCGACGCCTTCCGCAGCCGCCGCAGCCATTACGGCGCCAACGAGACGACCCTGTTCATCCGCGTACCCGACGGGCACGAGGTGGCGGCCTGGATCCACACCGACCGGCCACTGGACGACGTGGACCGCGCGCTGGTCGAGGTGTTCGCCTCCAAGATCGCCATCAGCTTCGCCAACGTCAGCCTGTATGAGCGGCTGCGCGAGGCCAACGAGACGCTGGAGGCCCGCGTCGCCGAGCGCACCCGCGCGCTGGAGGCGGCGAACGCCAAGCTGGAGCGGCTGGCCACCGTCGATCCGCTGACCGCCGTGTGGAACCGCCGGCATTTCCTGGATCTTGCCGCGGCGGAGCTGGGGCGTGCGCACCGGCACGGGCGGCGGCTCAGCGTCTTCCTGCTCGACCTCGACAACTTCAAGGCGGTCAACGACGGCCACGGCCACGCCGCCGGGGACGAGGCTCTGCGCACGGCGGTGGTCCGCGCCCGCGAGGCCTTGCGCACCTCCGACCAGATCGCCCGCTTTGGCGGGGAGGAGTTCGTTGCCCTGTTGCCGGAGACCGACCTTGCCGGGGCGTGCATCGTGGCCGAGCGGGTGCGCGCCGCCATCGCCGGAAGCCCGGTGATGACCGACGGCTGGTCCATCCCCATCACCGCCAGCCTGGGCGTGGCCGAATGGAGCCCCGCCGAGCCCACCATCGAACTGACCCTGCGCCGCGCCGACGCCGCGCTCTACGAGGCCAAGCTGGCCGGACGGGACCGCGTGTGCGTCGCGGACAAGCCGGACGCGACGGCCCGTCGCTGACCCACCGCGACGCGGGCGAGTGCGCCCCGCAAAGAACAGAATGGTTTGCCCGCCGCCCGCACATGGCAGGAAAGACGGACGGTTGCAAAAATTTCTCCGGCTTGAACAAAATTTGCGAACTTCACCCGCCCCGCACTTTGGCGTTGAAGACGCGCGCAGCGTGAATTACCGCTCCCTCCTTGTCGATACCGCGGGACGGCGACAGCGACGAAGGAACTCCGGGTCGCTCCCGCCTCGGTTCCTTTCGGGAGTGAAGGACCACGGCCATGTGGAACGATTACGCCCAGGCGCTCTTCCTGCCGCTCGCCTTGGCCGGGCTGGGCTTCGGCATCGGCAAGGCGGCGGCCCTGCTGGGCGAGCGTGCGATCGAACGGCGGCTCGGCACCGGAAGCCTGCGCGACACCATCGCCCGACGCGCCAAACTGGAGGCTGGGTTCGAAGCCCGCAGGACGCAGCGCATCGACGACCTGCGCAAGGCCGAAAAGGACATCGGCGAAGCCCTGCGCCGCCGCCAGACGCTGGAGCGGCGCCTGCGCGACCTTCAGCACCGCGGCGACGACCTGTTGCGGCTGATCGGCGAGGAGGTCGCCGGCACCCCCTGCTACATCGCGCAGGTCGCGAACAAATACATCGGCAGCGGCGCCAACCAGCAGGCGCAGCACGCCTTCATCGACTCCGGCTGGGCGCGACCCCAGACGGTCGAGGTGTGGGCACGCACCATGCCGGTGGCCCGCGCCGAGATCGAGCGGCGCTACCCGCCCGCCTTCGGCTATGTGGTGTTGCGGATTCAGGAGGCGCCGCAGGGCGAGCCGGCCACGGCCGGCGGAGCGATTGCCGGCCATGGCGATTCCGGCCCGGACGGCGCTCTTCGCCTGGCGAAGGCGAGTTGAGGGCGCCATGGGCCATCCATCCATGCCCTATCTCTTCTCCGCCCTGGTGGGCGTGGCGACGGTGGCGGTCTCGCTCCTGTCGGCGCGGCGGCGGCTCCGGACGGCGGAGGATCGCATCGCCAGCGCCGCGGCCCGCCGGCAGGCCCAGGTGGAGCGCCTCAAGCGCCTCGCCCGCGCCACGCTGGACCAGGCACGCGATCTGCGCGCGGCGCGGCGGCGCAAGGACTCCATCGACTTGGCTTGCGAAGAGCTGGAACAGCGGCTGGCGGCGGCGGGCGCGGTGGACCGGCGTGTCTATGTCCTGGACGACCGGCGCACGCCGGCGGACGCCGGATGGGTGGTGACGGTGGCCCACGCCGACTATGGCGCGCGGGTCACCGGCGGCCTGGAGAAGACGGTCCTGGAAAAGACGGCCCGCGAGCGCTGGAAGAGGGGGCGCCGCTTTCTGGTCTGGGGGCTGGACGAGGCAAAGGCCCGGGAGAAGACCAACGCCCGCTATCCCGAACACAAGGGCTTCTCCATTCTTTCGGTGAAGCCTTACCTCGATTGACGGTCCGGACGGATAGGCCTCCCCGTTTGGGGGAGCCCCGGTGGCGGTCATCTGCCGGACGGACGGTTGCTGTCACCTCTTTTCGCTACCATGTCCTTCACAGTTGCGTCATTCTGATCGGGTCAAGCGGAGGAGCCATGATGGATCTCGATCTGGTCGTGCTCGTTGGGGCGATGGCTGCGGCCCTCGCCGGCCTCGCTGCCGCCCGCCCGGCCATGAAGCCGGTGCGCGTGCGCAGCCGGGATCGCCGTCGGCGCTGACCCCCGGCGCCGCTCAACGCGGCGCTTCGGTCAGGCGGCGGCCTTGCCCCGGAGGCGCTCCGGGGCTGTCGTCAGCGGTCCAGGTTGCGGATCGCGCGGTTGAGTTCGTACTCTTTGGAAGCGACGTGCGCTTCCAGGTTCCCCACGCGCTTTTCAAAATCGCGGAAGCGTTGCGTCAAGCCGGCCAGGGTGCGGTCGGGCTTGATCGACACGCCGCGCCAGAAGGCTTCCTCGTCCGGGTTGCGGTAGACCGCCGGCGGCTTGACCGGCAGGACCAGCACCGCGATCACGTAGGCAAGGATCACCGGCGGCATGAAGAAGAACAGGCCGAGGACCAGGGCCAGCCTCACCAGCCCGGGCCTGAAGCCGAAGTAATCGGCGATGCCGGCGCACACGCCCCCCACCACGCCACGCTGCGGATCGCGGAAGAGCCGGTGCGGGTTGGGCGAGTCGTAGGGCGAAGAACGGTCCATCGTCGGGCTCCCGTCAGGTCGGATTGAGGGGGGAATGCGGCAGGCTCACAGCTTGTCGCGCCAGTTGGGCGACTCCGCGTCGAGCACCCGTTCCAGCGCGTGGATCCGGCCCTCCAGGCGGTTCGAAATGTCCCACAGCTCGGCCAGAAGCTGCTCGTCCTGGGCCGAAAGCCCGCGCTGCCCGCGCCATTTGGTGATGTAGTGGAAGATGATCCAAAGCGGTGCCACCACGGTCATGAAGAGCACCGCGAGGACGAAGCTGAAACCGCTCATCGGGGGACGGCCTTTCTTGTTGTTCGGGAAACCCCTCCCCCGCCGGGCGGCGGGAGAGGGGGTTCAACAGCCGCAGCCGGTGTCGGGGCCGCGGTGTCGGCGCCGGCGTGGGATCAGCTTCCCCGGCGCGCGGCGACGCGGGCCTTCAGCGCGGCCAGCTCGTCCTGGACCTTCTTGTCGGCCTCCAGTTCCGCGATCTCCTCGGTCAGCGTCTTGGTGCGCCCGACGTCGTAGGCCTCCACGCGGCCTTCCAGCTCGTCGAGGTTGCGCTCCACCTGTTCGAAGCGGGAGAAGGCGTCGTTGATCCGCTCGTCATGCAGGGTGGAGCGGACGCGGACGCGGTTGGCCGCCGTCTTGGTGCGGGCGACCAGCGCCTTCTCGCGGTTCTTGGCGTCGGTCAGCTTGGCCTGAAGACGGCCGATGTCCTCGTTGGACTTGGACAGCGCCTCCTCGACCTGGGCGAGCTGGGCGGTCAGGACGTCGGCCTCCTCGGCGGCGCGCGACTTGGCCATCAGCGCCTGCTTGGCGAGGTCCTCGCGGTCGTGGGTCAGGGCGGTCTCGGCCTTGCGGTCCCAGGAATCGCGCTCGCGGTGCAGGTCGGCGATGCGGCGCTCGATCTCCTTGCGCTCGGCGATGATCTTCACCGTGGAGGAGCGCACCTCGACCAGCGTGTCCTCCATCTCCTGGATGATCAGCCGGATCAGCTTCTCCGGGTCTTCCGCGCGGTCGAGCAGGGAGTTGAGGTTGGACTGCACGATGTCGGTCAGGCGCGAAAAGATGCTCATGGGGATGTGTCCCTCGTTTGGCGCTTATGGTTGGGCTTGGTCTTCGTCAGGCCTGGGGTTTATCAGCCGAGGATCGTGGCGATCAGCAGGCCGGCGGCGAAGAACGCCCAGCTCTCGGTCGGGCGGCTGGTCAGGTAGGTCCGGATGCGCGCCGCCAGCGGACGGGCCTCGCGGGTGTAGCGGCGGTGGTAGTCGCTGTAGTGGCTCATGCGGGTCTCCTTGTTTGGCTCCCTTCCTCGCAATGGCCGTGCCAAAGCCGGAAATTCCCGCAAAGCCTTGGATTTCCTGGAGCGCACGGTTGGACACCAGGGTTGGATCATCGCCTTTTTCACGATAGAATGAAGAAATCCGCAAACCCTTCGCCGTTTTGACCATGCAGCCCACCCCGCCTTCCTTGCTCGGGGAGTCCCCGGCCTTCCACGCGGTCCTCGCCCACGTCTCCCGCGTGGCGCCGCTGGAGCGCCCGCTGCTGGTCATCGGGGAGCGCGGGACCGGCAAGGAGCTGATAGCCGCCCGCCTGCATTACCTGTCCCGGCGCTGGGACCGTCCCTTCGTGAAGGTGAATTGCGCCGCGCTGACCGAGAGCCTTCTCGATTCCGAGCTGTTCGGGCACGAGGCCGGCGCCTTCACCGGGGCGATCCGGCGGCAGATCGGGCGGGTGGAGCAGGCCGACGGCGGCACGCTGTTCCTGGACGAGATCGCCACGGCCAGCGCCGCCGTTCAGGAAAAGCTGCTGCGCGCCGTGGAGTATGGCGAGATCGAGCGGGTCGGCGGGCGGACCCAGACCGTCGACGTGCGGGTGATCGGAGCGACCAACGCCGACCTGCCGGCGCTGGCCGAGACCGGGCGGTTCCGCGCCGACCTGCTGGACCGGCTGGCCTTCGACGTGGTGACGCTGCCCCCGCTGCGCGCCCGGCGCGAGGACATCCCCGTGCTCGCCGAGCATTTCGCGCTGGGCATGGTGCGGGAGCTGGAGCGGTCGCTGTTCCCCGGCTTCGCCCCGCGGGCGCTGGAGCAGCTTCTTGACCATGGCTGGCCGGGCAACGTGCGCGAGCTGCGCAACGCGGTGGAGCGGTCCGTCGCCGCGTCCGACCCGGAAGGGTTGGTGGAGGAAATCCTGCTCGACCCCTTCGCCTCCGCTTGGCGACCGACCGCGCCGGCGGCACCCGCCCCGTCACCGGATACTGCGGAGGAGGCGCCCATTCCCACCGGGGACTTCCAGGAGCAGGTGCGGCGCTTCGAGTCCGGGTTGCTGGAAACGGCGCTGGAGCGCCACCGCTTCAACCAGCGCCAGACCGCCGAGGCGCTGGGGCTCGGCTACCACCAGCTTCGCGGGCTGCTGAAGAAGCACGGGCTGATCGGCAAGCCCGAGTAGGGAGCGGCTATTTCTTCTCCAGCAGCAGCGTGCCCTTGCTCTGCAGCCGGTCCTTCACCTTGTTGGCCAGCAGGCCGAGCGCCCAGGGAAGCTGCACCTCCACGGTGACGCTGTCGTCCTGCACGTCGATGAAGCCGGTGACGGTCTGGGCCATCGCCACCACGCGGAAATCCACGCGGTCGTCGGTCCAGTGGTCGTCCATGCTGCTGGCGACCGCGGCGAGGTGGGAGCGGGCCTGCTCCACCCCCTCCGCCACGCGCCGCTTCGCCTCGTCCCGGCCGAGCTTGTGGGGAATGGAAACGGTCAGGGGCTTCGACATGAACAGGCTCTCCGCTGCGTCAACGCTTATTCATGGCAAACAACAGTCCGCGGCGGCTTTTCTTCCACCCCCGTCATCCATCTGCAACGGTGCTAAGACAAATCTTATCTCTTTCGAGGGCGCTCTTTCGTCGCAACGGGGCGGCGGCGTATAGCTTTCCATCACAGATTTCATCGGGCATGGACTTCTTGGGGGCCGCGACCGCGCCGTGAGCAACGATCGACCGGGCGAACTCTTTGCGGGGCCGCGCCCCATCCAGACGCGCGGCGAGGAGCCGGCGCTGCGCCCCCGCCTGCCCAAGCGCGCGCCCAAGCCGGAAAAGCCCGAGAAACCCAAGGCTGAGAAACCCAAGGCCGAGAAGCCGCGCAAACCCGCCCCGCCGCCGCGCAAGCCTGCTCCCAAAGCGGCCAGAGGCGGCAACGGGCAGCGGCGGACGATCCTCGGCACGCTGGTCTATGCCGGTATGGTCGCGGGGGTGTGGTGCGGCATCGCGCTGGGCGCGGTGCTGGCCTGGTTCGCCCTAGACCTGCCGGACATCTCCAAGGTCGCGCAGTTCGAACGGCGCGCCTCGGTCACCGTGCTGGCGGCCGACGGGTCGGAGTTCGCGCGCTTCGGCGACCTGCACGGCACGACGCTGGGCGTGCGCGATCTGCCGCCGCATCTGATCCATGCCGTGCTGGCCATCGAGGACCGGCGCTTCTATTCGCATTTCGGCGTCGACCCCATCGGTCTGGCCCGCGCGCTCTACGTCAACTGGCGGTCCGGGCGCTCGGCGCAGGGCGGCTCCACCATCACCCAGCAGCTCGCCAAGAACCTGTTCCTGACGCCCGAGAAGTCGCTGAAGCGCAAGATCCAGGAGGCCATGCTGGCGCTGTGGCTGGAGCACCGCTTCACCAAGGACCAGATCCTCACCGCCTATCTGAACCGCGTCTATCTGGGGGCGGGCACCTTCGGCGTGGACGCGGCGGCGCGCACCTATTTCGGCAAGCCGGCGACCCAGCTCGACCTGCGGGAATCGGCGATCATCGCCGGCCTGCTGAAAGCGCCCTCGCGCTACGCCCCGTCCTCCAACCCGGACGAGGCGGCGGAGCGGTCGCGCGTCGTGATGGGTGCCATGGTGGAGGCCGGCTTCATCACCGCGCAGGAGCTGGAAGCGGCGCGCAACGCCCCGCCCTCGGCCAAGCGCAAGGCGGGCGGCGACGGGCGCTATTTCGCCGATTGGGTGACGGAGCTGGTCTCGGCCTTCGTGGGCTCCGGCCACGGCGACGTGGTGGTGCGCACGACGCTCGACCTCAAGCTGCAGCGCGCGGCGGAGCAGCGTCTGGAGGAGATCCTGTCCGGCCCCGGCGGCGGCGCCAATGCCCGCCAGGGCGCTCTGGTCGCCATGACCACCGACGGCGCGGTGCGCGCCCTGGTCGGCGGGCGGGATTACGACAACAGCGAGTTCAACCGCGCCACCCAGGCGATGCGCCAGCCCGGTTCGGCCTTCAAGCCCTTTGTCTATCTGGCCGCCTTGGAGGCCGGCTGGTCGCCCGACAGCCCGGTCGAGGACGCCCCGGTCCGCATCGGCGGGTGGAGCCCCGGCAACTACGACGGCAAGTTCCGCGGCACCGTCACCATGGCCAACGCGCTGGCCCATTCCTCCAACACCGCGACCGTGCGGATCATCGAGCGCATCGGGGTGGAGCGGGTGCGCCGGGTGGCGGCGGGTCTGGGCATCAACTCGCCCCTGGGCAAGGACCTGTCGCTGGCGCTCGGCACCAGCGAGGTCAACCTGCTGGAGCTGACCCGCGGCTACGCCGGCATCGCCAACCGCGGCGCGCCGGTCTGGCCCTACGCCATCACCGAGATCCGCGACCGCGACGGCAACGTCCTGTACCGGCGGCAGGCCGGCGGCTCCGTCCCGGTGGTCGACCCGGTGCACGCGGTGCAGCTCACCCGCATGATGACCGGCGTCATCGAGTACGGCACCGGCAAGGCGGCGAAGCTCGACCGCCCGGCGGCGGCCAAGTCGGGCACCACCCAGGACTACCGCGACGCCTGGTTCGTCGGCTTCACTGCCGACCTCGTCGCCGGGGTATGGCTGGGCAACGACAACAACGCCGAGATGAAGCGGGTCACCGGCGGCTCGCTGCCGGCCAAGCTGTGGCAGGGCTTCATGCTGGACGCCCACGCCGGACGCCCGCCCCGCCCCCTGCCGGGGATGGAGGGCGCCCCCGCCTACGTCGCCTCCGGCATCGCGGAGCCCGCCCGCGCCACCCCGGCGGCGGCCCCGGCGCCCGCGCGCGGGCCAAGTTCCAATTCTTCGGGCGGTGTGGCCTCCGGCATCGGCTCGCTGATCGAAAGCCTGACCGGCAAGGGCAGCGCACCCCAGGTGCAGTACGACTACGGCAATCCGGTGCGTTGAGGGGGCGTACACGGGTCTCCACCCCGGGCCTCCCCCGATTTCGCAGGGGAGAAGGATCGGTCTCCTCCCCCGCGGGAGCCGGGGAGGGTTAGGGTGGGAGCATAGGTTTCCTCACTCGGCGTGCGAGGCGCTCATGCCCCAAACCGGTGCGACGACCGCCATCCTGGCGGCGGCCCTTTTCGGCGTCAGCACGCCGCTGGCGAAACTGCTCGTCCACGACCTGTCGCCCTGGCTGCTGGCGGGCCTGCTCTATCTCGGCTCCGGAACCGGGCTGGGGCTGCTCCGGCTGGCCCGCAAGCTGTCGGCGTCACAACAGCGCGGCGAGCGCGGCCTCCGCGGCGCCGAATGGCTCTGGCTGCTGGCCGCCGTCGCTGCCGGGGGTGTCGCCGGGCCGGTGCTGCTGATGGCCGGCCTGACGGCGACGCCGGCCTCGACCGCCTCGCTGCTGCTCAACCTGGAAGGGGTGTTCACCGCCCTGCTGGCCTGGTTCGTCTTCCGCGAGGGCGTCGACCGGCGGCTCGTCGCCGGGATGGTCGCCATCGTGGCGGGAGCGGTCGTTCTGTCCTGGAGCGGACCGGTGAGCCTCGCCGGCGGTTGGGGACCGGCCGCGGTCGCCGCCGCCTGCCTGATGTGGGCGGTGGACAACAACCTGACCCGCAAGGTGTCCCTGGCCGATCCCATGGACATCGCCACCATCAAGGGGCTGGTGGCCGGCACCGTCAATGTCGGGATCGCCCTGGCGCTCGGCGACGGCCCGCCCGCCGTGCCGACCGCGGCGGCGGCGATGCTGGTTGGGCTGCTCGGCTATGGGGTCAGCCTCGTGCTGTTCGTGGTCGCCCTGCGCCACATCGGCGCCGCCCGCACCGGGGCCTATTTCTCGACGGCCCCCTTCGTCGGGGGCATCGCCTCCCTGGCGATCTTCGGGGAGCCGGTGACGCTCGGGCTGGCGGCGGCGGCGGTCCTGATGGGGGTCGGCGTCTGGCTGCACCTGACCGAGGATCACGACCATGAACACGATCATGACGAGATCGAGCATGATCACCCGCACGTCCATGACGAGCACCACCGGCACCATCACGACGGTCCGGTGACCGAACCGCACAGCCACCGGCACCACCACGGGCGCCTGCGGCACCGGCACGCGCACTTTCCCGACGCCCACCACGCGCACCGACACTGAGCGCGGCGTCGCCCCGTCACCCGGCCCGGGCGGACTTTTTCACCCGCCCTGCACCAACGTAGCATGGAAAGGCCGCGTCAACCCGTCGTACCGTCAGTGCGACAGGCCGCCGCACCATCCTGAAAACACCACGGTGTGCGGCCATGTTTCCTGACCAAGATCAAGGCGAAACCCCTCGCGCTGGGGCATCACTGAGCTTATATCGTCCGCAGCACGACCAGAGGCCCATAGGTCCTATGCATCGATTTGCAAATCCTGCCCGCTTCCAGCGCCTGTCGGCGGCGATCCTGCCCTGGACGGCGGGGGCGACCGTGATCCTGCTGATCGTCGGGCTCTACATCGCGCTGATCGGCTCGCCGCGCGACTATCAGCAGGGCGACACCGTGCGGATCATGTACATCCATGTGCCCGCCGCCTGGATGAGCCTGTTCGTCTACGTCAACATGGCCATCGCCGCCGCCTGCGGGCTGGTGTGGAAGCATCCGCTGGCCGACCTGTTCGCCAAGGCCGCCGCCCCGGTCGGCGCCGGCTTCACCCTCATCTGCCTCGTCACCGGCTCGCTGTGGGGCGCGCCGATGTGGGGGACGTGGTGGGTGTGGGACGCGCGGCTGACCAGCGTGCTGATCCTGTTCTTCCTCTATCTCGGCTACATGGCGCTGGTGAACGCCTTCGACGACCCGCAGCGCGGGACGCGGGCGGGCAACGTGCTGCTCCTCGTCGGCATCGTGAACGTGCCGATCATCAAATTCTCGGTGGACTGGTGGAACACCCTTCACCAGCCGGCCAGCGTCATCCGCATGGGCGGACCGACCATCGACGGGTCCATGCTGGTCCCGCTGCTGGTCATGGCGCTGGGCTTCACCGCCTACTTCATCACGGTGGTCCTGCTGCGCCTGCGGGCGGAGATCGTGCAACGCAAGATCCAGACGATGCGCCTGACCGAGGCGCAGGGCTGAGGCACGGGAACAGGCGGGGCCGGAGGCAAGGATGGCAGAGTTTTTCGCGATGGGCGGCTACGCCGCGTATGTCTGGTCGTCCTACGCGCTGGCGGCGCTGGTGATGGTCGGCCTGCTGGTCGCCACGCTGAAGGCGCTGCGCGGCGCCGAGACGACCCTGAAGGCGCTGGAAGGCAGCCGCCCGCCGCGGCGGCGCCGGGCGCGCAACGGAGCCGCGGCGTCGCCCGCGGCGGAGGTTGGTGAAGGATGACCCGCAAGAAACGGCGCCTCTACATGCTGGGCCTCGCCCTGCTGGGCCTTGGCGCGGCCACCGCCCTGACGCTGACGGCGTTCGAGGACAACATCGTCTTCTTCTTCAGCCCCACGCAGTTGCAGACCCAGGACATCGGCGACCGCAACTTCCGCCTGGGCGGCCTCGTCGAGGAGGGCAGCGTCAGCAAGATGCCCGACGGGGTGACGACGCAGTTCCGCGTCACCGACACGGTGCACACCGTCGCGGTCAGCTACCGCGGCCAGCTTCCCGACCTGTTCCGCGAGGGGCAGGGCGTCATCACGGAAGGCCGCATGATCAACGGCGTCTTCCAGGCGCGCGAGGTGCTGGCCAAGCACGACGAGAACTACATGCCGCCGGAGGTCGCCGCCGCCCTGAAGGAGGCGGAGCACTTCAAGGCGAACTCGAAGGAGCAGAAGCCCAGCTCGTGACGCTGGCCGCTTCCCCACTCCTCCTCATTCCGTTCTTCAAGGGAGCATCGGGCCCGTGATTCCCGAACTCGGCCATTACGCGCTGGTGCTGGCGCTGTTCGTGGCGCTGGTGCAGTCCGGCGTCCCCCTGGTGGGTGCCGCCACCGGCAACGCCGCCTGGATGGGCGTCGCCCGCCCCGCCGCCATCGCCCAGATGCTGCTGGTCCTGGTCGCCTACGGCGCCCTGACCTGGGCGCATGTGGTGTCGGACTTCAGCGTGTCGAACGTGGTCGCCAACAGCCACTCGATGAAGCCGATGCTCTACAAGGTGTCGGGCGTGTGGGGGAACCACGAAGGCTCGATGATGCTGTGGATCGTCATGCTGACGGTGTTCGGCGCGGCGGTCGGCATCTTCGGGCGCAACCTGCCGCCCTCGCTGAAGGCCCGCGTCATCGCCGTCCAGGGCATGATCGGCGTCGGCTTCCTGCTGTTCATCCTGATCACCTCGAACCCCTTCCTGCGCGTGGTTCCGGCGCCGCTCGACGGCAACGACCTGAACCCGCTGCTCCAGGACCCCGGCCTCGCCTTCCACCCGCCCTTCCTCTACGCGGGCTATGTCGGCTTCTCCGTCGCCTTCTCCTTCGCGGTCGCCGCCCTGATCGAAGGGCGCGTCGACCCGGCCTGGGCGCGCTGGGTGCGGCCCTGGACGCTGGCCGCCTGGTCGACCCTGACCGCCGGCATCGCGCTCGGCTCCTGGTGGGCCTATTACGAGCTGGGCTGGGGCGGCTGGTGGTACTGGGACCCGGTCGAGAACGCCTCCTTCATGCCCTGGCTGGCCGGGACCGCGCTGCTGCACTCCGCCATCGTGGTGGAGAAGCGCGACGCGCTGAAGACCTGGACCATCCTGCTGGCGATCATCACCTTCTCGCTGTCGCTGATGGGCACCTTCCTGGTGCGGTCGGGCATCCTGACCTCGGTCCACGCCTTCGCGGTGGACCCGGCGCGCGGCGTCTTCATCCTGGTCCTGCTGGCCATCGCCACCGGCGGCTCGCTGCTGCTCTACTCCTTGCGGGCGCCCAGCCTGAAGACCGGCGGCCTGTTCGCGCCGGTCAGCCGCGAGGGCTCGCTGGTGCTGAACAACCTGCTGCTGTCCACCGCGACGGCGACGGTCTTCATCGGCACGCTCTACCCGCTGTTCCTCGACGTGCTCGACCTCGGCAAGGTGTCGGTCGGCCCGCCCTTCTTCAACGCCACCTTCATCCCCGTCGCCATCCCGATGGTGATCGCCATGGTGGTCGGCCCCTTCCTGGCCTGGAAGCGCGCCGACCTGCTGGGCGCCCTGACCCGGCTGTGGACGGCGGGCGTGGCGACCGTGGCCTGCGTCGCCATCGCCGCCTACGTCACCAACGGCGGCGGCCCGCTGCTAGCGCTGGTCGGCGTCGCGCTCGCCGCCTGGGCCTTCTTCGGCTCGATCGCCGAGTTCGCGGAGCGCATCCGCCTGTTCCGCATCCCGGCGAAGGACAGTTGGAACCGCGCGGTCAACCTGCCGCGCAGCGCCTGGGGCATGACCATCGCCCACGCCTCCATGGGCATCGCCATCGCCGGCATGACCGGCACCTCGGCCTGGCAGAGCGAGACGATCAAGGCGATGAAGCCGGGCGACAACGCCACGGTCGGCGCCTACGCCGTGCATTTCGACCGCGTCGGCACGGTGCAGGGCCCGAACTACAGCGCCGAGCAGGGCGTCTTCACCGTCACCCGCGACGGCCGGACCATCGCCACCCTGACGCCGCAGCGCCGCAGCTACCCGGTCACCCGCATGACGACGACCGAGGCGGCGATCCACACCACCTGGCTGTCCGACGTCTATGTGGCGCTGGGCGACCCGACGCAGAACGGCACGGCCTGGACCGTGCGGCTGTACCATCACCCGCTGGTGCCGTGGATCTGGATCGGCTCGCTGGGGATGATGCTGGGCGGGTTCGTCAGCCTGTCCGACCGCCGCTTCCGCATCGGCGCCCCGGAGCGCCGCCGCGCCGCCAAGGGCAATCTCCAGCCCGCCGAGTAAGGACACGCTTCCGATGCGCCGCCTGATCTACCTGTTGCCGCTGCTGCTGTTCGTCGGTGTCGGCGTGGCCTTCCTGCGCGGGTTCGACCGCGACCCGCGCGACATCCCGTCCGCCCTGATCGACAAGCCGGCGCCGGAATTCGCGCTGCCGCCGCTGCCGGGCCACAAGGAAGGGCTGTCCAACGCGACGCTGAAGGGCGACGTCACGCTGGTGAACGTCTTCGCCTCCTGGTGCATCCCCTGCAAGGCCGAGCACCCGATCATCACCCGGCTGGCCCGCGAGCAGGGCGTGACGGTGCGCGGCATCAACCACAAGGACAAGGCCGAGGACGCCATCGCCTGGCTGAACCGCAACGGCGATCCCTACGCCAGCATCGGCGTCGACCTGGACGGCCGCGTGTCCATCGACTGGGGCGTCTACGGCGTGCCGGAGACCTTCCTGCTCGACCGCCAGGGCCGCATCCGCTTCAAGCATGTCGGTCCCCTGACCCCGCAGGTGGTCGAGGAGCAGATCCTGCCCATGGTCAAGCATCTGAGGAGCGCGTCGTGAGAGCCCTCCTTCTCGCCGCCCTGCTGGCCTTGACTCCGGTCGCCGCCTCCGCCGTCCAGCCCGACGAGGTGCTGAAGGACCCGGCGTTGGAAGGCCGCGCGCGGGAGATCAGCAAGGATCTGCGCTGCCTCGTCTGCCAGAACCAGTCGATCGACGACTCCAACGCGCCGCTCGCCCGCGACCTGCGCGTTCTGGTCCGCGAGCGGCTGACCGCCGGCGACAGCAACCAGCAGGTGCTGAGCTTCGTCACCGACCGCTACGGCGACTATGTGCTGCTGCGCCCGCCCTTCAAGGCGACGACGCTGTTCCTGTGGATCGGCCCCTTCGTGATCCTGGCCATCGGCGGCGTCGCCACGGCCCTGTACCTGCGCGGCCGCAAGGGTGCCGCCGTTGCTGCGGGCGGCGACACCGCCCCGCTGACCGAGGACGAGCGGCGGCGCCTGGACGCCCTGCTCCGCAAGGACAAAGCCTGATGCTGTTCTGGATCGTCGCCGCCGCCCTGACGGCGGCCGTGGTGCTGCTGATCGTGCCGCCGCTGCTGAGGAAGCCCGAGGGCGCCGCCGAGGAGCGCGCCGCCTACGACCTGGAGGTCTACCGCGACCAGCTGGGCGAGCTGGAGCGCGACCAGGGCCGCGGCCTGATCAGCGAGGCGCAGGCCGCCGCCGCCCGCGCCGAGATCGGCCGCCGCATGCTGGCCATTGCCGACCGCGGCAAGGGCTCAGCGAAGGGTGGGGCGAAGGATGGCGCGAAGGACGCGAAGAAGGGCATGGCCCCCGCCGCCCGCGCCCCGCGCAGCGCGATGGCGCTGGCCGCCCTGCTGGCCGTCCTGCTGCCGCTCGGCACGCTGGCCGTCTACGGCAAGCTCGGCCGTCCGGAGCTGCCGGCGCAGCCGCTGGCCTCGCGCAACCTCGACCATGAGCGCGGCGGGCCGCCGAAGAACGTGCTGGCGGCGATGGACAAGCTGAAGGCCCAGCTCGCCGAGACCCCCGACGACCCGCAGGGCTGGGCCATCCTCGGCCAGGCCTACGCCAAGATGGGCCGCCTGCCCGAGGCCGCCGACGCGCTGGGCAAGGCGGTCGCCCTGGCCGGCGACGACCTGGAGCTGCTCGGCAGCTACGGCGAGGTCCTGATCTCGGCCAACGGCGGCACCGTGCCGGACGAGGCGCGCAAGACCTTCGACCGCATGCTGGCGAAGGACCCGACCGAGCCGCGCGCCCGTTTCTACGCCGCGCTGGCCCGCTTCCAGGCCGGCGACACCAAGGACGCGCTGGAGCGCTGGAGCGCCCTGCTCGCCGAGACCCACGCCGACGCCCCCTGGGTGCCGGTCGTGCGGGCGCAGATCGCGGAGGCCGCCAAGGCGCTGAACCTCGACCCGGCCAAGGTGACGCCGGAGCCGCTGCCCGCGCAGCAACAGCCGCCGGTCGCCCAGAACCAGGGCCAAAACCAGGGCCAGGGCCAAGCGCAGGGACAGGCCGACGGCGAGGACCAGCAGCAGATGATCCGCGGCATGGTCGACGGGCTGGCCGCCCGGCTGGAGGCCAACCCGGACGACGTTGACGGCTGGCTGCGGCTGTCGCGCTCCTACGGCGTGATGGGCGAGTCGGTCAAGGCCATCGACGCCGCCCGCAAGGCGCGGGAGCGGGCGCCCCAGCGGCCCGACGTGCTGGTCGCCTACGCCTCCGCCCTGCTGTCGGCGGAGCCGCGGAGCAGCAAGCCCGGTCCGATGCCGGAGGAGGCCGTCGCCGCGCTCCGTCAGGCGCTGGCGGCCGAGCCCGACAACCGCGACGCGCTCTGGCTGCTTGGCCTGAACGCCGCCGGCGTCGGCCAGACCACGGAGGCCACCGACCTGTGGACCCGCCTGCTGGCCCAGTTCAAGCCGGAGGAGCCGGAATACACGCTGATTCGCGCCCGCCTCGATTCGCTGAAGGCCGGCGGCTGATCTTCTCCCGCTGATCCTCTCCCCAATGTCCCTTGCACCTGGACCGGTCCGAAGAGCAGGATAGCGATGCACGCTGGGGTGGCGTATCCGGAAACGGAGCGCCGCCCTCAGGCCGATCCGCCAGGGACGCGACCGATTGCCCACCCACGCGCTCACCGCCAAAGGTCCCGCCTCCGGCCCCGGCATGGCGGGAAAGCCGCTGGAGGCGGCCTTCTGGATGCTGGGAGCCGCCCTGTTCATCGCCATCGGCAACGCGATGATCCGCCATGTCAGCGGCGAGTTGCACCCCTTCGAGATCGTCTTCTTCCGCAACCTGTTCAGCCTGATGTTCATGCTGCCCTGGATCGCGGCGGTCGGGCTGGGGCGGCTGCGCACCGGGCGGGCGGGGCTCTACGCCTCGCGCTCGGCGACCAGCCTGGTGGCGATGCTGTGCTGGTTCTACAGCGTCACCCACATGCCGCTGCCGGACGCCACGGCGCTCAGCTTCACCATCCCCCTCTTCGTCACCACCGGGGCCGCGCTGTTCCTGCACGAGACGGTGCGGGCGCGGCGCTGGGCCGCCGTCCTGGTCGGGTTGGCCGGGGTGATGATCGTCAT
Organism: Azospirillum sp. OGB3; assembly: GCF_014192915.1. Lineage (GTDB taxonomy): Bacteria > Pseudomonadota > Alphaproteobacteria > Azospirillales > Azospirillaceae > Azospirillum. The sequence continues at coordinate 790,536 of NZ_JACHYN010000001.1, read as the reverse complement.
CCGCCCCGACGACGCCACGCTGGACCCGACGATCCTCGTCATGCTCCTGCATTGCGTCGCCGCCGCCGTCACCACGCTCCAGGTGCGGGCGCTGGCGACTTCCGACGGGGTGATGGTCGTGGTGGCCTACATGGGGCTGTTCCTGACCCCGATGGCGCTTTTGCCGGCGCTGTTCGTGTGGGAGTGGCCGAGCTGGACGGCGCTCGGCTGGCTCGTCCTGCTGGGCGGCGTGCTGACGCTGGGACAACTGGCGATGACCCGCGCCTTCAAGCTGGCGCCGGCATCGGCGATGATGCCCTACGACTACGCCCGCCTGCCCTTCACCGCCCTGCTCGCCTGGCCGCTGTTCGGCGAGGCCATGGACCTGTGGGGCTGGGTCGGCGCCGGGGTGATCGCGGCCTCCGCCCTCTACACCGCGCACCGCGACGCCGCGCAGTCGCGCGCCGAGCGGACGGCCTCCGCCAAGGCGTGAGCCGTCAGCCGTTTCCGGCGGGCTTCATCCCGGAAGCATCATCCGGCGGGGGCTTCATCCGCTGTTCCTTGCGCAGGGCGGCGCGGGCGCGGTCCTCATGCTCCGGCTTCAGGTTGCTCCGCACCGCATGGACGGCCGTGGCCAGCACCGCCGCATCGTCCGCGAAGCCGACCACGACCAGCCAATCCGGGATCGAGTCCGCGGGCAGCACGAAATAGGCCAGCGCCGCCATCAGGATCGCCTTCGCCTTGAAGGGCGTCTGCGGGTCGGTCGCGCAGAAGAAGGCGGCCAGCGCTTGCTCCAGGAAGGGAATGCGGTGCAGGTTGGCGCGCAGCGTGTTCCAGAAGCGGCGTCGGACGTAGCGCTCGTTCCGCTCCACGCGGACGGGATCGATGACGGTGGGCAAAGCGGCGGCGGCTTCGGTGGGTCCGTCGGTGGCGATCGGCATGGCTTTCCCTGGGCTCCCCCTGCACCGGCCGCCCTTCCCGGTGGACCGGGCGGGGCGGCCTGTTGCACAGTTGCGTAGAGCGATAACAGTGCAGACGCGCCAACGGTCCCGCCAAGGGTTCGATTACGGCCAAAGGGTCAGAAGGAGGAAACCGCCATGCCGATGAAGAAGGGCTACAAGGATCTGCTGGCCGAAGCGAACGCCCGCATCCAGACGATCACGCCGCAGGAGGCGCTGTCCCTGCACGGCGACCCCGACGTGGTGTTCGTGGACATCCGCGACCCGCGCGAACTGACGCGCGACGGCATGATCCCCGGCGCCTTCCCGGCCACCCGCGGCATGCTGGAATTCTGGGTGGACCCGGACAGCCCCTATCACAAGCCGGTCTTCGCGTCGGGCAAGCGCTTCGTCTTCTACTGCGCCAGCGGCTGGCGCTCGGCGCTCGCCACCGACACCGTGCAGTCGATGGGGCTGGAAAACGTCTGCCACCTCGAAGGCGGCTTCAAGGGCTGGAGGGAGGCCGGGCTGCCCGTCGCCACGGTCGAACGCAAGGAGGCCTGAGATGGAACAGCGAGTCAGCCTGATCACGCTGGGCGTCGCCGACCTCGCGCGCAGCCGCCGCTTCTACGAGGAGGGGCTGGGCTGGACCCCCTCCCCGGTCAGCCAGGACGCCGTCACCTTTTACCAGCTGGGCGGCGTGGCGCTTGCCCTGTTCGGGCGGGAAGCGCTGGCCGAGGACGCGCATTTGGCGGAATCCGGCCCGACCTCGGGCTTCGGCGGCATCACGCTGGCCCACAATCTGCGCAGCAAGGCGGAGGTGGACGCGGTGATGGCCCAGGCCGAGCGCGCCGGCGGGCGTATCCTGAAGCCGGCGCAGGATGTCTTCTGGGGCGGCTACAGCGGCTATTTCGCCGATCCGGACGGCCACCCCTGGGAGGTCGCCTGGAACCCCTTCGCTGCGCTGGGCGAGGACGGGAGCTTCAAGCTGGAAGGATGAGCGGCACGCCGCCCACTCACAATCTTTGATCGAAGATGTGGTGGGAATGTTTGACACCATTCGGAGCAGGACACCGTCATGACAGTCATGGCGGTGTCGCTCGGGAGCGAGAAATGTTACTTTTTGACGAAATATATTTTCGTTAAAATGTAGCTTAATATTAATATGTATCACCCACGATGCCATGACCTGCAACGTCAACGCATCGTGGAACGAGCCGATGTCTACGGTCAAAGCACGCCTTTTGGTTGCCCTCTCTGTTCTTTGCTTCTTTCTTTTCGCGATTGCGGCCACAGGTTGGCTGGCCCTTGGGCAGTCGCACCAGGGCATGGAGACGGTGTTCAAGGACCGCGTCGTCCCGTTGCGCGATTTGAAAGTCGTTTCCGACATGTTCGCCGTCAACATCGTTGACACCACGCACAAGGTGCGCGGCGGCGCCGAGACGTGGGACGGCGGCCTCAAATCCATCGACGCCGCACTCGGCGAGATCGCAACGCGCTGGTCGGCCTTCATGGCCACCTCGATGAACGCCCGCGAGAAGGAACTGGCGAACGAGGCCGAGCGCCATATGGGCAAGGCGCGCGCCGCCGCGACGACCGCCCGCGCGCTGATGCAGGCCAGGGATCAGGCCGCGCTGGACGCCTTCGCGGTGTCCACGCTCTACCCCAGCATCGATCCGGTGGCGGCGGCCGTCGGAAAGCTGGTCGACCTGCAGTTGAAGGAAGCCGAGGCCGAGTATGAACGGACCAACGCCGCTTACGACACCTCCCGCTGGATTCTGGGGATCGCGGTGCTGCTCGGCGTGATGGCCGCGGCTTTCGCGGTGACGACGACGCTGTTCCGCGTGGTCGGCCCGCTGCGCGCCATGGCCGAACTGATGCAGCGCCTCGCCAAGGGCGATCTCGGCATCACCGTCGACGGCACGGACCGGATGGACGAGGTCGGCACGCTCGCCCGCTCCCTGTCCGTGTTCAAGGACTCCGCCGTCGCGAACCGCCGGATGGAGGAGGAGCAGCGCCAGGAGCAGGCCCGCAAGGAAGCCCGGCAGGCGCTCGTGGAAAACTACATCGTCGGCTTCGACAGCACGGTGCACGCGACGCTGAAGATGCTGGCCTCCGCCGCCACCGAGATGCGCGCCACCGCCGAGTCCATGTCCTCCACCGCCGAGGAGACGAGCCGGCAGGCCTCGACGGTCGCCGCCGCGTCGGAGCAGGCGACCACCAACGTCCAGGCGGTCGCCGGGGCCACCGAGGAGCTGTCCGCCTCCATCACCGAGATCGGCCGCCACGTCGCGACCTCCACCACCATCGCCGGCAACGCCGTGGATGAGGCGGCCCGCACCGACCAGACGGTCCAGGGGCTGGCGGAGGCCGGTCAGAAGATCGGCGAGGTGGTCGGGCTCATCAAGGCCATCGCCGACCAGACCAACCTGCTGGCGCTCAACGCCACCATCGAGGCCGCGCGCGCCGGGGAGGCCGGCAAGGGCTTCGCCGTGGTGGCCTCGGAGGTCAAAAGCCTCGCCAACCAGACGGCCAAGGCGACCGAGGAGATCGCCACCCAGATCCAGACGATCCAGGGGGTAACCACCGAAACCGTTCGGGCCATCAAGACCATCGGCGGGACGATCGGCGAGATCAACGGCATCGCCACCACCATCGCCGCCGCGGTGGAGGAGCAGGGTGCCGCCACGGGAGAGATCGCCCGCAACGTCCAGCAGGCCGCCCACGGCACGACGGAGGTGTCGGGCAGCATCGTCCAGGTCCATCAGGCCGCGGTGGAGACCGGATCGGCGGCTTCCCAGGTGCTGTCGTCGGCCGAGGAACTCAGCCGGCAGGCGGAAACGCTCCGCCTGGAGGTCGAGCGCTTCCTCGTCAACATCCGGGCGGCGTGAGCAGGAGCCCTGGACCACACAGCCTTCGCCCGAAACGAAACGAGGGGGCCGAAGCCCCCTCGTTCCACATCCGCAACGGGTCTCGCGCTTACTTGACGTTCGCGCGGGCCATGGCGCCCAGGCGCAGGCGGAGCGCGTTCAGCTTGATGAAGCCTTCCGCGTCCTTCTGGTTGTAGACGCTGTCTTCCTCGAACGTCACATAGTCCATGCGGTAGAGGCTGTTCGGCGACTTGCGGCCGACGACCGTGACGTTGCCCTTGAACAGCTTCAGGCGGACCACGCCGTTCACCGGCTCCTGGGTCTGGTCGATCAGCGCCTGGAGCGCCAGACGCTCCGGGCTGAACCAATAGCCGCAATAGATCAGTTCGGCGTAGCGCGGCATCAGCTCATCCTTCAGATGGCCGGCGCCGCGGTCGAGCGTGATGCTCTCCATCGCGCGGTGGGCGGCCAGCAGGATGGTGCCGCCCGGCGTCTCGTACACGCCGCGCGACTTCATGCCGACATAGCGGTTCTCGACGAGGTCGAGGCGGCCGATGCCGTTCTCGCCGCCCAGACGGTTCAGCTCGGTCAGCAGGGCCGCCGGGGACAGGGCCTTGCCGTCGATCGCCACGGCGTCGCCGCGCTTGAACTCGACCTCGACGTAGGTCGGGGTGTCCGGGGCCTTCTCCGGGGCGACGGAGCGGGTGTACATGTCCTCGAACGGCTCGACCCACGGGTCCTCCAGCGCCTTCCCCTCGTAGGAGATGTGAAGGAGGTTGGCGTCGGTGGAGTACGGGGCCTCGCCGCGCTTGTCCTTGGCGATCGGAATCTGGTTCTTCTCGGCGTAGTCGATCAGCCGGGTGCGGCTGTTCAGATCCCACTCGCGCCACGGGGCGATGATCTTGATGTCCGGGCGGAGCGCGTAGTAGCCCAGCTCGAAGCGGACCTGATCGTTGCCCTTGCCGGTGGCGCCGTGGGCCACGGCGTCGGCGCCGACCTGGTTGGCGATCTCGATCTGGCGCTTGGCGATCAGCGGCCGGGCGATCGAGGTGCCGAGCAGGTAGGTGCCCTCATAGAGGGTGTTGGCGCGGAACATCGGGAACACGAAGTCCCGCACGAACTCTTCGCGCAGATCGTCGATGAAGATGTTTTCCGGCTTGATGCCCAGAAGCTCGGCCTTCTTGCGCGCCGGCTCCAGCTCCTCGCCCTGGCCGAGGTCGGCGGTGAAGGTCACCACCTCGCATTGATAGGTTTCCTGGAGCCACTTCAGGATCACCGAGGTGTCGAGGCCGCCCGAATAGGCGAGCACCACTTTCTTGATCTGTTTGCCGGACGCACCGCTCATGGGACTACTCACGCGGGTGGGGAAAAATATCGGTGCCGGACAGTAGCCCTACGACCGATGCGAATCAATCGGTCCCGCTCGCTCCGTTCCTGCAACGGCACTTGGGTTGCCGGGGGCCGCGGTCCGCCGAAACCCGGTGCGCCGCCACCGCAACCGGAATCACGGCCCGCTCGGGATCGATTGACGGGCTGCAAAGACGCGTCGACAGCCTATCCCCGGAGGGGAGAGGGAACAACGAAAGCGGTCTCGCCGCGGCGGACGGCCAGCACGGCGGCGGCGTAGGGCACCGCCAGCAGGACCTGGAGCGCGGCCCAGGACAGCGCTTCCCAGTTCGGGCTGGTCCACACCACCTCGTGCAGGGCCTCCATGAAGGGAAGCTGCCCGTAGATCAGCGACTCCATCGGCACCACCCCTTCCGCCAGCACGGTCAGCAGAGCGCCGAGCACCAGCAGGCTGGCCAGCGCCGCCTCCAGCGGCAGGCGACGGACGGCGCCGCACAGCCCGCGCGCCGGGGCATCGGCCACTGGGAAATTGGTCGCTGGGAAATCGGTCCCTGGGAAATCGGCCACCGGGACGGCGGGGCGGAACAGCCCGCCGATCCCCCAGGCGGCCAGCGCCCCCGTGCCCTCCGGACGCCGCGTGGCGCGCATGGCGCCGAGCGCCAGCAGGCCGAGCGCCGGCAGGGCGAAATACCAGTTGGGGAAGTCGCGGTAGCGCCCGTCGAACACGATCAGGACGCTCCAGGCGATCCCCAGCAAGGCGAGGACCACGGCGGCGGCCTTGCCCACCGTCTCCAGCCGCGACAGCGCCGGACGGCCGCGCAGCGGGGCCAGCGGTTCCAGCGCCAGACCGCCGCTGCCCAGCGCCCGCCGGGCGGCCAGCAGGACGGCCATCGACAGCACGCCCGTCGCCGCCAGCATAACGACCGACAGCGCCACGTCCTGCGGGTAGTGCTTGCCGTGCAGCGCCCCCCAGACGGCGTGGGTGTAGAGGGTGGACAGCGCCTGCGCCAGGAAGGCCAGGGCGGCGAAGGCCCCGCCGCTCAGCGGACGGCCGCGCAGGGTCAGCCCGATGACGAGCACCAGCGCGAGGCCGGACGAGACGCCGAACAGCACCGGCCATTGGCGGTTCTCCACCACCGGCCCGGCCAGGGCGAATTTCGCCTGACGGTCGGCGGTGTAGAGGCCCCAGTGACCGCCCACCGTGCCCTCCAGCTTGGCCTTCCAGCCCTGGTCGAAGGCCTCGATCACGTTGTAGTCGAAGCCCTCCTGCTCGGCGAGGCGGACGAAGCCGTTGACGAACTTGGCCTTGTTGACCAACCCGGTGACCGCGGCGCCGCGCGACCGGCCCTCGGTCGGCCAGCCGGTTTCGCCGACCAGGATCGGCTTGCCGGGGAAGCGCTGGGCGATCGTGCGGTAGCTGCCGCGGATGCGTTCCATGGCGCCGGTCACGTCGGTCGGCACGTCCTCCCAGTAGGGCAGCAGGTGGATGGTCAGGTAATCGACGTGATCCGCGATCTGCGGGTACTTCAGCCACCATTCCCAGACGTCGGCGTAGGACACCGGCTGCTTCACCGCCGCCTTCACGCGGTCGATGTAGCCGGCCACCTGCTCCGGCGTCAGCTCGCGGCGCAGAAGCACCTCGTTGCCGACGATCACGCGGGTGATGACGTCCGGGTAGCGGTTGGCGAGGTCGATGAGGGAGGCGACCTCCTTCTCGTTCTTGTCCAGCCGCGAGGACAGCCACGCCCCCATGGTGACCTGCATGCCGTGGCGGCGGGCCAGCTCCGGCACCACCTCCAGCCCTTCCAGCGAGGTGTAGGTGCGCACCCCCGCCACCTGCGGAGCGAGGGCCGCCAGATCCTCGTCGATCTGCTCCACGGTGGGGAAGGTCTGCGTCAGCGGACTCTGGCCGTCGCGGAAGGGCGCGAAGGAGACGCTTTTCAGCTTGCCGCCGGGCGGCGGGTCGAGCGGCACCGGCTGGTTCGGCAGCGACCAGACGGCAAAATTCGCGAGGCCGGCCACGAGCAGCACGGCGAGGATCGTGATGAGGCGCATGGAGGGGATGTCTACACCAAATGCGGGATCGGCAAAACGGTCTGGCGAACCGGGTTGGTTCCAGAAGGAAAACGGGCGCGCCCCCGCAAGGGAGGCGCGCCCGTCAAGGACCAACCCGGCCCAGGCGGGCCGGCTGGAGTTGATGACGTGCCATCGTCACGTCCCATCAACGAACCGCGGCCCGCTTTATTCCGGCAAATCCGCTCAGCGTTCCACAAAAGCCTTTTCGATCACGTAATGACCGGGTTCGCCGTTGTGGCCCATGGAGAAGCCCAGCTCGTTCATGATGCCGCTGGTCTCGTCGAGCATGGCCGGGCTGCCGCAGATCATCACGCGGTCGACCTCGCGGTCGAAGGGGGCCAGCCCGACGTCGGAGAACAGCTTGCCGTTGCGGATCAGGTCGGTGATGCGGCCCTGGTTGCGGAACGGCTCGCGCGTCACGGTCGGGTAATAGATCAGCTTCTGCGTCACATCCTCGCCGAAGAACTCGTTCTCCGGCAGGACGGTGTTGATGATGTCGCCGTACGCCAGCTCACCCACCGTACGCGTCGTGTGGGTCAGGATCACCTTGTCGAACCGGGCGTACATCTCCGGGTCCTTGATGATGCTGAGGAACGGGGCGAGGCCCGTGCCGGTGCTGAGCAGGTACAGGTTGCGGCCGGGCAGCAGGTTGTCGGTGACCAGCGTGCCCGTCGCCTTGCGGTTGACCAGCAGCGTGTCGCCTTCCTTGAGGTGCTGGAGGCGCGAGGTCAGCGGGCCGTCCTGCACTTTGATCGAGAAGAACTCCAGCGTCTCCTCGTAGCTGGCGCTGACCAGGCTGTACGCGCGCAGCAGCGGCCGGCCGTTCACCTCCAGGCCGATCATGGTGAACTGTCCGGGATCGAAACGGAACGAGGGATCGCGCGTGGTGGTGAAGCTGAACAGCGTGTCCGTCCAGTGGTGAACGCGCAGGACGCGCTCATGAATCAGATTGCTCATGGAATCCGCAGGTCCGTTTCGGTGACCGGCATGCTGTGGCCGGTGTCGTTTCAGAAGCCAAGCCGTGCCGCATTGCAGCACATCTCTTTAACAATAAATTCGTCAACAGACCACTAATTTATACCAACAATTTTGTTGTGGCTTTTCGGTTACCACAAGACGGTATTGCAAAATAAGTGGCCCTACTCTCCCGCCGGCGGGGCGAAGAGGTAGGGCGACAAACCCCTCAGATTCTCATCGACAATCAGGCGATGGTTCAGCGGTGGGAAGGCGCGCTGTGAGCAATCCAGCCGCGGACAGAGCCGGCAATTCACACCGATGGGGGTCGCCGCCTCGGTGTTTTCCAGATCCACACCGTCCGCATAGGTGATCTGCGCCGCGTGCTGGAGGTCGCATCCCAGCGCGATGGCGAACTGCTGCGGCGGGCTGCGGAAGCCGCCGCCGGCCTTCACCACCGTGCGGGCGATGGAGAAGTAGGTGGTGCCGTCGGGCATCTGGGCCAGCTGGCTGTGGATTTTTCCCGGCGTGCGGAAGGCCTCGTAGACGATCCAGCGGGCGCAGCCGCCGCCGAATCGCGCCAGATGGAACCCGGCGCCGGAAAAGCGCTTGGACACGTTGCCGGCGCTGTCCACCCGCATCAGGAAGAAGGGAACGCCCTTCGCCCCCGGCCGCTGCAGCGTGGTCAGCCGCTGGCAGACCTGCTCGAACGAGGCATCGAACCGGCGCCGTAATATTTCGATATCGTATCGAACCTGATTGGCCGCCTCCCAGAAACGGGCGTAGGGCATCACCACCGCCGCCGCGAAATAGTTGGCGAGACCGATGCGGGCCAAGCGCCGCGCCTCGTCCCCCGTCAAACCGGACGACTCGACGATCTGGTTCAGCAGGTCGCGGTGGCGCAGCAGGGCGATCTGACAGGCGAGCTGGAAGTTCCGCCCGGACGGCGCCAGCATCTCCGACAGCAGGATGCGCCGCCCGTGCCGGTCGAACCGGCGCACCGCGTAGCCCATGATGTCGGAGGGCAGCAGCCGGACGCGGACGCTGTGGTTGTTCAGCAGATAGTCGGTCAGGCCCCGGTAGAGGTCGCCCTTCTCCAGCCGGCCCTCCTGCCACAGCTCCTCCGCCGCCGCCTCAAGCTCGGCGAAGTGGTTGGAATGGGCCTGGAAGAGGTCGCGCACCTCGTCCTGCGGGAAGGAGGAGGTCTGGACCAGATGCAGCTTCTCGCGGTCGGCCACCCGTTCCGACAGGGTCTGCAGGTCGTCGCGGCTGGTGCGGAAGGCGCGGTAGAGCGCCACCACCGCCTGCCCCAGCGTCGGGGCGACCGCCGCCAGTTCGCGGAAATCCTGGTTCTTGATGTCGGAGCCGTCGAACAGCGGGTCGGCGAAGACCTCGCGCAGGCCGGCGACGAGGCGGCTCTCCTCGTCCTCCGCGAAGCTCTGCAGGTCCACCCCGAACTGCTGGCCCAGCTTCAGCAGCAGCGGCACGGTAACCGGGCGCTGGTTGTGCTCGATCAGGTTCAGGTAGCTGGGGGAAATGCCGAGCTGCTCGGCCATCTGGGCCTGGGTCAGCCCATGGTCGCGGCGCAGCCGACGCACCTTTGGACCCAGCATCGCCTTCTTGTCCATGACCGCCCGAACTCCAGCTGCGCCGATTTACAATATTTACCGATTTACAGAACTTTTCTGACGGCAGTTTACAAACAGACCCTTTTACAAACAAGGGCATGTTGCAAGGCAGCGAAGGCCGTTTTAGTTGTCTTGTCAGGGCAAGCGCTCAAAAGCAGCGCAACGGTGACGAAAAGAAGGAAAACGACCATGTCGCTCGATGAAAAGACCAAGGCCGCTCTCCGCGCCGCGCGCTTCGAAGGCATCAAGCGCGATTACACCCAGGACGATGTGAAGCGCCTCAGCGGCTCGGTCAAGATCGAGTACACGCTGGCGGAACTGGGCGCCCAGCGCCTGTGGGAACTGCTGAACACCGAACCGTACATCAACACGCTGGGCGCCCTGACCGGCAACCAGGCGATGCAGGCGGTGAAGGCCGGCCTGAAGGCCATCTACCTGTCGGGCTGGCAGGTCGCCGGCGACGCCAACCTGGCCGGCCAGATGTACCCGGACCAGAGCCTGTACCCGGCCAACTCGGTGCCGGCGGTGGTCGAGCGCATCAACAACACCTTCAAGCGCGCCGATGAGATCCAGACCGCCGAGGGCAAGGGCGACACCTACTGGTTCGCGCCGATCATCGCGGATGCCGAGGCCGGCTTCGGCGGCCCGCTGAACGTCTTCGAGCTGATGAAGGCGATGATCAAGGCCGGCGCCGCGGGCGTCCACTTTGAGGACCAGCTCGCGTCCGAGAAGAAGTGCGGCCATCTCGGCGGCAAGGTGCTGATCCCGACGCAGCAGCACATCCGCACGCTGAACGCCGCCCGTCTGGCCGCCGACACCATGGGCACCTCGACCATCGTGCTCTGCCGCACCGACGCGGAGTCCGCGCAGCTCATCACCTCGGACGTCGACGAGCGCGACCATCCCTTCATCGACTTCGACGCCGGCCGCACCTCGGAGGGCTTCTTCCGCCTGAAGAAGGGCACGGGCGTCGAGCATTGCATCGCCCGCGGCCTGTCCTACGCCCCCTACTCGGACCTGCTGTGGTGGGAGACCTCCCGCCCGAACCTGGAGGAGGCCAAGCGCTTCGCCGAGGCGATCCGCAAGGAGTTCCCGAACAAGCTGCTGGCCTACAACTGCTCGCCGAGCTTCAACTGGAAGGCCAACCTGGACGAGGCCGACATCGCCAAGTTCCAGCGCGAGATCGGCGCCATGGGCTACAAGTTCCAGTTCGTGACTCTGGCCGGCTTCCACAGCCTGAACTACTCGGCCTTCAAGCTGGCCAAGGGCTACGCGGCGCGCGGCATGGCCGCCTACTCGGAGCTGCAGGAGGCGGAATTCGCGGCGGAGGCCGAGGGCTACACCGCGACCAAGCACCAGCGCGAGGTCGGCACCGGCTACTTCGACGCGGTCGCCACGGCGATCTCGGGCGGCCAGTCCTCCACCACCGCCTACAAGGACTCCACCGAGGCCGATCAGTTCCATTGATCCGCCTCTTCTGATCCAAAGGCCGGGCGCGTCCGGTTCCATCCGCCGGACGCGCCCGCCTTGAACGAGACAGCACTTTGCCCCTGCAAAGTGTGAAAGGGTCATACGGCCGCCCATCGCGGCAGCCTCCCCGGCTCGGGCCGTATGACCGGTTTGCGCCGATCCCCCGGACGGTTGGCTTCGGCCCGCCGCTCCGGTGACCGGTGGTTCCCGATCCGGTGTGCGAGCCGGATCTCTTCGAACGGCTGACGCTATTGACTTCAAACGGCCGGAGGTCCACCTCCGGCCGCTTCTTTTTGCGACCGCCGGCCTTTCCTACGACCATTCGTTGTCACAGCCGCGTCATGGCGGCATGGCTGACCTGCGCCATCCCGACCGTCATGATCGGGAAAACGTGATTAAGTCTTGAGCGCGACCGCGAAATTGCCGGGTCGGTTGCCCTGCCCGCGGGTGGGGAAGCTGCGTTGCAGTGCGGAATAAGCCATTGACTTGGGACCTCGTTGCCGCCACTTGTGTTCCATGCTCACCACAAACCGATCAGGGGCGTAATTGCCCCCCGCCGGACCTCATTGGACGAGGGCCGGCTGCGGGTCCCATCGCCGCGCAAGGCCTTGCGCGGCGTGCGCCGTTTCTTTTCCCCGACGGCGCATTCCTCGGCGATGGCCCGCACACACTGGTTGAACGATGAAAGGACAAGACAGTATGGATCAACCCCTCGCAGGAAAGAGCATTGCCATTCTCGTCGCCAACGGCTTTGAGGAACTGGAGATGACGGAGCCGCAACGGGCTCTCCTCAAGACCGGCGCTACTCTTCGTACGATTTCCCCTGAGCAGGGTCTGGTGAACGGCTGGCACGGCAAGTCCTGGGGCCATTACTTCCCGGTGGACAAGCAGGTCGGCGAGGTTCTGGGTGCCGACTATGACATGCTGCTGCTGCCGGGTGGCGAGCGCAGCGTCACCAAGCTCCAGCAGAGCGCCCACACCCGCCGCATCGTCGGCCACTTCCTGGACGCCGGCAAGCCGATCGCCGCGATCGACCAGGGTATCCAGCTCCTGGCCATCCCGGGCAAGCTGAAGGGCCGCACGCTGGCCGCTCCCGAGGTCGTCCGCGCCGAGCTGGAAGCCGCCGGCGGCAAGATCAGCGACGAGGCCCTGGTGGTGGACAACGTGACCATCACGGCGCTGGGCCACGACGAACTGGCCGCCTTCGTCGAGCAGGTCGTCAAGGTCTTCTCCGAGGCCGCCGCCGTGCGCAAGGCCGCCTAAGGCCAAGCCAGCTTAAGGCCAGCCAGCGCGCCTCGACAGGCCACCCGTCTTTCCTGCGGGTTTCGTCTTGTGGGTCCACGGCCGCCGCGCGTCCAGCGCGCGCGGCCGTTGCGCGTTTCGGGGAGCCGTTTCCGGCCTTCAGGACGACCGCGCAGCCCCGCCGACCCGGCAGGGCGGGAAGGTCAGGCATACGGTTGTCCCGGCTCCGACCCGGCTGTCGATATGAAAGCTGCCGCCATGCAGCGCGATCAGCGCGCGGGTCAGCGGCAATCCCAGGCCGGAGCCGCGCTCCGCCACCCGGTCGCGGCCCTGGTTATGGCCCGGATTGTGGCCATGCACCTGCCCGAAGGCGTCCAGCGCCACCGGGATCTGTTCGGGCCGCATGCCGATGCCGTTGTCGGCGACGGTCAGCGCGATGCCGCCGTCCTCCGTCAGCTCCGCGCACACCCGCACGCGGCCGTCTTTGGGAGGGGCGAACTTGATGGCGTTGCCGATCAGGTTGGTCAGCATCTGCCGGATCTGCGAGGCGTCGCCGTGCAGACTCGGCAGGTCTTCGGGAATCTCCATGCACAGCGCGACCGCCGCCTCGCACGCCCGCGGCTGCATCATGCCGAAGGTCAGATCGACCAGCAGGGACAGGTTGCAGGCCTCCTCGTGCAGGTCCATCCGCCCGGCCTCGATCCGCGCGAGGTCGAGCAGGTTGTTGATGAGGTCCAGCATGTAGACGCCGGCCGCCGCGATCTGGCCGGCATATTCGCGGTAGCGCGGGTTGTTCGGCCCCATCATCTCGTCATGGATGATCTGGGCGAAGCCGAGCACGGCGTTCAGCGGCGTGCGCAGTTCGTGGCTCAGGTGGTGGACGTAGTCGGACTTGCGCTGGTTGGCCAGTTCGGCCTCGTCGCGGGCGGCGCTCAGCTCGGCCTCGCGGGCCTTGAGGTCGGTGATGTCGGCGCGGATGCCGACGGTGCCGCCCTCGTAGGTCCGCCATTCCTCGATGCGAATCCAGCGCCCGTCGTGAAGCTCCATTTCCATGGGCGGGCCGGCACCGCGGTGCTGCGCGATGCGCCGCTCGACCCAGCCCTCCAGGTCGCCGTCCGGCACCCGATAGACGCCCCGCTCCACCCCGCCGCGCAACACCTCCTCGAAGCTGGCGCCCGGCGTGATGAGGTCGGTGTTGGCGGAAAACAGCTCCCGATAGCGCCCGTTGCACAACACCAGCCGGTCCTGGGCGTCGTACAGCACGAAGCCCTCGGTGATGCATTCGATGGCGTCGGACAGCAGGTGATGGGCCCGCCGGGCCGCGCTCTCCGCCTGCACCCGCTCCGTGACGTTGCGGATGCTGCACATCACGCGGTCGCTGTCGGGCAGGGCGACCAGCCGCGCCTCGAAGTGCTTGGTGTCCCCCACCGATCCGGCCCCCGCCGATCCGGCCCCCGCTGATCCGGAAGGCGGCGGCAGGGAGAAGTCCAGTCCGATGACCGTCTGGCCGTCGTTCAGCCGGCCGAGCGCCGCGGCCAGCATCCCGGCGGCGGGATCGGGCAGCACCTCCTGCACGCGATGGGCCAGGAAGCGCTCGGCGGGCACGTTCAGGTCACCGGGGCTGGCGGCGGCGAAGTCGAGGATGGTGCCGTCGCGCAGCAGCTCGAAACGGATGTCGGGATAGGCGTAGGACAGCGCGATGAGCTGCTCGTTCAGCCGCATCATCTCCTGCCGGGCTCCGCTGTCGGCGGGCGCCTCGGCAAGGATCAGCCCGCTCGGGTGCGGCGCCGGAACCAGCCGGAGATCCACCTCCAAAGGCAGGGTCAGGGGGGCATGGATGGTCACCCGCGCTTCCACCGTCCGCCCCGCGGCAGCCTGCTGCAGCGCGGCGGTGAATCGGCTGGACAGGCTGACCCGCACGGCGGCGGCGGGCGCATCGTGCTCCAGGCCGATCAGCGCGCGGGCGGCGCCGTTCAGCCAGACGGTCAGCCCATCGGGACGGAGCAGCCACAGCGGCGTGGCGAGCGCGTCCAGCCATAGCAATCCCGCTGCTTCTTCCGGGGCCATGTCCAGCTCGTCCTTCTCCAGCCGGGCCCTCTCCAGCCCGAGAGGCACCGCATCGGCGTGTGCGGCGTCGGGCAGGACGATGGTCATGGGCGGCAACATGGCAGATCATGCATGGCGGACATGCTATCAGAGCAAGACAGGGCGTGAACAGGGGCAGGGCGACCGTCCGAACCGTCTATTTCCAACCCAGCCGCGGGAAAATGGAACGGAAAGGGTGCCGATCAGCCTTTTGCACCGCAAGAAACCGTGGGATCGGCGCTGACACCGGCTTTCATCCATGCGTAAATCGGTGCCGCTCGCCCGAGGCATCGCTGCCGATCCACCCTTTCGGAGGCCCCCATGGCCGACGACACCTCTCAGGATGGCCCTTATGATGGCCAGATCCGCGACAAGCTGGTCGCCACCAAGGAGCGATGGGCGCGCGAGGGTCGGGGCCTGACCGGGGAGACCGCCGATCCGGCGCGCGACCGCCTGCCGCCCGGCCAGCGCCTGGTGGAGACCTGGCCGGTGCTCGATCTCGGCATCCTGCCGCGGGTGAGCGAGGCGACCTGGACCCTGGCGGTGGACGGGCTGGTCGAAAATCCTGTCACCTGGAGCTGGGCGGACCTGCAGGCCCAGCCGCGGGAGCGCGTCGTCTCCGACATCCACTGCGTCACCACCTGGTCGCGCTACGACAACCAGTGGGAGGGCGTGTCCACGCGGCACCTGCTGTCGGTCGTCCAGCCGCGGCCGGAGGCGCGCTTCGTCCTCTGCCATTCCTCGGACGGCTACACCACGAACCTGCCGCTGGAGGCCTTCGCGGCGGCGGACGCGCTGCTCGCCACCGGCTGGGAAGGCCAGCCGATAAGCCGCGACCATGGTGGCCCCGTCCGAGTCGTCGTGCCGAAGCTCTATTTCTGGAAAAGCGCCAAGTGGGTGAAGCGAATCGAGATCCTGGCGGAGGATCGCCGCGGCTATTGGGAGGTTCGCGGCTATCACAATGACGCCGACCCCTGGCGGGAAGAACGCTACAGCGAGTAGCTGTGCGACGGCGCCCGCCGTTCCGGTCCAGAAACAATCCCGGCGACAATCGACACCAAGGGACGGCCGGTCGCCGGACAAGACATTGGTCGGACCGTTCCATGGCGCGACTTCGCAAAATCGTGGCGTCTTTCGTTCGATTTGCGCCAGATCATTTCCCTGTTCCGCAATGCTGACGTAGCCGTACGGGCGTCGGGCGACTCACATTCGGACGCAAGGGATTAACCAATGACAGTGGACTCGGTCACGATTGCCCTGGTGGGCAGCGGTGGCGCCGGCGCGATGACCGCCGGACAGATGCTGCTGGATGCCGCCGCCAACGTGGGATGGTACGGGTTGATGTCGCGGACCACCGGCCCGCAGATCCGTGGCGGCGAGGCCGCCGCCCTCGTTCGCCTGTCGCCGACACCCGTTCACGGTCCGGGAGACCGTTTCGACCTGATCGTCGCCTTCGACTGGCAGAATGTGGAGCGCTTCGCGGCCGAGCTTCCCCTGTCGGAGAAGAGCGTCATCATCACCGACCCCAGCCAGGGCGAGGTGCCCGCGGTCCTGGCCGCCAGCGGCGCCAAACAGGTCGAGCTGCCGATCAAGGAACTGGCCGGGCGCATCCCCGGCGGGCGCGTCAACATGGTGGGGTTGGGCGCCGTCGCGGCAATCGTCGGCTTGCCGCGCGCCGGCATCGACGCGGTGATCCAGAAGGCGCTGGGCAAGAAGGGCGACGCCGCCATCCAGGCGTCCAACGCCGGCATCGACGCCGGGTCCAAGGAGGCCGCCGGCTGGAACCTCGGCCTGGAGCTGGCCGCCCCCAACAAGGAGGGCGCCACCCGCTGGAACATCTCGGGCAACGAGGCCGCCGGGCTGGGCGCCTTGAAGGGCGGGGTGAAGTTCTGCGCCGCCTACCCGATCACCCCGGCGACCGAGATCCTGGAGTGGCTGGCCCCCAACCTCGCCAAGACCGGCGGCAAGCTGGTCCAGGCGGAGGATGAGCTGGCCTCCATCGCCATGTGCCTGGGCGCCTCCTTCAGCGGCGTGCCTTCGATCACCGCGACCGCCGGCCCCGGCCTGTCGCTGATGACCGAATGCATCGGCCTGGGCGTCGCCTCCGAAACCCCGGTGGTGATCGTCGACGTGCAGCGTGGCGGCCCATCCACCGGCATCCCGACCAAGTCCGAACAGTCCGACCTGAACATCGCCGTCTACGGCCTGCACGGCGACGCTCCGCATCTGGTGGTCGGCCCGACCTCCATCGCCGACTGCCTGTTCACCACCCAGTGGGCGGTGCATCTGGCCGAGGCCCTGCAGACCCCGGCCATCGTGCTGTCCGATCAGGCGATGGGCCAGTCCCGCGCCATCGTCGACAAGCCGGCCGACGCCCCCCACAAGGCGAACCGCCTGCTGGCGACCGATCTCGGCGGCGAGGCGAAGTACAAGCGCTACGCCGACACCGAATCGGGCGTCTCCCCGGCCGCCATCCCCGGCATGCCGGGCGGCGAGCACACCGCCGACGGTCTGGAGCACGCCGAGAGCGCCCTGCCCTCCTCGCAGGCGTCCGATCACCAGAAGCAGCTCGACAAGCGGCTGCGCAAGCTGACCTCCCACGACTACGGCGACGCCTGGGCCGAGGTCGAGGGCGAGGGCGAGATCGCCGTCGTCACCTGGGGTTCCGCCACCGGCCCGTCGCGCGAGGCGGTGCGCCGGCTGGAGGCCGCCGGCACCAAGGCCCGGCTGGTCGCCATCCGCCTGATCTCCCCGGTCCAGCCGGAGAAGCTGGCCGCGGCGCTGGACGGCGTCACGAAGGTTCTGGTCGTCGAGCAGACGCACGGCGCCCAGTTCCACAAGTTCCTGCGTGGGCATTACGACCTGCCGGGCGCGGTGTCGGTGTTCAGCCGCCCCGGCCCGCTGCCGATCCGCGCCCGCGAGGTGCACGAGACGCTTCTTTCCCTGATCTGACCGGCCGGAGCACGAAATCCATGGATACCCATCTGACCGACGATGTCGTGGGCCCGCTGCCCGGCGACTACAAATCCGACGTGAAGCCCATCTGGTGCCCCGGCTGCGGCGATTATTCCGTGCTGGCCGGCATCACCCGCGCCATGGCGACCATGGGGCTGGAGCGCAAGGACACCGTCGTGGTGTCGGGCATCGGCTGCTCGTCGCGCATCCCCGCCTACACCAGCGTCTACGGCTACCACACGGTGCACGGCCGCTCGCTGGCCGTGGCGTCCGGCGTCAAGCTGGCCCGGCCCGAGCTGAACGTGCTGATCTTCGGCGGCGACGGCGACGGCTTCTCGATCGGCGGCAACCACTTCCTGCACGCCTGCCGCCGCAACGTCGACATGACCTACATCGTCATGGACAACCAGGTCTACGGCATGACGAAGGGTCAGGCCTCGCCGACCACCGAGGCCGACTGGTGCGAGTCGAAGCTGACCCCGGAAGGACCGGGCGTCAACCCGATCCAGCCGGTCGCGCTGGCGCTGGCCTGCGGCGCGAACTTCGTCGCCCGCGGCTTCTCCAACAACCCGAACGAAGTCGCGCGCCTGATCGTGGAGGGCGTGCGGCACCCCGGCTTCTCGGTCATCCACATCCTGTCCCCCTGCGTCACCTTCCGCCCCGAGCAGCGCAACTGGAAGAGCACGGTCCATCCCTACGGCCGCGAGCCGACGGACGACCCGAACGAGGCGATGCGCGCTGTCCTGGAGGACGACGGGTTCGGCCTCGGCATCTTCCTCGCCGGCAACCGGCGTCCGTTCCAGCCGGAATCGGCGGCCACCCGCAGCATCGCCCAGATCGAAGAGGGGTTCGCGGTATGAAGATGAAAGTGCTGAACGGGGCCGCCAACGTCGGCCTGTTCCTCGCCCACGCGCTGGCCCTGGAGATCGAGGCGGCGGAGCGCTACACCGAGCTGGCCGACAGCATGGAGGCCCACAACAATGTGGAGGTCGCCAAGCTGTTCCGCGATCTGTCCACCTACTCGGCCAAACACGCCGAGGAGGTGAAGCAGATCGCCCGGGAGTTCGGCGCGCTTCCCAAGGTCGCTCCCTGGGAGTTCCAGTGGGACGCCACCACCGAGTCCCCGGAGGCCGCGGCCTTCGAGAACGCCCATTATCTGATGAAGCCGCACCACGCGCTCAAGATGGCGCTGCTGAGCGAGCATCAGGGCAACAACTACTATGCCTCGGTCGCCGCCGAGACCAAGGACCCGGAGGTCGCCCGCCTCGCCCGCGAGTTCGCGGAGGAGGAGGCCGGCCACGTCGCCCTGGTCCGCAAGTGGCTGGAGCGCTACCCGGCCCCGAAGGACGATTGGTCGGACGATCCCGACCCGCCCAACATCTCCGACTGACGCCGATCGCCTCGCGGTGAGGAACGGGACGGCCCGGCGCCGTCCCGTTTTCGTTTGGGGCGGTTGCCGTCACCGCGCGGCCCGGCTGCCCGCCAGTTCGACGAGACGGATGAACTCGGCGCGCGTGCCGTCGGGGTCGGCGCCGCGGGCATCGCGCGCCAGATCGGCGATCTGCGCGTAGGACATCGCCTCCCCGCCGGCGCCGCGCAGCTTCCCGGCGAAGGACGCCACCGCAAGGGCGAAACGGGCTTCGGCGGGGCCCGCCGCGATGGAGGCCAGGGCCTCGCCCTTGCGGATGGAGCGCTCGATCAGCCGGCTTTTCGACTGGCCGGGCAGCGTGTAGCGCAGGCGCAGGAAGGCGAACTCGTCCGCATTCACGGCATCCGCAGGCGCCTTGACCCCGTAGCGCAGCGGATCGACGCCCTTGCCCCTCGTCCCCGGCGGCAGGAATTCGTAGAGCGCGGTCATCGCATGGCCGGCACCGACGTCGCCCGCGTCCACCCGGTCGTTGTTGAAATCCTCGCGGCGCAGCGCCCGCGTCTCGTAGCCGATCAGCCGGTACTGCCCGACCAGGGCCGGGTTGAACTCGACCTGGACCTTCACATTGTCGGCGACCGGCACCATCGTGGAGGACAGCTCGTCGCGCAGGACCTTCTTGGCCTCCTGCATGCCGTCGATGTAGGCGGCGTTGCCGTTGCCCGCCTGGGCCAGCCGTTGCATCACCACGTCGTTGAGATTGTCGAGCCCGAAGCCGAGGACCGACAGATAGACGCCGGTCTCCCGTTTTTGGGCGATGAGTTCCTCCAGTTCCTTCGGGTTGGTGACGCCGACGTTGAAGTCCCCATCGGTGCCGATCACCACGCGGTTCACCGCCGCCTTGTTGAAATTCTTTTCCGCCAGCGCGTAGGCCGCCCGGATTCCAGCACTGCCGGCGGTGGCGCCCGAGGCGTTCAGCCCCTGAATGGCTGTGCGGATGGTTTCCTTCTCCGTTCCGGCGGTGGGTTCCAGCACCACATCGCTCTTGCCGGCATAGCTGACGATGGACAGGCGGTCTTCGGAACGCAATTCGTCCACCAGCATCAGCAGCGCCTGCTTCAACAGGGGCAGCCGGTCGTTCGACGACATGGAACCGGAGACGTCAACCAGGAAGACAAGATTAAGCGCAGGCCTCTGCTTGCGGGCCACGTCGTAGGCGCGGATGCCGATGTGCAGAATCCGCGCCCCTTCGGTCCAGGGTGACGGGTAGACGGCCACCGTCGGGCGGAAGGGCACGGCGGGAGACTGCGGGCGCGGATAATCGTAGTGGAAATAATTGACCATCTCCTCCACCCGCACCGCGTAAGGCGGCACGGCGCGCCCCTCGTTCAGAAGGCGGCGGACGACCGCGTAGGACGCCGTGTCCACGTCGGCGGAAAAGGTGGAAACGGGTTTTTCGGACACCGGCACGAAACCGTTCGGCGACGCCGTGTCGAACCGCCCCGGCGGTCCTGCAATTTCCGAAGCGGTGAAGGGAGTTCCGGCGGACCGGGCCGCAGGGGCCGGCGCGACGAAGGGCGAAGCGGGATATCCAATCAGATTCTCACTGGAGCCGGGCCGTATCGACGACGTCGGCACCTGTGGCGTCACTCCGCAAGCTGTCAACACCGTGCCCAGCGCCATGGCGCCGAGTAATCCTCCCACCGACGTTCGCTTCACAAAAATCTCCCTCGTTGGATGCCGCGCATCGCGGCAAGCCACTTTCTAAGGGGTCATTTTGGAGACTTCTTGTCCGGGATGTTCTACTTTAAGGCATTCTATGGTCAAAATCGTGACGCTTGGGTTGATGGCTCATGCGCCGTTGTTCCATGCGGTGTGGACACGATGACCAAGAGTGACGGTAGGACTTGTCAAAAACTCGGAAATGCCGCAAGAGCGGGCCTTCACGGATCGGCCTGCGGAGCGGCTACGGCGCCGCACCGCAGGCCGGCGCGCACCGTCCCGCATTCATCTGGATTTTGGAATGACCCCGCCCGCCGAGAGTGACTTCGTCCAATCCCCCTGCATCAGCGTGTGCAAGCTGACCGCCGACCGCGCCTATTGCATCGGCTGCCTGCGCACGCTGGAGGAGATCCGCGGCTGGAAGCACATGGACGCCGACCAGAAGCGCGCCCTGCTGGCCGATCTGGAGAACCGGCAGGCCGCCGCCGCGGAGTGACCGTCCCTCGATCGGTGTCTTTCGTCAGGCCGCGGCGCCGCGCAGCAGGGTCATGCGGTCGCGGTCGGCGCGGATGCGGTCGAGATGCTGCACCGCCACGGCAGTGATCGGCAGGGGCAGTTCCTTGGCCAAAGCCTCCTCGTAGGCACGAACGCATTCGCCCTCGCCGCGCTGCACCTCGGCGAGGATCGCCTCGCGGTCCTGTCCCAGCACATTGTTCTTGAGTTCCAAAAAGAAGCGGTGCGCTCCGCCCATCACGGTGCCGCCCATGTCCGGCGCCCCGCCCTGTTCCGCGACGAGGCGCTGCACCTCGCGCACGATGGCGCCGCGCTGGGCGGCCAGATCGTTGAACAGCGCCTTCAGATCCTCGTCTTCCAAGTTCTCCGCGGCTTGGCGATAGGCTTCGTGGCTGTCCTCGACGATGCGGATCAGATCGTTGAGGGTATCGACGATCTGGTCTTTTCCCATCATGGCCGGTTCATTTGCCGACATGGCCGCTCCCTCCCCTGGCAGGCTGCCCATCCGCCTCGAAAACCCTCCCGCTCCGGTGAAGGTTCCTTGGTGCATCCGAAGGGTGCCCCGCTTGGGTCAGCCTGCATCGCCCGATGGTGACGAACCGCCGCCCCGCCTGTTGTCGGTCCATCCCCAATGGACTGTCCGATAACGCAACGAGGGAGAGGATCTGTGGCCAACACCACCAAGGAAACCCTGATCGACTGGCTCCGTGACGCCCACGCCATGGAAAGCCAAGCCGTCGAGATGCTGGAACGGCAGGCGGAGCGCATCAAGAACTACCCGGACGTCCTCGCCAAGGTGCAGGAGCACATCGAGGTGTCGAACCGGCAGGCCGACCGGCTGAAGCAGTGCCTGCAGCGTCTGGGCACCGACACCTCGGCCATCAAGACCGGCGTCGCCATGCTGATCGGCAACGCGCAGTCGCTGTCCGGCGTCGTGGCGTCGGACGAGATCGTGAAGGCGTCGATCTTCGACTATTCCTTCGAGCATTTCGAGATCGCCAACTACCGCGCCCTGATCTCCGCCGCGGAGCAGGCCGGGGAGCCTGAGATCGCCCGCATGCTCCAGCCGAGCCTGGACGAGGAGTTGGAAATGGCGGCGTGGCTGGAACAGCGTCTGCCGCAGCTCACCAAGACCTATCTGGAGCGCCGGGAAACCGCCGGAACCGCCGAAGCGAAGCGCTGATCGCGATCGGTCGTCAAAGCCGCGCCGGGGCATCGTCCCCGGCGCGGTTCCGATGTCTTAAATTCCCATGTCTCAATGTGTCGCCAGCATCGCCCGACGACGGACCGGCGGGCGGGCGCGCCACAGGCTGAGCAGATGGCCCGACAGCGTCATCGCGTCCGACGCCAGCCCGAAGGCCGAGCCGGCCAACGCGTTGTGGCCGGCTCCGACCACCGTCGAGGACAGGAAGAACAGCCTCATCCGCCCGACCGTGCTCTGCCAGCGCCCGATGGTGCCCAGGATGAAGCCTGCCGCCGACAAGGCGGACATCGGTCCCTGCCACGTCGCCGCCGCGACGGCCAGCGCCGCCGGAACCGTCAGGACGAACAGCGCGCGCAGCCAGCGCGGACGCCGTTCCGGATAGGCGGCGGCCATCTGCACGAGGCCGAGCGCGCACATCAGCATGCCCGTATGGGCACCCAGGGCGAGGAAATGGACGACGAACAGCGCGCCGGCGCCGGCCTGCGCGGTCAGGATCGCCCGCCGGTCCTGAAGCAGCGTGGACAGGACGCCCAACGCCAGACCGGCAAGCCCGCTCACCGCGACCAGCGACAGGGACGGCAGGTAGTGCAACAGGAAAACCATGGATAACGCCTTCACCCTTCGAACAATGCTGCACCGCAGCAAAAGGCTGCGGCGAAGGGGGCGGACGCTAGGCGCGGATGGTTAACCGGCTGTGAATCGGGGTGTGATCAAGAGTGGGCGTGCCGTCCCGCGGCGGCAATTCGCGATAAGGGCAAAAAGCGTTTAATGCCAACGATCTCGCGACCTATGGCCTGACCATGGGCATACCCCTGTGGTCGGGGGCACCCCATGGGCATTTCACCTTTGCGACGTTTCCCCGGGACGGCCGGGCGGTCATTCTTCGCACCGCAAGATGACACGCCCAAGAAAACATGCCCAAGAACACGCTTCTCGACGCCGTGCCTTCCCGAAACGCCGTGCCTGAGACGCCTCCTGGAATAAGACGCTCTGGATGAGATGCCCTATGACCCAGCTGACGAAACGGGACGCCGCACGTCTTCCCGCGCCACCCACCTGTTGCCATTGCGGGAAACCTTTGCGGGCCGGGGAACCGCATTGGGCCGGCGATAGCGAGAACCGCCCCTGGCATTATGGCTGCGCCGAGCGGGTCGGCCTGACCATGTCCTGGACGCGGGTCCGCCATCGCCGCGCGATCGTCGCGGGAGTATGACCGCGTTGCACTGTTGACCCCTTGCCGAGATGGATCGGCAGGGCTTTCAAAAAGGGGGAAGCATGAAGGGGACACCACAAAGCATCTGGATGTCCATGGCCAACCGGTCGGCCAGTCAGGCAATCGGTTTCTGGAGCGGCGTGTTCAACGCCGCCGCCCGGCGCAACCAGACCGCCCTGTTCAACGCCATGACCAAACCGCCCAAGGCGAAGCGCACGGCATCCAAAAAGAAAAGCCGCTGAGACAAACCACAGCGAGGCAAACACCAGAAAGCACAAAAGCCGCCCAAGGGCGGCTTTCTTGTGCAGACCGGAAGGAATGGCGCGCCCGAAGAGATTCGAACTCCTGACCCCCAGATTCGTAGTCTGGTGCTCTATCCAGCTGAGCTACGGGCGCATTCCTGTTTGTCTTCCCGGCGGCGGCGGTGACCGTCCGTCGTCGAGGCGCGCAACTTACTCAAAAGGGTTTCGGGCTGCAAGACCTTTTTTCGCCGTTTCACGCGGTCGATTGCCCGGCGGTGGGGCTTGCGGTATAAGCGGCGCACGTTTCTTTCGGAGTTCATAGCCGTGCCAGAAGCCGTTCCGTTCAACAAGCACTTCCCGGTGTCGTGGGAGGAGCTTCACCGCAACGCCAAGGCGTTGGCCTGGCGCCTGATCGACAAGGGTCCGTGGAAGGGCATCATCGCCATCACCCGCGGCGGCCTCGTCCCGGCGGCGATCATCGCGCGCGAGCTTGAGCTGCGCATGATCGACACCGTCTGCGTCTCCAGCTACGACCACCAGAACCAGCGCGAGGCGATGGTGCTGAAGGGCGTGGAAGGCGCCAACGCCGGAGACGGCGAAGGCTGGCTGATCATCGACGATCTGGTCGACACCGGGAAGACCGCGGTGGTTGTGCGCAAGATGCTGCCCAAGGCGCATTTCGCCACCGTCTACGCCAAGCCGCTGGGCCGCCCGCTGGTCGACACCTTCATCACCGAGGTGAGCCAGGACACCTGGATCCACTTCCCGTGGGACATCGAGCTGCAATTCTCCCAGCCGATCGCCAAGCAGCACCGCGGCGCTTGAAATTTCCCTCTCCCCTCTGGGGAGAGGGGACACCATGCCAGTTGACACAAGCCAAACCGTCTTGTGTCAAGTTTACAGGAGCCCCGCCGAGCGGTGGCGCGGGTCCAGCGCGTCGCGCAGGCCGTCGCCCAGCAGGTTCAGCCCCAGCACCGTCACCGCGATGGCCGCCCCCGGAAAGATCGCCTGGAGGGGGGCGGTGAACAGGAAGGTCTGCGCGTCGCCCAGCATCTTGCCCCAGGAGGGCGAGGGCGGCTGGATGCCGAGCCCCAGATAGCTCAGCGCCGCCTCGTTCAGCACGGCCACGGCGAACAGCACCGTCCCCTGGACGATCACCACCCCGGCGATGTTGGGCAGCACATGCACCAGCGTCACCGACAGCGGCCCGCGCCCCAGAGCCAGCGCCGCCCGCACGAAGTCCCGCCGCCAGACGGCCAGCGCCGCCCCGCGCGCCACCCGCGCGAAGACCGCGGCGTTGAACAGGCCCAGCGCCAGGACGACGTTCACCGCCCCCGCCCCCAGCGCCGCCGTCAGCAGGATCGCCGTCAGCACCGCGGGAAAGGCGAACAGCAGGTCGCCCAACCGGGCCACCGCCTCGTCCCCCCAGCGCCCCCAGGCGGAGGCGGCCAGCCCCAGCGGCACGCCCAGCAGGGCGCCCAGCGCCACCGCCGCCGCCCCGACGGCCAGCGAGTTGCGGGCGCCGACCAGGATCATCGACAGCACGTCGCGCCCGAAATGGTCGGTGCCCAGCCAATGGACCGGTCCCGGCGGGCGAAGCCGGGCGACCACCCGCACCTGCTCCGCCGGAAAGGGCGTCCAGACCAGCGACAGCAGCGCCGCTCCGACCACCAGCGCGGTGAGCAGTCCGCCCAGCAGCAGGCTGACCGGAAGCCGGCGCACCCGTTGGACGAGCCGCCTCATGCCGTCACCCGCGGGCGCGGGTCGATGGCCGCGCAGACGATGTCGACCAGCGCGTTGACCGCCACCACCGTCACCGCCAGCAGCACGACGACGCTCTGCACCACGATCAGGTCGTGCTGGCCGATGGCCTGATAGAGCAACCGGCCCAGCCCCGGCAGGGTGAAGACGTTCTCCACCACCACCGCCCCGGCGACGAGGAAGGAGAATTGCAGGCCGAGGATGGTGGCGACGGGGATCAGCGCGTTGGGCAGCACATGGCGCCGCAGCACCGCGCGGCGCGGCAGGCCCTTGGCGACCGCCGTGCGCACATACTCCTCGCGCAGCGTGTCGAGCGCCGCCGTGCGGGTGATGCGCGCCAGGATCGCCGCCTCCGGCAGGGCCAGCGCCACGGCGGGCAGCAGCAGCGCCTTCAGCGCCGGCCCCGCCCCGGCCTCCCATCCCGGAAAGCCGCCGGCGGAGAACCAGCCGAGCCGCACGGAGAACAGCAAAATCAACAGGATGGCGAACCAGAAGCCGGGCACCGCGATGCCCATCTGGCCGAAGGCCATGACCGCCCAATCCCCCGCCCGCCCCTGCCGACCTGCGGCGAACAGGCCCAGCGGAATGGCGATTCCCGCCGAGAGGACCAGCGCCAGCCCGGCCAGCGGCAGGGTGATGGCCAGCCGGTCGGCGACCAGCCCGGCGACCGGGCGCGCGTAGGTCAGGCTGGTCCCGAAATCGCCGTGCAGCATGCCGCCGACCCAGCCGGCGTAGCGGACGGGCCAGGGCCGGTCGAGCCCCATCTGGGCGCGCAGGGCGGCCACCGCCTCCGGCTGCGCGCTGGTGCCCAGCATGACCAGGGCGGGGTCGCCGGGGATCGCCTCCAGCACGGCGAAGACCACCAGCGTGGCCAGCCACGCCGTCAGCGCCAGGGTCAGCAGACGGCGCACCAGGAAGGCGAGCACGCGGGTCAGCCCCCGCCGGGTCCGGTCCGGCCGCGCCGGATCACTTCCACCGGACGCCCGTGACGTCGTTGGCCTGGATCGGGCGGTTGACCCACATGCCCTGCACCGCCGACTTCTGCACGGTGGCCGAAGGCAGCATGAAGAGGAAGCCGTTCACCGCGTCCTCCGCCAGGATGCGCTGCTGCTCGCCGTAGAGGGCGTTGCGCTTGGCGTTGTCCTGGGTGCGGTCCAACTCCGCCCCCACGGCGTTGAAGCGCTCGCTGCGGTAGTTGAAGTAGTAGTCGGGGCGCCCGTAAATGTCGATGTCCAGCGGCTCGGTGTGGGCGATCAAAGTCAGGTCGTAATCCTTGCCCTTGAACACCTTTTCCAGCCAGGGCGCCCACTCCATCGGCTCGACCGTCACGCGGATGCCGACCTCGGCGAGCATGGCGGCGATCAGTTCGCCGGAGCGGCGGGCGTAGATCGGCGGCGGCAGGCGCAGCGTCGTTTCGAACCCGTTTGCAAGGCCGGCCTCGGCAAGCAGCGCCTTGGCCTTGTCCGGGTCGTAGGGGTAGAGGCCGGTCAGGTCGACATAGCCGGCGCGGTGCGGCGGGAAGTGGCTGCCGATGGCCGCCCCATTGCCGAACAGCACGCCGTCGATCAGCGTCTTGCGGTCGATGGCGTGGGCCATGGCCCGGCGCACCCGGACATCGTCGAAGGGCTTGCGGGCGTTGTTGGTGCCAAGGATCGTCTCCCCCTCCGTCGTGCCGACCATGACGGTGAAGGCCCCGTCGTCGCGGAACTGGGGCAGCGCCTCGTAGGTGTCGAATTGCGGGAAGCTGTCGATGTCGCCGGCCTTCAGCGCGGCGACCTGGGCCGCCGGGTCGCTGATGAAGCGGAAGGTGACGCGCTCCAGCGCCGGCTTCGGCCCGTCATAGTCGGGGTTGCGCACCAGCACCACCCGGTCGCCGGCCACCCAGCGCTCGAACTTGAAGGGGCCGGTGCCGACCGGGGTCTGCTTGTTGGCGCCCGCCGACTCCGGCGCGACGATGGCGGCGTCGCCCGACGCCATATGGAAGAGGAACAGCCCGTCGGGCCGCGACAGGGTGACCACCACGGTCCGCGCGTCGGGCGCTTCCACCCCGGCGATGGCGGCGAAGTAGCCCTTCTGCGCGTTGACCGAGTCGGCGCCGCGCGCGCGGTCGAGCGAGAATTTGACGTCCGCCGAATCGGCGTCGGTGCCGTCGTGGAACTTCGCCCCCTTGCGCAGATGGAAGGTGTAGGTCAGCCCGTCCGCCGACACCTCCCACTTCTCGGCGAGGCCTGGCACCACCTTGCCTTCGGCGTCGATGCGGGTCAGCGGCTCGTACAGGTTGGCGTAGGTCACCTCGTCGATGGCCGCCGCCGCCCCCGCCGTGGGGTCGAGGTGCGGCGGCTCCAGCCGCATCCCGACCACCAGATCCGTGCGGGGAGCCGTTTGCGCAAGGACCGGACCGGCGGCCAGCGCACCGGCCAGCCCGAGGACCGCTCCCATGGTGATGGCGAGCGCGGTGCGCCTCTGGCGGTTCGGCATGACGGCTGTTTCCCCCAATCGTTGTCTCGGCGCGGGATGATGCGGTGAAGCCCCGCCCGAGTTCAAGGCCGCAGGATGGCTTTTCCGCGGGCTTTCCGCTCAGGCCTCCGCCAGGAAGGCGCCGTACTGGCGGGAAATCGCCTCGACCGCCGTCTCGAACAGGCGCTTGCCGTGCTCCGGCGAGGCGAGGCCGGGGGCGGAGCCGATGCGCCCGTCCGGGTGGCGGCGCCGGAAGTCGCGGGCGTCGTAGAAGCCTCCGGGCGACGCGGTCTCCGGGTCCATCGCCGCCGTCTTGATCGACTCGGGATAGGCGTACTGGGTCAGGGACACCTCGCTGGGCGTGGCGTGAGAGCCTTCCTTGCCGCCGAACAGCTCCCGCGACAGGCGGCCGATCTCCTGATTCTCCCACCAGTTGACCAGGGTGCAGCGCAGCTCCGGCGCCTGCCGGCCGCGCAGGGCGCGATTCTCCGCGTAGATCTCGTAGAAGGCGGCGCGGACGGACGCGACGTTGCCGCCGTGGCCGTTGACGAAGAAGAAGCGCTCGAATCCATGCTCGGCCAGCGACATCACATAGTCGCGCAGCAGGGCAATCAGCGTGGAGGGCTTCAGCGTCATCGAGCCGGCGAAATCCATGTGGTGCACGGCCATGCCCACCGGGATGGTCGGCCCGACCATGGCCCCGGTGGCGTCGCCGACGCCGCGGGCAACCACCTCGGCGCAGATGGCGTCGGTGCCGATCAGCCCGTTCGGCCCATGCTGCTCGGTGGAGCCGATGGGCAGGATGATGCCCTTGGAGGTCTTCAGGTAAGCCTCGGCCTCGGCCCAGGTGCTGAGAAGAAGCTGCACGGTCCCGGTTCCTTGTTCGGTGTGTTCTTCCCCAAAGATAGGGCAGATCACCCAGCTTCCCAAAAATCCGTTGCCGGCGTTCTCATGGAGCGAGGAACGGATGAGTTGAATTTAATTGTAGTTTCTATACCGTGCGAAATCATGGAGATCGGCATTGCTACCTTTCTATCGCCGGCGCCAAAAACACGCAACCCTTTTTCGTCATGCTGATGCCAAGGCATTTTTCAAAGAAAACTCGCAAATTGTAATAGGCATACAATTGATGAGAAGCGAAAATAATGATGACTCGTTCATCGCCTACTCCTCAAAAGCCCAGCAGCTTTTCTTACTGGCAACCGCCGCTTGCTTGGCTTCGTATGGTTTGTATTTGATCATCTCGTTCAACTTGGCTCAGGTCCGTGCCTGGATAGGCATCGCCGTCACTGTCGTAGCAAGCCATGAATTCATGGAGGTTCTGGCCACAGTGCCCTACAAGGGGCCGCTTATCAAAGCGGACGAGACTGGCTTGTTCATTTATGGGCAAACCGTATCCCCCATACGATGGGAAGGCATCACATCGGCTGAACATGGTCGTCTTTGGGGAGCGAAACGCGCGCCATCCACGTATGTTTTGAGAGTCTCAGAGGACAGCCGGCACCTCATCCGGCCAAGCCGCGCCAATTTCTATACGGGGCGGGTTCTGAGATTGAGCAGCTTCGGCACCACCGCCTCCGGAACGGATATTCGGCGGGTTCTGAAGGCCCGCGTTCCCGCCCTGCTTTGGCACATCGAATCGGATGCGACAGACAAGGAGGCCGGCTGACGCGCGCAAGCGTACGGGCCCGACTCGCCTCTCAAACACGTTATCCTGGCAAAATAAACGAGCGGACCATACACTCGCGTGCATTTCCAAAAGCATGGCGTCTGGCATGGTTGCGCGGATCAACACGGTTGCGTTCCAGGGCATCGAGGTTCTGGACATCGATGTTCAGGTGCAGATGTCCGGCGGCATCGTCGCCTTCACCGTGGTCGGCCTGCCCGACAAGGCGGTGGCCGAGAGCCGGGAGCGGGTGCGGGCGGCACTGCACGCGCTCGGCCTCGCCCTGCCGGCCAAGCGGATCACCGTCAACCTCGCCCCGGCGGACGTGTTGAAGGAGGGGAGCCATTTCGACCTGCCCATCGCGCTGGCCCTGCTCACCGTCATGGGCGTGCTGCCCGATCTGGAGATGAGCCGCTATTGCGCGCTGGGCGAGCTGGCGCTGGACGGGGCGCTGACCCCGGTGGCGGGGGTGCTGCCCGCCGCCATCAACGCGCTGGCCCACGACCGCGGCCTGATCTGCCCGGAGGCCTGCGGCGGCGAGGCCGCCTGGGCGGGCGAAGGTTTGGACGTGCTGGCGCCCGCCACGCTGCTCGCCCTCATCAACCATTTCCGCGGCCAGCAGGTGCTGACCCGCCCCCGGCCGCGCATCCAGGAGAGCGCCGAGGCGCCGCTCGATCTGCGTGACGTGAAGGGCAACGAGACGGCCAAGCGCGCGCTGGAGGTCGCCGCCGCCGGATCGCACAATCTGTTGATGATCGGGCCGCCCGGCTCCGGCAAGTCGATGCTGGCGGCGAGGCTGCCGGGTCTGCTGCCGCCGCTCGACCCGGCGGAGGCGCTGGAGGTCTCGATGATCCACAGCGTCGCCGGCCTGCTGGAGGGCGGCAGACTGCTGCGCCAGCGCCCCTACCGGTCGCCGCACCAGTCGGCCAGCCTGCCCGCCCTGGTCGGCGGCGGGTCGCGCGCCAAGCCCGGCGAGATTTCGCTCGCTCACAAAGGCGTTCTGTTTCTCGACGAGCTTCCCGAATTCCCGCGCGGCACGCTGGAGGCGCTGCGCCAGCCCTTGGAGACCGGCAAGGCCGTCGTCAGCCGGGTGAACCACCATGTGACCTACCCGGCGCGGGTGCAGTTGATCGCCGCCATGAACCCCTGCCGCTGCGGCCATCTCGACGACCCGTCGCTGGCCTGCGCCCGCGCCCCGAAATGCGCCGCCGACTACCAGTCGAAGATCAGTGGGCCGCTGTTCGACCGTATCGACCTGCACATCGACGTGCCGGCCGTCAGCCCCGCCGACCTCAGCCTGCCGCCGCCCGCCGAGGGCAGCGCCGATGTGGCCGCCCGCGTGGCGGTGGCCCGCGCCGTCCAGGCGGAGCGCTACGCCGGTTTCGGCCCCTTTCCCGAGGGCCGGGCGGTGCGCACCAACGCCGAGGCGGACGGCGAACTGCTGGAAAAGGCCGCCGCCCCCGACCAACCGGGCCGCGCCCTGCTGACCGAGGCGGCGGAGCGGCTGAAGCTCTCGGCCCGCGGCTATCACCGTGTCATGCGCGTCGCCCGCACGCTCGCCGATCTGGACGGCGGGGGCGGCGTGCGCCGCCCGCACATCGCGGAGGCGCTCGGCTACCGCCGCATCGCCCCCGGTCGATGATGCTTTATTCCGCCGCCACGGCGTTGCCGTGGTTGGAAGGGTGGTTCCGGTCGTGCAGGCAGCGGCGCAGGCGGACGGCGGTGATGATGGCCAGCGCGCCATAGGCGATCAGATAGCTGCCGACACCCAGCGCCACGGCCAGCAGGCCCAGCGACGGCAGGACCCACATGCCGAAGCCGAACAGCACCGACAGGGCGCCGGCCACGCCCCAGGCCCATTTGCCGTGGGTGCGGTGCATGCGCCACGCCGTCATGATCTTGGCGAAGCCGGTGATGACCGACCAGGCGGCGATGACGAAGATCAGCGCGAACAGGCTCGCCTCCGGCCACAGCAGGGCCACGGCGCCCGCCACCAGACTGACCACGCCGTCCAGCAGGAAGGGCAGGCTGCGCTCCTGCGCCTGGGCGGCGCGGACGCCGCCGACGATGGCGAACAGCCCGTCCATCAGCAGATAGACCGCAAGAAGAATCGCCAGGGTGGCGACCGTCGCCCCCGGCAGAAGGAAGGCCAGCAGGCCGAGCATCACCGCCGCGGCGCCGCGCAACGCCAGCGCCCACCAGTTGCGCGCCAGCAGATCGTTCATGCCCTGGACCCGCCGGGCCTCATACATCGCCTCCGTAGCCATGTCTCGTCTCCCCTCATCCGTTCGAGTGCACCGGGGGCGGGTGAGCGCGCCCGATGCATCACGGCAACAGGATCATGAGGACTTCGTTGCGGCGGCGGGTTGTCGCAGTGGCGGGATTCGCGCGACTTCCGTGCAAATTCGTTGGGGCAAATCAGTTGTTGCGGCCGTAGTCGCTCTTGCTGGGTTCGATGAAGTAGAAGAGCTTCGAGTCGAACTGCATGCCCTCGCGCGGGTTCATCAGCGCCACCTCGGTCGTCAGCCCCTGGGCGTCCAGCACCCGCCATTTGCGGAGCTGGAAGGGCCGGTCTTCGAAGACCAGAGTCAGGGTGCCCTTGCCGGGGTCCTTGGTCTCGGTCAGGCTGATTTCCACCAGCCCCGGCGCCTGATAGACGCCGGTCACCGTCACGTCGCCGGACAGCCGGATGTTCTTGCGCAGGATGAAGTCGGCCAGCGTGCTGCCGATGGGCGCGCTGGACTGCTGCCGCATCTCCCCGTCCCAATAGAAGATGAAGGCGCCGTCGGCGACGACGAAGTCCTTCACCGGCGGGTCGTACTCCAGCCGCATCCGGCCGGGACGCGCGAGGTAGAAGGTGCCGGCGGTCTGGTGCCCGTTCGGGGCGACCTGCACGAACTTCGATTGGAGCGTGCCGATGCCGTTCAGATAGCTTTCCGCCTGGGCGACCAGCGCCTGATCCTGGGCGGACAGGGCGGCGGCGCGCGGCGCGGCGAGCGCGGGGTCGAGGATCGCCCCCGCCGTGGTAACGGACAGAGCGACGGCAGCGGCAGCCAGAATGCGGCGGAACGGGATCTTCATGATGCCTGCTAGGTAACCGGACGTTCCGGGCGGAAATGGGGCGTGGCGGTGGTGGTTCCAAGGATTAAAGCGAACTCACGGTGCCCCCACCCTGACCCTCCCCCGCTAACGCAGGGGAGGGGACTGCCGCCGCTTCGCGCTAAACTCCCTCCCCTGCGCAGCGGGGGAGGGCTGGGGTGGGGGCAAGGGCCGCTACTCCTCGATGTTGCGGGCCAGGACCTCGCGCTTGCCGGCGTGGTTGGGCTTGCTGACCACGCCTTCGGTCTCCATCCGCTCGATCAGACGGGCGGCGGAGTTGTAGCCGATGCGGAGCTGGCGCTGGATGAAGCTGGTGGACGCCTTGCGCTCGCGGCAGACCACCGCCACGGCCTTGTCGTAAAGGTCGTCGCCCGACCCGCCGCCGGCACCCGACCCGTCGTCGAAGGAGCCGCCGTCCTCGTCGTCCTCCTCGGTGATGGCGTCGACGTAGCTCGGTTCGCCCTGGGTCTTGAGGAACTTCACCACCTGCTCCACCTCGCCGTCGGCGACGAAGGGGCCGTGGACACGGGTGATGCGGCCGCCGCCGGCCATGTAGAGCATGTCGCCCTGGCCGAGCAACTGCTCCGCCCCCTGCTCGCCGAGGATGGTGCGGCTGTCGATCTTGGAGGTGACCTGGAAGCTGATGCGCGTCGGGAAGTTGGCCTTGATGGTGCCGGTGATGACGTCCACCGACGGGCGCTGCGTCGCCATGATCAGGTGGATGCCGGCGGCGCGGGCCATCTGGGCGAGGCGCTGGATCGCCGCCTCGATGTCCTTGCCGGCCACCAGCATCAGGTCGGCCATCTCGTCCACGATCACGACGATGTAGGGCAGTTCCTTCAGGTCGAGCGGCTGCTCCTCAAAGATCGGCTTGCCGGTGTCGGGGTCGAAGCCGGTCTGGACGCGGCGGGTCAGCAGTTCGCCGTCGGCGCGGGCCTCGCGCAGGCGGGCGTTGTAGCCCTCGATGTTGCGCACGCCCAGCTTGGACATGTTGCGGTAGCGGTCCTCCATCTCCCGCACCGTCCATTTCAGGGCGACCACCGCCTTCTTCGGGTCGGTGACGACCGGTGTCAGCAGATGCGGGATGCCCTCATAGACCGACAGCTCCAGCATCTTGGGGTCGATCATGATGAAGCGGCAGCGGTCGGGGGCCAAGCGGTAGAGCAGCGACAGGATCATCGTGTTGATCGCCACCGACTTGCCCGAGCCCGTCGTGCCGGCGACCAGCAGGTGCGGGAAGCGGGCGAGGTCGGCCACCACCGACTGGCCGCCGATGTCCTTGCCGAGCGCCAGCAACAGCTTGCCCGCCGTCTTGTCGAAGACGTCGCCGGCCAGCAGCTCGCGCAGCAGCACCGTCTCGCGCTTGGCGTTGGGCAGCTCGATGCCGATGACGTTGCGGCCCGGCACCACGGCGACGCGGACCGACACCGCGCTCATCGAGCGGGCGATGTCGTCGGCCAGGCCGATGACGCGGGACGACTTGGTGCCGGGGGCCGGCTCCAGCTCGTAAAGGGTGACGACCGGGCCGGGATGGACCTTCTGCACCTCGCCGCGGACGCCGAAATCGGACAGCACGCCCTCCAGCTTCACCGCGTTCTCGCGCAGCGCCGCCTCGTCCACCTTCTCGCCGCGCACGCTGGTCGGGACGATCTGAAGCAGGTCGAGGGGCGGCAGCTCGTAGCCGTCCGCCTCCTCCAGATTGAGGGCGGCCTGCTTGGACGGGCGCCCCTGGTCGGCGGCCTTCGTCTTGCCCCCGGCGGGCGGGGTGACCACCGGGACGGTGCGCGTCTTGGCCTCCACGCGCGGTTCGACGCTGATGGAGTCGGACAGGCGGCCGCGCGGCGCGGCGCGCAGGGTGATGGCGCCGCTTTCCGTGTCGGGAGTGTCGTCGGGCATCGGCTCGGCGGTCTTCCTGTCCGTGGTCGCGAGGCTGGGCTCCCGGCGCAGCAGGCCACCGGTCTGGTGAACCGCATTGCGCGCGGCCTCCGCGCCCTTGTCGCGCACGAAGGACATGCCGGCCCGCGCGCCCCGCCCGAGGCGGGCGAGGCCGGCGGCGGTCTCGCGCAGGCTGGCCGCCCATTCGCGGATCGACAGGCCCATGGCGACGAACAGGATCAGCCCGCCGGCCACCCCGGCCACGGTGCCGACCAACGGGTTGCCGGGGCTGCCGAGCAGCAGCTTGCTGACCCCGTCCAGCAGCACAATGCCGAAGCTGCCTCCGGGATGGCCGTTCAGCGGGTCATTGCCCCCGCCCCCCATCCCGGCCAGGAACATGGCGACCAGCAGCACGCCCCACACCGCCAGCACGCTGCGGAACAGCGGGTGCCGGACGCTCTTCTGCAGGCTGAGGCGCCAGCCCCACATCATCGGGACAAGCGCCAGCAGATAGGCCGCCCAGCCCAGCGACTGGATCAGGACGTCGGCCAAGTGGGCACCGAACCGGCCGAACAGGTTGTGGATGTGGACGTCCGCCGCCGGAACCGCGTTCCACGAGGGATCGGCCGGGTTGTAGCTGCCCAGGATGACCATCAGCACCAGACCGACCACGCCCAGCGCGAAGCCCGCCATCTCGCGCGCCCGCGCCACCACGAAGGCGCGCGTGGCGGGCGAGAAGAAGGGCGGCTTCTCCGTCCGTGCTCCGGCGGGCCGCGCTCCGGCGCTTTTGCCGCTTCCGCTGCGGGGGCTTGCGGGTCGTGCCATGGGCAGAAGGTCCTCAAGAACGTGCTGTACCGAACCCGTCCTTCGGGGCGAAAGACCGGGGTGACTTGAGCCGGATCAGGCGGCCCTTATCCCAGGATGCGGGCGATGGTGGCGCAGGCGTGGGCGACCGTCTCGGCGTCGTTCACCAGCGCGATGCGGATGAAGGGCGCGCCGGGATTGGCCTCGCCGGGGTTGCAGCGGGTCAAATAGGCGCCAGGCAGCACGCGGATGCCGCCCTCCGCCCACAGGCGGCGCGTCGCCTCCTCACCGTCGCCGACCTCCAGCCACAGGAAGAAGCCGCCGTCCGGCCGGTAATAGCCGTAGCGCCCCTTCAGCGCGGCCTCCGCCGCGTCGAACTTGGCGCGGTAGAGCGCGCGGTTCTCCTCGACATGGGCCTCGTCCCGCCACAGGGCGGCGCTGGCCGCCAGCACCGGAAGGGGCATTCCGGCGTTGGAATAGCTGCGCAGGCGGGTGAAGCGGGACATCAGCTCCGGATCGCCGGCCACGAAGCCCGACCGCAGCCCGGCGGCGCTCGACCGCTTGGACAGGGAATGGAAGACCAGGATGTTCGCCCAGGGTTTCCCTTCATGGTTGAGGCCCGAGGCGACCTGGAGCGCGCCGACCGGCGGCTTGTCCAGGTAGATCTCGGCGTAGCACTCGTCCACCGCCAGGATGAAGCCGTAGCGCCGCGCCAGCCCGATCGCCCGCTCCAGATAGGCGGCGTCGGCCGCCGCCCCCTGCGGGTTGGCCGGGGTGCAGAGGTAGAACAGCGCCGTGCGCTCCAGCAGCTCCGGCGTCAGCGCGTCGAGGTCGGGCAGGAAGCCGGTCTCGCGGGTGGAGGGCAGGAACACCGGTTCCGCCCCCGCCAGCAGGGCCGCCCCCTCGTAGGGCGCGTAGAAGGGGTTGGGCATCAGCACCGCCGGCTGGCGGCCTGCCTTGGACGGCGGCACCGCCAGCAGGGCGAGCAGGAACAGCGCCTCGCGCGTGCCGGACACCGGCAGGACCGACGTTTCGGCGTCGAACAGGCCGTCCGGCAGGGCGTAGCGGCGGGTCAGCCAAGCGCCCACCGCCTCGCGGAACTCCGGCGTGCCGCCGACCGGCGGGTATTTGCCCCACAAATGGGCGTTGGCGCGCAGCGTCTCGTCGATGATGGCCGGCGGCTGGTGCTGCGGCTCGCCCACCGACATCATGATCGGCTCGGCGTTGGTGCGCGGCGTCACGCCCGCCAGCAGCGCCGCCAGCCGGGTGAAGGGGTAGTCCGACAGCCGGTCGAGCCGGTCGTTGACGAGAGCGAAGGTGCCGAGGTCCGGGAGCGACATGCCGCCGAGAATCCTTTCCATGAGGACGGCCCGAGAAGGCCGGGCCGGCCCCGAGGGGCACGGCCCGTCAGGGGCCTCTGGGGGCCTCTGCCCGATACGAAACGGAAACGATCCTACCGGCGGTGGAGTCCCGGCACAAGGGCACAAAACCGGACGAAGCCCGGTCAAGGGAAAGCATACGCCGCCCGTTCCGGCGGCCTTGGCGCCACGGTGGAAAGACTGGCGCGCCCGGCGTCAAGTCACCGGGCAGATCATCGATTCCCCGCGGCAAGAAAAAGCGGACACGCCTTCCCCCCTTGCGGGAGGGGCCGGGCCGTGACGCCCCGCCCTGTCCGCTTCTTCCAGTCCGCCTCAGAGAGCTTCGGTGTTGGTCTCGCCGGTGCGGATGCGCACGGCCTGGGCGATGTCCAGCACGAAGATCTTGCCGTCGCCGATGCGGCCGGTGTTGGCGGCCTTCTGGATCGCCTCGACCACCTGCTCGTACTGGTCGTCGGACACCGCGACCTCGACCTTCACCTTGGGCAGGAAGCTCACGGAATACTCGGCGCCGCGGTAGATCTCGGTCTGACCTTTCTGGCGTCCGAAGCCCTTCACCTCGCTCACCGTCAGGCCCTGAATCCCGAGCGACGTCAGCGCCTCGCGCACTTCGTCGAGCTTGAACGGCTTGATGATGGCCATAACCAGTTTCATGTGGCTTCCCCTTGGTATGCGTGTTTGCGGGCCCTCGCGGTCGCCCGGTCCCCCCTCGGCCGATCCCGCCGTGACGGCGGGTTTCCCGAACGTGACTCGAGCGTGTTCGCCTCGACCGCAAAAATCAATGTCTTCAAAAATCGTGCCGGTTGCAGAATCACCCCTTTTCAGCGGTTTTTGGCTGTTTCGCCGATCGATTGGGCAGGTCGTGCCCAAGATTTACGCAATTCGGCGGCCGCGACGCCGCGCCGCTGGACATCCGGACCGAGCGGAACGATTGTTCGTACCCGTCTACACTGATCGAAGGGCAGCGCCATCATGACCGAATCGGGCACCACCGCAGCGCAGGAGATCACGACCGACGTCGTCGTGTTGGGCGGCGGACTGGCCGGACTCAGCATGGCGGCGGCCCTGGCCACCGCGGGCGTTCCGGTCGTCTGCATCGACCGCGACAGCCCGGACCGGCAGGCGGAAGACGACTTCGACATCCGCACCACGGCGGTCGCCTACGCCTCGATGAAGGTGCTGGAGGGGGCGGGCGTGTGGAAGCACATGGAGCCCGACGCCGGCCCGATCCTCGACATCCGGGTGGCCGACCAGTTCTCACCCCTGTTCGTCCATTACGACCACACGGAACTGACCTGGGACGGCAAGAACCAGCCCTTCGGCTGGATTCTCGACAACAAGGACATGCGCCGCGCCCTGTTCGCCCGCGCCAAGGAGCTGCCCGGCCTGCACCATCTGGCCCCGGCCCAGGCGGTGTCGATCGAGCGCACCCGCGCCGGCGCCACGGTGAGGCTGGCCGACGGCCGGGTGGTTAAGGCGCGGCTGGTCGTCGGCGCCGACGGGCGCCGCTCGCTGGCGCGGGAGAGCGCCGGGATCAAGCTGCGCAGCTGGGCCTACGACCAGTCCGCGATCATCTGCACGATCCGCCATTCGGAGCCGCACAACGGCGTGGCGGTGGAGCATTTCCTGCCCAACGGCCCCTTCGCCGTGCTGCCGATGACCGGGAACCGCTCCTCCATCGTGTGGAGCGAGAAGCGGTCGCTGGTCGACATGTATCTGAAGCTGCCGGAGGACCAGTTCATCGACGAGCTGACCCGGCGGTCGGGCGGTTATCTGGGCGACATCGAGCTGGTGACCCGGCGCGACGCCTGGCCACTGTCGGTCCTGCTGGCCGAGCGCTTCATCGCCGAGCGCGTGGCGCTCATCGGCGAGGCGGCCCACGCCATCCACCCCATCGCCGGCCAGGGGCTGAACCTGGGCCTGCGCGACGTGGCGGCGCTCGCCGAGGTGATCGTGGACGCGCACCGGCTGGGGCTGGACGTGGGCTCGCCGGAAGTGCTGGCCCGCTTCCAGCGCTGGCGCCGCTTCGACACGGTGCTGCTGGCCGTGGTCTGCGACGGTCTGGTGCACCTGTTCTCGAACAACATCCCGCCGATCAAGCTGGCCCGCGACGTCGGCATGGCCGTCGTCAACCGCCTGCCGCCGCTGAAGCGCTTCTTCATGCGGCACGCGATGGGCGTGGTCGGCGAACTGCCGCGGATGATCAAGGGCGTGCCGCTTTAAGGCGCCGCCCGCCCGTCACCCCAACCCGTACTCCGACAACGCCTCGTACACCGCGGCCCCCTTGCCCAAGTGGCTGCGGTAGAGCGTGAAGTGCTCCACCCGGATCGGACCGGCGCGGAACATTCCGCGCTCCTCGACGAAGCGCCCGATCCGGTCCTTCGGCGCGTCCTTCAGCCGGGCGAGCGTGACGTGGGGCGAGAATTTGCGCTCTTCCGCCGGCAGGCCGCAGCGGACCAGCGCCGACTCGACCTTGGACTGGAGGTGCGACAAGGCGTCGCTGCGCTCCACCCCGGCCCAGAGGACGCGGGCGTTGCGGCCGCTGCCGTACACGCCCACGCCGTCCAGAACCAGATCGAAGGCCGGCGCCGCGATCTGCGCCAGCGACTCGTCGATCTCCGCCGCCTGATCCTCCGGCACCTCCCCGATGAAGCGGAGCGTCAGGTGCAGATTGTCCGCGTCGGTCCAGCGGGCGCCGGGCACACCGCCGCCCAGCCCCGCCAGACGCCGGCGCACCTCCTCCGGAAAATCGAGGGCGACGAAGAGACGGATCATTGGCGTTCCGGAACGGTTACGGGCAGGGGTCGGAATAGCGGGCGTTGACCGCCTCGATGTCCTTCAGCACCTCGTCCGACAGCGTGACGTCCACCGCCGCGATGTTGGACTTAAGGTCCTCCATCGTCGTCGCGCCGATCAGCGAGGACACCACGAAGGGCTGTTGCAGGGTGAAGGCGATGGCCATCTGGGTCGGCGACAGGCCGTGGCGCCGGGCGACGTCCAGATACTCCCTGGTGGCCGCGTCGGCGTTGACGGTGGCGTAGCGCGACTTGCGGTGATCCAGCGCGCGGCGGGTGCCGGCGGGAACAGCGCCGTCCAGATACTTGCCGGTCAGCGTGCCGGCGGCCAGCGGTGAATAGGCGAGAAGCCCGACGTCCTCGCGCAGCGACACCTCGGCCAGACCCTGCTCGAAGGTCCGGTTCAGCAGGTTGTAGGCGTTCTGGATCGAGGCGATGCGCGGCAGACCTTTGTCCTCCGCCAGCTTGAGGAACTGCATCACCCCCCAGGGCGACTCGTTCGACACGCCGATGTGGCGGACCTTGCCGGACTTCACCAGCTCGTCAAGCGCCGCCAGCGTCTCCTCGATGGGCGTGCCGTCCTTCTCCGGCCGATGGACGTAGTTGCGCGCGCCGAAGCGGTTGGTCGAGCGGTCGGGCCAATGGAGCTGGTACAGGTCGATGTAGTCGGTCTGGAGCCGGCGCAGGCTGGCCTCGACCGCCGCGAAGATGTTGGCGCGGTCGAGCTTGGCCTCGCCGTTGCGCACCCAGGCGAAGCCGCCGTCGGTGGCGCCGACGACCTTGCTCGCCAGGATCACCTGGTCGCGCTTGCCGGTCGCCTTGAACCAGGTGCCGATCACCTCCTCCGTACGTCCGTACGTGTCGGCGGTCGGGGGGATGGCGTACATCTCCGCCGTGTCCCAGAAATTCACGCCCTCGCCGAGCGCGTAATCCATCTGGGCGTGGCCCTCGGCCTCGCTGTTCTGGCGGCCCCAGGTCATGGTGCCCAGGCCGATGGCGCTGACCGACAGGCCGGTGCGGCCGAGCGGACGGTATTGCATTTCGCTATGGTCCTTAAAGGAACAGGGTGAGCACGCCGGTGTATCCGTACAGGCGGGCGTTGGAGATCTCGCCGCTGGCGAAGAATCCGGCCAGCGGGATGTCGCCGAAGGTTTCGCGGATCAGCGCCAGTTCCTGGCTGCCCTCGCCGAACAGGCTGGGGCCGCGGGCGATGCAGCTGACGTAGAGGGCGCCCTTCGGGGTGGTCTTCACGCGCTTCTTCAGATTGGCCAGCATGCGGCGCATGTCGGCCTCGGCACTCTGCTGGTCGCGGCGGGTGAACAGGATGGGCTGGCCGCTCTGCACATGATGGGCGACGGCGATCCAGCCGGCGCGCGGGTCGATGGCGATCAGGTCGCGAACCAGATAGTCCGCCGTGTCGCTGCCGGCGATCGGCAGGCCGGCGAAGATGTAGCCGGACACCCGCTTGAGGTCGCGGGCCAGCAACTCGCCGATGTCCTCCTTGAAGACCTCCAGCGCCGGGCGCCCGTCGATCTCCAGGACGACGTTGTCCTCCGCGGCGGTGATGGTGCGCACCGGCCCGATGGGCGTGCAGCCCTGGCTGAGGCCGGTGGCGACCGGCACCTGCGGCGCGAACAGCACGCCCGACACGCCGCCGTCGGCCACCGGCCCGCCGACCATCGTGGCGGTGTTGCCGGGGATGGTGAATTGCGGGAACTCCGACCGCGAGGCCGACAGACCACCGACCAGGAAGGCCCCCGTTGATTCCGCCAGCGAAACGACCAGCCCGGCCAAATCCTGGTGGCGCGGGTCGGCGTGGGCGAGCGCCAGCATGGCGCCGTGCTTGTCCAGCCAGCCGCCGGCCATGCGGCGCAGCGGCTCCATGTCGCCCGACACCACCGGGAACAGGCGGAAGCCCTCCGGCGGCAGGCGGGCCACCATCACGGCGATGCCCGGCTTGTCGAAAATTTCCTCGTCGTTGGCGCAGACGCCGATGCCGACCGTGCCCACCCAGTCGCGGATGCCGGTGACGCCGCGCAGCAGCGTGACCATGCTCGTCGCGTGCTCGGCCAGCGCGTCGGTGATGTAGAGGAAGCCGAGGTTGCAGCCCTCCACCACCCCGAGTTCGTCCAGGCACGACTTGACGACGGCGCCCCATTCGGTGCCGGTGGCCGATGCGGCCTTGAAATAAGTCTCGGTGGCGGTGTCGCCGGCCGGGGTCGCCATGGGTGTCAGTCTCCGCTTTTGGCGATGCCGTCCAGAAGGCGGGCGACGTGGGGCGTGATGCGCTCCACGATCACCTTCACGCCGGCCGCGTTGGGATGGATGCCGTCGGGCTGGTTCAGCGCGGCGTCGGCCGCCACGCCGTCCAGGAAGAACGGATAGAGCTGTACGTCGTACGCCTTCGCCAGATCCGGGTAGATGGCGTTGAAGCGGTCTCCGTACGCACGGCCCAGGCTGGGTGAGGCGTACATGCCGGCCAGCAGCACGGGCAGCGTCTCGCCGGTCAGCCGCTTCAGGATGGCGTCGAGGTTGGCGCGCGCCGCGGCGGGATCGAGCCCGCGCAGCATGTCGTTCGCCCCCAGCTCCACCAGCACGGCGTCCGGCTTGTCGGCCAGCGCCCAGTCGAGCCGCGACAGGCCGCCCGCCGTGGTGTCGCCCGACACGCCGGCGTTGACGACGGTCACGTCGTAGCCCTTCGCCCGCAGCGCCGCCTGCAACTGCACCGTGAAAGCCTGCGCTTCGGGAAGGCCGTAGCCGGCGGTCAGGCTGTCGCCGAGCCCCAGCAGGGTGTAAGGCCCCTTCCCCGGCCCACCTTGGGCGAACGCGGGGGCGGTCATGCCGATTGCCGCGCCAATTCCCGCAACGACGGCGAGAGCGGCCAGCCCCGACCGAAGGAGGGCCATGTTGAAATGGCGGCGCACCATGCCATATGGCGTGAGGTTTTCCCGCCCATTTCCCCGCCCGTTCCAGAGACGCATGCCAATGTCCCGACCCGATTCCGTTGAGTCCACCATCGTCGATCTCGACGAGGTGCATCTGAGATTGGACAGCGCGGCCGGACCCGTCAACAT
This sequence comes from Azospirillum sp. OGB3, assembly GCF_014192915.1. Taxonomy (GTDB): domain Bacteria; phylum Pseudomonadota; class Alphaproteobacteria; order Azospirillales; family Azospirillaceae; genus Azospirillum. Next base: position 747,825 of record NZ_JACHYN010000001.1, on the reverse strand, counting down.
CCTGAGAGGCTTGAATCTCCGCATCCAGCCCGGTGAACGGGTCGGCGTGGTCGGCCCGTCGGGCTCCGGCAAATCGACCATGATGATGGTCATGGCCGGGCTGGAACGTCCCACGGGCGGGACCGTGCGCGTCGCCGGACAGGATCTGGGCCGGCTGGACGAGGACGGGCTTGCGCGCTTCCGCCGCGACCATGTGGGGATCGTCTTCCAGGCTTTCCACCTCGTGCCGACGATGACCGCGCTGGAGAACGTCGCCATCCCCCTGGAATTCGCCGGGGCCGCCGACGCCTTCGACCGCGCGCGCTCCGGGCTGGAGGCGGTCGGGCTGGGCCACCGGCTGACCCACTATCCGGGCCAGTTGTCCGGCGGCGAGCAGCAGCGTGTCGCCCTGGCCCGCGCCTTCGTCGCCGAGCCGTCGCTGCTGCTGGCCGACGAACCGACCGGCAACCTCGACATCGGCACCGGCGCCACCATCGTGGAACTGCTGTTCGACCTCGCCGAGCGGCGCGGCACGACGCTGGTGCTGATCACCCACGACCCGTCCCTGGCCGACCGCTGCGACCGGACCGTGCGCCTGATGGACGGGCGCATCGTCGACGACGGCACGGCCGCCCGCGCCGAGCGCGTCCGCGTGGCGGGGGACTGAGATGTCCGGGGGGGAGTGGTCGCGTCGCGCCCCCCTCCCGACCTCCCCCCGCTTCGCAGGGGGAGGAGATCAAGCCCTCCCCTGCGAAAGCGGGGGAGGGTTGGGTGGGGGCCCGACGTGACCACCCCCACCACCACCCACACATCCCACCGGACGCACCGATGACCAACCTCGCCCTCGCCTTCCGACTGGCCCGCCGCGAGCTGCGCGGGGGGCTGAAGGGCTTCCGCATCTTCCTGGCCTGCCTGACGCTCGGCGTCGCGGCCATCGCCGCGGTCAACTCCGTCTCCGGCGGCGTGCTGTCGGGCCTGCAGGCGGACGGACGGGCCATCCTGGGCGGCGACGTCGCGCTGCGCCAGATCTACGCCCCGCCGACCGACGAGCAGCGCGCCTGGCTGGAACAGGCCGGGCGCCTGTCGCAGTCGGTGGAGATGCGCGCCATGGCCCGCTCCGCCGACGACCAGCGGTCCACGCTGGTCGAGCTGAAGGCGGTGGAAGGCGTCTACCCGCTCTACGGCTCCGTTGCGCTGGCGCCGGAGGGCGACCTGCACACGGCGCTGGCCAACCGCGACGGGCGCTGGGGCGCGCTGGTCGAGGACGGGCTGCTCGACCGGCTGGGGCTGAAGACCGGCGACACGCTGCGCCTGGGCGAGAGCGAGTTCGCCGTGCGCGGAGTCCTGACGCGGGAGCCGGACCGCGCGTCCAATGGCGCCTTCTCGCTGGGGCCGCGGGTGATGATCGGCCTGCCGTCGCTGGAGGGCACCGGCCTGCTCCAGCCCGGCAGCATCGTCTATTGGACCGCCAAGCTGGCCCTGCCGCCGGGCACCGACGTGGCGGCGTGGCAGAAGGCGCTGACGGCGCGCTTCCCCGACGCCGGCTGGCGGGTCCGCGACTTCACCAACGCCTCCCCGCAGATCGAGCGCTTCATCGACCGCATGACGCTGTTCCTGACGCTGGTCGGGCTGACCGCCCTGCTGGTCGGCGGGGTCGGGGTGGGCAACGCGGTGCGCAGCCATCTCGACTCGCGCGCCCGCACCATCGCCACGCTGAAATGCCTGGGTGCGCCGGGCGATCTGGTCTTCCAGGTCTATCTGCTGCAGATCCTCGCCTTGTCCGGACTGGGCATCCTCTTGGGGCTGCTGCTCGGCGCGGTGGCGCCGCTGGGGCTGGGGTCGCTGCTCGATCAGGTGCTGCCGGTGCCCACCCGGATCGGCGTCTACCCGAGCGCCCTGGCCCTGGCCGCGCTTTACGGCCTGCTGACCGCCCTGACCTTCTCGCTGTGGCCGCTGGGCCGCGCGCGGGAGGTGCCGGCGGCGGCGCAGTTCCGCGACGTGGTCGCCCCCGCCGGAGGCCGCCCGCGCGCCGTCTATCTGGCGGCGATGGCGCTGACCGTGGCGGCTCTGGCCGGGTTGGCCGTCGCCACCGCCCACAACAAGATGTTCGCCGCCTGGTTCGTCGGCGGCTCTATCGCCACCTTCCTCGCCTTCCGCGTGGCCGCTTGGCTGGTGGTGCGCGGGGCCGCGGCGGCGGGGCGGCCGCGCCGTCCGGGGCTGCGGCTGGCGCTCGCCAACCTGCACCGGCCCGGCAACCCGACCGGGGCGGTGGTGCTGTCGCTCGGCCTCGGCCTGACGGTGCTGGTCGCCATCGCGCTGATCGAGGGCAACTTCTCCCGCCGGGTCAACGAGACGATCCCCAAGGACGCGCCCAGCTTCTTCTTCGTGGACATCCAGCCCGACCAGTTCGAGCCGCTGAAGGAGACGCTGACCGCCCTGCCCGGCACCAGCGGGTTCGAGGCGGTGCCGTCCTTGCGCGGGCGCATCGAGACGGTGGACGGCCGGCCGGCGGAGAAGGCGCTGATCAACCCCGAGCAGTCCTGGGTGCTGTCCGGCGACCGCGGCGTGACCTATTCCGCCAAGCTGCCCGAGCATTCGGAGATCGTCGCCGGCTCCTGGTGGCCGGAGGACTACAAGGGAGCGCCGCTGATCTCCATCCACCAGAATGTGGCGAACGCCTTCGGCATCGGTCCCGGCGCCACGCTGGGCGTCAACATCCTGGGCCGCACCATCGAGGCGAAGGTCGCCAACGTCCGCGCCGCCGACTTCTCGACGCTGGCCATCAACTTCACCATGGTCTTCGCGCCAGGCACGCTGGAGCGCGCGCCGCAGACCTGGATCGCCACCGTCCGCAGCACCCCGGCGGCGGAGCCGGAGGTGCAGCGCTCCGTCCTGCAGCGCTTCCCCAACGTGACGCTGGTGCGGGTGAAGGACGCGCTGGACACGGTGGGCACCATGCTGGGCCACATCGGCACGGCGGTGCGCGTCACCGCGGGCATCACGCTGGCCGCCGGCACGCTGGTGCTGGCCGGGGCGGTCGCCGCCGGGCACCGCCGCCGGGTCTACGACGCGGTGGTGCTGAAGGTGCTGGGCGCCACGCGGGCCGACGTGCTGAAGGCGTTCCTGCTGGAATACGGCTTGCTGGGCATCCTGACCGCGGCCATTGCCGGGGTCATCGGCACCATCACCGCCTGGGCGGTGATGACCTTCCTGATGCGCTGGGACTGGACCTTCCTGCCTTCGGCGGTGCTGACCACGGCGCTGCTCAGCACCGCGATCACGCTGGCCTTCGGTTTCCTCGGGACGTGGCGGGCGCTCGGCCAGCCCTCCGCCCCGCTGCTGCGCAACGACTGAAACAGAAAGGGTCAGGCCGGTTCGGGGACGCGGTCGTCGGCGACGATGCGGTTCTTGCCCGACTGCTTGGCCGCGTACATGCGCTGGTCGGCCAGATCGACCAGCCTTTCCCAGTCCACCGGGCGGTCGTGGAGGTATTCGGCCACGCCGACGCTGGCGGTCTGCAGGGTGCCGTCCGGGCGCTTGCCCAAGCCCCGCTCGTGCAGCCGTTCCACGGCGGTCAGGGCGCCCTGGCGGGCGGTGTTGGGCATGATGACCACGAATTCCTCCCCGCCCCAGCGGACCATCACGTCGGACTGGCGCAGCATGGCGCGGATCGACTCCGCCGCCCGCCCGAGCTGCTTGTCGCCCTGGTCGTGGCCGAAGCGGTCGTTGATCGACTTGAAATTGTCCAGGTCGAAGAAGATCACCGACAGCGGATGGTCCGAGCGCTGGGCATGGGCGAATTGCAGCCGCAGGAGTTCCTCCCCGATGCGGCGGGAGAAGGCGCCGGTCAGCCCGTCGTGCGACGCCTGATCGACCAGGGCCATCATGAAGTGCAACTGGCTCATCGCCGCCAGCGTCGCCACCACCATGATGAGCACCAGCAGCCATAGGGCGCCCAGGTAGGAGGGGAACGGGAAGACCAGCGAGCCGTAGACCCCGGCCAGCATGTGGGCCGCCAGCATCGGCGTCGCGAAGGCCAGCCCCTCCAGCGCGGTCAACGGGAAGACGCTGAGCCCCGCCACCATCACGAAGGGCAGGAAGGCGTAGCCGGCGGCCACCGCCAGCGCGCTTCCCGCGATCATGTCCTCGTTCAGCATGGGGTGCGAGGCGAGGAAGAAGACCGTCGGTACCGCCAGCAGCAGGGCCAGCCCCCGCCACGCGCTGCCCATGTCGTCGCAGATCCGGTAGCCGAGCGCCAGCGCGCCGAAGGCGAAGCTGGACACCAGCCGCAGGCCGGCCAGATAACCCCACAGCGGCCAGGGGAAGATGAAGACGTCGATGACGATCCACAGCGGCGTCAGCACCGCGAACACCGCCGCGACCATGCGGACGCGGGAATGGATCAGGACGGCCCGGCGACGCTGGATGATCGGGGTGTGGCCGCCCGGATGCATCAGGTCGCGCAACTGCTCGAAGGAGAGATCGCCGCTCACCGCCTGGAATGCCCTCTCCGCGAACCGTCTGAGGAGATTAAGCGCTTGTTGATACACGCGATGCCCCCCATCGGCAACGGCAATTGCTGTGATTTCCAGGGATACGTGCGTATGCGGCGCGGCCTGTGGCATCAACGCATTTGTACGTGATTTGCCGGGACAGTCTTCCCGCCGCCCGCCGCTGTCAACGCCGAAGTGGTCATACCACCGGGGCAAAAGCACGCGGCGCGCATGAAAAAGGCCCGGCTGGGAACCGGGCCTTTTCCTGTGGTCGGAACGAAGGGACGGCGATCAGTCCTTCAGGTCTTCCCAAAGCTCCTTCACCTTGGCGAAGAAGCCTTCGGACTGCGGGTGGGAGCCTTCCTTGCCGGCGGTGTCGAACTCGCGCAGAAGCTCCTGCTGCTTCTTGGTCAGGTTGACCGGAGTCTCGACGACGGCCTGGATGTACATGTCGCCGCGCTGCTGGCTGCGCAGCACCGACATGCCCTTGCCCTTGATGCGGAACTGGTGGCCGGACTGGGTGCCGGGCGGCACCGTCACCTTGGTGCGGCTGCCCTCGATGGTCGGCACCTCCACCGTGCCGCCCAGCGCCGCGGTGGTCATGGGGATCGGCACCCGGCAGTGGATGTTGGCGCCGTCGCGCTGGAAGATCGGGTGCGGCGCGATGGCCAGGAAGATGTAGAGGTCGCCCGGCGGCGCCCCGCGCAAGCCCGCCTCGCCCTCCCCGGCCAGACGGATGCGCGTGCCGTCCTCGACACCCGCGGGGATGTTGACCTGGAGGGTCTTCTCCTTGCGCAGGCGCCCGGCGCCGCCGCAGCTCTTGCAGGGGTCCTTGATGACGCGGCCCTGGCCGTGGCAGGCCGGGCAGGTGCGCTCGATGGTGAAGAAGCCCTGCTGGGCGCGCACCTTGCCGTGGCCCTGGCAGGTCGGGCAGGTGACCGGCTGGGTCCCCGCCGCGGCACCCGAGCCGCTGCAGGAATCGCAGGCGACGGTGGAGGGAACGCGGACGTTGGCCGTGGTGCCCTTGAAGGCCTCCTCCAGCCCGATCTCCAGATTGTAGCGCAGATCCTGGCCGCGGCCGGACGCGGCACCGCCGCCGCGGCGCCCGCCCATGAATTCCCCGAACATCTCGTCGAAGATGTCGGCGAAGCCGCCGCCACCGCCGCCGAAATCGAAGCCACCGAAGCCGCCGGCCCCGCCGCGCCCGTTCTCGAAGGCGCCGTGGCCGAAGCGGTCGTAGGCCGCGCGCTTCTGCTCGTCCTTCAGGACGTCGTAGGCTTCGCTGATTTCCTTGAACTTGTGCTCGGCGTCCTTGTCACCCTGGTTGCGGTCCGGGTGATACTGCATCGCCATCTTGCGGTACGCTTTTTTGATCTCGTCCGCGCTGGCGCCCTTCGCCACCCCGAGCAGCTCGTAATAGTCCTGTTTCGCCATGGGCCCCGACCGCCTTCACATACAATAGACCAATCGTATCTCCGGCCCGCCACCGCAGGACGGATGACGGGCCGGACGATACTGCATGGCGCCGGGTTCTCCCGGCTGTGACACCGGAGGCAACGGGCGGCTGCCCAACGATTGCCTCCGGTTCCGAACGCTTACGCCGACTTCTTCTTGTCGTCGTCCACTTCCTCGAAGTCGGCGTCGACCACGCCCGGCTCGTTCGGGGCCGCACCCGCCGCACCGGCGGCACCGGCGCCCGGGGCCTCGCCCTGGCCGGCCTTGTACATGGCCTCGCCCAGCTTCATCGACACCTGGGCCAGCGCCTCGGTCTTCGCCTTCACGGCCTCCAGATCCTCACCGTCCATGACCGACTTCAGCTCGGCCACGGCGGCCTCGGCGGCGGTCTTGTCGGCGGCGGGGATCTTGTCGCCGTTCTCCTTGATCGTCCGCTCGGTGGTGTGGATCAGGGCGTCCGCATGGTTGCGGGCGTCCACCAGCTCGCGCCGCTTCTTGTCGTCGGCGGCGTGGGCCTCGGCGTCCTTCACCATCTTGTTGATGTCGGCGTCCGACAGGCCGCCCGACGCCTGGATGCGGATCTGCTGCTCCTTGCCGGTGGCCTTGTCCTTCGCCGTGACGCTGACGATGCCGTTGGCGTCGATGTCGAAGGTCACCTCGACCTGCGGCACGCCGCGCGGGGCCGGCGGGATGCCGACGAGGTCGAACTGGCCGAGCAGCTTGTTGTCCGCCGCCATCTCGCGCTCGCCCTGGAAGACGCGGATGGTCACCGCGTTCTGGTTGTCCTCGGCGGTCGAGAAGGTCTGGGACTTCTTGGTCGGGATCGTCGTGTTGCGGTCGATCAGACGGGTAAACACGCCGCCCAGCGTCTCGATGCCCAGACTGAGCGGGGTGACGTCGAGCAGCAGGACGTCCTTGACCTCGCCCTTCAGCACGCCGCCCTGGATGGCGGCGCCGATGGCGACCACCTCGTCCGGGTTCACGCCGCGGTGCGGCTCACGGCCGAAGAACTGCTTCACCGCCTCGATGACCTTGGGCATGCGGGTCATGCCGCCGACCAGGATCACCTCGTCGATCTCGTTGGCCTTCAGGCCGGCGTCGCGCAGAGCGGCCTTGCAGGGCTCGATCGTGCGGGCGACCAGCTCGTCGACCAGGGCTTCCAGCTTGGCGCGGGTCAGCTTGACGTTCAGGTGCTTCGGGCCGGACTGGTCGGCGGTGATGAAGGGCAGGTTGACCTCGGTCTGCATGGCCGAGGACAGCTCGATCTTCGCCTTCTCGGCGGCTTCCTTCAGGCGCTGCAGGGCCAGACGGTCCTTGCGCAGGTCGATGCCCTGCTCCTTCTGGAACTCGTCGGCGAGGTAGTCGATGATGCGGGCGTCGAAGTCCTCACCGCCGAGGAAGGTGTCGCCGTTGGTCGACTTCACCTCGAACACGCCGTCGCCGATCTCCAGAACGGAGACGTCGAAGGTGCCGCCGCCGAGGTCGTACACGGCGATGGTGCCGGCGCCCTTCTTCTCCATGCCGTAGGCGAGCGCGGCCGCCGTCGGCTCGTTGATGATGCGCAGCACTTCCAGGCCGGCGATCTTGCCGGCGTCCTTAGTCGCCTGGCGCTGGCTGTCGTTGAAGTAGGCCGGGACGGTGATGACCGCCTGGGTCACCTTCTCGCCCAGATAGTTCTCCGCCGTCTCCTTCATCTTCTGCAGGATGAAGGCGCTGATCTGCGACGGGCTGTACTTCTTGCCGACGGCCTCCACCCAGGCGTCGCCGTTGTCGCCGGAGATGATCTTGTAGGGGACGAGGCCCTGGTCCTTCTTGGTCAGCGGATCGTCGTAGCGACGGCCGATCAGACGCTTGATCGCGAAGAGGGTGTTCTCGGGATTCGTCACCGCCTGACGCTTGGCCGGCTGGCCGACCAGGCGCTCCGCGTTCTGCGCGAAGGCGACCATGGAGGGCGTGGTGCGCGTGCCTTCGGCGTTCTCGATCACCTTGGCGCTGGAGCCTTCCATGACGGCCACGCAGGAGTTCGTGGTGCCGAGGTCGATGCCAATGACTTTGCTCATGTTCAGCCTCTGTTGTTCGGCAGATGCGTGGCGGCCCGTTTGGTCCGGCACCGCCGCGATCCCCTTGGGGTCGGTGGAACGGTTGGGTGGATTCACGTCTGTCGCCGGAGATATAGGCAGGTGCGTTTCGGGCTGCAACGTCCTGGTCATTCCGCCAACCGTCAAAAGACCAAAAGGTGACGCGCTCGCCGAGGCATATCGTCGCGCCCGGGGCTTCGCGCCGCAAGTGAATACCGGGGTATTCAGAAGCATAAGACGTGCAACCAGCCTCCTTCACCCCCCTGCCGTGCCGGAAGCGGTCTGTTACAGGGCTTTAACACAAGCAAAACACCCGCAACCCAGCCATGTTAACTTTTCATTAACAAGTAATGGTGTGCATTACAGCGCACAATCAATTGCCGGTTGCCTTGTTTCTTTGTTGTCCGAAGATTCTAATAGTGGAGAATCGAAGGAAATATGATATATCCCTCCTGGTCAGGGGGCCGCTCTTGCACGCAGGCATGGCTTTCCGAAACGGGACCGTGTGCAGCATTCCATAGGGGGATCAAGATGATGGACGAACGGCGCGACATGGCTCTGGCCATCAAGTCCTGCCTCGACAGCCTTATGGACGACGCGACGAAGTGCGACCTGGACGATCTGGCGCGCTTCATCAGCCTGGCCGCCCTGGCGGCGGAGGAAGCGGCCATGGCCTTCGATCCGAAGGCGGCGCAGCTGAAGGCCCTGATGTCCGGCGGCGCCGGCCACTGCTGACCACCGGACGCCTGACCGCCTGAGCGCCCGAACCGGCGCGGGAACGCCGGGGACATCGCGCCCGACCAATCAGGCCGCAAAAGACGAAGCCGCCCTCGACGGGGCGGCTTTCCTGTTTGCGGAGCCTGTCCCGAATCGTTCTACAGGATCTCCGCCGCGCGGATCGCCCCGTCAAGCAGGGCCAGCGTGCCGGCGCAGGACTCGTCGCCGTCCATCACCATGGGCAGGCGGTAGCTGAACATGGCCGCCGCGGCCTTGCCGTCGCGCTCCGCTCCGACCAGCCACAGGTAATGGGCGTCGGTGCCGCCGTCCTCCTCGGTCATCATCACCGCCTGGGCGAGCACGCCGTCGTCGCCCCAGGGCTCGACGATGCGGTCGCTGGCCCGCGGGTCGTCGGGACGCACGAAGCGCAGCGCCATCTCGCGCAGCACCGCCACGGCGCCGTCCGGCCCGTCCTTGGGCGCCACCCGGTCGGTGACCAGCCGCAGCACGCCCCCCGCCGGGGCCGGCGGGTGGAAGGCAGCAACGGCGTGGCCCTCATGCTCCTCCACCTCCGGGCGCCAGCCGTCCGGCAGCCGGAACCGCACCACCCCTTCCCATTCCACGCTGTGGCCCATCCCATGGCCCGCTGCGTGGCCGTCCTGTCCGCCCGTCACGGCATTCTCCCCTAGATCCTGTGACGGCACTTTAGGCCGAAGCGCCGGCGAATCCAGCCTTGATCGCGGCCCGCCGAGCCGCCATGGTCCGGCGATGATCATTTCCGCCAGCTACAAGACGGACATCCCCGCCTTTTACGGGCGCTGGTTCCTGAACCGGTTGGAGGCCGGATACTGCCGCATGGCCAACCCTTATGGCGGCCAGACCTACCGCATCGGTCTGAGCCGGGCGGAGGTCGACGGATTCGTCTTCTGGACCAAGAATCTCGGCCCCTTCCTGCCGGCGCTTGAGGAGGTCATGGGGCGCGGCTTCCCCTTCGTCGTCCAGTACAGCATCACCGGCCTGCCGGGGGCGCTGGAGCGCTCCGTCCCCGACGCGGAGCGCGCGGTGGAGCATATGACCCGGCTGCGCGACCGCTGGGGACCGCGCGCCGCCGTCTGGCGCTACGACCCCATCGTGACGGCGCCCATCATGAAGGCGCCCATCATGAAGGCAGAGGCCACGCCGTTGTCCTGGCACCGCGAGACCTTCGCCCGGCTGGCCGGCCGGATGCGCGGCCTGACCGACGAGGCGGTGGTGTCCTTCCTACAGCCCTACCGCAAGACGGCGCGCAATCTCGACGCCGCTGGCGTGCCCTGGCGCGACCCGGACCCGGAGGAGAAGCGCGCCCTGCTGGCCGATCTCGCCGGAATCGCCGCGGAACACGGCATGGCGCTGACGTTGTGCACCCAGCCGGAGCTGGCCGGCGTCCCCGGCACGGCGCCGGCCCGCTGCGTCGACGCGCAACGGCTGTCCGACGTCGCCGGGCGGCTCATCGGCGCCCGGACGAAGGGCAACCGCCCCGGTTGCCTGTGCGCGGAAAGCCGGGACATCGGGGAGTACGACACCTGCCCGCACGGCTGCGTCTACTGCTACGCCGTCGCCAACCGCGCCACCGCGCAGCAGCGCTTCGCCGCCCATGATCCGGCGGGCGAATTCCTGTTCCCGAGGGCGCCGGCCTAGGTTCCGTCACCCGTAAGCGCGGCTGCCACGGCCTTGAACCGGATGGGTACGAAAACACGTGCGCGCAGCGCCGGATGCAGTCTGAGAAGAATAGCCACCGGACAAAATCACAGTCAGATGAAAGGTCACGAATATAAGTAAATTCCGCATTCATCGTTCAATGATCAAAAATCTTAAAGACAAGATTACGTTATAAATTCAGCCCAATATCTTATCAAAATTCCTTTATTAAGCATTATCTATATATAACATTATGTTAGTTTATTCATTACAGATATAATTGCTCATATTATATTATAAGCGCACACCAATAGACCAGTTTACCACACAGAACTTCAGAAGAAATTCTGGTAATTCACCAGCGACCTTCCACGAATAAGAGAGAAGTGAATGCTCATTACGTTGCCGAGCGGATTTGGCCTAGACCGATGAGGTGGTTGCCGCGAGGCGGCTGAATGGTGAAGGACAAGCCACGCGAACGCTCGCATGTCGCATGCGGGATGGTTTCCACGTGCGCTATCAGGAGAGACGGCATCCCCCAACCCAATTGCCCATTTGGAGGTGCATTGTGAACAAAATGGTAAAATTATTTTTAAAATTTAACAGTTTTGCGCTTTGCAGTTCATGCATTTGCATTCTGCGCCGAATGGGCTCTGAGCACCGTCATGAAGAGTAAGATATGGAGTCTGTAAAGGCCTTTTCCGGAATATGACCCTGAAAAACTGTCTGAATTGAAGACCCCATTCTCCCGGATTTTATGTCTTTCTCCGTAGATATGGAAATTTCTCATGCTTGGCATGCATCTTGCTGATCGTTCGTTGGTTGAACATTTAAGAAAGAGATTGTCATGTTCGGATGGAAACGCTCGGATAATCAGTCTGAGGCGACTGACAAGGTCAATGCGCTGAGCAAGTCCCTAGCAGTCATCGAGTTCGAACTCGACGGAACCGTCATCACGGCCAATCAGAATTTTCTGAGCGTGATGGGGTACACCTTGCCTGAAATTCAGGGCAGGCATCACCGGACCTTCGTTGACCCCGCCACCGCGGCCAGCACGGAATATGCGCGGTTCTGGGAGACGTTGCGCCGCGGCGAGTACCAGGCCACACAGTTCAAGCGCGTCGCCAAGGGCGGGCGAGAGGTCTGGATCGAGGCGTCCTACAATCCCATCCTCGACGCCAGCGGTCGGCCCTACAAAGTCGTCAAATTCGCTACCGACATTACCGAGCGCAAGACACGGGAAGCTGATCTTCAAGGGCAGGTAAACGCCTTGAGCAAGTCCCTGGGGGTCATCGAGTTCGAACTCGACGGAACCGTCATCACGGCCAATCAGAATTTTCTGAGTGTGATGGGGTACACCTTGCCTGAAATTCAGGGCAGGCATCACCGGACCTTCGTTGACCCCGCCACTGTGGCCAGCACGGAGTATGCGCAGTTCTGGGAGACGTTGCGCCGCGGCGAGTACCAGGCCACACAGTTCAAGCGCGTCGCCAAGGGCGGGCGAGAGGTCTGGATCGAGGCGTCCTACAATCCCATCCTCGACGCCAGCGGTCGGCCCTACAAAGTCGTCAAATTCGCTACCGACATCACCGCAAAGATCGAACTTCTGAACCAACTCAAAACACTGATCGACCAGAACTTTGGAGAAATCGGGGAGGCACTCCATCGTTCTGACACGGAGTCCGGCTCTGCAATGAATGCCGCTACGGAAACGTCCGCCGGCGTGCAAACGCTTGCAGCCGCAGCGGAAGAGTTGGCCAGTTCAACATTGGAAATTTCGAACAGCATGGCGAAATCCAGGTCCATGGCCGAACAAGCCCAGAACCAAGCTGGAATCGCAGACCAAGCGACACAAAAGATGTCTGACGCAGCCCGTCAGATGAATGGGATCGTGGAACTCATTCGGAGCATTGCCGGCCAGATCAATTTGCTGGCGCTGAATGCAACGATTGAAGCGGCCCGCGCCGGAGACGCCGGGCGGGGCTTCGCCGTGGTGGCGACTGAAGTTAAAAACTTGGCCAATCAGGCGGCCCGGGCGACCGACCAAATCTCGTCCGAGATTGATAGCATGCAGTCGATTTCCAATGATGTGGTGACTGCACTTGGTGGGATCCGCAGTTCGATCAGCTCGGTCCGCGACTATGTGCTCACCACGGCCAGTGCCGTCGAAGAGCAGACCGCCGTCACGACGGATATGTCTCGCAGCATGCAGGGCGCATCGAGCGCCGTCTCCGCAATCAGCAGCAATATTGGTGAAATCGTATCTTCGATCCATCAAGTTACAGCAGCCGTCATAAAAACCAAGGAGGCTGCGCGTGTTCTAGCTCGCTAATGAAAAATCTGTAAATTGGGGGAACTATATTAAGTCTTGTTGTGGGCCGTGAGGAGGCATTCACGGGAGGATATTCTTGAACTCCCTCCTCGTGAACAGGAGAAAATCCCCTTGGCGGCATGGGTATGAACGTGGATGCCGTTGCACAGATGGCCGAGGCGGCGGAGCGCCGCCGTCGCGCTGGTGCGGCAACGCCCCGCGCCACTCGTGAGGACAGCGGTTACGGGCAGACCTTCTTCACGGTCTCGACCAGCTTGTCCGGGTTGAAGGGCTTGACCAGCCAGCCGGTGGCCCCGGCTTCGCGGCCGGCGGTCTTCTTGGCGGGATCGGCCTCGGTGGTCAGCAGCAGGACGGGGGTCGCGCGGTTGAGCGCGCTGCCGCGGATGGCCCGGGTCAGGGCCAGACCGTCCATGCCCGGCATGTTCAGGTCGGTGATGATGCAGTCGAACTTCTGCCGGTTGACCTCCGCCAGACCGGCGGTTCCGTCGGCCGCCTCGGTGACGCCATAGCCGGCGTTGCGCAGCGTGAAGGCGACCATGTCGCGGATGGTCTTGGAGTCGTCGACGGTCAGGATGGTCTTGGCCACGGGTCCGGTTCCCTGAATGAGCGGCCGCCCGGAACGGGCAATTCACGGGGCGCCGCGAGACTCCCCGACGCGAATCGGGATTCCGATGCGAATAGGCGAAGGACCAGCCCGGCGCAAGCCCTTCGGTGCACAAAGGATCGCGGGCGGACACTCACCTGGAGGCAGCCGGACAAAAAAAGCGGCGCGCCGGACCATGCCGCCGCGCCGCCGCAAGAGACGTGCCTTCTGCCGTCCATCCGTCCGGAAGACGGTCAGGCTTTCGTATCGACGTGCTGGCCGCCCATTTCGTGAGGACCGGCCTTGGCGACGCCCACCATGGCCTCGCGCAGCAGGCGGCCGTGGATGGTGTAGCCGGGCTGGAGCACCTGCACGACGGTGCCGGCGGGCTTGCCGGTGTTCTCGATCTCGAACATCACCTGATGGAAGTTCGGGTCGAACAGCTCGCCGGTCGGGTCGATCTTCTTGATGCCCGCACGCTCGAAGGCGGAGATGAGCTGGCGCTCCGTCGCCTCCACGCCGACGGAGAGGCCCTTCAGCACCTCGTCGTTCTCGCGGCCCTCGGCCGGGACGGCCTCCAGCGCGCGGCGCAGGTTGTCGGCCACGGTCACCAGTTCCTTGGCGAAGCTGGACACGGCGAACTTGCTGGCGTCCTCGCGGTCGCGCTGGGCGCGGCGGCGGGTGTTCTCCACCTCGGCCATCTGGCGCAGGAGCTGGTCCTTCAGGCTGGCGACCTCGGCCTCAAGCTGGGCCACGCGATCCCCGGCACCGGCGTCCGCGGCCTTGTCCTGGGCGGCCTTCTCTTGGGCGGCCTTGTCCTGGACGGCTTCGGTCTGCTCCACCTCGGCTTCGGCGGGCTTGTTCTGCTCTTCGCTCATGGCTCTCTCGTTGTCGTCTCTGGTCGTCGTCTGGTGGGTGGGTGGAAGCGTTGCCAAGCCGTCGTCACCCGACAAGGCGGCTGATGACCTTGGCTGTATAATCCACAAGCGGGATGATCCGGGCATAATTGATGCGGGTCGGGCCGATCACGCCGATGGCGCCGATCACCTGCTCGCGGCTGTTCTGGAACGGCGAGATGATCAGCGAACAGCCGGAATGTCCGAACAGCACATTCTCCGCGCCGATGAAGATCTGCACCCCGTCGCCCTTCCCGGTGGCGTCGAGCAGGCGCAGCATGGTCTCCTTGGTCTCCAGCGCCTCGAACAGGGCGCGCACGCGCTCCAGGTCCGACAGGGCGGTGACGTCCTCCAGCAGCTTCGCCTGGCCGCGCACGATGAGCTGGCCGCTGCTCTGCCCGCCGCTGCCCGCCCAGGTGGCGAGTCCGGCGGAAACCACGCGTTGCGACAATTCGTCCAGCTCGGTCTTCTGGTCCTCGATCTCGCGCAGCACGGCCTGCCGCGCCTCGTCCAGCGTGCGGCCGACCAGCTTCGCGCTGAGGAAGTTGGAAACCATCTGGAGCGTCGCGGCGGGCACGCCGACCGGCACCTCGATGACGCGGTTCTCGACCAGCCCGTCCTCGTTGACCAGCACGACCAGCGCCCGGCCGGGGGCCAGCGACACGAACTCGATGTGCTTCAGCGGCCGGTCGGTCTTCGGCGCCACCACCAGCCCGGCGCAGTGCGACAGGCCGGACAGCAGGGTGGACGCCTCGCCCAGCACGTCCTGCAGCGACCGCCCGGAGGAGGCGCATTTCGCCTCGATGGAGCCGCGCTCATCCTCGCTCAGGCTGCCGATCTCCAGCAGGCCGTTGACGAACAGGCGCAGCCCGGCCTCGGTCGGGATGCGGCCGGCGGAGGTGTGGGGGGCGTAGAGCAGCCCCTGCTCCTCCAGGTCGGCCATGACGTTGCGGATGGTCGCGGGCGACAGGGCCATGCCGAGCCTCCGCGAGATCGTGCGCGAGCCCACCGGCTCGCCGGTCGCCACATAGGCGTCGACGATCAGCCGGAAGATCTCGCGGGACCGTTGGTTCAGCTCGGTGATCATGGCGGGGCGGGGACCGGACGGTGCGGGTGGGTTGCGAAAGGGGCGTCCCGAATTTAGGCAGGTGTCCGCGCCGAATCAACGTGCGCCCCGGTTGCGCGCTGGACGGCGGGGGCGGCGGACGCTAGCTTGCCGCCGATTTCAACAGATTCGCGGATCATGCCCGATGCGTCCCTCCGGCCGCGCCCACGACCAGTTGCGCACCATTTCCCTTGAGCCCCATTTCAGCAAGCACGCCGAGGGGTCCTGCCTGGTGCGGTTCGGCGACACGCACGTCCTGTGCACCGCCAGCGTGGACGAGGGCGTTCCCCGCTTCCTGAAGAACACCGGCCTGGGCTGGGTCACCGCCGAGTACGGCATGCTGCCGCGCTCCACCCACAGCCGCACCGACCGCGAGGCCGCCAAGGGCAAGCAGTCGGGCCGCACCCAGGAGATCCAGCGCCTGATCGGCCGCGCGCTGCGCGCCGTCACCGACCGTGCCGCCATGGGCGAGAAGCAGATCAAGATCGACTGCGACGTCATCCAGGCCGACGGCGGCACCCGCACCGCCGCCATCACCGGCAGCTTCGTCGCCCTGCATCTGGCCTTCCAGCATCTGATGCAGATCGGCGCGCTCAAGACCATGCCGCTGACCGACCATGTGGCCGCCGTCTCCTGCGGCATCCACAAGAACACCAGCGTGCTGGACCTCGACTACGCCGAGGATTCGACGGCCCAGGCCGACGCCAACTTCGTGCTGACCGGCCAGGGCGGCATCGTCGAGGTGCAGGGCACCGCCGAGGAGCGCCCCTTCAGCGAGCCGCAGTTCATGGAGCTGCTGGCGCTCGCCCGCAAGGGCATCGACGAGCTGGTGGCCTTGCAGAAGGCGGCGATCGCGGTGAAGTGAAGGCGCGGTTGCGCTTGCCCCCACCCTCCCGCTTCGCGGGTCCCTCCCTCCCCCGCTCTCGCAGGGGAGGGCCGATTTCCCCTCCCCTGCGAGAGCGGGGGAGGGTCAGGGTGGGGGCAACGGTTTGTGACAGAAGGAACTCCCCCATGACCACGCCTCCCCGCCGCTTCACGGGCGGCACGCTGGTGATCGCCAGCCACAACAAGGGCAAGGTCCGCGAGATCGCGGCGCTGCTCGGCCCCTACGCCGCCTCCTTCGTGTCCGCGGGCGAGCTTGGCCTGCCCGAGCCGGAGGAGACGGGGACCAGCTTCGTCGCGAACGCCGAGCTGAAGGCCCTGGCCGCCGCCAAGGCGGGGCATGTCGCGCTGGCCGACGACAGCGGGATGGTGGTGCCGGCGCTGAACGGCGACCCCGGCATCTACTCCGCCCGCTGGGCCGGTCCGGAAAAGGACTTCCAGATGGCCATGGGCAAGGTCGAGGAGGGACTCCGGGGCCAGAGCGACCGCCGCGCCTGGTTCGTCTGCGCCCTGTCGCTGGCATGGCCGGACGGCCATGTCGAGACGGTCGAGGGCCGCTGCCCCGGCACGCTGGTCTGGCCGCCGCGCGGCGAGCATGGATTCGGTTACGATCCGATGTTCAAGCCGGATGGTTACGACATCACCTTCGGCGAGATGGACCCGGCCAGGAAGCACGAGATGAGCCACCGGGCCGACGCCTTCCACCAGCTTGTGGAGCGATGCTTCAAATGACCCCAAGCCTCGAAGCCAGGGAGCCCGGCTTCGGGATCTACATCCACTGGCCCTTCTGCAAGGCGAAGTGCCCGTACTGCGACTTCAACAGCCACGTCCGCGACCGGGTCGAGCATGACCGCTGGCGCGCCGCGCTGGTGCGGGAGCTGGATCATTACGCGGACGCAACGACTGGCCGCCGGGTCACCTCGGTCTTTTTCGGGGGCGGCACGCCGTCGCTGATGGAGCCGGCGACGGTCGGCGCCGTGCTGGAGCGCATCGCCGCCCGCTGGACGGTCGGCGACGACCTGGAAGTGTCGCTGGAGGCCAACCCGACCTCGGTCGAGGCCGACAAGTTCCGCGCCTTCCGCGCCGCCGGCGTCAACCGCCTGTCGATGGGCATCCAGGCGCTGGACGACACGGCGCTGAAATTCCTTGGCCGCCAGCACAGCGCGGCGGAGGCGACCGGGGCCATCGCTCTCGCCGCGCGGACCTTCCCCCGCTTCAGCTTCGACCTGATCTACGCCCGCCCCGGCCAGTCCGTCGCGGCCTGGGAGGCGGAGCTGACCCAAGCGCTCGACCACGCGGTCGGCCATCTGTCGGTCTACCAGCTGACCATCGAGGAGGGCACGGCCTTCTTCCCCCTGCACGCGCGGGGCGATCTGGTGCTGCCGGACGAGGATCTGGCCGGCGACCTCTACGAGGCGACGCAGAGCCTGCTCGACCGCGCCGGGCTGCCCGCCTACGAGATCTCCAACCACGCCCGCCCCGGCGAGGAAAGCCGCCACAATTTGACCTACTGGCGCTACGGCGATTACGTCGGCGTCGGCCCCGGCGCCCATGGCCGGCTGACGCTGGACGGCGAGAAGTTCGCCACCCGCGCCCACCGCGCCCCGGAAATCTGGCTGGAGCGGGTGGAGCGCGACGGCCACGGCGCCGCGGCGCCCGAACCCGTCGCCCGCGAGTCCCGCGGGTCGGAGCTGCTGATGATGGGGCTGCGCCTGCGCGAGGGGGTGGCCCGCGCCCGGCTGGTCGAGGAAACCGGCCGCGACCTCGACGGGCTGGTCGATCCCGCGGCACTGGAGCGTCTGGTGGCCGGCGGTTTCCTGGAGGTCGGCAAGGACACGTTGCGCGCCACGCATGAGGGACGGCAGCGGTTGAACGCCGTGCTGGGGGCTCTTCTCGCCTGACCGCAGGAATACCCGGAAACGTGGTGTGACAAAGGCGCCCAGTCCCCGGCGCGCGCCGCATTCTTATACGTCCGTTTATAAGTTTCCTGTGACTGTCGATCATTCTTGGAGTCCCGGCAAAGACAAGGGCAAACAACCGCCGCTTGCCGGGACGCGGGACAGGGCAGACAGTTTCAGGCAGACATCCCATGACCCTCACGAAGCTTTCCATTCGGGCCAAGCTGTGGGCGCTCGTCGTCGCGGCTTCGGTCGCATCCTTCGCCATCGCCGGCGCCGGCCTTTATCTCAATTACAGCCGAATGCACGCCGACCGGCTCGACACGCTGCACAGCATCGTGGAAACCGGGGTCACCCTGGCCGCCACGCTGGAGGCGGAGGCCGCCGCCGGCAAGATCACCCGCGAGGAGGCGCAGGCCCGCTTCAAGGCCGCGGTGGCCGGCATCCGCTACGCCGGCGGCAAGGAATATCTCTTCGCCCACACGATGGACGGCTACGGCTTCGCCCACGTCAACGCCAAGCTGATCGGCGCCGACGTCAAGCCGCTGAAGTCGGCCAACGGCGTCCACATGATCACGGAGTTCATCCGCCTGGTCCGCGCCAGCGGCGACGGCCTGCTGGAATACGACTGGCCGCGCACGGTCGGCGGCAGCGATCTGGCGGTGAAGCTGGGCTATGTCCGCGGCTTCGAACCGTGGAACATCTTCATCGGCACCGGCATCTTCATCGACGACATCCGGGCCGCCTTCCTGGACCAGTTGCGGACGCTGGCCTTCGTCATCCTGGCGCTGGCGGTGCCGGCCGTCGGCCTGATCGCCTGGGTCGGCACCGACATCAGCCGGGTGCTGCGCGGGCTGGGCGCCAAGATGCGCTCGCTGGCCGACGGCGACCTGTCCACCCGCTTCCCCGAGGCGGAGCGCGGCGACGAGATCGGCGCCATGGCCAAGGCCGTGCTGGTCTTCCAGACCAACGCCCGCGACAAGCAGCGGCTGGAGGCCGAGCAGGCCGCCTCGGCCCAGCGCGCCGAGGAGGAGAAGCGCCGCGCCATGCTGGCGCTGGCCGCCAGCTTCGAGCAGAGCATCGGCGCCGTCGTCCGCACCGTGTCCGACGCGGCGGCGACGATGGAGGAGCGCGCGGCCGAGATGAGCCGCGCCGCCGCCCAGACCGACGAGCTGGCGACCTCGGTCGCCGCGGCGACGGAACAGACCTCCGCCAACGTGCAGACCGTGGCGGCGGCGTCGGAGGAGCTGGCCGGCTCGATCCAGGAGATCAGCCGTCAGGTCGCCGAGTCGTCGCGCATCGCCGGCGAGGCGGTGACCCTCAGCGGGCGGGCCAACGACAAGGTCGGCGGGCTTGCCGAGGCGGTGCAGAAGATCGGCGCGGTCGTTCAGCTCATCAACGACATCGCCAGCCAGACCAACCTCCTGGCGCTCAACGCGACCATCGAGGCCGCCCGCGCCGGCGAGGCCGGCAAGGGCTTCGCCGTGGTGGCGTCCGAGGTAAAGGCGCTGGCCAACCAGACCGCCAAGGCGACCGAGGAGATCGCCGCCCAGGTCGCCAACATCCAGTCCGTGACCGGCGACGCGGTCGGCGAGATCCAGGGCGTGACCCAGGTGATCCTGCGGGTGAACGAGATCGCCACCTCCATCGCATCGGCGGTCGAGGAGCAGGGGGCGGCGACCCGCGAGATCAGCCGCAACGTCCAGGAGGCGGCGGGCGGCACGCAGGAGGTGTCGGCCAACATCACCGGCGTCACCGGTGCGGCGACCCAGAGCGGCGCCACCGCCCGCGACGTGCTGGAGATGTCGCGCCAGCTCGGCCACCAGCTCGACACGCTGCACCGCGAGGTCGGGGGCTTCCTTCAGCAGCTCCGCGCGGCGTAAGGTGGGGTGAACGGTCCGGGAGAGAGGTTGGGATGCGCATCAGTCTGGTGGTGGCCGCCGCGCGCAACGGCGTGATCGGCCGCGACGGCACCCTGCCCTGGTCCCTGCCCGGCGACCTCAAGCGCTTCCGGGAGCTGACGATGGGCAAGCCGGTCCTGATGGGCCGGCGTACCTGGGAGTCGCTGCCCCGCAAGCCCCTGCCCGGCCGCGACAATCTCGTGGTCAGCCGCAGCCATCCGGCGGGCGAATATGACGGCGCGCGCTGGTTCGGCGGCCTCGACGCGGCGCTGGACTGGTGCCGCGGTCGCGGCGTCCCGGAGGTCGCCGTGATCGGCGGCGCCGAGCTGTTCCGCGAAACCCTGCCGCTCGCCGACATGATCCACCTGACCCGCGTCGAACAGGATGTGGAGGGCGACACGGTCATGCCGCCGCTGGGGCCGGAGTGGGTGGAGACGGAGCGCGGCCCGCTGCTGACCGAGAACGGGCTGGATTACCGGTACGTGGACCTCGCACGGCGCCCCGTCAGCGCTGGGGCGTGACGGGTCAGGCCAGCAGCGCCCGCACCCGCTCGGCGTCGTCCGGGGTGGCCGGGTTGTAGACGAGCATCGTCAGGTCCGGCCGGCCGTCCACGGCGAAGGCCGAATATTCCAGCTCCAGGGTGCCCAGCGTGGGGTGGCGGAGGCGTTTGACGCCCTCCCCGAAATGGCTCACGTCGTTCGCGGTCCACAGGGCGGCGAACTCCGGACTCTGGCGCGACAGATCCTCAACCAGCGCCCGCACCGCGTCGTCGGCACCGGCGCGCGCCGCATCGGCGCGGAAGGCGCCGACGACGAAGCGCGCCACACCCTCCCAATCGAACTGGGCGGCCCGCACGCGCGGGTCGCAGAAGATCAGCCGCAGGATGTTGCGCTGGGCCGCCGGCAGGGCGCCGTAATCGGTCAGCACCGCCGCCGCCGCGCGGTTCCAGGCGACGACGTCCCAGGTCGCCGTCTTGATCAGGGCGGGGCTGGGATTCAGCGCGTCCAGCACCCGCTGCAGGCGCGGCGTGACCGCCTCCCCCACCGGATGGCGCAGCGTCGGCAAGCGGTTGAGGCCGAGGAGGAAGAGATGCTCGCGCTCGGCGTCGGTGAGCATCAGGGCGCGGGCGATGCGCTCCAGCACGTCGGCGGACGGCGCTCCGCCGCGCCCCTGCTCCAGCCAGGTGTACCAAGTGGTGCTGATGTTGGCGCGCTGGGCCACCTCCTCGCGGCGCAGGCCGCGGGTGCGCCGGCGCTCCGCGGAAAAGCCGAAGGCCGCCGGATCGAGCTTCGCCCGGCGATCCTTCAGATAGGCGCCCAGCCTGCTTTCCCCCGATCCGTTCTCCACCATGGTGCGCCGGTCCGTCCTGTTGGTCATTATACCCCGATAACGTCACGACTTTACCAGGATAAGCCCGGCGCCGACAGTGGCCTGCGACCCTGATCGGAAGAGGTTTCCCATGCGTGTCTTCGTCACCGGCGCCACCGGCTTCGTCGGTTCGGCCATCGTTCAGGACCTGCTCGCCAACGGGCACCAAGTTGTCGGCCTCGCCCGCTCCGACACCGCGGCGGCGGCCCTGGCCGCGGCCGGCGCGGAGGTCCACCGCGGCTCCCTCGACGACTGGAGAGCCTGCGGGCCGGGGCGGCCGCGGCCGACGGCGTGATCCACACCGCCTTCAACCACGACTTTTCGCGCTTCGCTGACAACTGCCGGGAGGACCATCGGGCGATCCTGGCGCTGGGCGAGGCGCTGGAGGGCAGCGACCGACCCCTGCTGGTGACGGCCGGCGCGGTCGTGGACGCGCGCGGGCCGGTGGCGGTCGAGAGCGATCCACACCGGCCGCCCTCCGACGCCCTGCCCCGCCGCACCGAACTCGCCGCCACGGAACTGGCCGCCCGCGGTGTCCGGGTCGGCGTCGTGCGCCTGCCGCCCTCGACCCACGGCGTGGGCGACCATGGCTTCGCGCGCATCCTGCACGACATCGCCCGCCGGACCGGAGTCTCGGCCTACATCGGTGAGGGGGAGAATCGTTGGGCGGCGGTGCACCGCCAGGATGCGGCGCGGCTGTACCGGCTGGCCCTGGAGGCCGGGGCCCGGGGCGGCCCGTTCCACGCCATCGCCGAGGAGGGCGTCCCGCTGCGCCGCGTCGCCGAAGCCATCGGCGCGCGGCTTGGCCTGCCGGTGCTCTCGAAGACGCCGGAGGAGGCGGCCGCCCACTTCGGGTGGTTCGCCTTCTTCGCCGGCGTCGATTGCCCCACCTCCAGCGCCCACACCCGCGCCCTGCTGGGGTGGGAACCGCGCGAGACCGGCCTCGTCGCCGACCTCGGCCAGCCCGGCTATTTCACCGAGTGACCGGCCGGCGGGGGGCGGGGGGCTCCGGCCCTCAGGCCCCCTTGTTCTCGCCCTTGTTCTCGCCCTTGCTCTCGCGGTGGCGGCGCTCGATGGCGTCCCACAGGGTGGCCTCCAGAGCCGACCCGTCGAGCCGGTTGATCTCCTGGATGCCGGTGGGCGAGGTCACGTTGATCTCGGTCATGTAGTCGCCGATCACGTCGATCCCGACGAAGACCAGACCCTTCTCGCGCAGCACCGGACCGATGGCCTTGCAGATCTCCTGCTCGCGCGGGGTCAGCTCCGTCTTCTTGGCGCTGCCGCCGGCGTGGAAGTTGGCGCGGGCCTCGCCCTCCTGGGGCATGCGGCTGACCGCGCCGGCGGGCTCGCCGTCGATCAGGATGATGCGCTTGTCGCCCTGGCGGATCTCCGGCAGGTACTTCTGCACGATCACCGGCTCGCGGTAGAGCTGGGTGAACAGCTCCAGCAGCGAGCCGAGATTCTCGTCGTCCGGCTTCAGGTGGAAGACGCCGGCCCCGCCGTTGCCGAACAGCGGCTTGACGATGATGTCCTTGTGCTGCGCCCGGAAGTCCAGGACGGCCTGCTTGTCGCTGGTAATCAGCGTCGGCGGCATCAGGTCGGGGAAATGGGTGACGAACAGCTTCTCCGGCGCGTTGCGCACCTCCGCCGGGTCGTTCAGCACCAGCACCTTGGGCTGGATGTGCTCCAGCATGTGGGTGGCGGTGATGTAGGCCATGTCGAAGGGCGGGTCCTGGCGCATCAGCACCACGTCCATGGTCGACAGGTCGACGATCCGCGGCTCGCCCAGCGTGTAGTGGGCGCCCTTCTGGCGGACCACGGTCATCTCGCGCACGCGGGCGGTCAGGACGTTGCCGGTCAGGCTGAGGTCGCGCGGGTGGTAGTGGTAGAGCGTGTGCCCGCGCTTCTGCGCCTCAAGCGCCATCATGAAGCTCGAGTCGGTGTCGATGTTGATGGACTCGATGGGGTCCATCTGGAAGGCGACGGCGAGGCTCATCCTGCGGGTCTCCGAAACGGGCTTTTGAAATGGGGTCAGTTCAGTTGGTTCTTGAGCTGCTGGATCAGCGCGGCAACCTGATGGCGGTGCCGTTCGCTGGCCGTCAGCTCCAGGAAGGTTTCCAGCGCGGCGATGGCGGCGGCGAGGTTGCCGTTGTGGGCCTCAAGGAGGCCGGTCTCCCGCCACAGCGACGCCTCGGCCGGGGCGAACAGCCGCATCGCCTCCAGCACCTCCAGCGCGCGCGGCACGTCGCGGGCGGTCAGATGGCGCAGCTTGATGTTGTTCTGCAGCCGCAGCAGGATCTCGCGGTTGGACACCGTCTGGTAATGGCCGGGCTCCAGCTCCGCGGCGCTGCCGGCGGTGGCCTTCAGCAGGTCGCGCAGGTCCACGGCGGTGCGCACCTGCCCCTCGTTGAAGGGGTCGAGGATGGCGCGGGCGCCGTCGGCCTCCAGCCGCACCAGGAAATGGCCGGGAAAGTTCAGACCCAGCATCGTCCAGCCCTGCGAGCGGGCGGCGTGCAGGTACAGGATGCCCAGCGCCACCGGCAGGCCGCGGCGGCGGTCGATGACGCGGAGCAGGTTGGCGTTCTGCAGGTCGTCGTAGGTTTCCTGGTCGCCGGCGTAGCCGTGGCGCTCCACGATGACCTCGTGCAGCCAGGAGATGCGGGCCTCCAGCCCGTCGAGGGTGGGCGAGACGCGCTCCGCCAGATCATGGGCGATGTCGGCGAGGTGACGGCGGTAGTCGGCCAGCGCGGCGCCCGGCACCTCCAGCGCGCCCAGCGCGAGGGCGGCTTCGGCCAGATCGATCTGCTCGTCCGGCTGCTGCCCCACGCGGCGCAGGATGTCACGGGCCTCGGCGCGGCTGGTCACGGGCGGCGTCCTTCCTCTTCTTCAGCCTTCGCGTCAGGCCCGCCACGCGTCCGGGACGTGGCGCGGCCACGACCAAGGGGTAACGAGCATGACGTCGAAGCGCAAGACATAGCCGGCATAGCGGGGGTTGGCCCCCAGATAGGCGTGGGCGGCGCGGGCGAGGCGGCCCCGCTGGCGGGCGTTGACCGCCTCGTTCGCGGTGTCCCAGTCGCCGCGGGCCTTGACCTCGACGATCGCCAGAGTGTCGCCCCGCCGGGCCACGATGTCGATCTCTCCCATGGGTGTGCGCAGGCGGCTTTCCAGGATGCGGTAACCCTTCAGCCGCAGCGCCAGCCGGCAGAGCTGCTCGGCGTAGCGGCCGTAGCTCTCCGCCCGGCGGCGCAGGGCGTCCGGCGCGCTCATGGTTTCCCCTCCCGCGACAGCTCCAGCGCGCGGGCGTAGACGGCGCGCTTGTTCTGGCCGGTGCGGGCGGCCACGTCGGCGGCGGCGTCGCGGACCGACAGGCGGGTCAGCGCCTCGCGCAGCAGGGCGTCGACGTCGGCCTCGGTCGGGGTGGCCTCCTCGCCGGGCGGGCCGATGACCAGCACGACCTCGCCCTTCGGTGGGCCGGCCTCGGCGTAGTGGGCGGCCAGCTCCGGCAGGGTGCCGCGCCGCACCTCCTCGTAGAGCTTGGTCAGCTCCCGCGCCACCGCGGCCTCCCGCGCGCCCAGGATGTCGGCGAGGTCGGCCAGCGACTCGGGCAGGCGCTGCGGCGACTCGAAGAAGACCAGCGTCGCCGGAACGCCCTTCAGCTCCCCGGCGGCGGCGCGCCGGGCGCTGCTCTTGTTGGGCAGGAAGCCGGCGAACAGGAAGCGGTCGGTCGGCAGGCCGGACAGCACCAGCGCCACCAGCGGGGCGGAGGCGCCGGGCAGCGTGGTGACCGCCACCCCCTCCGCCACGCACTCCCGCACCAGCTTGTAGCCGGGGTCGGAGACCAGCGGCGTGCCGGCGTCGGTGACCAGCGCGATGGATTCGCCCGCTTTCATGCGGCCGATGAGGACCGGACGCATCTTTGCCGCGTTGTGTTCATGATAGGAGACGAAGGGCGTGTGGATGCCATGGATGCCCATCAGCTTCGCCGTCACCCGCGTGTCCTCGCAGGCGATGGCATCGGCGCGGCGCAGCGTGTCGAGCGCGCGCAGCGTGATGTCGGCGGCGTTGCCGATGGGGGTGGCGACCACATAAAGGCCGGCGCCGAGTTTACTTGCGGCCTTCGGCTCGCTACCTTCAGCGTCACCAGAGACGCCGGGCCCGGAAACGGGCTCGGGCGCCGGACCGGATGTGGAGATCGTTGGTGGCACGCTTGACGACACCTTTCTCGCGCGCTTGGGGGCAGCAGGCTGCCGCCGCCCTGTTGGTTGTCGGCACGCTTTCGGCCTGCTCGACTGTAAAGGCCCCGGCGCCGCCGACTCAAGCGCCGCAAGCGCCCGTCGCCGCCGTTCCGGCCGCCCCGCAGACCTTGAAGGTGGCGATCCTGCTGCCGCTGTCCGGGTCCAGCGCCGCCATCGGGCAGGCCATGCTGGAGTCGGCGCAGATGGCGCTGTTCGATCTGGCCGGTGACCGGTTCGAGCTGCTGCCCCGCGACACCAAGGGCACGCCCACCGGCGCCGCCGACGCGGCGCGGCAGGCGATCGCCGAGGGGGCGAGCCTGATCCTCGGCCCGCTGTTCGCCGCCGACGTGGCGGCAGTGAAGCCGGTCGCCCAGTCCGCGGGCGTGGACGTGCTGGCCTTCACCAACGACTGGACCCAGGCCGGCAACGGCACCTATGTGCTGGGCTTCGTCCCCGCCGATCAGGTGACCCGCGTGGTCGGCTTCGCCCGCTCGCGCGGCGCCACGCGCTACGTCGCGCTGGCCCCGCGCACCGCCTACGGCGACGCCGTGGTCAACGCCGTGCAGGCGGCCTCGCGCCAGTTCGGCGGGCAGGTGGCGCAGGTCGAGCGCTACGACCCGGCGGTGACCGACCTCGCCCAGCCGGCGCGGCAGGTGACCCAGGCCGGCGTGCAGCCGCAGGCGGTCATGCTCGCCGAAGGCGGCCCGCGCGCGCAGGGTCTGGCGTCGGCGCTGTCCGCCAACGGGCTGAACACCCAGCAGGTCAAGCTGCTCGGCACCGGCCTGTGGGACGAGCCCGGCCTGGGCCAGGAACCCGCCCTGGCCGGCGCGTGGTTCGCCGCCCCGGCGCCGCAGAGCCGCGCCGACTTCGAGGCGCGCTTCGAGCGGACCTACGGGCGCAAGCCGCCGCGCATCGCCACCCTGTCCTACGACGCCACGGCCATCGCCGCGGTGCTGGCCAAGATGCCCGACGCGGCGGGCCGCTTCGACCGGGCGGCGCTGAACAACCCCAACGGCTTCGAAGGCATGGACGGCATCTTCCGCCTGCGCGCGGACGGTGTCGTGGAGCGCGGCCTAGCCGTTCTGGAGGTTACCCCCGGCGGCCCCCGCGTGATCGATCCCGCCCCGTCCAGCTTCGAAGTGCTGGGGCAGTGATCGTACAGTGCTGATGTGAAGAGGTTTCCAACCACGAAGACACGAAGGGCACAAAGGAATCACAAAGGTTTTCGTGATTGTCTTTGTGTCTTTGTGCCTTCGTGGTGAACCGCAAACTAACCGTGCAACTTCGCCAGACGGCGGGCGTTGGCGCGGACGGTGCGGTAGGCGGGGGTCATGCCGGCCTGGGTCAGGGCGGTGGCCGACTCGACCATGTAGAGCGCGGCGTGGATGCCGGCCTCGACCGTCTCGGTGACGGTGCGGCGCTGCAACTCCATCAGGTCGGCGGGGTTGCGGCACTGGCCGAGGCCGGTCACCATCACCATGGCGGCTTGAAGCTGGCCCTGCATCAGGGTCATCCAGGCCTGCTGCATCTCGCCGATGCCCTTGGCGACGGCGTGGGTGGCCTCCACCATCGCCTCCACCTTCTCGGAGCCCATGCGGACGAACTCCGGGTTGGCGAGGTCGATGGGGTTGTTCATGGCCGCCGCCATCATCGCGGTGCGGTAGCCGATCGTCTGGGCCGCCGCCACCCCCATCTCGCCCGTCTTGACGCCGGTTCGGGTCAGATCGCCCGCCACCGTCAGAAAGCGTTGCGTCGGTTCGCCGTTGCCGGCCTTGCGTCTCGCCATTCGCTCCACCTCACCAAAGGACCCGACCGGACCGAAAGACCCGACCGGGCCGAAAAAACCGTGACCCGGACGCCAACGCTGCACTGCAGCATTTGGTTCCGGGTCCAGTCTTTACAGGGAAGCGAGCGCGCGGTCGAGATCTTCAACGATGTCCTGGGCGTCCTCCAGCCCGACGGACAGGCGGAGCAGGTTCGGACGGATGTTCGCCGCCGCCTTCTCCTCCACCGTCAGCTTGGAATGGGTGGTGGTGTCGGGGTGAGTGACCAAACTCTTGGAGTCGCCGAGGTTGTTGGAGATCATCACCATCCGCAGGTCGTTCAGGGCGCGGAAGGCCTCCTCCTTGCCGCCCTTCAGGAAGATCGACAGCATGGTGCCGCCGCCGGTCATCTGGCTGCGGCAAAGGTCGTGCTGCGGGTGGCTGGCCAGACCCGGATAGAGCACCCGCTCCACCTTCGCGTGGCCCTCCAGGAACTCCGCCACCGTCAGGGCCGACGCGCTCTGCGCCGAGACGCGCAGCTCCAGCGTCTCCAGCCCCTTCAGCAGCAGCCAGGCGTTGAAGGGGGAGATGGTCGGGCCGGTGTGGCGCAGGTAGGGGTGGATCACCTCCGACCCGTACTGCTTGTCGTTGGTCAGAATGATGCCGCCCAGACAGCGGCCCTGGCCGTCGATGTGCTTGGTCGCCGAATAGATGACGACGTCGGCCCCCATCTCGAACGGGCGCTGCAGCACCGGCGTGGCGAAGGCGTTGTCGACCACCACCTTGGCCCCGGCCTTGTGGGCGAGATCGCTGACGGCGCGCAGGTCGACGACCTCCAGCCCAGGGTTGCTGGGCGTCTCCAGGAAGACGAGCTTGGTCGGCTTGGCCAGCGCCTCTTCCCACTGGGACAGGTCGGTGCCGTCGACGAAGACCGCCTCGACCCCGAAGCGGGCCGACAGCTCCTTGATCACCCAGTAGCAGGAGATGAACAGCGAGCGCGGCGCCACGATGCGGTCGCCGGTGCGCAGGTTCGACCACAGGGCGCCGTGCACCGCGGCCATGCCGCTGGTCGTGGCGTAGGCCCAGGCCGCCCCCTCATACTCGCACAGCCGATCCTCGAACATCGCCGTGGTCGGGTTGCGGAAGCGCGAATAGACGTGGCGGGAGCCGTCGTTGACGAAGGCGCTCTCCGCCTCCTCCGCCGAGCCGTAGACGAAGCCGGAGGTCTGGTAGAGCGCCTCGCAGGTCTCGTCGAAGGACGAGCGGCGGACGCCGCCATGGACCAGACGGGAGCGCGGGCGAAGCCCCGCGACGTTCGGATTGCGATGATCGGTGCGCGCCATGGCCGCTGTGTCTCCTCTGTCCGCCGGCGGGGCAGACCGGCACAACAAAAAACGCCCCGACCGATCGGGTCGAGGCGCGGACGCGGCTCGGACCTTTTTAGCGGATTGTTTTACGTGGCCCGCAAGCCGGTCGACCAAATCACCACGTGTCTCCGCTTGTAGGACTGCGGCGGCGCGCCGTCAAGGGACAAGGAGGCCGTGACAAAAAGGGGCTGCCCTGCGTCAACATCGCGCAGGACCCGAGGCCGCCGTCCGCTTGCCCGGCGAAGGCCCGGACCGGATCATGGCCGCCGGACGTCGGAAAGGGATGCGGGCCGTGCAGTATCGCAAGGAACAGGAGCGGCACTTCGCCCGTCTGGTGCTCACCGGGCGCTTCACCAGCCAGGACGCCGGCCCGGTGCGGCAGGCCATCGCCGACGTGAAGAACGGGACGGAGCGCCGCCACCTCCTCGACCTGACCGGGCTGGAGTTCATCGACAGCACGGGCGTCGGCCTGCTGCTGGTGATGAACGGCGAGGCCCTGTCGACGGGCAAGGCGATGTCCCTGCTCTGCGCGTCCGGGCAGGTGCGCAAGGTGGTGGACCTGACCCGCATCGCCATGATCATTCCGGTGCATGAGACGGTGGCCGACTACATCGCCGCCAGCGTGCCCGAGGCCTTGCTGGCCGCCACCCATCCCTGCGCGCCGGGCGAGGACCCGATGGCCGTCGCCGCCCGCGCGCTGCACGCCAAGCCGCTCCTGCCGTCCGCGAGCGCCCCGCCGGACGCTTCCGATCGGGACGGCGCTTCCGGGTAAGTCGGCTCGCAGCGCGAACGCGGGCTTCCCATCTGAAGCATCGGACAGAGTCCGTTCCGCGTTGGGGGAGGCACCGAATGGTTCATCTGCACAAATCGCTGGAATCCGAAGCATCGAAGGCCGCCGAGCGGGAGGGCCGCTCGCTCGACCAGTTCGTGAACGAGGCGGTGGAGGAGAAGCTGCGCCACACGCAACGTTCTGCTGCCCAACATCATGTCATCCCCATCCGCGACCGCGGCGCCCCGATGGACGAGGACGCTGTGGAACAGGCATAGCGCCCCCGCGATGACCCTGGGGATGGGATTGCGGCGGCTGTGGTTCAGCGCTATATTTCCCGTACCAGTGGTCAATAGACGACACCTCCGGTACCGCGCGTTCGGAAAGGCCGATGGCCGGAACGGCGTGCACACGAAAAGAGGGGCGGCGTTGCAGCGCCGCCCCTCCGTCGTCTGGGTTACAGCACGGTGACGAGCAGCGCGAGGATCGCGACGACCGTCTGGATGACCGTGCAGATCACCAGCACCTTACCAGGGGTCAATAAACACACCCCCTTCCCGCCGCTTGGATGACAACGCCCCTTGCCCATGGCACGGGACGCTGCGGCGGCGGATTCTCATACAACAGCGTGTCTATCGTCGCAAATATTCCCGTCTAAGGGAGCAATCCTCTCAGACGGTACAACTCCTCCAGCGCCTGACGCGGCGTCAGGCTGTCCGGGTCGATGGACTTCAGCGCCTCCTCCACCCGCGACGGTTCCAGCGGAGCGGCGGGCGCCGACACCGCGGGGGCCGGCGGCGGGCGCTTCAGGGCGGCGCTGAACAGCGGCAGATCCTCGGCCAGACGGTGGATGGCGGCGTTCTGGTCGCCCGATTCCAGGATGGTCAGCACCTCCTCGGCACGGCCCACCACGGCGCCGGGCAGGCCGGCCAGCTTCGCCACATGGATGCCGTAGCTGCGGTCCGCCGCCCCCGCCGTCACCTCGTGCAGGAAGACGACGTCGCCCTGCCATTCCTTGATGCGCATGGTGTGGCAGGACAGGCCCGGCAGCTTGCCGGCCAGCATGGTCAGCTCGTGGTAGTGGGTGGCGAACAGCGCGCGGCAGCGGTTGACGTCGTGCAGATGCTCCACGCAGGCCCAGGCGATGGACAGGCCGTCGAAGGTCGCCGTGCCGCGCCCGATCTCGTCCAGGATGACCAGCGCGCGGTCGCCGGACTGGTTCAGGATGGCCGCGGTCTCCACCATCTCCACCATGAAGGTCGAGCGGCCGCGCGCCAGATCGTCGGCCGCACCGACGCGGCTGTAGAGCCGGTCCACCACCCCGATGTGCGCGCTCTCCGCCGGCACGAAGCCGCCCATCTGGGCCAGCACGGCGATCAGCGCGTTCTGGCGCAGGAAGGTCGACTTACCGGCCATGTTCGGGCCGGTCAGCAGCCACAGCCGGTTGTCCGGGGCGAGGTCGCAGTCGTTGGCGACGAAGGGTCCGGCGTTGCCGGCGTCCAGCACCGCCTCGACCACCGGGTGCCGCCCGCCCTTGATCGAGAAGGCGAGGCTGCCGTCCACCACCGGCCGGCGGTAGCGCCGCTCCGCCGCCAGCTCGGCCAGCGAGGCGGCGACGTCGAGCGCGGCCAGCGCGTGGGCCGCCTGGGCGATGGCCTCGGCGCGGCTGGTCACCTCCTCCACGAGGTCGTTGAACAGCTCCAGCTCCACGGCCAGCGCCTTGTCGGCGGCCTCGGAGATGCGGCGCTCCAGGTCCGACAGCTCGACCGTGCCGAAGCGCACGGCGTTCGCCATGGTCTGGCGGTGCATGAAGACCTCGCGCCCCTTCTCGGACATCAGCTTGTCCGCGTGGGTCGCCGTCACTTCGATGTGATAGCCGAGCACGTTGTTGTGCTTGATCTTCAGCGCCGGAACCCCGGCGATGCCGGCGTATTTGACCTGAAGCCCGGCGATCAGCCGCCGGCTCTCGTCGCGCAGGGTCACCAGCTCGTCAAGCGCGTAGGAATAGTCGCGCGCGATGAAGCCGCCGTCGCGGGCGAGCAGTGGCAGCTCCGGCGCCAGCGCCTGGGTCAACTGATTGACCAGCTCGCTGTGCTCGCCCAGCCCCTTGGTCACGGCGCCCAGCCCGTCGGGCAACGGGCCGCCGGGATGGCCGTTGAGCAGCAGGCGGATGGTCGACGCCTGGGCCAGACCGTCGCGCACGGCCGCGAGATCGCGCGGGCCGCCGCGTCCCAGCGTCAGGCGGGACAGGGCGCGCTCCAGGTCCGGGCAGCGGCGCAGCGCCTCGCGCAGGTCGCCGCGCAGCCGCTCCTCGTTCAGCGCGAATTCAACCATGTCAAGCCGCTTGGCGATGGCCGCGGGGTTGGTCAGCGGCGCCGAGAGCTGGGCGGCGAGCAGACGCGCCCCCGCCCCGGTCACCGTGCGGTCGATGGTGGCGAGCAGGCTGCCGCGCCGGTCGCCGGTCAGGGTGCGGGTCAGCTCCAGGTTGCGGCGGGTCGCCGCGTCGATCTCCATGACCGCGCCGGGGCCGAGCCGGCGCGGCGGCGACAGGCGCGGCACGCGGCCCTTCTGCGTCAGTTCCACATAGGCGACCAGGGCGCCGGCCGCCGCCACCTCGGCGCGCGAAAACTGGCCGTAGGCGTCCAGCGTGCCGACGCCGTAGAGGCCGAGCAGCCGCTGCCGCCCGTTCTCGCTGTCGAAGCGTGGGGTCGGCTGCACGGTCAGGCGCGGCTTCCACTCGCCCCACAGCTCATAGAGGTCGGGGCTCTGGCACAGCTTCTCGGAGACCAGCACCTCCTGCGGGTCGAGGCGGCCGAGCGCGGCGCCGAGGCCGGCGCGTTCCACAGGCTGCACGACCAGTTCGCCGGTGGACAGCTCCAGCCAGGCCAGCCCGAGGCCGCCCGCCGCTTCCGCCACCGCGGCCAGCCAGTTGGAGGCGCGGGAATCGAGCAGGCTGTCCTCGGTCAGCGTGCCGGGGGTGACGATGCGGATGACCCCGCGCTTCACCACCGACTTGGAACCGCGCTTCTTGGCCTCCGCCGGATCCTCCATCTGCTCGCAGATGGCGACGCGGAAGCCCTGGCGGATCAGGCGCTGCAGGTAGGATTCGTGGCTGTGGACCGGGACGCCGCACATTGGGATGTCCTCGCCCAGATGCTGGCCGCGCTTGGTCAGCGCGATGTCCAGCGTTCGGGCGGCGTTCACCGCGTCCTCGAAGAACATCTCGTAGAAATCGCCCATCCGGTAGAACAGCAGGCAGTCGGGATGGGCCTGCTTGATCTCCAGATACTGCGCCATCATCGGGGTGGCATCGGGGGGAATGATGGCGGGAGGAACGATGGCGGCGGGCGAAATGGTGGCGGGCGCGTCGGACACGGGTCTTCAACCGGTTGCGTTGTGACGGGCGAGGTCGGGCCGGCACCCTAGCACGCCCGCGCTGGTGCCGCGATGACCGCTTCGTTAGACTGTTCGATGCCCGTAGAACGAGCAAGCCGAAGCTGAAGGAGACCGCCGTGACGCAAGCGCCCGACAACACTGATGGCCGGACCACGAATGGCCAGGACACCGTCCGGGAGGTGCGCGAGGTCGTCGCCCTGTTCAAGACCCGCGAGGCGTTCGACAAGGCCGTGGCCGCCCTTCTGGACGCCGGCTTCGACCGCGACGACCTGTCGGTGCTGGCCAGCCACACCTCGCTGGAGGCCGCCGACCAGCGCCCGCAGGCCCCGTCGGACGAGGCCCTGACCGGGCTGGTGGGCGAGCTGAAATACGCCTTCCCCCTGACCACCGCCGGGCTTCTCGCCATCGTCGGCGGTCCGATCGCCGCGCCGCTGGCCGCCATCGTCGCCGCCGGTCTGGGCGGCGTCGCCATCAAGGATTACCTGGACGAGCTGACCAGCCATCCCGACACGGACGAGTTCAGCCGCGCGCTGGAGACCGGCGGCGTCATCCTGTGGGTGCGCACCGCCGAGGTGGAGGACGAGGTGGAGGCCGCCGAGATTCTCGAAGGCAACGGCGGCGCCAACATCCACCTGTCGGTGCGCGAGGAGTAAAATCAGATGGCTGGCACGGTCGAGCGCCAGTGCTGACTGATGCGCGACGGTAAGGTCCGCGACGGCGGCCCCGCACATTCATGCCTGCAAAGGCAAGCCGCCGGACGGACGCGCCCGTCGTTTGATGACAAGCGCAAAGCCTGACCCGTCGGGCTTTGCGCTTGATAATGTGAGGTCGGGTTGAGGTCCATTTTTGTCCACAGCCCCTCGGCCAACCATGCATTCATACATTCACATTCAGTTTTCAGACAGCAAAACCCCTTTCGACATTTCGATAAATACATACATATGAATTTTTTCCCTTCCTTTCCTCTTTTTATTTTTCTGAAAACTCTTCGTGAGTTATGTTTCGTCAGGATGATTCGAGGCATCTCCAAAAAAGATGTTCTCTGAATTGTTGAAAAAATACAAACGACCCTTAGCAAAGAAGCGAATAAAGAAATGAGCAGAAATACTAGCGGTCGCAGCGAAGGAGATGAATTAACGGTACGGGCTGCGCGAGCAAACGCCGGCGCCCAGGAGGCTTACAAGCTATTGCTTCCAGTTCTTGAAAAAGTCCTGATCGAGTCTTCGGCCGAAGACATCAAGCCTTACGCCTTGAAGCACAGAATAAAGCAGACATCTTCAATAAAGGAGAAAGTTGAAAGAAAAAGAAGCGAGTCGAAAAGGTTTGGCGACACGGCATGGCATTATGAACCGGAGCATGTAACGGACGCTGTTGGATTTCGCATAGTAACAAAATTTCTTCAGCATATCCCTCTAGCCGTTTCGACAATAATCGAATTAATACGCCATAACTCCGTAATAGCTTCCCCGTTCAAGAAAGATGGCTTGAAGGAGCTTGTTATCTACACAAGCAGACCCGATGGCGATCCTTTGTCCATTAACGAAGATATCCTTGGCCTCGTTAAGAAGTATGGTTTTGAAGCGGTTCTACAGCCGCCCGAGACAAAAAAGAGCGGGTACTCTTCTGTCCATTTGGTCGCCTATGTACCTGTTCACTTCAAGGGACCAGACGGGAAAAATGTGGACATAGATTTTACTGTAGAAATACAGATAAGGGATATATTTGAAGAGGCATGGTGTGAAACCGAACATGCGCTTCGTTATATTCCTCAGCGTGGTGGTTCGCTGGATCCCAGCGATCCACAGATCAAAACATGGATGCCATATCTGAATGCTTTAAAAACAAGCCTCGATGGCGCAAGCCAGCAGGCCAGCATCATTTTCAACAACGCCATCGCCTCACGGAAAATTGCCGATTCACCCACGCGAACCGACAGCCGCCCGGCTGACTCCGCAGCATCGGCGCGCTCCATTCTGCAAAGCGTGCTGCCCACCGACATGCATGAGCTTCTGACCAACGCATTCCTGACACGAGAGAACGCGGAAAGAAGCCACGACGAAAAGGCCAAGAAAGACCTTTTCTTAAAAGCTGCCCTGGCATTTGATGAGCTGTACAAAATAGCAGAAAAAAAGAATATTCTTTCTGCGAAAGTGGGAAATTGGGACGTCGACTATGGACTTGCCATGGAAGATGCCTATTGCAGGACCCTTGGGTCAGATGACGATTTTGATCGAATATCGTCAATATATGAAAGGATTATAAGTAAGTATCCAAATGATACAGTTGCTCTTTACCGGCATGCGCGCTTGATGCGACTGCCAGACATTGACATGTCGATCAGCTATTTCAAAAGAGCCATGGAGACGTTGTCAACGGACAGCGCCATTTCCTCAGACCATTGGCTTCATGCCGCGGTTCCTCGCAATCTCGCATTCGCCATATGGTTTAAGAGCAAAAGCATTTCATCTCTGGACGAGAAAGGAAAGCTGCTCCGTAGCGCTATCACTTATTGTTACGAAGCCAAAAGTAAATCTGAATTTATTGCAGACTCCAAAAATTTGGAAGGTCTGAAGGCTACAAACTCCTGGGTATATTACATACTTGAGCTGGCAAAAATTGACAACTCTGCAAGACCCGAGCTGAGTTCAGCTGTCGCTTCTCTTGAAGAGTTTGTGCAGAAGAAAAGCAAAGCTGATCTTGAGACGACAGAGACATTGGCTGCTGCTTGGTTCTGGTTGGAAAACAGAGACAAAGCGAGAAGGTACGCCTCGGAACTCGCAAGCAGATTATTCGC
Organism: Azospirillum sp. OGB3; assembly: GCF_014192915.1. Classification (GTDB taxonomy): domain Bacteria; phylum Pseudomonadota; class Alphaproteobacteria; order Azospirillales; family Azospirillaceae; genus Azospirillum. Next base: position 712,137 of record NZ_JACHYN010000001.1, on the reverse strand, counting down.
CCTCACCAAAGGAAGAATGGATTATACCCAGGAAACCTCCCCTGAGAACTCCGCAGATGTCCTAACAAAAATGAAGGAATTTTTGAGAGGAGGAGAGTTGGATGCATACAACACCGCTTTGACCATACTTTTTGGATCAGCCTTAAGGCCACTTGACGGAGGAGAATGATGAAGGCAAAGTGTTGAGCAATTCCAGTCTTGCAAAGACTGGTAAAACTACAATTAAAAGTACCAACACAAGCAACGCAGCAGAAGGGATAGCCCAATGTATGTCCTTCCTCACGAAGGCGATTGATCGCGCCGCAAAAAAAGAGCGCATCTCCCGATGCGCTCTTTTTTAAAATGACAAGAACGTCCTATTTTGTATAATTCTTCTTTATACCCCTCTGTTTCCCTGACCATCCCTCGTCACCGTACACTCGCCAGTCGCCTTCGCCGGCGACCACGATCAGCCCGCGCAGGCGGAACTGCGCCCGCACCACCGCAGCCCAGCCCTTGCGGATCTGGGCGATCTTGACGTTGTCGGGGGCGCCGGTGTCGGTGGCGGTGCCGCAAATCTCGAAGAGAAGCGCGTCACCGATCGAGCCGGGGCACAGCGCCAGGGCATGCACCAGCCAAGCCATCAGTTCGGCCGGGGTGTGGCGCGGCAGGCCGCGCTCCGCCAGGGTCAGGGCATTGCCGAGGTTCGCCAGCTCCCGCCGTGCCGTACCGGGGTTCGGGATCATCAATGGCCTCCCTCGCGCGTGTCTCACGGACGACTCCTTACCTCTTCGGATTGGAGCGCGTCAGTGACGGCCGTCACAGCGCAGTCGTCACAGCGCCGCTCCCAGTTGGATCATGCAGGAAACAGACGGCAGCCTCTTTTGGTGTGCCGCGTGCGAATTATCGTCTTTCCCGTTATAGTCGGGACGCCGCACGGTTCGTCGCACCCCTCGCATTCCTGGGAAGGCTCACGTTTTGCCGATGCTCTCCACCCGCGCCGCCTCCGCCGATGCGTCCGACGCCAAGGACGCCGGCACCGCCAACATCCCCAACAAGCGCGCGATCCTGTCCCGGCGCAAGCTGGCGGAGGATCTGGAGAAGCTGGTGGCGGAGCATGGAACCGGCGACAAGCTGCGCCCCGCCCTGATCGCCCGGCTGCGCGGCGCGCTGAACGACGGACGGGCGGAGGTGCGCGCCCGCTTCGAGGCCAAGGGGTCGGGCGAGGACTGCGTGCGGCAGAACTGCTACCTCGCCGACGGGGTGGTGCGTTCGCTGGCCGACCTCACGGTCACCCACATCTTCCCCTCGCCCAACCCGACCTCCGGCGAGGTGTTCGACATCGTCGCCACCGGCGGCTACGGCCGGGGCGAGCTGGCGCCCTTCTCCGACATCGACCTGCTGTTCCTGCTGCCCTACAAGCGCACCCCGCGGGTGGAGCAGGTGGTGGAGTACATGCTCTACATCCTGTGGGACCTCGGGCTGAAGGTCGGCCACGCGGTGCGCAGCGTCGACGACTGCATCCGCCAGTCCAAGGCCGACGTCACCATCCGCACCGCCATCCTGGAGTCCCGCTACCTCTGGGGTCCGCGCAAGCTGTTCACCGAGCTGCGCCGCCGCTTCGACCGCGAGGTGGTGGCCGGCACCGGGCCGGAATTCGTCGAGGCCAAGCTGGCCGAGCGCGACAACCGCCACCTGAAGCTGGGCGACAGCCGCTATGTGCTGGAACCCAACCTGAAGGACGGCAAGGGCGGCCTGCGCGACCTGCAGACCCTGTTCTGGATCGCCAAGTACCTGTACCGGGTCGAGGACGTCGACGATCTGGTCGGCAAGAAGGTGCTGCTGCCGGAGGAGGCGCAGCGCTTCGCCAAGGCGCAGAACTTCCTGTGGACCGCGCGCTGCCACCTGCACTACCTGACCGGGCGCATGGAGGACCGGCTGACCTTCGACGTGCAGACGTCGATCGGCAACCGCATGGGCTACACCGACCACGCCGGGACCAAGGGCGTGGAACGCTTCATGAAGCATTACTTCCTGGTCGCCAAGGATGTGGGTGACCTGACGCGCATCTTCTGCGCGGCGCTGGAGGCGGAATCGAAGCGTCCGCCCAAGTTCAACATCCTGCGGCTGGCCGCACTCGCCCGCCGCAAGGACGTGGACGGCTTCGTGGTGGACGGCGAGCGGCTGAACGTCCGCAGCGACCGCCAGTTCAAGGACGAGCCGCTGGACATGATCCGGCTGTTCCACACCGCCCAGCAGAACGACATCGACATCCACCCCAACGCTCTGCGCGCCATCACGCGCTCGCTGTCGGTGGTGGGGCCGAAGCTGCGCGCCGACCCGGAGGCCAACCGGCTGTTCCTGGAGATCCTGACCGGCCGCAAGGACCCGGAGATCACGCTGCGCCGCATGAACGAGGCCGGGGTGCTGGCCCGCTTCATCCCCGACTTCGGCCGGGTGGTCGCGCAGATGCAGTACGACATGTACCATGTCTACACGGTGGACGAGCACACGCTGTTCGCTCTCGGCATCCTGCACAAGATCGAGATGGGCGAGCTGACCGACGAGCTGCCGCTGTCGTCGGAGGTGATCCACAAGGTGGTGTCGCGGCGCGCGCTCTACGTCGCCGTGCTGCTGCACGACATCGCCAAGGGCCGCGGCGGCGACCATTCCATCCTCGGCGCGCGGGTGGCGGAGAAGCTGTGCCCGCAGCTCGGCCTGACGGCGGAGGAGACGGAGACGGTGGCCTGGCTGGTGCGCTGGCACCTCGCCATGTCCTACACCGCCTTCAAGCGCGACCTGGAAGACGACAAGACGGTGCGCGACTTCGTCTCGCTCGTCCAGTCGCCGGAGCGGCTGCGCCTGCTGCTGGTGCTGACGGTGGCGGACATACGGGCGGTCGGGCCGCAGCGCTGGAACAACTGGAAGGCCACGCTTCTGCGCGAGCTGTACAACCGTTCGGAGGAGGTGATGTCCGGCGGCCTGTCGGTCGAAGGGCGCGGGCGCCGCATCCAGGCCGCCCAGGCGGCGCTGCGGGCCGAGCTGTCCGACTTCGACGACGCCGATTTCGACCGGCATCTCGCGCTCGGCTATCCCGCCTACTGGCTGGCCTTCGACGCGGAGACGCTGGGCCGGCAGGCGCGGCTGGTCCGCGAGGCGCTGCGCGACGAACGGCCGCTGACCGTCAACACGCGCATCGACCGCGGCCGGGCGATCACCGAGGTGACGATCTTCGCCACCGACCACCACGGCCTGTTCTCCCGCCTCGCCGGGGCGCTGGCGGCGGCGGGGGCGGACATCGTCGACGCCCGCATCTTCACCATGACCAACGGCATGGCGCTGGACGTCTTCACCGTGCAGGACGCGGCGGGCGGCGGCGCCTTCGAGAGCGGCGACAAGCTCGCCAAGCTGTCGGTGATGATCGAGAAAGTGCTGTCCGGCCAGTTGAAGCCGCTGCACGACCTGACCAAGCGCAAGGCCCCGCACGCCAGCCGCACCCGGGTCTTCCACGTGCCGCCGCGCGTGCTGATCGACAACAACGCCTCGACCACCCACACGGTGATCGAGGTCAACGGGCGCGACCGCCCCGGCCTGCTCTACGACCTGACCCGCGCGCTGACCAACCTGACGCTGCAAATCTCTTCGGCGAAGATCTCGACCTACGGGGAGAAGGCCATCGACGTCTTCTATGTGAAGGACGTCTTCGGTCTGAAGGTCACCCATGAGAGCAAGCTGGCCCAGATCCGCGAGCGGCTGCTGCACGCGCTCGCCGATCCGGCGGGGTGAGGGCGGGGGCGACGCCAGCTCCTCAGGACAGCTGGTCCTCCGCCCAGCCGTCGAGCGCCTTGGCGGCCAGACCGGCCAGCACGCCGGTCGCCATGCCGGCGGCGTAGTCGGACGCCCAGTGCCGCTCAGTGGCGAGGCTCGACCAGCCCACCGCCGCGGCGAAGCCGAGGCTGACCATGGTGGCCGGGGAGAGGCCGCGGTTCAGCCCGACCGCCGTGGTCAGCGCCGACACGTTGATGGCGTGGCCGGAGGGGAAGGAGGCGTGCTTGCCGTCCGCCTTGCCCCAGCGGCTGGGGTCGCGGCCCTCGTTCGGACGGGCGCGGCAGACGACGCGCTTGATCCCCTTGCCGGCCACCGTCCCCAGCGCGATGGCGAGCAGCCCTTGCCGGGCGAGGCGCGACCAGCCCGGCTTCTCCATGCCCAGTCCGGCGGCCCACAGCGCCCCCAGCGCCGGCATCAGCACCATGCGGGAGCTGGGCACCTGGAGCCCGTCGCGCAGGGCCGGCACCTCCGCGCCCAGGGCGACGGCCTTGCGGCGGGCGGTTCCGTCCAGCCCGTTCACGCCGTCCAGAACGCGGTCCGTGAAACCCTCGTCGCTCATCTCCCGGATCTCCCAAAGCACGCCCCCATCACCGCGGAGGCCAAGCGTAAACAGCCGCGCTGGCGTTTCGTGCCCGCATGGTCCCGCAAGGCAGGGGTGCCCGGCATGAGGAACGGCGCCTTGGCAATCGCCGACCGTGCCACGTCCCCTCACCCGCCGAGGGGAGGGAGGAGTCGGCGATTGCCAAACCGGCCCACCGCGGCGCCTTGGCAATCGCCGACCACCGGCTCAGACATCACCAAGACCACCCCATGAAATCCCGAGTCGCGACTCGCCGGCCCCACCCCGCCTTGGCAATCGCCGACCAATGCCCGAGTCGCTTTAAGTCTGGGCCGAGTCTCCGATGATTCCCACAAGGTCCCTTGGCGAACGCCGACGAGTCTTCTGGCAATCGCCGACGCACCCCCGAGTCGTCCCCAGGCAATCGCCGACCTAGCAAATAGACTCCAGCAATTAGGTCTCAATTAGCCTCGTCGGCGATCGCCAAATGGACTCTCCCGGCGGTGCATGATCGACTGCAGGCAGAATGGACGGGGGGACCTATGGGCGACGTGCACCAACTCATCATGACGCATGGCCGGCGCGAGGCGCGGAACCTCGTGGACCCGAAGCGGGCCAGCGTCGTCGATGTCGCGGCGGCGGTGCTGGAGGACGAGTCCAACGCGCTGGGCATCACCTATTCCGGTTTCTGCCTGACCAGCCTGCCCCACCGGAAGCTGGCGCCGGACGCCGAATGGCGCCGCGACCAGGGCCGCGTCACCCTGCTGGTCGAACCGGGCAAGGAGCGCAAGCGCGACGGCAGCCTGATGCCGGTCGGCGTGCCCTACGGCGCCAAGGCGCGGCTGATCCTGCTCTATCTCCAGACCCGCGCCATTCAGGACAACAGCCGCGAGATCGAGCTGGGCCGCTCGATGAACGACTGGCTCGACCGCATGGGCGTCTCGGCCGGCGGGTCCACCTACAAGGCGGTGCAGGAGCAGGCAACCCGCATCAACCTGTGCCGCCTGACCTTCTTCTGGGACAAGGACGGGGCCGAGGGCTTCGCCAAGGAGAACATCGTCAACGGCGGCATCCGCCTGCGCGACGACGACGGCCAGGGCACGCTGTGGCGCGAGACGGTGCAGCTGTCGGAAACCTTCTTCGCCGCGCTGAAGCGCTCTCCCGTCCCGATCTGGGAGCCGGCGATCCGCCACATCGGCGGCTGCTCCATGGCGATCGACGTCTATGTCTGGCTGGCCTACCGGCTGCATGTGCTGCGCGACCCGATTCCGGTGACCTGGAAGGCGCTCTTCACCCAGTTCGGCGGCGGCTACAAGGAGCTGAAGCACTTCAAGCCGGAGTTCCGCGTGGCGCTGGATCTGGCGCTGGCCGTCTACGAGGCCGCACGGGTGGAGTTCTCCGACACCGGGGTGCTGCTCTACCCGTCACCCCCGCCGATTCCGGAGCGCAAGATCCTGCCCGCCGCGCGCGGGTGAGTCGGCGGCAGGTCAGTCGGCGATTGCCAACCCATCCGGCTCCGGAATCGGAGTCGGCGATTGCCAGAGTGCCAGCGGCCGAGGCGACGCCTATCCCGCCTTGAAGGCCTGCACGTTGCCGCCTTCCCGCGTGTAGATCTGCATCGGGCGGCAGCTCTCGTCCATCTTGACGATGAGGACGCCGGCCTTGTCGCGCGGATAGAGCCACATCTCGTACTGCGACACCCGCGCACTCGGCCCGGTGCGCGCCTCGCTGTAGATCGCGGTCCGGAACTGCCCGACCGGAATCCCCTCCCCGGCGAGGACGGAGGCGACCGGACGGTTGCAGGGACCTTTCACCATGCCGTTCAGCGCCTCCACCGCTCCGGGCGCCGGCTCCGCGGTGCGCGGCGGCCCCAGCGAGGCGCAGGCGCCGAGGCCGAGAAGGCCGGTGCACAGGATGATCCCGGCGGTCCTGCCCGTGCGCGAACGACGTCCGGCGTGGCGATGCATGCGGCCTCCCTGCCCAATGGCGGTTCGTGGTGGCGGTTCGTGGTGGCGGTGTGTGGGTACCTCTGCGCAAACACGGCGGCGGGGAAAAAGGTTCGCGCCGGCCCTTGGCAATCGCCGACCATCACGAATCAGGCTGACGGAAAAAAGGCGGGGCACAGCGGCCCCGCCTTCCTTCCTTTCCGAATCGGCCGGATGGACTCAGTCCACCTGGACCTTCTCGCCGTTCTTCCAGGCCCAGAACACGTAGCCCGGCTGCTTCAGGTCGCCCTTGTCGTCGAAGGACAGCGACCCGACCACCGTATCGAAGGACGGGCCGGCGCGCAGCGCCTTCGCCACGGCGTCGGGCTTGGCGCTGTTGGCCTTCTGCACGGCCTCGGCATAGGTCTGCACCGCGGCGTAGGCGAACAGGGTGAAACCGTCGGTGCGGATGTTCTTGGCCTGCAGGGCCTCCACCACCGGCTTGGCGGCGGGGTTGCGCTGCGGGTCGGGTGAGAAGGTGAACAGCGTGCCTTCCGCCGTGTCGCCGGCGATGTTCCAGTAGGACTGCGGCTGGATGCCGTCGGCGCCGATGATCTGCGGGCGGAACTGCTGGTCCGCCGCTTGGCGGGCGATCAGGCCCAGCTCCTGGTCGTAGCCGCCGTAGTAGAGCACGTCCACGCCGTCCGACTTCAGCCGGGTGATCAGGGCGGAATAGTCTTTCTCGCCGGCGGTGATGCTGGTGAAGGCGGCCTCGGTAATGCCGGCGGCGTTCAGCCGGCGCTTCACGTCGTCGGCGAGGCCCTGGCCGTAGGCCTGCTTGTCGTGGACGATGGCGACCTTCTTGCCCTTGTAGCGGTCGGCGATCAGCTTGGCCGCCACCTCGCCCTGCTGGTCGTCGCGGCCGCAGACGCGGAAGACGTTCTTCAGGCCGCGGTCGGTGAGCTGCGGGCTGGTCGCGGTGGGGGAGATCATCACGATCCCCTCCTCGCCATAGACGTTGGAGGCGGCGATCGAGGCGCCGGAACAGACATGGCCGATCACCGCGGCGACGTTCTGGCTCACCAGCTTGTTGGCGGCGGCCACCGCCTGCTTGGCGTCGCAGGCGTCGTCGGCGATGGTCAGGACCAGCTTCTGGCCGAGCAGCCCGCCCTTGGCGTTGATGTCGGCCACGGCGGCCTCGACCCCGGCGCGGGTCTGCTCGCCGTAGGCGGCGGCGGCGCCGGTCATCGGTCCGGCCAGCGCGATGGTGATGTCGGCCTGGGCGGCCCCGGCCCACAGGCCGGCCCCCAGGGCGACGGCGGCGGCGGTCACAGCCAGCTTCGCACGGATCATGGGTGGATTCCTCTCTCCGGGAACAGGTTCTTTTTATCGAACGCTTTCGGGTCGGAGACCGCGGACGCCGCCTCCGAAACAGGCAAACAAGCAAAGGGACGGGTCCGACGCAATGGGCAAACAGGCACAGGCAGCCGCACGCCCGGTGCATGACACGGTTTTCAGGATGGCGATGGACCGGTTCAGTCGACCAGTTCGCGCTGCGCGGCGCCGGGCGGCGGCATATCCGGGGCGACGGTCGTCGGAGCCAGGGCCAGGGCGATGGCGCGGCGCAGGTCGTCGGCCAGGACGGGCTTGTGCAGGATGCTGAACTTGCCGGCCTCGGCCTCGGCCAGACGCTCCGGGGCGGTGTCGCCGGTCACCAGGATGCCCGGGATCGGGCGCTTCGACCGCCGCCGCACCTCGCGGATGGTCTCGGTTCCGGTGTGCCCTTCGCCCAGCCGGTAATCGGCGACGATCACATCCGGATCGGGGTGGCGGCGCAGCACCTCCATCGCCTCGCCGAAGCCGCCGGCGGGGAACGCCTCGTGCTCCCATTGCCGGATCATCGCGCAGAGCCCCTCGCGGACGATGGGGTCGTCCTCGACCACCAGCACGCGGGCGCCGGCCCGCATGCGGGCGGTCATGGGAAAGTCCTCCGGCAGCGCCTCGGCCGGGGCCGGAGCATCGGCGAGCGGCACCTCCACCCGGAAGACCGACCCCCGCCCCGGTTCGGAGCGCAGGCTGACCGGGTGGTTCAGCATGCCGGCCAGCCGGCGCACCACGGCGAGCCCCAGCCCCAGCCCCTGGTCACGGTCGCGGCTGGCGTTCCCGACCTGGACGAACTCGTGGAAAATGTCCTCCTGCCGGTCGGTGGGGATGCCGATGCCGGTGTCCCACACCTCGATCCGCAGCACAGCACCCCGCCGTCGGCAGCCGACCAGGATGCGGCCGCGGTTGGTGTAGCGCAGCGCGTTCTCCACGAAATTCTGCAGGATGCGGCCGAGCAGCATCGGGTCGCTGTCCACATGGGCGCCGCAGGGCATGATGTGCAGCAGAAGCCCCTTGCGCACCGCCACCGGGCGGCTGTTGGCGGCGATGCGGTCCAGCAGTTCCGTTACCGGGAAAACCGTGCGCTTCGGCTCCACCGCCCCGGCCTCCAGACGCGATACGTCCAGCAATCCGTCGAGCAGCATCTTCAGGGCGCCCAGCGCGCGGTCCATGGTGGTGAGGATCTTGCGCATGGCGGGATCGGTGGCGCGGGCGGACAGCGCCTCCATCAGCAGCATCAGCGATTGCACGGGCTGGCGCAGGTCGTGGCTGGCCGCCGCCAGGAACTTCGACTTGCCGATGTTGGCGCGGTCGGCCTCCCGCCGCGCCTCGGCCAGCGCGGCCTGGGCGGTCTTGTGCTCCGTGATGTCGCGGACGGTGGCGATCACGCTGACCAGCCTCCCCCCGGCGCCGCGCACCGGCGAGGCGCGCAGCTCCAGCCAGACTTCCGGCGCACCGCCCTCCGCACCGCCCTCCGCACCGGTGCCCGGGCGCTGAAACTCCGCGCTCATGTCTCCGGCGTCCTCGACGCCGTCGCACAGCGGGCACAGCCCCGTCTCATCCCCCATCAGGCCGCCCAGCACCTCCCGCGCGGTGCGTCCGTCTGCGGCGCCGGGAGCGATCCCCATCAGCCGCGAGAAGGCGGGGTTGGTGTAGACCACCGGCACGCCCGGCCGGGTGGCGTCGGCGATCAGGATGCCGTCGCCGCTCCATTCCATGGCCCGGTTGCGGATGCGCAGCGCCCGGTCTCCGTGACGGCGGCGCTGAAGTTCCACCAGGAAGGCCGTGGTGAACAGCAGGATCACCGCGGTGGTGGCAGCGGCCCAGATGATGGAATAGAAGCGGTTCTGCCGCCACGCGCCGAACACCGTCTCCACCGATTCGCCGACCACCGTCATCAGCGGATAGTCGGCGGAGGCGCGGAAGGCGTAGATGCGCTCCACCCCGTCCACCGGGCTGACGACGCGGTGGTGCTGGATCGTTCCGCTGCCGGCCTCCGGCCACAGACCGGAGCTGCGGAAGCTGCGTCCGAACACCTGGTCCTGCAGAGCTTGGCGGGCCAGCAGGGGACCGTCCGCGCGGGCGATGGCGACCGAGCTGTCGCGCGGCAGGTCCAACCGGCCATAGAAGCGGGAGAAGATTTCCGCCGGAACGTCGATCACGGCGACGCCGCGGAACGTCCCGTCCGCCCCCTCCAGCCGGCGTGACACCGGGATGAACACGTCCGTCGTGCCCGGACTGACGAAGGGCAGGCCGATGACGAAACCCTTTTGGTTTCCCTTCCGGTGGGCGCCGGACTTGTGCCGGGCGAACTCCTCCCACTCCAGCAGCGGGTTGCGGGTGGTGGTCCGCCCCAAGGCCATGGACAGCCAGCTGTTCGCGTCGTAAATCCGGATGGAGGCGGCCAGCCCCTCTTCGAACGACCGCCGGGTGGGAATCAGGAGCGGAATGTCCTTTTCGACATGGGAGGCGACGTCGATCAGCAGGTCGTCCAGCCGGCGGAAGGTGGCGATGGCCTGTTCCTCGACGAGCTGCGCCATCACCGCGGTGTGCTGGCGGGTCGTCTGGTCGAGAAAGCGTTCCTCGCGGTCGATGCGGGTCAGCAGCGTCCACCACAGCGCCGCGATGGCGACGGCAACCGCAATGGCGGGGAGAACGAGACGGGCCTCCATTCCCCGCGGAAAAGCGATCCACCGTCGCACTGCCAACCTCAAACACTGCCTGCCGGGCATTATGCGCCAGCCGACTTCCCCCTTCAATGGACAAACCAGCGACCAATGATACAAGAAGTAGAGAATAATCAAACTTTTGCGAGTTCTTTGGCACCGCTGCCGCGGGGATCGGGGCCGAACGGGACGGTCGGCGGATGAGTTTCGCCCGCGCCATCGCCACCGTCGGCGGCCTGACCCTGCTGAGCCGGCTGGCCGGCTTCGCCCGCGACATCCTGACCGCGGCGGTGCTCGGTGCCGGGCCGGTGGCCGACGCCTTCTTCGTGGCGCTGAAGCTGCCGAACTTCTTCCGCCGCCTGTTCGCGGAAGGGGCTTTCAGCGTCGCCTTCGTCCCGCTGTTCGCGGCGGAGCTTCAGCGCAACGGCCGCGCCGCCGCGGTGGCCTTCGCCGAGCAGGCGCTGGCGATCCTGCTGTCCGTGCTGCTGCCCTTCACCGCGCTGGCCATCCTGGCGATGCCCGCGCTGATGCACGTCCTGGCGCCGGGCTTCGTGGACGAGCCGGCGAAGTTCGCGCTGGCCGTCGACATGGCGCGGCTGACCTTTCCCTATCTGACGCTGATTTCCCTGGTGGCGCTGCTGGGCGGGATCCTGAACGCGCTGGACCGCTTCGGTCCCTTCGCCGCCGCCCCCATCGCCTTCAACCTGACGCTGATTGCCGCCCTGCTGACCGCGCCGCGGCTGGGGCTGGAGCCGGGGCGGGCGATGGCCGCGGCGGTGACGCTGTCTGGCGTGGTGCAGCTGGTCTGGATGGGCTGGGCCTGCCGGGCGGCGGGGATGACGCTGCGCCTGACGTGGCCGCGGATGACCGAGGGGATGCGCCGCCTGTTCCGGCTGGTCGGGCCGGGGGCCATCGGCGCCGGGGTCATGCAGATCAACCTGTTCCTGAACGTCGTGCTGGCCTCGCTGCTGCCGTCGGGCGCGGTGTCCTTCCTCTATTACGCCGACCGGCTGAACCAGATGCCGCTGGGCGTCATCGGCATCGCCATCGGCACCGCGCTCCTGCCCGTGCTCGCCCGCCACGCCGCGGCGGGGGACGAGCGGATGGTCCGCCACTACCTCAGCCGTGCTTTGGAATTCAGCCTGCTGCTCGGCCTGCCGGCGGCGGTGGCGCTGGGGGTGGCCGGGGCGCCCATCGTCTCGGTGCTGTTCGAGCGCGGCGCCTTCGGCCCGGCGGAGGCGCAGGCGACGGCCTGGGCGCTGGCCGCCTACGCCATCGGCATCCCCGCCCATGTCATCGTCAAGGCGCTGAACGCCGCCTTCTTCGCCCGCCAGGACACGGCGACCCCGGTGCGCGTCGCCGTGGTGGTGACGCTCGCCAACCTGGCGCTGGGCGTCGCGCTGATGCCGGTGCTGGGCCATGTCGGGATCGCGCTGGCGACGGGGCTGACCGCTTGGTTGAATCTCGCTTTGCTGGCCCAGGCACTGTGCCGCCGGGGGTTCCTGCAACTGGACGCGCGCTTCCTCGGCCGTGCGCCGCGCATCGCCGCGGCGGCGCTGGGCATGGGGGCGGCGCTGTTGGCCGGCGCGGCGGCCCTGGCGCCGGGGCTGGAGGCGGCCTCCACCCTGGTCCGCTTCGGCGCGCTGGCGCTGCTGGTCGGCGGCGGCGTGGCCGTGTTCGGGACGCTGGCGCAGCTGACCGGCGCCACCGACCTCGCCGACCTCAAGGGCTTCCTGCGCAAGGACACTCCGGAATTGGAGCCGCCCGTGTCTTGACCCCGCCCGGTTCCGGCGCGATAACAGCCGCCTTCCAGAAGTTTCGAGCGAGAGTCCTCCCGTGAACCGCATCTTCTCCGGCATGCAGCCGACCCGGCAGCTTCACCTCGGCAACTATCTGGGGGCGCTGCGCAACTGGGTCGAGCTGCAGAACAGCTACGAGTGCATCTTCTGCGTCGTCGACCTGCACGCGCTGACCATCGACCAGGACGCGGAGGTCCTGCGCAACAACATCCGCGAGGTCACCGCGGCCTACATCGCCGCCGGCATCGACCCGGAGAAGAACATCCTCTTCAACCAGTCCTTCGTCCCGGCCCATTCGGAGCTGGCCTGGATCCTCTCCTGCCACACGCCGCTCGGCTGGCTGAACCGCATGACGCAGTTCAAGGAGAAGGCCGGCAAGCAGAAGGACATGGCGAACCTGGGCCTCTATTCCTACCCGGTGCTGATGGCCGCCGACATCCTGCTCTACAAGGCGACCCACGTCCCGGTGGGCGAGGACCAGAAGCAGCACCTGGAGCTGGCCCGCGACATCGCCGGCGCCTTCAACCGCCGCTACGACACCGAGTTCTTCCCGCTGCCCGAGCCGCAGATCCTGGGCGAGGCGACGCGCGTGATGTCCCTGCGCGACGGCACCAAGAAGATGAGCAAGTCGGACGAGTCCGAATATTCGCGCATCAACATGACCGACGACGCCGACACCATCGCGACGAAGGTCCGCAAGGCCAAGACCGATCCGGAGCCGCTGCCGGACAATCTGGCCGACCTGGAGAAGCGTCCGGAGGCCGACAACCTGGTGACCATCTACGCCGCCCTGTCCGACCAGACGCGCGAGCAGACGGTGCAGCAGTTCGCGGGTGCCCAGTTCTCCGGCTTCAAGGCGGCGCTGGTCGACCTGTCGGTCGCCAAGCTGGCCCCGATGACCACCCGCATGAAGGAGCTGCTGGACGACAAGGCGGAGATCGACCGCCTGCTGCGCCGCGGCGGCGAGCGCGCAGCGGCCATCGCCGAGACGAACCTGAACGGCGTGAAGGACATCATCGGCCTTCTGCGTCCTTGAACCATAGCCCTCTCCCCTCTGGGGAGAGAGTGGCCCGAAGGGCCGGTGAGGGGGTTTCGCTTTTGCCGGACAGTCCGACACACGCAACCCTCTCCCCAGAGGGGAGAGGGGACTTGGAATGCCACAGCCGCAGTTCTTGACCACTCCGACCGAAAGGCGTCCGCCGTGACGGCTCCCATCCTGCTCACCGGGTTCCAGCCCTTCGGGGATCACGCCGTCAACCCGACGGCGCTCCTCATGGAGCGGCTGGCCGGCGAGCCGGGGATCGTCACGGCGGTCCTTCCCGTCGAATACGACGCCTGCGGCGCGGCCTTCGCTGCCCTGCTGGAGGAGCACCAGCCCGCCGCCGCCCTGTGCTTCGGTCTGGCCGCCGGGTCCGAATACATCAAGATCGAGCGGCTGGCCTGGAACCGCGACGAGAGCGAGCAGCCCGACAACGCCGGGGTGGTGCGCACCGACGACGCCATCGAGCCGGACGGGCCGACCGCCTACGGCTCCACCCTGCCCGTCCCCACGCTGGTCCGCGAGCTGGCCATCGCCGGCCTGCCGGTGACCTTCAGCGACCATGCCGGCGGCTTCGTCTGCAACCACCTGTTCTACCGTGCCCGCCACGCGATCGAGACGGCGGACCTCGACGTTCCCATGGGCTTCGTCCACCTGCCGCCGCTGCCGGAGCAGGTCACCGACCAGCCGGGCCGCTCCGGCCTGACGCTGGACCAGCAGGAACGGGCGCTGCGTGTGCTGGTCGGGCTGCTCCGTCAGGGGCTGGGAATCGCCGCCTGACCCGGCGGCGCCGCTGCGATCAGGGGGGCCGCGATCAGGGGCGCTGCGCCAGCCGCTCCATCTCCTTCGCCCAGCCCGCGTAGTTCTTGTGGAAATCCGCCAGCGCCGGATCGGTCCGGGTGCGCTCGGCCATCGCCTGCATCAGCGGCGCCTGGGCCGCCGCCAGCTCCCGCGCGTCGGGCCGCCGGGTCGCCGTCAGGAAGGAGGACAGGCTGGTCACCAGCTTTCCTCCCGCCGGGGCCGCCGCCATCTTCGCCAGATCGTTGACGATCCAGGGCATGTATTTCAGCACATAGTCGGCGTAGATGCGCATGACCGGCGCCTGCTCCAGCAGGTCGGCGCGCTCGCGGTCGAAGTCCGCACGGTCGAGGATGGAGTGGTTGCGGTAGACGACCGGCGCCTCCGCCGAGACGTCGCACTCCCAGCCCTTTCGCGGGACCAGCAGGTCGGCCTGATCCTTCTCCTCGCGGTAGGGGTAGAAGGGCATGGTCCGGCAGCGCGACGGCTTGTCGACGTGGATGCCGCAGAGATTGTCGGGCTGGAGCGCCGGGCAGGGAACATGGTTCGGCAGGTAGGCGGTGGGCTGGATCAGCACCGCCACCGTCTTGCGGTTGGGCAGGCGCACGCTGGTGCCCAGCCGGGTGGCGAGGTCGTAGGATTTCGCGTTCGACCGCACCACCGTCCAGACCAGGGCCAGCGGGAAGCGCACGGCGTGGGCCACCGCGTCCGTGAGCGTCAGCGGCAGCAGCCCGTGGCAGCATTTTCCGCAGGCGATGCAGGCGAAGCGCGGTTCCATGATCCGGGTCCGCCCTCAGCGGCCGCAGCAGGCCTTGAACTTCTTCCCCGACCCGCAGGGGCAGGGCTCGTTGCGGCCCACCTTGACGACCCGGCGCGGCTCGCCCTTGGGGTTCACCTCGCCGGCGCTGTAGAGCCACTGGCCGTCGATGCGGCGGAACGAGGCCCGCTCGTGGTGGCGCATGTCCTGGCCGTCGCGGCGGAACTGGATCAGGAATTCGACGATGCCCTCGTCGCCCTCCTCCGTCGCGCGCAGCACGTCCAGACGCTGCCAGTCGCACTCGTCGGCCACCCGCTCCGCTTCGGCGCGGTTGAAGTCCTCGCGGATCTCCGGCGCGTGGGTGCGCTCCACATGGTCGAGATCGTGGCGCACGAAGGCGGTGTAGCGCGACCGCATCAGCGCCTCGGCCGTCGCGGCGGGCGCGCCGGCCAGGATCGGGCCGCAGCAGGTCTCGAAGGACAGGCCGGAACAGCAGGGGCAGGCGGAGGAGGTCATGGCGCGCGGGTCCGTCGGTGGGTCCGGGGCTGGTGTGGCAGGATGGGCCACCCCGGTCAAGCGCTGCGGACCGAACTCAACGGACGGACAGGGTGTTTCAGGCCGAACGGGCGCGGCGCGGTTCGGACGGGGTGTGGACGGTCGGTGTCACGATGGCGCGCAGTTGCTCAAGGAACGCGCGGCCGGTGTCGGTGAGCGTGACGATCTTGCGGCGGCGTTCGCGCGGGTCTTCCTGGGCCTGGACGAGGTCGAGTCCGGCCTTCCCGAAGCTGTGCCAGCGGCTGAGCGCGGCGACGTTGCGCGACGCGGAGGATTGGGCGATGCCCAGGCGTTCCGCAAGCTCGCCGATGGAAATCCCTTCGTTCTGCGCGATCGTCATGAAGGACAGCGCGTACTGGATCGGCAGGTCGGGATCGAGCTTGCGAAACGCCTCGAGCACATGGACGACGGTGGTCACCTCGTCAGGGCGAACCTCGTCAAGGCGAATATGGGCCGGCATCAGCGACCCTCCCCGAGCGAGGACCCCATCGGGCCGGTGTGTAGATGATGTTCAGGCGTCCAAGCCATATCACGAATTCCCCGTTATCCCGCCGGGCGTCGAAAAAACGATCCGGAGAGGCCCAGTGGGCGTGCTCAACGAAGACCGAACGACCGCAAAACCCCAAAAAGACACACATGGCTTCCTCTCGATATCCGGAATTCGCGTTCCAATGCGCTGGGTTGAAGAAGGGAGCCGTTAGCTCGCTGGGTGGTATGGGCGGACCAATCGCCCTGTCGGCGATTCGGGGTGGTGGGTACGATGGCTTTCATCGTGGTCTCCGTGGGTTGAAGGAAGGCAGGGGTTGAAGGAAGGCGCGGCCCCGAAGGGAAACCGCAGGATCGGGTATCGCCTGTCAGCGATACGCTTGCAACGTCAAAAATGACCGGGCCTCCGAAAGGTTCCGCTCCCGGATGTGTTGGGCCGGGACATAGCCCGCTTCGGTTCCGTCCAGCCCGACGTCGCGCCGCAGATGGGCGCTCAGCGTCTCCACGCCGGCATCGTCGCCGTCGCGGTCCAGCCACTGCCGCAGCAGGGCGTTCCACAAGGTCTGCATGACTCCTCTCCTTGGTGCAGGGAAGCAATTAATCCGCTATCGGATGATTTCCGTCAAGCCCGATTACCGTCGGCCCGACCAAGCGGTTGTGCTGCTCCGCCTTCGCCCTTGGCGATCCGCTTTTTCCACGGTATGGATTCCCGTCATGAAGGCGACCCCAAGTACCACCGGCATCGTGCTCTGACGCGTTCGACGCGCAGAGCCTGAACGCGCGCGCCCCGGAAGGGGAGCCCGCGGTGTCTGCCTGCGCCCGCGCGCAGGCGAAAAGCCGCCGGATCGGCGGCTCACAGGCCGTGAGTGGTTTGATGGAAAACGTCTTCGAAAGCCCGTTCAAGGGCATGGTGCTGGACAAGCAGGTCACCAACCCGAACATCGTCGTTGGCCGGTACAGCTATTATTCCGGCTATTATCATGGCCACAGCTTCGACGACTGCGCCCGGTTTCTTCTCCCGGACGAGGGCGTCGACCGGCTGGTGATCGGCAGCTTCTGCTCGATCGGCTCCGGCGCGGCCTTCATCATGGCGGGCAACCAAGGCCACCGGAACGATTGGATCAGCACCTTTCCCTTCTTCTGGATGCCCGAGGTGCCGGCCTTCGCCAGCGCGCGGAACGGCTATCAACCGGCCGGCGACACGGTGATCGGCAACGACGTCTGGATCGGTTCGGAGGCCATCGTCATGCCCGGCATCACCATCGGCGACGGCGCCGTGATCGGCACGAGGGCGCTGGTGACGCGGGACGTCGAGCCTTACGCGATCGTCGGCGGCAACCCCGCCCGGGTGATCCGCAAGCGCTTCGACGACGCTCTCATCGCGCTGCTGCTCGAGATGAAATGGTGGGATTGGTCCGATGACCAGTTGCAGGGCGCCATGCCGATCCTGACCAGCGGCGACGTCGCGCGTCTGCACCGCCACTGGCGGGACGTGATCAAACGCGACTGACGGCCACCGGGTCGGCTTCGCCTGTTCACCTCGGAACAGGCGAAGCGGCTCAGGAAGCGGCTCGGGGGGACGGACGGCCGCCGACGCGGGCATCCCAGCCCAGCATCGCGACCTCGGCCACGGCTTCCAGCTCGGCGCGCTCCGCGCCGTCGCGGGCGAGGATCGACATGCCGGCCTGCACCGTCTGCACGAAACGGGCGAGCGCGTGGAGATCGACCGAGGCCGGAATCTCGCCCTCGGCCACGGCCCGCGCCATGCGCTCCGTCAGGATGTCGACCGCCGAGGCGCGCGCCGAGCGCACCACCGCGCCCAGTTCGGCGTGCCCCTCGCTGCCCACCGCCGAGAGCGTCACCATGCAGCCGCGCGGGATGTCGCCGCGGCAGCCGGTGAGCGCCGCGGCCGAGTCCATCAGCAGCGCCATGACCGCCTCACGGGCCGTGCCGGCGGCAGCAAACCGCCCCCAGACCAGCCCCTCATAGCTTTTGCGGTAATGGTTCACCGCCTCGATGTAGAGCGCCTCCTTCGAGCCGAAGGCGGCGTAAAGGCTGGGCGAGCCGATCCCCATGGCCTCCGTCAGGTCGGCGATGGAGGTGGCCTCGTAGCCCTTGGTCCAGAACAGGCGGGTCGCCTGGGTCAGGGCGGCCTCGCGGTCGAAAGCGCGCGGCCGTCCGCGTCCGCGGGCGGGGGGCGGGGCCGTGGTCCTGTCGTCGGCGGGCGGAGTCGGTCGTGATTTCTGCATCGATCACTATTTAATCCCGCCGCGGCGTGGGGGCAATGGCCGCGGGCGGTGGCATTCTATTCTGTATCGATCATCACAAAAATCATTGACCGGGGCACCCGCAGCCTCTAGCTATTTTTATATCGAACGACACAGAAAGGCTGGATCATGGGTGAGTCGATTGGTGAGTTGGTTGGCAAGCGCGCTCTGGTGACGGGCGGTTCGCGCGGCATCGGCGCCGCCATCGCTCTGGCGCTCGCCGGCAAGGGCGCGGATGTGGCGATCTCCTACGAACGGTCGGCCGAGCGCGCCGCCGAGGTGGTCCGGGCGATCGAGGCGAAGGGCCGGCGCGCCGTCGCCATCCAGGCCGACAGCGCCGATCCGGCGGCCATGGCGGACTTGGTCGGGCGAACGGTGGAGGTGCTCGGCGGCCTCGACATCCTGGTCAACAACGCCGGCATCGCCCGCCAGGGCTTGGTCGCGGAAATGAGCCTCGCCGACATCGACGCGCTACTGGACGTCAACGTGCGCGCGGCGGTGCTGGTGGCGCAGGCGGCCATTCCGCATCTCAAGGACGGGGGGCGCATCGTCTTCATCGGGTCGTGCCTCGCCGACCGCATCACCGCCCCGGGCGTCACCGTCTATGCGATGACCAAGTCGGCGCAGATCGCCCTGACGCACGGCCTTGCCCGCGAACTCGGCCCGCGCGACATCACGGTGAATCTGGTCCAGCCGGGGGCGACCGACACCGACATGAATCCGGCGAACGGCGACCATGCCGAAATCCTGCGCTCGCAGACGCCGCTCGGCCGCTACGGCAAGCCGGAGGACGTGGCGGCGGCCGTCGCCTTCCTGGCCAGCCCGGCGGCGCGGCAGATCTCCGGGGCCACCCTGACGGTGGACGGCGGCCTGAACGCCTAACGCCTGAATCTGGAACCGGTTCGGGGAAGCCTTTGTTCGAAAAGGCTCCCCGGACGGCGGCGGGCAAGGATTAACAATCCGTTAACGACGAATATGGGGCGGCCCGAGGAGCGCCAACACCGAGACCGACGCCAGCAACGGAGACGCCACAGATGCGGCACGCACCGATGAAAACGGCCGATTCCCCCGCCACCCGGCCGCCGCCGCGGGGTGTCGCCCGATGAGCCGTTCCGCGACGCTCGACGGGCTGCGGGGGTATTTCCTCGTCTTCATGATGGTGAACCACGTTGTGCTGGCCGGCGGCGTGCTGCTCGCCAAGGTCAACCACGCCGAATTCGGCTATGTGCAGGACGCCCAGGGCTTCGTGCTGCTGTCGGGCATCGTCGCCGGGATGTACTACACCCGCGTCTGGACCCAGCGTTCGCCCGAGGCGGCCCGGCGCCGCCTGTTCGTCCGCGCCCGCGAGCTGTACGTCTCGACCATGCTGGTGATCGCGCTGGTCACCGCCATGGTGGTTCTGGTGCCCGGCGCGCGGGAGCCGCTGGGCGGCTTCCTCGGCCATCTGGCTTGGCTGGAGCCCGGCACCCTGCTGGCGAGCGCGCTCCTCCTGCACTCCCCGACCTTCACGGATCTGCTGATCCAGTACATCCTCTATCTCGCGGCGACGCCGCTGCTGCTCCGCCTGATCCTCGACGGCCACGCCCGCAAGGTCGCGCTGGGCAGCGCCGCGCTGTGGGCCGCCGTGCAGATGGGCCTGCATGTGCCGGTGCTGAGCGCGCTCGACGACGGGTTGGGGCGGCTCAGCGACGGTCTGGCGGTGCGCGGGCCGTTCAACCCGCTCGCTTGGCAGGTGCTCTACGTCGCCGGTCTGCTGATCGGCAGCGCCGTCCAGCGGGGCCGCTTCGACACCGACCGCTGGTTCCCGGTCGAGCGGCCGCCCTGGCTGGTTCCGGCGCTGGTGACCGTGGTGGTCTGCGCGGCCTGGCACCTGTCCTTCGTCCATGAGCTGGTCACCCCGATCGTCGGCGAGCGTTTCCTGCGCTACGTCGACCGCACCGAGTTCAGCCTCATCTACCTCGTGAACTTCGCGGCGCTGGCCTATGCCGTGTCCTGGCTGCTCATCGCCGGGCCGCGGTCGTCCCACCCGGTTGCCGCCGGCACCGCCCGGCTGCTCACCGCGCTGTTCAACCTGCCCTTCCTCCGGCTGCTGGGGCGGCACTCGCTGCAGGTCTATCTGTTCCACGTGCTGGTCGCCTACGCGATCCTGCTGATCGACCTGTTCGGCGGCCCCTTCAACCAGCTCACCAAGGCGGTCCTGCTGCTCGCCAGCGTCGCCAGCCTCGCCATCCCCGCCTTGTGGCGGGAGCGGAGCCGCGCCAAGCCGGCGGAGCGGGGCGCCGTCCGGATGGGCTCCTCCCGGGGCTGAACGCGCCAGGGCCCAGAACGGACGGGGCCCAGGACGGACGGGGGCCTGGACGGACGGGGGCCTGGACGGACGGAATTCCTCTTGTCCTGGACAAGCCCGCCCCGCTGGGTCAAAGAGAAAGCATCAAAAGGGGTGGGACCGGTGGAAGGGCCATCGCCCGGCCGATCGCCGCCCGCCCTTTCGCTGCTGAGGACGATCGACCCGCGTGACGAGACGCGCCCATCATCGGTGGTTGGAGACCCTGGCCGCTGCCCTGCTGGCGGTGTCGGTGGCGCCCTCGCTGGCCCCGGCGCCGGCCCGGGCCGACCCCCGCTTCGTGCCCGGCCCCTGCTCGTTCTCCGTGCCGGAGGGGGAGGCCGCGCTGTGCGGGACCGTCGGCGTGCCCGACCGGCGCGACCGGCCGGCGACGCGGGCCTTTCGACTGCCGGTCGTCGTCCTGCTGTCCACCGCCAAGCAGCCCTCCCCCGACCCCGTCCTGTTCCTGGAGGGCGGCCCCGGCGCCTCCCCCTTCGGCAGCGGCGAGGCGGTGGAGGAGCGGATGGAGGTGTGGTGGTCGCTGACCGCCGGGTTCCGCCGGTCGCGCCACGTCGTTCTGTTCGACCCGCGCGGCGCCGGACGGGCCGAGCCGGACACCGATTGTCCGGAGCTGGACGTGCTGGGCGCCTCGCCCCGCCTGCGCCCGGTGTCGCGGGACCGCCGCGCCGCGCTGGAGCGCACCGCCATCGCCGCCTGCCGCGACCGCTTCACCGCCAACGGGCTGGACGGCGCCATGTTCACCACCCCCATCGCCGCCGACGACGCCATGGACGTCGCCGCGGCGCTGGGCGCGCAGCGGGTCAACCTGTTCGCCGTGTCCTACGGCACGCGGGTGGCGCTGGAGATCCTGCGGCGCCACGGCGGGCGGGTGCGCACGGCGGTGCTCGATTCCATCTACCCGCCCGACGTCAACGCGACGGAGGAGGCGCCCTGGCTGGCGCACCGGGCGTTCAAGCGGCTGTTCGACGACTGCGCGGCCAACCGCGTGTGCCGCGCCGCCTATCCGGACCTGGAGCGCCATCTTCTGGAACTGGTGGAGCGGCTGGGCAAGGCCCCGGTGGACGTGCCGGTGGGCGATCCGGAGATCCCGCGCTGGGCGCGGCTGGACAGCGCCGCCGCCCTGTCGGCCCTGCTGGAGGCGATGGCCGAGGGCGAGAGCGTGCCGCGCCTGCCCGCCCTGATCGAACGGGCGTGGCGCGGGCGGTACGACCGCCTGACCGACTGGGTGCCCGCCCCTTGGCTGGGTGACCCCGACTCGGCGGAGGGCATGGCCTTTTCCATCGAATGCCGGGAGACGGTGAACCCCGCCGACCCGCTGAGGCTGGCCGACGCCGCGCGCCGCTTCGCCCCCTACGGCGCGGTCACCGCCGACGATCCCGGCCGGCGCGTCTGCGCCCAATGGCCCGCCGCCGCGCAGGAGGCGTCGGAGCGGCTGCCGGTGGCCAGCGCGGTGCCGGTGCTTCTGCTCTCCGGCGCCTACGACCCGCTGACCCCGCCGGACTGGGCGGAGCGCGCCGCGGCGACCCTGCCGAAGAGCCGGCATCTGGTCTTCCGCAGCGCCGGGCATCTGGTCACCGCGTCGGACGACTGCGCCGTTGCCGCCGCCGCCCAGTTCGTGGATTCGGAGACTCTTCCCGCCAACGCCTGCCCCGCGGCGGCCAAGCCGCCGGGGTTCCAGCCGCCGTAAGCCCTACTTCAGCGCGTCCAGCATGAAGGCCGGCAGGGCGAAGCTGGCGACGTGGATGTCGGGCGTGTAGTAGCGGGTGGCCAGCCCCGCCGCCTCGAAGCGCGGGCGGATCGCCTCCGCCGTCTGGCGGCGCAGCGCCGCGTCGTCGGTGGCCCAGCCGAAGGCCATGAAGCCGCCGTAGTAGCTGGGCACCGGCGCCACGAAGAAGCTCGCGTCCGCGAACAGCCGGCCGAGCCGCCGGTGGCTGTCCGTCAGCTCGCCCGGCTGGAGGAACGGCACGCCGTTCTGGGTGACCAGCACGCCGCCGGGGGTCAGCCGCGCCTTGCAGTCGGCGTAGAAGTCCTCGGTGAAGAGGACGGCGCCCGGCCCGTGGGGGTCGGTGGAATCGACGATGACGACGTCGAACCGCTCCGCCGTTTCCTTCACAAACGCGCAGCCGTCGGCGATCACCAGATCCGTGCGCGGGTCGTCGAAGGCGCCGGCGCTGATCGACGGCAGATGGGCGATGGACAGGTCGACCACCGAACGGTCGATCTCCACCATCGTCACCCGCTCCACCGCCTTGTGCTCCAGGCAGCGGCGCAGCATGCCGCCGTCGCCGCCGCCGACGATCAGCACGCGGCGGACGCGCCCATGCGCCAGGATCGGCACATGGGTCAGCATCTCGTGATAGACGAACTCGTCGCCTTCGGTGGTCTGGACGACGCCGTCGAGCGCCATCACGCGGCCCAGCACCGGGTTCTCGAAGATCACCAGGTCCTGGAGGCTGGTGCGGTCGCGGTGCAGGATGCGGCCCATGCGCAAGCGCTGGGCCACGTCCTTGTGCAGCGTCTCGTCGTACCAGCCGGAGCCGGAGTCGCTCATGACCCGGTTTCGCCGCGCAGCAGCTCGTCGCACTTCACGCCGGTGGGCTTGAAGGCGCGTTCCAGCACCGGGATGGCCTTCATGGGCTGCGCGTCGCCGCACATGAAGATGTCCAGCGCGGCGTAGCCGCGTTCCGGCCATGTGTGGATGCTGATGTGCGATTCGGCGAGCACCGCCACGCCGGAAATGCCGCCGTTCGGCGTGAAATGGTGCAGGTGGATGTGCAGGAGCGTCGCCCCCGCCACCTCCACGGACTCGATCAGCGTGGAACGGACATGGTCCAGCTCGTCCAGACGTTCAGCACCCCACAGATCGACGATCAGGTGGGTGCCGGCGCAGACCTTGCCATCGCGAACGATGAAATGGTCCTTGCGGTCGTCTTGAGATTCCCTCCAGGGACCAGAAGTCACGTTGGTCCGGTTGGAGATTTGACCTTCCGTTTGGGCTTTCCTTGGATCGCTTCCCAAGTCCATCCCCAATTGGAAGAGAGAAGCGGTCTTCGCCATCGTTCTCCCCCATCAGCAGATGTTCCGCGCAGGTGGCGCGGAGGAGGGGGGCATATGGGACAAATTCGCATGCGAATCAACACAATTCTGTCCCCGCATCCCCTTTGTGCTTGGCGGCGGGCCTCTGGCGCGGCGTGCCGCGGCGGCGCATAATCGTCTGTCCGCCGCCTTCCGGAGCGGTCCGGAATCCTGCCTGGAGGTCCTCCCCACCATGAACCGCAAGCCGCTGATCGGCGTTCCCGCCTGCGCCCGCATGATGGGCGAGCATCCCTTCCACGTCGTCGGCGACAAGTATGTCCGTGCGGTGTCGGACGGGGCCGGCGGCATGCCGCTGCTGATCCCGGCGCTGGGGACGGCGCTGGACATGGACGACGTGGCCGGACGGCTCGACGGGCTGCTGGTCACCGGAAGCCCCTCGAACGTCGAGCCGCACCGCTACGGCGGGTCACCCAGCGAGCCGGGCACCCTGCACGACCCGGAGCGCGACGACACCACCCTGCCGCTGATCCGCGCCGCGCTGGAGTTGGGCGTGCCGCTGCTGGGCATCTGCCGCGGCTTCCAGGAGTTGAACGTGGCGCTGGGCGGCACGCTGCACCAGCGGGTGCACGAGGTGCCGGGCTATTCCAACCACCGCGAGGACAAGGAGGCGCCGCTGGCCGTGCAGTACGGGCCATCGCACCGCGTCCGGCTGACCCCCGGCGGCGTGCTGGAACGGCTGGCCGGCGGCGAGGCGGCGGTGACCGTCAATTCCCTGCACGGGCAGGGCATCGACCGGCTGGCCGACGGGCTGATCGTGGAGGCGATGGCCGAGGACGGGCTTGTCGAGGCAGTGCGGGTGGCGGGAGCGCCGGCCTTCGCGCTGGCCGTGCAGTGGCACCCGGAATGGCGGTTCTGGGAGAACCCGCTGTCGGCGGCGATCCTGCGCGCCTTCGGAAGCGCCGCCGCCGACCGGGCGCGACGACGCCTTTCCTGAAAATTGGTTTCAGGACAATAGATTAGGTCAACAATCGGCGGGTGCCGCGTGCCCAGGATTTGGGCACGCCACTCTCAGCCCGTCAGCTTCAGCCGGCCCGCGAGATGCGGCGCAGGAAGTCGATGAGCTGCGCCTGCTCCTCGGCCGAGAGATCCTTCACCATGGCCTTGTCATGGGCCTGGATGCGCGGAATCAGCTCGTCCAGCAGCTTCTCCCCTTCCGGGGACAGGCGGAGCGCGTAGGAGCGGCGGTCGTTGGGCGAGGGCGCCCGGATGACCAGACCGCGCGACTCGAGCCGGTCGATGACCGCGACCATGGTCGAACGGTCGATGCCCACCGCCGAGCCCAGGTCGGACTGCGACAAGCCCTCGTTCTCCTTGATCATGATCAGGACGCCGAATTGCCCCGGCGTCATGTCGTGGGGCGCCACAGCGTTCTGGAAGCTCTGGAACACGGCCACCTGCGCCTTGCGCAGATTGTAGCCAACGAGCTCGGGCAGAGGGCCGAGGGCCATCTTTCCGGTCTTGCTCGGACGCTGGCGGGTGCGCCGGTCCGAGGGGGTGGGGCGGTCGATGTCGGTCAACGTGAAAGCCGTCGTTTATTGACTAGTCTATTGGTCGTGTAAAATGCAGGCAGGTGCCGATTTTGTCAGCAAGAACCACACAATCCGCATCATATGCATAGCACCCATTCCCGTTGTGCATTGGTTCCGCCCGGAAGCGGCTCCACCTCTACCCCTATGAAGCGATCACGCTCCTGATCCCGGCCCCCCCGGAAACAGGCATGCCGGCGCGGTCGCCCGCCGACGGTTCATTCCCCTGCCGCAGACGGGTTCCAACAACGGAGCTTCCGACGCCCGGTCCCCCCCAGACCGGGCGTCTTCGCGCCAAAGCCCCGGCCCCACGGCTGGGGCTTTTTTCTGGTGCTCTTTCCGGTAGGGTGGTGGCCCGCGAACCGCACCCCTCCGAAAGAAAGGCGCGCCATGGCCTACGCCATTCCCCTGTGGCCCCAGCCCACCGTTCCGGTCGCCGGCGGCGATCCGTTCCCGGTCCGCCGCATCTACTGCGTCGGCCGCAACTACGCCGCCCACGCGCGCGAGATGGGCGCCGATCCGGACCGCGAGCCGCCGTTCTTCTTCATGAAGCCCGCCGACGCCATCGTCGCCGACGGCACCGCCATCCCCTACCCGCCCAAGACCGCCAACCTGCACCATGAGATCGAGCTGGTCGTGGCGATCGGCACCGGCGGACGCGACATTCCGGTGGAGCGAGCGCTGGACCATGTCTACGGCTATGGCGTGGGGCTGGACATGACCCGCCGCGACCTGCAGAACGCGGCGAAGAAGGAAGGCAAGCCCTGGGACATGGGCAAGGGCTTCGACCAGTCCGCCCCCTGCGGCACGCTGCGCCGCGCCGCCGACATCGGCCACCCTGACAAGGGGTCGGTGACGCTGTCGGTCAACGGCGACCTGCGCCAGAAGGGCGATCTGGCGGACCTGATCTGGTCCGTGTCCGAAACGATTTCCTACCTGTCGGGTCTGGTCGAGCTTCAGCCGGGCGACCTGATCTACACCGGCACGCCGGAGGGCGTCGGCCCGGTGGTCCCCGGCGACCGGCTGGAAGGCGCGGTCGAGGGCGTCGGCTCCATCGCCGTCACCATCGCCTGACATCGGCAATACGGATCACCGGACGATGCGCATCGCCACCTGGAACATCAACTCCGTCCGCATGCGGATGGATCTGCTGCTGCGCCTCATCGACGAGACGCAGCCGGACGTCATCTGCCTGCAGGAGACCAAGGTCGTCGACACCGACTTCCCGATGGCCCCGCTGGCCGATAAGGGCTACGTCCACGCCCACATCCACGGGATGAAGAGCTACAACGGCGTCGCCATCCTGTCGAAGCTGCCCTTCGCGTCGCGCGACGTGCAGCACTGGTGCGGCAAGCAGGACTGCCGCCACGTCTTCGCCGAGTTGCCCGGCGGGATCGAGCTGCACAGCGTCTACATCCCGGCGGGCGGGGACATTCCGGACCCGGAACAGAACGACAAGTTCGCCCACAAGCTTCAGTTCGTGGACGAAATGACCGAATGGTGGACGACCCGGCGCAGCCCGGACCGCCGCATGGTCATGGTCGGCGACCTGAACATCGCACCGCTGGAGAACGACGTCTGGAGCCACAAGGAGCTTCTGAAGATCGTCTCCCACACCCCGGTGGAGGTGGCGAAGCTGACGGCGATGCAAGCGTCCATCGGCTGGGTCGACGCGCTGCGCCATTTCGTTCCGCCCACGGAAAAGCTCTACACCTGGTGGAGCTATCGCGCGAAGGACTGGGCGGCCTCCGACCGCGGCCGGCGGCTGGACCACATCTGGGTCACCCCGCCGCTGAAGGACGCGCTGACCGGCCACCGCGTCCTGCGCGAGGCCCGCGGCTGGGAGCCGAAGCCGTCCGACCATGTGCCGGTGATGGTCGATCTCGCCGTGTGATCTGGACGTGTGATCTGGACGTGTGATCCGCTGAGTCACCGCGCCGCCAGCGGCACGTTCATCGCCACGACCGACGGCGTCCCATCCTCCGCCACGCGGAAGCGGTGGGCGCAGCCGTCGGTCAGGCGGTGCACCGGCTTGCCCACCATGTCCCAGCCGGTGGCCAGCGCGTAGAGCGCCCGCATCACCCCGTTGTGGGCCACCGCCCCGGTCGGCACGCCCCGCGCCCCCACCTCGGCCAGCCAGGGGATCAGCCGCGCCTGCACGTCGCGCGGGCTTTCCCCGCCGGGCGCCCGGAAGTCGAGGCCCATACGCTCGCGGTCCGCGGTCAGGGCGCCGCTCGACCGCAGCTCCTCCAGCAGGCGGCCTTCCCAGTCGCCCCAGCTCATCTCGACCAGACGCGGTTCCGGCGCCGGGTCGAGGCCGAGCAGCCGGGCCGTCTCCCACGCCCGCCGCTTCGGGCTGGCGACCCAGCGGTGGCCCAGCACATCCGGCGGCAGCCTCCAGGTGGCGACTCGGGCACGGCCCTCGTCGGACAACGGCTCATCGATGCCGCCCTGGAGAC
This sequence comes from Azospirillum sp. OGB3, assembly GCF_014192915.1. Classification (GTDB taxonomy): domain Bacteria; phylum Pseudomonadota; class Alphaproteobacteria; order Azospirillales; family Azospirillaceae; genus Azospirillum. Next base: position 684,671 of record NZ_JACHYN010000001.1, on the reverse strand, counting down.
GGTGCGCGGCGTTCCAGGCGGTCGGCCCGTGGCGCAGGATGATGAGGTCGGTCATGGGCTCCCTTTCCGCGCGGCGCGCCGGACGACTCCGTCCAGGACCGCCACCGCGTTGCTCAGATCATGCTCCGCCGCGGCGGTGCGGCGCGCGGCCTCGCCGAAGCGGCGGCGTCTCTCGGGGTCGTCGAGCAGCGCCCGGACGGCGGCGGCGAAGGCCGCCGCGTCGCCCACCGGCGGCAGCAGGCCGGTCTCCCCGTCGCGCACCACGTCCGGCACCCCCCCGGTGCGTCCCGCCACCACCGGCAGACCGGCGGCCTGGGCCTCCAGCAGGGCCATGCCGTAGGCCTCGTTCACCGCCGGCCAGACCATCAGGTCGGTGGCAGCGTAGAGCGCGGTGAGATCGGAAGAGCTTTGCTGGCCGAGGAACAAGACTCCCTCCCCTGCGAAGCTCTCGCGCAAACCAGAGGTTTGCGCTGACGCGGCAGGCGGACCTTCGGTCCGCCGAGAGCGGGGGAGGGTTGGGGTGGGGGCAAGTGCGCCTCTCCCGATCAATGTCTCGATCCGCAGGCGAGCGGGGCCGTCGCCGGCGATGAGAAGGTGGTGGGGAGGCAACGCACTCGCCCCCACCCCGGCTCTCCCCCGCTGGGCGGGGGAGGGAGAAAGGGCTTCGGCCAGGATCTCGTAGGAACGTTCCTTGTCGCCGCCGCGCATCATGCCGACGGCAAGCAGCCAGGGAACGTCCGGGTTCAGACCGTAACGCTCGGCCAGGGCCGCCCGGTGCCGGTCGCGCTCCGCGGCGGCGGCCGCAAAGGGTCGCGTGTCGACGAAGGGCCGCAGCCGCACCAGCCGGTCCGGCGATTGCAACAGCGGCAGCACCCCCTCGGCGTCGTGGCCGGCGAGGTTGACGACCGCCGCCGCCTGCCGGATGGCCGCCTCGGCGGCGCGGTGGCCGGCGGAGAAGGGGCCGGTGGCGCGCTTGCCCGCGAAGGACGCCTCCGCCACCACATAGGGGATGCCGAAGCGGCGGCTGACCGACGGGCCGATCCAGTCCGGCGCCTTGTGGTACAGGTGGTAGGTGAACCAGAGGTCCGGCGGGTCGTCCCGCCAGCGTGCCGTCAAGCGGTCGGCGCAGCACGCGCCCAGCGCCGCCAGACGCTCCGCCCGGCCCGGACGGCGCCCATCGTCCCAACTGCGCAGGGTGCTGGCCAGGGTCACCCTGTGCCCAGCCCCCTCCAGCGCGGCCATCAGCAGCCGGGCCATGCGCCGGTCGCCCGAGGGCACCGGGTGGGTCGGGGATTTCAGCGGGGCGTAGAAGGCGATGCGCATCACGGCCCCCGCGTCGTGACGGCGAGGAGGCTCAGAACGGGGTCGGCTCCAGCGCGCAGACGACCCGGTTCCGCCCGGCGGCCTTGGCGCGGTACAGCGCCTCGTCCGCGCTGGACAGCATGGCGTCCACATCGCGGGTCCCGGCCGCGCAGCAGGCCACGCCGATCGACACGGTGAAACGCACCGACTCGTCCCCCGACGGCACCGCCAGCTCCGCCGTGCGCCGGCGGATGCGCTCCGCCACCATGCGCGCCCCGGCGACGTCGGTCTCCGGCAGCAGGATGGCGAACTCCTCGCCGCCGGTCCGGCCCAGCAGGTCGTTCTCCCGCAGCAGGGCGCGGCAGGCGGCGGTGAAGGCGCGCAGCGCCTCGTCCCCCACGGCGTGGCCGTGGGTGTCGTTGATGCTCTTGAAATGGTCGAGGTCGAGCATCAGCAGGGTGACCGGCCGGCCATAGCGGCGGGCGCGGGCCAGTTCCTGCTCCGCCGCCTCGACGAAGTGGCGGCGGTTGGACACGCCGGTCAGGGGATCGGTGATGGAGAGCCGGCGCAGCCGCTCCTCCGACTCCTTCAGCGCCGTCACGTCGTTGATCAGGACGTAGATGACCGGCAGCCCGTCCCAGGGCAGGGGCGACATGCTGACCTGGACGCAGGTCCGCTCCCCGTCGGTGGACACCATCACCCCGTCCTGTGACCGCACCAGCTCGCGCTTGCGCAGGCAGCGCTGGAAAGCGTCCCGCTGGTCGTCGATGCCCGATTCCTCGACGAAGTCGAGGAAATGGCGCCCGACCAGGGCGTCGCCGCTCTGGCCCAGGATGCGCGCGGCCTCCTGGTTGGCGAAGACGATGCCCATTTCCTGATGGATCAGCAGTCCGGCGGGCAGCAGGTCGAGCATGTTGCCCAGCTTGCTGCGCGTCAGCGACAGCTCGTGGCTGGTCGCCACGGCGTCGCTGTCGTCGTCGAAGTCGATAAAGGAAAGGGTGTCCGGTTCGGAAGAGGCGTACAGACTCGACATGACGTCGCAAAGGTGGAGCAAAGCCGCACTCTATCCCGTCGTCAGCCGCCGTGCAATGCACAGCATCCTCCGAAAGACAGACGAGCAGGAATGCTATTTTCGGTTGCGAAACGATCGTGCAGGCGGTCGATGCCCGCGTCGCTGCCGAAGTCGCGGCGCACCCGCGCGGCGCCCGCCGCGCCCAGCGCCGCGCGGCGGGCCGGGTTGCGGAGCAGCGATTCGAGGGCGCCGGCCAGCGCGGCAGGGTCATCGGGGTCCACCAGCGTGCCAGTGACCCCGTCCTCGATCAGCTCCGCCACCGCGGCGGCGCGGGTGGACAGGCAGGCCAGCCCCTGGCTCTGCGCCTCCATCAGCACGTTGGGCAGCCCGTCGCGGTCGCCGTCGCGCGCGGTGCGGCAGGGCAGGACGAACAGGTCGGCGCGGCGGTACTGGGTGATCACCGCGTCCTGGGCCTTGGCCCCCTGCCAATCGATCCGCCCTTCCAGCCCCAGCGCCGCCGCCTGCGCCTTCAGTGTCGCCAGACGATCGCCGCCGCCGATGTGGGTCCAGCGCCAGTGCAGCCCGGTGGGCAGGCGGGCCAGCGCGTCGAGCAGCAGGTCGAAGCCCTTCTTCTCGACCGCCCGACCGACCGACAGCAGCCGCACCGGGTCGGCGGGGTCTGACCCGTCGCGCGCCGGGCGCGCGTCCGGCGGGGCGGGGAAGCGGCTGAAGTCCAAGCCGTGGTAGAGCAGCTCCACGCGTTCCGGCTGCGGCGCCAGGGCGCGCAGGCGGGCGAGGCCGAGCGCGGTGCAGGTCACGCCCCAGCGCGCCTCGGCCAGCTTGTCCCGCAGATCCCAGTCGGGCGAGGTCCAGATGTCCTTGGCGTGGGCGGAAAAGCTCCAGGGCAGGCCGGTCAGCAGCGCTGCGTAGCGCGCCACGCTGGCCGGGGTGTGCAGGAAATGGGTGTGCAGCCAGGTGACGTCCGCCGGCAGTTCCGCCGCCAGCACACAGGCCTGGCCGAAGCGGCGCACGCGGTTGCGGCTGGGGTCGCGCCGCAGGTCGGCCAGCCAGGCGGCCCGCGCCGCCGGCCAGCCGGGGCGCCGCCGCGCCGCGGCCAGGGCGCGCAGCACGCGGCCGGGCGCGTCGTGCAGATATTCGGGCAGATAGGCCACCGGGGCGGTGACGCGGCGGTTCAGCTCGTGCACCGCCTTGTCGGTCGGTTGACGCAGGCTGACGATGAGTTGACGCAACCCCCGCCGCTCCAGCCCCAGGATCTCCTGCGCGATGAAGGTTTCCGACAGGCGGGGCCAGCCCTTGACGATGACGGCAACGGTCACGCGGCGTCCCCGGCGGCCATCTGGTGCTCGGGCGCGCAAGGGAGCTGGGACGTGCCTGGGGACGGCCCTGGGGCCGGGACCGACGCCAAATCCGGCAGGTAGCGGGCCGACAGGCGGTTGACGCTCTCCAGCCCGCCGAGCAGGCCCGGCACCACCACCGAGGAGGGCGGCGCCTGCCAGGGCAGCCGGCGCAGCGCCGCCGCCATCGCCGCGGCGTCGCGCACCCCGTCGTCCATCAGGACGGAGACCAGCCCCAGCTCCTGCGCGCGGGCGGCGCGGATGGTCTGCTCGCGCCGCGGCACCTCGCGCGGGACGATCAGCGCCTTCTTGTCGAAGGACAGGATCTCGCAGAAAGTGTTGTAGCCGCCCATGGCGACCACCCCCACCGCCCCCTGCATCAGCCGCTCGATCCGCGCCTCGAAGGCGGTGGCCTCGACGTTGGGCAGGGCCTCGGCGCGGGCCAGGAACTCGGCCTGGAGGTCCGGCTGCATGAAGGGGCCGAACACCAGCACGGCGCGGTAGGGGATGCCGGGATCGCTCTCATAGGCGCGCAGCACCCAATCGACCAGCGCCTCGCCGTCGCCGCCGCCGCCGGGGGTGACCAGGATGTAGGGCTCGTCCGGCAGGCCGGGACCGTGCGGCACCGCCGGGGGCACGGTGCGGTGCAGGTAGCCGGTGTAGACCATCTTGTCGCGCACCGACTGCGGAACCTCGATCCCCTCCAGCGGGTCGCAGATCTGCGGCAGGCCGTAGGCCCAGATCTCGTCGTACAGGGTCTCCAGCGCCGGCAGGACCTTCTTGCGCTCCCACTCCGGGGCGAGCAGCGCCGGCTCGTCCATCACGTCGCGCAGGCCCAGCACCAGCGGCACGCCGCGGCCCTTCAGAAGCTCCAGCGTCTCCCGCACCTCGCCACGCAGGCCGAGCGGCTCCTTGTCCACGATGAACAGGTCGGGCTGGTAGATCTCCGCCGTGTGGCGGATCAGCGAAGCCCGCATCGACAGGATCTCGTCGATGTCCAGATGCAGGTTCAGCGCCGTGTATTCGCCGTTGCGCAGCTTGATGACGCCGGGGATGCGCACGAAGTCGACCCGGGTGCGGAAGTCGAAGCTGCCGACGATCGGCGAGCCGGACAGGATCAGCACGGACAGGTTGCCGTAGCGCTCCACCAGCGCATGCGCGATGGCCCGGCAGCGGCGGAGATGGCCGAGGCCGAACGTGTCATGGCTGTAGATGAGCACGCGGCCCGAGGTCGGACGTTCGCTCATAGACTTCCTACCTCTCCCGATTGGCCTCTTGTGTCCGGCCGCAGCTTGGCCGATGAACGGATGTGCGCCGTGCCGCCGCCGGGATGGCGGCGGACCGCTTGCGGGCTCACCATATCCTCAGCGGCCAAGCGGCAGAGGGGGTAAGGTGTCTGCCTGCTCCCGGCACCGGCGTCCCCTTGCGTAGAATGGCGCTATGGAATCCAGCATTTTCCGATTCATCCTTCGGCACAGCGTCCGTCAGCAGATCGTGCTGACCCTGATGACCCTGGCGTCCTTCCCCTTCCTCTACGCCTCGCTCGACCTTCCGAAGCGGATCGTCAACGAGGCGATCGCCGGGAAGAAGCTGCCTGAGTCCTTCCTCGGCTTCCATCTCGATCAGGTGACCTACCTGTTCGTCCTATGCGGACTGTTCCTGACTTTGGTGCTGGTCAACGGCGCGTTCAAGTATGTCATAAACACCTACAAGGGCCGCCTGGGCGAGCGGATGCTGCGCCGTCTGCGCTACGAGCTGTACGTGCGCGTCCTGCGCTTCCCCCTGCCCCGCTTCCGCAAGATGTCGTCCGGGGAGATCATCCCCATGATCACGGCGGAGGTGGAACCGCTGGGCGGCTTCATCGGGGACGCCATCGCCATCCCGGTGTTCCAGGGTGGCACCCTGCTGGTCTACATCGCCTTCATCTTCGTCCAGGACCCGGTTCTGGGGGCAGCGGCGGTGTCGCTGTACCCGTTCCAAGGCTGGCTCATCCCACGGCTTCAGCGCAAGGTCAATCAGCTTGGCAAACAGCGCGTACGTGCCATGCGCCAGATCGCCGACCGCATCGGCGAAACGGTGTCCGGCATCCAGGAGGTGCACACCCACAACACGGCGTCCTGGCACCTCGCCGACCTCAGCCACCGCCTGGGCGACGTGTACCGCATCCGTTTCGAGATTTACCAAAGAAAGTTTTTTGTCAAATTCCTGAACAATTTCATAAACCAGCTCACCCCGTTCTTCTTCTATTCGATCGGCGGATATCTGGTGATCCACGGCCAGCTCTCCTTCGGTGCGCTGGTCGCGGTGCTGGCCGCCTACAAGGACTTGGCGGCTCCTTGGAAAGAACTCCTCGACTGGTACCAGCAGAAGGAGGACAACCGGATCAAGTACGAGCAGGTGGTGGAGCAGTTCCACGTCCCCGACCTGCTGGCCGAGCGCCTGCTGCGCGAGGAGGAGGACGTCCCCTTCACGGGCAGCCTGTCCTTCCACAACGTGGGGTTCGGGGAGGACGGCGGCTCGCCCATCCTGGAAGGGGTGACCTGCGACATCCCGCTGGACTCCCACACCGCGCTGATCGGCGTCGGCTCCGGCCGGGACGAGCTGGCGCAGCTCGCCGCGCGCGTTCTGCTGCCCTCGTCGGGCCAGATCCGGCTGGGCGAGCATGATTACGCGGAGCTGCCGGAGAGCGTGACCGGGCGGCGCGCCGCCTATGTCGGGGCCGCCCCCTACCTGTTCTCGGCCTCGCTCTACGACAACCTCGTCTACGGGCTGCGCCACCGGCCGCTGCGCGAGAATGGCGAAAGCCCAAACGATGCGAGTGGGGAAGCGGCGGAGCGGCGCAAGAGCCGGATGGCCGAGTCGGTTCTGTCCGGCAACGCCACCGACGACGTGCACGCCGACTGGATCGACTACGCCGCCGCCGGCTGCGACGGGCCGGAGGACCTGAAGGCCCGCATCCTGCGCGTGGTGACGATGGTCTCGCTGCAGGACGACGTGTACGGCATGGGCCTCAACCGCACCGTCGATCCGGAGCGGCGCCCCGACGTGGCCGCCCGCGTGTTGGAGGCGCGCGACGCCATGCGCGCCATGATGCTGAACAACCCGGAGCTGGGGCGGCTGGTCGAGCGCTTCGACCCCGACCGCTACGCCGTGAACGCCACGCTGGCGGAGAATCTGCTGTTCGGAACGCCGGTCGGGCCGATCTTCCAGACTGACGCGCTGGCCTCCAATCCCTATATGTTGCATGTGCTGGACAAGGTGGGGCTGACCGACACCATTCTGGAGACCGGCCACAAGGTGGCGGAGACCATGGTCGAGCTGTTCGCCGGCCTGCCGCCCGGCCACGAATTCTTCGAGCGCTTCTCCTTCATCGGCTTCGCCGAGCTGCCGGAGTACCAGGCCATCCTGGCGCGCACCGCGAAGGAGGGGCTGGACGCGCTGCGGCCCGAGGAGCGGACGCGGCTGATGACCCTGCCCTTCAAGCTGATCGGCGCCCGCCACCGTCTGGGCCTGATGACGCCGGAGCTGGAAAAGAAGCTTCTGCAGGCGCGGCATCTCTTCGCCAGCGACCTGCCGGCCGACCTGAAGCACGCCGTCGCCTTCTTCGACCCGGACGCCTACAACGCGGCGGCCAGCATCCAGGACAACATCCTGTTCGGCAAGATGGTCTACGGGCAGGCGCAGGTGCAATCCAAGGTGGGCCGCATCGTGGCGGAGCTGGTGGACCAGCTTCACCTGCGCGACACCATCGTGGAGGTCGGGCTGGAACACCCGGTGGGGGTGGCGGGGTCGCGCCTGTCCGCAGCGCAGCGCCAGAAGGCGGCGCTGGCCCGCGCCTTGCTGAAGCGCCCCGACCTGCTGGTGCTGAGCGAGGCGACCAGCGGTCTGGACACCAGCAGCCAGAGCAAGGTGCATTCCGCGATCCTGGGAGAACGCAAAGGGTGTGGTCTTGTGTGGGTTCTGCAGCGTGCCGGCTTGGCACGGGCGTTCGAGCGAGTCATTGTGATGAAGGACGGTCGAATCGCCGAGCATGGCCGCTTCGATGAGTTGAACAGGCCCGGTACGTTGTTGCATGAATTGGTGTCCGCCGAATAAAGCCGGCGGCGTTGAGGAGGCAGACGGCATGAGCATCGCCGAAGAAGTCAATTGCCTGCGCAGGATTCCCCTGTTCGCCAACATCGACACTTCCAAGCTCAAGCTTCTCGCCTTCACCAGCGAACGGCTGAGCTTCCGGTCGGGCGACATCCTGTTCGAGCAGGACGAGATGGGCACCTGCGCCTACATCCTGCTGCGCGGGGAGGCGGAGGTGATCATCACCGGCCCCGGCGGACCGCTGGCCGTCGCGACGCTGGGGTCCAACGAGATCGTCGGCGAGATCGCCATCCTGTGCGACGTGCCGCGCACCGCCACCGTGCGCGCCAGCACCGACCTGGAGGCGCTGTGCGTGCCGAAGGACCATTTTCTCCAGATGATCGCCGACTTCCCCCAGATGGGGCTGGAGATCATGCGCTCGCTGGCCCACCGCCTGGAACAGACGACCGTGCGCCTGCGCGAGGTCCTGGCTGCCCAGGCCCCTTGAATTCTGGCAATTTGATATTCTGGCGACCGGACGACCCATGCGTGTTCTTTTCCACGTCCAGCATCTGCTGGGCATCGGCCACGACCGGCGCGCCGCGCTGATCACCCGCGGGCTGGCCGAGGCGGGCGTCGCCGTCACCGTGCTGCGCGGCGGACATCCGGTGCCGGGAATCGATTACGGCCCGGCGGCCGAGATCGTCCAGCTTCCCCCCGCGCGCGCCGCCGACAGCGGCTTCAAGACCCTGCTGGACGAGCACGGCCGGCCCATCGACGACGCGTGGCGCGCCCGGCGCCGCGCCGCGGTCCTGGAGGCCCACGACCGGGTGCGGCCCGACGCGTTGCTGGTCGAGTCCTTCCCCTTCGGGCGCCGCGCCTTCCGGTTCGAGCTTCTGCCCCTGCTTGAGGCGGCCAAGGCCGGCGGGGCGGTCACCGCCGCGTCGGTGCGCGACATCCTGGTGACCAAGGCCAAGCCGGAGCGGCTGGAGGAAACCGTTTCGACGGTGGAACGGCTGTTCGACCATGTGCTGGTCCATGGCGACCCGGAGTTGATCCCCTTCGCGGCGACCTTCCCCGCCGCAGCGCGGATCGCCGACCGCATCCGCTACACCGGCTATGTCGCGGCCCCGCAGGGCGCGGAGACCGAAGCGATGGACGGCACCGGCGAGGTGATCGTGTCGGTGGGCGGCGGAGCGGTCGGCCTGCCGCTGCTGCGGGCCGCGCTGGCGGTGCGTGCGTCAACTCCCCTTGGACTTGACGCACCCTGGCGCCTGCTGGCCGGGCCGGACGTGCCGGAGGCGGAGTTCCGCGCCCTCGCCGCCGACGCCCCGCCGGGCACCATCGTGGAGCGGGCGCGGCCCGACTTCCCCGCCCTGCTCCGCCGCTGCCGCCTGTCGATCAGCCAAGCCGGCTACAACACCGTGCTCGACGTGCTCCAGGCCGGCTGCCGGGCGGTCGTCGTCCCCTTCGCCGCGGGGAGCGAGACCGAGCAGGCCACCCGCGCCCATCTTCTGGAGGAGCGGGGCCGGCTGGCTGTGGTCGACGAAGCCACCCTGACCCCGGACACCCTGGCCGCGGGCGTTGCCAAGGCGCTCGCCCTGCCCCCGCCGCCGGCCATCCCGCTGCGCTTGGACGGTGCCGCCGCCACCGCCCGGCTGCTGTTGGACGCGGTGGCCTACCGCCAAGGCAACAGTCGCTAAGCCAATCAAGACGCTTGGATTTTTCCGGTGCGGGGGCCATGCTGGGGCTGATCCCCTGCCTCGGCCCAGCCTTGCGATGACCATGACCGCCCCTTCCGACAGCCCGCCGCGCGCCGGTTGGAACGCGCTGACCGCCGAGCTGGACGCCTGGGCCGCCGCCGGGCGCACCGCCACCCTCTGGTGGCGCGACGACGACGCCGTGGAGCCGACGCCCGCCCTCGACCGGATGGTCGCCCTGTCCGTCGAAACCGGTGCGCCGCTGGCCCTGGCGGTGATCCCGGCGGGCGTCACAGACGCCCTTGTCCCCGTTGTGGACGCGGCCCCCACCGTCACGGTGCTTCAGCACGGCTGGTCGCACGCCAACCACGCCGCTCCCCCGGCGAAAAAGGCGGAGCTTGGCGCGGACCGGCCCGCCGCCACGGTTCTGGCGGAACTGGCCGAGGGGCGGAGCGTGCTGGACCGCCGCTTCGGGCCGCGCGCCCTGCCCGTTCTGGTGCCGCCGTGGAATCGCATCGCATCCGGCGTGATGGCCGGTTTGCCCGGCGCGGGCTTCGCCGGCCTGTCGGTTTTCGGGCCGCGACGTGTGTCAACCGTCAACATGATGTGTGTCAATACACACATCGACCCGGTGGCCTGGAAGGACGGCAAGCGCTTCCTGGGCGACGCGGAGTCGCTGGGCATGGCGGTCGCCCATCTGCGCGCCCGGCGGCTGGGTACGGTGGACGCGGCGGAGGCGACCGGCCTGCTGACCCATCATTTGGCGATGGACGGTGAAACCTGGGCCTTCACCGCGCGTTTCCTGACCGTGACCCGCCGCCATCCGGCGGCCCGCTGGCTGTCCGCAGATACCCTGTTCGCCGCAGAAGGACATCGCTGATACATGGCCGAGCTGCCCATGGCCCGCCCCTCGACCGGGGAGACGCCGACCGTCGCGGAGATGCGCTACCCTGCCGGGGCGCTGGCCGGCGACTACGCGCGGGCCGGGGCGGGACTGGCGCTGACGGTGCTGCCGCTGGCCTTCCTGCCGGTCATCCCCTGGATCGCCGTGCCGCTGGCGGCCTGCGCGCTGCTGTTCGCCGTCTTCGCGGCGCGCACCCTGCAGCGCCAGTTGACCCGCCTGACCATGGACGACAAGGGCCTGCGGGCGGACGGGCCGCTGGGCGGCGCCATCCGCTGGGACGCGCTGTCCGGGCTGAAGCTGCGCTACTACGCCACCAAGCGGGGCCGTGACGACGGCTGGATGCAGGCGGCGCTGAGCGGCGGCGGCACGACCCTGCGCTTCGACAGCAACCTGGAGGGCTTCGACGCGGTGATCGAACAGGCCGCCCTCGCCGCCGGGCGCAACGGCGTGGCGCTGAGCGCGGTGACGGTGGACAACCTGATCGCCCTCGGCATCGAGCCGCCGGAGGATCCCAACGAGAAAGGCACCAACGAAAAGAGGCCGGCGCCATGAGCCGCACGCTGCTCCGGGTGGAGGACCTGAAGGTCGATTTCCAAGTGCCGGGCGGCGTGGTCCACGCGGTGCGCGGCGTGTCCTTCCGGGTGCGGGCCGGCTCCACCGTCGCCCTGGTCGGGGAGTCCGGATCGGGCAAGTCGGTGGCGGCGCAGTCGATCCTGCGCATCCTGCCCCGCAACGCCACCATCGCGGACGGGCAAATAATGTTCGACGACGGCGCCGGCCCCGTCGACATCGCCGGGCTGAAGGCCGACGGCACGGCGATGCGGGCGCTGCGCGGCGGCCGCATCTCGATCATCTTCCAGGAACCGATGACCTCGCTGTCGCCCCTGCACACGGTGGGCGACCAGGTGGGCGAGGCGGTTCGGCTGCACCAGCGGGTGACCGCACGGCAGGCCCGCGCCCAGGCCGAGGACATGCTGCGCCGGGTGCGCTTCCCCGACCCGAAGCGGGCGCTGGACACCTACCCGTTCGAGCTGTCGGGGGGCCTGCGCCAGCGCGCGATGATCGCCATGGCGCTGGTCTGCCGCCCCGCCCTGCTGATCGCCGACGAGCCGACGACCGCGCTGGACGTCACCATCCAGGCGCAGATCCTGAAGCTGATCAAGGACCTCCAGGCCGATCTCGGGATGGCCGTCCTGCTCATCACCCACGACCTGGGGGTCGTCGCCAACCTCGCCGACGAGGTGGTGGTGATGCACCGCGGGCGGATCATGGAATCCGGCACGCGCGAGGACATCTTCGCCGATCCGCGCCACCCTTACCTGAAGGCGCTGCTGCGCGCCGTTCCGCGCTTCCACATGGCGCTGGGGGAACGGCTGGTGCCGATCCGCTCGATTACGTCGCAGGGCGGCAGCCTGCTGGAGAAGGACCACCAGCCCTGGCCGCCCGGCGCCGACGCGGTGGGGCCGCTGCTGGCGGTGGAGGGGGTGCGCAAGCGCTACGGCGCGCGCAAGGCCGGCTGGTTCGGCGCCAAGGCCGGGGCGGGCACGCTGGCGGTGGACGATGTCAGCTTCGCCATCGCGCGCGGCGAATGCGTCGGGCTGGTCGGCGAGTCGGGCTGCGGCAAGACCACCCTGTCGAAGATCCTGATGCGCGCCCTGACCCCGGACGCCGGCAACGTCCGCTTCAACGACCACGGCCGGATCGTCGACGTGCTGGGTCTGGAGGGCGCCGCGCTCACCGCCTTCCGCCGCAAGGTGCAGTTCGTCTTCCAGGACCCCTTCGGTTCCCTGAACCCGCGGATGACCGTCTTCGACATCGTCGCCGAACCGCTGGTCATCCACGGCATCGGCGACGAGGCGGAGCGCGCCGCGCGGGTGAAGGAGCTGATGGGGCTGGTCGGGCTGGACGCCCGGCATCTGCGCCGCTACCCGCACAGCTTCTCCGGCGGCCAGCGCCAGCGCATCGGCATCGCCCGCGCGCTGGCGCTGCGGCCCGAGCTTCTGCTGCTCGACGAGCCGGTGTCGGCGCTCGACGTATCGATCCAGGCGCAGGTGCTGAACCTGCTGAAGGACCTGAAGGAACGGCTTGGCCTGACCTACCTGTTCGTCAGCCACAATCTGGCGGTGGTGGATTACATGGCCGACCGCATCCTGGTGATGTGCCGCGGCCGGATCGTCGAGTCGGCCCCGCGCGAGGCGCTGTTCCGAAACCCGGTCCACCCCTACACCCGCGCCCTGCTGGCCGCCGTTCCGGAGCCGGACCCCAGCCGCCCGCTGTCGCTGACCGACCTGGAGGAGGGCCGCGCCTCCGACCCTGCGCGCTGGCCCGCCCCCTTCACCATCGACGAGGACCACCAGCCCCATCTGGTCGATCTCGGCGGCGGCCATTGCGTGCGCGCCGACGCCGCCATCCGTGTGCGTGAGGTGGCGTGATGAGGCTGGCCCGCCCCGCCCTGCTGCTGCTCGCCTTCCTCGGGCTCAGCGCCTTCGACGCGGTCGAGACGCCGATGCTGGAGAACGCGGTCGGTGCCGGATCGCTGCCGCCGGTGGAGAAGCGGCTGCCGCTCACCCCGCTGGTCGAGCCGATGGACCGCGCGTGGCAATCGCCGGGGCGTCATGGCGGCGACCTGCGCCTGCTGATGGCGCGGACCAAGGACACCCGGCTGATCTACGTCTACAGCTACGCCCGGCTGGTCGCGCTGACCCCGAACCTGCGCATCGTCCCCGACATCCTGGAGCGGGTGGACGTGGAGGAGGGGCGGATCTTCACCTTCACGCTGCGCCGCGGCCACCGCTGGTCGGACGGCCATCCCTTCACGGCGGAGGACTTCCGCTACTGGTGGGAGGACATGGCCAACAACGCCAAGCGCTCCCCCGGCGGGCCGCCGCCGGAGATGCTGGTGGCCGGGGAGGCGCCCACGTTCGAGGTGCTGGACGCCGCCGCGGTGCGCTACACGTGGTCGCGCCCCAACCCCTTCTTCCTGCCGATGCTGGCCGGGGCCAAGCCGGTGGAGATCTACGCCCCGGCCCATTACCTGCGGCGCTTCCACCCCCGCTTCACCGAGCCGCTGGAACTGAAGCAGCGGGTGGAGGCGGAGCGGCAGAAAAGCTGGCAGCAGCTTCACAACCGCAAGGACAATCTGACCGAGTTCGACAACCCGGACCTGCCGACCCTGCAGCCCTGGGTGCCGACGACCGCGCCGCCCGCGGACCGTTTCATCTTCGTAAGGAATCCCTATTTCCATCGTGTGGACCCGGCGGGACGGCAGTTGCCCTACATCGACCGGATCATCATGACGGTGGCCGACGCCAAGATCATCCCGGCAAAGACGGGGGCGGGCGAGAGCGACCTCCAGGCGCGCTACCTGCGGTTCGACAACTACACCTTCCTGAAGCAGGGGGCGAAGCGCAACGACCAACGGGTCACGTTGTGGCGCACCGGCATCGGGGCGCAGATGGCGCTGTTCCCCAATCTGAACTGCAACGACCCGGTATGGCGCGCGCTGAACCGGGACGTGCGCTACCGCCGCGCCCTGTCGCTGGCCATCGACCGCGAGGAGATGAACCAGGTCATCTATTACGGCCTCGCCATTCCGACCAACAACACGCTGCTGGAGGTCTCGCCGCTCTGGACGCCGGCCTACCGCGACCGCTGGGCGCAATTCGACGTGAAGCAGGCCAACCGGCTGCTCGACGAGGTTGGCCTGACCAAGCGCGACGTCAACGACGTCCGCCTGCTGCCCGACGGCCGCCCGCTGGAGATCGTGGTGGAGACCGCCGGGGAGAGCACGGAGGAGACCGACGCGCTGGAGCTGATCGCCGACGGCTGGCGACGCATCGGGGCGCGGCTCTACATCCGCTCCTCGCAGCTCGACGTGTTCCGCAACCGCATCTTCGCCGGCGACACCTGCATGTCGATATCGCGCGGGCTGGACAACGCCATCGCCACCGCGGAGATGAGCCCCGCCGAACTGGTGCCGGTCGATCAGGCCAAGTACCAGTGGCCGAAATGGGGCCAGTTCTTCCAGACCATGGGCAAGGACGGCGAGCGCCCCGACATGCCCGAGGCGCGCGACCTGCTGGAGGCCTTCCGCGCCTGGCGCGACGCGCCGGACGAGGCGGGGCGGGCGGCGGCCTGGACGCGCATCCTGACGCTCAACGCCGAGCAGGTCTTCACCATCGGCACGGTGGCCGGGGTGCCGCAGCCGGTGGTGGCGCGCCGCACCCTGCGCAACGTGCCGGAGGAGGGTCTGTTCAACTACGACCCCGGCGCGCATTTCGGGCTGTACCGGCCTGACGGCTTCTGGTTCGACGGAAAGGGGTGAGGCCATGCTGGGCTACGTGATCCGCCGCATCCTCATCATGATCCCGACGCTGCTGGCGATCAGCGTCATCACCTTCGTCATCATCCAGCTTCCCCCCGGCGACTATCTGACCACGCTGGTCAACGAAATGCAGAGCCGGGGCGAGAGCATGGACCAGGGCCGGATGGCCATGCTGCGCGAGACCTACGGGCTCGACCGGCCGATGCACGAGCAGTACGCGCTGTGGCTGGCCGGCATGCTGCGCGGCGACTTCGGCTATTCCTTCGAATACAACCTGCCGGTCGCCGACGTGGTGGGCGACCGGCTGTCGCTGACCGCCATCGTGTCCTTTGCGACCATCCTGTTCATCTGGGTGGTGTCCTTCCCCATCGGCATCTATTCGGCGACGCGGCAGTACAGCCTGGGCGACTATGTCCTGACCTTCCTCGGCTTCCTGGGGCTGGCGACGCCGAGCTTCCTTCTGGCGCTGGTCATGCTGTATTTCGCCAACGTGTGGTTCGGCACCTCGATCGGCGGGCTGATGGACCCGCGCTACATCGGCCAGCCCTGGAGCTGGGGCAAGGCGATGAGCGTGTTCGAGCACATGTGGATTCCGGTGATCGTCATCGGCACCGCCGGCACCGCCGCGATGATCCGCCGCCTGCGCGCCAACCTGCTGGACGAGCTGCACAAGCCCTACGTCGTCACCGCGCGGGCTAAGGGCCTGCCGCCGGGCCGGGCGCTGGTGAAATACCCGCTGCGCGTCGCGCTGAACCCCTTCGTGTCGGACATCGGCAACCTGCTGCCGCAGGTCGTCTCCGGCGCCGCCATCGTGTCGGTGGTGATGTCGCTGCCGACGACGGGGCCGATGCTGCTCCAGGCGCTGCGCAGCCAGGACATGTATCTGGCCGGGTCCTTCCTGATGTTTCTGGCCGTGCTGACGGTGATCGGCGTCTTCCTGTCCGATCTGGCGCTGGCCGCGCTCGACCCGCGAATCCGCCTGAGCGGAGGAGCCAGCCGATGAGCGCCCTTCCGACCCAGACGCCCCTGCCCCACACCGTCGACACGGCGCCTTGGGACCCCGACGAGGTCGAACGGCTGTCGCCGGAGCAGGAGCGCTTCACCACCGCCTCGCAATGGCGGATGGTCTGGTGGAAGCTGCGGCGGCACAAGCTGGCGGTGGCGTCGGGGATCGTGCTGCTGCTGCTCTACGCCTCGACCCTGGTCAGCGAGGTCCTGGCCCCCTACGCGGTGGACAGCCGCAACTCCCACTTCATCCACGCCCCTCCGCAGACCGTGCACCTGTTCCACGAGGGGCAATTCGTCGGCCCCTTCGTCTACGGCTACAGCTACCGGCTGGACATGGAGATCCTGAAGCGGGAGTACACGCCCGATCCTGCGAAGGTGCAGCCGATCCGCTTCTTCTGCCGCGGCGACCGCTATGAATTCTGGGGGCTGGTGGAGAGCGACTGGCACCTCGCCTGCCCGGCCGACGGCGGCACGCTGTTCCTGATGGGCACCGACCGGCTGGGGCGGGACCTGCTGTCGCGGATGATCTACGGGACGCGCATCTCGCTGACCATCGGGCTGATCGGCGTCGCGGTCAGCTTCGTGTTGGGGATCGTGATCGGCGGCATCGCCGGCTATTACGGCGGCTGGGTGGACAACCTGATCCAGCGGCTGATCGAGATCATCCGCTCCTTCCCCGAGCTGCCGCTGTGGATGGCCCTGTCCGCCGCCCTGCCCGTCACCTGGAACCCGATCTTCATCTATTTCGGGATCACGG
Organism: Azospirillum sp. OGB3; assembly: GCF_014192915.1. GTDB lineage: Bacteria > Pseudomonadota > Alphaproteobacteria > Azospirillales > Azospirillaceae > Azospirillum. Next base: position 668,238 of record NZ_JACHYN010000001.1, on the reverse strand, counting down.
TGATCCTGGGCCTTCTGGAATGGACGGGCCTCGCCCGCGCCGTGCGGTCCAAGCTGCTGGCCCTGCGCGAGGAGGACTTCACCACGGCCGCCCAGCTGATGGGCGCCAGCCCGGCGCGCATCATCGGGCGGCATCTGCTGCCCAGCTTCATGAGCCACCTGATCGCCTCGGCGACGCTGGCCATCCCCGGCATGATCCTGGGCGAGACGGCGCTGAGCTTCCTCGGCCTCGGCCTGCGCCCGCCGATCACCAGCTGGGGGGTGCTGCTGACCGAGGCGCAGAACATCAACGTGGTGGCGCTGTACCCCTGGTTGATGCTGCCGGTGTTGCCGGTGATCGTGACCGTGCTGAGCTTCAACTTCCTCGGCGACGGCCTGCGCGACGCGGCGGACCCGTATCGGTAAACCTCAGGGCTTCTTCTTCGCCGCAGGCTCCGGCTGCTCCTTGAGGGAGGCCAGCACCATGCGGACGCGGGCGAGGTCGGCGTCGTTGCCCTTCGCCGGAGAGGCGGCGGGCGCGGCCTTGGCCGGAGGGCGCTTCGGCGGGGCGGGCTCCGCCGCCGCGACCTGTGTCCGGGGAGCGGGTGATGCCTTGGCGGCGACCGCCTTGCCCGACGCGGCCTTTGGGGTCGCCCTGGCCTCGAGGATGCGTGGGTCGCCGCCCTTCGGGCTCCAGGTGCGGACCGGGCCGGTGTCGACATGGACGTGGCCGGTGTGGGGGTAGAGCGCGTAGCCGCCGCGTTGCAGGGCCGCGGCCTCGTCGGCGAGACGGCGGGGCGGGACGCCGGGGATGGAGATGTCGGCGGCCTGCCCGCGCAGGTGATAGCTGTTTTCCGCCACGTTCGGGTTGCTGCGCGCCAGCGTGACGTTGGTCAGCGGCGAGCGGTAGCCCGAGGTGATGTGGACCGGCGTGTCGGCGTCGGCACCGCAGCGGTCCCGCAGGTCGGCCAGAAGCTCCACCAGCGTGGGATCGACGGGCACCGTTTCGCCGGTGCGGCGGTCGCGGAACAGGGTGGCGATGCGGTCCAGGGCCTGCGGGTCATACCCGTCGGCGCGGCGGTAGGTGACGCTGACCGTCTCGCCGCTGGCGGGATGGTGCAGGGTGATCGAGCGGGGGCCGCCATCGAACGAGGCCTGGGGACCCGGAGTGGAGGCGCAGCCGGCGAGCGTTCCGCCGGCGAGCAGGCCCAGCAACGATAAGCGCAGAAGATGCCGCATGCGTCTCCCCAGAGTTCTCTCTGCGGTTGCAGGCGGTTTTCATACCATAATTGTCACACGATCCGGCAGTGACAACGGGCCACGGGACGCGAACGGAGGCTTGGCCGTGTCCCTGGCGCATCACTGTCCAACGGGATAGGTGTCCAGTCAGAGAGGACGATTCAGAGAGGGAGCGCCATGCCTTCGCGGGCGACCAGCGTGCCGGGGCGCCGGGCCTCGGCGGCGGTGGCGATGACGTCCAGCTCGGCGTCGCTGCGCCGGGGATCGTGGTGGAAGATGACCGCGCGCTTCACATCGGCCTCGTCGGCGATGCGCAGGCACTCCTCCCAGGTCGAATGGCCCCAGCCGACACGGGCGGCGTATTCGGCGTCGGTGTAGGTGCAGTCGTAGATCAGCAGGTCGCTGCCGCGCACCAGCTCCATCACGGCGGGGTCGCGCCCGGCGGCGGGGTGCTCGGTGTCGGTGACGTAGCACAGGCTGCGCCCAGCGAACTCCACGCGGTAGCCGGTGGCCCCGTCCGGGTGGTTCAGCGCGGCGGTGCGCACGGTGACGCCCGGCTTCACCGCCAGCGTCTCGCCGCTGACGAAGTCGTGGAAGGTGCAGTCGGCCCGGAAGATCTCCACCGGCACCGGGAACAGCGGCGCCGACATCATGCATTCCAGGACGGAGCGCATCGTCCGCTCCCGCTCCAGATGGCCGGCCCTGATCCGCACGCGACTGGCCGCGTCGAAGGCCGGCGCGAAGAAGGGCAGGCCGCAGATGTGGTCGAGATGGCTGTGGGTCAGCAGCAGATCGACGTCCACCGGCTCTCCCTGGCGCATCAGCGCCTCGCCCAGCGGGCGCAGGCCGGTACCGGCGTCGAGGACCAGGAGAGCGTCCCCGCAGCGCAGCTCGACGCAGGGGGTGTTGCCGCCGTAGCGGACCGTGTCCGGTCCCGGGGAAGCGATGCTGCCACGCACGCCCCAGAAGCGGACGGTGAAGTCCGGCGGGGTGTCAGGCGCACCGGAACAGGCGTCGGAAACGGTTCGTGCCGTCATGGTACCGACAATTTGGCGGTAGGACCGACGCGAGTCGAGTGAAAAGGTTGTTTCACGAAACGACCCTTCGGCGCGTCTATAGGCCGGTCCGACGGCAGGCACGCAGACATTCCGCCTCGATAGAAGGGGGGACGGCGCAAGACGGGGGTAAGAGGAAAAGGCGTGCCGCACCGCCGAGATGCGGAGATGCCCAATCCAATAAGATGTGGTAGTTTGCGCCCGTTCGCCCATCGACGCGAAAAATCGCCTCCGGACCCCGACCCCTCGGATGGACCCAGACAAACTCGCCAAAGTCCTCGCCATGGCCGAGTCGGAGCATCAGGGCGAGGCCCAGTCCGCTCTGCGCGCCGCGCGCATCATGCTGTCGAGGGCCGGCCTGTCGTTCCGCGATCTCGCCCGCGGCGCCCGTCCGGTCTCGACCGCCCCGGAACCGCCGCCCGCCGCCAGCGCCCCGCCGCCCGACCGTCCGCCGCCGCCCGACCAGCTTGTCCAGGGCTTGCGCCGTCAGGTGCGTGATCTGGAGCTGGAGGTCGCCGGGCTGAAGCGGCAGCTGGAAAAGAGCAACGGCGACATGGAGCGCCAGCGCGAGGAGGCCGACCGCTGGCGCGGCCTCGCCCGCGAGACCGCCGAGAAGCTGTGGGACCTCGGCAAGGCGCTGGAGCGCAAGCACAGCCGCCACACCAGCCTGGACAAGCGCCGCGCCATCCTCGACCTGCTGCAGGACCCGAACAGCGCATTGCTGGCCGACCACGAGATCGCGCGGCGGGTCGGCACCTCGCCCAAGCTGGTCGCCCATTGGCGCCGCCGGCTGGCCATCGTCGGACGCAAGATCCGCCTGCTGCCCGTGGTGCCGCGCGGCCGCGGCCTGTGGGGCGGCGGCCGTCCGGCCCGCGGCGGTGCGGCTCTGGAGAACAAGCGCCAGCGCTGGATGGGCTATCCGGTCACCGTCACCATCTCCGACCGGTCAGGACCGCCCGGCAAACGGCCCTGACACGGTGTTCCCGTTTCAGTTGGCCCGTTTCAGTTCGACGATCCGTTCCCATCGGTCGTTGCGCTGCCCAGATCCGCCGGTCCTTCCGCGCTGGGCGAGCGATCGGTCACCGCGACGCGCCAGACCGTGTTCGACAGGTCGTCGGCGACGATCAGGGCGCCCTTCGGGTCCACCGTGACGCCGACCGGCCGGCCGTAGGTGTTGCCGTCCTCGCCCATGAAGCCGGTCACCACCTCGACCGGATCCCCGGCGGGGGCGCCGTCGCGGAAGGGGACGAAAATCACCTTGTAGCCGCTGGGCACGCTGCGGTTCCAACTGCCATGCTCGCCGACGAACACGCCGTCGGCGAAGCGCTCGCCCATCACCGGCGAGGAGAAGGCGACGCCGAGGGCCGCGACGTGCGATCCCAGCGCGTAGTCCGGCTTGATCGCCGCGGCGACCAGCTCGGGCTTCTGCGGCTGGGCGCGCGGGTCGACGTTCTGCCCCCAATAGCTGTAGGGCCAGCCGTAGAAGCCGCCCTCGCGGACCGAGGTCAGGTAGTCGGGGACGAGGTTGGGGCCGAGCTCGTCGCGCTCGTTGACCACCGCCCACAGCGTGCCGGTCCCCGGCTGGATGGCCAGCGCGGTGGGGTTGCGCAAGCCCGTGGCGTAGGGCCGGTGTGCACCGGTGCGGGCGTCGATCTCCCAGACCATCGCGCGGTCGGCCTCGGCGGGCATCCCGCGTTCGGTGATGTTGCTGTTGGAGCCGATGCCGACATAGAGGAACCGCCCGTCCGGGCTGGCCGCCAGCGACTTGGTCCAGTGATGGTTGATGTAGGCGGGCAGGTCGGTGACCTTCTCCGGCGGCCCCTCGGCGCGGGTCTGGCCGTCGCGGTAGGGGAAGCGCACCAGCGCGTCCTGGTTCGCGACGTAGATCTGGCCGTTCGCGAAGGCCAGCCCGTAGGGCGCGTTCAGCTGGTCGGCGAAGACCGTGCGCTCCTCGTAGTTGCCGTCGCCGTCGGCGTCGCGCAGCAGGGTGATGCGGTTGCCGCTCGGCACCGAAGTCGTGCCCTTGGCCTTGATGATGCCGGCGATGAGGTCCTTCGGCCGCAGCGGCGGGGCCGAGCCGCCCCGGCCTTCGGCGACCAGGATGTCGCCGTTGGGAAGCACCAGGGTCTGACGCGGGATGCCGAGGTCGGTGGCGATCGCCGTGACGGTGAAGCCCTCCGGCACGGTCGGCTTGCGGTCCCCCCAGTTGGCGGGCTTGGCGATCTTCATGCTGGGAAGCAGGCCCTGCTGCTGCTCGGGCAGGGGCGGGTTGGCGCCGTAGACGGGTGGCGACGGGGTGCCGTCGTCGCAGGCGGTCAGCAGGGCGACGATCCCCGCGGCGGCCAGCAGGCTGGAGCGTGTCATCGCGTGTCTCCCATGCGCAGGCCCATGCGGAAGCTGGAGAAGCCGAACCAGGTCGCCAGGAGGGCGGTCACGGCGACGGCCGCCGACAGGATCAGGCCTTCGGGCATGACTCCCCAGGCGTCCCGCGCGTGCACGAAGGCGTTGACGAGGCCGAGCGCGACGGTGATGAACAGCAGGACGAAGTAGGCGAGCCCGCGACCGCGGCGCCGGCCGGCGCGGAACAGGTCGATGAAGGCCCAGAGGAGCGAGACGCCGGCGAAGACCATGCCGCCGACGATCAGCCAGGCGGCGAAGTTGCTCCACTGGATCTCGAAGCTTCTGGAATAGGCGATGTCGCAGAGCAGGCCCCCCAGGAACAGTGGAAGGGAGGCGGCGAGCAGCACCGCGTGCAAGGGATGGATGGCCCTTGCCGGTCTGGCGTGATCGACGATGGCTACCAAGGCGTCATCTCCTTGCCCGACGGGAGTCCGCGCCGGGGCGGCGCGGAAATCAATCTTTTCAATGGGCAAGCAGGAAGATGGTTCCGCGCGGCGGCAGGCCGGCAAGGGACGGTCCGGGGATCGGCGAACCGGCGGTCAGGGCACCAGCCGGTAGCCGCCGGGCTCCGTCACCAGGATCTCGGCGTTGGACGGATCGCGCTCGATCTTCTGGCGCAGGCGGTAGACGTGGGTTTCCAGCGTGTGGGTGGTGACCCCGGCGTTGTAGCCCCACACCTCGCCGAGCAGCGTCTCCCGCCCGATCACCGCGCCGCCGGCCCGGTACAGGTATTTCAGGATCGCCGTTTCCTTCTCGGTCAGGCGGATCTTGCGGGCGCCGCCGTCGGCCAGCAGCAGCTTGCCCGCCGGGCGGAAGCTGTAGGGGCCGATGGCGAAGACGGCGTCCTCGCTCTGCTCGTGGACGCGGAGATGGGCGCGCAGCCGGGCCAGCAGCACCCCCATGCGGAAGGGCTTGGTGACGTAGTCGCTGGCCCCGGAATCGAGCCCCAGGATGGTGTCGGCGTCGGAGGCCGCCGCGGTCAGCATGATGATCGGGCAGCGCACCCCCTCGCGCCGCAGCAGGCGGCAGAGGTCGCGCCCGTCCATGTCCGGCAGCCCGACGTCGAGCAGGATGGCGGCGAAGCCACCCTCGCGCGCCACGGCCAGGGCCGAGGCGCCGTCCCCGGCCTCCACCGTCTCGAATTCCTCCAGAAGCTGGAGCTGCTCGGCGAGAGACTGCCGGAGGGCGGTGTCGTCGTCGATCAGAAGGATGCGTTTCGCAAGCGTCATGCGGGGGCGTTCACCGGTGGCTCCGGGCGCGGAACTTATCATGGCCCGCGCGGGATTGCCCTAGCCTTATCGGAAGGTCCGAAGACAAGCGGGGGACAAGCGTCAGGCACCCCACAGACCACCCAGTCGGGCCGCCGCGGCGGCGTCCGGGGGAAGGAGGATCGCCGCCTCGGGAGCGAGGCCGAGCTCCGCCACGGCCCGCGCCGTCGCGGCGTCCGGCACGGCGACGGCGCGCATCAGCGCCAGCGCCCCCTGTTCCAGATGGCGGCGGGCGGCGGCTTCCTCCTCCGTCAGGCCGGGCTCCAACCAGAGAAGACGCTCCACCAGCGCGACGAGCCCCAGGCGCCGGCTGTCCATCGCCAGGGCGGCGGCCAGGCCGGGCAGGGCGCCGCCGTCCACCAGCACCCGCGCGCCGTCCGGCAGGCGCGACAGCGCGATGTCCGCCGCCAGCACCGCCGAGGGGTCGAGCCGCGGGTAATCGCCCGGCAGGGCCTCCCACAGGATCTTTTGTCCCTGCGCCTCCAGCGCCAGCGCCAAGCGTTCCGCGTAGCCGTCCGGCGCCCGGTTGGCGGGGAGGAGGAGATGCAGGGCCGGCTGGTCCGCCATGGCGATGGGTCTCGCGTGCAAGGGAGGAAGAGGGGACGGCGAGCATAGCGCAAGCCGGATTCGCCCGCACCGGCGCCACTTTGCGCCACCGTTGCACCGCCGGCAACGGTGTGGCGCGCGGGATTTGCTGGACAGGGGTGCGCCACCTGCGCTTTGCTTCCCGCGCTCTCCGACCCATGTCGGGATCTTTCGCCCTTCGGGGCGCAGCACGCGAAGCCTCCGTTATGTACGCCGACGCTCCTTCCGACTCCGCCCCGCCCGAAGCCGTCCTCCCCATGGACGAAGCCGCCATGCGCGCGGTGGACCGGGCCACGGCCGCCCTGCGCCGGGGCGAGGCCGTCGCCATCGAGACCGCCGACGGCAGCGTCGGCGCCGCGGTGTCGGTGGAATCCGTGGCGATCGACGCCGTGCAGCGGCTGGTGCAGCTCACCGGCGCGTCGCCGGTCCTGGCCGTCACCCGCCGCCGCGCCACGGTGCTGAAGCTGATGGGGGAGGGGACAGGGGTCGTCGCCCTGGCGCTTCCCCGCTGCCTGACCGCGGACGAGGCCCACGCGCTGGCCGACCCCGAACACCGCCCGGACGGCGACATGCCGGACGGGTTGACCGCCACGGCCATGGACCCCGGATCGCGGGAAACCGCGGCGGTGGACCTCGCCCGGCTGGCGCGTCTGCTGCCGGCGGCCATCGTCGCCCCCGCTACTGAACACACGGCCGCCGGCCACACGGGCAGCGCCGCGGAATGGGCGGCGAAGCACGACCTGCTGCTGGTCCGTGCCCGCGACATTGCCGACTACCGCGTCCATGTGGTGCGCACGCTGCGCCGGGTGGCCGAGGCGCGCGTCCCGCTGTCCGGTGCCGAGAACACCAGCATCGCCGCCTTCCGCCCCATCGATGGCGGGCCGGAGCATCTGGCGATCATCGTCGGCAACCCGGTGGCGGGCGAGCCGGTGCTGGCCCGCCTGCATTCGGAATGCTTCACCGGCGACCTGCTGGGGTCTTTGCGCTGCGACTGCGGCCAGCAGCTGCGCGGCGCCATCGCCGAGATCGCCCGGCAGGGCAGCGGCGTCCTGCTCTATCTGGCGCAGGAGGGGCGGGGGATCGGCCTCGTCAACAAGCTGCGCGCCTACCGCATCCAGGACCGCGGCTTCGACACGGTGGACGCCAATGAGATCCTGGGATTCGAGGCGGACGAGCGGGTCTATCTGCCGGCGGCGGAAATGCTGCGGCAGTTGGGCTTCACCGCCGTGCGGCTGATGACCAACAACCCGGAGAAGCTGCGCCAGCTCGCCCGCTGCGGGATCGAGGTGGTCGAGCGCGTTCCCCACATCTTCCCGTCCAACGGCCACAACGAAGGCTATCTGCGCACCAAGGCGGAGCGCAGCGGGCACATGTTCTGAGAGTCGATTCTTCAGGGGGCAGGAAACGCCCCTTGCCCGGCAGCTCTTGCCGGGTCCCGGGCCGGTCCCGAGCCGAAAGCGCCCGAGAATGCGGGATTTCAGCCCGAAGGACTGGCACGCCGGTTGCTTAGAACAGGGCTGGACACCGCGACGGGAGACCGCCCATGGCCATCGACGCCACCACCATCGACGCCACCGCCGCTTCGCGGCCGGTGCAGCGCGAGCGGGCGCCGGCCCAAACGACGTCTTCCCTGACGGTGATGGAAAGCCGGGACAGCCCCGACCGCTACGAGGCCGAGGCCGAGATGTCCTTCGGCGACTTCCTGGACATCATAAACCCGCTTCAGCACATCCCCCTCGTCAACACCGTCTACCGCGAGATCACCGGCGACACGATCAAGCCGTCGTCCAAAGTCATCGGCGGCATCCTGTTCGGCGGCCCGCTGGGCGGCATGGCGTCCATCGCCAACGCGGTGGTGGAACAGGCCCAGGGCAAGGACATCGGCGGTCAGATCATGGCGTCGCTCGGCTTCGATGGGGACGCCGCCCCCGGCCATCCGCCCGCCGGCACATCCGGAGCCACCGCGGTCGCGGCCCTGCCGAACTCCGCCGCCGGCACCTCGACACCGGTCATGGCCGCTGCGGCGCCGGCCGCACAGCCGGCCCGCACCGTCACGGCGGAGCTGCCGGACGCCAAGCGCTCCGCGGCGCCGTCGCATGGGGTGGGGGCGGCGGTGACCGGGTCCGGGCGCGATGGCCTGACCGACGCGCCGCATCCCTCGCGCATGCCGGCGCGCGACACCCCGCTGGCGAACAGCCTGATGGCCAAATACGCCGCCGCAAAGCCGCATCCTTCCACCATCGGCTTCGCCGCCACGGCGGCCCACTCCGGCGCCCGAAAGGCCGCGGAGGCCCAGGCGCCCGCGGCCCAACCGGACGCCTCGGCCGGAACCGGGACGGCCAACGCACCAGCACAGGCCAACGCCGTCCCGGCCGCCGCCAACAGCAACGCCTTCGCGCCCGTGACACCGGACATGCTGTCTGAGACGATGATGCGCAATCTGGCCAAGTACGAGCAGGGCCGCCGGGCCGCGCAGACCCAGGCGCCCAGCCTGCGGGTGTCCGGCTGAGCGCGGTGCCCCCGGAAACGGGTGAGGGAAGGGCGATGGAGATCATGGTTCGTCTTGAGGACGCGCCGTCCGAAGGCCGCCTCGACTGGCCCGGCGGGTCGTTCCGCTGCGTGCTGGGCCGCGGCGGCATCCGTGCCGACAAGCGGGAGGGCGACGGCGCCACCCCGGTCGGCCGCTTCGCGCTGCGCCGCGTGCTGTGGCGCCCCGACCGGCTGGAGCGGCCCGAGACGGGCCTGCCGGCGTCGCCCATCGCCCCCGACGACGGCTGGTGCGACGACCCGGCGGACCCCGCCTACAACCGCCTGGTCAAGCGCCCCTACACCGCCAGCCACGAGGAGCTGTGGCGCGACGACCATGTCTACGACGTCATCGTGGTGATGGGGCACAACGACGACCCGGTGGTGCCGGGCCTGGGCAGCGCCGTGTTCATGCATGTGGCGCGGCCCGACCGGGCGCCCACGGCGGGCTGCGTCGCGCTGCCCCTGACGGACCTGCTGCGGCTTCTCAAGGACTGCGCGCCGGGCACCGCGCTGACCGTGTCGGACCCGGCGGGATAGGCGGCGCTATCCGGCGGCGGGCGTGGGGCGGGCGCCGAAGATCGCCGTGCCGACCCGCACATGGGTCGCGCCGAAGCGGATCGCCGTCTCGTAATCGCCGCTCATCCCCATGCTGACCTCGGTCAGGCCGGCGCGCCGCGCCATGTCGGCGAGCAGGGCGAAATGCATCGCCGGCTCCTCGTCCACCGGCGGGATGCACATCAGCCCGGTCACCGGCAGCTTCCAGCGGTCCCGGCAGGCGGCCAGGAAGGCGTCCAGCTCCGCCGGGGGAATGCCGGCCTTCTGCGGCTCCTCGCCGGTGTTGACCTCGATCAGGCAGCGCGGCCGGCGCCCGCTGCGCGCCATCTCCTCGGCGAGCGCCTCGGCCAGCTTGGGCCGGTCCACCGTCTGGATCACGTCGAACAGGGCCACCGCGTCCTTGACCTTGTTGGTCTGGAGCGGGCCGATCAGATGCAGTTCCAAGTCCGGGAAGCGTTCGCGCAGGGCGGGGAACTTCGCCTTGGCCTCCTGCACGCGGTTCTCCCCGAACACGCGCTGGCCGGCGGCCAGGGCCTCCTCCACCGCCTCGACCGGGTGGGTCTTGGAGACGGCGACCAGCGTCACCGCGCCGGGAGCGCGCCCGCCGGCGGCGCAGCCGTCCTGGATGGAACGGCGGACGGCTTCGAGCCGGGCCGTGACGGTGCCGTCTGGTGTATCGGTGTGCGAAGCGGACATGCCGGTCCTCCCCCTTCTGTGGCGCCTGCCTGTACAGGAACCGGAGGGCGTGGTAACGGACGGACCGACGAAACGCAAGCACCCCGAGGAGAACACGGCATGCGTGGTTGGATGCGTCCCCTGATCCTGTCGGCGCTGATTCTGGGGGCCGCGCCGTTCACGGCCGGCAGCGCCCTTGCCCAGAACACCGGGAACCAGAACACCGGCAACCAGAACAGCGGGAAGCCCGCTGCCGGCAAGGAGGCGCCCCCGAAGGAAGCTCCGAAGACGGTGGCGGGGTCGGCCATCGCCCAGGCGCCCTTCGCCGAACAGCCGTTCCCGCTGCAGGACGACGGGACCTACAAGGAGTTCATGGGCGCCGCGGCCGCCGACATCAACCGGCGCTGCACCAAGCTGGAAAGCTACGGCTGGGAGTTCAAGAAGGGCGACGACGCCCGCCGCGACCAGATCCTTGAATCCACGCTGGGCGGCTTCCGCAAGGCCGGCTGGAAGATGGGCGAGGTGAAGGTCCGGACGATCCGCGATCCGGGAACCACCGCCTACACGGCGGAAAAGGCCAAGCAGCGCCTGCTGGCGGTCTGGACCCCGATGGAAGACGCGGCAGTCCTGCTGCTCTGCGAGACCGAAGCGGCGCAAGCCACCAAGAAGTAGGGGCCACCGGGAAGCAAGGCCCGGCACCCAAAGGAAAACGGCGGCGGATGGGTATCCGCCGCCGTTTTTGTCAGAGCTGCCGCACAGCCGATCAGAAGGCCAGACGGGTGTCGATCATGATGATGTGCGCGCGGTCGTCGGGGTTGATGCCGCCATTGTCCACCGTCGACAGCTTCGAGTCGAGGTCGAGGTAGCTGTACTCCAGGCCCGTGGTCAGGCCGGGCGCGATGGTGTAGGTCACGCCGGCCTGATACAGCTCGGCCTTGACCGGGGCGACGAGGCCGGTGTTCGGGCTGGTGCCGTTCGAACGCGACTGCGAGTAGTTGGCGGCCAGGATGAACGGGCCGGTGGCGTACTGGGCGCCGACGATCCAGATGTCCTGCTTCTCCTTCACGGTCAGCGACTTGTCGTAACCGCTCTCGCCGCTGTAGGCATAGCTGCCGCCGATCTTGAAGTCACCGAAGCCGACGTTCAGACCGACATGGTAGGAGTTGAGCTCCTCGAAGCGGGTGGCACCGGCGCCGGTGCCGTCATCGACCGCATCGCCGAACTGGTAGAAGGCGCTGGCCCCGACGGTGAAGCCACCGAACTCGTTGGTGTAGGTGCCGCCGACTTCCACGACGTCCTGGAAGCCGCCGTTGTCCTGACGGCGGTTGATCGAGGTGTGCGAGTCGCCCGTGCGCGGCGTGTAGGAGACGCCGCCCTGGATGCCCGCGAAGGTCGGAGTCAGGTAGATGACCTTGGTGCCGACGTCGCCCGACGCAAAGGCGCGGAAGTTGTTGGTGGTGGTCGGCAGCAGCGAATAGGTCTGCGAGCCGCCCAGGAATTCCACCGTGTTGTTGTCCGGACCGCCGGCGATGCCCTCGACGTTCGGGCCGATGATGCCAAACTCGTCCGACAGGCCGTTGATCGTGCCGGCCTGCAGGGTGCCGAAGCCGCTGTTCACGAAGATGAAGGCGCGGTCGGCGTCCATCGTGCGGACGTTGCCGGCGCCGTTGGCGGCGCGCATGCGGACGCGACCGCCGTACTCCAGACCGTTGTCGGCGGTGGCGACCGGCGTAACGGTCACGCGGAAGCGGTTGGCGAACTCCGTAGAGCGGGTGCCTTCGTCACGGTCCTGCTCGACATAGGCGCCCTGGAAGAACGCGTCGCCGCCGATCTTGACCTCGAACTTGGTCTGGGCGGAAGCCACGCCGCTGCAGGCGATGATCGCGATGGCTGCGCAGCCCGTAACAAGAGAACGCTTCATTGATGGTCCATCCTTCTAGCAGGCCCCCAAGGAGACTGGAGCCGTGCGGTTGTGCTTCCCACCAACTACTAAGCCACTCGTTCCTTTACCCGGCAAGGGTGATTCATCTGGGAAGTCGGTGCAACTGTAACACAGTTGCCTTTCCGACACAGTCATAAGTATCTGAAGGCTAAAGGTTTTTCCCGTATGCCGTAAATATAGCACATTGCTTGTCCAGTTTTTGAGCGTACTGAACAAACTTTACGCACAAAAAATGCGCCATGCCGGGGGGACCGGAGGCGCACGTAAAAGACGCAGCGGACAAAGAAAAAGGGCGGTGGCCGAAGCCACCGCCCATTTCCCATCCACGGATGACCGCAGATTAGAACGCCAGCACCGTACGGAGCAGGACGACGTGACCGTCGTTGTCCAGATCCACGGCGGCCGTGCTCAGGTCGCTCTCGGCCTTGAAGTAGTCATACTGAGCCTGCAGGGTCAGGCCCGGAGCGACGGTGTAGCCGGCGCCCACTTCGATGACTTCCAGGGTGCGGTCGCCAGCGGTGTAGAGGCTGCCGGCGTCCTTGCCGCTCTTGTAGTTGGCGCCGACGACGATCGGGCCGGCGGTGTACTGAGCGCCGACAACCCAGAGGCGGCTCTTCTCGTTGTCCGAGGTCGCGGTCTGGATCTGGCCCGACTCACCGAAGTCGGTGTACGAACCGCCGAGCGAGAAGCCGGCGTAGCCGAGCTGGGCGCCAACCTGCCAGGCGTTCAGGTCCTCGACGCTGGCGCCGACCGTGGTCGTGCCGGCGGCGGAACCCCAGTAGTAGCCAGCGCTGGCCTTCAGCGAAACGCCGCCGAAGGTGTTGCTGTAGTTGGCGCCGACTTCGACGAGGTCCTCGAACGTGGTCGAGAAGCCGCGGCCGGTGGCGGTGACCGGGGTCAGGTCAGCGCGGTTGACCGAGGCGTGCGAGTCGTCGTTGCGCGGGGTGTAGCTGGCGCCCACCTGCAGGCCGGCGAAGCGCGGCGAGAAGTACACGATCTTGGTCGCGTTGTTCTCGACGACCAGCGACTGGCTGAGCATCGAGCCGTTGAGGCCGCCCAGGCCGCCGGCGATGTCGCTGGTCTGGCCGATCCAGGCGGCGACGCCGTCATAGATGCCGAGCTGCAGGTAATCCTGCGGAGCGGTGACGTAGGTGGCGTCGTTGAAGGAGTTGGTCACGCCCATCTGGACCTGACCGAACGCGCCCTGCGCGAAGATGTAGCCGCGGTCGGCGTCCATCGTGCGGGCGTTGTTGGCGCCCGAGTTGGCGCGCATACGGATGCGGCCACCGTACTCCAGACCGTTGTCGGCCTTGGCGGTCGGGGTCACGATGACGCGGAAGCGGTTGCGGAAGTCAACCGAACGGGCACCCTCGTCGCGGTCTTCGTTGACGTAGCCGCCTTCGAAGTAGGCGTCGCCGCCGACCTTGACTTCAAACTTGGCCTGAGCGTTGGCGGCGCCGGCACCCAGAGCCAGAGCGGCAGCGGCGCAGCCCGCGAGCAGATAACGGTTCATGATTGTTGCCTCCATCCTGGCAGCAGAATTTTCAGCCCGGTTAACGTCCTGGCTGGCTCTGTGGTACGCAGATGCGGGGACGCCAGCAAGCCGGAAATGGAAAAGTTGCAGCAATGAAGGAACAGTGTGTCCGACGGAACACACCTTGATTGTGCACCGCCGTCGGGATTCCGCGGCGCACACCGACCCGCGCGGCAGGGTCCGGTGCCGGGCTCGGACACAGCAAAGGCACAGCCGGCGCCCCGCATCGGCTGTTGCCGCGGGCGGGCTTTTATGGTCTTTTCAGCCGCATCCGCCGCGGACTCGTGCGCGGTACCCCGAATTTATTGATCCAGGTTCCGACCATGCGCCGTTCCCGTGTCCTTCGCCTTGCCCCCGTCGTGCTCGCGGCGTCGCTCGCCGTGGCCGGTTGCTCCAGCTGGGGCGGCCAGACGGAAACCGTCGATGAGCAGATCAAGAAGGAATACAAGTTCGGCAGCCTTCTCGGCACCGACGGCGGCTTCAGCCTGTTCGGCAAGAACAAGCGCAACGGCGCCGAGCAGGGCGACCCCAACGGCATCGGCGTCAACAGCTTCCTGTGGCGCGCCTCGCTGGACACGCTGTCCTTCATGCCGATCGTCTCGGCCGACCCGTTCGGCGGCGTCATCCTGACCGACTGGTACACCCCGCCGGACACCCCGAACGAGCGCTTCAAGGTCAACCTGTACATCATGGACCGCCAGCTCCGCGCCGACGGCGTGCGGGTGTCGGTGTTCAAGCAGCAGCGCGCCGGTTCGGACTGGCGCGACAGCGCGGTCGGGCCTGAGACGGCAACGACGCTGGAGGACGCGGTGCTCACCCGCGCCCGCCAGATCCGCGTCGCCCAGCAGGCCGCGGCGCGCTGAGCGGAAGCGCCGGCCAGTCGGCCGGTCAGGCGGGGCAGGGCGGGACGCCGGACATCGGTCCGCCGCCTGTCATCCCGTCGCCGCCGTCTTATGTCTTTAGCCCCACGAAACTCACGGAACGGCGTCTGCGGTCATGTCGCGTTACAATGTCAAGGAAACCGAAGCGAAGTGGCAGGGCGAGTGGGAGCGGCAGGGCTGCTTCACCGCGCGCGAGGACGCTTCCCGTGAGAAGTACTATGTGCTGGAGATGTTCCCCTACCCGTCGGGGCGCATCCACATGGGGCACGTCCGCAACTACACCATCGGCGACGTGATCGCGCGCTACAAGCGCGCCCGCGGCTTCAACGTGCTGCACCCGATGGGCTGGGACGCCTTCGGCCTGCCGGCGGAGAACGCCGCGCTGGAGAAGAAGACCCACCCGGCGAAATGGACGCGCGAGAACATTGCGGCCATGCGCGCCCAGCTGAAGACGATGGGCCTGTCCATCGACTGGGAGCGCGAGATCGCCACCTGCGACGTGGAGTATTACCGCCACGAGCAGAAGATGTTCCTGGATTTCCTCAAGGAGGGCCTGGCCTACCGCAAGGAGTCCTGGGTCAACTGGGACCCGGTCGACAACACGGTCCTCGCCAACGAGCAGGTGATCGACGGCCGCGGCTGGCGCACCGGGGCGCTGGTCGAGAAGCGCAAGCTGTCGCAGTGGTTCCTCAAGATCACCGCCTACGCCGACGAACTGCTGAAGGGGCTGGACACGCTGGACCGCTGGCCGGAGCGCGTGCGCCTGATGCAGGAGAACTGGATCGGCAAGTCCACCGGCGTGCGCTTCCGCTTCGACCTCGTCGGGCGGACGGACACGCTGGAGGTCTTCACGACCCGGCCGGACACGCTGTTCGGCGCCTCCTTCGCGGCGATCTCCGCCAACCATCCGCTGGCCGCCGAGCTGGCCGCCGGCAACCCCGCGCTGGCCGAGTTCATCGCCGAGTGCAACCGCCTGGGCACCAGCGAGGAGGCGATCGAAACCGCCGAGAAGCGCGGCTTCGACACCGGGCTGCGGGTGGCGCATCCCTTCGACCCGTCCTGGGAGCTGCCGGTCTACGTCGCCAACTTCGTGCTGATGGACTATGGCACCGGCGCCATCTTCGGCTGCCCGGCCCATGACCAGCGCGACCTTGACTTCGCCCGCAAGTACGGCCTGCCGGTCACCCCGGTGGTCGTTCCGGCGGACGCCGACCCCGCCACCTTCACGGTCGGCGACGAGGCCTACACCGGCCCCGGCCTGCTGCGCAATTCGCGCTTCCTCGACGGGCTTGAGGTCGAGCCGGCCAAGCAGGAGGTCGGCAAGCGGCTGGAGGCGCAGGGGCAGGGCGAGCGCACCACCCAGTACCGCCTGCGTGACTGGGGCGTCTCCCGTCAGCGTTACTGGGGCTGCCCGATCCCGGTCATCCATTGCGAGAGCTGCGGCATCGTCCCGGTGCCGGAGCGGGATCTGCCCGTGGTCCTGCCCGACGACGTGACCTTCGACAAGCCCGGCAACCCGCTGGACCACCACCCGACCTGGAAGCACACGAGCTGCCCGACCTGCGGCAAGCCGGCGGTGCGCGAGACGGACACCTTCGACACCTTCATCGAGTCGAGCTGGTATTTCGCCCGCTTCTGCTCGCCCAAGGCCGAGGACGTCGCCTTCACGCGCGAGGCGGTGGACTACTGGCTGGCGGTGGACCAGTACATCGGCGGCATCGAGCACGCCGTGCTGCACCTGCTCTACTCCCGCTTCTGGACGCGGGCGATGAAGCAGTGCGGCTACCTGAACGTGGAGGAGCCCTTTGCCGGCCTCTTCACCCAGGGCATGGTCAACCATGAGACCTACAAGGACGCCGGCACCGGGGCCTGGCTGGCCCCGACCGACATCCGCAAGAACGATCTCGGCGACTACATCCGCAACGACAACGACGGCCCGGTGACGGTCGGCCGCGTCGAGAAGATGTCGAAGTCCAAGAAGAACGTGGTGGACCCGGCGCACATCATCGGCACCTACGGCGCCGACGCCGCCCGCCTGTTCATGCTGTCCGACAGCCCGCCGGAACGCGACCTGGAATGGACGGAAGCCGGCATCGACGGCGCCTGGCGCTACATCAACCGCCTGTGGCGGATGGTGACGGAATCGCCGGTCGCGCTGCCGCCCGCCGGCGCGCCGAAGCCGGACGCCCTCGGCGCCAAGGCCGAGGCCACCCGCCGCCAGGTCCACAAGGCCATCGCCGGCATCTCGGAGGACCTGGAGAAGTTCCGCTTCAACAAGGCGGTGGCCCGCGTGCGCGAGCTGTCCAACGCCCTGGCGGAGCTGGACGGCACGGGCGAGGGCGAGGCCTGGGTGCTGCGCGAAGGCTTCGAGGCCACCGTGCGCCTGATCGCCCCGATGATGCCCCATCTGGCCGAGGAGCTGTGGGCGCAGCTCGGCCACGCCACGCTGCTGGTGAACCAGCCCTGGCCGCAGGCCGACGCGGCCCTGGTGGTCGAGGATTCGGTCACCATGGCGGTCCAAGTCAACGGCAAGCTGCGCGCCACGCTGGAGCTGCCGCGAGACATGGCGAAGGACGCCGCGGAACAGGCCGCCCTGGCTGATCCGAACGTCCAGCGCGCCCTGGAGGGCAAGCCGGTGCGCAAGGTCATCGTCGTCCCGAACCGGGTGATCAATGTCGTCGTCTGAGCATCATAACGGCAAAGCCGGCGTCCGGCGGCGGGGGCTTCTCGCCCTTGCCCTGCTCGCGCCGGCGGTGCTCGCCACGGCGGCCTGCGGTTTCCAGCCGATGTATGGAACCCTCGGGACGAACAGCATCGGCGCCGCCGAGCTTCAGCAGGTGGACATCGGGGTCATCCCGGACCGCTACGGCCAGAAGCTGCGCAACCTCCTGATCGACCGCTTCTACGCCGACGGCCGTCCCGCCGCACCGCATTACCGGCTGGATACCACGCTGACCGCGTCGGAGCAGAAGCTGTCCATCCAGAAGGACGCGACCGCCACCCGCGCCCAGCTCGTCGTGAACGCGCCCTACCGGCTCATCGACGCGGCGACGGGAAAGATCCTGTTCCAGGCCAACGCGCGGTCCTACATCAGCTACAACGTGCTGGAACAGCAGTATGGCGCGCTGGCCGCGGTCGAGAACGCCTATGACCGCGCTCTGCTGGAAATCGCCAACGAGATGACGATCCGCGTGGCCGCGGAACTCGGCCGCAAGTCCTGATCCGCACTGGACAACGGGAGGCTGGTCCTCCGCCACCGACGGTGTCTTCGTGAAGCTGCAAGCCCGGGCGATCGACGGCTTCCTGCGCAGCCCCGATCCCAAGATCCGCGCGGTTCTGCTCTACGGTCCGGACACCGGTCTGGTGCGCGACCGCGCCATGGCTCTGGGCCGCACCGTGGTCGCCGACCTGTCCGACCCCTTCCGGGTGACCGAGATGCTGGGCCGCGCCGTCGCCGACGATCCGGCGCGCCTGGCCGACGAGGCCGCCGCCTTGTCCTTCACCGGCGGGCGCCGCCTGATCCGCGTGCGCGAGGCGGAGGACAACGTCACCGCCGCCTTCACCGCTTTCCTGGCCGACCGGACGCCCGGTGACAGCCTCGTCGTCATCGAAGCCGGCGATCTTGGCAACCGGTCGAAGCTGCGCACCCTGTTCGAGGGGGCGGACGGCGCCGTCGCCATTCCCTGCTACGTGGAGGAGGAGGCGGCGCTTGGCCGGGTCATCGCCGACATCCTGCACGGCCATGGCCTGACCGCCGACCCCGACGCGCTGACCTTCCTCGCCGGCAACCTCGTCGGTGACCGCATGGTGGCGCGCGGCGAGATGGAGAAGCTGGCGCTTTACATGGGCACGGAGACGCGCGTCCGGCTGGAGGACGCCCAGGCCTGCGTCGGCGACAGCGCGGCGCTGTCGCTCGACGAGCCGATCTGGGCGGCGGCGGAGGGCGATTTCGCGACTCTTGACCGCTCGCTGGCCCGCCTGTTCGCCGAGGGCATGTCCCCGGTGCCGATCCTGCGCGCCGCCCAGCGCCATTTCCAGCGCCTGCAGCTGGTCGCCGGGCAGGTGGCGGCGGGGAAGTCGGCGGACGCCGCGGTGGAGGCGCTGCGGCCGCCGGTGTTCTTCAAGATGAAGCCGCGGCTGACCGGCCAAGCCCGTCGCTGGCCGGCACCGCTGGTCCGGCAGGCGCTGGAGCGCTTGGTCGAGGCCGAGGCGGACTGCAAGCGCACCAACATGCCCGACCAGACGCTCTGCGCCCGCGTCCTCTTCCAACTCGCCTCGCTGGCGCGGCGCTGAACCTCTTCCTTATTTCGCGGCCCCTTATGTCGCCGCCCTTTATTTCGCCGCCAGGAACTGCGGCACGCGCAGCAGGATCAACTCGTTGTGGTCCTGCTTGCCCAGCGTGCGGCCGGACGAGTAGGGGAGGTTGTTGTCGTTGCCGACCACGATGTGCTCCGCGTCCACCACGTCGACGTTCTCGATGGTCACGAAGGGGAAGGTGAACTTGCCCTTGTCGCCACCGAGCCGGGCGACGCCCTTCGGATCGTCGATGTCCATCAGGTCGACATAGCCCACCTTCTTCACGAAGCCATCGGCGTCGGCCTGGGCGAAGTCGATCTTGTAGACGCGCTTGAATTGCGCCGGGACGTTGAAGCAATCCGGGGTCGGCTGGCCGGTGCAGCCCTTGGCCGGGTTGCCCTCGCCGTTGTCGCGCTCGATGATCAGGCCGGTGGTGGCGTCGATCATGTTGAAGTCGCCGATGTTGTTGCCGTTGGCCTCCAGAAGGTATTTGAAGCTGCGGCCCGTGAAGTCGCCCTTGGCGACGTCGAATTCGGCGATGCGCAGATACTCCCGCCCGTCCTTGGTCTCCCAGGCGCCACCCGTCCCAAGCTGGGCGTTGAACAACGGGCCTTCGAACAACGGGTAGAGGAACTTTCCGTCCTTCGACGCCGCCATCCCTTCGAAACCGCGCGAGCGGCGCACCTCGAAGCCGACGGCGCCCGGCACCGCCGGGGTGGACACCGCGTAATGGTCGGGGGAACGCACCGGCTTGCCGTCCACCTTGCTCTCATGCAGGGACAGCAGTTTGCCGGTGCGGTCGGTCATCAGGATGTAGGGACCGAACTCGTCGCCGAAATACATGCGGTCGCCGATGATCTGCACGCTCTCCACGTCGAAGTCGGCACCGGTCAGATAGCGTTCCGCCGTCGCCTCGGTGACGATGGGAAAGGGCACCTTGCGGTCGGGATCGCCCAGGAACACCGTCTCGGCCACCGCCGCCTCGCCGGTCTTCCAGTCGATGGCCAGCCTGTGCACCGTCAGCATGGCGTCGGCGGAGTTGCCCTTGCTGCCGAAGCCGTTGTCGGTCAGCACCAGGAAGCTGCCGTCGCCCAGCGCCTTGATGCCGGAGAAGCCCTGGACCGGCTGGCCCTCGAAGGGCAGCGCCATGCCGGTGGCGCGCGGCGCGTTCGGCGCCGACAGGAAGGACGTGCCGTCGATGCTGCGGGGCTGGTCGACGCGCTTGCGGTCGGCGGCGGTGAACTTGCCGGAGGTGCGGAACAGGTCGGGCGCGTCGGCGGGCGGGGCGACGAAGGTGGCGGCGTCGATGACGCCGTGGCCGGCCAGCTCCGCCGGGAATTTCTGGTCCGCGAGCGCCGGACCGGCGAGCAGGGCCGCGGTGAGGCCGGCAAGGCACAGGCCGTGGATGGGCTTCATGAATCTCCCCCTCTGTGTCGGCTCCGGCGGCGTCAATGCCACCGGACGACCCTGTTTAGGGGGAGTTCATGTTAGCGCCGTTTCACTAAAGTGACAGTTTGGTTCCGCGACACCCTACTCGCCGCGGTTACTCTCCACCGAGGCGCCGCAGCACGTCGTCGAGCTGGTCAAGCGTCTGGTAGTGGATGGTGATGGAGCCGCCCTTGCCCTGCGGGGTGATGGCGACCTTCAGCCCGATGCGGGCCGAAATCTCCTCCTCCAGGTTCACCAGATCGACGTCCTTGAGCGTCGGGTCGGTGGCGGCACCGCCGCGCCCGCCGCCGGCCTTCTTGGTCTTGACCGGCGCGCTGCCGCGCATCAGGTCTTCGGTCTGTCGGACGTTCAGGCCGCGCTTGACCACCTCACGCGCCACCGACACCGGATCGGAGGAGGTGAGCAGGGCGCGGGCGTGACCGGCGCTGAGCGCCCCGTCCTGCACCATGCCCTTGACCGGGTCGGGCAGGGCGAGCAGGCGCATCATGTTGGCGACGTGGCTGCGGCTCTTGCCGACCGAGCGCGCCAGATCCTCCTGCGTGTGCTCGAACTCCTCCATCAGGCGCTTGTAACCCTCGGCCTCTTCGAGCGGCGTCAGATCCTGGCGCTGGATGTTCTCGATCAGCGCAATTTCCAGCGCCTCACGGTCCGACAGCTCGCGGATGACGACCGGCACCTCGTGCAGGCCGGCAATCTGCGCGGCGCGCCAGCGGCGCTCTCCGGCGATCAGCTCGTAGGAGTTGGTCGTCTCCGGGTCCCGACGGACGAGCAGGGGCTGGAGGATGCCCTTGTCGCGGATCGACTCGACCAGCCCCTGCAGTGCCTCATCGTCGAAGGTGCGGCGCGGCTGGTACTTGCCGGGATGGATGAACTCGATGGGCACCTGCTTGGACTGGCGCACCTTGTCGAGCGCGGAATAATCCTCCGCCGCCTCGCCGAACAGGGCGGAGAGGCCACGGCCCAGGCTGGCGCGTCGGGCACCGCCGTCCGAACGTTTGGTATCCTCCATCACGCGCTCAGCCTCTTCTCACGGCGCAGCACCTCGCCGGCCAAATGAATGTATGCCTGCGACCCGGGGCAACGCATGTCGTAGATCAGCACCGGCTTGCCGTGGGACGGCGCCTCCGACACCTTCACGTTCCGCGGGATGACCGTGTCGTAGACCTTCTCCCCGAAGAAGCCGCGCACATCGGCGGCCACCATGTCGGACAGGTTGTTGCGCTTGTCGAACATGGTCAGCACGACGCCGTGGATGTCGAGTTCGGGGTTGAAGGCGCGCTTCACCCGCTCGATGGTGCGGACGAGGTGGCTGAGACCCTCCAGCGCGTAGAACTCGCACTGCAGCGGCACCATCACGGCGTGGGAAGCGACCAGCGCGTTCAGCGTCAGCAGGCCGAGCGCCGGCGGGCAGTCGATCAGCACATAGTCGTATTCCAGCGCGCTCTTGTCCACCGCCTCGCGCAGCCGGAACTCGCGCCGCTCGGAGGTGACCAGCTCGACCTCCGCGCCGGACAGATCGACGGAGGAGGTGATGATCGACAAGTTCGGCACCGTCGACACCGTTGCGGCGTCCTCCAGCGGCATGCCGTCGAACAGCACGTCGTAGATGCCGACGCGGCGTTCGGCGCGCGGGATGCCGAGGCCGGTGGAGGCGTTGCCCTGGGGATCGAGATCGATCACCAGGACGCGCTTGCCGATGGCGGCCAGAGCGGTTGCCAGATTGATGGTGGTCGTGGTCTTGCCCACGCCGCCTTTCTGATTGGCAATCGATATGACGCGGGCAGAAGGAAGGGCGGAGGGCATGTCAGCCTCGCGGGAAGCCTCGGAGCGGGAATGCATCAGGGTCGCGGTCTTAGACACGGGCGATACCACTCACACGCAGGATGGTTCCGGTGGGGTCGGTGCGGCTGTCGAAGCGCTCGGTCCGCATCTTCCAATATTTGGTGGTATCGGTCAATTCGTCCGCCACATTTTGCCCCTTGGGAAACAGTGCCGCACCCCGGTCCTGGAGGAAGGGATGGGCCCAATTCAGCAGATCGTTCAGCGGGGCCAAGGCGCGCGCCGTCACCACGTCGGCGGCGATCGGCGGCACCGCTTCGATCCGCTTGTTGTGCACGGTGACCGAGGCTCCGGCGACACGCGCCGCCTCGCGGAGGAAGGCGCATTTGCGGGAGTCGCTCTCCACCAGATGCACCTCCGGCACGCCCATGATCGCCAGGACGAGGCCGGGAAAACCAGCGCCGCTGCCCAGATCGACCAGAACCCGTGCCCCTTCGGGCAGCAGCGGAAAGAGCTGAGCGGAGTCGAGGAAGTGGCGCCGCCAAGCATCGGGCAGGGTGGAGGGGCCGACGAGGTTGATCTTCGGCTGCCACTTGCGCAGCGTCGCCTCGTAGGCGGCGAGGCGGTCCAGCGTTTCACGTGAAACACCGGTCTCCCCCTGGAAGGCCGCGGCATCGAACAGGCTCATCAGACGGCCACCTTCACGTAGCGCCGTTTCACGTGGCGGAGCAGGGCGACCAGCGCCGCCGGGGTCATGCCGGGAATACGGGCCGCCGCCCCCAGGGTCGCTGGACGAGCCTGCCGCAGCTTCTGCCGGATCTCCGCAGACAGGCTGCCGATGGTGTCTGGATCGAGATCGTCGGGAAGCTCCAACGCCTCGTCCTTGCGGAAGGCGCGAATGTCGGCCTCCTGCCGGTCGAGATAGCCGGCGTATTTCCCGTCAATCTCCAACTGCTCGACAACATCGGTGGGGATCGCCGACAGCTCCGGCCACAGCCGGGCAAGGGTGGCGAGGTCGAGGTCCGGGTAGCGCAGCAGATCGGCGGCGGTCCGGCGCACGCCATCCTGATTGACCGCGATGCCCTGCCGCTGCAGCTCCGCCGGGGTGGCCTGAAGGGCGCGCACGAGCGTGCGACCAGCGGACAGCGCTTCGGCCTTCGCCGTGAAGGCGTCGCGCCGCGCCGACCCGACGCAACCGATGGCCAGCCCCTTGGGCGTCAGCCGCTGGTCGGCGTTGTCGGCGCGCAGGATCAACCGGTACTCGGCGCGCGAGGTGAACATCCGGTAGGGCTCGTTGGTGCCCCGGGTGATCAGGTCGTCGACCAGCACCCCGATGTAAGCGTCGGCGCGGTCAAGGACGAAGCCCTCCGCCGAACCGCCGGCCAGCAGGGCGGCGTTGATGCCAGCCATCAGCCCTTGCGCCGCCGCTTCCTCATAGCCGGTGGTGCCATTGATCTGGCCCGCGAAAAACAGGCTGGGGGTGCGGCGGGTCTCCAGCGTCGGCTTCAGCTCCCGCGGGTCGACGAAGTCGTACTCGATGGCGTAGCCGGGGCGGATCATCACCGCGCGCTCCAGCCCCGGCATCGCCTTCAGGAAGCCGAGCTGGACGTCGCGGGGCAGGGAGGTGGAGATGCCGTTCGGATAGACCGTGTCGTCGTCCAGCCCCTCCGGCTCCAGGAAGATCTGGTGGCGCTCCTTGTCGGCGAAGCGCACCACCTTGTCCTCGATGGACGGGCAATAGCGCGGACCGGTGCTCTGAATCTGACCGGAATACATCGGCGCGCGGTGGAGATTGCCGCGGATCAGCGCGTGCATCTCCGGCGTCGTCCAGGTGATCGCGCAATCGATCTGCGGCGTGTCGATGCGGTCCGTCAGGTAGGAGAAGGGCGGGGGCGGCGTGTCGCCCGGCTGCTTCTCCAGAGCGGCCCAGTCGATGGTCTTGCCATCGAGCCGCGGCGGCGTGCCGGTCTTCAGCCGGCCCAGCGGGAAACCCAGACGCGCCAGCGTGTCGGACAGGCCGATGGACGGCGCCTCGCCGACGCGGCCGGCCGGGGTGGTTTCCTCGCCGATGTGGATCAAGCCGCGCAGGAAGGTGCCGGTGGTCAGCACCACGCATCCCGCCGCCAGGGTCTCTCCGGACCCGGTCACCACCCCCGTCACCCGCCCATCCCCGCCGATGGTCAGATCCTCGGCGCCGCCGGCCTCGATGGACAGGTTCGGCTGGTCCGCGAGGATCGCCTGCACCGCCTGCCGGTAAAGCTTGCGGTCGGCCTGGGCGCGCGGGCCGCGGACAGCCGGTCCCTTGCTTCGGTTCAGGATGCGGAACTGGATGCCGCCGCGGTCGATGGCGCGGGCCATGACGCCGTCGAGCGCGTCGATCTCGCGCACCAGATGGCCTTTCGCCAACCCGCCGATGGCCGGGTTGCAGGACATCTCACCGATGGTGTCCAGCTTGTGGGTGAGCAGCAGGGTGCGCGCACCCATGCGCGCCGCGGCGGCGGCAGCCTCGCAACCGGCGTGGCCTCCGCCGACAACAATGACGTCGAACGTTCGCATGGCCGGACCATAGCCGAGTCAGCGCCGGACGCCAAGTGCGCCGACGCAGCAAAGTCCGTGTTTCACGTGAAACAAAGCGGCGCAGCGCGTTTGTCACGCCATTCTCGGCTCACTTGCCGATGCAGAAGTCCCGGAAGATCACATCCAGCAGATCTTCGACATCGACCCGCCCGGTGATGCGACCAAGAGCCCGGCTCGCCAGCCGCACGTCCTCGGCCATCAGCTCCGGCAAGGGGGCGGTCAAAGCGCGACGCAGCGCGTCCCGACACTCTTTGAGAGCGGAACGATGGCGGGCACGGGTCAGGGCTGGGGCACCGTTGCCGGCCAGCCGGTCGGCGGTAAACGCGGTCAAACGCCGCTCCAACTCGTGCAGGCCGGCACCGGTCCGGGCCGAGACCGCAACCGCCTCCCAACCGCCGACCGTCGGCACTACGGCATCGACGACGTCCGTCTTGTTCAGGACCACCACCGTGTCCTTGTCGAGCAGGGCGATTGTCGCCGGGTCGAGCGCGGGCAGGGCGGTGGCGTCGAACACGGCAACCTTCACGTCGGCGCGGGCGGCGCGGTCGAGGGCGCGGCGGATGCCTTCCTCTTCCACCTCGTCGGCGGCCGCCTCGCGCAGGCCCGCCGTGTCGGCCAGCACCACCGGGTATCCGCCGAGGTCGAGATGGACTTCGATCACGTCACGGGTGGTGCCGGCGCGGGCTGAGACGATGGCGGCCTCGCGGCGGGCGAGAGCGTTCAGAAGGCTCGACTTGCCGGCGTTGGGCGCGCCGATGATGGCGATGTGCAGCCCCTCGCGCAGCCGCTCCCCACGGCCGCGGTCGTCGAGATGGGCGTCGATTTCGGCGGCCAGGGTATCCAGCACGGGACGCGCAGCGTCCGACACGCCGGACGGCAGGTCCTCGTCGGGGAAGTCGATATCGGCCTCGATATGGGCGAGCGACCGGGTCAGCCGCTCCCGCCAGCCGTCGTAGAGTTTGCCGAGCGCACCCTCCATCTGGCGCAGGGCCTGGCGGCGCTGGGCGGAGGTCTCGGCGTCCACGAGGTCGGCGACCGCCTCTGCCTCGGTGAGGTCGAGCTTGCCGTTCTCGAAGGCGCGGCGGGTGAACTCGCCGGGCTCGGCGACGCGCAGACCGGGCAGGGCGGAGAGTGCTTCCACCACGCCCGCCACCACGGCGCGCCCGCCATGCAGATGCAGCTCCACGACATCCTCGCCGGTGAAGCTGCGGGGGGCGGTGAAGCGCAGCACCAGGGCGTCGTCGAGCGCCTCTCCGGTCTTGGGAACGCGCAGCCGGACGAGCGTGGCCATGCGGGGTGCGGGCAGGGGCTTTCCGGTCAGGGCGGCCAGCGCGTCGCCGGAGGCCGGGCCTGAAACGCGAACCACCGCCACACCGGCGCGGCCGGGGGCGGTGGCGAGGGCGAAGATGGTCGGGATCATCGTGCCAATCATCATCGTGCCGGTTCCGGAACGATCAGCCGACCTGTTCCGGCAGCAATTCCTTTTGTTCCGGCTTCAGCATGAGCCGCTCCACACGGTCACCGCCGATCAGATGCGTCTCCAGGATCGCGTCCACGTCGGCGAAGGAATGGTAGGTGTACCAGACGCCCTCCGGATAGACGACCAGCACCGGACCCAGCTCGCAGCGGTCCAGGCAACCGGCGGCGTTGATTCGGACACGGCCGTCCAGACCCAGCTCACGGGCACGCGCTTTCATGTAGTCGCGGAGCTTTTCGGAACCCCGGGCCGCGCAGGAGCCGCGCTTGTGTCCGTCGGGGCGGCGGTTGGTGCAGGAGAAAACATGGGCTTCGAAGTAAGGCTTCGGATCGGTCACTTGCGTCCATCCTGTCCCATGGCAGCGGCCATCTGGGACCAAAACATTTTCTGAAGCTGCTCCATGCCCTGTATCCCCGCCGGCAACCACGTCTTCATCATCGTCTCGGGGTCCATGGCGAGCAGAGAGGCCTGCATCCGGTCCTGGATCTCCTGCATCATGGCGTCCTGCATGGGCTTCACGTCGGGAAGGCCCAGGAAGTGGCGCGCCTCTTCGGGTGTGCAGTCGATGTCGATGGTGATCTTCATGGCCCCATTCCCTTGGAAGGCGCGCGGTGCGCGGGAAATTAAGGGTTGAGCGCCGCTTCGGCTCATGCCCCACTATACAGATAGGAAGCCCTGGCGCAACGGCACCGCCGCGCCAGTTTATTCCCAACCACGCCACAGACCGGAAACGCCTGCGATGCCCGCGAACCTGCTTGGCCGGGAGACCAGCCCCTATCTGCTTCAGCACAAGGACAACCCCGTCCATTGGATGGCCTGGGGCCGCGACGCCTTCGAACGGGCCAAGCGCGAGAACAAGCCTGTGCTGCTGTCGGTCGGCTACGCCGCCTGCCACTGGTGCCACGTGATGGCGCACGAGAGCTTCGAGAACCCGGAGATCGCCGCGCTGATGAACGAGCTGTTCGTCAACATCAAGGTGGACCGGGAGGAGCGGCCGGACGTCGACCAGATCTACCAGTCGGCCCTGGCGATGCTGGGGCAGCAGGGCGGCTGGCCGCTGACCATGTTCCTGACGCCGGAGGCCCAGCCCTTCTGGGGCGGCACCTACTTCCCGCCGGCCTCGCGCTATGGGCGGCCCGGCTTCCCCGACGTGCTGCGCGGCGTGGCGGAGACCTACCGCAACAAGCCGGAGAACGTGACCCGCAACGTCACCGCGCTGAAGGACGCGCTGGGCAAGCTGGCCGAGAACCGCGCGGCGGGGGAGGTCGATCTCGCCATGCTCGATCAGATCGCCGACCGGCTGGTGCGCGAGGTCGATCCCTTCCACGGCGGCATCGGCCACGCCCCGAAATTCCCCCAGGTGCCGATCTTCACGCTTCTGTGGCGGGCCTGGCTGCGCACCGGTAAGGAGCCGTACCGGGAGGCGGTCACCAACACGCTGGCCCACATGAGCCAGGGCGGCATCTACGACCATCTGGGCGGCGGTTTCGCCCGCTACTCGGTGGACGAGATGTGGCTCGTGCCGCATTTCGAGAAGATGCTCTACGACAACGCCCAGCTTCTCGATCTGATGACCCTGGTCTGGCAGGCGGAGCGGGAGCCGCTGTTCGAGGCGCGCATCCGGGAAACGGTGGGCTGGGTGCTGCGCGAGATGATTGCCGAGGGCGGCGGCTTCGCGGCGACCCAGGACGCCGACAGCGAGGGCGAGGAGGGCCTCTTCTACATCTGGAACGAGGAGGAGGTCGACCGGCTCCTCGGCCCCGGCGCGGAAGTCTTCAAGCGCGCCTACGGCGTCACCCCGCAGGGGAACTGGGAAGGGGCGACCATCCTCAACCGGCTGCACCGCATTGAGGCGCTGGACGCCGAGACCGAGGCCAAGCTGGCCGACCAGCGGGCGATCCTCTGGCGGGAGCGCGAAAAGCGGATCAAGCCGGGCTGGGACGACAAGGTGCTGGCCGACTGGAACGGCTTGATGATCGCGGCGCTCGCCCAGGCCGGCATGGTCTTCGACGAGCCGGAGTGGATCGCGGTGGCGCAGCGCGCCTATGCCTTCGTCCGCGACCGCATGACCGAGGACGGGCGCCTGCTGCACAGCTGGCGGGCCGGGCAGCTCAAGCACCGGGCGACGCTGGACGACTACGCCCACATGGCGCGTGGCGCGCTCGCCCTGCACGAGGCGACCGGCGACGCCGGAGCGCTGGAGCAGGCACGGGCCTGGGTGCAGGTGCTCGACGCGCATTTCTGGGACGACGCGGCCGGCGGCTATTTCTACACGGCGGACGACGCCGACGACCTGATCGTGCGCACCAAATCGGCCGGCGACGCCGCGACCCCCAGCGGCAACGGCACCATGCTGGCCGTTCTGGCGACGCTGCACCATCGCACCGGCGAGGCCGCCTACCGGGAGCGGGCGGATGCCCTTGCCGCCGCCTTCTCCGGCGAGCTGAGCCGCAATTTCTTCCCGCTGCCGACCTACCTGAACGCGGCGGAGCTTCTCCAAAAGGCGCAGCAGATCGTCATCGTCGGCGACCCGCAGGGGCCGGACACCGCGGCGCTGCGCCGGGCGGTGCTCGACCGGGCGCTTCCCGACCGCATCCTCAGCGTCCTTCCGCCGGGGACCGATCTGCCCGCCGGGCACCCGGCGCACGGCAAGGGCATGCAGGGCGGAGTGGCGACCGCCTATGTCTGCACCGGCATGACCTGCTCCCCCCCGGTGACCGCGCCCGAGGCGCTGGCCGCCGCCCTGACGCGGAGATAAACCCATGGCGCAGCCAACCGGCAGCCTGACCGTCGACAGCCCGCTGGGCCTGTTGACCCTGACCAGCGCCGCCGGCGCCATCGTGGCGCTCGATTGGGGACGGCTGGGCGACGACCGGCCGGACCCCGTGCTGGAGGAGGCGGCGCGCCAGCTCCGCGACTATTTCGCCGGGACGCGGTTGGATTTCGACCTGCCGCTGTCCCCCCGCGGGACGGCCTTCCGGCAAAAGGTCTGGGCGGCGATGCAGGCCATCCCCTACGGCGGCGTCCTGACCTACGGCGACGTCGCGCGGATGCTGGAGACGGCGCCGCGGGCCGTGGGCGGGGCCTGCGGGGCCAACCCGATCCCGGTGATCATCCCCTGCCACCGCATCGTCGGGGGCTGTGGATCGCCCGGCGGCTATTCCGGCCTGGGCGGCCTGCGGACGAAGGACTGGCTGCTCCGCCACGAGCGGCGGTACCGGGTGACAGCGGAACAGGCCGGCGATACGCTGGAGCTTCAGCTTCCATAAAAAGGGAAGGGACCGACCACCATGGTTCACGCGATCCGCATCCACGAATACGGCGGACCCGAAGCGCTGCGCTGGGACGAGATCGAGGTGGGCGACCCCGGCCCCGGTCAGGTGCGGCTGCGCCAGACCGCGGTCGGGCTGAACTACATCGACACCTATCACCGCTCCGGCGCCTACAAGCTGCCGCAGCTTCCCGCCATCATCGGGACCGAGGGCGCCGGCGTGGTCGAGGCCGTGGGGCCGGACGTGACGACGCTGAAGCCCGGCGACCGGGTCGGCTACGCGCCGCTGATCGGCGCCTACGCCGAGTCCCGCCTCGCCCCGGCCGACCGGCTGATTCCGCTGCCGAGCTGGATCGAGGACCGGCAGGCCGCCGCCATGCTGCTCCAGGGCATGACCGCGCAGTTCCTCCTGCGCTCCACCTACGCGGTGCAGCCGGGCGACACCATCCTGGTCCAGGCCGCCGCGGGCGGCGTCGGGCAGATCCTCTGCCAGTGGGCGAAGCATCTGGGCGCCACCGTGATCGGCACGGTCAGCAGCGACGAGAAGGCGGAGCTGGCCCGCGCCGCCGGCTGCGATCATCCCATCGTCTACACGCGCGAGAATTTCGTGAATCGCGTGAAGGACCTGACCGACGGGCAGGGCGTGCCGGTGGTCTATGACGGCGTCGGCAAGACGACCTTCATGGACAGCCTGGACTGCCTGCGGCCGCGCGGCTTCATGGTGCTGTTCGGCGCGGCGTCCGGGCCGGTGCCGCCACTGGATCTCCAGGTCCTGGCGGCCAAGGGCTCGCTCTATGTCACGCGCCCGACCTTGTTCAGCTACGTCGCCAAGCGTGACGACCTGATGGCCAGCGCCGCCGACCTGTTCGAGGTGGTGCATTCCGGCGGCGTGACCATCAACGTCGGCCAGACCTTCGCGCTGCGCGACGCGGCGGAGGCCCACCGGGCGCTGGAGTCCCGCGCCACGACCGGGTCCACGGTGCTGCTGCCGTAAGGTTCAAAGCCCTCTCCCGCCCCGGGAGAGGGAGGGACCCACGCGCAAGCGTGGGAGGGTGAGGGTGTTGGCAAGGATCGGTGCCTTGATCCTCGTGCGCCCCTCACCCGGCCCTTCGGGCCACCCTCTCCCGGGACGGGAGAGGGAATAACAACTCACTCAGCGGCCCAGAGCGGGTTCTTCAGCTTCTTGAGAAGCTCCGCATGGGCCGCCAGCTCCTCCTCGCTGGGCGCGTGGGCGCGGGGGGCGCGGTAGGGGCGGTCGATGCGGATCGCCGCGGGGCCGCCCGTTGCCGGACCGGAGGCCAGCGCCAGACCGGCCTGACGCCCGCCGCGCAGCTCCAGATACACCTCGGCCAGAAGCTGGGCGTCGAGAAGCGCGCCGTGGTAGGTGCGGCTGGAGTTGTCGACGCCGAAGCGTTTGCAGAGCGCGTCCAGGGTGGCCGGTGCGCCGGGGAATTTCTGCCGCGCCATCAGCAGCGTGTCGATGGCGCGGTCCTTCGGCATCACGGGATAGCCGGCGATCCGCAGCTCCCAGTTCAGGAAGTGCATGTCGAAGGCCGCGTTGTGGATCACCAGCGGCGCGTCGCCGATGAAGGCCACGAACTCGGCCACCACGTCGTTGAACAGCGGCTTGTCCGACAGGAACTCCGTCGTCAGCCCGTGCACCGCCACCGCGTCCGGCGGCACGTCGCGCTCCGGGTTGACGTAGCAGTGGAAGGTCTTGCCGGTGGCGACGTGGTTGTGCAGCTCGACGCAGCCGATTTCGATCAGCCGGTGCCCTTCTTCGGGCTTGAAGCCGGTCGTTTCCGTATCGAGGACGATCTCACGCATGAACCACCTGTCCGGGCTGATATCCCCGCGGCGGCCATTGCCGGCCGCGGCGCCGCTTCACGTCGGCGAGGATGTTGCGCAGCGCCCGCCGGGTGGCCCGCCGCCCGTCGCCGGTGTTGACGACGTGGTCGGCGCGCCGGCGCTTCTCCGCGTCGGGCATCTGCCGGGCCAGAATAGCGGCGAACTTGTCCGGCGTCATGCCCGGCCGCGCCAGCACCCGTGACTTCTGCACCAGGAGGGGCGCGGTGACCACCACGGTGCGGTCGACCTTGCGCTCCCCGCCAGTCTCGAACAGCAGCGGGATGTCGAGCACCGCCACGCGGACGCGGCGGCGTGCCGCTTGTTTCAGGAAGCGTCGCTGTGCCGCCTGCACCGCCGGGTGGAGGATCGCCTCCAGCCGCTTCAGCGCCGCCGGGTTGCCGAACACCGCGGCGCCCAGCGCCCGCCGGTCCACCGCGCCATCCACGACCACGCCGGGGAAGGCCGCTGCGATGGCCGGCACCGCCGCGCCGTGGCGTCCCAGCAGGCCATGCACCACCGCATCGCTGTCGCAGACCGGCGCGCCCATGCGCTTCAGCATGCGCGCCGCCGTGCTCTTGCCCATGCCGATGGAGCCGGTCAGTCCCAAGACGATCATCGCGCGACCTCAGCCCTGGAGAACGGCCGCCTTCAGCCCCTCGGTCACCTCAGGCTCCCGGCCGAACCAGGCGGCGAAGCCGGGGCGGGCCTGGTGGAGCAGCATGCCGACGCCGTCCACCACGCGATTGCCGCGGGCTTGCGCAGCGGTCAGCAGCGGGGTCATCAGGGGCGTGTAGACGATGTCGGTAACGACGGCCGAACCGGGCAGGGCGCGCAGGTCCAGCTCCAGTGGCGGCTGGCCGGCCATGCCCTGGGTCGTCGTGTTCACCACCAGCGCCGCGCCTTCGAGAAGCGTTTCACGTGAAACCCAATCGGCGGTCTCGATGGCGCCGACCCCATCGCTGTTGCCGATATCGGCTGCCAACTCGTCCGCCCGCGCCCGCGTGCGGTTGACCAGCCAGACCTGCGGCGCCCCTTCGTCGAGCAGGGAGGCGACGACGGCCCGCGCGGCACCACCGGCCCCGATGACCAGCGCCGGACCGTCCGCAGCCTTCCAGCCCGGTGCGCCGCTCTTCAGGTTCTCGATGAAGCCGAAGCCGTCGGTGTTGCGGCCCTCCAGCGACCCGTCGTCGCCAACCACGATGGTGTTCACCGCACCCATCCGCTTGGCGGTGGCGTCCAGCCGATCGACCGTGCGGTAAGCAGCCTCCTTGTGCGGCACCGTGACGTTGCAGCCGCGGAAGCCGAGCGCGGGCAGGGCGCGGATGGCCTGCTCGATCCGGTCGGGCGGAACGGCCAGCGGCACATAGGCGCCGTCGATGCCGTATTGCTCCAGCCAATAGCCGTGCAGCCGGGGCGAGCGCGAATGGCCGATCGGCCAGCCCATCACCCCGGCCAGCGTCGCCTTGCCGCTGATCGTCATTCCGCAATCACCCCATGCACCCGCAGGAACCCGAGCAGCGGCAGCAGCGGCAGCCCGAGGATCGTGAAGAAGTCGCCGTCCACCCGGTGGAAGAGCTGCGCGCCCAAGCCTTCGAGGTGATAGGCACCAACCGACCCCAGCACGTCGTCGCCCGCCGCGTTCAGGTAGGACTCCAGGAAGGCGTCGCTGAAGGGGCGCATGGTCAGGCGGGCGCGGTCCACATGGTGCCACAGCCGCTCGCCGTCGCGGATCACCACGGCGCAGCTCACCAGCCGGTGCGTCTTGCCGCGCAGGTCCTGGAGCTGGGCCCGGGCGGCCTCGCGGTCGGCCGGCTTGTCGAACCAGCGGCCCTCGCACTCCAGCATCTGGTCGGCGCCGATCACCAGGGCGCCGGGGTGCTTGCGGGTGACCCGCTGCGCCTTCAGCTCGGCCAACGCCTCGGCCACATCCTCGACCGGGGCGCCCTCGGCGCGGGCGGCCAGCTTGATCTCCTCCTCGTCCACCGCGGCGGGGGCGAGGGAGACGCGCACCCCGGCGCGCTCCAGCATCTCCGCCCGCGTGCGGGAGCCGGAGGCGAGGACGACGATGGGAACCGCTCCGCTCACGTCAGGGGCCCCTCGGGGACGACGCCGGGCAGGCCGCCGCTCTGGCGGCGGGCGAGCAGCATCATGATCTCGGCCGCCGTCTCCTCGATGGAGCGGCGCGACACGTCGATCACCGGCCAGCCGCGCCGGGTGAACATGCGCCGGGCGTCGGTGACCTCGGCGCGCACCACTTCGGGATCGACGTAGGTCGAGGACTCGTTCTGGTTCAACAGCTTCAGCCGGTTGCGGCGGATCTGCACCAGACGGTCCGGGTCCTTGGTCAGGCCGACGACCAGCGGCCGGGTCAGCTTCTCGATTTCCGGCGGCATCGGGCATCCGGGAACGATCGGGATGTTCGCCGCCTTGATGCCGCGGTTCGCCAGATAGATGCAGGTCGGTGTCTTCGACGTGCGCGACACGCCCATCAGGATCACGTCGGCCTCGTGCAGGTCCCAGCTCGACTGGCCGTCGTCGTGCGCCAGCGCGAAATCCATCGCGTCCATGCGCCCGAAATACTCGGCGTCCAAGGCGTGCTGGCGGCCGGGCTGGCGCTGCGATTCCACGCCGAGGAAGGCGGCCAGCGCGTTGATCAGCGGGTCGAGCACCGGAATGCAGGGGACCTGCACCTCGCGGCAGAAGTCCTGGAGGCGGCGGCGCAGCTTCTCGTCGACCAGCGTGAACATGACGAGGCCGCGATTCTCCTGGACGCCCTCCAGAACCATGTCGAGCTGACGCTCGGTCCGCACGAGATTCCAGAAATGCTCGACCGGGCGAACATCGTCGAACTGGATGACGCAGGCGCGGGCGACGCTGTTGATCGTCTCGCCGGTCGCGTCCGACACAAGATGCAGGTGGAACTGTCTCATCCGTCCCCAACGTGTTGTGGAGAACCCGTCCGAATCTGTGGACAACGGGGATCTCCTGGATTCTGTCCCTCCGGGCGGGACTCGTCGCCCCCGCTGGCGCCCCCTTCGGGACAATCCGCGCGCCCTCTCCGGAACATGGGTACAATGACTCCCGCGGACCATGTTATCCACGGGATTCCCAGGCTTCGCGGTATAGCATTTCCGCTGTTTCCGGCGAAAGCGTCCGGAGTCGTCCACAGAATCCGATTTTCGTCCACAGCGCGCCGTCCGGCCTGTGGACGATTCCGCGCAAAGCGGGGATTCCCGTTTTCCACAGGCACCCACCACCCCTTCTTCCTTTCTCTCTTTAAAAAGAATACTGAGTAGAGGGGAGACAACCCGCAGACCCAATTCACTCATAGGGGAACGATCCGCCGTGTCCGAGGCCGTGTCCAAGATTGCCAAGCCGATGCTCGCCGCCCTCGCCGGCGAGGTGCGTCAGCGCCCGCCCTTCTGGCTGATGCGCCAGGCCGGCCGTTACCTGCCGGAATATCGGGAATTACGCGCCAAGGCCGGCAGCTTCCTGGACATGTGCTACAACCCCGACCACGCGGTGGAGGTGACCCTGCAGCCGCTGCGCCGCTACGACATGGACGCCGCGATTCTGTTCTCCGACATCCTGGTGGTGCCGCACGCCCTGGGCCAGCCGCTGGCCTTCCTGGAGGGCGAGGGGCCGAAGCTCGACCCTGTGAGAAGCGTGGAAGACCTCAAGCGCCTGTCGCGCGACCGCTTCCACGAACGGCTGGAGCCGGTCTATGAGACCGTCCGCCGCCTCTCCCGTGCGATTCCGGCGCACACCACGCTGATCGGCTTTGCCGGGGCGCCCTGGACCATCGCCTGCTACATGGTCGAAGGGGCGGGGTCCAAGGAGTACGCGCACGTCAAGCGCTGGGCCTACGGCGACCCCGCCGGGTTCGGCGCGCTGATGGATCTGCTGGTCGAGGTGACGGCCGATTACCTGTGCACCCAGATCGAGGCCGGGGCCGAGGTCGTGCAGCTGTTCGACAGCTGGGCGGGCGTCCTGCCGGCTGGCGAATTCCGCCGCTGGGTGATCGAGCCGACGCGACGGATCGTGGATCTCATCAAGGCGCGCCACCCCGCGATTCCGGTCATCGGTTTCCCGCGCGGTGCGGGCCTCTCCTATGAGGCTTACGTGGCGGGCAGTGGGGTGGATGCAGTCGGGCTCGACACCACCGTCCCGGTGGCTTGGGCGGCCGGGAATCTGCAATCCAGATTGCCGGTGCAGGGCAACCTCGACCCGATCATGCTCGCCGCCGGTGGCGAGGCGCTGCGGACCGCCGCGTCGGAGATTCTGGAGACGCTCGCCGGCAAGCCCTTCGTCTTCAACCTGGGCCACGGCGTGATCCAGACCACCCCGCCGGACCACGTGGCCGAACTGGCCCGTCTGATCAAGGACTGGCCGAACCGGGGCTGAGGCCCCGGCGGGGTCCAAAACAAGCGCGCAACGGGAAGGGAAGGGGATTCCAGTGCTTTATCTCTGGGTCAAGGCTCTGCACGTCATCAGCATCATCGCCTGGATGGCCGGGCTTCTCTATCTGCCGCGGCTGTTCGTCTACCATTGCGAGACGGCGCCGGGCTCCGAATCCTCGGAGCGGTTCAAGGTGATGGAACGCCGCCTGCTGCGCGCCATCATGAATCCGGCGATGGGTGCCGCCTACCTGTTCGGAATCGCGATGATCGTGATGGAGCCGGCCTGGATGAAGCAGGGCTGGCTGCACGCCAAGCTGCTGTTCGTCCTGGCGCTCACCGGCACGCACATGATGATGGCGCGCTGGCGCAAGGACTTCGAGGCGGACCGCAACACCCGCCCGCAGCGCTTCTTCCGCATGTGGAACGAGGCGCCGACCCTGTTGATGATCGGCATCGTCATCTTCGTGATCGTGAAGCCGTTCTGACGGAATGGGACGGCGGTCAGCCCCGCCGTCCCATCATCCGGCGAGTGACCGCCTTCTCCGCCTCCACCGCCAGGAAGATCGCCAGACCGGCCGCCGTCATGGCCACCCACTGGGTCCAGTCCACCGCCGCCGTGCCGAACAGGCTCTGCAGGGGCGGGGCGTAGGTGAAGGCGAGCTGAAAGACCAGCATCAGGCCGATCGAGATCCACACCGGGCGGCTGCCAAACAGCCCCCGCCGGTTCAGCACCGAGGCGGTCACCGCCCGCGCGTTCAGCAGGAAGAAGATCTCCCCCATCACCAGCGCGTTGACGGCCATGGTGCGGGCGACCGGCGTCGGGTCGCCGTGGCCCTCGTGCAGCAGGAAGAATCCGAAGCTGGCGGCGACCAGAAGCGCCATCACCAGCACCATGCGCCCGATCAGAAAGCCGGGCAGGATCGGCTCGTCCTGCGGGCGGGGCGGGCGCTTCATCACCGCGGCCTCCGGCGGCTCGAAGGCCAGGGCCAGACCCAGCGTCACCGCGGTCACCATGTTGACCCAGAGAATCTGGACCGGGGTGATCGGCAGCGTGTAGCCGGCCAGCACGGCGACCAGGATCACCAGCGCCTGGGCGCCGTTGGTCGGCAGCATGAACAGGATCGTCTTGCGCAGATTGTCGTAGACGGTCCGCCCTTCCTCCACCGCGTGGGCGATGGAGGCGAAGTTGTCGTCGGCCAGAACCATGCTGGCGGCCTCCTTCGCGGCCTCCGTGCCCTTGCAGCCCATGGCGACGCCGACGTCGGCGCGCTTCAGGGCGGGGGCGTCGTTCACCCCGTCGCCGGTCATCGCGACCGTGTAGCCGGCCGTCTGGAGCGCGCGGACGAGGCGCAGCTTGTGCTCCGGCGTGGTGCGGGCGAAGACGTCGGCGTCGCGCGCCACGGCGACGAGCGCGTCGTCGTCCAGCCGATCCAGCTCGGTCCCGGACACCGCGTCGCCCGACAGGTTGAACTGCCGTCCGATGGCCTGGGCGGTGCCGGCGTGGTCGCCGGTGATCATCTTGACGCGGATTCCAGCCGCCTGGCACTCGGCGACCGCCGCCACCGCTTCCTCCCGCGCCGGATCGATGAAACCGCACAGGCCGAGCAGGGTCAGCCCCTCCCGCACGTCGTCCATGTCGAGCACGGTCTGGCCGGGCAAAGCGGGGCGGCCGGCGAGCGCCAGGACGCGCTGGCCGCGGGCCGCCAAGTCCTCCACCCGCGCCAGCCAATGGGCCATGTCCAGCGACGCGCTGCCGCCGTCCGCTGCCCGTACGTGCGCGCACATGGACAGCACGCGCTCCGGCGCGCCCTTGACGTACAGCAGCCCGTGCCCCTCATGGTCGTGGTGCAGGGTGGCCATGTACTTGTGTTCGGATTCGAAGGGGATGACGTCCGTACGCGGGCAACGGGCGGCTTCCTCCCGCGCGTCGAGACCGGCCTTCATGCCGAGCGCCAGCAGCGCGCCGTCGGTCGGGTCGCCGGCCACCGTCCAGCCGCCGCCATCCTCGCCGCGCTGAAGCTCCGCGTCGTTGCACAGCAGGGCGGCGCGGGCCAACTCGGCCAGCACGGGATCGGCGGTTGGGTCCAGGGCCACGCCGTCGCGGCGGAACTCGCCCTCGGGGCGGTAGCCGGTGCCGGTCACCGCGCAATCGCCCCCGGCGGTCACCACGCTCTGCACGACCAGTTCGTTGCGGGTCAGCGTGCCGGTCTTGTCGGAGCAGATGATCCCGACCGAGCCCAGCGTCTCCACCGCCGGCAGGCGTCGGATGATGGCGTTGCGCCGGGCCATGCGGGTGACGCCGATGGCCAGCGTGATCGTCATCACCGCCGGCAGCCCCTCCGGAATCGCCGCCACCGCCAGACCGACCGCGGCCATGACCATCTCCGGCCAGGGCTCCCCCCGGACCAGCGCGCCGTAGAGGAAGGTCAGCGCGGTCAGCGCCAGGATGCCGATGGTCAGCCAGCGCCCGAAGACGGCCATCTGGGCGAGCAGCGGCGTGGTCAGCTCCTCCACGCCCGCCAGGAGCGTGCCGATGCGGCCCAGCTCCGTCCGGTCCCCCGTCGCAACCACCACGCCGGTGGCCTGTCCCTGGGCCACCAGCGTGCCGGAATAGGCCATACCACCGCGCTCCGCCAGGGGAGCGTCCGCAGCCACCGCGTCGGCGCTCTTGGCGACCGGCACGGATTCCCCGGTCAGCGCCGCCTCCTGCACGCGCAGGCCCTTGACGCGGACCAGCCGCAGGTCCGCCGGCACCTTGTCGCCCGAGGCCAGCAGCACCCGGTCGCCGGGCACCAGCTCCTCCGCCGGGACGGTGACCTGATGGCCGCCGCGCAGGACCACGGCCTGCGGCGACAGCATGCTGCGGATGGCGTCCAGCGCCTGCTCCGCCTTGCCCTCCTGGACGTAGCCGATGGCGGCGTTGATCAGCACGACGCCGGCGATGACCGCGGCGTCCACGAACTCGCCCAGCAGGACCGTGACGACGCCCGCGCCGATCAGCACGTAGATCAGCAGATTGTCGAACTGGGCCAGGAAGCGCATCAGCGCCGACCGTCGGGGCGGCGGGGTCAGCCGGTTGGGGCCGTAGCGGCGCCGGCGCTCCGCCGCCTCGTCGGCGGTCAGCCCGTCGTCGGGACTGTCCAACGCGGCCAAGGCCTGGTCCGGGGGCTGGGCGTGCCAGGGCAGGGTGGTGGCGGCTTCGGGAGCGGCGATGGTTCCGGGTCCGGAACGGTCATGCGGGCTCATGATCTCAACCAAACCGTTTCTATCCTGAACGTCCAGGTCGTACGCTGGTGGCCTGGATAACAGGGGATGCGGCATCATGACCCGGACGGGGAGGCGCAAGAATCCACCCTGTTTCCAAGAATTCGCTTTCATTTGACTTGCAGACGGCGTTCCGCTAACCATCTTTCCCACCACGGGGCGGCAAGCCTCGCGGGCACCCATCCCACATCCGCCGTTCCGTCCCTCCCCAACGATCTGGGCGCGACGTCCGACAGGCATTCCCAGCCTTCAGCGCCGTCCGACGCTCAACCGACGCACCCTGCGCCGGCCCGGGACCTCTGGCACTCCCCCTCGCATGACCGATTCCCTTAAGGCACCCCCATGCATCTCCAAGAGCTGAAGTGCAAGAGCCCCGCCGAACTGCTGGCGTTCGCGGAGGAACTGCAGATCGAGAACGCCAGCACGCTGCGCAAGCAGGACATGATGTTCGCCATCCTCAAGCAGTTGGCGGAAAACGATGTTCCGATCTACGGCGACGGCGTGCTCGAGGTTCTTCAGGACGGCTTCGGGTTCCTGCGCTCGCCGGAGGCCAACTATCTTCCCGGCCCCGACGACATCTATGTCAGCCCCAGCCAGGTGCGCCGCTTCGGCCTGCGCACCGGCGACACGGTCGAGGGGCAGATCCGCGCGCCCAAGGACGGCGAGCGCTACTTCGCCCTTCTCAAGGTCAACACGATCAACTTCGATGCGCCGGACAAGGTCCGCCACCGCATCAACTTCGACAACCTGACCCCGCTCTATCCGGAAGAGCGGCTGCGCATGGAAGTCGACGACCCGACCAAGAAGAACTACACGGGCCGCATCATCGACCTCGTGGCGCCGCTGGGCAAGGGCCAGCGCGGGCTGATCGTCGCCCCGCCGCGCACGGGCAAGACGGTGATGCTGCAGAACATCGCCCACTCCATCGCGACCAACCACCCGGAAGCCTATCTGATCGTCCTGCTGATCGACGAGCGGCCGGAAGAGGTGACCGACATGGCCCGCTCCGTGCGGGGCGAGGTCATCAGCTCCACCTTCGACGAGCCGGCGACGCGCCACGTCCAGGTCGCCGAGATGGTCATCGAGAAGGCCAAGCGGCTGGTCGAGCACAAGCGCGACGTTGTCATCCTTCTGGACTCCATCACCCGTCTGGCCCGCGCCTACAACACCGTCGTTCCCTCCTCGGGCAAGGTGCTGACCGGCGGCGTCGACGCCAACGCGCTGCAGCGCCCGAAGCGCTTCTTCGGTGCGGCCCGCAACATCGAGGAGGGCGGCTCGCTGACCATCATCGCGACCGCGCTGATCGACACCGGCAGCCGCATGGACGAGGTGATCTTCGAAGAGTTCAAGGGCACCGGCAACTCGGAGATCGTGCTGGACCGCAAGCTCTCCGACAAGCGCACCTTCCCGGCCATCGACATCTCCAAGTCGGGCACCCGCAAGGAGGAACTGCTGGTCGACAAGGGCACCATCTCCAAGATGTGGATCCTGCGCCGCATCCTGATGCCGATGGGCGTGACCGACGCGGTGGACTTCCTGGTCGACAAGCTGAAGCACACCAAGTCGAACTCGGAATTCTTCGAGTCCATGAACCAGTAGTCCGCAGCCATCTCCCCCGCCCGGTCCAAGGGCGGGGGAGGGCACAAAAAAGGCGGGAGGCCCCTTGGAGCCTCCCGCCTTTTTGTTTGTCCGAAACCGATGAGCCGGATCAGAACGGCGACTGCGGCGCCTCTTCGGCCTGGGCCTGCTGGCCGGCGGTCTGGCGGCGGTACAGGTCGACGAAGTCGATCGGGTTGATCATCAGCGGCGGGAAGCCGCCGTCCTGGGTGCAGCCGGCCACGATGGCGCGGGCGAACGGGAACAGCATCCGCGGCGCCTCGATCAGCAGCACCGGGCGGTGATGCTCCTGCGGCAGGCCCGGAAGCTGGAACAGGCCGCCATAGGCGACCTCGACCAGGAAGGCGGTCGCCTCGGCCTGCTTGGCCTCGCAATGCAGCTTCAGCACGACCTCGTAGACGTCCTCGCCCATCGGCTGAACCTGCACGTCCACGCCGATGTTGACCTGCGGCTGCGGCTGGCCGGGCAGCAGGCTCTGCGGGGCGTTGGGGTTCTCGAAGGACAGGTCCTTCACATACTGCGCCAGCACATGCATCGGCAGCGACGAGGCGGCTTCCTGATCTTGACCGTTGATCTGCTGATCGGACATGGACAACTCCTGGCCGCTGGGCGGCATCACGATGGAAAGGTCTTCAAGACCCGCTGGCTAGCACGGAACCGCTGGCTCCACAAAGTGAAACCGCTGCGTTTCACCCGCGGTCGTTGCGGTGGGGCGAACCGGGCGGCGCCCAGCGGGAGTCACCCAGCTTGGGCATGTCGTCCGACCCGTCGCGGTCCGCCGGACCGGCGCTTCCCGGGCGGCCGCCGTCGGGGTCGACCTCCTGGTAATCGACGTCGATCACACCCGGCGGCGGGCGGTTGCGCGGGTGACCGTCCGACCCGGCGGGGCCGCTGCTGCTCCAGCTCCGGCCCCCCATGCGGCCACCCATCTGGTAGGACGCGACCCCCTTCATACGGTCGAACAGCCAGCGGCCCAGGGCGTTGCGGATCGGGCGCACGAACAGCAGAATCCCGACGATGTCCGTCAGGAAGCCGGGGATGATCAGCAGCAGGCCGGCGACGACGACGCAGAAGCCCTCGAACACCGCGCCGACCGGGCTCTCGCCGCGCTCCGCCGACGCCTGGGCGCGCTTCAGCACGGACAGGCCCTGCCAGCGGATCAGGACGGACCCGAGGATGGCGGACAGGATGACCAGCCCGACCGTCGGGCCGGCGCCGATCCAGTCGCCGACCTCGATGAAGGTCGCGATTTCCGCGATCGGCAGCAAAAGGAACAACAGCAACAGTGGATTCATGGCCGTCCTTGCTCTTTCAACCCCAAGGGCCTATCTACACCAGGGTACGCACCCGATCTTTGGTTGGAAGAACAGCTCCGGCACGGGTCATCGGGTGGAATCCTCGGCGGAGAGAGCGAGCAGGGACTTGGTCCCGGCACCGTTCCGGTACACTTAATGCTCACCCGCCGGAGGGTCCAGTAGTGGATCAAGCGGGGCCGGTGATTTCGGGGCCGGCCTTCAGTCACCCGGAAGGATGGATGATGGGAGATGGGTTTGTGTTCGTCGAGATCCTGATCTTCGCGATGATCGCGGCGTTTCTCGTGTACCGGCTGCGCAGCGTGCTCGGCCGCCGCACCGGTGAGGAACGCCAGCGGCCGAACCCCTTCACGGCCCGCCCCAACAACCAACCCGACAACGTGGTGGCGATGCCCAACCGCGAGCGGCCCGTGCCGAACGCCGCGCCGTCGCCCGACGAGCCGGTGTCGCTGGCCACCGCGCTGGAGCAGATCAAGGCCGCCGACCCCAGCTTCGACGAGAAGTATTTCCTCCAGGGCGCCCGCGGCGCCTTCCAGATGATCGTGGAGGCCTTCGCCAAGGGCGACACGGCCACTCTGCGCCCCCTGCTCTCCGACGAGGTCTACGACAACTTCGCCCGTGCGGTGCGCGAGCGGCAGGCGGCGGGCGAGACGCTGGAGACCCGCATCGAGACGATCACCGACGCCGACGTGGTGGAGGCCCGCATGGACGGCCGGACCGCCCTGGTCACCGTGAAGTTCGTGTCGGAGCAGATGAACGTCGTGCGCAACAGCGCCGGTGCCGTGGTGGACGGCGACCCGAACAGCGTGATCGAGGCCGTGGACGTCTGGACCTTCGCCCGCAACACCCGCGCCGGCGACCCGAACTGGGCGCTCGTCGAAACCCGCACTCCTCAATGACCGATCGGTTCTGATGCTCTCCCATCCGGTTGTTCGTCTCAGCGCCGCGGCAGTCCTTGCCGCGGCGTTTCTCATTGGCTGCGAGCGCAAGGAGGAGGAGGCCAAGGCGCCGCCGCCCCCGCCGCCCGAGAAGCTGGTCCTCACCCCCGTCGCCTTCACGGCGCTGCCCGGCTGGAGCGCCGACCGCGTGGCGGAGGCCGTGCCGGCCTTCCAGCGCTCCTGCGCGAAGGTCAGGGCGCTGGCCGCCGACCGCTCCATCGGCCCGGACGGGATCGGCGGCAAGGCGGCGGACTGGCAGGGCCCTTGCGCCGAGCTGGCCGAGCTGCCGCCCGGCGACGACGCGGCGGCGCGGGCCTATTTCGAGACGTGGTTCACCCCCTACGCCGCGGCCAACAACGCCGAGCGGCGCGGCCTCTTCACCGGCTATTACGAGGTCGAGCTGAAGGGCAGCCGGACGCCCGACCCGGCCTTTCCGGTGCCGCTTTACAAGCGCCCCGCCGATCTGGTGATGGTCGATCTGGGCGAGTTCGCCGACCGCTGGAAGGGCGAGCGCATCGCCGGGCGGGTCACCGCCGGCCGGCTGAAGCCCTTCGAGGACCGCGCGGCCATCGAGGCCGGGGCGCTGAGCGGCAAGGGGCTGGAACTGGTCTGGCTGCAGGACCCCATCGCCACCTTCTTCCTGCACATCCAGGGGTCGGGCCGCGTCAGCTTCCCCGACGGGACGGAGACGCGCGTCGGCTACGCCGCCCAGAACGGCCACAAATACGTCGCCATCGGGCGCGAGCTGATCGACCGCGGCGCCCTGAAGCGCGAGGAGGTGTCGCTCCAGACCATCCGTGCCTGGCTCCAGGCCAACCCCGGCGAGGCGGCGGCGCTGATGAACAAGAACCCCTCCTACGTCTTCT
Source organism: Azospirillum sp. OGB3 (assembly GCF_014192915.1). Lineage (GTDB taxonomy): Bacteria > Pseudomonadota > Alphaproteobacteria > Azospirillales > Azospirillaceae > Azospirillum. The sequence goes on along the minus strand of NZ_JACHYN010000001.1, from coordinate 624,502 downwards.
TCCAGGAGCTGAAGGGGGAGGGGCCGAACGGCGCCCAGAACGTCGCCCTGACGCCGGGGCGCAGCCTCGCCATCGATTCCAAGTTCCTGCCCTACGGCGTGCCGGTCTGGCTGGACGCCGAGGACCCGCAGGACGCCCAGGCGCGGCTGCGCCGCCTGCTGATCGCCCAGGACACCGGCGGGGCCATCCGCGGTCCGGTCCGCGGCGACGTCTTCTGGGGCCACGGTCCGGAAGCGGAGGCGAAGGCCGGCGTGATGAAGAGCGCCGGGGAGTATTACGTCCTGCTGCCGAAAACCGTCGCCTCGGCCAGCTGACCGCCGCCTGTTTGCCACCCGCCGAGGAACCGAAGCGCAGCGGCTTCGGTTGTGTCAACCAGCGCCGATGACGACGGCTCTGGTTGACACACGGGGGAGGGGGCCATGACCCCGCTGCAACGGCAAATCGACAGGCTCAACGAAATCGAAGGGCTGGCGCGGCTGGGCTACGCCGCGCGCGGCCTCGTCTATCTCATCGTCGGATGGTTCGCCGTCACGGCGGCCTATGGCAGCAACCGGCCGACCGACACCAAGGGGGCGCTGGTCGAGCTGTTCCAGAATCCCTTCGGCTCGGTCCTGCTGGCGTTGACGGCGCTCGGGCTGGCCGGCTACGCGCTGTGGCGGGTCATGCAGGCGGTGCTGGACGTCAACCATGCCGGAACCTCGCCCAAGGGGCTGGTGATCCGCGCCGGCTTCGTCGTCGCCGGAGTGATCCACGCCGGTCTGGCAATTTTCGCCATCAAGCTGCTGGCCGGGCGCGGCGGCGGCAGCGGCGACGGCGAGGCGGCGGCGCATGACTGGACGGCCTGGCTGCTCGCCAAGCCGATGGGCCGCGTCCTGGTCGCCGCGGTCGGGGCCGCCATCATCGGTGCGGCCATCGCCCATGCCGTCAAGGCCTACAAGGCCAGCTTCCGCCGTGAACTGGACGCCGATCCGAACACCATGAAGGTCATCTGCCCGATCGGCCGCTTTGGCTTCGCCGCCAAGGGGCTGGTCTTCGCGGTGGTCGGCAGCTTCTTCCTGGTGGCGGCGTGGCAGTCGGACTCGTCGGAGTCCGGCGGGCTGCTCAAGGCGCTGCAGTTCCTCCAGCAGCAGCCCTACGGCCCCTGGCTGCTCGGGATCGTGGCGACCGGGCTGTTCGCCTTCGGTGCCTTCAGCGTCGTCCAGGCCGTCTACTGCCGCATCGACGGCGAAGCGGCGGAACGGCAGATCCGCGCCATGGTGTGAGCGCGGCACCTGAATCAAAAAAGAACCGGACCAAAAGAAAAGGGCGCCGAGGGTTTCCCCGGCGCCCTTTCCATTCGAGACGATGTTTCACGTGGATCGCCACGCCGAGGCTCACCCTTTGGTGATCATCGGGCCCAGGCGGCGGCCGGCGAACACGTGGATGTGCAGGTGCGGAACCTCCTGGTTCGCGTCTTCGCCGCAGTTGGACAGGATGCGGTAGCCGGGCTCGGCGGCGCCGGCGCCGCGGGCCACCTCGCCGACCGCGCGGAACAGGCCGGCGATCTCCGCCTCGGTCGCGCGGGCGCTGAAATCGTCCATGTCGACGTAGGCGCCCTTCGGGATCACCAGGATGTGCGTCGGGGCCTGCGGGTTGATGTCGTGGAAGGCCAGCGCGTGCTCGGTCTCCATGACCTTCTTGCACGGGATCTCGCCGCGCAGGATGCGGGCGAAGACGTTGTTCGGGTCGTAGGTCTTGGCCATCGCGTCGTTTCCCCTTCCGCCTTGAACCTTGTTAAGCCTTGCGCGCGTTCTTCTCGGCGATGCCGCTGGTGCCCTCGCGCTGGGCCAGCTTCTCCCACACCGCGGCGGGCTCCAGACCGGCGTCGGCCCACAGCACCATCAGGTGATAGAGCAGGTCCGCCGATTCCGAGGCCATCGCCGCCTTGTCGCCGCGCACCGCCTCGATGACCGTCTCCACCGCCTCTTCGCCGACCTTCTGGGCGATCTTGGCGGTGCCGCGGTGGAACAGCTTGGCGGTGTAGGAGGTCTCCGGATCGGCGCCCTTGCGCGCCTGGACGGTGGCATAGAGCCGGTCCAGCACCTCGGCGTTGACGGCCTTGTCGTCAGACATGGGCCGTCTCCGCCGCGGAGGCCACGGGCCGGGCCGGGCGCACCGGGATGCCGGCGGCGGCCAGCGCCGCCTTGGCCTGCCCGATGGTGTAGGTGCCGAAATGGAAGATCGAGGCCGCCAGCACCGCCGTGGCGTGGCCCTCGCGGATGCCCTCCACCAGATGGTCCAGCGTGCCGACGCCGCCCGACGCGATGACCGGGATGCGCAGGCCGTCGGCCACCTTGCGGGTCAAAGCGAGGTCGAAGCCGCTCTTGGTGCCGTCGCGGTCCATCGAGGTCAGCAGGATCTCGCCGGCGCCGTAGGACTCCATGCGCTTGGCCCACTCGATGGCGTCGATGCCCGTCGCCTTGCGCCCGCCGTGGGTGAAGATCTCCCAGCGGCCCGGCTCGACCTGCTTGGCGTCGATGGCGACGACGATGCACTGGGCGCCGAACTTCTCCGCCGCCTCCTGCACGAACTCCGGACGGTGGATGGCCGCGGTGTTGATCGACACCTTGTCGGCGCCGGCCAGCAGCAGCTTGCGGATGTCCTCGACCGTGCGCACGCCGCCGCCGACGGTCAGCGGCATGAACACCTGCTCGGCGGTGCGGCGCACCACGTCGTAGATGGTGTCGCGGTTCTCGTGGCTGGCCGTGATGTCGAGGAAGGTCAGCTCGTCCGCCCCCTCCCGGTCATAGACGCGGGCCTGCTCCACGGGATCGCCGGCGTCGATCAGATCGACGAAGTTGACCCCCTTGACGACCCGCCCGTCCTTGACGTCCAGGCAGGGGATGACGCGCATCTTGAGCATCAGCCGGCCTTTCCGGTCACGGGAGCGGGGGAGAGGAGGTCGAGCGCGGTCTTCGGGTCGATGCGCCCGTCGTAGAGCGCGCGGCCGCAGATGACGCCCTGGATGCCGGTGTCCTCCTCCTTCTTCAATGCGATCAGATCGTCGATGGAGGAGACGCCGCCCGACGCGATCACCGGGGTGGTCAGGTGGAAGGCGAGGTCGGAGGTCGCCTCGACGTTCACGCCGCCCATGGCGCCGTCGCGGTTGATGTCGGTGTAGATGATGGCGGCGACGCCGCTGTCCTCGAACTTCAGCGCCAGATCCAACGCCTTGATGGTCGAGGTCTCGGCCCAGCCGGCAACGGCCACATAGCCCTCGCGCGCGTCGATGCCGACGGCGACCTTGCCGGGGAACTCCCGGCAGGCTTCGCGGACCAGCTCCGGCTCGCGCAGGGCGACGGTGCCGAGGATGACGCGGCTGACGCCCTTCTCCAGCCATAGGGCGATGGTCTTCAGGTCGCGGATGCCGCCGCCCAGCTGCACCGGAATGGTCACGGCGCCCAGGATGCTCTCAACCGCCTTGCCGTTGACCGGCTTGCCTTCGAAGGCGCCGTTCAGATCGACCAGATGCAGCCATTCGAAGCCCTGGCTTTCGAACAGGCGGGCCTGATCGGCGGGTTCGGTGTTGAAGACGGTCGCCTGGCTCATCTCGCCGCGCAGCAGCCGAACGCAGGCACCGTCTTTGAGGTCGATGGCGGGATAGATGATCATCGCGGTGTCTCGTCCTATGGCGTGTCGTGAAGCGTGTCGGGGGTGAGGTCTTTCACATAAAAATGGCCGGCCAGCTTTTTGCCGTCCACCAGCGCATAGAAGGGATGCGTGCCCCAGCGGCGGAAGCCCAGATCCTCGTACAGCGCGATGGCCGCGGTCTGGGTCTCGCGCACGTCGAGGTTCAGCACGCGGAAGCCGGACGCCCGCGCCTCCTCCTCGACCGCCACGGTCAGGCGGCGGGCGAGGCCATGGCCGCGCGCCCAGGGGGCGACGAAGCTGGTGGTCAGGGTGGCGGCGTGGGCCTGCGCCTCGTTGTTGCGGGCCGGTTTCACGAGCTGGGCGGAGCCGGCGATGACGCCGTCCAGCCGGCCGACGAACAGGATGCGCTCCGGCACCACCAGGACGCCCTTCCAGTAGCGTTCCATGATCTCGCGGGCGGGCGGCGCCACCCAGCCGAAGCCGCCGCCGGCCTTCACGGCGTCGTCGGCGGCGTCGCACAGGTCGTGCAGGTCGCCCGTCTTCAGCGTCTCGATGCGCTCGACCGTGACGTCGGTCATCGTCAGACCCGCCAGGTCAGGAAGTTGGCGACCAGGGCGAGCCCGGTCTCCTGGCTCTTTTCCGGGTGGAACTGGGTGCCGACCAGATTGTCGCGCCCGACCACCGCGGCGAAGGGACCACCGTAATCGGCGCTGGCGATCACGTCCTCCGGCCGCTCCACGGCGAAGCGGTAGGAGTGGACGAAATAGGCGTGGGCCCGTTCCGGCAGGCCGGCCAGCAGCGGATGCTCCCGGCGGATGTCCAGCTCGTTCCAGCCCATGTGCGGGATCTTCAGCGTCGGGTCGGCGGGCTCCAGCTTCACCACCTCGCCCTTGATCCAGCCCAGCCCCTCGGTCACGCCGTACTCGCGCCCGCGCTCCGCCATCAGCTGCATGCCGACGCAGATGCCCAGGAAGGGGCGGCCCTTGCCATGCACCACCTCGTCCAGAGCGTCGAGCATGCCGGGAACCTCCGACAGGCCGCGCTTGCAGTCGGCGAAGGCGCCCACACCTGGCAGGACGATGCGGTCGGCCTTGCGCACGGCGTCGGCGTCGGAGGTCACCAGGACCTGGAAGGAGGCATGGCACCCCGCCGCCGCGCGCTCCAGAGCCTTGGCGGCGGAACGCAGGTTGCCGGAGCCGTAATCGATCAGCGCAACGGTTTCCATGAAACGAGGACCTTGTGACAGAGCGCCGGCCTTGTCGAAGCCGCCGGTTTTTTTAGAGGGAGCCGCCCAGCGTCCCCTTGGTGGAGGGCACGGCGTCGCGCTTGCGCGGGTCGATTTCGATCCCGGCCCGCAGCGCGCGGGCAAGCGCCTTGTAGCAGCTTTCCACGATGTGGTGGTTGTTCTCGCCATAGAGGCATTCGACGTGCAGCGTCACGCCCGCGGCCATGGCGAAGGCCTGGAACCACTCGCGGAACAGCTCGGTGTCCATGTCGCCGATCTTGTCGCGGCTGAAGGACACCTTCCAGATCAGGTAGGGCCGGTTGGAGAAGTCCAGCGCGACGCGGGTCAGCGTCTCGTCCATCGGGATGTAGGCGTGGCCGTAGCGCTGGATGCCCTTGCGGTCGCCCAGTGCCTTCGCCACCGCCTGACCGATGGCGATGCCGCTGTCCTCGGTCGTGTGGTGGGCGTCGATGTGCAGGTCGCCCTCCGCCGCCACCGACAGGTCCATCAGGCTGTGGCGCGACAGCTGCTCCAGCATGTGGTCGAGGAAGCCGACGCCGGTCTTCACGTCATAGACGCCGGTGCCGTCCAGATTCACGGCGACCCGGATCCGGGTTTCGGTGGTGTTCCGCTCGATCGAGGCGCGGCGGACGCCATTGGCAAAGCTCTGGTCCATGAGTCCGGGTTTTATCAGGAAGCGCGCGGGCGCGCCAGAGGCGCAGCCTCCGAAAACGCCTATGACCGTCGGCCGGGATGCCGCATAATGCGTGTGTGTGCGTGTCTTCGTGCACGCTGAACGCGCATAATGGGATATGCCGCTGGACATGCCGACGCCCGGACGCCTTCTCTCCGCCCTCGCGGCCCTGGTGGCGCTGGCCGCCTGCGTGGGCGGGGAGCTGCCGCAGACCCGCAAATCCCCGCCCGTCGCCCGCGGTTCGACGGAGCCGGTCCGCTTCGACGGCCTGTCTCTGGGCTCGATGCGGCGGGGCATGGTGACGGGGCGTTACGTCTGGGCGCTGGAATGCTGGCCGCCCTACGAGGACGTCTATTGGACCAGCGGGCGCAGCCTGCACGAGAACGCCACCTTCCAGGAGCGTTTCGCCGAGGTTCTGGCCGACGCCGGCTATGACGTGGCGGGTGTCCAGGGCAGCGACTACGAGGCGGAATTCGACCGCAAGCGCGCCCGCTTCATCCTGCGCGGCGACCTGCGCGCGGTGAACAGCGACCTGTGCCGCCGCCGGAGTTGGCTGACCGGCCGCAGCGAGGGCGTGTCGGGCGTCGGCAGCCTGCGGGTGGATTGGGCGGTCTACGACGCCGTGACGGGGCGGCTCGTCCACCGCGTCACCACCACGGGGGTGGCCCGCAAGGACAGCGGCGTGCCGCAGGGCGACGTTCTGCTGATCGAGGAGGCCTTCGGCACGGCGGTGGAGGCGCTGGGCGCCGACCCCGGCTTCCGCGCCGCGGTGTCGCGGGGCGGGGCGATAGCGTCAAGTGGCCCCGCCATAGTGTCAAGTGGCCCGGGGGGAGTGTCAACCGGACCTATGGGAGCGTCAAGTGCAGCCCCGGTAGTGTCAAGTGGGGTGGCGGTAGTGTCAAGTGCGCCCCCGGGTGCGTCAAGTGGCCCGGCCGTGGTGTCAACCGCGGCAGTCGAAACGGTGGTGGTCGATCCCGGCGGCGCCTCCGGCGGACCGGCTCCCATGCTGGAGGAAACCTGTCCCCCGACCCTGATTCTGCGCATTGCCGACCCGCTCCAGGGCTACGCCGACGAACCCACCGCCCGCGTGTCCGCCGCCACGGTGCGCGTCGGACCGGAGGAACGCAGGGGCCGGGGGATCGTGCTGGGAGAACTGGACGGCCAGTCCCTCGTCCTGACGCTCGACGCCGGGCTGGACGCGACCGTCACCGTCGCGCCGTCCCGTGGGGTGTCACTGGACGGCACGGTGATGGCGCGCGACCGGTCCGGCGGGATCGCCCTGGTCCGCGTGCCGGCCCGGCTGCGCGCTGCGCCGCTGCGCCTGGACGCCCCGGCCGTCAGCGAGCCGGTGACGGCGATCCTGGAGCGGGGCGCCGACGCGGCGGCGGGCCTCCTGGCGGCCCGGCGCACCGATCCGGACGCCGCGCCGGGGGTGGAGGCCACGCTGCTCCAGGCCGACCTGACCGGGCCGGACCCGGCACCGGGCGATCCGCTGGTGGACGAGGCGGGCAACCTGCTGGGCGTCGCCCGTTCCGCTCCGTCGCCGGGTGGCGCGCACGGCCTGTCCGCCTTCGTCCCGGTGATGGAGGCGCTGGCCCGCCTGGGGGTGGAGGTGACCCAGGCCGTTCCCCGGCCAATTCCGTCCCGTGGGAGACCGGCCCATGACGGCAGACTTGACGGGACCCGCCGTCCCCCCACATAGACCCGTGTTCCGATGTGCCTATGTCGGCCGGCATCACGCCGGGCCGTTCGGGCACGGGCGCCTCTTCCTTAGACCACGGTCCCGATGACTTCCCACGATCCCATCCAGTGGCACGGCACCACCATCCTCTCGGTCCGCAAGAACGGGCAGGTGGTCATTGCCGGCGACGGCCAGGTGTCCGTCGGCCAGACGGTCATGAAATCGAATGCCCGCAAGGTGCGCTGGCTCGCCGGCGGCACGGTGATGGGCGGCTTCGCCGGCGCCACCGCCGACGCGCTGACCCTGTTCGAGCGGCTGGAGACCAAGCTGGAGAAGCACCCCGGCCAGCTCCTGCGCGCCTGCGTGGAGATGGCCAAGGACTGGCGCACCGACCGCTATCTGCGCCGGCTGGAGGCCATGATGGCCGTGGCCGACCGCAACGTCAGCCTGATCCTGACCGGCAACGGCGACGTGCTGGAGCCGGAGGACGGGCTGATCGGCATCGGCTCCGGCGGTGCCTACGCCCTGTCGGCGGCGCGCGCGCTGGTCGACGTCGATGGTCTGGACGCGGAGGCCGTGGCCCGCAAGGCGATGAAGATCGCCGCCGGCATCTGCGTCTACACCAACGAGAACGTCACGCTTGAAAAGCTCTAACCCTCAGACCGGGTCCCACGCCATGTCCGCCCCCAGCATCGCCGCCGCCACCGCCGCCTTCAGCCCGCGCGAGATCGTTTCCGAGCTCGACCGCTACATCGTCGGCCAGCACGAGGCCAAGCGCGCGGTCGCCATCGCGCTGCGCAACCGCTGGCGCCGCCAGCAGCTCCCCGAAGGGCTGCGCGAGGAGGTTCTGCCCAAGAACATCCTGATGATCGGCCCGACCGGCGTCGGCAAGACGGAGATCGCCCGCCGCTTGGCGAAGCTGGCGCAGGCGCCCTTCCTGAAGGTCGAGGCGACCAAGTTCACCGAGGTCGGCTATGTCGGCCGCGACGTCGAGCAGATCGTCCGCGACCTGGTGGAGGCCGCCATCGGCTTGACCAAGGAGCGGCTGCGCAAGGAGGTCGCCGCCAAGGCCGAGCTGCGCGCCGAGGAGCGCGTGGTCGACGCGCTGTGCGGCGAGAACGCCAGCCCGGAGACGCGGCAGAAGTTCCGCAAGATGCTGCGCGAAGGCACGCTGAACGACCGCGAGATCGAAATCCAGGTGGCCGACACCGCCGGCGGCCTGCCGACCTTCGACATCCCCGGCATGCCGGGCGCCCAGATGGGCATGCTCAACCTGAACGACATCTTCGGCAAGGCGATGGGCGGGCGCACCAAGTCCCGGCGCATGTCCGTCGCCGAGAGCTACACCGTCCTGATGGCGGAAGAGTCGGACAAGCTTCTCGACCAGGAAAAGGTCGTGTCGGAAGCGATCCAGGCGGTGGAGCAGAACGGCATCGTCTTCCTCGACGAGATCGACAAGATCTCCGCCCGCTCCGACTACAAGGGCGGCGCCGACGTCAGCCGCGAGGGCGTGCAGCGCGACCTGCTGCCGCTGATCGAGGGCACGACCGTCAGCACCAAGCATGGCGCGGTGAAGACCGACCACATCCTGTTCATCGCGTCGGGCGCCTTCCACCTGTCCAAGCCGTCGGACCTGCTGCCCGAGCTGCAGGGCCGCCTGCCGATCCGCGTCGAGCTGAAGGCTCTGGAGCAGGAGGATTTCCGCCGCATCCTGACCGAGCCGGAAGCCAGCCTGATCAAGCAGTACAAGGCCCTTCTGAAGACCGAGGAGGTCGATCTCGTCTTCACCGACGACGCCATCGACGAGCTGGCCCGCCTCGCCACCGAGATCAACGCGACGGTGGAGAACATCGGGGCGCGGCGCCTGCACACCGTGCTGGAGCGGTTGCTGGAGGACATCAGCTTCACCGCCAGCGACAAGGCCGGCCAGACCGTGACCATCGACGCGGAGACCGTCCGCGCCCAGGTCGGCGGCCTCGCCAAGAACGCCGACCTGTCGAAGTTCATTCTGTAAGGCAACACGCGGCGCCGCGGGGTAGTCCCCCGCGGCGCTTTTCCTCGCCCGCCTTGATCGGCGGCCCGGCTGGCCTTAGGATGGTCGGCGTCTCACCACGGCAGGATGCGCAGACCGATGGATTTCAACCCGACCGCAACGTCCGTTCGTTTCGTCTTCGGGGAAATCCGCGTCCATGCCTGCTTCCATCACACCGCCCGCCATCACCCTGGCGAACCTCTCCTGGTCCACGCCTGACGGGCGTCCCGTCCTATCCGACATCAGCCTGGGGTTCGGCCTTGAACGGACCGGGCTCGTCGGACGCAACGGCACCGGGAAATCGACTCTTCTCAAGCTGATGACGGGCGCGCTGCGTCCGCAATCCGGAACGGTGTCCGTCCGCGGCAGCCTGGGACTCCTGAATCAAAACCTGTCGGTGAGGCCGGACGACACGGTCGCCGGCCTGTTCGGCGCGACCGCCATGCTGGATCTGCTGCGCCGCGCCGAGCGGGGCGATGCGGACATTGACGCGCTGGCCGAGGTGGATTGGACGCTGGAGGGCCGCATCCGGTCGGCGCTCGGCCGGGTGGGTCTGGACGCGGAGCCCGAGACGCCGCTGACCCGCCTGTCCGGCGGGCAGCGCACGCGCGCCGCCTTGGCGGCGGCGATCTTCCCGGAGCCCGACGTCCTGCTGCTGGACGAGCCGACCAACGATCTCGACCACGAGGGGCGGGAGGCGGTCATCGGGCTTCTGGCTTCCTGGCGGGCCGGGGCGGTAGTGGTCAGCCACGACCGGAACCTGCTCGACCGCATGGACGCCATCGTCGAGCTGACCTCCCTCGGCGCCACCCGCTACGGCGGAAACTGGAGCCATTACCGCGCCGCCCGGGCGCTGGCCCTCGACGCCGCCCGCCACGATCTGGCGGATGCCGAGAAACGCGTGGCGGAGGCAGCCCGGACGGCGCAGGCCACCGCCGAACGCAAGGCGCGCAAGGACCGGGCGGGCCAGCGGAAGGCGGCGAAAGGCGACCTGCCGCGCATCCTCCTCGGCGGCCGGAAGGAGCGCAGCGAGGCCACCGGCGGCGACAACGCCCGCCGCGCCACGCAGCAGAAGGCCGACGCGCTCGACGCCGTGGCCGCCGCCCGCGCGCGCATCGAAGTCCTTCAGCCGTTGTCGGTCGTGCTGCCGCCCACCGGCCTTCCGCCCGGCCGGACCGTGCTGGCGCTCGACGGCGTCACCGCCGGCTATGAAGCGGGAAGGCCGGTCGTCCGCGACCTGTCCCTCACCATCACCGGGCCGGAGCGCGTCGCCGTCACCGGACCCAACGGGTCGGGCAAGACGACGCTGCTGGGACTCGTCGCCGGCCATCGCACCCCGTGGTCCGGGACGGTCCGCGTCGTTGCCGGCGCCGTCATGCTCGATCAGCGGGTGAGCCTTCTCGATCCGTCGGAGACGATCCTGGAGAATTTCCGGCGCCTCAACCCGCGGGAAGGGGAGAACGCCTGCCGGGCGTCGCTGGCCCGCTTCATGTTCCGCGCCGACGCCGCATTGCAACGCGTCTCGATCCTCAGCGGCGGGCAGACGTTGCGCGCCGGCCTCGCCTGCGTCCTCGGCGGCGCCGTTCCTCCGCCCCTCCTGATCCTGGACGAGCCGACCAACCACCTGGACATCGACTCCATCGAGGCCGTGGAAGCCGGGCTGCGCGCCTATGACGGGGCGCTGCTCGTGGTCAGCCACGACGAGGCCTTCCTCGACGCCATCGGCATAACGCGCCGGCTGGACCTCACCAATCGGTCAGGAAGCGGTCCTTCGGCAGGTGGATGACGACCGACGTGCCGGCCCCCTCCAGCGAGCGGATCTCCAGCCGGCCGCCGTGCCGCTCCACCAGCGACTTGGCGATGGACAGGCCCAGCCCGATCCCCTCGAACCGGCGGGCCAGCGAAGAATCGCCCTGGAAGAAGGGCTGGAAGACGGTCTCCAGCCGGTCCTCCGGGATGCCGACGCCGCTGTCGAACACCTCGGCGACCAGGGCGCCCGTGGAATCCACGCGGGCCGACACGCCGACGCGCCCGCCTTCCGGTGTGAACTTGATGGCGTTGGACAGGAGATGCAGCAGCACCTGCTTCAGCGCCCGCGGGTCGGCCAGCAGGGGCGGCAGCTCGCTGGCGATGTCGGCCTCGACGTGCAGCTTGCCGCGCTCCGCCCGCTTGGCGACCAGACGGACGCAGGACACCACCACGTCGCGGAAGTCGCAGAGCGCCTCCTCCAGATCGACCTGACCGGCCTCGATGGTGGCCATCTCCAGCAGGTCGTTGATGTTGGCCAGCAGCAGCTCGCCCGACCGTTTGATCTCCGCCGCGAAGTTGACGTACATGGGGTTTTCCAGCGACCCCAGCATCTGCTGGTGGATCACGTCGGCGAAGCCCAGGATGCCGTTCAGCGGGGTGCGCAGCTCGTGGCTCATGTTGGAAAGGAAGGCGGTCTTGGCGCGGTTGGCCAGCTCCGCCGCCTCCTTGGCCTCGATCAGCGCCTGTTCGGCCGCCTTGAAGGCGCTGAGGTCGCGCAGCATCGCGACGAAGACATGGAATCCCGGCAGATCGATCTCCGACAGGGACAGCCAGACGACCATGGCGGTGCCGTCCCGCCGCAGGACGGTCACCTCCCGCCCGACGCCGATGACCTGCCGCACCCCGTTTTCCTTGTAACGGCGCATGTAGGCACCGTGCTGCACGGCCTCCTCCGGCGGCATCAGGACGGCGATGTGCCGACCGGTCAGCTCGTCCGGGCTGTAGCCGAGAAGCAGTTCCGCCGCCTGGTTGGCGGCCAGGATGACACCGCGGGCGTCCACGGTCAGGATGGTTTCGACCGCCTGTTCCACGATGGCGCGGTTGCGCGCCTCGCTGCGCTGGAGTTCCTCGTCGGCGGCGCGGGCGGTCGTCACGTCCTCCATCACCGCGGCCAGCGCCCGCACCCGCCCGTCTGGCCCGTGCAGGCAGGACGGGCGCATGGCGGCGCGCATCACCCCGCCGTCGGCGCGCAGGAACCGCTTTTCGAAGGGGGCGGGCGCCGCTTCGCCCCGCACCACCCGGCCGAAGCGCAGGCTTTCCCAGGCCCAGTCCTCCGGATGGGTGACGTCGGCCAGATGCCGCCCGGCCATGTCTAGCGGCCGGTATCCCAGGCTGCGGGCGAAGGCGGGGTTGGCGGCGAGAATGCGCCCGTCCGGCCCGGCCACGAGCATGCCGACCGACGCGCCGTCGAAGATGGTGCGGAACAGGGCGTCCGTAACGCCGTCCCCCGGCATGACGGACCCGACCTCGGCGGTCATGTGATAATCCCGTCTGGTCAAGCCTGGATGCGGGGCATCCCGGAGGGGATGGTACGGGATTCGCCGCGGCGAAAGCGAACGCGAAACGTCCGGTTGCCAACGCCGAAGGTGCGACCGATTAACCCACAAGGCAAATCAGGGCGTTGCGACGCTCCCGCCGACGGTTCTAGCGCCGCCGCACCGCTGCCCGCCGCCGTACCGCCGCACCGCCGCGGGCCGGCGCCTCGTCCAGCAGCAGCAGCAGCCGGTCCAGCGTCCCGTCGTCCAGGTCGTGGATGCGCTCGGCCAGACGGTTGGCCAGCTCGGTCGCCTTCGGGTTGAGCCCGGCGGTGTCCACCGTCACCCGCGGGTGGGACAGGGCGGCCAGCCGCTCAAGCTCCTCCGCCTCGTCCCAGATGATGCCGAAATAGGCGCAGATCTGCCGGACGAGCTGGGCGGAGGGCTGGCCCCGCTTGCCGTGCTCCAGCGCCGACAGATAGGCCGAGGAGATGTGCAGGTCGGCCGCCATCTGCTTGAGCGTCACGCTCTTGCCCTCGCGCAGCGCGCGGACCCGTTCGCCGAAGGGTGTCATGGCGGCCCCGTCCTATCGGTGATGGTCGCGCCGCCGCTTGACGAGGACGTACAGCGCCCCCTCGCCACCGTGGCGGGGCTGCGCCGGGCGCACCGCCAGCACCATCGGGCGCAGGGCGGCGTCGGCCAGCCAGCGCGGCACCGACTGGCGCAGCACGCCGGCCCCGCCGGTGTAGGTGCCCTTGCCGGTGATGACCAGCACGCAGCGCCGCCCCTCGTGCCAGGCGCGGTGGACGAAGCCGGACAGGGCGCCATGGGCCTGGGCCTGACTCATCCCGTGCAGGTCGATGCGCCCGTCGATCTCCATCTCGCCGCGCGCGAAGCGGTCGGCGGTGCGGCGGTCGATGTTGTCGAGGTTGCCGACCTTCAGCGGCGGCTGCGACGGGCGCCCGCCTTTCGGCACGCCGCCGCGCGGCGGCAAGGTGGGGGGCGGGGAGGCGGTGGTGGCGACCGGTTCCGGCTCGCCCGCGGAAGCGGTGGGGGGATCGGGGTCCTCGATGGTCCGGCCCGGCATCGGCTCCGCGTCGCGCATGGCGATCCGCCACAGCCGCCGTTCCTCGGTGGAGACCGAGCGGCGGCGGCTCATCGCAGGAACCTCGGCGCGGCCCGTCCGGGCGCGCGGGTCGAAGGGCAGGGCGGATCAAACACGGTGAAACAGGGGTTCCGGCACGGACAACGCTCCGATAAACCCTTGAACGCTCAACCGTGTCAATCCTCCACCAGCAGAATGTGAAGACGCCGCGGCCCGTGGGCGCCCAGCTCGATCCGCATCTCGATGTCGCCGGTCCGCGACGGCCCGGTGATGAAGTTGACGGTGCGGGGCAGGGCGCCGTTTGCGCCACCCTCTCCACCGGCGGCACGCAGCCGGTCCCAGGCGTCCTCCATGGTGCCGACGATCTGGCCGCGCTTCAGCACGACGATGTGGGTGTCGGGCAGGAAGTTCAGCGTGGTCGGCCGCTCGGCTCCGGACAGCAGCATCAGCGTGCCGGTTTCCGCCACCCCGGCGAAGGCGCCGGTCAGCGACGCGCCGTCGCTGTCGCGGGCGCGCCCCTTGGTCACGGTCAGGGTCGGGCGCCGGTCCCAGGGGATGGCGTCCAGGGCGGCGTCCGGGGCGACGCGGAGCTCGGCGGGCAGGTTCAGCCCGGCCAGATAGTCGGCCACCGCCCCCGGCACGTCCTCCATCCCGCCCAGCAACTCCACGGTGGCGGACACCTCCGTCGCCATGGCGGCGAACAGCTCGACCTGCTCGTCGTGGGGACGCTGGGCGCGGGCCGGGATCAGGTTGCGCGGGTGGGTGGCGAGCCTTTGGCGCGCCTCCTCGGACCCTTCGGCGGAGTTCAGCGCCTTGCGGATGCCGCCCAGGATCTGGGCGCGGGCGGAGCCGGTGTCGGCCATGGTCAGCGCGTCCCCTTCTTTTCGGCCGCTTTCTTCTCGGCCCACATCTGTTGGAAGGTCCTGCCCTCCGGCGCCGGCATGTCGCGGTGTCGCGTCCAGCCCTGGGCCAGCGGCAGGCGGGCGAAGCGCCCCGTGCCGCGTCCCAGCATCCCCAGCGCCCGCACCGCCATGCGGGTGGCGGCGTGGTAGAGCGCCGGGCGCCGCGCGAACCAGCCCCACAGGGCCAGCCCCCGGCGCATGGCGGCGGGCTGGAGGTTCTGCTCGAACTCCTTTTCCCGCCAGTGGCGCATCATCTTGGGCAGGGGGATGCGCATCGGGCAGACCGCCTCGCACCGCCCGCAGAAGGTCGAGGCGTTGGGCAGGTGCCCGGCCTCCTTCACCCCCAGCAGCGCGGGCTGCATCACCGACCCGATCGGCCCCGGATAGACCCAGCCGTAGGCGTGACCGCCGACCGATCCGTAGACGGGACAGTGGTTCATGCAGGCGCCGCAGCGGATGCAGCGCAGCACGTCCTGGAACTCGGTGCCGAGCAGCGCCGACCGCCCGTTGTCGAGCAGCACGACGTGGAACTCCTCCGGCCCGTCGAGGTCGCCGGGGCGGCGCGGCCCGGTGGAGAAGGTTGTGTAGGCCGACGCCTCTTGGCCCGTCGCGGAGCGCGCCAGCAGGCGCAGCACCAGGGCGGCGTCCTCCAGCGTCGGCACCACCTTGTCGATGGTGGCGATCACCACATGGACGCGGGGCAGGATCTGCGTCAGGTCGCCGTTGCCCTCGTTGGTGACGATGACGGTCGAGCCCGTTTCCGCCACCATGATGTTGGCGCCGGTGATGCCGACGTCGGCCTGCTGGAACTTGCGGCGCAGCACCTGCCGCGCCTCGGCGATCAGCACCTTGGGCTCGTCCAGCACGCGGTCCGCCGGCAGGTCGGTGTGGGCCTGGCGGAAGGTGCCCTCCACGTCCGCCTTGGACAGGTGGAAGGCCGGGGCGATGATGTGGCTGGGCGGCTCGCGGCGGAGCTGGATGATGTATTCGCCCAGATCCGTCTCGATGGGGGTCAGGCCGTTGGCCTCCAAGTAGTCGTTGATCCCGATTTCCTCGGAGATCATCGACTTGCCCTTGGTGACGGTCTTCGCCCCGACCTTGCGGCAGATGCCCAGGATGGCGTCGCGCGCCTCCTGGTCGGTGCGGCACCAGTGGACATGGCCGCCCTGCTCGGTGACCTTGCCCTCGAAGGCCTCCAGATAGGTGTCGAGGTTGGCCAGGACGTGGTTCTTCAGGTCGCGGCCCTGGTCGCGGAGATCCTCGAACTCCGGCAGCCGGTCGGCGGCCTGCTTGCGGCGGTTGACGAAACCGGCCGGCGCGATGGCCAGGACCTTCTGAAGCCGCTCGTCGCTCAGCGCCTTGCGGGCGTTTTCGGGGAAGGCGTGGGTGGTCGGCTGCATGGCGTTATGCCCTCCCACCTTTTATGGGCTCACCGATGGGAGGGGTGTCGGTGACGCCGGCCAGGACCTCCGCGACATGGCGGACACGGACGGCGGAGCCCTCGCGCTTCAGCTTGCCGGCCATGTTCAGCAGGCAGCCCATGTCGCCGGCCAGCAGCGTGTCGGCCTTGGTGCCCGCGATGTCCGCGGTCTTGGCCTCGACCATGCGGTTGGAGATGTCCGGATACTTGACGCAGAAGGTGCCGCCGAAGCCGCAGCAGACCTCCGCCCCGGGAAGCTCGTTCAGCGTCAGCCCCTCGACCTTGGCCAGCAGGCGGCGCGGCTGCTCCTTGACGCCCAGCTCGCGCAGGCCGGAGCAGCTGTCGTGGTAGGTGATCGTGCCGTCGTAGCGTGCGCCGGTGTCCGTCACCCCCAGCACGTCGGTCAGGAAGGACACCAATTCATGCGTGCGCGCCGACAGATGCCGGGCGCGCGCCGCCCAGGCCGGATCGTCGGCCAGAAGCTCCGGATAATGCTTGCGGATCTGCCCGGCGCAGGAACCGGAGGGGACGACCACATGGTCGAACCCCTCGAAGGCGGCGATGGTGCTGCGGGCGAGATCGCGGGCGGTGGCGCGGTCGCCCGCGTTGAAGGCGGGCTGGCCGCAGCAGGTCTGGGAGGCCGGCACCTCGACCGTGCAGCCGGCGTCCTCCAGCAGCTTCACCGCGGCGAAGCCGACCGTCGGGCGGTAGACATCGACGAGGCAGGTGACGAACAGCCCCACTTTGGGGGCGGGGCGGGTGTCGGCCATGGTGTCCTGTTCTTCTTGTGTGCTGATCCCCTTCACGCTGGCGACTGTAGGTCGTCCTGTGGGGGATGGCAACGGGCCGGGCCGGTGGCGCCCGGTCACGGTGCGCCGCTGGTCGAAGGGTCTCTGCACAACCAAAAGTAAAAAGATCGAACATACAGAAAGTGAAACAAACAATGGGGCGGGCACGCTTTCTGTTTCAAAAAGATGGAAAACGTTTTTACCAAAATGAAATCTAAATGCACATATCATCCGTATACGAAAACAGACCGGCCGATCAATACGGTCATGGGGATCGTCTGGAAGTTGTAGCGATTATCGTGTGAGGGGAGGGGGCAAGTCGATGAGTCTGATGGGATTTTTCCGGGGTGGGTCCAAGGACGGCAACGGGCGCGGCGCTGAACTGGCCGAGCTGACCGAAGCGCTCGACCTCTACGGCAACCACGCCGGCGTCGGGCTGTGGGACGCGGTGTTCCACAACGGCGACCCGGCGCATCCGCAGAGCCGCTGGACCTGGTCCGGGCAGTTCCGCCGCCTGCTCGGCTTCGAGGGGGAGCAGGATTTCCCGAACCTGATGACCTCCTGGTCGGACCGCCTGCACCCGGACGACAGCGCCCCGACCTTCGCCGCCTTCGGCGCCTTCCTGGCTGACGCCAGCGGCCGCACGCCCTTCAACGTGCGCTACCGCGTGAAGATGCGCGACGGCTCCTACCGCTGGTTCCGCGCCATCGGCGGCTGCCGGCGCAACGCGGCCGGCGTGGCGCTGCGCGCCTGCGGCTCGCTGATCGACGTCCAGGAGGAGGAGGAGATGCGCCAGCGCGCCGGTTCCCTCGCCGCCGACTTCGACGCCAAGGTCAGGAGCGTGGTGCAGGCGGTGTCCGGCAGCTCATCCGACATGCAGGGCGTGTCCCGCCAGCTCGGCGCGCTGTCTGAGCGGTCGACCCGCCAGAGCGCGGAGGCGGCCAGCGCCACCGCCCAGGCGGCGTCCAACGTCCAGGCGGTCGCCGCGGCGGCGGAGCAGCTTTCCGCCTCCATCGGGGAAATCGGCCAGCAGGTCGAGCGGTCGGTCGCCATCGCCCGCGAGGCGGTGTCGCGCACCGAGCAGATCGGCGGCACCGCCGACAGCCTCGCCCAGTCGGCGCAGCTCATCGGCGACGTGGTGAAGCTGATCCAGGGCATCGCCGGCCAGACCAACCTGCTGGCGCTCAACGCCACCATCGAAGCGGCGCGGGCCGGCGAAGCGGGCAAGGGCTTCGCCGTGGTGGCGAGCGAGGTGAAGAGCCTCGCCAACCAGACGGCCAAGGCGACCGAGGACATCTCCGCCCAGATCGCCGGCATCCAGGCGGCGACCAACCAGACGATCGGCGCCATCCAGGGCATCGGCGAGACGATCCGGTCGATCAACGAAATCTCCACCACCATCGCCTCGGCCGTGCAGGAACAGGCGGCGGCGACGCAGGAGATTTCCAACAACGTCGCCCAGGCCGCCCGCGGCACCGACGAGATCGCCCGCAGCATCGAGGCGGTCAGCGTCGCGGCGAACGAGACGGCGCAGGCCTCCACCCTCGTCATCCGCTCCTCGTCCGACCTGTCCGGCCAGTCCGACAGCCTGAAGCATCAGGTCGAGACGTTCCTGCAGGCGCTGAAGGCGTCCTGACGGGCAACCGGCGCGGGGAAGGGGGGGCCCTGCGCCGGCCCTTGGGGACGATGCTTCGGCTCAGGCCACCAGAGTCACCGCGATCGTGCACATGACGACGCCGATGCCGGTGTCGAGCGCCCGCCACGCGCCGGGCCGGGCGAAGACGGGCCGCAGCAGGCGCGCACCAAAACCCAGCGCGAAGAAGAACAGGACGGACGCGGTCATCGCCCCGAGCGCGAAGGCGTGCTTGCCCTCGGCGAACTGGGTGGACACCGACCCGACCAGCACCACCGTATCGAGATAGACGTGCGGGTTCAGCCAGGTCAGCGCCAGGCAGGTCGCCAACGTCGCGCCGAGCCCCGCCGGAACCGCCGAAGCCGGGTCCAGCGCGCCGCCCGCCCGCCAGGCCGAGCGGAAGCTGCGCAGCCCGTAGACCAGCAGGAAGGCCGCCCCGGCGTAGCGGGTGGCCGTCTCCAGCCAGGGCAGCCAGCGGGCGGCCTGGGCGAAGCCGCCGACCCCGGCCAGGATCAGCAGGGCGTCCGACACCGCGCA
This sequence comes from Azospirillum sp. OGB3, assembly GCF_014192915.1. Taxonomy (GTDB): domain Bacteria; phylum Pseudomonadota; class Alphaproteobacteria; order Azospirillales; family Azospirillaceae; genus Azospirillum. The sequence goes on along the minus strand of NZ_JACHYN010000001.1, from coordinate 605,571 downwards.
GGTCGCGCAGACGGCCAGCACATGCTCCCCGCGCAGGCCCTGGCGCAGCACGAAGGCGTTTTGCGCGCCGATGGCGACGATCAGGCTGAGCCCCAGAAGAAGGCCGGGAAGAAAGGCGGAGAACATGGCGGCCTCGCATGGTGAAAGAGCCCGTTCTCCTATCACCGCCGTCCGGATTAGAATAACTAAAGTCCCTTATCCCGATTAAGGAACGCTAATCCATGCTCGACTACGCCCTGCTTGCCGCGCTGGCCGCGGTCGTCCGCACCGGCAGTTTTGAGCGGGCGGCGGCGCAGCTTCACGTCACGCCCTCCGCCGTGTCGCAGCGGGTGAAGCTGCTGGAGGAGCGGACGGGGACGATCCTGGTGGTGCGCGGATCGCCCTGCACCGGCACCCCCGCCGGGCTGCGGCTGAGCCAGCACGCGGAGCGGGTGGCCCTGCTGGAGAGCGAACTGCGGGATGGGCTTCCCGGCTTGCCCCAGGACGGGCCGGCGGTGGCGGTGCGCATGGCGGTCAACGCCGACAGCCTCGCCACTTGGTTCGTCGCGGCGATGGCCGGGACGCCGGACGTGCTGTTCGACCTCGTCCTCGACGACCAGGAGCACAGCGCCGACTGGCTGCGCCGGGGAGAGGTGCTGGCGGCGGTGACGGCGAGCGCCCAGCCGGTGCAGGGCTGCGACAGCACCCCGCTGGGGGCCTTGCGCTACGTGGCGACGGCCAGCCCGGGCTTCCTGCGCCGGCATTTCCCCGATGGGGTGGTGATGGCGGCTTTGGCGCGCGCGCCGCGCCTGACCTACAACAGCAAGGACCGCCTGCAGACGCAGTGGACCCGGCAGGCCTTCGGGGTGGAGATCGCCTCGCCGACCCACTGGATGCCCTCCACCCACGCCTTCGTGGACGCGGCGCTGGCCGGGCTCGGCTGGGGCATGAATCCGGAGCCGCTGGTCGCCGGGGCCCTGCGCGACGGGCGGCTGGTGGCGCTGGTGCCGGACCAGCCGCTCGACGTGCCGCTGTTCTGGCAGCGCAGCCGCATCGCCAGCCGCACCCTGGCCGACATCACGCGCTCGGTGTTGACGACGGCGCGCGCCCAGTTGACGCAAGTGTGACGCCTGAAGCGGATTGAGATTCGCTTTGGACCGCGACGGCGGTCCCGGTCGCACATGCGACCGGAGCCCGCCGGCGAATGAGGCGATGTAAACCGCTGAAGCGAACGGAAGTTCGCTTCAGCGGTTCGCCGCCGGCACCATCATGCTGGCCAGGAAGAGGGCGGCGGCAGCGACCACGATGCTCGGCCCGCCCGGCAGGTCCCAGTTCAGCGAGGAGAGCAGGCCGCCCAGCACCGCGGCGATCCCGAAGACCGAGGCCAGGGCGGCCATCGCCTCCGGCGTGCGGGAAAAGCGGCGGGCCGCCGCTGCCGGGATGATGAGGAGCGAGGTGATCAGCAGGATGCCGACGATCTTCATCGCCGCCGCGATCACCAGCGCGATCAGCAGCATGAAGGCCAGCCGCAGCGCTTCCACCGGCATGCCCTCGACCCGCGCCAGATCCTCGTCCACCGTCACCGCCAGCAGCCGCCGCCACAGCAGCAGCAGCCCGCCCAGCGCCGCCGCGCCGCCGGTGTAGATCCAGGCCAGATCGCCGGTGGTGACGCTGAGGATGTCGCCGAACAGATAGGCGACCAGATCGACGCGCAGCGTCTCCAGGAAGGCGATGGCGACGAGGCCCAATGACAGCGACGAATGCGACAGGATGCCCAGCACGGTGTCCGTGGCCAGCGCGCGGCGCCGCTGCAGCCCGACCAGCGCCAGCGCCAGCGCGACGCAGACCCCGACCACGCCGATCAGCGGGTTGACGCCCAGCAGGAAGCCCAGCGCCACCCCGAGCAGGGCGGAATGGGCCAGCGTGTCGCCGAAATAGGCCATGCGCCGCCACACCACGAAGGAGCCCAGCGGACCGGCGACCAGCGCGATGCCGCAGCCGGCGGCCAGCGCGCGCAGAACGAAGTCATCCATGGCAGCAGTCCCCGTCATGGCCGGGCACCACGGCGCCGTCGCTGGCGTGCGCGTGGTCGTGATGGTGGACATAGACGGCCAGCGCGTCGGCGTGGCCGCCGAACAGGGCGCGGTATTCCGGATGGCGCCGCACGTCCTCCGGCGCGCCCTGGCAGCAGACATGGCCGTTCAGGCAGAGCACGCGGTCGGTGCGGGCCATCACCGTGTGCAGGTCGTGACTGACCAGAAGCACGCCGCAGCCGCGGGTGCGGCGCAGCGTCTCGATGCGCCCGAACAGCTCGGCCTGCCCATGGACGTCCACCGCCTGGTCGGGCTCGTCGAGCACCAGAAGCTCGGGATCGCCGAGCAGGGCGCGGGCCAGCAGCACCCGCTGCATCTCGCCGCCGGACACCGTCTGCACCGGGCTGGCGGCGAGGTGGGAGACGCCGGCCTCCTCCAGCGCGGCGGTGATGCGCGCGTCGGTCACCGGACGCCACAGCGCCAGGAAGCGGCGGACCGTCAGCGGCAGGGTCGCGTCGACCGTCAGGCGCTGCGGCATGTAGCCGATGCGCAGGCCTCGGCGGCGCTCCACCACCCCGGACGAGGCGCGGACGAGGCCCAGCACGGCGCGCACCAGCGTCGTCTTGCCCGCACCGTTGGGGCCGATCAGCGTGACGATCTCGCCGGGCCGCACCTCCAGGTCCACGCGGTCGAGGATCGTCCGCCCGCCCAGACGCACCGTCAGGCCCTTGGTGTCGACCAGGGAAGGGGCCAGGGACGGGATCGGCGAACGGGCCGCGTGGGGGGCCGCGTGATGGGCTCCGTGATGGATTGACATGTTATGTTATAACGTGACATTGCTGGCAATGAAGACAGCTATGCGCCGGAAAGACCTGGCTGTCCAGTCAGACGATGAGGAACCCACCCATGCGTGCCGCGATGCGTCCCCTGCCAATCCTTGCCCTGGCTGCAACCCTCGCCGCCGGCCCGGCCTTGGCCGAAGCGCCGAGGGTCGTCGCCTCGATCAAGCCGGTCCATTCCCTGGTCGCCGCGGTGATGGAGGGGGTGGCGGAGCCGGCGTTGATCGTGCGTGGCGCGGCGTCCCCCCACACCTACGCCATGAAGCCGTCGGACGCGAAGGCCCTGGCCGCCGCCGACCTCGTCTTCTGGATCGGGCCGGAGCTGGAGGGCTTCCTCGAAAAGCCGGTGACGGCGAACGCGAAGAAGGCCACGTCCGTCACGCTGCTGGAGGCGCCGGGCGTCACCCTGCTCGACGCCCGCGAGGGCGGCGCCTGGGAGGCCCACGACCATGGGCATGAGCACAAGCATGACCACGGGCACGACGACAAGCACGACCATGAGGACGGGCACGGGCATGACGAGGTGAACACCCACATCTGGCTCTCCCCCGCCAACGCCCGCGCCATGGTCGCGGCGATCGCCGAGGCGCTGTCGGCCAAGGACCCGGCCAACGCCACCACCTACACGGCCAACGCCGAGCGCACCGCCCGCTCCATCGACGCGCTGGATGCCGAGTTGAAGGCAACGCTCGCCCCGGTGGCCGCCAAGCCCTTCGTCGTCTTCCACGACGCCTACCAGTATTTCGAGGCGCAGTACGGCCTGAACGGCGTCGGCGCCATCACCGTCAATCCGGAACGCCGCCCCTCGGCCAAGCGGCTGTCGGAGATCCGCGCCAAGATCGGCGGCCTCGGCGCCGCCTGCGTCTTCGCCGAACCGCAGTTCGAACCGGCTCTGGTCAACACCATCGTCGAGGGCACCCCGGCGAAGAAGGGCGTGCTCGACCCCGAAGGGGCGGACCTGAAGGACGGCCCTGGCCTCTACCCCGCGCTGATGCGCAGCATCGCCGCGTCGCTGAAGGACTGCCTGGGGTCCTGACCCTTCTCGGCGCTTAAGCCCCGCCCCCGGCTGTGCTAGACCCGTGTCGGAATTCTCCCAGGGAGGCAGGCATGAAGATCGGGGTCGTCGGGTGCGCGGGACGCATGGGGCAGATGCTGGTGCGCGAGATCGCCGCCACGCCGGGCTGCACGCTGGCCGGCGGCACGGAGCGGGTGGGCGGCCCCGCGCTCGGCAAGGACATCGGCGTCCTCGCCGGCCTTGAACCGTTGGGGGTCGTCGCCATCGAGGACACGGCGGCGCTGTTCGCCGAGGCGGACGCGGTCATCGACTTCACCAGCCCCGACGCCAGCGTCCGCCACGCGGCGCTGGCCGCCCAGTCGGAAACGGTGCTGGTCATCGGCACGACCGGCATCGGCCCGGCCCAGCAGGAGGCCATCGCCCAGGCCGCCACCCACACCCCGATCGTCCAGTCGCCGAACATGTCGCTGGGCGTCAACCTGCTGCTGGCGCTGGTCGAGCAGGTCGGCCGCGCGCTGGGCGACGACTACGACATCGACATCCTGGAGATGCACCACCGCAACAAGGTGGACGCTCCCTCGGGCACCGCGCTCGGCCTCGGCCGGGCGGCGGCGGCGGGGCGCGGGGTGGCGCTGGAGGATGTCTGGCAGAAGGTCCGCGACGGCCACACCGGCGTCCGCCCGCGCGGCGAGATCGGCTTCGCCACGCTGCGCGGCGGCGACGTCATCGGCGACCACACGGTGGTCTTCGCCGCCGAGGGCGAGCGGGTCGAGCTGACCCACAAGGCGTCGGGCCGCCAGATCTACGCCAAGGGCGCGGTCCGCGCGGCGCTGTGGGCCAACGACAAGCAGCCGGGCCTCTACAGCATGAAGGACGTGCTGGGGATGTGATCCCTCAGGCTGCCGCCTCGTCTTCCGGCATGGCGTGCCCCTGCTCCCAGGCGAGCAGGGCGCGCTTGCGGGGGACGCCGTAGCGGTAGTTGTGGATGATCCCCGACTTCTGGATCACCCGGTGGCAGGGGATCAGCACGCAGACCGGGTTGCGCCCCACCGCTGCCCCCACCGCCCGCATGGCGGTCGGCTGGCCGATGGCGCGGGCCACGTCCTCGTAGGACACGACGGCGCCGGAGGGGATGCGCAGCAGCGCCTCCCACACCTTGATCTGGAAATTGGTGCCCTTCATCAGCAGGCGCAGCGGCTCGCCTCCTGCGGAACCGTCCCAGCGGAAGGCGCGGGCGGCGACCGGGCGGGTGGCGTCGGCATCCTCGACCAGGCGGGCGGCTGGCCAGGCGGCGGCCATCTCGGCCAGCGCGTCGCGCCCGTCCTCCTCCTCGGCGAAGCTCAGCCAGCAGACGCCGCGCTCGGTGGCGGCGACCAGCGATGGGCCGAAGGGGGTGGGGTGCAGGCCCCAGCGGATGGTCAGCCCACCGCCGAGCGCCTTGTACTCGCCCGGCGTCATCGCCTCGCAGGCGACGAACAGATCGTGCAGCCGCGACGGGCCGGACAGCCCGACGTCCAGCGCCACGTCCAGCACGCTCTGGTTCTCGACGAGCAGCCGCTTGGCGTTGTCCAGCGTCAGGAACTGCAGGAAGCGCTTCGGGCTGATCCCCGCCCATTGGGTGAACAGCCGCTGGAAATGGAAAGGGCTCATGCCGGCGACCGCGGCCAGCTCATCCAGTCCCGGCTGGTCCTGCCAATGGTCCACAAGATGGCGGATGGCGGAGGCGATGGCGCGGTGGCGCCGCGCGTCAATAGGGTCTTCGGTGGGGTTCAGGCACGGCATGGCGTTCTCTCCCAGGCTCCATGACCGGCGCAGGATGCGCCGCCGGAGCGGGCCGACCAACCCGTTTCTTGCGCATTCCTTCGGCAGTCAGGGCACCGGTTCGGGATGGCAGGGGGGGCTGCGCCAGCGCGCCAGCGCGCCGCGCAGCGCCTGGGCGAAGTCCGCCCGCTCGTCCGGAGTCAGGAAGGCGCCGACCGCCACCGACTGCCCGTGCGAGGAGAGGGTCACCCGGCCGCCGTGCCGGGACGGGCCGTCCAGGGTGACGCGCAGCCAGTTGGGCTGAAGGCTCCACCGCCGCTCCGGCTTGTTCCAGGCGACGCGCTGGACGGTCAGGTCGGCGTCGGTCAGGCGCACCCGCTCGTACAGCCGGGCGGCGCGGTTGTTGACGCGGAAGGCCAGCCAGAGGATCACCACGTCCAGCCCGCAGAAGGGCACCACCGGCCACGCCCCGTTGGCGGCAAAGATCCCGGCGATCAGCAGGTTGACGAGGATCACCACCCCCATCAGAACGCGGTACCCGTGCCGCCCCAGGCTGCGGTGCGGGTGCAGGATCGCGTCGAAGAAGACGCGGGAAGCCGGGGGCAGGGCCGGGAATGAGGCCGGGGACGGGGTATGACGGGTGATGGTCATGCAGACAAACTGGTGCGCATCGGGCGCGCCGTCCACCCGGCGTGTTTGCAAGAACAACCGGGGTCCCGCTATGCTGCGCGCCATGAAGCCCGCCGCCGTCCAGGAATTCTTCCGCCGCCTCAGCGCCGCCAACCCGGAGCCGAAGAGCGAGCTGGAATACATCAACCCCTACACGCTCCTGGTCGCCGTCGTGCTGTCGGCCCAGGCCACCGATGTCGGCGTCAACAAGGCCACCGGCCCGCTGTTCCAGATCGTCACCACGCCGCAGCAGATGGTCGATCTGGGGGAGGAGCGGCTGCGCGGCTACATCAAGACCATCGGCCTGTTCAACACCAAGGCCAAGAACGTCATCCGGCTGTCGGAAATCCTGGTCGCCCAGTATGGCGGCGAGGTGCCGCGCGACCGCGAGGCGCTGGAAACCCTGCCCGGGGTCGGGCGCAAGACCGCCAACGTGGTGCTGAACGTCGCCTTCGGGGAGGAGACCATCGCGGTGGACACCCACATCTTCCGCGTCGGCAACCGTACCGGCCTCGCACCCGGCAAGACGCCCGACGCGGTGGAGGCCAAGCTGCTGAAGGTGGTCCCCAAGGCCTACCGCCGGCACGCCCACCACTGGCTGATCCTGCACGGCCGCTACGTCTGCAAGGCCCGCAAGCCCGACTGCCTCGTCTGCCCGGTCAGCGACCTGTGCGGCTTCAAGGACAAGGTTCTGCCGGCCGCCGTGGTGTGAGCGGCAAGCTGTGATGTTTCCCGTGAAACGCCGGAAGAACTCCGCAAAAAGAAAAAGCCCGGCGAAGGGTGATCCCCGCCGGGCCTGTTCGCGAAACCGCGTTTAACGGCGTTTAGCCGTCGACCACGATGGGGTCGAGCGCTGCCGATGCCGGTGCCGGGGCCGCTTCCGCCGGGGCGGCGGGGATAGCGGCGGGCTTGGCCGCCGGGGTGTATTTGCCGATCTCGCCATTCAGCAGGGCGCCGGCCTCCACCGCCAGCTCGCCGTACTTGATCGAGCCGTTGATCTTGCCGGTGGAGCGCACGGTCAGGCGGCCGCGCACGATGATGTCGCCCTCGAAGCGGCCGCCGATGTCGGCCTCGTCGATCTCCACGGCGCCCTTGAACAGGCCGGTCTCGGCGATCTCGATGGACCGCCCGTCGCGCAGCTTGGCCTCCACCGTGCCTTCCACGACCAGGATGTCGCAGGACCCGATCTCACCGTTCAGCGAGATGTCGCGGCCGACGATCAGGCGGCGCTGGTCGCTGGCCAGCGGGGCGGCGGGCGGCGGGGCGACCGGCGCGGGGGCCGTGGCGGGGGCGGCGGCCGGGGCGCCATACCCCTCGGGACGGCGCGGCGCGGCACCCGGCAGGTCGACGGTGCGGCGCGGAATGTCCGTCGGCTTGTAGCTCGAACCGGGGATCGGGGCGCCGGCCGGCGGCTTCGGGGTGCTCGTGTTCATCTCGGGTCCCTTGGAGGAAATCGGCTCGGGTTGCGGCGTGCGGGCGGCCGGGGTGTGGCCGGCCGGCGGATTCGCCGCGGACGGGTTGCTCAGGGAGGCGAGCGGCGACACCGCCGCCGCGGGTTCGGCGGCGCCCGCCTGCGGTGCGGCCGGGGTGGCCGGGTCGGCGCTTTGGGTCTTCGGCGCACCGACGGGCGGATTCTTTCGTCCGAACAGCATGAACGTTGATCCCCAGGTCAGTCAGGTCGTGACAGTTGGCAGGTCATTGAAGTCGGGTCATCGGAGGCGGTGACGCATGACCGGGCCCGACCGACAGCAGCCAAAAGACCACCCCGCCGGGGTAACACGGTCATCCGGCCGGCCGCAAGTGGGCTTTGGTGCACGGTCGGGGCCGCGCCGCACAGCGGTCCGTCACGCCCCTTCCCGGCGGGGAAGGCCCGCGTCAGACCGCGTCATGGCCCCCGTCATGGAATGGTAGACATGGACCATGAAAGCGCTCGCGATCACCGGCACCAGCAGGTTGACGAAAGGAATTGTCGAAAGAAAGGCAATTACCGCGCCAGCCAAAAATGGTTTCAACGGGCTGGAGCGCCGCAGAAACCCCGCCTCCTTCCGTTCCATCCGCCGGATCGCCACCATCTCGAAATATTCGCGGCCGAGAAGATAGCCGTTGGCGGTGTAGAAAATCAGCAGGTTCAACCCCGGCACCATCAGATACAGGGGCAGGGCGAACAGATTGACCAGCAGGACGATGGCAAAAAAGCGCAGTGCGGTCAGCAGTTCTTCGCCAAGGCCGGTCTGGCGGGGCGGCGGCAACTGGGGATAGTGGCGCCGCTCCACCGCCTGCACCACCTCGTCCAGGAAGAAGCTGGACACCATGCCGACCGTGGCGGGGAACAGCACCCAGGCCAGCAGCAGGACGGCAAGCCCGCCCAGCACGTCCAGCACCCCGTCCACCCAGGCGTAGCCGGTCAGCGCCGTGTGGAACAGCGCCCACCACACCGCCCCGGCCAGCAGGGCGAAGGCGGTGATGGCGGACAGCACGCCGATCCACACGACACGGCGGGACGCCGGGTCGGAAAGCTGTCCGATGGCGAGAAGCAGGGCGCGGATCATCCGGACTCTCTTTCGATGGGGCCGATGCGGCTGGGCGACGCTTATCTACGACGGCGGGCCGCTTCGTTCCAGGGGGCCTTGCGCCGCGCTTGAGATGTGAAGGCGGGCCGCTATACTCGCGCCCGGTTTGCTTCCACGGTCCAGACCCCGCCTTTCCCAGCATTTCCCCAGCATTTCAAGGAGCGCCCATGGCCACGGCCGAATTCGACGTCACCGGCATCGGCAACGCCATCGTCGACGTGATCGCCCATGCCGACGACGCCTTTCTCACGGCCAACGGCATCGAGAAGGGCGCGATGACGCTGATCGACGCCGCCCGCGCCGAGGAGCTGTACGGCCGCATGGGCCCGGGCATCGAGGTGTCGGGCGGTTCCGCCGGCAACACCATGGCCGGCATCGCCTCGCTGGGCGGCAAGGGCGCCTACATCGGCAAGGTCCACGGCGACCAGCTCGGCCAGGTGTTCCGCCACGACATCCGCGCCGCCGGCGTGCATTTCGAGACGGCGGCCGGCCATGGCGGCGCCCCGACCGCCCGCTGCCTGATCCTGGTGACGCCGGACGCCCAGCGTTCCATGAACACCTTCCTCGGCGCCTGCGTGGAGCTGGGGCCGGAGGACATCGACGAGGCGCTGATCGCCAACTCGCAGGTCACCTATCTGGAAGGCTATCTGTGGGACCCGCCCCGCGCCAAGGAGGCCTTCCGGAAGGCCGCCGCGACCGCCCACGGCGCCGGGCGCAAGGTGTCGCTCTCGCTGTCCGACAGCTTCTGCGTCCACCGCCACCACGCGGAGTTCCTGGACCTCGTCGAGGGCCATGTCGACATCCTGTTCGCCAACGAGCATGAGATCACCGCCCTCTACAAGACCGACCGCTTCGAGGACGCGCTGGAGGCGGTGAAGCGCCTCGGCAAGACCGCCGCCCTGACGCGCAGCGAGAAGGGCGCCGTCATCGTTTCCGGTGGCGAGGTGGTCGAGGTTCCCGCATCTCCGGTGGCCCGCGTGGTCGACACCACCGGGGCCGGCGACCTCTACGCCGCCGGCTTCCTCTACGGCTTCACCCGCGGCATGGCTCCGGCGGTCTGCGGTCGCATCGGCGCGCTGGCCGCGGCGGAGATCATCAGCCATGTCGGCGCCCGTCCGGACGTCGTGCTGGCCGATCTGCTTAAGGACGCGGGCGTTCCGGCCTAATTGCCGGAACAGCGCCTGTACGGTATAAGCTGGCGGACCTTCCCGTCCGCCGGCTCCTCCCCCATGCAAGTCTATCTGCCGATCGCCGAGATGTCGGTCAACGCCCTGCTCGTGCTCGGCATGGGGGGGCTCGTCGGCTTCCTGTCCGGCATGTTCGGGGTGGGCGGCGGCTTCCTGATGACGCCGCTGCTGATCTTCATCGGCGTTCCGCCCGCCATCGCGGTGGGCACCCAGGCCAACCAGCTCGTCGCCGCCAGCGTCTCGGGCGTGCTCGCCCACTGGCGGCGCGGCAACGTGGACGTCAAGCTCGGCGTGGTCATGCTGTTGGGCGGCATGGTCGGCACGGTGGTCGGCGTCTGGATCTTCTCCGTCTTGCAGCGGATCGGCCAGATCGACGCGGCGATCACGCTGTCCTACGTCTTCTTCCTCGGCACCATCGGCACGATGATGATGGTGGAGGCCAGCCGCGCGCTGATCCGCCGCCGCGCCCCCACCGCCAAGCGGGGCAAGCTTCACCGCCACATGTGGCTGCACGGACTGCCGCTGAAGATGCGGTTCCAGCGCTCCAAGCTCTACATCTCCGCCCTGCTGCCGGCCGGGATCGGGGCGGTCGGCGGGATGCTGGTGGCGATCATGGGCATCGGCGGCGGCTTCATGCTGGTGCCGGCGATGATCTATCTTCTGAACATGCCGACCGGTCTGGTGGCCGGCACCTCGCTGTTCCAGATCATCTTCACCACGGCCATGGCGACGCTGCTCCAGGCGGCGACCAACCAGACGGTCGACGTGATGCTGGCGCTGCTGCTGCTGATCGGCGGGGTGGTCGGCGCGCAGTTCGGCACCAAGGCCGGCGGCCGGCTGCGCGGCGAGCAGGCGCGCCTGCTGCTGGCCTCGCTGGTCGTCGCGGTGGCGCTGAAGCTCGCCTTCGATCTGGTGGTCGAGCCGAACGACGTCTTCACCATCTCGACGAGGATGTCGTGAGCGCTGTCCGCAAGGGCGCCGGGCGGCTGTGGTCCGTCCGGGTCGCCGGCGGGCTGGTGGGGCTTGTGGCGGGGGTGTTCCTGGCGGCCACGGTCTGGGCGCAGCAGCTCGTCGCCGACCTGTCGAGCCACCTGATCGCCATCACCACCGGCTTCACCGGGACGGAGGTCGTGCTGTTCGGCACCACCGATGGGGCGGGCGACGTCGCCATCGTGGTGACCGGCCCGCGCACCCCGGTCACCGTGCGCCGCAAGGAGCGCATCGCCGGCATCTGGATCAACGCGCGCAGCGTGCGGTTCGAGCAGGTGCCCGGCTACTACATGGTCGCGACCAACCGCCCACTGGACCAATTCGTCGGCCGCCCGGTGCTGGAACGCCACCAGATCGGCCTGCCGAACCTCCAGCTCGGCCCGCGCGAGCAGCTGGCCCCGGACCAGCTCGCCCTGTTCCGCTCCGCCCTGATCCGCAACAAGCAGCGGGCCGGGCTCTACGGCATCACGCTGGGGCAGGTGGCCTTTCTCGGCGAGCGGCTGTTCCGGACCAACATCTATTTTCCGGCCAACGTGCCCACCGGGCTGTACAATGTGGAAGCGCTGCTGATCCGCGACGGCGAGGTGGTCAGCGCCCAGACCACGCCGCTGGTGGTGTCCAAGGTCGGCTTCAGCGCGGAAATCTACGACTTTGCGCGCAACCAGCCGATGATTTACGGTGTTGCCGCGGTGATTGGCGCCATCGCCGCCGGCTGGCTCGCCGGCGCCATCTTCCGGAGGGTGTGACCGATGTCCGATCCGATTGCGACCGATCCGAACGCCGGGGCGGACGTCACCCCGGATTCCACGGCCCCGGATTCCACGGCCCCGGATTCCACGGCCAAGCCGCCGGTCCGCATCTTCCTGGTCGTGGTGGACGAAAGCCCGGAGCTTCAGCTCGCCCTGCGCTACGCCTGCTTGCGCGCCCGCAAGTCGGGGGGCAAGGTGGCGCTGCTCTACGTCATCGAGCCGGGCGAGGTGCAGCAGTGGCTGGCCCTGGAAAACCTGATGCGCGAGGAGCAGCGCGCGGAGGCGGAGCAGAAGCTTCAGAAGCTCGCCCGCGACGTGAACCGGCTGACCGGCACCCTGCCGGCCCTGTACGTGCGGGAAGGCAACCGCCGCGACGAGGTGCTGGCCCTGATCGACGAGGAGCCGAGCATCTCCATCCTCGTGCTGGCCGCCGGCACCGAACCGGAGGGGCCGGGGCCGCTGATCTCCTACTTCACCAACCGCGGCCTCGCCAAGATGCGCATTCCGCTGACCATCGTGCCGGGCGGCATCGGCATCGACGCGCTGGACGCCATCACCTGAGGCCTGTCAACAGGCGTCTCAACGCCCGTAGAGGGCGGTGAGGCTGCGCTGGTCGATGTCGGACCGGTCGTCGGTCAGCACCGGATGCCCGGCCAGTTCGGCGGGGGCCAGCGTCTCCAGGATGCGCGAGGCGGCGTACGCTGCACCCGGTGGAGCGGCGCGCAGGCGTACGCTCAGCTCCTCGAGCGTACGCGCCTCCTTCGTGGCGATCAGCAGATAATTCCCGCGCCCTGCGTCGGCGACGTACACGGACGGGAAGACCGCCCCCTGCGTCGCCGCCAGCGGCCCGACCAGGGCGTCGCGGTCCATGGGGGAGGCGACGTTCATGACCAGCACGCCGCCCGGAGCCACCCGCCGCTCCACCGCCGCGAAGAACTCCCTGGTCGCCGTGAAAAAGGGAATCAGCGCGGTCGAATAGAGATCGACGATCACCACGTCGTGCTGCTCCGGCGACCGCTCGACGTGGCGGCGGGCGTCCTCCACGGCGACGCGCACCTCGGGGCGCAGGCCGAACCGCTCGCGCGCCACCTCGACCACCGCGGGGTCCAGTTCCACCCCCAGGATGTCGGCACCGGGCCAGCGGTCGAGGATTTCCTTGGCGGCGGCCCCGCCGGCCAGCCCCAGCACCAGGACGCGCGTGCCGTTGCCCAGGGCCGGGACGGCGGCGAACAGGTCGTAATAGAGGCCGGTCGGGCCGCCGTCCTTGCGCAGCCGCGACTGGGTGGCCCAGGCCACGTTCAGATGCAGGCGGATCTGCTCGGCGTCCTCCTGCACCATGATCGTGTTGTGCGGCGTCTCACGGTAGAGGGCGAAGCCCTGCCCCTCGCCATGGCCGGCCGCCCAGGCCAGGGGAACCGCCAGGGCCACGGCGGCGGCCACCCGTTTCCCACCCGGAACGAACAGGCAGGCGAGCGCCGGCAGCACCGCCGCCAGGGCGTAGCCCGCCGACACCCCGACCTGTGGGATTGCGTAGAAGGAGGCGAAGAAGGTCCCGCCGATGCTGCCCAGCGTGCCGACCGCGTAGATCCGCCCCGCCGCCGCCGCACCGGTCAGGCTGCTCAAGCCCGCGCAGATCGGCGACACCATGGCCAGCGCGAAGGACGGCAGGCCGAGGATCAACGCCGCCCCGACGACCGACCCCTCCACCGCGTTGAAGCGGCCCGCGGCGTCGGCCAGCATCGGCTTGCCCAGCCAGGGCGTCAGCGCCGCCGCGGCGACCCCGGCCAGCAGGGCGGCGCGCAGCGCCGGCACCGCCTTCGGCCCGTCGCCGAGCTGCCCGCCGGTCCAGTAGCCGGCGGCCATGAAGGTCATCACCACGCCGATGACGGCGCCCCACTGATAGACCGAATAGCCGAAATGCGGCGCCATCAGCCGCCCGCCGAGGATTTCCATCATCATCAGCGACCAGCCCGCCGAGAAGGCGGCGGCGGCCAGCGCGAAGGACCGGAGGGACGGGCGGGCGGGGGAGGGATCGCGACCGCTCAAGACCGGCGACCGCGGGTTCGTTGCAGCGCTCTATTCATCGCCCTGGTCATTGGTCCCCGTCTTCTCCTTCAAGCCATAGACCTCGATCGGGTCGTTCAGCCCCTTCACCGGATGCCAGCCGACCGACACGAGGCGGCTGGCGCAGGCCTCGGCCACCTCGGCGGAGGTCAGGACGTTGCGCTCCAGCCGGCTGCACAGCCCCTCGATCCGGCTGACCAGATTGACCGCCGGGCCGATGACGGTGAAGTCCAGCCGGTTGGCGGAGCCGATGTTGCCGTACATGACCTCGCCCATGTGGAGCGCGATTCCGCAGCGCAGGGTCGGCTGGCCCCAGGCGGCGCGTTCGGCGTTGCGGGCGGCCATGTCGGTCAGGGCCTCCTGCGCGGCGTCCAGCGCCTTGGTGCAGGCGGCGGCCCCGGTCGGGTCGCCCTCCTCCAGCGGGAAGATGGCCAGCATGGCGTCGCCGATGAACTTCATGATCTCGCCGCCGCGGCTTTCCACGGCGCCGCCCATGATCTCGAAATAGCCGTTCAGCAGGGCGATCAGCTCCTCGCGCGGCAGCCGGTCGGCCAGCGAGGTGAAGCCGCGCAGGTCGCAGTACCACAGCACGGCGCGGACGTTGGCGCCGGTGCCGCGGCGGATGTCGCCGGACAGGATGCGCGCGCCGGTGCGGTGGCCGACGTAGGTGTCCAGAACCGTCGTCGCCAGCCGCCGCAGCGCCAGCGTCTCCAGCACCGCGCCCAGCGCCGGCAGCACCGCGTCGACCAGCGCCAGATCGGCGGTGGAGAAGCCGCCGGGCCGGTCGGTGGTGAAGCTCAGCACGTTGCGCCGCCCCCCGGCGAACAGCACCGTCATGGCGACGTAGTCGGTCGCCCCCTGCGCTTTCAGCTCGGCGAAGACCGGGTATGGGTAGGGCGGCTCCATCTGCTCCAGCCGGTAGCGCAGGCCGTCGGCCCCGTCCTCGATCAGGGTGGCGAAGGGGCTGGTCAGGTATTCGGTGCTGGTCTCGGTGCCGTGGGCGCGGGTGGTGGTCTCCACCTGCTCGGCGTTGCGGCGCCAGAAGAAGGCGATGGTGCGGATCTGCGGGTGCAGCAGGGGCAGGGCGCAGACCGCGCGCAGCAGCGGGACGCCGGACGCCATCAGGCGCCGGCAGAAGCGGTCCATCATCGGCTCGAAGCCGGGCGCGTGCCGGCCTTCCAGCAGCAGCCATTCGACGACCTCCCGCGCGGCGGCGTCGATGGAGGGGGCCGCAGGGATCGCCGGTGTGGCGGACGGTGCGGTGGCCGCGGGCGGTGCCATGCTCACGGATCGATAACCATAAAGATGCGATGCTTGATCTGTCGGCGGATTCTGCCCAAGTTTCGCCTACGCCGCCAGTGTTGTTCGGCGCCGATGGAGGATATCACCATGTTCATTCAGACCGAGCAGACGCCCAACCCGGCGACTCTCAAGTTCCTGCCGGGGCGTGACGTGCTCGGACGCGGCACCGCGGACTTCCCGTCCCGCGACGCCGCCACCGCTTCGCCCCTGGCCCAGCGGCTGTTCGAGATCGACGGGGTCCAGGGCGTCTTCCTGGGCGCCGACTTCGTGACCATCACCAAGGCCGGCGACAAGGAGTGGTTCCTGCTGAAGCCGTCGATCCTCGGCGTCATCATGGAGCATTTCACCGCCAACCGCCCGGTGCTGCTGGAAGAAACCGGCGATGGCCATGCCGCCAGCGCTGACGACGATGAGATCGTCACCCAGATCAAGGAGCTGCTGGACACCCGCGTGCGTCCGGCGGTGGCCCAGGACGGCGGCGACATCACCTTCTACGGCTTCGAGGAAGGCGTGGTGTATCTGGAGATGAAGGGGGCCTGCTCCGGCTGCCCCAGCTCCACCGCCACGCTGAAGGCCGGCATCGAGAACATGCTGCGCCACTACATCCCCGAGGTGGTCGAGGTCCGCGCCGTCCGCTGACGGCATCCACCGGACGGGCGCGGTCCGAACGGACGGACAGCGCCCGCCGGCGTGTCTCTGCGCCTATTCCGGAACCACGAACTGCATGCCCAGCCAGCGCCAGCGCCCTTCGGGTCCCGGCAGGGTGCAGTTCACGCGCGTGCGGCCCGGCGGGAAGGGGTCGCGGATGCGCACCTCCACCCGGTCCTCCGTCACGCGCTCCAGCGTGGTGCGGCCCTGGCCGGCGGCGAAACAGGCCAGCCGCGCGATGTCGCCGACTTCGTCCGACACGGTGAAGCCGACCGACGGCGGGTTGACGGTCAGCAGCGGGTCGTCGGGCGTCAGGTCGGTCACCGGCAGCGGCAGCGCGTTGGCGGCCAGCCGGAAGCGGTCGACGCTGCCGAAACTCTCGTTCATCACGAAACGCGGCAGGGTCGCCCGGTCGGCCTGCGGGTGCAGGACGCCCGATTGCTGGCCGAAAGCCGCGGCGAAGCCCTGCTCCGTCACGATGGTCCGCACCGCCGACGACACCTCGCCCTGCGGGTAGGCGAACAGGGTGGGGCGCTGCCCCGTCTCCGCCTGCAGCCGGTCGGCCATGCGGCGCAGCTCCGCCTTCACCTCGTCGGCGGGGCGGGACACCAGCGACTGGGTGGAGGCGCCGAGCCCGCCGAGGGTGATCCCGGCGGCGGCGAGCTGCCGCACCTCTGCCCAGCTCATGTGGGCGGGCGACCCGCGGTCGATGGCATCGGTCGCCACGAACAGGGTGAAGGGAAGCCCCGCCGCCTTCAGCCGGGGCCACGCTTCGCGGAAGGCGGAGCGGCTGGCCTCGTCGATGGTGATCGCCACCGTCCGGTCGGGCAGCGGCGCGCCGCTGCGCAGCGCCTCCAGGATGCGGGGCAGGGGCAGGACCTGGTAATCGCCGTCCTGAAGCTCGTCCAGATGGGCTTCGAACTGGTCGATGCGGATGCTGATGGAGGGGGTCTGGTCCTCGCCGAAGCGATCGTAGGCGAAGACGACGGCGGTGTTCGCCGCCCCGTCCGGTGCAACGCTGGGCGCCGCAACGCCGGGGCTTCCCGCCAGGGCCTGGAAAGCCCAGAAGGCGGCCACGGCGAAGACGGTGGCGGCGCGGCGGAACGGCATGGCGGCCTGTCGTGGGTCCGGAACGGTCGCGCGGCCGGACCGGAGCCCGGCCTGCGCAACGGCTGGTGTGGCACAGGCATGGCGCCGGGAACAAGTCCGCAACACGCACGATGCGCTTCGGGCGCTTTCGTGATGCAGCCTTGCAACAACCCCTGTGACATTAGGCTCTATGACCCGAGGCCCTCCGGAGTCCGGCCGCGGACCCGGCCCCCGCGGTGGGATGGCCAGCGGCGGGCTCCCCGGGGATCACCCCATCATCAGCCCGCCCAGGGCCGCGTCGGTCAGCAGAGGGTAGCGCCGCTCGTCGGGCAGTTGATAGTGCCACCACTCGCAGGCGTAATGCCGCCAGCCCGCGGCCGTCATGACGCCGAGAAGGGCGGCGCGGTTGCGCTGCTGCTCCGTGGTCAGGTCCGTGCGGCCGTGGTGGGACTGTTCGGTCATGTCGTCGAAGCCGGTGCCCATGTCCAGCGGGCGCCCGGTCCCGTCGGCCAGCGTCAGGTCCACCGCGATGCCGCGGGAATGGGTGGAGCCGGCCGACGGATCGGCGATGTAGGAGGGGTCGGGCAGCGCCCGCCACAAGGCCCATTGCGCCTCGACCGGGCGGAAGGCATCGTACAGCCGCAGCCGGCAGCCGATGCCGCGGGCCAGCCGGATCGCCGCGCGCAGCGCCGCCGCCGCGTCGGGGTGCAGCAGGCAATGCGGGTGCCGGTAGATGGGCACCCCGGTCAGGTTGTCCGGCGTGGCGTAGAGCAATTCGATGTCGAGGTCGAAGTCCGGCGGTGCGATGGGTGTGAGCATGATCCATGCCGTCAGGGAAGGTCGGGGCTGTCTATCACGCTCTTGACCCAGGCTTGAAGTGGGGCTTTGAAGATGGCGGATCTGACGACGCGTGTGAGGCGATGAGAGTTCTGGGACTGGACACGGCGACCTCCGGCTGTTCCGCCGCGCTGTGGGACGACGGCGCGGTCACCGTGCGGCGGCGCGAGCCGATGGCGCGTGGGCAGGCGGAAGCGCTGGTGCCTCTGGCGCAAGCGGTGATGATGGAGGCCGGCTGCGCCTTCGACGCGCTGGACCGCATCGCCGTGACCGTCGGGCCCGGCGCCTTCACCGGGCTGCGCATCGCGCTGGCCGCGGCGCGCGGCTTCGCCTTGGCCGCCGGGCTGCCGGTGGTCGGCATCACCAGCTTCGACGCGATCGCCCACGGCTTGCCGGAGGCGGAGCGGGACGGCCACGCCGTGCTGGTCGCCGTGGACTCCCGTCGCAGCGAGCCGTTCCTGCAACTCTTCCGCCCGGACCTGACGCCGTTCGGGGAACCGGCGATGCTGGAGCCCGTCGCGGTGCCGGGCTGGCTCGACGGGCTGCTCGCCGGCGGTGCCGGACCGCTGCTGGTCGCCGGGGACGGGGCGGCCGCGTTGCGCCCGCTCCTGGAGGGGCGTTCCGAAACCGCTTTCGCCGAAGGTGCGGGGACACCCGACGCTGCCGTGGTCGCCGCCCTGGGCGCCATGCGGGACGTCGGGTTGCCGGCCCAGCCCTTCTACCTGCGCCCGCCCGACGTTTCCCTGCCGCGGAAGACGGCATGACGGCGATCCCGCCCGAGACGTTCCGGCCCCAGACGTCCCATCCGGTGCGGCTTCAGACCGCCGGCCTCGCCGACGCCGCGGTGATCTCTGCCCTGCAGCAGGGGTGCTTTCCCGACGACCCCTGGGGCAGCGAGGCCGTCGCCAGTCTGATCGGCCAGCCCGGCTTCTTCACGGTGCTGGCCCTGCGGGAGGGCGCGGAGGGCGACGATCCGGTGGGCTTCCTGCTGGCGCGGGTCGCCGTTGAGGACGGCGAGATCATCGCCATCGGCGTCCGTGCCGACGCACGGGGGCAAGGCCTCGGGCGGCGGCTGGTCGCGGCGGCGCTGGACGGCGCGCGGACGCGGGGCGCCACCGCGTTGTTCCTGGAAGTCGCCGAAGACAATGGTATGGCGCAATCCCTGTATAAGTCTTGTGGTTTCTTTGCCATTGGCCGTCGTCCCGGCTATTACCGCAGGGCGGACGGAAGGGTTGCCGCCCTGGTGTTGCGGTATTCGTACACCGGCGAATAAACCTTAACCTTTCTGGATCCACAGGCGGTGCACCCCCTCCGGCTCATCCGGATTTTCGGGTGTCACGGCAAGAATGGAGTGGCCCAGTTCGATCAAGGATCGGGGCACATTCTCCAAGGGTTCGCCCGCGTTCAGCCGGACTTCAAGCGTTTGCCCGGCCGCCATGCGCTCCACCGACAACTTGGTCTTGACGAAGGTTAACGGGCACACCTCGCTGGTGATGTCCAAAAACAAATCCGGAGATTTTTTTTCGTACACTGCTTCCTCTTTAAGAGCAAAGGATGGATATTGCGCGCGGCCACAAACCTCTTTATATGGAGAGGAACGCCAAGCTGCGGAGCAAGCTTACATGAGCAATGGTAACCCTTCCAACGCGCTGTTGTCTCTGACCACGGAGATCGTGGCGGCGCATGTCTCGAACAATACAGTCGCTCTCGGCGATCTTCCGACGCTGATTGAGCAGGTGTACAAGTCACTCGCGAATGTCGGGACCGAGCCGGTTGCGACTGAGGAGCGTCCGCAGCCCGCGGTGCCCATCAAGAAGTCCGTCACTCCCGACTACATTGTATGTTTGGAGGATGGCAAGAAGCTGAAGATGCTGAAGCGCCATCTGAAGACGGCCTACGACATGTCGCCTGAGGAATACCGCGACCGCTGGGGCCTGCCGGCCGACTATCCGATGGTCGCCCCGAACTACGCCCGCCAGCGCAGCTCGCTGGCCAAGCAGATCGGTCTCGGCACCCGCGCCCGCCGCGGCGCGGCCTAAGGTCCATCGGGCTTGTGCGTTGGTGTCCGGCGGACCGCCGCTGTTCGGTCCGCCCCGGAACCTCATCGCCCGGATGCGATCTTTTCTTCCTTCCCGCGTGATCATTGCTGTCCCGCCTTGCCGCCGTCCCCGTTCGCCGGGGCCGGACCTTGTGGCTTGCCCGGAGTCCGGGCTCGCCGGGGACGGGTTCGTCACGTCGCGGTTGACCGGCAACCGGCCATTCGTGTTATCCCTGTTCCGTGCCCGACCGGGCTCCGGATGGAGAACCGGCGGTTGCCGCGACCCGAACAACGCCAGCGAAGCGTCGAGTATGGCTGATACAGGCACGGACCAGGGCAGCTCTTCGGATCTGCGCATGGGCTCCCTCGAAGTGCGGCTGGCCGAAAGCGCCGCCGAGATCGACTGGGCCCAGGCGTTGCGCTACCGCGTCTTCTACGAGGAGATGTCGGCGGTGCCGTCGCCGGACATGGCCGTGCGCCATCGCGACTTCGACGATTTCGACACCATCTGCGACCATCTGCTGGTCATCGACCACGCCCGCGGCGACGGCCCGGAGTCCGTGGTCGGCACCTACCGGCTGATCCGCCGCCCGGCGGCGGCCAAGGCGGGCCGCTTCTATTCCAGCGACGAATACGACATCGGGCGGCTGGTCAGCTATCCGGGGGAGATCCTGGAGCTGGGGCGGTCCTGCGTCGACGCCGCCTACCGCACGCGCGGCAGCAGCATGCAGCTGCTGTGGCGCGGCATCGCGGCCTACGTCTTCCACCACGACATCGCGGTGATGTTCGGCTGCGCCAGCCTGCCGGGCACCGACCCGGTGGCGATGGCCGAACCGCTCGCCTACCTGCATCACTTCCATCTGGCCCCGGAGGAGCTGCGCCCGGTGGCGCTGCCGGAACGCTACGTCGGCATGGATCTGATGCCCCGCGACCAGATCGACCCGAAGCGCGCGCTGAGCGTTCTGCCGCCGCTGATCAAGGGCTATCTGCGGCTGGGCGGCTTCATCGGCGACGGTGCGGTGATCGATCACCAGTTCAACACCACCGACGTGTCGATCGTGGTGAAGACCGACCTGATCACCAACAAATACTCCAGGCATTACGAGCGGCGCAGCCGCGACGCCCAGATCGCGTGATCCGCGATCGCATCAGGAGACGGGTGGCATGACGGCGGTGGATGCAACCGGTGCGCGTGCCCTGGGATCGCCGGTGCGGGGCGGGCTTCGTCTGGCCGTCTACCTCCTGTGGACGCTCCTGCTGGTCCCGGTGCAGGCGCTGGCCGTCGCCGTGCGCTCGCCGCTGCGCTTCCGGATACCGCAGTTCTACCACCGGGTCTGCGCCGCCATCCTGGGCATCGGCGTCGTGGTGCGCGGCGAGCGCGCCACGGACGGGCCGGTGCTGTTCGTCTCCAACCATTCCTCCTACCTCGACATCACGGTGCTGGGGTCGGTCATTCCGGGCTCCTTCGTGGCGAAAAGCGAGGTCGCCGGCTGGCCCTTCTTCGGGGCGCTGGCGAAGCTCCAGCAGACCGTCTTCGTGGAGCGCAAGGCCCGCTCCGGGGTGGAGAAGCAGCGCGACGAGCTGGGCGCCCGGCTGGACGCCGGCGACAGCCTGATCCTGTTCCCCGAAGGCACCTCCAGCGACGGCAACCGCACGCTCCCGTTCAAGACGGCGCTGTTCGCGGTGGCCGCCCGGCGCATCGGGGACCGGCCGCTGACCGTTCAGCCGGTCAGCATCGCGCCGACGCGGCTGGACGGCATCCCGATGGGGATCGCCTTCCGTCCCTGTTACGCGTGGTACGGCGACATGGATCTCGCCCCCCATCTGTGGACCGTCTTCACGTTGGGCCGCATGACGGTGGAGGTGGAATTCCACCCCCCGGTGACCATCGACGGCTTCTCCAGCCGCAAGGCCCTGGCCGACCACTGCCAGCGCGCCGTGGCGCGCGGCGTGGAGCGCGCGGTGTCCGGCAAGCCGACGCCCACCGTCGTCCCGTGATGGAAACTTTCCACACCGCGAAATGGAAAGACGCCGCGCGGGCACGATTGACTCGTTTTCCCGCACTCGTGCTACCATATCGGCAGGGTGCGATGCCGCGACGCGGCGGGTTGCGCGCCGGATTGCGCCGCTCGAGCCGGTGCCGTCCCGGCGCGCGTTTTTGCATTGGTCGAGATTGCGGTTGGCCGGAATCGCGGTTGGTCGGATCGTTCAGCGCTGTGGAAGGGATCGTTGAGTAAGAAGCTCTTCATCAAGACCTGGGGTTGCCAGATGAACGTCTACGACTCCGCCCGCATGGCGGATGTCCTGGCACCCCTGGGCTACCGGCCGGTGGACGAGCCGGACGGCGCCGATATGGTGATCCTCAACACCTGCCACATCCGCGAAAAGGCCTCCGAGAAGGTGTTCTCGGAACTGGGCCGCCTGCGCCAGCTCAAGGACGTCAAGGCCGAGGCCGGCGACGGCCGGATGATCGTCGCGGTGGCCGGCTGCGTCGCCCAGGCCGAGGGCGAGGAGATCGTCGCCCGCGCCCCCTTCGTGGACATGGTGTTCGGGCCTCAGACCTACCACACCCTGCCGGAGATGGTGGCCAAGGCCAGCCGCAAGGCGGGCAGCGTGCTGAACACCGACTTCCCCGTGGAGTCCAAGTTCGACTTCCTGCCGGACGAGAGCGCCGGGCAGGGCGTCTCCGCCTTCCTGGCGGTGCAGGAGGGTTGCGACAAGTTCTGCACCTTCTGCGTGGTGCCCTACACCCGCGGCGCCGAGTTCTCGCGTCCCGGCGCCCAGATCGTGGCGGAGGCCCGGCGCCTCGTCGCCGGCGGCACGCGGGAGATCAACCTGCTCGGCCAGAACGTCAACGCCTGGCACGGGGAGGGGCCGGACGGCACCACCTGGGGCCTCGGGCGGCTGATCCGCGAACTGGCGGACATCGACGGGCTGGAGCGCATCCGCTACACCACCTCGCACCCGCGCGACATGGAGGACGACCTCATCCGCGCCCACGCCGAGGTGCCGCAGCTCATGCCCTACCTGCATCTTCCGGTGCAGGCCGGGTCGGACCGCGTGCTGGCGGCGATGAACCGCAAGCACACGGCGGACGACTACCGCCGCATCGTCGACCGGCTGCGCGCCGCCAAGCCGGATCTGGCGCTGTCGGGCGACTTCATCGTCGGCTTCCCCGGCGAGAGCGACGCCGATTTCGCGGCGACGCTGCGCCTCGTCACCGACGTCGGCTATGCCCAGGCCTATTCGTTCAAGTACAGCCCGCGGCCCGGCACCCCGGCGGCGCTGGAGCACGGCCAGCTGCCGGAGGACGTGAAGGACGCCCGTCTCGCCGCCCTCCAGCAGTTGCTGAACGCACAGCAGCAGGCTTTCAACCAGAGCTTCGTCGGGCGCACCGTGCCGGTCCTGTTCGACCGTGTCGGCAAGCGCGCCGGCCAGCTCCTCGGGAAGAGCCCCTATCTGCAGTCGGTGCACGCCGACGCCAACGAGCGGCTGCTCGGCCGCATCGTCGCGGTGCGTGTGGACGCCGCCCATCCGAACAGCCTTGCCGGCAGCGTGGCGACCGGTGAATACCGCAGCTCCGCCACCGGCACGCAACCCGTGGAGGCGACCGTTTGAACGGCTTGCCCGATCAGCGCCCGGATCAGCGCATTGATCTGAACTTCGACGACAACCGGCTGCTGCCGATGCTGTACGGGGAGCATGACCGCCACCTCGCCCGCATAGAAAACCAGCTCGGCGTCTCCCTGATCTCCCGCGGCAACACGCTGACCATCGCCGGTCCGGCGGACTCGTCGGAAGCCGCCCGCTCGGCCATCGACGCCCTCTATGAGCGGCTGAAGCGTGGCATGACCGTCGGCACCGGCGAGGTGGACGCCGCCGTCCGCATGGCGACCGGCGTCGGCGGTGCGGTGCGCGACCAGAATCTGGCGACGCTCAGCCGGGGCGAGGTCGCGGTGCGCACCCGCCGCAAGGGCGCCATCACCCCGCGTTCGCCCATGCAGACCGCCTATCTCCAGGCGCTGGCGGAAAGCGAGATGGTCTTCGGGCTCGGCCCGGCCGGCACCGGCAAGACCTACCTCGCCGTCGCCCAGGCGGTGGCGCTGCTGACCACCGGTCAGGTGGACCGCATCATCCTGTCGCGCCCCGCCGTCGAGGCGGGGGAGCGGCTGGGCTTCCTGCCGGGCGACCTCAAGGAGAAGGTGGACCCCTACCTGCGCCCGCTCTACGACGCGCTGCACGACATGCTGCCGGCGGAGCAGGTGAAGAAGCGGCTGGAGTCCGGCGAGATCGAGATCGCGCCGCTCGCCTTCATGCGCGGCCGCACGCTCGCCAACGCCTTCGTCATCCTGGACGAGGCGCAGAACACCACGCCGATGCAGATGAAGATGTTCCTCACCCGCCTGGGCGAGGGGGGTCGCATGGCGGTCACCGGCGACATCTCGCAGACCGACCTGCCGGCCGGCACCAAATCCGGCCTGCGCGAGGCGCTGGACATCCTGGAAGGGGTGGAGGGCATCCGCTTCGTCCATTTCACCGCCGCCGACGTGGTCCGCCACCCGCTGGTCGCCCGCATCATCCGCGCTTACGACCGTGCCGAAGGCGACCGCGCCGAGGTGGACCGTGCCCGGGGCGCCCGCGCCGACGGCCGGCGCCGGTCGGCTCCGGACGCGGAGGGAACACCGTGATGGCCGTCGACGTCGTCGTTTCACGTGAAGCGGGCGATTGGGCGGAGAACGCCGAATGGCTGTGCGAACGGGCGGCGCTCGCTGCGCTCACCGTCACCTACGACGAGGATGAGGGTCCGGCGGAGCTGTCCGTCGTGCTGGCCGACGACGCGCTGGTGCACCGGCTGAACCGCGAATACCGCGGCAAGGACAAGCCGACCAACGTGCTGTCCTTCGCCCTGACCGAGGCGGAGGAGCCCGAATTGGGCGAGGACGCGCCGGTCATGCTGGGCGACGTGATCCTGGCCTGGGAGACCGTCGCCCGTGAAGCCGCCGAGCAGGGTAAAACACCTTCGGACCATATGACCCACCTTGTGGTGCATGGCGTTCTTCATTTGCTCGGGTATGATCACGAGACGGATGACGAGGCCGAGGAGATGGAGCAGCTCGAAACCGACGTGCTCGCGACCCTTGGCATCGCCGACCCGTACGCCGCCACGCGCTCTCCGCCCGGAGAGCCGAACCTGGACGAACAACCACCGGACCGATGAGCGAGATTTCCGACAGTCGAACGCCCCGTGAAGACGGGGCCGAAGATCAGCAATCCTTGGGCCACCTGTTTCGCGGGTGGATGAGGACCGTTTTGGGGGGGCGCGACGACGCCACTCTGCGCGCCACGATCGAAGGCCTGATCGAGGATCAGGACAGCGGCGAGGGATCGCTGGGGGCGGGCGAACGTGCCTTGCTCGCCAACATCCTGAAACTGCGCGACCGCACCGTCGACGACGTGATGGTGCCCCGCGCGGACATCGTGGCCGTGGAGGTGGACACGCCGTTCCCCGCCCTGGTCCAGCGCATGGCGGAGGAAGCCCATTCCCGCCTGCCGGTGTTCCGTGAAACGCTCGACGACGTCGTGGGCATGATCCACATCAAGGACGTTCTGGTGGCGATGGCCAGCCGGACGCCGGTCGAACTCAAGGACATCGTGCGCGATCTCAGCATCGTCGCGCCCAGCATGCCGGTGGTCGACCTGCTGGTGCAGATGCGCCAGAAGCGCCAGCACATGGCGCTGGTGGTCGACGAGTTCGGCGGCATCGACGGCCTCGTCACCATCGAGGATCTGGTCGAGGAGATCGTCGGCGAGATCGAGGACGAGCATGACGAGGAGGCCACGCCCCATTTCGTGGAGCGTCCCGACGGCTCGATCCTCGCCGACGCCCGGGTCTCCATCGAGGATTTCGAGGACCGCGTCGGCGCCTTCCTGACCGAGGAGGAGCGTGAGGAGGTCGACACGCTCGGCGGTCTCGTCGTGTCGCTGGCCGGGCGGGTGCCGGGCAAGGGGGAGACGCTGATCCACCCCTCCGGCCTGGAGTTCGAGATCGTCGAGGCCGACCCCCGCCGCATCAGGCGGCTGCGCGTCCGCACCGCCCCCGCCGAGAATTCCGCCCTGGCCGAGGTCGGCTAAGCCCACAGGGTTTCTCACCACGAAGGCACGAAGGACACAAAGACGGCACAAAGAGGCTCTACCGCGTCCCCGGACTCACCGGGAAAGCGGGAGCTTCTCTGTGCCCCTCTTCGTGTCTTCGCGCCTTCGTGGTGACGTCGTTTCCAGCCCGGCACAATCGCCTCACCAGCCCATCCGCATCCGGAGTGCCACCGCTTGACAGTCACCGACATGACGACCACCCCGGCCCGGCTGGGCCGTCTGTCCGCGGGTCTGGCCGGGCTGACCGGCTGGCGCCGGCTGCTGGCGGCGGCGGGGTTCGGCGGGCTGGCGACGCTGGCCTTGCCGCCGGCCGACGCGGTGCCGCTTCTGCTGATCGCCTTTCCGGGGCTGCTCTGGCTGCTCGACGGGGCGCGGACCAGGCGGCAGGCCTTCGCGGTGGGCTGGTTCTTCGGCTTCGGCCATCATCTGCTCGGCCTCTACTGGATCAGCGCGGCGCTGTTCACCGACATCGAACGGTTCTGGTGGGCGCTGCCGCTGTCGGCGGCGGGGTTGCCGATCCTGCTGGCGATGTTCACCGGCTTTGCCACGCTGCTGGCCTGGACGCTGAAGGGAAGGGGGCTGGGGCGGATGTTGCTGTTCGCCGCCTCCTGGGCGCTGTTCGAATGGCTGCGCGGCCATGTCTTCACCGGCTTCCCGTGGAACCTCGTCGGTTATGGCTGGACGGGCTTTCTGCCGGTTCTGCAAGGCGTCTCGCTGATCGGCATCTATGGCCTCAGCCTGTTGACCGTGCTGGTGGCGTCGCTGCCGGCGGGCTTGGCCGACGCGGCGGTGCCGCGACGCCGCGCCTGGGGGGCGCTGGCCGCCGGGCTGGCGCTGTTCGCGGCGCTGGGCGCCTGGGGCGGGCTGCGGCTGGCCGGGGCGTCGGACGCGACGGTGCCCGACGTGCGGCTGCGGCTCGTCCAGCCGGCCATCGACCAACGGCTGAAATGGGCGGCGGGCGAGCGGGTGCGCAACGTCCAGCAGCAGATGGAACTCTCCGCCGCTCCATCCAGTGAGCCGATCACCCATGTGATCTGGGCCGAAACCGCGGTGCCTCTGTTCCTCAACCAGGACGCCCGCCTGCGCCAGGCGCTGGGGTCGGTCACGCCGCCCGGCGGGCTGCTCGTCACCGGGGTGCCCCGGATGGAGCCTGGGCCGGAGGGCGAGCCGCTCTATTACAACAGCTTGGCGGCGGTGGACGGCAGCGGCGCGGTGACGGGGCGCTTCGACAAGTTCCACCTCGTGCCTTTCGGCGAATACATGCCGCTGCGCCGCTGGCTGCCGGTCGGGGCGATCGCCGGCAACGGGGCGGAGTTCTCCGCCGGGCCGGGGCCGGTGTCGCTCGATCTCAAGGGCTTGCCGCCGGTCAGCCCGCTGATCTGCTACGAGGTGATCTTCCCCGGCGCCGTGCTGCCTGCGGTGGAGGAGGGCGCCGGGCGGCCGCGCTGGATGCTGAACCTGACCAACGACGCCTGGTACGGCAACACCGCCGGCCCGCATCAGCACTTCGCCATCGCCCGGACCCGCGCGGTGGAGGAGGGGATGCCGCTGGTCCGCGTCGCCAACACCGGCATCTCCGGCTTGGTGGATTCCCACGGCCGCATCACGGCCATGCTTCCGCTTGGTCACCGTGGAGTGGTCGATGCGGCCTTGCCGGAAGCGCTGCCCACCCCCACTCTCTACGGACGTGTGGGCGATGGCGCGTTTGGGTTGCTTCTTTTGACCTGTTTCGCGGTGGGCCTGCGCGCACGACATCGCGGTTAGCGCAACCGAGACTCTTTTTTCAATCACGCGCATCGGGAGCGCTCGGGCGCCCTTGACTGCATACATGGATATGTCGTATCAAGGTTGCACAACTGTTTCAGGGAATTAGAGCAATGCAAGCAACGCCAGCGCGGGGCCGCCGGGCCACTGCCGGCCGTCCCAAGACGGGAAAGCCGAACCCGATCGACGTTCACGTCGGTTCCCGCGTCCGGTTGCGCCGGACCCTTCTCGGAATGAGCCAGGAAAAGCTGGGCGAGGCCATCGGCCTGACCTTCCAGCAGGTGCAGAAGTACGAGCGCGGCGCCAACCGCATCGGCGCGTCCCGCCTGTTCGACCTCAGCCGCGTCCTGGACGTGCCGGTGTCCTTCTTCTTCGACGACATGCCGGCGGAGGCCGCCGCGGCCCCGGTTGACGACGACGAGGGTGGCGGCGCCGCTTTCGAGGAGCGTTCGGGCGGCTACGAGCCGGACCCGATGGCCAAGCGCGAGACGCTGGAACTGGTGCGCGCCTACTACCGCATCAACGACCCGTCGGTGCGCAAGCGCCTGTTCGAGCTGACCAAGGCCGTTGCCAACTCCGGCATGGTCGAAGCGGCCGAGTAATACAGTTCAGAGACCCGTGCCGAGCAACCGGAAGCAATCCGGACGGCAGAAGGATTGGGGAACGCGGCCCACCGGCCCGTTCCCCGATGTTTTTTAGGCGAATTTCCATTGCCCTCCCCCAACCGCGGGGAGATCGCTTGACCTGGAACGCAAACCTTGTCACATACGGAAAATGACCGGCTTTCCGTGGGTGCTGCGCTGGTCTTCCCCGATAATTCTGTACAATAGCCCCCGTCCATTGCCGAGGTTCGTCGTGGCCAAGCTCAACTACGTGTTCACCAGCGAGTCCGTGTCCGAAGGCCATCCGGACAAGGTGTGCGACCGCATTTCCGATGCCATCGTCGATCTGTACCTGTCGCACGACCCCTACGCCCGCGTGGCCGTGGAGACGCTGGCGACCACCAACCAGATCGTTCTGGCCGGCGAGGTGCGCGGGCCGGAAAGCATCACCCCCGACATGCTGGTCCAGGTCGCCCGCGCCGCGGTGAAGGACATCGGTTACGAGCAGGACGGCTTCCATTGGGAGAAGATGGACGTCAAGTGCTTCGTCCATTCGCAGTCCGCCGACATCGCGGTCGGCGTCGACGCCGCCGGTGAGAAGGACGAGGGCGCCGGCGACCAGGGCATCATGTTCGGCTACGCCTGCAACGAGACCCCGGCGCTGATGCCGGCGCCGATCTACTACAGCCACGCCATCCTGAAGTCGCTGGCCGAGGCCCGCCACTCCGGCGCCGCCCCGCAGCTCGGCCCCGACGCCAAGAGCCAGGTGACGCTGCAGTACGAGAACGGCAAGCCGGTGCGCGCCACCGCGGTGGTCGTCTCCACCCAGCATGCCGACGGGCTGACCCAGGAGGAGGTGCGCGAGATCGTCCGTCCGCACGTCCTCAACTGCCTGCCGGCGGGCTGGATGTGCGACGAGGCGAACTTCTACGTCAATCCGACCGGCCGCTTCGTCATCGGCGGTCCGGACGGCGACGCCGGCCTGACCGGCCGCAAGATCATCGTCGACACCTACGGCGGTGCGGCCCCGCACGGCGGCGGCGCCTTCTCCGGCAAGGACCCGACCAAGGTCGACCGTTCGGCCGCCTACGCCGCGCGCTATCTGGCCAAGAACGTGGTCGCCGCCGGCCTGGCCGAGCGCTGCACGATCCAGGTCTCCTACGCCATCGGCGTGTCGAAGCCGCTGTCGGTCTACGTCGACACCCACGGCACCGGCACGGTGGACGAGGACAAGCTGTCGGAGGTGCTGCAGAAGCTGGTGGACCTCAGCCCGCGCGGCATCCGCACGCATCTGGGCCTGAACCGTCCGGTCTACGCGCGCACCGCCGCCTACGGCCATTTCGGCCGCGAGGCGGAGGCCGACGGCGGCTTCTCCTGGGAGAAGACCGACCTCGTCAACGACCTGCGCACCGCTTTCTTCTAAGAAGCGGCTTCTTCCAAGACCGGACCCGTTCGTCCGGGATGCAGGGGCCACACGGCCCCTGCGTTCGTTTTGGGACCCTGTTGTCACGATGACCGACTCCTTCCTGGACTCGTCCAAGAGGCTCTACGGGCGGCGCAAGGGGCGTCCGCTCCGCAAGCGCAAGACCGAACTGCTCGACGGGCTCCTGCCGTCGCTGGAAATCCCGGTGCCGCAGCCGGGCGACCGGATCGACCCCCACGCCCTGTTTTCCAAACCCATGCGTGACGTCTGGCTGGAGGTCGGCTTCGGCAGCGGCCACCACATGGCGTGGCAGGCGGCGAACAACCGCGACGTCGGGGTGATCGGGGCGGAGCCCTTCATCAACGGCGTGGCCGGCCTGCTCAAGCTGGTGGATGACGAAGGCGTGCAGGACAATGTCCGCGTCCTTCCGGACGACGCCCGCCCGCTGCTCGACGCCCTGCCGGACGCCTCCATCGGGCGCGCCTTCGTGCTGTTTGCCGATCCCTGGCCGAAGAAGCGCCATTGGGAACGCCGCTTCATCGGTCCGGACAACCTGCCGCGCCTCGCGCGCGTGCTGAAGGATGGAGCGGAACTGCGTCTGGCCAGCGACGACATGGGGCTGGTGCGCTGGATGCTGGAGCACACGGTGCGGCACCCCGATTTCGAATGGACCGCCCGCGGCCCGTCCGACTGGCGCCACCGCATCGCGGACTGGCCGCCCACCCGCTACGAGGAAAAGGCCATCGAGGCCGGGCGCAAGCCGGTCTTCCTGCGCTTCATCCGCAAGGCGCGGGGGTAGACACCACCGGCTCTCCATAATGCTCCACCACCGGGAACGGGTCGTAGAAGTGGTGGAGCAGGGCCTTCCAGCGGTCGTAGCGGTCGGAGTCCCGGAAGCCTTCGGTGTGATCCTCCAGCCGCTCCCAGCGGACGAGCAGAAGGTAGCGGTCCGGCGCCTCCAGGCAGGGCCGCACCTCCAGCCCGAGGAAACCCGGAGTCGCGGCGATCAGGGGCAGCGCCTCGGCCATCGCCCGTTCGAAGGCCGGGCCCTGGCCGGCTCTGACGGTCAGCAGGGCCGTTTCGAGGATCACGGTGAACTCCGTCTTGGAAGCGTTTTCCGCGCGGTGCGACGGCCGCCGGGGGCTTGACGTTACCCGTGCCGGACCCGCTTACCAAGCGCCGGGCATAGGACCTTGCGGAAAAGCGCTTGCGGCCTGCTCCGGAATGTCTATATTCACCGCATGAACCCATACGGATCGGCGGCTCGGGAAACCGGGCCGGCGGGACGCTTTGCGGGTGGGCCTTGGCCCACTTATTTTTTTATCAGCGTATGGAATCCCCGTGTTGGTCCCAGGGCGCTGTGCCAGGGGAGACCGCGGGGGCGGGTCAGGTGGAATGGAAGCAACCGGTCGTATCGAGCAGATCATCACGCCGTCGGTCGAAGCCATGGGCTACGAACTCGTGCGTGTGCAGTTGACCGGTGGGCAGCGCATGGTTCTGCAGGTCATGGCGGAACGCGCCGACGGCGCGCCCATGACGGTCGAAGACTGCGCCGACATCAGCCGCGCGATCTCCGCGGTGCTCGACGTTGAAGATCCGATCAAGAGCGCCTACACGCTGGAGGTCAGCTCGCCCGGCATCGACCGGCCGCTGACCCGTCTGAAGGATTTCGAGCGTTTCGCCGGTTTCGAGGCCAAGCTGGAGACCCGGCTCGCCGTCGATGGCCGCAAGCGCTTCAAGGGCATGCTGAAGGGCGTCGAAGACGGCCTCGTGTGCATCGAATCGGAACAGGGAGCCGCCCGGCTGGAGTTCGACAACATCCTGCGCGCCAAGCTGGTCTTGACGGATGAACTGATCCGCGCCAGCCAGGGCCAGGGTTGACGGCCGCTCCGGGCTTCACTCGAAGAACAAACGCCAGTCCAGGAAGTGTGACGGATGGAACTGCTGCAAGTCGCTGACGCGGTTGCCCGCGAAAAGAACATCGACCGGGACGAGGTCCTGGAGGCGATGGAGCAGGCGATTCAGAAGGCCGGGCGCTCCAAGTACGGCCACGAGCACGACATCCGCGCCCGCATCGACCGCAAGACGGGCGACATCCACCTGACCCGCCACCTGGAGGTGGTCGAGGCGGTGGAGAACGAGGCGACCCAGGTGACCCTCGCCTACGCCCAGCGCCGCAAGCCCGGCGCCCAGGTCGGCGACTTCCTGGTCGATCCGCTGCCGCCCATCGACTTCGGCCGCATCGCCGCACAGACGGCCAAGCAGGTCATCGTCCAGAAGGTCCGCGACGCGGAGCGCAAGCGCCAGTTCAACGAATACAAGGACCGCACCGGCGAGATCGTCAACGGTCTGGTCAAGCGCGTCGAATACGGCAACGTCACCGTCGACCTGGGCCGCGCCGAAGCGATCCTGCGCCGCGACGAGCTGCTGCCGCGCGAGCATTTCAAGAACGGCGACCGCGTGCGCGCCTACATCTACGACGTGCGCGAGGAAGCGCGCGGCCCGCAGATCTTCCTGTCGCGCACCCACCCGATGTTCATGGCGAAGCTGTTCGCCCAGGAAGTGCCGGAGATCTACGACGGCATCATCGAGATCAAGGCGGTCGCCCGCGACCCGGGCTCGCGCGCCAAGATCGCGGTGATCAGCAACGACAGCTCCATCGACCCGGTCGGCGCCTGCGTCGGCATGCGCGGCAGCCGCGTCCAGGCGGTCGTCGGCGAGCTGCAGGGCGAGAAGATCGACATCATCCAGTGGAACCAGGAGCCGGCGACCTTCATCGTCAACGCCCTGGCCCCGGCCGAGGTCGCCAAGGTCGTGATGGACGAGGACAACAGCCGCATCGAGGTGGTGGTGCCCGACGACCAGCTGTCGCTGGCCATCGGCCGTCGCGGCCAGAACGTGCGGCTGGCCACCCAGCTCACCGGCTGGGACATCGACATCCTGACCGAGCAGGAGGAGTCGGAGCGCCGCTCGGACGAATTCCGCACCCGCTCGCAGCTCTTCATGGAAGCGCTGGACGTGGACGACGTGATTGCCCATCTCCTGGTCGCCGAAGGCTTCACCTCCGTGGAGGAGATCGCCTACGTCGAGACCGAGGAGCTGGCCGAGATCGAAGGCTTCGACGAGGATGTGGCGGAGGAACTGAAGCAGCGCGCCCTCAACTTCCTCGATGAGCAGGACGTCCGCATGACCGAAAAGCGCCAGGCGCTCGGCGTCGAGGACGCGGTGGCGGAAATCACCGGCTTCAGCCCCACCCTGCTGGTGAAGCTGGGTGAGAACGGCGTGAAGACGATGGACGACCTCGCCGATCTCGCCGCGGACGAGCTGCGCGACATCCTCGGCAAGGAGGCCCCGACGGAAGACGAGGCCAACGAGATCATCATGGCCGCCCGTGCCCACTGGTTCGATGGCGAGGAAGGCGCGCCCACCGCGGCGCAACCCTCGGCCGACGACCAGGCGGCACAGAGCTGAGCCGGGACTTAGGACGCACAAACGGTACGGATGGTTGGGCTGAGCGACAGGAACGAACAGACTCCGGCGGACGGTGAACCGGACGGCCTCGCGGCCGAAGGGGAGGCGCTGTTGCCGGCGGACCTGGAAAAGGGCCCGCTGCGCCGCTGCATCGCCACCGGAACCGTGCAACCGAAAGACGGCATGATCCGTTTCGTGGTATCACCCGACGGCGAGATCGTGCCCGATCTGGAGGAACGGCTTCCGGGCCGCGGCCTCTGGCTGGCGGGGGACAAGGCGGCCTTTACGAAGGCTGTCGCAAAGAACATGTTCGCCAAGGCGGCGCGGCGCGCGGTGCGCGTCCCGCCCGATCTGGCGGAGCGGCTGGAGAAGCTGCTGGAGCGGCGGTGCCTGGATGCCTTCGGGCTGGCGCGCCGGGCCGGGCAGGCTCTGGCCGGATACGAAAAGGTGCGCGAGGCGCTGAAGACCAATCAGGTCGGACGCGCCGGGCCGCCCTATCTGCTGGTCGAGGCCAGCGACGGTTCGCCCGACCAGCGGGGCAAGATCACAGCGCTGGCGCCGGACATGCCGGTCGTGGACCTGTTCGACGCCGCGGCGATGGCCGCGGCTCTGGGACGGGAAAACGCCGTGCACGCGGTGGTGGCGCGCGGGAAGCTGGCCAAGGGATTGGCACGCGACTCCGCGCGTCTCAAGGGTATCAAAGGCTTTGTCGCCGGCTCTCCGCCGGCCGGCCACGTAAGCAACGTCTGACCATTCGGGAACCGATGACCGACAGCAACGACCAGGACCAAAAGAAAGTCTTGCACCTCTCCGGCTCCGGCAAAGGGAAGCTGGAGCTGAAGAAGCCGGTCGAGACCCAGGTCCGGCAGAGCTTCTCCCATGGCCGGTCGAAGCCCGTGACCGTGGAGGTCAAGCGTAAGCGGGCCGTGGAGAAGGGCGCCCTGCCGGGCGTGGCCGACGGCGGCGCCGCCGCGCGTCAGGCCGCCCAGGGCATCCCCGTCCGCGGCGTGCCGGGCCAGCGCCAGCGCGGCGGCGGCGGCGGTGCCGTCCGTCAACTGACCAACCAGGAACGCGAGGCGCGCATCCGCGCTCTGCAGGGGGCGGCCGAAGACAACCGCCGCCGCGCCGAGGAGGAGGCCGAGGCCGCCGTCCTGGCCGCCGAAGCCGCTGCCCGCGCCGCCGAGGAGGAGGCGTCCCAGCCGGCCCCGGTGGTCGAGGAGGAGCCGGAGATTCTCGACGCCGAGACGCTGCGCCAGCGCGAGCTGGCCGAGCTGCGCGGCATCGAGGAGGCGGAGCGCGCCAAGGCCCAGGAGGCCGAGCGCCGCCGCCAGGAAGAGGAAGCCAAGCGCAAGGAGGCCGACGAGGCCAAGCGCAAGGACACCGAACAGACCCGCCCGCAGGGCGCGGGTGCCCGTCCCGCCGCCGGTGGCGCCGGTGCGCGCACCGCGTCCACCACGGAAGCTCCGGTTGCCCGTGGTCCGGGGGCTCCGGCCGCTCCGCGCTTCGGCGAGGAAGAGGACGACCGCCGCGGCAAGCCCGGGAACAAGAAGGCCCCGGCTCCGGCTCCGGTCCGCAAGGCCGCTCCGGGCGCCGACCGCCGCAAGGGCTCCAAGATGACCGTCTCGCAGGCGCTGAGCGACGAGGGTGGTGAGCGCACGCGCTCGCTGGCCGCCGTCCGCCGTGCCCGTGAGCGCGAGCGGCTCCGTCAGATGAGCCGTCAGGAGACGCAGAAAGTGACCCGCGACGTCGTGCTGCCCGAGGTCATCACCGTCCAGGAGCTGGCGAACCGCATGGCGGAACGCGGCGCCGACGTGATCAAGCAGCTCATGCGCATGGGCGTGATGGCCACCATCAACCAGACCATCGACGCCGACACGGCGGAGCTGATCATCGCCGAATTCGGCCACCGCGTGCGCCGCGTGTCGGAGGCGGACGTCGAGGTCGGCCTGCGCCTCAACGACGATGCGGAAACGGCGCTGGTGCCGCGTCCCCCGGTCGTCACGATCATGGGCCACGTCGACCACGGCAAGACCTCGCTGCTGGACGCCCTGCGCCAGACCGACGTGGTCAGCCGCGAGGCCGGCGGCATCACCCAGCACATCGGCGCCTATCAGGTGCAGCTGGAGTCGGGTGCGAAGATCACCTTCATCGACACGCCGGGCCACGCCGCCTTCACCGAGATGCGCGCCCGCGGCGCCAACGTCACGGACGTGGTGGTGCTGGTCGTCGCCGCGAACGACGGCGTCATGCCGCAGACGATCGAGGCGATCCATCACGCCAAGGCCGCGAAGGTTCCGATCATCGTCGCCATCAACAAGATCGACCTGCCCGACGCCAAGCCGGACCGTGTCCGCCAGGAACTGCTCCAGCACGAGCTGGTCGTGGAAGAGCTGGGCGGCGACATCCAGACCGTGGAAGTGTCGGCCAAGGCCAAGCGCAACCTGGACAAGCTGGAGGAGGCCATCCTCCTGCAGGCGGAAATCCTGGAGCTGAAGGCCAACCCGGAGCGCACCGCCGAGGGCGTCGTGGTCGAGGCCAAGCTGGAGCGCGGCCGCGGCTCGGTCGCCACCGTGCTGGTCCAGCGCGGCACGCTGAAGGTCGGCGACGTCTTCGTCACCGGGTCGGAGTGGGGCCGCGTCCGCGCCCTGGTCAACGACCGCGGCCAGAGCGTCGAGCAGGCCGCCCCGGCCAGCCCGGTCGAGGTGCTCGGCCTCAACGGCACGCCGCTCGCCGGCGACGACTTCACCGTCGTCGAGTCGGAAGCCCGTGCCCGTGAGATCGCCGAGTTCCGCCAGCGCAAGAAGCGCGAAGCCGCCAACGCGGCGTCGGCCCGCGGCTCGCTGCAGGACATGTTCAGCCGCATCCAAGCCGGCGAGGCCAAGGAACTGCCGGTCGTCATCAAGGGCGACGTGCAGGGCTCCATCGAAGCGATCTCCAACGCCCTGGAGAAGCTCACGGCGGAGAACACCGAGGTCAAGGTCCGCGTGCTGCACGCGTCGGTGGGTGCGATCAACGAGTCCGACATCACGCTGGCGAACGCCTCCAACGCGATGGTCATCGGCTTCAACGTCCGCGCCAACCCGCAGGCCCGCGACATGGCCAAGCGCGACAGCGTCGAGATCCGCTACTACTCGATCATCTACAACGTGATCGACGACGTGAAGGCGGCGCTGACCGGCATGCTGTCGCCGACCCTGCGCGAGCGTTTCATCGGCTACGCCGAGATCCGCGAGGTCTTCAACATCACCAAGGTCGGCAAGGTCGCCGGCTGCATGGTCACGCAGGGCACCGTCAAGCGCGGCGCCGGCTGCCGCCTGCTGCGCGACAACGTCGTCATCCACGAGGGCACGCTCAAGACGCTCAAGCGCTTCAAGGACGAGGTCAAGGAAGTGCGCGAGGGTTACGAGTGCGGCATGGCCTTCGAGAACTACGACAACATCCTGGCCGGCGACATCATCGAGGCCTTCGAGATCGAGGAGGTGGCGCGCGAGCTGTAAGCCCGCCGCCGCACCCCGGCTCACGGACCGGTCACAGACGACGTTACAAGTGACAAGGGCGCCCATGCGCCCTTGTCGCGTTTTCGCGGAGGGGCGGACCCCTCCCGCACCGCATTCGGGATCGACAGCATGAGAAAGAAACACGATCTGGCCGGAAAGCCGCCGTCCCAGCGCCAGCTCCGCATCGGCGAGGAAATCCGCCACGCCCTGGCCGACCTGTTCCGGCGCGGCGACTTCCACGACCCCGAACTGGCGGACCTGAACGTCACGGTGACCGAGGTGCGGATCAGCCCGGACCTGCGCAACGCCACCGCCTTCGTCACCCCGCTGGGCGGCGGCGCGATGGACGAGACGCTGACGGCGCTGCGCCGCGCGGCACCCTTCCTGCGTGGCCAGATCGCCCGCGCCATCAACCTGCGCCACGCCCCGACGCTGAGCTTCGAGGCCGACACCTCCTTCGATTACGCCGGCCGCATCGACGCCATCCTGCACAGCCCGGCGGTCGCCCGCGACGTCGGCTACCGCTCGCTCGCCGACCGCGTGAACGGCGACGACGACCATGACGACGAGGACGACGGCTGGGACGAGGAGGAGGACGCGATCGAGGCGGACGACCTCGAC
This sequence comes from Azospirillum sp. OGB3, assembly GCF_014192915.1. Classification (GTDB taxonomy): domain Bacteria; phylum Pseudomonadota; class Alphaproteobacteria; order Azospirillales; family Azospirillaceae; genus Azospirillum. The sequence continues at coordinate 568,270 of NZ_JACHYN010000001.1, read as the reverse complement.
GACGATGAGGATCTCGACGACGGGGACGACGAAGACGGCGGGGATGAGGGCAACGGCGGCGGGGACGAGGGGCGCCGTGGCTCGTAAGCGCAAGGGCGAGCCGATCCACGGCTGGATCGTGCTGGACAAGCCGGCGGGGATGACCTCGACGCAGGCGCTGTCCAAGGTGCGCCGCCACCTGAACGCGGAGAAGGCCGGGCACGGCGGCACGCTGGACCCCATCGCCACCGGCATCCTGCCGATCGCGCTGGGCGAGGCGACCAAGACCGTCTCCTACGCCATGGACGGCGAGAAGACCTACCGCTTCACCGTGGCCTGGGGCGCCCGCACCACCACCGACGACCGCGAGGGGACGGCGGTGGAGACTTCCGCGGTGCGTCCCGACGCCGAGGCGATCCGCGCCGCTCTGCCCGGCTTCCTCGGCTTGGTCGAGCAGATTCCGCCGCAATACTGCGCGCTGAAGATCAACGGCGAGCGCGCCTACGACATCGCCCGCGAAGGCGAGGTGGTGGACATCGCCCCGCGCACCGTGCGCATCGACCGGCTGGAACTGATCGAGAGTCCGGACGCCGACCACGCGGTGCTGGAGGTGGACTGCGGCAAGGGCACCTACGTCCGCTCCATCGCCCGCGACCTCGCCGAACGGTTGGGGACGGTGGGGCACATCCGCGATCTGCGACGCCTGCGCGTCGGGTCTTTCACGCTGGACGGGGCGATTTCCCTGGACGATCTGACCGCGATGGAGCAAGGTGCCGCGGTCGAAAGACTTCTGCTGCCGATCGAGACCGCGCTGGACGACATCCCGGCGCTGGCCCTGACGGACGCGGAAGCGCACCGACTGAAGCACGGCCAGACGGTGGCACTCCTCACCCGGCAGGACCGCGAACGCCTCACGGCGCTGCGCGGGGATGCTGGTGGGGATGGCACCGTCATTGCGCTTTTCGGCGGCAAGCCGGTGGCACTGGCACGCGTGGAGGGGGCGGAGGTCCGTCCGGTGCGCGTTCTCAACCTATGAACGATGGAGACCCCGATGTCGATCACGCCCGATCGCAAGCAGGAACTCATTAAGGAATATTCCCGCGGCACCAACGACACCGGCTCGCCCGAGGTCCAGGTCGCGATCCTGTCCGAGCGCATCCGGAACCTGACCGAGCACCTGCAGGGCCACAAGAAGGACTTCCACTCCCGCCGTGGTCTGCTGGTGATGGTCGGCCAGCGCCGTCGTCTTCTCGACTATCTCAAGAAGAAGGACAACGGTCGCTACGCCACGCTCATCGAGCGTCTGGGCCTGCGTCGCTGATTTTCAAAAGGCGTCCGTCCTGGTGACCGAACATCCGTCCCGATCCGCGCTCGATCCGCCGCACCGCCTTCCGGTGCACCGGGGAGTGTCGCGCCGGTCGGGGCGTTTGGTTGTTCGCGAAGGTATGTTCTAGTCAGACGGCCGGCCCGGACCTTCCGGGACCGGCCGTTTTGATGTTTTGGCCCTTTTTCGGGTTTAGCCCTTTTCGGGTTTTGGCCCTTTGTTGGGGTTTCACATGCGGGGTCCGACGACCGATGACCCCGGCTTAGGCCAGCAATCCGGCGGGCCTAGGTGTCGGATGGAAGGAAGAATCCATGTTCAAAGTTTTCCGCAAAGAAATCGAATGGGGTGGACGCAAGCTGACGTTCGAGACGGGCAAGATTGCCCGTCAGGCCGACGGCGCGGTGCTGGTCACCTATGGTGAGACCACGGTCCTCTGCACGGTCGTCGGCGCCAAGTCGCCGAAGCCGGGCGTCGATTTCTTTCCGCTGACGGTCAATTACCAGGAAAAGTCCTTCGCGGCCGGCAAGATTCCCGGCGGCTTCTTCAAGCGTGAAGGCCGCCCGACGGAGAAGGAGACGCTGGTCAGCCGCCTGATCGACCGTCCCATCCGTCCGCTGTTCGCCGATGGCTTCCGCAACGAGACGCAGGTCATCTGCACCGTGCTGAGCCACGATCTGGAGAACGATCCGGACATCGTCGCGATGGTCGGCACCTCGGCCGCGCTGACGATCTCCGGCATCCCGTTCCTGGGTCCGATCGGCGCCGCCCGCGTCGGCTACGTCGACGGCCAGTATGTGCTGAACCCGACCATGGACGCCGTTGACGGTTCCGCGCTCGACCTCGTGGTCGCCGGCACCCAGGAAGGCGTGCTGATGGTCGAGTCGGAAGCCAAGGAGCTGTCCGAGGAGGTCATGCTGGGCGCCGTGATGTTCGGTCACAGCGGTTTCCAGCCGGTCATCGACGCCATCATCGATCTGGCCGAAGAGTGCGCCAAGGAGCCGTGGGACCTGCCGGAGCCGGCCTACGACCGCGCCGCCCTGAAGGCGAAGCTGCGCGCGACCGTCGGCGCCGACGTGGAGGCCGCCTACACCGAGACGGTGAAGCAGGTCCGCTACGAGAAGATCGGCGCCGCCAAGGCGAAGGCGCTGGAGGCTCTGGCCGAGGCCCACGAGACCCAGGCGATCGTGACCGAGTTCAAGGAGCTGGAGGCCGACATCCTGCGCGGCGCCGTCCTGAAGACCGGCCGCCGCATCGACGGCCGCGACACCAAGACGGTCCGCCCGATCGTGTCGGAGGTCGGCGTGCTGCCGCGCGCCCACGGTTCGGCGCTGTTCACCCGCGGCGAGACGCAGGCGCTGGTCGTCACCACGCTGGGCACCAGCCAGGACGAGCAGATCATCGACGCGCTGCAGGGCGAGTACCGGGAGCATTTCATGCTCCACTACAACTTCCCTCCGTACTCGGTGGGCGAGGCCGGCCGCATGGGCTCGCCGGGCCGCCGCGAGATCGGCCACGGCAAGCTGGCGTGGCGCGCCATCCACCCGCTGCTGCCGAAGAAGGAAGACTTCCCCTACACGCTCCGCGTGGTGTCGGAAGTGACCGAGTCCAACGGCTCGTCGTCGATGGCGACGGTCTGCGGCACCTCGCTGTCGCTGATGGACGCCGGCGCCCCGCTGGCGCGTCCGGTGGCCGGCATCGCCATGGGCCTGATCAAGGAAGACGACGGCTTCGCGGTCCTGTCGGACATCCTGGGTGACGAGGATCACCTGGGCGACATGGACTTCAAGGTGGCCGGCACCGACGCGGGCATCACCGCGCTGCAGATGGACATCAAGATCACCTCGATCACCGAGGAGATCATGAAGATCGCTCTGGGCCAGGCTAAGGACGGCCGCCTGCACATTCTGGGCGAGATGTCCAAGGCGCTGACCGGCGCCCGCGAGGCGGTGAACGAGAACGCCCCGCGCATCACCGTGATCAACATCCCGAAGGAGAAGATCCGCGACGTGATCGGCTCCGGCGGCAAGGTGATCCGCGAGATCGTGGAGCAGACCGGCGCCAAGATCGACATTGAGGACGACGGCACGGTCAAGGTCGCCGCGGTGGACACCAAGGCCGCCCAGGCCGCCATCGACTGGATCAAGGGCATCGTCGCCGAGCCGGAAATGAACGTGATCTACACCGGCAAGGTCGTGAAGGTCGTCGACTTCGGCGCCTTCGTGAACTTCCTGGGCTCGCGCGACGGCCTCGTCCATATCTCCGAGCTGGCGCAGCAGCGCGTCGGCAAGGTGTCGGACGTGGTGTCGCAGGGTGACTCGGTGAAGGTGAAGGTCATCGGCTTCGACGACCGTGGCAAGGTGAAGCTGTCGATGAAGCAGGTCGACCAGGCCACCGGCGAAGACCTGACCAAGAAGGACGGCCCCGCCGCCTGATCCGTCTTCCCGCGCGCAAGCGGGAACGACGCTTCTCTCTCCCTCACCCGCGCGAGCGGGGGAGGGTCGGGGAGGGGGCGGGACGCTTCCGCCCTCAATCCTCTTTCGCTCCTTCATCTTCGCTCCTTCTTCGCTTCCGGCCTTCGGCTGCCCCCGTCCCCCGTGTTACAAGGTGGAACCACCACCAATGCGGGACGCGTGCCTGTCCATGCCCGACCAGCCCTCCGAAACCACTGTCTTCCCGCCGGATGGGCCGTCCTTCCGGATCGACTGGGGGCTGCAAGGTCTTCTCCGCCTCATCGATTCCTATGAATTCCGCACGGTGCTGGACGTCGGGTCGGGCGGTGGCGACCACGCGCGCCTGCTGCGCCACATCGGCAAGGAGGTGGTGACGGTCGATCTGCACCGCGACGCCGACATCCGCGCCGACTTTATGGACGCGGTCATCGACCGGACCTTCGATGTGGTCTGGTGCTCCCATGTGCTGGAACACCAGCGCAACCCCGGCACGTTCTTGGAGAAGCTGCGCCGCTGCCTCGCTCCGGACGGCGTGTTGGCGATCAGCGTTCCGACCCACCCGGCCGACCGCATGGTTGCCGGCCATGTGACGAGCTGGAACGCTTGGCTTCTCTGCTACAATCTGGTGCTGGCCGGGTTCGACTGCGCGCAGGCGCGTTACGTCAACACGGTGGATCTTAGCCTGATCGTCCGCAACCGCCCGGCCCTGGCCGGCGGCATGCAGGTGGGCGACATCGGCACGGGGGCGGGCAGCGGGGCCGACCTTGATCCGGCGGACGGAGCCGATCCCTTCACCGCCGTCGCCCCCTTTTTTCCCTTCCCGATCGGCCAGGGCGCCACGGCGCCGCTGGGAGAGATGAATAGGGGTGGTTTCGATTACCTGCTTCCCGCCGGTTTCCCGTCCTTCCGCCTGCACAGCCGCTTCCTGCCGCCGGAAGGGCTGTTCATCGGCGGGGGGGTGGAGTGATGGCCGATGTCGCCCCGATTGTTCCACGATCGGTACGTCCCGCTCCACGGACCCGGTGACCTGCGATGGCCGTTTCCATTCCTGCCGACGCCACCCGTTGCCTGCATTACGGCGACGGCAACCGTGTGACGGTCGGGAGCGGTGCGGGCTTCGACGCCATGGGGCGCTTCCTGGTGCTCCCCGGCGAGGGCGCGTCCCTGACCGTGCCCGGCGGTTCGTCCGCTTCCTGCTACGTCCACCTGCTCTTCCCCAACCCGGCGCCGGTCGGCGAAGATGGAACCACCCTGGATCTGGCGGCCGCCCTGCGGATCGGCGATACGGACGAGGTGCCGGACAACGGCGTGCTTCTGGCCGAGATTCGGCGCGATGCGGCGGGGGTGGTCGCCGGCGTGGTCGACCGGCGCCAGCCGGTGCGTTCCCGCCTGCCCGCGCAACTGACCGACGCTGGATGACTTGAGGAGGGCTACAGCCGCTCCGCCCCGAACGTGTCGCAGGCGTTCAATTCGCCCCGCTCCAGACCGGTGCGGAACCATTGCACCCGTTGGGCGGAGCTGCCGTGGGTGAAGCTGTCCGGCGTCACGGTGCCGCGGGACTGGCGTTGCAGACGGTCGTCGCCGATGGCGCTGGCCGCCGTCAGGGCCTCCTCGACGTCGCCGGGCTCGATGATCTGGCGCTCGCGGTTGGCGTGGTTGGCCCACAGGCCGGCGAAGCAGTCGGCCTGAAGCTCCAGCCGCACCGACAGCCCGTTGGCGTCAGCCTGGGACCCGGCCTGCCGCTGGGCCTGCTGCACGCGGTCGGAGATGCCCAGCAGGTTCTGCACATGGTGGCCGACCTCGTGGGCGATCACATAGGCCTGGGCGAAGTCGCCCGGCGCGCGGAAACGGTCGCGCAGGTCGCGGTAGAAGCTGAGGTCGATGTACACCTTGCGGTCCTGCGGGCAGTAGAAGGGACCCATCGCCGCCTGGGCGAAACCGCAGCCCGAATCCACCGTGCCGGAGAACAGCACCAGAGCCGGGTCCTGGTAGGTCCGCCCGATCCGCTGGAACTGGGCGGCCCAGGTGTCCTCCGTGTCGGCTAGGACGACGGAGACGAAGCGCTTCAACTCGTCGTCGCCACCGCCCTGCGGGGCGTCGGACTGTTCGTAACGGGCCTGCTCCTGCGGCGCCGTCCCCTGCAGCAGGTCCAACGGGTTGATGCCCAGCAGGAGCGAGACCACCACGATCACCGCAAGACCGCCGATGCCGATGCCGCCGCGCCCGATCGGGATTCCGATCCCACCCCTGCGGAAGCCGCCGCTTCCGGGCGTGCCGCGCCGGTCCTCGACATTCTCGCTCTCGCGACCGTCCTGCCACCGCATCGCCCGATCCTCCCCCGACGCATTGCCAGAGGAAAACCGGCGAGGGGGCGTGGCTGTTCCAGCGCTCCGCCGGATGCGTCAACCACGCGCTTGAACGCAAGCGGGGCCGTGCCATTTCCTAATGGATGAACCACCGCTCCTTCGTCCCGACGGAACCCGCAACCGACACCGGCCCGCTGCCCTTCCGCGTGTATTGGTGGCAGGCTTTGGTCTTCTGGCTGCTCACCAACACCTATGGCGTGTTCGAGCGGGGCGGGGAGCCGTTTCCCGGCTATCAGCCCTCGCCGCTGCAGCCGCCGGGCTGGGCCTTCCCCGTCGTCTGGTTCAGCATCAGCCTGATCCAGCTCTGGGGCTGCGTGCGGATGCTGAACGCGCCCTGGACGATCCGCTGGCGCCCGGCGCTGATCGGGATGCAGGGGGCGCTGTGGCTGCTCTACGCCAGCTTCGGATTCGCTTACTTCACGATGGGCAGCCCGATCCTGGCGGCGGCCTGGACCATCGCCTACTTCATCATCGCCTCGACCTGCGTGCTGCTGGTGTGGCCGGACGACCGCGCCATCGCGGCAAGCTGGCTGCCGCTGGTGCTGTGGACCGGATTCGCTTCCATCGTCGCCGTCCATGGCGTCGTCCTGAACCCGGATCCGCTGTTCGGGTTGGGGCCGGGGCTGGGGACGCGCTGATCAGCCGCGGTAGCGGTGCGTCGCCCCCGTGAAGTCCTCCGCGAGATAGCCGCCCCCGCCATCGGGCCGCACCCAGCCCGGCGCGGCGGGGGCCTTGCCGTGCCCGCCGGGGATGTCCAGCACATAGGTCGGCTGGCAGAGGCCGGAGACACGCCCGCGCAGCCCCTTCACCAGCGCCTGCCCCTCGGCCAGGGTCGGGCGGAAATGGCTGGTGCCGGCGGCGAGGTCGGGATGGTGCAGGTAATAGGGTTTGATCCGGTTGCGCACCAACCCCCGGAACAGCGCCTCCAGCGCCGCCGCGTCGTCGTTGATGCCCTTCAGCAGCACCGTCTGGCCGAGCAGGGGAATGCCGGCGTCGGCCAGCCGGGCGATGGCGCCGCGCGCCGGCTCCGTCAATTCGTCGGCGTGGTTGACGTGGACGGCCATCCAGGTCGCCACGTCCGGCGCCTTCAGCGCCTCGACAAGCTCCGCCGTGACGCGCGCCGGGTCGGCGACGGGGATGCGGGTGTGCAGCCGGACCACCCCGACATGGGGGATGTCCGACAGGCTGCGGACGATGTGCGACAGACGCCGCGGCGACAGCAGCAGCGGATCGCCGCCGGTCACCACCACCTCCCACACCTCGGGGTGCGTACGCACATACGCGAGCGCGGCGTCCAGTTCGTCGGGCGACAGGGCCTCGCCGCCCGGGCCGACCATTTCCCGCCGGAAGCAGAAACGGCAATAGACCGCGCAGGCGTGCAGCGGCTTCAGCAGGACCCGGTCGGGGTAGCGGTGGACGATGCCCTTCACCGGGCTGCGCACCACGTCGCCGATGGGGTCCTCGCGCTCCTCCGGCGCGGTGTACGCCTCCTCGGGAGAAGGGACGTACTGCACGTACAGGGGATCGCCGGGCGCGGCGTCCGCCAGCGTTTCCAGCAGGTACGGGGTCAGGGCGATGGCGTAGCGATCGGCCACGGCGGCCACGGCCTCGCCCGCCGCGGGCGTCATCAGCCCGGCGGCCACCAGATCGGTCACGCTGTGGGCTGCCTTCATCGCTCGTTCCCGATCCGCCGCTTTGCGCCTAGTATGAGAGGCCCGCTCATACTCCCGCAGGACCCATGCTGTCGACTCTTCCCCGCCTGATCGGCCACCGCGGCGCCAAGGAAAGCGCGCCGGAAAACACGCTCGCCAGCCTGCGCGAGGCCGCCCGCCAGGGCGCCGCCTGGGTCGAGGTGGACGTGATGCTCACCCGCGACCGCGTGCCGGTGCTGATCCACGACGACACGCTGGAGCGCACGACCAACGGCGCCGGGCCGGTGCCGAACCTGACCCTGGCGGAGCTGAAGGCGCTGGACGCCGGTTCCTGGTTCGACACCCGTTTCGCCGGCGAAACGGTGCCGACCCTGGAGGAGGCGCTGGGCGTGATCCGCAAGCTCGGCCTGGGTCTCAATCTGGAGATCAAGCCCTATCCCGGCCAGGAGGTGCCAACGGCGGAAGCCGCGCTGGACCTGCTGACGCGGCTGTGGCCGAGCGGCCTGCCCCTGCTGGTGTCCAGCTTCGAGGTGCCCTGCCTGGAGGTGGCGCGCGACCGGGCGCCGGGGATTCCGCGCGGTTACCTGCTGTGGGACCCGCCGGCCGACTGGGCGGCCATCGCCGACCGCATCGGCGCTGCCACGCTGAACATCCATCAGGATCGCCAGACGGCGGAAAGCGTCGCCGCCTATCGCGCCACCGGGCGCCCGGTGCTGGCCTACACGGTCAACGACGCGGCGCGGGCGCGCACGCTGTTCGGCTGGGGCGTGGCCGGTGTCTTCACCGACGCGCCGGGCCGGCTGGCGGCCGAACTGGCCGGACAGACAAATCCGTAAATCGGTTGCCCTAGGGACCGCCGATTGACGTTTGGGGAAAAGTCGCCGTGACAGATTTTTTTCTAACACCGCGAATCCGCTCGTCCGCACGGAAATTTCCTCATATATAGATCGCTCATGGCGGCATGGGCCGTCGGGGGCACGACTCCCGGCGGCGTTTTTCGTCGTCTTTCGGGTCGCGCTGTCCGGGTGCCCGCACGCGGGCGCTCTCATGGTCTTGGAGGTTTCGTTGAAGGCGCTTAAGCCGTTGCTGATGTCTGGCCGGGAGGTTCTGCCGCTCGTCGAGGGTGGCAAGGGAATTGCCGTCTCCAACGGGGAAAGCTCGGGCGCCTGGGCGGCGGCCGGGGGTATCGGAACATTCTCGGGCGTGAACGCCGACAGCTACGACGAGAACGGGAATCTCCTGCCGCAGGTCTATCACGGCAAAACCCGTCGCGAGCGTCACGACGAGCTGATCAAGTTCGGCATCCAGGGCGGCATCGCGCAGGCGCGCATCGCGCACGAGGCGTCGAACGGCCAGGGCCGCATCCACATGAACGTCCTGTGGGAGATGGGCGGCGCCGAGCACATCCTGCACGGCGTGCTGGAAGGCTCGCAGGGCCTGATCCATGGCGTCACCTGCGGCGCCGGCATGCCCTACCGCGTAGCGGAGATCGCCGTGCACTACGGCGTGCATTACTACCCCATCGTCTCCTCGGCCCGCGCCTTCCGCGCCCTGTGGCTGCGCGCCTACCACAAGTTCCGCGAGAACCTGGGCGGCGTGGTCTACGAGGACCCGTGGCTGGCCGGCGGCCACAACGGCCTGTCCAACTCCGAAGACCCGCTGAAGCCGGAGGATCCGTTCCCCCGCGTCCTGGCGCTGCGCCAGATGATGAACAGCTTCGGCCTGAACGACACCCCCATCGTCATGGCGGGCGGCGTCTGGTGGCTGTCGGACTGGGAGGACTGGATCGACAATCCCGATCTCGGCCCGGTGGCCTTCCAGTTCGGCACGCGCCCGCTGCTGACCCAGGAAAGCCCGATCTCCAACGCCTGGAAGCATCGTCTGCTGACGCTGAAGGAAGGCGACGTCTTCCTGAACCGCTTCTCGCCGACGGGCTTCTACTCCTCCGCCGTCAAGAATCCGTTCCTGATGGACCTGATGGCCCGCTCGGAGCGTCAGGTGGCCTATCTGCCCAAGCCGGTGGGCGAGCATTCCGCCGAGCTGCCGCTGGGGCCGCGCGGCCGCCCGGTCTACGTGACCGAGACGGACAAGGCCCGCGCCGAGGGCTGGCTGTCCCAGGGCTTCACCAGCGGGCTGAAGACGCCGGACAGCACGGTCATCTTCGTCACGCCGGAGCAGGCGGAGCGCATCCACCGCGACCAGGTGGACTGCATGGGCTGCCTGTCGGCCTGCAACTTCTCCAACTGGGCGCAGAACGAGGAAGGCACGAACGGCAAGCGTGCCGATCCGCGGTCCTACTGCATCCAGAAGACCCTGCAGGCGGTCAGCCACACCGACGACTGCGAAAACCAGCTCATGTTTGCCGGTCACAACGCCTTCCGCTTCGCATCGGACCCCTACTACAAGGACGGCTTCATCCCGACCGTGAAGCAGCTGGTCGAGCGGATCGCCACCGGCTACTGACGTCGGCGGCCTGGGTTTGCGGGGGGCGCTTGCCCCCTGACCTGAAATCGTTCTAAACTGAGCGGGCTGCGGCGGATCGCCGCGGTCCGTTTCGCGTTCCGACTTTGTGACCTGAACCACGGCGAACAGACGACGATGACCGGCATCCGACCCTTCAAGCGCGCCCTCGACCGCCTGCAGACGGCGGGCTTCCGCCCGACGCGCCAGCGTCTGGGGCTGGCCCGCCTGCTGTTCGAAGGGGAGCACCGCCACGTCACCGCCGAGCAGCTCCACACCGAGGCCATGGGGGCGGACCTGCGGGTGTCGCTGGCCACGGTCTACAACACGCTGAACCAGTTCACCGCCGCCGGCCTGCTGCGCGAGGTGGTGGTGGAAGCGGGCAAGTCCTACTTCGACACCAACACCAGCGACCATCACCATTTCTTCCTGGAAGGGACGGGCCGGTTGGAGGACATCCCCGGCGACGACGTGGTGGTGCAGCATCTGCCGCCGGCCCCCCCTGGCACGCGCATCGCCCGGGTGGACGTGATCGTCCGGCTGAGCGCGGACCAGGGCGAGGACCGCTGAGGGCGAGGATCTCTGAAGGACAGGCGGCCGACGGCCGCGTCACGGAAAAAACGGTCGTCCAGCCGGGTCGTCAGGGAATTTCCGGAACATTGACGCGTTTTGGGAGCAATGGCATAAGCCGTAGCCGAGGCTCGGTCGCCGGAGGCCCCACGCCCGCGCGCGGTCGGGCCGGGCCGAACCCCGTCTGGAGAACGCCGCCATGTCGCTGAAGGGCACGAAGACCGAGCAGAACCTCAAGGCGGCCTTCGCGGGGGAGAGCCAGGCCAACCGCCGCTATCTCTATTTCGCCCAGAAGGCCGACGTGGAAGGCCACAACGAGGTCGCCGCCGTCTTCCGCTCCACGGCGGAGGGCGAGACGGGCCACGCCCACGGCCATCTGGAATTCCTGGAGGAGGCCGGTGACCCGATCACCGGCCTGCCCATCGGCGACACGGTGAGCAACCTCAAAGCCGCCATCGCCGGCGAGACCCACGAATACACCGACATGTATCCGGGCATGGCCCGCACCGCCCGCGAGGAAGGCTTCGAGGAGGTCGCGGACTGGTTCGAGACGCTGGCCAAGGCCGAGCGGAGCCACGCCGGGCGGTTCCAGAGGATGCTGGACCAACTGTCGTCATGACGGCGCGCCGGACCGCGATCACCCGCGCCGACATCCTTCCCCTGGACCGCTACGCCGTCGAACGCGCCGCCCGCCGCAGCGCGCTGGTTGCCATGAAGAAGAGGCGCCGCGTCGCTGTCGGCCCCTACGCCCTCGTCCATTTCGAGAATTACGAGACGATGTGGCAGCAGGTCCACGAGATGCTGTTCATCGAGCGGGGCGGTGACGACCAGATCGACGGCGAGTTGCGGGCCTACAATGGCCTGATCCCGCAAGGGACGGAACTGGTCGCCACGCTGATGTTCGAGATCGCCGACCCGGCGCGGCGCGCCGCCGAGCTTGGCCGGCTGGGCGGGGTGGAGCGGACGGTGACGCTGCGCTTCGCCGGCCACACGGTGACCGGCCGGCCGGAACAGGACGTGGAGCGCACGACCGCGGCCGGCAAGGCGTCCGCCGTCCATTTCCTGCATTTCGACTTCACGCCGGAGCAGATCGCCGCCTTCCGCACCCCTGGGATGGAGGTGATCCTCGGCATCGGCCATAACCGGTACGGCCACATGGCGGTGATGCCGGAGGCGGTGCGGGCGGAGCTTGCGGGGGATTTCGGGTAGGGGGACCTGTTGCCCCCTCCCTAGCCCTCCCCGGCTTCGCAGGGGAGGGAAGGGGCCCGCGGCGTCAGCCATGGGAAGGGTGGGGGCAAGCCGCCGGCCCCTTACTCGAACGTCTCGTCCTTGTAGGCGCCCCAGAACTCGCCGCGGCTCATCCAGCCGCGATAGCCCTTCAGGTCCACCTCGCACCACTCGCCCTTGCACTTGCGCAGCCAGCCGATCACCCCAGGCTGGGCGCGGGCCACGACGGCGGCGTCGCCGCGCGGCTCCTTGCGGACGGTGCGGATGTCGCCGGTGATGACGATGCTGCGCTTGCCCGACAGCATGCTCTGGTGCACCCAGCCCTCGCTGCCTTCCCAGTCGCGGATGCGGCGCCAGGTGTCGAACTCCTGGGTGATCTCCACCGGCATTTCCTTGCGGGTGAACACCCATTCGATGGGGTAGCGCACGTTGGGGCCGGTGCGCGCGTTCACCTCGCCCGAGCGCAGCGACACGAAACGGGGGATCGGCAGGCCCGAGGCGTGGGTCGGGTCCTTCTCGCGCCGTCCGCCTTCCGACGCGTCGGCGGTGGACGGCGTGACCGGCGCCAGGGCTGCGACGGCCAGCGCCAGGACGGCGAGAGCGCGGCGGATGGCAGACGTCGTCGGCAACGGCAACACCGGCAGCCCCGTGCTGTGGAGATCGGAAGGATTTGAGTCGGAGGCACTATAATTAGGGGTACCCGCCGGGGGCAAGCGCAAGGCGCGGGCGGACGCACGGCATCGGTTCTTGTCACATGGCGGGGCGGTTCATAAGGCCGGACGCCGCGCCGAATCGTCACTGCCATCTGGACAGCTTCCCAACCGCTTGATAGGACAAGCGTCGGCCCGGAATGGGGGAGGCACCGTCCAATGACCGAAAAGAAGAAGCCGCTCGTCGTCGTCACCCGGAAACTGCCCGACGTCATCGAGACGCGGATGATGGAGCTGTTCGACGCACGGCTGAACTCCGACGACGAACCCCTGACCCACGCGCAGCTCATCGACGTGGTGCAGACGGCCGACGTGCTGGTCCCCACCGTCACCGACCGGATCGACCGCGAGGTGATCGAAAAGGCCGGGCCGCAGCTTCGCCTCATCGCCTCCTTCGGGACGGGCGTCGACCACATCGACCTGAAGGCGGCACGGGAGCGCGGCATCAGCGTCACCAACACGCCGGGCGTCCTGACCGAGGATACGGCGGACATGACCATGGCCCTGCTGCTGGCGGTCGGCCGCCGGGTGGCGGAAGGCGAGCGGCTGGTGCGTTCCGGCCAATGGAAGGGCTGGGGGCCGACGACGATGCTCGGCCACCGCATCCAGGGCAAGCGGCTGGGCATCCTCGGCATGGGCCGCATCGGGCAGGCGCTGGCGCGCCGGGCGCGCGCCTTCGGCATGTCGATCCACTACCACAACCGCCGCCGCGTCTATCCGGACGTCGAGCAGGAGCTCGAGGCGACCTACTGGGACAGCCTGGACCAGATGCTGGCGCGCATGGACGTGGTGTCCATCAACTGCCCGCACACCCCGGCAACCTACCACCTGCTGTCGGAGCGCCGGCTGAAGCTGCTGCGCCCGCATTGCTTCATCGTCAACACTTCGCGCGGCGAGGTCATCGACGAGACGGCGCTGACCCGCATGCTGTCGAAGGGCGAGATCGCCGGCGCCGGCCTGGACGTGTTCGAGCATGAGCCGGCGGTGAACCCGAAGCTGCTGCGGCTCGACAACGTGGTCCTGCTGCCGCACATGGGCTCGGCCACCATCGAGGGCCGCATCGACATGGGCGAGAAGGTCATCATCAACATCAAGACCTTCGCGGACGGCCATGCCCCGCCCGACCGCGTCCTGGAAACGCTGCTTTAGCAAACAGGTGCCGGCGGAAGCCGGCACCGCCCTCGCATCACATAGCCTTGGCATCCTGGTCCCTGCGCACGCCCTGAAAGGGCGTGAAATGAGGGCATAGGTCACCTGTGGGCGGCGAAAGCCCATTTTCCAGCGCTGCTGGCATTAAATATCCGGTATGAGCAGGCTCCGCGCGGCGCAAGATGCGAGCGATCATGGATAATCGCAACCCATCGCCGTGTCCATCGCGTGTTTATATATCAAATTCGGCATATGATGCCGTTGACATACGCGCTAGAATTGCTGCATTGTATTAAAAACTACCGAATTCCGGCGTGATCCTCCGAAAGGGATTTCCTATGGCTGCGTCGTCGCGAAAATTCCAATTTTTTGTCAGCTCCGTCTACGAGGGATTGCAAGAGGAGCGTCGGGCTGTCTTCGACGCTATTATTGATGGTGGAAATTTTCCAATCGGAATGGAATCATTTGTTGCAACGAATGAAGCGCAGTTTCAATTCATTAAGAAGCAGATTGATCAAGCCGATTGCTTTGTTGTTATTTTGGCGACCAGATATGGAGAGATTGATAGCACAACAAAAAAGTCATATACGGAAATGGAATTTGATTACGCTCTAGAGAGCGGAAAGGAAATCATAGCGTTCATTATACGAGAAGACGTCAGAGATGATTGGGCTAGGAAAAAATCTGAGTATCTCGACATTCCAATTGCCAAGATATCGGACAACTCTACGGCGCTGAACGCATTTCGTGCTCGCTTGTCACAAGGAAGGATGGTCAAATTCTGGTCGAACAGTGATGAGCTTCGCTACATCTGTGGCGCGTCTGCCGCGCATTTCACGCAGTATGCTGCAAGTTCCCTGGGTTGGGTTCCGGCCTCGTTTTCCAATCAGTTCCAGGACATGAGCGAGCAGCTTCGTGAACAGGTCAAAAAGCTGCGGGAAGTGCTTATCGAAAAAGATGTTGAGATAAAGGGTCTTGAAGAAAATTTGGAAGTTGTGAAGCTGGATCTCGCCAGCAGCCGAAGGATTGATGAACTGGTTTCAGGTCGTGACTTTATCGAGGCAATTGAGAGATCTTTTGCCAATCTGCTGAGTGCGCCAGACAGCACCAGGCTTGCACGGGAAGCTGATTTCAAAAAGGCTCTGCTTACTTTTACAGACATGCTCGGCGATGGGACGAGGGAGGCCATCGCAATTTCTTCGGATGAGATTGAACAGGTGGGAGATATATGCCGGGAAAGTGGCTATCGTGAGCATGCCTATCGGCTCTATGAAAGGGCTGTTCGGCGCAATCCCAAAAACATCAGTGCCGAAATCGAACTTCGTTGCCTCGAAATGGACATTTTTCCATCACGTCGCGATGAGGTGTTTCAGCAATTGGTTGAACTGGGGGATAAGTGTTCAGAGTCGCAGATCAAAAGAATATTCAACGCTCTTATAGAAGTTTCTTCCTACGACAGGTTGTACAGCTTTTGTACGTCCATCCTGGAGCGGCGGGGGCCTTCCCTGACACCGAAATTGCAGGCGCTGATTTTGCGGAACCGCGCCATAGGGTGCCGCCACTTGGAGGGGTTTGGCATCGCCGAGGAGGCGTTCCGCGATATTGAACGGGCCATGACTTTGGACGGCGATGAGGAAAACAATATCAAGATTTATGCAACGTTCTTGCGCGATGCCAACCGACTGGAGGAAGCTTCCAAACAGTTTGCTGTGCTGATCCGAATGGATCCGAAGGACGCCACCTACTATATGGGTCTTGCTCAATGCTTGCGTGCTCGGCGCCGCAATGAACACGCTTTGATGATTTTGGATAAGGCGCTTGAACTCGTTCCATTGCAGGATCAGCCAAAGATCCTCCGGTTCAGGGAAGATTTTGTTGCGCCGCCGCAGGCAAAAGAAGTTTCGGAATTGCTGGCCGCAATCGAACTTTAGAAGGGGCTTTGTAGGAGGATTGCGATGGGTGGACCGCGCATCACCATCAATCACCTGTGGCGGAGAGTCGATCGTGCCATGGTGGTCGCTCATCACGCAAGCACCGACATTTCCAGAAGATATGAAAGAGTGAGCAGAGGAGATAATGTTATAGATAAAAATCTAATGCTGCGCATGATAGAGGGTGCTGCATTGAGAAATGTGAATTTCAGCTGTAATGACTGTAAGGAAGTGGCTGACGATTGCATCGTTTATTTCGGTCCTGGTATCACGTATTCAAAACTAAGAGTTCCAGAATTTGATGAAATACCTACCAATAGATCTGGTGACATTGATGTTTTAGAGATTATAAAGAATATAAATGGAAGCATTTATATACTTAATGAATGTGTATTATTTTTGAAGGACATAAGAACAAGATTGGATTCAATAGCTGAAAGACCTGAAAAATTCCAACGGCATCAGCTTGTCGATAGGAATTTTAATTTGCATCCCAAACCTTGATCAAGGTGTCTGGGTTAATTGGCATGCTGATGGAACGGGGCCGTTTGCAGCGGCTTCAGGAAAACGGCAATCCGTTCCAAGCGCGTCAGGCGCTGGCACATCGGCCGCTGGCAAAAATGTGATTCGGATCGTTGGATGCGCCGTGCCCAACCGTCCGCCGACTGCACCGGAGGCATGCCGCTTCCGCCTCGGGCGCGATGCCAAGTTCCGAACCCGGCACCGCGCCCCGTCCGCTCCCACCGTCTCGCTCAGCTTGCGGAGTGGGACGCGAGGCCGCCGCCCAGTTCGATCCTCACCTCCACGACACCCGGCTCGTCCAGGTTCTCCTTGCGGATGAAGCCGAGCGCGCGGCACATGCCAAGCATGCTGGTGTTTTCGCGCAGGACCTCGCCGTAGACCTCCTTGATCCCGCGGGAACGGGCGTAGTCCAGGATCTTGTTCATCAGCTGGTAGCCCAGCCCCTGGCCCTTCATGTCCGACCGCACCATCACGGCGTATTCGGCGCGCAGGTTGTCGGGGTCGGCGGTGATGCGCACCACGCCGTACATGATGGTGTCGCCGGTCTCCGGGTCCGGCCCGACGGCGACCAGACCCATCTCGCGGTCGTAGTCGATCTGGGTCAGGCGGGCGGCGGCCTGATGCGACAGCCGCTTCAGCGGCGCGAAGAAGCGCAGCCGAAGATCCTCCTGCGTCTGGTTGGCCACCATGTGGTGCACCAGCGGCTCGTCCTCCGGCAGGATGGGGCGGACGAGGAACTGGCGGCCGTCCTTGATGGCGATGCGGTCCTCCAACCCCTTGGGGTAGGGGCGGATGGCCAGCCGCTTGGCGCCGGGCAGGGCCGGGACGCCGACCTTGATGCGGGCGTCGAGCGCCAGCACGCCCTCCGCGTCGGCAAGCAGTGGGTTGACGTCCAGCTCGGCGATCTCCGGGAAATCGACGATGAGCTGCGAGATCTTGTTCAGCGTCAACGCCACCGCCTCCAGATCGACCGCGGCGCGCGAGCGGTAGCCCTGCAGCTGCCGCCAGATGCGGGTGCGGCCGATCAGCTCCGTCGCCAGCCGCATGTTCAGCGGCGGCAATGCGAGCGCGTAGTCCTCCACCACCTCCACCCCGATGCCGCCCTCGCCGAACAGCAGGACGGGGCCGAACAGCTCGTTCTCGGTCATGCCGACGATCAACTCGTAGGCGTCGGCGCGCACCGCCATCTCCTGGACGGTGAAGCCCTCGATGCGGGCGTCGGGCACCGCCTCGCGCACGCGGGCCAGCATCGCCTCGGCCTCGGCCTTGACTTCCGCCGGCTCGGTCAGGTGCAGGGCGACGCCGCCGACGTCCGACTTGTGGGTAATGTCCGGCGACAGGATCTTCAGCGCCAGCGGCCCGCCGATCATCTCGGCGCAGTGGGCGGCCTCGTCCGGCGTGTCGGCGCGGCGGGTGTCGACCACCGGGACGCCGTAGGCGGCGAGCACGCGCTTGGCCTCATACTCGCTCAGCCAGTCGCGCTTCTCGGCGATGGCGCGGGAGATGATCTTGCGCACCGTGATGCCGTCAGGCTGGAAATCCTCCGGCACCGACGGCGGAGTCTCCATCAGCAGCTCCTGGTTCCGGCGGTATTCCACCAGATGCAGGAAGGCGCGCACCGCGTGGCTGGGCGTGTCGTAGGTGGGGACGCGGTTGGCGGCGAACAGCTTGCGCGCCTCAGCCGCCGTGTTGTCGCCCAGCCAGCTGGTCAGCACCGGGTGCTTGCGCGTCTTGTTGGCGATCATGGTGTCGACCACCGCCTGCGCGGCGGCCAGCCCATCGGTCACCGCGGTCGGGCAGTTCAGCACCAGCACGGCGTCGTTGTTGGGGTCGGCCATCAGCGCGTTCAGCGCGTCGGCGTAGCGCTTGGGCGGGGCGTCGCCACCGATGCGCAGCGGGTTGCGGGCGCTGCCGGCGCCCAGCGCCTTCTCCAGCGCGTCCATGGTTTCCGGCGCGAACTGGGCCAGCCGCCCGCCGGACAGGATCAGGCTGTCGGTCGCCATAACCCCCATGCCGCCGCCGTTGGTCAGGATGGCCAGCCGGTCGCCGGTGATCGGCGACCCGGTGCCGAGCGTGCCCACCGCGTCGAACAGCTCGTCCAGGCCGCTGACGCGCAGGATGCCGGCGCGGCGGAAGGCGGCGTCATAGACGGCGTCGGACACCGCCAGCGCTCCGGTGTGGGAGGTGGAGGCCTCCAGCGCCTCGTCGGTGCGGCCGGACTTGATGACGATTACCGGCTTCTGACGGGCGGCGGAGCGCGCCGCCGACATGAACTTCCGGGCGTCGGTGATGCTCTCGATGTAAAGCAGGATGGCCCGCACGGTGGCGTCGCCGGCCAGATAGTCCAGCAGGTCGCCGAAATCGACGTCCGCCTTGTCGCCCATCGAGATCAGGTGCGAGAAGCCGATCCCACGCGCCGTCGCCCAGTCGGCGATCGAGGTCACCACCATGGACGACTGCGCCACCAGCGCCACGTCGCCCTTCTTCGGGGTGACGTGGCCGAAGCTGGCGTTCAGCCCGCGGCCCGGCACCATGATGCCCAGGCTGTTGGGGCCCAGCACGCGCATCAGGTGGGGCTTCGCCGCCTCGCGCAGGGTCTGGGTCTGCTCCTTGGAAAAGCCGCTGGAGATGACGATGGCCGCCTTGGTCCCGCGTTTGCCCAGCGCCTCGATCGTGGCGGGCACGGTGGCGGCGGGAGTGCAGATCACCGCCAGATCCGGCGTGACCGGCAGATCGTCCACCGTCTTGTAGGTCAGAACCCCCTCGACCGCGCGCTCGCCGGTCACCGGCATGATCGGGCCGTCGAACCCGGCGTTGAACAGGTTGCGGGCCACCACGGCGCCGATGGTGTTCGGCTTTCGGGTCGCCCCGATCAAGGCGATGGAGGCGGGCTTGAACAGGCGGTCGAGGTTGCGAACGGTCATGGCCGGGTTCCGGGGGTTCGTCTCACACAGCAAGGCTCGAACAGGCGCCATTCCGGTAAAGATCGGACTAGGGCCATCGACTTGCAATCTGGAGTAATGAGGCAATTGCGGGACGGGAACGCGACCGATCGCCGCTCATGTTGCAGTGCAACATACACATTGGTCATACCTTTGTACAGGCGCCCTTTGTCGCGCCCCCCTCCGGAGCGTCTATCCCCGCCGCGCATCGGGGCTTGAGCGGGCGGGCGCGATGCTCCACCCTGTTGACCTTCAACGGAAAAAGCAGGGAGCGGGAGCCATGAAGGTCGGGATCGTCGGGGCCGGCGCGGTGGGCGCCACCGCCGGATTCGCCATGGTGATGAGCGGTGCGGCCAGCGAGGTCGTGCTGGTCGACATGAACGAGAAGCTGGCCGCGGCCCAGGCGCAGGACATCGCCCACGCCGTGCCTTTCGCCCGCGCCGCCCAGGTGCGCCACGGCGGCTACGCGGCGCTGGCCGGGGCCGGGGTGGTGGTGCTGGCCGCGGGCGTGGCGCAGCGGCCCGGCGAGACGCGCCTGCAGCTGCTGGAGCGCAACGCGGCGGTCTTCGGCGCCATCATCCCGGCGGTCCTGGGGGCGGCGCCCGACGCCATCCTGCTGGTGGCGACCAACCCGCTGGACGTGATGACGCAGATCGCCACCCGCATCTCCGGCCTGCCGCCGTCGCGGGTGATCGGCTCCGGCACGATCCTCGACACCGCGCGGTTCCGCGCGCTGCTGGCCGACCGGCTGGGGGTGACGCCGAAGTCGGTGCACGCCCATGTGGTGGGCGAGCATGGCGATTCGGAAGTCCTGCTGTGGTCCGGCGCCACCGTCGCCTGCCTGCCGGTGGACCGCGGCGCCGACCGGCTGAAGCGCCCCCTGACCGCGGAGGATCGCGCCGCCATCGACGATGGCGTGCGCCGCGCCGCCTATCACATCATCGACGGCAAGGGCCACACCGCCTTCGGCATCGCCGGCGGCCTGTCGCGCATCGTGGCGGCCATCGCCGGGGACGAACGGGCGGTGCTGACCTGCTCCATCCTCAACGACGAGGTGCTGGGCGTGCCGGACGTGGCGCTGTCGCTGCCGCGGGTGATCGGGGCGGGCGGCGTCCTGGAGACGGTGATGCCCGACCTGTCGGAGGAGGAGGCGGCGGCGCTGAAGCGCAGCGCGGAAATCCTGAAGGAGGCGGTGACCTCGGTCGAGAAGTCGCTGCCCTGACCGGGTGAGGGGGAAAATGGGGACGGTCCGCGTTGCAGGACCGGCCCCGCGCTGCGGAGCCGGCCCTTGCAACCCGTCCAGTCGAGAGGCGCGTCAGACCACCGGGCCGGGCTGGCCCTTGGTGGCGGCAGCGGCGCGCTCCATGCCTTCCTGGATCTTCCTGGCGGCTTCCTGCTCGTCGCCCCAGCGCAGGATCTTCACCCACTTGCCCTTTTCCAGATCCTTGTAGTGCTGGAAGAAGTGGGCGATCTGCTCGGTGGTGATCTCCGGCAGGTCCTTGTAGGACTTCACGTTGCTGTAGAACGGGTGCAGCTTGTCGACCGGAACGGCCAGCAGCTTCTCGTCCTCGCCGCCCTCGTCCTCCATGAACAGCACGCCGATCGGGCGCGAGCGCAGCACGGCGCCCGGGATGACCGAATGGCGGCCGACCACGCAGACGTCCACCGGGTCGCCGTCACCCGACAGGGTGTGCGGGATGAAGCCGTAGTTGCAGGGGTAGTACATGGCGGTGTGCAGGAAGCGGTCGACGAACATCGCGCCCGACTCCTTGTCGATCTCGTACTTCACCGGCTCGCCGCGCAACGGGATCTCGATGACCACGTTCACGTCCCACGGGGCGTTCTTGCCGACCGGAACCTTGCTGAGATCCATGGAAAACCATCCTTCGACTGCAAAAGCGGGTTGCGCTTGGTTGTGGACGCGGGCCAAAGCTCCCGGCGCCGCGCGCGCGGAGTTTAGGCAGAAGCGGCCATAAGTCAAAGCCACTTGCGCAGGTGCGGCAAAGGGACGAGCCTTCGCCATGCCCTGCATCCTCTTTGCGCTGCTCTGTCTCGCCTTTTTTCCCCTTGCGGCGCGGGCCGAACCGCCGCCAGGACCTTCCCACGCCATCGCCATGCATGGCGACCCCGCCTATCCGCCGGGCTTCGCGCATTTCGCCTACGTCAACCCCGACGCGCCCAAGGGCGGCACGCTGCGCCAGGCGGTGACCGGCGGCTTCGACACGCTGAACCCTCATGTGGTCAAGGGCGTGCCCGCCCTGGGGCTTGGTTTCGTCTTCGAAACGATGCTGACACGCTCGTGGGACGAGCCCTTCTCGCTCTACGGCCTGCTGGCCGAGAGCCTGGAGGTGCCGGAGGACCGGAGCGCCGCCGTCTTCCACCTGAACCCCGCCGCGCGCTGGCACGACGGGACGCCGGTGACCGCCGCCGACGTGCTGTTCTCGCTGGAGATCCAGCGCGCCCACGGCACGCCGAACCGCCGCCAGTACTACGCCAAGGTGGCGAGCGCCGAGGCGCCGGACGCGCGCACCGTCCGCTTCGCCTTCGCCCCCGGCCCGGACGGGCGTTTCGACCGCGAGATGCCGCTGCTGATGGGGCTGATGCCGATCCACGCCAAGGCGTGGTGGGCGGGGCGTGACTTCGCCGCGACGACGCTCGACCCGCCGCTGGGCAGCGGCCCCTACCGGGTTAAGCAGGCCGAGGCCGGGCGGCGCATCGTCTACGAGCGGGTGGCCGACTACTGGGGGCGGGACCTGCCGTCGCGGCGCGGGCTGTTCAACGCCGACACGCTGGATTTCACCTATTACCGTGACGACTCGGTGGCTCTGGAGGCCTTCCTGGCCGGGCAGGGCGACGTGCGGCGCGAATCCGATCCCGCCAAATGGGCCACCGGCTACGACGGCCCGGCGCTGCGCGCGGGGCGGATCGTGCTGGAGGAACTGCCGCACCGCCGTCCGGAGTTCGCCCGCGGCCTGATCTTCAACACCCGCCGCCCGCCGTTCCAGGATATCCGGGTGCGGCGGGCGCTCGGCCTCGCCACGGACTTCGCCTGGATCGGCAAGACGCTGTTCCACGGCGCGCTGGCCCGCACCGCGAGCTACTACCCGAACTCCGAACTGGCGGCGGAGGGCCTGCCGGGGCCGGAGGAGCGGGCGGTGCTGGAGCCCTTCCGCGACCGCCTGCCGCCGGCGCTGTTCACGGAGCCCTTCACCCTGCCGCGCACCGACGGCAGCGGCCCGGCGGGGGCGCGGGACAACCTGCGGGAGGCGCTGCGCCTGCTGGCCGAGGCCGGCTGGCGGGTGAGCGGCGGCCGGCTGACCGACGGGGCGGGGCGTCCCTTCGCCTTCGAAATCCTGCTGGGCAACCCGGCGGACGAGCGGGTGGCGCTGGAATACGCCCGCTCGCTGGAGCGGCTGGGCATCGCCGCCACGGTGCGCACGGTGGACAACGCGCAGTACCAGGCGCGCCTCGATCATTTCGATTTCGATATGACCCTGCGCTGGTGGGTCTCCAGCCTCTCGCCGGGCAACGAGCAGCTCTACTATTACGGCTCCGAGGCGGCCGACCAGCCGGGCAGCCGCAACTACCCCGGCATCCGCGATCCGGTGGTGGACGCCATCGCCGCCTCCATCGCCGAGGCGCGGACCCGCGCCGACCTCGTGGCCCGCGTCCGCGCGCTCGACCGGGTGCTGCTGTGGGGGCATTACATGGTGCCGCTGTTCCACAGCCCGGCCGACCGCATGGCCCGCTGGTCGCGGCTGAAGCACCCGGAGGCGACGCCCCTCTACGGCCCGCTGGTCGAGTCCTGGTGGATCGGTGAGGGCGGCTGAGTCTCGGCATGCCCGCCATGGATCCGGTAGGCGTGCAGGATCAGGTCCGTGACGGCGCCCAGGTCGGTGAAGCGGTCGGTGTTGACGATCAGGTCGTACTGCAGCGGATCGCCGTTGGAAATCTTGAAGAACTCCTTGAAATACTTGGCGCGGGCGGCGTTGACCCGCTGCACCTCATGCAGCGCGTCGGCGATCTTGGCGGGGGCGCCGCCGGCCAGCCGGGCGGCGCAGACCTCGTCCGAGCCGACGATGCGGACGCGGAAGCGCGGCGCCCCGCGCAGCAGCAGATGCGCCCCGCGCCCGACGATCACCCCGCCGCGGAAGGCGATGCCGTTGACCACGCGGGTCAGCAGCCGCTGGTACTCGGTCAGCGGGTCGTGCAGCC
This sequence comes from Azospirillum sp. OGB3, assembly GCF_014192915.1. Classification (GTDB taxonomy): domain Bacteria; phylum Pseudomonadota; class Alphaproteobacteria; order Azospirillales; family Azospirillaceae; genus Azospirillum. The sequence goes on along the minus strand of NZ_JACHYN010000001.1, from coordinate 544,773 downwards.
CCATCAGGCTGGCGTAGAGGAACATCCCCGCCCGCCCCGGCAGCTTCTCGTCGAGCTGGCGCATCAGCGTCGGGTCGGAGGTGGCCGTCGCCACCACGGCGTCGAGGATTTCCTTGTCGAAGCAGGGCACCCCCAGCGACTCGGCAAGCTTGGCCGCGATCGCCTCGCCGCCGGTCCCGTGCTCGCGGGCGATGGTGACGACGGGGGGCGGGGACTCCAGCGGGCCGGAGCGGGACCGGTGCGGCTGGAGCTGGTCGGTTCGGATGTAGGTCAGAAGCGCCTGGAATTCGTCGCGGGCCATGGCTTCCCTCCGCGAACGGTTGCGACGACTCCAGTGTCCGGCCGGGCGGCGGCGGGGTCAACGACGCCCAAGGGGGAGGGGCACGCCGCCGCACCCCTTCCGCGCGCCGCCGAAAAGGCCCCTACAGCACCCGGACCGCGATCACCGTCAGCAGCACGACGATGATCCACAGGGCGACGCGCTCGCTGATCCGGCGCTCCACCCAGCGGTCGAGCATGTGCTTGATCGAGTGGGGGTGCAGGCGCAGGCCGCCGTCGGCCAGCTCGGCGGCGGCGCGTTCGGCCTGGTTCACCAGCCAGGGCAGGCGGCGCACCGTCGACACCATGGCCTCCAGATCGTCGAGAACCTGGGCCTCCGGCCCACGGTTCTCGCGCATCCAGTCCTCGATCAGCGGGCGCGCCAGCTCCCACATGTTGATGTTCGGGTTCAGGATGCGGCCCACCCCCTCCGCCGTCAGCATGCTCTTCTGGAGCAGGAGGAGCTGCGGCTGGGTCTCCATCTCGAACTGCTCGGTCACCGCGAAGAGCTGGGCGAGCAGACGGCCGACGGAAATCTCGCTCAACGGCTTGTTCTGCAGCGGCTCGCCGATGGCGCGGCAGGCCTGGGTGAAGACTTCGATCGACTGGTGGCGCGGGACGTAGCCCGCCTCGAAATGCACCACGGCGACGCGGCGGTAGTCGCCGGTCAGGAAGCCGATGAGCATGTCGGCGAGGTAGGTCCGCGTCGCCCGGTCCAGCCGGCCCATAATGCCGAAATCGACGGCGGTGATGTTGCCGTCCTGGGTGACGAACAGGTTGCCGGGATGCAGGTCGGCGTGGAAGAAGCCGTCGCGGAACACCTGGTTGAAGAAGCTGGCCGAGGCCTTGGCCAGGATCTCGTCGCGGTCGTAGCCGGCGGCATTGAGCTTTTCCGACTCGTCCACCTTGAAGCCGCGGATGCGCTCCAGCGTCAGGACGCGGCGCGCCGTGCGGTCCCAGTCGATGGCCGGTACGTTGAAGGTGGGGTCGTCCTTGAAGTTTTCGCCCAGCTCCGACGCCGCCGCGGCTTCCATCCGCAGCTCCATCTCCAGGCGGGAGGTGCGGGCGAAGGTGTCCACCACCTCGCGCGGGCGCAGCCGCTTCAGCTTGGGCATGACCATGACGGCCAGCTCGGCCAGCCAATAGAACAGGTCGATGTCCCGCTCGAAGGCGTTCTCGATGCCCGGCCGCAGCACCTTGACCGCGACCTCCCGCCCGTCGGCGGTGACGGCGAAATGCACCTGCGCGATGGAGGCGGCGGCGACCGGCGCCTCGTCGAAGCTGCGGAACAGCTTGCCGATCGGGGCGCCCAGCTCCTCTTCGACGATGGCGCGGGCCTGCGATCCCGGGAAGGGCGGCAGCTTGTCCTGAAGCTCGGCCAGATCCAGCGCCATCCGCTCGCCGACGAGGTCGGAGCGGGTGGACAGCAGCTGCCCCAGCTTGATGTAGGTCGGCCCCAGGTCGGCCAGCGCGCGGGCCAGCCGCTGGCCGACGCGGCCCGGCTCCTTGGCGTTGCCGACCCAGCGCCAGAACAGCGCGAAGCCGGGGGCGGTCTGCGGCAGCGTTTCCGGCAGCGCGTTGTAGCGCGCCAGCGTGCGGCCGATCACGAAGAGGCGGCCGATGTTTCGGGCGGTCCGGAACAGCATCCGGTCAGATCCGCCAGCCGGAATGGATGGCGGCGATTCCGCCCGTCAGGTTGCGCACGCGCACCGCGCCGAATCCCGCGGCCTCGATGCGCTTGACCAGCGCCTGCTGCTCGGGGAAGCGGCGGATGCTCTCCGCCAGATAGCGGTAGCTGTCCTCGTCCCCGGCCACCATGCGGCCGAGCCGCGGCAGGACCTGGAAGGAATAGACGTCGTAGATCTCGCGCAGGACCGGAAGGACCACGTGGCTGAACTCCAGGCAGAAGAACTTTCCGCCGGGCTTCAACACGCGGCGCGCCTCGGAAAGCGCGGCGTCGATGCGCGTGACGTTGCGCAGGCCGAACGCAATGGTGTAGGCGTCCACCGAACGGGGGGCGATGGGCAGCCTTTCGGCGTCGCCGACCGTCCAGTTCACGCCGGTCAGCAGGTTGCGGTCGTAGGAGCGGTCGCGCCCGACGCGGACCATCGACTCGGTGATGTCGCAGACCACGGCCCGCCCGCCGCCGCGCTCCAGGAAGCGGAAGGCGATGTCGCCGGTGCCGCCCGCCACGTCGAGCAGCGTCATGTCGGCGCGCGGGGCGACCATCTCCATCAGCGTGTCCTTCCACAGCCGGTGGATGCCGCCCGACATCAGGTCGTTCATCAGGTCGTAGCGCCCGGCCACGCTGTCGAAGACGGCGCGGACGAGGCCGGACTTGGCGTCGGGATCGACGGGGCGGTAGCCGAACCAGTTCCCTTCGGCCCCGGCGGACACGCCGGTGGCCTGGGCCGGAGCTGCGGGCTGGGACGGGGCGGAGGGGGTGCGCGGATCGGTCATGGCGCGCAACATAGCGCGCGACCTGGGCTCGCGCCAGCCGGGGCGTTGCCGTGACGCACCCCCGGCGCGCGGTTTTTGCGAGCTTGACCCCGCGCCCCGCCTTCGCCACCGTGCCCACGGCCAGACGATGGGGGACTGACGGGGGGACCATGGCCACGCTGCAGGAAGCCCTGCTGATCGCCTTCGACCTCCAGCGGGAGGGACGCTTCGCCGAGGCCGACTCGGTCTACGGGCAGATCCTCGACGCCGTTCCCGGCCACCCGCCGGCCCTGCATCTGCGCGGCCTCCTGCTCGCCCAGTGCGGGCGGCTGGAGGAGGGCTGCGCGCTGGTCGAGCAGGCCATCGCCGGGGATGAAGGCCAGCCCGACCCGCACGCCAACCACGCCGGCCTGCTGGAGGCACTGGGCCGCTTCGGCGCAGCGGCGGAGGCGCTGGCCCGCGCCGCCACCCTCGATCCGGAGCGGGTGGGGCTTCTCAACAACTTCGCGCTGCGCCGGTTGGCCGCCGGCGATCCGGCCCCGGCGGAGCGGGCCCTGCGCGCCGCCGTGGCCATCCGGCCGGGGCTCGCCGATCCGCGCATCAACCACGCCGACGCGCTGGACGCGCTGGACCGGCCGGGGGAGGCGCTGACCCAGCGGCGGATCGCCGCGCTGCTGGCGCCGGACGACGCCGGGCTGCTGGGTGCTCTGGCCTTGCGGCCCGACGCGGGGGAGGCGGATTTGTGCCGCGCCCTGCGGCTCGACCCGGAGCGGGCGGCGCTGTGGAACCGGCTGGGCGCGTGGCGCAAGGACCGTGGCGCGCTGCCCGCCGCCCGCCACGCCTACGAGCGTGGCCTGGCGCTGGACCCCGCCGACGCCGCGCTGTGGAACAACCGGGCCAACGTGCGGAAGGGGCAGGGCGATCCGGAGGGCGCGCGGGACGCCCTGCGGCGGGCGGCGGCGCTCCGGCCGGACTCGGCGGCCATCCGCAACAATCTCGCCGACGCCCACACGCTCTGCGGCGACCCGGCGGAAGCGCTGGCCGAGGCCGACGCGGCGCTCGCCCGCGACCCCGCCCTGGCCGACGCGCGGCTGGCGCGGGCGTCGGCGCTGCTGGCGCTCGGACGCTTCGCGGAAGGCTGGGACGCCTGGGAGGACCGCTGGTCCGCCGAGCCCTGGTGCCGCACCGCCGGACGTTTCCCGCAACCGGCGTGGACCGGCCGGCCGCTGGGCGGCGGGCGGCTGCTCGTCTGGGGGGAGCAGGGGGTCGGCGACGAGCTGATGTTCGCCACGCTGCTCCCGTTGTTGACGCAATCGTCAATGGAAGAGACGCAATCATCAACGGGAGGGTTGGCCGGCTGCCTGCTGGAGTGCGACGCGCGCCTGGCGCCGCTGTTCGCCCGCGCGCTGCCGGGGGTGGAGGTGGTGCCGCGCGGCCCACGGCCGGACCCGCGCCTGTCCGCGCCGGACATCGCCGCGCAGGTCCCGTCGGGCAGCCTGCCGCGCCTTCTGCTGCGCGCCGAGGAGGATTTCCGCCGGCTTCGTCCGATGCTGAGCGCCGATCCGGCGCGGACGCCGGCGCTTCGGCGGACCGGCCGGCGTCCCCTGGTCGGCATCGCCTGGCACACCACCAACCCGAAATGGGGGCGCCTGCGCAACCTCCCGCTGGCCGATCTGGCGCGCACGCTGCACGTGGCGGGCGCCGACATGGTGGTGCTGCAATACGGCGACTGGTCGGACGAGGTGGCCGCGCTGGCGGCCGACGGCGTCGCCGTCGCGCTGCCGCCCGGGCTGGACCGCAAGGACGACCTGGAGGGGTTGGCCGCGCAGATCGCCACCACCGACCTCGTCGTCACCATCGACAACGCGACCGCCCACCTCGCCGGCGCGCTGGGGCATCCGGTCTGGCTGCTGCTCTCCCACGCGCCGGACTGGCGCTGGCTGGTCGGACGGGACGACTCGCCCTGGTACCCCTCGGCCCGCCTGTTCCGGCAGACGGCGGCGGGGGACTGGCGGGCGCCGCTGGAGGCCGTGGCCGACCGGCTGCGCGCGCTTTTCCGGTAGGTCTGCTACCCTTCGCACCTTTCACCATCCAGCGCGGACACACGCGGACACATGGCGACAATCGCGGAAGCCCTGGCCATCGCCTTCGACCATCACGAGTCCGGCCGTCTGGCCGAGGCTGAGATCCTCTATGGCCGCATCCTCGACGCCGATCCCCATCAGGCGAGCGCGCTGCATCTGCTGGGCGTGCTCTACGGCCAGACGGACCGGCCGAAACTGGCCGCGGCGCTGTTCGTCGGGGCGATCGGGCTGGTCCCCGACAATCCGGGCCTGCGCTACGACCTCGCCCGCGTCCGGCTGATCCTGGAGGACGGGGAGGGGGCGGTGGCCGCCCTGCGGCGGGCGCTGGCGCTCCAGCCCGACCACGCGGCGGCCCTGTTCCAGCTCGCCCTGGCCTGCCGCGGCGTCGGGCGGCACGACGAATCGCTCCTGACGCTGGAACGGCTCCTGACGCTTCAGCCCGACAGCCTGGAGGCGCGCTACCTCGCCGACCGGGCGGTGGAGCGGGAAGGGCGGGCTCTTCTGGAGCGGGGGGAGGCCGGGCGGGCGGTGGCGCGGCTCACCCGCCCGGTGGCAGAGGCGGTGGGCGTGCCGATCCTGACCGCCCACGCCGCCGCACTCTACCGCGACGGCCGGACGGGGGAAGCCGCCCGGCTGCTGCGCGGGATCCTCGCCGTCCTGCCGGCCGAGCCGCTGGCGCTGTGCAACCTGTCGCTGGGCCGGTTCGACGGCGGTGACGCGGCGGCGGCGGAACGGCTGGCCCGCCGGGCGCGCGGGCTGGCCCCGCAGGAGGCGGAGACCCATGCCAAGCTGGGGCTGGCGCTGGCCGCGCAGGGGCGGCGGGCGGAGGCCGTGACGGCCGCCCGCGCGGCGCTGGCCTGCGATCCGGCGCACGCGCCGTCCCTGTCCAACCTCGGCGCGCTGTCGACCCAGTTGGAGGAGCACGACCGGGCGCTGCGGCTGGCCGACCGGGCGCTGCGGCTGGCTCCGGACCTCGGCGAGGCCTTGGTCGTCCGCGGCGACGCCCTGGTGCATCTCGACCGCCCGCGGGACGCGGAGGAGGCCTTCCGCGGCGCCCTGCGCGTGGCGCCGCATCTGGTCGTCGCCCACTGGAATCTGGCCCATTTGCTGCTGCGCCAGGGCGATTACGCCGCCGGCTGGGCGGAATTCGAATGGCGCTGGCGCAGCGAAGCCCTGGCCGGGCAGCGCCGGCCCTTCCGCCAACCGCTGTGGGACGGCACGGACCTGACGGGGCGGACCATCCTGGTCCATGCCGAACAGGGGCTGGGCGACACCATCCAGTTCGTCCGCTTCCTCGACGCGGTCCTGCGCGCCGGACCGGCGCGCGTCTATCTGGAGGCCCACGGACCGCTGCTGTCCCTGCTGGAGGGCAACACCGACCCGGCGCGGGTGACGGTGATCCCACGGGCCTTCGACTTTCCGGGGGTAGGCGGCCTGCCCGACACCGACGTCCAGATCCCGCTGATGAGCCTGGCCGGCCTGTTTTGCCCGAGTCTGGATGCGATCCCCGCCCGCGTGCCCTATCTGCGTCCTGATCCGCGGCGCGCCGCCACCTGGGGCGAGCGGCTGGCGGACGGGCAACCGACGGGGGGGCGGGGGCTGCGGGTCGGGCTGGTCTGGGCGGGCAACCCGTCCTTCCACGGCGACGCGCAGCGCTCGCCCCGGCTGGCCGGGCTGCGGCCGGTGCTGGACGTGCCGGGCGTGCGCGTCTTCGGGCTTCAGAAGGGGCCGGGGCGGGAGGATCTGGAGGGGATGGACCTGCCGCCCTCCTTCACCGACCTGGGGCCGCAGATCGCCGACGTTGCCGACACCGCGGCGATCATGGCCAACCTCGACCTCGTGATCTCCTCCTGCACCGGGCCGGCCCATCTGGCCGGGGCGCTGGGGGTGCCGGTCTGGGTGGTGCTTCCACACCCGCCGGACTGGCGCTGGCTGATGGAACGGGAGGACAGTCCCTGGTACCCCACCGCCCGCCTGTTCCGCCAGACCCGAAGCGGCGACTGGTCCGGCCCGGCGGCGGCGGTGGCGCGGGCCTTGCGGAGGCTGGTGGACGGTTTGAAGGGCTGAAGGCGCCCCTTGCGTCAACCGGCGCTTCCCACCATCCTCCTTGCCATCATGCCCGAACTTCCCGAAGTCGAAACCGTCTGCCGCGGCCTTGCCCCGCATCTGGAGGGGCGGACCCTGGTCCAGGTGCTCCAGCGCCGGGCCAACCTGCGCGTTCCCTTTCCGGACGGATTCTGCGAACGGCTGACCGGCCGCCGCGTCGAGTCGGTGCGCCGCCGCGCCAAATACATCCTGCTCCATCTCGACGACGGGACGGTGCTGATCGCCCATCTCGGGATGTCGGGCCGCATGATCATCACGCCGGAACGGCCCGTCGCCTGGGGCGCCCACGACCATGTCGTGCTGGAGACCGACGCCGGGACGGTGGTGACCTTCAACGACGCCCGCCGCTTCGGCCTGATGGACCTCGCCATGGCGGAGACCCTCGCCGAGCACCGGCTGCTACGCGGCCTCGGGCCGGAGCCGCTGGGCAACGAATTTTCCGGGCCGGTGCTGGCCGACCGGCTGGCCGGGCGGATGACCAGCATCAAGGCCGCCCTGCTGGACCAGAGCGTGGTCGCCGGGCTCGGCAACATCTACGTGTCGGAGGCGCTGTTCCTCGCCCGCCTCAGCCCCACGCGCATCGCCGCCACGGTGACCGGCGCCAAGGCGGAGCGGCTGGCCACGGCGATCCGCGCGGTGCTGGAGCGGGCCATCGCCGCGGGGGGATCGTCCTTGCGCGACTACCGGCAGGCGTCGGGGGAACTCGGCTATTTCCAGCACCAGTTCTCGGTCTACGACCGCGAGGGCGCGCCCTGTCCGGGCTGCACCTGCGACGTCGCGAAGACCGGGGGCGTCCGCCGGATCGTCCAGGCGGGTCGTTCGACTTTCTATTGTCCGCAACGCCAGCGTTGATATAGGTGGAAGGTATGACGGCTCCATCGGCCACCGCGAGGGCGACGCTCGCCGCCCTCCTCCTCGCCGGCCCCGCCCTTGCGGGTCTGGCCGGGGTCCCATTGCCCGCAACCTCGTCCGCCTGGGCGGCCGACCCCGCCCGTGCCGACTCTGCCCGTTACGTCGAAGGCATGGGGGACGTGCCGGTCATGCCGGGCCTCGCCCCCGCCGAGGAGGCGCCGCTGGTCTTCGACAAGCCCGCCGGACGCATCGCGCAGTCCGTCATGGCGGGCGCCATGGACCGCAACGCGGTCCTGTCCTTCTACAACCAGACCATGCCGCAGCTCGGTTGGAGCCGCGCCCCGCAACGGGCGGGCGGAAGCGCCAGCTTCCTGCGGGAGGGCGAGGAGCTGCGCCTGGAATTCGTCGAGCCGGCCGCCCCCAACGCCGCGAGGGCCGCCCCGAAGGCGGCGGCCACGGTCGTCCGCTTCTCGCTGATTCCGCGCTGATTCCTTCGGAAGAGACCAAGAGCAAACCAGAAGCCCCCCGCCCGGAGCGAGGGGGCAAACCCACGGGAGCCTGCTGCATCATGCCGTACGAAACCATTCTCGTCGAAACCCGCGGACCGGTCGGGCTCGTCACGCTGAACCGGCCCAAGGCGCTGAACGCGCTGTCCGACCTGCTGGTGACCGAGCTGGGACAGGCGCTCGACGCGCTGGAGGCCGACGACTCCGTCGGCGCCATCGTGGTCACGGGTTCGGAGAAGGCCTTCGCCGCCGGCGCCGACATCAAGGAGATGCAGAACTTCTCCTACATGGACGTCTACAAGGCCAACTTCATCACCGCCAAGTGGGAGCGGCTGGCCAAGTGCCGCAAGCCGACCATCGCCGCGGTCGCCGGCTACGCGCTGGGCGGCGGCTGCGAGCTGGCGATGATGGCCGACTTCATTCTGGCCGCCGACACCGCCAAGTTCGGCCAGCCGGAGATCACCATCGGCACCATCCCCGGCGCCGGCGGCACCCAGCGCCTGACCCGCTTCGTCGGCAAGTCCAAGGCCATGGAGATGTGCCTGACCGGCCGCCTGATGGACGCGGCCGAGGCCGAGCGCGCCGGCCTCGTCAGCCGCGTCGTGCCGGCAGCGGAGCTGGTGGACGAGGCGGTGAAGGTTGCCGAGAAGATCGCCAAGCTCTCGCGCCCGGTCGTCATGATGGCCAAGGACGCCGTCAACGCCGCCTACGAGACGACCATGTCCGAAGGCATCCGGGTGGAGCGCCGAATCTTCCACTCCACTTTCGCCACCGAAGATCAGAAGGAGGGCATGGCCGCCTTCGCCGAGAAGCGTCAGCCGGATTGGAAGCATCGCTGACATCCCCCGACTCCTCCCCCGTATCTAGCGGGGGAGGACCAGAAATCCGTCAAGATCTCGTAATCTTTCCTTTGCCGAAAAACAGTGTTGGACGGTGCCTTGACTCCCATTCGGCTGGAGCGTATAAGGCCCCCTCGCACTGGGACAGGCGTGTCGTCCGGAGTAGGGTTTTCATGGCCAATCATAAGTCTGCTGAAAAGCGCATTCGTCAAACCGCGCGTCGTACGGAGATCAACCGTAACCGCGTCAGCCGTATCCGCACCTTCGTGAAGAAGGTCGAGACGGCGATCTCGTCCGGCAACAAGGCTGAAGCCGCTGAGGCTTTCAAGGCCGCGCAGCCGGAAATGATGCGTGGAGCCTCCAAGGGCGTTCTCCACAAGAACACCGTGTCGCGCAAGCTGTCGCGCCTGTCGGCCCGCATCAAGGCTCTCTGAGTTTACTCGGCGTTATAAAGCCGCGCACCAGGTCTGGGCGCGGCTTTTTGCGTTTTTGGTAAGTACAGTCTCCGTTCTTTCCGAGTCCTCCGGCAGAACTCCGGTGGGGCAGGGGATCGCGGCTGTTGGATGGCGAGTCGCCTCCGGTGGTCCTGGTCTTTGGCGAAGACAGGGGCGGGTTTCGGAAACGCTGCGTGATTTTTGCCGCAGTCCGGACCGTTCGCTTTCTGTCCTATTGCCACGGCGAGGGCGGCTGATTAGACTTTCCTTCCGTTGGGAATGACGCACCGATGTCGTCTTTGACGTCTCGCGCCATTCGCTGAGGGACGGAGACGTTCAAAGCCGCGGGCAAGGTTGCGGGACGCTCAAGAAGCTCGACTCGACCCGTTGCTCCTGGAGCGATGCTTTTCTTAAAACTCGACGTGGCAAAGGCGGAGTCCAACTTCGCCGAAGGGATAGTGCTGCCGTCCAGTTGGGAGGCATCCACCGTTGGAGTCTTCAGGAGAGGAACGTTTTGAAGGCGCGGGACCTAAGTTAAGAGGCCTGGGCGAAGTCGGCGGGACGGTGCCCCCTGCGGCGCGGGGCCGTCCGGGGGGAAGGAGCGGGGTAGGGGAAGCATGTCGGTCGGCGCGTCGTTGGATCAGCAGTGGGCCCGCATCCGGGGCCGCCTCAAGGACGAGGTGGGCGAGATCGCCTACCGCAGCTGGCTGCAGCCGCTTTCCTTCGCCGGAATCCGCGGCGGGGAGGTGCGCATCGTCGTGCCCACCCGCTTCATGCGCGACTGGGTGCTGACCCACTACGCCGACCGCATCCGCAACCTGTGGGCCGGCGAGAATCCGGACGTGCTGTCGATCGACGTCGTGGTGGCCTCGGCCAACGCCCCGTCCATGCTGACGGCGGAATTGACGTCGGATGGGGACGCGGGCGATGCGCCGCGCGACTCCGATCCGGCCGCCGGCACCGCAGTCGGCGGCCCGGTTCCCCCGGCGCCTGCCCCGCGGGCGGCGGCGCTCAGCCAATCGGCTCCCTATGGAGCCGCCTCCTACGGCGCCAATTCCTACATCGGATCCTCCTATTCGGCGGGGCCGCCCTCCTTCGCGTCGGACGAGTCGCCCACGGCGGTCGCCTCGGTGCTGGAGGACCGGACCGACATCTCGGCGCCGCTGGACCCCCGCTTCACCTTCGAGAATTTCGTGGTGGGCAAGCCGAACGAACTGGCCCACGCCGCCGCCCGGCGCGTCGCCGATGCCACTTCGGTCACCTTCAATCCGTTGTTCCTCTACGGCGGCGTCGGGCTGGGCAAGACCCACCTGATGCACGCCATCGCCTGGCAGATCCGGCGGAACGATCCGAACCGCAAGGTGATCTACCTGTCGGCGGAAAAGTTCATGTACCAGTTCATCCGGGCGCTGCGCTTCAAGGACACCATGGCCTTCAAGCAGCAGTTCCGCTCGGTGGACGTGCTGATGATCGACGACGTGCAGTTCATCAGCGGCAAGGACAGCACGCAGGAAGAGTTCTTCCACACCTTCAACGCGCTGGTGGACCAGAACCGCCAAGTCATCATCTCCGCCGACAAGAGCCCGTCCGACCTGGAAGGCATGGAGGAGCGGCTGCGCTCCCGCCTCGGCTGGGGCCTCGTCGCCGACATCCACCCGACCACCTACGAGCTGCGGCTGGGCATCCTCCAGGCCAAGGCGGACGCGCTGAACGCGGCCATCCCGCTGAAGGTGCTGGAGTTCCTCGCCCACAAGATCACGTCCAACGTGCGCGAGCTGGAAGGGGCGCTGAACCGCATCGTCGCCCACGCCGAGCTGGTCGGCCGGGCCATCTCGCTGGAATCGACGCAGGAGGTGCTGCACGACCTGCTGCGCGCCAACGACCGCCGCGTCACCATCGACGAGATCCAGAAGCGGGTGGCGGAGCATTTCAACATCCGCGTCGCCGACATGCATTCGGCCCGCCGCGCCCGCGCCGTGGCCCGGCCGCGGCAGGTCGCCATGTATCTCGCCAAGCAGCTCACCGCCCGCTCCCTGCCGGAGATCGGGCGCAAGTTCGGCGGGCGCGACCACACCACCGTGATGCACGCGGTGAAGAAGGTGGAGGAGCTGCGCACCACCGACCCCGCCTTTGCCGAAGACGTGGAGCTGCTCCGCCGCATGCTGGAGAGCTGAACGGGACGGATGGCCGCCGTGGTGGGGGGCTGGCGCGTGAAAAGCCCCCTTCCAAAAATGATGGCATTTTATACAAAACCCTAGTAAACACCCCGCTGGTGCCTGCAAGGGGTGGCTGCCATGAATTCCGGATCAACCGCGGAGACGAATGTCCTCGTCGCCGATGACTCCTGCGTTGTCCGGAAGATCCTGAAAGACCACCTGGAGGCGTACGGCTACCGCGTTCTGCTGGCCCGTGACGGGCGCGAGGCGCTGGACCTCTACCACCTCCACGACATCCACATCCTGATCACCGATCTGGAAATGCCGCGGATGGACGGGCTGGAGCTGTGCTGGCTGATCCGGGCGGAGGACGACCAGCACCGCACCTTCTCCATCCTGATGACCGCCGACGACGACATCCAGCGCCGGATCGAGGCGTTCGACGCCGGCGCCGACGAGTTCCTGACCAAGCCCATCGACATGCCCATGCTGCGCGCCCGCGTGCGCGCCGGCGAACGCATCACCCGCACCCACCGGGTGATGGCGGAGATGCTGAACACCGATTACCTGACGGGCGTCCTGAACCGCCGCCGCTTCATGGAGCGGCTGGAGCAGCAGCACCGGCTGCTTCAGGGCGGCAGCGGAACGGAGAAGGCCGCGCCCTTCGCCGTCGCGCTGTTCGACATCGACCATTTCAAGCGCGTCAACGACACCTACGGCCATTCCAACGGCGACCTCGCGCTGAAGCTGTTTGCCCAGACCTGCGCGGCCCGCGTGCCGCCCGGCGGTTTCCTCGGCCGCATGGGCGGGGAGGAGTTCTGCATGGTCCTGCCCGCCGCGCAGGTGGAGACGGCGATCGCCAAGGCGGAGGAGATCCGGGTGGCGACGGAGGCGCTGACCGCCCGGACCGTCGAGGGCGCCCTGTTCGCCTTCACCGTCAGCATCGGCATCTCTCCGGCGGACGGGACGGAGACGGTGGCCGACCTGATCGCGCGGGCCGACGAGTCGCTCTACTTCGCCAAGAACAGCGGGCGCAACCGCACCGTGGTCTGCGGCATCGAGGGTGTGGTGGTGAAGGCCCGATTCTACGTGATGTAGCGCCCGGACGGTCCGGGGGCGTTACAGCCCGATGAAGTTTGCGCCCACGCCCGCTTGAGCCATGGACGGCGCCCGGATATCGCGGCACAGTTGCCGCTGCGGCGGAGTCCGGCTGGACCGGCCCCGCGACCGGCCTCGCGATCGGCATGGCCGGCACGATTTCGGGCCAATAAGAAAAGGGGAGAGCAGGTGCCATGACCAAGGTTCCGGAAACCACCAGCCTGGAACAGCGCTCCAGCGCCGAGACGCAGCGCGCCGCCAAGGGCTTCACCCGCCGCCTGCTGCTCCAGGGGACCGCCGCCGCCGCGGGCGTCGCCGCGGTCGGCCCCTTCATCCTGCGCGAGGGCCGCGCCGCGTCGGGCAGCGTCAAGATCTTCTCCTGGGCCGGCTACATCAGCCCGGACATGCTGGCCGACTTCGAGAAGAAGACCGGCATCAAGGCCAGCCTGACCGAATACGGCACCAACGACGAGCTGCTGAACCAACTCAAGGCCACGGGCGGCGCCGGCTTCGACATCATCCACCCCACGGTGGACCGCGTGCCGAACTATGTGGAGTTCGAGCTGGTCCAGCCGCTGGACGAATCGAAGGTCAAGTGGGACGGCTGCCTGAAGTCGGCGGTCGAGGGCTCCGCCGCCATGGGCGGCGTGGTCGGCGGCAAGCGCTTCTTCGCGCCCGCCGACTGGGGGACCGAGGCCATCGCCTACGATCAGGCCAAGGCGCCGCTGACCTACGGCACCGCCAGCTATGGCGACCTGTGGAAGCCGGAGCACGCCGGCAAGGTGACGGTGCGCGGCCATTCCGGCCTGATCGGCATCGGTCTGTGGCTGGAAGGCCAGGGCAAGCTGCCCCACCCGATCCGCGACCAGTTCAAGGACGAGGCGAAGGCGCGCGCCAACTTCGACGCGATCCTCCAGGTCGCCGCGGCCAACAAGAAGGCCATCGGCCAGTTCTGGTCGAACGAGAACGAGGCCCAGGGCGCCTTCCGCACCAACGGCTGCGTCATCGGCCAGACCTGGGATTCGTCCGCCGTCGCCCTGCGCAAGGAGGGGCTGCCGGTTCGCTTCCTGGCGCCCAAGGAAGGCGCGCTCGCCTGGATGGAGGGCTTCGCGATCCCGGCCAAGGCGGCGAACCTGGAGCAGGCCTACGCCTGGATCAACTGGTTCTACACGCCGGAGGCGGGCGCCCTCTACACCAACCATTCCGGCATTTCCAGCACGGCGGTCGGGGCGGAGGCGCATCTGTCCGACCTGAACAAGCAGTTCTTCGCCGACGCCTATCCGGGCGACGCGCTGCAGAAGCTGTGGTGGTGGCCGATCCAGGAGGCTTGGTACGTCTCCATCCGCAACGAGTACCAGGACCGTTTCCTGGCCGCGTGAGTGCGACCCTCTCCCGTTCCCATCGTCCCCTCTCCCCCCTGGGGAGAGGGTGAGGGGGTTGGCGGCAAGCGATCAAATCAGGTGCCTATGAGTCAGGACGTCCAGCTCGAGTCCGTCACCATGCGGTTCGGTTCCGTCACCGCCGTCCGCGACGTGTCGCTGACGGTCGGGGCGGGGGAATTCTTCAGTTTCCTCGGCCCGTCGGGCTGCGGCAAGACGACCATCCTGCGCATGGTCTCCGGCTTCATGGAGCCGACGGAGGGCGCCATCCGCATCGGCGGGCGGGACATGCGCGGCATCGGCCCGAACAAGCGGCCGACCGCGCTGATCTTCCAGAACCTCGCCCTCTTCCCGCTGATGACGGTGGCGGAGAACATCGGCTTCGGGCTGGAGGTGCGCGGCGTGCCCTCGGCGGAGCGCCAGGGGCGGGTGCGCAAGCTGCTCGACCTCGTCGCCCTGCCCGACGCCGCGGAGAAGAAGGTGACGGAGCTGTCCGGCGGCCAGCGCCAGCGCATCGCCATCGCCCGCGCGCTCGCCGTGGAGCCCGCCGTCCTGCTGCTGGACGAGCCGCTGTCGGCGCTGGACCTCAAGCTGCGCCAGCACATGCGCGCCGAGCTGCGCGACCTGCAGAAGCGGACCGGCGTGACTTTCATCTACATCACCCACGATCAGGGCGAGGCGCTGACCATGTCCGACCGGGTCGGCGTGATGTCCAAGGGCGTGCTGGAGCAGGTGGGCGACGGGCGGGCCATCTACGACCATCCGGAAACCGCCTTCGTCGCCTCCTTCGTCGGGGAGAACAACCGCTTTGCCGGCACCGTCGCCGAGTCGGCGGGGGGCATGGCCGCTCTGGACACGCCCCGCGGCCGTCTGGTCGGGCGCAACCCGCGCCGCCTGTCCCCCGGCGACCGCGCCACCCTGTTCGTCCGGCCGGAGCGCATGGCGGCGGGGGCGGGGGCGGAGAACGCGCTGGAGGCGCGGGTCACCCACCGCGATTTCGAGGGCGCCTTCATCAACGCCTTCCTGGAGGGCGGCATCACCGTCCAGGTGCCGCATCTCGGCGACGAGCCGCCGCTGACCCCCGGCGAGCCCGCCCGGATCGCCTTCCGGGCCGAGGACGCCGTGGTTCTGCCGGACGCGCCGGCCTGACGCCGCTCAGCGGCCCACAAGCACGGTTGCGCGGAAGGGCACCTTCTCGAAGTCGCTGACCAGCGCGTCCAGCCGCACCGCCCAGGACCCGGCCACGGGCAGGATCACGCCATCCGCCGCGTAGACGCCGGGCGCCAGCTTGGGCAGGGGGCGGGTGATGCCCTCGATCCCGGCGGCGGGCAGGGCCAGCTCCGCCGACGCCTCCAGCGCGTCGACCGGCGCACCGTCCGGTCCCGTCAGGCGCATCTCGACGCGGTTCGCTCCGGGCGTCGCCGGGGTCACCGTCACGATGGCCATGCGCCCGCGCGCCACGACCGCGGTGCTGAAGCCCGCCGGCTTCTCGGCGAAGACCGGCGCGGCCTGGGTGCGCGGCGGCGGGGTGGTGCCCAACCCGGCGGTGAACAGCACGACCAGGGCCGCCACCACCATCTCGGTGTGGACGCTGGCGCGCAGCCGGGCGGCTCCCTCGGCCCCCATGGTCTCCAGCCGTGGGGTCAGTCGCCAGCGGTTGACGGCGGCCAGCCCCAGCAGGGCCAGCGCGCAGACGATCTTGCCGGTCCAGATCTGGCCGTAGGCGGTGGTCAGGATGCTGCGCGGGTCGGCGATCTGCAACACGCTCAGCCCCGCCCCGGCGAGCAGAAGCACCGCTACCGCCGGAACCGCGATGGCGGAGAAGCGTCGGACCAGCCGCAGCGACTCCGTCGGTGGCTCCGTCCGCAGCAGCATGGCCAGCGGCCAGAAGCTGCCGATCCAGAAGGCCACCGCCAGACCGTGCAGGGCGACCAGCGGTACGCTGAGCCAGCGCGGCTCCGCGGTCGCGGCGTGTCCGGTCATGGCCAGCGCCAGCGCCGCCCCGACCGCCCCGGCGACCAGCAGCACGCGGCCCGCCGTCCCCCGCTCCTCCAGCGCCAGCCCCAGGGCGACGGCGATCAGGCTGAGCAGGGCGAGGAGGGCGCTCGGCCCCGCCGTGCTGGTCAGGCCGGCGATCCAGGGCGAGGCTCCGGCCAGGGCGGACAGCGGCGCCCCTTCCAGAACCGCGCCGGCCAGCCCGGCGTTCAGCAGCGCCACCAGGGCGGCGGCGCCGACGCCCAGGCACAGGCCGGGGCGCAGGCGGCGGTTCAGCGGACTCCACCGCCCCGCCACCAGCACCAGGAACAGCCCGCCGCCCACTGCGGCGAGCAGGCTTCCGTAATGGAGCGCCCGGACCGCGGCGGCGGCCAGCAGCGTGGCCGGCGGTGTCGCCCCACCCAACTCCACCGGTCGTTCCGGTTCCGCACCGATCCCGAACAGGAGCGATCCGGCGACCGGATGGCCGTCCGCCGAGCTGACGCGGTAGCTGAGGATGTGCGTCCCCACCGCCAGCCCGCCGGGCAGCGCGACGCGCAGCGCCCCGTCCCCGGCGGCCGGGGCGGGCAGGGGAAGCGTCACCCCGCCGGGGCCGATCAGCGTCACCGACACTGGCCGCACCGGCTCGTTGAAGCGCAGCACGGCCTCGGCGGGCGGGCTGTCCAGCCGCGCCCCGTCCTCCGGGGCGCTTTCGACCAGCACGGCATGCGCCAAGACCGGCGCGGACAGGGACAGCAGCATCAGGGCGGCGATCCACCCCACGACCAGCCGGCGCATGCGTTTCCCCTTCCCTTACGGCTTGGCGGTCAGGGTGACGCCGGGGGCCGGCTCCTTGTAGTCGTGGTCGGTCTTGCCCGGTTCCGGGATTTCGATCCAGCGGTGCACGCCCGTCTCGCACTCCTGCACCACGGGGAAATAGATCACGGTGCCGGGGGCGGCGTCGGGCAGGCGGGCGCGGAAGACGAACTCGTCGTAATGGGCGTCGGGCAGCGAGCCGCCGGTCCAGGCGATCTCGGTGACGCCCTTGCTCAGCGACTCGCCGTAGTAATCATAGGCCTTGGCGTATTGGCCCTCCTTGGTCGTCAGGGTCCAGCCGGGCTTGGGCATCGGCTTCACCGCGATGACCCCCTCCGGGATCTGCACGCGCAGGGCGATGGTGGGGGAGGCGCCGCAGCCATGGCCGACGCGCAGCACGCCCTTGTAGGTGCTGGCGGCGGGGGCCTGCTTGGTTTCCAGCGTGGTGTGGGCGAGGGCGGCGGACAGGGGCAGGCAAGCGAGGACGGTGGCGGCCAGCAGGGCGCCGCGGGTGTTGCGGATCATGGGAACTCTCCGGTGTGTGCGCAGGCACCGGATGTGGCCGTAGGGCCTGGTTCCGATCGACGGCGTCTCCGTTCCCGCAGCGGCCCCCACCCCGGCCCTCCCCTGCGACAGCGGGGGAGGGCCGGGGTGGGGGCAACCGTCAGCGACGACGGGGAGACGCAAAGAGAAGCGGTCGCGTGTCGGAAAAAGGCCGTTCAGCCGCAGGTGCGCGCCTGTGGATGCGTGTGTCTGCGAGGAACGTCGGTTCAGACACCCACCGGAGGCGCCCGGGCGGAGAAGGCGCGCGGGGCGCGGTCGGCTCCGGCCTCGTCGTCCGCGGGCAGCGGAACGGCGGCCAGCGCAAGTCCGGCCGGCGGCAGCGGGGCCGGCGCCGCGGCCGGACCCAGCAGGGACCCGCCGCCCAGCGACAGGCAGATCGGGCAGTAGGTGACGTGGCCCGGCGTGCCGTCGGGGACGGGGCCATGGTCGGCGTGCGGCGCGGCAGAGGCGTCCGGTGCGGCGCCGGAATGGCAGATGGACCCCGCCATGGCGAGCTGCGCCGACTCCGCCAGCACCCTGGCCAATGGCGCCGGGACGTGGGTGGCCATGACCAGGGCGTGGAAGACCAGCACCAGCGCGGCGACCCACGCTGTTGCCTCCCTCATCGCACCGGATGTCCGCCATGCACGCATGCCCCCACTATGGGCACAGTCCAAGCCTCGAAAAAAGGCAATAAAGTTGTGGTTATTGGACGGGGCATGGCCTCGCTTGCGCTCCGGCCCGGGGACGTGAGAGGCTTTCGATCCTAGAATTTCGGCTCTGAATCTCGGCGGGTGGGGGGAGTGGTCATGGGCGGCGTGCTGCGCCGGTACGGTCCGGTTCTGACCGCGGCGATCCTGCTGGCGGTGGCCGTGTGGCTGCTGCTGCTCGTCGTGCTGCCGCAATTGCTGATGGTGGATTTCTCCTTCCGCCCCTCGCTGCCGCCCAGCAAGGCCGGCGGGCCGGAGGACGTCTACACGCTGCGCAACTACGCGACGCTGTGGACCAACCAGATCCATCTGGCGATCTTCCTGAAGACGATCTGGGCGAGCAGCCTCGTCACCGCCGTCACCCTGGCCGTCTGCTACCCGGTGGCCTTCTACATGGCTCAGGTGGCGCCGCGGCGGCGCCTGCCCCTGCTCGTGCTGATGCTCGTCGTGCCCTTCTGGATCAACGAGCTGCTGCGCACCTTCGCCTGGTACATCATCCTGGCCTTCAACGGGCCGCTGAACGCGCTCCTGGTCGGGCTCGGCCTTTTTTCGGAGCCGCAGCGCCTGCTCGGCGGGGATGCCGGGGTGATCATCGGGATGGTCTACGTCTACATCCTCTTCATGGTGTTCCCGATCATGAACGCCATGGAGTCGCTGGACCGCAACCAGATCGAGGCGGCGCGCGACCTGGGGGCGGGGTGGCTGCGCATCCATCGCCGCATCGTCATCCCCCACGCCAAGCCGGGCATCGCGGTCGGCTGCATCATGACCTTCATGCTGGCGGCGGGC
This sequence comes from Azospirillum sp. OGB3, assembly GCF_014192915.1. Lineage (GTDB taxonomy): Bacteria > Pseudomonadota > Alphaproteobacteria > Azospirillales > Azospirillaceae > Azospirillum. The sequence continues at coordinate 525,730 of NZ_JACHYN010000001.1, read as the reverse complement.
AGCTACGCCGTGCCGGCCCTGCTGGGCGGGCCGCAGAGCCGCTGGTTCACCGAGGTCATCTACAACTGGTTCTTCGAGGGCGGGAACTGGAACCAGGGGGCGGCCTACGCCTTCATCCTGCTGATCCTGTGCGTCGCCTTCATCCTGCTGATGATGCGGCTGTTCCGCGTCGGCCTCACGGACATCGCCAAATGACCGCCGCAAGCTTCCGCCGCTGGGTCACGGGGGCCTATCTGGTCCTGTTCTTCGGCTATCTGTTCCTGCCGCTGGGAATCATGGCGGCGGCGACCTTCAACAGCAGCCGCTTCCCGACCGTCACCCCCTGGATGGGCTTCACGCTGCAATGGTTCGGCGCCCTGTGGGCCGACCAGCGCATGTGGCAGGCGCTGGGCACCAGCCTGCTGGTCGGGGCAGGGGTGATCGCCGTGGCGGTGCCGCTGGGGTTGGCGGCGGCGCTCCTGCTCGACCGGCTGCACAGCCGGGCGCGGACCTTCCTCTACGCCGTGATGGTGTCGCCGCTGCTGACGCCGGGGGTGATCGTCGGCATCTCCACGCTGGTCTTCTGGCGGGAGTGGTTCGGGGTGACCGGCGGCCTGTTCCTGACCATCCTGGCGCAGTCCAGCTTCATCGCGGCCTACGCGATGCTGCTGTTCCTGGCGCGGCTGCAACGGTTCGACCAGACGCTGGAGGAGGCGGCGCTGGATCTGGGCGCCACCCACGGGCAGGTGTTCCGGCGGATCACGCTGCCGTATCTGACGCCGGCCATCCTGTCGGCGTCCTTCCTGGCCTTCCTGCAGAGCTTCGAGAACTACAACACGACGCTGTTCGTCCGTGGCCTGGACACCACGCTGACGGTCTACATCGCCTCGAAGGTGCGGACGGGCCTGACGCCCGCGGTCAACGCGCTGTCGCTGATCCTGATCGCGCTGACCATCCTGGGCGCCGTCGTCTACGAAATCCTGCGCCGGCGCGAAGCGCGCCGGCAGCCGGACCCCGCGTGACGGCGGCAGACCTTATTCTTCGCTTTCGTCCGCATCCGCTTCGATCTGGGCGGCCAGATCGCGCAGCATGTCGATGACGTCCTCGTGGCTGGTCTCGTCCACGGCGGTGTTCACGGCGGCCTCGATCATGGCGACGGCGATGTAGGGGCCGAGGACCCCGCCTTCCTTGATCGCCGCCTCGAGATGCTTCTCGGCGACCGACAGGGCCTTCTCGAAGAGGGCCTCGGCCGTCTGGTTGGTGCTGTCCTTGCTCATCTTGCGGTCCGTTGCGGGTGTTATGGTGCGACTCCTATAACACCGGCCCGCCCGGGTTGGCGCGGCAAATCGGGACGGTGCGGGGAATGACCGTCATGCCCGGGCTTGCCCCGGCCCGTCGCACCGGCCACATTCGGCCGGAACCACCATCCGACAGGCGACCATGACCGATCCGACCCGCCCTGATCTCTACCGTTTCTGGACCGGGGAGCATGTGCGCTTCGCCGACCTCGACGCGCTCGGCCACGTCAACAACAACGCGATCGGCGTTTATTTCGAACAGATTCGCGTGCTGCTGGTCCATGATTGCGGCGGTTTCCGCGACGAGTCCCCCTGGACCGTGGTGCTGGCGCGCAGCGTCATCGACTACAAGGCGGAGCTGCGGTTCCCGGCGGACATCCGCGTCGGCGCGCGGGTGGCCAAGGTCGGCAACACCTCCGTCGTGCTGGGGGCGGCGATCTTCGAGGGCGACCGCTGCATCGCCGTGCAGGAGGCCGTCTGCGTCATCGTCGACAAGGACAGCCACCGCCCGACCCCGGTGCCGGCCGACCTGCGCGACGCCCTGGCCCGCTACGTGTGAGGACGCCGTGCCGCCCTTTCCCCCGCTGACCCGCCGTGCCCTGCTGACCGGCTCCGCCCTGCTGGCCGGGGCCGGCCTGCTGCCGCGCGCGGCCCGCGCGGCGGTGGGGGAGGGGACGGCGGTCCGCCTGTCGGCCGGTCCGGCCCGCGCCACTCTGGCGGGGGCGGGCTTTCCCGACACGGCGGTCTGGGCCTATGACGGGCGGATTCCCGGGCCGGAGCTGCGCTTCCGCCAGGGCGACACCGCGCGCATCGCCTTCGCCAACGGCCTGCCGGAGCCGACGACCATCCACTGGCACGGCCTGCGCGTTCCCAACGCCATGGACGGGGTGCCCGGTCCGTCGCTGCCGCCGGTGCCGGCGGGTGGGCGGTTCGACTATGAATTCCCGCTGAAGGACGCCGGCACCTTCTGGTACCACCCGCACGTCAACAGCGGCGTGCAGGTGGCCCACGGCCTGACCGGCGCCTTCATCGTGGAGGAGCGCGAGCCGATCCGCGTCGACCGCGACCTGCTCTGGCTGCTCGGCGACTGGCGTCTGACAAAGGAGGCAGAGCTGGCCGGCGGTTTCGGCCATCCCATGGACGCCACCCACGCCGGGCGCCTCGGCAACACCGTCACCATCAACGGCGCGGTGCGGGACAGCGTGCCGGTCCGCGCCGGGGAGCGCGTCCGCCTGCGCCTGATCAACGCGGCGAACGCCCGCGTCTTCGCGCTCGACTTCCAGGGGCACGCGCCGCGGGTGATTGCGCTCGACGGTCAGCCGGTGACTCCGCACGCCCCGCCGGACGGCAAGGTCGTGCTGGCGCCCGGCCAGCGCGCCGACCTCGTGATCGACATGGAAGGCAGGCCGGGCGAGGGGTTCGACGTGGTCGACGGCTTCTATCCGCGCATGGCCTACCGGCTGACCCGGCTGACCTACAGCGGCGAGGCGCCCTTGCGCGACTCGCCGCTGGACTCCCCGATCGCGCTGGCCGCCAACCCGCTGCCCGAGCCCGACCTTGCCGGCCCCGTCCGCCAGGACGTGGTGCTGGACGGCGGGATGCACGGCGCCATGCCGAAGAGCGCCGGACCGCGCGGCCCCTTCTGGGCGCTGAACGGCGTGGCCTCTATGGGGCATCATCACCTGGAACCGCTCATCACGGTCAAACGCGGTCAAACGCAGGTGACGGCCTTCGTCAACGAGACCGGCTGGTGGCACCCCATGCACCTGCACGGTTTTCCCTTCCGCGTCCTCTCGCGCAACGGCCGGCCGGCCGAGCACCGCGAGTGGCGCGACACCGTCCTGCTCGGCCCCCGTGAAACGGCCGAGATCGCCTTCGTGGCCGAAGAGGCCGGCGACTGGATGCTCCACTGCCATGTTCTGGAGCATCAGGAGACCGGCATGATGGCCGTCCTGAGAGTGACCGCGTGAAACGACCCGCCCCCAAACACCGCCCGTCCCCCCGCAACGGCGAACCCCGAACCGCCCCCCGTGTTGCCCCCCGTGTCGCCGAAGTGATTGTCACCGAGGTCGGCGCGCGCGGCGACGGCATCGCCAGCTTTGAGGATGCCAAGCTCTTCGTGCCGCTGACCGTTCCCGGCGACCGGGTGCGGGTGGCCGTGAAGGAGGCCGCCAACGCCAAGGGAGACGGCCTGCGCGCCGACCTGCTGGACATCCTGGAGCCCGGCCCCGGCCGCGCGGCACCGCCCTGTTCCCATTTCGGAACCTGCGGCGGCTGCACGCTCCAGCATATGGAGGACGCCGCCTACGCCGCCTGGAAGGTCGGGCTGGTGCAGGGCGCGCTGGCCCGCGTCGGGCTGGGCGACACGCCTCTGGAGCCGCTGTCGCAGACGCCGCCGGCCGCCCGCCGCCGCGCCCGCTTCGCCGCGCTGAAGCGGGGACGCCGCGTCTGGCTCGGCTTCAACGAACGGATGAGCCACCGGCTGACCGATCTGACGGAGTGTCCGGTGCTGCGGCCCGGCCTGTTCGCGCTGGTGGAGCCGCTGCGCGGGCTGCTGCTGTCGGTTCTGCCGGACGGCGGCGGCTGCGACGTGATCGCCACCGACCTGGAGGGCGGGATCGACCTCGTGCTGGTCGGTCCGCGCAGCCTGGACCGCGCGGCGCGGGAGCGGCTGGTGGCCTTCGGCGAGGCGGAGGGTGTGGCCCGCATCTCCTGGCAGGCGGACGAGCGTGGCACATCGGAGCCCATCGCCCACCGCCGCCCGGTGGCGGTGTCCTTCGCCGGCCTGCCGGTGACCCCGCCGCCCGGCGCCTTCCTCCAGGCGAGCGCCGAGGGGGAGGCCGCCCTGGTCGCCGCCGTCCTCGCCAACATCGGGGAGCCGAAGCGGGTGGCCGACCTGTTCGCCGGGCTGGGCACCTTCGCGGTTCCGCTGGCCCAGCGGGCGGCGGTGCATGCGGTGGAGGGGGACGCCCCGGCGCTGGCCGCGCTGAACAAGGCGGTGGGGGCGCTGCGCCTGACCACGGAGCGGCGCGACCTGTTCGAGAACCCGCTGACGGCGAAGGAGTTGGCCCGGTTCGACGCCGTGGTCTTCGATCCGCCGCGCGCCGGGGCCGCCGCCCAGGCGCAGGCGCTGGCCGGGTCGAAGGTGCCGCGCGTGGTGGCGGTGTCTTGCAACCCCGCGACCTTCGCCCGCGACGCCCGGACGCTGGTGGACGGCGGGTATGTGTTGAGCCGCGTTTACCCCGTGGACCAATTCCTGTGGTCCGCCCACGTCGAGGTCGTCGGGGTGTTCAGCCGCCCGTAGGGTCCGCGAAGGGGAACCACGAGGGCGCGACGATCATCGACATCGTCGCGCCCTCGCGGCGGCTGGCCCTCAGTCCAACTGCATCACGATGGCCTTGAGATAGGCCGACTCCGGCAGATGCGGGTGCACCGGATGGTCCGGCCCGGCCCCGGCGCTGCGCAGGATGCGCCCGGTCCGCCCGGCGTCGTGCAGGCCGCGCGCGACCTGCTCGGCGAAGGTCGGCGGGTCGACGTTGTGGCTGCACGACGCGCAGAGCAGGAAGCCGCCCGGCGCCGTGATCTTCGCCGCCAGACGGGTCATCTTGCGGTAGGCGCGGCAGCCGACGGCGAGGTCCTTCTTGGACTTCACGAAGGCCGGCGGGTCGGCGATGACGACCTCGAACATTTCGCCCTCGGCGTTCAGCCGCTCCAGCTCGTTGAAGGCGTCGGCGCGGCGCGCCTCGAAGCGGTCGGCCACCCCGTTGGCCTCCGCCGCGCGGGTGGCGTTGTCCAGCGCCCCCTGCGAGCGGTCGACCGACACCACCGACGACGCGCCCTCGACGGCGCAGAGCACGCCGAAGCCGCCGTTGTAGCTGAAGAAGTCGATGGCCCGCTTGCCCTTCGCCAGTTTGGCGATGAAGGCGCGGTTGTCGCGCTGGTCGTAGAACCAGCCGGTCTTCTGCCCGCCCAGCGGGTCGGCGAAGAAGGTGGCGCCGTTCTCCTCCAGCCGGATCGGGCCGTCGATCTCGCCCTTCACCAGCCGGCTTTCCTCCGGCAGCCCCTCCAGCGCGCGCTGGGTGCTGTCGTTGCGCAGGATGACCGCGCGCGGCGCCAGCACCTCGTCGATGGCGGCCAGGATGGCGTCGATGCGCTGGTCCATGAAGACGCTGTTGGCCTGCACCGTCACCACGTCGCCGTAGCGGTCGACGATCAACCCGGGCAGCCCGTCGGCCTCCGCGTGCACGACGCGGTAGTAGGGCCGGTCGAACAGCGCCTCGCGCATCGCCACCGCGCGCCTCAGCCGCCCGGCGAGGAAGGCGTGGTCGACCACCGTCGCCGGGTCGCCGGAGAGCATCCGCGCGGCGATCAGGGTGTGCGGGTTGAAGGTGGCGATGCCCAGCGGCTTTCCGCCGGGGTCCAGCAGGCGCACCGGGCTGCCCGCCGGGATGGCCTTGGCCGCCGTGTCCATCTGGACTTCGTTGGAATAGACCCAGGGGTGGCCGTGCAGGACGCGCCGCTGGCGGCCGGCCTGCAGATGGATCGCCCGGTATTTGACGGGGGTGGTGGGGGTGTCGGTCATGATGGCCGCATCCTAGCCGCTCGCGTGCGCCGAGCAAACGGTCACGTCGCCGGAGTCGTGGGAAACGGAGGGTGGAGTCGCGGGATGGGGCGGGGTGCCGGCCCGTTCCGGCGCGGCTTACGGGATGCCGAGCGGGCTTTCCGCCTGCGACCGATGCGCGCGGTTGTCGTTGGCGCCGTCCATCGCCTTGCACAGCCGCAAGGTTTCGGTGCGGTGCCCGTCCTGGTGAAAGCAGGTCAGCAAAGACCCGCGCGACCCGGCCGCCCCGGCCAGCAATTCCGGCAGGGACGTGTGGATCGCCGTGCATCCGTGGCTGCGCGCCAGACGATCCATGGAGCGCAGCAAAGTCTCCGCCGGGCCCGTCATGTCGAACAGGTCGAGCACGACGAAATTCTCCACGGCCAGAATTCGGCCGTGGCGAAGATGCTCCGCAATAGCGTATGAGAAAAGTCCATGGAGGTACCCCCGTGCGTTCTGCACGGTCATGATGCCCGACGGCGTCGCGGGGGTATCAACCGGCCCGATAAGTGCTGCGGCAAATGCGCGCCATTGCTCCACCGGCAAGTCCGGGAAGATGGCCCGCACCAGCGGATAGGCCTGGTCGATCTGACGCTGACCGAGAGGTTTCGCGATGAAGCTTTCGTCCATGCCCGTCCGACCGCGTGAAGGACGGTGAACGATGGCAGGCACCGGTAAGACCGGTCGTTGACGTAGATCAATGTTGCAAGGTCCACCCCTACACATATTGGGATTATTGGAGGCAGGCGCAACCGGCGTCCGCATAAGAAGTGCATCGTATGTGAACCTGCCCCCCTCCTTAACAGTACGTACCCAGCGGTGGTGCAACCTCAGAGGGAGCGGCCCGAGCCGCCCGGGGCAAACGGGAGAGATTGAATGACATCAGCGACTCTGACGCCAGGGGCCGCCCTGGGCAGCCAGCGGGTGTCGGAAAATGTGCGTTACTACGAAGACGCCGTCCGACTCTTCGTCATCGCTGCAGTGTTCTGGGGCGTCGTCGGCTTCCTCGCCGGCGTCTTCATCGCGCTGCAGCTCGCTTTTCCGGCGCTGAATCTCGGCCTTGAGTGGACGAGCTTCGGGCGCCTGCGGCCGGTTCACACCTCGGCCGTGATTTTCGCGTTCGGCGGCAACGTCCTGTTCGCCACCTCGCTCTACTCCGTGCAGCGCACCAGCCGCCAGTTCCTGTTCGGCGGCGAGGGCCTCGCGAAGTTCGTCTTCTGGAACTACAACATCTTCATCGTCCTGGCGGCGCTCAGCTACGTGCTCGGCTACACCCAGGGCAAGGAGTATGCGGAGCCGGAGTGGATCCTCGACCTCTACCTGACGGTCATCTGGGTCCTCTACGCCATCCAGTTCATCGGCACGGTGATGACCCGCAAGGAGTCGCACATCTACGTCGCCAACTGGTTCTTCATGGCGTTCATCCTGACCGTCGCGATCCTCCACATCGGCAACAACGTCAACGTCCCGGTGTCGCTGACCGGGATGAAGTCCTACCCGTTCGTCTCGGGCGTGCAGAGCGCCATGGTGCAGTGGTGGTACGGCCACAACGCGGTCGGCTTCTTCCTGACCGCCGGCTTCCTCGGCATCATGTACTACTTCGTTCCGAAGCGCGCGGAGCGGCCGGTCTATTCGTACCGCCTGTCGATCGTGCACTTCTGGACGCTGATCTTCCTCTACATCTGGGCCGGCCCGCACCACCTGCACTACACGGCCCTGCCGGACTGGGCGCAGACGCTGGGCATGACCTTCTCGGTCATGCTGTGGATGCCGTCCTGGGGCGGCATGATCAACGGCATCATGACCCTGTCGGGTGCCTGGGACAAGCTGCGCACCGACCCGGTCCTGCGCTTCCTCGTGACGTCGGTGGCCTTCTACGGCATGTCGACCTTCGAGGGCCCGCTGATGTCGGTGAAGCCGGTCAACGCCCTGTCGCACTACACCGACTGGACGATCGGCCACGTGCACTCCGGTGCGCTCGGCTGGGTGGCCTTCATCTCCTTCGGCGCGATCTACTATCTGGTCCCGGTCCTGTGGAAGCGTTCGCAGCTCTACAGCCTGCGTCTGGTCAGCTACCACTTCTGGACCGCCACCATCGGCATCGTGCTCTACATCACCGCCATGTGGGTGTCGGGCATCATGCAGGGCCTGATGTGGCGCGCCTACGACAACCTCGGCTTCCTCCAGTACTCGTTCGTCGAGACGGTCGCGGCCATGCATCCCTTCTACGTGATCCGTGCTCTGGGCGGCGTCCTGTTCCTGGCTGGTGCCCTGATCATGGTCTACAACCTGTGGCGCACGGCCAAGGGTGACGTCCGCATCGAGAAGCCCTATGCCTCCGCCCCGCACAAGGCGGCGGTCGGTGCGGCCTGACGCCGGAGGAACTGAGAAAATGGCTGAGGAAAAAAAGGGCTTTAGTCACGACACGATCGAGCGGAACACGCTTCTGCTCATCGTCCTGATCCTGATCACCGTGTCGATCGGCGGCCTCGTCCAGATCGTCCCGCTGTTCACGATCGAGTCGACGATCGAGAAGGTGGACGGGGTCCGTCCCTATTCGCCGCTCGAACTGGCTGGCCAGAACATCTACTACCGCGAAGGCTGCTACAACTGCCACAGCCAGCAGATCCGTCCGTTCCGCGATGAGGTGGAGCGCTACGGTCACTACTCGCTGGCCGCGGAAAGCATGTACGACCATCCCTTCCAGTGGGGCTCCAAGCGCACCGGTCCGGACCTGGCCCGCGTGGGCGGCAAGTACTCCAACGACTGGCAGGTCGCCCATCTGGTCGATCCGCGCGCCGTGGTGCCGGAATCGATCATGCCGGGCTACGCCTGGATGAAGGACCGTCCGCTGAAGTACACCGACATCCAGGATCACATGAAGACCCTGCGCATCGTCGGCGTCCCCTACTCGGACGAGCAGATCGCCAGCGCCAAGGCCGACCTCGAAGCGCAGAAGAACCCGGACGCCGACACGGCCGGTCTGATGAAGCGCTACCCGAAGGCCGTCGTGGCGAACTTCACGGGCAACAAGGGCGTCACCGAAATGGACGCGCTGGTGGCCTACCTGCAGGTCCTGGGCACCATGGTGGACTTCACCAAGTACCAGTCGCCCAAGCAGCTCCAGCAGTAACCGGGAGGGATCCATGGACTTGGATTCGATCACTGTCGCCCTGCGGTCCTTCTGGACCGTCTGGCTGGCCCTGCTTTTCACCGGCATCGTGGTCTACGCCATGTGGCCAGGCAACCGGGGCAAGTTCGAAGACGCCTCCCGGATCCCGCTCAAGGAAGATGGTCAGGAGTTTTAGGCCATGGCACAGAAAGAAAAGGACGCCCTTTCCGGCGTCGAGACCACCGGCCACGAGTGGGACGGCCTGCGGGAGCTGAACAACCCCCTGCCCAAGTGGTGGCTGTACATCTTCTACGTCTGCATCGCGTGGTCCCTCGTCTACTACGTGCTCTACCCGGCCTGGCCGCTGGGCAAGAGCTACACGAAGGGCCTGCTCGGCTACTCGCAGCGCGAGGAACTGGTGCAGAAGGTCGCCGACGGCAAGAAGGCTCAGGAAAAGTACCTGACGGCCATCGCGGCGACCTCCGTCGAGGACATCCAGAAGAACAAGGACCTCCTTGCCTTCGCGATGGCCGGCGGCCGGTCGTACTTCAACGAGAACTGCGCGGCCTGCCACGGCGCCGGCGGCCAGGGCGCCAAGGGCTTCCCGACGCTCGCCGACGACGTGTGGCTGTGGGGCGGCACCACCGCCGACATCTACAAGACCATCCAGCACGGCATCCGTGCGGATGACGGCGACACCCGCGGGACCGTCGGCATCGGCATGACCGCCTTCGGCCGGGACGGCATCCTGAACCGCGAGCAGATCGGTCAGGTCGCCGAGTACGTCCTGTCGCTGAACAAGCGGTCGACCGACGCCGCCGCCGCGGAAAAGGGCAAGACCGTCTATGACGAGAACTGCGCCGCCTGCCACGGCGACAGCGCGCAGGGCTCAGTCGCGGTCGGCATGGACGTCGGCGCTCCGCCGCTCGTCACGGCCAACTGGCTGTATGGCGGCGACAAGGCCACGCTGGTGGAGACCATCACGAACGGCCGCGCCGGCGTGATGCCCGCCTGGTCGAAGCGTCTGGACGACGCGACGGTCAAGTCGCTGGCCGTCTACGTCCACAACCTGGGCGGCGGCAAGTAAGCCGTCCAACCAGGAAGGACCGGCCGGGGAGGGGGACGCCCCCCTGGCGGGTCCGCCGGACTTCGGTGCCGGGGAGGCGACTCCCCGGCATTTTCTTTGTCCGGGTTCTTTGTCCGGGCGGCCTGTGTCCGGCTCTTGACGGGCGCGCGGGGAGAGCGGACGCCCCCCGATCCGCCCCCAAATCCTTTGATCCAGCGCAATGCCCCTGTGACGTTGTGCCGCCATAGTCCCCTCGCCACCGCCGAACCATGTCGGCATGGCCAAGCCGCCCGCGCGGCGGACGCCGGAAGAAGAGGGCGAGGTCATGAGCACGACCACCGAACAGCAGCCGCCCCAAAGCGATCGATTGGGCGGCGATGCGCCGGAGCGCTTGGCCCCGGCCGCCGGGGACGCGCCCGCCGCCCCCCCGCCCAAGGCGCAGCGCCGCGCCGCGCGTTCCATGTACCAGAAGCACGCCAAGGTCTATCCCAAGGCGGTGCACGGCACCTTCCGCAGCCTCAAATGGGCGGCGCTGGGGGTTCTCCTGGCCATCTACTACGTGCTGCCCTGGGTCCGCTGGGACCGCGGGCCGAACGCGCCCGATCAGGCGGTGCTGCTCGACCTCGCCAACCGGCGCTTCTACCTGTTCTTCGTGGAACTGTGGCCGCAGCAGATCTATTACCTGACCGGCGCCCTGATCCTGGCGGCGCTGGGCCTCTTCCTGGCGACCTCGCTGGCCGGCCGCGTCTGGTGCGGCTACGCCTGCCCGCAGACGGTGTGGACCGACCTCTATGTCTGGGTCGAACGGCTGGTCGAGGGCGACCGCGGCGAGCGCATCCGTCTCGACCAGGGGCCCTGGACCGCCCGGAAGGCCGGGCGCAAAGTGGTAAAGAACCTGATCTGGCTGCTGATCGCCCTGGCGACCGGCGGGGCCTGGATCTTCTACTTCACCGACGCGCCGACCCTGCTCGGCGAGATGCTGCGCTTCGAGGTGTCCTCGACCGCGCTCGGCTTTATCGGCCTGTTCACCGCCACCACCTATCTGCTGGCCGGCTTCGCGCGGGAGCAGGTCTGCACCTACATGTGCCCGTGGCCGCGCTTCCAGTCGGCGATGATCGACGAGGACAGCCTGATCGTCACCTACCAGGACTGGCGCGGCGAGGGCCGCAGCCTGCTGCGCAAGTCGCAGAGCTGGGAGGAGCGCAAGGCCGAAGGTCTGGGCGACTGCATCGACTGCTTCAACTGCGTCCAGGTCTGCCCCGCCGGCATCGACATCCGCGACGGGCTGCAGATGCAGTGCATCGGCTGCGGCCTGTGCATTGACGCCTGCGACGAGATCATGACCAAGGTCGGGCGACCGACCGGCCTCATCACATTCGACACCCAGACCAGCCAAGTCGCCGTCGCCACCGGCGGGCAGCCGGTGCCCTTCCGTCTGCTGCGCCCACGCACGATCCTTTACACGCTGATGATGCTGGTCATCGCCGGCGGCATCGGCGTCGGGCTGCTGCTGAAGCCGGGGCTGGACATCAGCGTCCTGCGCGACCGCGCCCCGCTGTTCGTGGCCCTGTCCGACGGGTCGGTGCGCAACGCCTACACCTTCAAGATCTCCAACATGACCCGCGACCCGCGCGCCTACACGCTGGCGGTGTCCGGGGTGGCGGGGGCCAGCCTGTCGGTGGCCGGCGACGGCCAGGACGAGCAGGCCGGCACCCAGCGCCTGACCGCCGACCCGGACATGGTGGCGACCTACAGAATTTTCGTGACCGCGCCGCGCACCGGTTTGCAAGGCGCCTCCCAGCCCCTTACCTTCAGGCTTACCTCGGCCGATGGTGAGGTGGCGACCTATGACTCCGTCTTCATGGGGCCGGCCAACTGATCCCGACCGGCTCTTCGCGCTGCATTCACCAAAGGTCAAGACGACGATGACGCTGTCCACCGACGCCGGAACCCGCCGCACCCCGCCCCGCCGGACCGGCCGCCAGCCCGGCTGGTACATCCCCTGGATCTTCGTGGCCGGTTTCGCCGTCGTGATCGCGGTCAACGGTGTGATGCTGCACTTCGCCCTGTCGAGCTGGACCGGCGTCCAGACCGAGCAGCATTTCATGAAGGGGCTGAAGTACAACGAGGATCTGGCCGGCGCCCGCGCCCAGGCCGAGCGCGGCTGGAAGGTCACCACCGACTTCACCGGCACCGAGGCGCAGAAAGGCATCCTGGCGCTGACGCTGCACGACAAATACGGCAACCTGCTGAAGGACGCCGAGGTGAAGGTCGCCTTCATCCGCCCGACCAGCGAGGGCCACGACGTCCGCCTCGACCTGCCCTATCTGGGCGAGGGCCGCTTCGCCGCCCCGGTGTCGCTGCCGCTGCCCGGCCAGTGGGACCTGCGCGTGGAAATCCACCACGCCACGGGCGACTACCAGGACGAGCAGCGCCTCTTCGTCAAGTAAGCGTCCCCCAAGTAAGCGTCCATCGAACGGGCGCACGGCACACCAGCACACGGGTTTCGTGACATGACCGTCTGCCTCCACTGCGGGCAGGAGCATCCCGAGGGCACCGGCACCACCGCCTCCGACGGCGCCGGCCCCTTCTGCTGCACCGGCTGCGCGGCGGCCTACGACCTCGTCCGCGGGCTCGGGCTGGAACGCTATTACGAGCGGCGCTGCGTCGATCCCGCCGCCCGGCCCCTGCGCCCGGACGGCGAGGCGCCGCCGCTCGACTACGCCCCGCACGCCAAGCCGGGAACTGACGGCACCGCCTCGCTGCATCTGATGATCGACGGGCTGCAATGCGCGGCCTGCGTCTGGCTGATCGAGACGGCGCTGGCCCGCCAGCCGGGGGTGACCCACGCGCGGCTGAACATGACGACGCGCCGCCTGTCGGTGACGTGGCGCGCGGCCGAGACCGACGCCAACACGGTCGTCGACACCGTCGCCCGCATCGGCTACCGCGCGGTGCCCTTCGACCCGGAGCGGCTGGGCGATGCGCAGCTGAAGACGGAGAAGGAGCTTCTGCGTTCGCTGGCCGTCGCCGGCTTCGGCGCCAGCAACGTGATGCTGCTGTCGGTGTCGGTCTGGGCCGGGCACGCGACGGGCATGGGCTCCGCCACCCGCGACCTGATGCACTGGCTGTCGGCGCTGATCTGCATGCCGGCCATCGCCTACGCCCTGCGGCCCTTCGCGCGCTCGGCCTTCCAGGCGCTGCGGCGCGGGCGGACGAACATGGACGTGCCGATCACCATCGGCGTCCTGCTCGCCACCAGCATGAGCCTGTTCGAGACGATCAACAGCGGCCAGCACGCCTACTTCGACGGCGCGATGATGCTGCTGTTCTTCCTGCTGATCGGCCGCTACCTCGACCAGCGGGCGCGCGGCCGGGCGCGCTCGGCCGCGGAGCAGCTTCTCGGCCTGCACGCCACCTCGGTGACCGTGCTGAACGAGGACGGGCGCAGCGCCATCGTCCCGCCCGATCAGGTCAGCCCTGGCTCCACCATCCTGGTGGCGGTGGGCGAGCGGGTCGCGGTCGACGGCACGGTAACCGACGGCGTGTCCGACCTCGACACCGCCCTGATCACCGGCGAGACGGTGCCGGGCAGCGTGCACCCCGGCGACCGTGTGTTCGCCGGCATGCTCAACCTCACCGCCCCGCTGCGCGTGACCGTCACGGCGGTGGGGGAGGGCACGCTGCTGGCCGAGATCGTCCGGCTGATGGAGGTGGCGGAGCAGGGCCGCGCCAAATACGTCGCCATCGCCGACCGCGTGTCGCGCCATTACGCCCCGGTCGTCCATGTGGCGGCGCTGGGCACCTTCCTGGGCTGGCTGCTGCTCGGCGGGCTGCCCTGGCAGGATTCGCTGATGAACGCCGTCGCCGTGCTGATCATCACCTGCCCCTGCGCGCTGGCGCTGGCCGTGCCGGTGGTGCAGGTGATCGCCAGCGGGCGGCTGATGCGGCAGGGCATCCTGCTGAAGACCGCCACCGCTTTGGAGCGGCTGGCCGTCATCGACACGGTGGTCTTCGACAAGACCGGCACGCTGACCGAGGGGCGCCCGGTCCCGCAGCTCGATGGCGTGGCCGAGGACGACCTGCGCCTCGCCGCCGCGCTCGCCGGGGCCAGCCGCCACCCGCTGGCCCGCGCCCTGACCCGCGCGCTGCCCAACGTTCCCGTCGCCACCGGCGTGCGCGAGGTGCCCGGCGCCGGCCTCGCCCTGGATGGTCTTGAGGGGGAAATCCGGCTGGGCAGCCGCGCCTTCACCGGCGCGCCGGACACGGCCGAGGACGCCGCCGGGCCGGAGCTGTGGCTGGCCCGCCCCGGTGCCGCCCCGGTGCGCATCACCTTCCTCGACGCGCCGCGCGCCGACGCCGCGGCGGTGGTGCGCGGGCTGAAGGCGCGGGGCCTCGACGTCCGGCTGCTCTCCGGCGACCGCTGTGGGGCGGTGGCCGCCGTGGCCGCGCAACTCGGCATCGAGGACTGGCGCGCCGGCCAGACGCCCGCCGACAAGACCGCCGTTCTGGACGCGCTCGCCGCCGAGGGCCGCAAGGTGCTGATGGTCGGCGACGGGCTGAACGACGCCCCGGCGCTGGCCGCGGCCAGCGTGTCGATGTCGCCGTCCACCGCGGTGGACGTCAGCCAGACCGCCGCCGACGTGGTGTTCCAGGGCCGCCGCCTGCGTCCCATCCTGGAGGCGTTGGAGGTGTCCCGCCGCTCCGGACGGCTGGTGCGCCAGAATTTCGGCATCGCGCTGGTCTACAACCTGTTCGCGGTGCCCATCGCCATGGCGGGCATGCTGACGCCGCTGCTGGCGGCGCTGGCGATGTCCTCCTCCTCCCTGATCGTTATCGCCAACGCGCTCCGGCTCAGCCGCGGCGCGGTGACCAAGGACCTGACCGATGACCGAGCTTCTCTATCTGATCGCGATCGCGCTGAGCCTGGGGCTGATGGGCCTGGGGGCGTTCCTGTGGGCTCTCAAGTCCGGGCAGTTTGACGATCTCGACGGAGCGGCCCACCGCATCCTGTTCGACGACGAGCCGCCGCGCCCCAACGCCGAGCCGTCGAGCCCGCCGAAAGGGCGCTCATAAGGCGTGGCTATGGCAATTCGGCCACGGCCCTTGCGAGCACCGTTGCGAAACAGACTGAATATGACGATTATGGGAGCGTTGTACGGCTAAGGGTTGGGTCATGCCATGCCACCCTTTGACATGGGGCGCGCCCGCGAAAAGGGCGCGGCGAGTGAGATGAATCCCTGTGGGGCCTGTCCCGTGCGCAGTCTGACCGTCTGCGCCGCCCTGGACCCCGAGGAGCTGCGCCGTCTCGCCGACATCCTCCAGACGTCCCGCGTCGAAGCCGGACAGACCCTGTTCAGCGAGGGCGACGCGGCGGACGCGCTCTACAACGTCACCGCCGGCACCGTGAAGCTCTACAAGCTGCTGCCGGACGGGCGCCGCCAGATCACCGGCTTCCTCGTCACCGGCGACTTCCTGGGGCTGGCCGTCAACGACAGCTACGCCTACACCGCGGAAACGGTCACGGCGGCGACGCTCTGCCGCTTCCCGCGCAAGAAGATCGACGCGCTGATGGACGAGTTCCCGAAGATGCAGCGCCGTCTCTTTTCCATGGCCTCGAACGAGCTGGCGGCGGCGCAGGACCAGATGCTGCTGCTTGGCCGCAAGACGGCGAAGGAGAAGATCTGCTCCTTCCTGCTGATGCTGTCCCAGCGCGCCGCCCGGCGCGGGCACAAGGAAAACCCCGTCTACGTGCCGATGAGCCGGGCCGACATCGCCGATTACCTGGGACTGACCACCGAGACGGTCAGCCGCACCTTCACCCAGCTGAAGACCGCCGGAGCCATCTCGCTGCAGGAAGGCAACAAGGTCCTGATCAGCGACATGGACGCCATCTACGACATGGCCGAGGGCTGCTAAAGCGAACGTCCGTTCGCTTTAGCTTCATATCGCCTCACCAGCCGGCTCTCGGCGGATGCTGATGGCATCCGCCTGCCGCCAGCGGGAACGATGTTCCCGCGAGAGGCGGGCTTCGGCCGCATGTGCGGCCGGGATCGCCGTCGCGGTCCGAAGCGGATTGCAATCCGCTTGAAGCCTCCTTCCGGACACGGAATGATCGCTTCGATCATCGCTCGTGATCTGATATGTCGTATTCCAGGAAAAATTCGCATCTTTCGTGCGATCCCGCTCTGGCGGGACGCGCCCGCGCGGGCTAACATCCGCCGCCCGACCGGCCGGAACCGAAAACAACTACGACCGCCGGCCCAAAGAAGAACGGCTGCAACAGCCTACGCTCAGGAACCAAACCCCGATGACCGAACCCGATACGAAGCGCGTCACCGACGAAGAAGCCCTTCTGCTGCACTCCTCCGGGCGTCCGGGCAAGCTGGAGATCGCGCCCACCAAGCCGCTGACGACCCAGCGCGACCTGTCGCTGGCCTATTCGCCGGGCGTGGCCGTTCCCTGCCTGCGCATCGCCGAGGACCCCAGCACGGCCTACGACTACACGGCCAAGGGCAACATCGTCGCCGTCATCTCCAACGGCACGGCGGTGCTGGGGCTGGGCGACCTCGGCGCGCTTGCCTCCAAGCCGGTGATGGAAGGCAAGGCGGTGCTCTTCAAGCGCTTCGCCGACGTGGACGGCATCGACCTGGAGGTCGACACCAAGAACGTCGACGAGTTCGTCAACTGCGTCCGCTTCCTCGGGCCGAGCTTCGGCGGCATCAACCTCGAGGACATCAAGGCGCCGGACTGCTTCATCATCGAGGAGCGCCTGCGCGAGCTGCTGGACATTCCCGTCTTCCACGACGACCAGCACGGCACCGCCATCATCGCCGCCGCCGGCCTGATCAACGCCTGCGACATCACCGGGCGGAATCTCAAGGACGTGACGATGGTGGTCAACGGCGCCGGGGCGGCGGGCATCGCCTGCGCCGAGCTGTTCACGACCATGGGCGTGCCGCGCGAGAACATCATCCTGTGCGACACCAAGGGCGTGGTCTACCGCGGCCGCACCGACGGCATGAACCAATGGAAGTCGTCCTTCGCGGTTGAGACGGACAAGCGCACGCTCCAGGAGGCGGTCGCCGGCTCCGACGTCTTCGTCGGCCTGTCGGCCAAGGGCGCGATGACGCCGGAGATGGTCAAGTCGATGGCGGCCAAGCCGATCATCTTCGCGCTGGCCAACCCCGATCCGGAGATCACCCCGGAGGAGGTGAAGGCCGTCCGTTCCGACGCCATCGTGGCGACCGGCCGCTCCGACTACCCGAACCAGGTCAACAATGTCCTGGGCTTCCCCTACCTGTTCCGCGGCGCGCTGGACGTGCGGGCGACCACCATCAACGAGGCGATGAAGGTCGCCGCCGCCAAGGCGCTGGCCGCCCTGGCCCGCGAGGACGTGCCGGACGAGGTGGACGCCGCCTATGCGGGCCGCCGCCTGCGCTACGGGCCGGAATACATCATCCCGGTGCCCTTCGACCCGCGGCTGATCGTGACGGTCCCCGCCGCGGTGGCCCAGGCCGCCATGGAGACCGGCGTGGCGCGCAAGCCCATCGTCGATCTGGCGGGCTACCGGAACGCGCTGCGCACCCGGCTCAACCCCACGGCGGACAGCCTCCAGCTCATCCTGGAGAAGGTGAAGGCCAACCCGCGCCGCGTCGTCTTCGCCGAGGGCGAGGAGGAGCGGACGATCCGTGCGGCGCTCGCCTTCCGCGCCGCCGGCTTCGGCACGCCGGTGCTGATCGGGCGCGAGGCGGTGATCAAGGAGCAGCTGGCGGCGATGGGCCAGTCCGGCGTCGCGCTGGAGATCCACAACGCCCGCGTCTCCGACGCCAACCGCCGCTACAGCGACTATCTGTACCGCCGGATGCAGCGCCGGGGGGCCCTGCTGCGCGACTGCCAGCGCATGGTGAACCAGGACCGCAACGTCTTCGCCGCGCTGATGGTGGCGCAGGGCGACGCCCACGCCATGGTCACCGGCCTGACCCGCAGCTTCGGCGTCGCCTTCGAGGAGATCCGCCGGGTCATCGACGCCAAGGCGAACGAGCCGGTCTTCGGCCTGCACGTCTTCCTGACGCGCAACCGCACGGTGCTGATCGCCGACACCACGGTGCATGTCCGCCCCGACGGCCGGACGCTGGCCGACATCGCCGTCGGCGCCGCGGCCAAGGCGCGCCAGATGGGGCACGAGCCGCGGGTGGCGCTGCTGTCCTTCTCCAACTTCGGCCAGCACCCGCACCCGCACACCGACCCGCTGCGCGAGGCCATTTCCATCCTCGACAGCCGCCGCGTCGATTTCGAGTATGACGGGGAGATGTCGGCGGACGTGGCGCTGGACCACCAGTTGATGAAGCGGGTCTACCCCTTCTGCCGGCTGTCCGGCCCGGCCAACGTGCTGATCATGCCCGGCCTGCATTCGGCCAACATCACGGCGAAGCTGCTCAACAAGATGGCCGGCGGCCAGATGATCGGCCCGCTGCTGATCGGCTTGGACAAGCCGGCTCAGATCGTCACCATGGGCGCCTCGGTCAGCGATCTGGTCACCGCGGCGGCGCTGGCGGCCCACGACTCGCTGCCCTGGTAAGCGGACAGCGTGTTCGCGTTTGGCCTTCGTAGCCCTCTCCCCAGGGGGGAGAGGGGATTTCAAAGGCGATCACCCTGGGTAGGTGGACAGGCGGTTTCCTTTGGGCGCGTGGGCAGGGCATGTCCCCGGCCCGCGCGTTAATCTTTTGTGACGCCCGCTCACCGGCTTGCGGGATGGTGTAAAAGCGGAGTTCCGTCTCCAAGACCGTCCGCATGACGCACGAGAAGCGCCGTCCATGACTCCCAAGCCGATGCCGCCCCTCCGGTTGATCCTCGCCGCCGCGCTGGTGCTGGGGCCGCTGCTGCCGGCCCTGTGGGGGCTGTGGCGGCAGGGGACGATCGGTCCGGCGGTGGCGGTTCTGGGGGGCTTGGCCGGGATCGGCGGGGTGGCGCTGATGGTCCAGCTCTATTTCCGCGACCTGCGGACGGTGGCCGCCCACGCCGCGCGGCTCGCCGCCGGCCCAACGGAGCCGGTGCCGTCTCTGCCCGTCACCGCCTCCCGCCCGGTGCGCGCGGCGGCGGCTGCGGCGGTGCGGCTGCACCGGGTGATGAACGCCCGCACCGAGCTGGCGCTGGCCCAGCTCGAAGCCAACGAATCCATCATCGAGGCGCTGCACGACCCGCTGGTGCTGGTCGGGGCGGAGCGGCAGGTGGCGCGGGCCAACCAGGCGGCGCGCGCCCTATTCGGCGACCGCATCCTCGACCGCGACCTCGCCGCCTCGCTGCGCAACCCGGCGGTCCTGGAGGCGGTGGACGCCGTGCTGAAGGGCGGCGCCTCGCGCATCCTGGAATTCAGCCTGCCGGTGCCGGTGGAGCGCATGTTCGAGGTGCGGGTGAAGCCCTTCCAGCGCCGCGTTCCCCGCTCGGTCCCCGGCGAGGACGGGGTGCCCGCCGGAACCGTGCCGGGGCGGATGGTCATCCTGACGCTGCACGACATCACCGCATTGCGCCGGTCGGAGCAGATGCGCGCCGACTTCATCGCCAACGCCAGCCACGAGCTGCGCACGCCGCTGTCCTCCCTGCTCGGTTTCATCGAGACGCTGCGCGGCCCCGCCCGCGAGGATCTGGAGGCGCACGAGCGCTTCCTGTCGATCATGCAGGACCAGGCCAGCCGCATGGCCCGCCTCGTCAACGACCTGCTGTCGCTGTCGCGGATCGAGCTGGACGAGCACATGCCGCCCGCCGGCACGGTCGACGTGCTGGACCGGCTGGACGGGGTGATGGCGGCGCTGGAGCTGAAGGCGGCCAGCCGCCGCATCCGCCTGACGCTGGAGGCGCCGGACGGACTGCCCGCGGTGGTCGGCGACGAGGACCAGCTCACCCAGGTCTTCCAGAACCTCGTCAGCAACGCGATCAAATACACGCGCGAGAACACCGACGTGACCGTCGCCGTGTCGCTCGCCGACGGCGTGGCGGTCGGGGTGTCCGGCCCGGCGGGGCGCGGCGGGCGGGGGATGCAAATGGTCGCCGTCGCCGTGCGCGACCAGGGGGAGGGCATCGCCCGCACCCATCTGCCGCGCCTGACCGAGCGCTTCTACCGCGTCGACGCCGCGCGGTCGCGGGCGATGGGCGGCACCGGGCTGGGGCTGGCCATCGTCAAGCACATCGTGAACCGCCACCGCGGCCGCCTGACCATCGAAAGCGCGGTCGGGGTGGGCAGCACCTTCACGGTCTATCTGCCGGCGGCGTCGGAGGAGTCGGGAGAGGGCCACGCCACGGAGCCCGCGCGGCGCCAAGCGTAGAGGTTGCGTATACCCCGTCCGGCGTGACCGAAAGTGGGCGTCGTCATGAAACTGTCATGAAACCGTAATCAGCGCGTCGCGGACCCCGACTAGTGTCCGCCCCGAAGCCGCCCGCCCCTGGGGGAAGCGGCACGGGGTTGAACCATCGCGTTCCCCGGAAAAGGGGCAACCGGACCATCGGAGGGATACCGTGAATTCCAAGAAGCTCGCCGTCACCGCCGCCGCGGTCGTCGCCATGACCGCCGCCTTCGCGGGTGCTGCGAACGCCCAGTCGCGTGACCAGATCCGCGCCGTCGGCTCCTCGACCGTGTTCCCGTTCACCACGGCGGTTGCCGAAGCCTTCGGCAAGGGCGGCAAGTTCAAGACCCCGGTCGTCGAGTCGACCGGCACCGGCGGCGGCCTGAAGCTGTTCTGCGCGGGCGTCGGCCCGCAGCACCCGGACGTCGCCAACGCGTCGCGCCGCATCAAGAAGTCCGAGGTCGAGCAGTGCGCCGCCAACGGCGTCGCCCAGGTCACCGAGCTGAAGGTCGGCTTCGACGGCATCGCGCTCGCCTACTCTAAGCAGGCCCCGCACACCGACCTGACCACCCAGATCCTGTGGAAGGCGCTGGCCAAGGACGTGCCGGTCGACGGCAAGATGGTCCCCAATCCCTACAAGAAGTGGTCGGACATCGACCCGAAGCTCCCGAACAAGGAGATCGAGGTCCTCGGCCCGCCCCCGACGTCCGGCACCCGTGACACCTTCAACGAGCTGGTGATGCTCGAAGGCTGCAAGAAGGTCGCCGAGGTCAAGACGATCGTCGCCGACGAGAAGGCCCGCGAAAAGGCCTGCATGACCATCCGCGAGGACGGCGGCTACGTCGAGGCCGGCGAGAACGACAACCTGATCGTCCAGAAGCTGACCGCCAACCCGGACGCCTTCGGCGTGTTCGGCTACAGCTTCTACGACCAGAACCGCGACAAGCTGCAGACCGCCAAGATGGACGGCGTCGAGCTGTCGCCGGAAGCGGTCCAGGCCGGCAAGTACGAGCTGTCGCGCCCGCTGTACATCTACATCAAGAACGCCCACGCCGGCGTCATCCCGGGCATCCGCGAGTTCATCGCCGAGTACACCTCGGAGCGCGCGATGGGCGAGGACGGCTACCTGGGCGACAAGGGCCTGATCTCCATGCCGAAGGCGGAGCGCGACGCCGCCCGCACCTCGGCGACCAACCTGACCCCGCTCCAGCTCTGACCGGCTGACGGCACCGGCGGCTCTCCTCGGAGGGCCGCCGGTTTCCCGTTTGTGCCAGGAGCCCGTTTTCAGCCCATTTCCGGCGGTTTCGCATGCAGCTCACGGTACTGCTCATCGTTCTGGCCCTGCTCACAGTGATCGGCTACCAGATGGGCCGGTCGCGTGCCGTCGCCTCCGTCGGCGGCCGCATCGTCGAGCTTCATTCGGTGCCGTCCTACCACGGCTTCTACGTCGCCCTCTGGGCGGGGCTTCCGGCCCTGCTGCTCTTCGCCTTCTGGGGGGCGTCGGAAGGCTGGCTGGTCATGCAGATGGTCCTGTCCGGCCTGCCGGACCGGCTGGTCAACGGCGACGCCCAGTCGCTCGGCCTGCTGCGCGCCGACATCCTCAACCTCGCCCATGGCGTCGCCACGGGCCGCGAGCCCGACCCGGAGGTCGTCGCCGCGGCGGAGCGCTATCTGCGGCTGCACGCGCTCGGCGACTGGAGCCTGCTGGTCATCGGCTGCTGCATCGCCATCGCCGGGCTGATCTACGCCCGCGGCCGGATCGACCCCGACCTGCGCGCCCGCAACCGGGTGGAGCGCACGGTCAACATCGCGCTGGTCATCTGCTCGCTGGTCGCCATCCTGACCACCATCGGCATCGTGCTGTCGCTTCTGTTCGAAGCGATCCGCTTCTTCGCGGTGGTCAACCCGCTGGAGTTCCTGTTCGGGACGCACTGGAGCCCGCAGATGGCCATGCGCGCCGACCAGGTGGGCTCCAGCGGCTCCTTCGGCGCGATCCCGCTGTTCGCCGGCACGCTGCTGATCACCGGCATCGCCATGGCGGTGGCGGTTCCGGTCGGGCTGATGGCGGCCATCTTCATGTCGGAATACGCCAGCCCGGGCCTGCGCACGTGGCTGAAGCCGATCCTGGAGGTGCTGGCCGGCATCCCGACCGTGGTCTACGGCTTCTTCGCCGCCCTGACCATGGCGCCCTTCGTCCGCGACGTCGGCAACAGCTTGGGGCTGAGCGTCAGCTCGGAATCGGCGCTGGCCGCCGGCTTCGTGATGGGCGTGATGATCATCCCCTTCGTCAGCTCGCTGTCGGACGACGTCATCAACGCGGTGCCGCAGAGCTTGCGCGACGGCTCCTACGGGCTGGGCGCCACCAAGTCGGAGACGATCCGGCTGGTCGTGCTGCCCGCCGCCCTGCCGGGCATCGTCGCCGCCATCATGCTGGCGGTCAGCCGCGCCATCGGCGAGACGATGATCGTCACCATGGCCGCCGGCCTCACCGCCAACCTGACCGCCAACCCGCTGGACGCCGTGACCACGGTGACGACGCAGATCGCCACGCTGCTGGTCGGCGATCAGGAGTTCGACAGCCCCAAGACGCTGTCGGCCTTCGGGCTGGGCCTCGTCCTGTTCGTCGTGACCCTCACCCTCAACATGGTCGCCCTGCGGGTGGTCCAGAAGTATCGAGAGAAATATGACTGACCTCGTGGAACAGGATACGCGGGCCATGTCGGTCGCCGTCACCAAGTCGCGCTACCAGAGCGAGGAGTTCTCCGCCCGGCTGCGCCGCCGCTACGCCGCGGAGCGCCGGTTCCGGATCGCCGGGATGGTCGCCGTGGGGATCGCCTCGCTGATGCTGGTGGTTCTGCTCGGCTCCATCGTCAGCAAGGGCTACACCGCCTTCTGGCAGGCGCAGATCCGGCTGGAGGTGACCCTGGACAAGCAGCAGGTCGAGGAGCGGAACTACACCGCCATCGTCCGGCAGGCGCTCTACGCCCAGGTCCCGGCGGCCACCGATCGCGCCACCCGCCGCTCGCTGAACGACCTGCTGTCCTCCGGCGCGCCGTACGAGCTGGAGGCGATGGTCAACGCCAACCCCTCCCTCGTCGGCACCACGCAGACGGTCTGGGTCCGCGCCGACGACGAGATCGACCAGTTCATGAAGGGCTTCATCCGGCGCGACGTGCCGGAGAGCGAGCGCCGGCTGAACGACGTCAAGATCGCCGCCATCGACGCGCTGGTCGCCAACGGCTCCATCCGCAGCACCTTCAACACCACCCTGTTCACCGCCGGCGACAGCCGCGAGCCGGAACAGGCGGGCATCCTGGGGGCTGTCGTCGGCTCCGCCCTGACGCTGGTGGTGACCATGCTGCTGTCGGTGCCGATCGGCATCGCCGCCGCGGTCTATCTGGAGGAGTTCGCGCCGAAGAACCGCTGGACCGACCTGATCGAGGTGAACATCAACAACCTCGCCGCGGTGCCGTCGATCATCTTCGGCCTGCTGGGTCTGGCGGTGTTCCTCGGCTTCTTCGGGCTGCCGCGCTCCGCCCCGCTGGTCGGCGGTCTGGTGATGGCGCTGATGACCCTGCCGGTCATCATCATCGCCTCGCGCGTCGCGCTGAAGGCGGTGCCGCCGTCGATCCGCGAGGCGGCTCTGGGCGTCGGCGCCTCGCCGCTGCAGACGGTGACGCACCATGTCCTGCCGCTGGCCCTGCCGGGCATCCTGACCGGCACCATCATCGGCATGGCCCGCGCGCTGGGCGAGACGGCGCCGCTGCTGATGATCGGCATGGTCGCCTTCATCGTGGACATCCCGGGCGGCCTGACCGACAGCGCCACGGCGATCCCAGTGCAGATCTATATGTGGGCGGACAGCCCCGAGCGGGCCTTCACGGAGCGAACCTCCGCGGCGATCCTGATCCTGCTCGCCTTCCTCATCCTGATGAACGGCCTGGCCGTCTTCCTGCGCAAGAAATTCGAGAGGCGTTGGTAACCCCATGAGCGTCCAGACCCACATCCCGGCCACGGCCATGCCTTCGCGTCCCGCCGCCGGCATCCACGGCACCAAGATGGTCGCCCGCGACGTCAAGGTGTTCTATGGGGCCAAGCAGGCGCTCAAGGGCATCAACCTGGAGATCCAGGAAAACCGCGTGATGGCGCTGATCGGCCCGTCCGGCTGCGGCAAGTCGACGTTCCTGCGCTGCCTGAACCGCATGAACGACACCATCGAGAACTGCCGCGTCGAGGGGCTGATCGCGCTCGACGGCGAGGACGTCTACGGCAAGAACATCGACGCCGTTCAGCTCCGCGCCCGCGTCGGCATGGTCTTCCAGAAGCCGAATCCGTTCCCGAAGTCGATCTACGACAACATCGCCTACGGCCCGCGCATCCATGGCATCGCCAGCCACCGCGACGAGATGGACGAGATCGTCCAGACCTCGCTGCAGCGCGCCGGCCTGTGGAACGAGGTGAAGGACCGCCTGCGCGAGCCGGGCACCGGCCTGTCCGGCGGCCAGCAGCAGCGCCTGTGCATCGCCCGCGCCATCGCCGTCAGCCCCGAGGTGATCCTGATGGACGAGCCCTGCTCGGCGCTCGACCCCATCGCGACCGCCCACATCGAGGAGCTGATCGACGAGCTGCGCGAGAACTACACGATCGTCATCGTCACCCACAACATGCAGCAGGCGGCCCGCGTTTCCCAGAAGACCGCCTTCTTCCATCTGGGCGACATGGTGGAGTGCGACGACACCGAGGAAATCTTCACCAACCCGCGGGACGAGCGCACCCAGGGCTACATCACCGGCCGCTACGGCTGATCCCCGGCCTCCGATCCCCGGCACTGCCGCGACTCTTCCCCAGCGAAGGACGTGAAGCATGAGCAACGAACACATCGTGCGTTCCTTCGCGCACGAACTTGAGCGCCTGTCCAACCTGATCACCCAGATGGGCGGCGTCGCCGAAGCGCAGGTGGACGCCGCCGTGAAGGCGGTGGCCCGCCGCGACGTCGCGCTGGCCGCCCAGGTCATGCAGGCCGACCAGCGCATCGACGCCTATGAGCGCGACATCGACGCGGAGGCCGTGCGCCTGCTCGCCCTGCGCCAGCCGCTGGCCCAGGACCTGCGCGAGATCGTGTCGGCGCTGAAGATCGCGTCGGACCTGGAGCGGATCGGCGACTACGCCTCCAACATCGCTAAGCGCTCGCTGGCGCTGGCCCAGGTGCCGGTGGTGCGCCCGGCGGCGGCCATCCCGCGCATGGGGCGGCTTGTCGAGTCGATCATGAAGGACGTGCTCGACGCCTACATCGAGCGCGACGTCCAGCGCGCCATCGCCGCCTGGGAACGCGACGAGGAACTGGACGACCTCTACACCAGCCTGTTCCGCGAGGTCCTGACCTACATGATGGAGGACCCGCGCAACATCACGCCCTGCACGCACCTGCTGTTCATGGCGAAGAACCTGGAGCGGATCGGCGACCACGCCACCAACATCGCCGAGACCATCCATTATCTGGTGGTCGGCACGACGCTGCGCGCGGCGCGTCCGAAGAACGACGGCAGCAGCTTCGCCGTGGTCGAGCCGGAGGGGTTCGCCACGGAGGCGGCAGGGGAGATGGTGGAACGGGGATTGCCGCGGGACGGCGGCCCGGATAACGATGGAGCGGGACATGCCGCGTGACGGCGAGACGCGCAGTGGGAGCGGGACAAGCATGAATTCGGCGCTGAAGCCGCTCGTTCTCATCGTCGAGGACGAAGCCGACATCGTGACGCTGCTGAAGTACAATCTGGAGAAGGAAGGCTTCCGCGTGAACGCCGCCACCGACGGCGAGGAAGCCCTTCTGCTGGCCGGGGAGCAGACGCCGAACATTGTCCTGCTCGACTGGATGCTGCCGCTGATGTCGGGGCTGGAGGTCTGCCGCCAGATGCGCCGCAACAGCAAGATGCGCGACATTCCGATCATCATGCTGACCGCCCGCGGCGAGGAGGCGGACCGCGTGCGCGGCCTGAATTCCGGCGCCGACGACTACATCACCAAGCCCTTCTCCCCGACCGAGCTGGTCGCCCGCATGCGCGCCGTCCTGCGCCGCTCGGCCCCGGGCATGACCGACGAGACGCTGCAGTTCGCCGACGTGACGATGGATCTGGCCGCCCACCGGGTGCGCCGGAACGGCCGCGACGTGCATCTGGGGCCGACCGAGTTCCGCCTGCTGCGCCATTTCATGCAGCATCCCGGCCGCGTCTTCTCGCGCGAGCAGCTTCTCGACGTGGTGTGGGGCCACGATGTCTATGTCGAGCCGCGCACCGTCGACGTTCACATCCGCCGTCTGCGTAAGGCGATGAACGAGGAGACGGAGATGGACCTGATCCGCACCGTCCGCTCGGCGGGCTACGCGCTGGACAGCAAGTCCATCTGACCGTTTTCCTGCATACATGGGCGCAGTCCTTGCCCCCTCCCTAACCCTCCCCTGCGAAGCGGGGGAGGGAGGGGACCCACGAAGTGGGGAGGGTGAGGGCACCGTGCCGGAGCTGTCTACCCCTCCAGCAGCTCCACCGCCTCCCGCAGTATCGCCACCTTCGGGCCGAAGCGCTTCGCCGGGTCGCTGTCCTCGATGAAGCCGATCATCATGCGCAGGGCGTGCGCCACCCGCGGGGCGAGGTCGGGATGCGCCGTCACATGCTGCGCCAGATGGACCAGCGCGTCCCGGTAGGGCCGGCCTTCGAAGCCCTCTGCGGCGATCGCCTCGAAGCGGTTCGCCTGTTCGATCACCAGGCTGTGGTCGTCGGTCATCGCGCTCACACGAAGAGGATCGCGCCGGTCTTCGGCGCGTCGTTGAGGAAGGTGACGACCCCGCCGGTCTTCACCGGCACGTCGGGGCGCAGCGGCACCCCGGCGGGCAGGCCGAGCGCGCGCAGCCCCATCTCGCAGGCCATGACCGTGACCTTCAGCATCACGCAGGCTTCCAGCAACTCCTCGAAGCCGGCCAGCCCGTTGGCGGTGAAGGCGGCGTCGCGCTCGGCCGGGCGGCTGCCGTCGTCGGCCGGGTCCAGCCGGTGCCAGCCCGGCGCGCCGTCGGCGTCCCCGGCAAGCAGCGTGTTCAGCGCGCGGCCGGTGAAGAACAACGTGACCTTGCGGTTGGTCGCCGCCGCCGCGCTGGCCATCACCAGGGCGTAGTGAACCCGGTCGAAGCCGCCCGCGAACAGGACGATGGACAGGCTCTCGGGACCTTCCATGGGTGGTAGCCTCTCAGCCGCCGCTCAGTGGGCGGACAGGTCGTGGATGGTCGGGTGGGCGCCGCACAGCGGGCAGTCGGGGTCGCGGCGCACCGTGATGCGCTGGAAGGAGGCATGCAGCGTGTCGAGCATCATCAGGCTGCCCGACAGCCCCTCGCCGATGCCCATGATCTCCTTCAGAACTTCCGTCGTCTGGAGCGAGCCGACGAAGCCGGCCAGCGCCCCTAGCACGCCGCCTTCGGAGCAGGACGGCACCAGACCGCGCGGCGGCGGCTCCGGGAACAGGCAGCGGTAGCAGGGGTGCGGGGCGCCGAGATGGGCCTTGAAGGTCGAGACCTGCCCGTCGAAGCGCAGGATCGCCGCCGACACCAGCGTCTTACCCGCGAAGTAGCAGGCGTCGTTGAGCAGGAAGCGCGTGGCGAAATTGTCCGACCCGTCGGCCACGATGTCGTAGCGCCCGATCAGGTCGAGCGCGTTGTCGCGGGTGAGCCGCGCCTTGTGCACCTCCACCGCCACGTCGGGATTCAGCGCGCGGATGCGGGCGGCGGCGCTCTCCACCTTCGGAACGCCGAGCGACGATTCGTCGTGGATCACCTGCCGTTGCAGGTTGGACAGGTCCACCGTGTCGTCGTCGATGACGCCGATGGTGCCCACCCCCGCCGCGGCGAGGTAGAGCAGCAGCGGCGCGCCCAGCCCGCCGGCCCCGACGACCAGGACGCGGGCGCGCAACAGCGCCTCCTGCCCGACGCCGCCGACCTCCGGCAGGATGATGTGGCGGGAATAGCGGTGAAGCTGGGTGTCGGTGAAATCCATGATCCGCAGAATAGCGCGGAACGCCCCATGCCGCGCAAGCCCCTCGGTCGGGCTCCTGCGGCGGGCGGCGTCAGGCGAGCAGGCTCATCTTGTAGGGGGTGGTCTTTGACGTGCTGGACGACTTGTTCGCATCCTCCGCCGCCCACTGCTTCAGCCGGGCCTCGCGCTCCCGCATGATCTTGTCGAACGGGCGTTCCTCGGCCGATTCGGGCGTCTTGGCGACCTTCTGGACGAAGTTCAGCTGATAAGGGATTTCGCCGACCACGTTCTTTGGCGGGACGATCACCAGCTCGTACTGGCCGGGGTCGATCTTGAAGCTGGGCTTCTTCAGCATGTCCTCACCCGACTTGGCCGGGTCCATCGTGTCGCCGGAGGCCACGACCTTGCCCTCCTTGCTCATGAGGGCCCAGCGCGTCAAGGGAAGGGACATGTTGCCGACGAACTCGCCGCCCTGCGCGACGGTCAGCGTGTGCTTCTGGACGCCTGGATCTTTGCCAAGGACGGCGCGGGCGGTGCCCTTCATCTGGGCGCCGGTCCCCACCATCATGATGTTCTGGCGTTCGGTGATGTCCAGCGTGTATTCGCGTTCATTCACCCCGCGGACGGCCTGGGAGATGACCGCCGTGTAGGTGCCGGGGCCGAGCTTCGCGCTGGCCTCCGCCGCCTCGTTCTTCGCCTTGGCCTCGGCGACGACCTTGTTGTTCTGGTCGACGATCTTGATGTTGGTGTTGATGTCGGCGATTCGGAAATTGAATTCGCCGGCCTTCGACACCGTGAACTGGCGGTAGTCGGTGGACGCGAGGTTGGAGTCCAATTCGTTGGTGATGCCGCGGAACTGGAACCAGTTCATCGTCGAGGCATTCGGAATCGCGACGCCCATGGTGGCCTCCCCCGCTGGTCCTGTGCCGTCCGCTCCGCATCGTCGGGTGGCTGCGCCGCAAAGCCGCGCCGTCGCCTCAAAGGGCGGAGCCGCGCCGGCCGAAAGCTCCGGCGCCGACAGGTTAGATTACTAAAATCCAATCTTTTTGTCAAAGTGCCGCCCGACGCGCGGGCCGGGCACAATGACCGGACGCAACCCACTCTACAACAGGATGCGCGATCGCGCAATATTCGCCGCCCGGTTGCGCAGGGCGCGCCGGCCCCCCTTCCCGCGCCGATGAACGGGCGCGGGAGGGGGAGCGCCAGTGTTACTCCAGCCCTTCGAACAGGGCGGTGGAGAGGTAGCGCTCGGCGAAGGACGGCAGGATCACGACGATCAGCTTGCCCTCATTCTCCGGACGGGAGCCGATCTCCAACGCCGCGGCGAGCGCCGCGCCCGAGGAGATGCCGACCGGGATGCCTTCCAGCCTTGCCACCTTGCGGGCCGTCTCGAAGGCGCGCTGGTTGGAGATGCGGACGACCTCGTCGATCAGGTCCTTTTTCAGGACGTCCGGCACGAAACCGGCACCGATGCCCTGGATCTTGTGCGGGCCGGGCATGCCGCCGGACAGGACGGGGCTGTCCTCCGGCTCCACCGCGATGGTGCGGAAGCCCGGCTTGCGGGCCTTCAGGACCTCCGACACGCCGGTCAGCGTGCCGCCGGTGCCGACGCCGGAAATCAGGAAGTCGGCCTTGCCGTCGGTGTCCTTCCAGATCTCCTCCGCCGTGGTGTTGCGGTGGATCTCCGGGTTGGCGCTGTTCTTGAACTGCTGGAGCATGTAGGCGTTCGGATCGGTGGCGACGATCTCGTCGGCCCGGCGGATGGCGCCCTTCATGCCCTCCGCCGCCGGCGTCAGCACCAGCTCGGCGCCCAGCAGCTTCAGCATCTTGCGGCGCTCGACCGACATGCTTTCCGGCATGGTCAGGATCAGCCGGTAGCCCTTGGCGGCGGCGACGAAGGCCAGCGCGATGCCGGTGTTGCCCGACGTGGGCTCGACCAGGGTGGTGCGGCCGGGCTCGATGGTGCCGGCGCGCTCCGCGGCGTCGATCATGGCGAAGCCGATGCGGTCCTTCACGCTGGCCAGCGGGTTGAAGAACTCCAGCTTGCCGACGATCTGGGCCTTGGCCCCGGCGTCCTCGGCCAACCGGTTGACGCGCACCAGCGGCGTGGCGCCGACGGTGTCGAGAATGCTGTCGTAGATCTTACCGCGAAACTCGGAACCCGGCATTTTTCACTCCTCCGGTGTGTGGTATTTTCCCACTTTCTACATCATGTGTAGAATTTAACCGTTTTCCGGGTGGGATCAAATCGTAAAATCGATGCGGTCTTCGGTCTCGCTTTCCACGCCGGCGGTGCGGGCGCGCAGGCAGAGATCCTCGATGGTGATGTCGTCGAGCTTCTTCATGCATTCCTCCTGAAGCTCGTTCCACAGCGGGCGCACCACCTTGTGCCCCAGGATGGAGCCCGCCGGCTCCTCGATGGGGTCGGTCGCGGTCTCCATGGAGCGGACGACCTTCACGATCTCGCCCAGCGTGATCCGCCGCCGCTCGCGGGCCAGCCGGTAGCCGCCGCGCGGCCCGCGCACGCCGGCCAGGACGCCGTCGCGGACGAGTTGCTGGAGGACTTGCTCCAGATAGCGTTTGGGAATGCCCTGGCGACGGGTGATCTCGCCGGACTGCACGGGTTCGGTGCCGGCGTTGTAGGCGATGTCCAGCACCGCCTCGATCGCGAACATCAGCTTCTTGGAGATGCGGAGCATCAGTGCTTCTCCTGCGCGGGGGCGGGCGGGGCGAACTGGCCGGTGGAGCCGAAGCCCCCGGTGCCGCGGGCGCTGTCGGGCAGAGCCGCCGACTCGGCCCAGGCGGCGCGCTCGTAGCGGGCGATCACCAGCTGGGCGATGCGCTGCCCGCGCTCCACCGTGAAGGGCTGGTCGCCGTGGTTGATCAGGATCACCCCGACCTCGCCGCGGTAGTCGGCGTCGATGGTGCCCGGGCTGTTCAGCACCGTGACCCCGTGCTTCAGCGCCAAGCCGGAGCGCGGGCGCACCTGCGCCTCGTACCCGTCGGGCAGGGCGAAGGCGACGCCGGTGGGGATCAGCGCGCGGCGGCCCGGCTCCAGGACGACCGGCTCCGCCAGCGCGGCCAGCAGGTCCATGCCCGCCGCGTGTTCGGTCGCGTAGGCCGGCAGGTCCAGCCCCGCGGCGTGGGCGAGCCGGACAATGGGAACGGGAATGGCGGATGCCGTTGCGCTCACGGAATGGTCTCCTGGGGGGCAGGGGGGGCAGGCGGATTGAAATGCCGGGCGATGGCCTCGGCCAGGCGGGCGGCCACGGCGTCCTTGCCCATGGTGGGCCAGTGCTCGGCGCCGTCGGGGCGGATCAGGTGGACGGTGTTGTCGGAACCGCCGAAGGTCGTGGTGCCCGGCGACACGTCGTTGGCGACGATCCAGTCGCAGCCCTTGCGCGCGCGCTTGGCGGTCGCGTAGTCCACCACGTTGCCGGTCTCCGCGGCGAAGCCGACGACCAGTGCCGGGCGGCGCGGCCCGGCATGGGACAGGGTCGCCAGGATGTCGGGATTCTCGGTCAGGGTCAGGCTCGGCGGGCCGCCGCCGTCCTTCTTCAGCTTGCGGTCCGATTCGCCGGTCACGCGCCAGTCGGCGACGGCGGCGGCGCAGACCGCGATGTCCGCGGGCAGGGCCGCCTCGCAGGCCGCCAGCATCTCCCGCGCCGTCTCGATGGGGCGCACGGTGCAGCCGGGCGGGTCGGGCAGGCGGGTCGGGCCGGTGACCAGCGTCACGTCGGCACCCAGCCGCCGCAGCGCCTCGGCGATGGCGTGGCCCTGCTTGCCGGAGGAGCGGTTGGCGATGTAGCGCACCGGGTCGATGGGCTCGACCGTCGGGCCGCTGGTGACCAGGGCGCGCTTGCCGGCGAGCGGCCTGGGGGCGTCCAACGCCTCGAAATGGGCGGCGATGGCCTGGACGATCTCCATCGGCTCGGCCATGCGCCCGAACCCGTACTCGCCGCAGGCCATCTCGCCCTTGTTCGGGCCGACCCGGCGCACGCCGCGCTTTTCCAGGAGCGCCAGATTGTCGCGGGTCGCCGGATGCTCCCACATGCGGACGTTCATGGCCGGGGCGACGAGCACCGGCTTGTCGGTGGCCAGCAGCACGGTGGCGGCCAGATCGTCGGCCATGCCGGCGGCCATGCGGGCCAGCAGGTTGGCGGTGGCCGGGGCGACGACCAGCAGGTCGGCGTCGCGCGAGAGCTGGATGTGCCCCATTTCCGATTCGTCGGTCAGCGACCACAGGTCCTGGTAGACGGTGTCCTCGGTCAGCGCCTGAACCGACAGGGGCGTGACGAACTGCGCCCCGGCCCGGGTCAGGACCGCGCGCACGCGCACGCCCCGCTCCTTCAGGCGGCGGATCAGCTCCAGGCTCTTGTAGGCCGCGATGCCGCCCGCGATGACGAGCAGGATGCGCTTGCCGGACAGCACGGATGTTTCGGCCACGGGGGTCCGCCGCTCCTTGCTATGGATTTTGTAGAATTCAGATATTCCATCACGACGCTCGGTACAAGCGTCCTTCGCTCATCCTCACAGCGAATCCGGTGTGAAATGCACATCCATGACCGGAATGTGAAACCATGGATGGGATATTTCGTTGCGCGGCTGCATCCCAGGTCTTTCGTCGCCGGCCCGTCATCGCGTAGAGTGCATTTTTAAGGATTTGCTGATAACCAGTCCAATCCGACTGCCCTTGCCATGATTTTCTTGCGACTCCATACGGTCCATGCCCCCGCGCTCCACACCGATCCTCCTCGTCGAAGACACGCCGTCTCTGGCCCGCGTCTATGCGGAGTTCCTGAAGAAGGATTGCAG
This sequence comes from Azospirillum sp. OGB3, assembly GCF_014192915.1. GTDB lineage: Bacteria > Pseudomonadota > Alphaproteobacteria > Azospirillales > Azospirillaceae > Azospirillum. The sequence continues at coordinate 492,511 of NZ_JACHYN010000001.1, read as the reverse complement.
CGCCGTCACCACGGTGGAAACGGGGGCCGCGGCGCTGGAGCAGCTGGCCGACGGCGTGCCGCGGATCGTGCTGCTCGACCTCCAGCTTCCCGACATGCACGGGATGGAGGTGCTGAAGCGGATCAGCGCCCAGGCGCTGCCCTGCGCGGTCATCATCATCACCGCCCATGGGTCGGTCGGGGTGGCGGTGGAGGCGATGCGCTACGGCGCCTATGATTTCCTGGTGAAACCCTTCTCGGCGGAGCGGCTGACCGTCACCGTGCGCAACGCCATGGAGCGGCTGCGCCTCGCCCAGCTGGTCGACAGCTTCGAGAAGGACCTGGGGCGCAGCCGCTACCATGGCTTCCTCGGCTCCTCGCTGGCGATGCAGGCGGTCTACCGGATCATCGACAGCGCCGCCTCCTCCCGCGCGACGGTCTTCATCACCGGCGAGTCGGGCACCGGCAAGGAAGTCTGCGCCGAGGCCATCCACCGGCAGAGCCCGCGGGCCGACCGGCCCTTCATCGCCATCAACTGCGGGGCCATCCCCAAGGACCTGATGGAGAGCGAGATCTTCGGCCATATGAAGGGCTCCTTCACCGGGGCGGTGGCCGACCGCGAAGGGGCGGCGGCGCGGGCCAACGGCGGCACGCTGTTCCTCGACGAGATCTGCGAACTGGCGCCCGACCTCCAGACCAAGCTGCTGCGCTTCATCCAGACCGGCACCTTCACGCCGGTCGGCGGCAGCCGGCTGGAGAAGGTCGATCTGCGCATCATCTGCGCGACCAACCGCGACCCCCTGCGCGAGGTCGAGGAGGGGCGGTTCCGCGAGGATCTCTATTACCGCCTGCACGTCATCCCCATCCACCTGCCGCCGCTGCGCGAGCGCGAGGACGACGTGCTGGAGATCTGCCGCCAGTTCCTGGCCGATTACACCCGGGAAGAGGGCAAGGGTTTCGTCCGCTTCTCCCCGGCGGCGGAGCAGGCGCTGCGCACCTACCACTGGCCGGGCAACGTGCGGCAGGTGCAGAACGTGGTGCGCAACATCGTGGTTCTGCACGACGGTGACACGGTGACGCCGGCCATGCTGCCGGCCCCGCTCGGCACCCCGGCGGGGGCCGCCACGGCTCCGCCCGCAGCCAACGGCGGAAACGGGCAGGGCGGCGGGCATGCCCAGGGTTCCGCGATCCACGCGCCGTCTCCCAAGACGGTGAAGCCGCTGTGGGAGGTGGAGCGCGACGCCATCGAGGAGGCCATCGCCGCCTGCGACGGCAACATCCCCCGCGCCGCGGCCCTGCTGGAGATCAGCGCCTCGACGATCTACCGCAAGCGCCTCGCCTGGCAGGCCGAGGGAAAGCTCTGAGTCCCATCCCTCCGCTCCGGCCCTGAACCGCTGGTCCTGCCGAAGCATAGGCTTCGTGTGCGTTCAATTCACGCAAGACCATCGAAAGTCTTGCCGTGCCGGGACCTGCCGCCATCGGCTTATTTCCAAATGATGGAGTTGGCCACATTGGGCATATGCCGTGAAGCCGCCTTGCCGGTACCGGTGCCATCCGGCTAGCCTCCCCTCGCGTTGCTTTGCTTGCGCTTCCGCGTGGCGCCACACCGGACCCCCGCACATGACCGCCGCACGGCCCGCGCACAGCCCATCGTCCTTCGCCGGCCCCTTGCGCCCCGCGGCGCGGACCGGCGGCGGGCCCGACCGAGGAGCAGGAGTTCGCCTTATGACCACCGGCACCGTCAAATGGTTCAACACCACCAAGGGCTATGGCTTCATTGCGCCGGAGGCCGGCGCCAAGGACGTGTTCGTGCACATCACGGCCGTGCAGAAGTCGGGCCTTCACGCCCTGGCCGAGGGCCAGCGCGTCCAGTTCGAGGTTGCGCGCGGCAACAACGGCAAGGACGCCGCGGTCAACATCAGCGTCATGGAGTGAAGCGACGTCACAACGTGACGTAGCCGCGGAGCCGGTAGGCCTCCACGGCTTCCCGGGTGAGGCGGGGGATGTCGCGGCACAGCGACGTCACCTCTCCCACCGCGTTGCTCCGGCAGGCCAGCTCCAGCGCCCGGGCGGCCGCCGACAGGTCGCGGGCGCCGAAGGTCCCCGCGGTGCTCTTCAGCGTATGGGCCTCCTTCGCCAGCCCGGCGAGATCGGCCGGGCGTCCCTCCGCTGCTTCCGCCCCGCCGCGGGCGATCCTCTCAGCCCGCTCCAATGTCTCCTCCACGAACTGGCGGATGACGTCGGCCAGAAGCTCCGCGTCGAGATCCTGGGCGAGTTGCTGCAGCACCTCCATATCCAAAACACCCGTTTCCAGACCGCCGGCCGCGGCGGAGGCGTCCGATGGAACGGCGGGCGCGGAAGACTCCAGCGGGGCGGCATCCAGCCAGCGGGCGACGGTTTCCAGCAGATGCGGGCGGTCGATGGGCTTGGCGACGTGCCCGTTCATTCCGGCGGCCAGACAGCGCTCGCGGTCGCTGTCCATGGCGTCGGCGGTCATGGCGATGATCGGAACGGTGCCGGCGGGCGGCGGCAGGGCGCGCAGCCGGCGGGTGGCGGTCAGCCCGTCCATCTCGGGCATGGCGAGGTCCATCAGGACCAGCCCGTATGGCGACGGGCCGGACGCCGCGGCCTCCATCGCCTCCAGCGCTTCCCGTCCGTTGTTGGCGATATCCACCCGATAACCGGCGCCGCGCAGCAGCAGAGCGGCGACGATCTGGTTGGTCGGGCTGTCCTCGACCAACAGAATCCGCTGGTCCGTTCCGGCGGTGGACGGGGAGGCCGGGCTTTGCGCAGGCGGCGCCGCCTCCGCCATGCTCCGCCCGGTCACGGCGGCGAGCAGGCGGGAGGGCCGGGCCGGTTTCGTCACCGTGGCGTCGGCGTCGTTGCCATCCCCACCCGCGGTCCGGTGCGGCAGGGTGAGACGGACGATCCGCCCCACACCCCGCGCGCGCAGCCGGTCGGGCAGCGAGCCGGCGACCGGGGTTTCCACGCTGCCGATCACCGCGATGCCGGCGGCGGGCAGGGTGCCGGAGTCCAGCCCGGCCACCATCGCCACCACGTCCGGCGCACTGACCGTGGCCCCCCAGGAGTGGAGCTGTTCGGCCAGCGCCCGCCGGGCGACGGGGTTGGATTCCAAAAGCAGGACGGTTTCCCCGGCCAGCGGCGGCTCCGCGCCGTTCATCCGCAGCGTTCCGGGCTCCAGCGGCAGGGTGAACCAGAAGCGGCTGCCCTCGTCGGTGGCGCTGTCGAAACCGATGCTTCCCCCCATCATCTCCACCAGCCGCTTGGAGATCGCCAGACCCAGCCCGGCGCCGTCGTGGCGCCGTGACAGACGGGGATGCACCTGGGAGAATTCGGTGAAGAGGTCGGCCTGCGCCTCCTGCGGAATGCCGATGCCGGTGTCGGCCACCTCGAAGCGCAGGCGCGGCGGCGCGTGGCCGCTCCCTGGGCATTCCGACAGGGTGACGGCGACGCCGCCGCGGTCGGTGAACTTCACGGCGTTGCCGACGAGGTTCAGCAGGACCTGCCGCACCCGGCCCGAGTCGCCGCGCAGCGCCGCCGGCAGGCCGCCGGGGATGCAGACGGCCAGCTCGATCCCCTTGGCGAAGGCGCGGGCGGCCTGCAGCTCGACCACGCTCTCCACCACCTCGGCGGGGGAAAAGCGGCCCGATTCCAGGGTCAGCTTTCCGGCCTCCATCTTCGAGATGTCCAGGATGTCGTTGAGCATGGACAGAAGCGCCTCCGCCGACTCGCGGGCGGTGCGGGCGTAGGCGCGCTGCTCCTCGCCCAGCGGGCCGTCGAGAAGCAGCCCCAGCATGCCCAGGACGCCGTTCATCGGGGTGCGGATCTCGTGGCTGATGGTGCGCAGGAACTCCGACTTGGCGCGGCTCGCCAGCTCGGCCTGCTCCTTGGCGAGGCGGAGCTGCGCCTCGGTGCGGCGGTGGGCGGTGATGTCGCGAAAGGACACCATCGCCATGGTCCGCCCGCGGTAGGGGACATAGCGGGTCTCGCCCTGCACCGTCAGCCGTTCGCCGTTGCGGCGCAGGCAGACGGTCTCGAAGGACGTCTCGTCGCAGGCGCGGATGCGCTGCCAGGTGAGTTCGCGATCCTCCGGCGCCATCAGCGCGGTGATCGACTGCCCCATCAACTCGTCCGGCGCATAGCCCAGGATGGTGGCGGCGGCCCGGTTGGCGTCGGCGATCACCCCCTGCTCGTGCACCAGGATGCCGTCCATGGCGGCGTCCGACAGCTTGCGGAAGCGGTCCTCGCTCTCGCGCAGGGCCCGCTCCGCCCGGCGGTGGTCGGTGATGTCGGTGTAGGTCATCAGGACCGAACGGTCGGGCAGGAAGCCGGCGGTGATCTCCAGCACCCGGCCGTCGGGACGTGTGCGCTCGATGCGGCTGACGCCCTCGGGACGCAGGTTGGTCAGGTGGCGGGCGACGATGTCCGCCGGATCGCCGGGGCCGAACTCGCCGCGCTCGGCCATGAAGCGCAGGAAGCCGGGCATGTCCAGGCCGGGATGGAGCGCGTCGTCCGGCAGGTCGAGCATCTCGAGCAGGCGCCGGTTGCAGGTCAGGAAATGATAGTCCGCGCTCCACACCACGAGGCCCTGCGACATGGCGCTGAAGGTGGCCTCCAGCAGGTCGGACTTGTGGGCCAGTTCCTGCTCGCGCCGTTTCAGCTCGCTGATGTCGGTGCGCAGCCCGACATAGCCGCCGTCGCTGGTCCGCCGCTCCTCGATCTTGAACCAGCGCCCGCCGCCGATCCGCGTCACCTCCGGCCCCTGCGGGTTGCGGTGCCGCTCCATCTGCCGCCCGACCCAGCGCTCGATGTCGTCGTGCCCGCAGTCGGGGTAATGGCCGGCCTCCGCGCCGCGGCGGATCAGCGACTCGAAGGTGATGCCGGGCTCCAGCGTCCCCAGCGGGGCGTAGATCTCGCGAAAGCGGGCGTTGCACTGGACCAGCCGGTCGTCGGCGTCGAACAGGGCGAAGCCTTCGTTGACGACCTCGATGGCTTCGGACAGGCGGCGGTGGGCGTCGGCCGCCCGGCTGTCGGCGGCACGGGCCTCCGCCTGGGCGCGCCGGGTGGCCTCCCGTTCGCGCAGCACCGCCAGGGCCATCACCGCACCGGCCAGCCCGATCCCGAAAAAGGGCCAGATCAGCTCGTCGGTCCCATGTTCCAGAAGATGCTGCAGCGTGTGCAGCGCGCTCGCCATCAGAAGGAGGAACGCGACCAGGGTGAGCCAGCTCCAGCGGCGCAGCCGGCGGTGGAGGAACGACATTCGGCGCTCCGCATGGGACGAGGCGAAAACGTTACGGCTTTTGCGCCTCGGGAGCAATGAATCCAGAAGTATCGCGCAACCGGCCGACGGCGCGCCGCCGGCCCAGCAGGCCGTGGCGCGGCCCGAACAGGACGGCCAGCGCCAGGATCAGGCCGGACGCCACCGCGATCATTCCCGCGGCGTTCAGCGAGTGGGACGCCCCCAGCAGCATCGGCCCGAAGGCCGCGGCGCCATAGCCGGCCAGCGCCGCCAGCACCCCCAGCGCGACGCTGAGCAGGATCTGCGCGGCCAGCCGGTCGGTCAGCAGGCGGGCGGCGGCGGGCGGGGCGATCAGCATGGCGATGACCAGGATGGAGCCCACCGCCTCGAAGGCGGCGATGGCCGTGGCGGCGACCAGGAGCACCACCCCGTAATGGAACAGTCCCGCCGGGATGCCCAGCGTGGAGGCCAGCGCCGGGTCGAAGGTGGTGATCTTCAGCTCCTTGTAGAACAGCCCGACCAGGGCGACGCAGAGCGCGAAGACCGCGGCCAGCGTCAGGACCTCGCGCGGCAGGGCCGCCCACACCGCCGGGTCGGCCAGCGACGCCCAGCCCTTGGGGGCCAGCCACAGGATGGTCTCCAGCTGGCCGTAGAGCACGCAATCGGCGTCCAGATCGACGCCGCCGGCGGACGCCTGCTCGATCATCACCACGCCGGCGGCGAACATCACGGTGAAGACGACGCCCATGGCGGCGCCCGACTCCAGCCGGCCCAGCCGCCGCACCGCCTCGATCAGCAGGCCGGCCAGCGCCGCGGCGGCGAGCGCGCCGAGCATCATCGGCAGCGTCTCCCGCGTGCCGGCGACCAGGAAGCCGCCGACGATGCCGGGCAGGATGGCGTGGCTGACCGCGTCGCCCATCATCCCCTGGCGCCGCAGCACCAGGAAATTGCCGACCAGCGCGCAGGCGGCGCAGGCCAGCACCGCGGCGAGCAGGGCGGGGGCGTCGATCTGAAGGAATTCCTGGACGTCGGGCATCATGACGGGGCGCTCCGCTCTTCCAGCAGCCGGACCATGTCGCCGGGCAGGACCGAGTCGATGGGGTCCACCCCCCAGTTGGCGTGGGCGGGCAGCAGGGCGGGGTAGTCGGCCAGGAACCGCTCCCACAGCCGGCGGTCGCGCGCCGCCGCTTGGGCGGCGGTCTGCCCGGCGGGCGTCAGGGCACCGTCCCGGATATACCCGCGCAGGCGCAGCCAGAGCGCCACGGAGCCCTCCACCGGCCGGCCGTCCAGAAGGTCGGTCAGGGCGCGCCGCTCCGCGAAGGTCAGGCGCAGCCGCCCCTGGCGCAATGCGGCGGCGACCAGACCGCGCGCCGGGGCGAACAGGAAGCTGAGCAGGAAGAAGCCCCCGGCGACCAGGACGATCACCGCCCCCGCCGGCAGCTTGGGCAGCAGGGCCGACAGGGTGGCGCCGAGCCAGCCGGACAGCGCGCCGATCACCGCCGCGGCGACGGTCAGGGCGGGCAGCCGGTCGGTCCAGAAGCGGGCGGCGGCGGGCGGGATGATGAGAAGCGCGACCACCAGGATCAGCCCCACCGTCTGGAGCCCGATCACCGTCACCAGCGTCGCCAGCCCCATCAGCACGAGGTCGAGCGCCCCCACCGGCCAGCCCTGCACGGCGGCGAAGCCGGGGTCGAAGGCCAGCACCCGCAATTCCTTGAACAGCAGGGCGACGGCCAGCGCCGCCCCGGCGGCCAGCAGGCCGATGGCGATGGCCTCGCCCTGCGCCATGGCGGCGGTCTGGCCCAGGATGAAGGTCTTCAGCCCGGCCTGCCCGCCCAGCTCCAGGTTCTGGATGACGCTGAGCAGCACGACGCCCAGCCCGAAGAAGACCGACAGCACCGCGCCGATCGCCGAATCCTCCGTCAGCCGGGTGAAGCGGGTCAGCGCCTGGACGGTCAGCAGCCCGACCACCCCGCTGGCCACCGCCCCGGCCAGCAGCAGCGGCAGCGAGCGTTCGGGCAGGCCGAGCGCCGCCCCGACGAGGAAGGCGACGGCGATGCCGGGCAGCGTGGCGTGGCTCAGCGCGTCGCTGACCAGCGCGCGGCGGCGCAGCAGCAGGAAGGTGCCGACCGTCCCGCCGGCCAGCCCCAGCGCGGCGGTCCCGGCGACCACTACGGCGCTGTTGAAGCCGGACCGGAAGGTCAGGATGCGCAACGCCTCATCGAACATGGAGTCGATCATGAGGCCTCCGCTTCCTCTGCCGCCGCGGCGGGGGCCGGCATGGGCCGCCCGCCGTAGGTGCGGGACAGCAGGTCGGGCGTCATCACCCGCGCGACCGGCCCCTGGGCGACGACGCGGGTGTTGAGCAGCAGGGCGTGGTCGAAATAGTCGCTGACCGTCTGGAGGTCGTGGTGGACGCAGATCACCGTCCGCCCGGCGGCGTCGAGGTCGCGCAGCACCTGGAGCACCGCGCGCTCCGTCGCGGCGTCCACCCCGGCGAAGGGCTCGTCCATGAAATAGAGCTGCGCCTCCTGGGCCAGCGCGCGGGCCAGGAAGACGCGCTGCTGCTGGCCGCCGGACAGCTGGCCGATCTGGCGCTTGGCGAAGTCGGCCATGCCGACCCGCTCCAGCGCGTGCAGCGCCGCTTCCTTGTGGGCACGGGTGACCGGGCGGAACCAGCCGATCTTCCCGTAGCGGCCCATCGCCACCACGTCGAGCGCCGAGACGGGGAAGTCCCAGTCCACGCTCTCCCGCTGCGGCACATAGCCGATCAGGCGGCGCTGCCTGGCGATCGGGCGCCCGAACACCTCGACCGTTCCCGACACGCTCGGAACCAACCCGAGGCACGCCTTGATCAGGGTCGACTTGCCCGCCCCGTTCGGTCCGACGACGGCGATCAGCCCGCCCGGCGGGGCGGCGTAGTCGACGTTCCACAACACCGGACGGCGGTGGTAGGCAACGGTCAAACCACGGATTTCCAGGGGCGGCGGCCCGATGGGCGAGGCCTCTTCGGGGGCGGTGCGGCTGCCGGGGGTGCGCCAGAGATACTGCATGGTCCGTTCCTCCTCCGCCGCGTCAGCGCTGCGCCAGGGCGAGCTTGCCCTGGAAACCGTCGGCCGGCGCCTCGCCGCCCAGCGCGCGGGCGATGGTCGTCACATTGTGGTCGATCATGCCGATGTAGGTGCCCTCATAGCTGCCCGGCGCGCCCATGGCGTCGGAGAACAGGGCGCCGCCCAGCGTCACGCGGTGGCCGCGCGCGCCCGCCCCTTCGACCAGGGCGCGGACGTTGCGGTCGGACACGCTGGTTTCCGGGAAGACCGCCGGCACGCCGCGGTCCGCCAGCAACGCGGCCAGCTCCTCGATGATCCGCAGGCCGGCTTCCGATTCGGTGCTGATCCCTTGGATGCCGCGGACCTCGATCCCGTAGGCGCGGCCCAGATAGTTGAAGGCGTCGTGGGCGGTCACCAGCACGCGGGCCTTGTCGGGGATGGCGGACAGGACGCGCCGGGCGTACGCGTCGAGCCGCGCCAGCTCCGCCCCGTACGCGTCGGCATTGCGGGCGTACGTCTCGGCGCCCGCGGGATCGAGCCGCGCCAGCCCGTCGCGGATGGCCGGCAGGGTGCCGGCCCAGATGCCCACATCCATCCAGATGTGCGGGTCGTGGGCGCCCTCGAACTCGGGCGGGCTGAGCAGCCGCTCCTTGGGCACGGCGTCGCCCAGCGCCACAACCGGCTTGCCGGACTCGCGCAGCCGGTCGAAGGCGGCGGTCATCTTGCCTTCCAGATGCAGGCCGCTGATGAACACCGCATCGGCCCGCAGCAGCTTCACCGTGTCGGAGCGGGTCGGCTTGAACAGGTGCGGATCGACGCCTTCGCCCATCAGCGCCTCCACCTCCGCCCGGTCGCCGGCCACCGCCCGCACGAGGTCGGCGACCATGCCGGTGGTGGCGACGATGTTCGGACGCTCGCCTCGGGGCCGTTCAGCCTCGGCCTGCGCCGCTCCCGGCAGCAGCAGAGCGGCGGCCAAGCCCATGATGGCAATAAACTTCGTCAGGCTCTTCGTCGCGAAGGTTTTTGAACATATGTTCATATTCATTAGTCCCGACAAAGATCGGCAAGGTTAGGGCAGGCGGACCAAATAAACGGGGCGAAGTGCATTTGCGTTCCCTGAATATATGAACCGCCTCTCCGGCCTTGCAAGGCGGCTCGTGATGATCCGGTTCTTACCGAACGGGGTGGAGTGCGCTACAGTGGCGGGATGATCGTGCTCTTTACGGATTTCGGGCTGTCCGGCCCCTACACCGGGCAGATGAAGGCGGTGCTGGCGCGGATGGCGCCGGGCCTGCCGGTCATCGACCTGTTCGCCGACGCCCCCGCCTTCGACCCGCAGCTGTCGGCCTATCTGCTGGCCGCCTATGCTCCGGAATTCCCGGCGGACAGCGTCTTTCTCTGCGTCGTCGACCCCGGCGTCGGGACCGACCGCCGCCCGCTGGTGGTGGAGGCCGACGGGCGCCGCTTCGTCGGGCCGGACAACGGCCTGTTCGAGCTGGTGCGGCGCCGCGCCGGGTCTGTGCGCGCCTGGAGCATCGGCTGGCGGCCCGAGCGGCTGTCGGCCAGCTTCCACGGGCGGGACCTGTTCGCCCCGGTGGCGGCCAGCCTCGCCATGGGGAACCCGGTTGCGTTGGAGCCCGTCGATCCGTCCGGCCTCGCGCGGCCCGACTGGCCGGACGATCTGGCGCGAATCGTCTATGTGGACGTCTACGGGAACGCCATGACCGGTCTGCGCGCCGCCCGGCTGCCGGAGGACGCGGTGCTGCGGGCCGGCGGGCGCACGGTGCGCCGGGGCCGGACCTTCGCCGACGTCCCGGTGGGGGAGGCGCTGTGGTACGCGAATTCCAGCGGTCTGGCGGAGATCGCCGTCAACCGGGGCCGCGCTGACCGCGATGCCGGGCTTGCCGTGGGGATGCCGGTGGAGATTGTCTTATAGCCCGTCCAGGCAGCGGTCGAGCAGCGCCAGATCCACAGGGCGGGCCAGCACGGTGACCGGGCTGTTGCCCGGCTCAGCGTCCAACTGGGCGTCCGGCGCGCCGGCGGTCAGGATGATCCGGGTGTGCGGGTAGAGCATGCAGGCCAGCGCCGCGGCGCGGTCCCCCTCGTCCTCCAGCCGGTGGCGCCGGAGCAGTGCGACGGCCGGTCCCTCGGCCCCGATCAGGCCCAGCGCCTCGAAGCCGCCGGACACCGTGGACACGGTGAAGCCGCGCTCAGCCAGGTGACGGGCCAGCGCGTCCCGCTGGCCGGGATCGTCGTCCGCCACCACGGCGCAGCGGCCCCCCTGGTTCGGCGGGCGGATGTCGGCGTCGATGGAAAAGCCAGTCGTCATGGGGGGATCACCACGGGATTCCCTGAACCTCGGGGGATTTCTACGCCACGCTGATGCCGGTTGCAAATCCCCCTGGGCAGCACGCGCCGTCCGGTCAGCGGAACTTGGCGTCAGCAGAACTTGGCGTCAGCGGATCTTGACCACGGTGGGACGGTCGACGATGGACAGCATCGGCAGGTCGCTGGGCCGGTTGCCGTAGCCCCAGGTCTCGCCGAAGGGGCCGTTGGCGGCGATCCAGCCGCGCACCCGTTCCAGCTTGTCCAGCCGCACGCAGTTGCCGGTGCACAGCCGCCCGGTCAGGGCGCCGTCCTCCACCTCCATCCCCGTGGCGAGCAGGTCGTCGACGCCCAGCCCGCGCAGCAGGGCCGGCATGTAGATGTCGAGCGCCCCGGTGGCGACGACCACGCGGCGCCCCTCGCGCCGGTGCATCTTCAGGGTCTCGACCAGCGGGGCGTGCCAGCGGATGCGGTGGACCAGCCGTTCCGCGGCGGCCAGCGCGTCGGCCACCGGAACGCCGCGCAGCGTCCGGCGCAGCAGGATGGTCTTGACCGATCCCGGAAAATCCACCCCCGGCCCGCGCCCGCGTGCGTGGCGGTGCAGGCCGGACCGCAGGGCGTCCAGAAAGGCCAGCCGGGCGCGGTTGCGCCCGATGACCTCGCCGATGAACATCAGCAGGCTGTCGCCGTGGATCAGCGTCCCGTCGAAGTCGAAGAAGGCCACCCCCGGAGCGATGGAGGCCAGTGGGCCGACGCCATGTGTCGTGGGACCACCGGTGGAGGGACCGGAGGCGATGGCGTCGAAAACGGGAGCGGCGCTGGTCTGCATGCGCCCTTATCCGGCGGAACTCGCCGCGTCACAAGTCAAATGCGTTGCGGAGTGTTGTCCGCGGCATCTTTAGTGCAGCGACGGGCTGGGGGAATCGTCCGCGTCGTCCGTGTCGATGAGCATCTCGCCCATGGCGATTTCTCCGGCGCATTCCTCCAGCCCGGCCTTGACGGCGATCAGGAGGTTGATGATCTCGCCATTGTCCTGCTCCAGGATGCGCAGGCGTTCCTCCAGCTTGTCCAGACGGCGGGTGACGCTGTCGGTCAGCCGGTCGAGGCGGGCGAGAACCGGGTCGTTGTTCGTGTCGTCCATGGCGGCGGTTGGTCCGTCGATGATTCGTGTGCGTTCCTGAAGCTAGGACCACGCACCGCCTCTGGACAGACCCGCGCCCGGCGCAACCCGCAATTGATGGGATTATCGTCCGGATGGTGCCCGGCGAGTCCCAAAGGACTCAGCAACGGGCACGGCCGGGCGTTACTCCCCCTCCGACGTGGTGGTGCGGCGGCTCAGCGGAACACCATACAATTCAAGCCTATGGCCGAGCAGTTCATAGCCCAGTTCGCGCGCTATGACTTCCTTCAGCCGTTCGAGATCTTCATTTTGGAACTCCACCACCTTTCCGGATTCGAGATCGATGAGGTGGTGATGGTGCTCCGACCCGGCTTCCTCGTAGCGGGCGCGGCCGTCGCCGAAGTCCAGCCGGTCGATGACGTTCGCGTCCTCGAACAGGCGCATCGTGCGGTAGACGGTGGCGATGGAGATGCGCGGGTCGATGGTGGACGCCCGGCGGTGAACCTCCTCCACGTCGGGGTGGTCGGCGGCCTCCGACAGCACGCGCGAGATCACGCGGCGCTGGTCGGTCATCTTCAGCCCTTTCTCGATGCAGAGCTGTTCGAGGCGCGAAGGCATGGAAGTCCCCTTGTTGTCGTCTCATTGGCGCGCGCAACCCGGCCCGTATGGCTTGGCACATGTGGCCTTGGCCGCGCGTTGGCCGCCGTCCCTCCCCGGCACGGCCACCCAAAAGTCCGAGCACCATACTGTGATTCGGAACCATTCACAAACGCCGACGTTTGGTGTCGGCTTACGGAAAGGGCGCGCGCCATGATGACCCTGGACATCCACCACACCACCACCTACCGCTACGCCAACCCGGTGACCTTCGGCGACCATCGCCTGATGTTCCGCCCCCGCGACAGCCACGATCTGCGGTTGATCGAGACGGGGCTGGTGATCAGCCCGCCGCCAGCCTCCGTCCGCTGGCTCCACGATGTCTTCGGCAACTCCATCGCGGTGGCGAGCTTCGACCAGCCGGCGACGGAGCTGCGCTTCGAAAGCCACATCCGGGTCGATCACTACCCGATGGGCGAGCTGGAATTTCCGATCGAGGACTACGCGCGTTCCTACCCCTTCAGTTACTCCGCGGAGGAGGTGCCGGATCTCGCCCTGACCACCCAGCGGCATTATCCGGACCCCGACCATCTGGTGGACGAATGGGCCCGGCAGTTCGTGACGCTGGGCGAGGGCGGGCCGCCCGACACGCAGGACATGCTGGTGTCGATGACCCGGGCCATCAAGGAGACCTTCACCTATCAGGCGCGCGACCTGGAAGGCACCCAGAGCCCGGTGGACACCCTCACGTCCAGGAGCGGCTCCTGCCGCGACTTCGCGCTTCTGATGATGGAGGCGGTGCGCTCGCTGGGCTTCGCGGCGCGCTTCGTGTCGGGCTACCTCTACGATCCCGCCCGCGACGGGCAGGAGGGGGCGATGACCGGCGGCGGGGCGACCCACGCCTGGGTGGAGATCTACCTGCCGGGCTGCGGCTGGGTGGAGTTCGACCCGACCAACGGCATCATCGGCGGCAAGAACCTGATCCGCGTCGCCGTCGCCCGCGACCCGTCGCAGGCGGTGCCGCTCGGCGGTTCCTGGACCGGGGCTCCGGCGGATTTCCTGGGCATGACGGTGGACGTGCAGGTCACGGCGACCGGCGGAAAGGGTGCCGGCGGGGCTCCGCAAAATCCGGCGCCGGTGTCCGGGACCGTTTGACGCGGCAACCAATTGCAAACGAACGTCTGGCAGAATGGAGGGTCCGGGGCCGTTTCGGCACCGGACCGACCGTCCCATCCGACAGACGAGGCTGTGTCACCCCGTGCTCGATCCCGATCCGACCAGTCCCGTCCCCAGCGGCACGCCGGAAACGGAGGCCGCTCCCGATCTGGTCGCGGCCCTGCTGGCCGTCCGTGAGCCCCCGGTCGGGCCGGACGCACCCTGCCGCACCCTGCGGGACCGGCTGGCCGCCCAGCCCGACCTGCCGGCACTCGCCGTGACGGCGGAGGACGGGCGTGTTCTGGGGCTGGTGGACCGCCTAGCGCTGGCGGGGATTGCCGATCCGGAGGCTCCGGCACGGACGGCGATGGACCCGAACCCGCTGCTGGCCGACGCCGACCTTCCGCTCTGCGAGGTCGCGCGGCGGATCATTCAGGACAAGCCCGGCGCGCTGGCGTCCGGCTTCGTCGTGTTGGAGAACGGGCGGTACCTCGGCATCGGGTCGGGGGTGGCCCTGCTGGCACGGACGGACGAGCAGATCATCGAGCGGACCCGCCAGCTCGACGAGGCGCGCCGCGTCGCGGAGCGCGCCAACCGGGCCAAGACCGCCTTCTTCGCCTGCATGAGCCATGAGATCCGCACCCCGCTGAACGCTATGATGGGCTTCGCCGAGCTGCTGGAGCAGGAGGTCCTGGGGCCGATCGCCAACCCGCTCTACCGCGACTACGCCCGCGACATCGCGGAGAGCGGCCGCCACCTGATGGACCTCATCAACGACCTGCTCGATTTGTCGAAGGCCGAGGCTGGGCGGCTGGAACTGGCCGAATCGCTGGTCGACGTGCCGCGGGTCGCCGTCGGCAGCGCCCGCCTGCTGTCCGACCGCGCCGGGCGGGCCGGGGTCGGCATCGAGACGGACCTGCCGCCCGATCTGCCGCCGCTGCGCGCCGACGAGCGCAAGCTGCGGCAGATGCTGCTGAACCTGCTGTCCAACGCGGTGAAGTTCACGCCGCCGGACGGGGTGGTCACCCTGAACGGCCGTGTGGCGGCCGACGGGGCGCTGTGCCTGTCGGTGCACGACACCGGCATCGGCATGACCGCCGACGAGCTGGAAAAGGCTCTGGAGCCCTGGGGCCAGATCGACAGCGCGCTGGGCCGCAACCACATCGGCACCGGCCTCGGCCTGCCCCTGACCAAGCGGCTGGTGGAGCTTCACGGCGGGAGGCTGGACATCGACACCGCCCCCGACCGCGGCACCACCATGACGCTGGTCTTCCCGGCGGAGCGGGTGGGCGGGTAAACCGTTGCCCCCACCCCGGCCCTCCCCCGCTTTGCGGGAGAGGGAGATTTGGTCCCCTCCCCTGCGAAGCGGGGGAGGGTTAGGGAGGGGGCAATGGGAGCGGGTTACGCCAGCCCCTTCTCCATCGCGCTCGCCAGACGGCGGGCGAAGGCGGCGGGGTCGGGCAGGGCCTCGCCTTCCACGATGCGCGCCTGGTCGAGCAGCAGCCACGCCGCGTCGTCCAGCGAGGTCGCCGCACCACTCGCCTTGGCGCGCTCGGCGAGGCGCTTGATCAGCGGATGGGCGGGGTTGACCTCCAGGATGCGCTTGGCCGCCGGGGCGTCCATGCCGAGCTGCTTGTGCTGCTTCAGCAGGCGCTCCAGATGCATGTCCATGTCGTTCTCGTCGGCGACGAGGCAGACGGCGCTGTCGGTCAGGCGCTCCGACGGGCGGACGTCCTTCACCACGTCCTGGAGCGTCAGCTTCAGCAGGACCAGCAGGTCGGTCAACTCGCCCTCGGACGCCTTCTCCTCGGCCGGCTTCTCATCGCCGCCCTGGATCTTGCCGAGGTCGGCGCCGCCGCGGGTCACCGACTTGAAGGGCTTGTCCTGGAAGCTGCCGACCGACGGCACCCAGAACTCGTCCACCGGGTCGGTCAGCAACAGCACCTCGACGCCCTTGGCCTTGAAGCCTTCGAGCTGCGGGCTGCGCTTCAGCGTCTCGATGTCGTCGCCGCTGATGGTGAAGATGGCCTCCTGGCCCTCCTTCATGCGGCCCAGATACTCCTCCAGCGAGACCAGACCGTCACCGGCGGTGCTGCGGAAGCGCATCAGCTTCAGCAGATCGTCCCGGTGCTCGTAGTCGTCGTAGAGGCCTTCCTTGAGGACGGCGCCGAAATTCTCCCAGAAGGCCGCGTATTCTTCCGCCTTCTCGGTGTCGCGGGCCTTCTTGCCCAGCTCCGACAGGACGCGGCGGGTGATGCCGGCGCGGATCTTGGCCAGCATCGGGTTGTGCTGGAGCATCTCGCGGCTGATGTTCAGCGGCAGATCCTCGCTGTCCACCACGCCGCGCAGGAAGCGCAGGTAGGGCGGCAGCAGCCCTTCCGCCGAATCGGTGATGAAGACGCGCTTGACGTACAGCTTCACCCGGTGGGCGCGCTTGGGGTCGAACAGGTCGAACGGCTTGGAGGACGGCACGAACAGCAGGTTCGTGTATTCGATGGCGCCTTCGGCCCGCCAGTGCAGGGTCAGCCACGGATCGTCGAAGGCGTGCCCGACATGGTGGTAGAACTCCGTGTACTGCTCCGCCGTGATCTCGTTCTTGGAGCGCATCCACAGGGCCGACGCGCTGTTCAGCGACTTGGCCTCATCGCCCTCGCCGAAGAGGATCGGGATGGCGATGTGGTCGGAGTATTTGCGGACGATGGCGGAGAGGCGGTGCTCCTCCAGATACTCGTCGTCGCCTTCGCGCAGGTGCAGCTTGATCTGCGTGCCGCGCGGCAGGTCGGCGACGTCGGAGATGGTGAACTCGCCCTTGCCGTCCGACAGCCAGCGCCAGCCCTGCGCCTCCCCGGCCTTGCGGGTCAGCACCTCCACCCGGTCGGCGACCATGAAGGCGGAATAGAAGCCGACGCCGAACTGGCCGATCAGGTTGACGTCCTTCTTGGCGTCGCCCTCCTTCGCCCCGTCCTTGGCGTTCTCCTTCAGATTGCGCATGAAGGCGGCGGTGCCGGAGCGCGCGATGGTGCCGAGGTTCTCGACCAGATCCTCGCGGTTCATGCCGATGCCGTTGTCGGCCACGGTGAGGGTCCGCGCCTCCTTGTCCACGATCAGCCGGACCTTCAGGTTCGGGTCGTCGGCGGACAGTTCGGGCTGCGTCAGCGCGGCGTAGCGCAGCCGGTCGCAGGCGTCGGAGGCGTTGGAGACCAGCTCGCGCAGGAAGACTTCCTTCTCGCTGTAGAGCGAGTGCGCGACGATGTCGAGCAGGCGGCTGACCTCGGCCTGGAAGCTGAGCCGTTCCTCGGTCATGGTGTCATCCTTGATCGTTCTTGTTGGCGGTGGGCTTGTTGGTGAGCTTGCCGATGGGCTTGTTGGTGGGTCCGAAGGACGGCGCAGATATGTGCGAGCGTGCCGCCCCATGCAAGAGCGATCGGCTGGCGTTGCGTTGGAGTTTCGCAACCGGAGTGGTGGGGTGAGGGAAGTATTGCCCCCACCCTGACCCTCCCCCGCTGGGTGGGGGAGGGGACTAGGATTCCCTCTCCTGCGAAGCGGGGGAGGGAAGGGCCCATGCGCAGCATGGGAAGGGTGGGGGCAAGAACTCCGGCAGGCTCAGGGCTTCTTGCCCTGGATCGGCTCCGGCGCCGGCTGGCCCATGCCCATCAGCGCGCTCATGTCCGCCCCGTTCAGCAGGAACTGGCCGGTCTCGGTCACGTCGATCTTGTAGCTGCGCACGTCGTTGCCGGCGTCGTCCTTGGACGCCTGTCCGAAGGCCTGGAGCATGGCGATCACCCCCAGCGCGTTCTGGGTGCTCTCGTCGGCCTTCTTGCCCGGCTTGGGCTGCATCGCCTTGGTGGCGGCGTCCAGGCCGCGCAGCAGCACGGTGCTGTTGCCCACCGCGCCGAAGGCGGAGTTGGCGGCCATGCGCATGGCGCCGGTCATGGTGCCGGAGGCCGCCGGGGTGTTGACGACGAAGCGGTCGATGCGCAGCTCCGTCCCGACCTCCGCCATGGCACCCATCAGCCGGTTGCCGATGGCCGTCATCGCGGCCTCGTCGGTCCCGTCGTCCGGCAGGGCGGCTTCCTCCTCGCCCTCTTCCTCGTCCTCCTCACCCGCGGCGGCCTGGGCCTCGGCCAGCGCGGCGAGGTCGGCGAAGGCCCGCCACAGCGAGGCGGTCGGCAGCTTCGCGGTGCTGAGCTGGATGTCCAGCTTGTCCGGCATGAAGGCCTTCGGCGCCACCTCCGGCTCCAGCGTCAGGCCGCTGGATTCGATCCCGAAGCTGGTCGAGGCCATCGGCTTGTCCAGGTCCTCGGCGCTGCCGCGCAGGACGAGCTGGCCCAGCGCGAGGCGGGTGCCGTCCTCCGGGTTCAGGGCGGTCAGGCCGGACAGGCGGACGCGCCCGCTGGCCCCGCCCATCAGGTTCTGCATCAGCGGGATCAGCTCCGCCGCCGGGGGCTGGGTGCCGGCCAGGGCGTGGGTCTGGGTCAGCCGCTGCATGGCGTCGGCGCGGGCGAGGTCGACGCGGGTGTAGGTGCCCTCCATCGTCAGGCCGCCGAGGTTCAGGACCTCCTTCTTCGTCTCGTCGAGGAAGCGCAGGTTGCTGACGGACAGGGCGCCGGGGCCGCTCCACAGCGGGGTGCCGGCGGAGGCGGTGCCGTCCGGTTTCAGCTCCCCGGCGACGGTGATGGCGCCGACGGTCAGGGCGCTCTCGTCCTTCTTGCCCTTCTTGCCCTTGCGGTCGCTGGTCACCGACAGGTCGCCAAGCTCCGCGTCCATGGACAGCGCCGTCTCGTAGGTGCCGGACCACAGGGCGCTGATGCGCTGGCGGCCCAGCTTGACGGTGGCCGACGGCTTGCCGTTGTCCAGGATGGCGACGCGGTCGGGCAGGGTGGCGGTGACGGCGTGGGTGTTGCCGTCCTGCGGCGTCACCGTCAGGCGGATGGTGCCGATGTCGGCGGTGGTGCCGTCGTCCGACACCGCGGTCAGGGCGGGCAGCGCCACCTCGTAATGGTCGCCGGCCGGGGTCGCCACCGGCTCGCCGGTCCAGCGCAGCTCGGTTTCGTCGCCTTCGCTCTTAGGGAACCAGCGGGCCAGCCCGTCCTTCAGCGCGGCGGCCAGCGCCCTGGCCCCGTCCTCAGTCACCGGGGGGGCCTCCGCGCGGGCGGTGGCGGGCGGCAGCGCCAGGGTTGCGAGCATCAGCGCGGCGGCGAACGGACGGGCGGGAAGACGGCGCAGGGTGTGGCGCATGAGGAATCCCTTAGGGTGGAGCGCGCCAGGGTAGACGGGATAACCGGCGCCCGTCCATCGGCCCGAGGTTTTATACCGTTTCCGAAAGAGTTCGGTCCCGGATGGGCGTTGCAGCATGGCACGGCCGCCCTGACGCTTGCATTGCCGGTGCCCAGGCCCAAAACTTACGCTTATGACCTCTGTCCTTTCTTCGTCCGGGGGCGGTCTGGGTGCGGGTGGCCGGGTGGTCGCCGTGCTGGGGCCGACCAACACCGGGAAAACCCATCTCGCCATCGAGCGCATGCTCGGCCACCGGACGGGGATGATCGGCTTTCCGCTGCGCCTGCTGGCCCGCGAGAACTACGACCGCATCGTGTCGATCAAGGGCAGGAACGCGGTGGCCCTGGTGACGGGGGAGGAGAAGATCCTGCCGCCCAGCCCGTCCTATTGGGTGTGCACGGTGGAATCCATGCCGCTCGACCGGGCGGTGGACTTCCTGGCGGTGGACGAGGTGCAGCTCTGCGCCGATCCGGAGCGCGGGCACATCTTCACCGACCGGCTGCTCAACGCGCGCGGGCTGGTCGAGACGATGTTCCTCGGTTCCGACACCGTGCAGCCGCTGATCCGCCGGCTGGTGCCGCGCGCCGAGTTCATCAGCCGGCCGCGCTTCTCGCAGCTCACCTACGCCGGCTACCGCAAGCTGACGCGCCTGCCGCCGCGCTCCTGCGTCGTCGCCTTTTCGGCGACCGACGTCTACGCGCTGGCCGAGATGATCCGGCGCCAGCGCGGCGGCACCGCGGTGGTGCTGGGGGCGCTGTCCCCGCGCACCCGCAACGCCCAGGTCGGGCTCTATCAGGCGGGCGAGGTCGACTATCTGGTGGCGACCGACGCCATCGGCATGGGGCTGAACATGGACGTCGACCATGTCGCCTTCGCCCGCATCGTGAAGTTCGACGGCTTCGCCCCGCGCCGCCTGCGCGCGCCGGAGGTGGCGCAGATCGCCGGGCGCGCCGGGCGGCACATGCGCGACGGCACCTTCGGCACCACCGACGAGGTGGGGGAGCTGGAAGCCGACGTGGTCGACCGCGTCGAGAACCACCAGTTCGAGACGATCAAGACGCTGATGTGGCGCAACAGCAAGCTGCGCTTCGACACGCCGGGCTTCCTGCTGAAGTCGCTGGAGGAGCGCCCGCCGATCCCGGAGCTGCTGCGCGCCCGCGACGCCGACGACCATCTGGCGCTCCAGGCGCTGGTCCGCGACCATGAGGTGATGGACCTCGCCAAGGGCCGCGACAACGTGCGCCTGCTCTGGGAGGTCTGCCAGGTCCCCGACTTCCGCAAGGTGCTGTCGGACGCCCACACCCGGCTGCTCGGGCAGATCTTCCGGCAGCTGCGCACCGGCATCGGGCGGCTGGACGAGGACTGGGCGGCCAAGCAGATCGCCCGGCTCGACCGCACCGAGGGCGACATCGACGCGCTGGTCGCCCGCATCGCCCACATCCGCACCTGGACCTACATCTCCAACCGGCCCTCCTGGCTGACCGATCCCGTGCATTGGCAGGCGCGCACCCGCGCCATCGAGGACAAGCTGTCCGACGCCCTGCACGAGCGTCTGACGCAGCGCTTCATCGACCGCCGCTCGGCCACGCTGGTGCGCACGCTGAAGGACGGGCGGGACCTGATCGGCGGCGTGCGCGCCGACGGCGAGGTGGTGGTGGAAGGCCATCCGGTGGGCCGGCTGGAGGGCTTCCGCTTCGTCCCCGACGCGCCGGAACGGTCGGAGGAGGCCAAGTCCCTGCTGACCGCCGCCCGCCGCGCGCTGCGCGAGGAGGTGGCGTCCCGCCTGCGCGCCTTCGAGCAGGAGCCGGACGATGTGTTCGCGCTCGGGCCGGACGGGGTGCTGACGGCGGACGGGCTGCCGGTGGCCCGGCTCGGCCCCGGCCCGTCGGTGCTGACCCCCGCGGTTCTGCCCTTCGACGAGGGGCTGCTCGACCAGGGGCAGCTCGACCGCGTGCGCGCCCGGCTGGAGCGCTGGCTGAAGGACCGCGTCGCCGCCCGGCTGCGCCCCCTGCTGGCGCTGCGCGATGCGGCCGATCTGACAGGCGCGGCGCGGGGGCTGGCCTTCCAGCTCGTCGAGAACATGGGGGCGATGCCCCGCGCGCCGGTCGCCCCGATGGTGGAGGGGCTGGAGAGGGCCGACCGCAAGGCGCTGTCCCGCCACGGGGTGCGGCTCGGCGTGTCGCACCTCTACCTGACCGCACTGGCCAAGCCGGGGGCGGTGGAGCTGCGCGGGCTGCTGTGGGCGGTGAAGCACCGCCTGCCCTTGCCGGTGCCGATTCCGCCGCCGGGCCGCGTCTCGGTGGAGGCGACGGGCGCGCCGCCCGCCTTCTGGGACGCCATCGGCTACCCGGCGGCCGGGCCGCGGGCGCTGCGGGTGGACATGCTCGACCGGCTGGAGACCGAGCTGCTGACCGCCGCCAAGGAAGGCCGGACGGTGGCCGAGCCGGCGCTGGCCCAGATGATCGGCGCCAAGCCGGACGAGCTGGGGGCGGTGATGAAGGGGCTTGGCTACACGCGTTCCGTGGCGGAGGATGGGGCGGTCTCCTGGCGCCGCCGCCGCAACCCGCGCCACAAGCCCCGCCGCGAGGCCCCCGTCAACGCCGACCACCCCTTCGCCAAGCTGCGCCAGCTTTCGGGAACGTGATGACGAGATACACACTTGCCCCCACCCTGACCCTCCCCCGCTGGGCGGGGGAGGGGATGACGTTTGCGTGGTGGAAAACTCCCTCCCCCGCCCAGCGGGGAAGGGAAGGGGCCCGCGGCGTCAGCCGTGGGAAGGGTGGGGGCATCGCATGACCGACCTCGACGATGACAACGACAATCTCGACTCCACCCCGGCGGGCCGGCTGCGGATCGACAAGTGGCTGTGGTTCGCGCGCTTCTTCAAGACGCGCAGCCTCGCGGCGAAGCTGTGCAACGGCGGCGGCTTGCGGGTGTCCGGCACGGTGATCGGCAAGGCGCATTACGCGGTGAAGCCCGGCGACGTGCTGACCTTCGCCCAGGGGCGGCACATCCGCGTCATCAAGGTGGTCGCGCTCGGCAGCCGGCGCGGCCCGGCGCCGGAGGCGCAGGCCCTCTACGAGGACCTTGCCCCGCCGGTGCGCGAGGAGGCGATCCAGGACCCCTACCGCGCGCCGCCGGCCCCGCGGGAGCCCGGCGCCGGGCGTCCGACCAAGCGCGACCGCCGGGCGCTCGACCAGCTGTACGGAGAGGAGTAAGCCGGAACAGCCTGGGAAAGCGGCGGGGAAGCGCGGGCGGGGCCATTGCCATTCGGGGGCCGCAACCTCATCTGCGCAAAATAATCCCGCAACGGCCGACTTTTCTGGAGCCCGCCGCCCCCATGCTCGAACTGTTCTCCGACCCGCAGGTCTGGGCCAGCCTCCTGACGCTCACCGCGTTGGAGATCGTGCTCGGCATCGACAACATCATCTTCATTTCGATCATGGCGGCCAAGCTGCCGGTCCACCAGCAGCAGAAGGCGCGGCAGCTCGGTCTGGCGCTGGCGCTCCTGATGCGGCTCGCGCTGCTCGCCTCCATCTCCTGGGTGGCGACCCTCACGGAGCCGCTGGTCACCGTGTTCGGCATGGGCTTCTCCGGCCGCGACCTGATCCTGCTCGGCGGCGGCCTGTTCCTGCTCGCCAAGGGCACCATCGAGATCCACAACACCGTGGAAGGCCACGAGGAGGACAGCGCCGCCCCCAAGCTCGCCAGCTTCGGCGCGGTGGTCGGGCAGATCATCGTGCTCGACATCGTCTTCTCGCTGGACAGCGTGATCACCGCGGTCGGCATGTCCAATGACCTGCCGGTGATGGTCACCGCCGTCGTCATCGCCATGGCGGTGATGCTGTTCGCCGCCCGCCCGGTGGGCGACTTCGTGAACCGCCACGTCACCGTGAAGATGCTGGCCCTGTCCTTCCTGCTGCTGGTCGGCGTGGCGCTGATCGCCGACGGCTTCGGCTTCCACATCCCGAAGGGCTACCTGTACTTCGCCATCGCCTTCTCGACGCTGGTCGAGGCGCTGAACCTGATGGCCGCGGCCCGCCGCAAACGGAAGAAGGCCGAAGCGCACTGACGCTCCGGCCTTCCCGAACGGATCCTCCGACGGGCCGCCCCTTCGCGGGGGCGGCCCGTTCGCTTTCCGGGGATCAGGTCCGCATCAGACCGTCGCGGAACTCCACCTCCTCCACCAGATGCTCGTAGGCGAGCTTGAACAGGTCGCGGATCGAGACGATGCCGACCGCGCGCTTGCCCTGGGTGATGGGCAGGTGGCGGTAGTGCTTGGACTGCATCAGGGTCAGCGCGTCGATGGCGTCCGCGTCCGGCGGCAGGGTGTCCGGGTTGCGGGTCATGATCGCCGACACCTCGGTCTCGAAGGCGTCGATCTGGGTGGAGAGCACCTTGTTGTTCAGGTCGCGCTCGGTGACGATGCCGACGAGGTCGCCGTGATTCACCACCAGCACGGCGCCGATGTTCTTCTCCGCCATCAGCTTCGACACGGTCAGGACGGAGGTGTCCTCCGTCACCAGGATGAGTTCCTGCGACTTCACCACGTCCGGAACCAGTTTCCGCTTCATCATTTCCCCCAATTTGTAATTTGTTTACAAACTTAAGCGCTGCGGAGAAACAATAGCAAATCTCGCGGGTGCAAAACTGCGGCAGAAGACCGCACCTCGGGCGAGGTGGTCCGGATGGGGGATCGGGCGGGGGTTCAGTTGCGCCGGAGGACGACGGTCAGGTTGTTGGCGGGCATCTCCACGACCTCGGCCAGGGCGAAGCCGGCGGCGGCGCGCTCCACCGCGTCGAGGTCGCGCACGCCCCAGGCGGGGTTGCGGGCCTTCAGGTCGGCGTCGAAGGCGGCGTTGCTCGGCGCGCTGTGCCGCCCGCCGCGCGTGAAGGGGCCGTAGAGCAGCAGCGGCCCGCCCGTCGGCAGAAGGCGGAAAGCCCCGGCGAACAGGCCGAGCGCCGCTTCCCACGGGGCGATGTGGATCATGTTGATGCAGACCACCGCGTCGGCGCTGCCGACCGGCCAGTCAGGCGCGGCGGCGTCGAGGTCCAGCGGGTCGCGCAGGTTGGGCAGCGCCGCGGCGGCGGCCCAGGAGCGGACGCTGTCGCGCAGGCCGGGGTCGGGGTCGCTCGGCTGCCACGTCACGCCGGGCAGCGCCGCGGCGAAGGCGGCGGCGTGCTGGCCGGTGCCGCTCGCCACCTCCAGCACCAGACCTTGCGGCGGCAGGACGCGGCGCAGCACCTCCAGGATGGGGGCGCGGTTGCGCTCCGTCGCGGGAGCGTGGCGGCGGGAGTCCTCGGGGTGCAGCGGATCGAACATGACGGGAAGGCTACCCCCGCCCGGCGCCCAGGGCAACCGCGGCGGGATCGCGGCGCCCGGCCAGCCAGGCCCCGGCGGCGAGGAGGAGCGCGCCGGCCAGCACCGCGGCAGCGGCCCCCAGCAGGGCGAAATCGAAGCTGCCGGTGCGCGCCACCACCAGCCCGGCCGGCACCGGCCCGATGATCTGCCCCAGCCCGTAGACGGCGGTCAGCGCCCCGATGACGCGGGCCGACGCCCCGCCCGACAGGTGCCGCCCCAGCGTGAAGGACAGGGTGACGATGCCGACGAAGGTCCCGCCGAACAGCACCGCCGACAGCAAGGCGGCCGCCGGGGAGCCGGTGATGGGCAGCAGGATGCCCACCGCCTGCACCACATGGGCGAGGATCAGCGCCCGCCAGAGGCCGAGCCGCCGCCCCGCCGCCGCCCAGAGGATGCCGGACGGCATGGCCGCCAGCCCGGTGACCATCCAGGCCGCGGCGCCGAGGGGCGCCGTCTCCGGCATGGTCTTCAGGATGGCGACCAGGAAGGTGCCGGTGACGATGTAGCCGGCCCCCTCCAGGAAATAGGCCAGCGTCAGCAGGACCATGGGAGCGGAGGGGCGGGTGGAGGGGCCGATGGAGGATTGCGTGGCGGCGGCATGCCGAGGCTCGCGCGGCGGGTCGCCCACCCACAGCCAGGACAGCGTGCCGAAGCCCAGGCAGGCCAGCCCCAGCCACAGCCAGTCGCCGCGCCACCCGAGCCGGTCGCCCATCACGGCGACGAACAGGCCGCTCGACGCGATGCCGAGGCCGACGCCGGTGTAGAGCCAGCCGGTCCAGGACTCCCGCCCGGCGCGGGCCAGCGCGTCCAGCGTCATAGCGATGCCCAGGATGAACAGGCCGGCGCTGGCCAGCCCGGAGACGAAGCGCAGCACCGCCCAGGCCGCCATGCCCTCGGTGAAGCCCATGCCGGCGGTGGAGGTGACGCTGGCGATCAGCGCGGTGCGGAAGACGGCGGTGCGCGCCGCGCCCTGCGGCACCAGACCGGCGCCCAACGCCCCCAGGAAATAGCCGAGATAGTTCAGCGAGGCGAGCAGCCCCGCCGCGTCGGCGCCCAGCCCGGTGGCCGCCTGCATCGCCGGCAGGATCGGCGTGAAGGCGAAGCGCCCCACACCCATGGAGATGACCAGCACCAGCACGCCGCCGATCAGCACCCGGACCATGGCTCCCTCCCGCAGGCTCGTGTTTTTTGTGCGTCCATCCTCGCGCGGCGGAACCTTCATTTCCAATGATTTGTTTCGATGATATGCTTCACTGAGAGTGATGGGGCGAGTGGGATCGGGGAGGGTGGCGATGGACCTCGCGGGTCTGCGGGTGGTGAAGGCGGTGGCGGACACCGGAAGCGTCAGCCGCGCGGCGGAAACGCTGAACTGCGTCCAATCCAACGTGACGGCCCGGCTGAAGCGGCTGGAGGAGGATCTCGGTGTGCCGCTGTTCCTGCGGCTCAGCCGCGGCATGGCCCCGACGCCGGCCGGGCGGGTGCTGGCCGACTACGCCGACCGGGTGCTGCGCCTCGTCGCCCAGGCGCGCGACGCGGTGGCCGACGCGGCGGGGCGGGGCGGGCGGCTGTCCGTGGGCACCATGGAAACCACCGCCGCCGTGCGGCTGCCGCCGATCCTCGCCCGCTTCCACGCGGAAAACCCCGACGTCGATCTGACCATCGTCCCCGGCCCCACCGAAACCATGCTGGGGGAGGTGCTGGCCGGGCGCATCGACGGCGCCTTCGTCTCCGGGGCGGTGGAGCATCCCGAACTGGTCAGCCAGCCCGTCTTCGAGGAGGAGCTGGTGCTGGTCGAACCGGCCAGCGGCATCACCAGCGAGTCCGGGCGGAACACCCTGTTGGCCTTCCGGCGCGGCTGCGCCTACCGCGCGCGGGCGGAGACGGCGATGCGCGAAGCCGGGCGGGTCCCTTACCGGGTGATGGAGTTCGGGGCGCTGGAGGCCATCCTGGGCTGCGTCGGCGCCGGCATGGGCGTCACCGTGCTGCCCCGCGTCGTGGTGGAGCGGGAGCCCTGGCGCGGCCTGTTCACCGCCCGCCCGCTGCCGCCGGAACTGGCCCGCATGCCCACCCGTTTCGTCCGGCGGGTGGATTCCATGGAGACGGTGGCCCTGCGCACCTTCCTGGAGGCGGTCGCGGAGGGGAACAGGGAGGGTGGGGCTGCGTCGCTTGCGCCCACACAACCGGCGGGGTTGATCCCGTCTCGGGCGGCGTGCTAGGCAAGCGCCGCGGTCGGGCCATGGTCCATTCATGACCTCAACCGCGCCCACGCGCGAGCACGTCAGTCGAAGCGTCCATCGAAGCGACTCGAACCCCGGCGCGTGAACACCGCCGGAACTGGCGAGAACAGCGGAGAACGAATCATGCCCTACGTCGTGACGGAAGACTGCATCAAGTGCAAGTACACCGATTGCGTCGAGGTCTGCCCCGTGGACTGCTTCTACGAGGGCGAGAACATGCTGGTCATCCACCCGGATGAGTGCATCGACTGCGGCGTGTGCGAGCCGGAATGCCCGGCCGAGGCCATCGTGCCGGACACCGACGGCCGCGCCGAGAAGTGGATGGAGCTGAACCGCGACTACGCGGCGCAGTGGCCCAACCTGACCCGCAAGAAGGACGCGCTGCCCGACGCCGACGCCATGAAGGGCGTGGACGGCAAGTTCGACAAGTTCTTCTCTCCGAAGGCCGGCGGCTAAGCGGAGTCGGGACTATTGCGGCGCATGGCATTCTTTTGCCGCCATGCAAAAACGACAGGTCGGCCATCGGCGGGCAACGTCAGAATCCGGACGGCTGCCCGCGCGTAGCCTTTGTAACCCGGCCGTAACATCGCTATAATACGCGCCCGGAGCCGGCCTCAGCGTCATTGCCGGATTTCCCATCGACCAAGGGCTCAGTGCAACAGTGCGCGGCGTGGCGGACCCCATCCCCACGGTGTGTCGTTGTCACGGGGCCTTTTTCGCCCCCTCCACCGGGGCGGCAAAATGGCGCGATCGCGAGAAGTGAGAGCCAACCCAAATGTCGAACAAGCTTGACTTCGAGGCCGGTGACTTCGTCGTCTACCCGGCCCATGGCGTCGGTCGGGTCGAGGGAATCGAGACCCACAGCATCGCTGGCATGGATGTTCAGCTCTACGCGATCACGTTCGAAAAAGAGCGCATGACGCTCAAGGTTCCGGTCGGCAAGGCCAAGGCTGCCGGCCTGCGCCGCCTCAGCACGAAGGACCGCATCAAGGTCGCCCTGGAGACGCTGCAGGGCCGTTCGCGCGTCCGCCGCACGATGTGGAGCCGCCGCGCCCAGGAGTATGAGGCCAAGATCAACTCGGGCGACCCGGTGGCCATCGCGGAGGTCGTGCGCGACCTGTACCGCGGCGCCGACCAGTCCGACCAGTCCTACAGCGAGCGCCAGATCTATCAGGCCGCCCTGGAGCGTCTGGCCCGCGAGCTGGCCGCCGTCGAGAAGATCGACGAGACCAAGGCCACCGAGCGGCTGGAGCTGGTCCTCAAGAAGGCCGCCTGATCCCGGTTTGAGTCCGTTCCCCGTTTCGGGGGCAGGAACCGGTTCGGGACTGTGATGTTGACGATGAAGGCGCGGCGCTTTGGCCGCGCCTTTGTCTTATGTTTTCGCCTTTCGCCGGGTCCGCGCGGCGCCTACACTCCCGCCCCCGGCCTGTTCTGGGCCGGCCCGTGACCGCTGGATGGGGTGAGCATCTCCGGCATGTCTGAAGCGCAGAAATTCATCGATCTCCGGAACCCGCGGCGCATCTGGGCCGTCGGCTCGATCCACGCGCAGACGGACCATCTCCACGCCGTGCACGAGGTGATCGCGGCGCGCTTCCTGCCCGGCGACCGGCTCGTCTATCTCGGCAACATGGTCGGCTGGGGCGAGCGGGTGCTGGAGACGGTGGACGCGCTGCTGGCCTTCCGGACCTGGCTGCTGAGCTGGCGCGGCATGGAGGCCGGCGACATCGTCTATCTGCGCGGCGCGCAGGAGGAGATGTGGCACAAGCTGCTCCAGCTCCAGTTCGCGCCCGACCCGCAGCAGGTGCTCGACTGGATGACCCGCCACGGCGCGGGGGCCACGCTGGCCGCCTATGGCGGCACGGTGGAGCAGGGCATGGCGGCGGCCCGCGGCGGCACCATGACGCTCGGCCGCTGGACCCAGGGGCTGCGTCAGGCGATGCACGCGCAGCCCGGTCACGAAAATGTGTTCAACACCCTGCGCCGGGCCGCCTACTGCACCGGCCCGGAACGGGGAGAGGGCGGCGTGCTGCTGGTCAGCGCCGGTGTGGACACCCGCCGCCCGCTGAACCACCAGGGCGACGCCTTCTGGTGGGGGGCGCCCGGTTTCGCCCAGATGTCAGAGCCTTACGGCGGTTTCGCCCGCGTCGTTCGGGGCTACGACCCGGCCCGCAAGGGCGTCGCGGTGACCGACCGCATCGCCACTCTGGACGGCAATTGCGGGTTGGGTGGGCACCTCGTTTGTGGATGCCTGTCTCCTTCGGGTGAGATCCTGGACCTGTTCCAGGTCTGATCCATCTCCCTTTTTCCTACCCGTCCTACCCATTCCTTCGGCCTCCGCCACCGAATCCCTTCCGGTGCGGATGATCCGAAACGTCTTGTGCTGCGTATGACGTGCAACAGGGCGAGGGGAACGGCTGTTGTCCCAACCGTCGGCGGTCCGTGGCGAACCGGCCACAGCGAACCGACGGATGATTGGACCTGAGGGGGCCTGTCCCTTCGGACTCCGCAGCACAGGGCACGAGCAGCCTGAAACGCGGCCGCCCAGACGGGAAGGAAGGGACGTATGGCTTACATCGACGATCCCGAGACTCAGCGCGCGAATCTGAGTTTCATCAAGGCCTCCATGCGTGAGCCTCTGCTGACGCGCGACCACGAATTCGATCTGGCCCGCAAATGGCGCGAGGGCGGTGACGAACGGGCCCTTCACGAGCTGGTCCGCGCCTACACCCGGCTGGTGGTGGCGACCGCCGCGCGCTTTCGCAACTACGGCCTGCCCATGGGCGACCTCGTGCAGGAGGGCAACGTCGGGCTGATGCAGGCGGCCAGCCGGTTCGAGCCGGACCGCGAGGTGCGCTTTTCCACCTACGCGGCCTGGTGGATCCGCTCGGCCATGCAGGACTACATCCTGCGCAACTGGTCCATCGTCCGCACCGGCACGACGGCCGCGCAGAAATCGCTGTTTTTCAACCTGCGCCGCCTGCGCGCCCGCATCGAGAGCATCAGCCAGGGCGGCAACGGCTCCGGCAACAGCCTGACCAAGGAAGGGCGGGAGTGGATCGCCGGCGAACTCCAGGTCGACGTGACCGAGGTCGAGGCGATGGAGATGCGGCTGTCCGCCTCCGACCAGTCGCTGAACTCCCCGGTGGCCGACGGCTCCGACGAGGACTGGCAGGACTTCCTGGCCGACCAGCGCCCCTCGCCGGAGGAGGTGGTGATCGGCATGCGCGACAGCCGCACCCGCTCGCAATGGCTGGCCGAGGCGCTGGGCGAACTCAGCCCGCGCGAGCGCACGATCATCCAGGAGCGCCGCCTGCGCGAGGAGGGCGCGACCCTGGAGCAGCTCGGCCGCGAGTTGGGGGTGAGCAAGGAGCGTGTGCGCCAGCTCGAACACCGCGCCCTGCTGAAGCTGCGCCAGTCGATGCTGAAGCGGGTCGAGGGGTTCGGGGATCTGCTGGCGGACGCGTAGAAGCCGCTTGCCCCCACACCGCCTCTCCCCTGCGACAGCGGGGGAGGGTCGGTGTGGGGGCGAGTTGTGCTGGGCCAAAGCCCGTCTACGCCTTCTCTTCCTCCCGAACCGCCCCCGCACCATCTCCGCTGCCGTCGTCATCCAAAGTCACCCGCCACACCTCGGTCGTGCCGGTGCGGCCGCGGAGCGTGCGGGCGCCGACGCAGTCCAGCGGGGCGGCGCCGTCGCCCTGGAAGGCGGTGGCGGCGCTCGACAGGACGATCACCTCCTCGTCCCCCTGAAGGGCGGAGGCCAGCTCCTCGATGCGGGCGGCGACGTTCACGGTGTCGCCGACGATCGTGTAGTTGATCCGGCTCGCCGACCCGATGTTGCCCACCACCACCGGCCCGGAATGCAGGCCGATGCGCACGCGGATCGCCGGCAGCCCCTCCGCCGCGCGGCGGCGGTTGCCCTCGCGCACGGCGCGGGTGATGGCGTGGGCGGCACGCAGCGCGCGGGCGGCGTGGTCCGGCTGCTCCTCCGGCGCGCCCCAGAAGGCCA
The DNA here is from genome assembly GCF_014192915.1 of Azospirillum sp. OGB3. Classification (GTDB taxonomy): domain Bacteria; phylum Pseudomonadota; class Alphaproteobacteria; order Azospirillales; family Azospirillaceae; genus Azospirillum. The sequence goes on along the minus strand of NZ_JACHYN010000001.1, from coordinate 462,144 downwards.
TGATGGCGTCGCCGATGAACTTGTCCACCGTGCCGCCCTCCGCCTCGATGCAGTTGGCGAGCAGGGTGAAATGCTCATTCAGCAGCGCGGCGGTGTCGGCGGCGCCCATATGCTCGGCCATGCGCGAGAAGCCGCGGATGTCGGTGAACATCACCGTCACCTCCCGCTCCTCCGACTGGAAGCTGGTCAGGCCGCCGCGGCGGTGCATCAGCCGCAGCACCAGGGCCTTCGGCACATAGGTCTCGAACCAGCGCAGCCCGGCGACCATGGCGTTGAAGGCGCTGTTGGCGCGGGCCAGCTCGCGCAGGCGCGAGTCGGGAAGCTCGTCGATCGCGCGGAAATCGAAGGTCCGGACATGGTCGGCCGCTTCGGCCAGATGGGCCACCTGGGTGCTGATGCGCCGCCCGACGATCAGCGCCACCGCCACCGAGATCAACAGGATGCCCAGCCCGGCGAGGCCGGTGGTGTAGAGGCGGCGGACCTCGGCGCTGGCCTCGTTGGCGCGGAAACTGATGCCGATGGTCCAGTCCTGCTGGCCGTAGCCGGCCATGCTGCGCATCAGGAACAGGTAATCCTCGTCCAGCACGTTGACGATCCGGCCCTCCACCCGCTTCTTGAGGGCGTCCACCGGCTGGCCGGTCTGCCAGAGCGCCGCCAGCGCCGGGTCGGCCACCTGGTCGATGCGCGGCAGGGGCGGGCCGTCGGTCTTGGTGGAGAAGTCGAATTTCATGCCGGCCAGCGACGGGTGGGCCAGCACATGCTGCCGGTCGAACAGGACGAAGGCGTTCAGCCCCTGCTCCACATAGAGCGTGGACAGGAAGCGCGACAGGTCGCCCAGCGACACGCCGACGACCACCTGCCCCAGGTAGACGCCGTTGCGCCGCACCGGCTGGAACAGGGTGACGAAGCTGGTCCCCGCCTCCTTCGACCACAGCGGGTCGGCCCAGACGGCGGTGGTGCGGTCGGCGCCGTTGCGCAGCTCCGGTCCCAGCTCCGGCTCGTGGCGCAGGTCCTCCCGCCCGATGTGGAGCTGGTTGCCCAGCCGGTCGGCGCGCAGGCCGGTGCGGTCGGGATGGAAGAAGGCGATGCCGGTCACGTCCGGCGCCCCGGCCAGCGCGCCGCGCAGCGTGTCCTGGAGCGAGCGCGAATCGGCGGGGTCCAGCTCCCCCCGCTCCATCAGTCCGGCCACGAAACGGGCCATGTCCCGCGCGGGGTTGAGCTGGTTGCGGATGCGCACCTCCACCCCCGACAAAGCGAGGTCGGCGCGGTCGTTCAGCAGCGTGAAGGTGTTGCGGCTGGCGCTGACGAGGCCGAGCACCAGCACGCTCGCCACCGCCAGCAGCATCAGCGACCCGAAGCCGGCCACCAGCACCGCCGCGATGGGCAGGCGCAGGCGCGGACGGCCCAGCGCGGGCGGGCGCGTACGGCGCGGACCACCCTTTTTGCGCACGGCTTCCTTCTGCCGGGCGGCGCGCAAGCCGGTTTGCAGAAAACGCCGTTTGGGGGGGTGGTCAGCCATGGCGCGGAGCCTACAGGACGCACGCGGCCATCGGCAATCGGCCATCGCGCCGCGTCCCGCAACGGTCACCCCCGTGTCAACCGGGCGCCGTCAACCGGGCGTTCCTCAGCCGGTGATGATCTTCACCGGACGTCCGGGCTGGATCGGCGCGCCCGGCGGAAGATCGTTGATGATCCGGAACAACTCCTCCGCGTAGGGTTCCCGCGGCATCTGGCGGACAAAGCTCTCGACGCTGTCGCCGGGCCGGGCGGTCTGCACGCGGATGCGCCGGGGCTGGTAGGACGCGGCCTCCTGTTGGGTCAGCCGGCGGAAGCTGGTGGCGGTCTGGCGGAAATCGGCGTCGAAGCGCGACAGCGCGCCGCCGGGGGCCAGGAAGGTGAAGCGGTAGAGCGTGCCGGAGTCGGCGCGGATGGCGACCAGCCGGACGTCCACCGCCCCGGCGTCGGTCTTGCCCTGGGTCAGCGCGGTGGCCGCCGGCATGCCGTTGACGGTGAAGGATTGCAGGTCCCGCAACGGCGCCCCCTGCGCCCAGGTGCCGGTCAGGTAGGCGGCGGGGTCGCGCACGCCCGGCGCCTTGCCGCCGTCGAAGACAATCGCCCCGCCGTTCGGCCCCTTGGCGATCACCTGCTGCGCCCCGTTGAGCAGGCTGTAGCCCTGCGGCACGTCGAAGGCGATGCCCAGCTCCGGGTGGGCGAAGCTGCGGCCGCGGACGAAGCCGTTCTCCGGGCTGTCGCCGTAGATCACCCCGTCCATCGCCGCCATGTAGGGATCGACGGGCCGCGCCCCGCGGGGCAGCTCGCGGGCGATGGCCGCCGCCTCGTCGACGCGCGACGCGGTCTGCGGGTGGGTGGCGAAGAAGTCGAAGCCGCCCTCCGCCGCCCCCTTGCCGGCGCGCAGGCCGGAATACTGGGTGTCGCGGCGCATGGTTTCCAGGAAGGTCGCCATGGCGAAGGGGTCGTAGCCGGCGCGGTGCAGGTACTCGATGCCCAGCCGGTCGGCTTCCGTCTCCTGGCCGCGGGAGTAGCGGGCGAGCAGGGCGGTGCCGCCGATGTTGGCGATCTGCGCCAGCTCCGGGCTGCCCAGCACGAGGCCGATGCCGGCGGCGAGCAGCCCCGCGATGGTCTGGTTGGTCTGCCGCGCCTGGCCATGGTGGGCGATGACATGGCCGATCTCGTGCCCCAGCACGCTCGCCACCTCCGCCTCGTCCTTGGCGAGCGCCAGCAGGCCGCGGGTGATGTAGACGTAGCCGCCGGGCAGGGCGAAGGCGTTGACCACGTCGCTGTCCAGCACGGTGAAGGTCCAGGGGCCGGAACGGTCGGTCTGGGCGGCCAGCCGGTTGCCGAGTCCGGTGATGTAGGCCTGCAGCCGCTGGTCGGGGTAGGCCCCGCCATACTGGGCGAGGATCTTGGGATGCTCCTGCGCGCCGATCGACTCCTCGCTGCCGCCGAGGAGCTGGGCGCTGGCCGGGGCACAGGCCGAGGTGAGCAGCAGGACGGCCAGCCCCGCGGCGGCGATCCGGCGCAGCGGAGACGGGGAAGACGGCTTGCGTTCGGTCGTCGGTTCGGGCGTCATGAGTCGTCATATCGGATGGGGGCTGGCAGAGATCAAACTCCCCATCCGCTCCGCCTGTTCCACGGCTCCTTCCCATCGCCTGCCATGCCGCGCCGCATTCTTTCGCTGACGCTGTCCGCCCTGCTGCTGATGGCGACCACCGCCGGCCCGCCGGAGCTGCGCGTCGCCGCGGTGACCGACGGCGCCACCCTGCTGCTGGAGGACGGGCGCAGCCTGCGTCTGGCCGGGATCGAGCCCGCCGCCCCGCCCATGGGGGCGGAGCCGGGCCAGAGCTGGCCGCTGGCCGAGTCGGCGCGGCTGGCGCTGGCGGAGCTGGCCGTCGGGCAAAGCCTGACGGTGCGGGGGGAGACGCGGACCGACCGGCACGGCCGCCTGTTGGCGCAGGTGGAACGCGGCGACGGGCTGTGGCTCCAGGGCGAACTGCTGGCGCGCGGCCTCGCCCGCGTGCACACCCGGCCCGACGCCCGCGCCCTGGCCCGCGAGATGCTGGCGGCGGAGGCCGGCGCGCGGGCGGCGGAGCGCGGCATCTGGCGGACCCGCGCCTATGCGGTGCGGCCCGCCGACCCCGACGCGCTGCGCCGGGACCGCGACAGCTTCCAGATCGTCGAGGGGCGGGTGCTGCGGGTGAGCAAGGCGGGCGGCGACGCCTATCTGGATTTCGGCGAGGACTGGCGGACCGACGTCACGGTGCACATCGGGCGGGCCGCCTTCCCGGCCTTCGTCGCCGCCGGCATCGACCCGCTGTCCTACGAAGGCCGGACCGTCCGGGTGCGCGGCTGGGTGGGCCTGCGCGCCGGCCCGCTGATCGAGGCGACCCACCCCGAGCAGATCGAGCGGCTGGACGACGAGCGGCTGGATGGCCCCGGCCCGCCGGTCCGCGCCGCACGACGCAATCCATTCCCGCCGCCGGAGCCTTCCGACGACGAGGAGGAGTGAGCCTGTGGCGGACGACGGACGGGCGTCCTACACTTGCTTCCAATCGGCCCGGACTGACAGGACCTCTTCATGCCCCGCAGCGAGCTTTTCCCGCCCATCGACCCCTACCAGACCGGCTTCCTGCCCGTGGACGAGATCCACACGCTCTACTGGGAGCAGTCGGGCAACCCGCGCGGCGTGCCGGTGCTGTTCCTGCACGGGGGGCCGGGGGCGGGCGCCTCGCCGACGCACCGGCGTTTCTTCGACCCCGGCCATTACCGCATCGTCGTGATGGACCAGCGTGGGGCGGGCCGCTCCACACCGCTGGGCGAGGTCCGGCGCAACACGACCGAGCTTCTGGTGGAGGACGCCGAACGGCTGCGCCGCCATCTGGGGATCGAGCGCTGGCTGCTGTTCGGCGGAAGCTGGGGATCGACCCTGGCGCTTGCCTACGGGCAGACCCATCCGGAACGCTGCCTGGGGCTGATCCTGCGCGGCATCTTCCTGATGCGGAAGACGGAGATCGACTGGTTCCTCTACTCCATGCGCACGATCTTCCCGGAGGCCTGGGCCGCCTTCGCCGGCCACATCCCGCCGGAGGAGCGCGGCGACCTGCTGGAGTCCTACTGGCGGCGGCTCAATTCCCCCGACCCCGCGACCCGCATGGCGGCGGCGCGGGTGTGGAGCCTGTACGAGGGCTCCTGCTCCTCGCTGCTGCCCTCGCCGGAGCTGATCGCGACGAGCGCAGAGGACACCCACGCGCTGGGCCTCGCCCGCATCGAGGCGCATTACTTCCGTTCCAACCGCTTCACCCCGGAGGACAGGCTGCTGCGCGACGTGCACCGCATCCGGCATCTGCCGGGGGCGATCGTCCAGGGCCGCTACGACATCGTCTGCCCGATCACCAGCGCCGACGAGCTGCGCCGCGCCTGGCCGGAGGCCGATTACCGCGTGGTGCCCGACGCCGGCCATTCCGCCATGGAGCCGGGCATCCGCGCCGCCCTGGTCCAGGCGACGGAGCGCTTCAAGGAATACCGGTAGGGGAGAGGGGGCGCCGGGTCCCCTCATACCTCTCCCGCAATCGCTCCCCCTTGCGTTGCGGCGTGGCCGCGCGTATAACCCTGCGCTCCAACGGGCGGCGAGGCCGGGTCCGAGACCCAGGGCATGCCCAACCGTCAGTCGGGAACATCCAACGCAAGGATTGAAAATGCCCAAGCTGAAGACGAAGAGCGGCGCCAAGAAGCGCTTCAAGGTGACCGCCACCGGTAAGGTGCGCGCCCAGGCGGCCTTCAAGCGCCACTGCCTGGAGCAGAAGAGCCCGAATATGAAGCGCAACGCGCGCGGCATGATGACCCTGGCCGAGCCGGACCAGAAGATCGTGCTGAAGAACTGGCTGCGCAACGCTTGATATCGTAAGGGAATCTGAACCATGGCTCGTGTTAAGCGCGGCGTCACCACGCACGCCCGTCACCGCAAGATCCTGAAGCTCGCCAAGGGCTACCGGGGCCGCAATTCCAAGAACTTCCGCATCGCGATCGAGAAGGTCGAAAAGGCCCTTCAATACGCGTATCGCGACCGCCGCAACAAGAAGCGCGATTTCCGCGGCCTGTGGATCCAGCGCATCAACGCCGGTGTGCGCCAGTACGGCCTGACCTACTCGCGCTTCATCAACGGCATCAAGCTGGCCGGCATCGAGATCGACCGCAAGGTCCTGTCGGATCTGGCCGCCCGTGAGCCGGAGGCCTTCAAGGCCATCGTCGATCAGGCCCAGGCCGCTCTCGCCTCCAAGGCCGCCGCCTAAAGGGTTCGCCGCGCAAGCGGAAACCCCGGTCCGGCGCCGGACACGAAAGAAGGGAGCCGTGCCTCTGGGCCGGCTCCCTTTTTCTTTACGCTCGCACTTCCTTATGGCTCGCGGGAAATGACATGCTCGATGCGCTGAAAGACGAACTCCTGTCGCAGGTCAACGCCGCTGGCGACCTCGCGGCCCTCGAAGAGGTGCGGGTCACCGCGCTCGGCAAGAAGGGGCGCATCACCGGCTTCATGAAGGAGCTGGGCGGGCTGTCGCCCGACGAACGGCGCGAGCGCGGCCAGCAGCTCAACGCGCTGAAGGACGAGATCGCCGCGGCCATCGACGGCCGCAAGGCCGATCTCGCCCGCGCCCATCTGGAGGCTCGCCTCCAGGCCGAGCGCATCGACGTCACCCTGCCGGTCCGTCCGGAGACCGAGGGGCGCATCCACCCGATCAGCCAGACCATCGACGAGATGGTGGCGATCTTCGCCGAGATGGGCTTCAGCGTCGCCGAGGGGCCGGACGTCGAAGACGACTTCCACAACTTCACCGCCCTGAACTTCCCGCCGGGCCACCCCGCCCGCGACATGCACGACACCTTCTATCTGCCGGACTCCGGGGATAAGAAGATGCTGCTGCGCACCCACACCAGCCCGGTGCAGGTCCGCACCATGCTGAACAAGAAGCCGCCGATCCGCATCATCGCGCCGGGCCGCACCTACCGGTCCGACTACGACATGACCCACACCCCGATGTTCCACCAGATCGAGGGGCTGGTCATCGACGAGGCGACCCACATGGGCCACCTCAAGGGCTGCCTGATCGAGTTCTGCCGCGCCTTCTTCGACGTGGACGACCTGCCGCTGCGCTTCCGCCCCAGCTTCTTCCCCTTCACCGAACCATCGGCGGAGGTGGACATCGGCTGCTCCCGCAAGGGCGGCGAGCTGAAGCTCGGCAACTACGGCGACTGGCTGGAGATCCTGGGCTGCGGCATGGTGCACCCCAACGTGCTGGAAGCCTGCGGCATCGACAGCACCAAGTACCAGGGCTTCGCCTTCGGCATGGGGATCGAGCGCGTGGCGATGCTGAAATACGGCATCCCCGACCTGCGCACCTTCTTCGAAGCCGACCTCCGCTGGCTGAAGCATTACGGCTTCGTGCCGCTCGACGTTCCCAGCATGGCCCAGGGCCTGACGCGCTAAAGGAGCCGGACCCATGAAGTTCACGCTGTCCTGGCTGAAGGACCATCTGGAGACCGACGCCACGCTCGACCAGATCGTGGAGAAGCTGACCGCCCTCGGCCTGGAGGTCGAAGGGGTGGAGGATCGCTCCCGGGAGCTGAAGCCCTTCCGCGTCGCCCACGTCGTCTCCGCCGAGAAGCACCCGGACGCCGACAAGCTGCGCGTCCTGGTCGTCGACACCGGCACCGAAAAGCTCCAGGTCGTCTGCGGCGCGCCCAACGCGCGGGCCGGCCTGAAGGGCGTCTTCGCGCCGGAGGGGGCCTACATCCCCGGCTCCGACATCACGCTGAAGAAGGGCGTCATCCGCGGCGTCGAGTCGAACGGCATGATGTGCTCCGAGCGCGAGCTGAAGCTGTCGGAGGAGCACAACGGCATCATCGAGCTGCCCGAGGACGCGCCGGTCGGCGTGGCCTACGCCGACTATGCCGGCCTCGGCGATCCGGTCATCGACATCAGCCTGACGCCCGACCGCGCCGACTGCGCCGGGGTGCGCGGCATCGCCCGCGACCTCGCCGCCGCCGGTCTGGGCACGCTGAAGCCGCTGGCGGCGGAGCCGGTCAAGGGTGCCTTCGCCAGCCCGTTCGGCGTGACCATCGAGGCGCCGGACGCCTGCCCGATGTATGTCGGCCGCTATTTCCGCGGCGTGAAGAACGGCCCGTCGCCGAAGTGGCTGCACGACAAGCTGGTCGCCATCGGCCTGCGCCCGATCTCGGCGCTGGTCGACATCACCAACTTCATCACCTTCGACCTGTCGCGCCCGCTGCACGCCTTCGACGCCGACAAGGTGAAGGGTGGCATCGTCGTCCGTCTGGCCCGCGAGGGCGAGACGCTGGCGGCGCTGAACGGCAAGGAATACCCGCTCGACCCGGGCATGACGGTCATCGCCGACCATGAGCGGGCCGAGGCTCTGGGCGGCATCATCGGCGGCGAGGCGTCGGGCTGCACCGAGACGACGGTCAACGTCTTCCTGGAGGCGGCGATCTTCGACACCGTGCGCACGGCGCAGACCGGCCGCAAGCTGGGCATCGAGTCGGACGCCCGCTACCGGCTGGAGCGCGGCGTCGATCCGGCGGCGGTCGTGTCGGGGATGGAGCGCGCCACCCGCCTGATCCTGGAGATCTGCGGCGGCGAGGCCTCCGACCTGGTGATCGCCGGCGAGGAGCCGCAATGGCGCCGCACCCTGACGCTGCGTCCGGGCCGCGTCGCCGCGCTGGGCGGCGTCGAGGTGCCGCGCGACGAGCAGACCCGCATCCTGATCGACCTCGGCTGCGAGATCGTCGGCGAGGATGTGGACGGCACCCTGCGCGTCGTTCCGCCCTCCTGGCGCGCCGACATCCACGGTGAGGCCGATCTGGTGGAGGAGGTGCTGCGCATCCACGGCTTCGACGCCATCCCGGCCACCCCGCTGCCGCGCGAGAGCGTGCTGACCCGTCCGGCGCTCAGCACCAAACAGCGCCGCGTCGGGCTGGCCAAGCGCACGCTGGCCGTGCGCGGCCTGTCGGAAGCCGTCACCTGGTCCTTCATGGCCGGTCCGGTGGCCGAGCTGTTTGGCGGGGTTGGCGAGGGGCTGACGCTGGTCAACCCGATCAGCGCCGACCTCGACGTGATGCGCCCGTCGATCCTCGGCAACCTGATCCAGGCCGCCGGGCGCAACGCCGACCGCGGCCATGCCGACGCCGGCCTGTTCGAGGTCGGCCCGGCTTTCCGCAAGCCGTCGCCGGACGGGCAGGACATCGTGGCCGCCGGCATCCGCGCCGGCAACGCGGTGCCGCGCCACTGGGCGGAGAAGGCCCGCGGCGTCGACGCCTTTGATGCCAAGGCCGACGCGATGGCCGTGCTGGAGGCCGCCGGCGCGCCGGTGACCAACCTGCAGGTCACCACCGACGCGCCCGGCTGGTACCATCCGGGCCGCTCGGGCGTGCTGCGCCTCGGCCCGACGGTGATGGCCCGCTTCGGCGAGATCCACCCGACCGTGCTGGGCACGCTGGGCGTCAAGGGTCCGGTGGTCGGCTTCGAGGTGTTCCTGGACGCCATTCCGCTGCCCAAGAAGAAGGGCGGCACGGCGCGCCCGCTGGTCCAGCTCTCGCCCTTCCAGCCGCTGGAGCGCGACTTCGCCTTCGTCGTCGGCAAGGACGTGGAGGCCGACAAGCTGATCCGCGCCGCCAAGGGCGCCGACAAGGCGCTGGTCAAGGACGTGACCGTCTTCGACGTCTACCAGGGCACCAACCTGGAAGAGGGCAAGAAGTCCGTCGCCCTCTCCGTCACGCTCCAGCCGACCGAGCGCACCCTGACCGAGCCGGAGATCGAGGCCATCGGCCAGAAGATCGTCGCCGCGGTCGCCAAGGCCACGGGCGGCAGCCTGCGCAGCTGACGCCAACGCATCCAAAGGCTGCGGACCCGCGGAAGGGTTCAATTTCGTGAGACAAAGTTCGGGCCTCCGCCGCAAGGTGGGGGCCCGTTGTTTTTCGGTATCCGGACGGAACGGGTGCTGATGTGGACAGTTCAAAGGATTGTTCCGGAGTCGACACGTCCGGATTCGCAGAGCAAGCTGTGCCCCGTTGTTTGGAAGACGTTTTGGCATGGCATCCGGACGTGCCTCATATGCGCTTTTTCAGAGTTGAACAGGGTTTGTCCATCAGATAAAGCGAATGAACATAGGTTTGCAAAGCATACGTCCGTATTGTTGGGATGCTGCGGATCGCTGACTATAAATTTCAAAAATGAAAAGTTTTCTTTCTGCGATACATGGCGGTCATTCCAAAAAACTCGTTAGGCCGATATTTCGATTTTTTTAATATCTTTCGTCCTTTTTTGAAGCGGTCATGTGGAAAACGGCGCGGGGTACCCTGGCTCCGCCGCCCTCAGCCCTGGTGAAGAATCCAATGGTGAGCTTAACGAACGATCACGCCAAAACCGCCTCCGTCCTCGCCATGACCGGGGATGCCGGCAATGGTTCGGTGGATGGCGGCGGCGCGTTCCGCCGCGAGGGTGGTGAAGGAGGAGCGCCGGCCGAAGCCAGCCGGCTGGTCATCGTCGTGGACGACGACCGGTCGATCGTGGAAGGTCTGGCGCTGCTTCTGGAGGCCTGGGGGTACGATGTGCTGACCGCCCTGTCGCTGAACGAGTTGGCGCAGCGGCTGCCGCAGGCACCCGGCCGTCCTGGGCTGGTCCTTGCCGATCACTTCTTGCCGGCCGGCGGCACGGGCGCCCAGGCGGTGGAGATGGTGCGCGCCCATGTCGGCGCCATGGTGCCCGCCCTGATCCTGACCGGCGACACGATGCCGGAACGCCAGGCCGAAGCCGCCGCCCTGGGCTGCCGGCTGTTGCACAAGCCGGTGCAGATCGGTCCGCTGAAGGACATGGTGGACACGCTGATGAGCGGCGCCGGCTGACCGCCTCCGCGCACCCCGCCGGGCGCCGGAGCCGGTTCCGGCGTCATTCCCGGCGCAGGCTGCCGGACACCGCCAGGAAGGCGTCGACCACCAGCGGATCGAACCGGCTGCCCGACAGGCGGCGGATATCCGCCACCGCCACGTCATGGTCCAGAGCCTTGCGGTAGGGGCGGTCGCGGGTCATGGCGTCGAAGCTGTCGGCCACCGCGACGATGCGGGCGCTCAGCGGGATGGCATCGCCCTGCAGGCGGTCGGGATAGCCGGTGCCGTCCCAGTTCTCATGATGCGACCGGGCGATCTCCGCCCCCAGATGCAGATGCGTCCGTCCGTCGGAGCGGCGGCTGGCGCGGTCCAGCAGGTCCCAGCCCGCGATGGTGTGACCCTGCATGACGGCCCGCTCCTCCGGGGTCAGCGGCCCGGTCTTGCCGAGAATGGCGGGGTCCAGGGTGGCGTTGCCGACGTCGTGAAGGATGGCCGCCAGACCGACCGATTCCAGGAACACCGTGTCGAGGATGGCGCGATGGTGCCCCTCCTCGGCCAGCCGGCGGGCGATGCGGTCGGTCACCAGGGCGATGCGCGGGCCGGTCTCGGCCTCCGCGCTGGGATGGCCGGCGCGCTCCGCCAGGTCGGCCATGGCGATGACGGTGTGCTCCTGGCTGCGCCGCAGCTGCTCGAAGAGATGCAGGTTGTCGAAGCCGACGGAGATCTTGCGGCAGAACACCTCGATCAGGTTGCGGTCGAGGTCCGACAGAGGCCGGTCGGAGCTCAGATAGACCACGTTCTCCCGGTCGTTCGGCGTGCGGATGTAGAGCGTGCAATGGTCGGCGGCGTAGCGGTTGCTGCGCGTCTCCAGGCAGCGCTTCACCTCCGCCAGAACGGCGGGCTCGACATGGTTGGCCGCCGGCTCGTCGATCAGCGTCTCGAACCGGCCGGACCCGGCCAGGACGTACAGCCCGTCCGCCGCGCCGTTGATGACCGGGCCGCGCTGCACGCACAGGATGGCGTCCGGCCCGACGCCGAGGATTCCCGAGAGCTGCGTCAGCACTCCGGCGGCGAACAGCTTCATCGAGCGCGCCTGGAACAGCGACGACGACGCCTCGATGATCTTCTCCAGCCCGCGCCGGTTCATCTCGATCGCCATGATGTCCTCGTAGGACCGCAGGGCGGCGACCGTGGTGGTGAACAGCTGCTGGGCGGTGAGCTGCGTCTTGGCCTTGTAGTCGTTGATGTCGTAGTCGAGGATCACCGCGCGCTCCGGCGCCTGGCCGGGCTGGCCGGTGCGCAGGATGATGCGGACGTGGCGGTTCTTCAGCTCCTCGCGGATGTGGTGGACGAGCTGCAGCCCGGCGTCGTCGGTTTCCATCACCACGTCCAGCAGGATGATGGCGATGTCCTCCTCCCGCTCCAGGATCGCCCGCGCCTCCGCGGCGGAATAGGCGGAGATGAACTGGGCGGAGCGGCCCTTGTAGGCGAAATCGGCCAGGACGAGCTTGGTGATGGAATGCACCTCCGGCTCGTCGTCCACGATCATCATCTTCCACCGGTTCCCGGTGGCCGGCGACCCGGTTTCGCCGTTGCCGTCGCCGTCCTGGTCGTCCAGAAAGAGGAACTCGTCGTCGGAGTCGGTCATGGGCAAAGCCTGGGGCGGAGCGGGCGGGGGTAAGAAAGATTAACACGGCACGGCCGCGCCCGCCTACCGCCACGATCGATGCATTTTCGACGAAAAAGCCAAATAATTTACAGAGAGCGCCGGGTTGCTTCCGCTTGGTGGAAAGCGGCGTGCAGATCAGAAGGTTTCCAGCTCGATCACCCAACAGTCCATGGAGCGTTGCGCCAGCGCGCCGCAGACATTGTCCACCTGGGTCCGGGTGAAGGGGCCGACGCCCATCTGGTAGGTGGTGCGGGCGCCGCGGAAGACCGGCCAGACCATCGGCGGCAGGTCGCGGTAGGCCGTCCCCGGGCCGTAGGTGAACTCCTGCCAAGCGCGCAGCCCCTCGGCGTGGCTGACATACTCGCCGAGCCGCGCGGCGAACAGCGGCCCCGGCTCGATCGGCGGCATGCCGGGCAGCGGGTAGGGGGCGACCACCCCGATCAGCCCCTCCGCCGTGGCGACCGCGCGAGTCCGCCCGGGCATGCCCAGCGTCACCCGCCCGTTCGCGGAATCGATCAGGCTGACCACGTCGCCCTTGCGCAGGGTGAAGCCGCGCCGCTTCTTGTTGTCGAGGATCTCCGTCGCCTTGACGGCGTCCGCCGCGACGACGTAGCCCTGGGCCGGCACCTGGGCGGCGATCTCCCACGCGCTGCGCGGCACCACGGCGGCGCCGCGGTGGATGACCGGCGGCTTGCCGGTCGAGGGGGGCGATCCGCCGGCGTTGGCCCCGGCGGCGGTGGCCCCCATGGCGGCGGTGATCGAGCGCGACACCATCAGCGCCGGGTCCAGCGAGTCGGAGGGCACATAGCCGATGGGCTGGCCGCCGATGGCGACCTCCGTCCAGCTGGTGCCGCGGGGCGTGCCCAACGCGTTCAGCGCCTTGCCGCGCGGCAGGGTCTGGATGATCCGGGCGTCGGCGTTGGGACCGATGCGCACCTCGATGTCGCGGTTGAGGACCACCTCGCCGGTCAGCGGCGCGCCGATGGCGACGGGGCTCTGCGCCAGGGCGGCGTCCGGGGCGAACCACATCGTCGCCGCGGTCAGGATCAGCCGCAGCGCCAGGGCGCGGAAGGCGGTGGTGGAACGCGTGCGCACGGCGGTCGGCCCCTTTGGAGGAGGGGCCATTTTGCATCGGTCCGGCCCGCCGGGGCAACCCGGCGCGTGCACGCCGGTACGGATGTCACGGAGCGGCAAGACCGGTCAGGCCGCGCGATCCCCGCCCTGGCCCCCGCCCTGGCCCCCGCCCACCAGATCGTGGATGGCCTCGGCCAGCAGGCGGACCGGCTTGGCGGCCATGCCGGGGGCGCGGTGCAGCGCGATGTCGATGTCCGGCAGGTCGGGGAAGCCGTCCGCCGCGGTCAGCCGGCGCAGGCTGGGCGGGACGGTGCACTCCTCCATGGCGGTGACCCCCAGCCCGCCCAGCACGGCGCCGTGCACCGCCACCACGCTCTTGCTGATGAAGGCGACGCGCCAGCCGCGCCCGATGCCCTCCAGCGCCGCGACGGCGAGATCGCGCACCACGCAGCCCTTGGGGAACAGGGCCAGCGGCAGCGGGTCCTCGCGTTCGATGGGGGTGGAATCGACGACGGTGGAGCGCGGCGGGGCGACCCAGGCCACCGGCTCCCGCCGCACCAGTTCGCCGCTGCGGCTGTCGGGGTGGCGGGTGACCAGGGCAAGGTCGTAGCGGCCCTTGTCGATCTCCGCCACCAGATCGGGGCTGTTGTCGCAGATCACCTCCACCGGCACGTCGGGGTAGGCGGCGGCGAAGCGGGCCAGCACGCCGGGCAGCAGCATGGTGGCGTAATCGTCCGGCGTGCCGATGCGCACGCTGGCCACCGTGGCGGGCCGGCGCATCAGCGTCAGCACCTCGTCGTTCAGGGTGAGCATCCGCCGGGCGTAGGTCAGCAGAAGCTCGCCTTCCTGGGTCAGGTGGACGCTCTTGGTGTCGCGCTGGAAGACGCGGGTGCCCACGACCTCCTCCAGCCGGCGGACCTGCTGGCTGACGGCGGCCTGGGTGCGGCCCAGCGTGTCGCCGGCGCGGGTGAAGCTGCGCGCGTCGGCGACGGCGACGAAGGCGCGCAGGAGGTCGGTGTCGAGGTTGGCCGGCATGGTCACGCATTCAAGCAGAGGGGACGCGCGGGTTCAACGCGCGAAAGGACCATCACGATCTGTGATGATCCTCATAAAGCCTATTCGTTTCCAAGATTTTCCACGCGGGCGCAGGGTGCCCTCCGATCTTGGGAGGACGGAGCGATGGGCGTGTTCGACGCGATGACGACGGTGGTGCTGGCGGCCGGACGGCTGGACCGCGAGGAGGAGCGCCGCCCGCTGACGGTGACGGTGGCAGCGCCGTCGCCGTGGCGCTTCCGGCTGCCGCGGATGCCGGCTCTGCCGGTGCTGCTGCTGACGATCCTGGTGGCGTGAGGGCCGAGTCAGGTGGCGGGCGTGCCGTCGTCGGGCTTGTCCGCCGGAGCCTCGGCCGCCGGCACCGGCTCGGGAGCCGGCGTGACTTGGGGGGTGAGGCGGATGGGCGCCGGCCCGCCGCTGTCGGGAGTCGAGGCCGCCGGAGCTTCCACGGGGACCTCTACAGGGACCTCCGCCGGGACCTCCACAGGGGGCGGGGCGGGAAGCTCCTTCGCCTCGATCGTCTCGGCGGGCCTAGAGTCCTTAGGTGCGTCCTTTTGGGCGTCCTTCGCCGCTTCCTTCAGGGCGGGAGCCGGCTCGGGGTCCGTGGAATAGTCGGCGACGATGCGGGCCTGGCTGCCGGCGATGACCAGCACCTTCTGCCCGATCTCGATGGGCTTCTCCTCCCGCTGGGTGACCGACAGAAGCTCGCCGTCCGGCTTGCGGACGATGTATTCCCAGCCCGTGGTGTCGCCGGTCACATGTTCGATCGACGTGCCAATGAGCCCGCCGATGGCCGTGCCGCCGACCGCGCCCAGCGCCGAATTGATGCCGAAGGTGCCGGACTGCGAGCCCAGCACGCCGCCCGCGGCCCCACCGGTGACGGCGCCGACGGTGCCGCTGGTGCTGATCTTGACCTGACGGAACCCGATGACGACCGCCCGCTCCACCTTGTTCGCCTGCTGGGTTGCGGTGGCGGCGTAGGTGTTGGGCGAGTAGTTCGGGGTGCAGCCTGCGAGGATGCCGACGACCAGGGCGGCGGCCGGCAGGCCGAACATGACAGTGCGCGTCACGGGACATCATCCGTTTGGAAGCCTGTCCGGGTGATAGGCGATTCCATGCGGGGAGTCATTCGACTTTTTGTGGGCTCCGGGATGCGCGGACAAAAAGAAAGCGGGCCTTGCCGGGCCCGCTTTCCGTCACGTCACCGCGAAGCCGGCGCTTATTCGTCGCCCATCTTGAGGGCGGCGATGAAGGCGCTCTGCGGGATTTCGACCTGGCCGAACTGCCGCATGCGCTTCTTGCCTTCCTTCTGCTTGTCCAGCAGCTTGCGCTTGCGGCTGATGTCGCCGCCGTAGCACTTGGCCGTCACATCCTTGCGCAGCGCGCCGATGCTCTCGCGGGCAATGATCTTGCCGCCGATGGCCGCCTGGACGGCGATCTTGAAGAGCTGGCGCGGGATCAACTCCTTCAGCCGCTCGCAGAGCTGGCGGCCGCGGCGCTCCGACTGGGAGCGGTGGACGATCATCGACAGGGCGTCCACCGGCTCGGCGTTCACCAGGATCGACATCTTCACAAGGTCGCCTTCCTCGTAGCTGTCCATCTGGTAGTCGAAGCTGGCGTAGCCGCGGCTGATCGACTTCAGACGGTCGTAGAAGTCGAAGACCACCTCGTTCAGCGGCAGCCGGTAGACCAGCATGGCGCGGGCGCCGGCGTAGGTCAGCTCGATCTGCTGGCCGCGCCGCTCGGTGCAGAGCTGGAGGATGCCGCCCAGATATTCGTCGGGCAGCATGATGGTGGCCTTGATCCACGGCTCGTCGATGCGGTCGATCTTCATCACGTCCGGCATGTCGGCCGGGTTGTGCAGATCCATCACCGTGCCGTCGGTCATGTGCAGCTTGTAGACCACCGACGGCGCGGTGGTGATCAGGTCCAGGTTGAACTCGCGCTCCAGCCGCTCCTGGATGATCTCCAGATGCAGCAGGCCGAGGAAGCCGCAGCGGAAGCCGAAGCCCAGCGCCGCCGACGTCTCGGCCTCGTAATGGAAGCTGGCGTCGTTCAGCTTCAGCTTGCCCAAGGAATCGCGCAGCCGTTCGAAGTCGGCGGCGTCCACCGGGAACAGGCCGCACCACACCACGGGGATGGAGGGCTTGAAGCCAGCCAGCGGCTCGGCCGCCGGGCGGCGGTCCTCAGTGATGGTGTCGCCGACCTTGGTCAGCGTAATGTCCTTGATGGCGGCGGTGATGAAGCCCATCTCGCCCGGCCCCAGCTCGCCGGTCAGCAGCGCCTTCGGGGTGAAGACGCCGACGCGGTCCACCTCGTGGGCGCTGCCGGTGGACATGAAGCGGACCTTCTGGTTCACCTTCAGCCGCCCGTCCACCACGCGCACCAGGATGACCACGCCGAGATACGGGTCGTACCAGGAATCGACCAGCAGGGCCTTCAGCTCGCCGTCGGCGTTGCCCTTGGGCGCGGGCAGGCGCTGCACCACGGCTTCCAGCACGGCGTCGATGTTCAGGCCGGTCTTGGCCGAGATCTCCACGGCGTCGGTGGCGTCCAGGCCGATCACGTCCTCGATCTGCTGCTTCACGCGGTCGGGCTCCGCCGCGGGCAGGTCGATCTTGTTCAGGACCGGGATGATCTCGTGGTTGTTGTCGATCGCCTGATAGACGTTGGCGAGCGTCTGCGCCTCGACGCCCTGCGAGGCGTCCACCACCAGGATCGAGCCCTCGCAGGCGGCGAGGCTGCGGCTGACTTCGTAGGCGAAGTCGACGTGGCCCGGCGTGTCCATCAGGTTCAGCGTGTACTGCTGCCCGTCCTTGGCCTTGTAGAGCAGGCGGACGGTCTGCGCCTTGATGGTGATGCCGCGCTCGCGCTCGATGTCCATGCTGTCGAGCACCTGTTCGCGCATCTCGCGCGAATCGAGGCCGCCGCACTGCTGGATCAGCCGGTCGGCAAGGGTCGACTTGCCGTGGTCGATGTGCGCGATGATCGAGAAATTGCGGATGTGCGAAAGGTCAGTCATCGGTGCCCGGAGCCCTGGTTTGGGCCGGAACATAGGGCGGACGGACGATGTGCGCAATGGCGGCGTGGGGGCTGATGCCGCGCCCCCCGGGCTCATTTCTGGTCGCGTCGGCGTTTCTCGTGAATTGCCGCGACAACTTCCAGGGTGCGAGAGCCCGCCTGTGACGTCTGTCACTGCGGCAAATCTGTGAAGCTGTCACTGCCATGGGCGATCAAGAGTGAGCGATTGCGCGCTCCGCGCGTACACCTGCAATTGGAAAGGGATGTTCCATGACCACAGGCATAAATTTGAGCGGCAGCGCTGGTAACGATACGCTTCCGGGCACACTCAACAGTGACACCCTCATGGGCGGGAATGGCAATGATCTGCTTCAAGGCTTCTCCGGATACGACCGGCTGTACGGTGGGAATGGAGACGACACGCTGCTCGGGGGCGACGGAGCTGACTACTTGGATGGGGGAAACGGCTCTGATGTCATGCTGGGAGGAGCAGGCGATGACACGTTCTGCGCAGGACTTGAAGCCGATGTAATTGACGGGGGTGATGGTTTTGACCTGATTTCTATTAACGCAGATTTTGATCAATCAATGTACATTGAGAATATAGGGTTGGGGAATTGGCTCATGAATTTATGGGGCTTTCCCGATTTTACGCAGATCTTGAATGTTGAGGTCCTGCGATTTCTTGACCAGGATATTTATCTTGAGGATGGTCCGCTGTGCGTCACAATTGAGGGGTCGGATGGTACGGACACATTGGTCGGCTCAGGTGGTCCCGATCAGCTGTTCGGAAACGGGGGCGTAGACCAGTTGATCGGGAATGCGGGCAAGGATTCCATCGACGGCGGAGATGGCAATGACGATCTGAGCGGAGGAGACGGCGACGATCTTCTGCTCGGTGGCGATGGCGATGATGAACTCTGGGGCGATGCGGGGGCCGATACGCTCATCGGGGGTGATGGCGGCGACATGCTTCATGGAGGCGATGGCTTTGATCTGATCCAGGGAGGGGCCGGTGATGATTGCATATTCGATCCCTGGGGCATGGACACCATCGACGGCGGTGAAGGATTCGATATCGTCCAGTTTTGGGGGAACGTTGAAGATCTCGTGATGGAGCAGGTGGGACCGGACAGTTGGAGCGTGGCCTACTCGTGGTCGGGGGAGCCGATTCAGATCACGGGTGTAGAAATGCTGCGCTTCGATAACGGGAACATCTACCTGTAATCGGCAGAACGCTATCGAGGAGGCGCGACCTCCTCGATTCACCCCACCACCACCGGCGCCACCGCGCGGTAAAGCTCCATGTACTCCTCCGCCGGGCCGTGCCAGCCGAAGTCGCGGGTCATGGCGTGCTGCTGCATCGCGTGCCAGCGCTCGGGCTTGCGGTAGAGGGCGGCGGCGCGGCGCAGCGCCCAGGTCAGCTCCTGGACGTTGGCGTTGACGAACTGGAAGCCCGTCGCGCTGCCGTCGTTCACCGCCGCCGGGTTGGCGTCCACGATGGTGTCGGCCAAGCCCCCGGTGCGGCGGACGAGCGGCAGGGTGCCGTACTTCAGCGCGTACATCTGCGTCAGGCCGCAGGGCTCCGACCGCGACGGCACCAGGAACAGGTCGGCGCCGGCCTGGATGCGGTGGGACAGCGCCTCGTCGTAGCCGATGCGCACGCCGACCGACTTGGGATACCAGGTGGCGAGGTGGCGGAAGCCGGCCTCCAGCGCGGGCTCGCCGTTGCCGAGGACGGCGAGCTGGCCGCCCCAGGCGATCCATTGCGACGCCGCCTCCAGCACCAGATCCAGCCCCTTGTGGCCGGTCAGGCGGCTGACCACCGCGGCCAGCGGGGCGTCCGCCCGGCGGTCCAGCCCGAAGGTCGCCTGGAGATCGGCCTTGCACAGGTCCTTGCCGCCGAGGTCCGCGGCGCCGTAGCGGGCGGCGATGTGCGGGTCGATGGCGGGGTCCCAGATGTCGTAGTCCACGCCGTTCAGGATGCCGGTCAGCGCCTCGGCCCGCGTGGCGAGCAGCCCTTCCAGGCCCGAACCGTGCTCCGCCGTCTGGATCTCGTGGGCGTAGGTCGGGCTGACCGTGGTCAGGCGGTCGGAATAGAAGCAGCCGGCCTTGAGGAAGCCGACGCCGCCGTAATACTCCACCCCGTCGATCCGGAAGGCGGCCGACGGCAGGCCGAGGTCGCTCATCATCCAGGCGCCGAACAGCCCCTGGTAGGCGATGTTGTGGATCGTCGTCACCGTGCCCGGCCGGAACGGCCCGGCGAAGCGGTCGGGGCGCAGTTCCAGATAGGCCGGGATCAGGCCGGTCTGCCAGTCGTGCCCGTGCAGCACGTCGGGACGCCACCAGGGGTCCAGCCCGTCCTCCGCCGCGAAGCCCGCCGCGCACCAGGACAGGGCGGCGAAGCGTTCGGCGTTGTCGGGCCAGTCCTTGCCGTCCGGCCCCAGATAGGGGTTGCCGGGACGGTCGTAGAGCGCCGGCGCGTCCAGCACATAGGCCAGCACCCCGTCCGGCGTCCGTCCGATGCGCAGCGTCGCCGGGGCGCTCCCAGGCCGGTCGGTGCCGGGCAGATCGGTGAGCGGTTTGCCGACCGGCTGCAGGTCGCTCAGACCGTTCAGCACCGCCGGATAGCCGGGCAGCAGCAGGCGGACCTCGGCTCCGGCGCGGTTCAGGGCGGGGGGCAGGGCGGCGGACACATCGGCCAGCCCGCCGGTCTTCACCAGGGGGTAGCATTCCGGCGTGACGAACAGGACGCGCATGGAGGCGGGGTCTTTCGGTTTCTTCTTGGTCTTGCTCACCGCCCCCTCGCCCCAGGGGGGCGAAGGGGGATGGGAGGGGTGGTCAGTCCTTGGGCAGGCGGTCGATCATGTCCTGGGTGATCAGGCAGACGCCGCCCTCGCTGCGGTGGAAGCGCTTGGCGTCCAGCTCCGGGTCCTCGCCGACCACCAGCCCCTCGGGGATCACCACGCCGCGGTCGATCACCACCTTGGTCAGGCGGCAGTGGCGGCCGATGTCGACGTCCGGCAGGACCACCGCCTGGTGCAGCTCGCTGAAGGAGTTGACGCGCACTTCGCTGAACAGCAGCGAGTTCTTCACCAGCGAGCCGGAGATGATGCAGCCGCCCGACACCAGGCTGTCCACCGCCATGCCGCGCCGGTTCTCGTCGTCGAAGACGAACTTCGCCGGGGGCAGCTGCTCCTGGTAGGTGAAGATCGGCCACTCGCGGTCGTACATGTTGAGCTGCGGCGTGACGTGGCAGAGGTCGAGGTTGGCCTCCCAGTAGGCGTCGATGGTGCCGACGTCGCGCCAGTAGGGCTCGGACTCGTGGCCGTTCAGGATGGCGGAATCGGCGAAGTCGTGGGCCATCACCCGTGCCCCGCTGGTCACCAGATGGGGGATGATGTCCTTGCCGAAGTCGCGGGACGAGGCGGGATCGTTGAAGTCGCGCTCCAGCTGGTCGTAGAGGAACTGCGCGTTGAAGACGTAGATGCCCATGCTGGCCAGCGACTTGTCCGGGTTGCCCGGCATCGGCGGCGGGTCGGCGGGCTTCTCGACGAAGTCGATGACGCGCTGCGTCTCGTCCACATGCATCACGCCGAAGCCGGTGGCCAGGGGGCGCGGCACCTGGATGCAGGGGATCGTCACATCGGCCTTCTTGGCGATGTGGTCGAGCAGCAGCGCGCCGTAATCCATCTTGTAGATGTGGTCGCCGGCCAGGATCAGGATGTATTCCGGCTCGTGGTCGCGCAGGATGTCCAGGTTCTGGTACACCGCGTCGGCGGTGCCCTGGTACCAGGCGGTCTCGCTGATGCGCTGCTGCGCCGGCAGCAGGTCGCAGAACTCGTTCATCTCGCCGCGGAAGAAGTTCCAGCCGCGTTGCAGATGGCGCAGCAGGCTGTGCGACTTGTACTGAGTCAGCACGCCGATGCGGCGAAAGCCCGAATTGATGCAGTTCGACAGGGCGAAGTCGATGATCCGGAACTTGCCGCCGAAATAGGTGGCCGGCTTGGCGCGACGGTCGGTCAGCTGCTTCAGCCGGCTGCCCCGGCCGCCAGCCAGGACAAGGGCCACGGCGCGGCGCGGCGCCAGCCGCAGATCCCGTTTGTCGAGCATGTGTCTCCCCTTTCGGTTCTCTTTTTTGCTGTCGGCCATCCGGAAGCGTCCGGCGGACCCGCGTGGGCGGGGGCCGCGTGTCCCCGGCCCCGTCCGGCTCCGCCGGTTGAGAAGGTGACCGTGCCACATTTCACCGGGGCGGGCCAATAGGCCGAGGGGAACAGGCCGGAAATAGAAGGGGCTGCCCAACGGTTGTGCGGAATTCAGACGCATCATTGTGCATAAAAAATGGGCAAGCGCGCGGGAAACGGGCGCACGACGCCTCAACAGGGGGCAGGCAACCTGCAATCCACGGGCGAATCACGCTGCGGTGCAAGGCTTTGGGTGGTCCGATTTTCTGCTCAATTTATGGGCAAGTCAGTCCGGCGACTCGGGTCCTATGCTGCTTTGCGGTCATCCGAAAGGCCGCAACCACCGCGATTCCTAGCCCTTTTGGGTTGGCACGCTTCTTGAAGACAAATCGGCGTACACGGCCCCCTCCCGCCGCCCCGTCTGTACCGGGGACGGGGCGAAACGGGCCAGAAGCATTCGAATAAAGAGGAGCCTCGATGAGCCGTCTCTTCACCCTCGCCGCGCCGACGATGGCGGCGATTCTGGGCTTGGCCGGTCTGCCTGCCGCCGCCCTCGCCCAGGAAGCGGCCGCCGCCGCGGCCGAGCCCACCCTGAGCAGCGGCGACACGGCTTGGATGCTGGTCGCCACGGCGCTGGTTCTGTTCATGACCATCCCGGGTCTGGCCCTGTTCTACGGCGGCATGGTCCGCAAGATGAACGTGCTGTCCGTCGTGATGCAGAGCTTCGCGATCTGCTGCTTGGTCAGCATCCTGTGGTTCTTCGCCGGTTACAGCATCGCCTTCACCGAAGGCACCCCGTATTTCGGCGGCCTGTCGAAGTTCATGCTGTCGGGCATCACCAAGGACGGCCTGTCGGGCGTCATTCCGGAGACGGTCTTCATCGTCTTCCAGATGACCTTCGCCATCATCACCCCGGCCCTGATCACCGGCGCCTTCGCCGACCGGATGAAGTTCTCCTCGATGCTGGTCTTCACGGGCCTGTGGTCGCTGATCGTCTACGCGCCGATCACCCACTGGGTCTGGGGTCCGGGCGGCTACCTGCTGGGTGACGGCGTGCTCGACTACGCCGGCGGCACCGTGGTGCACATCAACGCGGGCGTGGCCGGTCTCGTCGCCGCCATCGTGCTGGGCAAGCGCAAGGGCTACCCGAACGAGAACTTCGCCCCGCACAACCTCGTGCTCAGCCTGATCGGCGCCTCGATGCTGTGGGTCGGCTGGTTCGGCTTCAACGCGGGTTCCGCCGTGGCCGCCGATGGCCGTGCGGGCATGGCCATGCTGGTCACGCAGATCGCCGCCGCCACCGCCGCCATGTCCTGGCTGCTGGTCGAGTGGGCCACCAAGGGCAAGCCCTCGGTCCTCGGCATCATCTCCGGCGCCGTCGCCGGCCTGGTCGCCATCACCCCGGCCTCGGGCTTCGTCGGTCCGACCGGCGCCCTGGTCATCGGTCTGGTCTCCGGCGTGGTCTGCTACTGGGGCGCCACCGGCCTGAAGCGCGCCCTCGGCTATGACGACTCGCTGGACGCCTTCGGCGTGCACGGCGTGGGCGGCATCGTCGGCGCCATCCTGACCGGCGTCTTCGCCCAGGAAGCCATCGGCGGCACCGCCGGCGCCCTGGAAGGCAACGTCGGCCAGATCTGGACGCAGGTCTACGGCATCCTGGCCACCATCGCCTACTCGGCGGTCGGCTCCTTCATCATCCTGAAGGTCATCGACGTGGTGATGGGCCTGCGCGTCGACGAGGACGTCGAGCGCGACGGCCTGGACCTCGCCCTGCACGGCGAGACCATCCACTAAGCACCCTTTGCAGCCTGGTTGTTTCCTCCATGAACTTCCGCCGCCGGGGGCTCCCGGCGGCGGATTTTTCATTTTGGAAGCCGGGACGCGCTCAGCGGCGCAGATACATCTTGCCGACGCCGTTCAGCGCCGTGAAAAGCTGCGCGAACTGCGCCAGGAAGGCGTCCCAGGCCAGAGGACCGGCCTTCTCCGCCACCGCCTGGTGGATGGCCCCCAGGCTGGTCCGCCCGTCCACCCGCGCCAGGATCGGCCCGGCCAGACGGGGCAGGGGCAGAGGGACGACGGCCCCCATCAGCTCCGCCTCCAGCACGCCGCCGGGGGGCAGGCCCTTGGCCACCGCGGCGCCGTCGAGGTCGCGCAGCACGGGAACCACCTCCGGCCCGTCCGGGCGGGTGACGGCGCCCTCGGCGTCCTCGGGGCGGACGAGATAGGCGATGTGCTTGGTCATGCTGCCGGTGACCTGCTCGGTCCAGGCGGCGCGCTCCAGCCGCGACAGCCCGTCCAGCCGCTTCAGCAGGCGGGGGTCCTTCACCCAGACGGCGGGGTCGTAGCGGTACGGCTCCACCAGCGCGGCGATGGCCAGCCCGCCCGCCGCGGCCAGCTCGGCCAGCTCCGGCACGGTGAAGGGCCGGTCGCAGGAATGCAGCAGCAGGTCGTAGAGGTCGGCGTCGGCCTGTTTGTGGTCGTTGATGAAGGGGTTGCGCAGCAGCCAGTTGGACGTCGGCAGCCGCTCGATCAGCCGGCGGGCCAGCGCCACCCGCTCCTTCGGCGGCAGGTCCGCCGCGATGGTGCGCAGCGCCGCCTGCATGGGATAGACGCCGGTGCGCCCGTACGGCGCGTAGACCATCAGCCCGATCCCGCCGCCCGGCTTCAGCGCCCCGGCCAGCGAGCGGACGCCCGCCGCCGGCTCGTCCAGATGGTGCAGCACGCCGCAGCAGTCGATGTAGTCGAACGGCCCTCCCTCATCCAACAGCCCGCCGAGGTCGAGCAGCGAGCCGCGGCGGAAGTCGATGTTGGTCAGCCCGCGCGCCGTGGCCCGCGCCGCGGCGATGTCCCGCGCGGCGTCGGAGAGGTCGAGGTAGGTGACGCGTCCCGGATTGCCGGCGTCGGCCATCTGCTGGGCGATCATGATCGTCCCGTCGCCGGTCCCGCCGCCGGCCACCAGCACCCTGAGCGGCCTGGCGTGGTCGAGGCGCCCGCCGAAGACGTTGTGGTTCACCTCGTCCAGGTGGCTGGGCGATCCGGTGATCAGGCGCTTTTTCTCGTCGGCGGGGTTGCGCGCGGGATAGGGGAAGGCTTCGTACTGGGCGCGCAGGGTGTCGATGCTCATGGATCGGGCAACCGGTCAGGTGGACGGGTGCCGGACCATAGCATCATCGCGGGAAAGGGTGGGGAGGAAGGCCTCCCCACCGCCTCCTCTCACGCCAGAGGCAAACGGATCTCGGTCAGCCACGCCTCGGGCGGCAGCTTGCGGCAGTCGTTCAGATACTCCTCGACGCAGGGGCGGTCGGCCGGCGTGTGGCCGCTCGCCGGCAGCCAGTCGCGGTAGAGCCAGCGGTAAGGGCGTTCCAACTCCGCGTAGGGGCCCTTGTGGATCAGGACGGCGTGGCGGCCTCCGGGGATGTCGAGCGCGCGGACCGGCCCGTCCCCGGGGATCGGTCCATCGACCAGCAACGCGGCCTCGGAGCGGAGGCGGTCCGCCGGAACCGACTCCGGGTCGTCGTAATAGAGGGCGAAGGACCGCGTGTCCGGTCCCACGAGGCCGCGGCCCGCGGCCCAGGCGTACAGCCGCTCGAAGGTCGTGCCGATGTCCATATAGGGGCCCTGGTGGGCCATGGCGGCCACGCGCAGCGGCGGCAGGTCGCGGATGGTGACGTCGTGCATGATTCGCTCCTCGTCCGTTGGTTGGTCGGGTGGAGGAACCAGACGGCCTTGCCGCCGGTAGGCGCCGGGGCTCAGGCCGTAGACCTGCCCGAAGGCGCGGGTGAACGCCTCCACGCTGCCGTAGCCGGCGCGCCGTGCGACCTGCGCCACGCCGTCGCCGCCCTTCACGAGGTCGCCTGCGGCCCGGTGCAGGCGCAGCCGCCGCAGCGTGTCCGCCGCCGTTTCCCCCGTCATGGCGCGGTAGATGCGGTGGAAGTGGTAGGGCGAGAAGCAGGCGACGGCGGCCAGCCGCTCCAGCTCCAGCGGCTCGTCCGGATGGGCGGCGATGTGATCGACGACGCGCGCGATGCGGCGGCCGTAGTCCAGCAGGGTGTCGGGCTTCGTCATGGGTCCTCCATGCCCGGCACCCTAGACGAGGGCGGCTTGATCGCGCTTGCGGACCTTCAGCCCTCCACCGGGCGGACCACGCCGACCTCCAGGCCGTTGCGGTTGGTCACCGGCTGGTGGATGAGCTGGCCGGCCCGCGCCCACTGCTCGTCGGACAGGACCTTGGTGGCGCGGATCAGGGCGGCCAGGGCCACCTCGCGGGCGCGCGGGGTGCCGTCGTCGATCTTCAGCGCGATCCCCAGACCCTGCTTGGGCAAAACGGCGCAGCCCACACCCTCGGCCCCGCCCTTGACCAGGACCAGACCGCCCGCCGCCTGCATCATGCCGGTGTCGAAGCTGTCCTTGCCGGCGATCAGGTGCGGGTGCGAGCGCCAGGCGCGGCGGATGCGGGCCACCGCCTCGGCGCGGGAGTCGGGCAGATCCTTTGGGTCGCCGATGCGGGCCATGGCGTAGGCGATGGCGCCCAGCGGGATGCCGATGGTCGGGATCGCGCAGCCGTCGACGCCCCAGGGGGCCTGCGACAGGTCCTGGCCGGTCATCTGCTCCATCACGCCCAGGATGCGCTGCTGCACCGGGTGGTCGAAGCGGACGTAGCCCTTGGTCGGCTCGCCCTTGTGCAGGGCGGTGGTCAGGAAGCCGGCGTGCTTGCCGGAGCAGTTGTTGTGGAAGGCGGTCGGCGTCTCGCCGTGGCGGATCATCTCGTGGGCGGTTTCGGTGTCGGTCGGCAGATGCGCCCCGCACTCGTAATCGTCCACGGTCAGGCCGATGCGCTTGATCCAGGCCTCCGCGATGCGGGTGTGGCGGATCTCGCCATGGTGGGAGGAACAGGCCAGCGCCAGCTCCTGGTCGCCCAGCTCGTAGGCGTCGAGCGCGCCCGTCTCGACCAGCGGGATCGCCTGGATCGACTTGACGGCGGAGCGCGGGTAGACCGGCGCCTGGATGTCGCCCCACTGGGCCAGCACACGACCGTCGGAATCGACGATGCAGGCGCGCCCGCGATGGACGGATTCCACCATGCCGCCGCGCGTCACCTCGACGAGGATCGGCGCCTCCGGCGCTCCGGAGAGGTCGGCGTGCCCCTCGGCGGGGGTGTGATGGTCGGCGTGGCCGTGGTGGTCACCGTGGCCGCCGCAGCAGGAGGAATGGTCGTGGCTCATGGGTGGAGAGCTTGCCTCTCTCCGGGGCGCGAGGCAAGGTGTCGCACCATCGAATCCGCCGGATCACGCCATGCGCGGGCCGGAATTGCGGATAGCCGGAATTAAGAGTGATTGTGCAAGCCATGCGTGGATATTTCGCCATCGGGGTGGAGCGGATCAGCAAGCCGGGCAATGTCGGCAACCTGATGCGCTCCGCCCACGCCTTCGGCGCCTCCTTCTTCTTCGCCATCGACCCGGAGCCCGACCTGCACGAGGCGCACATCGTCGACACCTCCGGCGCGTCGGAGCATCTGCCGCTCTACGTCTACGACCGGGTGGCCGATCTGGCGCTGCCCAAGGACTGCCAGCTCGTCGGCGTGGAGCTGACCGAGGACGCGGTGGAGCTGCCCAGCTTCCGTCATCCGACCCGCGCCGCCTATGTGCTGGGGCCGGAGCGCGGCAGCCTGTCCGAACCGCTGCTGGAGCGCTGCGACTTCACCGTGAAGATTCCGATGAAGTTCTGCATCAACGTCGGGGTGGCCGGCGCCCTGGTGATGTACGACCGGATGATCAGCCTGGGCCGCTTCGCCGAACGCCCGGTGCGCGTCGGCGGCCCGACCGAGCCGCTGCGCGATCACCAGCACGGCCGCCAGATCATGCGCAATCCGGAGCGCCGCCGCCGCATGCGCGGCATCCAGAAGCCGGTGATCGTCGGCGACGACGAGTGATGCCGTTCAGAACTTCACGAAGGGGTTGAGGATCAGCCCCAGCGCGCCGGTGAAATGAAGCGGCGCGTCGGTCACCGCCAGACACAGGCAGCCCTCCTCGTCGGCCACCGGGCGGTGGCGCACGGAGTCGTCGGCGACGGACAGATCGCCGCGGGCGAACTGGCCGAGATCGTCGGTGAAGCCGCCGTCCAGCACCAGCGTCAGTTCGATCCCCCGGTGGGTGTGGTGGGGCGGCCCGACGCCGCTCGCCAGCCGCATCAGCCGGGCCTTGCCGCGGCGTGACGAGTCGTCGCCGGAGCCGGAGCCCAGCGGGATGTCGTAGCAGTCCATGCCGCGCATCAGCCGCTTCCAGGGCAGGCGCGACAGGTCGCTGCCGACGTAGCGGCGCAGCGGTTCGGGCAGCAGCGGCACCTCGGCCGGCTGGCAGACGAGCTTGGGCCGGGGGATGCGTGGCAAGGGCGGCAGGTCGTCCAGCCGGGCCAGCACCGTCTCCAGGCAGGCGGGGTCGACCTCCTCCGGCTCAATGCTCTCCAGCAGGGCGCCGCCGACCGCCTCCATCTCGGCGACGTTCAGGCGGCAGCAGGGGCACAGCGCCAGATGGGTCGCCACGATCAGCGACGCCGCCTCGCCCAGAGCGCCGCCGGCATAGTCGATCAGCAGGGTGTCGCCGGGATGGTGGGTGGGCACGGTCATCGGGAGTCCCTCATGGCCTTGCGCAGCCGTTCCATGGCCAGACGCAGGCGCGACTTGACGGTGCCCAGCGGAATGCCCTGTTCGGCGGAGATCAGGCTGTGCGGCTTGTCCTCGAAATAGGCCAGCCGCAGCAGGTCGGCCTGCTCCGGCGGCAGGGTCTTCAGCGCGGCCCGCAGGCGTCCGGCGGTCTCGCGCGCCGCCACCCCGTCGTCGGCGCTCTCCATCGGGTCGGGCACCAGCGTGGGGTCGGCGGGGTCGATCTCCGGCCGCTGCTCCCGCCGCAGCGCGTCGATCCGCCGGTTGCGGGCGATGGTGAACACCCAGGTGGCGGCGGAGGCCTGGGTCGGGTCGTAGGTCTCCGCGCGGCGCCACACCAGCAACATCACGTCCTGCACCAATTCTTCCGCACCACCCGCGTCGCAGCCCTGGCGGCGCAGATAGGCCTTCAACCGTGGGGCGAAATGGCCGAACAGGGCCGCGAAGGCCGCGCGGTCGCGGTCCCGCCCGACCGCGGTCAGCAGGTCTTCGAACGTCCGGTCGGCACCGGCGGCTGGGGAACCGAGATCCTGCATCCACGTCTTCGGGCACGTCTTCGGGCACGTCTCCGGGGGCACCGTCTGTGCACTCGGGGGCTTTGCACAAGATGGCAAGCCCCGCAACACATGGTGCGCGGAGCGCCCCGCTGCAAAGCGTGTTTGGCGCTCCCCCGCGTCCTGCGCGCGGTCGTCTGCTCGGGCGGCCAAGGGGGTCATGGGTGGGCTGCGGCGTTCCATCGGGCGTTCGAATGCGCCTTCTACGCGTCCCGCAGGCCATCGGATCACCGGCTTTCGATACGAAATCGAGCGATCGATTGCAGGACCGGCCTTCGCGACAACCCGTGACTTCGCCGCCGGGACGGGGCGGTGGCCCTGGAAAGCTTCACCGAATTGGGGTAGGGTCCGCCCCACTCCCGCACCCGTCCGCGAAACCATTCGAGCCTTCGCCAACCGATGTTGCCCATTCGCACCATCCGTCGCACCGCCGGCGCCGCTCTGCTTCTGGCCGGTCCGATCCTCGCCGCCACTCTTGCCGCCGCCACGGTCAACACGGCCGCCGCCGCTGACCCGCGCCTGCTGGGGACCTTCAAGGACTGGAACGCCTTCGCCTTCGACGAGGGTGGGCACAAGGTCTGCTACATGTCCAGCCAGCCCAAGAAGAAGGAACCCGCCGCGGCCAAGCGCGGGGACATCTACGTGCTGGTGACCCACCGCCCGGCGGAGAAGGCGCTGGACGTGGTCAGCTTCGTTGTCGGCTACCCCCTGAAGAAGGACAGCGAGTCCACGGTGGACGTGGCCGGCAAGTCCTTCAAGCTGTTCACCGACGGCGAGACCGCCTGGGCGCGCGACGCCGACACCGACAAGGCCGTCACCGCCGCGATGCGCGACGCCAAGGGCAAGTCCATGGTGGTGAAGGGTGTTTCGGGCCGCGGCACGAAGACCACCGACACCTACAGCACCGACGGCTTCGCCCAGGCTTACGACGCGATCAACCAGGCCTGCGGCGTGAAGCGCTGAGCAGCGCTGCTCTTTTCACTTGGTCGTCCCGCGTTTCGTCTTTTGACTCCGGACGCTCGTGGCCCTATTTAGGGGGCCATGAGCGCCTCCAACCATGCTGCTGCCTTTGCCCTGCCGGCGACCGACGCTGACGGGCGCAAGAACCTTGTCGGCCTGTCCCGCGACGAGCTGGAAGCCGAAATGCTGTCCGTCGGCCTGGAGAAATTCCGGGCCCGCCAGCTCTGGCACTGGATCTACCACCGCGGAGCCACCGACTTCGCGGTGATGACCACGCTCGCCAAGCCGGTGCGCGAGAAGCTGGCGGAAAGCTACGCCGTGGCCCGCCCGACGGTCGTGCGCGACCTGAAGTCGGTGGACGGCACGCGCAAGTGGCTGCTGCGCATGCCCGACGGGCAGGAGGTGGAGAGCGTTCACATCCCCGAGGAGGACCGCGGCACGCTCTGCGTCTCCTCTCAGGTTGGCTGCACGCTGACCTGCCGCTTCTGCCACACCGGCACGCAGCGTCTGGTGCGCAACCTCGACGCCTCGGAGATCGTGGCGCAGGTCATGCTGGCCCGCGACGCGCTCGGCGAATGGCCGGCGCCGCCGGACGGGCGGATGATCTCCAACATCGTCATGATGGGGATGGGGGAACCGCTCTTTAACTACGAGAACGTCGCCAAGGCGCTGAAGATCGTCATGGACGGCGACGGGATCTCGATCTCGAAGCGCCGCATCACGCTCTCGACCTCCGGCGTCGTCCCGGCGATGAAGCGCTGCGGCGAGGAGCTGAACGTCAACCTCGCGGTCAGCCTGCACGCCGTGACCGACGAGCTGCGCGACATCATCATGCCCATCAACCGGAAATATCCGCTGAAGGAGCTGATGGACGCCTGCCGCACCTACCCCGGCCTGAACAACGCGCGGCGCATCACCTTCGAGTACGTGATGCTGAAGGGCGTCAACGACAGCCCGGCGGACGCCCGCGCCCTGGTCAAGTTGCTGGAGGGCATCCCGTCGAAGATCAACCTGATCCCCTTCAACCCCTGGCCGGGCGCCCCCTACGAGCGTTCGACCGACCGGGCGATCCAGGTCTTCGGCGACATCGTCAACAACGCCGGCTACGCCAGCCCCGTCCGCACCACCCGCGGCGAGGACATCATGGCCGCCTGCGGCCAGTTGAAGAGCGCGTCCGTCCGCCTGTCCGCCGCCGACCGCGCCGCCATCGAGAAGGTGCTGGCCGAGAAGGACGCGGCGCTGGCCGGATAAGGCCGGACCTATCCCTGGGAGTGCTCCGTGCCTGAGTTCGCCGTCGATCCCGGCCTGATCCTGTTCCTGTTCAACGCGGCGGCGGTCTGGCCGCTGATGCGCATCTTCCGCCGGGCGGGCTTCTCGCCCTGGTGGGCGCTGGTGATCTTCGTGCCGGTGGTCGGGCTGGTCGGCGTGCTGGGGCTGCTGACGGTGCGGCGCTGGCCGGCGCGCGTCCTGGTCGACGGGCCGGCGCGGCCGCGCAAGGCGCGGAGGGCCGCGTGATGGAGATGCTCGACGCCGCGGTCGGCCTGCTCAACGCCGTCTACTGGCAGCCCTGGGCGGCGATCATGTCCACCGACCCGTGGACCGCGAACCTCGTCATGGCGATCCTGCTGATGCTGAAGCTGATCTTCGGCGGCTGGGTGCTGGCCAAGGGCGGGCGCAGCCCGCTGTGGGCGCTGGTTCTGCTGATCAACGGGGCGGACATCCTGGCGATGTGGCTCTACGCCTACATCCGCTGGCCCTTCGTGGACCGGGCGCCCGCCCGCCCGGCCGCGGACAGCACCGTTGCGGCCGACGCCGGGACCGACTGAAGCCGTTGCCCCTCTTCCGCGACGCTCGACCGCCGCCATAAACGCCGTGCGAGTGCCGCCCTCCTTGCAGAGGGAGGCGGAAACGGGCCGGACCACAGCCGGAACCGCGATCCGCCCGGTGTCGGTTGACGCGCCGCAAAGATGCGCCGCTGGCCTGGTCCCGGACCGGAAAGGGTCCGATCGCGGAGCAGCGCACGTCCGGCCTCAAGCCGCCTTTCCGCTCGTCCGGTGGACCTGATGCTCCGCGGTCCAGCGCTTGGGGTCGTGCAGGAAGGCGTGGATCTCCCCCTGGGCTTGCGCGTCCAGGTAATGGCCGCGGTTCGCCACCTCCAGCACGTCCCACCAGGTCGCCAGCGCGTGCATCGTGATGCCCAGCGGCGCCAGATGCTCCTGGATCTCGTCGAAGATCCCGTACTGGAACAGGACGAACAGGTCGCGCACGTCGCAGCCCGCCTCCTTCAGCGGCTGGGCGAAGCGGGCTTTGCGGTGGCCGTCGGCGGCGATCTGCTCGACCAGGAGCACGCGCCAACCCGGCTCCACCCGTCCTTCAATCCGGTGCTTGTACTCCTGCCGGCCCTCCGGCGCCTCCTTGCGCACGAAGACGAGGGGAAGCTCCAGACGGTCGGCGAGCAGCGCAGCCCAGGGGACGCCGGCCCCCTCGGCGGCGGCAATGGCGTCCAACTCGCCATCGCCGATCTCCTGCCCGATCATCCGCAGGGCGAAGTCGAGCACTTCGTCGCGCACCGCGGGGTAGGAGAGCAGCCGCCGCCCCTCCAGATGGATCGGGCTGACCAGCCCCGACCCGTGGCGGCACAGATGGTCCGGGTCGTACCGGACGCATCCGGTCTCGATCAGATGACGGGCCACGCCGATGGCCCCTTCACGCAATTCGATGTCCCAAGCGTCCGGTATCATGGCCTGCCCCCATTGTTCCCGCATTGTTTTCAGCCTCACACCTTTCTACCTATGATCCTCCGTTCGGGGCGGGCCGCAACCCCTCCACTCGCGCCGGGAAAAGCGCTTTGGCGGTAGTCGCAACGGGGAAGGACAAAGCGTCGCAGTCCCTCTCCGCCTGCGGCCGTGTGTGTGAAGGCACCAGCGTGGTTGACACGAACCGTGGCAAACGTTGAAAAAGAGAATCGAATTGTAGCTATGCAGCTTGGCAGAGCGGGGCGGGGAGCGGCGATGTCCGACATCCAGGGCTGGGGCCAGGACGATGACGACGACCTGCTGTTCGCCGACGAGGACGCTCCCGACCCGTCATCCGCAAAGTCCGGCCCCGCTGCCGCTCCCTGGAAGCTGCTGATCGTCGACGACGATCCGGAGGTGCACGCGATCACCCGCGTGGTGCTGAACGACGTGACCTTCGACGGGCGGTGCCTGCTGTTCCTGTCCGCCCATTCGGGGGGCGAGGCGCGCGCGATCCTGAACGACCATCCCGACATCGCCGCCGTCCTGCTCGACGTGGTGATGGAAACGGAGGATGCCGGCCTCCGGCTGGTCCACCACATCCGCGAGGTGCTGGGCAACCGGCGGGTCCGCATCATCCTGCGCACCGGCCAACCCGGGCAGGCGCCGGAACGGCAGGTGATCGTCAGCTACGACATCAACGACTACAAGGCCAAGAGCGAGCTGACCGCCCAGAAGCTGTTCACCACCACGGTGGCCGCCCTGCGCTCCTACCAGCACATCGACGCCATCGAGCGCAACCGGCAGGGGCTGGAGACGATCGTCGACGCCGCCGGCGCCCTGTTCGAGCAGCGCTGCATGGACCGCTTCGCCCTCGGCGTGGTGGAGCGGGCCGCCGCCCTGCTGCCGCGGGCGACGGGCGCCTTCCTATGCGCTGTGCCGCCCGGCCTAAATTCGGAAGGCCCGCATCCGGAAGGCCTGGTGCCGGACGGCCGGTTCCGGGAGGCGGAGGTGCTGTGCGGTACCGGCGTTTTCGCCGATGCCACGGGCCGGCCGGTCAGCGCCGTGCTGCCCGAGGCGGCCTGCGCCGACATCGCCGCCGCCCTGGCCCGGGGGCGCAGCCTGCACCGCGACGACCACAGCGTCGCGCTGTTCCAGACGCGGAGCCCCGGCCCCGGCGCGCTGTTCATCGGCGGGCACGGCGGCTTGCCGGACGTTGAGCGGCGGCTGGTGGAAATCTTCTGCTCCCGGATGTCGGTCGGGTTCGACAACGTGTCGCTTTACGAGCAGCTCCACCTCGCCCAGATCGCCACGGTGCACGCCCTGGGCAAGCTGGCCGAGTACAAGGACGAGGTCACCGGGGAGCATGTCCGGCGCATCGGCCGCTGGGCCACCGCCATCGCCCGCGAACTCCAGGCGCGTGGCAGTTGCGGCGGCGATGCCGACGACCATTTCTGCGAGCTGATCGGGCTGGCCAGCATGCTGCACGACGTCGGCAAGGTCGCCATTCCCGATCGCATCCTGCGCAAACCCGGCAAGCTGGACCCCGAGGAAATCACCCGGATGCGCGAGCACGCCACCATCGGCGGGCGCATCCTGCGCGACGCCGCCGGCCCGGTGGGTGGCCGGAGCTACCTGTCGATGGGGGCGGAGATCGCCGAGAGCCACCACGAGAAGTTCGACGGCACCGGCTATCCCCACGGGCTGGCGGGCGACGCCATCCCGCTGTCGGGCCGCATCGTGGCGGTCGCCGACGTCTACGACGCCCTGCTGCACCGCCGCCCCTACAAAGAGGCGTGGGAGCTGGCGGCGGTGGTCGATCTGATCCGCGCCGAGTCGGGCCGGCATTTCGACCCGCGCGTCGTCGACGCCTTCGTCGCGGTCCTGGAGCGCGGCGGGCCGGAGGCGTAGACCAGCCCCCGGCCGACCGTTTCTGTTACCAGCTCCGGCCTTCTTTAAGAACCTTGGCTGAGCGCCTCGGCCAGCGCGCGGTCGGGATGGTTCCCGCCGACGATGAGCTGCATGGAGCCGGTCGGCACCTCCACCCCCAGCTCGTCGAAGCGCTTCTTCATGCGGCGGTTGAACTCGCGCGAGACGCCCCACTGCTTGGTCGGACGGGTCTTGAAGCGCGCGGTGATGAGCTGGGTCGAGTCGGGCTGGAACTTGTCCAAGCCCATCACCTCCAGCGGCCCCATGATGTCGGGCGCGAACTGGGTGTCGGACTGCAGGCTGGCACCGATGTCCTTCAGCAGTTCGATCACGCGGTCCGGGTCCTCGCGGTAGGCGACCCGCACCTCGAACAGGGCGTAGGAGAAGTCCTTCGACATGTTCTTGACGGTGCTGACCGAGTTGAAGGGCACCGTGTGGATGGCGCCCGACCCGTCGCGCAGCCGGATCGAGCGGATGGAGATGGCCTCCACCGAGCCGGAATGGCCGCCGCCCACATCCACCACGTCGCCAATGGAGATGCTGTCCTCGAACAAGATGAACAGGCCGGTGATGATGTCCTTGACCAGGGTCTGCGATCCAAAACCGACGGCCAGACCGACCACACCGGCACCGGCCAGCAGCGGCGCGATGTTGACGCCCAGCTCCGACAGGGTGATCAGCGACACCATGGTGACCAGGACGATCAGGAAGGCGTTGCGCAGCAGCGGCAGCAGGGTGCGCACCCGCGCGCTGCGCTCGATCCGCGTGCCGTTGCGGTCGGTGGAGGCGAGGAAGCGCTCGATCATCGCGCTGACCACCTCCCAGGCGACGATGGAGCCGACCAGAAGGAGGCCGATGGTGACCGTGCTGCGCAGGATGCGCTGGCCCAGCCGCGTGTCCGTCCAGGCCAGCGTGTCGAAGCCCCAGCCGTAGAGGATCATCATCGCCGCGCCGACCCAGATCACCGTCTTCACCGCCCGGTGCAGGAAGGGCAGGTAGAGGGAGGCGCGGTCCTTCAGCGGCGGCAGGGCGCCCTGGCTTTCCGGGACCATGCGCAGGCCCCGGCGCAGGCCGCGGTTGATGCCGTTGACCAGCAGCCGGGCGACCACCGCGACCAGGATGGTGATGCCGGTGGCGCGGGCCAGATACTCGAACCCGCCGTAGACGTTCAGCACCCAGACGCCGAAGGTGACCACGACGTAGACGATCGCCAGAACGTGCCAGACGTCGGCGAAGCGGCGGCGGGCGGAGCGCAGGACGGCGCCCTGGCCCTCCGACTCGCGCTCCGCGGTGGCCGCCGGGTCGCCGTCGCCGGACAGCGGGTTGCCGTGCATCCAGTCGGCGACGATGCGGCGGTTCTGCAGGATCAGCGCGATCAGCATGCCGGCGATCGCCAGTCCCAGCAGCTTCAGCAGCGCGCCGTAGGCGCCGAGCGGCAGGCCCAGCACATAGGCGCCCTCCGCCAGGAAATAGCCGTAGACGCCGACCGCGGCCAGCCGGCGGACCCAGCGGTAGAGGCGCAGCGCGTTGGCGTCGCCCATCCGCACCATCCGCAGGGAGGGCGCGAAGGGCGAGATCAGGATGCGGGCGGCGACCAGCAGGATTTGCAGGATGACGGTGGCGTTGATGACGGCCAGCGCGACCAGCCGGACGCGCGGCCCCGGCTCGCTGACCGACAGGATGGCGTAGGCGACGACGATGAAGGCGGCGATGGGCGCCAACTCCAGCAGCGCGCGGCCGAGCAGCAGTGGAAACTGCACAAGGACCGTGGTTCCCCGCCGGGCGGCGAGCGCGTTGCGCGGGCGGGCGAGCAGCCAGCCGACGAAGCGCCCGATCGCCAGACCCGCGGTCAGGATCATCGTCAGCTGGATGGCGATCTGCACCCAGCGGTCGCGGGCCGACGGGTCGACCATCTGCCGGTTCGCCCATTCGATGGCGCCGGGCAGCTCCTTGAACACGTTGCCGACCTGGACGAGCTGACGGCTCAGCACGTCCATGCGCTCGGCCAGGAAGGACAGGGCGCTGGCGCCGATGGTCTCGGGCAGGGTGCTGGCCGCCGGGGCCTCCTCGGCCTTGGCCTGCTCCAGCCCCTTCTGCGCGGCGACCAGCGCCTTCAACTGCTCGACCAGCCGGGCGCGGGCCGCCGGGTCCTCCAGCGTCGTGATCATCGCCTGCATCTGCTCGGGCGTCGGATCGGGCGAGGCGGCGGGTTCCGCAGGGGCCGCGGCGGCGGGGGCCGGCATGGCGGCGCCCGGCACGGGGCCGGCGGCCAGCGTCGGCGCGGCGAGGCCGGTGAGAAGCAGCAGAAGGACGGCGAGTGCGCCCATGCAGGGGACCGTCCACCGGGTGCGTGCGCGAAGCATCCCTGTCCTTTTCCGTGATTTCGGCAATGCGTCAGTGAAGGCCGGGGACGTTATCCCGTGCCCGCCTCCTTGCCAACCCGCGCAGTTTCAGACCTTTTTGGGACGGAATTGCGGCCATGCCCAAGGCGCCGGGTCCAAGGCGCCGGCGGGCTCCGGACAGGGGGTTACGGGGCTCTTCCGCCAACCTGGGCGCCGTCTTGCGCGTCGTCATGCGCGACATGGCAGGCGACTCGGTGGCCCGGCGCCACGGTATCGAGCGACGGCGGGACCTGGGCGCAGCCGTCATGGGCGAGCGGGCAGCGCAGCCGCAGGGCGCAGCCGGTCGGCGGGCGCAGCGGGGATGGGGGATCGCCGTGCAACGCCGGGCGGGCGAGGCGGGCCGCCGCGATCAGCGCGCGGCTGTAGGGGTGCCGCGCCCCGGCGGCCAGAACCGCGCTGTCCGCCGCCTCGACGATCCGGCCGAGCAGGAGCACCAGCGCCCGCCGCGCGACCCCCAGGCCTTCCGCCGCATCCTGGGTGGCGTAGAGCAGGGCCAGCCGGCGGCGGCGGCGGATCGCCCGCAGCAGGGCCAGGAAGTCGCCCCGCTCCGCCCCGTCGAGCATCGCCGCCGGCTCGTCGCAGACCAGCAGGCGCGGCTCCGGCAGCAGGGCGCGGGCCAGACCGGCGCGCGCCGCCTCCGCGGGACGGAGCGAACCGGGATAAAGGTCGAGGACCGCCGAGGGCAGCCCGACTTCCTCCAGCGCCTCGGCCAGCCACGCCGCTTGGTCGGCGGCGGACCGGGTGGGCCGCAGCGACTCCAGCGTCTCGGCGAGTTGCGCGCCGATGGTCATCAGCGGGTCGAAGGCGGCCAGCGGGTCGGGGAAGAGGATTTGCAGGTCCCGCCGCGCCCGGCGCATCGCCTCCGGCGGGGCGGCGGCGAGGTCGGTCCCCAGCCAGGACACCTGACCACCGACCGGCGGGACCAGCCGCAGGATGGCGCGGGCCAGCACCGACTTGCCGCTGCCCGTCTCGCCGAGCAGGGCCAGCGTCTCGCCCTCGGCCAGCGCGATGGACAGGCCGTCCACCACGGTCAGCCAGCGCTCCTCGCCGCGCCAGCTCCGCCCCAGCGGGAAGGCGACGCGCAGGTCGCGCACCGACAGGATGGGCGGGCCGGAGGGCGCCGGTTCCACCGGGGACGGGGCGGGGGTGGGCTCCTCCTCCGGCGCTTCCAGGCGCCCTTGGGCCAGGATCAGCCGGCGGTCGGCCAGACCGGAATGGACTGGATCGGGTTGCGGGCGCCCGGCTAGCAGCAGCGCCGTTCCGGCCTCGCGCGTCCAGGCGGCGAGGTCGTTCAGCAGGCGGACGCGCTGGGTGGGGTCGAGCGCGGCGGCGGGGGCGTCGGCGAGCAGCAGCGCCGGCTGCGCCGCCATGGCCAGCGCCAGCGCGGCCCGCCAGCGCATCGCCTCGCCCAGCTCGTGGGGGTGGAGCGCCAGCCGGCGCGCCGCGGCGGGCACTTGGAAACGCTCCAGCGCCTCGGCGGCGCGGCGCAGGGCGGTGCGCTCGTCCAGCCCCGACTGGTGGGCCAGCAGGTCTGTGAACTGGGCGCCGAGCGGGCGCAGCGGGTCGAGGGCGCCGTCCTGGGTGACCAGGATGCGCCGTCCTTGGATGCGGATGTCGCCCAGCACCGTGACGCCCTTCGGGGCCAGCCCGGCCAGCGCGCGCAGCAGCAGCGTCTTGCCGGCCCCGGCGCCGCCCGACAGGGCCAGCACCTCGCCGGGCTCGACGGCGAAGCTCAGCCGGTCGAGCAGAATGTCGCGGCTGGTCAGCAGGGACAGCCCTTCCACCCGCAGCGGCGCGCGCTCTCCCGATCCGCTCACCGGCGCCCTCCGGTCGTGGAGAAGGCCAGCCGCATCCCGTCGCCCACCCCGTGCAGCGCCCACAGGGTCAGCGCCAGCAACAGCGCCGGCCCGGCCAGCGCCATGGCGTCGCCCGTCCGCGCCGCCGCGCCGATGGCGGTTCCCCAGCCGGTCACCCCCTCCGGCAGGCCGAGGCCGAGCAGGCTGGCGAGGCTTTCCGCCATCAGGGCGCGGGGAAGGGCGGTCCAGGCCGCGGCGGCGAGCGGCAGGATGACGTTGGGCAGGGTGTGGCGGCGCAGCCGGCGTCCGCCGGTCAGCCCGGCGGCCTGGGCGGCGCTCAGGAACTCCCGCCGCAGCAGGGCGCGCAGTTCGTCCCGCGCGACGACGGCCACCGCCGGGGCGGCGATCAGGGCGGTCACCACGGCCATCGGCGCCAGCCCGCGCCCCGGACCCAGCAGCCCGCCGGCCAGCGGCAGGACCAGCGCCAGGGGCAGGCCGGTCAGTGCGATGGCGGGCGCCATCATCGCCCGCTCCGCCCGCTCGCCCAAGGCCACCGCGGCGCCTCCCCAGAGCAGGCCGAGGGCGGCCCCGCCCAGCCCGGCGAGCAGCGCGAAGGTCAGGCTCTGGTGCCCGGCGGCCAACGCCGCCCCCACCGGGCCGCCCCCGGTGACGAGGCCGGCCGCGACCGCCAGCATCAGCGCCGCCAGAACGGTCAGCCCCGCCGCGGCCGGCCGGTGCGCGGTCAGGCGTTGCCCGGCCTTCTGCCAGGGGCCGTCGCGCCAGTGTGGATCGGTGCGGGAGTCGGTGCCGGCGGGTTCGTGCATCAGGCCATCCGGGCCCGCGGGTCGATCCAGCCGTGCAGCGCGCCGCCCAGCGCGCCCAGCAGCACGGCGAGGCCGCACAGCCCGGCGAGCGCCGCGACCGCCATGCCGGTGTCCCCGGCGCGCGCCGCCTCGACGAACAGCCGCCCGGCGCCGGAAAAGCCGCTTCCGAACAGGCTTTCCACCACCACCGCCGCGGCCACCGTTCCCGCCACGGCGCTGCGCAGGCCGCCCATCGCCGCCGACAGCCCCAGCGGCAGGGCGAGCCGCCACAGCAGGGCGGAGCCGTCCATCCCCCGCCCGCGCGCCGCCAGAAGAACCGTGTCCTCCGCCCCGGCCCGCGCCCGGTCGGCGAGCGTCGCGGCCTGGGCGGCGGCGGGCAGGGCGAGGGCGGCGAGGCCCAGCAGGACGGGCGCCTTCGCCAGCGAGGCGGCGAAGACCGCGGCCAGCAGAAAGCCCGGCATGGCCGGACCCACCCCGCCAAGGACGGCGCCCACCCCGCCCATGACACCGAGCAGGGCGCCGAACCCGGTCCCCAAGGCCAGCGCCGGCAGGACCAGCGCCAGCGTCGCCGGCAGGGCGGCCAGCGCGGCGCCCAACGCCGGCGCCCAGCCGGGTCCGGCCAGCGCGGCCACCACGGCGGCGGCGAGCGCGAGGCCGAGCAGGGCCGGCACCGCGGCCAGCACCCGGCGCAGGACGAGGCTCAGCATCGGCCCCGCCGGGAGCGGGCGGCCGTGACGGGCGGATTGTGTGGAGTGACGGACAAGCGGCTCACAACAAGCGGGTCACGGGGCAAGGACGGGCACGAATGGATTCCTCCTGACGGTACCCAGGTCCCGGCCGGTCGGGCAATGGAATTTCGCCTCTCGGCGGGGGGCGGGGAGGGTTGGGCGGCTGCGGTGTTGTTCGGGCATCCGCCTTCCTGGCCGGTCGCAGCCCGTCCCGGACGCACCATATGTGAACCCCCGATGCCGATCCCCGCAGGAACCCCGGTCCAGCCGCGTCCCATGCCCGACCAGCCCTCCCTCCCCACGCCGCCGGACCCGACGCTCACCATGGCGCTTTCCAGTGCGGCGGCGGACCCGCTGCTGGTGCCCGGCCGCACCTGCTGGCGGGTGGAGCGGGCGGAGCGGGTCGGGGTCATCGTCGATGCCGAGGACTATTTCGCGCTCGCCAAGGCGGCGATGCGGCAGGCGCGGCGCAGCATCTACCTGACCGCCTGGGACTTCGACGCCCGCATCCGGCTGACCCCGCAGACGCGCCGCCCGCGCCGCCCCGACAAGCTGGGCAATCTGCTGAACTGGCTGGCCGCGACCCGCCCGGACCTGACCATCCATGTGCTGAAGTGGGATTTCGCGGAGCTGTTCGATCTGGCCCGCTGGTCGCAGCCGCTGTTCCTGCGCGGCTGGCTCAGCCATCCGCGGCTCCAGTACCGGCTGGACGGCGACCACCCCGCCGGGGCCTGCCACCATCAGAAGATGCTGGTGATCGACGACCGCCTGGCCTTCTGCGGCGGGCTGGACATCACCGCCAACCGCTGGGACACCCGCGCCCATCGCGCCGACGAGCCGCTGCGCCGCCAGCCGGACGGCACCCCCTACGAGCCCTTCCACGACGTGATGATGGCGGTGGACGGCGACGCCGCCCGCGCGCTGGGCGACCTGTTCCGCGAGCGCTGGCGCCGCGCCACTGGCTGCGTGCTGTCGCCGCCCGCCATGGACGTCCCCGGCGGCGGCGGCGGCCTTGCCGACGGCAAGCGTCCCCGGCGGCTGCGGCTGAAGGCGCGCCGGGCCGGGCCGGACAGCCCCGATCCCTGGCCGCAACAGCTCGTCCCGCTGTTCAAAAGCATGCCGGTCGGCATCGCGCGCACCGAACCCGGCTACAACGGGCGCGCCGAGGTGCGGGAGGTCGAGGCGCTCTACACCACCGCCATCGCCGCGGCGGAGCGCTTCATCTACATGGAGAGCCAGTATTTCGCCTCGGTCGCCGTGGCCGAGGCGTTGAAGGCGCGGCTGGCCGAGCCGGACGGGCCGGAGGTGGTCGTCGTCAACTCCGCCCGCACGTCGAGCTGGCTGGAGAACACCGTGATGCTCGGCGCCCGCGCCCGGCTGGTGAAGGAACTGCGCGAGGCCGACCGGAACGGGCGCTTCCGCTTCTACATCGCCAAGACCGAGAGCGCCAAAACCGGCAGCGTCGGCATCACCATCCACGCCAAGGTGATGGTGGTGGACGACCGGCTTCTGCGCATCGGCTCGGCCAACCTGAACAACCGGTCGATGGGGCTGGACACCGAATGCGATCTGGCGCTGGAGGCGCCGCATGGCCGCGTGGAGGGGCGCGAGGCCCGGCAGGCCATCGCCGGGGTGCGCGACGACCTGATCGCCGAACATCTCGGGGTGGCGCCGGAAAGCGTGACGGCGGAACTGCGCCGCTCCGGCTCGCTCATCCGCACGGTGGAGGCGCTGCGCCGGCCCGGCGCGCGGACGCTGGAGCCGCTGGAGGACGCCGATCCCGGCCTGCTGGCCGCCGCCGTCGCCGATTCCATGCTCTTCGACCCCGAACGTCCGGTCAACGCGGCGGACATCGTGTGGCGTGTCCTGCCGTCGCGCATCCCGCGGCGCCACCACTGGCTGGCGCTGGGTGTCATCCTGGCGGTGGTCGGCGGGGTGTGGGGCTTGTGGAACCACACGCCGCTGCGCGACTGGGCGACGCTGGACGCCGTTCTGGACGCGTTCGAGCACCTGCGCGAGTCGGCCTTCGGGCCGCTGTGGCTGATCCTGCTCTATGTCGCCGGGGGCTTCGTGCTGTTTCCGGTGTTGCTGCTGATCGCGGCGACGGCGATCGCGCTGGGGCCGTGGATGGGCTTCCCGACCGCGCTGGCCGGGGTGCTGGCCTCCGCCGCGGCGCTGTTCTGGGTGGGGCGGCTCACCGGCCGGCGCCCCATCGAGCGCTACGGTGGTGCTGTGGTGCGACGGGCCAGCGACGCGCTCGGCGAGCGCGGCGTGCTGGCCATGGCGGCGCTGCGGGTGGTGCCGGTGGCGCCCTTCACCGTGGTGAACCTCGTCGCGGGGGCTTCCCGCATCCGGTTTCCCGACTATCTGTTCGGGACGGTCCTGGGGATGGCGCCGGGAATCCTTGTCTTCAACCTGCTCGGGCACCAGCTTGAGCGTGTGTTGACGGAACCGACGCCCACCGACATGGTTCTTCTGGGGCTGGCGGCGGTGACGGCGCTGGGGTTCGGCTGGGCCGGCAACCGGCTGGTGCGGGCCCTGGGGGTGAGACGGCGGACCACCGGGCCGGCCACCGGAGAAATAGCGAGGGGAGACCAACAGCGGTGATCCGATTCAGCCGAGAGCGTGTGCAGCGGATCGCCTCCGCGCTGCGCGCCGCGCGCGTCCGCCGTCCGAAGCGCCGCGTCGACAGCCGCAGCGGCCCGGTGCCGGAGGGCATGGCGCCGCTGCGTGTGGCGACCTGGAACATCCACAGCTGCGTCGGGCTGGACGCGCGCTTCGCGCCGGACCGCATCGCCGAGGTCATCAAGGAGCTGGACGTCGATCTGGTCGGGCTCCAGGAGGTCGGCTGGCACCACCGCGGCGAATCCGGGCTGGACCAGTTCGCCTTCCTGGAACGGGCGACCGGGCTGAAGGCCCACGCCGGCCCGACCAAGCACAACGCCCACGCCCATTACGGCAACGCCATCCTGACCCGGCTGCCGGTCCTGAAATGCGAGCCCATCGACCTCAGCGTCGGGCGGCGGGAGCCGCGCGGCGGCATCGACGTGATCGTCGAGGTGGAGGGGCGTCCGGTCCGCATCATCGTCGCCCATCTCGGTCTCGACCCGTGGGAGCGGGCGCGGCAGGTTGGCGCCATCGTCGACCGGCTGGAGGAACAGCCGGCCCTGCCGACCCTGTTCATGGGCGACCTCAACGAATGGGCGCCGAACTCCCCCCGGCTGCGCAAGCTGGCCGAGGCCTTCCCCGACTGGGCCAGCCCGCGCAGCTTCCACGCGCGGATGCCCACGCTGCGGCTCGACCGCATCTACGTGAACAACGGGCTGACCATCCCGTCCTACGAGGTTGTGCGCACGGTGCTGACGCGCCGCGCGTCCGACCATCTGCCGGTGCGCGCCACCGTGGCGGTGCCATAACCGATATTCCCGCTGGGGCATCCGGGCCCCTGTTGGCTGCAAGGCGCGTGCGCGGTTCCGCGGGCGCGCCTTCTTCTTTGGGCTTGATCCTTCGGCCTTGCCTCCTTTGCAGTGCAGCATTGCGCGGTCTGTTTCGTGTGGCTGACTGTTTCCCATGTAAGTTTTTTGCCCGAGAACGGGTGTCGGCTATTGACCTTCCGGATAAGGGCTGGCCAATCTATCGGTTGGTCATACGACCAATGACGGCCGACCAATGACGACACCCAGCCGACCGGGCGTGGGACCAACCGCCGAAGCGAGGACATGTTGCTCTACCATCTCTACGATCTGCAGCACGCCGCTCTGCGCCCGATGCGCCTCCTGGCCGAAGCGACCCAGCACACCTTCCAGAACCCGTTCAGCCCGGTGTCCTACACCCGCGTCGGCCGCGCCATGGCCGCCGGCGCGGAACTGCTGGAGCGCACCACCCGCCGCTTCCCCAAGCCGGAATTCGGCCTGAAGACCACGGTGGTGAACGGCGAGACGGTGGCAGTCACCGAGCGCATCGCCCACCGCCAGCCCTTCTGCAACCTGCTGCACTTCGCCAAGCCAGAGGGCACCCCGGCGCAGCCGCGCGTCCTGCTGGTCGCCCCCATGTCGGGCCACCACGCGACCTTGCTGCGCGGCACGGTGGCGGCGCTGCTG
The DNA here is from genome assembly GCF_014192915.1 of Azospirillum sp. OGB3. GTDB lineage: Bacteria > Pseudomonadota > Alphaproteobacteria > Azospirillales > Azospirillaceae > Azospirillum. Next base: position 418,047 of record NZ_JACHYN010000001.1, on the reverse strand, counting down.
GCCGACCACGACGTCTTCGTCACCGACTGGATCGACGCCCGGCTGGTGCCGCTGGCGCGCGGGCGGTTCGACCTCGACGACTACATCGACACGGTGGCGGAGCTGATCCGCATCCTGGGGCCGCAGACCCACGTCATCGCGGTGTGCCAGCCGGCGGTTCCGGTCCTGGCTGCGGTGTCGCTGATGGCGGCGGGGGACGAGGCGGTGCAGCCGCGCTCCATGACGCTGATGGGCGGCCCCATCGACCCGATGGCCAACCCGACCGCGCCGGTGAAGCTGGCGGCGACCCGCCCGCTGTCCTGGTTCGAGCGCAACGTCATCACCACCGTCCCGGCCTATTATCCGGGCGGCTTCCGGCAGGTCTATCCGGGTTTCATCCAGCTCTCCGGCTTCATGTCGATGAACCTGGACCGCCACATCGGGGAGCATGTCGGCCTGTTCCGCCACCTCGTCCGCGGCGACGGTGATTCCGCGGAGCAGCACCGCCGCTTCTACGACGAATACCTGTCGGTCATGGACCTGTCGGCGGAGTTCTACCTGCAGACCATCGAGACGGTGTTCCAGAAGCATGCGCTGGCCAACGGCACCATGGAGTCGCGCGGGCGCAAGGTGGAGCCGGCGGCGATCCGCCGGACCGCCGTGATGACGGTGGAAGGCGAACTGGACGACATCTCCGCCCCCGGCCAGACCGAGTCGGCGCACCGGCTCTGCGCCTCGCTGCCCGACGACATGCGCGCCCGCCATTTCCAGAAGGGCGTCGGCCATTACGGCATCTTCAACGGCCGGCGCTGGCGCGAGAGCATCATGCCGGCGGTGCGGGAGTTCATCCGCAAGCACGATTGAGGTGCGTGGAAAACCCCTCTCCCGTCCCGGGAGAGGGAAGGGGCCCGCGCCGCAGGCGTGGGAAGGGTGAGGGTGCGGGCAAGGATCAGCCCCTTGATCCTCGGACGACCCTCACCCGGCGCCTTTGGCGCCACCCTCTCCCGGGGCGGGAGAGGGAGTTGGACGGCTCAGCACTTCGGGACGCCCACCGGTCGCAGCTCGTGGAGCAGCCAGACCAGCCCGGACACCAGCAGAATGGCCCCCGCCTGATGGGCGGCGCCCAGCGGTATCCACACGAAACTCAGCAGCGTGGCGATGCCCAGCCCGATCTGCACCAGCACCATCGCCGCGGTCAGCAGCGCCACCCGCCCGGCGCGGCCCGGCAGGCGGGCCACCCACACCCGCAAGGCCAGCCCCAGCACCACCAGCCCGGTCAGCAGCGCCAGCACACGGTGCGTCAACTGGATGGCCGCGGTGTTCTCGAAAAAGTTGATCCACCAGGGCGTCAGGTTGGCGACCTCCGGCGGTATGACGTGGCCGGCCATCAGCGGGAAGGTGTTGTAGGCCAGCCCGGCGTCCGTCCCGGCGACGAAGGCGCCCCAGACGATGGTGACTCCGGTCAGCCCCAGCGCCCAGCGCGCGTGCTTGCGCAGCCGGCCCGACTCCGTCGCCCAGCCGGCCAGCGGCAGCGGGTCGAGAATTCCCAGCGCGGTGCGCAGCAGCAGCCCGTAGATCACGATCGCCGTGCCGAGATGCAGCGCCAGCCGGTAATGGCTGACGTCGGGCCGATCGACCAGACCGCTCTTGACCATGTACCAGCCGATCACCCCCTGGAGCCCGCCGAGCAGGAACAGCCCGGCCAGCTTCGGCCACAGGTCGGCGGGGATGCGCCCGTTGACCCAGAAACGCAGGAAGGGGATCAGGAAGACGAAGCCGATCAGCTGGCCCCAGAAGCGGTGGAACCACTCCCACCAGAAGATCTGCTTGAAGGCCGCCAGATCCATCGCCGCGTTGTGGATGCGGAACTCCGGCGTGGTCTGGTAGAGGCCGAAGACGCGGTTCCATTCCGCTTCCGACAGGGGCGGCAGGATGCCGATCAGCGGCTTCCACTCCACCATCGACAGGCCGGATTCGGTCAGGCGCGTGATGGCGCCGATCACCGCCATGGCGAAGACCATGCCGCAGCAGACGAGGAGCCAATAGGCGATGGGGCGGGTGGAGGCGGGGTCGCGGACGTCTTTCCCGGCGAGGGCGGGGGCGGTGATGTCGGTCACGGACGGGCGGCTCCGGATGATGCGGAAAGGTTCCGGCGGGATAGGGGCTTTCGGCTCATGTGGGGTGCGGCCCCGGCTGCGTCAAACGGACACGGGTTACCCCGTGGCCGGCGACACCGGTTTCGGGTGAAGGCGGCGCGCCGCGGGTGTTACAAATATCAGTCTTACCAACGGCTTCGGATGCGGGGCGGCGATGGCGGACCTCACCCTCGGCTTCGGCCTGTCGTTCCACGAGCTTTACGGGCAGGACGGGCTGGCCCGGCTCGACCGCGCCTTCCTCGCCCGGCTGTCCGACACGGACCTGACGCTCGCCAACCGGCTGCTCTCCGCCCGCGCCCAGCCCGACCGGCTGGAGGCGAGGGCGGAAAGCGACCTCCTGATCGCGCTCGCCCCCCACGCCGAGGATTTCATCGGCGACCTGTTCGGCGTCCGTGCCGCGCTCGACGAACTGCGCGCCCGCCACACCGAGCTGGCGCCGCTCTACACCGCCAAGCGGCTGTTCGTTCAGCGCCGCGCCGCCAAGGCGGTGAAGCCGGAGGCGGTCGCCGCACTCGACGGGGCGGAACTGGCCGCAAGGCTGGAGGACTGGCTGGGCGGCCCGCTGACCGAGGCCGCTTTCGCCCGGCAGGTGCTGGCCTGGATGGAGGACGAGGCCGCCCACGCCGACCAGCTCGACAGCGCCGCCCAATACGCCGCCTGGGCGGTCTTCAGCGAGGCCGGGCGGGCCCGGCATGGCGGCGGCGTGCTGTTCCAGGTGCCGCACCGCACCGACCCGCTGCGTCTCGTCCCGGTGGAGACCGTGGAACGGCACGGCGTCACCATGATGCGCCTGCCCGACGAGGCGTGCCGCGAGCGCCAGGGCTTCCACCTGACCGATCCCGGTACCGATCTGGCCGGGGCGCTGGATGAGGCCAACTACTGCATATGGTGCCACAACCAGGGCAAGGACAGCTGCTCCAAGGGGCTGCGCGATCGCAAGACCGGGGAGTTCCAGACGAGCGCCTTCGGCGTAGCGCTGGCCGGCTGTCCCTTGGAAGAGAAAATTTCCGAGATGCACGCGCTGAAGGCCGAGGGCGTGCCGGTCGGGGCGCTGGCCGTGGTGGTGGTCGACAACCCGATGTGCGCGGCCACCGGCCACCGCATCTGCAACGACTGCATGAAGGCCTGCATCTACCAGAAGCAGGAGCCGGTGGACATTCCGCAGGCGGAGACCCGCACGCTGAAGGACGTGCTGGAGCTGCCCTGGGGCTTCGAGATCTACAGCCTGCTGACCCGCTGGAACCCGCTGGACCTGCGCCGCCCGCTGATGCGGCCGGACAGCGGGTACAAGGTGCTGGTGGCCGGGCTGGGGCCGGCAGGCTTCACGCTGGCCCACCATCTGATGAACGACGGCCACACGGTGGTCGGCATCGACGGGCTGAAGATCGAGCCGCTGCCCGCCGACCTCTCCGGCGTCCTGCCCAGCGGCACGCGGGTGCCCTTCCGGCCGATCCGCGACGTGCGCGACCTCTACGACCGGCTGGACGAGCGGGTGATGGCCGGCTTCGGCGGGGTGGCCGAATACGGCATCACCGTGCGCTGGAACAAGAATTTCCTGAAGGTGATCCGGCTGCTGCTGGAACGCCGGGCGCGCATGACGATCATCGGCGGGGTGCGTTTCGGCGGCACGCTGACCATCGACGGGGCGCTGGGGCTGGGCTTCGACCACATCGCCCTGTGCATGGGGGCGGGCAAGCCGACCGTCGTGCCGATGGCGAACGGGCTGGCCCGCGGGGTGCGGCAGGCCTCGGACTTCCTGATGGGGCTGCAACTGACCGGGGCGGCCAAGCCGGACAGCATCGCCAACCTCCAGGTCCGTCTGCCCATCGTGGTCATCGGCGGTGGCCTGACCGCCATCGACACGGCGACGGAGGCGCTGGCCTATTACCCGGTCCAGGTCGAGAAGTTCCTGTCCCGCTACGAGGTCCTGGCGGCCGAGCGGGGGGAGGCGGCGGTGCGCGCCCGCTGGACGCCCGACGAGGCGGACCTTGCCGACGAGTTCCTGGCCCACGCCCACGCCATCCGGGCGGAGCGCCTGGAGGCGGGGGAGCAGGGGCGCGAGCCGCGCGTCACGGCGCTGCTGCAAACCTGGGGCGGCTCGACCATCGCCTACCGCCGGCGGCTGATCGACAGCCCCAGCTACACGCTGAACCACGAGGAGGTGGCGCACGGTCTGGCCGAAGGCATCCGCTTCCTGGAATGCGCCGCCCCGCGCGGGGTGGAGATCGACGAATCGGGCGCCGCTCGGGCGATCCACCTCGCCATCAGCCCGGTCGGGCCGGACGGGGTGGTGGCGCCCGCCGCGGTGGACGCGCGGCTTCCCGCCCGCACCATCCTGGTCGCCGCCGGCACCCAGCCGAACACCGTCCTGGCCCGCGAAGAGCCGGAGTGGGTGGAGCTGGACGGGCGCTGCTTCCGCGCCATCGACGAGGACGGCCGGCCGGTGACGCCGGAGCGGCAGGCCAAGCCGGCCCAGGCGCAGGTCCTGATGGCCCGTGCGCCGGACGGGCGGTTCCTCAGCTTCTTCGGCGACCTGCACCCGTCCTTCGCCGGCAATGTGGTGAAGGCGATGGGCGGGGCGAAGCGCGGCTATCCGGTGGTCAGCCGCGCGCTGGCCCGCCGAGCGCCCAGCTCCGTGACGCCGGAGGCTCTGGTGCGGCGCCTGAACGCAGAGCTGCGGCCCCTGGTGCACAGCGTCAACCGCCTGACCCCGACCATCGTGGAGGTGGTGGTGAAGGCCCCGGCCGCGGCGCGCCGTTTCGAACCCGGACAGTTCTACCGGCTGCAGAATTTCGAAACGCTGGCGCAACGGATCGGCCGGACCACGCTGGCCATGGAAGGGCTCGCCCTGACCGGCGCCTGGGTGGACAAGGAGGCGGGGCTGCTCTCCCTGATCGTTCTGGAGATGGGCGGCTCGTCCGACCTCTGCGCCCTGCTGAAGCCCGGCGACCCGGTGGTGGTGATGGGGCCGACCGGCGCCCCGACCGAGATCCCGGAGGGCGAGACGGTGGCGCTGGTCGGCGGAGGGCTGGGCAACGCGGTGCTGTTCTCCATCGGGCAGGCCTGCCGGGCGCGCGGCAACCGGGTCGTCTACTTCGCCGGGTACAAGCGGATGGAGGACCGTTACAAGACCGAACAGATCGAGGCCGCCGCCGACCGCGTCGTCTGGTGCTGCGACGAGGCGCCGGGCTTCACCCCGTCGCGCCCCGGCGACCGGACTTTCGTGGGCAACATCGTGGAGGCCATGCGCGCTTACGCGGCGGGCGAACTGGGGCCGGCGGACATTCCGCTGGAGACGGTGGACCGCATCGTCGCCATCGGCTCCGACCGCATGATGGCGGCGGTGGGGGCGGCCCGGCACGGCGCGCTGAAGCCCCACCTGAAGCCTGGCCACGCGGCCATCGGCTCCATCAACTCCCCCATGCAATGCATGATGAAGGAGATCTGCGCCCAGTGCCTGCAACGGCACACCGACCCGGCGACAGGGGAGGAGACGGTGGTCTTCTCCTGCTTCAACCAGGACCAGAGCCTGGACCGGGTGGATTTCGCCAACCTGAACCAGCGGCTGCGCCAGAACGCCGTCCAGGAAAAACTGACCGCCCAATGGATCGACCGCGGCCTGCGGCTGACCGGCCAGCGGAAAGGGTGAGGGGAATGTTCTTTCCCTCTCCCGCCCCGGGAGAGGGTGCCCGCGAAGCGGGCGGGTGAGGGTCGCACAAGGATCAGGCGCTGATCCTTGGCATCACCCTCACCCTTCCCTCTCCCGAGGCGGGAGAGGGACTTTGCGTCTCCCGTTCACGCGCCCGTGGCGGTGCTGACCGAAGCCTGGGGCAGCGGCGTGGTGGAGCTTTCGAACAGGTCGGCCTCGGCGGCGCGGCGCTTGACCAGACCTGGGAGCTGCGTCTTGACGCCGTTGACCGTGGCGTAGACCCAGCGGCCGAACTGGCCGGCCGCACCCTCGTAGTCACCCTGGTTCAGCAGGCGCAGCAGGGTCGAGCACTGCAGGCTGCCGGCCCCCAGGTTGAACACGAAGGAGGCCAGCGCGCCGCGCTGGTCCGGGTTCAGCGCGACGGTGACCAGCTTGTCCACCTGGGCGGCGGCGGAGGTCAGGTCCGACTGCAGGAAACCGTCGGCCTGGGCGGAGGTGATGCTCTGCCCCAGCTCGACCCCGGCGGTGTGGCCGTAGCCGATGGTCGGCACCCCCGCCGGGCACAGATAGGCGTTGAGGTAGAGACCCTCGAAATGCTTCACGAGGTTGACCGCTTCTTGGCAAACCGGCGTCGTCATGTTCGTCATTCCCCAGCTTGTCGTGGACGTGCATCGGCACGGACAATTCGTGCTGAAGAAAGGGTATCCGAAGCAGTAAACCCTTAATAATAGTTTATTTTTTCACATTTTCCCGTACGGGGAGGCGCTCCGCGCTTCAGGTCCAGCGGAATTCCGCGGCCACCGCGCGGGCCTCGCCCGGCGTGATCAGGCGGTTGGTCGCCAGCTTCACCGAATGCAGCTTGCCGTCCAGGTTGGCTTGCCAGAAATCCAGGAACCGGCGCAGCACCGGGTAGGCGGGAGCGATGTCCAGGTCCTGCCAGAGATAGCTCTGCAGCAGGTGCGGGTGGTCGGGCATGTGGTACAGAATCTCCGCCGTGGTCAGGCGGTAGTCGCGAAGCTGAAGACCCAGACTGGCCATGCTCTGCCTCCGTGATGGTGGAACCGATGGCGTCCTTCCGCTGCGTCCTGGTGATTCTTTTGTGAAAGTGTGCCGTTCGCGGCTGCGGCGATCAACAAAATTTTTTCTGCTATTTCAATGCATTAGCAGCAAGGATGGGCGACTGCTGCCAGGAATCGCACCGATTGCCGCAACGACCCTCTTGAATCAAAACCGCAGCTCGATTAGCTGTCTGGCACTCGCCGGGGGAGAGTGCTAACAGCCCCGAGCCCGGCGCCAATCCTTTCAATAAGCCTTGATCCTGGAGGCATCCCCATGAAGTTCCGTCCGCTGCACGACCGCGTCGTCGTCAAGCGTCTGGAGTCCGACACCAAGACCAAGGGCGGGATCATCATCCCCGACACCGCGAAGGAAAAGCCCCAGGAGGGCCAGGTGGTCGCGGTTGGTCCGGGCGCCCGTGACGAGAGCGGCAAGGTCGTTGCGCTCGACGTGAAGGCCGGCGACCGCATCCTGTTCGGCAAGTGGTCGGGCACCGAGGTGAAGATCGAGGGCGAGGATTTCCTGATCATGAAGGAATCCGACATCATGGGCGTCGTCGAGGCCTGAGCCTCCGCCCGCGCTGAGCGATCCAACCCCCCGAATTTCAAGGAAGTGAGCAATGGCTGCCAAGGAAGTTAAGTTCTCCGCCTCCGCGCGCGAGAAGATGCTGCGCGGTGTGGACATCCTCGCCGACGCCGTGAAGGTGACGCTGGGTCCGAAGGGCCGCAACGTCGTGATCGAGAAGTCCTTCGGCGCTCCGCGCATCACCAAGGACGGCGTCTCGGTCGCCAAGGAAATCGAGCTGTCGGACAAGTTCGAGAACATGGGCGCCCAGATGGTGCGTGAGGTCGCGTCGAAGACGAACGACCTGGCCGGCGACGGCACCACCACGGCGACCGTTCTGGCCCAGGCCATCGTCCGCGAGGGCGTGAAGTCGGTGGCTGCCGGCATGAACCCGATGGACCTGAAGCGCGGCATCGACCTCGCTGTCGAGACCGTCGTGAACGACATCCGCGGCCGTGCCAAGAAGGTCACGACCAACGACGAGATCGCCCAGGTCGGCACCATCTCCGCCAACGGCGAAGGCGAGATCGGCAAGATGATCGCCCAGGCCATGGAGAAGGTCGGCAACGAGGGCGTCATCACGGTGGAAGAGGCCAAGAGCCTCGAGACCGAGCTGGACGTCGTCGAGGGCATGCAGTTCGACCGCGGCTACCTGTCGCCGTACTTCATCACCAACGCCGACAAGATGATCGCGGACCTCGAGAGCCCGTTCATCCTGCTGCACGAGAAGAAGCTGTCGGGTCTGCAGGCCCTGCTGCCGGTCCTCGAGGCCGTCGTGCAGTCCTCGCGTCCGCTGCTGATCATCGCCGAGGACGTCGAGGGCGAGGCCCTGGCGACCCTGGTCGTGAACAAGCTGCGTGGCGGCCTGAAGGTCGCCGCCGTCAAGGCCCCGGGCTTCGGTGACCGCCGCAAGGCGATGCTGGAGGACATGGCCATCCTGACCGGCGGCCAGGTCATCTCCGAGGATCTCGGCATCAAGCTCGAGAACGTCACCATCGACATGCTGGGCACCGCCAAGAAGGTCGTGATCTCCAAGGAGAACACCACCATCGTCGACGGCGCCGGCTCGGCCGAGGACATCCAGGCCCGCATCGGCCAGATCAAGGCGCAGATCGAGGAGACCACCTCGGACTACGACCGCGAGAAGCTGCAGGAGCGTCTGGCGAAGCTGGCTGGCGGCGTTGCCGTCATCCGCGTCGGCGGCGCCACCGAGGTCGAGGTGAAGGAGCGCAAGGACCGCGTTGACGACGCCATGCACGCCACCCGCGCCGCGGTGGAAGAGGGTGTCGTCGCCGGCGGCGGTACCGCCCTGCTGTACGCCACCAAGGCGCTCGACGCCCTGAAGCCGATCAACGACGAGCAGCGCGTCGGCATCGAGATCATCCGCCGCGCCCTGCAGGCCCCGGTCCGTCAGATCGCCTACAACGCGGGCACCGACGGTTCGATCGTGGTCGGCAAGCTGCTGGACCAGAACGACGCCAACTTCGGCTACGACGCCCAGAAGGGTGAGTTCACCGATCTGGTCGCCGCCGGCATCATCGACCCGGTGAAGGTGGTTCGCACCGCCCTGCAGGACGCGGCCTCGATCGCCGGCCTGCTGATCACCACCGAGGCGATGATCGCCGAGAAGCCGGAGAAGAAGGCTGCTCCGGCCGGCATGCCGGGTGGCATGGACGACATGGGCGGCATGGGCTTCTGATAGCCCGCGTCATCCACGACGTTTGTGGAAAGGGCGGTCCCTCGGGGCCGCCCTTTTCCGTTTGGGCATCTCCCTGACGGACAGGGTGCCGCCATCCGGCGTTTTGGATTGGAACGGTTCCAAACTGGGGCCGTTGACCTCCCAACCGGACGCCCCAGGGGTGCGCCGGCACGGCTTGCTGTTCAGGGAGAATGCGATGGCTGACCAATCGAAGACTCTGACCAACCGTCAGGGCCACCCGATCACCAACAACCAATCCCAGCGCACCGTGGGGGCCCGCGGGCCGGCGACGCTGGAGAACTACCAGTTCCTGGAGAAGATCTCCCATTTCGACCGCGAGCGCATTCCGGAGCGCGTGGTCCACGCCCGCGGCTTCGTCTGCTACGGCGAGTTCGAGGCGACGGGCAAGATCGGCGACGAACCGGCGTCGACATACACCCGCGCCAAGCTGTTCGGCCAAGCCGGCAAGAAGACCCCGCTGGCCATCCGCTTCTCCACCGTCATCGGCGGGCGCGATTCGTCGGAGGTGGCGCGCGACCCGCGCGGCTTCGCGGTGAAGTTCTACACCGAGGACGGCAACTGGGACCTCGTCGGCAACAACCTCGCGGTCTTCTTCATCCGCGACGCCATCAAGTTCCCCGACGTCATCCATTCGCTGAAGCCCGACCCGGTGACCTTCCGGCAGGAACCGAATCGCATCTTCGACTTCATGAGCCAGACGCCCGAATCCATGCACATGCTGACGCATCTGTTCAGCCCGCGCGGGATTCCGGCCAACTACCGGCACATGGAAGGCTTCGGCGTGAACACCTACAAGATGGTGAACGCCAACGGCGACACGGTGCTGGTCAAATACCACTTCCACCCGCGCTGCGGCGTCGCCTGCCTGACGGCGGACGAGGCGGCGAAGGTGCAGGGGCAGGATCTCGGCTCCGCCTCCAAGGACCTCTTCGAGGCCATCGACCGGGGCGATTACCCGCAGTGGGATATGTATGTCCAGATTATGGAGGACCACGACCATCCCGAGCTGGACTGGGACCCGTTGGACGACACCAAGATCTGGCCGGAGTCGGACTTCCCGCTGCGCCATGTCGGCGTGATGACGCTGAACCGCAACGTCGAGGATTTCTTCAACGAGAACGAACAGATCGCCATGGGCACCGGCGTTCTGGTCGACGGGCTGGACTTCTCCGACGACAAGATGCTGGTCGGGCGGACCTTCTCCTACTCCGACACGCAGCGCTACCGGGTCGGTCCCAACTACCAGCAGTTGCCGATCAACCAAGCCAAGAATGCGCCGGTCGCCACCAACCTGTCGGGCGGCCAGATGTCCTACCAGCGCGATCTGGCGCCGGGGCAGAACCCGCACGTCAATTTCGAACCGTCCATTCACAACGGCCTCAGCGAGGCCCAGCGGGAGGAGCCGAACAACCCGCCGGAACTCCACGGCCGCCTGACCCGCAGCGTGATCGAGCGCCGCAACGACTACGTCCAGGCGCGCGCCCGCTACTGCACCATGATGGACTGGGAGCGCGACGATCTGGTCCTGAACATGGGCACCCTGCTCGGCCAGTGCGAACGCGACGTCCAGGAGCGGATGCTCTGGCACTTCTTCCTGATCCATGACGACTACGGCAGCCGGGTCGCCGGCATGCTGGGCATGACCGCCGCCGACGTCGCCGGCTTGGCCCCCCTGCCCAAGCAGGTGCTGACCGACGAGGACCAGAAGCGGCTGAAAGCGCTGGGCAAGAACGGCGACACGCTTGATCCGAAGCCCTGGGGCCAGTGGACCGGCTCCGTGAAGGTCCACCGCGCCACGGCGGACGAGGTGGCGAAGGGCATGCCGCCGTCCGGCGCGCAAGGCGGCATGACCAGCCAAGCCGCCGAGTAGGCGCAACCTAAGATCATCAACTGGTTGGCGTCCCGATGGGGGCGGCGGGCTGTCCCGCCGCCCCTTTTTCATGCCGGGATGGAGGATTGTTTTGAATGGGCACAATTTGTGTGCGGACATGCGGCAAGTTGCCGCGCGACACGCCTGTCACTGGTATCACCAGAAGGCGCCGTGCCACTGTCATTACGCATCAAGGCATTAGCCAAAATATTAGAACTTCGATAAGGGAGAAGTGCGATGTCCATGCGTGCTGCCGTGTCGTTCGCGGCCATGCTGGCGGCCTCCGTCGCCACCTTCGGCGTGCCCGCGTTCGCCGCCGACGAACCGATTTCGCCGATCGAGCCGGCGAAGGTCACCAATCCCGGATTGGTTGAACTCGGCAAGAAGCTGTACTTCGATCCCCGGCTGTCCAAGTCCGGCTTCATCTCCTGCAACTCGTGCCACAACCTGTCCATGGGCGGCACCGACAACCTGAAGACCTCCATCGGCCACAACTGGCAGCAGGGCCCGATCAACTCGCCGACCGTGCTGAACTCCAGCCTGAACGTCGCGCAGTTCTGGGACGGCCGCGCGCTGACGTTGCAGGAGCAGGCCGGCGGTCCGATCGCCAACCCGGGCGAGATGGGCTCCACCCACGCCCTGGCGGTCGAGGTGCTGCGCTCCATCCCCGAATACCAGAAGGAATTCGGCGAGGTCTTCGGCGAGACCAAGATCACCATCGAGGAGGTGACCAAGGCCATCGCCGCTTTCGAGGAGACGCTGGTCACGCCGAACTCCCGCTTCGACCAGTGGTTGAAGGGTGACAAGAAGGCCCTGACCACCGTCGAGCTGGAAGGCTACGAGCTGTTCAAGGACTCGGGCTGCACCGCCTGCCACAACGGCTCGGCCGTCGGCGGCAACACCTTCCAGAAGATGGGCGTCGTCGAGCCCTACAAGACCAACAACCCCGCCGAGGGCCGCATCGCGGTGACCAAGGAGGAGGCCGACCGCTTCAACTTCAAGGTTCCGACGCTGCGCAACGTCGCGCTGACCTACCCCTACTTCCACGACGGCGAGGCCGCGACGCTGTCCGACGCTGTGGACGTCATGGGCCGCATCCAGTTGGGCAAGAAGTTCTCGACCGACGAGAACGCCAAGATCGTCGCCTTCCTGAAGACGCTGACCGGTGACCAGCCGAGCTTCGCTCTGCCGATCCTGCCGCCGTCCACGGACAAGACGCCGAAGCCGCATCCCTTCGACTGACGGTTCGGGAAGCTATTCCCTCTCCCCTCCGGGGAGAGGGTTAGGGTGAGGGGGGTGCGCTTGTGCCGGACGTGCCGGAAACGCGCACCCCCTCACCTGTTCAAGGTGGTTATCAGGGTATCGACATGCGGTGGGGATGGAAGACGGCGAGCGGCTTCGGGGCGCTCGCGCTGGCCGGTCTGGTGGGCGTCGTCGTCGGGGTGGTCGGCTGGGGCGGCTTCAACACCGCGATGGAAGCCACCAACAGCATGGAGTTCTGCGTCTCCTGCCACGAGATGCGCGACACCGTGTACGCCGAGTACACGGCCTCGCCGCACTACCAGAACGCTTCCGGCGTAAGGGCGACCTGCGCCGACTGCCACGTCCCGCGCGACTGGACGCACAAGGTGATCCGCAAGGTGCAGGCGTCGGGCGAACTGTACCACTGGCTCATCGGCTCCATCGACAGCAAGGAGAAGTTCGAGGCCAAGCGCCACACGCTGGCGCGCCGCGAATGGGACCGCATGCGGGCCACCGACAGCCAGGAATGCCGCAACTGCCATTCCTTCGGCGCCATGGACTTCCACAAGCAGACGCCGAAGGCGGCCAGCGCCATGGAAGGGGCGGAGAAGGCCGGCAAGACCTGCATCGACTGCCACAAAGGCATTGCCCACAGCTTCCCCGACGTCACCGCCGACCATCGCCAACTCTTCGCCGGTCTGTCGGACCAAGCGAAGGCGCTGGCCCTGAAGCCCGGCGACACCGCCTACGCCCTGACCAGCCTCGCCCTGTACGGCGCTCCGCCGGTTCCGGGGGCTGGTGGAGACGGCGAGATCGCCGCGGCGACTCCGGTAAGGGTCCTGGCGGCGGAGGGCGGGGCCCTGCGGGTGGAAATCACCGGCTGGCAGCGCGGAACCTCCACCCAGACCCTCTACGCCCAACCGGGCAAGCGCATCACCACGGTCAAGTTGAGCGCCGCTGCGGCGGGGCAGGCGGTGGCGCTGCGCAGCGTCACCGATCCGGAGACCGAACAGGAATGGACGGAGGTCCGCCTGACCGCCTGGACCGGGGCGGGCGGCTATGTGGGCACGCTCGGCGCGCTGTGGGATTACGGGGCGCGGGTCTATGACGCCAACTGCTCGCTCTGCCACACGCTGCACCCGCCGGCCGCCTTCGACGCGAACGCCTGGATCGGCAAGATGAACGCCATGAAGCGGCTGACCCGGCTGGACGAGGAAGAGGGCCGCCTGCTGCTGACCTATCTGCAGAGCCATGCGAAGGACGGCGCGCGATGATCGCTGCGGCGAGAACCCGAAGCTGCTAAGAGGGGTTTTCTACCACGGGCCGGCACCGAACACGCCGCGCCCGCCGGCAGACGACCACTTGAGAAAGAGGACCCCCGCGATGTCGACCCTTCACAAACAAGCCATGGAAGCGGTGCTTCAGGCCGCCTCTCACGACATCGTCGGCACGCTCCAGGAGCGTGGCGTCACCGACAAGCACAGCGAGGAGGGCGATCTCGCCGTTCTCGACGTCGCGATCCTGCACGCCTACCGCATCTTCATGCGGATCTGCGAGGAGAACGGGCTGGAGGTGGACGCGGGCTATTTCGCCGACATGGCCAACGACCTTGCCGACGAGGTGGCCCAGGAGGACGACGCGGACTGATCCGGTCCTGCGCCGCCGATTCCCGCTTCTTGAGTGCCCCGGTCCCGTCCAACCCTGCTTTTTCCTTCGGCGAAGGCGGTGCGGACGGGACCGGTCGACATCCTTCACCCCTCGGGGGACCCGATGACCGACGCCCCTGACACCGCCCTCTCTCCCGACGCCTTCTCTTCCGATGTCGCGATCATCGGCGCCGGTCCGGCCGGGCTGATGGCGGCGGAGGTCATCGCCGCGGCGGGCCGCTCGGTCGCCGTCTATGAACGGATGCCCACCCCGGCGCGCAAGCTGCTGCTGGCCGGGCGCGGCGGGCTGAACCTGACCCATTCCGAAGCGCTGGACGCCTTCACCACCCGCTACGGCGCGCAGGCCCCGCTGTTCGCCGATCTGCTGGCCGCCTTCTCCCCGGCGGACCTGCGCGACTGGGCAACGGGGCTCGGGATCGAGACCTTCGTCGGCTCCAGCGGGCGTGTCTTTCCGGTGCAGATGAAGGCTTCCACCCTGGTCCGCGCGTGGCTGCGCCGGCTGGAAGGGCTGGGAGTCACCCTGCACACCCGCCACCGCTGGCTCGGCTGGGATGAGCGGGGCGCGCTGCGCTTCCAGCGCGGCGACGGCAGCGAAACCACCGTCGCCCCGCGCGCCACCCTGCTGGCGCTGGGCGGGGCGAGTTGGCCGCGCACCGGCTCCGACGGCGCCTGGACGGAGCTGCTGGCGGCGCGCGGGGTGGACATCGCGCCGCTGCGTCCGTCCAACATGGGCTTCGAGGTGCCCTGGTCCGATCATCTGCGCGAACGATTCGCCGGCCAGCCGGTCAAGAGCGTCGGCCTCGCCTTCGCCGACCGGCGGCTGAAGGGCGAGTTCGTCGTCACCGAGACCGGCATCGAGGGCGGCGCCGTCTACGCGCTGAGCGCCCCCTTGCGCGACGCCATCGAGCGCGAGGGCTGGGCCGCCCTGACCATCGACCTGATGCCGGACCTGCCGGAGTCGGCGATCGCCAAACGGCTGCGCCGCCGCGGTGCGGAGTCGCTGTCCACCTTCCTGAAGAAGTCCCTGTCGCTGACCGGCCCGCGCGCCGCCCTGCTGCGCGAGTTCACCCCGGCGTCGGAGCTGTCGGACCCGGCGGCGCTGGCCCGCCACATCAAGGGCCTGTCGATGGTGCTGACCGGCGTGCGGCCCATCGAGCGCGCCATCTCCACCGCCGGCGGCATCCGTCTGGCGGAGTTGGATGCGTCGCTGATGCTGACCCGCCTGCCGGGCACCTTCGTCGCCGGGGAGATGCTGAATTGGGAGGCGCCGACCGGCGGCTACCTCCTCCAGGGTTGCTTCGCCATGGGCGCGCGGGTTGGGAAGGGGATGCTGGGGTATCTGGGGGGGTGAGTTCCGACCTCTTTCCCTTGCCCTTATCCCAACCCTTGTGTGTTGCTCTCCCGCTGCGCAGGGGAGGGCCGGCAGCCTACCCCCGCGCCCGCAGGTACGGCGTCATGCGCCACTCGGCGTAGCGGATCAGGCGCGACGCGAGGAAGTTCAGCAGCAGATAGATGCTGCCCGCCACGATGAACACCTCGAACACCGCGAAGCTCTGCGCGATGATCTTGCGGGCGATGCCGGTGATCTCCAGAAGCGTGATGGTGCTGGCGAGCGAACTGGCCTTCACCATCAGGATCACTTCGTTGCCGTAGGCCGGCAGCATCTGGCGGATCGCCACCGGCATCACGATGCGCCGGAACAGCAGCGTGCGCGACATGCCGCAGGCCCGCGCCGCCTCGATCTGGCCCTGCGGCACCGACAGGATGGCGCCGCGCAGGATCTCGCTGGTGTAGGCGCCGGTGTTCAGCGTCAGCGCCAGGATGGCGCACCAGAAAGGCTCGCGCAGATAGACCCAGAGGAAGCTGCTGCGCACCAGCTCGAACTGGCCCATGCCGTAATAGATCAGGAAGATCTGCACGAGCAGCGGCGTGCCGCGGAACACGAAGACATAGGCGGCCATCAGCCGCTCGGTGACGCGGCTGCCGTACAGCCGCAGCAGCGCCACCGCGAAGGCCACGCCCGCGCCGAACAGCAGCGCCAGCCCGACCAGCTGCAGGGTCACCGGAACGCCGCGCAGGAGGGTGGGCACGCTGTCCCACATCAGTTCCCAGTTCATGGGTCAGGCCCTCCGCACGCCGCGATTGGCGTAGCGTTCCGCCCGCTCGAACGCCACCGTGGAGACGGTGGTGAGCAGGAGGTAGAGCACCGCCGCGGTGGTGTAGAACAGGAACGGCTGGCGGGTCGACCCCGCCGCCACATGCGACACGCGCATGATCTCGGCCAGCGCCGTCACGGAGATCAGCGCCGTGTCCTTCAGGGTGAGCTGCCAGACGTTGCCCAGCCCCGGCAGGGCGTAGCGCAGGGTCTGCGGCACCAGGATGCGGCGCAGGATCAGCCAGCGCGACATGCCGCAGGCGCGCGCGGCCTCGATCTGGCCGTGGGGCACCGCCTGGACCGCGCCGCGGATCACCTCCGTCGAATAGGCGCCGGAGATCAGCCCGACCGCCAGGACGCCGATGGAGAAGGCGTTCAGCTCGATGTAGCCCTCGTAGCCGAAGACCCGGCCGACAGCCATGACCGCGCCGCTGCCGCCGAAGAACAGCAGATAGATGACCAGCAGTTCGGGGACGCCGCGGACGACGGTGGTGTAGACCTCCGCCACGCCGGTGAGGGCGAGGTTGCGGCTGAGCTTCGCCGACGCGCCGAGCGAGCCGAAGACGAGGCCGAGGACGAAGGCCGACACCGACACGGCGACCGTCATCGCGGCCCCGCCGAGAAGCTGGCCGCCCCACCCGTTCGGGCCGAAGGAGAGAAGTTCGAACATGCGCTCCGAAAGGGCTCCGAAAGGGCTCCGAACCGGGTTCCCCTCTCCCCGCGACGGGAAGAGGGGGCATCCCTTCACATGATGGCCGGTTACTTGATCGAGATGTCGTAGCCGAAGTGCTGGGTGCTCAGCTTCGTGATGGTGCCGTCCTGGTTGGCCTCGGCGATGGCCTTGTTGAACAGCTCCTTCAGGTCGCCGTCGGCCTTGCGCAGGCCCACCCCCACGCCCTTGCCCAGGACGCCGCGCGCGAAAGCCGGGCCGAACAGGGTCATGTTGCCGGCGTCCGTCTTGATGATGGCGTCCACCGCCGAACGGTCGCCGAAGATGGCGTCGACGCGGCCGGCGGCCATGTCGATGCCGGCGTTGTCCAGCTTGTCGTAGGTGCGGACCGACACCTGCGGCAGAAGCTGCTCCATGAAGTTCGCCTGGATGGTCGAGGTCTGCACACCGACCGTCTTGCCCTTCAGCGCATCGGCCAGGGCGGCGATGGCGGCCTTCGGGTCGTCCTTGGACAGGTCGTAGCGCTCGCCGGGGAAGGTCGCCTTGGCGAGCGGCGAATTCTTCATGGTGCCGAACATCGACGGCTCGGTGCCGTAGGGGCCGGCGAAGGCGATGACCTTCTCACGCTCGTCGGTGATCGACATCGCCGCCATGATGGCGTCGTACTTGCCCTGCTGGATGGCCGGGATCATGCCGTCCCAATCCTGGGCGACGATCTCGCACTCGGCCTTCATCTTCTTGCAGAGTTCCATGGCGAGGTCCGGCTCGAAGCCGATCAGCTTGCCCGACGGGTCCGTCGCGTTCCACGGGGCGTAGGCGCCCTCGGTGGCGATGCGGATCTTCTTCCAGTCCTTGGCTTCGACGGCGGTGCCGGCGACCGCCACGATGGCGCCGAGCGCCAGCGCCGCAACGATCTTCTTCACGGGAAAACCTCCTCTGTTCTGATGCCCTTATGGATGGCTCTTATGCTCGGGCAGGCTCTGAGGTTTACGGTTTTACAGCGCCAGTCAAGGGAATTGAGCGGGCCGTTCTCGCGCGACCGATTCAGCCGCCGCCGGACAGGTGGCGCGACAGGAACTGTCGCACGCGGTCCGATTCCGGATTGACCAGAACCCGGTCGGGCGGTCCCCGCTCCTCGATCCGGCCCTGGTGGAGGAACACCACCTCCGACGCGACCTCGCGGGCGAAGCCCATCTCGTGCGTCACGAGAATCATGGTGTTGCCCTCCTCGGCGAGCTGGCGGATGACCAGCAGCACCTCGCCCACCAGCTCGGGGTCGAGCGCGGAGGTCGGCTCGTCGAACAGCATCACCTTGGGCTGCATGGCCAGCGCGCGGGCGATGGCGGCGCGCTGCTGCTGCCCGCCGGAGAGCTGCACCGGGTAGGACTCGGCCTTGGCCAGGATGCCCACCTTGTCCAGCAGCTTGCGGGCACGGTCCACCGCCTCCGCCTTCGGGACGCCCAGCACATGGACCGGCGCCTCGATGACGTTCTCCAGGATGGTCATGTGGGTCCAGAGGTTGAAGCTCTGGAACACCATGCCCAGCCGGGTGCGGATGCGGTCCACCTGCCGGGAATCGGCGGGGACGGTCTGGCCGCCGCGCGCCTTCTTCAGGCCGATGGCCTCGCCGCCGATGACGATCCGCCCCTCGTCCGGCACCTCCAGCATGTTGATGCAGCGCAGGAGCGTGCTCTTGCCGGAGCCGGAGGAGCCGATCAGCGTGATGACGTCGCCCTCGCGCGCGGTCAGGGAGACGCCCTTCAGCACCTCCAGCGGACCGAAGCGCTTGTGGACATTCTCGACGAGGACGGCTTCGGGGGCGTGGGGATTCGTGGGCGGGTGTCGGTGCATGCGGGGCTTGTCGGCGGGAAGCGGGGCGGGGAACGGTCTGGACCGCCCAACCCTGGACGGTGCCGCTAGGCTAGACCGCCGGACAATCCCCCGCAACGCGGATTTTCACAACCTTCTCCGGGACGTCGCGTCCCTCACCACAGCATCAGCACCAGAAGCTGCGGCGCCAGGATGCGCAGGCACATGGCCAGCGGGTAGACGGTGGCGTAGGCCAGCGCCGGCGCCTCCGACGCGACCACCGCGTTGGCATAGGCGAGGCCCGGCGGGTTGGTCTGCGCCCCGGCCAGCACGCCGCAGATGCTGAGGAAGTTCAGCTTCATCACGCCGCGCGCCAGCAGCCCGGTCAGCAGCAGCGGCACCAGCGTGACCAGGACGCCCCAGGCCATCCAGGGCAGCCCGGCGCCGCTCGCCATCGTCTCGACGAAGCGGTCGCCCGACGCGATGCCCAGCACGGCGAGGAACAGGACGATGCCGATCTCGCGCAGGGCGAGGTTGGCGGCGGGTGGCATGAACCAGACCAGCGGCCCGATGTGGCCGATGCGCGCCAGCACGATGGCGACGATCAGCGGCCCGCCGGCCATGCCCAGCCGCAAGGGCGCCGGCATGCCCGGCAGGAACAGCGGGATAGCGCCCAGCAGCGCCCCCAGCGTGATGCCGACGAAGACCGGGATCATCTCCACCGTCTGAAGCCGCCGTTCGGAGTTGCCGATGATGCAGCCGGCGGCCTTGAGGTCGTCGGGCTTGCCGATCACCGTCAGGATGTCGCCGAACTGCAGCTTCAGCGCGGCGTTGGGCACCAGCTCCACGCCGGCGCGGTTGACGCGGCTGACCACCACGTCGCACGCCCCCTTCAGGTTCAGCGCGGCGATGGACTTGCCCAGCACCGGGTTGGCGGTGACGACGATGCGCTCCCACCGCAGGTCGCTGCCCTTGGTGGTCAGCCGGACGTCGGCCTCCCGCCCCATCAGCAGGCGGACCTGCTCCAGCCGCAGGCGCGGGCCGACGACGTGCAGCACGTCGCCCTCCTCCAGCCGGGTGTCCTCGCCGGGCACGCGGAGCTGGCCGCCGCGCAGCAGCCGTGACGCGCAGACCCCCAGGCTCGGCAGCAGGGTCAGGTCGCCCAGCCGCACCCCGCGCAGGGCCGGGTTGGTGACGGCGATGTCCATGGTGTCGAGCGCCGCGACCTCGGCGCGCCGGGCGGCCTCGAAGGCCCTGGCCTCCTCCTGCGGGTCGATGCGGAAGACGATCCGCACCGCCGCCATGGCCAGCAGGTTGCCGGCGATGCCGAAGGGGTAGGTGACCGCGAAGGCCAGGCCGGGCAGGGCCATCACCGCGGCGTCGGCCCCGACCTCCTTCAGCACCTGCTGCGAGGCGGCCAGCGCCGGGGCGTTGGTCACCCCGCCCGCGAAGACGCCGAGGCCGGAGCCCAGCGGCACAAGGTCGAACAGCACCAGGATCGCGGTCAGCAGGATGCTCGACCCGACCATCAGCAGCGCCAGCCCGTTCAGCGCCAGCCCGGACTTCTTCAGCGCCGCGAAGAAGCCGGGGCCGACCTGGATGCCGATGGTGTAGACGAACAGGATCAGGCCGAAGTCGCGGATGAACTCCATCATCTCGGCGTTCAGCGTCACCCCCGCCTGCTTGGCGAAATGGCCGACCGCGATGCCCGCGAACAGCACGCCGCCGATGCCCAGCCCGACGCCGCGCAGCCGTATGTGGCCGAGCGCCAGCCCCAGGGCCGAGGTGATGCCCAGCATGAACACCACGCGCGCGATCGGCGGCATGGCCAGGAAGAGGTCGATGAGCGCGTGCATGGCCGCGTCTCCCCACGCGAGGACAGACCGCCCTGCTACCAGAGGAATAGGACGATCAACTGCGGTGCAAGGATACGCAGAAACATAACCATAGGGTAAACAGTGGCATAGGCGAGGGCGGGAGCCTCCGATGCGCTCATTGCGTTTGCAAAGGCGAGCGCGGGCGGGTCCGTCATGCTGCCGGACAGCAGCCCGCAGATCGTCAGGTAGTTCTGCCGGGCGAAGGCCCGCGCGACGACGCCGACGACCAGCAGCGGGATCAGCGTCACCAGCACGCCGCAGCCGATCCACAGCAACCCGTCGCCGTGCACCAAAGTCTCGACGAAGCGGTCGCCGGACATCAGCCCGACCACCGCCAGGAACAGCACGATGCCGATCTCGCGCAGCGCCATGTTGGCGGCCGGCGGCATGAACCAGACCAGCGGCCCGATATGGCCGATGCGCGCCAGCAGGATCGCCGCCACCAGCGGCCCGCCGGCCAGACCCAGCTTCAGCGGCGCCGGCATCCCCGGAATGTAGAAGGGGATGGAGCCGAGCAGCACGCCCAGCAGGATGCCGATGAAGACCGGGACGAACTCCACCTGCTGGAGCCGCCGCGCCGAGTTGCCCATCAGCGCCGCCACCCGCTGAAGGTCGGACGGCTTGCCGATGGCGGTCAGGATGTCGCCGAACTGGAGGTGCAGGGCCGGGCTCGGCACCAGCTCCACCCCCGCCCGGTTGACCCGGCTGACCACCACGTCGTAGGCGTCGGCGAGGTCGAGCTGCCCGATGGCCTTGCCCAGCACATGCTCGTTGGTGACGACCAGCCGGTCCCAGCGCATGTCGGTGCCCTTGGTGGTCAGGGTGACCTCCGCCGCCTCGCCGAGCAGCCGCTTCGTCGCCTCCAGCTTCACCCGCGGCCCGACCAGATGCACGACGTCGCCGGCGCGCAGGCAGGTGTCCGGGTGCGGCACCTGGAGCCGCCCCTCGCGCAGCAGGCGGGAGATCATCACCCCCTGGTCGCCGAACAGCGCCATCTCGCGCAGTGGCAGCCCCATGGCCGAGCGGTTGCGCACGGCGACGTCCAGCGTCTCCAAGGTTTCCACCTGGGCGCGGCGCTTGCGTTCGAAGGCCTCGGCCTCAGCCGCCGGGTCGATGCGGAAGACGACGCGGATCAGCCCCATGGTGATGAGGATGCCGACGATGCCGAAGGGGTAGGCGACGGCGTAGCCGAGGCTGGGCGTGTTGATCTCCGCCGCCGAGGCCCCGACCTCGCGCAGCATCTCCTGCGCGGCGCCCAGCGACGGCGTGTTGGTGACGGCGCCGGAGAAGATGCCCAGCACCGCCGGCAGCGGCACCCCGCCGATCTCGTGGATCGCCACCGCCACCAGCACCCCCAGCCCGACCAGCGAGGCGGCCAGCAGGTTCAGCGTCAGGCCCGACTTCTTCAGGGCGGCGAAGAAGCCGGGGCCGACCTGCACGCCGATGGTGTAGACGAACAGGATCAGCCCGAACTCCCGCATGAAATGCAGGACGTGATGGTCGAAGGTCAGGCCCAGCGCCTTGGCGACGTGCCCGGCGGCGATGCCGGCGAACAGCACCCCGCCGATGCCGAGCCCCACGCCACGCAGCTTGATCTGCCCCAGCGCCAGCCCCGACGCCGCCACCACGCTGAGCATCAGCATGATGCGGGCGATGTCGGGAAGGCCGTTGAACAGGTCGATCAGCAGGGTCATGGCGGGCACCCGGTCCGGTTGAGCGGCGAAGGCCGAAGGCGCCTATGAATGCCCGCTCCGCACCGCCCGGGCAATGCCCTGGAATGGAAAGGGACATTCATCGGATCAAAATTTCGCCACTTTCTGGCCCTAAACCAGACGGAGCCTTACGGCATGAAGTGGCTGGCCGGACCCGTGAACCCCTGCGGCCCGGCCCCTAAGCGACGATCAGGGCTCCGGTTTTCCGGGGCCCCCAGCCAGGCCCCGGCTGGATCGGCGGCCATCGCAAGAACCCCCTTGCGATGGCCGTTTCTTTTTGCGGCCGTTTCCGTTTGGCCCGACCTTTTGTGAGGCCGTTTCTTTTTGGCGCCCGGACGGGCTGTGCTATAGCTCCCCCCGCTTCGTCCACCGCAAGAGCCCGCCCGTCGCCATGCCCGTTTTCGCCGGTTCCGCGCTGACCTGCCTCCGTGGCGACCGGCTGGTCTTCACCGGGCTGGACTTCCGGATCGCGCCGGGGGAGGCGCTGTTCCTGCTCGGCCCCAACGGCAGCGGCAAGTCCAGCCTGCTGCGCGTCATGGCCGGGCTGCTCAAGCCGATCCGCGGCCAGCTGTCCTGGGACGGCGTGCCGGTGACCGACGATCCCGACGCCCACCGCGGCCGCATCCATTATGTCGGCCATCTCGACGCGGTGAAGCCGGTGCTGAGCGCGGTGGAGAACCTGTCCTTCTGGGCCACGCTGGGCGGCGCCGCCGACCCGCGGGGCAACGCGCTGAAGGCGTTGGACCGTCTGGGCGTGCCGCACATCGCCAACGTGCCGGGGCGCTACCTGTCGGCGGGGCAGAAGCGGCGCCTGAACCTCGCCCGCATCATCGCCGCCCCCGCCGCCCTGTGGCTGCTCGACGAACCGACCGTGGCGCTCGACCGCGCGGCCATCGCCCTGTTCGAGGAGATCATCGCGGAGCACCGGGCCGGCGGCGGCATGGTCGCCGTCTCCACCCATGTGGACATCGCCATGCCCGGCGCCGGCGAGCTGCACCTCGACGCGTTCACCCCCGTCCCCCACGACGAGGACGACGGGGGCGAGGACGACGACGTTTTGGAAGAGGAGGACGTGGCGTGACCCGCTTTCTGCGCCTGATCGGGCGCGACCTGCGGCTGGCGCTGCGCCAGGGCTCGGACGCCAGCATCGCCGTGATGTTCTTCGTTCTGTGCGTGGTGCTGTTCCCCTTCGGGGTGGGGCCGGAGCCGAACATCCTCGCCCGCATCGCCGCCGGGGTGATCTGGGTGGCGGCCCTGCTCGCCTCGCTGCTGTCGCTGGAGCGTCTGTTCCAGAACGACTACGAGGACGGCTCGCTGGAACTGCTGTCGCTGTCCACCCTGCCGATGGAGGCGGTGGTGCTGGCCAAGACGCTGGCCCACTGGCTGGTGACCGGCCTGCCGCTGATCGCCGCCGCGCCGCTGCTGGCGCTGCTGCTGAACATGGACGCGGAGGGGTTCGGGGTGCTGGTGCTGACCCTGCTGGTCGGCACGCCGATCCTCAGCCTGATCGGCAGCATCGGGGCCGCGCTGACCCTGGGCGCCCGGCGCGGCGGCGTGCTGCTGTCGCTGCTGATCCTGCCGCTCTACATCCCCGTGCTGATCTTCGGCGCCGGGGCCATCGACGCCGCGCTGAACGGCCTGACCCCGCGCCCGCATCTTTTGCTGCTGGGCGGCCTTCTGGCCGGCGCCCTGCCGCTGGCCCCCTGGGCGAGCGCCGCCGCCCTGCGTCAGGCGGTGGAGTAGAAGACGACGCCTCACGTGGCGCCGTTGCGATCCGGAACAGCGTTGCCTGCGGCACCCGGTCTGATAGAGTGTCGCCGACTTGTACACTTTTGAAGAGACGTTGGGCTCGCGATGGGTGTTCCCGATTTTCAGACCCTGATGCTCCCCGTGCTGAAGACCGCCGCCGGGGGTGGTGAGGTCCGCATCGGCGATGTGGTGGATCAGCTTGCCGACGTCTTCGCCTTGACCGACGAGGAGCGAGCCCAGCTTTTGCCATCGGGGCGGCAGACGACCTTCGCCAACCGGGTCCATTGGGCGAAGAGTTACCTTAACAAGGCTGGGTTGGTCGAAATGACCCGGCGGGCTCACTTCCGCATCACTCCAGAGGGCCGGAATGTGCTGACGGCGCCGCCGGAAAAGATCACCATCCGGTTCCTGGAGCAATTTCCGAGCTTCAAAGGTTTCCGCGATGCCGACGTCGGAGCGACTGAGGCTGCCGAGGTCGTCCTTTCGGTTGCCGAAAGCGCTCTGACCCCCGATGAGGTGATGCGACAGGCCCATCTGCGGATTGAGGCGTCGTTGGCGGAGGAGATCCTCCAGCGAGTGCGGTCCGGAACGCCGGCCTTCTTCGAGAAGACCGTGGTCCGTCTGCTGATCACCATGGGCTACGGCGGATCGGTGACGGAACTCGACAAGGCCCTGGTCGGCAAATCGGGTGACGATGGTGTGGACGGCATCATCGACCAGGACCCGCTTGGGCTGGATCGGGTCTATGTCCAGGCCAAGCGGTACGCCGACGGGAACACCGTCGGAGCCGGGGCGATCCGTGATTTCTTCGGCAGCCTGAACCTGTTCAAGGCGACCAAGGGGCTCTTCGTCACCACCTCCGCCTTCACCGCCTCAGCCCGGGAAACGGCCGACCGGCTCGGCACCCGCATCGTGCTGATCGACGGCATCCAACTGGCCAAGCTGATGATCCGCCACGAGGTCGGCTGTCGGATCGAAGAAACCCTGCACATCAAGCGTGTGGACGAAGACTTCTTCGAGTAGAAGCGAGCCTAAACCGGGGGTGGGGGCGATTCGGTCGACGCCGCGTGCGACAGGGCGGTGTCACACCGCGGGGAATTCCGCCGCTTCCGGGCGAATTCCTGTGTCGCATCAATGTTTTGAGGAGGATTGGTGGAGCCGAGGAGGATCGAACTCCCGACCTACGCATTGCGAACGCGTCGCTCTCCCAGCTGAGCTACGGCCCCACACACCGTTACCGGCGTGCGGCGGATAATGGTGATGCGGAGAAGGCCTGTCAAGCCCCCTGAACGCACCCCGGCGCGGGCATCGGCGGTGGCGCGCAAGGGGATGGCCGAGGGCATGACGATGGCCCGCCGCGCGGCACTGGACAGCACTCGCCGCTTGTGCTTAGGGTGCCCCGCAAAATCGGACAATAAAGGGACGGGCCGGGCATGATTGCGCTCTACCTGCTGATCGACACCGTTCTCAGCCTCTATGTGTGGCTGCTCATCGCTTCGGCGGTGCTGAGCTGGCTGGTGGCCTTCAACGTCGTCAACACCCGCAACCGCGCGGTCTATGTCATCGGCGACTTCCTCTACCGCGTCACGGAACCGGCGCTGCGCCCGATCCGCCGCGTCCTTCCGAACATGGGCGGGCTGGACCTGTCGCCGATCGCGCTGATCCTGCTGATCTTCTTCATCCGCAACCTGATGGCGGAATACTGGCCGCGCTTCTGATGGCGAATCCCTTCGAGGCCGTTCCCTTGGAAATGGCGGCGGACGGCGTCCGGCTGGCCTTGCGGGTGACACCCAAGGCGTCGCGCAACGCCATCGCCGGGCTGGCCGCCACGGCGTCCGGAGGAACGGCCCTGAAGGTGACCGTCACCGCCGTGCCGGAGAACGGCAAGGCGAACGAGGCGGTGGTGAAGCTGCTGGCCAAGGCGTGGAAACTGCCCAAGACCAGCCTGACGGTGGTGGCCGGCGCCACCGACCGGAACAAGATTGTCCATGTGGCCGGCGACCCGGCCGACCTGATGCGCCGGCTGACGGCGCTGGTGGAAACAGCAAAGCCTGATACGGGGAAGAGCGATGGCTGAGGCGAGGATCATCGACGGCAAGGCGTTCGCCGCGGGGCTGCGCGCCCGCGTGGCGGAGGGTGTGGCCGCGCTCAAGGCCAGCCACGGCGTCACCCCCGGCCTCGCCGTCGTGCTGGTGGGCGAGGACCCGGCGAGCCAGGTCTATGTCCGGTCTAAGGAAAAGGCCCTGGCCGACCTCGGCATGAACAGCTTCGACCACCACATGCCGGCCGATCTCGGCGAGGCGGAGCTGCTGGCCCTGATCGACCGGTTGAACGCCGACCCGGCGGTGCACGGCATCCTGGTCCAGCTTCCCCTGCCCAAGCACATCGACACCCAAAAGGTGCTGGCCCGCATCGTCCCGGAAAAGGACGCGGACGGCTTCCACGTCGTCAACGCCGGCCTGCTGGCGACCAGCGGCGCCGGCGCCATCGTGCCCTGCACCCCGCTGGGCAGCCTGCTGCTGCTCCGCGACACGCTGGGCAACGACCTGAAGGGCAAGCGGGCGCTGGTGCTGGGCCGCTCCAACATCGTCGGCAAGCCGATGGCGCAGCTCCTGCTCCAGCAGGACTGCACGGTCACCGTCGCCCATTCCCGCACCCAGGACCTGCCCGGCGAGTGCCGCCGCGCCGACATCCTGGTCGCCGCGGTGGGCCGTCCGGAAATGGTGCGCGGCGACTGGATCAAGCCGGGCGCCGTGGTCATCGATGTCGGCATCAACCGGGTGCCGCACCCGACCGAGCCGGGCAAGACCAAGCTGGTCGGCGACGTCGCCTATGACGAGGCCGTCAAGGTCGCCGGCGCCATCACCCCGGTGCCGGGCGGCGTCGGGCCGATGACCATCGCTTGCCTGATGCTCAACACGCTGGCCGCCGCCTGCCGCGCCGCCGGCGCCCCGGTCCCCGCCGAGGCCCTTGCATGATCACGGTCCACGCCCGGGTGGGCGGCCGCGTGGTCGAGCAGCCGCTCGCCCTCGGCGAGCCGCTGCCGCCCAACACGGTGTGGATCGATCTTCTCCGCCCCGACGAGGCGGAGCGCGCGCATGTCGGCGCCGTCACCGGCTGCGACCTGCCGACGCGCGAGGAAATGAAGGAAATCGAGGCGTCGAGCCAGCTCTACACCGAGGGGGAGGCCGTCTACCTCACCTCCTCGGTGATCGCGCGGGCCGATTCGCCGATGCCGGAGCAGGGCGAGGTCACCTTCGTCCTGACCCCCCGGCACATGATCACGGTGCGCTTCACCGAGCCGCGCTCCGTCGCCACCTTCGCCGCGCGGACCAGCCGCCAGCCGGAGCTTCTGGCCAGCGCCGAGGACGCGCTGCTGGGCATCCTGGACGCGGTGATCGACCGGGTGGCCGACGTGCTGGAGCTGATCGGCGCCCGCATCGACGGGCTGTCCGCGCGCATCTTCACCGACTCGCTGAACAGCAAGGGGGTCGGAAGCTCCAAGAAGCCGGACGAGCTGCAGGACGTGCTGCGCGGCATCGGGCGGGCCGGCGACCTGACGCACAAGGTGCGCGACAGCCTCGCCGGGCTGGACCGGCTGGTCGCCTTCCTCTCCTCCGTCGCCGCCGGGCGGCTGACCAAGGAGCAGAAGGCCGCTCTGAAGACCCTGACGCGCGACCTGCGGTCCCTGAACGAGCACGCCGGCTTCCTGGCGCACGAGGCGAACTTCCTGCTCGACGCCACGCTCGGCCTGATCAACATCGAGCAGAACGCGATCATCAAGATCTTCTCGGTCGTCTCCGTGGCGCTGATGCCGCCGACCCTGATCGCGTCGGCCTACGGCATGAACTTCCACCACATGCCCGAGCTGGACTGGGACTTCGGCTATCCCATGGCCATCGTGATGATGGTGCTGTCCGCCGTCGTGCCGCTCTGGTACTTCCGCCGCCGCGGGTGGCTTTAGCACGAAGAAGGGAACCGCCGATGATCGTCCTGTCCGATGCCGCGCTCGACGCGCTTCTCGCCCAGGACGTTCCCTACGGCGACCTGACCACCGACTCGCTGGGCATCGCCGCCGCCCCGGCGCGCATCCGGTTCACGGCGCGCGGCGCCATGGTGCTGGCCGGGACGGAGGAAGCCGCCCGCCTGATCGAAAAGGCCGGCGGCACGGTGACCGCTTTCCGGCCCAGCGGCACGGAGGTCGAGGCCGGGGCGCCCTTCCTGGAGGGGCACGGACCGGCGGGCGCCCTGCACCGCGGCTGGAAGGTGGCGCAGACGCTGGTCGAATACGCCTCCGGCATCGCCTCCCGCGCCCGCCGCATCGTCGAGGCCGCGCCCGGAGTGACCGTCGCCTGCACCCGCAAGAACTTTCCCGGCGCCAAGGACCTGTCGGTCAAGGCCGTGCTGGCCGGCGGGGCGGTGATGCACCGGCTGGGCCTGTCGGAAACGATCCTGGTCTTCGCTGAACACCGCGCCTTCCTGTCCGGTCGGCCCGAGGCGTGGATCGCCGACCTGCGCCGCCGGGCGCCGGAAAAGAAGATCGTGGTCGAGGTCGACACGGTGGCGGACGCCATCGCCTTCGCCCGGGCCGGGGCCGACGTGCTGCAACTGGAGAAGCGCACGCCGGAGGAGGCCCGCGCCGTGGTCGAGGCGACGCGCGGCCTGCCGCGCCCGCCGGTCGTCGCGGCGGCGGGCGGCGTGACGGAGGACAACGCGGCGGCTTACGCCGCCGCCGGCTGCCCGCTGCTGGTCACCACCGCCCCCTTCTTCGGGCGCCCGGCGGATGTGAAGGTGGTTCTGGAACCGGCCTGACTCTCCAGTCCCTCTCCCGCCTCGGGAGAGGGTGCCCGCGCAGCGGGCGGGTGAGGGTCGTACGAGGATTGAGGCACTGATCCTTGGCGGTACCCTCACCCTCCCACCGCTTCGCGGCGGGCCCCTCCCTCTCCCGGGACGGGCGAGGGGAGACTTCAGCGGTCGCGGTTCGGGGCGATCTGGTCCACGCGGTGGGCGAAATCGACGTCGGCCTGGGTCAGGCCGTCGGCGCTGCGGGTGCACAGGATGATCTCCACCCGGCCCATGTCGTTGAACCATTCCGGATGGTGGTTCGTCCGCTCCGCCAGCAGGGCGACCTGGCTCATGAAGCCCCAGGCGGCGGGGAAGTCGGGGAAATGGTAGGTCTTGCGGATCGCGTCGCGCTCCAGCACCTCCGCCCAGCCATGCAGTTCCTTCAGCGCGGTCTGCCGCTTGGCGCCCACCAGCTTGTCCGACATTCCTTCCCCCATTGTTGGTTGGCCTGTAGTTGGTTGGCCTGTAATTGGTTGGTCTGTGCAAGGCGTAACGGACACGGATCGATTGTGGATCAAATCGGTGTTCCGGTCCGTCTTCCGGTTTAGCGCCGCTTGGCCTGGGCGGCAAGCAACGCTACCTTCACCGGTATGATGCGCAAACCGGCACACACCCACACCGTTCCCCCCTCCACCCCCGACCTCGAGCGGATGGCCGAGGACGCGCTGGAGACGATTCCGCGAGAACTCCTGGCCCCGATCGCCAATCTGTCGATCCATGTCGAGGATTTCCCCGACGAGGAGACCGAGCGCGAGATGGAGTTGGAGAGTCCCTTCGACCTGCTCGGCCTCTACCGGGGCGTCGATATGACGCGGCAGAGCGTCGCCGACCTGCGCAGCGGGCCGGACATGATCTTCCTCTACCGCCGCCCGATCCTGGACTACTGGTGCGAGACGGGCGAGGACCTGTTCGCCATCGTCCGCCACGTCCTGATCCATGAGATCGGCCACCATTTCGGCCTGTCGGACGAGGACATGGAGCGCATCGAGGCCATGGAGGGATGAGTCACCCGTCCAGGGCGCCCAGGGTGTCCGCCACGCGGCGGCGCAGCGCGGGCACCAGCTCCGCGTCGAACCAGGGATTCTTCTTCAGCCAAGCGGTGTTGCGCCAGCTCGGGTGGGGCAGGGGCAGGAACTCCGGCAGATAGTCCCGCCACGCCGCCACCGTGTCGGTCATCGTCCGCCGCCGGCGGTTTCCCAGATAGTAAGCCTGGGCGTAGCCGCCGACCAGCAGGGTCAGCCGCACCCCGGTCAGGGCGGCGCGCAGCGGCGGGTGCCAGAGCGGGGCGCATTCCGGGCGCGGCGGGTAATCGCCGCCCTTCGGCGCCGTGCCGGGGTAGCAGAGTCCCATGGGGACGATGGCGATCCGGCTCTCGTCGTAGAAGGCCGTGCGGTCCATGGCCAGCCACTGGCGCAGCCGGTCGCCGGACGGGTCGTTCCAGGGAATGCCGCTGGCGTGCACCCGCGCCCCCGGCGCCTGCCCGACGATCAGCAGGCGGGAGGACGGGCTGCCGCGCAGCACCGGGCGGCAGCCGTGCGGCAACACCCCCGCGCACAGCCGGCAGGCGCGGGCCTGTTCGAACAGGATCTCCAGGTCGTCGCTCAAAGGTTCAGCAACTCGCGCACGAAGGCCGGGACCAGCTCGGTCGCCGGGCCGTTGACGGAGTCCGCGAACAGGCTGGCGCCCGCCGACGGCTCCAGGTTCAGCTCCACGGTCAGGGCGCCGGCGTTGCGCGCCTCGGCCACGAAGCCGGCGGCGGGATAGACGTTGCCGGAGGTGCCGATGGAGACGAACAGGTCGCAGGCGCCCAGCGCGCGGTAGATCCGCTCCATCTGGTAGGGCATCTCGCCGAACCACACCACGTCGGGGCGCATGCCGCCCTTGCGGGCGCAGGACGGGCAGACGTCCTCCACCGACAGGTCGCCGGTCCACTGCTCCACCTTGCTGCGGCAGTGGCGGCAGAAGACCGCGTTCAGCTCCCCATGCATGTGGATCAGCGTGTGCGACCCGGCGCGCTCGTGCAGGTCGTCGATGTTCTGGGTGACCAGCAGCAGGTCGCCTTTCCAGCGCCGCTCCAACTCGGCCAAAGCGGCATGGGCGGCGTTCGGCTGCACCGCGGGGTCGCGCAGGCCGCGCCGCCGGTCGTTGTAGAAGCGGTGGACCAGCACCGGGTCGCGGGCGAAGCCCTCCGGCGTGGCGACGTCCTCCAGATCGACCTTGGCCCAGATGCCGTCGGCGCAGCGGAAGGTGTCCAGGCCGGATTCCTTGGAAATGCCCGCCCCGGTCAGGATGACGATGGAGTCGGTCGGCTTCAGATGGTTGGTGATGCTCATCATGGCGTTGGTCATGGCGCCCTGGCGGGTTCGGGGAACGGCTGCTAGATCTCGGATGCGGAGACCAGAGAGGAGGAGGCCGGTATGGTCAAGGTCCTGTTCGTGTGCACGGGCAACATCTGCCGGTCGCCCACCGCGGAAGGTGTGTTCCGCGACCGGGTTCGGCAAGCCGGTTTGGCGGACCGCATCGGCACCGATTCGGCGGGCACCCACAGCTATCACGTGGGGGAGGCGCCCGACCCGCGCAGCCAGCGCGCCGCCAAGGCCCGCGGCGTGGATCTGTCGGACCTGCGCGCCCGCAAGGTGACCGCGGCGGACTTCGCCGACTTCGACTACATCCTGGCGATGGACGGCGGGCACCTGACGCAGTTGCGGCGCATGGCTCCGGCGGACAGCCGGGCGACGGTCGCGCTGTTCCTCGACTACGCTCCCGACGCGCCGAAGCGCGAGGTGCCCGACCCCTATTACGGCGAGGGGCTGCACTTCACCGAGGTGCTGGACCTCTGCGAGGCCGGGGCCGCGGGGCTGCTGGAGGCGATCCGGCGGGACCGGCTGTGACCCGCTCTGCAAGCCTGCGGACCGAGTTGGAACGGGCGCTGGGCGGTCCGGTCCGGTCGCTCGACCGGCTGGCCGACGGGCACAACGCGGCGCTGTGGGCCGTGACCCTGGCGGACGGCCGGCGGCTGGTGGCGAAGGTCGCCTCCGGAAGCGGGACGGGGCTGGAGCCGGAGGGCTTCATGCTGCGCCATCTGGTCGAACGCTCCGCCCTGCCGGTGCCGGCGGTGCATCACGCCGACGACCGGCTGCTGGTGATGGACCGCATCGACACCGACGGCGGCATCACCCCGGCGGTGGAGGCGCACGCGGCGGAGCTGGTCGCCGCCCTGCACGGCGTCACGGCGGAGCGTTACGGCTTCCCGCGCGACACGCTGATCGGACCGCTGCCCCAGCCGAACGGTGAGACGGCGGATTGGATCGCCTTCTTCCGCGACCGCCGCCTTCTGCACATGGGCCGCAAGGCGCTGGAGGAGGGGCGCATCGACGCCGGGCTGATGGCCGGGCTGGAGCGGCTCGCCGCCCGCCTGCCGGAGCTGATCGGGGAGCCGGGGCCGCCCTCGCTGATCCATGGCGACCTGTGGGGCGGGAATGTGCTGGCCCGCGGCGGGCGGGTGGCCGCCTTCATCGACCCGGCGCTGCACCACGCCGACGCGGAGGTCGAGCTGGCCTTCACCACCCTGTTCGGCACCTTCGGGGACGCCTTCTTCCGCCGCTATGGGGAGATCCGGCCTCTCCGTCCAGGCTTCTTCGAACTGCGGCGGGATCTCTACAATCTTTACCCGCTGCTGGTGCATGTGCGGCTGTTCGGCGGCTCCTACGTCGGGTCGGTGGAGCGGACGGTCCGGCGTCTGGTGGGGTAAGGCTCAGCGCCAGAGAGACTTTCGCGCCTCGGTCACGGCGTCGTAGCGGGTGATGCCGATGTCCCGCAGTTCGTAATCAGAGAGGGACAGCAGGGCATCGCGCTGGCGGCTCTGCTCGCGCAGATTGGTGATCCAGGCCAGCAGTGCGCGAAGGCGGCGCGCCGGTGGCGGGGCGGTGCGGGGGAGGGCGTGCAGGGTCATGGTGGCCTCCGGCCGATGCGATGGAAGCCCCAGCATCGGGCCGCCAGCGGCGCTCCGGCAAACGGGAGCTTTTCACCCTCGGATGAGCGGTTTTCACCCGAAGCGGCTCATCGTCCCCGGAGCGAACTCCGCGCGCATCCAGGCGCGGAAGGCGGCGACCTCCGGGCGGCGCAGGCTGTCGCGGGCGGTGACCAGCCAATAGGCGCTTTTCGCGCGCAGGCGCGGCCCCATCACCTCGACCAGCTGGCCGGACGCCAGCTCCGGATCGACGGTCGGGCGCCGCCCGATGATGACGCCGAGCCCGCGCACCGCGGCGTCCACCGCCATGTGGATGGCGTCCAGCCGCAACCCGCGCTTCAGCCCGTCGTCCAGCGCCGCGGGGGGCAGGCCCGCGGCCTCGGCCCAGGCGCTCCAGTCCTCCGACACGTCGGCGACGTGGAGCAGCGGGACGGCGGCGAGGTCGGCGGGACAGGCGATGCGCGCCGCCAGGGCGGGGGCGGCCACCGGGACGAGGTCTTCCTCCATCAGCTTCAGCGCGGCCAGACCGGGCCAGTCGCCGCGGCCCAGCCGGATGCCGGCGTCGATGCCGTCGCGGGGGAACTCGACCACCCGGTGGGCGGTGTCCAGCGCCACCGTGATCGCCGGGTGACGCTCCTGGAAGGTGGGCAGGCGGGGGATCAGCCAGCGCAACGCGAAGGTCGGGGCGGCGCTGACCGACAGCCGCCCGCTGGGTGCGCGGCCCGGCACGCTTTCCGTCGCCAGCGCCAGCGCGTGCAGCGCGTCGCGCACGCGGGGGAGATAGGCGTGGCCGGCGGGGGTCAGCGACAGGCTGCGGTTGCCGCGCAGGAACAGCTCCACCCCCAGCCATTCCTCAAGCGTCTGGATGCCGTGGCTGACCGCGCTGGGGGTCAGGTGCAGTTCTTCCGCCGCCGCCTTGAAACTCTGGTGGCGGCCGGCGGCCTCGAACAGGCGCAGGGTGTTGAGGGGCGGCAGTCGGTAGGCCATGGCCCGCGCAGTCTCCGACAGGCCGCAAGGCCGCGCAAACAAAAAGCCCCGCCGGAGGGGCGGGGCTTTTCGATTGTCCGGGGAGCGGGGCTCAGAGAGCTTCGTCGACCCACGTGAACAGGGCGGTCTTCGGCAGGGCGCCGATCTTGGTGGCGGCGACGTTGCCGTTCTTGAACAGCATCAGCGTCGGGATGCCACGCACGCCGTACTTGGTCGGGGTGCCGGGGTTGTCGTCGATGTTCAGCTTGGCGACGGTGACCTTGCCGCCATACTCCTTGGCGAGGTCGTCGAGCGCGGGAGCAATCATCTTGCAGGGGCCGCACCACTCCGCCCAGAAATCGACCAGGACCGGACCGTCGGCCTTCAGCACGTCCTGCTCGAAGCTGTCGTCGGTGACCTTGATGGGATCGCTCATGTGACCTCTATGCCTGGGTTCAGGGGCACCGCCGCGCCGATTTTCCACCGGCGGCGGACCCATCCCTCATCGGTGGAATTTGGCAAAATGTATGACCGACCCCCCTTCCCGGTCAAGCCGGGGCGCGAATGCGGTCTCGTCAACCCAATCCGCCGCCCCGTGCAACGCGGCCGGGGGTGAAAAGTTCCCACGGCGGACTATCGCGCGCGCCTCACTCCGGAAGCTCCATCAGCGCCGGGGTATCCGTCCACAGCAGGACGCAGCGCACCCGCTTCTCCGGGTAGATGGCGCGCAGCGCCGCGCGGTAGGCCTCCATCTGGCGGACATAGACGGGCGGCACGTCCTCCGCCCGGACGGGCGGCGGGCGGTTGGTCTTGTAGTCGACGATCCACACCGCGTCGTCCTCGATCACCAGCCGGTCGATCCGGCCCGACAGGGCGCGCCCGGTCACCAGACCGACCACCTCCACCTCGGCGCGGGAGTTGGGGCCGAACAGCCGGGAAAAGCGCGGGTCGGTCAGGACGCGCATCGTTTCGGATGCGATTTCATCCTGGCGTTCCGCCGTCAGCTCATGCCCGGGGCGGGCGAGGTAGCGGCGGGCGGCGGCCTCCCGCGCGTCGGGCGGCAGGTCGGGCAGGGTCTGCATCAGCCGGTGGATCAGCAGGCCGCGCTTGAAGCGCGCGCCGTCGTCCTCGCCGAGCGGCGAGCGCATCGCCGGCTCGTCGCCGTCCGGGCGGGAGGGGGTGAGGGGGCGCGACGGTTCCGGCTCCTCCGGCGCGGCGGCGGTCAGCCAGGGCGGCGCCTCCTGCGTCGCCAGCACGCGACCGGCCCCGGCGCCGTCCGGCTTGGGCACGGCGGTCTGCGGGTCGGCCAGCCGCCAGCCCTCGCCGCTCCAGCCGTCCGGGCAGAGGGCGGAGAAGTCGAAGGGGTGTGGCACGCCGATCTCGCCCATCGCCGCCTCGACCAGCTTGTACCAACAGGCCTCCGACGGCTCCTTCTTGCCCTGGTAACCGCAGACGTACAGCCGGTCCTCCGCGCGGGTGAGCGCGACGTACAGCAGGCGCCTGTACTCCTGGTCGCGGCGGCGGTTGGCGCGGGCGCGCGCCTCGGCGCACAGCGCGTCCTCCTGCGAGCGGCGGGCGGCGAACAGCGGCACGGCGCAGCCCTCGTCGGGCCAGAGGATCGGCGGGCTCTGGGTCGGCGTGCCCAGCGTGTCGGGCAGGAAGACGATGGGCGCCTGGAGACCCTTGGAGCCGTGCACCGTCATGATGCGTACGCGTCCACCGCCCTGCTCCAGCTCGCGCTTGATCTCCGCCTCGCTGGCCGCCAGCCAAGCCAGGAAATTCTGCAGCGAGGGCGGCTCGGTCTTCTCGAAGGCCAGGCATACGGCCAGGAACTCGTCCAGCGGGTCCTGGGCGTCGGGGCCGAGCCGTTTCAGGAGGGCGCGGCGGCCCGAGCCGCCCTCGTCGGCCGGGCAGGGGGCGGCGAGCAGCCCGGCGAACAGCTCGTAGGGCGCCAGGAAGTCGGTGCGGGCGAGTTGGGCGCCCAGATAGCGGCGGGCCGGTCGGTAGGCGGGATCGTCCTCCGCCTTGGCCACCAGCGCCCGCCACAGCGTGCCGCGCCGCCCGTGGGCGAGGTCGAACAGCTGATCCTCGGTCAGCCCGATCAGCGGCCCCTTGAGGACGGTGGCCAGCGTCAGGTCGTCTTCCGGCAGCAGCAGGAACTCGCACAGCGCCATCAGGTCCATGACCGCCAGCTGTTCGGTCAGCACCATACGGTCGACGCCGGCCACCGGAACGGCGCGGTCCTTCAGGGCGCGCACCAGCTCCGTCACGAAGGCGGTGCGACGGCGGACCAGAACCATGACGTCGCCGGGCTGGATCGGCCGGCCCCGCGACTCGAGCGACTCGCCGCGCTGGGTCCAATCGCGGATGGTATCGGCGATGACCGCGGCCAGCCGGGCCGACGGCGAATCGGCGGTCTCGCGCTCCACCGGCGGCGCCCAGGCGGGCGGGTCGGCGGCCTCCACCGGCTTCACCGGGGGCCACAGCTCGACCAGACCGGCGTGACCACGGCGGAAGGCGCGGTGGCGGATCACCGGGCTCGTTTCGGAAGCGACACCATCCTTGGCGCCGTCCAGCCCGAACACCGCGTCCACGGTTTGCAGCACGGTGGCGGTGGAGCGGAAGGAGATGTCCAGCGCCACCGCGTGCCAGTCGCGCTCGGCGGCCTTGGCGCGGGTCTGGAAATGGCGGCGCATCCGGGCGAATTCGGCGGGGTCGGCGCGCTGGAAGCTGAAGATCGACTGCTTCTCGTCGCCCACGGCGAAGACGGTGCGGGTCGTTTCGCCCCCGTCACGGGCGCTGAGGCCGGCGAAGAACTCCTCGGCGATTGAGCCGACGACCTGCCACTGCTCCGGGTTGGTGTCCTGCGCCTCGTCGATCAGGATGTGGTCCAGCCCGCCGTCCAGCTTGAACAGCACCCACGGCACGGCGGGAACGCCGTCCTTGCCGCGCAGCAGGGCGTTGGCCGACAGGATCAGGTCGTCGTAGTCGAGCAGCGCCTTGGCCGTCTTCTTCGCCTCGTAGGCGTGCAGAAGCGCCTCGGCCAGCGTCAGCAGGGCGGTGGTGGAGGCGGCGACTCCGGCCGAGCGAACCCGTTTCATCAGCGAAACGAGCCGCTCCGCCTCGCGCTCCAGCGCCGTCAGGGCGGCGGGGAAGGCGGTTGCCGGCTTCTTGGTGATCAGGGTCTTGCGCGCGCCGCCCTCCGCCGTCAGGAAATGGCGGGCGTAGATCTGGAAGGCGCGGACCCGGCTGTCCGCGGCGTCGAGCCAGCTCTGGATGCCGACTCCGCGCTCCTCGTCGGTCTTGCTGCCGGTGGACAGCGCCCGGCAGGCGTCGCGCAGCCCCGGGACGTCGAAGGCGTGGTCGGCGCAGGCCTCGCGCAGGATGGCGGCCTCGGTGATGCCCGGCGGCACGCCCAGCGCCTCGTGGACCGCGTCCACCGCGCCATCCAGCCCGTGGACGCTCTCGAACAGGCGCTGGATGCGCCCGCGCTCGCTGGCCAGCTCGGCCAGGATGCCGGCGAATTCCTCGGCGTTCAGCTCGGCGGTCAGGCGGGCCATCGCCTTGCCGAGCGGGCTGTCGGGCGCGGCGCGCCCGGCGTGCAGCACCTCGTCCCGCGCCTCGGTCAGCAGGCCGGCGGCGGTGCGCTCGTCCATCACCTCGAAATGCGGGGCGAGTCCGGCCTCCAGCGGGAAGCGGCGCAGCAGCGACTGGCAGAAGGCGTGGATGGTCTGGATCTTCATGCCGCCCGGGCAATCCACCACCTGGGCGAACAGCCGCCGGGCGATGGTGCGGGTCTCGGCGCTCGGCCGCTCGCCGCAGAGGTCGGCGAGCCGGTCCTCCAGCCCCTCGTCGGGCAGGGTCGCCCAGATGCCCAGCGTGCGGTTGATGCGGATGGACATCTCCGCCGCTGCCGCCTTGGTGAAGGTCAGGCAGAGGATGCGCGCCGGCGCGGTGCCGGACAGCATCAGCCGCAGCACGCGGTCGGTCAGCACCTTCGTCTTGCCGGACCCGGCGGAGGCGCCCACCCACACCGACGACAGCGGATCGGAGGCGAGCCGCTGCGCCACGTTGGGGTCGAGCGGAAGCTCGCGGACGGGGAAGTCGAGGACGGTCATGGGCGGGTCGTCATGTGTGAGGCGTTGCCCCCACCCTCCCCATGCGGCGCATGGGTCCCCTCCCTCCCCCGCTGGGCAGGGGAGGGCATTCGGAGCGTGCGGCGGCCGTTCCCTCCCCCGCCCAGCGGGGGAGGGTTAGGGTGGGGGTTATGACGTGGGCGCATCACCCCTCACCCCCATCGCCACCCGCCGACCATTCCTGCACCCGCGCGAGGTGGGCGTAGTCGGTGTAGCGCGGGGCCATGGCCGGGCGGGGGCAGGAGCGGTAGGGGGTGGCGGGGTCGTCGAAATGGCGGATCAGCTCCTCCAGACCGGCGCGGGCCTCGGCCGCCAGAGTCGCCGGGTCGCCCTTCACCGCCTTCTCCTCGCCCGGCGGGTCGCCGCCGGACAGGCGCCAGAAGGCCAGCTCCGCGACCCGGTTCTTCGCGACTCCGGCAAAGCCGCCGGCCTCGGCCATGGCGGCCTCCAGCGGCAGCTGCGGGGCGAAGCCCAGCTCGATCTCGCGGGTCGAGGGCGGGGTGCCGGTCTTGTAGTCGATCAGGACCAGCCCCTCGCCGCCCGAATCGATGCGGTCGGCCTTGGCGGTCAGCAGGAAGGGGCCGGCGGGGCCGCTCAGCATCAATTCGCCCGACACCTCGGTGGCGAGGGGCTTCAGGGTGCGGCGGCGGTCGCGCTCCTGCCCGACGAACCACTCGGCGATGCGCTCGAAGCGCGGCCACCAGAAGGCCCAGACGTCGGGATGGCTGTGCAGCAGCGGGCCGAAGGACTCGCGCCCCATCGCCAGCAGCCGGTGCAGCGCGTCGTCGGGCAGTTGGCTGGGGTACGCCTTCACGAAAGCGTCCAGCGCCGCGTGGATGAACTGGCCGCGGTCGGCGGCGCCGGGGTCGGCGGCGATGGGGTCGAGCTTGCGCAGCCGCAGCACATGCTCGGCGTAGATGGCGTAGGGGTCGCGCATCCACTTCTCGATCTTGGTGACCGACAGCTTGCGCGGGCGGGCGGACACCGGCGGGCGCGGCTCCGGCGGGGCGACGGGGCGCACGGCGTCCGGCTCGTCCAGCCCGCGCGCCCAGGCCAGCCAGGGCTCGCCGGCCAGCTCGATCCGCCCGTCCAGACCCAGCGCGCGCAGCACCGTCTCCAGCCGCAGCAGCCAGCGCGACGGGACGGTCGGCGTGCCGTCCACCCGCTCCGCGCGGGTCAGAACGACCTCTTCGGCACCGCAAGCTTGGGTGAAGTCGTGCGCGGACAGGCCGACCATGCGCTCCGGGCTGGGCAGGCCGAAGTCACGGCGCATCGGGCGCGACATCCAGGGATCGGCGTCGGGGTCGGGCGGCCAGGTCCCCTCGTTCAGCCCGCCGAGGATCAGCAGGTCGAAACGTTGAAGGCGCGATTCCATCGGGCCAAGGATGTAGAGGCGCGGATGAAGGTGAAAGCGCGGGCGCACCGGGCGCATCGCCATCAGCGCGTCGAGCAGCGCCGGATAGTCCTTGCCGGGCACGGTGGGGAAACCCTCCGTCGCCTCCAGCAGCTCATGGACGAAGGTCGCGGCCTCCTCGCCGTCGTCCTGCCGCCACAGGAACTCCGACCCCGGCGCGTCGGTGCGCGAGGCCAGCGCCTCCGCGAAGGCGACGTGGGCGCGGATGAGGTCGCCGAGCGGGGCGTCGCTGAACAGCACCTCCATGAAGGGGGCGGCGAGCGTTTCCAGATTTTCCAGCCAGCCGAGCAGGGCGGCCTGCTGGTCCGGGTGGTCGAACCGTTCGGTGGCCTTCAGCGCGGCGATCAGCCCGGCGAAGCCCTCCGCCGGGCGGGGGCCGCGCAGCACGGTGCGCTCCAGAGCGCGGGCGGAGCGGCGGAACTCCGCCGGGTCGTGGCCGCCGGCGGTCAGCGGGTGCTTGGCGAGCGCCAACAGGGCCAGCGGGTGGGCGCGGCTGGCGGCCAGCTCGGCGGTCAGCCGCAGATAGGTGCCGACCGCGGTGTGGACCAGCGGCTGGCCCGCCGAGTCGTTGACCGCGATGCCCCAGCGGGTCAGCGCCATGGCGACCCGGCGCGCGAGGTTGCGGTCGGGGGAGACCAGCGCCGCCGTCTTGCCCGGCGTCTCCAGCGCGTGGCGCAGCAGGAGCGCGATGACCGACGCCTCCTCCTCGGCGGTCGGGGCGTCGATCCGGGTCAGCCCCTCCAGGGCCGCAGCGTCCAGCCCGTCCAGCTCCCGCCAACTTTCCGTGGTGGCGGCGGGGCGCATGGCCTCGGCCAGCAGGCGGGCGCGGGCGGCCCGCGGCTCCTCCGCGTCGTTCCAGCGGCGGACGGCGGCGCGGCCGACCGACAGCCGGTCGAGCAGATGGGCGAGGCCGTGTTGCGGGTGCGCCTCGTCGGCGCGGATGGCGTCCCAGCTCGCCTCGTCGGCCTCCAGGTCGAGGCCGGGCAGCACGACGGCGCCCTGCGGCAGGGCAGCGACCACGGCCAGCAGGTCGGCGGAGGCCGGGATGGAGCCGGTGGAGCCGGCGGCGATGACCAGCCCCTGCGGCGGCTCCGCCCGCCAGAGCGCGGCTTGCGTCTGGAGCACGAGGTTGCGGCGCTGCGCCGGGTCGGTCAGCGCGCTGGCGCCGAGGATGGCGGGCCAGTGCTCGGTGACGATCTTCAGGAACTCCAGCGTCACCTGCCAGTGCTGGGCATAATCCTCCGGCACCAGCGAGGCCAACCGGTCGAAGGCGACGTTTTCCGTCCACACCGCGTCGATCAGCCGGCCGAGGTCGGCGCCCAGCCGGACCGCCTGCGCGGTGGTGGCCGACACGCCGGTCGCCTGGAGGATCAGCCGGGCCAGCATCATCTGGCGCTTCAGCCCGCTGATCGGGTCCGGAAGCTCCAGCGGCACGCCGGGCAGCTCCTCCGCCGAGGTCAGGCTGAGCGAGGCGGCGTCCAACTCGCCCAGCGGGCTCATCCGCGGGAGAAGCATCGGCTGCCCGCCGGAGCGGCGCAGGAAGGCCTCGCGCAGCGAGCGGCAGGAGCGGCGCGTCGGCAGCAGGACAGTCACCCCGGCCAGCGCCAGCGGGTCGTTCCCCACGCGGTCCAGGATGCCCGCGGCGAGCTGGTCCACGAAGGACACGCCGGTGGGAATCGAATAGACCTTGGGCTCCGCCCTGCCGCTCATGCCTGCCCCGGAAGCTGTATCGTCAGACGCGCGAGGATACTAGATGTGGGGCAATGAGACCACAAAGCGTCAAGGAATACAAAAATTCTCACAAAGGGGCGGCTGGGCGGCCGGTCCGGCGGCCGGTCAGGTGGTGACCACCGACACGTCGCTCATCGACAGCATCTCCTCCGTCTCGGCCAGCGCGTCGGGGGTGCCGATGTGGAACCACAGCCCGTCATGGGCGAGGCCGAAGAGGCGCCCGGCCTCCTGCGCGCGGTCCCAGACGCGGTTGGTGGAGAAGGCGCCGTCCGGCGTGTCCTGCCCGAACAGTTCCGGTTTCACGATCTGGACGCCGGCGTAGACGAAGGGGGCGATCTCCTGCTCGCCGCGCCGGGTCAGCCGGCCCAGCGGGTCCATGTGGTAATCGCCGCGCCCCTCGTAGCCCACCGCCTTGGTGGTCGCCATCAGCAGCAGGAGCGCGTCCATCTCGTCCGGGTTCCAGTGGCGGGCCAGCCGCGCCAGCGTGGGGGAAGGGCCGTCGAGCCACAGGATGTCGGCGTTGACCACATAGACCGGGTCGATGCCGAGCAGGGGCAGCGCCTTCTTCACGCCGCCGCCGGTCTCCAGAAGCGTGTCCTCCGGCGACAGGGTTATGGCCGGGACGGTGCGCCCGGCCAGATGGGCGGCGATCATGTCGCCCTTGTAGTGGCTGTTGACCACGGCGGAGGCGACCCCGGCCTCCTCCAGCCGGTCGAGCGCGTGGTCGAGCATCGGCTTGCCCATCACCGGGATCAGGGGCTTCGGGCGCTCCAGGGTCAGCGGGCGCATGCGCAGGCCCAGCCCGGCGGCCATCACCATGGCCTTCTGCGGGACGGCGGCGGACGGGGCGGGCATGGTCTTGGTACGGGTCTTCTTCGAGACAGGCGACATAATCAATCCGGCTCCGGAACGACAAGCTCCGCGCGGGTTCCCGGCGGCAGATGACGGGCGAACCAGTCGGCGACCGGGGCCAGTTCGGGCTTGGCGAGCTGGCCGTCCAGAAGCCGCCAGACGCGCGGCAGGTGAAGGAGATAGCCGCGTCGGCGCTGCAACGCCAGACGCACGAAGATGGCGACGATGCGGGTGTGCCGGATCGCGCCCAGCACCGCGTAGGAGCGGCGGAAGGCGTCCCAGTCCCGATCCGGGAAGGCGGCGCGGTAGCGGTCGAGCAGCACGCCCTCCAGCCCGGCGGGCAGGTCGCGGCGGGCGTCCTCCAGCAGCGACACCAGATCGTAGGCGACGGGGCCGAGCCCGGCGCTCTGGTAGTCGATCAGCCCCGCCGCCCGCAGGCCGGGCCGGGGCAG
Organism: Azospirillum sp. OGB3; assembly: GCF_014192915.1. Taxonomy (GTDB): domain Bacteria; phylum Pseudomonadota; class Alphaproteobacteria; order Azospirillales; family Azospirillaceae; genus Azospirillum. The sequence continues at coordinate 375,806 of NZ_JACHYN010000001.1, read as the reverse complement.
CCGCATCACGTTGTCCACATGGTAATCGCGCAGCAGCAGCGACTGCGGCCCGGCGCACGCCTCCGGAACGACGGCGGCCCAGGCCGCGTCGAAGTCGGACCGGGCCTTGTCCGACAGGGGCTTTCCCGTCGCCGCGGGCAGGTAGACGTCGGCGAACAGCGCCACCTGCTGGGTGAACAGGGCCGCGTCGTAGAGCGGCAGATTCAGGCAGGCCGCCTCCTCCACCGGGAAGCGGCGGTGCAGCTCGATCAGAACGTCGGTCGCCAGTTCGTAGAGCGGGCGCGGCTCCTCTCCGGCGTTCAGCAGGCGGGTCAGGGTGCCGTCGCCGAAATCCTCCTGGAGGGCCAGCCCCGCCTCGACCTCCGCCGCCAGGATGGCGGGGACGGAAAAGCCCAGCCGGTCCAGCGTCGCACCGATGGCGATGAAGGGCACCAGATCCTCCGCCGGGGCGGGGGTGTCGACCAGGATCAGCGTCCCGCCGTCCGGCGTCCTCAGGCGCTCGTAGCGGCGCGCCGAGGCGTCGCCGGCCAGCGGCTCGCGCTTGGCTCCCTCCAGCCCGTGGCGGACGAGGAAGGCGGCGATCTGCGACGCGCGGTCGGTCACGACGGCCGCTCCAGCCCGGTGAGGTCGAGGGCGTGCAAGCGCGCTTCCCAGACGCCATGGCCGGTCAGGGTGGCGCGGCGCTCGCTGGGACTGGCGAAGCTCATCGCGACGTCGAGACGGTCGGCGGGCAGCAGCGGCCCCAGCCGGTCCGGCCATTCCACCAGCAGGACGGCCTCGGCGCGGGCCTCGTCCCAGCCCAGCTCGGTCACCTCGTCGGGGCCGGACAGGCGGTAGAGGTCGAAATGCCAGACCGGGCCGATGTCCGTCTCGTAGGTCTGGACCAACGTGAAAGTGGGGGAGGGCACCTCGGCGTCCTCCTCCGTCACGGCGCGGATCAGGGCGCGGCACAGGGCGGACTTGCCGGCGCCCAGGTCGCCGCGCAGGGCCACGAGGTCGCCGGGCGCCAGCGCCGCGGCCAAGCGGCGGGCCAACGCGGCGGTCGCGTCCTCGCTCGGCAGCACCACGGCGCGCGCGTTGGGGATGGAATCGGTCTGGGTCATGTCACTGGATGCGGTCTAATCAACGTCGCGAGGCGGCCTTGCGCGGCACCGGACCGGGAGTGGGGGGCGGCTCCGTCGCCTCGCTGCGGTCCTCCACCAGACGGGGGGGCTTCTTGAAGTTCATGGTGATCATCAGCGTCAGGGCGCCGTTGATGATGTGGATCATCTTGTCGGACTCGACGGGCAGGGGGATCTTGCGGCCCATGCAGTAGGATACCAGCGCCGCCGCGACCTCGGACTCGTGCAGGGTCATGCTGCGGTCGTCGCCCTCGTCCCCGGTGACCTGGATCAGCGTCTCCACTCCGCCGCCGCCGGGCTGGCCGGGGCGGTAGGTGACCGTGCCGACCGTGCCGTTGGGCAACGGCTCGCGCATCCGGCGGCGGCGGTCGAGCACGGCCTTCACGACCTCCTGGTCGGTGAACACGAGGCAGCGCAGCTCCTTCATCGCCAATCCTTCATTGCGGCCGCTCCGGCACGGGGAAAACGGGCAAATCCTACCCCACCGCGACCGCACGCCCAGAAGGAAATCGGCGGGACCGCACCCATTTTGCGCGCGCCGTTCGCCCTCCCCGTGCAGGGCGGGGTTGACCGGGCGCGCGAAACCGGACAATTGAAGGCGTCTTCGTTCCCCCTGTTTGCACAAGGCAGCGCGTCCCATGTCGCACACCGTCCATCGCACCGACGTCGTCATCGTCGGCGCCGGCCCCGTCGGTCTCTTCGCCGTGTTCGAATGCGGCATGCTGAAGATGCGATGCCATGTGGTGGACGCGCTGGACATGGTGGGCGGGCAGTGCACCGCGCTGTACCCGGAAAAGCCGATCTACGACATCCCGGCCCACCCGGCCATCGAGGCCGCCGACCTGATCGACCGGCTGGCGGAGCAGGCTGCCCCCTTCAGCCCGACCTTTCACCTGGGCCAGCAGGTCGAGAAGCTGACCCGGACGGACGACGGGCGCTGGCTGGTGGAGACCAGCATCGGCACCCGCATCGACACCCAGGCGGTGATCATCGCCGCCGGCTGCGGCGCCTTCGGCCCCAACCGCCCGCCGCTGGACGGGCTGGAGCAATATGAGGGCACGTCGGTCTTCTACATGGTCCGGCGCAAGCAGGACTTCGCCGGCAAGCGCGTGGTGATCGCCGGCGGCGGCGACTCCGCCGTGGACTGGACGCTGTCGCTGGCCGACGTGGCGGAGAAGGTCTATGTCGTCCACCGCCGGCCCAAGTTCCGCGCCGCCCCGGAAAGCGTCGCCCGCATGGACGTCCTGGTCCGCGAGGGCAAGGTGGAGATGGTGGTGCCCTATCAGCTCTCCGGTCTGGTGGGCGAGAACGGCCAGCTGTCCGCCGTGCGCGTCGCCACGCTGGACGGCGAGGAGAAGGACCTGCCGGCCGACGCGCTGCTCGCCTTCTTCGGCCTGTCGATGAATCTGGGGCCGATCGCCGAGTGGGGCCTGAACCTGGAGCGTAGCCACATCGGCGTCAGCCTGCCCGGCTGCGCCACCAGCGCCCCCGGCGTCTACGCCATCGGCGACATCGCCACCTACCCCGGCAAGCTGAAGCTGATCCTCTGCGGCTTCTCCGAGGCGGCGCAGGCGGCCCACGCCATCCACCCGCTGGTCCATCCGGGCGAGGCGCTGCACTTCGAATACTCGACCTCCAAGGGCGTTCCGGGCGCCGAGTAAGCCGGCTCAAAATGGAAACGGGCCGCCGGGGAAACCGGCGGCCCGCTCCGTCAACGGCTGACGGGAGGTATGACAGGGGGTCTGCATTCGAAGTCCCCTCTCCCCTCCGGGGAGAGGGTTAAAGAGGGTAAAAGCATCCCCCTAGTAGGCAAGGGATCAGCCGCCGCGGGGGCCCTTGTCGGGACCCGGACCGGGGCCATGGCCGGGGCCGTGGTGGCGCATGCCGGGGCCGCCCATCGCGCCGCCCATGCCGTGTCCGGCGCGGCTCAGGAAGCGGTCGGCCTGCTTCTGCTGGTCGGGGGTGAGCTGGGCGTAGAGGTCGGTCGCCGCCGGGCGCACCTCCTGAAGCTGGGCGAGGCGGGCCGACATCATGGCCTCCATGCGCTCCAGCCGGGCAGGCGCCGCTGCGGGCATGGGCTGGTCCTTGTACTTGGCGCAGAGATCCTGGGTGTGCTTCTGGCTCGCCTTCGCGGTGTCGGCGAACTTGGTCCAGGCGGCGCGCTGCTGGTCGGTGATGTTCAGCTTCTTCTCGGCGAAGGCCAGCATGCCGGCCAGCCGGGCGTCCTGATCCTCGCACATCCGGGAGAAATGCCGGCCGCCGTCCGGACCGGGGCCAGGGCCGGCGCCGGGACCCGGCTGCTGCTGGGCGAAGACCGGCACGGCGAGGCCGAGACCGAGAACCAGCGCGGCGGTGGTCATCATAGCGCGTTTCATGGGGATGCTCCTTGTTATCGACGGGGTCTTGCGTTCCCGATGACCCCGATGATGGGCCGGCAACGTATCCGGTTGATGTCCGGCCTTGCGTGAATTGGTAACGCTGTGTAACAGCCGGCCTCCCCGTAACGTGGCGTTACACATTTCTTCTTCACCCCGGCGCCCGCGCGTCGGATCATGCGTTCCATGGACCGCACACCTCACCTGCTGGTGGTCGACGACGACCGCGAAATCCGCACCCTCCTGTCGCAGTTCCTGACGCGGCACGGCTTCCGCGTCACCGGGGCCAAGGACGGGGTGGAGATGATGCGCACGCTGGACAGCGCGCGCGTGGACCTGATCGTTCTCGACCTGATGATGCCGGGGGAGGACGGGCTGAGCCTGTGCCGCCGCCTGCGCGCCGCGCCCGAGACGGCGCAGACGCCGGTCATCATGCTGACCGCGATGGGCGAGGAGACGGACCGCATCGTCGGGCTGGAGATGGGCGCCGACGACTATCTGGCGAAGCCCTTCAGCCCGCGCGAGCTTCTGGCCCGCGTCAAGGCCGTGCTGCGCCGCGCCTCCGGCCCGCCGGTGGCCGGCGGCGCCACCGGCAAGACGCTGGGCTTCGAGGGCTGGACGCTCGACCTCGCCAAGCGGGAGCTGCGCTCGCCCGACGGGGTGCTGGTCCAGCTCTCCGCCGGGGAATACGACCTGCTGGTCGCCTTCGTGGAGCATCCGCAACGGGTGCTGACCCGCGATCAGCTGCTCGATCTGGCGCGCGGACGGTCGGCGGTGCCCTTCGACCGCTCCATCGACGTGCAGGTCAGCCGGCTGCGCCGCAAGATCGAACCCGACCCCGCCGACCCCACCATGATCAAGACGGTGCGCGGCGGCGGCTATCTGTTCACCCCGGCGGTGACGGGAGGCTGATATGGAGACCTCCCGCAGGAGCCGCCTGCTGGTGGCCCGGCGCTGGCTGCCGGACAGCATCGCCTCGCGGCTGGTGCTGACCGTGGTGCTGGCGCTGCTGCTGACCCAGGCGGTCAGCGCGCTGGTCTACCTGACCGACCGCCCTCCGGGGCCGCCGGCCCACAGCATGCGCGTCCTCGTCCAGCGCGTCACCGCCATCGTCCAGCTCGTCGAGAGCACCCCGCCGCCGGAGCGGCGGCGGCTGGTCAAGGCGATCGACGACCCCGTGCTGCGGGTGGATTGGAATCCCGAGACGCCGCGCTTCGCCAACCAGCGCGAGGGCTTCCCCTTCGACCGGCTGCGCCGCGCCATCCGCGGCGAGCTGGACGATCCCGACCGCGCCGTGGTGGTCGAGGTCCGGCGGGAGCGCCCGATGCCCGGCCCCTTCCCGGTGGACGAGCACCGATGGGGCACCGACGTCCGGCTGTCGGTGGGGCTGAAGGACGGGTCCTGGCTGACCTTCGTCGGCGGCGACCCGCTGGAGGGGCCGTTCCGGCTGCTGCGCTTCGCGCTGTGGATGGCCGGCATCGTCGGGGCGGTGGCTCTGGTCTCGGTCTGGACCGCGCGCCGCATGACCGCCCCCATCGCGCGCTTCGCCGACGCGGCGGAGCGGCTGGGCGTGGACGGCGAGGCGCCGCCCCTGCCCGAGGCCGGCCCCCAGGAGCTGCGCGCCGCCACCCGCGCCTTCAACCGGATGCAGGCGCGTCTGGCCCGCTTCGTCGCCGACCGCACCCAGATGCTGGCGGCGATGAGCCACGACCTGCGCACGCCGTTGACCCGCCTGCGGCTGCGCGCCGAGCTGGTCGAGGACCCGGAGATGCAGCGCAAGATGCTGGCCGACCTCGACGAGATGGCGGCGATGATCAACGCCACGCTGGCCTTCGCCCGCGACGACGCCAACCACGAGCCGCGCGGCCCGCTCGACCTCGCCGATCTGCTGCAGAGCCTGTGCGACGACCGCGTGGACGCCGGCCACGCGGCGGCCTACGAGGGGCCGGCGCACGCGACCGTGGATGGGCGCCCGGTGGCCCTGCGCCGCGCCTTCGCCAACCTGATGGACAACGCCATCGCCTATGGCGGCGGCTTCACGGTGCGCCTGCGGCCGGTGGACGGGGAGCTGCGGGTGGAGATCGAGGACGGTGGCCCCGGCATCCCGGAGGCCGAGTTCGAGAAGGTCTTCGCCCCCTTCTACCGCCTGGAGCGTTCGCGCTCCCGCGACACCGGCGGGGTGGGGCTGGGTCTGGCCACCGCCCGCACGGTGGTGCGCGGCCACGGCGGCGACATCGCGCTGGCGAACCGTCCGGAAGGGGGGCTGCGGGTGACGGTGACCCTGCCGCGGTGATGGCGGGGTGCGTGGACTGCGTATGAGCATCATTTTGGGGAGCATTGCCCCCACCCCGGCTCTCCCCCGCTGCGCAGGGGAGGGAGATGATTGCGAGGCGGCGGCAGTCCCCTCCCCTGCGCAGCGGGGGAGGGTTAGGGTGGGGGCAGCGGCGGCGTCCATTGGCTCCGGAATGCACCGCAACATCGGCGGGGCATCGACGGTTATCGGTGCAGGATCGTCTTGACCGGAGACCATCGCCGTGCCGCAGATCGACCGCACCCCCGCGCCCGTGGACAGCCGCCCCCATGTCGTGATCGTCGGCGCGGGGTTCGGCGGTCTGGCCTGCGCGGAGGCCTTGGGCGGGACGAACATCCGCGTCACCATCATCGACCGGAACAACTACCACCTGTTCGTGCCGCTGCTCTACCAGGTGGCGACCGCCGCCCTGTCGCCCGCCGACATCGCCGAGCCGATCCGCCGCATCGTCAGCCGCCACCCCAACATCGACGTGGTGATGGGCGAGGTGACCGGGATCGACCGCACGGCCAAGCGGGTGGAACTGGCCGACGGCAGCTTCGTCCCCTACGACCGGCTGGTGCTGGCGACCGGCTCCTCCTACAGCTATTTCGGGCATGACGACTGGGCGGAGATCGCCCCCGGCCTGAAGACCATCGAGAACGCCCGGCGGATCCGCGCCCGGCTGCTGATGAATTTCGAGCAGGCGGAGATGTGCGAGGAGCCGGCCCGGCAGAAGGCGCTGATGACCACCATCGTGGTCGGCGGCGGTCCCACCGGCGTGGAGATGGCCGGGGCGGTGGCCGAACTGGCCCGCTTCGCGCTGGCCCGCGACTTCCGCCGCATCGACCCGCGGACCGCCCGCGTCCTGCTGGTCGAGGCCGGGCCGCGCATCCTGTCCACCTTCCCGGACGATCTCGGCCAATACGCCCGCCGCAAGCTGGAGGAACTGGGCGTCGTCGTGCTGACCGGGCAGGCGGTGGAGAGCATCACGCCGGAGGGTGCGACGGTCGGCGGGCGCTTCATCCCGGCGGGGGCCATCGTCTGGGGCGCCGGGGTCAAGGCCTCGCCCGCCGGCTCCTGGCTGGGGGTGGAGACCGACCGCAGCGGGCGCATCCCGGTCGACGCCGACATGTCGGTGCCGGGCGTGCCGGACGTCTACGCGCTGGGCGACACGGCGGCGCTGGCCGGCGACGACGGCACGCCGCTGCCCGGTCTGGCCCAGGTCGCAAAGCAGCAGGGCGAGCATCTCGGCGGCGGGCTGGAGGCCAGCCTGCTGCGCGGCCAGCCGCTGGAGCCCTTCCGCTTCCGCAACCGTGGCAACACCGCCATCGTCGGGCGCAGCGCCGCCGTCTTCGATTTCGGGACGCGCAAGCTGAAGGGCTGGTTCGCCTGGGTGCTGTGGGCGATCATCCACGTCTATCTGCTGGTGAACTTCCACAAGCGGGTGCTGGTCACCATGCAGTGGCTGTGGCGCTGGGCCACCTACCAGCGCGGCGCGCGGCTGATCACCACCGACCGTCCGGTCGCGGCGGCGGAGTCCGTCACATCGCCGCACGGCGGCAGCGCCGAGCCCTTCCGGGACAAAAGGCGCGGCCAGCGCTGACCGGGCGCGTCAGGAGGCGGGCGAAAGCGGCAGGACGCAGCGGAAGCGGGTGCCGTGGCCCGGCCATTCCTCGACCTCCAGCCGCCCGCCGTGCAGCTCCATGACGTTGCGCACCAGCGACAGGCCGAGCGCCGCCGCGCCGCGCGGGTCGTTGCGGTCGTAGCGCGAGGGCGGGGCGGCCTCGCCCGGCCCGGTGCCGCTGCCCACGGTCAGAACCAGGGCTTCGGCGGTCCGCTCCCCCGACAGCAGGATGCGCCGGTCGGCCGGCGGGTGGCGGATGGCCCCGACGACCAGGGTGAACAGCGCCTGCTTCAGCCGCCGCTCGTCGCCCTCCGCCTCGCCCAGCGACGACGGGGCGGAGAGGTCGAGCCGCAGCCCCTCGCGCCGCGCCCATTCGCGGGTCAGCTCGCCCACCGTCTCCAGCAGGTCGGGCACGTCCACAGTGCCGCGGTCCAGCGTGGTCACCCCGGCCCCCAGGCTGGTCATGTCGACCACGTCGTCGATCAGCTCCAGCAGCCGCTCGCCCGCGTTCAGAACGCCCTTCACATACTCGATCTGGCGCGGGTTCAGCTCCCCGAAATACTGGTTCGCCAGCACTTCGGCGAAGCCGATGATGCCGTTCAGCGGGTTGCGCAGATGGTGGGAGACGTTGGCGATGAACTCGCTCTTCAACTGGTCGGCGGCCTCCAGCGCGGCGTTGGAGGCGCGCAACGCCTGCTCCAGCCGGGCGCTGTCGGTGACGTCGAGATAGCTGTTCAGCACCGCCCCGTCGGGAAGCGGCAGGGTGGAGAACTCAACGACCGAGCCGTCGGCCCGTTCCAGCCGGCCGGAGCGCACGGCGCGTTCCAGCGTCGCGCCGATCATCTCGTCCTTCAGGCTGTCCCAGTCGCCGCCGTTCTCCAGGAAGGGGCGCATCCGCTCGAACAGGCCGGAAATGTGCGGCTCGCCCAGCAGATCCTCGTCGTCGAGGTCCCAGACGCGCGCGAAGGCCGGGTTGGACAGCTTCAGCCGGCCGTCGCCGCCGAACACCGCGATGCCTTCCGCCAGATTGTCCAGCGTCTCCTGCTGCACGGCAATCAACGTGTTGTAGGAGGATTCCAGGGCCAGCGTGTTGGTCACGTCCTCCAGGATCTGCATCAGCCCGCCCAGCGGGTGGGGGGCGGCGAGGCTGCGCAGCGTCGTGCCGTCCGGCAGGTGCATCAGTTCCTCGACCGGCTCCAGCAGGCGGGTGTAGCGGCTCAGCCGTTCGCGCTTGTAGCTCTGGTAGTCGGCGTATTCGGGCAGGCGGCGGCGGGTGCGCAGCTCCTCCAGGATCTCGCCGTGGGTGGGCTGGCTGCGCAGCCAGGACTCCTCCAGGTCCCACAGCCGGGCGTAGGCCTGGTTGAAGAAGGTCAGCCGCGTGTCGGCGCCGAAGATGGCGATGGCGGCGCCCAGCCGCTCCAGCACCTCGCCGTGGGCGGCGAGATGGCGGCTCAGCTCGCCGCGCAGCTCCTCCACCGCCGTGACGTCCAGGGCGTAGCCGACGACCAGCGTGCCGCCCCCGTCCGGGGCGGGCAGGGGGGCCTCGGTGACCTCCAGCAGGCGCCGCTCGGTGCCGATGACGGCGGAGACCCGCTCCGACTGGGCGACCCCGCTGCGAAGCGCCCGCTGCGCCAGGGCGCGCCCGGCGTCGCTCAGCTCCTTGCCGCTTTCCGGCACGGCGGCGGGGTCTGAATCCACGGCGCGGGCGTAGGCGCGGTTGCACCAGGACAGCGTCTGTCCGGCGCCGCGCAGCCACAGCGGCAGAGGCAGGGCGTCCACCGCCGCGCGCAGCTCGGCCAGCGCCGATTCGGCGTCGCGCTGTTCACGGGTGAGCGTCTCCCGCTCGGTGCAACGGTCCGTGATGTCTTCCAGCCAGACGACGTTCTGGTGCCCGGCGCCGTCCGTACCGCCGGACGGCCCGGTGGTCCGCCGCCCACTCAGCAGCAGGCGCCGCCCGTCGCGGGTCGCCGCCTCGATTCGGAATCCCTCGCCCGCGGCGCGCAGGCGGCGGACGGCCTCGGCGACCTGTGGGGCGTCGGCCTCGGCGAAGGCGTTCGCGATGTCCTGGCCGGGCGCCGAGCCGAGCAGCGCGACGCAGCCCGGCGCCGCGCTGACGGCGCCGCCAGCGTCCCAGGCGCACCACGGGTGGGGGGAGGTGGCCAGGAGGGCCTCCAGACGCGCCACCTCGCCCGCCAACCGGTCGCGGCGGCGGCGTTCCTTGCCGGTCCAGAACAGCCCGCCGAAACCGGCGGCGCCGAGGGCGCCGGCAAAGCCCAGCATGGCGGGCGAGCCGGAGGGCCCGGCCATCAGGCCGACTCCCACCGCCAGCCCCAGCGCGGCGAAGGCGTATGATCGGGTCAGGACGCTCACGCGGGAGAGACTAGTCCACGCCTCCCAGCGGAGCAAGGCGGGCCGGCGGTGGTGCCACTTTCGGGGTGGTGCGGCCCTTTCTCCCGGCTACACCGCTTCCCCGACCCGCAGGGCGCCGATTGCCGCCTCGACCGCGGGATAGGCGGCGCGCACGGCCGCCAGAGCCCGCTCCGCCCCGTCCGGGTCACCGCTGTGGGCGGTGAGTTCCAGCGCGGACGCGGCGCGGCCCAGCCCGTTGGCTCCCGCCGTGCGGGCGGCTCCGGCCAGCGTGTGGGCGGCGCCGCGCAGGGCCTCCAGGTCGCCACGGTCCAGCGCGGCGGCGGCCTCGTCGAGCAGCGGGCGGGTGGTCTCCAGGAAGAAGTCCAGCATGTCCAGCGCCATCCCGTCGAGCGCGCCGAAGGTGGTGCGGACATGGTCGAGGTCCAGCGCCCGCTCCGCCGCCCCGGCGGCCTCCGCCGCGGGCGGCTCGTCGGGGGCCGCGGCGCTGCCCTCGCCGAACGCGCGGTTCAGGGCTGCGGCGAGCTGCCTCAGGGTCACCGGCTTGGCGATGTAGTCGTCCATGCCGGCGGCGGTGCAGCGCTCCATCTCCCCGGCCAGGGCGTTGGCGGTCATGGCGATGATGGCGGTGCGCGGGCGGGAGCCGGCGGCCGACTCGCCCGCCGACCCGGTCACCGACTCGGCGCTGCGGATCTGGCGCGACAGCTCGTAGCCGTCCATGCGCGGCATGTGGCAATCGGTGATCAGCAGCCGGTAGGGCCGCGCCCGCCAGGCGGTCAGCGCTTCCAGCCCGTCGCCGGTGAGGTCGGCCTCGAAGCCGAGCTGGCGGAGTTGGCGCAGGATCACCTGCTGGTTGGTCGGGTGGTCCTCCGCCACCAGGATCATCGGCGCGACCGCGCCGGGGTCCGTCATGTCTTGGGCGCCCATGTCGAGGGCGGCCGGACCGCCGTCCGCCACAGGGGGCGGGGCGTCGGCCGGGCGCTCCGGGGGAACGGCGCGTCCGGCCAGGGCGGCCAGGCGGCGGAACAGGGCGTCGCGGCGGATCGGGCGGCCGAGATGGTCATGGCGCGGCGGGTGGCCGGCGGACCGCCTTCCGTCCTCCCCGCTTTCCGGCGCGCACTCGTCGGCCGGCGGGCACTCGCTGGCCTGCTCCCGTCCGTCCACCAGATGCAGCGTGGGCGGTGGGCGGACTCCGGCGTCGGCGATGCGGGCCAGCACCGTGGCCGCGGACAGGCGAGGGTTGGGCGCGCCGGGCGCGTCGTCGGGATGGTGCTCCAGCAGGCCGTCCGCGAGAACCAGCAGGTCGGCGTCGGCCATCGTCAGCAGCTCCACCGCTTCGTCCGCCGTGGTGGCGTCGGCGACGGCGGCGCGCTTGTCCTCCAGCGCGCGGATCAGCACGGAGCGCTGCACCGGGTCGGGCTCGGCCACGATGATCGACAGGCCGGACAGGTCGGTGTCGTCGCCGGAGACCGCGCGCGGATCGCCCGGCGCCAGATCGACCGTGAACCAGAAGGTGGCGCCGCAGCCCGGCGCCGATTCCACCCCGATGCGCCCGCCCATCATCTCCACCAGGCGGGCGCAGATGGCCAGCCCCAGCCCGGTGCCGCCAAAGCGGCGGGTGGTCGAGCTGTCGGCTTGGCTGAAGGGCTGGAACAGACGGGCCTGGCCGGCGCTGCTGATGCCGATGCCGGTGTCCTCGATCGCGAAGCGCAGGCGCAGCCGGTCCGACCCGGCGGCGGAGGGCTCCAGCCGGGTGCGCAGAACGACCCGGCCGGCGTCGGTGAACTTGATGGCGTTGCCCGTCAGGTTGAACAGGATCTGGCGCAGCCGCCCGGGGTCGCCGCGCACCGCCGCCGGCACCTTGCGGTCGAGGTCGCAGATCAGCAGCAGCGCCTTCTGGTGCGCCTGCGGGGCCAGCAGCTCCGCCACCCCCTCCACCAGCTCGCGCGGGTCGAGGTCCATCTCGTCGAGGTCGAGCTTGCCGGCCTCGATCTTCGACAGATCCAGGATGTCGTCGATGATCCGCAGCAGCGCCGTCGCGCTGTCGCGCACCGTGGTGACGAGCTCGGTCTGCTCGGCGTCCAGCGGGGTCAGCGCGATCAGCTCCAGCATGCCCAGCACGCCGTTCATCGGGGTGCGGATCTCGTGGCTCATCGTCGCCAGGAATTCCGACTTGGAGCGGGCGGCGACCTCCGCCTGCTCCTTGGCGTGGCGCAGGTCCTCCTCGGCGCGCTTGCGGCCGGTGATGTCGTAGCTCCAGGCGAGGATCGCCGGCTCCCCCTCGAACTCGGTGCGCTGGAGCGTCTGGAGCGCCCAGACGCGGCTGCCGTCGGGCCGGTCCACCGCCACCTCGACGTCGCGGGCGACCAGCCCGGCGCCGTCCTGCGGAGTGGCGCGTCCCTGCAGGGTGGCGCCGGGCAGGGCCAGCGCGTGGCGGCGCCCGACGAAGGCGTCCGGCGGCAGCCCGGCCAGCTCCGCCGCGCGGGCGTTGGCGAAGGCCACGGAGCCGTCGGGCCGTCCGATCGACACGCCGACCGGGCTCTGCTCCAGGATCGCGCGCAGGCGGCGCTCGCTGTCCGACAAAGCGTGCTCGCGCGAGCGGATGGTGGCGACGAAATAGTGCAGGGCGCGCGCCATGTCGGCGATCTCGTCCTGCCCGTGGGTGGGGATGGCGACGGACCGCCCGGCGGCCGACGCGGTCATGGCCGTCTGCAGCCCGCGCAGCCGCCGCACCACGTTGCGGTGGATGTAGAGGAAGATGCCGAGGGCGCCCAGGATCGAGACCACGGCCATCGCCAGGATGGCGGTCTTGCCGTCGCGGATCACCCGCTCGAACTCGCCCGATCGGGCGGCGATGTCCTGCTCGATGGCCAGGAAATGGTCGGACACCGCGCCGACCAGCCGGTCGGAGACGTTCTGGTTGCGGGTGATCGACCCCTTGATCGCACGGGCCAGCCCGATTTCCGTCAGGCGGCTGGTGAACAGGTTGTGCTCCCCCAGCCCCAGCGTTTCCAGCTCCCGGTACAGCGGCTCCAGGTCGAAGGCGGGGCCTCGGGGCAGGCCGGACACCGCCTCCGCCGCGCGGTCCATCGCGGCGCGGTAATCCTGCCGCAGCCGCTCCACACGCGCCTCGTGGTCGGCGCGGGAGGCGGCGAGCATCAGCAGGATGGCGTGCTGCGCCTCCGCCGTCCACAGGTCGACCCGCCGTTCGGTGTCCTGGGTCCCCGCCAGCTCCTCCAGGGTCCGGGGGGGAGGGGTCCCTTCCCGCAGCGATTGCTCGGCGTCGCGGATGCGCTCGGCAAGCTGGATCAGGCGGCCGACCAGCCCGCCCGTCTCCGCGGCGGCGGCGAGCTGGCGTTCCACCTGGGTGTTCAGGGTCATCAGGTTGGCGACCAGCTCGTTCTTGCGGCGCTGCAGCTCGGCCACGTCCGCCACGTCGGTGCCGCGGTCGCGCAGCCGGGTCATCAGGTCTTCCAGCAGGGCGATCTGGTCGCTCAGCCGGGCCATCACCGATTCGCGCACCGACTGGCTCTGCACCGCCACCAGGGCCGGGGCGTTCGCGGCCAGCGTGCCGCTCTGCTGGGCGAGCTGCGAGGCGTTGACGAGCCCCGGCACCTTGGCCGTGGCGATCTGCTCGAACCCCTGGTGGAAGCGGCCGAAGAGGGACACGGCCACCACCCCGGTGGCGGTGGTCAGGCCGGCGATCACGGTCAGACCCGCCAGGATGCGAAACGCCACGCCCAGCCGGGGAAACGGCATGCCCGTGCCTCGATTCTGTGTCGTCCGATGGAGATAACACGGGCGATCGGCCGGGCGCAATTCACACCCCCGCGCCGCAATCGGCCGCTGTGCGATGGGGCGCCGGGAAACGGGAAGCCGGGCGGGCTTGACCCGCGCCGGTTGCCGGGCCGAAGCTGGCCGCAGATGGCTGAAGGGGAGTGGCCGATGGGCTTGGTCCGGTCTTTCGCGCGGGTCGCGGTGGCCGCCGCGGTTCTGGCGGCGGCGATGGCCGCGCCGTTCCACGCTCCGCGGGCCGAGACGCTGGAGGACGTGCGGGAGCGCGGGCTGCTGCGTTGCGGCGTCTCGTCCAGCGGGGCCGGCTTGGCGGCGGTGGACGACAGCGGCAACTGGCGCGGCTTCTTCGTGGACATGTGCCGGGCGCTGGCCGCCGCCGTCGCCGGCCACGCCGACCGGGTGGAGTTCGTCGAGACCAATTCCGAGAACCGCTTCGCCATCCTGCGCAACGGCGAGGTGGACGTGGTGATGGAGGGGACCACCTGGACCCTGCAGCGCGACGCCACCTTCGGGGTCGATTTCCCAGTGGTCTACCTGTTCGACGGCCAGGGATTCATCGCGCACCGCGCCCAGGGCGTCGCCCGCCTGTCCGATCTGCCGGCCGGCGCCTCGGTCTGCGTGATCGAGCAGACCACCACCCTGCGCAACCTGGAGGACTGGATGGCCCGCACCGGCCTTCGCTTCCGGCTGAAGCGGGTGCGCTCGACCGAAGGGGCGCTGTCGGCCTTCTTCAACCACCATTGCGACCTCTACACCAGCGACCGCGTCGGCCTGCACGCCCAGCGCCTGCTGAAGGCGCCCGACCGCGACGATTACGTCATCCTGCCGGAGGCGATCTCCAAGGAGCCGCTGGGACCGATGGTGCGACCGGACGAGCGGCGGTGGTTCGACATCGTGCGCTGGGTGTTCTTGGCCACCGTGCTGGCCGAGGAGAAGGGAATCACCGCCGCCAGCGCCCCGCGCCTGAGGGAGGAGGCCCAGGACCCGGAGGTGCGCCGGTTCCTCGGGGCGGCCAGCGGGGTCGGCTGGGGGCTGGGGCTGGACGACGACTGGGCCTTCCGCGTGATCACGCAGGTTGGAAACTACGGCGAAGTCTTCGACCGCCATCTGGGCGCCGCCTCGCCGCTGGGCATCGACCGCGGGATGAACGGGCTGTGGATGAACGGCGGCCTGCACTACGCCCCGCCGCTGGGGGGGTGAGGGCGGGCTGAAGCGGACCGTGGCGCTCTGCCATGCCGCGTGGCCTCATTGCCTTCGCCGCGGCTTTTCCCATCTTGTGGGCATGTTCGGCGAAAGGTTCGGCGAACGCTTCAAATCCGGGCGAACCGCCGCTATGGTGGCGCCTTCCGGGCGCCGCGCGGCCCGCTTCAGGCAGTTTCCCAGGCCATGACCAGACCCAACACCTACCGTTCCGGTCCCGACGAGCGCGGGCATTTCGGCATCTATGGCGGACGCTTCGTCGCCGAGACGCTGATGCCTCTGATCCTTGAGGTGGAGAAAGCCTACCGCGAGGCCCGGGCCGATCCCGCCTTCGAGGGCGCGATCCGCGAGCAGCTCAAGCAGTATGTCGGCCGCCCGAACCCGCTCTACTACGCCGAACGCCTGACGGAGAAGCTCGGCGGCGCGAAGATCTACTTCAAGCGCGAGGAGCTGAACCACACCGGCGCGCACAAGATCAACAACTGCATCGGCCAGATCCTGCTCGCCCGCCGCATGGGCAAGAAGCGGATCATCGCCGAGACGGGCGCCGGCCAGCACGGTGTGGCGACCGCCACGGTCTGCGCGCTGTTCGACATGCCCTGCGTCATCTACATGGGCGAGACCGACATCGCCCGCCAGCAGCCCAACGTCTTCCGCATGAAGCTGCTGGGGGCGGAGGTGGTTCCGGTGACCTCCGGCGCGCGGACGCTGAAGGACGCGATGAACGAGGCGCTGCGCGACTGGGTCACCAACGTCGCCGACACCTACTATCTGATCGGCACCGCCGCCGGCCCGCATCCGTACCCCGCCATGGTCCGCGACTTCCAGTCGGTGATCGGCGACGAGGTGCGCGTGCAGATGCAGGAGCTGGAGGGCCGCCTTCCGGACAGCCTCGTCGCCTGCGTCGGCGGCGGGTCCAACGCCATCGGCCTGTTCCACCCCTTCCTCGACGACCCGTCGGTGCAGATGGTCGCGGTCGAGGCCGCCGGCCACGGCATCGACAAGGGGCCGTTGGCCCACGCCGCTTCGATCACCGGCGGGCGCCCCGGCGTGCTGCACGGCAACCGCACCTACCTGCTGCAGGACGAGGACGGGCAGATCCTGGAAGGCCACTCCATCTCCGCCGGCCTGGACTATCCGGGCGTCGGGCCGGAGCATTCCTGGCTGCACGACATCGGGCGCGTCGAGTATGTCTCGGCCACCGACCAGGAGACGCTGGACGCCTTCCAGCTCTGCGCCCGCACCGAGGGCATCATCCCCGCGCTGGAATCGGCGCACGCGCTGGCGGAGATCGTGAAGCGCGCCCCGAAACTGCCCAAGGACCACCTGATGGTGCTCTGCCTGTCGGGCCGCGGCGACAAGGACATCTTCTCCGTCGCCCAGCATCTGGGAGTGAAGCTGTGAGCGCCCCCAAGGACAAGGCCTTTGACAATGGCCGCATCGCCAAGCGTTTCGCCGCGCTGAAGGCGGAGGGCCGCGCCGGCCTCGTCACCTTCATCACGGCGGGCGACCCGGACCTGGAGACCTGCCGCGCCGTCCTGCACGGCCTGCCCGCGGCGGGCGCCGACCTGATCGAGCTGGGGCTGCCCTTCTCCGACCCGATGGCCGACGGCCCGGCGATCCAGGCGGCCAGCCTGCGCGCGCTCCACGCCGGGACGACGGCGCGCAGGACGCTGGACCTCGTGCGCGGCTTCCGCGAAACGGACGCCGACACGCCGGTCATCCTGATGGGCTATTACAACCCGATCCACGCCTATGGGGTGGACCGCTTCCTGGCCGACGCCATCGAGGCCGGGGTGGACGGGCTGATCGTCGTCGACCTGCCGCCCGAAGAGGACGAGGAGCTGTGCATCCCGGCGCTGAAGGCCGGGGTGAACTTCATCCGCCTGGCGACGCCGACCACCGACGACAAGCGCCTGCCGGCGGTTCTCCAGAACACCTCGGGCTTCGTCTACTACGTGTCGATCGCCGGCATTACCGGTGCGGCCAGCGCCGACAACGCCGCGGTGGGCGCCGCGGTGGAGCGTCTGAAGCGCCACACCGATCTGCCGGTGGCGGTCGGCTTCGGCATCAAGACGCCGGAGCAGGCGGCCGATGTCGCCCGCGTCGCCGACGCGGCGGTGGTCGGCTCGGCCATCGTCACGCGGCTGGCCGGCGGGCTGGACGCGGACGGCAAGGCCCGGCCGGGTCTGGCCGAGGATGTGCTGGGCTTCGTCCGGGAACTGGCCGGCGGCGTGCGCGGCGCGCGCGTCTGAGTGCACCGGCCTGAAAGCGCTGGCTGAGCGGGATATCAGGAAGAATTCGATGAACTGGCTTACCAACTACGTCCGTCCCAAGATCCGCGCCCTCTATGCCCGCAAGGAGGTTCCCGACAACCTCTGGCACAAGTGCCCGAGCTGCGAGGCGATGCTCTTCCACCGCGATCTGGAGGAGAACCTCAACGTCTGCCAGCATTGCGGCTTCCACATGCGGCTGGACCCGATCAAGCGGCTGGCCTCGATGTTCGACGAGGGCGACTACCAGTCGGTCGAGCTGCCCAAGTCGGTGGTCGATCCGCTGAAGTTCCGCGACCAGAAGCGCTACACCGACCGCCTGAAGGAAGCCCAGACCAAGACGGGCCGCCATGACGCCATCGTCGTCGGCTCCGGTCTGATCGGCGGGCAGCCGGCGGTCGTCGCGGCCTTCGACTTCGGCTTCATGGGCGGCTCGATGGGGATCGCGGTGGGCGAGGGCATCCTGGCCGCCGCCCGCACCGCCATCGCCCAGAAGGCGGCGCTGATCGTCGTCCCGGCCTCGGGCGGGGCGCGCATGCAGGAAGGCATCCTGTCGCTGATGCAGATGCCGCGCACCACCATCGCGGTGGAGATGGTCAAGGAAGCCGGCCTGCCCTACATCGTGGTGCTGACCGACCCGACGACCGGCGGCGTCACCGCCTCCTTCGCGATGATCGGCGACATCCACATCGCCGAGAAGGGCGCGCAGATCGGCTTCGCCGGCGCCCGCGTGATCGAGAGCACGATCCGCGAGACCCTGCCGGAGGGCTTCCAGCGCTCCGAGTACCTGCAGGAGCACGGCATGGTGGACATGGTCGTCCATCGCCGCGACCTGCGCCCGACCCTGTCGCGCGTCCTGACCCTGCTGATGCAGCCGGTCCTGGCCGTGGCGCCGGAGGCGCTGCCGGCCCTGCCGGCCGCCGTCCAGACGGAGGAGCCGCGCAGCCAGGCCGAGGCCGCCGACGAGACGCCGGCCCAGGCGGGCGCCGAGAGGACCGGCTCCGAGCAGCCGGCCTGATCCCGCCATGCCGCTCGCTGAGTCGCTCGCCGATCCGGTTCTCGACCGGCTGAAGGGTCTGCACCCCAAGGTCATCGACCTGTCGCTGGACCGCGTGCACCGGCTGCTCGCCGCGCTGGACCATCCGGAGCGGCGCCTGCCGCCGGTGGTCCATGTGGCGGGCACCAACGGCAAGGGCTCCACGCTCGCCTTCCTGCGGGCGATGCTGGAGGCCGCGGGGCTGCGGGTGCATGTCTACACCTCGCCCCACCTCGTGCGCTTCCACGAGCGCATCCGGCTGGCCGGCACGCTGATCGACGACGACCGGCTGGCCGCCCTGCTGGAGGAGTGCGAGGTTGCCAACGGCGGCGGGCCGATCACCTTCTTCGAGGTGACGACGGTCGCCGCCCTGCTCGCCTTCGCGCGGGTGCCGGCGGACGTGGTGCTTCTTGAGACCGGGCTGGGCGGGCGGCTGGACGCCACCAACGTGGTGGACCGCCCGGCGGTCACCGCGATCACGCGCATCTCCTACGACCACCGCCAGTTCCTCGGCGACACGCTGGAGGCCATCGCGGGCGAGAAGGCCGGCATCTTCAAGCCGGGCGTCCCCGCCGTGATCTTCCCGCAGCCCGCGGAGGAGGCCGCCCGCACCCTGGCCATCCGCGCCGAGACGGTGGGGGCGCCGGTCCATGGCTGGTCGGTCACCCCGACCGAGGGCGGCTTCCGCTTCGAGAGTTCTCGCCGCCGCATCGACCTGCCGCTGCCGGGGCTGGCCGGGGCGCACCAGATCGTCAACGCCGGGGTGGCGCTGGCCTGCCTGGACCATCTGCCAGTCGAGGTCGACGACGCGGCGGTGCGCCGCGGCCTCGCCGCCGTGGAGTGGCCCGCCCGCCTGCAACGGCTGACCCGCGGCCCCCTGGCCCAGGCTCTGCCCGCCGGCTGGGAGCTGTGGCTGGACGGCGGCCACAACGACTCGGCGGGCGAGGTGCTGGCCGTCCAGGCCGCGCGCTGGGCGCAGAAGGAGCCGGAGCGGGCGCTGCTGCTGGTCTACGGCATGCTGGCGAGCAAGGAGCCGCGGGAGTTCCTGGGACCGCTGGCGCCCTTCGTCACCGCCGCCCGCACCGTCGCCATCCCCGGCGAGGAGGCGTCGCTGACGGCCGAGGACACCGCCGCGGCCACCCGCGCCTGCGGCATAGCCGACAGCGCGGCGGCGGCGGATGTCGGCAGCGCCCTGGAGGATCTGAAGGGGCGGGTCGATGGGCCGGCCCGCCTGCTGATCTGCGGCTCGCTTTATCTGGCGGGCACGGTCCTGGCGGAAAACGGCTGATCCAAAGGGGCGGGCAAGCGGGGCGTCAGCGCCCCTGCTTGCCGTCCAGTTCCAGCATGTTGCGCAGCGCCGCCAGGGTCTTGCCGAGCGTGCCCGAGTCGTCCTTGGCGGCTTTCTTTCCGGACTCGTTGCCATCCGGTCGCCGTCCGGCGTCGGGCTTGGGCTTTTCCGCCGCGTTCAGGGGGACCGGCTCAACCAAGTCCAGAGGCTCATCGTCATCGTCCGCTTCCGGCGCGTGGCGCGGCAGCGGCTTGAAGCCGGGCAAGGCGTTTGCGTCGGGGCGGGTGGGCGCTTCGCTTTTCCAGGCGGGGTGGGGCGGGTCGTCCAGATCGCTTTCCGCCTCGACGAGCGCGCGCAGGGCGCGCAACGCCTCTTCCATGTCCTGTTCCTGAGCGGACTTTCGCAGCACCGGAGCGCCGTCGTCCGGCTCGCCTTCCCTGTCCGCATCATCGTCCGCGCCCTCGCCGTTCCAGAAGGCGTCGTCGGCATCGGCCTTCCGGTCCTCCTCCGGGCCGTCGCCGTCCTCAACATCACGCTCAAGATCGCCGTCCGGCTTGTGCGACCGGCCGAACAGCGGAGTCACCACGCCGCCGTCGCGGTCGTCCTTGCCCTCGTCCTCGTCGCGGTCGGCGGCGGCCTTTTGGACCATGCTGCGCAGGGCGGCGATGGTGCGGTCCAGCGGTTCGCTGCCGGCGGGCGCGGTGCCGCGCTCGCGGGGGCGCTCCCAGGGGGGCGGGGCCTTGTCCGGATCGCGGATGGCGAAGCCCAGAATGTCGTCGTTGGACGGCTCCGTCTCGTCGGAGTCGTCGGGGTCTTCGCCGAGGGCATCGTCGTCCTGTGAGACGCCGGCAGCGTCCTGGATCGAAAAGGCCGGCGCTGGGGCAGGCGCGGCCTCCTCCGCGCGGGCGCCGTCGCCGCGGCCGTCCAGGATGCTGCGCAGCGCCGCGATGGTGCGGTCGAAGGAGCGGGAGGCGTCGTCGTCCGGATCGTCCGCGGCCGCCGGATGGCTTGCCCGAGGGATCGTGGCCGGAGGCGCGGTCTCGACCCGATTTTCGTCGTCCCCGTCCCCGTCCCCGCTCTCGTCCCGGTCGGCGAGTGTCCAGCGGCGCGGGCTCCAATCCTCGTCGTCGTCCCACTCGGCGGCGGCCGCGTCGTCGCCATCTTCGTCGTCGCGATCTTCGTCGTGGCCGGCGAGGTCGGCGAGCGACACCGGCTCCCACAAGGGGCGACGGCCCGACTCGGGGGCGGCGTCACTGTCCGCGGCCAGCCGTTCCAACTCCAGATCCAAATCCGGGTCCAGCGCGGCGGCGGGCCGGGCGGTGGCCGGCACGGGGGCCGGCGCCCGGGTCACGGGGGCCGCGTCCTCCTTCGGCTCGTCCATCGCATCGCCACGGCCCCGCACCGCGTCGAGCAGCCCTTGCAGGGCGGCCAGCGGTCCGGCGAAGGACGGGGCGTCGTCCACCATGGACGTCGCCGTCACGGGCGTCGAGAAGGGCGGGGGCGCCGGGCGGCTTTCGGTGTCGCGGGAATTGCAGCGCGAGCAGCGGTAATGGGGGGCGATGGACAGGACCGGATAGTTGGGGCCGAAGCGCCGGTTCATGTCCGCGCGCGGCAGCACGCCCTCGTGGCCGCAGGCGCGGCAGCGGACGTGCACATCGACCTCGATGTCGCGCAGGTAAAGCATGCGTGCCATGGGCGCAGTATACGCAGCGGCGTGCCCATGCCCAGCGGATTCGCCGGCCGCGCCATGCGCCGCGCCGCTGCCAGCGGTGACCTTTTCGGCCGGCCGCCCCGATCGGGCTCCGGAGGCGGCCCGGAGACGGCGCGGGCGACGGATGGTTGGCAAGTCGTAGCGGAGCCGCTATGTTCAGCGCCGTGGCCCCGTAGCTCATCTGGATAGAGCGACGGTTTCCTAAACCGTAGGCAGCTGGTTCGAGTCCAGCCGGGGTCACCACCTCCTTCCGCGAGCGGTTCCGCCGTCCGTCTGCCGGCTCCCTGCCGAAGGTTTTTTCCATGACCGCATCCCTGTTGCAGGACGCCGTTCTCGTCACCGGCGCGGGCCGCCGCGTCGGTTTGCATCTGGCCGAGCGGATGATGGCGCTGGGACACCCGGTCATCGCCCATTACCGGACCCTCACCGGGGACGTGGAGCGGCTGCGCGCCGCCGGGGCGGTCTGCCTGCCGGGCGATCTGGCCGATCCGGACGGCGGGCCGCGGCTGGCCGGGGCGGTGCGGGGCGTGGCGGGCAGCCTGCGGGCGGTGATCCACAACGCCTCGGCCTTCGAGATGACGGCGGCGGACACCGGCGACGCGCTGCGGCAGCTCGACGTCTTCCACGCCGTTCATGTCCGCGCCCCCTTCGCGCTGAACCGCGAGCTGGCGCCGCTGCTGGACGCCGGGTCGGCGCGGCGGGCCGACATCGTCCACATCACCGACATCTACGCCGACAACCCCAACCCGGCCTTCGACGCCTACTGCGCCAGCAAGGCCGCGCTTCAGAACCTCGCTTTGTCCTTCGCCAAGCGGCTGGCGCCGAAGGTGAAGGTCAACGTCGTCCAGCCGGGGCCGATCCTGTTCAAGGAGTGGCACGGCCCCGAGGCGCGGGCCCGCGTGCTGTCAGAGACGCTGCTCGGCGAGGAGGGCGGGGTGGAGGCCATCGGCATGGCGGTCGAGGCCATCCTGCAGAACCACTATCAGACCGGCGCCGTCGTCGCGGTGGACGGTGGCCGGCGCCTCGCCTAACCGGGGCGAGCCGCCGCGGCAGCCCGGCACGGCGGCGGCGCACAGCTCGCCCCGCGGCGGCGGAACCGGGCGGCCGGCGAGCAGCGCGGCGATCTCCGCGAAGGGGGCGGTCAGATAGGGGTCCGGGGACAGGGCCGCCAGACCGTCCGCCGGGAAGGAGCGGCCGACCCGCCCGATCAGGTCGATGTCGGCCGGCCGGTCGCGCGTCTTGCAGCCGGGATGGTCGCGGTCGCGGCCTAGCGCCAGCTCGATTCCCACGCACATCCCCTTGCAGCAGGCGGGATCCAGCGCGCTCGGCACATAGGCGCAATAATTGACGAAAGGATGGACGCTCGCCATGCCGACCGGTGCGGTGCGGTAGAAGCGGCTGACCAGCACGCCGCCGAAGGCATCGGCCAGATGGGCGGCGATGAGCGCCGCGTTCCGGTCCGGGTCGAGATTCGTTCCGATTCCCAGGATGTAACCGACTGTCGGCGCATTGGCGGAGGGCATCGGAATCAAGGCGTCCATGGGTGTTCCGTCGGTCGGGATGTGCATTGGGGATGTGTGAAATGCCGGAGGTAATGGTGGTGCCGGATCGTTACAGGCTGATCGCATCCGGAGAGAAAAATGAACGAATTTTGCTACACCTTTCCGTATGTAAAAATTGAGAGGATGATTTTTACAGAATTTTCGTTGGAAGGTTCGTAGAAAGCAATCATGATAAAGGTTGCATGGCCGAATAGCGGACGGTTAGCCGAAATGGTGGGTAGAGTTGTTTGCGGTCTTGTCGCTCTGACGTTGTTTGTACTTGCCGGAGTGGCGAGCGCCGAGACGCTGCCGGAGCCGACGGAAAAGCCGATCCTGGTGGTTTCGGGCCAGATCGGGGTGACCAACCGGGGCGGCGAGGCGGTCTTCGACCGTCCCATGCTGGAGGCGCTGGGCATGGTGTCCTTCACCACGGCCACGCCCTGGTACAAGGGAAAGGTGACCTTCGAGGGGGTGCCGCTGGCCCGCCTGATGGAGCGTCTGGAGGCGCGCGGCGAAACGCTGACCGCGACGGCGCTGAACGACTACACCGGCGAAATCCCCATGGACGACGTGCGGAACCGCAAGGTGATCCTGGCGCTGAAGCGCGATGGAGCCTACATGCCGGTCAGCGACAAGGGGCCGCTGTTCATCGTCTATGATTTCGACCATGATCCGGAAGCCAACCGGCAGAAATATTTCGGACGTTCGGTCTGGCAGGTCGCCCGGCTGACCATAAAGTGAAGGCACCCTCCGTGAGTTCGCCGACCGAGACCGCGCCGAACGGGAGCACGCGGCTGTCCCGCCTGCTGGGCTGGGCGTCGGAGGACCGCGCGCGCCGCCTGGGTCTCTGGCTGGCCATCCTGACCGGCGCATTCGGTCTGGCCGCCGCCTATCTGTCCCTGCTGGTGGTGAATTACGGCGAAGCGCTGCGCGGGGCCGCCCCCTACAACTTCGCCTGGGCCGCCGGCCAGACTGTGGGCGAGGTGACGCGGCTGGAGCAGCGCATCCTGGCCAGCGCGCTTCCCGGAACCAACATTGATGCGGAGGAGGTGCAGCTCCGCCTGGACATCGTGCGCAACCGCATCGCCGTGCTGGGGCGGGGGCAGGCCTCCCTCTTCATGGACCGCTACCCGCAGCATCGCCGCACGGTGGCGAGGCTGGAGCAGGCGCTGGACACCGTCGGCACGATCCTGGCCGGGCCGCTGCCGCCGGCGGAGAAGGCGCTTGCCGCCCTGGCGGTGCTGGAACCCGTCGACCGCGAGCTGAACGCCTTCGCCTCCGTCGCCTCCCAGTTCGGCGGGGAGCTGGTGGACGAGGGGCACGACCACCTGCTCTATCTGCATGGGCTGTTCTCCATGCTGGCCGCCGGTCTGGCGGTCTGCGGCGTCCTGTTCATCACCGTGCTGCTGATCCAGAACCGGACCATCCGGCGCGCGCACGACCGGATGGAGGCCATGGCCGGCGCCCTGCAGACGGCCATCGCCCAGGCGGAGGAGGCCAGCCAGGCCAAGACCCGCTTCCTGGCGACCATGAGCCACGAGCTGCGCACCCCGCTGAACGCGATCATCGGCTTCTCGGAGCTGATCCGCGACGACGGCGGCCTCCAGGGCGAGGACCGGCCTGCCGGCGGGGGCGCACCGGGAAGCGCGAAGGAAGGCACCCGCCGGGAACACGCCCAGTATGCGGGCTACATCCTGGGCAGCGCCCGCCATATGCTCAGTCTGGTCATCGACATCCTGACGGTCGCCCAGATGGAATCGGGCCATGCCAACCTGACCTTCGAATCCGTGGACCCGCGCAAGGTGGTCGGCACCGCCATCGCCACGGTGCTGGGCACCCAGGCCGGGCGCGGCCGGACGATCCGGACGGCGGCGGGGGCGGTTTGGCCGGTGCTTCAGGCCGACGAGCGGGCGGTGCGGCAGATGCTGCTGAACCTGCTGTCCAACGCGGTGAAGTTCAGCACCGCCCCGTCGGCGATCGAGGTGCAGGCGTGGCTGGACCCGCAGGGCGGCTTCGTCATCGCCGTGCAGGACCGGGGCATCGGCATGACGCCCGAGCAGATTGAAAAGGCCGCCCAGCCGTTCTACCAGGCGGAGGACGGCGCGACCCGCCGGTTCCAGGGATCGGGGCTGGGGCTCAGCATCGTGAAGAGCCTGATGGAGGCGCATGGCGGCCGGCTGCTGCTGGAGGGCGAGGCGGGGGCCGGCCTCCGGGCCTCGCTCCATTTCCCGGCGGAACGGGTCGGCGGGCCGATGCCGCGTCCGGAGCCGGCCAGCCAGCAATGAGGCCCAGCTTTAAGACAGGTCGGCGTCAGTCTCGCCGGCTATGGAAAGAAGAAGGAAGGGATCGGGTTTTATGACGGTGCAGGCAAATGTTCTCGCCCTCGTGCAGGAGGCGATGGAGGCGCGCCGATCGAACGAGGCGCTCGACACGCCGCTGGACGCCGCGGGCGAGGCGGCCATGATCGACGCCGCGGCGCGGAAGGTCGAAGAGCTGCTCGACGTGCTGCGGATCGACCACCGCAACGACCACAACACCCGCGACACGCCGCGCCGCGTCGCCAAGATGCTGGTGCGCGAGCTTCTGAAGGGCCGCTTCACGGCGCCGCCCGAGCTGACCGAATTCCGGAACGCCGAGGACTTCGACCATCTGATCGTCACCGGCCCGATCGCCGTGCGTTCCACCTGCGCGCACCATCTGATGCCGATCTACGGCACCGCCTTCATCGGCATCCTGCCGGCCAAGGGCGGCAACATCCTTGGCCTGTCCAAGTACGACCGGATCGTCGACCATTTCGCCGCCCGCTTCCAGATCCAGGAGGAGTTGGTCAAGCAGATCGGCAACTTCATCGTCGAGGCGACGCGGCCCCGCGGGCTGGCCGTGCGGGTCAGCGCCGTGCACATGTGCAAGACCCACCGCGGCGTGCGCGCCGGCCATGACAGCCGCATGGTCAACAGCTCCTTCCACGGCGAGATGCTGGAGTCGCGCGAGCTGCGCGAGGAGTTCCTGAGGGAGTGCGCGACGCTTGAGCGGTCCGCCCGCTGAGCGGACCGTCCTGTCCGCTGGCCTTCCCGCCGGTAAGGGCGCTGGGCGGCGGTCCGGCGTCGCGGGGGCGGCGCTGCTGATGGCGGCCTCGCTCGCCCTGGTGCTGACCGCCGGGGCGCTGGCGCGCGAGCTGGGCGCCCGCTACGGCGCGGCGGAGGTGCTGTTCCTGCGCTTCCTGCTGTCGCTGGCGGTGGTCGCGCCGGCGGCCGTCGCGATGGCCGGGCGGCGCGCCCTGTCCGTCACCCGGCCCGGCGGCCACGCGGTGCGGGCGCTGAGCGGCGTCGGGGCGGCGCTGATCTTCTACGCGGCGACCCAGCATCTGCCCTTCGCCGATCTGGTCGCCCTGTCCTACGCGGCCCCGCTGTTCGTCGTTCTGCTGTCCGGCCGGGCCATCGGGGAACGGGCGGGGGCGGCCTCCGCCGTCTGCGTCGCGCTGGGCATGGCTGGGGTCTTCCTGATCGCACCGCCGACGCGGCTGGAGCCATGGAGCCTCGCCATGCTGGCCATGGCCCTCCTGAACGCGGTCTGCATCCTGGCGACCCGGCGGACGGCCCAGGCCGACGGGCCGGCGGCCACCGGGCTGGTCTTCGTTCTGGCCGGGTGCCTGCTGACCGCCCCGGCGGCCCTGCTGACCGGCTTCCGGATGCCCGATGCGGCCGACCTGCCGGCCTTCCTGCTGCTGGGCCTCGCCGCAGGGGCGGCCATCCTGCTGAACGCCGCCGCCTTCCGCCGGGCGCCGGCGGTGGTGCTGGCGCCCATCGACTATCTGGGGATCGCCGCCTCGGCGGCCATCGGCTACCTGTGGTGGGGCGAAAGCCCGTCGCCCGCGGTGCTGCTGGGCGGGGCGCTGATCGCCGCGGCCGGGCTGGGCACGCTGTGGGCCGGCGCGCGGCGGCCGGGCTGACGCCCCGCGGCCGTCACAGTTCGATCAGCGCGTAGGGCCTCCCGGACTCCTTCTCGATGGTCTGGGCGACGTTGTAGACCGGCGTGCCGCGCAGGGTCTTGCCGGCGTAGCTGCCATGGTGGGCGTGGCCATGGACGACCGCCTGGACGTGGAAGCGGTCGATGGTCTCCGCCAGACGGGAGGAACCGAGGAACGGGTAGATCTCCGTCGGCTCGCCGCGCACCGTCTCGGCGATCGGGGCGTAGTGCAGGACGACCATCGTCCGTTCCGTTTCCAGCTGGCGCAGCGCGCTTTCCAGCCGCATCGCCTCGTTCAGCGACTCCTGCACGAACTGCTTGATCGCCGGTTCGCCGAAGGCGTCGAGCATGCGGTTCTCGAACCCACCGCCGAACCCCTTCACACCGGCGAAGCCGACGCCGCGGATCTCCACCGGGTTGCCGTCGAGGAAGCGGACGCCCGCCTGCTCCAGGATGCGCTGCATCTCCTCGACATGGCCGCATTCGTGGTCGTGGTTGCCCAGCACGGCGACCACCGGGATGCCGATGGCGCGCAGGTCCTCGGCCAGCACCTCGGCCTCGCGCGGCTTGCCGTGGTTGGTCAGGTCGCCGGCCAGCGCCAGGACGTCCGCCCGGTCGGCGATCTCCTGGAACAGCTCGCGGTAGGGGTGGGTGGAGGTTTCCCCCACGTGGATGTCGCCGATGGCGGCGACCTTCAATGTTGCATCAGCCATGCTTGGTTTCCTCGCCGACGACGTCGGCGAACCCCCAGTCCGTGACGTCGATCCGATAATCCTCGCGCGAGAACAGCCGCCCCCGGCAGATGCGGGTCTGCGGCACCGGCAGCTTCGCGCGCTCGTTCAGCCGGTCCAGAAGCTCCTGCAACAGCCAGGCGGGGATGTGGTCGCGCTCCGTCGGGTAGATGAAGCGGAAGTTCAGGACGTGCATCAGCAGCACCTCCCAATACTGCTCCATGTGGCCGAGCAGCCGTTTCCAGTCGATGTGGGCGTGCTGCTTCAGGATCATGTGGGCGACGTCGGGGCCGTCATACTTGTGCCGCATCTGCACGAAGGCCTTGGAGAAGACCATTTCCGTCGGCGGGATCAGCTGCACGTCGGCGCCGCAGACCAGCGCGCGGTGATCCTCCTCGAACCAGCGGTCGTTGACCGGGTTGATGGCGGCGGCGGAGTTGAAGATCACGTCGAAGAACAGGTCGCCGTGCAGGACCTTGCCGATCCAGCGCTCGTCCTCGATCTCCGTGCCGAAGCCGCGGTCCTGGAAATGGGCGAGGATGCGCGGGAAGTCGCCGCCCCGGCAGAAGATGTCGATGTCCTTGGTCGGCCGGGTGATCCCGGTGTAGGCGCTGAGCGCGTAGGTGCCGCCCAGCAGGAAGGGAATGCCGGACTCCTTCAACACCTTCAGGCTTTCCGTGTAGAAGGCCTCGGCTTCGGCCGAGACATCCGCACGGCCTTCGCGGCCCGGGCTTTCGCGCCTCGGGCTTTCGCGCTCCAGGCTTTCGCGCTCAGGGCCTTCGCGCCTCGGGCTTTCGCGGTTGCCGTCCATCGCACCCCCTCTCCCCCGCCGTTGTCCGTCGCGCCTTCAACAGAAGGAGCGGGCGAAACGGCACCACCCAATGGAGTCCTTGGCGGGAAAAAGGCGGGCGGAACCGGCACGCCGCTACGCCGGTTGATGGTGGTATTGCTGATGGGGAGGCAACCGATGGCACGACATCCGATCCCACAGGGCCTACTGCTCGCCGCCGGCCTCGTGCTGTGCGGTGCCGGACCCGCCCTGGCGCAGGGAAGCTGCGCCGCGCTGGTCGACCGCTTCGCCGCCGAGAACAACCTGTCGGCCAGCCCGCCGCCGGTCGCGACGCCGCCGGGCAGTTCCGGCTCCACCGCGGGGGATGGGGCCTTGCCGAGTGGCAGTTCCGGCGCGACGCCGGACCAGCTCGCCCGCTCGGGCGGGGTGGTGGCGCCGCCGGCCTCGGGCGATCAGGCGGTGATCGAGCCGCCGCGCACCGGCGCCCCCATGCCGACCGCCCCGGCGGTGCGGCCCGACGCCGCGCCGAACAGCGGCTCCTCCATGGAGAGCGGGTCGATGGGGCAGGCGGCGCGCAACGCCCAGATCGAATCGCTGGTGACCGCCGCGCGCTCCGCCGCGAAGGACGGCAACGAGCAGCTTTGCATGGAATCGCTGGACAAGGCGCGCGGCCTGACCCGCGCCGCGCCGGGAGCGACGGGTGGCACGATGGGCGGAGGCGGCTGATGGCGACAACGCGGATGATGGCTGAACTGATGGCCGCCGACCTGAGCGTTGCCGGTCCCCTTCCTCCTTCCCCGCCGACTCCCGACATGCCGGTTCCGCCGCCCGGCATGCCGGACATGCCCGGAGACCCGTCGCGGCCACCGATCAAGGAGCCGCCGGACGCCATTCCGGTCCCGCCGGAGGAGCCGCCGCCCAACCCCGAGCGGCTGGCCTGAAGCCGCCCGCCGGGGAGAAAAATGGCACCAGGACCGCGGGCGCGCGAAACAGCGCGCCTGCGGTCTTGTGATTCGCGCGGGGAAAGGCGATGTCTTCTCTCGGTACCGAAAGTCGGTGCCGAGTCGCCTTTTGGAGTTCAGTGGGTCTCATGCACCGTCAACCCCCGCGCCAGCACGTCTACCGCCAGCCCGTCGTCCTCGGCACCCAGGTTCAGGCCACCGTCAAGTGGTATGATCCGACCCGCGGCTTCGGCTTCGTCAAGTTCGAGGACGGGTCGCCCGACGCCCTGATCCCCGCGGCCATTGTCGGCACCGCCGGCCATGAGTCCCTGCCGGATGGCGCCACCGTCGTGGTGGACATCGTCGAGGGACGCAAGGGCAACCAGGTTTCCGCTCTGCATTCGGTCGACACCTCCACCGCTGCTCCGGCCCGTCCGGCCCGTGCCCAGGGCCCGCGCCCTTCCTTTGGCGACCGAGGGGGCTTCGGCGACCGCAACGACCGTGGAGGCGACCGCGGCTTCGGGAATCGTGGTTTCAACGACCGGGGTGGGGATCGCGGCGGCGACCGCGGGTTCGCTGGCCGGGGCGACAGCCGTGGCTTCAACGATCGCGGCGGCGACCGTGGCTTCAACGACCGGGGCGGCGATCGGGGCGGCTTCGGCGGCCCGCGCCGCGCGGCGGGCGGCCCGACCACCCAGACCGAGGGCACCGTGAAGTGGTTCAACGCCACCAAGGGCTTTGGCTTCATCGCCCAGGACGGTGGCGGCCAGGACGTGTTCGTTCACGTCAAGGCGGTGGAGCGTTCCGGCCTGCAGGGGCTGAACGACGGCCAGCGCGTCCGCATCTCCATCCGCCAGGGCGACAAGGGTCCGGAAGCCGTCTCGGTCGAAGAGGCGTAAAGCGTCGGCCTACCGAAGGTAAGGTGTCGTTCGGCCCAGTTGAACGGCGGCGCAAAGCCGCGCATCGTGGCGGGGCGGGGTGGCGGTGCGACGGCGCGCCGCCCCGGCCCGACACGACCAAGAGAGGACGCCCAGTGGTTCCCGTCACCTGTCCGACCACGCCCTTCGACGGCCAGAAGCCCGGCACCTCCGGGCTGCGCAAGGCCGTGAAGGTCTTTGAGCAGCCGCGCTATCTGGAAAACTTCGTCCAATCCATCTTCGACTGCGTCGACGGCCTGTCCGGCGCCACGCTGGTAATCGGCGGCGACGGGCGGTACCACAACCGCACCGCCGTGCAGACCATCCTGCGCATGGCCGCGGCCAACGGCGTCGCGCGCGCGGTGGTCGGGCGCGGCGGCATCCTGTCCACCCCGGCGGCCTCCTGCGTCATCCGCAAGCGCGGCGCCATCGGCGGCGTGATCCTGTCGGCCAGCCACAACCCCGGCGGCCCGGACGGCGATTTCGGCATCAAGTTCAACGCCGCCAACGGCGGCCCGGCGCCGGAGTCGATGACCGACGCCTTCTTCGCCCGCTCCAAGGCCATCGCCGCGTACAAGACGCTGGAGTCGCCGGACCTCGATCTCGACCGGCTCGGCGAGACCGCGCTCGGCGGCATGGCGGTGGAGGTCATCGACCCGGTGGCCGACTACGCGGAGCTGATGGAATCGCTGTTTGACATGGCGGCGATCCGCAAGCTGTTCGCGTCGGGCTTCCGCATGGTGTTCGACGCCATGCACGCGGTCACCGGCCCCTACGCCACGGAGATTCTGGAGCGCCGGCTGGGCGCCCCCGCCGGCACCGTCATCAACGGCACGCCGCTGGAGGATTTCGGCGGGCATCACCCCGACCCGAACCTCGCCCACGCCGAGGAGCTGGTCGGGCGGCTGTTCGGGCCTGACGCGCCGGACTTCGGCGCCGCGTCGGACGGCGACGGCGACCGCAACATGATCCTCGGCCGCAACGTCTTCGTCTCGCCCAGCGACAGCCTCGCCGTGCTGGCGGCCAACGCCACCCAGGTCCCGGCCTTCAAGGGCGGTCTGGCGGGTGTCGCCCGCTCCATGCCGACCAGCCGGGCGGTGGACCGCGTGGCGGCGAAGCTGGGGATTTCCTGCTACGAGACGCCGACGGGCTGGAAGTTCTTCGGCACGCTGCTCGACGCCGGGCGCATCAACCTGTGCGGCGAGGAGAGCTTCGGCACCGGCGCCGACCATGTGCGCGAGAAGGACGGGCTGTGGGCCGTCCTGATGTGGCTCAACGTGCTGGCCGCCCGCGGCCTGTCGGTGGCCGAGCTGATGGCCGAGCATTGGGGCACCTACGGGCGCACCTATTACGGCCGCCACGATTACGAGGCCATCCCGCAGGAGGCCGCCGACGCTCTGATCGCCGAGCTGCGCGGGACACTGCCGGGGCTGGCCGGCACGGTTCTCGGCGGGCGCACGGTCGCGGCGGCGGACGAGTTCGCCTACACCGACCCGGTGGACGGCAGCCGGTCGGAGCGGCAGGGCCTGCGCGTCGGGTTCGAGGATGGTTCGCGCATCGTCTACCGCCTGTCCGGCACCGGCACGTCGGGCGCCACGCTGCGCGTCTATTTCGAGCGCTACGAGCCGGTCGGCGGCGAGCATGGGCTGGACGCCCCGGTCGCGCTGAAGCCGCTGGCCGATCTGGCGGCGGAGCTGGCCGGCATCGAGCGCCACACCGGCCGCACCAAGCCGGACGTCGCCACCTGAAGCGTCTGAACTGACAGAAAAGGCCCTTCCTCCCGCGATGGAGGAAGGGCCTTTTTCTTTTTCAGAACATCGCTTGGTTCAGAACACCGC
This sequence comes from Azospirillum sp. OGB3, assembly GCF_014192915.1. Lineage (GTDB taxonomy): Bacteria > Pseudomonadota > Alphaproteobacteria > Azospirillales > Azospirillaceae > Azospirillum. The sequence continues at coordinate 343,999 of NZ_JACHYN010000001.1, read as the reverse complement.
TTGGAGCAGGCCCAGCGTGCGCCGCTTGGCCAGGGCGGCGCTGGCCGCGTCGTAGCTGGCCCGCTCGTCGCAGTTGAAGCCGTGGCCGGCCGGGTAGAGGTGGGTGATGGCGGTTGGATGGCGCTGGCGCACCGCCTCGGCCACCGTCAGGGGGATGGCGTGGTCCGTCTCGCCGAAATGCAGCAGCACGGGCGCGCGCGGCGCCTCGTCCAGCCGGTTGCCGATGCCGCCGCCGTAATAGGCGACCGCGGCGCGGACCGGCAGGCGCGACGCGGCGGCCCAGGCGATGGTGCCGCCCCAGCAATAGCCGGCGATGGCCGCCCCCTCCGCCCCGCCGAGATGGGCGAGGCCCGCCGCCACGTCGGTCAGCGCATCATCGACGCTGACCGCACCCATCAGCTCGCGGCCGCGCTGGACGCCGGCCTCGTCGTAGGGCAGCTCCACCCCGCGCTGCGCGCGGTCGAACAAGGCGGGGGCCAGCGTGTGGTAGCCGTCCGCGGCGTAGCCGTCGCAGACGCGGCGGATGTGGCTGTTGATCCCGAAAATCTCCTGGACGATCAGAAGCCGCCCCTTCTCCGGCCCGACGGGCCGGGCTTCGTAGGCGGTCAGCCGCTGCCCGTCGGACGCCGTCAGATGCGTCCAGGCGCCGGTTGCGCCAATGGTCTTTCCGGTGGTCGTTCCGGTCATGGCTGGTCTCTCCCTCCATTCGTTCCGTGCAGGGAAGATAGCAGCCTGACGCCGGGTGTCATCCGCGACCGACTCGCCCATATCCCCTAGGACCGTCATCCCGTCACTGGAGCCGCCCGATGTCCGCCCCCGCCGACCGTTCCCCGACCGCCGGACCCTTCGACCTGACGCCGCCGACGCCGGAGCAGCGCTCGGCGTTGGTGGAGCGGCTGTCGGACGAGGAGCGGCACGTCCTGTTGAGCCACGGGACGGAGGCGCCCTTCTGCGGCGGCCTGCTCGACAACAAGAAGCCGGGCACCTACGCCTGCCGTCTCTGCGGCCTGCCGCTGTTCCGGTCCGGGACGAAGTTCGAATCCGGCACCGGCTGGCCCAGCTTCACCGCCCCCTATGAGAACGCGCATCTGAAGCTGGTGCAGGACAACAGCTACGGCATGGTGCGGGTGGAGACCTTGTGCGCCCGCTGCGGCAGCCACCAGGGCCACGTCTTCCCCGACGGCCCGCCGCCGACCGGCATGCGCTTCTGCATCAACTCCGTCTCGCTGGCCTTCCTGCCCGAGGGGCAGCCGCTGGCGACAACCGTTCAGGATTGGGTGGAGGGCGGGGCGGCGTTCTAGCAGACGCTTGCCCCCTCCCTAACCCTCCCCCGCTTCGCAGGGGAGGGGACTCGATTCTCCCTCCCCTGCGTCAGCGGGGGAGGGCAGGGGTGGGGGCAACAGCACCTCCCCCGACCTTACCCGTTTCATTGGATACCCTTGTCATGCCGACCAACGACACCGCCCGCCCGCCCCTCTCCGTCCTCGACCTCGCCCCGGTGCCGGAAGGCAGCACGCCGGGCGACGCCTTGCGCAACACGCTGGACCTCGCCCACCACGCCGAGCGGCTGGGCTACCGCCGCTACTGGCTGGCCGAGCACCACAACATGACCGGCATCGCCAGCGCTGCGACCTCCGTGGTTATCGGCCATGTGGCGGCGGGCACCGCGACCATCCGCGTCGGCGCCGGCGGCATCATGCTGCCCAACCATTCGCCGCTGGTCATCGCCGAGCAGTTCGGCACGCTGGAAGCGCTGTTCCCCGGCCGCATCGACCTCGGGCTGGGCCGGGCGCCCGGCACCGACCAGATGACGCTGCGCGCCCTGCGCCGCGACCCCTCGGTGGCGGAGCAGTTCCCGCAGGACGTGCTGGAGCTTCAGGCCCTGCTCGGCCCCGTCCAGCCCGGCCAGCGGGTGCAGGCGGTGCCCGGCGCCGGGTCGAACGTGCCGCTGTGGATCCTCGGCTCCAGCCTGTTCGGCGCGCAGCTCGCCGCCGCCTTCGGCCTGCCCTACGCCTTCGCCTCGCACTTCGCGCCGGACGCGTTGATGCGGGCGCTGCGGGTCTACCGGGAGAATTTCACCCCCTCGGCGCAGCTCGATCGGCCCCACGCCATGGTCGGGGTGAACGTCGTCGCCGCCGGGACCGACGCCGAGGCGCGCCGGCTCTTCACCTCCGCCCAGCAGAGCTTCGCCCGCCTGATCCGCGGCACCCGCGGCCAATTGCCGCCGCCCATCGACGACATCGAGAGCTTCTGGTCGCCGCTGGAGAAGGCGCAGGCGATGAACATGCTGTCCTGCTCCTTCGTCGGCTCGGCGGAGACGGTGCGGCGCGGGCTCGACGCCTTCCTGGCCGAAACCGGGGCCGACGAGATCATGGTGGCCTCGGCCATCCACGACCACGCGGCGCGGGTGCGCTCCTATGAGATCCTGGCGGAGGTCCACGGGGCGCTGCGCGCCGCGGCCTGACGGGCTCCAATTTGGGGGAGAGGTCCGGCGCAACCGCACAGCGCGCTTCGCGGACTGCGCCATGGACCGCGCCGGGGGAGAGCCCTATCGTCTGTGGCCCGGCGTCGCGCGACGCGGTTCACAGAGATGGAGAGGGGATATGGCCGAGTTTCCCCACGCCAGCAGGGTCAACGTGACGCTTGATCTGCCGCTTGACGTCTATCGGCGTCTGGAACAGCAGGCGCGCTACATGAGCGTTACCGTCGAGGCCCTGTTGAAGACTATCCTGGCGCAGCAGCTCTATGATTCCAGTCTTCGCAATATGGATTAGTTCAGTGTTGTGAGGCGGCGCGCACGGCGGCGTCGAGGTCGCCGTGACTCTCCAGAAGCGCCGCCAGCCCGGCCTCCTCCAGCACGCCGCGGATCGGGCCGGGCACCGCCGCCAGAACGATCCGCACCCCCTTCCGTCCGCCCGCGCTCCCCGTGCCCGGCCGTGCCTGGCGAACCGCCAGCAGCAGCGAGCGCAGCCCCGCCGGGGTCAGTTGCGTCACCCCCGACAGGTCGAGCACCAAGCCCACCGGCGCCTTCGCGGGCTCGTCCGGGGCGGCGGGGGCCAAGGCGGCCTTCAACCGCGCCTCGAACCGGGGGGCGGCGGCGCTGTCGATCGGCCCCACCGGGCGCAGGATCGTCACGTCGCCGCGGACCTCTTCCGCGATGTGCATCAAACCCTCCGATTTCCCCATCCGGCCGGGCCTGCTATACCTCCTCCGGCGGGGGATTTCCCATCACACGGATCATCATACAGCAGAGCGGCGGCGGGGGCATGGAATCGGACGGACGCTTCGGCGGCGGGGCGGGTCTGCGGGACGGCGGGGAGTTTTCCGACGAGTCCGGCGGCGGGCCGCGCGCGCTCCCGGCCTTCCTCGCGGCGGGGCCCGCCGTGGCCCCGGAGGACCGCCCGAAGGCGGAGGCGCCGCCGGACCAGCCGGCCCGGCTGCGCGGGGCGCTGAACCCGCTGCTGGCCGCCGCCGGGCCGCTCCTCGACCTCGCCGGGTCGCTGCGCGAACGCTCGGGGCATGAGAACCCGGAGGGGCTGCGCGACGTCATCCTCGCCGAGGTCCGCCGCTTCGAGGCGGAGGCCGCCGCCATCGGCGTGCCGCCGGAGGAGGTGCGCGTCGCCCGCTTCGCCCTGTGCACCATGCTGGACGACGTGGTGCGGGCGACCCCGTGGGGGGCGCGCTGCCGCTGGGCGCGCGAGGGGCTGGCGGTGGTGGTCGATCCCGGCGCCGGCGGGCCGGACCGCTTCTTCGACCTGCTCGACACCATGCTGAGCGACCCGCGCCTGCACCGGCTGGAGCTGGAGCTGTTCTACGCCTGCCTGTCGCTGGGCTTCGAGGGCAAGTTCCGCGACAAGCCGCGCGGCGCCCACGACCTCGCCCATCTGCGGGACGAGCTGTTCCGCGTGCTGCGCCGCCTGCGCGGCGAGCGGGAGCGCGCGCTGTCGCCGCAATGGCGGGGCGTTGCGGAACGTTTCCGCCCGCTGGGGCATGTGTTGCCGCCCTGGCTGGCCGCGGTGGCGGTGGCGACGTTGCTCGGCGGGCTGTTCCTGACCCTGTCCGCCTCGCTGGGCGGGCGGGCCGACGCGGTGGTGGCCCGGCTGGGCGCCCTGCTTCCTGACCGGCCGCTGGAGCTGGTCCGCGCCGTCCCGCCGCCGCCGCCCAGCGCGGGGCCGGCGCTGGCCGTCCGCGTCACCGCCCTGCTCCAGCCGGAGATCCGCTCCGGCGCGGTGGCGGTGCTGGCCGGCGACGACGGGGCGCTGGTCATCCGCATCGAGGGGGCGGGCATGTTCGCCACCGGCAGCGACGCGATCCGCGCCCGCTACCGCGCCGTGGTCGACCGCGTCGGACAGGCGCTGGGTCCGGAGGCCGGGCGGGTCGTGGTGGTTGCCCACACCGACGACCAGACGCCGCGCGGCGGCGGGCTGCCGACGCCGGAGGCGCTGACCGAGACGCGGGCGGTGGCCGTGCTGAAGATCCTGGAGCGCACGCTGGGCACCGAGCGCCTGACCGCCGAAGGGCGGGGCGAGCGCGAACCGCTGGCCCCCAACACCACGCCGGCCAACCGGGGCGCCAACCGGCGCGTCGATGTCCGCCTCTACCCCGAATAGGCCGCGGTCCATGAGCGAAGCGTCCCCGCGCACCCGCCCCGACTCCCGTTCCCGCAACCGCAACCGGTCCCGCCGCGCCGATCCGGCGATGGCGCCGCGCCTGCGCTGGTGGACCACGCTCGCGGTCGCCCTGTCGGTCGGGCTGCTCGGCTGGGCGGTGATGCCGCTGCTCGGCTTCGGCGGCCTCGCCCGCCTGCTGCCGGCGCTGGCCCTGCTCGGCCTGTGGTACGCGCTGAACCGGCACGAGGACGGCCGGCAGAGTGCGGCCAACGCCCGCTTTGTCGAGGCGTTGGCGGCGTCGCGCGACCCCGAGCTGAAGGCGTCGCTGGACGAGCTGGGCACGGTGCGCGAGCGGCTGGACGCGGTGATCGACCGGCTGAAGACGCAGCGCTTCGGCGCGCGCTGGGGCGGCCAGTACCTCTACCAGCTTCCCTGGTACCTGGTGATCGGCGCCCCCGGCTCGGGCAAGACCACGGCGCTGGCCAACGCCCGGCTGGGCGCGGCGCTGGGCGGCGGGCTGGACGGCATGCCGGTGCAGAATCTCGGCGGCACCCGCAACTGCGACTGGTGGTTCACCGACGAGGCGGTGCTGATCGACACGGCGGGCCGCTACACCACCCAGGACAGCCGCCGGGCCATCGACGGCCGCGTCTGGTCCGGCCTGCTCGACCTGTTGAAGGAGCACCGCCCGCGCCAGCCGGTGAACGGCGTGCTTCTGACCATCAGCCTGACCGACCTCGCCTCCTGGAGCGACGCGGAGCGGCACAACCACGCCATCACCATCCGCCAGAGGCTGGGCGAGCTGCGCGCCCATCTCGGCATCCGCGTGCCGGTCTATCTGCTGTGCACCAAGGCCGACCTCGTCGACGGCTTCACCACCTATTTCGACCCGCTGGACCGGGCGGAGCGCGCCCAGATCTGGGGCATCACCTTCCCGGTGGAGGACGCGCCGCCCGGCCCGCTGGCCAGTTTCCACGCGCAATACGCGGCGCTGCTGCGCCGGCTGGAGGAGCGGCTGCCCGAACGGCTGCACCAGGAGCCGGACATCCAGCGGCGCGGCGACGCCTTCGCCTTCCCGCTGCGCATGGCGGGCTTCGAGGCGGCTTTGGCCGACCTCGTCGACACCGCCTTCACCGCCGAGGCCGACGAGGCGGTGCCGCTGCTGCGCGGCATCTATCTGACCAGCGCCACCCAGCCCGGCGCCTCCGCGGAATCGCCGGCCCAGACCTTCTTCCTGGAACGCCTGCTGCCCGAGGTGGTCTTCCCCGAGGCCAACATGGTCGGGGTGGACCGCGCGCTGGAGCGGGCGCGGCGGCGGCGGCACGTCTGGGCGCTCGGCGGGACGGCGGCGGCGGGTCTGCTGCTCGGGCTGGCCGGGCTGAGCAGCCACCGCGCCAACGAGGCATTGCTGGCGCGGGCGGAGGCCGCCGTGGCGGTGGCGGAGGAGCGGCTGCGCGCCCTCGACACCCCGCCGCGCTCGCTGACGCGGGTGGAGGATTCCGACTTCCTGGCCGTCCTGCCGGCGCTCGACGCGCTGCGCGCCCTGCCGGCCGGCTGGACGGAGCGGGCGGAACGGCGGGCGTCCCTGCTCGGCTTCGGCCTGTCGCAGGGGGAGCGCGTCGGCCTGCCCGCCGAGGACGTCTACCGGCGGGCGCTGCGCAGCGTGTTCCTGTCGCGCATCGTGCTCCGGCTGGAGGAGCAGCTGCGCACCGGCTGGGCGCGGCCCGACCTGCTGCGGCAGAGCCTGCGCGCCTACGCCATGATCGGCGGGCGGGAGCCGCTGGACCCGGCGGTTCTGGCCGAATGGCTGGCCGCCGACTGGCAACGCACGCTCCCCGGCACCGCCCATGAGGCGGAGCGCCGGGCGCTCGGCGACCATCTGGCGGCGCTGGTCGAGGCCGGCTTCGCCCCGGTGCCGCCGGACGAGGCGCTGGTGTCGCGCGTCCTCGACGTGCTGGGCCAGCCGACCGCGCCGATGCCCCGCACTCCCAACAACGGCGGGGCTGGCTGATGAGCCCCGGTTTCGCGGTGGGCTTCCACGGGAAGGTGCCGGCGCGCGGTGATTTCGTGGGCTACGGCCTGCCGCGCGGCGTGCTGCTTCCCTGGGACGCCTGGCTGACGGAGGTTCTGGACGCGGCGGTGCGCCAGCTGGGCTCGCCCTGGGAGCGGCTGTTCCAGTCGGCCCCGGTCTGGCGTTTCGCCCTGTCCCCCGGCCTGTGCGGGGAGCCGCCGCTGGCCGGCATCATGATGCCCAGCGCCGACCGGGTGGGCCGGCAGTACCCCTTCACCATCGTCGGCACGCTGCCCTACGGCACCGACCTCGCGGTGGTGCCCGTGGCCTGCCTGCACTGGTTCACCCGCGCGGAATCCATCGCCGCCGACGCCTGCCGCGCCGGGGCCGACGTGGACGCTTTGCCCGCCCGCATGGCGATCCTGGGCCGCCCGGAGCCCAACGGCGCCGACCCCACCGTCGCCACCTTGGTCGAGGAGCGCGTCGGCCCGCTGCCGCCCCGCGCCAGCCTGTGGTGGAGCCGCGGCGGCGGGCGGGTTCCGCCCTCGGTGCTGACCTGCTGCGGCCTGCCGCGCTCGTCCCGCGCCGCCGCCTTCATCGACGGCGCCTGGGAGCGGCGGGGCTGGGACGACCTCGACGGGTAGGGGAAGGTTCAAGCGTCGAGCTCCCCTCCCAACCTCCCCCCGCTTCGCAGGGGGAGGAGAACAGCCCTCACCCGCCCAGATTGACGATCTCCACCCGCCGGTTCTCCGCGGCCTTCGGCTTTTTGGGCAGCAGCGGTTCCCGCGCGCCCATCCCGGCGGTGTCCAGCCGGTCGCGGCGCACGCCGTGCTGGTCCGCCAGATAATCCGCCACCGCCTCGGCCCGGCGCTGCGACAGCGCCCGGTTGGCCGCGTCGCCGCCCACCGCGTCGGTGTGGCCGACGATGCGGAAGCGGGCGGTCGCCGCCTCCGGCGCCGTCATCACCGCGCCGATGCGGTCGAGCACCGCCCGCGATTCCGGGCGGATGCGCGCCGAGTTGAAGTCGAAGCCGATCCGGAAGGCGGCGCGCAGCCCGGCCTTCAGCGCCGCGACAGGCGGATCCGGCGGTGGCCCGGGCAGGGTGGGCACCGCCACCGGGGCGGGAGTCGGTGCGGCAGCGGGGGCGGGGGGCGATGCCGCCGTGACGGGCGGGGGCGGCGGGCGCTTCATCACGATGGATGGGCAGCCGGGTCCGGCGGCGCCGAACAGGGCGGCCTGGATCTCGCATTCGCTGGGGTTGGGACCGAGCGGGACGGCGGGCGCTGCCGATTGCGCCAGGGCCGCCCCCGCGGGAAGGGCCAGCGCCAACGCCAAAACCCCGATTATTGGGAACATCCGCATTTGCATGCCCGCATTGTCCCAGGCTTGGGGGCGGGCCGTCAAATTCCGCGTGGAACAGACGTGCGTGCCTCTGTACGATCCCGGTCCGATCTTTCGTTTGCGGTATGCGGGAGGAAACAAGAATGAAGTCGATGAAGGCGCTGTTCGCCGGTCTGGCGCTGGCCGCCATGGTTCTGCCGGGCGTGGTCGCCAGCGGTGCTGCGGCGGCGGATTACAAGGCCGAGTACAAGCTGTCCACCGTGCTGGGCAAGCCGTTCCCCTGGGGCATCGGCGGCGACCGCTGGGCCGAGCTGGTCAAGGAGAAGACCAACGGGCGCATCAATGTGAAGATGTATCCCGGCTCCGCCCTGGTGAACGGCGACCAGACCAAGGAATTCACCGCTCTGCGCCAGGGCGTGATCGACATGGCCGTGGGCTCCACCATCAACTGGTCGCCGCAGGTGAAGGAGCTGAACCTCTTCTCGCTGCCCTTCCTGATGCCCGATCACAAGGCGATGGACGCGCTGACCCAGGGACCGGTCGGCAAGCAGCTGTTCGACCTGCTCGCCACCAAGGACGTGGTGCCGCTGGCCTGGGGCGAGAACGGCTTCCGCGAGGTCTCCAACTCCAAGCACGCCATCAGCAAGCCGGAGGATTTGAAGGGCCTGAAGATCCGTGTCGTCGGCTCGCCGCTCTACCTCGACACCTTCACCGCGCTGGGCGCCAACCCGACGCAGATGAGCTGGGCCGACGCGCAGCCCGCCCTGTCCACCGGCGCCGTCGACGGGCAGGAGAACCCGGTTGCCGTCTTCACCGCCGCCAAGCTGCCGACGCTCGGCCAGAAGCACCTGACCCTGTGGGGCTACGTCGCCGACCCGCTGATCTTCGTGGTCAACAAGGAGGTCTGGAACAGCTGGTCCAAGGAGGACCAGGAGGCGGTGCGCGCCGCCGCCGTCCAGGCCGCCGCGGAGGAGGTCGCCATCGCCCGCAAGGGCATCACCGCCCAGGACGACAGCCTGCTGAAGGAGTTGGCCGGCCAGGGCGTGGCGGTCGTGCAGCTCACGCCCGAGCAGCAGAAGGCCTTCCAGGCCGCCACCCGCGCCGTCTACGACAAGTGGGCCAAGACCATCGGCCCCGACCTCGTGAAGGCCGCGGAGACCTCGATCGCCGGCCGCAAGTAAGCCTGCCCGGCGCCCGTCCGCTTCCGCTCCGGCGGCCAACGGACGGGCGTCATTCCTTTCCAAAGTCCGCTCCAGCCCGCCCGTCCCCGTCCAGAGAACCCGTTCATGACCGAAGACCCCGAACTGACGCGGCGCGAAGAGCCGCGCCCGCGCGTTCCCATCCGGATCGAGGAGGCGCTGGCGGCGCTGGCCATCGCGGCGATGGGGGTGATCACCTTCGCCAACGTGATCACGCGCTATCTGACCAACATCTCGCTCGCCTTCACGGAGGAGTACGCCATCGCCCTGATGGTCGTGATGACCATGCTCGGCGCCTCGGTCGCGGTCGTGCGCAACCATCACATCCGCATCACCTATTTCGTGGACCGGCTGCGCCCGATGATGCGCCGCCGGGCCGAGCTGTTCGCCATCGCCATCACGGCGCTGGTCTTCCTGGGGCTGGCCGTCTACGGCTCGCGGATGGTCTGGGACGAGTACCGGTTCGAGGAGACGTCGCCCGGTCTGGGCGTGCCGCAGTGGATCTACTCGATCTGGCTGCCGGTTCTGTCGGTGGTGATCGTGCTGCGGGCGCTGGGCCGCGGCATCCGCGTCGCGCGGGGGGACGAGCAATGATCACCGCGCTGCTGTTCGGCGGATTCTTCGCGCTGCTGATCGCCGGCGTGCCCATCGGCGCGGCGCTGGCGCTGGCCGGCGCGGTGGTGATCGGCGTCGCCGGCCTCGGCATCATGTCGCTGCCGACCACCGTCTACACCGGCATGGCGAAATACCCGCTGCTCGCCATCCCCATGTTCGTCCTGACCGGGCTGATTTTCGAGCGGTCGGGCGTGGCGGAGCGGCTGGTGAAGTTCGCGCTGGCCGTCATCGGCAAGCGGCAGGGTGCCCTGCCGGCGGTGGCCATCATCGTGGCGATGTTCATGGGCGGCATTTCCGGCTCCGGCCCGGCGACCTCCGCCGCGGTGGGGGCGGTGATGACCGCGGCCATGCTGCGCGAAGGCTACCCGCGGGCCTTCACCGCCAGCGTCATCGGTGCCGCGGCGGCGACCGACATCCTGATCCCGCCCTCCATCGCCTTCATCATCTACAGCGTGATGGTGCCGCAGGCGTCGGTCCCGGCCCTGTTCGCGGCGGGCATGATCCCCGGCATTCTGGCCGGACTGGCCCTGGTCATCCCGGCGGTCTGGATGTCGCGCCGCAACGGCTTCGGCGAGGTCGCGCGAGAGGGCGAGAAACGCCCGTCGATCTGGAAGGCCTTCAAGGAGGCGATTTGGGGCCTGATGGCGCCGGTGGTCATCCTGGGCGGCATGCGCGCCGGCCTGTTCACCCCGACCGAGGCGGCGGTGGTGGCCGCGGTCTACGGCCTGTTCGTCGGCTTCTTCATCTATCGGACGCTGACCCTGCGCATGGTCTACGACGTGCTGGTGGAGTCGGCGGAGATCTCCGCGATCATCCTGATGGTGGTGGCCCTGGCCGGCGTCTTCGCCTGGGCGACCGGAACGCTGGGCGTCATCGACCCCATCGCCCGGGGCATCGTCGATCTGGGCATCGGGCAGTACGGCGTTCTCGCCCTGCTGATCGCGGCGCTGGTGGTGATCGGGATGTTCCTGGACGGGGTGTCCACCTTCCTGATCCTGCTGCCGATCCTGGTGCCCATCGCCAACCACTTCAATTGGGACCTGGTGTGGTTCGGCGTGATCCTGACGATGAAGCTGGCGATCGGCCAGTTCTCGCCGCCGATGGCCGTCAACCTGATGGTCACCTGCAAGATCGCCGGCACCACCATGGAAGCCACGGTGCGCTGGGTCGGCTGGCTGATCCTGGCGATGTTCCTGGCGCTGGCCGCGGTGGTGGTCTTCCCAGGTCTGGCGCTCTGGCTGCCGCGCAGCCTGGGCTACTGAGCGCGACGGACGCGGGGGCGCCTTGTGCGTCCCCGCCTCAGCCCTTCCGGCGGGTCGCCAGCAGGATGCCCGCCGCGATCAGGCCGATGCCGGCGGCGTGGTAGAGGTGGGGCTGCTCGCCGAGGAACAGGATGGCGAGGATGCTCCCGAACACCGGCATCAGATGGATGCACATCCCCGCCGTGTTGGCGCCGACCAGCGCCACGGCGCGGTTGAAGCAGAGATAGGCGGCGATCGACGGAAACAGCGCCACATAGGCGACCGCCCCCAGCGCCGTCGGGGTGATCGGCATGGGGTTCCCGCCGACGCTTTCCCACAGGTAGAAGGGCAGCAGCATCGCCGCGCCGCCCGCGAAGGTGACGGCGATGAAGCTGAGGCCGTGCACCGCCGGGCGGCGGCGCAGCAGGGCGGTGTAGGCGGCGTAGCCGAGCACCGCCGCCAGCACCCACAAATCCCCGGCGGCGAGCTGAAGACCGATCAGCACCGCCGGGTCGCCCCGCGCGATCAGCGTCAGGGCGCCGGCCAGCGACACGGCGATGCCCACCCCTTGCAATGGGGTCACCCGGTCGCCGAACAGGGCCAGGCTCATCAGCACGATCAGCACCGGCATGGAGGACTGCATCATCACCGCGTTCAGCGCCGTGGTGGTGTGCAGGCCGACATAGAGGAAGGTGTTGAAGACGGCGATGCCGAGCGCCGACAGCAGAAGCACGACCGGCCATTGGGCGGCCAGCGCCCGCGCGTCGTGCCGCAGGTGCCGCCACGCGAAGGGCAGCACCAGCAGCATCCCCAGCGTCCAGCGCCAGAAGGCCAGCCCGACCGGCGGCACCTCGCCCGACACCGCGCGGCCCAGGACGGCGTTGCTCGACCAGAACAGCGGCGGCAACATCATCAGGAGCCACGCCTGATCGAACAGGCGGCGGCGGGCGGGGGTGGCGTTTTCGCTCACGGCTGGCGACTCATCGGGCTGGACGTGTCAGGGCGGATTCCGCGGTTCAGCCGCGGCGGCGCGGGGAGGCGAAGGGCGAAAGGGGGCCATCGCCACGGGAACCCTCGCCGCGGGGACCGTCACTACGGGGACCGTCCGACCGGAAGGCCTCGCTGCGGGAGAAGCCCTCGCGGCGCGAACGGTCGCCGCGGGGGCCGTCACCACGGGGACCATCACCGCGCGGGCCGTCGCCACGGGGACCGCGCCCCTCGCCACGCGGACCATCGCCGCGGCCTTCGCGCGGCGGCTTCGGCGGCTGGCGCATCTCCGCGTCCAGCTCGGCGATGCGCTTCACCAGCGCTTCACGGATCGCCGGGGCCGCGTGGGACTTCAGGGTGGCGAGCTGCTCCTTCAACTGCTGGAGCTGAAGCTGCTTCTGCTCCCGCGTGCGCTTGATGGCGACGTTGTCGGAATGCTGGCCGTCGAAGGCGCGCATGAAAAGGTCCTCGTTGCAGAAAATAAGACACCCGCCGTGGCGTCCCAGCGGACGCCCGGTCGGGGAGCGCGGAATATTGGAAAGGCACCGGCGCCAAAGCAAGCCGGGAGTTTGCTCCGCCTGTGCGATAAAGCGGTTGACGGCGGCGGCCCGGCTCAGGTCGCCCGGATCACGTCTCCGACGAGCGCCGGCTGCGGAACAGCGTTGTCGCCTCGTCGAGATGGCGCGACAGGGCGGCGGCGGCCTCATCCGGCCCGCTGCGCCGCGACCCTTGGACGCGGGCCTCCGCGGCGGCGGCGGCCAGGGCGGCGGGATCGGCGGCCAGAGCGGCCAGCCGCTCGACGAAGGCGCCGTAGTCGGGGAGGGTGAAGCGCGGGCCGACGACGCTGGCGACATCGCCGCCGGGAAGCGACAGCGGCACCGCCCCGGCGACCAGGGCCTCGGCGGCGCTGGCGCCCCCGCCGGTCCGCCGGGGATTCACATAGGCGTCGCAGACCGCCAGCAGGGCGCCCATGTCCGACACATAGCCCAGGCACCGCAGCCGCCCAACGTGGCGGGACGCGGCCAGCCGCCGGGGCAGGTCATCGGCGTGTCCGGCGAAGACGGCGACGGCGCGCGGCACGCGGTCGAACAGCGCCTCCAGCATGGCGAGGAAGGCGCCGTCCGCCTCATCGTCCAGCCGGTTGCCGACGACGGCGCAGACGAAGGCGCCTTCGTCGAGCCCGAAGGCGGCGCGCGATCCTTCTTTCCTCGGTGCGGCCCCGGCCAGCGAGTGCAGGAAGCGGAAGGGCCGCCAGGACCGGGCCAGCGGCCCGTGGGCGGGGGCGGTGCCGCCACCGAAATCCAGCACGATGTCGGCGAGCGAGAGGGCGGCCCCGCTGGTGGTCGGGATGCACAGGGTGGGGCGCGTCCCGGCCAACAGGTCGGCCACGACGCAGGACCCGCCGAGCGACAGCACCGCGTCCGGGTCGAGCGCCGCGATGGCCTCCAGGAACCAGGCGATCTTGCCGGGGCTGACGCAGGGCTCGACGGAGGACAGCATCCGATAGACGCGCCCGTCCGCCTCGATCCGCTGATCGCCGGAGAAGGCGGGCTCCACCGACGCCGCGAAGGAGGGCACGAACAGGCTGTGCACCTCTGTCGGCATGATGTTGGTGTTGAGGATCACCACCTCCCGCCCGCAGCGGTCCTCCAGCAGGGCGGCGTAGGACAGCAGGTCCCGCGACGGCTGGTGACGCAGCGAGAGGAACTGGTTTGTCACCAGCACGACCCGTCCGGTGTCCGCTCCCCCGGCACGGCGGGCGGGTGGGACGATGGCCTGACGGCGGCGGATCTCGTCGAGGATGCAGCGGTAGAAGGGGAATTGCCGGTCCTCGAAGAAGCCGGGGCGGCTGGCCGGGGGCATGCGCATCAGGAAGAGTTGGCGTCCGATGCCGGCGTGGATGTGCAGCAGCCCCTCCAGCCCGGATTGAGCGATGTTGGCCTCCACCGCGTCGAGCAACTCGTCGTAATAGCGCAGGTCGCCGGATACGGCGGCCATGGCCGACAGCAGCAGGATGGTGTCCGCTCCCCGCGTCAGCCGGGGCAACTCGCGCGCCGCCCGCATCCGCTCGGCTCTGGGTCGGTCGAGAAAAGCCTCGCAGAGGGTTTCGATGGCCTTCAGGTCCCGCCCGCTCGTCACGGGCCGGCGCAAGGCGGCGGCGAGGTCGGTGAGTGTGGGCGGTTGAGGCATCGGCCGTGCTGGGAAAAGGGCGCGATGAGTCATGCCACATATGGAAAGGCCCCGGAAGGCGTTACCTTCCAGGGCCTTAGAGTGGTGCCGCAGCAGGGATTTGAACCCCGGACCTACTGATTACGAATCAGTTGCTCTACCCCTGAGCTACTGCGGCGCCGACGTCGGTGCGTCGTGGGCGCGGAAATTAACCGGGGGGGCGGACCGGCGCAAGCGCTTTTTTGGGAGATGGATAAAATTATCCTTTCTGGCGGATGACGTCCAAAAAGGGGTCGGCATAACGCTCCAGCTTGCGCGCGCCGACACCGGGCAGTCGGGCGAAGGCGGCGCGGTCCATCGGGCGCGTCGCGACCATTTCCAGCAGCGTGCTGTCGTGGAAGATCACGTAGGGCGGCACCCCCTGCGCGCGGGCCAGTTCCGTGCGGCAGTCCTTCAGCGCGTGCCACAGCGCGTCGTCGGCCGGCGACAGGGCGCCGCGTGCGCCGGCGCGCGACACGCCCTCGCCGGACAGGGTGCCGGAGGGGGCGGAGCCGCCGCGGGAGACGTGGCGGCGCAACGCGTCGTGGACCCCGCGGCGCTTTTCGACGACCGGGTCCTTGCGCAGCTTCACCGTCTGCTGGCCCTTGATGACCGGGATGCCGGCGTCGGTCAGGCGGAAGCCGCCATAGCCTTCCAGATCGACCGTCAGATAGCCGGCGGCGACGAGCTGGCGGTAGACCGACTGCCATTCCGCCTTCGACAGCTCCTTGCCGCAGCCGAAGGTCTTCAGCGCGTCGTGGGCCTGCTGCGCCACCTTCTCCGTCGCGTTGCCCAGAAGCACGTCGATCAGGTGCCCGGCGCCGTAGCGCTGGCCGGTGCGGTAGACCGCCGACAGGGCCTTCTGCGCGGCGACCGTGCCGTCCCAGGTCTCCACGGGCTCAAGGCAGGTGTCGCAGTTGCCGCAGGGCGCCTCCAGCGTCTCGCCGAAATAATTCAGCAGCACCTTGCGCCGGCAGGCGGAGGTCTCGCAGAAGCCGAGCAGAGCCTCCAGCTTGGAGCGCTCGACGCGGCGGTGGGAATCGCCGGCCTCCGACTGCTCCAGCATCTGGCGCAGACCCACCACGTCGGCCATGCCGTAGCTCATCCAGGCGTCGGCGGGCAGGCCGTCGCGCCCGGCGCGGCCGGTTTCCTGGTAGTAGGCTTCCAGGCTCTTGGGCGGGTCGAGGTGGCAGACGAAGCGCACGTTCGGCTTGTCGATGCCCATGCCGAAGGCGACCGTCGCCACCATGACGATGCCCTCGCCCTTGATGAACAGGTCCTGGTTCGCCTCGCGCACCTCCGGCGGCAGGCCGGCGTGGTAGGGCAGCGCCTCCCGTCCCTGCTGGTTCAGCCAGTTGGCGGTGTCCTCCACCTTTGCCCGCGACATGCAATAGATGATGCCGGCGTCTTCGGGGTGGTTCTCCCGCAGGAAAGCCAGCATCTGCTGACGCTCGCTCTTCTTCGGTACGACGCGGTAGGTGATGTTGGGCCGGTCGAAGCTGGACAGGAAGACGCGGGCCTCGGTCAGCCCCAGCTTCTCCTTGATCTCCGCACGGGTCTGTGCGTCCGCCGTGGCGGTCAGCGCGACGCGCGGCACGGTCGGGTGCCGCTCGTGCAGGATGGAGAGCTGGAGATACTCGGGCCGGAAATCATGGCCCCACTGGCTGACGCAATGCGCCTCGTCCAGCGCGAAGAGGGCGAGCTTGGTGCGGTCCAGCAGGTCGAGGAAGCGCGGGGTGACCAGACGTTCCGGCGCCACATAGACGAGGTCGATCTCGCCGCGGACCATGGCCCGCTCCACCTCGCGCGCCTCGCCAGCGTCGAGGGAGGAGTTGAGGAAGGCCGCCCGCACGCCCAACTCGCGCAGCGCCGTCACCTGGTCCCGCATCAGCGCGATCAGCGGCGAGACCACCACCGTCACGCCGTCGCGCACCAGCGCCGGCACCTGATAGCACAGCGACTTGCCACCGCCCGTGGGCATGAGGACGAGCGCGTCGCCGCCACGGATGACGTGGGCGATGATGTCGGCCTGCTGCCCGCGGAAGGCGGAGTAGCCGAAGACCGACCGCAGCACCTCCAGGGCGGGGTTGCCGTCAGGGTCCTGGGCCGGCTCCGCCGAAGGGGCCTTGAGATTGAAAAGCGAGTCCACGCCGATGCGGTTCAGATGCGGGTCCGTCTCTGGACGATTTGGAATCTGGTGTTCGGGTCAGAATCTGGTGGTCGGGATGCGATCCCGAACGCGACGGCTATGATGTGGCACAGATCACCCGATTCGTGAAGCCGCAATCCGGAAGAGGTGTGGGGACAAGGGTGGCGCATCGCGCGATGAGGGAAAGACTGTGGCGTTCCTCGGCCGGCTACAACAGGTCGCGCAGCATCGCCACCAGCGGCACGTCGGCGGGGGGCATGGGGTAGTCGCCCATGCGGTTCGGGTAGACCCAGGCGAGCTTTTGCCCTTCGCGCGCCATCACGTCACCCTCCCAGACGCGGCAGACGAACAGCGGCATCAGCAGGTGGAACTTTTCGTAGCTGTGCGAGGCGAAGGTGAAGGGAGCGAGGCAGCTCGCCGCCGTGTCGATGCCCAGCTCTTCCTTCAACTCGCGGACCAGCGCGGCCTCCGGCGTCTCGCCGGCATCCACCTTGCCGCCGGGGAACTCCCACAGCCCGGCCAGCGACTTGCCGGGCGGGCGCTGGGCCAGCAGGACGCGGCCGTCGGCGTCCACCAGGGCCACCGCGACGACGAGCAGCGTCGGCAGGGAACCGGGGGCCGGGGTGGAGGAGGGATCGAAGCAGGCCGGCATCACGCGGTCTCCGGGGTGAGGAACCGCCAGCGTCCGGCGGTCAGTTCGTAATGGTCGGCGGCGCCCTGCGGCAGGAAGCCGACCGTCTCCAGCAGGCGGCGGGACCGGTGATTGTCCGGCGCGATCCGCGCCCACAGGCGGGTCAGGCCGAGCGCGAAGGCGGCGGGGATGACGGCCCGCAGCATCTCGGTGGCATAGCCAATCCCCTGGTGCGGCCGGCCCAGCCAATAGCCGACCTCACCGTCCGCCAGGATCACGCCGATGCCGCCCACCGGCTGCCCATCGTCTTTGCGGACCGCCAGCAGGTCGAGCGACGCGCGCTCCGCCCGGTTGCGGGCGGCCAGGGCCACCCAGGCGCGTCCGTCCTCCAGGCGGTAGGGGTGGGGCACGCGGGCGAGCCAGCGCGCCACCTCCCACTCCCCGATCAGCGGCGCGAAACGCTCCACATCCTCCAGGCGGAAGGGGCGAAGCGTCAGCCGCGCCGTGTCGAGGCGGTCGGGCAGGGGCGCCCCGGTCATGACACCAAGTCCGGTCTCAGCTCCGGCCTCAGCTGCGGTAGGAGCCGTTGATGTCGATGTAGCCGTGGGTCAGGTCGCAGGTCCAGACGCGGGACTTGCCGCCACCGATGCCCAGGTCGATGTGCACGTCGATCTCCTGGCCCTTCATGTGGGCGGCGACCGGCGCCTCGTCGTAGCCCGGAACCTCCATGCCCTCGGCGCAGATCAGCGTGCCGCCGATGGTGATCTTGATGAGGTCGCGGTCGGCCCGCTCGCCCGCCCGCCCGATGGCGGCGACGATGCGGCCCCAGTTGGCGTCCTCGCCGGCCAGCGCGGTCTTGACCAGCGGGGAGTTGGCGACGGTGAGCGCGATGCGCTTGGCGGCGGCGTCGCTCTCGGCGCCGACCAGCGTGATGGAGACGAACTTGGTCGCCCCCTCGCCGTCGCGCACGATCTGCAGCGCGAGGTCGAGCATCACCTCCTCCAGCGCCTTGCGGAACGCGGCCAGCTCCGGCGCCTGGGCGTCGGTCACCGGGGCGTTGCCGGCCTTGCCGGTGGCGAACAGCAGCAGCGTGTCGCTGGTCGAGGTGTCACCGTCCACCGTGATGGCGTTGAAGCTGCGCTCGGTGAACTCCGACAGCATGGACTGCAGCGCCGGGGCGGCGATGGCCGCGTCGGTGAAGATGAAGCCCAGCATCGTCGCCATGTCCGGGGCGATCATCCCGGAGCCCTTGGCGAAGCCGCTGATCGTCACCGTCGTCCCGCCGATGGCGACCTGACGGGTCGAGCCCTTGGCGAAGGTGTCGGTGGTCATGATGGCCCGCGCCCCGGCCTCCAGCGCCGCCGAGTCGTCCTTCAGGGCCGGGACCATGCCCGGCAGGACCTTGGCGATGGCGTCGGCGGCCAGCGGGATGCCGATCACGCCGGTGGAGGCGACATAGACCTCGTCGGTGTCGCAGCCGGCGATCTTGGCGGCGGCCTCGACGGTCGCCTGGACGGTGGCGTCGCCCGCCTTGCCGGTGAAGGCGTTGGCGTTGCCGGCGTTGACCACGACCGCACGGGCCGAGCCGCGCGGGAGGCTGTCGCGGCACCAGATCACCGGGGCGGAGCAGGTCAGCGACTTGGTCAGCACGCCGGCCACCGTCGTGCCCTCGTCAAGCACGGCCAGCATCAGGTCGTCGCGGCCCTTGTATCGGATGCCGCTGTTGGCGGTGGCGATGCGCACACCCGCGACGGGCGGGAGCGTCGGGAAGCCGGCGGGTGCCAAGGGGGAGACGGTCGTGGCCATGGGGACGGGCTCGTGGGGCTGGTGGAGCGGGGGTGAGGGGGTGTTGATGTGCGGGCGCTTGCCCCCTCCCTAACCCTCCCCCGCTGGGCGGGGGAGGGGATCAATCTCCCTCCCCTGCGTCAGCGGGGGAGGGCCGGGGTGGGGGCAACCGGTGCCGGACCTCAGTTCTTCTTCGGCTCTTCGGCCTTCGGGGCCGGGGCCGGCTCTTCCTTCGGCATCGGTGAGCCGTCGAGCTGGAAGGTCTCGACCTTGGCGACCTTGCGCAGATCATCCACGACGTTGGTCACGATGTCCTTGCTGAGCTGCTGCTCGAGCTGCGGCTTCACCTCGTCCAGGGACGGCTGCGGCTGGGTGCGCTTGTCCTCGACCTTGATGATGTGCCAGCCGAACTGCGTCTTCACCGGCTCCTTGCTCACCTCGCCCTTCTTCATGGCGAAGGCGGCGTCGGCGAAGGGCTCGACCATCGTGTCCTTGGTGAAGTAGCCGAGATCGCCGCCCTGCTCGGCGGCCACCGGGTCCTTCGACTTCTCCTTGGCGAGCTTGGCGAAGTCGCCGCCCTTCTTGAGCTGGGCGATGATCGCCTTGGCCTCGTCCTCCTTCTCGACGAGGATGTGGCTGGCCTTGACCTCTTCCTGGGCCGGGTTCTGCTTCAGGAAGGCCTGATAGGCCTCGTCCAGCTTGGCCGGGGTGATGCGCGACTGCACTTCCTTCTGGATGTAGGCGCGCTGCACCGCGCGCTCCTCGGCGCGCTTGATCTCGTCCTTGACCTCCGGCGTGCCGGCGAGGTTGGCCTTGTAGCCGGCCTCGGCCACCAGCTTGGAGTTCACGAGCTGCTCGATCACCGCCGGGTAGATCATCTCCAGCGGCATCTGCTGCACCTGCGGCGGGAGCTGGGCGACCATGCGCTGGACGTCGGAGCGGTGGACCGCCTCGCCGTTGACGCGCGCCACCACCGGATCGGCGTCCGCCGTGGTGGGGGCGGCCTGCGCGGCGGGAGCGGGCGTGGCTGCGGGAGCCGGAGTCGGCGCCGGGGTCTGGGCGTGTGCGGCCAGCGCGAGGCCGCAGGCGGCCATCGACAGCAGGGCGGCGCGGAACACTCGATTCACCATGGAGTCTTTTCCTTCCGGCGGATGTGTCTTGTCACGGTCAATGGCATGACAGAACGTCTTATGATTGGCGGCGGCCGTTGATTTGGTGGCGGCTGTGCGGACGATCCGGCCCCGCGCCCGAATCCGCGGGGGATTAAGCATGGGTTCGCGGCGCGGGGCAAGCGGTCGTGATGAGCGGCCATGCCGCCTTCCTTCGGCCCCTTGCTTCGACCGTGTTCAAGGCGATATGGCGGCGGAACGGTGGTGCTTCCAGGGCGCGCCACACGCCGATCCACGCTCCACGCAGCGCCGGCACCCCCGCGATGCGCGCCGGAAAGGGCCGGGCAAAGGGGCGGGTCTCGTTGACAGAAACTTGCTTCGGGCCTATGTGAGACCGGTCAAAAAGCCGGCTTCACGACGTTCCACCCCCGAGGTTTTCATGTTCGGTGCTCTCGCCCGCAAGATTTTCGGCACCGCCAACACGCGCACCGTCAAGGCGCTGCAAAAATCCGTCCAGCAGATCAACGCGCTGGAGCCCGAGTTGGCGGCGCTCTCCGACGACGCGCTGCGCGCCCGCACCGATTGGCTGCGCGGCCGGCTGTCGCAGGGCGAGACGCTCGACGCCATCCTGCCCGACGCCTTCGCCACCGTGCGCGAGGCCGGCAAGCGCGTGCTGGGGCAGCGGCACTACGACGTGCAGCTGATGGGCGGCATGGTGCTGCACCAGGGCAAGATCACCGAGATGCGCACCGGCGAAGGCAAGACGCTGGTCGCCACGCTGGCCGTCTATCTGAACGCGCTGGAGGGCAAGGGCGTCCACGTCGTCACCGTGAACGACTATCTGGCCTCGCGCGACAGCGCCTGGATGGGCCGCATCTACGGCTTCCTCGGCCTGACCACCGGCTGCATCGTGCACGGGCTGGACGACGAGGAGCGCCGCGCCGCCTACGCCGCCGACATCACCTACGGCACGAACAACGAATTCGGCTTCGACTATCTGCGCGACAACATGAAGTTCCGGCTGGAGGACATGGTCCAGCGGCCCTTCAACTTCGCCATCGTCGACGAGGTCGACTCGATCCTGATCGACGAGGCGCGCACCCCGCTCATCATCTCCGGCCCGTCCACCGATTCGTCGGAAATGTACGTGCAGGTGGACCGCCTGATCCCGCAGCTGACGCGGGACGACTATGAGTTGGACGAGAAGAACCGCACGGTCAGCCTGTCCGAGGCCGGGCAGGAGCATATGGAGCAGCTTCTGGCCGAGGCCGGGCTGCTGAAGTCGGGCGGCCTCTACGACATCCAGAACGTGGCGCTGGTCCACCACGCCCAGCAGGCGCTGCGCGCCTACACGCTGTTCCAGCGCGACAAGGACTACATCGTCAAGGACGACAAGGTCATCATCATCGACGAGTTCACCGGCCGCATGATGGAGGGCCGCCGCTATTCGGAAGGCCTGCACCAGGCGCTGGAGGCCAAGGAGAAGGTGACGATCCAGCGCGAGAACCAGACGCTGGCCTCCATCACCTTCCAGAACTACTTCCGCATCTACCCGAAGCTGGCCGGCATGACCGGCACGGCGATGACCGAGGCGGCGGAGTTCGCGGAGATCTACGGCCTGGAGGTCGTGGACATGCCGACCAACGTTCCGGTCCAGCGCAAGGACATGGACGACGAGGTCTACCGCAAGGCGTCGGAGAAGTACGACGCGATCATCGACCTGATCGAGGACGCCCGCAAGCGCCAGCAGCCGGTTCTGGTCGGCACCACCTCGATCGAGAAGTCGGAGCTGATCGCCGAGCTGCTGAAGAAGCGCGGCATCCCGCACAACGTGCTGAACGCCCGTCACCACGAGCAGGAAGCCTACATCGTCGCCCAGGCCGGCCGTCCGGGCGCCGTCACGGTCGCCACCAACATGGCCGGCCGCGGCACGGACATCCAGCTCGGCGGCAACGTCGAGATGCGCATCCAGATGGAGCTGGCCAACCTGCCGGACGGGCCGGAGCGCGACGCCAAGGTCAAGCAGATCGAGGCCGAGGTCGCCGAGGCGCGCGAGCTGGTCAAGCAGGCCGGCGGCCTCTACGTCGTCGGCACGGAGCGGCACGAGAGCCGCCGCATCGACAACCAGCTGCGCGGCCGTTCGGGCCGCCAGGGCGATCCGGGCGCCTCGAAGTTCTTCCTGTCGCTGGACGACGACCTGATGCGCATCTTCGGGTCGGAGCGCATGGACGGCATGCTCCAGCGCCTGGGCCTGAAGGAGGGGGAGGCGATCATCCACCCCTGGATCAACAAGGCGCTGGAGAAGGCCCAGACCAAGGTCGAGGCCCACCATTTCGAGGTCCGCAAGAACCTGCTCAAGTTCGACAACGTCATGAACGACCAGCGCAAGGTCGTCTATGAGCAGCGTCGCGAGATCATGGACACCGAGGACATCGCCGAGACCGTTCTGGAGATGCGCCATCAGGTTGTCTCCAACATGGTCAACAAGGCGATCCCGCCGAACTCCTACTCCGAGGCCTGGGACATCGCCGGCCTGCACGAGGAGGTGAACCGCCTCCTGGGCATGGACCTGCCGGTCGCCGACTGGGCCAAGGAGGAGGGCATCGCCGAGCCGGAGATCGAGGAGCGCGTCCGCGAGGCCGCCGACCGCAAATACGCGGAAAAGGTGGAGACCTACGGCGCCGACACGATGCGCCATGTGGAGAAGAGCCTGCTGCTGCAGATCCTCGACCAGGAATGGAAGGACCACCTGCTCCAGCTCGACCATCTCCGCCAGGGCATCAGCCTCCGCGCCTACGCCCAGAAGGACCCGCTGAACGAGTACAAGCGGGAAGCCTTCGAGCTGTTCGAGACCATGCTGTCGACCCTGCGCGAGCAGGTGACCGCCGTGCTGATGCATGTCGAGATCCGCATCGCCCCGCAGCCGGAGGAGTTGTACGCCCGTCCGCCGCAGGAAATGCACGAGGGCCGCGACGACCCGGCGCTGGCGATGGCCGAGGCCGGAGCCGGGGCCGCCCAGGGCTATCCGCCGGCCGACGCGCCGCTGCCGGCCGGCATGGTCCGCCGCGAGGCCGCCGCCTCGGTGGTGCCGGGCGCCGACCCGAACGCCTGGGCGAACACCCCGCGCAACTCCCCCTGCCCCTGCGGCTCGGGCCAGAAGTACAAGCACTGCCACGGCAAGGTCGGCTAAGCGCCGCCGCAAAGAACGCCGTCAGGGATGTTCCGGAGGGGGCTGGGCCGCAGGGTCCGGCCCCTTTCCTTTTGTGGCCCCGGAAACTTCGGCTGGGCTGTGGCGTTCTTCCGACAACAAGCGGGAGCGCAGCCATGTTGCAGGAATTCAAGACCTTCATCAGCCGCGGCAACGTCGTGGAGCTGGCCGTCGGCATCATCATCGGCGCGGCCTTCACCGGCATCGTCAACTCGCTGGTCAAGGACATGCTGATGCCGCCCATCGGCTGGGTCATGGGCGGGATCGACTTCTCCAACTACTTCCTGAACCTGTCCGGCGGCCAGTACGAGAGCCTCGCCGCGGCGGAGGCGGCGGGGGCGGCGACCATCAACTACGGCCGCTTCATCAACGCCCTGATCAACTTCTTCATCGTGGCGGGCGCGCTGTTCCTCATCGTGCGGCAGGTCAACCGCCTGCATTTCCTCCAGGATTCCAAGCCGAAGGCGCCGCCCCGCCAGGAGGTTCTGCTGGAGGAGATCCGGGATGCGCTGCGCGCACGGCAGGCACCCGCCGCCGGGGACACGACGCGACCGGGGGCGTGAAAGAATCTTCTTGGATTGTGCAGCGCAACCCATTATGTAAGGCGTCTTGATCGCTGGAGGCTCGCGCGTCTCTTGAGCGAGACGCGCTTTGATATTGCGGGACGGCCTTCCTTGGGACCCGGTCGCCCGTTGCTTCGGACAGACGCCTCTCCCTCTTCCGACCTCCTCCCGGCGAAAACGCCGGCGTTCCACCGCTCACCATCCTGGTGCGGCGGCCGTGCGCCGTCATGGTCCTGAGGAAAGGTTACCCTACTTGTCGTCCATCGAAATGACCGCCGCCGACGCCCTCGTTGCTGAGACCGCCGTCGCCGAGACTTCTGTCGTCGAGACTGCCGTCACCGAGGTTGCCGTCGCCGACGAAACCGTGACCGACACCGTTACCCCCAACGCTTTCGCCGGGCTGGGCGTCCACCCGCTCGTCGTGAAGGCGCTGGAAGCCTTCGAGTACAACACCCCGACCCCCGTCCAGGCCGAGGCGATCCCGCCGGCCCTGGAAGGCCGCGACATCCTGGCGACCGCCGAGACGGGCACCGGCAAGACCGCCGCCTTCATGCTGCCGGCTCTGACCCGCACCGTCGAGCTGCCGCGCCTCGGCGTGGCCGCCCCGCGCGTGCTGGTTCTGGCCCCGACGCGTGAGCTGGCCAAGCAGGTCACCGACGCGGCGCGCAAGTACGCCAAGTTCATGAAGTACAACATCGTGGACGTGGTCGGCGGCATGCCCTACCGCGACCAGTTGCGCCTGCTGTCGCGCGCCGTGGACGTGATGGTGGCCACGCCGGGCCGCCTGCTCGACCATGTGTCGCGCAACCGCATCGACCTCAGCGCCGTCGAGGTGCTGATCCTGGACGAGGCGGACCGCATGCTGGACATGGGCTTCCTGGACGATGTGGAAACCATCGCCAAGTGCTGCCCGGAGACCCGCCAGACGCTGCTGTTCACCGCCACGCTGGACCGCCGCATGGCCCAGCTCGCCGGCAACCTGCTGCGCAACCCGGTGCGCGTCGCCGTGGAAAGCGCCACCACCTCGGTGAACGTCGAGCAGCGCCTGCACCATGCCGACGACATGGACCACAAGCGCCGCCTGCTGAAGCACTTCGCGGACCTGCCCGAGGTCGGCAAGGCGATCATCTTCGCCGCCACCAAGCGTGACGCCGACGCGCTGGCCGAGGAGCTGAGCGACGCCGGCCACGCCGCCGCCGCCCTGCACGGCGACATGGACCAGTTCAAGCGCAACCGCACGCTCCAGCGCCTGCGCACCGGCCAGGTCCGCCTGCTGGTGGCGACCGACGTGGCGGCGCGCGGCATCGACGTGCGCGACATCACCCATGTCATCAACTTCGACCTGCCGCGCTCGGCGGAGGACTATGTCCACCGCATCGGCCGCACGGGCCGTGCGGGCGCCTCGGGCGTGGCGATCTCCTTCGCCGCCCGCGCCGACCGCGACGCCCTGTTCCGCATCGAACGCTACACCGGCACCCGCCTCGACATCCACGTCGTTCCGGGCCTGGAGCCGCAGCGTCCGTTCCAGACCGGCGGCGGCGGTCGTCCGACGGGCCGTCCGGGCGGTCGTCCGGGCGGCGGCAACGGCGGCGGCTACAACAAGAAGCCGTGGGTGCGCAACGCCAACGGCGGTGCCGAGGGCGGCAAGCCGAACGGCGCCCCGGGTGGCCGTCCGCAGGGCCGTCCGATGAACCGCAACGAGCATGGTGGTCGCAGCGACCATGCCCGCAACGAGCACGGCGGCCACGCCCGCCGCGACTCCCAGGGCGGCAAGCCGGCGCACCGGGCGTCCAAGTGGTAACAGCGGTTCGCCGCTGAGATGAAAAAGGCGCGGTCCTTCGGGATCGCGCCTTTTTTCTTGGTCGGGTCGAAGTGTGGCGGGCAAGGTTTTTCACGGATTTCACGGATCGACGCACGGATTTCACAAACTTCTTTTAATGATCAATATTGTAAGCCTGTCTCTCTTGTGCGAGGCACCAGGGATGGCGGTGCGCGGATAAATAAAAACCCGTGTAATCCGTGAAATCGTCCGTGCAATCCGTGTGAAGTCTTGTCCCCCGCACCGCGCTTTACAGCCCCGCGATCCCCCACAGCAGCAGCGCCACCAGCAGCGTCAGGATCAGACCGGCCACGGCGTAGACCGCCAGCGCCCGCCCGATGTCGGCGGCGGTGGCCCGCGCGCGGCCCTCGCCGATCCAGGGTTCGGTGATGATCACGCCGCCGTCGCGGTGCGGCCCGCCGAGCGCCAGACCCAGCGCGCCGGCCATGGCGGCGGTCGGCCAGCCCATGTTGAAGGAGGCCGCCTTGCCGCCGTCCCGCATCATCGTGCGGAAGGCGCCGCCGGCCCGCGCTCCGGCAAAGGGCGCGGCCAGCGCCAGGAGAAGCGCGGCCAGCCGCGCCGGGATGGCGTTCAGCGCGTCGTCCAGCCGCGCCGCCGTCTGGCCGAAACGCTCGTGCCGCACGCCCGCGTGGCCCAGCGCGCTGTCGGCGCCGTCCACCGCCGCCCAGACCAGCAGGCCGGGCACGCCCAGCAGGGCGTAGCCGAAGACCGGCGCCACCAGCTTGCGGGCGAAGCCCTTGGCGGCGGCCTCGATGGCGGCGCGGGCGATGCCGTGCTCGTCCAGGCTGAAGGCGTGGCGGCGGGTGAGGGGGGCGACGGCCTCCCGCGCCGGGGCGACGCCGCCCTTGTCCAGGGCGCGGCGCACCGCCCGCACCCGCGTCCAGGCGCTCCGTCCGCGTAGCGCGGCGAGGATCACCGCCAGTTCCAGCAGCCAGCCGCGGCTCTGCGCGCCGATCCGCTCGACGATCAGGCCGACGGCGACGGCGACCAGGACGAGCGCCAGCACGACCAGCGCGCCGCGCAGCAGGCGGGCGGTCTTGCCGCGCTCCACCCGGTTCAGCCGCCGGTCGGCCCAGGCGCAGACGCGCTGCGCCAGCGCCGCCGGATCGGGCAGGACCCGCCCGATCCAGTCGCCGGCGGCGGCGTCGATGGCCAGGGCCAGCAGCAGCAGGAACAGCGGCCCCGGACCGTTCAGGGGGGCGGCGCCGAGGATGGCGGTGAGCGGGGCGTCGCCCATGGCGGCCTCAGCGCGCTCCGGCTTGGCGCAGCAGGTTCGCCACGCGGGCGTTGCGGCTGTCCTGCGCCCAGCTCAGCGTTGTGCGGCCCGTGAAGTCGGAGCGGTCGGCCTGCGCCCCTGCCTTCAGCAGCCGCTCCACCAGATCGACGCGGCCGAAGCGCGCCGCGGTCATCAGCGGGGTGACGCCCTGGCGGTTGTCCTGGTCGACCTTGGCGCCCTTGGTCAGCAGAAGGTCCACCGCCTCCGGCGCGTCGGCCTCCACCGCGTAGTGCAGCGGGGTGTTGCCGGCCTTGTCGGCGCGGTTGGGGTTGGCCCCGCCGTCCAGCAGAAGCCGCACCAGTTCCGGATGGCCGTTGCCGATCGCCAGCAGCAGGACGGGTCGCCCGCTGGCGTCGACCTGATTCGGGTTCTCCCCCTTCAGCAGGAGCAGCCGCAGCGCGCTGGCGTCGTTGGACGTCACCGCCTTGACCATGGAGGGGCCTTCCAGGAGATTGATCTGGGCCAGGGCCGGCGCGGCGACGGGGGCGGTCAGGCCGAGGGCCAGCAGGCCGAGCATCAGCAACCGTTTCATGGCGCGTCCTTTTGTGCGATCCGTGTGAATGTGATCCGTCTTTCGGCCGGGGATACTATCCAGTTTGGCCCGGTTTGGCGACGGAGACCCGCTGCAATGGAGCCGCCCTTGATCCGCAACCCGCTCGCCCGCCACATCGCCCTGTTCCTGGCGGTGAAGGCCGCGCTGATCGCGCTCGGCCTGTGGTGGTTCCTCGGCACCATGCCGGAGCCGCGGGGCGTGGTGACCCCGCCCGCCGCTGCGGGAAAGCCCTGACGCCGCTTGGCCCGCGGGCGGGAACCTCCGCTCCGCGCCCATGGTTGAACAGCGACCGGGAAGCGCAACAGGGGACGACCGCCATGACCTTCGAGAACGATGTGAACGCGAACCGCTCCGCCGGCCATCTGCGCGGCGCCGTGCGCGAGGCCGTGGGCATCTTCGCCAGCCGCGACGCCCTGCAGAAGGTCGTCGACGAGCTGACCCTGGCCGGCTTCCAGCGTCATGAACTGAGCGTCCTCGCCAACGACCAGACCATCCGCGACCATCTCGGCCATGTGCCGCAGCGGGCGGAGGACCTCGCCCACGACCCCGACGCGCCGCGCCAGTCCTACGTCTCGCCGGAGGATGTCGGCAGCGTGAAGGGCGTGGCGGTGGGGTTCCCGGCCTATGTCGGGGCGATCCTGGCGACCGGGGCCGTCCTGGCGACCGGCGGCACGGCCCTGGCGGCGGCGGCGGCGGCGGCGGCGGCGGGCGTGGGCGGCGGCGCCATGGGCTCGGTCATGTCGAACTGGCTGACCGACAAGCGCAACGAGCCGATGCTCCAGCACCTCGACAAGGGCGGCATCCTGCTGTGGGTCAATCTGGCCGACGCCGGGCGCGAGCGGCAGGCGCTGGAGATCATGAACCGCCACGCCGCCCAGCCGGTGGACGTGCATGAGGTGGCGCAGTCCGGTTCCGAGACCTGATCCTGAAGGCCGGGCCGGCGCGGGCTGGCGCCCGTTGACTCAGGTCATGGCCTTCGCGGCGGGCTTCCCCTATACACGGGCGGTCTTCCAACCGGAGGTCCGCCGTGGACGCCCATTCGGCCCTGTCGCTTCTCGACGCCGGCCTCAACCAGTGCGCCGTCGTCATCGACCGTGACGGCGGGCTGCTGGTCGCGCTGCTGACCGCCGGGCTGGTCGGGGGATCGACCCACTGCGCGGGCATGTGCGGCCCCTTCGTCCTGGCCCAGGTCACCGCCCGGCTTGAGCAGGTCCCGGCCTCGCGGATGAGCGAGTTCCACCGGCTGGCCGGGGCGGCGGTGCTGCCCTACCATCTGGGGCGCGGCACCACCTACACCCTGATCGGCGCGGCGGCGGCGGCGGTCGCCGGCCATGTCGGGGCGCTGCCGGGGCTGAAATGGCTGTCGGTGGCGCTGCTGGCCTTCGCGGCGCTGTTCTTCCTCGGCTATGCGGTGAAGGGGCTGACCGCCTGGATGCCGAAGCTCGACGGCGCGGTGCAGCGCTGGTGGGGCGACCGGGTGTCCCGGCTGGCCCGCCCCCTGTTCGGCAACCCCACGGGCTGGCGCGGCTACGGGCTGGGGCTGGCGCTCGGCTTCATCCCCTGCGGCCTTCTCTACGGCGCCGTGGCGGTGGCCGCGGCCAGCGGCAGCGCGCTGACCGGAGCGCTGGGCATGGCGGCCTTCGCGCTCGGCACGCTGCCGAGCCTGCTGGCGGTCGGCCTCGCCGGCCATCTCGCGGGGCGCACGTGGCGCTCCGCGGTGGCGCGGGCGGCGCCGGTCGTCATGGTGGTGAACGCCGGGGTGCTGGGCTGGATGGCGATCCGGATGATCGGGTGACCGCCGCCCCGCTCCGGATTAACGGAGCTTCTCCGCCGACCCCTTCAGCGCCTCGCCCAAGTGGACCTCGCCGCAACCGGGCTTGAGCGGCTGCTGCTGGCTCTCGTGCGGCGACCAGCCGGCCAGATAGAGGATCTGGAAGGTCGCCTCGATGCGCCCGTCCGGCTCGGCGTAGCGCTCGGCGTAGCGGCGGGCGGCGTCGAACAGCAGGGCGCGGGTGGCCGGCACCTTGCGGCGGGCCAGGACGGCGTTGGTCTCGCCCATGCCGCGCAGGTCGCGCATCAGTCGGAAGGCGTCGCTGTAGGTGACGGTGATGACGTCGCTGTCCACCACCGGCAGGGCGAAGCCGGCGCGCTGCATCAGGCCGCCGACGTCGCGGATCTCGGCGAAGGGCGACACGCGGGGCGACACGCCGCCGGCCACCTCCATCTCCGCCTCGTACAGGCAGCGCCGCAGTTCCAGCAGCGTTTCCCCGCCCAGCATGGCCGCGCAGAAGAAGCCGTCGGGCTTCAGCGCCTGCCGCACCTGGACCAGCGCGCCGGGCAGGTCGTTGACCCAGTGGAGGCTGAGGTTGCTGACCACGAGGTCGAAGGTCTCCGGCACGAAGGGCAGGAACTCCTCGTCGGCGGCGACGGCCCGCGGCCCGGCCCGCTGGGCGAAGCCGGGAGAGAGGTCGCAGGCGACCAGCGTCTCGACGCCTTTGCGCCCGCGCAGCGTCCGCCCCATCACCCCGTCGTGGGCGCCGAGGTCGAGCACGGTGGGAAAGGGCCGGGCCACATCCTCCAGCCGGTCGACGAGGCGTTCGGCCACCTCCTCGAACAGGAAGGCGTGCTCGGCAAAGGCGGGGACGGCGCGGTCGCGGCGGCGGCGGACGAGCGCACGGTCGAAGACGGTCATGCTGTCGGGCGTGGTCATGCCCGCAATATAGCCCAGCCCCGGCGGGCTACAACCATCGGCGAAAGGGCGGCGCCATGCTATGGTCGGCCGCGAACCTGCGGGAGCTTGCCATGGGCATCGAGGAAGCCATCGGCGCCACCTATGAGGCGCTGATCGTCATCATCAAGATCACCACCCCGGTCCTCGTCGTCACCACGGTGCTCGGCATGGTGCTGACCATCTTCCAACAGGCGACCAACATCAACGAATCGACGTTGCAGCAGGATCTGAAGATCTTCGCGACGCTGGCGATCCTGTTCATCACCGGGCCGGCGATCTACATCGCGCTGCGCGACTACACCTTCGTGATCTTCGACCGCATCGCCGGCCTGAACTGAGGGGGACGCCGCCATGGCCCTCCTGCAGGGGCTGAAGACAGGGGTTCTGGCGGGAATTCTCGACACGCTGCTGCCGCCGCGCTGCCTGTGCTGCGGCGGGGCGGTGGACCGGCAGGGCGGCCTCTGCGCGCCGTGCTGGAGCGGCCTGACCTTCATCGCGCCGCCCGCTTGCGCGTGTTGCGGCACGCCCTTCGACTTCGCGCTGGAGGGGGAGCCGCTGTGCGGCGCCTGCATCGCCGAGCCGCCGGTCTTCGCCCGCGCCCGCGCCGTCCTGGCCTACGACGACGGCAGCCGTCCGCTGGTCCTCGGCTTCAAGCACGGCGACCGCATCCACGCCGTCGGGGCCTACGGCGCGTGGATGGCCCGTGCCGGGGCGGAGCTGCTGGCCGACGCCGACCTTCTGGCTCCGGTGCCGCTGCACCGCCTGCGTCTGTTCCGGCGCCGCTACAACCAGGCGGCCCTGCTCGCCCAGGCGGCAGGCCGGCAGGCCGGGCGCCCGGTGATTCCCGACCTGCTGGTCCGCCGCCGGTCCACCCCGTCGCAGGGCGGGCTCGACCGCTCGGGGCGGCGGCGGAACGTCAAGGGCGCCTTCGCGGTCCGGCCGGGGCTGGAGCCGCGGGTGGCCGGGAAGCGCATCGTCCTGGTCGACGACGTGCTGACCACCGGGGCGACCCTGTCGGAATGCGCGCGGGTTCTGCGGTGCGCCGGGGCGGAGCGGGTGGACGCGCTGACCCTGGCGCGCGTCGTCAAGACGTGAGCCGTGGGTGTGAGCCATGAAAACGTAACGGGTGGCGTGGTGCGGCGGTTGATCTTATAACCGTTCAAAACAGCCAAGGAGCCCTCCGCATGGCCGACGTCGTCATCTACACCACGCCCTTCTGCCCCTATTGCTCGCGCGCGAAGCGTCTGCTCGACAGCAAGGGGGTGGCGTACGAGGAGATCGACCTCTACATGCAGCCGGGCCGCCGCGAGGAGATGGTGCAGCGGGCCGAGGGGCGCATGACCGTGCCGCAGGTCTTCATCGACGGCAAGCCCTACGGCGGCTCCGACGACATCCACGCGCTGGACCGCGCCGGCAAGCTCGACCCGATCCTGGGAATCGGGGGATGAGCGGCGTCCTGAAGGCCGCCTGCGTCCAGGTCAACGCGGGCACGGAAATCCTTCCGAACCTTCAGGCGGCGGGCGATCTGGTCCGCCGGGCGCGCGACGCCGGGGCGGATTTCATCGCCCTGCCCGAGAATGTCAGCATGATCGTCCAGGGCCGCGCAAAGGTGCTGGAGCGGGTGAAGACGGCCGACGAGCATCCGGCGATCCCCTTCTTCGCCGATCTGGCGCGGGAGACCGGGTCCTGGCTGCTCGCCGGGACGCTGGGCGTCCTGCTCGACGACGGGCGGGTGGCCAACCGCAGCTACCTGTTCGACGCCGGGGGGCGGGCCGTCGCCCATTACGACAAGCTCCACATGTTCGACGTCGACCTGAAGGGCGGGGAGAGCTACCGCGAATCCGCGACCTTCCGGCCCGGCGACCGCGCGGTCCTGGCCGCCACGCCCTGGGGCGGGGTGGGGATGACCGTCTGCTACGACCTGCGCTTCGCCTATCTCTACCGGGCGCTCGCCCAAGCGGGGGCGTCGATCCTGACGGTGCCGGCGGCCTTCACGGTCCCGACCGGGCGGGCGCACTGGCACACGCTGCTGCGCGCCCGCGCCATCGAGACGGGCTGCTTCGTCCTGGCCCCGGCCCAGACCGGCAGCCACGACCAGGGACGGCTGACCTACGGCCATTCCCTGATCGTCGCCCCCTGGGGCGAGGTGCTGGCCGACGCCGGGGAGGCGGTTGGCTTCGTCCTGGCCGAGCTGGACATGGCCCGCGTCGAGGAGGCGCGCCGTATGGTGCCGGCCCTCAGCCACGACCGGGCCTTCACGCTGGATCGTGTCGGATTCTGATTCTTTCAGGACGTTGGCAAGGGGCGCGGCTCCGGGTCGCCGTCCAGACCGTTTCCGGCCTCCAGATCCTTGACCGCGCACAGCCGCTGCATCACGGCGGCCTTGGGCGAGGCGACCTCGCCATGCTCGTAGGCGACGACCTGGAGACGCCCGCGCGCCACCTCCAGAAGCTCGCCGCTGCGCAGCAGGAAGGCGGGGGAGGCGGGGCGGCCGAAGCGGGCGTTGCCCAGGGCGAAGGTCTCATAAAGGAGAATGCCGCCCGGTTCCAGCGCGTCGAGGATGGCCGGGAACAGCGGGCGGTGCAGGTAGTTGGTCACCACGATCGCGGCGAAGCGGCGGTCGCGCAGCAGCGGCACCGGCGCCCCGCTCTCCAGGTCGGCTTCCACCAGCTCCACCCCCGCCGTCCCGATCAGGTCGGCCACCCCACGCAGGTCGCGGTCCAGCCCGACCACCGGGTGGTTGCGCGCCTGGAACAGCCGCAGGTGCCGCCCCGACCCGCAGGCGAGGTCGAGGACCGTGCCGCCCGTGGGCACCAGCGGCGCGAAACGCGCGACCCAGGGGGAGGGCGGGCTGATCGCGGCGTGCGGCGATCCGGAGGTGGACGGCGGTGTGGACAAGGGACGGACGCTCCCGCTCTTTCATGACGCGTGTTTGACCGCGACGCCGGCGTCGTGCTGAACTGGCAACCGGTCACCGACCGTATATCATGACCATCCGGTCTTCTCACCTTGGAGCATCCGACGGGGACATGATCCTCTTCGTTCTGAAATGCACGGCCGACCACCGGTTCGAAGCCTGGTTCCGCAACGGCGACGCCTATGAGACGCAGGCCGCCGCCAAGGCCATCGCCTGCCCGGTCTGCGGCGACACGCACATCACCAAGGCCCCCATGGCCCCGCGCATCGCCAAAGGCGGTCGTGGCAAGGACGACGCGGCCCGGGAGGGCGGTGCGCCGGAGGCCGCGCCCACGGCGGCGGGCGGCGCGGCGGCTCCCGCCGCTCCCCCGGCGCCGGCGACCCCGTCCGTGCCGGCGGAACTGCGCGAGCGCTTCGCGGCGGAAGTCATGCGCCAATTGAGGGAAGTTCGCCACACGGTTGAAACGAATTGCGATTACGTCGGAGACCGCTTCGCCGAGGAGGCCCGGCGCATCCATTATGGCGAAACCGATCCGCGCGGAATCTATGGCGAGGCCACCGACAAGGAAGCGGAAGAGTTGAAGGAGGAAGGTGTGACTTTTGGTCGCATACCTTGGCTTCCGCGCACCAATTCTTAAGCCTGCGCTTCACAATATTTCGTGCACCCGTTGCCCTTTCGCTGCCATGGGTTTGTGAACGAACCTCCGGAACAACGGCCGCGGGCTGCGTCAAGCCGCTTTTTAGCGGTTGGCCTGCATCAAAGTTGTTGACGGGATAGTTCGTTACAAAGACCATATGCCCCGAGTGTCTAATATGACCTTGCAAAAATTGCTCGGCACTCGCGAGGGGACGCACTATGAAAGAAAACGCTCAGAGGATTCTCGCGAATCCCAAGTTTCAGGAGCTGGTGCAGAAGCGTAGCGCATTCGCGTGGACGCTTTCGATCGCCATGCTCGTCATCTACTTCGGCTTCATCCTGCTGGTCGCCTTCGGCAAGGGGTTCCTGGGTACCCCGATCGGCAATGGCGTGACCACCTGGGGTATCCCCGTCGGCCTCTTCACCATCATCTCGGCGTTCATCCTGACCGGCATCTATGTGCACCGGGCGAACGGCGAGTTCGATGAGCTGAACCGGCAGATCATGGAGGAGTCGAAGTGATGCGTTCGCTGGTCAATCGTGTGGGCGCCGCGGCCGTCGCGGCTGGCGCGCTCATCCCCGCGTCGGTGCACGCGGCGGCGGTCGAAGGCGCGGTTCAGAAGCAGGCGACGAATTTCTCGGCGATCGTCATGTTCCTGATCTTCGTGCTGGCCACGCTCGGCATCACCTACTGGGCGGCGCGCCGCACGAAGTCGGCGAAGGACTTCTACGCCGCCGGCGGCGGCATCACCGGCTTCCAGAACGGCCTCGCCATCGCCGGCGACTACATGTCGGCGGCCTCCTTCCTCGGCATCGCCGGCCTCGTCTACACCTCCGGCTTCGACGGCCTGATCTTCTCGGTGGGCTGGCTGGTCGGCTGGCCGATCATCCTGTTCCTGGTCGCCGAGCGGCTGCGCAACCTCGGCAAGTACACCTTCGCCGACGTGGCCTCCTACCGCTTCCAGCAGACCCCGATGCGCACGATGGCCGCCTGCGGCTCGCTCGCCACGGTGACCTTCTACCTGATCGCCCAGATGGTCGGCGCCGGCAAGCTGATCCAGCTGCTGTTCGGCCTCGACTACATGTGGGCGGTGGTGATCGTCGGCGTCCTCATGATCGCCTACGTGACGTTCGGCGGCATGCTTGCCACCACCTGGGTGCAGATCATCAAGGCCGTGCTGCTGCTGTCGGGCGCCTCCTTCATGGCCTTCGCTGTGCTCGCCAAGTTCGGCTTCAGCCCGGAGGCGATGTTCGCCACGGCCACGCAGGTCCACCCCAAGGCGACCGCCATCATGGCGCCGGGCGCCCTCATCACCGACCCGATCTCGGCGATCTCGCTGGGCATGGCGCTGATGTTCGGCACCGCCGGCCTGCCGCACATCCTGATGCGCTTCTTCACGGTGTCGGACGCCCGCGAGGCCCGCAAGTCGGTGTTCTACGCGACCGGCTTCATCGGCTACTTCTACATCCTGACCTTCATCATCGGCTTCGGCGCCATCGTGCTGCTGCTGACCCCGGACGCCACCGGCGCCTATCCGTTCCTCGACGCGGCCAAGCTGGCGGCGGCGGGCGGCAAGCCCAACCCGGCGATGATCATCGGCGGCTCCAATATGGCGGCCATCCACACCGCGCACGCGGTGGGCGGCGACCTGTTCTTCGGCTTCATCTCGGCGGTGGCCTTCGCCACCATCCTGGCGGTGGTCGCGGGCCTGACGCTGGCCGGCGCCTCGGCCG
The DNA here is from genome assembly GCF_014192915.1 of Azospirillum sp. OGB3. GTDB lineage: Bacteria > Pseudomonadota > Alphaproteobacteria > Azospirillales > Azospirillaceae > Azospirillum. Next base: position 308,655 of record NZ_JACHYN010000001.1, on the reverse strand, counting down.
TGTCGCACGACCTGTACGCCTCGGTGATCGCCCGTGGCCGCGCGTCGGAGCATGACGAGATCCGCGTGTCGAAGATCACCACGGTGGTCATCGGCATCATCTCGATCTTCCTCGGCATCGCCTTCGAGAACCAGAACGTGGCCTTCATGGTCGGCCTCGCCTTCGTGATCGCGGCCTCGGCGAATTTCCCGGTTCTGCTGATGTCGATGTTCTGGGGCCGGATGACCACCCGCGGCGCCGTGCTGGGCGGTTGGATCGGCCTGGTGTCCTCGGTGACGCTGCTGATCCTGGGCCCGACCGTGTGGAAGTCGGTGCTGGGCAACCCGGCCGCCATCTTCCCGTACGACAACCCGGGCGCCTTCACCATCCCGCTGTCGTTCCTGGCAATCTGGTTCTTCTCGATCACCGACAACAGCAAGGCCGCGCAGGACGAGCGCGAGGCTTACAAGGCCCAGTACATCCGGTCGCAGACCGGCCTGGGCGCCGAAGGGGCTTCCGCTCACTAAAGCGAATGGTCGCACCCGCCTTCCGCAGATGAAGGGGCTGGTGTAATCTTCAAGGCGCCTCAAGACCGCGGTCTTGGGGCGCCTTTTTTATTCACCCCACCGGTTCGTGGAGCGGGTTTTGTCCGACGCCTTCGATTTCGCCGTTCCGCCCTTCGACCGCCTGACCCCGGAGCAGCGGCAGCGGCTCGCCGCGTCGCTCGACCTCGGCGTCTATGCACGGGATGGGGTGATCCTGAGTCGGGACGAGCCGGCGGATTGCCTGTTCGTGGTGCGGCGGGGGCTGGTCCACGAACGCCGGGGCGGCGAGGTGGTGGCGGTGCACGGCGTCCATGACAGCTTCGACCTCCCGGCGCTGTTCTCCGACGGGCAGGCGCGCAGCTTCGTCGCGGCGGAGGACACGCTGTGCGATCTGGTGCCGCGTCCGGTCCTTCTCGACCTGGCGCATGAGAACGCCGCCTTCGGCGCGGTGATCCAGCAGGGCTTCGCCGACCGGCTGAGCGCGCTGGCCAACGAGCGCTCCAACCGCGAAACCGCGGCCCTGACCATGGCGCGCATCCGGCAGGCCTACCTGCACCCGCCGGTCTTCGTCGAGGCCGGGGCGTCCCTGCGCGACGCGGCGGCGGCGATGAAGCGGGAGCAGGCGAGCAGCGTGCTGGTGCGGGATGGCGAACCCGGGAACGTTGGTCGTGTCGGCATCCTGACCGGCACCGACCTGCGCGACCTCGTGGTGCTGGAAGGGCGCCCGGTGGACAGCCCGGTCGGGCCGCTCGCCCGCTACGAGCTGCTGGCGCTGGACCGCGACGACCTGCTGTTCAACGCGCTGATCCTGATGACCAAGCATTCGGTCCGCCGACTGGTCATCACCGAGCAGGGCGCGGTCGTCGGCCTGCTGGAGCAGACCGACCTGCTGGCCGTCCTCTCCAACCATTCCCAGGTCGTCGCGCTCAAGGTCGACCGCGCCGCCACGCCGGAGGATCTCGGCCGGGCCAGCCAGGACATCGTCGGGCTGATCCGCACGCTGCACGGCACGGGCGTCAAGGTGTCCTTCATCGCCGACCTCGTGACCGAACTGAACCGCAAGATCTTCCGCCGCCTGTTCGAGCTGCTGGCGCCGCCGGACCTGCTGGCCAATTCCTGCCTGATCGTGATGGGCAGCGAGGGGCGCGGCGAGCAGCTTCTGAAGACCGACCAGGACAACGGGCTGATCCTGCGCGACGGCTACGACTGCCCGACGCTGCCGCAGGTGACCGACGCCTTCACCCGCCATCTCGTCGAATTCGGCTACCCGCCCTGTCCGGGGCGCATCATGGTGTCCAACCCGGACTGGACGCGCCCGCTGGCGCTGTACAAGGATTCCCTCTTCCACTGGATCCACCGCCCCGACGAGGCGGCGCAGATGAACCTCGCCATCTTCTACGACGCGGCGGCGGTGGCCGGGGACGCCGCCCTGCTCGCCGAGGCGAAGGGCTATCTGCTCGGCCGGCTTCAGGACAACCAGATGTTCTTCACCGCCTTCGCCCGCCCGGCGCTCGCCTTCGACACGCCGTCCGGCCTGTTCGGCGGCCTGTTCGAGCGGCGGCGCAGCGAGGCGGTGGACATCAAGAAGGCCGGCATCTTCCCCATCGTGCACGGCGTCCGCGCGCTGGCGCTGGAAAAGCACATGGCGGAGACCAACACGACCGAGCGCATCTGGGCGCTCGCCGACCAGGGCGTGCTCGACCGCGGCATGGCGGGCGAGCTGGCCGACGCCTTCACCTTCCTGTCCACGCTGCGGCTGAAGGCCGGGCTGGACGGCAGCGTGTCCGGCACCCAGACCGACAACCTCGTCCGAACGGAATCCCTGGGCAAGCTGGACCGCGACCAGTTCAAGGATTGTCTGGCGCTGGTGAAGAAGTTCAAGGAATTGCTCGCCTACCACTTCCACCTGAACCATTGACCCGCCGGGTGCGGGGAGAGGAGGCGGCATGCCGACCGAGACCATTGCCAGCGTGGTGGCCAACGGGGCGGTGGCCGCCGCCCCCGTCGCAACCCCCGCTGCCGAAACCGCCGGCCTCCATGCCGAGCATCCCGACCGCGCCCTGCTGCTGTCGGGGGAGGAGAGCGGGGAGCGGGTGGCGATCCATTGCGAGGCCACCTCCTTCGACGCGGCAACGGCCGATCTGCGCAGCGTCGCGGCGCTGCGCATCCGCGGCGGCCGCATCCTGACCAGCCAGCGCCTTGTTCTCTCCTTCTGGCCCACCGAGCCGGCGGAGCCCGCGCTGTCCCGCCTGCTGGCCTTCATCGGCAACCGGCCGCTGGTCGGTTACTATCTGGATTTCACCGTGGGGCTTCTCGACCGGCTGGTGCAGCCGATGGTGGGCGTGGCCCTGCCGAACCCGCGCATCGAGGTGTCCAGCCTCTATTACGGCCGCAAGGCCAAGGCGCCCGGCAAATACGCGGTCGATCTGCGGCTGGACAGCATCCTGCGCGACCTCGACCTGCCGCCACGCTCCGGGGAAGATGCGTACGCCAGCGCGCTCGCCGCCGCCATGGTCTATCTGCGCCTGGAGCCGCCGCGGCCCTGATCCTGTCTCAGGCCGCTTTCGTCTGGGTCTTGGCAAGGGTCGGCACCGACACGATGAAGCGGGTGCCCGGCCCGCCGTCCGGATGGCGGTCGATGGTCACCTCCGCCCCGGCTTGCTGGGCCAGCGCCCGGACGAGAACCAGACCCAGACCGCTCTGGCGCTTCTCGGTCGAGCGGTTCGGGGAGGCGGACGGATCGGGCGGCAGGCCGGTTCCATCGTCGCGCACCACCATCGTCATGCCCTCCGCCCCTTCCGGCAGCAGCGCAACCGTGATCGTGCCGGGATGGCCGAGGGGGAAGGCGTGAAGCAGCGCGTTGGAGACCAGCTCGCTGGCGATCAGGGCGAGCGGCGTGGCCTGATCGACATCCAGGCTCCAGGGCTGGGGGGCGTTCACCGTCAGCCGCGCCCCGGTCGGGTTGGTCGAGCGGACCAGCCCGTCGCAGAGCTGGCGTAGATAGTCGGCGAAGTCGATGCGCGCCGGCTGGTCGGAGCGGTAGAGCAGCTCCTGCATCAGGCTCATGCACTGGATGCGGCGCAGGCTCTCGTCGAAGGCGCGGCGGGCCGGCTCGTCGATGCGGGCGGCCTGGAGGCGCAGCAGGCTGCAGATGACCTGGAGGTTGTTCTTCACCCGGTGCTGGACCTCCTTCAGCAGGACCTCCTTGTCGGTCACCGCGGTTTCGAGCTGGGCGTTGGTCCGCTCCAGCTCCGCCGTGCGCTGATGGACCCGCTCCTCCAGCGTGTCGTAGGCGTGTTGGAGCGCGTTTTCCGCCTGCCGCTCCCGCCGGGCGCGCTGGAGGGCCATCCCGCCGATCACCGACACCGCGGCCAGCGCCGCCAGCGCGTAGGAGATGTAGGTCCAGAGCTGCCCGTGCCACCGCTCCATGACGCTGCTCACCGGGATGGCGACCTCGGCGGTCACGGGCACGCTGTCGACCCGGCGCAGCGCGGAGATTTCCGGCTCTCCGGCGGCCTCCGCCGCGGCGCTGTCGGTGGCGTCCGGCCCCTGGGTCTCGTGCAGCAGCACCGTGCCGTCGGCGCGGCGGAGCGTGATCGAGCGGGCGTAGTCGAAATCGAAGCTCTTGTAGATGTCGCGGACGTAGCGCGGCGAGACGGCGACCAGGGCCACGCCCCGGAACTGTCCCGGTGCGGCCGCCAGCGGGCGCGAGAGAAGGATCAGCGGCTCCTGGCTGTAGCGGCTGTTGTCCAGCGCGGTGATGAAGAGATTCCCCCCGGCCTCGCTGCCGCCCGTCCGCTGGGCCATGAAGTAATCGCGGTCGGCGACGGTCATCGCCGGGGTGGGAAAGCGGCGGGTGGTCAGGACGGGGTTCCCTTCGGCGTCGAACAGCCAGATCGACACCAGATAGGGCGTGCCCCGCACCAGCGCCGCGTAGCGCTCCCAGCCCCCCCGGTCGTTGGGCAGCGGGGCGTCGGCCGGCCCGGCGAGCTGGACCGCCTGCTTCAGGATCAGGTCGCTGGTCTCCACCAGCCGGGCCGCGTGCTCCGCGACCAGCAGGCTGGCGTTGCCGGCGGTGTCCTGGGCATGCTGCAGGGCCGCCGCCCGGTCGCGCAGCGCGAAGCTGGCCGACAGGCCGAACGTCAGCAGCAGCGCCACCGCGCAGACCATCAGCACCAGCGCCGACCCCGGCATCCGGTAGAGCAGAGGGGAACCTTTGGATCGCAGGGCGCGCAGGGGCATGGGGATGGTGCTTCGGGGCATGGAAGGTGGTGGCTTTCGTGGCGGACCAACACTTTTTTGCAGGCTCCTGTTCCCTGGGTACGCCCGTTGAACCGCGCCGCGCCACCCCCTATTGTCGCGTCGGGCCGAAAGGCCGAAGCGGCATCGAGCGCGGGGAGTAGGGCGTATGAAGATCGACGGCACGGCCTATCGCACGATCTGGCTGGCGCAGGACGGCTGGTCGGTGGAGATCATCGACCAGACGCGGATGCCGCATGATTTCGCCGTCGCGCGGCTGACCGACCTCGATGAAGCCGCCCATGCCATCCGCGCCATGCTGGTGCGCGGGGCGCCGCTGATCGGGGCGACCGCCGCCTACGGCGTCGCGCTGGCCATGCGGGCCGAGCCGTCCGACACCGCCCTGGAAGGCGCCTGCGCCCGGCTGCTCGCCACCCGCCCGACCGCGGTCAACCTGCGCTGGGCGCTGGAGCGGATGCGCGCCCGCCTGGCGCCGCTGCCGCCCGCCGCCCGCGCCGAGGCCGCTTACGCCGAGGCCGCGGCGGTCTGCGACGAGGACGTCGCCATCAACCGCGCCATCGGTGAGCATGGCGCCGCCCTGATCCGCGAGGCCGCCCGCCGCAAGGCCCCGGGCGAGCCGGTGAACGTGCTGACCCACTGCAACGCCGGTTGGCTCGCCACCGTCGATTGGGGCACGGCGCTCGCCCCGGTCTATGTCGCCGTCGAGGAGGGCATCCGCCTGCATGTCTGGGTGGACGAGACGCGCCCGCGCAACCAGGGCGCCAGCCTGACCGCCTGGGAGCTGAACCGCCACGGCGTGCCCCACACGGTGGTGGTCGACAACACCGGCGGCCACCTGATGCAGCACGGCATGGTCGACCTGTGCATCGTCGGCACCGACCGCACCACGGCGACCGGTGACGTCTGCAACAAGATCGGCACCTACCTGAAGGCGCTGGCCGCCCACGACAACGGGGTGCCCTTCTACGTCGCGCTGCCCTCGCCGACCATCGACTGGGGCATGGCGGACGGGGTGAGGGACATTCCCATCGAGGAGCGCGACGCCCGCGAGGTGACCGAGCTGACCGGCCTCACCGCCGACGGGCGGATCGAGACCATCCGCGTCACCCCGGCCGGTAGCCCGGCGGTCAATTACGGCTTCGACGTCACCCCGGCCCGTCTGGTGACCGGTCTGGTGACCGAGCGCGGCGTCTGCCCGGCGAGCCGGGAGGGGCTGCTGGGGCTGTTTCCGGAGCAGGGCGGCGGCGCGGCGCGCTGACGCCCTCTTTCCGAAAAGCCGCTTACGCCGCGACGACGACGAGCAGGGCGACGGTGAGCGCCACCGCGTCTTCGATCAGCGCCGCCGGCCGGTCGCGGCCGAAGGCGGCGGCCATGCGCCGGCGCGCCTCGTAGAAAAGGAGCGTGCTGGCGACCGCGCCGAGCCCGCCGGCGATCAGTCCAGGGACCCACGCCCCCGCGTTCGCGCCGATGGCCGCCCCCGCGATGGCGCCGCCGGCGATGCGGCTGGCGAAGGGGAAGGGGCGTTTGCGGCTGGGGGTGGTCGGCAGCTTGTCGGTGATCAGCTCCCCCACCGCCATGACGGTGAAGACCCAGGGCGAGACCGGGTGGCCGAGAAAGAACAGCCAGCTTTCCGACAGGTCGAGCCAGCCGCCATAGGCGGCCCAGGAGACCGCCGCCGGACCCAGCAGGGTGCGCGAACCGGAAACGGCGCCGATCAGGACGGCGAGGATCAGGGCGGTCGTCACGGCAATCGTCACAGTGATCTCCGGGTCAGTCGGTCCGGCGGTCGCGCAGGGCCTGGATCAGCTGCCGGACCGCCCCGGCGCGGGCGCCGGGACCGCCGTGGAGCAGGCGGAGCGCCGCCAGCATCAGCGCCGCGTCGCCGTCGCGCGGCGGGTCGGTGTGCGGAAGCCGCCGGCCGCGCCGCACCGAAACGGTCTTCACCCGCGTCATCTCCAGCAGCCCCTCGGCCCCGCGCGTGACGCCCCAGCCGCTGGCGCGGCGGCCGCCGAAGGGCAGGCGGGGGTCGGCGGTCGGCACGATCAGGTCGTTGACCGTCACCGTCCCGGCGTCCAGCCGCCCGGCCAGGGCGCAGGCCTCCGCCTCCGGTCCGAAGACCGAGGCGCCGAGCGCGTAGGGGCTCGCGGCGGCGGCCTCCAGCGCCTCCTCCATGTCGCGGACCGGCACCAGCGACAGGATGGGGGCGAACAGCTCCTCGCGCAGCAGCGCCATGCCCGGCCGCGCGTCGGCGACGATCAGCGGCGCCATCGCCGGGTCGGCATCCGCGGGCAGGGGGCCGAGCGGGCGGGCGCCCTCCGCCACCGCCGCGCGGACCAGCCCGACCAGCCGCCGCCGCACCGGCAGGGGCACCGCCGCCGGCGGGATCGCCGCCGCGCTGCGCGTCAAGGCGTCCTCCAGCGCCGCCGCCTGGGCGCGCGGCACGAAGACCCGGCGCGGCGCGATGCAGGTGGCGGAGCCGTTGAGGCGCAGGCCGAAGGCCAGCGCGCGGGCGACCGTGCCGAGGTCGGCCCCCGGCAGGACGAACACCGCGTCGTTGCCCGACAATTCCATGGTGGAGGGCACCAGCGAATCGGCGAGTTGGCGGGCCACTGTCCGGCCGGTGCCGGCCGATCCGGTCAGCACCAGCTTGTCGATGCCGGCGGCGATCGCGTCGGACACCGCGTCGGGGGACTCGTCCAGAAGCTGGAACAGGCCGTCCGGCAGGCCGGCCTCGGCCAGCCAGTCGGCCAGCCGTTCCATCGGCGCGGAGCAGCCGGGCGCCGGCTTGACCAGCACGGCGTTCCCGGCGCTCAGCGCCTGGAGCGCCTGCACCCCCGGCAGCAGCAGCGGGTAGTTGGACGGGCCGACGATCAGGACGGTGCCGAACGGCTCCCGCCGCACCTCCGCCGCGACGCCGAACAGCCAGGCTGGGCGGCCTCGCGCGCCCAGGCGCCGCGGCGCCAGCAGCGCGGCGGCCTCGCGCTCCAGGAAACGGCAGGCCTCGGCAAGCGGCAGGACCTCCGCGCTCAGGCTCTCGGCCGCGCTGCGTCCGGGGCGGGTCGCCAGCGTGTGCACAAGCTCCTCCGCATCCGCCGCGATGCGGCGGCGGATTTTGCGGACGATGGACAGTCTTTCGCCTGTATTGCCGCCGGCCCACGCGGCGCGCGCAATGGAAAATGGATCGCCGGCCCCGCTTGTCCAAGGGGTTACGCCTGGAGGGGTGGCTTTGTGGCTGTGATCCATTTCCGGTCCATGTTCGTAACTGCCTTCACACAAGTCGGCAGCTCGGGAGCGTTTGGCAAGCGGATGGAACGGCAAGTCGTAATCATTGGCGCTGGGCCGGGTGGATTGGCATCCGCGATGCTTCTGGCGCTCACCGGGGCGAAGGTCACCCTGCTGGAGCGGCAGGACCGCGTCGGCGGCCGGTCGGCCGGCTTCGCGCTCGACGGGTACCGCTTCGACAGCGGCCCGACCTTCTTCCTCTACCCCCGCATCCTGGAGGAGATCTTCGAGGCCTGCGGGCGCCGCCTGTCGGAGGAGGTCGACCTGATCCGCCTCGACCCGCTCTACCGGCTGGTCTTCGAGGCCGGCGGGGAGCTGAGGGTCCACGCCGAGATGAAGGCGCTGATGGCGGAGATCGCGCGCCTCAACCCGCGCGACGCCCATGGGCTGCCGCGTTTCCTGGCCGACAACCGGGCGAAGATGGAGCTGTTCCGCCCGATCCTGGAAACCGACTTCTCCAGCCCCTGGGCGCTGGCGTCGCTGCCGATGCTGAAGGCGCTGGGGCGGCTGTCGCCGCAGCGCTCGGTCGACCGCGACCTGTCCCGTTACTTCCAGGACCCGCGCGTCCGCCTCGCCTTCTCCTTCCAGAGCAAGTATCTGGGCATGTCGCCCTTCCGCTGCCCCAGCCTGTTCACCATCCTCTCCTTCCTGGAGCACGAGCACGGCGTCTTCCACCCGCGCGGCGGCACCGAAGCGGTGATGGAGGCGATGCGGCGGGTGGCCGAGAGCCTCGGCGTCACCGTCCGGCTGAACGAGACGGTGCGCCACATCCGCTTCCAGGGCCGGCGCGCCGTGGGGGTGCGGACGGAGGCCGGCGAGTACCCGGCCGACGCGCTGGTCATCAACGCCGACTTCGCCCGCGCGATGACGAGTCTGGTGCCCGACGACCTGCGCCGCCGCTGGAGCGACGCCCGCATCGCCACCAAGAAATTCTCCTGCTCCACCTTCATGCTCTATCTCGGGATCGAAGGCCGGATGGAGGGGCTGGACCACCACACCGTCTATCTGGCGGAGGACTACGCCCGCAACCTCGCCGAGATCGAGGACGGCCGCGAGATGCCGCGCCGTCCCTCGATCTACGTGCAAAACGCCTGCGTCACCGACCCGGAGCTCGCTCCGCCCGGCGGCAGCACCCTCTACATCCTGGTGCCGGTCGGCCACCAGCGCGGCCACATCGACTGGGCGGCCGAAGCGCCGCGCTACCGCCGCCTCGTGCTCGACCGGCTGGCCGGCTTCGGCCTGACCGACCTGGAGCGGCGCATCCGGGTGGAGCGCGTGGTGACGCCGGCCGATTGGGACCGCCACTTCGCGGTGCACCGCGGGGCCACCTTCAATCTGGCGCACAGTCTGGACCAGATGCTCCACCTGCGTCCGCACAACCGGTTCGAGGATCTGGACGGCGTCTATCTGGTGGGCGGCGGCACCCACCCCGGCAGCGGCCTGCCGGTGATCTTCGAAGGCGCGCGCATCACGTCGCGGCTGCTGGCCTCGGAGTTGGGCCTGCCGACGCCCTGGCGCAGCGAAACCATGGGACTGTCCGGCCTGCCCAAGCGGGCCGTAGCGGGGGGATTGGCATGACGGATCGGATCGCGGTGATCGGCGGCGGCCTGGGCGGGCTGGCGTCGGCGGTGGTGCTGGCGGCGCGCGGCCACAAGGTGGTGCTTCTGGAGAAGAACGGCTGGGTCGGCGGCAAGGCGGCGGTGCTGGAGGAGGGCGGCTTCCGCTTCGACATGGGTCCGACCATCCTGACCGTGCCGCGCGTGCTGCGCCGCATCCTGGCGGAGGCCGGCTGCGACCTCGACCGCGAGCTGGAACTGGTCCGGCTGGAGCCGCAATGGCGCTGCTTCTTCGACGACGGCACCGTGCTCGACCTGTCGGAGAACATCGGCGCGATGGCCGCGGACCTCGACCGGCTGACCCCCGGCCGCGGCGCCGGGGAGGGCTACCGCCGTTTCCAGGCCTTGTCGGAGCGCCTGCACGGCATCTCCGAACGCTTCTTCTTCTGGAAGTCGGTGGAGGATCTGGGCGACACGCTGAAGCTCCGCGACAGCATGAACGCCGGCACCCTGTCCGACGTGCTGGCGCTGCGCATGGGCAGCACGGTGGCCGGCACCATCCGCAGCCACGTCCCCGACGCCCGCGCCGCCCAGATGCTCGACCATTTCACCCAGTATGTCGGGTCCTCCCCCTACGGCTCCCCGGCGGTGCTCTGCGCCATCGCCCACATGCAGACCAACGACGGCGTCTGGTACCCGATGGGCGGCACCCGCGCCGTTCCGCTGGCGCTGGAGCGGGTGGCGCGTCGCCTCGGCGTCGAGATCCGCACCGGCACCGGCGTGCGCCGGCTGGAGGTGACGGACAAGCGCGTCACCGCCGTCGAGACCGAGGGCGGGGAGCGCATTCCGGTGTCGGCGGTGGTTTCCAACATGGATTCCGTCCGCACCTACGAGGAGCTGGTGGGCGGCGCCCCGGCCAAGCGCTTCCGCAAGCGCCGGCGCTACGAGCCGGCCTGCTCGGGCGTGGTCTTCTATCTCGGGCTCGACCGCGGCTACGACCATCTGCTGCACCACGATTTCGTCTTTTCCCGCGACCCGGCGGAGGAGTTCGACTGGATCTACCGCCGCGGCGAGCCGGCGCCCGACCCGACCTGCTACATCGCCGCCCCTGCCCGCACCGAGCCCGGCGTGGCGCCGCCAGGGGGCGAGGCGCTCTATGTGCTGGTCCACACCCCCTACCTGCGGCCGCACCACGACTGGTCGCGGATGCTGCCGGACTACCGCCGCGTGGTCTTCGACAAGCTGAAGCGCACCGCCGGCATGGCCGACCTGGAGGACCGCATCCGCGTCGAGCGCGTCCTGACCCCGCAGGACATCCACGACCGCTACCGCGTGCTGAACGGCGCCATCTACGGGCTGGCCAGCCACGGCCGCTTCATGGGCGCCTTCAAGCCGGGCAACCGCTCGCGCGACGTGGAGGGGCTGTATCTGGCCGGCGGGGCCGCCCATCCCGGGCCGGGCATGCCGATGGTGCTGATGTCGGGCTGGATCGCCGCCGACAGCCTGGATCAGGACCTCCGGAATGGGGCGCGCGACACCGACCTGCGCGCCGTCGCCTGAGTCGTGGGCATGCTGGATGATGGGCTGAACGACGATCCGGTGGCGCGGCGCTCGCCGGCGCTCTGCCGCTTCTTCGGCGCCATCATGGCGCGGCGGATGCGGCGCGACTTCCATGCGGTGCGGCTGTCCCGGCCGGGCTGGCCGGCGCTGCCGGCGGACCGGCCGGTGATCGTCTGCCTGAACCATCCGTCCTGGTGGGACCCCGCTTTGCTGATCGTGATGGGGACCACCCGCTACCGCGACCGGCCGGGCTACGGCCCCATCGACGCGGCGATGCTGCGCCGCTACCGCTTCATGGCGCGCATCGGCCTGTTCGGGGTCGAACCGGGCCGGGCCGGGGCCGCCGCCTTCCTGCGTCACGGCCGGCGCATCCTGGGCGACCCGCGCTCCATGCTGTGGATCACCGCGGAGGGCGCCTTCACCGATCCGCGCCGCCGCCCGGTCCGCCTGCGGCCGGGCATCGCCCATCTGGTCCGCCGCGCGCCCGAGGCGGTGGTCGTGCCGCTCGCCGTGGAATACCCGTTCTGGGACGAGAGCGCGCCGGAGGCGCTGGGCCGCTTCGGGGAGCCGATGGATGCCTCCGCCTTCGCCGGCCGGCCCGTTCCGGACATCGCCGTCGCGCTGGAACGACGGCTGGAGGCAACGATGGACGCGCTGGCGCTCGACGCGCAGAGCCGCGACCCGGCGCGCTTCCTCACGCTGATCGACGGCACGGCGGGGGTGGGCGGCGTCTACGACCTGTGGCGCCGGGCGCGGGCCTGGGCCGGCGGGCAACGCTTCACGGCCAGCCACGGCGACGCGCCGGACACGAAAGGGACCCCCCGCTGATGCCGACCGTCACGCTGCTGGCCGCGCTGGCTCTGGCGTTCGCCCTGCTGCCGCTGGGGCTGGGCCTTGTGAACCTTTGCCTCTACCGCCGGCCGAAGGCCGAGCCGCCGCCGGACGCCGCCGTCAGCATCCTGATTCCCGCCCGCAACGAGGAGGCGACCATCGCCGCCGCGGTGCGGGCGGCGCTGTCCAGCTGCGGTGTGACGGTGGAGGTGGTGGTGCTGGACGACCATTCCACCGACCGCACGGCCGAGATCGTCCGCGCCATCGCCGCCCGCGATCCCCGCCTGCGGCTGGAGACGGCGCCGCCGCTGCCGCCGGGCTGGTCGGGCAAGCAGCACGCCTGCCAGGCGCTCGCCAAGCTGGCGCGGCACCCGGTTCTGCTGTTCCAGGACGCCGACGTGCGGCTGGCCCCGGACGCCGCCCGGCGGGCCTGCGGCGCGCTGCTGGCGGGCAGGGCGGGGCTGGTCAGCGGCTTCCCGCGCCAGGAGACCGGCACCCTGGCCGAGGCGCTGGTGATCCCGCTGATCCATGTGCTTCTGCTCGGCTATCTGCCGATGGTCGGGATGCGCTGGTCGGGCAATCCGGGCTTCGCCGCCGCCTGCGGCCAGCTGATCGCGGTGCGGCGGGACGCCTACCAGACGGCCGGCGGTCACGCCGCCATCGCGACCTCCCTGCATGACGGGGTGACGCTGCCGCGGGCCTTCCGCCGGGCGGGGCAGGGGACCGACCTGTTCGACGCGACCGGCCTCGCCCGCTGCCGGATGTATCGCGGCTGGCGGGAGGTGTGGTCCGGCTTCTCGAAGAACGCGACGGAGGGGATGGCGACCCCGGTCGCCCTGCCGGTCTGGACCCTGCTGCTGTTCGGCGGCCATGTCCTGCCCTGGCTGCTGCTGGGCTGGGCGGCGCTGGACCCGCTGCCGGAGGGGGCGGCCGCCCTGGCGGCGCTGGCCGTGGCTACGGGGCTGTCGTTCCGCTTGCTGCTGGCTATCCGTTTCCGGCAGAGTCTGGTCGGCGCGCTGCTCCATCCGGTGGGCATCCTGATCCTGCTGGCGATCCAGTGGTCGGCGCTGCTGCGCGCCCGCCGGGGCCGCCCGGCGGAATGGCGGGGGCGCGCCTATCCGTCCACCTCCAGAACGGGTGCACCATGACGACCCCTCGGCAGTTCCCGAACGTCCGCAGCATCGCGGTGGGCGGATCGCTGGCCGCTCTGGCGGTCCTCCTGGTGACGGCCCCGGCCGCCGCCGCCGACCTCGCCATCACCGTCGCCAACGTCGCGAATGCGCAGGGGAAGGTGCTGGTCGCGGTGTGCTCGGCGGAGACGTTCCTGGGGCCCAACTGTCCCTACACCGGAGAGGAACCGGCGCGGCCGGGCAGCGTCACCGTGGTGGTGCACAAGGTGCCGCCGGGCACCTACGCGGTGCAGTCCTTTCATGACGAGAACCAGAATCTCGAACTCGACCGCAACTTCCTCGGCCTGCCGAAGGAGGGGGTCGGCTTCAGCAACGACGCCCCCATGCGCTTCGGCCCGCCGCGCTACGCCGACGCCGCGCTGGTCGTCACCGAGCCGGTGACGAGCACGACGCTGACCCTGCGCTACCTGATCGAACGCTGAGCCTCAGATCACTGGCACCAGACGCCGCCGCCGGGGCGGCGGGTTGCCGCCCTTGCAGGGGCTGTAGCCGCCGGGCGCCAGCTGCCCGAACGTGATGCCGGTGGCGGCGGCGATGTCGGCCAGCCGCTCCAGCCCCAGCACGCGGGTGGCGGCGAGCGCGATGCGCCCGCAGGCCTCGGCGTCGCTGCCGGCGCGGTGGTGGTCGAGCGCGATGCCGAGATGGTCGGCCAGATAATTCAGCTTGTGCGCGGCCAGCTGCGGCCACGCCTTGCGCGCTAGCACCACGGTGCAGAGGTAGCTGCAGGCCGGCCAGTCCAGTCCGTAATCGTCCAGCGTGTGGCGCAGCACGCTGATGTCGAAGGAGGCGTTGTGGGCCAGCACCAGACGCCCCTCCAGCCGCCGGGCGAAACGGTGCCAGACCTCCGGGAACTCCGGCGCGCCGGCGACATCTTCCGCCCGCAGGCCGTGGACGGCGGTGTTGAAGGGGTTGAAGCGCATCTCCCGTGGGCGGATCAGATGCTCCTCCGTCTCCACCACGCGCCCCTCCTCGATCCAGGCGACGCCGATGGAGCAGGCGCTGGTCCGTGACTCGTTGGCGGTCTCGAAGTCGATGGCGACAGCCTTCATGATGTCTTCCCTCAGCCCAGGATGAGGCGGGTGACGTCCTCGGGCAGGTCGCCGTCGAGCGCCATCAGGCGGACCCGCAGCAGGCTCGCGACCGCGATGGCGTCGGTGATCTCCCCGCGCTTGACCATGGCGTAGGCTTCGGCGAAGGGAACGTGGCGCAGTTGCAGGACCTCGGTCTCCTCCGGTTCGGCCTGCCCCTGCTCGATCCCCCAGGCGAGAAAGCAATGGGCGGTTTCGTCGGTGATGCTGTTCGACAGGTGCATGGTCAGGATCGGCAGCCAGTGGCGGGCCGTCTGGCCGGTTTCCTCCAGCAGCTCGCGCTTGGCCGACTCCACCGGATCGACGCCCTTCTTGCCGCCGCCCTCGGGGATCTCCCAGCTGTACTGCTCCAGCGGGAAGCGGTACTGGCCGACCAGCGTGACGCGGCCCCGGTCGTCGATGGGAACCACCCCGGTCGCCAGATTCTGGGCGTGCATGACGCCGTAGATGCCGGGGTTGCCGAGCGGGGTCAGCACCGCGTGCTCCACCACCCGCATCCACGGATTCTCGTAGATCGGCTTGGTCGTCAGGACGGTCCAGGGGTTGCCGGTCTTGTGCGGCACGCCGGTGCTCCTTGCGCGGTGTGGGGGACGGGCTGTGGGGGTGCTGGGGCGGAACTATAGGCATTGCGCCCCGATGCTGCAACGCGGCGCGCTTCAGCCACTTGGCCGCGCGTCGGCCCTGGAACCGCAAGCCGAGGGTGTTGCGGAAATATTTCACAGTTAGATAAAATTTTCGCGACAGTTCATGAAAGTCCTCTCCAACTGTTCGTGCTGGTTACTTGACTCCCCGACTGTTGAGGTCTACCTCTATATTGTGCGGTATCCGTGGATGCCGACGGTAGCCGTCCTTCGTGGGGCAGCAATTTTGGAAACGCAGCGCCGGATGCGGCACAATTTTCAGGATAGGGAGCGCTGGCGCAACCCCGACTGGCGGACGAAATTCGTCGCTTGGTGGGAAGGCTACGACCTCGCCGCGCTGTCCCGCCTGGCCCGCACCGCTCCCGCTTCCCGCCTGCCGCTGCGCGGCCCGGTCGCGGCGCTGGGCTCCGCCCCCCCGGCCGGCGCCCTGCCGCCCGAGGCGGCGCGGGCCGATGCCGACATGGAGCGGCTGGAGAACCTGCAGCTCGACCGCCAAGGCGAACCGGTCTGGTCGGTCGCCCGCACGGAGGGGGCGCAGATGCTGTGGGGCCAGGACTGCGTCGGCCCCGGCGATTCGCAATGGATGGTCGAATCCGTCCGCTCCTTCGGGCTGAACCCGGCCAAGAGCGTGCTCGACCTCTCGGCGGGGCTGGGCGGGCCGGCGCGCGGCATCGTCGACAGCTACGACACCTGGGTGACCGGGCTGGAGATGTCGCCCCTGCTGGCGAAGATGGGGATGGAGCGGTCCAAGGCGCTGGGCGTGTCGAAGAAGGCGCCGATCGGCCATTACGACCCCGAGCATTTCAACCAGGCGGGCTCCTTCGACCTCGTGCTGGCCGATCGGGTGATGCACCGGGTGCGCGACAAGGAGAACTTCCTCGACCGCGTCAGCGAGTGCGTCAAGCCGAAGGGCGGCGTGCTGCTGTTCGACTACGTGATCGAGGGCACCCCCTCCTCCTGGGAGAGCTGGAACGGCTGGCGCGATTCCGAGCCGCTGGAGGTCTATCCCTGGTCGGCCACCCGCATGGCCGACGAGCTGACCCAGCGCAACCTCGACCTGCGCATTTCCGAGGATCTGACCCAGTTCCACCGCCGTCAGGCCGTGGAGCGGGTGCGCCGTCTGGGCGAGGCGCTGAAGACCGCCGCCCCCGAGCCCCGCGTGCTGAAGGCGCTGGCCCGCGAACTGGCTTTGTGGTGGTCGCGCCTGCGCGTGCTGGGCAGCGGGTTGCGTTTCTGCCGCTACGTGGCGATGCGCCCGACTTAATCATCAAGCGTAAAGCCTGACGTATCAGGCTTTACGCTTGCCCTCAATCGGCGGGCGCGGCCGTCCGGCCGCTTGCCTTCGCAGGCATGGACCTGCGGGGCCGCCGTCGCGGCCCTTATCGTCGGGCGTCAGCCGGGACTGACGCCCGACGATGACGAGTCCTAATCACAGGCACGCGGTTCGATCTTGCGTTCCACCGCGAAGCGCCGGGCCGACTCCGCCACCAGCTTGCGGATCAGGGCGCGGCGCGGCTCGATGGGGCCGGAGACGTCCAGCCAGCGCTCCCCGTCCCACCGCTGGACATGGAGGGGCACGATCCCCTCATGGTCGGCGCAGGTGATGCGCAGCGGCTGCATGAAGCCGTCCAGCCCCAGTTCGGTCAGCCGTTCGGCGGTCAGGTCCAGATGGTCGAAGCCCCAGGCCACCTGCGCCCCGGTCAGCGGCCGGCGGCCGTATCGGCCCTGCGCGGTGCGGATGGCCTCGACCAGGACGGCGGCGTTGAAGACCCCACGGTTGTACAGCACCGTGCCGATCTGGCCGGGATCGCCGACCCCCAGCCCGCGGGCGTGGACCTGCTCGCGGATGGCGCGGATCACCGGCAGGTCGCTTCCGGCGGCGTGGAAGGCGACCGCCTTGTAGCCGACCGCCGCCGCGCCGACCGGCCGGACGTCCAGCTCCGACCCGGCCCACCAGACGCCGATCATGCGGTCGGCCGGATAGCCGGCGGCGGCGGCCTCGCGCAGGGCGGTGGAATTCTGCACGCCCCAGCCCCACAGGATCACGTAGTCGGGCCGGTAGTGGCGGGCGATCTGCGTCCAGACGGCGCGCTGGTCCAGCCCCGGCGGGGCGACGGGGAAGCTGCGCATCTCGAAGCCCAGCGGGCCGCGCAGCGCCTCCAGCATGGGCAGCGGCTCCTTGCCGAAGGCGCTGTCGTGGTAGACGTAGGCGATTTTCCGCCCGCGCAGCTGGTCCTGCCCGCCCAACTCTGTGGCGATATGGCTGATCGCGGCGTCGATGCCCGTCCAATAGCTGGCCGGGGCGTTGATGGCGTAGGGGAAGACCCGCCCGTCGGACACGTCTGCCCGCCCGTAGCCGGAGGAGAAGACCGGGATGCGGTCGGCGGCCCCACGCTCGATCAGGGCGTAGGTGATGCCGGTGGACAGCGGCAGGACGGCGGCGGCGCCGGTCGGCCCCTTGGCCTTCAGCCGCTCGTAGCAGTCCACCCCGCGGTCGGTGTTGTAGCCGGTGTCGCACTCCTCCCAGGCGATGGGCACGCCGCCGATGCCGCCGTCGCGCCGGTTGACCAGCGTCAGATAGTCGGCCACCCCGTCGGCCAGCGGGATGCCGTAGGGCGCGTAGGGGCCGCTGCGATAGACGAGGTGCGGGAAGAACTGCGCCCCTTGCGGCGGCTCCGGGGCGGCCGCGACCGGGGCGCACAGCACCACCGCCGCCAGGGCCACCGCCGCCAAAGCTGGGGCGCGCCATGCCATTCCGTTTCCTCCACCCGTCGCGCGCCGGGCCGTTCCGCCCATTCGCGTGGTTGTCGTTTTGCGCGATTCTAGTACGGACCGGCCCCTTTTCGCACGAAGAGAGCGCAGCCCTCACGCTTGCGCTTGCCTGCCCTTTGCACGGCGCCGTTTGAAGGGGGGCGGGACCGGCACTAAATCAGGCGGTTGAGACATGCGGAAACCACGGCCGCCGCCCGGCCGGTCCGCCAATAACGCGAAGGAGGGGTACCGTGACGACGTTCACCGGTCAGGACTCGCTGAAAACCCGCCGTTCCCTGTCCGTCGGGGGCAAGAGCTACGATTATTTCAGCATCAAGGCCGCGGAGGACGCCGGGCTGGGCGACCTCTCCCGGCTGCCCTATTCGATGAAGGTGCTGCTGGAGAATCTCCTGCGCTTCGAGGACGGGCGCACGGTGTCCACTGACGACGTGAAGGCGGTGGCCCAATGGCTTCACGACAAGCGGTCCGACCGTGAGATCGCCTACCGCCCGGCGCGCGTGCTGATGCAGGACTTCACCGGCGTGCCGGCGGTCTGCGATCTGGCGGCGATGCGCGAGGCGATGGCCGCGCTGGGGGGCGATCCCAAGAAGATCAACCCGCTGGTCCCGGTCGATCTGGTCATCGACCACTCGGTGATGGTCGATTACTTCGGCAACCCCTCCGCCTTCGAGAAGAACGTCGAGCTGGAGTTCGAGCGCAACCTGGAACGCTACGCCTTCCTGCGCTGGGGCCAGAAGGCCTTCGACAATTTCCGCGTCGTTCCGCCGGGCACCGGCATCTGTCATCAGGTGAACGTCGAGTATCTGGCGCAGGGCGTTTGGACCGACACCGACCCGGCGGGCAAGCTCGTCGCCTATCCCGACACGCTGGTCGGCACCGACAGCCACACCACGATGGTGAACGGGCTGGGCGTGCTGGGCTGGGGCGTCGGCGGCATCGAGGCGGAGGCGGCCATGCTCGGCCAGCCCATCTCCATGCTGATCCCCGAGGTCGTCGGCTTCAAGCTGACCGGGCGGCTGAAGGAGGGCACGACGGCGACCGACCTCGTGCTGACCGTCACCCAGATGCTGCGCAAGAAGGGTGTGGTCGGCAAGTTCGTGGAGTTCTACGGAGCGGGTCTGGACCATCTGACGCTGGCCGACCGCGCCACCATCGGCAACATGGCCCCGGAATACGGCGCCACCTGCGGCATCTTCCCGATCGACGCGGAGACCATCCGCTACCTGACCTTCACCGGCCGCGACGCCGACCGCGTGGCGATGGTCGAGGCCTACGCCCGCGCCCAGGGCATGTGGCGCGACGCCGGCACCCCGGACCCCGTCTTCACCGACACGCTGGAGCTGGACATGACGACGGTCGAGCCGTCGCTGGCCGGCCCGAAGCGCCCGCAGGACCGCGTGCCGCTGTCCCAGGCGGCGCAGAGCTTCGGCGGCGATCTGGTGGGGACCTTCAAGGCGGAGGACGCCGACCGCTCCGTTCCGGTGAAGGGCTGCGGCTACAATCTCGACCAGGGGGCGGTGGTGATCGCCGCCATCACCTCCTGCACCAACACCTCCAACCCGGCGGTTCTGGTGGCCGCCGGCCTGCTCGCCCGCAAGGCGGTGGAGAAGGGGCTGAAATCCAAGCCCTGGGTCAAGACCTCGCTGGCGCCGGGCTCGCAGGTGGTCACCGATTATCTGGCCAAGGCCGGCCTCCAGCCCTACCTCGACCAGCTCGGCTTCAACATCGTCGGCTACGGCTGCACCACCTGCATCGGCAACAGCGGCCCGCTGCCCGACCCCATCGCCGCGGCGGTGGAGGAGGGCAACCTCGTGGTCGCCGCGGTGCTGTCGGGCAACCGCAACTTCGAAGGCCGGGTGAACCCGCACACGCGGGCGAACTATCTGGCCTCGCCGCCGCTGTGCGTCGCCTACGCGCTGGCCGGCAACATGAAGATCGACCTGGCCAAGGACCCCATCGGCACCGGCCATGACGGCCAGCCCGTCTACCTGAAGGACATCTGGCCGACCAACCAGGAGGTCCAAGACGCCATCGACGCCTCGCTGTCGGCGGAGATGTTCCGCAGCCGCTACGGCAACGTGTTCGAGGGGCCGGCGCAGTGGCGCGGCATCCGGACCGCCGAGGGCCAGACCTACGAGTGGCAGGCGGGCAGCACCTACGTGAAGCTGCCGCCCTTCTTCGCCGACATGCCGAAGACGCCGGAGGCGGTGAGCGACGTGCGGGGCGCCCGCGCGCTGGCCGTTCTGGGCGACAGCATCACCACCGACCACATCTCGCCCGCCGGTTCGATCAAGAAGACCAGCCCGGCCGGCGAGTATCTGCTGAGCCATCAGGTGCGCCCGCAGGACTTCAACTCCTACGGCGCGCGGCGCGGCAACCACGAGGTGATGATGCGCGGCACCTTCGCCAACATCCGCATCCGCAACGAGATGCTGGCGGGCGTGGAGGGCGGCGAGACCCGGCACTATCCCTCGGGCGAGCAGTTGCCGATCTACACCGCGGCGATGCGCTACGCCCAGGAGGGCGTGCCGCTGGTGGTCATCGCCGGCAAGGAGTACGGCACCGGCTCCAGCCGCGACTGGGCGGCCAAGGGGACCAAGCTGCTGGGCATCCGCGCGGTGATCGCCGAGAGCTTCGAGCGCATCCACCGCTCCAACCTCGTCGGGATGGGCATCCTGCCGCTCCAGTTCAAGGACGGGCTGACCCGCAACGATCTGGCGCTGGATGGCACGGAGACCTTCGACATCGACGGCATCGAGCAGGACCTGCGCCCGCGCAAGGACGTGACGATGACCATCACCCGCGCCGACGGCCAGACGCGGCAGGTGCCGCTGCTGCTGCGCATCGATACGGTGGACGAGGTCGAGTATTACCGGAACGGCGGCGTGCTGAACTTCGTCCTGCGCAATCTGGCGAAGTAGCGGAAGCCGCCGGGGCGGGGGAGGCAGCGGCCACGCCGCCCCCGCCCCCGGCGGTGCCTCACTCCCCGTAGGACCGGTCGGACGCGCTCAGAACCTCCTGGATGCTCTGCACGATCAAGGTGCTGCCACGGGTCGAGAAATGGCCCTGGTCGAGGAAGTAGAAGCCCTGGTCGTCCCTGATCCGACAGAGCGGATGGGCCTTGCAGGGGTCGGGTTCGCAGAAATAGTCGGAGGTGTCGACGAACCGCGCGCCTTGCGTCGCGGCGATGACCGGCTGGTCGGCGGCGTGGCCGGTGATCGAATAGGCCCGATCCGACTTCATGAAGTAGGTGTGGTCGTAAGGGTTGCGGAAGCGGAACACCGGGCTCTGCCCCAGCACCACGATGCGGATGCCCCGGTTCAGCAGGGCCTCCACGGTCTCGTGCAGGCGGCGGAGATCGAGGGCGTTGGTGTCCATGTACCATTCCCACCGCGCCGCCATGATGACGGTGCGGATCCCGTTGCGGTCGATGATCTCCTCGACGCGGCGGTTGAAGTCCTGGCAGTTCGGGCGGGCGGTGACGGGCAGATCCCTGATGGGCGGGCAACCCGACGCCGTGTACTGGACGATGTTGAAGGGCAGGGTGTCGGCGACGGTCTGGAGCCCCGGAACGTAATGGGCCGCGAAGGAATCCCCCCACAGCAGTGCGGTGGGCGCCTCCGCCTTCAGGGGACCGATCCGGCAATTCTCCACACCCGGCCATGCCTCGGGCGGCTGGTCGGTTTCAAGGAAGCAGGTGTACTCCTTGTAGAATTCGCGTCCGGAGATGTCCTGCGGCGTGTAGTCGGCGAAGCGCTGCGGCAGCCCGTTGGTCAGATGGCCGAGCAGTCCGATTGCCGCCAGCCCGGCCATGACCCAGCCGGTCCGCGCGAAGACCTTGGACGGTCGGCGGCCCGTCTCCGTTGCTGGCTTGCGGAAGGGCACTTCGATCAGCCGCCAGGACAGCACGGACACCGCGGCGATGACCACGAGAAGGATCAGCGTCTCCTTGGTGGACAGGTCCCGCCCCTTGTGGAAGCGCGCGAAGACCATCAGCGGCCAATGCCAGATGTACATCGAGTAGGAGATCAGGCCGATGAAGACCACGGGGCGCAGCGTCAGCACCGCGCCGACCGCCGTCGCGCCGCTCCGACCCGCGTGGATGAGCAGCGCCGCGCCCAGACAGGGCAGCAGCGCGGCGTAGCCGGGAAAGGCTGTCGCCTCGGACAGGGCGAACACGCTGACGAGGATCAGGGCGGCGCCGAGGGTGGCGGCCAGTTCCCGCACTGCGCGGCGGCGGATGTCCGGAACGGCCCCGAAGGCCAGCAGGGCGCCCAGCACGAGTTCCCACAGCCGGGGCGGCAGCAGATAGAAGGCGGCCACCGGGTGGTCGCGCACCAGCGACACGCCCAAGGCGAAGGACGCCGCTGCCGCCGTCAGCAGAACGGCGATCCACACCGGGCGCCGATACGGGAGCAACGCCAGAAGGACGAGAGGGAAGACGATGTAGAACTGCTGCTCCACCCCCAGCGACCAGGTGTGCAGAAGCGGGTTCATCTCCGCCGCGTTTTCGAAGTAACCGGCCTTCAGATAATAGACGATGTTGGACGAGAACAGCGTGGTCGCCGCCAGGTTTTGGGAAAAGCCCTTCAAATCCTGGGGCGACAGCAGGAACAGGGCGAAGACAGCGGTGACCGCGAGCGCGGCGAACAGGGCCGGAAGGATTCGGCGGATGCGGCGGACGTAGAAGGTGGCGAGGGAAAAGGTGCCGCGCTGCGCATCGTGCAAAACGATGGAGCCGATGAGATAGCCGGAGATCACGAAGAACACATCGACGCCGATGTATCCGCCGCTGAACAGGGAAAACTTCGCGTGGAACAGCAGAACCGAAAGGATTGATACCGCGCGAAGGCCGTCGATGTCGGGGCGGTACGTCATGGGACCCGCAAGGCTTGGGTGGAATGAAGACGCGGGTCGGGGTTCCCGGACCCGGTTCTGCGGCGGGAGACGAGCGATAAAGGGGTAGGGGAATGCTTGGCGGCACGAGGGAAGGCGGTGTAAACGCTTTCTGACGAGTCAATGGTGTCGAAAAGACTTCACGGTATAGGCGTGAGATCGGCGTTCTTATCGCCTGGATTGATTTGTTGTTTTCGATGACCTTGATAAGAAAATGCCCGTGATTTCGATGGTATGGCATTGCGGCGGGGCGTTGAAGTGAATTCTTGAATGAAACCCTTAGGGTGTCGGCACTTTGAATGGTCTAATAAGAATTCAACGGTAATGTCTGACCGATGGTGATAGAGAAGGCACCCGCTATTGCGTGGAGTTTTCGTGTCTGTTCAGGTTTTACAAGGCATCCGTGTGCGTCCGGATGCCGTCGGTTACGGCCCCGTCTTCTCCGTCCAGCCCGCCTCGCGGACCGCCGATGCGTGGCTGCGGCTGACCGGAACGCGCAGGCCGTTGCGCAGGACCAGCACCAGCTTGCCGTCCGGCTTGCGCTCCACCACGGAGACCGCGGCGGCGGCGACCCAGTGGGAGCGGTGGACCTGCATTCCGTCCAGCCCGGCCAGTTCGGCGATGGCGTCGCGCAGCCGCATCAGGATCAGGTCGCTGCCCTCCGCCGTGTGGGCGCGGACGTAATGGTCCTCCATCTCCAGCGCCAGCAGGTCGCGGCCGAGCCGGGCGGGCAGGCGGGCGAGGAAGGCGGGCTCCGATGGAGGGGGCGGCGCTTGGTCCGGCAGGGGCGCCGTCGCCGTCGGGGCGGCGAGCAGCCCGCGGTCGCGCAGTTCCAGCCAGACCGGGATGGCGGAGACCAGCAGGGTGACCAGGAGGACGTAGACGAACAGTTCCGCCAGACCCGGCGGGTGCAGCATGTCCTTGCCGCGCAGTGATTTCTCCAGCAGCGCCACGGCCAGCGTCATCGGCGCCGCCACGGCCAGCGTCACCCCGGCCAGCAGGGCGCGCCACGCCTCGGGCCTCTCCCGCAGCAGCCGGGAGGCGGCCAGGGTCAGGAACTCGAAAGCGAGGCCGCCCAGCCCGATCAGGCCGACCCAATAGGCCAGCCGCTGGGTCAGCGTCAGATCGGCGAAGGTGCCGAAAGGACCGAGCAAGGCCAGGACCAGCGCCGCGCCGAGCAGCACCGGCAGCCGCCGCCCCAGCAGCCGGCGGCGATAGGGTGTGCGGGGGCGTCCGATCGCGGGCGTGTCCACGGCGTCACGCAAGGATCACGCGCTGGCGGAGCGGGCGGACTGTTCCAGCGACTTGATGTGGGACAGGCCGGGCAGGATTTCCGACTTCACGAACTCCATGCGCCGGTTCGGGCCGCCGCCGCCGCGGGCGAAGCGCGCCTTCCACAGGTCCATCTTCACCGCCAGACCGCACAGCACGCCGCCGATGGTGACGTGGTGGGAGGCGATCAGCTCGCGGATGGAATGGAAGGTCTCGGCGTTGATGTCGCGCCAGAAGTCCTTGGACCGGTTGTCGAAGCTCTCGAACCGTCCGGTGATCGAGGTGGAGATGTCGGTCAGGTCGCGGCTGATCTCGTCGAGCATGCGCATCTGCCGGGCGTCGCGCTTGACCTCGGTGGAACTGCGGATCTCGGCCATCCAGGAAAGGAAGCGCTGGATCTCCGGGACGATGTCGTCCAGGCATTTCTTGAAATAGGCCAGCGACAGGAAGATGTCGCCGTACTCCTCAAGGAACTGCGGGATCTCCCCAAGCTCGATGTCCAGCCGGTCGGCCATCATGCGCAGGTTGCGCAGCGCCTCGTCCCGGTTGGGGTTGGAGAACATGCCGATGATGTCCTTCACGTCCTGGACCTGCATGTCCTCGGACCCGTAGACATACTCGACCAGCGGGCGCGTGAAGACGCGCATGTAGTTGGTCAGCTCCTCCTTCTTGCGGTCGGACAGGGTGAGCGACTCGATGCTGTTGACATCGATGTTCATCCGCCGCAGCTCGATGCGGGAGGTGTAGACGTCGAAGCTGGAGGCGGCGGCGATCTTCTCGATCTTGACGAGATCGCGCTCCACCTCGTCCTTGTAGGATTCGAAATAGGCGGTGAGATGGCGCGGCGAGACCTGACCGCTGCCGGTCTGGACGTCGTGGAACATCTCGACGACGGTCTGCAACCGCACGTTCTTGATCAGCCGGGCGTGCTGGAGCCCCGGCGTTTCCAGCGGGATGGCCGACAGCGGCATGATGTGCAGCGCGTCGCGGGCCTCGTCCTCCCACTGCTTGCGCCGGCCTCCGCCCTGGGGCCGGGCCGGCTTGTCCCCTGCAACCTCGGCCACAGCCTCGCTGGTGTCTGCCCCGTCGCTCAATGCCATCTCCCCGCAAGCCGGCGCCCATCCGCCCGCTCGTCCACTTTCGAGGCCCCCCACAAGGATAGCGGGTTGAGGGGGGCAGGCAAGGGTTGAAGGGGGCGTCCCGGAGCAATGTCATAGCACCGGTCGTACAGAAACGAAAAGGGCCGGTCCGCGGCGGGCCGGCCCTTTCGCAACCTCCGGGGAGGTTTCCGTGAAACGTCCGGGCGTCACCAGCGGCACGCCCCGGGCGTCAATGGACGCTCAGCGGCTCCATGTCGTTCTGGCGGACGGTGGCGAAGGCCACGTCGCGCTCGGCCAGCACCGTCAGCGGCGTGCCGTCGGCGGCGTGGACGGAGAAGGCCGGGGCGTCGTCGACGGTCACCGGCCGCACATAGGCCACATGGTCCAGCCCGAAGCTGGCGAAGTCCTGGGGCGACAGTTGGCGCAGGAAGGTTGCGGCCTTGTCGGTGTTGAAGCTGTTCATGACGCAGTCCTTTGGACGAATCGGTCGAGGAGGTGAAGACGGCAGGTCTTCAGGCTTGTTGGGCGCCGGAACCGGTCAGGCGTCGCCGCGGTCGGGGGCGACGTCGATGGTCTGCGGTCCGGCGGTGCCGCTGGCGGCCTGGGCGGGCTGCTCGATCTTGATGGTGCGGACCTTCGGTTCCGGCAGGGGCCGCTTCAGGTCGATGTTGAGCAAGCCGTTGTCGAGCGAGGCGCCGACCACCTCGATCCCCTCCGCCAGCACGAAGCTGCGCTGGAACTGCCGGGCGGCGATGCCGCGGTGCAGGTAGATGCGCGAGCGGTCGTCGGTCTGGCGGCCCCGGATGACGAGCTGGTTGTCCTCAATCTGGACCGACAGATCCTCGGAGGTGAAGCCGGCAACGGCCAGCGTGATGCGCAGGCCCTCGTCCCCGATCTGTTCGATGTTGTAGGGCGGATAGCCTTCCGCGGAATTCTTGGCGATGCGGTCCAGCGTGCGCTCGAACTGGTCGAATCCCAGGAGCAGCGGACTGTTGAAGAGCGAAAGACGTGTCGTCACGGCGCATCCTCCTCGAGAGGCGAGCGAGTTGCACATTGGGCCCGTTGCCGGCGCCCGGCTGGCTGGCGGCCCGAAAGGGGAGGATCGGCGCCGCTCCGTCATAGATTGGGGTAGGCCGCCCGGTGGTCAAGGTTCGCCGTTGCGGCAAAGCGCTCCCGCCCTCCGGCAGGGCATCGGTGCCTCGGGGTCAGGCGAGGGGATGGACGGCCGGTGCCGTGAAGACGAAGCGCCGGCTCGACCAGTAGTTCCAGGCGAAGGTGACGGCGGTGGCCGCGATCTTGGCGGCCAGAGGCGGAACGGCGGGGACGAGCAGACCGACCACCAGCGTCGACAGTCCCAGCCCGACGAGGTTGAAGGCGAGGAACAGCGGCAGGCGGCGGGCGATGGGTGCGGCTTCCCGGCGCAGGCGGAAGGTCCAGCTGCGGTTCAACAGGAAACTGCACAGCACCCCGGCGCCGTAACCGGCGGCGTTGGCGGCCAGCACGGGCATCCCGGCGAGCGACACCAGCGCCAGGAACAGCGCGAAATCCACCCCGGTGTTCAGCAGGCCGACCAGGGCGAAGCGGATGGCCGTCCAGGGAACGGCCCGCCTTTGGCCGTCCGTGCCGCTCAACTGTTGGCCTCGCTTTTGACCTCGATGCGCGAGAAGGCCTCGGCGGCGGCGGCGATGCCGGTTCCCAGATGCACCACGACGGGGTCCGGCGCGGCCGGAATCCCGGCTCTGGCGGCGGTTTGCTGGGCGGCCAGGGCGTCGGGATGGCGGGCGATGCGGTCCACCACGAACAGCGGCCGTTGCTTGGTCTCCATGTAGAGTCGTCCCAGATACTCGCCGAGCACGCCGAGGATCAGCAGCTGCGTGCTGCCCAGCACCAGCGAGACGACCATCACGCTGGTCCAGCCGGGCACCGTCGCGTGCTGCGCCCAGCTCACCAGCGCATAGCCCAGCGCCAGCAGCGCGCACAGCGCGAAGAAGAAGCCGACGTAGGAGGCGGCGCGCAGCGGCTTGATGGAAAAGCTGGTGATGGCGTCCACCGCGAAGCGGATCATCTTGCCCAGCGGGTACTTGGTCTCGCCGACGGCGCGGGCCTGCCGGTCATAGGGCAGCGGCTCCTGCTTCAGCCCGATCCAGCTCACCATGCCGCGGATGAAGCGGTGCTGCTCCGGCATGGCGTTCAGCACCTCCAGGGCGCGGCGGCTCATCAGGCGGAAATCGCCGGTGTCCTTGGGAATATCGATGTCGACCAGCCGGTCGAGCAGCCGGTAGAACAGCGCCGCCGTGCCCTTCTTGAACCACGTCTCGCCGTCGCGGGCCATGCGGGTGCCGTAGACCACGTCGGCCCCGGCGTCCATGCGGGCCATCATGGTGGAGAGCAGTTCCGGCGGGTCCTGCAGGTCGGCGTCGATGATCAGGATGCGCTCGCCCCGGCAGACATGCAGGCCGGCGGTCAGGGCGAGCTGGTGGCCGTGGTTGCGCGACAGCCGCACCCCCGTCACCGCCGGGTCGTCGCGCACCAGGGCGGCGATGCGGCCCCAGGTGCCGTCGCGCGACCCGTCGTCCACCAGGATCAGCTCATAGCCTTCCCCGACCTCGGCGCGGCAGGCCGCGGACACCCGGCGGTGCAATTCGCCGATCCCCTCGGCCTCGTTGTAGCAGGGAACCACCACGGACAACCGCGGGGTCCCGGCAACGGCGTGCTGCATGAACCTTCTCCTGTCACCGCCACCCGTCCGCGCTCCCGGCCCGACGGCCGTCCTGCCAATGGCTTTCCCGGCGTGAAATCCAAGGGAGGACCCCTTCGGGCGAAGGCGCGTCCTTCGGGCGACGCCGGCGCGGTACCGCCGGCATCCCGCTTCCGCAACGGGATCGCAGGCCCTTTTGCGCCGCCGCAATTCGGTACTAACCCGGTCATGCCCCCGCCGCTCCGGCCCGGCGGGCGCAAATCTCCGCATCGTCACAGGCCTATGGCATTTGCGACGATTGCCGGTGCGGACGGGGTGCCCTGAAGGGTGTGGCGCGGTGCGGTGCCTTCCGCATCCGGGCGGGCCTTCCGCGCTTCGGGCCGTCGTCCCTTCGCCACCCCGGACGGCGATGCCGGGAGGGTTGCCTCCTCCGGGTTGCCTATGACGGGCGACCACCTCCGGAGCGGCACGCCCCTTGCGTCGAGGCGGCGAACGGGCGGGCCGAAACGGAGCGGCATCCTCCCGTATGCCGTGAATGCGTTGCACGATGCGAATCCGTATCGCGCCGCACAGGCAAAATGCAAACCAGGGCCGCCGGGGGGTTGCGATGCACACGATGAACATGGTTTCCAGCGAACTGCTGCTCGGGCTGGCGCAGAACATTGGGCTGTTCGCGGTCGTGGCGGTCGTCTTCCTGCAGATCCGCAGCCGCGCCGCCGGCTGGCCGGCGCTGGGGGCCAACGCCCTGCTGGGCCTGATGTTCGGCGGGGTGGCTGTGCTGGGCATGGCCGATCCGGTCCTGGTGGCGCCGGGCCTGTTCATCGACGCGCGCAACATCATCGTCGGGCTGGCCGGTCCGTTCGGCGGTCCTGTGGCCGGAGCGGCGGCGGCGGCGGTGTCCGGTGCCTTCCGCATCTGGGCGGGCGGTCCGGGAGCGGTCGCGGGAGTCACTTCGGTGGTTGGGGCGGGCCTGATCGGCATTCTGGTGGGTGCTGCGGCGCGGCGGAGCGGGCGCTTCGGCAATCGGCATCTGACCGCGCTGGCCCTGCTGGTGACGGTGATGGCGCCCTTCAGCTTCCTGCTGCTGCCCCCCGATCTGGCGCGCCGGCTGATGGACACCGCGCTGCTGCCGCTGAGCCTCGGGAACTTCTTCGGCACGCTGGCGCTGGGCACCTTCCTGCGCAAGGAGCAGGAGCGCTGCGATCTCCAGACCGCCCTCACCGAGAGCCAGCGCCGCTTCGCCGCGACGGTGGCCAACCTGCCCGGGGGGGTGTACCAGCGGGTGCTGACGGTGGACGGACGGTTGCGCTTTCCCTACTGCAGCCCCGGATTCTTCCAGGTGATGGGCTTGCCGCCGACGGAGCCGGTGACGCTGGAGGCGCTGAACCGCATCCTCCATCCCGAGGACCGTCCGCGCCTCTACGCCTCGATCCACGCGTCGGCCGAGACGCTGGAACCCTGGAACCTGGAATACCGGATCTTCCGGCCGGACGGCGAGGTCCGCTGGATCAGCGCCACGAGCCGCGCCGCACGGCGCGACAACGGCGACATCGTGTGGGACGGCATCGTCACCGACGTCACCGAAGCCAAGCGCAACGAGCAGGCGCTGATCCAGGCCCGCCTGGAGGCCGAGGCGGCCAGCCGCGCCAAGGCCGAGTTCCTGGCGACCATGAGCCACGAGATGCGCACCCCGCTGAACGGCATCCTGGGCTTCGCCCGCCTGCTGCTGGACGAGGATCTGACGCCCCGCCAGAACCACCACGCCCGTCTGGTGCGCGACGCCGGGCGGTCGCTTCTGACGGTGATCGAGGATGTGCTGGACTTTTCCCGGATCGAGGCGGGGCGGCTGGTGCTGACCGACACCCCCTTCGCCATCCGTGACCTGATCGCCAACTGCGCGGCGGTGCTGCGCCTGGAGGCCGAGGCGAAGGGGCTGACGCTGCACGCCGCCGTGGGGCCGGACGTTCCGGAGTGGCTGCGCGGCGATCCCGACCGGCTGCGGCAGGTGGTCCTGAACCTTCTGGCCAACGCGGTGAAGTTCACCGAGCACGGCGGCGTCGGTCTGACCATCGTGAAGATCGCCGACACCCCCGCCGGGCCCCATTTGACGATCAGCGTCACCGACACCGGGATCGGCATCCCGCCCGACCGGCAGGGCCAGCTTTTCCAGCGCTTCAGCCAGATCGACCGGTCGCGCGGGGGCACCGGCCTGGGCCTCGCCATCAGCCGGCGGCTCGTGGAGATGATGGGCGGAACGGTCGGGGTGCAGAGCCAGGCGGGCGTCGGCTCGACCTTCTGGCTGTCGCTGGTGCTGCCGGAATCCGCCCCGCTCGTCCGGGGTTGTGCCCCCTGCGCGGCGGACCGCCTGGTCCCGCACCGTCCGCTGCGCATCCTTCTGGCCGAGGATCTGGCGATGAACCGGGAACTGACCGTGGCGATGCTGCTGGGGGCCGGCCATCGGGTGGACACCGTCGTCAACGGGCGGGAAGCCGTGGAGGCGGTGCAGCGCGGCGTCCACGACCTTGTGCTGATGGACGTGCACATGCCCGAATTGGACGGTCACGCCGCGACGCGGGCGATTCGCTGCCTGCCACCCCCCGTGGGGACCATTCCGATCCTGGCGATGAGCGCCAGCGCGCTTCCCGACGAGGTTCGGCGCTGCCATGACGCCGGCATGAACGGCCACATCGCCAAGCCGGTGGACCGCTCCGCCATGCTGGACATCATCGACCAGGCGGTGGGCAGGGGCGCCCAGGGCGGGCCGGCCGTCGCAATCCCGGCACGCATGGCGGAAGGGGACGGTTTGCCCGATGCCGTGGTGGAGCCGATTCCGCTCCGTCAGCCGCTCGATCTGGCGATGCTGCGCCGGCTGTCCGACGACCTGGGGGAGGACGCCTGCGCCCGTCTGGCCGTCGCCTTTCTCGATGAACTTCCTCAGCGGATAAGCCGCCTGCGCGAGGCCGGCGGCGTGGCGGGGCAGGCGCAGGCGCTGATTGCGCCCTCGGCCGGTCTGGGGCTGGTCCGTCTGGCGTCCGCCTGTCGCGCGCTTTGCGCCGCCCTCCGTGCGGGCCGTCGGGACGAAGCGGCGAGTTTGGCCGACAGCGTTCTGGACGCGGCGGATGAAGGGGCGAGGGCCCTGCGCGAGGCACTGGCCGCCGACCGGTCCGAGGCCCTTTTCAAGTCTCTTGCGAAGGACATCGTCCGGACGCCATAATTACCATGCGCGGCAATTTTCTCTCCTCCGGCGTGCGCCGGACTGGGCGGACACCGGTAATGGACGAAGCTTTCCTGACGGCGGAGGGGCCCGCCGCGGCCACCCGCACGCGGCTGCGGACCTTGCTGACGACCATCGTCGGGGTGATCACCCTGTTCGGAGTCGGCCTGTGGGGAGCGGCCACCTGGGCCGACCGCGACGAGGCGGTGAGCCATGCCCGCGACCGGACGCTGAGCGCCGCCCGCCTGCTGCATGAGCATGTGCGCCGCACCGTCGCCACCAGCGACCTCGTGCTGCAGCGCGTGGATGACCGGCTTCGCGTGCGGGAGATGGAATCGGTCGCGCGCGATCTGCCGCTGTGGCAGGAACTGCGCGCCATGGCCGACGCCATACCGGAGATCAGCGCCATCTGGATCCACGACGCCGCCGGAAGCGGGCTGCTGACCAGCCGCCAGTTCCCGGCGCCGCCGATGAACAACACCGACCGCGCCTTTTTCCAGGCCCACCGGAACGGCGAGGCGTTCCACATCGGCGGGATGATCCGGGGCCGCCTGTCGGGCAAGCCGACCTTCACCATCAGCCGAAGGATCGGCACGGTGGAGAATTTCCAGGGCGTGGCCAACATCGCCGTGGACCTGGATTATTTCCGGTTCTTCTTCGAGGGCCTGAACATCGGCCGCGGGGGTGCGGTCGCCGTGTACCGCGAGGATGGGACTCTGCTGTTCAGCCTGTCCGGCCAGGACGGCGGCGCGCCACCGTCCGCGGCATCGTCGAACCTGCCGCCGGTCCCTCCTCCGATGGATGAAGCGCCGCGCTCCACCGGCGGAACGATCTTCAGCCGGTCCCCGGTGGACGGGTCGGAACGGATCGTCGCCAACCTGCGGGTCCAGGATCTGCCGCTGGTCGTGCAGGTCGGCATGTCGCAGGGCGAGGCGCTGATGCCCTGGCGCGAGCGGACGATCCACGGCGGCCTGCTGGTCCTGCTGGCGGTGGCCGCCTGCGCCGCGCTGGCGGCGGCGGCGGCGCGCAGCCTGTCGCGCGAGGAGGTGGGGCGCCGCCGGCTGGCCGAGACCAACGCCGACCTGGACGCCACCGCCCGCAGCCTGGAGCAGGCCAACCGGGCCTTCGCCGGGGCCAACCGGCGGCTGAACCTGATTCTGCAATCCGCCTCGGAGGGCATCTGCGGCGTCGACCGGGACGAGCGGATCACCTTCGCCAATCCCGCCGCCTGCGCGCTGACCGGCTACAGCAACGAGGAGATGCTGGGCCGCAGCCTGCATGTGCTGCTGCACCACACCCGCGCCGACGGCACGCCGGCGCCGACCATCGACTGCCCGGTCTTCGAGGTTCTGCGCACCGGCGAAGCGCGCGGTGGGTCGGAGGACATCTACTGGCGCAAGGACGGCACCAGCTTCCCGGTGGAGTTCGCGGCGTCACCGATGCTGGAGGACGGGCGGGTCGAGGGCGCGGTCGTGGTCTTCCACGAGATCGCCGAGCGCAAGCGGGCCGAGGAGGCGCTGCGCCAGGCCAAATCCGTGGCCGAGGCGGCCAGCCGCGCCAAGAGCGAATTCCTGGCCAACATGAGCCACGAGATCCGCACGCCGATGAACGCCATCCTGGGCCTGGTCCATCTGATCCAGCAGACCGACCTGTCGTCGCGGCAGCGCGACTACGCCCAGAAGATCCGCGTCTCGGCGCAGTCGCTGCTCGGCATCCTGAACGACATCCTGGACTTCTCCAAGGTGGAGGCCGGCAAGCTGGAGCTGGAGCGGGTGGAGTTCCGCCTCGACGATCTGCTGCAGAACCTCGCGGTGATCGTCGGCGCGGCGGCGCAGGACAAGGACATCGAGGTTCTGTTCTCGGTCGGGCCGGAGGTTCCGCTCGAACTCATCGGCGATCCGCTGCGCCTGCAACAGGTGCTCATCAACCTCGCCGGCAACGCCATCAAGTTCACCGACGCGGGGGAGGTTGTGGTGTCCGTCCGCGCCGTCGAGGTGACGGAGGAGCGGACGGTCCTGGCCTTCTCCATCCGCGACACCGGCATCGGCATCGACGCCGAGCAGAAGGAGCGCCTGTTCCAGGCCTTCAGCCAAGCCGACAGCTCCACCACCCGGCGTTACGGCGGCACCGGGCTGGGGCTGGCGATCTGCACGCGCCTGGTCGCGCTGATGGGCGGCGTGATGGACGTGTCGAGCGAGCCCGGCCAGGGCAGCGATTTCCATTTCACCGTCGTTTTCGGCAACCCCGCCTTCGGGCTGGCCGGCTTGGCGGGGGCCGGGCGGGCGGGGGAGCATCCGCTGCGGTCCCGTGTCGTGCCGCGCGGCCTGTCGGTGCTGGTGGTGGACGACAACCTCACCGCGCGTGAGGTGCTGGGCGAACTGGTCACGTCCTTCGGCTGGCGGGTCGCGCTGTGCGCGTCGGGGGCCGAGGCGATCGCCGAGCTGGAGCGCGCGACCGCCGCGGGTGAGCCCCACGACATCGTGCTGATGGATTGGAAGATGCCGGGGATGGACGGGCTGGAAACCTCCCGCCGCATCCGCGACGACGGGCTGGTGAAGGCTCCGGTCATCATCGTGGTCTCCGCCTTCGGGCGCGAGCGGATGGGCGCCGGGGCCGGGGAGGCGGGACTGGAGGATCTGGGCCTGGGCGGCGCACTGGTGAAGCCCGTCACCGCTTCCTCCCTGCTCGATGCGGTGATCGACGCCTATGGGCGCGGCACCTGGGGCGACTCGCCGGAGGCGACGCCGCGGCACGCCTGTGCGGCGCATCCCGCCGGCCTCCTCCGGCCGCAGCCGGTGCGCCCCCTGTTCGGACAGCGCCTTCTGCTGGTGGAGGACAACAGCATCAGCCAGGAGGTGGCTCGCGAGATCCTGGAGCGGGCTGGCGCCCGCGTCACCCTAGCCGGCAACGGATACGAGGCCCTCGCCTGCGTCGAGGCGGCGGACCCGCCCTTCGACCTCGTGCTGATGGACGTGCAGATGCCGGAGATGGACGGATTCGAGGCGACGCGCCGGCTGCGCGCCCGGCCCGCCGGGCAGGGATTGCCGATCATCGCCATGACCGCCAGCGCCCTGCCGTCCGATCGCCAGCGCTGCCTGGACGGCGGCATGGACGACCACATCGCCAAGCCGATCGACGTGGAGCAGCTGTTCTCCGTGGTGACCCGCTGGCTCGGCCAGCCGGCAGCGGGCCATCTGGTGGCGGGCGCGCCGCTCCTGCCCAAGCCTGTGCCGTTCACGGCCAGCGCGGCGCTTCCCGCCGAACTCCCGGGCATCGACGTGAAGGACGCGCTGCATCGGTTCGATGGCGACGTGGGGCTGTTTCGCAAGTTCGTCACCGACTTCGCCCGGACCTATGACGGCGTGGCGGATGGCATCGCCGTCGCGCTGGCCGCGGGAGATCTGCCGCGGGCCAAGGCGCTGGGCCACGAGCTGAAGAGCCTTGCCGGCAACATCGGCGCCCGCACCCTGTCCGCCGCCGCGGACGCCGTGCAGGTCGCCGCCTTCCGCGGGGACGGGGTGGCGGCGGCGGCGCAGCTGCCGGTTCTCCGCGCGGAGCTGGAGGCGGTGCTCGATTCCGCCGCCCGGCTGGCCGTCGCGCCGGGACGCGCCACCGGCGGCGTCTTCCCCGCAGCCTCCGGTGGATTCGGGGGCGGTTTCGCGGGCGGTGCAGAACCGGCGGTCGACATCAGGACGCTGGAACCCATGCTGGAGCGCTTCGCGCGGCTGCTGCGCGACAGCAACTTCGCCGCCGCGGAGGAGTTCGCCGTGCTGGCGCCACCGCTGGCCGATTGGATCGACCCTGTGTCGATGAAGGCTCTGTCGTCGGCCGTCGATGGCCTCGACTTTACAAAGGCTCAAGGAATCTTGCGCAGGATCACACTGGATCTCGGCCTGTCCCTGCCGGCCGACTGACCCGTATCACTCCGACCACCGCCTTTCGGGAAACCGTTCTCCAGGAACCGACCATGACCGATGCACGCTCCAAGATCCTGGTGGTTGACGACATCCCGTCAAACGTGCACGTGCTGAGCCGTATCCTGAAGGACGAGCACGATATCTATTTCGCGACCGACGGTGCGAAGGCGCTGGAGCTGGCACAGTCCCGGCTGCCCGATCTCGTACTGCTGGACATCATGATGCCGGGCATGGACGGCTACGAGGTTTGTTCCCGCCTCAAGACCGATCCGATCACCCGCGACATCCCGGTCATCTTCATCTCGGCCAAGAGCGAGGTGGAGGACGAGACCTACGGGCTTGAGGTCGGCGCCATCGACTTCATCTCCAAGCCGATCAGCCCGCCGATCGTCAAGGCGCGGGTGCGCAACCATCTGCTGCTGAAACGGCAGACCGACCTGCTGCGCACCCTGTCCTTCAACGACGGCCTGACCGGGATCGCCAACCGCCGCCGATTCGACGAGGTGCTGCTGCGCGAATGGCGGCGCTGTGGGCGGGTGCAGCTTCCATTGTCGCTGATCATGCTCGATGTCGACCAGTTCAAGCCTTACAACGACCATTACGGTCATCAGGCCGGCGATGAATGCCTGCGCGCCGTGGCCCAGCTTCTGGTCGGGCAGATGATGAGGCCGGGCGACCTGATCGCCCGCTACGGCGGCGAGGAGTTCGTCTGCCTGCTTCCCGAAACCGACGAGGACGGAGCGGTCAAGGTTGCCGAACGCCTGCGCCAGACGGTGGCCGAGCGGCGCCTGCCCCACGCGGTGTCCCATGTCGCCGACCACATCACCATCAGCCTGGGCGTCGCCACCGCCCGGCCGCTGCTGGACGACACGCCCGACCGGCTGACCCAGTTGGCCGACGGCCTGCTCTACGAGGCCAAGCGGGCAGGCCGCAACCGTGTGTGCAGCGGCGGTGTCGAGGTTGCGGTATAAGGGGTCGACCTGAGGCATCACGGGTGCATCCATGAGTTCGGCCAGAGCGGGAGACGACCGCGCGACCGGGGACCGGCCTCCCAATTCCGCGACTCCGTCCGACGTCCGCGGGCGCGGCTTTTCCAGCCGTGCCGCCCTGCCGGTGATGGAAAGCTGGATCGACGCCACCATTCGCCCGCTGCCGCCGCACGCCGTGGCTCCGGCCGACCTCGCCGCGACGCTGGCGCAGGGCGTGGTCCTCGCCGCGCCGGTGACCGTGCCGGGGGATTGGCCACCCGCCGACCGGGCCGCCCGCGACGGGGTGGCGGTGGCCTCCAGCGACACGCTGGGCGCCGGCTCCTACAACCCGGTTCCGCTGCCCGGCGCCGTGACGGTCGCGGCGGGTGAGCCGATGCCGCCGGGGACCGACGCGGTGCTGCCCGTCGAGGCCTTGCAGGCCGATGGTCCCTTCATCGAGGCGCTGGGCAGCGCCGCCCCCGGCGACGGGGTGGAGCGGCGGGGCGAAGGCCTGCGCGCCGGGACGGTCCTGCTGAAGGCCGGGCACCGGCTGCGCCCACAGGACCTTGGGCTGTTCGCGGCGCTGGGGATCGACACGCTGCCGGTCGGCGCCCGACCGCGGGTGCGCGTCGTGCTGGCCGGGGGACCGCGCTCCGGCCCCGAAACGCTGGGCGCCATGCTGACCGCGCTGGTGGCGCGCGATGGCGGCGTGGTGGAACTGGTCGGGCCGCTGCCGGCGGACCGCGCCGCGCTGGCCGCCGCCTACGCGGCCCCCGGCGCCGACCTGCTGATCTCCGCCGGGCGCACCGGGGTGGGAGAGGACGATGTGGCTCCGCTGGCGCTGGCCGACGCGGGGACGTTGGCCCTGCATGGCGTGGCCCTGCGTCCCGGCGATTCGGCGGCGCTGGGGACGGCCGGCGGCGTGCCCGCCGTCCTGCTGCCCGGCGAGCCGATGGCCTGCCTGGCGGCCTATGAGCTGCTGGCCGGGCGGGCGGTGCGCCGTCTGGCCGGGCGGGACCCGGCTCTTTCGCATCCGGCGGTCCCCGCCGTGGCGGTGCGCAAGCTGGTGTCGGAGATCGGTTGCACCGAACTCCACCGCGTGCGCTGGACGGCGGACGGGATGGTCGAACCGGTCGCCTCCCCGCACCGGCCGGGTCTGTCCGGGGCGGTGCTGGCCGACGGCTACGTCCTGATCCCTGCGGAAAGCGAGGGCGTCCCCGCCGGGGCCACCGTGACCCTGCGCTGTTTTGACGGTACAAGTCTCTGAACGGCATCGAATGAAGGGGGGAGGGGCGTGTCCAACCAGGACATCCGGCGTTTTGTCGCCCAGGCGGCCCGGCAGGAGCAGTTTCTCGAGGTGGTGGGCCGCGACGAGGCCGAGGCGCGCTTCCGCCGCCATCTCGACCTGACGCCCAAGGGGGCGGAGACGGTGCCGCTGGGCGCCGCGCTGGGCCGTGTGTTGGCCGCCGACGTGGTGGCGCAGGTCGATGTGCCCGGCTTCGACCGCTCCTCGGTGGACGGCTTCGCGGTGCGCGCCGCCGACACCCAGGGGGCGGGCGAGGACACGCCGGTCGTGCTGCGCCTGAACGAGGAGGTGCTGTCCGCCGGGCGCGTCCCATCGCTGACCGTCGCCCCCGGAACGGCCACGGTGCTCGCCACCGGCGGCATGCTGCCGCGCGGCGCCGACGCCGTGGTGATGGTCGAGCACACCGAGTCGCGGTCCGGGTCGCATGAGGAGGGCGACGCCCTTCTGGTGGAGATCCGCAAGCCGGTGGTGCCCGGCGCCTTCGTCGCCGCCGCCGGGTCGGACATCGGGCGCGGCGAGACGGTGATGCGCCGCGGGCAGCTGCTGACCTCCCGCGAGATCGGCGTTCTGGCGGCCATCGGGCGGGCCGATGTTTCGGTGGTCCGCCGCCCCCGCGTGGCGATCCTGTCCACCGGCGACGAGATCGTCACCCCCGGCGAACCGATCCGTCCCGGCGCCGTTTATGATTCGAACGCTGCCATCCTCGCCGCCGCGGTGGAGGAGCTGGGCGGGGAGCCGGTCCGGCTGGGCATCGCCCGCGACGACGAGGTGGAACTGGCCCCGCTGGTCGAGCAGGGTCTGGCCTGCGACGCGCTTCTGCTGTCGGGCGGCACGTCGAAGGGTGCGGGCGACCTGTCCTACCGCATCGTCAGCCGCCTGACCGATCCCGGAATCGTTGCGCACGGCGTCGCCTTGAAGCCCGGCAAGCCTCTGTGCCTGGCCGTCACGAAGGGCAAGCCGGTGGTGATCCTCCCCGGCTTCCCGACCTCCGCCATGTTCACCTTCCACGAGTTCGTCGCCCCGGTGCTGCGCGCCCTGGCCGGCCTGCCGCCCGCAGCGAAGGAGAGCGTGGACGCGACGGTGCCGATGCGGTTGGGATCGGAACGGGGCCGGACCGAATATGTGATGGTCTCGCTGGTGCGCGGGGCGGACGGCGCTCTGGCGGCCTATCCCCTGTCCAAGGGGTCCGGTGCCGTGACCGCCTTCAGCGCGGCGGACGGCTTCATCGCCATCGACCCGCAGGCGGAGGCGGTGGAGGCCGGCACCCCGGTGTCGGTCCAGCGCATCGGGCGCGACACCCGCCCCGCCGACCTGATCGTGATCGGCAGCCATTGCGTCGGGCTGGACGCCATCACCGGCCAACTGGTCGGGGAGGGGCTGACGGTCAAGGCGCTGAACGTCGGTTCCATGGGCGGCCTCGCCGCCGCCCGGCGCGGCGAATGCGACGTGGCGGCCATCCACCTGATGGACCCGAAGAGCGGGGAGTACAACCGCCCCTTCCTGACCCCGGCGCTCGGCCTCGTGACCGGCTACCGCCGCCTTCAGGGCATCGTCTTCCGCAAGGGCGACGTTCGTTTCGAAGGCAGAACGGCCGAGGAGGCCGGTCTGGCGGCGGCGCAGGACCCCGATTGCATCCTGGTCAACCGCAACGCCGGCAGCGGCACGCGCATCCTGACCGACCGGCTGCTCGGGGTCGCGCGCCCGACCGGCTACTGGTCGCAGGCCAAGTCGCACAACGCCGTGGCGGTGGCGGTGGCCCAGGGCCGCGCCGACTGGGGTGTGGCCATCGACAGCGTCGCCACGCTCTACGGGCTGGGCTTCCTGCCCCTGCAGGCAGAGCATTACGACTTCGTGATCCCCAACGACCGCCGGGAGCGGCCGGCGGTCCAGCGCTTCCTGGCGGCGCTGGCCGATCCGGCGGTGCGGGAGAGGCTGACGGCGCTCGGCTTCACCGTTCCGGAAGCGGAATGAACTCCGTCTCGCCGGGAACGGCGTCGAACCGTCCGGCCTGCCATTCGGCCTTGGCCTGCTCGATGCGGTCCTGGCGGCTGGAGACGAAGTTCCACCAGATGTGGCGCGGGCCGTCCATCACGGCGCCGCCCAGCAGGATCAGGCGGGCGGC
This sequence comes from Azospirillum sp. OGB3, assembly GCF_014192915.1. Lineage (GTDB taxonomy): Bacteria > Pseudomonadota > Alphaproteobacteria > Azospirillales > Azospirillaceae > Azospirillum. The sequence continues at coordinate 269,458 of NZ_JACHYN010000001.1, read as the reverse complement.
GGTTTCGGCTTCCACCGTTACCGCGTCGCCGGGGCGCAGCACCAGCAGGCGCCCGGACTCGAAGCGGTCGCCGTGGATGGTGACGGTGCCGTCGGCGATGTAGAGCGCCCGCTCCTCCGTCTCGCGGTCGATGGGCAGGCGGGCGCCGGCGTCCAGCGAGGCATCGACGTACAGCGTGTCCCACAGCGTGTTCATGGGCGAACGTACACCGTACGCCTCGCCCGCGACGACGCGCAGCCGCTTGCCCTCGCCCTCCACCACCGGCAACTCGTCGGCGCCGAGATGGACGAAGGCGGGGTCGGTCTCCTCATGGGTCTTGGGCAGGGCGACCCAGGACTGGATGCCCGACAGCAGCCGGTCGCGCCCGCGCTCGTCGGTGGCGGAGCGTTCGGAATGGGCGATGCCGCGCCCGGCGGTCATCCAGTTCACCGCCCCCGGCCGGATCGGCAGGACGGTGCCCAGGCTGTCGCGGTGCAGGATCTCGCCGTCGAACAGGTAGGTGACGGTGGCCAGCCCGATGTGCGGGTGGGGGCGCACGTCGATGCCCGCCCCGGCCTTGAGGATCGCCGGCCCCATCTGGTCGAGGAAGACGAAGGGCCCGACCATCCGCTTGCGGACGGAGGGCAGGGCGCGCCGCACCTCGAACCCGCCGATGTCGCTGGTGCGCGGAACGACCACCGTCTCCAGCCAGCCGTCCGGAGACTCGGTCGATGTTGGCGCCGTCGTCATGCTTGTCCTCCCGTTCCCGAAGCCTGTTCCCAATGGTGGGTGCCACCAACAGGTGGGGACCGGCGCCGCGAATGGGAGGGGGAAAGCGCCCAGTGCTTGGCTCAGTGCTTGGGGGTGCCGCAGCCGCCGCTTCCGCAGCCGCAGCCTCCGGCCGGGGCGGTGACGTGGATGGCGCCGCGCGCGGTGGCCAGCAGGACGTCCAGCGGGATGCCGGTGGCCTTGGCGAGATCGCCCAGGCTGGCGCTGTCGGGCACGCCGACGCCGGGGTTGAAGACCGGGTGGATCTGCGCCAGACGGCTCACGGCGTCCGGATCGACGGCGTTCAGCGCGCCCAGGGTGGTGTCGCCGGTCAGGGTGTTGGCGATCAGGATGTCGGCCATGGCGTGTCCGAAGCGGGAGGGAAGGGGGATCGGCGGAAGCCGACGGTGCCGCCCGACCAAAGAGCGTTCCTTGACGCCTGTCAAGACGATGACGGCGGCCGGAAAGGGAGGAAACGGGGGGCGGAAACGCCGAAGGGCCCGCGCGGAGTCGCGCAGGCCCTTCGGGTGTTTGGTGGAGCCAAGGAGGATCGAACTCCTGACCTCTACAATGCCATTGTAGCGCTCTCCCAGCTGAGCTATGGCCCCGAAACTCTGGGCGGCGAGCCTTGCGGCCTGCCTCGGTGGAGCGGGATATTGGTCAGGACGGGGGGCTGATGCAAGAGAAAAATTCAGCCCCGCCCACCTTTTTTCCGCCCCTCCGCCCCCGTCTTCCAAAGGGGGAGCGCCGGTCAGCGCTCCTCCTCGTCCTCGCCCTCGACATCGACGACCTCGTCCATGTCGTCCTCGCCCAGCTCCGAGGTGTCCTCGATCAGGACATCGTCCTCGTCCTCGGGCGTCTCGTCGGTTTCCTCGATGTCGTCGACGGTCACGTCGTCCTCGACCTCGTCGAGTTCCGTCGACTCCTCGTCGTTCTCGGTCTCGGTTTCCTCATCGTCCGAGGAGACCACCGGGGCCTTCTTGACATCGTCGACCGGCGCCGGGCGCGCCTTGCGGGACTTCAGCAACGCCTCGGGATCGAACTGCGCTCCGCAGCTCGGGCACACCGGCGGGTCCTTGCGCAGATCGTAATAGCGCGCGCCACAGCTCGGGCAGATGCGCTTGACGCCCCATTCGGGTTTGGCCACGCCTCGTCCTCCGTCACGTTCCTAGGGAATGCCCAATTCGGGAATTGCAAGCCGCGCCCTTTGCCACGCCAGCGGGCGCTTGTCAAAAAAAAGTTCGCTGAATGTCGCCGGCGGTGTGGCAGGGCCGGCGGCCGGTGCCAAACTTCACCCTGCGGTGGTCCGCCGGGCCGCCACCAAGGATACCATGATAATGGGGGAGGAACCGATGCCGATCCTGCTGTCCCGCCGCTGGCGGGCGCTGCTGTCCGCCGGCCTGCTGGCGGCGCTGCCGCTGGAGGCCCTGGCCCAGACGTCGCCGTCCGCCGCCGGCGACCTCGCGCCGGAGCGCGCGACCGGGCGCGGCAGCCGCAGCGTCGACACCGCCACCCGCCACATGGTGGCCGCCGCGAATCCGCTGGCGGCGGAGGCCGGGCGCGAGATCCTGCGGGCGGGGGGCAGCGCGGTGGACGCGGCCATCGCCGTGCAGCTCGTCCTCAATCTTGTGGAACCGCAGAGCTCCGGAGTCGGGGGCGGCGCCTTCCTGGTCCATCACGACGCCGCAACGAAGGCGGTGACCTCCCTCGACGGGCGCGAGACGGCGCCGGCCGCCGCGACTCCCGAACGCTTCCTGGGGGCGGACGGCAAGCCGATGCCCTTCTACGACGCGGTGGTCGGCGGCCGGTCGGTCGGGGTGCCGGGCACGGTGATGCTGCTGGAGCACGCGCACCGCACGCACGGCAAACTGCCCTGGCCCCGCCTGTTCGAGCGCGCCATCGCGCTGGCCGAGGACGGCTTCACGGTCAGCCCGCGGCTGAACGGCCAGCTGGCGATGGAGAAGCACCTGCCGGCCAACCCCGGGGCCCGCGCCTACTTCTATCAGCCGGACGGCACGCCCTGGCCGGTCGGCCATGTGCTGAGGAATCCGGAGTTCGCGGCGACGCTGCGGGCCATCGCCGACAAGGGCTCCGCCGCCTTCTACGAGGGTCCGATCGCCGCCGACGTCGTCAAGGCGGTGACCGGCCACCCCACCAACCCCGGCGACATGACCGAGGCCGACCTGAAGGCCTACCGGGTGAAGGAGCGGGAGCCGGTCTGCGGTTCCTACCGTGTCTACACCCTGTGCGGCATGGGGCCGCCCAGCTCCGGCGGGGTCGCGGTGCTGCAGATGCTGGCCGTCCTGGAAGGGCGCGACATGGCCGCCACCCGCAACGATCCGGCGCTGGCCGCCCATTGGCTGTCGGAGGCCGGGCGACTCGCCTTCGCCGACCGCGGCCTCTATCTCGCCGACCCCGATTTCGTGGCGGTGCCGGTGAAGGGGCTGCTCGACCGCGGCTATCTGGCGAGCCGCGCCGCCCTGGTCGGCGAGCGGTCCATGGGCAAGGCCCAGCCGGGCGAGCCGCCCTTCCGCCAGGGCCGCGCCTGGGGCTTCGCCGAGGCCGAGGAGCATGGCACCAGCCACATCTCCGTGGTCGACGGGGCCGGCAACGCCGTCGCCATGACCACCACCATCGAGGACGGCTTCGGCTCCCGCCTGATGGTGCGCGGTTTCCTGCTGAACAACGAGCTGACCGACTTCGCCTTCACCCCCGTGGAGGACGGCAAGCCGGTCGCCAACCGGGTGGAGCCGGGCAAGCGCCCGCGCAGCTCGATGGCGCCGACCCTGGTCTTCCGCGACGGCGCCCTGGTGGCCTCGGTGGGGTCGCCGGGCGGCAGCAACATCATCAATTACGTGGGCAAGACGCTGGTCGCGCTGCTCGACTGGAGCCTCGACCCGCAGGCGGCGGTGGACATTCCCAACTTCGGCAGCCGCAACGGCCCGACCGAGCTGGAGCAGGGCACCGAGGCGGAGGGCTGGATCGCGGCGCTGGAGGCGCGGGGGCACACGGTCAAGGCGATGGAGCTGACCTCCGGCACCCAGGCGATCGTGGTGACCGGGCAGGGGCTGTCCGGCGGGGCGGACACCCGGCGCGAGGGGGTGGCGGTCGGCGACTGATCGTGGGAACCGCGCATCGCTCGCATCGCCCTTCCCGCTGTGCTAGGTACTCCGCCCTGGTCACATTCTTGTCTGGGGAGCCCTCCCATGCTGCAGGCGAAGCCGCTTCGCTCATCCGTCACCGGCGCGCTGGCCGGCACCATCCGCGTGCCGGGCGACAAGTCGATTTCGCACCGGTCGCTGATGCTGGGCGCCGTCGCGGTGGGCGAAACCGTCATCCACGGCCTGCTGGAAGGGGAGGACGTGCTGAACACGGCCGCCGCCATGCGCCTGCTCGGCGCCCAGGCGGAGCGCGGCGGGGACGGAGTGTGGCGCGTGCGCGGCGTCGGTCTGGGTGGGCTGGCGGAACCGGCGCAGGTGCTCGACATGGGCAACAGCGGCACGGCGGCCCGCCTGCTGATGGGTCTCGTCGCGTCGCACCCGATCACCTGCGTCTTCACCGGCGACGCCTCGCTGAACAAGCGCCCGATGGCCCGCGTGACCGGTCCGCTGGAGCAGATGGGCGCGCGCTTCGTCGGACGCTCCGGCGGGCGGCTGCCGCTGGCCGTGGTCGGCAGCGACCGGACCGTGCCGATCACGTACCGCCTGCCGGTGGCCTCCGCCCAGGTGAAGTCGGCGATCATCCTCTGCGGCCTGAACACCGCCGGCACCACCACGGTGATCGAGGCGGAGCCGACCCGCGACCACACCGAGCTGATGCTGCGCCATTTCGGCGCCACCGTGACGACCGAGCGGATGGAGGACGGCGCGCTCGCCGTGTCTGTCCTCGGCCAGCCGGAGCTGACCGGGCGCGCGATCGTCGTGCCGGCCGACCCCAGCTCCGCCGCCTTCCCGGCGGTCGCGGCGCTGCTGCGCCCCGGCTCGGAGCTGCTGCTCCCCGGTGTCGGCATGAATCCGCGCCGCACCGGCCTCTACGACACGCTGATCGAGATGGGCGCGAACATCGCCTTCGAGAACCGCCGCGACGAGGCGGGCGAGCCGGTGGCCGACCTGCGGGTGAAGCACGGCCCGCTGAAGGGCATCGTCGTCCCGGCGGACCGCGCCCCCAGCATGATCGACGAGTATCCGATCCTCGCCGCCGCCGCCGCCTGCGCGGAGGGCACCACCGTCATGCTCGGCCTCAAGGAACTGCGCGTGAAGGAGAGCGACCGCCTCGCCATGGTCGCCGACGGGCTGACCAAGTGCGGCGTGAAGGTCGAGGTCGGGGCCGACGACAGCCTGACCGTCTACGGCACCGGCAAGCCGCCGCAGGGCGGCGCCACCGTCGCCACCGCCATGGACCACCGCATCGCCATGAGCTTCCTGGTGCTGGGCATGGCGACGGCCGAGCCGGTGCAGGTGGACGACGGCGCCTTCATCGACACCAGCTTCCCCGGCTTCGTCGGTCTGATGAACGGCGTCGGCGCCAGGATCGCGGGGGTGTGAGGGCGATGGGTCCGGTCATCGCCATCGTCATCGCCATCGACGGCCCCGCCGCGGCGGGCAAGGGCACGCTGTCCAAGCGGGTCGCCCAGGCCTACGGCTTCGCGCATCTCGACACCGGGGCGCTCTACCGCGCGGTCGGCGTCAGCGTCCTGCGCGCGGGCGGCGACCCGGCGGATGCGGAGGCGGCGGCCCGGGCCGCCCGCGCGCTGCGGCCGGACGACGGCATCCTGAACGACCCGGCCCTGCGCAACGACGAGGCGGCGCAGGCGGCCTCCAAGGTCGCCGTGGTGCCGGCGGTGCGGGCCGCCCTGCTCGACTTCCAGCGGCGCTTCGCCGCGACCCCGCCCGGCGGCGCGCCGGGGGCGGTGCTGGACGGGCGGGACGTCGGAACGGTCGTATGCCCGAACGCCGATGCCAAGCTGTTCGTTACCGCTTCGGTGGAGGTGCGGGCCGAACGGCGACTCAAGGAGTTGCGGGAACGCGGGATTCCGGCTATACCGTCCGACGTCCTGGAGGACATGAAGGCCCGTGACGCGCGCGACAGCCAGAGGACGGTAGCACCGCTCCTGCCGGCTGCCGACGCTTTTGTGCTTGATACCTCCGCCCTCGACGCCGACCAGGCGTTCGCAGCGGCGACCGCCTTTATCGGAACGAAAACCGGTTTCGGCCCCAAGGTCTGAGCATCAGGGTCCGGGCGCTTCGGCCCTCCAACGGAACATATGTCAACCAAGTCGCCGGGCGTGGTGCCCGGCGCGGTGGTCCCATCGGGGGCCGGCCCGTTTTGCCGCGGGACGGACCATGGCGGGATCGCTTTCGGCCAACCTTAGGAGTTTCAATGGCACAAGCTATGGCCCGGACCGGCGAAAAGGAAAGCTTCGCGGCGCTTCTCGAGGAGTCGCTCGGCACGGCCGAGTCCCTCGAAGGCTCGGTCGTCAAGGGGCGCGTCGTCACCGTCGAGAACGACATGGTGACCATCGACGTCGGCCTGAAGTCGGAAGGCCGCGTCGCGCTGAAGGAATTCGCCGTTGCCGGCCAGCCGCCCGAGCTGAAGGCGGGCGACACCGTCGAGGTGTATCTGGAGCGCATGGAAGACAAGAACGGCGAAGCCGTTCTGTCGCGTGAGAAGGCCAAGCGCGAAGAGGCCTGGGCGCTGCTGGAGAAGTCCTTCCAGGACCAGACCCGCGTCACCGGCGTCATCTTCGGCCGCGTCAAGGGCGGCTTCACCGTCGACCTGTCGGGCGCCGTGGCGTTCCTGCCGGGTTCGCAGGTGGACATCCGTCCGGTCCGCGACATCTCCCCGCTGCTGGGCACCCCGCAGCCGTTCCAGATCCTGAAGATGGACCGCTCGCGCGGCAACATCGTCGTGTCGCGTCGCGCCGTGCTCGAAGAGAGCCGCGCCGAGGCCCGTTCGGAGCTGGTGGCCAACCTCAAGGAAGGCCAGGTTCTGCAGGGTGTGGTCAAGAACATCACCGACTACGGCGCGTTCGTGGATCTGGGTGGCGTCGACGGCCTGCTGCACGTCACCGACATCGCGTGGCGCCGCATCAACCACCCGTCCGAAGCCCTGCAGATCGGCCAGACCGTTACGGTCCAGGTCATCCGCTTCAACCCGGAGACCCAGCGCATCAGCCTCGGCATGAAGCAGCTGGAAGCCGATCCGTGGGAAGGCGTGGAAGCCAAGTACCCGGTCAGCTCGCGGTTCAAGGGTCGCGTCACCAACATCACCGACTACGGCGCCTTCGTGGAGCTGGAGCCGGGGATCGAGGGCCTGGTGCACGTTTCGGAGATGTCCTGGACGAAGAAGAACGTCCATCCGGGCAAGATCGTGTCGACTTCGCAGGAAGTCGAGGTCATGGTCCTGGACGTCGATCCGCAGAAGCGCCGCATCAGCCTGGGCCTCAAGCAGTGCCTGGACAACCCGTGGGAGACCTTCCTCGACAAGTTCGGCCCGGGCACGGAGCTGGAAGGCGAGGTCAAGAACATCACCGAGTTCGGTCTGTTCGTCGGTCTGCCGGGCGACATCGACGGCATGGTCCACATGTCCGATCTCGACTGGAACAAGTCGGGTGAGGAGGCCATCGCCGAGTACAAGAAGGGCGACCGCGTCAAGGTCAAGGTCCTGGACGTCGACGTCGAGAAGGAGCGCATCTCCCTCGGCATCAAGCAGCTCGCGAACGATCCGTTCGAGGCTGCCACGGCCGGCCTGAAGAAGAACGAGGTCGTCACCTGCACCGTCACCCAGGTCACCGACGGTGGCATCGAGGTCACGGTCGGCGAGGGCTACACCGGCTTCATCCGCAAGTCGGACCTGTCCCGCGACCGTTCGGAGCAGCGTCCGGACCGCTTCGCCGTCGGCGAGAAGGTCGACGCGAAGGTCACCCAGATCGACCGCGGCTCCCGCCGCATCTCGCTGTCCATCAAGGCCCGCGAGATGGAGGAGGAGAAGCAGGCGATGGCCGAGTACGGTTCGTCCGACTCGGGCGCCTCGCTGGGCGACATCCTGGGTGCGGCTCTGAAGCGCAAGCAGCAGACCGGCGAGGAGTAAGGCTCTTCCCATCCCCCTCCCCTGCGCAAGCGGGGGAGGGCCGGGGAGGGGGGCTGTCTCTCGCACCTACGCCAAAGAAAAAGCCGCCGCGGTCACCCCGCGGCGGCTTTTTCCTTTTTCAAACCGCTCTCACCCCTCCTCGTCCTCCTTGATGAGGTCGCGGTAGGCGTGCCAGCTCGCGTGCCCGACCAGGGGCAGGGCGACGATCAGCCCGAGGAAGCCGGTCAGCAGACCGGCGCCGGTCACCAGCACGATCAGCCCGGCCCACAGCGCCAGGACGCGCGGGTTGCGCAGCACCGCCATCGCCGAGGCCAGCGCCGCGGCGAAGACATCCACCGGGCGGTCCATCATCATCGGCAGGGCGGTGACGTTGGTGATGAAGGCGAAAGCGGCGAAGGCGAAGCCCAGCGCCGTGATGAAGACGGTGAAGATCAGCCCGTCCAGGCTGAACATCTGCGCCACGAAATGGTCCAGCGCGATGGCCTCGTGCGGGAAGAACAGGGCGAAGGCCACCACGTTCATCCGCGCCCAGATCATCACATAGAGCATCAGGATCAGGCCGGCGGTCAGAATGTGGTAGGGGTTGGCCCGCCACGCGGTCAGCGCCCGCCACAGGCTGGGCCGCCGCCCCTCCTCGACGTCCTTGGAAATCCGGTAGAGGCCGAGCGCCAGAAGCGGGGCGATCAGCAGGAAGGCGCCGATCATCGGCGCGATCAGATAGGCCATCCCGGCCAGGACCAGCCCGCCGGTCAGCGCGAAGCCGATGGCGACGAACAGGGCGCCGTAGGCAAGGCTGACCCAGCCCGACGCCCGCAGGTCCGCCCAGCCCGCCCGCAGCCAGCCCAGCGCCTGATCGGCGGTGACGGTGCGGACGCGGTCCGCGTAGGGCAGGCCGGCCAGCGGGTCGGCGGGACCGGTGTGATGGCCGGTGTGGTCAGTGTGTGTCATGGCGAACCTCCAACCGAGTCCGGCAACCGAGTCCGACGATGGGAACCGTGCCAAGCAACTCATCGGAAATGGTGCGTTCAAGGGCAATCCGTAAGACGGATTAATCACATTTCGGGCCTTTTTCCCGGCGGCCGTCGGGCAAGCCGGAGCGTTGCCGGGAAAAGGGTTCCGCCAGAAAGGCTTAGCTTGACGGTCACCGGACCCGGTGGCACGCTTGCGCGCAGGTCAAGGAGCGCGGTGCAAGGGCGCTCAGAACCGGGGGAAACGGAATCGCCATGACCAAATCGGAGCTGATTCAACGGCTCGCGGAGCGCAATCCGCATCTGTACCAGCGCGACATCGAAAAGATCGTCGGCACCATCTTCGACGAGATCTCCGAAGCGCTTGCCCGCGGCGACCGGGTGGAACTGCGCGGGTTCGGCGCCTTCTCCGTCAAGCGCCGCGACGCCCGCACCGGCCGCAACCCGCGCACGGGCGAGGCCGTCGAGGTGGGCGAGAAGGCGATCCCCTTCTTCAAGACCGGAAAACAGTTGCGCGAGCGCTTGAACACCGACGAATGATGTCCGTTCATTGACAGCCCGTCACTGACTCATCGGCCCGGACCCGGCGCTGACCCGGCCCCCGATCATGGATACGAGGACCACACCCGTGCGTTTCATCGCCCTCATCATCGCCGTTCCCATCGCGCTCGCCGCGGTGCTGTTCGCCATCTCCAACCGTGGCCTGGTCACGCTGTCGCTCTGGCCGCTGCCCTTCACGCTGGAGGTTCCGGTCTACCTCGCCACGCTGGTGGCGCTGGTGATCGGCTTCCTGGCCGGCGGCGTCGTCGCCTGGAACGCCCAGCGCCGTCATCGCCGCCGCGCCCGCCGCTCGACCGACCGCGTGTCCTACCTGGAGCGCGAGCTGAAGGAGACGCAGGCCCGCGCCGCCGCCGCGGAGAAGCGCCTGGCCGAGATGAACCGCCCGCTGTCCGGCACCGCCGGCCTGCCCGCGGTGACCGGGTCCGGCACCGCCCTGCCGGCGACCACGGTCCACTGACCGCCCGCCGGTAACCCCTTCGGCCTCCCGTCCGGCCGGGGGGCGGGAGGGGGGTTCCGCTTTGCCGGACCTGTGGAGGGAGCCGCCGATGCGCACCGTCACCGGAGCCGAGCTGAAGTCCGTCCTGCACTTCCGCATGCTGATCGAGCGCATGCGGCAGACCTTCCGCGCCGGGGTCGAGGTGCCGATGCGGCACCACCACACGGTCGAGACCTACGGCCAGAACGACGGCACGCTGCTGCTGATGCCGGCCTGGCAGGTCAACCAGTCCATCGGCGTCAAGGTGGTCACCGTCTTCCCCGACAACGGGGCGAAGGACTTGCCGGCGGTGCAGGGCCTGTACCTGCTGATGGACGGCAAGACGGGGATGCCCCAGGCGGTTCTCGACGGCACCGCGCTCACCAAGCGGCGCACCGCCGCGGCCTCCGCCCTCGCCGCCTCCTACCTTGCGCGGCCCGACTCGGAACGGCTGCTGATGGTCGGCACCGGGGCGCTGGCGCCCGAACTGATCGAGGCCTTCGCCACCGTCCTGCCGATCAAGCATGTGCTGGTCTGGGGCCGCAGCCTCGAGAAGGCGAAGAAGGTGGCCAGCCGCTTCCACCGCCCGAAATTCCGCATCGAGGCCACGGCCGACCTGGAGGGGGCGGTGCGCGGCGCCCAGGTGATCTCCTGCGCGACGCTGGCGAAGGAGCCGCTGATCCGCGGCGCATGGCTTCAGCCGGGCGCCCATCTCGACCTCGTCGGCGGCTTCACCCCGGAGATGCGCGAGGCGGACGACGACTGCATCCGCCGCTCCCGCGTCTTCGTGGACACCCGCGAGGGGGCCTGCAAGGAGGCGGGTGACATCGTCCAGCCGATGAAGGCCGGCATCCTGACCGACGCCGACATCGCCGGCGACCTCTACGACCTGACCCGCGGCCAGCGCGCCGGGCGCCGCTTCTACGACCAGATCACCCTGTTCAAGTCGGTCGGCACCGCGCTGGAGGATCTCTGCGCCGCCCAACTGGCGGTGGAGATGGTGATCCACAACGACACGATCCGCTGAGGCGTTTTTCCATCATGACTCTCCGCATCACCGTCGTCGGCGCCGGCATCATGGGGCTGTGCACGGCCTGGGCGCTGGCCCGCGCCGGGCACGAGGTCGCGGTCTTCGACCAGGGCCAGGTGCCCAACCCCTTCGGCAGCTCCGTCGACCAGCACCGGCTGTTTCGCCACGCCTACGGCGCCAGCGCCGGCTACGCCCGCATGGCCGACACGGCCTTCCAGGCGTGGGAACGGCTGTGGACCGACCTGGGCGAGCGGCTGCTCGTCCCCAGCGGCACGCTCTGCACCGCCTCGGCGGAGGACGGGCGGCGCTGGCTGGCCGACAGCGTCGCGGTTATGGAGTCGCTGGGCCATCCGTTCCGCCGTCTGACCCCGGCGCAGATCGCCGCGGAGTTCCCGCTGGTCGACGCCGACGCGGTGGCGGAGGGGCTGCATCTGGAGTCGGGCGGCGTGCTGCTCGCCGGGCGCATCGTGGAGCTGCTCAGCCACCATCTGAACGCGCTGGGGGTGACGGTTCACGCGCGTGCCCCCGTGACGGCGATCGACGCGGAGCGCGCCACCGTGACGCTCGCCGACCGCCGGACCATCGGCGCCGACGCGCTGGTGGTCGCCGCCGGGGCCTGGGTGACGAAGCTGCTGCCGGAGACGGCGGCGCGCCTGACCCCGTCGCGGCAGGTCGTGGCCTATCTGATGCCGCCGGAGGGGCTGCGCGGCGTCTGGGCGACGGCGCCGATGCTGATCGACGCGGACGGGGAGAGCGGCGTTTATGTCGTGCCGCCGGTGGCCGGCACGACGATGAAGGCGGGCGACCACCGCTTCTCGCGCGTCGGCGACCCGGACACCGACCGCGACCCCGATCCGGACGAGGCGCGCGACGTGCTGGACCGCGCCCGCCGGGTGCTGGCGGACGGCCACCGCTACAGCCTCGCCAACGCCGCGACCTGCTTCTACACGGTGACCGAGGACGAGCGCTTCCTGGTCGAGCCGCTGTCCGCCCGCTGCTGGCTGATGAGCGCCTGCTCCGGCCACGGCTTCAAGTTCGCCCCCGCACTGGGCGAGGCGCTGGCCGCCGCCATCGGCGATCCGGCGCGGGCAACCGGGCTATCCCTCTGGGCCGCGGGGCGCTGACCGGACTCACGGAACGGCGCCGTGTTCCTCCTGTTGGAAATGGGCAACCAAGGCAAACCGCCCCAATCCAAACAGACAGGGAGTAAGCCCCATGGCCGATGAACCGCGGAAAGTGGGTGTCTATGACACAGACGGGAACCGGACGGCGCCGGCTGGCTCGACGGGGATGAACTGGTGGGTCATCGCGCTCGTCGTGCTGGTGATCCTCGTCGCCCTGTTCATCTTCCTCTGAGCGCCGAGGCGGCGGCCATGCCACAGGAACGCGCACCGCCGGAGCGGGCCGTCTCCGAGGAAGCCGTCCCTCTTTACGAGGAAACCCTGTCGGTCGGAAAGCGCACTGTCGAAACCGGCCGCTTGCGGATCACCACGGTCGTCCGCGAGCGTGAGGAAACCGTGGAACAGGATCTCTCCAGCGAGGCGGTGGAGGTCCTTCGTGTTCCGGTGGGTCGCCCGGTCGATGCCGCGCCGGAGCCGCGGTACGAAGGCGACGTGCTGATCGTACCGATCCTCGAAGAAGAACTGGTCGTGACGAAACGGCTGGTCCTTAAAGAAGAACTGCACATCCGCAAACAGGCGACCCGGCGCACCGAGCGCGTCACCGAGACGCTGCGCTCCGAAGACGCCGTCGTCACCAGGGACGACGCCGCGCGCGCCGACGCGCTGCGGTCCGAAACATTGCCTCCACAGGAGTAGGCTGATGAACAGGAAAACCATCGTCGCGCTGTATGACGATCTGTCCAGCGCCGAACGCGTGCTTGGCGAGCTGCAGGCCCGGAACCTGCGCCAGGACTTCACCATGATGGGCGCGGACAGCGCCAATCTGGGAACCGCCACCGAGGGCCGGCTGGAAAGCTGGCGCCACGCCGCCGATTTCGGAGAGGATTTGAACTTCAACGCCCGCGACAAGCGCCTGTCGATGCTGACCCGCATGGGAGTGACGCGGGACGACGCGGAGATTTTCGCGGAGGGCATACGCCGCGGCGGCGTTCTTCTGGTCGGCCGCGTCGAAGACGCGCAATGCGACGGGGCCCTGGCCATCATCGAGCAGCATGGCCCGGTGGACATTGCCGACCGCGGTCGGAGTTATCGGGAGACCGGCTGGACCGGTTACGACGCCTCCTCCACGGATTACGACCACACCCAGGCCACCGAGGAGCGCACGCGCTACAGCTCCGGCCTGGGCGCCGCCGCGGCGTCCCTGCGTGACGTCAACACCGAAGGCACGGTGGGACGGGTCGAAACCGACACGACCCGCAACACCGAAACCACCCGCCATGCCGGCGCGGTTGGATCGGGCGAGGAGCAGCGCATTCCCGTGGTCGAGGAGCGGCTGAACGTCGGCAAGCGGGAGGTGGAACGCGGGTCCGTCCGCGTCCGCAGCTACATGACCGAGACACCGGTGGAGGAACAGGTCCGCCTGCGCGATGAAAAGGTGACGGTCGAGCGCCGCCCGGTGGATCGCCCCGTCAGCGACCTGCCCCCCGAAGCCTTCCAGGAGCGCACCATCGAAGTGAGCGAGACGGACGAGGAGGCGGTGGTCGAAAAGACCGCCCGGGTCCGGGAGGAGGTGGTGATCCGCAAGGAGGCCGAGGAGCGCGCGCAGACGGTGTCCGACACGGTCCGCCGGACCGAGGTGGAGATCGACGACGCACGCAGCACCGGCGCCGACCGTCCGGCCGATCTTCCTTCGGACCGCGACCGTATGCCCGGCGACCGTCCGGTGGACCGTGGACTTGACCGCGACCCGGACCGGAAGATCTGACCTCAGGCGGCCCACGACCCTCCCGTGGGGTTGCCCGCGGGAGGGATAAGGCGTCTTCGCGCCCCGGAAGTCTGGTGATTGCCGCCGGCCCTTGTTAGGCTGCGCGCCGTCACCACCTTCCAGGGTCCGGAGAGCCGTTTTTCCATGAGCACGCCCAGCATCGCGCCCGCCTCGCGCATCTTCTGCGCCGTCGACACGACCGACCTCGACACCGCCCGCGACCTCGGCCGGCGGATCGCTGGGGTGGTCGGCGGGATCAAGCTGGGGCTGGAGTTCTTCATCGCCCACGGCCCGGCGGGCATCCGCGCGGTGATCGGCGAAGACGGCCCGCCGCTGTTCCTCGACCTCAAGCTGCACGACATCCCCAACACGGTGGCGGGCGGCATCCGGGCGGCGCTGCCGCTGAAGCCCGCCTTCCTGACCATCCACACCTCCGGCGGCCCGGCGATGATGCGCGCGGCGGCGGAGGCCGCGGCCAGCGCGGGCGCCGACCGTCCGAAGATCCTCGCCGTCACCGTGCTGACCAGCATGGACGCCGCCGACCTCCAGGCCGTCGGGCAGAGCGTCCCGGTGGCCGGGCAGGTGAAGCGGCTGGCGCTGCTCGCCAAGGAGTCGAGGGTGGACGGCGTCGTCTGCTCCCCCGCCGAGGTGGCGCTGATCCGCGAAGCCTGCGGGCCGGATTTCATCCTGATGGTGCCGGGCATCCGCCCCGCCTGGGCCGCCGCCAACGACCAGAAGCGCGTCATGACCCCCGCCGAGGCGCTGGCCGCCGGGGCGGACCATCTGGTGATCGGGCGCCCGATCACCGGCGACGCCAACCCCGAAGCGGCCGCCCGACGCATCGTTTCGGAACTGTAAGGACCTGCCCCCATGCCCGTTCCCAAGCCCGTCAGCGTGAAGATCTGCGGCCTCACCGAGCCCCTGTCGCTGCACGCCGCGGTCGCCGGCGGGGCGCGCTATGTCGGTTTCGTCTTCTACCCGCCAAGCCCGCGCTCGATAGCACCCTCCATGGCGGCGGAGCTGGCGCGGCTGGTCCCTACCGGTGTGCGCACGGTCGGGCTGTTCGTCGATCCGGAGAACGACTTCCTGGAGCATGTGGTCAGCCAGGTCCCCTTCGACCTGATCCAACTCCACGGCAAGGAGGCGCCACGCCGCATCGCCGAAGTGAAGGCCGCCTTCAACATCCCGGTGATGAAGGCGATCAAGGTCGGCGGGCCGGAGGATCTGGCCGCCGCGCTGGAGGCCGCCGAGGTCGCCGACCGGCTGCTGTTCGACGCCAAGCCGCCGGCCAGGGTGTCGGCCCTGCCGGGCGGCAACGGCATCGCCTTCGACTGGACGCTGCTGGCCGGGCGGAGCTGGCCGAAGCCCTGGATGCTGTCCGGCGGGTTGAAGCCGGAGAACGCGGCGGAGGCGGTGCGGACGACCGGCGCCACGGCGCTCGACGTGTCGTCGGGCGTGGAGGACCGCCCCGGCCACAAGGACCCGGAGCTGATCCGCCGCTTCCTGGACAGCGTGGCCGGGCTGTGACGCCGCGTCGCGGCGAGGCATTTGAATAAAATTTGATTTTGCCGCAGGGCTTTCCCTTTTGGCGGATGGGCACAACTTAATCGCACGACCGGGTTGCGGACCCGGGTTATGACTTCGTGCGATACTGTTGGCATCCATGGGCCGCGACCGGTGGATGTGTCCAAAGGGAAGCCCTGCAAGCCCGATGACCAACTCGTCCGACACACGCTCGCCATCCGACAGCCTCGGCCTCGTGCTCGACGAGCATTTGCGCTGGATCGGGCAGTGGCACCGCGCCGTCTTCTTCCGCGGCGGGCAGGGGGGCGAGCGGGTGTCGGCCCCGGCCTCCTTCGCGGCGTGGTGCGCGGCGGTCAACGCCGACGATCTGGCCCACCAGCCCGCCGTGGAGAAGCTGGTCACCCTGCACGAGCAGATGCACCGCAAGGCCAAGCTGCTTCTGTTGAAGGCGGCCGGCGGCGAGAGCCCGACCGAGGCCGACTATGAGGGGGTGATCGCCCGCTTCGAGGAGTTCGTCCTCCATCTGCGCCGCGTTGAGCGGGCCTTCGGGGCGGCGGCGAGCGGCCTGGACCCGCTGACCGGCCTGCGCACCCGCCGCGGCATGCAGGAGGCGCTGGAGCGCGAGCACAACCGCTTCCGCCGCAACGGCCCGGCCTTTTGCGTCGCCATCTGCGACATCGACCGCTTCAAGAACATCAACGACACCTACGGCCACGACATCGGCGACCGCGTCCTGGCCGCCGCCGCCGCCGCCATCAGCCGGGGCATCCGCAGCTTCGACGAGGCCTTCCGCATGGGCGGGGAGGAGTTCCTGATCTGTCTGAAGGAAACCGGCCTCGCCGAGGGCTTCCGGGTCATCGAGCGGCTGCGCGGCGAACTGGCGCGCACGCCGGTGGCGCTGCCGGACGGGCGGCGGATCGCGGTCACCGCCTCGTTCGGGCTGGTCGAGGCCGGGGAGGATCTGCCGGTGGAGGAGATGGTGGTCTGCGCCGACCGCGCCCTCTATCAGGCGAAGAACAGCGGGCGCAACCGCGTGGTCCGCTACGGGGTCGACCAGCCGGAGGTTGTGGCGGGGAGGGCGGCGCTTCCCAACCGCCGCTGATTTGCGCCCCTCGACCGGCGTATCCGGTCTCAACGCTTAAGGGCGGCTTGGCCGAAGCGGGTCCGCCGGGTTAGGATCGGGGTCTAGACAGGCCGCGGCACGAGATCCATGCGCACCCACACCGAATTTCCCAATCTGTTCATCCTCGACCACCCGCTGATCCAGCACAAGCTGACGCTGATGCGGGCCAAGGAACGCTCCACCGGCGGCTTCCGCACCCTGCTGCGCGAAATCTCGCTGCTGATGGGCTATGAGATCACCCGCGACCTGCCCCTGACGACCGAGCGGATCGACACGCCGCTCCAGCCCATGGACGCGCCGGTCATCGCCGGCAAGAAGCTGGCCATCGTGCCGGTTCTGCGCGCCGGCCTCGGCATGGCCCAGGGCCTGCACGAGCTGGTGCCGTCGGCGCGCGAGGGGCACATCGGCCTCTATCGGGATCACGACACCAAGATGCCGCACGAGTATCTGGTGAAGCTGCCCGAGGCGGAGGGCCGCCTGTTCATCGTCGTCGACCCGATGCTGGCGACCGGCAACTCCGCCGTCCACGCCTGCGACGTGCTGAACCGCCACGGCGTGGACGACGAGAACATCCGCTTCATGGCGCTGGTCGCCGCGCCCGAGGGCATGCGCGTCTTCGCCGCCGCCCACCCGCGCGTGAAGGTCTTCACCGCCTCGCTCGACAGCCATCTCGACGAGAACGCCTACATCGTCCCCGGCCTGGGCGACGCGGGCGACCGCATGTTCGGCACCAAGTAACCAAAACATCGGCCGCATCCCTGTCATACCGTCCGGGGAGAGGGATGCGGCATGTTGTCATTGCGAGTTATTCGCACAGTGTGAGACCATAGGGCTCCCGTTCGACACATCCCTATGGGCGTAACCGGCCTTGACGACGGACACCTTTCAAACCCCCGGCCCGACACCGGGCGGCCCGGTCCAGGCCGCCGGCTTCCATTCCTCCCTCTGGCAGCGCATCGGTTTCAGCGGTTGGACGCTGGCGACGCTGGTGATCGCGGTGCTGGTCGCCCTGCCGGTGCTGGCGGTGATGAGCCGCGTCTTCGTGCCGACGGACGGGGTGTGGCAGCATCTGGTCGACACGGTGCTGGCGGAGTATCTGCTGAACACCGTGCGCCTCGTCTTCGGGGTGGGGGTGGGCACTCTGGTGATCGGGGTGGGCACCGCCTGGCTGGTCACCATGTGCCGCTTTCCCGGCAGCCGTACGCTGGAGTGGGCGCTGCTGCTGCCGATGGCGGTGCCGGCCTACGTCATGGCGTACGTCTACACCGACCTGCTCCAGTTCGTCGGCCCGGTGCAGACCGCGCTGCGCGAGCTTTTCCACTGGTCGCGCCGGGATTACTGGTTTCCCGACATCCGTACGCTCGAAGGCGCCGCGCTGATGATGACGCTGGTGCTCTACCCGTACGTCTATCTGCTGTCGCGCGCCGCCTTCCTCGAACAGTCCGTCTGCGTGCTGGAGGTCAGTCGTACGCTCGGCCGCGGGCCGTGGCGCAGCTTCTTCACGGTGGCGCTGCCGCTGGCCCGCCCCAGCATCGTCGCCGGTCTGGCGCTGGTGCTGATGGAGGTGCTGGCCGATTTCGGCACGGTCCAGTACTTCGCGGTGAACACCTTCGTCACCGGCATCTACCGGACGTGGTTCGCCATGGGGCAGCCGGTCGCGGCGGCACAGCTGGCCGCCGTGCTGATGATGTTCGTTTTGGTGCTGGTGCTGATGGAGCGCTGGTCGCGCCGGCAGGCCCGCTACCACCACACCACCACGCGCTACCGCCGCCTGCCGAAGCACCGACTGACCGGCTGGCGCGCCGCCGCCGCCATGACCGCCTGCGGCTTGCCGCTGCTGCTCGGCTTCCTGCTGCCCGCCGGGCTGCTGGTGCGCATGGCGGTCACCGCCGGGGACCAAGCCTTCGGGCCGGTGTTCCTGACGCTGGCCCGCAACAGCTTCACGCTGGCCGCGCTGGCCGCCGTGCTGGCGGTGTCGCTGGCGCTGGTCCTGGCCTACGGGCAGCGGCTGCGCCCGACGCCGCTGCTGAAGGGCGCGGTGCGCGTCGCCGCCATGGGCTACGCCATTCCCGGCTCGGTGATCGCGGTCGGCGTGCTGATTCCCTTCGCCCATCTCGACAACGCCGTCGACGCCTTCATGCGCCAGACCTTCGGCGTGTCCACCGGCCTGCTGCTGAGCGGCACCATCGCGGCGGTGCTGTTCGCCTATCTGGTGCGGTTCCTGGCGGTGTCCTTCAACACGATCGAGGCCAGCCTGGGCAAGATCCGCCCGACGATGGACTTCGCCTCGCGCGTGCTCGGCCACACGGCGGGGCGGACGCTGATCCGGGTGCACGCGCCGATCATGTGGGGCAGCCTGCTGACCGCCGGCCTGCTGGTCTTCGTCGACGTGATGAAGGAACTGCCGGCGACGATGATCGTGCGGCCCTTCAACTTCGACACGCTGGCCGTGCGCGTCTACACGCTGGCCTCCGACGAGCGGCTGACCGAGGCCGCCACCGGGGCGCTGGCCATCGTCGCGGTGGGCATCGTGCCGGTGATCCTGCTCAGCCTGTCCATCAGCCGCTCCCGCCCCGGCCAGACCGACGAGTGAGGCTGTTGCCCACGCCGCAACAGTGTTGAGCGGCGGTGGGGCTTTATCCGGCGGCCTGGAAAGAATACCTCTCTCTCAGCGATTTTGCCTGAGGAGAGCGTCCGATGACCGCCGAAACCGTCCGCCCCGTCCTGACCGCCGTCGAAGGCATGGAGGCGTCCGACGGGGCCGGCGTGCGCATGACCCGCATGGTCGGCACGCCGCGCCTGCGCATGCTCGACCCCTTCCTGATGCTGGATTACTTCGGCTCCGACACGCCGCAGGACTATCTCGCCGGCTTCCCCGACCACCCGCACCGCGGTTTCGAGACGGTCACCTACATGCTGGCCGGCCGCATGCGCCATTGGGACAACCACGAGCATGAGGGCGTGATCGAGACCGGCGGCGTGCAGTGGATGACCGCCGGGCGCGGCGTGATCCATTCCGAGATGCCGGAGCAGACCGAAGGGTTGATGAAGGGCTTCCAGCTCTGGATCAACCTGCCGGCGCGTCTGAAGATGTCGGAGCCCGCCTACCAGGAGTTCGCCGCCGACCGCATCCCGGTCGAGACGCGGGAGGACGGGACCACGGTCACGGTGATCGCCGGCACCACCGGCAACGGCACCGCCGGCCCGGTGCGCAGCGGCCCGACCGAGGCCCGCTACTTCGACGTCCGCCTGCCGGCGAGTGCCACCTTCTCCGAGCCGGTGCCCGGCGGTCACGCGGCGGCGCTGGTGGTCTTCGAGGGATCGGTGGTGGCGCCCGGCAGTTCCGTCCGGCTGGGCGGCCCGCGGGTGCTGGTGCTGGGCGAGGGCGACCGGGCGGAGATCGCCGCCGGCCCGTCCGGGGCGCGCTTCCTGCTGCTCTCCGGCCGCCCGCTCGGCGAGCCGGTGGCCTGGGGCGGCCCCTTCGTCATGAACAGCCGCGAGGAGGTCATGCAGGCCTACCGCGACTATGAGGAAGGCAAGTTCTAAACCACAAAAACGAAAAGGGCGCGTCTCCACCGCTGGGACGCGCCCCTTCGCTACGCCGGATGGTGGCTTACTTCCAGCCGGCGCGATCCATGATCTTCAGAGCCTCGGCGTTGTTCTTGCCGTAGACGGCGGCGTTCAGCGGGTCTTCCTTGAACTTGCCCCAGGAGACCAGCACCGGCGCGGTCTCGGCACCGGCGACGATCGGATACTCGTAGTTCTTTTCCGTGAACATCTTCTGGGCTTCGGGGCTGACCAGATACTCCAGGAACTGGATGGCCTGCTCCTTGTTCGGCGCGTTCTTCATGACGCCGGCGCCGGAGACGTTCACATGGGTGCCGCGACCGTCCTGGTTGGGGAAGATCACGCCCAGCTTGTCCGCGATGGCCTTGTCCTCCGGCTTGGCAGAGGAGGCGATGCGGGCGAAGTAGTAGGTGTTGGTCACGGCCACGTCGCCTTCGTTGGCGGCCACGCCCTTGATCTGGTCGGTGTCGCCGCCCTGCGGCTTGCGCGCCATGTTGGCAACGACGCCCTTGGCCCACTCCTCGGTCGCCTTCTCGCCGTGGGCGGCGAGCAGCGAGCCGACGAGCGACTGGTTGTAGACGCTGGTCGAGGAGCGGACGAGGACGCGGTCCTTCCACTTCGGGTCGGCCAGCTCCTCGTAGGTCTTGATCTCGCCCGGCTTCACCGAGGCCTTGTTGTAGACCAGGATGCGGGCGCGCTTGGAGATGCCGAACCAATGGCCTTCCGGCTCGCGCAGGTGGGCCGGGATGGCCTCCTCCATGACCTTGGAGCGGGTCGGCTGGAGCAGGCCGGCCTCCTGGGCGCGCCACAGGCGGCCGGCGTCGACGGTGATGAACACGTCGGCGGGGCTGTTGCCGCCTTCGGTCTTCATCCGCTCGATCAGCTCCTCTTCCTTGCCCTCGATGACGTTGATCTTGATGCCGGTCTTCTTGGTGAAGGCGTCGTAGAGGTCCTTGTCCACATCGTAATGGCGCGCAGAGTAGACGTTCACCTCGGCGGCGCTGGCAAGACCCGTCATGGTCAGCAGCGTGGCGGCGAAGGTGGCGGCAAACACGCCGCGCGATCCGATGTGCATCCTCGTGACTCCCGAATTCTTGTCGGTTCACGCCCGCAATTGCGAAGCGTTCTCATGCGCCGACTTGACCATTCGGGGCGCGGGGTGTCAAGCGTGAACGATAACCATTCTCAATATTCGGAAAGGATGCGGAGCGGAACGATCATCCGGGATGAAGACGCCAACCAAAGGTGTAGATGCTTGTCCGTCTTCGGGGTATGCCTATAATCCGTTCGCGATGACCGCCGTCGGGCGGGTTCGTGAGCGGCTGATCGGGGCGACAAGATTGGGGAGCGTCAGGATGCGTTGGACAGGTCTCTTCGCTTTTGGTGCGGCGCTGCTGTCCGCGCTAGCCGCCACGCCGGCCTCTGCCGTCGATTTCTCCAAATCCGCCGCCGAGTACGGCCCGGAGGGCGCCTGGACCAGCCGCTGCGAGATCGACCGGATGACCGACACCAAGGTCTGCCGGCTGATGAACTACCGGCTGTTCGACGACGGCAAGGAGGTCGGCTTCGTGGCGCTGAGCGTCATCCCGACCGGCAACGACTATCACCTGTTCCTGACGACCAGCCAGGGCATGATCGACAATTGCGCCATCCGCGTCGACCGCCAGCCGCGCATCGAGACGCAGATCGCCACGCTGAACATGTGCATGTTCCCGAACTTCGTGTCGGGCCGCGTGGTCGACCAGTTCCGCAACGGCTCCACCGTGCTGGTCCGCGTGAACTTCCTGCGCGCCGGCAAGCGCGACATCGACTTCCCGCTGAACGGCTTCTCGCGCAACTTCGAAGAGATGCAGCGCAGCCTGCAGTGACCGGACGAACCGGACGGCATCAACAAAAACGGCGCGGAGTGATCCGCGCCGTTGTCGTTTCCGGTCCGGGGTCCGCCCTCAGCGCCAGCCGGAGCGGCCCCGGCGGTCGTCCTCGTCGAACAGCTCGGCCAGCTTGTTCATCATGGTGCCGCCCAGCTGCTCGGCGTCCACGATGGTGACGGCGCGGCGGTAGTAGCGGGTCACGTCGTGGCCGATGCCGATGGCCACCAGCTCCACCGGCGAGCGGGTCTCGATGTACTCGATCACCTGCCGCAGGTGCCGCTCCAGATAGTTGCCGGCGTTGACCGACAGGGTCGAATCGTCCACCGGCGCGCCGTCGGAGATCACCATCAGGATGCGCCTCTGCTCGGGCCGCCCGATCAGGCGGTTGTGCGCCCACATCAGCGCCTCGCCGTCGATGTTCTCCTTGAGGATGCCTTCGCGCAGCATCAGGCCGAGATTCTTGCGGGCGCGGCGCCAGGGCTGGTCGGCGTCCTTGTAGATGATGTGGCGCAGGTCGTTCAGGCGGCCCGGGTTGGCCGGCTTGCCCGAGGAGATCCACTGCTCGCGCGCCTGCCCGCCCTTCCAGGCGCGGGTGGTGAAGCCCAGCACCTCCACCTTCACCGCGCAGCGCTCCAGCGTGCGGGCGAGGATGTCGGCGCTCATCGCGGCGATGGAGATCGGACGCCCGCGCATCGAGCCGGAATTGTCGATCAGCAGCGACACCACCGTGTCGCGGAAGTCCATCTCCTTCTCCTTCTTGAAGGAGAGGGGAAGGACCGGGTTCACGACGATGCGGGCCAGACGGGCGGCGTCGAGGATGCCGTCGTCGAGGTCGAATTCCCACGACCGCTGCTGCTTGGCCAGGAGGCGGCGCTGCAGGCGGTTGGCCAGCTTGGAGATCACCCCCTGGAGATGGACGAGCTGCTGGTCCAGCATGTGGCGCAGCCGGGACAGCTCCTCCGGGTCGCACAGCTCGGCGGCGTCGACCACCTCGTCGAAGCGGGTGGTGAAGGGCTTGTAGGCGTTGGGGTCGGGCTCGTTGCGGCCGCGCGCCTCCGGGCGCCAGGGCTGGCCGGGACCGGCGGGCTCCTCCGCCCCCTCGCCCTGGCCCATCTCGGTGTCGCCCTCCTCGCCGGTGCCCTCGTCGGCCTGCTCGCCCTGGTCGGACTCCTGCGTCTCCTGCGAGGTCATCGATTCGGCCTGACTCTGGGTGTCGTCCTCTCCCTGGGTCTGGCCCTTGTTCGGCTCATTCTCGTTCTCGCCGGAGTCGCGCTCGTCCTCCTCCGGCTCCTGCGGCTCGTCGGGGTCGTTCCCGACCTCCATGTCCAGCTCGGTCAGCAGCTTGCGCACGGCGCGGGCGTAGGCGTCCTGATCGGCCATGTGACCGGCGAGGCCGTGCAGATCCTTGCCCAGCCGCTCCTCGATCCAGCCGCGCCACAGGCTGACGGCGTGCTCGGCGGCGGGGGGCGGGGCGGCGCCGGTCATCGCCTCGCGGGCGATCAGGCGCAGCACCTCGGGCAGGGGGACCTGCTCGCGCTCCTCCAGCCGCTCGAAACCCTGCTTGTGGTAGCGCTCGTCCAGCGCCGCCTCCAGGTTGGCGGCCACGCCGGGCATGTGGCTGGCGCCCAGCGCCTCGCAGCGGGCCTGCTCCAGCGCGTCGTAGGCGGCGCGGGCACTGTCGCCCAGCGGCATGCGCTGGAGATGGATGGCGTTGTCGTGGAAGCGCAGCCGCAGCGACACGGCGTCCGCCGCGCCGCGCAGCGTGGCGACGTCGTGCGGGTTCAGGTCGCGCGCCGGGGTGGGGATGCGCACGCGCAGGCCGGCGACGCCGGGCGGCTCGGTGGAGAAGCCCACCTGCACGTCGGCCCGGCGGGAGAGGGCCCGCACCGCGGCGGCGGTGGAGCGCTTGAAGGCCTCGACGGGGTTTTCACGGTCGGTCATGGCGGGCTGTCTTGGGTCTGCGTCCGGCGGTCGTCGGACAAGATTGACACGGATTTCACGGACGAAACACGGATTTCACGGATGTTCCCCGGTTACGGCAGGACACGGGAGAAGGTGAGGCTGGAGCCGCCGAAATTGAACAACAGGCCGACCTGCAATCCGCTGGCGCGAAGATAGTTGATGACCTGCCGTCTGTGCGGCTGCGCCAGCGCGTCGGCGACCTTCAGCTCGACGATGACGCGGCGCGCCACCACGATGTCGGCGACGTAGGTGCCGACGTTCGAGCCCTTGTAGCCGATCTGGAAGGGAACCTCCTGTTCCGCATCCGGGCCGCGCTCGCGAAGTTCACAGAGAAGGGCCTTCTTATAGACGGCCTCGACGAACCCTTGACCGAGCGTGTTGAAGACCTCGAAGGCGGCTCCAATGATGCGCTCGGTCAAGGCGTCCAGGTCGCGGTCGAGAGTGACCCTCATCCGTGAAATCCGTGCCCAGATCCGTGAAATCCGTGTTGTCCTGTTGCCAGGGAGGCTGCGGTCCCGAGGGACGAGGCGCCCCCCGTCACACCAGGTTCGCCTGCACCCCCGTCTCCGGCAGTTCGGTGCCGAAGCAGCGCTGGTAGTATTCGGCGACGGTCGGCCGCTCCACCTCGTCGCACTTGTTCAGGAAGGTGATCCGGAACGCGAAGGCGATGTCGTTGAAGATGTTGGCGTTCTGCGCCCAGGTGATGACCGTGCGCGGGCTCATCACGGTGGAGATGTCGCCGTTGATGAAGCCGGCGCGGGTCAGGTCGGCCAGGCGCACCATCGACGCCACGGTCTTGCGGCCGGCCTCGCTGTCGTATTCCGGCACCTTGGAGGCGACGATCTTCACCTCGGCGTCCACCGGCAGGTAGTTCAGCGTCGCCACGATGTTCCAGCGGTCCATCTGGCCCTGGTTGATCTGCTGCGTGCCGTGGTAGAGGCCGGTGGTGTCGCCCAGCCCGACGGTGTTCGCCGTGGCGAACAGGCGGAAGGCCGGGTGCGGGCGGATGACGCGGTTCTGGTCGAGCAGGGTCAGCTTGCCTTCCACCTCCAGCACGCGCTGGATCACGAACATCACGTCGGGACGGCCCGCGTCATACTCGTCGAAGACCAATGCGCAGGCATGCTGGAGCGCCCAGGGCAGGATGCCTTCGCGGTATTCCGTCACCTGGACGCCGTCGCGCAGGACGATGGCGTCCTTGCCCATCAGGTCGATGCGGCTGATGTGGCTGTCCAGGTTGATGCGGATGCAGGGCCAGTTCAGGCGCGCGGCCACCTGTTCGATGTGGGTGGACTTGCCGGTCCCGTGATAGCCCTGGACCATGACGCGACGGTTGTAGGCGAAGCCAGCCAGGATCGCGAGCGTCGTGTCGCGGTCGAAGCGGTAGGCTTCGTCGATGTCCGGCACATGCTCCGTGCGCTGGCTGAAGGCCGGCACCTGCATGTCGCTGTCGATGCCGAACACTTGACGCACCGACAGGGTGATGTCGGGAACGTGATCGAACAGGGCCGAGCTGGCCTGGGTGGCTCCTTGAGAAGGCATGGGAGGTTCTTATCGTTCCAACGTGTCTGTTGTCGGGGCCGCCCGGCCAATCTGGTCCGGCCAACCGTCGGGGTTACGCACCATAGCAGGCTTTCAGCGTGTTGTAGGCCTGATTGATCTCCTTCAACTTTTCTTCGGCCGCCTTGTCCCCGCCGTTGGCGTCGGGATGGTGGATTTTCACCAGCTCGCGGTAGCGCGCCTTGATGCGCGGGAAATCCACCGGCGGGGCGAGGTCGAGGACGACCAGAGCCTCCTCCTCCGCGCTGCGGGCGGCCTGCCGGCGCTGCTTGGTCTCCTCGGACTGGTCCTTGCCGGCCTCGCGCCCGAACTCGAAGCTGAAGCCGTGCATCGCGCGGTCGCGCAGGAATTTCTCCTGCACCCCCCAAAAGCCGAGCGGCCAGCTCGGGCGCTGCCACGTGGTGTCGCGGCGGACCTCGGCCTCGATCTGCTCGGGCTTCATGCCGGCGTAATAGTCCCAGGCGCGGTTGTATTCGCGCACATGGTCCAGGCAGAACCAGTAGTAGTCGTTGAGCTGCCGGCGGCTCTTCGGCGCCCGGTACGCGCCCTCGCCCGCACAGCCCGGATGATCGCAGGCGCGCACGGCGGTGCGCGGCTGGTCGTAGCGGCTGAAGTCGTAGCGGGTGCGTGGCTTGCTCATGTGCGAAGTATGGGAAGAGGCACCCATTCTGGCAAGCGCACGCAAGGGGACGGTGCCGGACTGCGGAAAATGGCCGGTCTGCGGCATTGGCGTCTTGACGGGAGCGGCACCGCGCCGTCACCTCAATGGCAAACCCGACCCAGTGAGGATTCCATGGAATACGCCACCCGCATGCGCCGGAAACTGACCGACGCGCTCGCCCCCGAGCGGCTCGACATCCAGGACGATTCCGGCCGGCACGCCGGTCACGGCGGCGCCCACCCGGAAGGCGAGACGCATTTCCACGTCACCATCGTCTCCGCCGCCTTCGCCGGAAAGTCGCGCGTGGAACGCCAGCGGCTGGTCTATGGCCTGCTGGCCCAAGAAATGGCGGAGCGCGTTCACGCCCTCGGCCTGACCACGCTGACGCCCGAAGAGGCTCGCTGACAGAAACGCTGACAAGAACGTCCGGCCGCCGCCCGTGCAGCAAGGGAAAAGTGCCACCTGAAAATGCATACATACGCATGCAACTACTAGAGGTTCTTTTCCGTCTTCAAACATAATTGGAGTGCTGCCGTGGTTGCAATTCTCGCTGTATTTAGTAGAGTGCGGCACATGCAACCAATCAATGCGCCGTGGGCGATGCACTTTTCGCGCGTCGTCCGGCGGGTTCGTGGAGAGGGCGGCGTATGGCGAAGCGCGGGCCGAAGAAACGGTTAACAGTGAATCCCAACGCGTGTGTGGAACCGCTGAAGAGCATGAACATCATGATTGCCGGGCGCCGCACGAGCATGCGTCTGGAGCCGACCATGTGGGACGCTCTGGAGGACATTGCCCGCCGCGAGGGCCTGACGGTCAACGGCCTCTGCACCCTGATCAAGGACCGGCTGGACGAGCAGATCCGGCGGCGCGGCCCGGGCGCGGACAACGCGGAGGTCACCCTGACCTCGGCGGTCCGGGTCTTCATTGCGGCCTATTTTCGCCGGGCCTGCACCGAGGATGGCCATGTCCAGGCCGGGCATGGCGGAGGCGATCCCTTCGTGGGCACGCCGTTCGACCTCCCGCCGCTGGACGAACTCGACCGGGCGGAGAGCGGGGCCGGAACCACGGCGGCAGCCCTGCCGCCGGCGGCGAAGCCGATCGGATCCAGCGAGAGCCTGCGGTCCGCGTTGGACGCGTGATGGCCTGACCGTCCCGATTCGGGAAAAGAGAAGGGGCGCGTCCATCGGGCGCGCCCCTTGTCATTGCTTCGAAATCATTGCTTCGAAGTGTTCATCCCGGGTGCCGCGCCCGCCGCCACCTCAGTCCGCGGCGTCGCGCGGGCGGTCGCCGGTGTAGTGGTCGGGCCAATTCTTCCGCACGACCTCGCCGTTGCTGTCGAAGATGTGGCAGGTGTTCAGCAGCACCGGGCGCTTGGTGCGCAGCATGTCCTCCTTGCTGCCCGTCTCGCCGCCGGACGCCCGCGCCTTCTCAGCCTGTTCGCGCGCCAGGATCGGATAGATGGTCTGGAAGGCGGTGGTGGCGATCGGCCCGAGAAGCTCCACCAGATGCGTGCAGCCCTGGACGCCGCCCAGCCGCTCCTTCACCGCGCGGGTCCAGCCCGGCCCGATCTTCAGCCCGACCAGCCGCTGGAAATTGGGAGTGACGGAGCCGCAGGTGCGGTAGGGGCTCTTCTCCGTCACCGCTTCCACCGCCTGGACGGTCAGGTCGTTGTCGACCGTCAGGCGGAGCCACATGCCGTGCACCGGGTCGCCGGGCAGGATCTGGCCGCGCTGCTCGGTGTGGAAGGCGTAGCTCTTCACGTCGGTCAGATGACCCTCGACGTCCCACAGCCCATCGGTCCGCCGATAGCCCCGGCAAGTGACTTCCCGGGTGTGGATCGGTTCGCGCGCGGCGGGTTCGGACAGCGGCATGGGACTCTCTGGCGTTCGGCCTGTTTCGCAGGGCCGTGTTGTTGGGGCGTGTTCTGGAATATCTGTGGGGCCAGCGTTCAGGTCAAGCCGGCTTTGCCGCATCGCAGCATTACCCGCCCCGTGGTTACGGGGGCGCGCTGGCGGAGTAGTTCGAGCCGAAGATGAACGCCTCGCGGTCGCGGATCTCGTCCTCCAGATGGGCGCGGACCACGGCGAACAGGTCGCGAATGGAGACGATGCCCATCACCATGCCGTCCGATTCGCCGTCCGCGGTGACCGGCAGATGGCGGTAGTGGTGGCGCTCCATCAGGTCCAACGCCTCGTAGGCGTGGGCGTCCGGCCCCAGCGTGTCGGGAGAGGCGGTCATGACCTCGGCCAGACGGGTGGCCACGGGGTCGCGTCCCGCGGCGACGACGCGGGCCGCGAGGTCGCGCTCCGTGAAGATGCCCTTCAGTGACCGGCCCTGTGTAACCAGGAGGGCGGCGACACGGCGCTCCGCCATCAGAAGAGCGGCGTCCTGGACGCTGGCCTCCGGGGGCAGGCAGACGAGCTGCTGGTCCTTGATGACGTCGGGGATGAGCTTGCGGTTCGGCATGTCCATTCTCCCATTCTGGGGCAGGGTTCGATCGCATCTTGGACGCGAATCGGAACTGTCGTGAACTCTGACAGTTTGCTGCCCCAACGGTCAAGGGATTATGGTGCAGCGCATCAGCGCGCCACGGCATCCTCCAGTAGCGACCGTACCACCACCGGATCGACGTCGCGCTTGGTGAAGGCGTCGCCCAGGGCGCGGACCAGGACGAAGGCGATGCGCCCGTCCTTGACCTTCTTGTCCTTGGCCATCGACAGGATCAGCCCGTCGACGTCCCACTCCACGCCGGGCACGTCGGTGGGGCGGACCGGCAGGCCGACGCGGGCCAGATGGGCGCGCGCCTTTTCGGCGTCCGCCGCCGGGCACAGCCCCAGCCGCACCGACAGGTCGAAGGCCAGCACCATGCCGATCGACACCGCCTCGCCGTGCAGCAGGCGGGAGCCGAAGCCGGTCGCCGCCTCCAGCGCGTGGCCGAAGGTGTGGCCCAGGTTCAACAGGGCCCGGTCGCCGCTCTCCCGCTCGTCCGCGCCGACGATTGCGGCCTTGGCCCGGCAGCTTTCCGTAACGGCGTGGCGGCGGGCGTCGCTGTCGCCGGCGACCACCCGCTCGCCGTTCTCCTCCAGCCAAGCGAAGAAGCCGGGCAGGCGGATCAGCCCGTACTTCACCACCTCGGCGTAGCCGGCCAGCACCTCGCGCTGCGGCAGGGTGTCCAGCGTGGCGGTGTCGGCGATGACCAGACGCGGCTGGTGGAAGGCGCCGATCAGGTTCTTGCCGTGCGGGCTGTTGATCCCGGTCTTGCCGCCGACCGAGCTGTCCACCTGGCTCAGCAGCGTGGTCGGCACCTGGATGAAGTCGATGCCGCGCAGCGCCGAGGCGGCGGCGAAGCCGGTGATGTCGCCGATCACCCCTCCGCCCAGCGCCAGCAGGACCGCCGACCGCTCGATCCCGCGCCCCAGGACGGCGTCCATCAGCCGTTCGAAATGGGCGATGTCCTTGGTCTTCTCGCCCGCCGGCAGGACGATGGCCTGGGTCGGCTCGATGCCGGCGTCACGCAGCGTGCGCTCCAGCGTCGGGAGATGCCGCGGGGCGACGTTCTCGTCGGTGACGACGATGGGGGCCTTGCCGTTGGTGATCGCGGCGATGCGCGGTCCGGCGCCGTCGAGCACCCGGTCGCCGACCAGGATGTCGTAACTGCGCGGGCCGAGGTCGAGGCGGACGGTGTCGGTGGCGGTGGGCGTGTCTGAGGTCATGGCGGGATCAGGGCTTGTCGTGGTGGTGGTGCGCCGGGTGGCGGTGATGATGGTGGTGCGAGTGGGGCAGGGTGATGCCGAAATGCGCTTCCAGCGCCTCGATCACCTGTTCCACGGTCGCCTCCGGCGGGCGCTCGTCGCTGATCACCGTCAGCTCGGCCTCGGCATAGACCGGGTAGCGGGCGGTCATCAGCCGGCTCAGGATCTCCTTCGGATCGCCGGCGTTGAGCAGCGGGCGGTGGGTGCGACGCGCCGTGCGGGCGAGCAGCACGTCCAGTTCGGCGCGCAGCCAGACTGACACCCCGTGGGCGCGGATGGCCGCCCGCGTCTCCGGGTCCATGAAGGCGCCGCCGCCGGTGGCCAGGATGTGCACCGGCTGCTCGGTCAGCAGCCGGGTGATGATCCGCCGCTCCACCGAACGGAACACCGCCTCGCCGTCGCGGGCGAAGATCTCCGCGATGGAGCAGCCCGCCGCCGTCTCGATCTCCGTGTCGGCATCGGTGAAGGGCAGGTGCAGCCGCGCGGCCAGCCGCCGCCCGATCGCGCTCTTCCCCGCGCCCATCAGGCCGACCAGCACCACCGTCTTGGGAAGGGTCTTCGACGGGTCCGGCGGCTGTCCCTGCGGTGGAAGGCGGGCGGTCATGGTGCTGTGGACTTTCCTGATACGGTTCCGGCCTGATGCGATGCCGGGGGCCGGTGTTCGATTCGGTCGCAGGGGCCTCCGCATGTTGCGCAGCGGCGCCCCCGTGGCTAAAGTGGTACGTCCTGCGTTCATCGGCCCGACGGGCCAGCGGTGCGGACGGTGTGCGATGATTAGCATGAAAGCGCACCCTTGTCCCAAGCCGCACGGACGCAGACCGTGATACAGCGCCGCCGTTCCTTCCACAAAAACACGACTCCGACCGCCATGAGCCGCGTTATCTCCGTTCTTTTCGTCCTGTTCCTCTTCGTCATCGGGGGTGGCATGGCCTTCCTTGCCTCCTGGGACATGCCGGCCCCGTCCAAGACGGTGGAAAAGGTCATTCCGGATGAGCGGTTCCCCCGCTGACGCCGGGGACGCCGCCGGGCGCCGCCGCCGGTTCGCCGCTCCGCCAAGGGGCGGACGGGCCGGGGCCGGCGCCGTTTCCATGTTTGCCGTAAGCCCGCTCGCGCTGGCTCCCGCCGCGCTCGCCTTGTCCTGCGCCCTGATGGCGGCAGCGCCTCCGACGCTGGCCCAGGCGGTGCCGTCCGGGCCGCCGATCCGCCTGTTTCCTCCGCCGGAAACGATGGCCGCCCCCGACGCCGCCGCCGACGCCGGGACCGGGGCCGGGCGGGTCCTGGACGATCCGCTGGCCTCGCCTGGGCCGTCCGCCGTGCCGTTTTCCCTGACGCCGCCGGTCGATACGCCGTCCTTCGACGTGGTGCCCACCGTGGCGTCGCCCTCGGCCATCGCGGTGGAGACGCTGGGGCCGCTGGACCCCGATGGCGCCGGCCCTCTGGCGGGAGCCGCCGGGCTGGGCGGAGACCCCTGGCGCGGCATCCCGCGCGCCGAGGTGCTGGCCCTCCTGCCGGAGCTGCCCACCCTCACCCCGTCGCCCGCCGTGAAGGAGTTGCAGCGCCGCCTGCTGCTCAGCCGCGGCTCGCCCGCCGCCGCTCCGGGCGAGCCCGAGCCGGCGCGCCGCTTCGGCGCGCTGCGGGTGGAGACGCTGGCGGCCATGGGCGACCCGCGCGGGGCC
Organism: Azospirillum sp. OGB3; assembly: GCF_014192915.1. Taxonomy (GTDB): domain Bacteria; phylum Pseudomonadota; class Alphaproteobacteria; order Azospirillales; family Azospirillaceae; genus Azospirillum. The sequence continues at coordinate 238,006 of NZ_JACHYN010000001.1, read as the reverse complement.
GCCGACCTCGCCGCGCTGCTGCCCGAGGCGATGACGGCCGACGAGGCCGCCGCCCGCGCCCTGACCGACGCCGAACTGCTCGCCGGCCCGCTGGACTGCGCCGCCGCGACGGAGCGCGCCAAGCCCTTCTCCGGCCCCTACTGGCAGCGGGTGGCGCTGTTCTGCCGCCTGCGCGCCGTGCGGATCGGCGGGGGAGCGGCGACGGAGGCCGCCGGGGCCGCCCCGGCGGGCGACGACCTCGCCTTCGAGATGCTGCGCGAGCAGCCGGGCGGCGATCCCGATTTCCTGCGGGTGGCCGAGGCGATGGCCGGCGGCCCGGCGGTCCGACCGCGCAGCCTGAGGGACCCCAGCCCGCTGACCCTGGCCGCCCTGCGGGCGCTCCAGGCCGGACTGCCGCCCGATGTGCTCTCCCTGACCGACCCGGCCCGTCTGGCCGCCGTGGCGTCCAACACCGGCACCGACCCGGCGACCCGCGTGACCGCGGCGGAGCGCGCCGCCGTTGCCCTGTTCCTCGATTCCCGGCGGCTTGAGGAGGCGTACCGCGCCGCCCCGGCCAAGGGCGACGAGCTGCTGCGGCTGAAGGACGCCGTGGCGCGCGATCGTACCGCCCGCACCCGCGCGCTGGTGCAGCAGGCCATGCTCGCCGCCATGGGCGGTGGGCGGCGGGTGGAGCTGGCCGGGCTGGCGCTGGAGCTTCTCGACCCGCCGATGCTGGCCGGTCCGGTGGGGGCGGTGGTGGCCGATATGCTCGACACCCTGTCGCCGACTCCGGACGCCGCCGCCCTGGCTCCCGCCGCCGCGCGGCTCTGCTTCGCGCTGGGCCGGGCCGACAAGGGCAAGCGCTGGCACGACCTCGCCCTGCGCAGCCGTCCCACGGCGGAGGTGGCGCGGCTGTGGCCGCTCGCCGTCATCGCTCTGGGTCCGCCGCCGGGCGGCGGGGCGCTGGGCCTCGCCGGCTGGCTCGACGAATCGCTGCGCGGCGCTGATCCGGAGGCCCGCGCCCGCGTCGCCGGGCAACTGGCCCTGCTCCAGGCGATGGGCGTCGCCGTGCCGGAGGAGGCGTGGCGCCGGACCGCCGACCCCGAGGAGACGGCCCCCACGCCCGCCGACCTCTGTCCCCCCACCGCCGACCCCGCCCTGTGGCAGCGGCTGGCCGAAGCCTCCGCCGACCGGCGGGTGGGCGAGACGGCCCTGGCCGCCCTGCTGCTGCTCGGCAACGCCGGGCCGGCGGGCACGCCGCCCGCGGTGGTGGCGCGGGTGGTCGGAGCCCTGCGCGCCGTGGGCCTGGACAACGACGCCCGCGCCATCGCTCGTGAAGCCGCCGCGGCCCTGGCCGGATGAGTCCCATGCCCAAAACACCCTTGTCGAAAGCCCAGCCGAAGCGGCGCGGGCGCCCCTGCAAACCGCGCCCGATCGCGGCCTCGCCGCACGTCGACGCCTTCCTGGACATGCTGACGGCGGAGCGCGGTGCCGCGCTCAACACCCGCGTGGCCTACGAGCGCGACCTCGCCGACCTCGCCCTCTGGCTGGCCCAGCGCGGCCAGCCGCTGGAAAAGGCGGTGACGGAGGATCTGCGCGCCTACCTCGCCTTCCAGTATGTCGAGGGCGGGCAGAAGCCGGCGCCGCGCACGCTGGCCCGCCGCCTGTCGGCGATGCGCCAGTTCTACCGCTTCCTGGTGTCGGAAGGCCGGCGGGAGGACGACCCGGCCTCGGCGCTGGACAGCCCCAAGCAGGGCCGCCCGCTGCCCAAGATCCTGACGGTGGAGGAGGTCACCCGCATGATCGACTCCGCCCAGACCCGCGGCGGGCCGGAAGGGCTGCGGCTGGTCGCGTTGCTGGAGGTGCTCTACGCCACCGGCCTGCGCGTGTCGGAACTGGTCGGCCTGCCGATGGCGGCCATCCTGCGCGACGGGCGCGGGCTGATCGTGCGCGGCAAGGGCGGGAAGGAGCGCATGGTGCCGCTGTCCGAGCCGGCCTCCGCCGCTCTGGGCGCCTATCTGCCCTGGCGCAGCCACTTCATCCTGGCCGGGCGCGAGAGCGGGCCGGTCGCCTTCCTCTTCCCGTCCCGCAGCTCCACCAACGGGCACCTGACGCGCCAGCGATTCGCCCAGCTTTTGAAGGAGCTGGCCATCGAGTCGAACATCGATCCGGAGAAGGTCAGCCCCCACGTGCTGCGCCACGCCTTCGCCACCCACCTGCTCGACCGCGGGGCGGATCTGCGCTCGGTCCAGAAGATGCTGGGCCACGCCGACATCGCCACCACCCAGATCTACACCCATGTGGTGTCGGAACGGCTGAAACAGGTGGTGCACGAGCATCACCCGCTGGCCCGGCGAAAAACCGTTCGTACGCAATAGCGTTGCGCGCAAAAGGGGTGTCTCTTTCAAAAGATACCAATCCGGCTATGGCGGCTTCTCCCGCTGTGGTATAGCCCTTGTCCCAATGGGGTTGGCCGGCACCGCGCCGGACCGCCCTCGCGACGAACAGGGGGAAGCGCATGGCCACGACCATCTCCGGGCTTGAGATCCTGGGTCCGCTCACGCCGGGCTTCGAGACGATCCTGACGCCGGAGGCGCTGGCCTTCCTGGCGGAGCTGGAGGGACGGTTCGGGTCGGAGCGGTTGCGCCTGCTCGACGTGCGGACCAGGCGGCGGGCGCTGATCGAGCAGGGGCACAAGCCGGACTTCCTGCCGGAGACCCGGGCCATCCGCGAGGCCGACTGGACCATCGCGCCGCTGCCGCACGATCTGCTCGACCGCCGGGTGGAGATCACCGGGCCGGTGGACCGCAAGATGGTCATCAACGCGCTGAATTCCGGCGCAAAGGTCTTCATGGCGGACTTCGAGGATTCGAGCTGCCCGTCCTGGACCAACCTGATCGAGGGGCAGGCCAACCTGCGCGACGCCGTGCGCCGCACCATCGCCTTCGACGATCCGGCGTCGGGGAAGAAGTACCGGCTGAACGACAAAACCGCCGTCCTCAAAGTCCGCCCGCGCGGCTGGCATCTGGCGGAGAAGCACGTCCGGCTCGACGGCGAACCGGTGTCCGGCGCGCTGTTCGACTTCGCCCTCTACGCCTTCCACAACGCGCGGGACCTGCTGGCCCGCGGCTCCGGTCCCTACTTCTACCTGCCGAAGCTGGAGAGCCATTTCGAGGCGCGGCTGTGGAACGAGGTGTTCTCGGTCGCCGAGGATTATCTCAAGATCCCGCACGGCGCGTTCAAGGCGACCGTGCTGGTCGAGACCATCCTCGCCGCCTTCGAGATGGACGAGATCCTCTATGAGCTGCGCGACCATTCCGCCGGGCTGAACTGCGGGCGCTGGGACTACATCTTCAGCTTCATCAAGACCTTCCGCCACGACCCCGCCGCCGTGCTGCCCGACTGGGCGGAGGTGACGATGGCGACGCCCTTCCTGCAATCCTACAGCCTGCTGGCGGTCAAGACCTGCCACCGCCGCGGCGCCCCGGCGATCGGCGGCATGGCCGCCTACATCCCGGTGAAGGACGACCCCGCGGCCAACGAGACCGCCTTCTCCAAGGTCCGCGCCGACAAGGAGCGGGAGGTGTCCAACGGCCACGACGGCACCTGGGTGGCCCATCCCGGCCTCGTCCCCGTCGCGCGGGAGGTCTTCGACGCCTACATGCGCAAGCCCAACCAGATCGACCGCAAGCGCGCCGACGTCAGCGTGACCGCCGCCGACCTGCTGGCCGTGCCGGAGGGGCCGAAGACGAAGCGCGGCCTGCGCAACAACGTGGCCGTCGCCATCGGCTATCTGGAGGCGTGGCTGCGCGGCGTCGGCTGCGTGCCGCTGTTCAACCTGATGGAGGACGCCGCCACCGCCGAGATCAGCCGCACCCAGCTCTGGCAGTGGGTCCACCATGGCGCCACGCTCGACGACGGGCGCTCCGTGACGATGGAACTGGTGGACGAGACCATCGCGGAGGAGCTGGCCGCCTGGAAGGCCCGCGTCGGCGACCGCGCCTTCGATACGGGGATGTACGAGGAGGCTGCGGTGATGCTCCGCGACCTCGTGGAGCGCCGGGACTTCGTGGATTTCCTGACCCTGCCGGCCTACGACCGCATCGTCGCGCAGGGGGCGTGAGGCCCCTCTCTGGACTCTCGTACCTACGGGCCCCCACCCTAACCCTCCCCCGCTTTGCAGGGGAGGGAACGGACGCCGCTTCGCAGTAGACACCCTCCCCTGCGAAGCGGGGGAGGGCCGGGGTGGGGGCAACACTCAGACGCGTTTCCAGCCTGCCCGACCGGCTTGGCAAAAGGCGGGGGCTTCGCCATGTTCGCTGGCCCGTCCGCGTCCCGAGCCAGAGGTTCCGCCCCCGTGTCCACACCCCCCATCGTTCCGCCGGTGTCGCGCGGAGCCGAGTCGCTGCTTCTCCTGCTGACGGTGGGCGGGTTGATCGGGGTGATCTTCCCGGTCACCAAAGTCGCGCAGGCGGCGGGGGTGCCGCCGCTGCCCTGGGCCTTTTCCATGATGTTGGGCGCCGGGGTGATCCTGGCCGGGCTGGCGCGCGTCAAACGGCAGCCGATGCCGCTCACCGGGCGCTATCTGCGCTATTTCGCGGTGTCGGGGCTGCTGTCCATGGCGCTGCCCAACGTGGTGCTGTTCTTCGTGATGCCGTGGCTGGGGGCCGGGTTGTCGGCGTTGGTCTACACGCTGCCGCCGATCCTGACGCTGCTGATGGCCGTGGCGGTGCGGATCGAAAAGCCCGACCGCGGACGGGTGGCGGGCATCCTGATGGGCCTTGTCGGCGCGTTGATGATCGTCGGGCCGCGCGGCAGCCTGCCCTCGCCCGATCTGGCGGGCTGGATGGCGCTGGCCTTCGTCATGCCGGCCTCGGTCGCGGCGGGCAACGTCTACCGCACCGTGGCTTGGCCACCGGGCGGACAGCCGGTGGCGCTGGCCGCGGGAACCATGCTGGGCGGGGCGGGCTGGGTCGCGCTCGCCCTGCTCGGCACCGGGGCGGTGGCGGAGTTGCCGGCGCTGGGCCTCGCGCCCTGGCTCGCCCTGCTCCAGATCGCGGTGACGGCGCTGACCTATGTGCTGTATTTCCGGCTCCAGGTGGTCGCCGGGCCGGTCTATCTCAGCCAGATCGGCTACGTGGCGACCTCCGTCGGGCTGGGCACCGGGACGCTGCTGTTCGGGGAACGCTATTCCCCCTGGGTGTGGGGCGGAGCGGCGGTGATCGTCCTGGGCGTGCTTCTGGTCAGTTTTGGCCGGCGTTTCGCGCGATAAGCTGTGGCATCGCCGCCGCGCACCGTGGTACCAAAGCCGGTCCGCGACGTCCGCGTCCTATCCTATTCGGTCCGTGATCCTTCCGGCATGCAAACCTTCCTGGAATTCGAAAAGCCGATCGCCGAGCTTGAAGGCAAGATCGAGGAACTGCGCCACCTGACCAACGCCGGCGACATCAACATCGCCGACGAAGTGACGAAGCTGCAGACCAAGGTCGACAAGCTCCTCCGGCAGACCTACGCGAAGCTCACCCCGGCGCAGAAGGTGCAGGTGGCCCGCCACCCGAACCGTCCGCACTGTCTGGACTATGTGAAGGGGCTGATCGACGACTTCACGCCGCTGGCCGGCGACCGAGGCTTCGCCGAAGACCGTGCGGTCATCGGCGGGCTGGGCCGCTTCCGTGGCCGCTCGGTCGTGGTGATCGGGCAGGAGAAGGGCCACGACACCGAAACGCGCGTGCGCCACAACTTCGGCATGGCCAAGCCCGAGGGCTACCGCAAGGCCCAGCGCCTGATGGACCTCGCCGACCGGTTCAAGCTGCCGGTCGTCTCGCTGGTCGACACCGCCGGCGCCTTCCCCGGCGTCCAGGCGGAGGAGCGCGGCCAGGCCGAGGCCATCGCCAAGAGCATCGAGCGCTGCCTGCGCCTGTCCGTGCCCATGGTGGCCGCGGTGATCGGCGAGGGCGGGTCCGGCGGCGCCATCGCCATCGCGACCGCCGACCGGGTGCTGATGCTTGAGCACGCCATCTACTCCGTCATCTCGCCGGAGGGCTGTGCGTCGATCCTGTGGCGCAACCCCGACATGGCCGGCGAGGCCGCCGTCGCGCTGCGCCTGATCAGCCACGACCTCAAGGAACTCGGCGTCATCGACCGGGTGGTGAGCGAGCCGATCGGCGGCGCCCACCGCGACCCGGCGGAGACCATCAAGGCGCTGGGCGACGCCATCGAGGAGTCGCTGGGCGATCTCGACGGGCTGGACGGCACCGCGATCCGCGCCCAGCGCCGCCAGAAGTTCCTCGACATGGGCCAGAAGGGCCTGGGGTAAGACGCCATGGCCGCCGCGCCGGAGACCCGTCCCTCCAAGACCCGTCTTCTGCGCATGGCGGCCACCGTCAACCTGTCCGCGGCGGCGGCGGCCCTGCTGGCCCTGTGGCTTCTGCCACCGCTGTTCGCGCCGCCGCCCGGCATCGCCGATCCGGGCGCGCGCATGGCCTTCTGGGGGCGGCTCGCCCTGTGGCCGGCGCTGGTGCTGTTCCTGACGGTGGGCGGGGTGCTGGTCGCCCGCGCCCGCTCCGTCGCCCTGAACCCCATCGACGACGCCGAGTCGCGCTTCTACCGGATCAGCCAGCGCGTGCTGACCAACACGGTGGAGCAGACGCTGATCTTCGTGCCCGCCCTGGCGGCGCTGGTGGCGCAGATGCCGCTGCCCGATCTGGGCTTCGCCCGGCTGGCGACCGCGCTGTTCGTGCTGGGCCGCCTGCTGTTCTGGGTGGGCTACCTGATCCACCCCTATGTGCGGGCGCCGGGCATGGCGGTCACGCTGACCGTCAACCTCGTCGTGATGGGCTGGGCGCTGCTGCTCGCCCTCGTTTAGGGAGCGGAGCGGCCACAACCCTCCTCCCCAGCGCTTCCGGCTTGTGTCATAGATTTCGCCGTGTGCCGTCCGATTGCCGGTGAAACCGATGATGCTCTTTGTCCGCTGCCCTTCGCTGCTTCAAATCGCCCTGTCCGCGATCCTTCTGCTGACCGCGTTGCTGGAGCTGTTCGACACCATGCTGGAGGACCTGATCGGCGTGGAGATCACCACCGCGCACGGCCTGCTCGTCTTCGCGCTTGGGAAAATTTTCAAGGAGTGGATCGAGGTCCGCAAGCAGTTCTCCGAAACGCGGGAGAAGCTGGGCAGCGGGCGGGGCCGCGAGACCGCGTCGCCGCATACCGGCTGAGCGGTTCCTACAGCCAGCGCCGCCGCTTGAAGTAGATCATGGGCAGCGCCGCCGACAGGATCATCAGCATCACCGCCAGCGGGTAGCCGAAGGTCCAATCCCTCTCCGGCATGGTCACGAAGTTCATGCCGTAGATGCTGGCGACCAGGGTCGGTGGGAACAGGGCGACCGTCAGGATCGAGACGATCTTCACGATCTCGTTCTGTTCGACGTTGATGCGGCCCAGCGTGGTGTCCAGCAGCAGGCTGACTTTCCCCGACAGGAACTGAGCGTATTCGCCGAGCCCCGTCACGTCCTGAAGGGCGGCGCGCGCCCAGCGCCGGGTCCGCTTGGCCGGGGTCCAGCCCTCGCCGCGGGCCAGGAAGGTCAGCAGGCGGTTGAGCGTGGACAGGCTGACATGGGCCTTGCCGATCAGGTGCCCGGTGTGGCCGATGCGCTTGAGCGTGCGGGTGTCGTCCCGCCGCTCCCCCTTGACCGGCAGGGCGCGCCCGCGGAAGGCGCGGCCGCCCATGGTGTCCAGCTCCAGCCCGACGCGGCGCAGGACGGCGGCGGTGCGCTCCACCACCCCGTCCAGCAGAGCGGCCAGGACCGCCTCGGCCGTCAGCTCCGCGCCGCCGCTGCGGGTGACGCGGCGGCGGAAGGCCAGGAAGGGCTGCGGATCGACGGCGTGGATGGTGGCGAGCCGCCCGCCGGCCAGGACGAAGCTGACCGGGACGATGCGCGGCTGGTCGGTGTCGGCCCAGACCAGGACGAGTGCGGTCATGTGCACGGCGCCGGGGGTGATGCGCAGGCGGCTCGACTCCTCGATCTCCGCCATCTGCTCCCGAGTCGGCAGCTTGATGCCCATCAGCGCCTCGGCGCGGGCCAACTCCTCCGGGGTCGGGTTCTGCAGGTCGAGCCAGACGGCCTCGGCGGGCAGCGGGGTGCGGACGCCCTCGGCCTCGCGGGCCCAGCGCAGCCGGTCACCGTCGCAGGCGAAGACGTGCAGCATGGCGGCGGCCCGCCTTAGAGGAGACGGCCGAAGCGGCGCGGCTTGCGCGGCTGGGGCGGCTCGGCGGGGCCATCGGCGTCCCTGGCGGCTTGTTCCTCCGGAAGGTTGACGGGTGCGCCGTCCTGGCGCAGCGCGGCCTCCAGCTTGCGCCGGAAGGCCCCGCCGTCGTCCTTGGAATCGAGGAAATGCCCGACGGCTTCCTTCGCCGAGTCGCGGTCGTAGGGGACCTTGCCGAAGACCGACAGCTTGGCGCGCTCCAGCAGCTTCGGGTCCATCCGTTCGCGGATGGCCTTCATCTGGCGGAGTAGGTCCTTGCGCACGTCGGACATGGCCGGTCCCCTTCGCTTGACCCGGTTACTCGCGGCCGATCAGCGTGCCGGCCCCGCCCTCGGTGAAGATCTCCAGCAGCAGGGCGTGCGGCACCCGGCCGTCCAGGATGACGGCGGCGTCCACGCCCTGCTCGACGGCGTCGATGCAGGTCTCGATCTTCGGGATCATGCCGCCGGTGGCGGTGCCGTCGGCGATGGCGGCGCGCGCCTGGTCCAGCGACATGCGCGGCACCAGCTCCTTGTTCTTGTCCAGAACGCCGGCCACGTCGGTCAGCAGGAAGAAGCGGGTGGCGCCCAGCGCCGAGGCGACGGCGCCCGCCGCGGTGTCGGCGTTGATGTTGTAGGTGTCGCCGTTGCGGTCGAAGCCGATCGGGGCGATGACCGGGATGATGTCCGACTGGGCCAGCGACGTGATGATCTGCGGGTTCACCTGATACGGCTCGCCGACGAAGCCGAGGTCCAGCACCTTCTCGATGTTGCTGTCCGGGTCGCGCTGGGTGCGGCGCAGCTTGCGCGCGGTGATCAGGCTGCCGTCCTTGCCCGACAGGCCGACGGCGCGGCCGCCCGCGTTGTTGATGGCGGCGACGATCTGCTTGTTGATGGAGCCGGCCAGCACCATCTCGACCACCTCGACCGTCTCCTTGTCGGTGACGCGCAGGCCGTCGATGAAGCTGGACTTGATGGCCAGCCGCTGCAGCATCTGCCCGATCTGCGGGCCGCCGCCGTGCACGACCACGGGGTTGATGCCGACCTGCTTCAGCAGGACGATGTCGCGGGCGAACTTCTCCGCCAGGCTGTCGTCACCCATGGCGTGGCCGCCGTACTTGATGACGAAGGTGCGCCCGGCGTAGCGGCGCATGTAGGGCAGGGCTTCGGACAGGGTGCGGGCCTTGGCGAGCCACTCGTCGCGGGTCGTGTTCTGCACGGGATGGAGCCGTTCGTCGGGGTGGGCCAATCGGGTGAGATTCCGCCGACTCTTTAACGGAAAGCGCGGGGGGTGCCTAGGGGGCTTTTTCAGGGGGGCGCCGCGTCCGGGAACCCTTGCCGCGCCCGGCGGTTCGCCCGGGGTAGGATGAACCGCAAAGGACGGTGCCATGAACGACCGCATCATGCCGACGCCGCGCAACCCTTTCACCGAGGCCCATAAGGCGGAGATGGAGGAGACCGCCCGGCGGGCCGAGGAGATCTACGGCTCCCCCGACGCCCAGGAGGTGACGGAAGCCAACAAGGCGCTGAAGGAACAGGCGCGCGGGGACGGGAAGGCCGGGTCCGAGGGACCAGGGGCCGATCCCGTGGTGACCGGGAACGTGCGCAAGCCCGGCTGAGAGGTCAGGCCGTGCCGGCGTGGCCCGCCCGGCGGCCGGCCAACCGCCCGGCCAGCAGGGTCATCGGCTGGGTCAGCGCGGTGACCACCACCGCCATCAGCACCATGGCCGAGAAGCAGGCCTCCGACAGCACCCCGGCCTCCAGCAGGATGGTCAGGACGATGACCTCCATCAGCCCTTTGCAGGACATCAGGGTGCCGAGCCGCCAGGAATCGGCGGCGCTCTCGCCCGACAGCCGGGCGGGCAGGGCGGTGCCCAGCACCTTGCCCAGGATGGTCGCCACCGTCGCCAGCGCGAAGACCCACCATTGCGCCGAGGCGGCGAGGTCGAGATTCACCTTCAGACCGGTCAGGGTGAAGAAGAAGGGCAGCAGGATCAGCGTGGCGAAATGCTCCAGCCGGTCCAGGATGGCCGCCGCCAGCCGCCGCGGCATGACCGTGCCGGCGACGAAGGCGCCCAGGATGTAGTGCAGCCCGATCAGCTCCGTCACCGCCGCGGAGCCCAGCAGGGCGGCGCAGGTGACCACCACCACCATGTCGCCGACCGCGCCGTCCGGGGCGATGCGGTTCATCAGCCGGGTCAGCAGGGGGCGGGCGAACAGCTCCGTCGCGGCCAGATAGGCGAAGCCCAGGACGGCGATCTGCGCCACCCCGGCGAAACCGCCGCTTCCCCCCGCCGCCAGCGCCAGCACGGCGGTGATGAGAAGCCACAGCAGCGCGTCGTTGACCGCCGCGTAGCCCAGCGCCAGCCGGCCGACCCGCTCGCCGATCAGCCCCATCTCGCGCAGGATGGCCCCCAGCACCGGCAGGGCGGTCACCCCGACGCAGATGCCGAACCCCGCGGCGAACAGCAGCGGGTCGGCCTTCGGCCCGGCCATCTCGGGGAAGGCGCCGACGATCCACCAGCCGAGCGCCCCGCCGAACAGGGTCGGCACCAGCATGCTCGACAGGCTGATCCCGACGAAGGCGCGCCCACGTCCCTTGAACTCCTCCAGATCGAGGTGCAGCCCGGTCAGGAAGGCGAAGAAGACCACGGCGAGCAGAGCCAGCCCGGAGAGCGGCGCCAGCGAGCCCTTGGCGAACAGCGGTTGCCAGAGCTCCGGGGCGGCCTGTCCGAGAACCGACGGGCCGAGCGCGATCCCGAACAGGATCTGGATGACCACCATCGGGGCCACATGCTTCAGCCCGGACAGCCGCCACAGCAGGAACGGGCCGGCGATCAGCAGGATGGCTTGGATGAGGAACAGCAGCGCCGGGGTCAGTTCGACGGGCATCGGGTCATCCCAGGCTGGCGAGCTGGGCGAGGCTGGCCCGCAGCTCCGCGATGCCCTGGCCCTTCTCGGCGCTGGTGGCGTGGATCTCCGGGAAGGCGGCCGGGTGTTTCTTGATGGCCGCCACGGTGCGCTTGCTGACCTCGGCCAGCTCCTGCGACCGCACCTTGTCCGACTTGGTCAGGACGACGACGTAGGGCACCGCCGCCTGGTCGAGCATGGTCATGATCTCCTCGTCGTTGGGCTTCAGCCCGTGGCGCGAGTCGACCAGCACCAGCGCCCGGCGCAGCGTGACGCGGCCGCGCAGGAAGCGGCGGACCATGTCGTTCCAGATCTCGATCTTCTCCTTCGATTCCTTGGCGTAGCCGTAGCCGGGCATGTCCACCAGCTTCAGCCGGTTGCCGAGGTTGAAGAAGTTGAGCTGCTGGGTGCGGCCCGGCGTGTTGGAGGTGCGGGCCAGCGTCTTGCGCCCGGTCAGCGCGTTGACGAGGCTGGACTTGCCGACGTTGGAACGGCCGGCGAAGGCGACCTCCGGCAGGTCGGCCTCCGGCAACTGCTCCGCCGTCTGGGCGCCCCAGATGAAATCGCATTCCTTGGCGAACAGAAGCCGCCCCGCTTCCAGGGCCTCCTCGTCGAAACCGGAGATCGGGGAGCTGCTGGAAGAGGTCATGGACGGCGCTTTCGAAAGACACGGGGTACGGATGATCGTGACCGGCCCAAAACATAACCGCCGGCAAACGCCCGTCAAGGGAGGCGCTTGCCGGCGGTCGATGCCCTGAAAACAGACAGGGAAATCAGGGAGGCCGGGTATCAGGTGAAGAGAACCCTCAGGTCACCTTCACACCGTCCTGCCGCATGATGATCCACTGCTGGGCGATGGACAGGGTGTTGTTCCAGGCCCAGTAGATCACCAGACCAGCCGGGAAGCTGGCGAGCATGAAGGTGAAGATGATCGGCAGGAACTGGAACACCTTCTGCTGCACCGGATCGGGCGGTGCCGGGTTCAGCTTCTGCTGGAAGTACATGGTGATGCCCATGATGATCGGCCACAGGCCCAGCATCAGGATGTGCGGCGGCTGCCACGGGATCAGACCGAACAGGTTGAAGATGGTGGTCGGATCGGGCGCGGACAGGTCGTGGATCCAGCCGAAGAACGGCGCGTGCCGCATTTCGATGGTCACGAACAGCACCTTGTACAGCGCGAAGAAGACCGGGATCTGGATCAGGATCGGCAGGCAGCCCGACACCGGCGAGACCTTCTCGCGCTTGTAGAGCGCCATCATCTCCTGGTTCAGGCGGACCTTGTCGTCGCCGAAGCGGTCGCGCAGCTCCATCATCTTGGGCTGCAGCTTCTTCATCTTGGCCATCGCGTGATACGACTTGTTGGCCAGCGGGAAGAAGGCCGCCTTGACGATCACGGTGAAGACCAGGATGGCGATGCCGAAGTTGCCGAACAGGCGGCCCAGCAGGTCCAACCCGTAGAAGAACGGCTTGGTCAGGAAGTAGAACCAGCCGAAGTCGATCGCCAGGTCGAAGTTGGCGATGCCCAGCTTGTCCGAATAGTCGTCGAGCAGGCGGACCTGCTTGGCGCCGGCGAACAGCCGGTCGGTCATCTCGATGGTGGCGCCGGGGGCGATTTCCACGGCCTTGCCGAGCGTGTCGACCTGATAGCGGTCGGCGGCGCCAGGGGCGGAGTGGACGAAGCGGGCGGTGATCGGGGCCTTCTGGTCGGGGACCAGCGAGACCAGCCAGTACTTGTCGGTGATGCCGATCCAGCCGCCGGTCGACTGGGCGGAGATGGTGCCGGCCTTGCGCAGGTCGTCGTACTTGTGCTCGTTCAGCTTGCCGTCGAAGACGCCGAGCGGGCCTTCATGCAGGATGTAGTAGCCGTCGGTGTGCGGCGTGCCGGCGCGGCTGACGAGGCTGTAGGGCAGCAGGCTGACCGGGGCGGAGCCGGTGTTGCGCACCTTCTGGGTGATCGTGAACATGAAGTTCGGATCGACCGCGATGGTGCGCTCGAACACGAGGCCCTTGCCGTTGTCCCAGGTCAGAACCAGCGGCTGGTCCGGCGTCAGCGCGGTGCCGGCGGCGGTCCAGCGGGTGTCGGCGCCGGGAACCGGCTGCGACTTGTCCTCCGGAACCCAGCCGAACTCGGCGTAGTAGGCCTCGGGCGTGCCGGCGGGGGCCAGCAGGACGATTTCCGGGCTCTTGGGATCGGGGGTGACGCGGTAGTCGGCCAGCGTCAGGTCGTCGATGCGGCCCCCAACCAGATTGACCGATCCGTGCAGCGACGGCGTGTTGATCTTGACGCGCGTTCCGGCGGCCATCTGCTCGGCGAGCAGGCCGGCGCGGTCGCGGACCGTGGCGGGAGCCGCGGTGCCGGGGACCGAACCGGGAGCGGCGCCCGGCGCGGGCGCGGCGCCGGGGGCGACCGACTGCTCCGTCTGGGCGGCCTGCTGCGCAGCCTGCTGTTGCTTCACCCGGGGTCCATCGTAGAAATACTGGAATCCCAGGAGGATGGCGATCGACAGAGCGATCGCGAGGATGAGGTTGCGTTGATCGGTCATGGCATCCCGGTTGCCGTGGGCCTTCTGTTAAGAAGGGGGCCGAACGCCGGTTTTCAGGCCGGCATGCGAATTGCTGCATCGATGCGCCGCTTCGTCCGGCCCGTGCGAACAGCGGGTGGACCGCCCCGGTTCGGGCACGGGATCATATCCCCACCCGCCCCAGGGATGGCAGCGCAGAAGCCTCCGGACGGTCAGCCAACTGCCCCGGATCGCTCCGTGCTTAGATAGCGCATCCAGCGCATAGTTTGAACAGGTCGGCTGAAATCGGCAGTGCCACCCGATGAAGGGCGACAGGGTCCACTGATAACCGACCACGAGCGCGCGCAGAAAATAGGCGAGCGGGCTCACGCGCCGACCTCCCCGCCGCCGGAACCGTTGCCGGTCCCGCCGTTGGAAGTGACGGCGTTTGGCCCGCCATTCACCTCGTTCCTGGACGCGTCGCTCTTGGAGACGTCGCGCCACAGACCGAGGCGTTTCAGCGCCGCGATCAGATCGCCCACCAACTCCGTCCACGGCCTTTCGGCCGTCGCGGCGCGGGCCACCAGCACGAAATCGTGACCGGGGGCCGCGTGGGCGGTCAGAATTTGGCGGGCCGCTTCGCGAAGGCGGCGGCGTGCGCGATTGCGCACGACCGCGTTCCCCACTTTGCGGCTCGCCGTCAGGCCAAGACGAATCGGCGGCTCGCCAGGGGCGGGCCGCTGCCGTTCGTCGTGTCGGCGCACCTGCAGGATAAGGCCGGGAGCCACATGCTTGCGCCGTGTACCGGCCACGGCCAGAAACTCCGGCCGCCGCTTCAGGCGCCCGACCCTGGGGTCCGGCGCCGCCATGCGTATCAGGCGCTCAGGACACTGCGGCCCTTGGCGCGACGGCGGGCAATCACCTTGCGGCCACCGACGGTCGCCATGCGGGCGCGGAAGCCATGCCGGCGCTTGCGCACGATTTTGCTGGGCTGGAACGTGCGTTTCACGGCACCATACTCCTCGATCTCAGGGCAAAAAATGAGCCCCGCTGTATAGAGGTACCGACCCCCGGAGTCAATCACGCGCTGCCACCCAAGCGTGGGAAATATTCTCCGTTCGGATGGGCAAGGGCAAGAAGGGTGGCGCAAAGGAGGGTGAAAAGGGGTAGGGCCCTGCCTCCCTCGCCATGCGGCGTGTTTACCCCCTGACATTCGCGAAAGGTCCGGGGGAAGTCGGCATGCTGCACCGGCGGCAATTCATCGTGTCCAGAAACACCCACGCGCTCCGTCCGGATTGGGTGAGCCGTGACATCGGCGGGCTGGTCCTGTCCCATTGTCCCGACCTGCCGGTCCGGCGCGTGCTCGGCGCCGACAAGACGGTCTGGCACCTGCTGGGGCTGCCCGTGCAGACCGACCCGGCGCGTCCCGACCCGCTGGAGGCGCTGGCCGCGTCCCGCTCCGGGGACATCGCGGAGCTGTGCCGCTCCTGGACGGGGCGCTGGCTGCTGCTCAACAACCGCGCGGTCCATCTCGACACCGGCGGGACGCTCGGCTGCTTCTACGGAATGGTGGACGGCGCCCTGACCCTCACCTCCAGCGCCGGGGTGATGGCCGAGCTGCTGGGCGAGGAGGCGAGCTTCCGCCGCCCGCTGGCGCACGAGGCCGGGCTGGACTGGTACCCGCTGCCCGGCTCGGGGCTGGCGGGGGTGCGCCGGCTGTTGCCGACCCAGGTGCTCGACCCGGCCCGTCCGATGGACGATTCGGGCTTCCTGACCTTCCGCCGGCCCTTCCCGGCGGTTCCGCCGGGCTTTTCCGATTCGCTCGCCTATGAGCGGATGGAATCCATCCTGGTCACCGCCATCCGCAACCTGCACCGGACCCTGTCGGGGCCGGACGGCGGCCACCGCCCGCTGATGCTCCAGCTCACCGCCGGCTACGACACGCGGCTGCTGCTGGCCGCGGCGCAGAAGGCCGAGGTGCCCTTCGCCACCTTCACCTTCGACCACCGCGACCTGACGCCGGGTGACCGCAAGCTGCCGCCGAAGCTGGCCCGGCTGGCCGGGGTGGAGCATCACCTCATTCCCTGTCCGCCGCTGGATGCCCAACGGGCGCGGGACTACGCCGCCCACACCGGCGCTCACACCGCGGCGATGGACGGGGAGTTCTACGCCAACGGCGCCTGGGACGGCGTGCCGGAGGGCGCGGTGGTCCTGCACGGCGGCGTCTTCGAGGTGGCACGCTGCTTCTACTGGGGGCAGATCCCGCCGGGTCTCGCCGCCGACGGCGAGGACACCGCCGCCCGGATCTTCGACGCCTTCCGCGGCAAGCTCTACAACCCGCCGTCCCATTGCGAGGCGCTGCGCGAGTGGCTGGCCTGGGTGGTGCGGACGCCGGACGTGCTGCCGGGCGGCACGATGGACCTGCGCGACCGCTTCTATCTGGAGCAGCGGGTGGCCGGCTGGCTGTCGGCCATCGACCAGGGGGTGGACCTGACCGGGCGGCAGCTCTTCCAGGTCGGCAACTGCGCGGACTTCCTGGCGATCGCGCTCGCCATGCCGGTGGACGTCCGCCGCTCCAGCCAGCATCAGGCGGAGCTGATCCGCCGCATGGCCCCCGACCTGCTGAGCGAGCCGATCAACCCGCCGCAGCCCGCCGTGCTGCGCCAGCTCCGCAAGCTGCCGCGCCGCCTGAACAAGCTGCGCACGGCGATCGGGCACCATCTGGCGCGGACGTCGGCGTAGGTGATGGCTTCAGGGGGGCGGCTTGCCCCCACCCTAACCCTCCCCCGCTGGGCGGGGGAGGGGATTGTGGCTTGGGGCCGGGTCGGGTTGGGGAAGGCCGGGTGCGGCCGTCTTGGACAGGTGCAGCCAGCGGCGGTAGGCGTCCTCGCTGACGGGGGCGCGGTGTTTCAGCCCGACGCGGAGGATCTCCGGCAGGGCCAGCAGGACCTTCAGGTCGGTCAGCCGCGGGCCATGGCGCAGGTTCTTCCAGCTGTTGCCGATCCAGCTCCGCGCGAAGCGCCAGGGCAGCAGGCCGGCGGGGCAGCGGGCCACCTCGCGGATCAGGTCGTTGCGGTGGTTGTAGAAACGCTCCAGCCCCGGCTTGCGGCCCTTCTCGCTCTTGTCGTGATAGACCATGATGCCGGGCAGGGCGACCACCCGGTGGCCGGCGCCGATCAGCCGCAGGCAGCGGTCCTTCTCCTCCCCCTGGCGGTACAGCTCCGGCATGTAGAGGCCGATGGCGGCGACCGCGCTGCGGCGCAGCAGATGGCCGCAGCCGACGTACCAGGGCGCGTCGAAGGGATCGGCCTGCGGCGGAAAATAGACCAGCCCGTCGCGCGTCTCGATGTTGCAGGCCACCGCCGCCACGTCCGCGTGCGTCTCCATGTAGGCCACCGTGCGGGCGAGGCCGTCCGGCTCGGCGAACCAGGAATCGTCGTCCACCGACAGCACGTAGTCGCCCGCCGTGTTCACGAAGCCGAAGTTGCGGGCGTAGATCAGCCCGGCGTTGTGCGGCAGCCGGACGTAGCGGACGGTGGGGAACTCCTCCCGCACCATGGCGTCGGTGCCGTCCGTGGACCCGTCGTCCACCACCAGGATCTCGGCGACGGGGTGCGTCTGGGCGAGCAGGCGGGACAGCGCGGTGCGCAACTCCGGCGCGCGGTTGAAGGTGGCGATGACGGCGCTGACGGTGGGCATCAGGCGACCTCGCTGGAGGAGGACGAGGCGGCGCGCGGCCGCTCGGGCAGGGGCAGCCGGACCGGCGGACGTTTCAACTCCTCCGGATACTCGTCGCGCAGGCCGGACAGGTAGCTGTTCAGGAAGACCCGCAGGCCGCGGAAATCCCGGTTCACCAGATAATGGGCGGTGTATTTGGCGATCATGCGCGGGATCACCCCGGCCTTCTCGTAGTTGGCGTGGATGTAGCCCATGTTGCGGAAGAAATGCGGCGCCCGGTCGGCCCGCATCGTCTCCACCGTGCCCAGCCGGCCGCCCAGCACCTTGTGCTCCGTCCGCGACATGCCGGGATGGACGTGCAGCGCCTTCACCGCCGTGCCGACCTTCAGCCCGGCGCGGCGGGCGCGCAGGGTGAACTCGTACTCGTCGCCCCAGATGAACATCTCGCGCTTCACGTTGCCGATCCGCTCGAACACCGCCCGCCCGATCAGCGTGCCGTTGAACAGGGCGATGGTGCCCGGCGCCAACCCGTCCACCGCCCGCGCCATCAGGCTGTCCGGGTCGCGGGTGCCCTGCATGGGGAAGGCCAGGGTGAAGCGGTCCTCCGCCGCCAGCACCAGCGGGCCGACCATGGACAGGCCGTGGTGCCGCGCCTGGGCCAGCAGCTCGGCCAGCGCGCCCGGCTGCGGGATGCCGTCGTCGTCGGTGCTCCAGATCCAGCGGGCGCTGAGGCCGAGCGCCGTCTCGAAGGCGGTGTGGTAGGCGCCGGCGGAACCGCAATTGGCCTGGCGCATCACGACCAGCGCGTCGCCCCGCTCCTCCGCCTGCGCGGCCAGCCACTCCGGCGTGCCGTCGCTGGAGCCGCTGTCCACCACCACCAGCCGCTCCGGTCGCGGCTGCTGCCCGAGGATCGCCGCGACGCAGGTGGCGAGAAGCGGCAGGCGGTTGTGGGTGACGACGATCGCCACGACGCCGTGGGCGATGTCCCCCGAGGCAATGTCTGCCGAAACCTCGTCCGCCGGGCCGTCGTTTGCCGAAAATGTGTCGTGAGCCATGGCTGGGCGGTTCCTCCTGGTCCTGTCCATCAGTCGGTTTGGGTGCGGGTGGGGGCGCAGTCGCCCTGGCCGGGCCGGCAGGGCAGGATGGCGACGTCCGGCGAGGGGGCGGTGGCGCCGGTCAGCACGCCCAGCCCGGCGAGCTTGCGGGCGACCGTCCGCGCCGCGTAGAGCTGCCCCTCCAGCCCCCAGCGGCTGCCGTTGGGCGCGTAGAGGTCGCGCACCCCGCCGGCGGCCAGCGCCGTCAGGCCGGCGGCCAGGGGCACCGCCTGGAGCGTCGGATCGGCGGCCATGACCTCGTCCACCGCGGACCGTTGGGCTGGCGGATCGAGCAGGAAATCGGCGTAGACCGTCCCCTTGTCCGGCGCGACCAGCAGCAGGAAGCGCGTCACCCCGTTGGCCTCCACCGCGTCCTGGATCGCGTGCAGCGCGGCGCGTCGCTCCTCCAGCAGGCGGTGGTCGCTGCGCCAGGCCTGGAAATCCCCGGCGCGGAAGAGGGTGCTCGTCGCGGCGGCGGAGCTGAACAGGCCCGCGTAGGACAGGGCCAGCTCCTCCACCGGGCCGCCGGTCACGTTCAGCAGCGCGCGGGGCAGCGCCTTGACCAGCAGGTCGAGCGCGTGGCCGACGGGCGGCGGGTTCCAGGCCCGGGCGCGGGCGCGCTCCAGGGACCGCGGCTGACGGTCGAGGGGCTGGACGGCGAGGGGGCGCAGGGTCGCCACCTCGTGGGGGCGGGGGGTGGTGACGGTGGACAGGTCCAACACGCCGACGCGCTCCTTCAGGTCGCGCTCCGATAACTGCAGGATCACCACGCGCGGCGGACGCTCCCGGAAGTCGGGGGAGGCCAGATAGGCGGCCAGCGGCGCGGCACCCGCGGGCCGCACGCCGACGGTCAGGCCGGTCAGGTTGCGCAAATGGTCGGTCCAGTAACGGCCGTAGCGGCCGTGGCGCTCCTCCGCCTCGGGGCGGGAGAAGCCGTCGCCGAACACCAGCGCGTCGTAATCGGCGCCGGGCCGCGCCGCCTCGGCCAGCGGCGGCACGAAGATCGCCTGGGGCGCTCGGGGGCCGAAGCGGTTCTCGGCGAACCCGCCCAGCTCCGTCAGGTCGCCGTCCGGTGGGTCCAGAGCGAAGGCCAGCGGCAGGACCAGCGCGGCGGCCAGCGCCAGCCCGCGCAGAAGGAACCTGTCAAGCCCGGCCGCCACCGGTCGCCTCACGCCCGGTCCGCGGGGAACCGGAAGACCGACATGCGGCTCTGCGCGAGCGGCGATCCGGCGGAGTCGCCGATCCACAGGCGCAGCGCCTTGGTCGCGCCGATCCACAGCAGGATGGGCAACAGCGAGAAGAAGCCGAACTTGACGATGGTGATGTTGCCGTCGCGGTACCATTGCAGCGACAGCGGGATGAAGGCGCAATAGAAAAGCACCGCGTAGCGGTTGGTGAAGCCCGACTCCCAGAACCAGCGGTGCAGCCGTCCCAGGATCAGCCCGACCACCACCATGGTGACGATCACGCCGATCCACCCCGCGCTCATCCAGCCGTCGCCGGCCAGCGAGGTGGTCAGGTTGGAGAAGTTGCCGAAATCGTGCAGCGACACCCATTTGACCGGCGCGCCGATGGGCTTGTCCGGCCACAGCATGCGCGGGATCGGCTCGGTGAAGAGCTGGAGATACTGGGTGAACCAGGTGTAGGTGCCCGACTGCTGCGGCACCGCCCACAGGATGAAGGCCAGGAAGTCGAAGTTGGCGATGTCCTGGTTCGACACGCTCTCCACGAAGGAGCCCTCGCCACCCTGGAAGATGCTGAACAGCTTGCCCGGATTCTCGGTGCCAGCCAGCACGCCGCGCAGGAAGTCGCGGTTGTTGCCCAGCGTGTGGAACAGCAGCAGCACCGGCAGGCCGCAGGCGAGCTGCCACCAGCGGAACCACTTGGTGCGCGTGTGGTAGAGGATCAGCAGCACCATGCCCAGCACGCCCATGATGATCGCCCAGCGCCCCCAGCCCAGATAGGCGCGGTAGCTGACGAAGGCGATGAAGGGGATGAAGGACAGCGGGTGGAAGCGGCTGACCCAGATGATGCCCAGCGTCAGCGGCAGGCCCATCGAATGGGCCTCGGCGATGTAGCCGGTGGTGTTGACGTAGACCGGCTGGCCGGTCAGCGGGTCGCGCTCCATCTGCACGTCGCCGGTGCCGGTGAAGTCGGCGCCGTCCTGGCGCAGGATGGCCGAATAGATGGCCAGCGGCCCCAGCGCCGCCACGGTCAGGGCGAAGGCGGTGATGTCCAGCCGGTCGAAGGTGAAGGTGGGCGCCCGGCTGAGGTCCGGCTTGACCCGCCCGGCCCAGCCGCAGGCGACGGAGAAGGCGACCAGCGCGACCGAACTGACCGTCAGCGACTTCACGAACTCCGCCGCACTCGGCCAGTAGCCCATGAACAGCCAGGCGTTGTCGATGCCGAAGCCGTGGACCAGCAGCGGGCGGATCACGAAGACCAGCGTGTGGAAGATCAGATAGTAGGTCAGCGGGTGGAACATCGACGCGGTGCCGGTGCTGAGGAACACCACGGCGACCAGGGCCACCACCAGCACCTGCGCGATCAACGCCGTTTCGATCATGCCGGACTCCGCCTTACCTCGTGAACGCGCGGCACCGCCGGCCACGGCCGGTGGTGTGACGGCCGGTGGGGCGGTGTCGTCGTGCCGGCCCCCGGGAGCGACGGCGGCACATCCGGAAGCAACACCGCCGGTCCCGGTCGGGTCCCCCCGTCCGGGAGCGCAGACGGCGAGGTCCGTCCGGTCAGGGCTATCCGCGCCACGCCTTCGAGGCACCCCGTCCGCGCTTTTGCTTCATCCGCCCCCCGCCGCCAGTTTCGCTGGGGTGCCGAACGGAGGTGATATGACGCGCCGGATTCCTGGACTCTTCGCGGGCGGGCTGTTGTGGCTGGTCCTGTTGCTGGCTGGCCCCCACCCGTCCGTCGCGGCGGAGCCGGCGATCCACGTCTCCCCGCAGGGCGACGACCGTTGGTCCGGGCGGGTCGCCGCCTCCACCCCGGACGGGCGGGACGGCCCGGTCGCCACGCTGGCCCGCGCGGTGGAGGAGGCGCGCAAGCGCGGCCTGCACCTGATCCTGCTGCGCGGCGGCACCCACCGGCTGACCGACACGGTCACTCTGGGGCCGGAGGATTCCGGGCTGCGCATCGCCGCCTTTCCCGGCGAGACCCCGGTCCTGTCGGGCGGCGAGGTGGTGACGGGCTTCAAGGCGGAGCGGGACGGCGTCGTTTCCGCCCCGCTGGCGCGCGAGCCGGGCCTGGACGTCAGCGCCGGCGGGGCGCGGCTGCGCGCGGCGCAGAGCGGCGCCTTCGACCCGCAGGACCCGATCCGCAGCGGCTGGTTCGTCGCCCAGCAGACCAAGGGCGGCGGCGACAAGCGGCAGTTCCGCTTTCCGCCCGGCACCGTCCAGGCGGCTTGGGCGGTCCCCGGCGTGCGCGTCCAGGCGCTCGACCGCGAACGGCAGGCCGACGACATCCGCGGCATCGAGCGCATCGACCGCAACGGCACGCTGGTGCTCGACCGCGACGGCTGGTACCCGTTCCGCGACGGCAGCACCTTCCGCTTGCTCGGCCATCCCGACTTCCTGAAGTTCCCCGGCCAGTTCGCCTGGAGCGCCAAGGACCGGCGCCTGCTGCTGCGCCCCCACGACCCGGCGGCCTTCGCCCGCGACGGCGAGGCGGTGGTGGCCCGCACCGCCCCGCTGATCCAGGCGGAGAAGGCGGACTCCATCACCCTCGACGGGCTGTCCTTCGCCGACGTGCCCTACAACGGGGCGGCGGTGCGGCTGGCCGGCGGCACCGGGCACCGCGTCCTCGACAACCGCTTCTCCGCCGTCGGGACGGGCGTTCTGCTGGTCGGCGTCGCGGACAGCGAGGTGCGCGGCAACCGGCTGGAGCATCTGGGGCGCAGCGGGATCGAGCTGACACCGGGTAGCGCCGGCAACCGGATCGTCGCCAACACCATCCGCCATGTCGGCGAGGTGAATTTCTATGGCGGCGGCATCATGAGCGCCGGGGTGACCCGCACGCAGATCGCCCACAACGACATCCGGCACGCCGCGCGCTACGGCATCTCCATGAAGAACTGGAACCCGGAGACGAAGAACACCGACAACGTGATCGAGTACAACCGCATCCGCGACGTCGGGCGGGAGACCGCCGACCTCGGCGCCATCGAAACGCTGGGGCGCAGCGACATCGACACCAGGCTGGTCATCCGATTCAACGACATCCGGGGGACCGGCGGGATCGCCACCGACGCGGCGGGGCGCTGGATGACCCGCTACAAGGGCTTCGGCATCTATCTGGACGACCTGACCAACGGCGTGCGGGTCGAGGGCAACTTCCTGGAGGACACCGGCTGGGCGGCGGTCTTCGTCCATGGCGGCGACGGCAACCGGGTGGAGAACAACATCGCCGTGCTGACCGACGAGCGTGACCGCTTCCTGCGCTTCGAATGGGTGCCGAAGGCGGGGACGGCGGGCTTCCTGCGCGACAACGAGGCCAGCCGCAACATCATCCACGCCCGCGTCCCGGTGGAGCAGCTGGTGACGGCGCTGACCGGCGGCGAGTACCGGCTGGAGAACAACATCTTCGACCGGCCGGGCCGCGGTCTGCGCGCGCCGGGGGCGCCCGTGGAACGCACGCAGGCGCGCTCCGTCCAGGGGGGCAACCTGCCGGACCCCTATTTCATGAACCCGGCGAAGGACGACTACCGCCTGCGTCCGAACTCCCCCGCCCTGAAGATCGGTTTCCAGGATCTTCCCTGGTCGCGCATCGGGCCGGAGGGGGCACGCTGAACCCATGGACACGCACAGCCCGTCTCCCGAGGCGCCGCCGTCCGCCACCATCGGGCTGGCGCCGCCGCGCCTCGACCTGTCCGCCCTGCCGGCGCGCATCCGGCGCGAGCTGCGCGCCAGCCATGTCGGCGAGACCGTGGCGGTGGCCCTCTACGACGGGGTCGCCGGCGCCACGACCGACCCGGAGGTCCTGCGCTTCGCCGCCTCCCACCGCCGGGTCGAACGGCGGCACCTGCGGCTGTTCGAGGCGGTCCTGCCGCCGGACAAGCGCAGCGCGCCGCTGGCCTTTTGGCGCTGGTCGGGCCGGGTGATGGGCGGGTTGCCGGCCTGGCTCGGCCCGCCCTACTTCTACGCGGTGGTCGCCGGGGTGGAGGCCTGGGTGGACGGGCATTACGCCCGGCAGATCGCTCTGGCGCGGCGGCTCGCCCCCAATCCGGCGCTGCTGGATTTGCTGGAGGCCTGCCGCCTCGACGAGCGGCTCCACGCCCGCGACGCCGCCCGCCTGGACCCGGCGCCGCCCTGGACCGCTCGTGCGCTGGCGGGGGTGGCGGTGTTCCTGTCCCGCGTCGGGGTGAAGGCGGCGCGCTGGGTGTGACGGTTACTTGCTGCGGATTTCCTGGAGCAGGACGCCGAGCATCTGCTTCAGTTCCAGATGATTGTCGTTGTGGACCTTGTTCGACGCGGCCAGCGACCCTTCGAGGTTTTCGAACCGCTGGTCGATGGCTTCGAAACGCTGATCGATGGCCTCGAACCGCTGATCGATGGCCTCGAACCGTTGGTCGATGGCTTCGAAACGCCGGTCCACCTTTTCGAAGCCCTGCACCATGTCGGTGCGCAGAGACTTCACCTCGGTTTCGAGCGCGGTCAGCCGGCGGTCGATGTGATGGCCAAGATGATCGATGGCTTCGTTGAACTTGTCCTGCGTCACGTAAGCCATGCGTGCCATCCGTTCTTGCGCGGAAACCGGCTCTGTTGAGCGTCCGTGCGTCGGAGTGTGAACCGCTTTCGTGTCACTGTCGATGGGTTCGTCCGGCAGGACGGCCCTGGCTCGGGTCGAGCGGATGGATGGGGCTTTGTCGGCGGGCGTCATCGAGTCGGTCGGATTGCGGATGTATGCGCTCATGATGGCGCATTCCGGCCCACGGGTCCAGCCGCCCCGTCCGAAAACGCGATTGATATCGAGGAAGTTCCATCGACGCGAGACTACCCCATGGCGCGCTTCGGGCGGACGGCCGGCCCGGCGGCTTCGGGCAGCGGGCCGGCGATGCGGTCGAGCAGCGCGTCCATGCCGCTGTGCCCGGCCTCGTGGGCGGCGCGGGCACGGGCGTGGGCCTGTTCGGAGGCGAGCGCCAGCGCGTCGCGGTCCTTGGCCCACAGGCGCAGCGCCGGCAGCACCGCCTGGATGAAGTCCCGGTCCTGGGGGACGAGGCCGGGGCGGGGGATGTCGCTGCCGATGCAGCCGCGGTCGTAGGCGAGCACCGGCACGCCCGCCGCCATCGCCTCGAACAGCACCAGCGGCTGCGCCTCGTTGCGGTAGCGGGTGGGGAAGACGAAGACGTCGATGTCGCGGTAGAAGGCCGCCTTGGCCTCGTCGTCCACCGGGCCATGATACTCCACGTCGCCGTCGAAGGCCGCCAGCCCCGCCGCGACCAGCGCGTTGTCCATGCGCCCCAGCCCCGGCCCGGCCAGCACCAGCTTGACGTCCACCCCCTCCGACCGCAGGGCGCGCAGAAGGGTGAACAGCGTGTCCAGCCCCTTTTCGGCGCACAGGTTGGACAGGTGGCCGATGCGCAGCGGGCCGGACTTGCCGTGGCGCGGCCGCGGCACCGGCGGGGTGAAGATGGCGTTGGAGACGCTCATCGCCGTCTTCGCCGCCGGGTAGAGCGCCTGGAAGCGCGCCTGCATGGCGGGGCAGAGCAGCACATGCATGCAGTCCGTGCCGGCCAGCCGGGTCAGCAGGCTCATCCGCCACGTCGGCTTCGAGATGGTGGCGAAGGAATGGTGGTGCAGCGTCCGTTCATAGCCGAACAGCCGCGCCGCTCCGGCCAGCGCCGCCGTGTAGAAGATCCCCAGCCCCGAATCGACGGGCATGTAGAAACGCCGTCCGGGGATCGTCGCCCCGGCCGCCAGACGCAGGCCGGCCAGCAGCACGCGCATCGCCTTGGCGGCGTGGTAGCGCAGGCCGCCGCCGTTCCAGCCCGGCGACAGGTCCGCGACCTCCACCGTGGCCTGGACCGGGCCGCGATCGCGCAGGCGGTCCAGCACCAGGGCGGTGACCCGGCTCATCCCGTCCGTGGGCGGGGGAAGGCGGCCCGAGACGACGATGTGGGGGGTGTTGCGGCGGTCGGTCATCAGGCTTCGCTTTCACGGGTGCCCTTGGGGGCGCTTTCGTTGGCGGTTTGCAGGGCGGCGGTTTGCAGGGCGGCGGTTTCCGGAACAGACGCTGCCGGGCGGGCGCCCAGGCTGTGCAGGGCCTTCTCCACGGCCTCCGCGAAATAGCCGGCGTCGGCCAGCGCCTGGAAGGGCCGTCCGTTGAGGCTGAGGCGCCGCCATTCCGCCTCGTCCGACGCGACGGACAGCATGTGGCGGGCCAGCCCCTCCGGGTTGTCGGGCTCGACGATGTGGCCGTTCAGGCCGCTGCGGATCAGCACGTCGCGGGCGCCGCACTGGTCGGACAGGATCGTCGGCACGCCCATCGCCAGCGCCTCGTTCACCACCAGCCCGAACTGCTCCTCCAGCGAGGGCAGCAGCAGGCACAGGGTGGAGCCCAGCGTTTCCGCGATCGCCTTCTCCTGAAGGAAGCCGCGGAAGAGGATGTGCCCCTCCAGCCCGCGCCGGGCGACCTCGGCCCGCAGATCGGCCTCCAGCGGGCCTGAGCCGCAGAGGTGCAGGGGCCGCGCCGCGTCTCCCGCCAGCCGGCGGTAGAGGTCGTAGGCCTCGACCGCGCGGAACAGGTTCTTCTTCGGCACGAAGCGGGCGATGATGGTGAAGTGCCGCTCGGCGAAGGGCACGCCGTCCGGCGCCGGAGTCATGCCGGACAGCCGGCGCACCCGCTCCAGCGACAGGGTGTCGTAGCCGATGAACAGCCGGTCCTTGGGCAGACCCAGGAAACGGTAATAGTCGACGGTGCGGTGGCTGCCCCCGATCGCCGCCTGATAGGGCTTGTAGAGCAGGGACTTCAGCGCCTCTCGCCAGAGGACGCGCGGCTTGTCGTCGAACTTGGAGGCGTTCATGTTGACGACGCGCCGTCCCATCAGCCGCATCGTCACCGCCAGGGCGAAGACGTCCGGCTCCTCGTAATGGCACAGGAAGACGTGGCTGGCCCCCGCCTTGCGGCACTCGCGCAGCAGCGCGCGGTAGACCTGGAAGGACGGGATGTCCGCCTTGGAGCGTCCGGGGAACAGCGTGACCTTGCGGAAGTGCTGCCCCTCCCCGGTGGAGTCCCAGGCGTAGGTGTGGGATTTCGACCCGACCTCCAGGCCGACCACGTCGTAGAGATGGCCGAGCCGTCGCCCAACCGCCTCAAGCCGGTCCATGTGGTAGGGGCCGAACATTTCCCAGGAGAAGACCAGGGCGGGTTTCGTCATGCGTCGTCATTCCCAAGCAGCAGCGTGGCGTAGCGCGCCAGGACGGCGCTGCGGCTGGCGTTGCCCTCCACCCAGGCGCGGCCCCGGCGGCCCATGGCGGCGCTCCGGGCGGGGTCGTTCAGCAGGTCGGCCACCGCCTGCGCCATGGCCTCCGGCGCGTCGGGCGGGGTGCGCCGGAAGGCGTCGATCTCCGTCCCCAGCCGGTCGAGCGCGGAGCCCGGCAGGCAGGTGCAGACGAAGGGCCGGCCGGCGGCCAGAATGGTGACCGCCTTGCCCGGCATGGCGAAGGCCGCCCCCTCCGGACGCTGCGGCACCAGATGCACGTCGCCCTCCGCCAGGCCCTCGGCGAGCCGGTCGGAGGCGATCAGCGGCGCGAACTCCACGTTGGGCAGCGCCATCGCCTTGGCCTGGGCCTTCAACTCCTCCTCCAGCCCGCCCTGGCCGCGCAGCAGCACGCGGGCGTCGGGGCGCAGCGCGTGGAGGTGGCGGGCCATCTCCAGCACCTGGTCCAACCCCTGCTTGCGGGCGAAGGCGCCGCTGTAGAGGACGGTCGGCGGCTGGCCCTCGGGCCGGGGCAAGGGGCGGACGGCGTCGGAGTCGACGTGGGGCGGGATCACCGTGATCGGCCGTCGCACGCCGAGATCGCGCAACACGTCGGCCATCGCCTCCGACAGCACGACGACGCCGTCGGCGCGGTTGAGCGCGGTGCGCTCGATCGCCTGGATGGCCTTCAGCGCGGCCCCGCCGCCCATGCCCAGGGCGCCGGCGAGGCCCGACTGGATGTCGTGGACGATGGCGATGTGCCGCCCGCCCGGCGCGCGGAAGCGGTCGGCCACGGCGACGCTGAAGATCGAGGGGCAGAGCGACAGCACCGCCTTGTGCCGCGCGACGCGCCCGCGGGCGCGGGCCGCCAGGAAGCCGGCGTGCAGCACCCCCTCGTGGATCAGCCGGGCCCTCATCCCGCCGCCCTTCGGCGGGATGGTGAGCAGCCGCTCGATGCGCACGCCGTTCACGGTGCGGCGGTCCTCGGCCCCGTCGGCGTAGCCGTCGTAGATGGCCTGGCCCGGATAGTTGGGACGCGCGGTCAGCACGGTCATGTCCGTTCCCGCCGCGGCGAAGGCCGTGGCGAGGTCGGTCATCATCGGCGCGCTGCCGGCGGGCTCCGGCCAATAGCTCATCGCCACCAGCAGGACTGAGGGCGGCAGGACCGATGGTGGCAGGATCGAAGGCGGGGGCGCGGTCGACGCCGCCGGCCCGTCGGTCACCGGTGCGCGCAGGGGTGTGGAGTCATCGGGCATCGGCGGTCACTCCGCGGCTTCGCCGGTCGTGGTGGCGGCGGGCCGGGAAGCCGGCGGGGCGGCGTTCTCCAGGAACCAGCCGTAGGTGCGGCGTAGCCCCTCCTGCAACCCGACCTTGGGCCGCCAGCCGGTGGCGAACAGGCGCGACACGTCCATCAGCTTGCGCGGGTGGCCGTCCGGCTTGCTCAGATCCTGGGTCAGCGCCCCCTCGTAGCCGACCACCCCGCGGATCAGCCGGGCCAGATCGCCGATGGCGATGTCCTCGCCGGGGCCGACGTTGATGATGTCCTCGCCGTCGTAGCGCTCCATCAGGTGCAGGCAGGCGTCGGCCATGTCGTCCACATAGAGGAACTCGCGCCGCGGCGTGCCGGTGCCCCACAGGGTGACGCTCGGCGCCCGCTCCGTCTTCGCGTCGTGGAAGCGCCGGATCATGCCGGGAATGGCGTGGGAGCCCTCCGGGTCGAAATGGTCGCCGGGACCATAGAGGTTGGACGGCATGGCGCAGATGGCGTTGAAGCCGTACTGCTTGCGGTAGGCTTGGCATTGGGTGATGCCGGCGATCTTGGCGATGGCGTAGGGCTTGTTGGTCGGCTCCGGCGGGCCGGTCAGCAGCGCCTCCTCCTTCAGCGGCTGCTCCGCGAACTTCGGGTAGAGGCAGGAGGAGCCGAGGAACAGCAGCTTCTTCACTCCCGCCCGCCAAGCCGCGTCGATGACGTTGGTCTGGATCAGCAGGTTGTCGCGGATGAAGTCGCCGCCGAAGCGCTCGTTCGCCAGGATGCCGCCGACCTTGGCCGCGGCCAGGATCACGTAGTCGATCTTCTCCCGGTCGAAGAAGGCGCGCACGGCGGCCTGATCGGTCAGGTCCAGCTCGTCGCGGCCGCGCAGCACGAGGTCGTCGTAGCCCCCCTCCACCAGACGGCGGACGATGGCCGAGCCGACGAGGCCGCGGTGCCCCGCGACGAAGATGCGGCTGTTTCGCTCCATGGGTTTCGGTTCCCTTATTCGGCGGCGCTGGCGATCGGGGCGTCGCCGTCGCGGCTGCGGGCGGCGTACCAGTCCACCACGCCGGGCAGACCGTCCTTCAGCGGGATGCGCGGCGCATAGCCGAGCGCGGAGAGGCGGGTGATGTCGGGGCTGCGCCGCTGGGTGCCGCCGGGGGCGGCCGGTCCGGTCTGGATGTCCGCCACCCGTCCCAGAACGGCGACGATCTGCCGGGCGACTTCGGCGATGGAGATCTCCTCCGAGTTGCCGACGTGGTAGATGCCGAGGTGTTCGCCGCGCTCGATCACCGTCATGATGCCGTCCACCGCGTCGTCGATGTGGACGAAGGCGCGGGTCTGGGTGCCGTCGCCCTGGATGGGGAAGGGCACGAGGACGTCCGACGTGCGGTCGATGGCCTCCACGGCGCGGCGCACGAACTCCGGCACCACATGCTCCCACCCCATGTCGGGGCCGTAGACGTTGTGCGGGCGGAAGATGGCGACGCGGTCGAAGCCCGTGCGGCCCCAGTTGACCGCCAGAAGCTCCGAGATCAGCTTCGACCCGCCGTAGCTGTAGCGCGGGTTCAGCACGTCCGGGACGACCAGCGGGATGTCTTCCGGGGTCGGCACCATCGGCGGTGTCTGGTAGGCCTCGGACGAGGAGGCGACCACCAGGTCGCCCACCCCGTTCGACCGGCAGGCGTCCAGAACGTTCAGCATGCCGCGCACGCCGACGTCCAGCACCACCTCCGGCTTCTCGTAGAAGTGCTTGGTGCCGTTGACGGCGGCCAGATGCAGCACGCCGTCGACGCCGCGCACCGCCTTGTCCACGGCCGCCGGGTCGCGGATGTCGCCCGACACGAATTCCACCGCGTCCACGGCGTCGCCCAGCCGGCGCGGGTGGCCGCGGGAGTTGTCATCGAGAACGCGCACGCGGTGTCCGTCGCGCACCAGACGGCGCACCAGGGCGGCGCCGATGAAGCCGCTGCCCCCGGTCACGAGGTAATGTTTCGGCATTGGTCTCTTCCCTCAGGCAGCGGCGTCAAGCGACATGGGCGAAGCGGGCGGCCCCGTGGCTGCCCAGCGCCACGTAGGCCGTGCCTTCAGGCAGGTCCACCTCGCGGCTGTTGAAGTTGTTCCAGAAGTCGTAGATGACCCCCGGCCGGTCCATGCGGCGCGCCAGATCGGGCAGCGGCATGGAGGTGAAGACCGGGTGGTTGTTCAGGATGACGGCGAGGTTGGCGCCCTCCACCGCCTCGGTCATGCTGTTGGCCGGTTCCAGGCCGAAGCCGCGGATGTCGTCCGCCGCCACCACCGCGTCGAAGCCGCGCCAGCGCGCCTTGGGGAAGCGGGTGCGCAGCTCCTCGAACAGCGGCTTGGCCATGGTGCCGCGCAGGTCGTCGGTCGCCGGGCGGCCCTTGAAGGCGAGGCCCATCAGGCTGATGGTCGGCTCCTGCGGGAAGCCCTGCATCGAGCCGGTCAGCCGCTCCAGGAACTGCGACACCTCGTGGGGCTGGCTTTCGTTGATGCGCCGCCCGGCGGCGGTGATGTCCATCTCCACCCCGAACCCGCGGGCGGATTCGATCAGGATGTGCGGGTCCTTCTCCAGGCAGGGGCCGCCGACCGGGCCGGGCAGCGGAAGCTGCGTGCGCGGGTAGCCCAGCTTGCCCGCCCGCGAGACCTCCAGCGCCGACACCTCCATGGCGTTGCACAGCCGGGCGATCTCGTTGGCGAAGGCGAAGGTGACGTCGCGGTAGGTGTTGTCCACCAGCTTGATCATCTCCGCCGTCTCCAGCGTCGAGACCTTGACCGTCGTCGGGGTCAGCATGCCGAAGATCTGCGAGGCGCGGGCCGCCACCTCGACGCTTTCCGCGCCGATGATCTGGGGAAGCTGGTTCAGCTCGATCAGCGCCTGCCCCTCCAGCGTACGCTCGGGGCAGAAAGCAATGTCGAAGCGCTTGCCGGTGCGGCGCAGGATCGGTGCCACCACCTCGCGGGTCGTCCCGAGCTTCACGGTGGAGCGCAGGATGACGAGGTCGCCGTCGTGGATGCAGTCGGCCACCTGGCGGGTCGCCGCCTCGATCATGTCGGTGCGCACGCGCCCGTCGCGGTCCAGCGGGGTGCCGACGGTGATGATGAAGACGGTGCAATTCCGGGAGCTGTCCGGCGTGCGGCCGAAGGTGAAGCGCCCGCGCTCCATCACATGGCGCAGCTTCTCGGCGAGGCCCGGCTCATGGAAATGGGGGACGCTGTGGGCCAGCTTGTCCAGCACCTCGTCCCGCACTTCCACGCCGTGCACCTGGAACCCCGCGTCCGCCATGGCCACGCCCAGCGTCAGCCCGACATAGCCGAGGCCGAGCACGCAGACGTTCCGGTCGGGAAAGGACTTTGGGAGCATAGTCTTTCGATCCTGCTTAGTGATTGGAGCATGCATCCAAAGGCGCCGCCATCCGCCACCCGCGCCATGCGCAATCCGAACGTCTTGCAACGCGGCATTGTTCCGGCCGTTCGGGGTGGCGTGAAATGGCTATGCCGTTGATCGGGCATTGTTTTGTTCGTGGTACCCCGGACCGGCGGCAAGGGTGCGTCCGGTCGGAGTCCGGCGGGATTCGGGATGAGGCGGGCGCATCATACCGCCGCCACGATCAGCCGGCGCAGCCGCGACGGGCGAACCAGCCCGGTCAGCAGCGCCGCCAGCGCGTAGACCGCGACCAGCACGCTGCCGCCGATCAGCAGCGCGGGCAGGGGGTGCGCGGGGGCCATCAGCTCCGGCAGCGCGTGGGTCAGCCCCATGGTCGCCGCCATGGCGAGCGCGCCGCACAGCGCCGCCCGCGCGGCGATTCCGAGATAGAGCTGGCCGACCGCCCGCCGGTGCAGCCAGGCGAGTCCGGCCATGGCGGTCAGCTCGGCGACGATGGTGGCGGCGGCGGAGCCCTCGATCCCATAGCGCGGGATCAGGATCAGGTTCAGCGCCGCGTTGGTCAGTCCGCCGATCAGGATCGCCGTCATGTAGCCGGTCTGCCGATGCCAGACGAGCAGCGGGTTGCCCATGGTCAGGTTGATGTGGACGATGGCGACCGCGATCATCAGCAGGCGCAGCGTGTCGGCGGCCGGCGCGTAGGCCGGGCCGAAGACGGTGCCCAGGATGGCCGGGGCCAGGGTGAAGCCGCCGGCGGCGATCAGCGCCCCGATGGACAGGATGGTCGCGGCGTAGTCGCGCATCCGCGCCCGCATCGCCTCGCGGTCGCCGTAGGCGGCGGCGAGCTGCGGCATGAAGGCGCTGAGGATGATGTTCCCGGCGGTCAGCGACAGCACCAGCAGCTTGGTCACGGCGGCGTACCAGCCGACCTCCGTCTGCGGCGCCATGAAGCCCAGCATCACCAGATCGAGGTGGGAGAACAGCGCCCAGGCGAAGACGCTGACCGCCATGGGGGCGGAGGTCTTCAGGATGACCCGCCACTTGGCGAGGTCCACCCGCGGCCGCGGCATCCGGAAATCGCGGCTGAAGCGGGCCAGCATCAGGGCGGCGTTGATGACGAAGGAGACGGCGGTGATGCCGGCGGCGACGGCCAGATCGTCCGGTCCGCGCACCAGCAGCAGCACCGCGACCATGTTGCCGAGCGACGTGCCGATCTCGCGCACCGCGATGACGCTCATCCGCTCCGTCGCCTGGTAGACGAAGTCGAGCAGCAGCGCGTTGCCGAGCAACTGCACCGCCTGGACCAGCAGCACCGCCTTGACCAGCGCCGATTTGTCGAGCTGAAGCACGAACAGGGCGTAGAGCCCGCCAACCAGCACAGCCAGCAGCATCCGCAAGGTCAGCACATGGTCGGCGAGATCGGTGGCCTTCTCCCGGTCGCGGGCGATCTCGCGCACCGCGTAGGTGGACAGGCCGAGATTCACGAACAGCGCCGCGTAGGCCAGCATGGAGGTGCCGAAGCCGAGCACGCCGAACCCGTCCGGCCCAAGCGCGCGTGCGGTCCAGGCCGTGGTGATCAGCCCGCTCAGCAGGGTGGCGACGCGGGCCAGCCCCAGCGCGCGTATGTTCAGGAAGATGCGTCGTCCGGCGGTCATTTGGTCTTTTTGAGTGTGTGGGCAGGTGCGGGCGTCGAGCCCCCACCCAACCCTCCCCCGCTGCGCAGGGGAGGGCTTTCTCTCCTCCCCCTGCGAAGCGGGGGGAGGTCGGGAGGGGGGCCAGCGCCCGCTTCTCTCAAGCGTCGTCGTCAGTTCGCGTAGTAGCGGCGGTAGCCGTGGTAGCGCCCGCTGTCCGGGAACTCGTATTGGGCGTGGCGGCGGATATCGACCTGGGAGAACAGGACGCCGACGACCTCGCCGCCCGCTTCGACGATCTCCTTCAGCCCGGCCATGGCGGTTTCCCGCTTGGTCTTGCCCCAATGCACGATGAAGACCGTCTGGTCGGCCAGGGCTGCCAGCAGCTTGCCCTCCGACACCGCCAGCACCGGCGGGCTGTCCAGGATCACCCGGTCATACTCCAGCGCCAGCCGCGAGATGAGCTGGTGCATCCGGCTGGAGCCCAGCATGTCCTGCGGCAGGGCGGAGCCGCGGCCCGATGCGATGAAATGCAGGCCGGTGCGCGGGTCGGTCTGGATCACCTCGTTCGGCGCGCATTCGCCGGACAGCACCTCGTACAGGCCGTGCCGGTTCTCCAGCCCCAGCATCGGGTGCAGCCCCTTGCGGCGCATGTCGCAGTCCAGGATGATCGTCTTCTGGCCGGCGTTGGCGCAGATGCGGGCGAAGGCCGCGGCGATCGAACTCTTGCCCTCGCCGGGGACGGAGGAGCTGAACAGGATCACCCGCTGGTGGCCGTCGGGGTTGGCGAGCAGCAGCGTGGTCCGCAGGTTCTGCATCGCCTCCGCGAAGGCCGACATCGGCTTGTCGATGGCGTAGGCGGCGGGCGAGGTGCCGCGCCGGCGGCGCCCGATCGCCGGGACGATGCCCAGCGAGCGCACGCCGGTCGCCGTTTCGAACTGGTGGGGGCTGCGGAAGCCGCGCTCCGACTGCTCGCGCAGCATCGCCAGCAGAACGCCCAGCGTGGCCGAGGCGACCAGAGCGAGCAGAACGATCATCTTCTTGTTGGGCTGCGACGGGTTCAGGGGGATCGCCGCCTCCGACACGATGCGGGCGTCCGGCTGCTGGATCTCGGTCTGGCCGGCGATCTCCTGGAAGCGGGTCAGCATCGCCTCGTACATGGTCTGCGAGGTCTCGGCGTCGCGCTCCAGCGTGCGCAGCGTCACGTTGGATTCCTGCTGCTGGTTGCGCTGGGCCTGGAGCTGGTCGAGGTTGGTCTTCAGGGCGGCCTCGCGCCCGCGCTCCAGCTCCACCTCGTTGCTCAGGTTCTGGACGATGCGGCCCACGTCGGCCTTGATCTGGCCCTGCAGGTCGCGCAGCTCGCTCTGCAGCGCGGTCAGCGTCGGGTGGCGGGCGCCGTACTTGTTGGCGGCGTCGGCGATCTTGCGCTGAAGCTCGACCTCCTGCTGGCGCAGCGCCTGGATCAGGGGGGAGCCCAGCACGTCGCCGATGGCCGAGACGCCGCGCGGGCTCTGCGCCAGGGTGGAGACTTCGCGCAGCTTGGCCTCCGCCTCCTGCCGCTTGGTGCGGGCCAGGACGTAGCTGGTGTTCAGCTCGGCCAGTTGCTGGGCGATCAGGGTGGTTTCGCCGTTGGCGTTGGTCAGGCCGCTTTCGGCGCGGTACTTCTCCGCCGCCTCGCCGGTCGTCTTGGCCTCGCGGCGCAACTCGGTGATGCGTTCCTCCAGCCAGGCGGTGGCGCGCTTGGCCGCCTTGAACTTCTCGTCGAGCTGGTCGACGAGGTACATCTCGCCGATGGTGTTGGCGATCAGGGAGGCCTTGCGCGGGTCCTCGCTGTCGAAATCCACGGCGATGACGTAGGAGCGGCCCTGCGGTCGCACCGCCAGATTTTCGATGAAGCTGTTGACGACCGAGGTCCGCTCGTTGGCCGTCTTCTCCTCCGGGCTCAGCGCGATCTCGGGGCGGTCGCCGCGGGCGCTGTTCCACCAGGAGTCCGGCACCAGATTCTTCGGGTTCAGGTAGTAGAACCAGTTGGTCTGCTCCGGCCGCAGCGCCGCGTTGAATTCCGGGTCGTTCATCAGGCCGAGCTTGTCGACCACCTTCTCCGCGAAGGCGGGCGATTTGAGGATCGCCACCTCGCTCTGCAGGGCGCCCAGCTCCGTCGACAGGCCGGAAACGACCTCCTGGTAGTTCATCACCTGGTTCTTGCGGTGCTCCACCATGATCAGGGTCTGGGCGGTGTAGAGCGGCGTCATGCGCAGGGCGACGAGACCCGCGATGCCCGTCCCCAGCACGATCACCGTCCCGATCAGCAGCTTGTGGCGCAGCAGCATGCCGGTGGTGCGGCGCACCGCGCTGGCCGCCGCGGTCGACAAGTCGAACGAAACCGGTCCCGGGACCGGTGCCGACTGCCGCCGCTGGGGTTGATCCTGAATGTCCTGGGTGGCCAAAGCGGGTCCTCCTCGCATGCCGAACGGCACCCCGTTCGGGGCGTTACGGTGCCTAGAACGTCATCGACCGTCCGGCCGTTTCATGCTGCCCGGAGGGCATATGGTGGGGAAGACACGCTCATTGGGTACCCCTCCCCGGAGTCGCCATCGGGTGGGACGGTGCTTTGGGTGGACCGGAGAAGCCCCTTCGCGGATAATGGTCATGGTCGATCGAAGGGGGCCGGGCATGCTGCCGCACCATGTTGAAAAGGCTGACAACGCCTGGGCGGGCGCGTTTCCGGCGCTGTCCGCCCTGGAGCCCGACGCGCAGGCCCTTTTGCGCGGGCAGGGGGCGCGGATGACGGTGCCGCGCGGCACGGTGCTGTTCCGCATCGGCACCCTGTGCCACAATTTTCTCATGCTGCTCGACGGCACGGTGCGGGTCCAGATGACCGCCGAGACCGGGCGGGAGATCGTCCTCTACCGCGTCGGAGCGGGCGAGACCTGCATCCTGACCACCGCCTGCCTGATGACGCGCGCCGACTACAGCGCCGAGGGGGTGGCGGAAACCGACCTGGAGGCCATCGCGCTCGGAGCCGGGACCTTCCATGAGCTGCTGGCGCGGTCCGCCCTGTTCCGCGACTTCGTCTTCGCCTCCTTCGGCACGCGCCTGCTCGGCATGATGATGCTGGTGGAGGAGGTGGCCTTCGGGCGCATCGACCTGCGGCTGGCCCGCTTCCTGGTCGACCACCGCGACGCGCGCGGCGGGCTGGACACCACCCACCAGACGCTGGCCGTCGAGCTGGGCACGGCGCGCGAGGTGGTCAGCCGCCAGTTGAAGGAGTTCGAGCGGCGCGGCTTCGTGGAGCTGTCGCGCGGCCGCGTCGGGGTGCGCGATCCCGACGCGCTGCTGGCGCTGGAGCGCACGGCCGGGGTGTGACGGAGTCACAGACCGGCGGGCGGAAAGGGGCTTGGATGGGCACACCAACCGCCCACCCACATCCAAAGGTGCATCCATGCCCGTCAACGTCGGCACCATCGACCGCGCGCTGCGCGCCATCGTCGGCCTTATCCTGATCGCCCTCGTCTTCGTCGGTCCGCAGACCCCGTGGGGCTGGATCGGCCTCGTCCCGCTGCTGA
Source organism: Azospirillum sp. OGB3 (assembly GCF_014192915.1). GTDB lineage: Bacteria > Pseudomonadota > Alphaproteobacteria > Azospirillales > Azospirillaceae > Azospirillum. Next base: position 201,321 of record NZ_JACHYN010000001.1, on the reverse strand, counting down.
CCGCGGTGGTCGGCTTCTGCCCGGCCTACACCCTGTTCGGCGTGCGGAGCTGCCCCGTCAAGAAGTGAGGGGCGGGGGCGGAGCGCCGCGCCCCCGCCGCCCCTTTCGGCGGGTGGCCGGCGCGCCGGACTTCGGTTATAGAAGGGCGATGTCCACATCGCCGCGCCTCAGCATCGATGTCCGCAGTTACGGGGCGGCGCACAGCGCCCACCGGCACGATTTCGCTCAGCTCGTGCTGCCGTTGAATGGCGCCCTGGAGATCGACATCGCCGGAAAGGGCGGCCGTCTCGGGCCGTGCCGGGCGGCGTTCGTCGAAGCCGGCTCCCCGCACACCCAGGGAAGCGAGGGTCCGAATCGCTCGCTCATCCTGGACCTCGATCCCGTTCTCCTGGAACCGGCGGTCGGCGATCGGCTGATCCGCCATCCCTTCGTCGCGCTGACCCCGGTGGCCGGCAAGCTGATCGACTACATGGGGTTGATGCTGGGCAGCGGCAGCGTGTCGGCCGATACCCTCCGTCTCTGGGTGCCCTTGCTGCTCGACGCGCTCGCCGAGGAACCCGCGCGGCCCCGGTCGCGCCTCGGAACCCTGCTGGCCGCGGTCGAGCCCGACCTCGCCAAGCCGTGGACCGCCGAGACGATGGCCGAGCGGGCCTGCGTCAGCGTCAGCCGGCTGCACGCCCTGTTCCGCGCCGAACTGGACACCACCCCGCGCGCGTGGCTGGCGGAGGTCCGGCTGAAGCGGGCGTGCGAGTGGCTCGCGCGGTCGGACCTGTCCATCGCGGAGATCGCCTACCGCACCGGCTACGCCGACCAGAGCGCGTTCACACGGGCGATGCGGCGGGCCACCGGTCTGACTCCCGCGGCCTACCGGCGCCAAAGCCGCGAGACCCGGCACAAAAGTCCGTAGCCCGGGACAAGACCACAGCCGCATCCCATGCCATCCTCGCCCCGGAAACCAGTGAGGATTGGGAGCCAGGATGGGCACGACGTGGTTGGGGATCGCCTGCGGCATCGTCGCGGGGGCCTTGTGGGGGCTGGTCTTCCTCGCCCCGGAACTGGCATCGGCCTTTACGCCGCTTCAGCTCGCCGCCGGGCGCTACCTCGCCTATGGCCTGTTCGCCGTCCTGCTCGTGCTGCCGCGATGGCGCACCCTGCGCGCCGGGCTCGGCCTGCGGGAATGGTGGGCGCTGGCGTGGCTGAGCCTGCTCGGCAACATCCTCTATTATGCCCTGCTGGCCACCGCCGTCCAGTTGGGCGGGATGGCGATGACCTCGCTGGTGATCGGCTTCCTGCCGGTCGCGGTCACCGTCATCGGCAGCCGGGATCATGGCGCGGTGCCCGTCCGCAAGCTCGTGCCGTCGCTGCTGCTCGGCGCGGCCGGCATCCTGTGCATCGGCTGGCAATCGCTGGGCGACGCATTGGGCGACGCCAAAACGGGGATGCCGATGGCTGGGATGACCGGACTGCTCTGCGCGGTCGGCGCGCTCGTCTCCTGGACGGTCTACGCCGTGGGCAACAGCCGCTGGCTCGCCCGGCTCGGCCATGTCTCGGCGCATGACTGGAGCTTGCTGACCGGGGTGGTGACCGGCGCGCAGGCGCTGCTGCTCGCGGTTCCCGCCTTCCTGTTCGCCACGAGCGGCCACGCCGCCGGGGACTGGCTGCGCTTCGCCGCCGTGGTGACCGGCGTGGCCATCCTCGCCTCCATCGTCGGCAACGCCCTGTGGAACCGGATGAGCCGGCTGCTGCCGCTGACGCTCGTCGGTCAGATGATCCTGTTCGAAACCCTGTTCGCTCTGCTCTATGGCTTTCTGTGGGAGCAACGGCTGCCGACGGGGATGGAGTTGGCCGCCCTCGTCTGCGTGACCGGCAGCGTTCTGTCCTGCGTCGCGGCCCACCGTCCGAAGCCGCCGTCCCCGGAGGCCGCGCGGCAGCCGGCCCCGGCATGAGGCCGGTCTGAGGATGGCCGGGCCTTGAAACGACAACGCCCCCTCACCGGCGTGGTGAGGGGGCGTTGTCGTGTCGGAAGGAGAGGGATCAGCCGCGCGGAGCGTGCTTGTTCAGGATGCGCTGCAGGGTGCGGCGGTGCATCTTCAGCCGGCGGGCGGTTTCGGAGACGTTGCGGTCGCACTGCTCGAACACGCGCTGGATGTGCTCCCACCGCACGCGGTCGGCGGACATCGGGTTTTCCGGCGGGGAGGGCAGCGGGCGGCCGTCGGCCAGCAGGGCGGATTCCACGGCGTCGGCGTCCGCCGGCTTCGGCAGGTAATCCACCGCGCCGGCCTTCACCGCGGCCACCGCCGTGGCGATGTTGCCGTAGCCGGTCAGCATGACGATGCGGGCGTCGGGGCGGGCGTCGCGCAGGGTCTTGACCACGTCCAGGCCGCTGCCGTCGGCCAGCCGCAGGTCGACCACCGCGAAGGCCGGCGCCGATTCCTGGGCGACGTCGATGCCGAGCTGCACGCTGTCCACGGCGACCACGTTGAAACCGCGCTTTTCCATGGCGCGCGCAAGGCGGGTTCGGAAAGGCGCGTCGTCGTCGACGATGAGGAGGCTGCGGGTAACGTCACCCGTGAACGTCAGCTTGGCGGTTTCGCCCGTTGGACTCTCGTCCGTGGTCATCGCGCTATCCACCACTAGTCCTCTGGTTCTAAGACACCACGGTCCCAACGTACGACAACTCGCGCGCCGCCGCTACGGTTATTGCTAAAGGCTACAAGGGCACCCGTTTTCTCTAGCAGCGTTTGTGCAATAAAGATTCCCAGCCCCATATGGCCAGAACGCTCGCTTCGCGCCGACAGATAGGGCTCGCCGATGCGGCTCAGCAGATGGGCGGGATAGCCCGGCCCGTCGTCCATCACCACCACCGTGGCGGAGCGGGCATCCCAGGAGGCGGCGACCGTCACCCGTCCGCCGGCGAACTGGTGGGCGTTCTGGATGAAGTTGCCCAGGCCATGGATGATCTCCGGGCTGCGGCGGACGATCGGTTCCTCCCCCACGGAGCCGTCGCTGCGCTCGACCGTGAACTGGATGTGGCCCAGCCGGTGCGGCGCACCCGCCGCCTCCACCAGCGCGGTCAGCGGCAGCCGCTCGAACGGGTCGCCGCCGTCGGCCTCCGGCTTGCGGGCCAGCTCCGCCAGGATCTCGCGGCAGCGCATCACCTGGCTTTGCAGAAGCGCCACGTCCTCGGTGAAGGGGCTGTCCGGCGGCATGTCGTGCAGCAGCTCCTTCGCCACCACCGCGATGGTGCCGAGCGGCGACCCCAACTCGTGCGCGGCGGCGGCGGCGAGCGCGCCCAGCGAGGACAGCCGCTGCTCGCGCGCCAGGGCCACCTGCGAGGCCGACAGGGCGTTGGCGAAGCGCCGCGCCTCCTCCGCCACGCGGAAGACGTAGCCGCTGATGAAGCCGGCCGACACCGACAGCGACAGCCAGATGCCGAAGGCGTAGAGCGGGGCGACCGAGGGCATCGGCTCCGGCCAGGGCAGCGGGAAGTGCCACATCGCCAGCACGGTCAGGCAGACGAGGTTGAGGCCGGTCAGCAGGACCACGCTGTAGCGCGACAGGATCGCCGCGGCCACGGTCATCGGGGCCAGCAGCAGGATGGCGAAGGGGTTGGCGAGGCCGCCGGTCAGATAGAGCAGCAGCGTGAGCTGCAGCATGTCGTAGCCGAGATAGAGCGCCGCGTCCCGGTCGGCCAGCCGCAGCCGCCCGCCGCGCTGGGCCATCGCCACGAGGTTCAGCAGCACCGAGGCCCCGATCGCCGCCAGCACCGGCCCCAGCGGCAGCGGGAAGCCCATGACGAGCTGCACCGTCGCCACGGTGGCGAGCTGCCCGATCACGGCGATCCAGCGGATCAGGATCAGGGTGCGCAGCGTGACGCGCCCGTCCAGGTTGGTCCACTGGGCCGGACCCGGCCGGCCGGCCTGGGTCATGGCGTGGCGAAGGGAGGAGGCGGCGGTTGCGGAACCGACGGTCATGGGGACGGACTTTCCGGAAAGGCCGCTCTTCCCGCGGCGTCACATCGAATGGCTCGGGTGCTGTTTTGCCACTCTGGCGTTTGCGCGCCAAGCGGCCATATTCTCCGCCTATGGATCAATGCGCAAAACAGCACGCCATCCGGGTCGAGACCCTGACCAAACGCTACGGCACCGCCCGGTCCGGCGAGGTCACCGCCGTGGACGGCATCTCCTTCACCGTCGCGGCGGGGTCGGTCACCGGGCTTCTCGGCGGCAACGGGGCCGGCAAGACGACGACCATCTCCATGCTGCTCGGGCTGCTGCTGCCGACCTCCGGCACGGTGGAGGTGCTGGGGGTGGACATGGTGCGCCACCGCCACGCGGCGCTGCCCCGCATGAATTTCTCCTCCCCCTATGTGGAGCTGCCGCACCGGCTGACCGTGCGGGAGAACCTGACCGTCTACGGCCATCTCTACGGGCTGAAGGGGGTGAAGCGGCGGGTGGAGGAGCTGGCCGAGCATCTGGAGCTGACCCGCTTCCTGGAGCGTCCTTCGGGCGGGCTGTCGGCCGGGCAGAAGACGCGGGTGGCGCTGGCCAAGGCGCTGCTCAACCGGCCGGAGCTTCTGCTGCTGGACGAGCCGACCGCCTCGCTCGACCCCGACACGGCGGACTGGATCCGCACCTATCTGGAGCGCTACCGCCTGGAGTCGGGGGCCACCATCCTGCTCGCCTCCCACAACATGCTGGAGGTCGAGCGGATGTGCGACGACGTGCTGATGATGCGCCAGGGGCGGATCGTCGACCGCGGGTCGCCGTCGGGGCTGCTGGCCCGCTACGGCCGGACCTCGCTGGAGGACGTGTTCCTCGACATTGCCCGCGACCGTGCCAATGGGGAAGACGCCAGTCGGGACGACCGGCGGGAGGCTGCCGATGCTGCCGAGTGACGCCGCTGCGATGGTTCACCCGAATCCGGCCTTCTCGCTGCGCCGGGTCGGGGCGATGGTGCTGCGCTACTGGTATCTGTTGCGCGGCTCCTGGCCGCGCTTCCTGGAGCTGGCCTACTGGCCGACCATGCAGATGATCCTGTGGGGCTACATCAACCAGTTCATGGCCTCCTCCAGCGCCTGGGTGGCGCAGGGGGCGGGGGTGCTGGTCAGCGCGGTGCTGCTGTGGGACGTGCTGTTCCGCGGCCAGCTCGGCGTGTCGGTGTCCTTCCTGGAGGAGATGTGGTCGCGCAACCTCGGCCACCTCTTCGTCAGCCCGCTGCGCCCCGGCGAATGGGTGGCGGCGCTGTTCGGGATGAGCCTGATCCGCACCGTCATCGGCGTGGTGCCGGCGGCGCTGCTGGCGATTCCGCTGTTCGGCTATTCGCTGTTCGACCTCGGGCTGCCGCTGGCCGGCTTCTTCGCCAACCTGATCGTCTTCGGCTGGTCGCTGGGGCTGGTCATCGTGGCGCTGATCCTGCGCTACGGCATGGGGGCGGAAGGGCTGGCCTGGATCGTGGTCTTCATGCTGGCCCCGGTCAGCGCCGTCTACTACCCGGTCAGCGTCCTGCCGGGCTGGCTGCAATGGGTCGCCCTGTCGCTGCCCTCCGCCCACGTCTTCGAGGGGATGCGCGCCATCCTGTTCGACGGCACGATGCGCTGGGACCATCTGGCCTGGGCGGTGGGGCTGAACGCGCTGTTCATGGGGCTGTGCACGGCCGCTTTCCTCTATTCCTTCCACCAGGCGCGGGTGCGCGGGGCGCTGCTGCAGACCGGGGAATGACAAAAAGCGCCGGCCCTCGCCAGCACCGGCCCGCCGTGGTAGCGTCCCGGCCTCTTCGGACCGACAGCCAGAGCGCCGCCATGACCCCCGTTTCCCCCGCCGCCCCGGTCACCCTCGCCGAGATCGCCGCCGCCCTGGGCGCGGCGCTGGAGGGCGACGGCACCCTGCGCATCGCCCGCGCCGTCCACCCGTCGGAGGCCGAGGGGCCGGAGGATCTGGCGCTCGCCATGGAAAAGGGCCTGACGGAGCTGCTGGCCAACGGCCGGGCCGTCGCCGCCGTGATCGCGGAGGGGGCGGAGGTGCCGGCCAATCTGAAGGGCTGGATCGTCGTGAAGCGCCCGCGCTTCGCCATGGCCGGCCTGACCACCGTCTTCGAGAAGCCGGTCCACGCCGAGCCGGGGGTCCACCCCGCCGCCTTCGTGGCGCCGGAGGCCATCCTGGGGACGGGCGTGTCGGTCGGTCCCTTCGCCTATGTCGGGCCGAGGGCGGTGCTGGGCGAGGGCGTGATCGTCATGCCCCACGCCACGGTCGGGGCGGAGGCGGTGATCGGCAAGGACTGCCTGCTGCACCCCGGCGCCCGCATCGGCGAGCGGGTGGTGATGGGCGAGCGCTGCATCATCCACCCCAACGCCGCGGTCGGCAACGACGGCTTCAGCTTCGTGACGCCGGAGCCGGGCAGCGTCGAATCGGCCAAGGCGACGGGCAAGGTGGTCGGCACCAACGTGCTGATCCACCGCGTGAACTCCATCGGCACGGTGATCCTCGGCGACGACGTGGAGGTCGGGGCGAACGCAACCATCGACCGCGGCACCATAACGGCGACCCGCATCGGCTCCGGCACCAAGATCGACAACCTCGTGCAGATCGGCCACAACGTGCAGATCGGCACCAACTGCATGCTGTGCGGCCATGTCGGCATCGCCGGCAGCACGACCATCGGCGACCGCGTGGTGCTGGCCGGCAAGGTCGGCGTGGCCGACCATGTGAAGATCGGCAACGACGCGGTGGTGGCCGCGAATTCCGGCGTGGGGACGGACATCCCGGCGAAGGCCGTCTACATGGGCTACCCGGCGGTGCCGCGCGACCGCGCCTTCGACCAGTACAAGGGGCTGGCCCGGCTGAAGCGGATGCACGCGGACGTGACCGACCTGAAGAAGCGGGTCGGGGCGCTGGATGGTGGCGGGAAGCCGGCGGTCGAGGAGAAGTGAGAGGGATGGGGGCCTGATTGCCCCCTCCCTGACCCTCCCCCGCTTCGCAGGGGAGGGGATCAAGCTCCCTCTCCTGCGATAGCGGGGGAGGGAAGGGGCCCATGCGAAGCATGGGAAGGGTGGGGGCAAAGACTGCCCCTTTCATGCCCTTACTGGAACGCGATCTTCGCGTGATCCCCCGGCTTCGGCGGCTCGCCGGTGATCTTCGCCTTCACATAGCCGTAGGCGTAGACCATCGCGCTCGACGGGCTGTCCCAATATTCCGCCTGATCGACGCTGACCTTCAGCAGCGCGAGATCGGGGTCGTCCACCCCCTGCGGGAACCAAGTGGACAGGATGTCCCGCCACAGGAAGCGGATCTTGTCGCGGTCGCGCACCGTCTCCGCCACGCCGGACACCGACACGTAATCCTGCTTGTCGGGATCGGCGTAGGAGAGGTTGACGCGCCAATGCGTCTTCAGTTCATGGACCTTCGGCGAGTCGGCCCGCGTAAAGAACCACAAGGTTCCATCGTCGAATCCCGCGTGCGGCAGGGTGGCCATCGGGCGGGAGTGCAAAATGCCGTTCTCGTCCAGCGTCGTCATCATGCAGATGCGGACGCCCTTGATCATGCCCCAGAGCTTCTCGGCGGCCTCGCGATCGTCAGCGCTTCTTGCCATGGTCTGACCCTCTATTGGTAGCCCAACGGAGTCCGGTCAACGCCCTCTGCCCGGAAAGGTTCCGAGCGCGTTCAGGGCCGCGACCGACCACGAACCGCCTTCGTCGCTGCCGTAATGGTCGATCCGCGACAGCGAGAGCGGCGCCACCGCCAGCCGCAGCGCCGCCTGAGGCGTCAGGTCCAGGGCAAGCGCCAGCGCCGCGCGGATCGACCCGCCATGGATCACCGCCACGATGTCGCGCCCGGCGTAGAGGTCGGTCAGCCGCGCGACGGCGCCGGCCACCCGCTCCATCACCGCGGCGAAGCTCTCGCCCTCCGGCGGGGCCTCCGCCGCGGGATCGCTCCAGAAGCGGCGGGTCTCCTCGGGATGCAGCGCCGCCACCTCGTCGTGGGACAGCCCTTCCCAGCGGCCGAAATCCTGCTCGGCCAGCGCCGGCTCGACCAGCGCCATGTCGCTGCCGGGCAGGCGCAGCGCCGCGGCCGTCTGCCGGGTGCGGCGCAGATGCGAGGTCACCCAGACCGCCTGCGCGGGCAGCCGCGCCGCCAGCGCCGCCAGCGCGTCGGAATCGCCGGTGTCGGCGGCGGGATCGCTCCGCCCGTAGATCACCTTGCCCGGATTCGGGACGGGAGCGTGGCGGATGAGCCACCAGCGAGTGTTTTTCATGCAACAGTCGCGGCGAGGGTGAGCAGAATCGCGGCCTCCGCCACCTGCTGGGCGGCGCCGAACACGTCGCCGGTGTGGCCGCCGATCTGGCGCCGCGCCTGCCACGCCACCGCCACGCCCCCCAGAATCGCGGCCGGGATCGCGGCAACGGCCAGGCCCTTCAGCGCCGCCACGGCCACGGCCAGCGCCAGCACGAGCGACAGGGCCACCGTGCCGGGCGACGGGCGCCCCTGCCGGGCGGCGAGGCCGTCGGCGCGGGCCGGGTCCATGACGCGGGCGATCACCGCCATGCCGCCGCGCGACAGGGCGCCCGAGGCGAGCAGGGCGGGGATGACGAGGCTCGGCTCGGCCAGCGCCGCCAGCGCCGAGGCCCGGACGGCGACCGAAAAGGTGATGGCGAGCACGCCGTAGCTGCCGACCCGGCTGTCCCGCATGATCTCCAGCTTGCGGGCCTTGTCGCGCCCGCCGCCGAATCCGTCGGCGACGTCCGCCGCCCCGTCCTCGTGCAGGGCGCCGGTCAGCCAGACCATGGCGCCCAGCGCCAGCAGCGCCGCCGGCAGCGGCGGCAGATGGGCCAGCGCTGCCACCCCGTAGACCGCCCCGCCGCACAGCCCGACACCGGCGCCGACCAGGGGGAACCAGCCCATGGCGCGGGCGTGGGCGTCCCCGGCCAGCGGGCCGGACAGGCGCAGGGGCAACCGCGTCAGGAAGACGACGGCCAGCGCCAGATCGGCGGTCCAGCGGGAGAGGGACGGGGCGGGGGAATCTGCGGACATGGCGCTTCGGAGTACGGCAACGCCAGGCCCGCCGCAACGGATAACAGCCCAGCAACGGATGACAGACCGGACGAGAGGCGCTTTGACAGCGGATCGGGAATGGTCCAAGGTCGCGCCGCTTTTTTCATCGCTTCCCGATCACATCCTCTGCCGTCAGCGCCAGGACCCTTCGCCATGAGCAACACGCAGCCCGCCATCACCTTCGAGGAAATCCGTGCGCTGGTGCGCAACCTGCCGGGGCCGGACCTCGACGCCGGCACGGCGGCCCTCCAGCGCGAACGGCAGCTCACCAAGCCGGCGGGCGCGCTCGGCCGGCTGGAGGAGATCGCCCAGTGGATGGCGACGTGGCAGGGCCAGCACCCGGCGGAAGTGCGCCGCCCGCGCGTCGCCGTCTTCGCCGGCAACCACGGCGTCGCCGCCCGCGGCGTCTCGGCCTACCCGGCGGCGGTGACCGCCCAGATGGTCCAGAACTTCCAGAACGGCGGCGCCGCCGTGAACCAGCTCTGCGAGGTGGCCGACGCCGACCTGCGCGTCTACGAGCTGGACCTGGACACCCCCACCGCCGACTTCACCGAAGGACCGGCGATGGGTGAGGAGGACTGCTGCCAGGCCATGGCCTACGGCATGATGGCCGTGGAGACGGGCGTCCAGCTTCTGGCGCTCGGCGAGATGGGCATCGGCAACTCCACCGCGGCGGCGGCGCTCTGCCATGCCCTGTTCGGCGGCGAGGCCAAGGACTGGACGGGCCGCGGCACCGGCGTGGACGACGAGGGGCTGGCCCGCAAGGTCGCCGCCGTCGAGGCCGGCTTGGCCGCCAACCCGCAGGCCAAGGACGACCCGTTCGAGGCGCTGCGCTGCTTCGGCGGCTATGAGCTGGCGGCCATCGCCGGCGCCATCCTGGCCGCCCGCATGGCGCGGGTGCCGGTGCTGCTCGACGGCTACGCCTGCACGGCGGCGGCGGCGGTGCTGTTCAAGGCCGACCGCCGGGCGCTCGACCATTGCATGGTCGCCCACCGCTCGGTCGAGCCGGGCCACGACCATCTGCTCGCCGCCATCGGCAAGGAGCCGCTGCTCGATCTGGGGATGCGCCTGGGCGAGGGCTCGGGCGCGGCGCTGGCGATCAACATCGTGAAGTCGGCCTGCGCCTGCCACGCCGGCATGGCGACCTTCGCCGACGCGGGCGTCAGCACCCGGGGGGTGTGAGGGGCAGGGGGGCCTTGCCCCCACCCCGGCCCTCCCCCGCGAAGCGGGGGAGGGCCGGGGTGGGGGCAAAAGGTTCCTACAGCAGCCCGTCGGCGAAATCGGTGATGAGCGCCGACAGGAACAGGTCGAGCAGCACCAGGACCGCCGCCGCGACGCCGGAGATGTCCAGCGCCGTGCGCATGACGAACCACTGGTAGGTCAGCATCGCCAGCATGATGCCGAACACCAGCCCTTCGGAGATCGGGCCGGGCAGAATCCCCGTGGCGGCCAGGATCACCACCGGCAGATAGATGCCCATCTGCACGACCGACGACCAGTTGTAGGCGCACAGGAAATCGACGTAGCGGTTCTGCCGGTCCAGCAGCCCGCTCACCCCGTGCATGACCACGGGGAAGGCGGTCCAGCTGATGACGTAGGCGATGGCCTCCACCACCACGAGCTGGAACAGCGGCGTGTCCGGCACCTGGCCCCACAGCCGGATCGCCAGCAGCAGCGTCCAGGCCGGGGCGACGATCACCGCGGCGTAGAAGGATTTCCACGCCCCTTCGGGGGTGCGGTCCAGATGCTGCAATCCGGTGGGGTCGAACCGGGCCAGACGATAGGCGCCGAAGACGGAGGAGGCGACGTCCCGGGCGGTCAGCGGCATGTTGCGGTCACCGGAGGGTGGTGGGAACGGGCGGAGGAAGCCTTACGTCAACCGATCCGGTCGAAGACGTTCCGCAGAACCTCGCCGTAAATGTCGGTCAGGCGGGTCAGGTCGTCCAGCGCGGTGTGCTCGTCCACCTTGTGCATCGTCTGCCCGACGAGGCCGAACTCGACCACCGGGCAGAAATTCTTGATGAAGCGGGCGTCCGACGTGCCGCCGGTCGTCGAGTACTCGGGCCGGCGCCCGGTGACGCGTTCCGCGGCGTCCGCCACCAGCTCGGTCAGCGGGCCGGGCGGGGTGAGGAAGCTGTCGCCCGACACGAAATGGTCCAGCTCGTAGGAGCCGCCCACCCCGTCGAGCCGCTCGCGCAGCCACGCCAGCAGCGTGTCGGCGCTGTGCAGGTCGTTGAAGCGGATGTTCAGCGTCGCCTTGCCCTGCGCCGGGATGACGTTGTGCGCCGGGTTGCCCACGTCGATGGTGGTCAGCTCCAGGTTCGACGGCTGGAAATGCGGGGTGCCGGCGTCCAGCGGCTCCGCCGTGATGGCGGCCAGCATGCGGGCCAGCCGGGGCAGCGGGTTGTCGGCCAGATGCGGGTAGGCGACGTGTCCCTGCGCGCCGTGGACGGTCAGGAAGGCGGTCATGCTGCCGCGCCGCCCGATCTTGATCATGTCGCCCAGCGCCTTGGGGTTGGTCGGCTCCCCGACCACGCAGGCGTCGAGTTTTTCACCTTTGGCCTGTAGCCAGTCCAGCACCTTGCGGGTGCCGTTGATGGCGACCCCTTCCTCGTCCCCGGTGATCAGCAGGCTGATCGAGCCCTTGGGAACGCCGCCGGCCTTGACGTGGCGGGCCGCGGCGGCGACGAAGGCGGCGATGGCCCCCTTCATGTCCACCGCACCCCGGCCGTAGAGGCGGCCGTTGTGGATCTCCGCGGCGAAGGGATCGATGGACCAGCCCTTCAGCTCGCCGGGCGGCACCACGTCGGTGTGTCCGGCGAAGCAGAAGTTCGGCCCCTCCGTGCCCAGGCGGGCATAGAGGTTGTCCACCGGCGCCGTGCCCTCCTCCTCGAACCGCAGGCGGTGGCAGACGAAGCCCAGCGGCGCCAGCGCCGCCTCCAGGACGCCCAGAGCGCCGCCGTCCTCGGGCGTCACGCTGGGGCAGCGGATCAGGGCCTGCGCCACCGCGACGGGATCGCAGGGGTCGAAGGAGGGAGCGGCGGCGGTGGTCATCGTGGCGTCTTCCCCGGCGTCAGTCGCGCAGCAGGTCGTTGATGGAGGTCTTGGCGCGGGTCTGCTCGTCCACGCGCTTCACGATCACGGCGCAATAGAGGCCCGGACCCGGCGTGCCGTCGGGCAGCGGCTTGCCCGGAAGGGTGCCCGGCACCACGACGGAATAGGCCGGGACGCGGCCGACGAAGACCTCGCCGGTGTTGCGGTCGATGATCTTGGTGGAGGCGCTGATGAAGACGCCCATGGACAGCACGGCGCCGCGCTCCACGATCACGCCCTCGACCACCTCGGAGCGGGCGCCGACGAAGCAGTCGTCCTCGATGATGACCGGGTTGGCCTGGAGCGGCTCGAGCACGCCGCCGATGCCGACGCCGCCCGACAGGTGGACGTTCCGGCCGATCTGCGCGCAGGAGCCGACGGTGACCCAGGTGTCCACCATGGTGCCGCTGTCGACATAGGCGCCGACGTTGACGAAGCTGGGCATCAGGATGACGTTCGGCGCGACGTAGGCGGAGCGGCGGACCACCGCGCCCGGAACGGCGCGGAAGCCGGCGGCCTGGAACTGCGCCTCGGACCAGCCTTCGAACTTCGGCGGCACCTTGTCGTACCAGGAGGCGCCGCCCGGCGCGCCGGGGATCGTCTCGTTGGCGTTCAGGCGGAAGGACAGCAGGACCGCCTTCTTCAGCCACTGGTTCACGACCCAGCCGGCGTCCGTCTTCTGCGCGACGCGCAGGTCGCCGGAGTCGAGGCCGGACAGGGCCTCCTCGACGGCGTCGCGGACGGCGCCCTTGGTCGAAACGTTCAGGGTGTCGCGGGTTTCCCACGCGGCGTTGACGGCGGATTCGAGGCTGGCGTGGCTCATGGCGGCATTCGCTGGGCTGTCTGTTCGAGGGTTCGGAACATGGGCCGGGCCGCGCCGCCTTGTCAACGTTGCCTTGTTCTCAATGGGTTCTTAAAGGGTTCTCGCGGGGGTCTTCGCGGGGGTCTGGGGGGCTCGCGGCCGCCGCTCAGCCCGCGACCTCCTCCAGCCAGGCCGGCAGGTCGTCCACCGTGTGGTCGATGTGGCTGCCGGTGCCGACTCCGCCCTGGTCGGGGCGCGACCAGTCGGCCTCGCTGCGCACCCACACCGTCGTCATGCCGAGCGCGTGGGCGGGGACGAGGTTGCGGGCGATGTCCTCCACCATGCAGGCGCGGGCGGGGTCGATGCCGTAATGGTCCACCAGGATGTCGTAGGGCCGCGGGTCGGGCTTGGGCACGTAGCCGGCCTCGACGATGCCGAAGGTCGCCTCGAAGCAGCCGTCGATGCCGAGCTGCCGCGTCACGTTCTCGGCGTGGCGGACGGAGCCGTTGGTGTAGATGATCTTGCGCCCCGGCAGCCGGTTCAGCGCGTCCGCCATGCTGGGGCAGGGCGCCACCGGGCTGACGTCGATGTCGTGGACGTAGTCCAGGAAGGGCACCGGATCGACGTCATGCTCCACCATCAGGCCGCGCAGCGTCGTCCCGTGTTCCCGGAAGAAGCGCTTCTGCATGACGCGCGCCTCCTCGTAGGTGATGCCGAAATGCCCGGCGATGAAATCGCCGATGCGCCGGTCCACCTGTGCGAACAGGTTGCAGGAGGCGGGATAGAGGGTGTTGTCGAGGTCGAAGATCCAGACCCCGGTGTCGCGGAGGGAAGCCATCATGGGGTGAAGAATGGGGCTTCGCCGGTCCGCCCGCAAGCCGCTTCGCCGCATGGCCCGTTTCCGCTCCGGGGCGGGGGGGCTGTTCAATGATGGGTTGCGTATGGCAGCCATCTGGACCGCCTGAAGAAAGATTCGGGAAGGATGCGCATTTTTCCGGTATACTCCGCGCCGCGCAGTCTCAGGTTCGCACCGTGTCCGCAGACCCCATATCCGACGTTCCGCCGGTCAACCCGCCCGGCGCCTTTCCGACCCCCACGCTCCTGGCCGCCTTCCCCGGTCCGGCGCTCTGGCTGGATTCCGCTCACGCGGTTGCCGCGGCGAACGCCGCCGCGGACGAGCTGCTGTCCGCCGGCGGGCGCTGGCTGGCGGACATCCAGGGATGGCTGGCGACCTGCAGCGTCGCGCCGGGCCTTCGCTCCCTTCCGGTGGAGCTGCCGCGCGGCGTGATGATCGTCGAATGGGCGGCCACGCCGCTGCCCGGAGGGGACATTCTTCTGCTGGGGCGCGACGCCACGCTGGAACGGCAGCTCCGCCAGACGCTGATCGAGTCGCGCCGCCGCTACAAGGACCTCGTCGAGGTTTCGAGCGATTTTGCCTGGGAAACGGGCAGCGACGGGCGATTCGTCTTCGTCACGCCCAAGGGAGCGCTGGGCTACACCCCCGATGCGTTGATTGGTCGCAACCCCAAGGATCTGGCGGTGACCGAGTGGGGCGACCTGCCGTTGCCGTTCGACACCCGCCGCCCCGTCGATCAGGCGGAGCTGTGGCTGAAGCGGGTTGATGAGCTGCCCGCCTGCTTCGTCGTGTCGGCGGTGCCGCTGTTCGGCCCGCAGGGCGAGTGGATGGGCGCGCGCGGCGTCTGCCGCGAGACGACGGAGCAGGTGCTGCGCTCGGCCGAACTGGCGCGGGTGCGCAACCGCGAGAAGATGCTCGCCCACATCGTCCACACGCTGCGCGACCAGCTCGATGCCCAGAAGGCGCTGCACGTCGCCGCGGTGGAAACCGCCCGCGCGCTGGGCGCCGACGGCTGCCGCATCTACCGCGCGACGGAGACCGGCGCCCTGCGTCCGGCCGCCGATTTCGCCGCGGAGATCCCGGAGGAGCTGCTGTCCGACCTGTCGCGGCCGGTTCTGGAGGAAATCGCCGCCGGCGAGGACGCGCGGGAGCTGACCCTGGGGGCGAACCGGCTGCTCGCCGCCCGGACGGAACACCGTCAGGCCGTCAACGGCGCGGTGGTGGTCTGGCGCGGCGACGACTCCGATCCCTGGGACGAGGAGGACCGGATGCTGCTGTCCGGCGTGGCCGACCACATCGGCATCGCCCACGCGCATCTGGCCTATCAGGAGCGGCTGCGCCGCCTGTCGGAGCGCGACGGGCTGACCGGCCTGTTCAACCGCCGCACCTTCTTCGAGCGGCTGGAGGAGGTGCTCGGCCGCCCGGACACCGGGCCGTCCGCGCTTCTCTATGTGGACCTCGACAACTTCAAGGCGGTGAACGACCTGCACGGCCACCAGCAGGGCGACGCCGTGCTGATGGCCATCGGCGGGTTGCTGACCAACGGCGTCCGGCCCGGCGATCTGCCGGGGCGGTTGGGCGGCGACGAGTTCGTCCTGTGGCTGGGCCGCACCGACGAGGCGCAGGCCGTGGCGGTGGCCGAGCGGCTGCTGGCCGGCATGGCGGCTCTGCGCCATCTCTCCGCCGGGCCGGACAAGCCGCTGGGGCTGTCCATCGGCATCGCCGTCCACCGGGTGGGGCGCGAGACCCTGCAGGAACTGACCGACCGCGCCGACTCGGCGATGTACGACGCCAAGAAGCGCGGAAAGGGCCATTACGCCGTCGCCCCGCTGCCCACGGACGCCGTCATGGCGGCGGAGACGTCCCTATGACCACCCGCGGCGACCACGCCGACCCCCAGCTTCTCGACCCCGCCGATTACGAGGCGGCCAAGCAGATGGCGCGCAGCGCCGACCCGGCGGTGCGTCGCCGCGTCGCCGCGTCGCCCGAGACCCGGCCGGAGCTGCTCTATTTCCTGGCCGCCGACACCGCGGCGGAGGTCCGGGAGGCGATCGCCACCAACGCCGGCACGCCGCGGCAGGCCGACCTGATGCTGGCCAAGGACCGGGAGGTCGCGGTGCGCGGCGCCCTGGCCCAGAAGGTCGCCCGGCTGCTGCCCGACCTGTCCGCCGACCAGGCGTCGCAGATCGAGCGGCTGACGCTGGAGTGCCTGGAGGCGCTGGCCCGCGACCAGGCGACGGAGGTGCGCGGCATTCTGGCCGAGGCGCTGAAGGAATTGCCCGGCGCGCCGCACGGCGTCATCAACACGCTGGCCCGCGACGTGGAGCTGTCGGTCTGCGCCCCGGTCCTGCAATTCTCGCCGATCCTGACCGACGAGGATCTGGCCGACATCATCATGCGCGGTCCGGTGGCCGGCGCCCTGTCGGCGATCGCCGGGCGCAAGCAGATCTCGGCCTCCGTCGCCGACGCCATCGCGCGGGCCGACGACGAGGCGGCGATGACCGCCCTGCTCGCCAACCCCTCGGCGCAGATCCGCGAGGAGACGCTGGACCGCATCCTCGACCAGGCACCGCAGCACGAGCCCTGGCACGCCCCGCTGGTGCGCCGGCCGCGCCTGCCGGCCCGCGCCGTGGCGCGTCTGGCGAGCTTCGTCGCCGACAACCTGCTGAAGGTCCTGCGGGAGCGCACCGACCTCGACCCCGCCGCCGCCCGCGCCCTGGCCGAGGGCGTGCGGGCGCGCGTCAACCGCGGGGCGGGTGGCAACGGCGGCGGTGGAGCCGGTGCGGCCCGCGGCCTCGTCGATTTCGGGGAGGAGGAGCTTGGCCATCTGCCGGGCGACAAGGACAAGGCGGCCGAACGCCCCTCCGACAAGGCGGCCCGGCTGAACAAGGAAGGCAAGCTGACGGAGAAGCTGCTGGAAGGCGCGCTGGCGGAGGGCGACCGCGCCTTCGTCCTGGCCGGGCTGGGCGAGCTGGCGCAGCTTCCGATGCCGATCATCGACCGCATCATCGGCACCCACGCCCCGCGCGCCGTCACCTCCCTGGTGTGGCGCTGCGGCCTGTCGATGCGCTTCGCCCGGCAGGTGCAATTGCGCATCGCCCAGATTCCGCCAAAAACCGCGCTTATGGCAAAGGAAGGCGTCCTTTACCCGATGTCCGACGACGAGATGCGTTGGCAGCTCGCCTTCTTCGGAGTCGAGGAGAAAGCCTGACGCCGCGCCACCACACGGACCCGTTCATGCGCGCCCTGGCCCTGCTGCTGTTGTTCCTCGGTCTTTCCCTTCCCGCTGTTGCCGCCCCGCCGCCCGCTTCCCCGGAGGAGCGGGAGGTCACGGCGGTCTTCGAAAGCGCCCGCTCCGCCCTGGCGCAGAAGCGCGGCGCGGCGGTGGTTCCGCTGCTGTCCCGCGCGTCGGTCGACAAGCTGGAGCAGGTGCGCGGCGTCGCCCGCAGCGGCAACGACGCCGGTCTCGCCAAGCTGGAGCCGGCGGAGAAGTTCGCCGCCATGGGGCTGCGCCGCTACGTCACCCCGGCGGATCTGCGCCGCATGTCGCTGGGCGAACTGGCCGATCACGGCATGAAGAACGGCTGGCTCGGCCCCAACGTCATCGGCAGCAGCGGGCTCGGCCCGGTGCGGGTGCGCGGCGACCGCGCCTCGGCGATCCTGATGGTCGACAACCGTCCGGCGCTGGTGCCCGCCGACTTCGTGCGCGAGGGCGGGGCCTGGAAGATCGACCTGACCGGTGTCTTCAGTTTCGGCAGCCAGATGCTGAAGGGCTTCGCCGCCATGTCGGGCAAGAGCGACGAGGCCTACATCGAGGACATGCTGCAGAAGCTGCCGGCCAAGCCCGCGATGATGCACCGCTGACCCGCCGGGTGAGCGGCCGGATGACCGCCGACGGGCGGGGGAGCGCCGGCTTCGTGTTACATCTCCTGCGACGGGGTGGGCCGTTGCGCGGAATCCGGAGATTGCGTTAGAGTCGCGCCACACGCACGACGCGTTGGTGCCCCTCATGACCGCTCCGGATGGCTATCCCTTCGCCGCGCTGACCGAAGCGGACGCCGGGTTCTTCCCGTCGGTCCGGAGCATCGGCGCTCCGCCCGCCATCCCCTACCGGGTTCCCTGCGCCCCCGCTTTCGCAGCGGCGGCGGTCCGTCTGGCCGCCCGGCGCGGCACCGACCTGTCCGCGCTCACCGCCGCGGCGCTGCTGCTGGTGCCCGAGCGGACGCCCGACCCCGGCGCCCCGGACGATGACGCGGAGCGGACGGTGCTGGACCTGCGGTTGCCGCCCGGCCATGGCGACGCGGCGATCCGCCGGGCTCTGGCGGCGGCGCTGGCGCTGGCCGACCCCGGCTGCCGGCTGATGCCCGCCGAGGAGGCCGGGCGGCTGGAAGGGGCGGTGGAAACCCTGACCTACCGCAACAAGGCGCTGGCCCACGCGCTGGAGCGGGTGTCCTTCCGCCCGCTGGACGGCAAGCTGACGCAGGTGCGCGACGCCGCCCAGATGTTCGGCTTCGTCAACGAGTGGTGCTTCGACGAGGACCGGGTGGTGAAGCGCTTCCGCGAGCTGGCCCCGGTCTATCACCCGGACACCGGGGTGGTCGCCTGCCGCGACCGCATGGCCCAGCTGATCGACGCGCGCAACCTGCTGATCAACCACGTCCGCACGGCCTACCGCTCCGGCCCCTGGACGCAACGGCGGCCCTGAATCCGCGAACGGATCAGGTCCCGGTCATCTCCTCGATCCCGATGGCGTCGGTCAGGCTGGTGCCGTCCAGAACCGTCCCGTCGAGGTCCGCGCCGGTCAGGTCGGTGCCGGTCAGGTCGGCCTCGCTCAGGTTGGCGCCGCGCAGGTCCGCCCCGGCGAGGTTGGCGCCGGACAGGTTCACCTTGCGCAGGTCGGCGTCCTTCAGCACGGCCATGCCCATGCGGGCGCGCTGCAGGTTGGCCCGCCAGACGTGGCTGCTCGATCCCTGGATGTGCACGGGGCCGAGCTGCGCCTCGGTCAGGTTCGCGCCGGTCAGGGTCGCCCGTTCGAAATTGACGCCGCGCAGGTCCGCCTTGGTGAAGTTCACCTTGCGCAGGTCCGACAGCGACAGGTCGGCGATGGCCAGCGAAGTGCCCATCATGGATGCCCCGCGCAGCGTGATGCATTGCAGGATGCCGGCCGACAGGTTGATGCCGTCGAGGTTGCGCCCCGACAGGTCGAGCGACGAGAGGTCGGCGCGCTTGCCGTCCTTGCCGCCGCTGTCGATCCAGGAGAGGTGCAGGGTCAGGATGTTGCGCAGGTCATCGTCCGGATTCTCCAGAACCTTCGCCATCACCGCGGCGGACAGGTTGGGCGAGCGGAGCTGGGCCGCGTCCAGAATGGCGCCGATCAGGTTGGCGTTGGTGAAGTTGGCGCGCCCGATGGCGCAGTTGGTCATCACCGCGCCGGACAGCCGGGCGCCGGACAGGTTGGCCTCCGACAGGTCGGCGTCGGTCAGGTCGCAGCCCGTCAGGTTGGAGTTCGTCAAGTTCGCGCGCATGAACTTGGTGCCGCGCAGGATCGCGTCGGTCAGGTCGGTCTGCATGACGAAGGCGTTGGCCACCTTGGCCCGCGACAGGTCGGCGCCGCGGATGACCGCCGCTGTCAGCTCCGACGTAAGGACGGAATCCTCGAAATTGTGCGCCATCATCTCGCCCGACGGCGTGTAATGCAGCAGCGTGCCGTCGCGCAGGTCCACCTCCACCAGCATGGCTTCCGACAGCACGGCGCCGCGCAGGCAGGCGCCGCGCAGGTCGGCGCGGCGCAGGTCGGCCTTCTCCAGGTTGGCCAGCCGCAGGTCGGCGGCGTAGAGGTTCGCGTTGGTCAGGTTGGCCCGGGTCAGCCGTGCGCTGAACAGCTTCGCCCCCGACAGGTCGGCGTCGGACAGGTCGATGCCGGACAGGTCCAGATGCGACAGGTCGCGCATCTTCAGATTGGCGCGCACACCGCCGGGCTGGCTTTTCCGGAAAGCCTGATGGCGGAGCAGGATTGTGTTCAGCTGACTCTGCGTCAGCTTGGTGCGCGGCGTGTTCGTTCCGAAGCCTTGCGCGGGGGGCATCAGGGAAATCCCGGGTTGGAGTCGCGGCACAGTCTAAAGGGGAGCCGCGAAGAAAAAGTTAACAATCGGTAACGCTTTATTCAAGTACGCCTCGAATGCGTTCTATCGCGGGCGCTGTTCCCGGGCCGCAAAGCCCTTGGTTGTGTAAGGAAATAGTGGCCCTTCGCGGGGCGTTGCGCAAGAGGGTCCAGCGGGGCGTGGTCGTTGGGTTGTTGACTCCGCCCCTCGCGATGCGTATGGTCCGCCGACCTGCATCCGTCGAGCCATCGACCGGGTACCATTGGCCTGTGCGCCGGGGACCTCCGCCAGTCCGCGAGTTTCGCGCACTGGCTCGTTTGTGCTTGAGCCGATCGCGTTCGAGCGGATGGAGACCGAAACTGAGGACCGCTGACCCATGTTCGATGGCCTGACCGGACGCCTGGGCGACATCTTCGACAAGCTGCGCCGCCGCGGCGCGCTGAGCGAGGAGGACGTCAACGCCGCGCTGCGCGAGGTGCGCGTGGCGCTGCTGGAGGCCGACGTCGCCCTGCCGGTGGTCAAGCAGTTCGTCAACCAGGTCAAGGAACGCGCGATCGGCCAGGAGGTCCTGCGCTCGATCACCCCCGGCCAGCAGGTCATCAAGATCGTCCACGACAACCTCGTGGAGATGCTGGGGCAGGGCGAGGAGATCAACCTCAACGCCGCCGCCCCCGTGCCGATCCTGATGGTCGGCCTCCAGGGCTCGGGCAAGACCACCAGCACCGCCAAGATCGCGCTGCGCCTGAAGAACCGGGACCGCAAGAAGGTCCTGATGGCCTCGCTGGACGTGCGCCGCCCGGCGGCCCAGGAGCAGCTGAAGGTCCTGGGTGAGCAGACCGGCGTCGCCACGCTGCCCATCGTCCCCGGCCAGGACCCCGTCGCCATCGCGCGGCGCGCCATCGAGACCGGCCGGCGCGAAGGCTACGACGTGGTCATGCTCGACACCGCCGGCCGCCTGTCCATCGACGAGGAGTTGATGGCCGAGGTCGCGGCCGTGCGCGACGCGACCAGGCCGGCGGAGACGCTGCTGGTCGCCGACGCCATGACCGGCCAGGACGCGGTGACGGTCGCCACCAACTTCAACGACAAGGTCGGCATCACCGGCATCCTGCTGACCCGCGTGGACGGCGACGCCCGCGGCGGTGCCGCCCTGTCGATGCGCCAGATCACCGGCAAGCCGATCAAGCTGCTGGGCATGGGCGAGAAGATCGACGCCCTGGAGGCCTTCCACCCCGACCGCATCGCCGGCCGCATCCTCGGCATGGGCGACGTGGTGTCGCTGGTGGAAAAGGCGGCCGAGACCATCGACAAGGAAGAGGCCGAGAAGCTCGCCCGCAAGATGGAGAAGGGCCAGGGCTTCGACCTCGACGACATGGCCTCCCAGCTCAAGCAGCTGCGCAAGATGGGCGGCATGTCCGGCCTGATGGGCATGCTGCCGGGCATCGGCAAGATCAAGAATCAGCTCAAGGACGCGAACATCGACGACGGGGTGATCAAGCGCCAGGAGGCGATCATCTCCTCGATGACGAAGAAGGAGCGCAAGCACCCCGAGCTCATCAAGGCGTCGCGCCGCAAGCGCATCGCCGCCGGCTCCGGCACCAGCGTGCAGGAGGTGAACAAGCTGCTCAAGCAGTACGACACCATGCGCGGCATGATGAAGCAGGTGCAGAAGCTGGGGCAGAAGGGGCTGATGCGCCACGGGCTGCAGAGCCTCCTGCCGAAGAATTTCCGGGGGCCGAACTGATCCCCGGCGAAAGCAACCGCGCGACGAGCGCGATTATCGTCAACCGCACACCAAGCGACTACACCAAGGAAGCGACTGTCCCATGTCCCTGAAGATCCGTCTGGCCCGTGGCGGCGCCAAGAAGCGCCCGTTCTACTCGATCGTCGTCGCCGACGCCCGCAGCCCGCGTGACGGCCGCTTCATCGAGAAGATCGGCACCTACAACCCGATGCTGCCGCGCGAGCACGAGCAGCGCATCGTCCTGGACGCCGAGCGCGCCAAGCATTGGCTGTCGGTCGGCGGCCAGCCGACGGACCGCGTCGCCCTGTTCCTGGCGAACGCCGGCCTGATCGCCAAGCCGGAAATCCGCGAGACCCCGAAGAAGTCCGCCCCGAAGGCCAAGGCGCAGGAGCGTCTGAAGGCCGAGGCCGCCGCCAAGGCCGCCGCCGAGGGCTGATAAGGATCGGCGGATTTGCCCCCACCCTGACCCTCCCCCGCTCAGCTTTCGTGCAAACCTTTGGTTTGCACGAAAGCTGAGCGGGGGAGGGGATAGAGCTCCTTCCCCCGCCCGGCGGGGGAAGGATGGGATGGGGGCAGAACGCCCCGCAACGCACACGCTCAAGCCATGTCCACAAAAGTCTGCGTCGGCCAGTTCGCCGGGGCGCACGGCGTCCGCGGTCTCGTGAAGGTCAAAAGCTTCACGGAGGACCCGGGAGCCGTGGCGTCCTACGGCCCCCTCTCGGACGAGCGGGGCGCCCGGCGCTTCGCGCTGACGCTTCAGGGCACCATGAAGGATCTGTTCCTGGTCCGCGTCGATGGCATCGCCACGCGCGAACAGGCGCAGGAGCTGACCGGTGTCCGGCTCTATGTGGACCGTTCCGCCCTGCCCGAGACGGAGGACGAGGACGAGTTCTACCACGCCGACCTGATCGGGCTGCGTGCGGAACTCGCCGACGGCACCGTCTGGGGCACGGTGAAGGCGCTGTATGACTTCGGAGCCGGTGACGTGCTGGAGATCCGCACGGAATCGGGGCCGCTGGAGATGCTGCCCTTCACCCGCGCCTGCGTTCCGGTGGTCGATGTGAAGGGAGGCCGCGTCGTGGTCGATCTTCCCGCGGTCATCGAAGCGCGCGACGGCGAGGCGGAAAAGTACGGAGAGGGCGCGCCGGAGGGCGCGGATGTCGCTGAAGACGACGTTGAAAACAAGGGAACCCGCCCGTGAATCACGGCGCTTCCGGTTCTCTTGTCTGGACGGCCAAGGTTCTGACGCTGTTCCCGGAGATGTTTCCGGGTCCGCTGGGGCTCAGCCTCGCGGGAAAGGCGCTGGAAAATGGAGTCTGGGCGTTGGAATCAGTGGACATTCGCTCGTTCGCGCGCGATAAACACCGCTCCGTCGACGACACCCCCTTCGGCGGAGGGGCCGGCATGGTCATGCGGCCCGACGTGCTGGACGCGGCTCTGACCGCGACGGCGGGTCCTCCGGGCACTCCTGGACGCGGACGGGCGATCTACCTGTCGCCTCGCGGACGGGTGCTCGACCAGGAGCTGGTCAAGGAGTTGGCGGCCACCCCGGTGGTCACCCTGCTCTGCGGCCGGTACGAAGGGGTGGATGAGCGGGTGCTGGACGCGCACGGCCTTGAGGAGGTCAGCCTCGGGGATTTCGTGCTGTCCGGCGGCGAGACCGCCGCCCTGTGCCTGATCGACGCCGTGGTGCGCTTGCTCCCCGGTGTCATGGGCAATGTGGAGACGGCGGGCGAGGAAAGTTTCGAACGGGGGTTGCTCGAATACCCCCACTACACCCGGCCCGCGGTCTGGACCGACGGGCAGGGTGTGGAACGGTCGGTTCCGGACATCCTGTTGTCCGGCCACCACGAGAAGGTTCGCGCCTGGCGGCTCGCCGAGGCGGAGCGGATCACCCAGGCCCGGCGACCGGACCTGTGGGACCGCTACGAGGCGGGCAGGAAGGCCGAGGGTCAGATTGGAAAACGGGGTCGCCGGCGCGGCCCGAAACCAGAGTGACGGTCCGCCGCGAGGCGCACCGATGGAAAGGGGTAGTGTCATGAACCTGTTGCAGCAGCTCGAGCAGGAGCAGATCGAGAAGGCCCTCGGCGGCAAGACCATTCCTGTGTTCTCGCCGGGCGACACCGTCCGCGTGAACGTGAAGGTGGTCGAGGGCACGCGCGAGCGTGTCCAGGCTTACGAGGGCGTCGTGATCGCCCGCCGGAACGCCGGCGTGAATTCGTCCTTCACCGTCCGCAAGATCAGCTACGGCGAGGGTGTGGAGCGCGTGTTCCCGCTCTACTCCCCGCGCCTGGAGTCGATCGAGCTGGTCCGCAAGGGCGCCGTCCGCCGCGCCAAGCTGTACTATCTGCGCGACCGTCGCGGCAAGTCGGCCCGTATCGCCGAGCGCACGACCGGCCGCGGCATGAACACCACGAAGGCCGCCGCGGAGTAATCCGGCGCCCTTTCGTTCGGTACGCCTGAACCAGCACCCGCCCGGAGCGATCCGGGCGGGTGTTTGGCGTTGGGGAAGTCGTTGCGGTGGTGCCCCCCTCCCGACCTCCCCCGCTTTCGCAGGGGGAGGAGAAAAGCCCTCCCCTGCGGAGCGGGGGAGGGTTGGGTGGGGGCCCGGCGCAACCGCTCCCCCCTACCGCGCCCGCATCGTCGTCAGGATTCCCGCACCGATCAGCGCCACCGCGATCATCACGCCGACGGTCAGCGGCTCGCCCATGAAGACCGCGCTCAGCAGCAGGGCGGTGACGGGGACGAGGCAGATGATCTGCCCGGCCTGGGCCGCCGGCATGGCGGTCAGCGACTTTGCCCACCACCAGAAGCACAGCCCCGTCGCGATCACCCAGTTGAAGGCCAGGACGGTGCCCAGCGCGGGCGTCCAGTGGATCGGCCGGGCGTGCTCCGCCGCCAGGGCCAGCGGCGCGGTCGCCATGGCGCTGACGGCGATCTGCCAGAAGGTTTGGGTCCAGAAGGGCGTGCGCCAGCCGCCGCGGCGTCGGCGGTAGAGGGTGGCGCCGAGCGCCCAGCTCAGCGCGCAGGTGAGCAGCAGCCCGTTGCCGAGCAGCACCGCCGGGTCGCTCCAGTCCAGCAGCGCCGGGTTGAAGAAGACGAGGACGCCGGCGAAGGTCAGCAGCGCCCCGATCACCCGCCCGCGCGTGAAGCGCTCCCCGGCCAGCAGCACGCCCAGCGGCAGCGCCCACATTTGCATGGTGTAGGCGAGCACCGCGGCCCGCCCCGGCGGCACGACCCGCAGCGCGATGGAACTGAGGTCCAGCATGCCGGCGATCTGGAGCAGCCCGACCAGGGCCAGCGGCCAGCGCTCCCCCGGCGGCGGCAACAGGGGGAAGCGCAGCACCCGCGACAGCAGGGCCAGCACCGCCGCCGCCCCGGCGAACCGGAGAAAGCAGAAGGTCAGCGGCCCGATGTCGGACAGGGCCAGCTTCATCAGGGGCCAGTTGGCGCCCCAGAACAGAACGATTCCCGCAAGCTGCGCGTAGACCACGGTGCCCGGACCGCCCACGGGTCCCTGGCCGGCCGCGGCGCGTGGCATGGCCTGATCCGCCATGAGTCCTCCCAACCCTGAATTTTGCCGCATCCTACGGCGCGGGTGGGGGTGGGAGGTCTGCGTTCCCGGTGCGGCAGCCCCGCGAGGGGGCCGGCGTTACGGCGCGCCGCCGGTGGAAAAGCCGGTGAGGACCTGGATGCCGAACCAGCCGCCGATGGCGAACAGCACCAGAAGGATCATGGTGGTGGCGATGGCGATGTTGGTCTGGCGGATGCGCCGGCAGTTCGGGCAGCCGGGAAGCTCGGCGGGATAAGGCCGTTCGCAGCGTTCACAGCGGACAGTGGGGTCCGTCACGGGATGACCCTTCATCGAATGGGGCAATGGAGATCGGTGTGCGGACGCTACCATAAGGAGCGCCTTCCCCGCCAGCCGATGGGCGCGGCGGGGGAGCGGCGATTTTTCGGTGCGGGATGCCGGGTGTTTTCCACAGGCTCGGCCTTGTCCTGGTTGAAAGAGACGGCTATTGTGCGGCCCTCTTACCGCACGCTTCGTTCGTCCGGTCTGTGGTTTGCGAGAGAGAATTGCCGCGAGAGAGAGTTGCTATGTCCAAGCCGCGCACCCTGTTCGACAAGATTTGGGACAGCCACGTCGTCCACCGTCAGGACGACGGCACCTGCATCCTCTACATCGACCGCCATCTGGTCCATGAAGTGACCAGCCCGCAGGCGTTCGAGGGGCTGCGGCTTGCCGGCCGTCCGGTGCGCCGTCCGGAAGCGACCCTCGCCGTTCCCGACCACAACGTGCCGACCACCGACCGCTCCAAGGGCATCGTCGAGGAGGAAAGCCGCATCCAGGTCGAGACGCTGGACAAGAACGCGCGCGACTTCGGCGTCCGCTACTTCCCGATGGACGACGTCCGCCAGGGCATCGTGCACATCGTCGGTCCGGAGCAGGGCTTCACGCTGCCCGGCGCCACCATCGTCTGCGGCGACAGCCACACGGCCACCCACGGCGCCTTCGGCGCGCTCGCCTTCGGCATCGGCACGTCGGAGGTGGAGCATGTGCTGGCCACCCAGACCCTGCTGCAGAAGCCGGCCAAGAACATGCTGGTCCGCGTCGACGGCGAGCTGCCGGCCGGCGTGACCGCCAAGGACATCGTGCTGGCGATCATCGGCCGGATCGGCACCGCCGGCGGCACCGGCCACGTCATCGAGTTCGCCGGCGACGCCATCCGCGGCCTGTCGATGGAAGGCCGCATGACCGTCTGCAACATGGCCATCGAGGGCGGCGCCCGCGCCGGCCTGATCGCCCCGGACGAGAAGACCTTCGAGTATGTGAAGGGCCGCGCCCTGGCCCCGAAGGCCGGCGCCTGGGAGCAGGCGGTGGAGTACTGGAAGACGCTGCCGTCGGACGAGGGCGCGGTCTACGACACCACCGTCGTCCTGAACGCCGCCGACATCATCCCGCAGGTCACCTGGGGCACCAGCCCGGAGGACGTGCTGCCGATCACCGCGACCGTGCCGAACCCGGCCGACGTGGCCGACGCCGGCAAGCGCGCCGCCGTCGAGCGCTCGCTGGCCTACATGGGCCTGGAGCCCGGCCAGAAGCTGACCGACGTGAAGGTGGACACCGTCTTCATCGGCTCCTGCACCAACGGCCGCATCGAGGATCTGCGCGCCGCCGCGGTGATCGCCCAGGGCCGCAAGGTCGCCGAGGGCGTGCGCGCCCTGGTCGTTCCGGGCTCGGGCCTCGTCAAGGAGCAGGCGGAGGAAGAGGGTCTGGACAAGATCTTCACCGAGGCCGGTTTCGAGTGGCGTGAGCCGGGCTGTTCCATGTGCCTCGCCATGAACGCCGACCGCCTGTCGCCGGGCGAGCGCAGCGCCTCGACCTCCAACCGCAACTTCGAGGGCCGCCAGGGCCGCGGCGGGCGCACCCACTTGCTCAGCCCGGCCATGGCCGCGGCGGCGGCGGTGACCGGGCACCTGACCGACGTGCGCAGCCTGTAAGCTCTCACGGTCCGCTGTGAAACCCGGAGCGGGGATGGCTTTCCAGCCGTCCCCGCTTCGTCGTTTTTAGGGGCATCCTCCGCTGTCGCGCGCCGAACGCCTCATCGACCTGATCCAGTGCCTGCGGCGCCACCGCCGGCCGGTCAGCGGGCATGTCCTCGCCGACGAACTCGGCGTCAGCCTGCGCACGATCTACCGCGACATCGCCACCCTCCAGGCCCAGGGCGCCCGCATCGACGGCGAGCCGGGCGTCGGCTATCTCCTCCAGCCCGGTTTCCTGCTGCCGCCGCTGATGTTCGCGGAGGAGGAGATCGAGGCGCTCGCCCTCGGCATCCGCTGGGTGGCCAACCGGGCGGACGGCGCGCTGGGGGCGGCGGCGCAGAACGCGCTCGCCAAGATCGCCGCGGTGCTGCCGCCGGACCTCCGCGACCGCATGGACGCCTCCGCGCTGCTCGTCGGGCCGGGGGAGCCGATCGTCGGGGACGGCGTCGACCTCGCCGTGGTCCGGCGGGCCATCCGCGGCGAGCGCAAGCTGTCCATCGCCTACCGCGACCGCGACGGGGCCGCCAGCGAGCGCGTCGTCTGGCCCTTCGCGCTCGGCTTCTTCGACCGGCTGCGCGTCATGGTCGCGTGGTGCGAGTTGCGCGGGGCGATCCGCCATTTCCGCGCCGATCGCATCGTCTCCGTAATGGCATTGGAGGCCCGCTACCCGCGGCGGCGGCAGGCGCTGCTCAAGGAGTGGCGCGAGGCCGAGGGCATCCCGGTCCGGTGAGCGCGTCCGCGCACGACTGCTGACAGAAACTGTCAGTGTGGTGCCCTAGCTTGGTCTTCACCGGACGGGATCGCCCGTGCCGGAGACCAGCGAGGACACCAGCCCATGTTCAGCGCCAACATCATCCTCCTCTATGTGGACAGCCCGACCGCCAGCGCCGCCTTCTACGCCGGCCTGACCGGCAAGCCGCCGGTCGAGGCGTCGCCCACCTTCGCCATGTTCGCCCTGGACTCGGGCGTCATGCTGGGGCTGTGGTCGCGCCACACGGTGGAGCCGGCGGCCTCCGCGGGACCGCTCGGCGGCAGCGGCGAGATCGGCTTCCGCGTGGCCGGCGCCGGGGCGGTGCAGGCCCTTCACGACGACTGGGTGCGGCGCGGCCTGACCATCGCCCAGCCGCCGACCGCCATGGATTTCGGCCACACCTTCGTTGCTCTGGACCCGGACGGGCACCGCCTGCGCGTCTTCGCCCCGACGGAAGCGTGAGGTCCGCCATGGACCCGACCACCGCCAGCCGCAGCTGGATCGCCGTCGCCTCCGCCGAGCATGTCCGGCGGGGGCGGGCGGAGGGCTTCATGCAGGTCTGCCACGGCAAGGCGGCGCCGCTGCGCCGCATCCGTCCGGGGGACCGCGTCGCCTACTACTCGCCGACCGAGCGCTTCCAGGGGAAGGACCGCCTGCAATCCTTCACCGCCGTGGGCATCGTGCGGGACGGAACCCCTTACCAATTCGACATGGGCGGGGGCTTCGTTCCCTTCCGCCGCGACGTGCGGTGGCTGGATGGGCGGGAAACGCCGATCCTGCCCCTGCTCGACCGGCTGGATTTCTCCGCCGGGGTGCGGAACTGGGGCTATCCGTTGCGCTTCGGGCTGTTCACGGTCACCGACCGCGACCTGGACACCATCGCCGCGGCCATGGGGGCGGACCTTCCCTGACCGGTCCCCGCCGCCGGGGGGCTCAATCCCCCCGCCCGCGGCTTCGGCCCATCAGCCCGTCCGGGCGGTAGATCAGGAAGAGGGTGAGCAGGCCGAAGGCCACGATGTCCTTGTAGGCGATGGCGAAATAGGCCGACCAGAAGGTCTCGACGAGGCCGAGCAATGCGCCCCCCAGCATGGCGCCGGGGACCGACCCGATGCCGCCGACCACCGCGGCGGCCAGCGCCTTGAAGCCGATCAGATAGCCCGTGTAGAAATTGACCCCGCCGTAATAGAGCGCGATGACCGCCCCCGCCGCGGCGGCCAGCGCGCCGCCCACCGCGAAGGTGGTGGCGACGGTGCGGTCGACGTCCACCCCGACCAGCTCCGCCGCCCCGACGTCGTCGGCGCAGGCGCGGTGGGCGCGGCCGTAGGCGGTGCGCTGCATGATCGCCCACAGCAGGGCGTAGAGCCCGCCGGTCATCAGAAGGATGACCGCCTGCGAGGTCAGGGCGGTGACGGTGAAGGCGCCGTCGCTGAGCAGCTCGTGCCGGTCGGCCAGGAAGGGGGCGGGCCACCAGTCGCGGGCGCCGTGCAGCAGCCGCATCCCTTCCTGATAGGCGATGGACAGGCCGACGGCGGCGATCAGCGGCGTGTGGTTGTGGGCGCGGCGCAGGCGGCGGAACACCAGCCGGTCCATGGTCCAGCCCTGGACGGCGGTGAAGGCCATTACCGTGGCGAAGACACCCAGCACCGCCAGCGGCATCCCGCCCAGCCCGGCCATGCCCAGCGCCGCCGCCCCCATGGCGGTCAGCATGGCGCCAATCATCGTCAACTCGCCCATGGCGAGGTTGATCTGCCCGAGGATGCCGTAGACCAGTGTGTAGCCGAGCGCCAGCAGCCCGTAGACGCAGGCCACCGTGGCCGCGTTGATGACCTGTTGCAGGAAGAAGAGCAGCGGCGCCCAGTCCGTCCGCGGCCCGCGTTCCGGCCCGGCCGCGTCCGGCGGCAGGCCGAGGCGGGCGGCGGGCAGGCCGGCCCAGACGCGCAGCATGGTGAATTGCATGGGCCGCAGCCGCCCCATGCGGTCGGTCGCCACCATCACCAGCTCGTGCCGGCGCGAATCGAAGAAACGGCCGCCGAAGCGGCAGGCGATCCAGTGGGTTCCGCTGTCCGCACGGTAGGTCAGGCGCAGCGCCGGTTCCTTGCCGGCCATCTCTGCCGTGTCCAGGATGGTGACGGGGCCGGAGTCGAAGGCGGGAATCAGTTTTCGGCACAGCGCCGCCTGATCGCCGTCCACGCCGCAGCCGGTCAGCAGCAGGGCGGCAACCAGCAGGAGGAAGGGCGGGAACAGGCGCGGCGGACGGCGGTGCACGGCGACGGAAACCCGGCCGGTTGTGCTTCGCCTGAGAGTCTATCGGCAATTGGCGACGAGCGCCAGACACCGCCTTATGGGCGTCAGTAGCGGGCGTTGACGAAATACAGACCGTCCGGCGGGGCGGTCGGCCCGGCGGCGGAGCGGTTGCGGGCCTCCAGCGCGCGGCGCAGGTCGTCGGCGCTCCATTTGCCGGCCCCGACCAGCTCCAGCGTCCCCACCATGTTGCGCACCTGATGGTGCAGGAAGGAACGGGCGGCGGCGTGCACCCGGACCTCGTCGCCGACCCGCTCGACCGCCAGCCGCTCCAGCGTCTTGACCGGGGAGTTGGCTTGGCAGAGCGCGGCGCGGAAGCTGGTGAAGTCGTGCTGGCCGACCAGGACCTGGGCGGCGGCGTGCATCGCCTCGGCATCCAGCGGGCGCATGACGTGCCAGGCGCGGCCCGTCTCCAGGGCGAGCGGGGCTCGGCGGTTGACGATGCGGAAGACGTAGCTGCGCCCGAGACAGGTCATGCGGGCGTGGAAGTCCTCCGGCACGGCCTCGGCCAGCAGGACGGCGACCGGGGCGGGCCTCAGGTGGAAGTTCAGCGCGTCGCGCAGCTTCAGCCCGGTGAAGGGCTTTTCCAGGTCGAAATGGCAGACCTGCCCCAGCGCGTGCACCCCGGCGTCCGTCCGTCCGGAGGTGTGGACGCGCACGGTCTCGCCGGACAGGCGCTCGATCGCCTCCTCCAGCGTCTGCTGGACGGAGGGGCCGTTGTCCTGCCGCTGCCAGCCGACGAAGGGCCGGCCGTCATATTCGAGGGTCAGTTTCCAGCGCTGCATGCGGCGTCGCCGAGACGGGTGCCGACGGGCAGGGCGAAGCCGCGCAGCAGGGCGGCGCCGTCCACCGGGGCCTTGCCGGGCCGCTGCACCAGGGTGAGGCGCACGGCGCCGTCGGCGCAGGCCATGGTCAGGCGGTCGTCGAGCAGCGTGCCGGGCGCCGCCTTGCGGGCATCCGGCGCCAATTCGGCCTTCAGCACCTTGATGCGCTCCACCCCGCCGGTCGGCGTCGGAGCGTCGAACCAGCAGCCGGGCCAGGGTGTGAGGGCGCGGACCTGCCGCTCGACAAAGGCGGCGTCGCGCGTCCAGTCGAGCCGGCCATCCTCGCGCGTCAGCTTGGCGGCGTAGGTCACGCCCGCCTCGGGCTGCGGCTCGGCGGTCAGGCGGCCGGCGGCGAGGCCGTCCATCGCCTCGACGATCAGCCGGGCGCCCATGTCGGCCAGCGCGTCGTGCAGGCTGCTGGCGGTGGTCTCGGCGGTGATCGGCACCGCGTCCTTCAGCAGCATGGCGCCGGTGTCGAGCCCGATGTCCATCTGCATGATGGTGATGCCGGTCTCGGCGTCGCCGGCCAGGATCGCGCGCTGGATCGGGGCGGCCCCGCGCCAGCGCGGCAGCAGGGAGCCGTGCACGTTCAGGCAGCCCAGCCGCGGCGCGTCGAGGATCGGCTGCGGCAGGATCAGCCCGTAGGCGGCGACCACCGCGGCGTCGGCCTTCAACGCGGCGAACTCCGCCTGGGCTTCGGCGTTGCGCAGCGATTTGGGCGTGCGCACGGGGATGCCGCGTTCCTCGGCGAAGCGGTGGACCGGGGATTTCTGGACCTGCTGCCCACGCCCGGCGGGGCGGGGCGGCTGGCTGTAGACGCAGACCACCTCGTGCCCGGCATCGGCCAGGGCGCGCAGGCTGGGCACGGCGAAATCCGGCGTGCCCATGAAAACGAGGCGGAGCGGCGTCATGAAGAATCGTCCAACGTCGGAAGGTTAGGCGCGCTGCATCTTCTGGACTTTGCGCAGGATCATGTTGCGCTTCAGCATCGACAGGTAGTCGACGAACAGCACGCCGTTCAGATGGTCGATCTCGTGCTGGATGCAGGTGGCCAGCATGCCCTCGGCCTCGATCTCGCGCGTCTCGTTGGTCTCGTCCAGATAGCGGACGCGGACGGAGGACGGGCGGGTGACCTCGGCGTACTGGTCGGGCACCGACAGGCAGCCCTCCTCGCACACCGACGTCTCGTCCGACTTCCAGACGATTTCCGGGTTGGCGAGGCGGATGGGGTTCGGCTTCTCGTCCTTGTCGTGCACGTCCACGACGATCACCCGCTCCAGGATGCCGATCTGCGGCGCGGCGAGGCCGATGCCCTTCGCGGCGTACATGGTCTCGACCATGTCGTCCATCAGCTTGGCGATGCGGGCGTCAACCTTGTCAACGGGCTTCGCCTTCTGCTTCAGGACGGGGTGCGGGGCGACGAGAATATCCAGAACAGCCATGGGAACTCAGCAACGGTGCGTGGAGGTGCGACAATCCGTCAAAATATGAGGGGCGGGCCACAAGGTCAAGGAAGGCGCAAGGCACAACCCAGGGCGACCCGCCGATCCGGTCATGACGGCCGCTCCTCAGAGGGGCGAGCGGGTGATCGACTTGATGGGGCCGCGGGGATTGCCGGACATCTCGGCGATCTTGCGGTCCTGCTCCTCGATGAAGCCGCGAGCCGGCTCGTCGCCGTCCAGCCCGCCCACCAGCGTGCCGGGGACCTTGCGGTTGGAGGTGCGGGCGCCGTCTTCGTACAGCACGTCGAACAGCACGAAGGCGCTGTCCACCGGCTGCTTCTTCTTGGTCTTGGCCATGGGGGGAAACTCCGAACGTCAGGGGGGTGCTTGTAGAGGAAAAGCGCGCAACGGAAAAGGGCACCGGTTTCCCGGTGCCCCCTCCGATGCCGTGCCGTGAGACGTGGCTCAGACGGCCTTCAGGTTCTCCGCCGAGGTCTTGCCGCGCTTCGGATCGCGCTGCTCCTCGTAGGACACCTTCTGGCCTTCATTCAGGCTGCGCAGGCCCGCGCGCTCGACCGCGGAGATATGGACGAAGACGTCCGCGCCACCGTTGTCCGGCTGAATGAAGCCATAACCCTTGGTGCTGTTGAACCACTTGACGGTACCGACGGGCATGATTGCTCTCCGATTAGTATGAAAGGCGCCGCATCGGCCGGTGCGGCGCATCAGACTGTGTCCAGGCATAGCGACGATCTGGGCACCCGAAGGCGTAGCAGGCCGGCAGTCCGAAGCAGAATGACAGGAGGGAAATTGGGACCGCTCCCCTCCTTTGCAAGGCGAAACAAGACGGGCAAATCTGGGTTGCAGACTTCGGCCCTAGGCCCTGGCCGCCGCTCGCAGTTCCGCCGCCCTCAATTCTGTCGCCCTCAATTCCGCGGCCCGAGGCTCGGCCGTGCGCAACTCCGGCGCCTGGAGCGGGCGCGGGGCGTGGTCCAGCGGTTCCAGCAGGGGGATCTCCTCGGCGCTGTCCGGGGTGGCGTGCAGGTCGCGGAAGCGGCGGGCGGTGACCAGCACGCGGGACTCCAGGCTGCCGACCGCCCCGTTGTAGCTGCCCACGGCCTTTTCGAGCTGCCCGCCCAGCCGCTCCATATGGCCGCCCAGGTCGTGCAGGCGCTTGTAAAGCTCGGCGCCGAGCGCGCTGATCTCGCGGGCGCTGTCGGTCAGCCGCTCCTGGCGCCAGCCGTAGGCGACGGCGCGCAGCAGCGCGATCAGCGTCGTCGGGGTGGCCAGGATCACCCGGTGGTCGATGCCCGCCTCGATCAGCGCCGGGTCGTGCTCCAGCGCCGCGGAGAAGAAGTTCTCGCCGGGCAGGAACAGCACGACGAATTCCGGCGAGTCCGTGAACTGGTCCCAATAGGCCTTGGTGCCGAGCTGCTTCATATGCTCCCGCACGTGGCGGGCGTGGCGCGACAGCCCGTCGCGGCGGGCGCCGTCGTCGGCGGCCTGCACCCCGTCGAGATAGCCTTCCAGCGGCGTCTTGGCGTCCACCACGATGGTCTTGCCGCCGGGCAGCTTGACCACAAGGTCGGGGCGCAGCCGCCCGCCGGCGGCCTCCACGCTCATCTGCTCCGCGAAGTCGCAATGGTCGAGCATCCCGGCCATCTCGCAGACCCGGCGGAGCTGGATCTCGCCCCAGCGCCCGCGCGCCACCGGGCTGCGCAGGGCGCGGACGAGGTTGCCGGTCTCGGCGCGGAGCTGGGCCTGCGTCTCCACCAGCGACAGCACCTGCTGCTTCAGCCCCTCATAGGCGCCGGCGCGGCTGCGCTCCATCTCCTGGATCTGGCCGTCCATGCGCTCCAGAGACTGGCGGACCGGGGCGACGATGTCGGCGATGGCGGTCTGCCGCTTCTCCAGGTCGCCGCGCGCCTGCTCCTGGAAGGTCGTCAGCGTCTCCTTGGCGAGGTCGAGGAAGCTCTGGTTGTTGGAGCGCAGGGCCTCCGCCGACAGGGCCTTGAAGCTGTCGGACAGGGTGGCCTGCGCGCGCTCCAGAAGGGCCAGCTTCTCCGCCGACGACGCGCGCTCGCGGGCCAGCGTGGTGGACAGCTCCGCCTGCCGTTCGCGGGCGGCGGACAGCTCGCCGGTCAGCCGGGCGATCTGGTGGTCGCGGGCCTCCACCTCCTCGCGCAGGTCGCCCTCGATTCGCTCGGCGACGTCGAGCCGGGTGACCAGTTCGGCGTGGATGGCGGCGGCCTCCGCCTCGGCGCGTGCGGCGTAGAGGCGCACGATCATGCCGGCGAGGATCCCCCCGAGAAGGGCACCGGCAAGGCCGCCGAGAAGCACCGACTGTGCGTCGAACGCGAACTGCATGAAATTCCCCAAAGAACGCTGCAAATGCCGAGACCACAGGCGAGACCACAGGCGAGATTACAGGAACGAATCAGGAAAGAGAACGGGCAATGAACAAAGAAGAACCCACTGGTGGTTCCGTTCCGCTCGCGATTCGGGTCGGCGATGCGGGCTTGCCCGCCGTCCCCGTCTGCGCCATATCCGACGGATGCCCGACGATCCGTCCGCCCCCACAGGTCTCCCTGCCGGCCCCCTCAAGGGCCCCCGCGTCCGCACCATCCCGCCCGGCGAGGACCGCGAGCGGTTGACCTGTCCGGACTGCGGCTACATCGCCTACCAGAACCCGCTGATCGTCGTCGGGTCGGTGGCGACGTGGGAGGACCGCATCCTGCTGTGCCGCCGCGCCATCGAACCGCGCAAGGGTTACTGGACGCTGCCCGCCGGCTTCATGGAGGAGCGGGAGAGCACCATGGAGGGAGCCGCCCGTGAGGCGTGGGAGGAGGCGCGGGCCAGGATCGCCATCGACTCGCTGCTCGCCGTCTACGACATCCCGCGCATCAGCCAAGTGCAGATGATCTTCCGCGCCCGCCTGCTGTCGCCGGACGTGTCCGCCGGGCCGGAAAGCCAGGAGGTCGGGCTGTTCCGCTGGGAGGAGATCCCCTGGGACGATCTGGCCTTCCCGACCGTCCAGTGGGCCTTGCGTGAGCACCGGTCGCGGCTGGGCCGCCAGGACTTCGCCCCGGCGGTGAACCCCACGCCGGACGTGCTGGCGCAGTGGGAGCGGATGCTCTAGCTCCTGATCACTAGCTCCTGATCACTCCACCACCGGTGCGGCGGGAAATTTCGCCACCAGCTCCGCCGTGCCCTGCTCGCGCCTCACGGTCAGCGGCAACCATGTGCCGGGGGCCTGGCGCTGCACCACCGCCGTCAGGTCGGAGGCCTCGCGCACCGGCGACCCCGCCGCCGCGACGACGAGGTCGCCCGCCGTCAGGCCGGCGGCGGCGGCGACGCTGCCCTCGGTGACGGAGCGCACGCGCACACCCTCCGGTCCCGGTTCCAGCATCACGCCCAGCCGGGGGCGCGGCGTCTCGGCCGGCGCCTCGCTTTCGCCCAGCCCGTAGACCGCGTCGGCGATCCGCCCGTCCAACTCGGCGCAGGGGCGGTCCTCGTCCCAGGGCAGCAGGACGACGCTGTTCCGGATGCCCAGGTCGGCCAGCTGGTGGGGGACGCCGTCGCGGCCTTCGATGTGCCCCTGGCCCAGGATGGCAACGACGGTGCGGCCGGTCTGGCGGTGGGTCTCGGCGATCCGCTCGGCCATGGCGCGGTCCCAGACGGATTGCGCCTCGACGAAGCGCTCGAAACTGCCGGAGCGGCGCTCGGTCGGGCCGTGGGCGGCCATCACTTGGCGCAGCCGCTCGGTGTAGGAGGCGGGGGGAGGGGCCGGGTCGCCCACGCCCTCCCGCTCGCCGGCGGGAACGGCGGCCCAGCCCTCGCGCCCGGTGCGGCTGACCAGCCCGCGGTCGACGTTCAGCGCGACCACCGGCAGCCGGTTCATCCGGGCGAAATGCAGGATCGGCAGGTAGAAGCGCGCGTCGTAGCCCCAGACCTTCGGCCAGTTGGTCTCGCGCAGCAGCTCCGCCTCGGTCAGTTGCCCGGCGCTCCAGCGGTCGAGGATCGGCTGGACGCTGCGCGGGAACATCTCCATGCCGACCGCCAGATCGGGGTTCAGCGCGTGCAGCGCCGCCAGACTGTGAAGCTGCCAGCGGTGGTGGTCGGCGTTGTCGTGCCGCTCCCCCAGCAGCACGGCGGGCGACGCCGCGGCGCGGCGCAGCAAATCGGCGGCGTTCAGCGGGCGGGCGGCGGCGTCGGACCAGCCGCCGGGCGGCACGCAGGCATTCTTGGCCTGGGCGGCCTGCGCCGCAGCCTTGTCGCCCAGACCGGCCAGCAGGCCGCCGGAGAGCAGAAGGACAGCCATCAAACGGGGGAGCACGTCGGCGGTCCTCCTGGACACTGTGAAACGGTTGGACGCAGGCTGAAGGTTGGGCGGTGGAGGGCGCCCGTCAACGGTGGAGGGTCTGACCGGCAACGGCCGCGCTGGCGCGGTGTGGCGAAGCGGGGTATTCTCGGACATCATGCCGCACCGTAAAACCGTCATTCTGACCGGCGCGAGCCGGGGCATCGGCCACGCCACCGTGCAGCGCTTCAGCGCCGAGGGCTGGCGGGTCATTTCCTGTTCCCGCGAGGAGGTGCCGGACCATTGCCGGCGCGATCCGAACTGGACCCACCACATTCCGACGGACCTGTCCGATCCGGACAGCCGCGCCCGCTTCCTGGAGGAGGCCAACCGGGCGCTGGACGGGGCGCCGCTGCACGCGTTGATCAACAACGCCGGCATCTCGCCCAAGACGCCGATCAAGGAGCGTCTCGGCTGCCTGAACGGGGCCATCGAAGGCTGGCACCGGGTGTTCGAGCTGAACTTCTTCGCCCCGCTGGTGCTGGCCCGCGGTTTCGCGGCGCCGCTGTCCCGGGCGAAGGGGGCGATCGTCAACGTGACCTCGATCGCCGGCCATTCGGTGCACCCCTTCGCGGGGTCGGCCTATTCGACCTCCAAGGCGGCGCTGTCCGGCCTGACCCGCGAGATGGCCGTGGAGTTCGCCGAGATCGGCGTGCGCGTCAACGCCGTGGCGCCGGGCGAGATCGAAACCGCCATGACCGGCCCCGAATACGACGTGCTGATCCCGCGCATCCCGTTGAAGCGCATGGGCACGCCGGAGGACGTGGCGGCGGTGATCTTCTACTTGTGCGGTCCCGACTCGGGCTACGTCACCGGGACGGAAATGTTCATCACCGGCGGGCAGCACCTGTATTGATGTGGGTGGTTGCCCGTTGGAGGTGAGGGGACAAGGGCACAAGACTCACACGGATTTCGCGGATCTTCTCACGGATGACACGGATTTTTTGATGCTTTCTCAGCAAGGGCTTTTCGAGACGCTTCTGCTGAGCAAGATCAAAGAAAAATCCGTGTCATCCGTGCTCTAAATCCGTGAAATCATTTTTGCCCGCAAGACTCCTGAACCTCAGCCGAGATTGTGCTTCGCCACCACCGCCGCGAAGTCGTCGCCGAAATGCTCGCCGACGCGGATGACCGAGACGCCGTGCGGGATTTCCTTCAGGGCCGGGTTGTCCAGGCTCATCGAGGT
The DNA here is from genome assembly GCF_014192915.1 of Azospirillum sp. OGB3. GTDB lineage: Bacteria > Pseudomonadota > Alphaproteobacteria > Azospirillales > Azospirillaceae > Azospirillum. Next base: position 163,270 of record NZ_JACHYN010000001.1, on the reverse strand, counting down.
CAGCAGCGCCATCGGCACGTTGTGGGTGACGCTCATGGCGCGCAGGCCGCGGATCAGGTCCAGGCCGGACAGGCCGTCCATCACCATCGACGCGATCAGCATGTCCGGCGGGACGCGCACGGCGAGGCTGATCGACTCGATGGGATCGCTGACCGTCACCGTGCGGAAGCCGCAGGCCGCCAGTTCCCCGCCAACCTTCTTGGCGACGACCTTGGACGGGGTGACCAGCATGATCTCGACGTTGCTGATCTGGATGTCGGTGATCTCGAACTGGTAGCGCACCGGCAGCGCGCGGATGATCCGGTTCGTTTCCGCAACCTGAGGCTGCTCGGCACGGTCCACCAGCTCGGCGATCCGGTCCACGAAGACCTGCGCGTCGTTCAGTTCCCGCGCCTCCAACCGCTTCAGGCCGGACAGGTAATCCTCCAGGCGGTGCGCGACGAGGCTGACGGTGGGGTAGCCGAAGCTGGTGCCCATGCCCTTGAAATTGTGGGCTTCCAGCCGGAGAACGCCGATGACCGCGGTTTCCTCCCGCGTGCCCTTGGCCACGCCTTCCAGGGCGGCGTTCATCACCTCCAGCCGGTCGCGGGCGTCGTCCATGAATTCGACGCGCAGGCGGTCTTCAAGATCGTCGGGCGACAGGTTGGAGGCCATGGCAGGGGTCCTGACTATGCTTTCGGGTTAGGCAGTATGAACCCGAAAACTACACCAGAACCCTAACGCGAAACAAATGTCCGCATGGAAGACGGCGAAAACGCCGCGCCGATCACAACCGCGACAGGAGATTGTTGAACCACGCCAGCCGCTCCTCGGCCTGGGCGATGTCGTGCTCCAGCCAATCAGCGAAATGGCCGTCGGTCCCCGCACTCGCCCGCTTCAGATCGCCCAGCCGGGCCAGCTCCGTCTCGCACAGGGAGGCGAGGTGGTCGATCTGGTCGCGCTGCGACTCGACGTCCAGCAGGTGCAGGAAGCGCAGCTTCAGCGCGATGACCAGCTTGTTCAGCCCGTCCGCCGAAGGGGCGCGGACGTTGGCGCGCATCAGCGTGTCGAACTCCGCCCGTCCGGCCACGGTCGCGCCGAGCAGGGCGTTGTCCTCCATGCCGGTGCCATCCAGCGCCTCGATCAGCCCCTCGTAGCGCAGCATCTCCAACGACGTGCCCATGAGGTCGAGCGACGGGCCGACGATGCGGTCGAGGAAATGGCGGAGCGCGCCGGCCAGTTCGGCGTAACGCTGCGGCCCGTTCTGGATCAGCGTGCCCAGGACGGCGAGGCGCACGGCCTCCTTCGGCATCAGCGAGTTGTCACGGTACATGGCGAACTCCTGGGCGGTGGCTGTCGACGGTTGCGGACCGAACGTTGCGAAACGTTCTCATCAACGCCTAAAGGTAAGGCGCTCCGGCCCACAAGTCCAGAGCGCCGATGCCATCATCGCACGGAGATCACCGAATCCCCTCCCCCGTGCGGCAGGACCGTGGAGGAGGGGGGAGGGGTTACGCCGCCAAGCGCAGGTCCAGGCGGCTCCACACGTCGAGCAGGGCGTCGACGAGGCGCGCCATCTCGGCGTCGCTGTGCAGCGGGGTGGGGGTGAAGCGCAGGCGCTCGCCGCCGCGCGGCACGGTCGGGTAGTTGATCGGCTGGACGTAGATGTCGTGCCGTTCCATCAGCTCGTCCGAGGCGCGCTTGCAGCGGTGGGCGTCGCCGACCATCACCGGGACGATGTGGCTGGCCGACGGCATCACCGGCAGGCCGGCCTCGGCCATCAGCCGCTTGAGCGTCGCCGCGCGCTCCTGGTGCCGGTCGCGCTCCGTCTGGCTCTGCTTCAGATAGCGGATGCTGGCCAGCGCCCCGGCGGCGAGCACCGGCGACAGGGAGGTGGAGAAGATGAAGCCGGCGGCGAAGCTGCGGATGCAGTCGACCAGCGCGGTGGAACCGGTGATGTAGCCGCCCTGGACGCCGAACGCCTTGCCGAGCGTGCCCTCGATGATGGTCAGCCGGTCCATGGCGCCGTCGCGCTCCGCCACGCCGCCGCCGCGCGGGCCGTACATGCCGACCGCGTGCACCTCGTCCAGATAGGTCATGGCGCCGTGCTTGTCGGCGACGTCGCACAGGTCATGGATCGGAGCGACGTCGCCGTCCATGGAATAGACGCTCTCGAAGGCCACGACCTTCGGGCGGTCCGGGGCGATCTGCGACAGCAGCTCGTCCAGATGCTTGGGATCGTTGTGGCGGAAGATGTGCTTCTCGGCGCCGCTGTTGCGGATGCCGGTGATCATCGAATTGTGGTTCAGCGCGTCCGACAGGATCACGCAGTTCGGCAGCAGCTTGCCCAGCGTCCCCAGCGTCGCGTCGTTGGACACGTAGCCGGAGGTGAAGAGCAGCGCCGCCTCCTTCTGGTGAAGGTCGGCCAGCTCGCGCTCCAGCAGCACATGGTAGATGTTGGTGCCGGAGATGTTGCGCGTTCCGCCGGCGCCGGCGCCCACGCCGTCGATGGCGTCGTGCATCGCCTTCAGGACGACCGGATTCTGGCCCATGCCCAGATAGTCGTTGGAGCACCACACGGTGACCTCCCGCTCCGTCCCGGAGGCGTCGCGGAAGGTGGCTTTCGGAAAGTTCCCCGCGTGCCGTTCGAGGTTGGCGAAGACCCGGTAGCGGCCATCCTGTTTCAGGCTGGCGATCTGGGTGCGGAAAAAGCTCTCGTAATCCATCGCGCGTTCCGTTCGCATTCATCCGAAGGGGCGGGTGCCGTCCGAGGGATCAAGCCGCCGGGCCTAGCACGTTAGGAAGATGGCATGATCGTTGCCGTGTTGCTACCCGGCATTGACCGAGGTCAAAAGGTCTGCCACGCGAGACGGCAATTCTCACCGATCCGCCGCCGCGGGACCATTCGACCTATGGATGATCGATTGGTCGAAGCGTTTCGTGTCCGGCGCCCATCGCGCCGCTGCCGCCATTGGGAAACACCCTTTCGTCCTCCCATCTCATTGATGATTCCAAGTGATTGCGGATGGTTCCAAGGTATAACGGAGCGCAAAGTTCGCCGAATATGCTGTCCAATTGCGCCGAATACCTTTGTTGAGTTCTTTTACGAACAAGGTGATATGGACGCTAACAAGGCAAGATGAGAGCATTCACTCGAGACATTGATGAGGAGCGTTGCGCCATGAATGCCGTTCTGCCCTTCGACAGCGCGCGAGGCCGGCGAGTGTCTGGTTCGGAGCCGGGCCGTGGCGCCATCGACGGCGGGAGCAAGGTCATCCCCCTCCGCCCGGCTTCCTCGACCGCGGTTTCGCCGGAACCATCCTTGCCGCGGCGCCCCGCCGTGCCGTCTTCGTCCCGCGTCGACGGGGCGCGCCGCGCCGAAGAGGCCCCGGCGGCGGAACCGGCGGCGCGGCCGGAGCGTCTGGCGCGGCTGATCTACATGGCGAGCGTGGGTGGTTACATGGCCGTGCGCGAGGACACGCTCGTGCAGTTGGGCGGGCGGATGGTCTGGCCGACCGCCGATGCCCTGATCCGTGACGCGGCGGCGGCGGGCGTCCCGGTCTCGTCGCACGTCATCAACACCGCCCGTTCCTGATGCCTGCCATCGCCTGAATAAGGAAAAGGGCCGCCCGCGCCGGATGGCGGGGCGGCCCCTCGTCGTCGCGAAACCAGCCGTCAGCCGCGCAGGACGGGGATCGCGGCGTCCAGCGCCGTGGTCAGGCGGTCGAACATCAGGTTGATGTCCTCCTCGCCGATGACCAGCGGCGGGCAGACCGCCACGCTGTCGCCCATGGCGCGGATGATCAGGCCGTTCTCCTGGCTCAGCCCGTTCACCACGGCGCCGGCCCGGCCCACCGGATCGAACGGGGTCTTGGTTTCCTTGTCGGCGACCAGTTCGAGGGCGCCGATCAGCCCGATGCCGCGCGCCTCGCCGACCAGCGGATGGTCGGCCAGGGCCTTCAGGCGACGCTGGAACAGCGGGGCCACCGCGCGGACATGGCCGACCATGTCCCGCTCCTCGTAGATCTTCAGCGTCTCGACGGCGACCGCCGCCGCCACCGGATGGGCGGAGTAGGTGTAGCCGTGGCCGAAGGTGCCGATCGTCTTGCTCTCCTCGACGCAGGCCCGGTAGACCGCGTCCGACACCATCACGGCGGAGATCGGCAGATAGCCGGAGGAGAGCTGCTTGGCGCAGGTCAGGATGTCCGGCTGCATGCCCATGGTCTGGCTGCCCCAGAAATTGCCGGTGCGCCCGAATCCGCAGATCACCTCGTCGGCGACCAGGAGGATGTCGTACTTCTTCAGGATCGGCTGGATCTTCGCGAAGTAGGTCGCGGGCGGGACGATGACGCCGCCGGCCCCCATCACCGGCTCGGCGAACATGGCGGCGATGGTCTCCGGCCCCTCGGCCAGGATCAACGCCTCCAGGCTTTCCGCCAGACGGGTCGCGAAAGCCTCCTCGCTTTCGCCCGGCTCGGCGAAGCGGTAGTGGTGCGGGCAGTCGGTGTGCTGGATGCGCGCGATCGGCAGGTCGAAGTCGCGGTGGTTGTTCACCAGGCCGGTCAGGCTGGCCGTCGCCACGGTGACGCCGTGATAGGCCTTCACGCGCGACAGGATCTTCTTCTTCTCCGGACGGCCCAGCGCGTTGTTGTAGTACCAGACCAGCTTGACGGCGGTGTCGTTCGCCTCCGACCCGGAGTTGGCGAAGAACACCTTGGACATCGGCACCGGGGCCAGCTTGATCAGCCGCTCGGCCAGGTCGATGCCCGGCTCGTGGCTCTTGTGGCCGAAGACGTGGTAGGTCGGCAGCTTGCGCATCTGGCGGGTGGCGGCCTCGACAAGGCGCTCCTCGCCCCAGCCCAGCGACACGCACCACAGGCTGGCCAGACCCTCGATGTATTCCTTGCCGCTGTCGTCGAAGACGCGCACGCCCTCGCCGCGTTCGATAATCAGCGGACCCTGGGTTTCGTGCGCGTGCAGGTTGGTGTAGGGGTGGAGGAAATACGCCTTGTCGCGGCTGGCGGCGGAATTTCCGGCGCCAAAATTATCAGTCGCCGCGGCGCCCTGTTCGGTCATGATCTCTATCCCTGTGTTCGCTGCCGGAGTCGGTCGTTGCCGATGCTTGGTTCGCCGCTGTTGAAAATGTTAAACGGCGCCCCCGATCATAGGCATGGTTGGCCCTCCTGACAAAGCCGGAGAATCGGGGGGTGGGGCGGGCATTCCCATCCTGCATGGCGCCCAGGCCCGTTGCGCAAGATCCGGGATTTCGGAAGAAAAAGGGAAAAGATGATCACCTTGTATGGAATGCCGAGCAGCGCGTCGATGGCGCCGCACATCCTCCTGCGCGAGATCGGGCTGCCCTTCGAACTGGTCCTGCTGGACCGCGCCACCGCCGCGCACAAGGCGCCGGACTATCTGCGCCTGAACCCCAACGGGCGGGCGCCGACGCTGGTCGACGGCGATCTGGTGCTGTACGAGGCGGCGGCGATCTGCCTGCACCTCGCCGACTCGCACCCGGCCGCCGGGCTGGTCCCCGCGCCCGGCACGGCGGAGCGCGCGCATTTCTACCAATGGCTGGTTTTCCTGACCAACACCGTCCAGGCCGACATGCTGGTCTATTTCTACCCGGAGCGCCATGCCGAGGGGACGGCGGCGCAGGCCTCGGTCAAGGCGATGGCGGAGGCGCGTCTGCTGGAGCGCTTCACGCTGCTGGACCGTCAACTGGGCGACAAGGCATGGTTCCTGGGCGACCGCTGCAGCGCCGTCGACCCTTACCTGTTCATGCTGGCCCGCTGGACCCGCTTCATGGGCACGCCGGCGCGCAGCCTGCCGAACCTCGGCCCCTACCTCGCCCGCGTGTTGGAGCGCCCCGCGGTCGAGGCGGCGTTCGCGGCCGAAGGGCTCGACGCCCCCTATTATTGAATGTGCGACGGGGGCTGCTCAGTTTTTCAAGGCTGAGTGGCATCAGCCGCTCAGCGCGGCACCTGCCAGGGCAGATGCTCGGCGCCGACCAGCCGGTCGGCGTCGGCGGCGGGCATCGGACGGGCGAAATGGTAGCCCTGCCCATAGTCGCAGGCGAGCGCGCGCAGCAGGTTGGCGTCAGCGCTCGTCTCGATGCCCTCGGCGATGACGTCGAAGCCGAGCAGCCGCGCCAGATCCATGATGATGCGGACGATGGCGCGGTTTTCCTCCGACTGGTGCATGGCCATGACGAAGGAGCGGTCCACCTTCAGGCTGTCGATGGGCAGCTTGTGCAGGTAGGACAGCGACGAATAGCCGGTGCCGAAATCGTCGATGGACATCTTGATGCCCAGCCCGCGCAGGGTCTGCAGCAGGCGGATCGACTGCTCGGCCTTTTCCATGACCGCGCTTTCGGTGATCTCCAGCTTGATCCAGGACGGTTCCGCCCCGGTTTCGCGCAGCACCTCGCGCACCAGCGCGACCATGTCGGGGTCGTTCAGCTGGCGGGTGGACAGGTTGATGCTCATGAACAGGTTGGCGGAGCCGGGCAGGCGCTGGTCCTGCCATTCGGCGATCTGCCGGCACGCCTCGCGCAGCACCCAGGCGCCCAGCGTGACGATCAGGCCGGTGCTCTCGGCGATCGGGATGAAGACGCCGGGCGGGATGTTGCCGCGCTCCGGATGGTTCCAGCGCACCAGCGCCTCGAACCCGGCCAGCCCGCCGGTGACCATCTCGACGATCGGCTGGTAGGCGACCCACAGCTCCTCGCCGCGCTCCAGCGCGCGGCGCAGGTCGTGCTCCAGCCGCACCTGCTCGACGACGCGGGCGTGCATGGCCGGGTCGAACCAGGCGTGGCGCCCGCCGCCCTGCTCGCGGGCGCGGCCGGTGGCGATCTCCGCGTCGCGCAGCACGTCCTCCGGCCGGGTGTGGGTCTCGCAGGAGGCGGCGACGCCGATGCTGGCCGACAGGAAGACCGAGGCGCCCGACGCCGTCTTGGCGGAGCGCACCAGCGACGCGATGGTGGACAGCCTCTCCTCCACCGCCAGCGGGTCCTGCGTGCCGCCGATCAGCAGCGCGAAGGCGTGGTCGCTGATGCGGGCGATCAGGTCCACCGAGCCGGCCCGCACGCTCAGCCGCGTGGCGACGTCGGTCAGGATCTCGTTGGCGAATCCCTGGCCCAGGCTGGTGCGGACGTCGACGAAGCGGTCGAAATCCACGATCACCACGGTGAAGGGTTCCCCCATCGCGTGGAAATCGGCCATGTGCTTGACCAGCAGGAGCCGGTTCGCCAGCCCGGTCACCGGGTCGTAATAGGCGAGCCGGAAGAGGTCGTCCTGGGTGCGCCGCCGCTCCGTCATGTTCTGCATGATGACGAAATAGCCGGCGATGGCGCCATCCGGGCCGCGGTGGGGCGCGTGCACCCGCGTCACGTAATCGTTGCCGCCGCCGGACCGCGGAAGCCAGCCCTCCACCTGCACCGTCTCGCCGTCCAGCGCCCGCTCAACGGCGGCGCTGTTGTTGCGCAGGGTATCCGGCCCAAGGATGTCGCCCACCGTGGTCCCGATGAGGGAGTCCAGTGTGCGGCCCATATAGTCCAGATACGCCTGGTTGGCGTAGAGGTGCCGCCGCTGCGTGTCGAGCAGCCCGACCATCGCCGGCATGACGTCGAGAAGTTGCCGCAGGGTGTCGAGCGCCGGAGCCCCGGAAGCGGTGCCGGACAGGGCTGCGGCAAGCGAGGCGAGATGAGGGTCCGGCTTCATGGGCGGGAATGGTCGAGACACCGTTGGGAAAACCACGATCAACACTTACGCGAAAGAATGCCCGCCCGTCAAAACCAAAGCCGCCGAAGATGGCGGAAAGCATCGTCCGACTATAATCGCTGAACGACGGCACCAACCATCATACTCGGGTATTCATGCAAATCACGGTTGATGTTTTATCATGCGTTGATTGAATTTGTGGCATCGGCGTGGTTCTGGGCCGGCCGGTCGCGTGCCGATGCGCGCCGGACCACGGCAGGTTGCTGGTGCCGCCACAGGCCGTCGGCGGTCGAATCGTAGGCCGTCAACCGGACCGGACGGGCGCGCAGATGCGGCATGCCAGCGATCTCCATTCTGACCGTCGTCAGAACGGCCCGTGCCGGGCTATAATTTCGACCAATGCGCGAGAAGAGGTGGTGCGCCACGATCGCCCACCCGCGCGAGCGAGGGAGAATCGCCATGGCACTCAAGGATCTGCTGGTGGTTGTCGACGACACCGACGCCGCAGCGGCGCGAATCGATGCCGCCGCCCAACTGGCCGCGCGCACCGACGGCCACATCACCGGCCTCTACCCCGTCGTCCCGCTGACCCTGCCCGGTTATGTCGAGGCCGAACTGCCGGACGAGGTGCGGGCCATGCAGCGCGGCTACACCGAGAGCCAGACCGCCAGGGCGGAAGCCCTGTTCGCCGACGCGGTGCGCCGCAACGGCCTGACCGACCGTTCGGAATGGCGGGTGCTCTACGGGCATCCGACGGACAGCGCGGCGCTGCACGGCCGCTACGCCGACGTCGTGGTGGTCGGGCAGGCCGATCCGCACCGCGACCGCGACCGTCCGGTGGCGCTGCCGCAGGATCTGGTGTTCGAGTGCGGGCGTCCGCTGCTCGTCGTGCCCTACGCCGGCAACTTCCCGCACATCGGGGAGCGGGTGCTGGTCGCCTGGAACGGCAGCCGCGAGGCGGCCCGCGCGGTGGGCGACGCCATGCCCATCCTGACCGCCGCCAAGCGCGTGGTGGTGATGGCCGTCAATCCCAAGGCCGGCCCCGCCGGCATCGGCGACGAACCGGGTGCGGACATCGCCAAGCACCTGTCGCGCCACGGCTGCCGTGTGGAGGCCACCCACATCGTGACCGACCAGATCGACCCGGGCGACACGCTGCTGAACACGGTCGCCGATGAGTCCTGCGATCTGCTGGTCATGGGCGCCTATGGCCGCTCGCGGCTGCGCGAGCAGGTGCTGGGCGGCATGACCCGCTACATGCTGGAGCACATGACGGTTCCCGTCCTGATGAGCCATTGAGGCCATTCGGTCGTCCGGTGGTCCTGGAATAGTCCGGCGGTGCCGCCTGTTCATCCCAGTGTGGCGGCGCCGGGCTTTGGTCATCGGACTTTGGCCGAGGGGCGCCGCCGGACCTGCGAAGGAAGACCGGCATGAGCGCGCTGATTCCCACCTTCCCCCGCCGCATTCTCCCCCCGGGCGCCGCCGCGGCCTTTCGTCCGGTGGTCCGGATGGCGGTGCTGGGCGTCGCCGGGGCGCTGGCGCTGGCCGTTCTGCCGACAGCGGCGGACGCGCATGGCCCGCGCGACCGCGGTTCCTGGTACGGCGGTTCTCCCTACGGCGGTCCTTCGGTGATCGTCCCGCCGCCGGGAAGCCGGGTGATCGTGGTGCCGGGCTACCGCCCGCCGCCGCCCATCATCGTCGCCCCGCCCCCCTACTGGGGGCCGCCGCCCCGCCATCATCATCACCGCGCGTGGCGCAACGATTGGGGGCCGCGTCCCTATCCGGGGCCGAGCGTGCAGTTCTACGGCGGGTGGTCCGCGGGCCGGGGCTGGTGATGGTCCGGTCCGGTTGACGCCGATCCGTCAGAAAAGAACGCGCTTCCCGTCATCGGCGCCATGCCGATGCATTCTCGCATGGACATCATCCTGTCGCCCGGCCATGCTCGCCGCGGTGGCGCTTGGCTTCAGGCGCCGCGCTTTGCGTGCATGAGGATGCGATGTTCTTTTCCAATCAAGAAACGAAAGTTCGGCGGACGACGAAGCGCAGCTTGGCCGCGGCGATGCTGGGCGTGGCGGCGCTGTCGCTCGGTGCCTGCGCCAGCCAGAGCCAGAACCGCTACAGCTATCGGGATGTCGGCCACGCGACCTCGGTCGAGTTCGGCACCGTGATGGCGAGCCGTCCGGTGGACATCCAGGGCCAGAACACCGGGGCCGGCGGGATGGTCGGCGCCGCCGCGGGCGGTCTGGCGATGTCCAACGTCGGCAAGGGCTCCGGCAACGTGGCGGCGATCCTGGGCGGTGCGCTGGTGGGCGCCGTGGCCGGGGCCGTGGCGGAGCAGGCGATTTCGGACCGCACGGGAATCGAGTATGTGGTGACGCTGGCCACCGGCCGCACGATCACCATCGTGCAGGAGCAGGCGGCCAACGAGCCGGTCTTCGGCCCCGGCCAGCGCGTGATGGTGCAGACGAACGGCACCTACCAGCGTGTCCTGTCCGCCGACCATCTGCCCACCGAAACGAGCCGCCCGAAGGGCATCAAAGTGGTGGATTGAAGCCGACCGGCCGAGAACCGGCCCCCTGGCACAGGGCGTCCTCCCGGCTGTTGACCCCAAGGGGTGAGGGGACGGCGTGCGGGAGGATGACGGAATGACGGCTCGAGCGACCAGGGAAGGCACGTGTCTGCGAACCGTCCTGCGGGGCGGAACCGTGCTGTCGGCGGTTTTCGTGGCGGCCTGCGCCGGTGTGAGCCCGCCGCCGCAGGCCGCTCCCGAGCCCGGCGCGGTGAGCGCTCTGGATCGGTTGAGTCCGAACCGGTGCAACGGGGTCGTCGCCTCGTCCCTCGCCGGGGTGCGGATACCGGTGTCCGATGTCCGCTACCTCGCCTACGGCCTGTACCGCAACATACCGGGGGACATCGTCGGCTACGATGCCTGGGTGGGCCTGAACAGCCAGCCTGGAGCCGTCGTGGTGCAACTCGACGAACATTGCGCGCCGCGCCAGATCTACGCGCGCGAAGGCGCCCGGCTTCCCGGCGCACGATGACGCGCCGGCGGGCCGAACCGGGAGCCTTCATGTCTTGGAAGAAGACCGGCCAGGGACACCCATCGCATTGTGTCGACGCAAGAGGGGGCAAGGGGATGGCGGCGCTTTCCCCCGCCGCGCTGACGGTCGCCAAGACGTCCGGCACTCCCCGTTCATGCCATCAGGGCGCCTCCGCCGCCCGTTCAGGGCAACCGATCAGCATCGCGAGTCCACCGCGGCCGGCTCTCCCTCGCTCACCGTCAGGCCACCGCGCGCGCGGCGCGGCAGGCGAAGCCGACCGTTGAGAACGAGGTGGGCGACAAGGCCGATCAGCAGGCCCCAGAACGCCCCGCCGATGCCGAGCAGCTTGATGTTCGCGGCGGACGCCAGGAAGGTGATCAGCGCCGCCTCGCGGGACGCCGGGTCGGCCATCGCCCCGGCCAGGCTGCCGCCGATGGTGCCCAGCAGCGCCAAACCGGCGAGCGCCGTGATGAAGGTCGCGGGAAACGCCATGAAGACGGCGGCCAGTGTCACCCCGAACACGCCGACGAGCACGTAGAAGACGCCCGCCGCGATCCCGGCGATCCAGCGCTTGGCCGGGTCCTCGTGCGCCTCCTTGCCCGTGGCGATGGCGGCGGTGATGGCGGCGATGTTGAAGGCGTGGGAGCCGAACGGAGCCATGAGCAGCGAACCGAGGCCGGTCACGGTCACGATGGGGTTGGCGCTGGTCGTGAAGCCGTCGTTCCGCAGGACGAGCATTCCCGGCATGTACTGGCCGGACAGCGTGATCAGGAACAGCGGCAACGCGACGGACAGCAGCGCGTTCAGCGAGAATTCCGGCGCGGTGAAGACCGGGGCGGCGAACTCCAGCGACAGCCCCGACAGATCGACCCGGCCCTGCGTCAGCAGGAAGGCGAGCCCGAGGAGGAGGATGCCGACCACGGCGTAGCGGGAGGAAAACCGCTTCAGCGCGACATAGGCGACGATCAGCAGGCCGACCAGCAGCGGATCGACGCTGGCCCCGCCGAACGCCCCGATGCCGAAGGGGAGCAGGATGCCGGCGAGAAGGCCGGAGGCGATGCCGGGCGGGATCAGCCGGATGACCTTCTCGAAGCAGCCCGACAGGCCGAGCGCGACGAAGGCCGCCGCCGAGATCATGTAGGCGCCGACCGCCTCGGCGTAGGGCGTCGTCGCCAGCGCGGTGACGAGGAACGCCGCGGCCGGGGTGGACCAGGCGGTGATGATCGGCTCGCGATGGCGCCAGCTCAGGAACAGCCCGGTCAACCCGACGCCGATGGAGACCGACCAGACCCAGGAGGCGGTGAGGTCGGGGCTGAGGCCTGCGACCTTCGCCGCCTGGAAGACCAGGATGAAGGTGCCGCCGTAATTGACGATGACGGAGATCAGACCCGCCACGACGGGGTGGGTGAGATCGTTGAGGCGGATAGGGTTTGGCTTGGGTGGCATGGTTGCGCGGGACCTCCGGACGGTTCGAGCCGCAAGGGCGATGAGCGGCCTTGACAACTAGCGGACCAATGGCCTGATGTGCCCATCCGCTTTTCGGAAGAAGGGCAGACCATTTGTTCAGGCATTCCCAGCTGGAGTCCGTGAAGGCGTGGATCGCCAACCCCGCCCACGTGGCGATGCCGCTCCACGCGCGGATACAGCGGGCCGTCCGGCAGCTCATCGTCGACGGCGCGCTCGGGCCGGGCAAGCCGCTGCCCGCCTCGCGCGCGCTCGCCGTCTCGCTGGGGGTGTCGCGCGACACGATCGAGACGGCCTACGCCCAGCTTCACGCCGAAGGCTTCATCGACCGGCGCGTGGGCAGCGGCAGCTTCGTCGCGGAGATCACCGAGTTCACCCCCGGCCGCCGCCGGTCCCGGCGCGGCACGCTCCCCGGCGATCAGGAGCCGGCCCTCAGCCGGCGCGGGGCCGCCGTGTTCGAGGGGGGCGGCGTGCGCGAGATGGCGATGCCGCGGCCCTTCGCCCATGGCGTTCCGGAAACCCGGACCTTTCCGCTCGCGCTCTGGGAGCGGCTGGAGCGGCAGGTGCGCAAGGAGGTCGGCGCGCAAAGCCTGTTTCATGGCGATCCGCAGGGGACCGAGCCGCTGCGCCGCGCCATCGCCGACTATGTGAACCTCGAACGCGGCGCGCGCGCCACCGCCGACCGCGTCCTGGTGCTGACCAGCTCGCAACAGGCCATGGCGCTCTGCGCGAGCATGCTGCTCGACCCCGGTGACGGGATTTTCCTGGAGGACCCGGCCTATTACGGGGCGCGCAAGGCGTTCGAGGCGGCGGGGCTGGACTGTGTTCCGATCGGCGTCGACCGGCAGGGCATCCTCGTCGATCAGATCCTGGCCGAGCCGCAGCGGGCGAAGGCGGTGTTCCTGACGCCGTCCCACCAGTTCCCGACCGGCGCGACGCTGGCGCTGGACCGCCGCCTGGCCCTGATCGAGTGGGCGGCCCGGCACCAGGCCTGGATCATCGAGGACGACTATGACAGCGAGTTCCGCTACGCGGGCAAGCCGACCGCCTGCGTGCAGGGTCTCGACCAGCATGGCCGCACCATCTACGTCGGCACCTTCACCAAATCCCTCTTTCCCGGGCTGCGGATCGGCTACGCCGTGCTGCCGCCCCCGCTCGTGAAGCCGATGACCGTCGCGCGCAGCTTGCTGGATGGCCACACGGCGCCGATGGCGCAGCTCACGCTGGCCCGCTTCATGGAGGGTGGGCATTTCGGGGCGCATGTCCGCGCCATGCGCGGCGTCTATGCCGAGCGCCTCGATGCGCTGGCGGGCTTCGTCCGCAAACACCTGTCGGACTTCGTAGAACCACAGGTTCCCATCGGCGGGCTGCAGATGCCCTGCCTGTTGGCCGGCGGCCTTGCGGAGCGCACCGCCGTCGACGCCGCGCGGCGGGCGGGGATCGAACTGCTCGGCCTGTCGGCGCTCCATGCCGCCGGCGGCGGCAAGGCCGGCTTTCTGATGGGGTTCGCGGCCTACACGCCTCTCGAAATCGAGGCCGCGGTCAGGAGGCTGGAGAAGGCGTTTCGCGCGGTGACGAAGCCATAGTTTGACCGGGCGCGCCCCGCACCATCCCGGATCTGCCCGCGCTGTTCGCCCTGGTCACGCTGTGGACCAACGAGATCTTGCCGGAGCTTGGGCATCAGACCACATGCCGCGGGGCGACGTGCTCGCGGTCAGTGCGGGGGAGGGAAGGTTGCAAAACATCCCGGCGCAGTGCTCAGCCGCCTCATCGAGGCCGTCTGCTTTCCTGCATGGATGAGCAAAGTCCAGCGGAGTGGGCAGGATGGGCCGGCGGGCTTGCCCGGAGCCATGGCGCGAGAGGCTCAACCACAGTTTAGCCAGCCTGCCTGTTGCCCCTGGTGCTGCCCTGGCGGTCAACGGATAAAAAAACTGCCGCTAACCCATTGGGCTAGCGGCGAGTTGAACAGGGAGGCTTCACGTCTGGGAGACGCTGGGTCCGAGGACCCAACCCCGGAAGCGGGCTTCCGGGACGAAACGCCGGATGCTGCGGCGCAACATCCAACGCCCAAGATTTGACCATTCTGCCCAAGGGATTCCATCCCCAAATATCCAATTCGGCCATGCGAGAACCGCATAGCTTGCAAGGCATTGAAAACACGCGCGGATTTTCTGATCCATCGGTGGTGGCGCCAAAGTACAGGTGGCTTTCCCAACCCGACGGCAACCGGATTGCAAAGATGGTGGGGCGTTTCGCGTACGATCCGTACAAAAAGAAAGGCGCCCAGCGGTTTTCCCCAGGCGCCTCTGCTTAAAAAATTGGCAGACCTGCGGCCTGCACAAAGCCTGTGCTGGATCAGAAGGCCGACTCCGCCACCTTCTTCACCAGGAAGTCGCGGAACACCGCGATGCGCTTGGAATGGCGCAGTTCCTCGGCGTAGACGAAGTACGCGTCGACCTTCGGGCCGTCCACGTCCGGCAGAACGCGCGTCAGCTCCTTGCTGCCGTCCACCAGGAAATCGGGCAGGGCGGCGATGCCCAGGCCGCTCTCCACGGCGCGGTACATGGCGTAGATGCTGTTCACCTGCAGGATCGGCTTGCGCACGCCCGGCGCCGGGTCGCCCACCTCGTTGATCCAGTTGACGTTGGCGATCGGGGCGCGGACGTCCGGCGGGTAGGCGACGATGTCGTGCCCATCCAGGTCGGCGGGAATCTTCGGAGCGCCGCGCTTCTTCAGATACTCCTGGTGGGCGTAGAGGTGGAAATGCACCGACATCAGGTGGCGCTGGATCAGGTCGGGCTGGCGCGGCGTGTTCATGCGGATGGCGATGTCCGCCTCGCGCATCGCCAGATCCAACTCGTTGTCGTCGATCAGCAGGGTGAGCTGGATGTCCGGGTAGATCGACAGGAACTCGTTGACGCGCGGGGTCAGCCAGGTCGAGCCGAAGGCGACCGTGGTGGTCACGCGCAGAGGCCCCTTCGGATGCTCCCGGCTTTCGGTCAGCATCGCCTCGGTCATCGACAGCTTGGCGAAGACGTCACGGGCGGTGCGGTGCAGAAGCTCGCCCTGCTCGGTCAGGATCAGGCCGCGCGCGTGCCGGTGAAACAGCGGCACGCCGAGGCTCTCCTCCAGCGCGCTGATCTGGCGGCTGACCGCCGACTGGCTGAGGTTCAGCGTCTCGCCGGCGTGCGTGAAACTTCCAGCCTCGGCCACGGCGTGGAAGACCCGAAGCTTGTCCCAGTCCATCATGCCTGTCTTGCTGCCCGCGCCCTGGCGGGGAGCCTCCCGTTCATTCTTGAAGACGGCGCATAGCCGCCATGCTCATTTATACCGGGAACGCGCGGCGAACGCACCCCCAACCAAAGGCTCACGGCACGAAAAAGAGCCAAGCTTGGTAAGAATTTTCCGATGTGCTGCGAAGAGCGCACATTTATTTATCCCGCATTGCGGGATTTTTGCCGTTCCCGCAACCGAAGGACGACCTCGTGGCGCTGGATTTGCTCGGACGACAATCGAGGGCCGGTGCCAGACCGTGAGACTCGGGGCAAGCACATCCCCCTTGTTGCGGCGGGGCTTCCCCCCTTGCGCCGTTGCACGGGCCGACGGACAGGCCGCTAATCGGACGTGACGCGGATTTGGGAAGGAGGGGGTCCGAATGCCCGATCAGCATCAGCCGGCGCTCACCCGCGATCAGGTGATCGACATTTGCGGGCGCCTGGACGACATGCGCATCGCCAGCATCATCGGCACGGGCGCGACGCCCGCCGAACTGATGGAAGCCACCAGCTGGACCGGCGCCGACGACTACATGGGGGAGGCGACGCGGCATCCTCCCTCCGGCCGGGTCGCCCGCCTCCTGGAGCTTCTCAAGGCCGACGAGCCGGACTGGGAAGATCGCTGACCCGACTGCATTTGATCCGGCTGCGGCTCAGTCGGCCGCTTCGAGCGCGCGCGGCGGTTCCTTGGCCCGCGCGCGGGCGCGGTGGCCGCTGATCTCGGCGCCGGCGTCGGGCGGCAGCCGCAGGAAGAACAGGGCCGACACGCAGGCCATCCCGCCGACCGTCAGGAAGGCCGGCACGAAGTCGGTGGGCGTCAGCGCCGCGCCGGTGCCGCCGGTGACGCTCTGCGTCAGGTGCAGCACCGTCGCCCCGACCGCCACGCCCAGGCTGAGCGAGACCTGCTGCATCACGCTGGCCAGCGTGTTGGCGCGGCTCAGGCACGCCTTGGGCACTTCGGCGTAGGCCAAGCTGTTCAGCCCGGTGAACTGGAGCGAGCGGAAGAAGCCGCCCATCAGCAGCGCGCCCAGGATGACCCAGTGCGCCGTCTCGGGCCGGAAGGCAGCGTAGCTCGCCAGGATCAGGCCGCTGAGCAGCGCGTTGGCGGTCAGCACCCGGCGGAAGCCCAGCCGGCGCAGGATGGGGCCGGCCAGCGCCTTCATGGTCAGCGCCCCGGCGGCCCCGGCGAAGGTCAGCGCCCCGGATTCGAAGGGCGTGCGCCCGAAGCCGACCTGGAGCATCAGCGGCATCAGGAAGGGCACGGCGCCGATGCCGATGCGGAACAGCGTGCCGCCCATCACGGAGGCGAAATAGGTCGGCAGCCGCAGCAGCGAGGGGTCGAGCACCGGCCGCTCCATCCCGCGGGCGTGGCGCAGGTAGAGCCACGCGGCGGCGAAGCCCAGCCCCAGCACCCCGGCCACCGCGGCGGGCGGCAGCACCCCGCGCCCCACATTCTCCAGCCCGAACATCAGCGCGGCCAGGGCCAGCGCGCTCAGCATGAAGCCGCGGCCGTCGAAGGGGTCGCGCTCGGTCTCCCGCACGTTGGGGATCAGGGCCAGCACCAGCGCGATCCCGATCAGCCCGATCGGCACGTTGATGTAGAAGATCCAGCGCCAGGAGGCGTAGGTGGCGATGAAGCCGCCGACCAGCGGCCCCAGCGCCGGGCCGATCAGCGCCGGCAGGGTCATCTGGGCCATGGCGGCGACCAGCTTCTCCTTGGGCACCGTCTTCAACAGGATCAGCCGCCCGACCGGCACCATCATCGCCCCGCCCAGCCCCTGGACGATGCGCGCGCCCACCAGCTCGTACAGCCCGTCCGCCTGGCCGCAGAGGATCGAGCCGACGGTGAACACCCCGATGGCCGCCGCGAAGACCGTCCGCGTCCCGTAGCGGTCGGCCATCCAGCCGCTGACCGGCAGGAACACCGCCAGCGCCAGCATGTAGGAGGTCATGGCGAGGCTGAGGCGCAGCGGGTCCTCGCCCATCGACCGCGCGATCTCCGGCAGCGCCGTGGCGATCACCGTCGCGTCCAGATTCTCCATGAACAGGGCGCAGGCGATGATGAAGGGAATATAGCGTGTGGCGCGGGGCATGGCGGGAGGCATGGCGGGGATGGGGCGGTGGGACGGGGGAGGCAATTTTCCCAATCTGGACTTCCCCCGTCCGGAAACCACCGCTATGGCGCGAACCCTGGCATGCGCGGCCGCTCAGCGCCCCTTGAACACCGGCTTGCGTTTCTCCAGGAACGCCCGGTAGCCCTCGCGGAAATCCTCCGTGCCGAAGCAGTGGTAGCATTCGGCGATCTCCGCCTCGGACAGCGGGGCCGGGTCGGACAGGCGGCGGACGAACTGCTTGTGCAGACGGGCGGCCAGCGGGGCGCCCCCGGCGATGCGCTCGCAGGTCGCGGCGATCTCGCCTTCGAACGCCTCGTCGGCGACGACGCGGTGGACCAGCCGCTTGTCCTTGGCCTCCTCCGCGCCGAAGACGCGGCCCTCCAGCAGGATCTCCAGCGCCGCCGGGCCGCCGGCGATGTCGTGGAGCAGCTTCAGCTCCGGCAGCGCCATGGAAATGCCGAGCCGGCTGACCGGAACGCCGAAGCGGCTGCCCGCCGTGCAGACCCGCAGGTCGCAGGCCAGCGCCACGGCCAGACCGATGCCGCAGCAGGCGCCCTGGATGGCCGCCAGCGTCGGGTGCGGCAACTCGCGCAGCAGGGCCAGCCCCTCGTCCATCAGCACGCCGTAGTCGGCGCCCTGTTCGGGGCTGTTGCGCTCCGTCTCGAATTCGGAGATGTCGGCGCCGGGGCTGAAGGCCCGCCCGCCGGCGCCGCGCAGCACCACCGCTCGCACCGTGTCGTCGGCGCCGAGCCGGCGCAGCAGCGGGATCAGCGCCTGCCACATCGGTTTGTCGAAGGCGTTCAGCTTGTCGGGGTTGCTGAGCGTCAGCGTGGCGACGACGCCGTCGCGCGTCAGGGTCACGGTGCCGGCCATGGCGTGTCGGGCTCCCCATCCATTCGGTTGCGTATGGGGCAGACCACAAACACCCGCGGCCCCGTTCCGTCAAGGGCTTCCCTTGGGGCTTCGCGAAAGCCGCATCGGCGCTGGACCAAGGGGCCGCGGGTCCCCATAGTTCGTAGCCGGGACTTCACCGGACGGAGACGACGCCGCGATGCGAACGGGAATAGCCGCCCTTACCCTGGCCGCCGCCCTCATGGGCACCCCCGCGCTGGCGGCGAAGGACGAGCTGGTGATCGGCATGACCCAGTTCCCGTCCAACTGGCATCCCTCCATGGAAGCGATGATGGCGAAGAGCTACGTCCTGTCCATGGCGCGCCGGCCCTTCACCGCCTACGACCCCGACTGGCGGCTGACCTGCCTGCTCTGCACCGAGCTGCCGGCGCTGGACAAGGGCACCGCGGAGGTCGAGACGCGGGCCGACGGCAAAAAGGGCATCAAGGTCACCTACACCATCAACCCCAAGGCGACCTGGGGCGACGGCACGCCGGTGACGACCGAGGACGTGCTGTTCACCTGGACGGTCGGCAAGCACCCGCAGAGCGGCTACAGCAACTTCGACCTGTTCGCCCGCGACATCGTGGCGATCGACGCGAAGGACGAGCGCACCTTCACCATCCACCGCGACAAGGCGGTGTGCAGCTACGCCGAGATCAACGACTTCGAGATCCTGCCCGCCCATCTGGAGCGCGCGGTGTTCGAGGCGGACCCGGCGACCTACCGCAACCGCTCCAAGTACGAGACCGACACGACGAATCCCGGCCTGTGGTTCGGCCCCTACCGCATCGCCCAGGTCGAGCCGGGCAGCCATGTGGTGCTGGAGCTCAACCCGACCTGGTGGGGCGCCAAGCCGGCCTTCAAGCGGGTGATCGTGAAGTCCATCGAGAACACCGCCGCGCTGGAGGCCAACCTGCTGGCCGGGCAGGTCGACATGGTGCCGGGGGAGACCGGCCTGCCGCTCGACCAGGTGCTCGCCTTCGAGAAGCGGCACGGCAGCCGCTACAACGTCTTCTACAAGCCCGGCCTCTTCTTCGAGCATGTCGAGCTGAACCTCGACAACCCGGCGCTGGCCGATGTGCGGGTGCGCCGGGCGCTGCTCCACGCCGTCGACCGCGAGGCGATCTCCAAGCAGCTCTACGACGGGCGCCAGCCGGTCGCCCACAACGAGATCAGCCCGCTCGACCGCGTGCACGCGCCGGGCTACCCGACCTACGCCTTCGACCCGGCGCTGGCGGCCAAGCTGCTGGACGAGGCGGGCTGGAGCGAGCGGCGCGCCGGGGTGCGCCACAACGCCAAGGGCGAACGGCTGTCGCTGGAGATCATGACGACCGCCGGCAACCGCTCCCGCGAGGTGCTGCAGCAGGTGCTCCAGGCGCAGTGGCGGCAGGCCGGGATCGAGGTGCGCATCGTCAACGAGCCGGCCCGCGTCCTGTTCGGCGACACGCTGGAGAAGCGCCGCTTCAAGTCGATGGCGCTGTTCGCCTGGATCAGCGCGCCGGAGAACATCCCGCGCACCATCCTGCATTCCAGCATGATCCCGACGGAGGCCAACAACTGGGCCGGCCAGAACTACACCGGCTACAAGAACCCGGAGATGGACAAGGTCCTGGAGGACCTGGAGCATGTCTGCGAGCCCGACGCCAACCGCGCGCTGTGGGCGAAGCTGCAGACGCTCTACGCCCAGGACCTGCCGAACCTGCCGCTGTTCTTCCGCGCCGATCCGTTCATCCTGCCGCCCTGGCTGGAGGGCGTGGTGCCGACCGGGCATCTGGATTCCAGCACGCTGTGGATCGAGACGTGGAAGGCGAAGGAGTGAGGGTGGTGATGCAGACCCTTGCCCCCACCCTAACCCTCCCCCGCTCTCGGCGGACCAAAGGTCCGCCTGCCGCGTCAGCGCAAACCTTTGGTTTGCGCGAGAGCTGCGCAGGGGAGGGAATGGCTCCTCCCCCTGCGCAGCGGGGGGAGGTTGGGAGGGGGGCTCCGCTCGGCAACGCCTCCATCCCCCCATGACCCGCTTTCTCGCTTCCCGCCTGCTCCAGGCGCTGGTCGTCCTGCTGCTGATGAGCTTCGTCATCACCGTCCTGATGACGCTGATGCCGGGCGATCCGGTGGACATGATGCTGGCCGGCAACCCGCGCGCCACGCCCGCCGACGCGGCGCGGCTGAAGGCGCTGTACGGGCTCGACAAGCCCCTGCTGGACCGTTACGGACACTGGCTCCAGGCGGCGCTGATGGGGGATTTCGGCTTCTCCCGGCTCTACGCGCAGCCGGTTCTGACGATTCTCCTCCCGCGGCTGGGCAACACGCTGCTGCTGCTCGGCGCGGCGATGGCGCTGACGCTGGCGGTGGCGCTGCCGCTCGGCGTCTACGCGGCGCGGCGGCCCTACGGCTGGGCGGACAACGCCATCAACCTGCTCTGTTTCGCCGGCATCTCCGTCCCGGCCTTCTGGCTGGCGCTGCTGCTGATCCTGCTCTTCGCGGTGGAGCTGCAATGGCTGCCCGCCTCCGGCCTCGGCCCGGTCGGCGGGGAGGGCTGGTGGGAGCGGCTGCCCTACCTCGTGCTGCCGGTGGCCTCGCTGACGCTGGCGAGCATCGGCGGCTACACGCGCTACGTCCGCGCCGCGATGATGGGGGAGCTTCGGCAGGACTACGTCCGCACCGCCCGTGCCAAGGGGCTGGGGGAGGGGCGGGTGGTCTGGCGCCATGCGCTGCGCAACGCGACCATCCCCATCGTGACCATCGTGGCGCTGGAGTTCGGCGCCCTTTTCTCCGGCGCGCTGGTGACCGAGACGATGTTCGCCTGGCCGGGCATGGGCAAGCTGATCTACGACAGCATCATGGGCAACGACCTGAACGTGGCGCTGGTGGCGCTGCTGTTCGCCACGCTGACGACGCTGGCCGGCAATCTGCTGGCCGACGCCGCCTACGCCGGGCTGGACCCGCGCATCTCCTTCAAGGGGGACGGGACGTGAGGGCCGGGCGCTTGAAGGCCGGGCGCTTTCTGCGGCGCTTCGCCCGCCACCGGCTGGCGGTGGCCAGCGCTTTGCTGCTGCTGGTCCTGGCGGTCGCCGCGGCCGCCGCACCCTGGGTGGAACACTGGCTGGGGGTGGAGTCCACGGGCATCAGCCTGCTCGACCGCTTCGGCCCGCCTTCGGCCCTGCACCCGCTGGGGACCGACGAGCTGGGGCGCGACGTGCTGGTGCGGCTGCTCTACGGCGGGCGGGTGTCGCTGTTCGTCGGCGTGGCGGCGGCGCTGGCCTCCGCCGTCATCGGCACGGGGATCGGGCTGCTGGCCGGCTATTTCGGCGGGCGGCTCGACGACCTGCTGATGCGGGTCACCGACGGGCTGATCGCCTTGCCGCTGCTGCCGCTGCTGATCGTGCTGGGCGCCGTCGACCTGACCCGGCTGGGCATCCCGCCGGAGGTGGCGGGATCGGAGGACGCCAGCCTGCTGCGCATCGTCGTTCTGGTGGCGCTGTTCGGCTGGACGACGGTGGCGCGGCTGGTGCGCGGGGCCACCCTGTCGGCGCGGCGGCGCGACTATGTCCGGGCGGCGGTGGCGATGGGGGCGGGCAGCCGCCGCATCATGCTGGCCCACATCCTGCCGAACGTCGCCGCCCCCGCCGTGGTGGCGACGACCCTGACGGTCGGCAACGTCATCCTGCTGGAGTCGGTGCTGAGCTTCCTCGGGCTGGGCATCCAGCCGCCGCTGCCTTCCTGGGGCAACATGCTGACCAACGCGCAGGAGCTGGTGGGAACGGCGCCGCTGCTGGCGGTGTGGCCGGGGCTGTTGATCTTTTTGACGGTGATCGCCGTCAACCTGCTGGGCGACGGGTTGCAGGACGCGCTGGACCCGCGGGTGGTGGGGAAGAGGTAGTCGTTGGTGCCCCCTCCCTAACCCTCCCCCGCTGGGCGGGGGAGGGGATTAAGTTCCCTCTCCTGCGAAGCGGGGAAGGGAAGGGGCCCGCGGCGAAGCCGTGGGAAGGGTGGGGGCAAGCGCCTCCTCACTTCTCCCTTTGAAACTTCGCCGCCCCGGCCGCCATTGGGATCAGCCGCACCGCGTAAGGGCTGGTCTGCATCTGCGCCACCGCCTGGGCCGGACCCGGGACGCGCTCGCGGTAGCCGACGACCACATCGCCGCCCGCCGCCCGCGCGCTGACGATGGACACGCCGTAGCCGCCGGTGTCGCGCGGGCCGAGGAAGACCGCCGCGGCCATGCGGTCGCCGGGCAGGGGACCCGGCGCGGCCTCGCCGACGCGGGCCCAGAGGTCGTTCCATTCCTGCGGGTTGCGGGCGACCACATAGGCGCGCTCGTAGGCCTGGCTGCGGTCGCCCTGCCAATAGGTGCCGGGGTCGGCGTCGGCGGGAAGCAGGGCCTGCGGCTCGGCCCCGTCCGGGGCGGTCTGGCAGGCGCCGAGAAGGGGAAGCGTCACGGCGAGGGCGAGAAGCGCGGCGGTGGGGCGGATCATGCGACGGCTCACTCCGGCACCGCCATGCCGCGCTTGACCGCCGGGCGCTCCGCGACCGCGTCGTGCCAGCGCTTCAGGTTGGGGTAGCGGTCGAGCACGTTGCCCTCCGCCTTGGCGGCCACAGCCACGAAGGGGAAGCAGGCGATGTCGGCGATGGAGTAGGCACCGCCGGCCAGATACGCCGATCCGCCCAGACGCTCCTCCATCGCGGCGTGGATGCGCTGCAGCTCGCCTTTGAAATAGTCGATGGCGTAGGGGATCTTCTCCGGCGCCATGACGGCGAAGCGGAACTTGCTCAAGCCCGAGGGGCCGAGGTCGCTGACGCCCAGCATCAGCCAGCTCAGCGCCTCCGCCCGCTCGTCCTCGTCCTCGGGCAGCAGGCGGCCGGTGCGCTCCGCGTAGTGCAGCAGAATGGCCCCCGACCCGAACAGGCGGCGCTTCCTGCCGCCGGGCAGATCCTCGACGGTGGCGGGGATCTTGCCGATCGGGCTGACCGCCAGATAGTCGGGCTGACGGCCTTCGCCGGCCACGAGGTCGACCTTGTGGACCTTGTAGGTGAGACCCAGCTCTTCCAGCAGGATCGAAGCCTTTTGCCCGTTCGGCGAGGCGAAGGTGTAGAGCGTGATCATCGGTGCCCGTCCCTGGAGCCTGTTCCTTTGCCGCGTCCGCAAAGATGTTCAACAGGCGCCAGTTTCGCCGATTTGCGCGCGGAAGGCCAGAGGCAGGCAAAAAGCGCCTTTTTGCCTGCCGATCATATGGGCACGGCGCTCACACCGCGCGGCTGTGCTTGCCGGCTCCGGTGGACAGGTAGGTGTCGAAGCGCGCGGCGACGATGCGCATCAGCGGGCGGGCGGGTTCCGGCACATGGACGCGGCGGCCCTCCACCACGGCGACCCCGTCGGCCACCAGATCGGCCATGGCCTCCAGGTCGGCGTCGAAGGTCCCGGCGGCCAGCCCGTGGGCCTCGGCCACCGCGCCGACATCCACCGACAGGTCGCACATCAGCCGCACGATCAGGTCGCGGCGCAGCCGGTCGTCGGCGGTCAGCGTCAGCCCCTTGCCGGTCGGGAAGTGTCCGGCCTCGACGGCCTGGGCGTACTGGTCGAAGGGAACGGCGTTCTGCACATAGCCCTGCGGCAGCGCCCCGATGGAGGAGGCGCCGAAGCCCAGAAGCACCTCCGCGTCGTCGGTCGTGTAGCCCTGGAAGTTGCGGCTGAGCCGCCCCTCGGCCTGCTGCACGGCCAGCTCGTCGTCGGGCCGGGCGAAGTGGTCGAGGCCGATGGGCTGGAAGCCGGCGTCGGTCAGCACCCCGGCGATGGACGCGAACTGCTCCCAGCGGCCCAGCGTGCCGGCGAGCGCCGACTCGTCGATCTTCTTCTGGTGCGTCTTCATCCACGGCACATGGGCGTAGCCGAAGACCGACAGCCGGTCCGGCGCCATGGTCAGGGCGATCTCGGCTGACCGCGCGACGCTGTCCACCGACTGGTTGGGCAGGCCGTACATCAGGTCGAGGTTGATGTGGCGGATGCCGTTGGCGCGCAGCCACTCCAGCGCCTGCTCGGTCTGCTCCCGCGGCTGGATGCGGTTGATGGCGGCCTGCACCGCGGCGTCGAAGTCCTGCACGCCGAGCGAGGCGCGGTTGACCCCGGCGCGGCCCAGCGCCTCGGCCATCGCGCGGGTCAGGGTGCGCGGGTCGATCTCCACCGCGATCTCCGCGTCCGGCGCCACGTCGTAGCGTTCGCGCAGCAGGGCGATCAGCGATTCGAAGTCGTCCGGCGCCATCATGGTCGGGGTGCCGCCGCCGAAATGGATGTGCCGCACCCGCAGCCGCCCGGAAATGCGGTCGGCGACCATGCCGATCTCGCGCCGCAGATGGCCGAGATACTCGGCGATGGGGGCGTAGCGGGCGACGATCTTGGTGTGGCAGCCGCAGTACCAGCACATCTTCGCGCAGAAGGGCACATGCAGATACAGCGACCCTGTGTGGGCCGCCGTGTCCAGTTCCGCCAGCCAGCCCGCGTAGCGCTCCGCCCCCACGGCGGCGGTGAAGTGCGGCGCCGTCGGGTAGCTGGTGTAGCGGGGCACCCGCAACCCGTCGTACTTCGCCAGCAGCGCGGCGTTCAGCGGGGCGGTCGGGGCGGCGGTGGCGCAGGCCACGGGGGAGATCGCGTTCATGGCGGGGAGGATCGTGCAGACCGCCGTCCGCCGCTTTGACACAAGTCAAGCGTTCGAGCGCCCGCCCGTCGGCTTCGCCCGTCAGGCGGCTGCGGCCAGCCGGTTCTCCAGATGCTCCAGCAGCAGGTTCAGGTTGCGGCGGTTGGCCTTGAAGCCGATGTCGAAGAGGGCGCCGACCACCGGGACCGAGCCGCCGGCCCAATCCACCGCCATGTTGGCGATCATCCGGGCGATCAGGCTTTTTGGTAGGTCGAAGCGGGCGGCTTCCATGACGATGTAGGCGGCCACCACGGTGGTCGCCGTGCTGCCGGCGACCGGGACCAGCGCGGCGATGCCGTCCAGCCCGAAGGGGATGCGTGTGCCGGGAACGCGCCAGCGCGTGTCCATCAGCCGGGTCAGTCGGCGCAGCCGCTCCAGCCGTTCCAGATCGATGTGGATGACCGGCGGCGCCGTGGCGACGCCCGAGAGGGTGGAGGCGGGCGCGGGACGCGTGCGGATGTCGCTCATGGGGCTTCACCGGAGCAGGAGAGCCGCCGTGGGGAGCCGCCGGCGGAGGAAGCCGTGGGCGGAGCCGGTCGGGCGTGTCGGGTTGAGCAACCCGCGGCTGTGCCCGGCGGTTCCCGGCCTATCTCCATCGGGTGTCCGGCACCACGGACGCGCTCACGGCCTGGGCGGGGCCGTCGTCATACGGATGATCGGGCGGACGCAGGGGCATCGTCCGAACGGAGAGGGGGGTTGACGACCGGATGCGGCGAATGGACGCGCAGTCCGAATTTGCGGAAGCCAAGCGATTGTTGTTCCGACGATTATTCCGGAATCACCGGGTTTTCGAGCGGCCATATGCCGAAGGCAGATCTGGTCTGGGGCGTCCTTAAGCACAACAATGGTGCGCGCAGGTCGAGACTTAAGACCGAAAAGAACCGAACGGGCACCCGCTCCACAGGGTGATGGGCGGGGCACCAGTCATCGGAAAAAAACAGGTCGGAAAAAAGGGAGGATCATCATGACCACGCTTTATTGCGCCTGCTGCGGACAGCCGTTCCGCCGCAGTTCGCCGCGCGGGCCGGCGCCGCTCTATTGCTCGCGCGATTGCCGCCGCCAGATCGAGGTCCGCCGCCGCGTTTGGGCGTCGCTGCGGGCGATGGAACGGACGGCCGCCGTTCCGCCGCCGGTGGTTCCAGCCGGTGCGGGCTCTTTCCATAGGGTGGAAACGGTGTGGGATCGCGCCTCCGCCTGATGGGGCGCTGCACGCGGTCTGCGTATTTTTTGGCCGGTTTGGTTGTGGCCCCTCTAAAACAGCAGGGCTGCCATACCATATAGGAGGACGCTACATGAGTGAGCGTCCCCCTGAACCGAGGGCTTTTCCGAACACGGCCATGATCCAGAAAACGCGATCCCCCCGCTCCGTTACCCGCACTCCGGCCCGCGCCTTCGGCGCCGTCGCTCTGGCGCTGGCCGTGGCGCTGACCGCCGGCACCGCCGATGCCCGCGCGGGCAAGAGCAGCTCTGTCGGCAGCCGCGGCTCGCGCACCTACGAGGCGCCGGCCCAGACCAACACCGCGCCGCGCGCCGCGCCGATGGAGCGCTCGGCGGCCCCGGCCCAGACCCCGGGCGCCCAGCAGCCGGGCATGCAGCAGCCGGGCATGGCGTCCCCGGCGGCGGCGCAGCGCGGCGGCTTCTTCTCGCGCGGCGGCTTCATGCCGGCCCTGATGGGCGGCCTGATCGGCGCCGGCATCGCCGGCATGCTGTTCGGCGGCGGCTTCCTCGACGGGCTGGGCAGCTTCGCGGGCATCCTGGGCTTCATCCTCCAGATCCTGCTGGTCGTCTTCCTGGTCCGGTTGGCCATGCGCTTCTTCCGCAACCGCTCGGCGGGCGCGGCGCGGCCGGCGGGCATGGGCGCTTCCAACGCCGCCTATGCCGGTCCGAATCCGGGCGCCATGAATCGCGAGGCGGTGGACGCGCGCTCGAACCCGCTGGGTGGTGGCGCTCGCGGCAGCGCCGCGGCGGGGCCGGCCTCTTCCGGCCGTCCGGGCGTGCGCCGTGACGATGTGGGCATCGGCCCGGCCGACTATCAGTCGTTCGAGCAGACTCTGGTCGCGGTCCAGACCGCCTACGGCAGCGAGGACCTGACGGCCCTGCGCGGCGCCGTGACGCCGGAGATGGCCTCCTACTTCACCGAGGAACTGGCGGCCAACCACAACCGCGGCGTGGTCAACCGTCTGTCCGACGTCCGCCTGCTCCAGGGCGACCTGGCCGAGGCGTGGCGCGAGGGCAACGCGGAATACGCCACCGTGGCGATGCGCTTCTCTCTGACCGACGTGACGGTGGACCGCGCGAGCAACCGCGTGGTCGAGGGCGACCCGAACCGTCCGGTCGAAGCCACGGAAATCTGGACCTTCACCCGTCCGCGCGGCGGGCGCTGGGTCCTGTCGGCGATCCAACAGGCCGGCTGATCCACTCTCCACTCCTCAACCGGTCTTGCGGGGGGGCGTCCGAAAGGGCGCCCCCTTTCGCATTTCCGGACTCCCCTGGGCAGATGGGACATGATAGAACATGTCAGGAACAAATACCTGCTCAGCGGAAGCAAGTCATGCCCGAACTTCCTGTGCCTGAGTCCTGCATCGAAGCGTCCCCGCCGGACCGGGCGGCCGTTCTGGCCGATCTGCGCGCCCGCATCCGGGGTCTGGAAGGGCTGGGCGGGGAAGGGGCGCGGGTGTTGCCCTTCGGCCTGCCGGACCTCGACGGGGCCTTTCCGGCGGGAGGGCTGCCGCTCGGCTGCCTGCACGAGGTGGCGGGGGAGGAGCCGGGGGCCGGGACGGCCTTCGCCGCGCATCTGCTGGCCCGCCTCGCCAGCGCGGCGGCGCCCGCGCTGTGGGTCGTGCGCGGGCGCGACCTGCACGCCGCCGGGCTGGCCGCCTATGGGCTGACGCCGGACCGGCTGATCGCCGTGCGCGCGACCCGCGACACCGACGCCCTGTGGGCGATGGAGGAGGCGCTGCGCTGCAAGCGGCTGTCCGCCGTGCTGGGGGAGGTCGGTGGGCTGGACCTGACGGCGAGCCGCCGGCTGCAATTGGCCGCCGAGTCGTCGGGTGTGACGGGATTCCTGTTGCAGAGCACCGCGCGCCGCTCGGCGGCGAGCGCGGCGGTCACCCGCTGGCGGATCGCGCCGGCGCCCAGTTGGACGGCGGAGCCGGGCGTCGGCGATCCGCGCTGGCGCGCCGAGTTGGAGCGCTGTCGGGGCGGTCGCCCAGGGGCGTGGCTTCTGGACTGGCGTGACGGCGCCCTGGTCCCGGCGCAAGCACCGGAGCGAGCCATTCCCGCGCCGGCATCCACGTCCACCCCGGTTCGGCGCCCGGCTCCGGCGGGCGGACACGGAGCTTCCTGGGCCGAGGTGGCGTGATGCGGACGGAAGGACGGTGATGTCGCTTGCGCGACAGCCCCCTGTCAGCTTCCGGTCAGTAGTTGGTGGCCCAGTCGGGCAGGGGATGCGCGGTTTCGCCATCCGGATCGGCGTCGGGCGGAAAGGGCGCGTCGTCCGCGTAGAGCGGCAGTTGCCGGGCGAATTCCGCCGATTCCTGGGCCCGGCGTTGCTCCAGCAAGCGGGCGGCCAAATGAGCGGGCAGCATGGCAAGCCTCCTTCTGAGCGTCGGGAGAGCCTGGGGAGCGGTCCTGTCGGCCGCCCTCGGCCCAACCCGTCCTGTGTGTCTGGACGCTATCATGCAAGGTCCAGGCCTCTAAGTGATGCAGATCACGCGTTATGCAAACTTTAATGCGCCCGGTTTCTTTTTCAGGCCCCGTTTCTTTTTTCGGATGGGAAGCTCATAGTCCCCGCCTTCCGCTTTTCCGCCGATGTTCCATCCTCCGAGACCGACCATGCACGCCGAATCCTGCCCCACCTGCCTAAAACCTATGCATTTGTGCGTCTGCGAGGCGGTGGAGCCGATCGACAACGCCGTCTTCCTGCTCATCCTCCAGCATCCGCAGGAAAAGCGCGAGACGCTGGGCACCGCGCAGATCGCCCATCTCCAGTTCAAGAACTCCGCGCTGAAGGTCGGGCTGAGCTGGTCGAACCTGAAGCGCATCCTGGGGCGCGAGGTCGATTACAAGCGCTGGGGCGTGCTCTATCTCGGCCCGGTCAAGCAGGGCGCCGGCCCCCTGCCGGAGGTGTCCGTGGTGGACAAGGGCGGCGTCCCGCAGAAGGACAGCGAGCTGGTGCTGGGCGACTTGGAGGGCGTCATCGTCCTGGACGGCACCTGGAGCCAGGCCAAGACGCTGTGGTGGCGCAACCCGTGGCTCCTGAAGTGCCGCCGCATCGTGCTGAACCCGCAGTTCCGCTCCCTCTACGGGCAGGCCCGCAAGGAGCCGCGGCGCGACAGCGTGTCGACCTTGGAGGCCGCCGCCTTCCTGCTGTCGCGGCTGGAGGCCGAGCCGGCGGTCCTCGACCGCGCGCTGAAACCCTTCGCGCTGCTGCTGAAAAAGCTGCGCGCGCCGCGCCCGCGCCCCGTTCTGCCGCCCCGCGCGGGGACGGCGGAGCCCGCTCCGGAGACGGTCCCCAATCAGGACGAGGGTGAATAATCCGCACCTCTTCCGGGATCGCCCTTTCCGGGTAAGCCCCCCTCGACCAGGGCGGCCGTGGCAACCAACGCGCGTTTCTGCTGTTGGGGATTGCATCGGCCGCTTGGGCCTCAACGCAAGCGGGCCTCAACCAAGGGAGCGATCCATGAAGGGCGTTTTGCTGTGGCTTGTCGGGATTCCCATTCCGATCATTCTTCTGCTGTATCTGTTCAACGTCCTCTGATCGGGCCTCCGATCGGCTTGACGGCACGGACCGGCGGCGCCACATGCGAACCGCGCCGCCCTCCGCGCGCACGGCAAGAGACGAGGACCATGGCCCGCGATTTCGTTCCCTTCGGACTGACCGTCTGCGGAATCGAGGAGCTGAACGGCTTCTGCGAGGCCGGCGTGACCCACGTCCTCTCGATCCTCGACCCCGGCCACCCGGAGCCGACCGCCTTCGGCTCCTACGGCGAGCACACGCGGCTGGAACTGCGCTTCCACGACATCATCGACCCCTATATGGGCCAGTCCCTGCCGCAGCGCGCGGACGTCGAGCGCATCCTGGCCTTCGGGCGCGACCTGATGACCGAGCCGACCGGGGTGGGCGGGTTGCTGGTCCATTGCCACGCCGGCATTTCGCGCTCGACCGCCGCCCTGACCATGATCCTGGCCCAGGCCAGCCCCGACCGCCCCGCCGCCGAGGCGATGGCCGCCGTGGTCGGCATCCGCCACAAGGCGTGGCCCAACCTGCGCATGATCGAATTCGCCGACGAGATCTTGGGGCGCAAGGGCGAACTGGTCACCGCCGTCCGTGCCCGCCACCGCAGCTATGGCCGGGAGCGTCCCGATCTGGTCCAGTTCATGATCGACAACGGCCGGGTGCGCGAGGTCGCGGACCTGATCGACTGATCGGTCGTCTCCACCCGCTCCTCAACGGAAGCTCCGCCCCTCCGGGAAGACCGCGGCGGCGGAGCGGTTGGGCAGCGCGTCGGGGTCGGTCAGGTCGCGCAGCCGGTGCGTCAGGTCGCTCAGCCGCTCGACGCGCAGGTGGATGACCTCGCCGCCTTCCAGGTTGGGTTTGCCGCTGCGCTCCACCCGGCCGGTGGCGGCGATCAGGCGGGCGCCAAGGATCGTCTTGCGGAATGTCTCGAACACGTCCGGCATGATGACGAGGTTGGCGATGCCGGTCTCGTCCTCCAGCGTGATGAACACCACGCCCTCGGCGCTGCCCGGCCGCTGCCGGACCAGCGCCAGCCCCGCCACGGTCAGCCGTGTGCCGGCCCTCACCTTTCCCAGCCGCTCGGTCGGGGCCACCCCGGCGAAGCCGTCGCGCAGCAGCGCCATCGGGTGCGCCTTCAGCGACAGGCACAGGCTGCCGTAGTCCATCACCACATGCTCGCCGAGCGCCATGGCCGGCAGGAGCGCTTGCGGCTCGTCCTGGGCGGAGTCGGCGAGGCCGCTGAACAGCGGCAGCGGCTGCGCCCCCAGCGCCTTCACCGCCCACAGCGCGGCCCGCCGGTCCAGCCCGACCGAGCGGAAGGCGTCGGCCTTCGCCAGCCGCTCCAGCCCGGCGACCGGCATCCGCGCGCGGCGCCACAGGTCGTAGGGATCGCGGTAGCCTGCCCCACGGCACAGCACGAGCCGCCGGGCGTCGTCCTCGTCCATCCCCCGGACCAGCCGCAGGCCGAGGCGCAGGGCGTGCCTTATCCCCTCTCCCGCCCCGGGAGAGGGTGGCCGCGCAGCGGCCGGGTGAGGGTGCATCCAAGGACTGGCGCGCTGATTCTCGGTGTTGCCCTCACCCTCCCGCCTTTGGCGGGGCCCTCCCTCTCCCGGGGCGGGAGAGGGTGACAAGGGTTCCAGCGTGCAGTCCCAATCAGAGGCGTTCACGTCCGGGGGCAGCACGGTCACCCCGTGCTCGCGGGCGTCGCGGACGATCTGGGCGGGGGCGTAGAAGCCCATGGGCTGGCTGTTCAGCAGCGCCGCGGCGAAGACGTCCGGGTGATGGCACTTCATCCAGGCCGACACATAGGCCAGCAGGGCGAAGCTCGCCGCGTGGCTCTCGGGGAAGCCGTACTCGCCGAACCCCTCGATCTGCTGGAAGCAGCGCTCGGCGAAGGCGCGGTCGTAGCCTTTGCCGACCATGCCCTCGATGAACCGGTCCCGGAAGAGCTGGACCTCTCCGGTCTTGCGGAAGGTCGCCATGGCGCGGCGCAGCCGGTCGGCGTCCTCCGCGCTGAAGCCGGCGCCGACGATGGCGATCTGCATCGCCTGTTCCTGGAACAGCGGCACGCCCAGCGTCCTTTTCAGCACCGCCTCCAGATCCTTCGAGGGGTAGGTCACGACCTCTTCGCCGCTGCGGCGGCGCAGGTAGGGATGGACCATGTCGCCCTGGATCGGGCCGGGCCGCACGATGGCCACCTGGATCACCAGATCGTAAAACTCTTTGGGCCGCAGGCGGGGCAGCATGGACATCTGCGCCCGGCTTTCCACCTGGAAGACACCCAGGCTGTCGGCTCGGCACAGCATGTCGTAGGTCGCCGGGTCCCCCTGCGGCACCGTCGCCAGCGTCAGGGCGCTGTCATAATGCCGCTCCAGCAGGTCGAAGCCGCGGTGCAGGCAGGTCAGCATGCCCAGCGCCAGCACGTCCACCTTCAGGATGCCCAGCGCGTCGATGTCGTCCTTGTCCCACTCGATGGTCGTGCGGCCCGCCATGGCGGCGTTGGCGATGGGGCACAGGTCGCTCAACGGGCCGCGGGTGATGACGAAGCCGCCGACATGCTGCGACAGGTGGCGGGGGAAGCCGATCAGCTCCCGCGCCAGCTCCAGCGTCTGGCGCAGCCGCGGGTCGTCGGGGTCGAGGCCGTATTGCCGGGCGCGCTCCTCGTCCACGCCGTGGCGGCTCCAGCCCCAGACGGAGCCGGACAGCCGCGCCACCAGATCGGCGGACAGGCCCATGGCCTTGCCGACCTCACGGATGGCACCGCGGGCGCGGTAGCGGATGACGGTGGCGGTCAACCCGGCCCGCTCGCGCCCGTATTTCGCATAGATGTACTGGATGACCTCCTCGCGCCGCTCATGCTCGAAATCCACGTCGATGTCCGGCGGCTCGTTGCGGGCGGAGGAGATGAAGCGCTCGAACAGCAACCTGTTGGTGGCGGGATCGACCGAGGTGATGCCGAGGCAGTAACAGACCGCAGAATTGGCCGCCGAGCCGCGCCCCTGGCACAGGATGTCCTGCGAGCGGGCGTGGCGCACGATGTCGTGCACCGTCAGGAAATAGGGCGCGTAGCCCAGTTGTCCGATCAACACCAATTCGCGGTGCAGGGTCTGGGCCACCGTCTCCGGCACGCCATCCGGGTAGCGCTGGACCGCCCCGGCCCAGGTCAGATCGGTCAGCGTCTCCTGCGGGCTGCGCCCGTCTTCCGCCACCTCGTCCGGGTATTCGTAGCGCAGCTCCTCCAGCGAAAAACGGCAGGCGGCGGCGATCGCCACCGTTCGGGCGACGGCGTCGGGGTGGCGGTGGAACAGGCGGGCCATCTCCACCCCGGCCTTCAAATGCCGCTCGGCGTTGGCGGACAGGCGCCAGCCTGCCTCGTCGATGCTCGTGCCGCTGCGGATGCAGGTCATCACGTCGGCCAGCGGGCGGCGGGCGGGCGTGTGGTAGAGCACGTCGTTGGTCGCCACCAGCGGCACCCGCTCCGCCTCCGCCAGCCCGGACAGCCAGGACAGCCGCCGCTGGTCGTCGCCGCGGTAACGGTGGCTGGCGGCGAGGTGCAGGCGGTCCCCCAGATCGTTGCGCCAGCCGCGCAGCGCGTGGACGAAGGCGGGGTCGCGGTCGTCGGGCGGCACCAGCAGGAACAGCATTCCCTCCGCATGGTCCAGCACGTCGGTGCGGCCGATGAAGCAGGCCCCCTTGGGCGCCCGCCGCTTGCCCAGCGTCAGCAGCCGCGACAGCCGCGCGTAGGCCGCCCGGTCGGTGGGGTAGGCGAGCAGGCTGTCCGCGTCGGTCAGGTCGAGCCGGCAGCCGACGATCAGGCGCAGCCCGTGCTTGCGGGCGGCGGCGTGCGCCTGCACCACGCCGGCCAGCGAGTTGCGGTCGGTTACCGCGACGGCGGCGTGGCCGAGCGCGGCGGCGGTCAGCGCCAGCTCGTCCGGATGGGACGCGCCTTCCAGGAAGGTGAAGCTGGTCGAGACCTGGAGTTCGGCGTAGGGGGTCATGGCGGCCCCGTCACCCGAAGAAGCCGTGCAGGAACCACAGCGCTGTTGCGCCGGGCCGGTACAGCCCCTGGCGGAAGACCCAGAAGCGGCGGCCGGCCTCGTCCTCGACGCGGTAATAGTCGCGGGGCGCGCCGTCGCGCCGCCACCATTCGGCTTCGATCCGCTCCGGCCCGTCGGCACGGCGGATGCGGTGCCGGGCGCCGCGCCAGAGGAACATCGCCGGCGGGTCGTCGGGAAGCAGGGCCATGGCCTCGATGGGCTCCGGCGGGGCGAGCAGCCGCACCGGGCGCGGGCGGTCGGCGGGCCACAGGGCGCCGCCGGGGGTGGCCGCGAAGGCCGGGGCAAAGGCGGAGGCGGCGGCCACGCTGCGCTCCGGCAGCCAGCTTTGCCGCGGGACCAGCCGCAGCACCGCCCGTTCCCCCAGCCGGTTGCCCAGCCGGTCCATCAGCTCGCCCAGCTCCGGCTGCCCGTCCAGCTCGCCATCCAGGGCGGCCTGCGCGGCGGCGAGCGGACCGGCCTCGGTGGCCGACAGCACCATCAGCTCCAGGCCGGGGCCGGGCTCCACCCGGTCGAGCTTCTGGGCGAACAGGCGCATCAGCGCGTCCGGGCGGCGCACCAGGTGGCCGGTGCCGATGGCCAGCGTCTGGGGCGCGTCCTCCAGCCGGCGGTCCACCCGGTGCAGCTCCAGCCGCAGCCGGCGGGCGCCCTCGCCGGTCGTCTCCAGCCCGGCGCAGAGGGAGGCCAGCAGGCGGCGCAGCGCCTCGGCGATGGCCTCGGCGGTGGTGATCGGCTCGGGCAGGGCGAGGCGGGCGCTGTGCGGCGGCACCGGCAGGCGGGGGGACAGCGGCTCGTCCAGCCGTCCATGGGCCTGGTCGAGCCGTCGCAGCAGCTCCGGCCCGAAGCGGGTGGCCAGCGTGGCGCGGGGGATGGCGTGCAGGTCGCCGATCCGCCGCAGCCCCACCGCGGCCAGCCCCTCCACCGTGGCGGCGGGCAGGCGCAGCGCGGCGACGGGGAGGGGGGAGAGGAGGATGTCTGCCCGGTTGCCCCCACCCTCCCGCTTCGCGGGTCCCCCCCTCCCCCGCTGGGCGGGGGAGGGCAAGATTCCCTCCCCCGCCCAGCGGGGGAGGGTTAGGGTGGGGGCCTCCCTCCCGAACCGCGCCAGCGCCCAGGCCGCCGCGGGGGTGTCCGCCACCGCCAGCCGCGACTCGAAGCCTGCCGCACCCAGGCGGGCGGACAGGTCGGCGGCCATGGCCTCCTCGCCGCCGAACAGGTGGGCGCAACCGGTGATGTCCAGCGCCACGCCGTCGGGGCCGTCCGGGGCGGTCCAGGGGGTGTAGCGCGTGCACCAGCCGGCGATCCGCTCCAGCAGGCGCGCGTCCGACTCGGGTTCGGCGTCGAAGACGGCCAAGGCGGGTTCGATGGCGCGGGCGTCGGCCAGACTCATGGCGGGATGCACCCCGGCCTCCTCGGCCGCGCGGTTGACGGCGGCCACGCCCAGCCGCCCGCGCTCCGCCAGGATGGCGGCCAGGGGATGGTCGCGCCGCTCCGGATGGCGGCGGCTGTGGGCGTCGGTGGGCAGCCGTGGCAGCCACAGGGACAGGATGCGCCGCGCCGTCCGTTTTGCCCCCCCTTGCGCCATGCCCGACCCTCCCTTCACCGCTCGTCGCGCCAATCGTTCTTGATTGAACAAAACAAGAACATTCTAGCGGCAAAATCCGGCGGGTGGGAGTCCCCTTGCGGCCTCGCCAAAAAGGGGGAGATGGAAAAAGGAGCAGATGGGTGGAGGGCCTTGTCACGCCCTTGTGGGACACGACATGGTTGGTATGACACCGCTCCGCCCCACCGCCGCTTTCCTGCCCGTCGCCGCCGCGCTCGCCGCCCTCGCGCTGGGGGCCTGCGCGCCGGATGTGCACGACGAGATGCCGGGGCGGGCCCAGGCGGCCCCATCGGCGGCCCCGCCGGCGTCCGCGCAGAGCGGCGGGCTGAAGACGCTGCGCCAGATCCAGGCGGAGGAGAACGCCCGCCCGATCCCCGCGCCCCAGCCGCGATCACAGCCGCAGCCGGCGCCCGCCCCGCCGCAAAAGCTCTCCGACGCCTCGCAGGCGCCCGGCCAGCCGCCCAACCAGCCGCCGGTCCGCCGTCGCGGCAGCTCGTCCCCGCCGCCACCGCTCATCGACCAGCCGGCCACGCCCGCCCTGCCGGCGCCGGGCTCCACCCAGGGGCTGACCGACCGCGCCAAGCGCGACCTGATGAGCCCGGAGGTCGACCGGCTGCGCACCGAGGACGCCATGGGCCGGCTCGACCCGCTGCAGCAGCGCGACCTGCTCCGCAAGCAGCAGGACCTCCGTCAGTACGGCCCCGGCCCGCTGGGGTACTGATCCCGGCTTCTAAAAGCCCCCGGCTCTGGTCACTTGACCCCACCCCGCGCCGCGCGCCATACCGGCCCGGTGCCGCGCAAGACGTTGGGGAAAAGGGGTGGGGGATGGTGGCGATCCGGTCGGTTCTTCTGGCGCTCGCATTGATCGGCACCGGTGCCGCGCCCGCGTTGGCGCGGATGACGGTGACCGGGCCGTTCGGCACCGGCCTGACCGAACCCGTCTGGGTGTTGCAGCATCTGCTGGGCTTCCTCGCCATCGGGCTGTGGAGCGGGCAGAACGGCGGCCCCTCCGTCTGGCAGCTTCCGGTGGCGGCGCTGACCGCCGTGCTGGCCGCCGGACTGGCCGCGCAGATCGGCATCCGGCTGCCCTACGCCGCGGAAGGGCTGTCGGCGTCGCTGATCCTGATGGGCGGGCTGGTCGCCTTCGGGCTGAAGGTGCCGCTGGCGCTGGGGGTGCTGACGGTCGCCGCGGTGGGGGCTTTCCACGGCTATGTGCACATGGGCGGGCCGCTGTTCTGGGCCGGGCTGTCGTCCGGCGTGCTGCTGGTCATCGGCGCCGGGCTGGGCCTGTCGGTGGCGGTGGGGCAGGCGGCGTCGGGCCGGGTCGTGCAAATGTGTGGCGGCGCGGTAGCACTCGCCGGGGTTCTTGATCTGGCGGGCGTCTTTTAAGCCCCCGACGCCTTGAAAAAGCCCGGCTGCGGGTATTCTTGTAAGGGCGTGTCCAACACACGCCGCCGAT
Organism: Azospirillum sp. OGB3; assembly: GCF_014192915.1. GTDB lineage: Bacteria > Pseudomonadota > Alphaproteobacteria > Azospirillales > Azospirillaceae > Azospirillum. The sequence continues at coordinate 126,244 of NZ_JACHYN010000001.1, read as the reverse complement.
GGCCCATGCCGCCGGGACGGCTGGCCAGCAGGAAAGGTGGACCCGCCGGTGCCGCGCGCAGGAGCCAACCCCCGCCTTTCCGCCGAAGGTCTTCCCAGCCGCCGCCATGTGCTGGCCGGCATCGCCGGTGGCTCTCTCCTGGGGCTGCTGCCGCGGGGTGCCGCGGCGCAGGACATCCGCTATTTCCGGATCGGCACGGGGACCACGTCGGGCACCTATTTCCCGATCGGCGGGCTGATCGCCAACGCCATCTCCAACCCGCCCGGCTCCCGCCCCTGCGACCGCGGGGGAAGCTGCGGCGTGCCGGGGCTGATCGCGGTGGCGCAGGCCACGCTCGGCTCGGTGGAGAACATCGAGCTGCTGCGCTCCGGCGCGGTGGAGGCCGGGATGTCCCAGGCCGACATCGCCTATTGGGCCTACACCGGTTCCGGCATCTTCCACGGCAAGGCGCCCTTTGAGGGGCTGCGCTCCATCGGCATGCTCTACGCGGAGGCGATCCAGCTCGTCGTGCGCGCCGACAGCGACCTGCACAGCGTGGCCGACCTGAAGGGCAAGGCCGTCTCGCTGGGCGAGGAGGGCTCCGGCGTGCTGGTGGAGGCGCGGGCGATCCTCGACGCCTTCGGCGTGAAGGAGGGGGAACTGCGGCCCCCGGCCTACCTGAAGCCCGGCACCGCGGCGGACCGGCTGGCCAAGAAGGAGCTGGACGCCTTCTTCATGGTCGGCGGCTTCCCGGTGGCGGCGGTCACCGACGTGGCGAACCGCGAGCCGATCCGCCTGATCCCGCTCGACGGCGAAATGGCCGACCGGCTGCGCATCCGCCAGCGCTTCTACATGGACCAGACCATCCCCGCCGACACCTATCCCGGTGTGCCGGAGGTCCACACGCTGGGGGTGGGGGCGGAGCTGCTGGTCCGCGCCGACCGCGACCCCGCCCTGATCCACGGCGTCACCAAGGCGCTGTGGCACGAGAACACCCGCCGCCTGCTGATCGAGGGCCACCCCAAGGGGCGCAGCTTCGACGCCACCAAGGCGGTCGCCAACGTCTCGGTGCCCCTGCATCCGGGCGCCGAGCGCTACTACCGCGAGGTCGGGCTGATCGGCAACGCCGCCAACGAGCCGACGGGCGGGGCGACGCCCTGACGTCGTCCTGTTCCGGGTCCTATTGCGGGTCCCGTTCGTCGGCGTAGATGTCCCAGGGCTCCGCCTTGGCGGCCGCCACCCACTCCACCATGGCCGGCAGTTCCATCACCGCCCGCGCGTAATCGCCGCAAGTGCCGTCCATCTCGACTCCGTAGGTGAGGAGGCGAGTCACCACCGGCGCGTACATGGCGTCGGCGATCGAGAAGCCGCCGAACAGGAAGGGGCCGCCCGCCCCGAAGCGGGCGCGCGTGTCGCGCCACAGGGTGAAGACGCGGGCGATGTCGGCCCCGCTCTCGGCGTTGCGGCCCACGCCGGGGCGGAAGGCCTTGAGGTCCATGGACATGTGGGTGCGCAGGGCGACGAAGCCCGAATGCATCTCCGCCGAGACCGACCGCGCCACCGCGCGGGCGTGGGTTTCCGCCGGCCAGAGGGCGGCCTCGGGAAAGGTCTCCGCCAGATACTCGCAGATCGCCAGCGAATCCCAGATCACCCGGTCGCCATGCCGCAGGCAGGGCACCCGGCCGGAGGGCGAATGCTCCGCGATGCGGGCCGCGGTGTCGGGCTGGCGCAGCGGGATGACGATCTCCCGGAAGGGCCGGCCGGTCCGCTTCAGCGCCAGCCAGGGCCGCAGGGACCAGGAGGAGAAGGCTTTGTTGCCGATGACCAGGGTCAGGTCGTCCATGGGTGCGCCTCGGTCGCGAAGGGAGGGGAGGCGGAGCATGCCTGCCCCGCGGCCTTGCGGCAAGCCGGCCCGCAATCCCCCTTTTCAGGGACGCCCCGGCGCGCCATGCTTTCCTTCACCGTTTCCGTTTCCTGACGAAGGACGCCCGCCTTGCTCGCCACCCTGCTCGCCACGGCCGGCCCCGGCACCGTGACCATCACCCCGCTGAACAAGGCCGGCCTCGCCACGTGGCTGGAAAGCCAGCCGCCCGCCACCGCGGCCTGGGTGAAGGCCGTGAACTTCACGGCGGAGGCCGGTTCCACCGCTTTCCTTCCGGGGGAGGGCGGGGCGGTCGCCCGCGTGCTGGCCGGCGTGTCGGCGCTGGACGACCTGTGGGGCCTCGCGGGTCTTCCCAGCGGCCTGCCGCCGGGGAACTACCGGCTGGACGAGGCGGTGGACGCCGCGCTCGACCGCCGCGCCGCCACCCGTCTGGCGCTGGGCTGGGCGCTCGGCAGCTACCGCTTCGGGCGCTACAAGGCGTCGGACAAGGTCTTCGCCAACCTCGTCTGGCCGAAGCATGCCGACCAGGGCGAGGTGCAGCGCACCGCCACCGCGACCTATCTCCTGCGCGACCTCGTGAACACGCCGGCCAACGACCTCGGCCCGGCGGAGCTGGCCGCCGCCGCCGCCGCGCTGGCGTCGGAGTTCGAGGCGGGGCTGGACGTCATCGTCGGCGACGGGCTGCTCGACCGCGACTATCCGGCCATCCACGCGGTTGGCCGGGCCAGCCCGCGCGCGCCGCGGCTGATCGACCTGCGCTGGGGCAACCCGACGCACCCGAAGGTGACCATCGTCGGCAAGGGCGTCTGCTTCGACAGCGGCGGCCTGGACATCAAGCCGTCGTCGGGCATGCTGCTGATGAAGAAGGACATGGGTGGCGCCGCCCACGCCCTGGCGCTGGCCCGCATGGTGATGATGGCGGGGCTGCCGGTGCGGCTGCGCGTTCTGGTGCCGGCGGTGGAGAACGTGATCTCCGGCAACGCCTTCAAGCCGATGGATGTGCTGAAGACGCGCAAGGGGCTGAGCGTGGAGGTCGGCAACACCGACGCCGAGGGCCGGCTGATCCTGTGCGACGCGTTGGCCGAGGCGGATTCGGAGAAGCCCGCCCTGCTGATCGACTTCGCCACCCTGACCGGGGCCGCCCGCGTCGCTCTGGGGCCGGACCTGCCGGCGCTGTTCGCCAACGACGACGACCTCGCCAACGACCTGCTGGCCGCCGGCGAGGAGCAGAGCGACCCGCTGTGGCGCCTGCCGCTGTGGGCGCCCTACCGCAAGGGGCTGGACAGCAAGGTCGCCGACCTCAACAACGTGACCAGCAACGGCATGGCCGGGGCGATCACCGCCGGTCTGTTCCTTCAGGAGTTCGTGTCGAAGGACACGCCCTGGGCGCATCTCGACACCTTCGCCTGGAACAGCGGCGCCCGCCCCGGACGCCCGGAGGGCGGCGAGGCGCTGGGCCTGCGCGCGGCCTATGCGGTCATCGCCAAGCGGTTCGGGTGACAGAGCGGTTCAACAAGCGGCATATGGTTAAAATTGTCACCCCCGCGGGCGTCGCGGGGGTGGCGTGCCGATTCGGAAAGGACTAAAACCTTTGGGTAGGACCGGTGGACTCGGGTGCCGGCCGGGTTTTTGGAGGCGGATACATGGCGCTGAAGGTTCGTGAGGATTATCGCACCCTCACCGGTCCGGAGAAGGCGGCCATCCTGATGCTGGCGCTGGGCGAGGAGCATTCGTCCAAGCTGTTCGCGATGATGGACGACGAGGAGATCAAGGAGCTGTCGCAGGTGATGGCGAACCTGGGCACCGTCTCCGCCAACCTGATCGAGCGCCTGTTCGTCGAATTCGCGGAGCAGATGTCGGCCACCGGCTCGCTGGTCGGCTCCTTCGACTCCACCGAACGCCTGCTGTTGAAGACGCTGCCCAAGGACAAGGTCGACTCCATCATGGAGGAGATCCGCGGTCCCGCCGGCCGCACCATGTGGGACAAGCTGGCCAACGTCAACGAGTCGGTCCTGTCCAACTACCTGAAGAACGAATACCCGCAGACCGTGGCGGTGGTGCTGTCGAAGATCCGCCCGGAACACGCCGGCCGGGTGCTGACCCAGCTGCCGGAAAGCTTCGCGATGGAGGTCATCATGCGCATGCTGCGCATGGAGGCCGTGCAGAAGGAGGTTCTGGACGACGTGGAGCGCACGCTGCGCACCGAGTTCATGACCAACCTCGCCCGCACCAGCCGCCGCGACAGCCACGAGATGCTGGCGGAAATCTTCAACGGCCTGGACCGCACGACCGAGCACCGCTTCATGGCCGCCCTGGAGGAGCGCAACCGCGACAGCGCCGAGCGCATCAAGTCGCTGATGTTCACCTTTGAGGACCTGTCCAAGCTCGATCCGTCCGGCGTCCAGGCCCTGCTGCGCAGCGTCGACAAGCAGAAGCTCGCCACCGCCCTGAAGGGCGCGTCGGAGACGCTGAAGGACCTGTTCTTCTCCAACATGTCCGAACGCGCGGCGAAGATCCTGCGCGAGGACATGGCTGCCATGGGTCCGGTCCGCGTCCGCGAGGTGGACGAATCCCAGATGTACATGGTCCAGCTCGCCAAGGATCTGGCGGCCCGCGGCGAGATCGTCATCTCCGAAGGCAGCGGCGAGAACGAACTGATCTACTGAGCGGGCTCCCGACGAGGAGCCCCCACCCTCCCCATGCTTCGCGCATGGGTCCCCTCCCTCCCCCGCTTCGCAGGGGAGGGCCATGTTCAAAGCCAGCGGAGTTCCCTCCCCTGCGCAGCGGGGGAGGGTTGGGGTGGGGGCAAGTCCGCGAAGGGCACACTTCCACCCTCCCGCGACACCCTGACCGATCGATCCGGCTGCGAAACGCTTGCCTGTCCGGGCCGGGTTGGGGGACACTCCTTCGCCGCGCGTTCCGAATGCGGGGGCCTTCGGGGCAAAGGACGCGGCACGCGGGGGGAAACATGGCACGGAACCTGAAAGCGCTCGGCCTGTGGCGGACGGCGTTGATCGCCAGCGTCCGGCAGGATGGGCCGGACCTGTCGGCGCGGCAGATGGCCATCATGCTCCAGGTCTATCTGACCGACCCGCCGCACACCGTGCGCGGGCTGGCGGCGGCGCTGAACATCTCCAAGCCCGCGGTGACCCGCGCGCTCGACCGGCTGTCGCTGCTCGGCTTCATCAAGCGCAAGCGCGACGCCGAGGACAAGCGCAGCGTGCTGGTCCAGCGCACCGTGAAGGGCAGCGTCTTCCTGTCCGACTTCGCCGAGCTGGTCGTCGCGGCGGGCGCCGTGGCGCCGGAGGACATGGCGGTCATCCGCGCCGAGGAGGAGGTGGCCGCCTCCGCCAAGGCGCGGCTGGAGGCGCAGTTGGGCGCCCCCGGCTCTGTGGCGGTGCCCGCCTGAGCCTTGCCGCTCAGTAGCCCTGGCTGCGGTCCACGAGGTTCGGCAGCGGACGGCCCTCGCGGAAGGCGGTGATCGCCTCGGCCACCACGGCGGCGGAGCGCGACGGGTGGGTGACGGCGGCGACATGCGGCGTCACATGGACCTTCGGGTGGGTCCAGAAGGGATGGCCGGCGGGCAGCGGCTCCTCCGCGAACACGTCCAGGCTGGCCCCGGCGAGGTGCCCGCTCTCCAGCGCCGCCAGCAGGTCGTCCTCCACCAGATGCCCGCCGCGCGCGGCGTTGACGACCACTGCCCCCTTGGGCAGGGCGGCGAACAGCTTGCGGTTCAGCAGGCCGCGCGTCTCCGCCGTCAGCGGCAGCAGGCAGACCAGCAGGTTGCATTGCCCGAGCATCGCCGCCAGCCCGTCGGGTCCGGAGAAGCTTTCCACCCCCGGCAGCGACTTCGGCGTCCGGCTCCAGCCCAGCACGCGGTAGTCCATGCTCAGCAGCGTCTTGGCCGAGGCCATGCCCAGTTCGCCCATGCCCAGGATGCCGACCTTCACCTCCGACGCCGGGCAGGGGTCCAGCGGCTCCCACCGCCCGGCCTGCTGGAGCGCCTTGTACTCGTCGAGGAGCCGGTGCCAGCGCAGCACCTGGAGCGCCACATAGCCGGCCATGTCCACGGTCAGCCCCTCCGACACCATGCGGACCAGCGGCACGTCGGGCAGGGTGGGGTCGAGCAGCAGCGATTCCACCCCGGCGCCCAGCGACACGATCAGCTTCAGGTTCGGCAGGGTGGCGAGCAGCCCGTGCGGCGGCTTCCACACCAGCGCCATCTCGATGTCCGCCGGGTTCCCCATCTCGGGCCACACCCGCACCTCCAGCCCCGGCAGGCGGGCGTCCAGCTCGCTTAGCCAGCGGTCGGAGCGGTCGGTGGTGGAGCAGAAAAGCAGCGTCACGGCGCAAACCCCTGTAATGTTGTCGTTGTTCGTCTCAAACCCGTTCGAGCCAACCGTGCCCCGTCTGATCCTGCTGAACAAGCCCTATGGCGTGCTGCCCCAGTTTACCGATGAGCAGGGGCGCCCGACGCTGGCCGACCATGTGCCGGTGAAGGGGGTCTACGCCGCCGGGCGGCTGGACCGCGACAGCGAGGGGCTGCTGGCGCTGAGCGACGACGGCGCGCTGATCGCCCGCATCGCCTCGCCCAAGCACAAGCTGCCCAAGACCTACTGGGTCCAGGTGGAGGGGGTTCCGACCGAGGAGGCGTTGCAGCGCCTGCGCGACGGGGTGACGCTCAACGACGGCCCGACCCTGCCCGCCGAGGCCCGCCGGATGGCGGAGCCGGACGGCCTGTGGCCGCGCGACCCGCCCGTGCGCTTCCGCGCCGCCATCCCGACGAGCTGGATCGCCCTGACCCTGCGGGAGGGGCGGAACCGTCAGGTCCGCCGCATGACCGCCGCGGTCGGCTTCCCGACCCTGCGGCTGATCCGCTGGTCCATCGGCGACTGGACGCTGGACGGTCTGGCGCCCGGCCAATGGCGCGAGATGACGGTGCCGGGGGGGAACTCCTCGAAGGCGGCGCCGGTCCGGACCAAGGCGCCACCCGGCACCAAAGCGAAGCGCCTGCGGAGCCAAGGCAATCGCACTTGACCCTCATAACCCTCTCCCCTCTGGGGAGAGGGTTGCCCGCAGGGCCGGTGAGGGGGTTGCGCTACATCCGCACGGCGTCGGACTTGACGGCTTCCAGGTTCAGGGCGGCGGCGAGCAGGGCGCGGGTGTATTCCTCCCGCGGCTCCTCGAAGATGCGGCGGGTGGGGCCCTGCTCCACCACCTTGCCGTCCTTCATGACGATGACGTGGCTGCTGAGCGCCCGCACCACCCGCAGGTCGTGGCTGATGAAGAGGTAGGCGAGGTTGTTGCGCGCCTGGATGTCGCGCAGCAGGTCGACGATCTGCGCCTGCACCGACATGTCGAGCGCGCTGGTCGGTTCGTCCAGGACGACGAATTTCGGTTTCAGCACCAGGGCGCGCGCGATGGCGATGCGCTGGCGCTGGCCGCCGGAGAACTCGTGCGGGTAGCGGTGGCGGCTGGACGGGTCGAGCCCCACCTCCTCCAGCGCCTTCGCCACCATGGCGTCGCGCTCGGCGCCGGAGCCGATGCCGTGGATGGTCAGCCCCTCGCCGATGATCTGGCCGACCGACAGGCGGGGCGACAGGCTGCCGTAGGGGTCCTGGAAGACCACCTGCATCTCCCGCCGCAGCCCGCGCAGCTTTTTCGCCTGCCAGCCCTGGATGTCCTTGCCGTCGAAGCGGATCGCCCCCTCGCTGGCGTGCAGGCGCAGCAGGGCCAGCCCCAGCGTCGTCTTGCCGGAGCCGGACTCGCCGACCACCCCGACCGTGTGCCCCTGCCGCACGTTGACCGACACGCCGTCCACGGCGCGGACGTGATCGACGGTGCGGCGCAGCAGCCCCTTCTTGATGGGGAACCAGACCTTGAGGTTGTCGGCGGCCATGACCTCCGGCGCGTCGGCGGGCGGGGTCAGCGGGTCGCCCTTCGGCTCGGCGGCCAGCAGCTTGCGGGTGTAGGGGTGCTGCGGGCGGGCGAAGATGTCGGCGACGTCGGCCTGCTCGACGATCTCCCCCTGGTTCATCACGCAGACCCGGTCGGCCATCTTGCGCACCACGCCCAGATCGTGGGTGATGAGCAGCAGCGCCATGCCGAAGCGGCGCTGGAGGTCCTTCAGCAGCTCCAGGATCTGCGCCTGGATGGTGACGTCCAGCGCGGTCGTCGGCTCGTCGGCGATCAGCAGGTCGGGTTCGTTGGCGAGCGCCATGGCGATCATCACGCGCTGGCGCTGGCCGCCCGACAGCTCGTGCGGGTAGGCGTTCAGCCGCTTTTCCGGGTTGGGCAGCCCGACCAGCCGCAGCAGCTCCAGCGTGCGCTTGCGCGCGGCGGCGCGGGACAGGCCCTTGTGCAGGAACAGCGTCTCGTTGATCTGCCGCTCGATGCTGTGCAGCGGGTTCAGCGAGGTCATCGGCTCCTGGAAGATCATGGCGATGCGGTCGCCGCGCACGTCGCGCAGCACCTTCTCCTCCGCCCCCACCAGCTCGGTCCCGCGGAAGCGGATGGAGCCGTGCGGGTGGCGGGCCATGGGGTAGGGCAGCAGTTGCAGGATCGACAGGGCGGTGACCGACTTGCCCGACCCGGACTCGCCGACCAGCGCCAGGGTCTCCCCCTTGGCGATGTCGAAGGACACGCCCTTCACCGCGTGCATCGCCCCGCCGCCCGAGCGGAACTCGACATGGAGGTTGCGGACCTGGAGGAGATCGTCGGTCCCATTGGTCGTCATGTCGGTCATGGGCGGTTCCGCCTTCTTGGGCTGGTGGTCGTCAGGGGCATCATTCCGCGGCCTTCTGCGCCACCGCGCCCGCCTCGTTGGCGGTTCCGGTGGCGGTGGAGAGCTGGCCGATGGTCTTGCGCGGGTCGAAGGCGTCGCGCACCGCCTCGCCGATGAAGATCAGCAGGCTCAGCATGATCGCCAGCACGAAGAAGGCGGTCAGGCCCAGCCAGGGCGCCTGGAGATTGGCCTTGCCCTGGGCCAGCAGCTCGCCCAGCGAGGGGGAGCCGGGGGGCAGGCCGAAACCCAGGAAGTCCAGCGCCGTCAGGGTGGTGATCGACCCGTTCAGGATGAAGGGCAGGAAGGTCAGCGTCGCCACCATGGCGTTGGGCAGCACATGGCGCACCATGATCGTCGCGTCGGTGGCGCCCAGCGCGCGGGCCGCCCGCACATAGTCGAAGTTGCGCGCCCGCAGGAACTCCGCCCGCACCACATGGACCAGCGAAGTCCAGGAGAACAGCAGCAGCAGCCCGAGCAGCCACCAGAAGTTCGGCGTCACCACGCTGGACAGGATGATGAGCAGGAACAGCGTGGGCAGGCCCTGCCAGATCTCGATGAAGCGCTGAAACAGCAGGTCGGTGATGCCGCCGAAGTAGCCCTGGACCGCCCCGGCCATGATGCCGACGACCGAGGAGAAGGCGGTCAGCACCAGCCCGAACAGCACGGAGATGCGGAAGCCGTAGATCAGCCGCGCCACCACGTCGCGCCCCTGGTCGTCGGTGCCCAGCCAGTTGTCGGCGGACGGCGGGGCCGGGGCGGGGACCGGCAGGTTGTAGTTGATGGTGCGGTAGCCGTAGGGGATCGGCGGCCAGACGATCCAGCCCTTCTCCTCGATCAGTTGGCGCACATAGGGGTCGCGGTAGTCGGTCTCCGTCTCGAACTCGCCGCCGAAGGTGGTCTCCGGATAGGCGGTGAAGACGGGCCAGTAGAGCGCGTTGTCGTATTTGATGAGCAGCGGGCGGTCGTTCGCGATGAACTCCGCGCCCAGCGACAGGGTGAACAGCACCAGGAAGATCCAGAAGGACCAGAAGCCCCGCCGGTTCGCCCGGAAATTCGCCAGCCGCCGCCGGGTGAGCGGCGTGACGCGCAGGCCGAGGAAGCGGGGCTGGTTCGCGGCGCTCGCCATCACACCCTCCGCGCTTCGAAGTCGATGCGGGGATCGACGGCCACATAGGTCACGTCGCCGACGAGGTTCATGATGAGCCCCAGCAGCGTGAAGAAGTACAGCGTGCCGAACATCACCGGATAGTCGCGGTTGATCGCCGCCTCGAAGCCCAGCAGCCCCAGCCCGTCCAGCGAGAAGATCACCTCGATCAGCAGGGCGCCGGTGAACAGGATGCCGATGAAGGCGCCGGGGAAGCCGGCGATGACGATCAGCATGGCGTTGCGGAAGATGTGGCCGTATAGCACCCGCCGCTCCGCCAGCCCCTTGGCGCGTGCGGTCACGACATACTGCTTGTTGATCTCCTCCAGGAAGGAGTTCTTGGTCAGCATGGTCAGCCCGGCGAAGCCGCCGATCACCATGGACAGCACCGGCAGCACCATGTGCCACATGTAGTCCAGGATCTGCCGCCACCAGGGCAGGCTCGCCCAGTTGTCCGACACCAGCCCGCGCAGCGGGAACAGGTCGAAATAGCGCCCGCCGGCGAAGACGACGATCAGCAGCACGGCGAACAGGAAGCTGGGGATGGCGTAGCCGACGATGACCACGCCGGAGGTCCAGACGTCGAAGGGCTGGCCGTCGCGCACCGCCTTGGCGATGCCCAGCGGGATCGACACCAGATAGACGATCAGCGTCGTCCAGATGCCCAGCGAGATCGACACCGGCATCTTCTCGATCACCAGATCGACGACGCTGCGGTCGCGGAAGTAGCTCTTGCCGAAGTCGAACATCAGGTAGTTCGACATCATATGGATGAAGCGCTCGTGCAGCGGCTTGTCGAAGCCGAATTCCTTCTCAAGCTGCTTGATGAATTCCGGGTCGAGCCCCTGGGCGCCGCGGTAGCGGCTGCCGGTGTCGCCGCCCTGGGCCTGCTGCCCCGCCGGCCCGCCGGTCTCGCCGCCGCCGGTGCCGCCGATGCGGGCGGTCGCCTCCACCGCGGTGCCCTGGACGCGGGCGATCATCTGCTCGATGGGACCGCCGGGGGCGATCTGCACGATCAGGAAATTGATGACCATGATCCCGAACAGCGTCGGGATGATCAGCAGCAGACGGCGGATGATGTAGGCCAGCATCGCGCGGGTTCGCCTTTCTGTTTGCCGTCTCAGGGCGCCGCGCGGCGGGCCGTGTTGGCGAGCTTCGCGTTCTTGTCGGGATCGACCCACCAGGTGTCGGTGAAGGCCAAGCCGTATTTGGGCGCAACCGCCGGATGGGAGAAACGGTTCCAATAGGCGACGCGCCGCACGTCGTCGTGCCATTGCGGGATGACGTACCAGCCCCACAGCAGCACGCGGTCGAGCGCGCGGGTCGCGGTGATCAGGCTCTCGCGGTCGGGGGCCTGGCTCACCCGGTCGATCAGCGCGTCCACCACCGGGTCCTTGATGCCGGCCAGATTGCGGCTGCCCGGCTGGTCGGCGCGGGCGGACTGCCAGTAGTCGCGCTGCTCGTTGCCGGGCGAGGTCGATTGCAGGATGCGCTGGATGACCATGTCGAAGTCGTAGCGGTCGATCCGGTTCTGGTACTGGGCGGTGTCCACCACGCGGATGGCCGCCTCGATCCCGGCGCGCTCCAGGTTGCGGACGAAGGGCTGGACGATGCGGTCCATGTCCGGCTGCACCAGCAAGATCTCGAAGCGCATCGGCTCGCCGGTCTTCGCGTTCAGCAGCTTGTTGCCTTTCAGCTCCCACCCGGCCTCCTTCAGCAACGCCAGCGCCGTGCGCAGGTTCGGGCGGATGTTGCCGGACCCGTCGGTCTGCGGCGGCGCGAAGGGCTTGGTGAAGACCTCCTCCGGCACCTTGCCCCGGAACGGCTCCAGCAGCGCCAGCTCCTCCGGCGAGGGCAGGCCGCTGGAGGCCAGTTCGGAGTTGGAGAAGAAGCTCCTGGTGCGCTGGAACAGCCCGTAGGACAGGTTCGCCCGCGTCCATTCGTAATCGAACAGATAATTCAGCGCCTCGCGCACCTTGCGGTCGGCGAAGACCGGGCGGCGGCTGTTGAACACGAAGGCCTGCATGCCCTGCGGGTCCTGGTGCTTGATCTCCTCGCGGACGATGTGGCCGTCGCGCACGGCGGGTACGTCGTAGCCGGTCACCCAGTTCTTCGACGAATGCTCCACCCGGAAATCGATGGCCCCGGCCTTGAAGGCTTCGAACACCACGTCGAGGTCGCGGTAATAGTCGAAGCGGATGCGGTCGAAGTTGTAGCGCCCGCGGTTGACCGGCAGGTCCTTGGCCCACCAGTTCTGCACCCGCTCGAAGACGAGCGAGCGGCCGGGCTGCACCTCGACGATCCGGTAGGGGCCGCTGCCGACGATGGGGTCCAGCGTCGTGCTGGCGAAGTCGCGGCCTCCTTCAAAGACATGCTTGGGCAGCACCGGCAGCTGGCCCATGATGACCGGCAGCTCGGGGTTGCCGCCGTCGCGGAAGGTGAAGGTGACCGCGCGTTCCCCCGTCTTCTCGGCCTTCACCACGTCGGCGTAGTAGGTGCGGTAGAGCGGGTGGCCCTTGTCGCGCAGCGTCTCGAAGCTCCACACCACGTCGTCGGCGGTCACCGGGGCGCCGTCGTGGAAGCGCGCCTGCGGGCGCAGCGTGAAGCGGACCCAGCTCCGGTCCTCGGCGACGGTGATCGTCTCGGCGAGCAGCCCGTAGCGGGTCAGCACCTCGTCCCCGCTCTCCACCGTCAGCGTGTCGAAGGGCAGGCTGGCCCCGGCGGAGACCGACCCGCGCAGGATGAACGGGTTCAGGCTGTCGAAGCTGCCGTAGGTCGCCAGCTTGATCTCGCCGCCCTTGGGGGCGTCGGGGTTGACGTAGTCGAAATGCTGGAAGTCCGGCCCGTATTTGGGCGTTCCATGGGCCGTGACGGCGTGCCCTGCGATTTCGCTCGGGTTGGTCTGCGCGCGGGCCGTGGCGAAGGGTTCCGCCAGATACAGGCACATGACCGCGGCCAGGATCGCTTTACCGGTCTTCCTCATGCCCCTCTCGGTCCTTTTGTTTCCGGTAAGGTAGGGGTCCGTCTATGGCACATTCAAGGCAGAGACGGGTATGGCGGCGTCCAAGCTCGCGGCGGGCTGGGAAATCGGTGGGGCGGTTTGCGCCTGGAGCGCCGCGGAAAGCGCGTCCACGACCCGCGTCAGCGTGTCCAGCTCCTCCAGGAAGCGGGCGAACAGGGCGGGGGTCAGCCGCTCGTCGAGGGCCGCGATTCCTTCGAACAGGTCGCGCCCGGTGTCGATCGCCAGGATGAAGCGCAGCCCGTCGGTGGACAGCCGGGCCTCGCGGGCGCCCGCCAGGGTGGCGAGCCGGGCGGCCAGGGCCCGCACGTCCGGCGGGAACCGCTGCTCGGCCTCCGCCGCCGCGCCGTTCAGCGGGGTCAGCACCGGCCCGGTGCCGCGGGCGCCGAGAGTGAGCGTGCAGGACAGCGGCGCACCCCCCGGCTGCGGCAGGTCGATGCAGAGAAGCCAGCCGCGGAAAATCCGGACGTGGCCCTTCAGAAGCCCGGCGAATTTGTGAAGCTCGACCTCGTTGAACCAGAAGGTCAGGCCCCGGCGCACGCCGGTGATGCCATCCTCGGCATGGGCGGTGCCCGGCTTCAGGTCGCTGAAAAGCTGGCGCAACCGGCGCCGGCCCAGGCAGCCGCCGGGCGCGTAGGTGAGGTCGGCGTGGCGGCAGGCCGCCAGCACAAGCGCGACGAAGAAGCGCTTGCGGCGGCGGCGGAAGAGAAAGAAGGGGACGGAGAAGACGGCGAAGGTGAGGGAGCCATAGAGCTTCCCGCCGTGCTTCATGGTCTTCAGGAGGAAGGGCAGCTTCACCAGGGCAAGCACCGTCCCGCCGATCACGGCGAAGACCAGCAGCACGATGGCGGCGCGGGTTCCGGTCCGCTGGCGTTCCAGCCGATCCAGCAGCGGCCGGATCTCCCGGTCGAACAGGTCCTGGGGATCGGGCGCCGGTAAGGGGGCGGGTGTCTCCGGGGTCATGGGACGGCGGCCCTCAGCCTTCCTTGCCCAGCTTCACCCACCACGCCTCGGGGAAGCCGCTGTTGCGGAAGCCCAGATCGTATTTCGGCGTCGTCTCCGGGAAGCCGAGCGTCGTCCGGTAGGCGATCCAGTTGTCCGGGTTGTACCAGTGCGGCACCATGTAGAAGCCCCACAGCAGAACGCGGTCGAGCGCGCGGGTCGCCGCCTGGACGGACGCCAGATCCTTCGCCGCCAGCGCCTTCTCGATCATGGCGTCGGCCGCCGGTTCCTTGATGCCGGCGTAGTTGGCCGATCCCCGGACGTCGGCGGCGGCGGAGCCGAAATAGCTGCGCAGCTCGGTCCCCGGCGGGGTGAAGAAGTTGAAGTTCGCCACCACCACGTCGAAGTCGAACTCGTCGGTGCGCGCCTGGAACTGGGCGGTGTCGACCACCCGCAGCACCGCGTCGATGCCCGCCTTGCGCAGCGCCTCCACATAGGGCTGGATCACCCGGGTCAGCGCGCCGGTGCCGTCGAGGAACTCGATGCTCAGCACCTCGCCGGTCCTGACGCTGGTCATCCGGCCGTTCTTCAGCTCCCACCCGGCCTCGCGGAACAGGCGCATGGCCTCGCGCAGGTTGTTGCGGGTGTTGCCGCTGCCGTCGGTCTTGGGCGGCTCGAAGGGGGTGGTGAAGACGCGCTCCGGCAATTGGGCGCGGAAGGGCTCCAGCAGGGCCAGCTCCTCCGGCGTCGGCGGCCCCTTGGCGCCGAAGTCGGAGTTGGGGAAGTTGGAGGTGGTGCGGAGATACTGGCCGTACAGGATGTTCTTCTGAATCCATTCGAAGTCGAACAGATAGCCCAGCGCCTCGCGCACCCGCGGGTCGGCGAACTTGGCGCGGCGGGTGTTCAGGCGGAAGCCCTGGGCGCCCAGCGGCAGATCGCTTTTCACCTCCACACGGTTCACCCGACCATCCTTGGCGGCGGGAAAGTCGTAGCCGGTGGTCCAGCGCTGCGCCCGATGCTCGGTGCGGAAGTCGTAGGCGCCGGCCTTGAAGGCCTCGAACATCACGTCGTCGTCGCGGTAGTAATCGACCTTCACGCTGTCGAAGTTGTAGAAGCCGCGCGCCGTGGGCAGGTCGCGGCCCCACCAGTCGGCCACCCGCTCGTAGGTGATGGAGCGGCCCGCATCGACCGACTTGATGCGGTAGGGGCCGCTGCCCAGCACCGGCTCCAGCGTCGTCTTGGCGATGTCGCGCCCGTTGGCGGTCCACCAGTGCACGGGCTGGGGGGCGATGCTGGTGGCGAAGTCGATGATTGGCTTCATCTCCCCGGTGGTCTTCAGGGTGATCTTCAGCTTGTGCTCATCCACCGCCTCCACCGTCGCCACGCGGTCGAGGAAGGATTTCAGGAAGGGGTTGCCGTGCGCCTGGATGGAATCCCAGGCGAAAACCACGTCGCCGGCGGTCACCGGCACGCCGTCGTGCCAGCGCGCCTCCCGGCGCAGGTGGAAGACGGCCCAGCTCTTGTCGTCGGGCAGTTCCACGCTTTCCGCGAGCGACCCGTAGGCGGCGTCCATCTCCCAGCCGGAGCCGACCATCAGCGAGTCGGCGATCAGCCCCAGCGTGCGCGGGGTGACGCCGCGCAGGATGATCGGGTTCAGGCTGTCGAAGCTGCCCTGCGCGGCCAGGGTGATCGCACCGCCCTTCGGCGCGTCGGGGTTGGCGTGCGGGAAATGGGTGAAGCCCGGCTTGAACTCCGGTTCGCCGAACTGCTTCAGGGCGGGGACGGTGGCCGTCTGCGCCTGGGCCCCGTTCGCCTGGATTGGCGCCGACAGCACAAGGAGAGCCAAGAAAGCAGTCGTCCGGGCGGCAGCGAGAACTCGGCGCATCGTCGGTCCTGATGTGGTTGGGCCTGAGATGATAAGGCGGATCAGCCCTAGCATGTACGCGCCTTGCGGCGCGTCAAGTCCGCGTACGCAACGGTATCTTACGCCTGTCCGCTGGTGCCGGCCCGTCCGGGGGCGCAAAAAAGGCGGAAATGCGGCAAGCCCGACGAGGTGGTGACATGTCGATGGTCCGGCGCACGAGCGCGGAATTTCTCGGCACCTTCTGGCTGGTGTTCGGCGGCTGCGGCAGCGCCGTGCTGTCCGCCGCCTTTCCGGAGGTCGGGATCGGGCTGACCGGCGTCTCCCTGGCCTTCGGCCTGACCGTGCTGACCATGGCCTATTCGGTCGGCCACATCTCCGGCTGCCACCTGAATCCGGCGGTCACGGTGGGGCTGTGGGCCGGCGGGCGCTTCCCGGCCAAGGACATCCTGCCCTACGTCATCGCGCAGGTGGTCGGCGCCTTCCTGGCGGCGGTGGTGCTGTACGTCATCGCCACCGGCAAGGCCGACTGGTCGCTGGCCGCCAAGGGGCTGGCCGCCAACGGGTACGGAGAGCATTCGCCGGGCGCGTACAACCTCACCTCCGGCCTGCTGATCGAGGTGGTTCTGACCTTCATGTTCCTGATCGTCATCCTGGGCTCCACCGACCGGCGGGCGCCCGCGGGCTTCGCGCCGCTGGCCATCGGGCTGGCGCTGACGCTGATCCACCTCATCAGCATCCCGGTCACCAACACCTCAGTGAATCCGGCGCGCAGCACGGGACCGGCGCTGGTCGTCGGCGGCTGGGCGTTGCAGCAGCTCTGGGCCTTCTGGGTAGCGCCGCTGGTCGGCGGGCTGCTCGGCGGGCTGGCCTACCGCGCACTGGCCGAGGAGATGCCGCCGAAGCCCGCCATCACCGGCGAGGCCCGGCCCTCCGCCTGATCCGTTCCGCCTGACCCTTTCCCTTCGGGTCCCTCCCGACTCAGCGGACCGTGCCCCTCCGGCGCGGTCCGTTTTTTATGGGGTGTGTTCGGCTTCGAGCGAAGGTCACGGCCTTGTCGCGGGAACTTCGAGGGCGTCAACGGTTATTCTGAGCACTCGTTGACGCACAGGGAGTATGTCATGCGGCAGTTCGACCCCGATTCCAATCCGATGACCGACGAGGATTACGGCATCGTCCTCGGCCTGTTCATCGGCATTTACCTGGGGCTGCTGGCCGTCTCGCTGCTGCCCTGACCGGCGCGGGTCTTCTTCCAGTGGTCGGCCATGCGCTCCATGAGCTGACGGTAGCGGCGGTCGGACCGCATCATCCGGCGCACCGCCTTGCCGTTGCGCGGGTCGGCAAGCATCCATTCCTCCGCGGCCATCTGGTGCTCCGGGTGGATGGACAGCATGTAGATCGCCGCCTGCTCCGGCTGCGTCACCGCCTCCTCCTTCAGCCCCTCCAGGATCGCCCCGACATAGAGCGGCAGGACATTGCGGAAGTCCTCCGGCCCGGTGCCGTCCTGGGCTCCAGGTTGGGAGGCGGCGTCGTCTCCGGCGCCCATCAGGGCGCGGCGCTCCTCCGCCGGCAGGGCGAAGAAGGCGTCCAGCCCCAGCAACAGGTCGCAGACCGTCTTCTTGCGGACCATCCAGTTGGCCCCGCCCGACACCCGCCCGGCCAGCGAGTGCAGGAAGGGGCGCAGCTTCTCCGGCGAGGTCTCGAAGACGGAGCGGGCGGGCGTGGCGATGGTGGCCATGGGCGTGGTCCTCTTGTCTCAGCCGGCCAGGGCGGCCAGCGTCTCGCGGTGGGTGCGGGCGTCGCCCGCGGCGACCACGCGCCCGCTGGAGGTGGCGTCGAGCGGCCGTCCGTCCCAATCGGTCATCAGCCCGCCGGCCCCGGTCACCACCGGCACCAGCGCCGCGAAGTCGTAGAGCTTCAACCCCGATTCGACGACGAGGTCGTAATAGCCCGCCGCCAGCAGGCCGTAGCTGTAGCAGTCGCCGCCATAGACCGACACCTTGGCCGTCCCCGCCACCCGGCGGAAGGCGTCCTGGTCTGCACCGGGGAACAGGTCGGGCGAGGTGGTCCCCAGCGTCGCCGCGGCCAGTCCCCCGGCGCAGGTGCGCACGCGGGCCGGCTGGCCGTTGAACAGGGTGGGGCGCCCCTCGACGCCCAGCCAGCGGTCCCGGACGATGGGCTGGTCGATGACGCCGAGCACCGGGCGCCCGCGGTGCAGCAGGGCGATCAGCGTGCCGAAGATCGGGCGGCCGGTGATGAAGGACTTGGTGCCGTCGATGGGGTCGATCACCCAGACCCATTCGGCGTCCAGGTTCTTGGTCCCGAACTCCTCGCCATAGATTCCGTCGTCGGGGCGCTCGGCCTCGATGATGGCGCGGATGGCCCGCTCCGCCTCGCGGTCGGCGATGGTGACGGGGGAGGCGTCGGCCTTGTCGTCCACCGCCACCGGCGTGCGGAAATACTGGCGGATGACCGGGCCGGAGGCGTCGGCCAGACGCTCCGCCAGGGTCACCAGGGGGGTGGGGCAGGGTTCGGTCATGGTCGCTCCGCCGGATCGCGCGTGGTTGGGACGAGGGCGGCATCCTAGTCGGCTGCTCTCCCGGCGCAAACCATCAATGCGGGGGGAGGGCAATGACGGAGGAGGGTTGCGCGGGACGCCGCTTCCCCGTTCCGCGGGCTTGTGGCAGCCTCTTCGCCATGCACGACCGCACCTCCCCACCCGACCGCCCGAACGCCCGCCCGAACGCCTATGCCGGTATCCCGCTCGACCGCGCCGGCGTGCGCCGCAAGGACAAGGACTGGCTGAACGACGCCTGGGCCTCGCCGACCGCGCGCCTGCTGCCCGTGGCGAAATCGCGCAACTTCGTGACCGGCGACGCCGACTCGGCCCACGCGGTCGCCGTCGCCTGCGGCGGCGACTGGGGGGTGGAGCCGGTCTTCCTCGGCCTGCTGGACGGCGTTCCGCACTTCACCGTGGACCTGACCGGTCTGGAGACGCCGGAGGAGCACCCGCTCCTTGCCGGGCTCGGCCGCTTTGAGGATCTGCGCGCCGTCGGTCCGGTGATGGAGGCGACGGAGGCCGGGCTGTGCGCCTACGCCCGCGGCATCACCTGGTGGAACGCCCGGCACCGCTTCTGCGGCGTCTGCGGCTCCGCCGCCGTGGGCGCGGAGGGCGGGCATGTGCGCGTCTGCACCAACCCGGACTGCGCCACCCACCATTTCCCGCGCACTGACCCGGCGGTGATCATGCTGGTCCATGACGGGGCCGGGCGGATGGTGCTGGGCCGCAATTCCCGCTTTCCGCCGGGCATGCATTCGGTGCTGGCCGGCTTCGTCGAGCCGGGCGAAAGCCTGGAGGACAGCGTCAAGCGCGAGGTGCTGGAGGAGGTCGGGCTAGAGGTCACCGACATCCGCTACCACTCGTCCCAGCCCTGGCCGTTCCCGTCCTCGCTGATGCTGGGCTTCAGCGCCCGGGCGGTCACGCTGGACATCCAGACCGACCTGGAGGAGTTGGAGGAGGCCCACTGGTTCGACCGCGACTTCCTGCGGACCTTCACGCCCAGCGAGACGTTCCGCCTCGCCCGCCCCGACAGCATCGCCCGCCGCCTGATCGACGAGTGGATCGCCGAGGGGGAGTGAGCGGAAGAGTGCGCTTGCCCCCTCAGTTATTGCCCCCTCCCTAGCCCTCCCCCGCTGTCGCAGGGGAGGGGACTGGATTTCCCTCTCCTGCGAAGCGGGGGAGGGAAGGGGCCCGCGGCGCAAGCCGTGGGAAGGGTGGGGCAGGCGCGGCCCGCCCCGCCCCTCAATCCTCGCCGATGCGCTGGCTTTCCTGGTAGCGGAAGGGGTTGGCGGGATAGACGCCCAGGATCTTCACCTCGCCGGCGCGGGCGAAGAAGGCCAATTCCTCCAGCGCCAGGCGCAGGGAGCGCTCCTCCGGATGGCCCTCCACGTCGGCGTAGAACTGGGTCTGGGTGAAGTGCCCGCCGACCATGTAGCTTTCCAGCTTCGTCATGTTGATGCCGTTGGTGGCGAATCCGCCCAGCGCCTTGTAGAGGGCCGCCGGCACGCTGCGCACGCGGAAGACGAAGGTGGTGATGATCTTGGCCCCGGTCCCCTCGGCGGGCAGCGGCGGGGTCTTCGGCTCGCGGGACAGGATCAGGAAGCGGGTGGTGTTGTGCTCCGCGTCCTCGATGCCGCCCTTCAGGATGTCCAGACCGTAGATCTCCGCGGCCAGCGAGGAGGCGATGGCCGCGTGCTGCGGGTCGCCCAGCTTGGCGATCTCGGCGGCGGCGCCCGCCGTGTCGGCGTGGGAGATCGCCGTCAGCCCCAGCTCGCGCGTCATGTTGCGGCACTGGGACAGCGCCTGGATGTGGCTGCGCACCGTCTTCAGCCCGGCCAGCGTCGCACCCTTGGGGGCCAGGAGCTGGTGGTTCACCCGCTGGAAATGCTCGCCGATGATGTGCAGGCCGCCCTCGGGCAGCAGATGGTGGTTGTCGGCCACGCGCCCGGCGATGGAGTTCTCCACCGGGATCATGGCGAGCGCCGCGCGCCCCTCGCGCACGGCGGCGAAGGCGTCCTCGAACGTGGCGCAGGGCAGCGTCGTCATCTCCGGGAAGACCGTCCGGCAGGACAGGTCCGAATAGGCGCCGGGCAGGCCCTGGAAGGCGATCACGTTCGAGGTCGTCATCGGGAGGTCTTCTTTTAAAGGGAGGTGCGCTTGGCGAGGATCGCGCGGGCGCGCTCCAGGTCGCCGGGAGTATCGACGCCGAGCGGAACCGCGTCAACGACGGCGGCGTCGATGCGCATCCCGAAGGCCAGCGCGCGGAGCTGCTCCAGCCTCTCCCGCTGCTCCAGCGCCGAGGGCGGCAGGCGGACGTAGCGCTCCAGCGCGGCGCGGCGGTAGGCGTACAGCCCGATGTGGTGGAACAGCGGCCCGTCGCCCCACGGGGCGGTGGCGCGGCTGAAATAGAGGGCGCGGCCCCGCCGGGCGCCGGGCGGCAGCTCCAGGATGGCCTTGACCACGTTGGGGTCGGTGCGCTCCTCCTCCCGCGTGATCTCGACCACCAGGGTGGCGATGTCCACCTGCGGATCGGACAGCGGGGCGAAGGCGGCACGCACCACCGCCGGCTCGATGGTCGGCAGGTCGCCCTGCACGTTCACCACCGCGTCGTACTTCCCCTCCGGGTCGAGCAGGCTGACCGCCTCGAAGATGCGGTCGGAGCCCGAGGGATGGTCAGGCCGGGTCAGCACGGCGGTGCCGCCCGCCGCCTCCACCGCCGCGGCGATCTCCGGCTCGGCGCAGGCGACGACCACGGGGCCGATCTCCGCCTCCATGGCGCGGCGCCACACCTGCACGATCATCGGCGCGCCGCCGATGTCGGCCAGCGGCTTCCCCGGCAGGCGGGTGGAGGCCATGCGGGCGGGAATCACCACGATGGGATTGGACGGTGGCGGGTTCGGCGTCGTCTTGCTGTCTGCGTTCATGTCGGCGTTCATGGTGGAACGGCCCCCTGTCGCGTCGGAAAGGTGGCGCGGGTGAACCATGGATCGCCCTTTGCGTCAAGCGGCGTCACTCCAATATTCAGGTGGCCAACAGTCGGAGAACCGATATTCCTGTGGCAAGGGAGGGGGCCGAAGCGGTGACAAGCCGCTGCGGTCACGCTATCGTGCGGCGGAGAACCAGCCAGCCCTGGCGACGGGCCCGCGGCACGACAAAAAAGGGGAACAAGACGTTATGAGCATGGAGTGGAACAAGATTTTCGGCGCCGTGCTGCTGGCGGGTCTGATCGCCATGCTGGCCGGCTTCGCCGCGGAAGTTCTGGTGCACCCGAAGACGCCTGAGAAGCCCGCCTATGTGGTGGCCATGCCGGAAGGCGCCGCTCCGGCCCCCAGCGGTGGCGCCGCCCCGTCCGGCCCCGCCGAGATCGCCCCGCTGCTCGCCAAGGCCGACGCCGCCGCCGGCCAATCCGCCGCCAAGGCCTGCGCCGCCTGCCACAGCTTCGACAAGGGGGGGGCGAACAAGGTCGGCCCGAACCTGTACGGCATCGTCGGCGCCCCGCACGGCCATCTGGACGGCTTCGCCTATTCCGACGCCATCAAGGGCAAGGCCGGCCCCTGGAACTACGACGAGCTGAACCACTTCCTCTACGACCCGAAGGCCTACGCGCCGGGCACCAAGATGACCTTCGCCGGCGTCAAGAAGGACCAGGACCGGGCGAACATCATCGCCTATCTGCGCTCCCTGTCCGACAACCCGGCGCCGCTGCCGCAGTAACGCGCAGCGGTTCCATCCGGGAAACCGGCGAAAGCCCCGCGGTCCGCCGGACGCGGGGCTTTTTCGTTCCGCCTCAAACGGAAAGCCCGCAGTTTGGCCTTGCATGGGGCGGCGTGATCGCCGATATAAGGCGCGGGAGGCTGGCGGCGGACGAGTCCCTCGCCAACCCGGTCAGGTCCGGAAGGAAGCAGCCGTAACGAGTTTCGGCTCGGGTCGTTCGTCCAGTCTCCCACCCTTCCCCATAAAGTCCTGCAGCGAATTGAAACGGCGACAGCCCCGTGCCGTGACGCTATTCTGCGCTCCGTCGTGAAGCCGATTACCGGGCCAGCCGCGTGACCGATACCACCGTTGCCGATGCATCCTCTTCCGTTTCCGGGACCTCCGGGGGCCTCGCCTACCGGGTTCTGGCGCGGAAATACCGTCCGAAGAGCTTTGCCGAGCTGATCGGGCAGGACGCGCTCGTCCGCACCCTGACCAACGCCATCCATTCGGGCCGCATCGCCCAGGCCTTCATGCTGACTGGCGTGCGCGGCGTGGGCAAGACGACCACCGCCCGCATCATCGCCCGCGCGCTGAACTGCACCGGGCCGGACGGCACCGGCGGGCCGACGGTGACGCCCTGCGGCGTCTGCGACAATTGCTGCGCCATCGCCGAGGACCGCCACGTCGACGTGATGGAAATGGACGCCGCCAGCCACACCGGCGTGGACGACATCCGCGAGATCATCGACGGCGTGCGCTACGCCCCCGTCTCGGCGCGCTACAAGCTCTACATCATCGACGAGGTCCACATGCTCTCCAAGAGCGCGTTCAACGCGCTCCTGAAGACGCTGGAGGAACCGCCGGCCCATGTGAAGTTCGTCTTCGCCACCACCGAGATCCGCAAGGTGCCGGTGACGGTGCTCTCGCGCTGCCAGCGCTTCGACCTGCGGCGCGTCGACGCCCAGGTGCTGAAGGAGCATTTCACCCGGATCACCGGCCTGGAAGGGGCGGAAATCGAGCCGGACGCCGCCGCCCTGATCGCGCGCGCCGCCGACGGGTCGGTGCGCGACGGCCTGTCGCTGCTCGACCAGGCCATCGCGCTGGCCGCCGGCACGGTGACCGCGCAGCAGGTGCGCGACATGCTGGGGCTGGCCGACCGCAGCAAGGTGATCGACCTGTTCGAGGCCGCCGTCTCGGCCAAGCCGGCGGAGGCGATGGACCTGCTGTCCGACCTGCACCGCGTCGGTGCCGATCCGGTGGTGATCCTCCAGGACCTTCTCGACCTCGTGCACAATCTGACGCGGCTGAAGGTCGTGCCGGACAGCGCCAACGACCCCGGCCTGCCGGAGGCGGAGCGCACCCGCGGCGCCGCCTTGTCGGCCAAGCTCGGCATGCCGGCGCTGACCCGCGCGTGGCAGCTCCTGTTGAAGGGGCTGGGCGAGGTGCAGGCGGCCCCGGTGCCGCAGCAGGCGCTGGAGATGGTCATCGTACGGCTGTCCTACGCCGCCGACCTGCCGACACCCGGCGACCTGATCCGCCAGTTCCAGAATGTGCAGAACGGCGGCGGGCAAGGTGGACAAGGCGGTGGCGGTTCCGCCCCGCGCGGTCCCGGCGGCGGGCCGGTGGCGGTGGGCGGCTCCGCCGTGCGCGCCGTCGCCCAGGCCCAGGCCCAGCCGAGCCAGCAGCCGTCTCCCCAGCCCGTGCCGGCCGTTGCCGTGGCGGCCGTCTCCTTGGCAGACGAGGAGCGCGTGGCGATGCCGCGCGACTTCCGCACGCTGGTCCAGGTCTTCGCGGAGAAGCGCGAGGGCGCGCTCTACGGCCACCTGACCGGCAGCGTCCATCTGGTGCGCATGGAGCCGGGGCGGCTGGAACTGCGGCTGACGACCTTGGCCCCGTCGACCCTGCCGAATCGCGTCGGCCAGCTGTTGACGGAATGGACCGGCCAGCGCTGGGTCGTCATCGTGTCGGACGCGCCGGGCGAGCCGACGCTGATCCAGCAGGAGCAGGCCGCCCAGAAGCGCGCGCTGGAGGAGGCGGAGGCGCATCCGGTGGTGCGCGCCGTTCTGGACGCCTTTCCCGGCGCGAAGATCACCGATGTCCGTGACCTCAAGGCGGCGGTCGAGGCCGAGCCCCAGGTTGCGGATGACGGGGAGAATCCCGACCTTATGGTCATGCAGCAGGACGACGGGGTTTATTACCCGCTCGACGATGAAGGAGATTTCTGACCCATGAAGAACCTCGGCCAGATGATGAAGCAGGCCCAGCAGATGCAGGCCAAGATGCAGGAGATGCAGGCCCGCCTGGGCGAGGTCGAGATGACCGGCCAGTCGGGCGCCGGCATGGTCAACGTGACGGTGAACGGCAAGGGCGAGATGAAGAAGATCAAGCTCGACAAGTCGATCGTCGATCCGGAGGACATCGAGGTCCTGGAGGACCTGATCATCGCCGCCTTTAACGACGCCAAGGCCAAGGTGGAGCAGCACGTCGCCAACGAGACCCAGAACCTGATGGGCGGGATGAAGCTGCCGCCGGGCATGAAGCTGCCGTTCTGAGTGTTGAATGGCCGGGCCGTCGCACTTGCGGCCCGGCCGCCCTTTGAAAAACGAAGCCGTACCAGCGAAGCTGTGAATGATCGGTCCTGAAATCGAGCGCCTGATCCAGCTCCTGTCCAAGCTGCCGGGGCTGGGGCCGCGGTCGGCGCGGCGGGCGGCGCTGCACCTGATGAAGCGCCGCGACAGCCTGCTGGTGCCGCTGTCCGAATCCATGGCGCTCGCCGCGGAGGCCATCCGCAACTGCTCGGTCTGCGGCAACCTCGACAGCCGCGATCCCTGCTCCGTCTGTTCCGACCACAGCCGCGACCGCTCGACCATCTGCGTGGTGGAGGATGCCGGCGACCTCTGGGCGCTGGAGCGCACGCGCGCCTTCCGCGGCACCTACCACGTGCTGGGCGGCACGCTGTCGGCCTTGCAGGGGGTGGGGCCGGACGATCTGAACATCCCGTCCCTGGTGGAGCGCGCGAAGGACCCGGCGGTGACCGAGGTCATCCTGGCGCTGAACGCCACGGTGGACGGCCAGACCACCGCCCATGTGGTGACCGACCGCCTGTCCGGCAGCGGGGTGTCGGTGTCCCGTCTGGCCCACGGCGTGCCGGTGGGCGGGGAACTGGACTATCTGGACGACGGGACGCTGACCGCGGCGCTGAAGGCGCGGCGGCCTTTGTGAGGGAAGCATTGCCCCCTCCCTAACCCTCCCCCGCTATCGCAGGGGAGGGGATAAAGCTCCCTCCCCTGCGAAGCGGGGGAGGGAAGGGGCCCACGGCGAAGCCGTGGGAAGGGTGGGGGCCCGTCTCGACCCCAACCCATCACACGACCCTTACTTCTTCTTCAGCGCGGCGACGCCCGGCAGGTCCTTGCCTTCCAGCCACTCCAGGAAGGCGCCGCCGGCGGCGGAGATGTAGGTGAACTTCTCATCCACGCCGGCATGGGCCAGCGCCGACACGGTGTCGCCGCCGCCGGCCACCGACAGCAGGCCGCCTTCCGACGTGCGCTCGGCGACGAGGCCGGCGACGGCGTTGGTGCCGGCGTCGAAGGGCTGGATCTCGAAGGCGCCGAGCGGGCCGTTCCACACCACCGTCTTCGCGCCCTGGAGCTTCAGGCCGAGGAACTCGACCGTCTTCGGGCCGACGTCCAGCGCCATCTCGTCGGCGCCGATGCCGTCCGCCGGAACGGCGCGGTTGGCCGCGCCGGCCTTGAACTCCTTGGCGACGATGAAGTCCTTCGGCAGCAGCAGCTCGCAGTTGGCGGCCTTGGCGGTCTCCATGATGGCGCGGGCCTGATCGGCCATGTCCTTCTCGCAGAGCGAGGCCCCGACATCCACGCCCTGGGCGTAGAGGAAGGTGTTCGCCATGCCGCCGCCCAGCGCCAGCATGTCGACCTTCTTCACGAGGTTGCCGAGCAGGTCCAGCTTGGTGGAGATCTTGGCGCCGCCGACGACGGCGGCCACCGGGCGCTCCGGCTTCTCCAGCGCCTTGGTCAGCGCCTCCAGCTCGGCCTGCATCAGGCGGCCCGCGGCGGCCGGCAGATGCTGGGCGACGCCCTCGGTCGAGGCGTGGGCGCGGTGCGCGGCGGAGAAGGCGTCGTTGACGTAGAGGTCGCCCAGAGCGGCGATCCGCTTGGCGAAGGCGGGGTCGTTCTTTTCCTCTTCCGCGTGGAAGCGGGTGTTCTCCAGCAGCACGATGGCGCCCGGCTGGACGCCGTCGATGGCGGCCTTGGCCTTGTCGCCGATGCAATCCTCGCCGAAGGCGACGGGCTGGCCGACGGCGGCGCTCAGCGCCTCCAGCACGTTGCGCAGCGAGTTCTTGGCGTCCGGGCCGTTCTTCGGACGGCCGAAGTGCGACAGAACCACGACCTTCGCACCCTTTTTCGCCAGCTCGGTCAGAGTCGGCGCCAGACGGTCGATGCGGGTCGTGTCGGAGACCTTGCCGTCCTGCATCGGGACGTTGAGGTCGGCACGCACCAGCACCGTCTTGCCGTTCACGTCGAGATCGTCGATGGTGTTGAACTCGGTCATGGCTGCTGTCCCTACGGGTTGAACTTTTGCCGGGCAATCCAGCACAGGGGCGGCCGCTTTGCAACGGCCCGCGTGGGCGACCGGTTGCCCCATGCGGCGAAAAGACGGGGCTCTGGGCGGGCGGGGCCGCCGATCCCATTTCTATTCCCATGAACAGGATCACCCCGCCGTCCTCCGCCCGGCCGGTACCCCGGCTGGCCCCCCGGCTGGCTTACGCGGCCAGCCAGTCCGCCCGCGTCGCTTGGTTCCTCGGCCAGTACATGATGGCCGCGCGGATCGGCCGACGGATCACCGGACCGCCGCGGACCACCCCGCCCGGCGGGCGTCCGGTGCCCGGCACCCGCGCGATTCTGGAAGAGCTGCGCGCCCTGCTGGCCCGCGACCTCGCCAACATCGAGGCGGGCTACTACCGCCTGCCGCACGATCTGCTGCCCGACCCGCGCCGGCTGCTGGCCGACGCCGCCGCCTTCTTCCGCGACGTGCCGGAGGTGTCACGGCGGCGCCGCGACCACGCGGCGGTGGAGGTGCGCGCCGCGCCGCCGCCCGGCAGCGCGGGGCTGCCCGCCTACTACCGCCAGAACTTCCATTACCAGACCGGCGGCTACCTGACGGAGGAGAGCGCCCGCCTCTACGACCATCAGGTGGAGGTGCTGTTCGGCGGCGGTGCCGACGCCATGCGCCGCCAAGTCCTGGTGCCGATCTTCGACCATCTGAGAACGCGCCGCAGCACGGATTGCCGCCTGCTCGACGTGGCCGCCGGGACGGGGCGCTTCCTGACCTTCGTGAAGGACAACCACCCGCGCCTGCCGGTGACCGCGCTCGATCTCTCCCCGGCCTATCTGCGCGAGGCGCGGCGCAACCTCGCCCCCTGGGCGCGCAGCAGCGCGCTGGTCCAGGCGGCGGCCGAGGCGATCCCGCTGGCCAGCGGGTCGCAGGACATCGTGACCTGCATCTACCTGTTCCACGAGCTGCCGCCGAAAATCCGCGCCCAGGCCGCCGCCGAGATGGCCCGCGTGCTGAAGCCCGGCGGCATCCTGGTCTTCATGGACAGCGTGCAGTACGGCGACAACCCGATGATGGACGGGCTGATCGACCGCTTCCCGCAGTCCTTCCACGAGCCCTTCTACGCCCATTACGCCCGCGACGACCTGCCCGCCCTGTTCGCCGCCGGTGGGTTGCGCCTGCGCGAGACGTCGCTCGCCTACATGTCCAAGCTCTTGGTGTTGGAAAAGGCGGACCGCTGATTGCGGGGACTGCAACAAAAGCGTCATGGTTCTGTAACTTGACCGTGGCTGGGGCCTGTGCAAAACGGGGACCCACCGGAAACGACGGGGCACGAATGGTGGTCGAAGCGGAGTCCAACCGGGAAACCGAGCTGAAGCTGGCCGTCAGGGCCGAAGACATGGCGAAGCTCCGGTCCTGCCCGGCGGTTGCATCCCGCGCCAAGGGAAAAGCCGGCACCAAGACCCTGGAAAGCACCTATTACGACACCGCCGACCGGCGTCTGGCCGGGCGGCTGGTGACGTTGCGCGTGCGCAAGGTCGGCAACCAGCATCTCCAGACCGTGAAGGGCGCGCCGGAGCGCGGCGAGCTCGGCCGGGCGGAGTGGGAGCATCCGGTCGCCGGACCGGCCCCCGACCTGTCGGCCATCGAATCGCCGGAGGCGTTGGACCTGTTGGGCTCGGTCGGTGCGGCGGAGCTGCAGCCGCTCTTCACCACGCTCATCCAGCGCACCGTGCGGGTGGTGACGATGGGCGAGGGCGAAACCGCCAGCCGCATCGAGGTCGCCTTCGACAGCGGCGAGATCCGCAGCCCGGACGGCGCCTCCATCCCCGTGTCGGAGGTGGAACTGGAGCTTCTCGAAGGCTCCGCCGCCGCCCTCTACGAGCTGGCGCTGGAACTGGCCCAGGCCGCCCCGCTGCGGCTCGACCCGCGCACCAAGGCGGAGCGCGGCTACGCCCTGGCCGACGGGACGGTGGACAAGGTGGTCAAGGCGGGCAAGCTGGAGCTGGACCGCGACACCACGGTGGAAGGCGCGCTGGCCCGCATCCTGCGCTCCTGCATCGGCCATATGCTGGCGAACGAGGCGGTCACCCTGGTCGGCGAGGACGCGGAAGGCGTCCACCAGATGCGCGTGGCGCTGCGCCGCCTGCGCTCGGCGCTCGCCCTGTTCAAGCACTTCATCCCCGCCGAGTCCTACGCTTGGCTGGTCGGCGAGGTGAAGTGGCTGGGCGGCAGCCTCGGCCCGGCGCGCGACTGGGACGTCTTCCTGGCCGAGCTGCTGGAGCCGGTGAAGGACTCCTTCCATCGCGCCGACGGCCACGGCAAGCCGCTCCAGGACGACATTGATGCGCTCGCCGCCGCGGCGCGCGCCCGGCGCGACCGCGCCTACGAAGGGGTGCGCGCGGCCATCCGGTCGGAGCGCTACACCAGCTTCCTGCTGAAGTTCGGCGCCTGGGTCGAGTCGCGGGGCTGGCGCGACCAGCCGGTCAGCGAGCATTCCGCCCGCCTGTTCGACCCGGTGGAGGATCTGGCCGACCATCTGCTGTCGCGCCGCGCCAAGAAGGCCCGCCGCGCCGGCCACGGCTTCGCGAGCCTGTCGGTGACCGAGCGGCACGAGCTGCGCATCGCCCTGAAGAAGCTGCGCTACGCGGCGGAGTTCTTCCGCAGCCTCTACGACGACAAGCCGGCCCGCCGCTACATCCAGGACCTGTCGGCCTTCCAGGACGCGTTGGGCCATCTGAACGACGTGGCGACGGCGACGCGCCTGCTGCACGAGTTGCACGACGACGGCAGCCGTCCCGACCCGGGCGAACCGCGCGCCGCCGGCATCGTCATCGGCTGGCACGCCCGCGGCGTGGCGGAGTCCGAACCGGCGCTGCGCGACCTGTGGAAGGAATTCGCCGACGCGAAAGCCTTCTGGTCAAAGCCCGACCGGGAGGGGTAATCTTCCCGCCCATGCGGACCATCCTCGTCGCCAACATCAAGGGCGGTTGCGGTAAGACCACGATCGCCACCCACCTCGCCGCGGCCAGCGCCGCCGCCGGCCACAGCACCGCGCTGGCCGACGTGGACCGCCAGCGCTCCTCGCTGGGCTGGCTGGCCCGACGCCCGGCCACGGCCGCCGCCCTGGTCGGCCTGGACTGGGCGAAGGATCTGTCCGACGCGCCGAAGGGCATCCAGCGCCTCGTCATCGACGCGCCGGCCGCGCTGAAGACCAAGCAGATCGAGGATCTGGTGCGGATGGCCGACGTCGTCGTGCTGCCGGTGCTGCCCAGCGCCTTCGACGAGCAGGCGACTCAGCGCTTCCTCGGCAAGCTGGAGGAGCTGAAGTCGATCGCCAAGAACCGCAAGTCGGTGGCGGTGGTCGGCAACCGCCTGCGCCCCCGCACCAAGGCGGCGGACCGGCTGGACCAGTTCCTCGGCGGGGTCGGGCACAGCGTGGTGACGCGCCTGCGCGACAGCCAGATCTACGCCGACGCCGCGGCCTCTGGCCTCAGCCTGTTCGACCTGACCGGCAAGCGCGCCGCCGAGCACCGCGCCGACTGGGAACCGCTCCTGGCCTACATCGAGAAGGTGTAAGTCACCCCCGCGCGACCGGGATGGCGACGGCGAAGCGGGTTCCCGGATCGAGGCGTTCGGCGTCCACCGTGGCGTTGATCTGCCGGACGGTGTTGACCAGCAACCGCATGCCGAGGCTCTTGGTCGGTGCCGACAGGTCGAACCCGGCGGAAAGCCCGACGCCCTGGTCCATCACCTCCAGGATCATCGCGTCCTCGCCATCCCGGCGCAGGGTCACCCGGATCGGCCCCCCGCGGTCGCCGGGATAGGCGTATTTCAGGGCGTTGGTGACCAACTCGTTGACCACCAGCCCGATGGGGACGGCCTGATCGGTCGGCACGATCACCCGGTCGCCGGTGAAGCTCAACTCGTGGCCCGGCGCGGTTTCCTGGAGCTTCCGGCAGAGGCCGTGCAGGAAGCCGGACATGTCGATGAAGCTCGCGTCGTACTGCCGCCACAGATGGTCGTGCACCCCGGCGATGGTCAGGACGCGGCTGTAGGCGTCCATCAGGACGGCACGGGCGTCGTCGTTGTCCGACGCGCGGGCCTGGAGCGAGAGTTGCGCCGCCACCAGCGCCAGACTGTTCTTCACCCGGTGGCTGACCTCCTGGGTCAGCAATCGCTGGCGCTCCTGCGCCTCGCGCTGCTCGTTGATGTCGGTGCTGGTGCCGAACCAGCGGGTGATGGTGCCGGCGGTCTCGTCGCGGATGGGCACGGCACGGAACAGGTGCCAGCGGTACACGCCGTCGCGGCGGCGCAGCGGTGCCGTGTACTCCCAAGGCTGGCCCTCCGCCCGGGCGGCGGTGACGGCTTCCAGCATCGGGTCGGCGTGGTCGGGATGGATGACCGTCCACCAGCCGTCGTTCTGCATCTGCTCCATTGAGGTGCCGGTGAAGTCGAACCAGCGCTGGTTGTACCAGATGCTGTAGTCGGCGGGGTCGCGCATCCAGGCGAGCTGCGGGATGGCGTTGGCCATGGTGCGGAAGTTGGTCTCGCTCTCGCGCAGGGCGGCCTCGGCGCGGACGCGGTTGTCGATGTCGGTCGCGGCGCCGATCCAGGCGATCAGACGTCCGTGCAGGTGGACGGGGGAAACCCGCCCGATGTGCCAGCGGTGCAGCCCGTCGCTCTGCCGCCGCAGCCGCACCTGGACGTCGTAGGGCTGGCCCAAAGGAACTGCCCGGTGGCGCACCTCATCCAGGCGTGGGCGGTCGGCGGGATGGACGGCCTCCCGCCAGTTCAGCATCCCCTCGGCGCCGCTCTGTCCGGTGTAGTCGCGCCATTCACGGTTGAAGAACTCGACCGTCCCGTCGGTGCGGGCGATCCACATCTTGCGCGGGGCGCTTTCGATGAAGACGCGCAGTCGCTCCTCGCTCTCGTCGCGCCACGCTTCCGGCTGTTCCTGTGTGCCCATGAACCGGAAGCCCCGATGGTTGCGCCACGATCACGCAATCATCTGGACCGTGGGGCGGGGTGGTCAAGCGCGCGGGCGGCGGTTGGCGCCGTTACACTCTGTAACGTTCGGCGGCAGTGCGGGACATCAAGCGGTTACAATCCGGCCCCACTTTGGCCGCATTCCGTTCAACCCGCCCGTTCAACCCGCGAGCCATTCCCACCCATGCCCTCCATCTCCTCCACCATCACCCGGCAGATCGTCACGCCGGTGACCATCGTCCTGTTCGTCGTCTCCACGGTGACGGGAATCATGCTGCTGCTGCACTGGAACGGCAATCTGGTGCGCTTCTCCCACGAATGGCTGAGCGTCGGCTTCTCGGCCATCGGTCTATGGCATCTGGCGCGCAACTGGGCCGCCTTCCTTCAGTACTTCAAGCGCAACGTCGCCCTGTCGGCCTTCGTGGTCAGCGTCGCCGGCTCGCTGGTCTTCACCGCGATGACCGGGACCCCGGCCACCACCGGCGGACCCGGCGCAATGATGCGGGCGGTGGCGAACGCCCCGCTGGCGACGGTGGCGCCGGTCTTCGGACTGGACGCCGACAAGGCCATCCAGGCGCTCAAGGCCGCCAACATCGAGGCGCAGCCCGGCGAGTCGCTGTCGGCCATCGGCACCCGCGCCGGGATGAACGCGGTGGGTGTCGCGAACATCCTCACCGCCGCGAAACAGCCCAGGCCAGCTTCAAATGGGCCGGCGTCGTAACGTCCTGGAAGCGACCGCCTACACCCGCGCCACGAGGAACAGCCGCTTGAAGGGAAACAGCGTGCGGCCGTCGGGGCGCCGGGGATAGGCGGCGTCGAGCCGGGCGCGGTAGGCCGCCAGGAAGGCGTCCAGCTCCGCGCCCTTCAGCGTGTCGAGGACCGGCAGCAGCGTTGTGCCGCGCGTCCATTCCAGGATCGGATCGTCGCCCTCCAGAACCTGGAGATACTCGGTCTCCCAGAGGTCCAGGCGCCGGGCGAGCGGGGCGAGCCAGCCGTAATAGATCTCGGGCGCGTGCACCGGGGCGGTGCGCAGCACCGGCGCCAGCCGCTCGGCCCAGGGGCCGTCCGCCGCCGTCTCGTAGAGCAGGCGGTGCGAGGGCGCGTCGAAGTTGCGGGGCATCTGCACGGCCAGCACCCCACCGGGGGCCAGCGCCCGCAGCAGGTCGGGGAACAGCCGCCCGTGCCCGTCCAGCCAGTGCAGGGCGGCGTTGGAGATCAGCAGATCGACCGGTCGGTCGGGGCGCCAGACCCCAAGGTCGGCCTGGAGCCAGCGCACGCGGGACGGCGTGGCCTGGGCGCGTTCCAGCATGGCGGGGGAACTGTCCACCCCCAGCACATCGGCCTCCGGCCAGCGTCCGGCCAGAAGCCGGGCGAGCTGCCCGGCGCCGCAGCCGAGATCGACCACCGTCCGCGGGGTCAGGGAGGGCAGGGCCGCCACGAGGTCGTGGGCCGGGCGGCGGCGCCAGGACTCGAACCGTGCGTATTGTTCGGGGTCCCACGGCATGCCCGGCCTCCACCGGTTGAAGGGGTTTGGGGGTTATTCCTGCTCGCGCTGGCGGGCGATCCGCTCGTCCATCTGGTTGTAGTGCTTCGTGACCATCATGAAGATCGTCCCGATGCAGCCGATGGCCAGCAGCCAGCCGCCATAATAGAACGCCGTGTCCGCCGCGCGCGACGCCGCCAGCAGGCCGATGAACGCCATGAAGCCCAGGATCCCCCCGGTGATCCACTTGCCCGTGCCTTCCAAAGTCCCGTTCCCTTCCTTCGCTGCCGGTCCCGCGCGGGGCGTGCGCCCGGCGGGATGCCGACGGGTTGACCATGCCGCGAATTCTGGTGGAGCGGGCGCCGGAAATCAATCCGGGATGGGCGAATCCGATGTGGGCATTTCGCCCAACCGGCCGGCGTCCTCCACGACGATCCCGGGGGGAAGCTCCAGCGCGAAGACGGTGCCCGCCGCGGTGCTCTCCACCAGCCGCAGGTCGCCGCCATGGGCGCGCAGCACCTCCCGCGCGATGGCGAGGCCCAGCCCGACGCCGCCCGCCCGCGCGGAGCCGGCGAAGGGCTGGAACAGGTTCTCCCGCGCCCGCGGCGGCAGGCCCGGCCCGTCGTCGGCCACCCGCAGGACCAGCCCGCCGCCGGGCCGCTCTTGCGTCGTCACCGTCACGGCTGCGGCCCCCGCCTGGGCGGCGTTGCGCCCCAGATTGACCAGCGCGCGGGACAGTTGGGCGGCGTCGGCGCGGACGGTCAGCCCCTCCGGCACCTGGTTGTCCCAGCGCAGCTCCGCCCGCTCCCCATCCGGGCGCAGGGTGGCGAGCGCCACGGCCCCGGCCTCCTCGACCAGCGGACGCAGCGGGACCGCGGTCCGCGCCAGGGGCAGCAGGCCGTCGCGGGTGTAGGTCATGGTCTGGCCGCACAGCTCCACCGCCCGGTCGATGGAGGCCATCAGCCGCGGCGTGACCCGCCGCACCTCCGGATCGGCGCTCTTGGCCAGCCGCTCCGACAGCAGGGCGGCGGTGGACAGGATGGCGCGCAGGTCGTGGTTGATCTTGGCGACCGCGGTGCCCAGCGCGGCCAGCCGCTCGCGCTGGCGCAGCGCGCTGCGGATGGTGGCCTGCATGTCGGCCAGCTCGCGCTCGGCCACGCCGATCTCGTCGGTGCGGGCGCTGGGCTGGAAGGGCGGCGTGCCGTCGGGGTCGCGGCGGATGGCGACCAGCCCTTCGGTCAGGCGGCGCATCGGCCGCACCAGCAGCCGGGTCAGCGAGACGAAGACCAGCACCGCCGCGATCAGCGAGATCGCCACCGACAGCGCCAGGATGCGGCCCGAGAAGTCGACCATCGCCCGGATCATCGGGCGCTCGTCGATCACCATCTCGACCTGGAAGGCGGGGTCCTTGGGCGACGGCCCGATCACCCGGATCACCCGGTCGCGCCGCTGGGCCAGCGCCATGAAGGCGTCGGCGGCCAGCCGGGGCGCCATGGTGGCGCGCAGGTCGAAGACGGCGTCCACCGTCGGCGGCATGGAGCGGGACAGCATGTAGACCCGGCTGTCCGGCCGGATCAACTCCACCGCATGGGCGCCGACATGGGCCAGCAGCTCGTTCTGGAGCTCCATCGCCACCATCATGTCCGGCGTCGCCTCCACCGACAGGGCGGCGAGATGGGCGGCGGCCAGCCGCTCCTCCAGATAGGTCAGGCGGTAGCGCGCGATGGACGGCGTGTAGATCAGCACCTCCGCCAGCAGGACGAACAGCACGGTCAGCACCAGCAGCTTGGCCGACAGGCTTCTCGTGACGGGCGGCAAGGGCATGGGCGATGTCCGGGGGCAACGTCTTGGGGCAGGGGATGCCGGAGGATAGGGCAGGATGCCGCCGCAGGCCAGTTGCCGGACCTTATTATCCCCTCTCCCGCTTCGGGAGAGGGGATACGAGCGCTCCCCTCTGGCGCCCCGCGCGCAAGGTTGGTAGTAGAACCGGCATGAGCGACCTTGCCCGTCACATCGACTCCCTGTCCCGCGCCAGCGTGCTGTGCGTCGGCGACGTCATGCTCGACCGATTCATCTACGGGTCGGTCGACCGCGTGTCCCCCGAGGCGCCGATCCCCGTGCTGCGGATCGAGCGCGAGACGGCCATGCTCGGCGGCGCCGGCAACGTGGCCGCCAACCTCATGGCGCTGGGCGCCGGCTGCCGCTTCGTGTCGGTGGTGGGCGAGGACGCGGCGGGGCTGGAGCTGGTCCGCCTCGTGGCGAAGGAGACGGGCGACGGCGGCGGTCTGGTCGCCGAGCCGGGGCGCCAGACCACCGTCAAGACGCGCTTCATCGCCGGGCGCCAGCAGCTCCTGCGCGCCGACGCCGAGACCATCGCCGCCATCGGGTCGGAGGAGGAGGTGATGGTCGCCGCCCGCACCGGCCTGCTGACGGTGGGCGCGGTGATCCTGTCCGACTACGGCAAGGGCGTGCTGACCGACGCTCTGGTGGCGCAGCTCATCCAGGCGGCGCGGGAGGCCGGGCTGCCGGTGGTGGTCGATCCCAAGGGCGACGATTTCGGGCGCTACCGCGGGGCCAGCGTCATCACGCCCAACCGCAAGGAGCTGATCCAGGCGACCGGCATGCCCGCCGACAGCGACGCGGAGGTCGAAGCCGCCTGCCGCTTCCTGCTGGAGACCTGCGGCATCGACGCCGTGGTCGCCACGCGCAGCGAGCGCGGCATGTCGGTGGTCACCCGCGACGGCGCCACCCATCTGCCGGCCAACGCGCGCGAGGTCTTCGACGTCTCGGGCGCCGGCGACACGGTGGTGGCGACGCTGACCTCCGCCCTGTCGGTGGGGGTGGAGCTGACCGACGCGGCGCGGCTGGCCAATCTGGCCGCCGGCATCGTGGTGGGAAAGGTCGGCACCGCGGTGGTCCGCGCGCCGGAGCTGCTGTCCGCCCTGCACGAGCAGGAATGGCGCAGCGGCGAGGAGAAGGTCGACACGCTGGAGCAGGCGGTCGAGCGGGCCGAGCGCTGGCGGGCCCGCGGCAAGCGGGTGGGCTTCACCAACGGCTGCTTCGACCTGCTGCACCCCGGCCACATTTCGCTGCTGAACCAGGCCAAGGCGGCCTGCGACGTGCTGGTGGTCGGGCTGAACAGCGACGCCTCGGTGAAGCGGCTGAAGGGCGAGACGCGCCCGGTGCAGACCGAGACGGCGCGGGCGACGGTGCTCGCCTCGCTGGCCTGCGTCGATCTGGTGGTCATCTTCGGCGAGGACACGCCGGAGGAGCTGATCCGCGCCCTGCGTCCCGACGTGCTGGTGAAGGGGGCGGACTACACCGTCGCCACGGTGGTCGGCGCCGGCTTCGTGCAGAGCTACGGCGGCAAGGTCGTGCTGGCCGACCTCGTGGACGGCCAGAGCACGACCAACACCATCAAGCGCATGCAGCGCTGAATTTTGGGGCACCGAACCCCCGGAGCCGTGGCTCCGGGGAGTCCGCGCCTCAAGGGTTCACATCTTCTTCTGGACGCTGTCCGACGAGCGCTCCACGGCGCGGCCGCCCGCCTGCACGTCCTGGCCCATGCCTTCGACGGTGTTGCAGGCGGCGAGGCTGGTGGTCAGGGCGGCACCCAGGGCGGCGAAAAGGACGAGCTTCTTCAGGCTGCGCATGGCATTTTCCTCTTGAGGTCGAAAACAATCGGCTGAAAAACGCGAGAAACCCACCCAAGGTTTCCGAAGACCCGCGATGCGGAAGGACAGTTCTCCACACTCAAACGGATAGGGGAGGGCGCGCATGTTCGAAGGGTTCACCCGCCACCGCATCGCCACCGACGGCGCCGAGATCCACACGCTGGTCGGCGGCGAGGGGCCGCCGCTCCTTCTGCTTCATGGGTTTCCGCAGTGCCACGCCCTGTGGAACCGGGTCGCGCCGCGGCTGGCCGAGCGCTTCACCGTGGTGCTGACCGACCTGCGGGGGTACGGCCAATCGTCGAAGCCGCCGGGCGATTCCGCGCACGAGACCTACTGCAAACGCGCCAACGCGCGCGATCAGGTGGCGGTGATGGCCGCGCTGGGCTTCGACCGCTTCCGGCTGGCCGGGCACGACCGCGGCGCGCGGGTGGCCCACCGGCTCGTCCTCGACCATCCCGACCGGGTCGAGCGCGTCGCCTTCCTGGACGTGGTGCCGACGCTGGAGGTCTTCGCTCGCATCGACCAGCGCATGGCGACCGCCTACTATCACTGGTTCTTCCTGATCCAGCCGAACAATCTGGCGGAACGGCTGATCGGTTCGGACCCGGACTTCTATCTGGGGCAGGTGCTCGGCTCCATCGGCAGCAGCGCCGACATCTTCGAGCCGGAGGCGATGGAGGCCTACCGCGCCGCCTTCCGCGACCCCGCCACGGTCCACGCCATGTGCGAGGACTACCGCGCCGCCGCCAGCATCGACCTGGAGCACGACCGCGCCGACCGGGCGGCGGGCCGCAAGGTGGAAGGACCCGCCTTGTTCCTGTGGGGCCGCAACAGCGCGGTCGGGCGCCTTTACGACGACCCGCTGGGCATCTGGCGCGGCTACGCCCCGGCCATCCAGGGCCACGTGATGCCCGCCGGCCATTTCATCCCCGAGGAGGCGCCGGAGGAGACGGCGCGGGCGCTGCTGGATTTCCTTTCCGCCTGAACCCGCTCACGCCACGCGATGCGCAACCGTCCCTATGCCGAGGCCCGGACCACCGTTCCGGCCCGGCATCGAGGGAAGGAACACCGTCATGCGTTGCCAGCAACTCCTGACCACCATCGAAGACGCATTCAACCACGGGTACATCAATCTTGAACGGGCCAGCGTCTTCGCCCGGAACGACCGCATCCGCGGCGGCTGGGAAGTCTGGCTCCAGCTGGAAATCGCGCATGCGTTTCTGCACGCCGACGGCAACTGGACCTGCGAACGGGAACAGCCCTATCCCTCCACCAACCAAAGGAGGCAATTTCTGACCTACTCGGCGGTGGCGGGGGTCGCGGGAACCGCGACCAAACGCAATGCCGCTGCGCGGGCCGATTTCTTTCTGCACCGTACCCAAGGCATGGCGGACGAGGCCTACATCGAGCTGAAGTGCATAAATGCGACGCGGAATAATGCCGTGCTCAACGCCTGGGGCCGTTTCGAGGCCGACGTCGTGAAACAACAGATCCTGACCGCCAGCAACGGCAATCTGAACTGTATCTCGGTTCTGGCGACTTTCGGCACCTTCAATCAGGCCGATATAAACAGTCTTGCCTGGTTCATGCAGGGCGGGCGCAGAGCCTATGTGTACGATGTTTTCAACAACAATTACAACCAGAACAGTCGGGTCACCACCTTGGCGAATGTCGCCCCGGGCGGCCTCGATCGTTTGTTCCTCGTCGCCGTTTCGGTGTGACGTGGCCGGGGCGCCGGCCCCGGTTCCCCCGTTCCGGCATGGGTTCCGGTCGTTCCCATGCCGGTCGTTCAACCCGGCATCCCTTCCCCCGGACGAACTGTCCCGTTGCCAGTTGGCGTGAGCGGCGGCATAAATCGGCGCGCGGCCCTCCCCGCTGGACGGGAAGGCTTTTGGCAAACACAAAAATGGCGGAAGGAAAGCCCCCAATGGCTGAAAGCACTTTCGACGTCGTCGTGGTTGGCGGCGGTCCCGGCGGGTATGTCTGCGCGATCCGTGCGGCGCAGCTCGGTTTCAAGGTCGCCTGCGTCGAAAAGCGCAGCGCGCTGGGCGGCACCTGCTTGAATGTGGGCTGCATCCCCTCCAAGGCGCTGCTCGCCGCGTCGGAGAAGTTTGAGGAGGCCAAGCACGGCCTCGCCAAGTTCGGCATCAAGGTCGGCGGCGTCGAGCTGGACCTGCCGGGCATGCTGTCCCACAAGGACAAGGTCGTCAAAGAGAACACCGGCGGCATCGAGTTCCTGTTCAAGAAGAACAAGATCGCGTGGCTGAAGGGTGCGGGCCGCATCACCGCCCCGAACACCGTCGAGGTCGAGGGCGTCGGCACCATCACGGCGGCCAAGGCCATCGTCATCGCCACCGGCTCGGAAGTCACCCCGCTGCCGGGCATCGAGATCGACGAGCAGAAGATCGTCTCCTCCACCGGGGCCCTGGAGCTGCCGGAGGTGCCGAAGCGCCTCGTCGTCATCGGCGGCGGCGTGATCGGTCTGGAACTGGGCTCGGTCTGGGGCCGTCTCGGCGCGCAGGTCACCGTGGTCGAGTTCCTGGACCGCATCCTGCCGACCATGGACGGCGAGGTGTCCAAGCAGATGCAGCGCATCCTGGGCAAGCAGGGGATGACCTTCAAGCTCAGCTCCAAGGTCACCGGCGCCAAGATCACCAACACCGGCGTCACCCTGTCGGTCGAGCCCGCCGCCGGCGGCACCGCCGAGGAGGTCGAGGCCGACGTCGTGCTGGTCGCCATCGGCCGCCGCGCCTACACCAACGGGCTGGGCCTCGACGCCGTCGGCGTGGAGATGGACAACCGCGGCCGCGTGAAGATCGGCAAGCATTTCGAGACCAACGTGCCGGGCATCTACGCCATCGGCGACGTGGTCGAAGGCCCGATGCTGGCCCACAAGGCCGAGGAGGAGGGCGTCGCTCTCGCCGAGCTGCTGGCCGGTCAGGCGGGCCACGTCAACCACGACCTCGTCCCCGGCGTCGTCTACACCTGGCCGGAAGTGGCTGCGGTCGGCAAGACCGAGGAGGAGCTGAAGGCCGCGGGCGTCGCCTACAAGGCGGGCAAGTTCCCCTTCACCGCCAACGGCCGCGCCCGCGCCAGCGGCACCACCGACGGCTTCGTGAAGATCCTGGCCGACGCGCGCACCGACAAGGTGCTGGGCGTCCACATGGTCGGCCCGAACGTCTCGGAGATGGTCGGCGAGCTGGGCGTGGCGATGGAGTTCAGCGCCTCCGCCGAGGACATCGCCCGCACCTGCCACGCCCACCCGACCCTGTCGGAGGTGACCAAGGAAGCCGCACTGGCCGTGGACGGCCGCGCCCTGCACATCTAAGGCGCGTCTCTCTCCTCTCCCTCCCCTGCGAAGCGGGGGAGGCCCCTCTTTCCCCCTCCCCTGCGAAGCGGGGGAGGGTCGGGGAGGGGGCAATGTACCTCCGTCCCTCCCTCCGACCCTACGGCGTCTTCTTCGCCCGCGGGTGGGCCGAGCGGTACACCTGCATCAGCTGCTCGCTCTCCACGTCCGTGTAGCGCTGCGTCGTCGACAGCGAGGCGTGGCCCAGCAGATCCTGGATCGCCCGCAGGTCGCCGCCGTCCGCCAGCAGATGCGTGGCGAAGCTGTGCCGCAGCGCGTGCGGCGTCGCGGTTTCCGGCAGCCCCATCAGGCGGCGCAGGTCGCGCATCCGCCGCTGCGCGATGGCCGGGGCGAGCTGCCCGCCGCGCACCCCGACGAACAGCGGCGCGTCCGGACCCTGCTTGTAAGGGCAGGCGTCCATGTAGGCGCGCACCGCCTCCGTCACCGCCGGCAGCACCGGGACGATCCGTTCCTTGTTGCCCTTGCCGGTGACGCGCAGCGTCTCGCCGAGCGGCGCCTCGCGGCGCGTCAGGTTCAGCGCTTCCGAGATGCGCAGGCCGCAGCCGTAGAGCAGCGTGAACAGCGCCCGGTCGCGCTTGCCGACCCACGGCTCGTCCGGCTCCTTCTCCGACTCCTCCAGCAGGCGGTCGGCGTCCAGCACGGTCAGCGGCTTCGGCGCCGGGCGCTTGATGCGCGGGCCTGAGAAGGTGTTGATCGCCGGGTTGTGCAGCCGGCCGTCGCGGTCCATCCAGCGGAACAGGTTGCGCACCGACGACAGGGCGCGCGACCGGCTGTTGGAGCCGATCCCCTTCATGGCGAGGTGGGACAGCCAGGAGCGGAAGTCGGTGACGGTCAGCGCGGCGAGGTCGTTCATCGACGGCGGCTTCGCCTGATAGCCGGTGATGAATTCCAGGAAGGTCGCGACGTCGCCGATGTAGGCGGTCAGCGTGTGGGGCGAGACGTTGCGCTCGCTCTCCATCCAGCGGCGCCAGTGGACCAGCACGTCCTGCACGTCCGGCTGTGCGGCGAAGCCGAGGACGGGGTTCTGTTTTCCGGTCATGCGCTCTCGTGGCTCAGGCCGGCAGTTCGAGCCAGCCGCGGATGACCCGCTCGACCACGCGGGCGAGGAAGCCGACCAGTTCCGTGCCCTGGCCGCTGTGGAAGGTGCCGGGCTCGCGGCTGCCGAAGGCCAGCATGCCGTCCGGCGTCTCGCTGGACACCTGGAGGCGGATCAGGATCTCCGACCGCACCAGCCCGGCGCCGGGGCCGTACAGCTCCGGGTCGCCCTGGATGTCGGCGTTCAGCGCCACGTCGGCCTTGCCCAGCCAGCGGTCGACGGTCCCCGGCTCGACCACCCGCACGCCGGAGGTCTGGACATGCGGGGTGTCGTGGCCGTTCGATTCGACGATCAGGCAGGCGACGTCCAGGTCGAGCAGCACCGCGAGATCGGTGGTGATGGTCTGGATGAGCTGTTCGAAGCTCTGCGCGTCGAGGAGGAACAGCACCGCCGCGTGGATGCGGTTCTGGCTGTTCATGTTGGCGCGCGAGGTGCCGATCAGCTCGCGCTGCTGGTCCTTCAGCAGGCGGACCTCGCCGCGCAGGCGCTCGACCATGTAGGCCTGCAGGTCCACCACCCCGCGCCCGCGGTCCTGCGACGGCGGAGTCAGGTGGTGGACCAGATCGCCGTGATGGACCAGGAAGTCGGGATGGTCCCGCAGGTAGGCGTGCACCTCCTCGGCGGTCGGCGCGTCCTTCCGGTGGGGGGTGTGTCCCGGCTCCCGGCCCATGCTGCCGTCCTCAGAGGATGGACTGGCCGGTCTTCTGCCAGTCGGCGACGAACTGGGCGAGGCCCTTGTCGGTCAGCGGATGGTTGAAGAGCTGCTTCAGGACCGACGGCGGGGCGGTGACGACGTGGGCGCCCAGGCGGGCGGAGTCGACGATGTGGATCGGGTTGCGGATCGAGGCGACCAGCACTTCGGTCTTGAAGTAGTCGTAGTTGCTGTAAATCTCCACGATGTCGGCGATCAGGCCCATGCCGTCCTGCCCGATGTCGTCCAGGCGGCCGACGAAGGGCGACACGAAGCTGGCGCCGGCCTTGGCCGCCAGGATCGCCTGGGCCGGGGAGAAGCACAGCGTGACGTTGACCATCGTGCCTTCGGAGGACAGCGCCTTGCAGGTCTTCAGGCCGGCCGGGGTCAGCGGAACCTTGACCGTGACGTTGTCGGCGATCTTGGCAAGCTTCTTCCCTTCCGCCAGCATGGTCTCGAAGTCGGTGGAGGCCACCTCGGCGCTGACCGGGCCGTCCACCACGTCACAAATTTCGGCCACGAGGTCGAGGAAGCTGCGACCGGTCTTGGCGACGAGGGAGGGGTTGGTGGTA
Organism: Azospirillum sp. OGB3; assembly: GCF_014192915.1. Classification (GTDB taxonomy): domain Bacteria; phylum Pseudomonadota; class Alphaproteobacteria; order Azospirillales; family Azospirillaceae; genus Azospirillum. Next base: position 83,933 of record NZ_JACHYN010000001.1, on the reverse strand, counting down.
ACACCGTCCAGCAGGCCCGTGTCGGCCAGATCGCGGATCTCGGCGATGTCGGCGGTGTCAACGAAGAACTTCATGACCTGGAATCCATACTTGCTGAGGAAGACCGTGCCCTGTTTCCCGGGATTCGCTGCCCGGCGTCGCGGCCAGGGGGCACTCTAGCCGATGCGTGAAAATTCCGCCAGATCCGGGGCCGGTTCCGGAGATTCAGCGCAGGCTCTTCTGCCGGGCACGGTGCCGGTGGACGCGGACCCGCGCGTCCGCGTGCTGCTGCCGCTGCCGCTGCGCGAGGCCTACGACTACCGCGTGCCCGCCGGGATGTCCCTCGTCCCCGGCGATTACGTGGAGGTTCCGCTGGGGCCGCGCCGCGTGCTGGGCGTGGTGTGGGGCGACGGCGCCGGAGTCGTGGCGGCCGCCCGGCTGAAGCCGGTGGTCCGCCGCTTCGACGTGCCGCCGATGCCGGAGGTCGAGCGCAAGTTCGTGGAGTGGGTCGCCGCCTACACCATGACGCCGCCGGGCCATGTGCTGCGCATGGCGATCAGCGTGCCCTCGGCGCTGGAGCCGGCGAAGGCGACGCTCGCCTACCTGCGCAAGCCCGACGCGGAGCCGCCGCCCGGCTTCAAGATGACCGACCCGCGGCGGCGTGTGCTGGCCCTGCTGGAGGACAGCCCGCCGCGCACCCCGGCGGAACTGGCGGAGGAGGCCGGCTGCGGCGTCACCGTGGTGCGCGGGCTGGCCGAGGCCGGGCTGCTGGAGCCGGTGCTGCTCCAGCCGACCAGGCTCGGGCGGCCCGACTGCCACCGCCCCGGCCCCACCCTGTCCGCCGACCAGGAGGCCGCGGCGGCCGACCTGCGCGCCCGCGTGGAGTCCGGCGTCTATTCCACCGTGCTGCTCGACGGGGTGACCGGCTCCGGCAAGACGGAGGTCTATTACGAGGCCATCGCCGCCGCCCTGAAGGCGGGCAAGCAGGCGCTGGTGCTGCTTCCGGAAATCGCCCTGTCGGCGCAGTGGCTGGAGCGCTTCGCCCGCCGCTTCGGCGCGCCGCCGGCGGAATGGCATTCCGAGCTGACCGGGGCGCAGCGCCGCGACACCTGGCGGGCGGTGGCCAACGGCGAGGTGCCGGTGGTCGTCGGCGCCCGCTCCGCCCTGTTCCTGCCCTACAAGAACCTCGGCGTCATCATCATCGACGAGGAGCACGACTCCGCCTACAAGCAGGAGGAGGGGTCGATCTACCACGCCCGCGACATGGCCGTCGCGCGGGCGCATCTCGGCGGCATCCCCACCGTGCTGGTCTCCGCCACCCCGTCGCTGGAGACCAAGGTCAACGCCGACAGCCACCGCTACGCCCGCATCGAGCTGCCGGGCCGCCACGGCGGCGCCGTTCTGCCCGACGTGGAGCTGGTGGACCTGCGCAAGGACCGGCCGCCGGCCCGCCACTGGCTGGCCCCGTCGCTGAAGAAAGCCATCGAGCAGACGCTGGCGGAGAAGGAGCAGGTGATGCTGTTCCTCAACCGCCGCGGCTATGCCCCGCTGACCCTGTGCCGGGCCTGCGGGCACCGGCTGCAATGCCCCAACTGCACGGCGTGGCTGGTCGAGCACCGGCTGGCCCGCAAGCTCCAGTGCCACCATTGCGGCCTGTCGCAGCCGCTCTCCCCGACCTGCCCGGAATGCGGCGAGGAGGGGACTTTGGCGGCCTGCGGTCCGGGCGTGGAGCGCATCGCCGAGGAGGTGGCGGAGCTGTTCCCCGACGCCCGGGCCGCCATCATGGCGTCGGACACGCTGTTCGGCCCCCGCGCCATCCAGGAGATGGTCCGCCGCATCGCCGACCACGAGCTGGACATCCTGATCGGCACCCAGGTGATGGCGAAGGGCCACCATTTTCCCATGCTGACCCTGGTCGGGGTGGTCGACGCCGACCTCGGGCTGGCGGGCGGCGATCTGCGGGCGGGGGAGCGGACCTACCAGCTCCTCCATCAGGTGGCCGGGCGCGCCGGGCGCGGCGAGCGGCCGGGGCGGGTGATGCTGCAGACCTATATGCCCGAGCATCCGGTGATGCAGGCGCTGGCCGCCGGGGACCGCGACGGCTTCTACCAGCTGGAGGCGGAGATGCGGCTGGAGGCCGGGATGCCGCCCTTCGGGCGTCTGGCCGCCCTGATCGTGTCGGGGGAGGACGCGGCGGCGGTGGAGAAGCTGTCCATCGCGCTGGGCCGCGCCGCGCCGCGCAGCGACACCGTCGCGGTGCTGGGGCCCGCCCCGGCGCCGCTCGCCCTGTTGCGGGGCCGGCATCGGCGGCGTCTGCTGCTGAAGGCACCGCGCACCGTTCAGGTGCAACCCCTGATCGCCCAGTGGCTGGAGCGGGTGGAGATTCCGCCCAACGTGCGCGTGCAAGTGGACGTCGATCCCTACAGCTTCCTGTAGAGACGCGGTGCCCTTTAAGAAACGTCGGACTCCTGTAAAGGGGGGCTGCGACCGATTGTCTCTGCGCGCTCCGCAGGGCACCTGTGACGTTTGGTCCGTTGCGGCCGGCGGGTCATGGTATTACCAGAGTATGGAAGTCATCTTTCGCCGAGCGATCTCATGTCCTGGCTGCGCGATCGTTTCCACCTCCCCACATTGCTGACGGTCCTTCCGGTTCTCGCGCTGCTGGCGATCATCGCGCTGGCGGCTGGTGTGCCCGCCCAGACCCGGGGCACGGAATCGGATGCCAAGGCGCTGCTCGACAAGACCAGCGGCTATCTGCGCCAGCACGGCGCGGAGGCGGCGCCGGACGCCTTCGCCCAGCGCGACGGCGCGCTGATCGACCGCGACCTCTACCCGATGCTGATCGACCGCGACGGCGTCATGGTGGCCCACGGCTGGACGCCGTCGTTGAACGGCGCGAACCTCAAGGACCTGAAGGACGTCGACGGCAAGCCCTTCATCCAGGAGGCGCTGGACATCGTGGCGGAGCGGGACTCAGGCGCCGTCAGCTACAAATGGACGGACCCGCTGTCCGGCCAGATCGCGCCGAAGACGATGATCGTGCGCCGCATCGTCCTGGGCGGCGAGCCCTATCTGCTGTCGGTCGGCGTCTACCGCTGACCGGCTGTCCGGCACGCCGGCGGCGGCCGAATCGGACTTTTCCGAAGGGTGAAAAAGAGGTTCAGAGCACCGAGACGGAGCGGTCGGTCCGCGGGCGGGGACGCCAGATCGACAGGCATTCGGATGCGCTGCCTCCCGACCCGATGCCGTACCAGCCGGAGCGGTCGTTGAAGGACAGGTTGTAGCGTCCGCGGCCGTCGCGCTCGAACCGGAAGACCGGACGGTCCACGCCGGGCAGGAGAACGAGGAGCCGGTCATGCTCCCGGCCCGTTTCGCGGATGACCCCGGCCCAATGGCCAAGGCGCAGCTTCGGCTCGGCCACCGCCTCGAATTCGTTGAGGTCGGCGGGGGTGAAGCGGGCGCAGGAGAAGGCGACGACGGTCATGATTGGCCTGGGTTTGTCCTGTCAGACGGGCTGTGTGGCGACCGTGCGCGTGAATGGTTAAACGGGTGTTAAGCGGGGCGTTAGGTCACAGTCTGGTCTCTGGACCGCCACGGGACGGGCTCCGGAAAAAACCGGTCCCGGAGAGGGCAGGGCCTTCAGATGCCAAGGTGATCCGTTGCGGTTGTGAAGTGGTATGCCCATTTCCAGCCCCCGCCGCCAAGAACGGACCCCACCCCGCAGGGGCGCAAAACGCCGCACTCACCCCGCGCGCAAATTGTCCAGACCCCGTTGCGCAGGGCCTAATCCTGTGATATTGGACCGCTCGCTTTCGCGGGCTGGGCCGCCGCGATGTGGGTTTTGCCCTATTTAAGGCCCTGAAAATTCACCGTCTACCGAACTCAATTCGAGGGATCAGGTGGCAATCGAAGGTACAGGCGTTTCCGAACTCGCTACGCGCTACTCCATCGCGCTGTTCGAGCTTGCGGACGAGAACAAAGCGTTGGATCAGGTCGCGAGCGATCTGGTTGCGCTGAAGCAAATCCTGGCTGAGAGCGCCGACCTTCGCCGCCTCGTCCGCAGTCCCGTGATCAGCCGCGCCGACCAAGGCCGGGCGATGGCCGCGGTTCTGGACCGCGCCGAAGTGTCCGATCTGACCAAGCGCTTCATCGGGCTGGTGGCCAAGAACCGCCGCCTGTTCGCGCTGGAAGGCATGATCGAAGGCTATCTCGCCGAACTGGCCCGCCGTCGTGGCGAAGTGACCGCCCAGGTCACCTCGGCCCAGCCGCTGAGCGACGCTCAGCTGGCCGCGGTCACCGACGCGCTGAAGGCGTCGATCGGCTCCAAGGTGTTGATCAACACCACGGTCGATCCCGCGCTGATCGGGGGCATGATCGTTAAGTTCGGCTCGCGCATGGTCGACACCTCGGTGCGCACGAAGCTGAACAAATTGCAACTCGCCATGAAGGCCTCAGGGGGATCAGTCTGATGGATATCCGCGCCGCAGAAATCTCTGCGATCCTCAAGCAGCAGATCGCGAATTTCGGGACCGAGGCGGACGTCGCCGAGGTCGGCCAGGTCCTCTCGGTGGGTGACGGCGTCGCCCGCGTGCACGGCCTGGACAACGTGCGCGCCGGCGAGATGGTCGAGTTCCCCGGTGGCATCAAGGGCATGGCGCTGAACCTCGAGACCGACAACGTCGGCGTCGTGATCTTCGGCACCGACAGCGAGATCAAGGAAGGCGACACCGTCAAGCGCACGGGCACCATCGTGGACGTGCCGGTCGGCAAGGGTCTGCTGGGCCGCGTCGTGGACGGCCTGGGCAACCCGATCGACGGCAAGGGCCCGCTGGTGGACGTCACCCGCACCCGCGTCGAGGTCAAGGCCCCCGGCATCATCCCGCGCAAGTCGGTGCACGAGCCGATGCAGACCGGCCTGAAGGCCGTCGACAGCCTGGTTCCGATCGGCCGCGGCCAGCGCGAGCTGATCATCGGTGACCGCCAGACCGGCAAGACCGCCGTCGTCATCGACACCTTCCTGAACCAGAAGCCGATCAACCAGGGCGACGACGAGAGCAAGAAGCTCTACTGCATCTACGTCGCCGTCGGTCAGAAGCGCTCCACCGTCGCCCAGATCGTCAAGACCCTGGAAGACGCCGGCGCCCTGGAATACTCGATCGTCGTCGCCGCCACCGCGTCGGAGCCGGCTCCGCTGCAGTTCCTGGCGCCGTACACCGGCTGCACGATGGGCGAGTACTTCCGCGACAACGGCATGCACGCCCTGATCGTGTACGATGACCTGTCCAAGCAGGCCGTCGCCTACCGTCAGATGTCGCTGCTGCTCCGCCGTCCGCCGGGCCGCGAAGCCTACCCGGGCGACGTGTTCTACCTCCACAGCCGCCTGCTCGAGCGCGCCGCCAAGATGGGCGACGCCCACGGCAACGGCTCGCTGACCGCCCTGCCGGTCATCGAGACGCAGGCCGGCGACGTGTCGGCCTACATCCCGACGAACGTGATCTCGATCACCGACGGCCAGATCTTCCTCGAGACGGGCCTGTTCTATAAGGGCATCCGTCCGGCCATCAACGTCGGCCTGTCGGTGTCGCGCGTCGGCTCCGCCGCCCAGATCAAGGCGATGAAGCAGGTCGCGGGCACCATCAAGATGGAGCTGGCCCAGTACCGCGAGATGGCCGCTTTCGCGCAGTTCGCCTCGGACCTCGACGCCGCCACCCAGCGCCTGCTGGCCCGCGGCGCCCGTCTGACCGAGCTGCTGAAGCAGCCGCAGTTCCAGCCGCTGCCGGTCGAAGAGCAGGTCGTGTCGATCTTCTCGGGCGTGAAGGGCTATCTCGACAAGATCAAGGTCGAGGACGTCAACCGCTTCGAGCAGAAGTTCCTCGCCGAGGTCCGCTCGAAGGGGGCCGACATCCTGGCGACGATCCGCAACGAGAAGCAGATCACCTCTGCGACCGAGGAGCGCCTCAAGGCCTTCCTCGACAACTTCTCCAAGGTGTTCGTCTGATCGACGGCGGGGGCGCAGTCCCTGCGCCCCGTCCGTCAACCCGAACGACCCCGAGCGGAATGAAGGGCCGGCATGCCTAACCTCAAGGACCTAAAGAACCGGATCGCCAGCGTCCAATCGACGCGGAAGATCACCTCGGCGATGAAGATGGTCGCCGCCTCCAAGCTCCGCCGTGCGCAGGAGCAGGCGGAAGCCGGTCGTCCCTACGCCGAGCGCATGGGCCGCATGCTGGCCTCTCTCGCGGCCAACGTGCAGGACTCGGGCAACGGCCCGAAGCTGATGACCGGCACCGGTTCCGATCAGGTGCATCTCCTCGTCATCATCAGCTCCGACCGCGGCCTGTGCGGCGCCTTCAACGGCGCCATCGTCCGTGAGTCCCGCCGCCAGATCCTGCGCCTCCAGTCGGAAGGCAAGACGGTCAAGCTGCTCACCGTCGGCCGCAAGGCCCGCGACCAGCTGCGCCGCGAGTTCGGCTCGCTGATCGTCGAGACCTACGAGGACGTGGGGCGCCGCCGCCTGTCCTTCGCCGACGCCGATGTCGTCGCGCAGAAGGTCCTGGCGATGTACGACGCGGGCGAGTTCGACGTCTGCTCGGTGATCTTCAACAAGTTCAAGTCGGCGATCTCCCAGATCGTGACCGTCCAGCAGCTCGTTCCCTTCGCCGTCGAGGCGCAGGCGGACGAGGAAGCCGCGGGCGCCGAGGTCAAGGCGATCTACGAGTTCGAGCCCGACGAGGAGCAGATCCTCGCCGAGCTGCTGCCGCGCAACCTGTCGATCCAGGTCTATCGCGCCCTCCTGGAAAGCGCCGCGTCCGAACAGGGCGCCCGCATGACCGCGATGGACAACGCGACGCGCAACGCCGGCGACATGATCAACAAGCTGACGATCACCTACAACCGCACGCGCCAGGCCTACATCACCAAGGAGCTGATCGAGATCATCTCCGGCGCCGAGGCGGTTTAACGGCGCAGCGTTCGCGGTCGATACGACGGCACATCCGACAATTATCGAGTTCCGAGGGAGCTTTACTCCATGGCCACCACCACCCAGGCGACGAACGCCGTCGGCAAGATCACGCAGGTCACGGGCGCCGTTGTCGACGTCCAGTTCGACGGCGAGCTGCCGGCCATTCTGAACGCTCTGCACACCCAGAACGACGGCAAGGTCCTCGTGCTCGAGGTTGCCCAGCACCTCGGCGAGAGCACCGTCCGCGCCATCGCCATGGACAGCACCGACGGCCTGGTCCGCGGCGCCGAAGTGACGGACACCGGCGCCCCGATCGCCGTGCCGGTCGGCCCGGCCACCCTCGGCCGCATCATCAACGTGATCGGCGAGCCGATCGACGAGCGCGGCGACGTCGGCGCCGAGCGCACCCTGCCGATCCACCGTGCGGCCCCGGACTTCGTCGAGCAGTCGACGGACGCCGAAGTGCTGATCACCGGCATCAAGGTCATCGACCTGCTGGCCCCCTACGCCAAGGGCGGCAAGATCGGCCTGTTCGGCGGCGCCGGCGTGGGCAAGACCGTGACCATCATGGAGCTGATCAACAACGTCGCGAAGGCGCACGGCGGCGTGTCGGTGTTCGCGGGCGTGGGCGAGCGCACCCGTGAGGGCAACGACCTCTACCACGAGATGATCGAGTCGGGCGTCATCAAGCTCGACGGCCCGGGCTCCAAGGTGGCCCTGGTGTACGGCCAGATGAACGAGCCGCCGGGCGCCCGCGCCCGCGTCGCCCTGTCCGGCCTGACCCTCGCGGAGTACTTCCGCGACGAGGAAGGCCAGGACGTGCTGTTCTTCGTGGACAACATCTTCCGCTTCACGCAGGCCGGTTCGGAAGTGTCGGCTCTGCTGGGCCGCATCCCGTCGGCGGTGGGTTACCAGCCGACGCTGGCCACCGACATGGGCGCCCTGCAGGAGCGCATCACCTCCACGAAGAAGGGGTCGATCACCTCGGTGCAGGCCATTTACGTGCCCGCCGACGACCTGACCGACCCGGCCCCGGCCACCTCCTTCGCCCACCTGGACGCCACCACGGTGCTGTCGCGTTCGATCGCCGAAATGGCGATCTTCCCGGCGGTGGACCCGCTGGACTCGACCAGCCGCATCCTGGACCCGCGCGTCGTCGGTGAGGAGCACTACACCGTCGCCCGTTCGGTGCAGCGCGTCCTCCAGACCTACAAGTCGCTGCAGGACATCATCGCGATCCTGGGCATGGACGAGCTGTCGGAAGAGGACAAGCTGGTCGTGGCCCGCGCCCGCAAGATCCAGCGCTTCCTGTCGCAGCCGTTCCACGTCGCCGAGGTGTTCACCGGCACCCCGGGCGTGCTCGTCAGCCTGGAAGACACCATCAAGGGCTTCAAGGGCATCGTGAACGGCGACTACGACCACCTGCCGGAAGCGGCCTTCTACATGGTCGGCACCATCGACGAAGCCATCGCCAAGGCGAAGAAGCTGGCCGCCGAAGCCGCCTGATCACGGTCGGCTGAGGTTCGGTAACGAGGCTAACCCTCTCCTCCGCCCGCGCGGGGGAGGGGGTTCTTATGAAGAGGCACCAGGAAACCCATGGCCGATAAAGTCGAATTCGAGCTGGTCTCTCCGGAGAAGCTGCTGACCTCGCAGCCCGTCGACATGGTCGTGGTGCCGGGTTCGGAAGGTGACTTCGGCGTCCTCGCCGGCCACTCGCCGATGATTTCGACCGTCCGTCCGGGCGTGATCGACGTCTACGAGGCCGACCGCGTGGTCGACCGGGTGTTCGTTGCCGGCGGCTTCGCCGAGGTGACCGAGACCCGCTGCACCGTCCTGGCCGAGGAGGCCATCGCGGTCGCCGAGATCGACCGCGCCAAGGTCGAGCAGCAGATCCGCGACCTGGGCGAGGATCTGGAGGACGCCAAGTCCGACGACGAGAAGGCCCGCGTGGAGGCGAAGATCGCCATCGCCCGCGCCAAGCTCGACGCGACCGGCGCGACCACGCACTGACACCGGGCACGGCCCGGCGGCGGCGACCGCCGGCTGGGCCGTTTCCGTTGCATTGCGCCATCGCAGCCATACATAGTGTCCCCCAGGGGATCGAACGCCTCCCGGCCCGTCCGTCGAGGCGTTTTTGTTTTTATCGTCCTATTCTCCGTCAGAGCGTGGAACAACCGGCCCGGAACGGCGGCCAGCAGCGGGAGTGGAGTGTGGCGTTGCACTGGAAATACGAAGAGCTTCCCTGGGATCAACTGGACCACGGCAAGGTCGATCCCGATCTCGTTCCGCTCATCAAGGCGGCAGCCCTGGTGGAGTTCAACGCCGACGACTACACGGCCTATCTCTGCAACGTCTTCCACGACGACCCCGAGTTCCAGGAGGTCGCGCACGGCTGGGCGGTCGAGGAGGTCCAGCACGGCCGCGCGCTCGGCAAATGGGCGGAGCTGGTCGATCCGACCTTCGACTTCGACCGGGCCGTGGAGCGCTTCCGCGCCGGCTACAAGGTGCCGATCGACCTCGACGCCTCGGTCCGCGGCTCGCGCACCGGCGAGATGATCGCCCGCTGCATGGTCGAGACCGGCACCAGCAGCTACTACGCGGCCATCGGCGACTCGACGGACGAGCCGGTGCTCAAGCTGATCTGCAAGAACATCGCCGCCGACGAGCTGCGCCACTTCAAGCTCTTCTACACCTACACGAAGAAGTATCTGGAGCTGGAGCAGCTCAACAAGTTCCAGCGGCTCAAGGTGGCGCTGTCGCGCATCGGCGAGTCGGAGGACGACGAACTGGCCTACGCCTACTACGCGGCCAACGCGCCGGAGGGCGAGCCCTACGCGCACAAGACCTACAATCAGGCCTACATGCGCCGCGCCTACGGCCGCTACCGGCCCAAGCACGTCGACCGCGCGGTGGCGATGGTCTTCAAGGCCTGCGGGCTGAAGCCGCACACCCGCTTCTACAGCGTCGCCGCCCGCAGCGCCTGGTGGCTGATCGAAAGCCGCGCCAAGCGGCTGGCCAAGGTCGCCTGAGGACCACCGGGAGCGGCGGGGGTCAGCCCCGCCGCAGCGCCGCGATCAGCGGGGCGAATTCCGCCAGCACCGACTCGTAGACAGGGCGCTTGAAGGGCACGATCAGGCCGGGCAGATCGTCGGCATCAACCCACTTCCAGGCGTCGAACTCCGGATGCTCGGTGGCGAGGTCGATGTCGCTGTCCGCGCCGGTGAAGCGGGCGGCCAGCCAGACCTGCTCCTGGCCGCGCCAGCGGCCCTTCCAGACCTTGCCCAGCAGATGGTCGGGCAGGTCGTAGCGCAACTTCTCCGCCGTCTCTCCGAGGATCTCGGCCTTGTCCGTGCCGATCTCCTCCTTCAGCTCGCGCAGGGCGGCCTCATGCACGCCCTCGCCCTCGTCGATGCCGCCCTGGGGCATCTGCCAGGCGTCCTTGCTGTCGCAGCGCCGGGCCACGAAGACCTGTCCACGGTCGTTCAGCAGCATCACCCCGACGCAGGGGCGGTAGGGGAGGGACTCGCGGTCGATGACCTTCTTGCTCATGCGCCTTATTGCTTCTGCATGTTGGCCAGGGCGGAAACCGGCACGATGGCGATGCCACGGTCGGCCAGCCCGGTGAGCCACAGGTTGATCCGTTCGATGGTGCTGGGGTAGGGGGCGCCAATGCCCACCGCGGCGCCGTTCGCCTTGGCGATGGCCTCCAGCTCGGCGAGTTGGTCGTCGATGGCGCCGCGCGACAGGTCGCGGTCGATCACCCGGTCGGCGAAGGCCCGCGGCACGCCCGCCTGTCCCGCCAGGGTGCCGGCGACGCTGCGCGGGTTGGCGCGGGCGTCCAGGACCATCAGGCCGCGCGCCTTCATCGCCGCGATCACCGGGTTCACCGCGTCGGGGTTGGCGGTGAACTTGCTGCCCGTGGTGCTGGTGATGCCGATATAGCCGACCGCCTTGCCCAGCGACCATTCCAGCCGCTCCATGTTGCGCTCGGGCGGCAGCATGCTCAGCAGGGCGTTGGGGCCGGGATCGTTGCGCGGGTAGTCCTGCGGCTCCATGGGAATGGAGAGCATCACCTCGTGCCCCTTGCCGCGGGCGCGCTCCACCCAGTTGTCCAGCCGGTCGGCGTAGGGGACGAAGGCCAGGGTGATGGTCGGCGGCAGCTTCTGCAGGGCGTTGCCGGTGGTCACGCCGGAGATGCCCATCTCGGCCAGCACGATGGCGATGCGCGGGCGCCGGTCGGCGGCGGGGAAGGGGCGGGCGTAAACCTGCCAGGGCTTGCGCCCGTCCTCGGCGATGCGCGGCAGCGGTCCGTTGCGCGAGTCCTCCACCAGGCCGGGGACCGGCGCCGGCGTCAGGGTGACCGGTTCGTTCACGACCACGGCGAGCGGCGGCGAAGGCGGTGCGACAGCGGCGGACGGCGGGGGAGCCGCCGGAGGCGAGACCGCAGGCGGAGATGGTTGGACGGGAACGGCCGCCGCCGCAGCGGGGGGCGTTGCCGGCGGCGTTGGCGCTGGCGCGCCCTTCACCGCCACCTCGACGCGGGGAATGGCGGCCTGCCATGCCTCGGTCGTGTGCTCCGCGTTCATCGCCAGCCAGCCGGCCAACCCGCCCAGCCCGAGGGCCAGCGCGGCGTAGGCGCCGAGCAGCCTCTTGGCGAGGGGCGACAGCGGGCGGCGCTCCTTGTGCGCGCGCGGCGCGCCGTCGGAATCGCCGCCCTTGCGGCGCCGGAGACGGGCCAGCAGGCCGGGTCCGGAACGTTCCCGTTTCGCGGGCTTCAGGCGGCCCAGCAGGGCGGCAGCGTTCACGGACCCGTTCCCCTTCCCTCAGTGCGCGCGGGCCTGGAACAGGGCGACGCCCCGCAGCAGGTCGAGCGCGCGGGCCAGCTGGTAGTCGAAGGGCGGCTGGTTCGGCGCGCCCTCGCCATTCTCCGCGGACGGCGCAGCCGGGGCGTTGCCGTTGGCGGGGGCCGGCGTCGCACCCGGCGCTGCGCCCGGAGCCGCACCGGGGGCCGCCCCGGGAGCCGGTGCGTTGCTGGCGCCCGGCGCCGGGGCCGGCTGGGTGGTGGCCGGACGGGGGGCGTCCGGGTTGCGCAGCGCGCCGCGCAGGTCGCTCTCGCGGCGGCGGATCAGACCCTGGTCGGTCTCCTCGACGCGGGCCGGGTGCACCTCGATGTCCGGGGTGATGCCCAGTGCCTGGATCGACTTGCCCGACGGCGTGTAGTAACGCGCCGTGGTCAGGCGCATGGCGCCGTGGCCGGGCAGCGGGATGATCGTCTGGACCGAGCCCTTGCCGAAGGACTGGGTGCCGAGCACGAGCGCCCGCTTGTGGTCCTGCAGCGCGCCGGCGACGATTTCCGACGCCGAGGCCGAACCGCCGTTGATCAGCACCACGACCGGCAGGCCCTTGGCGAGGTCGCCGGGCTTGGCGTTGTAGCGCGTGCCCTCTTCCGCCTTGCGGCCGCGGGTGGAGACGATCTCCCCCTTCTCCAGGAAGGTGTCGGAGACCGAGACCGCCTGGTCGAGCAGGCCGCCGGGGTTGTTGCGCAGGTCGAGGACGTAGCCCTTCAGCTTGTCGCCCAGCTGCTGCTGGATCGAGGCGATGGCCTTCTCCAGCCCCTGCTGCGTCTGCTCGTTGAAGCTGGTGACGCGGACGTAGCCGATGTCGCCCTCGGTGCGGTAGCGGACCGACTGCACCTTGATGACGGCGCGGGTCAGCGTGACCTCGAACGGCTCGCCGGCCTCGCCGCGGCGCACGGTGACCTTGATGTCGCTGCCCACCGGGCCGCGCATCTTCTCCACCGCCTCGTTCAGCGACAGGCCCATCACGGCCTCGCCGTTGAGCTGGATGATCAGGTCGCCCGGCTGCAGCCCGGCGCGGAAGGCCGGCGTCTCGTCGATGGGCGACACGACCTTGATCAGGCCGTTCTCCATCGTCACCTCGATGCCCAGCCCGCCGAACTCGCCGCGGGTCTGAACCTGCATGTCCTGGAAGCTCTTGCGGTTCAGATAGCTGGAATGCGGGTCGAGCGAGGTGAGCATGCCGTTGATGGCGGACTCGATGAGCTGCTCGTCCGTCGTCGACTCGACATACTCGGCGCGCACGCGCTCGAACACGTCGCCGAACAGGTTGAGCTGGCGGTAGGTCTCGGAACTGTTGCCGGTGCTGTTCACCTGCGCGGTGACGGTGGCGACGCCGGCCCCCAGAAACACCAGGGCCGCGGCGGTGGCGGCACGCTTGACTATCCTCATCTACCCTTGTCCTTTCCCCTCCGGGGCGCCGAAACCGCGCTGTGGATTGATCGGCTGTCCGTGACGTCGAAGCTCGAAGTAAAGATCGGGTGACCCGTCGGCGGGCATCAGGCCGATGGGTTCCCCCGTGGCCACGCGCCGTCCGACGGCCGTGTCGATGCGGCCAAATCCAGCGATGAGACTATGATATCCGTGGCTGTGTTCCACGATCAAGATTTGGCCATAGCCGCGGAACGGCCCGGCGAAGACGATCGTTCCGGCCTGCGGTGACACGACGGTCGAGCCGGCGCGGGCCTGGATGGTGACGCCCCGGCTGGTCGCGCCGTAGCGGTCGGCCTCGCCATAGCGGACGGTCACCCGGCCGCCCACCGGCAGGCGTTCCCCGGCGGGCGGGCCGGGCGCGGCGCGGGCGGTTTCCGCCTCGGCCCTGGCCCGCTGCTCGCTCGACCTTTGTTCGGCAAGTTTCTGTTCGGCGGCCCGCTGCTCCGCCGCCTTCTGTTCCGCCGCCTTCTGTTCCGCCAGCCTCTGCTCGGCCGCCTTCTGCTCCGCGGCCCGTTGCTCGGCGAGCCGGCGTTCGGCTTCCCGGCGCTCCGCCTCCAGCCGTTCGGACTCGCGCTTGGCCGCCGCAGCCGCGGCGGCGCGGCGTTCGGCCTCGATGCGCTCCATCAGCTGGCGCAGATCGGCGGCCTGACCGGTCAGGCGCGCGGTGCGCTGGGCGACCTGTTGGCGCTCCTCCTCGGTCTGGCGCGACAGCTCCTCGCGCCGGGCGACGAGCTGGCCGATCTCCTTCTGGCGGTCGATCAGGGTGAGGCGGGCGGCGTAGGTGCGGCCGCGCTGGGCCTGCAGCGCCTCGCGCGTCTCGGCCAGCCGGGTCAGCGCCTGGGCCAGCGCGTCGGCGCGGGCGCGCAGGGCCGGCACCGTGTCGCGCAGCAGCAGGGCGGAGCGCAGCGTGTCAACCGGCCCGTCCGGACGGGCCAGCGCCGCTTCCGGCGGGATGCGGGCGACGCGCTGCAGGGCGGCGAGCAGGGCGGCGATCTGCTGCCGCTCGCCCTCCAGCTTTTCGGCCTGGCTGCGCTCTTGCGTCTCCAGCGCGGTCAGGGACTCTTCGAGATGGGCGAGTTCGTCCTCCTGCGCCCGCTCCTGGTCGGCCAGACCGACCAGCCGGTCGCGCAGCTCGTCCAACTCCTTCTGGAGCGTCTGGGACTGGCGGTCGAGCTGCCGTTGCAGGGCCTTGTCGGACTGGAGGTCCTGCTCCACCCGCTTCAGCGTCTGGCCGGGGGACTCGGTCTGCGCCGTGGCGGTGGCCGAGACGACCAACGGGGTGGCGAGCAGGGTGGCGGTCAGCAGGGCCGGCCGCCAGGAAAGCGCCCGTCTCCGCCCGCCGTTTTGCGGACTGGAGACGGGGAGGGGGAGCAGAGCAACACCCGCCGGATGATCGCGCCCTGCGCCCATGCCCGGTTCCGCCTTATTCCGCGGCGGCCCGCGCGCTGGCGCGGTCGATCAGGCTCTTGCCGGTCATCTCGGCCGGCTGCGGCAGCTTCATCAGGTCGAGCAGCGTCGGGGCGATGTCGGCCAGACGCCCGCTGCGGATCGCCGACACCCCGGCGGGGCCGTTCACCAGCACCAGCGGCACCTTGTCCAGCGTGTGGGCGGTGTGCGGGCCGTTGGTCTCCGGGTCCTTCATCAGCTCGCAGTTGCCGTGGTCGGCGGTGACCAGCATGACGCCGCCCTGGGCGCGCACGGCGGCCTCCAGCCGGCCCAGGCTGACGTCCACCGCCTCCACCGCCTTGATGGCGGCGGACAGGATGCCGCTGTGACCGACCATGTCCGGGTTGGCGTAGTTGATGACCACCAGATCGTACTTCCCGCTGTCCACGGCGGCGACGACCTTGTCGGTCACCTCGGCGGCGGACATCTCCGGCTGGAGATCGTAGGTCGCGACCTTCGGCGAGGGCACCAGGATGCGGTCCTCGCCCGGATACACGCGCTCCTCGCCACCGTTGAAGAAGAAGGTGACGTGCGGGTACTTTTCCGTCTCGGCGATGCGCAACTGGGTCAATCCGGCCTCGCTGACCACTTCGCCCAGCACCTTGGTCAAGGATTTCGGCGGAAAGATGGTCGTCATCAGCTTGGCGAGCGTGGACGAGTACTCGACCATGCCGACGACGGCGGCCAGCTTCGGCACCGAGGCGCGTTCGAACCCGTCGAAGGCCGGATCGACGAAGGCGGCCAGGATCTCGCGGGCGCGGTCGGCGCGGAAGTTCGCCATCAGGATGGCGTCGCCATCCTTCATGCCGGTGTAGCCGTCGATGACGGTCGGCAGGATGAACTCGTCGTGGGTGCCGGCGGCGTAGCTCTGCTCGATGGCCTGGATCGGATCGGCGGCCTTTTCGCCCTGGGCGCTCACCAGCGTGGCGTAGGCCTTGGCGACGCGGTCCCAGCGCTTGTCGCGGTCCATGGCGTAGTAGCGCCCGCTGACCGTGGCGACGGTGACGCCGGGCAGGGCGTGGACATCGGCCATGAATTCGGCCATCTGGTCCTTGGCGCTCTGCGGCGGCACGTCGCGGCCGTCGGTGAAGGCGTGGATCTCGACCGGGACGCCCTCATGGGCCAGCACGCCGGCCAGCGCCGCGATGTGGTCCTGGTGCGAATGGACGCCGCCCGGCGACAGCAGGCCCAGGATGTGGCAGCGCCCGCCCGACGCCAGCAGCGTCTTGGCGAGGCCGGTCAGCGCGGCGTTGCGCTCCAGCTCGCCCTCGACGATGGCGTGGTCGATCATCACCAGATCCTGGCGGACGACGCGCCCGGCGCCCAGATTCATGTGACCGACCTCGGAGTTGCCCATCTGGCCCTTGGGCAGCCCGACCTCCTCCTCGCTGGCCTCCAGGAAGGCGCGCGGCTCCGACGACCACAGCCGGTCCCAGTTGGGCGTGTTGCCCTGCGCGATGGCGTTGTCTTCGCGCTCCTCGCGGTAGCCCCAGCCATCCAGGATGCACAGCACCACGGGTCGGGGACGTTTGGTCTCGGTCATCACGGTCCTCATACGCCTGTCACGGTCGGGTTGCGGGTCTCGGTCGAACGGTCTGATGCCAGTCTTCTTGTGGCCGGGTTCTTATCGCCTTGGGCCGGATCAGAAAATGGCATGCCTGCGCACGCGCACAATGGGAGTCATGCACGGTGATAGGGGTGTCCGGCCAGAATTTGCTGGGCACGGTAGATTTGCTCCGCCAACATGCCTCGCACCAGCATATGCGGCCATGTCATGGCGCCCAAGGCCAAAAGGAAATCGGCGCGCGCCCGCACGGCGTCGCCGTGGCCGTCCGCCCCGCCGATGAGAAAGGCGATGTCGCCCGCCCCCTGGTCCCGCCAGCCGCTGATCTTCGCGGCGAAGGCTTCGCTGGTGATCGTCTTGCCGCGCTCGTCCAGGGCCACGACGATGGCCCCGGCGGGGATGGCGGCCAGAAGCAGCTCCGCCTCCTGCCGCTTCAGCTCGTCGGAGGCGAGGCGCTTCTTCACCTCGACCTCGCGCAGAGTCAGCGGCCAGGACAGGCGGCCGGCATACTCGTCATACAGGTCGCGCGCCGGACCGGTCCGTGACCGCCCAACCGCGGCAAGCCACAGACGCATCGGTCCGACTCCCGTTCGTCACCCGTCCTGAGCGGTGTCCGTCAGGCGCTCATGCGCTCGGCGGAGGGCCGCGGCGTCTCCAGACCCCACATCTTCTCGATGTTGTAGAAGGTCCGGACTTCCGGGCGGAACAGGTGGATGATGACGTCCCCGGCGTCGACCAGAACCCAGTCGCACTGGTTCAGGCCCTCGACCTCGACGCCGCGCAGGCCGGCCTGCTTCATGCGGTCGGCCAGCTTCATGGCCATGGCGGCGATGTGCCGGGTGTTGCGGCCCGACGCCACGATCATGTAGTCGGCGATGGTGGTCTTGCCGGCAAGGTCGATGACGACGACGTCTTCGGCCTGATCGTCGTCCAGGGACTTCTCGACGAGCGCCTTCAGTTCGTCCGGCTGGGGAACGGGAACGGGCGCGGGCCGCACAACGGGCGCGGCCGGTTCGATGAACGTGTTGATGGTACCTACCTCGCGATACAGGGTCACGACCCGCTGGCGCGTGCCCGGCGGATCGCCGTCGCCGAAGCCGGATGCAGCGGGTTGCGGAGGAAAATCCAGGCCGGTGTTTTCGAACCGGCCAACCCCTTGGCCTTGTGCATGCTGACCCGGCGACGGGCATAGCGCTGAGCGGCCATGCCACCAAGCGCTCCCATAGAATAAGTTGGACGGGCGAGAACTGCAACCGGCACCAGCCGGAAGATGCGCGTCCAATGCCGCCAGCGGGGGATTTGCCGAAGATTGTCCGCCCCCATCAGCCAGACGAAGCGCGTTTTGGGGAAGCGGAGCGTGAGCTTGGCCAGCGTGTCGGCGGTGTAGCGGGTGCCAAGCTCCCGCTCGATGGCGGTGACCCGGATGGCCGGATGGCGGGCGGTGCGCCGGGCCTCCTCCAGCCGCTCGACGAGCGGCGCCATGCCCCGGACGGGCTTGAGCGGGTTCTGCGGGCTGACCAGCCACCACACCTGATCGAGCCCCAGCGCCTTCAGCGCGTACAGGCTGATGTGGCGGTGCCCGGCGTGGGCCGGGTTGAAGGACCCGCCGAGCAACCCGATGCGCAGACCGGCGTGGAGCGGGCCGGCGTAGCGGTGGGGGGGTGGTTTCACGGAGCCCCCACCCCGGCCCTCCCCCGCTGGGCGGGGGAGGGGGATGGGGCGCCTTCGTTCCCTCCCCCGCCCAGCGGGGGAGGGTTAGGGTGGGGGAAAAGCCTGCGCTTACGGCCGCGTCTGGCCATCGCCGCGCACGACATACTTGTAGCTGGTGAGCTGCTCCGCGCCGACCGGGCCGCGGGCGTGGAACTTGTCGGTGGAGATTCCGATCTCGGCACCCATGCCGAACTCGCCGCCGTCGGCGAACTGGGTGCTGGCGTTCCACAGCACGATGCCGCTGTCGATGCGCTGCAGGAAGCGCTCCGCCGCCGCCGGGTCCTCGGTCACGATGGCGTCGGTGTGGTGGGAGCCGTGGCGGTTGATGTGGTCGATCGCCCCGTCCACCCCGTCCACCACGCCGCAGGCGATGATGGCGTCGAGATACTCGGTGTCCCAATCCTCCGGCGCCACCGCGGTCACGCGCGGGTCGGCGGCCTGGGCGGCCTCGTCGCCGCGGACGGCGCAGCCGGCGTCCAGCAGGTCCTTCACCAGCACCGGCAGGACGGCGTCGGCGATCCTGCGGTCGACCAGCAGCGTCTCGGCGGCGCCGCAGATCGAGGTGCGGCGCATCTTGGCGTTCATCACCACCTTGCGCGCCTTCTCCGGGTCGGCCCCGGCATCGACATAGACGGTGTTGTTGCCGTCCAGATGCTTGATGACCGGGATGCGGCTCTCCTCGGCGATGCGCTGGATCAGCGACTTGCCGCCGCGCGGGACGATCACGTCGATGAAGTCGCGCATGGTCAGCATGTGGCCGACCGCCGCCCGGTCCGTCGTCGGGACGAGTTGGATCGCCGCCTCCGGCAGCCCGGCGGCGCGCAGCCCGGCGGCCAAGCAGGCGGCGATGGCGCTGGACGAGCGGATGCTCTCCGACCCGCCGCGCAGGATCGCCGCGTTGCCCGACTTCAGGCAGAGGCCGCCGGCGTCGGCGGTCACGTTGGGGCGGCTCTCGTAGATGATGCCGATCACCCCCAGCGGCACGCGCACGCGCTGGATGGCCAGCCCGTTGGGGCGGGTCCATTCGGCGATGACGCCGCCGATGGGATCGGGGAAGTCGGCGATGTCCTCCAGTCCCTTGGCCATCGCCTCGATGCGGGCGTCGTTGAGGGCAAGGCGTTCGATCATGGGGCCGGCGAGGCCGCGCTCCCGGGCGGCGGCGACGTCCGCGTCGTTGGCCGCCTGGATCTCCGCCTTGCGGGCGCGGATCGCGGCCGCCGCCGCCCGCAAGGCCTGATCCTTCGACGGGCTTGGCACGGTCGCCAACTCCGCCGCGGCGGCGCGGGCGGCGCGGCCGAGGGCGAGCATCTGATCGTGCAAGGCGTCGGTGGTCTCAAGCAGGGCGGACATCGGTCTCACTCCAGTGGCGTTCGCCAAACAAAAAGGGCCGGAACCATAGCCCATCCCACGCTTCCGCGAAAGCCATGGCGGCTAAGCCGAATTGCTGATCGGTATACTCAACAATCCGTCTGGGCCGCGGTCGATTGCGGGCGTAGCGTGGCCGTCTGCATCATCGGTGAGGGAGAACTCCATGGTCCGGCTTATCCGCCGCGGCAGCGTCGCCACGTGCCTGATGCTGTCCGGCATAATCGCGACCGCCGTGGCTGAAACGCCGCTGGAATCGCCGGTGGAGCGGGGCCGCGCCCTGGTCAACGGCATCGTCGCCTGCGGCAACTGCCACACGCCGCAGGGGCCGAACGGCCCGGTCACGGGACGCGAACTGGCCGGCGGGACGCCCTTCGTCGAGGAGCCCTTCACCGCCTACGCCTCCAACATCACGCCGGACCCGGAGACGGGGATCGGCCGCTGGACCGACGAGCAGCTGATCACCGCGATCCGCGAGGGCAAGCGGCCCGACGGCAGCCTGATCGGCCCGCCGATGCCCTTCGGCTTCTACCGCGGCCTGTCGGACGGCGACCTGCGCGCCATCGTCGCCTATCTGCGCAGCGTGCCGCCGGTGCGGCATTCTGTCCCCAAGTCGGAGTACCGCATGGCGCTCCCCGCCGCCTACGGCCCGCCGGTCGGGACGGTGGCCGAGGTGCCGCGTACGGACCCGGTGGCGTACGGCGCGTACATGGCCGGGCCGCTCGGCCACTGCATGGAGTGCCACACGCCGATGCTGCCGGACGGGCGGCTCGACATGACGCGCATGGGGGCCGGTGGGCGCAACTTCACCGGGCCGTGGGGCAACGCCGTGTCCCGCAACATCACGCAGGACAAGGAGCATGGGCTGGGCGGCTGGACCGACGTGGAGATCCGCAAGGCGATCACCGAGGGTGTACGTCCCGACGGCAGCCGGCTGAGCCCGCCCATGGGCTACCACTATTACCAGTCCATGAGCGACGGCGAGCTGGGCGCCCTGGTCGCCTACCTGCGTACGCTTCCCCCGACCCGCTAGACCCCACCGGCCGTACGTGAAATACCGCACCGCCGAAAACGCAGTACCGTAAGCGTCGCCGAGAGGGCATAGTCCGCGGGCTTTTTCACCCGCCGGACCGTGGCCCCATGCTGACCCTGCTGCTGATCGTTTCCGCCTTCTTCGCGGGCGTGCTCAACGCCGTGGCCGGTGGCGGCAGCTTCCTGACCTTTCCGGCGCTGATCATGGCCGGCGTGCCGCCGCTGAACGCCAACGCGACCAGCACGGTGGCGGTGTCGCCGGGCGCGCTGGCCAGCGCTTACGGCTATCGGCGGGAGCTGGGGCGGATCAAGGAGGTCAGCCTGCCGGCCTTCCTGGGGGTCAGCCTGATCGGCGGGCTGCTGGGGGCGCTGCTCCTGCTGTGGACGCCGCAGCGGGTGTTCGAAGAGATCATTCCCTGGTTGCTGCTGTTCGCGACGGTGCTGTTCGCCTTCGGCCCGAAGGTGTCGGCCGCCATCCGCCGCAACTTCAAGGTCGGCCACAACACCGTGCTGATCGTGCAGTTCTTCATCGCCATCTACGGCGGCTACTTCGGCGGTGGGATCGGCATCCTGATCCTGGCGACGCTGGGAGTCTTCGGCCTGACCGACCTGCACGCGATGAACGGGCTGAAGGCGCTGGTCTCCGGCTGCCTCAACGCGGTGGCGGTGGTGGCCTTCGTCCTCGGCGGCGCGGTCTACTGGAACGAGGCGCTGATCATGCTGGTCGCCGCCATGGCCGGCGGTTACGCCGGGGCCGCCGTCGCCCGCCACATCCCGCCGCCGATCCTGCGCAAGTTCGTGATCCTGGTGGGCGTGGCGATGACGGTCTATTTCTTCGTCGCCAAGGCGTGATAAGGGCGGGCGGCGCTCAGTCCGCCGCCATGCGCTCGGCCAGATCGCAGAGCGCGTCCCAATCCAGCGCCGCCGGGTCCTCCACCACATGGTCGGCGGCGTCGAACAGCAGGTCGGCGTGCTGGGGCCAGGCGATGGTCAGCATGCCGGCGGCCTTCGCGGCGCGGGCGCCGGTCGGGCTGTCCTCGATCACCGCGCAGGCCGCGGGCGGCACGCCGAGGCGGGCGGCGGCGGTCAGGTAGGGCTCGGGGTCCGGCTTGCCCTTGCTCACGTCGTCGCGGCTGAGGCCGAACAGGAAGTGCGGGCTGCCCATGTGGCGCAGGTTGGCCTCCACCACGCGGCGTCCGCTGTTCGACACGCAGGCCTGCAACAGCCCCCGCTCCGCGAAAGCGTCGACCAGCGCCAGGGCGCCGGCCCGTGCCTCGACCTCGGCTATGCGCTCCAGATAGAGGTCGGTGATGGCGTCCGCCCATTCCCGGAAGGTCAGGGCCATGGGCCGAACGGCGTGCAGCCGGGCGTACAGCTCGGGGAAGGCGACGCCCAGCGTGGCCGCGTAGTCCGTGTCGGACATCGCGTGGCCGTGCAGCCGGCAGACCGCGATGGTGGCGCGCTGGTGCCAGGGCTCGCTGTCCAACAGCGTGCCGTCGATGTCCCACAGGATGGCCTGGAGCGGCGGGCGGCCCACGATCGGAACGCTCACCGCACCACCAGATCGTCGCGGTGGATCATCTCGTCGCGTCCCCGGTAGCCGAGGATTTCCTCGATCTCGTGGCTCTTGCGGCCGGTGATGCGCCGGGCGTCCTCGGCGGCGTAGGCGGTCAGGCCGCGCGCCACCTCGCGCCCGTCCGGCGCCTTCACCACCACCACGTCGCCGCGCTCGAAGTCGCCCTCGACGGCGCGTACCCCGGCGGGCAGCAGGCTGGCCCCGCGGGCGAGCGCCGACAGCGCGCCGGCGTCCACGGTCAGCGCGCCGTGGGCGTTCAGGTTGCCGCCGATCCACGCCTTGCGGGCGGAGGAGGGCGAGGCCGCGGGCAGGAACCAGGTGCACAGCGCGCCGCCCTGCTCGGGCCGCTGCTCCAGCGCGGCCAGCGGGTTCATGCGCTTGCCCTTGGCGATGACCATGCGGCAGCCGGCGGCCAGCGCGACGCGCGCCGCGACGATCTTGGTCACCATGCCGCCGGAGCTGTAGCCGGGCGGCGGCTCGCCCGCCATGTTCTCGATGTCGGAGGTCAGTTCCTGGACGACCGGGATGTGCCGGGCGTCGGGGTCCTTGCGCGGGTCGGCGGTGTAGAGGCCGTCGATGTCCGACAGCAGGACCAGCGTGTCGGCGCTGATCATCTGGGCGACGCGGGCGGCCAGACGGTCGTTGTCGCCGAAGCGGATCTCCGCGGTGGCGACCGTGTCGTTCTCGTTGATGACGGGGATCGCGCCCAGCTTCAGCAGCGTGTCGATGGTGGCGCGGCCGTTGAGGTGGCGGCGGCGCTCCTCGGTGTCCTCCAGCGTCACCAGCACCTGGGCGACGGTCAGGCCGTGGCGGGCCAGCGTCTCCTGGTAGGCGGCGGCGAGCCGGATCTGGCCGGTGGCGGCGGCGGCCTGCTTCTCCTCCAGCCGCAGGGCGCGCCCGACGAGGCCGAGATGCTCGCGCCCGCAGGCGACGGCGCCGGAGGTGACGATCACCACCTCCTGGCCGCGCTTGCGGCAGGCGGCCACGTCGTCGGCCAGCGCGTCCAGCCACTCGCGGCGCATCCGGCCGGTGGCGCCGTCGACGAGCAGGGCGGAGCCGATCTTGACGACCAGCCGCCGCGCGTCGAGCAGGGTGGGGAGCGGGGAGGGGGTATCAGCCTTTGGCGTTGTCGTCGTGGCCGCCGTCGTCGCCGTTGCCGCTGTGTTCGGTGTCGTCACCGTCATCGTCGCCTTCATCGTCCCAGTCATCCCCGTCCGAGTCGGAGCCGTCGTCCGATTCCTCGGGGAGATCGTCGTACTCGCCCGTCTCCTCGTTCCAGCCCGCATACTCGTCGTCCATCTTCTGGCCGACCGGGGGCCGGGGGATGGAGCGCGTGACCGGAGCCTGGATGACGTCGGGCTCCTCTTCCTTGGACTGTTTGATGAGCGTGAGCAAGCGGTAAAGCACCGCCTGGACGCCCTGGCCGGTGGCGCCGGAGAGAACCATCACCTCCGCACCCGACGCCGCCTCCAGCGCCGCCTTCTTCTCCGCGACCTCCTCGTCGAGCAGGGCGTCGGCCTTGTTCAGGCCGATGATCTCCAGCTTGTCGGCGAGGTTGCCGCCATAGGCGATCAGCTCGTTGCGGATGGTGGTGTAGGACTGGACCACATCCTCCGCCGTGCCGTCGATCAGGTGGAGCAGCACGCGGGTGCGCTCCACATGGCCGAGGAAGCGGTCGCCCAGCCCATGCCCCTCATGCGCGCCCTCGATCAGGCCGGGGATGTCGGCGATGACGAACTCCTCGTCACCCGCGCGGACGACGCCCAGGTTGGGGGCCAGCGTGGTGAAGGGGTAGTCGGCGATCTTCGGCCGCGCCGCGGTGGTCGCGGCCAGGAAGGTGGACTTGCCGGCGTTGGGCAGGCCGAGCAGGCCGGTGTCGGCGATCAGCTTCAGCCGCAGCCAGACCCAGCGCTCCTCACCCGGCCAGCCGGGGTGGGACTTGCGCGGGGCGCGGTTTGTCGGGGTCTTGAAATGGGCGTTGCCGAAGCCGCCGTCGCCGCCCTTCAGGAAGACGACGCGCTGGCCGGGCTCCGTCAGGTCGAGCAGCACGGTCTCCTGGTCCTCGTCGAGGATCTGGGTGCCGACCGGCACGCGCAGGACCACGTCCTCGCCCCTGGCGCCGTTGCGGTTGGCGCCCATGCCGTGGTTGCCGCGCTGCGCCTTGAAATGCTGCTTGTAGCGGTAGTCGATCAGCGTGTTGAGGCCGTTCACGACCTCGATCACGACATCGCCGCCGCGGCCGCCGTTGCCGCCGTCCGGTCCGCCATACTCGATGAACTTCTCGCGGCGGAAGGCGATGGCGCCGGGGCCGCCGTCGCCGCTTTTCAGATACACCTTGGCTTGATCGAGGAACTTCATCGGGGACCGTGCCGGCCAATCTACCGTTTGCGCACCGTCCTCCAACCGAGGGAAGGGGGCGGTGACCACACCATCAACAAAAGATGGCAAAAAAAGAAAATCGGGGGCCGGTTGCCCGAACCCCCGATCATCCCAACACACCGTACGGGCCGGACGAGATTACTCGGCCGCGACCGCCGGGACCTCGACCGCCTCGATGGCGACGTAGGTGCGCCCCTGGGCGCTGTGCTTGAAGGCCACCACGCCATCCGCCTTGGCGAACAGGGTGTGGTCCTTGCCGATGCCGACGTTCTCACCGGGGTGGAACTTCGTGCCGCGCTGGCGGACGATGATGTTGCCGGCGACGACGTTCTCGCCACCGAAACGCTTCACGCCGAGGCGGCGGCCAGCGGAATCGCGGCCGTTGCGCGAGGAGCCGCCTGCTTTTTTATGGGCCATGGGGAGTTACTCCTGTGACTGGTCGGCGGCCGTTCAGGCGGCGCCGTTGATCCCGGTGATGCGCAGGACGGTCAGGTCCTGGCGGTGGCCGTTCTTACGGCGGTAGTTCTGGCGGCGCTTCTTCTTGAAGACGATGATCTTCGGACCGCGATCCTGGGCGACGATCTCGGCGGTCACAGCAGCGCCGGCAACCGTCGGGGTGCCAAGGGTGGTGCTGCCGCCGTCGCTGACCATCAGCACGTCGTTGAGCGTGATGGAAGCGCCGGCCTCGGCCTCGAGCTTCTCAACGCGGATCACGTCGCCATTGGCGACCTTGTACTGCTTGCCGCCGGTGCGGATCACTGCAAACATCGTCGTCACTGCCTATCTCAAAACAAACGGAAGGGCCGCTCGCCCACCGTTTGAGGTGCAAGCCCGTTCGTGAGAGCGGGGATTTAACCGATGGGCCACCGGGAGTCAACAGGCATGGTGGCAATTTCCCGTTCATTTTCCTGCAAACAAGGGCTTGCATCCCCCCAGGCTTTTGGGTAGGTTCCGCGCCACCCCGGAAACGGGGCTGCGGATGGGTGGCAGAGCGGTTGAATGCACCGCACTCGAAATGCGGCATACCCGCAAGGGTATCGGGAGTTCGAATCTCCCCCCATCCGCCAGAATTTCAGGCCAGAGCGTTGATTTCGCCACGAAATCCGCTCTGGCCTTTTTCATTCCCCCACGCCGGCCCACCTTGTCGTTCCACGCCGCCGACACCGGTTGCGGCGTCTCCGCGTGTCTCGGGCTGGCGGTGATGCATTGTGCTGCACCGTGAACTCCGCAATCCCTGACGACCGCTTTTGCGGATCACCGCTCGTGCCCAGGCCTGCGGAGCGCTCCAGAGGATCGAGCGGTCCGGCTTGACCGGCCATGCATCCTTCATGTCGCCCTTGTGGCCAGGAAAGCCGCGACAGCACCGGCTGCGCCATGTTGCTTCCGGCGTCCGGACGCGGTGTCGGATCTTCCGGATTTCCAAAAGAAGATGGGTTCTGGTCGGGAGGTATGGAGTAGAGGCGTCAAAAACGCCAGTCTATTTCCACGTTCCCGAATGTATCGCTCCGATCCATCGTGATGGTTTTTTGATATTCACTCGCAATTGCGATGAGTGATCTGGGGGCAGGGAAAAGAATTTGTTCTGGCAACTGCCGTGCATCCAGTTGCCAAGGCTCCGGAAATCGGGCATGGTCATTCCAGAAACGTCGTGATTCGACAAACAAACCGCATGGAGGCAGGACGTGAAGGGCGATCCGCAGGTCATCACCCATTTGAACAAGATCCTGACCAACGAGCTGACGGCGATCAACCAGTACTTCCTGCATGCCCGCATGCTGAAGAACTGGGGCCTGAAGCGCATTGCGCACAAGATCTACGAAGAATCCATCGACGAGATGAAGCACGCCGACAAGATGATCGAGCGCATCCTGTTCCTGGAAGGTCTTCCCAACCTCCAGGACCTGGGCAAGCTGATGATCGGTGAGGACGTGCCGGAAATGCTCGGCAACGATCTGAAGGTGGAGCACAAGGCCCGCACCGACCTGATCGACGCCATCACCCTGTGCGAGCAGGTCCGCGATTACGAGACCCGCGCGCAGCTCACCGAACTGCTCGACGACACCGAAGAGCACATCGACTGGATCGAGACGCAGCTCGACCTGATCCAGCGCGTGGGCATTGTCGCCTACCAGCAGGAGCAGATCTACGGCGAGAGCTGATCCGCTCGGGGCCGCTCAGGGCCGATTGGAGGGGCGTGGCTGCAGGCCGCGCCCCTTTTGCGTTTCCCCTTTTTCGCAGAGTGTCGGGGCGGTGCCGGCAACGCCTTGTTAACCATGTTGCCGTAGCTTGCGGGTTTCCGCTTCAGTTTGTACGGGAACCGCCATCATGCTCCCCATCACGTCCTTGCAGGTTGACGACCTGACGCCGGAGGAGACCGCCGCCGTCGCGCACGCCTATCTGGCGGCGCTGGATGAGAGCGACCTGGATCAGGGCGATCATGAGAGCGCCTTCGACCGGGCGCTGGAGACGCTGCGCGGTTACCGTCCCGGCTTGCCGCTGAACATCGCCGCGGCGGAGCTGGAATTGCTGCTGGCCTCCCTGCCGGCCGCCGTGTCACCGGCGCAGGAGCCCGCCCTGGCGTAAGGCACGCCCGGCCGTCCTTCCCCGGTTCATCAAAAAGGCCCGCTCCGGTTTCCCCGGGGCGGGCCTTTTCGTTGTCCGGGTCGGCGCCGTCCGGCCGGTTACAGCCCCGTCTGCGGCTTTCCGGTGTCCGCCGTCTTGGTCACGCCGGGGTCGATGAGGGGCTGCAGCGCCGGGGCGATGCTCTTCAGCAGCTGGGCGGGCAGGGCGCTGGTGAAGCGGTAGTTGTCGGCCTCCGGCCCATGGACGAAGGCGGTCATGGTGCCGAAGAAGCGGTCGCCGATGTAGAAGGCGAAGGTCGCCGTCCGGTTCACCGCCCGCGATTCGATCAGGTGGCCGCCGGGGCCGTAGCGGTCCAGCCGGTGGTCGCCCGTGCCGGTCTTGCCGCCGATCGGGATGACCGTCCCCGAGGAGTCCTTGAAGGAGCCCCAGACCCGCTTGGCCGTGCCGTTCTGCGCCACGTCCATCAGCGCCTTGCGCAGGGTGGCCGCGACCTCCGCCTTCATCACGCGCTGGCCGCGCAGTTCGCCCAGGCCGACGACGGCCTCGTAGGGCGTGCCGGCGGCGAAATGCAGCTTGCGCACGCGCACGGTCGGCTGGCGCACCCCGTCGTTCTGGATGATGCCGACCAGCTCCGCCAGCGCCGCCGGGCGGTCGGCGGAGCTGCCGATGGCCGTGGCGAAGGACGGGACGAGCGTTTCGAAGGGGTAGCCCAGCTTGCGCCACTGCTCGGTGATGCGCTGGAAGGCTTCCTCCTCCAGCCCGATGCGGATGCGGGTGTTCTGGGCCGACTGCCCCTTCTTGAACAGCCAGCGGTAGCTTTCCTGGCGCTCCTGGACGCTGGCCTCCAGCACCTCCTGCCGCTTGGCGTCGGGACGCTTCTGCAGGTAGGAGACCAGCCACAGCTCCAGCGGATGGATGCGCGCCAGATAGCCGAGGTCGTTCAGCGGGAACTTGTCCGGTCCGTATTTGCCGTAGAGCGACGCGATGTCGCCGTCGTCCAGCTTGGCGTCGGGCAGGCGGGCGCGCAGGAAGGCGCCGAACTCCTTCACCCCGGCCTGCGGGCGCACGGTGCGGAAGATCACCGACAGGCGGTGCGGCATCGGCCGCGACCGGGCCGCCAGCATGTTCAGCATCGCGTCGGGCGTGTGCTTCCGGTAGCTGTTGTAGAAGCGGTTCAGGAAGTCACTGCCTTCCTTGTCGGCGAAGCGGGCGAGATAGGCCTGGCGGGCAGGGTGGTCGGGGTTGTGCAGGATGTCGGTGCTGTCGTCGCCGCCCTCGGACAGATAGAACTGCACGACGTCGCGCATCATGCGGATGAAGGGCAGGTTGACCGAATTGCGCAGCGACTCGGTCACGGTCAGGATGCTGCCGTTGTCCCGCGGGTTGAAGTTCACGAAGCTGTGCAGCCCGCCGCCGGTGAAGAAGGCCTCGCCGGGGTTCGCCGAATAGCGGCGCTCCATGGCCGCGTCGAGCATGGCGCCCAGTCCGCGGTTGCCGGCGGTCGCCAGCCAGTTCGCCGCCCAGCGCGTCAGGTTGTCGGATGCCTCCTCCTCCACGTCGGCGAGGAAGTCCTTGGGCAGGTGGGCGTAGCGGGTGTGGAGCTCCGCCACGATCTCCAGGTAGGTGGCCAGCGTGCGCAGCTTCGCCGTGGAGCCGAGGTCGAGTTTGGCGCCCTCGTTGATGTCCAGCGGCTGGTCGAGGTTGTCGGCCTGGACGCGCAGGTAGTTGGCGTCCGGCCCGCGCTCGTACAGCGTGACCGAGTAGATGATCTTCGACAGGTCGCTGCCCTTGGTGTCGAGCAGCCGTTCGCCGGTCAGCCCCATCTGCGCGGCGAAGGCCGGGTCGCCCAGCTTCGCCAGCACCTCCACCACCCGCTGCTGAGCCGGGGCGTCGAGCGTCGATTCGGCGGTCAGGTCGATGCGGTCGAGCTGGTAGAGGCTGGACACGCCGAGCATGGAGAGCAGCCGGGCGCGGATGGCGTTGGGGGCCTTCTGCTCCACGAAATTGGCGGTCTGGGCCTGCGGCGGGTCCTCGCGGAACTTCAACGTCAGGCCGAGGGCGGCGTCGCGCAGCGCGGTGTCGATCACGCCCGCGCCGTGCAGCACGCGCAGGTGGCTGTCGGCCAGCCGCTCCAGCGCTTGGCGATCCTGGATCAGGTAATGGGAGGGGCGGCGCTGGGCGAGCAGAAGGCTCAGCACCTGCTTGTAGGCCAGCGCCTTCAGCTGCAGGGCGCGGGCGTCGGCGGGCTCCTCCGACAGCACCTTCTCGGCGATGGCGAGGTCGGTGCCGAACCAGGCCCACAGCCCGTCGCCCAGCCCGTTCACCTCGCCGAAGCCGGGGCGCCCGGTCAGCGGGGTGGAGTTCAGGTAGTCGATCAGGATGCGGCGGCGGTGGGCGCCGGTGTCCTCGCCGTCCAGATAGGCGCGGGTGCTGGCCGAGATCATCTGGCGCAGCTTCTCCGTGGCGCCGCTGGTCTGGCCGTCGGGGGAATGGCGGTACTTCTCGATCTGGGTCGCCAGGGTCGAGCCGCCGGGGGAGCGCTGGCCGGGCTTGACCCACTGCACCGGCAGCATCGCCACGGCGCCGGCAAAGCGGTCCCACTCCACGGCGGGGTTGCGGCGCGGCTCGTCGGTGTTCAGCAGCTCGCGGTTCTCGATGAACAGCAGCGTCGCGGCGACCAGCGGTGGCACGTCCTCGAACTTGGCGAAGACCCGCTCCGGGTAGCGGGCGGAGAACAGCGCGGTGCCGTTGCGGTCCAGCAGGGTCAGGCCGGCGCGCGTCTTCTCGTGATAGATCGGGAAGCCGCCGGCGGCCATGAACTGGTCGAGCGTCGGCGACAGATGCGCCTGCATCTCCACGGCGTACATGTCCGAGGTCAGCGAGCGCAGATAGCCGGGCAGACCGACATAGCCCATCCGCTCGTTGTAGGGACCCTGGGTGGGGTGGCGCGCGGCGGGATTCGGCCCCTCGCGCAGCGTGTAGGTCATGTCCTTGGCGTAGCCGGCGAGCAGGCGGGCCTGCAATCGCGACGTGCGCATCTCCTCCTGCGCCAGGAGGGCGCCGCCGCCCAGCGTCGCCGCCAGCGTCACACCCCAGATCGCGCGCCGCACCCACAACCGTGTCATGTCCGGCTCCAGCCATGACCGCGGGCGAGACCCGCGAATTGGTTAAAATGCTCGGTAAAATGGCCGAGCGATAGGACCGGAATGTAGAGGCGCCTTGGTTAACAACCGGTGTAATCCCTGGCCCTTCGGGTGTGCGAGTCCGCCCCGAAATCGGTTTAACTCAAATTCGTAGCGGACCGTTGCGCCGGCGCCACGAATGCGCCCATCGGTTGTGGGGTTAAGAAGCGTGACCGCGCGCTTCCACGAAATCCGTTAACGCCGCGCGCAGGCGGGCGACGACGCCGGACCAGTCGCCGGAGCGGTCCTGGCCGAACACCCGCATGGTCGGGTACCAGGGGTTGGCCTCCCGGTTGCCCAGCCATCGCCAGCAGGCGTCGGCGCGCGACAGCGTCCAGGTCGGCCGTCCCAGCCCGCCGGCGAGGTGGCAGACGGAGGTGTCCACCGTGATGACGAGGTCCAGCGTTGCGGCCAGCGCCGCGGTGTCGGCGAAATCGCGGACGCCGCCCATGGGGTCGGCGATCTCCATGCCCGCCGGGGCCTCGGCCAACTGCGCCGCCCCCGGCCCCATCTGAAGGCTGACGAAGCGCACCCCCCGCACATCGGCCAGGGGGGCCAGCGCGGCCAGCGGCAGACTGCGCCGCCGGTCGATCGGGCTGGCCACCCCGCGCACCGTGCGCGGCGACCCGGCCCAGACCAGCCCGACGCGCGGACGCCCGTCCGCTACCGGAAGACGCTCGCTCCACGCCGCGACGTCGGCGGGGTCGGCGCGCAGATAGGGCACCGCGGCCGGGATGCTGTCCAGATCCGTCCCGAAGGCGCGGGGCAGGCTCATCATCGGGATGTGGAGGTCGAAGGCCGGAAGCTCGCCGCCCCAGGCGACCGCGGCCGACACGCCGTCCACCCGTGCCATCAGCCGCACCAGCGCGGGGGAACAGCCGACGATCACCCGCGCCCCGCGTGCGGCCAGGAGCGGCGCGTAGCGGACGAATTGCAGCGTGTCGCCCAGCCCCTGCTCGGCGTAGAGCAGGATGGTCCGGCCCGCCACATCCTCCGCGCCGGTCCATTGCGGCTGAGGGAAACCGCGGTGCACGGGGTCGAGCTGCCGGGTCTCCCACCGCCACTCGAACTCCTCCCACCCCTCCCGGAACTGGCCGGAGGCGAGCAGGGCGACGGCGAGCGCCAGATGGGCCTCGGCGTCTGCGGGCGCGCGGCGGATGGCCTCCCGCCCGGCGGCGACCGCCTCGTCGCGTCGCCCCTCGTGCAGCAGGAGGGACAGGCGGTTGCGGTGGAAGGCGGCCCGCTCCGGGGCGATGCGCGCCGCCCGCCCGCACTGGCGCAGCGCCTCGGCGACGCGGACGGTCTGCTCCAGCAGCGGCACCCTGTTGCCGTAGGCGTCGGCGTTGCCGGGGTCCAGCGCCACCGCCCGGCGCCCGGCCCGTTCCGCCTCGTCGAAGCGGCCCAGCGTGACCAGCAGATGGACGAGGTTGGTTTGCGCGTCGGCCAGCGTGGGGTCGAGCCGCAGCGCCGCGTCCAGCGCCTCCACGGC
Organism: Azospirillum sp. OGB3; assembly: GCF_014192915.1. Classification (GTDB taxonomy): domain Bacteria; phylum Pseudomonadota; class Alphaproteobacteria; order Azospirillales; family Azospirillaceae; genus Azospirillum. The sequence continues at coordinate 52,374 of NZ_JACHYN010000001.1, read as the reverse complement.
GCCCTCCGGATCGCCCGTCTGAGCCAGCGCGGCGCCGAGCATGCGGTGCGCCCCGGCCCGCTGCGGGGCGAGGCTGCGCGCCTTGCGGAAGGCGTCGGCGGCGCCCGTCCAGTCATCGGCGGCGTAGAGCCGCAGGCCGGCGCGCTCGAAGGCTTCGGCCAACGGCTCGCTGTCGGTGGCGGCGCTGGCCGTCAGGGCGCGGGTCAGGGCGCGGTGGGCGGCGGGACCGTCGCCGGCCTCGATCAGGGCGCCGCCCAGGGCGAACCAGTCGCCGGCGCCCTCCGGTTGCAGGGCCAGGAGGTTGCGGAAGGCGGCGGTGGCCCGTGCCGCCCCGTCCGGCGTGCCCAGCGCCATCAGCGCCTTGCCGAGATTGCCGTGGATGTCGGCGGCGAGCGGCAGGAGGGCCGCCGCCTTGCCGATCATCGTCACCCCGTCCGCCACCGCGCCGGTCTGGGCCGCCAGCAGCCCGGCGAAATGCAGGGCGTGGGGGTTGTCCGGGTCCGCCTCCAGGATGCGGCCGTAGAGCAGCCGCGCCTCCTCCAGCCGCCCGGACAGATGATGGTCGAGCGCGAGGTTCAGGGCTTCGGCGACGCTGGCCATGGGCGGGGCCTTCTGTGGTGGGGAGCTATGCCCCCAGCAGTTCCTTCGCCTTGGCGGCGAGGTCGGCCAGCGGGACTTCGACCTGCTCGCCCTTCACCAGATGCTTCAGCGTCGCCGTGCCGCGGGCCTTTTCGTCGGAGCCCATCAGGACGACCAGCGGAATCCCCGCCTTGTCGGCGTATTTCATCTGCTTGGCGAGCTTCCCGCCGTCGAGCTGGATTTCCGTGTTGATGCCCGCCGCCCGCAAGGCTGTCGCCAAGCCGTAGTAGTCGGCGGACAGGGCCGGGTCCATCTGCGTCACCAGGACCTGGGCGGTGGCGCCACCGTCCTTGATGATGCCGGCCTCCATCAGCTGGTAGAACAGCCGCGTCGCGCCGATGGAGATGCCCACGCCCGGCAGCTTCGACTTGGTGTAGTGGCTGGCGAGGTTGTCGTAGCGCCCGCCGGAGCACACGCTGCCGATGCCCGGATGGTCGTTCAGGAAGGTCTCGTAGACCGTGCCAGTGTAGTAGTCGAGGCCGCGCGCGATGGCGAGGTTGATGCGCACGATGCCGTCCGGCACCTGGAGGGCCTTCAGCCCCTCGACGACGGTCGTCAGCTCCGAAACACCCTGGCGGAAGGTCTCGTTCTCGATGCCCAGCGCGCCCAGCGCGGCGAGCGTTTCCTCGTTCGTGCCCTTGGCGTCGATCAGGGACAGGATCGTCTCCGCCGCGTCGGCGGTCATGCCGAGGCCGGTCAGGCTGGCCTTCACCTTGTCGCGGCCGATCTTGTCAAGCTTGTCGATCTCGCGCAGGACCAGGACGCGCTTGTCCGCGTCGTCCACCCCCAGCCCGTCGAGCAGGCCGAGCAGGACCTTGCGGTTGTTCACGTTGATGGTGAAGCCGCCGAAATCCAGTTCCGTGAAGACGTGGTAGATGACCGCCGGGATTTCCGCGTCGTAATGCGGCGACAGGCTGTCCTTGCCGATCACGTCGATGTCGCACTGGTAGAATTCGCGGAAGCGTCCGCGCTGCGCCCGTTCCCCGCGGTAGACGCGCTGGATCTGGTAGCGGCGGAAGGGGAAGGCGAGGTCGCGCTCATGCTCCGCCACGTAGCGGGCGAGCGGCACGGTCAGGTCGAAGCGCAGCGCGATGTCCGGCTTGTTCCCCTGCTGGAGGGCGCCGGTGGACTGCACGAAATAGACCTGCTTCTCGGTCTCGCCGCCGGACTTGGTCAGCAGGGTGTCCACCGTCTCGAACACCGGGGTCTCCACCGGCACGAAGCCGAACCGCTCGTAGCCGCGGCGGATGGTGTCGAGCAGACGCTGGAAGGCCACCTGCTGGCGCGGCAGCAGTTCCATCGTTCCGGGCGGGGTGCGGGGGGTAATGAGGCTCATCGGCGCGGGTCCGGCTTCGAATGTCCCTAGGGATTCGGCTAGGGTTCTAGCGGCTTTCGCCATGGCCGTCACCTTTCATAAGCGATATCGCTTACCGTTAACGGTCTGCCGACATTGAGCCTGCGGTCGGAAGGGGCTAGAACTCACGGAATCTCAGAATTCTGTGCCCCGGAGCCGCCATGCCCACCGACCGTCTCGTCCTCCGCCGTCCCGACGACTGGCATGTGCACCTGCGCGACGGCGCCATGCTGAAGGCGGTGCTGCCCTTCACCGCCCACCAGTTCGGCCGCGCCATCATCATGCCGAACCTGAAGCCGCCGGTGACCCGCACGGCCGACGCCGTGGCCTACCGGGAGCGCATCCTGGCCGCCCTGCCGGAGGGCCACGCCTTCACGCCGCTGATGACCGCCTATCTGACCGACGGCACCGACGCCGACGATCTGGCCCAGGGCTTCGAGGACGGCGTGTTCGCCGCCGCCAAGCTCTACCCGGCCAACGCCACCACCAACAGCGCCCACGGCGTGACCGACCTCGGCAAGATCGCCCCGGTGCTGGAGCGCATGGCGGAGATCGGCATGCCGCTGCTGATCCACGGCGAGGTGACCGACGCCCATGTCGACATCTTCGACCGTGAGGCGGTGTTCCTGGAGCGCACCCTCGGCCCGCTGCTGGAGCGCTACGCGGCGCTGCGCGTGGTGCTGGAGCACGCGACCACCGCGGAGGCCGTTGCCTTCGTGCGCGAGCACGCCGCTTCCGGCCGGGTCGGGGCGACGATCACGGCGCACCACCTGCTGATCAACCGCAGCCACCTGTTCGCCGGCGGCATCCGCCCGCACCTCTACTGCCTGCCCATCGCCAAGCGTGAGACGCACCGCGTGGCGCTGGTTGAGGCGGCGACTTCGGGCGAGGGGCCGTTCTTCCTCGGCACCGACACCGCCCCGCACACGGTGACCGCGAAGGAGAGCGCCTGCGGCTGCGCCGGCTGCTTCACCGCCGCCAACGCCATGGAACTCTACGCGGAAGCCTTCGACGAAGCGGGCGCGCTGGACAAGCTGGAGGCCTTCGCCAGCCTGAACGGCCCGCGCTTCTACGGCCTGCCGGTCAACGAGGACAAGGTGGTGCTGGAGCGCACGCCCTCCACGGCGCCGGACATTGTGCTGACCGCGGACGGCGAGGCCGTGCTGCCCTTCCGCAGCGGCGAGACGACCCGCTGGAGTTTTGTCGGGGCGGCTTGAGGCGCCGGCGCGGGCGTTGCTGCTGCGGTTGCCCCCACCCCGGCCCTCCCCCGCTGCGCAGGGGAGGGAGATTTTAGCGAAGCGGCGTCCGTCCCCTCCCCTGCGATAGCGGGGGAGGGTTAGGGTGGGGGCAAGGTTTAGCCTTAGAACAAACTCCCCTGTGTCGGCGGGCGCTGCGGCTTCTTTGGCTCCGGCTTGGCCTTGGCCGCCTTGGGCTTCGGCTCCGGTGCGGCGGCGGGCGGCGCCTCCACCCGCGGGCCGCCGTCAACCGTCGCGGCGGCCCGGCCGTCCGCGAAGACCAGCGACACCGCCAGACCCGGCGTGGCCTGGGCGGCGCTGGTCAGCGGCCGGCCGTCGCCGGACTGCACCAGGGCGAAGCCGCGCTCCAGGACACCCTTGTAGGAGTAGCTTTCCAGAAGCTGCCCCACCGCCGTCAGCCTCGCCGCGCGCTCCTCCACCGCCTTGCCGTAGCTGCGGCCCAGGCGCGGCGACAGGTCGGACAGCCGCCGGCTGCCGTCGCCGAACTTCACCCGGATCGGGCCGAGCGTCAGCCGCCCGCTCACCCGCTCATACTGGCCGCGCGCGGCGGCGACGGCGTGGCGCAGCGCGCCGTCGAGCGCGCGGGACTCCGACGCCAGCCGCTGCCCGGCCTCGGCCAGCTTCTCGCGCGGGTGGCGCAGCGCCGCGCCCAGCTCGTTCAGGCGGGTGCGGCGGCGGTCAAGGAGCGAGGCGGCGGCCAGCGCCAGCCGCTCCGCCCGGTCGTCCAGCCGCTGGGCGTGGCTTTCCAGCAGGGCGCGCGGATCGCCGAGGCCACGGGCCAGTCCCTCCACCCGCGTCCGCCGCTCGGCCAGCATCCGGGTGGCGGCGCCGACCATGCGCCGCTCGTCGTCCAGCACCTGGGCCAGCAGCTCCGCCCGCACCGGCACGGCCATCTCCGCCGCCGCGGTGGGGGTGGGGGCGCGGCGGTCGGACGCGAAGTCGATCAGGGTGGTGTCGGTCTCGTGCCCGACCGCGGAGATCAGCGGGATGCGGCTGGCCGCCGTGGCGCGGACGACGTTCTCCTCGTTGAAGGCCATCAGGTCCTCCAGCGAGCCGCCGCCGCGCGCCACGATCAGCAGGTCCGGGCGCGGCACCAGGCCGTCGGGGGCGATGCGGTTGAAGCCCTCGATCGCCGCGGTGACCTCCGCCGCCGCCCGCTCGCCCTGGACGGCGACCGGCCAGAGCAGGACCCGGCGCGGGAAACGGTCGTGCAGCCGGTGCAGGATGTCGCGGATGACCGCCCCGGTGGGCGAGGTGACGACGCCGATCACGTCGGGCAGGAAGGGGATGGGCTTCTTGCGGCCCGCGTCGAACAGCCCCTCCGCCGCGAGGCGCTTCTTGCGCTCCTCCAGCATCTTCAGAAGGGCGCCTTCGCCGGCCAGCTCCATCGACTCGATGATGAGCTGGTATTGCGAGCGTCCGGGGTAGGTCGTCATGCGCCCGGTGACGATGACCTCCAGCCCCTCCGCCGGCTGGACGGCCAGTTTCGAGGCGGTGCCGCGCCAGCACACCGCCTCGATCACCGCCGTGTCGTCCTTCAGGCGGAGGTAGCAGTGGCCGGAGCTGTGGCGTTTGGGCTGGGAGATCTCGCCGCGCACGCGGACGAAGCCGAACTCCTCCTCGATGCTGCGCTTCAGGCGCCGGGCGAGGTCGCCCACCGAGAATTCCGGCAGGTTCGAGCCGGGGCGCGGCTCGGGGGCGATCAGCGGAGAGGTCATATCAAGGTCTTGAGTCATGGCGGCACCATGATACAAGGCGCGGTGTCGGCAACAAGCGTGGAAGGACGAGGTGCCATGAAAGTCCTGGTGGTCGGGTCGGGTGGGCGCGAGCATGCGCTGTGCTGGGCCATTCAGAACTCGCCGCTGTGCGACACGCTCTACTGCGCGCCGGGCAACGCCGGCATCGCGGACGTGGCCGAATGCGTCGCCATCGGCGCCGAGGACGTGGACGCCCTGGTCCGCTTCGCCCAGGACAAGGCCATCGACTTCGTGGTCGTCGGGCCGGAAGGGCCGCTGGTGCTCGGCCTCGTCGACAAGTTGACCGCCATCGGCATCAAGGCCTTCGGCCCCAGCGCCGCGGCGGCGGAGCTCGAGGGCTCCAAGGGCTTCATGAAGGACATCCTGGCCAAGTACGGCGTGCCGACCGCCGCCTATGGCCGCTTCAAGGACGTCGAGGCCGCCAAGGATTTCGTCCGCAAGAACGGCGCCCCCATCGTGGTCAAGGCCGACGGTCTGGCCGCCGGCAAGGGCGTGACCGTCGCCCGCACCGAGGAGGAGGCCTTCGCCGCCATCGACGAGGCCCTGGTCGAGGGCCGCTTCGGCGCCGCCGGGGCCGAGGTGGTGGTCGAGGAGTTCCTGGACGGCGAGGAGGTCAGCTTCTTCGCGCTGTGCGACGGCGAATCGGCGCTGCCGCTGGCGTCCGCCCAGGACCACAAGGCTGTGGGCGACGGCGACACCGGTCCGAACACCGGCGGCATGGGCGCCTACTCCCCAGCCCCGGCGCTGACCCCGGACCTCCAGGCCCGCGTGATGCGCGAGATCGTCGAGCCGACGGTCAAGGGCATGGCGGCGGAGGGCCGCCCCTTCAAGGGCGTGCTGTTCGCCGGCCTGATGATCGGCAAGGACGCCGACGGCAAGCCGGTGCCGAAGACGCTGGAGTTCAACGTCCGCTTCGGCGATCCGGAATGCCAGACGCTGATGATGCGCCTGAAGTCCGACGCGCTGGCCGCGCTGATCGCGGCGGCGGACGGCCAGTTGAAGAACATCGACCTGCGCTGGCACGACGAGACGGCGCTGTGCGTCGTCATGGCGGCGAACGGCTACCCCGGCGACTATGTGAAGAACACGGAGATCAAGGGCTTCGAGGCCGCCAACGCGGTGGAGGGCGTGACCGTCTTCCACGCCGGCACCAAGCTTTCCGACGGCCGGGTGCTGTCCACCGGCGGGCGCGTCCTGGGCGTGACCGCCAAGGCGCCGACCGTGGCCGAGGCGCAGAAGCGCGCCTATCAGGGCGTCGACGCGCTGGACTGGCCGGACGGCTTCTGCCGCCGTGACATCGGCTGGCGGGCGGTGGGCCGCTGACGGCGCCCCGCTTTGACGCTATAGTGGGGCATGGCAACGGCGCTCCAACTGCCGGCTGGCGTGTCAGCCGAAGACATCAAGGCTCTGGCTTCCCGCTTTGGGGCCAGCAACCTGCGCGTCTTCGGCTCCCGTGCCACGGGGAGGGCACGGCCCGACAGCGACCTGGACCTTCTCGTGGAGTTGGAACCAGGGCGGGATTTGTTCGACCTGATCGAATTGAAGCACGCTTTGGAGGAACGAACCGGCGCTGCCGTTGATGTGGTGACGGAGCGTGGCCTGTCGCCTTACATGCGCGACGGAATTCTTCAATCGGCGCGATCCCTGTGACCGCGGACCGTGCTTATCTGGAACACATCCGCGAGGCCATCCGCCGTGTGATGGAGTATACGGCCACCGGGCGCGACGACTTTTTCACCCGCACGCTCCTTCAGGACGGCGTCATCCGCAACCTGGAGATTATCGGCGAAGCAACGAAGAAGCTTTCGCCGGACCTGCGCTCGCGCCATCCCGATGTGCCGTGGGGGAACATGGCGGCGCTTCGCGACGTGCTGATCCACAATTATCTGGGTGTCGATCTGGCCATCGTATGGGACGTGGTCGTACACAGGCTTCCCGATGTGGATAACCGGATCGCTGCCATCCTGAACGAGAGTATGAAAGACCCTAACGCCGCCCCCTGAAAAACGCCTTCAGCATCTCCCCCGCCCGTGTCTCGTCGATGCCGCCGTAGACGTCCGGGGCGTGGTGGCAGGTGGGCTGGTGGTAGAAGCGGGGGCCATGCTCCACCCCGCCGCCCTTTGGGTCGTAGGCGCCGAAATAGACCCGCCGCAGCCGGGCGAAGCTGATCGCCGCGGCGCACAGCGCGCAGGGCTCCAGGGTCACATAGAGGTCCAGCCCCGGCAAGCGCGGCTCGCCCAAGGCCGCGCACGCGGCGCGGATCGCCAGCACCTCGGCGTGGGCGGTGGGGTCGTTCAACTCCTCGGTCCGGTTGCCGGCGCGCGCCAGCACGGCGCCGGTCGCCGGATCGACCAGCACGGCACCCACCGGCACCTCCCCGCGGGAAGCGGCAGCTTCGGCCTCGTCGAAGGCGATGTCCATGGGGGAGGGGGGGCGGCTCATGCGGGGCACCCTGCCCGGCGGTCCCTGTTTTCGTCAAGCCGCGGAACGCCTTCCGGCGTTGTTAAGCATCGGACGAAACAGGGAGGACGGTCATGAGCAACCATGTCTACAAGAAGGTGGAAATCGTCGGCACCGCCGAGACCACCATCGACGACGCCATCCGCAACGGCATCGAGCGGGCGTCCAAGACGCTGAAGAACGTGGACTGGTTCGAGGTGGGCGAAATCCGCGGCCACGTCAGCGGCGGCAAGGTCGCCCACTTCCAGGTGGTGATGAAGGTCGGCTTCCGCCTCGAAGAATAACGGCGGGGACCTTGTGCCGTGGGTTGCGGGCGGGGCTTGCAAGCCCTATGGTCCGTGCCCATGGACACCCCCGATTTCGACCCTTCCAAAGCCATGCCCGGTGCCGCCGATGCGGACGCGGGCGAGCCCGATGCCGGCGAGCGCATCGCCAAGCGGCTGGCGCGCGCGGGCCTATGCTCGCGCCGCGACGCCGAGCGCTGGATCACCGACGGCCGCGTGGCCGTCAACGGCACGACCCTGGACAGCCCGGCCTGCGTCGTGCGGTCCGGCGACGTCGTTCAGGTGGACGGCAAGGTCATCCCCGAGCCGGAGCCGGCGCGGCTGTGGCGCTATTACAAGCCGTCCGGGCTGGTCACCACCGCGCGCGACGAGAAGGGCCGTACCACCGTCTTCGAACGGCTGCCGCCGGACATGCCGCGCGTCATCTCGGTCGGTCGGCTTGACCTGACGACCGAAGGGCTGCTGCTGCTCACCAACGACGGCGAACTGGCCCGCTTCCTGGAACTCCCGGCCACCGGCTGGACCCGCCGCTACCGCGTGCGCGTCTTCGGCGAGGTGAACGAGGTGAAGCTGGCCGAGCTGGCGAAGGGACCGACCATCGACGGGGTGAAGTATGGTCCCATCGAAGCCGTTCTGGACCGCATCCAGGGCCGCAACGCCTGGCTGACCGTCAGCCTCAAGGAAGGCAAGAACCGCGAGATCCGCAAGGTGATGGAGGCGCTGGACCTCCAGGTGAACCGGCTGATCCGCGTCGCCTACGGCCCCTTCCAGCTCGGCAAGCTGGAGGAGAGCGCCGTCGAGGAGGTGCCGAAGCGCGTGGTGCGGGAGCAGGTGTCGCGCTTCTTCACCGGCGCCGATCCGGCGGAGGAGGGCAAGGCCAAGGGCGCCGGCAAGACCGCCGCCGCCAAGGCCGCCAAGAGTGAGAGCGCCGGCGCCGAAGGCGCGAAGGGCCGTTCCGCCGCCCCGGCGAAGGCCTCCAAGCCGCGCGACGCCAAGGCCGGCTGGGCCAAGGCGGAGCCGAAGGCCGCGTCCGACCGGCGCGGCCCGGCCAAGCCGGCCTCGGGCGGCTACGCTTCCGGCAAAGCCGCCTCCAGCAAGCCCGCTCCCAACAAACCGGACGGCAAGCCGGCGGGCAAGCCCGGCACGCTGACGCTGAAGGGTGGCAGGCCCGGCGGCGGCAAGCCGGGGCCGAAGCCGCGCGGCGGCGGCGCGTCGTCCGAGGGCGGCGGCCGGGGGCCGGAGCGGACCCGTGCGGATCGTCGGCGGTAAGCACCGTGGGCGGCGGCTGGCCGCCCCGGGGGGGAGCGACACGCGGCCGACCACAGACCGCACCCGCGAATCCCTGTTCAACATCCTGTCCCACGCCGACTGGGGGCCGGACGGCGCCGACCTGCTGGAGGGCGCCGTGGTCGTGGACGCCTTCTGCGGAACCGGCGCCCTGGGGCTGGAATCGCTGTCCCGCGGGGCCGCCCACGCCAGTTTCCTCGACCTGGGCCGCGCCGCGCTCGACGCCGTTCGGGCCAACGTCGCGGCGCTGGGGGAGGGGGCGAACGCCGCGGTCCTGCGCGCCGACGCCACCCGCCCCCCGCCGCCGCTCCGCCCCTGCACGCTGGCCTTCCTCGACCCGCCCTATGGCCAGGATCTGGCGCCGCGGGCGCTGGCCGGGCTGGCGAAGGCCGGCTGGCTGGCCCCCGGCGCCGTCCTGGTGGTCGAGGTCGCCGGGCGCGACCCGCTGCCCCTGCCGCCCGGCTTCGCGGAGCTGGACGAGCGCCGCTACGGCGACACCCGCGTCCAGTTCCTGCGCTACCGGTCGTCCGATGCGGGGCTGCCTCAGCCGTAGGTGAAGAAGGACGAGGCGACCTGGATCGGGGTGATGCCGGCCAGGGTCAGCCGGTCGCCGCCGCCGAAGTCGAGCAGGGCGCTGCCGCTCCCGTCCGATCCCAGGCGGTAGGTCATGTTGGACGCGATCTGGATGCGGTCGTTCTGCGCGGGGCTGAAGTCGGCGATGCGGTCCTGGCCGCCGCCGCGCGTGAAGACGAACAGGTCCGCCCCGGCGCCGCCCCACAGCGTGTCGTTGCCGGCATCCCCCCACAGCGTGTCGTTCCCCTCGTCGCCCATCAGCAGGTCGGCGCCCGAGCCGCCGTGCAGCGCGTCGTTGCCGGCCTGCCCGCGCAGCGTGTCGTTGCCGGCGTCGCCCCACAGCAGGTCGTTGCCGGCCCCGCCGAACAGCTGGTCGTTGCCGCTGAGTCCGCTCAGCGTGTCGTTGCCCGCCCCGCCGTAGAGGCTGTCGGCCCAGGTGTTGCCGGTCAGCGTCAGGTTCTTCGGGATCTCGACGATCTCGAAGGTCCGGCCGGTGAACTGTTCGGCGTAATAGTCGATGGAGTTCATGTAGTTGGGGCGCAGCGTCGGGGTCAGGTCCGACATGATGGTGCCGGTGGCGGCGAAGTTGCCGTAGGTGGCCCCGCCCGCATACTCGTCGAAGGCGCCGATCATGTGGCCGAACTCGTGGGCCGCCAGCTCGTCCTGGTAATCGGGGCCCCAGTCGGTCTGGGTGCACCAGTTCAGCATGTCGCAGCGCCCGTAGCTGTTGCTGACGTTCACGTCGTAATGCTGGTTCCCGGCCGCCACGAACTGCACGTCGAAGCGGATGGCGTAGCTGCTGGTGCCGTCCGACAGGCTGTACTTGTCGCCCCAGATGCCCTCGATCCCCTGCTCCCAGACCTGCTTCAGCGCGCCGGCGTCGTCGCCGGTCAGATGGATGCGGGTCTGCACGGTGAAGGCCGTGCCGTCGAAGGCGAGGTCGTACTTCACGTCCCAGCCGAACCCGCCATCCGCCCGCGTCTCCGCGTAGTTGATGGTCACCGGGGCGAAGCTGGTGGGAACCGGCGCCGCGGGAGCCGCCGCCAGGGTGCCGGCGTTGTTCCCGTAGCTGTAGCTGACGGCCTGCGTCGTGGTGGTCTGGGTAGAGGTGCTCTGGGCGGCCCCGTTCCGGGCGGCGTTCTGGCGCATGGCACGCTTCATGGCACGATTCCCCTGGTTCTGTGCGTCTTGGGGGACATCATGCGGGCAGGATTGAAGGCTTTCTTGTGACCTTAACTATACATTAACCTTTTTCCTAAGGGTGTAGGACACCCCCTTACGGTTGGCGCGGCGGGGTGGCGGGACCTCGGCCGGTCGGCCCTGTTATGGCCTAGGACGAGCGGCGGCGGGCGCCGCGTCCGGTGCGGGGGGCGGGCCATGATCAAGGATCTCTGGTACAAGAACGCGGTCATCTACAACCTGTCGGTCGGCACCTTCATGGACGCCAACGGCGACGGGATCGGCGATTTCCAGGGCTTGCAGCGCCGGCTGGATTATCTGCAGGGGCTGGGCGTGACCTGCCTCTGGCTGGGGCCGTTCCAGCCGTCGCCGATGCGCGACCACGGCTATGACGTGGCCGACTACTACAACGTCGATCCGCGCTACGGCACGCTGGGCGACTTCGTGGAGTTCAGCCACGCCTGCAAGCAGCGCGGCATCCGCGTCATCATCGACCTGGTGGTCAACCACACGTCGGACCAGCACCCCTGGTTCCAGGCCGCGCGCAAGGACCCGGAGTCCCCTTACCGGAATTGGTACGTCTGGTCGGACAGGAAGCCGGCCGACGCCGACGAGGGCGTCGTCTTTCCCGGCGTGCAGAAGACGACCTGGAGCTGGGACAAGGAGGCCCGCGCCTATTACTTCCACCGCTTCTACGAGTTCCAGCCGGACCTGAACACCGCCAACCCGGAGGTGCAGGCCGAACTGCTGAAGGTGATGGGCTTCTGGATCGAGCTGGGCGTGTCGGGCTTCCGCATGGACGCCGTGCCCTTCGTCATCGCGGCCAAGGGGCCGGACGTGAAGAAGCCAAAGCAGCAGTTCGACATGCTCCGCACCTTCCGGGAGTTCGTGCAGTGGCGGTGCGGCGACGCCGTGCTGCTGGCCGAGGCCAACGTGCTGCCGACCGTCGACCAGGAGTATTTCGGCGACGACGGCGACCGCATGCAGATGGTCTTCAATTTCCAGGTCAACCAGCACCTGTTCTACGCCCTGGCGACGGCGGACACGCGGCCGCTGGCCAAGGCGCTGGACGTGACCCGGGTGCCGCGCCCCAGCACCAACCAGTGGGGCCTGTTCCTGCGCAACCACGACGAGCTGGACCTCGGCCGCCTGACCGAGGCGCAGCGCAAGCGCGTGTTCGACACGTTCGGGCCGGACAAGGACATGCAGCTCTACGACCGCGGCATTCGGCGGCGGCTGGCCCCGATGCTGCGCGGCGACCGGCGCTGGCTGGAACTGGCCTACAGCCTGCTGTTCACTCTGCCCGGCACGCCGGTCCTGCGCTACGGCGACGAGATCGGCATGGGCGACGACCTGTCCCTGCCGGAACGCGAGTGCGCCCGCACCCCGATGCAGTGGTCGGACGAGCCGCAGGGCGGCTTCACCAAGGCGGACGACCCCGTGCACCCGGTCATCAGCGGCGGTGCCTACGGCTATGAGCGGATCAACGCCGCCCACCAGCGCCGCGATCCCTCGGCCCTGCTGAACTGGACCGAGCGCATCATCCGCATGCGCAAGGAATGCCCGGAAATCGGCTGGGGCGACTTCCAGGTTCTGCCCACCGGATCGAACGCGGTGCTGGCGATCCGCTACGACTGGCGGAACAACTCGGTGCTCGTCGTCCACAACCTCGACGACCGCCCCCACGAGGTCGCGCTGGCGGTCGATGGCGAGGGGAAATCGCCGCGGCTGGTCAATCTGCTGGCGGAGGACCACAACGACCCCGAGGAGGACGGGCGGCACCGCCTTGTGCTGGAGCCCTACGGCTACCGCTGGTACCGGCTGGGCGGGCTGGACTATCTGCTGCGCCGGACGGAAGGGCCGGTCGGCGGGGCGAAGCGGTCTTGACTTTTCCCGGCCCGCCGGGGGACGCTGGCGGCGCCGTCCCCATCCCGGGGGCGGCAAACAGACGCTTGTTCTCAGGGCAGGGTGAAAATCCCGACCGGCGGTAGCCCCTCGCACGAGGGGGAGCCCGCGAGCGCTCCCGGCCGTCAGGCGGGGAGGTCAGCAGATCTGGTTCAAGGCCGGAGCCGACGGTGACAGTCCGGATGGAAGAGGACGAGCCGGTCATCGACCGTGGTCCGCGCGTCGCGCCTGGCGTGGCGCGTGGGGCGCGTGCGGCGGCCTGCGACGGTTGGTCCGCGCGGAGCATCCCGCGCGCCGCCGGAAGTCTCTTTGCGCCCTGATTCAGGCTCGCCCCAACCGGAGTGAGAACCGTGAATCAGACCTTTGCCAGCACCCCCGCCTCCGCCGGCCTTCTCGACCGCTTCGGCACCGCCGAGGAACGGGTGATGCGCGCCGTGGACGCCATCCGCCAGGGCGGCGGGGTGGTCGTCGTGGATGACGAGGACCGCGAGAACGAAGGCGACGTGATCTACGCCGCCGAAACCATCACCGCCGAACAGATGGCCCTGCTGATCCGCGAAGGGTCGGGGATCGTCTGCCTGATCCTGACCGACGCCGACGCGCGCCGCCTCGACCTGCCGCCCATGGTCGGCAGCAACACGGCGCGCTTCGGCACCGCCTTCACCGTCTCCATCGAGGCGCGGGAAGGCGTGTCCACCGGCGTGTCGGCGGCGGACCGGGTGACCACCATCCGCACCGCCATCGCCGACGGCTGCCGGCCGGAGGACCTCGCCCGGCCCGGCCACGTCTTCCCGATCCGCGCCCACGCCGGGGGCCTGGCGGCGCGGCGCGGCCACACCGAGGCGACCATCGAGCTGACCACCCTGGCCGGGCGCCGTCCGGCGGGGGTGCTGTGCGAGGTGATGAACCCCGACGGCACGATGGCCCGCCTGCCCGAGCTGGTCGCCTTCGCTGAGCGTCAGGGCATGCCGGTGGTGACCATCGAGGATCTGGTCGGGGCGATGCGGTTGCGCTCCGCCGCCTGACCGGCCCGCACGGATGAGTGGGGCCGGCTCTTCCCGTTCGCGGGCGGGGCCGGTCCCCTCAGCACCCGGAAGGAAGCGGCGTGCGCCGTCGCCGCTGCGATATCACACCCGCCCGCTCTTTTCCCATTGAGGACGACCGTATTGCCCTGTACGCGGTGCCCGGCGACAGGTGATGTCAGGATGTGAGCGGAGACGGTTGATGAGGACGAGGGTGCGCGCGTGTCTGGCGACGGTGGGGGGACTGCTGGTCGCCGCCTTGCTTCTGGCTTCGGCCCCGGCGCGCGCGGAAAACTGGACGGTCGCGTCCGAAGACTATTTCCCGCCGTACAATTTCACCGAGCGCGGCAAGCGGACGGGAATGGACACGGAGATCGTCGATGCCATGCTGAAGGACATCGGCGTCTACCCGGTTCACCGCCCCATGGCCTGGCCGGAGGTGGTGCGCGCGCACGACGAGAACGAGGTGGACGTCGCCTTTCAATTCTTCACGTCGCCGCGCCGCCTGGAGCGGGGTCATCTGATCGGACCCTATCGCGTCGGGGCGACCGTGCTCATGGTCCGCAGCAATTCGGAGATCACCTACGCGCGCATCGACGATTTGCAGGGTCTGCGGATCGGCGTCGTCGACGGCTTCGAGTACACTCCCGAATTCGACAAATCCGCCCTGTTCGAGAAGGTCCGCAGCAGCAGCAACGTCGTGTCCTTCCGCCGCCTGCTTATCGGCCGCGTCGATGCCATCGCCGGCGACCTTCAGGTGCTGCGATACCTGGCCGACAGCGAGGGCCGGACGGGTTCGGTGAAGATCCTGCCCAAGCCGCTGGCCATGGTGCCGCGCTACATATCCGTCCCCAAACTGCGCGCGGACAAGGCCGAGCGGTTGCAGGCGGCCTACGAAAAGCTCAAGCGGGACGGCACCATCGACGCCATCGTCCGCCGGTGGGAGCGGTAGGGAAGGCGATGACCGCACACCCGTCCCGCCTGGACCGGTTTTGCGGTTGCCGGCGTTGGGGGCGCCTCACCCCGGCGTGACGCCGTTGAGGAGGTGATAGCTGCGGATCACCTGGCTGTCGTCCATCGCGCCTTCGCCGCGCCCGGAGGCGGAGAGGAACATCTGGTGGGCGACGGCGGCCAGCGGCAATGCGGCCTTGGCGCCGCGCCCGGCCTCCAGGACGATGCCGAGGTCCTTGACGAAGATGTCCACCGCGCTGGTGATGCCCGGCTCGGCCTCCAGCATGCGCGGGCCGCGGTCCTTCAGCATCCAGCTCGACGCGGCGGAACCGCTCATGATCTCCAGCAGGACCGCCAGATCGACTCCGGCCTTGGCGGCCAGCGAGAAGGCCTCCGCCACCACGGCGATGTGGACGCCGCACAGCAGCTGGTTGACGGTCTTCACCGTGGCGCCTTGCCCCGGCGCCCCGCCGACGTGGAAGACCTTGTCGCCCATCGCCGCCAGGACCGGGCGCACCCGCTCCAGCGTCGCCGCCGGAGCCGCCGCCATGATGGAGAGCGTCCCGGCCACCGCCCCGACCGTCCCGCCCGACACCGGGGCGTCCACGAAGCGCCGCCCCGCCGCCTCGACCCGCGCGGCGAGCGCGGCGACGGCGTCCGGCGGGCAGGTCGCCATCAGGATCACCGTGGCGCCGTCCGGCAGGCGGTCCAGAGCGCCCTGGTCGAACAGGACGGACTCGGCCTGGGCGGCGTTGACCACCATCAGCACCAGGGCGTCGGCCCCTTCGGCGGCGGCGGCGGCGCTGTCCGCCCCCCGCCCGCCGCGGGCCTCCAGGGCCGCGACGCTCTCGCGCCGAACGTCGAAACCGCGCAGCGCGAAGCCGCGGGCCAGCAGGTTGCACGCCATCGGCATGCCCATGGAACCGAGGCCGACAAAGCCCACCGTCATCATGGCCGTATCACTTTCCTGAACGGAAGAAGGAGAGGAAGGCCCGGTCCACCGATCGCACGTGCGGGAGACCGGGCCGGAAGGCGGATCAGAGGAAGCCGATGGAGATCCAGGGCACCGCCGCGACGACGATCAGGCCGATGGTCAGCGCCACCAGATAGCCGATGATCGGCTTCATGCCCTCGTCGGGGTTGATCCGGCTGATCGCGCAGGCCGCGTAGTAGCCGACGCCGAAGGGCGGGGCGAACAGGCCGATGCCCATGGCCAGGATCACGATCATCGCGTAGTGCACCTCATGCACCCCCAGCTGGCGGGCGATGGGGAACAGCAGCGGGCCGAACAGGACGATGGCGGGGATGCCCTCCAGCACGCTGCCCAGGATGATGAAGGCGATGATCGACACCACGATGAAGACCGGCACCCCGCCCGGCAGGGCCCGCATCGCCTCGGCCAGCGAGCTGGAGAAGCCGGACTGGGTCAGCGCCCAGGCCATGCCGGTGGCGGCACCGATGATCAGCAGGATCGCCCCGGACAGCGACGCCGTCTCGACCAGCATCGGGTAGATGCGGCGCCAGTCGAACTGGCGGTAGATCAAGAGGCCGGCGACCACCGCGTAGACGATGCCGATGGTCGAGACCTCGGTCGCGGTCGCCACACCCTCGATCACCGCGGCGCGGATGATGAAGGGCAGGGCGATGGCCGGCAGCGCGATCAGGAAGGCCTTGCCGATCTCCGCCTTGCTGGCGCGGCGGACGTGGGACAGGTCCTCGTGGCGGTAGCGCCACCAGACCAGCGCCGCCAGCGCGGCGCCCAGCACGACGGCCGGCAGCAGGCCGCCGGTGAACAGGGCGGCGATGGACACGCCGGTGACCGAGCCGATGGTGATGAGGACCAGCGACGGCGGGATGGTCTCGGTCTGGGCGCCGGTGGCCGACAGCAGCGCGACGAGGTCGCCGGGCTTGGCGCCGCGCGCCTTCATCTCGGGGAACAGAACCGGGGCGACCGCCGCCATGTCCGCCGCCTTCGACCCGGAAATGCCCGAGACGAGGTACATGGCGCCGATCAGCACGTAGGACAGGCCGCCGCGCACATGGCCGAGCAGGCTGGCCAGGAAGCCGACCATGGCGCGGGCCATGCCGGTCATCTCGATCAACTGGCCGAGGAAGACGAACAGCGGCACCGACAGCAGGATCAGGTGGCTCATCCCCTCGTCCATGCGGCCCACCATGACGATGGCCGGGGTCGAGGTGGCGAGCGCCAGATAGCCGAAGGTCGCCAGACCGAAGGCGAAGGCGATGGGCAGGCCGAGGAAGACCATCGCGCCGACGCCCACCACGAAGAAGAGCAGAAGGTTGTAGTTGCCGAGCCCGGCGAAGAGCGGCGCCGCCAGCGCCATGACGCCGACCACCGCCGTGACCGCCACCACCGCCCGCAGCACGTCGGACGGACGGCCCAGCCGCGCCAGCCGGAGCAGCGCCACCGCGATCATCAGGACGAAGCCCACCGGCAGCGCGCTCGCCCGCCAGGAGTTGGGAATGTCCAGCGCCGGGGTGGTGACCCAGACCTCCTCCACCGCGAACTCGTAGGCCGGCTCGGCCATCAGCAGCAGGAAGGCCAGCGCCGCGGTGATCGCCACCACGTCGAGGAACGCCTGGGCGCGGGGCTGGAGCATGCCGACGATCGCGGTCATCCGCATGTGCTCGCCCCGGCGCAGCGCCACGACCGAACCGAACATGGCGAGCCAGAGGAACAGGATGGAGGCCAGCTCGTCCGACCAGATGATCGGGCTGTGCAGGAGGTAGCGCCAGATGACGCCGACCAGCAGGACGCCGACCTCGGCGAGCACCAGCAGCGCCGCCGGCGTCTCGACCAGCAGCCCGATGCCGCAGTCCAGCCGGTCGACCCAGCCGGTGCCGGCGCCCGATGGCCGCCCGGCGCCGTGAACGGCGGCGTCCGCCGTGTTGACGGGAGTGTTCATGGTAACCAGCCCTTCGCATGGACGATCGGTGATGGGGAAGCGGCCGGCCCAGCTGGTCTTTTAAGGAACCGGGAGGCCGGCCGCTGTCGGCGGACCGCCTCAGCCCAGCTTGCCGGTCACCTTCTCAAGCAGGTCCCAGGCGGTGGCCCCGTACTTCTCCTTCCACTCCGCGTAGAAGTTCGTTCCGGCGAGCACCTTGCGGAACGGCTCGCGGTCGATGGTGTGGAAGGTCAGCCCCTTGGCGGACAGGTCCTTCTGCAGCGATTCGGTGAGCGCGGCGATGTCGGCCCGCTGGTCGTCCGCCGAACGGTCCAGTTCGCGGGTGACGATGGCCTGGATGTCGGCGGGCAGGCGGGCGAAGGCGCGCTTGTTGCCGAGCACCCAATAGCCGTCCCAGACATGGCCGGTCAGGCTGCAGGACTTCTGCACCTCGTACAGGCGCGCGGTGGCGATGATCGCCAGCGGGTTCTCCTGCCCCTCCACCACGGTGGTCTGAAGGGCGGAGTAGAGCTCGTTGAAGTTGATCGGCGCCGGGGCGGCGTCGATCGCCTTGAACAGCGAGGTCAGGGCCGGCGCCGGCGGCACCCGCATCTTGAAGCCCTTGATGTCCTCCGGCGTCTTGATGACGCGGGTGGAGGAGGTGACGTGGCGGAAGCCGTTGTCCCAGATCTTGCTGAGCGTCATGATCGGGGTCTTGGCGATCTCCGCCCGGACATGCTTGCCCAGGTCGCCGTCCATCGCCTGCCAGACCGCGTCGTAGTCCTTGAAGGCGAAGCCCATGCTGGTGATGCCGGACAGCGGGACGAAGGTGGCGAGGATCAGCGAGGAGAGGTTGAAGATCTCCACGCCGCCGTTGCGCACCTGCCCCAGCAGGTCGGTGTCGCTGCCGAGCTGGTTGGCGGGGAACAGCTTGATGTCGAGCCGGCCGGACGTCGCCTCGCGGATGCGGTCGATGGCCTCCTGCGCGCGGATGTTGACCGGATGAGTCGGGTCCTGGCCGGTGGCGTATTTGAACTGGAACTCGGCGGCGTTGGCCGGGCGCTTGAGGATGGTCACCAGCGGCACGGCGGCGGCGGCGGCCAGAACGGCGCGGCGGCTCGGGCGGAGAAGGCCCAGGGTGGAATGTGCGGGGTTTTTGGGCGGCTTCTTGTCCATTGTTTCCTCTCCTGTGGTCTTTTGTCGTTCAGCGTATCGGGAACGGGCGCGGCGCGGCTCTTGGGGTGTCCTCGCTTCTGCGACAGCCGGGGTGGGGCGAGCGACGGGGGATGGAGGGCGGCTTACAGCCACCCCTTGATGCTGGCTACCATGGCGTCGGTGGAAATGCCGTAAAGGTCGTGCAGCGTCGGCAGGGCGCCCGCCTTCAGGAATTCGTCGGGCAGGCCGATCTGGCGGAAGGCGCTGGGAACGACCCCGGCGCGCAGCAGCGTGCCGGCCACCGCCTCGCCCAGACCGCCGATGACGGTGTGGTTCTCGGCGACGACGACCATGCGGCCGCTGCGCCCGGCCTCGGCCAGGATGGCTTCGGTGTCGAGCGGCTTGATGGTCGGGACGTGCAGTACGGCGACGCCGACCTTGTCGGCCTCCAGGGCCTTCGCCACCTCCAGCGCCCGCATCGTCATGATGCCGGAGGAGATGACCAGCACGTCGGCGCCGTCGCGCAGCCGCTTCGCCTTGCCGAGTTCGAACGTGTAATCGTACTCGTCGAGCACCAGCGGGACGTTGCCGCGCAGCAGGCGCATGTAGACCGGCCCTTGGTGGGCGGCCATGGCGGGCACCGCCTGCTCGATCTCAAGGGCGTCGCAGGGGTCGATCACCACCATGTTCGGCATGGCGCGCATCAGGGCCAGATCCTCCGCCGCCTGATGGCTGGGGCCGTAGCCCGAGGTCAGGCCCGGTAGGGCGCAGGCGATCTTGACGTTGCGGTTCTCCTCCGCGATCGTCTGGTGCACGAAGTCGTAGGCCCGGCGCGAGGCGAAGACCGCGTAGGTGGTGACGAAGGGCATGAAGCCCTCGTGCGCCAGACCGGAGGCCGCGCCCATCAGCAGCTGCTCGGCCATGCCCATCTGGTAGAAGCGGCCCGGGTTGGCCTGGGCGAAGATGTGCAGGTCGGTGTACTTCGCCAGATCAGCGGTGAGGCCGACGATCTCCGGACGGGCCTTGGCCAGCTCGACCAGCGCGTGGCCGAAGGGGGCGGGCTTGGTGCGCTGCCCTTCGCCCGCGATCGAGGCGATCATGGCGGAGGTCTTCAGGCGCGGCTTGGCGGCGGCAGCAGTGGCGGTGGCGGCGGTGCTCATGCGGTCCTCCCGGCGTCCAGCGCGTCGAGGGCGAGCTTCCACTCGTGCGCGTCCACGCGGATGAAGTGATTCTTTTCGCGGGCTTCGAGGAAGGGCACGCCCTTGCCCATCCTGGTGTCGCAGACGATCATGCGGGGCTTGGGCTCCGGATGGTCGCGGGCGGCGTCGAAGGCCGCGACCACGGCGTCCATATCGTTGCCGTCCACCCGCTGGACGAACCAGCCGAAGGCCTCCAGCTTGTCGACCAGCGGCTCGAAGGTCATCACCTGGGTGGAGGGGCCGTCGGCCTGCTGGTTGTTGACGTCGACGATGCCGATCAGGTTGTCGAGCTTGTAGTGGGCCGCCGACATGATGGCTTCCCAGACCGAGCCCTCGTCCAGCTCGCCGTCGGAGAAGAGCGTGTAGACGCGGTTGTCCGACGCCTTGCGCTTCAGGCCGAGAGCGATGCCGACCGCGATGCTGAGGCCGAGGCCGAGCGAGCCGCCCGACATCTCCATGCCCGGCGTGTAGGCGGCCATGCCCGACATCGGCAGGCGGCTGTCGTCGCTGCCGTAGGTCTCCAGCTCCTCGGCCGGGACGATGCCGGCCTCGATCAGGGCGGCGTAGAGCGCGATGGCGTAGTGGCCGTTGGACAGCAGGAAGCGGTCGCGGCCTTCCCAGTGCGGGTCCTCCGGCCGGTAGCGCAGGGCGTGGAAGTAGGACACGGCCAGCACGTCGGCGATGTCCAGGGCCTGCCCGATGTAGCCCTGGCCCTGCACCTCGCCCATCAGCACGGCGTTGCGGCGGATGCGGTAGGCGCGTTCGGTCAGGGGAACGTTGTGGCCCAGTTGGGTGGTGTCCACGGGAGTCGTCTCCAGCGTTTCGGGATCAGTGGATGAGCATGCCGCCGTTGACGTCGAGCGTGGCGCCCGTGACGTAGGACGACAGCTCCGACGCCAGGAAGAGGCAGGAGCGCGCCACGTCCTCGGCGTCGCCCAGGCGGTTCAGCGGGATGCCCTTGAGGATGTCCGCCCGCAGCTCGGGCGTCAGCTTGCCGCCGGTGATGTCGGTCTGGATCAGGCCGGGGGTGACGGAATTGACGCGGACGTTGTCCGGGCCCAGTTCCCGCGCCATCGCCTTGGCGAGGCCGAGCACGCCGGCCTTGGCGGCGCTGTAGTGCGGGCCGCCGAAGATGCCGCCGCCGCGCTGCGCCGACACCGAGGAGATGCAGACGATGGAGCCGGACTTCTGGGCGCGCATGTGCGGGACGACCGCTTGGCTCATGTAGAGCGTGCCGCGCAGGCTGACGTCGGTCACCGCCTCGTAGTTCTTCGGCTCGATGTCCATGAACTTCAGCGGCTGGGTGATGCCCGCGTTGTTGACCAGCACGTCGATGCGGCCGAACTCCTCGACCACGCGGGCGGCGGCGTTGACGCAGGCGGCCTTGTCGGTCACGTCGCAGGCGATGCCGCGGTGCGCCTCGCCCAGTTCGGCGGCGGCTTCGGCGGCCTGGCCGCCGTCGAGGTCCAGGATGATCGCCCGCCCGCCGTGCAGCGCGAACAGCCGCGCCGTGGCCCGGCCGATGCCGCGCTGGGACGCCGCTCCGGTGATCACGCACACCTTGTTGGACAGCAACATGCTCGCTCCCTTTGTTCGAAGCTGGCTCCGCCATGGCGGCCGTGGGCGTGGCGGCCCTGGAGATGCCGCGGCGGAGCGTCGTTTTCGCTCGGTTTTGATGATTTTTCAGTGCGGAGGGCGGATGGTTCGGCCCTCCGATCGTTGCAGCAATCCTATGGTCTTGAGGTGAATTCGACAAACGAATAAGATTGCCGAATGCTGAAGTGAATTCATCGATATGGTGCGATGCGGAAACGGATTTCCATCAAGGCTTTGCAAGCCTTTGAGGCGGCGGCGCGGCTCGGTTCCTTCGCAACGGCGGCGCAGGATCTCGGCCTGACGCCCTCGGCGATCAGCCATCAGGTGAAGATCCTGGAGGAGCAGCTCGGCCTGCGGCTGTTCCACCGGGTGCACCGGTCGGTCGCGCTGACCGACGACGGGCGGGCCTACGCCGCGGAGATCATCGCCGCCTTCGCCCGGATCGACACGGCGACCCGCAACGTCACGACGACGGGCAGCGGCACGACGATCCTGACCGTGCGCTCGATGCCCAGCTTCGCCGCGCAATGGCTGATGCCGCGGCTGGGGCGGGTGAAGGAGATCCATCCCGCCATCGACATCCGCCTGCGCGCGTCGGTCTCGCCCATCGACCTGACGACCGGGGCGGTCGACGTGGACATCCGCTACAACCCCGGCCCGCCGCCGGCCGGCTGCGTGCTGGAGATGTTTCCCGACGACGTCATCGCGCCGATGTGCTCCCCGGCGCTGGCGAACGGGCTGAACCCGATCCGCAAGCCGTCGGACATCAGCCGCCACATCCTGATCCATTCGGAAATCAACATCGTCGGCTGGCGCGACTGGGCGAACCGCCACCGCGGCGTCGAGTTGGACATGGAGCGCGGCCTGCGCTTCGACCGCTCCTTCATGGCGATCAACGCCGCGGCGAACGGCATGGGGGTGTGCCTGGACAGCCTGCTGCTGGCCCGGCAGGAGCTTTTGTCGGGCCGGCTCATCATCCCCTTTCCGACCCGCGGCCTGCGGGCGCAGGGGCATGGCTTCGTCACGCTGAAATCGACCGCCAATCTTCCCAAGATCCGTCTGTTCCGCGAATGGCTGTTCAGCGAGTTGGAGGCGGGGCGGCGGTGGGAGGAGGAGTTCCTGTCCTCCCTGAACAAGGCCGCGTAGAACCGCCCCGAGCACCGCCCCGAGCACCGCCCCGAGCACCGCCCCGAGCGCCGTCACAGGACCGTCTGTCCGTGGTTTGAGGGGGCCGGAACGCCAAGCCGGGGGCCGCCGACCGGGCGACGGCGCCGCGCTCCCATGCGCGGCATCATCGGAAGCCGCCCGCAGAAAGCGCCCGCAGAAAACGCCCACAGAAAAATAAAATTTCATCAAACCGTCATGACAACGTTGTCATCCAAACAAAGCGGCGATATGATAACGTTGTCATTAGCGTTTATCGCCTTGCCCCATCGGTTGGTCAGGATAGCCCCATGAGCCTGTTTCTCGATGCCCTGCTCGACAGCCCCTTAGACGACAGCATCCGGGGGGTGCCGCCTGGGGCGGCCCCGCTGCGGCTGCGCGATGTCGGCGCCCAGGGCTGGAGGCCGGCCGCGGGCGACATGGCGCTTCCGGTGCTGACGCTCGACGAGGACGCCTTCGCCGCCAACCGGGACCTGATCTTCGCCTATGCGCGCCGCCACGGCGTGGCGCTGGCCCCGCACGCCAAGACGCCGATGGCCCCGCAGATCGCCTCCGCCCTGGTGGCGGCCGGCGCCTGGGGCGCCACCGTCGCCAACCTCCAGCAGGCCGCCGTTCTGCTGCGCGCCGGCGTGACCCGGCTGATCCTCGCCAACGAGATCGGTGGCCGGGCCAGCGGCGAGCGGCTGGGCGCGCTGCTCGCCGCCCATCCCGACGCCGACCTGCGCGCCTTCGCCGACTCCCCCGCCGCGGTCGAGACGCTCGCCGCCGCGGCGCGCGCCGCCGGCCGCCCCTCCGAACGTCCGCTGTCCGTCCTGGTCGAGGTCGGCGCCGGCCGCGCCGGCGCCCGCGACCGGGCGGCGGTGAACGCGATCCTCGCCGCGGTCGTCCGGCATCCCGGCCTGCTGGTCCTCGACGGCGTCGCCACCTACGAAGGGGCGGTCGCCACCGCCGACCCGGCCGAGACGGCCGCCAACATCGACGCCCTGATGCGGCGCACGGCGGAGGCCTTGGCGCTGGTGCGCGCGCTGGCGCCGGAGCGGCCGTTGCTGCTCACCGCGGGCGGCTCCGCCTTCTTCGACATGGTGGTCGCCGGTCTGGCCCCGGTCGCCGAAGCCGATGGCAACGCCACGCTGGTGCTGCGCAGCGGCGCCATCTTCTTCCACGACCACGGCGTCTACGAACGCGCGCTCGGCGCGCTCGACGCCCGGCAAGGGTTCGCCTGCGGCGGCGCCACGGCGGCCGATTTCCGCCCGGCCCTGCGCCTGTGGGCGGAGGTGCTGACCCGGCCGGAACCGGAACTGGCCATCTGCGGCTTCGGCATGCGCGACGCCTCCTTCGACCAGGGCCTGCCCCGGCCCCTGCGGGTCCACCGCGACGGCGCCGCGCTCTCCGCGGAGGGCCTGCGGGTGACCCGGCTGAACGACCAGCACGCCTTTGTCGCCGTGCCGGGCGGCCATGATCTCGCGGTTGGCGACATCGTCGAGTTCGGGATCTCGCACCCCTGCACCTGCATCGACCGCTGGCGCGTGCTGTTCGGCCTCGGCGCCGACGGGCGGGTCCGCAGCGCCTACCGCACCTTCTTCGGCTGATCCAAGGCGGCCAGACACGCCATGCAGACATTGAATTTCCAGCAGCTCCTGCGCTACCAGGACCAGCTGATCGACGGCACGCTGCACACGCTGCTGCTGACCCTGGTCGCCGCCCTGATCGGCACCGCCATCGGCGTCGCCGGGGCGGCGGCGGTGCGCAGCGGGCCGCGCCCGGTGCGCTGGGCAATCCGCGGCTATGTCGAGCTGATCCGCAACACGCCGTCGCTGATCCAGCTGTTCGTGGTCTTCTTCGTGCTGCCGGGCTTCGGCTTGCGCATGGGAGCCTTCGAGGCGGCGGCGATCGCGCTCGGCCTCTATTTCGGCGCCTACTGCACCGAGATCGTCCGGGCCGGGCTCGACGCCATTCCCGGCAGCCAGGTCGAGGCCGGCCAGTGCCTGGGGCTGACCCGCTGGCAGGTGTTCCGCCATGTCGTTCTGCCGCCGGCCCTGCGCAGCGTCTACCCCGCCTTCACCAGCCAGTTCGTCCTGCTGCTGCTCGGCACCTCGCTGGCCTCGCAGATCTCGGCGGAGGAGCTGTTCCACACCGGCGGCTTCATCGAGACGCGCACCTACCGCAGCTTCGAGGTCTATGCCGTGATCTGCGGCATCTACTTCGCCCTGGTGATGACCTTCAAACTGCTGTTCGCCGCGGTGGGGCACCTCGCCTTCCGCTGGCCGGTGCGGCGCTGACGGAGACACCGGCCATGCGTTCCTTTTCCCTCGCCGACTTCCTGTCGCTGCTCAGCGCGCTGCAATGGACGGGCGTCCTCGTCCTCATCGCGCTCGCCTTCGGCGCCCCGCTGGCGCTGGGGCTGGCCCTGATGCGGACCAGCGCCCGCCGCGCGCTGCGCTGGACCGCCACCGCCTTCCTCCAGCTCGTCCAGGGCGTCCCGCTGCTCGGCCTGCTGATGTTCTTCTACTTCGGCATGCCGGTCTTCCTCGGGGTGGAGATGCCGCCGCTGGTCGCCGTCGGGATCGCCATGACCGTCTACACCGCCTCCTTCCTCGGCGAGATCTGGCGCGGCGGCATCGAGGCGGTGAAGCACGAGCAGTGGGAGGCCGCCGCCTGTCTCGGCCTGTCGACCTGGCACCAGTTCCGCTACGTCATCGCGCCGCAGGCCTTCCGCATGGCGCTGCCGCCGACCGTCGGCTTCCTCGTCCAGCTCATCAAGGGTACGTCGCTGGCCTCCATCGTCGGCTTCGTCGAACTCGCCCGCGCCGGCCAGCTGGTCAGCGCCGCCACCTTCCAGCCCCTGCTGGTCTATTCGATCGTCGCGGCGATCTACTTCGCCGCCTGCCTGCCCCTCACCCTGTGGGCGCGTTCCCTGGAGGCCCGTCTCAATGGCGCTCGTTGACATCAAGAACGTTACCAAGAGCTACGGTTCCATCGAGGTGCTCAAGGGGGTTTCGCTCAGCATCGACGAGGGCGAGATCGTCACCATCATCGGCAAGTCGGGCTCCGGGAAATCGACCCTGCTGCGCTGCATCAACGCGCTGGAGCGCATCGACGGCGGCGAGATCACGGTGGAGGGCCAGTCGGTGCGCACCGACATGCCGAACCTGCGCGGCTTCCGCCAGCGCGTCGGCATCGTCTTCCAGGCCTTCAACCTGTTCCCGCACCTGACGGTGGAGCGCAACATCACGCTGGCCCCGGTCCTCAACAAGCGGATCGCCAAGGCGGAGGGCCGGGCCCTGGCGCTGGACGTGCTGGCCCGCGTCGGGCTGGCCGACAAGATCGACGCCTACCCGGCCCAGCTCTCGGGCGGGCAGCAGCAGCGCGTCGCCATCGCCCGCTGCCTCGCCATGGGACCGCACCTGATGCTGTTCGACGAGGTGACGTCGGCCCTCGACCCGGAGCTGGTCGGCGAGGTTCTGAAGGTGATGGAGGACATGGCGCGCCAGGGCATGACGATGGTCCTGGTCACCCACGAGATGGGCTTCGCCCGCAACGTCGCCTCCAAGATCGTCTTCATGCACCAGGGCCGCGTCTGGGAGGAGGGGCCGCCGGCGGACCTCTTCGCCAATCCCCGCACCCCCGAACTGCGGAGCTTCATCGCCTCCGCGCGCTGAGCCGCCACCGGTTCCCCTTCACCGACCCTCTCAAGGGCCGGACAACGACCAGAACAGAGGAGCAATGTCGTGAGACTCTTCCGGACCCTTGCCGCCGCCGTGGCGGTCTGCGCCACCGCCGCCCTGTCCGCCGCCGCCCTGCCGTCCGCCGCGAAGGCGGATGCCCTGCAGAGCGCGCTGTCGGCCGGCAAGCTGCGCGTCGGCGTGCTGATGGACGCCGCCCCCTGGGGCTTCAAGGACGCCAAGGGCGAGGCCGCCGGCCTCGACATCGACCTTGCCAAGCTGATGGCCGCCGACATGGGCGTGAAGCTGGAGCTGGTCCAGGTGACCGGGGCCAACCGCATCCCCAGCCTGCTCGCCAACAAGGTGGACGTGCTGATCGCCGCCGCCGGCGCGACGCCGGAGCGCGCCCAGCAGGTGACCTTCTCCCAGCCCTACGCCGCGGTCAATCTCGGCGTCTACGGGCAGAAGGCGATGGCCACCGCCACCGATCCGGCCGAGCTGAAGGGGCACAGCATCGGCGTCGCCAAGGGCTCGACGCTCGACATCTGGCTGACCGACAACGCCCCCGGCGCCAAGCTGGTCCGCTTCGAGGACACCCCCGGCGCCATCGCCGCCTATCTGGCCGGCCAGGTCGAGACCTTCGCCGAGAACAGCGCCATCGCGCTGAAGGTCACGGAAGACAATCCCGGCAAGGACGTCGAGCTGAAGTTCCTGATCCGCCAATCGCCGGCCCATGTGGTCGTCCGCCACGGCGAGCAGGACATGGTCAACTGGATCAACACCTTCCTGTTCTACAACCGCCTGAACGGCAAGCTGGGCGCCCTTCAGATGAAGTGGTTCAAGGAAAAGCAGACGCTTCCGCAGATGTAATCCGCCGTTCGGCATCGCAAGAGAGGTTTCATTCGATGATCACAAGGTTCCAGGTCGGTTCGCGCATGAGCCAGGCCGTCGTCTGCCAGGGCATGGTCCACATCGCGGGCCAGGTCGCCAACAACCGCAAGGGTTCGATCGGGGAGCAGACCCGGGACGTGCTGGCGAAGATCGATGCCCTGCTGGAGGAAGCCGGCACCGACAAGTCCAAGCTGGTCGCCGTCAACGTCTTCCTGCCGCACATCACCGACTTCGACGCCATGAACGAGGTCTACGACGCCTGGATCGACCCCGCCAACCCGCCGGCCCGCGCCTGCACCGAGGCGCGGCTGGCCGACCCGGACCTGCGGGTCGAAATGACGGCGCTGGCCGCTCTGTAAGCCGGATTTTTCGGCGAACCGGAGGAGGCGCCAGGCAACCGCTGCTGAGGCGCCTCTCCGCCAGAAGGTTTTAGGAATGCACACTGGCCTTTACCACGCGCTCGATTTCGCCGCCGACGGCAAGTCGTTGGATTTCCTCAGCATCCCGTTCTCGGTGGACCGCTCCCCCTACTATCAGGTGAAGGTCCCGGTCTGCCGCGTGCGCAACGGGGCTGGTCCGCGCGTGCTGCTGATGGCGGGCAACCATGGCGACGAGTACGAAGGCGAATTGCTGCTGGGCCGCCTGTTCCGCCGGCTCGACCCCGCGCGCATCCGCGGCGAGGTGACGATCCTGCCGGCCACCAACGCGCCGGCCGTGATGGCGGCGCGGCGCCGCTCGCCGCTGGACGAGGGCAACCTCAACCGCGCCTTTCCCGGCGACCCGGCCGGTTCCCCGACCTTCCGGCTGGCGCATTTCCTCGAACACGAGCTGTTTCCGCGCCACGACGTGGTGTTCGACCTCCATTCCGGCGGCACCTCGATGGCCCACCTGCCTTGCGCCCTGATCGAGCGGCAGGGCACGCCCGACCGGCTGGGCCGCGCCCTGGAGCTGATGCAGGCGTTGGGCATGCCCTACGGCTTCGTGGCCGAAAACGGCGCCACGGCCCCGACCTCGATGGCGGCGGCGGCGCGGGCCGGGGTCATCGGCATCAGCGGCGAGTTCGGCGGCGGCGGCACGGTGACGCCGGAGACCATGGCCTACACCGCCCGCGCGATCGACAACCTGCTGATCGCCGTCGGTTTGACCGATGCGCCGGTCCTCTCGGCTCCCGGGCCTGCTTCAGCGCCCATGCAACTGCTTCAGCTTGACAGCCACCGGCAGGCGATCTACGCGCTGCGGCGCGGCTGGTTCGAGCCGGCGGTCGACGTCGGGGCGCGGGTCGATGCCGGCGACCTCGCCGGCTGGTTCCACGACCTGACGCGCCTCGACCAGCCGGAGGAGGAACTGCGCTTCCAGGAGGCGGGCATCGTCATTTCGCGGCGCCTGCACAGCGACAGCGAGGCCGGCGATTGCCTGATCCAGGTGGCGCGGCCGGTCGAGGAAGCGGGCATCCTGGCGCGCGCGGCCTGAGCGCGGCCTGAGCGCGGATTGACGACCGCGGACCAACAGACGGGAGACGGGCGGCATGAGTGACACCGGTGCGGCAAAGCGTCCGCCGACCATCGACGACGTCCTCCGCCTGCGGGCCGCGGAACCGTTGCCATCCAGCGACGGGGAACCGGTCGAGGGGGTATCCCGCGACGGCGTGTCCCGCGATGGGGCGGCCCCGCCGCGCATCGTCGAGATCGCCCGGCTTGCCGGGGTCTCGCCGATCACCGTCTCGCGCGCTCTGCGCCATCCGGAAAAGGTGGCCGAGGCCAAGCGCCGCAAGATCCTGGAGATCGTGGAGCGCACCGGCTACGCCACCAACCCCCATGCCCGCGCGCTGAGGTCCGGCCAGTCGACCATCGTCGCCGCCTTCGTCTCGAACCTTCAGAGCCAGCAGTTCTGCCTTGCCGTGCAGGGCTGCGGCGAGGTCCTTGAGCCGCAGGGCTACCAGTTGATGATCGGGCAGACCTCCTACTCCTACGCCAAGGAGACGACGATGATTCAGTCGCTGCGCGAGATGCGTCCGGCGGCGGTCATGTTCACCGGCGTCATCGAGATCGAGGAGAACCGGCGGGCGCTGCGGGCGCTGGGAATCCCGATCATGGAAACCTGGGCCTATCCCCGCGACCCGATCGACATGCTGGTCGGCTTCTCGAACATCGACAGCGGCCGCTTGGCCGCCGAGCATTTCGCCGAGCGCGGCTACCGTCGCGTCGGGTTCATCGGCCGCCGCAGCGGCCGCGGCGCCCTCCGGCTCACCGGCTTCCGCGAGGGCGCCCGCGCCGCCGGGCTCGACATCGTCGCCGAACTGTCCGTCGAAGGGGTCAGCAGCATGGTCGACGGCCGCCGCGCGCTCGGCGACCTCCTGTCGCGCAACGCGGATGTCGAGGCGGTGTTCTGCGCCAACGACCTGTTGGCGACCGGCGCACTGCTGGAAGCCCGCCGGCTGGGCATGCGCCTGCCCGACGACATCGCCATTCTCGGCTTCGGCCACAACGACGTCGCCGAGGAGCTGCCGCCCGGCCTGACCACCATCGGGATCGACAGCCGCGACCTCGGCCGCCAGGCCGGGGCGATGATCCTGCAACGGATGCGCGGCGAGATGCCTGCGGAGCCGACCCGCGCCGTGGAACTGACGCTGGCCCGCCGCGGCAGCAGCTGATTGGCCGATCCCGACCGTCAGCGGTCGTCGTTCCTCCCCATGCGTGAAGCCCGGCCGCTGTTCCGGCCGGGCCTTGCTGCCCGCGATCAGTCGGCCTTGTAGGCGAGCTTGCGGTCGGCCGCCGGCGGCAGGAACCGGCGGGTGAAGATCTGTTCCGGTTTGGGCGTGGCGGTCAGCTGGTAGCCTTCGACCATGATGCCGATCGAGCGGGCGAGGCGCGCGTCGTCCACGTCGCCAAGGCCGAGCCGGTCGACTTCGGGCGACAGGATGAGCCGCTCGTAGGAGAACTTCATGCGGGCGCGTTCAAGCTCCTCCTTGGCCAGATTGTCGTAGGCGAGGACCGCCTTCACCCCGGCCTCGGCGTCCGTGCCGATCTCCACCGCCGCCTTGTTGACCGCGCGGACGAGGCCGGCCACGGCGTCCGGGTTCTCCTTGATCAGCTTCTGCGAGACCATCATGCCGTTGGAATAGAGGTCGAGGCCGAACTCGCCGAACAGCAGCCAGTTGTAGTCCTTGGCGGGGTCCTGGCGGTTGTTGATCAGGTTGAACCAGCTGGTGATGTTGAAGACCAGGGCGCCGTCGATGTCGCCCTTGATCAGCATCGGCTCCTGCAGGTTCGGCCCCATGTTCTCGATGGCGACCTTGGTCATGTCGACCTTGTTGAGCGTGCCGAGCACGGTGACGAGGCGGGTGGTCGGGGTGCCCTGGGCGCCGCCCAGCTTCTTGCCGACGAGATCGGCGGGCTTGGTGATGTTGGTGGTCTTCTTCGAGACGATGGCGAAGGGCGGCTTGTTCCACAGCTGATAGACCATGATCGGCACCTCGCCGGGGCGGGTCGCCGCGTTCTGGATGATCGCGTTGACGTCGCCGAAGCCGGCGTCGTAGGCGCCCGACATGATGCGGGTCACGGTGGCCGCCGAGCCTTCGCCCTGGTCGATGGTGACGTTCAGCCCCTCGGCCTTGAAGTAGCCCTTCTGCTGCGCCAGCAGGAAGGGAGCGTCGGAGCCCTGGGTCTTCCAGCCGAGCGTGAACTTGATGTTGGTTTCGGCCGACGCCGGCCCGCTCAGGCAAAGGCCGAGCGCAAGCGTCGAGAGAAGCTTTTTCAACATGGGAGGCTCCGTTTCGGGGTGAAGGGTCAGGCGGCAGCAAAGCCCTGGCGGCGGGTGGCCCAGCCGGTGACGCGCGCCTCGACGAGCGAGAAGGCGACGTAGAGCAGGATGCCGAGGGCGGCGAGCAGGAAGAGGCCGGCGAAGACCAGCGGCACGTCGAAGTTCGAGGAGGCCGTCATCATCACGTTGCCGATGCCCTTGTTGGAGGCGACGGTTTCGGACAGCACGCTGCCGACGAAGGCGAAGGTGACGGCGATCTTCAGCGAGGCGAAGAAGAAGGGCATGGTGCGGGGCAGCCCGACGTTCCACAGGATGTCGAGCTTGCTGGCGCCGAGCGACTTCAGGACGTCCTCCAGCTCCGGCTCGGTGGTGGCGAGGCCGGTCGCGATGTTGACGACGATCGGGAAGAAGCACATGGCGAGCGCGGTGAGGATGGCCGGCGTCGCGCCCGATCCGAACCACAGCACGAAGATCGGCACCACCGCGACCTTGGGGATCGAGGAGAAGCCGATCAGCAGCGGGTAGACCGTGTCGTAGGCGGTGCGGGAGACGCCGATGGCCGCCCCGATCACCACCCCGACGGTGACGCCCAGGACGAAGCCGATCATCGTGGTCCAGAGGGTCTGCAGCACATGGGGCCACAGGATGCCGAGGCGGTCGACCAGCGTCGCGAACACCTGGCTCGGGCGGGGGAGGACGAGGTCGGAGACCTGAAGGGCGAGGCAGAGGACTTCCCACGTCGCGAAGAAGCCGAGGATGAGGATGCCGGCCCAGAGGCGGCGGCGCAGTTCGTAGCTCATGGCTCAGGCTCCGCGGATGGCGGTGTCGGTGCGCGCGTCGATGATGAGGTCGCGCAGCCGCTGGTTGAGGGCGACGAACTCGGAATCGAAGGTCATCTGGATCGTGCGCGGGCGGGGGAAGTCGACGGCGCTGTCGTCGATGATGCGGCCGGGGCGGGCGCTCATCACGCAGACGCGCGAGGCGAGGAACCCCGCCTCCTTCAGATCGTGGGTGATGAGCAGGACGGTCGGCTTGCGCTTCAGCCACAGGGATTGCATCGTCCCCCACAGCTCCTCGCGCGTGAACTGGTCGAGCGCGCCGAACGGTTCGTCGAGCAGCAGCAGGCTCGGCTCATGGATGAGGGCGCGGCAGAGGTTGGCGCGCTGCAGCATCCCGCCCGACAGCTGCCAGGGATAATGGCCGGCGAACTTGTCGAGCCCGACATCGGCCAGCAGGGCGTGCACGCGGTCGCGATACTCCGTCTTGCGCTTGGCGCGGTAGTCGGAGCGGAAGGGCCGCACGATCTTCAGCGGCAGCATGACGTTCCGCTCGATGGTGAGCCAGGGCAGCATGGTCGGATTCTGGAAGGCCATGCCGATGCGCAGGGCCTTGGCCGCCACCTCGCGCCCGCCGACGAGGACGGCCCCCCGGGTCGGCTGGAGCAGGCCGGCGGTCAGCCGCAGGATCGTCGACTTTCCGCAGCCCGATGGGCCGACCAGGGCGACAAACTCGCCATCGGCGATCCGAAGGTTCGTCTCCTGCAGGGCTGGAACGGCCTTGCCCGGCTTGCCGAACGAAACGGCGGCTTGGGAGAGCTCGACGGCGATGGACGAGCGGCCTTGCTGGATGGCGTGGGATGGGGACATGCGGCGCACCTCGTGACGGACTGGCGAATTGTATGCAACAGGTGCGCCACTTTCCGGAGCGGGCTGCGCTCCAGGTCCGGAACGACCGGGTTTTGGCGAGGAAAAGTGTGTACAATTACTGCATGCAATGAATTTGTGCAGGGTGGTGAGGCTGTTGCATTCAAATGCGGCACTTGGCGACGTTGAATTCGCGCCTGACCTCCCTTATGCAGAGCGGGGCAGGAGAGGGCGGCGATGGTCGAGGAAAAGCGTTCGAGGAAAACCGGTGGTGACCGTGTCGCGGTGATCTGCACGGCCTTGCGGCGCGCGATCATCGAGCGGGCGCTGTCGCCGGGAGACCGGCTGCCGGAGGATGCGCTGGGCGAACGCTTCGGCGTCAGCCGGACCATCGCCCGCAGCGCGCTCGGGCAGTTGGCGGCGGAAGGCCTCGTCGACCTGCGCCGGAACCGCATCGCCGTGGTCGCCGTGCCGTCCTTCGAGGATGCGCGGGACATCTTCGACATCCGGGTCGATCTCGAGCGTCAGGTCGTCCGGCATCTGGCCGGCAAGCTGACCGAGGCCCAGGTGAAGCAGCTGAAGGCCATCGTCGACGCCGAGCATCAGGCCCGGCATGGCGCCGAGGGGATCTCGATCCGCCTGGCGACGGAATTCCATGTTCGGCTGGCGGAAATGACCGGCAAGCCCGTTCTGATCCGCTACGTGACGGAGATCTGCTACCGCGCGGGATTGTCGCTGGCGGTCTTCAGCCGGCCCCATTCCTCCGAATGCGCGGTCAACGAGCATCTGGAACTGATCGAGGCGATCCGGACCGGCCCAACCGACAAGGCCTGCGCCCTCATGGACGAACATTTGGAGGCGGTGGCCTCCCGCGCGCTTCTGCAAAGCTCGGGCACCAGGAGCCGGGACCTCATGGATATCCTGGCGCCCTACACCGAATAAGGGCGCCAGGCATTGAGGTCAGGGGACCAAGTCAAGGGAACCAAGCCAAGGAAAACAGGTCAGCGCGCGCAGGAGGGGTCGAGAATCCACTCGGCGCTGTCGTTCCAGACATCGGTCTCGACGATCAGCCCGTCCCGCACCACGAAGCGGTCGACGTAGCGGTTGTTGTCGAAAGGCGTGCCGTCCGGCCAGGCGCCGTACAGGCAGCCGAGGCTGTAGACGATGGTTTCCGTCTCGCCCGGCACCACATCATAGCGCTCGATCCGCTTCTTCACCCATTTGTAGCGGGCGGCGTTGAAGCCGGTCGGCCCGCTCGGCGTAGTGAACACGCGATTCCCGGTGAAGCGGCAGATGAAACCCGGGGCCACATGTTTCGCCGCGCGCACGGGATCGGGAGCCATGGAGGCGTCCAGATAATCCTTCACGGCCTGCAGATCGCGTTCGGTCATCTCACTCATTGGGAACTCCGCAAGTGTGGTCGGACTGGCATTGAAAGTGCATACTGTTCTTGCATGCAAATGTCACGCCGGATCTGAGATGACGCAGAACCACATTTTCGACCTCCTCTTGCGCAACGCCCGCCTGAGGGGAGGGCAAGGCCTGCAGGACATCGCGGTCCGGCAGGGACGGATCACCGCCATCGGCCCCGCCTTGGCCGGCACCGCCGTCCTCGAGGAGGATGCCGGCGGGCGTCTCGTCCTGCCGGGACTGGTCGATACGCACATCCATCTCGACAAATCCTGTCTGCTCTGCCGGTGCCGCGATGCCGGCGGCGGGCTCAAGGGGGCGATCGCCGCGGTGTCCCGCCTGAAAAGGGAATTCACGGTCGAGGATGTCTACGAGCGCGGCGCCCGCACCCTGGAGCGGGCGGTCACGCAGGGCACCATGTTCATGCGGGCCCATGTGGAACTCGATCCGCTGGTTGGCCTGCGCAGTTTCGAGGCCATGACGCGGCTCAAGCGGGATTACGCCTTCGCCGTCGACCTGTCGATCTGCGTCTTCCCGCAGGAGGGGATGACCCACGACCCGGCGGTCGAACGGCTGCTGACCCAGGCCCTGGCGGAGGGGGCCGATCTCCTGGGCGGCTGTCCTTACACCGATGCCGATCCGTCCCGGCAGATGGAACGGATCTTCGCCCTGGCGGTGGCGCATGACGTCGATCTCGATTTCCATCTGGATTTCGATCTCGATCCCAGCTGGTCCCATCTCGGGGAGATCTGCCGGCGGACGGTGGTGGCGGGCTGGCAGGGGCGGGTCGCCGTCGGCCATGCCACCAAGCTCGCGGCCATCGACGATGCCGCTCTTGAGCGGATGATCGCGCTCCTGGCCGATGCCGGCGTGGGTGTGACGGCCTTGCCCGCGACGGATCTCTATCTCAACGGGCGCGACGCCAACCATCGGGCGCCGCGCGGGGTGGCGCCGGTTCATCGGCTGGCGGAAGGCGGCGTCGCCGTCTCGGTCGCGACCAACAACGTCCTGAATCCCTTCACGCCCTTCGGCGATGGCTCGCTGATCCGGATGGGCAATCTCTACGCGAACCTCATGCATCTGGGGCCTGAGCGTTTCGGTGATTGCCTCGACATGATCTCGACCGGGGCCGCCCGGCTGATGCGGATCGCGGACTATGGCATCGCAGTCGGTGGACGGGCGGACATGATCGTGCTCGACGCCGAAGACGAGGCCGACGCCTTCGGCGGCATAGCCGCGCCCCTCATGGGCTTCAAGCGCGGCCGCAAGAGCTTCGTTCGACCGGCGGCGATGCTGATGAGGTAGCGGACCCCCGGCAACCCGTGGGCTGATGTGGCGGAAGGACCGTCCACCACATCAGCCCACCACAGCGTGCCCGCCAACCCGGCGCTTGCCGGACGCTGTCCGGACCTGTCGCTCAGCCGAACCAGGCGGCGAGGTTTCCGGTCTGTCCAATGATGGTGATGCGGGCTCCAGGCGCCGCCGGTGGTGGTGTAGGTGGCGCCGCCGAGGTGACTGCAGGGCCGGGACGGGCCGTGCCGCGCCCACGGTCAGGACGGCGTCGAAGCCGAGGGCGTCCAGCCCGCCGGGGGCGCTCTGGATGATGCCGCTGGCGTCGTCGCTGCCGTTCGGATCGATGCAGCGGAAGTTGATCGAATCGCCGGCGGTGAGCGTGGCGTTGCTGAGGGTCAGCGTCAGCGTGCTGCCGGACACCGACACGAAGCTCACGTCGACCGGGCTGGTGCTTCCGTTGCCCGTCAGCTCACGGTCACAGTGGCGGAAACGCTGGTGAGGGTGACGACGCGCTGGCCATTGGACGGCGTGCCGGCGCTGGTCAGCGCGATGGTGACGGCCCCCCCATTATCCCCGGTATGGTGAAGCCCAGCATTTCCGACGCGCCATCGACGATGCCCGTCACGGTCAGCGTCAGGCCGGTGAAGACCTGCCCCGTGTCGTTGGTGTTGATGGAGTTGATCGACGAGGGCGTTCCTCTTGATGAGTATTTGCGCTATCCGCATGCAATCGCCCAGTTCCGCGCCTCGAGCTCAAGCCCGATCGACGTCTTTTTGAAGGGCATCGGACGTCACCGGATCATCGCCCTGCGCTCACCAAGTTTCATGAGCAACATCACCGCCGTCGTCGGGACGAAACTGATCGCGACCTTGCTGTCGCGCCTGGAATCGATCGCGCTGTCGCAGGGCCTGCTGTCCTTCCCGCTGCCGTTCCTGATCCCGAATTTCAATGACTCACTGGTCTGGCACCGCCGCACCGAGGCCGATCCCTCTGGCATCTGGCTGCGGCGCCTGTTGATAGAAACGCGCTGACCGCTGTTGCCGAAGGTCGGATAAGCCGCTGTTGTTCCGCCCCTCGGAGACCTGGGGCGGTTCGCATCTCAGAACTGCCAGTTCGCGGGGACCCAGGCGTAGCCGCCGTCGGTCTTGAGCATCCGGCCAAGGCCCGGAAACGGAAAATGGAAACCCAGCACCGGAATGCGGTCGGCGGCCGCCTGGTCGAAGACGCGCCGGCGCGAGGCGAGCGCGGTTTCCTTGTCGCGATCGGGGCCGGGACGCCAGGGATTGTCGACGTTGACGACCGGGTGGTAGGCGAGGTCGGCGGTCAGCAGCAACTGGTCGTTCCCGGAATGGACGAGGAAGGTCGCCATGCCCGGCGTGTGGCCGGAGGCGGCGATCGTCGTGAGGCCCGGCACGATCTCGGCGCCCGCCTCATAGAGTTCGACCTCGTTTCCGACCGGTTCGAGGCTGCTCTTGATCGCGGCGGCGAAGCGCAGGCGGAAATCCTCCGGAACGGGCATGTAGGACAGATCCGGATCGTTGCGGACGAAGAAATCCCAGTCCGCCCTCGGCACGAAGACGGTGGCCCGGGGGAACGCCCTGCCGCCGGTCGCGGTCCTGAGATTGCCGACATGGTCGGGATGGGTGTGCGAAATCACGATGGCGTCGATGTCCGCAGGACCAAGCCCGACCGCCGCGAGGTTCTGAAAAATCCGTCCGCCGTTCGGCCCCATCGTCGCGCCCGCGCCGGCCTCGACAAGGATGCGCCGACCGCCGGTTTCGATCAGAAGGGTGTTCAGATTCAACGTCATGTGGTCGGTCGGCAGGAAGGCGCGCCGCAGCACCTCCTGAAGTTCCGCTTCGGGCGCATCGCTCGCATAGACGCGGGGCGGACCGCCGATCACGCCGTCGCTCAACACCGTCGCGCCGATCTCGCCGACCCGGAAACGGTAATGGCCGGCGTTGCCGGTCGCGGGCGTCGCCTGCGCAGACGCGCCCCCATCGCCACCGGGAAGAACCAGGGTCGATGCGCCGACGACCGCGGACAGCATGATCCTGCGTCGGTTCAGGGTGAGGGCATTCATCGGCGTTTCCTTCCGAGTGGGGGCGCCCGCTTCCCCCCACGGCACCGGAGGGGACCGGTCATGGGCGGCGTTCGGGCGCGACAATCAACCGCAGATCGACCATGACACGGCAGGATTGCGCTGATAAGCTCGTTAAATGTGACCGGCTTGATTAGGTCTGCTTCGCAATGAACCCCCTTCGCTTGGACAGCTTCGATGTGTTCGTGGCAATCGTGCGCTGTGGCGGGTTCCGCGCGGCGGCGCTCGAACGGGGCGTCTCGTCATCGGCCTTGAGCCAGACGATGAACGCCCTGGAGGAGGCTCTCGGCATCCGGCTGCTCAACCGGACGACGAGGAGCGTGTCGCCGACGGAGGCCGGGCAGCGCCTCCTCGATCGCCTGGCCCCGGCGCTGAGCGATATACAGCTTGCCATCGCCGAGGTCGACGAGCTGAGGGACAGCCCGTCGGGAACGGTGCGGATCAACGCGCCGGCGCCCGCCGTCGATCATCTCCTGTGCCCGCTGGTCTTCGACTTCATGGACGCCTATCCCGAGGTCAAGATCGAGATCATCAGCGATGCCGCGGTGATCGACATCGTGGAGCAGGGGTTCGATGCCGGCGTCCGGTTCGGGAAGCAGTTGGCGCAGGACATGATCGCGGTCCCGTTCGGGCCGTCGCTCCGATACGCGATCGTCGCGTCACCGGGTTACATCGCGCGGCATGGCCAGCCGGTGACGCCGCATGCCCTCGTCGAGCATGACTGCATCAGGCGGCGGTTTCCCGGGGGCACCCTCGTCACGTGGCGGTTCGCCCGTGGGAGCGACGCGCTGGAGGTCACGCCCGCCGGACGCCTGACGGTCAGCACGGTGCACAACGAACTCCAGGCCGCCCTGGCCGGCCGGGGCATCGCCCACGTCCTGGACGACTATGCGAAACCCCATGTCCAGGACGGTCGGCTGGTGGAGCTTTTCCCGGAGTGGAGCCCCACCTTGCCGCACTGGTATCTGTATTACCCGAACCGCCGCCTTCCGAGCGCGGCCATGCGGGCGTTCCTCGATCACATGAAGGGCTACGACTGGCGGGCGGGGGATCAGGCCAGCTTCTGAACGACGGTCGCGATGCTGGAGCCCAGGTCACCCAGCGTCTTGACCGTCGAGCCGTACTCATCCGCGTATTTCTTGAGGATCGTCTTCCAGTCGGCGTTTGGGATCGCATCGTAGGTGGACGGGTCGAACGCCCGCCGCGCTCCGTCGATCATCGCGTCCAGACGCTTCAGGTCGGCGCGGGCTCCATTCAGCAGGGGGGTGAGGCGGTCGATCAGATCCTTGTACTGCTTCACCTTCTTGACGAGAGCCAGGATGGAGGCATCTTCGGTCACGGCGATTCCGTCGATCTTCTTCTGACTGAGGATGCGCTCCACGTCTTCGTACTTGGCCTCCGCCGCCCGAAGCTGCCGCTCCAGCTTGTTCACCGATTCCGCCATGAGGTAGCGCCGGCTCTCGGCCCGCTCGACCACCTTCATCGCCTCCTGCGCGCTGCTCCGGTGCTTCGCCACGGCGCTTTGCAAGGCGACGACCTCGTCCGCGCCGTCGTTGAAACTGTCGTAGGCCGCCTTCCCCTCCTTGACCACGTCGAGCGTGATCTTGGCGCCCGCCACGACCAGCGGCAGCGCCGCGCCTCCGGTCAGCACCGTGGCCGTGATGGCGAGGGCCGTCGCCGTCAGAGCGAGGGCGATCTTTCCCACCGTCTTGGCGTAAACCTTCCACTTCATGTCTTCGAGCATCTTGCGCACGGCCGCGTCCAGGCCGGCGAAGGCCTTCTTCACGATCAGCTTCATGACCGTCGCGATACCGCCGACGATTCCCCCGAAGCGGTCGGCGGCCCGCTGCTCCATGGTGTCGTTGATCGTGTTCAGAAACAGAAACAGGTTGCGGCCGTCGATCTCGTGCTTCGCGATCTTTTGATCCCACGCCTGAATTTGCTTCTTTATTTCGGCTACCGTCTTCTCTTCGGTCTTCATCAACTCCTGAATGGCCTCGCGCACATTCTTGTTGAAGAGATCGACGACCTTCTTCGGCATCGGCTTTCCCGATGGGTCCGTTTTTGGAGAGTCCCAGGAAAACTCGACATCCACCTTGTTGTTGTTTCCGGAAAATTCGAAATATTTGTATTTTCCGTAGTCGTAGGAGAATTTTATCGACTGGTCCGCCATGCTGTCCATCCTCCACCGCAAAATGCCGCAAGGCGTCGCCCGGTCAGGAAGACGGCCATGGCAACAGGGTGATGTCGCGATGAAAACAGCGGAAGACGAATTGCCTCCAGTTGGGATCAAACACGCCCACGACCCCAGCAATTTGGCACGGGATGATATCTCGGGGCATGGTTGATCCGCTGGCCGGCGATCCACCGGGTGGACCGGAGTGGACTCCCGGCGCCGTCGGCAAGCCAGAAGCTTAGAGCCCGTCGGCGCATTCCGTCGCTTCGCTACCGACCGGCCGGTGGGGCCGGTGGCGCGCGCCGGCCCAAGTCAGCATTGCAGCGGCGCTGAATGCTGCTCCCAGCATCGAAACACCGTGCCAGCCGGCATGGGCGTAAGCCATGGTCGCGGCACTTGCTCCCATGGCGCTGCCGATCGAATAGAAAACCATGTAACCACCGACGAGACGGCTGCGTGCCGTCGGGTGGCGGGCGACGATGATGCTCTGGTTGGTGACGTGGACCGCCTGCACGGCAAGATCGAGCAGGACAACGCCGATCAGGAGAAGCGGAATGGACGACGGCAGAAACGCAATCAGCCCCCATGACAGCAGCAGGAGCGTGAGAGACAGTGCCGTCGTCCATTGGCCGAGACCGCGGTCCGCGAGGCGTCCCGCGCCGGTCGCGGCTGCCGCCCCTGCCAGACCGACCAGACCGAACAGTCCGATCTGCGTGTGCGAATAGTGGAAAGGAGCGGTGCTGAGCGGCAGAACCAAGCTTGTCCAAAATGTGCTGAAGGCCGCAAAGATCAGCAGAGCGAGAAGACCGCGCGTCAGCAAAACCCGGTCACGCAGAAACAGGGCGGGAATGGAACGCAGTGTCTCGGCGTAGCTGTCGGTGCTGTCCGGCAGCGGCGTTCGCGGCAGAACACGCGTCAGCAGCCCGACCATAGCCGCCATCAGAATGGCCGATGTCAGATAGACCACCCGCCAGCCGCCGAGGTCGGCGAGCAGCCCGGCGACAAAGCGGGCGCCAAGGATGCCGATGACGACACCGCTCGTCACCGTGCCGACCGCCCTGCCGCGTTCGGCGGGCGTCGCCAGCGTCGCGGCGAAGGCGACCAGAACCTGCACCACGACGGCGAGCAGGCCCATCGCGGCAAGGCCGGTGAACAGAACCTCTTCGGTTTTCGCTGTCGCTACAGCGACCAACGCGATGATCGACAGAAGGCCTTGACCAATGACAAGCCGACGACGGTCAAGCAGGTCGCCAAGTGGTACGATGAAAATCAGCCCCAGCGCATAACCAACCTGGGTCAGTGTCACGACAAGGCCGATGGCAGCCGGCGAAATCCCAAAATCCCTCGCGATCGCGTCGAGCAATGGCTGAGCGTAATAGATGTTTGCCACACTGAGGCCGGCGGCAACGGCAAAGATCAGCGTCGCAACTCTTGATAACCCGCCATCCGGCGGGCGCCGTGCCGTTGGTCCGCTTGTGTTCCGCATCGTGATCCCGTTCGTGAAGCCAATCTGGTTTCATATCGAGACCACTTGCGCATACGAAATTCCAGTTCTATTTTAGGACCAGATTTGCGCGGTGGAGACCGGGGGCATGGTCAAGCGGGTCAGTCTTTGGGATGCGGGTTGCCCGGTGGCGCGCGCGCTCGATGTCATCGGCGATTGGTGGTCGCTGCTGATCATTCGCGACGCCTTCGACGGAGTACGACGATTCAACGAGTTTCAGAGCGGCCTTGGCATTGCCAAGGGAATGTTGGCAACCCGGCTGCGCGATCTGACCGAGCGCGGCATTCTGGAGACCGCGCCGGCTTCGGACGGCAGCGCCTACAAGGAATATGTCCTGACCGAAAAGGGGCGCGGCCTTTTTCTCGTTATCGTCGCGCTGCGCCAGTGGGGTGAAGACCATCTCTATGGCCCAGATGAACCGCGATCCTCGTTGATCGCCGCTGAAACGGGCGCCCCGGTCGCCCGGCTGGAACTGCATGCGGGAGACGGGCGGGTTCTGACATGGGACGATACAGAGGTGATAAAGATCAACCCAATATGATCGATTGAAGATCTTGGGGGGTCCACGGCACGGCAGCGTTTCCAAACGGGCTTTCATGGCTTGGTTGATCCGCCGGCCACGCGATCCACCGGGTGGACCGCACGGCCGAGGACCCGGGCGGACTCTAGAGCAGGTCCTCGATCCGGATCGGCAGATGCCGGATTCGCCTTCCGGTCGCGTTGTGGACGGCGTTGACGATGGCCGCCGCCGCGCCGACCATGGCCACCTCGCCGAGCCCTTTGACCCCCGACAGGTTGAGGCGGGTGTCCGGCTCGTCGATGAAATCGACCTCGATGGCGCCGACGTCGGCGTTGACCGGCACGACATAGTCGGCGAGGTCGTTGTTGAGAACGCCGCCGAAGCGGGGATCGCATTCGCCGGCCTCGCGCAGGGCGGCGCCGATCCCCCAGACCACGCCGCCCCGGACTTGGCTTTCCGCCGTGCGGCGGTTCATCACCCGTCCGCAATCGGCGACGCTGACGACCCGCCGGACCCGCACGCGTCCCGTCGACGGCTCGACATGGACTTCGGCGAAATGCGCGATCCAGCTGAAGGCCAGAAAGTCGGGGTATTCGGGACCGGTCGTCACCGGCATGCCCCGGCGCAGCTGCTCGATCGCCTGCCGGTCCTTGCCGAGCGGCACGGTGTCGACCGACACCTCCAGATAAGGGCGCCGGGTCCGGGCAAGCTGGACATGAACGGGCTCGTCCGACAACACCGCTCCGGTCAATTGGCTCAGTTCCTCGCGCAGCTTCAAGGCGGCGGCCCGCGCCGCCGGGGCCGCGCTTCCCGCACCCCAGGAGCCCGCGGTGAGGTGCTGGGGCGCATGACCGGTGTCGCCGATCCGGATGTCGAGCTTGCCGGGGTCCACGCCGAGGACGTCGATCAGCTCCGCGGCGATGACGGTGCGCAATCCCTGTCCCATTTCGTGACCGGACGTCGCGATCCGGCATTGGCCGCCGGCGGAGAGCCGAAGCGTGGTGACGGAGGGCGTCATGGCGGCCTTGTAACTGCCGCAGGCGACGCCGAGGCCGATGCGGTCGCCGTTTCCGGCGACCAGGGCGCCGGGCTGGTTCGTCCATCGCTCCCAGCCGAACCGCGCGGCCCCGCGCCTCAGGCAGTCCGCAAGATGGCGGGAGGAGAAGGGCTTGCCGGTGATCGGGTCGCGCTGGGTGTCGTTGGCGAGGCGCAGCGCCACGGGGTCCATGCCGAGCGCCCCGGCGAGTTCGTCGAGCGCGCATTCGGTGGCGTGGCTGGCCGGATGCTCGTGCGGGGCGCGCTGGTGGCCGGGGGTCTGGGTGTCGACCCGGACGATGCGCTCGCTTCCCCGCCACGCGCCATACCCGTACATGCGCGGCGGATTGGCGCCGTGATCGCTGCCGAAGCCGTCATACCGGCTGTTCTGCTGCACCGTTTCATAGATGCCGGCGAGCAGGCGGCCGTTACCGTCCGCGGCGAGCCGGACGCGATGCCGGCTTTGCGGGCGGTAGGACGCGGTGTGGAACAGCTGGCCCCGCGGCATGACGAGCTTGACCGGGCGGCGCAGGAGCAGGGCGGCGCTCGCCACCAGCACGCTCTGCTCCTGAACGCCGTTCTTCTGGCCGAACCCTCCGCCCGTGTAGGGGCTCACGCCGCGCAGCGCCTGCGGCTCCATCCCCATCATGCCGGCCAAGCCGCCGGCGAAGGCCGCGGCGGACTGCGTTCCCTCGTAAATCCGCAGCGTGCCGTCCTCGAACGCGGCGGTGGTCGAGATCAGCTCAATGGGATTGTGATGCTGCTGGGGATGTCGATACTCCACATCGACGATGTGCGCGGCGTTGGCGAAGGCGGCCTCGGCATCGCCGGACGCGAGCTGGCCGGCGGCCTCCGGCTCGGGACCCGCAAGGTCGTCGTCCATCCGCGCGCT
This sequence comes from Azospirillum sp. OGB3, assembly GCF_014192915.1. Lineage (GTDB taxonomy): Bacteria > Pseudomonadota > Alphaproteobacteria > Azospirillales > Azospirillaceae > Azospirillum. Next base: position 8,801 of record NZ_JACHYN010000001.1, on the reverse strand, counting down.
GAAGGATTCCTCGGCGTAGCGCACCGTCACGGCTTCGGCGCCTTCGACCGCCGCCTCCAGCGTTTCGGCGACCACCAGGGCGACCGGTTCGCCCCGGTGGCGGACCTGCGGGGCGGTCATGGGCTGGTGGCCCTTTCCCGGTTGCCCATAGGCGCCGCGGGCGGCGGGCGTCGTCCGGATCTGCGAAAAATCATCATGGGTGAAGACGCGCACGACGCCCGGAACCTGGAGAGCCGCCGCCGTGTCGATGGACAGGATCCGCCCCTTGGCGATCGTCGCCGGCACGGTCATCGCGTGAAGCAGCCCGGGGAACGGCTGGTCGGCGGCGTACAGGGCACGGCCGAGCACCTTCTCATGGGCGTCGATCCTGGGACGGTCCGCGTTGCGGTTCGGCGTCATTGGTTCCTGCTCCCGGCGTTGATGATGGCGTCGGCAAGGGTCCGCGCGCCGAGTTCGATCTTGAAGGCGTTGTGGCGGCCGGCCCGGGCCTCGGCGAAGGCCGCCCTGGCGGCCTCCAGGGCCCGCCCGCGATCGAGGGTTTCACCGCGCAGGACAGCCTCGGCCGGACGCCCGCGCCACGGCACGGTGGCCACCCCGCCGAGCGCCACATGCGCCTGCCGCACGCGATCGCCGTCCATCTCCAGCGCCACCGCGGCGGACACCAGCGCGAAGGCGTAGGATTCGCGGTCGCGCACCTTCAGATAGGTGGAATTCCGACCGGCGGCGGTCTTCGGCACCGAAATGCCGGTGACGATCTCTTCGCGGCCGATGGTGAATTCGAGGTGAGGCGTCCGGCTGGGCGGCCGGTAGAGTTCGGAGATCGGGATCACCCGCGTTCCGTCGAGGCCCTGCAGCTCGACCGCGGCATCCATCGCCATCAGCGCGACGGGCCAGTCCCCGGGCGACACGGCGTTGCAGGCCGCGCTCGCCCCCAGCACGGCCTGGGACCGGTCAATCCCTCCGATGGCGGCGCAGCCGGAGCCCGGTTCGCGCTTGTTGCACGGGTAGGTGCCGTCCGCGCCGTTCCGGAAATAGGGGCAGCGCGTCCGCTGCAACAGGTTGCCGCCGACGGTCGCCATGTTGCGCAGCTGCTGGGAGGCCGCCTTCGACAGGCTTTCCGCCAGCACCGGATAATCGTCGCGCACGACCGGATGCTCGGCGACGTCCGCCATCAGCGCAGCACCACCGAAAAACAGCCGGTCGCCGTCCGTGTCGATGCGGTTGGCGCCATCGAGGTCGGCGATGTCGATCAGATGCGCCGGCTTCTCGATACCGAGCTTCATCAGGTCGTAGAGATTGGTGCCGCCGGCGATGTAGCGGGCGCTTTCGCCGGCCGCGACGAAGGCCTCGATCGCCTCACGGGCCGTTCGGACCTGAACGTAGGACAAGGGCTTCATGGCTCAGCTCCTCTCGATCTGGGGAGCGGCCTGTTCGATCGCCGCGACGATGCCGACATAGGCGCCGCAGCGGCAGATGTTTCCGCTCATGTATTCCTTGATCTGCTCCGGCGTCGACGCGTGCCCCTCCTTGACGCAGGCGATCGCGGCCATGATCTGGCCGGGCGTGCAGTATCCGCATTGCAGGGCGTCGTGGTCGATGAAGGCCTGCTGCATGGGATGAAGACCGTTCGCCCGGGCGATGCCTTCGATGGTGGTCACGTCGCGGCCATCGGCCTTGGCGGCCATCGTCAGGCAGGAGGCGACCCGGCGGTTGTCCATATGGACCGTGCAGGCGCCGCATTGACCATGGTCGCAGCCCTTCTTCGCGCCGACGAGGCCCAGCCGCTCGCGCAGCAGGTCCAGCAGGGACGCCCGGGCATCGATGTCCAACGCCGTCGGGCGGCCGTTGACGCGGAAGGACAGGTGGACCGTCATGCCGTTCTCCGGTGAGGGTTGCGGACCGGCCTGCTGGGCGAGCCCGGCGGTGGGCAGCATCGCGCCGGTCAACGAGGCGATGGTCCCGGTCTCCAGAACCTGCCGGCGGGTGAGGTCGAAAGGTTGCCTGTCTTGCGGGTCCGGCATCGGAACTCCCTCAGTGATTGCACCATGTTGGCCGCCGGCCGCGGGCCGGCCGCGGGCAGGACGGGGGCCTCGGGATCGCAGGTCATTGAGAGTGGTTCGCGATGGCTCGGGGAATAAGGCGCCGCATCCTGATCGGACTGGTAAGCTGCGCTTTGCAATCGCCGACGGCTGGTGCGCGGTCAGCCCGTTGCCCGGTGGGATCAACCCAACGGCCTCATTGGAGGCGCGTCCACTCGATCCGGATGCGCGTGCCTTCCGGCCGTTGAAAATGTTCCGTCATGCGGTCAGCGACCACGATGAGTGTGAGGTGTTCCCGTGTGCGGGTGCTGCCAACCCGGTTCGGAAACGTCGCTCCTTCGGCACGATTGCCGCTGAACTCGCCTTTTTCATCAACCGTGTCGGTGCCAAAGAACCCGAGAACGAGGGGCGGGGGAGGCCGCTTGACAATCGTTCGCTACCTTGCAAATATCGCAAGCTAGCGAACGAATTATGGGGAGGGTCGGCTTCATGCCGGAGCGGAGCGACGCCGGGCGTCCGGCCGTGGGAGGGTGGGCGAAGCGATGCTACTTCGCGGGCCGCGCCCTCATGGACGCGACCCTGCGGCCCTACGATCTGGGATCGACGCAGTGGTATGTTCTCTGGCATTTGGCCAACTTCGGCCCGACCGTCCAACGCGATCTCGGACGAGCGCTTGAGCTGGAACGCGCGACGCTGAGCGGGATCGTCACCACGCTCGTGCGCAAGACTCTGGTCGAGCAGACCTCAAGCGGAGAAGACCAGCGTCAGCGTCTTCTGACGCTGACCGTTGCGGGTGAGACCCTGTGGCGCGAGCTTCCCGATCTTTCCTTCATTCACGACGCAGCGTTCGGCGGCATCGACGAGGCCGATCTGGCGACGACGGTCCGTGTCCTGCAATTGGCCACCGAGCGGCTGCAGAACCTGTTGCGAAAGGAATGAGCCGATGACGGTGCTGATAACCGGAGCGACCGGCCTTGTCGGTGAACGGCTGACCCCGCGGCTGATGGAGGCCGGTTTCGCCTGCCGCGCGCTGCTGCGGTCCGGAAAACCCTGCCCTCGGGGCGCTGCCGCCGTGGCTGGCGACATCCTCGACCCCGCGACGCTGGCGGAGGCCGTCCGGGGCGTTTCGGCGGTCGTGCATCTGGCGGCGGTTTTCCGCAGCCAGGACACCGGCCTCATCTGGAAGAGCAATCGCGACGGCACCCGGAATCTGATCGCTGCGGTGAAGGCGAACGCCCCGGATGCCCGTTTCATCATGGCGAGCACCAGCCATGTCTACAACCTGGACAACCCGCATCCCGGCCGCGAGGACGATGCGGTCGATCCCAAGCATCCCTATCCGGCGAGCAAGGTGGCCGCGGAAAGGGACCTGCGCGACAGCGGCCTGATCTGGTCCATCATCCGCTTCCCGTTCGTGTACGGCGACGGCGACGGGCATCTCGAATCGCTTCCCGACCATGTCGGCGGCTGGCATCCGGCCCAACGGATGAGCACGATCCACCACCGCGACATCGCCACCGCCGTGAAGCTCGCGCTGGATGGGGTGTTCGACCGGCGCGTCGTGAATGTCGCCGACGACGCCCCTCTGTCCATCTTCGAGCTTGCGGGCTTGCTGGATGCGAGAGTGGCGGCGAACTCCGGCCCTCTCCCGAATCCATGGCATCTTCATGTGGACGGTTCGCTGGCGCGCGCTCTTGGCTTCCGACCCACCGTGCGAACCGTCCACCAGGCCCATCAGGAAGGGCTGATGTGACGCACAACGCCGCACGGCGGCGTGACTCGCCCCATAAGGCCTACGGTCCGGCCGGTGAGGTGGTTCGCGCGGGACGGCCCTCGATGGGGTAGGCGGGGTCGTTGTAGCCTGGCGACGAGGGATGTCCGGTGGTTACCAGCCGGTCGACCAGCGCCTCGTCCTCAGCGGTGAAGGCGTAATCCAGAGCGCCGAGGTAAGCGCGCCATTGCTCTTCCGTGCGCGGCCCGGCGATCGGAGCGGTCACGAGGCGATTGTTGAGCACCCAGGCGACGGCGAATTGCCCCGGCGTGATTCCGCGCGCTTCGGCGTGGTTCTTGATCTCCTGGGCGATCTCCAGACTTTCCGGGCGCCATTCCGTGTTCATCATGCGCCGGTCCTTGCGGCCGGCGCGGGTGTCGACGGATGGTTCATCCCCCGGGCGGTATTTGCCGGTGAGCACGCCGCGGGCGAGCGGGCTGTAGGGGACCACGCCCAAGCCGTAGTGGCCGCAGGCGGGCAGGATCTCGACCTCCGGCATGCGGTTGAGGGCGTTGTAATAGGGCTGGCAGGCCACCGGCCGGTCGATGCCCAGACGGTCGCACAGGCGGCAGATCTCGGCGATGCGCCAGGACCGGAAGTTCGACACGCCGATTGCGCGGATCTTGCCGCTGCGGATCAGGTCGCCCAGCGCGGCAACGGTCTCCTCCAGCGGGGTGTCGGGGTCTTCGCGGTGCAGGTAGTAAAGGTCGATCCAATCCGTGCCCAGGCGCCGGAGGCTCGCGTCGCACGCCATGGTCAGCCGACGCCGCGAGAGGCCCCGCTGGTTCGGTCCCGGTCCGGTGGGGTTGCCGACCTTGGTCGCCACCACCCAGCGCTCGCGGTCGTTCCTCACGGCGCGGCCGACGATGTCCTCCGACCGGCCGTCGTTGTAGACGTCGGCGGTGTCGATGAAGTTGATGCCGGCTTCCGCGGCGTGCGCGATGATCCGCTCGGCCGTCGGCTCGTCGGTGGGGCCGCCGAACATCATGCTGCCAAGGCACAGCGGCGACACCTTCACCCCACTGCGGCCGAGCTTGCGGTAGTTCATTGTCTCACCCTCCCATTGTGCTGTTTTGCTCGGCCCGGCTCGTCGTTTTCCGTGGATGGTGCGGGTTGCCACGGAAATGGCTTGCCGAGACGATGACGCGGGCCGAAGCCCATGTCCGGCGATCCGGTCGGTGATGAAGCTGCGCACCACAACATTGCCGGCTGTCACTGGCTGGCATGTTCGCGCCGCGGCTGCGGCGCGATCAAGCGCTTCTTTCTCAACCGCTGATCCGGCGGGCGGACTCCGGTGCCGACTGCTGCTCGAACAGGCGGCGGTAGAGACCGGACGGGCGGTGCAGCAGGGCGGCGTGCGTTCCCTCCTCGACGACGCGGCCCTGGTGGAAGACCAGGATGCGGTCCAGGCTGCGCACGGTGGACAGGCGGTGGGCGATGACGAGGGCCGTGCGGCCCTGCATCAGGCGTTCCATCGCCTCCTGGATCAGCGCCTCCGATTCCGAATCCAGGCTGGAGGTCGCCTCGTCGAGGATCAGGATCGGGGCGTCGGCCAGGAAGGCGCGGGCCAGCGCCACCCGCTGGCGCTCGCCGCCGGACAGCTTGACGCCGCGCTCGCCGACCAGCGTCGCGTAGCCCTTGGGCAGGCGCGCGATGAAGTCATGCGCGTTGGCCAGCCGGGCCGCCCGTTCGATCTCCGCCGGGGTCGCGCCGGGGCGGCCGTAGGCGATGTTCTCCGCCAGCGAGCGGTGGAACAGGATCGGCTCCTGCGGGACGATGGCGATCTGCGAGCGCAGCGAGGTCTGCGTCGCCCCGGCCACATCCTGCCCGTCGATCCGGACACACCCCCCGGTCACGTCGTACAGCCGCTGGATCAGCTTCACGAAGGTGGTCTTGCCCGAACCCGACGGCCCGACCAGCCCGACCCGCTCGCCGGCCCGGATCGTCACCGACAGGTCGCGGTAGAGCGGCGTCGTGTGGCCGCCATAGCGGAAGGTGACGCGGTCGAAGCACACCTCGCCGGCCGTGATGCGCAGGGGCACGGCGTCGGGCCGGTCCTCCACCCCCAGCGGTTCGGCGTGGATGGCCACCAGCTCCTCCATCTCGTTGATCGAGCGCTGGAGATGGTTGATGTGCATGCCGATGTCGCGCAGATAGCCATGGACCACGAAATAGGTGGTCAGCACATAGGCGACGTCGCCGGGCGTCGCCTGCCCCCGCCACCACAGCCACAGGGCGGTCGCCACCACGCCGCTGCGGATCAGCAGCAGGATGACGAGCTGGGCCGTGCTGTGGCGGGTGTGGCGGGTCCAGGTGCGGCTGGTCCGGCGGCTCCATTTCCCGACGACCTGGGCCAGCCGCTCGTCCTCGCGCGGCTCGGCGCCGAACGCCTTCACCACCGCGTTGCAGCCGATGGCGTCGGCCAGCGTGCCGCCGAGCCGCGTGTCCCAGGCGTTGGACAGCCGCGCCGCCGGGGCGATGTAAAGCGTTGCGAAAAGCACGGTCAGCGCGATGTAGACCGCCGTTCCCACCGCGATGACGAGCCCCATCACCGGCCATTGCAGACCGAGCAGCAGCATCGTTCCGGCGAGCACGACCAGCGACGGCCACAGCGCCAGCAGCAGCGTGTCGTTCAGCGTGTCGAGCGCCCACATGCCGCGCGTGATCTTGCGGACGATGGACCCGGCGAAGCTGTTGGCGTGCCAATCGGTCGAGAACCGCTGGACGCGATGGAAGCTGTCCTGGCCGACGTCGGCCATGATGCGCAGCGTCAGCGGGATGACGCCGCTCCAGGCGACGTGGCGCAGCACGACCATCCCGGCGCCGAGACCGACCATGGCGGCGAAGGCGCCGACGGCGGCGTCGCGCGCCGTCTCGCGGTCGTCCGGCAGCAGGGCCAGCGCGTCGACCAGACGGCCGGCGAACAGCGGCATGAAGACGTCGGCCAGCGTCGCGAGCGCGATGGTGCCGGCGATCCAAGCCACCAACGGCTTCCGGCGGCTCCAATGACGGAAGGTGAAGGCGAGAACGGCGCGGATCGCGTCCGTTCGGCCGGTGCGTTTCAAAACAGCCATGACTCCGTTCGGCGCGGGGACGCGCCGTCTCCACGGCGGGCGGCCCGAGACGCGGCCATGGCTGTGGCGCGATCAGGGCCGGGCGGCGCCGTCCAATGAATGGGAATATCGATGACCGTTGCCGGGCCTAAAAAGCCCGCGGTCGGCCCTTGCGGTCGGGCGACCTAACGGTTGACCGGTGCGGGAGATGTCAGCAAGCAGATCGTACGCATGCAGCCTCCCAACTTTCAGAAACAAAACCGGAGGGTCTGGATAACAGGCTTTACGGGATGTGCCAATACGCCTTTTGGTATAGTCTGGCTGCGCCGTCGGAATGGAGTTTCTCGACGGCGCGGAGGAGCCGGACCTCTCGGTCATCCCGGTCTGCAACACCTTCCCGGTCCGCCGGACGCCCGTCAGCGCGGGGGCAGGTCTTGGGTGCGGTTTTCAGAATCAGGGTTTTCAGAATCAGTGAGTCGGTTTGCGATGATGACGATGGCCGCCGCTGTGAGCCGTGCGGGGATGATGCGCCCCAACCGATCCCGTCGTCGATCCAGGCGTTTGTTAGCGAGCAACCGGTCTGCCTGGGACAAGGCCGGCGTGGACAAAACTGGGGGCCGGGAGCGTCATGCCCACACCACCGGACCCGCTGCTTCCCGACGCCTGCCACGGAGGGCGGGCGTCGGGGTGATGACCTCAGACAGTCCGGACGGTGCCGCCGTCGATGATGAACTCGGCGCCGTGGATCGCGGCGGCGCGATCCGAGGCCAGATAGGCAATGAGATCGGCAACCTCATCGGGCTCGGCCGCACGCCCGATCGGGATCCCGCCCAGAGCATCAAGGACAACTTGCCGCGCCTCCTCGATCGTGCCGCCGTTGGCGGCCTGCAGACGCTTCAGAAAGTCGACGGACGACTCGGTCATGATCCAGCCGGGGGAGACGGCGTTGACCCGCACGCCCTTCGGACCCAGCTCCTTGGAGATCGACTTGCTGTAGGTCCTGAGCGCGGCCTTTGCGGCGGCGTAGCCGGTGGTCGATTCGGGAAGCGGCAGGATCGATTGGATCGACGTGATATGCACAATCGCGCCGGCACCCCGTTCCATCATCTGCGGAGCCAAGAGGCGATCAAGGCGGACAGTGGCCAAAAGGTTAAGGTTCAGCTCGGCGAGCCAGTGATCTTCCGTCAGGGCGAGAAAGCCGCCGCCAGGCGAGGCCGAGCCGCCGATCACATGAGCGAGGATGTCGATGCCGCCCATACGCTCGATCGCCGCCTTGGCCAGGGTTGCCCCGCCCTCGGCTGTCGTCAGGTCTGCCTGGACGAACTCGACGCCGTCGATCGGCTGCGGGGTTCCGCGGGCGGCGGTGATCACCCGGGCGCCGCCGGCCAGGAAGCGATCGACGGTCGCGCGGCCCAAGCCCTTGGTGCCGCCGCTGATGAGCACTCGTTTTCCCGCGAACTCAGTTGGATCAGCCTTGATGTTCATGCCGTGATCTCCAAGGCCTTGATCGCGTCGTGTTCGAGCGTGAAGCGATAGGTGAAGCGGATGGGGCTGCCCTTGAAGTCACCATGGGCAAGGCCTTCGGCCACGACTTGGCCGTTCTCTTCGCGAACAGTGTCCGGCGTGAAGATGGCCTTGACCGCAATCACCTCGTCTTCAAACAAGGTTCGCAGCGCGGCGTGGCCCTTGTGACGTTTTCCGTTGTCCAAGAGGACCGCGTCGGCGGCAAAAGGTTTCAGCATGCCGTCCACATCGAGTTGTGCATTAGCCTCGACATAGTCGGCTATGGGTTTGGGTGGTTTGATCGACATCGCTCGGCTCCTTGACGGTGCAAGGTTGATTTATACCAAGTCCTGCGGAGTACGACTCATGCGGCGATTCCCGCTGAGCCGGGCGGTGTGATTCACGGGAGGGACCACAGCGACGAGGTCCCCCTAT